>NZ_JASLGT010000007.1 GCF_030150205.1 Niabella sp.
CCGCATCGCTGCGAGAAACGAGAGCTGAAAATGTAACCGCAATGGTCGCAACGTATCCGCAACGAGCGCAACGAAAAACAAGGACTAAACCACCTTCGCGAACCTTGCGAAACCGCCGCGTTCACCACTCCGCCGCATCGCTGCGAGAAACGAACTGAAAATGTAACCGCAATGGTCGCAACGAATCCGCAACGAGCGCAGCGAAAAAACAGGGATTAAACCACCTTCGCGAACCTTGCAAAACCTTCGCGTTCCCCGCGTTTAATACCTAACCGCAAAGATGCACCAACACCACCGCCGCGTTCACCGCTCCGCCGCATCGCTGCGGGAAAGAAACTGAAAATACAACCGCAATGGGCGCAATGATTCCGCAACGATCGCAATGGAAAAATCCACCGCCGAACATCTTCGCGAACCTTGCGAAACCGCCGCGTTCCCCCCGTTTAATACCCCACTGCAAAGAAAGACCAACCACCACCGCCGCGTTCACCGCTCCGCCGCATCGCCGCGGGAAACAATAGCTTCATTACACAACACCGCAATCCGCATTTCACTCCTATCTTTGAACAATGATGCAACAGGAAACAACTACCGTTAGAAAAGCCACAAAAGCAGAGCTGATCATCATTCATCAGCTGGCACTGGAGATCTGGCCCAGAGCCTTTGAACAGATCCTTAGCAATGTGCAAATGGAATACATGCTTCAAATGATGTATGCCCCTGCTGTACTGGAAAAAGAAATGGAGCGGGGCGTCGAATTCTATATCCTCCGCCATGACGGAACAGATATGGGCTATACGGCCATAGAACAAAAAGAGCCAGGCTCCTGGAAACTCCACAAGATCTACCTCTCCCAAAAACTGCATGGAAAAGGCATCGGTAAATTCCAGCTAAAAAGCATGGAGGATATTGTAAAAGGATACGGCGCAAAAGAACTATGGCTGAACGTAAACCGTCAGAATAAAGCGGTTGACTTTTACAAAAGCCAGGGTTATGAGGTTATCAACACCGAGGATATAGACATTGGCAATGGCTACTTTATGAACGATTACCAGATGCGGAAAAAACTGCAGTAATATGGAATCATTCGTATTACGTATTACCAGGGAGGCTGCAGTGGATGAAGTTTTACCTCGGTGGCTTTCCGTTCCGGAATCTTGCAGCGCAGAGGTAACATGCTCATTTTTTTAATAACGCACATTTTTAACCAACATGGATGTAGAATCTAAACTGGGAGCAGCAGGGGCCCTGGTGATATTCATCCTTCTTTACACAATTATAAAACCCAACTTCCCGGGAGCCGGCGAAACCTATGTGCAGGTAAACGGTCTTCATTTAGCGAAAGATGCCTTCTACAATCCGGGAAGCAGACAATCATTCCCCACCGTTACATTAAAATTTATTGAAAGCCCCCGCAGGTTTATCGTTACTCCAACACAATTAAGATGTGTCAATCACTGGGCTATAACCGGTAATTTTGAAAAGGGAGCCATCGCATCTATTGAAATCACGGAAACGGATTATAAAAATTTTAAAGCGTCTCATTGGTACAGCAATACATCCACCCTTTATGGCTTATCGAAAGACAGTGTGCAGTTTTTATCCGGTTCCTGCAGATACCACAAAGAAGTTGAAGATTCCAACCAGCTAATGGTCACCTGCCTGATCACCGGTCTGGTCATCATCGCCTTGATCGCCTATGTATCCCTGAATGAAAACGGAACGGCCCGTTTGAAGAACTTTCCATTAGACGTCTTCCTTGCTGCAGTCTTTCTCATTACACTTCTTGCCTGTCACTTTTTCTGGTAAAGGTCGGCACTCCATCCAGGACAAAAACAACCGCTCTTCCCTATTGGATAAGGGCAATTTCCAGCAGCCGGTTCCTCTATAAATTAGCCGGCCAAAGTCTTTCGGCGCCCCTGTTTATCACCGGGGACTCCAACTTATTTCGGGGCTCAATACGCTATCCAAAACGGGCAGACCGGGCGCCTGACGTGCCGCATTGTAAAAGAAATCAGCGCCCAATAAGAGCACAAACAACTGATAATCAAACACCAAAAACAAATCCACTGTTTCAACTCCTTGAATCTTCAAATTTTTAAACCGGAAAAGATTTTACATTTTCCAAAAATTCAAGTCCACAGTACTGTTTGCTAAATAGACGCCCTGTATTGCACCTTTCCATTAAAAATTTGTCTAATTTTACAGGCATTCAATTGGATATATTTAAATAACAATACAAGTTTTATAATGAGCAACGCGACTACTTTGTTTGATAAGGTGTGGGATGCCCACGTGGTACGCCATATTGAAGATGGCCCCGATGTACTGTTTATCGATCGTCATTTTATTCATGAAGTAACCAGTCCGGTGGCCTTTCTTGGTCTGGAACAAAGAGGGATTCCGGTAATGTACCCCCAGCGTACATTTGCCACAGCCGATCATAATACGCCGACAATGAACCAGGATCAGCCGGTAAAAGATCCGTTATCGGCAAACCAGCTGGCCGCACTCTCCAGCAATGCTGCCAAGTGGGGTATTTCCCTGTGGGCACTGGGAAGCCCCAAGAACGGGATTGTGCACGTGGTAGGACCTGAAAACGGAATCACCCAGCCGGGCATGACCATTGTTTGCGGCGACTCACATACCTCTACTCACGGAGCCTTTGGAAGTATCGCATTTGGTATCGGAACCTCGGAAGTAGAAATGGTGCTCTCCTCTCAGTGTATTATGCAGCCCAAACCCAAAAAGATGCGCATTACCATCAATGGCAAACTGGGCAAAGGCGTGCTGCCAAAAGACGTGGCCCTCTATATGATTTCGCAAATAACCGCCAGCGGCGCCACCGGTTACTTTGTAGAATATGCCGGTGAAGTATTTGAAAATATGAGCATGGAAGGCCGGATGACCGTTTGCAATATGAGCATCGAAATGGGGGCCCGCGGCGGTATGATTGCCCCGGACCAAACCACTTTTGACTATATCAACGGAAAAGATAAAGCGCCCAAAGGTGCAGACTGGGATACAGCACTCGCCTATTGGAAAACCCTGAAAACTGATGATACAGCAGTGTTTGACCGGGAACTTCATTTTGACGCAGCCAATATCGAACCCCAGATCACTTATGGTACCAACCCCGGGCTGGGAACCGGTATCACCAACCATATACCCAAGGCATCCGAAGTAAAAGACGGGGAAGCTTCCTATAAGAAATCCCTGGCCTATATGGATTTTGCAGAAGGTGACGCCATATTGGGCAAAAAGATCGATTATGTATTCCTGGGCAGCTGTACCAACGGACGCATCGAAGATTTCCGGGCCTTTGCATCCATCGTAAAAGGCAAAAAGAAAGCAGACAATATCACCGCATGGCTGGTGCCTGGTTCGCATATCGTAGAAGCGCAGATCAAAGAAGAAGGCATTCTTGACATATTAAATGAGGCCGGTTTCGAACTGCGCCAGCCCGGCTGTTCCGCCTGTCTGGCAATGAACGAAGATAAGATCCCGGCCGGCAAGTACGCGGTAAGCACCAGCAACCGCAACTTCGAAGGCCGCCAGGGACCCGGCGCCCGCACACTGCTGGCCAGTCCTTTCGTAGCGGCTGCAGTGGCAGTAACCGGTGTGGTAACCGACCCGCGCGAGTTGATGGAGGAAGTGAATGGTTAACAGGCAATGGTCAATAGTTATTATGTACCCAACATCAATACTACTATCAGCTGCGTTGCGTCGCACACTTCAGCTGCACAATAAACGGCAGCATTAAAGGACAGTTCAAAAAAATCAGAAATCTCAAATCAGAAATTCAAAAATGGCATACGATAAATTTACAGTATTAACATCCACAGCAGTTCCCTTACCCATCGAGAATGTGGATACCGACCAAATCATTCCTGCCCGCTTCCTGAAAGCCACGGAACGCAAAGGCTTTGGAGATAACCTGTTTCGCGACTGGCGTTATAATAACGACGATACACCCAAGCAGGACTTTGTTTTAAATAACCCCATTTACTCCGGGAAGATCCTGGTAGGCGGTAAAAACTTCGGCAGTGGCAGCAGCCGCGAGCATGCGGCCTGGGCTATTTACGATTACGGGTTCCGCTGTGTGATCTCCAGCTTTTTTGCAGATATCTTTAAAGGAAACTCCCTGAACATTGGATTATTGCCGGTAACCGTAAGTGAGGCCTTTGTTGATAAAATATTCCGGGCCATTGAAGCCGATCCCAAAACGGAAATCGAGGTAAATCTCCCTGAGCAAACCGTTACCATCCTGGCAACCGGCGACAAAGAAAGCTTCGATATCAATGGCTATAAAAAGCACAATATGATGAACGGCTTCGACGATATCGACTACCTGCAGTCCATGAAAGAAAACATCAGCGCTTTTGCAGATAAAAGCCTTTATTAATAAAGCCTGTTAAAGGCAGTTATAACATCGTGTCATGCTTCGTTAAACGCAGCATGACACGATCATTTAGCACATTCCTCACCGGGCCGGCCATACCAGCGGGCTTACGGGTAACACACCGGAAAAATGAAACAACGATCGATTGAAATAATGGACACAACGCTGCGGGATGGAGAACAAACCAGCGGCGTATCTTTTTCAGCAACGGAAAAATTAACCCTTGCCCAACTGCTTTTAACCGAAGTAAAAGTGGACCGGATCGAGATCGCATCCGCCCGCGTTTCCGAAGGCGAATTCCAGGCGGTAAAACGCATTACCGACTGGGCCAGGGAGAACGGGCACCTGCACAAGATTGAAGTACTGACCTTTGTTGATGGTGATACATCCATCAACTGGGTGGAAAAAGCCGGTGCCACCGTGATGAATATCCTCACCAAGGGTTCCCTGAACCACCTGACCCATCAGCTCAAAAAAACACCGGAGGAGCATTTTAAGGATATTGCAGCCGTTATCAAAAAAGCGCAGAAAAAAGGGATCGACTGTAACGTGTACCTGGAAGACTGGAGCAACGGGATGCGCAACTCTAAAGAATATGTATTTCAGTACCTCGACTTTATTGCCAAACAACCCATCAAACGCGTATTACTGCCCGACACGCTGGGTATTTTAATTCCATCGGAGACCTATGCGTATATCGCGGAGATCACGCAACGCTATCCGCAGCTGCATTTCGACTTTCACGGACATAACGACTATGACCTGGGTGTAGCCAATGCATTGGAAGCTGTAAAAGCAGGCGCCCGGGGCCTGCACCTTACCATTAACGGCATGGGTGAACGGGCAGGGAATACACCGCTGGCCAGCATTGTAGCCGTATTGAACGATTTTCAGAAAGATGTAAAAACCTCCGTAAATGAAAAAGCGCTTTACAAGATCAGTAAACTGGTAGAAGCTTTTTCCGGCTTCCGGGTATCGCCGAATAAACCCGTGGTAGGTGAAAATGTATTTACACAAACAGCCGGCATTCATGCAGACGGCGACAAGAAAAAAAACCTGTATTATAACGACCTGATGCCCGAACGGTTTGGCCGTAAACGGAAATACGCCCTGGGTAAAACTTCCGGCAAAGCCAATATTGAAAACAACCTGCAGCAACTGGGTATACAACTATCAGATGAAGATTTAAAAAAAGTAACCCAGCGTATCATTGAACTGGGTGATAAAAAAGAAACCGTAACGCAGGATGACCTGCCGTTTATTATTTCCGATGTACTCGACAGCAATACGGCAGCAGAAAAAGTACATGTGGAAGACTATGTGCTGACCCATTCAAAGAATATGCGCCCCTCTACTACCGTCCGTATCCGGTTTGAAGACGGCGTTGTTGAAGAGAACGCACAGGGCGACGGGCAGTACGATGCGTTTATGAACGCCCTCCGTAAGATCTATACACAGAAAAAACTGCCGCTGGCAAAACTTACCGATTATATTGTGCGCATCCCCCCGGGTGGAAAATCCGACGCGCTTTGCGAAACTATTATTACCTGGACACATAACGGACGCGAGTTTACTACCACCGGTCTGGATAGCGATCAAACCGTTGCGGCAATAAAAGCTACTCAGAAAATGCTGAACCTGGTATAGGGAATCGCTCCGTAGCCTTCAGCCATCAGCTTTAAGCCTCCAAACTTCAGGGAGAACGGAAGATCTCACATAGTGTATAATACCTTCTTCCTTGCAGTTAAAACCTAACCTGCAAAGACAGAAAGCATAAGGACTCCCCTGCCGGAAATGAGAAAGCCACTCCGGTTACGGAGCAGCCTTACAGGTGTTTCTCTCATATTTTTAATCCCTTTGAAAGAGCGGGTCTGTACTCAGCAATAGTGTATCATAATATCCGCTACCTCCCTGTAGCAGGCTTCCCAGGCAGCTGCCACCTCGTTGTTCCAGTCTTTACCCAGCCCCTGCCGCAGCATCCACAACAGGGCATTCCCCACCAGTACATAATGTTCTTCCTTTACGCCGTACCCTGTATGGCGCTTTGCCAGTGCAGCAAGGTAGCCGGCGATTTCTTCTTTTTTTTCCAGGCGCGCTACCAGTACATTCAGAGACACATTCAACTTGCGGTATTGCCCCTCCATATCTGCAGGAAACAGTTTTCTTAAACCGGGACTGTCTGCAAACAGCTTCCCGTAAAAGGCGTTCCCCACCGCTGTCGGAGCAACAAAACGGAATAATTTCCAGGTTCGCTTAATAAGTATAATTTGTTCCTTTGTCATAAATAGCGGTTGCACCCCACATGATCCTTATTCTAAAATATATGCTAGTCTGTAATCCGGTAGGCTGCTTTTACCGCATCGTAATTTTTAAGATCAATGTTTTTGTGGTAGGCAATTTGGGTACCGGGAATCAATACATATTTAAAGGTATAGGTCGGAATGATGTATTTCGACAGATCCGGAAGATCAGCCGGTACATAACCCGGTAAACCTGCAAAGAAATAATGCAACCGGATACCCCCCACAAAATATTCATAGCATATATTATACGTGTATTTTTCATTAAAGGATTGCATCGTAAACGGAAGACTTGTGCACCGGTAAGGAGTGGTCATTATATAGTTTGAAAAATAAAGCTGTATTGCTCCATGATCGATCAACTCCTGGGTAATCAGCGGCTCTGCAATATCTACATAACGGGTCGTTTTGCCCGTGGCTCCAGCCTGTGATGTAGAAAACCAAAAAGTAGTTGACCACACCCATTGCACATTGGTAATACCCATCGATTTAGCCATTACAGTTGTTCCCCCTCCGGCGTCACCCTTGGGGCCCTTTAAACTGATGGGAGCTATTCCCCAGCCATTGCCCGTTTTCGGGCCATATAAAAATGCCGTTAGGTTGTCGAGATAATAATCGCCCAATGCACCGAGATCAGATGCTGGCGCGCCATTACCAGACAAAATCCGGCTGCCCGCAACGCCCGTTGCACCGGTATTTCCAGTGGCGCCCGTTTTTCCGGTGGCACCGGTAACACCCGTTGCACCAACAGCGCCGGGTATTCCTGTACTCCCCGTAGCGCCCGTGTTACCCGTTGCACCGGTACTGCCGGTGGCACCAATGTTCCCGGTGGCGCCGGTATTACCCGTAGCGCCGTTGCTCCCGGTGGCTCCGGTTGCACCCACAGCACCGGTATAGCCTTTAAGATCAACCGGCGTACCCCAACCCGCCGCTGTTTTGGGACCGTAGAGTTTTGAGCTGCCCATATCCAGGTACATATCGGTTAATGTGCCCAGCGCCGCATCTGGAATACCGGCGCCGCTGTAAAATTTGGAACCATTTGTTCCGGGAATGCCTTGCACGCCCTGTACACCGGTAGCACCTGCAGGGCCCGCCGGGCCTGAAGAACCAACATCGCCCTTTTTACAGCCGGCAGCCACAACAAGCAAGGCAACCACGGCTGTGTACAGCCAACTCCGCATATGTTTTGTTCGGATTTTCATAAAATACTTTTTATTTTTTCAGCTGTAAAAATGAAAAACTCCGGCAGACAGGAAAAATAAAAACCACGCAAGCAGCCCAAACAGGCTTTGAAACGGGTAAGAATGGCAGTGATACGTAATTCCATCTTCCGCCGGCGGAGTTCCCAACACATCCGCAGTAATCACCGCTGGAAAATTCATCTTCATTTTTTTGAAAAAATAAACGGCTATCCAGTATCTTAGGGGGCCGCCTGGACAGCTTTTTAGAAATTCTCTAATGTGCTGCGGCAGCCGGTAGAAATCAAATAAAAAAGACGCATGAAAAAGAATATTCTCATTGTACCCGGAGACGGGATCGGACAGGAAGTAACCGCTGTAGGTAAAAAAGTGCTGGATAAGATCGCTGAAAAATACGGTCATGAATTCACTTATGATGAAGCGCTGATCGGCCATGCAGCCATCGAAGCTACCGGCAACCCGTTACCGGACGAGAGCCTGGAGAAAATGAAAAAATCGGATGCCGTGCTGTTTGGTGCTGTGGGTCATCCTAAATACGATAACGATCCGTCTGCCAAAGTACGCCCCGAACAGGGTTTGCTGAAAATGCGCAAAGAGCTGGGATTGTATGCCAACCTGCGCCCGATCAAACTTTTTGATGAGCTTCTGGGGGCTTCCAGCATTAAACCGGAAATCCTGAAAGGTGCCGATATCCTGTTCTTTCGCGAGCTCACCGGCGATATCTACTTTGGCGAAAAAGGCCGCAAAGACAACGGCGACACCGCTTTTGACGTTGCACAATACAGTCGCTTTGAGGTAGAGCGTATTGCCCGTAAAGCGTTTGAAGCGGCCATGACACGCGGCAAAAAATTGTGCTCGGTAGATAAAGCCAACGTGATTGAAACCAGCCGTCTTTGGCGCGAAGTGGTACAACAGGTAGCTAAAGAATATCCTGAAGTAACCGTAGAGCACCAGTTTGTAGATGCTACAGCGATGTTACTGATCAAAGACCCCAAACGTTTTGACGTGGTGGTTACGGCCAACCTGTTTGGAGACATCCTTACCGATGAAGCCTCTCAGATCGCCGGTTCCATGGGCATGCTGGCCTCTGCTTCTATTGGCGACGGTACCGGGGTTTATGAGCCCATCCATGGTTCTGCCCACGATATCACCGGAAAGGGTGTTGCCAACCCCATGGCTTCTGTATTATCTGCAGCGCTGTTACTGGATATTTCTTTTGGTTTGAAACAGGAAAGCGAGGATGTGATCAATGCCGTAGACCAGGTATTGAAAGCCGGGTTCCGCACCGGGGATATTGCAGATGCTTCCACTCCGAAAGACATGATCCTGGGCACCGATGCCATCGGGGAAGAGATCCTGAAGCGGCTTTAAGCGTTCTTCGGATGCCAAACGATCTATGACCAGTAAGGTTCACATTATAGAAAAGAGCGGGCTGCAGCCCGCTCTTTTTTTTGAGCACCAGGGAACATTCTGATAGCATGGCTGTAAAAATAAATTACCCTTATTCTATGGAAAACAGCTTTTTTTGAAGTAACTTACTGTAACAAAGCCGCTTTTTCAAAAACGGCTTATGCAATGGATTTTGATGAGGACAGGAATTTGTTTCAAAAATAAAACTTGTCGTTATGTTCCAGCATCCGGGGGTTCCCCCTAACAAACAATTCGGAAAGCTCATTTCAATGCCACGGATGAACAACTGCATTCTTTTGAGCGCTGTATTTCTTCTTTTTATTTCCACTTTTTTTACCCGTTGCTCGTCCGGAGCAGAAGGAAAGGGACAAACCGAAAAAACACTACAGGCGGATAAAGATTCCATTATGGCCACCATCGAAAAAGAGACGCGCTCTTTCTTCGCCCGTGACTACGATGGATGGAAGTCTACCTACGCGCACGAAGATTATGCCTTTCAGGCATGGAGCAACCGGGACGGCACGTTTGATGCCAGCGTTGGCTGGCCGGGTATCGACAGTTCTGTAGGCCGGTACATTCACGATAACCCGGAGCCCCAAACCGGCAGCCACCCTATTGTGGAACGAAGACGGATCACATTCAAATTCTATGGCAAGGACGCCTGTTACTTAACATGGGACCAGTACAACAGTAATAAGGATGGCAATTTCAGGCACAGTAAAGAAGTGCGCGTAATGGAAAAACAAAACGGTCAGTGGAAGATCGTTTGTGTTGCCGCCTTCTGGGATTATGTAAATCTTATACAGGCAGACCAGTTAAAAAACATTCAGAGCCTGGATAAGGAGAACCGGGGCACCAATAAGTTATAGGCCGAAAGTAGTAAGAACTTAGACGTGCCTGTATGCGCGTTCCAGGGGTTCGCAGCCACCTTTCCTTCAGCTTCCGGAGCTGCCTGCAGCAGGCGGGCCCGTTCCGGAAGCTGAAAGGATTATTTGTCCATACCGGGCAGTTCCATCCAGCCTTCAGCAGGCATTTTCCGGCATCTACCACATGATCCCGGAACAGGAACAGATTCCGGAACAAGTCCGGGATAATATCTCAGGATGACGGCCGGAGTGATTGTCATCACCTTATCCGCACGTCCGGATGATTTTGCAGCCCGGATCGTTTACGCAGCGAATGTCATGCTGATCCATAACACAGGCAGAAAACGCAGCATAATCCGTCCGCCGGTACCAGGCTTTGTTATTCCGGCACTTTATGAAAAGTGATAGCTACCCGGTTAAGCATATTCATATGTGCAATGGCAAGTCCCAGATCAACCAGGTCTTTATCCTGAAAGTGCTGGCGTGCCTCATTATAAACGGCATCGCTCACTTCCTGTCCGGGCAAAAGCGTTATGGCCTCTGCATAAGCCAGGGCCGCCTTTTCCAACGGGGTAAAGAAAGGCATATATTTCCAGTTTGAAACACCGTTCAGTTTTCGCGGCTCCTCGCCGACCTGAATGGCATCCTTCCAATGCAGGTCTACACAGTAAGGGCATCCGTTTATCTGCGAAACACGTAAATACACCAGGTGTAAAAGAGCGGGAGCCAGCGCTGTTTTGCTCAGGTACCCGTACATGGCCAGCAATGTCCGGTATCCCTCGGGTGCCACTGTCGTATAATTTAAACGCATAGATTCATTTTTGCGCTAAAGTAATCATATTTTAAAGACGGGTGGGCAGCGTTCAACTTTTAACATTGATGCATCAGTATCAAACGGAATCTGGCCTTGAACACTATGGAATTTGAAAATGTGGAAATATGGAAATGTGGAAATGTGAAAATGTGAAAATGACGACCCGGACATATTCGATGATCTTTTTCCCGGTGGAGATTCCACATCAAGCATGAACCGGCATCTAACCAGGAGCAGGCATTCAGCTTTTAGCTTTCAGCCAGGTATCAAGGAGCAATCAGGAACGTTAAACCCGGAACAAGATCCCACGATCCCTCAAGTCTTCCTGTCGCCTTAAACCCACCCTGGGCTGAAGCCTTGAACCTGCCCGTCAGACCCTGGAAAACTGCCCGCTTTCAGCTTTCAGCATTCAATCTTCTTTCTCTTATCCCGATTCGCAAACTCCCTATCTTTGCGCCATGCAAAAAGTAGGTATTCTTGGCGGTGGCCAGTTAGGAAGAATGTTGTTGCAGGCGGCGGCAAACTATCCCGTAGAAACATATGTACTGGAAAATGACGCCCATGCCCCGGCAGCGCATCTCTGCCATCATTTTGTTAAAGGAGATATCAGGGATTATGAAGCTGTTTACAATTTCGGAAAGGGTTTGGATGCCCTCACCATTGAAATCGAAAATGTAAATGTGGAAGCCCTGGAAGCCCTGGAGAAAGAGGGCGTGAAGGTGATCCCGCACCCTTCGGTACTGCGTACGATCCGGAACAAAGCCACGCAAAAAAAATACTATACAGATCACCAGATCCCTACCTCACCCTACCTGCTTACGCACAACATCCAGGAACTGGCAGAACAGCAGGCCTTTTTCCCCGCCGTACATAAAATTGCCGAAGGCGGATACGACGGACGCGGCGTGCAGATCATCAACAACGAGGCCGATGTGCCCAAAGGGTTTGACGCCCTCTCCGTGCTGGAAAAACTGGTGGATGTGGAAAAAGAGATCGCCATGATGATCGCTGTGGGGCAGTCGGGTGAAATAGCGATTTACCCTGCGGTGCAGATGGTGTTTGACAAGACCCTGAACCTGCTCGATTTTCAATTATGCCCGGCTGAAATTGAAGAAAAAACCTATTGGAAAGCAGAGGCCATTGCCCTCACTACCGTAAAGAATTTCAATTCCCCCGGCATTTTCGCGGTAGAGCTGTTTGTAACACCGGGCGGAGAAGTGCTGGTAAATGAAACGGCACCGCGCGTACACAACAGCGGGCATCATACGATAGAAGCGCATTACAGCTCACAGTTTGATATGGTTTGGCGGATCCTGCTCAACTATCCGCTGGGCAGCACCGATGCCGTGCTTCCTTCTGTAATGCTCAATATCATCGGCAAAGAAGGATATTCCGGCGATGCGGTTTATGAAGGGCTGGACGAAATGCTGAAAATTGAAAACGCTTTTTTTCACCTGTATGGTAAACGGCAAACCAAACCCGGACGTAAAATGGGCCATGTAACCATCATCAGTAATGAACGGGCAGATCTCTTACATCAGGCCAACAAGATCAAGCACGGGCTTTCGGTAATTGCCAGGGACTAAATTTCCCGGATGGTTTTGTGTAAAAAGCCGGCGCATAGCATCTTTACAGAAATACTTTTTCAATATAAAAACATAGATAATGAAACGGTGCCTGGCATTTTTAATCAACGTAATCATTGGAACAACACCCTTGTTTGCACAATCCCCCGCCCACCGGGATTCATCGGCCAATCAACCGCTTTTTATTGTTGACTCGACAATTGTCGAAAACATGAGCAATCTAAGGCCCGAGGACATTGAATCCATCACGGTATTAAAAGGACAGGATGCCATCAGCACTGCCGCCCGTTTTGGCAAAGATGCTGCCGGTGGTTTGGTCCTCATCACCACGAAAGATCCCCGGCGCTATCTTCCCGTAGTAAACATCCTGTTACTCCGCCAAATAACACTCACTCCCCATACCCTGGTGATGGTGGATAACAAACTGATCGAAGACCCTATACACTACCGGTTAGATACCTCAAAACCGGTACAGGTCTATATAGAAGACATCAACCGTTTCGGCTACATCGACACCTTGTATAAGCAATTGAAAATTGTAAGAATCGTTACAAATCCGGCGGCCAATATCCGAACCACGCTTCAAGGCCGGCTTCGCAGGGATGCACCTCCTGAGGAAGAAAACAAGCCGGTTATCTATATCCGCGGCACTGACCCGCAGAAAATCCCTGTTAAATAACAAGATCCGTTTCAACAGTTGTGCATACACCTGGTAAAAACATAAGCCACTGCGTCGCCTTCCGGATCTTAGTCTTTTACAGCGTTTTTTATAACAGTTATGCCTTATTTCCATTCGGGATCCTCAGATATTGTACGCATCTTTGCAACAGCCGGAGATGCATACAACTGCGGCATCGATACATGCAGTGCTTATAACAACAGGAAGGCATGAAACCAATTGAACTGATCCATAAGATACAGGCGTTTGAGCCGCGTGCTCAAAAACGGGTGCTGAAGCGGAATGCATTGCTGCTTCCTAAAAACAACTGCGATACCCATATTTATTTTGTAGAAAGCGGAACCATCCGCATGTTTACAGAAGACGGGGATGCAGAACAAAACATCCGCTTTGGATACCAGGGGGATATTGTGGTATTTATGGATGCTTTTTTTTCCGGGAAGCCGACGGCATACAGCATGCAGGCCCTGAAGAAAACAACCCTTACGGTGCTCACAAAAGCCGCATTGCAACAATTTCTGGAACAGGACCCTGCCCATCTCCGCATCTGGCTCGGAATGCTGGAAGAGCTCGTACTACAACTCCTGGAACGGGAGAAAGACATTCTTACAATTACACCAACAGAACGCTACCAACGGCTGTTGCAGCGCAGCCCGCGGCTCTTCCAGGAGATCTCTAACCGGCATATCGCCAATTACCTGCGTATGAGCCCGGAAACGCTTTCACGCCTCAAAAAACATTGATATTTATCAATACTTTTTTATTTCCGCCGGCAGAACTTTGTAAAAAAAAGATGACCATTCAATCCCAACCTCTGCTGGATGCTTTAACCGGGCTTTCTAAAGAGCATATCCGCTTTGCCGAAACCCTGCACACATTACCCGATACCACGCTTACCAGGAGACCGGCTTCCGGAGGCTGGAATGCGCTGGAATGCATCGAACACCTGAACCGGTACAGTGCCTATTACCTGGATGCCATTCAAACCTGCATCCGGAATGCCCGGTCCAAACCGTCGGCTGCTTACAAACCAGGGCGGTTGGGTAATTATTTTTCAAAAGTCATTCACCCCGATACTTCCGTAAAAACCATGAAGACCCCCAGGCCTATGAATACACAGGATGCATCACTGGACCGTTCTGTACTTACCACATTCATCCATAACCAGCAACAGCTGACCGAACTGCTGAAAAAGGCGCAGCAGGTAGATCTGGGAAAAGAAAAAACCGGAACCAGTCTTTCTAAACTGATCCGTTTAAAGCTGGGCGACACCCTGCGCTTTGTTGTTTATCACAATGAGCGGCATGCCCGTCAGGCCAAAAAGGCGCTGGCCGGCACCTGAAGGGTTGGTGTAGTTTATTAAACCAGGAGGTCTTATTTCCCGCAGATTTTCGCTGATCTTTTCGCAGAGAGGCGCAGAAAATCAATCGAGCCTTGCTTTCGGTTACGATAGCAGTCTGAAAACAACGGATAAGTCTGTGGAGTTATTTTGCTGAAGCCGCACTAAATCGATATTTAAACCGTTGCCGGCTATCTGGGGATAATACTTACCGGAAGTATAAATTCATAAAACCAGCTTTGTCCCGGCTTTACCAGGTCTTTTGTAAGCAGCCGCCCGGCACGGAAGCCAAAACTAAGCGGGTGCTGGTTCCACCATTGTGTATCTACAAAAAATTCGGCACCGGCGCTTTGCAGCCGTTGCTGAAACCCGGGACGAGTACCCCCAACAGCAGTATAATCATAAAAAGCAGCGCCCCGCACCCGTTGCAGGTAACAGATATTGCCAAAGCCCCAGTCCGGATACCAAAGCGGCAGATGATACGCAGCACTAAGGGTGGCTTCCCGCGCAGAGTCGACGCTATTAAACCCACGGGCAACATTGATCCGGCTCGAAAAGATGCGGTATTTCAGGGACGCCTGCTGGTAAGCGGCAGACAATACCAGGCTCTGTGCCGGGAAGAGCCCCGGCAGGTAGGCCGTTGCCCGCGTAAACAATTGCTGGCTGTTCCATTTATTCACCGCATAGCGGTACTGCGCGTTTACATTAAAACCCCAACGTGGATAAATATCCTGTACAGCCCGCTGCACCTGGGTGCCCAGGCTCAGGCTATGCGCCATGTATCCAAAACTGGAAGAAGGAAATGTTGCCTGGTTCACGCCTTTCGCCAGATCCCACCGGTAACCGGCATTGGTACCTATCGTTAAAAAACGGAACTCCCGTCCGTGGTTCCAACCCAGGGGAACGGTTAATGATAGATAATTGTCCCATTGATCCCATTCCCGCAGCTTCTTTTGCACCTGCTGCTTCCGGTTAAACGTATACTGTGTTCCCAGGCCAATATACGGGAAGAGCCCCGCATAGGTCGTATTACCGCCAACTGCATGCGTACGGTCATTTTCATTGTATAAATAATAAACCTGTGTTTGGGTGGTGTTGAGTGTATTGTTGCCATACAGCGTGAAGCTGAATTCCGGATCCTCATAATTTGGCCGCCAGCTGTGAACATTAAACGGCCTTGTCAATTGGGCATATTTTTTTGAAGCCGGCATCCTGATATCCTCCTGCGCTAAAGGCCCGTCTTTCGGCGGCACCGAATCTTTTACGATACCGGTTGTTTCCGCGGCAAATGCTTCCGGGCTGAGGGTTGTCCACGATGCATCCCCGGTGTTTAAATGGCGGAGTTGATACCCGTCCGCAGTAAAAGCGGCCCAGTTGAGTTGTCCAAAACCAGCGTTTACAAAATACCGGTTGCCCTTGCCATTTTCCAGTTTGCGCAGTACCCTGGTAGACAGATCTACCGAAAAAACCGCATTGGTTAAGCCCGAAGCACCGATAAAATATACCGTATCATTTGAAAGGCTGATTTGTCCCACCGTTTTAAAGCCGGGAGGCGTTACCGGTTCCACCCGGTTTCCTTTAAAATCCACCAGGCCGATGTAAACCTGCCCATCCCTTTGCCGTATGGCGGCTATCACCGTTTCGGCGTCCTTTATTTTAGGGTTGGCAAAATAATCAATCCCCGGATCGGAAAATTCCCGCAGCACGGAACCGTCGGCGGTATTCAGCACCACCAGCGAGGACCGCCCTTTCAGGTCTACTTTATTGGCCACTATCTGCCGGCCATCCGCCGAAATATCCGGAGAAAAATACCGGGTCTTTTTCGAGATCTTTTTCTGTACACCCGATGCCAGGTCCAATACCCGGAGCACGCTATAGGTGCGCCAGGTCCAACGCGGATCAGTTTCTACTGCAGCATATACAATGCGGCCATTGGCATAACTAAACTGCCGTTCGCCGCTGATGTCCCTGTACCGCAACAAATGTTCCCCATGCTGATCCAGCACATAAAAAGCCGGCCGTTTTTTATTCGACAGTTTTAAATACAATAAAGAATCGCTGCCGATCTGCTGCGGATAATAATATTGGGTCAATGTTTGATAATCTACCGGGAAAACGGCGTGCACACTGGTATCGGTAAAGACACCTGGTTGGTGCAGCCCATAGCGATCTTTATAAAAATCAAATGCGTTTGCAACAAACTTTTTATACGGCAGCCCGGTATTGCGTTTAATGGCCTGTTGCATGGGATAAAACAATCCGCGGTAAGCCGCAGCTTCGGAGGTAACCTTACCCCAAAAATCTGCTCCATAGGTAGCATAGCCATAGTTGGTGAGCAGGTAACCCAGGTCGTAATGATTGGGTACATAATCTTTAAAGGAGCCATTTCTCAGCTTCATCCAGCTGTATTGCTTTCCATCGTTCCATAAAGCCGGAAACGGCTGCAGAAAAGAAGGCATGCGTCCCCTGCCCTGTGCCGACAGGCTGGTTTCCTGGTACACCGCATCTCCTTCAAAGAACCAGTTAGGCACCGCAGTGTTGATGGCCACTGCATACCCCTCCTGGCCAAAAAGCGTTTTCATCACCCTGCTGAGGCCGCGGTTAAAATTATTGTATTGCTCCACATGCCGGTACTCGTGCAGGGCCAGCTGATCGGGCCAGTGCAGGCTGCCCTGGTCAAAATTATCCGATGGCGGAGTGAGGTAAAACTCACTCCGGAAAGGTCCCAGGCTCACATACCCGTTAGACGTCACCGGCTGAGACTGCAACACAATATCGATCTTCTTTACCCGTTTTCCTAAAGGATGTGCGTTCATCGCTGCCACCCGGTGCACGATGGCTGCAATACGGTTCGCTGTTGAATCCAGCCCTCCCGGGTAAATTACCCGGACGGTATCTGTACTTATTTGGCGCCATTTTACAGATGGAGGATTTCCTCCAAATTGCTGGGCTCCGGCTACCCCTGCCATCAAAAAAAGCACCATCACACACAGTAGTTTACGCATACCTGATATTTAAATATACGGTCCGACACAGAACATCATTTCCTCATCGATTCCGGATCTTCTTAACTAAAAATATAAAATTAAACAGAGATCACCCGCAAATTTGTACGTACTCCATGAATAAAGTACTTTTACCAATATTTTAATTCGATAGTTTACTGAAGAAATTAAAAAAGATATTACTCATTGTTACAGGGAGCCTTTTAGGCCTTGTAATTATCCTGTGGCTGGCCTTGCAAACCCCCGGTGTTCAGAACTGGCTCATCAGCAAGGTAACAAAACGGTTGTCTAAAGACCTCCAGACCCGGATCGATATCCGCCACGTTGATTTTTCCCTGTTTAATAAAATGCATTTGCAAGGGGTGCTGGTGGAAGACCGGCAGAAGGATACCATCCTTAGCGCCGGGGAGATCACCGTTAATATCACCGATTGGTTTTTTCTTAAAAAGAATATCGAGCTCAAATACATCGGGCTTACCGATGCCTACATCCAGCTGCAGCGTACCGATTCTGTTTGGCGGCACCAGTTCCTGCTGGATTATTTCAGTACACCGGCAAGCAAAACGCCCAAGAAAGAGGGTGCCATTAATATTGCTTTCCGGAAAGTAGATCTCCGGAACATCCTGTTCAGGAAAAAGGATGCCTGGACGGGTGAAGACCTTACGTTTTCACTGACCTCGCTGCATGTGGATCCAAAAAACATCGACTTCGACCGGAAGCTGATCGATATCAACGCCCTGGTCATCAACAAGCCCTATGTAGCCCTGCGATCCTATGACGGGAATAAACCGGCAACGGAAACCCGGGACGAGGCCCCTGCAAAACCGGTGAAAATGAAAACGCCCCATCCGCAGGAACTGGAATGGAACGGCGGCCGCTGGGAAGTAAAAGCCGGCCATATTGAAATCAACAACGGAACCTTTAAAACGGATAATGATACCATCCCTCCGGATCCCGGCGTATTTGATGGCCGGCATATTGAATTTGCAAAGATCGATATCAACCTCCGGAAAGTGCGCTGGTGGATGGATACCATTACCACACAGATCGACCTCACAACAACAGAAAGAAGCGGGCTGATGGTAAAAAAACTGGCCGCCAATGCCAAGGTCACACCCCGGGAGATCACCTTTAATAACCTGGATCTGCAGACGAACGACAGCCGGATCACGGATTACTACAGCATGAAGTTTACCAGCTTCTCAAGCATGAACCACTATATTTCGGAGGTGCATATGGAAGGCCGGTTTAAAAAGGCAAATGTGAACAGCGATGATATTGCCTTCTTTGCCCCCGCTATGCGTACCTGGAAAAAGAAGATCATTTTGAGCGGCGATATTAAGGGACCGGTGGCATCCCTCACGGGTCATAAACTGGAGATACAGGCCGGTAACCAAACCTATTTTGCAGGCGATGCCACGCTGAGCGGGCTGCCCGA
This sequence comes from Niabella sp., assembly GCF_030150205.1. Classification (GTDB taxonomy): domain Bacteria; phylum Bacteroidota; class Bacteroidia; order Chitinophagales; family Chitinophagaceae; genus Niabella. The sequence continues at coordinate 19,039 of NZ_JASLGT010000007.1, forward strand.
TATCAATGAAACCTTTATCGATATTAAAGCCAATGATTTCCGGACCACGTATGCGGATGCGCTTGCCTTTGCACCAGCCCTGAAACAGGTAAGCGTACCGGATCTGGCACGCTTGCAATACCTGAACTTTGTGGGAAGTTATACCGGCTTTATCCGCGACTTTGTAACCTATGGTACGTTGCGTACTGCATTGGGAACGGTTAAAACGGATGTAAACATGAAACTCCCGGAAACGGGCAAACCGGTATACTCCGGCAATGTATCAACCGACAATTTTAACCTGGGTCCCTTTTTAAAGAATGCAGACCTGGGCTTTGTAAGCTTTAATGCCAAACTAAAAGGAGCCGGCTTTGACCCGGCCAGCGGAAGCGTGGCGCTTTCGGCTGCTGTTAATTATGTAGATTTTAATCAATACCGTTACAAGAACATTACGGCCGACGGAGAGATTAATAATAAGGTATTTGATGGCAAGCTGAAGATCAGCGATCCCAATGCCGACCTGGATCTGAACGGGCTGGTGGATTTCAGTAAAGCGACGCCTGCTTTTAATTTTGTATCCGATATCCGCAAGATCCGTTTCAAAACACTCAATCTTTTCCAGGAAAATATTGAGCTTACGGGTAAGATCAATGCCCAGTTCACCGGAAAATCGATTGATGACTTCCTGGGGCACGCCACGGTTACCGATGCGGTGCTGGTACGCAATGATGCGCCCCTGTCCTTCGACTCCCTGGCCATTTATTCTTCGCAGGAAGACGATAAGAAACGGCTTCATATTGCTTCCAATGAATTTTCGGTAGACCTTTTTGGCATTTACAATATCCGGGACCTGCCCAATTCCGTTATCGGGTTCCTGAACCGTTATTACCCGGCCTACATCAAACCACCCACACGAACGGTTAAAGAGCAGGCATTTTCCTTTGAGATCAAAACCCATAATTTCGATGCTTTTACGCCCATTATCGACAGCAGCCTGGGCGGACTTAACAATGCGTCCATTACAGGAAGCATTAATACCTTTACCAACAGCCTGGCGCTGGATGCGGAAGTGCCCTTCTTTAGTTACGACCGTTTAAAATTCAATGATGTTTCCTTAACGGGAAGGGGTAATTATGACAGCCTTTCCCTTGCCGGAAGGACCACCAATATCCTTATTGGCGATAGTTTAAATGTGCCGCTGGCGCTCTTTAATATTTCTGCCAAAAATGATGTATCCCGGGTGATGATCTATTCCGGCGGTGCGGCGGGACTTGACCAGGCCCGGCTGAATACCGTGGTACGCACCTACAGCAATGGGGTTAAGATTGATTTTGCGCCCTCCTCCTTTGTGCTTAACGGTAAAACCTGGAACATTGAGAATAACGGAGAATTAGAGTTCCGGCAGAATGTTCCCGCACACGGACAGCTGGTATTACGGGAAAGCAGCCAGGAAATACGCATCCGCACCCTGCCCTCGGATGTGGGCAGCTGGAACGACATTGCGGTTACGTTGAAAGATCTGAACCTGGGAGATATTTCCAAATACATTGTGCCGGATAACCGGCTGGAAGGATTGGCTTCCGGCGACTTCCTCCTGGAGAACCCGGGTAAGAACATGCGGATCATCTCCAACAATTTTATGGGAAGAGCCATCCGGTTTGATAATGATTCCCTGGGCGATATATCGGCCCGGATGGTGTTTGATCTGGCCACCATGGAATTAGCGGTAAACGGTAAAACCATGCACCCGCAGCAAAAAGACCTGGCCTTTAACATCAACCTCTTTTTAAAAGACCATCAAAGCCAGCAGCGCAATATCATATCGCTTAATGCTACCAGCTTCGATATAAAATATATCAACCGGTTCCTGGGCTTTTTATTCTCCGATATGCAGGGAGAGGTAACGGGCAAATTTGATCTGACAGGGCCTTTTGACCAGCTGAATATTGTGGGCAAGGGTCGTTTACATAAGGCGGGGTTAAGGGTAAACTTTACCCAATGCTACTACGCCCTGGAAGACAATGAAATTGAGCTAAAGAAAGACACCATCAACCTGGATGGCATCGTTTTAAGGGATACGATCACCAACAACCCGGTTTACCTGCAGGGAAGCATTGCACATAATTCCTTTAAGAATATGTTCTTTGATGTGAACGTATCGACCCGTAAACCCGGTACCCGCGGCGCTGCCAACAACCGGCCGGTGCAGGTGTTGAATACCACCTATAATGATAACAAAACATTCTATGGCAAGGTAAGAGCCACCGGTTCCTTTTCACTGGTGGGTCAGGAAGACAATGCCTATATGAAAATAGATGCCATTGCTTCCAGTAATGATGAAAGCTCCTTTACCATTGCCTCCTCCAGTTCCAAGGCCGGCCAGATGCCGGACTGGCTGGTAGAACGGAAATTTGGAGAAGTGATCGGCGACAGTGTTTACCGGGACAAGACCAGCAAGATCACCTACGACCTGGACGTAACTGCTAACCCCAAGGTAGAAATGAAATTTGTAATGGACGACCTTACGGGGGATGAGATCAAAGGACGGGGATCCGGCACCCTGAACATTCACTCGGGCTCTACAGAACCGCTCAGCATTCACGGGCGTTTTGATATTACTGAAGGAAGTTATAATTACACCTTCCAGTCCTTCTTTAAAAAACCTTTTGAAATAAAGAAAGGCGGCGAAAACTATATTTCCTGGACGGGCGATCCCATCAGGGCTAACCTGAACCTGGAAGCCCAGTACAAGGCAGAACGGGTTAGTTTTTCTCCACTTGCAAAGATCAATATCGACCAGGCCTATGCCAATACCCGGGAAAACGTTTACGTAACGGCCATGCTTACCGGTTTGCTGTCGAAGCCCGATTTTAAATTCCGGCTGGAACTGGATCCGAACAGTAAATACCGGAACGACTTTAATATCACCAACGCGCTGCAACAGATCGAGACCAATGAAACCGAGGTGACCCGCCAGGTTACCTATCTCATCGTTTTCAATAGTTTTGCACCGCCCGAAACCGGTTCCAATTTTGGAAGTACCGTAAATGAATTTACTTACAATACCATTTCCAGCTTATCCGGATTGTTCTTTAACGAGATCAATAAAAAACTGAACAACGAGCTTACAAAGATCCTGGGCGCCGATGTCAGCGTCGTATTTAACGGTTCGGTCTATAACCGCAATATCTTATCAACCCCCAGCAATAATTTCGACATCAACCAGGCCAATGTGAACGGGGCCATACTGGTACCCCTGTTTAAAGACCGGTTTGTGATCTCCCTGGGCAGCTCTATGGAAGTGCCGCTGGCCTCCTCCATTCAGCAAAGCGTTCAGTTTTTACCCGATGTAACAGCCGCCTGGATGCTGAACCAGAGCGGTAGCATCCGGCTGAACTTTTTTTACCGGGAAAACCTGGATTACCTGACCACCAACAGTACCGGGGCCGCCAAACTGAAACGGACCGGGGGCGGTATCTCCTTCCGCAAAGAATTTGACACCCTGGGAGAGATCTTCCGCAATGTGCGCAAACAGGTACAGCGGGAGATGTTGCTGCAAAGTCCTGGCCGACCCGATTCCTCAAAACCACCCACACCAGATTCTTCCCTGCAAAAACGGGTGGAACCGGCAATAATGGAGCAGAAGAAGCAACCGCTTTCGGCGTCACCGAAGGAGAAGGTCGATTGAGGGGAGGGAATTTGAAAATTTGAAGATGTGGGAATGTGGAAATAAGCTGTCAGCTTCAGCCTTTAGCATTCAGCATCGATCATCAGGTGGTAGTTCCCAGTCTTTAGTTATCAGTCTTCAGATGATATATAACCGGGATTGGAGATGTGCATCAAGCATGGAACCGGATCCCAACTTTAAACAGCTTTCAGCTTTCAGCGTTCAGCCTTTAGCTTTTAGCCATCAGCCGTTTACCAAGCATCAAACGAAATCGAACCTGGAACTTTAAACATTAAAACAGGCCTTTAGCTTTTAGCATCGATCATCAGGTAGTAAACGGATCTAACCCGCCACGGCGGGCACGCCTGAAACTTGAAACCTCAAACCTGAAACAACGACTTAAACCCTAACCCCTCCCATTGTAACGGTGATTTTCTCGTTCATCATTTCCCGTACCGCCGTTACAATGCCCTCTGCATCATAGCCACATTCCCGGTGCAGTTCCTTGGGTGTGCCGTGCTCTACGATGCGGTCCGGGATACCCAGGATCCGTACCTCGTTCTTATAGCCATGTGCGGCCATAAATTCCAGTACGGCAGTTCCAATGCCCCCGATAACGGTACCGTCTTCCACGGTGATCAGTTTGGGATATTTCTGACAGGCTTCATGCAACAGTTCTTCATCCAGGGGTTTTGCAAAACGCAGATCATAATGCCCCGGCAAAATACCATCCTGGTGCAGGGTACGGATAGCGGACGCTGCAAAATTTCCGGGATGGCCAAAGCTCAGGATGGCGATATCTTTGCCTTCCTTTAACCGGCGGCCTTTACCGATGGCAACTTCTTCCATAGGTGTGCGCCATTCCGGCATCACCCCTTCCCCGCGCGGATAACGGATCACAAAAGGAAATGCATTCTTTTCCAGTTGTGCGGTGTACATCAGGTTCCGCAGCTCCGACTCATTCATGGGGGCGCTGATGATCATATTGGGAATACAACGGAAATAAGCAATATCATAACAGCCATGATGGGTTGGACCATCATCCCCTACCAACCCGGCCCTGTCTAAGCAAAAGATCACCGGCAGCTGCTGAATGGCTACATCATGCACGGCCTGATCATAGGCCCGCTGCATAAAGGAGGAATAGATATTACAAAAAACCCGCAGTCCCTGGGTAGCCATGCCTGCGCTGAGCGTAACGGCATGTTGCTCACAAATACCCACATCCAAAGCACGGTTGGGCATTTGCTCCATCATATATTTTAAAGAACCACCCGATGGCATGGCCGGGGTAATTCCAAAGATCCGGTCATTTTTTTCTGCCAGTTCAATGATCGTTTTACCAAATACATCCTGGTACTTGGGAGGCTGGGGCGTGTCAAAAGTCTTTTTAATAATTTCTCCCGTCACTTTATCAAACAGGCCCGGTGCATGCCACTTGGTTTGGTCTTTTTCAGCCAGCGCATACCCCTTGCCTTTCGTAGTGATCACGTGCAGGATCTTGGGGCCGCTGATCTGTTTCAGATCCTTTAAAGTATCTACCAGCTTGGTGATATTATGCCCGTCGATGGGACCGAAATACCGCAGCTTCAGCGATTCAAAAAGATTCGAATTGCTGTTCAGCATGCCTTTCAATCCTTCCGCCAGCTTATGTGCGATGCTCTTGGAAATGGTTTTACCCACCGGCAGTTTATTCAGCGCATTCCATACATCGTCCTTAAACTTATTGTATTTTGGAGAAATGGTAATATCTGTAAGATATTCCTTCAGCGCACCAACGTTCGGATCAATGCCAATGCCATTGTCATTGAGGATGATCAGCATATCGGTATTCGATACCCCGGCATGGTTCATGGCTTCAAACGCCATCCCCGCCGTCATGGAGCCATCGCCGATCACCGCCACTACCTTGCGCTCTTTTTCGCCTTTATATTTTGCGGCAATCGCCATCCCCAAAGCCGCCGAAATAGAGGTAGAGGAATGTCCCACACCAAAAGTGTCATATTCGCTTTCCGATATTTTTGGAAACCCGCTTAGCCCGTTGTATTTACGGTTGGTCTCAAAACGGTCCCGGCGGCCGGTAATGATCTTGTGACCGTAAGCCTGGTGGCCTACGTCCCAAACCAGCAGGTCTTCGGGTGTATTGTACACATAATGCAATGCAGTGGTCAGTTCCACCACTCCCAGGCTGGCCGCAAAATGCCCGCCATGTACACTTACCACATCAATAATGTACTGTCTGAGTTCATCGCAAAATTCGTGAAGTTTGTCTTCCGGTATCTTTTTCAGATCCGCAGGTGTATTCACTTGCTGCAAAAGAGGTCCTGGAGTTATTGCCATTCGCATCTGATTATGCTGCAAAAGTACATAAATATTCCCGTTGTGAGGGAGTTTTCCTTCCCTGGCAGGGATGCCACAGAAGCACTGAAACACAGAAGCTTAGGCATTTGTGACGAATATCCGGGAACACAAAGATGTAATAAAGACGTTTGCCCGGGTGTTCCCATATTTTCACGATCGGAGCAACGACGCAACACACCTGAAAAAAATTCAGCGCTTCAATGCTTCTGTGACCATGCCCCACCTCAGGAGAGATCCAGTGTTTCGTAGGTTGTGAGCACATCGTCAAACACCGAAAAAACCGCCGGATAACCCGTTTTTACAAAACCGATACGGTCATCCATACGGATAGCCCGGGCAGGGCGGCTGGTAGCCATTTCTACGGCCTCCTGTAGAGGAACACCTACAAAATCCAGGGCATTTTTCATGGCCTCCGGCATAGAGATGGCTGCCCCCGCCAGGCTTCCGGCTTTATCACGGTAATACCCATCGATCATTTCAATATCCAGCCCCTGCCAGTCGAAACGGGGCTTTTGCCGCCCCAGGAAAGAGGCATCGCTGATGAGGAACAATTTGTCTCTTTTTTGCCGGTGGGCGATCCGGGCTGCCGCATAATGGCAATGCCCTCCATCCAGTATGATGGGCGCATACACGGCATCATTATCAAAACTGGCTCCTACCAACCCGCATTCCCGGTGCCCCAACTGAGTCATAGCGTTAAACAGGTGCGTGACCAGATTTATTCCCATAGAAAAATAACGCTGCGCCTGCTCGTAGTTCATCATCGAATGCCCGGCCGACAATACGATATCCGTTTTAAGCAGGCGTTCCAGTTGTGCATCGGTAAAACATTCCGGAGCAATGGTCATTACCTGTATCACTCCCCCGCCCAGCTCAATGATCTCATCCAGCTCCCGGTCGGTGGGTTTACGGATGATCCGTTCGTCATGCGCTCCTTTTTTTGCCGGGTTCATGAAGGGGCCTTCCAGGTGCATGCCCAGTGTTCCGGGTTGTGCTTCGTTAAAACGGCGGATCGCATCCAACGCCGTACGTATGGTTTCCTGCGGGGAAGTGATCAGCGTGGTAAGAAAAAAAGGCGTGGCATAGGTCCTGCTGGCCTGGTACATATCCTGCAGGGTTTCCTGGTCCGGGTCTTTTGAAAAGTAGCGCTCCGTTCCGCCATTCAGCTGGATATCGATAAAGCCCGCAGAGATATTGTTACCCTTCAGGTCTACCAGCGCTGCCGCCTCCGGAATTTCCGGTTGTACCGAAAGGATCCGGCCTTTATCCACCAGGATGCAATGATCCGTTAATACCTCGCTGCCGGTATAAATAATGCCGTTATAGATTGCCTTCATGGTAATGGGTTTATGCAAATATAATGGTATTCGCCAGGCGGGCAGGGAGGTTTGAGGTTTAAGGTTTCACGTTGGATCCGTTTTGTTACTTGATGTAAAGACACTTCTTACAGTTCCGCACAGGCTGAAAACTAAAGGCTAAAGCTGAATGCCTGTTTCTGGTTAGATGGTGTTTCGTCCATGATGTGGAATCTCCAACGGAAACAAGATCATCGAATATGTCCGGGTCGTCATTTTCACATTCCCACATTTTCACATTCCCACATTTCCACATTTCCACATTTCCACATTTCCAAATTCCACATTCAATATTTTACATTCTCCGAAAGGGAATCCCGCATCTCCTGTATATTTACAGTAATTCAAACAAGATGTCAAAGAGAACCGATTATATTTCCTGGGATGAATATTTTATGGGCGTGGCCCTGTTGTCTGGAAAGCGGAGCAAGGATCCCTCCACACAGGTAGGTGCCTGCATCGTAAATCAACAGAACAAGATCGTTGGTGTAGGGTATAACGGATTGCCCATTGGCATTAGCGACGACCAGTTCCCCTGGCAAAACGAAGGCGATTTCCTGGAAACCAAGTATCCCTATGTTTGTCATGCAGAGCTCAATGCCATCCTGAACAATATCGGCATGAACCTTAGCGGCTGCAAGATCTACACCGCTTTATTTCCCTGCAATGAATGCAGCAAGGCCATTATACAATCCGGTATCGGGGAAGTGATTTATTTGTCCGACAAATACGCCAGCAAGGAAAGCTTTATCGCGGCCAAGCGCATGTTGCAAACAGCCGGAGTTCAACTCCGGAAGATGACGCCGGATGTAAATGAAGTTACGCTTTCCTTTGATGAAAAAAGTGTATGAACTACCGGGTATCCGGAAGCATGCTTACAGGCTTTATAACAGCAACCCTACGGCTCAAACAGACGGGCTAACGCTACGGGTCTGCCACAGGTGCCCACATCCGGTACTGCTTAATCATTAAAATTTTTTATACCGCAACTGCAGCACATCATCATTCAGGCGCTCCTGGCCAACCAGCTGAAGCCTGATATTTAACCCATCATTTGCTCCCAATATCCCGCCGGCTGTGATCGTTGGGATCACATTCAATACCACATCGGTTACCCGGTCTTTTTCCAGGAATACATTGTAGGTCTCCGTTCCGCCACCAATAATCATTTCATCAAAGCCCTGCTCCTCCAGGTATGTAATAGCTTCTTCCGGACTACTGGCTACTTTATATACATCGGTTGTTTGCCGGGTGGCAGAAAGCGAAACAAATGTTACCAGTGGAAACACTTCCCTTACTTTATCGATACCGCCAAAGGCCGTTACAAAATTTTCAAATGATTTTCTTCCCATTACGAGATTCCCCGCGCGGTTTATATACTGTATGGCCAAGCCGATTATTTCCGGAGGCACCGCATGGCCGGGATTTTCAGACAGGAGCAGTTTTCCATTTGCAGAAACATTTGCGTATACCGTTATTTTCATAAAAACTGTTTATATCAACAAAAATATCGGTGAATTATTCTACTTTCATGATCCGTTAACCGGAGGTAACTACTTACCTGGAAGTAACTATGCATGTAAAAAGACCAGAAAAAACAAGGCCGGAATGTATCGATAACCTGCTTGCACTAAGGGACAGCCTTGAGCTTTTAGGGGGCAAGTGGAAACTCTTAATTGTATTGCATCTCAGCTGCCGGCCAAAGGAGCTGCTGCACTTCAAAAAGCTGGAAAAGGAAATTACCGGCATATCTGCAAAGATGCTCTCTAAAGAATTGAAAACGCTTGAGGAAAATAAAATCATAACCCGTACCATTCAAAATACCCGGCCGGTTACGGTAACCTATGCGCTTACAACATATGGAGCATCCCTTATACCCATTGCAAGAGATTTGCAGCAATGGGGATTGAATCACCGGAGCATCATAAAAGAAAAATAAAGCAACCTGAATATTAACCAAGAGCGGCAATGTTTACCGCTAATTAAATATCCCGTTCATGGCTGTTAGTATGATGGGTGTACCACCCGTTATCACAATGGTATGTTCATGCTGGGCCATATAACCGCCCTTGTTTCCAACCAGGGTCCATCCGTCATCCAGCTCCGTTGCATGGGTCGATGTAGTTGCAATAAATGTTTCAATGGCAACAACCGAGTTCTTTTTAAACCTCCGCGGGTCAAACCGGTTTTTATAATTGAGCAACTCCTCCGGCTGTTCGTGCAGTCCCCGGCCGATGCCGTGTCCTCCAAGGTTTTTAACTACCAGGAAGCCTTTTTTCTTAGCCGTTGTTTCCATCAGGTGCCCGATATCAGCAATCTTCACTCCGCCTTTAATATGTTCCAGCGCCTGTTTTAATACAGCACGGGATGCTTCCACTAATGGCTGATGCTGATGGATATCTTTTCCAAGAACGAAGGAAGCCCCATTATCGGCCCAAAAACCATTCAACTCAGCAGATACATCGATATTGACAAGGTCGCCCTCCTTTAATATCCGTTTACCGGAGGGTATGCCATGGCAAAACTCATGATTTACACTGATACAGGCACATCCCGGAAATCCATAGGTCAGCTGCGGTGCCGGTCTTGCGCCAAAATCCGCCAGTATCCTGGCTCCGTAATCATCCAACGCTTTTGTGCTCATTCCCGGCTGCGCATAGTGCATCATTTGTTTCAATGTATATGCAACGGCCGTACCTGCGTTTTGCATACCGGTCAGTTCCGCTTCTTTTGTTATGGACACGGCTTTCATTTTAAGTTTGCAGAGGATCCCCTCTTTTGCAAATTTACCTTTTTTATTGTTTGCTGCAGTGCAGGTACCCAACCCCGGGGCACAGGGAGACTCGGAGGAACAGACCTCCTTTAAAATAAAAAATGGGCTTTACTCAAATATTTTATCGATCTGCGTTGAGGGACCCGCAAAAAATTCTTTAACGCTACATAGCTCTTTAAACTCCTGGTGCTCATAGTCGGCAAAGGCAAAGCATTTCTTTTTGGGGTACCAGACCAAAAAGCCATCACTGCTGTAATTATCCACGGCACTCAGCAAATCTAAAAATTTATGTTTCATCCAATGCACTTCCTTAACCTCCAGCAGCGTGTTGAATTCTATAAACCGTACATTTTCATTACCCGGCAGCTCCCATCGGCGATCGGCGCTCCGCAATACTTTCAGCAGGGCTTCCGGCAACTTATAGCTTTTTAGTTCTTCCAGTCGCTGTTCTTCATCATGCCACCGCTCCGGCTCCAATGCTTTAAGAAAGGCCTTCATTTCCTCATTCTGGTTGGCTACTGCACAGTTATACGGCCGCTCCCCATAATGGTCCTTAACGGTCACATCTGCTCCATGCGCCACCAGCAATTTTACCGTTTCCATATCGTTCTGTTTTGCCGCAATGTGCACGGGTGTAGAGTTATAAGGGTATACCATATCCGGTTTGCAAAAGTTCACATCCACCCGATGATCCAGCAACAGCGCAATAGCTTTATACTGGCGGTTGGAGACGGCCTGCCGCAGGGAACTGCCGTCATGCTTAAGATCATAACCGGCCCCGATCAATACCGGGATAAGGTTGTAATGATTGCCATACAATGCAGCCCCCATGGCAGACTTACTTATTTTATTACGGGCATTTACATCAGCGCCGTCTTCGATGAGGCGTTTTACTGTTTTTAGATCGCCTCCGGAACAGGCGGTTACAATAGCCGGATGCTCTTTATCATTTAACGCTACCTTTTTTAAAAGCAGCCAGTCCAGCACCTTTTTCTTTTTTTCGCTAAGCGCAAGGGTAAGCGGTGTTTCGGCAACCCACTTAGTGATCTGGATCTTCTGGTTGATGTTCCATCCGCCGGTTGCTTTACGTTCCAAAGCAGCAATATCTTCGGCCATGATCTGTTGGGCAATTTCGGTCAGTTCGGCGTTTGGTCCAAATAATTTCATCCTGTTGTTGTTTGATGTGATGGCAACATTTGTTCATGCAGATGTAGCAGGCACAAGATATCACTTTTTATAACACAAGGCCGCCTTGCATCCCCCACAGCCCCCGGATTAAAAGATCCCGATATAGAGCATCATCCCAAAGGCCAGTGCAGCGAACAGCGTCCGGACATGATTATACCGGTTCCAGGGAGCCTCAAAACGAAATCGGACGGCCCTGGCAGCCTCCGGATCCAGTTGATCCATATCCTGCTGCTCCAGGTAATTGTTTAACGGAACATTGCACAGCATCGTAACCATAAATACGCCGCCCATATAAACCAGCGAAATCACCAGCATCCACATAAACCGGGAATGATCCTCAAGAAAACGGATAAAAGTGGTTCCGATAAGAAAAAGCGGCGCCCCAATAAAACACCACAGGAACACGGGGTTCAGGATCGCTTTATTGATCCGTTGCATCGCCTGCAAATAGCACTTATCATCCAGCTTTTTTAAACCCCGCGTTACCGCGATACTAAACGAAAAGAACAATCCGGCCATCAGCGCTACCAGCAGCGAGGCGATAAAAAAACAGCTGTTACCCAGTATCATTTAAAATGAGTTTAATTACAAGGACGATGGATTCTTTTCCCCGTGCAGGACCGCTTCATGCCTAACGCACGCAAAGCAGGGTGGCCGCCACCACGCCTGCCGTTTCTGTACGCAGCCTGGTAGAACCAAGGGTTACCGGCTGGTATCCGTTTGCCATTGCCGCACCGATCTCCTCTGTAGTAAAATCGCCCTCCGGCCCGATGAGAATGATGCTGTCTGCATCTATCTGCTGCTCTTTCAGGGAATATTTTTCATCTTCCAGGCAATGTGCTATAAACTTCCGGGGAATGGAATAAAAGCCGCGGTCCTTTATAAAATCGGCATATTTTAAAGGCTCCGGCATTTGCGGCAGCCAAACCTGCCGGCTTTGCAGTAAGGCGCTGATGAGGATCTGCTGCAGCCGTTCTGTTTTAGCACGGTCTTTTTCCGTGCGTTCACTAATGAGGGGAATAATGGCCGCTACACCGATCTCCGTTGCCTTTTCCAGGAACCATTCAAAGCGGTTGGTATTTTTTAATAAAGAAATGGCAATGGTGATCCGCGGATGCCGGGGTGATGAAAAAACAGTATCGGTGATCGTTACGGAGCAATGTTTCTTATGTGGGTCTGCAATTGTAGCGGTTAGCAAATGCCCTTTCCCATCTGTAAGATGTAAGGCCGCTCCTGTCTGCATCCGCAATACCTGTACTACATGACGGGAATTGTTTTCATCCAGCACGATGTTATTTTCACCGGGCGTGTATTGGCTGATATAAAAAAACGGAAGCTGCAAAACGGGGCTTTGTTTAAGGGTTGAGATTCAGATGCAAGGCCGGCTCACCATGGTGGTTTCAACATGAAACTTTAGCCTTGAACCTAAACTAAATTAAAAAGGCGCGTCTTCCAGATTATCAAACTCATCATCCTTCATCTTATTCATCTTGCTCTCTACCTGGAACAGCTTGGCGCCACCACCACCGCCGCCTTCTTCTTCATCGATCCGCTTCCAGCTGCTGCCCGGAGCGGCCATAATATTATAAGGATCTTCTTCCCAGCTGATAAATTTTTGAATATGCAGTAACGCTTTCAGTTTGATGGTTTCGAGTGAACCGTTCCGGTGTTTGGCGATCTTTACCTCCGTTAACCCGCGCTGGTCCTCCCCTTCGGCACTGGTGTTCATATCATAATAATCCGGGCGGTACAGGAACATTACCATATCCGCATCCTGCTCAATGGCACCCGATTCCCGAAGATCACTCAACTGGGGTACCCGGCTGCCATCCTTGGAGCCCCGCTGTTCCACAGCACGACTTAACTGGGACAGCGCAATAATGGGTACGCTTAATTCCTTGGCCAATCCTTTCAGGTTCCGGCTGATGGAGCTGATCTCCTGCTCCCGGTTGCCTTTGGCATCGCCGGAGCCGCTCATCAGCTGCAGGTAGTCGATGATGATCATCCCGATATTGTGTTTATTCTTCAGCTTCCGGCATTTGGCCCGTAACTCAAAAATATTCAACGCCGGTGTGTCATCAATAAAAAGCGGCGCCTGCGACAACCGCTGAATTCCCTTGGTGTACAATTGCTTCATTTCATGGTCTTCCATCTTACCACGGGCGATCTTTTCCAGCATGATCTCACTTTCGGCCGACAGCACCCGCTGTACCAGCTGGGCGGCACTCATCTCCAGGGAGAAGAATGCTACCGGAGTGGGATGTTCTTTAATCTTGTTCATTACCGCGTTCCGCGCAAGGTTCAGCGCAAAGGCGGTCTTTCCCACGGCAGGACGTGCGGCAAGGATGATCAGATCCGTATTCTGCCATCCGTAGGTTACCTTATCCAGCATTTTAAAGCCGCTGGGAACACCGGTTACGTCTTCGTTCCGGTGCCGCAGGTCTTCGATCCGCTGTATGGTTTGTACCAATACCGAATCGATCGGCTGTATGGTACTGCGCAGATGCGAGTTGGTAATTTCAAATAATTTGGATTCGGCATCGTCCAGCAGTTCAAATACATCCGTGCTGTCTTCAAACGCATCGTTGATGATCTCTCCGCTGATGCGGATCAGTTCCCGCTGAATGAATTTCTGTAATACGATCCGCGCATGCGATTCGATATTCGCCGCCGAAACCACAGCGTTGGTAAGCCGGGTAACATAGTATGCCCCCCCAACCATTTCCAGTTCCTCCCGCATCCTTAATTCTTCCACAACGGTAAGAATATCGATGGGCTGACTTTTATGGGCCAGCGACTGCATGGCCCGAAAAATCCGCTGGTTGGCGTCTACATAAAAACAGTCTGCTTTTAATACTTCGATAACAGCGTCAAAGGCATTCTTCTCCAGCATCACAGCACCCAGAATGGCTTCCTCCAGCTCCCGGGCCTGTGGGGGTACTTTTCCGTAAACCATAGTTCCCAGGTCAACCGCCGTTCTGCGTTTCTGCTTCCGATCTTTATTTATATCCTTTAAATCCATTATATTAAAACAACTGTTTTCCTGCCTTTTAAGACAAAAACTCCGCTATCATCAGCTATACACCAATGATTTCGCGGATCATTTTCCAACCTTAAATTTATCAATTTTAGGGAAGATTCCGTTATGGTCCCTTGAAATCAGGAAGCGAATTTAGACCCTAAAAAGGGTAGAAAAAAATCTTTATTTCTGGACCAATTATTAACAGGGTTATTCACAGACGTTTTTTTGTTCCAGGTTTAACGTTCCAAAAGTTTAAGGTTGGATTCCGGTTCCCTTTGATGTCAGATCTCCAATTGCAGATGAATCATTAAAAACTAATGGCTGAATACCTAAGGCCGCGGTTAGCATTTACAAAAGAAAAACAGATCCCGACCGGAGGAAAAAACCTGTAGTGTAATGTGATCCATTTTCACATCTTCAAATTTTCATATTCCCACATTTCCAAATTTCCAAAAATCGCTTTCTTTGCACTATGGACATCGTGCAGAAATACTTTGATGATTTTACGGCTACACAAAAGGACCAGCTAAAGGCGTTGGAAGAACTATACCGCAACTGGAATGAGAAAATAAATGTGATCAGTCGCAAGGATATTGAAAGCCTTTATGAAAAGCATGTGCTGCATTCGCTCAGCATTGCAGCTGTTTTTAATTTTCCGCCGGGCACGCAGGTCGTGGATCTGGGCGCGGGAGGCGGTTTCCCCGGCGTTCCGCTGGCTATTTTCTTCCCCGAAGTGGAGTTTCTGCTGGTGGATAGCATCGGCAAAAAATTAAAGGTAGTAGATGCCGTAAGCGAAGCCATCGGTTTAAAAAACCTCCGGACCCGCCATTGCCGCATTGAAGAGGTAAAAGATAAAAAATTTGATTTCGTGGTGTCCAGGGCGGTAGCGCCCTTAAAAGATCTCTGGCAATGGAGCCGTCCGCTGATCCGGAGAGACCCTGCCAAGCATACGACCGGGCTCATTGAAAAAGGCGATCATGCCCCCGGACTGATCTGCCTGAAGGGGGGCGATCTTACGCAGGAAATTTTTGAAAGCGGTACCCGGCCGCATATAATGGCCATCAGCGATCTTTTTACTGAACCCTTCTTTGAAGAAAAGTACCTGGTGTACGTACCAAAGTAGCGGCATGTTATGGTGCAGGAGGAGGAAGATCTTCTTCGTCCTCAAGTCTCAGGTGTTTCTCTTCAATTTCCGTAAAACGTACTACCTGTACTTTTTTACCGTCCTGTATCGTTTCTGAGATCAGCGTTCCTTTCTCCATACGTGCCGGAATCTTACGGGCATTGGCATTCAGTTCCTGGTCATAGATCACCATACGGAACATCAGGTCTATAATGATCACGCGGATCTTTTTTTGATTGAAATCCGGAGTATCCCGCTCCTTTTGCAGGTAATAGAATTTCCAGTTCAACCTCCCCCAATCCGCGGAATATTTAAGTTCCAGGTCTAAAAAATCGGGTTTGTAGTTTTTTTCTTTTACATACGCCAGCGCAAGCTGCTGCGCCTGGTCATACTGGTTCAATGTTTGTTCCAGGTAAAAAGAAAAGCGGGGAAACTCAAATTTTAAAACCTGCCCATACTGATCAAAACTCATTTCAAAACAATATTCCCTTATCCGCTTCTCAGGAAAACAAAAAATAAACCAGAGCTGGTATTCAGGCACCAGTCCATAGTTCGACTGCGCCAGCAGTTCATTCTTAAAAAATTGTTCGGGGCTGTATATATGCGCGCTGTGAAATACAACCTTTCCGGCCCATTGTCCCAAACAGTCCTCCAACACCTGCTTCGCTATGGTTTGGATCTTTACCGGCAGCTGATCAAGCGCATCAACCGGCTGTGGCAAATAACGGCTTTCATCCTTATGGTATGCTTCCCGGCCGGAATGTATACGCGAAAAGAAACCACGTCCCACATACGGCTGGTATACTTTCGGATCTTCAGGATCAAAAGGTTCGGGACGATAAGGACCGTTCATAAGCTGTTTTTACATATAAATATATAAAAACTTTCTGTCATTCAAAAAAACCCACTTGCAACCACGATCGCTACCGCAACTGTTGCCGATCAATGCCCGGGGGACTGCCTTCTAAAAAAAACAGGTCCGCCTTGTTTGACTTTCGCCGGGCGGATTCTTTCTACAAATTACTTCGGAACGGAATCGTAACTACTACCGTCAACAAGTGACGCAGCGCCTCTTTTTTACGTGGCGGATGTACTTTCAAAAGAAAAATCCTGCCCGTAAAAAAGCAGCGCAGTACGTGTTGCACAACAAGCAAGCAGCAAGGTCTTCAACGCGCGCCTCGAGAAAAGAAGTGAAGCGACTTTTCAATTCGGGTGTATAGTGCGTGGCCGGTTAAACGGCGGAGCATTCGTTTAACCTTGACTTTTGCTCCACTTTTTGTCAAGAAAAAGTGGAAGAAGAAACAATGGAACGTGACTGATTAACAACACATCATATCATCTGTCATTGGCAACTTGTTTCGGTGTCAAAAAACAGTTGTCTATCAATAGATTCTGATCCGCCGCGAAGGACAGAAAGACAAGGATCTATAAAGCGACTTTTAATACAGCCTCTTCTTTTACATTGCACATTGCTGATTGTTCATACTATTACTCCTTCCCCCCATCATAAGCCATAAAAAAATAATTATACCCTTTTTCAAACTGTCCCACAAATTCATGCCGGTTAAAGCCCGGATGGCCTTTTAAAAAATATTGCTGCAGGGTAAGGGTATAACCCAGCGCATCAAAAAAGTCAAACATCAGTTCCGGCGTAGCACCATAAAGATCGCTTCCCCCTTTTCCAAACTCAAACAATACCACCGGCCGGTGCTGCTGCAGGATCCGTTGCGCCCCTTTCAGCACTTCCAGCTCAGCCCCTTCCACATCAATCTTGATCAAATGAATGGGCAGGTCTGATGGCACCACATCCTCCAACCGCTCTACTTTCACCCGGATCTTTTCCGTAGCATATTGCGTATCCTCAAAGTTCCGCTCCTTTAACCCGCTTACTGCAGGGCGGTCTTTAAACACGGTAAACTCCGCTTCGCCGGCTTCGCTGGAAAGCGCGGTATTAAAAAGACGTACCCGGCTGCCGTATTTTTTTTGCAGCTGCGCAAACAGGTATGGAATAGGCTCAAATCCCATATGACGCCCCGCCGGCGCTCTTTTTAAAATGGCAGAAAGGATCTCGCCTTTATGCGCACCGATATCGATACAGTTGCTGTCCTCTTTTAGTACCCGTTTGATCACATCAAATGTTTCAAAGTCGTAGCGGTCAAACGGCGGCTGCAACAGCTTTTCTGAAAAATGATAAAAACGGTAGGCCATTTTTTTAGCCGCCGTTGTCACCACCTGTGGAACATATTTACGTTTCATGAGCTGTAAAAATAGGACCTATTTGCAAGTATACGCATTGTTGGAGGGATAACATTTTTTGCGCGCTTTCACCGCTGTGGCACTTCCGCCGCAGGTTTATGCAGAAAAGCGCAAAAAGAAGACGGCTGATACCGGTTATATGTTTTTTTAACGGAAGTTCCTAAATGCGGCTTTTAGCTCAGGCGCCGGGGAACGGACAATGATTATTCATGCATACATCCTTTATCCGATTTGCGCCTTTATCTGGTTGAACCAGTTTTTATTGGCAGTTCCGAAAAAATGATAGTCGATAAAAAAATACATCACCTGGCCGTTACAGGTGGCTATCCGCAGGGGTTGCCCGCCCAAACCAAAATTGGGCATGAGCGTGATCGTGTAATACTCGTCGAACCCGATATACAATTGGGAAATACAATCCAGCGGAACAGAATAATATTCGTTGCCCGATAACTCGATCGCCTTTTCTGTTAGGGCAATATCTGTGGCATGCTGGTGAAAAGGCGGAGTACCGGCTATACGGAATCCTGCACCGCGCTCCTTGTTGCGCGTTAAAACCTCATGTTTAAAACACCACAAGGCAGTACCGGTTATCAGGAGTGTTTCCATGCCTTAATAATGTGCCTTAAAGATACAGCTTTTTATTTTTTAACCGAAAGTGCCTATATTGGCGCAGTGCGCATGTATAAACGATACGGCTGCAGGCACGGCGTGTATTTTTAAGTGCAACAATAAAACGAAGCAGCAGGCAGAAACCTGATACAAAAATCTGCGAATCAGCGGTATTGAGCTGTAACCGCTTATTTACATTTATGCATCCGCATCGCCATTTGATAATAAAAAATGTTTTATATGACAAGGTTCGCTTCCATATGCTTTGGCATTGTTTTTTTACTCATCAGCCCGTTTCTGTCTATCCGATCCGCATCGCAGGAGCGTGAAACCCTGTTGCCCATCGTGGCAAAAATTGTTGAAGAAGTACAAACGCAATCCCAACTGGAAAAGATGGCCGGCGAATTGCTTGACGGCATTGGTCCCCGCCTGGTGGGTTCACCGGAAATGCAGCAGGCCGGTGATTGGGCAATTGCCCGGCTTCAAAGCTGGGGCATCAACGGCAGTAAACAGGTTTTTGGCGAATGGCGGGGATGGCAACGGGGTATTTCCCAGGTAGCAATGATTGCGCCCCGCATCAAGAGCCTGGAAGCTACACAACTGGCCTGGAGTCCGGCCACCAAAACACCTGTACAGGGTGATGTGGTGGTGTTACCTTTTGTTAATAATGCAGCGGAATTTGCGGTGTGGTTAAAAACGATCAAGGGCAAAATAGTATTGATGGCTCCTTATCAACGGTCTGGCAGACCGGACTACCAGATCAAAGAGTTTGCAACGCCGGAGCTTTATGAAAAAATGATGCGGGAACGGGCCGATGATGCCGAAGCGTTCCGTAAATCCATGGAAAATACCGGGTATACCGCCAATACACTGCCGGAAGCACTGGAGAAAGCAGGTGCTGCCGCTATTGCCATTTCTAACTGGACGGGTATTATGGGTGCCAACCGCATTTTTGGAGCGCGCACCAAAAAGATCCCTGCAATTGATATTTCCGTGGAAGACTATGGGCTGTTGTACCGCATGGCGGTAAACGGGTTATCTCCCCGCATCCGCATCAACGTACAATCCAAAGAGCTGGGCATGGTTCCAACCTTCAACATTGTAGGCCGCATTGAAGGAAAGGAAAAACCGGAAGAGTATGTGGTACTTTCCGCGCATTTGGATTCATGGGATGGCGCCCAGGGAGCTACTGACAACGGTACGGGAACCCTTACCATGATGGAAACCATTCGGGTGCTAAAGAAATTGTATCCGGATAACAAACGGACCATACTCATTTGCCTCTGGGGAAGTGAGGAGCAGGGATTAAACGGTTCCCGGGCTTTTGTAAAAGATAACCCGCAGATCGTAAAAAATATACAGGCCCTGTTTAACCAGGACAATGGTACGGGACGTATTGCCAATATCAGCGGGCAGGGTTTTGTAAATGCCTATGACTACCTGGGCCGGTGGCTGGCAGCGGCGCCAAAAAAGATCACCGCAGGTATTGAAACCAGTTTCCCCGGGATGCCCGGCGGTGGCGGATCGGATCATGCTTCTTTTGTAGCCGCAGGCGTACCGGCATTTGTACTAAGTTCACTGAGCTGGGGATACGGTAACTATACCTGGCATACCAACCGCGACACCTATGATAAGATTGTTTTTGACGAGGTAAAGAATAATGTAATCCTTACGGCCGTACTGGCCTATATGGCGTCTGAAGATCCGCAACCCGCCAGCCGCAACCGGCGGGTAATGCCCGTGGTGAACGGAAAACAAACAACCTGGCCGGAAATAAAAGAACCTGAACGCCGCGGCGGGGTTGAAAAGTAGATCGTTCCGGAACTGATCAAAAAGTTACGATATTCCTGCTCCGTATTCAATGGGCCATAACAGGTCTTTCTGCTGTTATGTTGTTTCCATATTACGCAGCGCCAATAAAACATTTCAGGACCGGTGTGCATCATCGATGGACGCTAAAAAACATTCCGATACAATTATAAATCCCGGTTAGTATTTCTTCGCCTTTATTTTAAACCCCTTTCCTTTAACAGGGCGTTCAACGCTTTACGCCTGTTGTTATTCCGGGCCGCTATTGGTATATAGATAACGGGAAGAAAACTTAATAAGCCCCAGCCTTTTTTAACAGCGCTAAAAATGACAACTCCAATCAAAAAACCGATCATTGCAGCATCAAAAATACTACTGGATTTACTTTTCTTTACTTCCTGCAATAATTCGTCATTGGTTAATGCAGTTAATTCTTTTTGATTCATAAATACGTTTTGATCGTTAAGCTTTGTAAAATATCCGGCTAAAATCACCGTAACAATTAATATAGGTATGATCTATTTAACATAGCCGCTGTTAGCGCACTAACCGGCCAGGCGATATGACAACACCGTCAATACCGCAGCAATCTTCTTTACTTTTTATTGTGCTTTTTTTTATAAAATCCCTTCCGATAAAAGCCGTACAACAGCATCCGATTTGCGGCAATTAATACTTTAACTCCAGCCGGTTGTTCCGGCGGTTTACATCTGCCAACCGCTGTGAAGGATCTATTTCTGCTACAACGATATCTGTTAAGCGATGATCGGTTTCAACGGTATAATACTTATTCGTCCAGGGCCAGGGCTGATAAACCTTCCATTTAATGGTTTTATCTTCAGCAGGCTTGGTGTTGTACATCAGATCCAGCGGCAGGTTGTGCATTTCTTTAGTGCTGTCTTTAAACGTAAGCAAAAAATCAACCGGCATTGGCATCATACCATCGTTACGCAGGCGGATCTTTGTTTTCCCGGCTTCTTCCCAAAGGCTGTCGATGGCATAATCGATGGTACGGGTAGTATAGATCCAGTAATCGCGGTACCAATCCAGTTTCGTGCCGCTGGTACGCTCTGCTACCCGCAGGAAATCATCCGGATCGGGATGTTTAAACTTCCACTGCTGGTAATAGTTCAGTAATATCCGGTCCCGCACTTCGTTTCCCAGGATATACCCCAGCTGTACCAGGTACAGTGCGCCTTTGATATAGCTTGCCTGCCCGTATGCATAGTTGGTATTAAAATGATCAGCCGGCGTACTCAGGGCTTCTTCCTTACCACTCTTCACATAGTTCAGGTAATGAATATAGGTTGAATCCGGCCGGCTGTAACCCGGCACGCCCTGCTGGTTCAGCCAGCCGGAAACACGGGTATCGGCATAATCGGCACCGCCTTCATCCATCCAGGGAAACCGTGTTTCATTGGTAGCCAGCCGCCCATAAAACCATTCATGCATCCATTCGTGCAGCCAGGCTCCGGGAGAAGCCAGTAAGGTTGCCATGGGATATTCCATTCCTCCATCGCCCCCGGTAATAAAAGAGTATTGTTTATACGGATAACGTCCAAAAGTTTGTTCAATATAAGGCAGCGCCCGTTCCGCATCAGACAATACCTTTTCCCATTTGTCTGCCTTGAACTTTGCCTCTTTATAAAGCAGGTGCAGGGTAAGATCGTCCCGTATTTTTTTTGTTTTGTGAATAAATCCCGGATCTGCAGCCCACATAAAATCGTGCACCTCGGGTGCTACAAATTTCCAGGTAAGCCGGTTGCCCGCAGGCCGTTTTACAACGGTGCCTGCCGTTTCATAACCATAGCCAACCTGGTTCGCATTGGTAAGATAGCCGGTACCTCCAAGAATATAGTTTTTATCAATCGTAATGTTCACTTCAAAGTCGCCAAAATTCCCGTAAAACTCCCGTCCCACGTAGGGCGTGGGATGCCAGCCGTCTTTGTCATAAACACTCAGCTTCGGATACCACTGGCTCATGGAATACCGCACTTTCGTATCCGGGTTGTCGCGGCCGCTTCTCCGGATCTGTAACGGTACCTGTGCCTCAAAGTCCATATCAAAGACCACTTTTTGACCGGGAAGGATCGGCCGGGTAAGTTTTACGATGAGAATGGTACCCTGTACGTCATATTGCTGGGGCATTCCATTCATCCGGAGCGTATTTACTTTCTGGTACCCGATCTCATCCGGCTTCAGGTTGGAGATCCGGTCCTTTACCCGGGGATCCCAATCGGGTTTTGTTCCGATCAAAATGCTGCCCTGCCTCCTGCTGCGCTCGTCCATCATACTGCCTGGCTGAAACGCATTCCAGAATAAATGATAGTATACCTTATCCAGGGTATCCGGTGAATGATTCCAGTATTCCAGCTTCTGTTTACCTGTAAACCGGTTGGTTTCCACATTCATATCCACGTCCATGGTATATTTTACCCGTTGCTGCCAGTAACCATTCTGCGCTTTTACCGAAATAACGAATCCTGCCAGTAATAAAAACAATAACCCTTTTGAGGTATACATGATCAAAATTTTAAATTCCGGCGGAAAATAGTCAAAAAAACAGAAAGGACTATGGTAAAATCGATGAATGTTCTCAGTTCTGGTATGGAGCTGTGTGAAGCCGCCTCCCGGATTCGCTGAAATAATGATACCGGGGCATGGTATCTGCGGTTTTCAGCAGGAGGCGATAGGTCTCGTATCCGCTTGGAATATAGACTACATCTACATCTGTTACACTGGAGGTTGCCAAACGGGAACGGCGGAATCCTGTTTTGATCTTTTCGGGCAACCGGTCAAAACTAAAATTCATAATTGTATAAGCCCATTCATTTTTTTTATAAATGGCTTCATACTGTTCATTTTTCATCAGGAAATCAACTACCGTCCGGTTGCCGTTTACCATGCACCTGAGATCTGTAGCATAGGGGTATTGAATATAAAACAGATCCGCAATGCCTTTGGGCACAGCGGTGTTTTGGGCGGCAGCACGCTGAATGCCGATGATAAAACAACACAGCACCACAGGGACCAGGCAGATCCTGCGTATCCGCTGCTGATAAAAAAATGAGTATCGTATCAAATAGGGGCTCATTATAATACACTGCCGGCATATACGGCAAAACATGTTGTTACAGATCAAAGCTACCCGTTGGCCGTTGCAAATCCGGGTAACCGGTCACCGGGGTTGAAACCTCATTTCATAACATGATGCCTGGCGGAATCTTACCAGGCACCGGCAACGCTTAACGACCCAGTTCATTCCGGAGCGCCCGGATCTCCGTTTGCAACGCCCGCATCTTACCCAGCAAATGCGCAATGGTTTCCAGTCCTTCCATATTAATGTCAAGATCGTAATGCATATGCCGGTACTTTTCAAGATCCGTGAGCTGTTCATACCCGATAAAAACGCCCTCCTCCTGCTGCATCAGTTCAATCAGTCCATGTTCATTCAGCGATTGAATAAAGGCTACCTCAATGCGGTAGTAAGCGCAGCATTGTTCTACAGATATGCTATGAATATTTTCTGTCATGATTTGCTTTCTGCCTCCTTTGCCAGTTCTTTAAACAATTCTCTTGCTTTTTCAGATAGATTTTTGGGCAATTGTACCTGGTAGGTGATATACAGGTCTCCAAAACTTCCTTCTTTTTTATACACCGGGAAACCCTTGCCTTTCAGACGCACTTTTGTTTCATTCTGTGTTTCCGGATGAATGGTCAGCTTTACCTTTCCGTCCATCGTATCAACGGTTTCTTCTCCGCCCAGCACCGCTGTATACAGGCTGATGGGTACATTCGCATACAGGTCATTTCCCTTCCGGGTAAACGCGGTATCATTTTGAATCGTAAATGTAATAAACAGATCCCCGCTGGGACCACCGTTCACACCGGGAGCACCATACCCTCCGATCTTGATCTCCTGGCCATTCTCGATCCCGGCAGGCACCGTGATGCGGATATTCTTTCCGTTTACCGTAAAGGTTTGCTGATGCGTTTTATAGGCATCGGACAGGTTCAAACTCACAGATGCGCGGTAGTCCTGCCCTTTGAACCGGGCAGCCGACTGACTGCTATGCCTTGCACCTTTCCCAAACAGGGATGAGAAAAAGTCGGAAAAATCACCATCATCACCGGATTGATAACTGTAATATTCACCGCCTTCAAAAGGATTGCCCTGCCGGCCTCCGGATGCCTGCTGTTGCTGCCGCGCCTGTTCAAACTGATCCGCATGCTTCCAGTCGGCCCCATACTGATCATATTTTTTCCGCTTCTCCGGGTCGCTCAGTACCTCATGGGCTTCATTGATCTGCTGAAAAAGCTTTACCGCTTCTTTATCATCCGGGTTCAGATCCGGGTGATGCTTCCGCGCCAGTTTACGATAGGCTTTCTTGATATCATCTGCCGATGCATCCTTCGTAAGTCCCAGTACTTTATAATAATCGATATAATCCATTTATTCAAAATATGCTTCAAGTTAAAACATAAATGGAAAAAATCCAACAAACACGCCCGGGTAATTTTATCCAAACAATACGCAGATAATGGCAATCGCCAGCAGGGAAATCAGCCAAAGGCTTATCAGGGAAACTCTCAGGATCGTAACGTATTTATCCTTAAACAACCGATCCTTTAAAAAAATATACATCGTAATCGAATAAATGCTGTTTGCAATAATCCAGACCACGGGAAACAAAAGGTAGGGGTTCATTTGAAGTGGTTTAGCGTGGAGGGTAAAAGTAGCCAAAAACAGTTAACCCGCCTTCCCCGAGATGTTAAATTAGCGATTTCGTAACACCCGCTGAATATTTTTTATATTTAGAAAGTTACAAACCAGCCGGGTATTGCAGTCCAATAAATGTTTGTGTTTCTCAGCAGAGTTATTATTTTTACTCAAATTAGCAGCATGGAAGTAGCAATTGAGCAATCCTGGAAAAAAGAGCTGGAGGAGGAATTTCAAAAACCCTATTTTGAAACACTGGCAGAACACCTTAAAACGGAGAAGCAAGCGGGCAAAACGATCTATCCCGCGGGAAAGAATATTTTTAACGCATTTAATACCACTCCCTTTGACCAGGTAAAAGTACTGCTGCTGGGACAGGATCCCTATCATGGTCCCGGCCAGGCCCATGGGCTTTGCTTTTCCGTTCAAAAAGGTGTACCGCCCCCGCCATCGCTGGTTAATATTTATAAAGAACTGCATGCAGACCTGGGTGTTCCCATTCCTAAAAGCGGCGACCTGACCCATTGGGCACAACAGGGCGTATTTATGCTCAATGCATCATTAACTGTAAGAGCCGGTGAACCCATGAGCCACGCCAAGATCGGCTGGGCAACATTTACAGATGCGGTGATCCGGAAGGTATCGGAAGACAAACAGCACGTGGTATTTATTTTATGGGGCCGCTTTGCACAGGAAAAAGCATCCCTTATCGATGCATCCAAACACCTCATCATAAAGTCGGCACATCCCTCTCCCCTTTCGGCACATAACGGTTTCTTTGGCAGCAAACCCTTTTCCCGCACCAATGAGTATCTTACAGGACAAGGCATCGATCCGATCGACTGGAAGATCGCCGACGTTTAAGGTTCCAGGTCAGATCCTGTTTGGTACCTGATGGCGATCAGTTTTCAGCCATCAGTTATCAGATATTTACGTTCAGGACAAGAAGATCATTATTTAATGCGGATGTGCTACTGAAAACTGATGACTGATCGCTGATTGCTAAGGGCTGACAGCTAAATGCCAGCACCAGGTTAGCTTTTCTATGGTGTTCAGTGCTACATCTCCGGCGGTATCAACTGACAACTGAAGGCTGAACGCTTATTTCCCGATGGCTATCAGTTATCAGATGTCCGCGTTCAGGACAAGAAGATCATTATTTAATGCGGATGTGCTACTGAAAACTGATGACTGATCGCTGATTGCTAAGGGCTGACAGCTAATGGTCTTGGGGGGACATGGAGACAAGGCGAACAGGGGAATGAAAAAAAGTACTGACTATGGACCATTGACCATTGACCATTCCCCATTCCCAAATTTTCACATTTCCACATTATCACATTATCAAATCTCCAAACTCTCAAATCTGAATTATATTTGCGCCTATGTACCATCTTTTACGCAAGTTTTACTTTACGTTTCCGCCGGAGCGCGTTCACTATATGGCCATGCGTCATTTACAGTTGTTCACTAAAAACAAGCTGGGGAAATCCATCATCCGGTCATTTACCGACGCCCCGGTAAATGAAACCCACTTTTTAAACCTGACCTTTAAGAACCCGGTAGGACTGGGTGCCGGTTTTGATAAAAATGCGGTGTTTTTGAATGAGCTGGAGGCCCTGGGCTTTGGCTTTGTGGAGATCGGTACCGTTACCCCCCTGCCGCAGGACGGCAATGAGCAACCCCGGCTGTTTCGCTTGCCGGCGGATAAAGCACTCATCAACCGGATGGGATTTAATAACGACGGGGTTGAGAAAATTGCGCAACGCCTGGAAGCCTGGCGTACCAAAAAGGCGGGCAGCCAGGAACCGTACCCATTGATCATTGGCGGCAATATTGGCAAGAATAAAATTACGCCCAATGAAAATGCCTGGCAGGATTATGCTACCTGCTTCAACCGCCTGCATCCGTTTGTGGATTATTTTGTGGTGAATGTAAGTAGTCCGAATACACCGGGCCTTCGCGAGCTGCAGGACAAGGATGCTCTCCGGAAAATCTTACTGAACCTTGCCATGATCAATAACGGCAAGGCCTTTGCCAAGCCCATCCTCTTAAAAATTGCACCGGATCTCACCAGGGAACAGATCGATGATGTGATTGCATTAGCGCTGGAGATCAAACTCGATGGACTTGTGGCCACCAATACTACCATCGACCGCAGCCATCTGCTTACGCCCGGCAGCACGGTTGAAGCCATTGGAGCCGGCGGACTAAGCGGCAAACCGGTACAGCAAAAAAGTACCGCGATCATAAAATACATTACCGAACAAACCAATGGTGCCATCCCGATGATCGCGTCCGGTGGTATCTTTACCGGTGCAGACGCAAAAGAAAAAATAGACGCAGGCGCTTCCCTGGTTCAGATCTGGACCGGCTTTATTTACGAAGGCCCCACAATTGTAAAAAACATCTGCTCCCAATTATAAACCAAACAACATGATGGATCTCTTATTTATTTCAACAGCTGAAATATTCACCGTCGATTCCCTTATCAGCTTCCTGATTCTTTCCATTTTAGAAGTGGTGCTGGGCATCGATAACGTTATTTTTGTCAGCATCATCCTCAACCGGCTCCATAAAGATTCGCGAAAAAAGGCCCGGCGTGTGTGGATGGTTACGGGCATCCTGTCCCGTTGTTTATTGCTGATGGGACTCAGCTGGCTGCTGGCCCAAAAAGGCAAACATATTATTCCCGAATCCTGGTTTGGTAAAGGATTCGACCTGGCCAGTATCGTGATGCTGGCGGGGGGACTTTTCCTGATATACAAATCGGTAAAAGAGATCCATCACAAACTCGAAGGAGAAGACCCTTCGGCCGCTGCGCAAAATCAAAAGCAAATCAGCTTCGGGCAGGCCATCGGCCAGATACTGATCATCGACGCCGTTTTTTCCTTCGACAGTGTGATCACGGCGGGCGGCACGGCCAAGCATATTGAGATCATGATTGCTGCGGTTATTGTGGCCATGACCATTATGTTTGCCTTTAGTGCAAAGATCTCCGACTTTATACAGAACCACCCCACCATTAAGATGCTGGCGCTTTCCTTCCTCGTAATGATCGGTGTCAGCCTGATTGTTGAGGGCTGGAACTCGGACGTGGCACATGAACTGCATTTAAAGAACTATATCTATTTTGCGATGGCATTTTCGTTTATTGTGGAATTACTGAATTTGTTTATGCGCAAAAAACAACAACAGCACGTTGTACAGTTAAACGGTCCGGTGCTGCCCAAAAATGAAGAAAACAAGACGGACGGGAAATAGTTTAAAGTTTAACGCTAGATCCATCCCATACTTGCTGTAGCAGTCAGATCCCTGATCCCGGATGGAATCAACTGAAAACTGATCGCTGAAGGCTTAAAGCTGTTTAACGGTTCAATGTTCCAAGTCGCACTTCGGGGGACATATAGACCGGGGGGACTATGGGACGGACTATGGGAATTATTTTTAGTTTAATACCGCCTGCCGGGAAAACGCTTTTGGAATTTCGTTTGACGCCGGAGCTGCATCACCTGCGGTATCAACTGAAAACTGATCGCTGAAAGCTGATAACTAATGGCCAAAGCCGTTTCAGGTTTAACCTTCCTGCCAGATTTCGTTTTGATACTTGATGATCTATCGGCTGTTCACTATTGCCCTTGCTTTGGGGGACATATAGACCGGGGGGACTATGGTATCAACTGAAAACTGATGTACCATCCATTCTTTCATTTCCACATTTCCACATTTTCAAATTTTTAACATTTCAAAGCGCGTAACTGAACAGGATCGCCGGCAGGTCTCTTTTATTTTCGCCGGAAATTGTGTAAATTACCATTAGATCGCATCATGGATAAAATAGTTTTTTATGAAAACAATACATCGCCCGTTGCTGATCTTAATATCGGCAATATTTTTCCTTACGGCCTGCTCCACTCAAAAGCAAACCACCGGTTCATCTACGGCAATAACGGATGCGGTTGCCGCCCGCAATTATACGTTTATTGCCACCAGTGTTTTTCCAACAGAAGACAGCCGGTTTAACCCACGGCTGCTGCTTCCCAATGCCAGCAATCTTTACCAGCTTACTTCCCGTTATGACCTGCGGGTAACGCCGGATTCGGTGATCGCCTACCTGCCTTTTTTTGGTCGCTCTTACACCGCCCCCATGGATCCAACCAAGGGTGGCATAAAGTTTACCTCCACCAAATTTGATTATAAAAAAACACAGCGGAAAAGCAATTATGAAATAGAGATCACACCCAAGGATAACAGGGAAGTACAATCGCTTTACCTTACGGTTTCCCCTTCCGGATTTGCGTCCCTGCGTGTGCTCAGTGTGAACAAAACACCTATTTCTTTTAATGGCAATGTAGAAGGCAATCAATAATTGCGGAAGCTTTCTTCCTGCGGTTAAATACAGGAAAAAGCGTGCTGCAAAAATATGCGGGATCTGTGAACACCTGTGGGGAAGTATGCCCGTAACCGATATTAAAAAACATGGTGCTTCTGTGTCGCTATGGTAAGACCACAGGTTCTCCAGGCACCAGGATACTTCCATACTTCGTTTTTGTAACAACTCAAAAATCATTATTTTCGGGGATCATGATGACCGCGCCCCTGAAAATAAAGACGATCAGATCTATTGTTTTTATTACGCTCCTGGTTTGCTCTGTGCTGCCGGGCCGGGCCATTGCTATATCCCCTGCTGATAGCGCACGGAGAAGCACCGCCGACCAGGCGCTGCAATACCTCAACAGCATTAAGGACCTGCAGCAAAGCAAGTGGTGGCCCAATGTGCCGCCTGCACAGTTGCTTACAAACCTGAAAACGTTTACTACGCGGCCACTGGCCTTTTATGAAGGCAAAACCACCAACTTTTGCTCTTATTCGGCGCTCACCTATATCCCTCTTACCTATGATCCGCTGGGCTTTGCCCGGTTTATGATTGACCTGTACCGGAACGGACAAGCCAATTTTGGAAAGAACCAGCTCAAACCCAGTAAACCGGTGCGGATGGAGGCGGGTTTGCTGCGGTACAAAGGATCGCTGGATATCAACCCTGCCGGGCAGATGTGGTTCCTTACCCTGGCCGATCATTACAAAGGCTACCTGAATATATTTAACCGCCGCTTTCAAAAAGGTGATGAGAATACTTTTTGGGCCTCTACGAATTTTGCCAAATTCAACCGCATGCTCCGGCGTTTATTTAATGGAACGGTAAAAGCCCGGGGAGCCGATCTGTTTCGCCCAAGGATCAAAAACCTGCCCGCATACCTCGAGGCTCAAATGCAGAAGGGCCTGGTATATCTTTACCTGAACAATAAAAAACTGTACCGGAAATCGCATACACAGCCGCTGATCAGCACCCCCACCCATTATGTATTACTAACCAATATCCGGCAACTTCCGGATGGCAATATTGAGTTTGAATACTGGGATTACGGGGCAAGAGCGGTACAGCAATTATCACCCGAATTTTTAAAAAACATTATCTATGGAGTGAGTGTTTGGACTCCGCGGATTTCAAAATGAACATAAACCGATACATATACACAGGCATTTGTGCGCTCCTGGGCCTGCTGGCATCCTGCGCTTATCCCAAAAATTTCACAACGGATTTTTATGCCCAGAATGAAACCAAACTGGAGGCGATCAAAAATGATTTTAGTCAATTATATACAGAGCATCCGTTCTCCATTCTTTTTGAAGAAAAGTCCTTCTCCCAAATCACCTTCGAATTTAATGAAGACAGCATTAAATATATTTATCATTTCAACATTCATCAGCCAGCCTTTACAGATAGCCTGGTAGCGCATCATTACAACGCACCCGCCGTTAAAAAACTGGTGGATGATATGCGCGCGATACAGTGTACATGGATCGCCAATGTAGATTACTATGAAGGGTTTCAGTCCCGTAAACTGGTACAGATGTCGGTAAGAAATAAAGCCCTCAACAATAAATTAAAGGGAGAAAGCTATTGCATTCTTGTATTTTTTGAGGCACCGCAGCCCTTTAACAATAAAGGTATTTTCCTGGACCGGTCCGACCGGAAACGGCGCCGGCAAATTAATGGAAATCTGTTGAAAAGAGTGAACGACAAGGTAGGATTTGCTATTACCAAACAATACCGGTAAGTGTTAAATATACACAGTTGTTAGTAATTCTTGACCCGGATTAAGTACCATTCGGGCTTCAATCGTTATTTTTGCAGGATGTTGATGGAAAAAGAATGTGTTCGTTTTGCGATCCTTGATTTGAATGCAGGGCATCCCAACCAGGGCATGCGCTGCATCAAAGAAATCGTGGAAAGGTGGGCAAACGAAAAACAGGTTGACCTCGTTTATGATGTATTTGATGTTCGGGTAAAGAATGAATTACCGGATCTGTCATACGACATCTATATTTCAAGCGGTGGTCCCGGGGATCCGTTGAGCACCCGTTATGATGACTGGGACATCAATTGGAATAAATGGCTGAAAGAAACGTTGCGATGGAATGAAAACCCCGGTAATGAACAAAAAAAATATGTTTTTTTTATTTGCCATTCCTTCCAGCTGGCCAGCA
The DNA here is from genome assembly GCF_030150205.1 of Niabella sp. Taxonomy (GTDB): domain Bacteria; phylum Bacteroidota; class Bacteroidia; order Chitinophagales; family Chitinophagaceae; genus Niabella. The sequence continues at coordinate 50,450 of NZ_JASLGT010000007.1, forward strand.
GGTATTTTAATGCCGGGCTGATCTGCAAACGCAAGTCCACTTCCTTTGGCGTGTTCCCGATACATATGTTGCCGGAAGCAAATACGAACCCGGTATTTGAACATCTAAGCGATCCGTTTTACGCGGTAGACAGCCGGGATTTTCAACTGATACAGCCCAATTTTGAAATCTTAAATGAAATGGGCGCCTATATCACCTGCATTGAAAAAGAACGCCCGCATGTACCCTACGAAAGAGCAGTAATGGGTATTTCATTTAACCCGTATATGTTTGGCACGCAGTTTCACCCCGAAGCAGATGCTGCGGGCATGCTGAAACATTTTCAATCGGAGGATAAACGGCAAATGGTCATCGAAAATCATGGGGCACCCAAGCTGTCCAGTATGATCGACCAGCTGAAAGATCCTGATAAGATCATGTGGACCAACCGCCACTTAATTCCCAATTTCTTAAATGAAGCCTACAGTCATATTGTATCTGTAAGTTTTGTAGAGTCATAAGAATTATCCTGGCCTTCGTGGTTAAAAATCCACCGCAGAGAAAAGAGTACGCAGTGTTACGCTGAGTTTATATAAATTCAAATCCTTCCTTGCGCAGCCTCCGCGTCCACCGTGCCTCCGCGGTTAAAAAAATCTCCACAAAAAAAAGGCCGCCCCTTCCGGGAACAGCCTTTATATACGTTCTTTAATGATGTTCTAGAACTTCAGGTCCGGCCATCCTTCACGATACGTACGTTTTACATACTGGTTGGCTGGTTCAAAATTGGTCACCCGCATATTTCCGCCATCCCACTGCAGGGTAATGCCTCTTCCGGGAAATTTGCCATTGGCATCTTTGTAGTTAAAGCTGCGGATGGCCAGGTTACCCATCAGGATGCTTTCGGTTAGCGGCACAGCATAACCGATAAACGGAGAATCTACCATTTTGCTTCCCTTCTCATAACCGGCAATACAGGCATCCACCCATTGTTTATAGTGTCCTTCGGCACCACCGGGAATGCGCGCATATTTTTTGGCAACCTTCAGCCCGTTCATTTTGGTAACGGGAAGCAAGGTAGGGTCCTGTCCGTATACCCCGCACATCATCTTTCCTTTGGTTCCTACAAAAAGGGCACCATTACCTACATCACCTTTACCACCCATGATGTCGTTAGGGCCAAGCTCATCCGGACGTTCCGGCTGAATACCGCCATCCATCCAATGTACTTTGATATTCTTTCCGTTCTTACCCTTGTATTTAAAATGAATGGAAGAGGAAACCGGCGGACTATCCGGTGCATATACCTGGTTCCAGTTTTTTACATACGGCGTGGATAAGCTGCAGGTTACTTCTGTAGGAAAGCCCAGTCCCAATACCTTGAATACAGGCCCAACAATATGGCAGGCCATATCCCCCAGCGCACCGGTACCATAATCCCACCAGCCGCGCCAGTTAAAAGGCACTACATTGTCTTCATAGGCACGGTAAGGGGCTGTACCCAGCCACAGATCCCAGTCCAACCCTTCCGGAACCGCCGGCTTTTCCTGGGGCCATACGATCCCCTGCGGCCATACCGGCCGGTTTGTCCAGCAATATACCGACTCCACGTCTCCGATCAGTCCGGCCTCATACCATTCTCTCAGATCCCTTACCCCATCGTTCGAAGAGCCCTGGTCGCCCATCTGGGTAACCACTTTATAACGTTTAGCGGCATCTCCCAGCATACGGGATTCCCAGATATCATGCGTCAGCGGTTTTTGCACATATACGTGCTTATTGAGCTGCATGGCATGAAAGGCCACGATGGCATGGGTATGATCCGGAGTGCTCACGCTTACCGCATCAAAATGCTTGCTTTCTTTATCCAGAAGCTCCCTCCAGTCCTTATAATATTTGGCATTGGGAAACCGCTTGCGGCTGCCTGCCGCCTGACGGTCGTCTACATCGCATAAAAACCCAATCTCTGCATTTCCGCTTTTGTGAAAACTGCTGATGTCGCCGGCTCCTTTACCGCCAACACCCACGCCTGCAACCACCAGCTTGTCGCTGGGGGCCACAAAGCCTCTACCCAATACATGCCGCGGCACAATAAAAAAGGCTCCGCCCGCAAGCGCCGAGTTCCGGATGAATTTCCTCCGTGAGTTATCTTTTTTTTGATCCATAATCGCGTTAAAATATGTTGAACAGAATTTTAAATACCATTACAGGTTCAGGCTCCATCCTTCCCTGTATGTTCTTTTTACAAACTGGTTGGCTTCATCAAAGTTGGTAATCTTCATATTCTTTGCATCCCACAGCAGTTTCTTACGACCGGTGAACTTGCTCTTGCCCCAACCGGATACACTGGGATCCATATACAGCGCGCTGCGGATGGCCAGGTTCCCCATCAGGATACTTTCGGTAAACGGACCGGCATATTCAAACGGAGAGCTGGTTACCCCTTTGCCATAACCGGCAATACAGGCATTCACCCACTGCAGGTAGTGTCCTCCTTCCCCACCCGGCACACGGGCAATGGTTTGTTTAACCGCCTTTGCACTGTCGTTCTTTGATAACGGCAACAGTCTTGGATTAGCGCCATAGCAATCGGCCAGCAGTTTCCCCTTGGTTCCGATAAACAACACACCGCCATCCCAGTTACCAAAGGACTCTTCCGGCTGCAGTTCATCCGGGCGCTTGGGCAGTAAACCGCCATCATGCCAGGAAACTTTCAGCGTTCCTTTGCCATCCTTCCGGGGATACTCAAGATGAATGATCGATGCTACCGGACAGCTGGCATTGTTATTGGCTTCCTGGTTCATACCGGTCCACTGGTTGGCAATGCTGCACTCGGCGGATGTTGGGTAATCGATGGGAAGGATCCGGTAAATGGGGTCCATAATATGACAGGCCATATCACCTAATGCACCGGTACCATATGCCCAGAATCCTCTCCAGTTAAACGGTACATAGGCAGGGTTAAAGTCTTCTTTGGGAGCGGTTCCCAGCCAGAGGTTCCAATCCAGTTCACTGGGTATCGGATGATCTCCGGAAGGTTTGGGCACCCCTTGTGGCCAGATAGGCCGGTTGGTCCATGCCTGTGCTTCCACGATATCCCCGATCAAACCCGCATCGTACAATTCTTTCATTCTTCTTACACCGTCTCCGGAACCACCCTGGTTACCCATTTGGGTTACCACTTTGTATTTCTTGGCAGCCTGTGCCAGGATACGAGCCTCATAAATATCGTGTGTTAATGGCTTTTGCGTATATACGTGTTTGCCCAGTTGCATGGCCGCCAGCGTGGCTACGGCATGCGTATGATCCGGTGTACTGATACTGCAGGCATCGATATTCTTGGCCTCTTTTTGCAGCATCTCCCGGAAATCTTTGTAGTAGTTGGCTTTGGGGAAGTTCTTCCTCGACTTTACCGACTGGCGGTCGTCTACATCACAAAGCGCTACAATGTTTACATTCGGGCTTTTTGCAAAGTTTGCCAGATCGCTTTCACCTTTTCCTCCTGCACCAATTCCCGCGATATTCAGTTTATCACTGGGAGCCACATGCCCCCGCCCCAGTACATGCCGGGGTACAATAAAAAAGGCACTCCCCGCAAGCGCTGAGTTTCGGATAAATTTTCTTCTGGAATATTGATTTTTTGGTTTCATAATGGCGAAAAATTTTAAATTTAGTTTTAAAAAACGATCAAAATAATGAATTTCATGTAAACAGCATATGAACAGTTGATAGTTTTTGCCGTTTTTTTGAAATTATTTAATTCAGGGGGCGGTTTACCTTACTTTTTATTTCATCCTTAAAGACGATCGACACCTTGTACTGCATGGGAGCATAATATAATTCCAGTACTTTCCGTATTTTTTCCTTGGCCTGCTCAATATAAGCGGTATAGGCTTCCATCTGTTTACGGGTATCGGTATACAGCTTTTTTTCAACGGTACTATAGGCCGCTTCCCCCGGGTTCACCAGTAATCCCTTTCGGGTCATGGCATCTGCCCTATCAAGCCGCAACTCATAACTGAGCAGTTGCGGAGCAGGCAATACAATGTATACCTGCTTGTTCTTTTCTTCAATGGTCAGCTGTTGTGCGCCCAGGTCTACCCCATATTTAGCAATATAGGGTACCGAAATATTTACCGTATGCTCTATGAACATTTTCCGGAATTCGTCGGTCAGGCTGCCGTCATTGGCAAGATTGGTGGTTTTAATACTGGCAGCGCCCTGTACCTCCAGCGAGGACAATTCGGCCACCTCCTGTACAAAGGCCGCATTCAGGGCAATATGATCCACCGTTTTCGTACCATTTTTTTTACCCAGGAAATAGGCCAGCACCCCAATGCCCACCACGCAAAATAAGATCACTATGGGTAAACAGCTTTTTTGCATAGATAAATCTTTTATCAGGATTCAAATTCCTGTTAAAATTAGCCGAAAATCATTGAAAACCGTGTTCTCTTTCACGCCTTAAAAAATAGGATTCAGAATTATAAACATTTCATTGTATATTGGGTCTCCATTTTAAAAAAAATTAAACAGGCCATCTGAATATGAAAGAATTGCAAATCAAGAAACAGGGCAAAAAATATGATGTGGTGATTGTAGGTTCCGGCGCCGGCGGTGGTATGGCGGCTTATACGCTTTCAAAAGCCGGGCTGAGTGTATGTGTACTGGAGGCCGGTCCGATGTACGACCCCCAAAAAGAAATTTATCAGCTGAAAAGCCCCTGGGAATCAAAACGCAGGGGCCGTTCTACAAAATACCGTCCGTTTGGGGATTTTGACGCCTGCTATGGCGGATGGGAAATTGAGGGCGAACCCTATACAAAAGAAAATGGAACAGAATGGGAATGGTTCCGGGCCCGTATGCTTGGAGGCCGTACCAATCACTGGGGGCGTATTTCCCTGCGCTTCGGACCCAGGGACTTTAAAGGCTATAGCCATGACGGCATCGGAGCCGACTGGCCTATCAGTTATGAAGACATTAAACCCTATTATGATAAGGTAGATCAGCTGATCGGTATCTTTGGCAGCGTGGAAAACCTGCCCAATGAACCCGATGGTATCTTTTTACCGCCGCCAAAGCCGCGTTTGCATGAGCTTTTTATAAAAAAAGGCGCGCAAAAATCAAATGTGCCCATCATCCCTTCGCGGCTTTCTATTCTTACAAAAAAATTGAATGATGAGCGGGGCTCCTGTTTCTTCTGTGCCCAATGCGGCCGGAACTGCAGTATGGCCAAGGCCGATTTCTCTGCCTCAAATGTACTGATCTATCCCGCGCTGAAAACCGGTAAGCTGGAAGTGATTGCCAATGCGATGGCACGCGAAGTACTGACCAACTCCGAAGGTATTGCCACCGGTGTTTCCTATGTAAATAAGGACGATATGCTGGAGTACCAGGTAGAAGGGCGGGTAGTGATCCTGGCCGCCAGTGCCTGCGAAACCGCACGGCTGCTGCTGAACTCAAAATCGCAGCGCCATCCCAACGGACTGGCCAACAGCAGCAATGTAGTGGGCAAGTACCTGCAGGATAGTACGGGCGCCGCCATGGGCGGATATATTCCGGAGCTTTTTGGCAGGAAGCGGTACAATGAAGACGGTGTGGGTGGTATGCACGTATACTCTCCCTGGTGGGGCGATGATAAAAAACTGGATTTCCCGCGCGGTTATCATATCGAATACTGGGGCGGCTTTGGCCAGCCCGCATACGGCTTTGGTATGGGCATCGAATCCTTCAATGGTAAGTATCCCGTAAACGGCAAGAAGAAAGAAGCCGGTGGTTACGGAAAGTCGTTAAAAGAAGACCAGCGTTATTTTTATGGTGCAACCGTAGGTATGGCCGGCCGTGGAGAAGCCATTGCCTTTGAGCACAACCGCTGCGAGATCGATTCCAACGTAGTGGATAAATTTGGTATTCCTGTTTTGAAATTCAATGTAAAGCTGAGCGACTATGAAGTAAAACAGGCCAAGCATATGAAAGAAACCTTTAAGGAGATCATGCACAACATGGGCGCCGTAATCACCTGGGGTGATGATGGCCCGGAAAACAACTACGGTATTGATAAACCAGGGTATATCATTCACGAAGCCGGAACAGCGCGTATGGGCGACGATGCCAAAACTTCGGCCCTTAATAAATGGAGCCAGGCGCATGATTGTAAAAACCTGTTTTGTGTAGACGGAAGCCAGTTTACCTCGCAGGCCAATAAAAACATTACCTGGACGATCCTGGCCCTGAGCATGCGCGCCAGCGAATACATTATTGATGAAATGAAAAAACAGAATCTGTAAAACCGTTTGAGGTTTGAAGTTTCTTGTTTGAAGTTGACTACAACTTCAAATCTCAGATCTCAAACCTCAGATCTCAAATAGAGCAACATGAAAAGAAGAGAATCTTTAAAATTCATAGCAGCCGGAGCCCTGGCCACCGGAACCCTGGCCATTGGTTGTAAAACGGATGAGAAAAAAAGCGATACTGGCGCCGCCGTTCCGGATAAGAAAACCGGGCTGCACCGGTATGAAGATGAAAAGGCGCACGAAGAAGAAGTGGATAAGATGGCCGATTTTTTCAACGCGCACGAAATGGCCACCATCACCGTGCTGGCCGATATCATCATTCCCAAAGATGAAGTGAGCGGCAGTGCCAGTGATGCAAAAGTGCCGGACTTCATTCACTTCACCGTAAAAGATCAGCCCAGGCTGCAAACCCCTATGAGAGGCGGGCTGCGCTGGCTGGATGTACAGTGCCTGAACAGATTCCAAAAGCCTTTTAAAGATTGCAGTGCAGAGCAGCAGATTCAGCTGGTTGACCTGATCGCTTACCCGGACCGGGCAAAGGACAAACCCGAACTGAGCCAGGGTGTAGCCTTCTTTAAACAGATGCGGGATCTTACCTGCACCGGCTTCTACACTTCGGAGATCGGCGTAAAGGATATGGGCTATGCCGGCAACACGCCCAACCAATGGAACGGCGTACCCGATGATGTGTTAAAACAGTATAACCTCGCCTATACGGAAAAAGAGTTAAAAGAATGCGTCAGCTTCAGCTGATCTGTTACGAATAAATGCATGAACGGGCCATCTCCTTTGGGGATGGCTTTTTTATAGTATCTACGATAAGGGATCCTGTTAGCCGCTCTTGAAAATAAACAGACAGGCGTGCCTCATTAAGCGCATTTGGCCCCGGTTCGTTCCAATAAAACCGGGGGTTGACCTAATGCATTATTTTTTCGCTTTGCCTGGAGGCGCAGAAAAGCGATTGGCAAATTCAATCCGTTGCTGGTATTTAAAGGACAATATCTTATGCTCCATTTCCAATTGCTGCTGAACTGCAGGGCAACAGTCTTTCATACGGCCAATGGTGCTGGTTTCCAATAGTCTTAAGGGCTCGGCGATTTGCTCTGTTGCTTCAACTCCGGCCCTTACTATCTGGATAAATTTCAGCCGTTGCTGCAGGAGTTGATAGCGTTCCCGAAGCTCCTCCAGTTTCTGCTCCAGGCGCTCAACATCTTTTTTAACTTTATTCGCAGCTATTTGTATTTCTGCTGCCAGTTCATGCCCGGTCTCTGCCAACGCTTCCGGTAAGGGCGTAGCATGCCGGTTTTTATCTTTTCGCATAACCCTCCAGGCGTCCTGCAACATTTCCAGCTTTTTTTCCACAGCACGAGGCAAATTACGAAGCCCCTTTTCATCCATTGCAACCAGGTTGTGCGAAACATCGAGTAAAGTGGCTAGTTCCCGAAGGGTTAGTTGGGTTTCTTTCCGAAAACTTCTCATAACAGTGCGTTTAAAGGTTGTGAATAGTTGTTTACACCGGATTTGTGTACAAGATTTTTGTACACAAAAAAGTTGTACACAAAAAGGAAAAGACAGGTTTTGTGTACAAAAACAGATCCTCCAAAAAAAATTGTAAACAAGCCAGTCTTCACCCGGTGCTCTATTAAAGGTACTTTATTTTCGGATCCCTTGCGCATCCGCAACGGCAGGGTTAAAACGTTTGTGATTTCTATAAGGCTCTGGAGGGAAACCGGGATATTTAGCACTTTTTCACAACCGTTTCATGTAATTTCGGCCCGTGATTTCACAGAATACGATACAAGAGATTTTATCCCGGATCGACATCCTGGATGTGGTGGGCGAGTTTGTAAAACTAAAAAAAAGAGGCGCTAACTACCTGGGTGTGTGTCCCTTCCACAATGAAAAAACACCTTCCTTTACGGTTTCTCCCTCCAAAGAAATTTATAAATGCTTTGGATGCGGCAAAAGCGGCAATACCATCAGCTTCATTATGGAGCATGAAAAATACAGCTATGTAGAAACATTGAAATGGCTGGCGAACCGCTACGGTGTGGAAGTAGAAGAAACCTTTGCCAGTGCCGAACAAAAGGAACAATACCAGATTGCCGACAGTCTTTTTATCATTAACGGATTTGCAGAGCAATATTTTTCCCAGGCCCTTATGCAATCGGAAGAAGGACGGGCCATTGGTCTGAGTTATTTCAAGGAACGGGGGTTTCGTGAAGGGATCATTGAAAAATTCAAGCTGGGTTATGCACCCGCCGAACGGGATGCATTTACCAAAGAAGCCCTGGCCAAACAATACAATAAGGACCTGCTGGTAAAAACCGGGCTGGTCGTGGAGCGCAATGGCAACCTGCTGGACAATTACCGGGGAAGGGTGATCTTTCCCGTACATAATCACAGCGGAAAAGTAATGGGCTTTGGCGCCCGTATTTTAAAAACAACGGATAAAGCACCCAAATACATCAATACGCCCGAAAATGAGATCTATGTAAAAAGCAGGATCCTTTACGGTTCCTATTTTGCCCGAACAGCTATTGAAAAAGCAGATGAATGCCTGCTGGTAGAAGGCTATACGGATGTGGTGTCCCTGCACCAGGCCGGCATCGAAAATGTGGTGGCTTCGGGTGGCACCTCACTTACCGTAGACCAGCTGCGGCTGATAAAAAAATACACGAACAATCTCACCATTATTTATGATGGAGATGCTGCTGGTGTAAAAGCAGCGCTGCGGGGCCTCGACCTGGCCCTGGAAGAAAGCCTGAACGTAAAACTGGTACTAATCCCGGACAAGGAAGACCCGGACAGCTATGTAAATAAAGTGGGCGCTGGTGCCTTTACCGACTTTATCAAAAAGAACAAGAAAGATTTTATCCTCTTCCAGCTGGAATCTTCCCTTACTTCCATCGGCGATGACCCGGTAAAAAAATCGGAGCTCGTTAACAAGATCGCCGAATCCATCAGCCGGATCAATAAGGCCGAGGACTTTACCAAACAGCAGGATTATATTAAAGAATCGGCCGCCATTTTGCAGATCGATGAGGCCGGTCTGCATGCCCTGGTAAATAAATACATCCGGGACAAGGTAACGGCCATGGAGCGCAAGGCCGCCAACAATGCCCAGAAAGAATCCCCCGTTTCAGAAGATCCTTTCAGCAATTATGATGATGCTACTTTTGACCTGCTGTTTAAAGACCAGCTGCAGGAAAAAGAACTGGCCCGGGTGCTGCTGGAATACGGGAACCGGCAATGGGATGAAAACTCATTGATCGCCCAGCATATCTTTGATGAGATTGATGAGCTGGAGATTGAAGACCCGGAAGTAAACCTTTTGATCAGCTCCGTAAAACAACTGCTGCGTAACCACCCCGAGCAGCTGAGCGATAAATATTTCATCTACAACGAGGATAAAAAGCTCAGTGCCTTTGCGGTGTCCCTGCTCAACCATCCCTATGAGGAAAGTGAGCGCTGGGCCGCTGATTTCAGTCCCAACACCGGGTACCAGCGCGACCTGTTCAAACAAAGCTTTGAGGCATTTTCGCAGGTGATCAGCAAGGGCAATGAAAAAGACCTGAACAAATTCAAACTGATCTCGGAAGACCGTACGAATCAGAAGATCGTATCGGCCATTCAATATCTAAAGCTCAAAAAGATCCGGCGCATGCTGCTCCAAAACCAGAACGATATGTCGGGGCAGCTGAGTGAGCATAAATTCAAGGAGCTTCATTTTATCCACAAGTCGCTAAAAGATATGGAGCGTGAGATCACCAATCTTTTAGGCACGGTGATCCTGCATTAGTCTGCAAACGGCTTCGGGCGCCGGGTTGGAGATTTTGTTCAGAGGCACGATGGGCTGCATTCAATTGAAAGATCACTTAACCAGCAAGCAGTTCTTCCCCCACTTGCTACTACCTGCCTCCTGTTCGCAGCTCTGTGAGAAGTGAAATGCGGATCCTGAACCTACCCCTGTTTCATCCACATGGGCTTCTTTTTAAGGATCTTCTTATACGTAGGGCAATCTTCCGCATGACAGCCGGGCAGGTAGCCGGTGCTCATTAAAAACTCGTTTACAATTTCGCCGCCGGTAAACTTAAAATATTTTTTAAACAGCTTTACCCATTCTTCTTTGGTTTTAGGATGTTGCTGATCCAGCCAGTTTTTAAAAGACCCGAATTCCTTTTGGATACCGGTGATCACTTTTGCATTTTCAATGGCCGCATTAATTTTCAGCCGGTTCCGGATGATGCCCGCATCTGCCATCAGTGCATCAAACTTCTTTTGAGTATACCGGCTTACTTTTTTGATATCAAACTGATCGAATGCCTTGTAGAAGGCGTCTTTCTTTTTCAGGATCGTTTCCCAGCTCAGGCCTGCCTGGTTAATTTCCAGCACCAGCCGGGCAAACAACTCATTATCCGATTCCAGCGGGAAGCCGTATTCGGTATCATGATAAATTTCATGAACCGTCCCCTTCCCTTTTTCCTTAACAAATGTGCAATAAAATGACATGCTGCAAGTTGCGAAAAAAAAATCGAACATTATTTTGTTTAAAAATAAAAAGAACACTATTTTTGCAGTCCCAATTGCGGGAACAGATCTTAAAAACGGGAGTTTAGCTCAGTTGGTTCAGAGCATCTGCCTTACAAGCAGAGGGTCGGCGGTTCGAGCCCGTCAACTCCCACCAATCCAATATCCATAAGGGTTTCAATTAAAGAAGCCCTTTTTTTATTGAACAAGAACTTAGCTCAATTGGTTCAGAGCATTCCGCTTCAGGCGGAAGGGTCGGCGGTTAAAAAGTTATTTCAAATATTGGGAGTTTAGCTCAGTTGGTTCAGAGCATCTGCCTTACAAGCAGAGGGTCGGCGGTTCGAGCCCGTCAACTCCCACCAATACCACAAAGGGTTTCAGTAATTGAAACCCTTTTTTATTCGCCTATGTTCTACGTCTATATTTTGCACTCACCCGCCAAAAACAAATATTATATTGGCTTTACCGGCGACAACCTGCAGGAACGCTTACGAAGGCACAATGCCAATCACAAAGGATTTACCGGAACGGAACATGATTGGGTAATCGTTTACTATGAAACTTTTGGAGATAAATCTTCGGCAATGAATAAAGGCCGCGCCGGGGACTGGGGGAACTTGTGCGAAATGGGTGCTACGCTATTCATTGGAAGGATACAACCATTGTGTGCTTGCTCGTTGCGCCGTAGCGGGCAATACTTTACAAAAATGCCGCCGGGCAGGTCAGGCTATTAAATCAAAGCAAAAGCAGGACGTATATCGAGCAACTGATCGCTGTGAACCGTTCAGAGCATCCTGCCTGGGGCCTATCGTGTGGACACATTTCCTGAAGTTGTACCGGAACGATCATTCTGTAGTTGTGCCCGCAGGGTGCCATGTGCAAAGCCCCCGGCTAAAGCCGGGGGAAGAAAAGCGTAGAGGATGCGGCCCCGGAGGGGTCGAATGTGATGAACCCAGATTGGATCTTCGAAAATTAAATGTAAATTAGAGTGGACAGAACAATATTTTATAACCTATGAAATCAATATCATGAGCTACCGCCAGATTTTCTACCAGATTGTTTTTGCTACTAAAAATCGCCATAAAACAATTACAGAAGCGCATTGTGAAGCACTTTACAAGTACATCTGGGGTATTGTAAAGAATAAAAAATGTACCCTCTATCGCATCAACGGTACAGAAGATCATATACATATTTTTTCAGATCTTCATCCGTCAACATCACTTGCAGATTATATCAGGGATATAAAAGCATCCAGTAGTGTATGGATGAAAAGCAGTAACCTGTTTCCTGAATTTCGTGGATGGCAGGGAAGCTACGGAGCCTTCACCTATTCAATAAAAGAAAGGGATGTCCTTATCAACTATGTCAAAAATCAAAAAGAGCATCATAAAAATGAACCATTTTACGATGAATATAAGCGATTGCTAATTGAACATGGTGTTGCATTTGATGAAAAATGAGAGTGTAAAATAAATTGTGTAAACAGTTTAAGCAACTGCATTTAGAGCCGGCATCTATTGTCAAAGATAGTTAAGAACTGATGGAGTATGAATCCCCAATTTTGGATGGGCATGCTCCATTTTTTTTCGATATTAGTAATAGCCATATAAACCGCCTTTAAGGCGGCCTGATCATCGGGGAACTGTACCTTTGTTTTTGTATATTTTCCGATGCCCCGGTTCAGGTTTTCGATGGTGTTGGTGGTATAAATGATTTTTCGGATTTCCAGCGGAAAATCAAAATAGCTGGTAAGACAGTCCCAGTTGTTGCGCCAGGACTCAATGGCGTGGCGGTATTTATGTCCCCATTTTTC
>NZ_JASLGT010000029.1 GCF_030150205.1 Niabella sp.
CAATCTGCGGCAATACCTGGATTTGTCCAGCATATCAGGCACATATCCTTTCAGCTTCATAAAATGGCGGGCGTTGTCCTGATGGCCTCCAAAATACAAGGCTGATACAAATGCCGTGGTGATAATTTCTGCATCGCTTACTCTTACTCGCAAATCCTCGGTATGCTGCAATGACTTTAAAATATCATCTACAATACAATAAAGAGCTATAATTTTACGGTCTGAAAGCATGGCTATAATTTTTTAGATGTGGTAATCCAAAATTATTATAACATGCTTTCTCTTTTTATTCTTTTATAACTAGCAACTTGGGTTATTTTAGATTATTGAGCCGGGGTATGCTGGTTGAAAATCGTATCCAATTCTTCATAAATACTACTTTCAAGGAAATATTTTTCAAACATTTCTATTCCCTCCTTCCGTTTTTTTTCATAGAAAAGATCATCGCTGATTAAACGGATGATCCCATTTGCAAATTCGGCTTCGGTTCCGGCCAATAAACAGCCATTGTCTTTTTTCTGCGGCAAGCCATCCAGGCCCCGTAGCGTACAAACCACCGGTAAGCCAAATGAAAGGGCTTCTACCACTTTTACTTTAATGCCGGTTCCCTCCAACATCGGGCATATTGCAATACGACTCTGATGATAATACTCCTTTAAATCCTTTGCAAAGGGAATGCTGGTTACATTGGGTAAATCCGGGGGGATAAAGTTTGTGATGCCGCCAATAACACAAATGCGTATACTTTTTGAAAGTAACGGATATACGTGGCTAAAAAACCATTTTGCAGCAGCCTGGTTATGCGGATTAATGCTGGATATATAGATCAAGTCAAAATTAACTGACCCTTTATCAATATCCGCCACATTATTCTTAAACATTACCGGTACAAAACAATGCTTTACCGTTGGTACAAATTGAGAAAAAACATACAATTCATCGGAAGAGATGGACCAGGATTCGTGAAATTGCTTTATAATATTAATTTCTTCTTCAAAAGAAGCACCCAGTTGAAATTTTTTATTATGCTTACACTGAGCCGTCATAAAATCGTGCGTATCGATCACCAACCTGGCATTGCCCACATAAGGGTTATCTCTTATTAACGCAGCACTGTAAACGTAGCTAATGATGATGACATCATACTTTTTCTTCTTTAGCAGATTGTTGAATTGTTGTTTTGCAAAATGGGATATTTCCGACGCTATATAGCGGTGATATTTTTCCTGCCGCTTCCTGTCTATGATAGAAGGGATTTTGGCATTAAAAAAATACTTAAAGTAGTTATCCTTCGCTCCTTTCCTTCCAAGAAAAAATGCGTTTATTTCAGGAAACATTTGTTGTAACGAACCCTGTTCATCTTCAATTTCATCATGCTCTGCGGTAACAAAGTCAACATCCATGTTCCGGGATATAAAATACTCCAGTAACTGGATGGCTCGGGTTACATTGCCATGATTCCTGTTTACAATCGGATGAGGGAAAAAATACAAGACTTTTATGGCCTGCTTCATTCTTAAATCCCTTTTATATATTTTGGTTTATAGCTCTTTATTTTCGAGCACGAAATATTCCTGAGAAAAGCGATTTTGGTTTATCCTCCACTACAAGCTCCCAATTCCCGGCAAAACCGGATAATAACGCCCAGTTAATTCCCTTTCAAGCGCTCCGTATCACAATACGGCAGTTCCGGTTTAAACTGCTTTTTATAATGATCTACTTAAAAAAAGCATCAATTGGTAAAATATCAATACGCCTGATTCTTTAAAAGGTACGCTTCTTAAATAATAGCCTCCGCAGGTAATGCCGTAAGTTCCATTTCATTATAAAACGCACAGCTGTTATTACGGTTCCCTTATTCCCCGGGGCCGTCCGTTCCTGGTTCTGATAAAACACATCGGCCAGCCCCTTCGGATCTTCCTGCTGAAGCTTTTCTGTCCTGGTCATCCTTGCCTGCAACCACAGATCCGCTTTCTGTCGAATTGCATACTCCATATTTCCAACATCGTTTTAACGAACGGAAGATAATCACTATTCTCTGATTTAAAATTTGAAATCAACTTTTTTTTTTAAGAAAAAAATGGCCGGAATCTTTGAGAATCAAATTTGGCTGTATCTTCGCTTATACTTAACCACAGAGGGATATTTAATTGCTTATGCCAAAATGCTTTTTTTGGTTATTGATCGCAGGAGTATCAATAACACAGGGCTGTAACAAGTCAGAAGAGGTTTTATATGCGGAGGAGGTTCCCCTGGCGATGGGGAATCATCATTATTCGGAGCTGCCGGACTATCTTACAGATATCGGGGATATTAAGATATCTACCCAGGCTAATGGAAACTATAACGGAGTGGCCGACCCCTCTTTTATTAAGAATATTTCGAAGCCCAATGACAGTTATTGTCACCCTGACGTACAATATTTTCCACAGGGCTTTAACGGTTATAAGTACTGGATGGTCTTTACCCCGTATTTCGGCTCCGTAGGTAAAACGCCGCATCCGATACGATTTGAAAATCCGACAGTTGTGGTTTCCAATGATGGTATCGACTGGACAGAACCTGCCGGCATTAAAAATCCGCTGGCCGGTACTCCCTCCATCGAGGAAAGTTTTCTGGAGAATAAAAAAGGACACAAACAAGGTTTTTGGTCGGATGTGGACTGGATCTTTACCAATAATACCTTTTACCTCTACTACCGGGGCAGTTTTATTACCGCGCAGGCCTTAAAAAAACGAGGAGCCAAGAGTAAGAACAATGAAGAAAAGCTAAAGCAAAGTGCCCAACGTACAATTGTACGGCAAACTTCTACAGATGGTGTGCACTGGACACCGCTGGAAGTGGCTTTCACCAGCAATCAGCCCTACACTCCAAAAAATGATCATTTGGTGTCTCCTTCATTTATAAAGACGGGGAATACCTTTCTGAGCTACGAAGTTGAGCTGAACCGCGGTGGTAAAGTTTTTAATGGAAAAGAGCCCTCTTATGTAATTCAAAGAACCTCAACCGACGGGCTGAACTTCAGTCTCTTTAAAAAGAGCAAGATTGTCAATTTTATAAACAGCCCCTGGAAAGATATCAATCCCAAATATTCACCCTGGCATTTGCAGGCCACCTATGTTGACGGCTTTTATTTTCTTTGCCTGGCAACGGGCGACGTTGAAAAATATACGGCGGATGCGTTGTTCCTCGCCTATTCCAAAGATGGTGTTAACTTTACAGTATTGCCACAAGCGATGGTGACACAGAATGTTTACCGGTCGGCCGTGTTCCCGATGAAGAGCGATGACAAAACCATTGAGTTTGGCGCCATCATTGGCTATAAAACCGGGCAGTTCAAATACCGGGAGTTTTCCCTCCAAAAAGCGGAACTGAACAGTACATTAAAATAGAGGGGATACTACCGGTTTTATTTGCTGCAGTTAAGTTACCAGCGCTGGCTCAAAAATCGAAACAATTTATTTCTGATGACAACCCAACCGGAAAAAATAATCGTATCCGTTATTATGCCGGTGTACAATGTGGAAGCTTTTTTAGGTGAGGCCATTCAAAGTGTACTGAACCAGCGCTTTAAAAACCTGGAGCTCATCCTGGTAAATGACGGAAGCACGGATGGTTCGGCTTCCATTTGCCAAACCTATTTGCAAATAGATCCCCGGGTACAATTTATCAGCCAGGAAAACTGTGGTGTTTCCATCGCCCGGAACAACGGGTTAAAACATGCTACAGGATCCTACGTATTCTTTATGGACTCGGATGATACGCTGGATCCGGAATTCATTGAAACTTCTGTTCGAATTGCTCAAAAGGAAGCGAGCGATATCACCGTTATAGGAGCATTCTTCTGCAAGCGGGAGCCTTTTTTTACACCGCTGCCTACCTGCGCACAACTGATCCGGATGGATTTTTTAAAGCAGCACCCGGAGATCCGGTTCCCGGCCCATATTCAGCCCTGCGAGGATGGTTTATTTTCGCATCAACTGCTGGCGTTTACAACAAAGATCGGGTTGAACCCTGATGGTTTTTATCACTACCGGCAACATGCCCAGCAAAACCATATCCGGATCAATGATAACTGCTGGAATGTGCTCCGGCAGATTCCCCAATGGCTGCAAATTTTGGAAGACTTTTATACCCGGCACCGGCGGCTTCCTTCGCACACCCTGCATCTGGCGTTTTTTATGCAGCGTGAGCCATTTGAATTACGTTACCTGGGTATGCCCTTAAATACGGAACAAAAAATTTATCTTCATGAGCTGATTATAACGTTCATGAAACGGATGGTACTACCCGCACTTACCAGATCGGAAAAGCAACAACTGAGCAAGCCTTTCCGGTATTTTATCCGTACACAAAATCCCGCTCGTTTCGATGCTTTTTACCGCTTTTACTGCCTTCAAAAAAAAAGGCGCCGGAAGTTCTACCTGTTCCTGACCCGGTTTATTCCGTTTACGCAGCTAAGAAGGAATACAAGAAAGGCAATTGCCGAAAAATATTAGACCATGAAAATCCTGCTCATACAACATCATGGGTTTATTAACGGGCAGGGCGGAACTGAAAAGGTTTGTTCCTTTTTAGCCGATCACTTTGCAGGCGCCGGACATGAAGTGGAGATTGCCACCTGTGAAAATATTACCGGGAAAGCGGTTTATGTACGCCATTCCAACGTGAAAGTCACCAATATTTACTCGCCGGAAATCATTCAGAAGCATCTCCGGCAACTATTTAACTACCCGGGAAAGCATCCCCTGCGCTGGTTTGCGTATAAGATCCGCAAAAAAAGAGACAAGCTTTTGAATCGCCTGCTCTATAAGCGGCTAAAAGGAAATGACGGACTATACCTCTTTAATCTTGAACAACGAGCCAGGGCCTGGAAACAATTTATAGATGCAACAGCTCCGGATCTGATCATCACCATGTCTTTAAGCACTGTTTTGGAAATCACCTATAAAAATAATTACACAATCCCCATCGTTAACTCTACCAATGGCCGGCCCGATTACGACTACACTGACCGGCTCTGGTACCGCAGCCCAATCGACATGCATTGTCTGACTGCTGCATATGGCAACCTTACGGCCATTCAAATATTGTTCGATAGCTACCGGTCGTTTATTCCTGAAACCTTCACCGGAAAATGTTTTACAATACCCAATCCCGTTCCGCAGGTAACAGCGGCAAATCGTGCCAACCTTTTAACAAAAAAAGAACGGTATACAATCGTCAATATCGCCTCGCTTGTCACCAGTTGCAAACAACAGGATCTGGCAATAGAAATTTTCTCCGGGATCGCATATAAATTTCCCCGGTGGGATCTTTCCTTCTGGGGAACAGGTCCCGACGAAGCCGTATTGAAAAACCTGGCTGAAAAAAAGGGGTTGCAAAACCGTATTTTTTTTATGGGATTTACGCCGGCTCCCCTGGAAGCATTAAAACAGGCAGATATTTTTATTTTTCCCAGTAAATTTGAAGGGTTTCCCCTGGCGTTAACGGAAGCGATGGCCGCCGGTTTACCCTGCATTGGCTTCCGTAGCTGTTCGGGCGTTAACGAATTGATACAGCATGGAGAAAATGGTTTCCTGGCGAATGATCCTGCAGAGATGCAGCAACTGCTTGAAACGCTGATTACCCAGCCGGAGCTCCGGCAGCAGATGGGTGCCAATGCCCATCGATCCATGCAAGGCTATGCACCCGAACGCGTTATTGAACAATGGACCGCCCTGATCGAGGCCGTACAGCAGGGTTAAACGCCTGTTAGCGGCGGTCGCCGTTTCCTGGATAATCGCCGGTAGCGCCTTCTTCACAAAGCATACCTTCTGCCATCTGTTCCGGTTTTATGGCGTCACCCGTCTGCAACCTGGCAGCTTTTTTCTCCCGCTCCTTTTTAGCAAGATTGGTAAAAAACACACTGCCAAGAATAATAATCAGGCCCGCAAGCTGCAGCGTTGTAAGGTGGTCGCCATTGATCAGCACGCCCAACAGTACCGCCACCAGCGGGTTTACATAGGCATAACTGCTTACCTGGGCCGCACTGCGTACACTTAGCAGAAATACATAGGCACTGTAGCCAATGATGGATCCGAAGAAAATCAGGTACAGCAACGCTCCCCATCCTTCTGCAGGAATGGCCGACCAGTTCACCGTGGCAATGCTTCCATTGCCAAAGCCAATGATAAAGAACACGATACCGGCAGAGAAGATCTGCCAGGCAGAGTTCACGGAGGGCGATACCTCCTTTACTTTATATTTTGAATACAGTGAGCCCGATACCCACCCGATATTCCCGATAAAAATGGCCAGCAGGGGAACCCATCCCTGGCTGCTGTCATCCCCTGCTATCTTTTCATAAAAAAGGGCAATAACGCCCAGCAGCCCGATCGATACTCCCAGCAGCGTATACCGGTTGGTAAAATTATCGGCCCAGTTGGGCTTATCAAATACCAGGAACCAGATCGGGGCAGATGCCAGGAAAATGGCCACAAAGGAACTGTGCAGGTATTGTTCGGCCCATATGACGGCCCCGTTACCTACAAAAAGCATTAAGATGCCGCTGATAACAGAATGCAGGATGGCAGAGCGGTTCCAAACCTTTTCTCCCTTCAGGCCTACCCAAGCCAGCATAATGATACCGGCCGTAACAAACCGGAGCCCTCCCAGCAACATCGGCGGAATAAACTTTACAGCGCGCTCGATAAAGAAATAGGTAGAGCCCCAAATAATATATACTGCTGCAAATGCCAGCACCACCAGTAAAACGGAGGGTGCTTTTTTCTGAGTCATAAATCAGTCGATTGAAATGTGAGAAGATTCTTTTACCGTTTCCAGCACAATGGTCGTACGCATGGAGATAATATTGGCTATTTTGCTGAAGCGCGACCGCTTTAGTTCCATGAGTTCTGTTGGCCCCGAAACCCTGGCCTTTATCAGGTAACAGTCATCACCCGCAATATGATGTACTTCCATTACCTGCGGGATGGATGCCAGCAGCCGGGCCGATTTATCATCAGCAAAACTGTCCTTCGTTTTAATAAAAATAAAAACCAGCAGGTCTTTGTCGATCCATAGCGGATCTACAATAGCACTGTACCCTTTGATCATTCCTTTTTCTTCCAGTTTGCGAACCCGTTCCAGTGTAGCCGAAGGAGCCATTTTCAGTTGCGCAGCCAGGGCCACATTGGTGATCCGCGCATCCTCCTGCAGCAGCCGCAGGATGGCCAGGTCCGTTTCGTCCAGGTTTATTTCTTTTACACGCATGCTTCAAATTTAACAATATTCTGAATAAAATCAAAAAACAGAATATTATTCACGTATAATTCATATAACCAGGCAATAGTTCGAAAATAAAGCTGCTTATTTTTAAGCTGGCTTAACCATCAGTTTTCAGCCATCAGTTTTCAGTTATCAGTTTTCAGTTGATTCGTCCGGGATCAATGATCTTTCGGTTAACATTGAGTATTCCGGGGTCCCCCCAGTCTATATGTCCCCCAAAGCAAGGGCAATAGTGAACAGCCGACAGATCATCAGCCATCAAACGAGAACCAACGTGAAACGGGTTCAGATTTCAGCCATCAGCCATCAGTTATCAGTTATCAGTTGATTCGTCCGGGATCAATGATCTGACATCTGGCATTGAGTATAATACGGATCTAATGTTGAACATTAAACGTTAAACTGAAACAGATCTTTATAAGCGGCTCCTGCATTCTTTATAAGTTTCTTTATTTTTGCATCCGCCTCCTGGCGAGGCCGTAAATGCATTCATTATGATAAAAAGATCTCTTTTTTCGGTACCGGTTATTTTTATGGCATTGCTTCTATCCTGTAACGGGGATGATAAAACACCCGCACCTACGCCGGAGGTACCCCCCGCCAGTAATGTAAAAAACATCGGCATCTCTGTGATCAATACCTACCCGCATGATACGGGTTCATTTACCCAGGGGCTGATCATTTATAAAGGACAGCTCTATGAAGGAACAGGCGGATCGGAGTATGCACCCGAAGGAAGGGCCTCCGAACTGCTGAAAGTAAACCTTCAGACCGGAAAGGCAGAAAAAACCCTTGCCCTGGATAAAAAATACTTTGGCGAAGGCATCACCATCCTTAACGATACCGTGTACCAGCTTACCTGGAGAGAAAAAGTAGTATTCGTTTATACGCTTCCCGACTTTAAAAAAGTAAAGGAATTTCCGATCAATACCGAAGGATGGGGCATTACAACAGACGGTAAGGAACTAATTGTGAGCGATGGCTCCAGCAACCTGTATTATTACGATCCCTCCACTTTCCGGTTATTGCGCACCCAGTCCGTAACTGTAAACGGCGACTTCCTGGATTCGATCAATGAGCTGGAATTTATAGACGGATTTGTTTATGCCAATCAGTGGAACCGCCCTTATATTTTCAAAATTGATCCGGCAAACGGCCTGGCGGTAGGAAAGATCGACCTGGGCCCGATCTGGGACCGGCTGAAAAGCAGGGATCCTAAAAATGAGGAGAACGTGCCCAACGGCATCGCCTATGATCATGATACCAAAAAGATCTATATCACCGGTAAAAAATGGCCGGAGCTATACGAGGTGCAGCTGGGAAACTAACCGTTAAAAAACATACATCTTTTTCAAACGACATTAGCGAATGATAAAAAACGGCCGCCCTGCGCTGGCAACAGCAATTGTTATTTTAATATTGGGGTCCTGTACGAATATCCCTAAAGAAAACAGTGATGCTTCTTCCGGCTCCCCAGGCCCGGATAGCGTAAAGAATATCGATTTTTCAATCGTTCATACATACCCGCACGACACTAGCTCCTATACCCAGGGGCTTGTCGTTTATAAGGGGCGGATGTACGAAGGCACCGGTGGAAATGAAACGAACGTTGTCAGCAGCAAACTTTCCAGGCTGTTGGAAACGGATATCAATACCGGGAAGATCCTGCGATCGCTGGAGCTTGGTAAAAAATATTTTGGGGAAGGCATCACCATCCTTAACGATACCATTTACCAGTTAACCTGGAAAGAACATACCGTTTTCGTTTATGATCTGCATTTTAAGAAGCTCAGGGAATTCCCGGTTCCTACAGAAGGCTGGGGACTTACCAATAATGGAACGGAACTCATAGTAAGTGATGGCACCAGTAACCTCTACTTTTATGAACCGCAGACCTTCCGGCTGCTAAGAACCCTGCCCGTATCCCTGAACGGAGACCTTATCAACTCTATCAACGAACTGGAATTTATCGATGGCATGGTGTATGCCAATCAGTGGGAGCAGCCCTATATTTTTAGCATTGATCCGGTAAGCGGGCGGGTTGCAGGAAAGATCGACCTCACTCCCGCCTGGGAAAAGATCCGGAAAATTGCTCCGCTTACCGATTCGTTAAATGACGTACCGAATGGTATTGCATATGACGCCGATACCAAAAAGATCTATATCACCGGTAAAAAGTGGCCGGAGCTGTACGAGGTGCAATTGGGGAATTAACATTCAATGTCGTTTCCTTAAAGCCGCAGATGCGCAGATTGGGTACCGGCTTTAACAGCAACAATGTCGCAGAAAAGCGCCGCAGGCGCAATCAGCGTATCTGCGGCAACCATAAACATTGCTTAAGGATATGGTATTGAATGAACATTGCCCTTTCGCGCAAGGTTGTAAAGGCCGGGCGGTTTATATATGGATGTGCCTTCCTCTATATTCGGGTGATAGGGAGACCTCGACGACAATGTAGTATCACACCTTGAACCAGCTACCTTGTGCTTCTTTGTGCCTTCGCGACCTACCCTTCTTTCCGGATCACATAAATCACCGAACTGCATTCCTTTGTATTACGCGTGGCATTGATATTGGAAGATATTCCATGCAATCCGGCACCCATATACTGGGTTTTACCATATTTATATTTACTGCTCAGCAGGCTTACATAAAAACTATCGAACCACATGGGCAATAATTTTTTGATATGAAGTCCGTGCCGTTCCGTAAGCACGTTCATCGCCTTTG
This sequence comes from Niabella sp., assembly GCF_030150205.1. Classification (GTDB taxonomy): domain Bacteria; phylum Bacteroidota; class Bacteroidia; order Chitinophagales; family Chitinophagaceae; genus Niabella. The sequence goes on from NZ_JASLGT010000029.1 coordinate 10,000, forward strand.
GCGAAAAATGATACAGGTGCCGGGGCACATCATAGGCCGCCCAGTACTGCTCATAAATATCTGCGTCGCGGCTCGTATAATTGGGAACAGCGATCAGTAACACACCATCCGGTTTCAGTATCTTCTTTAGCTGATCGAGGTATTCGTGCAGTTCATGCACATGCTCCAGCACATGCCAGAGGGTAATGGCATCAAATTGAGCTTCGCCCAGCTGGTATAATTCGTGAGACGGTGCAATATCCAGGTTATAAAGCTGCTTGGCCATATTGCGTGCATCCGCATCCGGTTCCAAACCAGCCACTTCCCAGCCTCTTTTTTTCATCGTATCCAAAAAGGTACCGGTGCCACAGCCTAGGTCCAGCAAGCGGCCTTTGCGTTTTTGTGCATACCGTTCCACAAGGCCTGCCTTTTGCTGCATCGTGCGTGTACGTACCATCTGGTACAGCCGGCTCACCAATCCTTTGCGGGTATTGGAGTGGGAAATATAATCTTCAGATTTATAATAAGGACCTATCGATAACTGATCCGGAACATCCTGGGTAAAACGGAGCGAACAGGAAGTACATTCCTCAACCGGGAATGCTTCTCCACTAACCGTATAATCCTTTACCAAAAAAACAGGCCGGATCTGCGTGGCTCCGCATCCGGGGCAGGCATCATAATGTATCGGGGGCATGTAATCCATTTAAACGGCAAAACTGGTTCCGCAACCGCAGGTGCTGGAAGCATTCGGATTCGAAAATGTAAATCCACGGTTGTTCAACCCCTCCGACCAGTCTACCTCCATGCCTGCCAGGTATATTTCATGGGCTTTATTAATAATACAGGAAATACCTTCTACCTCAAATTCGCGGTCGTTTGCCTCTTTTTGATCAAAACCCAGCATATAGCTCAACCCGGAACAGCCGCCCCCCTTTACGCCCAGGCGCAGGTACTGGCCGGCCTCAAAGCCCGGATCGCTCATCAATCTTTTTATTTCTTTTACAGCACCCTCCGTAAGTATGACCGGCGCTGCTTCTACTATGCTATTTTCCATTCTACAAAATTAGTCATTTTATGGGCATGATGTGCAGGATTGCCACAGAGACGCAGAAACACAGAAGCTTTGGGATTGGGCTTTACCATCGGTGTTGCGATATATTCAATATAAACCGCAAAGGCCGCAGGAGTTTCGCAAGGTGCACCAAAACATTTTTATGGTCATTTGACCACTGGCGCGCCGGAGGGCCACAGAGGCACTGAAACACAGAAGCTTTAGGGTTGGCTTTCACCATAGTGCAAAATATCCGATATCATCCCGTTGCGATCGTTGCGGATTCCCTGGGTACCTGGCGGTTAAAAATAAACCGCAAGACGTTTTACACCATTTCCCCTCGCTGAAATCATTACCAACACGCAGTGTTTCAGTACCTCAGCGGCTTCTATTCAATAATTTTTAACGTTGCTGCAACAATTCCCCAATTGTAATGTTACTGTAAAATATGAGGGTATTTGATGTACCTTTGCCAAAATTTTAAATCCCGGGAATGAAAAAAATTCATATCGTCTTACTGATACTTGTGGCGGCCGCCATTGCGGTTCTGGTAAGCTTTTTAAAGACCACAACCACCTACGACACTGTAGCAACGGCCAAGGCCAAACCGGGTAAATTTGTTCATTTAATGGCCAAATGGGATAAAAGCGAACCCCTGGAATACGATGCGGTTAAAAACCCCAATTTCCTGGCATTTACAGCCGTTGACAGTCTGGGCCAGAAAGTAAACGTGGTTTATCATAATCCCAAACCCGAAAATTTTGAGCTGAGCGAGCGCCTCGTTATGAAGGGGAAATATACCGGCAATGTGTTTGAATGCCAGAGTATACAAACCAAGTGCCCCAGTAAATATAAAGACCAGGATCCCTCCAAACACGTTCCCCAGGGAGATACAAAAACCACATACAATAATGCCCCTTCTTCTGCCTTGGCAGATAAACAATAAAATCGAATGAATTATATCGGAGAGGATTTACTGCCCGGACAAGTAGGACATTTCTTTGTTATCGTATCCCTTGTTGCATCCCTGGTTGCCAGCTTTGCTTATTTCAAGGCCACAAAAGTGATCATCCCGGAAGACCGGAAGTCCTGGCTGAAACTGGCGCGCGGTGCATTCATCCTTGAAGTAGCTGCAGTCTTTATCATTTTTGCAGCCCTCCTGCATATCCTCTATCATCACCTGTTCGAATACAAATATGCCTGGCAGCACAGCAGCCGGTCGCTTGAATTAAAGTATATCCTGAGTGCTTTTTGGGAGGGACAGGAAGGCAGTACCCTGCTCTGGACCATCTGGCATTGTGTATTGGGGCTGATCGTGATCCGGAAAGACAAAGAATGGGAAGCCCCGGTAATGATGATCGTGAGCTTTGCCCAGTTCTTCCTTGCCACCATGATCCTGGGTGTGTATATTTTTGACGTTAAGATCGGATCAAACCCCTTCATCCTTTTAAGAAATTCCGGTGTACTGGACAATGCGCCGGTAATGCATGCCGGCTTTGATATTGCCAATCCCATACGGCCGGATTATATGACGCTGATCAAGGATGGCAATGACCTCAACCCCCTGCTTCAGAATTACTGGATGACCATCCACCCCCCGGTGCTGTTCCTTGGATTTGCTTCTACTCTTTTCCCCTTTGCCTATGCCATGGCGGGATTATGGACCGGTAAAACAAAGGAATGGGTACACAAAGCCCTACCCTGGGCCTTGTTTTCTGTAGCCATTTTTGGGTTGGGTATTATGATGGGTGCCAAATGGGCGTACGAATCGCTGAACTTTGGTGGCTACTGGGCCTGGGACCCGGTAGAAAATGCTTCCCTGGTACCCTGGCTGATCCTGGTGGCAGGCGTACACACCCTGCTGGTATTTAAGCATACCGGCTTCTCACTGCGGGCTACCTTTATCTTCTTTGGATTAGAGTTTCTTTTTGTGCTCTACTCTACCTTCCTTACCAAAAGCGGCGTACTGGGTGAAGCCTCCGTACATGCCTTTGCAGATATCGGCATGAATGGGCAGTTGTTTTTATTCCTGCTGGTATTTGTGTGGCTGATGCCTTTTGTAGCCGCCACCACCAGCCGCCAGCGGATCATTATTGCGCTGGTGACCGCCGCTCTTTCTATAAGCACCTATTTCCTTGCAGAGCATATTCCCGGTTATCCATTGTATGTGATCCTTTCCGGTATCATCACTTTTGTTGTATTAATGAATAAGCAGGTGCCGGCCGTAAAAAAGGAAGAAAGCGCCAGCTCCCGCGAGTTCTGGATGTTTATCGGAGCATTGGTATTGTTCCTCTCTGCGCTGATCATTATTTTTCAAACATCGCTTCCGGTGTTTAATAAACTATACAAATTAAATACCGCTCCGGGAGAAAACAATGAATTTGCCTATAACCAGATCCAGGTGCTGGTAGCCATTATCATTGGCCTGCTCACCGCCATCGCACAATATTTCCGGTACAAAAGCACCCCGGGAAATATCTTTTTGAAGAAGATCGCACTGCCCACCTTTATCAGTGCGCTGGTGGCCACGTTTATCCTGGTGGTTATTAAGATCAACTATGACAAAGAAGGATTGGGCTTCCTGATCAATATATGGATCGCACTGGTGGCGGGCGTATATGCGGTTATCGCCAATCTCCTCTACCTCTTCATCAGCCTGAAAGGCAATATCCGGAACAGCGGCGGTTCCATCGCACACGTTGGTTTTGGCCTTGTGCTGGTAGGTATTTTACTTTCATCGGGTAAGAAAGAAGTACTGTCGCACAACACCAGCGGCATCGCCATTGATTTTGGCAAAGGAAGTAAAGAGATCTCCGGAGAAAACCTTACGCTTGTAAAAGGCATCCCCATGACCATGGGAAAATACAAGGTTACGTATGAAGGTGATTCCGCACATCCCAAAAAGGCGCTTACCTATTTTAAGATCCATTTCCGTTCGCCGCAGGACAGTTTTACCCTCTACCCCAATGCCTTTATCAATTATAAGAACAATGAAGGGCTGATGGCGAATCCTTCTGCCAGGCATTACTGGGATCATGATGTATTTACCTATGTTTCGGCCCTGCCGGACCCCAGCAAGAACAAAGACACCGCCCAGTTTGCAGTCAGCTCAAAAAAAGTGGGCGATACCATCTATTACAGTCGCGGGTTTATTATCCTGGAAAAAATGGTTGGAAAAGATAATCTTCCGCTTCAAAACTTCGACCGGTCCGATACCGGCTATACCGCCTCGCTGAAAGTACAATCCATCAACGGACCTTCTTACCAGTCGGACCTCCTGATGATCAAAGGCAAGGGACAAGTCCTGTTCCAGTCGCAGGATACCGTAATGGCACAAAGCCTGATCTTGCAGCTCAATGATGTACAAAACGGCGTTGCCAAGATCGGGGTAAAAGAGTCCTCGGCCGTTATGCAATACGTCACCTTGAAAGCGTATAAATTCCCTTATATCAACCTGCTTTGGGGCGGTGTAATTATTACAGTAATTGGTACGCTGATCAGCATGGTTCGAAGACTGCGGCTGAACCGGAGCAGACAGCTTTTATAGGTTCCAGGTTTAAAGTTTAAGGTTGGATCCGTTTCATGCTTTATGAACTATCGGCTGTTCACTATTACCCTTGCTTTGGTGGACATATTGATTAGGGAGTCTATGGACCAATAGCTGATTACAAAATGCTGTTTAATGTTTCAGGCATCACCGATCCCGGACGAATCAACTGAAAACTGATAACTAATGGCTGAAAACTGAAACTGACCAATGAAAACTAAACGCAAAGCGTATGCTCCGGTTAGATACCGTTTCATACTCCATGTACAAGCCATTTTCACATTTTCACATTTTCACATTCTCACATTTTCAAGTCTTCAAATTTCAATGCTGCAACACCTCCGGCATATACTGCTTGCTTTGCTCAATCGCATCCATGAGCTGGTTGGTAATTTCCTGGGCAGACGCATCATAATCAATATTCATGGGGGGCTTAAAAGTAACGGTAAGCAATGTGCCCCTTCTTTTTAAAGTGATGCCGGTTTTATTAAACGCACGCGAAAAGCCATTAATGACCACCGGAATTACAATCGGCTTATGGTGCTTAATAATCAGTGCGGTGCCCTTTCTTGCCGGCGCATAGGGTGTTGTGGTGCCCTGCGGAAAAGTGATCACCCAGTTTTTATCCAGGGCCCGCTGGATCTTCCGGGTATCCGACGGATCCAGCCCGGAACGTTTTTCATTACTGCTTTCATTCCAGGTACGTTTTACGGTAAGTCCTCCGGCCAGCAGGAACAAGCGGCTCAGCCAGCTGCTTTTCATCGTTTGCTCCGCAGCCACATAATTCACCCGGGTATAGGGATTCAAAAAATAATAGGGCACTCCCAGCCTGTCTTTCTTTCCCCATTTATGCGCAGAAAGAATATGAAAAAAGGTGATTACATCTACAAAATAAGTTTGGTGATTGCTTACGAACAAAACATTATTCGGCGGCAGGTTTTTAAGATGTTCTGTACCATGGATCCGCAATTTGTTAGCCATCGCAATACCGGGATACGTAAAAATGCCCACTGTAAAATGAACAAACTTTCTTACAATATTAAAATGCCTTACACGACTACCCGGTTTGCTCATATTGATTGCTACAGATTTTTAGAGATACACAATAGCCTTTAAACAAATGTAAAGGAATTTGATTTGTTTTTTATGAATGCACTTCACAAAACTCAAGGATATTGCCATCAGGATCATACACACGGAAATAACGCAGCGTCGCTTCTTCCACAAGCGGTCCTACTACCACACCTCTGTCTTTTAATACCTGGTATGCCCCGGGCGCGTTCCTTGTTTTAAATATCGGGAATGCCGCCGTTTCCGCCGCCGGTTTTATTTCCTCCGCGGTTTCCCAAAGCGTAAGGCTGCCTAATGCTCCCGTTTGCAGCACTACCAGCAGGGCCGCATCATCCTGCCAAATGGCTTTTAAACCCAGTTGAGCTTCATACCACCGCGTTGCTCGTTCTATGTCCGCAACGCGGATCACCATCGTATCGATACCCTCAATCAATTCCATAAACAATTCGTTTATTTACAAAATACAAACCCCAGCTTTATTCCCTGCATTAAGATAAAACATCCCTGATCTCTTTTACTTTTTCAAATACCGATTTTGCAAAGGGGCAAAGCGGCAGCACTTTTACATGACCGGCCCTTGCAAAAGCAACCAGCTTCATGAGCATTTGTTTTCCCACACCCTTACCGGAAAACCGGGGGTCAACTTCTGTATGATCGATGATCAACTTGGCATCACCCGCCCACACATAGGTCATTTCTCCGGCAACCGCACCTTCGCTCATCGCCTTAAAACTACCCTTTCGCCCATCGTCCTGCTGTATGATTTCCATACTGAATTATTTTATCCACCGTTGTGGCAATATTCGTTTCTTCTTCCTCAACCACATTCGCCCCACGATCAACGATTTAATACCGGTTATGGCGGCGATCTTTTCATAAATATAATAAATTTATTGATGCATCCCATTATGCACGAATGGCAACTAACTTGGAATGCAGCCCCATATTTTTCAGTTCCCAAAGTGTGACCCGGCCCCAATTGCTCTTTGTCATTATTATTTTCTATCTTTAAAGAATGATGCAGATATAAGAGCCAATACCTAATTATGCTTTTCAAAATTGTTAACCATCGGACATTTACAACAGTTATTTTTCTTTTCATTTTTCAGGCGTTGTTTGCGCAGGAAGGATTTATTATCGACTCCGTTGAGTTTTGTTCGCAAAAGATAGCGGTTCCGGATACCTGTATTGCCAAAACTCCCCACAATGTCCGGGGGAGCAATTGGGATCTTGAGTGGCGCTATCCAAACAGCACTACCCGCAGGCTCCCTGTGCATTACTTTTTAGATTTAGGGAAAATAATGGGCTATACTGCTACCAAAAGGAAGGAACGGTTTCTCATATTGGGCAGGGAATATCCAGGCACAATTATTAAGTTTACATCCGATAGCGATGCGCACTATACGATCTATGCCATTGCCAAAATTAATAAACAACGGGTATTAATACTTCTTTCTCAAAAAAACGCTCCAATCGACAATACCAACCTTCCTGACTTTGCAAAAAACATCGTACAACTCAAACAGTAATTTTGTGAAAAAGTATTTTTTATTAACGCTTATATTATTGCTATCCGGTACACGCACCATACATGGGCAGGACACGCTACCGGACAACTTTACCATCGGCGATTTTGTAGAGCTCTATGCTTCCGACAGTATTAAAGTGTACTTTAATTGCGCTGGATGGGTAACTGCCAGAAATTGCGCAGCGTATTACCGGGTAGGAAAAATTGACACCGAACGTTTAAGTACAACGGGCCCATTCCACGACTATTTTTTAAATGGTAAATTATATTTAGAGGGTACTATAAGAAACGGACTTATGGAAGGACCGGCTCAATATTATTATTCAAATGGTCAATTGAAAGAAACCGGGCAATACAAAAACGGCTCCAGAACCGGGAAATGGACATTTTACTATCCAAACGGGAATATACAAAAAGTATATTTATATGAAAATGATATCCCATTAGTGCTTGAAGCATTTTCTGCAGACAATAAGCAGCTTGTAAAAAACGGGAATGGTCATTTTAAAACGGAATTCAGCGGGCAGGATGCCTGCATAAAATTTGAAACTGAAGGAGATCTGATCAACGGGAAAAGGTCTGGTCCATGGACGTTTTCCAATGTCGATGCCCGGCAGCCTATTTCGGAAGAGCTATATGATGATGGAACTTATATTAAATCGCGCGCTCATAACAATGATTATATCGAACGTCCCAATACGGGTTTATATGTACGCTACGGCAATGAAAACATTAAATTAATTACAGGCAGCGCTGCTTGTCTCGGTTACCAGCGTTCATCTTCCCTGCCAAAACTGATTGAAGGATTACAGGCGCAATTTGACACCTGTTCCTTAACCCCCAGGGATCAATGGCTGGTCATCGGGCTAAAAACAGGGAAAAAAAACAACCTGCTCAGTTTAAACGTTGCCTCGTCAGTTAATGATACGGCGCTTGAACAGTATATTTATAACACTATAATAAATATAAAAAAATGGGAATCCGATCTGGTGAATGGCAAAAAAGCAGAGACAGATTTCTTCTTTACCATTTTTACAGAAAATCATAAGATCTTTGTATCAGAATATATATCTAAGAAGGCATTTCGATTATCACTTGGCCTGCCATAAACGCATCTCGCCGATATCGGCAAACGTTTTTATCGCTGAAATAAGCCCGCTACATTGCACCTTTAAACGTTCCTTCTTGCGTCATTCTTCCATATAGAAACTCCATTAAAATTATTTGGCCACCGGCTTCCACGACAAAGCCCCCGAAGGACAATGCGCAATCTGGATCTTTAACGCCTCTGTACCAGCATTCCCCGGCGTTACCCAGGGCGATTCCTTTGGTTTATATACCTGCGGCAGCATTTTCACACAGATGCCCGAATGAATGCACAATTCCGGCTTCCAGATGATCACTACTTCCCCGTTGGAATATTCCTTAACCATATTGCATTTTTACTATTAAATATACCTGAAAAACAGGATATTTCCAACAGGCACACAAAAAACCCCGGCCGGAGCCGGGGCTTTTATATTCAATCGGGTTACTGGTATTACGCAGTAACTTTTCCTTTTACTTTTGCGATCACTTCCTCGGCAATGTTGTTAGGCGCCGGAGTGTAGTGCGAGAACTCCATAGTGCTGGATGCACGTCCGGAAGTTAAGGAACGCAGCTGCGTTACATAACCGAACATTTCGCTCAGCGGCACCTGTGCCTTAATTACCTGGGCTCCTGCACGGGTATCCATTCCTTCCATCATACCACGACGACGGTTCAAATCACCGGTAACATCACCCATGTATTGCTCGGGAGTGATTACCTCTACTTTCATGATGGGCTCCAGTAATACGGGTTTTGCCTTCCGCGCTGCTTCACGGAAACCTTGTTTTGCACAAAGCTCAAACGACATAGAGTCAGAATCCACCGCGTGGAAGCTTCCGTCAAATACACGGATCTTCATGTTATCTACCGGGTAGCTGGCCAGTACACCGCTGCTCATTGAAGTTTCAAAACCTTTCTGAATAGCAGGTACAAACTCTCTTGGGATAGAACCTCCAAAGATATCGTTTACAAACTGGTAGTTTTTGTCGGGGTTTTCTTTCTTCCACTCTTCGTCTACAGGACCCAGGCTAAACTGGATATCCGCAAACTTACCACGACCACCGGTTTGTTTTTTCAGGGTTTCCCTGTGTTCGATGGTGGCGTTGAACGCCTCTTTATAAGCTACCTGGGGTGCACCCTGGTTTACTTCTACTTTAAATTCGCGACGCATACGGTCTACGATGATCTCCAGGTGTAACTCACCCATACCGCTTAAGATGGTCTGACCGGTATCTTCGTCGGTTTTAACACGCAGGGTAGGATCTTCTTCCACCAGCTTTGCAATGGCCATACCCATTTTATCAACGTCTGCCTGGGTTTTAGGCTCAACCGCTACAGAGATCACCGGCTCCGGAATGAACATGTTTTCCAGAACGATCGGGTGGTTCTCGTCGCAAAGGGTATCTCCTGTTTTAATTTCTTTAAAACCAACCGCAGCACCGATATCACCGGCTTCGATAAAATCAATCGGGTTTTGTTTGTTTGCAAACATTTTCATGATCCGGCTGATCCGCTCTTTCTTACCGCTTCTTACGTTCAGTACATAAGAACCTGCATCCAGGTGACCGCTGTAACAACGGAAGAACGCCAGACGTCCTACAAAAGGATCGGTCATGATTTTGAAGGCCAATGCTGCAAAAGGCTCTTTTGCATCCGGCTTCCGGGTCAATACTTTCTCCGGATCATTCGGATCATGACCTTCGATCGCTTCTACATCTACCGGAGAAGGCAGGTAACGGCAAACCGCATCCAGTGCTGTTTGTACACCTTTGTTTTTGAAAGAAGAACCGCACATCATCGGTACGATGCTCAGATCGATACAAGCCTTACGGATCGCTTCATGAATTTCCGCTTCGGAAATAGAATTCGGATCATCAAAGAATTTCTCCATCAGCTGATCGTCATATTCAGCTACTGCTTCAATCAACGCCGCTCTCCATTCTTCCACTTCGTCTTTCATATCATCCGGAATCGGCACTTCGGTATAGGTCATACCTTCTGTAGCATCATCCCAGATGATCCCTGTATTTTTGATCAGGTCTACAACACCTTTAAAGTTATCTTCAGCACCAATAGGCAGCTGCAACGGTACCGCTTTAGCACCCAGCATTTCCCGTACCTGTTTTACCACGTTCAGGAAATCGGCACCCTGACGGTCCATTTTATTTACAAACCCGATACGCGGTACCCGGTAACGGTTCGCCTGGCGCCATACGGTTTCAGACTGAGGTTCTACCCCATCCACCGCAGAGAACAGCGCAATCAGGCCATCCAGAACCCGCATAGAACGCTCTACCTCTACGGTAAAGTCCACGTGCCCCGGAGTGTCAATGATATTAAATGAGTATTTTTTGGTTTCTGGCGTAGCCTTTCCTTTATCGGTAGGAAAGTTCCACTGACAGCTAACCGCGGCAGAAGTAATGGTAATACCACGTTCTTTTTCCTGCTCCATCCAGTCAGTTGTAGCACCACCCTCGTGTACTTCACCTGTTCTGTGAATCATACCGGTGTAACGTAAAATACGTTCAGTTGTAGTGGTTTTACCTGCGTCAATGTGAGCGGCAATACCAAAGTTTCTTTGAAATTTTAAATCTGCCATGATTTTTCTAAAGTTGAAATTATTTTATTTCTGACACCATTCTACTTGTAATCAATGACTTATAAATAAAAAAGCCATATCAGAACAAAATGAATGGAATTTAAGGCTGCAAAGGTAGGAAAAAATAGGAAAAACCAAGGGCATCCTTTTAGTATATTTTCCACAGTTGCCGCCCCCGGGGTATTATGATTTTGTAAATCTGAGTGGAAACCGTTCTCTCCTAACCTTAATCCCAGTCTGCCGCCACCCCTTCAGCAAGGATTTTTCCGGCTGCATCCTTAAATTTTATAAAATGTCCGCTAAGCGCATATGAACGGATCTGCGGCAATACTGCCAGGTAGCGCTCCTCCACTTCCATAAATTCCGCACAGAATTTTTTGGTAGTAGCAATTGCCGAAAAGCGGATCGATGTGCCCGCCCCGGTTTGAACCGTAAACATCGCCCGGTTACATCCCGCCATGCCACCGGTTTGCGCACGGCCGGCCAGGTTGATGGAAGCCCGGGATTTTATCACCAGGTCTCCGTCTGCTCCATCCAGCTTTTTCAACATCCATTCCCGGTGCAGTGGGTTCCAGGTGCTTCCCGGCAGGTTTGCTTCAGGACCGGCATCCGCAACCGCCTCCAGTAACAGCACATCCTCCCGGTCCAACAATTTCAGCCGGTTACCGATCACCTGGTATTTTGCCACCAGCGGCAGTGCTTTGGAGATGATCGATTCAAAACCGGCAACATCTTTACAATACTTATAGGTACCGGTAATATGAGCAATAGAAATGGAATACGGCAGGGAGATATGTGTTGCAAACCGAAGCTGGTTACAGCCCACAAAAGCACCGGATGCCGGAAGATCGGTAAAATCGATAACCGGATGTTGCATCGCAAAACTGTCGGACGCTACATGGATCATTTTTGTGATCCGCCACCGGCGCCGGATGCTGCCCATTTCATCTTCGGGGTCAATAACGGCCTTTAAAAGGCTGTGCCCCTCCCGGTTCATCAGTTCCAGCTTTCCATCCTTCAGGCTGAAATAGTAAGCCGCCAAAAGGTTTTCCTTCAGGATCCTGCTCAACGCATCGTTGCCACAATTGCGCGTAGCGGGATAAAATGCCAGGTCATCCAGCGCAATCCGGTGCTGATGACCAAACCGCGGTGTAAGCGCCAGCGTATCGCAACCCGCCATGGCAAATGAATGGTATACATTCCGGAGATCCAGCCCCGTTTGGGTAAGCGGTTCGGTATAGCCTTCCAGCGTGGTAATTTTCCATTTATGATGAAGCGCTTCTGTTTGAAGTGTACTGACCAATGGTGCTGTGCGGCGGTTGCAGCCTGCCATAAGCATACCTATAAACACAACCACATACATTAAATATATTCTCATATTATTTATAAACTGGAATATAATTCATATATTCGTAAATTAACATATACTAATCTCCGAATTGTACACAAATCATACTAAAGCTAATGAAATTCAGATTTATTTTATTGTTCCTATCCGTTACCGGTTTGTATGCCTGTCAAAAAAACAATCCCAAACAACCGGAGGAAAAGCCGGGTACAAGAACGGAGATCGGGACAAAGGTAGTCATTGATCAATCATACCTCACAGATAATACAAAAGCGGTTAACAGCAATTATGAAAAATTTGCCGGGGTTTGGAAACTTAGCTTATTTGTGTGTGGTACCTGCGGAGCACCCGGCCCACTAACAGATACTACCGAAATTCTTACACTTCGTAAGAATGGGCAATACGAGATCATAAAAAGCGATACGATCCATTATACAGGAAACTACCGTATCCGATATGATTACCGCTGTGGCAGCAGCACCCTCGAAAAAACATTCCTCTTTGAAGACATCGCATCTATAGAAAAAGCAAAAAACTCTGGGATCTCGTTCCCCGTTGAAATGCTTTCCTCAACCATTGATATTTCCAATGCTGTACTTACCATTGCCGCTCCAAAATGTATGGTAGACATGGATGGTTATAGAACCTATAAGAAAATTACAAAGTAATATCGCTGCTTTTCGGGGATGAAAGGCTCATCTATCGGTCCATTGCGCTCTGATTGGTCCGGAGTAAATTTCGTTGCCTCCAAAATTGGGCTATCAATTTAGGGAAACAATCTTTCATGGATCTGTTTCTCAGAATGTCATGCGTATTTCGGTCTCAAAGTAAAAATGCAGTTCCTTTTTCATGCAACGGGATATACCGAAAAACACCGCATACATTTTATTTAAACAGGTGCTTTATTGCCGGCCTCTCTTTATATAAATACATACCTATCATAAAATGAACCGGCTGCACAACCCGGCCCCGCCTTATTCTGCAGCAATAATGATCTGGTATTTTGATATATAAATGAAGCACACACATTGCTTATACGTTTAAAATAGAGTATTTTTTTGAGTTTTAAAATAATATACTATTTTCCGACGGTAACAAACTAATAATTATTTGAATATGAGCTTAATTGTTTATGAGAAAAAGAACGGACAGAACCGTTCTTTTTCAAGTAGCGCACAAAAAACCGGAATACCCCTTTTGTTGTTTTTGTGTCTTGTATTCCAGGCAAAAGCTAACGTATCCTACGGAAATGCACCTGGTACCAAAACGAACACTTATAAGAACACGGTTGTTTTCAAAACTATTACCGGGAAAGTGGTTGACCAGGATGGCAATGCAGTAGCCGGAGCGGTGATCCGTGTTACGGATGGACGGTCCAGCGTTATGACAACAGCCGGCGGCTTCTTTACCATCAACGCCAATGAAGGCGATGTATTGGAGATCTCACACGTCTCTTTTCTTTCTCAAACCGTTAAAGTAGGAAAGGAAAACGACATCACTGTTACCCTTCAGCAAAACGTTAATCACCTGGAGCAGGTAGTGATCACCGGCTATACGCAATATTCAAAAAGCAAAAGCCCCAGCGCTTCTGTACAGGTAAATGCTGCGGATATTAATACCGTACCCATGAGCAGCGTTGAACAGATCCTGCAGGGGCGCGTACCCGGTCTCAGCGTTATTTCAAGTTCCGGTCAGCCAGGCCAGGCCGCATCCGTTGTGATCAGAGGCATTGGTTCCATCAACGGCTCTACCTCCCCCTTATACATTATGGACGGAATTCCTATTGAAAGTGGTTATTTTCAAACCATCAACCCGGAAGATATCGAATCGATGACCGTGCTGAAGGATGCATCCGCCAAGGCCCTTTACGGTTCCAGAGGGTCAAGCGGGGTAATTGTGATCACCACTAAAAAAGGCAAAAAAGGAAGGCTTAGTGTGGGCTATAGTTCACAATACGGTTTTTCAAACCTTACCCAGCCAACCTTCGAAATGATGGATGGGCGGGAACGCCTGAAATTTGAAGAAGAAGTAGGTTCGGAAACAGGGCGGAGCATCGGCCCCGGATGGACCTTTTCGCCGCTGAACCCGGATTATGCCAAACAAACGGCAGACTGGCAGCACCGGGCGGATGGAATACTCGATAGCCTGAGGGGAATGAATACCGACTGGCGAGACCTGTTCTTCCAGCATGGCAGCTTTATGGAGCAGCAGCTAAACCTGAGCGGCGGTAACGAAAACATTCAAACTTATAATGCATTAGGATTGTGGAAAGAACAGGGTATTGTAAAAGAAACAGGACTGGACCGGTACTCGCTCCGCAGCAATACCAATTTCAATTATGGTAAATTCACCGCAGGTGTCAATATCAACCTGGGTTATTCCGCTTCCCGCTTTACCTATAACGAAGGAGGCACCGGGGTTGGCTCGCCCATGGCATCTGTTTATTATGCACTGCCTTATGAATACCCCTTTACTTCAGACGGTGTGTTCTATGCAACCGACGACGGCAGAGGATTTTATGATACCCGTGAGGGAAGCCGCGGAATAGATGTATTGTACGGAACATCTGATAAAACAGAGCAGTTCAAAACAATACTGGGCGTAAATATGGCTTATGAAATTGCAAAAGGATTAAAGATCAGCACCCGTGCGGGTATGGACTTCCGCAACTCTGTTGACCAGACATTCATTAACCCGCTGTCCTATATCGGAAGCAAACAGGCCGGCGGCAAAGGCGCTTTCGGAGAAGGCTTCAGAAGATACCTCAACCTTGTTTCAACCTCCGGCCTTACGTATAAGAAACGGATCAACATACACGATATTGAAGTTTCCGGTTTTTTTGAATACCTGTATAACAACGCGCGGTCTTTCAGTTACAAAGGATATGGGTTGGATGACCGGCTGCCGGAAACACCCGCAGGCATAACGGTAAGTACCGCGTTTCTTCCGGGCCTAAGTGGTAGCCGCTCCAACAGTGCGTTGCTTTCTTATATGGGAACAGGCCGTTATACACTGAACAATAAGTATACACTAACGGCCAGTTACCGCTACGATGGTGCTTCCGTTTCATCCGTACCGCTCAAAAACCGCTGGCACGGCTTCTACTCTTTTGGCGCCAGCTGGGATGTGAAAGAGGAAGCCTTCCTGAAATCGACCGAATTGATTTCCCTCCTGAGGCTGCGGACCAGCTATGGCCAAACCGCCAGTCCCTTTGGCAGCAGCTTTGTTTACCTGCCCACCTATTCTGTAAATACAACCTACGGTGGACTGCCGGTGATCCGGCCCCGGAACATTGGCAACCCTGATTTTGACTGGGAATATGTAGACGAGTTCAATGCAGGGTTCGACCTGTCGCTTTTTAAAAACCAGCGGATAAAACTCATAGTGGATTTCTACAATAAAATCACCCGGAACATGTTTATCAATCAGCAACTTTCTGCTTTCTCGGGAGCCGGAGCAGGCGGAACCGCACCGTTGAGCTCTGCAAGAATGGGCAACAAGGGGATTGAATTCAGCCTGAGCGGCGATGTAATCCAGAATAAGAACGTTAACTGGAATATTGGCGCTAACGCAGCCTATAACCAAAACAAAATTCTACGGGTAAGTGAGGTTACGGATCAGTTGCCGGATGGCGACACCAGGATCATCAAAGTAGGACTTCCCTACGGCACCTATTATGCACCAAAGTGGGCAGGTGTAGATCCGGCTACCGGCGATGCACGCTATTACAACCGGGATGGTTCTGTTACCAATGTGTATAATGCCGAACAACAATCGGTGCCGCTTTCCGCTGTGATGTATCCCAAATTAACCGGCGGTATCACGACTTCGGTACGCTGGAAAAACATCACGCTGAATACCCTGTTTTCGTTTGTATCCGGCGTACAGCGTTGGAATAATATCGACTTTTATATCGAGAACGAGGGGTACATGACCAGTAATCAAAGCAAAAGAATGCTGTACGACCGCTGGAAAAAGCCGGGCGATGAAGCACTGCTGCAGCGCATCGATGTTCCGAGAAATTTTACATCGAAAGATATACAGGAGGCCTCCTTTATGCGCCTGAGAAATGTAAAGCTGAATTACAGCATTCCCAAAACACTGTTGCAGGCAACAAGAATTCTTAAATCGGCAGATATTTTTATCCAGGGAGAGAACCTGTATACCTGGACTTCCTGGCGGGGACTCGATCCCGAAAACAACCGCCAGTACGGCCGGTTTGAGTATCCAAATGCCCGGAAGTATACAGCAGGCATCAATGTTAACTTTTAATCTACGCGTTATGTATATAAAGAAAATAATTGTTTTTTTATCGCTGGCTGCACTTGTATTCCAATCTTGCTCCAAGCTGGATACACCGCCCTCCGATTATATTGATCCCACCAAAGCATTCCGTAATTTAGACGACCTGAATATGGGTGTGCTGGGCGCCTATGCCCCTTTGAGCTCCACGTTAATCGAAAATGTGGCCATTGTGTCGGACGAAGCCATGCTGCCTACCGAAAATACGGTATCCAATACATCAGCACACCGTTGGCTTTACAACTCCACTTCCGGTTCGGTTACATCGGCCTTTTACGAGTATTGTGTGGCAATCGACCGCGCCAACCGGGTGCTGGAAGCTGTTCCCAATATTCCTGCATATGGCGCACAAAGCCGTTTGGATCAGTACCAGGCCGAAATGCTGGCCCTGAGGGCTTATGCGTATTTAGAGTTATTAAGCGCTTATGCCTCCTCCTACGAGCCGGATGGGATGGGGCTGCCTTATGTAAAGAAACCTACACTTGAATACCTTGCAAGAGAGCGCGTAAAATCCAATTTCGACAATATGAATGCAGACCTGAAAGCGGCCAGGGAGCTCATGCCTTCCGGTTTCAGCGACAATAGCCGCATCACCAAAGCAGCCATATCGGCTATACAGGCAAGGGTGGCCCTGTATGAAAAAAAATGGACCGATGCCATTGCGTATGCATCAGAAGTAATTGCAAGTGAGCCCCTGGCCCCTAAAAATGATTTTGCAAAAGTGTGGAAAGACTCAAGTCAGGCAGAAGTTGTATGGAAACTTGCAAGAGTAAGAGGAGATTCCCGTATCGGGGGCATCTTCTTCCGTGAAACGGGAGAAATCGTTTTGTATGCTCCTTCTTTCAAGCTCATTGACCAATTTGGCACGCCCACGCAGCGGGCCGATGATGTCCGTTTCAGCAGCTATATCCAATACGCCCCCACCCGTCCGGCTGGTAAATCGCAATACCTGGTTAACAAATATGTAGGCGGCGATTCTGCTTACCGTGGCCTGACGGCGGTGAAGCTGTTCCGCACCGGCGAAATGTACCTGATCCGGGCAGAAGCAGCATTGGAGAACAATGACCTCGCCGCCGCCGCAAAAGATCTGAATGACCTGAGAAGAGGCCGGATCTACAACTATATCGACCAGACATTTACAGACAAGCAAAGTCTTATGAATGCGATATACAATGAACGGTTTAAGGAACTGGCTTTTGAAGGCCATCGCTTCTTTGATCTCAAACGCAGGAACTTACCGGTAGAGCGTACCACGCAGGATGCCATTAATACATCGGGAGCTGTAAAGCTTATGCCAACGGCAGCCCAGTACTGCTTCCCCATTCCGGCAGATGAAATGGCCGTTAACAAAAAGATGATCCAAAACCCCAATTATTAACCCCGATATTATTGAGTAATGAAATTATTTTACCCCATATGCTTGGCCGCGGTGTTGTTGATGAGCTGCAGCAAATCGGAAGATCCTAATAATCCGTTCAGACCCGGTGCTCCCAAACCTCCGCCGCCGGTTACCCGTTCGGCCTCTATCGGCATTGTAGGCGATGCCGCGGATGTGCAAACCACCACCAAAAGCGGGATCGTGATCATGGGTGGTGGCACTGATGTAGAAGCTGCCTTCCGATGGATGATTGAACGAAGCGGCGGTGGAGACGTAGTGATCATCCGGGCCACAGGAACAAACGCGTATAACGCCTATGTAAAAGGGCTGGGAAACGTAAACTCCGTGGAAACCCTGAAAATAGATTCGCGCAAACTGGCAGATGACGATGGTGTGGCTAAAATCATCCGCGATGCGGAAATGCTGTTTATTGCCGGGGGCGACCAATCGGATTATACCGGTTACTGGAAAGGCACAAAAGTGATGGCCGCCATTAATTATTTGCTGACAGAAAAAAAGGTACCCGTAGGCGGAACAAGCGCCGGAGCCGCGATCCTGGGCAACTACTATTTCAGTGCCGAAAGAGGCGGTATCGAATCTCCGGAAGCATTGCTGAATCCTTATGCGCAAAAAATAACCATCGGCAAAGACGATTTCCTGAAAACGCCGTTTCTTCAAAACGTGATCACCGATCAGCATTTCACCCAGCGCGACCGCCAGGGCCGGTCTGCCATTTTCCTGGGCAGGGTGATGCAGGACTGGGGCAAAACACCCTATGGTATTGCTGTAGATGAGAACACAGCCGTTTGCATCGATGAAACCGGAATGGCGCATGTAGTGGGCAGCAACAAGGCCTTTTTCCTAAAAACAGATGCGGCCAAAAAGCCGGAAACATTTGAAGCCAATAAAGCCGCTACCTGGAACAGCGATGGCAAGGCCATACAGGTATCGGCCATAGCTGCAATAGCCGGTAACAATAAATTCAATATGAATACATTTGAGCCGGATAATACCTCGGGACTGGAAAAATTCTGGTGGTCGGTCGTTTCCGGAAACTGGGCTCAGGGTGCCCGTCCATAACCTTATTTGAAATGCCTATGTTTTAAAAACAACGCATGATGATAACGCGACTCATCTGACCTGATTAAAAAAAACTAAAAAGATACAATGAAAAATATATTTAAAACAATCTGTGTAATTGCTGGATGCAGTGTTGCCATGCTTTCCTGTAAAGAGCAACCCGGCACCACCGAAACCACCAGATACGTCATGGTTATCCACGGAGGTGCCGGAACCATTGAGAAGCAATTTATGACCCCTGAAAAAGAAAAGGCTTATACGGATGCATTAACCGAGGCACTTCAAAACGGTTATAACCTGATCAAAGAAGGAAAGCCTTCAATGGATGCTGTGCAGGCAGCCATTAATGTAATGGAAAATGCTCCTTTATTTAATGCGGGCAAAGGTGCCGTATTTACCCATGATGGCAAGAATGAGCTGGATGCATCTATCATGGACGGGCAAACATTAAAGGCCGGTGCAGTGGCCGGCGTTACCAATATCAAAAATCCCATTAACGCTGCAAGGGCCGTAATGGAACGGTCTGAACATGTAATGATGGTAGGCCGCGGTGCGGAACAATTTGCCGCAGCAAACGGTTGCGATACGGTTCCGCCCTCCTATTTCTTTACACAGGAGCGCTGGGATCAGTTGCAACGAACCATAAAAGAAGAAGAAAAAGGCAGGGCGGCCTTTAATGACGTGGATCCGCGGAAGAGCCGGATCTATGGCATCTCTGAAAAGGACAAAAAATTTGGCACGGTAGGCGCTGTGGCTTTGGATAAAAACGGCAACCTGGCTGCGGGTACTTCTACCGGCGGTATGACCAATAAAAAATATGGCCGGGTGGGCGACTCCCCCATCATCGGCGCGGGCACTTATTGTAACAACGCCACTGCAGGTATTTCCTGCACCGGCTGGGGCGAATACTATATCCGCGAGGTAGCCGCCAACCGCATGTCTTCATTGATTGAATTAAAAAAACTTTCGGTACAGGAAGCCGCAAAACAGGTCATTACCGAGATCGGGAAAATGGGCGGCGACGGCGGTATCATCGGTTTAGATAAGTCTGGCCAAGTGGCTATGGCATTTAATACCTCAGGGATGTATCGCGGTACGGTGGATGAAAATGGCAACATATCAATTCATATTTATAAGTAATGAAACAATATTTCAATAAAAAAAGCATTTTATTAGCTGCCTTTGTTTTTACAACACTGGCTGCATATAGTCAAAACAAAGGCAGCCTGTTTATTATCGGTGGCGGCGACCGTTCGCCCCAATTAATGCAGGAGCTGGTAAAGACTGCAGGATTCCGGGCCAATGATTACATCGTTATCCTGCCCATGGCAACCGGCATTCCGGAAGAATCCGCTGCATTCATCAGCGGGCAGCTGGCGGAGATCTGTAAAAATCCCATCACCAGTTTTAATTTCTCCGGGGAGCAGGCCAATAGCCATCAAAGCTGGATCGATTCCGTACGCAATGCAAGGCTGATCTATATCGTTGGCGGGGATCAGAATAAATTTATGGATGTGGTTAAAGGTTCCAGGTTGTTTACGGCCATGCACCAGGCTTTTGCAAACGGTGCCACCATCTCCGGTACCAGTGCGGGAGCAGCGGTAATGTCGGAGATCATGATCACCGGCGAAGAACGCGATAAAAGCGATAAGGACAGCTTCCGGGAAATTAAAAGGAACAATGCTGTTACCACACAGGGAATGGGCTTTATCACCAGCGCCATTGTTGATCAGCACTTTATTAAGCGCAGCCGGTATAACCGTCTTTTGAGTGTGTTAAGTGATCACCCGGATAAAACAGTAATCGGTATCGATGAAAGCACGGCCATTATTGTAAAAGGCAAAAAAGTGCGGGTCGTGGGTGAAAGCCAGGTGCTCGTTATTGCTAATCCCCGCAAGTTGAACGTATTTAACAACGACAAGGCCACTTTTAAAAATGCATCCCTGTCCCTCTTTTCAGCGGGAGAAGGTTTTGAATTAAAATAATGAACAAACGGCTTCCGGAGCAACCGGGAGCCAGGAACACAAGACTTAAAACGCTA
The DNA here is from genome assembly GCF_030150205.1 of Niabella sp. GTDB lineage: Bacteria > Bacteroidota > Bacteroidia > Chitinophagales > Chitinophagaceae > Niabella. Next base: position 31,016 of record NZ_JASLGT010000029.1, read on the forward strand.
AATGATGATCGTATTAAAAAAACTGCTTCCCGCTTTTCTAATCGCTTTAATAGCTATGGCGGGTTGTAAAAAATCGAAATACAATTTTGACGATTTACATCCTACGGTAAAGAGTTTCTTTACCATCAGTAATACAGAGTTGAATATTAACGAACCCATTCAATTTAAAAATGCATCGTTGAATGCCGGATCGTATAGCTGGGATTTTGGTGATGGCACAACAACTACCGAAAAAGACCCAACAAAAACTTACCCTACTCCGGGCAACTATACGGTAAAACTAAAAGCCGTTGGTGCCGGTGGTACCGGTAGTTATGCTATGGATCTTGTTGTTAAAGATCCCAACGCTGTCATCGACACCGATAAAGAGCTTTATTTTATAGAGTACGGCACCAAGCTTGTACGAAAGATATCGCTTGTACCAGGCTCAGCAGCCGAAACGGTAGTAAATATGACCGGCAAAGAAGCCCATGGAATGGCTTACGATTCGGTGAATAAAAAAATCTATTACTGCGATTTTCAAAACGCCAATGCCGGAAAGATCTGGCGTATGGATGTAGACGGCAACAACCAGGAAGAACTGCTCTCCGGATTGGCCGCCCCCTATGGTATTGCCCTGAATATGGCGGATGGCAAAATGTATATAGCCGATGGTCCAAACGTATCAAGAGCCAATTTAGATGGCAGCGGTTATGAAAAAACGTTTATCAATATATCCGGCGGTGCGCTGAGAGCCATCGGGTTCAACAGCAAAACAAACATCCTTTACTTTTATGAAGTGAATAATGAGAACCTGTACGCAGCAAAATCTGACGGAACCGGGATCGGCAAGATCATTGAGGGGGCTTATGGCTATGGTATTTTTGTAGACGAAGTAAATCAAAAAATCTATTACGACGACCGGAGAAAAACAGGCATTATGCAGGCAAACGCAGATGGTTCCGGCATTGTAAAAATCGTCAACGTAGCGGGCAACCGGGGTGGTTCGGGTATTACGATTGATTACAAAGACCATAAATTGTATTGGGCCGAAACCAATAATGGTTTTATAAAACGGGCTAACCTGGACGGAACCGGTACCGAAACCTTCCTGTCTAACGTAAATAATCCCAGAGGTATGTTTATTAAGTAAAGAAGGAAACATACTATACATAAGGAAATGGCCGCCACAAAATCGGGTGGCCATTTCTGTTGAGATTATAAATTATTTAAATGCTTTTTATTGATTTTTTATATTATTTGATATACAGAGCGTATGCGGGCTATAAAACCGAGAAAAGTCCGGACTCGACGTCTTCCGGGATTCTAGGTGGACTTTTTACCTTTAATATAACCGCCGTATATATGCTTATCATAATTATTAGTAGTGAAAAAATAGTTCTTAATACACTATTGATCATCGGCGTATTTGTCATTCTTCAGATATGGACTTATATCAGGTATATATATAAGGACAATCGTTCCATTGAAATTTTGGAAAAAGAGTGGCTCAATAAATCAGATGCTTATAGAAACAGCGTTACGATTCTTGCCTGGATTTATGTGATCATTAGTATAGCCGGGCTTTTGGCATTGGCCATTTATTTAGGAAAAAAGAACAGCGTATAGTAGCTCCCCTTTCAGCATACTGGGCTCCGGTTTCCTCTTCTGGTCAGTGGAAATACTACCCGTTGCTACGTCGTGGTTTGTTGTCCGCAAACCATTTGGAGGCATTTCAATAAAATTGATACCGGTTTATTATTATATAGCGCCGCTTTCATTTTTCTACCAAGATGTGGCCGCAGGAAAAAAGAAGGCCGGCTGATACCAGCCGGCCTTTCAAAATCGTATTCTTATAAAAAATCTAAAAACTGTTCTATCGCAGGTACCCCAGTATCTTCAGCATACTCTGAGAGGTTTGCTCTTTGGCATATACCCACTCAATCAGTTTACCATTCTTGTCATACTCGAGGATGATGTGTTTAGGCGAAGGAATCAGGCAGTGTTTAATCCCCCCGTAACCGCTGATCTGATCCTGGTAGGCACCGGTATGAAAGAAGCCCACATACAACGGCTCCGCATCGCTTTCTGCATTCTTTGGCGTGGCCTCAATTGCAGGAACACCCAGTCCGCCCACCCGGTTATCATTATTGATTTTAGGCAGGAATACTTCATTGATATGTTCCTCCGAATCGTAATAATCATGCCCGTCGCAGGTAATGCCGCCCAGCACCACCCGCTGGTACTCATTGTTCCACTTATTAATGGGCAGCATCAGGAACTTTTCACCAATGCCCCAGGTATCAGGCAATGTCGTAATGAAAGAAGAATCGATCATATACCAGGTTTCGCGGTCGTTCTGTACTTTTTCCCCGATCACACTGTAAATATGCGCCATGCTCTCCCCTACGGTAAAGCTTCCAAACTCCGTATAGATATTGGGCACCGGTACCTTAGCCTTTTTACAGGCCGATTTGATATTGCTGATGATCTCATTGATCATGAACTGGTAATCGTATTCAAAAGCCAGGCTGTGTTTAATGGGGAAGCCCCCACCGATATTGATGGAATCCAGCTCCGGACAGATCTTTTTAAGCTGGCAGTAGAGGTTGATGCTTTTACGCAGCTCACTCCAGTAATAAATATCATCCTTGATACCCTTGTTCAGGAAAATATGCAGCATTTTAAGCTGGAACTTTTCTTCGTTCCCCTCAATTTCATCTACATAAAATTCCAGCACGTCTTTTGCCCGTATTCCCAAACGAGAGGTATAGAACGGAAAGGTAGGCTCTTCCTCCGCTGCAATGCGGATGCCCAGCTTAAACGGCTCCTTGCTCTTCACACTCCGCTTATACATCTGCAGCTCTTCCTTGTTATCCAGCACCGGGATCACATTTTTAAACCCGCTGTTGATCAGCTTTGCAATGCGTGATGTGTATGCTTTTTGCTTAAAGCCATTGCAGACAATGTTGATGTCTTTGGTAATCTTTCTTCTTTTGTACAATTGATTGATGATATCGATATCATAAGCAAAAGAAGTTTCCAGGTGAATATTGTGCTTCAGCGCCTCTTCCACTACAAATGAAAAATGCGAGCTCTTGGTACAGTAACAATAAAAATATTGTCCTTCATACTTATGCCGCTTCATGGCCGTGGCAAAATATTGTTTTGCCTTGTTGATATTGATACCGATCTTGGGAAGGTAGCTGACCTTGAGGGGCGTGCCGTGCTTCTTGATCAGGGCTTTCAGGTCGATGCCGTTAAATTTCAAATAGCCATCTTCTACTTCAATGCCTTCCTGTGGGAAGTTAAAGGTCTGGTCTACTAAGCCTAAGTATGAATTATTCATTACCCTACAAATCCGGTGAATGCCGGCAGCTTTTAAGTTTTTTTAAATTGCCCGCTAAATTAGGCATTTCCTCAAAATACTTTGATAAAATTCGGATTTAAGTTAAAGTCTCTCCCAGCAGGAATTGACGCCCATATTGCGTGCTGATTATTTCCCATTGCTATTGACCGACGATACGCAGGCGGCCAGTTACTTCCGCCTTGCCAACGAAGTCAAATTTCCCTTAGCTTTGCAGTAAATCCAAACCTTATGAGCCGGTTGAAACTATTGCTTTCCTTATCACTCCTTTTTATTATACCTACCGCATTCAGCCAGGTACACTGGTTCATCCGGCCCGAAGGAAATTTTTCAGTTATCAGGAAAACCAATAATACGACATCCTATCCTACAACTATAGACAATGTAGCAGTAAGGGCCACTGTTTCGGGGCAATCTGATTTTGACCGCCAGTTGAGCGCAGGACTTTCTGGGGGCATAAAAATTCCGACCACCGTTAAGCGACTTTCACTGGAAACATCCGCAGGTCTTGTAATGACCAGCTACCGGGCCCATACAACCCTTAAATTCGAATCAACCGGTGATATTTCCCGTCTGAATATGCCCGGCTTCAGAAGCCTCCTGTTAATGTTTGACGGCTATGCCGGGGGATTTGCCGGAGACCCGGTTGACGGGAACTTCTCATATACCGTTTCACCGGAAACCACTGAAAGAAATTTTAAACCAGGACAGGTTCATCATCTTTACGCCCAACTCAACCTGGGAGCACACTATCAACTGCTAAAACGAACAGCAATCGGGTTGAGCGCTGCGCCCTATCTATTGGTAAAAAGTACCACACACACTTATACGGAATCCGCACAGCCAGCCACGACCCCTCCTTTGTTTACAGAAACCAAAAGCAGTTCTAAAGACGACTACCGCCCGGCAGGTTTGGCCGGACGTGCGGCAATAGAGCAAACATTAAGCACCCAGTTTGCAATACAGGCATCTTTTACCCATCACTTTTCAAAGATCTATAAGGAACGCACCAATGATATACCGGGCAGAAAGCCCCGGATGCAATATGTTGCGTTAGGGCTGAGCTACTATTTTAAATAAGCACACTCATTCAGCACCGCCTTTACCCCAAAAACCGGCTGCAAAAGGAATTGCAGGCAGCTCCTGTGCTTTTAATTTAAGGTTAAAAAAGGTTGTATCCCTTCGTAACATTCAATACGGAGATAAACACCCAACAAAAAAGGCCGCCTCTTATCGGAGACAGCCCTTTATACTATTTTTTAAAAGCCGCTTATTTAACAGAAGCAACCAGCGCCTTGAACGACTCAGGATTGTTCATCGCAAGATCCGCCAGAACTTTCCGGTCCAGATCAATTTGCTTTTCTTTCAGTTTGTTGATAAAAACAGAGTAAGTTAATCCTTCTTCACGAACAGCAGCGTTGATACGCGCGATCCATAAAGAACGGTAATCTCTTTTCTTTAATTTGCGACCCACATACATGTAGGTCATCCCTTTTTCTACAACGTTTTTGGCAACGGTAAATACATTTTTACGTTTGCCATAAAAGCCTTTGGCTTGTTTTAATATCTTTTTCCGGCGGGCTTTAGAAGCTGCTGAGTTTACTGAACGTGGCATATCTGAATAATTTTAATTGTAAATAATAAAATAAAAATCAAGCAATCGCTTACTTTAAACGTAATAAGCGCTGTACAAAATTCATGTTGGATTTTGCAACAACACCGTCAATACGCATACCGCGTTTACGCTTGGTTGATTTTTTAGTCAGAATGTGACGTTTGAAACTTTTTTGGTGAGTGATCTTACCAGTAGCGGTTACTTTAAAACGCTTTTTTGCACTGGAATTCGTCTTTACTTTAGGCATGATACCTTTATTTTGTTGTGACACCTTTGAGGTGTTGACGCCCGGGCGCCCCCCTTTTTGAACCTCTTCAGTAATGCTTCCGTTTTTTAAACGGGATGCAAAGGTAAGTAAATAATTGAAAAACTGCCTGTTTCTATGTGAAAATACGTGCTTCTTTCGGATCTTCATTAAAATTATCATAAAATTGGGGGTATGAAGTGCCGCCAAATCCGGTACAAATGTTAATTTTCGCTTTTACTATGATGATAAGATTAAAGCTTTCAGCCTTTTATAAAAAAATTTCGTTATTGGCGCTGGCCGTTCCGGGCCTGTTTATTTCCCTGCAGGCACAGGACATGATGAGCAAAATTGAACGGTTTGCCAGCGCTTTCACCCCCGAACGGACCTATATTCATTATGATAAGAGCAGTTATTCGCCAGGGGAAACGATCTGGTTTAAAGCATACCTGATGACCGAAGTGGTACCCGCAGAAGCCAGTAAAACCTTTTATATCGACTGGATCGATGATAAGGGCAAGATCCTGCAGCACACAACCGGACCGCTTGTAAATGGCATGACCAACGGTCAGTTTGATTTACCTTCCGGCTACACCGGCAAATCCATCACCGTAAAAGCGTATACCAGCTGGATGCTGAATTTTGATTCAGCCTTCCTCTATACCAAAAAGATCCCGGTGGTAACGGATGCTCCGCCCGCAGGCAAGGCGGGTGCGGATCTGAAACCCACCCTTAGTTTTTTCCCGGAAGGCGGAGATGCCATCGCCGGGCTTTCAAACAAAATTGCGTTTAAAGCGGTCAATGCCTTTGGCGATCCTATAAAATTTTCCGGTGTTGTTGTAGATGGAACCGGAAAATTTGTAGACAGCCTCCGGAATACCCACGATGGAATGGGTTATATCCTGCTCACCCCCAAACCCAATACCACCTATACGGCTAAATGGAAAGATGAAAAGAAAACAGAGTATACAACCCCACTCCCTGCCATCCGTCCTGAAGGGATCCTTTTAAAAGTGGCCCTGGCCCAGGGTAAGCGTAATTTTGAAATACAGGCTTCACCAGGTGCAGCCGCAGAAACAGATAGTGTGCACATTATTGGTACCATGTACCAGCATGTGGTGTTCAGCATCAGCCGGGCCATTAAAGGCACGCCTGTAAATGGCAGCATTCCGCTGGAAAGCCTGCCCTATGGCATTTTAACGATCACCGTTTTTGACAAAAGCTGGAAGCCCCTTGCAGAGCGCATCACCTACGTAGATAACAACCGTGCCTATTCCTGGCCGGCCACTATGGAAGTAGAGCATTGGGGCCTCAGCCATCGCGGACGGAATGAGCTGGTCATTTCGCTGCCCGAAGCTGCTCCTGCCTCTCTTTCCGTTGCAGTTACAGATCTGGCTATCGGCGCAGACAGTAGCGAAAATATCCTTTCCGGACTGATGCTTACCGGTGAACTGAAAGGAAAGGTTAACAATCCCGCCTATTATTTCAGGGACAGTTCACTGGCAACACAGCAAAAGCTGGACCTGGTAATGCTTACGAACGGCTGGCGCCGCTTTAACTGGAGCCAGCTGGTATCCGGCGCGCTACCGGCGATCCGGTACCCGCGGGACTCTACCTATATTTCTGTTTCGGGAAAGCTGGCCGGTATTATGCCCTCTTCAATTTCCCCCGCCTCCTCCATTATTGTAATGATGAAGCAAAAAGATACAGACGGTAAGATGCTGATGATGCCGATTACAAAGGACGGACGTTTTAATGATCCCGCTGCCATCTTTTTTGACACGGCAAGGGTTGCTTATAAAATACAGGATAAAACGCTCGACGGATCGATGGTGCAGTTCATGCCTGATAAACTACGTGTTCCCGACCCGGGTAATGCCTGGATGATCCCGTTTAAAGCAGATACGGCCGGCAGCGCCTATCACCTCAAAATGGCCTCCGCAGCAAACGCCATTGCAGAGAAAAATAAATATAAGGAGCTCGAAGCCGTTACTGTTGCTGCCAAAACCAAATCGCCGGTGCAGATCATGGATGACAAATACGCTTCCGGGTTATTTAAAGGCGATATGAACTCCATTCAAATGGACGTACTGAACGATCCCTTTGCCAAAAGTGCCCTGGATATATTCACCTATCTCCAGGGAAAGGTAGCCGGACTTCAGATCAGCGGCAGCGGTTCCAATGCATCGTTAAGCTGGAGAGGCGGCGCGCCCCAGATCTATATTGACGAAATGCCGGCAGATGTGAGCTTTGCCTCCTCTATCAATGTGAGCGATATTGCCTACATCAAGGCTTTCCGTCCGCCATTTATGGGTGGTACAAATGGAGCCAACGGCGCTATCGCCATTTATACACGAAGAGGCGATGATGTAAAACCAGAGCCGGGTAAGGGGCTGTCGGCAAGCCGTATTGAAGGCTATACCGTCATCAGGGAATTTTATACCCCAAAATATTACAGTCAGTTTGTGTCTCCGGATGCAGACAAGGATGTGCGCACAACCATCTACTGGAACCCCAATGTAGTGGTTGATCCCAAAAAGAAGCAGGTCCTGATCTCATTTTACAATAACGATGTGAGCGATGCGTTCCGGGTAGTGATCCAGGGTATGACACTGGACGGCAAACTGATTCACCACGAAGAGAATATGGAATAATACACGCTTTTTCTGAAGGCAGAAAGCATCCGTTAATGCGTATATATCCTTTCCGGAAAGAAAGGGTATATTTGTATGAACCCGTTTATACATAACGGGCAACAGGCAGTTTTTAAACAGCCGGTATATGCCGGCCAAAAACGACCTGTTTAAAAAGTTGAAGACTATGAACTCCAGACTACTGTATGCCTTTCTTTTCTTTGCGCTGTTACCAGGGTACACAGTTGCGCAGCAGGAAACCATACCGCATCCGCGGTTAAATATTATTAAAACAAATCTTACTTCCATCCCCCTTAAGAACTATGCCTTACAATATGAGCGCATTCTTGGAAAACGTCTTTCCATAGCAGTTTCCGGCAGGGTAATGCCTTCCGGCAGGCTTCCGTTAAAACAGCTGCTGTTATCCAATATTGGTGAGAACCAGGTCACAAAGGACCTGATCGAAAAAATACATGTAGCCAATTGGGCCATTACCCCGGAACTGCGGTTTTATCCCGGGAAAAAAGGCTATGGGCAGGGATTATATTTAGCGGTATTTTACCGCCATGCTCAATTCTCATCCAGTGATCTTATGATCCGTTATGCAGATTATGGCGGCACGGATGGCACGGTTCTGTTATCCGGGAAGCTGACCGGCGATACAGGCGGACTGCTGCTGGGTTTACAAAAGACACTGGGTAAAACCCTTTGCCTCGATCTTTGGTTGCTGGGCCCTCATGTGGGTGCAGGCCGGGGCAATTTTACGGGAACACCCGACCGGCCGCTGACGGAAAGCGAACAGGATGAACTGCGCCGGGCACTGGAAGACATTCAAATAGCGCATGTTCGTTCATCAGCAACGGTAGATGCCCGTTTTGCCCGTTTAAAGCTTAACGGACTTTGGGGTGGTGTTCGTGCAGGAATATCCCTGGGGGTACGGTTCTAGAAAGGTTGTATTAAAAATCGACTGATTGCACATGATCGTTCTGAGTAACTATTTAAGCTGCAAAATCAGCCGGGCGTTCGGATGAAATGATGACAATCACTCCGGCCGTCATTCTGTCCGCCGCGGTTGACGGCATAACTAAAAATTTAATTGATTTCTCATGCATAGGGTGATCTGTCATTGGCAATTTTGGCCGCATTACTTATAAAAACAAAAAAATCAGCCCCGGAAACGGGGCCGATTCATACACTTTAAATTATGAAAAACTAAACCTTACCCATCTTAAAATCTTCTTCCGTTTTCTGAACGGCCTCTGCCACCACCATCGCCTCCACGGGAACCGCCATCTCTGGAATAGCCACCGGCATCACTTCTCTGTGGCGCGCTTCTTTGAACCTGAACCTCCCGGCTGCGGGCTGCTTCCTGCCGCTGAGCACTTTCCTGGCTGCGGCGCGCTTCCATCTGCTGATTCCGTTGTTGCTGCATACGCTGGGCATTATCCTGGTTGCGGCGCGCTTCCATTTGCTGATCACGTTGCTGGCGCATTTGCTCCATCCGCTGAGCGTTGTCCTGGTTGCGACGTGCTTCCATCTGCTGGTCACGCTGCTGACGCATTTGCTCCATCCGCTGAGCGTTGTCCTGGTTGCGACGCGCGTCCATCTGTTGATCACGCTGCTGGCGCATTTGCTCCATCCGCTGAGCGTTGTCCTGGTTGCGACGTGCTTCCATTTGTTGATCACGCTGCTGGCGCATCTGTTCCATCCGCTGAGCGTTATCCTGGCTGCTACGTGCGTCCATCTGCTGATCGCGTTGCTGACGCATCTGCTGTCCCCTTTGCTGACCTGTGGCATCATTGCCCCGGGCATTTTCAATACCTCCCCGGCGCTGCCGGATGGCATCATTTTGTCCTCCAACCGGGTTATTATCCGTACCCCGGTTATCCTGTACACGTCCGTCCATTTGGCCATTGCCACGGGTTCTGCCGATATTGTTCCGGTCATCTCTCCGATCCATACCGGTATTGTTATTTCCATAACGGCCTCCGTTTACATCCCCTCTTCTTCCGGCTTCTACATTACCCCGGTTGCTGTTGCCGCGGTCACCTCTTGTAGCGTTCCGGTCATATTCCTGCACATTTCTGGGGGCATACCGGGAATTGTCATTACCCCGCTGCACGGAAGGACGGTAAACAGAAACCTCGTTCCGGCCAACTGATGCCCTTCCGGGACGGTTTGCATCCCGTACGCGCACCGGTTGAATACGGCCGGCGTACCGTTCTACATCCGCACGGCGCGGTCCGTTGGTGTAGTAGCCACCACCACCTCTGCGGGAGTTCCGGCCGCCATAGTTATTAATGATCGTAGTATTATTGATTATAGTAACATTATTCCGGTATGGATAGTAGTACCTGTTGATATAACGGGAGCCCATATACCTGCAAGGGGCAAACGTCCAGTAATCATACGGAGGGTTGTAGTTCCCAAATCCAATGCTGATGCTGATACCGGGACGCAACGGAGCCCATCCGTAATAATCGCCGCCACCTCTCCAGGCTACCCATCCGGGTGACCATTCATAGCCCGGCACCCAGAGCCATCCGTAAAGAGGATCATAAAACCAGCGCCCGTAGTGGAATGGCGCCCAGCCCCAGTCGTAGTCCGATGCCCACATCCAGTCGTCATTATCTGAATAGATCCAGCTTCCGTTTGTTGAGTAGGGACGAAAATCCGAACCCACTCTCGGACGCCAGGTATACCCGTAGTCTGGATAATCGATCCATTCCCCGTAAGGGCTCAGTTCGTCATAGAAGGTCTGGAAATTGATGCTCACCCCAACTCTTGGCTGGGCGGCAGCCTTCTGAGAAACAGACAAAGCCAGCACCAGGAATAAACCAACGCTCCATGTGGTAATAAGTCGTTTCATGTTTAAAAATTATTTTATTTTGAGTTAAAATTGTTACCCGAGGCCGCTGGCATTTTAGTGCATTTGCGCGCTCTTATTTTATAGACGGTAATTTATTGCTGAAGTTGTCAAACACCCAAACAACAAACAATACTTAAGAAAAATTTAAGCAAAAATCCTTAACATTTCTGAAAAGGAGGAAATAATTTCAATTAAAGGCCAGCACTAGCTTTCAGTTTTCAGTTTTCAGCTTTCAGATGATTCCGTTCGTGATATGCAGATCCGTTATTCAATGCTATCCCTCAATAGAGGTGTGATCACAGGAACGCCACAGCTGAAGGCTAAAGGCTAAAAGCTGAATGCTTATCACACTAGCTATCAGTCATCAGCAATCAGTTTTCAGTTTTCAGATGATCCCGTCCGGGATAAACAGATCTTTTAATTCAATGTGGTTCCTCAAAAAGTTTATCATCCCTGAACAGGGACGCCACAGCTGAAGGCTGAAAGCTAAGAGCTGAACGCTCATCACACTAGCTATCAGTCATCAGCAATCAGTTTTCAGTTTTCAGATGATCCGGGCGAGATAAGCAGATCGTTTATTCAATGCGAATCCTCAAAAGGTTTATCATCCCTGAACAGGAACGACACAGCTGAAGGCTAAAAGCTGAACGCTTATCACACTAGCTATCAGTCATCAGCAATCAGTTTTCAGTTTTCAGATGATCCTGGCGGGATAAACAGATCGTTTATTCAATGCGATTCCTCAAAAGGTTTATCATCCCTGAACAGGAACAGACACATTGAAGGCTAAAGGCTAAAAGCTGAATGCTTATCACACTAGCTATCAGTCATCAGCAATCAGTTTTCAGTTTTCAGATGATCCCGGGCGGAATAAACAGATCTTTTATTCAATGCGGATCCTCAAAAGGTTTGTCATCCCTGAACAGGGACGCCACAGCTGAAGGCTAAAAGCTGAATGCTTATCACACTAGCTATCAGTCATCAGCCATCAGTTTTCAGATGATCCGGGCGGGATAAACAGATCGTTTATTCAATGCGGTTCCTCAAAAGGTTTGTCATCCCTGAACAGGAACGACACAGCTGAAGGCGGAACGCTTATCACACTAGCTATCAGTCATCAGCAATCAGTTTTCAGTTTTCAGATGATCCGGGCGGGATAAACAGATCTTTTATTCAATGCAGATCCTCAAAAGGTTTATCATTTCCCGAACAGGAGAAGCCACAACTGATAACTGAACACTGATAACTGAGCACTGAAAACTGATAACTAAACGCTAAAGGCTGACCACTGAAAACTTCCAAGGTCTTAACTTTGCATTTAAACCGTTTTTATTGAAGGATTATTATCAGATACTGGGCCTTACACCTTCCGCTTCCATTGGTGAGATAAAAATGGCGTACCGCAAACTGGCGCACCTTTATCATCCTGATAAAAATCCATCGGATACCTATGCCGAAGCCCGGTTTAGCCTGATAAAGGAAGCTTATGACACACTTACCCGGTCTGATCTGAAAGAACAATACCTGCAGGAACGCTGGCTTAGCCAAACCATGGGCAACCGCATGGAGCCGGTCGTTAACACCCCTCCGCAGGTACTGCAGGCGCTGCTAAACGCCCATCAGCAATTGATTCATTATGATGAATACCGGGTCGACAAAAAAGGATTGTATCATACCCTGGAGTCACTCATTGCCGATTCCCGGATCGATATCCTGAATCATTTTAATGAGGAGCCGGTCAATAAGGAAGTGATCCGGTGGATGGCCGATAGCCTTTCTTTATTATACCCGGAAGACCAGCTGCGGATACTGAACCAGTTAAAGCGGATCCATGCACCTGCAAACAGCCGGAACCTCATTGAAAAGAAAGAACAAACTACCCGGCAGATGATCCGTTTGAACCGGTATAAGCCCTTTTTGATTTTAGGTTTAATTATCCTACTTTGCATGATCATCGCATATTCTTTATAACAAGCCATTGGTTAACTTTAAACTTTATCCGCTATGATGCCGATCGGAGATGATAATACCGGGCGCACCCTTACCCCCTATGTGAATTACCTGCTCATTGCGCTTAATATTTTTGTTTTTGTTTACTACCAGCGGTTTGGTACCAATATTGATTTTTTGCTGAGTTACGCCGCAGTACCGGGAGAGCTGCTTACCGGAACGGATATTGTAGGAACCAATGGACTGGGGCCCAGCCCTTCCCCTGTTTACATTACCGTTTTTACTTCCATGTTTATGCATGGGAGCATCGGCCATATTTTTGGCAATATGTTGTACCTGTCAATTTTTGGCGACAATATTGAAAATGCCATGGGGCATTTCCGGTACCTGGTCTTTTACCTTTTATGTGGTGTGCTGGCTTCATTGGCCCATGTACTGATGTCGGCGGTATTAGGAGATGGCTTATTGGTTCCCAGCCTGGGCGCCTCCGGTGCCATTTCCGGCATACTGGGAGCCTACCTTATTCTATTTCCCCGCAACCGGATACGCATCTGGGCCCTGCTCTTTACATTCCGGGTACCCGCGATCATCACTCTTGGTTTATGGATCGCCATGCAGATCGTTAGTCAGGTAAATACGATCGGCGGCCGGGAGCAGTCGGGCGTTGCCTATTCTGCGCATATTGGTGGCTTTTTAGCGGGGATGTTACTGGTTGGCTTGTTTGTGAAGAAGCAGCCGGTTTCAAGAGGATTTTAGATAGCTATCAGTTATCAGTTATCAGTTATCAGAATGATCCGTTCGGATAAGCAGATCTTTTATTCATTGCTAATCTTCAACTGATTTATCATCCCCGAACATGAACGCTACAACTGATAACTGAAGACTGAGCACTGAAAACTGATCGCTCTCATACTAGCTATCAGTCATCAGCTATCAGTTATCAGAATGATCCGTTCGGAACAAGCAGGTCCTTTTTCTAATGCGAATCCTCATTGATTTATCACACCCGAACAGGAACGCCACAGCTGAAGGCTGAAAGCTAAAAGCTAAGTGCTCATCATACTAGCTATCAGTCATCAGCTATCAGTTTTCAGATGATTACGGACGGATAAGCAGATCTTTTATTCATTGCTAATCTTCAACTGATTTATCATCCCCGAACATGAACGCTACAACTGATAACTGAAAACTGATAACTGATAACTGATAACTGATAACTGAACTCTGAAATCTGACTCCCGACTGCTAAACGCCCGCCTCCCTCCCTTCCAGCCAGCTTTTAAACAACGACACCCGCTCCCGGCTGACCACGGTGTCCGTATCGGCTTCGGGGCTGAGCTGCAGGATGAGGCGGCTGTTATAGTAACTATTGATTTTTACGATGGCATCTATACAAACGATCATTTTCCGGTTGATGCGGAAGAACATGGTTTTATTCAGCATTTTATCCATCTGATCGAGCGAGTAATCCAGGGGTAGTTTTTTGCCAGTATGTGTAACCGCCTTTGTAATGCCATCCGCATAACAGATACAGGCAATATCTTTTGATTTTACATATACGATCTGGTTATTGGTCCGGCCTGTAAAACGGGTATTTTCCTGCCGGTAGAAGACCTCTGCTATGCGGGAGAGATCCAGCGCCGGACGGGCACCGGACTGCGGCCGGAAATAGCTGAACTTCTGTAATGCCCGTTCCAGTTCATTTTTATCGATGGGTTTCATTAAATAATCGATGCTGTGCACTTTAAAGGCCTGCAAGGCAAACTTGTCATAAGCCGTTGTAAAGATCACGGGCATCCGTACTTCCGCCTGTTGAAACAATTCAAAACAATTACCATCTGAAAGTTGTATATCCATAAAGGCAAGGTCTGCCTGCGCGCCGTGCACCGCCAGCCATTTAGCACCCTCATCAACCGATTCAATCACCCGGAGCACCTTCAATCCGGGCACCAGTCCCTCCAGCAACTGGATCAGCCGGTCTGCATTCAGCTTTTCATCTTCAAATATAATTACGTTCATACCGTTTCCTTTTTTTAAAACTGGTCCTTTAATCTTTCCGGAAGAAAAGGAAGCTGTACTATAAAATTTCCATCAACCTCCCGGATAGCTACATGTTCTTCCGTTATGAGTTCATATCGCTTCCGGATATTTGAAAGTCCCACTCCTGTTGAAAACCGGATCCCGTTTCGTTTCCGGAGATCGTTGGTAACAATAATGTGCTGGTCTGTAAACCGGATCTTTACATGTAACGGGTCGTTTGCAGCAAAGCGGTTATGCTTTACGGCGTTCTCCACCAGCATTTGCAAGGCCGATGGAGGCAACAGGGAATGTTGCTGCTGTTGAGAAGGTGCATCAATATGAAAAACGATGGAGTTTTGATGCCGGATGCGAATGAGGAATAAATACGATTCAAGAAAAGACAGCTCCGTTTGCAGTGAAACCAGGTTCTCTTCTTTCTGATCGAGAATATAGCGATAGCATTTTGAAAGCTGTGTAATATATTCTGCAGAAAGATCTGCACTTTTATAAACAAGCCCGGTAAGCACGCTCAACGAGTTAAAAAAGAAATGCGGATCGATCTGGCTTTTTAACACGTCATAACGGGCCTGCATATTTTCTCTTTTCAGCCTCTCTGCATTGAGCCGGGCCTCCTGCCAGTTCTTATAATAAAACAGGATGCCGTTAAAGCTTAATATGAGCAGGTAAAAAATAAAGGCCCCAAAAATAAGATCATAGCTCAGCCGGCTAAAACTTTTCCAGGCCTCATAATTATCAAAAAAATAAATATCAAAAAAAGAATAGGTAAGTCCGAAAAGAAATGCTGCAAAAATGCCAAACAATACAAGCCCCAAAAAAGGGAATACGATCGTGTAGGGAAATTTCTTTTTAGAACTGCGGCGTTGTATGAACCCCGATAATCCTTCGCCTCCTGACCAAATCAGAAGTCCAAGTAATACAAACATGATGCTGAACGACTGCTTCCTGAAAAAAGAGGCACCTGCAGCACTGGTAAAGGACATATCAAAAGACCGGAACACCACACTAAAACCATAGAGAATGATGATCCTTGCCAGGTATTTTACCAGCGTATGCTGCAATATCCGTTCCATTTGCCTGCGCGTTATTTTTCGCAAAAGCAGTATCAGGGCACCTAAGATCATACGCGGGTGTTATCATTTTTCTGAAACCATTCCAATGCTTCCGCTACCGCAACGGCAACCGGTGTATAATTCAATCCCAATGCCCGTGAAGCCTTTTGACCCGAATAATAATTCTGTAAACACAGTAAATAAGCCGATGCATAATTCAGCTTCAACCGCCTGCCCAACAACCGGCCCATCGCTGTTCCCAATATCCCGCCAATTCTTAAGGCCAACCCCGGAATGCGCAACAAGACGGTTCTTTGGCGTGCCAGCTGGTTCACCATCCGGAAGAATTCCCGGTAACTCAGGTTTTCTCCGGCAATAAGAAAACAATCTCCGTTTTCCCCGTTCCGGCAGGCAAAAACAATGGCCCGGCTTACATCCCTTACATGTACAAAATTCTTTCCGCCCGGCGGATAAAACAGGAGGCCCTTACCCAGCGCATATTTCAGCAACTGACCGGAGCTGGGCTTTTGATCGTGCGCACCGATCATAAATGTCGGATTTAATACCACCGCCGGCAATCCCTTTTCCACCACGGCTTCCAGCACTTTTTGCTGAGCGATATATTTGGTATTGATATACGGTGAATTGATCTTAAAAAGCGAAAAAGCATTCAACTCCGTGCCCGGACATTCAAGGGACCCGGGAGCAATGGTATTGGCCGTGCTGATATATACCAGCCGCTTTACCCGGTGCAACAAACAAGCCTGGATGATATGTTCCGTGCCGCGGATATTTACCGCTTCATACGCTTTTAAACCGATCCCCCACTGTTCCGTAAGTGAAGCCGTGTGCACCACATAGTCGCAACCGCTCACCGCTTCGCTTACAGCCGCTGCATCTTCAACGGACCCATAATATACTTCGCAAAAAAGTCCGTTCAGCAGATCGGCATTTGAGGACTTACGGATCAATACCCGCACCTCAAAACCATTCCTGCAACATTCAAGAGCGGTGTTATATCCCAGCAAACCACTGGCACCGGTAATGAGAACCTTGGGCATACTTAATGTGTTAATTGTAATTCACGTTTAACGGCTCCGGAGATCAGGCGCACTTTTACAGTTGAGGGTATCAGTCCCATTAAGGCCTGGTTCATCCGGTTCCACCAGCCGGGAACAATCTCTGCCCTGCCGGCCAGCGTGTGCCGGATGATGCGGCCGGCCAGGTCCATTGTTGAGAAAAGTCCAAGCCGACCTTTATAACCCTGCAGCAGGATCCGCCGGGAGGTGTCGGAATTGGTCATGATCGGGCCCGGATATGCAACGCTTACAGATACGCCTTTTTGCTGCAGCTCTTCCCGGAGTCCCAGGGAAAAGGAAGATACAAACGCCTTTGATGCGGGGTAAACCGTTTTATAAGCGATGGGCGAGAATGCCGCCATACTTGCAATATTGAGAATAAAACTTTTTTCCTGTTGCAACAACTGCGGCAGCAGTTCGCGCGTAAGCAAAGCGGTACAACCAATATTCAATTGAATGATCTTATCGATCAGTTGCGGCGAACAGTCCAGCATAGACACCGTTCCACCCATACCGGCATTATTGATCAGAAAATTTACCGGGTATTCCTCTTTAATAAGAGCGATATGCGTTTCAAATGCCACCCGGTTTGTAAGGTCAAATTCAAATACCTGCACATCGATCCCATACAAACGGATCAGTTCTTCGGCCGTGGTTTTGATCGTACTTCCCGGCAGCGCAATCAGGACCAGGTTCATTTTTAAACGGGCACAACAAAGGGCAAAGGCACTTCCCAATCCGCTGCTGGCCCCGGTGATCAGTGTATACTTTTTATTCATATGCATTTTAATGATATTGTTGCAGTAAAGATTTAAACCGCGACATCGTTGTAATGATGTTGTCGTATACAATCGGATCAGAAACCCAACGGGGTACGGTACCGCTCTTATTGGTAAGGATCTGGTAGGTAATGCGCGATTGCCGGTGCTCCAGGGGATCTACCGTCCATTTCCCGGATGTTCCTTCCAGGCGGGTTACATTTTTAAACTTCGGGTATACCTGGTGCTGGATACTTTCGAAATAAATGGTCTGAGCACCTGCAGCCGCAGCGGATGCATTGTAAAAATATTTCAAGCTGCAGTCCTGGTCTTCCATCGGCCATGGCAGGGAATAACGGATATAGTTCAGCCATACATGCTCATCCGGAGTTCTGGTAACTTTGTACTGACTGGATCTTACATTCCAGCGGCTTCCTTTTCCCGCATCTTTCAAAAGGGCTACCACATCGGGAAGGCCGGCTTCGGCAACATCAAAGGAAGCTTTCAACTCCCGCACCTTATTGCCATTGTGCATCACCCACCGCTCATACAACATAATTCCGTTAGTAATTTTCACCAGCTTAAAATCGGCCGGAGCGCCTGCGTTTGAGAAACTGCTGAACAATAACAGCAGCCATAAGAAAAGTATTTTTTTCATAAACTATTTTTTTACAAACATAGATGCGTTATGTACCCATTAAAAACAATACTGGCTGAGCCGTAAGATTTTGAGGGTGGAATGTTGGTTTTTGCTATAAACCGACACCCTGTTTTTTGATGAAATAATTTTTAGACTTTTGTTTAAGTAAACCTTAACAACGTGCAGGTAATACGGAACAAAACTTGCCGCTCCTGCTACCTGCATGTATGGCTGAATGTATGCCGTATGGGAATCATCTGTTACAGCCGTCTTCAAAAAGCATCAGAGCGCTCTTACATTTCCAGACCCCGTGATGGAAGTAGCGATAACCGGCGTACCCACATAGCGCAGGTTTCCGCTTCCTGTGATCGTTACGTTTAACTGGTCCTTCGCCCATACTTTCGCATTTCCCGACCCGGTAATCCGCACGTTCGCTTCCTTGCTTTGCATCGGATGTGCGTTGTAGTTACCGCTTCCGGTTATGGTTACATCCTGGCTGCTCGTTTCGCCATTATTGATGTACAGATCCCCGTCACCGCTGATCTGGCTTTTCAGTGATACGGCTTTTAACCGGTCGATCGTGATATTGCCCGAACCTGTAAGTTTCAGTTCCAGGGCACCGGTCTCCAGCACATCAAAGGCGGTAAAATTTCCGCTTCCGGTAAGTGTTACTGCGGTAAGCGCGGGTGCCGTTACGTATACGGTTACACTGCCTCTTTTGATGGACACATTATTGGGTGTACGGATCACCAGTTTATCATCAACTACCTCTGTGATCACATAGTGTTGTATATTATCTGCAGCCAATACTTCTACTTTAGATGCGCCGGTACGGTATTCTACATGTGCGCTAAAAGTGGTTTCAACTTTTCCAAACGCCCCAACATTACGCGTTTCTTTTACAGCAGGCCCATCCGGATATACTTTTTTGCAACTCTGAGCAATGGTTAACAGTACAGCGATAAATCCTAAAAAAAGTGTTTGTTTCATTTTGTTTTGATTTTTATAAATATTTGATGAATGAATTAAAGACGGATATTGATCCCTGCTACAGCACCCGGTGCCAACAGGAGGAAGGATGCTCTTTTTTTGAATTTCCAGATATAATGACCGGCAAACAATTCCGAATCGGATTGTTCGGTGAGATACATTGCCGGTCCAATGGTCAGTTCCAACCCCGGGGTAATCTTCCAGCCCGCCAGTATTCTTAAAGATTCCACATGTTTGATGAAATTATGTACATCTGTACGCGCTATAATAACGGCCTCTGTATTCATACGGAGCCGGTGCGCCAGCGGTATCCGGTACCCCAGACCGGTTTCCATCTGAAGAACGGTTTTCTTCTGATCTCTTGCAAGGCCGGCTCCGATGATACCATAGGTTTTATAGCTGCCGGTACGCAGCAGGATACTGGCAGACACATCATCATACACCTGTACCCCGATCTGCTTTTCGCCGTTTTTAATAAAGTTTAAAATACCAATGGGATATTGGGAGCTGTCTGCAACATTGATCAGGCCCGACAATTGCAGTCCCTTAACCGTTCCGGCTTTATTAAAGAGCCCCGCGATCTGGTAACCGGCATTTTGTGTAGTGTTTACCAGGCCGGAAAGCTGCAGCAAACTGTAATGACTACTGTTGCTGATGCCACCCACCTGTATAAAACCGTTGCCCGTGTTCTGATTGTGCAATCCTGCAACCTGGATCCCTCTTCCGTTTTGTGCCGTATTTATTAACCCCGCAATGGCAACGCCTTTATCGGATCCCTTTACGCGGTTCATAAGCCCGCTGATCATTACACCACGGTTACTGCCGTAAAGGGTTGTGTGTAACCCGGCAATAGAAGCGCCCTTGTTATCCCGGTTCACACCCTGTAATGCATGCAAGGCAAATACAGGACTTATTTCACGGGCATGAATACCCTGAGTACTGATGGGCGTAACCAATCCCAGATGAACCGCTTTGCCCGCCTCTTCCTGGGCAGCAAGCTGAAAACCGGTAATAATGAATGCTGGTAGTAAAATGCAATTTTTTATTTTCATATCTTTAGTAATGTATACCAGTAATACATCCTAAAGAGGGTTTACCCCTACTCCCTTATCAAAAAATATTTATTCCCATCGTGCAGCCAAGATCCAGCGGGTGGCGTGCACTTCCATTCAGGGCAATCATATTTCTCCGGAAACCCGAATACACTGTTTGCCCGGGATGTTGTGAAGGGAGCTGGTATTGCAGCCTTGGACCTGCAAACAATTGCAGTTTTTTATGCGCCTGCCAGATAAAGAGGGGCTGAAAATTGATATTGTTATAATCACTATTAAAACCATGCGCCGGTGTATAAAATAAATTTACCAGCTCAGCCGCCATTTTTATATTGCGTTTTAATGTCCACTCACTGCCCAATCCATAACCGAACAGGTAATATCCTCCGGGGTTATGCGCATCGATCCAGCCAAGCTGCAGGATATTATAAAGGGCTTTATTTCCCGATTTATAGCTGATATTAACCTGGGCATTCTCCTGTACGGATATGGAGAAAGCATGCTTGCCGTTCCGCTGGTAGTTGAATGGCCCAATGGCAATACCGTGCAGCGTATCGGCAAGATTCAGGACCCCCACCTGCAGGCCGCTGATCGTTTTCGCACGATTTACCAAACCGGAAAGCTGAACACCGGAACCCATTTCCCCGGCAATATTTACCAGCCCCGAAAGCTGTACGCCGCTTCCGAAAGCCGGGGCATGATTTACGATACCTGCCAGCTGCATTCCTTTATCAACGCGTCGGGCGCTGTTTACGATACCACCGATCTGTAAACCGGTGAAGGTTTTACTTTCATTATACCAACCGGCGATCTGCACACCGCTCACTGCACTTTTATCGGCATTGGCCAGGCCACCAACCTGCAATCCGCGAAGGGTATCACCAGCATAATTATACAATCCGCCGATCTGTACACCATTTACACTGCCGCCCACAAGATTCGCCAATCCTCCCACCTGTACGGAACGTACATGTTTCTGCACAATATTAAAGAGGCCGCCAATCTCCAGGGCATCTACCTGCGCGGCATACCCGCCCAGTACATTAAAGGAAAGATTGTTCTCCTGCTGCCCCTTCAATACATTCTTGGTAGCAATGCCGGGAAGCAGTCCTAACTGGAATTTTTGCTGGTAGAAATAATTTTTAAGGTTGATACTGCTGAGCCGCTGACGGGTACCAATCAGCCTGCGGGCCAGCCAGTGGCGCTGTACCGACGTCATGCGTACTTCATTTTCCTCCATGATCCTGGGCACCAGGGGAACGGTTAATGCCGGGTTGTTTTTGCTATCGATCGTTAACACCGTATCATAGTAAGAAACGCGGTTTACCGTTAATACCGGCTGTTGCGTCAGGGGCATCCTCAACGAAAAAAAACCCTGTTCATCCGACATGGTTCCAATCTGCAGTTCGGGTATATATACGCTTACATACGCCACCGGCGTTTGATCGGTTTGATCAATAAACCGTCCCTGCACCACAATATGTGGCGGTTCCTTTTTCCGGATAACCACTTTATTATTCTGAACGATGTACTGGTAGTCATTATCAAACAGCATGTCCAGTATTTCGTGTACGGGTTTATCGGAAGCAGTAAAGGATACCCGTTTCTGGTTCCTGATCAGCTGGTTGTCATAAGAAAAATAAAAACCAGCCTTAGATTCGATCTGCATCAGCGCATCATACATGGTGATGTTTCTGAAATCGACCGTAATCACTTTTTGCAACATCACCGGTTGTGCCGATACCCATAAGCCGGAAGTAAACAGCAATACAATAAAAAAAAGCTTTTTCAAAAAGGTTTATTTAGTAATGATATAATGGTCGTCTTTTTTATGCCAGGTAGCGTTGATCATCAGTGCAATGTTCTCCATTACCTGCTCCGGCGATTCGTAGGAAAAATATGTGCTCGTAATCCGTTTGCTGCCGATGGCCGGGTCAAACTGAACATCTACATTGTACAGTTCCTTAAGAATATTTGCCAGGCTGTCGATACGCATATCCTTACAGCGGATGGTTCGCGTTTGTAACACGGTTTCAATAGGCGTTTGGATCGCGCGCAGTTGCAGTTGATGTGTGTTGTTATCCTGCACGATCTTTTGCCCGGCAACCGCCGTTACGGTTTGACTGCCCAGGGTTGCTTTTACCTTTCCGGAGTGCACATATACGGTGTTAAATGCGGTACGTTGCTGAATGGTAAAGGACGTACCCAACACCTGCACATCCATGTTATGACTATTATGAATAATAAACGGCTTATCCGGGTCTCTGGCGATATCAAAGCGTGCATCGCCCTTTAGGGTTACGGTTCTTGTTTTTTTGTTAAAGGCCGGGTCTATTTCCAATATACCATTCGCATATAATTCAATATTGCTGTTATCTTTTAAATGCACGTTCCGGGTTTCGTTACCTGCTACTAACGGTGGGTTGGCAGGACTATACCATACCAGGAACAACAATACGATCCCCGCAATTGAAGCAGCAACTGCCGCTACCCGCCACCATTTCAACGAAACGATCCTGCCTCTGTTCTTTACCGCAGGAGCCTGACCGATCTGTGCCTGGATCTTATCCCAGGCCCGTTCTTTATTATATTGGGTATATTCCACCTTATTCCTGGATTGCTCCCATACCCGGATAGTTTTGTCATAAATGCCCTGGTGTGCCGGATCCTGCTGCAACCATTGCTCTACCGCTTTCCGTTCCGAAGCATCCAACAGCTGCTCATGATAGGCTATCAGTTTATGCTCCATATCTTATACATTGAAAAGTTGATAAATGAATAAAAACAACAGGCTCACCTGGTAGGCCGCCAGTCCGCCGCGCAGGAATTTCAATGCCTTTGTCATATGATTTTCCACCGTCTTTATCGACAGGTCTAATTCCTCCGCCACCTCCCGGTAGCTGAGCCCCAGTTGCCGGCACATATAAAAAACGGTGGCACATTTCTCTGGCAAACGGTCTAAAAGCCCCTGTATATGTTCCTGCAGCTCCTTTTGCTCTGCCTTATTGCCGTGGTCGGCCTCCGTTCCCGTAATCTTTGCAGTATGTGCATATACGGCCTGCACCCCTTTATGCTTCAGTTGATTGAGGCACTCGTTGCGCACCGCTGTATACAGGTATGCTTTTACAGACGCCACCTGTATCGTGGCGCGGGTTTCCCAAAGCTTTATAAAAATGTTCTGCAAAATGTCTTCTACATACACTTCCGATCGCAGTATGGAGCAGGCATACCCGTATAATGCCTCATAATGAAGATCAAAAACATTTTTATATTGAACCTGGTCCAAAGCCATTCTAATCTGCAAATATACTAGCGCTACTATTGAATACAACCGAAAGAGTAATTCCCCCTACTCCTTAAAAATATTTTTTTTGGGATTCCATTTTCCTGCCCGGTTTCTCTAAACCCTGCGTTAAAACCGCCCGGCGACACCATTCAGCTGCTTTTTTTTGGCTATCTTTAAAAAAATGTGTGCATGAAGAAGATTTTTACGCTGATGCTTACCCTTGTTGTCACCGTTGGCTTTGCCCAGGATGGTTACTGGCAACAAAGCCTGAAATATGATATGCAGGTAACCCTGGATGACAAAGCCCGGTCGTTAACCGGCAAACAGGCCATCCAATACAAAAATAATTCACCCGAAACGCTCAATTTTATCTGGTTTCATATCTGGCCCAATGCCTATAAGAACGACTCTACAGCCCTCTTCAAGCAGATCCGGGGCGATCTTTCGCGCACTGAAAAACTGGGTGCCATAACCTATGGTTCTATTGATGGGCTTAATTTCAAAGTAGACGGGCAGCCGGCGAAAACAGCGCCCCATGCGAACCCGGAATACATTGATATTATTAAGGTACTGTTGCCCACCCCCTTAAAACCCGGGGCTACGGCTACCATTACCACCGACTTTAAGGTAAAATTACCCTCCTATTTTTCAAGATCCGGGTTCGCCGACGGTGAATTTATGATCTGTCAATGGTATCCCAAACCCGCCGTATTTGACAAAAACGGTTGGCATGAATTTCCCTACCTGGATATGGGCGAGTTTTACAGTGAATACGCCGACTACCATGTTAAAATAACGCTTCCCTCCGACTATGTAGTAGGTGCCACGGGCGTTTTGCAGGACAAGGAAGAATTAGCACAATACAAATCTGTTGGAGCAGCGAATGCAGCGGGAAGAGATGTATCACCCAAACTTTACAAGCCGGCAAAAGCAGGTTTGAAAACACTTACCTATACAGCAGAAGATGTGCCGGACTTTGCATGGTTTGCCGAAAAAGGCCTGGTCATCCAGTATGATACCATACAGCTAAAGAATAAAACGGTAGATGTATTTACCTATTATCATTACCAGCCGGGTACATTATGGAACAACAGCATCGACTATGTAAAAGATGCTGTTCATCATTACAGCAGGTGGATCGGCGCATACCAGTACCCAACGGCACAGGCTTTTGAAGGCCCCAAAAACAATTCCAGCGGCGGTATGGAATATCCGATGATCACGCTCATTACCTGTCCCGATGCCACGAAGGAATACCTGGACGGTGTTATTGCCCATGAAGTAGGCCATAACTGGTTTATGAGCATGCTGGGGTCCAATGAACGTGCCCATACCTGGCAGGATGAGGGATTGAATACCTATTACCAGTTCCGGTACGAAGCGGAAAAATACCATTACAATTCAGTGGCGCGGGAATCGATACCCGAGGAAATCAAGAAACTGCCGGTACCGGAGTTCCAGGAGCGTATCTATTTTGCCCTTTCACAGATCCCTATGCAAAGTATGATTGAGCAGCCGGCAGCTGATTTTAAGACCTCCGAAGATTATGGATTGGTTTCTTATATCAAAACCTCCATCTGGATGTATTTGCTGGAGCGCCAGTTTGGGCAGGATAAAATAGACCAGGCATTCCGGGATTATTTTAATACATGGCAGAATAAACATCCGCAGCCGGAAGACATGAAGGCTTCGTTTGAAAAAAGCCTGGGAACCAATCTTGACCGCTTTTTTGCATTGCTGAAAAAACAAGGATCTATCACGCAATAAATCATTATGCAGATTTCTTTAAAAAATAAAAAAGCGCTGGTAGGTGCCAGCAGCAGCGGATTGGGAAAAGCAATAGCCCTGCAACTGGCGGCTTCCGGCGCTACTGTAACCCTGGTAGCACGAAGAGAGGCGGTATTGCAGGAACTGCAGGCAGCACTACCGCGCCCGGAGCAGCAGCAACATCAATACCTGGTAGCGGATTTTTCAGACATTGAGGCCTATAAACAAAAGGTCGATGACTATTTTGCAACCAACCAGGCAGATATACTGGTAAATAATACCAGTGGCCCCGCCCCGGGTACCGCACTGGAGAAAAAAGATGCAGACTATGTAACCGCGTTTAACCTGTTGTTCCGGACGGTTCAATACACGACCGAAAAGGCGTTACCACATATGATCGCCGGCCGGTTTGGGCGTATCATTAACCTCACCTCCCGGTCGGTGAAAGAGCCCATTGAAGCATTGGCTTTGTCCAATACGATCCGATCTGCAGTAGTAACCTGGGGGAAAACACTGGCTACGCAGGTAGCAAGGGACCAGATCACGGTTAACAATATTCTTACCGGCAATTTTGAAACCGACCGGATCCTGGAGCTTTATGAAAAAGAAGCAGCAGCCAAAGGGCTGCCCCTGGAAACCTACAAAGCCCAGGCCCTGGAAAGCATCCCGGCGAAGCGTTTGGGACAGCCCGGAGAAATGGGAAACCTCGTAACCTTCCTTGCTTCGGATCAGGCGGCCTATATTACAGGAACCAGTATTGCCATCGACGGGGGATTGATCCGGAGCGTCTGAGGGAGTGGTTAGAAGTGCGTAGTAAGATGTTTTAAGTGAAAAGTTTGATTGTGAATGGCGGTTAACGCTTCACTTTTCATGAACGACTTCTCACTTACAACTTCTCACGATCAACATCATAAAGAGCCGCTCAAACTTCCCTACCTTTGCCGGATGCATTATGTTTCTGCGGAAGGATTAGGGAAAAGTTACGGGATACAACCCCTGTTTTCAAATATTTCATTCCATATTGAGGAAGGTGATAAAGTGGCCATTGTAGCCCGCAACGGTACGGGTAAGTCTACCCTGTTAAAAATACTGGCGGGAAAAGAAACACCGGATAACGGTAAATTATGGATTCACAAAGACGTGGAAGTGATCCTTTTTGAGCAGGAACCCGACCTGGAAGACGAGCTTACTGTTTCCGACAATATTTTTTTCCATGATCATCCTACGGTAAAAGCCATACGGGAGTATGAGCTGGCCAGCGAAAGCGGCGATGCGGACAAGATTGGCCAGGCCCTGGTGCGGATGGATGAACTGAATGCCTGGGATTTTGATTCAAGGGTGAAACAGATCTTTGGAAAACTCAATATTCACCACCTGGAGCAGAAAGTTAAAACCCTGAGCGGTGGTCAGAAAAAAAGAGTGGCGCTTGCCCGCACGCTGATCGATATCGGCTTTGAGCATAAACATGTATTGCTGATCATGGATGAGCCCACCAACCATCTTGATGTGGGCATGGTAGAATGGCTGGAGCATTTTCTTGGAAAGGAAAATGTTACATTGGTATTGGTCACCCACGATCGTTACTTCCTGGATGCCGTTTGCAACGAGATATGGGAAATTGAAGGCGGTGAATTGTTTGTACACCGGGGCGATTATGAATACTACCTCGACAAAAAAGCACAGCGGGTTGAGAACCTGAATGCCTCTATTGATAAAGCCAAGAACCTTTACCGCCGGGAGCTGGAATGGATGCGCAAGCAACCCAAGGCCCGCACCACTAAATCGAAAAGCCGGGAGGACAATTTCTACAATATTGAAAAAACCGCCAAACAGCAGGTCACCGATGACCAGGTGCAGCTGCAAATGAAAATGAACCGCCTGGGCGGAAAGATCATTGAACTAAAAAAAGTATACAAATCCTTTGGTGATAAAAAAATACTCGACGGGTTTGATTACACATTTAAAAAAGGCGAACGCGTAGGCGTTATCGGGAAGAACGGCGCAGGAAAATCAACATTTATTAATATCCTGCAGGGTGTGGAATCCGCAGACAGCGGTAAGATCAACGTGGGCGATACGGTGGTATTTGGCAATTATTCGCAGCAGGGGCTGATATTAAAGGAAGATATGCGGGTAATTGAGTTCGTAAAGAATATTGCGGAGAATTTTCCCCTGGCCGATGGCAGTACACTGAGCGCCTCCCAGTTCCTGCAATTATTTCTTTTTGACCCGGATAAACAATATACGTATGTGAGCAAATTAAGCGGAGGTGAAAAAAGACGCCTGCATTTGCTCTCTATCCTGTTTCGCAATCCCAATTTCCTGATCCTGGATGAGCCTACCAATGACCTGGATCTTCCTACCCTTTCCGTATTGGAGCATTTCCTGAGTGAATACCCGGGCTGTCTCCTGATCGTTTCCCATGACCGGTATTTTATGGATCGCCTGGTAGACCACCTGTTCGTTTTTGAAGGCGACGGTGTAATCACCGATTTCCCGGGCAACTATACGCAACACCGCTTACAGGAGAAGAGCCAGCCGGGCGTTGCTGTTCTTCCTTCAAAGGAGCCGGCGGCTACCGCATCTCCTGCTCAGAAGCCGGCCGTAAAGAAAGTATCCTTCAAAGAAAAAAGGGAATACGAACTATTGGAAAAAGAGATCGCCGCGCTCAACGCAGAAAAAGAATCCATCACGGTTCAGCTATCGGGTGGCAGTACCAATTTTGAAGAACTGGAAGCCCTCTCCCGCCGCATCGGGGAAATCACGCAACTATTAGACGAAAAAGAAATGCGCTGGCTGGAGCTGAGCGAGTTGATTGAGGGGTGAGGCAGGTTTTAAGTTCCAGGTTTCAGATTTCAAGTTCCAGGCGTGCCCGCCATAGCGGGTTAGATCACCGATCACGAGACAACAATGACTGAAAGATAATAGCTGTAGGCTGAACGCTGTTTAAAGTTTCATATCAGATCCGTTTAGTGATCTGCTTACTGTTCACTATTGCCCTTGCTTTTGGGGGGGACATATAGACTTGGGAGACCATGGAATTATTTCTGATTTAACGCTCATTTTCCACATTTTCCACTCCCGATAGCAATCAGGATTCAAATTTTCAAATTCCCACACAGAATTACATTTAATATGCCCTATTGGCTATTTTAATTCCCGCGGGTCGTATTTTCGCCGGATCAGAATCTATGTTATGGAGGATTATCTTATCGGAATTGGGAAACGGATCAAGGAGATCCGGAAGAAGAAAGGTCTTACCATCAACAATGTTGCCGGCAAGGCCAACCTGAGCAATGGCCTGATCTCCCGCATTGAAAACGGAAGAACCATTCCATCCCTTCCTGTTTTATTAAGTATTGTGAGCGTACTCGGAATTGAGGTTCCCGATTTTTTCAAAGATATCCCTTTGCCTGGCGGTAAAAATTTTGTTGTTTCCCGCAAGGAGGACCATACCATTATTGAAAAAGAGGATGAAGCAAAGGGATTCGAATACCGTTCCCTGTTTGGCAAACAACTTTCCTCAGTAGGTTTTGAAGCCGTTTTGCTGGAAGTACAACCGGGATCGCAACGGGAAAAAGTAGAAACCGATGCCTATGAATTCAAGTATGTCTTGGCCGGATCCTGTGCCTATCAGATAGGCGACGAGGAAGTACAGCTTCATGAAGGAGACGCCCTTTTCTTTGACGGGCGCATACCGCATGTTCCGGTAAACAAGGGCACGGTTCCTGCCAAAATGATGGTGATGTACTTCTTCCTTCCCCAGCGCGACTAAACCCGAAAGGGCGCTTATAAACGCTGTTTAATTCAGCAGGATTGCATCCAGCTCTGTTACGGCATTTAATATATAATCCGGCCGGGCCAGTTCCAGTTGTTCCCGTGTTTGGGCGCCGCTAAGAACGCCTACAGTAATGCCACAGCCGGCATTCTTTCCCTCCTCAATATCAATTACCGAATCACCTGCTTTTAATACGCTGCCTGCATCCGTAATCCGGAATTGCCTCATTGCCCGTTCGATCATATCCGGAAAAGGGCGGCCCTTTTCAACATCATCCGCCGTGATCAATACATCAAAATCCGCTTCCTCCCGCCAATGCAGTTTGCTGATCAGTTTGGTAGCCGTCTTCCGGTCATACCCCGTATTTAACGCAACAATAATTCCCTTATTCCGGAGCCGCTCAAAAAACAATTCCATGCCCGTAAACGTACCAATCTCCTGTTCATCATAGGCCCGTTCCAGTGCCGGTTTAAAGGCTGCAAAGGCTCTGTCGGCCACCGGTCTTACATCCTCCGTATCCGTGCAGGCGGTAAGTACATCGGTTATGGCTTTATGTTTTTCCTTTCCGGCACCATGCTGCAGCACATCATCCAGTGTAAGCTTAAAACCCTCATCATTGATCACTTTTAATACGGTGCGGTATACCAGGTTGTGCTCATTTACGGTAGTGCCCGCCATATCAAAAACAACCATTTTAATCGTACGCATATACTTATTTTAAATCAAATACTCGTTTAATATTTTCCTTTGAAAATCCAGCGCTGCCGGTCATGCCTTTACCACCAATGCCGGTAACAATATGAATGTTTTCATCGATCGTATGCTGAAACAGATCCTGCTCCTTACATTGGGAATAGATGCCATACCACCTGTTTTGAATGGCATAGCTGGGCAGATCGATGATCTTTTTCGCCTCCGCAATCATAAAAGCGTCCACATCCTCCCGCAGCTCAAAACCCAGGTCATCCGCATTAGCGGCGCTAGCATACGCATGCGAATCCCCGATGATCACCGAGCCGTCTGTTGCCTGTTTAAACAGGATATGTACGCCCCATTTTTTTTCAAATGCTTCCGGGTTTTCCTTTGCTTTAACTGCTGCAAACGAAGGACATTCATAAAACGCTTCATAGCGCCGGATCGACAAGCCGGTCAGAACCGAACCTTTCAGTTCATATCCCGGCTGCGGAACGGTTTGCAGCATCTGCAGCTTTGTAACTTCCAGATCGCTGCTGGCAAACAGATCGGGGTACAGGGTTTTAAATTCAGACCCACAACAGATGATCAGTTTTGCAGCAGTGAATGTAGTACCCTTTGAGGTATGAACGCTTACGCCCTCTGTCAACGCCGCACAGTTAACCACATGAGTACCGGCATAATAATCCAGCCCTTTTTCTGCCATCAAGAATTGCAGCAATCGCCCGATCATTACCCGCGGTTCAACGGTCACCTCCTCCGGAAAGAACAAGCCTGCCTTTATATAATCCGCTCTTAGCCCCGGATATTTTTCCAGGCATTCCTGTCCGGTCAGCAATTGCGATGTATACCCGTTCTTTTGATTGATGCCGCTCAGTTCTTCAATCAGCTGTACTTCCTCATCATTGGAGGCCAGGTATACGGACCCATTCTGCCGCACCGAAATATCGAACCGGCGCTGGATCTGTTTGTAAATATCCAGGCTCTCCCTCCCATAATGCTGCCATTTGGTGTTCATACCCGATGGTACCACCTGGCCAAAATTGCGTACGGTGGCACTTTGCGGCATTTTATCCTTCTCTATAAGTGCCACGGTCAACCCGTTCTCCAATGCGTGAAAGGCGTGAAACGTACCCAGTACGCCGCCTCCCACAATCATTAAATCATATTTTTTGTTCATGTACTTTTTTATTATACATCATTGCATCATGCCGCAGGTGCTATATAGCGGTTTTTCCGGATGATGCGTTTGTCAAAATACCAGAGCACAAATCCCGCCAGCAACAGGATACACATAGCGCATTGAATATCCAGTGAAATAAAAAACCGGGCCCAGCTCTGTTTAAACCCGATCACTTCTTTCAACAGCAGGATGACCACACTGCCCAGGTATCCCAGTGCATCGGCCATATAAAATAAAAAACCAACGTTCCCCTTAAACTCCAGCAAGGCTACAAGCCGCTCGAAAATGAGGCAATGAAAGAGGATATAGGGTAAGTAGGTACCGATACCGGATAAGATCATCCACCAAACCGGAGATATTAAGGAACGGTCGAATAAATACGTGGAAACGATTACCAGCATAGCACCCCCGGCCATCAGCAGCATACCGGTGCCAAATGCTTTACTGTTATTCCGGATCCATATCCCGACGGCGGCCACCACTAACACAACAATGGCAACCGGGATTTCTGTTAGGGTTACCAGCTGTGGTGTGCCGGCCATGCCCTGCTCCGACCAGAACTCCACAATAAAATTATCCCGAACATCCCTTACGATGGTCAGCAATATATAAATGGCCACCAGTCCGAAATAGCCCCAACCATTCTGTAGCAAAAACCGCCGCCGGTCTTCTCCGTACATGGGCACCCGCTGTGTCCGTTGCTTCATATCGGTTTCATCCGGACCTTTTATTTTGTTCAGCACTATAACCGATACCAGGAACAACGGGAAAAAAAGTAATCCCGTCCAAAAAGGCATGTCATACTCGCTCATCCTAAATTGATCCATCAGCACCAACCCTACCGTCTTAACAAGACCTGTTGAAAAAATAAATGTGGCACTGAGGGCCGCAGCCAGCAATTCGGTGTTCTTACGGCCTTCGATATAGGAAAATACAATCCCAAATACCATCCCCAGCGGTATACCGTTTAAGAAAAGCATCACCCATTTCAAACCCGGAGGTACTACTGCAAACAATCCCAGCATTAACAGACCAAAACCCACCAAACCAATCAGCCAGTACGTACGTTTTTCCTGTTGCATTTCAGAAATCACTTTGATCCCCACAAATTTTGAAACCATATACCCCAGCACCTGGCTGATCACCAGCATGGTTTTAGCATCCAGCCCAAATCCAAAATGCAGATCGGTATACTGTCCCGCTAAAAACGACTTCCGGATGGCGTACATTGCAGTGTAACACAAAAACACCGAAAGCAGGATAAGCGCTGTCTGAATTTTACTATTTGTAATTTTTACTGAAGTAGAAATCATGGATTCACGATTGATACTTCAAAAGTAGATCATTCAAATACGGGGTATATTAAGCCGGTATCAACTTAAGGTTAAGCATTTGTAAACTACAAAAAACAAGCTCTTTTTTGAGTAAAATTGTAAAATAAAAATCATAAATAATTAAAAAACAAATATTTAAATAATAGACTAAACTGCTCACTTCATTTCAGCAAGAGCGGAACACCTGTAAAAAAACCCAGCAGGCTTTAGATAAAACATAAAATACGAGAATACTAAAACGGCGCAAGCGACGTATTTTAAAATATTACAAATAGTAAAATAAATAGTATGCATTCAAAGGGCATATCCATGATCTTTACCGGCACCGGTAAGCCATTCCAGGAAAAACAATCGCAGTTACCCCATCCCGGGCCGGGAGAAATATTGGTGCAGATCACCTATACCACGATTTGTACCAGCGATCTGCATACGCATTCCGGACGGCGGACAGCTCCCTGCCCCAGCGTATTGGGACATGAGATCATCGGTCGTATTCTTTCCTGTGGCACCAACGCATCGATCGATTATACCGGTGCCCCGCTTTATGCAGGAGACCTGGTTACCTGGTGTGTTTATGCTTTTGATGCCGGTACTGAAATGGCCCGCAAAGGCATGCCACAAAAATCACCGGGTATTTACAAGTACGGACACCAGCAGCTCATAACGGGCGACGAGCTCAATGGTGGCTTTGCGAGCCACTGCCTTTTAAAAAAAGGAACCGCCGTTTTTAAACTCCCCCACACCATCGACCCCAAAACAGCGGCTCCCATCAATTGCACCCATGCAACTATTGCCGGGACCTTGCGGCTTGCTGGAAATATCTCCGGGAAAAATATATTGATCACCGGGGCCGGGATGTTGGGACTATCAGCCTGTGCCATGGCCAAAGAAAGCGGTGCTGCTCATGTATATACCCTGGATCGGAACCCTGAACGGCTAACTTTTTCAAAAAAATTCGGAGCCATGCAAACACTCGATGGCGGTCTGTCTGCTCAGGAAATCGACGCCCTGCTTTCTGCAACAGAAAAGATCGACCTGGTAATTGATACAACCGGCATACCGGAAGTAATGACAAAAGGATTGGAATTGCTTTCCACAGGTGGACAAGCTATTTGGGTTGGCGCCGTATTTACGCAGCCCGCTACGCCTGTTAATGCAGAAATGGTAGTGCGAAAACTGCTAACGATCAAGGGCCTTCATAACTATACGCTTCCGGATCTGGATACCGCTGTACGTTTCATCACCCTTCATCAGCATCATTATCCTTTTGAATCACTGGTTGGGGCGGAGTTTCCACTGGAAGCGCTTGACAATGCCTTTGCGATTGCGGGGAATGGCAGCTGTTACCGTGTGGGCATCCGGCAATGAGCAGCATAAAAAGCGGCTATCCTTCTTATATAAGAATGAATTAATCCGGATATAAAAGATACTTTGCCCGTATCGCCTTAAACTTCTGCAACCCCGGTTCCCAGCTTTTCCTGATTTCTGCTTCTGACACACCTGCTATGATCTGTTTTCGCAACTGGTCTGTACCGATGCGCAGATCAAAAGCGGATATGTCCTGGTTCGCTCTTCCGGGAGTGAAGAAACCGGCTTTATCCGGATAGGCATTATATAATTCAATGACCCACGATAAATTAATTTGCCGGCTTTGCCGGAGCTTGTTAATATCATAATTGCGAAGGTCTACACCGTAGCAAACGGCATCTTTGTGATTGGGCCGCTCACTCATGCCGGGAATACTTACCGGCTTGTACGAAAAGGAATAGCGGTCTTTCAACGCAGGTGCCCCCAATATCGTAAATGGCATATACGTTCCCCGGCCTTCATTAATGGCGGTTCCTTCAAACATACATAAACTGGGGAAAAGCATCACCGCCTGCTGTGTATTTAAATTGGGCGAGGGACGTACCGGAAGTACATAAGGCATGCTATGATCATAGTGCGCAACTTTTATAATATTTATTTTGCAGGGTTTCTTAAGATATCCTTCGCCGTTCAGGTATTGCGCAAATTCCCCGATTGTCATGCCATGGGTCATGGGCGTATAATGTATCCCGATGGCCGATTTAAACCGGTCTTCAGTCATTACCGGGCCGTCTACTACATACCCGTTAGGATTCGGCCGGTCAAGAATGAGCAGTTCCTTGTTATTTTCTGCACAGGCTTCCATTACATATTGAAGCGTATTGATATTCGTATAATAGCGGCAGCCCACATCCTGGATATCAAAAACCATAAGATCGATATCCGCCAGTTGTTCTTTCGTTGGTTTTTCGTTTCTGCCATATAAGGAAACTATTGGAATGCCGGTTTTGGCATCTTTTTCATCACCCACTACAGCGCCATTGCTGGCATTGCCTCTAAAACCATGCTCGGGTCCAAATACCCTTACAATTTTAATTCCAAGGCTTAATAAACTGTCTACACTGCTTGTATTACCAATGATGGAACTCTGATTTGCAACCAGGCCTATCCGTTTTCCTTTTAGATAAGACAAATATTTTCCGGTCTGATCGGCCCCCGTAATGATTCCCGGCTTATCAGGTGCACCGGGCGCTGATGATGCATATGTGGTACATTTAATATGGCTGATTGCCAGGAGCGCTAAAAAAAGCATCGATGTTAATCTCATCATTTTTAAATGGGTTGTAATGCTATATTAAATTGCAATACGTTACTTAAACAGATTTAAGCTATATGTGTTAACACGTGTCTGTGCTACTGATTCCTGTATCCAAACGCAACAGGATCTTTATGGTTGCTATCACATAATGTGTCTGTTATAAATGTAATCAAATATTCCTTATCAGGTATAATATATCTTCTTCCTTTTCTAAATACGGCATACGGCTGTATCAAAATGCCCCGCTGCCGGCGCTGGTAATCGATCGCCGAACGTTCAACAGATCCGTTGTATTATTACTCAAAAGGGGTTGTACCCGGGTGCGTCTATTTCCTATAAATAAAAAGCGAACGCATTAAAAACGTTCGCCCATTATTTCGAATGCCGTGGTTATAATCAGGAAGCACCCATTACTTTTTTCAGCAGGGCCAGCGTAGCCCGGATGCCATCGTATTCGCTCAGCTCTTCTCCTTCATACTCAATACCCACAATGCCGGAGAAACCGGACGTTTTCATAATGTCAAAGATCCGCTTATAGTCGGTTTCTATACAATTACCATTGGCATCAAAATCATATGCTTTAGCGCTTACACCTTTAGCAAAAGGAAGCAGTTCCTTCACTCCCAGGTAACGGTCATATTCCTCCAGGCATTTCCAGTTTTCACCGCGCTTCAGGCAGAAGTTTCCAAAATCCGGAAGCGTGCCCACCGTTTTTTTCCCGATCGATTTCATTACACCGCTCAGCCACTTGCCGTCGGAAGAATAGCCTCCATGATTTTCCACAATTACGTTGATCTTTTCTTTTGCAGCATACTCGCCCAAACGGCCCAATCCATCTACGGCCGCTTTGGCCACTTCCTCTGCAGTGCCATTACCCGCAGCATTTACCCGGATGGTTTTGCATCCCAGGTGTTTGGCAGCGTGTACCCATTTATAATGATTTTCCACTGCTTTTTTCCGTTCGGCATCATTGGTATTGCCCAATTCTCCTTCTCCATCGCACATAATGAGGTGATTGGAAACGCCATTGTCTTTGCATACAGCAAGCAGTTCATTCAGGTATGCTGTATCTTCTGCCTTATCTTTAAAAAACTGGTTTACGTATTCTACAATTGAAATCCCAAATTCCTTTTTTGCGATCCGGGGAAAATCGAGGTTCGTGATCTGCTTTTTTTG
The DNA here is from genome assembly GCF_030150205.1 of Niabella sp. Classification (GTDB taxonomy): domain Bacteria; phylum Bacteroidota; class Bacteroidia; order Chitinophagales; family Chitinophagaceae; genus Niabella. The sequence goes on from NZ_JASLGT010000029.1 coordinate 67,124, forward strand.
CAATGCACGGTGCAGCGACCATTCCGCCAGCGAGATGGGATATACTTTGGGTTTGCCTGTTCCGGCAATGAGTGAAGGACCGGCTAAAACCCCGGCTGCCAGAACAGAAGTTCTCTTTAAAAATTCTTTCCGGTTGATATGCATGTTGAACATTTAAAATGAATCAATTCAAATATAAAGCCGCAGATCCGCTGATTGCGCCACGGCACAATTGATATCAGCGAACCTGCGGCAAATAACCTATAAAATAGTGCGCTATCTGATGCAGCACTGCCTTAACCGGGCTTTACAGCGCCCAGGCTTTATCGCCTTTTTTATAAGGATACGCTCCGTCAAATTTTCCGGGCGTTTCTACATAACGCAGGGCCTGCTCCGCACCGGGTTTTGATGTAAAGTAGCCCCAAAGGGTCAATTGCTTAAGCATTGCAAAATAATGTGGCGGATAACTTTGTTTCAGTTTCACCGCACCAAAATTTTTCTTAGCCTCTTCAGCTTTCACCCATTCGTCCTGTTTGGCATCAAAAGCTTCTTTTTCCTTTTTATAAGCATCTGTTTTTACAAATGCTTTGGCTTCCTTATCCAGGTCCGTCAGGAAGGCGGTCTTTTCTGCTGCAGACAGGTCGTTGAAGCCTTTTTTATATTTTGCTTCGCAGGCTTCCTGCAATTTCCCGATGCCTTCATGAAATGCTTTTTGTTCGTTTTCACGGTAACAATCGGTTACAATTGTTTTCATAAAGTTACCGATCTGTGCGGCCTTTGCACCCGGGGAATCGGGTGTGGTAGGGATGATGGTTTCTCCTATTTCGTCCAACAGCGCAATGATTTCGGGCGAAAAGGTTCCGGCCTTGATCGCTGTATTCTTACAGCCCGACAAAAAAACTTCTGCGCCTATAACGGTACCTCCTAATAAAATACCAACGCGTGATAAAGCTTCTCTCCTGTTCATTTATCTGTAGTTTAAAAACCGGTAAGGTCTGTAAAACCCACCGGTTCTATGATTAAAGATTTTGTTTTTTCAATTCATTTACGGCATAGTCTACCGCCCGGGCGGTAAAGGCCATATACGTTAACGAAGGGTTCACGCAATTTGCGGATGCCATAAAAGAACCATCAGTCACAAATACGTTGGGAGCATCCCAAACCTGGTTCCATTTATTTACTACTGATGTTTTTGGATCTGCGCCCATACGTGCCGTTCCCATTTCATGAATCCCACGGCCGATAGTACCATCGCCATCCCGGCCCTTTACATCTTTTACGCCCGCTTTTTCCAGCATTTCAATGGCATCATTCTTCATATCGATCCGCATTTTCCGCTCATTGTCCTTCCATTCGGCATCGATCGACAATACATTCAGTCCCCACTTATCTTTTGTGTTTTTATCCAGTGTTACCTGGTTTTCGTGATAAGGAAGGATCTCTCCAAAACCGCCGATATTCATGGTCCAGGATCCGGGTTCTGTTAAGGACTCCTTCAGGCCAATTCCGATGGTTTGCTCTTCTGCAGAGCTATTGCCCCGGCCACGGCCGCCGCCGCCCTGGTAACCGAAACCACGCAGGTAATCGCGTTTGTCTCCGTTCATATTCCGGAAACGCGGTATGTAGATACCGTTGGCCCTGCGCCCATATATATATTTATCTTCAAATCCTTCCACACGTCCTGCAGCGCCCACGCCCAGGTGATGATCCATCAGGTTATGCCCCAGCTCTCCGCTGGAACTGCCTAATCCGCCGGGCCAGATATCCGTTGCAGAGTTCATCAGGATCCAGGTGCTGTTCAAAGTAGATGCATTTAAGAAAATGATCTTGGCATTGTATACATATGTTTTATTGGTTTCTGCGTCCAGCACCTCTACCCCGGTAGCCTTTTTTGTGTCCTTATCATATAAGATCTTTGTAACAATACTCCAGGGGCGGAGTGTAAGGTTACCGGTTTTCATTGCCGCCGGTAATGTGGACGATTGCGTGCTGAAATAACCACCAAACGGACAGCCCAGCCAGCATTTGTTGCGGTACTGGCAGTTGGTACGGCCAGGCAACGGTTGGGTAATATTGGCCACACGTCCGATGATCATATGCCGCTCTCCTTTATAAATATCCTTGATACGGGCAGCAATATCTTTTTCCACAATGGTCATATCCATCGGTGGCATAAATTGGCCATCAGGTAAATGAGCAATACCATCCCGGTTTCCGCTGATCCCTGCAAATTTTTCCACATAATCGTACCAGGGCGCTATATCTTTATAACGCACCGGCCAGTCAACAGCAATGCCGTCTTTGGCATTGGCTTCAAAATCCAGGTCGGCCCAGCGATAACTCTGGCGTCCCCACAATAACGAGCGTCCGCCTACATGATAACCGCGGAACCAATCGAACCGCTTTACTTCGGTGTATGGTGATTCTTTTTCGTCCACCCACCAGTCGAGATTGGTTTCATTCAGCGGATAATCACGATTCAGCACGGGGTGATCCTTGATCATTTCCTGCGTTTTGCTTCCCCTGTGCGGAAGTTCCCATGGGGCCTTACCGGCATTGACATAATCTTTTACATGCTCGATGTTTTTACCACGCTCCAGCATGATGACTTTCAATCCTTTTTCTGTAAGTTCTTTTGCAGCCCATCCTCCGGAAACACCGCTGCCGATGACGATCGCATCGTAAGTATTATTTTCTGCCATTAAACTGTTTTTAAAAAAATCTAAAAATCGTTAGTGAAAAATAAACAATCATTTAATAGCTATAAAAGTATTGTTTTAAATTCAAATTCGCTGTTATTTTTTATACAATTATACAAACGGTATTGTGTGTTTTATACATATCTGTTTATTCTTCATTTTTTTAGATTTTTTTTAATAAATATCCGCCCTGCCCACCGGTTGCTGAGCGCAAACCACTGCATTTATAAAAAGCATTCCAAACCGGAAAGCATCTCCGTCGCGCTTCAATAAAGCGCTGACGCCCAGAAAATAATTCACAATAGCAGCAGTTTCAGAAGTTCAGCCGGATAAGACCGGTGCCGGCTTACGGAAGGTCCTGAATGCGCAGATCCTTTTACAGCTCCGGAAATTGTAACTCTTTTTTTCCAAAAAGGGCATAATCATCAGGAACGCTGTCCCGCAGGGGATTTATCCGGAATGATTTATCTTTGCGGTATGAGTTTTCCCGGAACCAATCCGTTTACAAAAACGGAGGTAGCAACCGATGTGCTCACGGCAGAAGCCGCTTCCTGGCAGCTGATCGTGTGGAATGATGATGTAAATACGTTTGAATGGGTGATCGAGACCCTGATGGAGGTCTGCGGGCACAGTTATGAGCAGGCCGAACAGTGTTCTTTCATCATTCATTTCAAAGGTAAATACGCTGTTAAAGAGGGCCAGTACGAAGATCTTGAACCGATGTGCAACGCCATCCTCGACCGGGGTATTTCTGCAACCATCGAAGAACTGGTGTCTTAATCAACGCCTCTATACCCGTTTCATGGCTATTTTTGCATTGTCAGACGAGCTGTATTTTCCGCCGGTGCACCTGGCAGAAAAAGACGGACTACTGGCCATTGGCGGCGATCTTAGCCCCCAACGGCTGCTGCTGGCCTATACCTCTGGTATTTTCCCCTGGTATGAAACGCCTCCCGTGCTTTGGTGGTGTCCCGATCCCCGTTTTGTATTGTTTCCCGATGAATTCCGGCGCAGTAAAACGGTACGCTCTCTTATTAACCGAAACGCTTTTCAATTTACCATTAACAAGGCGTTTGAAGCGGTGATCCGTCATTGCCAGCAGGTAAAGCGCAATAACCAGGATGGCACCTGGATCACAGAAGAAGTGGTGGGGGCTTACAATGCACTGCACCTGCAGGGATATGCCCATAGTGCGGAGGTTTGGGAAGATGGTGTGTTGGTGGGCGGCCTTTATGGCATTCGCCTGGGCCGTGTATTTTTTGGAGAAAGCATGTTCAGTCTTGTCAGCAATGCCTCCCGGTATGCATTTGCCCGGTATACAGAACAACTGAAAAAAGAACAGGTAGCCCTGATCGATTGCCAGATCTATTCCGAATACCTGGAAAGTATGGGCGCCCGTATGATTGATGGAAAAACATTTGATGCACTGTTAAAAGAATATATCCCGGGGTAATTTGAAAATTTGAAGATGTGGGAATGTGGAAATGAAATGCGCATCAGGTGTAAAACGGATCTAAACCTGAACACAGTTTTCAGCGATCAGTTTTCAGTTATCAGTTTTCAGTTATCAGTTGTTGTCTCGTGATCAGTGATCTAACCTTTAGCATCAAGTATCAAACGGATCTAACGTGAAACTTTAAACCTGAAACAGAAACAGGCGATCAGCGATCAGTTTTCAGTTATCAGTTGTTGTCTCGCGATCAGTGATCTAACCTTTAGCATCAAGTATCAAACGGATCTAACGTGAAACTTTAAACCTGAAACAGGCGATCAGCGATCAGTTTTCAGCGATCAGCTATCAGTTTTCAGCTATTGTTGCCTCGTGATCAGTGATCTAACCTTTAGCATCAAGTATCAAACGGATCTAACGTGAAACTTTAAACCTGAAACAGGCGATCAGCCTTCAGTTTTCAGCCTTCAGCTATCAGATTCTGTGTTAATTACCAAATAGAAGTTTTAATTTTTTTAATACTTTTGTGTTTTAGGCGGCTTTATGCCAGCCTGTGTAAGAGAGCAATTATTTAATATTGCTCTCTACTTTTTTATTGCACTTCTG
>NZ_JASLGT010000030.1 GCF_030150205.1 Niabella sp.
CAGAAGTGCAATAAAAAAGTAGAGAGCAATATTAAATAATTGCTCTCTTACACAGGCTGGCATAAAGCCGCCTAAAACACAAAAGTATTAAAAAAATTAAAACTTCTATTTGGTAATTAACACAGAATCTGATAGCTGAAGACTGAATGCTAGTTCCAGGTTAGATCCGTTTGGTACTTGATGTTGACGGTTAAATCACCGATCACGGGACAACAATGACTGAAAACTGTGAACTGAAAAACTGATAACTGAGAACTGAAAACTGATCGCTGAGACTGAACGCTGAATGCCAGTTCCTGGTTCCAGGTTAATTCTGTTTGGTACTTGATGTTGAAGGTTAAATCACCGATCACGGGACAACAATGACTGAAAACTGAGAACTGAAAACTGATAGCTGAAGACCGCTGACCGCTAAAAATAAAGCAAAAACGCTGTTCCTTCCCCTTCCTTGCTCTTCATCTGGATGCTGCCTTTATGCAGGATCATGATCTGTTTGCAAAGGCTGAGGCCGATCCCGTTCCCGTTTTTGCGGGTGCTGAAGAACGGGATAAAGATCTGTTCAGCAATTTCATTGGAAATACCCACACCGTTATCGGCAATCTTAATATAGGGCCGGTCTTCATTACTGAAAGCAGAAAGAACGATCTGAGGCGCCGGGTTCATTTTTACGGCTTCAATGGCATTGGTCATCAGGTTAATTAACACCTGGTCAATCAGATTGACGTCGGCCTGTATGCTTAAAAAAGGATCTTTTAAGATCACATCCAGCTGGATGTTTTTTTGATCCAGTGTAGGCTGCATCAGGTTTTGCAGGTTTTCAAACACATCGCTGACCAGTACTTTTTTAAACACCGGTTTGGTGATCTTGTTCAGGTTGCGATAGGTAATGGCAAAGCGCTGAAGGCCCTCACTTCTTTTTTTAATGGTTTCCAGGCCAAGCCGCAGGTCATCCGGATCAATCACGGCCGGTCCTGCATCCGGATCCTTGGGTTCCAGCTGGTTCTTTAGGGTATCGGCCAGGGAAGAAATGGGCGCCACAGAGTTCATGATCTCATGGGTCATCACGTTTAATAATTTTTGCCAGGCCACGGATTCTGTTTCATCCAATGTGCCTTTTATGCTTTGCAGGGAGATCAGTTTATCCGTTTGGCCATCGGTTGTAAAAAGCGTGGCACCCACAAGTAACTTTTCATCCAGCATGCCTTTTTTAAACGTGAAGATGGTGGTTTGACCGGTTTCAATTTCGAGCAATAGTTTCAGAAACCCGGGATTTCGTTTTTCGAGCGCATGTATATTTTTAAAATAAGGAATATCGGTCATCTTCTTAAAAGCCTCGTTCATCCAGCTGATCATGCCGGTTGTGTTGTTAAACGAAAGAATACCGATTCCCGTAAGCTCCAGGATGGTTTGCAGGTAGATGTTTTCTGCTTTCCGTTCTTTGTTCACTGCTTTAAACCGGTCGTTGATCGAATTAAGACCCGTGAGCAGTTTCTTCATATCTCCGTCTGCCGATGCCGTATTATAGTTTTTACCAAAATCATTATACTTAACGGCTTCTACAAATTCGAGGATGATCTTATCGGTTTTTTCAGCGGTTTGGATGATGCGGGCCAGGGTATAGATCCAGAACGGAATGCAGGCGATCGCCCACCACCATTCCCGCTGTATGCAGCACCAGGCGATCACTGCTGTTACCAGCAACAGCAGCAGGATCGTTAGGATCAATCCGGTTCTTTTTTTATTCAATATCATATTTATTCAGCCTGCGGTAAAGGGCGGTCCTCGTCAGCCCCAGTTCTTTCGCAGCTTTTGTAATGTTGCCATTGTTTTTTTCAATGGCAAGCAGGATGGCATTTCGTTCCAGTACATTCAGGTTGATGGATTCGGGGGCCTTTGTGAGTTCCACCTCCCGGCTTTCGATAGGAGAAAACACAATATCACCGGGTAATAGTTCTTCGCCATCGCTCATGATCACCGCGCGCTCAATGGCATATTGCAGCTCCCGCACATTGCCCGGGAAGTGATAATGATTGAGTTTATCGATCGTTTTTTTCTCCAGTTCCAGGTTGGGTTTAAAATATTTTTCCTTGTATTGTTTTACAAAATGCCGCGCCAGTACTTCAATGTCGCCGGTCCTTTTTCGCAGTGGGGGCAACATGATTTCCACCGTATTGATCCGGTAAATAAGGTCTTTACGAAAGCGCTTTTCATTGGCCAGTTCTTCAAGCGGAACATTGGTAGCACAGATCAGCCGGATATCAACCGGAACGGGCTGATGAGATCCCAGTTTGGTTACCTGCCTGTTTTGGAGTACCGTCAGCAGGCGGGCCTGCTGGTGCAGGGTAATATTGCCGATCTCATCCAGGAACAAAGTGCCGCTGTTGGCGGCTTCAAAGCGACCGGTGCGCTCTTCCCTTGCATCGGTAAATGCGCCTTTTGTATGACCGAATAGTTCACTTTCAAAAAGACTTTCGGTTAAAGAGCCCACATCCGTTTTTATAAACGGACGCTGTGCGCGCAGGGATTGCTGATGAATGGCATGCGCCACCAGGTCTTTACCCGTACCGTTCTCACCCAGCACCAGGATATTGGCGTCGGTAGGTGCGATCTTTTCAATTTTTTTCAGCACATCCTGCATGGCTTCCGAATGCCCCAGCAATCCGCTAACGCCCCTGGCCGCATCCGTGGCAATGACTGCGGGTTTGCCCGTTCTTTTTTTAAGCAGCTCTTTTATATTCTGGATCAGCTGGTCGTTTTGCCAGGGCTTCAGCATAAAATCAGACGCGCCCTCCTTCAATGAACGTACGGCCAGGTCAATATCGCCATAGGCCGTAATCATAATGATGGATGCCCAGGAACCCAACTCGCGGATCTTTCGCAACCAGTACAGGCCTTCATTGCCGGTATTGATGCTGCTGTTGAAGTTCATATCCATCAGGATAAGGTCGAAGTCTTTTTTGGAAAAGATCGATCGCAATAGCTCCGGGTTCTTTTCTGTGGTTACTTCTTTCACCTGCGATTTTAGCAGGAGACGTGCAGCAGTAAGCACATCCGGATCATCATCAACAATTAATATAGACGCGTCTTTTAATAGCATACAGATCACAAAAATCAGTATAGTAAACCGGATAACAAATATTCTGTGCCGAAATTTTAATGACTGTATCAAAAACAGACGGTAGTTGTCCGGTTTTGCAGGATTTTTTAAATGGGATTAAATGTAAGTGTTTGATAGTTAAATTGTTGGCATTGTGGCACGCTGTTTCAATAACGTGTACTGGTAAAGCAGATGATTCAAAAACTTTTAAAATATAAAAAATGAAAAAGATGGTATGTATGGTAGCGGCTTTTATTGTATTGAGCGCCGGCGCCATTAATGAAAACCCGGTTGTAAACGAAAAGGTGTTAAAAACTTTTGACATGCTTTTTGCAAAAGCGGAAAATGTAAGCTGGAGAACAACAGAGCTGAGCAACGAAGCAAGCTTTGAGCTGAATAATATAAAAGTACGGGCAGTTATTGATAACTACGGACAGCTGATCCGCACCATCCGGTATTACCGGGAAGAACATTTGCCGGCCGCAATCCGTTACCGGCTTAAAAAGAAATTTGAAAACAAAGAAATCCGCAGCGTTTCAGAACTGAGCGATAACGATCATATAACGTATTATATCACCCTGACGGATGAAAAATACCTGGTAAATATAGTGGTAGATGATGCCGGACAGGTGATCCAATCCAGGAAATATACCAGGGCCGACCGATAAACTTCTTTGATCACATTTCTCATGTATATACGGAGTGGGTAGTCTTATCTGCTCCCTTTTTTTCAGACCAGCGACCTCCCGGAGCAACCGGGAAAGGAGATACAAGCGATAGAGAAAGCAGTTGTCAGTGTTCATCAGCAATCATTAGCGGTCAAAGAAATAAACCGGCCTTAAAAGCGCCAATTTTATACTGCTGTATTTATTTTTTTTGAATGGCAACGATGAAAAGGGATGACGAACGTATAATTGATCTCCAATGCGTACGTAACAGCTCACGGGCAGGTAGCTGTTAAAAGCTTGATTGTACGGTTCTGAACTGTATCAAAAACGGACAGTGCTTGTGCGATAGCGGACAAAAAAATAAAGTTTCGACAGGTAATTAATTTACTATCAATAGTTTGTTAAATTGGCATATTGTTAAAGGACAGATAATGCGTGCATTGTTATACAGGAGTACAGTGCGGAAGAATAAAGGAACAGGTGAACGAACTTCACAACAAAAAAAGCAACAGTGGATAGAGTAATTGAAAAAAAATTTTGGAACAAAAAGCGGATCTGGACAATCACGGGTATTGCTGCCCTGGCGTTGCTGATTATTTTCAGTATTGTAATGGCCGGCGGAAAAAGCAAGCTGAATGTAGACCTGGAACGCATTACTGTAAGCGAGGTAAAGAAGGCTGCGTTTAAAGAATATATTCCGGTAAACGGGGTGGTTTTACCAATCAGCACCATTTACCTCGATGCGATGGAAGGGGGAAGGGTGGAAGAAAAATTTGTGGAGGATGGGGCGATGATGAAAAAAGGCGAGCCAATATTGCGGCTTAGCAATACAGACCTGGAGCTCAACCTGATCGGTCAGCAGTCTTCCGTATATACAACGCTGGCGCAGGTACAACTGGCCAAATCAACGGCACAGCAAAATACGGTAAACAATCTGAACCAGATGACGGATGCAGAAAGCCAGTTAAAGGAGGCGGAACGGTTATATACCCTGAATAAATATCTGTATGAAAACAAAGCGATCGGCGAACAGGAATTCCGGAAATCCGAAATTGATTATAATTACAAACTCAAAAAAAGAGATCTTTCGGAGCGCATCACCAAGCAAGATGCTGAATCCAACCAGCTGCAAACCAAACAAGCCGGCCAGTCCTTTAGTAATTCTCAAAAAGCATTGACCCTGTACAGCCGGAAAGTGGGCGACCTGGTATTGCGTGCCCCGGTAGACGGGCAGCTGACCTCGCTGGATGCAGAGATCGGGCAATCGAAGAATAAAGGCGAACGGCTGGGACAGATCGATGTACTAACCGGTTATAAAGTACGGGTGGATATCGATGAACACTATATCTCGCGGGTTTTTAACGGGCTTATGGGAGATGTGACCGTAGCCGGAAAAAACTACCAGCTGCGGGTTAAAAAAATATATACCCAGGTAACCAACGGCCGTTTCCAGGTAGATATGGAGTTTGTAGGTGATGTGCCCAAGGACATTCGCCGGGGACAGACCCTGTCCATCAGCCTGGCATTGAGCGACGAAACCACGGCTATCTTACTGGCCAAAGGTGGTTTTTATCAGCAAACCGGAGGTAACTGGGTGTTTAAACTGAGTGAGGATGGAAAAACGGCTTATAAGGCAGAGGTGCAACTGGGCCGCCAGAACCCGGATTATTATGAAGTGCTGAAGGGACTGAAGCCCGGCGATAAGGTGGTTACCAGCAGTTATGAGAATTATGGGGAGATGCAGGAGCTGGTGTTGAAGCGGTGAGGGGAGCACTTTTAGCGGTCAGCTATTAGCTATCAGCTATCAGCCGACGGCGAACAGTAACAGAGATGCCTTCAAAGCTTGTCCATATAGGCACAGATCATTTTTTTGATTTCGATCGCTTCATTTGACAAGCCCTGGAACGTTGACTCTGGAATATAAGACAGATCTTTTGATAGAATCAGTTGATAGTGGAGCTCAGAGATCGAACCGGCAGCAATGTCAAGAAAATTTCGGAGCTGGGGTATGGTTCTTCTTCCGCACCCTTCCGCAATATTTGTGGGAACAGAGTAAGCGGATTTTCGGATTTGAAGGATCAATCCATATTGCTCTTCTTTTGGAAAATTTGTTGTGAGGTGATAAATAGACAGTGTTAATAAATGGCTTCTTTGCCAGATCGTTAATTTGGTAAAGTCTCTCATAAGTATGTTATTTAATGTGAAGGTAAATCGAAAAAAGCACAAAAACTAAAAGCTGAATGGTTGCCGGCTGAAGGCTGAAAGCTAAAGGCTTATAGCTCATTAATAAAAATTGGATACATGATAAAAATATCTGGTCTTGAAAAAATCTACCGCACGGAAGAAGTAGAAACCGTAGCCCTGAATGATCTTTCATTTGAAGTAAGGGACGGCGAGTTTGTAGCTGTAATGGGGCCTTCCGGTTGTGGGAAGTCAACATTGCTGAATATACTTGGCTTGCTGGATGACCCGGATGCGGGCAGCTTTTTGTTTAATGGGGTGGAAGTAGCCCGGTTCAACGAGCGCAAGCGCGCTGATATGCGGAAAAAAAATATCGGGTTTGTATTCCAGAGTTTTAACCTGATTGATGAACTGACTGTTTTTGAAAACGTGGAGCTGCCGCTGATGTATGCAGGTGTAAAAAAATCGGACCGGAAAGCGCGGGTGGATGAGGTGCTGGAAAAAGTGCAGATCATGCACCGGCGCAATCACTTCCCGCAACAGCTTTCGGGCGGACAGCAGCAGCGTGTGGCCGTTGCAAGAGCCGTAGTGAATAAACCCAAATTGATCCTGGCCGATGAGCCCACCGGTAACCTGGACAGTAGTAACGGAAATGAGGTAATGCAGATGCTTACGGATCTGAACGAAGCCGGCACCACCATTGTAATGGTTACGCACAGCGAACACGATGCCCGTTACAGCCATCGCATCATCCGGATGTTGGATGGGCATACGGTTACAGAGAATATTTTGGTATAGCGTTGAGGGCAGGGGCAATGGGCCGCAGATGCGCAGATTTGGTATCGGCTTTAACTATAACAATGTCGCAGAAAAGCGCCGCAGGCGCAATCAGCGTATCTGCGGCAACCATAAAAATGCTTAAGGAAAAGGTATTGAATAGTCAATAGTCAATGGTCAATAGTCAATGGTCTATAGAACCTGGGAAATGCTGCGGTCAAAGACAAATAAAATAATGCAGGAATGGAACAATGGGTGTAACATTTTTCAATTTTATGGTACTATTAAATAGTAGCCTGGTCTTAAAAATGATATCATGATAAAATGTTCCCGTACATTCTTTCTGAGTTGCATGTTTGCATATGTTAACCTTGTGGGTTGCTTTCAGGGAAATGCGCAGATTGCAAATACCATTTCCGCTGCCGATAAAGTGTATGGCCTGTCGAAGTTCTGGCAGGAGGTGAATTATAATTTTGTTTACCTGGATAAGATCGATCGTAAAGCCTGGGATAGCACCTATAGAACACTGATTTCCCAGGTTCAGGAAACAAAAAATGATTATGAGTATTACCGGTTGCTGGAAAAATTCTGTGCCCTGCTCAATGATGGGCATACCAATATTTTCCGCCCGCAAATAAAAGGATTGCAGATCATGCAGAATGCTTTTGGCGATCACCTGGTGGTGGTGAAACAGGTTGAGGGCAAGCCCATCATTGTACGTTCCTGGAAAAAAGATCAATCGTTGTTACCGGTAGGAAGCGAGATCCTGGAAGTAAACGGAAGCTCCTCCGAACAATATATAAGGGATCATTTGCTGCCCTATATTTCCAGTTCTACCGAATATGTAAAATGGAAAGGGGCTACGCACTGGATGCTGGCAGGAGCGCCCGGAACGGCCTTCGATATCAAAATAAAAAAGCCGGATGGAAAACAGGCTATCGTAAACCTGGTGCATGCAAAGGTAACCGACAGCATTTTTTTTCCTGAAGTAGGGGCCTATTATGACGAGCAAAAACGGGAGCTGCTGGAATTTAAAATGCTGCAGAACGGAGTGGCGTATCTTGGACTGAATTCTTTTTCGGACCGGAAGATCGATACCTTGTTTGATGCGATATTGCCGCAGCTCTACCAGGCAAAAGGATTAATTGTAGATCTTCGTTTTAATGGCGGGGGAAGCACCAATATCGGAACCTATATCCTGAAATATCTTACCGGCGATTCAGTTTTAGCGGGTGCAAGATATACAACCCGGAACCACTTGCCGGCATTCAAAGCCTGGGGTGCCTATGTTACAGAAAAAGATACCATTGGCAATGCATGGAATAAGAAATGCCTGGAAGTATATAAAGGTGTATACGTATATGATTTCCCGTATGAACCGGACAGCTTCGTGCTGAACAAGCCCCGCATCGTGGTGCCTACGGTAGTTCTTACAGGCAACAACACTGCTTCTGCAGCGGAAGATTTCCTGATTGCAGCGGAAGGCCAAAAGCATATGGTACGTATGGGCGAGCCCAGTTTCGGAAGTACCGGCCAGCCGCTGGTTTTTGATATGCCCGGGGGAGGATCGGCACGGGTTTGTACAAAAAAAGATACCTATCCCGACGGCCGGGAGTTTGTAGGGTATGGCATACAGCCCCATATAACCATCATTCCTACCGTACGTGAATACCTGTCGGGCAGGGATGTGGTAAAGGATGCGGCATTGGCCTATCTACAGAAAAAGATAAAATAGCGGTCATCCGGAAGATGTTTTGTAAAACAGGCAGGATGGTGTTCATTTAGAAATGAGTAAATCGTGAATCCATGATCAGAAACTATTTTAAAACCGCATGGCGGAGTCTTTGGACAAACAAATTCTACAGTTTGTTAAATATAAGCGGCCTTACGGTGGGGCTGGCTGCGGGCATCCTGCTCCTGATATGGGTACAGCATGAATTCAGTTATGATAACTTTCATAGCCGGTCCGAAAATATCTACCGGATCAATGTAGAGATCCCTTCGGCCGATAAGCCCTTGTTTTGGTCCATCACGCCTGCTCCGCTTGCCGTTATGGCCAAAAAGATACCGGAAGTACAATCCATCGTACGGGTATCGGGAGCCGGGCAGGTGTTGTCCGATGCATCAAAGAAAAAAATAATAACGGGCAATGCCCTTGCATATGTAGACAGCAGCTTCTTTACCATCTTTGACTTCCCGGTATTAAAAGGAAATTTGAAGTCCGTTTTCCCCGGTGTGCAATCCGTTGCCCTTACAAAAACAACCGCGCAGAAATTGTTTGGAACCGCAGATGCGATGGGGAAAACCGTCCGGTATAATGAAAGCGATTTTACGGTTTCGGCGATCCTGGAGGACTTTCCGGAAAACGCTTCGTTTCGGTTTGACGCACTGTTCCCAATGGCGCTTTATGCGCAGTACTTTACCCGTAACGGTGGCAATGGCAGCTGGAAAACGATTGATGAGGATATGGGTAACTACAGCTTTGAAAGCTATGTGTTACTGAATCCCAATGCAAGTCCGCAGCGGGTAGCACAGGCATTTACCGATCTGTACCGGGAGGCAAGAAACGGGGATAGCAAAAACCAGTTTCACCTGCAGCGCCTGAAAGACATACACCTGGTGGCAAATGATGGCAGTACGTCGGCGTTGCTGATTGTACAGGTGATTTTTGGGGTAGCCCTGTTGTTACTGGTAATCGCCAGCATCAATTATGTAAACCTTTCCACCGCACGCGCCCTTACCCGTGTAAAGGAGGTGAGCGTACGGAAAATTGTAGGTGCAGAACGGATGCAGCTTTTTTTTCAATTTGTAATAGAAACCGTTGTGCTTTTCTGCCTGGCATTATTGCTGGCCTTTGGACTGATCGTATTGCTGATGCCTTTATATAACACAATTTCCGGCAAGGAACTGCATTTTCGCCTGGCAGATGGCGGTATGTGGAAGGCCGTTGGTATTGCCGGGCTGATCACGCTGTTATTGTCGAGTATTTACCCGGCGCTGTTGCTTTCCTCTTTCAAACCCGTTCGTTCGTTAAAGGGAGCACTGTCTTCCGGTGTTGGGATATCGGTGCTAAGGAAGGGGCTGGTAGTGTTCCAGTTCTTTGTCTCCATCGTGCTGCTGATCGGCACATTGGCGATGGGCCGGCAAATGAAGTATATAAAAGACAAGAATCTGGGCTTTGATAAAAGTTATGTATTTACGGTGGGCTTCCCTACCAATAATGGAAAGCACCTGGACGCTATTAAAACAGAATTGAGCAAGGAACCGGCGATCCTGTCTGTAGGTAATTCTTCAGAGCCGGATATTATGAATGTGGGCAGCAGCTCCGGAGATCTTGAATGGAAAGGAAAAACGCCGGATATGCAGATGATGATCAGTGAAGTGGCGGCAGAGAAAAATTTTCTGCCCACGCTGAAGCTGAAATTCCTGGAAGGGGGCGATTTCTCCGGTACGCCGGCCGATAGCAATAAGTATATTGTAAATGAAACAGCCGTAAAGCAAATGGGATTAACCCCGCCCTATGTAGGGCAGCCGATTACCTCCCATGGGCGTAAAGGATTTATCATAGGAGTGTTAAAGGATTTCAATTTTCAGCCGCTTACCAGGGCGATCGGACCTATTTTGTTCCATACCTTCTGGAGGGGGAATATGTTTTACATACGCACTACCGGTAACGGAGCGCAGGCCGCTATCCGTGCAGTGGAAAAAGAATATAAGAAGTATGCAGATGACCTGCCGTTCAGCTATGAATTTTTAGATAAAAAGTTCGATGCACAGTACCGGACTGAAGAGCGTACCGGTACCTTGTTTAATGTGTTTGCCGGCATCGCCATATTTATTTCATGTTTGGGACTGTTTGGGCTGGCCACCTATACGGCACAACGGAAAGTAAAAGAGATCGGTATCCGGAAGGTGTTGGGGGCCAGTATACCCGGTATTGTGGGACTGATTTCGACCGGGTTTTTGAAGCTGGTATTGATTGCCATTCTGCTGGCGATACCGGTTGCATACATCGGAACCCATCGTTGGTTGCAGAACTTTGCCTACCAGGCAAGCCTTCCCTGGTTTTTGTTTGTATTTGCTGCTGTTTTTGTTTTGTTAATTGCTTTTGCAACGATGTGCATACAGGCGGTAAAGGCCGCCGCAGCCAACCCGGTTAAAGCGTTAAGGAGTGAGTGATGAATTTGGAAATTTGAGAATGTGAGAATGTGAAAATGTGAGAATGTGAAAATGTGGGAATGGGGGACGCAGACGGCTGATGGCTAACAGCTGAAAGCTCAATACTAAAAGCCGTTTTCGTTGCAGATCGCTGGTGACGGAGCTTAAAGAAGGTGTTTAATATTTAGCATTTAAAGTCTAACATAAAATGTTCAGAAATTATTTCAAAACCGCGTGGCGTAACCTGGTCCGTAATAAAGTGTATTCCCTGATCAATATCCTGGGGTTAAGTATCGGCATGGCCGCCTGTATGCTGATCCTGTTATGGGTTCAAAACCAGGTTAGCCATGACCAGTTTCATAAGAACCTGGACCGGATCCAGGTGGTGAACAACCGCGATATAGGGGATGGGGTAAAGTTTGCCTGGTCCTGGACGCCTAATATTATGGGGCCTACATTAAAAAAAGATTATCCGGAAGTAGCCGAAGCGGTGCGGTATTCAGAAGGCTATCATTTTCTTTTTACGGTGGGCGAAAAGAAAATGGTGCCCTCGGGGGCGTTTGCCGATCCAGCCTTTCTTTCGGTATTTACATACCCCTTATTAAGGGGGCATGCAACGAATGCTTTAAACGAGGTATACAATATTGTGTTGACAGAGAAATTGGCGAAAAGCCTCTTTGGAACGGAAGATCCTATAGGAAAAATTGTGAAGCTTGATAGTACGGACCATTTTAAAGTAACCGGGGTTTTAAAAAACCTGCCGGATAATACAGCCTTCGATTTTGGATACCTGCTTCCCTGGACCTATAAAGATAAGCTGGGATGGACGGATAGCGCCTGGGGTAATAACGGAGTACAAACCTATGTAATGTTAAAGCCGGGTGCTTCAAAAGCCGCCTTTGATCAGAAAATAAACAAAATTACTACCAACCATTTATCGGGTAATGCATTGTATAAAAACCGGGAGGTTTTTACGCAGCCTTTTAAGGAGCAATGGTTATACTCCAAACAGGAAAACGGTCAGTATGTTGGGGGGCGTATCGATGTTGTACGGATGTTTACGGCAATAGCCGTACTGATATTGATCATTGCCTGTATCAATTTTATGAACCTGAGTACGGCCAGAAGCGAAAAACGTGCAAAGGAAGTGGGCATCCGAAAGGTAGTAGGCGCTCAGAAAAAGGGATTGATCGCCCAGTTTATCGGAGAAAGCACCTTGCTATCGGGCATCGCATTTCTGCTGGCATTAACGGTTGTTATCATCTGTCTTCCGGGATTTAGTACACTGGTAGATCAGCAATTGCACCTGCCGTTTGCTAACCCTTTGTTTTGGCTGTCTGCGCTTGGATTTATCCTGTTTAGTGGTGTACTGGCGGGTAGTTACCCGGCATTCTATTTGTCGGCCTTTAACCCGGTAAAAGTTCTGAAGGGCTTTTTTAAGTCGTCTACAGCAGCAGTAAACCCGCGAAAGATCCTGGTGGTGGTCCAGTTTACCTTTGCAGTGCTGCTGATCATTTCCACCTTTATCGTGATGCAGCAGATCAAACATGCGCAGACCCGCGATAACGGGTATGACGCACGGAACCTGGTTTTTGTAAAGATGAATGGTACCATTGAAAAACACTTTGCCCTGATCCGGAATGAATTGATCAGTCGCGGGGCCGCCGTTTCCGTTACCAAATCCATGAGCCCTATTACAGAACGTTACAGCGATAGCTGGAACTTTTCCTGGACGGGTGGTACGGAGGAAGATAAAAAGGTCGACTTTGTAAGAATGGCTTCCGATGCCGATTTTGTAAAAACCCTGGGTACAAGGCTCGTTATGGGCCGGGACATTGATATTTATAAATACCCGGGAGATTCCAATGCCATCCTGCTCAATGAAACCGCGGCAAAAGTGATGCACCTGAAAGATCCGCTGACGGCGACGGTAAAGGCGGATGATATAGATTGGAGGGTTGTCGGCGTTGTAAAAGACTTTATATACCAGTCGCCTTACGAAAAGGTACAGCAGCTGATCGTTTTCGGGCCCAAGTCCTGGTTCAATACCCTTCATTTTAAACTGAACCCGGCAAATACCACCCAGCAAAACCTGGATATTGCAGCAGGAATTTTCAAACAGTTTAACCCGGAATATCCTTTTGATTACAAATTTGTGGATGCGGAATATGCCCGTAAGTTTAAAGAGGAACAAAAAACCGGAACGATGGCGGCATTGTTTGCGGGGTTAACGATCTTTATTTCCTGTTTGGGTTTATTTGCATTATCGACCTACATGGCCGAAACGCGCATTAAGGAAATCGGCGTGCGTAAAGTACTGGGAGCCTCTGTTTTTAATATCACTTCATTATTGTCCGGGTCTTTCTTAAAGCTCGTTATTATTTCCTGTGTAGTGGCATCGCCCATTGCCTGGTTTGTGATGAGCCGGTGGCTAAAAAATTATGAATACCGTATTTCGATCGGGTGGCCGGTATTTGCCGGAACCGGCTTGCTGGTTATGGTTATTGCATTGGCTACGATCAGCTTTCAGTCGGTGAGAGCGGCCCTGGCCAATCCGGTTAAAGCGTTAAGGAGTGAGTGATGAATTTGAAGATTTGGGAATTTGAGAATTTGAAAATTTGAGAATGTGGAGATGTGGAAATAGGGGATAGCTGAATGCTGATAGCTGAGGGCTGAACGCTTGTATTAAGGTTCCCGGTCAGCTCCGTTTGATGCTGTATCCCCGATCACGCGACAGCAATGACTGAAAACTGATAACTGATGACTGATAGCTGAAGGCTAAAAGCTGAACGAGCTGGAAACTAAAAATTTCAACACAATGATCCGAATGTATCTCAAAACAATGTTCCGGAGTCTTTGGAAAAATAAAACTTTTTCCTTTATCAATATTGTGGGTCTGGCAGTTGGGCTTACCAGTTGTCTGCTCATTGCCCTGTATATAAAACAGCAGTTGGATTTTGATGCGTTCCAGGATAAGGGTAACCGGATCGCACGGGTGCTTATGGAGTATAGCTTTGAAGGCAGCACTGTATCCAATAAGGGAAACTATACCAGTGTGCGTGTGCCGTTAGTGCTGAAAAATAATTTCTCCGAGGTAGAGGAGGCCGTGATCCTGGCGCAGACCCGGCGCATCATTCAAACAGATAAGGAGCCGGTAAGGGAAAACCGATTTATGTATGCCGGCTCCTCATTTTTTAAGCTGTTCAGCTTTAAAGTACTGAAAGGAAATGCCGGCACGGCACTGGCAGCTCCATTCCAGGTATTATTGACGGCCTCTAGTGCGAAGAAGTATTTTGGTAGCGAAGATCCGATGGGGAAAACGCTGCGGCTTACTGGTGATAGTAATCTGTACCGGGTTACGGGTGTGGTGGCTGATTGTCCGGCCGCCTCGCAGATCCAGTTTGATTTCCTGGCCTCATTTTCATCGCTGGGAATTGATAAAGAACATGAAGAAAGTTATTGGGATGCCAATTATACAACCTATATCCTGTTACGGAGTAAGGAAGCCTTAAAGAGCCTGCAATCCAAACTCCCTGCATTTATGAAAAAAGAAATGGCGGGCGCACATGCAACAGTAAATTTTGAGCTGGAACCGTTCCATAAGATCCATCTCTATTCCGGCTATGATGCGTTTGTGCCAAATGTGCCCATCAGCTATATTTATATACTGGCGGGAGTAGCGGTATTGATCCTGGTGATCGCCTGCTTCACCTATATTAATTTAAGTACCGCAAGGTCTCTTGAGCGTGCAAAAGAAGTAGGCATACGGAAGGTTGCAGGCGCCAATAAAAGCCAGCTCTTCTGGCAGTTCATTGGCGAATCTGCGCTGTTATGTTTTATTGCGGTACTCATCGGTATGGTTGCCTGCCTGTTGCTGCTGCCTGCTTTCAGTCGCCTGATCAATCAACCCATTGCTCCAACAGCTTTGTTTTCGCTGTCCATACTGGGTGTTGCCGCAGGTATTATTCTTCTGGTAAGCTTTACAGCCGGTTGCTATCCGGCCCTGGTGCTTTCTGCATTTCAACCGATAAAGGTTTTAAAGGGAGCTTTTAAAAGCGCCGGACAGGGACAGTGGCTCCGGAGATCATTGATCATTTTCCAGTTCATCATTTCGGTCTTCCTGATTGTTTCCACTTTTGTGATCCAGCAGCAACTACATTATATCCGTCACAAAAAACTTGGTTTCGACCGGGAACATGTCTTAATGCTTCCGGTACCTTTCGCCGCAGAAAATACAGATCTGATCAAATCGGAATTTAAACAGAACGCAGCCGTATTGCATGTTGCCCGTACCAATAATACACCCGTGAATATTGTAGGTGGATATAATATGCGCACGCCGGATATGCCCCAGAATGCCCAGATTGCGGTAACGGCCAATCCGATCGATAATGAAATGATCCCTGCCACCGGTTTGCAGCTGGCGGCGGGAGCCAACCTTACAGAACAGGATATCCGCGACGTGAAGGGGAATGACGAAGGCGTCGAACATGTATATCATTTTATTTTGAATGAATCGGCTGCAAGGCAACTGGGATGGAGCCCGCAGGAGGCCATCGGTAAAAAGATGTTTTTAGACGAGTCCCGGCCGGGCTATGTGCGGGGAGTGGTAAAAGACTTTAATTTTCAATCCCTGCATAATCCCATTAAACCCGTAGTGCTTTTTTCGGATGCTTATGGCGGAACCTTATTGGTAAAGGTAAACGGAACGCAGATGGCGCAGACCCTTTCCTTTTTACAGGCGAAATGGAAACAGCTGATGCCGGACCGGCCTTTTGAATACCGCTTCCTGGATGATGATTATAATGAACTTTACGAAAATGAGCTGCGATTTGGAAAACTGATGAATGTTTTTGCTGCTATCGCCATTCTTTTGGCCTGTGCCGGACTGTTTGGCCTGTCGGTTTACGCGGCACAACAGCGGATCAAAGAAGTGGGCGTACGCAAAGTACTGGGCGCTGCAACGGGCAGTATTATATTGCTCTTATCGCGGGATTTTATAAAACTGGCGCTCATTGCTTCGGTGATCGCATTCCCTTTCGCCTGGTGGTTCATGCGCAACTGGCTGCAACACTATGAATATCGCATTGCCATGGAATGGTGGGTGTTTGCGGCGGCAGCATTGGTAACCCTGCTCATTGCGCTGGTAACCGTAAGTGTTCAGGCTGTAAGAGCGGCCCTGGCCAATCCGGTTAAAGCGTTAAGGAGTGAGTGATGAATTTGAGAATGTGAAAATTTGAGAATGTGAAAATGTGGAAATAGGGGATAAGGATAGCGGAATGCTAAGGGCCGTTTCAGTTTTCAAGTTTGAAGTTCCCGGTCAACTCCGTTTGATGCCGGATCACCGATCACGCGACAGCAATGACTGATAACTTAAAACTGATAACTGATGACTGATAACTAAATGCTGAAGGCTGATAGCTGAAAGCTGTATGCTAAAAATAGCCCCGTATGTAACATTTTCCCACATCCTGCGATTTATGATTAGATACTGGTCACCGGGTGTAAGCATATACCAATCCTTCTTTCAACAACAAAAACGATAGTATGAAAAGAAACTTATTGTTACTACTACTGGTGCTGGGGGCTTTTTGCGCCAATGCACAGCGGAATGCCACTCCGTACCTTACCAAATCCTTCAGTGCCGCTTCCATAAAAGAAATAAAGGCCGAAACCTCGGGTGGATCTATCTCTGTTGAGGGGGGCAAGACTTCCGGACTGGTGGAAGTATATGTGGAGTCCGCCAATAGCGGTCAGCGAAGAAAAATGTCGGATAAAGATATCCAGGAGGTGCTGGATCAATATTATAACCTGGACGTAAGCACTTCTGGCAGCGTGCTCACAGCGAAGGCTTTCCGGAAAGACCGTGGCTGGAGCCAAAAGACAGGGCTGTCCATTTCTTTTAAAATCTATGCCGGAACCAATGTTAATACCGACCTGAAGACCAGCGGTGGTAGTATAAATCTCCAGGAGGTGAAGGGAGATCAATTTTTCAAAACCAGCGGCGGAAGCCTGTTTGTACGGGCTGTTACCGGAAAAATCAATGGAAAAACTTCCGGGGGCAGTATCGAAGTATCAGATGCACAGGAAGACATTGATCTTGTAACCAGTGGCGGTTCTATTAAGGCGGACCGTATGAAAGGTAGAATCCGGTTGAAAACCTCCGGTGGCTCTCTGGCTTTGTCCGATCTTTCGGGCAATATAGAAGCACACACCAGTGGTGGATCGATCGCTGCGTCGGATATCAAAGGTGATCTGGTTACCAGCACTTCCGGTGGCAATGTAGCGTTGAAAGGCATCGATGGGAACCTGGATGCGAGTACCTCCGGCGGCCGGATCCGCGCGGAATTGGTAGGCACAAAGGATTTTATAAAACTGCGCACTTCCGCGGGAGGCGTGGATGTAAATATGCCGCGTACCAATAATGCGAAGTTGAATCTCAAAGGAAGCCGGGTGAATATCAGTAGCCTGGCCAACTTTAATGGATCCATTGAAAAAGATCATGTAAAAGGGGTGATCGGTTCCGGGAAATTACTGGTGGAGGTTTCTGCTTCCAGCGGCGATGTTAAAGTAAATATGTAAAGTATTGAACGCTCCACGAAAGATGGTGCCGGAATAGTTGCCGTATACAAACGTCATTCTGCTCAACGGGAATGACGTTTTTGTTTGGGCAATGCCGGAACTATTCAGATGTGTACCAAAACCGGACAGTTTTCTGTTTTGAAACCGTACATCTGACGCCTGATGTCTTTGTTAAGTTATTGGTTATTAAGTGTTTAAATTTACGGCATCATCGTTGGTGCTGCTTGTTTATTGTGGCGCATTGCAGTTATGGGTATAGCTGTTGCGGGATTTTATGTTGTTGGTACTGATCAGCTGCTTGCTGGCTCCACCCGTTGCTTATTATTTCCTGGATGGGTGGCCGGAGAAATACAACTACCGGATCAATATCAGGCTATGGGTATTCGTTGTGGCTGCGGTGCTTGCGTTGATGATAACGTTGATAACGATCAGTGTTCAGGCAATGAAGGCGGCAGCGGCAAATCCGGTGAAGGCGCCCCGGTCAGAATAGGCCATGGTCAATAGTGAATGGTGATTCATTAATAGGTAGTGAGGGATCGTAAATAAAACTTTTCACTATAGACTTCTTGCTACAAACATCTCACTACAAACATCTTACTGGAACACTCAAAATAAAATAATGATCAAAAACTACATACGAACCGCCTGGAGAAATCTGGTGAAGAGCAAGGTGTTTGCCGTTACCAATATTATGGGGCTTTCAATAGGGATGGCCGTAACCATGCTAATCGCTGTTTGGATCTGGAACGAGCTGTCTTACAATAAGCAGGTCCGCAGCTACAAAAGCATCGCCCGGGTTATGCAGAATAAAACCAATAAAGGCGTTGTACAAACGGGTATAACAACACCATTTCCTTTGGGCGATGCGCTCCGGCAGGAGTATGGCAGCCTGTTTCAGCAGGTGGTGGTAGGCACGGCCATATTCGGGCATGCGGTTAAAGCCGGAGAAAAACAGCTCACTCTGGGTGGCGGCTTTTTTGAACCGGGATTAGGGGCATTGCTGGGACTGAAGATGGTCGATGGTGTTCAAAATGGGTTGGATGATATCAATAGTATTATGTTAGCTGCCTCCTCTGCCCGGTCTTTTTTTGGAACCACTGCGGCTGTTGGAAAAACAATTACGCTGGACAAAGACCTGGTGGTAAAAGTTACCGGTGTGTATGAAGACCTTTCAAAAAATTCTGATTTCGGAGAACTGCTGTTTATTGCACCCTGGAAATTATTCCAGCAGCATACCGATTGGATCCGCTCTGCAGAGGACCCGTGGCGTCCTAATGCATTTGTGACCTATGTGCAGCTGAATAAGGGACAGGATTTTCGGCAGGTATCCCAACAGATAAAAGATGTTCGACTGAAGCATGTCAATGAACGGCTGGCGCTTCAGAAGCCACAACTGTTTTTACATCCCATGGATCAATGGTATCTCTACGATGACTTTAAAAACGGGGTGAACGTAGGTGGTCGCATTCAATATGTGTGGATGTTTGGCGTCATCGGGATTTTTGTATTACTGCTGGCTTGTATCAATTTTATGAACCTGAGTACGGCGCGCAGTATAAAAAGAGCACGGGAAGTGGGGATCCGCAAAACGATCGGTTCGCTTCGTAAGCAACTGATCATACAGTTTTTTTGTGAATCCCTGTTGTATGCGGTGCTGGCATTTGGTGTAAGCCTGGTATTGGTTGCCCTGGCCATGCCGCTGTTTAGCGCCATTGCCGGAAAGGAAATGCCTTCGGTTTGGAAGGAGCCGTTGTTCTGGACAGGCAGTATTCTTTTTTGTCTGTTTACAGGATTGCTGGCAGGCATTTATCCGGCCTTATACCTGTCGTCTTTCCGGCCGGTTAAAGTGCTGAAAGGCACGTTCAAGGCCGGCCGTTTCTCCGGAATGCAACGCCAGGCATTGGTAGTGGTGCAATTTGCTATTTCGATTGTGCTGATCATCGGCACTGTTGTGGTATTCAAACAGATCCGGTATACAAAAAACCGGCCGATCGGGTATGACCGGAACGGACTGGTGATGATGGAGGTAAATACTTCGGGGATTCATGACCATTTTGACGTTATCAAAAGACAATTGCAGGAACAGGGGAATATTTTGTCGGTGACGGAAACCAATGGATCAGTTAGCGGCGACTTTTCTACAACAACGGGCATCGATTGGCCGGGAAAGGAAGAAGGAACCAGCGCCGAATTTCCGTTTCTGGGTGTTGGCTATGATTTTGGCAAAACGATTGACTGGAAGGTAGTGGCCGGCCGCGATTTTTCGAGGGATTTTCCATCCGACTCAACTGCGGTGATCCTGAATGAGGCTGCTGTAAAATATATGAGCCTAAAACAACCTATAGGCACGGTTATTTATGCGGACAAAACACCTATAACCATCGTTGGAGTGGTAAAGAATATTATTATGGAATCGCCCTATGCATCGGAACGGCCGGCTCTTTTTTATTTTGATAAAAACGCCGGCGGTTACCTGATGGTCAGGATCAATCCGTCTGCAAGTGCTTCGGCGGCTATCGGACAATTGCAGTCGATGTTTAAAACCTATGCTCCGGATCAGTCCTTTCAGTATCAATTTGTGGACGACGCATTTAACCGGAAATTTGGAGATGAGGAGCGGTTGGGTACACTTGGAGGGGGCTTTGCCCTGCTGGCCATCTTTATCAGCTGCCTGGGGTTATTTGGGATGGCTTCGTTTATGGCAGAACAACGGGTAAAGGAAATTGGCGTGCGTAAAGTGCTGGGCGCTTCGGTGCCCGGTCTGTGGCGATTGTTATCACAGGATTTTATACGCCTGGTGTTCCTGGCGTTGTTTATTGCGATACCGGCCGGATGGTATTGCATGCATACCTGGCTGCAACACTATAGTTACCGGGTTTCTATATCCTGGCAGGTTTTTGTAATAGCTGCCTCCGGATCCATTTTAATTGCGCTGATAACCGTAAGTTTTCAGGCAATAAAAGCAGCAGTGGCCAACCCGGTACGGGCGCTGAGATCGGAGTAGGGAATAGGGGGTGGTGAATAGGCAATGGCAGGCAATAGGGAAAAGTGAATAGGCAATAGTTAATAGGGAATGGGAAACCGTAATAATATTGCTCACTAAAAACTTCTCACTCAAAAACAAAACAATGATTAAGAATTATATAAAGACGGCCTGGAGGGGATTGATTCGTAATAAGGCATTTTCGCTTATTAATATCCTGGGTCTGGCGGTTGGTATGACGGCCTGCTTTATCATTTATATCTATGTGGGTTTTGAACGCAGCTATGATACTTTTCATATAAAGGCAGATCGTATTTACAAGGTGGTTGCAGATGTAAAAACGCCGACGGAAACGATCACCACCCAGGGCGTTACATCGGCACCCGTTTCCATAAACCTGAAACGGGATTTTCCCGAAGTACAGGAAGCCGTCCGGTTTACCGGCGATGGATACCTGCTGCGCAAAGGGGATGTTTTCTTCCAGGAAAAAAAGTCGGTGCTGGCAGACTCTTCGTTATTTGATGTATTTGATTTTCCATTGGTGGCTGGCAATAAAAAAACAGCATTGAAAGAGCCGATGAGCATTGTGCTTTCACAAACAACGGCGAAAAAGTATTTTGGGAATGCAGATCCTCTTGGGCAGCAGGTACTGCTGACCGGCGCCGCTATTAATGCTACAATTACAGGGGTGATGAAGGATATTCCTGAAAACTCCCAGATAAAGGCGGATATGTTTGTGTCGATGTCTTCCTACCGGCAGATCTATGGTGTTCCAACGGCCGACAGTGAATGGACCAATCATGCTTTTTACACATATATCCTGCTGAAACCAGGTGCGGATGCAAAGAAACTTGCCGGGAAATTTCCCGCTTTTATGGAATATCATCACGGGAAACAGGCCAGGGAGTTGCAGATGCAGGATTACTTAAGCCTTGAACCGCTGCGCGATGTTTATCTCCGGTCAAAGCGGGATGGGTTTGTTTCGGGGAGTATCAATAATGTATATATATTTTCGGTTATCGCTGTTTTTATCCTCCTGATCGCCTGTATTAATTTTATCAACCTTACTACAGCCCGCAGCGCAGAACGTGCAAAAGAGGTAGGCGTGCGCAAAGTAGCAGGAGCAGCACGTCTTCAGCTGGCCGGTCAGTTTATTGGCGAATCGGTTATGATCGCTTTGATGGCCTTTGTACTTGCTTTGATTTTATTGTCAATGCTGATGCCCCTGTTCAATCAGCTGGCCGGAAAAATCATCACACCCGGCATCTTCCATGACCCGCTGCATGTGCTGGAACTATTCATCTTGTCCCTTACTATAGGCGTTATTGCAGGAATTTATCCATCCTTCGTTTTATCGTCCTTTAAGCCGGTAAATGTGCTAAGGGGATACCTGGTAACCGGCGCCCAGCGGCTGTTGTTAAGGAAAGGACTGGTGATTTTTCAGTTTGCTATATCCATTATACTGATCGTAGGTACGATCGTAGTAGCGACACAGCTTGCCTACATGCGCAGCCAGGACCTGGGTTTTAACAAGGAGCATACCCTGTTTATCAATACCAATTTTGATAAGAACAAAGACCGGTTTAAACAATCACTCGCCGGTATTCCCGGTGTTTTGTCTTCCTGTTATTCTGCATTTATCCCGGGAGGCGGTAATACTTCGGCGTATTCTGAACTGGAGAATAAGAACGGCGAAATGCAAAAAACCAATATGGACCTCTATTTTGTTGATTTTGATTATATGCGTCAATATCAACTGCATCTTGTAGCGGGACGTGCGTTTTCGCCGGCTTTTAAAACAGATAGTACCCAGGCGATGGTGATTAATGAAACCGCCACCCGTGCTCTTGGTTACGTTACACCCAAAGATGCAGTTGGCAAAAATTATAATCAATGGGGCAGTAAGGGGAAAATAATCGGTGTAGTGAAAGACTTCCATTTTCAATCATTGCTGCAGCCCGTAAAACCCTTAACGATGCGTTACAATAAAGATGCCTTTGCCATGATTTCTGTAAAACTTTCTTCAAAGAACCTCTCCGGCACCGTAAAGAATATCGAAAAGCAATGGCAGCAAATCATTCCCAACCGGCCATTTGAATATGCCTTTCTGGACCAGTTCTTTGATGAACAATATCATGCAGAAGACCGGTTCAGTAACCTGTTTTTCAATTTTGCCATACTGGCCATTTTTATTTCATGCCTGGGTTTATTAGGACTTTCTTTATACAGTACCCTTCAGCGCACAAAGGAAATAGGAGTGCGGAAAGTTTTAGGGGCGGGCGCTACTAATATTGTGCTGCTGCTCTCTTCTGGGTTCTTAAAATTGGTATTGGTGGCCTTTGTAATTGCATTGCCCGTTGCCTGGGTGGGGATGAATAAATGGCTGGAAGGGTTTGCATATCATATCCGTATAACCTGGTGGATGTTTGCCCTGGCAGGCTTAGCGGCAGTGCTGGTTGCATTTCTTACGATTAGTGTGCAGGCGCTGAAAGCGGCATTGGCAAATCCTGTACGGGCACTCCGGTCGGAATAGGCAATGGCAGGCAATAGGGAATAGCGAATAGGCAATAGTGAATAGGCAATAGTGAATAGGGAATGGTGAATAGGGAATGGTGAAACAGGAGATCATAAACAATACATCTCACTAATAACATCTCACTAATAACTTCTCACCTGATAGCTCAAAAAACAACATAATGATCAGAAACTACATCAAAACAGCGTGGCGCAACTTAGCCCGGAACAAAGGGTTTATGTTCGTTAACTTATTGGGACTGTCCATTGGTATTTCTGCAACCCTGCTCATCCTGCTTTGGGTAAAGGATGAACTTACGTATGACCGGTTCCAGAAAAATTATAATGATATTTATACGGTGATCGCGAACCGTGATTTCAAGAACCGGGTATTTACCGATTATAATATGGTGCTGCCGATGGCCAGGGAACTGCAACAGGCAGACCCGCTGATAAAGAATGCTACGGTTACTACCCAGCGTTATGACCTGCTGCTTCATGTAAACGAAACAAAACTGCGAAAGGGCGGGCTGACGGTGGGGGATCATTTTTTTGATATTTTTTCCTGGACTTTCGTTAAGGGAACTGCCGCACATGCGCTTAACGATCCTTCGTCGATCGTATTGACGGCTTCTGCAGCCAAAGCATTATTTGGCAATGAAGACCCGGTAAATAAAACCATCCAAATCATTGAAGAAAAGAGGGATGCGAAGGTTACAGCCATCGTTGCAGACCCGCCGGGCAATTCTGCCTTCCAGTTCGATTTCCTGCGGCCGTTTAATTATAATGATCCGGATACTAAAAGAATGATGGATAACTGGGAAGGCTCCAGCTGGCGCGTATATGTACAAACAGTGCCCGGCGCGGATACAAGGCGGGTGGATGCCGTCATCAACCGGGTAAAAAAACAACATGATCCCGGCGACAGGATCAGTACTTATTTTACATTTCCGATGAAACGCTGGCATCTTTATGATGATTTTAAGGATGGGAAAAACGTGGGCGGTATGATCGAATATGTGCGGATGTTTATTATTGTTGCCGCCATTATCCTGCTCATAGCCTGTGTTAATTTTATGAACCTTTCCACGGCACGCTCAGAAAAACGGTCGAAAGAGGTGGGGATCCGTAAAACCCTTGGGTCTGGAAAGCGAAAACTGGTATTACAGTTCTTTTCAGAGTCCATGCTGCTGGTGCTCATTGCATTTGTTGTTTCTATTGGTATGGTATTGCTGCTGTTGCCCTATTTCAATCAATTGGTGAACAAGAAGCTAACGCTGGATTTTGGTCAGCCGGTATTCTGGCTGGGGAGTTTGGCTATTATTTTGATAACCGGTATCCTGGCAGGCAGTTACCCTGCTTTATATCTCTCGTCCTTCCGCCCGGTAAAAGTGCTGAAAGGTGTTTTTGTATCCAACGGTAAAACGGCGTTACCCCGTCATATACTGGTGGTATTCCAGTTTATGATCTCCATCCTGCTGATTTCGGCAACGATTATTGTATACCAGCAGATACAGCATATAAAAGACCGGAAGACCGGTTATGACGCGCACAACCTGCTCATGATTACCGGAACGGAAGAAACGGAGAAGAACTTTAATGTGATCA
This sequence comes from Niabella sp., assembly GCF_030150205.1. Lineage (GTDB taxonomy): Bacteria > Bacteroidota > Bacteroidia > Chitinophagales > Chitinophagaceae > Niabella. The sequence goes on from NZ_JASLGT010000030.1 coordinate 24,569, forward strand.
AGCAGGAGTTACTGCAAAGCAGGGTTGTAACTGCTGTTACACGTTCCAGTTCTCCCATCACGCAGGTATGGTGGAAATCCGGCGCTCCGGATTGGAACGGTAAGCCGGCAGATCTCAACCTGGTCATTTCGGGGATACGTACGGATGTGGATTTTACAAAAACGATGGGGATCCAGCTGCAGCAGGGACATGATTTTACCGGCAATCCTGCTGATTCATCTTCGGTGCTGCTCAACAAAGCGGCAGTGGAGGCGATGGGGCTCGAACATCCGGTTGGAATGGAAATGCGGTTCGGCGGGAAAAAATACGACGTAATCGGTGTAACCAGCAACGTAGTAATGGAATCGCCTTTTCAACCGGTAGATCCCATGCTGACCTTTTACAACCCCCAGGCCACCGGGGTGATCAGTTTGCGTATTGCTGATGAAATTCCGGTAAAAAAAGCATTGGCTTCGATCGGGGCGGTGTTTAAAAAATACAATCCGGCCTATCCCTTCGAATATCAGTTTGCAGACGATGAATTTGGGCAAAAATTTATGGGGGAGGAACTGATCAGCCGGATCACCAATATTTTTGCCGGGCTGGCTATTTTTATCTGCTGTATAGGACTGGGAGGATTGGTGGCCCATACTGTGGAACGGCGGTTCCGGGAAATCGGTATCCGGAAAGTGCTGGGCGCTACTATCAGCCAGGTATTATTACTGATCGGGCGCGAGTTTCTGAAACTTGTACTCATCGCATTTGTAATTGCGGTACCCCTTACCTGGTGGCTGATGCATCAATGGCTTCAAAAATATACCTATCATATTCATATCAGTATGTTGATGTTCGTTGCTGTAGGAGGATTGGTTTTATTACTGGCGCTGGCTGTGGTAGGCTTGAATACGTTCCGTGCGGCTGTTACCAACCCCGTGCGTTCACTACGGTCGGAGTAGGGAATAGTGAATGGTGAATAGTCAAAAGGTAATGCTGGATAGGAAACAGACAGAAGCGAAAGCGATTTAAAGAGGAAGACTCATGTCATTGTAGGAATCAAAGGCTGATGACTTGTAAATAAGAAACAATGTTCCGGAATTTTATTACAACCGCCTGGCGGAATCTGACAAGAAATAAGCTGTACTCCATCCTGAATATATCCGGTCTGGCTGTGGGCATGTCCGTTGCCATGCTGATCAGTTTCTGGGTATGGGATGAACTACATTTTGATACGTACCATCATAACCATGCAAGGCTGGTGCAGTTGATGCGTACCTATCGCAGTAACGACGGTTCCCTGTCAACAGAGCAGGCTTCCTGTATACCGGTTGCAGCCGCTCTGCGCAATAAATATGGCAGCGATTTTAAAAATGTTGCCGCAGCCTCCTGGAATTTTGGCCATGTACTTGCCGTAGGTGACAAAAAAATAGGCGCTTCAGGGCTCTGGACGGAGGACGCCTTTCCTGTTATGTTTTCGTTTAGGATGCTTAGCGGTAATATCCAGGCACTGAAGGATCCTTCTGCTGTTTTGCTGAGTGCATCCGTTGCTCAGAGCTTGTTTGGTAATGAAACAGCGGTAGGAAAAACGATCCGCTTCGATAATAAAGATAACTTCACAGTGGCGGGCGTCTATGAAGATTTACCAAGGAACAGCTCTTTTTATGAAACAAAACTGTTGCTGCCCTGGAAGAAATACATCACTACAACAGAATGGATCCGGAAAGCCGCTGCTGATTGGGACGAACAATCGTTCCAGGTGTTTGCAGAACTGGTTGAAGGGGCTGATATGAACGCCGTTTCCCGCAAAATAGGAAATGTGGTGATGACGCATAAGGCAATTAAGAAAGAGCAGGAACAGGCCGGGTTATTTCCGATGGATCGCTGGCATTTGTACAGCGAATTTGAAAATGGAAGATCGGTTGGCGGCGCTATCCGTTTTGTATACCTTTTTTCCGTGATCGGCGTCTTTGTCTTATTGCTGGCCGGCATTAATTTTATGAATCTTTCCACGGCGCGTAGTGAGCAGCGCGCAAAGGAAGTAGGGGTTCGTAAAACGATCGGCTCTGGCAGGCGCCAGCTGATCCGGCAGTTTTTGGCAGAGTCTGTGCTGACCACTTTTTTTTCCTTCCTGCTGGCTGTTTTGCTGGTGCTTTTGACCATGCCTTTGTTTAATGCGCTGGCGGGTAAGCAGCTCCTGTTTCCATGGTATTCTGTTGGGTTTTGGTTGGCCGCAGTGGGCTTTATGATCATTACGGGGCTGGTGTCGGGAATGTACCCTGCGTTTTATCTTTCAAAGTTCAGACCTGTAAAGGTGTTAAAAGGCAGGATCAGGGAGGGAAAGGCTGCTTCGTTGCCACGCAAAGTGCTCGTGGTGCTTCAGTTCTCCTTCTCGATAGCGCTGATCATTGGCAGCGTGATCGTGTTTAAGCAGATCCGGTATTCAAAAGACCGGCCGGTCAACTACCGCAAGGAGGGATTGATAACCGTACAGATGAATACTCCAGATCTTTATGGACATTACGATGCCTTGCGGAATGAATTACTGGCTACAGGCGTGGTGGCAAATATGGCAGAGTCCTCAAGTCCTACAATGGACGTTTTTAGTTTCAGCAACCGGTTTGAATGGAGCGGGAAGGCACCGGATCATTTACCCACCTTTGGTTTGATTGGGATAACTGCCGATTTTGGAAATACCATCGGCTGGAGTATTAAGGATGGACGGGATTTTTACAGCAGTGTTCCTGCCGATACATTGTCGGTCATTCTTAATGAAGCCGCAGTGAAACAAGTAGGCGGAGCAGAACAGGTTGTTGGCCGGGAGCTTCGTCATAATGATAAGGTATATACGGTGATTGGGGTAGTAAAGGATATGGTAATGACATCGCCTTATGCACCACCAGTGCCTACTGTTTTTATAAACAATCCGGATTGGGCGAATGTGGTTACCGTTGCTATAAAACAGGGCGCGCCCATTCATACCGCATTAGGAAAAATTGAGCAGGTATTTAAAAGATACAACCCCCATGCTCCGTTTGATTATGCGTTTAACGACGAGGTTTACGCCAATAAATTTGCCGATGAGCAGCGCATTGGCCGGTTGTCGGTTTTGTTTACCATACTGGCCGTATTTATCTCCTGTTTGGGGGTATTTGGCCTGGCATCCTTTGTAGCGGAACAACGGAGAAAAGAGATCAGTTTACGTAAAGTTTTGGGGGCAAATGTGTATCAGCTCTGGCGTCTGTTGTCTGTAGAGTTTCTGCTGCTGGTACTGCTGGCCTGTTTTATAGCCATCCCTTTTGCATGGTATTACCTGCACCAGTGGCTGCAGCAGTATACCTACCGGACCAATTTGTCTTTTGGGGTATTTCTTTTATCCGGCGCCGCGGCATTATTGTTAACCATTCTTACCGTGAGTTTCCAGGCTATTAAAACTGCGCTGATGAACCCGGCAAAGGCGTTGCGGTCGGAATAAGGGGATCGTCAATAGGCAATGGTGAATAGTTAATAGAGAATAGTTAATAGGGAGTAGGGAGTAGTTAATAGGGAGTAGGGAGTAGGTGCGCTATGGTTGTAAATCTACCGGTTCAATGGTATGTGCAAAACTTAAATTTTGAACAATGATCAAAAGTTATTTTAAAACGGCGTGGCGCAGTATCCTGAAGCATAAGACTTTTTCAGGTATCAATGTACTGGGACTGGCTATTGGTATCAGTGCCTCCCTGGTGATCTTTATGATCGTTTCTTATGAATTCGGATTCGATCGTTTTCAACAGGACCGGGATCGCATTTACAGGGTTGTGTTGGGGGCAACGTTTGGAGGTGAAGCACAGGGTTTCAGTGCCGGTGTGCCGGCACCGCTTGGCAGTGCCATCGCAGGAGAAATCACCGGGGTGGAGCAGACGGTTCCGGTGTTTCAGTTCCAGGGGGATGCTTCCGCAGATGTAATGATCCGTGAAGAAAAGGATGGAAAGCGCCAGGTTTTTAAAAAGCAAAAGAATGTTGTTTTTACGAATGCTGATTATATGAGCCTGCTGGGCTATCAGTGGATGGCCGGTAATGCTAAAGGAGCATTAAAAGATCCGTATACCGTAGTGTTGACGGAAAGCAGGGCCCTGCTGTATTTTCCGGGGATACCCGCACATATGCTTGTTGGAAGGCAGCTGCAATACAACGGGATCACAGCAACGGTAACCGGTATTGTAAAGGATCTGGATCAGCCTACAGATTTCAAGGCTAAAGAATTTATATCCCTGCCCACCATTGCGGTTACCAGTCTCAGGGATAATTTTATGATGAACGTTTGGGATGACTGGATGGCCTATTCGCAGTTGTATGTAAAGCTGTCAAAGGGATACACAAGGGAACAGGCTGCCGCCGCTGTGAATGCATTATTCAGGCGGCACTACGACCCGCTGAAAAAACCGGGGAATACCATAACGCTGATGCTGCAACCACTGTCTGATATGCATTTCAACAGCCAGTTTCAAAGCTTTGATTCCCGGCTTGCAAGCAAAACAACGCTTTACGGACTGTTGGCGGTTGCCGGATTTCTGTTATTGCTTGGATGTATTAATTTTATAAATCTTTCTACTGCCCAGTCATCGCAACGTGCCCGGGAAATCGGAATCCGTAAAACAATCGGTAGTTCCAGGATGCAGCTGGTCCTGCAGGTGCTCAGCGAAATATTTTTGGTAACATTAATGGCTACACTATTATCAGTGCTTTTAACACCCTGGATTCTGAAACTGTTTGCGGCGTACACGCCTGAGGGATTAACAGCAGACTTTCTATACCATCGGGAGGTGGTGCTTTTTTTGCTGGCACTTACCCTGTTCATCAGCCTGGCTGCGGGGATTTACCCCGCACTGATCCTATGCAGCTATAAACCGGTACTGGTTTTAAAGCGTTCGGTTACGGTTGCCGCTCAGTCGCGACATGTTTGGATACGGAAAATGCTTACCGTGGGGCAGTTTGTAATTGCCCAGTTTTTTGTGATCGCAACCCTGATGGTGGGGAAGCAGATCCGGTATTCGACACATGCAGACATGGGCTTTAATAAGGATGCGGTTGTAACGTTTAATATTCCGCGGGATAGCCTGAATGCCCACAGGGCTGTATTGATCCATCGTATAAAAGAGATTCCCGGTGTGCAGTCGGTAAGTTCCGGCTTTTTTTCACCTGCAGATGCGGGTGTAGCTTTTGTAAATGTGTCCTATAGCAACGGTAAAGAAACAGTCAATCCTCAGGCCCAGATCCGGTGGGGCGACACCGCGTATTTGAAGGTATATGACCTGAAGCTGGCTGCAGGAAGAAATGTTTCTGCAAATGACTCTGTAAATGAGTTCCTGGTTAACGAAACATTTACCAGGGAAATGGGGTTTCAGCATCCGGAACAGGCGCTTGGCACCTACCTGAGATGGAATGACAAAGCATTGGTACCGGTTGTAGGTGTGATAAAAGATTTTCATGATATGTCGTTGAAATCCCGGATCAGTCCGATGGTATTTAGAAACGGAACGGGCGCTACTTTTCATATACGGCTTGCGCCGGCAAATGCAGGAATGTCGTGGGCCACGACTGTTTCGAAGATACAGGGTGTCTACAGGCAGCTATACCCCGAAGAACCGTTTAAATATTCGTTTGTGGATGAGATGGTTGCCGGTTTTTATAAAAATGAACAGGCTACAGAAGGGTTGTTGAAATGGGCTACGGCCCTCACTATTTTAATCAGCTGTCTGGGATTGTTGGGACTGGTGATTTATACTACGAATAGCCGTACCAAAGAGATCGGGGTGCGTAAGGTGCTGGGAGCACCGGTGAAACAGATCGTAACGCTTTTGTCGAAGGAGTTTATAGTACTGGTGGTGCTGGCTTTTGTAATTGCGGCGCCGGTTGCCTGGTGGGCGGCTTACAAATGGCTGCAAAACTACGCGTACAAAACAACGATGAGCTGGTGGGTATTTGCGTTGAGCGGGTTGCTGATGTTGATGCTGGCAGCGGTAACACTCAGTATCCGAACGGTACGGGCGGCGATGGCGAACCCGGTGAAGGCGTTGCGGTCGGAGTAGGGGGCAATAGGCAATAGTGAATGGTGAATAGTGAATAGGGAGTAGTCAGTAGGGAATAGGAAATAGGAAATAGCTAGTACTGGTATTGCCCAAAACTTAAATCTTGAACAATGATTAAAAATTATTTTACAACGGCCTGGCGGAATCTGGTTAAGAACCGGAGTTATGGGCTCATTAATATTTTTGGACTTACCATTGGCCTGGCAGTTGTATCACTGATCGCGCTATGGATCTGGGATGAACTATCGTTTGACCGTTTTTTTAAAAACCATAAGCGTATGGCGCTGGTATTACAGCAACACACCAAAGATCATACTACTTATACGGATTGGGCGCTTCCAATGCCGCTGGCCGAAGCACTGCGCAGGGATTATGGAGCAGCATTTGAGGGTGTCTCCCTGGTGTACAGTGGTGTTTATAATATTACATATGCGGAAAAGAAATTGTCTGCCAAGGGAACGTTTATGGAGCCCGACGGGCCGTCAATGTTTTCCCTGGAACTGCTGAGCGGGAATAAAAATGCCTTGAATGATCCGGCCTCTGTGTTGTTATCGCAATCGATGGCCCGGAGGCTTTTTGGAAACAAGGATCCGCTAAACCAGGTAATACGCATCACCAACCAGTTTAACGTAAAGGTGGCGGGCGTTTATAAAGATCTCCCAAAGAATACATCCTTAAGCGGAGATGCGGAGTTTATTGCTCCCTGGCAGTTTGCGGTATCCAACTGGGACTGGATCGGAAAAGAAAAGGGGAACTGGAATTATAATCTCTTTAAGCTGGCTGTTCAGCTGGCGCCCAATGTTCGCATGGAGGATGTGTCTGCCAGGATCAGGAATGTTCTTGCAGCCCATATAACACAGCCGCCGGGTGAGCAGGTAGTTACAAACCTCATCCTGCATCCGATGAGCCGCTGGCATCTTTATGATTTTGATGAAAGGGGACACAGCGTTCCTGGAAATCTGCAATACCTCTGGCTTTTTGGGGCGATCGGTTTTTTTGTATTGCTGCTGGCCTGTATCAATTTTATGAATCTTAGTACGGCAAGGAGTATCAAACGCGCCCGGGAAGTTGGTATCCGGAAAACGATCGGTTCCCGCCGTACACAATTGATTGTACAATTCTTTGGAGAGTCGGTGCTGACTACTATGATTTCATTCCTGCTGGCGATTGTTATTGTTCAGCTTGCGTTGCCCTGGTTTAATGCGCTTACCGATAAAGATATTCGTGTGCGTTGGTTCAGTGGCTGGTTCTGGCTGGCCGGGATGCTGATCTGTATGATTACCGGTCTGCTGGCGGGGAGTTATCCTGCTTTTTATTTGTCATCCTTCAAACCGGTTAAAGTATTAAAAGGTCTTTTTAAGGGTGGTGCTGGTGCTCATATTCCGCGAAAAGTGCTGGTAGTGTTACAATTTTCCATTTCTATATTTTTGATCATCGGCACAACGATTATTTACAGGCAAATACAATATGCAAAAAACCGGCCGGTGGGATATAACCGGGAAGGGCTATTGTCGGTACAAATGACTACGCCCGAAATTTATGCCCGTACACCGCAGATCCGTAATGAACTGCTGGCTTCGGGGGCTGTGCTCGAAATGGCATTATCGCAATGTCCGGTTACGGAAATATGGGTGGGGAGTGATGGATTCGATTGGAAGGGGAAAGCGCCTTCTGTGGACGGAAGGTTTGCCGTGGTGGCGGCATCCATTGAATTTGGAAAAGTGGCGGGCTGGCAATTTGTAGAGGGACGGGGTTTTTCAAAAGCATTTCCAACAGATTCCAATGGCCTTGTGATAACGGAAAATGCTGCCAGGTATATGGGCATTCCACACCCGACGGGAACAGTAATTACCTGGCATGGAAAAAATTATACGATATTGGGCGTGGTGAAAAATGTAATGATGACGTCTCCATTTGGCGATGACAGCCGGGTCGTTTTTCCAATGCTGCGCGAGCCCGGTAATTTTATGGTATTGCGGATGAACCCCGCGCGTCCTCTGTCGGAATCGATGAAAACCATTGCCGGTATTTTTCAAAAACACAATCCCTTTGCTCCTTTTGAATACTCCTTTGTAGATGAGGATTATGCTAAAAAATTTGTAAATGAGGAGCGGATCGGAAAGCTTGCCACCTTATTTTCGGGGCTGGCTATTTTTATCAGCCTGCTGGGATTATTTGGCATTGCTTCCTTTATGACCGAACAACGTACAAAAGAAATCGGCATCCGCAAAGTGCTGGGTGCGCCGGTAACAGGGCTCTGGAACCTGCTTTCCAAAGAGCTTATCCTATTAGTGGTGATTGCCATTACAGTGGCCGTACCTGCCGGGTATTATGCGATGGGGGGCTGGCTGCACCGGTATAATTATCGCATCGATGTTTCCTGGCCGCTGTTTTTATTCCCGGCAGTTGCGTCCCTGTTGATTGCTGTGTGTACGATTAGTTTTCAGATCATCAGGGCCATACGTGCCAACCCGGTTCGCTCGTTACGATCAGAGTAGCCAATGGGCAATAGTGAATAGCAATGGTATGAACGCTCAAACCGCATCGATTATGATAAAGAGCTATTTAAAAATCGCATGGAGAAATATTGCCAAACGCAGTGTTCTTTCTGCTGTTGGTATATTGAGCCTTGCCATGGGTTTCTGTTTTACACTGGTGATCGGCGTTTATATTTTTCAGCAGAAGCAGGTTAATCACCAGTTCCGGAATATCGACCAGCAGTATATTATTAAAAACAAGTGGAAAACAAAAGAGGGGGGAGCGGAGGTTGCCGGCCGCGCACCATTTGCCAAAACGTTAAAAGAAACCTATCCGGGACTTGTGAAAAACTATTACCGGTTTATCCCCGTCTCCAATGTGGTTTCTGCGGGCGATAAATTTTTTAAAGAAAATATAGCGATTGGAGACACCAGCTTTGTTTCCATGTATGGGTTGCCTGTTCTGTATGGTGATGCCAGCAGGGCATTCGAGCATAACAACGCGGCAGTTATTACCGAAACAATGGCAAAAAAACTATTTGGTTACAGCAATGCAGTTGGCAAAATTATTTCCATACAAACGGTGACGGAAAACCTGAAGCAGGATTACAGGATCTCGGCTGTTTTGAAAGATCTTCCTTACAATTCTGTGTTTACGCAGGGCTACCCGGATGGGTATAATGTTTTTATCCCTGGCAATGGCAGCCGGTACTATCCGGATGGTGATCCATTGATTGACTGGAATAATAATTCCTGTATCTCCATGGTCGAATTGAAGAATGGCGTTACACCCGCGGATCTTGTGCAACCTTCCCGGCAAGTGCTTGCAAAACATGCACCTTCGTTTTTCAGGGAGCATCTTACGGTCCTGTACGCCCCGGTAAAGGATTTTTATCTTACAGACAATAATAATGCTGTGAAAAAGATGATTGCTGTTTTTAGCATGATTGCCGTATTTGTATTGTTAATGGCCACATCCAGTTTCATCAACAGCTCCGTTGCTGCAGCTACGGCCCGTATAAAAGAGGCTGGGTTAAGAAAAGTATTTGGAAGCGGAAAGAAGGAACTGCTGTTGCTGTTTTTGATTGAAGCATGGATGCTGACAGCAATTAGCGGCTTTATCGCGCTGATTTTTTATCAGATCGCAGGTCCCTGGTTTTCACAGATACTGGGTATGGATCTTTTATTATTAAAAGCATTTGACGGAAAAATAGTTGTAAGCTTTGTGTTACTCGTTATCGTTGTTGGGCTCCTTGCCGGAATTTACCCCGCTCTTTTATTAAGCCGTTCGCATATTGTAACATCGGTAAAGGGAATAACAGATACGGTGGAACGGGGCCGGTTGTTACGCAGGGTAGTCCTGGTTATACAATTTTCTATTGCCATCCTGGTCTTTATAGGTGCTGTTATTGTAGCCAAGCAGGTGCATTTTATTTTTGAACGGGATGCAGGCTATAACAAAGATCAATTGCTGGTTGTTACCGCGTTCCCAAAACGCTGGGATGAAACGGGTGTTCAGCATATGGAACATATTAAGCAGGAACTATTGAAACTGCCCCGGGTAAAAAGTGCAACCTTAAGCTTCGATCTTCCCGATCGGGTGCCGATGAACAGTCCCGTTGAGCTGCTGCCGGTAAAAGGGCAGCCGGTGCCGGTCTCCATTCCTTCATTCATAAGTGATGAGGATTATGGTGAAACCTTTCAGCTACATATGAAGGCCGGAAATTTCCTGAACTATAAAAAGAACTTTATCCCCGGACAGATTGTTTTAAACGAAACCGCCGCCCGGTTATTGGGACTTGAAGCGGATAGCGCAACCGGTAAACTGTTAAAAAGCTCCGCAGGTGAAACACTTACGGTATCAGGGATTGTGAAAAACTATAATATAGCTACCATGCGGGATGCTATTGGACCGCTGGCAATATTGCACGTAAATGATATGCCGGGATACCGTTATCTGATTATTAAGCTGGATCATGCCAACGAGGCATCAGTACGACAGGTTAAAGACCGCTGGCAGCAGTTATCGCCCAATGCGCCTTTCGACTATACATTTATGGACGACAAATTTTCCGCGCTGTATCAATCGGAATTACAGTTGAAGAAAGCAACATTTGCGGCAACCCTATTTTGTCTTTTTATCGTTATCGCCGGTATGTTCAGCGTCGTGTCCGTAATGCTGATCCGGCGCGAAAAAGAAATTGCGATCCGTAAGGTTTTAGGTGCGAAGCTGCGCAATATTTTTATGCTTTTTATGAGGGAGTATCTATGGCTTTGGGTAATTGCGAACCTGGTTTCCTGGCCGCTGGCTTATTATCTCATAACCCTGTGGCTGGAAGGGTATGCATACCGTACGCAGCAGAGCATCAGCATTTACCTGGGAGTGGCTGCGCTGGTGGTGATCCTTGTGGGGCTGCTTATTGTTGCAAGGGTTTTTGGAACTGTTGTTTCGAATACAGCCAGAAAATTGCAGACGGAGTAAGCGCCGATGGATACAGGAAGTCCTGATTCTTAATGGATCAATATCCGCCCTGGACAAAAAAACTGTATCGAAACCGGACAGTTCCTGTTTTAAAAACGCACAACCTGTTGCCTGTCTTTCTGTGTAATGTATTTTTTATCAATTGTTTATGTTCGTGGCATCAAGGTTGAAACCAAAGGTCGTAATGGGAAGCTTAAAAACAGTTCCCGATCTTTAAAGACAGCACGGGCATGATCAGAAACTATATAAAAATAGCGTGGCGGAATATCCGGAAACATGCATTGTACAGCACCGTAAATATCATTGGGCTGTTTGCCGGTATCCTGTTTTTCTTTTTGATCGGCGCTTATGTATGGAGTGAATACCGGGTGAACCGAAACCTGCGAAATGCGCACAACCAGTATATCCTTACCAGTGCATGGAGGGATCCGAATATGGGAACGGACCTGGCTACATTGGGCCCACTGGCAAAACGGCTGAAAGAAGATTATCCGAATCTTGTAAAGAATTATTACCGGTTCGATGGAATTACGGCAGTCGTTGCAAAGGGAGATAAGAAACTAAAACAGGATGTACAGCTGGGCGATGCTACACTGCTGCATATGTACGGGTTTCAGTTGTTGCAGGGGGATGCCGCTACAGCACTGGAGCAGCCATTTTCAGTAGTGATCAGCAGGAAGATCGCACTTGCTTATTTTAATCGTACCGATGTTGTGGGACAAACACTGGCTATCCGCAGTTTTACAGGCGATATTCACGATTTTAGGATCACCGGTGTACTTAACGATGTTCCGGAGAATACGGTGATGCAGTTAACAGGAGGCGATCCGAGCCAGCTCTTTGTGCCGGTTGTGAACTATAAATATTTTGGACGGAACGATCCGGATGCCTGGCAAAATATTTACATTGCTTCTTATATCGAATTGCAGGACGGTGTGCGGCCGGCAGATCTGCAAGCCCCCATCCGGCAGCTTATTAAACAAAATACTACGGCCGACGTGCAACAAAAGTTAGCCGTTGTTCCGGTTCGCCTTACAGATTATCATTTGAGCAGGGATAACCGCCTGGTACAACGTACCATTTATACCTTATCACTGGTGGGATTGTTTATCCTGTTGATGGCACTGATCAATTTTATCAATGTTAGCATCAGCAGCGCCAGCGCCCGTATGCGGGAGATTGGCGTACGCAAAGTGATCGGGGGGCGAAAGCGGCAACTGGTGTTTCAGTTTCTTTCAGAATCTACACTCCTGGTAGCCATCGCGGTATTGCTGGCGATTGTTGTTTATCCGCTTGCCCGGGGTATTTTTGCCGGCATTGTTGGCAAGCCATTGCCGGTATTGTCGGCTTTCCCAGGGTATTTTGCCGGTATCCCGGTGTTGTTCGTATTGGTTGCCGGTATTTTATCCGGGCTGTACCCTGCACTCCGGCTTTCTTCATTGAATATGGTGTATGCCCTCAAGGGAACGCTGAAGTCGGCAGCGGCACATATATTACTGCGAAGAAGCCTGGTGACCTTCCAGTTTGCAGTGGCGTTGCTGGTATTGATTGCAGCGCTGGTGATCACCCGGCAGGTTTCTTATTTTTTTGGCAGAAGTCTTGGATATAATAAAGCATTTATAGTGTCTGCACAGGTACCCCGTAATTGGTCGAGCACCGGAGTAGATAAAATGATCGCCATCCGCGACCAGTTTGCTTCATTGCCGGAGGTGGCGGATGTATCATTGTCCTATGAAATTCCGAATGGAAACAATGGCGGACAGGTTCCCATACACAAAATAGGGGCCGATTCCCGTTCGGCGCTTTCTTTTCAGCTTTTATCCATTGACGAAAAATACTTAAGTACCTACCAGGTTCCTTTAAAAGGCGGCCGCTTTTTTGACGGGTACCGCAGGGACTCCGGACAGGTTATTTTGAATGAAACAGGTGCCCGGGCCCTGGGATATACCACTGCGGCGGAAGCCATTGGCAGGCAGCTGCAAATACCCGGAGATCCAACCGTATTTACGGTAAAAGGTATTGCCGGTGATTTTCATTTTGGGCCGATGTCCGGAAAGATCCCGCCGATCCTGATGTTCAATATTCATTTTAATCCAACTTACCGCTTTCTGTCGTTCAAGTTAAAGCCGGGGAATACGCAGGCTTCTTTACAGGCCGTACAACAAAAATGGTCGGCGTTGATACCGGAAACGGCCTTTGAATACCGTTTTATGGATGAGGAGTTGCAGTTGTTATATGCAAAGGAAGTGCAGTTAAAGAAGGCGGCTTATGTTTCGGGTATATTAGCCCTTGTTATTGTATTATTAGGCATATTCAGCCTGGTATCGTTAAACATACAAAAACGGATCAAGGAAATAGGCGTGCGAAAGGTACTGGGCGCTTCGGCTGCTCATATCGTAACCTTGCTTGCAAAAGAATTTGTGGCAGTGCTGCTGATAGCCGTGTTAGTGGCTGCACCTTTGGGGTACTGGCTCATGAGTAATTGGTTGCAAAACTACGCCTATCATATAACTCTTTCAGTAAGTATCTTTATGATCGCCGTTGTTTGCATCGCAGTGGTAACCTTTTTGCTGATTGGGGCACAAACCGCAAAGGCTGCCATCGCCAATCCGGTAAAAGCGTTGCGAAATGAATAGCGGGAATTTGGAATTAAAATAAAAGATCATTAAAACTACAATCATCACCACTGTACATGTATATTGAACAAGGAACCGCGCAGCTTACCTGCCGGGCAATTGCTGCCTGGCGGGCGCTTGCAGCGGAGACGAGGGATGCAGACGGTGAATGGTCAATAGGCAATAGGCAATAGAAGATAAAATTATAATCAAAGATCATAAACTATACATATGTTATTATCGTTAAGAGGCATTTACAAATGGGTGAACACGGGCATTAACCGCACATTCCTGCTCAAGGACATTAACCTGGATATTGATGAGGGGGAATTTGTTTCGGTAATGGGACCTTCCGGTTCGGGAAAATCAACCCTGCTGAATGTAATTGGTATGCTGGATGATTTTGATGAGGGCGAATACCGCTTTATGGGAGAAGCAGTACAACAGATGAAAGAGAAACAACGCACGGCTTTGTACAAACAGTATATCGGCTTCGTATTTCAGGCGTATCACCTGATTGATGAGCTTACGGTATATGAGAACATAGAAACACCGCTCCTGTATAAGGGGATCAAAACCGCTGAACGGAAGGCACTGGTGGCAGATATGCTGGACCGTTTCCAGATCGTGGGAAAGAAAGACCTGTTCCCCACCCAGCTTTCCGGAGGGCAGCAGCAGCTGGTGGGTATTGCAAGGGCATTGATCGGGAATCCCAAACTGTTGCTGGCAGACGAGCCTACCGGTAATCTGAACTCAAAACAGGGGGAGGAGATCATGGAATTGTTCAGGCAACTGAACCAGGAGGGCGTAACCATTATCCAGGTAACACATTCCGAAAAGAATGCAGAATATGGTTCGCGGATCATTCACCTGCTGGACGGGCACGTGGAGCGGAATAGGCAATAGGCAATGGTGAATAGTTAATAGTTAATAGGCAATGGTCAATAGGCAATGGTTATAGGTAATGACTGCTGATAGCTAATAGCTGATAACTGATAACTGACGACTGAGGACTGATAACTGATAACTGATAGCTGATAATTGACGACTGACAGCTGATATCTAAATTCCCAAATCTCAATTCATGAAGTTTTTTTTAATTGGATGTTTTTTTTATATGGTTCCGTTGGCGGTTTTTTCGCAGCAGGCAAATTTTACCCTGGAGCAATGTATTGATACGGCGCTAAAGAGTAACCTGCTGGTAACGCAGGCGGGAAACCAGGCCGGACGTGATGCCATCGCACGCAAACAGGCCCGGTTAAATATGTGGCCCAACCTCAATGCCTCCGCCAGCCATGGCTGGTCTTTCGGCCGGAGCATTGACAATACCACCAATGCATTTGTTGATAACAATATTTATTCCGGTGATTATAATATTTCCGGCGGTGTAACGCTTTTCAGGGGAATGAACCTGCAAAATACGGCCCGGCAGGCGGCCATGACCGCCGAAGCTTCCGGTATGAACTGGCAGCAACAAAAAGATAATATTACGCTCAACGTGATCCTGGCCTATCTGCAGATGATGAGCGCGCAGGATATCCTTTCGCAAACAAAGGATCAGGCAGGGCTTTCTGAAAAGCAGGTGAAGCGGCTGAAGGATATGGACGCAAAGGGGGCGGTAGCACCATCGGATCTTTTTGATATGCAGGGGCAGTATGCCAACGATGAGGCCACCATTATCAATGCGAAGCGTGATGTGGAAACGGCGAAGATCAATATCTGCGCTTTAATGAATGTACCTTATGACAGCAGCATTGTTTTTGAAAGAATGGCCGTTGCGGAGATCCTGGAAAAAAACACCACCAATGCTACCGAAGCGTATCATACCGCCTTAGACCGTTTTGCGCAGGTTAAAGCGGCCGATTTTTCCGTTAAAAGCGCTGCTTACGGATTGAAAGCAGCCCGTTCCAAACTGTTTCCGACCCTGGATTTCGGATATGGAATGAACAGCCGTTATGCACAATCCTCAGCCGCAAGCATCATCGATCAGTTAAAGAATAATAACAATAAAAATCTGGGCTTTACCCTGTCGGTTCCTATTTTTAATAACCTGCAGGCTCGCAATAATATAAAACTGGCCCAACTGAACCTGAAAGATGCTGAGCAGAATAACAAGGCGGTGAAAACGCAATTGCAACAGAATATCGAGGGTGCTGCGGTGAATATGAATGCTGCTTTTGACCGCTATAAAAAATTACAGGAACGCGTAAATGCCCTGCAGCAATCCTACCGTGCGGCAGAAGCGCGTTTTAACGTAGGACAATGGAATTCGGTGGAATACCTTACGGTAAAAAACAATCTCGACCGCGCCAACATCGATCTGATCGGGGGAAAATATGAGTACCTGCTCCGCGTGAAGATTTATAATTATTACCAGGGGATCAGCGGGGAGTAGGGATTGGAATTTGAAAATTTGAAAATGTGGGAATGTGAAAATGGATCAATCATCAGGGATGAAATGGATTTAGCCTGGGATTTTAAACGTGAAATCAGAAAACCTGAAACATAACAGGGGATCAGCTGATAATTGATGGCTTAAAGGCTGATTGCTACCAACGGGGCTTACTTGCCTCCGTTAGCTTTCAGATCTGCCAGGCATCCTGCATCCAGGGAGGGTGCGCTGTTGCGCGAGAGGAAGCCAAATACATCTGTGGTTTCTGAGGCATAATACATCAAACACTGGTCATTGCTGCAATGATTGCCATGGGTAGCATCTTTATGTGCCGATTGCATGGGCGCGCCCAGGTCAACCAATCCCAGCAGATGGCCTACTTCATGTTCCAGAACGGTGGCCTCCAGTTTTGTGCGGCTTACCTGGCCAAAGCCTCCGGAATTTTCATGGATCTTTTTGCCCATCAGGGCTGCCGAAGTATTCCGGTATGCGATACCTAAAGTGCTGGCATCCGTAAAATCGCTGTTACTGTAAAGAATGTACATACTCAGTTGGCTACCCGTATTAAAAACCATGCGGTTATTATTTTCAATTTCCCGGATCCGGCTCAGGGAAAGCAGTGTTTCGCCCGGGTCGGAGATGGCTTTAGTAGTGATGGTGATGCCTCCGGGTTTATTCAGCCGGCTTGTTAAAAATTGTTGTAACTGATTCAACGCCGCTGCATCCGGCGCATAGCCCGTTACATATTGTATTTCTACGGTAAGCGATGTAAAATGACTGCCTGTCAGAAAATCCCTGGAAGAAGCCCCAACGGGTTTGTTATAAGCTGCGGCATCTTTACCGGCACTGTTGATAAACGGCGCATCTTTTTTGGAACAGGTTGGCGTAATCAGCACGACCGTGATCAGCGCAATTGCGATAATAACTCGTTTCATATCGGGGGATTAAACTAAGGCTAAAAGTACGGATTTTGCGGGAACTATGGAAAGGGCGGACATCCTGCTATTGCTAGCCGGTGGCCGTTTGGTCACGTTCCTTTAATAAACCGGCTGCAATCTTATCAATTGGCAGGGTCATGACATCCGCCGAAAAATATTCCCAGTCAACAAAACGGAAGTTTTCCGTGATGGTGGCAGGGTAAACCGGAGTGCCGTTGTTTACGGGAAAGTTCAGCGGTTCCAGTGGACGCACGATATAATAAATGGAGATAAGCTGGTGTTCCTCATTAAACGCCGATTGCTGAAAAAAATCGGTCGTATAAAGATGATCTACTACGGCTACATCCACATTCATTTCTTCTTTGCATTCCCGGATGATGCATTCCCGCGTGCCTTCTCCCAGTTCCAGTCCGCCACCTGGAAATTTTGTAACCTCCCGGTTATTAAAATAAATCCGTTCATCACTTACCAGCACCTGTTGCTGATCGTTTACCAGGATACCATAAACACGGATGTTAAACGATTTTAATGTCATTCCAGTATTTTTTTTCTGAAGGCCAGTACGCCCAACACCACCGCCAGCAGCAGGGAAAGTACGGCTACAATGTAAAAGGCATAGGGCGAGTGTTCAAACCCGCTGGGCACATTCATGCCAAAGATGCTGGCGATCAATACCGGAAAACTGAGTACAATGGTGGCGATGGCCAACCGCTTTAATACCTGGTTCTGATTATTGGCAATGATACTGGCAAAGGTATCCATCGTGCTGCTAAGGATATTGGTATAGATATTGGCCATTTCCAGGGCCTGCGAATTGTCTACCATAAGATCTTCCAGCAGTTCGGATTCGCTTTCGGTGAATTGCAGGAATTTGGTGCGTTGTATCTTTGCCAGCAGTAATTCATTGGAACGAAGAGCTGTTACAAAATATACCAGGCTTTTCTGGATCTTCATCAGTTCCAGTAAGTGTTCGTTTTTATTGGCATCGTATAGCTTTTGCTCAATCACATTCCGCTTTTGATTGATCTCTTTCAGGTACTCCATAAAGTTCTGAACGATCTTTTCGATGATCTTGATCACCATCATATTCTTCTTATCCGGCTGGCGGTTCTGAAAAGTGTTCAGAAACTTTTTTATGGCCGGATTCTCAAAAGAGTTTACCGTAACAATATGGTTGTGGGTAAGAATAACGATGATGGGAATGGTAATGTAATAGGCATCACTTTCATTGAAAGAGTTATTTTCCGTGGGCGTTTTGATAACAATGAGTTTTACATTGTCGTCTTCATCATAACGGCTGCGCTCATCGATATCCAGTGAGTCCGTCAGGAAGTCGAGCGGGATCTCCAGCTGGTCCGATAATTCATCAAACTCTTCCTGTTTCAGCGGAGGCACTACGTTTACCCAGCTGTCGTTTTCCGGATCGGAAATCTCAACCGTGTGGTGATCGATATTTTTAAAGTATTTGATCATAGCGCTCCGGTGCTTATGCTACCTTCAAAAACTTTTATGGCAGGGCCTTTCAGCCAGATGTTGTTAAAGGCTCCATCCGGCTCCCTCCGGTAACGGACGGTTAATTTTCCGCCGAGGGTTTCAATATTAACCACGTTGAATCCATTGTCATTATGATGAAAAACCAGGGCCGCTGCTGTAACGCCGGTACCGCAGGAGTAGGTTTCATTTTCTACGCCGCGCTCATAAGTACGTACAATAAGGGTATCCGGTTCTTTTACCTGAACAAAGTTTACGTTAATTCCTTCTTCTGCAAAATCCTTACTGTATCTTATTTTTTTACCTTCTTTAAATACATCGAGCTGCATTACATCTGGTTCCAGCTGCACATAATGAGGGGATCCCGTATTCAGAACAGAATCGGTTTTGTATTCCTGTATACCTTCCACGTCCTTCATTTTTAAGGCAATTTCCCCATCCTCAATGGTTGCATCATGTGGCCCGTCTGTGGCAATAAAATGATAAGTGGCTTTCCGGATGCCGCGGTCATGGGCAAATTGTACAATGCAGCGGCCGCCATTTCCGCACATCGAGCCTTCGCGTCCATCCGCATTGAAATATACCATTTGAAAATCATAGCCTTCTTTTTCATTGAGCAGCATAAAACCGTCGGCTCCAATGCCAAAACGCCGGTCGCACAGATTTTTAATTTGTTCTTCCGTAAGTCCGGAATAGGCACCTTCCCGGTTATCCACCAATATAAAGTCGTTGCCGGTGCCCTGGTATTTATAGAATATCATGTTCATTGTTTATAGTTTATTGTTGATCCTGCGTTTTGGGTCGAATGCGGCGTATTGAGATGCTGATGCCATATGACCGGGACGATAAACTGAGCGTAGCAAGATGGACGCCCTTTGTACTGCAGCTGGTTAAAAACTATTTTTAAACGTTTCCAGAAATTTAATAATTAACCGTTCTACCGCAGCCTTTCCATCCTTTGTAAATTCCTTTACGATCCGGTTGGCCACAATGGCATTTACCGCCAGGCAGTGGTGCCCCAGCAATTTTCCCAGTCCGAAAATAGCGGAGGTCTCCATCTCAAAATTGGTGATGCGGTGCTGACCGAAACTGAAATCAGTCAGCCGGTCGATGAGTTGCGGATTCCGTACACCCAGGCGCAGTACTCTTCCCTGCGGGCCATAAAACCCCGGACAGGTAACGGTAATGCCCTGGTGAAAGTCGGTCACAAAATGTTTTAACAGGGTAGGGGAGGCGCCGGTAATATACGGCATGCCCAGGCCCTGCATTTGTACATGCGTTACAAAGGAATGTATGAGCTGGGTTTCTTCATCCGTTTCTTCCGGCCGGTAAAAGTTCAGCAGGTTGTCCAGCCCCAATCCATGTGTAGAGGCTACAAAGCTGTCTACCGGGATATCGGCCTGCAAGGATCCGGATGTGCCCACGCGGATAATGTTCAACGATTGCAGACTGGGACGGATCTCCCGGGTTTCAAAGTCGATGTTGACCAGGGCATCCAGTTCATTCATCACAATATCGATATTGTCCGGTCCGATCCCTGAAGATAATACCGTAAGCCGTTTGCCACCTACCAGCCCGGTATGGGTCACAAACTCGCGATGCTGGCGTTTGACCTCTATCACATCAAAATATTTGCTGAATTCAGCCACCCGGTCGGGGTCGCCTACTGTAACTACGGTACCGGCAAGTTCTTCCGGACGAAGATCCAGATGGTATACCGCACCCCTGTTATTGATAATCAATTCCGATTCTGCGATCCTGCTCATAAAAAAAGGTCTTTAATCTTTGCAAATATTTACCAAAAATATCCTATTTTTGCCAGCCTTCAAAGATTAAATGGCCGGATGGTAGTTACTAAAATGTTGTATTACCAGACAGGCCGGTGATCCGGAAGCATAAAAATGGTCTCGTGGCCGAGTGGCTAGGCAGAGCTCTGCAAAAGCTCGTACAGCGGTTCGAATCCGCTCGAGACCTCTGGTTAAAAAAGTGAAACCCGCTCTGGCAGCGGGTTTTCGCATGTAATAGAGTGCCATAGCGGGTTTTGCCGATTGTTCTTCAATAATGTTATTTACTGTTATTGGAACTGCGCGGGTAAAAAACAAGACCTATATGCGACCTCCAAACCGTCATACAAAAGCCCGATAAGAGGAAAGAGGGATGAAATGAAAAGGTCGGGAGATTAGTAGAAAATTGATATTTAGCTGCAGTATGGGAGAAGATGAATCCGGTTGTAAATAATTAGTCTATAAATTTGGTGGACTAAAAAAATACTGTTAATCTTGCAACTTATTATGAACTCCCCGGCTTTCAGTAACATGATGAATCAAAAACCATTGATATGGAACAAAGGCAGCATGTTTGATCTTTTTGTCTGTTGTTGCAACTATTAGCCCGATGCCTTTTTTAAGGCCCCCTTCCTTTTTTAATCTTTTCTTTTACTTAACCGATTTTTTTCGCGATGGACGACTCGTAGATATAACATAAAAATGCCGGGCCTGTTGGCGCAGATACCCGGCTGCATCATAAAATGTTTCCCTGTTAAAAGATCCCGTATGCCATGGCATACAGGCCATCTTATTGTTTAATGCAAATCAAATGTAATGAAAAAAAGGTTTATTGTTTTTTTATTGCTAACCTCATTGTTTACACTATCATTAAAGTCTGTTTATTCCCAGGAACCGCATACCATTATCAATACCCAATTTACGGGTCATGTATACGACTCATTGTCGAAGCTCCCGCTTGACGGTGCTACCGTATTGATCAAGGGCACTACCAACCAGTCGCGGGCCGATGAGAAGGGGCATTTCATTTTAAGAACCGGGCAAACACTACCATTTACCATCATCGTATCTTTTGTGGGATATGAAACCCGGGAAATTTATGTAACAGCCCCGGTGGTTGCGGTTCCTTTGGAGCGGCGGAAAAATGACCTGGGAGAAGTGGTGGTGGTAGGCTATGGTACACAGAAGCGAAGTAGTATAACCGGATCTGTGGCTTCGGTGTCTAAAACCAGCTTATCGCAGCCCGCAATAGCCTTTGATAACCTGCTTCAGGGATCGGTTCCCGGTGTTGCGGTTACGCAGTCATCCGGCCAGCCGGGGAGCACCGCTACCATACGGATCAGGGGAGGCAACTCGATTAATTTCGGGAACGATCCGCTCTACGTGATCGATGGATTTATTATTTATAATAATAACAATCTTACCAATACCGGGGCCTCCAGCGGGGGCGGCATTAATGCATTGTCTACGATCAATCCTTCCGATATTGAATCCATCGATATTTTAAAGGATGCCGCGGCTACTGCAATCTATGGTTCCCGGGGTGCAAATGGGGTGGTGATCATTACAACCAAGAAGGGCCGTAAGGGACGAACAGAATTCAATTACAGCGGGTATTTCGGCAAGCAGGAGGCGGCAAAAACACATCAGCTGCTGAATGGTGCGCAATGGGCGGCCCTGATCAATGATATTAATAAGAGCGATAATCAGCCGGCAACGTTTACACCAGCGCAGATCGAGGCATTTGGTGAAGGCGCCAACTGGCAGGATGCCGCTTTACAGCGTGCGGCAACGCAAAATCATGAGCTCTCTATATCCGGCGGAGATGAAAAATCGCGGTTCCTTATCTCCGGAAATTACCTGGACCAGGACGGTGTGGTGCGGAATACCGGTTTCCGGCGCTATTCCGGTCGCATGAACTATGAACGGGAGCTGAACAGCAAATTTACCGTGGCCGCCAATATATATCTTAGCCGGGCCGCTCAGGATAAGTTAACAGGCGCCAATTTTGGCGGCATTGGTTTTAACGGGGCTTTTCCTACTCTGGTGCTTACGCCGCCGATCGTAAAGATCTGGAATGAGGATGGGAGTTACAATAATCAGAACCCGTATATCGCCACTCCCACGAATGCACTCCGGGATATCCTGGCCACCAAAAATGAAACACTGATCAGTCGCAGTCTGGCAAATGCTTTTGTTGAATACCGGATCATTGAAGGGCTGGTCCTCAAGTCTTCATTTGGTATGGATCAGTTAACCACCAAACAAAATTATTATGCGCCCTCTTATACCGCTGCAGGTTATGCTGCTGGTGGTATTGCCGCCGTGGGAAATATACAGGGCAGTTCCTGGCTGAATGAAAACACGCTAACCTATTCAAAAAATATCCGCGACCTGCATGCGTTAAATGTATTGCTGGGTTATACCACTCAATATTCGGAGGATGAAAGTACGGTGGCCGGTGCGCAGAAGTTTGCTTCTGATCTTACCGAATACAACAACCTGTCTCTTGGGGGAACCGCGGTGCTGCCCGCTTCGGATGCGCATGCTGCGGCGCTCAACTCTTTCCTGGGCCGGATCAATTATACCTTTGATGATAAATATTCAATATCCTTTACGCAACGTGCGGACGGTTCTTCCCGGTTGGGTAAAAATAATAAATGGGGTTTCTTTCCTTCTGTAGGTGTATCCTGGAATGCTGTAAAGGAGCGATTCCTCGAACAAAGCAGCGGGATATCCAATCTGAAAGTGCGGGCGTCGTACGGACAAACCGGAAATTCGGAGGTGCCGCCCTATAGCTCGCTTTCGGTACTGGCTGCCAGCAATTATTTTTTTAACGGAGCCCTGGTGACGGGAGTAGCACCCGCGCAGCTGGCGAATGAAAACCTGAAGTGGGAGACTACTACCCAGTGGAATGCTGGTATTGATGCAGGCTTTTTTAAAAACCGGATCCGTATTACCGCTGATGTGTATGGGAAAAAAACCAGCGACTTGTTACTGTTTGTTCCCTTCCCTTTATATACCGGGTACAATACGGTGCTGAAAAATACCGGAAGCGTTTCCAACAGTGGTGTTGAGTTCTCTCTGAACACGGATAATATCCGGGGCCGCCGGTTTAACTGGAAATCTTCGGTCATTTTTGCGGCAAACAGGAACAAGGTATTAAACCTGGGCGAAGGGGTCGATTACTATTACCCTATAGCACCCACAGGATTTGTGTCACCGGTAATTGTAAAGGTCGGTCTCCCGGTTTCTACGTTTTGGGGATACCGGACGGATGGGTTATTGACCGCTGCGGATCTTGCTGCGAATGTGCCCAAGCTTGCCGGTGTATCGCAATTGGAGGGCGACCGGAAATATGTAGATGCCAACCAGGATGGTGTGATTACCACGGCCGATAAAGTAAACCTCGGAAATGCACAGCCGAAGTTCACGTTTGGATTCACGAATAACATTACTGCATACGGTTTTGATCTTTCGGTTTTTCTTCAGGGCAATTATGGGAATAAGGTATTTAATTTCATCCGGCAAAAGCTGGAGCTTCCCACCTTATCACTAAATGCCTCAGCATCGCTGCTGGACCGGTGGAGCCTGGAGCATCCCGAAGGCAAAGAACCCCGCGCCACCAACTCTCCTGTGCCACAGGTGATTGACCGTTATATAGAAGATGCCTCTTTTTTGCGGGTAAAGAACATTACACTGGGGTATACACTGCCCGCAAGTCTGCTTACCAAATATAAAATAACAAAACTGCGGTTCTACATCACGGGGCAAAACCTGATCACAGTAACGCCTTACAGCGGTCTTGACCCCGAGGCCAACCTGTATGATGTGGACAATACCAAACAGGGCATTGATTACGGGATCTATCCTTCTACGAAAACGATCCTTGTTGGGCTAAACATCACCATTTAATCATTTAAACAATCGGTCTGTTATGAACAAGATATTGAAATCAATCCCACTTTATATTTCCCTCACTTTTGCAATCGTTATTTTCAGTTGCAATAAATTAAAAGAGCTTCCGGAGTCGGTGATTACCGAAGACCAGTATTATAAAACGACCACCGATGCTGTAAGTGCGGTCAATGCCGCATATGGCAGTCTTAACGGAGACCCCGCCGGCGATTTTCCCATTTACGGGCGTAACCTGAACATCCTGATCAGCAACGGATCGGATGAGCAGGTGTTTAGTCCCTCCAATACCAATCCTGATGTGCGGGCCATAGGAACGATCACCTATGTTGCCGAAAATGACCGTGTGCGGAAAATATGGCAGCAGCATTACTATGGTATCAACCGGGCAAATGTGGCTATTGATAAAATACCGGGTATTGAAATGGATGCACCTACAAAGAACCGGCTTATCAATGAAGCGCGTTTCATAAGAGGGCTGCTGTACTTTAACCTGGTACGTTTGTTTGGAGATGTGCCATTGATACTGCACAATCCATCATCTACCAATACCGAGGATGTAAAAGTAAAACGGACTGCAGCTGAAGAAGTGTATACACAGGTGATTGCCGATCTGACGGCTGCAACGGCATTGCCGGCTTCCTATTCCGGGGCAGATAAGGGCCGTGCTACATCCGGTGCTGCATGGGGCATACTGGCAAAAGTTTATGTTACAAGAAAGGCCTGGGGGCTGGCACGAACCACGTTGGAAAAGGTGCTTACAGCAGGTACTTTTACCGCTGCAACGGGTACTTATGGCTACGATCTGTTCCCCGTTTTTAAAGACGCCTTTCAGAAGCCCACCAAGAATGGTAAGGAACATTTGTTTTCTGTGCAATATGAATCGAACCTTGGGGCGCGCAATGTGCAGAATTTCCTGAGCAGTTCCAACTTCAACTCTTTTAACGCCAAATCTTTTCCCGGTGATGTGCCGGATGAAAATCTTCCCAAAATCTTTGATGACACCGATACCCGTAAAGCCGCCAGCTTTTTTACAAAGATGCTGAACCCCGCTACCGGTCAGGAGGTGGATTTTTCTCCCGTAACGCGGTATGCGAAGTTTATTGACTTCAGCCTGAATCCCATTACCAACCAGGCGCAGAGCGGCATCAATTACCCGGTGTTGCGCTATGCGGATGTCCTGCTGTTGTATGCAGAAGTACTGAATGAACTGCAGGGACCCGTGGCAGAAGCCTATAAAGCATTAAATATAGTAAGGGCCCGGGCTTATGGTTTGTATACAGGGAATGGGAACTATACGGATAATAGCCGCGATCTTTCGGGGCTGGATCAGGCAGGCTTCCGAGATGCCGTTTTCCTGGAGCGCCGGAAGGAGCTGGTACAGGAAGGGAACCGATGGTTCGACCTGGTGCGGAAGGGTACCCTGGTGGAGGAATTAAAAAAGATCTCCGCTAAAGCCGGCAATGTATCGGAAAAGAATTACCGGTTCCCCATTCCGCAAATAGAAATTGATCTGAATAATCTGCTTACTCAAAACCCCGGCTATAACAAATAGCCCGCGGATTTTTCCCCAATAATAAACCGTTTATAAAAAATGAAATTATGAAAATCAGAATTATTGCAGGTTTTGCACTGCTGCTCATGACGACCCTTTATGCAACGGGTCAGCAGAAAACACCCTTTCAGGGCAAGGTCGGTAAAACACTGGCCGGTTCCGAAGAGTGGTGGCCCGATCCGGTAACACCACCGGCCCATGCGCCGAATGTAGTATGGATCTTATTGGATGATGTGGGCTATGGCGCTTCCAGCAGTTTTGGCGGACTAATCCAGACGCCTACTTTCGATTCACTGGCCAACAATGGATTGCGGTATACCAATTTTCATACGGCTGCCATCTGTGCGCCTACCCGCGCTGCATTGCTCACGGGCCGCAATTCGCATTACGTAGGCGTGGGCGGGTTTTCGCATGTGGCCATGTCGGCAGGCTTCCCCGGCTGGAGTGGCCGTATCCCCAATGACAAAGGCACCATCGCCCAGATCCTGCAATCCGGCGGCTACAATACCTTTGCCGTAGGAAAATATGGCCTGACGCCCGATGAAGAAGCTACCGATGCAGGCCCTTTCGACCGCTGGCCCGGAGGAAAAGGATTTGAGCAGTTCTTTGGTTTCCTGGGATCGCAAACCGATCAGTATGAACCAGACCTGGTAGAAAACAATGCACATATAAAAACGGATGGCCGGCACCTGAATGATCAGATCACTGACAAGGCCATCGGGTACATTCAAAAGCAACAGCAGGCGGCTCCGGGAAAGCCGTTCTTCCTGTATTATGCGCCCGGCGCTGTGCATGCCCCACACCAGGTAGCGCCGGAGTACAGCAACCGGTATAAAGGCGTATTTGACGAAGGGTGGGACCGGTATCGTGAAAAAGTACTGGCCAACCAGGTCCGGCTGGGCGTAGTGCCAAAGAATGCCCAACTGCCCGAACGGAATTCGGATGTACCAGCCTGGGATCAACTGCCGGCAGAAAAGAAAAAACTATATGCCCGATTTATGGAAACCTATGCCGGCTATCTTACCTATACGGATGCCTGTGTAGGCCGGCTGATCAGCTATCTGAAACAGGCAAACCTGCTGGATAATACCGTGGTTGTAGTAATGATCGGGGATAACGGTGCCAGTAAAGAAGGTACGTTCCAGGGAACCTTGCAACCCCGCAACCTGATCGGTAAACAAACGGAGGAGGAACAGTTCCGGTATAATCTTTCCCGCATCGATGATATCGGTTTACCCCAGGGAAAGAATACCAACTATCCCCTGGGCTGGGCCCAGGCAACCAATACGCCGTTCCGGCAGTGGAAGCAGGATGCCAACGCAGAAGGGGGCACCCACAACCCGCTGATCATTTTTTATCCCAGGGGTATAAAGGAGCAAGGTGGTATCCGCACGCAGTATAGTCATGTGATCGATATCCTGCCTACGACCCTTGACCTGGTTGGCATAAAGGCACCGGAAGTGATCCGTAATGTGCCGCAGGACACGATCCAGGGGTATTCGTTATTTAAAACCCTGAATGATGCAGGTGCAACAGCAACGCACCGGGTACAGCATTATTACATTTTTGGTGCACGATCCATCTATGCGAATGGCTGGAAAGCGGCTACCGCACATCATCCGGATGCCATTGACTATGTAAAGACGCGTGGCTCGGGCTGGAAGGGCGATCCGGACCGCTGGGAAAAAGATGTATGGGAGTTGTACAACCTGGATGAAGATTTTAATGAGCGGGTGAACCTTGCAAAGAAGTATCCGGAAAAACTGGAAGCGTTAAAAAAGCTCTTTGATCAGCAGGCGGAGAAAAATAACCTGTATCCCCTGATCGATTGGGAGGATGTATATGAAAAACGGATCCATAAAAATTATAAACCCGCCGTATACGGAGCAACAGCGCCGGCGGCCGGAAAATAAACACACACCGGTGATGAATGACCTGAATATACTTGTAAAGAAAATACTCATCAGTATCGGCATTGTACTTATACCGCTGGCTTTTATAGCCGGTGGTTTGTACCTGCTGCAATTATTGCTGAGGCATTAAACAAAATGATATGAATCCTGAAATTGAAAACCCCCGTAAGCTGATCCGGGATATTCTTGTCAGCGTTGGGTTATACCTCTTGCCCGTGGCGCTGCTATTGGGTTACTTTTACATACTGGATGAAAAGCCCTGGCAGCAAAGTACTGCGGAAAACCTTCAGATTGCGCGGGAACATATTCCTGCCTGGCTGCAGTTAGCCTTTACCCATCTCCGCAAATGGGGACTGATCGTTCTGGCCATCGTGGTGGGGATCATCGAGGTGATTGCCGGACTTTATGAACACCGGCGCTGGACGCGCAATGAGAAGATCCTGGACCTGGTTTGTTTTGTGGCTCCGAAGCTCCTGTTTATCCCGGTGCTCACGTTCTTTAGCCTGAAATTGTTACCCCTGGTATTGCCGGCAGCGAAGGATCTTTTTATATGGGTGCCCTTCTGGTGGGGTGCCCTCATCATTGCGGTGGCCGATGATCTTACCCAGTACTGGTATCACCGGTTGCACCACCAGGTGCCCTTTCTCTGGCGGTTTCACCGTACGCACCATTCTGCTCCCTATATGGGTATGTCTATGGCCAGCCGGCAGAATATTATCTATACCATATTTTTTTCGCAGATTTACCTGATCGCCATCCTGAACTATCTTGGGCTGGGGTTGCCGGCGTTATTTGTTGGCGGCGTAAAATCACTGATCACCCTTTCTGCGCATAGCAGCATTAAATGGGACAAACCCTTTTACACCAACCGGTGGCTGCATCCCATCGGCTGGGTGATGGAGCGGCTGATCTCTACACCGGCAACCCATCATGCGCATCATGCGGATACCACGGACGATGGCATCGGTCATTACAAGGGCAATTTTGGAAATATGTTCTTTATCTGGGACCTGATCTTTGGCACGGGCATCATTACCCGAAAATACCCCGCAACTTACGGGATCAAATCCTACCAGGAGGAAGAGTGGTATGCACAGTTCCTCTGGCCGGTATTTAAATCAAAAAAACAGGGGAGTGAACTGTCGGAGGGAGGGCCGGTTGTTGCAGAGGAGCCGCGGTCCTGAAAGAAGATTTGCAATTTATTTTATCACAATGCCGGGAACACGTAGGGATGCGGTCTATAGCCAGGTGCTGAAATGTTTTCAACCTTCATGATCTTGCAGCGGCTCCTCCGCCATAGCCGGAGTGACGCTGCTCTTTATTTTTGTAATAAAGAAAGAGCAGCGTCGTTTCCATAATAAGAAAAAAATCCCGGGCCCTTATAAAAGACCCGGGAAAGAAGTGAAGTGCGGCTGTGCGGCGCCCGTATTTAAAAGCCTGTTGTATTCAGGTGCTTACCTACCAGGATCCCGTCAACAGGCTTCAGATCAAAATTTAAATTGCGTTTTGCTTTTAGTTTTATGATGAAGAGATCCTGTGTGCCTTCCAGCGTGGGTTGGTCTCCGATGTTTACGAAAGTAGGATACAAAACCTTTTTTTCGTTGCTGTGTAACCGGTCATTGGTCATGTTTTCCAGGGCTTTCATGTTTAGCACCGCAATGCCGGCAAACTCATAATCCTGGGCATTGTAAGGAAGGGCAAAGCTCAGGGCATTTACCGCTTTCAGACCGGTACCTTTTACCAGGATCTCGATCACTTCATCTTTGTTGTATGCTTTTTTTGCCGTGGTCATTTCGATATGTCCCCGGAGTGTATCGGCTGTGGTCATATCTGCACCGCCTTCAAGCCGGGTGGCTACGTTGGAAATGTCGTAAGCATCGATCAACCCGTTTTTATTGATATCACCGTTGCTGATATAACCTTCAAAGTCACCATCACCGGATCTTAACCCGGTATAGTTGATATAGGAGGTTAAATCGTTGTTGTCGATAATATGGTCGTTGTTAATGTCGCCGGGAATATAACTTTCCGATCCGGGTACTTTAAATACATAGAGCTCACGTCCGGAGCCAAAATCGCCCACGGCTTCTGTTACGGAGATCTTTATATACCGGGCGGTGGGATGATTGCTGAAAGGAAATGTTTTGGTATCTCCGTTCTTTGCCCATTCAAAACTGCCGGCATCCGTCCAGTCAGACTTGTTGGTACTATAGGCAATGCTTCCTTTGAGCCAGATACCGTTACCTCTTGTGCGTGGCAGGTATTGGATCTTGTCCAGTTGATTTACCGATCTCAGATCCAATACCAGGTTAAAGGGAACGGCCTTGGTGCCCCATTTGGTATGCCAGGTATTGCTTTCGTCAAAGTCAAATAACTGCGCCAGTTCGCTGCCTTCCTGGTCGGCGGCCGATCCCGTGGCAATGATATCTTTAATCGCAAATTCAAGCGGATTTACTTTTGTTTTTGCCGAAAGGGAGGTCCAGGGCGATTGGCCGTCTTTATTCACGGCCCGGAGCCTGAACTGGTAATCGGTTTCTGGAGCCAGCCCGTCAAACAGGAGGCTGGTATCCCGGATGGTGGTGTATTGCTGGCCATTAAAATCGATCTCATAGTAATCGGCATTGGCCTGTTTGTTCCAGCTGGGCACTAAGGTATAGGCCTGGCGGTTGCTATCGATTACCTGTGCTTTCGAAGGCGGTGTCAGCCGGCCATGTAGTTTCAGCAAATGTTCTTCCGGGGCAAAGGAATAGCCATTTACTGTAAGCGTAATGGCATGGGTGGTAATATCGGTGGCAGCCAGCTTCACCAGCAACTGCGGATTTTTAGTGATCGCCGTTTGAGCGAAAGGACTGCCTGCGGTGGAGAAGCGGTTCAGATTGGGCGCAGCATCATAGTAATAAACGTTTACCTGTTTATGGAAGTCTTCCAGGGAAGCGGCCGCTTTTAATTTCACTGCAACAGCTCCTGTTTTTGCAGTAATATTAGCCGGCTTCCGGGTTACATTGATCCGGAACTCCGTTGTTTTGTTTTTTACAAAACCTTCATAGCTGCCTTTGGTGGGCAGCACGGTGATGGTGGCCGTATTGTTTTGAACCATCGACCGGATCTGCGTGGTAGCACCGGCGCCTGATTTGTAGGCTTCTGTAAAACCGTCGTCATCGTACTCTGTAAATGAAGTACTGCCGGCAGGATACAACTCGTAAATCCGGGCGGTCTTATCGATTTGTGTAATGTTATTGTTCGGGTTGGTCATGGGGATGATGGCCCCTGCTTTTACAAATACCGGCAGTTTCCAGAGCGGGGCTTCAAAATTGTTCAGCACCCGGTTGCCTTCATATTTATTTCCCGAAAAATAATCGATCCAGCTACCAGCGGGCAGGTAAATATTATTACGGATATCATTACCTTTTTCATCGGCCTTTGTTTCCTGGTAAATAGGTGCAACCAGGAACCAGGGACCATATAAATACTGGTACTGCGTAGCTTTCCCATATGTAAAGGTATTGGGATACTCCAGGAACAATGCCCGGATCATGGGCATTCCGTTTACGGCTTGCCTGGCGATACTGTAAGTGTAGGGGAGCAGTTCTGATTTCAGTTTGAGATAGGTGCGGTTTATGGAGGTGACCGGCTCTCCCAGTGCATAAGGATACTTTTCGTTGGCGCCCCATCCGTCCATATTCAGCTGCATGGGGGTGAATGTTTTCCATTGAAAGTCGCGGGTATTTACTTTGGTGTTCTTGCCACCAAAAATGCCATCCATATCTGAAGTAATATTGGGCTGACCGGAAAGTCCGGATCCCAGGTAGGTAGGAATGTGAAAGCGGATATATTCCCACGCGCCACCGGTCTGATCCCCGCTCCAGATACCGGCATAACGCTGGGTGCCGGCCCATCCATCCAGGGAAATGATAAAGGGCCGGGCATTGTTGCCGTATTTGGGCATGATATGACCTACATCCGACACGCCGTTCAATCCGAATGAGTATCCCGGGCCCACCCAGGCCACATCGGTTTTTAATACACGCACGCCGGCAATGCCCACTTCTTTTATAATATCGCGTTGCAGCAATGCGGGAATGCTGTCTTTGGGATGCAAATCCGATTGTGTCCAGAGCCCGATCTGTACGCCGTTCTTTCTTGCATAATCGCCAAAAGCTTTCAGGTTCTGAATATTGCTGTCGAGTGTGCCCGTTTGTCCGTAACCGGCTCCATATCCGTCATTCGGAAGGATCCAGCCCAGCGGCAGATCATATGCCTTATAACGGTCGATGACGCCCCTGGCTGAAAACTGGTAATTATTCTTTTCGCCGTTCAGTGATTCTTTAATACCCCCGTTGTCTTTCTGGCTTTCTTTATAACGTTGGCCATCTTCAAAAAGCACACCGGCCGTATCTGCTTTCCAGTAGTCGCGGTTGTAAGCATTCAAATGCCCTTCATAAAAACCAAACTTGGGTAAGAGTACCGGGTTGCCCGTCAGCTGGTAAAAATCATTCAGCAGTGTTACGGGTTCCTTATCGATCATAAAGAACACATCGAGGTAATTGGTTTCATGGGAAAGGGTTACCAGGCCTTTTTCTTTGGCGCCAAAATCGTATTTCCCTTTCTTAAAAGTATACCACATAAAGCCATATCCGCTGGTAGACCAGTAAAAGGGCGTGGGGGAGGCTACACCGCCATCCGTCCAACTATTCTGGTTTTCGATGGCAATGATCTTTCCTTTATGGGAAAAGCGGCCATTTTGTACACCGCCTCCATAGAAGTATTCGGCCGGGTTTTCTTTCAGCTTCAGACTGGTACTTTTTTTATCAAATAATACCGGCGTTAAGGTCTGCAGTACGGTTTGTTTACTTTTGATATTGGTTATTTTAAGCAGTGCCGTTGCTTTGGTGAACTCAAGGGTCACTGCATTCGTGGAAATAACAATACGTCCTGCATTGTCTTTTACATCCAGCTTTGAAACCGTTTTGCGCGGGTTGTCTGTAAGAATGGATGCGGGAGGCGTGGCCTCCGGTGCACGGAGCGGTCCTCCCGAAGGATCTGCAAACATGCGGAAAATCGTCTCGCCATAAAAGTCCAGTAATAATTCCTGCCGGTTACTCAACCGGATCTTCACCGTTGTTGCATTGATCTTTTCTGCACCGGTTAGGGTAAGCGTATCGGCGGCGGGTTTTGCAGTAGCCGGCAAGGCAGTTTTTACCTGTGCGTTAACCGTTAAGAGGGTTGCTGTGGCAAGCAGTATCGTAACGGATCCTTTTTTAAAAAAGGTAATTCCAGACTTCAGATTCATTATCGCTGATTATGTTAAAAATGATCGTGTAAAAGTAATGAAGCCTTTTGGTAAAAAAGTGGTTTATGGAAACGATTGCGCAGGGTAATTGAGGCATGTATTGATGAAAGACAAACGATTGCATTAAAAGCGAATGTGTTTGCGAAAATGGAGCGGCCGCATGCGGCTCGCTTGTTTTGGGGATTCCCCGCTTATGCTGCGTGTAATTTTATGTGTTAAAGATGTAAATACTATGGATCCCAAATCTGTTATGGACCTGGTTCAGGAAGCCAGGAAGCAAATAGAAAACCTGAGCCCGGAACAGGTACAGGAAGCACTTTCAACGGTATAGGCGCCCGGCCTTAGGTGCCGGTTAAGCCGGATACCAGCAGTTTATTTACGATGACCCCGATCACGATCGCAATTCCAAAGCTCAGCAGGGTGCCGATGAGGATGTATTCGGTCAGCTTCCGGTCTTGCCCTACTTTCAGATCGCTGAAACGGAAAACGGACTTGGCCGTTACCAGGAACCCGATGGCTACCCATTGCAGGTTGAGGATAAAGATCAGGACCAGTATGCGTTCAATATAGCCGATCATCATGCCCGCGTGTTGCAGCGATTTCGTTTCAATAATATCTGTTCTGATCTCCGTTGCCGGAGCCCACTTGGATAAGATCAGTTTGATGATTACAGAAACCGGGGTGGTCAGCAGTACCAGGCCGGTGGTGGTAATCAGCAGGGCATTCGCCTGCGAAGTGGTCAGGTGTATGGTAAATGGCTCCATCCACCAGGCCGCCCACACAATTACAGCAAGGTGCAATACCTGGTCCAGGATAAAAAATGTTTTCCTGTTTTTAGCCGTTTGCAGCTGAAGTTTTGCAAGATCAATCAGCAGGTGGCTGCCCGCAATAAGCGCTGCCAGCGGCAGGTACCGCAGATCCATGGTGATGAGCAGGATCAATGCAAAATGGATGAGTACGTGCAGGTACAGTTTGGCGCTTTTGTAGGTTTTACGTTCTTTTTCTTCTACCCAGCGGGACGGTTGTAAAACAAAATCGCCCAGTAGATGCGCCAGCAACAGTTGTAGGAGTAGTGTCATGTGTTAAGGCCGGTTATCGTTGTTTGATAAAATGTATTAAAATCCATCAGCAGGTCAAATTGTGCGCGTTTGCGGCTCTGACTTACGGCAGACTGATTGATCTTTAATTTTTCTGCGATCTGTTGCTGGTTCCAGTCGGGCTTTTCCAGGAACAACTGTACGATCTCCGCTGCCGCCGGGCTCCAATTGTCCATAATCAGCGATGCAAACCGCGCCATAAGGTTTAGGGCGGCATCGGTTTTCTCATCACCGGTAGACAGGGCCAGGGTGGTTTTTTCTTCTTTCATATTGTCAAATTTCCGGCCCGATCTTACAAATGCTGTTCCATTCGACTCTGTGATCTTTTCTGTTTGATAAGATGCACTTCCCAATCCAATGCTTAGCCGCACATCCAGGTCTGCTTTTTGTTTGATCATACTTTTCAACAGTATGCACTTAAAGAGGGCTTCAGACGGTGGTAACCGCAATTGAAAAGCATCCCCCCGGTAAATTTCCCAGTCTGCAGGGGTGTGACCTTGCTTTTTTAAAAAGCTTTTCAAGAGCGGCATCCATTCTTTAGGATCCATACTTTCCGAACGGATAATGTCTCCGGTAATGATCGCTATCATACTTCAAATATAAGCAAATAGGCTTATAAATTAAATTATAAGCTTAAGTGCTTATAATTTCTGTTATTAGGTAAAGAGCTTATAATAAAGAACGATAGTTGTATAAAAATACTAAAATAATTAGTATTTTGAAAATATTTTATCTGCCAGTGTTCCCGGGCCATCCGGGAAGTATGGTTGGTAATCGTTGTTTCATCGCTGAAAAAAATGGATAAGCGCCTGTGTCATTCAATCTTATACTCCATTTACTCCTCTTTTTTATCATTTATATGGTAAATTAGCTGCGCCATTTTAATTTTAAGCGTATATATTTAATTATGTTTCAACTAAACAATAAAACCGCCGTAATTACAGGAGGCGGAAGTGGCATCGGCAAGGCCGTGGCACTTTTATTTGCAAAAGCAGGAGCCGCCGTGGTAGTGGCCGATTTTAATAAAGAGGCTGCGCTGCAAACCATTGAGGAGATCCGCGAAGCCGGTGGCAATGCGGAAGGTATTTTCCTTGATGTGTCTAGCCAGGAAGCGGTTACTACGGCCTTTGGGCAACTGCCGGCGATTGATATACTGGTAAACAGCGCCGGGATCTCGCATATCGGAAAGGCAGATACCACCGGCGAAACTGATTTTGACCGGGTTTATAACGTAAATGTAAAAGGGGTTTACAATACGCTGCATGCGGCTATCCCCCGGATGAAGGCGCAGGGAAGGGGCGTGATCATTAATATGGCGTCCATTGCATCAAGCATCGGGTTGCCGGACCGGTTTGCTTATTCGATGAGCAAAGGCGCCGTACTGGCCATGACCCTGTCGGTAGCGAAAGATTATATCAATGATGGCATCCGGTGTAATTGTGTTTCACCTGCCCGTGTGCATACCCCGTTTGTAGATGGATTTCTTGCCAAAACCTACCCGGGCCGGGAACAGGAAATGTTCGAAAAATTATCAAAAACACAACCCATCGGCCGTATGGCAAAACCGGAGGAGATTGCCGCATTGATCCTGTACCTGAGCAGTGATGAGGCTTCCTTTATTACCGGCTGCGATTACCCGATCGATGGTGGGTTTATAAAGTTGAATAACTGATCATTTTTAACTGGTGAGCGATGGTCTTTGCTGAAAAAAAGCCAATAACTTAAAATATAGAAATACAAAAAATAAGGATATGAAATTAATACGGTTCGGACAACCGGGAACGGAAAAACCTGGTGTACTGATTGATGGTATACGTTATGATGCGTCTGCATTTGGAGAAGATTATAATGAAGCTTTTTTTGAAAAGAATGGCCTGGAGCGGCTGCGCCAGTTTGTAAATGAACAGGGTGCCGGTTTGCCAATTGTAGAAGAGAACGAACGCTGGGCCAGCTGTGTAGCCCGTCCTTCCAAGATCATTTGCATCGGTTTAAACTATGCCCTGCATGCAAAGGAAACCAATGCCCCTGTTCCGAAAGAGCCGGTGGTATTTTTTAAATCTACCACGGCTTTGTGCGGACCCTTTGATGATGTGATCATCCCAAAGAATTCGGTTAAGACCGACTGGGAAGTGGAACTGGCCGTGGTGATCGGCAAGAAAGCGTCCTATGTGGAAGAAGCAGATGCATTGAATTATGTAGCCGGATATGCTTTACATAACGACTACAGCGAGCGGGAATTCCAGATCGAACGCGGCGGTCAATGGGTAAAGGGAAAGAGCTGTGATACTTTTGCGCCGCTGGGGCCCTTTATGGCAACAAGCGATGAAATTGAAAACCCGAATAACCTCAATCTCTGGCTGAAAGTAAACGGAACCACCATGCAGGATTCCACTACTTCCGATTTTATTTTTAATATTCAGCAGGTGATCAGCCATCTGAGCCAGTTTATGACCCTGTTGCCCGGTGATGTGATTTCCACTGGAACTCCGGCTGGCGTAGGGCTGGGACAAAAACCTGAACCCTGGTACCTGAAACCCGGCGATGTGATAGAGCTGGGCATTGAAGGACTGGGCACATCAAAACAAACCGCAGCGGCGTATCAGAAAGGATCGTAAAAATCTTGTTTTAGAACCATTAAGAAATGAAGCAGTATCTTATCTGTTCTTCATTTCTTAATGGTTTATTATAAGCGCTGAATTTATATTATTTCACCGCTTCCAGCTTTTCACCCGTCCAGCGGTATTTGGTGGCTTTATTGGTGCTGTATTTAACATTATTGCTGTCCCAGCTGGCAACTTTTTGTCCCTCTTCAAAAAGGACTTCTCCGGCTACCTCCTTTTCAATAATCATATCTTTGATCCCCTCCATATCGCTGGGATAAATAAAATAAGTACGGTCAAAGTATTCCCCGTCCGGCGTATCGAATTGTCTTCTTACAAAATGCAGTCGCTGACCGCTCCAGAAAAAAGTAAGCGTACCCCCGGCCTCGCCGCAGGATTCGGAACCTCCCTGTATTTCAATAATATCATCTACATTCTTTAGTCCTCTATTAGACCGGTTCTCGCAGCTGTATAAGCGGGGCGATGGGTTGCCCAAACCGTTAAAAGAAAGGCGCTGCAGCTCTGTGCCGTTTTTTGCCACGCGTATCTGCAATACAATACCGCTATCTGTAACCCGCTCTACCCCATAATGGAAGCTGATATCGGTGTTTTTTTGACTCCGGAAAGAGGCCAGCGCCAGTTTGCCACCCCATATAAATCCACTTTTGCCGTTATTATAGGATACCTTATACCAGGGGAAAATAACACCGTTCAAATTAAGGGCTACCGGACTGATGCCCACGATCTTCATCGGTGTACCCAGGGAAATAAGATCTGTGCTTTCTGCGTTCAGGGATGGAGCGGTACGGATGTTTACGCTATCTGCCAGTGCATAAACGGTCTGTTGTTTTTCAAACAATTGCAGCGTATCGGATTGTGCGTGCATTGCCAGGGTTGCAAGGCCCAGGCAGCAGGTAAAAAATGATCTTTTCATAGTATGTATAAAAAGAGAAAGGGGATCGCCCTTTCTCTTTGTGTATTCATTAATTGATGACTGTATGCGTACGCGTTACGGATACCAGGGATGCTTATTACATGGATTCCAATACCGCTTCAGTAACCCCTGTAAAGCTAAAGCCTCCGTCGTGGAAAAGATTCTGCATGGTTACATAACGGGTAAGGTCGCTGAACATAACGGAAATATAATTGGCGCAGTCTTCAGCAGGAGCATTGCCCAGAGGGCTCATTTTCTCCGCATAACTGATAAAATTGTCAAAGCCTTTTACACCACTGCCTGCGGTTGTTTTTGTAGGCGACTGGGAAATGGTATTGATCCGCACTTTTTTCTTAACGCCATAGTAATAGCCGAATGTGCGGGTAATGCTTTCCAGCAGCGCCTTGGCATCGGCCATTTCGCTATAGTCCGGAAATACGCGTTGTGCGGCAATATAGGTCAGCGCGATCACGCTGGCCTGTTCGTTTAATGCATCCAGGTCCCAGGCCGTCTTTAAAATACGGTGCAGGCTCATGGATGAAATATCGAATGTTTTATGATTCCAGTCGTAGTTTAAATCGGTATATTCCTTTCCCTTGCGCACATTTAAGCCCATACCTACAGAGTGCAGGATAAAATCAATCTTACCTCCAAAATGTGCGACTGATTGTTCAAACAGGGCCTTCAGGTCATCCATATTCGTAACATCCGCACCAATTACAGGGGCATTGCCGCATTCTTCTGCCAGCTTGTTGATTTCGCCCATGCGTAATGCCACCGGAGCATTGGTCAGCACCAGTTCTGCCCCTTCACGGTAACATTGCTGTGCTGTTTTCCAAGCAATGGATTTTTCATCCAACGCACCAAAGATGATTCCCTTTTTCCCTTTTAAAAGATTATATGCCATAGAGTTGAATTATGAGCGGTAAAAATAAGAATATAATTGATCATTTCAGATTTTTATCCGGATGACGGTCCGGACCCGGTTTCTCACTCTTTATTTCTGCTTTCTCATTTTTTGAGAATTGCAGCTCCTGGTAATGCAGAATACCCTCCATTACGCCGATGGCTTGCCGCTCTTTTGAAAAGTATACATGCCGGCTCTTTTTAAGGAATCCCAGCTCCGGGCTGTGATTGGATACAACGATGCCGCGGGTATGGCCCCGCAACATGTCGATGTCATTGCCTCCATTTCCTGCCGTGATGAAATGATCCAGTGGCAGCTGCCATTTATAGCTCAGGTAGCGCACGGCATTTCCTTTCCCGGCCCTTACCGGTAAAATATCCAGGAACCGGTTGTCGGTCAGTAATATTTTCGCTCTTAGTTTGCGATCGTCCAGGAATTTGTAAAGATTGGCAAGATCACCTTCCCTAAAGCGGTCGTCTACATAGTAACTCAGTTTGTATTCCCACTGGGCATCGGGTTCCTGCAAATGCAAACCCGGATAATTTTCTAATGCGGTTACCAGCTCTTTCCGCTTCCATTGATGATTGATATGACTTTCCCAGCCGGGGTCAGGAAGAAAGTTGCGGGTATAGTAGATCTCTGTTCCGGCAGAGCAGATGAGGATATCGGGTTCCGGAAACCGGAATTGCTGCAGCGCCATCCGGGTTAGTTCTTTATTCCGGCCGGAAGCGATTCCAAAGATCACTTTGTTTTTATTGCTATCTACCCATTGTTTTATTTGGTCAAGGCCTGAATCATCGTCGCCTTCAACAAGTGTTCCGTCGAGGTCGGAAATAAAAAACAGTTCAGCCTTCATTAGCTTTTTGCCCAGGGGCAGTTCCTGCGTTTCTTTCAGCGCTGCGGTTGGCTTATAAATTTCATCAACCGCTTTGAGATAATTTTTTACATGCGCTTCCCAGGAATAGTCTTCCTGTCCTGCCCGTATGCCATTGGCAGAATACCGCTCCCAAAGCGTGGTATCGGCAATGATCTTCTTTAACGCATCGGCAACTTCTTTGGTGTTTTGCACATCTACCAGCATGCCGTTATGAGCGTTGCCGATGATCTCTTTCGGACCTCCGGTGGGTGAAGCCACAATCGGCAAACCACAGGCGGCCGCTTCTACGATGGTTAACCCGAAGTTTTCACCCGGAGTGGCATTTACAAATACGCCCTTGCGCTGCGCTGCCAGGCGGTATATTTCGGGCACTTCCAGTGAGGGGTCGTTTTTTTTGGGCAGGGCCATTTTACCGTAGAGGTCGTATTTGTCCATCAGTAACAGGAGCCGGGTAAGAATTTCCTGCTCATCTTCCGGCATTTGCGTAATGTCTTTACGTACACCGGCAAAGATGGCCAGGTTGGCCATACTTTGCAGTTCTTTATCCTGCCCGAAACAATCGATGATGGTCTCAAAATTTTTGCGCTTATCGGCACGCCCGATGGAAAGGATCAGGGGTTTGCCGGGGGCAAAGAGAAAACGTTCGATCTCTGAACTTACCCGGTACATGGCCTGTTCCTGCTCCAGCGGCACGGTAAAAGAAGGCAGGCCGATGCGGTAAAACGGATAAAATACTTCCGTATTGATACCGGGCGGAATGATCAGGAACCGGGCCTGGCTTTTATTAACATAAGCACTGTATTGTGTATCGATCTCGTGTTGTGTGCTCGCAATGATAAGGTTGGCCTGCTTCAGGGTTTTTTCTTCTTCATTTACCCTGCGGATCATATTAAATTTCTGGTTGATCGTTTCCTCCGAAAGCCCATCTTTTAAAAGAATATTCTTTTTGTTCAGCCCCAGCGAATGACCGGTAGCTATAAAAGGGATCTCGAAGATCTTGCTGATCTCCCCGGCTATATAATTGCCATCGGCATAATGCCCGTGTACAATATCCGGGTAGTCATCCTGCTGCTCTATAAAACGGATAACCTTGTCTACAAATTCATCAAGGTTATCCCATAAACTTTCTTTAGGTTTGTATAGTTGACCGCCACAGGTGATGCGTACAATACGGGCTTTGGAAGATATGGTTTCGATTTCATGATTGTAGGTTTCAGATACCCGTTTGTCGGCGATCCGTCTGGTGAAAAGATCCACCTTCCTGACCTGCGGATGATGAGACAGGGCTTCCAGTAATTCCAGCACGTATTTTACCTGTCCGCCCGTGTCCTTATCCCTTCCGATTTCAGGTTGCTGATACCGGATCAAGCCATGCGGACTAAAGAGTTGTATGTAATATTCCTGCATTGTGTATTCATTTATAAAAGGTAAGTATTGTTTCCCGGAAGGCGGGGATCGCCGGTGTTGATCCAGGAAGAGGGCTACTTACACAAAATTTCCGGTCACCATGAAGCAACAACCGGACCTAAAAACGGTTGAAATATAATTAATTTTTTAAAAATGGAACGATTAACTGATAATTTATATTCAGGATCAGGATTCAGTGAGTGGGAAATAGGCGATGTAACCATGATCCTGCATAAAGGCATATACCATCTTTTTCACCTGATCATTCCCAATCATGACTATATCGCCCATGCGGTTTCGAAGGATGGCATCACCTGGAGAAGGGTAAAAAATGCCCTGTTTGTGGGCGATCCCGGCGACTGGGATGATGATATGCTCTGGACCATGCAGGTGTATGCTACCAATAACCGGTTCGAGATGTATTATACCGGGCTGCAGCGTAAAGACCGGGGTGTAGTATCAAAAATTGGATTAGCGGTATCTGATAATTTATTCGACTGGGAGAAGGTGAATGATGAAGTGTTCCCATTTGGACCAAGGGCGCCGCATTATGAAACCTATGAGAATAATCCACGGTTGTGGATGAGCTTCAGGGATCCTTTCCGGTATGATTATGATGATAAAACTTTTTTTCTTGTTTGTACGCGGGCGGCTGCCGGACCCGTTTCGCGAAGAGGCTGTGTGGGCCTGGTGCAGCTGATGGAAAAG
The DNA here is from genome assembly GCF_030150205.1 of Niabella sp. Lineage (GTDB taxonomy): Bacteria > Bacteroidota > Bacteroidia > Chitinophagales > Chitinophagaceae > Niabella. The sequence goes on from NZ_JASLGT010000030.1 coordinate 65,995, forward strand.
GAGCTGATCTTTCACCCGCCGCTGCATTTTCCGCGGATGTATGATGATGTGGAGTGCCCCTGTGTATTTGAACTGAATGGGCGTCATTATTTGCTGGGCTCGATCCGCGAGGATATAAAAGTACGGTATTGGTTTGCTCCTGATTTTATGGGAGAATATCATTGTTTTCACAACAACGTATTACTGCCACAGGGAAACTATGCTGCCCGCATTCAGAAGGATGGGGATTATTTGCTGATCTACAACTTCTTTTATGCAAACGGGAATGTAAATGCCCTGCGCATTTTTCCACCACCCAAACAGCTGGAAACAGATGACCGGGGAAGACTGGTGCTGAAGAGTTATTACCGGTGGGATCAGATGGTGATCCAAACCCTTGTGCAGAATGAAATGGGATCCATCATTCCGCTCTTCAACAATCCTACGGCATCCTTTGAGCAGGCGGATGATAAATGGACCTGTGGTTCCCGCAGCGGGTATGAAGTTTTTGTGATACAGAAATCGGCACCCAGTTTTATCTGGGAGGGCATACTGGCAGTGGAGGGTATGGGTAAGCTGGGACTGGTAACGGATATTGATGAAGAGGGATCGGGATATTATTATAGTTTTGATGTGATCAATAGCGTGGTACATCTTCAACGCTGGGGTTTTAACGCAGCCAATACCCGCTCAAATTTTATTTACAATGTACTCCAGGATAATATCTTTCATTTAAAAGAAGAAAAGGAGTTTCATTTCCGGCTGATCCGTTACGGCAATTATATAGAACTGGCTATTGATGGCATTGTAAAATTGTCCCTGATCGATTATACCTACTTTGGAAATGGCATTGGTTTGTATTCGGCCTCTTCATCCATCTCCCTCAGAAGTTCCACGCTGAAAAACCTGCCTGTACCGGAGAGTGAATACGGGGACTGATGGCGGGCAAACTTATCAATATCCGAAGACCCTGTAAATGTTAAACGTAAACCCTATTTTCAAATTAGCACATTTCCACATTATCAAATTAATCGTTGGGCTTTTTCTTCTCCATATCCATTAACCGGTTCATGTATTCTTCCTGGTTCGTCAGCAGCTGATCCAGTTTTTCATGCAGGATGCGTACTTCCAGTTCCGATTTCAGGTTCACCATATAATCCATTTTGGCGCGAACGCGGTCTTTTTCTTCCTGGCGGTTCTGGCTCATCATAATGATGGGGGCCTGGAGCGCCGCCAGGCAGGACAGGATGAGGTTGAGCAGGATAAAGGGATACGGGTCGAATCCCTTATTCTGTAACCAGTAAAGATTCAGGGCGATCCATACAAGAAGAAAAACGATAAAGGAAATGATAAAGGTCCAGCTGCCTCCAAAGCCGGATACACGGTCGGCCAGCCGCTGCCCCAGGGTTAATTTGTTGTTGTCGTCCTCATCAATCATATCAGATATGATCGTTTGATTGGTCATGGATGAGATCACACTATCTTCCAGTTCTGAAAGCTGATGAATATCCCGTAGCAGGTATTTGGAGATATACCGCAGCTTGTATTCATTGAGCTCGTGGTAAGGAATGCTGTCCGACCGTTTAAGATCCGGACGTTCCAGTTTGATGTATTCAAACAAAGCAGGACGTAGTTGCCGGCAGGGAATATTTTGATTTTCCTTACCGTGGCTGTTTTGCGAACCGGTAAATACGGAGTCGTTCATTCCTGTAGTTTTGATAAAGCTACGCTTTTGCCGGCGTATTTTAAAGTCTTTTAAAGCGGCTTTACCGGCGCGCGCTGGAGCGCCGGCTAGCGATTATCCGTTGAGGAGACCGGGAGGACCGGCGGATAAGACGGGTCATATAAATGATGATAACCAAACTCAATGTCTTCCCGGTCATTCATGTTCTTCTGCCTGTAGTATTTACAGAAATAAAGGCCCTCCACAAATACCGTGTTGCCGCTTTCATTAATCTAGGTTAAGCGCAGCTCCGGATAAGGGTGTTATTTTTGTAGCTAAAATAAAAAAATATGGAACTCGGTATCAGTATGTTTGGAGACCTTCATTTTGATCCTGCAACCAATACGGTGCAGGCGCCGGGTGAACGGTTGAAAGAAATTATAGAGGAAATAAAATTGATGGATGAGGTAGGGCTCGATTATTTCGGTATTGGTGAGCATCACCGCCCAGATTATGCCGTTCCTACCCCGGAAATTGTGCTGGCAGCGGCATCAGCGGTTACCAAAAATATCAAACTGGGAAGTGCGGTGTCGGTGATCAGTTCATCGGACCCGGTGAAGTTGTATCAGAATTTTTCGATGGTAGACCTGCTTTCCGGCGGCCGGGCCGAACTTATGGCCGGCCGGGGCAGTTTTATTGAATCCTTTCCCTTATTTGGATATGACCTGCGCGATTATGATGCTTTATTTGAAGAGAAACTGGATCTGCTGTTAAAGATCAATAAAGAAGCGGTGATCACCTGGAAGGGCAGGCACCGGGCGCCTTTGCAGGAGCAGATGGTATTACCAAGAGCCACCAATAATCACCTGCCGGTATGGATCGCTGTGGGCGGTACACCTTCATCTGTAGAACGCGCCGGCCGTTTGGGATTGCCATTAATGATTGCCATTATCGGCGGATCTCCGGCTCAGTTTCAACCCTTTTTTGAATTGTATAAAGAAACCTATCAGCAATACGGACACCCGATGGATCAATACCAGGTAGGGATTCATGTGCATGGATTTTATGGAGAAGACAGCGCCGCGCTTAGTGAAATGTATTACCCGATATACGCTGCCCAGATGGATCGTGTGGGGCGTACAAGAGGCTGGCCGCCTTACCGGAAGAACCAGTTTGATTTTGGAAAAACGAAGAACGGCGCGCTGGTGATCGGAGATGCCAATGAGGCAGTTGATAAAATTTTATACCTGCAGGAATTATTCGGACTTACCCGTTTTGCCACGCATATGGATACCGGTGCACCTAAGCACAAGGATATTATGAAATCGATCGAGATTTATGGTACTAAAATAGCACCAAAGGTAAAGGAGGCGCTGAAGAAACAGGGGTAGCAGGTTAATGCTGTTTTGCTGAGGTACTGAAACGGATTCAGGGGCGGCAAGTCTGGTTATGCGGAAAAAGCATAACTGGCCGCAGGCATATCCAGGTTGGCCTTGTAATATTTGTTCCGGTATTCAATAGGCGTGAGGCCTGTTACCTTTTTAAACACATCCCGGAAGGCCTTGGTATCTGTATAGCCTACGTCATACATCACTTCGTTTATATTCAGCCGCTTGGTTTCAAACTTGCGTTTGGCTGCCTCAATGCGTACCCGCTGAATATATTCCAGTACCGTATTGTTGGTGGCCTGTTTAAACCTGCGTTCAAAACTTCTCCGGCTTACGGCAATGAGTGCGGCCAGCTGGTCGATACTGATGCGGTCGCCGATGTTTTTTTCAATAAAATCCTGGGCCTTTATAACGCCTTCATCATTATGATCTTTCTGACCTTTAAAAATGGAAAAGGCATTCTGGCTGTTCCGGTCGATATCGATCGCAAAATATTTGGCAAGCAGGATGGCTGTTTCGCGGTTGGTATATTTTTCTACCAGGTATAGCAGCAGGTTCCATATCGAATTGGCACCGCCGCTGGAATATACGCCGGCTTCATCAGTGATCACTGTACCGTCGGTAATTTCAACCTGGGGATAGAGCTGCAGGAACTCATGGTAATATGCCCAGTGGGTAGAGCATTTTTTATGATCGAGTATGCCGGTGGCTGCCAGCAGGAACGCGCCTAAACAAAGCGATGCCACTTCGGTGCCACGCGCATGTATGGCTGTGATCAGCGATAACGCCGGTTCATTAGCTGCCACCGCCTTGCGCATATCACCATCAATCAATGCGGGAATGATCAGCAGGTCGGCTTCTGTTACTTCCTTAAGCAAACGGTCTGTCGTTACCGCATATAACCCGTTGGAAAGCGGGATCGTTTTCTGTAAACCCACCAGCTCCACTTTGAATTTTGCGGGGTAGCCATTGGCCATAAGAAATTCATTGGCGGTCTGAAAAATTCTTGCCGCCGGCGTAATGGCTTCAATTACCCCGTTGATAGGAACGTAAATACAGATCCGTTTCATGTTGAAAATTTTCGTAAAGATAATTAATGTAACTGTCGCGAACAACCCCTTTCAATGGCGTATCTGCCACTGTTATAAACGCCTCATTTTAACCAATTTTGTGTTTGAAAGAATCGCCAGTGATCCGGATAAAATCATATTTAACATTTAACGGGAATTGCCGGGAGGCCATGCTTTTTTATAAAAAATGCCTGGGGGGAGAATTACATCTTCAAACATTGGGTGAGTCTGTAGGTGCCGATCAATTACCAAAGGCGCTGGAAGCCTATGTTTTACAGGCTTCGTTGCGGTGCCCGCACGCAGAAATTATAGCAACCGACCTGGTTCCCGATGAAGGATGGTGCCCGGGTAACAATATTGCGCTGCTGCTGGAATGCAGGAGCTTAAATGAATTGATGCAGGTTTACCAGCGGCTGGGGAAGGGCGGAACCGCTACGCAACGGGTGGTGCCTACAAAAACCGGGAGTTACTATGCTTCCCTGACCGACCGCTTTGGCATCCGGTGGATGCTGAATTTTACACCGGAACACCTTACCGTACCGTAACATGAAAACAGCTCACATAATACTCCTTTATAAAAAGGATCTTGCCTCTTGCCTGGTAGTTGGCCAACACGGCATGCAGTGCCCGCTCAAGTCGCTTATTCGGCCCTTTACGGCCATTAAAGCGGATATAGGAAATATCAAAAGAACTGCCATAATTATGAGAGCTCAATCCTGAAGTGGCATTCCCATTCACCTGTCGCAACCGGCTTTGTGCGTGTACCGTTCTGGTAAGCGAGGTAACGGTAAAGGTACTTTTGGTTTGGGCATTGAAGGAACGGGCGATCTGGTTCAATACGGCCTTGGCTCTTGGTGTAAGATACGGGGCACTGTAATCGAGTTTTTGAACCCGGTATCCTTTTCCGGCGCTGACCTTTGTCAGCTGTTTTTTACCCACATAGTTTTTTACCTGTGTGCTGCTTTTTAATAAAGGTACCCCATGTTGCCGTGCTACATCCAGGTGCGCCTTATAACGTGCGCTTTGGGCAGAGACAGGCGTGCCGGTCACTAACGCCCAACAGAACAGGATGATATAAAACAGGCCTGGCTTCATGAATTGCGGATGTGTAAACAGCGCAAAGATAGGGAAGCCAGGCCTCATGCATTATAGGATATCGGTAAAAGTTCGCTGCGGAAGGTTCCGGAATACTTTATGTGGAAGCTGGGTCTTCGGATTGATAATGGACCAGCCAGTAAGAAAAATGATCCAGAAATCAACACGGAGGCTCTTATGCTGGTGATACCACATTTCCAGTTCACCTTTATAAGGTGCGATCACTTTTTCATAGTATTCCACACGATCCATCTTGGTGTTGGTCAGCAACTGCTCTTCATCCCTGAAAATAATGGAGCCGATTCCCGTTATTCCGGGCACGGAGTCGTATACCCTGCTTTTAACCGCATGGGGATACGCATTGAATGTTTTGTCAACCAGGGGACGGGGCCCCACAAGGCTCATATCGCCTTTTATCACATTCAGGATCTGCGGAAGCTCATTGATCTTTGTCATTCTTAAAAAACCCCCGATCGGAAGCAGCCTGGGATCATTCCGGACGGTGATCAGCCCGGTTCCCATGTTGGGGCTGTTCTTGAGCATAGTAGCAAATTTAATGATGTGAAAATAGTTGTTTTTATACCCGATCCTTTTTTGCCGGTAAAAAATATAATGTTCGCCTGTTAATAACAGGATGATCACAATTGGGATCGTAAGCGGTAATATAACAATGAATACGGTTAAAGACACAAGAAGGTCAAAGAGGCGCTTAAAAAAGGAATACATTGTTTGAGTTTAGAGGGACGATAAGATGTTTGAACGGACGACTGCTGCAAGGAATACGCCAAATGATGGTATCTGCTACATTTTTTGATCGAGATTAACTCCTGTCTCAATATGCTCAAATCCTGGAATCATCGAATTCAAAGCGGCAACAATGTCTTTTTTTTCTGCGTGTGTATCTTCAAAGACCATTCTTAGCGCCCTTATAACCTTGTTCAGATCGTTTATTTCCCGTCTTTTTGCATTCTTTACAATTCCAAGTGCCTGGTAGGTACTGGTGTCCAGTTCTTCCTCATCGGTATAAAACTCTTCATATAGTTTTTCTCCACTGGTATTGCTGGGGAAGAAGTACACGGGATAATGGTTGTTTTGAATATGCATAGCTGCATTTTTCGCGGCTTCCTCCGATGCGTAGATCTCCATTTCAAATCCCATCTGTTTCAGGAACGGGGGTACCACATCCGCAAAGTTCACCATTGTTGATTCCTCCAGTTTTGGAAAAAATATTTCACCGGATTGTCCCAGGATGCAGGCACATAAACAGATCTGTCCCGATTCATCGGGCGATACAAAAAAACGCTTTACATCCGAAGGGCAGGAGAGCGGTTGCTGTTTTAAGATGCGTTCGATAAATCCGGCCAGCAGGCTACCATTGGAAAAAGCCACATTGGCAAACCGGGCTGTAGTGATCTTCATTTTCTTTGAATATGCCAGGATGACTTCTTCCATCAGCTTTTTGCTGGCACCCATTACATTTACGGGGTTGGCGGCTTTATCTGTGGAAACACAAAAGAAATGCTTCGGTGGTTGTTTCATAAGCAGTTCCAGCAGATCCTTTGCCCGTGTTACATTATTCTCGATCATCGCTTCGATTGAGAAAATGTCTTTTTCCGAACGCACATGCTTATGTGCTGCAAAATTGGCCACAATATCAAAAGGCCCTTCGTGTTCGAAAATCTTTAAGAACGCCTTATCGCTGAAATTGACCGGGTAGGTTTTGAACTGGTCCGGCAACTGCAGGTCTGTCCGGCTCCGGCAGTCACGGACAAGCTCTGTCAGTCCGTTTTCATTGATATCGGCTACGATGAGTTTGCCCGGGTGATATTTTACAAGCGCCCGGATAAAGGAGGATCCGATCGTGCCGGCACCGCCGATGACAAGCACGTTTTTGTTATTGATTTCCTTATGCAATTTTTCGGCATGATCTTTCATGTCCGGGAGAAACAGGCTTTGAGAGCGGCGGGTAATGTATTCTCCAATAAATTGCTCAATGTTGAAGTTTAGAGGCATAACTAGAGGTATTAAAGCTTTTTATTGTGTTAATTAATCCATCTTTTACCGTTACCGGTAGTTGTTCGATATGCAGGGCTTTTTTAATTTTTTCATTCGATACAACATAGTTCTCCGTCAATTTTTTTAGACGCTCGGTGTTCAATGGAATGAACCGAAGTGTATCACCGATAGTTGCTAAACGGCTTATAAAGCGAGAGGGGATGGTCCAGAGTCGGGGTCGTTTGCCTTCGAGTTTAGCAATTAATGCGATCAGCTCATTTGTAGACAAAGATACATCATCTGCAAAATTATAGATACCGGACCTTATTTCGGTATTGTTAAGCATTTGTATCATTAAATAACATAGATTATCAATGCTTAAAAACGATCTTTTATTTTCGAAAGCCGCCAATGGCCAGGGGAGTCCTTTTTTTGCAAGTTGATAAAGCATATTGAGATTGCCCTTGTTTCCCGGCCCGTGGATCATACAGGGCCGGATGATAAAAAGGCGCCTGCCTTTGGGAAGATCCGCCGTAAGTAAATAGTTCTCGGCGGCTAATTTCGATCTCCCATATGGAGTGAGCGGATTAGGGATGGCTTCTTCTGTTAAAATGTCCGGCACCGTATCCGCTACAGCTTTAACGGAACTGAAGTAGAAGAAATCCTTAATATCCGAGTTAAGGAACTGCCTGAAGACCTCAATGGTTAGGTCCCGGTTAATATGCTGGTATTCCTTTTCCAGAGAACTGTTGCGGGTATCATGTGCTTTGCCTGCAAGATGAATGATGGCATCAGCGTTGGAGCTGTTTAATAATGACGCCCAATCAGCACGTCTGAGCGATAAGGGAATGGTTTTCATTCCTTCGTTATCAGCATACTTGGAAAGATTACTGCCAACAAATCCAGAGGCGCCCGTTATCAATATTGTTTTCATAAATAGGTTAATATAGATTTGGACATTTCTTTGTTTATGGCTGTTCTCCGGAATTTTTCTTTAAAGTTAACCCGCTCTTCCTGCGTGTATGCATACGAAGACAGCTGCCGCACCATTGACTCTGAGTCGCCGGGAGGAAAAAGTATTTTATTGGGAATATTTTTTTCAATAAACTCATGGGCGTATCCGGCAACACCCGCAACAATGGGTTTGTTATAAGCACCTAATTCAAAAATTTTAGAAGGCAGTACTTTTTTAAATGCGTCGTAGTCATTTAAATGGATGAACATAAAATCCGAATCCTGATATAAATCCAGCAGATCGCTTCTGTTCTGAGGCGGAAGGATCTGTATATTGTTTGTTTTTAGGCGTTCCATTTCACTGAGCAGTTTCGCTTTTGCACCACCATCTCCAACAATCAGAAATCTATATGCATCGCCCAGCTTTTTCGCAGCCTGGGGTACGATTTTATGCAGACCCTGCCCTTCACCTATATTGCCGGCGTATACAATCTTTTTAATGGAGTTTTGAGGCCGGGTGGCTGAAGGGATGTTTAAGAATTCTTCATCAATGCCGTTGGAATAGAACGAGTAACCCGGTGACCGGAATTTTTTGAAATAGGGCGTAAAGCCTTCTGATATCAGATTAATGTGGGTTGCGTAATTAAATACTTTTCGCTCAATAAATTTCAGAACGGCCAGTATGCCTGGCTTTGCCACTGAGCTTTTTAATACGTCCTCCATGGTGTCTGTAAAAATATCCCGGATATCCAGATAAAGCGGGGTATTGTTTTTCTTTGCAATGGAATAGCCCAGGTAAGCCGTAAACAGCCGGGAAGAAGAGGCGACCACCAGGTCGTATTTTTGTCCCCTGGTATGCTTTTTAACAGCGTTAAAATAGGTTTTAAATGAATTTATCTGGTCCCGCATCCCGCTTTTATGTTTGGGAATGGCAATGCGGTGTATCCGGTAGTTATCGCGTTCTTCAAATTCCGGGGCTTCCGATTGAAAGGTGCTGTACCGGTTGGGAAGCGTAGTAAACACTTCAATGGATGCATTCTTTTCTTTTGCCTGGTTTGCCAGTTCTTTTACCAAAGGACTGTTGCGGAATGATCCTGCACAAAGATCAGGTTCAAAATAAAAGCTGAGGTAAAGTATTCTTTTTGACATTTATATCCTGTTTACATGAATAATGGTGATCAGTTTGTTTTTAAACGTTGCTTTTATCCTGATCCCTTCCAGATACCGGTTGTATCCTTCTGCCATTTTATAGGGTTCTTCAATAACGTCGTGAGCATGTTTAAATTCTATGATCTTATTGAGATCGATATGAAGCTTTGATAGCGATGGATGAAAATGAAAAAACGCACAGGCGGAGGCCGTTTCCCCTGTCAGTTCATCTGTTATGATGATCCTGTCGGTTTGAAACTGAAAATGACGACGGTGAATGACGCCCTGTTTCTGATAACCATCGTGCGAAGCTGCAAAACTGTTACCCGTCTCTGATTCAATCCGCACCTTTGCACGGCGGCCTACCCGGAACCCGCCCCACACCTGCGATTGGTTCTGGTTATTGATCACTACCGTATTATGGGCCCCGGTGCTCCGTTCCAGGTTCCTGCGGGCACCAATCTGGTAAGTTGAAGTGCCTTGTTCTGTCAGCATGGGATACCCATTAACGTATAGGATAAAGGAAAGCGCGTCTGCATGTGCATGACCGGGCTGGTAGGAGGCACCGATTGCAGCAGCATCGATCCGGCACTCATAATTGCCGATATCGAACTTCCGGTATCCTGAATCATCCGGTGATGCCTGCTGTTTATCCGGGTCGATCTTCAAAAGGCTGCCGTATTGCAGAAGCCAGGAAGTAGGGGGGGCAATGCCGGTAGCGCTGTCATTAAAATGTGGGATATCGCCATTCTGAAAGGATATCTGTTGTAACCAGGTTAACATTTTTACCGCCATTCGTTTTATAAACGATTCGAAGTCTGGCTTCTTGTCTTTCCATTTAGCATACCAGTCTAAGAGTTCCAGCATACGGAATAAAATGATCTGGTGGTACATCGGGCTCAGCTCAAAGTGTGCTCCATCCCGAAGTACTTGCGCATTTAATTGTTTTTGCAAGCCTTTTTCAGCTTTCATGATCCACGACTGTTCGGAGAACATGGCGCCGCCCATCAGTAAGGCAAAATAATTTTCCAGCAAATGGTTCCCCAGGAGATGAAATTCGAGCCGTTTGGTCAGGAACGTCAGTTCCGCGTGCATATCAGAAAGCATTTCAGCATCCGGTGCATCACTTGCGGAAAGAAAACGGATTCCGTTAATGACGCGGAGTGAAACAGGATACGGTTCCAGGCTGAGCTCACCCGAATACAACCATTCATGAAGGGAATGCCAGAGCGCTTTTTTTATTTCAGAAGAGAGACCATCCTGTAATAAATAATTCGCATATTGAAGATTATAATTCCAGAGTTTACCATGGGTTTGGAAGTTCCAGTCGATATGATCGTCGAATGTTTGCGTAATGTTCAGGAACCGGAAGTCTTTCCCCGTTTTGCTGGCCATTGATGGCTGGGGAGGGCTGGCGGTAAAGGACGGCAATTGTAATTGCTCAGGCCGGTACGGGTGCCTGTAGGCTGTTAACGGCAACGGCTTTTTTAACCGGAACCGTAACTGGTATTGGAACTGAACCGGTTTGAGGTATTTAATGGTATTGAGGAGCAGCCCTATCTTACGAAGCATGAAGATTGTAGAGTTTTATTAAATGTGCTGTAATGCGCTCTGCGGTTTTACCGTCCCATTTTTCGGGGATGCCTCCTTTTCTCCAGTTGCCGGAAAATAATTTTTCAAAGGCGGGAGGGATCGCTTCGGGATTGGTGCCCAGCAATTCGTTGGTGCCGATGGAAATGGTTTCGGGCCGTTCCGTATTGTCTCTTAACGTCATACAGGGTACCTGCATCACTGTTGTTTCTTCGGTGATGCCGCCGGAATCGGTTACCACTGCCAGGGAGTGCTGTACCAGGAAGTTGAATTCCAGGTAACCCATGGGGTCAACGGTATGCAAATTTGGGGCAGCGATACCGATTTGCTTTAACATCCCTGCGGTGCGGGGGTGCACGGGGAAAATAAGCGGCAGGCCGTTTGAAGCGCTTACAATTGTATCAATTAACTTTTTCAGCTGATCTGCCTGATCTACATTTGCCGGCCTGTGCAGCGTCATTACTATGTATTTTTTTTCTTCGAGTCCCAATTGATCCCAGATGGCTGGTTTAGTAAAACGGGGCATTTGTTTCAATAGTGTGTCGATCATTGTGTTGCCCACAAAAAAGATCTGTTCTTCCCGGATGCCGTTATGCCTGAGCGTTTCACCCGCTGTTGGCGTTGTGGTGAAAAAATAATTCGTGATACTGTCTGTTACAATACGGTTGATTTCTTCGGGCATGGTCCAGTCGCCGGAGCGGATACCTGCTTCTACATGGGCTACCTTTGTATGTAATTTCTGGGCTACGATGCTGCAGGCCATAGAGGACGTTACATCACCTACTACCAAAACCAGATCGGCCGGATGCTCCAGCAATTCCTTTTCAAAACGTACCATAATGGCCGCTGTTTGTTCTGCCTGGCTACCTCCTCCGGCCTCCAGGTTGGCATGTGGTTCCGGTATGCCAAGTTGTTCAAAGAAGTCGCCACTCATTTTTTTATCGTAGTGCTGGCCGGTATGGATCAGGCGGTATTGCAGATCAAAACCCTGCCGCTGGTTATTTTCTATTGCGTTAATTATGGGTGCTATTTTCATGAAATTCGGACGAGCGCCGGCTATAATGGTTATTTGCATTTTTTTCTTTTTAAATTACTTTAATCCAGTTACCTGTTTTCATACTTTCAATGGCTGCAAAGCTGGCCTTTGTGGTATTCACGATCTCATCAAAAGGGATTAGCGGCGCACCACCCGTTTTTATCCGGTTGCACAAAAGTTTGAACTGTGCTGCATGCCCTTTATCAATAGGTGTTTTAAGCTTTGAAAATCCTTTAAAGCCAAAGGCTTCCGTAAGGCGGAAGTTATTGACCACAGCGGTGCGTTCCTGGGAAAAGACCTCAATCCGCTCTTTCGGGTACGCCTTGGAACCATTACTGAAGTAGTTTACAACTCCCGTGCTGCCATTTTCATAGCGCAGCAATATGGAAGCATTATCGGTATGTTCCTGTGGCTGTGCGCCCATAGCGTTCATACAAACTGCTGTGACCTTGCTGCCTGCTAAAAAGCTGATCAGGTCTATATAATGACAGGCTTCGCCAATGATACGGCCACCTCCCACATCCAGGTCATGTACCCAAATATGAGGCGGAATATGGCCGGCGTTCATGGTGGCAACGACGTTCATCTGGGATTGTCCTAATAAGGATTTTAATTTTTGAATATGCGGGGAAAATCTCCGGTTGAAGCCCACGGTTAGTGTTTTGCGGCCATCGTATGCGGCAATAATGGCATCCAGTTCCGTGTTGTTCAATGCCAACGGTTTCTCCACAAATACATGTTTGCCTGCGTTTAAAGCATCAATAACCATGGAAGCGTGCAGGTTATGCCGGGTCATAACCATTACCAGGTCTACTGCCGGGTCCTGCAGAATTTCCTGGTTGGAAGTGGTACTTTTTTGAATCCCGTATTTTTTTGCCAGTACCGTAGCGGATACACCGCCTTTGCTGGCAATAGCAACCAGTGGTGCCTGTATCTTTTTTAAAACGGGCAACATGGTCATTTGGGTAAAGTTCCCCGCGCCAATGATTCCAATGCCGCCCGGGCCCGGGGTAAAGCTGGCTGACGGGTTTGTTACAACTATACGACTGCTACTGCTTTGCTCCGGATATATCAGCAGGGAGGCGATGGCACCGCTGCTCATATTGCCATATATTTTCCCAAATTCTTCTATCGGTACTCTTTCTGTGATCAGGGGCGTTACATCCAGTTTTTTGGTAGCGATAGCGTTCAAAACGGTTTCGAAATTCCGCTTTTCGGTCCACCGTACAAAGGGTAACGGATAGTCCATCCCTTTTTGCTCATAGTCCTCATCATAACGGCCGGGTCCATAGGAACAGGAGACCTGGAAGCTGAGCTCTTTTTCATAAAAATCGGAGCGACCAAGATTAAGACCCACAACTCCTACTAATATGATGCGACCTCGCTTTCGACTCATTTGTGCCGCCTGGGTAATGATATCGTTGGTCTTCGCGGAGGCCGTAATAATTACCCCATCTGCACCTGTCTCATGCGTTTGTTCCTCCACAAATTTTACCACATCACCATCATTCCGCGGGTTAAAGGGAATGATGCCTTTTTGCCGGGCAATCTCCAGCTTCCGGTCGTCCAGGTCTACACCAATAACCCTGCATCCATTGGCGATCAGCAGTTCAGCCGTGATCAGCCCAATAAGGCCCAGGCCCATCACTACAATGGTTTCACCCAGTGTAGGATCACAAAGGCGGATGCCCTGCAAACCAATGGCACCAATAATCGTAAAGGCGGCTTCTTCGTCCGATACGGAATCCGGTATCTTAGCCACCAGGTTTTTAGGAACACATACATATTCTGCATGATGGCCGTTTGAAGCCACCCGGTCGCCGATCTGGAATTCACTAACACCTTTACCTACGGCAATAACGCTACCTACATTACAATAACCCAAAGGAATGGGAGTGCCTAATTTGTTAAAAACGGCCTCCAGGGTGGGTGTTAGCCCTTCCGTTTTGATCTTGTTCAAAACCTGTTTTACCTTATCCGGCTGTTGCCGGGCTTTTTGGATCAGGTTGGCTTTTCCAAATTCCACCAGCATCCGTTCCGTGCCTAACGATACAAGGCTTCGTGTGGTTTTTATCAGCACAGTTCCCGGGCTTACTTCCGGCACCGGTATCTCTTCTAAAATGGTTTCTCCTGTTTTAAAGGATTGTATGATTTGCTTCATTTAGACAATATGTTAAAATTGTACATGATATTTTTGTATAAAGGGATCAGTTGTTCTGCCCCATTGATCATTTCAATATCCGGTGTTTCTGTTTTTGTGAAATGCTGCAGTGTGCTCAATAATTCGTTTAAATCGTTCGATATGGAAATGGTTCCTTTAGGACGGGAAACTACATCAGTAGCTATAACGGGTACACCCAGCGATAAAGCTTCTTTTACAGAAATCGAATCTCCATCCGTGGTTGTAAACCGTATAAAACAATCCGACTCTTTCAGCACAGCATTGAAATCATGCTCGAACGGAATCAGCAATATATTATTGTTGATTCCGCCCTTTTTTAATAATTGCGAATAATTAGAAGACGGATCCGAAATGACCAGGGATAAATGCGGCAGCGTATTGAAAATAGTTACCAGGTCGGATATCTGGTAGATCTCCCGGTTATTTTTATCATAGGAGACATTATAGGCGTTGGTGCAAAACACGAATCCCTTTTTTCTTAATCCGCGAATCTGGCCAAGTATCGATGGCTCTAAAGATAATACCTGGTCCGCCGGAATAAAAGCTGAAAACAACTGTGCATTTTTATTAAGCCTGGCAGCTATCTTATAGCTATTGGTATTTAATAAAATGGGATATGATGTAAGCCTTACCGACCACCGGTCGAGCCGGTTTTTGAACCGGCCATATCTGTTTAAATCTCCGTGATAGGTGCTTATCAGGCATTTGGAGAAAACAAAGCATAATAAGGCGATCAGGAATCTTAGGTAAACATTTGAAGAATGAAGATGTATGAATTTATATTTTAAACAGGCCTTTAGAATGGTTGTTTTACTGCTTTTATTTATATCGATGAATTTATAGCTGATTCCATTCTTATCTAAATGCGCTAATAGCCGTTTAACATGTACCGTAACGCCACCGATCGGTGGGGGTACCGTTCCCAGTACCAGGAATTTGCTTTCAGGTTGATTTAAAGGTATCGTGTTGGTGGAATGCATACTGTTTTTTGTCTTATTGCAGAAGGCTCAGCTTTATTGATTCCCATTCGGTAAGACTGGTTGTCTTATTCAACAGGTTGTTGATTAAGGTTTCGGTTTTGCTCTTTCCGTATTTGCTTCTATATAAGTTTATGAAGTCGTAGTCGTCTTTTGCAAAGGCCAGCGCTGCCCATCTCAAGCTGGAGAACAGATCATTGCCTTTGCGATAAATCATCGAGTAATCGTGTACCGGATCATCTGTAAGCGCTCCCCATGTACCCATTAATGACTGTGTAATGGCACTGAATTGTTTATTAAAGCCGCTGCCTACCTCGCAGTAGTTCCATGCGCCAATGCCTTTGGCACCCTGTTTCTGGGCTTTCCATCCCATGTTTAAATAGGCCGTTGGCTCCAGGTTCCTGCCGGCCGCTTTAATTTCGTATAACCATAACTCACTTTTCCTGTTTTGTGTATTGAGCACTTCGTTAATGATGCTCTCATTTCCAGAATATACTTGCGTGATATCTACATATTGCGTCAGATACCCGGTACCCTGGGCGCTTAATGTTGTATAAAATGGGGAAGCGATATTGTTGCTACGGCACCATTGAATCATTGCAACCAGCTTTGTAGCGTTGGTTAGGTCTGGTTCGTCAAACGGATAAAGTACAGCTTTTGAAAAATCGATTCCGCTGGCCACGAATGCCTGCCGGGTTGCCTGGTACCAGTTGAGGAAGTTCGTTTTCCACGCATCTGACATGAAATCAGCACTGCTCTTATAGTTCATAAACAGCAGATACTTGCTGAATCTTCCATTGGTCCCCTCTAAATAATCACTTAGTTTTGTTGTATTAATGTCGCCTGCTGTTACGGAAGGTAACGCTGCCGGGGGGATCACCAATACATTTACTTTGTGATCCGTAAGGTCGTTCAGTACAGTTGTTTTAAGCCCCTCAATCAGCGGGTTATTGAAGTAAGCCCATACATTTAAATTAAGCTGATTGCTGGACTGCGCAGTGCCTACTACTACAGATTGTGAAAAAGTAGGAATATTGCGGTTTAATGAAAAGCTAACAGATGCATTGCCGGCCTGTAACCCACTGTATTCGATTAAAAAATAGGCGGAGGAAATGGGCGGTAGCGTTATGGATTGGGTGAGGTTCAACGGTAATATGACATCCAGTATTTCATTATTCTTGAAATCCCTCATTGCCGGAAGAGAACTGATTTTTACCGAAACGTTCTTATTGGATACGATTATTTTACTGAATGATAATTTGATGCCGAAGGTAGTGGTGTTCCGCACTTTTAGTATACGGTAGTTTTTACTATTCAGCAATACCGGGATCGCCTGGGTATTGGGCACCACCTGTAAATTACTTGTTTTATTTTGCCAGGGGATGTACCAGGTAACCGGCTGAGCAATTGTGGTATTGCAATTGCTTAAATTGATAAGAATGAGTATGAATACGCCCTTTATTATATTTTTTAATTGCTTATTTTTCATTGCTTTATTTTTATTGTTTTCAATTGCCTGTGAAACGATGTTGTATTTCCGAAGTTGTCTCTTAAACATCGTAAAAAGATTATTTATCTTTAAAATTGAGGGTGTCAATGATATAAGATTTTTCATGCTCAGGATTTTAATAAAAGATAACCTGTAATTAATAATGCATAAGATCCAATTCCCAAAACAATAATTCTTAAACGTTGTTCCTTTTTATATGAATATAAGACGAGCATGCTTGCCAAATAGAAGACCGGGAATACACACATGATCCTTCTTGTATCTGCATTCGACGTTGCCCCGAGAACGAGGAGGCAGGATATTAAAAACAGGTAGAATGCTTTTTTGTTTCCGGTAATTGATTTTCGTTTATAAAACAAGCCTGTTAACAGGATGATCCATATTACAAACCAGAAAATAGCGGCAATGCTTAATGGCAACATGCCTATGTTGTCGAGCCTGTCATAAAACGGGAACGGTAAGGTTTGTGAAAACAGCCCGATTGTAATATGTCTGATGCCAAAAGGAAGTTTTAATAGTTGCGCACCAAATGAATTACTCCCTGCGGAAGACAAACTCAAGTTGCTGTAGGAATTGGTTGTGTTTGATATGGTTGAAAGGCCTTCTGCGATTTGATTTCTAAAGAGAAAAAGCACCACAAGCACTGCTACAAAGCCTCCGAAAATGATCACCCCTTTATTCCTGTAATTGTTCTCAAAAAGAAATAAGTACAGGTACAGGAACAAGAGCGTGATGGAAAACAGACCGTGTTCAGGTCTGAACAGGTAAATAATATAACTTAGGAAAGCCAGTAGAAATACCTTTAATACTGTTTTTTTTGTGAACATGCTATAAAAATAGATCATAAAACACAGGCCAATGGGCACGTCGCGTAGCAGTTCTGATGAAAAGAAGAAGGAGTAGGAGAGTATCGCATATACAATGGATAACCTGTACGATTTTCTTTCGGGAAAAAAACGGGAGAGTATATTATATAAAAAAGGGATGATCAGTGCAGAGGCAAAAATAACGGTCAGCTTTTGTACGATGATGTTGTTGGCGTCGATATGATTGGCGAAAAATGCGATAAGACCGGATATGACTGCAAAGGCCCGCCATTCCCTGGAATAAAAGTTTGTAAGGCCGGCGTTCAACAGCTGTGAGAGGTTATTTGATTTGCCTAACCGATCGGCCGTTGAATAGAACTTTGTGGAATCAATGGCATAAAAATAATCCTGGAACGGATTTGATACATAAAAAGAACTACACAGGTACGAATAAATGAGGTAGATCGTAAAGAATAAAGAAAACAGGCGGATAGAGGCCGCTCTCTTTTCTTGTGGAAAAGCGCACGTGATGATCACGTTGCCGGATAGAATCCAAAAAAGCGAAAACAATAAAACAGACATTTTCTGTTCGATTAATGATATCGCAGATATTACAATTAATAGGAGGATCTGTATCCCATAATTTTTATTATCCTGTTTAACTATCATATCTCTTTAAATCTGTTTAAAACCCGGAGGATTAGTACGTGAAACCTGTAGTCCTCAATCAGGGTGCTTACATTTTGTTTTTAAGCATTATTTTATTGTATACGGCCTCATATTTCGATGCGCAGGCATCCATAGTATATTCCTGGTTGTATTTATTTTTCAAATTGCTTTTTAATACATCCCTGTCGCTTTTTGACAGGAGGAGCGCGTCTTGTAAACACCTGCTATACGCTCCGGTTGACAGATCTTCGGATATAAATCCATCCGGTCCTACCATTTGAGGCATGCTGCCTACAGGAGTTACTATCGGAATGGTGCCCATCGCAAATGCTTCGATAAGGCTGATCGGCATCCCTTCGTAGATGCTGGAGAAACAGATGAAGTCGGCCTGTTGCAAATAATCCAGAACATTGTTTTTTTCTCCCAGGTAAAAAAAACTTGAATTTTCATCTTCAATTGTGGCACGTACTTTTTCCCATTCGTCCGGCTCATTTATCCGGCCAATCAAAAATAGAACTACATTGTTATTTATTTTTGCTAATTCCTTGAATGAATTGATTAAGAGCGTGATGTTTTTTGGATGACTGATCCTGCCAACGAACAAAAAGACAGCAGGAGCAGTTGAGGCACTTTCTATAAACGCTGTTATTTCATTAGACGTCGTATGGCCATCTGTAATGATGGTTCTTCCGTTATCAATTTGGTAAAACTGGGTTTTAGGAAAATGCTGTATAAACCCCTTTTCAAAAACATTGGAAATCAGCACGGGGGTACAGAAATCTGTCCTGTAAAAGAATTTTTTCAATAAAAAGTCTGCCTTGGAGATCCTGTCTTTTTCAACCTGGGTATGAATCGTATGAACTCCTTTGATTTTTTTCCTAAAAAGGTAAACAACCGGGTATACATATCGGATGGTGCCTATATGTGTATGTACAATATCAGGTTGCTCTTTTTTTAAAACCTTATAGATCTTTTTATAGATACTTAAATCCAATCCTAATTTTTTATCCAGACAAATCAGTTTTACATGCTTTGACACGCCATTCCACAGCGTTTGCTGCCGGATGGTTTTGCGGGAGTAAAAGACCACGAGTACGACACTATTGGTTTCAGCCTGTTTATTCGCTAGGTCGACAACAAAACGTTCTGCCCCTCCTGATAGTAAATTGGGAATAAATTGCATTATTTTCATCTACTGATCATTTTGGATAAAATCAAAGCACCGCTCTTGCAATTTCTCCGAAATCGCTTTTGAGTTTTCCGGATTTTTTATGTTGTTCCAATCGAATTCCCCCGGTACCAGAAGGTTGGGGTATTTTCGCCTGGTTTCATCATTGATGACCTCATTGTGATCTAATAAAACATTCAGGTGTTCAATAGTTCCCGAAAGCCTGGCTATTTCATTTTCGTGTTTCAGCCCGCCGCCATGTACGAAGATCACCGGTGTTCCAACTGCCAGGCAAGGCAGCGCACAATGGATTCTTGAAGTGATTACGAGCTTTGCTCTTGCGTATCTCCGGAGTAAATTGCGGGCGTATTCGAATCGGTCTGTCCTCGGGATATCTTTATTTTTGTAAGCATGGGATATATATATGGCTTTGGATAAGATCTCATCAGGAATCAATGACCGGATCTTTTTCTTCCAAAGCCCTTTTTTGTAGTATTTTCCGTTTAATAAATGAATGATTTTACGTTTGCTATCCAATTTATACAGATCATCGAAGTTCTCTTTGAACAGTACATCTACCATTAAGATCTCATCGGTTCTTTCATTTTCATCCCGGAGTTTGTACTTCAACCCTAAAGTTGTTGTAAGACAAAAGCTATAAAAAGCATCGATGCCATATCGCTGCAGATGCTGAAGTGTTGAATAGTCCCTGCATCCGATCGGTGCATTGCTCTTCAGATAGTCTACATTTTCCTGTTTCGACAGAAGGCGCTCCGCATAGGCCTGATTCAGGTGAAAAGATATGAACAAGGGAATAATGTCGGCTGTTGGTGGCCAGTTTTCGGGTTTGTAAGTGAACCAGCCATTCATGATTATTTTGTGTTTCTCACCTAAATTTTCATTCAGGTGATCTCTGTAAACCAACCGGTCTACCTGCGGCAGATATTGTTCTGCAGCGAGGCTTTGGATATGATCTCCAATATTAAAAAGCCCATCCGCACTCTCTTCATAATTTAACAGCCCATATTTCATAAACTACTTTTTTATAATTAATTTTTTCGAATTATTGTACAGGTATCTCAGAAGTTCTTTGTTATAAATAAAAAACAGGAGGAGGCTGATCACTAACAAACTGTAAGTGCCTGTCGTATTGTTTAAAAACAAAATGGCCATACAGGCAACCGATGCTGCAAAGAGCAGCAGGATCTCCTTATTATTGATCCGAACCTCAAATTTTTTAGATATGTATCGGTACCTTATGATGTACATTACCAGGAAGCTTAATAAAGAACCCAGCGCAGGAGCATAAAGCCCGATAAATGGCATCATACCTCCACTAACAAGAATATTGATGATCCCTCCGACAATAGTGGTATAAAACAGGCCCTTTGTATCTCTGAATTTCAGGTAATAGGCACCTATATAGGAGGAAAAAGCCATGAAGGCGGTGGACATATAAAGCAGCGGCATATATTTCCAGGCCTCGTAAAACTCTTTTGATAATGTAAATCGTGTGAGCAGCGGGGTAATTAAAATGAAAATGTTTATAAGCGTAAAGTCGAACCGTATATAGGTATTGAAAAATCTGGAATTAAAGCCGCTTTTTTCATCCAGGGCATGATCCTGAACCGCAAGTATGAAAACGGAATTGACCATCATGATCAGGCTTGGATATTTTGTGGATACCGCAAAGATCCCGTTCGCGTCCATATTCAGCCAGTATAAAATGATAAACCGGTCTGACATCGTGATCAGAAACCAGCTGATTGTATTGGGCACCAGTGGCCAGGAATATTTTAGCAACTCAACAACAACCTGTTTTTTTGTTTTAGAAAACGAAATGTATCTCAACAGCCCCCCCTTAAACAGTAGAAGCAGGCATGCAAAACAGTTGGCCAGGATAGAAGCAATTAATAGCCCGTATATGCCCTTTTTAAAAAGAACCAAAAATACCAGGCAAAGAGATAGGAGGGCAACGGTATTTGCGATCCCTACAGTTGCATACAGTTGCTTTTTGCCGAGTCCCCGGGTAACCTGAAGCAGGAAGGGGAGCATGCAGGAAAAAAATAGCAGCAGGAGAAATTCTGTTATAAATGCGAATGGTACAAAAACGGAAATGATTAAAAAAAGAATGGCGCATATAATGATTGAAACCAAAACATATCCGAATGCGCTTGAAATTATTTCTGAACGTTCTTCTGCGCCTGTTATTTCAAATAAATTTCTATATACTGCGTCGCCTATTTGTAAGGTAACTACCGGCACCAGGAATGTAATACCGGTAATGATCAGATCGTAAATTCCATATTCGGACTTGGTGAGATAATACGAAAACAAACTTACCAATGCCAGCGATAATATCTTACTGCCAAAATTTCCTATTGCGTATACAACTGAACTTTTAAAAATATTGAGTGAATCACTCATATAATATTTTGTAGATAATACGAATTAATAAATAACTATAGCCTTCCGTCAACCAGCTCCCTGTCTATAAGAGACTTGGCGTCAAATATTACGGTGTCTGCTTCTTTATATTTTTGATACGACAATTGTTTGAACTCATTATGCGCTACAGCAATAACCACTGCTTTGTAATCTTTTTCTTCCAGCCGGCTGCTAATGGGTACTCCGTATTCGTGTGCTACTTCCTGTTTGTTGGCCCATGGGTCATATATATCTACTTCAAGGCCATATTGTACCAATTCCTCGTAAATGTCCACTACTTTAGTATTGCGTACGTCAGGACAGTTCTCTTTGAATGTTACGCCCAGGATCAGCGCCTTTGCGCCCTTGATCGTATGTCCTTTCTGGATCATTAGCTTTACCACTTTGCCTGCAATAAATTGCCCCATGAAATCGTTTACGCGTCGTCCGGATAAAATTACCTGGGGATGATAACCGAGTTGCGTGGCTTTGTGCGCCAGGTAGTAGGGGTCTACACTAATACAATGGCCGCCCACCAGCCCCGGTTTGTATTTCAAAAAATTATATTTGGTACCTGCGGCTTCCAGCACATCAGTGGTGTCGATACCCACCCGGTCAAAGATCAGGGAAAGTTCATTTACGAAAGAGATATTCACATCTCTTTGCGCATTTTCAATGGCCTTGGATGCCTCGGCTACTTTGATGCTTGGCGCCAGATGTGTACCAGCTATAATAATTGTTTGATATAACTTGTTAATGACCTGTGCTATTTCGGGGGTTGATCCGGAAGTGACCTTCATAACAGAGGTTAATGTGTGCACTTTATCTCCGGGATTGATCCGCTCCGGCGAATAGCCGGCAAAAAAATCTTCATTGAATTTCAGGCCCGAAAATTTTTCCAGGACCGGAACGCAATCCTCTTCCGTACAGCCGGGATATACAGTCGATTCATAAATTACGATATCGCCTTTTTTCAGAATCGTGCCCAGCATCTCTGAAGCTTTAAGTAAAGGGCTAAGATCGGGCGCATTATATTTATCAATAGGAGTGGGTACGGTTACTATAAAAATAGTTGCTGTTTTTAATACGTCTAATGAAGAAGTGCAGGTTAACCCCTTGCTGCCGTTGGTATTCTTTGCAGTTTTTAATGCGTGTTCAAGCTTGGCAACGTCTGCTTCAAGCGTACGGTCTTTGCCATTATTCAGCTCTTCAACTCTTTCTTTATTAATATCAAATCCTACAACAGGATAATGTGCCGCAAATTCAATTGCCAGGGGCAACCCTACATAGCCGAGGCCTATTACAGAGATCTTCATGGTCATTTGGTTATAATTATGCTATCGATTAAATTTTTTTTCTTTTTGAAATATTGTCATTAAGCCAGCTTAATAAATCCCTTACGGAAATTTTGCCGGAAACCCGGCTGTATGCTGTATGATTTTGTTAAACCCGGGTGCAAATTGCTTTCCCGCAAAATTGCTGTGGCGATGCCCTTGTTTATACAGCCGCTGCTCATAATATGAGATGAATGACCGGGTAACACCGATTGCAGAAAAATAATTTTATGATCGGAGAGGGCAAATAGTTTCTGCTGGTTTCCCGGGGAACTCAATATTAACAATACTTCAAAGAACTAGTGCATGTTTTAATATTCATAATTCATACTTTTTTTTCTATGTATCCGGTAGCTCCGTCATAGGATATGATTTTACCGGGGATCCCCACTACTACTGCGTCGTCCGGGACATCGCGGGTGATGACCGCATTGGCGCCAATAGCTACGTTGTTACCGATGGTAATCTTCCCGACAATTTTTGCTCCGGGGGCAATATAGACCTCATCGCCCAGGATAGCGGCACCTTTAAATGCACCTCTGTTCGCCTGGCCTATTGTTACCCCCTGGGATATGTTTACATTTTTGCCCAGCGTGGCATTTAGGTTTACAACGATGTCACCAAAATGGCCAATATACAGGCCTTTGTTGATGTTGGTCGGATAAGGTATCTGGATTCCGTATTTAATGGAATAATGTCTTAGTCGCAGCCGGCAATACAGCCCAGCAATTTTGTTTCTGCCACTGTAATAGTTCGCACATCTTAGCCAAAAGGAATATCTGAAGCCGGGAATCCTGAAGTACCCCTTCAGTAAATCGCCGTTCCCAACAGTTTTGCCTATATACCTGTATAAGTCGCACCTGATAAATTCTTTTAATTGTGTAAAACTTTCAATCTTGTACATACACCGGTTATTGATTACTGATCTTCTGTATAATTATAAATCAACAGATAAGGTTCTGATCGCATTTAAACGATCCGGGGAGATTGCCGGGTTATTCGCGTCGCACTCCATGACGAACAGAAACTTATTTTCCGAACAGGCGTTTTACCTTTTGCCAGAAAGTTTTTTTGGATGTTTCTCCATAACCATATCCATATCCGTAACCATATCCATAACCGTAGGCATTTTTTGGCCTGGCATCATTCAGCACGATCATCAGGTGATTTAATTTTTTGTTGGTATAAATATCCTGAACAATATTCAGCTGTTCTTTGAACGTATAATTGTATCGCACCACATAAGCGCTGATATCGGCAAATGCACCAAGCGTGAAAGCATCCGATACCTGTCCAACCGGCGGACAGTCAATGATAATATGGTCATAATCCTGTTTGAGATTATCGATAAGTTCACCGATACGATTGCTCAACAGGAGCTCGGAAGGATTGGGCGGTATGGGGCCGGAGCCAATCACGTACATCTGTTCCAGATCTTTTACGGGCTGTATCAGGTCTGTGTATTTCAGATTCCGGTCAATGACGAAATTAGAGATCCCTTTGGAAGCGGTGATCTGCAACCCTTTCAATAATTTGGGTTTGCGAAGATCAAATTCGAGCAATACAACTTTTTTCCCGCTTAATACCAGGCTGGCGCCCAGGTTCGTACAAAAGAAAGTCTTTCCTTCCCCGCTCATACTGGATGTGGTCAGAATTACTTTGTCATCCTCCCCGGAGGTAGCAAATTTAAGATTGCTGCGGATCAGGCGGAACATCTCTGAAATGGGTGTGCGGGTATTTTCTTTTACCACAAGCTCTTCATCGGAATGGGCATGCATGATCTCTCCCAGGATGGGAATATTTGTGCGGGACAGAATGTCCTTTTGCAGGCGTACTTTATCATTGAACAGATCGCTCACATATATGATCCCTAAAGGAAGCAGCAGACCCGCCAGCAGGGCACCCAGGTAGATCATCAATTTTTTGGGTGAAACAGGTGTGTCATCGGAGGCTGTATCATCGATGATACGGGAGTTGGATACAGTGGCCGCCAGGGAGATCAACGATTCCTCCTTTTTCTGCAACAGGTACTGGTAGATGGTTTGTTTGATACCCTGCTCCCGTTGAATTTCCAGCAACTGCCGTTCTACTGCAGGAACGGTTTTGATCTTTGACTGGAACTGGCCATAATCCTGGTTGATCAAACCTTTTGTAACTGAAACTCCTTTTTGCAGGTTGCGGATATTTTCAGAAATGCTTTTACGCACTGCACTGATACTTTTATCGATATTCTGTACCAGGATATTGTCAGGCTCCACAGTGGTGAGGGTTTGCTGACGTTTGAGCTGAAGGTTGTTGAAATTTTCAATAAGCCCATTAAGGGTAGCGTCCTGGATGCCTAATGAGGTGGGTACCATCGAATGTTCATTACCGGGTTTGCCGATATAGGTCTGCAGTGAATTCAAAATAGAGGCCTGTAATTTAGCATCTTCCAGCTTCTGATATAATCCCTGGGTTTGGGTCATATACTGGCTGATGTCTGAAGTAACGTTCGTGATCTGGTTCTTTTCTTTAAAGTCGGAAACCTTTTTTTCAACGCCGGAAAGCTCGCCAACCAGGGTTCGCAGCCGGTCATCTATAAACGCCACCGTATTCCTGGAAACGATATTCTTATCATCAACGGCATCCTGGTTATAAACTTCAATAAGCTTATTAATGATATCAATTGCCTTTTGTGAAACCGGATCCTTAACGTTAATGATAATGGTGCTGGTTTGCTGATCGCTTACGTCGATAGACATGTTTTTAGCATAAGCAGCAGCGTATTCCTTGATATTATTGAAACGGAGCAGGATCTTATCATCTGAAAACCGGTATTGGGGATTGGGCACAATGCTGAATGTACCAAAAGGCATTTGTATTTTTTGCCCGAAGCGGAAGGTCTGTGATGCTCCATCGTTGTGTGTTAATACAAATCCGGTACGGTTTTTATTTACTGAAATTGAGTAATTTCCCACGCCTCTTTTTAAAAGCGAATCTTCGTAAAGCGTATCAATCTGTATAATGAACGGGCTGCTTTTTCCATAAGCTTCAGAAGTGCGTATATTCCCCTGCACAAATTGGGTGGGTTGTAAACCGGGTAGTTGCCGCATTGCCCGCTGTAACAGGCTTTTACTTTTCAGAACGCGCACTTCATTATCTACGCTCTTGGTAGTGTTGAAGATGTCCAGATCCTGGAACATCTGCATGGCGTCAGCGGCTCCTCCACCGCCTTTTTTATCATCCTTTACCAGCAACTCAGCCGTTGTTTGATACACGGGAGTTGTATAGCGTAAATAAAAAAAAGCGAGGGTCAGGCAAATAAGTACACCCAATACAAACCAGTACCAGTTACGGGTATAGCGTGTGATCTCAGCGCGTAAATTAAGCTCTCTGGGTTGGTCAACGGATGTTAAAGGTTCTTCGTTCATTTAGAGGGAGTAAATGGTTAACATAAAAATTCAGGAAAGCACCGCATGCATTAGCGGAGCAGGGAAGCCAGGATTACAGCAACGGCCGTGATCCCTGCTGTAGCAATGGGGATCCACCGGTAATTGCTTGCGTCAGCCTGCCGGGCCTTCAGCGTATTTTCGGGCTGCACATATACTACATCATTCTGTTGCAGATAGAAGTAAGGCGAGTTAAACACATTCTTATCTGCCAGGTTGATCCGCTGCATGGTACGGGTACCTTCTTTTTCACGGATCACCAGTATATTTTCGCGGATGGCATAGGGCGTAAGGTCTCCGGCCATACCGAGGGCTTCCAGAACATTCACCCGTTCATCCGGAACATTAAAAGAGCCCGGGCGGGTTACCTCACCGATCACGGTTACTTTATAATTGAGAAAGCGGATATTAACAATAGGCGTTTTAGCGGTTTTGGCCACTTCTGCGGTGATCTTATCCTGCGCTTCTTTTCGGGTAAGTCCTAATAAATCAATTTTGCCCAGCACAGGAAGATTCACCTGCCCGTTCTCATCCACCAGGTACCCATTCCGCGCTGCGTCTGCGTTCGTATTGCTGATCCCAGCTGTAGTTGCGGTAGTGGAAACGGGCGCAGCGGAAACGGGCGCCTGGGGCGCAGTGCCGGTGCTAAAAAGCTGGTTGTATTCCGGACTTAGTGTGGTGATCGTAATTCCAAGCACATCACCTTTTTCAATTTTTGCGCTCATTTTATTGACAATCTGAGCGGTATCGCCTCCCGGGGGAAGATTGTTAAAGTACACAAGATTCCTGTTCGTACTGCAGGAACTTACAATTAATACGAAGAGGAATGTGAGTAAAGGGTATACTCCATCCTTGGGTTTATAGGGGGCGTTTTCGAATATTTTCATAAATATCGAGGTTTCGAGGGCATTGAATGCTGCAAAGATAACGTTGCAACATTTAAGTACCGCTTTTTTTAGAAATGTTTTGTTTATACCCTGTTACACATGCGTTTTAACGATATGTCAGGGAGGGCCCGAAAAATAGGACTGAATGTTTTTAGCTAAAATTTCAGGTTATCCTTCAGAAATTCTTAATTTCGACGCGTATTAAGAAGAAAAAATTATGCCACAAGATCAGGTTAGACAATTTTTAGATTTTGAAAAGCCGATTAAGGACCTTTTGGAAGAAATTGAATTAACAAAAGAACGTACAGAGAAAACCAAGATCGATCTTTCTGATCAGGTAATGCAGCTGGAACAAAAAGTGGCAGAAACGCGTAAAAGCATTACGCGGAATCTTACTGACTGGCAGCGTGTTCAGTTAAGCCGGCATCCTGACCGCCCGTATACTCATAAGTATATTGAGCTGATGACGGATAATTATGTGGAACTGTACGGCGACCGCAATATTAAGGATGATAAGGCCATGGTAGGCGGTTTTGCGACACTTGACGGACAAACAGTTATGATCATTGGTCAGCAAAAAGGTTCCAATACTAAAAAGCGCCAGCTGCGGAATTTTGGAATGGCGAACCCGGAAGGATACCGGAAAGCGCTGCGGTTAATGAAACTGGCAGAGAAATTTAACAAACCGGTTATTACTTTAATAGATACACCGGGTGCATTTCCGGGCCTTGAGGCTGAGGAAAGAGGCCAGGGGGAAGCTATCGCCCGCAATATTTATGAAATGATGCGCCTGAAAGTGCCGGTGATCTGTGTGATCATTGGTGAGGGGGCCAGCGGTGGAGCATTGGGTATTGGCGTGGGCGACCGCGTTTTTATGATGGAAAATACCTGGTATACCGTTATTTCCCCTGAAAATTGCTCAACGATCTTATGGCGTAGCTGGGACTTTAAGATGAAAGCCGCGGAACAACTGAAGCTGACATCTTCCAAAATGAAGGAGTTTGGTCTTATAGACGAAATTGTACCGGAACCAGATGGTGGTGCCCACTGGGATTATGCCATTGCTGCGGCTAATCTTAAAAAACAACTGATCGCATCACTGAAAGAATTAAGACCCATCGATCCGCAGAAACGGGTGAATGAACGGATCGAAAAATTTTCAAAGATGGGATTCTGGGAAGAATATAAATAAGCAATAGATAATAGTGAATAGGCAATGGTCAATAGACAATAGTGGTCTATTCTGGTTTAAATTTCCCATTCGCATCCAGTTTCCAATATTTAATATCTAACGTTTAATATCTCTTACATAAATGTCATTACAACAAAAATTTACAGGAACAGGTATTGCTATTGTTACTCCGTTTAATGAAGACCGTACGATCGATTGGGCCAGTTTTGAAAAGCTGATCCATTTCTGGATTGAAAATAAAGTAGAGTACCTTGTTGCGATAGGTACAACGGGTGAAAGTGCTACACAAACCCGCGAAGAAGAGCAGGAAGTATTCGATTTTGTAAAGCAGGTAACTGCCGGCAGGGTGCCGCTGGTGGCCGGTGTGGGGGGCAATGATACCCGTGAGGTATTGGAGGCCTTTGAAAATATGAAGCTGGATGGTTATGATGCCATCCTCTCTGTGTCGCCTTATTACAATAAGCCACGGCAGGAAGGGATTTACCAGCATTATAAAGCATTGAATGATGCGGCGCCGCTGCCCATCATTATGTACAACGTACCGGGCCGTACCGGGATGAGTGTATCGGTTGAAACAACCCTACGCATTGCACATGATTGTAAAAATATCTTTGCTACAAAAGAGGCCTCCGGCAGTTTTGAGCAGGTCAACCAGATCATGAAGAACAAGCCGGCAGACTTTATGCTAATCAGCGGTGACGATGCCATTACGCTTCCGATGATCGCCTGCGGTGCCAGCGGATTGATTTCCGTAGTAGCCAACGCCTATCCAAAGGAATATGCAGCGATGGTGCGGTTTTGCCTGGCGGGTAAATTTGAAGAAGCACGCCCCCTGCATTTGAAATACCTGGATATGGTAGATGCGCTGTTTAAAGAAGGAAGCCCTTCCGGTGTAAAATATGTGCTGAATAAAATGGGCTATTGCAAGAATGTGATGCGGTTGCCGGTAGTACCTGTCAGCCAGGCGCATGAAGCGCATATCGATCAGCTGATGGCAGCTATTGCTGGTTAATACCGCTGTTGATATTATTTGTAGAGGTCTCCTGATGGAGGCCTTTTTTATTATGATGGCCCTTCGATCCTCAACGGCCGGTTGGAAGTTCATAACGAACCGGCGTCAATATTATCTTTATCGGGTGTACCTACGGCACACCCAATGATCTTCGGCCGTAACCCCGCTACCAATAGATTGTTCCGATGGAAACAAAACAGGCGAAATGGTTTTGGGCCCGTCAGGCTTTGTATTTGGATATTGTTTATGAATACCATTGTCCTTTTTGGACTCCTATATTAGAAGAACTCACGTGCTGCATACCGGCTGCTTAATGAAATGCTATAATGACAATTTTGATCGCGGTTCATTATCAAAGATCTTCTTCAGTAAACCGGATCCCGTTTTGTTCCAGTTCGGCGAGGATGGGCGTATAAATTTCTTTTATGACCGGGATCTGCAGCCCGGTTGTCCGGATCTGTCCCCTTAAAATCAGCTTCGTGGCGATGCCCAATGGGAGGCCTACTGTTTTAGCCATGGCCGTATGCCCGGCATCGGTACCTTTTACGATCAGAGTGCTGGTTATCTTTCGTTCCTGCTCCTGCAGCCGGTAGGTGACCGCATGCACCATAAGGATCATATCGTGGTCGCCGGGGGCCAATGCCAGCCTGGTTTCCATCAGGTATTGAAGAATGTCGGCAGACACAACGGCCTGCGGCGGAATGGGAACGGCATCCAGTAAACCCAGGTAGCGGAACAGGGTATTTACCAGTTGTTGCTGCGCTTCCGGTACATAGCGGTTTAAAAAATCATTAAAGGTTTGGCAACGCGTATAAAAATTTAAACAGGCCGTAAACCATTCCGCAACAGACCGGCCCCGGTAGCTGGTAACAAGTGTGGTATCGGTAACTGTAGACAGTCCGGCCTTTATAATAAAGTTCCAGGCAATACAAAAATCGGGATGCCGGAGGGTAGTGCGGATAACAGTGGCCGCCGATTCCAACTGGTATACCGGGATATAGGTGAGCGAATTGCGGTTAGGATAACAGGCCCAGTTTCCCAGGGATGGGATATGGAGTATGGGACAGTTTTCAAAAACAGTGTGATAAGGAATTTCTCTTACTGCTCCGTTTTCTTTATAAACGGCGCCAGCAGCGCCCGCCAGCGCAATGTTCCGGGGATTCCAGCTGATCTTGTAGTGCCAGGGATTGTTATCATGCTCTGGGGCGATCAGTCCTCCGCAATGCGATTGAAAGCCGGTGATGATGCCACCCTTGTTGCGGATGCGATCAAAGAGCTGCATGGCGCTCATATGATCAATACCGGGATCCAATCCCATTTCACAAAGAAATAAAAGCTGCCTTGCTTCAATCGTTTCTTTTAGCTGAAGCAGGGCTTCGTCGATATAAGAAGCGGTTAAGAGGTTGCGGCCGATATCCAGGCAATCCCGGGCTACCAGCATATGCAGGGCCGGTGGCAGCATTGAAATAACGATATCGGCTTCGGTGATCAGCGATTTTCTTAGCGATGCATCTTCTGTATGTACGGCCACGGCTTTTCCTGCCGGATGATTGTTGAGCTTGCTTTGTGCCAGTTCAAGGTTTGCTTCGGCAATGGTCAGCTGCCAGTGCTCCTGTGCTGCATGATCCAGCAGGTAACGGATCAACACCGTTGCCGATTTGCCGGCCCCGAAAAGAAGGATCTTTTTCATATGCTACAAGTTAAACAATTCCTGGGAATACCGTTGGTCTGCTAAACAGGAACTGGCAGCGGGAAAAAAATCATGCAACAGGTTGCTGAGTGATTTATTTGTGGCATTAAAATTTTTATTCTGCCTCATAAAAAA
This sequence comes from Niabella sp., assembly GCF_030150205.1. Taxonomy (GTDB): domain Bacteria; phylum Bacteroidota; class Bacteroidia; order Chitinophagales; family Chitinophagaceae; genus Niabella. The sequence continues at coordinate 97,331 of NZ_JASLGT010000030.1, forward strand.
AGGCGGTCTCAAATCTGAGACCGCCTCTGTAAATAAAAAATGGTTGATTAAAGCTTGGTGATCACCCCACATCCTACGCGGGGACCGCTGTTCCCGGTGGGCTGGGTTTTGTAATCATCTGTACCGCCATGTACGATAATGGCTCGTCCGATGATTTCTTTCTCGCCTGGTTCCACACTCCACAGATCAGTGGTTACGCTTTTTGTTGCGTGGCCGGATGCATCCAGTTGGATGTTGCCGATATCACCGGAGTGGAAAGAAGCAGAACCCCATTGACCGTGATTTGATTTTGTTGGATTCCAGTGACCATGTGAGTTTTCACCCTTCATACCACAATCCCCATGCTCGTGAAAATGTACAGCCACATTGCTGTCGGCCCTTTCTTTCATATTAATCTCCAGGTCCAGGCGGATCTTTCCATCGCCCAGCTTATAAAATTTTGCAGTTCCGATATTCCGGGTGCTGTCGCTGGTCAGCTGTAAGTTGGCCACAGCTACTGCTGTTCCTTCGGGAGCAGGGGTTTGAGGGGCTGCTGGTGTTGTTGTATCCGGCTGGGCTGCTGCGGTAGAGTCGGCTCCGCTTTTTTCCGAAGCGTTGTTTCCGCAGGATCCCAGTACAAGCAGGGCGGCAACACCGGCGGAGAAGAAAACTTTTTTCATAATCATTATTTTTAAAGTGTTAAGTTGTTCACTATTAATACGCAAAACTAACTGAATTATTGTTATAAACGGAGCCGGCGTTTTTCAGATTTGTCATTTAGTTTTTATAAATGATAAACGGTCCCGGTTAGTTTGGCCCGGTTTTAGGCCGCTTACTGGAATAATAATCGTTAATTTTAGCATTCAAAAAACAGGCGTGATGACGATGGAAAATCCATGGAAGGTATTGGGAAAACAGGAAGTATATGATAATCCCTGGATCAATGTAACGGAATTTGATGTGATCAATCCTGCGGGAGGAAAGGGGATCTATGGAAAAGTGCATTTTAAGAATATTGCCATCGGGATCCTGGTATTGGACAAGGATCAGCATACCTACCTGATCGGGCAATACCGTTTTGCCATTGATGCCTATACCTGGGAGATCCCCGAAGGCGGATGTCCGGAAGGGAGTGATCCGCTTGAAAGTGCCCGGAGGGAGCTGCTGGAAGAAGCCGGATTGGAAGCATTGCACTGGAAGGAGTTGCTGCGTATGCATTTATCCAATTCGGTATCGGATGAGCTGGCGATCATATACCTGGCTACCGGCCTGGTTCAGAAAACGCCCGATCCGGAGGAAACCGAACAGCTCACCATTCGCAAACTTCCGTTAGATGAGGCCCTGGAAATGGTGGAAACAGGTGTGATTACCGATGCGATTTCCGTGGCTGCTTTTCAGAAGGCAGCGTTGCTGCAGTACCAGGGCATGCTGGTATAGTTGCCCGTGCAAATAAATATCTTATAGAGCAATGATAAAACGTCGAAACCGGTCATTATCCCCAGGGGAGATAGCGGTGGCTACGGATCCCCGCTTGAAAACAGTAAGAACGATCAGCAAACTGATGGACGAGCAGTTTACGGTTGGCGGCTTTAAATTCGGACTGGACCCGATTTTAAATTTTATACCGGTGCTGGGCGATGTAAGCGGCTACCTGATGTCGATCGGGCTCATCATTACCATGGCGCAGTATGGCGCATCGGGCAAGCTGGTGGCCAAAATGGTGGTGAACGCCACCTTCGATGCGATTGTGGGCGCCATCCCCGTACTGGGATGGGTCTTCGATTTTGTTTATAAAGCCAATACCCGCAACCTGAAGCTGCTTACAGAACACTATACGGAAGGGAAACATAAGGGCAGTGCAGGATCGGTTATTCTTACGGTTTTGCTGGTGGCGGGAGCCGTGTTGGTACTGCTGGTGATACTGGCTGTTAAGTTCCTGCAGTGGATATTGGAGTGGGATCAAAAATCGCCGGTATTAAAAATGAATTTTTAAGACGGGTTTTCTTTTCTTTGCGTGGTGAAAGATTTTAGAAAAAAACAACAAAGACCCAAGAAGTCCAGCCTGGTTTTTGGCCGGGAAGCCATACTGCAGGCGCTGGAACAGGGCGATGCACTGGACCGTATCTATCTTGACCAGCAATTGAAAGACCCGGTAACGGGGGATATCCGCCGGCTGGCGGCTGCCAAACAGGTACCGGTAAACTATGTGCCTGCGGCCCGGCTGGCGCATTTTAATGTAGGCAACCATGAAGGAGTGGTGGCGCAAAAGTCAAAGATCATTTACCAGAACCTGCAGGACCTGCTTTCTTTTGTGATCGAGAGCGGTACGGTTCCGTTATTTTTAATACTGGACGGTATTACAGATGTACGCAATATTGGCGGCATTGCCCGCACCGCCTGGTGTTGCGGGGTGCAGGGGATCATTATACCGGATAAAGGGGTAGGCGCTTTGAACGATGATGCGATCCTGACCTCCGCCGGAGCCTTGGAAAAAATTCCCGTATGCAGGGTCAACAGTCTGATGAAAGCCGTTGATGAACTGCACCTGAATGGTGTTACGGTATTTGCCAGTGCCATGGAAGCGGCGATTCCCGTGGCCAAGGCCGATCTTAGCGTCCCGGCCGCTATTGTAATGGGAAGCGAAGAGAAGGGGATCTACCCGGCCCTGCTGAAAATATGCGATACCGCCATTTCTATTCCCATGCAGAACCAGTTTGAAAGCTTGAATGTATCGGTTGCCACCGGCATGATCCTGTATGAGGTCATGCAGCAACGGATGAAAGCATAATGATTGCTATAAGTATTGTCTACGTTTATATCTATATCATCAAAACTTTGTTATGAGCATTTGCACCCCAAAAAACCTCTTGCTGTTGTTAATCGGGTTTACCCTATTTAGTTGTTCCCCCAAAAACGCTCCTTCGGCCGGGGCGGATGTAAATGTATTATCCCGAAAAGAGCAGAAGGAGGGGTTCGTATCCTTGTTTGACGGCCATTCATTAAACAACTGGATCGATGGAAATAACCAGTATGAAGTGCGTGAAAATGCCATTGTTAAAAAAACAAAAGGTTATGGCAATTTATACAGCCGGAACGAATACCGCGATTGTATCCTTCGCTTTGAGTTCCTGTTGACGCCGGCGGCAAATAATGGCCTGGGCTTTCATCATAAACTGGTAGAAGGTGCCAAGGGCTATGACGGAATCGAATTGCAGATCCTGGATAATGATGCTGCGGTATACAAGGCGCTCAAACCCTACCAGTACCATGGATCACTGTATGGATATGTGCCCGCAAAGCGGAAGGGGTTAAAGCCCACAGGGGAGTGGAACTTCCAGGAGGTTACGGTACGGGGTTCTAAAATAAAAATTGTACTGAACGGGGAAACCATTCTCGACACCGATGTAAAGGCATTGCCGGCAGCTACGCTGGCTAAGGATCCCCGGTTGTTATATGAAAAAGGACATATTGCGTTTCTGGGACACGATTCAGAGGTGCGGATCCGCAATATCCGGGTACGGGAGTTATAAGGCTCCTTATTTTAACGGTAGCATTTTTGATTGTATAAAATCCAATACCTTGGAAGCTGCCAGGTTGCCAAAGACAGGTTGTGCTATATATGAAAGCGCAATTTTTCTTTTATTATGCCAACCGGATTCCTAGTTTTTATCCCGCGGGAGCGTATTTCCTGCGCCTTTTCCTGTTGAGACCCGCTAAAATTTATCCTTAATTTATAAACATCCAGGTATTCAACCGGATCCGATACATAGTTGTTGGTATTGATATTGTCATCCGGTTATGGGCATAAAAAAAGCCCCTTAAAAAGGAGCTTTTGCGGACCGGACGGGACTCGAACCCGCGACCTCCGCCGTGACAGGGCGGCATTCTAACCAACTGAACTACCGATCCAACTATTTTTAATAAAGAACTTTCTTTCTAACCAACTGAGATACTGATTCTTGTATTATTTCCGTTGGGAGTGCAAATATAGGCTATGCTTTTTTCCTGTCAAAACTTTTTCCCATTTTTTTTATACAAAATGTAAAAATATTTTCCCGTAGATTATAATAAACAGGCGTCGAACAACAGTTGAAAGCATTCCGAACTTTAGGAACAGCTTGAGGCTGGTTTGGATTAATTTCCTGCAGGGTGATGTGCCTGGTGAAACCGGTTAAAAGCAGCTACAATTGCGGCATGTGTATGTAAAGCGCCGGACGGCAGTTTCCCATCCGGACCAAATGACAACAACTGCTCTGCGGGTTGAATGGTAATATTGCTTTCGTCGATATTTCCGGCGGCATTGAGCAGCGGTTTTATATTTAAACCAAATACGTCTGCAAAGAACCGGTACATGGGTACTCTTTTTGAAAAACCATAATCGTGCTCATCATCGGGCAGGTGCACATTGCGGACGGCCGGGCGCTGGTTATAAAAGCCATAAACAGTTTGCAGGTAAGGGAAGTCGGTACCGGGTACAGATTGCGTCCAGTCGTTTCCATCGGAGATCACCAACTGTGGTTTGGGGGCAAACAGCGCCGCAATCTCTGCATTATTGGTTTTTACTTCGTTACATCCTTCATGAATGGGCAAACCGCTTTCGCAGGGGCATCCTCCATAAAATGCAGAGGAAACCATTACCACCGGCGCACTTGCTGTAACCCGGTCGTCCAGTGCCGCCAGTAAGAAGGTTTGGGTGCCGCCGCCCGATGCTCCTGTAATGCCCACCCGGGCAGGATCTGCATAGGAAAGGCCCAGCAGGAAGTCGAGTACCCGCATGCTGTTCCAGGTTTGCATGGCAAGGGCAAAGCCGGTGCGATGCCAGGATTTGTTGCCGGTTTGCAGCACGGACTCGCCCCAGGCATACATATCATAGCTGAATACAGCAGCGCCCATCTTCGCCAGTGCCGCGCATCGGTATTGCATATCCGGCCGGTAACGGCCTCTTTCATTAGGAATGGATACGTCAATCTTATTGTAAAAATGCCCGTGCGGCGATAGGATCACCGGTATCTTTCCCTTTATGTGATCGGGGGTGTAAAGTGTTCCTGTAACATAATAACCCGGCAGGCTTTCAAAGGCAACATTTTCTACGGTATAGCCTTTCATCTTTCTTTTAGCACCGGTAATGGTATGTAAAGGCGGGCGCTCCAACTGTGGTTGTATCCCCAATGCCGCAAAAATAGAAGCCCTGAGACCGGTCCTGCGTTGGTCAAAAGCAGTGGCATCCGTATACTGTTTCAGGAGCTGGTCCAGGTGCTGCCGTCCCTCGGCTTCAGAACGCCTGAAGTACTCGTATTTAGAGATCTCAAATTCATTGCTCCCCTTTTGTTTATATACCAGGTCCAACGGTTTCAGCACATTATCCAGCGTGGTTTTTACATCCGGTACCAGGCGCCAGGTGGCATAATTAACGACTTTGTCCTTTATATTTTTATCTTCATAAACCAGCGTTACCTTATACTGTTGCTGGATCTTTTCCAGGACTGTTTTTAACGGTTGCTGGTACACTGCTTCAGGGCTTTGTGCGCCGGCTTCCAGGAACGGAAGCATCCATAACAAAATGGGAGTTACTTTCTTTATGATCATGGCAATGAAGATTATTTATAAAAACCGAATATTTTCCGTTGCCTCCAACGGTTTCTTTAACGGCGTGGCTTTTTGGTCCTTGTCCGGGATATTGGGATCTGCCGGCAATTGTTTGGGAGTGGTAATGATACGGGCTTCCTGTGGCGACAGGCATTTTTTTCCTTCGATGACCAGGTTTTGGAACAACACGCCGGAAACTTTATGAAGGGTGCCGTCTTTGGCTACTGTTCCTGAAATAAGGCTGGGGCGTTCACTTTGGTGGTAGGCCGTATAGTTGATCACTTCTATATTCTTAATAGACCCGATGCCACGGCGCCGGGTATCCGTATTGTCCTCTTTGGCATTGCTTACCTGGAAAACGATCAGTTGCCGCTTGGCATTGCCTCCGATAAATTCGGATTTATTGTTGATGAAACGGACACCATCTACCTTTCCGGCACTGGCATAAACGGCCAGGGCGCGGTCGGCATGCACCACATCATTGTTGCTGAAGGTTATATTCTTTGCTCCAAAAGCAGGATCGGAGCCTACTTTAAGGGCCGATTTGACCGTCCAAAACACACAGTTTTGTACCAGGATGTTTTCGCAGGGCTGATGATCGGCCTTTACCGCAATGGCATCATCAGAGGTGTACATAAATACATCATCGATCACTACACCATTGCATCCATCAGGGTCCGTACCGTCTTCATTGGGCAGTGTAATATCGTTGATGATCTTATATCCTTTCATTAAAAGCTTATTGGAGTTTTGCAGGTGCACGGTAAACCCGCCGGAATCGCGGATAATGATATCCTCTATAGTCACATTGTTGCTGCTTCGTACATTGATGACGCGTATTTTAATGCCTGTTTTGTTTTTGATGGCGGTGCCCGATATGGCCAGCACACCCCGCCCGTAAATTTTTGCATCATCGGCCCGGTCAAAATAAATAAGGGCCCCGCGGCCCCGGGTAATGACCCCGGTTTTATTGTCACCGTTATCGTTGTAGTCGTTAATATCATCCGATCCCTGTATCAATGCCCCATCCCGGAGATAAAGCTGTACATCCCGGCGCAACACCAATGTGCCGGTGCGATAGGTTCCGTTGGGTACATACAGGATCGCTTTAAGGGCAGCTGCTCTATCAATCGCCTTCTGCAGCTGTTGGGTCTGCAGGGTGCGGCCGCTGGCATCAGTAACAAAATCCATTACATTGATCACATTTTTTCCGGTCAATTGCGGAGCGTCTTGCTCCGGTGCGTCAGCAAACAGGAACAGCTTTTGCTGCTGAGGCCCTACCTGCAGGATCAGCTTCCGCGGCCGGTCTATCGAAAAACGCAGCTTATTGCCGGCTTGCTCTACTGCTATGTTATAGCTCCGGGGGCTTAGCGTAAAATTGGGAACATCAGCAGCTACCTGTACTTCAACGGTTATCTTTCCCTCTATAACAAAGCGAGCATAATGAATATCTTTAAAAGCTTCTACGGGCACTTCGGTTCCGTTAACAAGTAATCTGAACGCGCTGCTTTTGATCATACCTGGTGTTGGGCTATAAGCCTTCCATTGCGCATGGGTGGTAATACCTATAGTGAACGCGATTAAAAAACAAAACTGTTTCATAGCTTTTATTTGAACTTTTTTATATACCGGCCGATTATTTTCATGGCCTTATCCGGATTACGGATATTGCGGGGATAATAATAGTAGATCAGCTGATCTATATTCTTTGACAGCAGTTCCGGAAAACGCTTCTCCATCAGCGCAACGTCCGCATCGTCCATATTGTGGTTTTCTATCAGCCACAGGCTTTTTTTATTTTGCCGGTGTGCGGCTTCCAGAAAGCGTTCGCCGGCGCCTAACAGTACTTTTCCCGCGCCTTCCTGTTTGCCGCCGTCCTCATTACGCCAGGGACGCCCGTCGCAACCAAAGTAGTCCAGGTTTTTTGTTTGTGCGGCTTCGTGCACGATCAAGTCTTCAAAGTTCGCGTACCCAAACATGGAAGTAGCAACCTGCGGGTATTTTTGTTTGATGTGATCGTTGACCTGCGCGTAAAAACGGATAACGGCTTTTACATGGTCCTGTAAAGTGGCGGTGGCTCCCAGTTTTTCAAGGGCTGCGGGTGAATAATCCATCACAAAGGATTTGGGTTCATCCCATATAATGCCGTTCACCTTCCAAAGGCTCATGATCTTATCGATGGAGCTTTTAAAAAAGTCCATTGTCTCCGGGTAGTGCACGCTGCTGATGACACCTGTAATATTATTGGTAGCGGGGCGACCGTCTTTTTTTAAGATCCAGGTCTGCGGGTTTAAAACAGAAAAAACACTGGGAACTTTAGGAGCGCCGGCCAGCATACCCCCCCAGCGGGAGGGCACCACGTACAGACCCAGTCCCGCTTTGGCTGCAGCTTCTGCAATGATCTGGACGTTCTCAACGGCCGAATGCAGGTCCTGCTCCAGGATGCCGATACTGACCACATCCGTGCCGTGACCGGCCATCCATTTCATATCTTCCTGAACCTGCCGGGGAACAATGGTATACATATGAGCGCGCAGATAATATGCGTTTAAGAGCTTGCCGCCGGTACGTGCCTGTATCGCTTTTTTATCGGCCGTAAGTACCAGCGAGGCGGAAGCCAGCGCCGTATTTTTTATAAAGGTTCTGCGGTTAAAATGGTTCATCATATCATTCTATTGAAACGGCTGCATCCGTAGCCACAACAATACCGTTAAGTTGTGTGATCTTTTGCTTTGCGATGGTGAGTCCCTTGATCTGTACCTCAACCCGGTGATGGTTGTCGAGCCCTTTAACTTCAGAAGGGTGGGGAAAGGTTGTATAAAAATGATTGTTTTCCAGTAATACATTTTTGATGATACCGGCATTGCTTTGAGGCATTCGTTTGTTGATCACAAACTGGAAGCCCATTCTTTTGGCATCCGGGTAGTTTTCCTCAAACCGGTTGTTGCGATAGGTAATGTGCTGATAGGTTGCACCATCGGAACAGTACAGGGCCATGCCCCTGTCGGAGAGCAGCACATCATTGTTCTCAAACAGGATATTTTCAATAAGCGCACCCCGGGATTCGGTGCCTACTTTAAGGGATGATTTACGGGTCAGGAAAACACAGTTGCGCACGATAATATCAGCTGTTCTGTTTTGATGGGCCTGTTCCCGGGTGATTTTTATGGCCACGTTATCATCACCGCAATAACCAAAACAGTTTTCAATGGTAACCTGAGTAGAAGCATCGGGGTCAAACCCGTCGGTATTGGGCAGCGCCGCATCATTCAATTGTTTTACCCGGGAGAACCTTACCAGGCCTGAGTGGAGGATCTGCGTGTTCCAGGACCCCGGGTCCCGTTGGATGATGCCGCTGATGACCACGTTGCGGGAAGATTGGATCAGCAGCAGGCGGATACGGGCTTCGTCCCCGAACCGGGTGCGCAACAGGCGACCGTTGCCATCAATAGTGCCCGCCCCGGTAATGGAAACGTTTTCGGCGTTTTCAATATGGATAAACCCCCGGGGCTTTTGTTGGGCAGGCAGCTGAAGATCCGCAAGATCATCGGCCGCTTTTAATAAGGCCCCGGCCTCCATGCGGATATGGGTGTTGGAAGGAATGGTGAGCCTGCCTGAGCGGTAAATGCCCGGAGGGAAAATAAGGGTCTTCCCGCTGCGGGAAGCAGCTGCTATTGCCTTTTGAATGGCCCCGGTACTCAACTGTTTGCCCGTGGCATCTGCTTTATAATCAAGAACGGAAATATAGGGTGTGGTTACCGGGTTTAACACCGGGTCTCCAAATAAGAACAGGCGCTGCGTTTTGTTGATGGTCACTACAGTGTAAGCAGGCTCCGGTAATGTAAACTGTAATGTATGGGCATCCGTTTTCCGGCCGGCTATGTTCTTTGAAAGCGGGCTGATGGTAAAGGCCGCAATGGAATCACTGCTGTGCACGGTAAACTGCAGCGGGCCTTGTTGCTGAAAGGCGGCGTATTCCACATCCTTGTAGCCGGCAACCGGAAGCGTTGTGCCATTGGCCTGCACGCTGAACCTGCCAGGCATATCGTAATGGGTTACTGGGCGGATAACGGACTGGGCTTTGGCCACCCCGGTAATCCATAAACAGCCGGCCAGCCATGCAAGGATGTATTTATTTTTCAAAGCGGATGTTTTTAACAAATGGATTGGTGGTGGCAGAAAGATCTTTTGGTGATAACAGCAGTGTGCCGCCCATCCGCACATTCTTAAACAAAATGCCATCGATGGTGTGTTGCGGATCCAGCCCTACAATTTCTGCTGCTGTTGAAAAAGAAGCGGCAAAATCACAATTTTTTATAAGCACATTCCGGATCTGTCCTTTCCCGTTGCGCTCTTTGATCTGGAAATGGATGGCCTTCAGATTTTTTGTCTGAAGCCCTTTTTCAAAATAATTGTTCTCAAAGCGGATGTGCTCAAACAGCGCGCCATCATAACAATACAATACCAGTCCACGGTCTGCTTCTGCCACATAATTATTGGCAAATAAGATATTCCGCATCCGGGCTCCTTTGGTTTCCGTACCTACTTTCAATGCCGATTTCTTGGTTAAAAAAACATTGTTGCGCACGGTAATGCCGTCAATGTCCTGCAGAAGATTGCCATTGTTGGTTGTTTTTATGGCTACATTATCATCGCTGCAATAAGCAAAGGAATTTTCGATCAGTACATTTTTGGAAGCATCGGGATCAAAGCCGTCGGTATTGGCCACATCCCGGTCGTTGAGCATTTTGATGTTCCGGATGGTTACACCGTCCGAATAGAGGATATGGGTATTCCAGCAAGCGGGATCGCGCAGCTCAATGCCATCCAGGAGTACGTTTTTGGAATGGCGTATGCGGATGAGGTTGGCCGGTTTACCCTGCGCCCTTACCACGGCTCCATTGCCATCAATAATGCCACGTCCCCATATCTTTACATTGGTGGCATTGTCGATGAGGATGAGCCGGCTAAACGTCATCCACTCCCCATTGTCTGTAAAATGCGCTTTGTCATTTACATGATCCGATTCTTTTTTATGATCGTCTGCAGGATAGTCTTCTCTTTTTTCTGAACCTTTGATCATCGCACCGGGAGCCAGGAAGATGTTGGCGTTGCTGCCTACCCGGAGGGTCCCTGTTTTATAGATACCGGCGGGGAAGTAAAGAATCTTACCGGTTGCCGCGGTTTTGTCGATGGCCTCCTGGAGCGCCCGGGTAGTTACCTGCGCACCGGTACTGTCCGGGGCAAATTGCATCACGCTGACCACTTCTTTATTTTGGGCAATGTCCTTTTGGATATTGTCTGTTAAAATAAACAACCGCTCTTTATGGTTTACGGTAACAATATAGTAACCGGGCCCGGCTATATTAAGGGTAATGCTGTTCCCTTTTTTTGCAGCACCATGCACTTTTGTTTTGGGCGCTACTTCAAAGCTGGTTACGGGTTGAGTTGACCGGATCTCTATGGAGATGCTTTTGTTATGCTCAAAATGTACATAGTGAATGTCCTTAAAAGTCTGCGTAAATAATGGCTGCCCCTTTACCGAAACAGAGAACAGGGTACTTTGCTTTGCTGTTTTTTCAACCGGAAGTACATGAATCTCCGTATTCTTACCGGCGTATCCGGGAACGGAGAAGGAAAGTACTGTGAGCAGGAATAATAAGCGACTTGTATTGATCATGTTCATTTTTTCTTTTTTGTTTTTTTAAGGGTGGTATCATAATCCGGGAACCACACCGGTTCGTTTTCGCGGATGGTAAAATGTTCCGCTGTCTTTTTATCCTGTTTGCGGATCTGGCTGCTTACGGTGGTTCTGCCAATATAGGGATTGATCTGTGCCAGGTATACCGCCAGGTCCAGGCGTTCTTCATCGCTCATACCTGCTGCTTCGGGGTATATTTTTCTTATGAGCTGTTCCAGGTCATTGGTGGACATATATTGGACAGTGGTATTTCCGGCTACTGGTTTTCCTACAACGATCAGTTTTCCTTTGGCGGGAATACTTTTTATCCTTTTCTCTTCCGTGTGCACATTCTTATCATCTCCTTTTACAATAATTGCCTGGGCATAATACCGGCGCAACCCTTCTTTAAACAGGTCCGGAAGGAGCGTAGCGGAGATTACTTTTGCTAAATAAGCGGCTTTATTAAAGTGTTCGATATTAAAATTATAATCATCAGCCACCAGTCGACCGTAGTTATTCTGCATATGGGAAGCAAACAAGCCTGCCAGGGCTTTGAATTCAATACTGGTGATATCTGCCGACGGATTTTTCTTTGCCATATAACCGGTGATGAACGATGTGTAGGCTTCCAGGGTTTTGCCCGGCATCTCAAATTCATCAACGGTCTCTTTGATCACTACCGGGATCTTGCTGTTTACGGTGTTGCCGGATTCGGGGTTTTGCGCAACAGCCGCTCTTCCGGCATCCGACAGTTTAGGCTCTGCTATTTCAGCAATGGCATATGTATCTGTTACCGCATTGATCTTTATAGTAGCAGAGCTGAGATTGGGCGATTGCAGGGTCACCAGGATCTCGCCGGGCTGACCATTGGAACGGATCACATTGGTGACCGGAGCATCGGTATACAGGGTACCATCCATTTGCTCATGACTATCGATGTCGCTGGTATAACTTTCCGGACCTACCAGTGTAGCGGGGCCTTTCACACTCCATTTAAGCGGGTTATTGGCGCCCAATACCGGAACCCCGTTTTGATCAACGATATTGGCGGTAATGATGATCACGCTGTTTTTAGCTGCGGGTACAGAAGTGTGACTGGCTTTAAGCGTAAGCCGGGCAGGCGCTGCTGCCATTTGAATGACAGAAGTAACGGTTTGCCCGCCTTTTTTCCCGATGGCTTTGATCTCGCCTTTTACTATTTCTATGTTTTTGAAAACAACGGAATGGAAATTCTCTTTATCCGGATGCTGCACGCCCTTGCTCTTGCCGTTTACAAACAGCTCCACGGTTTCACAACTGCCATCCACTACGATATCTTTTTTCTGCCCCAGGTACCGGCTTCTCCAGTAATGCGGCATGATCCATACCATGGGTCTGGTTAAGTAATTGGCCTGCCAGAGATAGTAGGAGTATTTGGGCTGCCGGTACAGGTCTACATAGCCCTTGGGGTTGATGTGCTTTAGCGGGCTGTTGAGGTATTCCCGGTCGGCACCATGATCGGCATAAAGCCAGGTACAAAGATTGCCGGTGCCCAGGCGGTTGCTTTTGATGAGCAGCTGGTGCTGCTGTTCTTCGGTACCGGCGTGTTGACCATCGGAAGGCTCCATATCTTTTACATCTTTATTATACCAGCCGCGGATATTACAGCGCAGCAGGCTTTCAATGCCCAGGTTCTCGTCAGAATGGGGCGCATACAATCCCTGCGATCCTTCCAATACCCTCCTGGCTGTTATGATGCGGGTGGTATCCTCATCTAACGTCCATTTGGAGTCGGCTGCATGGTTGGTTTCATTGCCCATGCTCCAGAGCATGATACTGGGATGGTTCCGGTCGCGCCGGATCATTTCTTTCAGCATCTGCTGCTGTGTTTCTTTGTCAAATACCTGGTTCTTGATATTGGGCAGTTCCTCATCTATAGCGATCCCGTATTGATCAGTAAGCTGGTATACCCGCTTGTCGTTGGGATAATGTGCCGTGCGCATAAAATTATAATTGAGGTTTTCTGCCATATCCTTATAATCCATTTCGGTGATCCATTTTGGGATGGCATCGCCCAGCCAGGCGTATTCCTGGTGACGGTTGCCACCATGGATCACCATTTTTTTCCCGTTCACGTAAAGGAAGTTCTCCTTGTAATCCCACCAAAACCAACGGAAACCGAGCGGACTGGTATAGGTATCTGCCAGGGCATTCCCATCATAAACTTCGGAAACAACCGTATAGAGGTAAGGTGATTCATGCGACCAGAGGTTTGGGTTTTGGATCACCGGGCTGGTTTGATCCACATTAGCCAATTCCCCGGGTTTTAACGTAGCTGTTTTTTCAAAACTCACAACCGGTTTTTGCTGTGCATCGGTTATAATCGTTTTTACGCGGATGGTCCGGCTTTCCTTCAGGTCGTTCTTTACATAGGTTTGTACCCTTACCACACCTTCCTTCCCATTGTTTTTTGCCAGGCTTGGAGTGGTAATAAAGGTTCCGCCTTCGTGGCTGGCAGATCCCTGCATGGGAATGTATACCGGGGATTTGATCACCAGGCTTACATCCCGGTAAATGCCGCCATAAACATCAAAGTTCCCCGCCCGCATGGGAGCGATGCTGTACCGGTCAACCAGGTCGTTATTAACAGCTAAGGCCAGTACGTTTTCTTTGCCCCATTGGATTTCATCGGTAAGGTCAAAATCAAAAGAACCGTATCCGCCTTTATGATCGCCTATGTATTTGCCGTTGATGTACACTTTGCAATATTTCTGAACACCTTCAAATTCGATGAAGATCCGTTTCCCTTTTTGGGGGGGATCGATGGAAAAACGTTTCCGGTACCAGCCCCAGCCTTTCCACCAGTAGGGATTGTCCTTGTCTGAAGGGTTGCGGATAAAGGGATGGCGCTCACCGGTAGTTTCATAAGTGCTCCAGGTATGGGGAACCGCTACCGCCGGCCATTTGCTGTCGTCAAAGCCCGGCTGCTCACAACCTTTTTTATCGGCTTTCTCTTCAGGAAAATAATTGAAGGTCCATTCCCGGTTTATGATCTTGGTAATACGGGGTGATGCAGCTGGATCCACGGCTTTCTTGGCAGCTGCGTGCTGCACCGGGGTGGCTTGTAATGTATAACAGGGCAGGAACAGGAAGGGGATCAAAAATAATTTCAGGTTGAGTTGTTTCATTTTTTTTTAGATTAATCAGCATCATTCAGGTAGACGTATCCGGTAACAGACCGGTTGTGTTGTGCAGCGTTTGCGGGCCTTATAGCTCCGCTTTTAGTTCGCCCTTTTGCTTGTTCCATAATTTAAATGGCAGGGTTATGGGAAACGATTCCGCATCCACTTTTGAAAGCCGGTATTGCTCCACATCGTCCAATACGATGGCGGGGCGTATATCCGGGTGCTTCAGCCGCAGCTTTACATTACGGATGGTCAATCCCTTTATATGCCGCGTGTAAAGGCCATATGCGGGACAGGTACCATAAATATTGAACTCCGGGTATTTGTTGCGGTTCTCCGGTACTTCCTGGAACACATAGGCGGAATCCTGTATGGTACCATAAAACAGGAAATTACAGTTTTCAATAAGCAGGTTCTCGATCTTACGATCGGGTAACCCGCCAATAGCAGCGCCTACACCAGGCCCGTTACGTTCTTCCACATACCGGATACCGGTATTGGTAATATTGCGGATGGTAATATTCTTCATGGAACCAAGCGGGGCTTTGGCAGGCCCCCCGGCATAGGTACGGCCGCGCTCACCCAGCCGTATAAAA
The DNA here is from genome assembly GCF_030150205.1 of Niabella sp. Lineage (GTDB taxonomy): Bacteria > Bacteroidota > Bacteroidia > Chitinophagales > Chitinophagaceae > Niabella. Next base: position 112,339 of record NZ_JASLGT010000030.1, read on the forward strand.
AGCGGGGTGCTGCAGTCGGTAAGCAGGAAGTTCTCATACGTAACGCCGTCCACAGTTGACCCGTCCACCGACTCTATGGCAATGCCGTAGCGGGCATTGGCTACTACGTTTGTAACGTGAATGTTCTGAACGGCGCCATGTGTTTCGGTGCCTATCTTGATGGCATGGCAATTGGCATAACGGGCAATCACACCGTCGATCTTTACATTTTCCGTAGGCTTCTGCGACATGGCTTTCATACAAATGGCATCATCGCCGCTCATGGAATAAAAATTTTTGATGGATACCCGGTTACAGCTGCTGATATCAATGCCGTCCTGGTTATGCTGACCGGTGTAACAACGCACCCGTACATTTTCCAGTTTCAGATCGTCGCAGGCCTCGTATAATTGTGTCCAGTTAGCGCTCCGGATAAGGGTAATGTTATCTGTTTGTATATTGCTGCATTCTACCATCCGGATGAGGCGGGGGCGTTCCCATTCGTTCGACTTTCCCTTCCAGGGCCAGCCGTCGCCGTGGGAGTAACCATCTATGATACCGCCGCCGGTTATGCGGATATGTTGCTGCTTTTCTGCATAAAGAAGCTGGAAATGTTCATTGGACCTGAAATAGGCAAAGCTGCATTTCTTCTCCGGATAATCTGTTTTATTGGCAGATCCGCGCAGGATGCTTCCCGCTGCCACCCAAAGCGTTGTATTGCTCCGGAGCTCCAGAGTTCCGGTAACAAAAATACCATTTGGAATATAGACCGTTCCTCCTCCGGCATGGGCGCAGGCATCTATGGCCTGCTGTATCGCTGTTGTATTTACTGTTGTTCCGTCGCCTTTGGCGCCATACCGCGTGATATCAAACAGTTTACCGGCCGGCCGGGCACTTTTGTCCAATGTTCTTACGTTTTTTACAATTACGATATACATGAGGGCATTGGTATTGCCATTTTGTCCCAGCGATACTGTGTCCTGTTTGTTAAACCGTTTGCGATACAGTTCAAACCGGGCGCCCAGGCTATTGTAAATGACCTCGTTTGTTTTTTTGTAAGTGCCGAGCCAGGCTGGTAAAACCGTTTGTTGCGTGTTGTATGCAATATATACGTCTGCGTCTTCATTGCACTGGAAGGTAGCGAGCCGCTTACCGGTAAAGTTTTTTGATCCGTAGGCCGTCTGGATCCAGTCGGCTCCTTCAAGGGCCGCCGGGAGTTGGGTAATGGGTACATCCCGATCACCGTACATGGATGCGCCTTTGCCCAGGTTACCCTGTTCCATCCAGTGCGAGGCATTGTAATTGAATGTCCATATATCCCAGATGTCCAGGTTGCGGATCAGGCGGGTATCGGCTTTTGCGTATGTTGTAAGCAAAAGTGTTACAAGGCCGGTGAGAAAGATCCTTCGCTTCATTTCAAAACTTTTGTTGATTGCCTGTTTGCTTTTTATCGTACGCTGTTGCATTTGTTTTGCGGTTGATTTATTTTTATTCGTAGCCTTCGTTTTGCCCAATATCAAAGGTTTGCAATTGCATGTAGGGTATGGGGAATACGATCTGGTATGGCTGGGGCGCCACGACTTTGGTATTCTTTAAAAAATCGGCAGAATAGGTAACAGTTCCTGCAGCATAGGCCACCGGACCGGTAGGATTGGGGTATACCCCGGCCGGATATGTGCCGGACCAGGTGGGTATGGGTGTTGCAGCAAGCGCTGCTACATTTTTTTGTGCCAGCGCTGTCATTACCGGAATGTATGTTCCCGTCCGCTTCAGGTCGAATAAACGCTGACCTTCATGTGCAAATTCCAGCCGCCGCTCGCGCATTACGATATTCCGGAATTCTTCTTTGGAGAGGGATCCGTCGGAAATTGCGTTGGCATCGGGGTTTTTGGAAAAGGCGCGTTTCCGAACCAGGTTCAGATAATAATACGGGTTGCCCTGCGGGCCCGGTTTTTCCAGTTCATTCAATACTTCTGCATACATTAACAATACATCTGCATACCGGATCACGGGAAGATTGTTGGCCTTGTAGTCGCGGGCTACGGTTGTGGAATCAACGTACTTCATGATATAAGGCACATTGTATTTTTGAATACCAAATGTACCGTTGCTGTTCTTTTTTACATAAGCGGAAGTATACATTTTAAGCCGGTCATCACCCGGCAGGTACAGCGACCAGAGATCCGGTGTGGGCGTCCATGCTTTATACCCAGCCGTGCTGAGCTTCGTAACTTCCGGGGCTGAAATTGATGAAGGCAGGAAATTGCGGTGCAGGAAACTGCCTACCCGGTCCGAAACATCACCTAACGTATAGTGCTCGAATATCACTTCCGTGCTGCTCTTTTTACTGATGTTGAAATAGTCGATAATATTGGGTACCAGCTGGAAGTTATTGGAGCTGATGATCTCTTTCAGCAGGGCTTCTGACTGGTTCAGCATTTCCGCATTCCGGTTGCTGAAGGGCCCGGCAAGCACCAGGTATACCTTGGCCAGTAAGGCTTTGGCCGCCCATTTGGAGGCGCGGCCTACTGCCGGTGCGGCATCTGCGCAGTGGGTTTCGGCAAATTTCAGATCATTGATGATCTGGTTGTAAATTTCTTTTACCGGTGCTTTTGGCATAAGGGTCTGATCAATGGTGCGTACCACAATCGTATCCAATGGAACAGATCCCCATAGCTGCACCAGGTAATAATATTCCAGGGCTCTTAAAAAACGGGCCTCGCCTACCATTATAGACCGTTCTGTTTCCGTCATGGTTTCAATGCCTGGCACATGTTCTATAACATCATTGGCCTGGGCAATGGTCTTATATAATGAAATCCAGGCATTATTGAAGTAGCTGTTATTGGCCGAAAAGTTGAAGTTTTGTATCTGGCGCCTTTCGTCTTCGGAATTGGAGTATTCCTTATCCATATCATCGGTTACCATATCCGTGAGGATAAAGAACGGCCGGCAATCCCTGGGGCCAAATGACAGAGCCAGGGTATAAGTGGCGTACAGTCCTGACCGGGCATCATCCCCGTTTTTCCAGAAATTGACTGCAGAGATATTGCTGTATACTTTCTCGTTTAAAAAACCTTTTTTACAGGCGCTGAAGAGAACTATAACCAGCAATACAAAGAGTAAAGATGTTTGTACGCTTTTATATTTCTTTTTCATTTATAAATAGTTTTGTTATTAGAATTATGTAATGAATCAACTTACAGGGTCATATTTAATCCTACCAGGTACATTTTGCTGGTTGGATAGGACCCATTATCAATACCGGCACCGATGCCCTGTTTGCCCATAATGCTTACCTCCGGGTCGTAGCCGCTGTAATAGCTGGTAAAGGTGAGCAGGTTGGTAACAGATGCGTAAATTCTGGTGTTGGGTACCTTAATGCGGCTGATGCGCTTATTGTTGATGGTGTATCCCAGCGAAATGGTTTTTAACCGCAGGTAAGACCCGTCCTCAATATAAAAATCAGACATGATGGCGGGATAGTTCCGGTAGGCGCGGGGAATGGTGTTGCTGGGATTGCCGGGGTCGTTGTTCTCCGGGTTGGCCGGCCGCCAGCGGTCCAGGGCCTTTGCCAGCTGGTTGTTATCGCCGGTAAGGTTCAGCAATTTTGCAATACCGGTATTCATGATGGCATTGCCCTGCTGAAATACAATGAAAGCCGTAAAGTCAACGTTTTTATAATTGATCATATTGGTCATTCCCCCGCTCCACTTGGGTTGCGGATTTCCAAGGATCACCTTATCTGCATCGGTGATCTTATTATCGCCGTTTTGATCTACATATCTGAGGAAGCCGGGCATGTTGGCTAATCCCTGCAACACCGGTCCGTTTGCGGCCTCTTCTGCGGTCTGATAAATACCGTTGGTCCTGTGCCCGAAGAATACACCAAGCGGTTGCCCTACTTTCATCAGTATTACATTTCCAAACTTGGTATTCGCCGATGAGTTGGAAATGGCAGAGATCTCCTCGGGGCCGCCCAGGTCCAATACTTTATTCCGGTTGATGGAGGCATTAAATGTGGTGGTCCAGTTAAATTTTCCTATAATATTCCTGGAAGTGATGGAAAACTCCCAGCCCTTGTTTTCCACGCTGCCTACGTTTTTAGCCACAGTGGTATAACCGGATGCTGCGGGCAGTGCAAAGTCCAGCAACAGATCGGTGGTCTTTTTATAGTAGTAGTCTGCAGTTATTGAAATCCGGCTTTTAAGAAAAGCCATATCCAGTCCTGCGTTGTACTCGGCTGTTTTTTCCCAACGCAGGTCCTCATTAGCCATACGGTCGATCATGTACCCGATGCCCACCACACCACCAATGGCCGTGGCTCTTGTAGAATAGAGCGCCTGCGAGGAGTACGCACTGATCCGGTCGCTGCCGTTCACACCATAAGACATGCGTAGTTTGAGATCGCTGAACAGCGATTGTTGCTGCATGAATCGTTCATTATTGATGCGCCATGCTGCAGAAGCTGAGGGGAAATACCCCCAGCGGTTGTTAGCTCCAAATTTTGAGGAACCATCGGCCCGGTATGTAAAGGAAAATAAATAACGATTGTCATAGCCGTAAGTGGCCCGTCCAAAATAGGATAATAACTGGTATTCTTCTGCCGAGGAGTTTACGGAGGGTACGCCGCTGCCGCCCCCCAGGTTATAAAAGAGGAAAACATCCGTGGCAAAGTCTGTATTTCTAGCGCGGAAATTGTTGCGGAAGCTTCCGGTGGCTTCTTCGCCCAGCAAAGCGGTAATAGTGTGCTTTTTTACCAGTTTGGTATAATTGACGGAATTATCGTTAGACCATTTATTATAGCCGTCATATTGCTGGTAGCCATCGCTGACCTTATCGCCTTTTATGGAGTTTGGAAAATAATAGTTATCGATTCTGAAGGTAGGGCTGATGGTGGCATTGGACCGGAATGTGAAGTTTTTTAAAAACCGTACCTGCACAAAACCGCTCACCTGGGCATTGAAATTCCTTTTTTCATTGGTGGTTTCCTGTGCATTGGCCAGGGGAGATGTAGACACCGGATCGCCGGTTTCGGGGTCTACATAAAAAGACCCGGAAGGGTCCAGCAACCCTTTGTCGGTAGGGTTGGTGGAATTGGCCCGCAGGATAGATCCGTTGTCGCCTACCTGTATGCCATTCTTAATGGTTTGCGACAGGTTGAGCTTAACACCCGCAGAAACCTGCTTGTTAAAGTTAAAATCGATATTGCTGCGCAAGGCCGCCCTGGAATAATTGGAGTTGATGATCAGTCCGCTTTGCCGAAGGTAGCTGGCAGATACATAATATTTCACGCGGTCATCTCCTCCTGCAACGGAAACGGTGTTGCTGAGCTGGGGGGCTTCATGGAACATCAGGCTCTGCCAGTCGCGTGTGGTTTGCATCGTGTCGGGCTGGTTGGTGATGGGGCTCTGACCTGCCGCTACCCGTCCTTCATTGGCAAGTGTTGCCAACTGGGCCGCATTTAAAAGCGGAAGTTTTCTTCTTAAATGCTGCGTACCGTAATAGGTTTCGAACCGGACTACCGGCTTTCCCCTGCTACCACTTTTGGTTGTTACCATAATAACGCCGTTCGCACCCCGCGATCCGTAAATGGCCGTGGCTCCTGCATCTTTCAATACTTCTATCGATTTGATATCACTGGGGTTGAGCGATGCAAGTCCCTGGTCTGTAGTAAAGCCATCAACAACCAGCAGCGGTTCGTTATCTGCTTTAATAGAGCTGCCACCTCTTACCCGTATGGAGATTTCGCCTCCGGGCTCGGCAGAAGTGTTAACCACATGCACGCCCGCGGCATTTCCCTGAAGTGCCTGTTCCAGCGAGGTAATGGGCGTTTTCATGATATCCTGTTCGTTTAATGTGGAAATAGAGGTTGTAAGGTCTTTTTTCTTTACCGAGCCATATCCGATGATCACAATTTCATCTTCACCCTTGATCGCCTTTTCCAGTACCACACGCAATGTACCGCCGGCAGCAAGCTGCTCTTTCGATTGGTAGCCTGAATGGCTAAAAGTAAGGATAGGTATTCCTTTGGAAGCTGTTTTGATTTTAAAGGCGCCGTTGTTATCGGATACGGTTCCTGTGGAGGAACCCTTAACCATGACATTCACCCCGCTTAGCGGTGCACCTGTATCATCTGTGATCGTGCCTGAGAATTCGGTTTGTTGCGCATTGACGCGTAGCAGCAATGCCGCCAGGAAAAAAAAGGCAAAGAAACATTTTTTCATTTGAACAATTTAATCGTTTTTAACACAAGCAATTTGTATAATTGAGATAGCTGCAGCACAGTTAAGCCGCAACGTTATGAATAAAATTAAAAAGGAAGGGCCTTTCCTGATTAAATATTTACGCAATCGTTTCCGGTAGAACAATGGGATGAGGGGGTTTTGAAACACTGGTTCGCCCGGGCCTTGAGATTCGGATTGGAAATAGCCGGGCGCTCCAACAAACCGTAAAATGTATGATACCCTGTTCTGTTTATATACAGAACAAGTCTTTTCGTGTTATTGAGTACAGTGCCCGTTTTTGGGGTTACGTTTTTAATTCAATATACCGGGTGATGCTGTTCCTGCGGATGAGCCTGTTATTATTGCCCGGCTTTTGAGAAAATGTTTTTATCAGGTTGCATTCGTTCGTAAAACTTGCTGCTGATGAAGCGGGCCGGTTATGGCAAAGAATTATGCACAGTGTTTGCAGATCTTACCTGCTAAAAAATTAAAATTGATGTGGGAATGATTAGAGTATTTATGTTCACATCCGGCAGTAGAGGAATGCCTATGTGTGCGCAGCAACAGAATGGTGGTTACCCCTTTTCCGCGAATAAAATGGATCGCAAAGCCAGGATGGTTGCTACCCGTTTTCCCGGGCTAATTCAGATTCGGTATGAAGTGCGCAAACCCAGTTGCCATTTTCTTTGATCCAGGTAGAGGCGCAGGCACATTTTACAGAAGGTTTTTGTTCATCGTCCATTGTTCTTAATTCTATCTGGTATGCGATCACGGCGCCGTTTTCGCCAATTGGCTGCGTTTCGGCGCCGGAAATACCGGCTACTTTTATTTTCGCCCCCGCACCGGAGTCGAACATTTCTTTAAAACTGGCTTCATCCACGCTTCTTACGCCGTTTTTACCCGCAATGATGCAGGGGAAACGGGTAAGGCTCTTTACGATATCATAATCGTGGGCTTCCATTGCCTGCCAGTATTTTTTTTCCAAATCGAGGATTTGTATAGCCATAACAAATGATTTAATGTGTTATGAATTGTTTATAATGGGAACATAATGAAATCTGTTGCTGCCAATTCATTGCTGATGCCCTGTTGCTTTCAAAACGGGGTAGACGGGTTTGTTCCTGGATACTGATTAATCAATTGGTTTTCGCCCCGAAATAATATTGTATAATATAATGATCACCGCAATCACCAATAATATATGTATGAGGTTTCCTAACCCCATACCACCTCCAACGCCTATCAGTCCCAGGATCCAGATAATGATACAAATTACTGCTACTAACCACAATAAATTTCTCATGGGTAACGATTTTAATGGTTTAAAGATTTTTATAAGCCGCAGGCTGTCCGGCTGCTTAAAACATTTTCAACCAAATATAATGCCGCGCTGATACCGGGGCGAGGAGAACGCTCTAAGCACCTTATTAGGTCATCTGTAGAATATTTTGAAAGGGTAACGCAATACCTTATCCGGGGAACGGATTCTACAGTATATGTAAGAAAAATATGCAAAACGGCCTAAATTCGGGTATAAGACAGGTTATTGCATTTTGGCACAATTTTGTTATTTTATAAATAGATTTTCTTTACCGGGGAGGTGAAACGATCGAAAGATACGTACTGAGAAATAAACCCGTTGAACTGAGCAGGATAATGCCAGCGCAGGAAGTAAGAAAATTTATTGCCTCCGGTATTACCGGAGGCTTTTTCCTGATATTATATCCCATAAAAAGCTGTTTATAGAAGGCGAATAAAAACGGCCGGCCGTTTTATTGCATTTTACCCGGTAGCTGCCCGTGATCCAAAGGAAACGTATTTTTGATGTAAAAACCGGCATCAATATGAAATCTCAGTCTGCTGGAAGGATTAGCGCTATCGATATCATGCGGGGCATCACTTTGTGCCTGATGCTGTTTGTAAATGATCTGTACGAGCCTGGTGTACCGCACTGGCTGGTACATACAAAGGCGGAGATCGATGGTAGGGGCTGGCAGACTGGGTATTCCCGGGTTTTCTGTTTATGGCAGGGCTCTCGATACCCTATGCGATGGATTCGCGAAGAAGAAAGGGGGACGGATGGCCGCAACTGCTGTGGCATATCCTGCTCCGGTCGGTTAGTTTGCTGATCATCGGGTTGCTGATGCTGAACGGGGGACGTGTTAACCCCGAATTAACCGGTATGCCGGTGCTGTTATGGAAGTCGCTGGTATACGGGTGCATCTTCCTGGTATGGAATGCCTATCCCGTTAATCAACGGATGAGGCCGTTCTTTGTATTGCTTCAGCTTGCGGGAGCAGGAGGATTGCTTTATCTTGCATGGATCTTTAAGGCCGGTACACCGGGGGATGTAAAATGGATGGAAACAGGCTGGTGGGGCATCCTGGGACTGATCGGCTGGGGCTATTTTACTGCCGCACTTATTTATCTCTGTGCAGGCGGGCGCCTGGCTGCTGTTGCAGGTTGCTGGCTGCTTTTTGTGGTGCTGAATATACTTTCACAATCGGAGATATGGCATATCGGGGGGCTTGCCGGCAAAATAACCAGTGTGGTATGGAATGGCAATGTACCGTCTATTGTGCTGGCCGGACTGGCAACAGGAATGATGCTCCGGAAATATGCGGGCGATAAAAGAACGTTATTACGGATACTGGTTGCCATGGGCGTGGGTTGCCTGGCCGCAGGATTTGTGTTGCGCCACTGGTTTATTCTTTCAAAAATTTATGCCACGCCCAGCTGGGCTATGGTGTGCAATGGGATCAGCCTGTTGCTTTTTGTGATCGTATATTATTTTACAGATGTATGGGGGAAGGTGAAATGGGCGAAGCTTTTTAAGATGGCCGGCCAGAATTCCTTAACCACCTACCTGCTGCCGGATCTTGTTTATTTTATTTGCTGGGGCCTGGGCATTCCCCTGTTCTTTTACAAGCAAAAAACACAGGTATGGCTGGCAGTAGGCGGTTCGGTGGTATGGGCGGGAGTGATGATCCTTTTTGCTTACGGACTGTCTAAACTATCTGTAAAATTAAAGCTCTGAAATGAAATGAGTAAAGTGCAGGTACAGTAACATTGGTGAAGAACCCCATACATAAGAAACGGATTTGGAGTAATGCTACGATAAAAGAGATTATATGAAATATAAACATATCATTTTTGATCTGGATGGAACATTGATTGATACGGAAGCGGCAGTACTAAATTCTTTAAAAGAAACACTGCAAGAAACGCATAATGGTGATTATAAATTAGAAGATTTACATTTCGCATTGGGAATACCAGGAGTGACAGCGCTTCAAATGCTTAAAGTTGATGATATAGAAAAGGTAGTGTCCGTTTGGCAAAAAAAATTCAAAAGCCATTTCTCAAAAGTTCGGTTATTTCCCTATATCAAAGAATTGCTTTTTGCCATAAAAGATGAAAACATGAAAATTGGGGTGTTAACTTCTAAAACCCGGTTAGAATATATAGAAGATTTTCTTCCATTTGGTTTGCAGGATAAAATCGATATTTCATTATGCATTGATGATTACCACAACCCCAAACCATCATCAGCTGGCATGCTCCTCTACTTGAAGCAGGCTGGTATTAAAGCTGACGAAGCGCTCTATATCGGCGACACTATGTATGATTATCAATGCGCCCGGGAGGCCGGTGTTGATTTCGGGTTGGCTGTTTGGGGATGTAAACAATTTGAGGGGATCAATGCGGCCTACTTTATTATGTATCCTGAAGAAGTGGTCAAAATTATAAAACGTGCATGAGATTTATTGCCATTGCCTGCCGGGGAAAGACGAACGCTAACCAAATAAAAATGTGCCTGCGATTCGCAAAAGATAAGGCCCGGTAAACCATATTTGAATGAAGTGGTGCGCAAGTTATTTGATCTTTTCGAACTTTTTGACGTCGATTCCGGCCGCATTTCGTAGCTTTTCCTTCAATGGCTTTTTCGAAATGAAAACAGGAAATCGCCGTCCCTGAATTGGTGATTCTGTGTGCGCCGGCAACTTAAGGAGCGCAGCGGCGTCTTTTGCCGCTCATCTTTTAGAATCATAATATTATCTATTCTTTTCAGTATGTTTTCCATTGCTTTTATGGGGACGATCAACCCGGTGGTTGCAGCGGATGCGGTAAGGATAAAGGATTTGCCGGAATATTGAGCGGGTATATCTTTAATGGTTTAAAACGGGTGAAAGGGAGACCGGTAAGACCGTCTGCTGCATGAATATTTCCTTTCCGGGTTCCCTGAAGGCCCCGGAAAATATTTTTTTTCGTTGTATTGTTATATCGTAATATTGCAATGAATGACCGGCAATGGGAATTACTAAAACTGAAATATTTAACAAACAGCAGAATCGGTTAGCCACGATCTTAAAGGCATTGGCCCATCCTGCACGTATTGCAATTCTTCAGCATCTTATAAAGGCAAAAGCCTGTATTTGTAACGACCTGGTGGAAGAGCTGGGACTGGCGCAGGCTACCATATCCCAGCACCTGCGGGAGTTGAAAAATACTGGCATTATAATGGGAAATATCGAAGGTGCCAGCATTTGTTATTGTATTGATGAAAAAGTGTGGGCGCAGACCGGCAAAGAGCTTTTCGCATTTTTTACTTCATTTACACCCGTAAAGAACTGCTGTTGAATTTTTTTTTGATCATTTATCGTAATAATACGATCATATAAACAATTAATAAGAATGTATGAAATTGTATGAAATCAAAAGCATTTTGCCCGGCTTAAATAATGTGGCATTTCAGTTACCGGATGGCACCCGTGTGCCGGAACATTTTCATGTAACCGAAGTAGGAATGGTAAATAAACATTTTATTGACTGTGGCGGAACAACCCGTTATGAGGCTAAAGTGAATTTTCAGCTGTGGGAGGCCAATGACTACGAGCATCGTTTAAAGCCTGGTAAATTGCTGGATATTATCCATCTCTGCGAACAAAAGCTATCCATCAACGACAACCTTGAAGTAGAAGTAGAATACCAGGATAGTACCATCGGAAAGTATGCCCTGGACTTTAACGGGGAATCGTTTGTACTGGTTTCTACCGTTACCGGTTGCCTTGCGCAAGATCATTGTGTGCCTGTTGGGGAGGAAAAAGTATCCTTACAGGAGTTGCCATTAAATTCAGCTGCCTGTACCCCGGGGGAGGATGCTGCTAAGCTTCCGGCTTGTAAAAAAAAACAAAAGAAAACTACATGAAAAAAGTGTTGGTGCTTTGCACGGGAAACAGCTGTCGTAGCCAGATCGCCGAAGGCTATTTAAGGCATTTTGCGGGGAATAAGGCGGAGATCTATAGTGCCGGCGTAGAAACACATGGTGTAAACCCCAGGGCGGTAGCCACTATGAAAGCGGATGAGATTGATATTTCGGCACAGACTTCCAATCATGTAACGGAGTATCGTACTATTGATTTTGACTATATTATTACAGTATGTGATCATGCAAAAGAAAAGTGCCCGGTCTTTTCCGGAAGGGCAATAAAAATGCATCACAATTTTCCTGATCCTGCAAAGTTCCAGGGCACGGAGGAAGAAACTATAAACGAGTTCGCAAGGGTGAGGGAATTAATAAAAACGTATGCCCGGCATTTTGTTCAAACGAATCTTTAAGATATTCAAATCGCTGCCATTAAAAAAATACCATACCAATAGTTTTCTTTCCGGGGCTCGGGGAAGGAACCCGGAAAAGAAAACGCGCTGTTTAAGGTTTTATGATACCGGTTTGCAGCCACTGTTTTACAAAGCTGGAGGTTACATCATTTGTCCAGGATATGTTGCCGGGCGGCCCGGGCCGACAGTCCGAGCTGCTCCAGTACATCACCGGCTGTTTTAAATGCCAGGATGGCTATCAGAAGCACGGTTAGTGCGATGCAATACTTGTACATGATTGCTTTTTTTATTTCCGGGTTCCCGGATGCGCCGTAATCTGTAGGCGGCTTACAACATCCCCGTTTACTTTTTATAAAAATTGAATGTTCCCGTAATGGTTCCCGGTATGTAAGCGGGAGGGGCACCACTGGCCGGATCCCGGGTTTCGGTGAATGTGCCGGTGATCGCCCCGGTATTCCGGTCGTATACGCCCTCCAGCTGATGCGTATAGGGCGGGTACCGGAACCGGATGGTAATGTTATTGCCCTGTATGGAATAGGTGCCGGGCAGGCGGGGTACATATTCCCAGCCCTGTTTTACCCACTCGAGCCGGCCATTGCCATAAAAATTTACCGACAGTACCGAATCTACCCAGGCTGCCCCGGGGGTATACCACACCCGGGCGCCGCGCCAGGTGATGGTGGTGATGTATTGCTTTAGCGGCGGATACCTTGCCGCCTTTGTAATGGCCAAAGCGGGTTGCCGGTTTGTTGCCTGAAGGGAAAGATCTGCCGTGCTGTATTCCTTTGTTTTAGCACAGGAGAACAGCAGTATACTGTAAATGAATGTAAATAGGAATCCTGTTTTCATAATCATTGATTGATGGTGGGGGGTATTTAATGTTATTGGGGCTTTTCTTCGCATAGTTCCCATTTCCGGATGGTAATATCGGAACTGGCTGTGGCACCTGAAATGGGCAGCGTTCTGGCGGCCGCAAAGGAACTAAAGCCATACCGGATATTTAACAGGAACCGCTTTTCTACCAGTTCTTCACTGCTCAGGGTTCTGGTTGCCGTATAATTTACATACCAGATTACCGGGGCTACCACTTTTACAAAATGATCCCAGCCCCACCAATGCGACCCATAGGCTGTTTCGCTTACAGACAGCCATCCTCCGGATATAGCCATTGCTCCCCCCATCCATTCAAATTCTTTTTTGATACGTATCAGGTTATCGTCGTTTGGAAAGGTGCCCGGTATGGTAACGTTTGTTGCCGCATCATCCCTTGCAGAAGATCCTCCGCCCGGAGGAAAGCTGCTGGCAGTGGCGAACAAAAAACGACCCTGGTCTAACATGGCAGTAGCTGTTGCTGCTAATGCCTTGTCGGTTTTCGGAACATCAAAAATGGTGACTTGTGCATCCACACATGTTAATGAGGGTGCCGTGGGAAACGGTTCGGGATCCGGTTTCCGTGTATGGCCCTTCATCGTAAATACCAGGAATTCGGGTGCAAATTCAATAGATGCTCTAAGGCTGTCCGGCAGCGCCTTAAGAATTTTTACTTTGTATTCCTTTTCATCGATCGCTGCCTTTTTCCAGGCGTCCCGGATAAAGGGGTAATATTTTTCTTTGATCAGGTCCAGTGTTTTTGACCCATCTTCAATGGATTTAAGATCTTTTATTTTTTGAATGTCTTCGAGATAGGCCCTGTAGGTGCCGGTTTCGTCTTTGTTTAAAATGGCCAGTAAAGCTTCCTGGGCGGGCTTTACAATTTCAGCTACCCGGTTTTCAAAGTCTGTTGGAAAAGGATAGGCTTTGTCTGGAAATGCACCGGTACTATCTTTTTCCGATGTCTTTAACCTATAGATGGAGCCGGCTTGCTGCGTTGTTTTTAACGGCTCTGTGCTTACATCATAAGACTTGGTGCAGTTGTGCAAAAGTGGAAGCACCAGGAGCAAAATGGGGGCGATACGTTTCATAATGCATGTTTTTGATTTTATTTGATGCTGTAAAACTATAGAGTGCAACAGCGGCCTGTTATCCTGTAAAAAGGGGATTTTTACCGGCAGGATTGAAATCTCCCTGAAATAGGGGATGCCCGTGGCGGGGGCAATACCTTTTATTTGTAGGATGAAGACAACGGGATCTTTCTGTGCAAGAAAAAAAATACTGCCGCTTGTTGTTCTATCTCTGTTAATGAACTTACAGGTACCGGCGCAGATCAATAAAGACAGCCTGCGCAGGAATATCAGCATTGCTCAAACCGACAGTCTTCGTATTGTGGCCATGTATGAATATATGAAGGCAACCCTGAATGAGAATACGTCCGATTTTGAACCCTACCTGAAAGAAATGATCCGCTTAAGCAAAAAGACCGCTTTCAAATGGGGATTGAGTACCGCCTACATTTTATCGTTATCCTATTATAAAAATATCGGGAATTATGAAACCGCATTGCGGTATGGAGATACTGCCGCAGCGCTTTTGGGTGGCGATACTGCCTCTAACCTGGTATTAAATAAGAGGCATTTGCACAATAACAGGGGAAACCTGTATTACAGCATCGGGGACTTCCGTAAAGCGCTTGATGATTACTTTCAGGCGGAGCGGATTTTAAAGAACCAACACTTCAAAACCATTGCGAGTGTTTATTCTTCTATTGCCAATTGCTTTACGGAGCTGAGTAACGATCAAAAAGCTATGGAGTTTTCCGACAGGGCGGTGGCATCGGCGCGGCAATTTGATGATCCGCGTTTGCTGGCCACCTGTTTGATGAATAAGGCTACCATGCTGATGAATATCGATCGCTATGCCGCTGCCGACTCTATTTTGGCGGTCGTTTGGCCCGTTGTACGGCAACTGCAGAACAGCAAAAGCCTGTTTGCTTATTATTTGAATAAAGGGGATGTAGCGGCCTATTATCAAAAGGATTCTTTGATGGCATTGAAGTACTATAAACAGTCGTATACATATGCCCGCGAAAACCAGGATGTGGTGCAGATCGCAAAAGCACTGGTGGCCCTGGCACAGCTTAAAACAGATCTGAAACAGGCGGGTGCACTTGCCTGCATCGACTCGCTATACCGGCTTGCCGGCGGAAATGGTATGAGAAGCTTCAAGGCCGATGCACTGGAATTATATAGCGAGTGGTATGCCCGGAGTGGTGATTATAAAAAGGCATATATCTACAACCGGCAGCAGCAAGCGCTTTCTGATAGCTTGAACTCGGAAGAAAGCCGGCAAAAGATTTCCATGCTGGAAGTGCGCTTCCGTATTGAAAACAAAGAGCAGGAAATTGTACAGTTGAAGGCACAGGATACAATTAACCGGCTCTCCATCCGTCAAAAAAGTACCCTTAATCATATCCTGATCGGTGGCGCACTGGGGTTGCTTGCCATCCTGGTATTGCTGTATCGCAACTACCGGCATCGCCGTAACGCCCAGCAGCAGCGGATCACGGAGCTGGAAACGGAACGGCAGCTTACCGCTACGGAGGCCGTATTAAAAGGTGAAGAACAGGAACGCTCCCGGCTTGCCAAAGACCTGCATGATGGGTTGGGAGGGATGCTGAGTGGTATAAAACATGCATTTCAATCCATGCAAGGAAATTTAATCATGACGCCGGAGAACCAGCTGGCCTTTGAACGCAGTATGGATATGCTGGACAGCTCCATTAAGGAAATGCGCCGCGTGGCGCACAATATGATGCCGGAATCACTGGTAAAGTTTGGCCTGGATACGGCGCTGCGCGATTTTTGTAATAGCATCCGTCAGAGCGGTGCGCTGCACCTGGTATACCAGTCTATCGGGATGGAACAGGCCCCGGTGAAACAAACCACCGCAGTGACCGTTTACCGGATCGTGCAGGAGCTGATCCATAATGTACTGAAACATGCTGCCGCAGCCCATGCCGTTGTACAGGTGAGCTATGCAAATGGATTGTTTTCGGTTACGGTGGAAGATGACGGAAGGGGAGCAGATCCGGCAAAACTCCTGCACAGTGGGGGCATCGGCTGGCAGAATATTCAAAACCGGGTAGATTTCCTGAAGGGAACACTGGACGTACAAACGCAGGAGGGTAAGGGAATGTCTGTATTTATCGAAATCCCGGCGGGAAATCCTTAAGCAACGGCCTGAATTATTTTTTTATGATATATACCGTATTTATCGTAGACGATCATCATATGGTGATTGAGGGCATCCGGTCGCTTCTGGGAGCAGAAAAAGAGATCGAATGGGCGGGACATGCCACGACCGCTGCTTCCTGCCTGGCCTTTCTTCAGCGGCAATTGCCGGATGTGATCCTGATGGATATTAATTTGCCGGATGGAAATGGAATGGAGCTTTGCAAAGAAGTACGGAGGCTTTACCCCTCTGTATTTGTGATTGGCCTCAGTACTTTCAGTCAGCAGAGTTTTATTCAGAAAATGATGGAGAACGGGGCTTCGGGATATGTATTAAAAAATGCCACTAAGGAAGCACTGCTGGAAGCCATCCGGGATGTAGCAAAGGGAAAGGTTTACCTGAGTGAAGAGGCCTCCCAGGCTATGAGAAAAGACAATATCCCTGCGGTAGTGCTTACCCGGCGGGAGCAGGAAGTACTGGCACTGATTGCCGAAGGATTTACCAATAATGAAATGGCACAGCGCCTCTTTGTAAGCGTTGCCACCGTTGATACCCATCGCAAAAACCTGCTGACAAAGCTGGATGCCAAAAATACCGCAGCCCTGGTACGCAAGGCGGTGCAGCTGGCGTTGATATAGAATGGGTCCATGTTGGAGGTTTAAAGTTTCAGGTTAGGTGTGCCGAACGGCAACGCTTTACTTTTCCCCATTCAATTATTGGGGTGACAAGGAGACAAGGGAGACATAGAAACGGATGACAAAGCGTGCAACTGAAGGCTAAAGGCTGATCGCCTGTTCCAGGTTTGAGATTTGAAGTTTCCGGTTAGGTCCGTTTGATGCCCGATGCTGTATCACCGATCACAAGACAACAATGACTGAAAACTGATTACTGAAGGCTGATAACTGAAAACTGATAACTAAACGCTAAAAGCTGTACCTACCTTACATACTTCTTCAGATCGCGTTCCACATCACGCTTTTTAATACTCTCGCGTTTGTCGTATAATTTTTTTCCTTTGGCGAGGCCGATCTCTATTTTGAAGAGCTGGTTCTCGTTGCGGAAAATGCGCAGGGGAATAAGGGTGTAGCCTTTTTCTTTGAGCTTGGCCTGTATCTTCTTTATTTCCCGTTTTTGTAACAGGAGCTTACGGTCGCGGTCTGGATTGTGATTGTTTACAGTGCCATGCGAATAGGGAGCAATGTGCAGGCTTTTAAGCCAGATCTCGCCCTGGTGAATGATGCAGTAGCTGTCGTTAAAGCTGGCCTTGCCCGCGCGCAATGATTTTACCTCCGTGCCCAGCAGGGCCATGCCGGCGAGGTAGGTAGCATCGATGAAGTACTCAAAGTATGCTGAACGGTTCTTTATGGATATCTGGTTGGCCAACGGGGGCAAGTTTCAGGTTGAATGTTTCAAGTTTCAGGTTCCGGGTTTAAAAGCGGATGCGTTTAAACGTTACTGTAGCTGATGACCCTGGCTGCTTTATGCACTGGTGTACAAGTGTGCGACGCAAGGAAGCTGCCATTTGCAGGGACGCCGGGCCCATAAAATTAATTCCGGAAATGACGGAGAACGGTTGCCAGTTTATGCTTCAGGTCCTTCCGGTTTACAATAAAATCCAGAAACCCGTGCTCCAGCAGGAACTCGCTGCGCTGGAAGCCTTCCGGCAGGTCTTTTTTGATCGTTTCCTTGATAACGCGCGGACCCGCAAAACCGATGAGTGCACCGGGCTCCGCAATATTCAGATCGCCCAGCATTCCGAAAGAGGCGGTGATGCCTCCGAATGAAGGATCAGTTAAAAAGGAAATATAGGGGAGCTGCGCGTCTGTAAGCTGGGAAAGTTTGCCACTGGTTTTGGCCAGCTGCATCAGTGAAAAAGCACTTTCCATCATGCGGGCACCGCCGCTTTTACAGATGCACATAAACGGCAGGCGATGCTTGATGCAATGATCGATCGCCCGCGCAAATTTTTCTCCTGCCACACTGCCCAATGACCCCCCTATGAACGCAAAGTCCATAGCCGCCACCACGATGCCTTCGCCTTCCACTTTGCCAACCGCCACGCGCATCGAGTCGTCCATATCGGTATTGCTCCAAAAATCTTCCAGTCTTTTTTTATAAGGTTTCAGATCCGTGAAACCCAGGAAATCCCTTCCGCGGATATTATCAAACAACTCGGTATATTCTTTATCATCGAACAGGATATCGTAGTATTGTAAGCTGCTGATGCGGTGATGGTATCCGCATTTGGGGCAGACATACTGCTGCTCTTTTAACTCCGTTTGCGTGGAAATATAGTTACACTCCGGGCATTTTGTCCAAAGCCCTTCCTGTGTTTCCCGCTTTTCGGATGTTTTGGTAAGAATACCTTTTTTGATTCTTTTGAACCAACCTGCCTTCTCTTTATCCTGACCAGCCCCGCTCAGGTCGGCATCAAAATCTTCCATCTCTTTGGACATATTCAGTTTCCTTGTTTAATGTTTTGAGGAACAAATATAAGGATTGTTCATTTTTTACCAATTCAGACAGCTTCTGGCTCCGGAAAACCGCTTTTCCGGGTTCAGACGGCGATCCCCGTTTTTTTTGCCAGCCAGCTGTTCTTAATCGGCAGGATCCAGTCGTTTTCCAGCTCCGCTTTGTTCAATACCAGGTTGTTGAAATAGAGCGAGTCCGGCGTCAGGATCGCGTGCTGCAGCGCATATTTTACCTGCGACAGGGGTAGGATTTCAATCTTATCGTTTTTGACAAAGGCCAGGTTCTGGCGGTCGAAAAAGTCTACTTTAAAGGCTTCTCCCAGTTTTTTTATAAAACGAACGGAGCTGTCCGTACTGCAACCGCTTACTTTTATATGGGTTTCATCCGCGATCAGCACTACAAACCGGCCAAAGAACAAATGCCCTTCTGCCTGTACATCATCGCTGTGACTAACCCAGGCTTTGGTAAATTCCCGGATCTGGTCCTCTGCATCAAAGGCCTCGGAAAGGCTTAACAGCCGGGAAGATTGGTACACCCAAACCCGGGAGTAGGGGGAGAAATCGGGATTTAAAAGATGTTTATATGCTAAATTCATGATCAATTATCTGTTTCTTGTATAACAGTACCCGGATCGGTTTCGTTCAATTCGGCTACTTTTTTCAGCGTTTGCAGTATGGGGTTCTCTGCACCCTGGGGCGGCTCCTGTCTGGCGCCCGGGCGATCGTCGAGCTGCTGAATCTCCAGCTCTGTGCCGCCGTCTTTTTCTGTTAAAAGATAACGCATGATAAAATAATGCTCCGGCCGGTCTTCCAGATCCGGTCGCGGCGCAAATAAATTATAAATAATCTGCTGATAGGGCTGTACATCCAGTACGGTGCCCCATTGTTCAAATACCTGGTCCTGCCATTTTGAGGTAAAACGGATGGAACTGCCGGTCTTCCAGTCGGTTTTGAGCTCGCTTCCGTATTGCCATTGTTTTACCAGCTCCGGCAGGGTAAGGGCATCCCAAACCTTTTGGGGAGGGGCATCGATGGTGATTTTTGAAATATTTGTGATCATATTGGTTTCAGATAAGGGGTTATTCCAGCTCACCTGCAATGATTTCCGCAATATCCAGGACCTGTACCGTATCTTCTTTTTCAGCGTTTTTTACACCATCGGTCATCATCGTATTGCAGAACGGGCAGGCAGATGCGATGACGGAGGCCCCGGTTTCAATGGCTTCCTTACTGCGGTCGAGGTTGACGCGTGTGGTGCCTTTTTCTTCTTCTTTAAACATTTGCGCGCCACCGGCTCCGCAGCACAGGCCTTTGCTGCGGCAACGTTTCATTTCCACCAGTTCGGCATCCAGCAGTTCCAGTACTTTCCGGGGTGCCTCATAAATATCATTGGCGCGGCCCAGGTAGCAGCTATCGTGATACGTAATCTTTTTGCCTTTAAACGAACCGCCTTCTTTTAACCTGATCCGTCCTTCTTCGATCAGCTGCTGCAGGAAGGTGGTATGGTGAATTACCTCGTAATTGCCGCCCAGTGCAGGATATTCGTTTTTTAGAGTGTTGAAACAATGCGGACAAGCTGTAACGATCTTTTTTATATCATATCCGTTTAGTATCTGGATATTCTGGTAGGCCATCATCTGGAACATAAATTCATTGCCGGCACGTCTTACCGGATCTCCGGTGCACATCTCTTCCTTTCCCAATATGGCGTATTTGATGCCCGTTTTGTCCAGCATGGCTGTAAAAGCGCGGGTAATGCGCTGGGCCCGCTGATCAAAACTTCCGGCGCAACCCACCCAAAATAATACTTCCGGGGTTTCGCCCTTTGCAAACAATTCCGCTACAGTAGCTATACTCATTTCTTTTTATCAATTCTGTTGCACACGAAGGTACGGAGGAATAATTTGAAATTTGAATCCCGATGACTATCGGGAGTGGAAATGTGAGAATGGGCAAATTGGGGAATGTGAAAATGTGAAAATGTGGAAATGTGAAAATGTGGAAATGTGAGAATTTGAAAATAATCAAAACTGAAAACTGAAGACTGAAAACTGATGGCTGACGGCTGATCGCTAAAAGCGGTTCCTGGTTTCAGGTTAGCTTTTGGGGGACATGCAGGCTGGGGAGACTTTGGGATTTTTCAAGTATACAAAACGATTCTTAGTCCAAGAGTGATTTCCTGTTTAACACGCTCTGAGAGCGGACAAGTCTGTGATCCCGTACGGAATCGGCTGAAAACTGAAAACTGATTGCTGTCGGCTGATCGCTAAAAGCGGTTCCTGGTTTCAGGTTAGCTTTTGGGGGACATGTAGACTGGGGAGACGTTGGGATTTTTCAAGTATACAGAACGATTCATGTGCCAGGGGGTGATTCCCTGTTTAACACGCTCTGAGAGCGAACAAGTCTGTGATCCCGTACGGAATCGGCTGATAACTGAAAACTGAAAACTGATGGCTGACGGCTGATCGCTAAAAGCGGTTCCTGGTTTCAGGTTAGCTTTTTGGGGGACATGCAGACTGGGGAGACTATGGAATTTTTCCGGCATACAAACGATTCTTAGTCCACGGGTGATTTCCTGTTTAACACGCTCTGAGAATTGACAAATCTGTGATCCCGTACGGAACCGGCTGAAAACTGAAGACTGAAAACTGATTGCTGATCACTGATGGCTGACAGCTGATCGCTTAAAGATACCCGGATCTTCATTTCCACATCTTCAAATTTTCAAATTATAATATATTTCTCCCTGGTTATTTTAAATTCCCGGAGGGGGGACCAGATACCCTTATATTTGTGCATATTTTATTAATGAGCGTAAGGAATTTTTTTAAAAGGATCGTTAACTGGGAATTGTGGAATTTTAATGTGCTGTATGCGCCGATTAGCCCGGTTTGGCTTTGGTACTGTTTACGCAGCCGGTCCTTTTGGTTTTTTACACCCAGCAATCCTACCATTGCTTTTGGCGGTTTTGAAGGAGAAGGGAAAAAAGAAATGTACGAGCAGCTTCCGGCCGAAGTCATTCCGCTTACGATCTATATCCGGAACGGTATTCCTTTTGAGAAAGTGCTGGCCCAGCTGAAGGCGTCGGGTTTAACATTCCCGTTTGTTGTAAAGCCCGATGTGGGCATGAAGGGGATCCTGTTCCGGGTGATTGAGAACGAACAGCAGTTGAAAAAATACCACGACCGGATGCCGGTAGAATATATTGCGCAGGAAAAAGTGGATTACCCGGTTGAGGTGAGCGTATTTTATTATCGTTATCCCTGGGAGAAAGAGGGGGTGGTTTCCGGGTTTATTCATAAAGAATTATTGCAGGTGCAGGGTGACGGAAAACATACGCTTGAGCAACTGATTCAACAGCATCCCCGGGCACGGTACCGGCTGCAGGAGATGGAGCACCGGCATCACCACCGGTACGACCGGGTATTGCCGGACCAGGAAGTGTTTTATTTGTCGTACGCGGGTAACCACAATCGCGGGGCAAGGTTTACCAACCTGGATGCAGAGATCGATGACCGGTTGCGGAGCGTATTTGACCGGCTCAGCCATTATAACGAAAGCTTTTTTTACGGCCGCTATGATATCAAAACGACCTCTGTTGAAGATCTAAAGGCCGGAAAGAATTTTATCGTGCTGGAGTTTAACGGGGCGGGAGCGGAGCCCAATCATATTTATGATTGCAATATGTCACTGGGTAAGGCCTATAAAGAGATCCTCCGGCACTGGAAGGCCCTATATACTATTAGCCGGTATAATTACAAACACGGGGTACCGTACTGGTCATTTCGCCAGGGGAAAGCATTTCTCCGTGCTTCCAGGAAACATTTTAAGGTATTGGAACAATTCGATTAGCTGCCCCGCTGGGAGCCGGTGTTCTGTTGTTTGCTTACAAAGCCGGAGCTTTTGGGCTTTTGAATGAATTTGGAATTCGCAGAAGCTGCAGCGCCGCCCTTTTTATCTTTACCTTTTTTATCCTTCTGGTTCTTCTGATTCAATAGTGACATGGATGTATCGTTTTACGTAAAGGTAATGGCAATCCGGCAAATTGCCAACTGGGATGCGTGTACCTTACGCACCATGCGGTTGGTTTTTTTACCGCAAAGATCGCCAGGAACCCGCAATGCTTGCAAGGGGGTAAAAAACGAATGTCATTACGCACTTAGCGTATTCCTGGGGATCCCATTTTTTTGAGGTATTTGTTAGTTCACCAGCGGGTACCGGTACAACTGGAAATCTGTACCGGGCTGCTGTTGCTGAAACCCGATGCGTTTATATAGTTTTTGCGCGGTAAATTATCGCTTGCTGTTTCCAGTTGCAGGAAACGGGCGCCGGCAGCAGTGGCAAATTCCATCGCCCTGCGGATCAGCGCTTCGCCAAACCCGGATTTCCGGTAGGCGGCTTCTACAAACAGATCGTTCAGGATCCAGTTTCTTATGGTTCTTACGGAGGAGTAGGTGGGGTAAAGCTGGGTAAACCCGGCAGGATGCAGCAACCCGTTCTGATTTGTAAAGGCCACGAAGATAACGGACTCGTTGTTTTGCAGCCTTGCTTCAATAAAGGCCTGTGCCCGGGGAATATCGGATGCCTGTTTGTAAAATACCCGGTACTGATCAAAGAGGGGTACTACCAGGAACGCTTCATGGAACCGGATTTGCCGGATTTCCGGGGATGGCGTTGTTGTTGCTGCTGGGTTCATAGGCTCAAATGTAACAAATTCCGGGAGGGAGTGATTGCCCGGGGGAATTGCCCCGCAGATTTTCGCAGACGCAATGTAAAAATAATGGATGCAAATCAGTGGTAAAGATCAGCTGAATCATCAGGAGCGTCTCCCGCAGATGGCGCGAATCAGGAGCTGATAGGGCCCTCACCGATTTCACAGAAGCACATAGGATGGATGAACTGTATACGATGCACGTTCAAAGCATCTGTGTAAATCGGTGTAATCAATGAGCCATAAAAAGCGAAGGAAATCAAATCAGCGAAGATCAGTGAAAGAAATCAGCGGAATCAGCGGGAACCCTTCCCTGCGATAAAGCGTAAAAGAATCCGCGGAAACCTTACCGCTCAACACTAATCGGCAAACAGCTCTTTTTTCTCGGAGGTATGCACACTAAAATACCCCAGTGCCCCCCCGGTAATATTGGATATAGGGTTGCCGGGGTTAGCGCTGTTGCCCTGTCCCAGGGCTCCGGCTTTTAACTGATTGAAATAATCGAAGGTTTCCTTGCTGATGCATTGCATTTCAACAATCACACGATCATATTTATTGATAAAGGTAGGAGCATTGCTGTCTGTAAAGACATCCAGCAGTTCCAGTGTCATCTTATTTCCATTAAACAGACGGTCGTCCTCAATAAAAATGGTGGTGCTTTCAAAACCGTCTACCGACAAAATAAACCGGTAATAATTCCCGCTGGCCGGCGGATCGGTAAATATGACTGTTGGGATCCGCATGGTTCTTCCCAGGATGGTTCTTTGTGTAATAAAAAGGGAGTCGAAGGACACTTTGGCCGGCATTTTCGAAACTGCGTTAAAGGTTGTGCCCCCAACCTGCGCCCTTAAAGTATACTGGTACCCGGCAGCCGTAAGAATATGCCCGCTGTACCGGCCATTACCCATTGCATTCAGGGTTACAGGTGTGCTGCCATTCCGGGTGATGGAAACCGTGGCGCCATCAGTTCCGGAATATATATTCGGATCATCTACAGCCAGGGTTTGGGAAATATATACGATGGCAGAATCTTTCTGATTGGAAAGGGTTGCCTGTATAACGGCTTTCGGTGCCACACCGGCTTTATATTTCGGATAAATTACTTTCCTGCAGGAGCAACAGGCCATCAGGAGCAACAGGGATACATAAAAAGCTTTGTGGTAGGATATCATAAACCGGTAAACACGCTCCACCATCGGTCAAATCCGGTGTCGCTGATTTTTTTTTGGGTAAAAATAATTCTTTTTCTTTTTTTAAATTATTTATGTATCTTGCACCCGGTGTTTTTCATAGGTTAGCAACGGCCAGCTCTTTTTAGGGCAGGCCTTTTTTCTTTTTATACGGGTTTTGATTTTATCATAGTGGGCTTTTAAGGGAACATGGATGACTTGTGGGATATTGGACGATACTTAACCTTAGTGCTTTCGTGGCCAACGACTGACCCGCCGCGTCTTTGCACCTTTGCGCCGTTGCGAGAATTAAGAACCACAAAGACCGAAAGACGCTAAGAAACACAAAGAAAAAATAACCTTAGTGTCTCTTCGAGCCTTAGTGCCTTAGTGGCTGCCGCCTGCCCCGCCAGCCTTTGGGGCATAAAAACTAAAACAATCTTAACTGGTTGCCACGCTGCGCTGCACCGGCTTCTTCACCAGATGCGTCAAAGTTTGAAAGCCCCACACCCAGCAGTCGCACCTTCCTGTCGGAAAGATCGGCTTTATCCAGGATCAGGCGAACGGTATCGAGCAACCGCACGCGGTCATTGAACGACGTAATAAGCGAATGACTGCGCGTGCTGATGGTAAAATCGTGAAACTTAAATTTAACGGTTACCGTGCGGCCTTTTAGCCGGGCGCGCAACAGGCGCTCCTCCAGTTTTTCTGTAAGCGTTTCCAATTCGCGGAGCATAGCTTCCTTTGTTGTGAGGTCTTCCTGGTAGGTGTCTTCCACGCTGATGGACTTTGTTTCCCGGTCTGGTTCCACCGGCCGCTCGTCGATGCCACGCACGATCTGGTAATAAAATTTTCCTGTTTTGCCAAAATGCCGGATGAGGTCGGCTTCTGGCATTTTCTTAAGATCAGCCCCGGTATGCAACCCCATTTGCTTCATCCTGGCGGCGGTTACCCTGCCCACTCCGTGAAACTTTTCAACCGGTAGCTGTTCCATAAATGCGGTTACTTTCGATGGACCGATAAATGTAAGTCCGTCTGGTTTTTGCATACCGGAAGCAATCTTAGCCACAAATTTATTTACCGATACGCCTGCAGATGCCGTTAGGCTCAGTTCCTCTTTTATAGCCTGTTTAATGGCCTGCGCAATATCCATCGCATACCCGATGCCCAGCTTGTCTTCGGTTACATCGAGGTAGGCTTCGTCCAGCGAAAGCGGCTCTATAAGATCTGTATACCGGTGAAAGATGGCGTGGATCTGGCGGGATACGGCTTTATATGCATCAAATCTTGGAAAAACAAAGAGGGCGGTGGGACAAAGCCGCTGCGCTGTTTTGGAAGACATGGCCGAATGAATACCATATTTCCGGGCTTCATAGCTGGCCGTGGCCACCACGCCGCCGCGCCCTTCCGGTGAGCCGCCCACTACAAGGGGCTTGCCGCGGTATTCGGGAAAATCGCGTTGCTCCACCGAAGCATAGAAGGCGTCCATATCGATATGAATGATCTTGCGTTGCAGGCTGATGTTTTGGCCGCAAGGTAAGCATAACCTGTGGAGGGCTTAGTTTTTTTAGAAAAAGGAAGACGAATGAGCGATTCTTATAGCCGCAGATGCACAGATTTTGTTTTTAACGGAAATGGTCAATAACAAGCAGTTGCCAGTTTGATAAAAAAGGCCCGGCAGGAAGCAGCAGCGGCAATAAAAAGGCTGATGGTTGCTAAGGTGGTCGTTAGCCGCAGATGCGCAGATTTTGTTTTTAATGCCGGAAATGGTCAATTAAGAAGCAGTTGCCAGTTTGATAAAGAGGGCAAGCAAGAAGATTAGCGGCAATAAAAATGTTGATGGTTGCTAACGTGGTCGTTAGCCGCAGATGCGCAGATTTTATTCCTTAAGGAGCGGCCTTTAAATGCCCGTTTATCCATCCTTATTTTGGTTGATCATTTGCGGCAGGAGGCGGGCTTTGCTGAAGATGTTGTTGTATAAAGTCCTCCAGTTCTTTTCCATGAAGGTTGATGGCTGCTATTTTGCCTTGCGCATTCACCAGTACATTAAACGGTAATTCTTCTATGTTGTAATCTGTTGCCACCGGACTTTTCCAGAATTTGAGGTCACTCACCTGCGTCCAGCTGATTTTAAGACGAGCCACCGTCTTTTCCCAGGTCTGCTTGTTTTTGTCCAGCGAAACGCCCAGGATCTCAAATTTTTCTGCTTTTACAAAAGGCGCAAATTTTTCGTACAAGGCCTTTAATTGCGGCTGCTCTTTTACACAGGGGGCGCACCAGCTGGCCCAGAAATCGATCAGGATCAGCCGTCCCCGCATCTCACTGAGGGCGAAAGCCGTACCGTTAAGCCGGGGCATATGGATCTCCGGTGCAGCCTGTCCTGTCTTTAATGCATTGCTTTGCGCAACGCTGCTCCCGGCAACCAGGCAAACCAGGAAGAGGTTCAGCATCCGGTACATCATTCTTCATTTACGGGGTAATGCTTATCCAGCCAGTCTGCTTTAATATTTTTAGGGATGTTGAGCAGCCTTGCTTTTTTAAAACCCATACCGGTTAATGTTTTAAACGCCGGTCGGATATTGGGGCAGCGGTCAAACGGGCAACAACCGCAATAGAGCACCACTTCCCTGGATCTGGGAATTTTTTTCAGGTAGTGTTTTAATTGCTGTAAATGTTCCGGTTCATGCGCCGGGCCCATGTTCACAGAACCCTTGATAACGGCATCGGGGCCTACTGATAAAATCAAAAGATTTCCGTCCTGCTTTTTGTCGATCCGGTCAGCAAGTGTTTGCGTGGCCATCAGCTGTGCTTCATTCCAGGGCTCTTTTGTGTTTTGCGCACCCGCTGCGCCTTTTAACAACAGGAATACGCAGCATAAGAAAATTGCCTGCTTCATATTATATCTTTTAGCGAAGATAGGGATTTGGATATTCAGTCAATAGGTGTTGAACAGGGGGCAGGGCGCCGGAAGCGATGATAACCCGGGGCCAATAGGCAGGTGATCGCAGTTGCTTAGCAGGTTGTTTTATTAATGCTGCTGCATATTTTTTATGATATTCATGCTTATAGCGATTTGGAAAACAGGTGAGGATAAGCCGGTTTTAAATGCTATCTGTTTCCGGAACGGCATATATGAAACAGGCGGTTGTTTTTAACCGGCCGGAGCCCTTCTAAAAAATATTCTTTGTGTTGCGGATTGGGGCAGCCATCTTTTATTTTTAGATCATGTAGAATATTTTCCACAGGTATATACTTTCGCATGGCGAAAATTGCATGGAAACGCCGGGTAGACAGGGTTTCAAAAAGTTTTTTAAAAGGGAATGTAAAAGTGGATGACGGTATCGCTGAAGTTTCTTAAATTAGTCGCAATTCATATAGGATGGTAAATTTACGACGAATGCTTATGTAACGGACGCCCGTTGTGCAGGATACTTACCGGTATGCTGATGGAGAAAGAACCAATGCGCATCCTGCATCGCCGCAACGGAATGATGGAATGTTTTTTGCCGGCTTGTAACGGTAGCGAAAAAGGGCTGTTGGTTTTGAGACCTTTGATTCGTATCGGTGCTGGCAGTTCCCGTTATTTAAGGATACAAAGAGTATTAGTAATATGTATATCCGGAGTTCAGGTTTAATAGCGGAAGAGAAGCAGGCCCTGCTGGCGGCTATTGTATCCTCATCCCAGGACGCGATCGTTAGCAAAACACTGGAAGGAATCATTACAAGTTGGAATCCTGCAGCCGAACGGCTTTTTGGCTACAAGGAAAAAGAGGTGCTGGGTAAGCATATTTCGCTGATTATACCCAAAGACCGGGTACATGAAGAAGACTATATTCTGCAGAAGATAGGCAGGGGCCAGCGAATAGAACATTTTGAAACGGTACGTATGGCCAAAGACGGAGCACTGATTCCCATTTCACTTACGATTTCGCCGGTATTTAATGACCGGCAGGAAATTATTGGCGCATCTAAAATTGCACGCGATATTTCAGAAGACATCGCCGCCAAGCAGGAGAAAGAGCGGCTTTACCAGGAAGTTGAAATGCTGAGCCGGAAAAAAGATGAATTTATTGCGTTGGCAGCACATGAACTAAAAACGCCGATCACTTCCCTGCGGGGCTTCCTGGAGGTGCTGCAAATACAGGCTACTCCGGATAGCATTCATTTTGGATTACTGGAACGAAGTATGCGGCAGGTCAACAAATTAACAACGCTGCTGAATGATCTGTTGGATGTATCCCGTCTTCGGCTTGGAAAATTGCTGCTGCGTTGCGAAGATTTTGATATAGTGGCAATGGCACATGAAGTACTGGCCGGCTTTGCCCATTTTTCTAAGCACACATTCGTTTTTAAAAATGAAAACCCCATCGTTGTTTATGCTGACCGGATCCGGCTGGAGCAGGTGCTGATCAACCTGCTTAATAATGCCGTTAAATATGCCCCTTCCGGAGGAAAGGTGACCCTGGAAATAGAGGAAACGGATGGCTGGGTGCAGATATCGGTTGCCGATGAAGGGGTAGGCATTGATGCCGCGCATCTACCCGAAATTTTTACCCAGTTTTACCGGGCAGTTGAACCCAATTCCAATATTTCCGGGCTGGGCATCGGTTTATATATCAGTAAAGAGATCATTGTACGGCATGGCGGAACCATCCGGGCAGAAAGCCGGAAGGGCCACGGATCGGTTTTTATATGTTCCATTCCAAAGCAGCATCCATAACCCATGTATCCTATTTTAATTGACTAGTGTGAAAAATGTTTTAATTATAGAAGATGATGAGGACATTCGCTACCTGATAGAGTATGTGCTTAAGAAGGCGCAGTATGAAGTGCGGATCGGCGCTTCTGCAAGCGATCTGAATACGGAACTGCAGGCAAAGCAACCGGATATTATTATACTGGACATTATGCTTCCGGATGGCAATGGGGTGGAATTGTGCCGGTCGCTGAAAGCAAATCATTTAACCCGTCATATACCTGTGATCATGATGTCGGCGCATCAGTTTAACAATATGGAAGATGCCTGCGCCGATGATTTTATCAGTAAACCATTCAGCATTAAACAGATCATTGCATCCGTGGAGCGGGTCTCCTGACCGGTACTGCCTGGATATAATAATAGCTAACCTTTTTACTTTTGCGCCTCCATTTCCTGCACCGTTTTTTTACCGGTTTCAACAGTAACTTCCTTTGTGGTAACCGCATAATCATTAGGATGGATATCGGCACCGTATTCCACGGCATAGGCCTTTGTGAATTCTGCCCCCAGGTACAGGATGATGGAAGAGTAATATACCCATACGAGCAAGACCACCAGCGAACCGGCGGCACCATAAGTGCTGCCCACTTTTGTTTGTGAAATATATAACGAAATCCCAAACTTGCCCAGCATAAATAAAAGGGCGGTAACCAATGCTCCGGCCATTACATCGCGCCAGCGGATCCGGGCATCGGGAAGCACCTTAAAGATCACTGCAAAAATAACAGCGCTGACCGTTAGGGTAAGCACCAGGTTGATCACATAGAAAACCACCACGGTAACATCCGGGTACCGGGCACGGAGCCCGTTACTGATGCCCTCGATGATGCCGGATATCGTAAGCGAAACCAGTAACAGGAACCCCAGGCTGATGATAACCGAAAAGGAAAGAAACCGGTTCTGCAATAGCTTTATCCAGCCTTTCCGGGGCTTGGGCTTCAGCCCCCATACCGTATTGATTGAATCCTGGATTTCGCCAAAAACAGTGGTTGCCCCAATTAAAAGCGTTATACCGCCAATAATGGCCGCGATCTTGCTTTTGCCGGTAAGGGAGGCATGCCTGATAATTTCCTGGAGCTGACTGGCGGTATCCTGTCCTACAAAACCGCGTAAAACGGAAAATACTTCGCCTTCCACCGCTTCTCTTCCTAAAAAGAGACCGCAAAGGGAAATGATCATGACCAGCAGGGGGGCCATCGAAAACACGGTATAATACGCCAGCGAACCGCTTAGTTTGGTGATCTTATGTTCGGAAAAACCATTAAAGGTGGCTTTCAGCACCTTCCATATTCCTTTAAGGGTGATCGGTTTTCCTGTACGGGCTGCTGCTGATAATTCCGTCATAGTGGTTTCCGGTTATAATGAATGATCGGTACCTGGTATGCCTGTTTAATGTGTACAAAGGGCATTAATTATAATAAATAAACATGCCAAACCCATATTTTTAATACAGATGGTAAAGGGTTATAAAGCAGGAGGGCGGGCTGCACCTCCTGGAATGAAAACGAAGGCCGTATTCCACCAGGGAGTATGCAGGATTTTCAAAATACCTGTATGTAAGGATGATAAAGCCTTATCACCTGCGCTGGAAAACAGAGATGGAAGGAACTTATAATAGTTCCAATGTCTTCATTAATTCCCTTGCCGCGGCGGCTCCGGCGCGGTTGGCGCCAATGGTGGATGCAGACGGACCATAGCCCACCAGGTGAATGCGGGGTTCTTTGGCTACCATGGTTGCCAGCCTTCCGGTCATCAGGATGCCACCGTTTGCTTCCCGTGGTAAAACGGGCTTTAGATGTTCCAGGGCACTTTTAAAACCGGTATTCCAGAGAATGACATCTGCTTTTTCTTCATGGCCATCGCTCCATTTTACGCCATCCCGGGTGATCTCATTAAACATGGGGAACCGTTTTAAAACCCCTCTTTTTTTCATGTCGATCACTTCGGGTGAAACAGGCAGGCCGGTAACTGAAACTACAGACAGCGGCGGCAGCCCTTTCCGCACCCGCTCTTCTACCAGGGCAACGGCATTGTGACCGGCCACATCATCAAAAGGACCTTCTCTGAATTCGGGTGGGCGGCGGGTAACCCAGGTTGTGGTGGTTACCTTCGAAATCTGATCCAGCAACTGGATGGCGGAAATGCCGGCACCCACTACAATCACATGTTTGCCTTTGAAATAACCGGCCGTTTTAAAATCTTTGGTATGCAATTGTTCCCCCTGGAAAAGATCCCCGCCCGGGTATTCGGGGATATAAGGATTTTCCCAGGTACCCGTTGCATTGATAATGCCGGAGGCAGAGAACAGGGTTTTGGAACTGTCGATATAAAACCGTCCCTCATGGTTGTAAACCGTTTCAACTTTTAGCGGACGGTATACCCGGATGCCCATTTTCTTTTCATACAAATCATAGTAACGGGGTACGGCCGCATTGGCCCTCACCTCCGTTTCATGGGTGTTAACCGTTGCCTCGAACGACATGCCGGGCAGATCGTGGATGCGGTTAACCGTGCTCAGTGTAAGCGAAGGCCACCGGTATTGCCAGGCACCACCGGGGCCGGGGGCTTCGTCAAGAATGATAAAATCCCGGCCAATATGCAATCCCTGTTTCTTTAAATGATAAGCAGCGGATAGTCCTGCCTGCCCGGCGCCAATAACGGCGATCCTGGTTTTATATCGGATTTTATGCACCATGCTACTGCTCCGTTTACCGCCATCCCAGTCCGGGCGCTACATGCTCCAATATGGAAGAAAGCACGTGGATGTTATAATCTACTCCCAGGGTATTGGGAATGGTTAATAAGACCGTATCGGCTTCCTGAATGGCTTCATCCTCGGCCAGCTCTTTAATGAGCTGATCCGGCTCTGCGGCATAACTCCGGCCAAAAATGGCACGCTTGTCTGCTTCCAGGATGCCCACCTTATCGGTCCGGTCGGCCTCATGACCAAAGTAATACCGGTCCTGGTCGTTGACCAATGCAAACACAGAACGGCTTACCGAAACCCTGGGCTGATGTGTATGGCCGGCTTCCTTCCAGGCCTGTTTAAACAACCGGATCTGTTCGGCCTGCTGTATATGAAAGGGCTTGCCGCTTTCATCAAATTTAAGGGTGGAGCTCTGCAGGTTCATACCCACTTTTCCGGCCCAAACCGCTGTAGCGTCCGATGCAGATCCCCACCAGATACGGTTGCGCAGCCCGGGGGAAAACGGTTCCAAACGTAAAAGCCCGGGAGGATTGGGAAACATCGGGTTGGGATTGGGTTGGGCAAATCCCACACCTTTCAGTTGCTCAAAAAATTCCAGTCCTTTTTTACGGCCCATATCGGCATCGGTATCCCCGGCAGCCGGTTCGTAACCAAAATGGCGCCAGCCGTCGATGACCTGTTCGGGCGAGCCGCGGCTGATGCCCAGTTGCAGACGTCCGCCGGATATTAAATCAGCAGCACCGGCATCTTCCACCATATACAGCGGGTTTTCGTACCGCATATCAATGACCCCGGTACCGATTTCTATTTTGCTGGTTTTGGCCCCAATGGCGGCCAATAAAGGAAACGGGGATGCCAGCTGTTTGGCAAAATGATGTACCCGGAAATAGGCACCATCTATACCGATCGCTTCTGCCGCTACCGCCAGGTCAATTGACTGCAGCAAGGTGTCGCTCGCCGTTTTGGTGCTGTAGGCCGGATGATTGGCCCAATGTCCAAATGATAAAAAACCTATCTTTTTCATCTGTTTTATTTGTTTCCCGGTGCGCCGGGCGATGGATCATCGCTCCTCCGGAGATTTGGTATATACGATTCAAATTTAATAAATAACAAACATCTGCCGCGATTGTTGTAAACAGGGGACACCCGGAAATCAATGCCACGCTCTTTGGCATCCGGAACGAAGCTTTTGCCGGATGTCTCTTTAACCCTGAAGCGGTTTGATCTAAGCGGAAGATGCCGGCCATGCTTTTGGTAAGCGGATCCCCTGGCGTAAACGGCCCGCAGCATTGTCGCAAGTTTATGCCACTCCGGAGTTGGAAGCAGTTTAGCTTTGTATGATAAATCAAACAGCGATGCGTAAAATAATTGTAACAACATTTCTGACAATGGACGGGGTGCTGCAGGCACCGGGTGGGGCTGCAGAAGATCCTGCCAATGGATTTCAATGGGGTGGCTGGCAATTCGGATATCCGGATGAGCAAACGGACAGGGAACTGGCAAAACTGATGAACAAGCCGTTTGACCTGCTGCTGGGGCGCCGTACCTATGAAATATTTTCGGCGTACTGGCCTTATCAAAACGATGCCATCGCCGGAACGTTTAACCAGGTCAACAAATATGTAGTGGCCACAACGCCGGTTAACACTTCCTGGAATCATTCGGTATTGATCAGCAAAAACGTGGTAAACGAATTAAAGCAATTAAAAGAACAGGATGGACCGGATCTGCTGGTGTTTGGCAGTAGTGTGCTGGTACAAACCTTGTTTGCACACCGGCTGGTAGATGAACTGCATACCTGGATATACCCGATCACACTGGGAAAAGGGAAGCGATTGTTTGGGGAAGGTACACTTGCCCAGGAGTGGAAAATGACCGCATCGGCAGTAGCACCGGCCGGTATCATTATTGCCAGCTATGTACCGGCGGGCGAAGTGAAGCTGGGCCATTTTGAAGCAGCCACCATCAGTGAAGCTGAAATGGAACGAAGAAGGAAATGGGCGGAAGAGGAAGGTCGGAACAATACGGTTTAAGAAGCATTACAGATCATTCGCAGCGCAGACCGCTGTTTTGAAACAGGTAATGCTGATTGCGATTGCAGCAAACCGTAACACAGCTGCCATATGCGTTACACCAATTTTTAACTTTATAGCCATTCGATACCGATGGCTGTATTTTTATCATTGTTTTTTGCAGGATTGCTGTCCGGCGCTATGAATGGCGGATGTTTAATCTCAAAAACCTATGAAAAACGGGATTAAAATCCGGCCGGGTGTGTGCACTGAAAAAATAGGGAAATAATCATCTGGAAACTAGGTCATTGAAGAAGGGCGTCCTGTTTTTATTTTTTAAAATAAATAATTGCAGCAGCGGGCAGCCCGGTTTTGGCATGCAATATGACATAACAATTGGGATATGTACCGCAATTATTTATCAAAAAAACAGAAACTATGAAACGCAAATTAATTATTGGAGCCCTGGCCCTTTTTGGAATGACCGGTTTTGCTCATGCCCAGGGTTTTGCCGATGCAAAGTTTGGAGTGAAAGCAGGGTGGAACAACACGAACATTACAAATGGCCGGGAAGGCAATTTAGACGACAGTAAAAGCTTAAATAGCTTTAATGCAGGGGTGATCGGAGCCATTCCGCTGGGATCTACCTTTGAAATCAGAACCGGCCTGGATCTTACATCTAAAGGAACAGAATCCTCAACCGCGTTAACGAATGGTGTAAAAACCACTTATAAAGTAAACCCGCTGTACCTGGAATTGCCGGTAAATGTGGCCATCATGTTGCCGTTTAATGATAAGGTGAAAGCCTATATAGGAGCAGGGCCCTATGCGGCTGTGGGCCTGGGTGGTAAGCTGAAGACCACCGTGGAAACAGGAAGCACTACGACAACATCATCTCAAAATATTAA
This sequence comes from Niabella sp., assembly GCF_030150205.1. Lineage (GTDB taxonomy): Bacteria > Bacteroidota > Bacteroidia > Chitinophagales > Chitinophagaceae > Niabella. The sequence goes on from NZ_JASLGT010000030.1 coordinate 147,008, forward strand.
ATGGGGAAATGATAATCCGCTGGATGGTAGTGACCGGAATGGAACAGTAGGTTCCGGACAATTTAAACGGTTTGATTTTGGTGCAAATATTATCGGCGGGTTGGATTTTGGCAGAGTAGGGGTGCACGCGCAATACGGCATCGGCCTTACCAATACGGCTCCCGGGGGAAGCAATGATAATAATGCCAATAAAAGTAATCAGCATCGTGCCATTGGTGTAAGCGGGGTGTTCTACTTCTAAGTCATTCAATCCGTCTTGAACAGATAAGAGATCACAGCTAATGAAGGTTGGCTGTGATCTTTTTTATTTAACGGGCTGCAGATGGCTATGGCGCCGGTATTGGCCACCAAGACACGAAGGCACGAAGATGCACTAAGGTTAGGTACCGCTCGATGGCTCACAAGTCATCCCGATCCCCTGGTGTAAGCGGGGTGTTCTACTTCTAAGTCATTCAATCCGTCTTGAACAGATAAGGGATCACAGCTAATGAAGGTTGGCTGTGATCTTTTTTATTTAAGGGGCTGCAGGTGGCTATGGCGCGGGTATTAGCCACCAAGACACCAAGGCGCGAAGATGCACTAAGGCTATTTGCTCTTTGTGTTTCTTTGTGCCTTTCGGTCTTTGTGGTTCTTCTGTGCCTCAGTAGCCCGGTAACTTTATGGTTTATAATGGCCGGCCCTGTTTAATCAAACTTCATTTTATCGATGAAGGCATTGATGTTTTCTTTCGTTTCGCCGGTTTTCTTTTGTATTTTTCCCAGCAATTCATCTTCTCTGCCTTCTTCGTAAAGCAGATCATCATCCGTGAGGTCGGCCCATCGTTGTTTCAGGTTGCCTTTAATAATGTTCCAGTGTCCTTTGATCTTGTCGTTTACGGGGTTCATAATGTTAAAATTTTAATGTTTAAAATATGCGTATAATTATTGCTCAAATATGCGCTGATACTTTTTCAGGGCAGCCTCCAGGTTAATGCCTTTGCCCAAAACGGGTTTAAACAGGTCCCCGGTTTCCTTAATACGGTGCACTGCATTTTGAATGGTGAACTGCGTCATTTTCAGACCCGGCTTTAATTCATCCCAATGAAGCGGCATAGAAACGGTGGCACCTGGTTTGGGACGAAGCGAGTAGGGGCAGGCCAGCGTGGCACCAGGCCGGTTTTGAAGAAAGTCAAGGTACATTTTTCCTTTCCGGTTTTTCACTATTCGTTCCAGGCTGGTAAAAGATGGGTATTGCTGCTGCACCACGCTTACAATCAAACGTCCGAATAGCTGTGACTGATCATAGGTATATGCTGCTCCTAAAGGGATATAAATATGCAAACCGGTAGACCCCGAAGTTTTGCAGCAGCAGGGTACCTGGATGGCATCCAGTACCGATTTGATGGCAACGGCGATCTCTATCACCTGGTCGAAGGTGTTTTTATCCGGATCGAGGTCCAGTACACAATAATCCGGATGATCCGGCGACTGAACGCGGCTAAACCAGGGATTCATTTCAATACAGCCAAGGGACGCCATCCATAATAAGGTGGCCTCGTTATCTCCAACCAGGAATTCTTTATTTTCTCCTTCGCTTGTTGTGTAAGGGAATGTTTTTACCCAGTCGGGAGATTTGCCCTTTACATCTTTTTGATAAAAGCCCGGTTTGCTGATCCCGTTCGGAAAACGGTTAAGCGATTGAGGCCGGTCTTTTAAATAGGGCAGTATATATTCGGCTACCTGGTAATAGTAGTTAAACAGGTCTCTTTTAGTGTAGCCCTCCTTTGGCCAGAATACTTTGCTCAGGTTGGTGAACTTTAATTCATGGCCGTTAATTTTCCGTACCTGCGTTTCGTTCGTAGGGTTAAGCAATGTTTTGCGGCTTTGATCTTCAGGCGGCTTCATTAACACCGTTGAGGGCTTAAGCTGGTTGTTTACTTCATCCACCACCTGCAGCGTATCGGCTGCTGTTTCACGGATCACATCGGCAGCTTTTTTATCGGCACGCATGCCCTCAAAGGAAGGGTGCCGGAACACGCCGTCTTCCGTAATCTCCGCAAATGAGATCTCACAAACGAGCCGGGGCTTTAGCCAGGTAGGTTTTGCGCCCATGCGCTGCCTGAACCGTGAAGGTTTGTCTACATCAATTTCTTCCCGGAAGGGCGAATGGTCTGTAATAAGCGGCTTAAATTGTTCCATCATACTTTTTTGCTGCTTATCGGAAAAACCGGTTCCTACCTTGCCGGCATAAGTAAGCTTTTTTTTATCATAAACCGCTAAGAGCAGCGCACTGAAGGTTTTGGAGGTGCCTGCATTTTTTGTAAAACCGGCAATGATCACCTCCTGCCGTTTATGAACCTTAATTTTTAACCACTCTTTGCTGCGCAGATCCGCCGTGTATGTACTACTTGCCCGCTTGGCCATAATACCCTCCAGTCCCATTTTTTGAGCCGCTGCAAACATCTCTGTACCCGGTACATTAAAAACCGTACTAAGCCGGATCCGGTCATCATCTGCCGGCAATACTGCTTTTAAGATGGCCTGCCGTTCGGTTAAGGGCAGGCCCATAAGATTTTTTCCATTGTACCAAAGAATATCAAAAATATAAAAGGCCAGTTCGGCGTCGGCTTCACTGCGCCAGTTTTGCAGGATGTTGAAGTTGGATCCTCCTTTTTTATTTAAGGCTACAATTTCACCATCGAACACGGCATTGAACTTCCACTGGCTGATGATATCATAAACCGGGTAAAACTTTTTATCGAAGACCTTATCATTCCTCGAGCGCAGGCTGGTTTGCCCGTTCCGCAGGAATGCCAGCGCCCGGTAACCGTCCCATTTGATCTCATAAAGCCAGTCCGGATCATCAAAAGGCTTGTCAACCAGGGTAGCAAGCATCGGTTTAATATTAACGGGCATACTGCCGCGCTTGGCTTTTGCCAGCAGCGCATCTACGTCCGTATCCAGTGTTTCCTCCAATTGCGCACTGGTGGCTGGCAATGGTTTGTTGCTCTTTTTTCTTGCGGAAGAAGTTTTTGAGGCCGGCCTTTTTGCTGCTGTTGCTTTAGATGCGGCCTGACCATAAATATGTTTACTGGTTGCGGCTATTTTTTCTATGGTCTTGCCAGACTGTACCGATTTATCCTTTAATAAGATATCTTTTGGCGAGGCATATTTGTCATCCAGTTTCATCAGCAGCCATGCATTTTCTCCGCGGCCCGGCGCACGAACAAGGGCAAACCGGCCCTTCAGTTTTTTGCCATGGAGCACAAACTTTAACTTCCCGGTAAACAAACCATGAAGCAGGTGCTTTTCCTGTTCGGCCTTGGGCCTATCCTCCAGGTCCGCATCTGCAAATCTGCCTTCATCCCAAACAATAACGGTTCCGCCGCCATATTGCCCCGCCGGAATAATACCCTCGAAGTTGCGGTAGTCATAAGGGTGGTCTTCTACCATCATCGCCAGCCGTTTTACAGCCGGGTCGGTAGATGGTCCCTTTGGCACCGCCCAGCTTTTCAATACTCCCCGCATTTCAAGACGGAAATCGTAGTGAAGATGTGAAGCAGCATGTTTCTGCACTACAAAGCGCAGCAATTCCTTTTCTGCCTTTTCGCCGCCAAAGGGCTCCGGAGTTTTAGAGGGGTTGCGCTTTTGCCGGTATTTTGTAAGGGACATGCGAAGTCTGTTATGGGTTTATTTATGGTGTCTTTTCCTTAAGTATTGCTCCAGGGTTTTCCGGTTGTTGGAGCCGGTTGCTTTTATAGCCCCCATAACAGCCTGGGCCGACACACCCAGCTTATCTTTGAAGTACTGTATCTCATACTTTTCGGATCCGCTTACCTTGCTGCGGTCGCGCGCGTCCTGTATCGCTTTATTGTCTGTCATGGTCAGAGTGTTTTAATCATTTATTTAAAGAATCAAGACCTGGAGTTATGGGGGCTGTTTGCCGGCAACTTTAAAACCCGTTTTAAAAACAGCAGGTAATGCCGGGGCCGGGAAACGGTGCTCCCCGTTTATTTGGAACTACAAAATTGTTGCCAAAGAAGAATCACTAAACGGCTTAACTCCGAGGGTGTTTAAGGTGATACTACCGCTTTTTCCAAAAAAAGTGTTGCGATATTTCCAGGTCCTCTTAAGGAAACAACATTAGGAATGGTAATTGCGGGTGAAAATGCGGACAAAGAGGCGGTGCTGTTCACAGGCAAACAGTATCAGCGCTCACTGCCGATAAAAACAGTAATCATGAAAGCAGAAGTTTGGTTGCATCGGATGTATTCATGGATGATCACGCATGGGCCTGCTGTGCTGCTGGCTCTTGTTGTATTGTTCCTGGGCTTATGGCTGATACGGCTTTTTGCTGCTTATCTGAGCCGTGTAATGGGGAAGAAGCAAATCGACCGTTCATTAAAACCCTTTCTGCAAAGTATGGTGGTTGTGCTGCTCCGGGTGCTGCTGTTACTGGCCGTTATGCAGATCGCGGGTATTACCATGACCCTGTTTGCCGCATTGATCACTTCTTTTGGTGTAGCGGCCGGACTGGCACTTTCGGGTACCTTGCAGAATTTTGCCAGTGGTGTGCTTATCCTTTTTTTAAAACCGTTCCAGGCCGGGGACAATATCATCGCACAGGGGCAGGAAGGCACGGTAACAGAGATCCGGATCTTTTATACGATTGTAACTACCTTCGATAACCGGATCGTTGTCATTCCCAACAGCAAGCTATCCAATGAAGTTATTATTAATGTAAGTGCGTCCGGTAACCGGAGGCTGGATATTGAGATGAAATTTACGAATGGTACGGACTACGAGCAGGTAAAGCAGATCATCGGCCAGGCAATTGAAGATTCGGGGAATATTCTCCATGAACCGCCCAAAAGGATCGGGATTTCTTCTCTGGAAGCCGATGGGTATAAAGTGATGCTGAACCTCTGGATCAATGCGCATGGTTTTACCGATACCAAATTTCAATTCCAGGAAAAATTGTTACAACGCCTGAAACAATCGGGGCTGCCATTGCCGGGAATGTAGCTGCAGGGCTGCGTATTCGGTTTAATGATATGCCTGCTGACCGTTCTAAAGGAGCGATGAAGGAAGGCCGGTTCGTTATTGTTAAGATGGATCCTGGATCCGACGCAGCGCCCGGACATGTGAAGCAAGTGCATCGGCCTTTTTCAGCACCGCACCTTTAGCGGCTTTGAGCAACTGCCAGTGGTCTTTGTGCTTTTGCAAAACGAGGACTTCATTCCGGTCATTCGTAACAACGCAAAGATCCGGGCCGGCATCTGAGTGATAAAAAGCGAAATGATACCCGGTGTTGCCGATCCGCTTGTCGGCGGTTGGTTGTTCAGCGGAATGCCGGCTCGCTGCGTTAGCCGGCTTATCCTTTTTAACGGCTGCCGGTCGCTTTTCTTTTTGAGGAGAAGGCAGTTTTATGGAATCCGGATCGTAATCCGGTATCATCAGGCTGATGGTTCTGCCAAGGTCCTCACTTAAAACATTTTCTTCAGTTGCAAATGAGTCTTTAAATTTTTGAATTACGGTGCCGGCTGCAGTTTGCTTAATAATAAACCGGCCCTTGAGCCGCTTTCCGTAAAAGATAAAAGAGAAAGATTGTTTACTGGTACCGGCTCTTAGTTTTTTTTCTGCAGCAGCTTTATCATCGCCTTTGTTCACCGTATATGTGCCTTTGTCATAAACCTTTTTTTGGGGGATTTCTTTTTGGGCCATGTCCTTTTGCCGGGTAATGCTGCGTGCAAACCGGTTATCGCGGGTAGGCGGATAGATGCCGGACCATACATAGTAAACGCTGCCGGCCTCCAGGCAGATATGGAATGTTTTTGCGTTGGGCTGGTAAACGATAAATGAGGGTAAGTCTTTAGTTGATTGGGCCATATTTTTAAAGTTCAGCTATGGTTATGCACAAGAACTGTTCCATACCACCACATTCAAATAAACAAGAGGGTGCAAACACGGTCAATGGGCAACCGGCAGGGTAAAATAAAAAACACTGCCTTTGCCGGGCCAGCTTTCCACCCCGATTTGCCCGTTATGTGCTTTAATGATTTCGCTGCAGATAAACAGGCCGATGCCAAATCCCGAAATATAGCGGGTTTGTGTGTTGCGAACCCGGTAAAACCGCGTAAAGATCAACGGCTGCTCTTCCAGGCGGATGCCCGGGCCGGTATCTTCAACCGTTAACCGCAGCAAGCCATTGGTAACGCTGCATTCGATGGTAATGGTGGATCCGGCCGGTGCATATTTGAGGGCATTGCTGACGAGGTTGTGAATGACCTGCGCAATTTTCTCTCTATCCGCATCGATCCAGATATCCTGCAGCTTAAAGGTAAGTGTGTGACTGCTGGTGGTTGCGTTAAACTCCTCCTCTAAGTCGAGCAGGAGGGTCCGGATATTAAACCGCTCCGGGTTTACAGGAGGGGCGGGTAAATCAAAACGGGCAGCATGCAAAAAGTTATGAAGCATCCGTGTCATCTTTTCGAGCTGTTTGTTTACGATCGTCAGCAGGTCTTCAGACTGCCGGTCACCATCAGTTGCTGCCCTGGCCTGGAGTATTTCTACAAAGCCGGCGGCAGAGGTCAGCGGCGTTCGTAATTCGTGGCTGATGGTACTGATGAAATCATTTTTGCGCTGCTCGTTTTCCTTGATTTCCGTGATGTCGACCAGCGAATGAATATAGCCTGCAAAAGAACCATCGGAATGAAAACGGGGCGTTGCCTGTAACAGCAACCACAGGTAGGCGCCGTCTGATCTTAAAATACGGAACTCGGATTTCCAACGGTGCCTTTTCACAATACCTTCGGCCAGTAAGCTTTCTACCCGTGCCTTATCTTCGGGATACACCAGGTGTACCCAGCCGGATGTTAATAGTTTGGGTATGGGAAGCCCGGTAACTACGGCCCATAGCCGGTTAAAGTACAGGTTGGTTCCCTGCCCGTCTGTTACATGGATCATTACGTCTGCACCTTCGGCCATATTCCGGAACCGGTTTTCGCTTTCAGCGATTTTCATTTCAGCATTCCGTATATCCGTAATATCTCTTGTGGTACCGGCGATGGCCTCCACTTCACCCCAATCATTTAATACCGGTGTAAAAATATAGTCGTATATACGCCGGCCCAGAACGGCATGCGGAAAAGACACTTCTCCCCGGATGGGTTGTTGCGTTCTCCTGATTTCATCGATCTCTTTCTCATGCATTTCCGCATGCCAGTCTTCATACCCGTTTTCCCGCAATCCTTTTCCAATAGCATCTTCCCATCTTTTGCCCCACATGGCCAGGAGGGCCTTATTAGCATAGGTAAAGCGGTACTCCAGGTCAAATACATACATCAGGTCGGGCGTGTTTGCAGTAATGGTTTCATACAGGCGTTTTTGACGCTCCGCCATCAGCCCGGTCGCCTGCATCAGCTCCGGTGTACGGTGGCTTTTTGTAATATCGATGAGGCCGCCGAACCATTCCGTAATAGCACCCTGGTGATCCAGGACCGGTACGGCAGTGGATAATACCCACCCGGTATTGCCATCGGGCTGCAGCACGCGGTGCGTTAAGCGGATTTTTTTTTTGTTTAAAACTGCCTGCCGGATGGCATTGGAAACCCGGGCCTGTTCCTCCTGCGGAATATATACCTGCATCCAGTCTGCGATGGGAGCGGTTACAGCAATGCCGGCGCCTTTAAGACTCCGCATCTGCTGCCAGTCGCCGCTCATACTAAAAACGGCATCAAATGCAGATGCAGCCAAAGCGGTTAAGGAGCTTTCGGAACTGGTGAAGGGTTTAGGGGGGCGATTCGATTCTTTCATAAGAGTAAACACAAGATACGCATTCATTCAACACCTTTCAGGTTTCTGCTTTTGGATTTGGACGAAGGCGCGTAAAAGGAGTTGAAAGACCACCTGGCAGATCCGGAAAAGGAAATTGTGGGGAATAAAATCTACAGCAGGTTGATTTTTGCCCGGATTACTTCCCGGAGAACGTAATGGCTTCGCTGTGCTTCAAATAACAGAACCCCGAATTCCGGTTAGTGCTCCTTATTTACGTATAATTTAATAAATTTGAAGATTATACCCTGTAAAATATGGAGCTCCCTGAATCGATCCGCTTTTCTACCATTATTTCCGACCCGGAAGTGTATATCAATAGCATGTTGCAGCTGCACCCCGATGCCCGGCACGATCAAAATTCCGGGGCCATAGAAATTAAAAATGAGGTCATAGATTCTTCGTTTAAATACCGGCTCCTGGAGGACGGGCTCTTCCTGTTTTCTTTTACCAGTTACAGCCCGGTAGACGCGGAATATGGATTGATCCCCAATCCTGACTCCGACTATTTTACCCTTGTTTTTTATTTTACGGAAAAGCGTACCAAGAATCCATTGTATTTGAAAGTTGACGAACAGTTTTATTCGGGCAACCAGTTTGCCGCTTTTTTCAACGGACAAATGAATGCCGAAATTTTTATCAAGGCCCGGCAGCAGGCATTTGGCATCCAGATCGAAATGCATAAAAAATGGATCGCCGAAAACCTGGATATGGCCTCCCTGGCAAAAAAGCCATTGATTGCCCCTGTATTAAATTTCCGGGAAAAGGCCTTCGTGCAGGCAGAAGTGAAACAATACCAGCACCTGGCTGAAGCTATTTGTTCCGCATTCAACAAGGAAAAGGACATTTTTCAGAAGCTGAAGCTAAAAACAGGATCATATACGCTGATCAGCTCGTTCCTGGAGGAAATTTCCGGCATACAAAAGTACAAAACAGGTGCATCAGGCCAGGAGTCCGGCGAGTTGGAAGTTGCGCTCAATTATATGGAAAAATCCTATGCCGCAGATTTCCCGGGAACCGGTTTCCTTGCAGCGCAATGTAAAATGTCGGAGAGCTCCTTTAATAAAAAATTTAAAACCATCTTCCGGCTTACGGCCGCGCAATATTTCCGGAACCTGAAAATGAAGGAAGCGCTCAAGCTTTTGGAATTGGGGCATCATGTAAAAGATGTTTGCTATAAGATCGGGTACCAGGATACGTCCGCATTTGGGCGTAGTTTTAAGCAGGTGTATGGTGAAAGCCCGGCTTCTTACGTGAAAAAATAGTGTTTCTGCACATTTTTTTGCCAGATCTGCATACCGGTTTTGGTGAAATTTGCACTTCGGCAAGTAGCAGATTCGTATGCCCCCGGGGTCGCAGCCAAAACAACTGCCACTTGCTTTTGAAAAACAGGTAACGATTGGCCCTGAGAACCTGGTAACAAAACTGTTGTACAATGAATATGAGAAAAATGATCCTTTGCGCTGCTATTTTTACCGGCAGCATCATCGCCGGCCATGCACAGCAAAAAAATGCAAAACTTCACCGGCTTTTCGACCAGTATTATAAAGCATATTATGCACTCAATCCGTTGCAGGCAACATTTGATGGTGTTGATGGTTACAACGATCAGTTTCCTGCGGATGATGCGCAGCATCTGGAAGCGGTGCACCATATGTACACCAGCTACCTGGCCCAGCTGAACACATTTGAAAAAAAAGCACTGAACAAAGAAGACCGGATCTCCCTGGCAATTTTGGAAAGTGATATTCAAACCGGGCTTAGAATGGAAAAACACCACCTGGAATATATGCCTATCAGCCAGTTTTTCAGCTTCCCCATGTATCTGGCTATAGCAGGTTCAGGAACATCGGCACAGCCTTTTAAAACCGTTAAAGATTACGACAACTGGCTGAAGCGCTGCCGGGCTTTTACAAGATGGACCGATGTGGCGATTGATAATATGCGTAAAGGTATTAAAACAGGAATCGTACTGCCCCGGGCATTGGTTATAAAAACCATCCCGCAAATGCAGGCACTGGCAAAAAATGAAGAAGCCGCTTCTTTTTACGGACCAATAAAAAACTTCCCGGAAAATTTTTCCAAAGAAGAGCGGGAACGTTTAAGCGCGGCGTTTAAAGACGTGATGGCCACCGCTGTTTTTGCTTCGATGCAGAAACTGGCCGATTTCTTCCAGGATGAATATTTACCCGCCGCCCGTTCCAGTTCCGGGCTCAATGCCCTGCCCAACGGCAGGGAAATGTATAAGGACTATATTGCCGCTTTTGTAACGGTTGATAAAGACCCGGAAGCCGTCTATCAGTTAGGCCTGTCCGAAGTGGCCCGGATTACGGCAGCAATGGAAAAGATAAAAGATTCCATCGGTTATAAAGGAACGCTGTCCGAATTGTTTGAATTTATGAAAACCGACAAACAATTTATGCCGTTTAAAACGGACCAGGAAGTGCTGGATGCCATCCACGCAGTTTATGCAACGATAAAACCCCATCTTCCGGAATATTTTGGCGTTGCGCCCCAAACACCTTTTGAGATCCGGAAAACCGAAGCTTTCAGGGCCGCGTCTACTCCTGCTGAATATCTTCCGGGAGATCTGCCTACCAACCGCCCGGGCATTTTTTATGTTTCCATTGTGGATCCTGCAACATTCAATATCACCAACCTGGATATAGAGAATTTGTTTTTACATGAAGCAATTCCCGGGCATCATTACCAGCTGAGCCTGCAACATGAAAATACGGGCGTTCCGCTGTTCCGGCAAAAATATGCCAACAGTGCCTTTACAGAGGGATGGGGCTTATATATCGAATCATTGGGCAGGGGGCTGGGCGTTTACACCAGTCCCTATCATCAGCTGGGGGCGCTGAGCGCGGAAATGCACCGGGCCATCCGCCTGGTGGTAGACGCTGGTTTGCATACCGGCAAAATGACCCGGGAAGAGGCTATAAAGTATATGATGGATCATGAACCGATGTCGGAACAAATGGTGACATTGGAAATTGAACGTTATATGGCCTTACCAGCCCAGGCGCTTTCCTACAAAATTGGCGAACTGAAAATAAAGGAGCTGCGCAACCGGTACAAAGCCCGCTTAGGCGACAAATTCAGTATCCGCGATTTTCATGATGCCATCCTGAAAGGCGGTGCCATGCCTTTAACGGTATTTGAAAATTATATGGATGATTGGGCGGCATCGGTTAAATAACCCAAACTAAAAGATCCGGTCATTACATGGATTGCGTTCAATAATAAAAACAAAACAAATGAATAAAAGCAGGCTCACTACTCTTGCCGTTGGCGCTGCGCTTTTGAGCGCCATTGCTGCATGCCACAACAACGGCAGTCATCCCGGTTCGGTTCGTGAACATTTTATAGAAACACAGTTCGTTGATAGTACCGTAAAGCCCGGCGATGACTTTTACCGGTTTGCCAATGGTAAATGGGCGGACACTGCTAAAATTTCCCCGGATTATTTCGATGCAGGAAGTGGCCTGGATGTTTACCGGAGAATACAGCAGCAGTTGAAAACACTTTTAGATGATGCTGCGAAAAACAATAGCGGCAGTGCCGGAAGTATTGAACAAAAGGTGGGCGATTTTTATGCTTCGGGTATGGACACGCTTACCATTAACAACCGGGGGTACGAACCGGTAAAACCATTGCTGGCCCAAATTGATGCCATTACGGATCTGCCGTCCCTGCTGAAGTTTGTGGCAGAAGAGGAAAAAAAGGGGAATGAAACCATTTTCGGTTTTCATGTAGACTCTGACCAGGGAAACAGTCTCATGAATATTGCCATATTACTGCAAACCGGTATTGGTATGCCTGAAAGGGATTATTATTTCAGAACAGACAGTGCCACGCTTGCCATTCAAACTTCGTACAAAAATTATCTGGCAACCTTGTTCCGGTTAGCCGGTGCGGATCCTGCAACGGCCGCGAAAAATACCGCTACCGTGTATCAGATAGAAAAAGAGATGGCAACGGCACATAAAACAGTAGTGGAGCTGCGCAATGTAAAAGAGAACTATAATAAAGTGGCGTTTGCCAAAATCGATAAGGAACAACCCAATATTGGCTGGACGGCCTTCTTCAGCCATATCGGTGCCCGTGCTGACTCCGTAGATATGGAGCAACCCGGTTATTATACCCGGCTGAACACCCTTTTACAAACGGTGCCCATCGCCGATTGGAGAATCTATTTCCGGGCTCATATATTAAAGAACTATTCCGGTTACCTGAGTCAGCCTTTTCAGGATGCTGCGTTTAGCTATCGGAAAGATCTGACCGGCCAGAAAGTGCAGCAGGCGCGCTGGGAGCGGATCTGCAGTGTTACCGACAAAAAACTGGGTGAGGCCCTGGGGCAGCTATACGTAAAAAAATATTTTCCGCCCGAGGCAAAACAGCGTATGGATGCATTGATCAATAACCTGGTAAAAGCCTTTGCAGCACGCATTCAAAAACTGGATTGGATGAGCGATTCCACCAAAATAGTGGCCGAAGAAAAGCTCAAAACCATCCGCAGGAAAATTGGCTATCCGGACAAATGGCGTGATTACAGTAAGGTGCATGTTGACAAGTCGAAGTATTTTGAGAATGTCGTATCTGCCAGTCAGAATAATTTTGAATTCCAGTTATCCCAGTTAGGCAAGCCGGTAGATGAAACGATCTGGATGATGACACCGCCAACGCTGAACGCCTATTACGATCCAACCAAGAACGATATTAATTTTCCCGCGGGTATTTTGCAGTTCCCATTCTTTGACAAGGATGCAGACGATGCTGTAAACTATGGCGGCATCGGTGCGGTGATCGGGCATGAAATCACCCATGGATTCGACGACCAGGGGGCACAATTTGATAAAGTGGGCAATATACACGATTGGTGGACCAAACAGGATAAAGTAAAATTTGATGAAAAAGTAAAACAGATACAACAGTTATATGATGGCTTTGTAGTGCTGGATTCCATGCACCTCAATGGTAAGCTGACATCGGGGGAGAACATTGCAGACTTTGGCGGGGTGGCCATTGCCTATGATGCCTTTAAAATGACCCAGCAAGGGAAAAGTGATACAAAAATTGATGGCTTTACACCCGACCAGCGTTTCTTTTTGGCCTATGCAGAATCATGGAGGACCAAGTATACAGATGCTATTATGCGAATGCTGGTGCATACAGATCCGCATTCCACGCCTGACTGGCGGGTACGCGGGCCTTTGATGAATTTTGATCCCTTCTACAAGGCATTCAATGTACAACCCGGCCAAAAAATGTACCGGGAACCGAAAGACCGGATAAGGATCTGGTAGCGGGAAGCCAGGACAATGTGAACATGTATGGATGCTAAACGGAAGCTATGATAAGGTCGGCTTAACATGGTTGTCAATGGCAGATGACAGGATAGCTTGAACGCCATCCGACCTGTTGTTATAGCGGGCCTCGCGGATTCTTTGCGCGCCTTGCGGTAAAAATTTAGACGCAAAGATCGCAATGAAAATTATTATGGCAGTTGCCCTGGCAAACCTGGCGCGGCCCTTGTTCCTTGCGGTTGCGTGCAATCATAATGCTGGTACCTGGCCTTTTTTTATGTCCCTTGCTGCCGGCCATCACCTTGCAAATTTCTTTGTGCCCGCCACACATAGAATCACTCCAAGTGTAACGGCAACCATGCCCATGCTTACGTTTTCGTGTAATAAATAAGCGGCTAATGCCAGCCCCAAAAAGGGCTGCAATAACTGCAGCTGGCCTACGGTAGCAATGCCGCCCTGTGCCAGCCCTTTATACCAGAAAACAAAGCCGATAAACATACTGAACAGCGATACATACGCCAGGCTAACCCAGGCGGCTGTGCCAATGCCTTCAAAGGATGCCGGTATATAAACCCATGTAAGGGGCAACATGACCGGCAGTGCAAGCACCAGCGCCCAGGAGATCACCTGCCAGCCGCCAAGTATCTTTGTTAGTTTTGCCCCCTCCGCATAACCCAGTCCGCAAAGGATAACGGCACCAATCATCAGCGTGTCGCCTGCAGGCGAAGCCGAAACGCCGCGTGCAAGCGCATAACCTACCACCAGTAAACTCCCGGTAAGGGAAAATAGCCAGAATACAGGCCGTGGACGTTCCCCGCCGCGGATGATACCAAATATGGCGGTTGCCACCGGCAAGATCCCTATAAAAACAATGGAATGCGCCGCGGTTACATATCTTAATGCCAGTGCACTTAATAAGGGGAAGCCTGCCACTACACCCAGCGCCACGATCGCTAAGGGGATGAGCTGTTTCCGGTTAGGGCGTTTTTCTTTAAAGACCAGTAGCACCACCAACGCAAGTATGCCCGCAATGGACGCCCGCGCAGCCGTAAGGAATAACGGGTTAAATGCGGCAACGGCTACTCTTGTTGCAGGTAAGGAACCACTAAATAATACCACACCAATAAATCCATTCAGCCAGCCTTGTGTGGTGTTTGCTGCTACTTTACTTGTACTCAATGCGGTCATGCGATCTAATTTTGCTGCAAAATTCGGTAATGAAGCCGGATAAACACAGCCACAGTTTTTGTTGTTTTGATGGACACAGTTAGCTTTGTGCTGTGAAAAAAGTATTTATATACAACGAAATTGCCGGCAACATCGCAAACAAGATCAGGAAGGGTGTTTTGAAAGCCGGTGAGCGTTTGCCTTCCGTAAGGATATTAAGTAAGGAACATGGGATCAGCATCAATACGGCTAAACGGATTTTTCTTGAACTGGAGGCCCAATCGCTGGTAGCATCAAAACCGCAATCCGGCTATTTTGTAAGCCCGTTACCCTATTTGAAACTGCCGCTGCCGGAAGCCAGTCATCCTTTGCCCGTTGCCAATAACAGGGAGCCGGGCGAACTGATCGACGGCGTTTATTCCAATATGGGGCGCAGGGATCTGACGCTTTTTTCTATCGGCGTGCCCTCCGGTAATCTCCTGCCATTGGCCAAGCTGAAAAAAGAGCTGGTGCTGGCTACAAGGGAACTGAAAGAGGGGGGAACGGAGTATGAGCCCTTACCGGGGAATGTAAAACTGCGAAGAATGGTTGCTGCCCGTTCATTGGCCTGGAAGGGCGATTTAAAGGAGCAGGACCTCATCACTACAAACGGCTGTATGAACGCCCTGGCGCTTTGCCTGATGGCCCTTACAAAACCGGGCAATACCATCGCACTGGAAAGCCCCTGTTATCCCGGTATTCTTCAGCTTGCAGTGAGTTTGGGATTAAAAGTGCTGGAAGTGGCCACCCACCCGGTAACCGGAATAGAGATCGATGCATTGAAAAAATTGTTGCCTAAGATAGATGTATGTCTTTTAGTGCCCAATTTTAATACACCCCTGGGATATTGTATGCCCGATGCCCGTAAAAAGGAAGTGGCGGCATTATTGGCAACATATTATATTCCGCTTATCGAAGACGATACCTACGGCGATCTCTATTTTGGTACGGAACGCCCCAAATGCTGTAAGTCATTTGACACAGATGGTAATGTGTTATGGTGTGGCTCTGTGTCTAAGACCCTTGCCCCGGGTTACCGGGTGGGCTGGGTGGCACCGGGCAGGTATAAGGAGCAAATACTAAAATTAAAATTGGTCCATTCTTTATCTTCCGCTTCTGTTATCAATGAAGCGGTAGGAAACTTCCTCATGACCGGAAGGTATGAAAACCACCTGCGTCACTTACGCAAAACCTTACAGGAAAATTATCAGCGTTATGCGCTTGCAATAGCGGCGCATTTTCCGGAAGGAACCAAAATAAGCCGGCCGCAGGGCGGACTGGCATTGTGGGTAGTATTTCCCCGGGCGATCGATACCGGCGAATTGTATAATTATGCATTAAAAAAGCGCATCAGTATTTCACCCGGCAGAATGTTTACCTTACAGGATCAGTTTCATAACTGTATGCGCCTTTGTATCGGGTTACCGTGGACGGATGACCTGGGGCTGAAGCTGAAACAGCTGGGAACGCTGGCGAAGAGCTTGTGCATATGACAGCTGCTGAACCTGCCGGATTTTCCCGGTTTTTCGTTGCAGGCGATACCTCCAATCTTTTAAAACAGTATACAGCAGCCGGCATTTCTTCGGGTGGATGCGGTTGTAATTGCCCCTTATGATTGTCGTTTTTGTCCACCGCGGCCTCCGGAGCTGGCCGGTACCTTTGTAAGGTAAATCATGTAACCATGCGAAAATTAATCATGAAAATGTCGGTTTCGATCGATGGCTTTGTAAGCGGCACCGATGGCGGGAAGGACTGGCTTTTCAAAACCGGTGACCCGGAATCACAGGCCTGGAGTGCAGGCGTTACCCGAGAAGCCGGGCTCATTATCATGGGCCGGAAGTCGTTTGAAACAATGGCTCCTTACTGGCCAACGGCAACCGGTCCCTTTGCCGCGCCGATGAACGAGATCCCCAAGGGTGTCTTTACCCGCAAAGGATTTAACCCCGCGTCTGCAATAAATCCGGAGGAACGGGCGGCTGCGGCCTCCTGGACCGGGGCACAGGTTTTTGACGGGGATCTTGCCGGAACGATCCGGCAGCTTAAAGCCAGCGGATCCGGGAAACCGATCCTGGCAATCGGCGGCGCAGGATTTATGCAGGCCCTTATTGCCACCGGGCTGATCGATGAGTACCACCTGGCCATCCATCCCGTGGCATTGGGCTCGGGCATGCCGGTATTCACGGGGGTAGGAGTACCGCTTTATCTGAAATGGGCGGGGGTAAAGGCGTTTCCCGGTGGCGTTATGGCCGTAACCTACCGGGTGTAGCAGGTTCCCGTTCGTTTATCCCGGGGCGCTATTATTTTGAAACGGGCGCTTGCTGGCCGTTGATCCGGAAACAATCGCTTGCTTTTGTTTGATCCAGGTAAATAAGGGCATCGTAAAGATCGGGTTGCACATCCATTTGAAACTGGGGATAATCCATGGCCACGGCACCAATGGAACGTACATTCAGGTTCTTCAGCAGCCAGCCTGCATCTTTATGTTGCAGTTGCTGAGCGCGGATATCGAGGAAGAAGTTACCCAGTTGCGCAGCGCGGCCATAACTTTCAAAACTGCGGGGTATCGGGGCAATCAATGCATTACTGTTGCCGATTTCTTTGCCCTTTACAACTGCTGTATAGGTGCCTGCTCCTGCAGAAAACCCAATAACCCGCATATCGGTTTTATGTCCATTTTCCTCCAGGTAGCCTCCCATTGTATAACTGCGGCGGTTTACATGTCCATTATGCGCCCAAATGACCATCTTGCTGCCAGGGTTTTGTGCCAGCAGCCAGTCTGCATTTGCGGCCATTGACCGGTCTCGTACAGAAGGGCCCTTCCGGCCTGCTTTTGCCAGCAGCGCAAACTGGTTCAGCAGTGTTGCGTTTTGTACGATCCATGCAAATGCTTGTGTGCCCATGGCGGCAGACAGTGGTTGTTTATGTACATCAAGATGTTTTTTTACGGGCTCCAGTTCTTTTAATAGCAGGGCTGCCAGGGAGTCGGCCGGTTGCTGCCAGTTGCGTTTCTCCAGTTTTTCAACAAGGCCACTGATAGCCGTTGTAGTGGCAACCAGGCTGCCGGCATATTGCTTTGCAAAACGCTCCAGGTTATCGGCAGCTCCTTTTCCCATCTGCATATCAAAACCAGTGAACTGAACAGGTGCATTTGGGTGCGCCTGGTTGTAACCGCGCATCCAGGTCATCATATCCTTTACCTCCTTTGTATTCCAGGTCCAGAAGTACATGGTGTCCAGCAGGTGCTCGGGATTGCCGGTGCCCCGCAGTACATAATCATTCATGCCATTGGTTTCCGCCATATTGGCTTCTATTGCAAAAATGTTGAACTTCATTTCTGAAACAAGAAACTCCAGCAACCGGTGTTTCATGCTGAATATTTCGCTGGTGCCATGTGTACATTCGCCCAGCGATACAATGCGGGCATCGCCTACAAAATGTTTCAGTGGTTGCAGGTCGGCAAAACCATTGCCCGCATAAACGGTGGTTAAAGGCACAGCATTGGTCCTGATCCAGGTAAGCTGATCTGGCTGAGGCGCATAAGCCGCAGGGATTGTTTTGGCGAGCGTTGCAATATCCACCCCGTCGAGCGTTACGTGCAGGTTGTCCAGCCACATACGCCCTTTCCCCGTCAGCATTCCACCCATTACGATAGCCGTGGCTCCTTTTTCCAATGGCAGCTCAATGCTGTACCGTTGCCAGTCGTGGGTGCCTTTAAGCGCTTCATGATACATGTTTCCAAGCTGAGGCGTACCGTCAATGCGCATCCAGAGACCGGCATAACCATCGCTTATGTTTTCTGTTTTTATATACCCTTCAAGCTTTAATTGTTTGCCGGAGTATTCTGCCGGCAGCACAAAGGAAACGGAAGCAAAGGCATTCGTAGCGGCGGCCGCATCCTTTTCCATTTTTATGGAGTATTTTCCGGAATGCACATGAACAGCGTCAATTGAAACGCGGCATCCTTCGGGTACTTTTGCCCGCATTCCCTGAGGCATGCCGGAATGATTGTCCAGCGCTTCAAAATCAAAATTAAGCGGGTGTTGGGCACCGGCGATGACAGGGGAAAGGATCATCAGCAGCAATAAGGTTCTCATAATTATCCGGTTTTAATTTGCGTTGGCTTATGAAATTAACAAGCGCCGGGTTCAAAAAAAAGTTAAAAGATCTGCAGGAAAAAAAACGGTGGCTTAATTATTGGCCGAACATCCGGCAGCCGCCTGGATTATATATGTTGGCAATTTCCCCCGGAACAAGATAGCGTGTGCGAAATAAGCAATGCTCAGCCATTATCGCGCTTTATTCCTAACTTTAATTAAACATCCGTTTATGAAAACAGCAGCCTTTATCATGACCGCATTTGTCGCTTTAGAGCACCTGTATATACTTTGGATGGAAATGTTTGCCTGGGAAACAGCAGGTAAAAAGGCCTTTGCCGGGTCTTTACCGGATGCGTTATTTAAACCTACCAAAAAGCTTGCTGCAAACCAGGGTTTGTATAACGGGTTCCTGGCTGCAGGATTGATATGGTCATTCCTGATTTCAGATACTGGTTGGATGCTAAACATCCGGTTGTTTTTTCTGGCCTGCGTGGCCGTGGCGGGTATTTATGGCGCGGCTACAGCTTCGCGGAAAATATTTTTTATCCAGGCATTGCCCGCCCTTATTGCCATTATACTGGTATGCCTGTCCCGGTAATCGCCTGCCAATATTGACAGAACCGGCCTGCCTGGTTTTCATGTACAATTCAAAACCGGTAACTGAAAAATTGAAGTATTTAATGGAGCTGGATTTTTAGTACACGGCCCTGGTTTAAACCAACACGAACTTTTCTCTTCTTATAAGTATCCAGGACAAAAGAGCCCCGGCGCTGCCGGAAGGAGCGCATTATTATTGTTCATTCCGGTTGCCAATAAACGGATTAACCGCATTACCAACCGCTATCTTATTAGTAGTAAGGGATCACAGAAGGATTTTGACCCGGGTCTGTATCCGGATAGAGACCGGGTATTTGCAGCCTGTGTAGCTTATTAAAAAATAGAGACAAATAACACATCCGAAAGAGACGGATAGGAAAGTGATGCCGGAGCTTTTATTATAGTTTAGCGGTTGTGTATGGTATGAATAGAGCCCAGGTGGCTTTAACGGATACAAGGGGCGGCTGTAATCGCAAATGCCTCGCAGGATCCGCTGCCGGCTGGTGATGATGTTGCATGGTTTAAATACAGAAAAGCATTTACAAGCAATACGAAGAGTCGGGGTAATTCTTTACCGGGACTCGTTTTTTTTATCAAGTCCGGCATGCCGGCCATCGTTCTAAAAGAAGGCCCTTCAATTTCAAGTCTGAACCTGCTGCTGCAGCTGTTGATCAACTTGCAGGCTTTGATACCAAAACGTTCCGGTACTTCCTGTTGATCAAATACAATGATACCTGTTTGAAGCCATCTGTTACATATGGCAGAATAAGAAAGATCTTTTCAATAATAAAGCACGCGAAGCATTGGCCGTGTCTGGCATACGGTATTTGTTAAATGCAAAAAATGGATGCTGTTTTTTTCAAAAAAAAGGCCGGCTTAGGAATAAGCCCGCCCATTGAGAAATATTAGTGATTTTTTAATCAGGTACAAAAATGCATCTTTAAAATGGAAATGCGTTGTGTATTTGTCTCTTTATTCTTGTGTATTTTTGTGATAAACCCAACAGACCATACAGGGTACCTTTCCGATATAGCCATATCTGTCTTTTATTCATTTGTTGCCTGGAAAATTTTCGAGTATATTTTGTTGCCGTCTTTGTCTACCTGGCCGATCCGTACAAACAATTTCCCGTTTTCATGAAGCTGCGGGTTGTTGTTCTTACTGCAGGAATAAAGAACAGCGGCTGCAGTTATAGCGGCGGGGATCCATAAAAACCATTTGCGGCGTTTGAATCCCATACCCAGCAGCCCGGTTACCAATACCCCGGCAGTGCCAAGAGGGATCGCATTTGCTGCAATGGAAAATGCATAGGATTGATTTTCGCTGGTATTGCCATTATTGGCTTTAGATAGTACTTCACCGATCTTTACAAAATGTTGTCCGTCTGCAGAAGCCTCTATTTCAAAATGATGGTTATTGGTTTCTTCCAGGCTTTCCCAGTTAACCTGTAAGATACCGTTGCGGATGCGGGCATTTACAGCGCCAAACACCACCGGTAGTGGCTGGGCCCAGGTAACGGAGTAGGATACGGGTATGCTTTGCGCACCTGCCCTGTCTTTAAAGGCGTATTGGAAACTAACGGAAGTACTGCCGCTGCCGTTGGGGATAACGCTTAGTTTAGCCGCATCAAAGTTGGGGATCTCCGTTCCGGAAACAATAGCCACTGGTCCTGCGCCAAAATCATACATCAGGGTTCCATTGGCCGGGGCAGCTGTAAGTACAAAAGTGCTGGTAACCGTGCTTCCGCCAAGGTTGCCGTCTTCTGCATCCGTACCATTGGGTGCTGTAGGCCTGGTACCGGTATTGGAACCGCCAACAGCTCCGTTCAGCGGGATCGGTGTGCCGGCCTTCGGTTGGTAATTGAGTACATAAGACACCGGGTTGGCTACCGGGATCTGCTGTAGCCCGATGTTAAGACCGGAGATGTCGGCAGCCGTATTGTTAAAGCGAATGATCCCATCCGGACTTCCGGTTTGGAGGGCCGGGTTTCCACCGCCGTTTTCACTTACAACGGAGCTGCCGGGCGGTGTGGAGGCGGTGGCAGGACCCGGATCGCCGATGTTCAGGTTCTGGGTAGAAAGGGTGGCTTTCAGCCCGATGTCGCCGGCAGCGTATGGTATTTCCGTGTCAAAAACATAGTTGCCATTGGCATCTACCGGGGCTTTGGCAATGACCTTGCCGGTATTATCGGTAATGTATACATATAAGGGCGTAGTGGTGCCATTAACGCCGGTTTCGGTTCCGTCCAGGATACCGTTGGCATTGTTGTTGTTGAAGATGGTGCCGGATAAGTTAACCGCCCGCATTTCGATGAGGAGATCGTCAATCGTAAGGTCGTTACCGGCATTACTGTTTACACCGGTGTTATCAGCGTTGTAAAAGTTAAATACCAGCTGGGCGGGCGCTGCGCTTGCGGGTAATGTAAATGCCGAGGTAAGGTTTTGCCAGGAAAGATTGTTCCGGTTAGCCGTAGCGCGGGGCAGGACCCAGGTAGTTATCTGGGGCTGGCCATTTACGGTAGCATTGTACTTTGTACCGGTTCCATTGGCATTATCGCGTACGGAAATACCGATATATCCTTCTTTGTAAGTGTTCCCGGAACCGTTACCGGAGGGCCGGGTAGCCAGGTCGTAATGGAGTATATTGGCAGCCCAGAAATTGATCCGGTAGGTAGCACCGGGTATATTCAGCTGGCTGGTGCTGTATACATAATAACTGCCGCTGAATTCCCCGGTTTTTGCGGTGTTGGCGTTTATGATCATCATATACCCGGAGCCGGTGGTATGGTCGCCGGTGTTTTGCCAGGCATTCTGGTTAACACCGGAAGTGGCAAAATCATCTACCAGGTCGGGGTTGGTTGCTACCGCATACTGTCCGTCGTTTACGGGGTTTGCGGTCTTCACCGCATAGTCTGTTGTGCCCGGACTGATAAGCCCTGCAGGGTTGGTGCTGATGGGAGGGCCCGGCGTTCCGAAGTCTTCCGATAAAAGGGTCTTATACTTTTGTGCCGTTAAGGCCAGCGTGCTGAATACGCCAAATGTAAAGATCAGTAAGGTTTTTAACATGTGCATTGCATTTTATTTTAGGAGATCCGTTTGCAAAACTAGCATAGCCTTTCCCGCAAGGGGTGCCGCATCGTCTCTTATTTGTTGTGTGTTTGTCTCTTTAGATAGAAGACGGCGCTGTTCAGGAAACAGAAAGAACATCGGCTTCCTTTTTTTGTGTTTAGCGGCAGGATAAAGAATGGAGCTGCCGGCGACGGAGCGGGCAATATGCCAGGGATCCCCGGCCCAGGCCATAAAAAGAGACAAATTCCCAATAATAGAGACAAATGCGAAAGCTGTTAGCAGCAATGGATTCCGGCGTTTTTATGATCTTCGTATATTTATGAAATGGGGGAATGCTGTTGTGTATACAGGCACTCATCTGGGGTGAAAGATAAAAATGGTATGAAATTTACTAACCTGTTCGTTATCGTTGGCACAACAACGTTGCTGGTTCTTTTGTGTTCGGTTGTTCGCAATGCAATAAAAGGGAAGGAAGGCCTGGCCAACTGGCAAATCGTCCTGTTAATCATTGGTGTGATCGGTGTTGTTTACCCCGTTTGCAAACAGCTTTTTGAGTAAAGATAAAGAGAGGCGCCTGCGTTGCATTGGAGATGGAATATTTAATGGCAGGTGCCGGCAGGAATGAAAATTGGAGTACGCGTTATTGTGAAAATAGTTGCCGCGCCTCCTCAATTAGGGATAAAATGCGCATGCAACAGGATCCGTTACCTTGCACCTGCTTTTTGCCCGGGACGGCCTCTGTCTGATTTACACGATACAAAAGCGGATCTATATGAAAATAATATGCAGCCTGTTGTTAACCATTCTTTTTTTGCAGGGAACGTTTGCTCAAAAGTATGAAGCAAACTGGGCCTCGCTCAATACCCGTAAAATGCCGGAATGGTTTCATAAGGATAAGTTCGGTATTTTTATTCACTGGGGGGTATATGCCGTTCCGGCTTATGCGCCCGTCAAAACTACCGGCGACGCCAGCTTTTCAGAATGGTACTGGTATTGGCTGAATAAAGGCGTAAAGGATTTTGTAAATTTCCACCAGAAACGCTATGGCGGCAGTTTTGAATATCCGCAGTTTGAGTCTATGTTCAACGCCGAGCTATTTGACCCGCAGCAATGGGCGGGGGTATTAAAACGGTCGGGGGCGCGCTACGTAGTACTTACCAGTAAACATCATGACGGATACTGCCTGTGGAACAGTGTGGAGGCCGACCGGGCCTGGGGGCGTCCATGGAATGCGGTAACGGGCACTCCCAAACGCGACCTGCTGGGCGATCTTACCAACGCCGTGCGGGAGGCAGGGATGAAGATGGGCTATTATTATTCCTTGTACGAATGGTTTAACCCCCTTTGGTTGCGTGATAAGAAGCAATATGTAACGGAGCATTTGTTTCCGCAGTTTAAGGATCTGGTAACCCGGTATAAACCCGCCCTTATTTTTTCTGATGGCGACTGGAGTTTAAAAGACACGGCATGGAAAAGTGAGGAGCTGCTGGGCTGGTTGTTCAACCAATCGCCCGTAGCAAAAGACGTAGTGATCAATGACCGTTGGGGAAGCAATGTCAACGGAAAATATGCGGCTACGTACCGGTCGTCTGAATACGGAACCGGCCTGGATGCCACCGTGATCTGGGAAGAAAGCCAGGGCATCGGGCATTCTTACGGTTACAACCGGAATGAGCAGCTGGAGGATTATAAAACCAGCCGGCATCTGATCCTGATGCTGGCCGACGTGGTTTCACGAGGCGGCAACCTGCTGTTAGACATTGGGCCAACAGCAGACGGCCGCATACCGGTGATCATGCAACAACGCCTGGCAGATATAGGTGCCTGGCTGGCAGTAAACGGAGAAGCGATTTATGACACACGTCCTTTTAAGCACGCCTGTCAATGGAGCAGCGGGAAGGTGCCGGAAAGAAAGCAACAGGTTTTATGGGCAAATTATAATATTGAAGAACTGGTAAAGCCAAAGACAGACACTGCTCATATTGAAATCTTTTTTACCACTAAAGGCAGGGATCTTTACTGCATATTACCGGCATATAAACCGGTACTGCAGATCCGGGACCTGCGGGTGCCTCCAAATGCCACGACGGAGATCTGTGGTATTCATAAGGTTTTTAAGATCCGGAATAATGAGCAGGGCTGTTGGATCGATCTCTCTGCACTAAAACCCAGGGAGGCACCGGATGAACTATTGGTGTTGAAAATTAAAAACGCCTGGTAAGGATTTTTTGAAACAACGGAAGTTTGCCCCGGCCTGGACTGTATTTAGCCTAATAAATAAAACCCATTTACGTTGCCTGGATGATTCCGTAAAGACCGCTCTGCTACGGTCGGGGTAACGGTAATCCTGCCCGCATGAGCGTACTGATTTTGTCATTGGCTACGCTGCATGACGGTAGCGTGATTTGCTTTCATTACCATTGTCGGATGACATAAACCCCATTTCGTCACCCGGATTGTTCTTCTATACCTGGGGCATAAAAAACCCTGCCTAAGATTAAGCAGGGCCGGATTGATTAATCCTCTAAAATAAAACTGCATCTTTCGGTGCTATAAGGGATCACCTATGATTGCATATATCGCGTTCATAGGGCCTGTTATAGCTATATTACATTTTGGTATTCACTATAGGTTCTGGTCCTGCGCACCTGTGATGGAAGGTAAACCCCTCCTCCGGTACAGGTGGCAGCACTTTAAAGCAACGGCCCGGTAAGTGTTTTCTTTCGAGGGCCAAATATCAAACTTGATTCGATAAACGTGTTGTGCGTTTGTCTCTTTTTTCTTGCTTGTTTGTAGAGGCCACCGATTTGATACAGGGCCGGTTCGCAGGTCCACCAATCCTGTTATCGTCGCGCCGGGCGCAGCCGAAGCATCCCTGTGATGCCAGGCGGCCCGAAGACTGAGCGACCATTCAACTGTGTGATGCCGCCCCAGGTGATGAAAGCCAATGGTTCATCGCTGCTGCCTGTTGCAGGCCTTTCGATATAGCTGTAGTGCTTTCAAAAAGAGACAAATAAGAAAATAAAAGAGATGTTTGAATAAGCCTGTTTTTGCGCTTGATTTTATTTTTGTTCCGGGAAGTTTATGAAACGCAATCCAGAAAAAACGGAAATGTATATGTGTGTGGTGCGGAGGCAGAATGGTTTTCTGCTGATCCCGGTGCTTCATAACTACAGCCTTGTTGCCGGCATCAATGAAGTGACTGGCAACAGGATTGAAGCGCGATGGCATTGGGAGCAATAAGCCCCGGCTATTTGAAATTTACTAGAGGGACAAGAGTGGGTCTCCCGGTTTTTTTAGGCTATGGTTTCCCCTCTTGCTTTTATAAACGGACAGAACCAGCAGGTACGGTCATTGGATCGGAAGATACTGCCGGCGGTCAGTGACCGGTTGACTTCTGCTTCATTGAAAGGTGATCGCAGCCTGTATACCTTTACTACTATTATGTTCTTATTATGACGGTACTTTTTAACAACAGGGAGAAGAAAGTTAAATTCAGCTCCGAAAAAAAACTAATTGAGTGGATGCGTAAACATGATCCCGAGCGTTCTAAAGATCTTTTCGATTTTATGGAGGGATACCAAAAACGTAAGTTCCTTTTTGAAAAGATCTATTTGCGTACGGATTCGATAGCAATATTTGTGTCGGACCTGGTTCGTCATCACATTATTTCTATTGTGAAATGAACGCAGGTGCCCATAGCGCTGCTATATGAGGTGTTGAACAGCTGGTTTTTATTGATGGATCGTAAACGTTTGGGAATATTAAATGGTAAAGAATAAAATGGGGAAGCTTCCGCAGCCGGAGGAAGCCGGGCTTCCCTTGTTTTGCAGCAACTTCGAAGATCGGGCACATGTGCAGGCTGTTCCCGCTTTTATGGAAACGTCTTCGTTTTTTGAAAAGGAAGTTCCCGGGCTGCAATCGGAAGCGGTAACGGACCGTATGAGGTGGACCGCCTCCCATACCGGTAAAAGGCAAAACGCCGGTATGCAAAGCAACCTGGTGGCAGCGGTGGCCGTGGTACTGATCTTAATATCGATAGGGCTGCTTGCATTTAAAAATAACCCGGTTCAAAATGGAATGCAGCACATGACCATCCTGAACAAAGCGCAGGAATCGGAGGTGCAATTACCGGATGGTACCGGCGTGTGCCTCAGCGCCGGCAGCCGGTTGTCCTATAGCCGTGATTTTGGAACAGCCAGCCGGGAGGTAACCCTGGAAGGCGCCGCCTTTTTTGATGTAGCGGCCGATGCGGAACATCCCTTTATAGTGCATACAAAGGCCTTTGATATAGAGGCAGGGACGGCCGCCTTTAACCTGCGCGCTTATAAAGGGGCACCCGCCGGGCACATCACCTTACAGCGGGGACAAGCGGCCATTCAATTGAAAAACAACGGGGATAAAAAAATGATCCTGCAACCTGATGACAGCATCTCTGTTCCCAATACCTCCGAAGCGGCGGTGGAGGCATGCCCGGAGGAACAGTGTGTTCGCTAACAGGCGGCTGCAGGTTGCAGCATAGAGTCAGCTATATCAGCAGTAAAAACGCCGTTGCCTGTAATCTAAAGAGGGCAGCGTACCGGTGAATAATCTTTTTCCGGTCAGGGATTCAAAAACAGATACAAATACACAAGTAAAAGTAGACGGATTCGCTGTTCCGTTAGCATGCCGGCCGCTATTTTTGTAACGATGATCGAGGCTGCAAGTGGTAAAGATGGCAACCCTGTAACTGCAATCTGTACGGGTACAACGTTTTGCCCGTTTTTTAACCGTCTCAATGTGAACCGCCATAACCAAGTCCGCTGTGGTACAACCGGGTTTTCTAATGGCCCGGCATGCCCGGCGGCATTTTTGTAAAATCATTGCCGCCACAGCGCAATGAGCCAGCATGCAACGGTTGTATTTCTTACAACCATTAGCAGCGCACCCATATTCCACAAGTCCTCCCAGTCCCCCGGCACGGTTTCTATTTCACGCAGCGGCGCAAAGAAGCTGCGGGCGCAGCATTTGTGTTGCCGCAATGCAATCAGGCATTTCCCCGGCCTTAAGTCCCCGGTAGTACCGTCACCACTTACCCGATAAAAAACAAAGCTGCCATCTGTATCCGTATTTCAGTGCTTCTGTGGCTTCATTGCACACAACGGTTGTATTTCTCACAACCATTAGCAGCGCACCCATGTTCTACAAGTCCTCCCAGTTCCCCGGCACGGTTTCTATTTCACGCAGCGGCGCAAAGAAGCTGCGGGCGCAGCATTTGTGTTGCCGCAATGCAATCAGGCATTTCCCCGGCCTTAAGTCCCCGGTAGTACCGTCACCACTTACCCAATAAAAAACAAAGCTGCTATCTGTATCCGTGTTTCAGTGCTTCTGTGGCTTCATTGCACACAACAGTTGCATTTCTCACAACCATTAGCAGCGCACCCATATTCCACAAGTCTTCCCAGTCCCCCGGCATGGTTTCTATTTTACGCAGCGGCGCAAAGAAGCTGCGGGCGCAGCATTTGTATAGCCGCAATGCAATCAGGTATTTCCCCTGCCTCAAGTCCCTGGTAGTACCGTCACCACTTACCCAATAAAAAACAAAGCTGCTATCTGTGTCCGTGTTTCAGTGCTTCTGTGGCTTCATTGCACGCAACGGTTGCATTTCTTACAACAATTAGCAGCGCACCCATGTTCCACAAGTCCTCCCAGTTCCCCGGCTCCTCAGCGGCTTCATCTTATCCCGCCCGCTTCATCGTCTGCCGGCCCTTCACAAACCGTCTTCCTTTTTGTTTTTGAAAAAGCCGTGCAACCGGTTGGGCCCGGGCAACCGGTTTAAGAGCTGCAGCCGGCTGCTCAGCCGCAGCCGGCGGAATCAAGGCCACCGGTTCGGGCTCAGCAGGAGCCACCGGCAGAGCAGGGGCATCCGCCTGTAACAATCCGGCACAGCGTGCTTCCAGCTCCGCCTTAAATTGCTGGGCGTTCTTCAACGTTGCCACAATCTCGTCCAGGTCAAACTGCATGTCCAGGCGCTTTGGCTTGCTGTATCTTGCCAGGCGCAGTTCCAGGAATTCGATGCGGCATTTGGCCCGGCTTATATGATACTGGCATTCCTGGGTAGGAAGGCCCGCCAGAACCCAGGATAGCTTGTTATTCAGGAAGGAAATATCCAGGCGCAGGCTGCGGATTTCCTCCATTGCCCTGGCAACCATTTCCTGGTGTATTTCCAGCCGGTGTTCCAGGAAGTCTCTTTTCTTTTCCAGTTTTGCAATTTTTTTGGATACTGTTTTAATGGCGGTATCACAATCGGCGATCGTTAACAGCCCGGTTAAATCATAGATATTCATAACGTTTCGTTTTAGGTTAAATTCATATAATGAATATACAATTTTTTTAATCTGAAAGCAACTATTTTTTGTTAAAAATCAGCGCGCGGCGGAAATGGTTTTTACCGGCTGGTTTTAAAACCGTTCCCGGGAGTTATATGTTTTGTCTCCTTTTTTTCTTTTTTGTCTCGGCATATTGTATTATTTTGCTGGTTCCAAACAAACGTTTTACGTGCTTAATGGCAATAGAAAATGCATATAATGAGACGGAATTGATTGCTGACATGAAACGGGGAGATGCCGACGCCTTTACCCAGATATTTAAACGTTACAGGGAGCAGGTATTTAGATTTTCTTTCACATTAACAAAATCAAGGGAAACGGCGGAAGATCTTGTGCAGGAAGTTTTTTCAAAATTATGGGAGCGCCGCGACCAGATCGATACCCTGCAATCCTTCCAGGGGTATATAAAACGGATCACGTACAATCATGTGATGAGTTTTTTCAGAAAAGTAAAACTGGAAAAAGAACTGCAGCAGGAGCTGTACATAAATACGAGGCTATTGGGCCTGGAGCAGCAACATGCGGAAGCCTTCAACACAGAATCCATCCGTTTTTATAATATGCTGGTAGCGCAATTACCGGCACAACGAAAAAAAGCCTACCTGCTCAGCCGCGATGAAGGGCTTAGTTATGAGGCAATTGCAGGCGCGATGGGCATCAGTAAAAATACCGTAAGAAATCATATTGCAGAAGCGCTTCAATTTATCCGCGAACGGATGGCGCAGCGGTTGATGTTGATTTGCATGATGGGAATGCTGATCATGAATTGGTTAAAAAAATAAAACAGATATTCAATAAATTAAAATAAATATTCGACCGGTATGGTACCTTTATGGGTTTCGTGCGTATAGATAAAGGAGCCGGGTTTTTTGCAAACGGGTTTAAAGATGCTGAATACGGAAGAATTTAAAATATTATACGAAAAATTTTTGCGCAATGAATGCAGCGAAGCGGAGCTGCAGGTATTCATTGATGCAATGGCATCGGCTTCAGCGGCGGAACAAAATGAAGTATATCAGCTGTTTGATCAAACCTGGGAGGGAATGGCAACTGCAGAGGGGCCGCAACGGCAAACTGAAGCGCCATTGCCGGTTCCGGAGCAACCGCAGCTGCAGATCGTTGAAAAAAGCCGGGGCAAAAAACAATTATTCCAGTGGGTGGCGGCGGCCTGTTTGGTAGTATTGCTGGGCGCCGGGCTATCGCTCTGGCTCCGGTCTTCCAAAGCACCGGTTCAACCGGAGGCTGAGGCGCAGATCCGGTTATCGCCGGAAAGCAACCGGTCAACCCTTACCCTTGCGGACGGGTCATCCGTTGTTTTGGGCAATGGCGCCGATACGTCCATGGCCGTACAGGGCCATACCGAAGTATTGCGCATTAATAACGGGCTTGTTTATAAAGTAACGGAGAACGATCATGCGGCCACAGCATACAACGTACTTACAACGCCCCGCGGCGGACAGTATAAACTTACCCTTCCGGATGGCAGCAATGCCTGGCTGAATGCAGCGGCCTCCATCCGTTTCCCCGTGCAGTTTACCGGGGCCAGCCGGGAGGTGGAAGTAAGCGGTGAAGTGTATTTTGAGGTACAGAAGAACCCGGATATGCCATTTGTGGTACATGCAGGCCCCTCGCGCACGGAAGTACTGGGAACCCATTTCGATGTAAAAGCCTATGCCGATGAACCGTCTGTAAATGTTACACTGGCAGAGGGATCCGTTCGCTTCAGCAGCGGGGGCTTTAAGGAAGTATTAAAGCCAAACCAGCAGGCAAGGTTTGATAAACAATCCGGAACCGGAACCGTTCAGGAAGCCGATATGGCAACCGTAATGGCCTGGACCCGCGGAGAACTGTCCTTAAGCGGAATGGACCTGGATGCGCTGATGCGGGAAATTTCCCGGTGGTACGATGTGGATGTGGAAATAAAAGGAACATTACAACAGCGGCAGTTCCAGGGAACCTTAAAACGGAATGTAAGTCTGCAGGATGTGCTGGCGGCGCTGGATGCCAATGGGGTCGATACAAAACTGGAAGGCCGGAAGCTGATCGTGTCTGCGAAATAGCAATGCTGAGGCCACAGGCACCGAAGCCTGATATATAAAGAACCGGTTTATAACGGAAAAAGAGGAATGTTGCTGCCTGCCCATGTTCCCCCGGTACAGTACCTCCGCCGCGCCCTTGCTTCCTTGCGTGCAATGCAGCCACAGGCACCGAAGCCTGATATATATAAATAACTGGTTTATAACGGAAAAAGAGGAATGTTGCTGCCTGCCCATGTTCCCCCCGGTACAGTACCCCCCGCCGCGCCCTTGCTTCCTTGCGTGCAATGCAGCCACACAGGGACAGAAGCCTGATATAGATAAATAACCGGTTTGTAAGGGAAAAAGAGAAATGTGGCTGCCTGCCCATGTCTTACAAGTGCTGCCTGTCATCCCGGCAATACCACCCCCAGCAGTTCACAGGTAAAACCCCGGCGCCGGCCGAAATAAGAAAATGCAGTTGCGCTTTTTATCAAGTCCCGTTGTATCTTTAATTTATCTTTTAACAAATGAAAAAACAACCACCTGCGAAAGACGCGAGCCGGTGGTTTGAGCTAAAATGTGCAATGAATGATGAGATGGAACAGCTTGCTGCTGCTTGTTTTTTTGCTGGCCGTTTGTATGAAGGGGCGTGCACAGCAATTGACGCTCGCGCAAAAAAATAGCAGCCTGGAAACGGCCCTTTTGTCGATCCAGCAGCAATCCGGTTACTCTTTTTTCTGGGATAAGGCCCTGGTGGCTAAACAGCCGCGTGTTACCATCCATATAAAAAATGCAGCGCTGCCCCTGGCATTGGAAGCCTGTTTAAAAGGAACCGCACTCACTTATGAGATAAAGGGGAAACTTGTATTTATAAAACCGCGGACGGAGCGTCCCGCGGTTGTTAGGGCAGATAAACCGGTGGTTGAACACCTCCCGTTTATAAACGGGAAGGTTTTTGATGACCAAAAACAGCCCTTGTCCGGGGTAACCATCGCCAACGGGAAAAGACGCGGCGGCACCC
This sequence comes from Niabella sp., assembly GCF_030150205.1. GTDB lineage: Bacteria > Bacteroidota > Bacteroidia > Chitinophagales > Chitinophagaceae > Niabella. The sequence continues at coordinate 178,503 of NZ_JASLGT010000030.1, forward strand.
AGTCGGATACCGCAGGTAATTTCAGGATAGAAGCCGGCAGGGGCGATGTGCTGGAGTTTTCCTTTGTAGGGTACCGGCAAAAGCAATATATGGTAAAAGGGAGTGAAGGACTGGTTCGGATGGAGATGGAACTGACCGATCTCAGTTTAGAAGAACCGGTGGTGGTCGGCTACGGTACACAGCAAAAACAGGCCGTTACCGGTTCCATTGCAACCATCAGCTCCAGATCGATCGAAAACCGGCCGGTTACCAACCTGTCCTCATCGCTGGCGGGCCTTGCAGCCGGTGTGTACGTACGGCAGGTCTCCGGGAGGCCGGGTAAGGATGGCGCCGTTACCGTTATCCGGGGCCTGGGTACCTTAAGCAGTACGGTGTCCCTGGTTTTAATTGACGGTATGATCGGGAATATAGACGAAGTAAACCCCTTCGATGTGGAAAGCGTTACCATATTGAAAGATGCGGCGGCGGCGGCTATTTACGGAGCTTTGTCCAGCAATGGTGTCATATTGATCACTACCAAACGTCCGGGTTATCAGAAACCCGTGGTAACCTATACCGGGATGGTTTCCCGTACCCGCCCCAATGGCCTGGTAAAAACCGTTTCAGATATGCCGGCCTATATGACCTATATCAACGAAGGGTATCAAAACGTGGGACGGCCGGCGCCTTTTTCACAAACATTGATTAACCAATGGCAGCATGCCAATCAATACCCGGATTCGCTTACCCGGGAGGGCATCCCGTTTGATATTGCCTATCCCAATACCGATTGGGGCAAAGCATTGATCCGCAGTCAGTATCTGCAGCAACATAATATTTCGCTGAAGGGAGGAACGCGGCCATTAAAATATTTACTGTCTTTTGGCTACCTCGATAATAAAGGGCTGGTGGTTAATTCAGGAATGAAAAGCTACCAGTTGAGGGCGAACCTCGAAGCCCGCATCGGGAAGCGGATCACCATCGGAACGCAGACCTTCGGCGGCCTGCGAAACCTGGGAATGGCAGATGTGGATGGGCTGTTCTATAACCTGGGTACGGCAACGCCGGGAACTTACCCGGGCCGGTACCGGGGCGTGTTTGCGAGCCCGTCTGCACCGGGTGACATTTCTTTAAATGCCGGCGTTAGCCCCTATGAACTAAAGGGCTCGGATCATTTCGACTATTTAAATACCACCTGGTATGGCAAGGTTCATGTATTCCGGAACCTGAGCTTTGAGCCCCGCCTGAATTACCAGGCAAACGTAGCGGAAAGTAACAAATGGGTAGACCCGGCGACCCTGGAACGGTGGAACTGGCTGACCAATACCCAAACACAGGCAGCATTTCCGGGCCAGAGTATAATTACACGCGATCTGCAAAAAAATTACAGCTACACACTGGAGGGGCTTCTGCGGTACCATACAACTATTGCTCAATGGCATCATATCGCGGCCTTGGTGGGCATGAACGAGTATTACAACGAACATTACCATACCTCATCCAACAAGCTGAATGAGGTGGAAGTGGACGTAGGCGATCCGGTTCCCTCCGGGGGGATTCGCGAAAGCTATGCGATGCGCTCTTTTTTCGGGCGATTCAGCTACGACTACCGGAATACCTGGTTTTTTAATGTAAACCTGCGCCGGGACGGCTCTTCCCGCTTTGGCAGCAATAACCGGTACGGAACTTTTCCGGGACTGTCGGCGGCCTGGCGTATTTCGGAAGCAAAATTCCTGCAGGCGTTAAAAAGCCGGATCCAGGAGTTAAAGCTCCGGATGTCTTATGGTACGGCCGGCAATACGGCCTCCGGAAACTACGACTGGCAGGCCCTCTACGGCGAGCGGAACTATTCCTTTAACCGGTCGCCCGTAAAAGGGATAGCCGAGAGCCGCCTGGCCAATCCTGACCTTGCATGGGAACGCTCCACTATGGTAAACCTGGGGCTGGAGGTATCGGCCTTTAATCAATGGAACCTGGTTGCGGAATGGTACCGGCGGCTTACCGACAAAATACTGGTAGCGCCCGTAATGGATCCCACGGCGGGGGTAAAAGCGCCCTCTGCGGTAAACCTGGCACAGGTGCTGAACTGCGGTATGGAATTATCCCTTGGATGGAAGCAGCATTGGGGTGCATTTTCCATGTCGGTGGAAGCCAGTGCCGCCTATAATTATTTAAACCGGGTAAAAAAATATAAAGGGAGGCCACAGGAAGGATGGGTGACGGATGCTGCCGGCAACCGGGTATATACCACCAATATCGGCATGGTTTCATCGGGCAGCGATGTGCGGATCATGGAAGGCCAGATGATTAACGAGTACTACCTGCAAACGGTTTATAAAGGCACGGGTGCCTACCATGATGCAGCGGGGGCCGTGGATCCCAACGGAGGGCCCAGGGATGGCATGATCCGCACGCCGGAGGACCTGAACTGGGTTAAGGAAATGATCAGTAAGGGATACAAATTCAGCCAGGCACAAACGGCTGCAAATGTGAGCCGGGGCGGACTGTATTACGGCGATCAGATCTATGCTGATAATAATGCAGACGGTATTTATGGAAATGATGGGGATCAGCGTTTTACCGGTAGCACGGCAACCCCCCGGTACGTTTTTGGATGGGCCGCCCATCTCAGCTGGAAGGCCTTCGATTTTTCGATGATATGGTCAGGCGCTACCGGGATGCGTTATCTGTGGAATGAACCCACACAAAACTCCACGTATATTGAATCGGGCTTAGCCATTCCCCTGCATATTGCTGAAAATAGTTATTATTATAATGACCAGGATCCTTCGGACCCCCGCAACCGGATCCAGGGCTGGTATCCGAGGATGGCTCCGTTAACCACAAATTTATCGAATAACAGCACTTTTTGGTTGTACAATGCTTCGTATTTTAAGCTGAAGAACCTACAGGCAGGCTATACGATTCCGTTGGGTAGGGGCATTAAAAATTATGTGGAGGGGGTTCGGCTATTTGTTTCGGGCGAAAACCTGTTAACGCTTACCCCATTCAAAGGCATGGATCCGGAAGTAGGCGCTACAAAAAATTATCCCACGATGCGGCAATATGCATTGGGTGTCAATATAACATTTTAAATGCCCACAAGGAGGAACTTCAATATGCGCATGGCAACAATAACAGGGATCTGCGGGCTGGTGCTCGGGTTCGGTTGCAAAAAGAACCTGCTGGATACAGCTCCGTCGGGCCCGGTATCTACGATAACCGCCTGGACAACGGATGCGCTTACAGACCAGGGCGTAAATGGCGTGTATGCTGCATTGCGGCAGAGCAATGTGGTAGGAGGCAATGGACTAAGCAACAGCAGCTATACAGGATCGGGGTTGTATACTATGGATGTATACAGCCAGAATACCCAAAGTCTGGGTGGCGCTGTTGAGCTCAATTATGGCGTAACCACCACGGCTGCAAACCTGTTTGCCCAAACCTGGCAACAGCTCTATGAAGGCATCAGCCGTGCCAACGACGCCATTGCCCATATACCGGAGAAATCGCCCTCGGATCCCCGGAAAAAGGCCCGCTATATGGCTGAATGTAAATTTCTAAGGGCCTATTTCTATTTCCGGCTCAACCAGGTGTTCCAGGGCGTGCCGGTATACCTGGAGCCTACGGCATTTGACCAGTTTACCAAACCCCGGTGTTCGGCAGACAGTGTATGGAATGTAGTTATCGGGGATCTTTCAGCCGCTATCAATGAGGAGCAGCTGCCACAGTTTTACCCGGCGGGAGATGGAGCCTATGGGCATATAACCAAGGGGGCGGCTTATGCCTTGCGGGGTAAGGTATATATGTATCAAAAAAAATGGGATCTGGCCATTGCCGATTTTGAACGGGTAAAGGCTGCAGGCTACGGCATTTTTACCGGTGCCGGAGCTAACAGCTACCGGATGCTTTTTAAAGAGGCCAATGAACAGTGCGCGGAAATGATCTTTTCCATGCAAAATATAAGTCAACCGGGATACGGGGGCGATATTCCTTTTTATTGCGGATCCGCGGCTACGCCCGGCCAGGGGCTGAGTTTTTACTGCGCCACACCGGATCTGGCAGACCTGTATGAAAATATAGACGGAAGCGCCTTTGACTGGAACCAGGTCATTCCCGGCTATAACCAGATGCGCCCGGCGGCAAGGGAAGTGTACTTTTTAAGGGATCATGCCACCGCTGCCGAACTGCAGGCTGCCGCATCAAGGGGGGCTACGGTATCTCAATACCTTCCGGATGGGAATGAAGCGCGCATCCTCCGGGCCTATACCAACCGGGATCTCCGCTTAAACCAAACCATTATAACTCCTTATGCTACTTACCAGGGAAGACTGGTTGGCCAGCCGGCGGATCAGACCCTTACATTTCGCTGGCCCTTCAGGGATGATAAACCACCTGTTCAGGATCTGCAGCTGGGTATTTATGCCCTTTCCTATTGTTTTTACGGGTACCGGAAATTTGTGCCGGAGGGGAGTGAAGCGGGTATGATTGACCAGTCGCCCGTAGATTTTCCCATTATCCGTTATGCGGAAGTGGCGCTTCTATGGGCAGAGGCGTTGAACGAAAAAAACGGCGTTTCGCAGGAGGCTATAGACCTGGTAAACCAGGTGCGCAGCCGCGCTGGTATTGCGCTCCTCCAGCAAACGAATGCGGCGCTGCCTACCTTTGTGGGCAGCCCGGAAGCGCTCCGCAATCGCATCCGCAATGAATTTCGTGTAGAGTTTCCAAACGAGGGCATCGATTATTTCAACCAGTTACGCTGGCATACGTTGAAGGAGGCCAAGTTTACATCACAAAATGGCGTGCGGGTAGTGTGGGGCAGTGTGTTGGTACCCTATGTTTGGACGGGTGATCAGTTATATACCTGGCCCGTACCCCTGTCTGTAGTGCAGATGAACCCGGCGATTACAAAAACCCCGGGATGGGTGTATTGATTAGGCGCAGGATCAGCGCTTTTTTCTGCAGATTGCGCTGATTTTTTTCGCTGACTTTTGATGCTGCAGTACGATGCCTGCGAAACCGGCAAAAAATCAAGATGATCCGGAAAAAATATGTAGGTGCAGGAAGGCATATTTTTACTTCTAAATCAGACATAGCAATATGAAAAGAATATGCCGGCGCTTTATTAATTAAGAAAAATACCTGAGCGATTTATATGCTCCTTTATGGTGCGGATAGCAGCCAGTCCGTTTCAGGTTCAGGCCGCCTGTATCAAAACCGGACATTGTTGTACCGGAAACGCACATTTGATACAATTTGGTTTATTATAATAGGCTGGCAATCAAATTATTAATTCTTGGGTTCGTCTTTGCAGCTATCTGATAAAGAGAACGGTATGCATAAAGGCTATGTTGCAATCCGGTTACCTGACGGGTAAGCAAAAATAAAAATGAGGAAAAGCCTCCGGTACAAAGCAGTCAGGAGGGGAAAGGCTATTAAATCATATATGAGCGATCGCATCTATTGAATGAATGCTTATGTTTAAAAATTTTATCAAAGTTGCCTGGCGAAACCTGCAGCGAGGCAAGGCTTATTCCGTTATTAATATTCTGGGGCTATCTATTGGTATGGCCGTTGCCTTATTAATTGCGCTATGGATATGGGATGAGGTTTCCTATAACCATTACTTTAAAAATTATGCAACCATTGCCCAGGTAAAAACACATTTTATAAGTACCACTAAAGAAATCGGTACCGGTGATGCGGTTTCCATTCCTATCGGCAACGAGCTGCGCACAAAGTATGGCAGTGATTTTAAGCATGTATCGATGGCATCCTGGAATTTTGGTCATATACTCGCTGTGGGCGATAAAAAAATTATTGCTAAAGGAATGTGGGTGGAAGATGGCTTCCCCGAAATGTTTTCGCTAAAAATGCTGAAGGGAAACAGGCATGCCCTGAAAGATGTTTCATCTGTTTTATTAAATGAGTCTACGGCAAAGGCCTTGTTTGGTAAAGAAGATCCGGTAGGAAAAACAATCAAATGGAATAATAAAGAAAACTTTACCGTAGCAGGCGTGTACGAAGATTTTCCATATAATACCACGCTTAAGGAAACAATGCTGTTATTACCCTGGAAAAAATATATTACCACGGAAGACTGGTTAAAAAATGCCGTCAATAACTGGAACAATCATTCCTTTCAATGTTATGTGCAGGTAAACAACCATATAAATATTCCGGCAGAAGGAAAAAAAATAGCCAAAATAGCGGTGGTACATAAAAATATTGCTGCTGACGGGGATGAAAGATCGGATTTGCTACCCATGGATGACTGGCAATTGCACAGCGAATATAAAAACGGAAAGCAGGCGGGCGGGCGCATTCAGTATGTGTACCTGTTTGGTATGATCGGGGTATTTGTGCTGCTGTTGGCCTGCATCAATTTTATGAACCTGAGTACTGCGCGCAGCGAAAAGCGGGCAAAAGAAGTAGGTATACGAAAAGCCATCGGTTCATTAAGGAGCCAGCTGATAAAACAGTTTTTGTCCGAATCGATGGTGGTGTCTTTTATTGCACTGGCGGTATCCATTGGTTTGGCAACCCTGTTATTGCCTTTTTTCAATGCACTTTCCGATAAAAAAATGTCCATTCCCTGGCTCAATCCCTGGTTCTGGCTTTTAGCAGTTGCTTTTACCATTTTTACCGGTTTAATTGCCGGCAGCTATCCCGCATTTTATTTATCCCGGTTTAACCCGGTAACGGTTTTAAAAGGTACGTTCCGTGCAGGCCGGTATGCCTCTCTGCCGCGGGAAATATTAGTGGTCATACAGTTTACCATTTCTATTACACTTGCTATCGGAACCATTATCGTATTCCGGCAGATCCAATTCACCAAGAACCGGCCGGTAGGCTATACCCGCGAAGGCCTGGTTATGATCGATATGGCAACACCGGATCTTTACGGGCATTATGATGCTATCCGCAATGATCTGCTGGCTACAGGAATGGTTGAGAATATGGCAGAGTCATCCAGCCCCGCAACCGCTGTGTACAGCAACCAGATCGGCTATACCTGGAACGGCCCCAACTCTAACCGGCTGCAGTCGTTTGGAACCATCGGCTGTACCTGGGAATTTGGTAAAACCATTGGATGGCAAATAAAGGAAGGCCGGGATTTTTCCCGCGATTTTGTGTCCGACTCGTCCGCTGTAATACTGAACGAAGCGGCTGTTAAAATAATGGGGGTAAAAGATATTGTTGGAAAAATTGTATGGGAGGATACGATCCGGCATACCGTAGTAGGCGTGATAAAAGACCTGGTGATGGAATCGCCCTACGACCCTATAAAACCAACCATCTTTTTTATGAATCCTCAATGGGCAAATGTGATTACCATCAGGGTAAAACCCAATGTAACCATGGCAGCGGCATTACCAAAGATTGAAACGGTTTTTAAAAAATACAACCCGGGAGCACCCTTTGATTATCGTTTTGCAGACCAGGAATATGCCCTGAAATTTTCTGACGAACAACGGATTGGTAATATCGCTACTTTTTTTGCCGCCCTCGCAATTTTTATTTCCTGTTTAGGTTTGTTTGGCCTGGCCTCGTTTGTGGCGGCGCAGCGGACCAAAGAAATCGGCGTGCGCAAGGTGCTGGGCGCATCGGTATTCAACCTTTGGGGGATGTTATCATCCGCTTTTCTAAAGCTGGTTATTATTGCTTCGTTTATTGCCATTCCAATAGCCTGGTGGGGGTTATATCAATGGCTGCAGAAGTATGAATACCGCACGCCTATAACCGGGTGGATATTTGCCACAGCCGTTCTGGGAAGTATTGCCATCACCATTATAACCGTCAGTTTCCAGGCCATCAAAGCAGCAAAAGCAAACCCGGTAAAAAGCTTGCGGACGGAATAAAGGATAGGGGCAGGGATCTGAAAATACCGGGGACGATATTTACTGCAATAATTTTGCGGCTGGCCTTATTGTTTTTTTTACTTCTCATAATAAACCGGTATCCATTTTATCGAAATGCCTCCAAATGATTTGTGGAGACACGAACCACAGCATAGCCACGGTCAGTGTCTCTCCACTGACCGGGAAGGAAGTTGAAACCATTTATAATAATAATGTTGATACCGGTTTATTATCAGCCTTCAAAAAGAAGCCGTTTCCAGTGCCGGTTCAAACAGGGCATCCCCTAAACGGTAACGACAATTTTCCCTGAGGTGCGGCCGGTTTCTACCTGTATATGGACTTCGGCCATAGCGCTGAAAGGACCGGTTTTTGCAATATATGGTTTGATGATACCCTTCAACAGGAGACCGGCAATGGCGCTTAAATCGCCCCCACATGCTCCATAAAGACAACTGCTGTTTTCTCTTTCGCTTAGCCTTAAGCTGTTCGTTTGTAAGCGCCCGAATTGAAAGAATGGTACCGCCCGGCTTTACCACATCCATCGAATGTTCCTGCGTTTCCCCGCCTACGGTATCAAAGACAAAATCGACATCCCCAACGACCTCCCAGAAATTTTCGGTTTGGTAATCAATATGTTGATCGGCGCCCAGCGACATTACAAAGGCGCGGTTTTTAGCGGAAGAGGTGGCAATGACGGTTGCCCCGAAATACCGGGCTATTTGCACGGCAAAATGCCCCACGCCACCGGATGCCGCGTGAATAATAATTTTATCTCCCTTTTTTATCTTCATGCCGTGAACCAGCGGTTGCCAGGCGGTTAAACCGGCCATCGGTGTAGCTGCCGCTTCTTCAAAACGGACAGCTGCCGGCTTAGGGGCTAACAATGCGGTATGCACTGCTACAAATTCAGCATAGCCACCGGCATTTGGTGAAAGTGCAAAAACCGCATCACCTATTTCAAATCCATCGGTGTCTTCAGCTTTTTCTACGATCTCGCCTGAAATATCCCAGCCAAGGATAACGGGCCGTTTTTCGCCAAAAGCGGCGGTAATAAATGCCGGCGATTGACGGTAGATGGTGTCGGCAGGATTGATGCCGATGGCTTTTACCTTAATTAAGACTTCCTGCTTTTTTAAAGTGGGTTTCGGCGCTTCTCCCGGAACCAGTTTGTCGGGCCCGCCGGCTTCATATAACAAGTATGCTTTCATACTGTAAAGTTACTTATTCGTTTGCGGTCCGGGGCGTGTGACCATTTAAAGCGGAGGATGCCGGATCACGGTTTTTACGGATGGTTGTCTGCGTTAAAGATCTGCGTGCATCTGTAGGGCTTTCTATTCTGTCTGTGTCATCAACGGCACTTAACAATCACTTATAAGCGCTTCATTTCCTGTCTTTTCTATTTTCTTGCAAAAAAAGGCCAAAGGGCGGTAGTACTTTTCTTTCAACCCTGCGTATTAATATGGGAGGGGCAGACCGGTGATGACCATATAAAGGATGTGCTGCATCTGCTCTTTAAGCTCCGGGATTTTTTTTTTTACGATAGTACTTTTTAGTGGCCCGGGCGTATTGTGTATGTTATTGTTTTTAAATGAAGCATTGAGAAGTTTAACCCGGTAATTGCTACCACCGGAAAACCTGGAGATACGCACCCCGTACAGGTGCAGGGATCTTTGGGAATCATCAAAAAATAACGGTTACTGCACCATGGGTACAGCTGGTATCAATGGTCTGAAGGCTCCTTGTTGCCGTAACGGGCAGCTGCCGTTACGGGGATTGGTAAAACAGGTTACAGGAATAGAAGTCAGGACATCGGAACATAAAATTTTAATCGGAAATTATGCGAAAAGAGTGCATTTTAATGGTAAGTGGTAAAGAAAGTGTGTTAACCTATCTGTCTGCTTATTTTGAACCGAAATACACGGTGCTTGCAACGTCCGGCGGTGCTGCGGCACTGCAGCTACTGCAGGGGATGGATATTTCCCTCATCATCAGCGATGGGAATTTACGGGAAATGGACGGACATGCTTTTTGTAAAATTTTAAAATCAGATCCGGATCATGCCTGCATTCCTTTTATACTGCTTGGCAGCCCCAGGCAATTACAGGATAAAGTAATGGCGTTGGAATACGGAGCCGATGTGTATATGGAAAAACCCGTTTCCATGCTCTGCCTCGATGCCCAGGTAACGAGCCTGCTTGCCAATCGTGCAAGGCTTAAAAAATATTTTGAACAGCAGCGGTTTCAAAAAAGCAGGCCGGAAGAACCGCGGCCCGTGCGGAAGGGATTCCTGGAACGGCTGGAGGAATTGATCGAATATCATATATCAGACCCTTCCCTGAGTGTGAAGTTTTTAGCAGAGAAAATGCATATGAGCCGCCCCCTGTTTTACCGGAAAGCAAAAATACTGTGTGCCCAAACGCCGTATAAAATGATCGACGAGGCCCGGTTAAAAAAAGCCGCCAGCCTTATTACAGAGGGAAAACACAAGCTAAGCGATATATCTGCTGCCGTTGGATTTAATTCACCGGCGCAGTTTAGCAAGAACTTTAAAAAGCAGTTTGGGATTGCGCCTTCCTCTTATGCATAAAACATGCGGCACAAACGGGTATTGCTGAAGCCGGCATATGCCCATCCCCACCGTTTAAAATACCATTCCAGATTGATTCATCAAAGACATGCGTAGTAAAGAAATTACCAAACAGTATTTACAATTTTTAGACCGGCATATTGAAGCGGTTGCCGATGGAACCACGGCGGAAATGCTGCCTCTGTCTGAAATTGCATCCCTGCTTTTTATTTCATCGCGGCATTTGTCCGATACGATACGTAAAGAAACGGGTCATGCGCCCTCTCATTTTTACAATTTAAAAATCATTGAGAAAGCAAAGAAATTGATTGACCGGAGCCAGGGACCGATCGCGGAGGTGGCGTACCAGTTAACTTTTGATCCGTCGAATTTTACAAAAGTATTTAAAAAGGTTGCTGGCATTACGCCGGGAGCATACCAGCGGTATACAAGGAACGCCATCCTTAACATGGTAACCCATCAAAGCTCCGGCAGCAACCCGGGGCTGCCAAAACAAGCGTGTAACAGTACTATAGGGTTGCCTCCGGTAACGGGGCTTTAAGATGATCACTCACTGTTTTTGTAATGTATAACATGAATGAAGAACGTATATGCAGGGGACCGTTAAGAAGATAGCGCGCGCTGGTACGGCCGGTGATGCGGCTGCGTTTATTACGATCTGGAAAACGGACAACCCCGGGTCTACAGCTTCCAACCAAATTGCTGTTCCGGGTACCGGGTCTTATACGGTACAATGGGATTGTTTAACTGATCCCTGTTCCGGAGGGATGCTTACCGCCCGTGGTAATATGGTGATCACTTTTCCCCTGCCGGGAATATACCGGCTGCGAATGAAGGCACAGCGTTCGACCGCATACTTTGGCTTTGACTTTAATTATCCGCTGCTGAAGGCGGGCGACCAGCAGAAACTGACCGGTGTGGAGCAATGGGGCATCAACCGGTGGCGGGTACTGAATTTTTCCGGTTGTATAAACCTGGATATAACGGCAGCGGATCTTCCAGATTTTTCGGCACTGACCAGTGCAAGAAATATGTTTTTTGATTGCAGCAGTCTTTTGGGTAATAGCTCTTTTCAACATTGGGACATGAGTCGTGTGTGCGACCTGAGCTTTATGTTTTTTGAAGCCAGCTCCTTCGATCAGCCGCTTGGACGATGGAACCTGCGCAGCGTTCAGCCATCAAAAACAGGCGGGCTGCAGTATATGCTGCATAACACAGGACTGAGCCGCCGGCATTATGAAGCCACACTGGCCGCATGGGCGGTGAATGCAGGCACACCGGATGATATGGTATTAGGCGCGTTGAATCTGAAATATGCGGATGCCTTCGGCCGTAACCTGCTCACCCGTAAAGGATGGTTGATCAACGGAGATATATATGTGCCCGCCGGGCATGTTGATGTAAATAGAATACGGTATGAGGCCTTAGGGTACGATGGATCCGGTCGGTAAAAAACCGACATTTTCACCATGCCGGCGCCCGGAGATTACAGAGTTTTGCAGCCGGCAAAAAAGCGCAGCTGTGCTCGCATTAGAAGAATTAACGGATGAGCAGGATCTTATAACAACCAGCTAAACACCGTCTGTATGGCATCGTTGCAGGTATACTGCAAATAGTGTCGTACATAGCTGAAATCAAAACAGCCCTTCAAACCAACATATTTAATTAGTAAAAAAGTAAATCCTAAACAGGACAATTATGATTTATATGGATAACCGCATGTTGAAAATTGAAAGGAAATCAAAACCCGGATGCAGTAATTACAGCGACCGTAAAAGCCGGGCCCGTACCCTGGGCAGAATGCTCCTGGCACTTGTTTTTATGGGTGGAATGGTGCCGGCAATGGCACGTTCCGGTAGTAACGCTGAACCCAAAAAACCGGCCTATTTTTTTTGGTTCAATGCACAGGGTACCTTATGGCACGATCTCAATGCCAACGGTATCAAAGAGCCGGGTGAACCCGGGGTGACCAGCGGTGTAGGGCAGCTTACCGGGGGCACAAACCTTATCGGTGGAATCTGGAATATTGGTACGCTTGGATTAACAAATAGCAGCCCTGCTTTTACAACGAATGAAAATAGCAGCAAACCCGGGTTCTGGTCCAGGTCGCTGGTAGAAGGTACGTATTATGTGCATTACAACCTGCCGGCGGGGTTTGCCAGTTTCAGCCCTCAGCAGACCGGCACGGGCGGCGCAGACCCGACAGCCGGATATTCCAGCGTGAATGGGGGGGGCAATTCAAATAGCTACTCCACATTCCTGCTCCTGGGAACGCAAACAAGAACCTTTGATGCCGGTATATACCGGTATGCCAGCCTGGGTAATAAGGTGTGGAGCGATTTGAATGGGAACGGAACGATGGACGCCAATGAACCGGGTGTTTCCGGAGCCACCGTGCATTTATATAAAAGTGACGGTACGCTGGTGCAAACAGTGGTTACCGATGGATCGGGGAACTACAGGTTTCCCGGCCTCACCCCGGGTACGCCTTATATGGTAGGAGTGGTGGTTCCTAATAACTACACCACTTCGGTGCCCACCGGCACGAACCCGGATGACAATGTAGTAAACGATAATAATGGCGTACGGCTGGTTGGGAACGAGGTACGGAGCAATACCATTACGTTGATTAACACCCAGGAACCGGACGGTAGTAACCGGGATGACAACTACACCATGAACATAGCGCTGAAGCCGGTGGGCTATAATGTATCCGGTAGCGTATTTAATGATATTAACGGCGCAACGAACGGTGCCGATGGCACTCCGCTGGGCAATATAACGGTACAGCTGAAAAACAGCGCCGGTGCTGTAGTGGAAACAGCGGTTACAACTGGTACCGGCAGTTATAATTTTGCCACCGTTTTTCCGGGAAATTATACGGTAGTGGTGGTGCCCGGCACAGGCTACCGGAATGTATCCACCAGTGAAAATCCCAGCCAGGCGGATGGCATCATTCCCGTAACGGTAACCAATGCCAATGTAACCGGTCAGAACTTTGGATTGGGTCAGCCGCCGGTAACGGTAAATGACAGCAAGACCGGTGTTATACCCGGCACACCTGCCACAATTGCGGTGCTCACCAATGATACGGATCCCAATAATAATATCAATAATGGCTCCGTAAATCTTGTGCCGCCGGCAGGCGCTACTGGTACAGATACGGATGGCGACGGAGACATCGATAAGGTAGTGGTACCCAACCAGGGCACCTGGACGGTAGATAACAATGGTGTGGTAACCTTTACGCCGCAAACGGGCTTCACGGGCAGTCCCACACCGCTCTCTTATACGGTTAAAGATAACAGCGGCCTGGTATCCAACACTTCTACAATTACGGTGAGCTACCTGTCGGGTTATTCGATTGCCGGTAAGGTATTCAATGATGTAAATGGTGCTACGAACGGCGCCGATGGCACCGCAATGAACAGTGTAACGGTACAGCTGAAAAATAGTACCGGCGCAGTAGCCGGTACGGCCACCACTGATGGCAGCGGGGCTTATATCTTTAACACGGTTATCCCGGGAACTTATACGGTAGTGGTGGTGCCCGGCACGGGCTACCAGAATGTATCTACCAGTGAAAACCCCAGCCAGGCGGATGGCGTCATTCCCGTAACGGTAACCAATGCCAATATAACTGGTCAGAACTTTGGATTGGGTCAGCCGCCGGTAACAGTAAATGACACGAAAAGCGGTCTTGTTCCGGGTACTCCGGCTACAATAACCGTGCTCACGAATGATACGGATCCGAATAATAATATCAATAATGGTTCCGTAAATCTTGTGCCACCGGCAGGCGCCACGGGAACGGATACGGACGGCGACGGCGATATCGATAAGGTAGTGGTACCCAACCAGGGCACCTGGACGGAAGATAATAAAGGTACCGTAACCTTTACACCGCAAACAGGCTTTACGGGCAACCCCACGCCGGTTTCTTATACGGTTAAGGATAACAGTGGTCTGGTATCCAATTCATCAACGATCACCATTACTTACCTGGCCGTTCCTGACCTCAGCCCCAGCATTATGGCAGTGCCCACCCAGGTTACCGGTGTAAAAAACCTGAGCGTGCGGGTGGTTGTACGGGAAGTATTGAATGCGGCCACACTGGCAGGCAAGGCCATCTATGTATACATTCCAACGGCTACGCATTATACCATTGGAGCTTTTGACCCGGCCCTGACTTCCATTGCCGGCTTGCCGGTGCAGAATAAAGACTGGTCCTATATGGGCGTACAAGGCAGCAACTATGTATTTCAACTGGGAGGTACCACCGGTAAAAAGATCATTGATGCCGCAGGCACATCCGCATTTGGCTTTACGGTGGTTTTTGATCCTAATAAAACCGGTGGCAAGGATGCCGTGGTGGTGTCGGTATTTGACGGATCCGGCGGCGAAATCAATTTTAAAAACAATAAAGATAATGATGTGATCAAATACGGGTTTTAACCGGTACACATCCATACCATTAAACTAAAAAATAAAAACATGAAAAAAAGTATTGCTTTCTTATTCGGCCTCGTGGCTACATGCAGCCAGCTATTCGGCCAGTCGGATCCGCAGGTATCAAGTCCCAGTGTAAGTCCTTCCCCGTCTACGGTAGGGGGCGTCGTTACCCTGCAGTTTACCTTTCAAAATGCCAATACCACGCCACTGGCAAAGGATCCCACAGAGCCCACCCGCATCACGGTTAGTTTAAATAAGGTAAATCCTTTATTTAACGGCAAACTGGATATCACCGGCGCCGGGGCAGCGTATTTCGACTGGACCTACGACCCGGCCACGGCAACCATTTTTGGTACCCAGAATAAAAATATTCCCGGTATGCCGGATCCGTTCACTACGATCGGAGGCCCGGTTACAATCAGGGCCACGGTTACGGCCGCATCAACGCCCACTGATGCCAATAATAACAATGGCGATGGCTTTAACGTAAACATCGTACCCACTCCCGGCACGGATGTGGATGTATCGGAGGGCAGTAATAATGTGTCTTCTTATGGATATACCTCCACTGCATTGCCTGTATCCTTTGGCACGCTGAATGCGGCATTGGCTGCCGGCAAACTATCTGTAAGCTGGAGCACGCTTGATGAAACGAATAACGACCGGTTCCGGATCGAAGTTTCGAAGGATGGGGAGCATTTTGTGGTGATCGATTCTGTAAAAACGAAGGCAACGGCAGGCAATACGAATACTCAAACAGATTATCATTATGAAACAGTCCTGGCCGGGGCCATCGCCTCAATGGGAGTACCTGGTTCCATCGCAGGTTTAGCAGCAATCCTGGTGGTGCTGAGCATCGGCCTGGGAGGGCGGAAAAGCAGGAAAGGGGCCGGGCAATTTTTTATGTTGGCGCTTGGGCTAGGCCTTGCAGCGGCCTCTTGCAAAAAATCGGACCATGCTGTTGATACCACTCCCGCAGCAAATGTGATAAAGTTTGTAAGGATAGGCCAGGTAGACCTTAATGGCGTTGTAAACTATAGCAAAGTGGTAAAAGTGGAGATCGAATAGTTTCTTTGAAAATGTTTTTTGAGAAGCAGCTATCACCGGTGGCTGCTTTTTTTTAAGTTCAATGTTAAAGCTCCAGGTGTGCTCGTTGTGGCGGGTTGGTTTCGTCTTACACTTGATGATCTATTGCCCATTGACTATTGGTTTTTGGGGGACATTTAGACATGGAGGGACCATGAAATGATTGCAGGTTTAAAGTTCAGGGTTTAATTCCGCAAAAGATGTCAGATCATCAATCCTATACGTAATCTGCTGAAAGCTGATGGCTGATAACTGAAAACCGTTTCATGTTTAAGCTGATGAACAACGTTCAATTCTCTGTTCTTTCCGCATATGAAGTCAGATCATCGATCTCATACGTAATCTGCTGAAAGCTGATGGCTGATAACTGAAAACCGTTTCATGTTTAAGCTGATGAACAACGTTCAATTCCCTGTTCTTTCCGCATATGAAGTCAGATCATCGATCTCATACGTAATCTGCTAAAAGCTGATAACTGATAGCTGAAAACTGAAAACTGAAAACTGATAACTGATAGCCGAAAGCTAATTGCTGATCACTAAAAAAAAGAGACAAATGCACAAGAAAAAGAGACAAATTAATAACCCCTTCTGATGATCTGTTCAATAATATTGCAGGGTTATGCCACTAACGGAAGCGGAACGAATCACACAGTTTAACGAAGGTAATGCCAGCGTATTTACATCTCTGTACCGGAAGTTTCAGCCTCGGATCTATTTCTTTACGCAAAAGTTTATCCCCGATACTGCAGCTGCCGAAGACATTACCGCCGAAGCTTTTATAAAACTTTGGAATAGCCGGGGGCGTTTTGCCAGCGAAAAAAGTATTGCCTCGTTTTTATATATAACCGCCCGCAACGCCAGTATCGACTGGCTTCGCCGGGTAAAGCGGGAAGAGGCAGGTCTTCAGCAGTTCCTGTTTGTGCAGCCCGATTTTCATGAGGATGCTCATAGTATGGTAAGGGCAGAAGTGGTGCGCCTGATCCAGCAGGAGATCGATAAGCTGCCACAAAAGATGAAGCGGGTATTTACGCTGGCCTATTTTGAAGAAAAGAGCAATGAAGAAATTGCCCTCCTCATGGGGATCCGCAATCAATCCGTACGCAATTATAAAACAAAAGCGCTGCAACAACTTAAACATGCCTTGCCGGTAAACCCCTTTCTAATGCTGATATCACTCGCAATGTGGAAATAGGTTTATTTTTTTTTTTTGTTGGACGGGTACAAAAATGATGCTGGTGCGTATTATATAAGAACGTTGCTTGCGTCTTCCAATGCAACAACGCCACATAGATCAATGCAGTCATGCTGCAAGGCATGAAGACGGTATAAGGAACAAATAAAAAATCAAACAAGTTCAATAATAAGATTGCATTTCATTGGAGCCATCTGAATACATAGCAAGCCTGATCGTGAAAGAAATCCGGAATGAGATAGATCCGGATGAAAAAAAACTGCTGCAACAGTGGGTTGGAGCCGATTTCCATAACCGCCTGTTGTATGAGGAGTTAACAGACCCCGTGCAGTTGGATCGCCTGGTGCAAACCACGTATAGTTCCGGTTTAAAAATAGCGCAGAAAATAAGAGCGGCCGGTGTTCCGCTGCTGCCCGCTGCTACCGGCAGGAGGGTTATATACCGGTATTGGGCGGTGGCTGCCTGCCTGGTACTGGTGGCCGGTTTGTTCGCCTTATATTACAGCAGTATAAAAGCGCCGCAGCATCCGGCTTTAACGAAGAATAAGGATATCCCCGCACCTGCTTTTACCCAACCGGTAGTAACGCTTGCCGGTGGAGAAACGATCCGAACGGCAGCACTGCAGACCGATACCCTGTTATTATCCGGCGGTGTGCGGCTCATAAAAGGCAAAGACGGATCCATAGTATATAAAAGCACCGGGAAGGCGTCACAGGCCGGAGCGTTGCAGTATAATACGCTGTATAACCCCAAAGGAAGCCGGGTGTCCAGCCTGGTACTTTCCGATGGCACCAGGATCTGGTTAAACGCCGGGTCCTCCGTCACCTACCCGGTGGCATTTGCCGGGCCGGAGCGGCGCATCGATATCAACGGAGAAGCCTACCTGGAAGTGTTTCACGATGCGTCCCGTCCGTTTTATGTAAAAAAAGGAAGTCATATGGTGAAAGTGCTGGGCACTAAGTTCAATGTGAGCGCATATGATAACGAAGCCAGTATTAAAACCGCATTGCTGGAAGGATCGGTGCAGGTTACAAATGGAGCCCGTATGGTAAAGCTGGTACCCGGGCAGGAAGCCCGGTCCGTGCCCGGAGGTTTTGAGGTAGTGAAGGCCGATCTGGATAAGGTGCTGGCCTGGCGGAGCGATTTTTTCCAGTTTGATGCGTACAGCTTCCCCGAACTGATGCGGCAGCTGGAGCGGTGGTACGATGTAGCTATTGTTTATAACAGTGCTGAGGTAGCAGATGTCCGGCTTTCCGGAGCGATGAATCGCGCTACCAGTATACAGGGGTTGATAAAAATATTGGAATATTCAGGTTTGCATTGCAGCCTGTTGGCCGACAAAAAACTGATTGTATCCAAAAAATAACAGCAGGAATATTTATAACGATGCCGGTATATGAAGATAAAACCAACAAGGCCGGGATCGGCTGAAGGCCGGGTTTAACCGGTATATAAAAAGCGGAAGTGATTGAGCCCACTTCCGCCGGATATCATGTTGCACACAACGGAATTATTGTAGAACAACTAAAAATCAATTGCAAGGTATGCAAAAAGAAACAAAATGTGTTCGCACAGTTTGTGCGGGTATTTTTTATGATCCCAACATACGGCAGCACAAATGTATTGCTGAAAAGGTCGCCGGCAGGTGTTGGAAGAAAATCGAATTGGTTATGAAACTTTATGTTTTCCTGTTTTTTGTTTCGGTTTCACAGGTAAGTGCCAGGGGTAATGCCCAAACCGTATCGCTTACGGTTGATAAGGCTCCGCTGGGTAAAGTAATGGCCGCTGTAAAACAGCAAACGGGATATGGGATTATTTATGTAAATAATGCGGATAAAGAGGCAAAGCCGGTATCTGTAAACATACAGCAGGCAACCCTGCAAACGGCACTGGAACAGATCATGAAAGACCAGCCGGTAACGTACCGGATCATGGAGCAGAACATTGTGATCAGTAAACGGCCCGATGCACTCCGGTCTTCCCAAAAGCCAAAAGACCTGCTGGCGGAGCCGCTAAAAATAGCGGCACTTGCCACTGTTCGCGGAACAGTTACCGATACGGCGGGCAATCCTGTTGCAAGAGCTTCGGTGCAGATAAAAGGCAAAACGCGGGGAACGATCACCGATGAAACCGGAAAATTTTCGATCGCAGCTGTTGTGGGGGATGTGCTGGAAATTACGATGGTCGGCTACGAAAAGGCAACCGTTGTGGTTACCGGCAGTAATATGGATAACCTGCTGATCCGGCTCACCAGCGGTGGTGCGGTGCTTACAGATGTGGTTGTAACTTCTTTGGGTATCAAAAGGACCCAGCGGGAACTTACCTATAATGTACAATCCATTACCAACAAAGATATAAACCTGGTAAAGGATGCCAATTTTGTAAACAGTCTTGCAGGCCGGGTAGCCGGCGCTACCATCAATGCAAGCGCTGCGGGTATCGGAGGCGCTGTACGGGTGGTGCTGCGGGGTGTGAAATCCATCAGTCAGAACAATAATGCACTGTATGTGATAGATGGTGTACCGCTGCCCAACCTGTTTGGAAATCAACCCAATAGTATGTATGGTGGAAATAATGCCTCAGGTGATGGTATTTCCAATATCAACCCGGATGATATTGAAAACCTTACGGTAATGACCGGTGCTTCGGCATCTGCTTTGTATGGCAGTGCTGCCGCCAATGGTGTCGTACTGATCAGTCTGAAAAAGGGAGATGTGGGGAAGCTGAATGTATCGCTTTCCAATAGTACCGGTTTCTATTCACCTTTTGTAATGCCGCAGTTTCAGCATACGTACGGACAAACAGATCCCTTTAGTTATTACAGTTGGGGCGAAAAGTTGAAAGTACCTTCTACTTACAGGCCAAAAGATTTTTTTCAAACCGGGTACACGACCAGTACGGCGCTCAGCGTTAGCACCGGTACAGAAAAAAGCCGTACTTATTTTTCGGGCGCCTTTCTAAACGGGCGGGGGATCATTCCCAATAATACCTTGCAGCGATACAATTTTGGTCTGCGGCAAACGGCCACTTTGGTGCCGGATAAGCTAACGCTGGATGCGGGTGTGATGTATGTGAACCAAAAGGACCGGAACATGCTGGCACAGGGGCTAACGCTCAATCCCCTGATACCGGTGTATCTTTTTCCACCCGGGGATGATATTGAAAAATATAAGGTATATAAGCGGTATGATCTTACAAGAGGCTTTAAAACCCAGTTCTGGCCTTATGGCGATTTGAACTATCAGATTCAGAATCCCTATTGGATCATCAACGAAAATAATTACTATAATAACCTGGAACGCTACCAGATGAATACGGCGCTTACCTATAATGTCAATAAGGAAATCAATATTGTAGGGCGGGTAAGTTATGATCATACACGCAAACTGACGGAAGAAAAATATGGTGCATCTACTTCGCTCTTATTTGCATCGGCGCCCGGCTATTATATGAGAACGGAGGAACGCACAAAATTTATGTATGGCGATCTGATCGGGAAGGCCAAATACCAATTCGGGATGATTGACGTTTCTGCGAATCTCGGCGCCAGTATCCAGGATGAGCAGCACGATGTAAATGGTTTTGGCGGCAGGCTGCAGTCGGTACCCGATAAATTCATCTTTGCTAATATTACAACAAACTCAACACAAGCCGGACCAGTTCAGAATGGTTTTTATCACGACCAGACACAATCCGTTTTCGGAACATCCACCGTAGGGTATGACAATAAAATGTTCGTTGAGCTGACTGCCCGAAACGACTGGCCCTCTCAATTAGCGGGCGCTGCCCGATCTTCCTTTCTCTATTATTCTGCGGGATTATCGGGTATCCTGAGCGATATGGTAACCCTGCCCCGGGTGATCTCTTTTCTTAAACTCCGCGGCTCCTATAGCGAGGTAGGCAACTCACCGCCCCGGTATATTACGACCAACGGTTACCCGGTAACTTCAGGTGTCATTGGCACCATTCTCACCCGCCCTTCACCCAATATACAACCGGAGCGTACCAAAGCGATTGAGGTTGGAATGAATGCCAAATTTTTCAGGAATAAGATCGGGCTGGATCTTACACTATACCATTCACAAACCTATAACCAGTTGTTTATGGCAGAACTTCCGCCAAGTTCCGGCTACACCGGTTTTTGGGTAAATGCCGGCAGGGTCGATAATAAAGGCATCGAAGCAACCCTTAGCTATACAGGAAAACTGGCAAAAGACCTGCGGTTGACCTCCACCGCTATTTTTACTGTTAACCGGAACAAAGTGAAAAAAATGCTGGAGAACTACTATGACGCCGAAACAAACCAGTATTATAACTCAGATAGCATCAATATGGGTGGAACATTAAGCTATTACACCGTAGTAAAAAAAGGTGGTACGATGAGCGATATTTATGTAAACACGCTGGTGCAGGATGAGCATGGTTACCTGGCGGTTCCGGCAGGCAATAACCCGGTGATCAGAGACGATAACCGCTTTATTTATGCAGGTAACTCATTTCCGAAATTTTATACCAGCTTACGCAACAGCATCCAGTATAAGAACTTTGAGCTGAACTTTATGGTAGATGCCCGTATTGGCGGGGTAGGGGTATCTTCTACACAGGCCGTTTTGGATGCATTTGGTGTATCGGCCAATACAGGTACGCGCAGGGATATTGCCCGGGGTGGTGGCCTGGGGTTAAGTATATACAGGCCGCCGGCAGCCCTGGAAGCCGCCAGCTATTACCGTATTGTAGGCGGCACATCGGGCATCGGCGCATTATACACCTATAGTCTTACCAACGCGCGGTTAAGAGAAGCGGCATTGAGCTATACCTTTGATAAGGGATTGTTTAAAAACAGGATCAGGAGTATTTCCGTTGCGGTTACCGGCCGTAATTTAATCATGTTTTACAGCAGGACTCCCTTTGATCCCGAGCTCACCGCTTCTACCGGCACTTATTACCAGGGCATCGATTATTTTATGCAACCCAGCTTACGGAATATAGGGTTTAGCGTACGGTTTAATTTTTAATGCTTCCTGAAATAAAAATTTGATATAGTTATGCAATATTATAATTATAATAAACGTTCCCGATTCATTTATATATACGCATACGCCGCTATGCTTATGTGGTGCTTTGCCGCTTGTACAAAAAACTACGAAAAATACAACCGCAACCCGCTTTTGGCCACAGATGAAGACGTTGCAAAGGATAACCTGCTGACCGGCTCTCTTTTATTAAGCATGCAAAAATCAGTCATCCCGGTTTCCGATTATTCCTACCAGCGCGGGCAAAATTTGATCGGTGATGTATATGCCGGTTATATGGGCGTTACGAAAGACTGGGATGCCTCCCGCAACACGACCACTTATGTTTTTAAACAAGACTGGATCGTAGAGCCCTTTAATGATGCCTTTTTAAAAGTGTTGCCTGCATGGAACCTGATAAAAAAGTCAGGAAAAACAACATCCGACGGGCTGGCGCTGGCAAATATCATAAAAGTGGCCTGTTTGCACCGGACCACAGACATTTACGGGCCACTTCCTTATCTTTCTTTTGGAAGCAATACCATTACCGCCAATGCATACGATGCCCAGGAACGCATCTACCAATCCTTTTTTAATGACCTGGACTCTTCTATTGCGGCGCTTACAGCATACCGGTTACAGGATTCGTCGTCGACACCCATGCTGGCATACGACCTGGTTTACGGCGGCAATTATTTAAAATGGATAAAATTTGCCAATACCCTCAAGCTGCGCTTAGCCATGCGTATCGTGTATGCCGATCCTGCCAAAGCCAAAAAATATGCGGAAGCCGCCGTCGCAAATCCTTATGGTGTGTTAACAACACCCGTAGAGGACGATGCATTGCTGAAAAGCATTAGCAGCGTGGATATTGCAAACCCCCTGGATATTATTTGCAATACGTATAACGATATTCGTATGGGGGCCTTCATGGAAGCCGTTTTACAAGGCTATAAAGATCCGCGTATGGCCGCCTGGTTCATACAATCCAAAGCACGGCCAACGGATGCTGAAGCAGGTTATTACGGCATCCGCAACGGGTTGCTGATTGATGATGCCAATAAATACAAGAGTTTTTCCAGGCTAAGGGTTACCTCCCGTACACCCATGCTGTGGATGCCGGTGGCAGAAGCGTATTTTTTAAGAGCAGAAGGTGCTTTACGTGGATGGAATATGAATGGCACTGCAAAAGAACTGTATGAAGCAGGTATAAAAGCATCTTTCCAGCAAAACCAGGCAGGGGGTGTTGGTGATTATATTGCTGATGATAAAAGTATTCCTGCCCAGTACAGCGATCCATTAGACGATGCCAATACGGTTTCTAACAGCGCTTATTTAAAAAAACCGGTTACCGTTGCCTGGAATAACGGCGATGATTTTGAATTAAACCTGGAGAAGATCATTACCCAGAAATGGATTGCGCTGTACCCGAACGGGCAGGAAGCATGGACAGAGTTCAGAAGAACAGGATACCCCAGGATCTTCCCGGTGGTGTACAATTTTAGCAGCACCGTGAGCACTACACGCCAGGTAAGGAGAATTCCCTTTCCCAATACAGAGTACAAGAACAATCCCAAAGGTGTGGCCACAGGGGTGGCGCTGTTGGGCGGCGGCGGTGATTTGGGCAGTACCCAGCTTTGGTGGGATAAGAAAAATAAATAAAAGGCTATTTTAAAAAATATTAAAATCAGTTATAAATGAAGTATCGTACAAAAAAAAATCTTCCGTTCCGCCATTTGTACAGGATTACAATGTTGATATGCTTTGGTGTATTTCTTTGTATTGGCCTTGCTGCCTGTAAAAAACAAACCATCCAGGAGCCGATTTATATTACAGATATACAAAAAGCCTATACCTATTCTGAAGCGTATTATACCAATTTACGAACCTACAAAAAATCGGACCACCAGGTGCTCTTTTCATGGATTGCACTGGACTCGCATGGGCCGTCCTGGGGGAACCATCCCTGGGGATTGCCGGACAGCATCGATATCGTAAGTATGTGGGGCGATGGCGGGTTGGATGACGCGGATAATCTTCGTGCAATAGACAGTACCCGGAAGCTAAAGGGAACGCGGTTTGTAGCAGTAAGTATTATTGGCGCGCAATTCGATGGTATTCCTGAAGATACGCCGGTAAAAGAAGCGATTGCGATTGCCGTTAAGCGCATGGTAAACCATGTATACAAATATGGCCTGGACGGGTATGATATCGATTATGAACCCAACCTTGCACCCGACGCCCTGGCGCAAAAATATATTGGTACACCTGAAAATCTTTCCATTTTTATTAAAGAGCTTTCGCGGTTTTTGGGGCCAAAATCCGGAACGGGAAAACTGCTGATCCTTGATGGTGAGATTGATAAAGTGCCGCCGGAACTGGGCCCGTATTTTGATTACCTGGTAGCACAGGCTTATTTTACTACAGGACCTGGATCGCTTCAAGGCCGGTATGATGCAGTGAGCAAGGTGATCCCTCCTGAAAAATTTATCGTTACCGAAGAATATCAGAAATTTTATACCGGGCTGTACGACGATAATACACCCAATACCGCCGCCGGCCCTATCCCCAGCCTGCTGGGGATGGCCTGGTGGCAACCTGCACAGGGCAGAAAAGGTGGCTGCGGCGCTTATCATGGCGAGATCGATTATAATGCCACCTCGCAATATAATACCATCCGCAGGGCGATCCAGATTATGAATCCCGCTGCCATAAAATAAAGCATGCCGGGTTCCATTTGATTATACAAAACAAAAGATATGCGAATAAAATTGAATAAAATAAATACTTCGTTGTACCTGTTCCTGTTCCTTTTTTTAGGAACTGGCTTACAATGTAAAAAAGGCGGCGGCGCCGGCAAAGGCGATGCCATCTACATGACCGGTGCTGATGTAGGCAGCCTGACTGTTTTTTATGCTTCACGCGCGGCAAATCGTTTTGCCTTCTCGGCCTCAGCAACCAACCTGGCAGGGCAGGATGAAGAGGTGGAGTTTATACCCCGCCCGGAGCTTGTGGCGGAATACAATAATCTCTACAGGGCCAGCTATGTGGCCCTGCCCGAAGGTAAGTATACGCTTTCGAAAACCACGGGTACCATCAAAAAGGGCGAACTACGCTCAGAAAATATAGCGCTGACCATTACCGATCCTGAGGTTACTGAAAAAGGTCCGGTGTATATGCTGCCGGTTACCGTACAAAAAAAAGGATCTGGTGGATACCCTGTATTGGAGGGGTCCAAAACGCTTTATATCGGCATCGCTAAGGCAACAGAAGGGTCGGTGGTAGAGCTTACGGGGCTGGGCGCACATATCTCTCCGCTTCAACCGTTGAAGGCTATTAATCCAAAGCTGGAGAACTTAAGCCAGGTAACCCTTGAGGGCCGGGTTAAAATATTTGACATGAGCGGGTTTTTGCCGACTATTTTTGGCGCAGAAGAGGCTTATATAATAAGAATCGAAAGCCTTAACAGGGATGATTACCCGTTTACAGTTGCGGGATCGCCCGCTAAAACGCCTACACTTACAAAGTTTTCAGCTTCCACAAATGTATGGTACCATGTAGCTGCTGTTTTTGATGCAAAGGCAGGAAGTTTAAGACTGTATGTAAATGGAAAACTACAGGCCGTTAGCGATGTTGGCCCGAACGCAACCGTTAATATTTCAAGGGACAACTGGAAAGGATTTCATATAGGTGCCTATGATGCCAGCGGAGACCGGCCAATCCTGGCCCAGTTCAGCGAGGTGCGGATATGGTCAACAGCACGTACGCAATCGGAAATTGCAACTACTGCCTGTGTGGTGGATCCGGCCACACCCGGACTGGAAGCCTACTGGCGTTTGAATGAAGGAGAGGGGGAGATTTGCCATGATGCAACCGGCCATGGGCATACGGCCCGTATTTACGGAAGTTATAAATGGGTAGCGGGCGTAAAATGCGGCGATTAGTGTAAACAAAAAATTATACGAATGAAAAATAATAGGATTAGTTATCAACATCATTGGGTGCTGCTGCTGCTCATGAGCTTGTTTTATGTTTCCTGTAAAAAGGATGCACCCAAAGTGTTGGATTCTTCAGCATTGAACCCGAAAGCATTATATGTTGCCTTCAGCAGTACGATAGACGGAACCAATACAGGCAGCTCTAATGTGCTGAACGCGCCGGACGGTTATATCCAGGATACCCTGAAGCGATTGCGTATGATCGCTTCCAGCCCGTCCGATTCGGACATTGTGGTTCATGTGGTGCTGGATACCACACTGGTAAGTCAATACAACAGCACTTCAAAGACCAATTACACCGCGGCCCCCCCCGATCAGATGAGCGCCACTGATCTAAGGCTCACCATCAGGGCGGGACAAACCGAGTCGGAACCCGCACCGATCTATATTAAAGACCTGGATATATTAACCAAATCCGGTGCCAGTGGTGTTGTTGCCCCTTACAGGGTAAAAAAGATCGAATCGCCCCAATCGGTCAACGTATCTACATCTGATAAAGCGTATGTCCTGTTTCGCGTTGCGGGTAAATTAACGGCAAGCATTGCCGCTGCCGGCCAAACCAATATCACTTATATACAGTCGCCGGCAGACCAGGCAAGGCATATAGGGCGCCCCATCACGTTCAATACCCTGTTAAACTATGCGGTTCCGGTAGAACGGGCTATTTCCATCAAACAGGATAACAGCCTTGTAGCAACCTACAACAGCAATAACGGTACGTCTTTACCGGCTTTTCCTGAAAACCAGGTTACCTTAAATAATGGAAATGCATTAAAAATACCGCCGGGGGTTACCACCTTTCCGGTATCGGTTATCGTAAAAGAATCGGCCATGCCGTTACTGGCTGGGGCAGACAAGTATGTGCTCCCGCTGCGGTTAGAAGAACAGCCATCCGCTTTTATCAATACACCAGGCAATATCATCTACCTGGTTATAGCCAGGGAAGTAAATAATATCGATGTGGATAATACCGGGTTAACCGGTACTGTAATAGACCGTGCATCCTGGTCCATTACAGCCAGTTCGTTTCATGATGCCGGTTTTCAGACGTTTACGATCAGGTCTGCGATCGGTAAAGGGGTGGGCAATGAAGCTTCGGGGTGGTTAAGTGCCCCTACTTCCGGCAGCTCCTGGTGTATGCTGGATATGGGCAGCACAACAACGGTGAAAGGATTCAAAATGGTTCCCCAAACATTTTTTGGACTCCGGTATAACATTGCGTTGATGACGGTGCAGTCCAGCAATGACGGCGTCAGCTGGACAGAGCAGGGCACCTTCAGGGGCATTGCGTCAGCGGCCTCTTTAAGCGCAAAAGAACCGCAGCAGGTAAAATTCTATGTTCCGGTTACTGCACGTTATTTCAGATTTAATATTTCCAGGAATTATAGTACATATGATGGTGGTGGAACAGGGAATGAAAATTATTTACAGAATGCGGTAGGCATAGCCGATCTAACAGCCCTGCAATAAAAGTGCAATACCGCCGGCTATCCATCCCGGCTTGGAGAAACTACTACTTATAAACAAATGAATGTAAACCATGATATCGATTCGCAGGACTTTTAGCAATACAATACGCAATTTATTATTGCTTTTGACAGGAATATTTTTGTTTTCCTGTGATAAATACAAAGGAACAGACGTATACATAACCGGGGATGCGCTGGTGTATGCCGCATCGGGTAACCAGGGATATAACGTGCTGAACGGAGCAAGTATGTCCGTATTCCGTAATACCGTGCTGTCGGAAACCAGTGTTGCGTTTCCTGCTGCGCTTACACGCCCGGTGGACAAGGACGTACAGGTAACGGCCAGCATTGATACTGGCCTGGTAAAAGTGTATGATAGTATCTTCCAACCGGCAACACCATCGCCCTCTTTACCCTATGCCCTGTTTAAGTTGAATGCGGGTATGGTCACTATAAAAGCGGGCGAAACGGTATCAGCCGACTCGTTTTATTTAAAACAGGGCGACTTTTCAAAAGTGCTGGGAGGAACGAATACGTATATTGTTCCGGTTGTATTGCAAACCACTGATAAAAATATTCCTGTGAGTGCCACCCGGCAGGTGATGTATACAAAAATACAGGTAAGCGCAACAGCCGCTGGCATTGCCGGTCTGAACAATGCGGCTGTAACGGACAATATTATTGAAAAAGCCGGTAATGTGTTTAAGGGAGCGGATATGGTATATCTGAAAGGAGTGTTGAACCGTTCTGCGCCTGAAGATGTATCGATAAAAGTGATGGACAATGCGGCATATATTAACGATTTCAACAAAAAGAATGGTACGGCTTATGAGGCATTTCCGGAAGGCGCTTACCAGTTGGTGAAAAATAGTGTAACGGTGCCGGCCGGAAAAACAACATCAAAGGATAGTATTGCCGTTAAGCTTACGAATTTATCCGTCTTTCAGAAGGATAAAGAATATTTGCTGCCATTGGAAATTGTGAATGATAACAATGCTGCATCGCTCCCCATAGACGTTAGCCGGAAAATAGCATACATACATATCAGTATATTCGAAAACAATGTGGATGCCTCCAACAGCGACCCCTCAGGCACAGTAATGAACCGGAGTGGATGGAGCGTAACGGCAAGTGGCAGCTTTTCGGGGAATGGGATCAGCAGGATCCTGGACGGAAACAACAGTACCGCCTGGGATTCTGACGGAAAATTACCGGCATGGATACAGCTGAATATGGGTACATCACAAACCGTAAAAGGGTTCCGGATCGTACCAAGTTATGAATATACCGGGGATAACTTCATCAATATGGAAGTGTACTCAGGCAATGATGGCGCCATATGGAAACTGGAGGGTAAATATGTTGGAACAGTTACCGGCAGCAGTTCTTCTGCTACCAATCCGGATATTAAGGTGGTGCGGTTTATAACGCCCGTAACTGCCCGTTACTTTAAATTCAATATCACTAAAACAACGGATGGCAGATATGCGGGCATGGGCGAGTTGAACGGGGTAGAATAGCAGATCTGCGGTCATGCCGGCGGGCAATAACGATTTATAATGAACCGCGTTCAAAATGATCATTGGCATTTCGCTGAGTAGCCGGTACGCAGCAGGTGAGTTATTCTGATATAGGGTTCTATGGCATTCATAAACAATATCCCAATACAAAGCGTGA
>NZ_JASLGT010000014.1 GCF_030150205.1 Niabella sp.
TTTTTTGAGGACTGCGTCGCATTCGGCGACGGTGAACAGCCGCAGTACGTCATAGTTGGCCATAACTTTCCATTTTAGGTTAAACAATATATTTTAAATATACATTTTTTTTAATGTAAAAACAAATATATTTTGTTAAAAGATACTGCGCACTGCAGTTCCGGGTCAAAACAGAAGGTGTAACCTTAGGGAAGATATTCCGGGGCACTGGTTTTTTTGATGAATAAATAACCGTCAAATAATTCAGATAATTTTAGCGCATCACTATAACCCATTCTTTTTGGAGGACCATAACCAACGAGACGCAGCGGCAAAGTTGTGGTGTCATTTTTAACATTGCGCAGGTTAATAAAAAATGCAGGGAGCTTTTGTTGCATAAAATAGTCATCCCAGCTTGGATTTTTCACTTCCGGCAAATCAAAGCGCTTCATAACATTTATGCGGGTGTCAAACCGGTCTTCAAATCCTCCGTATTGTCCGGTTGCCGTACCCGTGCCCAATACATAGTATTCAGGAACCTGTTGTTTTATATATCCTCCGCATCCGCCAACACTATTATCGTTAAATGCAGACTTAAGTGCTAAATGCACCGCGTGTGCCCAGATAATCGTTTTATTATCTTTAGCGATCCGCACTGCCATCTGTGCCATACTCTTGTCCCGGTTTCCTTCACCGGTGCTCCAGGATTTTATGCTCAATAAGGCGGTTTGGAACAAATCCGACACGGGCAGATTGTCTGCCTTAATGATACTGTCAATTCCTTGCAATTTCGACTTTAAATGCTTTAGCTGTGCAATCCATGCATCTCTATCTAACCCTTTCATTTGATTGTCCCAGATCGCATCGTATGACAATGCCGCCCTGTAAAGATCATCTGATAATGTTATTAACGGGTGTAGCTTTAGGTTTCCGGATTCATCAGTCATTATCTTTGCCGAATTGGTGAGGTAGTTGAAATCCATCCCCGAGATGGAAACCTTTTCTGAATGACTTTCATTATAGGTTCTTATCCAGGTGAAAAGTTCTTCCATTTCCCGGGTTTGCCATAAGGAAAGCAAATATTTTTTCATTCCGTCTTTTATAGATTCCCGTGAACGCATCACCTCGTTAAAATAATAACAATCACCAAAGGCATTTTCAAGGCAAATAATACGGAACCCTTTCTTTTCTACTAATTCTTTGATGATACTGATCCGGAGATCATTAAATGCTTTCGTTCCATGCGTGCCTTCTCCCAGCCCCACAATCTTATGCCTTCCCATTTCATCAATCATGGGTTGAAGCGGCGCAATGGATAGCATGCCTTCCTCCTGCTTTAAGGGAAGTATATTTTTGTTTAACGCATTTTGCGCAAGCACATGTATCGTAACAAAACAAAGTACTGCTAAAACGATCGTTTTTTGCATAGCTTCTAATTTTGAAGATTGCCTTTCCGAAAATACAAATAAAACTCCAGGTTACTCCAAGCTGCGCAAGGCATCCCGATTTGCTGCAGGAAATACCGCAAACGCCGTTTGAATACCTTTTTAATATTCACGGCCATTAACTACTTCCGGTGAAGCTGTTGCGGATATTATACAAAAAACCCGGAACTGACTTTAGAAAAAGCCGGAGCCGGGCTTGATAACGAATTGCTTATTTTAATACTGTAAAGTAAAAAAGAATATCCGGGTAAGCGTTCAAAAGGGTTATCTCTTTTATAAACAAAATAATCATAAATGCTACCAGGAAGCTAATGTTGCCGGTTATTGCCGTTTACTTACAGGACCGGCGCTGCGTTGGTACTACCTTCCTGTTCGCGCAGGATCATGAAACAGGAACAGATCCCGGAACGGTCGGGGACGACCACGTACAGCTACCCGTATTACCGGGTTTTTAACTCAAGGTTCATTAGCTGCTGATTGCGGATAATGGTTACCGGGAGGTGTCCCTTCCAGTTGCTGCTGCTGAATACTTCCATAAGATCTTTCAGATTTTTTACCGGCTTTCCGTCTGCGCTGCGGATCACGTCCTTTTCCTGTAAACCCGAACGGGCAAGTAAACTTTTGGCACCGGCGGCTATTACCACCACACCGGTTTCATCCGGCAGGCCATAAGCCGAACGGTCGCCTAATCCTTCAACAGATTTTATTTTGCCTCCCAGGAAATCTGCTATTGCAGTACCGGCGCCTGCTCCCCCGGTATTAATGACGGGGATAGAAGGCTGCAGGGCTATCTTTTTCAGGATGGGCCGTTGCACGCCAAAGATCATCGGAAAGTTAACAAATCCGATCTTTAATGCAGGTGAGGCCGATGTTACGGTGTAATCGCCTTTGGCAGCATTCCGGAACAGGGGATTACCAAAGCGGCTATGTGCATCCGTTCCATTGTTTTGTGCCAGTTGCAGCGCCACGGCATCCGGGAACAGGTTGGAATCTACAGCCAGTCCCCAGTATTTGATCTGAATGGGAAAATATTTTTTCATTACAATATTATGCCGGAATACGTCGCCGCTGTTTTGAAACCACACATGCGGGTGAAAGGAATTATTCACCATGATATTGTTTTCAACGATGCGGTGAAAACCTTCCCTCAGTTTGAGGCCGCCATTGAGACAAACATTATTGTAAATATGGTAGTTGGACGAGCCGTCATCCAGGTCAATATCCCAGCCATGATCACAACGAAAACGGTTATTGCGGATGATGGTCTGCGCCTGCGCATCCAGCAGGATCAGCTCCGGATGAACGGCTACCAAACTATCCATATAGCGCCGGTCCGCCGCCCAATACCGGTCGCGCCCCCAGGAATTGAACGCGCCATGATCACCCGTTTCCAGTACTGTATTGAATACGTCGTTGTGCTCCAGCAGGTGTCCGCCAAATGCCCCGTCACCAATATTGAGCCCTGCCCGGGGCGTATTGTAAATGCTGTTATAACTTACGGTAATGGCCGCCGCCATTTCGATCTGTACCCCGGTTGCCTGTTTTTCAATCTGGCCCAGGTCGTGCAGCAGGTTATCCGTTACCACGCATTGCTGCGGATAATTGCCGGTAAGTGGTCCGGGTGTTTGATCGAGCTGTGCATACGGTACATGATCCTCGTACCGGAACGAAGGCGAGCGCAAGGCTTTGGAATCGCCGATAAAACTAACCGCATTGGCACCGATCCATGAAATATGACAGCCACTGATGGTATCCCGTTTATTATAATTGCTGACCATGATGGCGTTGCCGCCAATACCTGTGAAATTGCAGTTCTTAACGATACAGCTTTCCGTACCGTCCATTAACACGGCGCCTCCCCGGTAGATCGTCCAGTCGCTGCGTACCAGGGGCTCGCGGGTTTCCATAAAGCTGCGCTCGTTGTGCAAAAAATGCAGGCCTTCCAGGCGCACATTCCGCAAGGGCTTTTCCACTGTTCCCTTTAATACGATACTGTTCTTTAAAACGGATACGACTATAGAAGCCTCAGACAACCGCAGCCCCCTGGGCGGATAATAATACAACACGTTCTTTGCACGATCCAGGAACCATTCGCCGGGTGCATCCAGCTCTTCAAAAATATTCTCCACAAACCGGTACTGCGGATGCATTGGTGCCGGGCGGTTGTTCTGCCACCCTCCTTCCAGTTCCAGGTTGCCATCCGGTTTTACCCCGGTGATCCGGTAATGAAAGCCGCCCCATTCATGGGCATGCAGCGCATGTACATATCCGCCTGCCGGATTTTTCCATTGCCCGATCTTTTCTTTGCTGATGGCATCGGCACTGGTGCCATGAAATACCCGGGCGGAACTGTCGTAATTGGGATAACGCGCCAATACCTGCAACCGGTTATTTACATAGAGCTGTTCAAAAACAATACCCGCGGGTACGATGGCTTTATAGATCCCATCACGATACGGTTCCCAATGAAGCTGCAGCGGCTTTCCGGCACTGATATTTACCGATTCATTGTTATAGGCGGAAATGCAGAGCCCCGCGGCTCCGGATGTAGCCGCATCAATGGTCACCGTTTCATCAAGATAATAAGTACCCCCCCGAAGCAATACCGCGGTGGCACCTTTTTCTGCAGCGGCCACTTCCAGGGCCTTTTGAAGACTCCGGAGCGGAGATCGTTGGGTACCGGTATTCTGGTCGCTGCCGGTGGTGGCTACAAAAATCTTCGTTTGAGCAAAGGAAGCCTGAAGCAGCCCGTGCAACATCAGCAGGAAAAGAACGGCGGTTCGTTTTTTTTGCATATGGTTCCCGGCGATTACGGGTTATTGAGTTTTAAAAATGAAATACGATTCTCTTTAAATAAAATCCGGCAACCACGGCCCGGTTATTTTCCCGCTGATTTTCGCGGATTAAATACAGCGCTGATTTTCGCCGATTGGTCCTTCCAATCTTTCACCTTTTGGAGCAGGTGCTTCTTTTGCTTTTTGTAACAGGTGTGTTACAATACGTTCTTTAGCTTTACAACCAGCAATTCCCCGGGCAGTTCTCCGGGCTTGAAGCCAGAAAGGTCTACCCAGCAGTCTTTACCTGCATTTTTTACTTTTACTTCTTTGTTATTGGCCAGCAGTACTGCTGTAGTATTTGCCGGCACATTCAGATCTTTTATCAGCAGCTTGCTTTGATAATCGGGCAGCATGCAATACAGGTCGCGGCCTTTGCGCGTAAAGAACAGTTCTATATGCGCCGTATCTTTTTTAGGCGTTACCAGGGCTGCTGCGCTATAACCGGCCATATAACTTTTGCCGCTTTTTCCGGGAACAGTGCCTTTGCTCCATTGTACGGGCCGGGTGTATGCGCGGGTACCATAGATGGCATCCCCGTTTACCTTTAACCAGTTTCCTATAGCAGTCAGCCGCTGCTGCATAATTACGGGTATTCTTCCGTCTGCTGTTGGTCCAATATCCAGTAACAGGTTTCCACCCCTGGAAACAATATCCACCAGCATCAGGATCAGTTCGCGTTCGGTCTTATAATCGGTTAATTTTTCATTCCGGTTATATCCGTAGGAATGCCCGATGCCCTGGCTTTCTTCCCATACCCGGCTGGCATCCATACCGCCGCCATATTCGGAAGTGGTATAGGTAGCACCGGTATTGTGCTCGCGGGTATTACTTCCCCAACGGTCGTTCACCACTACGTCTTTTGCCACCGGCGAATCGTTAAACAGCCAGGCCAGCAGCTCCGGGCTATGCCATGCCGTATCCGGCAGGTCCCATTCGCCATCAGCAAAAATGAGCGATGGTTTATATTTATTCACAAGGTCTTTTAACTGCGGCAGCATATGTTCCGTTACATACCGCTTGCGGTCCTTCAGCCAAACAGGATTATACCATTCATATAACGAATAATAGTAGCCCATTTTTAATCCTGCTGCTTTTACAGCACTGGTTAAATCACCCAGCAGGTCGCGCCCGGGTGTTCCGGTTACCGCATTCCAGGAGCGGCCCCAGCTACGGTTGGCCTCTGCACTGTTCCACAGGCAATAGCCTTCATGGTGCTTGGAGGTAAGCACTACATAACGGGCACCCGATGCTTTAAAAACATCTGCCCACTGTGCGGGGTCAAACAGCTCTGCTTTAAACATGGGTTCGAAGCGGGGATATTCAAAGCCGGTACCATAGTTCTTATCATGAAAAGGCATAAAGTTCTTGTTCTTTTCGGCCAGCCGGTACCAGTACCATTCCGAATAACTTTCACCACTATTGGGAATCACGGGCGCATAGGCGGGTACGGCATATAATCCCCAATGAATAAAGATGCCAAATTTGTCTTGTCCGAACCACTCCGGAATTTTACGGGTATTGAGCGAGGCCCAGTTCGGTTGATATTTTTGAGCAGCAACCGTGCAGCTCACCAGGATCAGGCAAAAGAGGAGGTACTTTTTTTTCACGTTCGTTATGAGTTTTGTGTTAAGATGTATTCGAAAAAGGTTTTTATTCCACATGACGCAGCACTTACCGCAGCTAAACCGTTTGTCCGTCCTGTATCCACTTACGATAGCCGGCGGGCGTTGTATGCTGAATTTGTTTGAAAAATTTATGAAAATTGGCCGTTGTATTGTATCCGCATTCATAACAAATGGCCGAAATGGAATGTGTTTCATCCTGCAACAGTTCACAGGCATAGCCGATCCGCAGCTCATTCAGGAAACGGGTGAAGGGCTTATTGGTACGGCTTTTAAAAAAACGGCAGAATGAATTTGTGGTCATATGGCAGAGATCCGCTACTTCTTTTAACGGGATGTCTCTTTTAAAATTCTTCAGCAGGTGCTGGTAAACCGTAAAGATGCGGCCGGCATCCTTTTCATCATAACGGTTATTGTACAAAACAGTGGCCAGTGCGCTAAACTCTCCCGAAACGGTCAGCAGATCGATCACCTTCAGAAAATCGATGATCTTTGCAATGCCTTCCGCCTCTGTAATTTTTGATAATAATTTTACTGCCTTTTTACGGGTTTCGCCGTGAAACAGCATGCCCCTTCGCGATTTCAGGATCATCTGCTTAAACCGGTCCAGCGTGGCCGTTTCATCTGTAAGATGCGAAAGGAAATCCGGGTCAAAATAGATTGTGGTCGATTTTACAAAGTCAAGCTCGGCATCACTTCTCCAGATATGGGGCAGATTGGGCGCCATCAGCACCAGGTCGTTCTTTTTAAAATTGGAAACAGAATCACCTACGATCCGGGTTCCGAATCCTTCCTCCACCCATACCAGTTCGCATAAATGGTGGAAATGAAAAGGACCGTCAAACCGCGACTTCGCCGTTTTCTTTACCTGGATCTTCCCGGCTTTTGAGAATATGATATCAACAAACTGTGGTTTCACGTTTCCAACAAATAATCAACTATTACTCCGGGAAATCTGCAGAAATCCCCAAATCGCATCCGGCTGCAATCATTGTTCCGGTATTGCCTGCTGCAATTCGTAATCCTATTTATTCATGCAAAATCCGCTTCTCCAAAAGTAGGATTTCAGCGCATTTCCACCGCAGTTTTTCTTACCTGTTATATAAACTATTTTACCCTCATTCATCAAATGCATTACCCTTATGAAGCTGCGCTGATTTAAAAAAGATATCGCTGCTGCCTGGATTGTTTTCTGTCTGAAGATCCGGGATGATGATTTTGTAGCAAAAAAAACGATGACGGTATTTTTATAATCAGCGTACTTCGACCAACCGGAACATGCAGCCTCTGGGAATATCAGGTATAGATACCGGGAATGAATCCTACCTGGCATGCCGTCAATAACAAATTGTGTCTTTGTTTCAACGATCAATCATACGCTCATGCTGACTTACCAGCTGCGCAGGCAGGTTTCTGCATCCACAGGTCTGCAAAATCCGCAACTCTTGCTTATCTTTCAGCCCGGAATCATTCCATTATCAAAATAAATGTATTATGAAAAAGATCCTCCTTCCTATCCCGGTACTGGCATTGCTTGTTTTTGGTGCCTGTAATGGCACAGACTCAGCCAAAACCAGGGAAGTCATTGAACATAAAGAGCTCAGGGACGGCGCAGCGATCCCTTTTACCAGGGCAGCGCATTATTTTGTACGGAATGATTTTAAAGAAGACCGGCTGCAGGATCACCGGATCACCAATAAAGCGGACTTTGATTCAATTTTTGGAGCGGCGGCCACCATGGGGAAAGACGGCCTTCCCACGCCTATCGACTTTACAAAACAGGATGCAATTGCCCTGATCGATTCGGTGTCGGATTATGCGGTTTCGTTTGAAAATGCAGCCCTGCAAAAGGACGGTGATTACCTGGCACTGTCATACGACGAAATAAAAGGGCCCAAACAGTCTTTTACAACGCGGCCCTTTTTATTACTGGTTATCGATAAAAAATATAAAGGAACGGTTATTCCTGTTATAAAGAAATAACCGCTCCTCTTTTTATGGCCATAGTTCCCGTGCTTATTGGGAAACCAGTCCTTTATTGTATAACTGCTGATGCAGCTGGAACATTTTATCTTTCGGAAATTTCAGCACTTTCCGGTCGTAGGTAAATAATCCATTCGTTTCAATTTCCACATCGGTGGTCTGCGTATATACGGCGGCTGAAAGCCCCCATTTTATCAGATCGGGGATTGAACCGATCATCTCGCTGTATTGCTCAAACAGTTTTTCATTGTTATCGAAGGACCGGTATCCCCAGTTTCCTTTATCGAGCCAGAGATGATCTTTTACCGGAAGACCAAGCCCTCCAAATTCACCCAGCACCAGGATCTGCTTTTGCCCGTAGATCTCAGGATCGGGCATAGCTGGTCCGGGATAATAATGCAGGTCCACCACGGGGCTTACGCCGATAAAAAAGTTACCTCCGCTCATTCCGTTCACCATTCTTGATGGGTCTTTTTTCATCGTCCAGTCTACAATTTCCTTTGTTTTGAACTGCCCCCAGGCTTCATTGAAGGGCACCCATACCACGATAGAAGGATGATTGTGCAGCACATCCATAATCGATTCCCATTCCTTACGGTAATAGGCTTCTGATGCCGCGCTCCGGTCCCTGTCAAACACCAGTCCGGGTACCTGTGCTTTCAGCAGGTGGGAATCATCTACTTTCTTGCCTTCCGGCATTTTTACACGTAACTGTTGCGACCATATATTCCCACCTCTGTCGCCGCTGGGCATATCCTGCCAAACCAAAATACCCAGCTGATCACAGTAGTAATACCAGCGCGCAGGTTCCACTTTTATATGTTTGCGGATCATATTGAATCCAAGGGCCCTGGTTTGCTCCACATCAAATTTGAGGGCTTCATCCGTAGGGGCTGTATACAATCCATCCGGCCACCATCCCTGGTCCAGCGGCCCGTATTGAAAAAGGAACTGGTTGTTGAGCA
The DNA here is from genome assembly GCF_030150205.1 of Niabella sp. Taxonomy (GTDB): domain Bacteria; phylum Bacteroidota; class Bacteroidia; order Chitinophagales; family Chitinophagaceae; genus Niabella. Next base: position 8,832 of record NZ_JASLGT010000014.1, read on the forward strand.
TCATTCGCTGAATGCCGTTTGCATCCTTCGCCATGGATATTTTACGCATTCCAAAATAAGAAGTAGCTTCATCAATGGTTTTTCCTTTCCGTTTTACAGACACTTTCAGATCGTATAAAAAAGGCCGTTGAGGCGACCATAATTTGGGATCGGGAATACGAAGGATCACATTCTGGCCGTCTGCTGAAGCCTGGCTGGCCACCTGTTTTGTTCCATCCCAGGCCGATACACTGATTTCGTCACCGGGCTGAAGTCCGGCGGTGTTTACAGAAACCTGCAGCTGCTGCTGATCGATATCCGGTGTTTGTTTGGTAGCTACAATATAGGTTTCGGGTACATTCTCCAGCCACACCGTTTGCCAGATGCCCGTAACCGGGGTATACCAGATCCCATGTGGATTTTTTACCTGTTTCCCGGCCGGTTGCGGACCGTCATCTGAAGGATCCCACACCCGAACTGAAACCGATTGCCGGCTACCTTTTTTTACCGCCGACGTTATATCTATAGAAAAGGGATCATAACCGCCTTCGTGCTCGCCCACTTTTACCCCGTTTACATAGATCTGAGCGGCCCAGTCAACGGCACCGAAATGCAGCAGCAGTTTACCTTTACGCATGGAAGCCGGTACATCAATCACCCGGGTATACCACAGTATGCTGTCTTTTCCTACGGTTCTTCCAACACCGCTCAGCGCCGATTCGATGGCATAAGGTACCAGGATGTTGCCATCATATTGTTCCGGGATGGCATCGGCTCCGCTCCCGGGTAACACGGCATATTGCCACAGACCGTTTAAATTTTTCCAGTTATGGTTCCGGATCAGCTGCGGACGCGGATATTCGGGCAACGGGCTTGCCGCGTTTACTTTTTCCGCCCAGGGCGTCATGATTTTTCCGCTAACAGGTTTCCACTGCGCATGCAGGCCTGTTGTTCCAATTGTGGCAGCAAACAGAAGATAGAAAATTTTCTTTTTCACTTGATTGTTGGTAGTTGTTTAAAATTATCGTTAATGCAGGTTATACGGTGTATCGTATTACGGCAAATCAATTCCGTCAAAAATACAACTCCGGGGTTAAAAAAACGAAGGTATTCCCGAGTTTCTGCCTTCATATATATCCCTGACCCAAAACCGGAAGCGCAGTAAGAAGCGGCCGGCCGAAATGGATTCCTTCAGATACCCTCCTAATGCAGGGTGAGCAACTTAAACACTTCCCTGGTGATCAGCGGAACATTAAAGGAAAGATCATTCAATGTACAATACCGGATTGCTTTAACCAACCGCGATTCGCCACGTTTACAAACCAGGCACATCCGCAACACATATGCATTATGGGTCGTTTCGGGAATAATGCCGATCAATGTATTAAAAATAGCATCTGCACGGTCTTTGTCTTCACCAATAAAAAAATGGCAGTAGCTCACATATCCGTCAGGAGTTTTCATATCGATTACAATGTAAAATGCTGTTTTATCCATAGTTCAACGCAGTCGTATTTTATTTGGGTACAACAAACATCGCCACCTGTACGGCATAAATAACCAGATCTTTTTGCTCCTGCAAAGCCGCTATGCAGCCGGATAGCTACATAGCAGCTAACAGGGCAGTAATATTATTGTAACAGAACGGCCAGCCAGGTGGTTGAAAGGTCTGTGAAACAATGTTGCTCCGGATGATTTTTTGCCAGGGAATACAGGCGCAACGTTCCTCCTGGTATATAGTTTCCGGCTCAGTAACAGGTAATCATCCGGAACGTTCTGAAGGACCTCCGGCCCTATCTAACCCGGTGTATCCTGCTACAAACAGCTAGGCGGGTATACGGTCCGGGATATCAGCCGGCTGCAACCGGTCGGTTACGATACAATACTTTTTACCATCGATCTCTTCTGTATGCCAAACCCATTCCTTAATGTTAAAAGATGCCGTCAGGGAAGAAAGATGCTGAATGGCATCCCCTGTGAATGTTACGGGCAAATAATGGCGCGAATCTTTGTCAAAAAAACCAACATGGTTTACTTTCATTACAGGTCTCATACGATTACATTATTTAAACATTAAACAAATTGACGTTTAAACACAGTACCGCATATCGTTCGTACTGGGTGTTTCACGGTAGGTATTTAATAATTGTGTTTGATATTCTAAACATCCCCTGTCAAAAAAGGTTTAAAAGTTTTTATTAAATTGTGTATTGCTATACCTGTTGCGTCCAGGTAAGGTCTGCTATGGGAAACCCAAGATCACGGGCCCTGTGCAGGTAGCTTTCTTTCACCGCTGCCGGCATGTTCTTTTGCCGGGAGAGCAGCCAGAGATATTTACGGCTTTTACCGCAAACCAGGGCATACTGGTAATCGGGATCAACGGCGATTACATTATAGCCGGCATAAAAGGGTCCAAAAAAAGACACAGCCAAACGACCCGTTTGCTCATCTGCCATAAATTTCGCTTTGCCGGTGGATACTTTCCATTTGGATTGCTGATAGTCAAACCCACGGTTTACCACCTGTATATGACCGTCGTCCATAAGTGTATAGGTTGCTGTTACCTGGCTCAGTTGTTTCTCAAAATAAAAATCAAACCGGGCTATTTCATACCAGCGTCCCAGGTACCGTTCTTTATTAAAACCGGTCACAGCTTTAACCCCCTTCGGTATGGTACGTTGTTTTACAACTGCAGTAACTGCAGCGCCCAGGGTCAATAACGCCAGCCCCGTTATCCATTGTTTCTTTTGCATAGGTTTGTTTTTAATGAGGTTTAAAGGGTCCCTGAAAGAGCATGTCCCGATGGTTTATTGCAAAAGTTATGCCTGGAATGCTGTGTAAAAAAGGGCATTCACGAAAAGTTGTCAGAGGAAATGATACACTGATAATCAATTACGGTTGTTTCGGCGCAAGGGATTACCGCCGCGCTGCGGCTGGGATGGTCGTTCGTTGCTTCCGGCTATGAATATGACCGGCGCGCTGCGCCTTTTTACTTTTATTTGATAGAGCGCGCACTTCAAACAGCCACTAAAGAGGATTTTCCATAAAAAAAGCGCTCCCCGGTTGACGAGGAGCGCTGTACAAAGCCGGTATACTGATTAATTTACGTTCAGTTGTTTGGATGGTTCTTTTTTCTCAAGATTCACCACACCTGTGGTACCACCACCTTTCAGCGTTAGTTCTACAGGGGCGTTGGTTTTCCAGGCACCGCGGGTAAAATCAGGAATATCTACACTGGAAGAGCGTTTTTCGATGGACCGGCCGCTCAATGGAAATAAACAGCTCCAGGCCACACCGTCGTACACATCCTGGTCCAGCGGCAAACCGTTGCGTAAACAGTCGATCAACCGCCAGTCCATCATAAAATCCATACCGCCGTGGCCACCGATCTGTTTGGCCAGGTCACCAATTTTCCGGACGATCTCCGGGGTGTATTGTTCGTACAATTTTTTCAGTTCTTCACTGCTGATCCATTCATGACCAAAAGCAATACGCTCCGGCTCCGGCCACTTCTGTGCCATACCCTTGGTACCGCTTAAAAGGTGGATACGGGAATACGGGCGGGGTGAGGTTACATCATGCTGGATCATGATGGTTTTTCCTTTATTGGTTTTTACAGTAGTGGTGTTCATGTTGCCGCGGTACGGTTTGCCAACAAACTGCTTAAAGTAAGGATCGGTGGCAGCCAAATCTTTTGCCATCTGTCCCATTTGAAAATCGTTGCTGGACACGGATACGAGCCAGTCCATTTTATCACCGCGGTTAATGTTCATGCACTGCGCCACAGGACCCAGCCCATGCGTGGGATACAGGCAACCATTATGTTCATAATTTTGACGGAGACGCCACATATTCTGGTAACCGGTATCCTTTTTGAAATTGAGATCCCGCAGATCATGCAGGTACGCTCCTTCGGCATGTACCAGTTCGCCAAACATACCCTGACGGGCCATATTGAGGGTCAGCAGCTCGAAGAAGTCGTAGCAGCAGTTTTCGAGCATCATACAATGCTTGCGGGTACGTTCGGAGGTTTCCACCAGCTTCCAGCAATCTTCCAGGGTCAATGCGATGGGCACCTCAGATGCTGCATGGCAACCATTTTCCATAGCAAAAAGGGCCATGGGGGTATGCAGGTTCCAGGGGGTTGTGATGTATACCAGGTCCAGTTTCTCTTTCCGGATCATATCTTTCCATCCATTTTCGCCGGAATATTCTTTCGCGGCCGGCCGGCCGCTTTTCTGCACCAGGGCATTGGATTTGGCGGCACGCGCAGGGATAAGGTCGCAAATGGCAACAATCTCCACTCCGTCAATATGCGACATGCGCTGCACTGCACCCGGACCACGCATACCCTGACCAATAAAACCGATGCGAACCCGGTCGATCTTTGGTGCACGGTAACCACTCATATTAAAACGGGCGGGCGTTTTTTCCAGTTCATAAGAGCGTTGCATCGATTCATCGCTGACGGCCAGGGCGGGCAAATTGATGGCAAGGGCGCCGGTTCCCACAGCAATGTGTTTTAGAAAGCTTCTTCGGTTACTCATAATGGAAGTATTTTGTTATTTAGAATGTTCATAAAAATAGTTATAATAACCCGATAGCCTTTGTGCAAACGGTTGCTCTTCTTTTGAAAATAGAATTTATAACGGAAAACGCAGGGTGCTCTGTGAGAGCTCCTGATGAAAAAAAGCAGGTATCCTTTCGTACCGGTATCACCTGAAAGGAACCCGGGAAGCTGTACACATCAAAAAAAAATCCCGGTAATTGCTTACCGGGATCACTTTCTGCTATTCGAATGATTATTTCACTTCTTCGAAGGGAACATCGGTTACATCATCCGCACCGCCTGCATTTCCGCCGGGGGTATGATCGCCTCCGGGCTGACCAGCCTGCGCCTGTGCACCCTCAGCACCTTGTCCGGATTTATAAATATCCTCACTGGCTGCAGTCCAGGCTGCATTCAGTTCTTCAGTAGCCTTGTCAATAGCGGCAATATCCTGTTGCTTGTGTGCCTCTTTTAACTTGGCAGCTGCTCCTTCGATCACTGATTTCTTATCCGCAGGAACCTTGTCGCCATATTCTTTCAGCTGTTTTTCGGTCTGGAATACCAGGCTGTCTGCAGCGTTGAGCTTATCGATCTTTTCACGCTCTGCCTTATCTGTAGCTTCGTTGGCTTTTGCTTCTGCCTTCATTTTCTCCACCTCTTCCTTGCTTAAGCCGCTTCCTGCTTCGATATGGATCTTTTGTTCCTTACCGGTGCCCTTGTCTTTAGCGGTTACGTGCATGATACCATTGGCATCAATATCGAAGATCACTTCAATCTGCGGTACACCTCTTGGGGCTGGTGGAATGCCATCCAGGTTAAAGATCCCCAGGCTCTTATTGTCCTTGGCCATAGAGCGCTCACCCTGCAATACATGGATCTGTACGCCCGGCTGATTATCACTTGCAGTGGAAAATACTTCTGATTTTTTTGTAGGAATGGTGGTGTTGGAAGGGATCAATGTAGTCATTACACCGCCCATTGTTTCGATACCCAAAGAAAGCGGGGTAACATCCAGCAACAATACATCCTTTACTTCCCCGGTTAATACGGCACCCTGGATAGCGGCACCAACAGCTACCACCTCATCGGGGTTTACACCGCGGTTTGGCTTTTTACCAAAGAATTTTTCTACAATTTCCTGTACTTTGGGAATACGGGTGCTACCACCAACCAGGATCACTTCATCGATCTCTGAGGGGTTCATACCCGCATCTTTCAATGCTGCTTCGCAGGGTTTTAAACAACGGGCAAACAGGTTATCTGCCAGTTGCTCAAATTTAGCGCGGGTCAGTTTTTTTACCAGGTGTTTGGGCACTCCGTCAACCGCTGTGATATAGGGCAGGTTGATCTCCGTTTCACTGGAAGAAGACAGTTCGATCTTTGCTTTTTCAGCCGCTTCTTTCAAACGCTGCAGGGCCATCGGGTCCTTACGCAGATCAATGGCTTCTTCCGTCTTAAATTCTTCTGCCAGCCAGTCCATGATCACTTTATCAAAATCATCACCACCCAGGTGTGTATCCCCGTTGGTAGATTTTACTTCAAATACACCATCGCCCAGTTCCAGTACCGAGATGTCAAACGTACCGCCCCCCAGGTCAAACACCGCAATTTTATGATCTTTACCGCCTTTATCAAGCCCGTAAGCCAATGCGGCAGCAGTAGGTTCGTTTACAATCCGGCGTACCGTTAACCCGGCAATTTCACCGGCTTCTTTGGTTGCCTGACGTTGTGCATCGTTAAAGTAAGCCGGAACAGTGATCACCGCTTCGTTTACTTCCTGCCCCAGGTAATCCTCGGCAGTTTTTTTCATTTTCTGTAATACCATAGCAGAAATCTCCTGCGGGGTATACAAACGTCCATCAATATCGATCCGAACGGTATTATTGTCACCCTGTGCCACTTTGTAGCTCCAGTGGCTGATCTCTTCAGAAACTTCATCAAAACGGCGGCCCATAAAACGTTTTACGGACATAATCGTATTTTGCGGGTTCGTAATGGCCTGTCTTTTTGCAGGATCCCCTACTTTACGCTCGCCGTTTTTTAAAAAAGCTACAACGGATGGGGTTGTACGGCGCCCTTCATCGTTGGCAATCACCACCGGCTCGTTACCTTCCATTACCGCAACGCAGCTGTTGGTGGTTCCTAAGTCAATACCAATAATTTTACCCATAATATTTAAATTTCTCCTTTTATTAAAAATCACCACAATCCGTGGCAGAAATTAACTTTCAATGATTATGCCGCAGTAGCGGAATATGAAAAAATGTCAGAAATCGGTAAAAATCCCTGCTTACCAGACGACCTGACCGGAATAAACAACTAAATCCTGTCATTTAGAAGCTCAACAGCAGGCAGTTAGATTCCGGAGCACATACAATCAATCCGTTTGGGATGTCGTGTATTCTATCTATTCCTGCCATTGATTTCCTATTTTAGCGCCAGATTTGATAGTATGAAGAACCGATTTCTCCTTTTATGCATGCTCTGCCTCGCCATCACCGTTCATTCCCAGGTAATTGATCCTCCTACGCCCGTATTGTCGCTGCCAGCGTACCCGGCCGCCGTTATACCGGAATCGGAGCTCAATATACCGGTACAGGTAGACCTGGCCCCCTTCTTTGCCATGGCCAATAAAAAAGTAGATACCTTGTTTACTTCTCCCCGGTTTCCGGATGACTGGGTACAGCAGGGATGCGATACGCGCTATAAGTATAGTTTCCGGCGCGGACCGCTGCAGTTCAGTTTAAAAAACACCACGCTCGACATTTCTTTTATGGGCTATTACAAGATCATTGGCTCTACCCGGGCCTGTGTAAACGGTAAGGCCGTTACCCCCTGGACGCCCGCCTGCCAGTGTGGCTTTGAGGAAGGCGAACGGAAAGTAAAAGTCGGTTTCTCCATTGCCATCTCCCTGCTAACCAACTACACCGTCAAAATGCAGATCACCCGGAAAGAACCGGAACCGCTGGATAAATGTACCGTTTGTTTCTGGGGACAGGATATTACCCCGGTGATCATCAGCGCGCTTAAAAAGGAACTCGATGTATCGAAGGCCGACCTGGAGAAAAGCTATGGCCGGGTGGATCTGAAGCCGCATTTTCAAACCCTGTGGAACCAGCTCAATACGCCGTATAATGTCAACAATATGGGCTGGCTGCAGATCAACCCCCAAAAGATCCGCATCAACAGCATACAAACGGTTAACAACCAGTTGCAGATAAGCGTGGGACTGGCTGCCAAACCTGTGGTGCGGTTTGAAAAGCCATCGGCCCTTATAACCCCGGTGCCGCATGCAAGCAATTTTAGCCGGAACCAGGGATTCCAGGTGTATGCAGACCTGGTGATGAATTACGACTCGCTGAGCCGCATTCTTACCGCCCAGATTGCCGGAAAGGAATTTACCTTCAGTAAGGCCTTTATTAAAAAACGATTCATTTTCCGGGAATGTAAACTCCTGGGCAGCCGTGATAATCGCCTGGTGATGCAGGTAAAATTCACCGGCACCAATGACGGCACCTTTTATGTAACGGGTAAGCCCCTGTACTACGCCAATACCAGGACGCTGCAGGTAACCGATGTGGACTTCGATATTCAATCCCAAAATGCGCTGTTAAAAACGGCGGACTGGCTGTTTTCAAAGAAGATCACCAGCGAAATTGAAAAAATGGCAAAATATGATCTGACTGAATTGTTGTCAACGGCCCGTAGCAATATCAACCAGCAACTCAACCGGCAATTTATAAAAGGGATCACCGGCAGCGGCAATATTAAAGACATCAGTGTAGCCGGTATTTTTCCGCAATCCGGATGGCTGGCTGTAAGGGCCTATGGTGATGGTGATTTTTTGTTAAAAGTGGCGGGGTTAGATCTGTGAATTGTTTCAGTTCCAGGTTGATTCCCGTTTGTTACTTGATGAGCGGAGTACAGTTCCCTGTTTTTTGCATAGAATATCAAGGTCATCGAATTCATACATAATCGGCTGAAAACTGATAGCTAAAGCTGTTCCAGGTTTAACGTTCAAAGTTTCACGTTAGATCCGTTCTACACTTGATATGACAGGATAGATTTGTATTCCCGCCGTAATCAACTGAAAACTGATGGCTGATTGCTGATAGCTAAAGCTGTTCCAGGTTTAAAGTTTCATGTTAAATCCGGTTCCATCCTTGATGTGCGATACTGATAACTGAATCTGATAGCTGATTGCTAAAAGCTAAAGGCCGTTTCGCGCTTGAAGCGCAACCCATTTACACATTCCCCATATTTTCACATTTCCACATTCCCACATTTTTCAAATATTTTCCGGCGACACGGAGACTGGTGCGACATTGAGACCATTTTATGCCCGTACTGATAACGATGCTGAAATCTAAAGGCTAAAAGCTGAATGCTAAATGCTTCCATCGCTGCTATCCGACGGCGATTTCAGGTCCGGCAGCTCATCTTCCAGGTAGGTAGGCTCCGGTACTTTTTTAAAACTGAAATGCCGTTGTGCCAGGTAACTGACCAGCACAACTATCACCGTGGTGCCCATCTGCGCAAAAATGGGATAGATATCACATACTTCCACCAGGAATTTTAACAGCACCAGATTAATCGTAAGATTAAACACACATACCAGCAGGTAGCGGAACAATTGTACCCGGCCACGGATCCGGCTATCATCAAATACCACGTATTTCATCAGGAAAAAACCTACCAGGAAACTTATTACAAAGGATACACCAAGGGCCGCTACGTGTGATTTTAACGCATAAAACCCAAAATGAAAATCCTGCTCCCGGAAAATGAACTTATAGGCAATATAATAAGACAGCAGCCCAAGGAAGGTATTGGACGCTCCGGAAACCGCATACCGGAAGGTTTGCAGCGGCATGATCCGTTTAAATGGCGGGTAAAAAAAATCGATCAACGGGAGCAACCGGTCCCTTACACTATATAAATGCTGCCTCATCGGCGGCGAAGATATTCCTTATTCGCATGATTTCTGCGCCGGGGTTCCTTATTTTTGCAGCAAAATTGTTAGGAATGAGCATTGTAGATACGTTGAGACCGATTGTTGCGGACGCATTAAAAGCATTATATCAAATAGATCTGACGCCCTCGTCGATCGCTATAAACAGTACCAAGCCCGAATTTGAAGGTGATTATACCGTTGTTCTGTTTTCCTTTATCAAGGAACTGAAGAAGAAACCCGAAGAGCTGGGTGCTGAAATGGGACAATACCTGGTGAACCGTCATCCGGACCTGATCGACTCGTTTAACGTGATCAAGGGGTTCCTGAACCTGAGCATCGCCGGAAATTTCTGGACGGCGTTCCTGAATGATAACTATAAGGATCCCTTCTCCAATAAGGAGCCCCGGCAGGCTTCTAAAGTAATGGTGGAATATTCATCTCCCAATACCAACAAACCCCTGCACCTGGGGCATTTGCGAAACAATTTCCTGGGATGGTCCATTGCTGAGATCCTGAAAGCAACAGGCAGCGAAATCAGAAAATGCTGTATTTCCAACGACCGGGGTATTCATATTTCCAAATCGATGGTGGCCTGGCAGCTTTACGGCAATGGAGCCACACCGGAGTCTACCGGCATTAAAGGCGATCACCTGGTAGGCGACTACTATGTAATGTTTGGCGTAAAACACAAAGAGCAGATGGCGGAACTCATCGAAAAAGGGATGAGCAAGGAAGAAGCAGAAAAGCATGCACCGATTATGAAAGCCGCACAGCAAATGCTGGTGGATTGGGAAGATGGCAAGCCGGAAGTAATAGCACTCTGGAAACAAATGAACAGCTGGGTATATGCGGGGTTTGATCAAACCTACAAACGCATCGGAACCGATTTTGATAAGATCTACTATGAAAGTGATACCTATATACTGGGCAAACAATTTGTAGAGGAAGGCCTGCAAGATGGTGTATTCTTTAAAAAAGAAGACGGCAGTGTGTGGATCGATCTTACCGCTGAAGGACTGGATGAAAAACTGGTGCTGCGGAAAGACGGTACCGCCGTTTATATTACGCAGGACCTGGGGCTGGCGGATGAAAAATACAAGGACTTCCCTTATGATCAAAGCATCTACGTCATTGCCGATGAACAGAACTATCACATGAAGGTATTGCAGCTCATCCTGCAAAAACTCAATAAGCCCTATGCCGGCGGTATTTATCATATGAGCTATGGGATGGTGGAATTACCCAGCGGGCGTATGAAAACCCGGGAAGGCACCGTGGTGGATGCCGATGACCTGCTGGATGAGCTGGTAAACGTAGCGGCGGCTAAAACAGAAGAACTGGGCAAAGTGAAAGACTTCTCCGAAACGGAGCTTAAAGAACTCTATGATACCATTGCACTGGGTGCATTGAAATTCTTCCTCCTCCGGGTGGATCCCAAAAAACGGATGATCTTTAATCCTGAAGAAAGTATCGACTTCCAGGGCTTTACCGGTCCGTTTATCCAGTATACGCATGCGCGGATCCGGTCCATTTTGCGGAATGAGCCGCTGGCCGCAGGCATTGCTGATCCGGAGCAACTGGAACCCCTGGAAAAAGAGCTGATCATTTTGCTGGAGCAGTTCCAAACCCAGGTGCAGCAGGCTGCCGGAGAACACAATCCTTCCCTGCTGGCTATTTACGCGTTTAGCGTGGCAAAATTGTTTAACAGTTTCTATACGGCCCATTCCGTACGCAATGCGGAAACTCCGGAAAAGAAAAACCTGCGGCTCAAGATCTGTACGCTTGCGGCGGCCACCATCGCAGCTTCTATGGGATTACTGGGCATCCGGGTACCGGAACGGATGTAGGCCATAATTAACCGCAGCGCACGCAAAGGTTTCCGCAAGGTTCGTTAAGATTTTTATAGCAGGGTTTCTCCCGTTGCGGATCATTGCGGATGCCTTGCGTACATGGCGGTTAAAATATAATTGTAATGCCTCAGTGGCTTTTCCTGTATCGATGCATAGATTTCACGCGGAGACGCAAAGGAGCAACGACGCAGCGGCTCTTGCCATCATCTTCGTGGTTCTTTGAGCCTTAGCGCCTTCGTGGCAGCATTCCATCGCAATAAAAGTAATACGCTGTATTTCTGTGCCTCAGTGGCTTTTCCTGTATCGATGCATAGATTTCACGCGGAGACGCAAAGGAGCAACGACGCAGCGGCTCTTTCCATCATCTTCGTCGTTCTTTGTGCCTTAGCGTCTTCGTGGCAGCATTTCATCGCAATAAAAGTAATACGCTGTATTTCTGTGCCTCAGTGGCGTTTCCTGTATCGATGCATAGATCTCACGCGGAAGACGCAAAGGAGCAACGACGCAGCGGCTCTTTCTATCATCTTTGTGGTTCTTGTGCCTTAGCGCCTTCGTGGCAGCATTTCATCGCAATAAAAGTAATACGCTGTATTTCTGTGCCTCAGTGGCTTTTCCTGTATCGATGCATAGATCTCACGCGGAAGACGCAAAGGAGCAACGACGCAGCGGCTCTTTCCATCATCTTCGTGGTTCTTTGAGCCTTAGCGCCTTCGTGGCAGCATTCCATCGCAATAAAAGCAATCCCCTTGCACCTCAGTAGCTCCTCAAACGAATTGTTAACAACATTTAACGACCCACCCCAGCAATATTTTTTTATAAACGGAGTCATACAGGAAAATATTTCCGCATGCGCAAACAACTGTTCCTGGCTGCAATACCCGCACTCTTTTTAGGATCCTGTTCCGGCAGCAAAGTGCTTCCGGCAGAGTCGCTGCATATGGATGCGGCCACTACCCGGGATTACCCCTCCAGGTTTTATGATGATCATACCCAGATCCGCTACGATTTCCGTAACGACAACCAGTACCTGTATGTGATCCTGGAAACCGACAATCCTTCCGCCCGGATGCGCATGCTCCGTGAGGGCGTAAAAATATACTTCGCGCCCACCGGGTCAAAATCAGAAGCAAGGCTGGTTGAATATCCCTTTCATCCGGATACTGAAAAAGCCCCATCAGATCAGCACCGTGCCGCCGGTGCGCCCCGGCAACCGGAAGCAGGAGTGCAACGAACCGATGAACGTGACTATACTTCGTTTTATAAACAGGCCCGGGTTACCCGCAATGGAAAGACGGAACTGGTAGACGCAACCACTGCAACACCAGGCCTGCTCCATTTTAAAGCGGCCAATGATGCAGACGGATTTTTCCGGTATATGGTATCCATTCCAAAAAGCCAGCTTGCCATCAATAAAGACCACACGGTTATTGGCATCCGGATCCCTGAAATGAAGCAGGGCCCTGGTACTTACTCCGGCCGTGGCGAGGCCACTACCCATATGAGCGCCGGCGGCGGCGGACGTGGTGGTAGTATGCATGGCGGCGGTGGCGGCGGCATGCGTGGAAAAGGGGGCATGTACGGCGGAGGTATGCATAACCGCAGCGCCGAAGGCAGTAATCCAAATCATAGCAAGGATGATGTAAGCGGTAAGGTAGACTGGTGGTATAAGATCGGGCTTGTATCCTGACAGGTCACCCGCTCCCAGATCGCAAATTGCCAATAAAGGCTTCCATTGTCTATTGATGACAAATCAGACCTTTGATTCGTTCCTACTGGTAACCATAGCATATTTGTCAGCTGTCAATCCAGGGATACGATGCGCCCGTTTTATCCTTTCAGCAACCGGATCAGTTCTTCCACACCCGCTGTAGCCGGCTTCTCAATGGCATGCAGGTTGGGAAGCGGTCGCAATGCGGGAATGGAGGTATCAATGATGTATTTCGGAATATTATCCGCTACATAATCAATCAGCCCCGCCGCAGGATATACGAGCATGGAAGTTCCGATCACCACAAAAATATCCGCTGCTGCCGCAAGCCGGGACGCCGGTGCAATCATGGGCACCGCTTCACCAAACCACACAATATCCGGCCGGAGCTGACTTCCGTCCGGAGCCTTATCACCCAAACGGATATCACCCCGGATCTCATAAGAAGGTTTATGTAACCGTTCGCTCCGCATTTTAAAGATCTCTCCATGCAGGTGCAATACCCGGGTAGATCCTCCCCGCTCATGCAGGTCATCGATATTTTGAGTAATGATATGCACTTCATAATCCGCTTCCAGGGCTGCCAGGCCATAATGCGCCGCATTGGGTTGTACATCTGCTACGTTCTTCCGGCGCATATTGTAAAAATCCAGCACCAGTCCGGGATCTTTTATCCAGCCCTCCGGCGATGCTACCTCCATTACATCATATCCCTCCCACAGTCCGTCACTATCACGAAAGGTTTTGAGACCGCTTTCGGCACTGATGCCCGCCCCTGTTAATACAACCAGTTTCTTTTTCATCCTGCAGCACTTTTACAGGATACAAAATAACGGCTCTTTGGCAAAAAATAAAAGCGGCGGAATCAAAAGTTCTTTAAAACGGATCAACATGCTTCCTCTGCAACAAGCAGCATGCCGTTCGATTTTTAAACGGGTATGCATACAGCCGCTTTAAACCTCGCTCAGCCAACAATATCCTTAATCACTCCTGGCCATTTCATCATTACGCAACGCCGCGCCCTTTTTCACCAGCGTTATAAATTCCGCCCGGTAGCCATTTTTATCGGCTCCCAAAGCCCCGGCAGCCAGGTCAAGTACCTGCTGATAACTGGAATTTTGTTTAAACCCAGAATTCCGCAGCAAGAGTCCGAACTCCGCAACCGCTGCTGCAAAACGGAAATGATCAGTAGTTTTCCCAGTGGCTGTTATATGGCCTTCAACCGGAACGGTAATCAATTTGCTCCGGTCCGCATCCACCTCCTTATAGCGCAGTTTCAATGTAAGCATCTCTGCCGGCGCCGGAGCAGCCGTTTGAGCGGGGGCTGCCTGGTATTTCAGATCATCTACGGGTTTTTCAAATGCATTCTTTACCCCCGGTGGTATTACTTCGTACAAAGCCGTAACCGTATGGCCGCTACCAATTTCCCCGGCGTCTTTTTCATCATCATTAAAGTCTTCCTTCTTCAGCATCCGGTTCTCATACCCGATCAGGCGGTAGGCCTGCACAATAGCGGGATTGAATTCCACCTGTATTTTTACGTCTTTGGCAATGGCAAACAGGGTTCCGCCAAATTCGCTGATCAACACTTTCTGTGCTTCACGGATATTATCGATATAAGCATGATTGCCATTTCCTTTATCGGCCAGTTCCTGCATTTTATGATCCTGGTAATCGCCCCTGCCAAATCCCAGTACCGATAAAAAAACACCACTCTTCCGCTTTTCCTCAACCAAACGTACCAGCGCATCCTCACTGCTTTCCCCTACGTTAAAATCACCATCGGTGGCCAGCAGGATCCGGTTATTCCCTTTTTCGATGAAATTTTCCTTAGCCACCTGGTAGGCCAGTTGTATGCCCGCTCCACCCGCCGTGGAACCCCCTGCTTCCAGTTCAGCGATCGCTGCCCGGATCCGCGCTTTTTGTTCACCGCTGGTGGAGGGTAATACCAAACCGGCATTCCCGGCATACGTAACGATCGCCACGCGGTCATCCGGACGCAGGTTATCTGTAAGCAGCAGCATCGATTTTTTCAGCAAGGGTAATTTATCTTCATCCTGCATAGAGCCCGAAACATCAATCAGGAAAACCAGGTTGGAGGGCGGCAGGGCTCCCTGGGGAATTTCCCGGCCCTTGATACCAATATGCACCAGCTGGTGTTCTGTATTCCAGGGACATGCTGAAACTTCTGTAATAACATTGAACGGATCCCCGTTTTGAGGAGGCGCATAATCATAATCAAAATAATTGATCATTTCCTCCACCCGTACCGCTCCGGCCGGAGGATGCACCCCATCATTGATAAACCTGCGTACATTGCTATATGCCGCTTTATCTACATCAATGGAAAAAGTGGATAGCGGATGCGCTTTTGCGGTCTGAAATGTGTTCTCCTCTATAGAAGCATAACCTTCGGTGTTAAAAGCGCTTTCCGCCTGAACCGGTGCCGCAGTTGTTAACATTTCCGTCGACTGATGACGGCCGCCGTTACAGGCAAATAGGATCCAGGGCAATATCGCTATTGCAAAAAAAAGGCGTTTCATAAAAAGAATTTAGAAATTAATAATTGATTGCTGTTTTACTTTTTAAGAGCAGGTATGGATCCTTCGCTGTTAACAGTAACCCGTTTTCGTATAAAGGTTCGTCCATTTATAAAGCCCCCCTCTTTTATAAATTCGCTGAGCGCTTCCTTACCGGGACTTACCCGCAATGGTTTTGCAGAATCGCTTGGGGCTCCGGTGATGGCTTCCATCATTTTCACCTCATTCTTTGTACTGATCTTCCGGATATTCAATACCCCGTTCCTGACGGTAAGCTTTTGTACACTCCAGCTGCTGTCTTCCCGCGGCCGGTTTAGAAAATACTGTTGCTGATACGTTTTCAGTACATCGTTCTTTTTCAGATTTAAAAGCGTATCTCTGAATACATAGCCGGTAAATAACGAATCGCCGGCCTTCCGGACCGGGTACCGTTCATTTGTTTGAGTATTAAAAAGGGTATCGCCGTTGATCATCTCGTGTGGTAACAGCTCCCTATAACTAAGCGTATCGCTCAGCGTGTCTCTTGCAACTACATAATAGGCGGATACGGCCAGTACCGTTCCTTTATCGTGATCCAGGAATGTTCCGGTGAGGCTATCGGGCACCTGGCCCAATGCTGGTTCTCCGCCTGGCTGTGTTTCAGAAAAGGTAACCGTAGCAGGATCACATGCTGCAAGGCAGACAATAAGAAGCCCTATTGTTGCTATTTTATCAACAATGCTCATTGTATTTTTTTTATAGTTTTTTAGAAATGGTGTGGCCAGAAATCAGTTGACATGAGACTCCGGAAATCCCAGGCGCGCGTTTTTGGATTACACTTGTTTATGGTTCTGTTTGCATCCCTGTTAAAGCCGGTTATTGCTGCTTACAGGCCTGCTGCTTTATCGTTAAGCGTGCTGCAGCGCGCTTCTCATCTTAATACTGATCTGCAAAAAAAGTAACCATATTACTAATGTTAATAAATATTAAAAAGGCGCCTGATATATCAGGAGCCTCAAACATTTTGAAACGAGCAGGTATACCTGAATCGTTGAAATTCTGAAACAGGAATCGATCCCCGAACAACGGCTTCAGGATGACCATAAATGATTTTGAAATCTGCCTCCCGGCATTCGATGGCCATCGGGCATTTGCTTTTATACGGCTACGATCCTGCCGGAGGTTATTTTACGTTTAAGAAAATAGTGCCGGTATTTTTCGCTGGTTTCCGGTGATTGTTTTGCGCCATTAATGTAGAGTTCGCCGTTGATGAACTGGATCCGGTTGCCGGGACCTTTATCAATCAGCCCGTCCCGTTCCATTTCCTGGTAAGCATCTTTAAGTTGCTGCAATTGACCGCGGGTTTTTATCAGCTCATCAGGAATCCCTGGCTTTATTTGCCGCATTTCGGCGTTTAACTGCTGCTGCTGAATCTTCAAATCCCTGCCGGCCGCCTCCAGTTGCCCCTTTAACTGGTTTAACCGGATATCTTTTAATGCCGCGTTAATCGCTTGTTTTAATTGTTCGGGATCTATGTTTTTTACGGATTCCATTGCGCACGAAAGTTCCCGCTCCATCTTTAACTTATCAATGCCGGCCATCGCCGTTTCTATATCTTTATTGATTTGTTCAAAGTTGATCTTTTTTATCGCTGCAGCTGTTGTGGCCTGAATTTTTGCAAGATCCGCTTTGGATAATGCATCCGCCACCTGCCGCCGGATATCCGTATTAATATTCCGCAGGGCACCGCTCTGTACCCGGATCTGCTCATCTATATAGTTTAATGCAGCATCCAGCCGGCCCGTTTCAAATTCAGTTATCGCCGGTATGGTATCGCTATTAAAAGGAAAGCCCGGATCCGGTTTGCTCTCCGGCTTCAATGGTGTAAAGGACAATGCGGCTACGCAGGCAAGCAACAGCAGCGGCCATACAGCTGTCCGCAAAATAGATCTCTTTTTCATTAGTTGGGTTTTAAAACAAGAAATTTAACGAAGTTCTTCGTAGCTAAAGTACGAACAGATACGTAACAACCGGTGTTAATGAAATGATAATTTATTTTGGAAATAAACGCCTCCCCTTTTACATTTTGTTCTCACAGAAAACACGGACCAGCGCAGATTGTCTTAACGTAAGATGGCTTACACCCGGGGACAAAATGCTCCTGGATGTTTTTGTGTGTCATCAGCACAATCTCCTGAAGCAGTTCCAGCCGTCAGATCCGCCTTAAAAGCACCTGCCAGGCCTTACCCGAAGCTCCTTCCCGGAGCAGCCGCTGCGCGTATTGATGAATAGCCCGGACCTGCTCCTCGCTGTTTTCATACTGCAGCAGCCCAGCCAATGTATCATCGGTAAAGGTTGGATCCGCAGCCGGTACCTGCGTAATATTTGCCAGCATTCCAAGATCATTTCCGGTAAGTACCCCGCTGTTGCGGATGGCCTCCGGCAATGCGTCGATCCCAATGCCCAATTGCGTATTGGGTTTTTCTACCTCGAAAAGATTATCGGGCGTTACCCGGCAATACCAGTTGCCCCCTAACCGCGCCACATGATGCAGTTTGCGTTGATCAACCCGGTTACTGCCATCTAAAATGGATGGGTCGATATGCAGCAGGCATACCTCGCAAATGACCAGGTTGCCTGCTCCGCCGGTACTGCCCAGCGATTTTACTTCCAGTACGCGGCATTCCATTTTGGCCTTGCTCTCTTTAACCAGGGGCGGACGGATCAGCTGCGACTGTTCCATTGTAAAACCGGCTTTTGCAAACTCATTGGTATTTTTGGGGTATTCGCAGCTGGCAAGCGAAACCTGCTGTACCATATCTGCATCTACAATATTAATGGCTACTTCCGGTACCTCCAGTATATTTTGAAGTGTATGTTTGGTGGTATTATCGCGCACCCTGCGGGAAGGGCTGAAAACCACTACCGGCGGATTTGTTGAAAACAGATTAAAAAAACTAAAGGGGCTCAGGTTTATATTCCCCTCCCGGTCTACCGTGCTGGCAAAGCAAATAGGCCTTGGAGCAATGATGTGTTGCAGATAATGCTGGGTTTCCAGCGTTGTTAACGTTTTTAAATCAAATACCATATAAGATCATTTTTCAACCGCGGAGAATAAAAGCCGCAGTGTTTCGCGGAGATCAGAATTTGTACACCACTCTTCTGAACCCATCTTTTAACAAAGGAACATTAAAGTTGATCAGATACCCTAATTTTTTATTCGTTAGTTTCAGATAGGTAATCAATTGCGCCATGAAAACGGGCTCAATTGCAATCACGGCTTTAATTTCGAGAATGATTTCATTTTCAACTAACATATCGATTACATAAACCTTTCCTAAAAGACATTCTTTATATCTCATTTCAACCGGAACCTGCAACCTTACCGAAATACGCCTCAATTCCAGCTCCCGGTTTAATGCATACATATAGGCCGACTCTAGTAAGCCAGGGCCCAGTTCCCTGTGAACGGTGATACAGGCATCTAAAATAATCCCTCCCAGTCGGTTTAGTTCATTGTTAGTCATGATTTGGTATTTATTCGCAGGTCAAAAAAAAGTTCACCACAAAAAACAATTTTTATCTCCGCATTATTTCAGCGTTCTCCAGTTCTCCGCGGTTAATTTCTTCTCTAAGATACTAAATTCCGTTGCCTCCCTTTCGATTTTATTCTCCAAACGACCCAATTCCTCTATCTCCATAACCACTGTATCTCCGGGCTGCAGCCACTGTTCCGGGTAGTTGGGATCCTGTAACTTACCCGTACCATTCAGCTCCAGGAAACAGCCGGTTCCTACGGTGCCGCTCCCGATCACATCGCCGGGGTAAAGATCTACGCCATACGAAGCCCGTTCAATCAGCTCAGCAAAGGTCCAGTCCATATCTGCGAGGTTGCCGGTACTCACCTGTATACCATTGACCCGGCATTTCATTTGCAGATTCCAGCATGTGCCGGTATGGCCTGGTTTGGGCGGCACCTCGCGGGATGTTAACGCATCGGGGGTTACCAGCCAGGGGCCAATTACCGTAGCAAAGTCCTTCCCCTTTGCCGGGCCCAGGTTCAATGCCATTTCTTCCATCTGCAGCGTGCGGGCACTCAGGTCGTTCATGATCATCAGGCCTCCGATATAGGCAGCTGCATCAGCCGCTTTAATATTCCTTCCTTTTTTGCAGATCACAATCGCCGCTTCCAGTTCAAAATCCAGCTTCTGAAAATGATCCGGCATGCAGGTAACTGTTCCCGGCCCGGCGATGCTATTGTGATTGGTAAAATAAAAGACGGGGTATTGATCAAATTCCGGGATCATGGGAACCTTCCGGTTTCTGCGCGCAGCCGCCACATGTTGACGGAATGCATAACCATCCCTGCAGGAAGTGGGATGCGGTACCGGTGCCAGCAATTGTACCGTTTCCACGGGGGTGCCTGCGTCCGGAAATACGCCGGCTTCCAGGCCTTTATTTTCTGCAACCAGCATTGGAAAATATGCTTCCCAGTTTTCTAATAACCATTTCATTGTAACGGGACCATCGGCCCTCAGGAATGAAAGTGCATATACCCGATCCTTTACCTGCAATCCCAATTGCTCGTTTCCGTTATTCAGATAAGATACCAGTTTCATAATCAAAATTTAATGCATTTATTACACCGGGGCTAAACCTGCCGGCCATCAGGTGTTTCAGCTGACAGTGGATCAGGCCCGGTGCGCCGGTTCCACATGGCGTTCCAACAAGCTTTTTAACCGGCTCAGCATTGGATCGATATCTTCCATCCTGCTGGTGCCTACGCTTAGCCGGTACCAGTTAGCAGCATGTGCCGCACCAAATACCCTGAAAGGCAGGAACGCAATCCCTGCTTCTTCCAGCAGCAGGGAGGTTATATCTCCGGGCAGATCAATTTTCACCGTAAGATAAATAGAGGCCTGCGGCGCGATGGCATCGACAGGCAGCCCGTCCATTTTCATTTGCCGGATACCTCCGTAAATTTTTGTTAACCGTTCTAACAGGGCTTCTTTAAATCCGATTAAATAGCCGTCAGCCGCCACATCATCTACCAGGAACCGGGCCACCGCTTTCTGTTCCGCCATCGGGGCCCAGGCGCCCACATGATTCAGCATTGTTTTTATCTTGCTGATCACGGGTTCGGGGCCATAACACCAGCCCACCCGTACGCCGGTTGCGGCAAAGGCCTTGCTGATGGCATCAATATAAATGGTGTAAGGCCGTGCATCCGGACAAACACTTACCGGGCTCACATGCGGCTGCCGTCCATAATTCAGCAGGTAATAGATCTGGTCATACAAGATGTATAATTTTTTTTCATCCTTACCACGCCGTGCATTCTCTGCTACCACCATTTCGCAAATGGCCTTTAATCCTGCTTCGGTAAAGCAGGTGCCCGTTGGGTTTTGAGGCGAACAAAGCGCCAGTAACACGGCATCCTTTATAAACGGACGTATTTCATCCGCCGTAGGCATAAAATGATGCTCCGGCTTTGTTTCAATAACACAAGGCGTTGCGCCGGTAAGCTGCACATAAAAATGGTTGTTCCACGAAGGCACAGGATAGATCACGATGTCGCCCGGATCCACTATCATATGATAAGCAGCAAACAACAGTGGCCGGCCACCACTCCCGATCATGATCTCTGCAGGTGTATACGAAATGCCCTGCTGCTTTTTTACAAACGCCGCAATGGCCGCTCTTAAATCCTCGTTTCCGTCGGTAGCCGGGTAATTGGTTTGCCGGCCGCGATAAGCTTTTACTATTTCATCCTCCAGCAATGGTGGAATGGGAAACAGTTGCGGATTAAAATCGCCCACCGTATAATTCAGCAACTGCTCTCCGGCGGCCATTCTTTTCTTTACCGCATTACTGATGGCCAGGATACCCGAAGGCGGTGTATGTTCTGCCAACCTGGATAGTTTCATTGAAAATAAAATAAAGTATTAAAAAATAAATCCGGATGGTATTCACCATTAACTATTCAATGTTGTTTCCTTAAAGCCGCTGATGCGCAGATTTGGTATCGGCTTTAACTACAATAATGTCGCAGAAAAGCGCCGCAGGTGCAAGCTGTGCATCTGTGGCAATCACAAAAATTGCTTAAGGAAATGGCATTGATTAACTATTGACCATTCACTATTCCCTACAAATTCCCCCTCGCTTCCTGCTCCCGTTCCAGTGCTTCAAACAGGGCCTTAAAATTCCCCTTGCCAAAGCTTTTTGCGCCTTTTCGCTGAATGATCTCAAAGAACAAAGTGGGCCGGTCTTCCACCGGTTTGGAAAAGATCTGTAATAAATAGCCCTCTTCATCCCGGTCAATCAGGATCCCCAGTTCTTTTAAGGGAGCGAGGTCTTCATCAATAGAGCCCACACGGTCCAGCACGGTTTCATAGTACGTGGCCGGGATCTTCAAAAACTCCACGCCGCGGCTTTGCAACGCAGTTACCGTTTCAATGATATTCCTGGTAGCCAGTGCTACATGCTGCACTCCTTCTCCTTTGTAAAAGTCGAGGTACTCTTCTACCTGTGATTTTTTCTTGCCTTCTGCGGGTTCGTTAATAGGAAATTTTACATACCCGTTGCCATTGCTCATTACTTTGCTCATGAGCGCGGAATATTCGGTTGAAATATCGGTGTCATCAAAAGACAGGATATTCCGGAACCCCATCACTTCTTCATAAAAATGCACCCATTTGTTCATCTGGTTCCATCCAACATTGCCCACGCAATGATCTACATACAGCAACCCGGCTTCCGGTGGATTGTACGCCGGTTCCCATCGCCGGTAACCGGGTAAAAAAGTTCCGTTGTAATTTTTCCGTTCAATAAAAAGATGGATCGTATCACCATATGTATGAATACCGCTCATGACCACAATGCCCTGTTCATCTTCCAGCTTCACGGGCTCCAGATAGCTTTTACCGCCCCGTTTTGTTGTTTGCACCCAGGCATCGGTAGCATCATCCACGGCCAGCGCCAGCATTCGTACACCGTCTCCATGCCTGACAATATGCGCTTCAATCTCTTCACAATTCCGGATGGGCGTGGTAAATACAAAGGTGAGCTTATTTTGACGCAGCACATAACTGGCTTTATCCTTAACGCCGGTTTCGGGCCCGGCATAGGCCAGGGATTGGAAGCCAAAAGCAGTTTTGTAAAAATGAGCGGCCTGTTTGGCATTGCCCACATAAAATTCAATATAGTCAGTACCCAGTAAGGGAAGAAAATCAGCGGCAGCCGGAATTGCAGCTGCCACTTTACTCGTGTCAAGCATGATCAATTATTTTAACAATAAATAAAAATGTAAGAAAAAGGGAACGGATCAATGGCCACTTCGGTCTGTAGCCAGAGCTTCTATCAACAATACGTAGTTTACACGTTTGTCTGAAAAAAGCTTATATGGATAATCGGGTCGCACGTTACAAAATAATAACAAATGTACGTTATTTTATTAAAAGCGGTAATTTTGTACCAGTAATTATTCTATGGCCTACTTCAGAAATTTCATCTACTGGAACGATAAGCGGCGCTGGAAATATTATTTCCTGCTGGCGGCACTTGCCATGGGCGCGGTGCTTTTCGATTTCAGGTTCAGGGTTTAAAGTTCCGGGTTATTTTACCTGGTATATACTGCCCTTTCGTTCATCCATCAATAATTAAAAATGCCGCACTATTATACATTGGGATCCATTCCCCATAAACGTCATACCCAGTTTCGCAAACCCGATGGCGGGCTTTATAGCGAACAGCTTTTTTCTACTGAAGGATTCAGCAATGACTACGCACTTTTGTACCATTGCCATCCGCCTACGCAAATTATTAAAACCGAACCGCATCGGGATGTGAGTCCGCATATCGCCGAGGAGAAGATGCTGCAGCACCGCAGCTTTGAAGGATTTAAGGTAAACCCGGTAGCAGACTACCTGGATAGCCGGGTACCGGTACTTGTAAACAACGACTGTCACCTGGTACTGGCAGCACCGCAACAGCGTATGCGGGATTATTTTTATAAGAATACTGATGGAGATGAGCTGATCTTTATCCACGAGGGCTCAGGAGTGGTAAAAACACAATACGGGTCTCTGCCTTTTAGTTATGGCGACTATATCGTATTGCCCCGTGGTACCATTTACCAGATCCATTTCAATGATGAACAGAACCGGCTTTTTATTGTAGAATCCTTTACGCCGCTGCGTTTTCCAAAACGTTACCTGAGCAGGAACGGACAGCTGATGGAACATGCGCCCTATTGTGAACGGGATATCCGTCCGCCGCAGGACCTGGAAACCATTGATGAAAAAGGCGATTTCCTCATCAAGGCCAAGAAAAAGGGAATGCTGTATGGGCTGCATTATGGTACGCATCCTTTTGACGTGGTTGGCTGGGATGGCTGCTGTTACCCGTTTATCTTCTCTATTCATGATTTTGAGCCGATCACCGGACGGGTACATCAACCGCCCCCCGTACACCAGACCTTTGAGACCAATGCCTTTGTTGTTTGCTCTTTTGTGCCCCGGTTATTTGATTATCATCCGCAGTCCATTCCTGCGCCCTATAACCACAGCAATATCGACAGTGATGAAGTGATTTATTATGTGGATGGTGATTTTATGAGCCGCAAGCAGGTAACCCGGGGAATGATCACCCTGCACCCCGCGGGCATTCCGCATGGTCCTCATCCCGGCGCTGTTGAAAAAAGCATCGGGGCAAAAGAAACAAAGGAACTGGCCGTAATGGTAGATACGTTTCATCCATTGATGCTGACCAAAGAAGCCCTGGAAATTGAAAACCCGGACTATATTATGAGCTGGGCCGAGTAGCGGCTTTAGTGGAGCGAGAATAGTGAATGGTAAATCAATGCCGTTTCCTTAAAGCCGCGCAGATCCGGTATCGGCTTTAACTACAACAATGTTGTAGAAAAGTGCCGCAGGCGCAATCAGCGTATCTGCGGCAACCATAAAAACTGCTTAAGGAAACGGAATTGAATGACCCTTAGTAAATCGTGAAAAATCGGAATTTGGACAAAGAAGAAAACCGGTCGTCCACATTGCAAGAACACACGGCCCTTCCCTACTGACTATTCACTATTGACTATTGACTATTCACTATTGACCATTCACCATTGCCTGTTAAAACCCACCACTATCTGCTGAAGGTCCGTAGATGGAAGGAACAGCTATATCATTCAGCCGCATATAAACGGTGAGCTGCCCGCGGTGATGCACCAGGTGATTGATGGTAGACTCCAGGCTTTCTCTCTTTGAAGATTGAAAAACAACCTGCCCGTTGCTCTTTAAATAAAACGGAGCCTCCAGTTCACCGTCCTTTACTTCGGCCAGCGCAGCTTTTGCGCCTTCCATATGCTGATCGAAATGCGCCACCAGTTCTTCACTGCTTGCAGGCCGGATATGCGCAAATGTGGCAAAATCGATCTCATTACTGCGAACCATGGTCGTGATCCATAACGGGATTTCTGCAACCAGTATCGAAAGGTACCCAAGGGGCATTGACTTTTCATGCGGCCGCCATTCGGACAAAGCGGTTGGGATGCGCTCCAAACAACTACGGGTAGCCCTTGTTTCCATTTCCAACTCCTTGATAAATGCCTTTGCAAAAGTTGAATCATTCATTGTAGGTGGTATTTATAATTTAAAAATAGTTCAAACCGATCCCGCGGGCATACGCCCTTCTGCGCCCGGTAAAATTGCAATATGTGCCAGGGTATGCAGTCCATCATCAATCAGCTTTTTAAGCTCCGGCTTCCGGTATTGCAAACGAGCCAGCCGCTGCATTATATGTTCCTGTAATCCCGGTGCTTCCCTGCGGTCCTTTAATACTTCCAGTATCTCCAGCAGGCAGAGCCAGTCGTCCGGATATTGTGCGTCCAGGATACCGGTAATTTTTTCCAGTGCAGCAGTATCCGTTCCATTTTCCCGGATCGCCCGTACCTGTTTATACAATCCATGTAATTGACTGGTGGCTTCGCTGTATTCGGAACGCGGCATCTCCCGGGGCACGATGGTTACCTGCTCGTAGGCCGCTTTATCCGCGGCACCGGAGTATACCGAGGTAATTTCGCCCCCCACCGCCATATCATAGATGCCCCATTCCGGCTGAAATAACTGCCTCGCTGTAACGCTGTCGATCACCGTACATCCCGAAAAACGGATCAGGATGATCTTGTTGTTTTTGATCACTACAGCTTCCACCCTGCCATGCACCTGCAACCCGCTCCGGAATAACAGCGCTGCGGCTTTGCCCGTTTCGATGCCTGCATTTTTCAGGTCATCCAGGGTAAAATCTTCCAGTGGCAGATCGTAATCCCGCAACTTTCCTACCGGTGATCCCCATCCCTGCGGATACAGTTCTTTTTCATGCCCCGCCAGCTGACGGTCATCCAGGGCCAGTGCCGTTGGTCCCGCAGTGGCGATATAAGTGCCTTCCCCCATACCGGTTTCTATAAAAATACCGGATGCCTGCAAGCCCGAACTGTAAACCACCGTACACAATAAACCACTATCAATAGCTTTTTGCAAACCATATACTCCGCCCCGGCGGTAAGAAAGTGTATCCGCAAATGTATTCAGCACGCGGACCAGGTTCTGAAAGTTGGGAGTTACAAACAACTGGGGCTGCGGCTTGGTAATATCATACGGATAGGTTACCGCATCAATGGTATAGGGAAGCTTCTTTACACCCGGCCCCATGCAGGTAACACTTTCACCAATCGATGATAGTAATCCGGCGCCATAGATCTTATAATCCTCCAGGCTTCCGATAAGCCCGTATTCTACCGTCCACCAATGCAGCCGGGCAAGGAGTGCCATTTCTGAGGGATCGCCCATATTTTGCTGGATCAATGCCAGTGTTTCCTCCGCTTTCCGGATCTCTTTTTCGGGCGTACCGGCCAGCTCCTTTAATACCGCCAGCTGCCGGATGGCTTCAAACAACTCCTGGTCTTTTTTGGAAAGCAGGGCCTTTGTACCCACTTCCCCGGTAAACTGCAGGTAAGCCGCATATTCCGGTTCTCCGATAATGGGCGCATGGCCTGCCGATTCATGAATGATATCGGGGGCCGGCGTGTATTCGATGTGTTCTATCTGGCGGATATCCGCCGCAATGATCAGCACCCGGTATGCCTGAAATTCCATAAACGCCTGGGAGGGAATAAAACCGTTTACCGTAACAGCGCCCCAACCGATCGTTTTCAGGTGATCATTCATCGTTTGCAGATCGGGGATCCGTTCAATAGTTAGGCCCGCTTTCTTCAAACCCGGTATATAAGGGTAATACGCCACATCCTTCAGATAACGGTAGTTCTGTCGCATAACATACCGCCATACCGCATGATCTACCGCCGTATAATGCTCATAGTGCTGTGGAACGATATATTGTTTCAGATGACGGGGAAGCCGGTCAACAAGCGGGTTATTATAGTTGTTCATCCGGCAAAATTACAATTTTAAACAAACGATCGTAAGCCATGGTAACTTTTAGCTATCAGTCATCAGTTTTCAGTTTTCAGTGATTTGTACGATATCTATGATCTGACATCCGCATTGAGTAGGATACGGATCTAACCTGGAACTTTAAACCTGAAATAATTCCATAGTCCTCCCAGTCTACATGTCCCCCAAAGCAAGGGCCGTAGTAAAATAGCCAATTGTGAGTAAATCATCGAGTGTAAAACGGCGTCCAACCTTAAACAATATCCTCTCCTGCCATCTTTAATACCAGCTCCCACTCCTCCGGCTTTACGGTTTGTACCGACAAACGGCCCAGGCGTACGAGGTCCATATCTTTTAACTGCGGTACTTCTTTGATTTCAGATAACGGTACGGTTTTTTTCAATTTCTTATAGGGTGCTACTTCAACCGCCACCCAGCGCTCATCTGTTGTGGTTGGATCCTGGAACGCCTCTTTCACAATTTTTGCAATCGCTACAATTTCCACGCCCTCATTACTGTGATAAAAAAAAGCCAGGTCTCCTTTCTTCATAGCGCGAAGGTTCAGCCGTGCGGCATAATTCCGTACTCCATCCCATACGGTTTTTTTGTCCTTTACCAACTGATCGTAACTATATTTAAAGGGTTCTGATTTTATAAGCCAATATGCCATAAGAAATGTAAAATTTAATAGATTGATTTTAGAATGATGCGTTGTTCCTGTTTGTAATCAGTAATTTTATATTTATAAAAGTATAAAACAATCAGGAATCCGCAACATCAAATAAGCATCTGGGAGCAGGAGGCTTTTTATGCTCCGCAGGATATCATCATTATTGGTGCAGGTTTCACGGGTTTATGGACGGCCGTTTATCTTAAACAAAAATTCCCTTCTAAAAATATCCTGATCGTGGAACGGGGGGCTACACCCGCTGGCGCCTCCACGCGGAATGCAGGGTTTGCCTGCTTTGGCAGCCCTACAGAGATCTTATCTGATATGGAAGCCATGGGAAAAGAAAAGGCCCTGCAATTGCTGCAGATGCGCTTTGAGGGGTTGCGGGCCATACAGAAGATCTTTTCAAACGGACTGATCGATTTTTCCATTTGTAAAGGATACGAACTGCTGGACAGCTCCCGGAGCCTGGAGCGCCTGCCGGCGCTGAATGAATGGCTTTATGAAATTACCGGTGCGCCGGCAACCTTTTGCCAGCAGGACGAACTGATCCCCGTATTCGGATTTGCGAATACAGCACACCTCGTAGAAAACCGTTTTGAAGGCTGTCTGCATCCCGGCAAGTTATTAAATGCCCTTTATCATCTTGCGGTAAAAATGAATATCCGCTTTTTATTTGCAACCGAAGTACGCCAGGTGGAAGAAGATTCGCAGGGCGTAAAACTTTTTACAACAAAGGGGCCCGGTCTTGCTGCGGAACGGATCGTTTATTGTACCAATGCTTTCAGCAACCGGCTATTGCCCCGGATAGACCTGGTACCGGCAAGAGGCCAGGTATTCCTTACGGAACCAATTCCCGGCTTAAAATTCAAAGGCAGCTTCCATTACCAGGAAGGCTATTATTATTTCCGCAACCTGGACGATCGTATCTTACTGGGTGGTGCGCGCCATACCTCTTTTCAGACCGAATATACACTGGAACCTTTTACTACATTACCGATCCAGCAGGCATTGGAGGCTTTTTTATCTACGGTGATCTTACCCGGACAACGGCCGCAGATCACGCACCGCTGGGCGGGCATTATGGCCATGGGCAAGGAGAAAACACCGATTGTGGAACAACTGACCGACCGGTCTTTTTGCGCAGTCCGGATGAGTGGCATGGGCGTAGCACTGGCTCCTACCGCTGGAAAAAAGATTGCAGAACTGATGACCTAGCGGCTGCCGGTGTTGAGCGGTTCTATAGCATACTGTATTTATTCACCATAACGAATAATCGCTTACCTTTCTGCCAAAAAATGAAGTTCGGACAAGTAAGCAACCCCGGTGTAATTGATTTCGCCCTGCCGGCGGATCATCCGGAAACGGCAAACGTGCTTGGAGCCGTTAAAAAACAGGAAACATTTGAAGTATATGTAGGTTGCGCCAAGTGGAACCGAACCGACCTGAAAGGTTTTTACCCCCGTGGTGTTAAAGATGAATTAAAGTATTATGCCACCCAGTTCAACGCTATTGAACTCAATGCAACGTTCTATAAAATGCCGGATTGGCAACAGGTAGCAACCTGGAAGAGCAAAACCCCGGAGGGATTCAAATTTTTTCCCAAACTCACCAATACGATCAGTCATTACAAACGGCTGATTGATGTGCAGCAGGAGCTGGAAGTATTTTGCAACGCGGTCAGCAATTTTGAAGACCGGCTGGGCATGGCCTTCCTGCAACTGCACGATAATTTTAAACCGGAGCATTTTGACCGGCTACAGCAGGCATTGCAGTCCTTTCCCAAAGGTATTCCCCTGAGTGTGGAAGTACGGAACGGAGAATGGTTTTCCAACAGCCGCGTCCACGACCGTTATTGTGCATTACTGGAACAGCTGGGTATGGCACATATTATTGTGGATACTGCCGGCCGCCGGGATATGCTGCATATGCGGCTTACAACCCCCATTGCCTTTGTCCGGTATGTTGGAGCCAATCATCCTACGGATGTGGATCGTCTGAACGATTGGATTGAACGGATCAAACAATGGCGGAAGGAAGGATTACAAAAACTGTACTTCTTTGTGCACCAGAATGTGGAACTGGAGTCGCCCCTGCTGGCTGCACATTTTATCCGGACCATGAATCAAACATTTAACCTCGCGTTAAAAATACCGGACAAGGCCGGGGAACAGGGCGCTTTATTTTAATAGCGATAACAGCTAAACCACAGGGAAAAGAGAACGCAACGATCAAAAAGGTATGACATACCCTTTATACAACCGCCTTGCGCATCTCCGCGGTAAAATGCAACCGCAAGATGCTCAAGGGCCACGCGAGACACGCCAGGATGTCTATCAGAACGTTTTTCCATGCGACCGCTGCGAATACCTAGCGAACGTAGCGGTTAAATACAACCGCAAGGTGCAAGGCACGCCAGGATATCTATCAGAACTTTTTCCTTGCGACCGTTGCGGATACCTTGCGAACGTAGCGGTTAAATACTAAACCGCAGCGAACGAAAAAATCCGAAAGTATAGCACGCCTCTATATAACTTCCCGGCGCATCTCCCATGCCTTCGCCATTCCGCGGTTAAAACGCCACGATAAATGCAAAAACGAATCAGCGGCAGACAGTCCCTTCCTTATTTCCATCCTCCGCCCAGGGCCCGGTAAATATGGGTAACCGCACTAAATTGTTGCGCCCGGGTTTCAACCAGTTCCAGCCGCGATTCCAGCGCATCACGCTGTGTCATCAGTACTTCCAGGTAATCGGCCCTTGCTGCCCTGTACAGGTCATTGGATACAGCAATCGACCGCGCCAGTGCATTCACCTCGTTATTTTTCAGCTGGTACTTCTGCTCCAGGTTGCTGATATTGGACAGCTCATTCGATACTTCCCGTACGGCGTTTAAAATGGTTTTCTCGTATTCAAACAGGGCCTGCTGCTGACGGGCATCAGCGCTGGCGAACTCCGCTTTAATCGCATTTTTATTGATCAGCGGTGCAGCCAGTTCTCCGGCCAGGGAAAACAGAACGGATTCCGGCAATTTGGCCAGGTACGAAGGTTTAAATGCCTGTAATCCCAGTGAAGCCGAAATATCCAATGTAGGATAAAAAGCCGCCCGGGCCACTTTTACATCCAGCTTTGCAGCTGCCAGTGCCAGCTCTGCCTGACGGATATCCGGCCGGTTTGCCAGTAACTGCGACGGAATACCGGTACTTACCTGCCGGGGTAATGCCGTAAGAAACCCACCGGAAGAACGTTCCACCGGCTG
This sequence comes from Niabella sp., assembly GCF_030150205.1. GTDB lineage: Bacteria > Bacteroidota > Bacteroidia > Chitinophagales > Chitinophagaceae > Niabella. The sequence goes on from NZ_JASLGT010000014.1 coordinate 39,768, forward strand.
AGGATTGCGTCCCAGGAGAAAATTAATTTTGTTCTCGCCTTCTTTTATTTGCTGTAAAATTTCATATTCCCGGCTCCGGGAATTGAGCACTTCTGCTTCAAATTTTTTAACGGCCAGCTCAGTAGCCCTTGCCGCTTCCTTCTGCACTTTTACAATCTCCAGGCCATTCTTTTGCAGCTGGATGCTTTCCTTCACAATGGCCAGTTGATTATCCAATCCCAGTAATTCGTAGTAAGCATCTGCGATCTCTGCGATGAGATTGGTAGTTACAAAGTTCTTCCCTTCTATCGTTGCCAGGTAACGGTCTACAGCCGCCTGTTTACCATTCCGGAGTTTCTTCCAGATATCAGCTTCCCAGGTGGCATAAAGCCCCAGCTCATGATCACCCAGGATGTCCGGCACTTCTTTTCCCGGCGCTATATCCGTAGAAGCATCCCCGGCGCCCTGACTGGTATACCGTCCTACTTTTTCCACACCACTGCCAACCTTTGCCATTACGCTGGGTAACAATTCTCCTTTTTTTACCCGGATATCATTCCGGGCGATCTCAATCTCCTGAAGCGTGCTTAGCAACTCCCGGTTATTGTGCAGTGCTGTATCCACCAGTTTCAACAAGTAAGGATCAGCAAAAAAATCCTGCCATTTTATAGCTGCACTGTTTAATGTATCCACCGTAGCCGCTTCAAAGACCGCCGGCGGTTCCGTTTTTACTTCGTGGTTCACGATTGCCGGCACTTTGCAGCCTGCACTTCCCACAAGGGTAAGAGCTACAGCACCGATCAGGTATATTTTAATACTATTCATTGTGATCAATTTCTTCTGTTAACGGATTTTCTTCTTCGTCTTCTACCAAAATATGCCGCTCCGATATACGGGCAAAAATGTAGTACAACCCTGGTATCACCAGTACACCAAAGATGGTTCCAAACAACATGCCTCCTGCTGCCGCCGATCCGATGGTGTGGTTGGCAATGGCTCCGGGACCGGTTGCCACCATCAATGGAATAACCCCGGCAATGAATGCAAAAGAGGTCATCAGTATCGGTCGCAAACGCGCGGCAGCACCTTCAATGGCGGCCTGCGCAGGTGAAAGACCATCCCGGTGCCGCTGTACGGCATACTCCACGATCAGTACCGCATTTTTACCCAGGATCCCGATCAGCATCACCATGGCGATCTGCGCGTAAATATTGTTTTCCAGTCCGAAGATCTTTAGGAAACAAAAGGCACCAAAGAGCCCGATGGGCAATGAAAGCAGGATGGGCAGCGGTAATACAAAACTTTCGTATTGTGCAGATAATACCAGGTATACAAATATGAGTGAAATAAGGAAGATGTAAATAGCCTGGTTCCCCCGGCGTGTTTCATCCTTGGAGATACCTGCCCAGTCGATACCAAAGCCTCGTGGAAGCTTTTGTTTAGCTACCTCATTGATCACATCAATGGCTGTTCCGCTGCTGACACCCGGTGCGGATCCTCCGCTGATCTCAGAAGCATTGTATAAATTATGACGGGTGATCTCAGATAAACCGTAGGTCTTCTTCATCGACATAAATGCCGAGTAAGGCACCATTTCATCATGATCATTTTTTACATAATAGTTAAACACATCTTCCGGCAACTGGCGGTACTGCGGCAGGGCCTGTACCATTACTTTATACGGCCGGTCAAACTTGATAAACCCTGTTTCGTAGTTACTGCCCACCAGTGTAGAAAGGTTATCCATTGCCTTCTCTACAGAAACGCCTTTTTGTTTGGCTTTATCATTATCCACAGCCAGCTGGTATTGCGGGAAGCTGGCGCTGTAAAACGTAAACACCGAACTTAACTCCGGCCGCTTGTTCAGTTCCTTTACAAAATCGCGGCTTACCGTTTCCATCAATTTATAATCGCCGGTTCCGGCTTTGTCTAAAAGCCGCAGCTCAAAACCGCCGGCAGCGCCATAACCCGGTACCGCGGGTGGCGGAAAGAACTCCAGCGTAGCGCCTTTAATTCCTTTTGCTTTTTCTTCCAGTTCTTCCATTACCTCCTGCATGCTGTGCTTACGTTCGCTCCAGTCTTTCAGGTTGATGAGGCAGGTTCCCGAGTTGGATCCGGTTCCTTCAGATAATGCCTCATAGCCTGCCGTAGTGGACACTGATTGAATATCATCCATACCCGAGGCTATTTTCTGCAACTGCGCCGCCACCGCATCCGTACGCTCCAGGGTAGATCCGGGCGGAGTAACGATGATGGCATAAAACATACCCTGATCTTCCCCGGGAATAAATCCGGAAGGCACAGAAGTACTAAAGCCCCAGGTTCCGGCAATAAAGGCCACCAGTACCAGGAAGGTAATTGCACGCCGGCTTACGATAACCGATACCAGTTTTTTATACCAGCCCGTTAAGTTATTGAACCAGTTATTAAAACCATCGATACCACGGTTCACCAGGTTTCTTTTCTTTTTTCCATGATTATTCTTCAGGATCATGGCACACATCGCCGGTGTAAACGTGAGGGCTACCATCCCCGAAAGAACAATGGCTGTTGCCATGGTAACAGAGAACTGACGGTAAAACACTCCTACCGGTCCGGACATAAAGGCAATGGGAATAAATACCGCGGCCATGATGAGCGTAATAGCAATAATGGCGCCCCCTATTTCATGCATCGCCGCCATGGTAGCTGCTTTGGCACTAAGGCCTTCACTTTCCATTTTGGCATGCACCGCTTCCACCACCACAATGGCATCATCTACCACAATTCCGATTGCCAGCACCAATGCAAAGAGCGTGATCAGGTTTAAAGTGATCCCCAGGAACTGCATAAAGAAAAACGTACCGATCAATGAAATGGGTACTGCCAGGATGGGAATCAGCGTCGAACGCCAGTCGCCCAGGAACAGGAACACCACCAAACCCACCAGAATAAATGCTTCTACCAGTGTATGCACCACTTTTTCCATAGAGGCATCCAGGAATTTGGATACATCATAGCTCAGCTCATAGTGCATACCCTTGGGGAAAGACGATTCCTGGATTTCCTTTAGCTTGGCCTTTACATTCCGGATCACTTCGCTGGCGTTACTGCCATAGGATTGTTTAATTACGATGGCGGCCGATGTGCGTCCATTCAGCTTGGAATAAATATTGTAGAAGGCACTACCCAGCTCTACATCCGCGATATCTTTTAAATGCAGCAGTTGTCCGTCCGGCCCCGTCTTCAGTACAATATTGTCATAATCCTCTTTCTTGTTATAACGACCGGTATATTTTAATACATATTCAAAAGCCTGTGATTTTTTACCGGAGCTTTCGCCCAGGCGTCCCGGGGATGCTTCAAGGCTCTGATCACTCAGCGCTTCCATTACTTCATTGGCGGTGATCTTATATGCCAGCATGCGATCCGGCTTCAACCATACCCGCATGGAATATTCTTTGTCCCCCAGGATGTCGGCAAACCCTACGCCGTTCACCCGCTTCAGTTCGGCCAGCAGGTTCAGATCGGCAAAGTTGTAAATAAAGCTGCCATCCAGTTTGGGGTCATCACTGTAAAGGTTTACATACATCAGCATATTCGATTCTTCCCGGGTAATCTTTACACCTTCCCGTACCACCAGGGGCGGTAATTTGTTTACTACAGCGGCCACCCGGTTCTGTACGTTTACAGAAGCCAGGTTCGGATCGGTACCCAGCTCAAAAACCACCTGGATGCTGGCTTCCCCGTCGTTACCGGCATCCGAAGCCATGTATTTCATACCCGGAATACCGTTGATGGCCTGCTCCAGCGGAATCACCACTGCTTTAATCATCAGTTCGCTGTTGGCACCGGGGTACTCTGCGGTTACATTTACCTTGGGTGGTGAAACGGAGGGAAACTGGGTTACCGGCAGCTGGGTAAGCGCCAGTATCCCCAGGAAAAGGATAATCAATGAAATAACAATAGACAGTACGGGCCTGTTAATAAATTTATTAAACATAAAAACGGTTTTGGAATAGCATCATTTTAAGGGTTCAGGAGTTGCAGTTTACGGGCTACTTCTTCCGGTGCTGTATATACCGGCTTTATTTTCTGATCTTCTTTGATGGTTTGCAACCCTTCCAGCAGAATATGATCCGTTGCAGCAAGACCGCTGCCGATCACATACAGTTGGGGTAGCTCATATTGCACCGTAATATTTCTCGACCGTACTATATTATCTTTATCTACCACATATACATAGAACTTGTCCTGGAGCTCATAGGTTGCTTTCTGTGGTATAACCAGGGCATTTCTCAAAGGAATCTGCATCAGTACCTTCCCTGTTTGCCCGTGTTTTAAAAGCGCATTCGGATTTGGGAATTTCGCACGGAAGGCGATATTGCCGGTCGTATTGTCAAATTCCCCTTCAATGGTTTCAATCATACCCGGGTAAGGATAACGGTCGGCGTTGGCCAATGTAAGCGCCAGCGGTGTTTTGGTGGTACTGCTGCTATCCGTTTTAAAATTCAGGTATTCACTTTCCGATACATTAAAATAGGCATAGATGCCGCTGTTATCCGATAGCGTGGTTAACAGGGTGCCATCATCTACCAGGCTCCCCTGTTTGAACCGGAGCCGGTCAATGACGCCGCTAAAGGGAGCCCGGATTTCTGTAAACGATAAATGCGTGCCGGCTAAGGTCATTTCGGCCTTCGCTACGTCATATTTTGCTTTTGACAGTGCGAGTTCATTTTTGGAAACGATCTCTTTATCGGCCAGCAAACGGGTATTCTGCATTTCCAGTTCGGCGGAATGCGCTTCTGCCTTTGCTTTTTGATATTCTGCCTCATAAATCTTAGGCATAATGCGGAACAGCAATTGACCGGCCTTTACATACTGCCCTTCGTCTACATAACTTTTTTCAAGATAGCCTTTCTCCTGGGCGCGTATTTCTACATTGCGCACCGATTGGAGTTGTGCGATATATTCTTTTACATAATTGGTGTCGATGGTTAAAGGACTGGTAACAGAAAATGTTTCAGCCGTTGCTTTTTCTTCTTTGCCCGACTTACAGCTTGTAGTTCCGTACGTGATTATGCACAAGCTGACCAGCAATGCGATTTTGTTCATTGTTGAATGGAAATTTTAAGGGAGCACAACCGTTTCAGTTGAAAAAACTGAAGGCTGCTAAAAATGGCTACACCTGCGGAGCTGATCTTTACCGGAATGAAGGAATTTCAATCGATGAACTTACAAACGTATGTACCAGATGTGTTGTCCTTAATATGAGGTTCACCCGATACCTGGCAAAAAGCCAGGTCTGTACGCCGATCCGAAAAATCGTTCTGACGGGTTACTGGTATCCCGTTCATTACCGTTGATCTGTATCACTCCGGTTTGCAATGTGTTGCCGGGGTTGGTAATTTTGATTTATTAATATTGTAAATGCGAAAATGCGTTCTTAAAGGATTTATTCCAGGAAACCTGGAGTAGCAGTTGATGGTAACGCCGGGCCCGGCTGTCATACCCGGATAGAACGGAAAAAAATATATTTTTCGGGAGGCTGATAAGCTGCATGCCGTTTCCGGTACAACTTTTCTTTGTCATAACCATTTTGATACGGGTTAGGGATCCAGCTGATAACCCAATGTGGAAAATCTGCAAAAGACTGTTCATGCAGGCCCGGGGCAACATCTTCTTCCTTGTCGTCGGTACGGTCAAGGAACAGGTCGGTGGGAAAAACGGGCAGGTCTGGTGTAGTTGTATAATTGGCCGTTTTTTGTACAAATGCAGGGTCAGGAGAACGGTGTCCCGTTTTTTGCGCCGGACTCAATAATAAAAACCCCAGCGCAAACATCAAACTATAAACAATCATCAATACTCCGCCCCGCTTCATAAAGGCGTAAAAATAATCCTTCCGGTTCTTTTCTAAAAAAATACTTTTTAATTTAAAAATTTTATAATACCGGTATTGGGTTTTTTATGGGTACGTTCCCATTTTGGAGCCCTCAGCGTTCTTCCATTCTCCGCGGTTTGTTTTAAACGCAAAGACCGCTATGGACCCGCAAGGGACGCAAGTTTTTTAATAACCGAAGCGTAAAAGCTGGAAGCTTAAGGCTGTCAGCAATCAGTAGTTAGCTATCAGATGATTCCGGTTACGATAAGAGGAACAATTTTTAATGTGGATTCGCTATAGATCTGTCAACTCCGAACGGGGGCAGCACGGCTGAAAGCTAATGGCTTAAGGCTATCAGCTATCAGATGATTCCGGTTGCGCCTCCCCCCCCTCTTTTACAGTAAATTCAACGGCCAATGCACCGCTGGGGCAACGATGCACCTGCTCTACGATCTGATCCGCCGGGGCACCATCCACGTCTACCCACTTCTTTTCCTTTGGCCGGAATACCCCGGGCAGCTCCTTCCAGCAGCGGGTTGCATGCTGACAAAGTTCGGGGCGCCAGATCACCGCAAGCTCCCCGTTCTGATACACGATCTTTTTTGTTACCTCCGGATCCCGTTGCATAAACGTACGTACCGTTACCTGGTTTTCCAGGATCTTTGATATAGGGCAGGCTTTCGCAATTTCCTGCAACCGCAGTTTTTGCTCATCCGGCACCGGCTGGGGAAAATAAATGTCCCGGTCAATGACCGTAACGGTCTTTCCCTCCCTGATCTCACTATATAAATTGGTATTCACCCGGATCTCCGGTATCGCCCACTCCTTACGGTCGATGTACATCCGCAGGGTGATGAGCGTACAGGATGCCAGTGAAGAAAGCAGCAAGGTATACGGATCGGGGCCGCTATCCTGTCCGCCCTGGCTTACCGGCTCATCTGCAATGAAACCGCCGTTGCGCCAGGTAATAGTACATTGATATTTACCGGTACCGATACCAGCATTTACCGGCTTTTCAAATTTATATTTCATATGCTTTTTATATATACAGCAAGCTACATCATTTAATTGATTCCCGGATTAATCCAGGTTAAGGAATGGGCTATTATATTAATAGTAAGATGTTTTTAGTGATATGTTGGTGACGTCTGGAAATTCCGGCAATAAGTAAACGCGGCGCCCGCAGCCACTCCGCATCACCGTGGCAATTATATAAACCAAATCCATAATTGTGTAACAGTGCGGCCGGGCATCCGAGCGAACTTTGTAGGGAATTATTAAACGATGTATTTATGACAACCGATCCATTCAATGAAATAGCCATCCCCCTGGAAGGTGTAGAAAGCGAACACTGTGCCCTTATTGTAGACAAGGGGCTGGACAAAGTGGCGGGTATTGCGGCACATAAAGTAGAGTTAAACAACCGCCGGGCATTGATCAGTACTGATGAGAACGAAGTAGTGTCCAAAGCCGTATCGGCGATCCGCGACCTGGGCTATGAGGTACCTACCGTAAAAAAGAATATCCCGGTGCTGGATATGACCTGCGCTTCCTGTGCCATCAGCGTGGAAAGCATGCTGAAGAGCCAGCCAGGGATCGTAAACGCTGCTGTAAATTTTGCAACCACATCCGTGGCCGTAGAATATTTGCCCAATATCATTGACACCGCCGGTATGCAAAAGGCAGTACAGGCTATCGGGTACGACCTGCTGATCGAAAGCGCGGAAAAGGAAGCCGAAACGCTGGAAGCCATCCACCAGGAAAAATTCAGCGCCCTGAAAAAGAAAACCCTGTGGGCCGCCTTCATCACGGTTCCGCTGGTGATCATTGGCATGTTCTTTATGGATATGCCCTACGCCAACGAGATCATGTGGATCCTGTCTACCCCCGTGATGCTTTATTTTGGGAAAGATTTCTTTATCAACGCCTGGAAACAGGCCCGCCACCGCTCTGCCAATATGGACACGCTGGTGGCCCTGGGCTCCGGAACGGCCTACCTGTTCAGTGTATTCAATACCCTATTTCCTTCGTTCTGGCATAACCGGGGGCTGCACGGACATGTATACTTTGAAGCGGCAGCGGTGATCGTTACCTTTATCCTCCTTGGAAAACTGCTGGAAGAAAAAGCAAAAGGGAATACCTCCTCGGCCATTAAAAAGCTCATCGGATTACAGCCGCAAACCGTTACCATTATCCGCGCCAATGGCGGGGAAGAAACCCTGTCTGTTGAAAAGGTACAAAAAGGCGATATCATCCTGGTAAAACCCGGCGAGAAGATCGCCGTTGATGGCGTGGTTACGGGGGGCAGTTCGTATGTAGATGAAAGCATGCTGAGCGGCGAACCGGTACCGGTGCTAAAAAAAGAAGAAGAGGCTGTATTTGCCGGCGCCATTAATCAGAAAGGCAGCTTCCGGTTCCGTGCCGATAAAGTGGGATCCGAAACCATGCTGGCACAAATCATCCGTATGGTACAGGAAGCCCAGGGCAGCAAGGCCCCGGTACAGAAACTGGTCGATAAAATTGCCGGCATCTTTGTACCCGTTGTGATCGGGATCGCCATCCTCGCCTTTGTCAGCTGGATCCTGCTGGGCGGCGATAACGGTTTTACGCAGGGATTGATCGCCTTTGCCACCGTTCTGGTAATTGCCTGTCCGTGCGCCCTGGGGCTGGCTACACCAACGGCCATCATGGTTGGCATCGGCAAGGGCGCCGAAAAAGGCATCCTGATCAAAGATGCGGTAAGCCTCGAACTGGCTAAAAAAGTAACGGCCGTAGTGCTGGATAAAACCGGTACCATCACCGAAGGAAAGCCCGTAGTTACCGACAGCTACTGGAAAGATGAAGACACGCTTTTAAAACAGATCTTTTTCAGCATCGAAAAACAATCGGAACACCCCCTGGCGGAAGCGGTGGTAAAACACTTTGCAGGATTACCGGTGGCCCCCATCACTGGTTTTGAGAGTTTAACCGGACGCGGCGCCAGTGCAAAAGCGGGATCTGCTGTTTATTATGCCGGGAACCGCCGGTTGCTGGATGAGAAAGGCATCCGGATCGATGATGCATTTTTGGAAAAGGCGCAGCAGTGGAGCGATGCCTCCAAAACCGTAATCTGGTTTGCCGATGCGCAACAGGCGCTGGGTGTATTTGCCATCGCCGACCAGATCAAAGAGACCTCCGTAGAAGCGATACAAACATTAAAACAAGCGGGTATTAAAGTATATATGCTAACCGGCGATAATGAAGCCACCGCAGCCGCCATAGCCCGGCAAACAGGCATTACCGCCTACCAGGCAGAAGTATTGCCGGAGCAAAAAGCCGCCTTTGTAAAACAATTGCAGGCAGAGGGCAACACCGTAGCCATGGTTGGTGACGGCATCAACGACAGCACCGCACTGGCCCAGGCGGATGTAAGCATTGCGATGGGAAAAGGCAGTGATATTGCAATGGATGTGGCCAGGATGACCATCATTTCTTCCGATCTGAATAAGATCCCCGAAGCCATCCAATTATCCCGCCACACTGTGGCCACCATCCGTCAGAACCTGTTCTGGGCCTTTATCTACAATGTGACCGGTATTCCGGTAGCGGCAGGCATATTATATCCTGTAAACGGGTTTCTGCTAAACCCCATGATTGCCGGGGCTGCCATGGCATTGAGCAGCGTAAGCGTTGTTACCAATAGTTTGCGCTTAAAATGGAAACGGTAAAACATGTAAGAATTACCCGGAATGATGTAATAGTACAGCCATTGATTGAAACGAAATTTGTAACAGAATCTTTAAAATAATAATTATGAAAACAATTCACATTTCCATTCCAAATATGCAAAGTGCGCATTGCCAGACACGCGTTCAGAACGCGCTCAGCAGTGTGGAAGGCATTACCATTAATGAAATAAAAGCAGGTCAGGCGGCCATTGCACTCAGTGATGCAGAACAGCAAAATGCTGTAACAGCAGCGATCGAAAAAGCGGGGTATACCATAGCAGGTATTGCTTCGGAAAACAGCAACGCAGCAGATGCCACCTTTCGTTTTAAAACCAATATCAATTGCGGTGGCTGCGTGGCTTCCGTAAGACCGGCACTGGATGGCAACAATGGCATTGCCGAATGGCAGGTAGATACCCTGAGCAAGGATAAGATCCTTACTGTAAAAACAACCGGTGCTACCTCCGAAGACGTGATGAATACTGTTAAGAACGCCGGTTTTAAAATAGAACCCGTTCAGTAAGTAGTGCACAGATCCTTTAAAAACCATTAAGGCATTAAGCGCCGTTAAGTTCCTGGTAACCTTAATGCATCTTCATCTCTTAATGGTTTACTTCAATATTAAACAAACAGCCGGAGTAAATAAAATCCGGTGGGTTTATTAAACCGGAATAAATATAATTATATGAATCACAATTTACACCATACCTCCGGAGCTGATGTACAAATGCAGCTGTTAACAACGCCTGAAGACCTCGTTGCAGAAAAGGAAATACAGCTGCTATTGAAACCGGTCAGGCACTCTGCTCCCGATGCTGTCGTACCCCTGGTACTGCAACACGAGGCGCCATTCCACCTCATTATCCTAAGCGAAGACCTGCAGCATTTTCAACACCTGCATCCGCAATTGCAGAATAACGACAGCTACCAGGTAGCCGTTACTTTTCCTGCAGGAGGCCGCTATTTATTGTATGCAGACTATCAGCCGGAAGGTGCATCACCCTTGGTTGATCAGATACCGCTGCAGGTGGCTGGCCATGGTCATCAGCCCGTTATTACCACCGGCGAAAAATTAACAGCCACTACCGGCGATTTTAGTACGGAGATCGATCCTGCTATTTCATTGCATGCCGGCACATCCGTGCTGCTTCCCTTCCGGATCAAACGGAACGGGCACCTGCTGAAGGCAACGGAGTTGTCGTCCTATCTTGGCGCCGTGGCACACCTGATCCTCATCCACCAGGACGATAAAGACTTCCTGCACATCCATCCGCAGGCGGGCACGGATGTTCCCATCATCGCGCATACCCGGTTTGAAAAAGCCGGCAGCTACCGGTTGTGGGTACAATTTAAGATAGACGGTACGGTGTATACCGCAGATTTTACCCTTGATGTGAAAGCAACGTTACATACCGCCCCCGAACAACAACAAATCCATCATCACCGTGGGTAAATCCACACCAACTGTAGCATACAGGTAACGCCTTGCATAAAAGCAGGGCTTTATACCGGATTCAGTGTCTCTGTGCCTCAGTGGCTACGCCCAGGTATTGACATAAAAATAATGGGCCCATTAAAAAGAAACAGAATATATTGCGGGTGAAATATACCGGCATGCAACGATACAAAAACCTTCTTTTTTATGTGTTAACGATCGCCGCCGCTATTGCGATCATCTGGTGGATCATTATCATGGGCGACCAGCTGCAATCGCAAAAAAATATCAAGTCCATTATCGAAAGCAAGCCCGCACTGGGCATTCCCTTTACTGCAGTGCTCCGGCACAATATCCGGGAACCGCTGGCCATCCTGCTGTTACAGATCTTTGTGATCCTGCTGGCTGGTTCATTAATGGGATTCCTGTTTAAAAAGATAAAACAACCCCGCGTTATTGGCGAAATGGCTGCCGGCATCCTGCTGGGAGCGTCTTTCCTTGGATATTATTTCCCGGATGTATCTGCCTTTGTATTTCCACCGCAATCGCTGGGTAATCTTAACCTGCTCAGCCAGGTTGGCCTGGTGCTGTTCATGTTTATTGTAGGATTGGAGCTGGACCTGTCCCTGTTAAAAGGAAAAGCAAACGCCGCTGTATTGATCAGTCATACCAGTATTATTGTGCCCTTTACCCTGGGAGTGGCCACCGCTTATTTTACCTATCAGCAGTTTGCCCCCCAGGGTGTACAATTTATTTCATACGCATTGTTTATTGGCATTTCATTAAGCATAACCGCCTTTCCCGTGCTGGCCCGGATCATACAGGAGCGCAATCTTTCAAAGACCAACCTGGGGGTGCTGGCCATTACCTGTGCTGCGGCCGATGATGTTACGGCCTGGTGTATCCTTGCGTTGGTGATTGCGGTGGTAAAAGCCGGGTCTGCCTGGAGCGCCCTGTACACCATCTTACTTTCCATCGGCTACATCCTGGTAATGCTAAAAATATTGCGTCCGCTGATGGCCCGGTATTACAAAAAGGTAAACAACCAGCTGACAACACCCTTTATCGCGGTATGTATGATCATCCTGATCGCATCGGCCTACCTTACGGACGCCATTGGCATCCATGCCTTGTTTGGCGCCTTCGTGGCAGGTATGATCATGCCGGCCGATATGGAGTTCCGTACCCAACTGATCGAAAAGATCGAAAGTGTGGCCCTGCTCCTGCTGCTTCCCCTGTTTTTTGTTTCTACCGGTTTAAAAACACAAATCGCCCTGCTCAACAATCCCACGCTTTGGGGTATTTGCATCATCGTGCTGATCATTGCCGTCATTGCTAAATTTGGTGCCAGTGCTGCCGCCGCCCGTTTTACCGGCCAGTCCTGGAGCGAAAGTCTTCAGTTAGGCGCGCTAATGAACACCCGCGGACTAACGGAACTGGTGGTGCTGAACATCGGGTACGACCTGGGAGTGATCTCAAGAGAAATTTTTACCATCCTGGTGATCATGGCCCTGTCTACCACGCTGATGACCGGGCCGGCGCTTAACCGGATCCAGAAGCTGTTTAAATCGTCATAGAGGTAATTTGAAAATTTGAGAATGTGGGAATGTGGAAATGTGATAATGAGGTAATAGCAAATAGGCAGTAGTAAACAGGAACCAAAAGGCAAAGACCAAATTGCAAAAAACAAGAAGCGGAGCCTTAGATAGCTTTCAGTGATCAGTTTTCAGCAGATACGGCCGGGAATGCAGCTCCTTCATTAAACGAAATATCCGTCCCCCCAGGTCTTCCTGTCCCCTGAAAGCCCGCCCCCCTGTACAAAACTTTTCCGGTACTTTTCTGTTGATGATTCCTGAGATGCTTCTGCAGACGGTTGATTGGTATTATTTTAACGATCTAATCTTTTGTAAACTAGCATTTTTCGTTTATTTTCACGTACAAATTGATTAAAAAATGGAAGACAATTATTCAAGAAGCACACCAGACAGCATTTTTTCAAGGAATGAAGCCGTAGGCTCCCGGTCACGCTCTTTCCTTGCCAATGTATTTACCTATATGTTTGTAGCATTAGGGATCACTGCAGTAGTTGCCTATCTTTTTGCGGCAAATTCAGAGCAATTGCTTTATCCGATCGTATCCAATAAATTATTGTTATACGCCACTATTTTTGCGCCGCTTGGTTTTGTTTTATTAATGTCCTTTGCCTTTAACCGGCTTTCGGCACCGGTTCTAATGGCTTTATTACTTGCTTATTCAGCGATAAACGGTATCAGTTTTAGCTTCATTTTACTGGCTTATACCAGCACTTCTGTATTTGGCTGTTTTCTTACCGCAGCGCTGATGTTTGGTGTAATGGCCGTAATGGGATATACCACTAAACAGGATCTTACTTCCATGGGCCGTATTATGATGATGGGCCTGATTGGTATCATCATCGCCTCGATTGTAAACTTCTTCCTGAAGAGTGATTCCATGGGGTATATCATCAGTTTTATCGGGGTGATCGTGTTTACCGGTTTAACCGCATACGACGTACAGAAGCTGAAAAGGATCGGTGAAGGGATCGACCAGGAAGGTAATGTGATTGCCGGCGATGTAAAGAAACTGGCCATCATGGGTGCATTAAGCTTATACCTCGATTTCATTAACCTGTTCCTGATGCTGCTGCGTCTGTTTGGAAGAAGAAATTAATGTATTTCAATCTGATTATTAAAAGCCGGTTCTCCCGGCTTTTTTCTTTTAACCAACCTTCTTATGAACTTACCGGTTTTGCTTTCAGCGGCCATTAGAAAAGAAACTGTGGCAGCAATTGTTGAATGGATCGGGGCCGATCAAAAACGGTTTGACGGACTATTCCTGCTCTTTTCAGAAGGTGAGCCTCGCGTGGTACAGCGGGCAGCCTGGCCCATGAGCTATTGTGTGATCCGGCACCCGGAGCTCATCACCCCGTATTATGGAAAGATCATCCAGCTATTGAATGATCCCACACAGCCGGCAGCTGTAAAAAGGAATATCCTGCGGCTGATGGACCAGGGTCCCGAAGTGCCCAAAAAGTTTCATGGCCCGGTAATGGACAGCTGTTTCCGGACGCTGGAAGACCCGGAAGAAACGATCGCAGCCCGTGCTTTTGCCATTGGCATTCTTTCCCGTATGACCGAAAAGTATCCGGAAATATTGCCGGAACTAAAAACAGCGGTGGAATTTGTGCTGCCCAACGCCGCTCCCGGTGTACGCAGCAGGGCGTTAAAGGTGCTAAAGAAAAAATGAGCGAAAAAATCCACAGAGACACAGAGGTATTATGGTTGCATTTTAACCGCGATGTTCGCAATGAATTCGCAAGGATCGCAACGGGAGATACCTGCTATAAAAAGTCTTAGGAGCTTTGCGAAACTCCTGCGCGCTTTGTGAGTTAAGTTGTTCTCCGGGCCTGCCGCGTCACTACGCGAAATGGGAGCCACAAAGACCGGCAGGCGCTAAGAAACACGAAGTGGTATAATGCGTTGCGCCCCTGCGTGAAAAGCCATGGAAGCACCAGTGGCGCCGGTTTACAAACCTTTAAAAGGCGTGGATGAAAAATATACCTGGTAATCTTTAATACGCCCGTTGGGATTATCCTGCCGGGGCAAGAGTTTTAACCCGCTTATTTTATAAGCCCTGCCCAGATCAATCACTACCTGGTGCGGATGTTTCGGGCTACGGTCCTGCCACTCGGTATGCCAGATACTGGTAAACTGCAGGTCGAAGAGATTGGCTGCATTTCCGTCATCACCATCCACTTCTTCACTATCTGCATACAAAACTTTCCAGGCACTGCGTGGGATTTCTTTTCCATCTGCATCCAGCAACTGGATCTCTGCTGCCGAGGCATACGGTTGGTTCTTAAACTCACTCAGGGCCTCCAGGCAGAAATACCTTGCCATTACCGGCTTGAAAGAGGCCATTTGCCACTCTTTGCTGTCTTCAAAAGTACCGTTGTAATGCGCCCGGGAAGCAGGAATGGTCCATTTTTGTGATGCTTTTTTATGTACCTGGGCGCGTTTTTCCGTTACAGAATCCAGGATGGGTTTGCTGAGCCCCTTCAATTCCGCCGGGTGGCTGATACCCAGCAGGTCAAAAACGATCACTTCATTGGTCCCCTTCTTCAGCCAGCACCCGGGCAGGTAAATGGTTTGTGTAGGTCCGATATTCCAGTACCGGCCCAAACAGATCCCGTTTACCCATACCAGCCCTTTATTCCATTTGCGGAGATCGAGATAAGTATCTTTTAATTCATTTACTTCAAAAACAGCTTTGTAAAAACCGGCACCCGGCTGTACTATTTTTGAAAGCGGTGCATATTGTACCGGGATGGTCTTATCTCCCAGCTCAACAGGGTAGTTTTTCCATTGTTTCAATTCTTTTTTTGCTTGGCCATCGTCCAGGATCACTTTGCCATGAATACCTTTCCGGTCGTGCATAAGATAACCGTAATTTACCCGGCCGGTAGCTTCTACCAGGATCTGCATGGGTGTGGCCTTTGCGCGCGCAGGAATATTGAGGGTAAAGTTGCCTTTTCGCCGGTCGATGGTTCCTGCCTGTTTTTTATTGAGATACACCACCGCATAATCATGTATGTCTTCAAACTGAATAGCAGCTGTTCCGCCCGCCGGAAGCAGGGTTTCATAAAGAACAGCGCCGTATCCCTGGTTAAGATCTTCCATCAGCATGGCTGTGTCTGCGATAACAGCCTTTGGAAGATTATTCCACAAAGGAGCAGATGCCGTAAAACGGATCGTACCCAACGATTGGGCCTCAGTAGCCGCCGGCACATCCGGAAGCGTTTCTCCCGGCTGCAGGTACTTACTCAACAGTTCCCGGATCGCATAAAATTTGGGGGTGGGATTTCCGGCCTCATTGATAGGCGCGTCATAGTCGTAGCTGCTGGTTTGCGGCAGGTACGGTGGTGCATTGGCACCGGAGAAAGTGCCAAAAGTAGTACCGCCATGCGCCATATAGATGCTGAATGATGCATTATGATCCAGCATCCATTTGAGCTCGTCAATCACGCGCTGACTGGAACCGGTATGATGCGGACGCCCCCAGCTATCGAACCAGCCGGGATAATATTCGGCACACATTAACGGGCCGTGTGCCTGCACCCCGCGCAGGGCTTTGAAACCGCTTTCAGGATTGCCGCCAAAATTAACTGCCGCAAAAATATCCGGCCGTATATCATTCTTTAATTGCACTGGTCCGTCGCAGGTAAAGAACGGAACCGTAAATCCTGCCGCTTTCAGGTAATCGCGGATCAGCCCGATATATTCTTTATCGGAGCCAAAACTTCCGTACTCATTTTCCACCTGCACCATCAGGATATTGCCGCCCTTGTTCACCTGCAGTGGTGCCAGCTGTTTTCCCACTTCCAGCAGGTACCGTTTACATGCTTCCAGGTAGTGCGGATGCTGCGTGCGCACCCGCATGCTTTTATCTTTCAGCAACCACCAGGGAAAACCGCCAAACTCCCATTCTGCACAGGAGTAAGGTCCGGGCCGCAGGATCACATACAGACCTTCCTGCTGCGCCATCCGGCAAAACTCCGCGGCATCGGCTTGTCCGCTCCAGTCAAATTTTCCTGGTTCCCGCTCTGTAAAATTCCAGAAAAGATAGGCACATACCGTATTTAGTCCCATGGCCTTTGCCATTTTTAACCGGCCCCGCCAGTAATCCCGGGGAATGCGGGTATAATGCATTTCCCCGCAGCGGATCACAAACGGTTTATGATTGAGCAAAAAACTGGTATCACCAATGGCAAATGCGGTCTGATTCTTTTGTGCGGCGGCTCCGTATTGCAGGAGCAACGACACACATAAAAGAATCAGACCGCGGCCGAATCTTCTGTAGCAGTGCATGAAAGGGGTGCGTGTTAAATTATAATCTTCTGATCTTGATATTGCGGAACCAAACAGTATTGCCATGATCCTGCAAACCGATACGGCCCGATTTGAAAGCAGCAAAATCAGGAAGATTTTTAAACTTGCTTTGCGCTACCAGCGCACGCCAGTTATCATCCCACATATGGGTATCGATAATATGCACCCCATTGAGGTAAAAATCCAGTTTACCATTCAGACTTTTTATTACCACATGGTTCCACTCGCCTACGGCTTTCACCGGCTCGCTGCTGCTTTTAATGATATCGTACAAATCACCGGCGCGATGTTTGGTGATCTTTCCATCCGGGTGTCCCTCGTTATCCAGGATCTGCATTTCGGGGCCGGTGTACCACATGTATTTATACTTGTCTTTATTGTCGATCACATAAAGACACACACCACTGTTTCCTTTTTGAGAAATTTTCCAGTCGAGCTGCAGCTCAAAGTTGCCATACTCTTCATCACTAACCAGGTCGCCCCGGCCGGATTTAGCCTCTCCATCCAGTTGCAGGGTACCATCTACCGCCTGCCAGGCAGTTCCCGGAGCCGTGGCTCCATAAGTATGCCATCCGGCTGTGGTTTTGCCGTCGAACAGCAGCTTCCAGCCGGCCGCTTTTTCTTTTTTACTAAGCGTATTTTCAGACGCTTCGTTTGCCTGACCGTGCTTCTGGCCGGAACAGGAAGATGCAAACAGGCCAAGGGCCGCGGCAATCAAAAAGGTTTTTGTCATAATCAAGGTTTAATGGGGTTATTTTTTTAACAGCAGAATATATTTTACCATGGTCTTGGCATCGGCTTCCGTTACATTCGGATGCGGGGTCATTGGTACTTCACCCCAAACACCACTGCCGCCGGAAATTACCTTCTGCGCCAGCTTGGTAATGGTGGCATCATCTGCACCTGCATATTTGTTGGCCACATCGCGATAAGCCGGGCCGGTTAATTTTTCGTCGATCTTATGACAGGTGATACACTGATACTGCCCTACCATTGCCAGACCTGCCTGGTAATCCGGATTAGCGGATATATCGTCTTTCTTCTCGGTTGTCTTGGTTTCGGAACCGGCTTCCGGTTTCTTTTCTTCTCCCCCGCCACATGCAGCAGCAATGGCTGCCACGATAACCGCAGATAAAATAACTTTCTTCATGTTCTGTGTATTTGTTTGATTTTTTTATAAAGATATTAATTGATCCCTAAAACTTTTCTATTTAATGCATCATCTTTTACCGTAGCAGCAAAATCATCAAAGGCTTTTTCCGTAACCCGGATGATATGGTCTTTAATAAACTGCGCCCCTTCTCTCGCCCCGTCTTCCGGGTGCTTCAGGCAACATTCCCATTCCATTACCGCCCAGCCTTTAAAGTCATACTCTGCCAGCTTGGAGAAAATGGTTTTAAAATCTACCTGGCCATCGCCGGGGCTCCGGTAACGTCCTGCGCGCTTCAGCCAGGGCTGGTAGCCGCCAAAAGCGCCCTTCCTGCCTGTTGGATTAAATTCCGAATCTTTTACGTGAAATGCCCGGATCCGCTCGTGAAAAATATCGATGTACTCAATATAATCGAGGCATTGCAGTACAAAATGCGAAGGATCGTACAGCAAACAGGCCCGCGCATGGTTATTTACTTTCTCGAGGAACATCTCGTAGGTATCGCCATCAAAAAGGTCTTCTCCCGGATGGATCTCATAACACACATCCACACCACATTCCTCAAACGTATCCAGGATGGGGGTCCACCGCTTCGCCAGTTCAGTAAAACCCTCTTCAACCAGTCCTGCAGGCCGCTGCGGCCAGGGATGGAAGGTATGCCATAATAAAGAGCCGCTAAAAGTTGCATGGGCATTCAATCCCAGGTTCTGAGAGGCTTTCGCAGCATACTTCAGCTGCTGAATGGCCCATTCGGTGCGGGCTTTGGAATTATTGCGTACAGCGTCCGGCGCAAAAGAGTCAAATAAAAGATCATAGGCCGGATTTACTGCCACCAGCTGTCCCTGTAAATGGGTCGACAGTTCGGAGATCTCCATTCCGCATGCATTTACGATGCCTTTGATCTCATCTGCATAGGTTTTGCTTTCCGCAGCCTTTTGCAGATCGATAAACTGATCATTGTTGGTAGGGATCTGTACCCCCTTAAAGCCTAATGAGGCCGCCCAGGTACAAATAGATTCCAGCGTGTTAAAGGGAGCTTGATCACCGGCAAACTGTGCCAGGAAGATACCGGGTCCTTTCAGCGTAGTCATATATAATCGTTATTTATTTTTTAAATATACCGGCTAAATGTACAAAACTTTCAATAATCCATTTCAGTTTTTCGTGTATTCTAAACACTTTCTCCGGCTCCTGTAATAGAAACGGTATGGATGCCAAAATCGTACGTGTAATTACCGGCTTCCCGGCGGTTTAAAAAAAATCAGCATAATTATTTTCAAGAATGAAAAAATAGTACATTTAGCATCTGAATACATTTTAACCCATAAATTAAATAACGAAAGCATTGGTATGAAGTCCATTCAACGTCCTCAACTATTTGTAGCAAGCTGCCTGGCACTTCTGGTAACTTCGCTCTCTTTTGGAATCAGAGCCGGGATATTAAATAAGCTGGGCGTAGATTTTGGCCTGGATAAAGCAGAATTGGGTACCATTGCGGCCACCGCATTCTGGGGGTTTCCGTTAGCAGTTATTATCGGGGGCGTTGTAGTAGATATCATAGGAATGAAACGCCTGTTAGTGGTCGCATTTGTTTTTCATCTTTTGGGAATCCTGTTAACCATTTTTTCCGGAAAATTCGGCAATCCGTTCTGGGCCCTGTTCTTCTCAACCCTGCTTATTGGTATTGCCAACGGAACCGTGGAGGCGGCCTGCAACCCGCTGGTTACCGCATTGTTTCCAGAAAATAAAACGACCAAGCTGAATCACTTTCACCTGTGGTTCCCGGGAGGCATTGTACTGGGTACCCTCATTGTATATTTCTTTGACAAAGCCGCGTTAAGCTGGCAGGTTCAGGTGGGCGTTATGCTGATCCCCACATTGATCTATGGATTTCTTTTTTCCAAACTGAAGTTCCCGGTAACCGAGCGTGTTTCGAGCGGAATTTCTACCGCTGAAATGTACCGTTCACTCGGGAATCCGCTTTTTATTTTCATGCTGATCTGCATGTTTGGAACGGCCATTACCGAATTATTTACGGGTCAGTGGATCGATGTGCTCCTGCGGAACATTACTGATAATGCGCTGCTGGTGTTAACGGTATCGACCGGTGTAATGGTGATCGGCCGTGCAATGGCAGGCCCTATTGTAGAGCGCCTGGCACCACAGGGTGTGTTGCTGATGTCGGCAATCGTTGCTACCATCGGGCTTTATCTATTAGGCAATACTTCAGGCAATATGATTTTTATAGGCGCTCTCATTTTTGGTGCGGGCGTTTGCTATTTCTGGCCAACGATGCTGGGTTTTGTATCCGAATACCTTCCAAGAACCGGAGCCATCGGACTTAACCTGATGGGCGGTGCCGGCATGTTTGCCGTATCTATATACATGATGCTGATGGGCGGCGTATATGACCGCCTGATTGGTGAAAAGCTGCCGGCCGGAGCCGACCTCAAGGCCTACAACGCACCGGAGGCTACCCTGGAAATGAAGACAGCCCTGGCAGAAGCCAACAAGGCAGCAGGTCCCGAGATCATCAATACCACACTCGTGATCCCCATCGTGCTGATCGTTGCCTTTATTGGCCTCAATATTTATATGCGTAACAGAAGCAAAAGACTTCAGGCTGCCTGATTGACAACGGGTACAGGTACTTATATTCTTAACTAAATTTTCAAACAATCTTTCTAAAGCAGTTATATGAAATCATCCGTTAAAGTCCAGCTTTCCGTAATGATGTTCCTCGAATTCTTTATCTGGGGCGCCTGGTTTGTAACATTGGGTACATTTTTGCCGAAAAATTTAAAAGCTTCTGACTTTGAAATATCCAATGTCTTTTCCACCCAATCCTGGGGGGCCATCATAGCTCCTTTTATAATTGGTTTGATTGCAGATCGGTTCTTTAATGCTGAAAAAATTCTTGGCATACTTCATCTCATTGGCGCCGCTTTGATGTATATGATGTTTAAAGCTGAAAATGTTGCGACATTTTATCCATATGTGTTGGCTTACATGATTCTTTATATGCCCACACTAGCTTTGGTAAACTCAGTATCCTTTAATCAGATGAAGAGTCCAGAAAAACAATTTCCTTCTATCCGTATTTGGGGAACAATAGGATGGATTCTAGCCGGCCTCATTATAAGCTACGTCTTTCATTGGGATAATGAGCAAAATAACAAAGCTAATGACACATTAAGAAATACATTTGCAATGGCAGGTATAGCATCTTTAATTTTGGGATTTTTTAGTTTCATCTTACCTAAAACACCTCCCAGGAAAGCTGAGCAAGGAGCTTCTGTCAGTCAGATACTCGGTCTAGATGCTTTAAAATTATTAAAAGACAAGAATTTCCTCGTTTTCTTTATTTCTTCAGTTCTAATTTGTATCCCATTGGCATTTTACTACCAAAATGCTAATAACTTTCTTACAGACGTCGGAATGAAAAATCCGACGGGAAAGATGACAATCGGACAAGTCTCCGAAGTATTATTTTTATTATTGATTCCTTATCTTTTTAATCGCTTTGGTTTCAAAAAAACAATTTTGGTAGGCATGATAGCCTGGGTAGTTCGTTACCTGCTATTTGCTTATGGTAACGCTGGAGGAATGGCATTCATGCTTATTCTCGGTATTGCGTTGCATGGCATCTGTTACGACTTTTTCTTCGTGTCCGGGCAGATCTATACTGATGCCAAAGCCGGGGAAAAACATAAAAGCTCAGCACAGGGTTTAATTACTTTAGCTACATATGGCATTGGTCAACTAGTTGGTTTTTGGGTAGCAGGTTATGTAGGCGAACACTATAAAAGCCTGGTACCAGCTAAACTTGCGGATGGTGTTGCACCAACAGCAGCAGAAGCCGCAGAACGCGCCAGCCAGTATGGCGTTTTCTGGCAGCACGTATGGGTTATTCCCGCTGCGATTGCCGCCATCGTAGCCATTTTGTTCCTATTGTTTTTCCGGAACGATAAAAAAACGACAAATAATTTATAAGTAGAACGATGCAACGCAGAAAGGCGATCCAGACCATTGCAATGACAGCCGCCCTGGCCGGTAGTGTTTCCGGCTGGAGTTCCGTTTTAAAGAATAATAAAAAAAGAATGAGTTTAAAAGGAAATATTAATCATAGTGTATGCCGGTGGACCTACGGAAATCTTTCGCTGGAGCAGCTTTGCGCAAACGTGAAAGACCTGGGATTTGCTGCTATTGACCTGGTTGGCCCCAAGGACTGGGATACACTAAAAAAATATGGTATTTATTCCAGTATGTGCAACGGCGCTGAGATCAACCTCGTAGACGGCTGGAATGAACCCAACTTTCACAGTACCCTGATTAAAAATTATACGGATCATATCGAGTATGTGGCAAAAGCAGGCTATAAGAACCTGATCTGCTTCAGCGGCAACCGCAGGGGTATGGATGATGAAAGCGGTCTGAAAAATTGCGTGCAGGGATTAAAAA
Organism: Niabella sp.; assembly: GCF_030150205.1. GTDB lineage: Bacteria > Bacteroidota > Bacteroidia > Chitinophagales > Chitinophagaceae > Niabella. The sequence goes on from NZ_JASLGT010000014.1 coordinate 62,269, forward strand.
AGATCCTGCAGCATGCCGAAAAAAATAATGTAACCCTGGTGATGGAATTGCTGAACAGCAAGGTAGATCATCATGACTATATGTGTGATCACAGCGCCTGGGGCGTGGAGCTGTGCAAGCGTTTGGGATCGGAAAATTTTAAACTGCTTTATGATATTTATCATATGCAGATTGATGAAGGAAACGTAATTGCCAATATTCGCGCCCATCACTCCTACTTTGCCCACTATCATACCGCAGGCGTGCCGGGCAGGCATGAACTGAATGAGCTCCAGGAACTGAACTATCCTGCCATCATGAAGGCCATTGTCGCTACGGGCTTTAAAGGGTATGTGGCCCAGGAATTCATTCCAACCGGTAAAACGGATGATGAACGCAAACAGGCCTTAAAGGATGCCGTGCTGCTTTGTGATGTTTAACCCGCTAAACGTATAAATATATGTATAATAGAAAAGAATTCTTAATACGGTCCGGCGGTGCAGCCCTCAGCTTAATGCTGGGATCTGCACTGAACGCCTGTAATACCGCTTCCCGTATAAAAGCCACCGGCAGTATCAAAGCTGTGGGAATACAGCTTTACAGCCTGAGAGACGACCTTCCCAAAGATCCTAAAGGGATCCTGAAACAGCTGGCAGCCTTTGGCTATAAGGAAATTGAAAGCTACGAAGGTGCGCAGGGCATGTTTTGGGGAATGGGACATAAGGGATTTAAATCCTACGTAGATGACCTGGGCATGAAGATCGTAAGCAGTCACTGTGATTTCAGAACCGACTTTGAACGCAAGGCCGCAGAGGCTGCCGAAATCGGAATGAGCTACCTGATCTGTCCGTATGTAGGTCCGCAGAAAACACTGGATGACTATAAAAAACTGGCAGCGGAATTTAATAAGGCCGGCGAAATCTGCAAAAAGAACGGGATCCGGTTTGCCTATCATAACCATGATTACAGTTTCCGGTTACAGGAAGGGCAATATCCCCAGGATATTTTTATGCAAAACACCGACAAAGGCCTGATGGATTATGAAATGGATATCTATTGGGTTGTTACAGCAGGACAGGATCCTATTGCCTGGCTGAAAAAATACAACGGGCGTTTTAAACTTTGTCATGTAAAAGACCGCAAGAAGGGTGTGGTTCCCAAAAAAGGAGAACCCAATTTAAGCGTGATCGTAGGTACCGGTTCGATCGATTTTAAAACCATCCTGGCAGCAGCCCGCAAGGAGGGTATGCAACACTATATCCTGGAACAGGAAGCTTACGAAAAAGCGCCCATCGAGTGTGTAAAGGAAGGAGCCGCTTATTTGAATAAACTTGTTTTTTAATACAGCGTAAACCAAATCATCTATATCAAAAAAACCGGCCTTTCAGCCGGTTTTTTATATTTTAATAAAGAATGATCGTATTACGAATGATCAGGGATGCTGCGCCGGGGCATTGTTCTTGGCCAGCCGGTCGATATTTACCATATCATCCACCACATCTGCAGCCTGGTTCAGATAGATGTCTTCACTTAATCCCTTTAACCATTGGTTGGCCCTTTCCTGCTTGGTTTTGTCACCCGCAAATTTGTTAGCCTCTGACGGAATAAGGGTTACATCCATCTTATTTTTTAATTTCTGCGCAGCATTCATCTGCTCCGATTTTTCCTTGATCGCCTTCCGCTCTTTGCGATAGCCATCGATATTCAGTGAGCTTTCATCATTCTCCCGTACCAGCCACTGGCTGTTGTCTTTAATAACCTTAAAGGAAGAATCCGATTTCAGGCGCTGATCGCTCAGTGTCTTTATCTCAGGCATGTTCCAGGCGCTCCTCCAGGGCAAATAACTGGCCTTTGCTATTTCATCATAAGGCAGGGCATCTTTATTATCTTTTTCTTTCAGCTTCAGTACATCCATATAGCTGGGCAGCACAATATCGGACTCTACACCTTTCAATTGAGTAGAACCACCGCTTACCCGATAAAATTTCTGAAGGGTCAGCTTTACGGTTCCCAGGTCAGACTCTCCGTATGTAATACCATTTTTGGCATCCAGGCCAAAATTCCTTTGTACGGTTCCCTTACCAAAAGTAGACGTTCCGCCTATGATCACCCCTCTTCCATAATCCTGGATAGCCGCCGCAAATATTTCGGAAGCCGAAGCACTGAACTCGTTTACCATAACTGCCAGCGGACCATCGTACAACACCGATTCATCTTTTACATCCAGCACTTCAGCCCGGTTGCCCCGGCCTTTTACCTGCACTACGGGCCCTTTCCCTACAAAAAGACCTACCATATTTACTACATCAAATAAAGAGCCGCCCCCGTTATAACGCAGATCGATAATGATGCCGTCTACTTTGGCATCTTTCAGCTTTTGTACCTCTTTTGCCACATCCAGGTAGCTGCGGCGACCGTTGGGATCGTCGAAAGCTGCATAAAATTCCGGCAGATAAATAATTCCGACATGGGTATGTTTTACCGGATCATTGATCACCGCACTTCTGGCATAGGTATCAAAGTCGTTTTCAATTTTTTCTCTTTTTAAGCGCACCACCTTTACCACACCATCTGTTTTACGCACGGTAAGTTTTACAATCGTACCTTCTTTACCACGGATCAGCTTCACTGCATCCTGCACGTTATAGCCCATCAGATCCTCTGCCGGACCATCACCCTGCGCCACCTTGGTAATAATATCACCGGTTTGCAGCTGCCCCGATTTTTCCGCAGGGCTTCCTGCATTCAGAGAGGTTATTTTTATTTTTCCATCGGATTGCATCAGCGCAGCCCCGATACCAAAGAATACGCCGCTCATCTCTTCATCAAAATACCGTTTGTCAACCGGGGCCATAAAGCTGGTATGCGGGTCCATTGTATTGGCAATGGCATTCATAAACATATCAAACTTGTCGTCATCGCGGTACTTCGCCTTATAGCGCTCAAACAACCTCCCGATGACGGTATCGGTCCGGCTACGCGCCTGTTTTTCCAGGTCTGTGTCACTTTTCACTACATAACCCTTCTCATTTTTATTCGCAGTCCGCTCATCCTGCAGGTCTACATATCGTTCCAGTGCCAGGTATTTCAATTTCTTCCTCCAGCGATCCTCGCGCTCTGTGCTGCTGCCCGGGTATTGCAGTTTATCCGTGTTCAGGGTAATGGACTCATTTACGGTATAGTCAAACGGCTTTGCAAGAATGGTTTTACTCCATCCTGCCGTTTCCTGGATCCTTCTGTCAAAAACGGAAGAGATTGCAAGAAAGCTCCGAACCGGTGCCCCTTTTATTTCATCATCGATCCGTGTGGCATACAATGCAGCCAGCGAATCATAATCGGATTTCAGGAAAACATTCTTTTCAAAGTCAAGGTCGTCCATAAACTTGTCGAACACTTTTTTTGAAAAGTTATCATCGATATTCTGCGGACTAAAATGTCCCTGCTCCAGGAGCTGTCCTACCAGGCCCATAATTTGCTCATATTTACCCGGAGGTGTACGGGCTACCGATGACTTAAACGCAAAAAAGGATCCTGTCAGCAATATAATTAACAGTACAAAAGGTAATCTTTTCATATTCAATATATACTTTAACAAACCACGCATTTCCCAAAAATAATATTTTAAAACGACGACTTACGTATTTCGTTGTTTTTTTTAAGACAATAAATTGGTAAATTTTCCCTGTTAAAATTACTTCATTAAAAATATTTGCTGTCAAATAATTATTTTCTTCCTGTTTATATTCATTTTTTATTTACATTTGCAGCCCGTTGAATGGTGGCTATAGCTCAGTTGGTTAGAGCATCAGATTGTGGTTCTGAGGGTCGCCGGTTCGAACCCGGTTAGCCACCCCGATCAAACCCCGAATCATTATTCGGGGTTTTTTTGTAAGCGCCTCACGACAAAATTCATTTTTATGTCTTCTTGGTTATTACTCCTGCTTCCTGTTTCTGCCCTCACCGGTTGGTTACTTCATGTTATAGCAGGCAATTATTTTCTGAACCAGTACCTGCCTCAGCAGGATGCGCAGCTGGCTGAAAAAGCAGGCCGGCTGGCTGGCGAAATGGTCAGCGGATCTTTTAATATTGAAGAAAAGATCAGTGATCCGCAACTGATCGAAAAAGCCATGCCCGCTATAGAGCAACATATTGATGATTTTTTGAACGTAAAGCTAAAAGAAGAGATCCCGATGCTGGCCATGTTTATCGGCAATAAAACTACCGATAAGGTAAAAGAAGTATTTATCAATCAGCTAAAACTGCTTTTTCCCCAGGTAATGCTTCAGATCGCCGGGAACCTGAAAACAGCGCTGAACCCCGAACAGATCGTAACCCGGCAGCTGAAGAAGAACCCGGTATCTGCTCTCGTTAAAAAACAAGCTGGCCTGCAACTCCGGCAATACCGGAATGCGGGACTGCTCTTCGGACTGGTCATTGGCCTCGTAAACCTGTTATTCTTTTTCCTGATCCGCTGATATCTCTATTTAATATGTGATACCGGATCATTGTTTTTTTTACCCCGTAACAAGTATTCTATTAATTAACCGTCTAACGCACTAAATATAATTTTTGATGAAAAAACAATTCTTCCTGGGGCTGATGCTCTTATTAGCCATCGGAATCTATGCACAGAATGGTCAGATGCCTGCAGGATCGCTTTATGGAAAAGTGATTGATTCTGCCACCGGCAAAGGTATTGACGCTGCATCCATTCAGCTGCTATTGGTAAAGAAAGACTCCGCTTCCGGGCAAAATAAAACCACGGTAGTTACCGGCATGCTCACCAGGGCCAACGGAGAATTCCGCCTGGAAGGTGTGCCTGTAATGGGCCGGTACCTGCTTGAAATCACCGGCATCGGGTATACCGCTTATAGAAAACCATTCAGTTTTATTGATCCTGCCAAGCTGAAACAAGGCAGCAAAGATATGGCCTCCCTGTTGGGCAACCTGGATAAGGATCTTGGAAATATCCGGCTGGGCATCGACAATCAAACCCTTTCTTCGGTTACCGTAACGGGCTCCAAGCCTTCTGTAAGCCTGGGCATCGACCGTAAGGTTTATAATGTAGAAAACAACCTGATGGCTGCAGGTGGTACGGCCACGGATCTCCTGAAGAACATCCCCTCCGTGAACGTGGATATCGATGGCAATATCAGCATCCGCAACAGCAGCCCCCAGATCTTTGTGGACGGGCGCCCCACTACCCTTACGCTGGATCAGATCCCTTCCGACCAGATCGAAACCATTGAAGTGATCACGAATCCTTCGGCTAAATACGACGCCTCCGGCGGAACCGCGGGCATCCTCAATATTGTGCTGAAGAAAACAAAACGGGTGGGTTACAGCGGTAATGTAAGAGCCGGCATCGATCAGCGGGGTAAGGCCAATTTCGGTGGCAATATCAACGTCCGCCAGGGCAAATTCAATGTATTTGCCAATGCCAACTATGGCCAGCGCAAATCCATTTCTGACGGAACCACTGAAAGAAAAACCTTTTTAAATGATACAAGCCTGAACCTGCTGCAAACCGATCATAATGTTGGAGACGGTACCTTTATGTTTGGCAGGGCCGGTTTTGATTATTTCCTGGATAACCGCAATACCATTACCGTTTCCGGGATGGGCGTACGGGGAAAATTCAATAATTATACAGGCAGCGACCTGTTTGTAGACACCATCTCCACGAATGCTAATTATGAAGCACATTCCAAAACCATTCGTGAATCCAACGGTAATTTCAGTTTCCGCAACCTCGGAGGAAGCCTTGGATACGTTCATAATTTTCCAAAAACCGGGCACCAGCTTACGGCAGATTTTAATTACAATAAAAGCAAGAACGATAATAATACGGCCATCAGCAACCGCATTTTCGACAATATCTCCGGACCTCAAACCCGGAGTTTCAGCCAGCAGCAATTGGGCAATGGCAATAATGAACGGATAACGGGCCAGGCCGATTATACCAATCCGCTGTCGGATAAATCAAAACTGGAAGCAGGTGTGCGTATCAACCAATCAAAAGTAGCCAGTATAAACAATATGTATTATATACTGGCAGATGGTTCTTCCGTATTACAGCCCCTGCTCTCTTCCCAGTTCAATTATAAAGACCAGGTATTAGCCGCCTACGGAAACTTCTCCAGCAAGATTGGTGACCGGTTTGGATATCAGCTGGGCTTAAGGGTTGAAAGCTCCAATTACGATGGTACGGTGGTGTCTAACACGAACAATAGTCAACATTTCAATATCAAATATCCCATCAGCCTGTTCCCAAGTGTTTTCTTAACCCAGAAGCTCAATGATCAGCAAGACCTTCAGCTGAACTACAGCCGCCGCATTAACCGGCCGGGCTTCTTCCAGTTGTTTCCATTTGTGGACTATTCAGACTCGCTCAATCTTAATAAAGGAAATCCCAACCTTAAACCAGAGTTTACCAATTCCTTTGAGCTGTCATACTCCAATAATTTTAACCGGAGCAACAGCCTGATCCTTTCCGTATATTATAAACAAACATCGGGTCTCATTACCCGGTACCAGTCGCCCGATGTCAATCCGATCAACGGCCGGCCGGTACTGATCAATACCTTTATCAATGCCAATTCCAGCTTTGTGGGCGGTTTTGAAGCGGTTGGTAAAAATAAGCTTACCCCCTGGTGGGATCTGACCAGTAATGTTAACATCTATACCTCAAAGATCACCATCGACGATCCGACGATTCCTACTGCAGACCAGATCTACAGCTGGTTTGGCAAGATCAATAATGACTTTAAGTTGCCGGCAAACTTTACGCTGCAGTTATCCGGTGATTATAATTCCAAAACCGTACTGGCTCCGGGCGGCAGCAGCAGCAATAATTCCGGAGGCGGCGGCCGTGGATTTATGGGCGGTACGGTAAGCGGCAACGCACAGGGATATACCATGCCCAATTACGGTGTTGATGCCGCGTTAAAGTATGAGTTCCTGAAAGGAAAAGCGGCTTCGGTTACCCTTAGTGTAAATGATATCTTTAAAACACGGAAAAATGATATCTATACCAGCTCGAAATTCTTTAGTCAGCACCAGGTACGCACCCGCGATCAGCAGTTTTTCCGGTTAAACTTTGCCTACCGCTTCGGAAAATTCGATGCGTCCCTGTTCAAACGCAAGAACATGAAAGGCGAGCAGGAAAGCATGCAGAGCGGTATGCAGGGAATGGGCGGACAGTAAATAGCTATCAGCAATCAGTTATCAGTTATTAGTTATCAGTTATCAGATGATTCCGGACGGGTAAGGGGCGCAATGCTTCAATGCAGATCATCTGTAGACCTATTATTTCCGAACTGGAGACAAACACTGCTGAACGCTAAATGCTGAGGGTTGAATGCTCGTCTCTGGTTATCAGTTATCAGCAATCAGTTATCAGATGCTGCGTTCAGGATAAGGAGATTGTCATTCAATGCAGATCCCTATAGATCTGGTATACCGGACAGGAGACGCTGAGAGCTAAAGGCTGAAGGCTTATTTCTCGATAGCAATCAGTTATCAGATGCTGCGTTCAGGATAAGGAGATTGTCATTCAATGCAGATCCCTATAGATCTGGTATACCGGACGGGAGACGCTGAGAGCTAGCTAAAGGCTGAAGGCTTATTTCTCGATAGCTATCAGCAATCAGTTATCAGATGCTTGCGTTCAGGATAAAAAGATCATCGAATTTCGTTTTATGTTGAACTACATCCCCATCGGCATCACTGAAAACTGATAACTGAAGACTGAAAGCCGGGGGGCTAAACCCATGTTTCAAGTCTAAGGAGCAATGTCGTTTGATGCCAGTGCTGCATCCCCAGCAGTATCGACTGATGACTGATAGCTGATAACTGAAAACTGTTTAGCGTATAAGGTTCCAAGTCGGGCTTTCACCAGACAGGAAGACCTGGGGGGACGGATATTTCGTTTAATGCAGGAGCTGCATTCCCGGCCGTATCTACTGAAAACTGATCACTGAAAGCTATCTGAGGCTCCGGTTCTTATTCTTTGCAATTTGGTCTTTACTTTTTGGGTTCCCCATTGACTACTGCCTATTTACTATTACCTCATTATCACATTTCCACATTCTCAAATTTTCAAATTCATAGCGCTCCGTTAACTATTTCCCTTTTTCATTCCCTGCAGGGGTATTATATTTGTTTCTTGAAGCAAATCATTCACATCGTGGGGAACCGGCCCCAGTTTATCAAGCTGGCTGTTTTATACCAGGCAATCGCAGCGCGGAAAATAGCCCGGCAGCAGATCCTGCATACCGGACAACATTATAGTCATGAAATGAGCGGTGTGTTTTTTGATGACCTGGCATTGCCGGCTCCGGATATCCGGCTGCAGGTGGAGAATACGGACCCGGATCTTTTTATAGCGCATACTACCCGGCAGATCCAACAATATCTTGCCAAGGAAAAGCCGGATACCGTTATTATATATGGCGATACCAATACCACCTATGCGGCCGCAAAGGCTGCAGCGCGCACCGGGCAAACCCTGCATCACTTTGAAGCCGGTGTACGCACCGGGGATCTGAAGGCTCCGGAAGAGATCAACCGGCTGGTGGCCGACCGCCTGTCATCCGTGCATTATTGCTGCACCACGCACAACCTGCAAACACTAAAGGCAGAGGGCTTTGGTACATCAATAAGGGCAACCCCTGTATTTACCGGCGACCTGATGCTGGATGCCTATCTGAAAATACCAGAAGATACCTCTTTCCGCCTGGAAGCGGCTCCCTATGTGGCTTGCACCATTCACCGTGCAGAGAACATTCTTATAAAGCAACATCTTGAAGCAATCATTGAGGCGCTGAATACCCTCCATCGCCATATACCCGTAGTTGTACCCCTGCATCCGCATACCCAAAAGAAAATAGCGGAAACCGGGGCCACCGTGTCCTTCCGGGTAGTTCCGCCCCTGGGTTATCCGCAAATGAAGGCCTTTATCAAACAGGCCAGCCTTGTTATTACCGATAGCGGCGGCGTAAGCCGCGAAGCCTACTTTGCAGAAAAGCCATCACTGGTGATTATGGAACGTCCTGTATGGCCGGAGATTATACGGTCCGGAGCGGGCCTGGCCTGCGGCCCCAATAAAGACGCGATCCTACATGCCTTTACCCGGCTTGACCAGCTGAAGCCAGGTTTTGAAGCCGCGCTCTTCGGCTATGGCAATGCCGCACAGAACATTTGCGATCATTTATCAGATTCTCTGTAAATTCCGTTATGAAGCGAAAGCGCATCACCGTATCCGTAATATCTGAAATAACGACCGATCAACGGGTGATACGGATCTGCACAACGCTCGAAGCAATGGGTTTTGACGTGTTCCTTATCGGCCGGGCATTCGGGAATAGTCTTTCCCTGGGCACCTACCCTTTTCAGGCGCGCAGGATGCGTTGTTATTTCAGAAAAGGCGTTTGGCAGTATGCCGAATTTAACCTGCGCTTGTTTTTTCGCCTGTTGTTTTGCAAAACCGATTACCTGCTGGCCAATGACCTGGACACGCTTGCACCCAACTATATCATCTCCAAATGGCGGAAAAAGTTCCTGTTCTATGATACGCACGAATATTTTACCGGGGTGCCGGAACTGGCAGATTCCCCCGCAAAAAAGCAGATCTGGAAACGTTTGGAAGATGCCATTTTTCCCCGGCTCCCCGTTGTATATACCGTAAGCGATGCTGTAAAGGCCAAATACCAGGCGTTATACGGAACCCCCATTTCCGTGGTACGCAATCTCCCGGTGCCTCCTCCGCCTTCCGCAATCCCGCGTCCTGCTGCCTGGACGGGCAAGCGGGTGCTGCTGATGCAGGGAATGGGCATCAATCACGGACGTGGTGGCATGGAATCGCTGGAGATGATGCGATATCTCCCGGAGGATTATTACCTGGTTTATATTGGTGGCGGATTGCTATGGGAGCAGATCCGGCAAAAACGGACGGAGTGGAACCTTGAGAACCGCGTGGAAATGATCTATAAACTGCCACCGGATCAATTGAAGAATTATACCCCACATGCAGAACTCGGACTTTCACTGGACGGGTTCACCGATGAAAATTTCCTGGTAAGCTTGCCCAATAAACTTTTTGATTATATATTAGCAGGTATACCGGTTGCAGCAACCCCGTTACCCGAGGTAAAAAGGATTATTGAACAATACGGAGTTGGATTTTGTTTAAATAACCGTACCCCAAGAGAAATGGCCGCTGAAATAGCGGGCTTCCTGGATGATGCCGAAAGCATACGGAAAGTCAGGATAAATGTATTAAATGCACAAAAAGAGCTGAACTGGAACCAGGAAAAGCGGGTATTGATAAAAATTTACGAACCTTATTTGTAATGCAGCAACACTTGCATATTGTTTGTTTGGATGTGCCATGGCCGGCCGATTACGGAGGCGTGATCGATATGATGAACCGCATCCGGGCATTTCACCGGCTGGGCATAAAGGTACACCTGCATTATTTCAGTTATAATGAGCGGGGTATACCCCGGGAACTGAACATTTTTTGCGAATCGGTACATGTTTACGAACGCAGAAAAAAAACGGAATGCCTGAACCTTTCCCTGCCCTATATTGTTTCTTCACGTATCAATGAAGCATTGAAGGAACAGCTGTGTAAAGACAATTACCCGGTGCTGCTGGAAGGCCTGCATTGCACGGGCATTATTCCTTTTATAGCACATACAGACCGTACTATTTGTGTGCGGATGCACAATAACGAAGAGGTCTACTACAAGGAACTGGCCCGGGCCACCTCCGATCTCTTTAAAAAACTCTACTACAAAACGGAAAGCCGGCTTATAAAAAAATACGTACCTACGCTTCCTAAAAACATCCAGCTGGCCTGCGTTTCGGAAACCGATGTCGATTTTTTTGCAGCTCAGGGATTTGAAAATGTATTCCTGCTGCCCACTTTCCCCTCCTGGCAAAAGGTAAACAGCCTCGAAGGCATGGGTACGCATTGTCTTTTTCACGGCAATCTTTCGGTGGCCGAAAATGAAGAAGCCGCATTATGGCTGCTCAGCAAAGTATTCAACAAAGTTCGGGTACCGTTTATTATTGCCGGAAAAGATCCCGGCCGCCCCTTGCAGAAAGCCGCCGCGCTTTGTCAGCATACCTGCCTCATCAGCAATCCCAGCGAATCGGAGATCAACGACCTGGTTCAAAAGGCCCATATCAACGTATTACCCTGCTTCAATAAAAATATAACAGGAATACGCCTAAAACTTTTACATTCATTGTTTTCCGGCCGTCATTGCGTCACTACTCCATCCATGGTAACCGGAACCGGGCTGGAAAGCGCCTGCCATATCGGTAGTAACTCCAACGCCATCGCATCAATCATATCCCAGCTGTATTATAAGCCTTTTGAAGATGAAGAGATCCAGCTGCGAAAAACATTGGTGGAAACCTCGTTTAACAATGACCGCAATACCAGCCAGCTGATGCAACGTCTCTGGTAATTGCCAATCAATAATGTGTTTCCTTAAGTGTTTGGAACGAAGCTTTTACAGGATGTATTTTTAATCCTGAGGAATTAAATCAGATTAACCAGGTGTGAAACGCATGGTTTATTACCGAAATCCTTGTTGAGCGCCCCCCGGCAATTCAAGTTCATCCCTTCCAAAGTCTTGAGCAGGTATATTTTCGGTCTCCTGGGTAAACGGCATTAGGTTGCCGATGGTCAGGAACAATGGAGCGCTTAAGCTATCCCAAATAAAATACCTTGAGAAGCCCGCACCAAATACTTCATTTTCTTAGATCCAGGCCCTTTGAGTCTTTCATATAAATGAATTTCCGCAGGTTGAATTCATAAAAAACTGCATGCTTGGCCTATAGAAATAAAAAGTAGATACTTTTAATACAAGTTATTTTTTATCAATTAAATACGGTACAAAAATTATATTGTTCAAACAAGTTTGAATACAGGCAATTCCAAACCTAAAATCTTCATTATTACACTATTTTAAAAAGAACATAAAGAGATACAATTTTATAAAAATGAATATTTTAATCAATTTATATTAAGATAAAAATATTGACACTTTTTCGAACGGTCGCTTCATTTTAATTACTAAAAAAAATGGCAGTACCGGTATACTTTTAACAGCACATTTTTCGCAGCTTCGGCAAATGCACTTAATTTGCTCCCTATTAATATCAAATAGAATGAGGTTATTTTTTGTTTTGGCCATTGCTGTTTTGCTCCTGCCCTCCTGTATGCGCTACCAGGATATAAAATTCGTAGGCATTGATAATGTAAAAATGGGCAAGATCGGTATGAATGAGACGACCATGGAAATGAATCTTATTTTCAATAATCCTAACAAGCTGGGTGCCTTATTGAACAATGCCGGAGGTAAGGCCTGGATACAGGATATTTATATTGGCGATTTTCTACTGAATGAAGATGTAAAAATACCGGCACGGAGCGATTTTTCGGTTCCCGTACGTTTAAAAGTAAATATGAAAGACCTGCTGGCGAATTCCCTCAGTTTGATCACACGGGATTCAGTAAACATCAAACTGGATGGAAATGCCCGTTTGAGTAAGGGTGGGGTTATAAAAAATTTCCCGCTGCGGTACAGCGGGAAAAAGGCTTCGAATGATTTATTAAGTCAGTTTAAATTTTAACCGCGCATCCAGTTTGCCGGGTCTTCCCGCCATTTCAGCAACAATTCAGCATCCGTTTCGTTGATCATTCCCTTTTCCTGTGCCAGCTCCAATAATACGGGGTAGCTGGTAAGGGGATGGTACTTGATCTGGCGATCTGCAAAAGCGGCCTGTGCCACGGCAAAATCATAAGTAAAGATCGATACCATTCCTACGATATCAAGGCCCGCAGCTTCCAGTGCATCTACGGCCTGCAGACTGCTTTTACCGGTACTTACGAGGTCTTCTACCACGGCAACCTTCTGTCCTTTTTCAAACAATCCCTCTACCTGGTTGCCCAGTCCGTGCTCCTTGGGCTTGGGGCGTACATAAATAAAAGGCAATTTCAGCTGGTCGGCAGCAAGGGCGCCCCAGGCGATCGCACCGGTGGCTACCCCCGCAATGCAATCAGCATCACCAAACTGCTCAAACAGAACGTTGCACATTTCGCTTTTAATAAAATCGCGTACAAACGGAAACGACAGCACGCTCCGGTTATCGCAATAGATCGGGCTCTTCCAGCCGCTTGCCCAGGTAAAAGGCGCTTCCGGTCTTAATTTTACCGCATTTACCTGCAGTAACTTTTCTGCAACTACTTTTGCATCGTTCATAATAGCTCCCTAAATTTAGGCTGCAAAATTAAGCGCATCTTTTATAAAACAGAAATTATATGCAAATTAAAATACACACCCATGATAAAGTACTCTATCTCTGCGACCAGCCTGATGCCTATTTAAAAGAGCTGCTGCACCATCCCGAAACGGTGCTGATCGATGAACTGGATACACATTCCATAAAGGCAATGCTGCGGGAGCTGACCCTTCCGGAAATCAAAACCGGCATCTTCGTTCACCCGGATTTTGAGCAGCTGAAACATGCTTTTTTCCGGAAGTTTGAGATCATCCGGGCGGGCGGCGGTTTGGTGTTAAATGAAAGCGGGGAAGTGCTGATGATTCACCGCCGTGGCTTTTGGGATCTTCCTAAAGGAAAACTGGATGAAGGCGAAACCATTGAAGCCTGTGCCCTCCGGGAGGTAAAAGAAGAAACCGGACTATCGCAGGTTGAACTGGGCGCTCCCTTGCTCATTACCTATCATACCTATGAACAGGGCACCCATCATATCCTGAAGGAATCGCACTGGTTTATGATGAAAGGAACGGCTACGGAACAACTGGTTCCGCAAACCGAAGAAGACATTACTGAAATCGGCTGGGTGGCCCCTGCACAGATTGCGGCATATAAGACGCAGGCCTACCCTTCCATCGTGGATGTGCTGGATACATGGGAGCAAGCCTCCTGAGCTTGTTGATAGCCCTCTTTCTGTAGTAAAAGCTTAAACGCAATGTGCGCAAAGAATCCGCCAGGGCCGCAATGGCAATACGGTCAACACGTATATCACTGCGCTTGGCGAACGTTGCGAAATCCTTGCGGCCGTTGCGTTAAAAAAAGCCTGGGATTTGTACCGGTACACGAAACATGCGATTTAACCAACCTTAGTAAATTATTAACGCTTGTCTTACAGACCTTTTCTTTTGAAGCTCGTCTTTATATCAGAACCACATTTATTAAAAAACAAAGGAGGTCATTATGAAAAAGTTATTCATTGTAATGATGTTGGTAAGCGGAATGGCCGCAGTACAATCTGCCAGTGCCCAGGTGAATATTCATGTGAATATCGGCAATCAGCCACAATGGGGTCCTCACGGATATAACCAGGCCCGTTATTACTATTTACCTGAGATTAATGCGTATTACGACGTATATAACCGGACCTATATTTACCAGGACCGGAGAAGCTGGGTAACTACCCGACAGCTCCCCCGTCAGTTTGCAAATGTCAATCTTTATAACACCTATAAAGTAGTGATCAATTCGCCCAATCCATGGCGGGATAATAACGCTCACTGGAATCGTTATAACCGGTACCGTTATGATCACACACAGGTATCGATAAGAGATTATGCCGCTCATAATAACAGGCGGGACAGGGGAATTTATGACCGGGTAAACCGGAACAACGACTATGCCCACGACCGGGGCGGCAACAGACGCCGTTAACAGCTATTGCTGCGATTATATACAGAGCTGTATCAGGATGCTGATACAGCTCTTTTTTTATAGCGGGGTCATTCCCGGTGATTTTATTTTTCCCTTTTAAGCAGGCAGTTCCCCGCTGCGCAGTAAAGGCATTTACGGGCATCGCAATACCGGGTCTTTAATTCAATAAACGCCTGCGAATCCATTGCCGACTGGCTCACCAGTCCCAGGCATTCGAATCCCCTGGTGATCTTATTTTTTTCCGGTCTTGTTTCTTCCAGCCACCGGATAGCCTTTTCCTTCAGATGATTTCTACCGTATACATTTCCATAGGCAAAGAGCAACGGGGCAATGGTATTGATCACAATGTTATCGATCATTGAAGCACCGATCGATTTTATTTTCATCGGGCTTGCTTCAGTTAATATGTAGTGATAATGCCAGAAATCATTGGCATCTACCTTAAACCATTCCCGAACGGTATCTAAAACATCTTCCCGGATAATCTTTGAGAACAAATGCGCCGATGCGGCAATTACGGCTGCCAGCTGCGCCAGGCGTACCGTGGGAAAGCTGCCGGGGCGCATCCGTAAAAAATGTACGGGGTGTGCCACCGGTAACAGGTTGTATTTTTTCCGGAGAAACCGGTACTCCCGTTGCAACATCACCGGATAAGGATCCTCAAAATGGTCGTTGAGCAACCCGGCCTGCCCCAGCAGCAAGGCCTCCAGTTGCTGGATCCGTTGTTTATGTTTGGCCAGTAAGGTTACCGGAAGGCTTTTTGCAATGGCTTCAAAGGCATCTGCATTCACCGGAAGTCCAAAATTTTTTGCCAGCAGCCACCAAAAGCTTTCCTCCCAATGCTGATGATTCGCTTTCAGGTAATCTTCAATGACCGCTCCTTTCCGGATCAATCGCTCTGCCACCAGCCTGCTTTTCCATACATTAAGAATGATATCCGGCACCGTCGCGATCAGCTTTTCACAGGGAATAAAAGATTGTGCATGCAGCAACGTTTCATACCGGTTCAGCAGGCTTCTTGAAACCAGCGTCTTTAGCTCAACAACAGGCAATGCGCCGTTGCCGGCCTCATCATCTTCATACACCACATGGAGGATCACTTTCCGGTAGTTACGGTCGTGCTGATGCAGGTGGCGGTTCCAATCTGAAGTTTTGAGATGCAATTCGACGGAGCCCGCCCAAAGGGTGGTTCCGATACGGATGCGTGCATGTTCAAAATCCGGCCCCTGATTCCGGTTTAATAGGCCTACATTCAATACCTGCACGGGGGTTCCGTCTGTTGTTGTTAAAGACCGGGCATTAAAATACTGGAACTGCCAGATATACTGGAGTAGCTGTTCGTTCATAGGTTGCTATTTTTCTTGGTTATTAAATACTCATTCGTCTTCCGCGAACTTGTACTGCAATTTACGCATTTCCTGTAATATTCTGCTCACCGGCAATCCCATTACATTATAAAAATCCCCGTTGATATTTTTTATGCCCACTACGCCGATCCACTCCTGTATGGCATAGGATCCGGCTTTATCAAAAGGCTGGTATTGGTCTATATAGTAAACGATCTGCTGCAGTGTTAACGGATGAAAGGTTACTTCTGTAACATCCGAAAAAAGAACCTCCTGTGCACCCTTTAACAGCGCAACTCCGGTAATAACCTGGTGGGTACGGTTCTGCAAACGGGTAAGGATGTCAATCGCATCTTCCCTGCTTTTGGGTTTACCGATCACCTGGTTATCCAACACCACAACTGTATCCGCTGCCAGCACAATCGTATCACCGGCAACGCCCTCTAATATGGCTTCCGCTTTTCTCCGGGCTACATCCGCAATCGCCGCTTGCAGGTCCAGCGCCGGGTCGAAGCTTTCGTCAATTTCTTTTGTACGGATCTCAAACGGAACATCCGCCCATTCCAGTATCTGTTTGCGGCGGGGCGATGAAGAGGCTAAAATAATACGGTTGCTGGCCATTATAACTTATAGATAAAAATAAAAAATGCCCATGGATAAAATACCGGTCAGCATCAGGCCCTTTGTAACCATGCTCAGGTAATGATATGCTGCCGGTGTACCAGCCGGTATCAGTTTCCGGAAGAGGTATCCTGCCGGCAACAGGATCAATGCCACACAATACACTACACCCGGCCACCACCCCAGTTGAAGGATATAGAACTGCACCACCAGCAGCAGCGCCATCAGCAGGGTGAGCCATACAGCCACATAAACCTTGGTAGCATTTACCCCCCAGGCAATCGGCATGGTATTGCAGCCATATTTGCGGTCGCCCGTAATGTCTTCCACATCTTTTATCGCCTCCCGTACCAAAGAAATGATAAAGGCAAAACCGGCATATAAGACGGCAAAACGAAAAAGCTTCAGCTGACCCGGATGCCCGTTACCAAAGGCATCGGAGAACGAAAATTTGGAAAGAAAGATGATCATGATCGTCCAGGCCGTCAGCAGTGAAATCACCACATTGCCGATCAGGATTTCTTTTTTGAATTTTACAGAATAGAACCAGAGCAACAGCACACAGGCCATATTGGCTGCAACCAGGTACCATCTCGAAAACGAATTTACGGCAACGGCGGTCAGCAGCACTCCCAGTACACTCAGCACCAGGTGCCAGACCAGGGCCCACCGGCGGTTGATGTATTTACCAATGATCATTTTCTGCGGCTTATTGATCCGGTCGATATTCATATCAAAATAATCATTGATGATATTGCCCGCGGCCGCTATAAACACAGATGCCAGTACGAGGAGAATGAATTGCATGCGATCGCCCTCCGGGATCCGGTCGCGGTAAATGGGATGATAAATGCAGTATTGAAACATCACCTGCGTTAACGCAATAAATATAAGATTCGGGTAACGTACCAATCTGAGAAATGCAGCTATCTTCTTCATCCGGTTTTTTAAATTTAAGTGGAAGCGACCTGCGCATCCATTCCCCAATGTCCGTTACTGCGCAATACTTTTTCAATCACCTCCCGCACACAGCCTTTTCCACCGGTATGTCCGGAAACAAAGATTGCTTTTTGCAATATTTCGCTAACAGCATCGGCGGGGCAGGCCGATAATCCCACGATATCAAACACCGGCAGATCCGGTATATCATCTCCCATAAACAGCACCGTTTCCGGAGCTGCCTGCTGTTCCTGCATCCATTGCCGGATAAAGGCCTGTTTATCCTTGATTCCAAAATAAATTTCACGGATACCCAGTTTATTTAAACGTCCCTGTACCGCTGATGGACCGGATCCGGAAACGATGAGGATCCGGTACCCCTGTTTGATGGCCAGCTGGAGTGCATAGCCGTCTTTTACATGCATTACGCGGGCCCATTCACCACTTTCCAGTATCAGCAGGTCTCCATTCGTCAGCACGCCATCTACGTCAAATATAAACACCTTTATTTGCTGAAATCGCTGCAACAGGTTCATGTGATCTTTATTTTTGTTAAGGGTGATGCAAATGTATTGGATTCAGCTGAATCGCCGAAACGAAGCGATCCCTGCTTAACGTAAAGCATCCGCAACAACCGCAACGGGAGATTACGGGGTTCAATATCTTCGCGCACTTAGCGAAAAAGCCTTGCGGTTCCTTGCGGTTTAAAGTGTAACAGCAATGTGCGCAAAGCACCCGCAACGATCGCAGGAAGATCAAATGTTGTCCTCGCGGTCCTTTGCGAAAAACCGCGCACTCCCTGCGGTTTCACAGTTAACCTTTATATGCGCCCGTGTCAGATTTAAATTCAATGACGCTCATTTTATCAATGCCGCATCAGTGCCTCTGTTAAAAAGTTATAAACAGTCAGGTGCTCCGGGTAATTTTTCAAAAGCTCCTGGTGGCGATGGATCGTATCCAGGTCCTTCCGTGCAGCGGGCCCTGTTTGCATCTGGGAGGGCGATTCCCGTTCCAGGCGGTCCACCGTATTCCGGATCAGCGGCAGTAATTCACTGAAGGAGATGCCCTCTTTTTTACAAAAAGACTCCGCCAGGTCAAATAAATAGTTGGTAAAATTACTGGCAAATACCGCAGCCACATGTAACCGCGACCGTTTATCCAGATCTGCCAGGTGTACCGGATTGTGCGTAATTGACGCCGCCAGCTGGTCCAGCACCTTTTGTGTGTCCTTATTAGAAGCCTCGGTGTACATCGTTAGCTCCGGAATGTTTTCCTGCTGCTTGCGCATACTTTGCAGGGGGTAAAAAACGCCGTAATTACCTGTAACGTCTTTTAATACTTCCATAGGTACTGCTGCCGCTGTATGCGCTACAATTTTGTCCTTTAACCGCAGGTCGGCTGCAATGGTTGCTATGGCGGTATCTGCCACGGCGATCAGATATACATCGGCCGTTTTAAGAATTAGGCTGGTATAGTTGGCCGATTCCGTATTCCACTCGTATGCAAGTGCTGAAGCGGCCGCCGCATTGCGCCCATAAACCTGCTGGATCACATGCCCGGCCTTCAGCAGTTTGCGGCCAAGTACCGCTGCCACATTCCCCGATCCGATTATAACAATATTCATAATATAAATACCTTTGCGATCGCTGATGAAACAGTGTATGAGCTCCCTGATGGATTCAGGAGTCTGTTCAAACCAGGTTCCATCCGACCATAAAACATCCACCAAGGGTGGAAAATAAAAATTCAACGGATGAAATTACAAAATTTTATAAAGGAGCTCTACAAAACCCGTATCCGCCTGCTGGCGCTGGTATCCAAAAAGCGGGCAGGCAACTATGCCTTCCGGCTTTTTTGTACGCCGTTGGGCAAGACCAGCTATACGCTCAGCCCGCAGCTGCAGTCGGCGGAGCAGCTTTCCCTTGTATACGGGCAACAACCCCTAAAGGGATACCGCTGGAACAAAGGCGGGTTGCGCAAACTGCTGATTGCACATGGCTTTCGCTCGCATACGCAGCGGTTCGAGCACCTCATTCCCCAGCTAATCGAAAAAGGCTATGAGGTTACTGCATTTGATGCACCGGCACATGGCCGGAGTGGCGGCAAACAGATCAACGCTATTGATTATATGCAGCTGATCACCCGCCTCACGGAACAATATGGACCTTTTGATACTTATATCGGACATTCCTTTGGCGGACTGGCAGTAGCGCTGGCGGTTTCGGAACTCCCCCGCAATGCATCCATAAAAATGGTACTCTTTGCTCCCGCTGCCGACACCACCGGTCTTGCGGCCGTCTTTTTAAAACAAATGGCCATTACCGACCCGGAAATACAGCAACACTTCTTTAATAATGTACGCCGCCTCAGCGGTAAAGACCTGAGCTGGTTTACCATAAAAAGATGTTTGCCCGCTCTTCACAGCAGTATTCTCTGGATCCACGACAAGGACGACCGGATCACCCCGGTAAAGGAAGCCTACGAGATACAGCAAATGGCTCCCGGCCATATCCGCTTTATTTTTACCGAAGGCCTGGGACATAGTAAGATCTATCGCGATTCCGCCATACTGGAAAAAGTAGCCGGATTCCTTTAGCAAGATACGCACAATCGTTCGTTTTATCCTGTTCGGGGAGCTGCCGGAGCGCTGTACAGAAGGCATCATAGAATAATAATATATGGTATAAATCTGTGAAAAGCAATACCTGAAAAGCAAAAACACGCACCCCCTCCGGGGAAAAATTAAGCGGATTTAAAAAAAAAATTCTAATCTTGCCCAAAATTTGGTAATAAAAAGCGTTGTTCAGAAAAGCATATGGCGAAGAATTTACTGATCGTGGAGAGCCCTGCAAAGGCAAAAACCATTGAGAAATTTTTAGGCAAAGACTTCCAGGTTAAGAGCAGTTTCGGGCACATCCGTGATCTTGAGAAAGCGGGAATGGGTATCGATATTGAAAAGCAGTTTCACCCCCGCTATGTGGTTTCCGAAGGAAAAGAGAAGGTGGTGCGCGACCTGAAGAACCTGGCCTCAAAAAGCGAAGAAGTATGGCTGGCAACGGATGAGGACCGTGAGGGTGAGGCCATCAGCTGGCATTTATGTGAAGTGTTGGGACTGGATCCTAAAACCACCAAACGCATTGTTTTTAATGAAATTACCAAGCCGGCCATCCAGCAGGCAGTAGCAGCTCCGCGTCATGTAGACATGAACCTGGTAGATGCGCAGCAGGCCCGCCGGGTGCTGGACCGTATCGTTGGATTTGAACTAAGCCCGGTACTGTGGCGAAAAATAAGCGTGAAGAACAACCTGAGCGCAGGAAGGGTTCAAAGCGTTGCCGTGCGGCTGATTGCAGAAAGAGAACGCGAGATCAATGCCTTTGAGCCACAGAGCAGTTTTAAAATTGTGGCCATTTTTACGGCAACGGATATTGCCGGGAAAAAGATTTCTTTCAAGGCGGAAGGCGCCAAATTTAATAATGCAGCAGATGCTGAACGTTTTTTACAGTCCTGCCTGCATGCAGATTATACGGTAAAAGACATCCAGGTAAAACCGGGAAAACGCAGTCCCGCTCCCCCGTTCACCACTTCAACCCTGCAGCAGGAAGCCAGCCGGAAATTTGGCTATAGCGTAAGCCGTACCATGCAGCTTGCACAGCAGTTGTATGAAAACGGGCATATTACCTATATGCGTACCGACAGTGTAAACCTGAGTAATACGGCGCTTGGAGACCTTACCAATACCATTAAAAACATGTACGGGGAACAGTATCACCAGTTTCGCCGTTTTAAGAATAAAAACGAGAGTGCACAGGAAGCGCACGAGGCCATCCGTCCTACTTACATGAGTAATACCACGGTTGAAAATGCGGATTGGAAGCGGCTCTACGATCTCATCTGGAAGCGTACTATGGCTTCCCAGATGGCCGATGCACAGCTGGAGAAGACCACGGCCAAAATAGAAATTTCCACCAATAAAGAGCACTTATCAGCAACCGGGGAAGTTGTAAAATTTGACGGGTTCCTGAAACTGTACCGGGAAGACCGCGATGATGAAGACATCCAGGAAGATGAGGCACAGGAAGGCATGCTGCCGCCGTTAACCATCGGGCAACAGCTTCCGCTTGTTGAAATGACCGGTACCGAACGGTTTACCCGTCCTTCGCCCCGGTATACAGAAGCCTCTCTTGTAAAAAAACTGGAGGAACTGGGCATCGGACGGCCATCTACCTATGCCCCTACCATTTCAACCATCCTGAAGCGGGAATATGTAGAAAAGCGCGATAAGGAAGGGCTGGAACGTAAATTCCGCATCATTACCTTAAAGGATAACCAGCTTTCGAAAAAGGAAAATACCGAAATCACCGGGGCCGAAAAAGCCAAACTGTTTCCGACCGACCTGGGATTGGTGGTAACCGATTTCCTGAAACAGTACTTTGAGAATATTATGGATTATGGCTTTACCGCCAGGATTGAGGAAGAATTTGATGAGATCGCTAACGGTAAACTTTCCTGGAATAAACTCATCGGCGAATTTTACCATCCGTTTAAGGAAGGCGTTGAGAATACCATCGAAACCGCGGAACGCATTAAAGGGGAACGGGAACTGGGCGCCGATCCGGGAACCGGGAAGCCGGTTATTGCCCGGATGGGCCGTTTTGGTCCGATGATCCAGATCGGGAATGCCGATGATGAAGAAAAGCCACGGTTTGCAACCCTACGGAAAGGGCAAAGTATCGAAACCATCACCTTCGAGGAAGCCATGGACCTGTTTAAGCTTCCGGTAACATTAGGTACGTATGAAGAGAAAGAGGTATCCGTAAATGTAGGCCGTTTTGGTCCTTATGTAAAATGGGGGGAAGAATTTATCTCAATTCCCCGATCAGAAGATCCGCTATCGGTTGATATGGAGCGTGCCATTGCATTGATCAGCGAAAAACAGGTTGCCGACGCTCCCATTGCTCATTTTGAAGAAAAGCCCGTTACCAAAGGTAAAGGCCGCTTTGGACCTTATATCAAATGGAATGATCTTTTTATCAATGTGCCCCGCCGCTACAATTTTGATAACCTTTCCCAGGCGGACATTGATGAACTGATCAACACAAAACTGGAGAAGGAATCGAACCGGTATATTCAGCAATGGCCCGAAGAAAAGATCGCTCTTGAAAATGGACGCTGGGGTGCTTTTATCCGTTTTGGCAAAAAGATGGTGAAGCTTGGAAGAAAGGAAGACGGTTCAAAATATACACCGGAAGAGGTAGCTCAGCTGGATGTGGAAACGGTTAAAAAAATGATCGAAGCTGAATTACCCGGTGCATTTTCAAAACCTGCAAAGAAAACCGCAGCAAAAAAAGCTCCCGCTAAAAAGAAAGCAGCTGCGAAAAAGACCACGAAAAAATAAGTACTATAGCATTGCGTCGTGGCGTGAAACCTGGCCACAAAGACTCCAAGACGCTAAGAAACACAAAGGGAAAAGAGCGCTAAACCGTTGCGTCATCGGGTGAAAATAAGCCACAGGGGCGCTGAAACACTGAAGAAGTGTTTACCTGTGGCATTGCGTCGTTGCTCCTTTGCGCCGTGGCGTGAAACCTGGCCACGAAGACTCCAAGACACAGAGCAACACAAAGGGAAAGGAACCTAAACCGTTGCGTCATCGGGTGAAAATAAGCCACAGAGACGCTGAAACACTGAAGGAATGTTCACCTGTGGCATTGCGTCGTTGCTCCTTTGCGCCGTGGCGTGAAACCTGGCCACGAAGACTCCAAGACTCTAAGAAACACAAAGGGAAAAGAGCGCTAAACCGTTGGAGCACTCCCCTGCATCGTTTGCCGGATCCCATCACGATAGCTCGTGGGCTTAACCCCGAATGCCTTTATAAATTTTGAGCTGTCAAAATAATAATCCTGACTGTTCTGATACTGCATTTCCCGGAGTTCTTTAATGGTGCGGGAAAACAATCCGCCCAATGCCAGCAGCAGTGGCGACAAAACAAAATAGCGGGGCTTTATATGCATCTGTGCGGCGGCCAGTTCAATTAATTGCTTGCCGGTAAGGCGCTCCTCCGATGTAGGCAAATGCCATACCTGGCCATAAGCGGATTCTGTATTGCCCAGCATGGCTGTAGCCTTCGCCGCGTCCGGTGTATAGGTGAAGGAATGTATTTTATGTGCATTGGTTTGCCAGTTGGCACTGCGCCCTTTTTTAAAATTATCCAGTACCAGCTGGTTTAAGATGCCATTCCGGGCGCCCGGACCATAAAAATCGGCACTGCGGGCAATAAGATAACGCAATCCCTTTGTTTCTGCAGCAGCGGCCAACATCCGGATCAGCTCGGTTCTTACCCGGCCTTTTCTTGAGGGAGGATCGATGAAGCTATCTTCCTTCATGTGAGGGATCGCCGTTTTCGCATAGGCATACACATTGTCAAAAAATACCAGTTTACAATGGTGCTGCACACAAGCCTCAATCACATTGCCCATGATCACGGGCCATTGCTGCTCCCAAATTGTTGCGTTATAGGGCAATCCGGCGGTGATATACACAACTTCACTGTCTGCCACCGCGCTCTGAACGAACTTCGCATCCAGCAGGTCACCAGCAAATAATTCATCTGTTTCATTTACTTTTTCCGGATTCCGCCCTACCAGTCGCACCCGGTTGGTATATTCCATTAAAGCTGTTGCAAGAAATTTGCCGATGTCACCGCCTGCGCCTAAAATTGTTTGCATGGTTGTTTGTTTTATAATTGCAAACCTACCACCGGTACGCTGCTCAAACGATGACCTGTGTTAAGATTTTTGAGGAACCATCATCCGTTTCCGGATACGGCTCAGGCTTTCCGGTGCAATGCCCAGGTACTGGGCAATATACCGTTGAGGTACCCGTTGCAGTAACTGGGGCTTTTCCTGCAGCAGATCGCTGAATTGTTTTTCCGGGGAAAGCGACAATAACGATTTTGTGCGGCGGATGTTCTCCGCTGCTACATTTTCAACAATTATCCTGAAAAATTCGGCAGTAGCCGGAGAAGTATGCAGGGCTGTTACCAGGTCTTTACAGGTAATGACCAAACAGGTTGTTGGCTCAAGTGCTACAATGCTGGAAGCCGACCGCGACTTCCGGGAAAAACTTTCAAGGTCGGTAAGGAAGCTATATTCCATCGAAAAATTGCAGGTGCGTTCCTGTCCTTCTTCATTCAGAAAATACTGGCGGAGACTACCTTTCATGATAAAAAAAACTTCATTAGCCACCTGCCCTTCTTCCAGCAACAATGCGCCCCGTTTGTATTTTTTTTCTGAAAAAAGAGACAGGAAATAATCAGCCTCCGCATCGGGGAAAGCCGTAAACCCGCGTATGGTGGCAATAAATGGATGCAACATGCTGTAAAGATAAACAATAAAGCCTCCGGCAAATAACCAGAGGCTTTATCGCTGTTGTTATCCAGATAACTTTATGCGTTCCGCTGTTCAAACTCTTTCATAAAATCCACCAGTTTTTGTACGGTATCCAAAGGCGTTGCATTATAAATGCTTGCCCGCATTCCGCCGGTAGTACGGTGGCCCTTCAGGTTTACAAACCCGCCGGCCGCTGCCTCTTTTAAAAACTGGTCATCCAATGCATGCTCTTTTGTAATGAACGGCACATTCATGATAGAACGGTCTTCTGTTGCCGCTGTTCCACTAAACAATGCAGAATTATCGAGGAATTCGTATAACACACGTGCCTTTTCAATATTTACTTCAGCAATACCTTCTACACCTCCCTGCTCTTTCAGCCATTCGTAAACCAGCTTGCACAGGTAAATGCCGTAAGTGGGCGGGGTATTGAACATGGACCCATTATCCGCATGATTTTTATAATTCATCATGGCCGGTGTAAACTCCATTGCATTTCCTAAAAGATCTTCCCTTACGATCACCACGCATACTCCGGCTGCGCCCATATTCTTTTGAGCGCCGGCATAGATCAGTCCAAATTTCCGTACATCGTAGTATTTAGACAGGATGTCGGAAGACATATCGGCTACCAGTGTTACATCGCCGGTATCCGGCAATGCATTGAACCGGGTTCCATAAATGGTATTATTGGTCGTAATGTGAAAATAATCGGCATCCGGTGTAAATGTAGCCGGATCCAGTTTGGGGATATAGTTAAATGTTTTGTCTTTTGAACTGGCCACTACATTTACCGCACCATAGCGGGATGCTTCCTTGATCGCTTTATCGGACCACACACCCGTATTTACATAGTCTGCTTTTTTATTCCGGTTCATCAGGTTCAGGGGAACCATGGCAAACTGGCTGGATGCACCTCCCTGGAGGAACAATACCTTGTAATTGTCGGGAACCTGCATCAGCTCACGGAACAATTGTTCTGTTGATTCAATAATGGCCATATAATCTTTCGATCGGTGACTCATCTCCATCACGGACATCCCGGTATTGTTGTAGTTTAATAACTCTTTTTGTGCTCTTAATAACACCGCTTCCGGTAATGCACAGGGCCCGGCCGAAAAATTGTAGACTCTTTCCATTCTGAAAACTGTTTTTTAATAAATGAGGTGCAAAATTAATAAGAACCGTGCACCTTGCTAAATGCTTTAATTAAATTCTAATAAGATCCCGATCTGTTGATTTTTTTTCAACAAACCCGCCATTTCGCAGCATATCTGCGCTGTTAACAGGAACAATCTGTTTTAAAGGTACCGTTTACCGCAATGATCTTTGAAATATCAAGGGTAGTGCCGTTATCCAGTACCAGGTACTGTATGCCATCCCGCTGAACGATCTCCCGGATCATTCCTTCGGCCCTTTCCCAGCCGCCGATATCAGATAACAGCGAAACTTTCTGCTGATTTTCCAGATGCGATTTCAGCAATTCCAGAAAGCTGTCGGCGGAATCCAGTGTACATTTATAATCCATAGCTTATCCCCAAAGATAATCATTTCCGAAGGCATTCATACCCAATGAATTCGTTCGCTCAAATATTATTTATTCACACACATACGAATCGGGCTCATTTCAACGTTTTATCTTATGTTCAAAACATATTAGGATTACCTGTAAACTACTACGCACATGGACATAAACAGAATGCAAGACAAAATCATCGCAGAGTTTGAGCATCTGGCCGCTGCGGTCAATAAATTCTCCTATTTCCGGCATTTAAAGCATGTTTCAAATGGTACGGGTGCCATGGAGGCAGCGGATAAAAATGATCAGAACCTGGTAGCCGGCTGCAGCAAGAAAGTATGGGTAACGGCTTATAAGGAAGATGGCCGGATCTACTTTAAAGCCGACAGCGATCATAGTATAACAAGGGGATTGGTCAATCTTTTATTAAAAGTGTATTCCGGTCATACCGTGTCAACCATCACCAATACCGACCTGTATTTTCTGCACGAGATCAAATTATTTCAATACCTGTCTGCCTCCTGGATGCGGGATTTTCTTTCTGTGGTACAGCGCATCAAGTCACTGGCGATTGTACAACATTTGGATACAGGACAGATCAATAAGATTCCCCAAACTTCATAGCGCTGCCGGCACTACCGGTATTTTTGCATGACGCAAAACAGCACCCTCCGTTTTAGTAACCGCGTAGAAGATTACGTAAAATACCGTCCGCATTACCCCGCGGCCATCATTGCCCTGCTGGAGCAGGAAGCCCTGCTAAAACCAGGTTTGCCGGTGGCAGACATCGGTTCCGGCACAGGGATCTCCGCCGAATTGTTTTTACAAAAAGGTTATACCGTATGGGGCATTGAGCCCAACCAGGAAATGCGGCAAAAAAGCGAAGAGCTGCTGCAATCGTATCCGGGTTTCAAAACAATCGACGGTACCGCAGAATCCACTACCCTTGCCGATCAAAGCGTAGGTTTGATCATTGCCGGACAGGCATTTCACTGGTTTAACAGGGAGCAGTGCCGGCCGGAGTTTGAGCGGATCCTGCAACCCGGTGGCGGACTGGCCCTGATCTGGAATGAACGGCTCACGGTAACACCCTTCGAAAAAGACTATGAGGAACTCATCGTCCGGCATGGCCATCAATACCAGAAAGTAGATCACCGGAATATTGATACGGCCGCTATTGAAGCGTTCTTTGCCCCGGGATTGGTTACGTTAACGGCTTTTGACAACCAGCAGGTATTTACCTATGAAGGACTTGAAGGCCGCCTGCTTTCTTCCTCCTATATGCCCGCAAAAGACGGAGCGGGATATAAAGAAATGGTTGCCGATCTTAAAACACTGTTTGATCAGTATCAGACCGGCAACCAGGTTATCATTCATTATGCCACGAAGGTATATTGGGGACGGCTGGGTTAAACTGTACGTCCCATACAGGGATCGCTGATCCCCTCTTTTTTTGTTTCTACCCTGCCCGCATACCGCTTTTCAAAGCTGTTGTTGCCCTTGATCTTTATACTGAAATCATACCAGCCACCGCTTTTTGCAAGATTTAATACCAGGTTCTGACTGCCGTTGACGGCCTTGCTGACCGTATTATTTTTATAAGCATTGTCAACGATATCAACGGTTACCGGTACGGAGCTGCTGAACAGCAATAACACATTCCCCGTAGGCTGATCCCGGTTCATCTCATAGGTACAAAGCACCTTTAAGGGCGGATCCTGCTGGTTGCCCCGGAACTCGCGGTAAAACCCGTTTGGTCCGTGCAGCCGCAGATGATAATTCCCCTGCGCAAAGGCTTTTACCGGCCACTCATAACTTAGGGTATCTCCCTTTTTTACGGCAAAGGACCAGTTCCGGCAAAGGTCCGCCTTCCCGGTTTCATCTGTAAATGCCACAGGAGCATAGGCCGTAAACGGAGCGCCCTGTGCTTTTTGACCAAACACGGAGGTGCCTGCTTTTAATGATACAACCAGGGCCGCTTTGTCTTCAGAAAGGTTTCCATCCACGTACCATTCGTAAGGGATCGCGGGAGAAGGACGGGTTCCCTGCTCCTGCCGGGGCATGAATGGCAGTTCCCGGCCGCCTTTTTCCGCCTGCTTCAGGTCGCTGGCCGATAAAAGATGAAAGCCTCCCGGGTCTTTTTGAAACTGTGCATTATAAATGGTTTCTACAAATGCATCCCGTTTCAGGAACGGCAGTTGCCGTACCGGCTCGCCATTAAAGGGACTGAATGCAGACGTAAGATCGCCGCTAATCGTTCTCCGCCATTCACTGATATTATCGAGATGAATCTTCTTATTGTATTTCTGGTTGATAAAGGTTTCGAGGAATTGCAGTGTAGACGTATGATCAAACAACTGCGAGCATACCTTGCCTCCCCTGCTCCAGGGTGATGCGATGACCATCGGTACCCGGAATCCCAATCCAACCGGGGCCTCACGGGCCTGCTTTTCGGGAATGCCTTGTTTCAATTCATATTCGAGCCGTACATGCTCTACCTCTGTATCGATGCCCTCGCTGCATTTTCCAGTACCGGGCTTCTTATTATCTGCAATGGAAAAAGGCGGCACATGATCATAATAACCATCATTTTCATCATAGGTAAGGATAAAAATGGTCTTTTTCCAAACCTCCGGGTTCCTGGTAAGGATATCCAGGATCTCCGAAACATACCAGGCACCATACCAGGGTGCGCTGGGATGATCCGAAAAATTCTGCGGGCCTGCCAGCCAGGACACAGTAGGCAAACGCCCCTCATCCACATCTTTACGGAACTGGTGGAGAATATCCCCCGAAGGAACCGTTACCATCCGGTCTTTGCCATCTTCGCTGTATTTGAGTTCGGAAACCGAACGGTAGCGTGCATCTTTTTTATTGTTGACAAACGCACTGTAAAAAAGCTCCTTCTGTTTATCGGTCAGCTTCTCAAAATTGGTCCGGCTCCAGCGTTCCAGTTCGGCCCGCGCATTATCCAATGCCGCCTGCTTTTTGCTGAGTGCCGCTTTTATTTTCTTTGAAGCCTCTTCGCTGGAAGGACTTTCCTCCTGCAGTTGATTGATCTCTCCCGGCAGTGTTTCTACCAGTTGTTTTAATCCTTCAACATACCGGGGCGTATATTTTACGTTATAGGCTTTAAAAAACTCCAGCAGGTTACAACCGAAGTTCGACAGCCATGCCCGTTCCTCGCCTTTGTATCCGCCGCCACAGGAAATATCATTCTGGTAAAACTTCCAGTTGATATTATTTTCTGTCAACAGTTCCGGAAACGTTTTCCAGGTCATTTTAGCATGTGCAAAATTATCATTACGGATATTGTCGCGGGGATACCCGTCATCCGTATCCCGGATCTTTCCGGTCCAGAAAAAAGAGCGGTTAGGCGTTGTGCTGGTCATGGCCGAACAAAAATTCTGGTCGCAAACGGTAAAGGCATCCGCCAGTCCATAATTAAACGGCAGGTCTTCCCGGGTATAGTAGCCCATGGTCAGCGGCATGGCCGCATATTTTTTGCTGCCCGTTTTCTTTGCAGGCAGCCATTTATCATACTTTCCATTATTAAATGCATCTACCTGGCTGTGGCGTGAATGCGGAAGTGCGCCCAGCCAGGTGGCATTGGTTTCTTTAATATTCAGCCGGAAGGGAGCATAGGTTTCTCCTTTTTCATTGGTCTGGAACCAAACCGGTTTCTGATCCGGTAAGGTTATGGCCCGGGGGTCATTATATCCCCGTACACCCTGTAAAGTACCAAAACAATGGTCAAAAGAACGGTTCTCCTGCATCAGGATCACGATATGTTCGGCGTCTAAAAAGGTACTGCCCGGTTTGGGGTCAATGGAAAAGGCTTTTAAAAGGCTATCCGGAACGGCGGCTTTAATGCCGGCTGCGCCCGACAGCAGCATCGACTTTTTCAGGAATGCGCGTCTGTTATCCATTCAATCTTTTTTATAAATGAAGCAATGGTCTTAAAAAGTACCTGCCAAATATAATTTAACGAGCCCCGGAGGGGCGATTAAAACATTGCTGACCGGTTCTATTCCTATTTTGACGGCAGAAAATTAAGAAAGTTTAAGAGAAAGAAAGAAAAATAAAGTGCCTAGTCAGCAGTTTTCAGCTATCAGTTATCAGTTTTCAGAAGATATAGCCGGGGAGTAGCTACGGCATTAAATGAAATCCCCCATCCCCCTGGTCGTCCCGCCCTCCGAAGCCCGGTTTTGAACCAGGAACCTCAAACATGCGCTAAGCATGATCATTGGATAAAAACGGGGTTAATATTGAGCTTTAAATAGTTTTCAGCTATCAGTTATCAGTTTTCAGAAGATATGGCCGGGGATGTAGCTACGGCATTAAATGAAATCCCCCGTCCCCCTGGTCGTCCCGCCCTCCGAAGCCCGACTTGGAACCAGGAACCTCAAACATACGCTAAGCATGATCATTGGATATAAAACGGGGTTAATATTGAGCTTTAAATAGCTTTCGGCTATCAGCTATCAGATTCTGTGTTAATTACCAAATAGAAGTTTTAATTTTTTTAATACTTTTGTGTTTTAGGCGGCTTTATGCCAGCCTGTGTAAGAGAGCAATTATTTAATATTGCTCTCTACTTTTTTATTGCACTTCTGTAGCTGCCGGCTGATTTTGCTTTTTTAAATAATCGCTGTCATATTTTTCTTGTTTTTTGTAGAGCGTATACATCATTTCCAGAAGTTTTCGCTGCACCGCTACAGCCGCTTTCATCTTAATACCATGCTTACTCACTAATCTTGCAAAAATGCCTTTAAACCGTTCATCATGTTTAATAGCGGCCAATGCCGGCATATGTAGCGCCTTTCGCAAGTATTTATTGCCCCTTTTGGATATTTTGGATTTTCCCTTTACCGATGTCCCTGATTGTTTCTCCTTCACATCCAGGCCCGCATAGCTGGTCAATTGTCTTTTGTTGCGGATCAGATCAAAACCATTCGTCTCAGCCAGTACCGTAGCAGCTGTTAGTAAACCGATCCCTCGGATAGACGCTAAGAGCGCTATATTCGCTTTTAGCTTTTCGTCTGACTTGATCAACACATTGATATCTGCAACAATCTCTGCTATCTGCTTGTCTAAAAGCGCTATCTGCTTTTTAAACCGGGCTATCGTATTTCTCAGTGGATGCATTTCCGCCTGCTCGGCATGGAGCTGGTTTTTAGCCACTGTTCGAGCTTGTATAAGCTGGTCGCGTTCTCTTACTAATTGACGTATTTGCCTAAATAATGGATCTGGAGGTGTCCAATTATCTAACTTCCTGCTTAATCCAAACAACGTAATAGCTTCAGACGCTGTTTTATCCGTAACCGTTTTTACATCCAAGGTCCGGAAATAATTACTGATCTTATTAGGCAGCACGATACTTACTACCTGATCGTTCTGGCAAAGAAAATAAGCCAATTTCTGATGATACACTCCTGTAGCTTCCATTACAAAGCAAACATTCACATAATCAACGGTCAATTTCTTCACCCATTTTAATAACAACTCAAACCCTTTCTGATTGTTAGTGAACGATTTATACGCGTAAACATCTGCGTTTAGATCACCCGTCATCCGCCCCAGCGCTACCACCAACTCGCCCTGGGCTACATCAATACCACAAACCTCTTTTACAATTTTTTCCATACCAATATTGTTTTAATTCCATAAAATAATAAAGTGAAAAATCTCCCTTCGTTTTGTCTCCTGTCTGGATATCCTGGATATACCACACAACTTGTGTATTCCTTACATTCTGTTCAAACTCGAAGAGATTAAAAGAGTGAGGCGATATCTGATAGACAATATACTATTAATGTTATTTAGCGTTCAGCCCGCTCTCACTCTCCTCTCACCTTTATTAAACTCAAAACTATTGGTAACTTTGATCTATATCTCAAAGAACTTTTTATAATCAAACATAGGAG
>NZ_JASLGT010000015.1 GCF_030150205.1 Niabella sp.
TTTTTTGAGGACTGCGTCGCATTCGGCGACGGTGAACAGCCGCAGTACGTCATAGTTGGCCATAACTTTCCATTTTAGGTTAAACAATATATTTTAAATATACATTTTTTTTAATGTAAAAACAAATATATTTTGTTAAAACTGGCTTCCTCCAGGAGACCGCCCACAAAAAAAGATGATCCTGAATAAATGATCCAATAGCAAAACCCCCAATGTAAAGAATTACCCGGGGGTTTGAATTTGCATTATAAACCTGTCTTTAGAGCCACGGTATTTACCGTGTGCGCAATATGGTGCCATGAGCCACCGCGTGCTTTTTTTTTCAGCGCTTCCCCAAAGGGATGCAGAAAATAGCTAAGCCGGGCAGTGACGCTGTTTTGAGATGCTAAATAAAAAAACGGACAAAAATCCTATGAAATGTAAACTGACCGCATAGAATTATTTTCCAGATGGAATAATACACAAAACTATCAGGACGGCGTTTTTCTTTCAGATTAAATTCGATGAATACCCGCTTTTTTTCGGTAAAAAAAGAAGCAGGCCGGCTGTAAACTCCGGATCTGAAAGCCAGTCGTATCAAGGGCTCTCTTAAAAGAACGGGCTTTTGAGTATACCCCGTCCGGGGTATGTGCTCTTCCGGTAGGGCAGCCGTTTTTTTTACGGAGATATAAGGGCTTGATTGTGAATGAAGCATTCTGTTGTTTTTTTACTCCTGAATTGTTACAGGTCAATCTTCCGGAAAGAGGCTGCCGGAAATAGTAGTGTTGGAAGACCAGGTATTTCGGAATAAAATAATAAATTGCCGGATGCTTGCTTCACCCGTTTTTTTTATTGTGCTGGCGCTTCTTGCCGGCATCGGTCTGATCATTCTTTTAAGTATCCGGTACAAAGTGCACCCGTTTTTTTCGCTATGCCTGGCTTGTTTTGTTACAGGAGGGCTGGGTGGACTGGAGATGACATCTATCCTTTCGGTAATGAAAGAAGGTTTTGGAAAGATCATGAGCTCCCTTGGATTTATTATTGCCATCGGTACCGCGTTGGGAATGGTGTTACAGGCCAACGGGGCTACCACCACCATGGCGAATGCGATCATTAAATGGGTTGGCGGCAGGCGATCGGTCTTTGCCATGAGTCTTACCGGTTTTATCGTGGGACTTCCGATCTTTTGTGATTCGGGATATGTGGTGCTCAACGGGCTGAATCAATCCATGATCCGCCGCACGGGAATGGCTACGGCCATCATGAGTACAGCGATGGCCACGGGCCTTTACGCGGTGCATTGTTTTATACCGCCGCATCCGGGCATCACAGCTGCTGTGGGAACCCTGCATGCGGAAATGGGACGGGTGATTCTGCTGGGATTGCCGGCAGCGGTTCCGGCAATGCTCGCCGGTTATTACTGGGCCATATGGAAAGGCCGTAAATTTCCGGCAATAACCGGGAATGATGACCCGGAAGTACCGTTGCCGGAATCGAACCGGCGCTTACCCGCTACAACATTATCATTTATTCCGGTGCTGGTGCCGGTGGTGCTCATCGCCTGTAAAGCGCTGATACCGGCACAAGGTAATCGGACACTTCAATCGATACTCATAGCCGGGGAGCCCGCCATTGCACTGGCCATTGGCCTGGTACTGGCGTTATGCATTCCTCAAAAATGGGAAAAAGGAGCCCTGGGCCGGCTGATGCATCATGGATTGGAAAAGGCCGGCGGTATCCTGGTGATCATCGGGGCGGGCGGTGCTTTCGGGATGGTCATCAATGCCCTGAAACTCCAGGATCACCTGGCCGGGATGGAGGGCGTTAAAAGCCTTGGTATCTTTTTCCCCTTCCTGGTTGCTGTGATCCTCAAAACGGCACAGGGTTCTTCTACGGTTGCGGTATTGACGGCTGCTTCCATTGTACTGCCTTTTTTACCTGGCCTGGGATTGGATACGGAAAACGGAAGGGTACTGGCGGTGCTGGCCATGGGTGCCGGCTCAATGGCGGTGTCGCATGTAAATGATGCTTATTTTTGGGTCATTACCAATTTCTCGGGGCAGGAGCTGAAGCCCGTGCTGCAGGTATACAGTGTGGCTACCATCTGGATGGCCCTTACCGGAATGTTCGCCGTTTATATATTATCCTTAATCCTGCTGTAGATGAAGATCGTTATTGCGCCCAATGCATTTAAGAACAGTCTGCCGGCCGCAGCGGTTGCTGCCGCTTTAGCTGAAGGCATCCGGAAGAGCGGTTATACCGGCGTGTTGGTTTGTTGTCCGGTTGGAGATGGCGGTGACGGCACCGGCAGTCTGCTGGGACAATACCTGGATGCAGAGCCGGTAGTTACGGCAGTGACGGATCCGCTGGGCAGAACCATCCGGGCTCCCTTTGGATGGGTAAGGAAAACCCGGACTGCAGTGATTGAAATGGCGGATGTTTCCGGTCTGCGTTTGCTGCACCCGGAAGCATATGATCCGTTGCATGCGTCTACTTTTGGCTGCGGACAACTGATAAAAGCGGCGCTTGACAAGGGCGCCGCCGAACTGCTGCTCTGTATCGGCGGCAGTGCTACGGTGGATGGGGGTACGGGGGCATTAAGTGCCCTGGGACTTCAATATTATGATGCTGCAGGGACGGCATTATCATGGCTGCCGGCAGATTTGGCGAAGCTGCATTCCATTGACCGTTCGGGATTGGATCAGCGGTTGCAGGGGGTACGGATGACCATCCTCTGTGATGTAAAAAATCACCTGCTGGGTGCAAGGGGTGCAGCGGCTGTTTTTGGTCCGCAAAAAGGTGCCGGCCCCCGGGAGGTGTTACTGCTGGAGGCGGCGTTGCAACAATGGCGGGATATCGTTTTAAAAACGACAGGAACAGATATCGATGCACTGGAATCCAGCGGGGCGGCCGGTGGTGTTGCGGCCGGTTTAGCGGCCTTTTGCAAGGTAAAAATAGTAGATGGCATCAACTATTTCCTGGAAAAGATCCGTTTTGAAAAGGAGCTGCAGGGAGCGGCCTGGGTGATCACTGGTGAAGGTGCCATCGATCACCAGACACTGGAAGGAAAGGCACCCTTTGGGGTGGCCGTGCTGGCAAAGCAAAAAGGCATCCCCGTTATCGGCGTCGCCGGGAAAGTACCCGATACGGAGGACCCGGAGTTACAGGCCTTTTTCCCCTGGCTTATGTCTATTAACGAAGAACCGGTGGCGCTTGAAGACGCGATCCGGCAAACAGGCCCCAACCTGGTAAAGGCGGGTATCAGGATAGGTACAGGATTGCAGGCGCAAAGCGGAAATGAAGCATTACGCCTCAGCAGCCCATAAACCACAAAGAATGCCGGGAAAGGCAAAAAGGTATAAACGTTGGAGACACTTTAGAGAACGATTTGTTTTCTGTTACTCCGAGTGTACTACTGAAAGAGGATGGAGCGCCTGCGAATCCGGCCATTCAGTTCTTCAGCGACTCAGTGGCAAAAAATCTGCGCATCTGCGGCTAACAAACCACATGCGCTATAAAAAACCGGGCATCCGCTTTCCCAGTTCTTCCCGGTATATCCGCCCGATAGGAATAGCATGTTCGCCGATCAGGATCCGGTTCCTGGAAATACGCTGTATCCGGCTATGCGCCACAATAAAAGATTTATGTACCCGTATAAACGCCGGCTCCGGGAAAAGCTCCTGCATAGATTTGACAGAACCTTTTACTACCGTTTTGCCCCTGGTGGAATAAATAATGGCATAGTCTTTTAATCCCTGGATAAAAAGGATATCTGCCAGTACCAATTTTATTTTTTCAACCCCGCTTTTCACAAAAATAGAGGCACCGTGTTCCTGGCTCCACTCAAGACCGGCTTCTTTTTTTTGCAGCGAAAGAAAGTCTGTAATCTTTTCCAGTGACTGGTAGAACCGCTTTTGGGCAATCGGCTTTAGCAAAAAATCGATCACACCCAGCTCAAAGCCTTCAAAAGCATAGTTGCGAAAGGCCGTGGTAAACACCGTAATTGGTGGGTGTGGTAAACTGCGCAATAGGGCAATACCACTGATCTCGGGCATCTCAATATCCAGGAACAGGGCATCAACGGAATGCGTCTTCAAAAAACGGAGCGCGTCGAGCGCATTGTCAAAGACGCCGGCCAGATTTACCCCGGGCAGCGGAGCTATAAAGCCCGTTAATATTTCCCGGGCCAGCGGTTCATCATCCACAATAACGCAACTCAGGTTCATAGCAGGATCTTTAAAAAAGCGATGTAGGCTCCCGGCGGCTCTTCCGTTTGCAGGGTATAGCGTCCGGGATATAATAGTTCCAGTCTTTTTCTCAAATTCTGCAGGCCGATGCCTCCCTGCCTTTTTGTGGCGGCCGGCCACCGGCTATTCGCCAGCCGTACTTCCAATGCCGTGCCGGCCCGGATATTGAGGTGCAGGAACGCAGCGCTGTTAATAGTACCAAGACCATGTTTAATGGCGTTTTCCAACAGGGGCAGGATCAGGAATGGGGGTATCAGACACCCCCCGGTAACGTCCTCAACCGTGATGCGGATATCTGCTTTATGATTCGTACGCAGCCGCTCCAGCTCTATATAGTTTTGAAGATAGGCCAGCTCCTTTTCCAGGGGGATGTACTCCTCGTTGCTTTCATACAGCATATACTCCATCAGCTCCGATAGTTTGAGTACGACGCCGGGTGCATCGTCCGATTTTTTTAATGTGAGGGCATACAGGTTATTCAGCGCGTTAAAAAGAAAATGTGGATTTACCTGGGCCCGCAGGAATTCCACTTCGGCATTCAGCTTTTCCACGGTGATCTTCTGAATCGTCAACTGCTGGCTGTACCAGTCTATACTAAGTTTAAGTGCCAGCATAAGCGCCAGGTACCAAAGCGTGCTGAAAAAGTTGTAGGACAATGCTTCCAGCAGGTCACTGTTGCGCATCGGACCGATCACATATCCATAAAGCACATAGTCAAAAAAGCTTTGCACCAAAAGATAACCGGCTACAGATAAAAGCAGGGCGATGCTATAAACACCATAACGTTTCTTCAGAAGATACCGGGGCAAAAAAAAGTGCAGGTTAAGATAAGCAATCCCGATCAGTAACAGGATCCGTATAGAAACACATGCAAAGAAATAGGGAAGGCTGGCCTTGTAAATAAGGTATCGCTTTTCATAAAGAAAGAACCCCGTAACCAATAGCCAATAGGCGCTGTGCACCAGGAACCGGCTGGTTGAAATACGTCGTTTTGAAAACGGCAGCGGTATGCTTTTACTCCACAAGGTCATGGATCTATGGTTCTGTGTAAAAAAAATCAAAGCCGCCGTTCCTGCAAAATTATATCGACCAACGGCATCGATCGTAGAGGAATGCACACATCGAAAGGGGCGGCGGGTTGCATGCGCATTGATCGATTATTTTGGACGCTGCTCTATTATTTTTTTACTCCGTTTGTCTGCTGGTTAATATTGTATCCGGCACATGCAAACAATATTTGTTCACTAAAAACAATCTACAATGCAATCTACTACATTTAACCGACCGTTTATTAAATTATTTACGCTGGTGGTATGCTGTTTTACCGTGTTGAGCTTTACCACAAAGCTGGGGCTGGATCGTTATGAGATCTACCTGAATAATAAACTTCTTTTACAGCAATCGGTCAACCAGCCGTTGAGTTTGAGGAAATTGCAATTAAGCAAGGCGGGCGATAATGACCAGCTGCGCATTTACTACCGGCATTGTCATGCACCCAATACAGGTACCAACAGGAGTATTTCAATAAAAGATGAAGCAGGACGCCTGTTAAAGAAATGGAGCTTTGCCAATGTTACGGGGCCAGACCAGGGCATGGTGATCCCCGTAAAAGAGTTGCTGCAGCTGGAACGGGCGCATAAGCAGCAGGACCTGAGTCTTTATTATGCTGCGCATGAACTATCGGGGGAGGAAACCCTTGCCGCGCTGCAGTTTAAGTAGCCTTCAACCGGGAACTGCCTGCGTCAATAGCCCGCCTTCGTAAACTGCCCGTTAGTTTGTCGCATACGGCCGCGCTGAAAACCAGGTTTTAGGGCCAACTTTGTTGTGGGATGGTTGATGTAATGATCAACCCAACCAGTGGAGCAGCACCCACCTAAAAACGGGCGGAACCGAAAAGCCAGATGAGTAGGAACCCAAAAATGATTTTTATGTCAAACAACAAAGTTGCATTGCATCGCATGCTGAAGACATCTCCGGAAAAGGTATACCGCGCTTTCACCGATGCCCTGGCCATTGCGTCCTGGCTGCCACCCTATGGTTTTCTTTGTACGGTGCACGAACTGGATGCTAAAGTAGGCGGAACCTATAAGATGTCGTTCCAGAATTTTTCAACCGGGAACAGTCATTCGTTTGGTGGCGAATACGTGGAGCTGGAGCCCAATACCTTTCTGAAGTATACAGACCGTTTCGATGATCCGAACCTGCCGGGCACTATGACCACCACGGTTTGGCTTAAGAAAACGATTGCGGGCACCGAGTTAAAGGTAGAGCAGGAAGGCATCCCTGATATGATCCCGGTGGAAATGTGCTACCTGGGCTGGCAGGAGTCTTTGGAAAAACTGGCCAGGCTGGTAGAACCGGAAATACCGGATGCATAGCATGGTATTCAGGAAGCAAAT
Organism: Niabella sp.; assembly: GCF_030150205.1. GTDB lineage: Bacteria > Bacteroidota > Bacteroidia > Chitinophagales > Chitinophagaceae > Niabella. Next base: position 6,626 of record NZ_JASLGT010000015.1, read on the forward strand.
CTATTTATGCATTAAAAGATCTGTGTTATCTGTGGGCGATTTTTTCCCCGCTGATTGCGCAGATCTTTTCGCAGAAATATACCGGGCACTTTTCTGTTTTCTTATACGATGCCAAAGCCTATGTTCCTATGTGGTTAACAAAATGAGCATGACAGCTCTGTTCTGCGTTATCTGTGGGCGATTTTTTCCCCGCTGATTGCGCAGATTTTTTCGCAGAAATATACCGGGCACTTTTCTGTTTTCTTATACGGTGCCAAAGCCTATGTTCCTATGTGGGCTAACAAAATAAGCGCCTGGCAGCTCTGTTCTGTGTTAACTGTGGGCGATTTTTTCCCCGCTGGTACGCGGATCTTTTCGCAGATATATACCGGGCGCTTTTTGTTTTCTTATACGATGCCGAAGCCTATGTTCCTATGTGGTTAACAAAATGAGCGCCTGGCAGCTCTGTTCTGTGTTATCTGTGGGCGATTTTTTCCCCGCTGGTACGCGCGGATTTTTTCGCAGAAATATACCGGGCACTTTTTTGTTTTCTTATACGATGCTGAAGCCTATGTTCCTATGTGGTTAACAAAATGAGCACGATAGCGCTGTATCATCTTCGGAATGAAGGAACGCAGGTGTGATATCATTACACGCATCGGGATTAATTTCTACAGGACCTTTTCTTTAATAAGGTATAGGCGACTGATTCAAAAGAAGGTTTCTCATGGTATGCTTTTTGATTTTTCCGGCTAATATGAACAGCGAGTGCTGATATCAGGCCCCGGCAGCAGTGCATTCGTATAGAGAACCGGTAGCCGTTACCGGCTATATATTTTCGATGATAATGAACCGCCCGTGTCTTTGCAACCTAAGGAAATATTATCGGAGAAGGAGATCCAGCAGGGATTAAAAATGGTCATCTGGGATGGACTGGCTGCCGAAGTAATGACCTCATTTACCGGTAGCGCTTTCCTGGTGGCGCTGGCCTTACTGTTGGGCGCCAGCAATGTGCAGATCGGACTGCTGGCAGCATTGCCGATGATCACCAATGTATCGCAGCTCATTTCCATCTGGCTGGTGCGCCGGTACAATAACCGGAAAATGATCGCTGTATATGGCGCCTACCTGGCACGGGTGCCGTTAATCATCATTGGAATCTTTGTATGGCAGTTACCGCATACATCGTTTAACCTGTTATTGTTCTTTCTTTTGTTTTATTATTTTTTTGGTTCTGTTGCCGGACCGGCCTGGAACTCCTGGATGAAAGACCTGGTACCGGAGCGGTTGCTGGGCACTTATTTTTCCCGCAGAACACGGTATACACAAACGCTGGATGTGGTACTTAGCCTGCTATTGGCCCTATTGCTGGATTATGTAAAACTGCACCACCCGCAACGGGAGCTGGATGTATATGCCTGGTTCTTCATTATGGCCGGCATTGTAGGCGTTGTTGGCGGATACCTGCTTTCCAAGGCGCCCGAGCCCCGCTCACAGCTTTCGGGGATGAATACCTTTGCCTTGCTGAAACTTCCGTTGCGCAATGCCAATTTCAGAACCCTATTGCTGTTTAATTCGGCCTGGGTGTTTGCCATCAATATCGCCATTCCTTTTTTTATGGTATTTATGATGAAGAGCCTGAAACTCCCGATCTCGTATATCATTGTCTTAACGGTGATCAGCCAGCTTTTCAGCATCTTCACCATCCGCATCTGGGGCATCTTCTCAGACCGTTATAGTAATAAAAGTATTATTGCCCTCAGTGCGCCCATTTATATTATCTGTATTATCGGCTGGTGTTTTGTAGGCTTCTACAAACAGGCCTATCTGAACATAACCCTCCTGGTGCTCATCCATATTTTTAGCGGCATTGCAACATCCGGTATTAACCTGTCGCTTACCAATATCGGTCTTAAACTGGCACCCCGGGCAGATGCGATTGTTTACCTGTCGGTAAAAAATATTGTAACAGCCATCTTCTCTTCGCTGGGGCCGCTACTGGGCGGTGTGCTGGCCGATTATTTTACCAATATTAAACTTTCGGTGCTGGTGCAGTGGAGCAGTCCGGGTATGGATAAAGCGATACGGCTTGTAGCCCTGCACGAATGGAACTTTCTTTTCCTCATAGGCGCCCTGCTGGCCTTATTATCGCTGGAGCTGCTGATGCGGGTAAAGGAAGTGGGCGAAGTTCAAAAAGACATTGTGAAGCGGATCATGCGCACCAGTATCCGGAACAACCTGAAAGAATATTTTATCATTGGCAATATTATAAACCTGCACGAACAGGTGAAGGCATTGATAAAATTTCGCAAGCGGAATGAAGGCCGGCCAGCGGGTGTTCGCAAAAAAGGACCGGCAGGGTAGACGTTGGAATACCGCTTTGGATTTTACAAACACAACAGGCCTGCACTTCTTACGGCGCAGGATCTGCGGCTGGCGCCGGTTACACCATTTGTTAAGAAATGCCGCCGGAGAATTACTTTGCCCGTTTTTGCTGCAATAACAGCGCATCGGCCGCAAGGTTGCCGCTTCCACCTGCTGCAAGTGTTACATAGGGCTGACGTTCTTTTTTGAGATTGAAATTCCCGATAAGGTGCCATTCCCCGGATGTTTGCCCCAGCACTTTTACGGCGTCGGTACGTACCAGCAGGTTGTTTGTTTTAGTACCATCAAAAACCGCGATCTTTATTTCCTTAGCGGCATTGTCGATCCGCGGCAGGTACATATAGATAGCATAGCGGCCATCTTTTTTAACCGGAAGCTGGAAGGTTGCGGTTGCGGTTTGCGCAGTTGTCAGCATCATTGATGGTCCATAACCCTGATGGTTTTGCCGTTTCCAGTCGCCGGAAAACTGAACCAGCTCGGTATCCGCATCATCCACAATCATATCCGGATCTGTGCCGTCCAGGAGCGGGTCTTCCTTTAGTTTCCGTTGTACGGCAGTGATATCGATCTGCTGTACCGGTTTGTTTTCACGGATGGCCTGGGCGGCTGCAACGGCGGCAGACTGTGCCAGTACCATAAAAACCGGTTCCATCCGGATAGAACCATAAGCAATATGACTGGCCGACAGGCATACGGGTACCAGCAGGTTGCTGCATTCTTTTTCTTTTGGAGTAATGGAACGATAGGAGATCGGGTAGGGCGCAAATCCGCCGATCTGTACATCGCCTTCATTTTTGACCATTTTTATCCCGTCTTTTTCAATAACGATCCGCTGGCAATTGTGCGAATCCATGGTATAAGCAGCAATACCCACTCCATCCTGCACGGTTTCCCCGCCCTGGCAGTTGTGCTGTGTCATTACATAAGCCCCGGTCATCCGGCGCGATTCCCGGATATAGGCCTGTGGCGTCCAGTGCTGGTTGTTGGTGTATTCATCTTTTGGGTAGCCCCATTCCAGCATCTGTTTGCGCATCGCTGCCGGTACCCGGTTGTCGTGCCCCAGGAAATACAGCAGTGCTTTGTTATACAGCTCCAGCTCCTTCAGCAGTTGTTTCCGTTTTTGATAGCCCGCCTCCGGGTATTCGTTGCTCCAGCCGATCATGTCCGTTGAAAAAGGTCCGTTATTATTGATATCGGTTTTATGATTGGGCATCAGGTCCAGTTTTAGTACGGACCGTATATTGTTAACAGCTCCCTGTTGGATATACCGTAGCAGCAGCTCAAACTTTGTGGAATCGTAGCCGGGAGGGCGCGTGATGGGAATGCGGTTGGCGGGGTCGTTGGTCAAACAGATCCTGAAGTTATAGGCCTGCACGTTCCGGTCTGACGAACCCGTTGTTGCCAGCGCTGCATTACTGATGCCCCAAAGCAACCCGCTGGATGCATCGCCGGGAATCTTATAAGGATCAATACCATCCGGAAATTGGTGCTTGTTCAGGAGCTGAACCCCATTATAGGTTTCGTTATACTCCGTATTGGCTTCCCGCCCGATATGGTAAGACACCCCGGCCTTCGCCATCAGGTCGCCTTCATAGGAGCAGTCGATAAATACATCCGCCGCTACCTGTTGGGGCTTCCCATTTGGTTGGGCTGATGGTTCAATAAGAATGGTTGTGATCTTATTATTTTTCTTGCGCACTTCTTTTAGCTGAAAATTGTAAACGACCTGGATGCCGGCAGCTTTTATATAATTTTTAAACAGCTGTTCGGCAACCGATGGTTCAAAGATCCATTGTTCAAAACGGCCATAATGCGCGCCGATTTTCCGGTAGAAATCCAATGCCAGCCCGCTGATGGCGTACTTATTCCCGATGTCGGTAAAACCCAACCCACCGGAAGTAAGTCCGCCCAGCCGGTTACCCGGTTCTACCAGGACTACGGTTTTGCCCAGTTTAGCAGCGCTGTAGGCCGCAATAACTCCGGCTGAGCTGCCGCCGTATACACAGATATTTACATATTTGGGGATCGTTGTCGTTTGCGCTGTTGCAACAGCAGATAAAATAGTACAAATACTCAGTAATAAAATACGCATAGTCATTCGTTGATATCGCTATAAATGGTTTCCGGGGCCGCCGGAGCAATCGTTATTATATCCATTATATGAGCCTTTTACATGGATTTCGCCGCAAAATAAAGATTTAAAATGGTAGTAGAAGGATAAGAGCGCTAAAAAAGGAAATAATTACAAATGACCGGGCTGGTACTGATAACCTTTTGTAATGCGGAACTGCCGCCTTCGGCGAAAATAAATTTTAATAAGTATTACATATTACATTATCTTTAAGAGCCGGAATATGAAATGTGAAGCTCCGGAGATCGATTGCTTTTATATGAATATGTATTTTTTACCAAACCCCTCATATCATGAAAAAGAACTACCTGTCCTGTGTGCTTATGGGCACACTGCTTTGGGCCTCCTCCGGCTGTAAAAAAGAGATACGCCCCGCAGCACCCCCGGAACGGTCTTCCGGAACCAAAGCTTTAACGCTGAGCACAACCCCGGTTAAGGGCGATGTGGATGGCGATGGGAAAGCCGACCTGGTCACCTTTCATACTAATGGCAATGTATACACCTACCGGTCTGACAGTGGTGGTCTGTTTACAGCGGGCATTCCCTGTTTTAATGGTACGATGAACAGTGCCATATACGACAATACCGGTCATCTGGCTATCGATGTTACGGATGTAAACGGAGATGGCCGGTCGGATATTGTGACGGCCAATACAGACGGCACCATTTATGTGTATACCGGCAAAACGGATGGCACTTTTAACAATCCGATCGGATCCTTTAACGGTACCTATGACCCGGGATTTGATGGCACCACCGGGTACTGGCCCATTGCCGTGGGAGATATTAACGGCGATGGCCGCGGCGACCTGGTAAGCGAACGGGACGGTTCCATCATCGTGCACCCTGGAAATGCCGATGCCACTTTTGGGCTGGCGGTATTTTCATTTAACGGATCGTTTAACTCCGCCATGCGGGATGCCACCGGGCACTATACGGTGGATGTGGGCGATGTAAACGGCGACGGCCTGGCCGACCTGGTAACGATCAATACGGATGGCAATGCCTATACCTACCTGGGGCAAAGTAATTATACATTTGGAAACCCTATTGCCAGTTTTAGTGGTACGATGAAGCTGGGACTGATGGATGGCACCGGTCATGAACCGGTGGGCCTGGCGGATGTAAACGGCGATGGCCGGGTAGACCTGGTCACGCATCATTCGAATGGTATGGCGTATGTGTACCCGGGGCAGGCAGATGGAACCTTTTCGGCCGGGGTCGCCAGCTTTGGCGGCGGAATGGCCTCATCCATCTACAAAGGTGCAGGACATGAAGTAGCCTGTGTGATGGATGTAACCGGCGACGGTTATGCAGACCTGGTAACGGCGCATACGAACAATAATGTATATGTGTACCCCGGACAAAGCAACGGGCAATTTGGAAACGTGGTGGTTAACTTTGGCACTTTTTATTCAAGCCGTTTTGGCGTGAGCCCGGGGCATGAGATTGTGATGGAGAAATCGATGATACGGAGAAGAGGCACCTTGCTGCGGCAGTATTTTAAGAACCCGATGGTAACAACCTCATGGGATAACCCGGATCCGTTTGTAACCGAAAAAGACGGGTTTTATTATTTTACCTATTCGCAGGATTCACGGATCGGCATCCGTAAGGCAAAACACGCATCATTGTTTGGGATTTCTTCAGAGCCCAATGTATGGACAACTGCAGGCTCCGGGCTTTCCCAGGTTTGGGCACCGGAACTGCATTATTTAAACGGTTCCTGGTATGTGTACTTTACCGCCACTCCGGATGGAACGGATTTCGGCCACCGCATGTACTATATGCGGAATACGGATACCGACACGGATCCTACAACCGGTGGGTGGACGGCACCCGTACAAATTGGTGGTGGTCCTAATTATTATTCCATCGACGGCACCATCCTTACGGCATCGAACGGATCGGGGGCGCTTTGGTTTATCTGGTGCGGAAGAAAATACAGCGGCGATGCGTCAAGATTATATATTTCAAGAATGTCGGGCCCTACAGCGCTTACCGGTGCTGCTGTTATGATATCGGAGCCTTACTATTCCTGGGAAACACAGGGCTATCCTGTAAACGAGGGGCCCGCTATGTTAAGGGAAGCGCCGGGAGGCCTCACCTATGTGGTATATTCGGCCAGTGCGGCTGATCAGCCCACCGGGTATTGCCTGGGACTGCTTTCATTGCGTGCCGGCGGGGATCCGATGGTTGCCTCCGACTGGACCAAAAGATCTACCCCGATATTTAGCAGCAGCAGCGCCAATGCTGTTTACTCTCCCGGCCATTGCAGCTTCTTTACCAGCAGTTATGTAAACTCCGCCGGTACAAGCCTGAAACAGCACTGGATCGTTTACCATGCAAAAGCAACAAATAATCTGGGGTATAGCGGACGTACCGCAAGGATGCAAAGCTTTAGCTGGGATGCGGCGCATGCCCCGGTATTGGGTACACCGGTTGGCTTATCCGCTAATGTTGCAGTACCCAAAAGCGAGCATTTTAATTAAAGCGGTCGGTTTATAATTATATAGCGTAATGTGGCTGTAAGCCATATATACGAATGAAGAGGCTGCCTCATTTTTTGAGGCAGCCTCTTTTTTATCCGGCAATGGTTCAGAAACCCGTCCACCCGGCTGATGTATATTCAGGAACCGCGTGGCTTGAATGGCATCCGGGTGTATAGCAGGGAAATGACAAAATTTATTTTTGTGGTATTGCGGGGTCTTCCTACATTTGCATATGTCGTACATATTTATCGATTGCGCGGCAATTGTTGCTTAAAGCCGCAGTATGTTGTAGCGCTGCTTGCTGGTTGCACAAAGTACGGCATGCCGAAAGGCGGTCAGGATGTTTTTTAACAGGATATTTTATACCGAACGAATTTGGAAATCTAATTATGATTAAAATGCGCGAAGAACAGACCCGTATATTTAAAGGACTGTGGTCGGCGATGTTTACACCGGTAGATGCTTCCGGAGTGCCTGCCATCAATGAACTGGAAAAACTGGTGGCATTGTTGATGGCACAGGAACAGGACGGCCTTTATATTTTGGGATCAACCGGACAGGGCGTGTTGTTTACGGAAGCACAGCGGAAATTGGTAACGGAAAAAGTAACGGAGCTGGTAGCCGGGCGTTTACCGGTGATGGTACAGGTAGGTGCACTGACCACGGCAGAATCTGTGCGCCTGGCAAAACATGCCAGGGACTGCGGGGCAAATGCGATTTCATCGGTAGGCCCCATTTATTTCTCCGGTAATACAACCAGTGCCCTGTTTCATTACAGTGAGATAGCGGGTGCCACCGAACTGCCGTTTTTTCCCTATCAGCTGGGCAATAATACCATGGGTGATATTCCGCAGTTTATCGACCGGCTTCTGGAAATACCGAACGTGGCGGGTATGAAATTGACCACCGGCCAGCTGATGGAGATCAGCGCCATCCATCTGCATGCCGGCAACCGGCTAAAGTTGTTTAGCGGTGCCGATGAACTGATGTGTCATGCAAGCCTTTGCGGTACGGTAGGTGCCATCGGGTCTTTTTACAATCTTTGGGGTGTTGCCTGTAAGCGGGTGCTTGAGTCGTTCCGGAACGGAGATTACGAACTGGCAAAAAATTTTATGCTGGAATTTCAAAGAACAATCTTGTATGTACTACCCAATATCTGGTCCTTCTTCAGGAAGGCCATGCAGCTGAAATATGATATTGAAATTGGTGCAACCAAGGCACCGCTGGGCGTACAGCAGCGTATATGGAGCGATGGGGAAGTGATGGAAATTTCAGACCGGATCGAATCGCTTGCAGGATTGATGCCGGTGTTTAAAAACCAGGATCCCGTATCATTGAATGGTATGGGCAACTAAAATAATTTTATTATGCGTTTCTTTTTTGAAACCTGCTTTCTGAAACCTGCATTGGTAAAACAGTATCTCCGGATAATGCTGATATGCATGCCGGCATTGATCTGTTCCTGTGCAGCCCATAAAAAAACGGCCGGTACTGCCGCACCGGTACGGGAAGTAGTCATGAAGCTGAGTCCGGGGCCGGATAATCCGCGCAACAGCGAAGGCGCATTTATCACGCTGAAAGATGGCCGGATCTTATTTGTTTATTCCCATTATACCGGGATGCGCAGCGGCGATCATGACCCGGCTTACCTGGCGGGAAGATTTTCTTCCGACGGAGGTAAAACCTGGACCGCAGAAGACGTAAAGATCGTAGAGCAGGAGGGCAATATGAATGTGATGTCCGTATCCCTGCTCCGGCTTAAAAACGGGGAGATCGCGTTGTTTTACCTGAAAAAGAATTCCACCGTGGATTGTATCCCCATGGTGCGTTTTTCAAAGGACGAAGCAAAAACCTGGACGGCCCCCATGCCCTGCATCACCAACCGGAAGGGCTATTTTGTATTGAATAATGACCGGGTCATTCAGCTGAACAACGGACGGCTGATGATGGCGGTTGCATTGCACACCAGTCCTGAAAACCCAAAATGGTCGGAAAGGGCGGCGCTCTTCGCCTATTATTCGGATGATAACGGCCGTACCTGGACGCAGGGGAAGCAGGTGCCGGTGCCGGATGGTGTCATTACACAGGAACCCGGACTGGTAGCATTAAAAGACGGCCGGGTGATGATGTTTATCCGCGCCAGCGGCGGCAGCCAGTATGTAACCTACTCAAACGACCAGGGGGCCAGCTGGATCAGTGCGGTGCCTTATAACCTTAAATCGCCGCTTTCTCCGGCAAGCATCAAACGGATCCCATCAACCGGCGATCTACTGGCGGTTTGGAACAATAACGACGGAACCGATCCGCAGATAAAAGGTAAGCGCACGCCGCTGACCATGGCGATCTCTTCCGATGAAGGCCATACCTGGAAACAGGTCACCAACCTGGAAACAGATCCGGACGGCTGGTATTGTTATATTGCCATTCATTTTTATAAAAGCGATGTGCTGCTCAGCTACTGTGCCGGCAGTCAGAAGGCCCAAACATATTTATCGGTTACCGATGTATCCCGGGTACATTTAAAAACATTATATAAAAAATAGCATATGCAGAACCGGCGACGGTTTTTGAGGAACCTGGGCCTGGTATCTGCCGGGGCACCGGCACTTTTGAATAAGGAACTGTTATTTACCGGCAGTAAGAGTGCCGCTGATAGTGATGATATAGGCCGCATTACGGGACTGTTAAAAAGCAGGCAGCCGGTGAAATGGTTGTTTACGGGCGATAGCATTACACAGGGCGCCAAACATACGCATGGAATGCGGTCTTACCCCGAAGTGTTTTCAGAACGGGTGCGATGGGAACTGGGGCGCCCGGGAGATGTGGTGATCAATACGGCTATCAGCGGTAATACCAGTGCCGATATCAGTAAGGACCTTGACCAGCGGATCTTTCAGTACCGGCCACAGGTTGTATTCCTGATGCTGGGTACCAATGATGCCGCCACTCAGAAAAAGATCAGTCCAAAGGATTTTAAAGCAAATATGACGGTGATCACCGATCGCATCCGTGCTCAAGATGGCATCCCCGTTTTGCTGAGTCCCAACCAGATCATTACAGCAAAAGCTCCGGAGCGGGCAGCGCTAAAAGATTATGTAGCGGTGCTGGATGAGCTGGCAGTATCCCGGTCATTGGTATATATAAATGTGTGGGCAGCGTGGGAAACCGCTTTGAAAGAAAAGTACCAGGGTGCTCAGAACAGCCGGCTGCTCAACGATCCCCTGCACCCGAATGGGTACGGGCACCAGGAAATTGCGATCCTGTTGTTTAAAGCATTTGCAATATATGATCCGGCGGCATCCACCTGCGGAGGGCCCTATTATGAAGGAGCAAAATAAAAATACACGAACGATCAGGGCCGCGAAAGAGGGACCAAAGCTCCTGCTGATAGCAGGGGTGCACGGTGATGAATATGAGCCCATGATGGCTGCAATGGAACTATACGGCAGGCTCGAAGGACGATTGGAGAAAGGCACCGTCACCATTGCAACGGTTGCCAATGAAAGCGCTTACTGCAACGGGCAAAGAACCGGTGCAGATGGATTGGACCTGGCCCGGATCTGTCCGGGAAATGCGGTCGGATCCCTGTCAGAAGCCGCAGCGGCTGCGCTCTCTGAACAGATCGTAGCACACGACTACCTGATCGATATGCATACTGGTGGAGCACTGTTTGATATATACCCGCTAACGGGTTACCTGCTGCATAAGGATCCTGCAGTATTGGAAACCCAGCGGAGGATGGCCGGGGCCTTTAATCTTCCGCTGATCTGGGGAACCGATGCCAGCCCCAACGGAAGAACACTGTCCGTGGCAAGGGATGCCGGTATCCCCGCTATTTATGTGGAATACGGTGGCGGAAATAAAGTAAGTGCCGCCATTGTAACTGCGTATGTACACGGTTGCCTGGGTGTACTAAGGCATTTGCAGATGATTGCTACGGATGGCGTTGAACAACCGTTCAACAATGTAGACTACCGGGTAGAAGACCCTGAGCCGGATGGTGGTTTTTTACAGGGTAAAATGGCATCGGAATTTGATGGGATCTTTTTGCCGGAAGTAAGGGCCGGCAACCGGGTTGAAGCAGGCCAGCTATGGGGAACTATATTTGATCCGTTAACGCACCGGCAATACCCGGTTGTGGCAGACCGCACCGGCCTGGTGCTGTTTATACGCAGGAGTCCCCGTGTAAAAGCGGGTGATTCGCTGGGCGGAATACTGACCATAAATAAAGATAAAAATGAAGCGTAGCCGTAAAGTGATTTTGCTGACGGGTGCAGCGGGCAGTATCGGGCGCGCCATTGCGGAGCGGTTTGCCCGGGATGGGTTTGCGCTGGCCCTGGTAGATATTGATGCCCACGGGCTGAGCACCACGGCATCGATCATAAGGCCATTTACAGATGCCTGTTTGCTCTTTGCCGGTGATTTGCAGGAACCGGCTTTTCTTGAAACCATTGTAGAAAGCACGCTGGCACAATGGGGCAGGATCGATGTACTGGTAAACAATGCCGCCTGGCGCTCTTTGGAAACATTGGCCACCCTGTCGCTGGAAGACTGGGAGAAGACCATCCGGATCAATCTTACAGCCCCGGCATTTCTTTCACGGATCGCCGCCGGTCGTTTGATCGCACGGCAACAGTCCTGCGTAATCATCAATGTATCCAGCATCATGGCCGACCTGGCAGGCGGGTATGCTCCGGCTTACACGGTGTGTAAGGGTGCGCTTGAAAGCCTCACCTATGAGTTAGCGGTGTTATATGGACCCAAAGGTTTTCGTTCGGTGGCCATCCGGCCAGGCAATGTGCACACAGCATTCAATGAAGATTATAACAATAGCGACCGGCAAAACGTTAGTACGGCATTGATCAGCGATGTAGAGCAACGGACGCCATTACAGCGTTCTGCACAGGCGGAAGAAATCGCTAATGCGGTTTGCTGGCTGGCTTCGGAAGAGGCATCTTTTATAACCGGCACTGTTCTGACGATTGACGGCGGACTGTCAAAAAATTTCAATGCCTATTCTTTAAAGCAACGATTAAAACCAAACGAATTTTGAACGGTATCTGGAAATACAGCGCATTACTTCCCGCAATAAACGAAGCGGCACAACTGACCCTGGGAGAGGGGAATACTCCCCTCATCCGTTCGAAGCGCATTGGGCAGCTGCTGGGGATGGATCAGCTTTATTTTAAACTGGAACAGTTAAATCCCACCGGTTCTTATAAGGATCGTTTTGCAGCAATGGCTGTATCGGGCCTGCTTGCACAAAATGCATCATTTTTCCTGGCTACTTCCAGTGGCAATACCGGTGCAGCTTTAGCGGCCTATGCGGCGGCGGCAGGGATCAAATGCTTCCTGGCCATTGTGGACGGCGCACCCGTTGGGAAGATCAGCCAGATGGGCATTTACGGGGCGCAGCTGTTTATGGTGCGGGATTTTGGTATTACCGAAACCGTTACTGCCGGTTTAATGGAGGCGCTGTTGAAACTGGCGGAGCAATGCCATACCCGTGTAGAGATCAGTGCCTATAAATATGCGCCTGTAGGAATGGCCGGTGTACAAACCATTGCCTATGAACTGGCGGAAACATTGGAAGCAATGGATCAGGTGTTTGTTCCGGCGGGCGGCGGGGGATTGATGCTGGCCACCGTTAAAGGATTCCAGATCTGGAAGGAGCGGTACCCGGAATTTCATATGCCTGCGATCTGCTGCGTGCAGCCGGAGGGAAACAACACCATTGCCGGAGCCCTGATGGATCCGCAGCAAGCGGTGAAGGGGTTGGATAAAAGCAACACTGCGGTGAGCGGGTTACAGGTGCCCAATATCCTGGATGGAAACGCTATAAAAGAAACTGCCGGACAGGCAATCTTAAACGGGGCGCTGGTGCAGGATGCAGATGTATATCAATGCCAGCGGGAGCTGGCTCAATACGAAGGTATTTATTGCGAACCGGCTGGAGCCGTTGCGCTTGCGGGGTTGAAGGAAGCCCTCCGGTTAAAGCGGGTACGCCGGTCAGACCGTGTGGTATGCCTGGTTACGGGACATGGATTTAAAGACCCCGGTTCGGCGCAGCGTATTTTTTCCGCTGATTCCTGTCATTATTTCGACCGGTACAACGATTCCATACAATATATAAAAAATATAATTCAATAATAAGAATCATCTGAATATGCAAGCAAAAGAAGTGTTATCGGGAGACCTGGTTCCAAAGAGTCATCTGCCCTTTTCACCGGCTGTTAAAAGCGGCGGGTTCCTGTTTATTTCCGGGCAGGCCTCTGTGGATCTTGAAGGGAAGATCATTGCAGGGAGTTTTGAAGAAGAATGCCGGCGCTCGTTCGATAACCTGCGGCGCATTGTAGAAGGCGCAGGGCTTACCATGGAGCATATCATCCAGGTACGGAACTATGTGGGCAACCAGGAAGACCTGGCCCGGTTCAATGAGATCTACCGGGAATATTTTACGGCGCCGTATCCGGCAAGAACCACGCTGATCGGTTGCCTGGGAACCGTTTTGAAATTTGAGGTAGAAGCCGTTGCGCATTATGGATAAGCCATGAAAAAAAGGGTAGCACTGGCAGGAATTTATCACGAGTCGAATACATTTAGTAAGCGACCCACCACCTATGCCGATTTTGAAAAAGGACACTTGTTGCGGGGAGCGGATATCCTGGTGCAGTACAAAGATGCCCATCATGAAATTGGTGGATTGATCGCGGCGCTGGACCCGCACCAGGTAGAACTGGTGCCCCTCTTATACGCAGAAGCCACTCCGGGCGGCACGATAGAAAAAGAAACCTATGAGCGGTTAAAAAATGAATTGATCACATTGCTGAAGGAAGCCCTTCCGCTGGATGCGGTGCTGGTAACACCACACGGTGCGGCTGTTGCAGAAGGCTACCCGGATATGGATGGCGACTGGCTGCAACAGGTGCGGGAAGTTGTGGGCCATACCATTCCCATTGCAGGTACGCTGGATCCGCATGCAAATGTAAGCCGGCGGATGGTGCAGGCAACCGATGCCTTGTATGCGTATGCTACCAATCCGCACCTGGATCAGCGGGAAACAGGAAAGAAAGCGGGCTCCCTGCTTCAGGAACTGCTTTTTAAAAACAAGCGCATAAAGCAGGAACTGTTGCAACTGCCGCTGCAGATCAGTATTGAACAACAAAACACCAATGAAGAGCCCTGCCGGTCTTTATACCGGGAAGTACAGGAAACTGCCACAGATATGGGGGCACTTGCAGTTAGCATATTGCTGGGCTTTCCCTATGCAGATGTATATGAAATGGGCAGTGCGGTAATTGTGATCAGTAGCCAGGAAACGGATACGGGGCCGTGGATCCCCAGGCTGGAAGCCTGTTTCCTGGGCCGGCTCCCGTCTTTTTGTGGTGAACGAACAACGTTGCAACAGATCCTCTCACAGGCATCCGGGCTTCAGAAACCGGTGTTGTTACTGGATATGGGCGACAATGTAGGCGGGGGCGCAAGGGGCTGCAGTATGTATCTGCTGGATCTGCTGGAGGCCGCCGGAAAAGATAAAGTCTGTATTTGTATCACCAGCCGGCAAACCGTTGCCGCTATTTCAAAATTCGGTCCGGGGGATAAATTTTCCATTTCTTTTAAGGAACTGGATGATCATAACAGGGAAGCACCATATAAAGTACGGCTGATGGGCTTCCGGGATGGGGCTTTTACAGAACCTGCTCCCAGACATGGCGGACAGGCGCATTATGATATGGGCAAGGTAGCGCTGTTGCAAACCGAAGCCGGTAATATTATTGTGGTGGCATCATTACGGGTACCGCCCTTTAGCAGCCGGCAGCTTACAAGCCTGGGTATTGAACCGGAAAAACTGGAATGGATCATTGCAAAAGGTGTAAACGCGCCTATGGCCGCTTACAAAGATATTTGCCCGGTAATGATCCGGGTAAACACGCCGGGGGAAACGGGTGCGGATATGACCGCCTATACATTTAAAAACAGGAGACGGCCTTTGTTTCCCTTTGAAACCATCCACCATGAAGCATAAAGTACGGTTCCAGGAATTTAACGGTCCTGCCATGGACCTGCAATTGCCCTTCTATACGGAAGGACCGGTTGTGGATAGTACCGGCAATGTATATGTGACCAATCTCGGGGGCGGACAAATCCTGCGCATCAGTAAGGAAGGCGTTGCCGATGAATGGGCCCGTTCTTCCTGTCCGAACGGGCAAATGATTGCAGATAACGGCGATCATCTCATCTGCGATTGTGTTGAAGCCAGCGTAAAACGCTTTGATCAACACGGGCGCTTCCTGTTTACCGAGATTGCAGGTTTGGTGAAGCAGTACAAAATAACCTGCCCGAACGACCTGGTAAGTGATGGGGCGGGTGGCTTTTTTTTCACGGATTCGGTCAGGTATACCGGTGTTGTGATGCATGTAGATCATTCAGGAAGGGCGCAACTTATCGCAGCGCACCTGGATTATCCCAATGGAATTGTGCTGGATCATAAGCGGTATCGGCTTTATATTGCAGAAAGTTATCAAAACCGTATTTTAATGATCGATCTGCAACAAAAAGAAAGGAGCGTAGTTGTTTTTTGTAACCTGCCGCAACATCCGTCTTTGAAAGAAACGGCTAACCTGCCGGATGGCCTGGCGCTGGATGGGTTTGGAAATTTATGGGTAGCGCATTACGGGATGTCCTGTGTCTGGAAGATCGATCCCGGCGGATCACACCAGGAAAAAATGGATACGGGGATATTGCTGACCAGCAATGTCTTTTTGAACAGAGACCAGGTATTGATCACGGGCGGACAAGCAGAGCCGGGGCCGGGATGTATACGGATGATTCAAGCATAAAAAATGAAAACGACAACATTAGGAGCGTATAAAATTCCGGCATTAACCCTTGGTACGGTTGGGCTGGGCATAAATTATGGAGTGTTTGAGGGACAGGAACAACCGGATGTGCAGGCAGGAGCCCGGCTGATTGCCCGGGCCGTAGAAACAGGTGTTACGGCTTTTGATACGGCAAGAGAGTATGGAACAGCCGAAGCATTGCTGGCCGGTGTTGCGCAGGATGAACGGGTAACGGTGATCAGTAAGTTTAAAATAACGAGGGAGGCTGCTGAAAATAAAACCCTGGCTATGCAACAGGCGTATCAGAGTGTAAGGGAGTCGCTGCGGGTATTGAACATCAGCCGGCTTCCGGTTTGTTTGTTCCATATGGTTTCCGATTACAATATCGATGCTGTTTGTACCATAATTCCGGAGGTGTTGAACAGCCTGGAGCAGGATGGATTGATCGCCTATGGCGGTATTTCAGCAGATGGTCTTACCGAGCTCAAACGGTTTGCAACGCTTTCACCGGTTCGTGTACTGCAAATACCGGTGAATATATTTGATCAGCGGCTGCGGGAAGACCCGGTATGGGAACAGTTATCCCGGAACAATACCCTTGTTTTTGCAAGAAGCGTTTTTTTAAAAGGATTACTGCTCCGGCGTCCGGATGCGCTGAAGGGTAATTTAAGACAGGCGGCGGTTTACCTGGATGCGCTGCAGTCATTTGCAAATGAAGCCGGGATGAGCATCGCGCAGTTTTGTTTTGCCTATGTGCGCGATATGAAGGGGATTACCAGTATTGTGTTTGGTGCCGATAATGAAGCACAGTTAGCGCAGAATATCGGGTTCCTGGATAGCGGCCCGATACCGGCGGATCTGCTGAAGCGGGCAACAGCTTGTTTTAGCACGGTGCCGGAAGAAATTTTAATTCCCCGTTCCTGGAAAATATAAAAACGATGCAACAATTATTCAGTCTGGAAAATAAAGTAGTGGTGGTTACCGGGGGTGCCGGTTTATTTGGAAAACCGATATCACTGGCTCTGGCAGCTGCGGGCGCCGATGTAATTATTGCGGCAAGAAATCAGGCAGCATGTGAAGCATACGCTGCAGAGCTTAGAGAAAAGGGATATAAGGCCTGGGGCTATGAACTGGATCTGAAGCGTGAATCATCGGTTACCGGCTTTGTGCAATCGGTGCAGGAACGGTTTGGGAAAATTGATGTGCTGGTAAATAATGCCGTTTCACGCGAGGGGTTCAAAAACCTGGAGGAAATGAGTAAAACTGAATGGGAAAATGCGCAGGCGGTAAATGCCACCGGTCTGATGCTGATCACCAAAGAAGTGCTTGCCGGTATGTGCCAGCGTAAAAGCGGGAGCATTATCAATGTGGGATCGATACAGGGGGCCGTGGGACCAAATTTTCCGGTATATGGCGAAACAGGCATGACAAGCCCCGTCAACTATACCTATGATAAATGGGCCATGGTAGGCTTTACAAAATGGGTAGCGAACTATTATGGAAAATATAATATCCGGTGCAATTGTCTGAGCCCGGGCGGATATGGGCCCGGCGTTAATGATGCTTATGGTGACAATGAATTTACCCGCAATTATAAACGGTTAACGCCTTTGGGGCGGTTTGCAAATGATGAAGATATTATGGGCCCGGTGGTGTTCCTGGCTTCAGCAGCATCGGCGTTTATTACAGGACATAATTTGCTGGTGGACGGCGGATGGACAAGCTGGTAAAACAGAACGTATGTGCAATCGATGGTTTAAATATATTCAAATAGCAATGCTGGGTATGCTTTCAATGGTTCAGGCAACGGCGGCCGGTCAGGCGCCTCACAAAATAGTAACGGATCATGCACCGGCCATACCGGATCCCGAAGGTTTTGCAGGGATGTTTGCAGGAGTGAGTAATCAGGTACTGGTGGCTGCCGGTGGCGCAAATTTTCCCGGGAAAAAACCCTGGGAAGGAGGTGCAAAGGTTTGGTATGCTGATGTCTTCCTGCTCAAAAAAGGAGCGGCTGCCTGGGAAAAAAGCCCGGTATCCTTACCGCGGCCGCTGGGCTATGGTGTATCGGCTTCATATAAAAACAACATCATTCTTGCTGGTGGCAGCGACCGGGAACAGCACCACCGGGATGTGTATAGGATAAGTGTGCAAGGCGATAAAGTAATCATCGATTCGCTGGCGCCGATGCCTTACGCCCTGGCAAATATGGCGGGTGCCCTTGTAGGGGATGTTTTATTTGTTGCAGGGGGCACGCTTACACCGGAGGGCAACCCGGGTAAACTATTTTTGGCGCTGGACCTGAAGCACAATAAATGGATCACCCTGGATCCCTGGCCGGGTGCAGAACGGATGAATGCAGTTGCGGCTGTTGCGGATCAACGTTTTTTTCTTTTCAGTGGCATACAGGTGCTGGATACCAAAGAAGGAAAGCTGCGGAAAGTATTGGAGGATGGCTATTGTTTTGTACCGTCATATCGGAACGGGGTGCTGGTGGGAGGGCATTGGAAAGTGCTGGCACCCATGCCCCGGGGTGTAGCCGCTGGTCCGGGTCCGGGTCCCGTTTTTGGAAAACGGTATATTGTTTTTCCCGGGGGACTCGATCATCAAACGGCGCAGCATGCGGATCCTTTAACCCATCCCGGGTTTCTTCCGGATATACTGGCCTATGATCTGCAGCAAAAAAAATGGATGGTTTTTGACCGGTTTCCCAGGGCGGATATGCGGTTAACGGCTCCCACGGTAGTATGGGACAACCGTTGTTTTATCATCAATGGCGAACTGCGGCCCGGCATCCGGTCCAACGCCGTACTTTCCTTTAACCTGGAATAAAAGAATCGCTGCGGGCCGCAACCGGAAAATCCTGCTTTTATATAAACAGCTTCAATAACAAACGATGAGCAACCGCTATCAGAAATCAAAAGAATTATTGCTCCGCGCCGGTAACGTACTGGCAGGAGGAGTGTCCTCCGAATTTAGAAAATACAATCATCCGCATGCCTTGTTTTATACCGGAGCAAAAGGAAGCCGGATCACTGATGTCGATGGAAATGAGTACCTGGATTTTACCCTCAGTCAGGGGCCGATGATCCTGGGGCATTCGCATCCGGGGGTGCTGGAAGCCATCAATGCCTATTCAGAAGAAGGACAGTTATACGCGGGGCAGCATATCCGGGAAATTGAACTGGCAGAGAAGCTTTGTAATTGGATCCCTTCTGCGGAACGCATCCGTTTTTGTTTGGATGGTTCAGAGGCGGTTCAAACGGCATTCCGTGTAGCGAGGGCCAAAACCGGCAAACATAAATTCTTAAGATTTGAAGGCCATTACCATGGCTGGCTCGATAATGTGGCCTGGGGTATTTCAACACCGGAATCAGCGGCACTGGGCGCTTGGGAAGATCCGGAAGTATTTCCCTGGTCCGGCGGAATGGCGCCAGGCACAAGGGCCGAATTCCTGATCCGGCCCTGGAATGACCTGGCATTGGTTGAGGAAACGGTAAGACAACATCACCATGAAATTGCGGCTATTATTACGGAACCGGTAATGTGCAACAATGGTTGCATTGAACCGGCCGCGGGCTTTCTGAGCGGGTTAAGACAGCTATGTGATGCGTATGATATTGCCCTGATCTTTGACGAAGTGATCACGGGCTTCAGGGTGGGACTGGGCGGCGCTCAAACCTATTATGGGGTTACGCCCGACCTGTCCATTTTTGCAAAGGCCATGGGCAGCGGTTATCCCATCAGTGCCATTGTGGGTAAATATGAATGGATGCAGTATATTGAAAGTTCCCGGGTCATTCATGCCGGTACCATGAATTCCAGCTGCCCGATGGTGGCGGCGGCCCTGGCCACGATCCAGATCCTGGAAAAAGAGCAGCCCTATGACCGGATGTTTGCCCTGGGACAGCGGCTGATGGCGGGTTTGCGGGAAGGTGCCGCGGAGGCCGGTCAAAACCTGGTGGTTACCGGGCTGGGCCCGATGTTCGCTACTGCTTTCAGCGATGCAGCAGTTGCATTGAATTACCGGGATACCTTAAAAGCGGATAAAGCAAAGTTGGGGCGGTTTATCGCTGCGATGCACGACCGGAATATCCGGATCATCGGACGAGGGCTCTGGTATATCAGTGCCGTGCATACAGCAGAAGAAATTGATCATGCCATTGCGGTTGCAAAAGAGGTGCTGGCCGGCTTATAAATGGTGGGCAGAAGCCGGAAAAAAATGAATGAATACAGGAACGCTTAAATGAAACTGTTTAAACTTTTCAAAAAAATAGAGGGGCGTCTGACGTTCCTGCTGATTTAGGCAGATTGAATATACCGCAGATTGATTTTCTGTGAAAATCTGCGCAAGAAAATTGGCGTAGATCTGCGGGGAATAGTACCGCATCATAAAGTTTAAACCACTTTAATAATTAAAATGGAAGTCAGGGATATAAAGCATACCATGTCGCGGGCATGGCTGGTAGTGGGATTGCTGTTTATTATTGCAATGCTCAACTATATTGATCGTACCATGATCACAACCATGCGTACGTCGATCGTTACGGCCATCCCGATGTCGGATGCGCAGTTCGGATTACTGACGGCCGTATTTCTTTGGGTATATGGCTTATTCAGTCCCCTGGCAGGATTTTTTGCAGACCGGTTCAGCAAAGCAAAGGTTATCCTGATCAGTCTTTTCATCTGGTCGGCCGTTACGTGGATGACAGCATATGCTACATCCTTCCACGAGCTGCTGATCACAAGAGCGTTGATGGGGCTTAGTGAGGCCTGCTATATACCGGCGGCCCTGGCACTCATTATGGATTATCATAAAACCACAACCCGTTCGCTGGCCAATGGTATTCATATGGCGGGCATCATGGCCGGACAAAGCCTCGGATTTGTAGGCGGATGGATTGCTGAAGGACATCAATGGAATACGGCTTTTTTTGCCTTTGGCGTTTTCGGAGTGGTCTATGCGGTGTTGCTGCTGTTCCTGTTAAAGGATGCACCCAAAACAACAACCCCGGCAGGAGAAAAAAAACAGGAAGTAATAAAGTTTTCTAGGGCGTTGAAAGCGCTTTTCCGGCAGCGGTCTTTTGTGTTGCTGGTCGTATTTTTTGCGCTGGTTAGTTTAATGACCTGGCTGGTGATCGGATGGCTGCCCACGTACTTCCAGGAAAAATTCCATTTGTCGCAAACAAAGGCCGGGATCTATTCTACAGGATATGTGTTTACTGCAGCCATCTTTGGGGTACTTACCGGAGGAGTGCTGGCCGATCAATGGAGCCGGATCCATCCCAGGGGACGGATCTGGGTACCGGCCATCGGCTTATGCATTGCGGCACCCGCCATCTTCCTGGCCAGCTATACCGGCATATTGGCCGTTGCCATCAGCTGCTTTGTGGTGTATGCGTTTACAAAGGCGTTTACCGATACCAATACCATGCCGGTGTTAAGCATGCTGGTTGATGAAAAATACCGGGCAACCGGTTATGGCATCCTTAATTTCTGTGGTACCCTGGTAGGTGGGATCGCTTTATATTTCGGCGGGGCGCTGCGGGATGCCGCTATTGGCCTCGGCACCATTTATCAATGCGCGGCATTACTGATCCTGCTGGCGGCCGCCGCGCTTTTCTCTGTGCGCCCACAAAAAGAACCCAGAGCATAAAGGGCAGCATGTATATTAATATGGGTATCTGATAAAATGATCTTTTCCGGGATAACAATACCGGGGCTCCTGTTTCATTGCCTTTACGATACTAACCGGAACACGAATGTGCCTCTATATCCTGCGATATACCCTGCTCATTACCACGAAAAGAGTGCAGGTGTTTTTATAGGACAGTGGCAAAAAACGGCAGCACTAATCACCAACGGCGCGTATAGCTGACATTGAACCTGTTTAAACATTTCAATATATATCGCCCGGATAGGAGCGACATATATGCGTTGAGTGCCACATGCACGATGTGTTTTTTAAGTCGATGGCGATTGCGGACACGATCACGGCCCGATCCTATTGTCGTGTTTTTATTGACGGGGAACAGAAATAATTTTGATGTGGGCTCAAATAAGGCCTGGTCACCATATCTGTATGTACAGATCAGCTCCCGCTCAAAGCCATCCCTCCCGGACTGATCAAAAGTGCATACAATTAACCGTCAGGCGATTTTTAACTTGGTTCAATATCTAAAAGACAACAGGGCAGGGAAGTACTGCTAAATATACAATAAGTACAAAAAAGAATGTTGCTGCAGACGATCAGGAGATCTTATCGTAATAGCTGCGCAAATGTTTTTTCATCTTCGACCGGAAATCATCCACCGTTCCTTTCTTTAAAGTGTTAAGCAGATCCCGGTGCGATACCTCGTGATTCAGGATCGATTGTTTGGGATCGGGATGAAATTTTTTAAAGGAATACATGAACACGGGCATCAGCATTTTTTGAAAACGGATCAGCGTATCATTGCCGGATATCTTGTACAGCCCGGAATGAAAGTCG
Source organism: Niabella sp. (assembly GCF_030150205.1). Lineage (GTDB taxonomy): Bacteria > Bacteroidota > Bacteroidia > Chitinophagales > Chitinophagaceae > Niabella. Next base: position 28,940 of record NZ_JASLGT010000015.1, read on the forward strand.
ATATCGTATTTGATCAGCACCGGACTGTTCTTTGGTGTTTGCGGGGTATGTTCTTCTTTATCTACAATGGATTCCAGGTATTCGATATCCGCTGCTGTTTTCCGTTTAAAAACCAGTTCGCAATTGCCCACTTCCAGTACCAGGCGCAATTCAAACATATCTTTAAGGGTGTCGTCATTCAAAAGCTTGGGCGACATGACCCGTTCAAAATTAACCAGCGGATCCGGACTGGCAATCAGCATGCCCCTGTTTTTACGGCTTTCAATGATCCCCAGTGTACGGAACCTGGACAGGGCTTCCCGTATCGCCGTTCTGCTTACGCCCAGGGCTTGTGCCAGTTCTACTTCCTTGGGAAGAGCATCACCCGGCTGCAGGTTCGCACTTTCAAGATAGTCCTGCAAGCTCTGTTCTATTTTATCAACCTGCGTTAATGTTTCGATGGGCTTAAGTTTTGAGATCTTCATTTGCTACTGCTTTTACTGCAAAGGTAATTTACGGAGGAAAGCAACGCCTGTTTTTCTTGAAAAATAATTTCTATCTTTTTAAATAAAAATGTACGACATATTAAATTATTGCCTATTTTTGATTCAGCTTGCTTTTGAAGTATGATTAACGGCTGCATTCCGTGGAGAAGCCTTTCAATGTAAAAAAGTAAAAACAGATTGCCTTGCATATGAGACTTAGAATAATAAGATGGATGTGTGTGCTGTTTTCCGGTTTGTTGCTATCGGGCCAGGCATGGAGCCAGGGCGATCCGGAGGCAGAAGATTCGCTGGTAAAAGTGATCAATACCCGGCGGTTCAACCAGGCACTGGAGCAAACCCACCATCCCGGTACACTTGGTGCAAATCCTAAAATAAGCAGGATGCCGCTGGCGGGGGCATACGCAACCCCGATGGTATCCTTACAGCAATATGTAAAAGGAACTGCTGCCGGGCTGTTTGTTAAAGAAGAAAACGGAGAGCCGGGCACGGAGCAATTTATGTTTGTTCGTGGTTTAACGCATCCCGTTTTTTCAAAACAGGACCTGTACAGTATGCAGCCGGCAGTATTTGTAAATGGTGCACCGCTGGCACAGGAAATCGGGCTGAGCTACAATATACAGCGTTTCGATTTTAACCGGATCGGTCCGGCAACCAACCCGCTTTCGATTTTGGATGTAAATAATATTGCGCATGTAGAACTGCTGAAAAGCCCGGCAGACCTGGCCCGCCTGGGTCCGCTGGCTACGAACGGTGCGCTTTGGGTAACCACCAAAAATGCGCAATCCGGCATCCGGCAGTTTAATGTGGATACCTATGTGGGCCTGTTGCAGCGCCCGGCAACAAAAACGGTAAACGCGGCTTACGAAAATGATTTCCGCTGGCCTTTTTATGAAAAATATGCTTCCGATGATCAAAAGCTGGACTATCCCGTTTATGTAGCCAACAGCTATGACCCGGATTATTACGGCGCCGCCAACTGGAAGGATCTTTATTACCAGTCGAAGCCGGTATACTACCTGGGTTTTGGCCTGGTGGGCGGCAGCGACCGGGCAAATTTCCGGTTCAATATCAGTGATACCCGTTCGCATAACTTTGATGCTACAGGGCTAGACCGGTACGCTGTTTCTTTTGGCATCAACATGCTTCCGCTGAAATGGCTTACCATTACCAGTAATATGAATGCGATCCGTACCCAGCGGGAACGGAACCGCAATTTACGCGACCGCTTTGCGGAAACAAGGTTTGTTCCGGATCTTACCAATCCTGTTTCTCCGGGTGCTACATCCTATCAGCGTTTCCTGGACAAATACCGGGGATCTGAAGATCAGAATAAGACCAACTCCTTTGTGGGATACTTCTCTGCATTGGCGCAGCTGGGACAGCTTAGCTTGAAATCGCAGTTATCGCTGGATTATGAAGAGGGACTCCGGGATGTATTTTATGGTAAGCCCCTGATGGATAATACCAGTTTTATTTCATCCTATTTTGGGTTTAACCAGCGAGCAACCATCCAGAATACGATCGACTATCATTTCAAATCGGATGACGACCGGCACCAGGTAACCATTGGTGCGGGTCAAACCTTCCTGACCGATCAGTCTAAGTATGACTATGTATTGGGATACAACACGCCCAATGATTTTATAAAAATTAAAGAAATAAGATTAGGCGGATCCATTTATCAGAATGCTTATGACATTTTTGCCTATCCCTTTACCGATAAGATAAAATCAGCCCTTTCCTCGCTTTATGCAACGCTGGGCTATTCGTTCCGGAATGTGATAACGGTGAACGCGCTTGGAAGGTATGATGGGTATTCCGGTTTTTCCAAAACCAATCGCTGGCTGCTGACGCCGGTATTCAGTTCCCGTTTCAATATACAGGAACTGTTGCAGAAGAACGGGCCTTTAAGCACGCTTGCATTGAAAGCCTCCTGGGGCGTGTTTGGAAAACTGATCACCGATAACCGCTTTCGCATCGGTCCGCAGTACCGCGTGGATGTAGGATATTCCGACGAACCGGTACTGGGCAGCTACGCAGGACTGGCGGCGCTTTCTCAAACCTATTCCGCCGGCTGGATGGTGAATACCTACGGCTGGCCATACAGCGAGAAACTGAACATCGGTACCGAACTGGGCATATGGAAAGACCGCATACTATTGGGCGTTGATTATTATAACAACGAAGATAAAAACATGATCGTTCCGGTGTCTCTTCCCACGGAAAGCGGGTTTACCTATAAGCAGGTACAGGGAATGGCGGTACGCAACACCGGTATCAATGTAAGTATTACGGCGGATATCCTGAAACATCAGAAAGGGCTCAACTGGGTGCTGGATGCCAATTTCAGCACGAACCATAATAAGCTTACCCGGTTGCCTTACCAGTTGCAGGAAATTGAATATCCAGACAGGAAGCTGGTGATCGGGAAACCGGTAGATGCATTCTGGGTGTACCTTAACGAGGGCATCATTAATAAGCCCGGTGATATTCCGATGGGACCTGTTTTGCAGGATGGCTCCCGCAATCCTTTAAAATTTGGTACCCTCGAACTGGGTGTGGGCGATGCCATCTGGAAGGATGTCAACAACGATGGAATGATCAATGCGCGGGATAAGGTATTGAAAGGTCATTCCATGCCGGTGTATTATGGGGGATTGGGCAACACGCTTACATACCGGAATTTTAATATGGACTTCCTGCTGTTCTATGGGCTGGGTCACCAGTTGCTGAATCAGCTTACTTCCAGCAAGCTGGATTTTATCAACACCGAAAATTCCCGGAATATCACCTATGTAAAAGAGGTTACGTTTTGGCAGCAAACCTTCGATTACAGCAGGTACCCCATGTATAATCCCTGGAGCGGCACCATTCCATACCAGTCAGATCAGGACCTGTTCCTGGAACGCGCCGATTTTTTAAAGCTGCGGTATGTAACCCTTGGCTATGATTTTTCGAAAACCGGGTTGCTCAAGGGCATGAAGCTTTCAAAGGCATTGCTGTATGTAACGGCATCCAACCTGTTTACGATTACGCCTTTTAAAGGCGGTGATCCGGAACTGACAGACTACCAGGGCATCTATTCGGGACGGAGCCTGCCCATTGCCCGCTCTTATATCATCGGAGCAAAATTGAATTTCTGACAGCATGATGAAAATGTATGATCATATGCTTGCTTATCCCGGTTATTTACTTCCCGGCCCGGTATACGGAAACGGAATTATAAGATAGAATGTATGAAACAGAATCGTATCTTAACCTGCTTAATGGCTTTTTATTTACTGGCATTGACCGCCTGCAGTAAAAAGCTGGATATTGAATCATCAGCGGCTTCGCCGCGGATGGCGATGTGGCAAACCTATGACGATGCAAAGGCCGGTCTGGTGGGCATTTACGGGCTTACCCGGGCAGCCCTGGCAGAGAACAATGCGCACTGGATGTACGGAGAGCTGCGGAAGGGCGATTTTACATCTGCAACCAAAGGCGGCTATCTCGATGCCATCATTGGCAACGATCTCAATAAGAGCTATCCAGAGATCATTCAGCTTACAAACTGGCGCCGGTTCTACGCCGCTATCGACGGCTGTAATACCTTTATTGAAAATGCGCAAAAATGTAAGGCCGATCTGCGTTATTCCGAACTGAACTGCAAAGTGGATATAGCCCAGGCACATATACTGCGGGCATTCAACTATTTCTATATTTCCCGGATATGGGGTGATGTGCCGTTAATTATCAATGCTACAAAAGACGGCAATACCCTGCAGGTGGCCCGTACTCCGCAAAAACAGGTGCTCAATTTCTGTATTTCTGAGATCCGTAATTATATGGACAGCCTGCCAACGGAATATGGAGGAGCCGATAAATCCAAACTGGGTTTTAACGGCAATTACTATGGCGAAAGCTGGAGTGTTTGGGGAAACGCCTTCTGGGGGTATTACCAGTGTGTGGCATTATTAGCAGAGATCTACGCCTGGATGGGCGATTATCAGAATGCCTATAACTATTCCTACAAGTTTGCAGTGGAGCTGGGAAAAACGCGCACAAAGTTTATAGAAACTTCGGAGGTGACCGGTTTGCTGGCCGGTAGCCGGAGCGTGTTTTACAGTAATGGTATCCCAAATAATGGCAGTTATTGCTACCAGGTGCTGGCCTTTCCCTACCGGATGGCCAACCGCGAATCGGGCCCCAGCGGGGTAGGGCACCTGGAGTCGCTTACGCTGGCCAATCCATATGTGGCCCGCAACCGGCCCGATCTGTACATAACCCGGGACACGATCAGCCAGATGTTTTATTCGGTAAATGATGCCCGCAATCCGTACCAGTTTGAATTTAAAAATTATGGCACCGTTTATTTTACCAATTACTATAACGCCATCCCGGTATTTTCCAAATTCCGCAATATGGAATATACCAATAGTCAGTTCACCATTTTTGGCTCCTGTATTCCCATTGCCCGTTTTGAAGGGATCTACCTGATCCGGGCTGAGGCGCAGTATGTGCTTGGAAATTACAATGATGCCTGGGCCGTATTGAATGAGATCCGGAAACGAAGGGGACTGAATCCATGGCTGGTAAGCGGAAGCCAGCCGGAAGATATGCGCCAGTTGCTGGTAGATATTTTCCTGGAACGGCGAAGGGAACTGGTAGGTGAAGGAGACCGGTGGTATGACCAGGTGCGGTTTAATAAAATCATGCGCACAGACCCTGCCTTTAATGAGCTGATCGATCGTGGGGGTATTTACTGGCCCGTGGCACAGGAGGTAATGGATAAAAATCCCCTCATCGAACAAAATCCTTATTGGAAATAAACGTACCGCTGATCCCCGGTGCAGGTATAAAAGAAAAGTAATAATGAAAATAAAAACGGTCCATACTTTTTGGTCAGGCCTCCTGGCGATTATGTTCCTGCTGGCTTGCAATAAAAAAGAAACAGCCTATTATGGAATGCGGATAGAGCCGGTAGTATATAACGGCAATGCCATAGAGTACCTGAAAAGTCAGCGCGGGATCTATGATTCGATGCTGGCGGTGCTTGGCCGTTATCCGGATATGATCCGGAAAATAACTTCGGGCGATAGTCTTACCCTATTTGCAATACCCAATAACAGTTTTAAACTCGCTGTTGAAAATTTTAATAACTACCGGAGGTCCATCGACAGCGCACCGCTTTACCTGAAGCCGGGGCAATACGATCTTAGCCGGCCAGACTCGGGGATGTTTAACTATGAGGGCCTGCGGGTACTGATGGCCCGCTATATCGTTGACGGCAGCCATCCGTTTGAAGAACTGGCGCAGGCCTCCGGCGGCATTCCTTTTACATCGTATGATTACGCCTATAAAATGAACCTGAAAGCGATCCAGGAAAGTTCGGCGGGTTCGGCCAATAACGGTCCGAAGGTGATCGAATTTTCGGATATGAATTTCTCCCTGTTCCGTCGCTTCTGGAAATCGGCCTATACCAGTTCCGTAGCTACGGCCCGCGCAGGAAATGTTTTGGTGCATGCACTGGCGCAGGATCATGAATTTGGCTTCTCCAGCTTTACCAGTACGCTGGCCGACTTTTCGATCGACCGCAGTTTATGGAAACCGATCGGCTGGCACTCCATTGCGCCAACCACCAATACCGGTGGTACTGTAGCGCATGCATTTGATGGAAGCCTGGTAACCTTCTGGCATACCCTGTACCCGGGATACGCCGGGTATAAAGATATTCCGCCGCCGTATTATTTCACCGTTGATATGGGAAGAAATAATAACCTGAGCGGAGTGGCCGTGCAAAACCGGCAGGAAACGATTTCGTCTGCATGGCCGGGAAGAACGGTGCGGTTTCTGATGGAGTTTGCCGCGGATACCACCCAAACAAAAACACCGCTTCAGTGGATGAGCAGCGATACCTTTTCCTTCCCGGAAACCCTCAGCTTTACGGTTTATGCAAAACAACGGTTTGCTTTTCCCCAACGGTACAATGCCCGCTTTTTCCGCTTTACCGTTTTACAGAACTATGGAGGCTTTGCATCCTATAAATATGTAAACCTGGCCGAAATGTGGTTGTATTAATCATTAACAGGATGACTATGATAGTGAGAAAAATAATGATCTGCCTGCTGCTGGTTGCAGTAATTGCTTCCTGCTCGAAATATCTTCCGGAAGACAGGGATTCCCTGGATACAGATGCGCGGTTTACCACCATTGATTATGCGCCCACATTAGGACGGAATACGGTTTATGAAGGCAATTTTAATTTTGGAAATACCTCCCAGCCGGTAACCTTTGAAATAGTGGATCTCAAACGCTACGACGGACAACCCGCACCAGAATTAAACGCCGATGTGTATCCGGTTAAAGTATGGAAGAGCAATGCGGAAACCTACACCGGGAAAGAAACCTCCCTGGAAGAAATTGAAAACAAACGATCCACAGAGTATCACCGGATCTTTGAAATCAGGAAGCATTCCGGGCAAATACTCGTTTGGTCCGGTATGGATGTTGCGCACCTGGTTACCCGGCCTGATTCCGGCTACAAGTTTAATGTAAAAGTATCCAACTCCGGGGCCAGCAAATATTTTTATAACCTCCGGTTCCGGCCATATAAGCCCCGGCCATACGAACCTTCCAACTACAATGTAGAAACCGGTATGATCACCAACCCGGCCGTGAAGCCAACGGAAATTTCAGGAATGATCCGGCAAAAGGACGGGCAGGGCATGACCGCAGCGGATGTAGATATTTTTCTGACAAAAAAAGATACCGGTAACAGCATTACATTCCGGTTCCTGGACTCTGCTTATAACGCACTGGACCCGGCTTTGTTTAATACTACGGACTGGGGGCAGTTATTGCATGGGTTTAACCGGCAACAAACAACCAGTTATGTTAAATATGATGTAGCCTACCCGCTGCCGCTGGTAAATGGTTTTCCCACAAAATATACCAATACCAGCGGTACCAGGGCCAACGTGGCATTTTCTTATTACCGGCTAAGCCCAACCGGCCTGGGTGTAAATGCGCGATTACGCTTTGAATTTGCGATTTATGAAAAGGGCGACTGGGAGCTGGTGTTTCATTTTAAAAACAGTTCTCCAAAGTTTACGAATTATTAAATACGCGCCACTGCAATTAAAAAGAATATTATGAGAATTTGGGTGCTTACAATATCGGTTTTTATCCTGCTACAGGTTTCTGCACAGGCGCAGCATGTGGTGAAGGGAAGTGTTCAGGATAAATCGACCGGTGCTGCTGTACCGGGGGCCACGATTTCAAGAGGCAGCAGATCGGTGCAATCGGATTCCGCGGGCTATTTTTCTATTGAAGCTGCCGCAGGAACCAAACTGCAGGTATCGCATGTAAATTATAGCGCTACCAGCTATACGGTTACAAATGATACCGCGTTGGTGGTGATTGAGATGGGCGCCGATGACTCAAAAAATTCGATGAATACGGTAGTGGTTGTGGGCTTTCAAAAAAAGAACCGGTTGGTTTCAACGGCCGCTACCACCGTTATCAGTGCGGAAGATATCAAAGATGTGCCGGCTTCAAGCGTAGTGGACCTCCTGCAGGGAAAAGTGGCTGGGGTAAATATTCAAAATACCAGCGGTGCTCCGGGTGCTAAAAGCTCCATTTTTCAACGCGGACTGTCGAGCATTACGGTAACGGGGGAGGGGAATGATGCCTACCTGGCTACCGCGCAGCCGCTGATCATTATAGACGGGGTTCCGGTAGATCCCAATACCGACAATGAGTATGGGTTTGCCCAGGCCGGGCCCGGGATCAGTCCGCTGGCATTATTACCTGCAGAAGATGTGGAAAGCATCGAGATATTAAAAGATGCGGCGGCTACTTCGGCCTACGGTTCAAGGGGTGCTTATGGCGTGTGGATCATCACTACAAAAAGAGGCCGGTCCAAACGGCCGCAGATCAGTTATATCGGCAACCTTTTTCTTAGTGATGTGCCTACGCTGCGGCCAATCTATGGAGGGCGGATGGAGCGTGCATTAAAGATTATGCAGGTGGTGGAAAACAATCTCTATTCCCGGCAATATGGAATGGTACAGGTAAACACGAACTACCTGTTGTCGGACAGTTTAAATCCTTATCTCAATAACTCTACCAACTGGCAGTCGTTATTTTACCGGCCCACTTATAACCATTCTCATAACCTGGCTTTTTCCGGCGGAGATCCCAATTTTAACTATAAAGTGAATGTTTCTTATTATGAGGAGAACGGGATCATAAAAAATACGGGACTGAAACGGTATTCGGCCGGTATGAATACCGTTTACCAGACAAAGGACAGTAAATTTCGTATGATGGCCGCCATCACGGCCACCAACGCTACCAACAAAAAAGGGAGTGGGGTAGGCTTGCTGCAAACCGGTGTGGCCACCAGTGGTATGGCTTCCACATTATTGCCGCCACCGGATGTGTATACAGAAAACAGCGACGCGCTGGCTGCGTTCCAGATCGATGATGATAATAAGACCAACTCCATGCTGACCAGTCTTATAATGGAGCTGCAACTGGCCAAAGGCCTCCGGTTCAAAACGGAAGGGAACTTTAATTTTCAAACGGCCACCAGTAATACCTTTTATCCCTCCTGGCTCAATTCCGGAAGTCAGTACGGTGTTTCCACGGGCTCCGTGGCCCAATCGCAGTACAATACCTATAGCCGTAATTCCAATGGCTATCAAAACCGGAATGCGCTCAGCTATTTAAAAAGCTTTGGAGAGAATACCCATAATCTCAGCGCCTTTGTATTCTCCGAGATCACGGGAAACCTGGTCAATACCAATTATTCCCTGTTGTATGGTGCCCCCAATAACCAGATATCCGGTCCGGTGGGCTTTAACCTGGCAAGATCCATTTATGGTACATTGGGAGCGCCTATAAATGGGAAAACATTTGCTTATGGCGGAACGGTTTCCTATAACTACTTACAGAAGTATGTAGTGGACTTCAACTTCCGGCAGGACGGATCTTCCACTACCGGGCCATTGGCCGGTTATCGTCAGAACCCGGCCATCGCATTCCGCTGGAACTTTTTCAAAGAGCGGTTTATGAGTAAGGCCTCCTGGTTAGATTACGGTGCTATCCGTGGCAGCTGGGGTAAAACCGTTTCTCCGCAGGGCGATATCTTTACGGCCTACGGACGGTATTATCCCAGCGGTACCTATATGGGACAGCCATCGGTGCTGATGGATTATGGCACGGCAGCCAACCCGCTTTTCCTGCCGGTTTCTACCATCCAGTATGACCTGGGTTTTGAAGCCGGGTTGTTCAGGAACCGGGTTACGATCGACTATGATTATTATTACCGGATTGTGGGCGACCAGGTGTATTATGTAGACCTGCCCAGGGAAACAGGTTATAGCCGCATGCCGGGCAATAATGTAAGCATTGTGAACTACGGACATGAGCTGACGCTTTCGTTCAGGCCACTGGCGATCAACAGCAAAGCCAACTGGCGGTTACAAATAAACGGTGCGTTTAACCGGAGCATCCTTACCCGGCTGCCGGAAAATATGCGGCAGATTGTGTATAATCCAAACGACCTGCTGGGCTTGCCTGTACTTTACCGGTTGGGCAGAAACCCCCTGGGTAACCTGCTGTACAATACAAAGGGTGTTTATGCCACCAACGCAGATGTGCCCTATGATCCGTTAACCGGGAAACGGATGCAGATCAACGGCCAGTACCTTACGGCCGGTGACCCGATCTTTGCAGACCTGAATGGCGATTATAAGATCGATGCCAATGACCGCGTGGCCGTGGGCGATCCGCAGCCAAAGCTAACCGGGGGGATCATCAATACGGTTACATACAAAAATTTTGGTCTTACATTGAGCACTTCGTTCACCTTCTTCCGGGATGTGCTGAATACGCCGCTGGCCCGCACCTTCCAGTATTTCTATAGTCCGGATAATACCAATATTTCCACTGCACAGGTATTGCCACCCATCAGCCAGTACAATTACTGGAAGCAGCCCGGAGATATTGCTACCTATCCCAATCCCCTCGATTATCAGCAGAACCGGTTGATTGATGCATTCCGGTATAACCAAACCCTGTTTATGGAAGACGGCTCTTATTTTAAATTCAATTATGTTACCTTCTCTTACACACTGGATAAAAACTGGGTGAACCGTTTCCTGATCAGCAATGCGCGGATCTATTTTACGGGTAAGAACCTGTTGGTGCTAAGTCATTATAGTGGTCCCAACCCGGAAAACGTAAGCGACCTGGGACGCGATAATCCCAATGGATATCCCAATCCCCGGCAATACAGTCTTGGAGTTAATGTAACATTTTAAACAGACAACGCATGATAAAAAGAATAAAAATATTCATCCTGCTGCTGGTGGTGGCCGGATCGCTCAGCGGTTGTAAAAAATACCTGGATGTGGATCCGGTCAATGCAATGTCGGGAAATAACTTCTGGAAAACCCGGGATGATGTAGAACGGTTTACAACGGGTGCCTATACCTTATTGCGCAGGTATACGGCCATGGGCGGACATACATTGCTGGCCATTGGTGATCTGCGGGCAACGTCCTGGACGATCTCCGGTGCGTCGGATCAGCCCGGTAACCTCCGCAGTTATATTCCGCTGTTTAATACAAATAATATGAAGGGCCTGCTGGCCTCGGATGAGTGGTGGAAAGGATCTTATAATAATTGGTCCATCGCTACTTTTGGTATTGAGAATATGTCGGACTGGGGATTCCTTTACCAGGTGGTGAATGCGGCAAACATGTTATTGATAAGTGTGGATGCAAAGGATATCGCCGGGCTGGCAGATGCCGACCGGGCGCGGTACAAGGCCGAAGCAAAATTTATCAGGTCCGTTACCTACTATTTGCTGGTACGCCATTTTGGCGATGTGCCCTATATCACCGATGCTAATGATAAAAGCAAACACGAGCGTACCAGTCAGCTTACCGTATTTAAGAATTGTATTGAAGAGCTCCGGTCGGCAGCAAACGATCTGCCCTGGACCTATCCCGATCCCACACAAAGAGGTGTGAGAGCCATGAAGGGCGGTGCGTATGCGCTTATGATGGAAATGTATATGTGGATGGCCGGCTTTGATGAAGAACATGCCACGGAATATTATCAGCAGGTGGCAGACATCGGTAATTTGGTAGTGAACCGCAATGAAGGTTCCTATGAGCTGCTGTCTTTAGATAATATGAAAGACCTCTTTAAAGGAAATTCAAAAGAGAGCCTGTTTGAGATCGGGCAGGACTTTAACTATGGAGAAACCTTTGGCCTGCTGGTAACCCTTGCTGACATTGTATTAAGAACGCCCTATAAACGGAATGTAAACAGCACTTATATCTATTACAACAGCGAGTACCTGCATCGCCTGTATGATGCTGCATATAACGGAAATACGGACCGGCGCATGGATCTTTGGTTTGAGCGGGATAATATGTACAATACGGCCGGGCAGTTTGTGTTTCTTAAATTCATCAATACCTACGGTACCTCCGGCGAAAATGAAAATCCCAACGATAATAAGATCCTCTTCCGGCTGGCAGATGCCATCCTGCTGCGGGCCGAAGCCCTGGAAAAACTGGGCCGGTATGATGAGGCGCTTACAGAGCTGAACAAGATCCGGCAGCGCGCAGGTGCAGAGCCATTTACCGGCGGAAATACGGTTAAAACAGCCTCTGCCACCAATACCATTACCCTGGATGATGCGATCTGGTGGGAGCGCGAGCGGGAACTGATGGGAGAAGGAACCATGTTCTACGACCTTGTACGCACACGGCGTATCCTCGATTCCAAGTATACGCCCCGGGCAATCAGTTTCGAAGAATTCATAAGCGGTGCCTGGACCTATCCGATCCACAATGAAGTGATGCGCCGGAACCCGCTGATAAAACCGAATACATTCTGGTTATAATTAAACTGGTAATATGAAAAGATATTTTAAATGGATGTTATTGCTGCTGATCAGTGTGGCATTGCTGGGCAGTTGTAAAAAGCAGTATTATTTTGATACGGGGCAGAGCGTTGCCCGGTTTAATGGAAATATGCTGCAATATTTTGAAGCCAATCCCGAGCTGTTTGATACGTTGCTGCAGGTGATAAAAATTGCGAAACTGGAAAATTATTTCAAAGACAGCAGCCTCACATTTTTTGCGCCGGCCGATTCCAGCATCATGAAGACCTACTATTATATCAACCAGAATTTCAGAGCAGCCGGAATGGATACGCTGAAAGGACTGGAGGATCTGAAACCTGAATTCTGGCGCAATAACCTGATGATGTATATGTTTCAGGGAGCAAGAGGCATTGAGGATTTTCCCCAGCTGGATTTAAGTAACCTGTATTCATTCTCCGGCGAGTACGCCACTTCGGTTGGCGGCCAGGTAATGAATATCGGAACTGTTTTTGCAGATGCCCGGGGATTAAAATACAAAGGCTACCGGAGGTTATACCTGAACTATGTGCCCAGTGAATCTGCCCCGCTTCAAAACTGGGTGCAGGGGCCCGTGGCGAGCTGTAATATACAGCCTACGAACGGAATGATTCATGTATTGATTTACTATTCGCATTATTTCGGGTTTGATCCCTACCAGGCCTGGTTGCAGGCAAAATATTACAGCAGTGTGCATTAAAACAGATGATGTATGATTAAAAAACGGAATGGCGGGTTGTTGCTGGGGTGTTGCTTTTTAATAACACTCCTGGCCTGTTACAGGAAAACGGACCAGGTATATGCCGGTGCTTACCGGGATGCGCCCGTAAACAAAATAGCCTTTATTGGATTAAACCCGGTGCCTTCCAGCGGGAATATTGGCGATAAGGTTTCCTTTAAGATTGCCGGGCTGGATTCAGTTGCGCGGTACCGGAATACCACAACGTTCTTTATAAACGGGGTGCAGGCCGTGATCGATTCGGTCAATATTGCAGATAGTCTGCTAACGGTGATTGTACCGGATTTTGCTTCTTCGGGAGCGGCCAAACTGGTGGTCAACAACCGCAACTTTTATGGACCTGTTTTTAATGTATCCGGAAAAGCTGTTTTTGATTCCACGTTTAACGTGGTAGGTAAAAATGAGTTTGGGGCCAATATCCTCGGTACGGGTGTAAACGGAGCCATAAGGGCCCTGTACAATAAAAAGTATGCAACTGCGGAGTATCTTTTTCTTACCGGTGATTTTACCACCTGGAATTCCGAAAGCTCTTACCGTCCTAACCAGAACAGTTATTATAATGGTACCAGCCTGTTCCGGTACTTTACTGTTTTAGATCCTTTAACCGGGGTGTTCCGGAATGATCTTACCATTGGCAACGGCCCTAACGGAAGACTGTTGGGTATTTGCGAACTCAGCCAGTACCCGGGATACCTGGTCTATGGAAACTTTAGCTCCTATAACGGAAGGGGCAGTGGTGGAATCAATAATATAACCCGGGTACTGGAAGACGGTAAACTGGATTCCCTGGTACGGAATGTGTACAATCCGGACCCGAATATTGTGGAAAATAATATGGATACCCTGCCCGTTTTTACAGGGGGCTTTGATAATGTGATCATTAAGGCTTTTATAGATGCAAAGGGCCGTATTATCTGTATTGGAGGCTTTAATAACTATTACCAGAGCGACTATAGCCTTTCTACAGCTAAAAACGTATACAAGATCGGCACACCCATGAAACAGATCGCGGCCTTATCGCAAACGGGTATGTTAGATACCTCGTATAGCTATGAGCCCCGGTCGCCGATAGATGGAACAAACGGATCTATAACCGGAGCGATTCAGCTTTATAACGGCACCGCTCCCAATGGAAAAATTATTGTGGTGGGAAGCTTTACTTCATATAATGGCATAGGCGCTAACCGGATCTTTATGCTGGATGATAATGGAGGGATAGACACCCGCTTCAATGTGGGTGCGGGGGCAAACGCCGTTATTTCCGGTATTACCTATAACCCGGTAACCCGGAAAATACTGGTTACAGGAGCGTTTACCACGTTTAACGGAGCCAGCACGCCCTACGGGTTGGTGATGTTAAACGAAGATGGTTCTGTAGATCCTTCTTTCAGGCTGGGTACAATGGTGCAGGCCGCTTCAAACAGGGGCCAGCTGGTAAATTATGCCGCACAGCTGAGCGATGGCAAAGTGATCGTGAGTGGCAGTTTTGAGAAGTATGCCAACCCGGATGCTTCCCTTACTATTACCAGGAGCGGATTCATGATCCTGAACCCGGATGGAACGCTTACATCCGGTTACAATAGTTTGGGAGCCTTTAACGGGCAGATCCTGGATGTGCTGGAAACAAAAACGGTCAGTGGGGTTAGGAGCGTGATCCTCGCAGGAAGCTTTAGCTTATTTGATAACAAACCGGTGGCCAATATTGCAAAAATGATATTGTACCCTTAAAAAACTATTTATGCGCAGCGTTTATTTATGGTTGTTGGGAGCCATGCTCACGGGGTTTCTTTCATGTAAAAAATACGGTTACCGGTTCGAGGATGGAACGGATCCGGGCCAGCCCGAAGCTACTGCTGCATCCAGCAGTAAGCCCCTGGGAAATGATTTCAGCAAGCTGGATGTGGCAAGGGTGTTTCCCGGGCTGGTTGGCACAGCGGAGCCACGGCTTTCCGGTGAAACGGTAACCATCCAGCTGGATCAGAAATATGTATATCCCGGCGATCTGCGGATCGTTGCCACGCCCGGTCAGCAATACAGCACCGGTTTGTATGCCCCCGCAGGAGAGCCGGTGCTGATTGAAGTGCCGGAGGGAGTAGTAGGACTGAAAGCCCAGATCGGTGGCTGGACGGATAACCTCACCGGAACACAATTCCCCAAAAGGGATCCGTTGATTTATAGCATGGCGCTGCTGAGTGCCGGCAAAAACTATATCCGTAATTTATATGGCGGCAGCATCTATATCCTGGCATCGCAGAATACCGCTGTGAAAGCAGCCACGCTGAAGATCAGTGGTGCGGTACGATCACCGGATTTTGTGTTGGGCGAAACCTCCGATGCAGACTGGACAGCGCGCATGCAACAGTCCTCTGTTCCCTGGGTACAACTGCGGGGCAAGCGGATCATTTTTGAATTGCCCAAATACTTTTTTGACAAGCACCCGGTAACCCGGCCAACTGCCCTGATGCAGGAGTGGGACCGGATCATTGGTGAGGATATTTACCGGTGGAAGGGGCTGGAAGCGGTGACCGGCGACTCATTAAACAAAATGCCGGAGCTGCCCGTATCGGTGATCATGGATGCACAGCCCCGTGCCGCCTATGCGCATGCCTATCAGCCGGTGGTGCTCCAGATGGACGAAGCCTTTTTTGTAAATGAGATCACCAACCTGGATCAGCTTACCACAAACGGCGCCTGGCGTACCCTTTCGGAGATCGGACGGAATAATGTAACCACTACCTGGGTTTGGTCCGATATACTGGAAACGGCACCGAACCTGTATTCGATAAAAATGGCCAACCGGCTGGGCATTAATATCCGGCAGCTGAATCCTGCTATGAAGCTGGCCGTAGATACCGCTCTCTGGTACGTAAAACAGATCAAAACGGTAAAGAGTAATTTCGCAACGGATCTTTCTGCAAGAACCAATAGTTACCTGGTTAAACTCATCCCTTTTGTACAGTTGTTTGAGAAGATCAGCAGCATCAATCCGGCTGTTAACGGCTACGATCTGATGCAGTATATAGACTACCGGATGCGGCATCTGTTCCGGCAAACCTACTCGAACCCCGAAAAAATAAACCTGTTTTACCAGTACGCAAGTGAGTTTGCGCAAACCGATCTGTATCCGTTCTTTTATTACTGGTCCCTGTTGCCTTCAGGCCCTATTGTAGATTCTATTGGCGCAAAATATCCCCGGCTCAATAAAGATATTTATAACTACAACCCGGTGGCAGATACCGGTGGTACCCGCCCGGTGCCGGTGCCTTCGCGGATACTGGACCGCTCCGGCTGGCTGGCCATTGATTTTTGCTGCCAGGAGGCCGAACGGGGCTTTTATGCATCCAACCTGCTGGATGGGAATATGGAGATGCCCAGCATCTGGTTGCACCGTGGAGCGCTGAGTCCGGCAACCCGTCATGCACTGCCACACTGGTTTATTTTTGATATGGGCAAATTCAATAATGTAGGCGGCTATTGGTATGCGGTAGATGGTACCTCTGTTTATTATCCGCGGTATACAAGCTGTTATTTAAGTCCGACCCTGCTGACCAATGACAGCCCGGACTGGATCGCGGCCGATCTAAACTGGAGTGCCGATGCGCAAAAGGCAAGCAAGACGCAGATCCTGAGAAATTTTCCGCGGGTGAACAATGTGCGGTATATCAAGTTTACCATCAACGGTAACTGGGGAACGAATGATAATTACCAGGGCGTGTTTTCCGAATTCGGAATGCTGGCACCCTAAACTGAAAAATAAAACTGACATGAAGATCCTTCCGGTTCTATACTTTTTTCTTTGTGCCGTTATACTGGCCGGTGGCTATGGCTGCACAAAATTTCCCGACCCGGGTATCATTGATGATCCCTACCGGCCCGCAGCGGATACCAGCGCGCTGCAGCGACGGAAAATGTTATTCATCAGCATTGACGGCATTGCTGCAAATGTGCTCAATACCGTTAAACCGGCATTTATACAGGAGCTGCTGGCTAAATCAAAATATACCTGGAACGTGGCATCCGCTCCCAAACCCGTAACCAACGCGGCTTCCTGGGCCAGTATGATGACCGGCAATGATACGTTGCGCCACCGGATCTACGACAGTACCTTTTATGCCACGCCGGTAGATTCAACCAATAAGATACCGGTGCCGGTTAACTTAACGGCACTGCGGCATTTGCATAACAGAAGCCAGGCAATTCAGATAACGGCCATAGCGCCCTGGTATAACCTGGTACATACACTGCTGGCCGATGCAAATAACCGGGTGGTAACAGCAGACGATGCCGGTACCCGCAGCCAGGCGGTGGAAGCGTTAAGAACAAAAGACCCGGATCTCGTGATCACCGAGTTTATCAGTGCCCAGCAGGCCGGTATTCAAAACGGATTTTCCGATGGCAGCGTTGCAGCAGCCCTGGGCACCATTGACGGATACATTAAAGAAATGATGACAGCCATTCAGCAGCGGCCAACCTATCAGAAAGAAAACTGGATGGTACTGCTCACTACCACACAGGGCGGAAGCGGACTCAGGAACGATGCAAACATTGCGCCCGGGTTTATGATCGCCTATAATGTGCGTTTTACACCGGCCAATCTCTTTACGCTTACGCCTTCTATCTCTGTACGGAAAGAAGATGTGGCCGCGCAGTTATTATACTGGTTCAAAACAGCGGTTCCTTCGGTGGTTTCGGACGGCCGCGTGTGGGTTGACCGTTTTGAATCTGAATTCTATCAATAAAAAATATGCACATGTTCATTCGGTTAAAATCCTTTGTAATGCTGATCCTTGCGGGGCTGGGAATGGTTAGTGTTGTTTCATGCGCCAAGGAAACCCTTCCGGACGACCGGGACACCGGTGTGCTCCAGGTGTATGACCGGCTATACCTCACCGATGCATTTGCAGCGGATTCGGTAAAAAAGAAGCTTTATATATCCCCGTTGCCGGACACCGTTTTTTATTACAGCATCAGCAAAGGCGGTACCACGCCGTTTACAAAAGACCTCGACCTTACGGTTGCGGCGCTTCCGCAGGCCGATGTAGATGCCTATAATATCCAAAATAGAACCAGCTATATCCGGCTGCCGGAGGAAAGCTACAGTATCGGCGGGCAGGCTGTTCTAAAAGCAGGGGAATCCGTAACCCAGCGGCTTCCGCTCACCATCCATACTCAAAAATTGAAGCCGTATACCGACTATATCCTTCCGGTTGCTTTTTCTGCAACGGATACCGCCGCAAAAGTAGATCTGCGGAAAAACAGGTTGTATTATATCTTCCGCCTGGTAGGTTTTCCCCAGGGGGAATTGATCGGCAATATTCCGGCGCTGAAGAACCCCGGAACTATCCTGAATGATTATTATGGCGACCTGATGATGCGGGATGCATCCGGTGATCTGTGGGTGTATCCCCTGGCATCGAATGATAATAAGGTGCTGGGAAACCCCACTAAAATATATTCCGGGTTAACGCCCGATAAAGTCTTTGGCATCTGGTTCAGTGGTTTTGACCGGCTGGTTTATCTTACGGCCAACCTATCCGGCGGATGGGGTGTTTACCGGATGAATGCAGGGGCTGCAGCCGCAGGCCAGGCCCCCGCTGCAACAGACCCCGTAAGGATCATAACTGTGCCCGAGTCCTGGGTGCGGGGTGCCGGAGACCGGTGGTATATGGGACCCAACCCAAGCATGTCGGTGGGGCTGTTTACCAACACGGCAACCAACTGGAACCTCAATGTCTATAATGGCAGTGGCTTTAGCGGTGGAAGAGTTGTGCGCACGGATTTTAGTTATGATCACCGCGGGCAAGCCGTTATCAGAGGTGTCATCTTAAGCAGTCATTCCTGGGGGCTGCTGGCGTACCGTTTGGGGGATCCGGATATGCCCGTAAACGTGGCCTTGTCAACGGTAACCAAGGTAGGGGATGGGTTCCTGGATAAATATGTACGGATGTTTTCGGTGAATCAAAACGATCTGATCTGTTATAAACCCAATGGGGATGTGATCCGGTACCGGAATTTCAATCTGGAAGAATTTTACAAAGCATTATAACAATAAGCAGCAATGAATAAACGGATCCTCTTTTATACGGTTGCGGTTGCATTTTTTTATTCCTGTAATGAAAAGCCGGTTACCACCGACATTGTGCAGGAGCATACCGCCGGTGTGCCGGCCATCGATGACGTTTCTAACAAAAATGCAAACGCAGGTGATACGATTGCGATCCTTGGTAAGAATTTTACAAAGGATACGCGCGTGGATTTTGGAACCGTAGAAGCCCGGGTGATCACTGTTGCAGCAGACCGGCTCAGCGTAATTGTGCCGGCGGGTGCACGGGCAGTGTATATAACAGCGCGCAACGGTTTTTTTGTTTCCAATAAAGCATTGTTTGGATACCTGTCCAAATACAGCAACCCGGTTTTTAAACCCGTACTGGCAGACCCTTCTGTGTTCCGGGATCCCGTTTCCGGGGAGTTCTTTGCTTACGGTACCGCCGATACCTGGCCGGATGGGAAAAGCCATATTGTTGCGGTTATCCGGTCAAAAGACCTGGTTAACTGGACGTATGCAAGAGATGCGTTTACTACTACACCGGCATGGAAAACAGGCACGGGCGTGGGCGTATGGGCACCCGATGTAAATTATGTGGATGGGAAGTATTATATGTATTATGCCCTGTCGTCTTTTTTTGATGTGAACCCTGGTATCGGCCTGGCCATTGCCAGTAGTCCGGCCGGTCCATTTGTGGATGCCGGTAAGATATTTTTATCGGGCGAAGTGGATGTCCGGAATTCAATAGACCCTACCTATTTTGAAGAAAACGGGAAAAAATACCTGCTTTGGGGCAGTTATAACCTGAATGTGGGTACGCAAACGCAATGGGGTACTTTTTTAACCGAACTAACCGCAGACGGACGCGCGGTGGCCGATATAAAAAAGATCACCAAAATAGCTGCTTCCGATTTTGAAGGCGTAATGATCTATAAAAAGAACGGGTACTATTATTTCTTTGGTTCCCGCGGAGGTTGTTGTGATGGCGTCAATTCAACCTATCATGTGCGGGTTGCCCGTGCTACGCGGTTGGAAGGGCCTTATCTCGACCGGAATAATAAAGATATCGCGGCTTCCATGGGTGTGGGCACCGTGTTCTTAAAAGCCAGCGACCGCTTTGTGGGCCCGGGGCACAATGCACAGATCATAAGCGATAAGAACGGAACGGAATGGTTTGTTTACCATGCCATGGAACGGAACAACGCAACGGTTCCCGTAGGAAGCAATACCCTGAATTTAAGGGCGCTGATGATTGACCCCATTAAATGGGATGCTGAAGGCTGGCCTTTTATCGAAAATGATATACCCTCCGCTGCCACCGCTGATGGTCCGGTGTTTTAGTGAAGCAGTAAGTTACTGTAACTTTTTTTGAGACGCGATCCTGGTGAAACCAGCCCGCAGGTCTGTTAAATCTTTAAAACGAATATGAAACGAACGGCTTTCTTCCGGTATGGAAAAAACATGTTAAGAACGATGGGGATCATGGTATGCATCAGCATCCTATTGCTTCCGGGTGCAGCAGCGCAGGGACGCGCCCGGTGGACCGAAAAGCAGGCTGCCTCCTGGTATGCAAAGCAGCGCTGGCTGGTAGGGGCCAATTTTTTACCCAGCACGGCCATCAATCAATTGGAGATGTTCCGGGAGGAAAGCTTTGATGCTGTTACCATTAGCCGGGAGTTCGCCTATGCACGGTCGTTGGGGATGAATACCATGCGGGTGTACCTGCATGATCTGTTGTACCAGCACGACCGGGATGGCTTTTTTAAGCGGTTGGATCTGTTGCTGAACCTGGCAGAAAGACAAGGGATCAAATTGCTGCTGACCATTTTTGATTCCTGCTGGGATCCCTATCCCCGGTGGGAAACGCAGCGGGCACCGCGCCCGCATGTACATAATTCCGGTTGGGTGCAAAGTCCGGGTTTGAAGGCTTTAAAAGACACGGCCGGTTATAGCCGGCTCGAAACCTATGTAAAAGACCTGCTGCGCACATTCGGAAAAGACAGGCGGATCCTGGCATGGGATGTATGGAACGAACCGGATAACCGGAATGTTCCATCCTACGATAAATTAGAGTTGCCCGATAAAATAGCCTACGTATTACCCTTGCTGAAGAAGGTGTTTGAATGGGCACGTGCCGTTAATCCTTCACAGCCGCTCACCTCCGGTATATGGGCCGGTGGCGATTGGTCTGAGGCCCATCTGCGTCCCATTGATAAACTGCAGCTGGAAGAATCGGATATCATTACCTTTCATTCCTACGACCAGCCGGAGCTGTTTGACAAAAAGATTCAATGGTTGCAACGGTATCACCGCCCTATCATTTGTACAGAATATATGGCCCGGCCAAATGGCAGTACCTTTGAAACCTTTCTGCCCATCGCAAAAAAATATAAAGTGGGAATGATCAATTGGGGATTTGTGGCCGGTAAGTCGCAAACAATCTACGCCTGGGACAGCTGGACAAAAGCGTACGATGCGGAACCCGTACTTTGGTTTCACGATATTTTCAGAAAAGACGGCACGCCGTATAAACAAGCAGAAGTAGATTTTATCCGGAAGATGACCGCGCATTGAGTTGAACTATATTCTTAATAGACTAAAGATATGGCTGCTTCAGCGTAAAACCAATTAGGCCATTCATGTTCTTCTTTATCCATTTCAAAGGATGTGTCTACGAGATAGGATATAGCTGGGTATTTGGGAACCGGTTGTTCGTTACAATGCCGCCGGTGCCAACGGTCCGCATATGATAAATAAAATGGTGTTTAGAATATTCATTCCTTCCCGTTATGAACCCGGTCAATCGTTTCAAGGATAAAGGCTGCCTGGGCAGGGTTGATCCGGCGTTTTGCTTCTTCCGCCGCAAACCAGGCCCATTGATCCACTTCCGGCACCTGGATCTCTTTTCCGGATTTGGGAGGCCATTCAAGCGGGAAATAATTGCTATGTAATACCGCCGGATCGATATCTCCATATACCGCCCAGGCGAATACTATTTTCCCGCTTTTTTGTTTTACCGGGGTGAGCGGTAAAAAGGTACCATCGATGGCTTGTCCGGTTTCTTCTTCAAATTCGATCCGCGCACGGGCAAGAGGTTCTTCATCGGGCAATAATTCTCCTTTGGGTATAGACCAGGCGCCGGTATCTTTGTTTTTCCAGAAAGGACCTCCGGGGTGCACCAGGAAAAATAAAAGGTCTGCGCCGTTCTTTTTGTATAATAAGATACCTGCACTAGCCTTCATGGTACAATACTGTTTAGGAGTGGATGGTAGGATCGATCTAAAGATATTGCTTTTCAGGAATCCCGCAATCTTTTTACCTGGAAATGGGCTTTCAGCAATTGATTGTTTTGCGCTACAATCAGCTCAAATGCTTCCGGAGATAAGCCGGGTTCATTTAATGCGCTTTCATAGGCCTTCTTTACAGCGTCTTCCATCGCCTCACAGCTGTTGAGGATCGTTTGCCGTTCATCACCCGTAAAAAAAGCTTTGATCTCCATCCAGGTCCGGTAAATTTTTCCCATAACAGTATTGCCGGTGCTTACCGGTAGTTCCATTTTTTCTAAAGTGGTGGTTAGTTCGGTTATAAAGAGCTTGCTGTTTTCAATATAGCGTTGAAACAGGCTCCGCAGATCACTATCTTCCGCGTCCTGCAATTCCGCAATTGCCCGCTGATACCCTGCAATACGGTCGGCATTGATACGGAGCAGATCATTGAGTACCTCATCGTCTGGAGTCATAAAAATGTATTTTAAGTTACCGGTATTTCAGGTCCTGCCCGGCTTCCATAAAAGAACCTGGGCCGCCGTTTTTTATGCTACCAAGATCAGGCCAATCCCCGCAGATCTGGTAATTTTGACGCGCCGGGTTCATATAGGTGGTCTTTTGCTCCCGGTGAATCGTTACCGTCAGCATTTTCGTGGAAATAGTGCTTCAATAGTTTACGTACACTTATTCGCTACGATATTATTAAATTCGTGTCCGGATACCAAAACGCAACCGTTATGAAACCTTTATTATTTTTTACGATCCTTCTCCTTTTACCTTGTTATGGCTGTCCCAAACATTGTGTGGTGCTGCCACCCAATATTCTTTTCAGGATTATTGACGGGCAAACGCAGGAAGATCTGTTGGCGAGTGGAAAATTGAAGGATGCCGATATAAAAGTAGTGGATCCGTCCGGAAAGATGTATCCTGTGGCAGTTTATGGCAATGATACCCTGAAGTATGTCAATACCTATGATTTTAAAGTAGGGGAACATCGTTACATACTTGCGGCAGGTGAAAAACGGGTAGAATTTTCCGTTGCAGCATCCGAAAATGATTGCGAGGTTTATGTGAAGACGATCGAGATGAATGGCGTATACTTTTTAGATCCAAGAGGTTTTTATGTAGTGTTGCTTTGAAGCGGGTTATATAGCCCGTTATTTTTTGGTTTGATGCATGGGCTTAAAAAAGGAAAATTATTTAGGAAGTGAAGGACCTTTGTTTCGTATGAAAAAGACGCTGAATATACGTTAGTATCGATCTTAACCGGGGACCCCCATCTAGCGCAGGTCTGTAACAAGGCTGAGTGCGAGAGCTGACCTGTGCAATTTCGTTACTCCTTAACCCTGTAAGAACTATTCATGTAAAAAGAAATGTGGTGCTGTAGGCCGGTAGAGTGATCTGCCCATTCTAGCGCAGGTCTGTAGCGAAGCCATCTAGCGCGGGTCTGTAGCATAGCCAGGTGCGATCGCCGACCTGTGCCACCCCGTTACTTCTTAGCCGCTTATCTTTTTGGCCTGTAATAACTATTCATGTAAAAAGAAATGCAGCGTTGTATGCCGACTGTGATTTTGCCGATGGCTGCCCCAGGGATACCGGGCGCAACTATCCGAAAGTAATATCCACCGCATGATCGTTTATTGATAGATCAATCTGCAACCTGTCCCTGGATCAACAAGACCAGCAGCAGCAATATAGTCATGCCCAGCAGTAGTAATATTTTTTGCCTTTGTCTTTTACCAGTGGCCCGAACGGAGCATAGGAACACCAATAGGAAAATAAGTCCCCAGGCCAGCTGTACGTTCGCGTACAGTGCCGGCGTTTTGTAATAATAAGGCACGGGACCTTCGCTGCCAAAAGGATAGCCGCTGTACTGCCGGCGTATTTTTATATTGTAAAATTCACCCAGGTTCAAAAAGGCCATTACACTGCTAAGCAGCATGGTTACAGAAGCTGCAAGGCCAAAAAGGAACCGACTGGTATTTGCTGGGTGTGTCATGGGTGTATGGATCCAAAGCTAAATATACGAAAGGGGTTCCAATGCCTGGCAAATAATCGGATGCAATTCAAATTTCGCATTCGGCTACTATTTTATTTGAACCACATAGGAAAAGTAGGGCGCAATAGATGAAGCCATATAGATATGCTATGTGAAACGCTATGCAATCTATGCTACTATGTGGTTCAAATGCAGCTAAAATTTGAATTGCACCCAAATAATCCGATTTAGTATGCGAACGCTGTTGGTGCTTCATGCGCATGATCCCATGTGGCGATCGTATCGATATGCACCACCCATAAACGTATATCATACCCCCGCAATGACAGCGGTATCCGGCTGCTTGCTGATAGCGGCCCTGAGAATATAGATCCGGTCGATACCGGCTTCCACCTGGTGACGCAGCGCGATCCAGCCCAGGTAAGTATTGCCGCCCCGTTTTACTTTTACCGCAAGGTAACCGGGCGCTGCGCCTATAAACTGTCCGTCGCGTTCCTGCCGGTCCGGGAAATGTTCGGTTTCGGTCAGTATGCCCCTGGAATTAGACCAATAATGTGTACTACCGGTTTCAATCTGCAGGCGAATGGACGCGTTGGGGGTAAAGGCGCAGGCCTGCGTGGTAATGGCTTGCTGGTGGGCCTGTTCGGTCAGCGGATCTACATAAATAAACGTATAGCTGTGCTCCGGCTCCTGAACGTGTTGTCCCTTAAAGGCGAAATCCTTAGTCCCGTCGCCGTCGATATCCAGCTCAAATGCCGGCGTTCCCTCCCTGATCAGCACCGGCTGGCTGGTAAAATCGGTATAGATCATTTGAGCCGGAGGTTCCTTCCTGTTTTCCGGGTCCTTCTTACATCCCAAGAGTAATAGCATGAGTGCGGCCTGCAGCAGTTTTTTGTAATGCATATTTCGGGTATTTTCTTTAAAGTCATTTACGATATAAAAGTAACGGTTTGCTGTCATGATTGTTTGAACGGTTGAATGAAGAGCCTGTTTCCTGTAATGAAATGATATTTTGAGCGGTGAATTGGAAGAATAGGTCAGACCTGCTTTCATGCCGGTTCATACATTAAAAATTGCGATTCATGCAACAGCGGAAGATCGGCACACGGCGGCGGCGTATTTTTATACTCCGATCACCTGATTTAGCGGAGCTGCTGGATCCGCAACTGCTCAGGCTGTTTTAAACAACCGGGTACCGTATAAAAAAATGAAGACCATTACAACTATCGCTGTATGCTTTATCTGCGCCTGTTTGGCAGGTGCCTGTTCCGGATCAAAAAAAGAGGCCCTGCCTCCCAGGCCGGAGCCGCAACCGGATACCATCAAAACGGAGTGGAATATACCGGTTACCTATTTGAGCCCGGTTACGGTAGACCTGGATAAAGATGGAGAAAACGATTTCAGGATCGCAATAGCCCTGGAGTATATTGAGGGGCGCACAAGGGCACGGTTTAAACTGACCGCCCTTGGTACGGCCAAAACAGGCAATGAAAGGAATGAAACGCCGGTGCTTTGGGGCGGCGGACAAAAAGCGGCTATCCAGGAAACCGATGGGTTCAAATGGCAGCCCGGAAATTCGGTGCTGATTGAAATGCTGGTGGCATCATCAACAGAGCCGCCGGTTTGGCAGGGCGCCTTTAACAACCAGCACCGGAAATCGGTTGCCGTGCGCATAACAAAGAATAACCGGTTTTATTATGGCTACCTGTTGTTTTCCGGGGAAACGGCGCCCGGAACAGCGGGCCTTTTGCTGCACTCGGGCTTTGTGGTAGCAACACCGGATATCGTGTTGCCGGCGGATTAACCCCCAGACAGTTATTTTGATTGAAAATGATTGCTGCAGCAAAGAACGCAACAAATATGAATACGAATGATTTTCGAACATATAAATGATCCCGGTATGAAACAATTATATTTTAAAAGATGCAAAACATCTGGCCGTCCATTCACCCGGAAACCAAACCATATGTTGAGCGGCCACCAGCAGTTTGTCAGGAGCAAAACGGGCGGAGTGTTGATGGGGTTCTTATTACAGGCGTTGTTGGCAATGACGGCGTCGGGACAAGTTAAAAATGTTCCATCCGGGACGGATATTGACGCATTTGTGAGGGCCAGGATGAAGGAACTGGAAATACCGGGTATGGCGGTAGCGGTTATAAAGAATGGAAAAGTCGTACATCAGAAAACATATGGATTTGGTAATCTGGAATGGCAAACGCCTTTATCCGTTCATTCTGATTTTCAGATAGCATCCTGCACGAAGTTGTTAACCTCAACCTTGTTGATAAAAATGCTTTTTGAGCGGCGGCTTTCACTGGAAGATCCGGTGTCTAAATATATCGATAGTATTCCTGTGGCATGGCAGCCGATAAAAATAAAACATCTGATCACTCATTCGAGCGGACTAAGAAATTTTTCGGGAGATCCCTACCTTTCAACGGCCGCAGTAGTGCGGGCATTAAAAGATTCCACGTTAGAGTATACTCCAGGCACCGGGCAGCATTATGCGCAAATGGACTTTATGTTACTGGGATATATCCTTGAAAAGATCGGCGGAAAGAGTTTTCCCGAGTTGTTAAGGGAAGAAGTACTGATACCCCTGGGAATGACGGATGGCGGCTTTGATATGGAAACGAAATCCGGGAGTATCGTTAGCTCAAAAATGATGCGTCAAAAGGTAACGACCTACTACAAGGCTAAAGCGGAAATTGTTCCATATAAATTTTTATACCCGCAGTTTACCTATACTGCGGGAGGGTATTTTGCTTCCCTTTATGATCTGACCAATTGGGTACTGGGCCTGGATCGTGCTACGCTCTTCCCCCAATCATTTGCACAGCCCTATCTTTATACCAGAGACAGTATGCAGGGCAAAGTGTCGCAATATACAAAGGCCGGCTGGATCCTTGAGCGGGAAAAGGACATACAATACACGGGACATAGCGGCGGTCCGGGCCTTTGCGATATTTTGAGGTTCAGGAAGGAAGGATATACGTTTATTGTTATGTCCAATGACGGAGAGTTGCTGCCCACTTTTGCAAGAGCACTTGCGGCACTTTATATTAAAGGATTACCTGCTCCATGGAAGATCCAAAAGTTCGATCGGGAGTAATACCCCCGTTTGTAAACACTGATGTTGCCTTACGCAATGGTGGTCATTTAAACCCGGTATTGAATGGTTCGGATCATTTTACGCTGAAGCGCCGGGGAAAACCCTCGGGAAGATCAATCTCAAAATAGTCGTCAAATGCTTCCGGAGGAGTAACCGTATAATACCGGGTTAAGGATTGCAGGAAGGCTTTAAGCGAGGGGGCAATAATATTGCGGTTGTTATCCGCATGCCAGAACTCAAGCAGCTGCCCCTGCTGCCCGGTAAAAATACCATCAGCATCAAAACAGATATAATCGCCGCCACCGTTGTGAAAAATCGGCAGCCAGGCCTCATTCCACCAGTTTTTGATCCGGAAATCAAACCCGATCATTCCCGAAAGGGTGTTTGCGGTTTCCAGGGCTTCCTGCAAGGGAAGAAAAGTGGTATTATTAACAAATGTATCAAAGGAACGTTCCTGCTGCCCGTTTTTCCATTGATAAAGCGCCCGGATCTCCGGGGAAATTTTCCGTTTATACTGCCGTTCCAGCACATCAAAATCGGGTTCTTTTAATGAAGTCCGTAAATCGGCATAGAACCCGGGCCTCCGGGTGGAAAGGTGTTGGTCCAGGTTTAAAAGTGTTGCTTGCATGTGTTTGTTTTAGTAGGTGTAAAAGGAACTATCGGTTTTGCGGAGAAACGTATTGCTGGGGATGCCGGTGAACATAAATGCGGGAGCCGTTTTACAGGATCTATGCTGGTCCAATTCCTGTAAAGTGGTGATCCGTGGTTGGGGTTTCATAAAAACGGTTTCTGTTAAAAAAATAATTCCAGTGAAATCATGGTTTTGGTATTAAACAGCATCATACATTACAAATATACCAATGTGTTTGCGAATGGGGAACTTTTACCTTCGATACCTGTTTTTGCCGGTAATAGCAGTGGAAAAAAGCGATCTGGCCGTCAGGCGATAACCTGGGCAGTACCAGCGGGCCGGGACAAAAAAATAAGAGGGAATACGATGATCTGGAAAGATCCTGTAGCCCTCTTAAGCCCTCTAAACCGTGATAAAAGTAGTATGGATAATATATTGTTTTTTATTTATTCGATGAAATGCCCGCAGTTGTCGCCACATGACCCGGAAATAAAGCCGAAGCCCCAATGCGGTGCCGGTAGTTTGGGCGCGTTTTTTATCTTCCGGCCGGATCCTTGAACAGGTTCTGCATTAAATAGCCGTACTCCGGCGTTCTTTATTGCTATTGAATGATTCCTTAATTTAGCAGAAAGGAATCAACAATGGCGCTTACACCTGCTCTTTCTTACCTTGCCTGGTCAGTATTTTGCCTGACGGTCTTCATAGCTCTGTGCGTAGCCGTTTATAAACGGTTAAAAAGATAAGAACAGGCTTGCACTATCTTTCGATAAATACTCCTTAGTGTAGCCAATATTTATTTGTTTTCAGTGTTAAATAATTGTATATTTATTATAATGTTTAACCTTAAATGAATCGTTATGGCCATGGATATACTAATGCTGCTGTCAACGGTCACCGAATGTGATGTTGTCTTCAACAGTATATCGGCAAAAGCCGAACGCCAGAAGTATAAAAAGCTCCGGTTGGAACACCGGTTGGAAGTGCATTCCCGCGCAGTTTCCAAAGCCACAGAGGCTCTTAGTAACCTGGAACAGGAACTGGCGGTATTCCATGTACGCTTGTCTGTAACCGGCGACGGCTCCCAGGCTGACAAGTACCGCTATAAAATAGCGAAAATGCAATTACGGATGCTGCAGCTGGAACGGCGCCTGGATTATTACAACCCGGTGGCACTGCTTACAAAGGAGATGCAGCTGGAGGTGGTAACGGCTGAACTGGAAGCGGCAGTACAGTTTCTCGCAGCAGTGGAAGCGCGTCGTGCCGAATTATTGAAGGGGAATGGGGACGCAGCCGATCCTAAAGACTGAATAATTTCAGCAGCTGAAGCACTATAAAACCCCGGTGTTTTTGCGGAAACAAGGGCGGAGTTATAAGAAAGATATACAGCACCAACTACTGCGTGGCGGCTTTTTCTGCAAATGACCGCTTCACGTATTTTAATACCCTAACGTCTTCGAAGTTACCTCGAGCAGGATTGAACAGGCTGGTTGAATGAACCGGTTTGCTAATAGCGGCGTTGCATCTTTTATAAATCCCAAACATGGTGCCGGCTGTTGATTAAAGATGAGGGTGGTTCGCAATCCGGTCCTTCCCGGTTTTTTAAAGAACGCAAGTTTCGGGTTGGACAGGTTTGCCCTCCGGGCGATCTTTACCTGCATAAATAACAGGATTATGGAAGCTATTGAAACGCGACTGGCCGTCGATCACGGCGGTGTTACACGATAAAGGCTTTGTGATTGTCAGGGAGGTATTGACAAAAAATGAATGAGGCCCAGCCTGGGTGATATGGTTCTTTTTACCACCAATTTTCGCCCTGTAAAAGGAAGCAAAGGATACTACCGGGTACCTATGAAGCATGGTGTAAGCCCGCTGCACGGAGGTAGCCGGTATAGCCTGGGAATCATCTTCCACGACGGACTTAGCTAAACAAATAGTTGAGAAAAACCAGCCATGCTGTATCATAAAGATCTGGGAAAGCACCCGGAGGAACGCAACAGACAAACCCGGAAATTGATCCGCAGCGGTCATATTCAATTCGCCGGTTATAAAAAGGCCCGGGTCTATGGATTGCTGAGCTGCGCTTCCGGTAAGAAAATGAAATTGGAACACCGGGTCTTTTTTACAGATGAAGCAGAGGCGCTGGCCCTGGGCTATCGTCCCTGTGGGCATTGTATGCGGGAGCCGTATAAAAAATGGAAGGCAGCGCAAAGGTAGCCTCCGTCATTATTTGTCAGGGTGACAAGGTGTTGTCATTTGGCACCGCAGCGGAGAAATCTTTACGTCATCATACAAGCCCCGGAAGCAGTAACGCTTTCATATACCTGGAGTTTTCGCTTCGAAGAAAGGAAAGAAAAATACCGGCCTATACTGATTGTAATTTTTGAAGCACGGCAAGGATCTGTGCCACCAGCTCCGGGTCAATTTGCGGATGGCCATCGGTGTATTCATTGAGCACGCGGAACTCCTGCTCGTCATCCCGTTCAAAAGTGAGCTCATGCCCGTTAACAACTACATAAAATTTGTAGGAATAAGCAAATGTCACAAGCCGGCCCTTCAATAGCAATTCCTCACTTTTGTACTGCACCGGTAATTCAAAAAAATGCTCCATATCAATAATCGGTCGCGAAATTCCGGATTTTTCTGCTTATATGCATCAGAAATTTATGTTTCCATGCAAAAAAAATCTAAAAATTTCCCACACAGCACAATAATCGATTTACACAGGCGTTTATAGGAGACAAGGTTTAATTTAATGGAATATTAAAATAAGAATTTAAATTTTCTCATAAGCAGTTAGTTTTGGTTGCGACCCCTGTTTCCACAGGGGTCTATTTTTTTACCGGGGGAACACAATTGATCTGTGTTAATAAGCGTGCAAAAGTTCCTATAGATGACGCGGGATCAAGCATCGGATCTTATCAGCGGAGAATCTGCGAAGTTATCAGCGGCAATCCGCGGGAATACAGGCACAGATTTCACTGAGATAAAGGAATACAGCCTATCTGCAGGAAAAATACAGCAGCAGCTATCACCGATCCGGTTCGTTTTTCGTTTACGGCTCCGTATCATCTCCCGGGCTTGTTTGCGGAATAAAGTCGATCCCATCCTTTCCATAATCATAAGGCCAGCGATAAACTTCCGGTATTTCATCTTCCCAGTTACCATGTACCGGCCGTATAGGGGTTGTCCACTCCAGTGTAGTGGCATTCCAGGGGTTTAATGTACGAACAGGTCTTCCTTTATAAACAGAGTAAAAGAAATTGAACACAAACATCAGCTGGATGGAGAACACGATAATGGTTACAACGGTGATCATCATTTCCACACCATGAAACTGGTTAAAACTAACCCAGCTGCTTTTATCGAGGTAGCGGCGGGGCACGCCTGCGAGGCCCTGGTAATGCATGGGCCAGAAAATAAGATAAGCGCCTGCCAGCGTTATCCAAAAATGAATATAACCCAGGGTATTATTCATAAACCGGCCATACATTTTAGGAAACCAGTGATAAATGCCGGCGAACATTCCAAAAAAAGCGGAAACACCCATTACAAGGTGAAAATGGGCTACCAAAAACAAGGTGTCGTGCAAATAAATATCGATGGTGGAATTTCCCAGGAAGATGCCGGTTAATCCCCCGGAAATAAATAAACTTACAAAACCAATCGCAAATAACATGGCGGGTGTGAAACGGATATTACCCCGCCAGAGTGTGGTAAGCCAGTTAAATACTTTTATGGCGGAAGGCAGGGCAATGAGCAATGTAAACAAAACAAATACAGAACCGATAAACGGATTTAACCCGGTAACAAACATATGGTGTGCCCAAACAAGGAAGGATAATATACAAATGGCGGCCAGGGAGGCCACCATTGCGGTATACCCAAAGACCGGTTTTCGTGCATGCACAGCAATCACTTCCGATGCAATACCCATCACCGGCAAAATGATGACGTATACCTCCGGATGCCCCAGAAACCAGAATAGATGCTGGAAAAGCACCGCATTTCCGCCCTCGTTTGAAAGGGGGTGACCGGCTATATAAATCGCGCTCAGGTAGAAGCTGGTATTTAAGTGCCGGTCAAACAACAGCAATATCAGCGCGGATAGCAAAACCGGAAACGATAAAACACTGAGGATGGCGGTAAATAACAATCCCCAGATGGTAAGCGGCAGTCGTACCATTTGCATTCCTTTGGTGCGCATATTTAAAATAGTGGAGATATAATTAAGGCCCCCTAAAAGGGAGGAGGCTACAAAGAAGATCATAGCAATGATCCAGTAATCCATTCCGGACTTAGAACCAAGGGACGCCGCACCCAGGGCGCTTAAGGGCGGATAGGTGGTCCACCCGCCGGAGGCAGGACCCGTTTGAAGAAACAGGGAGCAGGCCATGATAACGCTTGCCGTAAAAAAGGCCCAGTAGGAAAGCATGTTCAGCAGGGGAGAAGCCATATCACGGGCGCCTATTTGCAACGGGATAAGCAGGTTGGCAAATGTACCGCTTAAACCCGCCGTTAATACAAAGAAGATGAGCACGGTGCCATGCATAGTGATCAATGCATAATAGAATTCGGGTTTTATAATACCACCTTTAGCCCAGTGTCCGAATAAGGTTTCAAGAACGGGAAAGCTTTGGTTAGGGAAGCCGAGTTGTAAACGGAATAGTACGGAAAAAGCTCCGCCGATTATGGCCCATATAATGCCGGTGATAAGAAATTGTTTGGAGATCATTTTATGATCCTGGCTGAAAATGTATTTCGTGATAAAGGTTTCCTTGTGAGCGCTTTTTTGAGGCGGATAAATACCTGTTGCGCTGAGGCTATGGATGGTATCGCTCATGAATAGAAACGGTTTAGGGAAGAATGGCGGAGCACCGGATGGAGGCGTTTACCGCGATCCGGATTTGCTTTTTTTAAAACAAATAACTTAGGAGATTTATGTGTTAAGGGTTATAACATCCCTGCATCCGATGAAACAGTTGCCAGGCCGTTGATCTGCCTTTTTGTGGGTAAAAATTTCCCATTTTGAGGTCCTGTTTCCCCTTATGCCCTGCGTTGTTCCAATACCGGTTCGGATTTTTTCCGGTTCAATCATTTAATGTTGCCGGGCCCTTGTTCGTGCAGCTTTCCGGGCCGCCCTGGAACGTTCCTCCGGTCCTTTTGTTTCCGCTGCCTTTTTTGCTGCGGCCGAACGTGCCGTGGCGGAGCGTTTCCGGGCGGCGGTACTGGCTTGCTGCGACAGTGCCTTTGAGGATGCCGCTGCCGTGCTTTCTTTTTTCAAAGCTTTTTTTCTTGCAGCGGAGCGCACGGCTGATACCGGCTCATGTGCCTGTCCTTTCTTATAAGCGCTTGCAGCACTTTTTCTTGTTTTTTCTGATACCGTTCCTTTTTTCGGGGGCTTCAGGTCTACACCTGCCCGTCTTGCCTCAGATAAACCGATGGCAATCGCCTGCCTGGCAGAACGGGCGCCATGCTCATGCCTGCGGATCTTTTCAATTTCAGCATGTACAAATTCGCCGGCCTGTGTGGAGGGCGATTTGCCTTCCCGCTTATCTTTTCTTGCTTTGCGGATCGTTTTTTTCAGCGGCATGGAATTTCAATTTAAAGGGTGAAAAATGAGGCCGGATAATGGTTTATACCAGAAAGCTGCAACAATTTGTATACCAGAATGAAGTGTGAAGGATGTTGTATGAAGGATGACCTGTTTATAAATTGGTACGGATGACTGGTATGAAAAGCTGGCCGGTAATTTGTTTTATTTTTTCAGCACCATGTTAAAACAATTATTATGGCAAAGAAAAAGACCGAAAAAAAACCGGACATTAAGCCGGATCCGGAAACCTTGCACAAGACGGATCCACAGGAAGAAATGAAAGGACCTGTATCAACACCTACCCGCGAACTGGAAAAAGTATTTGATGTGTCGGAACCTCAGAAAACAAAAAAGAAAAAATGAGTTCCGGTTCCTGAAGAAGAAGGCCTGCAATAAATAGCAGCTGCCGGAAAATAAAAAAAGAGGGGAATACGATGGTCTGGAAAGATTACGTAACCCACTCTTAGCCCTCTAAACCATAACAAAAATAGTACGCTCAAATGGTACGGTGCGTGGTTTGTGAAGGTATTCGATGAATGACCGTTTTCTTTAGCCCAGCTGTAAGCTAATGTCGATAAAACGACGTTGAGATCCTGCCTGGAACGGGGATATAGAAAACGGCCTGCAATAATACCCGGACAAGATGAAGGTCCGGGTATTTTTTGTTCCGGATTTTTGCAGCGGTTTTGATGCCGGTGGATTTTTTAGGAGCGGGACCATCCTGCACCGGAGGCCGGTTAAAAATAAGCGGGTACAATTCAGCGGCAGATCGTATCTTGATCTCCGGAAAAACAGTACCAGCCTGCCTGGGTGGATATCCGGTTGACATCACAACAAACAATATGCAAATGAAAAGGATCATCCTGCTGCTTTTGATGGCTTTGCCGGGGGTAAATAGTATCGCACAAAAGAGTGCCCGTCCTAATATTATTGTGTTTTTGGTAGATGATATGGGATGGATGGATACATCGGTTCCTTTTGCTGATAGTGTTATGCCATTGAATCAACGGTACCATACGCCCAATATGAAGCGGCTTGCGGCTGAAGGGGTAAAGTTTACCAATGCGTATGCGCAGCCGGTTTGCACCCCATCGCGTACCAGTATGCTGACGGGTATGAACGCGGCACGTACCCGGGTTACCAACTGGACATCGCCCAATAAGAATGTTGATTCGGATGCGGGTGATGCGCTGTTTAGCCCGTTAAACTGGAACCGGAATGGTTTAAGCAATGTACCGGGCACAGCGCATGCGGTTTATGCCACCACCTTTCCACAATTGCTAAAAGAGGCCGGGTATTATACCATCCAGGTAGGCAAGGCGCATTGGGGCGCGGCCGGTACACCCGGTGCCAACCCTTATAACCTGGGCTTTATGGTGAATATTGCAGGGCATGCTGGTGGGCATCCCCAAAGTTATTTATCGGAACAGCATTATGGTAATATGCCCGGGAAAGCGCAACTGCAGGCGGTTCCGGACCTGGAAGAATATTATGATACCAACACTTTTTTAACGGAAGCACTAACCCGCGAAGCTATAAAGGCCCTGGAAACTCCGATCCGCAGGAAAGAACCCTTTTATTTAAATATGTGCCAGTATGCGGTGCACACACCCATTATGGCCGATCCACGCTTTGTTCAGAAATATTATGATGCTGGATTAGATAGTACAGAAGCGGCTTATGCCAGCTTGCTGGAAGGTATGGATAAGAGTTTGGGCGACCTGATGAATTATCTGCAACAAAAAGGTGTGGCCGGCAATACGGTGGTCATTTTTATGAGCGATAACGGAGGGCTGGATCATCATCAGCGTGGAGGTGCGGCGAATACGCATAATTATCCGCTTCGCTCCGGAAAGGGATCGGTTTATGAAGGCGGCATCCGGGAGCCGATGATCGTTAAATGGCCGGGTGTGGTTCGGCCGGGTACGGTAAATGCAACTCCGGTGATTATTGAAGATTTCTTTCCTTCCATCCTGGAAATTGCGCAGGCTGGCAAGGGGCGTATTGTTCAGCCGGTGGATGGCCGCAGTTTTGTACCGCTTTTGAAAACGGCGCAGCAGGCCGTACCTCCGCGGCCCCTGGTTTTTCACTATCCCAATAAATGGATCCATATCGGTCCGGATGAAGAAGCAACCCTGGGCATCAATTATTATACGGCGATGCGTTACGGCAACTGGAAGCTGGTTTACCGGATGCGTACCCAGGCTTTTGAACTGTATGATCTTTCGAACGATATCCGGGAGGCCCGGGATCTGGTGGGCGTGGAAAAAGAGCAGGTAAAAAAGCTGGCGCGGATCTTTGGTCAAATACTAAAAGAACGTTCCGCGCAAATGCCGGTTGAAAAATTAACAGGTAAGGCCGTGCCCTTTCCCGATGAAAAAATACAATAGATGCTGCGGCTTTGGCAGGGGACAATGCGCGTGCCGTGGCCGTGTGATCTGAGTATGCATGCGATGATGCAAAGAGCAAGGTTAACCACAATGGAGCCGGCTTAAAATGCAATCCAGTGCATCCGCTCCCATATGTAACAGAAGGCCCAGTGCAATGATCCGGGTGCTGCGAAAGAGCAGCAGCAGCACATACACGCCGATGGCCCAGTAACGGTGAAGCGGATGGAAATTGATACTGCAACGGCAGGCGTCAAACACGGGTGTTGCCAGCAGGTGATCCAGGTCTACCAGCATGGTTAATACCAGGAGCAGATAAATCTTAAGCCAGTTTTTCCGGAAACAGGTAAAAGCAAGGATACCGGGAAAAATAAAGTGCAAAAAATAATGGATCAACGACTGCATAGGGCCGGAAGGTACTTAAATATGAACATAGAAATTTTTCCGCGGGTCTTCGCTGATCGTTCACGCCATCTGCGTAAAACCTTCATGGGGCTGCGGAATAGCCGCTACAGACATAGCTGCATCTCCGTGCAATCTGTGCTGTATTTCCAGCGGATTTTACACAGAACTTATATATTATTTTTTATAGCCCAGTAAACGCAGCGCATTAAACACCACTACAAGGGTAGATCCTTCGTGCCCGATAACCGCGGGCCCGATATCCGCAATGCCCAGGATGGTAAGCGGAATGAGTATGACCACCATGCCCAGGCTTAAGACCAGGTTCTGCCGGATGATGCCACGGGCCTTTCTGCTTAAGCCGATCGCAAACGGAAGGTTGCCCAGTTTATCAGCCATCAGGGCAATATCTGCGGTTTCCAGGGCTACATCACTGCCGGCGGCACCCATAGCAATACCCACCGTGCTTTTTGCCATGGCCGGGGCATCGTTTACGCCGTCGCCTACCATAGCAATACTTTTTTCGGTGGTCCGTAATTTTTCGATGGCCGCTACTTTTTGTTCCGGCAGCAGGTTGCCCCAGGCTTCGGTAATGCCAATTTCCTTTGCAATGGCTTCGGCTACTTTTTGATTATCTCCGGTTAACATGATCATTTTCCGGATGCCCGACTGTGTGAGTTGTGCAAGGGTTTCTTTGGCATCATTCCGGGCTACATCCATCAGGGTGATCATGCCAATGTACCGGTTATCCTGTTGTACGAGCATCGTTGTATGGCCCTTTCCCTCCAGTTCTTCTGCCGTTGTTTTTATATCATCCGGAAGCTGCTTGTTTTTTTCAATGAACAATTCTTTATTACCTATATGGATCACGCTGCCATTATGATCGGCCTGAATGCCTCTGCCCTGGATGGCTGTAACATTTGCTGCTGCAGCTACGTCTCTTTTCAACCGTTCGGTGCCGCCTTTTACAATGGCTGCGGCCAGGGGATGATCGCTTAGTTTTTCTACTGCGATGACAATTTCCAGGAGCTGCTCCGCCGTGATGCCGTTAAGCGGATATACACCGGTGAGTGTTGGCCGGCCTTCGGTAAGGGTACCGGTTTTATCAAACGCAATAGCCGAAAGTGCTCCCAGTTCTTCCAATGGCTTGCCGCCCTTGATCAATACGCCGCCTCTTGCCGCTCTTGCCACACCGCTTAACACAGCGCTGGGTGTTGCTATCGCCAGGGCACAGGGACTTGCGGCTACCAGTACAGCCATCGCCCGGTAAAAACTGGCGCTAAAGGGTTCGTTGATGACCAGGAAGGCGAACAGCAGGAGCACTACCAAAATGAGCACTGCCGGAACGTAATATTTTTCCAGCTTATCGGTGAAATTCTGCGTGGGCGATTTTTGTGTCTGGGCTTCATTTACCAGCTTTACCAGGCGCGCAATGGTACTGTCTGCGGCAATCCGGGTTACCTTTACTTCAAGCGTTGCGCTGCCATTGATAGAACCCGCAAATACCTTGTATTGTGGCTCCAGCTTACCGGCCTGTCCGGGGGCAATACCCGGATCGGGTACCGGTACCTTATCCACCGGAATGCTTTCGCCGGTAATGGGCGCCTGGTTTACACTGCTGCTGCCTTTGATCACTATTCCATCGGCGGCAATTTTTGAATTGGGCTTCACCACAATGATGTCGCCTTGTTTTAACGCCTCAATGGTTACTTCTTTAATGGTATCACCCGTTTTTAATAATGCCGTTTTGGGCGCCAGGCTGGCCAGGGCTGCAATGGATTTTTTTGCTTTTTCCATCGCATAATGTTCCAGGGAATGTCCCAGGCTGAATAAGAAAAGCAATAGGGCTCCTTCTGCCCATTGCCCTAATGCCGCAGCACCAATGGCGGCTACCAGCATGAGAAAGTCGATCTCAAAGGCGCCCTTGCTGATGCCCTCAATGGCCTCCCTGGTGGTGTAAAAACCTCCAAAGAAGTAAGCCGCAACATAACAGCCAACAGGAATAACCGCAGGCATGCCGTTTACAAAAGATAAGCCAAAACCGGCCCCCAGCAGGGCTCCGCAAATGAGAGCGAAGATCAACTCTGTTTTTTCGCCAAAAACGCCACCGTGCTGGTGCTCATGTGCTCCGGCCTCATGATCATGATGTTGATGCGTTTCCTTCCCGGATTTTTTGGCGTGGGTATGAAAATCCTCTACACTCCGGATGCTGAGCCCTTCTTTTCTGATCTGCTGAAGCAGGTGCTTAGCCGTTGTTGTTTCTTTATTATATTCCAGTTGTATAAATCCGGTACCGGCTACTGAAATATATTGTACGCCCTTTTGCCTTTTAAGTGAGGCTTCAATGATGCGGGCATGGCGCGGGTGGCGAACCCCGGTGGTATTGATGAGCAAATGCCCGTAACGTTCGGTCATTGCTGCGCCGGCCTTTTCTGCAATCTGTTCTACTTCATTCAGCGAAATTTGTGCAGGGTTATAATGAAAACAAAGTTGTGCCTTCTGATTTTCCCCGGCGGGAATAACGTGTATTTTGTCGATGCCTCTTTTATATTGAAGATCGCTGATGATCCGGGCCACGCAGCGGTCCCGCTCATCCGGAATTTCCGGCAGGAGCAGATCTAAATTGATGCTGGTTTTTTCCATGTTGACTTGCTTTTGCGAATAGGAAATGATTGCGGGTTGTATGGATGAAGCCCATCTGCAAATAACTTATGTGTATCGCTTCAGTTAATTACTGCAGGGCTGCTGCTTTGGGTGCAATGGTATAAATGCCTGGCAGCAACCGGGGCGGCTGCCAGATGGTTCCATAATAACCGGCTGCAGCAGCAAACTGCCACACCGGAAATTTATTTATTTTAACCAGGGGAGTGGCTGTACTGAACTTTACACATTGAAAAGCGGGAGATGCGGCCGTATTGCAACAATGGCAGCTGCAAAGCGGACTGCAGACATCGTTGGCGGCTGCTTTGTGGTGATGTGTACCGGATGCAACTACTGCCAACTTAGAACCGGTGCTTCGGGCATAGGCATCATTGCAGGGCCACATGGATATGGCCAGTATATAAAAGCCGTACAGGAATGCCCAGGATTTCATTACCTGCAAAGGTATTTAACTCTTTTAACCAGCGCAATAAAAATAATGAAACCAAGGTGCAAAAGCGGCCGGCTCATGATATGATTATGCACGGGCGGTTATTCGGAATAGGCCTGCATCAGTTTGCGATAACTGAGGAGTATATTTGATTTAGAAATAAACCCGATAAATTTCTCTTCTTTATCAACTACGGGTAGCTGCCAGGCGCCCGTTTCGTCGAACACTTTTACAGCCTGTGGCATGGTATCATCTATAGAAATAAGTGCCGGGGGCGGTTTCATAAACGAAAGGATCTTTATAGATCCGGGATCCGGAGCAAACAGTACCTGCCGGATATCATCCAGTGTAAGAACACCGGAAAGATGTCCGGCCTTATCTACTACTGCGAAAATATTTTTATTCCCGGTCTTAATCAGTTCAAGCAAGGTGCTTAATGATGCATCGGGCGAAAGGCGTTGTGACTGTTTGTCGATCATGTCGGTGATATGAAGCAGCGACAGCAGGTTTTTGTCGTGCGCCCTGGTAAAGATCTTTCCTTCGTCGGCGAGTTGTTTAAGATCGGGAGAGATGGGTGAGAAGCGCTTTGCGACCAGGTAGGAAATAACGGATACGATCATCAGCGGAATAAACAGATCGTATCCCGAGCTGGATTCTGCGATAAGGAATATGGCGGTAAGCGGTGCATATAACACGCCGCTCATAACACCGGCCATTCCTGCCAGCACCAGGTTGGTTTCCGGAACGTTCTCAAACCCGGATAATTTACAAAGCAACGCAAACAGGTAGCCCAGCGTACCGCCTGCAAATAAGGAGGGGGCAAAATTTCCCCCGTTCCCGCCGCCGAATAAGGTAAAAGGTGTTGCAAAAGCTTTGAGGATGCAGATCAGTCCCAGGAAAAGAATCACCGTCCATTCCGTCGTATTAAAATAGCGAAAAAAACTATTATGCAGCAAGGTAGACGTATGGCCGTTGGTAAAGGCTTTTACTGCATCGTATCCCTCGCCAAACAATGGGGGCAATAAAGTACATAAAATAGAGAGCAGTGCGCCGCCTAACACGGCCCGTTGCATTTTTGAAAGCTTCAGCCTTTGGAACCAATGCTCCACCTGCTGACTGATCAGAAGAAAATACCGGGCATAGAACGCTGTAAGTAATCCCAATGCCAGGTAATACAGGGTGTTGAGGTAATTAAAAGCTTCCCGGGCATGAAACCGGAATAAGGCATCCTCCTGTAAAATGACCTTTGATACCAGGCTGCCACAAACGGCTGCAACAACCAATGGGATAAAGTCGGTGAATACCACGCCGGTCAGTAATATTTCAAACGCAAACATGATACCGGCGATCGGCGCATTAAAGGCCGATGCGATACCTGCCGTGGCTCCCGCTGCCAATAGCAATGTACGCTCTTTATAATGGAGCTTATAAGTTTGGGCAAAATTAGATCCGATAGCTGCACCGGTAACGGCGATCGGGCTTTCGAGACCGGCAGAACCGCCCAGCCCTACAGTAACGGCGCTTTGAATGACCTGCGAGTACATTTTAACGGGTGAAACAATGCTGGCGTTCTGTGCAATCTCGTACAGGATGGCCCCGATCCCTTTACGGGACTGGCCTTTGAAAAAAGTGATAACGATTGCGGTAGTGAGTACAATACCTAAAAACGGGAAAATGATGTAAAAAAAGAGCTGGTATTCAAAATGAATTTTGTTGGCGATGAAGTAGTGAATGTGATGTACCAGCGACTTTAGGGCAACACCGGCCAACCCAGATGTAATGCCTACCAGGATGCCCGAAAGAATAAGAAACTGTGTCCGGCTCATCCGGCTTTTCAGCCAGTATAAAATGACTTCATAACTTTTGACCTTGCGGATGCTGTACCGGGTAAAGTTTCTTTTGAATCTTAAAAAACTATGATATTTTCTTAAGTAGTTTTTTTTCATCTGTAATTAATTATTCCGGGCTCCGCCACAAAGATATACAAAGCGGTGGGACCTGCCAGGCTCCGCAAGGTAGCACTTTGTCGTATAAATGGTTTGCAAAAAAGGCTGAACGGCGGTTGTCAGGCAGGCATCGTAAACCGGAACGTGGTGCCCTTTCCCGGAGCGCTTACCATATCAATTGCAGTGTGGTGTAGTTCCAGTATTTTTTTTACGATAGCCAGGCCGATGCCCATCCCTTTTTTAGGTGCGGTTTCTTTTCCTAATTGCTTATACCGCTCAAACACATAAGCCTGGTCTTCGGGGGCAATTCCGATACCATTGTCGACAACCTGTACAGTTACGCCGGCGTTGGCTTCCGTTAAAATGATCCGGATCGAACCACCGTCGGGAGTATATTTGAACGCATTGTCTAACAGGTTTTGAAATACCCGTTCCGTAAGCGAGATGTCGGCAAATACTCGTGGCAGGTTAGGCGCAGATTCGAGACCTAAGTGGATCGAACGTGCGGCTGCCTTCAGCTGGTAGGCCATCAAAATATCCGATGCCAGTTCGTTAATAAAGAAGGGCTCCTTTTCCGGTGTTACAAGATTGGCCTCCAGTTTGGCATATTGAAAGAGTTGCTCTACCAGTGCCGACAGCTTTTTGGCGCTGGCATGAATCACAGACAGGTACCGTTCTTTATCTGCACCCGGGAGCGTTTTCTGCTTCATTGTTAAGGTTTCGATATACCCCTGCATGATCGACAGCGGGGTACGTAAATCATGCGATATGTTGGCGATGAGTTCTTGCCTGAATTTATCTGTAGCCGTTATTTTGTCAATATTATTTACAATTACGTCTGCCATTTCATTAAAGGTTGACGTTAGCATGCCCAGTTCACCCCTGGCATTTCCTTCAATACGGGCGGAATAGTCGCCCTCTTTAAAACGTTGTACTACAGCAGCTGTTTTTCGTATACTTTCTGTTATAAGAAAGAAGGTAATCAATCCTACAATCAACGCTACAACCAGGGCTGCAAAAAAGATCGAAGTACTCAGGCGGAGGTATAAATGGTTATTGAGTGCTGCCAGTACCTCCCGTTGTTTTTCGCTGGCCAGTACTGCATATACATACCCGGATAGTTGTCCGTTTTCAGTGATAGGAGCCACGGAAAAAATGGCGGGTTCCCCGGGTTGTTTGGGATTGTCGCCCATGGGCCGTTCACCTTTTTTGG
Organism: Niabella sp.; assembly: GCF_030150205.1. Taxonomy (GTDB): domain Bacteria; phylum Bacteroidota; class Bacteroidia; order Chitinophagales; family Chitinophagaceae; genus Niabella. Next base: position 71,776 of record NZ_JASLGT010000015.1, read on the forward strand.
AGGCCAGCCATTTTTTAACGGGGACCATATGCACCCGGCGGATCTGTACCGTGGTATCGGGTACTACAAAATCGGTAATGTTACCGGCGGTGTCCAGCAGGTAAACCTCAACACTGGGATTGGCCACCATGGTGGAGTGGATAATGTCGTGCGTAACGGCGGTATCTGGCTTGCCATTTTTGATCGGCTGCGTAAACGTGGCCAGGTGTTGCGCAATGTCGCCATATAACTGTTGATGTGCCGCGGTATAGTAAGCGCTGGAAAAGCGGGAAGCAATAAACACGAACACAAGACCAAGCAGGACCAGTACGACGGTGAATACGGTGGCAATTTTCCAGAATAACCAATTGCCTTTTATAGATGTTTCTTTTGCCATTATAATTCCTCATTAAACCGGTAGCCCACGCCCCAGGTGGTTAAAATATATTTGGGTGCTGAAAGATCGGCTTCTATTTTACCCCGCAGGCGGTTGATATGGCTGTTTACCGTATGTTCATAGCCCTCAAAATCGTAGCCCCATACCAGGTTCAGCAACCGTTTGCGGCTATAGCTTTTGCCCGGGTTAGAAGCCAGCAATACCAGCAGGTCAAACTCTTTTGGAGAAAGATCTACCCGGAGCTCATTTTGGGTGACCTTTCGTTTGTCCAGGTCAATTTCGAGTCCGTCAAACCGGATCACTGCCGATGGAGCATTAAATGCGTCCGGTGCCGGGTATTCTTCATTGCGCCTGAAAATTACTTTTACACGGGCGATGAATTCCCGTATGCTGAAAGGTTTGGTGAGATAATCATCGGCGCCGGTTTCCAGCCCCATGATCTTGTCGATCTCTTCCGACAGGGCGGTCAACATCAGGATGGGGGTATGCCGGTCGGTTTGCCGGAGCTTTCTGCATACTTCCATGCCGTTCAGGCCCGGCAGCATGATGTCCAGGATAATCAGATCAAAGCGGCGGTCCTTTGCGGTACGTAAGCCTTCCTGACCGTCGTTAACCGCGGTTGTATCGCAACCCAGATCTTTTAAATGAATTTCGAGCAGTTCTACCAACTCGGGGTCGTCTTCAAGGATAAGTACTTTTTGCATATTGCGATGTTGCCGGTTACATAACATTAAGAAGCAACGCATATGCGGCAAAGGAATAGCAGGAAGTTAGAAACAGGATGCCGCCTTATGGTTACAATGGTCCGGAACGCGTTTCCTGGCCATGATACAAAAAAATGTTGTGTACCCGTATTGTTAACTGCAAATTTCAGGAAAAAGCCGGTGAAAAAAACACTGTGATACTTTTGTTATAACTCCGTTATCTGTTTGGGATTTGGTTTGGGTTCTTTTGTAGTCTAAAAAAATCTGTCATGAAAAAGAACATTATCCGATCCATTTCCGCTGCGTTTATCGTGGTATTTATTGCATCCTGCAATAGAGATCCTGAAATGCCGCAATTGCACACAACTACCATTACTGTAGAAAATGTACTGGACAGCAAACCCCTGGTTGAATCCGGAATGTTTAAAGGGAACGGCACGCCGCCGGTAGTGCTGCCCGGGCAATCTGTTTCGTTTTCATTTTATGCTGCCAAAGGTCAGCGACTCACCTTTGCTTCTATGTACGGGTGGAGCAATGATCTCTTCTTTGCCCCCGAGAATCCAGGCATTAAACTCTATAACGATGATGGTAGTGCTATCACCGGCGATGTTTCCGCACAAGTAAAACTTTGGGATAACGGTACCCGGGTAAATCAGGCTCCGGGCGCTGCCGTAGTACATCCCGGCGTAGCCGAAACAACTCCAAAGAATATTAAGGAAGTAAAAGGAATGGATGACTATGGTAATAGTTACCTTCCGGCATCTCAGTTGATGCAGGCTTCATTGAGCTATAACGGGAACTCCCAGTTTACGCTTACGCTTAAGAACAATTCCGGCGGAACCGCCAATGAAACACCGTTTAGCCCGGGAGTGTGGGCTGTTTCCTATATTGCAGGAGGAAACCTCTTGTTGCCGGAACCCGTTTACACTGCAGGCAAACCTTCAATGAACGGCCTTACAAATATTGCTGAAATGGGTGATATTACATCTTTAAGTAATTACCTGACTCAGCAAACCGGCATTTTTACGCCCCTGTCACCGGTGCTGGTGGTGGTATACAGCGGCGGGGCGAATCCCTTTTATAAAGCCGGGGAGTACGACCGGGGAGAGGGGTTAAAAGAGCTTGCCCAAAAAGGGAATGCTGATATACTGGCAGCTGCATTGAAGACCAGACCCGGTGTAAGAAACGTATATGTACTGAAAGACGTTGCGAATACCATATTACTACCCATGATCAATGGCGCGGCCGGAGGCAAAGTTTCCCAGGAATTGTCTTTACAGAATGGTGACCGGATCGCTATTGCAACGATGTATGGTTTTTCCAACGACTGGTTTTTTGCTACCACCGGCAATGATATTGACGGGACGCAGAAGGGCGATGTTTCGGCATCAATCGGTTTGTTTGATAATGGCACCGCATTGAGTCAATATCCCGGAGCGGGGGTAACTCAGGCCAATTTGGCGGGTACCCCTTTGGTAGAAAACAAGGCCATCGAAATGGTGCCCAATCCAAATGCGTATAATACCCTGCCGCCTGTTACAAAGATGATCAAAGTGACGTTGCAGTAAAAGAATCCGGGCAAGGTTACAAGTCTATCATTAGCTGGTTTTAATAAGGACGCATTCACAGATGCAGGCGAGGTCTATGCGTGCGTCCTTTCTTTGGCCAGTGATCAACGGCATCGGAAACGATAAAATGCTTATTGTGTTTTGTTTTTTTCCAGTTGCTGTATCCGTAATTTTATTTCCTTCCGGAACCGGATGCTTTCCTGGTATTGTTTTTTTTGTAAATGCTCAAGGAAATCAACCGTTAAAGCGCCGCCAAATACAGCGATGCCAATTTCGGAAATAACATCCAGTAGCACCTGGTCAATAAATGCGCCCCAGGCTCCTTCAAAAAAGAACTTTAACACCCGTACGGAAATGGTAAGCAACAAGCCCAGTACAAAGAAGAAGGCCAGGAATCTTGAGCTGAACCGTCCTTTGTTAATGAGCTGATCCAATTCGCCCGGGTATTGCCGGTAATATTCGACCATATCATCTGTTATCCGGGGCTTTATACCCCGGAGAGATGCTTCCAGTAATTTGTCTTCGATATTTATTTTCATGGATGTGTTTTAATCATTACCTAAGGGGCGGTTTGGATAAACGGTGCGCTGCAACCCCCGTTTGTCCAGCATCCGTTACATCTTGCTTTTAGGAGCTGTTATGAAGATACGCAAAATATGATGCTTCGGAATAAGGCGCGTTCGCCGGTCATTTAAATTTCGGTGCATTAAACTGCATTGGCTATTGCGGGATTGAATGCCGCAAATTGTAGTATCTTTATTTAAAGGAACAACGAACGCTGCGGATTTGATCTTCGATCTTTATGATCTTCGTAAACGCATAAAGGGTGACAACCAGGACTGCTTATTTATTTAAAGTTACCAGGGGGATACGATTATTCCTTGTAGCGGGTTTATGTGCAATAGTGCCGGCAGCATCCGGACAACAACGGTTATTTACCAATCAGCAGCATTTTGGGGTAGACGACGGGCTTCCGCAAAGTTATATTACGGGTATTGTGCAGGATGAAGACGGTTTTATCTGGCTGGGCACACTGGATGGGTTTTGCCGTTACGACGGCAGGGGATTCCGTACATTCCGGTATAATCCCAAAGACAGCGCCGGTTTGGCCGCGAATACATTGGATGCCCTGGGAAAGCTGGTAAACAATGTTGTTACCATTTATTACAGTCCAACCCAGGCGGATGAATTTGATCTGCGCTCGTTTAAGGTAACGCGGAATCACATCCGTCAGCGGCTGGCCACAATACCGGGTATCCGGTGGCAATCGTACCGGTTTGGTTTTACTACCACCAATTGGTTTTTTACCGTTAACAATCATAAAGGAATGGGCTGGTTAGATGGTGTTACCGGTGCTATTCATTATGCTAGCAAGGCCAATGGGCTGTTACAGCATGATACCATATCCGCCATTACGCAATCAGCGGATGGGAAAATATACGTTGTTAGTGAAAGGGGCGTGCATATAAGTAATACGGCCCGAACAAAATTTGACTGGTTCAGTTTTGATACCCATATAAAGCAGCAGCCACCCAACCCGGACTGGAATATATTTGGAGAAAAATTTTCCATTATCAGTTATCCCGGCAACCGGCTGGCTACGCTGGAGAAGAACGTTCTTACATTGCTGGATGTAAACCACAAAACAAGCCGGGTTATTGAATTGCCAGCCCCGCTGCCCGGTGCTATAAGGGGTGAAAATGGTTTGCAGCTGGACGCGCATGGTACCGTTTATTTTGAATATTACGGACGTATATACCGCCTGAAGGATGATGATTCGCTGGAATTGCTTTGGGAACATACGGGTGCCCCGGCGCGCATCAGTGCATTTTTCATAGACCGGTCGGATGTATTATGGGTGAGTTTAAATGCTCAGGGTGTACTAAAAATAGATCTTCAGGCACTCCATTTTGAATCCTATAAAAATGAAGGCAATTTTATTGAAAACGTTGTGCGGCTGTTGGGAAGCAATGCGTTGTTATTGCCGGGGGAATGGAAAAATCCGGATGCCGGCTATTATTTCCGGCAGGCATGGGATAGCAAGGGGCATCTTTATTCCTGCAATAACTGGTATGAACGGTCGGCCGTTTTCCAGTTTACAAAGCAGGGGTTCCGCCGTTTTGCACATGTACCAGGGCAGAAGATTTTTACAGCTGTTGTGGCAATGCCCGGCGACGCGATCTGGGCCTTTGATCAGTCGGAATCCGTATGGTATACCTGGCGCAACCCCGATGCCGTTCCTGAAAAGCGCCAACCAGACGCAGCGAACTTTAAGGATGTGGAACTTACAGACGCCCGGTATGTTGGAGGCTATATCTGGATGGCTACTGCTTCCAATGGGTTATTTCAGTTTGACGGAGAAAAGGTGGTGGCAAAGTATGCGGGACCATTGGGTAACTACAGGGTGCCCGGCACGCTCACAGAAATTTGTGTGGATCCTGCAGATAAAAATAAATTCTGGATCGGTTCACGTGGCGGAGGGCTGCTGTTGTGGGACGCCCGTAAGGGACTGCAGCGCATTTATACGGTAGACGACGGGCTGCCCAATAACACCATTTATTGCATATTGCCCGATAAAACAGGAAAGCTCTGGTGCAGTACGAATAAGGGCATTTTCAGGCTTGATCCTAAAACCGGTCACCTGATCGCTTTTGAAAAAACGGATGGCCTGCCCGGCAATGAATTTAACCGGGCGCATAAGTTTGTGTTGCCCGATGGGCGATTGTTATTTGGCGGGCTGGACGGATACTGCATCTTTAACCCGGCAGATTTTGAAAAGATAAATAAAGCCGCTTCTGTACCCGTATTGTTAACCGGTTTGCTGGTTAATAATGAACCGCAGGATATCAACTTACCCAAAAGCATCGTCAAACAGTCGCTGAGCACCCTGTCTGTTGTTGATTTGCCATATGATAAAAACTATTTGCGTTTTGAGTTTGCCGCGCTTTTATACAACCAGCCGCAAAAAGTAAAATACCGGTATCAGCTGGAAGGGATTGACCGGAGCTGGATTGAAAACGGTTCTTCCAACAGCGCTTTTTATGCGGCCCTGCCACCGGGTAACTACACGTTCCGGATCAATGCTACTGATGATAATGGTTTGTGGAGCAATGCCGTTACTTCCATAAAAGTGAATATCCGGCCTCCTTTTTGGCGTACCTGGTGGGCCTGGCTTCTGTATGTATGCATTGCACTGGCATTAACACGGTGGTACTTTTTATTTAGAGAGAAAAGATTACGGATACAACAAAACCTGGTGTTTGAAAGAAGAGAGGCGCTTCGTTTGAAAGAGGTGGATGAGTTAAAAGACCGGTTCTTCAGCAATATCACCCATGAGTTCAGAACGCCGCTAACCCTCATCATGACGCCACTTGAAAAGCTAAGGCAGGACCCATCACTTTCTGCAGCGGCTGTTGGCAGCGTAAAAACAGCGCAACGGAATGCAACGCAGCTGCTGCGGCTGGTAAATGAATTTCTCGATTTCGCAAAACTGGATCATGGGCAACTCCGGTTAAAAACGGCGGCGGGCGCAATCGGCATTTTTACTGCAGATTGTGTGCAGGGCTTTGAACCGGCTGCCGGAGAAAAACATATTACACTCCGTTTTGAACTGGAAAATGTAGCCGGTTATTACCTGTTTGATGAAGAGAAATGGGAGAAGATCGTTACCAACCTTGTTGGCAATGCGCTCAAATTTACCCCGGAAAAGGGGATCGTTGTGGTAACGCTTTCAGCTGTAACGGAAAGTGAACTGCAATTAACCGTATATGATAATGGCCCGGGTATACCGGAAGATCAGCAGCAATATGTGTTTACCCGGTTTTACCAGGTAGATGATTCCTCTGTACGCAGTTATGGCGGTACGGGTATCGGTTTGTCATTGGTAAAAGAGCTAACGGTATTAATGGGCGGCAGCGTTGCACTGGAAAGCCGGTCGGGAGCATACACCCGTTTTGTGGTTACGGTTCCTGTAAAAAAAGTGGTACAGGAACATGCGCTGTCATTGACCGAAACCACCGGCCTTCCGGAACAAGTAACGCATGTCCTGCCGGCAGATGCACCCTTGCTGCTGGTTGCGGAAGATAACGATGAATTGCGCTCGTTTTTGGTGACGACGCTCTGCCGCAATTACCGGGTGCAGGAGGCTGCAGACGGACTAAAAGCCTGGGAGCTGATAGTACAGGAGTTACCGGACCTGGTGATTAGCGATGTAATGATGCCGGGGCTGGATGGGTTTGATTTGTGCCGCCGATGTAAAACGGATAGCCGTACAGCACATATCGGATTTATTTTATTAACCTCCAAAGCGGCGCATGAGGCCCGGTTAAAAGGGCTGGATGCCGGCGCGGATGATTATCTGACCAAACCTTTCAGCTTATCCGAACTGGAGTTGCGGACGGCCAATCTGTACCGGCTGCAGCAACGGCAGCGGGAGTGGTTGCAGGCACAGGTTGCGCACCTGGCCCCGGCCGATCCGGTGCCCGAAATTACCGACCCCTTCCTGGTAAAGCTATATGCAGAAATGGATGCGAAGCTGGATGATGCCGTATTGGGCGTTGACTATTTATGTAAGGTGATGGCGATGAGCCGCAGTACCCTCAATCGTAAATTAAAGTCGGTACTCAATATTTCGGCCAACGATCTCATCCGGCAATACCGGCTGCAGAAGGCCTCCGGTCTTATAGCCTCCGGTTCGGATATTGCGGCAGCTGCTTACCAAACGGGGTTTAGCAGTCCTTCTTATTTCAGCCAGTGTTTCAGGGAACAGTACGGATTATCGCCAACAGATTGGGTTTCAACGCTCCATTGACCCAAAATTGATAGCTTTTGAACCAATTCTTATAGCCCTCCGGCAGCGCCGAGGGCTATTTTTATGCATGTAAAACAGTTGTTCATAATAATTTAAACGAATTAAAATGAAACCGTATGCCCAAACCGTAGCTGCTACTTTATTCTTTATGCTGGGTACTTCGATCCTGTCTTTTGGACAAAATATGTATGCCGGAAATACCATAAAAATAGTTCATGGTACCACTGCGGCTGCCAAACAGGAGGATAGTACCGAAAGCTTTACGGCGTCCAGTTCCGCCATGACTGCTCATTTTTTGACCTTATTTCCCAATGCCACCGGGCAGCGATGGATTGAAAGGGAAGCGCACCGGTTCGTCTATTTTTTAGACAGGGGCCGGAAGGGGACTGCTTGTTTTTCTCCGGAAGGTGCACTGAGTTATGCCTTTATCGAATGCCGGATGGAAGATCTGCCAAAAGATTTCAGCAAACAACTCCGGAAACAATATAAGACCTGTCAATTGGTACGGGCAACGGAAATAACGGCGCACGGACAAACAGCGTACCAGGCAATTGTGGAAAATGCTTCCGGGTTTGTTACACTGAAACATACCCCGGATGGAGTAGAGGAAATACAAACGGTAAAGAAATAGCGGCAGCGCTGTGAATGATACCGGGGCAGCGGCGTTATCCGTTTGCTCCGGGGAACCGGACTGACTGGAATATAAAACCGAAATAAAAAATGAGAAAGCTCTTCAAAGTACTGCTTATTTTATTGCTGGTGGTTGCTGCCGGTATTGCAATGGTTATGGTGTATGTAAAAAATGTGCTGCCCAATGTTGGGGCTGCTCCTGACATTAAGATCGCCCTTACAAAAGAACGGGTAGAAAGAGGCCGATACCTGGCCAACCATGTAATGGTGTGTATGGATTGTCATAGCCAGCGGGACTGGACGGTATATGGCGGGCCCGTTAAAGATGGCTCCTTTGGCGGCGGCGGCGAACGGTTTGGTAAAGAAATGTTGTTCCCGGGTACCATTTATTCGGCCAATATTACACCCTACGCACTTGGCAGCTGGACCGACGGAGAAATTTTCAGAGCCATTACTACAGGGCAAAACAAAAAGGGCAAGGCCTTATTTCCGCTGATGGGATATTTGAGCTACGGTAAAATGGACCAGGAAGATATCTACAGCGTTATTGCGTACCTGCGTACCCTGCAGCCCATTGCGAACGATGTGCCCGAAAGATCGCTTGACTTTCCTTTGAATTTTATCGTCAATACCATTCCCGCAAAGGCCTCTTTATCGCCGAAACCTGCAAGAACGGATGAAGTGGCATATGGAAAATACCTGGTAGCCATGGCTAAATGCTCCGACTGTCATAGCCGCATAGATAAGCAGGGCAACCCGGTTGAAGGGTCGGAGTTTGGCGGGGGACGTTCCTTTCATTTTCCTAACGGAATGGTGGTGACGGCTCCTAATATTACTGCGGATGATGAAACCGGCATCGGCAGCTGGACGAGCGATCTTTTTGTACAAAAGTTTAAACGCTTTTCCGATTCCTCCTATCATCCGCAAAAACTGGGAGCTAATGACTTTAATACGCCCATGCCCTGGCTGATGTTCACGGGTATGGATAGCTCCGATCTCCGGGCCATTTTTAGCTATTTAAGAACCGTAAAAAAGATAAACAATAAAATAATCCGGTTCGCAAAAGAGTAGTGAACGATAACCAGGGAAATAAACTTAACACATAAAAAAAAGGTTATGAGAAAATTGCTTTTAACAACAATGGGGGCCGGTCTTTTGCTAAGTTCCTGCGTTAAAGATGCCAGGCAACTAAACGATGCCGGAGTTTCGGCCGATGCGGCTGCAGGTCTTATGCAGCGTGCCGCAAAAGAAAATGGAAAACCCGGCAACAAGATCTATAAAGGACCAGAGGTGTCCTTTAAAAAGGGAAAGGTCACAACCTTGTACGAAGTAGATCAAATGGAACGCCCGGTGGGTTTGGCGATTCGTATTGATCATGCAGCCTGGGGCAGCCTGAACATGCCTGCTCCCGGAAATAGCAATAATGAGCCTCCTAATACGGTGGTCCTCAGGTTTCATCCCAAAGTGGATGCGCAGATCTTTAATCATGCTGAGCTGGACTGGAATCCCCATGGTCATGAACCGGCCGGTGTATACGATAAGCCGCATTTTGACTTTCATTTTTATAATATGAGTGTGGCCTACATAGATGCCATTCCTTCCTATGAAGCGGATCCCTCAAAGTTTGATAACTGGCCGGCTCCCGATTACCTGCCTGAACATTATATAAACCCTGGTGGCGGAGTACCAAAAATGGGCTGTCATTGGGTAGACGTTACGTCTGCGGAGTTTACGCCACAGGGTTTTGGACAAACATTTATTTTTGGTACGTATGATGGCAAGGTTACTTTTTGGGAACCGATGATTACTAAAGCATTTATTGAGGCAAACCCTAGCTTTCAGCGCTCCATCCCACAGCCTGAGAAGTTTGCGGTAAGCGGGTATTACCCCACCTCCCTGCGATTGGAGACGACCGGCGAAGGGTACTTAATCATACTTGAAGATTTTGTATACAGGGACGCGAGTTAGCGTACGGACCGTTCCGGTCTCCGGGCTGTTTCCAGCTATTTACAAACCGTAAAAAGAATAGGCAACAACCTAAACCGTTTTGTGAAACAATAAACATGTCCCACCCAGATAACCCGCAACGGTCGCATCACAATTCATTAATTGAGATACGACCGTTCCTTTAAATTACGGTTGCCCCGGGTCTGAATGTTTTTATTCAAAGATGATTGGGCCGGTGATACCGGGTAAGTCCCTCAATGGCAGAAGGGAAGATATTGCCAACCCGGATTCCGTACCGGGTGGCCACGGCTGCAAAAATATCTTTCAGATAGTAGGCTACAGACCCTACAGTATTGATGGAATAACGCTGATAGTCCGGATAGCGGGTAATGATCTTTTTAAAGAAATCATCAAAGTTGCCGGTGGCCAGCTCCCGGCAATAGGGATCCTGGATATGATCGCCGGCAAACGCCGCAAACCGGGCACAATACTGGTTGGGTGTTTTTGAAGTGTATACTTCGTGGATCAGTTGCTCTGGTGTTAGTGCGTACCGGTCTTCAAAGTGGGTTTTCAGCGCCTCCGGCATATCGCCCCTGATATAGCCGGCAATGATCATCTTTCCAAGATAGGAGCCGCTTCCTTCATCGCCCAACAGGAACCCGCCGGATTCAATATTATGGGTGATAACCGACCCATCATACATCCCGCTATTGCTACCCGTTCCCAGTATTGCAGCAAAGCCTGCTTCCTGTTGCAGGAGGGCCCGTGCGGCTGCCAGCAAATCGGTTTCCAGCGCAATTTCGGCATTGTGAAACACGGCTGCGATCCCTTGTTCCAATACCGCATCGGCTTCTTTTGAGTACCCGGAGCCGGCGCTGTAAAAACAGATCTCTTTTATATGACGGCTGTGCCGGGCCAGGGTATCCGGCAGTGCTTTTTGCAGGGATGCCGCGATGTACCCGGCATCTACAAAGAAGGGGTGGTAACCTTCCGTTTCAAAGTTATAAACAGATTGGTCATTGATGAAACTCCAGGAGGTCCTTGTGGCCCCGCCGTCTGCAATCAGGATCATTATGGCGTGTATTTTAAGATGAAATTGATTAAAAAAACGAATGCTATTCCGGTTTTCTATTTGTGTTGCTGATGTATATGTTAAAGAAATAATCGATCCCTGTCATGCCTTTTGGGGAATAAACGGCGTTTTGCTGGTTGAAAAATGCACTGGTTGCGCCCGGCATATTTCTTAAATGCAGGATTTATTACTACCTGTTTAAAAACCGCAAAATTTATTTTCAGACGATTGCTTGTTGCACTTTGATTAAATTATTGATATTTAATTAATTGTTATTGTTTTTGTTGATATTTTTCTGATGACAGGATATTATTTAATCGGTTTGTTTGCGTAAAATAAAATAAAAATCCGCAAAAAGTCCGCAAAATAATTGTTTTTTCTACCTTTTGCAGCTATATTGCGTATCATTTTAGTAAAGGGCTAAAATACTGCAAGATAGAATGATTGCCAATATCACCGCTGAAATCCTGTTCTTATACTTATGCCGCCGTTGAACCTGTACAGCAGCGTTGGTTCTCAAAACGGCAGATGGTGCAAAAGTGGAAAGAAGAGGAGCTTCGCTGATCATAGCCCATGCTCTTGTTTAAAAAATTATACTCAATCTAATGATTTATGAAAAGAAAGCTTAGTTTATTATCAGTTGTATGCGCACTTTGTTTGCCTGCATTTTTCTCCTGTAAGGATCAGGGTGGAAAGCAGGGACAAAAGCCGCTTTACGCTGAACCGCTGACTGCAGAAGAGGCATTGAAGAAATTTGAACTGGATCCCAATTTTGAGGTGCAGGTATTTGCGGCGGAACCTTATATCACGGATCCGGTAGACCTGGCTTTTGACGAAAACGGGGTGGCGTATGCTGTGGGTATGCCCGATTATCCTTTTCCGCCCAAACCGGGAGAAGAAAAAGGTAATATAAGAGTACTGCTGGACCTGAATAAAGACGGGCGAATTGATTCTTCCGTTGTATTTGCAGATAAGCTTTCGGAAGCTACCAGTATATTGCCCTGGAATGGGGGGTTGATTGTAACGGCAGCGCCGGATATCCTGTTTTTGAAAGATACCAATAATGATTATAGAGCGGATATAAAAGAAGTATTGTATACCGGTTTTTACAAGGCAAATTCTGAGGCACAGATCACCAGCCTGCGCTATTCGGTTGACAACTGGATCTATGCGAACAACCGCGGACAGGCCGGAGAAGTAAGTGCTCCGGAAGAGCCGAATGTATCGCCGATCAATATGCAGGGGGCAGATTTCAGGTTCCGGCTGGATCAGAAAAAGTTTGAGCAGGAAACAGGGCCGGGGCAGTTTGGTCAAACCATTAATGACTGGGGCCACCGTTTCTTTACCGAAAATTCCATCCATATCCAGGAGTCGGTGATCCCCTGGAGATATACACACCGCATTGAGTATTTAAAAAATCCAAGGGCGATCATTAATATCTCCGATCACGATCCCATCATGTATCAACGAACCGAAACGCCCTACTGGCGCCAGGCCCGTACCGATGCCCGCAATGCAAACTTTAAAAAGCAGGGATCAAAACAGATCGAATATGCCCGCGACCATTTTACCGGTTCTTCCGGCGGAACGGTGTATGATGCCGATGCGTTTCCCAAAGAATTTTATGGCAATGTATTTACCGGGGATGTTGCCGGAAGCCTGGTGCACCGGGATGTATTGAACCTGGATATGCAGAGCCCGGTATATACCGCCAAACGGGCCGCTGGTGAAAAAGATAAGGAGTTTATGGCCACGACTGATTCCTGGTTCAGACCTGTGGGCTTTACCGTAGGACCAGACGGATATTTATATGTGATTGACTATTACCGGCAGCATATCGAAACGCCGATGTCTATTCCCGACAGTCTTAAAAAGGATATGGACTTTATGCGGGGCAGCGATATGGGAAGGATCTACCGGATTGTTCCCAAGGGTAAAAAAGCGGTTACGGACTATGCTAAGTTATCAGCAATGACGGCTGCACAGTTGTTGCCGTACCTGGGTAATGGTAACCAGTGGTACCGGTTGCAGGCCCAGCGGTTGCTGATCGCCAAACAGGATAAAACGGTAGTGGATACCTTAAAACAGCTGGTAAAAACAACAGCGAATCCTTTGGAACGGTTACATGCGATCTACACCCTGGATGGATTAAATGCATTGGACGCAGCTTCGGTTAAAACCGCGTTGGCAGATGCCACCCCGGGTGTACGGGAGCATGGCCTGGTATTGGCAGAGCGCTACCCGGAGCTGGCTGCGGAAATTGGAAAGATGGCCCTGAATGACCCTTCTACAAGGGTTTCCTTACAGGCAACGCTGAGTATCGGCAACTCGAAGAACAAGCAGCTTGTGAAGGATGTATTGTTGCAGGTTGCTGAAAAATATGCGGGTAATAATACCTGGTATAAAACGGCCATATTGAGCAGTCCCGAGGGCAGTGCTACCGGGTTCTTTAAATCGCTGATCGATCGTAAGACATTCTTTAATGAATATGTTTCGAATAAAGGGGCGTTCGTAGAAGATTATGCAAGCATTATTGCCGCGCGTAATAACCCAACGGAAGTAACGGCGCTTTTGAAACAGATGGATGTGGCGCCATTGAACAGCAATCCGGAATGGAAATACGCTATTATAAAAGGACTGGGTAAAGTATACAGTACCGGGAAGATAAAGATAAGCCCGGCCACCCTGGCGGAGGTTGAAAAACTGAAGGCCGGTCCTGTAAAAGATATTGCGGATACGGTTGCCAAATATGTGAAGATAAAGGAGGAGAAGAAATAAGCGGTACCGGTTTGTTGAACCGGCTAAAAACAGGTGCTGTCATGCTGGGTAAATATTGATCTTAATTCATTAAACATGTGCCGATATCTCCGGTTTGTTTGTTTGCTTTTTATGGGTCTTGCGGGCGGTAATAGCGGCCTTGCGCAACACCTGGGAAATGGTTTTTATGACTATGGTGTGGCATGCCCGGAAAGCAGCGATAGGGGTGTGGTAGCCACCACCGGGGCGGAAGGTAAAAATGTGGTACTGGCCTGGCTGTTTGATCACCGGGGGGGCTATGGATTATTATCCATTGACGCACATTCGGGAGCTACACGCCAGGTTGATCTTCCCTTTTCTCCGGGTGATGCGCCTTATGCATCCATCTTGTCTTCCGGTAATAAATTCTATGGCTATTTCAATCATAATTTTGCTGAATTCGACCCGGTAAAAAATGAATTCACTTTTTCCCAGAAAGCCTTTGATCTTACGGCTATGTCATTTACAGAGGATGATAATGGGGTTATATGGGCGGCTAGCTATCCCAATTGCGGACTGGTTTCTTATGATCCCAAAACCCGTCAACTGGTCGATTATGGTTTTATAAACAAAGAGGCCTGGATGCAATATCCGCGCGCTATTGCTGCAGATGCAAACGGATGGGTATATGTTGGTGTTGGATCTACCGAAACACAGATCATTGCGGTTAACGCCAAAACAAAGGAGACAAGAAAGCTGCTGCAGGGAGATCAGCGATTGAAGGGCTGGCCTGTGCTGTACAGGGCCTTGGATGGTAAAGTATATGGAACGGCGTCAACTGAAGAGGCCGGGAAACGCATACAGCTTTTTAACGGCGCTGCAACCTTTACCGGGGAGGCATTTAAAGTGATCAACGAAAAGCCGTCGATCACCGGCTCCCAGTCCTTGTTTCATAAAAAGTTTCCGGATGGGTCGCAGATTCAGCGCATCGATTTCCGGCTTCATGAACTGGTCATTCAATCTCCTGCAGGAGAAAAGAACCTGCATTTTACGTATACCAGCGAAGGCAGTTTGGTAATGGGCGTAGATGTAACATCCGCCGGAAAGCTGATTGGCGGCACCACCTTTCCTATGCGGTTCTTTGAATTTGATCCTGGTACCAATAAATTTAAAAATTATAATGCCTACGGGCAGTTCAATGCTTCTGTAGCATTTAAAAATTATGTGTACTTTGCGGCCTATCCTTATGGCGCACTGTTAAGATACAATGCAGCTCAGGCCGTAAGCACCGAACCTAAAGCTGCAAACCCTATCGTACTGGGCCAGGATAAACAGCATGTACACCGTCCACACCGGGTATTGGTGATGGATGCGCTGGGCAAAGTGTTATTAACCGGCACGCCCGAATACGGATACACCGGGGGCGGAATGCTGATTTATAATTATAAGGGTGGCCTTATACAAACCCTTAGCGACAGTGCGCTGATCCCGGATCAGTCTGCCATGAGCATGACGGCCCTGGATAATACCCGGGTGCTTTGCGGTACGACCACCGCGCCGGGTACCGGTGGTTTAAAAAAAGCAACAGAAGCCACCCTGTATCTTTTTGATGCAAAAAATCTGAAGCCCGTCTGGCGGGAAAATGCCATACCGGGTACGCAATCCTATAGCGATCTGTATAACGATGGAAATTATATTTTTGGGATTGCAGATAGTAAACTTTTTTTTGTTTTTGATCCTGTTAAGCGGAGTGTTATTTATAAGGAAACCATACCGGAGGCCCTGGGCCCGGTGGTAACCGTGCAGTCTCCGCGGGTATTTGTAAAAAATCCTTCCACCAGTGATTGTTACCTGATTTGCAGGAATGGGATTTTAAAAGTGAACCGGTCGTCTTATAAGCTGGAAACCGTTGCGCTGTCTCCGGTGATGATTGAAGCAGGAGGGGCTTTTTACAGGAACAAAATATATTTTATAAGTGACTCTCATTTGTGTAGTTATCAGTTAAATTAAAAGTCGTATGCAAGACAGGCGTAAATTTTTGAAGGGAATATTTTTTTCGGCAACCAGCGCTACCGTCGGAGCTGTATGGTTACAGGGATGTGGCGGCAATGAGCCTGCAAAAGAAAAAACTGCGGCAGCGGAAAAAACCGATAAACCGGCCGCTGCTCCCGAAGCGCAGGGCCCTGCGATCATTGATAGTTCTCAAATGACACAGGAAGATTTTGATAAAAGAAAAAATCTGGGCTATGTAGAAAAATCACCGATGGAAGAGAACCGGTGTGAGAACTGCGCGCTTTACCTGAAACCGGAAGGCGAGAACAAAAAATACGGTGGTTGCCAGTTATTGCGGGGGCCTATATCGCCCGATGGTTATTGTCCCTACTGGGCGGCAAAGCAGGGCTGATTCTAAGGGAACAGGTGCTGCCAGATGATATCATAAACATCCGTGGGCAATACCTGCGGCTTTGCCGGATCGCTTTTGGTAATGAGCAGGGGCTTGTATTGGTCGGCAATGAACGGGCTCCCATGCGAGCCTTTGACCAGCGATGCATCCAGCGGAATCACATCCATTACATAGCGCATCCCCAGTTTCTTTTTAAGCAGTTTGTAGGCTGCTCTTAATTTTGAGGTCATAAATAGCTCGGCAGGGTCATAACCGGGCTTTTTATGGATATCTACACAGCGCGCATAATCCGGGGCTATTTTGTCATCGTTCCAGAAATAATACGTAAACCAGCGATCATCGGCTGCTATTAATACCAGGTCGCCGGAACGTTCATGATGAATATGACTGTTAACCTGACCTGCCTTATCCAATACACCGGCGATCCCGTCGGTGTTTTCAAACAGGGCTTTTATTTCAGGGATCAGCTGCTTGTCTTCAATATAAATATGGGCGATTTGATGATCCGCTACGGCGAAGGCCTTTGAAGCACCGGCATCCAGTAATTCCAGTCCCCGTTCTTCTCTTATGGCTATATAACCCTTGTTACGGAGGATCCGGTTTACATGAATGGGGTTGGCAACCGGTGCAATACCATATTCAGAAAGTAAAATGAGCTGGGCATTTTGTTCCTGGTAATACTGCACCAGCTGTTGTACTACCTGGTCCATTTGGAGGCATTCATCTTTTATGGATGCCGCATCGGGCCCGAATTTTTGCAGACAATAATCTAAATGCGGCAAATAAATAAGGGTTAAGGTGGGGTGGTATAACCGGTCGGTTTTTATGGATGCATGTGCGATCCACTGCGAGGATTTAATACTGGCGCCCGGCCCCCAGAATTGAAACAGCGGGAATGGTCCCAGCTCCTGTTGCAGCGTATCTCTTAATGATGCAGGATGGGTGTAGCAGTCTGGCATTTTCCTTCCGTCTGCGAGATAGTTGGGGCGCGGTGTGGCGCTGTAATCAACAGATGAGTACATGTTGTACCACCAAAACATATTGCTGGCCGTAAAGGAGGCATCGGCCTCTTTTGCAGCTTCCCATATTTTTTTGGATTGCACCAGGTGGTTCGATTGCTTCCAGAACTTTATTTCACTGTCTCTGTGGTCGTACCATCCATTGCCGACAATGCCGGTTTCCGACGGCCATTTCCCGGTGAGGTAGGTCGATTGCACAGCGGTAGTTACGGCTGGCAGCATCGGCTCTATCGTATTCAGCTGGTGCTGTGCGGCATAATGGTTAACAAATGGCATTAAATGGAGGATCGATTTTGATAACCCCACGATATTTATGACAACCGTTTTTTGCATGATTATTTGTTCAGTTGTTGAATCACCCATTTCATTTCCCGGGAAACAGATCCTACAATGTCTTTTTTCAGGTTGGGGGGTAAAACCTCCCAGGTATAGGTTTCAATTTCCAGGTGTTGTGTAAGGGGAGCTTCTTTGTGAAGCTGTAAAACCGTTACGATATCTTCCTGCGTAGTCGATAACGGGCGTATGTTTTTTGTAAAGATGGGCACATGATAATGAATGCGCCATTCTTTGGCCGGAGCTGTTTGAACGCTTTTCAGTGCTTCCGGAAGGTCGGGATATACGGTATATACATCACGATCCCGGCTGATAACCTGGTGCAGGTATGTTGGTTCCAGGAAGTTTGTAACGGCTTTGATGAGCAATTGGTTGTTTTCGTCTTTTTGACTAAATCGTGCCTTTAACGCGGCACTGATTTGTATCTTTCCGATCCTGATCCGTAATTGTTGCAGCTGTTTGATTTGAAAAGCATGATCTTCATAATTAACCGCTGCATGACATACATCATAGCATAGCCGGATATGTTTTCTTAAAAGGCTGACTGCCTTCGAAGTGGAGACTCCCAGTTTTTGACTGAGCAAACCGGCCCCTGTTTGCAGTAATACCTGCTGATACCAATGAATAAACGACGGCGTATCGGTTAATATGCCATCGGGTTCGGGCTCAATGGCAATAAAAATGGTTTTCCCGGATTCTTTTTCCAGCAGTATTAAATGTTCAACGACTGAAACCAGGTTGGTTGTGGATTTATTAATGGCAACGGTGGTTGCTGCTTCATTTTTATGCCAGTGACGGTAGCTTAAGGGAGATGTGGATATGCTTCCCTCCATCTTGTCGGGCAATAAGGCTGCTAATATTCCGGCGAGCTGTTTGGTATAAGCAACACGTTTTGCAGTGGTCCAGTCGGGCGTATGTACCTGGTCTTTTACAATGGTTTTGTGAAAGCCGCCATAAGGAAACCCGTTCATGGTAAACAGGTAGGCTTCCTGTTCGCCCAGCCAGTTTTTAAATGCGTGTAATTCTTTTTTCTTCGAAAGTGTCCGGGCTGCAATGGCCGATAGTCTTAAGCCGATGCCCATCGAGGCACGGGGACTGCATTTTTTTTTAATTTCAGGAAAATATTGCTGCAGCTGGTAAAAATGGTCGGTCCATGTTTCTCCCGGGTGAATATTGCTGCAATAGGTAAGATGCCCGTAATTAGTTTTCATGATCGTTTAAACAAGCGAAGTGGGTTGGGAAATGGTGATTAATCTTTTGGCGGCATCCTGCATTACCTGTTCGTTGATCGTGGTTGCATTGCGGGCATTACCGATAGCGGTTAACAACGGGATGGTTAACACTCCTCCCAAATGCTCCCTGAATTCCTGCAAGCCCTGTAGCAATGCTTCCGTATGATGCAGCAGGGGATGGGCAACGGGCAGGTTCAGCGCGGATAACAGATCCAGTATGCGGTTGAGTTCGTCCATACTTAAATATCCCATCATATTGGCATACGTGCAATCCAGTGCTATACCGATGGCAACCGCCTCTCCGTGTAATAATTTATAATCAGACATCCGCTCCAGCTTATGGGCGCTCCAATGTCCGAAATCCAGCGGCCGCGACGATCCTGTTTCAAACGGATCGCCGTTTGCAATATGTTGTAAATGCAGCCGGGCGCATGCTATAATGGTTTCCTGCATCGCCTCCTCGTTTCTTTCGCGCAGGGCGGGGGCTAATTGCTCAATCCGCTCAAAGAATCCTGCATCTTTAATCAATGCTACTTTTATTGCTTCTGAGACCCCGGATATCCAGGTTCTTTGTGAAAGTGTTTTTAAAAATGCGCTGTCGTTGATCACCGCAACCGGCGTTGCAAAAGTGCCTAAAAAGTTTTTCTTGCCGTAGGCATTAATGCCGTTTTTTACACCGATGGCAGCATCATTTTGTCCTAACGTAGTTGTGGGGATGCGGATCAGCCGGATGCCCCGATGAGCCACGGTTGCAGCAAACCCGGTTACATCACAAACGGCACCGCCTCCGATGGCGACCACAAAAGAATGCCGGTCGATATTGAACTGATGAATGGCATTGAGTATGACCTGGTAGGCCGTATCATTTTCCTTGGCTTTTTCCCCGCCCGGGATCACTAAAAAATGCGCGGTGCAATTGCCCGGTGTATTTTTATGCAGGTAACTGGTGATCGCTGTCTGCAGCTGCGGATGCCGGATGCCTACGTTACTGTCTATGACAAACAACAGGGAGGGAGCGAAGCTGCTGTTGGAATGCTTTTGCAGGATATCTCCGAATGTGGCGTTCTGTACATTAAAAACATCGGTGATAAAATGGATATTGTAATGATAGCTTATCGTAAATCGTTGTTCAATAATCATGACTAAAGTTATGTAACCGCAAAATATTTTCCTAATAAGATCGAAAGCGGCAGCAGGCAAAGAATGATGCTGCAAATAAAGAACTGATGATGAATGGCCGCCCAGGTGGCATCTAAAAACAGGATGCTCAGTACGCCTGCTTTTACGGCACGGATGATGTTTTTAGACTGGGGATCTTGCCATGCCTTATACAGGGGCCACATAATACTGGTGAAAAACGGCAATAGCAGCCAAAGTCCTGCATATACTTTTGTGTAATTGCTAATGATGCACAAAATGATCAATACGAGCAGGTATAACATAAAAGCAACCGCCAGGTTTTTCCTTTTACCGCCGTGCACCTCGTCCCGGCTGATAGTGGTTACTGCAAAAATATAAATCACCGGTACCAGCCCCAGGTAAAAATAGGGTGTTGGCAGGCCGGGAATCAGTGAAATGCCCAACAGTAAGTTGAATCCCCTGCAAATCCCCATATTTAATGGGCCGGCAATGGCATGCTGTTTACTTTTATAATCATAAAGCAACGCCGATAAGGCAATGGCGCCGGCGATCAGAAAGGCGGTAGTATGGACCATAGCGCTGCAGACCAACGCGATGATAAATAAAACCGTTCCGAATATCGATGCCGCTTTTTTAGAAATAATACCGCTGGGGATCATCCGTTCGGGGCGTTCAATGCGATCTGTTTCGGCGTCGAAAAGATCATTAAATACAATGCCTCCTGCGTAAAGTGCAGCTGTTGTAATAAGCAGTAATGTTGTTTGAAGATAAAAATTGCCCGGTACGGCGTTGTTGCTGTAAAACAGGGCAATACTAATACCCGCCAGCACATCTGCCATTGCAGTAATCACATTGGCGGGTCTGCACAGGGTTATATAATAAAACAGCCGGTTCACCTTATTGCTTGTTATTGAATGATGATGGAGCTTTTGTCGATACGGGGTTGCTGACCGCCCCGTAAAATAGAATTGTTCTCAAATTTTTCCGACTGGTTGATGGCCATGCCATTAATAAAATCATTTGGATCTATTTGTCCGCTTTGGCCAAATGCCGCAATGGCATTACTATAGGTAACGGCCTTAATGGTTGCTGCATCGATGCCTCTTTTTTTCATGAGCATGGCCGTTTTGGGAACCGCCAGCGGATCACTGATCCCCCAGTCTGCAGCAGAATTGATCATGATGCGTTCGGAGCCGTATCGTTTTACGATTTCTACCATCCGCTCATTTCCCATTTTTGTAAACGGGTAAATGGTGAAGGCGGCCCAAAAGCCGCGGTTGAGCACTTCTTCCACGGTTTCTTCATTGTTATGATCAATGATGACCATCGATGGATCCAGCTGGTGCTCCAGCGCAATATCCATACTTCGCTGTGTGCCGCTCTTTTTGTCGCGATGGGGCGTGTGTACCTGTACCGGTAATGCGGCTTCTTTGGCCAGCTCCAGTTGTAAGCGGTAGTACTTTTCTTCCAGCGCTGTTTGATCATCAAAACCGATTTCGCCAATGCCCACAACGCCTTCTTTGTAGATGAAATTGGGCAACAATGCCATCACCGCTTCTGCCAGAGCCTCATTGTTGGCTTCGCGGGAGTTGAGCCCGATGGTGCAATAATGCTTAATGCCAAACTGGCCCGATCGAAAACGCTCCCATCCAAGCAGTGAGCTGTAATAGTCGTTAAAAGTGCCCACATGGGTGCGTGGCTGACCCAGCCAGAAAGAAGGCTCAATCAGCGCAATGATTCCACTGTCGGCCATTGCCTGGTAATCATCTGTTGTACGGGAGGTCATATGCACATGCGGATCAAAAAAATACATATCTTTTATCAGTTCCATATCCACTGCATCGGGAAGTTCCGTGCGCTTTTCGGTTTCATTATTTCCGCAACACATATCCGTTTGTTTGTTGTAAGAATTTTGATTTTAAAATTTCTGTTTCTTCCTGGAAATGGGTCGCGGTCAACGCCCATATCCCGGTATCGATATCCCTTCCGGCAGCCAGCCGTTCTTCTGCGTAATCTAACAGCGAAGCGGCGAGCGCCTTATTTTTTCTTTTTTGCAGCCCATAGATTAAAGCGAGGTCTTTGCCGGTGAAAACGGCTTTTAATACCATTTGATTCCAGGCCGCTTCCGGCAGTTGTTCGGCAGGATAGCTGTTCTCCTGCATAATGGCTTCTAATACGGTACCCATATTGCTCCGGATACCTTCTGCACAACGTGCTGTCCATGCTTCCGGATATGCATAAAAGGGTAGGGATTTGTATAAAAGGGTCAGTTCACCCAGGTCTGCCTGGAGGAACAGGGCCTCTACCAGCCGGATGTATTCCTGTTGGCTGTATGCTTCCAGTTGTAATAACTGGTATAGCCGGGCCATATCCAGCACGGTCCAGTTGTTCCAGTTGGTTTGGGGAAAGTTCCCGGTTATATAAATAAACTGCTCGGGACCGCTATTGGGTTTGTTTTTGCAGAATTTGCGGCCGGCCAACGAAAAGTTCCGGTTTATATTTTCCGGCGTGATGCTTTGGGTGAGCAGCCAGCTGAAATTTTCAGGGCTGCTGTCCTTTTGCAGGAACTCAGACAGCATGGTCCGTAATAAAGCAATATTAAAAGCAAACATCAGGATCCGGTTAACGTGTTACAAAATAGTTTACGAGCACTACTGCCACCACAATTAACAAACCAAAAAATTCTCTCGCTTTTTCGATATACGGTTTGGTCGCTTGCATCGATTCTACCAGGCTGGGAGCATTGTATTTTTGAATCCAGTCTTTGACACCATCTTTTGCAAAGAAGATGCTGACCGCATAACCAAAACAAAGCAGGGCTATTGCCAGGTATATCAGCGGGAAAAAATGATTGAATACCGCCAGCCCGCAAAGTGCTGCGGGAATTCCGTAAATACTAACCCATAACCAGGCGTCATTGTCGTTTAAATTTACCCAGGCAAAACCGATAAAAGCAATGCAGGAAAGAATATTAAAAATCAGTAAAAACATCGTTATAGAATTACGTATACAAGATAAGGTTTGACGGTGCAGTTTCCAAAAGAACGGCCCTTTATTTTAAGGGTGGTTTCTATTGCCGTTTAACGGATTCTGCGCTGGTTTGTTATTGAACCGGTTGTGCGATATATAGAAGATTTTTTTATTTTTTATAGCCCCATCGATTATAGCACATAAATTGGAAACTCAAGGAATTGTAAGACGGTATTGGCTTTTTGTTACTTCTTTGTATTCCAGGAAGCATGGGTTGCAATCTTAAACGCCGCTCCTTCTTCAAAATCGTAGCTGTATTTCTGTGTACGTTCCCGGTCGCTGCCATTTTTTTCGCTGTTCCCGCTTTTTATGCTGCTTACAAAGGTTCCGGGGCCACAAAATATCCGGGTTGATGCGCCTTCTTTTTTAATGTCGAGGATCTGGTAACTGGCGTCCCGTTTGCCTGTTGTTTCCATCATAATTTGCTCGCCAATCACCGTTTTATCAATCGGTTTTTTGGAATCGACCAATATCCATGTTGCCCCGCCGGCCCCCTTGTACATTTTTACAACCCGGCCTTCAATGGCCCCTGCAGATGTAAGGGCTGTTTGCTTGTAGTTAAGAGATGTGCCGTTTACCAGGATAGCCTTTGTTGTGCGCTTGTTTTTTTCTTGTATATAACCGATGGTACCGCTCATCGTAATGCCGTTAGACAGCTGCACCTTGTTTTCTGAAATTGGATTGTATACCAGGTAATCGATGGTGCCGTTTAGCTTTTCTACACGGATGGAGATCGTTTCATCATTTCCGGTATCCAGGCGCTGCACGGATTTGATAAAGGGCTGATTGCGGTAGGGCTCAATAACGGAAACAAAATTACTGGTCAAATCGGTTCCTGCCCGGTGCATCAGCAGGTAGCGGAGCGTTTTCGGGTTCCCCGGTTTGTTTTGCGGAGGATCGCCATCAGCCAGCGCTACATCGTCTGCTGTTGTCATCGCGTGTACCCGGATATGAACATGGTCTTTGTCTGTAATGCCCCGGTATCCTGGCTGCGCTTTCCAATCTGCTATGAAGCGGGCGGGCGGGCGGCTGTCTTTGGCTACATTGTACAAAAACGAATATCCATTGGGAAAGCCCGCGGCCCTGGTGCCTTTGGCGATATTTTCGCCGGCATAGGTTCCTTTTTCCTGGTGCTGCAGCTGAAGCCCTTCTGTGCCAACGGTTCCGGAAGGCCCGTGAAAGCTAAAGACATGGTCATGACCTCCTTTTACCCTGAAGATGTCCACCACATAAGCATTACTATCCGTAGTCCCGTTGCCGGAACCGCCAACGAGGAGCATGGTACGGCTGTATTCCTTCAAGTTGGGATAGGCGGCTTTTCCATCCAGTTCCATTACACCAAAGCCGTTTAATTGTTTAAACAGGCGGGTATGTCCGCTCCAGACGCCATTTTGCGGTCGCTGATCTACGAATACCAGGTTGTGCGAAATGGTGCTCCTGGTCCATTCTGTAACGCTTGGGATATTGGTAGCAAATTCGGGATAGCCCTGATCCGGTGCCAGCCAATGTCCAAATGCAAACAGATCAAAATTAAGCATGTCGCTATGGGCGTGGTGGATGGTACGTCCATAGTTATTGGCCAGGGCAATACCGGATGCACCGTTGCCTGATTCCAGTACCGCCAGTCCGAACCCGCTCATAAGATAGCCTCCAATGGGCCGGGGGCCGGCTGCTGCTCCTAATTTTTGTATTTCCTTATTGATGGCTTCCGGATCTTCTGAAAAAATATCCAGTCCCAGCCCTTTTGCAGAATAACCATTGGCGCGGTAGGCCGCAATGGCAATTTCCGGATCCCGGGTGTACAGGTAACCCTCGGCCATAAATTGCGGACTGGCTGTAGACATGCTTACAAGGCCGGTTGATCCGGCATCCCCGATGTTGGGAATGGCCTTGCCTAATACCCCCATGCGATAAGCAACGGTATACGCCTTTTTGAACTGCGGAAAATCCCGGAGAATATTGTGGTTTGTATACCTGGGGTAGGATAGCAGCAGCGCCGCCAGCGGTGAAATATGTCCGCCCCAGATCACTGCGTATCCCGGTGCGCCCTCATCAGAAGTGCCGTCTCTGTCGAAGCGGTTGATCATTAATTCGGGAATGGCTCCGCCATCGGGTGCAAATAGCCAGTCCAGCCACTGTGTGGTAAACGGATCTGTATTCAACGCCAGTGCGCATAAGGCTACCGTATGTTGATACATCCCCTGGTTGCCGCGGATGCGCTGGTCAAGTACCGCCTGGAAGGTGGTTTTCAGAATGCCTTCATCTACATGCGCAACAAACTGCTCCCGTGTACCTTTGGGGTTCGGCAACCGGTATTGCGCTCCCTGGCGCTTCAGAAATGCGTATAGGGCCGGATCATTTTGAGTGCCGCTTAAAATTTTATCATAAGCATCTGCAAATGCCTGTACGATGCCCGTTTCCCATATCGATCCTTCTATTTTGCCAAGGCCGGTTGAACCATCGGAATGATACCAGCCCCTCCGGGCATAAGGATTCCAATCCATGGAAGGGTATACATCGGCGATCCGGTCCAGCAAAATGGCTGCTTTATGGGCATAACGCTGATCCCCGGTATAAAGAAAGGCATTGGCCAGCACTGTTAAGCCGTTGGTGATGTAACGCCAGTATTTCCAGGTATAATAGCCGATGTATTTATAGGCCCGGCCATTGTGAACGTAACCGAACCCATTATCGACTCCAAATTTATGCAGGGGATCTTTGGGATCCGGGTGACCGGTGTTAAACAGCAAACTGGTATCCCCCTTTGCCGGATCAAACAGCCCGTGCTCATCCAGTGCAGTTTGATAGTATTTACCAAAATTATTGGTGGGAAAAACAGATCCGCAGGCCGGGCAGGTTAATTTCCAGGGCTTTTTTTCAAAATCCGGCTCGTAAGGATAGTTCCCGTATTGAAGAATTTTATCACCGCAAACAATGCACCCAACAAATTTAGGACCGGAGGCAAATTTATCATACCCTACATCGATGGTCCTTGGCAACTCCTGACCGGGAACCATGGCCCACAATATTTCATCCGTTTTGGCCAGCCAGGGCTTCGCTTTTTCAACGGCCACCGTTAATTGTTGCCTTGCCCAATCATATTTGCGGCAATTGTTCCTGAGATTATTGATGCGCGCTTCTGAATACTGGCCCCCAAAAATACGGGTGGCATATGCCTCTGGCGTAAACGCAGTTAGTGCAGCGGTGATCAACAGCAGCTTTAATAGAAGTATTATTTTTGCCATTATACATTTTTTAGTATTGCCGGTGAATGAAGGGTACCGTACCTGTAATGCAGCATCATCCGGAATCATATGGTCCCGCTTGCAGGTTCTAAGTGCTCTGTGATGAGGAACCATGGAAGGATGTTTACCTGGTTCGGCGAGTGGTAAAACAAGCCCTTTATAATCCCAGAAATTTCTTTGCATTACCGGATCTCAACATTTCTTTTACGGTTGCATCCGCTTCCTGCGCTCTTAATGATTCTATCCGCAGCATTCCCGTAAGGTAATCCAGTATGGGCGCATGCGTTCCAAAGGCAAACCGTTCAGTACCCTGGGTTTTTAAAAGCGTTCCCAGATCATTGATCGTTCTTCCGGAGGTGTCCATCAGCACCTGTGCTTTTTTGAATAAAGCGGCGTCTGCCGCGTCCAGCTGCATGCTATTGGTTACATTCAGGATCATATATTTTGCATCGGGAACCGCTTTAATGATGGGAAAAATGTTTTTTAAGGCCCATTCTGGTTTGGGCGTGTAGGCCACATAGTCGATATCCATCCAGGAACGCTGGCGGCTGTCGACCATTTTATAATTGAAGGCCACCGGAAGATCCATATCCCGTGCTCTTTTTACCAGGTCGATAAGGCCCGGGTCGGTAATTTCGTAATCATGATATTTCGGATAGACCCGGATCCCTTTCATGCCAAATTTTTTAACGCACTCGTCCAGGTCATACTGCCATCCGGCATAGATTGGATTGATAACGGCAAATGGAATGAAGCGTTTGCGGTTTGCACCCAGCGATTTGAGCTCATTGTATAATTCCCGGTTGGCTGATTGTGTGTTTTTATAAAAAATGCCATTCAGATTGCTGATTACAGAAATATCTACTCCAAATTTATTCATCCGTTCTGCAAGTGCCGCACAATTGTTGTACTGCAGTTGCATAAAGGGCCAGTGCCCTGTATATGCATTAATATCAATGAACACCTCTTCCTCCTTTTTTTAAAAGATTATTGTAATTGTCGAAGAAAATTTTCTGCTTTTGCCGGTCGGTGAGGTTTGCGGACAGGATCCTTCCCACACCCTGGTAATAAGAGTTGTCGGATGCAAAAAACAACCGGTCTTCGCCCAGGTGTTCTACCGCAAAATCAATCATGTTTTCGGCATTATTGCTTCCGGAAGTGTCTACATAGATATTGGGATACTCCCTGAACAGTTTACATTCATACTCCCAGTCGCCACCCATACCAATATGCGCATACTGGAAGATTCCTTCGGGATAACGCCGGGCTATATCTACAAAATCTTCGGGTATGGATGTGTTTGGTTGTTTATAGCCGTTGTATTTCATCCGGTAACCGCCTACGCCCAGCTGGCATTCTGCATGGGAATGGATGATCATCTTAAGATCGATCAGCTTTTCGATGACCGGGTAGTACTTTGGATCATTGATCTTTACCTGGTAGTAGAGCTCTCCGGGGCCGATCATTCCGGCGTCGGTACATCTTTTTATTTCTTCCAGCGATTCTTTTGGGTATACCGGGTTTAATACAAATCCGCCCAGCAGTTGATCCGGATATTTTTTAATGGCTTTGATGGTAAGATCATTGAATTTCCGGAATTGTTCCGGCGTGCCCGGCATTACATCGAGGTATCGCGAAATGACCTGTTTTTCAATTCCCAGCCGCCTTCCGTAATCGAGCTGTGTTTCGGGGCTATCGTCTGTCCAGTATATATGGGCATGCACATCTATTTTCCGGTATTTCATTACGTCCTTCATCAGGTCGTATGGCTGAGGCCCGGATGAAGATGTTTGCGTTGCCTGCTGCGGTTCCTGTACTGCTTTTCCCGCTAACGGGCTGCTCATCAGCATACCGGCCATGCCAGCCGCCCCCCGGGTAACAAAATTTC
Organism: Niabella sp.; assembly: GCF_030150205.1. GTDB lineage: Bacteria > Bacteroidota > Bacteroidia > Chitinophagales > Chitinophagaceae > Niabella. The sequence goes on from NZ_JASLGT010000015.1 coordinate 99,910, forward strand.
TTCGGTTCATGTTCATGAGTTATAATTCGTATAAAGTTGTTTCAGCGTTTACTGAAATAAAGTATGCCTCGGTTTCTTCCCGGACAATCTGTGGGAAGAAATAACGTCCGGACGCTAAGCGTTTTTTATAATGGCTGCTTACCATCCGAACCACTTTTTTATATTGCCTGAACGCAACTGCTCTTTTGTTTTTTCGTCCGCTTCCGTTTTTCTGAGCGATTCAATGCGCAGCAGGCCGGAAAAGTAATCCAGGATGGGAGCGTGGGTTCCAAAACAAAATGTACCGGTTCCAAACTGTTTAAATAAATCAGTCCAGTTTGAAATATTCCTTCCGGAGGTATCGAGCAGCAGATCGGCCTTTTTGAAAAGATCCGTATCCTCCGCATTAAGCGCCGTGCTGTTTGCTACGTTTACCACCAGGTATTTTGCATCCGGAACGGCTTTTATAATGGGGGCGATGTCTTTTAATGTCCATTCTTTATCAATGTCCATCCAGGAACTGGTCCGGCTGTCGACCATCCTGAGACAAAAGGCAACGGGTATGCCTTTGTCCCGGCACATTTTTACCAGTTCTATACAGGCGTCGGCCGCTATGTCATAGCCATGATACTGGGGATAGAGCCGTACTCCTTTCATGCTCATCGTGGTGGTACATGCCTTAAAGTCATCGCGCCAGCCAGCATATGCCGGGTTGATGACGGCGAAAGGGATGAACCGGTCTTGATAGATTTTTTTACTGCGAAGGGCCTCCTGCAGTTCCTCATTGGCATGCTGGGTATTCTTATAAAAGATGCCATTCAGGTTGCTGATGACGGAAACATCGGTGCCAAATTCCTTCATCCTGCCCAGAAGGGTTTCAGGCGTATTGTATTCTAATTTAAGGAACGGCCAGTGGCCGATATAGGCGTTGCTGTCAATTAACATGGATCCCTGCTTTTTTTAACCGGTTTGCAATATTTTCAAAAAAGATCTTTCTTCGCTGTGTATCGGTGAGGTTGGCAGAAAAGAGCTGGCCTACACTCTGGTAATAACTATAATCACAGCCAAATACCAGCCGGTCTTCCCCCACAGATTTCAACGCAAAGTCAACCATACCGGCGGCATTGTTGCTGCCGGATATTTCGATAAATACATTGGGCACCTCTTTCAAAGCCTTACAGGCATACTCCCAGTCGAGACCGCCACCGATATGCGCAAACTGGAACAGGGCTTCCGGGTATCTTTTTGCGATGCTTACAAAATCTTCGGGAAGAGAAATGTTCTTTGGCTCATTTGGATTTAGCTTTACACGGGAATGGCCGATGGGGGAGTGCATCATAATGTTCCAATGCAGGCCGATGCATTTTTCAATGACCGGGTAATAAAGCGGGTCATTAATTTTTACCTGGTTGTAAAGCTCACCAAGCCCTGTCATGCCTGCGTCTCTGCAACGGTCGATCTCTTCAAGTGATTCTTTTTGAAAAGCAGGATTCAGTGCTACAGTGCCGATAAACCGGCCGGGATGCTCCTTCATGCATTTGATGATAAAATCATTTTTAGACCGGAAGTCATCGGGTGTTCCTGCACTAAAGGGCCGGAGGAAGTTGGAGATCATTAGTTTTTCAATACCCAGCCGGTCTGCAAAATCTAAATTGACCGATGTTTTGTACTGGTTTTCATCGGCATGGGCATGCGCATCAATCTTCCGGTATTTCAACACTTCCTGCATGAAATTCCGCTTTGGTTTGCCGGTATCAAAAGGTTGTTCTTTTTCATGCGTGGCGCCCGCCAGGAGGCTGCTGAGCATAAAGCCCGCACCGGAGGTGACCGTATTTGTTACAAATTTTCTGCGATTCATTTTCAATATATAGCAATAATTGATGAATTTATTGGTGCGTTACAATTCCTGACGCATTCAGGTTTTGCCGTTTGCCGGTACTTAACAACGGAAGCTCCACCATATCCGATAAGAAAGAAAAGCGATTAATGGATTTTTTTGCTGTGCCGGAGGAAAGACCTGAATAATACTGTGCCATGAACAATTTTGCTTCTGCTTCGTTTGTATTTGACAATTCGAAAATATTTCTGAAAATGGTATGCAGGGTTGGATCGAAGGCTCCCCAAACGACGTAACCTCCATCGGGTATAGATGACGTTAGCCCATAGGGAGGGTAGCCGGCAAATTGCCTTCCTGTCTGATTTGCATACGCTACGCGGTACCATCCATTATCCCCGCTCCACAAATTAGAAAACAACGGGAAGCGAAGATTACCATTCCAGAGCTTTTCAACAATCTGGTTGGCATAAGCCTTACGGATGGCTACCGGGTCAAAAGCAGGATTGCTGTAGCCCCAGACCTTTTTTATATTTCCCTGGTTCCTTACGAATGTTTCGAGAGCAGGAACCAGTCTCCTGGCATGACTAATATCCCATCCTGCATCCCGGGCAAGATAGGCGCTATCCCAGGGAACGGCTGTTTTCATTTGCCATCCTCCTTTGTTATCCGGCTCCCAACTTACCGGAGGCAGCGTGTCTGTATAGCAGGCATACCGGTTGTCAAAATGATACTTCCAAAACCCTCTGTCTATTTCAGCTCTTGTACCATTGCGCGATTTGGATCGGAAACTCCGGGCTAAGAACAGGTCGAATATTTTGTGAATAGTATCTTTTTTATTTTGCAAGGATTCAAAAGCGGTTATTCCGTCTTCGGTGGCGGCCTGAACTCCCCATTGGTGTAATTCAGACAAATCCGAAAGCACGGTCAGGTACCAAAGATCCAGGTCTGTAAAATAATAGGCCGATTTTTTGTCTTTTACATCAGTAACCGTTGCCTGAAGTCTCTTGTCAAGGGAGGAAAAATAGCCGGATGTGAGCCAGCGATCCAGCTGGACGGCCATGGTATTAAAAGCTGCTTTTACAAAGGTTTTCAGTTCTGTTGTTTGCTGGGGGGCAGGGATGTTTTCAGATATGCTGGTAGCAAGCGCTCCTAACAGGCCCAGGAACTGTACACTGCAAAGCGGTACTTCTTTGCCAATAAAACCGTAGGCTGTGCAGATTTTTCCACCCGAACAGATCCAGCCGCTGCTATTATTACTTCCGGGTATCGGCTTTAATGCGGAGAAGACGGGCATTAAAAGGTCTGCGATTTCAGCAATCTGCCCTACATCCTTACATCTTCGTGTCATCTCTACAAAAGCCTGTAATCCTCCAATCTGTACATCGTATAAAACGTAAACGTCTCCATCTCCAAACAGTCTTTTTTGAATTTCCGTATTATAATAGCTGCGGAACTGGCTTTTCCATGCTTCTATGACCTGATCATGAATGGCTCCCTTTTTTGAAAAGACGGCCTCTTGCTGCGATAACGCCGGCAGCGCAAATGCAAATGAAAGCATGAACGCAACAAGGGGAGTGATTAATTTATTCATTTTTGCATTTTTCTTCATTTGGACCTGCACCAGCTTCGAATAGCTTTTCTTTGGTTTTGAATGGGGAAACAAATGATTAAACGCGCTGCCGGTCTGCCGGCTATTGCATGACTATACGTCATTGATATGCTCCCTGTGAATCGCACCGGATTGCTGGTTTGCATATGGTTGTTGAAACACCTAACCCGGTACTTCCTGCTGTGCAAAAAGAACCGGGTTGCCGATAACGATGATGCGCGGTATATGAAACGCTATTTTCTTCATGGCATAAGCGCTGTTATTTTACAGGTACCAATCTCAATTCCCTTACATCAAACATGGAACCCGTTTCTGCCGCCGCTCCAGATTTTAATACTAGGGTTGTGGTACCCGCCGGCAATTGCAGGGTGCCTATTTTTTTAGTGCGGTAGGTATACCAGGAACCGGTTTTATCTACTTTACCTCTTAGCTGTTTATTCCCTGCTGTCAGTTCAAACGATTTGCCCGCAATGCTATCTGAAACGGACCATTCGAGCAACACATCATATCTTCCCGGTTTTGTAATGTCTACCTTCCAGGTGGCTTTGTCTTTTGCATCAAACCAGCCAAATGCTTTCCACTCCGGCATATATTTAATACGGCTGCCTTCGGCACCGGCCAGCCATGAGGACAGGCGATAAGAACCATCGGCCTCTTTTTGAACAGCCTCAAGGTGATTGGTAACGGGTCGTTTGTCTTTAAACGCAGCGGGGACTGATGCGCTAACGGCATTGATGATCATATCTTCTACTTCGGGAACAAAGGGCGAGGGCTTGTTGTACCAATACATGCTGCCTTCGGCTTCGTACCCGCCTTCACCGATAACACGGCGTGACGCGATATAGGAAGGTACGTCGTTGGCGTAGGCATTTACCCAAAGCCGCTCCGCACCATAAAGGTCTTTAAGCCTCAGGGAATAATCGACCACTACTTCACCTGCGAGGTTTACCATGGCCATTTTGTTGTCGAAGTTCCATACCTGGAAGGGATAGTCAACCACGGGGGAAATGGTTTCCCCTCTTTCCAGCCGTTCAAGGGCCAGGCGCGCATAGTAGCCTTTAACGGATTCATCTTTTGTCCACTCAACCAGTTCGGCTGCGGAAGGCACTTTCGAGAAGGGAAGTTTAATCCATTGCAGGGTTCCTGAAGGTGGGGTAAGAATGGGCTGCAACTGCGCCGTTAACAGCTTGTCGATATTGTCCGCAATTTCTTTGCCATGCTGCTGCATATTTTCCCTGCTTCCGCGTGGTGAAGGGTTGGCATCTCCGGCGCAGCCCAATGCAATGAGCGCGGTTGTGCCCGGATGCCGGGCTTCTATCACCCGGTGCGCCTCCGCGATCCAGTCGCCATGGATCTGGTGCTCTTCACCGCCCAGGGTGGTACCATGACAGGCATAATTCAGAAAAACCGCTTTTAATGCACCATTGGGCGCTGTTATTTTCAGGATGGGAAGTGCCAGATCAACGGGGCCATCCTTTGTACGCCTGTTACTTGCAAACTGCGCCTGTCCCTGTCCCCACGATACAAGGGAAGGTTGACGGTTGTTCAGTGCAGCTACCGCGAGGTCTTTTAGTTTTTGCGTAAGCTGTTCCGTGTATTGGGTGATCTCGATGAGTTGTTTTAAGGCCAGCAGTGAGTCGGTAAAGCGCCCGTTCCGGTATTGGAGGATATTGATCAGGTTGCCTACTTCAGGACCCCCATGCGTATGCGATGCATAAATGGCAACCTGGGCGGGATTGATTCCTTTTTCCTTTGCCAGGAAATCGGTTACGTTTTTTGTAATGCGCCAGGGAATGCCTACCAGGTCTACCGTGATCAGCAGGGTAGGATGCTGCTCATCACTGCCCAGGGCAAGTGCCTTGGCGGCGATGGGTTGTAATACGCTGTCGGCATCCGTACTGAGCCGCGCCGCATAACCCGCCATGCGAATGGGGGTTTGCGGGGTGATATCGGCACTGGCCACACCCGCAGCGATGGTTGCCTGGTTACCGGCTTTCTGTTGGGAGAAGGCAGCTGTTCCCGACAATAGTATCCCTGCCAATGCGAGCGTTGTATATAGTACAGGCGCTTTTTTAGAAATAAAAAAACAGGTTCTTGCAGACCTCATGCGAATGTTGTTAAATAAATTTTGCATCTTTTATAAAAACTTTTTAAGCCACAGGCATACAGCCATTCTGTTACTGCCCGGCACTTTTGTGGCCATGTTGTACGCTGGTTACTTATAATATGTTATTGATACCAATCAGGCCATTTATAATTTTAATTTGAATAATTTATTGGCATTATCAAAAAACATTTTCCGTTCGGCGTTTTTATCCGGCGAAAGTTTTTTGATAACCTCGATGTCCTGCCAGCCTGTACAGGCTTTTCCGGTTCCGGCGGTATCGGAACAATCGCTGCCATAGAGCAGTTTATCCTGGTGGCGTTTTAAAAACGATCGTGCAAAATCTTCATCACGTGTTAATGCCGCGAGACCCGATCCTGCAGAAAGATCACCATAAACGTTATCATATTTTGTAAGCAGCAGATCCGTCATCCCACCGGGCGTAACCTTCCCGGTGGGGTAGAGTACATTCTGATTGCTATGATTTTTATCAATATTGGCCCACCAGGTTTGTGCGTGCCCGATAAAGTTTACCTTTTTATACTTGCGCAGCATATTGTGTAACCGCTCAAATCCCCAGTTGTACATTTTATATTGAAAGTGAATCAATACGGGTACATCATATTCCTGTGCCAATTTGTAAATGGCCTGCATCTCCTTTGAATCGCAGTCAATATTAAATTTTAGCTCACCGATGACACAGGCACCCAGTTGTAAATATTTTTCAATTTCTTTTACAGCGCCCGGGGCATCGGGTACTTCATTGGCGCCGAAAAAATAGGTGCCTTTATACTTTTGGGCCAGTTGATAGCAAGCCTCATTGGGCGTGGCCTTTGCCTGCAAACCATTTGAAACGCCGTAATGCGTAGAACCCATGCTAACGGGATGGCCGGAGGGAAGGAGGATAGTATGGCTGACGCCCATTGTTTTTTGATGGGCCAATAGTTCCTCGTCGCTCCGGTCTGCATAATTGGTGTGTTGATGAATATCTATGATTTTTTCACCTGCATCGCTTTTAAAGGCCTGTTGCCACAGATCACCCTTTACCGAAGCCATGGTGAAAAGACCGGCACCTAATACCGATGATCGCTTTATAAATTCCCTTCTGTTTGATTTCTCTTTTGCCATAATTGCAGCGATTGAACGGATCAGGAAAGACTGTTTCTGTTGTTGTATACTTTTTCCAGCGCATTAATGATATCGTCCATGTCTGCTTTTGTTCCCAGCAAAATAGCGCAGGCGCTGATTACAACAACGCTTTCGGTAACGCGGTCGCAGGACGGCAATACCAGGCTGTCTTTGAAAAGCTGTAGCTGCTGTTTGGAGTAGCTTTTCTTATAACTGCTTAGTTCTAAAATGTTGGTTGCCCACAAATCATGCTGCATACCTTTTATATAGCCGGCTGCCGGTATGCCTTCTGCATTCAGGGCTTTTAGAAATACCTGGCGATCCAGGTTGTTATAGAACTTTTTGTCGTAAGTAAATGCATACAGGTAGTAGCCGGAACTATTGGTGCCTTCATACTGGAGTTGCGGCGTCAGGCCCGGGATCTTTTTTATTTTACTGCTGAGGTAGTTCGCGTTTTCATTGCGTTTTTCAAAGCGTTCAACGGCTTTGTCGAGTTGCGACAGGAGAATGCTGCCTTCAAATTCATTCATCCGTAACTTTTGCCCGATGGTCGTATTCTGCCCTTTTTTATTGGTGCCATGATTTTGGATGGTATATACTTTATCCATCAGCGCATCATCATTACCAATAACGGCACCACCTTCACCGGCGGCTATTTGTTTGCTGCCCTGAAAGCTAAAGCACCCCAGCTGGCCGATGGTGCCTAATTGCCGGCCTTTATATTTGGCGAAGTTTGCCTGGCAGGCGTCTTCAATTACGGGGATATTGTGTTTATTGGCTACGGCCATGATGGCATCCATATTGCATGCGGAGCCCATTATGTGCACCGGCATGATCGCTTTTGTATTTGGTGTGATCTTTTGCGCAATGGCGGCGGCATCAATCTGGTAGCTCCGGTAGTCAAGGTCTGCAAATATTGGAAGAGCCCGGGACGCCAGTATCGCGGAAATGGTACCAAAATCGGTATAGGAGGAGGTGATGACCTCATCTCCGGGCTGTATATTCAGCGCGTCTACACAAACACCCAGCGCCTGTGTTCCCGATCCGGTTCCCACGCAGTATTTTGCACCGGTAAGCGCCGCGTATTTTTTTTCAAAGGTGGCCACGGTGCCATTCACCGGGTTACTGATCCGGCTCCAGGCGCCGCTTTTTGTAGTGGCGGTGATATTGGCCACCATATTATCGTCAACGATCATGGCGGGCCACTGCGGCCAGGGCTGTGTTCTTACCGGTGCTCCGCCGCGGATCGCCAGCTTCGAGGCGCTGTTTTTTACAGATCCCCCGGCCGATACAACGGCGGGTATGGACAGTGCTGCCGAGCTGGCAGATAATACAGAAATAAATTTTCTGCGGGAGTATTGTTTTTTGTTCATGGCAAGTTGTTTTCTATATTATTGTGTGCGTATTTTATAACCCCGGAGGGAATAGTAAAGGATCATTAAATAACAGGGCGCTACAATCCAGTAGGCTTTTTGAGGGTTGGAGATATCTGCAAAATGCCCGTAAGCCAGCGGCAATAAGGCCCCGCCGCAAATGCTCATAATAAGCAGTGAAGAACCGATTTTAGTAAACCGCCCCAGGTTTGAAATGGCCAATGGCCATATGGCCGGCCACATCAGCGCATTTGCCAGGCCCAGTAATGCAATAAAGAGCACGGAAAGATAACCGGAGGTAAATAAGGCGCAAAGCAAGAAGACAATTCCGGCTAACGCAGAGTATTGCAGCGCTTTTTCCTGCGAAAGAAATTTGGGCATGCTGATGATGCCGATTAAATAGCCGATAAGCATGGCCGTTAACGTCATACTGGTGAAAAATTTTGCGGTTACCATGGGAATGCCCTGGTAAGAACCGTAGTCGATGATGGTATTACCCGAAATGACTTCTACTCCAACATAAAGAAACAGCGTGAATGCCCCAATTAAAAGATGGGGAAACTGGAAGATGGACTTTTTATTGGCAGCAATTGTGTTATCGGTTGCTTCCTTTTCATCCTCAACCTCCGGCAGGCCGGAATAATGCACCAGCAATGCCAGTATCAAAAGAATGATGGCCATTATAATATAGGGGAGGATCACCCGGTGGGCCAGCGCATTTAACTCCGCTATTTTCGCTACCGGGTTTAATTGCTCAATATTTTTGCTGATGGCATCCGTGTCGTTTAGAATCACTGAACCCAGGATGATGGGTGCTATAATGCCAGCTACACCGTTGCATATTCCCATAATGCTGATGCGTTTAGCTGCCGTTTTTTGGGGACCTAAAATGGTTACATACGGATTGGATGCAGTTTGCAGAATCGAAAGCCCGGCGCCCTGAACAAATAATCCGGTTAAAAACACGGAATAGGTGCGGGATAACGCGGCAGGAATAAAAATGAGGGAGCCAACAGACATAATGATCAGCCCCAGCGAAATCCCCTTTTTAAAACCGGTCTTTTTTAATATCCATCCGCCGGGAAGTGCCATTACAAAATAGGAGATATAGAGCGCAAACGCCACCATATAGGCTTGTGAATTGTTCAGCTCGCAGGCTAATTTTAAATAGGGGATCAATACGGAGCTCAGCCAGGTTACAAAGCCGAATACCGAAAACAGCAGACCGATGATGATCAGCGATTTTTTTATCGATTGTGGTTCAGCTGGAGCCATCGTTATCGTTTGCCTGGACATATTTTGTAAATTATCGGTTGTGTTTGTTGATCTTTTCAGGATAGAAGCACCGCGCAATTATGGCCTCGATGGCGGATCTTCAGGATGGTAAAATATTTATTAAGCGGAATAATTATCAGCGTTTAATGACCTCAGGGCATTCTGTACACTGCCGTTCTGAAATAATAGCGCTTTGGCTGTGTCATAGCTGTCTATATTACCCAATCGCATGAGCATTTTTGTAGCCCTGTCGGTAATTTTATGATTGATGAGTTTTACGTTTACCATTTGATTATCGATAATACGGCCCAGGCGTACCATGGTGGTGGTGCTGATCATGTCGAAGATCATTTTGTGGGCCGTAGCACATTTCATGCGGGTGCTGCCCGTTATAAATTCCGGTCCGGTGATCACTTCAATTGGATAAATGGCCTGTGCGGCAATCGGACTATCCGGATTGCTTACGATACACCCGGTATCAATATTTTCTTCTCTGCATTTGGTAAGCGCTGCCAGCACAAACGGGGTGGTACCACTTGCAGAGATGCCTACAACAATGTCATGTTCGTTCACACCCTTTTCTGTCAGTTTTTGCCAGGCCTCATTTTTGTCGTCTTCCATTTCTTCACGGGCTTCCACCAAACGGTCTACACCTCCGGCAAGGATCACCTGGAATAAGTCGGGGGCAACACCATAAGTAGTAGGAAGCTCAATCACATCTAAAACAGACAGGCGGCCACTGCTGCCGGCACCTACATAGAACAGCCTTCCGCCATTGGTTATTTTTTCTACGATCACTTCTATCAACGTGTTAATCCGGGGCAACTCCTTTTCAATGGCAGGGGCTACGCTCTTATCTTCCGCATTGATAAATCGGGTTAGTTCTTCAATTGTCTTTTTCTCAAGGTCTCTGTAGTTGGATGGCTGTTCTGTTATTTTGTTCTGCATGAAAAATCGTTTTTATGGGTGAGGTGTGCGGTTTTTGTGCGTTAATTTATTGCGAATATACGCAAATACTAAATTTGAATTCTTTTTTGCGGGTTTTTATTCAGGTAAATTACCGGGGAACCAGGGGCGACTGCCGGGTATTGATATAGGTGGTTTTGCTGATAGCGCTCCGCCTGCCAGATGCTGTAACAACGATCGTCTTTAAGATTCTTTTTTCCCCGTCCGGAACTTTTATCATGATGGGCTTTTCGTACTGGTAATCGGTTTCCCTGGGATCCATATTATCCAGGGTATAAAATATACGCGCTCCTTTTACAGTCGGCTTTAAACTCACTGTAAAGCTTTTTCCCTGAAATACACGGTCGTCTTCTGCGCCGATGGCCATCGGAACAAAAAAATGCGTATCATTTTTTTGGTCAATGGCCCATAAATGCAGCGGCAGGCGGTCTTCAAGGAATGGTTTGTATTGTTTTTGAGCCATGGGAGTCCAGCAGCCCTCTGCAAACGCCAGCATCCTGGGCAGGATCATATATTCTACTTTTGCCGGTGTGGGCATGTACTCGGTCCATACGCAGGCTTCAGCACCCATGATGTATTTTTTCTGTTCAGCAGTTAATGCATCGGAAGCGGGGTTGTAGTTGTATACCTTGCTTAAGGGATTAAAGCCCGGAAACCCAAGCGGTTCCTGTTCCGGCTTTGCCTGGTAATGATCAAAATAAATATAGTCATTAGGAGCCATAATCACCTGGTGATTTTGCTGTGCTGCGGCAATGCCTCCTTTTTCACCCCGCCAGCTCATTACGATGGCATTGGGTGCCAGCCCACCTTCCAGGATCTCATCCCAGCCGATGATGGAGCGCCCCTTGCTGTTTACAAATTTTTCGATGCGCTGTATAAAATAGCTTTGCAATTCGTGCTCGTCTTTGAGATGATGGTCTTTAATGCGCTGCTGACAATATTTGCAGGTTTTCCAGCGGGTTTTGGGCACTTCATCACCACCAATATGAATGTATTTTGAGGGGAAAAGCGCCATGACTTCGGTCAGCACATTTTCAAGAAAGGTGAATGTTGATTCCTTGCCGGCACAAAATACGTCCTCATAAATCCCCCAGCTTTCGATTGTTTTAAACGGACCGGGATGGTCTCCGCAGGCCAGTTCAGGATATGCTACCAGCGCTGATATACAGTGACCGGGCATCTCTATCTCCGGAATAATGGTGATATACCGGTCTGCCGCATACTGAATCAATGCTTTCACCTGCTGCTGGCTGTAAAAACCACCATGCGGTATACTGTCGTATCCCATCGGAACATCCTGGGCACTCCCCAGCAGCGTTTGTGCACGCCATGCGCCCTCTTTGGTGAGTTTGGGATATTTTTTTATTTCAAGACGCCAGCCCTGGTCTTCCGTTAAATGCCAGTGAAACGTATTCAATTTGTATTGCGCCATCAGGTCAATAAATTTCTTAAGAAACTCGAAAGGAAACATATGCAGGGCTACGTCGATATGCATGCCCCGGTATCCGAATCTTGGCGTGTCTTTAACAATGCCCGCGGGGATATCGATGTCGTTACTGCCGGTAAATTTCGATAGCTGTATCAGGCTCTGTAAGGCATAAAAGATTCCGGCGCCATTGCCCTTTAATACGATGTTTTTGGCGCTGATCGCTATTTCATAACTTTCTGATGGCTCCGTTTGACTATTAATAATAATGGCATTGCTGTTCTGAAGCGCACGATCCGGATTACCTCCCTTTTTCACGGGCAGGTTAAGGCCTTTTGCCTGGATGAGGAATGCATGATAAAGCTCCGCCATCCGTTTGGCTTCTTCCGAATCATAGATAAGAGCCGTTTGACTATTTACTGAAAAATGTCCCTCAGTAGCCGTTACCGAAGCCGGGTAAGGAATAATAGCTGAAAATTGGCTGGTTTGCGATTTTGTGGTAATTGCTAAAACTAAGAGCAGGACAACAGAAAATAGCTTGTTCATAATCCATTTGAGGTTCAAGATTTTCAAATTTTATATACGGCAGCGCGAATTTGCGTTTTGTATGCGGTTTTGTGAAATAAAAATACGCAAAAAGTACTCATAATGTCAAATTATTTTTTATATTCGTTTTTGAAAGGGTATTTAATGATTGCAAAGTGTAAAGCACAGCTGAAATCTATTTAAGTTATGGGAAATATTGAAAAAGGAAATCACGGGAGATGGAGCCGGTGGTTGCAGGTATTAGGTCCGGGGATCATTACTGCTGCATTGGTTTTTGGACCCAGCAAAATGACGATTACTTCAAAACTGGGCGCGGCGTATGGTTATGATTTGCTTTGGGCCGTTGTTGCAGCTATTTTTTTTATGGCAGTATTTACCAGTATGTCTTCCAGGATTGCATTAGCTACCGATCAGTCTTTTTTATCCCTGATCAAACAGCGCTGGGGTAAACCGGTGGCCATACTGGTAGGTATTGGCGTTTTTTTTGTTACCGCTTCTTTCCAGGCGGGAAATTCGACCGGTGTTGGGATCTCATTAGCCGAAACAACGGGGATTAGCGCCAAAGTATGGATCCTACTTGCTAATGCGGTAGGTATTACATTATTATTCTTTAAAGGGTTCTACAAGATCCTGGAAAAAATAATGATCCTGTTAATTGTAATTATGCTGGGATCGTTTATTGTGACTTTTTTTCTGGCAAAGCCGTCTGCCTCCGGCATTATTAACGGGCTGGTTCCGGTGTTACCAGAAGGCTCCCTGAGTTTGGTGATCGCTTTATTTGCTTCTGCTTTTTCGATCGTTGGCGCTTTGTATCAGTCATACATGGTTCAGGAACGCCGGCGGTTATCACCCAACCTGCAGCAAAAACCTTCAGACAGTCTGCCGGGTATTTTAATCCTGGGAATTATGGCCAGTATCGTATTGATCTGTGCTGCTTCCGTGTTGCATCCCGCCGGGGTAGTGGTAACCAAGGCAACGGACATGTCCAAAACATTGGCACCTTTATTTGGTGATTATGCTGCGCACCTTTTCCTGGTTGGTTTGTTTGGTGCCTCCTTTTCTTCGCTTATCGGGAATGCATCTGTTGGAGGTACACTTCTGGGAGATGCATTGGGATACAAAGGGCAGCTGAGCTCCAATATGGTACGGCTGTTGATTGCAATGGTAATGATCATTGGTGCTTTTGTGGCATTACGGTTTAACGGAGCTCCGCTGGAACTGATTGTGCTGGCACAAAGTGTTACCATATTGGTGGTACCCTTTATCGGAATTGCGATGTTTAGCATATCCAATGATCGTAAGATCATGGGGCGTTATGTGAACTCCCCGCTGACAAAAGTGATTGCGGGTATCGGCCTCCTGCTGTTGCTGGTACTGGCAATAATCAATATTAAAGAATTATTTTTTAAATAAGTATATGAAATACCGCATACAGAAACCATCCTTTTCCTACCCGGAACATTTCTTATGCGTATCCCGGTAACCACCGGAATGATATGACCTAAACCCATAAAAAATAAACACATGAATGAATTGCAGTTAATAGAAGACGAATTGTATCAGCCATCGGCTGCATTGCTGGATGATCTGCGGGCATTGGAGGGCGATATTATTTTTTTAGGAGCCGGCGGTAAGATGGGCCCCGGTATGATCAAGCTGGCCAGTATCGCATTACGTGAGGCAAATATCTCTAAACGGCTGATCGCGGTTTCAAGATTTAGTGATGCCGATGCCCGGAAAGAGCTGGAGGATCTGGGGGTGGAGGTGATTGCCGCAGACCTCCTGGATGAAGCGCAGCTGCAGGCCCTGCCCGATGCTAAGAATGTGATGTACCTGGCCGGAACGAAGTTTGGTACAAAAGGGAATGAGCCGTTTACATGGGCTATGAATGCTTATTTGCCCGGGCGTGTTGCAGAGAAGTATAAAAATTCAAGGATCGTAGCATTTTCTACCGGCAATGTATATCCCTTTTCAACGTTGGATCAGGGCGGTTTTTCCGAAGAAACGAAACCGGATCCGGTGGGTGAATATGGACAGTCTTGTTTAGGACGTGAACGCATCTTTCAATACTTTTCTAATGTGCACGGAACCCCGGTGTTGATCTATAGGCTGAACTATGCCATCGACCTGCGCTACGGGGTTTTACTGGAAGTAGGCAAAGCTGTTTACAATGGATCGCCCATCAATATTTCAACCGGAGCTGTAAACGTAATCTGGCAGGGTGACGCGAATGAGATCGCGTTGCGGAGTTTTTTACATTGCAGCACCCCGGCAAAAGTTTTAAATGTAACCGGGCCGGAAACGATCAGCTTAACCTGGCTGGCAACACAGTTCGGGACGATCTTTGGAAAGCCGCCTGTTTTTACCGGGCAGGTACAGAACACGGCTTTGTTGAGCAATGCATCGGAGGCGCATCGCCTTTTTGGCTATCCGCGCGTCAGCCTGAGAAAAATGATCCGGCTGGTGGCAGATTGGATCAGTTTAGAAGGAAAACAAATAGACAAACCCACCCATTTTCAGGAAAGACAAGGTCAATTTTAATGTATATCAGTTATGAGTTTATCGGTTACCATAAAAAATATTTTGCAGGAGGGTATCGCTATACCGGCGCACCCGCTGGCACTTACAGCAGAAAGAGATTTTGATGAAAGGACGCAACGCCGGTTAACCCGCTATTATCTGGCCAGTGGCGCGGGCGGTATTGCCATAGCGGTACATTCTACCCAATTTGAAATACGGGATCCGCACATTGATTTATTAGAAAAAGTGCTGTACACCACTGCTGATGAAATTGAACGGAGCGGTAAAGAACACTTTGTAAGAATTGCCGGTATATGCGGCCCAACGGATCAGGCGGTTCGGGAAGCACAACTGGCAAAAAAGTACGGGTATCATCTGGGGTTGTTAAGTATGGGGGGATTGAATACACTGACGGAAGACGAATTGATCGAGCGTACAAAGGCCGTTGCTGACATTATTCCGGTGTTTGGATTTTATTTACAACCCGCAGTGGGTGGCCGGATCCTGAGCTTTGAGTTCTGGAAAAAATTTGCAGCCATACCCAATGTTCATGCCATCAAAATTGCTGCCTTTAACCGTTACCAGACACTGGATGCGGTGCGGGCTGTTTGCAGTTCCGAAAGAGCGGATGATATTGCGCTGTACACCGGAAATGATGATAATATTATCGCAGACCTGTTGACCACTTATCATTTTAATATAAACGGGAAGCCGGTAAAAAAAGATTTTCGTGGCGGACTGTTAGGGCATTGGGCTGTATGGACGCATAAGGCGGCGGCGCTGTTGAATGCCGTAAAAGCCTATAAGGCAGGTGACCGGTCCAAGGCTGATGAGTGGCTGACCAAAAATGTATGGGTAACGGATATGAATGCTGCCATTTTTGATCCCGCCAATCATTTTCACGGATGCATCCCGGGCATACATGAAGTGTTGCGAAGGCAGGGGCTGTTAAAGGGTACCTGGTGCCTGAACCCCAATGAAGTATTGTCGCCCGGGCAATCTGACGAAATTACCAGGGTGACCGAAGCCTATCCGGAATTGATTGATGATGATTTCGTAAAAAGCTTTTTACAAAAGGATCTGGGGTAGTGGCCTTATAACGGATAGTTATGAAGAGAAGGTCCTTTATTAAAGATACGGTTGCATGGTCATTATTGCCCATGATAAAGCCGTTGACAGGGCTGGCCATTCAATCTTCAAATATGAAAATCAAAATTGATCACATTGCTTCCGATTTTGAAAGGCAGCCGCTGGTAAGGCCATTTGGATTTAAGGGCGGTTACCTGACTGAGTTATGGCAGGCGGTATCGTTGATGCAAACTGCTGCAAGCGGACCAAAAATTGGCCTCGCTACGCAAAGCGTTTTGTACGGCGATCCGGATGTTTTTTCCGAACATTCTGAAAGTGCCGGCAATGCATTGATGTATGCGTTATCGGAGAAGGCTTTACAACTCGTAAAAGAAACGCCTTTTGACACACCTGTTGATCTTTTAGCTATGGTTTTGCCGGAGGTTACCAAATATGCAGTATCGATTACCGGGCGAAGTAATGTAAACCTGAACTTTATTTATAATGCATTAGTGGGTGTAGACAATGCGGCGTGGCTGGTGTACGCAGCTGAAAAAAAATGCGCAGACTTTGATGCCATGATCCCCGCGGTGTATAGAAAGCCGCTAAGCCGGCATAATTCAAAGATCGCCGTAATGTATCAGGTGCCGTATGGTATGCCCATGACGGATCTGTTAAAGGCGGCGGATGAAGGCTATTTTGTTTTTAAAATTAAAACAGGCATGCCGGGAAGCCAGGAGCAGATGCTGCAATCGGATATGGAACGGCTAACGCTCATTCACCGTACGCTCCGGGACTTAAGAACCCCGCAAACAACGAACGGCCGGCTGATGTACACCCTGGATTCGAATGGTCGGTATCAGAAAAAGGAAAGCTT
Source organism: Niabella sp. (assembly GCF_030150205.1). Taxonomy (GTDB): domain Bacteria; phylum Bacteroidota; class Bacteroidia; order Chitinophagales; family Chitinophagaceae; genus Niabella. The sequence goes on from NZ_JASLGT010000015.1 coordinate 116,618, forward strand.
ATTAAAGTACCTTGATCATGCCCGGGAAATAGGTGCCTTTGATCAGATAAAATTGATAGAGGAGCCGCTTTGGGAATCCAATAATGATTATGTAGGCGATGTGGGGGTGATTGTTGGGGCCGATGAAAGCGTACATACGGAGGCCGATGCTATAAAAAGAATTCAGCAGGGGTATAAAGCCATTGTGCTGAAAGGTATTGCCAAAACATTAAGTGTGAGCTTTAAAATTGCAAAGGTGGCACATGAGCATAATGTGGCTTGCATCTGCGCGGATCTTACCGTAAACCCGCTGTTGCTGGATTGGCATAAAAACCTGGCGGCCCGGCTGCAGCCGTTCCCCGGAATCGGAATGCCGATGATCGAAACCAACGGCGATATGAACTATAAGAACTGGCAGCTGATGAAAACGTTTAACGCTATACAGGATGCGTCCTGGCAACAGGTAAGGCAGGGAGTGTTTGAGTTGAATAATGATTTTTATGAACGGAGCGGAGGCATATTCATGGGAACGGAGCATTACGAAAATATGTTTAAAAGAAAGTCCTGACATATTTCACCGCCAACCTAAACAAGCGCGTGCCGATGCCTGCACGTAGTGAAGGTATACGAAGGAAGAAAAGGATCAAATAATTAAATTCAGTTAATATGAATAATAGTAAAGGCCGCAGGAGCTTTATAAAAAAATCTGCAGTGATCGGGTTAGGCGCCACACTGAGCTTTGAAAAAGTATTGCCTACCGTTTTCCAGGCGGAAGGGAAACCGGCGGTGCTGGGGGGAAGCCCCCTGGTGAATGCGCCCTGGCCCAAGTGGCCCATCTGGAATAAAGAAACCGATGAGCCGCTTGTTTTAGAAGCCCTGCGTAGCGGCGTTTGGTCGCGTGCAGAAAAAGTAACATTATTCGAAAAAAAATGGGCTGCGCTCATCGGGACAAAAAGAGCGCTGGCAACGGTTAACGGAACCAATGCGCTGATTACTGCCGTGGCACAATCGGATATTGGCGGCGGGGATGAAGTGATTTTACCACCCTATACCTTTATTGCAACCCTTACAGCAATACTGAATGCGGGGGCAATGCCCGTGTTTGCGGATGTAAATCCGGATACCTTCCTGATAGATCCGGAGGCCATTAAGAAAAAAATTACCAGTCGCACCAGGGCGATCTTACCGGTGCATATTTGTGGCTTACCGGCCGATATGGGAAATATCATGCAGATCGCCAACCAGCATAATTTAATAGTGATTGAAGATGCCTGTCAGGCCTGGCTGGCAGAGATCAATCATAAAAAAGTGGGCACTTTTGGTCATGCCGGATGTTTCAGTTTTCAGAATTCTAAAAATTTGCCGATAGGTGAGGGTGGTGCTATTGTAAGTGATGACGAAGGTTTTATGGACCGGTGTGTTTCATATCATAACCTGGGGCTGCCCTATGGAACGGCCTCTGCGCGACCCGGCAGCAAACTGCGGTTAACAGAGTACCAGGCCGCTATCGGGATGGTACAGATGGAGCGGCTTTTGCCGCAAACAGCCACCAGGAATGAAAATGCGCTTTATTTAAGGCAGCAGATGAAAAATATAAAGGGAATTATACCACATACCTTAAACCCTGGTGTTACGCAGGCTGCGTATCATTTATTTCCTTTCAGGTATGATCAGCGCCATTTTGCAGATCTGCCAAGAGCACAATTTATAAAAGCCTTACAGGCTGAAGGTATTCCTTGTTCCGGTGGTTATACGCCTTTAAATACGGTGGAGTACCTGGGCAATACGTTTGAGACGAAGAATTATAAAAAGATGTATACGGCACCTGAGCTGAGTTACGAACGGTTTAAAGAAAATAACCACTGCCCCAAAAATGAGCGGCTTTGCCAGGAAGCTGTTTGGCTGCCGCAGAATGTATTACTTGCTAATAAGGGAAGCATGGACCTGATTGTTTCGGCTATCCAGAAAATTCAGAAGAATGCTGCTACAATCGGTAAAAAGGGTGCATAGTATGTAAGTGATATTGCCGTTATTCGTATGTGGGATAGTCGTTTGTTGTTATAAAAGCAGCAGCCTCCGGATGGGCTTTGATCCGGTATTGGCAATGCCTGGCTGGAGCTTATTGTAATCAGTTATCCGGTTGCAATAAGCTCCGGTGTCGTTTCGGCATAGTCATTCCTTCTTCATGCTGTCAGCATCAATAAACGAATAGCTGGTCCTCTTTGGCTGAATTGATAGCGTAAGGGCCTTTCTGCTTCGGCCGGGCTAACGATAAGCCTTCCGCGCATGACGTTATGATCACTGACCTTTATCGGAGTCATGGATCGGTGAACGAAACACCTGATGTACTCAATAAAAAATTAAAGTAATGTAAGATTCGTGTCCTGGTATTTTACCAGGCTTGGGTCATTAGGGTCTAACTCTGTAATCAGATAATTGACCTGGTTTACATCACAGATTTTAATGGTCTGAATGGTATTTAACTTTTCAGAAATGGTAACCACGGCCACTTTTTTAGCGGAGCGTACCAGGGCTTTTTTAGCCTGTACTACTTCCCAGTCAAGATCTGTTAAGCCTTCTTCAACAGAGAAGGCGTTTGCACCCAGCAAACACAGGTCTGCTTTTATTTCTGAAAGCTGGTTGATCATCCCGGACCCTACATGCAGGTTGGCGTTTTTTAACAATCTTCCGCCGATGGTGATCACTTCAATATTGTCAAATTCAGAGAGCGTAATAGCAATTTGAGGACTAATGGTAAAGAACGTGGCTTTCATGTTCTTGGGGATCATTTTGGCCAGCTCGAGGATGGTGGTACCTCCTTCGGTAAGGACAGTTGAATTGTTTTTTATCAGTCGTAAAGCCTTTTCCGCAATAATTTTTTTGGATTCAAGGGCATACACTTCATTTTGTCCGCTAAACGGTGAAACAAATGAAGGACCAACAGCGCCACCATGTACTTTTACCACTTTCCCTATTTCTGCTAATTCAATAATATCCCGCCGGATGGTATCATCCGACACTTTTAGCTGTAAACTCAGGTCTGCACACAAAACTTTATTATGCAGGTTGATTTCCTTTAATATAAACTTCTGCCGTTCGTCTTTACGCATAGTAGTGATTTAGTTTAAAGCTGTTCTTCATGTTAACAATTTATTGCTGAAACTGTTCAGGTTAATTTATAGTAAATATATAGCATATATCGGAAAAACAAAGCCCGGGCTGTTATAACCAGTTTTTTTGCAGCGGTATCTGTTGCCCTTTGTTTTGTTTGCTCTTTGCGGCTGCATCCATAAACGCATAAATTTCCAGTGTTTCTTCGGCATTGATGGGCGATGTGCCGGTATCAAAGAATTTGATGATTTCCTTCAGTAAAGGAATATAACCATCATATTGATCAATATATACCGTGGCGTTTTCTGCATGTACCACACCTCCGTAATCATGTTTGCCATTACGCGTACCGCGGAAAACGCCGATTCTGCCATCGCTCCAGGTACCCACAACCACATCGGTATCGGCGGTGGAGGTTTGGCTTACGCTTACACATCCGGTGCCCATGATGGTATATAACAGCTCTACGCCATGTATCCCATACCAAAACAGATCCGTATGGGAGGGTTCTGTTTTTGCAGGACTGAACGTACTGGCCCCCAGCACCTTTCCAAACGCATTGCTGCGCACCTTCTGTGCCTTTTCTATAAATCGTAACGAAGAAGCCGAAAACATAGGAGTGTTATATTGTTTGGCAAGTTTATAGATGCTGATCACATCGGCCATTTTAGCAGCAGCCGGTTTATCTATAAATACCTTTTTTCCGCTTTTAAAAATTTTAGCAGCCTGCTCCAGGTGCAGGGAACCATCATTGGTTTCGAGCATCACTACGTCGCAATGATTCAGCAGCTCATCGATGGAGCCCGCAATGGTTACCCCGTTTTCCTTTGCTTCCCTGGTATACTGGCCAATGCGGCTGTAACTGCTTTCTATTTTCTGGCTGCCATAAGGATACGCAATCGATACATAATACCCGTTATAAGTTGGTGTTTGCCGCACACTGTTTAATGCTTTAATAAATTCGGAAGCATGTGAAGTATCCAGGCCAATAATGCCAACCCTGCGCATACCTGTTTGAGCATTCAAAATAGTGGTAAAGCCGGATCCGAATGCGGCATACAAACCCGCAAGACCTGTTGTTTTAATAAAATTTCTTCTGGAAGGGGTTTTGTTCATATCTACAATTTATGAGATCGTGAATTAATTTTTATCTAAAAAGCGCGCAGCAGCAGGGCTGAAACGATACCGGCTACAAGATAATCGGTTTTTTTGCGTAAAAAAAATAAAAATACCGCAAATAAAACGCATAAAATGTTGTTTTTATAATTTTTGCTGTTATATTGCGTATAATATCAGTAGTGAAACCGCTAAAATATTGCAAAAAATGACGATTGCCAAGCCTGCACCCCATTTTTTAAAACAGGGCACTTCCGGCCTTAACGGCCCCGGGATCACGAGGTATCATAGATTTCGATAAATACCTGCTTGCTGCATGAATAGCGGCATTTAAAAAAACACCTGAATTGAAGAAGGATGTACCCGTGAGGATGAACTGAATAAGAATAGGAATGATGGAAGAACGGCCGGGTCGGTAATGGTATGCTGATGCGTATGGTTGGCAATGGCCGTTGTGTTGTGTTTCCCGGAGATTTTAATGCTTTTAACCCTAAATACTCTCTATTTATGCGTATTCTGTTTATAAAATTGCTTTTCTGCGTCGGTGTATGGATATTGGGCATCTGTTCCGTGCACGCGCAGGTGATCGGCGGTGTGGTTCGGGCCAAAACGGATAACCGGCCATTGGAAGGTGTTACCGTTCAGATCGGCGGTAAGCCTGCAACCATAACCGCTACCAATGCGGAGGGCCGTTATCAGGTGAGCGGTGGCCGCGCTGCTGATTCCGTACTGTTTTCGCATGTAGGTTTTGAGCCGGTTGCAATGGTCATTGCCGGTCAGTCAAAAATAGATGTAGAGCTGACGCCGATCAATGCTTCCCTGGACCAGGTAGTGGTTATTGGTTACGGATCGGTACGTAAACTGGATCTTACAGGATCGGTAGGTACCGTTAATGTGGAAGATATGAAAAAAGCGCCGGTGCCCTCTTTTGCACAGGCCCTGGCCGGGAGGGTAGCGGGCGTACAGGTAAACAGTACAGATGGACAGCCTGGTGGCGGCATGAATATTATGATCCGCGGGGCCGGATCGTTAACGCAAAGCACCACGCCCTTGTATGTAGTGGACGGTTTTCCCATCGAAAACCTGGACCCGAATACGCTGAATATGGATGATATTGCATCCGTTTCTATTTTGAAAGATGCATCGTCTACTGCTATTTATGGTTCAAGGGGTGCAAACGGGGTGGTACTGATTCAAACACGAAGGGGAAAGCTGGGAAAGCCCGAAGTGACCATTGGCGGTACCATGGGATATCAGTTAAAACCACCATTGATCCCTGTGATGAGCCCCTATGAATTTGTGAAATACCAAATGGAGCTGAACCCCAATTCATTTAATACGCCCGCCTATACGGCACTGGGAAAAACGCTGGAGGATTATAAAAATGTGAAGGGCATCAACTGGCAGGACCAGGTATTAAATACAGGCGTGTATCGCAATTACAACCTGGGTATCCGTGGCGGATCAGACCAAACAAAATACGCAGTATCCGGATCGGTGTTTAACCAGAAAGGGGTAATCATCAATACGGGTATGGACCGGTATACCGGACGACTTTCACTGGACCAGGTTATATCAGAAAAGTTTAAGGTTGGGGTAAATGTAGCCCTTACACAAACCGATGTATACGGGCAGCAGATCCGCTCCATTTATAGCGGCGGCAATGCTACTTCACCTGCGCTGATCCGGGCATGGATGTATCGTCCCATATCGGCCATTGAAGGAGAAGACTTGCTGAATGAAGATGCCGATCAGCAGGCCGTTAATGCCAATGATTTCCGGATCAACCCGGTTACGGACCTGCAAAACCAGTACCAGCACACGATACGGAACCAGCTGCAGTCGGATGCTTATGTGAGCTATGCCATTACACCTGATCTTATTTTTAAATCTACAGCCGGATTAATGCAGTCGAATATGCGGAATGAGCAGTTCTATAATTCCAAAACATCGCAGGGAAGTCCGCTGAATCCCGCAAACAAAAACGGAGTGTGGGGAAGCATGAGCAATAACAATTCCAACAGCTTTTTTAATGAGAATACGCTGAATTATAAAACCATCATCGGGAAGGATCATTCAATAAACGGGATGGTGCTTTTTGGGGTAAACCAGTATAAAACAATGTACTCTTCCTTTACCGGTATACAGCTGCCCAATGAAGTAAAACGGATGGACGGGCTGGATGAGTCTGCGGGAGGTACATTTACCTCACCAAGCATTAATAATACCATCAATACCATGGTGTCTTATGCCGGGCGGATCGATTATAATTTCAGATCGAAATACCTGCTTACAATGAACTTCCGGGCCGACGGGTCTTCCAAGTTTTTTCAGCCATGGGGCTATTTCCCGGGAGGTGCCATTGCCTGGAACATGGGCCAGGAAGATTTCTTCCATAAGGGACTTCCGTTCATTACCAATTCTAAATTACGGGCAAGCTATGGACAGAATGGAAACAACCGCGTAGGCGATTTTGACGCCTATGCTAAACTGTCGTTAAACAATACCGGGCAGGGCTATTCGTTCAATAACCAGGCGCCTACACCGGCTGCTTATCTGGCTACCCTGGGAAATCGCGAGCTCCAATGGGAAAAAACAGAGCAGATCGATATCGGTTATGAAATCGGGATACTGGATAACCGGATCGGGCTGGAGGTAGACTGGTATCGCCGCACCGCCTCTAACCTGCTGCTGAACACCGATCTGCCGCAAAGTTCGGGTTTTGGATCAGCCCAGGTAAATATCGGCAGTCTTCGCAATACCGGCTGGGAATTTACACTGAATACCACCAATATAAAAAAACCGGATCTCAGCTGGACCAGCAGCTTTAATATCAGTTTTAACCGGAGTAAAATTTTATCGCTTGCCTACGGCCAGTCCTCATTGAGCAGGGTACCGACCTATCTTTCCCAGTTCGGACAGCCCTTATATCTTTCGGAAGTTGGCAAACCGGTGGGAATGATGATCGGTTATATCTGGGATGGTAATTATCAATACGAAGATTTCGACAACCCGGCGCCGGGCGTGTACATTCTTAAAAAGACCATTGCCACCAATGGTACGGCACGCAACGTGGTACAGCCGGGTGATATCAAACTTCGGGATCTGAATGGCGATGGTACAGTTACAGCGGCGGATATGACCATTATCGGGCGGGGACAGCCGGTTCATATCGGAGGCTTCTCCAATAATTTAAATTATAAAGGTTTTGCTTTGAATGTCTTTTTTCAATGGTCTTATGGTAACGATATTTACAATGCAAACCGGCTGTTGATGGAAGGAAATAGCAACGGGTTTGCCAATATTAATCAATACGCCACCTACGCGAACCGTTGGTCGCCCGACAATCCGACCAATGAAAATTACAGAACCAGGGGGCAGGGAGTTATCGGGTATTTTTCATCAAAGAATGTAGAGGACGGGTCGTACCTGCGATTGAAGACCGTATCGTTATCCTATTCGCTTCCTTCCCGGCTGATCCGGAAAGCGTACCTGAAAAACCTTACCGTGGATCTTTCTGCGCAGAACCTGGTCACCTGGACCAAATATTCCGGTCTTGATCCCGAAGTATCTACTGCTGATAATGTATTAATGCCCGGCTATGATTTTTCGGCGTACCCTAACGTACGCACGATTGTATTTGGGTTGAAAGCAACTTTTTAATCACCTTATTTTTTAAGACGATGAAACGAGCAAATTATTTACCGATATTGTTGGGTTGCATAACAAATTTTAATCGCGGTGAAAACAGGCAGCAGCAACGTTGCAACAATTTAGTAACAACGCTGCGTAACGCCGGGAACGCGCCTTGCACAAAGCGGTTACCAAAACGGATTTTTCAAAAAATGGTATACAGCATATTACTGCTTGCTGTTATCAGCCTGGGCTCCTGCAAGAAGTTCCTGCAGCCTTCTCCAACAGATTTCCTGAGTACCGCAAATTATTATCAGACGGAACAGCAACTGAACTTTGCATTGGCCGGCGTGTACAATACGGTAGGAAATGGTGGCTTCTGGGGAAGCGCTGCAAACTATCTTCTTGACTGGGATGCTGATATCGCTTATATGAACCGGCTTACCCTCAACGGGCCGTTTAACTTTAATTATTCAGCATCTGATCCATTTATGACATCGCTTTGGACCACGCTGTGGGACGGTATTAACCGGGCAAATGTATTGCTTGAAAATATCGATAAGAACCCCGCAATTCCGCAGGCTACAAGAGACCGGGTAAGGGGGGAAGTACTGTTCTTAAGAGGGTATTACTATTTTACCCTGGTACAGTATTGGGGCGGGGTGCCGCTTAAATTAAAGTCTACCAAATCACCGTCCGAAGTGTCGATAGAAAGAGCATCGGTAAAGGATGTGTATGCCCAGGTACTGGCCGATATGACGGCAGCAGAGCCACTGGTTAAGAACATCAGGGAACTTGGTTTTTCCGGCGCTGTAAATAAGTCTGCTGTGCGGGGAATGCTTGCAAGGGTTTGCCTTACGATGGCCGGCGAACCACTAAAGGATGCAACAAAATACCAGGATGCAAAGATGTGGGCCAAAAAGGTGATGGATGATGTCGGGGCAGGGCATAGTCTGAACCCCAGCTATTCAAATATCTTTATTACGCTGGCACAGGATAAGTATGATATCAAAGAAAATTTATGGGAAGCAGAGTTTTATGGCAATAATTCGGATCCGGCTACAATGGCCTTTTCTGAATGGACCAATATCGGGTATATCAACGGACCGTCTTCAGCTGCTGGCTCTGCTACCGGTACTGGTGCTGCTTATATGAATATTACTGCAAAATTTTATAATGCCTTTGAAGACGGGGATCTGAGGAAATGGTGGAGTATCGCCCATTTTAGTTATGTAAATTCGGCGGTGAACGGGCAGAAACTGCTGAATGCCGTACCTGCCACGGAACGGGATAAATGGTACTTGTACCCTGCCAAGTGGCGGCGCGAATACGAGGCCATTCCCAGGGGTTCATCGGTTGTGTCAGCCACCAATATGCCTATAATAAGGTATTCCGATATCCTGCTGATGTTTGCAGAGGCAGATAATGAAATCAACGGTGCTCCCACAGCCGACGCCATCGCGGCGGTTAACCTGGTAAGAAGACGTGCCTGGTCCACCGGTGTTAAATCCATTGCAGTTACCAATGGAGGCAGCGGTTATACAAGCGCGCCTTTGGTAACCATTTCAACGGGGAATGGCAGCAGCGCGGCGGCAACTGCAGTTGTACAGGGAGGTGTTGTTGTGGCAATCAATCTGAACAGGGATTCCTCGGGTGTCCGCTTCTTCAGAGACGGCAGTTATTCCAGCACACCGTCGGTAACTATTTCCGGTGGTGGAGGTACCGGGGCCACTGCTGTAGCAACTATTTATAATGCCACAGATGGTGACGTACCTGCTTCAGCGAGCGCTTCAAAAACCGCTTTTCTTTCCTTTATTCAGGATGAGCGCATGCGGGAGTTTAATATGGAAGGGTGCCGGAAAGCCGATCTGCTCCGGTGGGGTGCCTTCCTGAAAGTGAACCAGGATATGGGTAACCAGGCACAGCAGGATGTGCCGGGAGCGGGGTTCGTGCTTTCTTTTACACGGGCATCCGCCAGGGATGTGCTGATGCCGATACCGGAAAAAGAGATGATCAACAATTTAAAAATGACACAAAACCCCGGCTGGTAATTGATTCCTGATCCCAAAAATAATCGTTATGAAAATTAGAAATCTGATATTGGTGGCAGGAATTGCGTTATCGTCCTGTCAAAAAAAACTTGCAGAAGTGGCTGCTCCTGACTTTGATGTAACCACTGGAGAGGTAACCGTTAAGGCCGGAACGCCTGCTGTTTTTAAATTTTCCGGAACAGCAACAACCGTTTCGTTTTACCCGGGAGAAATTTACAAAGACTATAACTTTAAGGACGGCCGGAGTATTGATGTATCCGGTAAGGGACTTACACTGAGTTTTTCAAATGGTGTGGCACCGGGCAACCCCGCAGGAACACAGGCCAATCAGTTCTCTGTGTTGCTTTCTACCAATTTTAACGGGAACTATGCAGATCTGGCCAGTGTAAAAGCAGCTACCTGGGTCAATATAACGGATAGTTTTACCTTAGCCACTTCTGCAACAATGGTGGCTACCCGAACCGCCAATCTTTCTAACTATGTGCTTGCAGGAAAGCCGGTTTACTTTGCATTGCGTTATATTAACCGTCCGCAGGTGGCCAATGGATATGCCCGGCAATGGATCGTTGAAAATTTTGTATTAAAAAGCATCGATGCCAAAGTAAACAATGCGGTGGTTACAATTGCCGATCAGGCGCTCACCGGTTTCAGGATCGTGGATGAAAACCCGGTGAATGCAAAAGCCCGCTCCACTATTACTTCTACAAGAGTAACGCTCTATGGTCCGGCATATAAAAATCCGGCGGATCCCATTTATGATCCCAATAACCCGGTGTTCGATCCCAAGAATCCGATCTATGATCCGAAAAGCCCGCAGTATAACCCGGGGGCTGTGTTACCGGTTTATGTGCCCTATGATCCTAATAGTCCGTATAACGATCCTTACAGTGAGAACTGGGCGGTTTCTGCTCCCATTACCCTGGGCACGGTTGACTTGGGGAAAGACTGGTCTGTTCCTGTTCGTACCTCTATTTACGGAGCAATGCCAACCACTTATAGCTATACCTACAATACACCCGGCAGGTATGAAGCTGCTTTTGTAGCAGCCAATAATACCATCGGGAATTATGCGGCCACTGTAAAAAAGGTGATCGTTAATGTAACGCCTTAATAAAAGCGGCAGATCTCCACAATGATCTGCAAAAAGGAAACGAACCCGTTTGGATTTTTTTTGTCACAGCCGGTATATCCCCCTGCAGGGCGATATATCGGCTGTGATTCAATTTGGATTTTTTGAGCTCCACAGGAGAGCGGTGGAGCGATTAAACAAGCTTATTGGTAAAAATAAATGAACAAAAGATTGGTTAATCGAATCTCCAAAACCGGTAACGTACACATTAAAAGTTCTCCGCAAAAACGCAATTGGAATCATCAACCTAATCAGATGATTTTAAGTAGAATAGATGGGTTTCTGAAATGAATTAATCGTTTCAGGAGGATAAAGTAATCGGTTTGTTTGCGTAAACTGAAATATAAATCCGCAAAAAATCCGCAAAAAAATTGTTTTTGATACTTTTTGCTGTTATCTTGCGTGTAGTACTGGTTGTAAAACCGCTAAAAAACTGCAAAAATGACGATTGCCAATTGCTTGCTGAAATTTTCGGGGTTTTTTACGTGCTCCCTGAAAATGATCCTTTTCATTTTACTGATGGCTGGTTTTTATGAAAGCTATGCGCATTGTACCTGAATATTCCTTTTACGCAAGTATTTTTTACAAAACCGTTCCTTCTGGTTCGATGGGCGAAGAAAATAGCGCTCATCAAAAGGATAGGGGACAACATAATCAAAAGTAAAATGAAAGAACATAAAAAGTATACGAAACGCCAAAACGGGTTAATGAGGGTTTGTTGTTGCTTTTTTAACAGCAGGGTCTTACTATGCACGCTGTTGTTTTTATGGATGCTGAAGCCGGGAACCCTATTTGCCCAGGATGAGAAAGTCCTTACAGGCCGGGTGGTCGATGAAACAGGGGTCGGTATCATCGGGGCCAACGTGATCATCAAGGGGAGTACCTCGGGAACCAATACCGATATGGCCGGTAAATTTTCGCTGAAACTGCCGGCCGACAAAGCGGTGCTTGTGGTTACCTATGTTGGCTACGAGGATAAGGAAGTGCCGGTTACATTTTCAACAACAAAAGATGTAGAAGTAGCCTTAAAGGCGGTTTCAAAAAGTGAAGATGATGTGGTAGTGGTGGCTTATGGAAAACAGAAGAAAGAAAGTGTGGTAAGCGCTATTACCACCATTACACCTTCCAGTTTAAAAGTGCCCTCCAGTAACCTTACAACGGCTTTTGCCGGAAGGCTGGCCGGGGTGATCGCCTATCAGCGGTCGGGCGAACCGGGTCTTGACAATGCGGAATTTTTTATCCGGGGGGTTACCACGTTCAGTACCTCGGGTAAAAAAGATCCCCTGATCTTAATTGACGGGATGGAAATGACTACAAATGATCTGGCTCGGATCAATGTGGATGACATTGCCTCTTTTTCCATTATGAAGGATGCCAATGCCGCAGCCCTTTATGGTGCCCGTGGGGCAAACGGTGTGATCCTTGTAACTACCAAGGAAGGTAAGGTGGGTAAGCTGGGGATCAGTATAAGAGTGGAACAATCCAATTCGTATAACTCTGAACTGGTAAAATTGGCCGACCCGATCACTTATATGAAACTGCACAACGAAGCGGTACGTACACGCAAAGCAGATCAGGAGCTTCCTTATTCCTTTGCAAAAATACTGGCAACGGAACAGGGACGGGATCCGGTTATTTACCCGACAGTAGACTGGTATCATTACCTGTTAAATAATAAAGCGGTAAACAGGCGGGCCAATATGAATCTTCAGGGGGGCGGACAATCGGTGCAGTATTACCTGGCAGCAAACTATCAGAACGACCAGGGTATCATAAAGGAAAGTAAAGAAAACCTTTTTAATAATAATATCAATATCCACCGCTTCCAGTTACGTTCCAATGTAACCATCAAGTTTACACCTACAACAACCGGAGCCGTAAGGGCTTATGGCGCCTTTGATGACGGAACCGGTCCTTTTCAGGGTGGGGCTGCGGTGTTCAACTCGGCCCGCAATGCCAACCCGGTTTATTTTTTACCCTATTATCCACCGGATTCAGCAAATATGCAGACCAAACATATTCTTTTCGGATCCACAGAAAAAATAGGCTATTATGTAAACCCGCTGGCAGATATTCTCAGTTCCTATAAGCAAACCAAGCAATCGATGATGCTGATGCAACTGGAGATGGAGCATAAGTTTAAGGGTGCATTGAATGGGCTTGTTGTAAAAGGTATCTATAATGTAACGCGCAAATCTTATTACGATCAATCCAGGGGTTATACACCTTTTTACTACACGCCTGCACAAACGGCTGATGGAAGTTATCAGTTACTGGCGCTCAATCCAAATTCGGGAACAGATTTTCTTTACTATAGACGAGGTGCAAGAACGGTAGGTACCATTCAATATGCGGAGGGGCGTTTAGTTTATAGCAAAACCCTGAATAATGTGCACAATATCAGTGGTACGCTTGTAGGCACTATGCGTTCCGAAGCCAGTACTATTGCTGAATCGAATAGTGATGCATATCAGCTGCAGGCATCCCTGCCCCGGCGCAACATCTCCTCTGCAGGCAGGCTGGCTTACGGGTATGATTCCCGCTATTTTGTAGAGCTAAACTATGGTTATAATGGCAGTGAGCGTTTTTCATTAAAAGACCGCTGGGGTTTCTTCCCTTCTGTTGGTGCCGGTTGGATGGTAAGCAATGAAAAGTTTATGGAAAATTTGAAAGACGTTTTCAGTACGCTCAAACTTTCGGCTACCTATGGTAAAGTAGGAAATGACCAGATCGGTTCCATCTATGATCGCTTCTTCTATCTCTCGCAGGTGGATATGAGCGGCGATGGTTATTGGTTTGGATATCCCCGGAGTTTTGAACCCGGCATCAATATCATCCGTTATGCAAACGACCTTGTAACCTGGGAAGTGGCTAAAAAAACCAATATACGGTTGGAGTTGGGGCTGTTCAGGGACTTAAGCGTTATAACCGATTTCTTCCAGGAAACCAGGGATCATATCCTTCAAACCCGTACAGATATTCCTGAAACGATGGGGTTGAGGACCATTCCCTCCGCCAACGTGGGAAGCGCCTATGGTAAGGGATTTGAAACCGAGCTCAAGTACCAGAAAACCTTTAGGAATGGCCTGTATGCATTGGTGAACGGAACGTTTACCTATGCAACCGCAAAATACAAGGCATTTGAAGAGCCGGATTACAGGGATCTGCCATGGAAATCAAGGATCGGCACGAAGATCAGTCAGCCCTTTGGCTATATTGCCGAGCGCCTGTTTATAGATGATGCAGATGTCGCCAACTCGCCCACACAAACCTTTGGCGCTTACAGTGCCGGCGATATTAAATACAGGGACATCAACGGTGATGGTCAGATCGATGGTGATGATATGGTGCCCATCGGGTATCCAACTACGCCTGAGATCATTTATGGCTCCGGTTTTACCCTGGGATATAAATCTTTCGATCTGTCGGTTTTCTTCCAGGGATCGGGCCGGTCTTCCTTCTTCATCAATCCTGCTGCTATAACCCCTTTTACAAATGGGGGACAGCGGGGATTACTGCAGTTTATAGCAGACGATCACTGGTCTGAGAACAACCGGAATCTTTATGCTTTCTGGCCCCGTTTGTCGGAATACGTAGTTCCTAATAATAATGTCGCCAGCACCTGGTGGTTGCGTAATGGCAGGTTTGTCCGGTTGAAATCGGCGGAACTGGGCTATTCATTGCCTGCCCGCATCATTAAAAAGTTCAACATCAAAAGATTCCGGCTTTATGCCAATGGTACCAATCTCTGGGTATGGTCCAAATTCAAGATGTGGGATCCGGAAATGGCCGGCAATGGCCTGGGATACCCGGTACAGCGTGTGGTGAATGTGGGTTTAAATGTAGATTTTTAAATTATTGTAAAATACAGATCCTATGCGATTTTTTATTCATAAATATTCAGTGCGCTTGGTCCTGGTCCTGTTGCTTGCAGGTTCATGGGGCTGCAATAAATTTTTGAATATCGTTCCCAATGATATGCCTTCTTTAGAAAGTGCATTTTCCAACCGGGCGGTAATGGAGCGGTATATGCGCACCTGTTATTCCGCCCTGCCGGATGCTACCGATCCCTTTTTCTACCCGGCCTATTTTAGTAGCTGGGATGAACTTGACGTAACAAGAGATTCGCGTTCTTCAAACAACTCCATGGCAGGGTTAATAGCACAGGGACGTCAGAATTCCAATGCGCCCTACCAGGATTACTGGACGGGGTCAAACGGGGGCAAACCCTTGTACCAGGGAATCCGGGAGTGCAATATTTTCCTGGATAATGCTCATATGCCTCATGATATTACGGAGCAGGAGCGTACTCGCTGGATCTCCGAGGTAAAATTCCTGAAAGCCTATTATCATTTCTTCCTGCTGGAATTATATGGGCCTATTGTGCTGGTAAAGGAAAATCATGATATATCTGACGATCCTGCATCATTGAGAGAGTACCGTGAACCGGTGGATGAATGTGTAGATTACATTGTGCAGCTGATTGATGAAGCCATGCCCGGGCTGCCTGCGGTATTACCAGATCCGCCATCGGAAATGGGCCGCATTTCGCAGGTAATTGCCCTTGCGGTAAAGGCCAAGGTACTGGCAACAGCGGCGAGTCCCCTGTTCAATGGCAATACGGATTATGCGGGTTGGGTAGACGGCAGGGGCAAGCAACTGATCTCTCCCACTTATAGCCCCGCCAAATGGCAGCGGGCGGCTACTGCTATCAAGGAGGCAATTGATGCGGCAGAAGAGAACGGGGGACGGTTATATACCTTTAATAAGTTCAGCGGCACTACCTATGGAATGAATGATTCCGTGGCGCAATTGATGACGATCCGGAAAGCTGTTACTGAGGACCTGGATAAAAACCCCGGTGTAATATGGGCCACCCAGGAGCAGTTTGCCGATGGCAAGGGCGGGTCGTCCTGGTTTGCACCCCTGGGTAATATGGTGAAGTCGCTTTTCCCGGCGATGTTTACTACAGATCAGCCTTCCTATGTGGGCTATTTAACGGCATCCTGGCATATGGCCGAACTGTTTTATTCCAATAAAGGTGTGCCCATTGAGGAGGATAAATATTTTGACTATGCCAACCGGTATAAGCCGCGCCGTGCCACCGGTACGGATAATGTGGCTTCTTATATACCCACCGGTGAAATTACGGCTTCCATGCATTTTTTCAGAGAACCCCGTTTTTATGCGGACCTGGGTTTTGACCGGGGCTTTTTTGAGTTGGCGACCAATACCACCGATGCAGGTGCTTCTTACAATGTGTATCTAAAGAGCCGGCCGGCAGAGTTGTCCGGGGCTACCTCCTCTTATGCTGCCAAAAAAATAATACATTATGAAACCGCTGCCAGTAAAGGGATTGCCAATACCCTTTATGCGCAGCGTAATTACCAGTTCCCCTTACTTCGTTTATCAGACCTGTACCTGTTGTATAGTGAGGCGCTGAACGAGGTAAAAAGCCAGCCGGATAATGATGTATACCTGTGGATTGATAAGGTGAGGGCGGCAGCAGGCTTAAAGGGAGTGGTGCAGTCCTGGCAGGAGGCTTCTTTTAATCCGGGTGCTCCTACAACCAAAGAAGGAATGCGCAGGATCATTCAAAGAGAACGGCTGATCGAACTGGCTTTTGAAGGCCAGCGGTTCTGGGATGTGCGGCGCTGGAAAACGGCGGATAAATACTGGTCGCTGCGCCCCACTACCTGGAGCCTTACTGCAAGTCAGCCGGACCAGTTTTATGTACCGGTACAGTCAACACTTTCCCGTGTGGTTACTTTCAGGGATTACCTGTTCCCGATTCGTAAATCGGAACTCAGGGTCAATACCAACCTGGTGCAAACCTATGGATGGTAAGCTGTTTTATTTATAAATAATAATTGCTATGAAACAATATAGTTTAATGATAACAATGCTCTTTTCTGTTTTTTTGATTTCCTGCAGAAAAGATAAAGAAGAAACACCGGGTACATGGGGCGTATGGAATTCGGCACCGGTGGAAGTAAGTACGGTAACACCGATCAATGGAGGAGCCATTGTTGCCTATAAAGTTCCGGATGAGAATGACCTGCTTTATGTGATGGCAGAATATCAGCGCAACGGGAAGATGTTTACGGAAAAAGCATCGGTATATAATAATACCCTTACTATTGAGGGCTTTAATACATTGAACCCCGTAAGTGCTAAGATCTATAAAGTAAATAAGCAGGGCGAACGATCAGCGCCTACGGATATCAGTTTTACCCCCCTGGAGTCACTGATCAGTATTGCCAAAAACTCGTTAAAAACGCAGATGGGTTTTGGGGGTATTATCGCCAACTGGGATAACCCCATGAGGACTGATCTGGGTGTGCGCCTGATGTCGGTGCATTCCAATAATAAATTGACCACGGATACTGTGTATTTTTCTTCGTTGATGAAGGAGTTACATGCCTTTAGGGGGTTTGCTGCCAAACCTACCAATTTTGGCATCAGCTTTGAGGATAAATGGGGTAATATCTCTGATACTGTTTACTTTGATGGGATGCCCTACTTTGAAACACTGGTGCCCAAACCCTATGCGGACTACAGGGCCAGTATCCCATATGACAATACGACAAACCTGCCTGCCAAGCCGAATATAAGTTCCCTCTGGAATAATATCATTAATACATCAGGTGAGGGATGGTTGACCAACCCGGGAGGTTCGGGTCTGTCCATTACCATTGATCTTAAGCAGGTGGTAAAACTGAGCCGGATCATTATCTGGGGCTATCATGTCAATTCTCCCTATGGCCAGGCTAATTTTACGCAGTTTGAATTATGGGGCATTGATAAAATTGATTTAAATAAGCTGAAGGACAAACCCTACTGGCTTGATTCCACATCGGTGGTAAACGGTGCGCTTTCTCCTGCGCCCTACAATATAAACCCTACAACGGTACTTCCCGCTGTGACTTTTAAAGATGACTGGCAGTATCTTGGCTGGAATGCCATCACCCGTTTAGATAAGATGATACCTCCCGCAGATGCTACTACCATTAATGCTTTTGCACAGGCAGGCATGGAGTATACTATGCCACTTGATGCCAAACCGGTACGTTACCTCCGGCTTTTTGTACGGGAGATTGCCGGTGTAATGCCGCCTCCGGCCAATAACTATTTTTCCTGTGGCGAAATTTCGGTATTTGGTGATAATACCGTTCCGCAGAACTAAGCAATATTGATCGATCAACTTCTATGATGAAATTTTAATAAAATGAACAGGAACACTAATTTATTATTTACAGCAACCGGCCTATGTGTCTTACTGGCTTTTATATTATTCTCCTGCGATAAAATGAATGATATACAAAGCAAGTATACCAACCAGGCCGAAAAGGTTTACCTGGGAAGGGTAGATTCAGTAACCTATGCCGCAGGTTTTGGACGGGCCAAAGTAGTTTGGTACATCAATGCCGATCCTAAAATTCAGCGTACTATTATTTACTGGAACAACCGAAGGGATTCCCTGGTACGGCCCTTTAACCGTCAGGCATTGGGCGGGCAATGGGATTCGATTTACCTCAACGGGTTATCCGAGGGCTCCACGCTGCTTGAATTTGTAAATGTCAATGACGCCGGGGAAAGCTCCCTTGTTACCCGGTCAGCGGTAACGGTTTGGGGCGAAAGTTTTGCGGGTGGTTTAAGGGCGCGTAGCCTCACCGGGTTAGATTACGACTATCTTCAGTCGAGCTATAACCTTACCGTATCAAAAACGACTCCCGGTGATAGTGTGATCTATTCGCAGATCAGCTATACTACAAAAAATAATGAAACAAGAGTGATAAACACCGGCAGGAGTGTGAATGATACGGCAGTGGTGCTTACCGATTTTCCGGCCGGAGGATCACTTCAGTTCCGCACCGTATTTTTCCTGCCCAAGGGGATTGATACGGTAAGGAACGATTATAAAGTTTATAATGCCCCGTCCATTGTTACCGATCGCGGTGTGAAGATTGCACTGAAAGGGAATGCCACCAGTAAATATTTTCAGATGAATGATAATCTGTGTGAGTGGAATGCCGCCGGAGATATGATCGTTTACGCAGTGGGAGAAAATGGCGAGCTGACAGAGCAAATGAGGTACCCCGCACTGGCGCCGCGTACTACCTTCCGTGAATTCTTTTTCTATGATGTCGACCGGTTTATTGGTGTTCAGGGCAGTACTAATAATCTTTATATGTACACCATTACAAATGGAGCGTTAGCAAATATACTTACTACTACCCTGGGTACCGGTTTTAACTTTCTGAAATATGTTCAGGGAAGAGGCTTCTTTTATTCCATTGCGGAAACCACCGGGGAAATAAAAGCCTGGTTTGCATTGCCGAATGGTACATGGCTTAATCCCAATTCAGCTACTGTAGGAACCGGCTTTAACTACGTACCCTATGCTATGCTTAATAACCAGAGCCTGATAGGTATTGATGCTGCAGGGTATTTATGGGCGCTTCCGGTATCTGTTACAGCATCCGTTGGCTCCAAAAGCCGGATGGGACTGGGCTGGAGCCGGTTTACAAAAATTATATGTGCAGGCACAAAACTATATGGCATGGAAGCCAACGGAGATCTGTATGTATATAATAATTTTGATGCCACCAGTAAATACTGGATCGTAAATTAGCCATAGCATGATGAAACGATTTTTTCTGGTTGCCGCAGTTACATGCACCGCTCTTTTTTCGGTAGCACAGCCGCTGCAAAAAGATAAGGAACCGGCAGCCGACGGCTCCCGGTTTACCGACCATGGTCCGGCATCTCCTTACAGTACCACCCGGGGAACGGTGGCTGCGGTAGACGGAGATGGAAGAAATGTGGTACTGTCCTGGCTTTTTGATGTAAGAGGAGGATATGCTTTATTAATGGTGGATGCGGTAACAGGTAAGAGCGAGGTGTTCCCGATGCCCTTTAATCCCGGAGGGGATTGTCCCTATGCTTCGATCTTTTCTTCCCAGGGAAAATTGTATACCCTTTTTAACGGAAACTTTGTTGAATTTGATCCCCGGAAGAAAGCATTTACATTTCATCATAAAACGGCACCGCAGATGGCAATGGGCATGGCAGAGGACGATAAGGGGAGGGTCTGGGCAGTTACTTATCCCAATAGTGGTGTTGTATGTTTTGATCCGGCAACCGGAGCTTTTACGGACTATGGCTATCTTAACAAAGAGAACTGGGCCCAGTATCAGCGATATATGGCGGCAGATGACCAGGGGTGGATTTATTTTGGTTTAGGTAATACCAATAGTCAGTTGATTGCGTTTAACCCGGAATCCCGGCAGGTGAACAAACTCTTACAACCTGCTGAAAGGAAAAGAGGCACGGCTTACCTGTACCGCAACAAAAACGGAAGGGTATATGGACAGGCACTTGCTGATAAGGACGGCACCTGGTATGAATTGTACAATGGTACCGTAAAGGCGATCGGTGCCGGCCATAAACCCGATGAAAAGCCCGTTATTACCGGTTCACAGGCGTTACGGCATATGATATTTCCTGATGGAAGCAAGATCACCCAGTTTGACCTGATTGATAAGGTATTGATCGCGGAAGATGCCCATGGCGGAAAAAAGAACACGGTGCACTTTGACTATCCTTCGGAAGGTTCCTGGGTAATGGGGGTTGGCACATCGCCGGATCAGCGGTCGGTTGTAGGAGGCGGCTCTTTTCCCATGCGCCAGTTCAATTATACCATTGCCGAAGATAAATGGAGCACAAGGGCCGCATTAGGACAGTACAATGCATTAACCACGAGTGGCCAGTATGTTTTTTTTGGATCCTATCCCAGTGGAGATCTTGTGATGTGGGACACCAAAAAGCCTTTTCAGGCCGGAAGTACAGATGCAAAGAATAATAATCCCCGTGTATTGTATAAGTGCAGCCCTGTCATCCATCGTCCCCATCGCGTATTGGTGCATCCGGATGGTAAAACCGTTATTTTAGGGGGAACGCCTCAATATGGATATACCGGAGGGGGACTGTTGTTTTACGATATTACTACAAACAGGGAAGTGCTGCTGACCGATGAGGATATTGAAAAAGATCAATCAACCATGAGCCTCACAAATATAGCCGGGGGAAAAGTGCTGGGAGGAACTACGGTAGCTCCGGGAACCGGCGGTGAACAAAAGGCAAGCCTGGCGCTTTTGTATGTGATCGATCCCGTTTCAAAAAAGGTTGAGTGGAAAGAACCCGTCATTCCGGGCGCAAGGTCTTATACCGATCTTACAACCCGCAGGGATGGAAAGGTTTATGGAATGGCTGACAGGAAAATATTTTTCCTGTTTGATCCGGCAACAAAGAAAGTGATTTATCAAAAAGACGTTTCCAAAGAATACGGGTCTGCCGTTGGCGAACAATCCCCCCGGGTTTTTATAAACGGAAATAAGGATGATCTTTATATTCTTTTTGAAAATGCGATCACAAAAGTGGATCACAAAACCGCAGCGCTCCGGTTAATATCAAAAACGCCGCAGGCCGTCAGGGCGGGTGGATGCTTTCTTAAAGACAACATCTATTTTATTTGTGGCTCACATTTATTTAGCTACCGGTTATAATTAAAACGTCTGTCTAATGACTTTGTATAACATTTTGTTTCAGTAATGCAGTATAAGGAGAAATATAGCATAGCTGTTAAGGTGCATAAATAGAGCAAATGGTAATTCGCTCGTCTGAAGCCAATAAAAAACGGGCACAGCCACAGGAGGTGTATATATTTGCGTGCTGAACAGTGGGGCTGGCTGGAGATGATGACGGACATTGATTTAATCTTTCAATCGAATCTAAAAAAAATATCTATCATGAGCAGTGCTTTCAATCGTAGAAAATTTATAAGCAATGTAGCCATTGTTGGTACCGGTTTGGCCATAGGAGCCCCGCATATCGTATCAGCCGGCAACACCAATACCAAACCGGCAATCCTGGGTGGCCCCAGCGCCCATACAGGTCCATACCCCTCCTGGCCGGTGGAAGGGGCTATCGAAGAAAAAGGGTTAACAGAAATCTTACAGAGTAAGAAATGGGGCCGGCTGGACGGTACCAGAACGGCAACCTTTGAAACGGAGTACAGCAAATTGTTTGGAGTAAAACATAGTCTGGGCGTTTCCAGCGGCACCAGTGCGCTCACCACTATTTTGGGTGCCCTGGATATAGGGCCTGGTGATGAGGTGGCCATACCGGTGTATACTTTTGTAGCTACCTATAATGTTGTGGTATTAAATTATGCGTTGCCCATACTTGTAGATACCGATATCGAAAGCTTCCAGATGGACGCGGCCAAAACAAAAGCCGCAATTACGGCGCAAACCAGGGTCATCATGCCGGTGCATATTGGCGGATCTCCGGTAGATATCGATGCATTTGTGGCAATGGGTAAACAACATAATATTCCCGTAATAGAAGACGCCTGTCAGGCACACCTGGCGGAGTGGAAGGGAATTAAAGTCGGCAACCACGGGCTGGCTGGTGCATTTAGTTTCCAGTCATCCAAAAACCTGAATTGTGCCGAGGGCGGCGCGGTTATAACGAATAACGACGATTTTATTAAGAATTGCTATACCTTCCATAACCAGGGACAGGGTGGGCGATCCACCTCTTTTTCTACCGGTGTTGGCAGCCGTGGCACAAACCTGCGGTTAACAGAGTTTCAGAGCAGTTTGCTGCTGTCGCAGATGACACGGGTAACGGAACAAAGTAACCGTCGCTGGGAAAATGCACAATATCTTTCCCGGTTGCTGAAAGATATACCGGGAATCACACCGGCGAAATTGTATCCGGGAACCACAAAGAGCGCCTATCATTTGTACATGTTCCGGTATAATAAAAATCATTTTGCAGGATTAAGCCGTGAGAAATTCCTGCAGGCATTGGCAGCGGAAGGTGTACCGAACTCAGCAGGGTATGGACAGATGAATAAAAGCGCCTATGTGACAGCGTTGGCTACCAATAAACATTATTTGAAGATCTATGGTGAAAAGACCATGCAACAGTGGCTGGAACGGAACCAATGTCCTCAAAATGATACATTAACTTCCGAACAATCGGTATGGTTGTTTCAGAATATGTTGCTGGGAACAAAAACCGAAATGGAGCAGATTGCTGAAGCGATGCGCAAAATTCAGAAGTATGCGGCGGAGATCGCAAAGAAATAGAGGAGAGGCGCATTGCTGCACCTTAGGTGAAGACTAAATGGATGTAGCGATAATAGCAGCATCACAGCCGTATGAAACAGATGGTTGCGCTTTCTTTGTTAACGTTGCTGTCCGCCGATGATTTGGGATAAGGCCGTTGCGATAAGCTGATGACCGGTGTCATTAGGATGAATGCTGTCGGTGAACAGCACATCAATGGGCTGGTGGAGGGCATCGGCATAATTATAAAAGAGCAGCCAGGAATCTATCAGCGGCAAGTGTTTTCTTTTAGCGATTTTCCGGATGGCATTTGCATACGCCTTTACGCGTTCATAACGGAACTGTTCAAACCGGCTGCCCAGTGGATTGGGCGTTAGTAGTATAACCTGCCCGCCCTGACGCTCGATCTGGCGTATAAAGTAGCGGATGTTTTTTTGAAATTGTTTTAGCGGAATACGTGAAGATGTGCCCTGTCCTTTATCCTGGTAAGCATCATTAAGCCCAAAGTTGATGGTTACCCAATTGGGATGATATTTTAGAACCGCCGTGTCAAAACGGTCCATGGCATGAATCACTTTTGCGAAACTGTTATCCCTGATCGATCCGCTATGACTGCTGGGTACGCCGGAATTAATAACCGTATTGGTGATACCCATGCTGTCCAGCTTTTCATGGAGGCGCTGCGCATATACTTTTTGCACACCCTTTCTTGGCGCAGTGGTAGAGTTTCCAAACGTAACAATGGTTACCGGTTGCCGGCCCTGTGCATTGCCTGTTGCTGTTGAAAATGCCAGGAGGAAAAACAGGAATATTTTCTTCATATGGAATGTTTTCGTGTACGTGAACGAAAATATGTTGAAAAAGGCAGATTTGGTAATTAGACGCCCGGTTTTTTGATAATAAAATATATACGGATGCGCCGCGAACAGCGCATGGCTACGCATATACCCAGTGGTTTTATAGAGTGCTTAGATTGCCTGCTGAAGGACCAGCGGGGACGGTTTCCGGAACCGTAATTTCTGGCGCATTATCTGTACATTAGCGGAATTGAGCAAATGAAATGCATCACCTTATCCATACCAGGTGGAATAGTTGAAGTTGGTTGTTATTGATTAAAATAATATATGATAAAATCCGAAAGAACCCAGGAACTTTTGTTTGATAAGAAAACGATTATTGCCGAAGTGTTTGACTCCGGTTTTGATGAAGCACATGATACCTATAATGCAGTTACGATTGCCGGTGGCGGGAAAGTATATTATGTACTTTCATCTGAACGGTACAATGTGGCCGGACGCTTCTTTGTTTTTGACCCGGTTACAAAAAATATAACATTGATAGGCGATCTTACGGAACTGTGCGGCGAGGCACATACGCCATCCATCGTTCAGGGAAAAAGCCATGTTGCGTTTTATGAGTATGAAGGCCGGTTGTTTTTTGCTACGCACGTGGGCTATTACGAATTAATTGATGGCATGGACCGGTTGCCGCGTAATCCGCCACCGGGATGCGGATTATACCCGGGCGGCCATATCCTGTCCTATGATCCGGAAACCCGCCACACCAGCTCGCTGGCGTTGATCCCCGATGGGGAAGGCGTGGTATCCATGGTAATGGACACGGCCCGCGGACATATCTTTTGCTTGAGCTGGCCTACGGGTTATTTTATTTTTTATGATGTGAATACCGGGGCATTAAAAAACAAAGGGCGATTGAGCGGAGATGGCGAAAGTGGTGTTCCGGGAGCCGGTTTCCGATCCTTATGCCGGTCATTGGTGGTAGACCCCAAAAGTGGCAACGTGTATCTATCCACGGCAGAGGGAACGGTACTGTGTTATGACCCTTCAGCAGATGTATTATCTGCTTTGGAGCATGTTGATCTGAAACGGGATTATTTTGGGGCCTATGATTTTACCCGGCCTGGTAGTATGGCCTATAACTGGAGAAAAGTTTTCTGGCATCCGGAATCCGACCGGGTGTATGGTGTTCATGGCAACTCGGGTTATCTGTTTGTTTTTGATCCCGTAAATAAAGCGTTGGAGCTGGGGCCAAGACTGACTTCCCTGCCCTCCAAACGCAGCGGCATGTTTGATCAGTTTAGCTATGGCTATTTAGGCTTTGACCTGGGCCCGGATAATGAAACGATTTATTATCTTACAGGTGGGCCCATTTATGAAGGAGGACAGCGGTTAAAGGGGGCAGACACAATTGCCAAGGGAGCGGCGCGTGGACCAGAAAACCTGCACCTGGTTACCTATCATATTCCGACGGGATATTACCAGGACCATGGCCCCATATTTTATGCGGATGGTGTAAGGCCGGCCTATGTTAATGCAATTGCCATAGGTGCAGACGGATATATCTACACCATTGCCCGGGTACCAAGGAATGGCAAAATGGTATCGGATCTGATCCGCTTTAAAAAGCCCTGATGTCTGCGTTCGTAAAACGGATTACGGTGCATAGCAGGGGCTTTTACGCTTGGCAGAGAATAAAGGATGCTATTTCGGATAATTTCATTTGGCAGAAACAATTTAAAACAGAAGAAGATGCACGCTACTATTTATCGCAGGCTTATTGCCGGGATTTGTATCCTGGTATTTGCAGGCGCCTGTGTGGCTGGTAAAAAGGCCGGCAGTCGTGAGGACCTGCTGATATACCAGGGAACGCCTGTAACTGCGGTTAGTCAGTGGAATAAAAAGCGGAAAGCCATTCTGGAGCATATGCAGGAGGCGATGGGCCCGGTACCTCGTTTAAAAGGATATCCGCCATTTAATGCCCGTATTTCAGATAGCGTTGTTGAGGCCGGTTACGTAAGATATACGATCACATTTACAGTAGAAAAGGGCGAGGAGCTTCCTGCCTTGTTATATATACCTGCACATGCCAATGGAGAACGGATCCCGGGCGTAATTGCACTACACGGAACCGATCGATTGGGAAAACTATCGGTGGCAGGGCAGAGTACGCTGGCCAACAGGGATTATGCAAAAAAACTGGCGGAGCGGGGCTATGTGGTACTGGCACCGGACTATCCGGATTTTGGCGGCCTGGAGAACTACGATTTTGATGGCGATCGCTATCAGTCGGGTACGATGAAGGGTATCTTTGATCACATTCGTTGCGTGGATTATCTGCAGTCGCTCTCTTTTGTGGATCCGGATAAAATTGCGGTGATCGGGCATTCGCTGGGTGGGCATAATGCCATTTTCCTGGGGGCTTTTGATCAAAGGGTAAAAGTAGTGATCGCCAGCAGCGGGTGGACCTTATTTCCTTATTATGATCTGGGACCGGCAATGGAAAAACAATACGGCGGAAAGCTGGGGCCATGGGCACAAAAACGGTACATGCCCTTGTTAAAGGAAAAATACCAGTTAAAGCCCGAACGGATCCCGTTTGATTTTGATGAAATCATCGCAGCCATTGCACCGCGGGTCTTCTTCACCAATTCCCCGTTGCGGGATGCAAATTTTAGCATCGAAGGGGTAAGAGCAGGATTGAAAAATATTCGTAAGGTATATGAGCTGTATCATGCTCCGGATGCCCTCTTTGCCTTTTTCCCGGATGCGGGACACGACTTTCCGGCAGATATTACCAGGGCGGCATTTCATGTGCTGGACAGTGTTTTTAAGCGATGAGGTTTTTTTAGTTAACCAGGAGAAAGGAACTATACCGTCCAATGGTAATGCCTTTTTAAATGCGGTATTCCCCCCAAAAAAAAAGAGACCATCCTGCGACGGTCTCTTTTAGCGAAGGGAATCAGGCGGTTTTTTTAAGATAAGCGCCGATGCTTTCTTCAATCAGTGCCGTCCAGCCCTTGTTGAAGCTGCCGGCTACGAAGTCGGGACCGTTTTGAGCAAATGTCTCCAGTCCCTCATGTGTAAGCCGGAGCCGGGTCTTCGTACCTTCAGGCGTCAGTTCAAAAGTTACAAGCGATGTTCCGGGATACGTTTTATAAGCCCATGTATATTGCAGCTTTTTTCCGGGAATTACCTGGGTAACCCGGCAAAGATGTATATATTCATCACCCTTGGTACCCTTTCCTGAAAAACTAAATTCAAACCCGACCTCCGGCTTGAAGTCGGTAAGCGTAAAATACCATTCTTTCATCTGGTCCTTGTCCGTAAGCGCGCGCCATACGCGATCGCTGGAAGCGTCCAGTACAACTTCTTTTGTGACGGTTGCTTTGTTGGATTGAGCTGATTCCATAGTTTATCTGTTTTAGGTGAGTTATTTACGTTTCTTTTTTTCTTTGATCAAGAAGTTATTCAACGCCTGCAGCTTGTTATCCCAGAATGCGCTGTACTGGGCAACCCAGTCCTGTACTTCTTTCAATTTATTAAGATTGGCCCGGCAATAACGCTCACGACCCTGCTGCTGAATCACAAGCAGCCCGCATTCCGTAAGTATTTTAATGTGTTTGGATATCGCCGGCCGGCTGATGTCGAAGTTCGCAGCAACAGCATTCAGGTTCAATTGCTGATGTGCCAGCAATTGAATGATCTCCCTCCGGGTGGAATCGGCAATAGCCTGAAAAACATCTCTCCTCATATTGTGTAACCTTTCGGTTACAAATATATGTAACTGTTCGGTTACGTAAAAATTTTTTTTTCTGTTGAGGATGATCGGGTAACAAAAAATGCAGTTATACCCGGATGCTTTATTTTTGTGCGATACTTTTTAAGCCCTGTTCCGGATGTAAAACCATTTGAGCATGAAGCAGAATATTTACGATGATGCAACTTTTTTTGAGGGATATTATGCGCTCCGCAAAACGGAGGCGGGACTGAACAAGGTGTTGGAGGTACCGGCTTTTAGAAGTATGCTGTCTAAGCTGAACGGTAAAGTAGTGCTGGATCTTGGATGCGGCTTTGGTGATAACTGCATGTATGCTGTGAAACAGGGGGCAAAAAAAGTAATAGGTATGGATATTTCCGGATCGATGTTAACGGTAGCCCGGGAACGGTACGTGCATCCGGATATTACCTTTATCCGGTGCCCGATGGAGGATTGGCAACCGGTTGCCGGAGGTTTCGATTGGGTGATCAGTTCCCTGGCCATTCATTATGTACAGGATTATGCTGGCCTGGTACAGAAAATAAACCGCAGCCTGGTATCGGGCGGCCGGTTGCTTTTTTCTGTAGAGCATCCGGTATGCACGGCCAGGGAAGCGCAGCAGTGGGTGCTGGATGCAAAAGGGCAGGAGCTGTACTGGCCGGTAGATCATTATCAGCAGGAGGGGGCCAGGAATACTACCTGGTTTGTAAAGAATGTGCTAAAGTATCACCGCACCATGGAAACCTATATCAATGTACTCATTGATAACGGGTTTAAAATTACCCGGCTCCTGGAGCCGGAACCGCTTCCTGCTTTTGTAAAAGAAAAGCCTGCATTGGCGCTGCACTCCAGGCGGCCGCCCTTTTTACTACTGGCAGCACAAAAAATCAGTTAAAACGATGGTGATATAACGCCGGTGGCTGGTAGCGGATAAACTTTAGACGGTGTATCGTATTTTTGAGCGGATTTGTTTTGAAATAAACGTATGATGTCAGATATGAAACAACCGTGTTTTGCTTTTTTATTGTTCCTGTTCTGTTACGTAAGCAGCTTTGCACAAAAGCAACCGCAGCTTCCTTCCTGGGCACTGGGACCATTTCTTCGTCCTCAGCCCGCTCAGCCAGTCATTACCCCCGACCGGCAACGACTATTTGCCGATCCGATGTCCGGAAGGAATGTTCCCTGGATGCAAAACGCCGCTTTTAACCCGGCGGCCATTGTAAAAGATGGAAAAATAAGGGTGTTGTTCCGGGCAGAAGATTATTCCGGTATTGATAAAATTGGCGCACATACTTCAAGGATCGGCTTAGCCGAAACTACGGATGGCATAACTATGAAAATCCGAAGCACCCCGGTGCTCTATCCGGGCAAGGATGATCAACAGGAGTACGATTGGCCCGGAGGCTGCGAGGATCCGCGCGTAGCTGTAACAAAAGAGGGTCTCTATGTAATGTTTTATACTTCCTGGAACCACAAAAAGCCCCGTCTTAGTGTGGCTACTTCAAAAGACCTGGTGCATTGGGTAAAGCATGGTCCGGCTTTTAAAACCGCCTGGGATGGCCGGTTTAAAGATATGGCCAGTAAGTCGGCATCTATCGTTACCCAGCTGGTGAATAATAAACTGGTCATTACTAAAATAAACGGAAAGTACCTGATGTACTGGGGCGAGTATTTTGTAAATCCGGCAGTTTCTGAAGACCTGGTTAACTGGACGCCTTTACTGGATGATAAAAATGAGTTGCTGAAATTGATTACGCCCAGGAGGGGGTATTTCGACAGCGATCTTACCGAATGCGGTCCGCCGGCGTTGCTCACGAAAGACGGTATTGTGCTGTTATATAATGGTAAAAATGCCGCAGGAGCCAAAGGTGATACCAGCTATCCGGCCAACAGTTATTGTGCCGGCCAGGTATTGTTTGATAAAAAAGAACCATCCAAAGTGATAGACCGGCTGGATCAGCCATTTCTGTACCCCACTGAAGCTTTTGAGCGTTCGGGGCAATATAAAGCCGGCACTGTATTCCTGGAAGGGCTGGTGTTTTATAAAGCAAAATGGTTTTTATATTATGGCTGTGCCGATTCCCGGGTAGGGGTTGCTGTTTTCGATCCGGAGAATGGTAAGTGAGTGGGAGATGAAAACTTAATTCGGAAAATATAATTTTAGTTTGTTTTTCTATCCGGGGCAGATCGAATCGACGCTCCGAAAATAGACATACGTTCTGCAATTTTCTTATAATATCCCGCTATCAAAAATACTAAAATAATAATTTCTTATCTTTGCGTTCAAACTTATATACATGCGAACGCTAAAGTTGATAAATCACCTGAGCGATGCAGCCATAAAAGAGCAGCTTTCAATCATGGCAGGAAA
>NZ_JASLGT010000008.1 GCF_030150205.1 Niabella sp.
AAAATATTCAACAGCCTTGACGATGTAGAAAACACATTAGTACGCGCGTTGGAGTCATATTACCAAAACCCCGGGGCAGTAAAACAACTATCAAAAGGATATGACTATTTTAGTAATAATGATAGCGGTTAATTATTAAACCTGGAACAAAGCAACCAACAGGCTATGCTTCATGCGCTGCCGGTCTCCTGGCTGTTAACGCCTTCCAGTTACGGAATACATACCGGTGAATGCTTTTCAGACCGATCCACATGGGCAGGGAAGCCAAGATCCGGGCACCTGGTTTCAATGTAAATTCAGTGGTGCGCGTGATGGTCGTTTCCGTTGCACTTACAGGAGTTAAGACAAAGGTTTCTACAATCGTATCCACGCAGGGACCAAAATAGATGCTGGTTTCCCGCATTTCAAACCGGAGCTTTTTTGCCGGCACCCACTCTAAAATAGTTTGCCGGATCAGCCCCTTATCAGAAACACATTCCCGGGTAGCACCAACGCCTCCGTTCCCGTCCGCCAGCCGGCATTCCTCCGGTTTGGGAAGGCCCAGAAGAAAATAGCAGGGTTTACGGGTATCCATTTTTGAATGGAAGAGCAAGGGCCATAGCTGCTCCGAGGTTGCGTTGAATTTTCGGGTGGTATGCAGTTTCATAAGCAGCTTTTAGAGATATTTAGTTCCCGCCAATGCCCGGCCAAATGCCTCCACAATTTCGGCGGTTGAAGTTGCTGCGTTAGCAAGTGGCAGGGCTGTTCCGGACCAAAGACTGGTAAACTCCGGATCCTGCTGCGCCTGTGCCATTTTCCGGAGCCGGGCGGTGAGCGCATTCTGATACGGATAGGGCGGCACGGGAATGCCGGAGGTTTCGATTGCCGTTATAAAATCATTAGACAGCCCCCTGGCCCATCGTCCCGAAAAAGCAGTGGTCAGTACCGAATGGCGTTCCTGTTTCCCGCTAAGCAGTTGTTTATAACCGGTAATGGCCATGCTTTCCTGCGTGGGAATAAAAAGCGTTCCCAATTGTACCGCAGCGGCACCAAGCTCCATTACCCGCTTGGCGCCTGCTATATCCCGTATGCCACCTGCAGCGATCACGGGGATATGAACCTCCGTTCTTATCATTTCAAGCAAGGCCTCCAGCGAGGATTGCTGCTGCACATTCTCCTGCAAAAAACTGCCGCGGTGTCCGCCGGCCTCAATGCCCTGCGCCACTACCATATCGACGCCCTTCGCCTGCAGGTAAACAGCCTCTTCCAGGCTGGTAGCCGTACCCATCAGCCATACTTTATGATCTTTCAGCAGCCGGATGCTTCCATCATCCGGACATCCGAAGGTAAAACTTACCAGTCGCACGCCTTCCTGCAGCAACACCTCCTGCTGGTCTTTATACGAATACAGGCGGGGAATCTGAAGATCGGCACTGGTTAAACGATATCCGCGTTCGTTTGCCAAACGGCCTATCAGCGCCTGCATGGGCTCCAGTATTGCGACATCTACCTCCGGTATAGTATGTACAAACAGGTTTACCGCAAAGAGACGGGCGGTTAATGCCTTTGTTTTGTGCAATAAATCAGCAATGGCATCCGGCGATAAACCGCCAACCGGAAGCGATCCCAACCCGCCGGCATTGGAGGCTGCTGCGGCCATTTCCGGGGTGGAAACACCCAGCATTGGCGCCTGTATAACCGGGTAGCTGATCTGTAGTTCCTGAAGAAGTGTATGCATATTATGTTTCCTTCAATTCATTAATTATGTGAAGCAGCAGGCCGCTCGCTTTAACCATATATGCTGTTGGTAATGGAATATTCATACATCCCGGGTGCGATCAGCTGTCTGTACATTTTATTCTTTTCCAAAACCTTTATCGATGCCTGGTTCTGCTGCGCACAAACTGCAAATATCCGGTCCAGCCCCAGCTTCCGGAAACCAAAATCCAGTATCGCCCCAATGGCTTCCGTTGTTAATCCGGTATTCCAAAATGGTTCACCCAGCCAGTAACCCAGCTCCCCGGTATTCCCTTCCGGTTGAATATGCAGCCCTATTTCTCCGATAAGATGTTGCGCGTTTTCTAAAACAATAGCAAAAGAGAAATGTTTTTGAGTTTTAAACCCGCGGGAGACGTAGGCGATCCGGAATACGGCATCGGGTTCATCGAACGGGTAAGGGATGTTGATGATGCTATCCGATATACGCTTGTTATTTGCGTACTTCACCAGCCAGGGAATATCATCGATGGTTAACTGACGCAAAACCAATCGCCGGCTATATAATACAGGAAATCGTTCCAACTTATTCATTTAACAAACCAGTTTACAGATACCCTGATAATAGCGTTCTTTATATCTTTTCTTTCGTCTCTTTTTCCTTTACCACTACCAGGTCACTCAGCTCTACCTGCATGGGCAGCAGGCCGATCTTTACCACAGCACGCTTGCTTTTGATCTCCAGTACTTCGCCCACCTGGTGATTCCGTTTCATCTTTACCTGGTCGCCCACCTTTATTTCCCCGCCTACTTCCTGGTATTTGGATTCGATCTTTTTCTGAGCCTTTCCCACTGCTTTCTTTTCATTCTTATTAAACAGCAGGTTATTGATCTGTTTGATCAGTTTTTGCTTATCCTCTTCCTTTTTCCATTCGATGGTGATCTGTTTGAGCTTGCGCTCCATATCCTTAAGATAGGTGATCCGGTCTTCGGAGATCTTATTCTGCTCGCGCAATACATTCATCTGCTGGCGGTGTTTTTCCTTATCCATCACCCGCTCCATTTCCTTTTTCAACCGCTCATTTTCTTTGATCAGCCGTTCCAGCTCCTGGTCCTTTTTGGTAAGATCGCGCAGGTTCTGCTCCGTTTTATTCAGCAGCTTATCCAGCCGGTACTGGTCATCGTCAACCATCTGCCGTGCCTGGTTGATGAGGCGTTTATCCAGCCCGATCCGTTCTGCAATGGAAAACGTATACGAACTGCCCGGGCGCCCCACCACCAGGTTGAACATGGGCAGCAGATTTTTTTCATCAAAAGCCATGGCACCATTCACAATACCATGTGTTTTCCCTGCCATTACTTTCAGGTTGAGGTAGTGGGTGGTTACAATACCATAGGAATGTTTTTTCAGCAATTCCAGCAGGATCACTTCGGCAAAGGCCCCTCCCAGGTTCGGATCACTGCCGCTTCCCAGTTCATCGATAAAGAACAGGGTTTTGCCATTGGCATGCTCCATAAAATATTTCATATGGATCAGGTGGCTGCTATAGGTACTGAGCTCAAATTCCAGGCTTTGCGTATCGCCGATATGGATCATGAGCTGTTTAAATACACCAAACTCGCTGTTGGGATGTACCGGTACCAGCAATCCGCTTTGTACCATCATCTGCAACAATCCCACCGTTTTCATCGTAACGGTTTTTCCGCCTGCGTTCGGGCCGCTCACCACCAGTATACGCTGACTTTCATCAAGTGTAATGGACACCGGGAAGGTTTGCTTGCCGGAGCGTTTATTGTATAAGTACAGCAAGGGGTGGTAGGCATTTACCAGGCGCACCTGTGCCTTATCGGCCACCACCGGAAATTCGCCGTTAATATCCCCTGCAAATTTTGCCTTGGCACGGATAAAATCAAATTCCCCAACAACGGTATGCCAGGTATTCAGCAGCGGGGCATGGGTAGATAAGGTTGCTGTCAGCTGCCGCAGGATCCGGTCAACCTCTTTGCGTTCTTCATGCTCCAGGTCGGCCACCTCGTTATTCAGGTGCATGGTTTCTTCGGGCTCAATAAACGCCGTTTTACGGCTATCGCTCTCCCCATGCAGGATCCCCTTGATTGCACGTTTTTGTTCTGCAAAAACGGCAATTACCCGGCGGCCATTCATAAAGCTTTCCTCGATCTCTGCCAGGTAGCCCTGCTTATTGAGCTTGGCAACGATCCTGTCAAAGATCCTTCGCAACTCCGTACGCTTTCGGTACAGGCTCAGCCGGATATCCTTTAATGCCGGCGATGCGCTGTCCTTCACCTGGCCGATCTCATCCACCACTTCATCGATCAGGCTGATAATGGCTTTTTCATAATAGGTTTCTTTTATCACCCGGTATAAGCTTTCATAGGCCAGCTTGCGCTCCGCATCAAACCAACGGAAGATCTTTTCAATGCTTTCCGCCAGTTTACGGATCTGCAGCAGCTGCTCGCCCGTAAGCAAGGCCCCGGGAATGGATAGTAATTTCAGCTCCCTTGCCAGGTTTAAAATATAGTCGTTGGGAAAATAAACCGCATTCTGCAGCAACTGCTTAAACTCGTGCGACTGCTTTAATTCCTCATCAATAAACCGCTTATGGGTATGAATACGCAGCTGCGCTGCCTTGCGTTGTGCATAATCCGTTTCACAATGCTTTGCCAGCAGCTCTCTGATCTTATCAAACTCTAACTGTATATATGCCGATTCCGGGTATAATTTCATAAATGCGCTCTACAATTTTCAAGCCTGCAAAGATACGGAGAGGAAGGGCTAAATGTTAAATACTAAATTCTAAGCCCTAAATTCTAAAAAAGGGACAAGATCCAAGAACCAAAAAACAATTACCAATGTCCCATCTGTCGCCCTGTTACCCAACACTAAATTCCAAATTCTAAAAAGGGACAAAAAAGCAAGAACCAAAAAATCAAAAAACAAATTTCAAAAGACAAAATACAACGGGATCATCTGAGAACTGAAAACTGACCGCTAAAACTTTAAATCCCAAGCCCTAAATTCTAAAAAGGGACAAGATCCAAGAACCAAAAATCAAAAAACAAATACCAATGTCCCATCTGTCGCCCTGTTACCCAACACTAAATTCCAAAATCTAAAAAGGGACAAAAAAGCAAGAACCAAAAGTCAAGAACCAAATTTCAAAAGACAAAATACAACGGGATCATCTGAGAACTGAAAACTGACCACTAAAACTTTAAATCCCAAGCCCTAAATTCTAACAAGGGACAAGATCCAAGAACCAAAAATCAAAAAACAAATACCAATGTCCCATCTGTCGCCCTGTTACCCAACACTAAATTCCAAAATCTAAAAAGGGACAAAAAAGCAAAAAGTAAGAACCAAAAGTCAAAAAACAATAACCTAAAAACAAAATTTCAAACCAAATCACTGATAGCTAAAAGCTGAAAACTGATGACTGATAACTGATAACTGAAAACTGACGACTAAAACCCCTCCCCTGTCCGTGACTTGTAGTCGCGCACTGAACCTCACGCACCGCCATTTAAACTTTCCCAAGCCTTCCCTTGTTATTAAATTGTAAAATACAGTCCGAATCTGTAATTTACAGTCAGTAATCCCAAAAATTGAAAACGTTTATCCCCATATTATTATTGATCTCGCTGGCGGCAACAGCCTGTGCGCAGAAAAAAAAGGAGCCCGTGGTTTTTGCAGGGCCGGCAGCAAAATCTTCAAAAATGAGCCAACAAACAGACACAGCTACCTTCGCCAACGGATGCTTCTGGTGTACAGAAGCTATTTTCCAGGATGTAAAGGGGGTTTCCTCCGTTACCAGCGGTTATACAGACGGACATACAAAGAACCCGACCTATAAAGAAGTATGTACCGGCAACACCGGTCATGCAGAAGCCTTACAGATCGTTTATAACCCGGCTGTTATTTCTTTTGACGAACTACTGGAAATCTTCTGGAAAACACACGATCCCACTACGCTGAACCGGCAGGGCGGAGATGTAGGTACCCAGTACCGCAGCGGGATCTATTATCACAACACCGCCCAGAAAGAAAAAGCGGAATTTTATAAAAATGAGCTGGACAAGAGCGGAGCCTTTGACAACCCGATCGTAACCGAAATAAAGCCCTTCACCGTATTTTACCCGGCAGAAGATTACCATCAGTCTTATTTTAACAATAACGAAAATCAAAACCCTTATTGCACCATGGTCATCCGGCCCAAGGTGGACAAATTCCGTAAAGTATTCAAAGACAAGCTGAAGTAGCTGTCAGCTATCAGCCTTTAGCTTTCAGGAAGCGAACAGCTAACAACTGATTGCTGATCGCTGACAGCTAATTGCCGACAACAAACGTTAATTGTTGTGTGATGCGGTAAAAAGCGTATAACTTTGCGCCTTCCAAAAAAAGGAGACAATAATGTTGGACATAACAAATTTCGATCAGAACTGTGTAGCGAACCCGAACAACAACATTTTTGGGTTGCCCAGTACCGAAGAAAACGCTGACCTGATCATCATCAATGTTCCCTGGGAAGTAACCGTAAGCTATGGCGCCGGAACCGCCAGGGCACCGGAATCCATCCTGAAAGCCAGTATGCAGGTAGACCTGTATGATTCTGATTTCCCGGACGCCTGGAAAAGAGGATATTACCTGAAACCTACCGACAGGACCGTATTGCTGAAAAGCGATTTTCTGCGTAAAGAAGCGGAACTGTACATCGATTATATCTCCAAAGGAGAAGAACTGGGCAAAAACCAGTTCATGTGCCGCACCATCAAAGAAGTAAATGAAGGCGGTGTGTATTTAAATAACTGGGTGTACGACCAGGCCCGGGTGCTGCTGGATGACAATAAACTGGTGGGCCTGCTGGGCGGTGATCATAGTACCCCGCTGGGTTTGTTTAAAGCCCTGGCAGAAAAACATGGCGAATTCGGGATCCTGCAGATCGACGCGCACTGCGACCTGCGGAAAGCCTATGAAGGCTTTGTGTACTCTCACGCCAGCATTATGTACAATGCGCTGAATGAGATCCCCCAGATTAAAAATATTGTACAGGTAGGTGTTCGCGACCTGGGACAGGATGAGTGGGAATACATTAAAAACAGCGAATACCGGGTCATTACCTATTTTGACCAGGAGATAAAAGAACGCCTGTTTGATGGCGATACCTTTAAGCACATTGCCGAAGAGATCATCAGCAAGCTTCCCCAAAAAGTGCATATCAGCTTTGATATTGACGGGCTCGATCCCAAACTCTGCCCCGATACCGGCACCCCGGTTCCCGGCGGATTTGAACTGGACCGGGTCTTCTTCCTGTTTAAAAAGATCATCGAAAGCGGCCGCCAGCTGATCGGGTTCGACCTGGTGGAAGTGGGTACCGGTGAAACAGACTGGAATGCAAACGTAGGTGCCCGGGCACTTTACAAATTATGTAACCTGCTGGCGGGGAGCAATCAATAGCCCGGTTCCGGGTACAAAATTCCATCGTATTGAGTCAGCCCACACAAAATAAGCAACCCGCCGCAAGCGCTGCAAACGCCGGTCAGGGCTATCGTTTTGTGATCCCTAATGCGCGCGTGCTGATTTACCAGGTTTTTGCCTATGGCATTATTTTTTTAAATATCCTGGGTCAGCTGCTGATGGACTATCAGCGCAACAGTCCCAACCTGAGGATAAGTGTGCTGGTATGTGCCCTGCTTTTTATACTGTTCATCTTCCGGGATATCTACCTTTTAAGAAAAAAAAATACCCTGCAATCGCTGGGCATCGTTATCCTGATTCTTGGTTTTCGCTGGTACCAGTATGCGCTGGGATGGGGATTTGCCATCAATGTGCTGCTGTGGTTCCTGTACCTGGTATCCCGCCGGCAGCTGGCAATTGACGTCACCCCTGAAGAGATCCGCTATCCTTCATTCCCCGTTAAAAAGATTCCCTGGAGCGCGGTCAGCAACCTGGTGCTAAAAGCAGATATTCTTACCATCGATCTTAAGAATAATAAAGTATACCAGCATTTTGTAAAAGATGCAGATCAAATCGTTTCTGAAGAAATATTTAACGAATTTTGCAGGAAACAGCTGGCAGCGGTTAGGTAACAGTTTTCAGCAATCAGCTATCAGTTATCAGTCGTTAGTTTTCAGATGATCCGGTTTGGTTTGAAGCTTTGTCTTTTGATTATTGTTTTTTGTTTTTTGATCCTTTTTAGAATTTAGTGTTGGGTGACAGGGCGACAGATGGGACATTGGTATTTGTTTTTTGACTTTTGCCTTTTGGTTCTCTTTTAGTGTTTAGGGCTTAATATTTAGCATTTAACGTTTAGTATTTAAAATAATGGCATTAACATCCTCCCCATACCTTTTATACTCCGATGGCAACGGAAATATTTTTGAAGATACCAGTCTTTATGCCGTAGGCCGCAGCGGGTGGGATGCCCTGCCGGTGCCCGTAGAAGACTGGATCGAATTGCCGGATGGCGGTTCCCTTTATGAACTGCCGGGGCGTGTAGGCATTGGCATTGATGTAAAAACCGGGGATCTCCGGCTTTGCGACAAAGGATGGGCGGTAGCTGCATTTATACCCCCGGCACATACCGGCTTTTATATTGCCGCTTACGAAACCCAGCCAGACGCACCTACCCTGCCGCTGTTTTGCTATACGGCAGTGGCCTGGCAAAACGAAAAATTTTATGTACCGGCCGTCCGTATTGAACAGGACATCCGCCAGGAATGCGCCGGCTTTGATGCCGACAAGGTAAAGTCTGGCGTAGACTATCTCACAAAGGCCTACCCGCATAATCGCCTGGTAAATCACCTGGCCAATAATTGTGCACTTACCTATCACTGTCCGGCAGCAAGAAATTATTTTATCGGTCGCTGGGAGTGCCCCGTGCCCGCATCCCCGGCATGTAACGCCAATTGCGTAGGCTGTATCTCTTTGCAACCCGATGAAGAAACCATCGTTTCTACCCAGGACCGGCTGCAGTTTAAACCCACAGTGGAAGAGATCGTTGAATTTACGGTGCCGCACCTTGAAACCGCGCCTTATCCCCTGATCAGCTTTGGACAAGGTTGCGAAGGAGAGCCCCTGCTGATGTGGGAAACACTGGAGAAAGCGATCATCGAAATCCGCAAACATACGCCAAAGGGCAGCATTAATATCAATACCAACGGATCGAAGCCGGATGCGGTGAAACGCCTGTGCGAAGCCGGACTGAACTCGATCCGCGTAAGTACCAACAGTGCCCGCAGCGAGATCTATATGCCTTATTACCGGCCCAACAATTACCAGTTTGAAGATATTGTAGAAAGCCTGAAAGTAGTGAACGGTTTTGGCGGCTGGACCTCCATCAACTATTTTGTATTTCCGGGTATGACGGATAGTGTAGCGGAATATGAAGCGCTGCGGAAGCTGATCCGGGAAACGGAACTGAAGATGATCCAGTGGCGCAACTTCAACATTGATCCGGACTGGTATCTTGGAAAGATAGGGGTGAGTGAAACCGGTGAATTCATGGGCGTAAAACAACTGATGGACCTTATCCGAGAGGAATTCCCCCACTTAAAATACGGGTATTACAACCCACCGATGGAGCGGATCAAAGGCAGCTACGAAGCCGATTTCGCACATTATTAATCAGCATTATTTCGCGCAAAGACGCTGCGGCTGAGATGCCCGCCACGAAGGCTCGAAGACACGAAGAGGCACCAAGGCGAGATTCTTCTTTGTGTTTCTTTGTGCCTTTCTGTCTCGTGGCTCTTTTTTCACGCAATCCCGAAAGCTTTCGGGACAAAGGAGCAAAAGACGCTGCGGCTGAGATACCCGCCACGAAGGCTCGAAGACACGAAGAGCACCAAGGCGAGATTCTTCTTTGTGTTTCTTTGTGCCTTTCTGTCTCGTGGCTCTTTTTTCAGCAATCCCGAAAGCTTTCGGGACAAAGGAGCAAAAGACGCAGCGGTTATATTCCCACAAAATAATGCAGCGCTGCTCCATGTTTCCCGGTCGACCTGTCTCCGATAGCTAAAATTCTAAAAGGAGACAAGAACCAATAATCCAAAAAACAAATACCAATGTCCCATCTGTCGCCCTGTCACCCAACACTAAATTCCAAATTCTAAAAAGGAGCAAAAAACAAGAACCAAAAATCAAAAGACAATAATCAAAAGACAAAGCTTCAAACCACACCGGGATCATCTGAAAGCTAACCGCTAAATTTCTAAAAAGGGGCCAAGAACCAATAATCAAAAGACAAAATTGCTCCCCAAACCGGATCATCTGAAAGCTAACCGCTAAAATTCTAAATATTAAATCCTAAATTCTAAAGGCTCCAAGAACCAAAGATCAAAAAACAACAATCAAAAGACAAAACTTCAAACCAAACCGGATCATCTAAAAGCTAAAAGCTGACTGCTGATAACTGACCACTGATAACTAATAACAAACCCTTACATATAAATCTCCTGATGCTTCACCAGCCAGGGAACGGCAGCTGTTGCAAATACCCCGGATATAATTACAATGCCCAGTAAAAGATGCTGGAACTGTACGGTTAATACCGGATCCGGTGAACGGTGCACCTGCAAGGTTCCATAAATACAAAGACCGGTAAACAGGGCCGACAACACCACATAGATCCGGCTGCCATTCGGAAAAAGCCGGTCGATCAGTGCAAACACCACACCGGCCAGCGGCAAGGCAAAAAGCGTGGCAAAAATTATGGTGGATACATTCACCAGGTCATGCAAGGGAAAGGTGGTCGATTCCCGGAAAAGCACATCATATACCAGGTTTAAAACGGTGGCGATATAGCCTGCAAACAAACCGGCCATCAGCGGTCTGTAAATATGACTGTTGTAATTTTTTGTTTTCATACCACAAAAGTATGATATAAATCACATTTTTTAAAATCACGTTCTTTTTTTAACCTCCCTTATACATAACGCAGCCACCTCCTGTCATTTAGAATAAGAAACGGGCCGCTGACCAATTTTGCAATATGTAATCAGGCACTTCAATCAGCCCCAGCTACGTTTCACCTGTAATTAAAAACCGGGGCTATCGGATATTCGATTCTACCAGCTTTACCAGCTGCTTTTCCTTTAAAAGGGCTATATTTTTACCGCTGGTCCGGATCAGTTTTTCGGTTTCCAGTTCACTGACCGTGCGGGAAATGGTTTCATAGGTGGTTCCTACATAAGACGCCAGGTCTTGCCGGGTAAGCCGGATGTCAATAAATCCCTCTTTATTGATACCGAAGCTTTCCTTCAGCATTAAAAGGGCTTCCGCGATGCGTCCTTTTACTTCCATATGCGCCATATTGCGCACCCGTTTTTCTGTAGCCTCCAGCTCATTGGCATAAAAATCCATCAGCGCGTAGGTAAGACGGGGGTTTACCTGCAGCGTGGCTTCAAAAAATTGAATATCCAGGTACATCAGCTGCGTGTCTTCCAGTGCCGTAGCCGATACCGGGTACACCTTATCCTTTCCCAGTCCCCGATACCCGATCATGTCCCCGCCTTTGGCAAACCGGATGATCAGTTCTTTTTCATTGCCCCAGCGCTGGTGAATTTTTACTTTACCCAACCGGATAAAGAACACTCCTTTTACCATATCCGTTTCGGAAAAAACAGGTTGTCCTTTTTTTACTACAAGTTCCTGCCGGTTGGCATCTACCATTATCCGCCATTCGGGCATGCAATAGTGATATAGTATGTTATTATCGGGGAAATCGTCCTGTAGTTCTTTCATTGCTGTTTTCAAAAATAAAAAAATACGGCAAGAATCCCTTCATGCAATCGTCTTTTCTGCTGCTGCAGCGAGATTTATGAACTTTTTTAAATAAAATTATGATATAAATCATAATTTTGCAGCTTCTTTTTAGATCACACAGACTATGAGTATTCCAATTTCGACGTCCCTGCAATCCACATTAGCCTCCGAACAGATGGAGCAACGGCCTTCCTCCAAAAAGATCCGGCTGGTATTTATCTCCCTGCTTGCCATCGGCATTGGTGCACTGGTGAGCCTTATTGCCAAACTCCTGGTGAGCCTGATTAACCTGGTAACCAATATTTCTTTTTTCGGCACTTTTTCACTCGCAGACGCCTCCCCCGGTCAGCATCACCTTGGGATATTTGTAATCATCGTACCCGTGATCGGGGGCATTATCGTAGGTTTTATGGCCCTCTATGGTTCCCGGGCCATCAGGGGACACGGCATTCCGGAGGCCATGGAGCAGATCCTCACCAATAACAGCAAAATAAAGCCCACCATCACCTATCTGAAGCCCCTATCCTCGGCTATCGCCATCGGTACCGGCGGACCTTTTGGCGCAGAAGGTCCCATCATTGCCACCGGTGGCGCGCTGGGATCCACCCTGGGTCAGCTGCTCAAAATATCGCACCAGGAACGGAAGGTATTGCTGGCGGCCGGCGCCACTGCGGGCATGTCGGCCATCTTTGGAAGTCCCATTGCGGCCATTTTCCTGGCCATTGAGCTGCTGTTGTTCGAATTTTCAGCCGCCTCTATCTTACCGGTTGCCCTGGCCTGCATCACCGGTGCCGCCGGACATCATTTCTTATTCAGCAGCACGCCGGTTTTTGCCATCGCACAAACCATTGCCACGCCTTCCAACCCGGCACTGTTCCTGTACAGTATTGAAGGTATCCTGATCGGTTTGCTCGCGGTAGTGGTTACCAAGGCCGTATACGGGCTCGAAGCGCTCTTTGAGCGCCTGCCGGTACACTGGATGTGGTGGCCGGCCATCGGCGGACTGGCCGTAGGCATCATCGGCTATTTTCATCCCAATACCCTCGGGGTAGGCTATAACAATATTACCGACGTGCTGTCGGGCAGCCCTACCCTGAAGGTGATTGCGCTGTTATTCCTGTTCAAATTCCTTTCCTGGGCCATCGCCCTGTCCAGCGGAACATCGGGGGGAACCCTGGCGCCGCTGCTGACAATCGGTGGTGCTGCCGGTGCCCTTACCGGTATGGCCTTTCAATATTTTTTTCCGCAGCTGGACGTTTCTGTTTCCCTGGCGGCACTCATCGGCATGTCGGCTATGTTTGCCGGTGCCTCCCGGGCATTGTTGACCTCGATCCTTTTTGCCCTTGAAACCACCGGGCAGGTGCATGCGCTGCTGGCATTGCTGGCCGCCTGCGCCCTGGCCT
Source organism: Niabella sp. (assembly GCF_030150205.1). GTDB lineage: Bacteria > Bacteroidota > Bacteroidia > Chitinophagales > Chitinophagaceae > Niabella. The sequence continues at coordinate 12,874 of NZ_JASLGT010000008.1, forward strand.
ATTTTATTTCTTTTTACCTGATGGAGCATACCATTATGACGGAGAAAATTGCCCGCCGCGGCGTAAGAACCCCGGTTTCCTACACACCCGATGTGCTGGAGCAATACCAGGTAAAAGATGTAATGAGCAATGAGGCGCTGCTGATCAGCAATGAAAACCTGATCGCAGATGTAAAAACCTGGCTGGATCAGCACCCCGATACAAGGGCCAGTTATTTTATTGTAACCGGCGCCGATAATAAACTGAGTGGTGTGGTTAGCTCTTCCAGTTTGCTGAGCAACCACCAGGATCCGGCGGCACGGGTAGATACCCTGATCAAACGCAAAGCGGCCTGGGTGCAGGAAAACGGCCCATTGAAAACGGCGGTGGAAACCATGCTTCAATTTGATGTGGACCTGCTTCCGGTGGTTGACCAGGACCAGGTAGTGGTGGGCAGTATCAACTACAAAAACGTGATGACAGCGTATCAGCAGGTACAGAATGCCCGGGAGCATAAACAGGTACATATCTCCCTGAAACGGCAAACGCTGAAGCTGTTGGTAAAAGGCAACCGGCTCATTTACCGGAACCGGCAACAAAGCGGTAACCAGTAGGGTGGCAACATTCCGGTGTTGAACAACGGAATAATCCAGAACATTCAGGGAGCAAGTACAGGAGTATCAGCAGCGGCTTTTAAATTCAGGTGCTTTTCCGGAACCCAAGAAGCAAAACTGCAAAAAAAGGGCATTGGATTATGCAAAAAACGCAGTGCCTGCATCTTTAGCATAAATGCAATGAAACAAAGTTGTTTGGTGCTATTGCTGGCAGGTATGGTGCAGGCACTATCCGCGCAGCCCGGCCACCTGGTCACTACCGCTCAACAACACGCCCGCTGGATGGAGCAGCTATCCCGGCAGCCGGTAACCCTCCAGGCAAAAATGATTGCCGGCCGTCTTCTTGCAGATACGCTTATTGTTGTTACGCGGCCTTCTTGTAGCACTGGTCTTTCAGCAAAGAAGCAGGCGACGGAACGGCTGAAACAAACCCACGAAGCCATTCCCCGCAAATTTAAAGGCATACGCATGCCCCTCCTGCTGATAGATGGTTATCCGGTTCCCCGGGAATATTACGAGCCAACACCCGCCACCACAGCCCGCACCCTTGCAGCATTGATCCGTAATACGTCTTTTGAGCGCATTACCCTAGTAAACGGCCCCCGGGCAATCGCCCTCTATGGCACACCTGCGGCAAATGGGATACTATTGATGGAATTAAAAGACAGAAAGCAGCTTCAGCAGTTTAAAGCCTTATGATCATCACCCCTCATCTATTTTATCTATGGCATAAAGTTTGACCGGGTATCTAAAACCAGATCAGATGATGGTGCGCTTCCAATCCTTTTCCCTTTTCCTGTTGATATGCATGAGCGTTGCTGCCTGCTCTTCTTCAAAACAACCGCGATCCGGTGATGGCGATACGGGCTTTAACAGCCGGAGCTTCCTGCAGCAGATCAATGCGGTTCGCGCGGAAGGATGCAATTGCGGCGGACGGAAATATGCCCCGGCACCGGCTGTAACCTGGAATCAAAAACTGGAAAATACGGCCGCCGCTCACAGCAGTTATATGCTGCGCAGCCGTCAGCTGACACATCGGGGACGCAATGGAATGATGCCCGAAAAAAGAGTTGCGGCTTCCGGTTACCAATGGAGCTATGTAGCCGAAAACATTGCTATGGGTCAGCAAAGCACCCGGCAGGTCATTCAAAGCTGGCTACAGAGTCCGCAGCATTGCCGGAATATTATGAGCCGGAATGTTACTGAAATCGGTGCCGCCCGTTCCGGCGCCTACTGGACACTCGTACTGGCCGCGCCCGCATATAAATAAAAAGAGGCAGTAACGCATTACCGCCCTGGACGGTCCTTTGGTATCTTATTATAGTTTCTTCTCCTTACAAACACGCCCCTCTTTCTTTTTACCAGGAGTATTGCACCCGGCAATCCTGTCGGGAAAAATATTCCGGTTGCATATACCACACTCACTTTGGATAGGTTGAGGAAATGTTTTGTCTTTGGTATTCCTTTTCAGAGATAAGCCGGAAAAAAGAGGGATTCGGCTGTTCTTTTAACAAAAAATATTTGTTTTTACATTAAAAAAAATGTATATTTAAAATATTATTTAACCTTAAATGAAAAGTTATGGCCAACGATGAAATACTGCGGCTGTCAACCATCGCCGAATGCGATGCAGTCCTTAAGAAACTAGCTAAGGTCATCCAACGACTAACCTCAAAAAGAAACCGGCTTAGCGATCAGGTGGAAACGCGGGAGGAAATCATTTCCAAAACAATGGAGGAAATGAATAGCCTGCAATGGACGTTATCCCGGTTGAATGCTGAATTAGCCGGCCTTGAAGAAGGGCGCCGGGCCCGTGAATGCCGCTGCAGGATCCACCTGGCAACCGGCCGCATGCTGCAGCTGGAGTTGCGGCTGGAGGATCGCCGGCCGGCCCTGGCGATGACCCGGCTGGAGCTGGGTGATGTGGAGTATACCTTGAACCGGGCGATACAATGCCGTACGGCTTATGAAGCAAACCGTGCCGAACTGCTGCAGGCGGAAACCCTCCTTCAACCGGCGGCTTCTGCAGAACCGGAGCCCGCAGTGGTAATTCCGCTGATCCCGGTGCAACAACCAACAGATTTAAAAGCAGTACAGGAACCCCAACCGGTTGCCCGGCTTTTTCATAAGCAAAAAGGAAGGCGGTGGATGAAAGCAAAGCCAGTGGTGAAGCGGGCGGTGTAATGAGGCCCCAGGGTGACTGGATGACTTGTGGGACATTTCGAAACACAAAGAGGAACTTAACCTTAGTACATCTTCATGCCTTAGGGCTTTGCTGCGGACATTAAAACCACCGAGTCTTTGCGCCGTTGCGTGAAAAAAAACCACAAAGACAGGAAGACACTAAGAAACACAAAGAGGAACTTAATCTTAGTGCATCTTCATACTAGGGCCTTTGCTGCGGACATTAAAACCGCTGCGTCTTTGCTCCTTTGTCCCGAAAGCTTTCGGGATTGGGTGAAAAAGGAACCACAAAGACTAAGAAACACAAAGAGGAACTTAACCTTAGTGCATCTTCGCGCCTTAGTGTTGTGGCGAAGATTGCAAACACCGCGTCTTTGCTCCTTTGCGCCGTTGCGTGAAATAAAAACCACCTATCTGTTTTTATGACTGGCACGCCATGATCTATAAATAAAAGAAAAGGCCTCATTCTGTTATTCCAGAATGAGGCCTTCCCCATTTTTTAACTACCATTAAAACTTAAACCAATTCTGCCCTTCTTTTACCTTTTACACGGGCGCTGCTATCGCGCTCCGTTTCACAACATTTTTCAAACCGGGTTGCGGTCCACACATGATCCAGCTCTACACTATCCATCCCCGAATAACCCTTGTCGGTAAGTTGGCACCAGCTACGATCCCTGTTCAAATCGGTAACGATCTTGGAAGTCGATTTCGGATGTGCTACCCAAAATTTTGTATTCTCTTTCAGACAGGGCATTACCTCGTTCAAAATTCCATTCAGCTGATTTTCGTTTACCGCAAACACCAGCGCAAAATCAAGTTTTCTTGATTTCAACAAAGGAGTCATGTTCTTGGCAAATGATAATTTACTGAATTGTTTTTCGATGGATGAGGGGAGTCCTTGAATTAAGAGATTTTTTTCTTCCGCGTACTGTAATTTTTCGAACACTGTTTGAGTCATAAGAACTTGAAGGGGTTTATTAAAAAATCTGACTTAAATACTCTTAGCAAACAAGATTCATCTAATTAAAGTGCAAAAGTACGAAAAATTAAAGTTTTAGACAAGCTTTTACCACAAAACCCCTACTTTATTAAAAGTAAGGGCCTTATGCATTTCAAATATGATGTATTTATTTTCCTACCGGCCGGTAATAACTCATGGCCTGTGGCATAAACTTTTGTAATTGTTCAATCCTTCTTTCCGGTCCGGGGTGCGTGCTTAAAAATTCGGGGGGACGGTTTCCCTGTGCCTGGGCCTGCATCCGCTGCCAAAGGCCAATCGCTTCCTGCGGGTTATAGCCGGCCATAGCTGCCCAGATCATACCATAATGATCGGCCTCCAGTTCCTGTTTGCGGGAAAAAGCCAGGATCCCCACCTGCGAACCCAGTCCAACCGCCGTACCAAAAACCTGGCGCATACCAGCGGATGACTTATTAGCCATAAATGCATCCAGGATATTGGCGCCATATTGTGCAGCGATGGTCTGGCTCATGCGCTCGTTGGTATGACCAAATAACGCATGGCTTACTTCATGTCCCATTACATTGGCCAGCGCCGCTTCGTTTTGAGTAATGGGCAGCAAACCGGTATATACTACAATTTTTCCACCCGGCATACACCAGGCATTGGCTTCATTACTTTGCACCAGCCTGGTTTCCCACTGGTACCCGCTCAGATCGCCGGTCAGATTGTTCTGCTTATAAAAGGCATTTACCGCATTGATGATGCGCTGCCCCACCCGGTTTACCATTTCGGCATCCCGGTTGCTGGTATTGGTTACTACTTTATTGGAAGAAAGAAAGGTCTGGTATTCTGATACCGCCATTTGCTGCAATTCCGATTCCGGCAGCAATTTTATCTGGCTGCGGCCGGTTATCGCATTGGTGGAACAGCCGGCACCCAGCATTGCCACAACCAGCACAAAGAATACGTTTTTTATCATAGTATTGGATTTTAATTTGCTAATAAACAATCTTTATACCAAAGTCAGGCGGGAGCTGTCAGCTTTTAACCTTCAGCGGTCAGTATGCCGTCCGTGAATTGGGTTTCTGGTTTTTATTTTTTGTTTTTTGAGATTTGGCTTTTGCCTTTGAAAGTCAGTTTATCAGCTTTTAGCTGCCCATGTCAGATTCTGAAATTTGAATCTTTGATTTTTGTTTTTTGAAGGTTGGCGCCGGCCCTGAGCTTACAGTTTGGTTTACTGGTCATTGAGAGCTTACGGCTAACGGCTGCGGCGCTTGCGACGGTCCCTGTTTTTAAAGATCGGCACTTTATTTTCGGCGCCCTTGAGGATCCGCCCGATGTTTTTCTGATGCGTAAGGATCACCAGCAGTGCCACTGCAACGGCAAAGACCCGGTAAAAATGATTGTCTACATTAAAGATCACGAGTATAAAAACCGGGAATGCCAGGCTCGCTAATATGGAACTCAGCGAAACAAAGCGGGTCAGGTACAGTACCATCAGAAAAATACCGGAACAGGCCAGGGCCGTCCAGGGACTGATACCAATCACCAGTCCGAATAAAGTGGCCACTCCCTTTCCGCCCCGGAAATTGGCCCATACCGGGAATATATGCCCCAGTACTGCGGCAATACCAAAGATGAGCTGGATGTTTAAAAAAGCGATATCGTTGTCTGCAAACTGTGGCAGGAACAACGCCAGCTTTACCGCCAGGAATCCTTTCAGCGAATCGCAGACCATTACAAAAGAACCCCAGCGAGGTCCCAGTACCCTAAAGGTATTGGTAGCACCGGCATTGCCGCTGCCATAGTCCCGTATATCGATTCCGAAAAAGCCTCTACTTACCCAAACTGCAGTAGGAATACTGCCCAAACAATACGCTAATAAAAAGAGTAGTACATAATTCATGTATATCCAGCTAAGTGAAATACAAAAATAGCGATAAAAAGCTAACCGTCACTTAATAAATCTTTAACATTCTTATAAAATTTCACACTTGAAAACTCATACACAACCAGTTGTTTTTCAAAAACTTATCATTCAGCCGCAACCCGGTTTCCACGGCCCGGTTCACAATTTCAGATGCGTCGTCTTCCAATAAACCGCTCAAAAGCAATACCCCTCCGGGCGCCAGCTGTACCTTTAATTGCGGTATGGTTTCCATGAGTACATTTTTATTGATATTAGCCAGGATCACATCAAAAACACCCTCCTGGCCGGCCACCCCCGACTGCAGCAGCTCAATGCCGGTGCATTGGTTGATCTCAAAGTTCTCCCGGGCATTTTCAATGCTCCATGCATCAATATCGGTTGCCAGCACTGCCGCAGCACCCAGTTTCCGGGCAAGGATGGCCAGGATGCCGGTACCGGTGCCAAAATCAAAGACCCGTTTGCCGGAAAATGAAATCTTTCGCATTTGCTGCATCATCAGCCAGGTAGTGGCATGGTGTCCGGTGCCAAAGCTCATTTTGGGATTGATGACAATTTCCTGTTCCACATTTTCAAAAGGCGCATGAAAGGATGCACGCACCGCCACAAAATCATCCACCACCACCGGATCAAAATTAGATTCCCAGAGCGCATTCCAGTTCTGTGATTCCAGCTCCCGGATCTCATAGGTAATATGCAGCGGGCCCGAAACGGCATCCAGTTCCTCCGTGGTGATCGATTCGCTAAAGAATGCTTTCAATTGCGTATCGCCCTCTTCAAAGCCATCTGCCTTATCAGCAAATGCTGCAATCAGCAGTTCTGATATGTCTGCGGTGGTATTCAAAAACACCACTTCCGTGTATAGTGTGCCTGCGCTCATCTTGTTGTTTTTATGAATCCGCTTTAAAAACGAAAGCGGGCCAAGGTATACCAAATTGACAGCATCCGCAAATTCTTTTACGCCTGGTTCCCGGAGTAAGACCGGTTACAGGCTTTTCCTGCTGAGCAAAAAAAAATCCCTTACAGAAACAGAACCGGTCATATTATCAATATCTTTATAAGACAACGATTCATTGAAACCAACTATTAGCAAAAGCATATGACGAATCCTGCACAGCAGTTAAAAAGAACGCTTAATGCCACCATGTTGTGGGGCCTGGGCGTAGGCTATGTTATTTCAGGCATGTATTTCGGATGGAACCTGGGTCTTGAAAAAGGAGGCACCCTGGGTATGGGTATTGCCACCCTGTTTATTGCCCTGATGTATGTGGCTTTTACCTTTAGTTACACAGAACTGGCCTGCGCCATTCCCAAAGCCGGGGGCGCTTTTGATTATGCCAACCGCACCCTTGGTAAAGACCTGGCCTTCCTGGCAGGCATGGCACAAAGCATCGAATTCATCTTTGCCCCGCCGGCGATTGCCTTTGCAATTGGCGCCTATTTTAATTTATTTTTTCCCCAGCTACCGGTACTGGGCATTGCCATTGCCGTGTATATTATTTTTACCGCGCTGAATATTTCCGGGGTAAAAGCGGCGGCGGCCTTTGAGCTGATCATAACGATCATGGCCGTGGGCGAACTGTTGTTGTTTGCCGGCATTACCCTGCCGCATTTTGACATGGCCCATCTTAAAAAAAATGCGCTGCCCGCAGGATGGGCCGGCATCTTCCCCAGTATCCCCTTTGCCATCTGGTTCTTCCTGGGCATTGAAGGCATCGCTAATGTGGCGGAAGAAACCAAAAACCCGCAGCGCACTATTTTAAAAGGATTTGGTTCGGCTATCTTTACCCTGGTGGTACTTTGCGCACTTACCTTTATCAGTTCCGTAGGCGTGGCCGGCTGGGAATCGGTGGTATATACACATGATGGTGCCACATCAGACTCTCCGCTGCCACTGGCCTTATCGCATATTGTTACCAATAATGCCTTCCTGTATCATATGCTGATCACCGTAGGGTTGTTCGGACTGGTAGCGTCCTTTCATGGCATCATCCTGGCGGCCGGCCGGTCTTCCTTTGAGTTTGGAAGGGCCCGCTTTGCCCCGCATTGGCTGGGAAAAATAAACAGCCGGTTTCAAACTCCGTCCAATGCGCTCATTGCAAACATGGTAGTGGGCATCATTGCATTGCTGACCGGCAAAACCGGGGAGATCATCATCCTTTCCGTATTTGGAGCCCTTACGCTTTACATCATTTCCATGATCGCGGTGATCCGGCTGCGCCGAACAGAGCCCGCTCTGGAGCGGCCGTTCAAAGTACCTTTTTATCCCTTGTTTCCTTTTTTGGCATTGATCCTGGCCTGTATTTCTTTTATTGCCGTGGTCGCTTATAATTTCAAACTTGCATTGGTGTACCTGGGCCTGCTGCTGATCAGCTATATTTTATTCAGTCTCTTTTTCAAGAAATCCTTATGACTACAAAAGACATTTTACAGTACGTTAAAAACCACGCATCGGGAAAAGTGAAGATCGCCTATGTGGACATTGACGGCATCCTCCGCGGGAAATATATTTCCTCAAAAAAATTCCTGGGCATTGCAGAAAAAGAGACCTCCTTTTGTGATGTCATTTTCGGTTGGGATTCCGGTGATGTATCTTATACCAATTGCAGCTATACCGGCTGGCACACAGGATACCCGGATGCGCCCGCGCGGATCGATCTCAGCACATTTCGCAAAATTCCCTGGGAGAACGGGCTTCCTTTTTTCCTGGGCGAGATCATCGACAGCAAAGGAGGGCCTGCTGCTGTTTGTCCGCGCCAACTGTTAAAAAAAGTATTGAACGATGCCCTGCAACAGGGATTTAAGCCTTATGCCGCACAGGAATTTGAATGGTATAATTTTGCAGAAACGCCGCAAACCGCCGCAGACAAAGGCTTTCAGCAGCTTACCCCGCTTACTCCGGGCATGTTTGGCTATTCTATTTTAAGGAGCTCACAGAATAACCGTTTTTTTACGGCACTGTTTGACCTGCTGCGCGATTTTGATGTTCCGCTCGAGGGCATTCATACAGAAACCGGACCGGGCACCTACGAAGCCGCTATTGAATATTCCGATATCCTTACTGCTGCAGACCGGGCGGTGCTTTTTAAAACCGCGGTTAAAGAGATCGCCTATCAACATGGCATTATGGCTACGTTTATGGCAAAGATCCACGAAGATCTTCCCGGTTGCGGCGGGCATGTGCATCAAAGTCTGCGGGATAAAAGTGATAAAAAGAATGTGTTTTACAATGGTAAAGACAAACAACAGATGAGTGCCACCCTGCGGCATTATATAGCCGGGCAGCTGTATTGCCTGCCGCAGATCTTACCGCTGTTTGCGCCTACCATCAACAGTTATAAGCGACTGGTAGAAGGCGCCTGGGCACCAACAACCCTTACCTGGGGGATCGACAACCGAACCGTAGCCCTGCGGGTACTGCAGCAAAGCGAAAGCGCCTGCCGGCTGGAAACCAGGGTTATCGGGGCCGATGCGAACCCCTACCTTGCCATGGCCGGCGCGCTGGCATCCGGCCTCTATGGTATCCGGCATAAACTGGAACTGCAGGATGCCGTAACCGGCAATGGGTATACCGACGAGTCGCAGGGTGTATTGCCACGCACCCTGGAGCAGGCCACCGCTGCAATGAAAGCTTCTGCAATTGCGCGGGAATTATTCGGCGAAAAGTTTACCGAACATTTTGTTGCCACCCGCGAATGGGAATGGAAACAACATTTAAAAACCGTAACAGACTGGGAAATGAAACGCTATTTTGAGATCATATAACTCCGTTTCATACCGAAAAAGAACTTAACCGGTAAGCATTCTTAAGATACCGTATAGCGTTTTTTTATTGCATCATAAAACATGTAATCAGCCACGATGCTTTTATCTTCATCTTTATCAGCATTTTTTTAACTTCCAATGACGAAGTTTTTTACTTTCAGGATCATGAGAAAACAGATCGCCCCTATGGGGCTGTATGCACTTTTACTCCGTGTTACCAACAGAACGCCCTTACAGGGTTGCCCCGGAGGGACAATAAAACATCCCCTTTTTATAACTTTAAGCTCCATAGGGTTACCTATTTAAAAGTATCCACAAATACCAGCTTATCTTTTTATGGCCTTAATACAACTGTTTTTATAATTAATTTTACCATATGGCATTTGACAAAATTTATCAATACAATTTCCCTACCACCATCCGTTTTGGCGCCGGGGCCAGCAACGAGCTGGGCGATTATTTAAAAAAGAACGCCCTGGCGCGGCCACTGATTGTAACCGACCCGGTGATTGCGCAGCTGGATTTTTTTAAGAAGATCACAGAAGGGCTTCGCGCAAACGGGATTTCGGTGGAAATATTTTATGACATTCATAAAAACCCTGTAAAATCAGATGTGTATAAGGGTACGGAGGTATACGATGCCACCGGACGCGATGCTATCATCGGCATTGGGGGTGGCGCCGCGCTGGATGTAGCCCGGGCCATTGTGCTGCGGGTGCATCACCGCGAGGACCTGTTCAAATATGACGATCTTATTGGAGGCGATATTTACGTAACCAATGATGTACCGCATTTTATTACCATTCCTACCACCGCCGGTACCGGCAGCGAGGTAGGACGCAGCGCCATCATTGCCGACGATGAAACCCATCAAAAGAAAATACTCTTCTCCCCCAAGCTCCTTGCCCGGGTGGTCTTTGCCGATCCGCTGTTGACGATGGACATTCCTCCGGCCATAACCGCCGCCACCGGTATGGATGCGCTTACCCATAACCTGGAAGCCTACCTCGTAAACATGGAGCATCCGATGTGCGACGGCATTGCCCTGCAGGGTATTTCACTGATTGGGGAGTCTATTGCAACTGCCGTACAGAACCCGAACCTTGAATCCAGGAGTAAAATGCTGATCGCCTCCCTGATGGGTGCCGTGGCCTTTCAGAAAGGACTGGGCGTGGTGCATTCACTGGCGCATCCGCTGTCTTCCCTGCTGGATACCCATCATGGCCTGGCCAACGCCGTAAACCTTCCCTATGGTATGCGTTTTAATATAGAAGGACAGGAACAGAAGTTTAAAAAAATTGCGGCGGCCCTAAACCTCACCGGGAATACGGGTGCCGATGTAGTAGATTATCTTTTTGAACTGAATACCGCCATTAACATCCCGCATAAACTATCGGCCATTGGCGTTCAGGAAGCGCATATCGAAACCCTGGCCGATCTTGCTGTTGCGGATTTTGCACATCCCAACAACCCCAAACCGGTATCCAGGGAAAACTTTAAACAATTATATCTCGAAGCATTATAAACGCATGAAGATCGGATTAACATATACCGGGTCGGAGCTTAAACATGCCAATTATGCCGGCTGGCTCAAAGGCGATGCTGCCATTGAAGTGGTCACCCTGTCTGCAGCGCTGAACAACCTGGATGCAGCGGCCGGCTGTAATGGCATCGTATTATCCGGCGGTGTGGATATTACTCCTGAATATTACTCTGGCAAGGCCGGTTACCCCAATGCCCCGGATCAATTCCAGGAAGAACGGGATGCTTTTGAAACCGCTGTTTTCCGGCAGGCACAGGACCAGGGTTTACCGGTACTGGGCATTTGCCGCGGTATGCAGCTGATCAATTGCATTTACGGCGGCACCCTGGTACAGGACCTTGGCACCCGGAATGAAGTACATAAAGTAGCCAGCAACCTGGATAAGGTACACGGCATTCATATAAAAACAGGCAGCATCCTGCACCAGGCCGTGGGCAGCGAATTATGTGCCGTAAACAGCGCACACCACCAGGCCATTGGCAACCTTGGCCGGGGCTTACAGATCACGGCCACGGCACCCGACGGAGTAGCCGAAGCCCTGGAACGCCTGTCGCCAGGCGGTCATCCGTTCCTCTTATGTGTGCAGTGGCACCCGGAACGGATGTACCATTTCGGATTAGAGCAAACCCCGTCCTCCAAAGGCATACGGACAATATTTTTAGAAGCCATACAAAGCAACTGATACATGGAAGTTATCAATCCCGCCACAGAAGAGCGGATCGCAACCCTTACAGAAGATAATGCACAAAGCCTCCGGGAAAAATGGCAGCGGCTGAAGGCCGCGCAACCTGCCTGGCAGGCACGCCCCCTGGAAGAACGGATCGCCGTGGTAAAAAAATTCAGTGAACTGCTGGAAGCGAATAGCCACACACTTTCACAGGTGCTCACCAGTGAGGTAGGAAAACCTCTAAGCCAGTCGGCCAACGAGATCCGCGGCGCCATTGGCCGCATCAGCTGGCTTACCGCAAATGCAGCAAAATACCTCAGCGATGAGGTGATGAACGAAACTGCCGATATGGAAGAACGGATCGTATATGAGCCCCTGGGTGTGATCGCCAATATCTCCGCCTGGAACTATCCTTACCTGGTAGGCGTAAATGTATTTGTACCCGCCTTGCTGGCCGGTAATGCGGTGTTGTATAAACCTTCGGAATATGCGTCGCTTACAGGACTGGAAATAGAACGGCTGTGGAAGGAAGCCGGGCTGGAGGCCGATCTGTTCCTCACCGCCATTGGCACCGGCAGTGTGGGCGCTGCCATTTTAGACATGCCCTTTAACGGGTATTATTTTACCGGCAGCTATAAGACCGGCCAGTTTATTTACAATAAAGTGGCCGCAAAGATGGTGCCCTGCCAGTGCGAGCTGGGCGGTAAGGATCCATTGTATGTGGCAGACGACGTGGCAGATATTGCAGCCGTAGCAGCTGCCACCGCAGACGGCGCGTTTTATAACAACGGCCAGAGCTGCTGCTCTGTAGAACGGATCTATGTACATGAAAATAAATACAACGCCTATGTGGAAGCATTTGTAAACGAATTGCGTTCCTGGAAAACAGGAGCACCAACGGAAGAAGGCGTTTATTTTGGCCCGCTCACCCGCAAAGAACAGATCGCCGTACTGGATGCACAGGTCGAAGATGCGGTTAACAAAGGGGCCACCATCATCACAGGTGGAAAAAAAGCCGTGGGAAAAGGCTATTATTTTGAGCCCACGGTACTGACGGATGTTACCGCCGATATGCGGGTCATGAAAGAGGAATCCTTCGGACCGGTCATTGGCATCATGAAGGTAAAGGATGATGCAGATGCCATTGCGCAGATGAAGGATACGGAATATGGACTTACCGCATCCGTATACAGCAGTGATTTCAAAAGAGCTGCTGCCATTTTACAGCAGGTGGATGCCGGAACAGGTTATTGGAATTGCTGTGACCGGGTAAGTGCAGCATTACCCTGGAGTGGCCGTAAACATTCGGGGTTTGGCGCTACTTTATCCCATTCGGGATTAAGAGCTTTTACCAGGCCAAAGGCTTATCATTTAAGGAAGCCGTAACGGATACCGGTGCCGGGCTCGTTCAAATCATTATTCAGCGTCATGTTGGGCGAAGCAACGCGTAACCTTTGTTGGCCGGCAGGCGGGGGAACGTTATAGCGGGGGCGGGAGCCTGGTCTGCTCAAACCAGTAACACGGGTGCTTGTAAATGTATTTATATGCATGCCATTAGGGCAACATTCACAACGAAATGAGATACCCGCTTCCGTCGTCCTGAGCGCAATAAAATGAAGTCGAAGGACCTCCCGATCTTCGGGCAGTCCGGCATTACAGAGATGCTTCGACTGCGCTGCGCTCCGCTCACCACGACGATAAGAATGATTATTCTCCAATACGTAATGGGATCTGTCATTGACAGTGAAATAAAATAGAGCCGGGGAATCTACCTGCCAAGATATGAATATCGTTTTTGAATTTCAGCAAGCCGCTTATTGAACCAATTTATGTTAGAGATAAAGACCTGCTCCGATATCCGATCTTTTTGAGCTTTAATGATGGAAAGTTCCTGTGCTATAACAACCTGCTGATTGTATAAATCAATAAGCCCACCATTCCCCCCACCAATGTACCATTGATGCGGATAAACTGAAGGTCTTTTCCTACTTCCAGTTCCAGCTTATTGCTCAGCTCCTTTCCTTCCCAATTGCCCACCGTATTGCTGATCAGGGTCCCGGCCTGTTTGGTATTGCGTAAAATATAGTAGTAGGCGTTATACCGGATCCAGCGGTCGATCTTGGTGCGCATTTCCGCATCCTGCTGCAGGCTGACGGCCAGTTCTTCCACCGACTTTTTAAAATACCGGCGCAGTGCCGAATCTTCAGCCGAAAGATCCTGCAGCACCTGTGCCTGTAACCGTTGCCAGATATCCCCTGCATATTGCTCCAGCTTCTGCGGTGTAAGCAGGTCGTTCTTCAATGATTCCAGGTCGCGCTGCCATTCCGGGCTTGTTTTTAATGTTTCTGTAAATACTGCCAGCTGACGGTTAAAATCTTTCCGGATCTTATGTTGCGGATCTTTTTCGATCTCCTGCAGATAGGTGGCAATACCGCTGGTGAGTTTGGCTGCAATATAATTATTTACAAATCCCGGGATCAGGAAATGGCTTTGCTCCTTTACCCGCTGTTTTACCAGCGCTTCATTATCCATCACATAGTTGCGTACCTTACCCAATACAAAATTCAGCACCCGTTCATGATCGCCCCGTTGCACGATCAGTCCCAATCCGTTTGCCACCACCTCATTCAACCGTACACCATCCAGGAGTTCACCGGCCTTACGCGCAATAAACCCCGTGATCATGGGAGCATCTGAAGTTTCGATCATCCGCTTTAATAACCTTGAGGCTTCCGTTACCAGCAGCTCCACATTCTGCGGCTTGATCAGCCAGGCAGCGGCCACCGAACTCAATTCGAGCCGTTCGATGTAAGGACGCAGGGTTTTTGCATTGAGAAAATTGGACACTACAAAATTCCCCAGGTTATCCCCGATGCTTTTCTTACTGTGCTCGATCAGGTTGGTATGCGGAATGGGCAATCCCATCGGATGGTGAAACAGGGCGGTTACAGCAAACCAGTCTGCCAGCGCCCCCACCATTGCCGCCTCTGCAAATGCCTTTACATAACCGATCCATAGATCCGTGCGGGACTTTAACAGGTATACACAGCCCAGGAATACCAGCGTCATTAGTAAAAACAAACCGGTGGCCAGGGCCTTATGTTTTTTCAGCTGCGCCGCTTTCAGTGCATCTGTAGATCTTATTTCACTTTTCATTTTTTATTGGTTCAGATCTTTGGGTTGAGCTGTCAGCCATTTGCTTTTAGCTTTCAGCATTCAGCTTTTAGTATTCAGCGCTGAAGACTGAAAACTGACCACTGAAAACTCATTGCGGATCGCTCCCTACCCGAAAGTATAAAAAATTATGCCGTTTAAATGTTATCCCCTCATTTATGAATGCTAATTTTGCCCATCTATGAATTACAAGAAAGAAGCCAGAAATACATTACTGCTCGCATTTCCCATTATTCTTGGCGAAATTGCGCAGATCTCTTTGCACCTGGTAGATACGGCCATGATCGGCGCACTGGGCTATAAGGAGCTGGCTGCTGCTGCACTGGTACTGAACGTAATCAATATTCCCTTTGTATTGGGCATCGGGGTAACGATTTCTGTGGCCCAGATGGTTTCTCTGGCCCATGGAAAATACGATCGCCAGCTGATTTCGCATTATCTATATAACGGGTTTATTCTCTGTACCCTTGCCGCTATTGTGATTGCGGCGGCCATTGTTGCAGGAACCGAAGTGCTTTATCACCTGGACCAGGATCCGGAGGTGGTGGCCTATGCTGCCCCGCTGATGCGGGTTATGGGCCTCTCCATTATTCCTATGATCCTGTTTATGACCCTGAAACAATTTGCAGACGGGCTGCAGTATACTAAAACGGCCATGGTGCTGTCTATAGCCGCCATACCACTGAATGCGCTCCTGAACTGGGTGTTTATTTACGGACATTGGGGCCTTCCGGAATTTGGATTGATCGGCGCCGGTTATGCCACGCTTATTACACGCACAGCTATTTTTATTGCCCTTGCCCTGGTGATCCTGAACCACCGCGTATTCCGGCCCTATATTGCCGTTGCAAAGAACCAGTGGAAGCTGAATGGTCCTACGTTCCGGCAGCTGTTAAAGATCGGGATCCCCAGCAGTCTCCAGATCGGGATGGAAGCCGGGGCCTTTGCCGTTTCAGGCATCCTGATGGGCACCATCCATGCTACTACGCAGGCCGCACACCAGATCGCATTGAGCTGCGCTTCGTTTACGTTTATGGTATCGATGGGACTTTCACAGGCGGGCTCCATCCGTGTAAGCACGGCCTTTGGAGCAACGGATCTCAAACGCATTTCTGTGATCGGCAAAAGCACCATTGTGCTGGCGCTGATCTATGGTTCTTTCTGCTGCCTGCTGTTTATTTTGCTGCGTAACCAGCTGCCGCACCTGTTTAATAATAATACGGAAGTACTGTCCCTTGCGGCTACCTTCCTGTTGCTGGCAGCCGTTTTCCAGATCTCCGATTCCATCCAGGCCATCAGCGCCGGTTTGCTGCGGGGCATTAAAGATGTAAACGTACCCACTATTTTTATCGCCATCGCCTATTGGGTATTGGGCATTCCGATCGGATGCCTGCTGGCCTTTCATTTTAACATGGGTGGTGTGGGCATCTGGCTGGGATTGATCGTGGGCCTTACGGTTTCTGCCTTATTTTTAACGCTGCGGTTTTTGAAAAAGGCGAAAGGGCGGCTGGGTGCTCCGGAAGGGATATAGCCACAAAGACCGGAAGACACAAAGAAACACAAAGAGAGAAACTTAGCCTTTGTGCATCTTCGCGCCTTAGAGTCTTGTGGCAAATGCCTACATCGCCGCGTCTTAGTTCCTTTGCGTCGTTGCGTGAAAAAACAACCGCGAAGACCGGAAAACACCAGGAAACACAAAGAAGAACTTAACCTTAGTGCATCTTCGTGCCTTAGAGCCTTTGTGGCAACCTGGTTATCCTTAAAGCATCAATCGTCATCCCCTTTCTTTTTCTTCTCCGGGATTTTTAAGAAAGCAGCCCGTACCGGCGATGGTGCCGGGGTTCCTTTGATGCCCATCCAGAGGATATCATTGAACACCAGGTCCGGAACAGCATCTTCCTTAGACCAGTCGAATTTTTCGCTTATTGCGGCCAGTTTTCCCTGTGCCGGGTTGCGCTCCAGCAGGTTGATAGTTGCAGGCAGATGATCGAATGCAGTGAAATCCGGCGTAGCGGTAAAACAACGCCACATGGGTGTAGCAGCCGCATCATATTGCGTCATGGGTGGCATGCCCAGGATCAGCTCAATCGTACGCAGCATGCCGGAGGTGGAATACATCGTATGATCTACCGAGCGCCGTTTTACATAGGGACTGATCACATAGGCCGTACTCCGGTGCGCGTCCACATGATCCGGCCCGTTTTGGGCATCGTCTTCCAGGATAAAGATGGCGCACTCCTTCCAGATAGGACTTTTGCTGATATAATCTACAAACATGCCCACAGCCAGATCATTGTCGGCCACATGCGCAAAAGGTGTTTTACGTCCGGCACGCATTCCTTCGGTATGATCGTTACCAAAACGCAGGGTGGTTAATTGGGGCAGCGCGTTTGCCGCTACCAATGAATCAAAGTCATGCTTCCATTGCCGGAAACGGGTAGTATCCGGCACACCCAGGTCGTAGCCGGTATATCCCCGGGCAAAATGGCCTTTAAGCACATCCAGTTTTGCCTTGCCATCATCCACAAATTCTCCATAGGTACGGAAAGACACGTTGTTCCGTGCGGCATGATCCCAGATAAAGCCATCGCGGTTATTCGCAATCTTACGCTCTCCTTCGCCTCCATAGGTACCGCCGCGACCGCCATAGCTGGAGGGCCAGGTCTTTTCAAGATAATCGGTAGCATAAGCCCCCATGCTCCAGTTATGTCCGTCGGCACTTACTTCTGCATCTACATAAAAATTATCGAGCAATACAAAATTGTTTACGATCTTATGCTGGTTGGGCGTGATCTTTTCGCCAAACAGGCAAAGACTGCTGTCGCCGTTCCCATGGGCAATATCTCCCAGCACCTGGTCATAAGTACGGTTTTCCTTGATCACATAAAATACATGTTTGATGGGGGAAGGCGCACCCACCTTCATAGGCACCGGGTTGCCTTCTTCTCCCTGGGCCGTGAGCTCTTTATCTTTCGAATAAGGTGTGTTCTGGTAAACTTTATGTGAATATACAGCCAGCTGTGCCGGAGTGGGCGTATGGATAAAGCTCAATGTACCCCGGAACAACCCGGCAATATACTGTACCTGCGCCGGGCGATCCATATCACCGGCATGCCGCAATACCACTTCTTTGTTATTCACCGGGTTGGGGCCGTAGGGATTGGCCATCGATGACATTCCTTTACCATTGGTCACCAGGATCTGTTTCCCCAACACTTTTACATTGGTAGGGTACCAGCCTACGGGGATGAATCCTTTAGACACCGATTTTGAGGGAACTGATACATCAAAAACAGCCAGGCAGTTATTATCGGCATTAGCCACATAAAGGGTCTTTTCATCTGCGGAAAGCGCCACCCCATTGCTGGTAGAACCGCTGGGCGCATTGGGATACAGCGCGGCATTTAATGTTTCGATAACCTTATTGGTAGTCGTGTTGATTACCGACACCGAATTATCATTGGCATTGGCTACGTATAACAATTTACCGTTTTTGCTGATACAAATTTCGTTGGGATGATTGCCGGTGGTGATGCTCGCAGTGATCTTTTGTGCGGCTACATCCCATACCAGTAATTTCCGGTTACCCCAAACACTGATATACAATTTTTTCCGGTCGGGCGATAGCTTACAGGTATAGGCTTCCGATCCCAGGCTTGTTTTGCTTTTTATTTTTTTGGTAGCCAGGTCAAATATATACAGGCTGCTGTCTTCCCGGGTAACCACAAAGAGCTGGTTACTGGTTTTATCATCCACATCGAGGCCCGCAGTACCAATGCGGTTGGGCCATTTTTCGCCCAGTAGAAAAGAATCTTTTAAAGCCAGGCGGTTGTTTTGTACCGCATATCTTTTCACCATATTATCATGACCACCGGATGCATACAGGTACTGATCGTTACTGCTGAAAGCGAGTCCGTACCAGGATTTGGCGATCACAATGCTATCGACTCTTTTCTTTGCAACCAGGTCGATCAAATCAATTGTTTGTGTGCTTTGCCCGTTATTGGTAACGGCAGCGAGGCGCCCGCTGTTGCTGATCACCAGGTTCAGGGGAAGATCACCCAGGGGTACATGGGTACCGGCGGGCGTGAGCGACCAGCCGTTGGGCAATAAAATCTTATCACGTTCAACCCGGGGCTGCGAAAAACCGGGAACCATCATAACAGTCAGTACAATTGCAGCAATAAAGCGGGATACCAGATTCATGTTACAAATTAATCGCTTTTGTCTTTACCGACCGCGAGGTGTGATGATAAATAAGGGAAAGTTAATATGGGGAATTGAGAAATTTGAAAATTTGAATCCCGATGGATATCGGGAGTGAGAATGTGGAAATGGATAGACCGTTACAGTTCCATGTTCTTCCCTCCGATTGATATCTATATATCGCCGAAACCGAAAACGTAACGTTTATACCAAGCATAAAGCGGAATCTGCCTGGAACCTTAAACCTGAGACAAAACCCCTTTATCCCCTCAAGTCTCCCTGTCCCCTAGAAGCCCAACCTGGAACATTAAACCTGCCCGTCCGGTCAGGCGGGCGTTAAACCTAAAACAAGCCTCTAACCTGACAAAATGACCTTCCCTCCGGCGATGGTATTGCATTTGATGTATAAAGAAAAAATTTCTACGAACTATGATACAAGAAAAAGGCTCCATTTCCATTCATACGGAGAATATTTTCCCCATTATTAAAAAATTCCTCTATTCTGACCACGAGATCTTTCTTCGCGAGCTGGTTTCCAACGCGGTAGATGCCATTCAAAAGGCCAAACGCCTGGCATCCCTGGGCCAGTTCAATGGAGAGATCGGCGAACCGCTGGTAGCCGTTAAAGTGGACAAAGATGCAAAAACCATCACCATTTCCGATAACGGGATCGGGATGACCGCTGACGAGATCAAAAAATACATCAACCAGATCGCTTTCTCCGGTGCGGAGGAGTTTATGGAAAAGTTCAAGGAAGCAAAGGATGCTTCGGAAATCATCGGCCGTTTCGGGTTAGGTTTCTATTCTGCCTTTATGGTGGCCGACCGTGTGGAGATCCAGACCCTGAGTTTTCAGCCAGGCGCTGAACCAGCCAAATGGACCTGTGATGGCAGCACTGAATTTGAGATCAGCGAGGGCAGCCGTACTACCAGGGGTACTGATGTGATCCTTTATGTGAACGATGAGAACCAGGACTTCCTGGAAGCGCACCGTATTGAAGGCATCCTGAACAAATACGCAAAATTCCTTCCCGTTCCGGTTCAGTTTGGTACTAAAACAGAAAGCGAGCCCGATGGTGAAGACGAAGAGGGCAAGCCCAGGTATAAAAGCGTTGAGGTACCCAATATTATCAACACCAGCGTACCCATCTGGACGAAGGCCCCCAGTGAACTGAAAGATGAAGATTACCTGAATTTTTACCGGGAACTGTACCCGATGAGCGAAGATCCGCTGTTCTGGATCCACCTGAACGTTGATTACCCCTTCCACCTTACCGGTGTGCTGTATTTCCCCAAGATCAAAAACGATATCGAGATGCAGCGCAACAAGATCAAGCTGTACAGCCGCCAGGTATTTATCACGGATGAGGTAAAGGATATCGTTCCCGAGTTCCTGATGTTATTGCATGGTGTGATCGATTCACCGGATATTCCGCTGAACGTATCCCGCTCCTTCCTGCAATCGGACGGCAACGTAAAAAAGATCAATACCTATATCACGAAGAAAGTGGCCGATAAACTGGCGGAGCTGTTTAAGAACGACCGCAAGGGTTATGAGGAAAAATGGAATGATATCGGTGTGTTTGTAAAATACGGCGCCATCAGCGAGCCTAAGTTCTGGGAACGTGCCAAAGACTTTGTATTGCTGGGCAACACGAAGAAAGCGTACTATACACTAAACGAGTACAAAGACTTTGTAACACCGGAGCAAACAGATAAAGACGGCAACCTGGTATACCTCTATACCCCTAATGCAGAAAAGCAGGATGGTTATATACAGGCCGCCAACCGGAAGGGATATGATGTGTTGCTGATGGACAGTCCGCTCGACAACCATTTTATCAGTCACCTGGAGCGCGACCTGGAAAAAACCCAGATCAAGCGGGTGGATGCTGATGTGCTGGAGAAGTTGATCGACAAAGGCGAGACCATCACCAGTAATTTATCAGAAGAACAGACCAAAGAGATCAAAGAGGTTTTTGAAAAAGCCATTACCAAACCGGGTATGGATGTAAACGTGGAAACACTTTCTGCGGAGGCCATGCCGGTAACCGTTACCATGGATGAGTTTATGCGTCGCATGAAGGATATGGCCGCTATGGGCGGTGGTATGAGTTTTTATGGGGCCATGCCCGATAAATACAAGGTAGCCATTAATGCCAATCATCCGCTGGCCACAAAGATCCTGGCAGAGACCAATGCCGATGCCCGTCAGGCACTGGCACGACAGGCCTTTGACCTGGCGCTGCTGGCACAGGGCATGCTTACCGGCGCAGACCTTACTTCCTTTGTGGAAAGGAGCGTGAAGATGATCTGAAAATAAAAAATAAGGAAAAAGAGGTTGTCTGGATAAAGGCAGCCTCTTTTTTTATGCCCCATAACGGTACTGCTTTCTTATGTGCAAATCAAGGTCAGATCAACCCTCCGCTGGCTCAGCGATTGAACCTGCTGCGGAGACGACCAGCCACCCGGGTCGCCCTGTCATTCTTTCTTTTTTATCTTACCATTCTAAAGGCAATTTTTAAGGGAAAGCGTGCGTGAAAAATGATACCCGGTTTAACTTCCGGTGGCCTTTGTTCTTTCAATCTAAAAACACCGCTTATTTTTGCAAAGACCTTCCATAAAAACGCAACAACATGCGCAATGATCGTTCACAAAAACAACCGCATATGTCAAAATTATTATTGCTTTCAAGCCTGTACCTGCTCTTCCTGTATGCCTGTACCGGACCAGCTCCGGCGGCACCATCCGCCCCTGCAAAAGCCGCCATACAGCAGCCCGCATTACCGGGGAGCAGTGATACCCTTGCCAACGGACAGCAATGGCTTCAGACCACGATCGAAACCTACTTCAATAAATACGATTCCTTAAAGGGCGACTTCGCGGCCATTTGCACGCCGGACTTTGCTGCCTTTCAGCAGGCCATTACCAATGCCGGTATGGATGGCGGATTCAGCATTGCTGAGATACGGAAAAAGTGGCCCGCAAGACCGGTTGAACAGGCCGGAACAGGGACCGGCTTCCTGATCAGCGGACAGGATTTCGGAACCATAACAGTGCCCCGCTGTCTGTTTATCCGGAAAACAACAGCAGGGCACTATATTTATGCGGTATCTATCCTGGACCGTGATTTTAAGATCACCTACTTCCGATCGAGCTTGTTTCCAAAGGAAATAATTTCCTGATTGACGGTGTGCGGCAAACCCAGCCGGACGCCGTTGCTTCATAAGACAATCAGCCCAATCGTTGTTTAAGGCCGTTTTACAGAAAGCTCATCCACCAGTTTGCCCGATGGATCAAAAATGCGGAAACGGGCTTCTTTATCGGTAATACTCGCCTTAATAATATTGTTATTGGAATTTACGATAATGGGGAACCGCGTGGTTTCAGATGGCTGCTGGATCCGGTGACGGTGCTCATGGGCGCTCAGCATTACCTGGATACCTGCTTCATTGAGAATGGGTAACCATTTCTTTGTGATCTCCTGGTTCCCATGCCAGCCGTTTGCAGGCGGAATATGACAAATCGCAATTTTGTATGTTGCCTTCCGGTAAGCAGCCGTTTGTACAATGGTGCGCAGCCATTTTGCCTGTTCGGTGCGGTAGGCATCCATATCGGTGATGCCGCTGTATTCAATATCCGAATCCGGTTTATCCTCCCCCCCGTCTAAAACAATAAAGCAGGCATCCCCGCGGGTAAACATATAATAAAGCGTTCCGCTGTTGCCTGGAAAGTATTCCGGGAATTGTGCAGCAAACGGGCCCCTGGTTTCATGATTGCCACGGGCATAGTACATGGGTATTTCACTGGCAAATAAAAGCGTGGCCGTATCCATAAAACCCCGGAACACCTGTTCCTCGCTCATGGAACTGTTCACCATATCTCCGTTAAATACCACAAACGCAGTGTTTGGAAAATCGACCTGCCCCAGTAATTGCTTCAGCACCGGGTTCCGCTCATGAATGTCATTGACCACTGCAAATTCAAAGGGTCCGGGCCTTCCATTGGTTCGGAAGGCAAGCGGCTTTTTCTGATACACTGCCGTGGCCACCACTTCCCCATACTGTACTTTCACCCACTCGTGTTTCAATACTTCCTGGCTATATACCCGGTAACGGTACCGCGTGTTGGGCGTTAAGCCATTCAGCGTTACCCGGTGCACAGTACCCACTTTTTTTAATCCATTGGAAGCACTAAAGTATTTCGGACGTTCTTTCTGATAAAAATGGCTGTCATCATCCGGGGCCAGTTCTACCCATGCCGTTGCGGGCTTGTTCGTGGTCCATACAATGGATACGCTGGAATCGGTCATTGCCTGCAGGTAAGGTTCATGTGTGATCTTTATTTTTTCCTGCGCGTTGCTATGGATTGCTGCTGTAAGAAAAAGTAAACAAAGCCCCATCTTTACCGGGAGGGCCCATACCCGGAGTTCTGCCATTTTCATAAACATCTTTCGTTTTTTCAAAAATACCGTGAATATCCTCAAGAACCAGCAAGCGCTTTATTTTGCCAGCTCCAATGTAACCAATACCGGTTTATGATCCGAAGCGTCTTCATTACCGATCACCTCCACCTTTTTCACATTCCAGGTTTTGCCCCGGTTCAGGAAAATATAGTCTAACCGGACCTTGGGTTTGGTATAAGGAAATGTGAGTTGGGGATTACCAAACCGCACCGCAGCATCATCCATTGTTTTGGTAATGATACCATATGGCTTGGATTCCGGCGTAATATTAAAATCGCCGCCAACCGCTACCGGCAGGTGCATTCCCAACAGGATATCGGTAATGGCTTGTGCCTGCGCCTGGCGGTTCTCATCAAACTCATGACAAAGATGCGTGCCGGCAAATACCATTTTTTTACCATTTGCAAACCGGTGCTCAATGGTGATCAGAGCCCTTCCTTCTCCCCCGGCCGGCGTGGGCAGATGGTGCACTACGGGCTTTGCCGGATAGCGGGATAGTAACCCTTCGCCGTATCCGCCTTCGCTATAATTCATTGCCTTTGCAAAATAGCCATGCATACCGGTCATTTTTGCCAGCTCTGCTACCAGGTCTTTTTTAACCCCGTTATTAAAAGAAGCCGTTCTGCTGGTCATACTGTCTACCTCCTGCATGGCCACAAAATCCGGCTTATACCGGTTGATCACGGCTGCGATCTTTTTCAGGTTGCTTTTTCCGCTGGCATAATGTTCTTCTCCATGATAGATATTATACGTAAGTACTTTTATAGTTTGTGCGCGGGCAACACCACCGCATACACAGGCCCACAAAAGCAAGGCGGCAAATACATGTTTTATTTTCATCGTTATCTTATTTTGTTTGTACGATTTTGAAAAACAGATGATACCGGTGTATCCGTAACCGGTATCATCTGCCTCCTGCTTTTATCTGGCTTACTTCCAGTTAGGGTTCTGTACCAGGCTGGGATTTAACTGGATCTCCTGCACCGGGATGGGATCCAGGTAGTCTCTTGTTTCATTAAACACTTTGGCCACCTGCGGATTTATAACAATGGATCCGCCGGCTGTATTGTTTTCAAGAATTACTTCACTTCCCAGTTTCAGGTATTGCGGGCCGGGCTCTGTTGGCCTTGTTCCCGTATAAATATATACATCTACTTTACCGTCGCCATCCAGGTCATACGGCCCCACGCCGGGGAAATACATCCCTTTAAACTGTTCGGCAAATAAATGTCCCTCCTTCCATCTTAACAGGTCTTTACGGCGGAAGCTTTCCATCACCAGTTCTACCCTGCGTTCGCGGCGCACTTCAAGAATGATCCCTTTATTTGCTCCCGACACATGGGTGTATTGTGCCGCCAGGTAGTTATCCGGATTGGCATTCGCCGCTGCAAGATTCATATTCGGCATGCCTACACGGTCGCGCAGCAATTTGATCGATTTGTCGATATCAGCCTGCGTCAATGTACCCAACTCCGCTTTTGCTTCCGCAAAGTTCAGCAGTACTTCTGCATAACGTACAATGGGCATATCGTTCGTGGACCGGTTATAGAAATCTTCTGCTTCTGATGTTACAAATTTTATCAGCTGGTACCCCGTAACGGTTCCGGTAAAATCCGGCGGCAATTTGCGGGTATTGCCGGTACGGGTATATCCAGGTGTACGGATGGTTTGGGAAAGCCGGGGGTCGCGGTTCTGCACTTCATTAAAAAACGGCTGTGTGCTATAGTCCGGCTTATCCGTAAAGCGGCTGCCATCCTTCATCAGGTAACTGTTCACCAGCTTTTTTTCCAGTCCGGGCCGGCCATAAGAAGCCGTTAGTGTATAGTAATTCACATTATGCCATATCTGCAGATCATTGCTGTACCTGCGGGTGAGGATCACTTCTCTATCAATGGCTGCCTTTGAGGAAAACAGTTCCTGGTAGGCCTTTTCAGGAGTACTGGTATACAAACTGTAATTGCCCGAACTGATCAACGCTTCCGCGGCTTTAGCGGCTTCTGCTAAAAACTTATCGGCATCCGGCAAATTAAACTCGGGATGGTATTTGCGGAAGGTACCTTCAAACAAACAGATCCTGGATTTATAGGCCAGGGCCGTCCATTTCGTTACTTTTTCTACCGACTTCTGTGTGCTCATCCAGCTGATCGCCGTATCCAGATCCGCCAGTACACTATCCATAACAAGGGTACGCTTGTCCCGGGGCCGGTTCAACAGGGAAGAATCTTTTATATCGATAACGCCGCCATACCAGGGCACATCGCCAAACCGGGATACCTTATCAAAATAAAATAAGGCACGGAACAGGTAGGCCACACCACCATATTGTTTTACCGTAGGCACCTGCGCCTTTTGATAGTTCATTAAAAAGTAGTTGATATTCCGCAAGTCGTACCAGCTCCAGCCGCCACCGGAAACCGGCACCACCCGTTTGCCGGTTAAAAAATCGCTCAGGCTGTTTTTTACCACATTATCATCATCCTCATTATACACGCCTTCCGCATCTGGTATAACGGCGGTATTGATATAAAAAGAATTGGTATACAGTTCCAGGTCCTTTTCCGAATTAAAAAAGATCTCGGGGATGATTTCACTCTTAGGAGTTCTGTCAAGGAACCCCTTGTTACACTGCACCAGGAACCCCGATAAAAAAATGAACAGTATGATTAATTTATATTGCTTCATGTTACTTAAATTTTAAAAGGAGAGGTCTAAACCAAAAGAGTAAATTTTACTGATGGGGTAAATACGCCCATTGGCTTCAGCAGCGGCCATCTCCGGATCGATGTATTTCGTTTTCAATTTGGTTGCGGTAAAGATATTATCTCCGCTAAGGTAGATCCTGCACCGGGAGATCTTTGCTTTTGACAGCAGGCCTGCCGGCAGGGAATATCCAACGGTAAGATTCTTCAGCCGGATGTAGGCCAGGTCCTGCAGATAGCGGTCGTTCGGCGCATTCAGCGATCCCCCGGCATTCAATGCTTCATACCCACGCAGCTTTGGGAAATAGGCATCCGGATGATCTTCACTCCATACCTTTTCCTCGAAATCAATGGGCAGAAATGAATAATACGGGCGGGAATAAGGTCCCCAGAATTTATCGGCATTCGCCCCTGGGTACCATTGTTGTTTACCGATGCCCTGCACAAAAACAGAAAGATCGAAACCATTCCAGTCGGCGCCCATATTGATGCCAAATGTATAGCGGGGCTGCTTATTTCCTATTTTGATAAGGTCTCCATGATCTTCCAGTGTATTTTTCCCGTTGTTTACGATGCCATCACCATTGACGTCAATAAATTTCAGGTCACCGGCCATCAGTTTCGACCAGTTACCCGGTGCTCCCAGCCGTTGCTTGTTTACAAAGTCCTGGTTCACCGTTTTCTGATAAGCGGCGGCTTCTTCATCCGTTTTAAAATACCCTCCGATCTTATATCCCCAGATCTCTCCCAGCTCCTGACCTACATAGTAATTGCTTAACAGGTTTTGAGGATTATCAAAGCGGGTGATCTTTGCCTTGTAATCGCCTACGCCCACGCTTACATTGTAGTTAAAGGGCTTGCCGGCCACCGATACATGATCGCTCCAGGCCACCATCAATTCCCAGCCCCTTGTTTGCATATCGCCGGCATTGGTCTTGGGAGATGCTTCACCAAAAACGGCCGGCAATGTTTTGCCCGCAATTAACATATCCAGCGTATTCCGTACATACCAGTCGTACGTGATGTTGAGGAGGTTGTTCAACACCCCCATATCCACACCCAAGTTGGTCGATTTGGAACGCTCCCAGGTCAGATCCTTTGAAATAGGAACGGGCACTGCCAGCGACTGGCCCCTTGCACCATTGAAGATATAGTTCATGGTTGACCGGCGAAGGGTTTGAATATACCCGTATGTGGCCGCTTCCTGCTGGTTGCCCAGGGAACCATATGATCCTCTTAATTTAAATTCGTTAATGGCTCCTTTTAGTGAAGCCCAGAACGGTTCCTGGCTGATGCGCCAGCCTGCTGATACCGAAGGAAAAAAGCCAAAGCGCTGGCCATAGGGAAAACGGGAAGATCCGTCATAGCGGCCATTAAACTCTAACAGGTATTTGTTATTAAAATCATAGTTCAGCCTTGAAAAATACCCCTGTAATGCCCACTCCTCTGCCTGCCCCTCGAGCGTTGCCTGCCCTGTAGCTAATCTGAAATCATTCAGGTCTTCTGAAAGCAGGTCTGTATTCCTTGCGGAGATCATTTTGAACGTACGCAGCTCCTGGTTGTAGCCGGCCATGATCTTAACGTTATGATCGCCTATTTTTTTCCCATAACTGCCAAACAGGTTCACAGCCTGATATTGTACCAGGTTGGCCGCTTCCGCCAGGTAATCATTGCCCACAAAGCTGATCACCCCCGGGTTAATGGACCAGGGCGCTTTTGTTCTGCGCTGCATGGTAGAATAGGGATTAAAAGTATAGGAGTAATTCCCGGTGATCTCCATCCCTTTAATGGGCTTGAACGTGGCGCCTACCAGGTTGATCAGTTCCATGCGTTTTTCATCCCCCTTGGATTTACCGTGCAGCAGGTCCGCAAAGATGCCATCGCCGATGGAGTAGCTGTTCAGCCCTGAACTATAGGTTGCTGTACCATCCGGGTTCAACGGCACATAGGAAGGCAGGGCATGTACGGTAATGGACACAAAATTGCTGTTCCATCCCCATCCCGGGTACGTATACGTATTGGTATTAAAATACGTGTTGGTAAACAGCTCCAGTTTGTCGGACAAACGCGCCGTGATCTTTGCCCGGAAATTATACGAGGTGTATTTATCCTGGTTGATCTGCATCATTCCATCCTTGCCATAAGCTCTTCCGGAAATAAGAAAGTCAATTTTTTCTGAGCCGCCGGTAACGGTAAGCGCATGTTCCCTGGACGGCTGCCAGTCGCGGAACATGGTATGCCACCAGTCGGTGTTTCCGTAATACATATACTGATCCTTTCCGCTGCGGTTGGTGATCACCACACTGGGCAGGGATTTATCGGTCTGCCGTTTTTTCAGTTCTTCGTAGTCTTCATCAGTATAACGGGTGTAGGTATTACCGGTAGCCCGTAAAAAAGCTTCGTCATTGAGTTTTGCCGAGGTATAGCCATCGGTGATAAAATCGGTACGGGTAGTTAAGCCGGCCCAGCCAAAGTTATTGGAATAGTTCACCGTCATCTTACCCCGTTTCGCTTTTTTGGTCGTTACCAGGATCACCCCAAACGATCCGCGGGCACCATAAATAGCTGCAGAGGCGGCATCTTTCAGTACGCTGATATTTTCCACATCCCGGGGGTTGATGCTATTCAGATTTCCCGGCACCCCGTCAATCAATATCAACGGGGAACCGCCCCCGTTTATAGACGTATTTCCCCGGATATTGAAACTGCCCTCCGCCCCCGGTCGCCCGGTATTAAAATTGATATTCACATTGGGAATGGCTCCCTGTAAGGCCTGCGAAATATTGGCTACCGGGCGGTTTTCCAGGGCCTCGGCTCCAACCTGGCTTACCGCCCCGGTAAGGTTTACTTTCTTTTGGGTTCCATATCCTACTACGATCACTTCATCCAGCCTGTTCTCTTCTTTCCTTAACACAATGCGGAAATTTTGCTGGACCTTTACGGCTATTTCCTGTACTGCATACCCAACGGTGGATACGATCAGCACTGCATTTTCATCCTTTACCTTCAACGAAAAGCTGCCGTCCTCCCCCGTAGAAGTACCATTAGCGGTACCTTTTTCAATAACACTGACACCGGTCAGCGGTCCGCCGTTTTCATCCACCACCGTGCCCCTGATCTCCATTGCAGCAATACCTTCCGGTTGCCCGATGATCACCACCAGCCCGTTGTTCATTTTTTTATAGGAATACCCTGTAAAACTCAGCAGCTGGTCCATCACATAATCGATGGTGGCATTCTTTGCCAGCAGGTCGATCTTGCGGTCGCCCAGCCCCAGCTCATCCGTATAAAAGAACCGGTATTCATAACGGTTCTCAATCTTATTTAAGATCGCCGATATGGAGGTATTTTTTACTTCCATGGTAATCCTGCCCTGGGACATGCCATTTATTGAAAATGCCTGGAAGGACGTGGCAAGCAGGATAAAAAAACTGAGCTTCATCAACAATAGATATTTGATAATCAAATGCCCTGGCATAACACTCCCAGGGCAATCACTTTTTTTCATATTTTTGCTTTTAAGGATGAGATAGAAAAAATGATTGCACTCCGTGCAATTATGTACTGTCTTGTATGGGGAATGTTCCAGCATTTCCCATTTTTTATTGCTAAAATCTTATGTTGATCTTCCCATAAAAAATGATTTTATTACGTTTGTTTGAGTTTATAAAATTCCCTGTAAGCCAGGTTCTCATGTATCCGGATTGATAGGCATCATTCGGCGGGTGCGGGCGAAGGTAATATGGAATACCTTATTTTGCTTCATCCGTATGCCTGCTTAAACATTATTTAATATACTTTGCAGCAGCATCAATAGATGATCACCACATCTTTCTCAATTTTATACTTTATTCCTGCCGACAGTTGTAATGACTGCAGCACATCCTCAAGCTTATCGTTTTCAAATGTTCCGCTGAATGTTTGCTTAATGCTTTTATTTCTGAGAACAATTTTTGTATTATACCACCGCTCCAGTACCGGAAC
The DNA here is from genome assembly GCF_030150205.1 of Niabella sp. GTDB lineage: Bacteria > Bacteroidota > Bacteroidia > Chitinophagales > Chitinophagaceae > Niabella. Next base: position 43,043 of record NZ_JASLGT010000008.1, read on the forward strand.
GATCTGCTCCAGCTGGTCTTTATCAAATACCAGTTTGTTATTGACCCACTCCGTTTCTGTTACGAAAGAATCTCTGGGATTTGATTTAATGCTCAGCAATTCGATCTGCGGTGCCTCAACGGCACTGCTCTTCAACTGCTGCTTCGGATAGCCATTCTGCACCACCAGCTTTTCGTTGGGCGCCAGCATGATCTTTTGGTCCTTTGCCTGTTTCAGACTGACCTGCACAGAACCTCTTACCAATGTGGTTTGTGTACTGGGCTCATCTGCATAACAGCGCACATTGAATGCCGTACCAAAAACCCGCACATCAATATTCTTCGTGTGTACAATAAACGGCCGCTTCCGGTCGTGTGCCACGTCAAAATACGCTTCCCCCGTCAGTTCCACCTCTCTTGTATGTTGTCCGAATGACTGGTCATACGTTAACCGGCTGTCTGCATTTACCCAAACCTTTGTGCCATCCGGCAATACAATATTGGTCTTATTCCCTTTTTTTGTAACCACTACATTGGGCAGAACCTGCACGGCACTTCTGTTGAGGAAATAGGCCACTCCCATTACCATAACGACCAGGGCCGCGGCAACCGCACTAAAAATACGCCAGTTAAAAGAGCTGCGCTGCCCCTCTTTTCTTTTATGGCTGATCTTAGCCTGTACATGCTGAACAAAATCATCCGTTTCCTTTTCAGAAACCGCTGCTTCATAAATGGTTGAAGTAGCCATAAGCTCCTCCAGCGCTTCGGCAACATCCTGGTTAACCGGCGCCTCCTGCAACAGGTGACTGAGTTCGATCTGTTCCTGCAAGGAGAGTTCACCCGCGCACCTTTTACCCAACAGCTCCAATAACCGGTCATTATTCATATAAACCTCTGCTTACCTTAGTATAGTGTGTTTTTTGTATCGATACCCCTAAGCCGGGTGTATATTTTTTTAAGAAGACCTGGATTTTTTTTCGAAATATTGATTCCGGTACTCCGGAAAAAGGGCTTTAAGACTGAGGGTCAGCGCTTTTAAAGCGATCGTCATCTGTGCTTCTACGGTTTTTACGGAAATATCCAGGATACTGGCCACCTCACTGTATTTGAGGCCTTCGTCTTTTATGAGCCGAAAGATCAGCTGGCACCGGGGAGGCAGCTTGCCGATGGCTTCCGCAATATGCTTTAAACTTTCTTCGCTTAAGATCCGTGAATCCGGTTTTGTATACGCCATTACAAGCGATTCGCCCAGTTCACCGTAATGGACCCGTTTCTTTTTTGCCAGTTCGGCAAAACAGGAATATTTCACCGCACGGTAAAGATAGTTGGACAAATTGTTGATGGCTGGAAGCGTTTTTTTATTTTCCCAAACCTGTACAAAAATATCCTGGATCACCTCTTCGGCAAGCGACCGGTCGCTGAGAATGGAATTTGCAAAGGATAATAGCCCGGGATAATAATAACGCATCAGTTCATTGAATGCATTTTCATTGCTTTCTCCTGAGATCAGTTTGATTAAATATGGCAATTTCTCCTTTTGCATCCGCTGGCTAAAATAGGCAATATACGATAAACCCGAAAATGGAACACAGCGGTTCCCGGTTCCCCGGCACAGGCCAGCGCACGCTGTTCTTCTTCATGTTACAAAACCAGTTTTTCGAGCAACTGATCTGCCACGCCTTCCATTGCCAGCGCCCTCCCGGGGTGCACCTTCGAGCACTGGATCACGGTGCTGCGGGTGGCGGTCAGCCAGCGGAAACGGGAAGGCGCATCCAGCCGGGCAATGCCGGAGCCGGAGCTTTGGTCACCGGCAGCAATTTCCCGGAGGGCTCTTAAATTATCTTCAATACAATCGATATCAATGTCGGGATGCAGGCAATGCAGCTTTTCCCGGCTTATAGCAACCGATGTTTCCAGGAACCGTGTTTTTTTACAAAAAACGATCACGCCCACATTGATAAACTCTTCGCGCTCAACCCGCGGCACTACGCGGATCACCGCATACTCATATACCAGCAACTCTTGCATCCTGCGCCGTTTTTAAAAAGACAGAAGAATTATTTAACCGCCAGGTAAGAAACCGCAGGTACACTTCCCGCGCCGCTTCGGCGTCGCCCAGCGTTTCTTCATACATCAGCCACTCCATCGGTATCCGGTTTACAATTTCATGCAGGCGCTGTTCCGTCAGTACGCTTTTACAAAACGCATCCGCGGCTTCCAGTTTGGAAGCGCTTTTCAGCAACACATGGTCCTTTATCAGGGGAAATGCACTCTTCATTTGTGTGGACCAGCTCTCCCAGTTATGATGAAAATAAAGACAGGCCCCATGGTCGATGAGCCAAAGCTCCCGGTGCCACAATAGCATATTGGTATTCCTCACCGTGCGGTCCATATTGGTAAGAAACGCATCCAGCCACACAATCTTTGAAGCGGTTAACGGATCTACTTCCGTTACAGCAGGATCAAACGTAACCGATCCGCTCAGGTAATGCAGGGCCAGGTTCCAGCCCTGGCTGGCCTTTAGCAGGTCCTGGATCTCTTCATCGCCTTCCGTACGGCCAAATGCCTCATCCAGGTGCGCAAATACCAGTTCGGGAACCTTTAGCTGCAGCAAACGGGCCACTTCACCGCCAATGAACTCCGCCACCAATGCTTTTACGCCCTGTCCGGCACCCCGGAATTTAAGGGCATATAAAAAACCGTCATCAGCTTCTGCAATGGCGGGCAGTGAGCCGCCTTCCCGCAGCGGCGTCACGTATCGGGTTACCTGTACTGAACGGATATCGGGCATAACACATGTCAATTTGGATCAAATTTAGCCAATCTCATCCATTTGCTGCACCGGCATTTTAAAGCAGATCTGTTCCAGCCATTGCATACCGGAACCGGCATGGAGCTGATCTATTTTTCTGTGATTGTTGCATTTGACTTTTGTTTTACGTTATACCCATAAACACGCTTATTACTGAATTATGAAAAAAACATATCTAGCTGCAATCGTACTGATGCTCTGCTGTACGATCATCGCCTGCCAGAAAAACACCGAGGCAACAAAGAAAAACGAACCTAAGGAAAATCCGGTTTTAAAACTATGGGCCGGAGCCGATTCAACGGCATCGCTCTCTACATGGGAGCTGACCGGTAATGCTTTCACCATCATCTCCAATGAGCATCCGGATATTGCAGAGGCTACCATCGATCATAAAAACATTACCGTTCATGCACACAAACCGGGGAAGACCACCATTACGTTAGCCAATGAGCAACATAAACAGTTTACGCTGCTGGTGTGGCCCGTCAATATGCAAAGCGATAACCCGGGCAACTGGGTTTCGGTGGCAAAAGACGGCATGAAAAGCTATGTAACCGTAAAAACAAATGATCCGAAGCTTACGGATTCTTTGTATAATGCTTTATGGGCAACACTGGATGACAATGGGAATACCGGAATGTTCCGGTTTGACTTTACAGCGGATAAAGTACGCTTTGCGGCAGCAAAAGCCCCTCACGTAACTAAGGAAGGAACCTGGACCTACGACCAGCTCCGGCTTACCCTCAACTATGCCGATGCCAAAGAGATCTACCAGGTGATACCGGTGCAGTCCATCTATGTTATCGAACTCCGGAGAACCCTAACGGAGGAACTGCAGCAGCGCTTTCCGGATGCCGGCATCACAGAAGTATCTACCCATCAGTACTGGTCATATCGCCGGTTCCTGTAATTTTTTCTCCTTTTTATCATGCCATGAATCTTACTAAAATGAATACCGATTCCATTTTCACCATGAAAAAGCTGCAACTCATTTGTATGCTTCTCAGTATTTCTTTTATTTGTTTTGTAGCCTGTAATAAGAAACATCATCCCACAAAAGAAACGGTTATAAAAGACGAAGTGCCCACACAATACCAGGGTTTATTGATGCCGGGTTCGCTACACCTGCAAAACGATTCGGTATTCATGGCCCTATATCCTTCTGCGGCTATGTATTACCTCGATTTAAGACTAAAGGGCAGCAATGGGTATTACACATTATTAAAACAGGCTGCACAAAAAAATACGCCGGTACGTGCCTGGGTTTTTATGGAAAATAAAAGCCCGGTGGAAGTAGCCAAAATAGAAGCACCTTCAAAAGAAGAGCTTGAACAATGGAAGAAAGTATGGGTTGTGCCGGGGAGGTAGGTTTGGGAGCACAGGGAGACTCAAGGGAGACAAGGAAAATTTTGTTTAAAGTTGGATTCGGCTGATACCACCTCTTCCATCCCGTACCAGATCCACTGATAACTGAAAACTGATGACTGAAAACTGTTATTTTGTTCCAGGTCTACGGATCAATGTTCCAGGTTAGGTTCCGGTTGGTTTTTGGGGGAACAGGAAGACTGGGGAGACAAGGAATATTTTGTTCCTGGTTGGGTTGCAGTTGATGATAGGCTGAAAGCTAAATGCTGAAGGCTGAACGCCTGCTTCTGATTAAATGCTGTTTCGTTCGTAATCCGGAATCTCCACCGGAGGAAAGATCATCAAATATCCCGGGGGTTCATTTTCACATTTCCACCTCTTCACATTTTCAAATTCCCATTCTTTCCTATATTTATATGCTTCAAATGAAACTTCTTTTTGATCATATAACGCAGTACTATCCGCTGAGCACTGCGGCCCGGGAGGCGCTTGCTGAAAATTTTGAGGAGCAGGTGCTGGGGAAAGGAAAATTCCTCATCACGGAAGGCCGGGTATGCAAACACCTGTACTTTTTGCAGCAGGGTGCATTGCGGGGTTATATTACCGTTGATGGAAAAGAACAGACCAACTGGTTTGGTTTTGAAGAACATTTTATCACCTCTTTCCATAGCTTTATCACCCAGCAACCCAGCGTGGAAAACATCCAGCTTTTGGAAGGCTGTGTTTTATGGAGCATATCAAAAGCGCAGCTGACCCGCCTCTTCGATGCGCATCATGAAATAGAGCGACTGGTGCGGATCATCTATGAACGATATTATATCCGGCTGGAAGAACGTTATGTAAATGCCCAGCTGCGAACGGCAACAGAGCGTTATGCACACCTGCTTGCAGAAGCGCCGCATATCCTGGAGCGCGTGCCATTGGGACAGATCTCTTCCTACCTGGGCGTCAGTGCCGAAACATTGAGCAGGATCCGCAGCCGCTTTTAACAATTGCCAGGAAGCTTTTTGACATTTGTCAAAAAAAGGGTTTGCGTGCCCTTATAGATTTGTGTTTATAAAACAAATATCATGAAACAAACGCAACAACCATCCAATGCTTTTATTGCCGCTTCCTGGTTTGCCTTATTGATCGGGATAACGGCCTATATGATCGGTTTGTGGAATGCCGAAATGCAACTGAATGAAAAGGGCTACTATTTTACAGTGCTGATGTTTGGTCTTTTTTCGGCCATATCGGTACAGAAAGCCGTAAGAGACCAGCTCGAAGGCATCCCGGTTACGAATCTGTATTATGGCATCGCGTGGTTTACAACCATTCTGTCGATCGTTTTGCTGACCGTTGGCTTGTGGAATGCGACGCTTGCAAAGAGTGAAAAAGGGTTTTATGCTATGTCTTTTACCCTGAGCATTTTTGCAGCCATTGCCGTTCAAAAAAACACCCGGGACAGCCGGACCGCTCTTCCTGATGAATCGAAACCACATAACATGGACACCGGAACCTTTCCAAGGAATGATCCTTTTTAAACAATCCACATAAATGCATATCGCTAACCCACCCAAAGCGCCGGGCGACAGGAATTGTCGCCCCTTTTTTCATCTGCCGGGCAATAAAAAAGGCCGTAACCGGGGTTACGACCTTTTCTTTTATTTCCATGTTTATTAGAAAAATACACCCAGGCGAAGTGCCCAGCGATTTAAGGCTACTTTATCGTCGTTCCAGTCTTTGTTCCTGGTAATATCGGTAAACCCGTTTTCAAAACCCAGTCCGAAATACAGATCTGTTTTTTCAGCAAGGCGGTACTCCCCACCGGCACCCAGCAACAATCCCATATTTACTTTATTGGTTTTGTTCATTGCATTTACGTTCGTTTCAGACTTTGAGCCGGAGGTATAATCTAACCGGGAACCGATCAGCGCGCCCATATAGGTACCAAATTGTCCCCACCACCGTAGACCGTTAATATCATTTGTTTTTAATTTTACACTCAACGGAATTTGCAGATACTGCAACTTCAGTTTGTACTTCTGATTATCGTTGCCGGAATACAATCCTTTTGAGGCATCCTTAATCAGGATGGAGGAGGATGCATGTGCTACTTCCAGCCCGGTGGCAAAGGCTCCGCGCGTGTCAGAGAACTGGATATCGGCCATCAAGCCATAGTTTACACCAAAACCGGAACCATCTTTTTCCAGTCCATTTTCAAGCGGGCGCAGCGTGTTCACAAATACAGGATCTACCTTAAATCCTAAACGGATCGGACGTCCATAGAAACTTCTTTGAGCAAACAGGGTCATCCCCGTTAACATGCAGGCCATTGTTAGCAATAAAGATCTTTTCATTTTTACAAAATTTGCGCAAAAGTAGGCATTTCGGCGCGAATTGGGGACATACTGTATTCGGATACCAGGAGCCGGCTTTATTGACAGGTGAAAAATCAAATAACAAGAGGCAGGAAAAGCACCAAATTTTAAATACTAAATTCTAAGTGTTATACACCGGGGGGTGGCGCTAAAACAAGTCATGAATAAATCAAAAATCAAATAACAAGAACCAAGGGAAATACTAAATTCTAAAAAAACAAGATCCAAGATCCAAAGATCAAAAGACAAAATTGTAAAGCATACAGAATCATCTGAAAGCTAAAAGCTGACCGCTGAAATTCTAAATATTAAATACTAAATTATAAAAAAGGACAAGATCCAGGAACCAAAAAACAAAGACCAAAAGGCTAAAGACCAAAATCCAAAGATCAAAAAACAAAATCACAAACCACGCCGGATCATCTGAAAGCTAAAAGCTGACCGCTGACAACTGACGACTGACGACTGAAAACTGACGACTAAAAACGCCCCCTCCTCTCAGACAATATTTACTTCAGGATGCAGCTCCACGCCGTACTTTTTCATCACTGCATCGATCACCTGGTTGCAGACTTCCAGGATTTCGTGGCCGGAGGCTTGTCGGTAGTTTACCAGTACCAGTGCCTGTTTTTCGTGCACGCCTGCATCGCCCTTCCGGTATCCTTTCCATCCAGCCTGCTCAATCAGCCAGCCGGCAGCCAGCTTCATGGTTCCGTCTTCGTTTTCATAGGCCACCATTTCGGGATATGCTGCTTTCAGTGCCTCATATTTAGCCCGGGTTACAGAAGGGTTTTTAAAAAAGCTTCCGGCATTTCCGATCACCGCCGGATCCGGGAGCTTAGAAGACCGGATATTAATAACAGCCCGGGCAATGGCCTGTATCGAGAGTTCTGAAACCTGCAATCGTTCCAGTTCCTGCCGTATGGCACCATACTCGATATGAAACACCGGTTTTGTACGAAGACGGTAGGTAACATCCGTAATCACAAATTGATCCCGGTGTATATTTTTGAAAACACTTTCGCGGTATCCGAAGGCGCATTCAGCATTTGTAAAGGTGCGGGTATATCCTTCATACCGGTGCACCGCGGTAAGTTCTTCAAATACATCCCGGATCTCCACCCCATAAGCACCGATATTCTGCATCGGGGAAGCGCCTACACAGCCGGGAATCAGTGCCAGGTTCTCAACCCCTGCATACTGATGCTCCAGGCAGTGCAACACAAACTGATGCCAGATCTCCCCGGCGCAAACGTTTACAAAAACAGCGTCATCATCCCTGCGCAATACTTCGTATCCCCGCAATTCGTTTTTTATCACGAGCCCGTTATACGGTCCGGTTAACAGCAGGTTGCTTCCCCCGCCAATCACCAGCGTAGGCAGCGCCCGTTTCTGTGCCCATTCCAGCGCTTCCTTTAATCCGGCAACGGAAGTGGTACGAGCAAAATACCGGGCCTCCGCCTCAATACCAAAACTGTTATAGGGTTTTAAAGAAATATGATCTAAAATTTCCATAGCTTTAAACTATTGCAAAGTAACATTATTCTTTCTATGGGAAAAAAAACTGCAGCAATCATTGGGTCCGGCGGTCTTATCGGATCGCATTTATTAAGCGAGCTGATCCGCGACCCGGACTATGGCATTGTAAAAACACTGGTACGATGGCCATCGGAACCGGTTCATGCAAAGCAAGATGTAAAACTGGTTGACTTCAGCGACGCTGATTCCCTGCTGCTGGCACTCAGGGAGGTGGAAGTAGTCTTCTGCGCTATTGGTACCACCCTGAAAAAAATGGGTGGTGATAAAAAACGCTACTGGCAAATCGATCACGACATTCCGGTGCGGGTATGCAGGATAGCCCTGGAAACCGGCTGCCGGCAAATGGTGCTGGTATCTGCCGTGGGAGCCAACAGCAGCAGCAGCAACTTTTACCTGCAACTGAAAGGGCAAACAGAGGAAGATCTTATTGCTACCGGCATGCCTATTTTGCATATTTTTCAACCCAGCTTATTACTGGGACACCGGGAAGAAAAACGCCGGCTGGAAGCCATTAGCCAGCGGATCATGAAACCGGCATCCACCCTCCTCTCCGGCTCCTGGGCAAAATACAAAGCCATTGAGGCCAATGATGTGGCCCGGGCGATGATTGCAGCAGCAAAACAGGAACAGCCTGGTGTATACCGGTATACATTTAATGAGATACAGGCGCTCGCTAAAATGTATTAGCCTGTGACCATTGCATGCATCTCCTTACGAAAACCACTACGATCGTAAATACCCGCCGCTATAACTTCATCCGGCGAAACGAAGGAAAAACAAATCAAATTCAAATGAAGTCAATGCATCTGAAAGCCCTCATCGTATTCATTCTTTTATCGCATTATGGCAATGGCCAGCAACCGGATACAAAAGCGCTCATCAACCATAATAACCCGTTAAAAACGCCGCTCGACAGTCTGGTGCAACGGGCCGCTGAGCATTATATGCAATCGCCCGTAACGTTTGATTTGTCGGTTGGAATTATTAAAAACGGTATACAGCACGGCTATACCTTTCATCGCGGAACGGGCAGTTTAAGTACCCCTGCTACTTTTTTTGGTTTAGGATCTATTGCAAAAACGTTTGTGGGCATCATGCTTGCCCAGGCGGTTGTTGATAAGAAAGTGCAGCTAAGCGACGATATCCGGAACTATTTACCGGGCAGCTATCCCAATTTACAATACCAGGGGCATCCGGTGCGGCTGGTAGATTTAGCCAACCATACCTCGGCGCTGCCTTCCATGTCGAGAAACTATGACGACCAATATCTCGACAGTATTACCAAATTGAAACCAGAAGCATTCCGGGCGTTTTATAGTGTTTATACGGTGGATAGCTTATTCCGAGACATGCATCAGTTTACACCTGATACGATTCCCGGAACCAAATACCGCTATAATGGAAATGCAATGATGGTGTTGATTGCTATTTTGCAGCGTGTTTATCATACTTCTTACAGTCAGCTTGTTACTTCGTTTTTGAAAAAGCAGCTTGAAATGAAAAATACCACCCCACAGTTAACCGCCAGGGAAGAAAAACAACTGATTCCTGGCCATGATGAACAGGGTAAGGTATTAACGTTTATTCCTGATAATGGTTTCAGAGCGGCGCCCTCAATGTTTTCGACGCTGCCAGATATGCTTACCTATGCGAAAGCGAATCTGAACGAGAAAAATGCAGCTATAAACCTAAGTCATAAAATTACTTTTACAAAACCAGACGGTGCGGGCCTGGGACTGAGCTGGATGATTGGCAAGGAAGATGATGGTGTACCGTTTATCATGCATACCGGCCGGGACGGATCCGGTTTCAGTTCGCTGTGCTACCTTTATCCTGATCAGGATGCGGCCATTATCCTGCTGGTAAATGACAGCAGTGGCCAGGAGCGCTTAGCCGATTTAAAGAATGAACTCATTTCACACCTATTGCAACTTTAGGCGTTTTAATAAATTCCGGGCGGGTTTATTCAGCCGCCGGATCTCTATGCCGGCATCTTTAAAAAACAGTCACAGACTGCTGGTGTTCAGAACCGCATCATCTGTCGTTTTATCGCAAATAAGAACCGGCAGGTCCCGGTACCATACAGTTAAGACCATTCTTCAAAAATCGCTTAGCAATTCTGTAAAATTGGTGTAACTTACAGTATGAACTGGGATGTACAAACCTTCTCGGCTGCCGCTCTTGGTATTGCGCTGGCCGCCTGTTGCGGTTTCAGGGTTTTTGTTCCCATGCTGGTGGCGGGTTTTGCCGGCCGGTTCAATCTCTTTCATTTTTCAGAAAGCTTTTTATGGCTCTCTTCTACCCCCGCACTCATCGCGTTAGGTATTGCTACCATTTTCGAAATTGCCGGTTATTATATTCCTTTTATCGACAATATCCTGGATACCATTGCAGCCCCGTTGGCCGCCGTTGCCGGCACCTTGCTGGCCACATCGGTGATCCCTGTTGAAAACGACTGGATGAAATGGATCATCGGCATTCTTGCAGGCGGTGGCGGCGCAGGACTGATTGCCTCCGGAACCGGGCTGCTGCGGCTGTTAAGCAGTAAAACAACGCTGGGGGTGGGTAACAATGTAGTAGCCACGGGTGAAAATGCCGCGGCTATCGGGGGCTCTATCCTGAGCTTCCTGGTGCCGGTTATTATGGCGGTGGCATTCATCCTGTTCTTTACCTGGATCATCAAAAAAATGATCCGGAAAATCCGGGGAAAACCGCTAGTTTCCCGAAGGCCCTGACGTGGCGATAGCACGTACCACTTCCCGCTTACCGGGAGGCCCTTTCAGTTTTTCTACCCGAAAGCCCGCTGCGGCCAGTGTTTTGCGCACGCTGGATTTGGAACAGTAGGTAACCAATACACTGCCTTCACGCATATGGTTCCGGATCATTTCAAAAGCACCCGGCGTCCAGAGTTCGGGCTGATCATCCGGCGCAAAGGCATCAAAATAGCACAGATCACATACATTTCCCGGTTGATATTCCAGCAGATCCGCCCGGATCTTTTGCACCAGCAGCTGTTCACTGATCCGCACTTCCGCATTCCAGGGCGCTGCCATCAATTGTTGATACAAACCGGAGTCATGGGTAAACGCCTCGTAATTGAGCCGGCTGTAAACTGTATCCGGAAGCGGATACCGGTCGATACTGGTATACCGGGTCTGAAGATTCCGGCCACTTAACACCTGTGCCGTCAGCAAAGCATTTAAGCCGGTACCAAACCCGATCTCCAGCATATTGAGTTGTGCAGGCTGGTGCAACTCCAGGTAATACTTCAGTCCGTTTTCAATAAATACCTGCATGGACTCTGTAAAGGCGCCCCGTGTGGAATGAAAACTGATATTGGTTCCATTGATCCCTACACTGTCTGAACCATCTTCGGAATGAATAATATGGTAACCCGGAAGCTGCATCAATTGCTGACCTGAAGCACTACTACTTTTCCATCCATAGTGGTTACGGCTATTTTTTGATCATTGATGAACTGAAGATCATGTACCAGGCAATTGGCTACTTTATGTACCCAAAGGGTAGCGCCGGTTTTACGGTCAAATGCCGCAATGACGCCTTTATCACTAAATGCATATACCCGTCCCTTCCGTTCTGTAATCGTTGAGGGATTCAGTTCGTAGTTAAACACATTATCCGTTTTCCAGGCTATCACCGCACTGTCGGATTGCGTATCGATGCCTACCAGGTGGCCCTGCATGGTTTTTGCAAATACCCGTTTTTTATCCGCCGAAAGGCCCATTGACTCGCGCACCCAATGTTCATTCCAGCGGTGTTTCCAGATCAGTTTGCCGGTGGCGGCATCCAGTGCCGTCATATACCGGTCGGGCGCCACTATAAAAATACGGCCAAAAGCGGTAACCGGCAAACAGGAGGCCGGCGAAAACATCCGGTTGCTGTACCCATCATGGAATACCCATTCCGCTTTCCCGGTTTTGCTATTGAGGGCATACAGTTCATTGCCCCAGCTGCCAAAAACCAGTTTGCCGGCTGTATAAAGCGGCATTGCCTTTACAAAATTCTTTACACTGTCATATTCCCAAAGGACTTTACCATCCGATAAACGGAGCGCCCGGAACTTTCCTTCGGAAGATCCTATAAAAACAGCTCCGTCCCTTATCACCGGCGTGGCTACAATCGATTTGGCAGTGGGTACTGACCAAAGAAGCGTTCCATTATCGGCATTCAAACAATAGATGGTACCATCTGTGGAAGGAATGACCAGGCGATTTTTTTCAATGGCCGGCGCTGCATAGATCTTTCCCCCGGTAACAAAGCGCCATACCACCCGGTTTTTAACGGGATCAATGGCCAGGATCCTCCCGCGGCTGTCGGGCGTAATGATCCGGTTTTTATACAGTACAAAACCATTACCGATATCCGAAGAATCCTGGTAACGCCAGATCTCTTTTACCTGGGGGTATTGCTGGTTAATGGCATAGGAAGGCCGGAACCAGCTCCGGGTATCGGCATCCAGGTGATGGTCTTTTAGTTCTACCGTGGCCCACTCCTTTTTTGTTTCCACTCCCGGTTTCCGCTCCCTGTAAACAGCACGTCCGTTTTCGACAGTTATAATATTGTACCCGCCAACATTGTCTTTTGCCCGCAGGTTCGAACGCCCCATGATACCGGGGATGCCTTCAAAATCATATTGGTGGTTCTGGTGTCCGTGCCCGCACATATATAGCTGGATGTTGTGCTGCTTTAAACGGTCGGCAACCTCATACCAGTTATTCAATGAAGAATCCAGGGGATAATGATCCACAAATATGACCGGTGCTCTTGCAGGAATGGTGGCCAGCACAGAGTCCAGCCACACAATATTTCCGTAAGGCACCTGTCCCGGGCTCATTTTCATATTGGGTCCGCAATTGGCACCCAGGAAATGAATGCCCCCATAACTGAAGGCAAATACTTCATTGCCAAATATGCGGTTAAACGTATTGGTACCGCTTTCGGACCAGTTATCATCATGATTGCCCGGGATGATGTACCAGGGCTTGTTTAATGAATCCAGGATCTGCTTAGCCAGTTTTATTTCCGCGTCGGCACCAAACTCGGTAATATCCCCGGAAGCAATCACAAAGCGGATATCGGGGTTGGCGTTGATATCTTTTACGGTTCTCCGGAGATCTTCATCGGCATTATTAGAGCCGATATGGAGATCGGAGATCTGGGCAAACTGAAAGGAGGACTGAGCTACAGCCAGTTTTATAAAAAAGCAGCAAAGGGCAATACAAAGAATTCGTTTCATCGGAGCAAGATAGGCAAGATCTGCGTACCAGCCACTCCATTCGTTAAAAAATCAATATCAATTATTCGTTAAGCAGGAACCGGCCAAGGTCTGCTACCGTTCTTAGCAAATGATCTGCCTTATGTTCCAGCAGCTCGGCCTCGGTACCGTACCCGTACAGCACACCGGCGGCGGTAACCCGGTTATTCTTTGCGCCGATGATATCGTATTTCCGGTCTCCCACCATGGTAGTTTTCTCCGGATTCAGCTGATGTGTTGTCAGGGTATACCGGATCAGTTCCGTCTTATCGGTCATGGTATTATCCAGCCCGCTTCCGGTAAGCTGTTCAAAAAAAGGGGCAAGATTAAAATGATGAATGATCCGGCGCGCAAATACCTCTGGTTTTGATGTAACCACAAACAGCCGGTGGTGTTTAGCCAGTTGTTCCAACAGCACTTCGATACCGGAATAAACCTGGTTCTCTGCCCATCCTTTTTCACTGAAGTATTCGCGGTAAAAACCTACGGCCCTGTTGGCATCTGCATGAGTGAGGCCATAGCGGGTGCTGAAGGTATGATGCAGCGGTGGCCCGATAAACCGGAAAAGCTCGTCCGGATGCGGCTCTTCTATCGCCATTTTTGCCAGCGCATACTGTACGGAATTGATGATCCCGGTTCCTGAGTCGGTTAGCGTACCGTCCAGGTCGAAAAAAATATTTTTCCGGCCGGTGGCAAGCGCATCCAATTGTTCTGCCCCGGGGTTTGTCTGCCTGCGTTGTTCTTCTGTAAACCGATGCTCCATTATTGATCTGTTTCAATAGTAATGCGGCTAAGATAATCAATGCCATTGTAAACCCTACGGCGATCCGCCTGCTGTTCTAAAAAAACCATTATCAAATCCCGGCTTCTTATTACCTTACAGCGGCTGATCGTATTATTGACCATATATAAAAGCGTTTCTCATAAATCCTACAACAACACTATGAGCATTATTGAAAAACTGGCCACATCCCTGGGTCGCAAAGATGAAGTCCCCAACCAGGAGCTCGCTGCACAGATTGCAACCACCAATAATAAAAAGGCCATCCGGGAACTGGTAGAAAACCTCTCTAACAAAAGCAAGGACATTCAGCAGGATTGTATCAAAACCCTATATGAAGCCGGCCACCTGAAGCCTTCCTTAATTGCACCCTATTTCAATGATTTTACCGGGCTGCTTCGCAGCAAAAATAATCGCCTGCAGTGGGGTGCCATGACGGCACTGGATGCTATCGCCTTAGAAAATCCCGGTGCCACTTTTGAAGCGCTTCCGGCACTGGCCGCAGCAGCAGATAGCGGTTCTGTAATTACCCGGGACCATTTTGTTGGCATTCTTATTAAACTGTGTACGGTTAAACAATATGCAGCCGATGCCTTTGTGCTGTTCAACGAGCAACTGCGCCACTGCCCTGCCAACCAGCTGCCGATGTATGCCGAAAATGCGTTGCCCATTATTAACAACAGTAATAAAGCAGCCTTTGTCCAAACGCTCACAACGCGGCTTAACGATTTTGAAAAGGAAAGTAAACGGAAGCGGGTGGAAAAAGTATTGAAAAAAATCAGATAGGCTGCAGATGTCGCAAAAAGAAAAAAATGCAGTTTAACAACAACCTCATCTGAACGCTGTAAATCTACTAATTAATCCGTATCTTTGTATGCTGATTTTTGAATGAACAATCGCCAGGGGGCGTTTGGTTTTGACAGCGTAGATCTTTGAAGGTAGAAGCATGTCGGGCGTTGTGTAATTAGCCCGTAAATCTGAATACTCAAACTTTAAATGGCAATACTCAGTATGCCATGGCTGCCTAATCAGTGATTAAGTAGTCATTAGGGCCGCGTTGAGCAGGTTGTTCTGTTACCAAGCTCCGCCGCCGACTCAACAAACAAAACAGGATGCTGCTGCAATAGGCTGTGCCGGTAGCAAAAGACTCATACAGCTAAGCGTTCCATTGGTTTGTCCTTTTCCGGTGCTGCGCCGACAAATAATATAAGGAATAAGCATGTAGAAGGCCTTTGGAGGATATGTTTGGACAGGGGTTCGACTCCCCTCGCCTCCACCGATAGGGTTAATTTATTGATTATCAAATAAATTAACCCTATTTATTATATACAGCCCTCCTTTCGACCGGCTGTGTTCTTTTCCTGTTCAGGCAATTAACGACAACTAAATCTGCAGTAAAGGTGCAGCTGTTTATTTCACTGACAGCCATGAATCATAGCAGTTCATTAGTGCGACGGCGCAATATGACGCCAGCTTGTAATGCCGGAAAGGGACCTGTTCACCGGAGCTATTCCCTCCCAGCCAGTTATTTTACCCGGTTCAGCACCTCCCAGTTATCACCTTGTTTTTCATTTTCGGTAATGGCAATGTTAATACGCAGGGTTACCGCCCCGTTGGTTTGTTGCCGGATCCAGGCAGCGCCGGTAAGCCGGTTGTCTATGTCGGTGCTCCCCTCCCGGTAATCCTGCGCCGCATAGAACTGCTCCAGCTTTTTAAGCTCCGCACCAAATGCCGTGTTTGTTGCCAGCGATCGCAGTATCTGGATCAGCAGTTCTTTTTTTGCAACAACATTACCGGTATCGATCCTGCTATGTTCTATAGTAACTTCAAAATGAAGATCGGTATTGTCACAGCCCGATAACGCTGCAGTAATGGTGGTATCGCCGGTTTGCATTTTCTCTTCCAGGGTTTCAGTAAAATTATGTTCGTCGATGCTGCGTTTCCGCGTCACGGTTACGGGGCCATCATTTAAAATGCGTTTATCCTTCCATTTTCCAAGGGTACAATTGGTCAGATAGCTGGTTTCATAAAGATTATCATCCTTATACACAAAATGAAAATTCCCTGGCGGCGTTTCATTTGCATCGGGATAGGTCCGGAAATTTTTTGAAAGAGCAACGGTCAGCACCCCTTTCTCAAACCGGTAATCCGAAATGATATTATAGGAAAAGGGTGCATAGGTGAGGATGGAATGCAACTGGTCGTATTGCAGGCTGTCTTTCATTATATAGTAATCCAGCTGGCTGTTGGTTTGTACGCTTCCGCCCAGCATCCCTTCCGACTCCCTGCGGATGATATAATCCGGCACATGGTCTCCATTCAGATCCTCGTTTGCAACAATGGAATAATAAACAGTATAAGGCATACCCTCGTCTTCCCGTGCAATATAAAACGGCAGACTGTCCAGGTTGAGCTCCCGGTACTTTCCGTCCGGTGCCTCACCCATTACCAATCTTTTTAAAAAATGATAGGATGCAGTGTTGGTATCCAGTGCCTGCTGCGCCAGCTGAGGAGGTGATGGAACTGCTACGGCAGTGTCCTGCCGGTGCATTGCCGGTGCCGGTTTCTGCTCCGCTGTATGGCAGGCAAAAAGGAACAGGACCAGGCAATGGGCCATTGCTTTTCCCAGGTTTGATCTCATATGTTGCCAATTATGATCCCCGAAGGAGGATCCGGCTCCTATTTAAAGAGCCGGAAAATATCGAGCCCCAGTGCATAGGCCATTAGTCCCAGTAATAATACCATGCCCACCATCTGGGCATACTCCATGAACTTATCGCCCGGCTTCCGCCCGGTGATCATTTCATACAGGGTAAACAGGGCATGCCCTCCATCAAGCGCCGGTATGGGCAGCACGTTCATAAAGGCCAGGATGATGGAAAACAAGCCGGTCATGGTCCAGAACCGTTCCCAATCCCAGGATCCGCCAAATGTTTTACCGATGCTGATCACACTGCCCAGGTTATCGCTTACCGCGTGTTCTTTGGAAGTGAACAGCAGTTTAATGCCTTCGATATATTCGAGTAACCGGTTCACGCCATATTTAATTCCGGCGGGGATGGACTCCAGGAAGCCGTATTCTTTCTTTTCAAACGTAATAAATTTTAATGCAGACCGGGTAATGTAGCCCACTTGTCCCGCATCATTGAGTTTGGCTCCTACCTGTACCGTATCTGTATTACGCAGCACTGTAAGGTTTACTGTTTGATTTTTATATTTTTTTACCTGCTTTGCAAAATCATTATAATACAATGCGGGCGTTCCGTTAACACCAACGACCCGATCTCCTTTCTGCAATTGACCGGAAGTAAATTTAGCAATGGATCCATCTACACTATCCACCACATTCGGAAACCGCACAGAAACAAAATTCTTCAGCTGGTTCCGGGTTAATTCTTTTAAAAAGCCCGGAGGGAAATTGATCACCGTATCCTTACCATCCCTTGTTACGTTGAGCGCATTCTTTTCACTCAGCAGCAGCCGTTTGGGCAGTTCGTCAAAATATTTCAGCTCCTGGCCGTTTACTTTGGTAATGATATCACCATCCCGCAATCCTACTTTCAACGCCATTGAATCTGCAGCAATACCATATTTCATATTGGCAACCGGCAGTTTCTCTTCGCCCCATACAAAAAGGATCATGGCAAAAATGATGAGCGCCAGCACAAAGTTGATGATGACACCCGCCAGCATGATGATGAGGCGTTGCCAGGCCGGCTTTGAACGGAACTCCCAGGGCTGGGCCGGTTGTTTCATGGCCTCTTTGTCCATACTTTCATCAATCATACCACTGATCTTTACATAGCCCCCCAGGGGTACCCAGCCGATACCATACTCTGTTTCTCCTATTTTCTTTTTCCAAAGCGAAAACCAGGGATTAAAGAACAGGTAAAATTTTTCAACGCGGCAGCCAAACCATTTGGCCGTAATAAAATGTCCAAACTCGTGTAAAGCAATCAGGATGGAGAATGACAATATAAACTGACCAACATTGGCTCCCAGGGCCGACCAGTTAAATGCTAATAAAACCATGTATTATTAAGATATATCATTTATTAAGATGGCAAAGATAAGGCGATAAAATACTAAGCCCTAAATTCTGACTTTCAAATATCAAACATCAAATTCCAAATATCAAACATCAAATCCCAAACATCAATTTCAAATATCAAATCCCAAACATCAAATTCCAAATTTCAAATTTCAAATATGAAGCCTGGGAAAACAATTAACAATTGCTTATAACCGGATGATGTCGGCAGCCAGGGTGCGGGCTTCGGCATCGCTTTCAAAATAATCAGCCAGTGTGGGCCTGGGTACATGGGCTACCTGTGCCATTACTTTTTCGATCACATCCGTCATTTCAAGGAATCCGATCCGGTTTTTTAAGAACGCGTATACCGCAATTTCATTGGCCGCATTCATTACACAGGGCAGGTTTCCACCGGTTTCCAGCGCTTCTATTGCCAGGGCCAGGTTGCGGAATGTTTTCAGGTCGGGTTCTTCAAATGTAAACGTGTTCATCCGCTTGAAATCGAACCGCGGATGATCATTGAGGATCCGCGACGGAAATCCCATCGC
The DNA here is from genome assembly GCF_030150205.1 of Niabella sp. Classification (GTDB taxonomy): domain Bacteria; phylum Bacteroidota; class Bacteroidia; order Chitinophagales; family Chitinophagaceae; genus Niabella. The sequence goes on from NZ_JASLGT010000008.1 coordinate 61,737, forward strand.
ATATTGAATGGGCAGCCGCATATCCGGCAACCCGATCTGCGCCTTGATACTGCCATCCTCAAATTGCACCATACTATGGATAGCGCTTTGCGGATGGATGAGCACATCGATCTGATCGGGTTTCAGGTTAAAGAGCCATTTCGCTTCGATCATTTCCAGACCCTTATTCATTAAAGTAGCCGAATCAATGGAAATCTTAGCCCCCATTTCCCAGTTGGGATGTTGCAGGGCATGTTCTCTTTTTACATTTACCAGGTAATTGGGCTTCCGTCCTATAAATGGCCCGCCGGATGCGGTAAGGTATACTTTTTCAATTTTATTGCGGGTTTCCCCGATCAGGCACTGGAAAATTGCAGAATGTTCTGAATCTACCGGGATAATGGGCACCCGGTTCTCTACCGCCATTTGCATAACGATATCGCCTGCCACTACCAGGGTTTCCTTGTTGGCCAGGGCGATGGCCTTGCCGTTTTCAATAGCCCTGATGGTGGGCTTAAATCCTGCAAAACCCACGATGGCCGCCAGCATCAGGTCATAAACGTCCATACCTGCTACTTCTTCCAGGGCATCCTCACCGGCAAATACTTTGATATCCGTTTTTGCCAGGGCATCTTTTACAGAACCATATTTGTTTTCATCGCCGATTACAACAATATTCGGATTATAGGCCAGCGCCTGTTCAATCAGCAGCTGATCATTTGAAAACGCCGTTAATACTTCTACAGAAAACTGATCCGGGTTCTTTTCTATCACCTCCAAAGCCTGCTTTCCGATAGAACCGGTTGAGCCAAAAATGGCGATTCGTTTTATCATACGTTCGTCTCCCATTTACTTTTCTAGTGTTCTTTTCTTTAAACGCGGCTAAGATAGGGGCTGTTTCAGGAATAAAAAAATGCTAGTGCCGGAGCCATTGTGCGAGGCCCTCTGCAATCTTACGGTCATTGCTTAAACGCGGCACTTTATTCTGACCGCCCAGTTTTCCGATAGAGCGCATATAATCGATGAACCCGTTTTTCTTCACCGGGGTGATGATCAGCTGCTGCAGGATATTTCCGGAGATGAGGTCATCATAATAGGAATTCTTTTCCCGGAGATAGCGGTCTACCTGCTGCGAAAAGCCATTCATGTCTTCCGGCTCATTTTCAAATTCTACAAACCACTGGTGGTACGATTTTCCGGCATCCGCACTTACAAACGGGGCTACCGTAAATTCTGTAATATGTACATTGTGCTCTTTAGCGGCCCGCAACAAGCTGTATTCCACTTCCTCCCCGATCACATGTTCTCCAAAGGCTGAAATAAAATGCTTGGTGCGACCGGTAACTACCAACCGGTAGGGATTTACCGACACAAATTTTACCATATCCCCGATATCATATCCCCACAAACCTGCATTGCTGTTGATGATGAGCGCATAATTCACTCCGGTTTCCACTTCACCCAATGACAGGCGCCTGGGGTTATCCTTGCCGATATCTTCCGCCGGAATAAACTCAAAAAAGATGCCGCTGTTGGTATTGAGCAGCAGCCCCGGTTCGGTTTGTGTATCCTGGAAAGCGAAAAAGCCTTCGGAGGCGGGGAATGTTTCAATACCATCTACTTTCCGCCCGATGCTTTGAAATAATTTTGCCTGGTAGGGCTCAAAATTAACCCCGCCATAGACCATTACCGAAAAATGCGGGAACAGCTCTCCCACCGGTTTGCCCGACCGCCGGATGAGTTCATCAAAATACATCTGCATCCATGGCGGAATGCCGCTGATCAGCGTCATATCCTGCCGGATGGTTTCATCTACGATCTTTCCCAGCTTGGTTTCCCAGTCTTCAATACAATTGGTTTCGTATTCCGGGAGCTGGTTTTTCCGCAGATAACGGGGTACGTGATGGTTTACAATGCCGCTTAAACGGCCGGTTGGAATGCCTCCTACCCGCTCCAGCACCGGCGATCCGCTTAAAAAGATGAGTTTTCCATCAGCAAAAGCGGTATTTCCGGTTTCTGCCATATAGCATAACAACGCATTCCGCGCCCCGTTGATATGGTTGCTGATCGACTCTTTAGAAATGGGTATGTACTTGGTGCCGCTTACCGTTCCGGAGGTTTTGGCAAAATACAGCGGCTGACCCCTCCAGAGTACATTATGTTTACCTGCCTTTATTTCTTCTATATACGATTTTAGCTGCTCATAGTTACGGACCGGAACCGCCTGTCTAAATTGCTTGTAGTCATTTAGTTCCGAAAACTTATGTTCTTTCCCAAACTGGGTGAGCTTGGCCGTTTTAATCAGGTATTTCAGAATATTTTCCTGGTCTTCAACCGCCGTATGCATTCCCTTTTTAATATTTTTGGAAACAATCGATGCAAAGGGCTTGGCCAGGAACGATTTGAATTTCATTGCATTAATTCATTTTTTCGATGCTACCGGAGTACCGGAACTACAAATATAATGCTTGTTATGGGAGAAGGGATATATAAAGGAAGATATATTTAAAGGTTCTGTTTGCAAAATTAAAAAATCTCCTTACCTTTGCCGTCCTAATTTTTAGACAATGATAGCAATTATTAAGGTGGCCGGTCAACAATTTAAAGTTGAAAAAGATCAAACTCTGTTTGTGCCACATATCGAAGGCAATTCCGGTGACGCTGTGAACCTGGAAGTTTTACTGGCGCACGTTGACGGAACCTTGTCTGTTGGCGGTACTGTTGCCACAAAAGTAAGCGCAGAAATTGTAGACCATGTAAAAGGGGATACGGTTATTGCCTATAAAACCAAAAGAAGAAAGGGTTTTCACAAAAAGAAAGGGCACCGTACAGCTTATACAAAAATTAAAGTAACGAATATCGCTTAATAAAGCGTTCATTAAATTGAAGGGCAAACCGGCTGATGTATGATCGTCCTGTGGGCCTTTTAATAGTATCAACTTTTAAACTCGTAAAAAATGGCACATAAGAAAGGAGAAGGTAGCGTTAAAAACGGCCGTGATTCAGAAAGCAAGCGTCTTGGAGTAAAAATCTTCGGAGGTCAGCCTGCTATTGCCGGTAATGTTATCATTCGTCAGCGTGGCACCGTTTACCATCCTGGTAAAAACGTAGGCGTTGGAAAAGACTTCACCCTGTTTGCTTTGTCTGATGGCATCGTTGAATTCAGAAAAGGAAGAAAGAACAGAACCTTTGTTTCTGTAAGCGAAGCCCAGGCATAATGATGCTTTTTGCTGTGACTGAATAAATTGTGGAAAAAAAATTTGGCGGCATTAAATAATTGTATAATTTTACCGCCGATAATCCATTATTTACTAATCATTAAATTCAAAAAAAATGGCAGTTAAAAAAGCAGCAGCAAAAAAAGCAGCTCCTAAGAAAGCAGCAGCAAAAAAAGCAGCAGCTCCTAAAAAAGCAGCGGCTCCTAAAAAGGCAGCAGCAAAGAAAGCAGCTCCTAAAAAGGCAGCAGCAAAGAAAGCAGCAGCTCCTAAAAAAGCAGCAGCAAAGAAAGCGGCTCCTAAAAAAGCAGCAGCAAAAAAAGCAGCTCCTAAAAAGGCAGCAGCAAAGAAAAAATAAGAATCTCTTTTCTAAAAGAAATTCAAAGGCCTTCCGGATGGAAGGCTTTTTTTATTGCGCCTCCTTTCCTACTTTGCAGTCATGAATAACAGTACCATTGCCGATCATTTTGAATTGCTTGCCAAATTAATGGACATTCATGGCGAGAATGCGTTTAAGGCAAAAACCTACTCCATCGCCGCATTTCATATCGAAAGACTGGACGCGCAATTAACAGCAATGGACCGCAGCAGTTATGCGGGGATCAAAGGACTGGGCGCATCCGTGGCCGCAAAAATCATTGAACTGATGGATACCGGGAAAATGAAGGCACTGGAAGATCTTTTGACGGACACACCTCCCGGGGTAGCCGAAATGCTGCAACTGAAAGGACTGGGCCCTAAAAAGATCCATATCATCTGGAAAGAAATGGGCATTGTATCTGTTGGCGAACTGGAATATGCCTGCATTGAGAACCGGCTTACCCGCTACAAAGGCTTTGGAGAAAAGACACAGGTAAAGATATTAGAGTCTATTAATTTTTACACCCAGAACAAAGGACATTTTCTTTATTCCCAGATCCACGAGATCTTCCCCTCTATTCAAAACTATCTTGAAAAAATATTTGGAACCGGCAAGGTATGGAATACCGGGAACTTTTACCGGCAGCTACCTACCTTGCATGAACTGGAATTTATTATAGCGGAGCAGCCAGGTATCATAAAGCAAAAATTTCAAACGGCTTATCCCCCGGAACTGCTGGAAGAAACGGCCGGCAGTGTGCTTTATAAACTGAACAACGGGCTTCGCCTGCGCATTTACCCGGTATTGGAACAGATTCCCCAGTTTTTGTTCAACACTTCATCAGCTCCGGAGTTTTCAGCGGCCTTCCTTGAACGGTTTTACCCGGGTAACTTCGACACCACGCTGTTCCAAAACGAATCGGAGATCTTTGAGAAAGCAAAGCTTCCCTATATCCCCGCCTGTTTGCGCGAATCCGTTTCCATGATCGACCGCGCTGAAAAGCATGACCTGCCTCAGCTGATCCAGGTAAGTGATATAAAAGGGATCATTCACAACCACAGTACCTGGTCCGACGGGCTTTTTACCATTGAGGAAATGGCCAAGGCGCTGATCGATAAAAAAATGGAATACCTGGTCATCTCCGATCACTCTAAATCGGCAGCCTATGCCAACGGGCTTACGGAAGAGCGTATTGTACAGCAGCAACAGGCCATTGATGAAGTGAACAAAAAACTGGCGCCTTTCAAAATTTATAAAAGCATCGAATGCGATATCCTGGGCGATGGCAGCCTGGATTACAGCAACGAAGTACTGGCCACTTTTGACCTGGTTATTGCCTCTGTGCACAGCAACCTGTATATGAACGAAACAAAGGCCATGGAGCGGCTTATGAGGGCCATTGAGAACCCTTATACAACGATCCTGGGCCATCTTACCGGAAGGCTGCTGCTAAGCCGCAACGGCTACCCTATCGATCATAAAAAAATCATTGATGCCTGTGTTGCCAACCAAGTGGTTATTGAGATCAATGCCAATCCGCACCGGCTTGACCTGGACTGGAGCTGGATTTCGTACGCAATGGATAAAGGCGCTTTACTGTCCATTAACCCCGACGCCCATACCATTGAAGGATTTGATGATATCCGGTTTGGAGTGATCGCTGCGCAGAAGGGCGGACTGACGCCGGCATATAACCTGAGCAGTTTTTCATTACCTGCGTTTGAAGATTTCATCAGCAAACGAAAGGCTGCAATTCGTTTGTTCCAGGTTTAAGTTCAGCATTTCACGTCGCGTTTCATGGGACAGGAAAACCTGGAAGACGGTGGGATTTCGTTTGATGCAGGTGCTGCATCCCCTGCCATATCAACTAAAAGCTGACCACTGATCGCTGATACCTGAAAACGGATCGCTAAACACCCCGCTCCGCTATCACCGGTAATTTTACAAAGAAGGTGGTACCTACACCCAGCGCCGTTTCAAACCAGATCATTCCGTTTGCTTTTTCAACGATGCCTTTACACATGGCCAATCCAAGACCGGTGCCGGAACTTTTGGTGGTAAAATTAGGTGTGAAGATCTTACCACGCATTTCCTCACCGATGCCGGAGCCGTTATCCGTAACACTGATGATAACCGATCCTCCTTCTACGGATTCTCTAACCGTGATGACGCCCTTTGTATTTTTTTCGCAGGCATCGATGGCATTTACAAAAAGATTGGTAAATAAGCGGTTCATCTGCGTCTTATCGGCTCTAATAATTACCTCGCCGGGCAGCAGGTGCCAACGGAATTCCACATCGGGATTTTTGCTGTAAATGCTCGCCAGCGGCTGCAATACCTCATGCAGATCAAAGATCATTTCATTTACATGGTTGATATTGGCAAACTGGGAAAAATCGGCTGCGATCTTTGAAAGATAATCGATCTGTTCTACCAGGGTTTTAGCCACATTGGAGGTTAGCTGCTGTACATTGGAACTGTTTTCGGAAATGGCTTTTTGAAGATACTGAAGACTCAGCTTCATCGGCGTTAGCGGGTTCTTGATCTCATGGGCCACCTGCCGTGCCATTTCCCGCCAGGCTTCCTCCCGCTCCGACTTCGCCAAAACATCGGCACTTTTCTGTAATTGCGAAACCATTTTGTTGTATTCTTTTACCAACTGCCCGATTTCATCATTCCGCTCCCATACGATCTCTTCATTGACCCGCGAAAGACTGATCTCCTTCATTTTATTACTGATCACTGTAAAGGAGCCTGTGATACGATTGGTGATGAGCAGGGCCAGCAAGCCGGTCAGCAGGAAGATGAACGCATACAAATTGATCAATGTGATCAAAAAATTAGAGATCTCCTGGTTCAGTTCCTGCTGCGAGGCAAAGTACGGAATGCTCAGATAGGCATATGGGGCAGCGCTGTTCGTGCCAACCGGTGCATAAATAGTGTTGAATGACAATTCAGAAACCCGCTCCTTCTGAATGTACTGGGCCCTTCGCTGCCTTAGTAAACTATAAAAAGCACGGGGCGACATCCGGGTACTTAAAACACCCTGACCATACACATCTGCCTGGCTGGTAGCCCGCAGCTCGCCGGTAAAATCATATACGTTCACATCGAGCCCATGAATATCAGAAACTCTTTTTATGACAGCATTGAATGCATTGGCTTCAAAGAGATCTTCACTATAGTGTCCGCCTTCCAGTATCGGTCTTAGACTGTCGTGCAATGTAATCTCATTCAGCATGATGTTCATCGTTCTGCTTAAGCGGTCATTGTTCGATTCTTCAAAGCGGTTTACAAAGAAAGAGATCGTGGCCGCCCCTACTACCACAAAAGCCAGTACATTGATCAAAATGAAGGTACCGTGGATCTGGCTCCGGATGGTTGGAAAAAATGTAGAATTGCGAAGCAGTTTTTTATTCATGAAAGCCCCCAGCACCACCATCAGCACATTGATGAGCGCCACCAGGAACAGGAAGGAGCAAAAGAGATAAGAAAACAACGTAGTGGCCTCGAGGAACATTTCGCTTTTACGCGCCATAATAATGACCTTGGAAGCACTGGCCCGGTACCACACTTCATTGTATCCTGCCCGCTCCCGCAGCTCTACTTTTTTTTGCGGGAACTGGCTTGCCGTAAGCGTGGTGGTAAAGGGATACTTTTTGGAAACAGATGAAGAAGTAAGCTGGTTATTGTGATAAATAGCAAACTGGTAGACCGCCGAATTTGAAAACTCGCCTTGTTTAAATTGTTTAAACAGCTCCGGTTTGATATTGGCCACTGCAAACCTACGGGGGTTTGAAACAATATAAACCGTGCCGATGAGCCGGCCGGTTTCCGCGTTCTGAATGATCCTGCGTGTGATATAGGCAAAATTGTCGAAGGCCTCAGACTCGTAAAAGTACATATCGGGCAGAGAGGTGGCCCTGGACCGGTTGGCGATAGTGGTATTGAGGGATGCTACCGTTTGCGGAAACGGGTTATATAACGGATTGTCCAGACTGTCGAAAATATACAGATTGGTTACATAGTTATTCAGGTAACCGATATAGTTCCGTTGCCGGATGCTATCTCTTAGATAAGTATTCTGTTCTTCATCATACAGGCGCTGGAAGTTGCTCCGGAAATAATTACTGTCCAGGTATTTATTGGCAATACTGATCAACCGTTCACTGGCCGGATCTGTTTGGGTTGCCAGTTTCTGGCAGTACAAAACGCGCAGATTCATTTCGGCCTTCGTAATTTCATTCAGCATGAGCAAACAAAGGCTGATGGAAAATATAAAGATCCAGAGCACCGTTCCGGACACGCTGAATTTTATAAACCGGTTGATGCGCTCTTCCCTGGTAAAGATAAAGGTATAGGTTAACAGCCATGCCAGTACCGGAAGACAAAACGTAACATCCTTACTGTTTACAAATACGGAAATAGACAATAATCCCAATATGGCCGTTAGCAGGTATACCTGCCAGATATGGGTACGGAAAATTGCAAAAATATATTTGTAAAGCGTTCTGCTGAGGTAGTAAAACCCAAGGCAAAGACAGGCAAGGATCAGAAAGCCCACCATCGTAAAGATGCTCAGGCTATCGATATTGGTTACATCAAATGAAATCTTCGATCTGGAAATACTGTCTTTGATCACTCCTGCGATACTGAAGGTAGCCGCAATCAGGATCATCAGGAAACTGATACCCGCTACCCGGAGTACTTTTTTTGAATATTTTTCTGCCGGGAATGGCCGTACAGAAAGACGGTTCCACACAAATACACTGAGCCAGCAAAAAAGCAGGCTGTTGATCAGCAGGTCTCCAAAGGTGGGCAACAGGATACCGGAACTGTATAAATCCGGATCAAACAACTGGAACTCGGAAAAATTCCAGACAGTTCCCATCACATATGCGCCTATCCGGAAGGCCAGCAGGCAGGCCAGCAGGAGCCAGATCTGCAACCGGTAATTGGAAACGGCAAACCGCTTTGCCAGCAACAGGTAGCAGGAAAGAAAAAAGAGGAACAGGCCGATGATCTTTAATACTACAGAAAAAGCCGAATCCTGTGACAGTTTTTTATGCGGATATGGTTCCTGCATGCCCGTTGTTACTACATGTTCTGCACCCTCCAGTTTCCGGGCAAATTTTTCCTCCGGCTTCTTTTTTAAATAAAACACCGGCGCCCCGTTAATACCCCTGATCGCATGTGAGGTGGGCACGGTATCAATATCCATGACATGGTCCATGGCCTTGTCGAAGGGATAGGAATCCCGCAGGTATTCGGTTTCCACGAAAAAGGAGGACTTCATCAGCACCAGGCAGATGGCTGTAAAATCGGGATGATTGGGCACCGGTTTCCGGATTGCATAATAGTACCCATTCGCCAGCTTTACTCCCTGCTCTTCCCGGTCGTTGTATAATAGTTCATCGGAAGGCACTACGATCCCCGTATTCCAGAACCGCAGGAAGAGTTTGTCCTGGTCATTTTTATACAGGTAGAAATAAAACTTATCGTCGGATAAATTGGTCAGATCCCGGGACGATTCCCGTGACTGTGTCAGCCGGTCCATCAGCTCCGGTGTGGCCAGCACCTGCTCAAATTCGGCAACCCTGTTTTTGATCGTTCTTTCAAAAATCTTTGTCTGGGCATCCAGTGATGTATTTTTCAGGTAACTGGAACTCAGCAAAAGCGCCCCTGCAAAAATTGCCAGGGCCACACCTAAAAGCAGCAGCTCCCATAAATACTTATTCCTGCTGCGCTGTTTCATTTTAATGTGGTTCTGTTTTTATCTGGTTCCATAAAGCGTCCATTTCTTCCAGCGTTAGCGTGGAAAGTGTGCTGCCTTTTGTTGCCGCCAGTTGTTCCATCCGGGTAAAGCGGTAAATGAACTTTTTATTGGTGCGTTCCAGCGCAGCCTCCGCATCTATCTTCAAAAACCGTGCATAGTTGATGAGCGAAAACAATAAATCGCCAAATTCTTCTTCAATTTGCTCCGGTGCCCCTTGTTCCACCGCCTCCAGCAGCTCACCGGTTTCTTCTGTCACCTTTTCCCAAACCTGTGGGGCAGACTCCCATTCAAACCCTACCTGACGGGCTTTTTCCTGAAGCCGCATCGCTTTTACCACGGCGGGTAATGACCGGGGCACACCGCTTAATACGGATGTTTTTCCCTCTTTTAATTTTAGTTGTTCCCAGTTTTTTTTAACGTCTTCTTCGGTATGCACTTCTTTTAAGCCTTCAATGGCTTCCTGCGGCGGATAAATATGCGGATGCCGTTTGATGAGCTTGTCCGCAATGCCGGTTAACACATCCTCAATGGTAAACTGCTCCTGTTCCGTTGCTATCTTTGAATAAAACACAATGTGCAGCAACAGGTCTCCCAACTCCTCCCGGATGTCCTTCCAGTTTTCATCGATGATCGCATCGCCCAGCTCATAGGTTTCTTCAATGGTCATTTGCCGCAGGGTATGAATGGTTTGTTTACGGTCCCAGGGACATTGCTCCCTTAGCTCATTCATGATCTGCACCAACCGGTTAAAAGCTTCCTGACTCATACTTATCGTTTATTTACTGTTTGCCCCGCGTCCTGTACTAAAGCTGCGGCATCGATTCCTTTATTTTGCCGCATCCGGTTCCGTAAAAAAGCGGTCCATAAATAGCAACTGGTAATAAATGGCATTTTGCCAGTAAGTGGATGTATGTCCGCCCGGCCGGGTAATATAGTCATGCGGAATATTTCGCAATAACAACTCCTGGTGCAGGTTTTCATTCACCTTGTAAAAAAAGTCCTCTGTACCGCAATCGATAATAATTTTCAGGGTTTTAGGTTCAATAAGATACAACATATTGATCACGGTATTTTTTTCCCAGCGCTCCGGGTTATCCCTGTATTTCCCCAATCGCTTTGCCATATCCCAGTTATTGGGGAAGGGCCGGATATCTACGCCACCGCTCATACTGCCCGTTGCACCAAATACATCCGGGTGTTTGATGGCAAGATACAGGGCCCCGTGTCCGCCCATGCTAAGCCCGGCAATACCCCGGCTTTTGGGAGAAGCCATGGTGGCATAATTCTTATCTACCCAGGCCACCAGCTCGCCGGAAACAAAGGTTTCATATTGAAATGAAGGATCAACGGGGCTATCCCAGTACCAGCTGCCATAGCCACCGTCCGGACATACCAGGATCATCTGGTACCGGTCTGCACCAGCCTGTGCGCCCTTAACACCGGGCCAGTAGGCATAACTGCCGCTGTAACCATGTAACAGGTAAACCACCGGATACTTTTTAGCCTTTGTATAACCATCCGGCAATACTACGCAGGTTTTAATATTCTTTTTCATGGAAGCACTGTATACTTCCAGCGTATCTACTTTTGCCGCCAACAGGTTGAACGTCACCAATAGCATGAACCCAACAATAAAGCACTTTTTCATTTTACCTAATGCATTTAGTTTAATACGGACGAATTTATACAAAAAATGGTTAGTGCCGGCAACAAAAAGGCAGGTGGAGCTACCACCTGCCTTCTTTATTTACGGTTTTTGTGATCAGAAACGTTTTTGATTGACCAGCGCTTCTTTTACACCGGGATATTCGGTAATAACGGCCAGCTCGTAATCTGACTTTGTTTTTAATTTCCGGATAAATTCATGCAGTTTCAGCGAATCGGCAGAGGTCCGCCACATCTGATCATGTGCCAGGATGACCAGGTTATCCGGTTTCAGTGTTTTATTGGAGGCAAACAAGTGGTCTACCTGTGCCATCAGCTGATCCGGGCTTTGCACAGCCTGCGAGTTCTTATGATTGAACTCCCACTCCAGGTCCCAGCCAATGAGTACATAGCCGCCTTTTTTCTGGAGCGAGTCGATTACCGATTTGTTCTTTAAGAGATCCGTGCGGCTGATGCTATCGATCCGCCAGGCATTGCGGCCGGGGGTACGGGCGATGGGCTCTTTCAGCATCATCATGGCCTGCGCGCGGTTAAAATCGGAAATAACCGAATCCGGGTTTTTATAAAAACTGGTGAACTTGTTTCTCCAGGCATGCGAATAGCTGTGGTTGAAGAGTTCGATGCCCGGAAAGCGCTGCAGTTGTTCCCACATGAGTTTTTGCTCAGGGCTGGCGCCGGTATGCAACCCGATCAAAAACATCGTGGCCGGTATCTTTTCCTCCTTCAGGATGGTTAACAGGTTACGGGTACCCAGGTTCGGCCCATCGTCGAAGGTCATAAAGATCCGTTTCTTTTTTTCCTTTTCCCTCTCTTTTTCCTTCTGCGGATCTTTTAAATTGATCTGCACAGAATCCGGGATATTAAGGTCTGCCCCCAGTTTTTGTCCTTTTGTATCCGCGTCATTACAGGAAAAAAGCAGCAGCAAAGCCAGGGAACCCAATAAGCAGTATCCCTTCCTCATAAAAACAGAGCGCTCCTTAGGGGCGGTCCCTTTCATCAATAGTTTCATATTTCTTAAATCAAAAGAGATTGCAAAACCAGGTGTGCCAGTGGTTGGGTCAGCTGAAAATCAAAAGTCTCCGGAACATAACCAACAGACTTTCCAAATGTGCATTCCATGTTATTTTACAATTCGGATGTAAAACTAATCAAAGCACCTATGATTTCAAAAAAATCTTCCCATGATCCCGATCAACATCTTGCCGCTGCCGGTCAGCGGCCAAACGTATCGTAGTTGTCCTGGGCGTATTTTTCAAACCGCTTTAGCGTAGCCACATTTTTTTGCTCCACCTCCGTAAGTACGCCGTCAATATTGTTGGTTACCGGAACATACCAGTCTACCTGGTCAAAAAACTGCCGTACGCCCTTACTTTTAAATGAGTACCCGTGCCGCGCAAAAATGGTATTGCGGATAATCTCCAGATCCAGTTTTTTCAGGTTTTTGAGTTGCTTTTCCGTCAGTTCGCTGGCAGATCCGTTTAATTTGTATACTTCTTCCGAAGCCGCCCGGTAAACCTTGTTTATTGAAGTATCTACCGTACCATCTTCGTTGGTATAAAGCTCCGTCTGGCTTTTTCCGTTTTCATAATCTACATACTCCCAACCCTCAGGAAGCATCAGGTTGGCGTTATAAAGAAATGGCTTTTTTACAAGGGTAAACTCCTTTACCGGGTTCTTTACTTCTGTTGCCTTATAGGCCTTCCATTTCCCTTTCAATGTATCGCCTATGATAACAAATTCAAAACGTCCATCATGCCGGTCGCTGCCGGGTTCATCCATCAAAAAGGAATATTTATTGCCGGTAAGGGTCAGCGTTCCCTTCATGGGCCGGTCATTTCCCTTTACCACACTTTTGCCCTCCACTCCTTCTGCAGTAATGCGGCTAAGCCGGATATTGATCCGGGCCACATCTTCATAATCGGGTGCCCCGTCTGACATACCTACAAAATCCCCCACCCAATTACCATAAAGATCCGTATGCTGTTCGGGCGGCAGCTCCTGTGCCAGTGCGGCAGGTGCACCGGCGTTAACCGGTTTCTTTTTTGAGTTACAGGCAAAAAGCAGGATAACAACAAGCAGGATCGGGGAATAAGCGTATTTCATTTTGATTTGATTTTATAAATAATATATTCTGCGCACAACCAGTTCGGGATCCATCCCAATCCGGCCACAATGATGTATACATCCATGGGGGCCGGATGAAAAAGCTGTACCAGGGCCCATTTCCATAACCGCAGTGTAATGGCCGATACCGCGAGGGCATAGCTCCGGATCATCATGAACCGGTGTTGCCTGAAATCCCGTTGTCTTACAGCCATTACAGCCCGTAATGTAAACACCCACCAAAATACCGACAGGATGGTAAAGAACAATATGGCCACCCAGCCTCCGTTGGCATGTACTCCCATTACAAAACCGGTGGGCGCCGAAAAAAACAATACCACCACTACGTATACATATCCCAGCATGCGGTGTGTCTTCGGTTGATTCCGGAGCAGGTATGGGCTAAACTGGGTGAAGCCTGCCAGCAGGCAAAAGACCGAAGTATATACATGGGTATAAAATACCGGGAGATAATACCACAGGCCTGCCACTTCGGTTTGCTTTATCTGCAGGAAGGATGCGGTAGAACTGAACGGGATATAGCGTAGGGTGATCTCCAGCATCAGGAAACTAAAAAAAACCAGCAGCACCAGCGCAAGGAATTGTGCAGTTGTTTTATGTTTTTTTGTTAGCTGCAATACAGAAATTTGGCGTAAAAATAGTTGATTATTTTATAACACCCTGCTTTTGCAATACTGCCATATGTGCCAGCAGCTCCAACATGCCGCCCTGGGGTACCAGGTTCTGGGATTTTTCATCCTTACCTATCAAACCCAGCGCAGTTTTATGGGCAATGGCATGATCCACCGCCTGCCGGAAAGCTTCGAGGTAACGTGGATCTTTATCAATGCGCCAAAGACGCAGAAAGCCCCGCATTAATACGGCATTGAACCAGAAATTATCTTTCAGCTCCTGGTTCTTCAGAAAATATGCATCAGCACTCGCAGCCATTTTTTGGGCAGTGGTGAGATAGGCCTGATCCTTTGTTAGCTCATAAAAAAGTACGTTCGCTTCCAGCATGGTTCCGGTATTATAAGAATAAACGCGCTGGTCGATCCGGCGATCTTTTAACTTCAGGTTGTCGTAATACAGCCCCTCCGGTGTGCGGAGCCAGCGATTCACCCATTGGTACAATGCCGTCGCCGTTTTTAAATATGTGCGATCACCGGTTGCCTTGTAAAGCTGAAGTGCCAGCAGGATGCCGGGGCCGTTACTGCAGGTATTTTTAGTGCGTTTATTTCCCTCCTGCCAGTAAAGCCCGCCGCCGGAAACCGTATCCAGCCCGGTCATCATAAAACGGTAGATTCCTGTTGCAACCTTCAGCCATTGCGGATCTTTTGTGGTTTCATACTGGCGCATTGCCGTAATGCCGATCCATTGATTGTCGTCATAAAAACGGTCTCCGCCACCCAGCTCCGGAGGATAAGAGGCGTAACCGGGCGCCGGGGGCCTCAGATCATTATACTTCCGGATGACCCCAAAGGTTTGCTCCATATCCCTTGATCCGCTTTCCAGTGCAGCGCCTGCCTGGTACGCTTCAAACAGCGCGCAAAGCGGCCAGAGATAGGAAACCTTGCGGTCGTCCGTACGGGCCGGTGCGTGCTCTGTGTAATACTTCAGCTCCGGTTTGTAATACTGTTTTATGATTTGCGTTTTGAGCAATGCATATTCCTGCGCATAGTCTCGCTGCTGGGCAATTGTGCCATTTGCAAGAAAGAAAAAAACAATCAGCATCCATCCTCCGCTATACCGGAGCATTCCATTCCATTTACTTTTCATTTGTTGATTTTGAGCACAATTCTGTAAGAACTCCATAGGTAGATTTTGGGTGCAAAAACGCGATCTGCAACCCCTCGGCACCTGGGCGCGGTTCTTTATCTATAAGCGTAATGCCCTTTTCCTGCACAGCCTGCAAAGCGTCTTCTATATGGTCAACAGCAAACGCAATATGATGCACGCCCTCGCCTCTTTTTTCAATAAACCTGGCAACGGGCCCTTCGGCATCCATGGATTCAAGTAACTCTATTTTGGTATCCCCTATCTTAAAAAAGGCCGTTCGTACTTTCTGGTCGGCCACTTCTTCTACCCGGTAGCACTGCAACCCGAATACTTCTTCCCAGTAACGGATACTTTCTTCCAGGTTGCGAACGGCCAAACCGATATGTTCGATATGTGATGGCTTCATTGTTTACAGTTTAATACAGCAATCCGATCGTTTATTTAACGTAGATCTCTTTTTTATCAAAGGTGTTGGCACTAAAATAGCCCAATGCGCCGCCGCGGATATTTGAAACCGGATTTCCCGGGGATGCACTCTGGTTTTGCCCTGACCCGCTTTGGGTTAAACTGTACCAGAAATCATAGTTATCCTTATTGATGCAACGCATTTCCACACGCAGGTTATCTCCTTTTTTCAGGTCAGACCCATCATTGCCCGAAAAGATCAGTAACTCATACACAACGTTCCGGCCATCAATCAATTTGTCATTGGTTACAAAAATCGTATTTTCTTTACGTCCGTCTACAAATTGTGTAAACCGGTATGCATTCCCTTCTCCCGGCGGATCCTTGAACTCTACCGTAGCAATCAGCTGCTCCCTTCCCACAAATACCCGGCTGGTTGTATACAACGAATCCAGGGGCACTTTCTTCGGCATGGTAGAGGTGGCTGTAAAAATTTCGTTTCCTGCTTTTACTGCTAAATGATACGTAGCCCCCGGTTTACCGGCTGCATTGGCGCGATAAAGCCCGTTACCCTTATGCTGCAATACGATGGGCGTTTTGCCGTTTTCGGCAATGGTTACAACTGCATCTTCCACGCCTTCAAAAAGATTGGGATCCGAAATGTTCAGTGTTTTAGAAATAGTAACGCTGTAAGAATCGGCGTTATCCGTCACTGTTCCTTCAATCACATATTTTTTATGAACGTTGTTGATGTCTACCTGTATCACCTTCTGACACCCCGTGGTGATAAAGAGCAGGCAGCTCAGCAAACCGTAAATAAAAAGGGGATATCGATTCATGTTGACCTAAAATTTAAAATGCCAGGAAATAGACGGAACAAAGCGAAAAAGGGACGTCTGCTGCGCTTCCGTTACATCGGGATTTTTCTCGTTCTGCTGAAAGGTGATCAGGTAGGCATTTTCCCGTCCGTAGGCATTAAAGAGACTGAAGGCCAGCTCCGAAGAAGTATTTTTCCGCCGGGTTCTCAGCTGCCGCGTAGCGCCCAGATCCAGCCGGTGATAAGCCGGCATGCGGTAGGCGTTGCGCTTTGTGTAGTAGAATACGATCTGTTTATCGATCACATATTTTCCGCTGGGAAATGTAACCGCATCACCGGTATAATAGACCCAGTTGGCAGAGAAGTTCCATTTTTTATTCAGCTGGTAATTGGTTACAATTGCCACATCATGGGTGCGGTCCTGCCGGGCATTATACCATTCACCGTCATTGATGCCGTCAATCTTTCTTTCGGTTTTGGAAAGGGTATATCCGATCCAGCCGGTAAGCCGGCCCTGCTTTTTTTTCAGCAGCAATTCCAGGCCATAGGCCCTTCCGATACCCGACAGCAACTGTGTTTCTATGGCGTCATTGGTATATACATCGGCACCGGTGCGGTAGTCGATCTGGTTCTGAAATGTTTTATAATACGTTTCAGCGGTGAGCTCATACCGGTTCCCGGAAAGATTTTTATACCAACCCAGCGAATAAATATCCACCAGCTCCGGCTTAATGCTATTGGTACTGGCCACCCATTTATCGGTAGGGAAGTTCGCTGCCGAATTGGAGATCAGGTGCAGGTTCTGCGCATTACGGGCATAGGACGCTTTTAGCGATGTGCTGTTATTTAAGATAAAGCTGGCCGCGATCCGGGGCTCCAGGTTCCAGTAATTTTTTACAAGCGCCCCTTTCCGGTAGTTCAACGTATCTGTAATGGTTCCGTTCCGTTCCACTTCATAAAAATCACCCGGCCCAAAAATGGCAAAGGAAGAAAGACGCATTCCAAAGGTCAGGTTCAGCCAGGAAGCCGCGCTCCAGGTATCGGTGGCAAAAACGGCTGTTTCCCAGGAATAGCGGTCCTGCAAATACAGGTTATTATAACTTGTTTTGCCGGAACTGGTGATCTCTCCGGGAGTAATGGTATGATAAATGGAATTGAATCCGAAGCGGAGCGAATGACGGGAGCCGGCATACCATTGCACTTCTTCCTTCAGATTGAGGTCCCGGATCTGTGAAAAAATGTTCAGATCATTGTTGGCATTATTGATGGCGATATTGTAGTTAAAATCGCTGTAGATAAAAGAAGTATTGGAGAAAAGCCGGTCGTTAAAAATATGATTCCAGCGTAAGGTTCCGGTTTTGTTTCCCCAATCCATCCCAAATTGTTTTTCCAGCTTTAGCACATCCCTGCCCAGGTAACCCGAAAGGTATAACCGGTCTTTTTCCCCAAGGGTATAGTTCATCTTGGCATTGATGTCGTAAAAAAACAGGCGGGTATTTTTATTGGTAGAATCACCGAAGACCGGCAGCAGCAGATCGGCATAAGTACGCCTGCCCGATACCAGGAAAGAGGACCGGTCTTCCTGTATGGGTCCTTCCACATTGAGTTTTGCCGAAATCAGCCCCACACCACCGCTTACGGCATACCGCTGGTTATTGCCTTCATTCATCTTTACATCCAGCACGGATGAAAGCCGGCCGCCATATTGTGCCGGCATACCGCCTTTATATACGGTTACATCCTTTACAATGTCTGAGTTAAAAGTAGAAAAGAACCCCATGAGATGCGAGGCATTGTATACATTGGCTTCATCCAGCAGGATCAGGTTCTGATCGGTGGACCCACCTCTTACATAAAACCCGCTGTTTCCGTCACCTGCCGATTTGATGCCCGGCAGCAGCTGAATTGCTTTTAAAATATCCCGTTCTCCCAGCAACATCGGGATGGTATTGATCTCCTTCATGGTTAACCGTTCCACCCCCATCTGCGTACCCCGTATGGTACGGCCCTTTGTATTGGCGGTTACCTGCACATCATCGAGGTTCACCACCTGGTCTGGCAATAAAACATTTTGCACTTTGTTACCATCCAGCCGGATGGTTTCCGTTACGGTTTCATAACCAACAGCAGAATATGCAACAGTGTAACTCCCCTTTGAAAGGGTAAGCGAATAAAATCCATACTCATTGGAAGTAGTTCCCGAAACCCCGCCCTGTATTTCCACACTGGCATTGATCAATGTTTCCCCGCTGGCGGCCGACTTTATGGTACCGCTGAGGGTTACCTTCTCCTGCGCAAGGGACACCAGCGCAAATAGTATGGCCACAAAAAGAATACCTGTCTTCTTTGTCATAAATGATGTTATAAACAACCTCAATCCAACAAAAATAGCCGAACTGCGGCAGATTACCGCTGTCAGGCTCCGCGAGACGGAATGATAAAGGATAAGGGATTTTTAAAGAAATGCCGCAGGATGATGCCGATCAGTTCCGGATAACGCCGCAATTGAATGCCTCTTGATTTCACCGCTACAAAAAAAGCCAGTGAAAAACTAACCAGGAAATTGAAGAACCCGATCCCCAATACACCCAGGAATACGGTTAACAGGTATCCCCTTGGAATATTTCCAATGCCGAGACCATAAACACCGATGGCCATATTGCCCGATGAAATAGTGATATGCCGGATATCGAAGGGCACGCCAAATATTTTGCCCACATTGGCCGCCATTCCCAGGAAAAAACCCAAACTGATATTGCCGGCGTAAGCCCCTGCATTTTTTTCAATAAAGCCGGCCCACCATCTCCTTTTTGCTACCGAGGTACTGCGATGCAAGCCGGGATGATTTTTTAACCGGCTGCCTATTTTGCTGAACCGGATCTTGTTCTGTACATATCCTGCAATGATGCCGCTTAAAAACAAAAACACACCGGTATTGCAGGCATACAGTAAGGAGAGACTTTTAAACGGATGCTGCTCCTGCAACAGCATAAAGGCGGCTTTACCCGCCACCAGCTTTTGCCCCATTATCTGATGGTAGCCCCATGCCAGCAGATAGGTGCCCGGAAATACAATGACCAGGTTTCCGACAAAAGAGGCGGTTTGACTCCGGATCACTTTGGCTACGGTAAGCGCCAGGCTTTGAAGATCGGGCTGATCCTGGTTCTTTTTGGAATCCAGCGAAACGGCTACAGCATTTGCGGTAAAGGCGGGTTGTTTGGTAGCCAGCGTAGAACCGGTTTGATCAATCAGCACAAACCCGGCACTGTAGTTTACACTATACCAGAAGCCCTGCCAGAAATAAGCATAATGCAGCTTGCTCAGGATATTTTTTGCAATGGTTACAAAACAGATAATGAGCCCGCCCCACATGGCGCTGACCAGCATATTCAGATAATCCCTGCGTGTAGTTGTAATGTACTTTCCCCCCTTTTGTCCTTTATGTTCTGCAATCTGGTAAGCGATATAGCCTACCCCCTGCGAAATAAACTGGCGAATGCTGTTTTTAAGGTTTTCATTACGCACCAGCAGTTTAAAAAGATCAACAAACCGGCCTACATCAAAATGATCGTCGTTATCGATCGTATCCAGCAGGATCTGCATGCGTTCAATACGGGCGCTCAGGATCAGCAGCAGGTAGCTTTGCCGGATACTGGTACCCCGCTGGTCCTGATGCTGGCGGATATAGCGGATCTCATTCTCAATTTCAAAGAGCACCTGTTTTAGCCGGGTGGTTACTTCCCGGATATTGTAAGGATCGTTTTTTACCTGCTGCTGCAGATCGTGCAGCAACCGGCTTTGCAACAGGAAAGGATTTTCCCGTATCGAGTAGAAAGGAGCGATGTAATCCGCAATTTCTTTTTCGAGTCCGTCGTTCGCCACCTGAAAAGACAATACGGTCAGGGCGTCTACCAGGTGTTCTGTTAAACGCGGGTCTTTCGCCTGCAGTGTAAATTGCAGCAACTCAAAAAAACTGATCCAGGTAGCGCGCCGGATGACCTCGATCCACACATGGTCCCTTTTTTTATGAAAGACCCGGTCCAGCACATACACAAAATCATCCTTATCCTGTTCTTTGGGGAGTATCTTATGTTTAAGCTTGCCCGTCAGTTCATCCCAGAAACCGCTGCTGAGCGGAATACCGCTTTCGGTAAACGCGCCTTCCAGCCGGGTATTGATCAGCTGTACAAGGATGGCTTGCTGCAATATCGAAACAAGGGTTGGGTGCGCTTCCAGGAAAAGGATCATATCCTTCATCCGTTCATCTGCCAGGTGCTGTTCATTTTTCGGCGGCCGCAGATCTGCAAAAAAAGCGATCAGGAAATGCAGACTTTCTTCTTTTGTTTGAATCTCATACGCCGATTCATCCTCGAGCACTTTTTCGCAAAAGCTTTTTTCTTCTTTTTTTCGTTTAAATAAATGCATCCGCTTTTTTTAACCGGAACCAGGAAACCTGGTTATTAACCTGTCTAAAAATAGCAAAACTTTTTTTGTGTCTGCCAGCCCCTTTATGAAATTATGGTTACGGACCAGGTTCGTTCAAAATGCTGACCGGGTTCCAGTGTATGAATGCCTTCTTTCTTTGTAAGATCCTGACCGGTGCCTACGGTATCTGCAATACCGCACCAGGGTTCAATGCAAACAAAATCAGCCCCGGGAGCAGCCCATATACCCAGGTAGGGGAAACCTTCCCAGCTGAAATCAAATCCCTTGCCGGTTTTATCGGCACGCAACGTTAGCTTCCGCGATTTCAGATCCTTTAATACTATTGCATCTTTGGCAAACAAGCCTTTGTTTAAACGCAAAATATTGGTATGGTTAAAAAAGGGAATGGGTTCCTGCGCCAGCAGTCCCCCTTCTTCAATCGGCCATCTTCCGGCATTTTCTTTTTCTTCAAATTCAAGTGCATACTCCACATACGCATCGCCCTTAAAAAGCGGCAATTTAAATGCGGGATGGCCACCCACAGAAAACCACATTTTCTTATCGCCGGTATTGGTTACATCATAGGTAACATACAACGTTTTTCCTTCAAGCCGGTATTTTAATTTGAAATCAAATTCAAAAGGGTAAAGCTGTAATGTGTCAGCAGTGCTTTTCAATGCAAAAATCAATTCATCTGCCAATTGTCCTACGGGCAAAAAATTCATTTCACGCGCAAAGCCATGACGATTCAGATGATACCGCTGCCCGTCATATTCATAGGTATTATCTTTGAGTGCGCCCACGATCGGGAACAACACGGGAGAATGCTTGCCCCACACTTCCGGGTTACCGTCCCACATATACTCCTGCCCGGTACTTCTGTCAATCAGACTTTGCAGTTCCGCACCTTTTTCTGAAACAGCAATTTTCAGTACACTGTTTTCTATCTGGTATATTTTTGCCATAGCACGCCAATTTGAACATTAAACGAAAAATATACCATTTTAGTATCTGTTTTGACAATAAATTCCTGTTTGTCAATGTCTGACAATTGTCAAAAAAATCCGGATTATTCCCGGATATCCCAATTGGAGGGCGCCTTAAATGCTTTTTTACCCTGTTCATAGGGCGGCACTTTCTCCGCAGATATGATGGCCTGGTATTTTTTTGACCGTTCAAGCAATACCTTTACCTGTTCGGGATATTGTGAGGCCCGGTTTTCTTTTTCGTATGGATCCTGGTCAATCGCAAACAGCTGCAGCGTTGCTGCACCATCAGCATCCGCAGATCTGGGTATTACCAGTTTCCATCCATCTTTGATCAATGCTCCGTTTCCGAGATAAAATTCCCGGGTACTGTTCTTTTGCTCCCGCAGGTTCTTTAAAACAGAGATCCCGTCATAAGGCTGCGGAGGAGGTGCCTTTATCCCTGCAATCTCACGGAGCGTGGGAGCAATATCGATATACCCCATTACCTGGTTGGAGGTCCAGCCGCCCTTGAACCCAGCCGGCCAACGGATTACAGCAGGCACCCGTACACCGCCCTCCCATTCCTGGAATTTAAAGCCCCGCAAGGGTTGGTTCCGCCCGCCCTCCTTTTGAGCTGCACCGTTATCGCTCTGGAACAATACCAGGGTGTTTTCATCGATACCCGCTGCCCGGAGTGCCTCTAATATACGACCGATACCCAGGTCCATTGCTGTAACCATCGCCGCATAAGTCTGCCGGCGCGTATTACCTCTTCCTATGGCCCCTTCGTTGCCCGTCTGTTCTTTACCAAAAACCGGTTTTGACGGATCAAAACCATTCTGAATAAGATCCGCCTCTTTTGCCTGCAACGGGCCATGCGGTGCGTTATACGCTACATATAAAAAGAAAGGCCCCTGTTTTTTATAATGATTGATGCATTGTACCGCTTCTTTTGTGATCAGGTCCGTAGTATAACCGGTGTCTTTTGATGTTTCCCAATCGTTGTGCCAGTCCAGTTCTCCTTCGCGCATATGGGTGAAGTAGTCGATCGCACCGTTATAGTGCCCGTAAAAATGAGTAAATCCGCGGCTCAGGGGCAGGTATTTGCGCCTGGAATGTCCCAGGTGCCACTTACCGACGGCTGCCCGGTTTTTATACCCGGCCTGTGCCAGCATTTGCGGCAGGAATTCGGCCGCTGTATCTACCCCAAAATCCAGCCATGGGGCGATCACGTTCTCCCGGAGTCCATAGCGTTCCGGCAACCGGCCGGTCATGATACCGGTGCGCGTTGGCGAACAGATCGGACTTACATAATACCGGTTCAGCACCACCCCTTCCCGTGCCAGCTGATCTATATGCGGCGTACGGATCTCACTGCCGTGAAAACCCACATCTCCCCAACCCATATCATCGGCTACAATGATGACAATATTGGGCGGTGCCTGCTGGGCGCGGGCCTGAAGCAACCAAAAAGAACACAGGAACAGGAGGCAGGCGCTATGCCTGATCTTTCCGGAAAACGGAATCTTTATATGCATGGTCTGACAGATATTTTTCTACAAATTCACGGGGTGTTACGCCAAACTGAAGCGTAAAACATTTGGTAAAATAGGAGGGTGAATTAAAACCGGTACGGTACCCGGCTTCAGAAACATTGCACTTACCGGATAATAATAACTTGGCGGCTTCTTTTAAACGGATCACCCGGATGAATTCATTCGGACTGTTCCCTGAAATCGCCTTTAGTTTTTTATGCAATGTGGAACGGCTCATGGCCACCGCCTTGCTGAGCTCTTCTACCGATAGCTGGTAATCATCCAGGCGCTCTTCAATAATAGCGGTGATCTTTTCGATAAACACCTGGTCGCTGGGATTATTGTACAGGGTATCGGCTTCCACAAAGGGATGAGCACTGAATTTCTCTTTCAGGCGGGTCCTTGTTTCCAGCAGGTTCTTTATCGTTGCCGCGATCTGTTTCCATTTGAAGGGCTTCATGATATAGGCATCAGCACCGCTTTCCAGCGCCTGCAATTCAGCATCCGTAGTACTTCTGGCCGTAAGCAGCACTACCGGTACATGGCTGCTGCTGATCTGTTCCCTGATCCGCCGGCAGAGCGTAATGCCATCCATTTCGGGCATCATCACATCCGACAATACCAGTTCGATCTGCCGGGCCTGCAAAATGCCCAGTGCTTCCTTTCCATTGATCGCACAACAGGTCTGATAGCCCTCGGCTTTGAGACTGGCCGAAATAAAATCGAGCATATTCAGATCATCCTCCACCACCAGAATGGTTGGTCCTCCTGCGTCACCGTCCATTGCCACATCCCCGGCCGGCAATACAGCCGCTTCATCCTTTACAACTGTTTCAAAAGGGAGCACGAGCATAAACGTCGTAAAGCCATCTTTTCCGTTTACGGCGGTTAGTGCCCCTGAATGTTTCTCCGCCAGTGCTTTTGCCAGCGACAGCCCGATACCCGTGCCACCGATATTGTTCAACTGTCCGCCTGCACCCGTCACTTTATAAAAGGGTTTAAACACTGCTGTAAGTTCTGCTTCGGGTATACCGATGCCATCGTCTTTTACCTGAACGGATACCGCCCCCTGTCCTTTCGCATCCGGCTTCTGCTGGCATACCCGGAGCTCTACAGTTGTGGCCGCAAATTTAAAAGCATTCATCAGTAGATTGTTGAGGATCTTCTGCAGTGCTTCGGGATCTGCATCAATCGTAAGCCGGTCCACATCTGTTGTTAACAGGAACTGCAGTTTCTTTTGTACGGCAATGGCACCAAAACGGGCATACAGCGCCTGAACAAAAGAGATCAGTTCTACCGGTTCTTTGCGTATGGTATAAATATCACTCTCGATCCTTCGAAAATCAAGCAACTGGTTCACCAGCGACTGGAGGCGTTCGCTGTTCTCCTCCATCACCTTCAGCTGTTGCCGTTGCTCATGCTGGAGCGCTGCATCTTTCAGATTCTCAAGGGGCGCCATGATCAGCGAAAGCGGGGTTCGTATTTCATGTGCCATGGTGGTAAAGAAATCCATTTTCTGCTGATAGAATTCCTTTTCCCGCTGTACTTTCATTTTTTCCAGCCGTACTTCATTTTTCCGGATCTCACGCCGTTTATAATAGTTGCGCAATAAAAAAATGGCCGCTACCAGCAATGCAGCATAGAGGATATAGGCCAGATTGGTCCTGTAAAACGGAGGCCGCACCCGTACATCTACCGATATTTCTTTATCATTCCAGTTGCCGTAGATATCGGTGGCTTTGACTTTAAACGTATAGGTGCCGGGAGGCAGGTTGGTATAGGTAGCTACCCGCTGCGTACCTACATTGTTCCACTGGTTATCGAACCCTTCCATTTTGTAGGCATATTTTATTTTGCCGGGGTCTTTAAAATCCAACAGTGCATATTCAAAACTGATGACGGACTGCCTGTACGATAACTGGATTTTACGCGTAAACCCAACCAGCTGTTGCAGGGCACTTTTCTTATCATCCAGGTCCGGTTCATGATCAAAGATCTTAAAGCTGGTAAGGATCAGGTTGCTTCCGGACGTTGCTGTACGGATCTTTTCCGGGTAAAATGCATTAAACCCATTGATGCCCCCCAGGAAAATGCGGCCATCCCGGGCCCGGTAATAGGCGTTATAATTATAGAGTTTTCCCTGCAGGCTGTTGAGCCCGGTATAGGACCACACTTTCGCTTCTTTTTCCGAGAAGCGGAGCAACCCGTTATTGGTAGACAGCCATAAATAACCCTGGTCATCCGGCACAATCCCAAACACCACATTGCTGATGCCCTGTTCCTGTCCGTACCGTTTAAATTTGCCGGTCCGTTTATCCAGCCTGTTCAGCCCGCCGCCATCGGTACCAGCCCACAGCCGGCCTTCCGGATCATCGTACAGGGAAATGATCTTATTGGAACTGATCGATTCCGCATCACGCGCGGTACGGAACTGCTGCCATTTCCCCGTTTTAAAATCTTTCTTTAACAGTCCGTTTTCATAGGTTGCAATCCACAGGGAGCGGCCGGCGTCCTCCCACACTTTATAGATACAGCTGTTGTGCAGATCCATATCCGTAATCGTTGTAAATTGTTGCTTTACCGGATCAAAAACATTCAATCCCTTTACGGTTCCGATCCAAAGCATACCACTGCGGTCTTCATAAATACTGTAGATACTATTGGAGCTGATACTACCCGGATCAGCCGGGTTGTGATGATACTGTGTAACCACCCCTGTGTTCAGATCAACCCTGTTCAATCCCCCGGAAAACGTACCCACCCAAAGGCGGTTGTTCCGGTCCTTGTATAAGGCATGGATATTGGAATAGGAAAGCGGTTGCGTGTACGGAGGAAACGGATATTTATAGAATTTACCGGTGGCCGTTTCAAAATAATTTAATCCGCCATTTTCTGTGCCCACCCAAAAATTGCCGGGGCGGTCTTCGAGGAAACAGCTTACAGCGCTGCCGGAAAGTCCATCCGTGCTGCCATTGGGATAGTACAGCTCAAACGAGGCATCGGCCGGTGAAAAATAATTCACGCCACCAAAATACGTACCTACCCATATCCCTCCCTGCCGGTCTTCATAAATAGAATAGATCGCATTGTCGCTGATGGCATAAGGGTCTCCACGGTTGTTTTTATATTGTGTAAAGGTACCCGTGGCCGTGTTCAATACATTCAATCCTTTCTCGGTGGCCACATATACCTGCCCGGGCATGGGCTGATAAATGGCACGCACGATATCGTCGCTGATTGATCCGTTGCCGCCTGCACGAAATACCTGGAAGCGCCGTTCTTTTACGATCCATTTATTCAATCCCCCGGAGAGCGTGCCGGCCCATATATTGCCTTCGGGATCCTTATAAAGCGAAAGGATGAAGTTGCTGGATAAGGCTCCGGTTCCTGCCTTATGATGCACAAAACGGTTGGTTGCGGGGTCCAGCACATCAATCCCTTCTCCAAAAGTACCCATCCAGATGTGACCGCTGGCGTCTTCCGCCAGTTTCCGTACCTGGTTTAACGAAAGACCACCGGTGCCGGCGCGGTAGTTAAGCACTGTGTTCGAATGGGGATCAAACCGGTATACGCCATTGCTGCGGGTTGCCACCCAGGTTTCTCCCCTGGATGACTTCAGGATATCGAAGATCAGGTCTTTCTTTGCAAAGGCGACCGGTGTGAATTTTTCACGGGCCAGATCAAAGGAATAAAGCCCTTCTTCCGTTCCCACCCAAAAGGTGGTACTGCTGATCTTGCAAACAGAATGGATCAGGCTGTTGTCTGCATGGTCCTTATCTTCCCGTACCTGGTATATTTTAAAGGTATAACCGTCAAACCGGTTCAACCCGTTCTTGGTACCGAACCAGATATACCCCTGGTCATCCTGCAGAATATTCCAAACGGTATTGGAAGACATGCCGTTCCGAACGCTGTAATTTTTAAACAGCAGCTGTTGTGCGTGTAACAAGGGCGACCATAATACCAGCAATAGCACTAAGGCGCACAGGCGGCCATGCTTTATAAAAAGACAGCAGAAGCCATCCCTGTTGGTGTTATGTAATCCGCCCTTCAATCCATTTACTTTTTTGCTTTCTTTTTTACTACAGTATCCGGCACTTCCGCATCCACTTCCTTTAGCCACTGATCCAGTTTCTTTTTTAGCTCAGCTGCTTTTCCGGGCATCTGCGCCGCAAGATCGGTTTGTTCCGAAGGATCATTTTTCAGGTTATATAATTCTGTACGATCCGCTTTATAAAAATACAGCAACTTATAGTCTCCATCCCGTACCGCACTGCACATGCGGTTTACCCAGCGGCCGGTTTCCGAGGGATAGTGCCAAAAAAACGGTTCGCGCTCTGCTATGGCTTTTCCTTTCAGCAGCGGCACCATACTCTTGCCATCCAGCAGGTTGTCTTTCCGGTTTTTTGTTTGCGCCAGCTCCAGGAAGGTTGGGTAAAAATCGGTAGCCATTACCCGGGTATCAACCTTGGTCTGCGGCCGGATGGTTGCCGGCCAGCGCGCAATCAGGTTTTCACGGATACCGCCTTCATACAGCCAGGACTTGCCGGCACGCAGTATCCCATTGTTGCCCAGGTGCCATACGCCGCCATTGTCCGAGAAAAAGATCACCAGTGTATTTTTATCGATCCCTGCTTTTTTCAGCGTTTCCATAACTGTTCCCACGCCCGCGTCGATCCGTTCGATCATGGCTGCGAGATAGGGATTATCCAGGTGATCCGCCTCGTGCCGTTCATTCTGCGGGCCAAACAAGGCTGCTGCTTTTCCTGTACCATATTTCGCATCAAACTTTGTTTTATACTTTTTTACCAGGGCCTCAGGGGCATCCAGTTTGGTATGTACGCTGTAAAAGGTAAGATAAAGAAAGAATGGCTTCGCCTTATTGCGCAGGATGAATTTAGACGCTTCACTGCATTGGCGGTCGGTAAGATATTCTCCTGCTGCACCGGTATTGAATGTACTGATTTTGTCATAGGGATAAAAATAATCCCCGTCTGCGATGTATTCTGTTTCGGATCCGATCACCTCATCAAAGCCATGCTGCTGCGGGTTGCCCTTCGGGGCATCGAATTTTGTATCGAGGTGCCATTTGCCAATAATGCCGGTATGATATCCCGCTGCCGACAGAGCCCGGTTAATGGTAAAAGATTTTGCGGGGTCCAGGTAACGGTCGGCATTGTTATCCAGGAAATCCGTGATCCGTACCCGGGCGGGGTACTGACCGGTCATGATGCCGGCACGCGAGGGCGAACAAATGGGCGCTGCCGAATACGCCTGTGTAAACCGTGCCCCTTCACCGGCCAGCTTGTCCAGGTTTGGGGTTTCGTTAAACGTATTGCCATAGCATCCCAGCTCGGCCGATCCCAGGTCATCGGCCATAATAAAAATAATATTGGGCCGTTGCTGCGCTTCCGCAACCGCGGTCCACAGGCCTACAACCATTAAAATGAGCCATCTTGTTTTTTTCATCTTTTTGTGTTCAGGAGTTTAATTTGAAATCTGTTCCAGCTTTGCCATAAGATTATTTCCGTTCAAATGGTACGTCCAGTGCTGCGCCCGGATCGCCCTGTTGTTTCATCCAGCCTTCCAGCTTTTTCCGGTATGCGGCTATCTGTGCTGCATATTTTTTATCGCCGGCCAGGTTGTGCAACTCATAGGGGTCGTTTTTAAGGTCATAAAATTCCAAAGCGGGCCGGTGAATATTGCGTTCCACCAGTATTTTATCTTTTGGAGATGTTGCAGCTTTTTCCTTCCAGCTCACCCAATAAGCATTTTTGGGATTCATCATGTACTTAATGTGATAATTTTTACCGGGTGTAAGATTCAGCAATAACTTATACCGGCCGTCGCGAATGCTGCGGATCGGGTATGGCGGGCCTTCCGGCAAATTATTGTGAATGCCAAAAGCCACATCCCTTGCCTGCTGCGTTTTGCCCTGGAGTACGCCCAGGAAGCTGCGCCCGTCGAGGTGTGCAACAGGATTGCCGCCTGCGATATGAATAAATGTAGGCGTAATATCTTCATATTGTACAATGGCACCGGTAGCCGTTTTGGGTTTTACCACACCGGGCCAGCGCACGATCATCGAACTTTTTTGTCCTGCATCCCAAAGCGTCCATTTGGCACCCGGAAACTGCGCACCCTGTTCCCCAAGGAAGATAAATACTGTATTCTCTTCCTTCCCTGTTTCTTTTACCGCCTGCATCAGCTCCCCTACCTGGTTATCCAGCCTGCGCACTTCTGCCAGGTATTTCTGGAATTGCTTTCTTGTGGGTTTGGTATCTACCCAGTGTGGCGGCAGGATCAGCTTTTCCGGATCAAACTCGGTGGTATCCCCCACCGTCCATGGCGCATGCGGGTTGATGCTCATTACAAAAAGGCAAAAGGGCGTCTGTTGTCCGCTCATAAAAGCTTTTACGTCTGTCAGCGAATAATCGTCTGTAGGGGATACACAATTGGGTTCAAAGCCTTTTATGATCTCGAAGGGAAACACCGTCCGGGGCTTTGTGCTATGGTCTTTCCCTGTTAGGGCAACCGTGTATCCTAAACCGGAAAGGTAATGCCCGATACTTTTTAAGGTATCATATACCGGTTTGTGATTCTGATAAGAGCCGTGCCGTACCGGGTATAAGCCGGTGAACAGTGAGGCACGGGTAGGTACACACATCGCCTCCGATGCAATCATGTTATTGAATTGCATTCCCTGATCTGCCAGCCGGTCGATGTTGGTGGTTTTAAGATTCCGGCCACCATAGCAGCTGAGCTGCCGCGAATCGAGGTCGTCTGCCATGATTACTACAATATTGGGCTGTTTGCTGCGCTGCGCCTGGCTTTTAATAACAATACCTGTGAACAGCAGTACGAACAGTAACAACCCGGTTCTTTTTGTCATATGATCAACTTTTTATCGGTTTGAAAAAATATCGGGCAAAGCATTGGTGCCATTGCCGATGGAAGGAATGCCCAGCAGGCGGCAGATCAGCGGTGCAATATCCAGCATGCGCAGCTGCGTCAGTGTACTGCCTTTTTTGATACCATAACCCGCCGCAATAAACCCGGTATAGATCTCATCAAAATCCGGGTAATAGCCATGCGCGCCGCCCAATGGTTTCGTACGAATCAACGGGCCTTTTATGGCATTGGCGGCCACGATCCCTTTTTTCATGGCCAATGCCAGTTCCACTTCCGGGTTGGCACCGATCTCCGTAAGCTCTTTCTTTGTAACAATCCGGAACCATTGATCGCCCCGGGGCAACCGGCGTAACAAATCTTCTACCTGTTGGGCGGTGGCTGCATCACCGGCTTTTTTTGTGTATAGAAAAGCGGAACCACCTGCCGTATAAAATTTTGCCTTCCAGTCCCCGTCACTGATCAGTCCATTCTTTTCCAGCAGCACATTGGGTGCAAAGCTTTGCGTAGCATCTACAAATCCATGATCGCCCGTTACAATGATGGTTGTATTGGATGCCTGCCCGGCTTCTTTTATCGTGGCAACCACCTGCCCGATCATACTATCGATCAGGGCCACGGCTTCTTTTACTTCCGGGGCATCCCGGCCATGCTCATGCTGGGCATGATCCGCCTGTATGAAATGGATGGCCAGCAATGCCGGCTGGTATTGCTTAAATATAAAAGCCGCCATCCGCCCGATGGTGCGATCAACATCCCTGTATTTAAAGTCATCCGCAGTAAGCGTTCCGCTGCCGGAGGCCGCCATCTGATCCAGCATGCCAGCCGGGGTAATATACGGCCGGGTTACAGAAAGCTGGTCTGTTTTTTCATCACCGTCGGCCCGGCGCACCGGAAAATTATAGTCGATCGGCGCACCAACCGTTACCGGCCACATTACGGCTCCGGATGTAAGTCCCGCTTGCTTAACTGCTTTCCAGAGTGTGGGTGTTTTTATTGCACTGTCTTCCCAATACCAGCGGCCCTTTGGTGCTTCAACCGGGGCATTGTAATAAATGCCATGTTTTCCCGGAGGCTGACCGGTAACGATGGATGTATGCGAGGGATAGGTTACGGTAGGAAATACCCCCACTACCTGCCGGGCATAAACACCCTGTTGTTTCAGCTGTTTCAGATGCGGGGCCTGCCAGGCAGGATCCAGGTAAAATTCCGGACGGAGCCCATCGATACTGATCAGCACCACATGTTTTGCAGACTGTGCTTTTACCGGCAGCATTCCACCCAGCACTATTGCAACAAAAAGTATTCGTTTCAGTAACATCATTTATTTTTTATAGCAACCAGTTCCACATCGTCAATCCACAGCTGCGAGCCGGGTCCGGCTGTTCCAAAATAAAGCCCAACCCGGTACGTGCCGTTTTCAGGAATAACTGCTGAAGTACATTCAAAATCTTTAATCCCGGGTTTAACCTGCAATTCCTGGTCAATGACCTTTGGAGCGCCTGCACCGGTGCTTTCAAGCCGTACAAAGAAACGCGTACTGCGATTGGCCGTTGCTTTTATCTTGATCAAAAACCGTTCTCCCTGCTGTGCTTTAAAAGGCCAGAGCATGGAAAGCGCAGCGGGCTTTGCTGCCGGCTGCACCACAGAAATGAATGCCGATTTTTTGCCGGAGATACGGCTGTTGTCATCGATCCTTATCGAGCCATTCATATCCGCCGCCTGGTGTACGTTCCAGCCGCCCAGGTTGTCGTCGAAATTTCCATTGATGTTTCTGCGGTATGCCTGCATCCGCACCCCATACTCCCGCGTATCGAGGGGAAACGCACCTATTTTCCGGGCCCATTGCTCCCAGTCTGCATATAATGCCTTCACGCGTTCCGGTTGTTTGCGGCTCAGGTCGTTCATTTCAGTGGGATCTGTATCCATGTCATACAATTGCAGCGTGTTCATCGAGAACGATGCGTCCTCCGGTGTTTTGGCTACCAGCTTCCACTTACCATCGCGCAGGGCGATATTGGCCTCATGTTCCCAATAGATCCGCCCCCGGTTATTGGCCTGTCCCGAAAAATGAGGCAGCAGGCTTTTGCCTTCCATCGGATGAATGTTATGCCCCTGAAATACGGAAGGGTACCGGGCCCCGGACACTGCCACACAGGTGGCCATAATATCGGTGATATGCCCGTAGCCGGAAACAAACTGGTTATTCAGGCGGGCCGTAATACCCTTTGGCCAATGCACGATCAGCGGGGTGGCAATGCCGCCTTCATGAGTAAAGTGTTTATACTGCTGAAAGGGTGTGCTGCTTACATTTGCCCAAGGCAGCCGGTAGCTTTCAAATGTGGCCGCTGTTCCATCCACGGCTTTACTTTCACCGCTGCTGATAAACTCGGCGCAGGCTCCGTTGTCGCTAAGAAAAAAGATCAGGGTATTATCCAGTTCATTGTTTGCGCTGAGTGTTTGTATGATCCTTCCGATCCCTTCATCCATGATATCGATCTGTGCCGCATAGATGGCCATGCGCCGGCTCATTTCCTCCTGTTCTTTATCCGTCAGCCGGTCCCATGCAGCAACGGTGGCATCCCTCGGCGTGCATACAGCTGAAGCTGCAAACAAACCGATCTCTTTTTGTTTTTTAAAACGTTGAGCCCTTATAGCGTCCCAGCCCTTTTTATATTCCGCCGTATATTTATCAATGGTGGCCTTCAATGCATGCAGGGGCCAGTGGGGTGCCGTATAGGCTACATACATAAAGAAAGGATCCTGCTTCCTGCTGCTGAAATGCTCCTTTAAAAAGCGCACGCTGGTATCGGAGATGGCGTTGGTCAGATAAAAATGATCGGGGGCCTTATATTTCCGGTTGTCGCTGTAAAGCACCGGTGTGAAATAATTGGCCCCACCGGGAATGATGCCGAAATAACGATCAAACCCACGCTGCCGCGGCCAGTTATCAATTACCTCACCATCGATCTTCCGCTCATTGGTCACATGCCATTTGCCGGTCATGTAGGTACGGTAGCCGGCCGTTTTTAATACCTCGGCGATCGTTACGCATTCGTTGTTCAGGTTGTCCTGGTAAGCAGGTCCGGTGCCCAGGTCCGCCGCTGCCATCCAGCCCATTCCGGCCTGATGCGGGTAAAGCCCCGTCAGCAGGGAAGCCCGCGTTGGACAACACCGGGCTGCATTGTAAAACTGCCGGTAACGGATGCCTTCCTTTGCCAGCTGATCGAGATGCGGCGTCCGGATTTCTCCGCCATAGGCACCGATATCGGAATAGCCCATATCATCTGCCATAATGAGCAGGATATTGGGTTTCGGCTGCGCACGGGTGAACACTGAAACGCCCAATAAACATATTAAAACGGAAAAGCGGAACATTCGTTATTCAATTTAAAGTTAGACCTTCTTTTGATGCATGGGTTTAAAATTACCATCCGGGATTCTGATTGGCGGTTCCGATATTCGGATTTTGCGTAATCTCATCTGCCGGCAAGGGGTATAACAGGTTCTTTGGTATCTCAATACTCATCTGTGGGGCATTGACAGCAAATTCATTGGAATACTTTTTTGTTGTGGTACTATACGTTGGCATTTTCTGCGGATATTTTGACAGCACTTCTTTAAACTGGTATTCAAACATGGTTTGTGCCGGGCTCAGCGGGCTGCGCATACGAACAAGGTCAAACCAACGTTGTCCCTCTCCGGTTAGTTCAAGACCCCGGTCATCAAAGATCTTCATCCGGAATGCATCCCTGGATATCCCCGGTGCAATATCAGCCGGCACGGCCCGCTGGGTGCCATTTGCATTCCTCGCCCTTGCTCTAACTTTGTTGAAGGCTTCCAGTGCTGCTGCTGTTGGTCCGTTCAGTTCATTCTCCGCTTCGGCTTTTATCAGGTAGATCTCCGCAAAGCGGATCACAAAAAAATCATTCCCGTTATTGCGCCCGTCTTTACCATTGGGATCAATGTATTTGCTGATCAACGGGGTGGTAATACTGCCCTCATCCGCAGCAGGAAGATTGGGATAAACTGCATAATATTTTTTCTGAGTAACGTTATATCCTTTCTGAAAAAAAGCGCCTTCATTCCGGTAATCGATCACCTTTACCCCGCCGATCACCGAGTCGTAATCGCCGGTGCGGTAATAATCCGCTACCCAGGGCATCACCCGCATCGAGCCATCCCCGGCTCCGTTGGGCGGATTGCCGCAAACCTGGTGGGTATTGGGTGCACCAAAGCGCAGCGCAAACTCTGAACCTGCCGCGGGCTGGGCACGGTCCTGCTGATCCACCATGAACCGCACCCCAAAGATCACTTCATTATAGGCGTCATTTTCACGGCTGATATCAAATAGATCTTTATAATTGCCCAGTAACTGGTACTGGTTGCTTTGTATTACAGAGTCGGCATAGGTGATCGTTTTCTGATAATAACTGCTACCATCCTGTCCTTTTAATGATAACTGGTTGCCAAAGGTTAATGCGGCATGGGCATAGATGGCCTGGGCAGCCCCTTTGGAAGCTCGGCCCAGTTCTGCCACCGGAATATTTTTTGCCAGGGGCAGCAATGCAGCTGCTTTCTCCAGGTCGGAAAAGATCTGTGCATATACCTGTTGTACGGTGCTGCGCGGAAGGTAAAAGTCGGAGCCAACATCGGTTGCATTCAACCGCAGCGGTACACCCCCATATAAACGGACCAGGTAATAATAGCAGAATGCTCTTATAAAATAGGCATCGCCGTAGGCGCGCTGCTCGGCCGCAGCATCCAGTTCCTTTGAATCGAGCTGGGCGATGAGATCATTGGCACTGCCGATGGTAAAATACAATACGCTCCAAAAGCCGGATACGTTTACAGAGGTCAGCGTCCGGTCAGAAAAAGGCAGCAGCTCACCGGATGCGGCCGCATACAGATCATCAGCAGAAAGAAACAGCATGGCCATCCCTCTGAACTTAAAGGCATTGGAATTATTCAGACGGGCGTATAACCCTTTAACCACCACTTCCAGATCCCGTTCGCTGTTGATGGTTGCCGGCGTGGGTACATCGAGCAGGTCTTCCTTTAAACTGCAGCCACCCAGTACAACAGCGGCCAGCAGTAATGCAATAATATATTTCATCCGTATATTTTTTATTTTTATTTTAGTCGAATGGAACGCCTGAGTATACATACCTCTGTGTGAGAAATTTATCATGGGCGTTTCATAAATTCTTTTTTATACAATGAATGAATGATCATAACCCCAGTTCCAATCCAGCCGAGAACGTGCGGGGCAGCGGTAACGTGCCATAATCCATACCACTGCCGAGCGCATCGCTGTCAAACGCGTTGATGTTCGGGTCATACCAGGAATAATTGGTAAAGGTGTAAAGGTTTGTGGCCGACACAAATACCCGTAGTCCCTGGATGGGCGCCTTCTTTTTCAAATTGAACGCATATCCCAGGCGTACTGTCTGGATCCGCAGAAAGGAAGCATCCTCTACCATCCAGTCGGGGAACCGCTGGGAAAAGCGGATGGTATTGTTGGTAGGCCTTGTATATTGATTGCTGGTTCCGGGCCCCGTCCAGCGGTTGTCCCAGGCCTCCTGTGTGGCATTGAAATTACCACTGGTATTGTTGGCCCCCACCATCCACTGATTCAGGTTAATGAGCTGATTGCCCTTACTCCCGATGATATTAAAACCGAAGGAAAATTTTTTATACGTAAACTCATGACTCATGCCATAGGTAAAATCAGGTGCGGGGTTCCCGATAATAGTCTTGTCGTCCTCGGTGATCTGCCCGTCTCCGTTCACATCCACAAAACGCGTCATACCGGGCTTTGCCTTTCCTTTTTCGGGCCCGGCATCCACTTCTTCCTGTGTTTGGTAAATACCATTGGTCTTATAGCCCCAGAAGGATGAAATCGGATAGCCCACCTTTGCCACCTGTAATGGTTGGCTCAGGATAATGGCTCCGGCCACCACATAAACACGGCCGTACGTAATGCCCAGCGATCCCATATCCAATACCTTATTGGAATATTTGGAGAAGTTGGCGGAGATGTTCCAGGTAAGCGGTCCTTTGTTGAATACGTTATAACTGGCTTCCACATCCACCCCCTTATTGAGTACCTCCCCGATGTTGGTAAACATATCGCTGTAGCCGGAGGAACTGGGCAGGGCCAGGTTGATGAGCAGGTCGGTCGTATTCTTTTTATAGTAATCGATCGAAAAACTCAGGCGATCTTTTAAAAACGAAAGATCCATCCCTATATTGATTTGCTTTGTATTTTCCCAGCCAAGGTTGGGGTTCTGAAAATCGCTGAGCACATAACCGGGTGCAATGCCGCTTCCCAGCACCACATAGTCGATCCCGTACTTGGCCTGCGTGGCACCGATGGCTACGTTCTCATTGCCGCTGACGCCATAACTGGCGCGGAATTTCAGCGTAGATACCGCATTTTTCCAGTGCTCAAAAAAGGCTTCATTGGAGGCATTCCATCCCAATCCCACCGCCGGGAAGAAGTTCCACTTATTTCCGGGTGCCAGGCGGGAAGACCCATCCGCCCTTCCGGTAAGCATCACCACATACCGCTGGTCATACGTATAATTGACCCGGCCGAGGAACGACTGGAGCACTTTATTCCGGGGACCATTGGTAAGGAATCTTCCGGGCGACAATGCACTGTTGAAATTGTAGTAGGTCATCTGGTCTGAAGGAAAATTCATATTGGTTACACTGGTCGATTTATTGACCCAGCGCTGGTAGGAATAACCGGCTACAATATTCAGGGAATGTTTTTGATCCAGCACCTTCCGGTAGGTGAACAGATGATCTGCCAGGTAGTTGGTATTGGAATTATCTGCACGCGTAGCGTAGCCATTGGGAGCGGTATTGCCTACAAACGTGCCCCGCGGATAATATACATTCCGGAGTGAGTACATATCATTCAAACCCGCGCGTAGTGTATACTTCAGGCCTTTTACAATTTCATAATCCACGCTCAGGTTGCTGATCAGCGTACGGATCTGCGTTTTATCCTTAACCAGGGTGGTTACCAGTACCGGGTTATTGGCAAATGTTTCATCCAGATCCCCATCCGCTTCAAAAGGTTCCTGCAGCGGATTGGTAACCAACGCCCCCATCACCGCAGAAGAGCCCATGATACCCGTCCAGTTCGATTGCTGTCCGTAATACCGGTCTGCCATCGAAAAATAGTTCTTAATGCTGATCTTCAGTTTATCATTTACCTGCCTCGAAAAATTAGCCCGGAAACCATAGCGTTTGTACCGGGCATTTTTAATGATCCCCCGCTGGTCTGAATAGTTGCCGCTTACCAGGTAGTCATTACGCCCGTCCCGGCCGGATAAAGAAATCTGGTGGTCCTGCGATAACGCCGTTTCATATATGGCGTCCTGCCAGTTCATGCTGACGCCGGTGGCCAGTATCGAGTCTATTGCATGTTGTGTATATACCGAATCCTTGCCGTCATTCAGGTTCGCTTCGTTCTTATACGTCATAAAATCACGGGCACCCAGCATTTTTATCCGTTTGGGCAAACTGCTCCAGTCAAACCTTGTGGTATAGGTGAGTTTATCCCGGCCATTGTTGCCGGCCTTGCCCGACTTGGTGGTGATCAATACCACTCCGTTAGCACCCCTTGAACCATAAATGGCCGTTGAAGACGCATCCTTCAGGATATCTACGGAGGCGATGTCATTCGGATTCAGGGAGGCCAGCGGGTTGGCGGCCGATATATCCAGTCCGCCGTCTACTCCCATACCGGCTTTCGTAGATCCATAGCTGGACTCTACCGGCTGCCCGTCAATTACGATCAGCGGCTGGTTATCACCGGTCACCGAGGTTTTTCCCCGGATATTGAAGGTAACACCCCCACCGGGCTCTCCCGTATTGTTAATGATCTGTACGCCGGCCATGCGCCCTTGCAGTGCCTCTGTTACCGATACAAAACGATTATCCATTTCCTTATCCAGGTCCAGCTTGCTGATCGCGCCGGTCACATCGCTTTTCTTGAGCTGTCCGTATCCTACCACTACTACTTCATCCATATCCGATATGGTGGAATCGAGGGTAATAAACAATTGTGTTTTATTGCGGACCGCTACTTCCACCCGCTTGTATTGGGCATGCGAAACAACCAGTACTGCATTCCCGGGCATATTGAGCGAAAACGTTCCGTCTGGTTTAGAGGTGGTGCCCGCACTGCGGCCTTTCACAACAATGGAAGCGTCCGCTACCGGGTCGCCCAATAAATTTTTTATGGTTCCGGTTACCCGGATCCGGTTATCCTGTGCCATTGTACTAATGCCTGTAAGCATAACTGCTAACAGGATCAGCAATTGGTTCCGGTAGTCTGGAACCCTGCATTTTAATAATCCTACAATTCTCATAATGACATTTTAGCAATTCAATAAAAAGATGGGGTGCGGTGTACCAGCGGTACGTGTTGCAATCGTAGCTGCAATATAACAACAGCCATAGCCACGTACTGTCATTATTGTAGGCATTGCTGTAATAATTGTCTTTTCGTTCTCCGGCAGCCAGGCCACCGCGGAACATCCTTTTACAACAGGAGTCTTCATGTCTGTTTAAAATTGTTTGGTGAAAAATAAAAGTCCACAAATTTAGTAGACTTTTATTTTCCCCACCAAGAAATCGCCCATCAAAATTGTTTTTTCGACATTTGTTACAGCAGTTGCGACATTTGTTACAGCCGTATGCCCTATTTACAGGGTTCAGATCAGCAAGAGTTGTTTATATTGCGGGAAGGAATACGGTAAGTGCATGCGTTTGCCCCTGTTTAAATATCATATGATCCTTTTTTTGCTTTTGTTGTGCTTTTTTTCAAGGGCGCAGCAACGGCCGAATATTATCTTTATCCTTGCCGATGACCTGGGATACAGTGAACTGGGTTGTTATGGCAACAGCTTTAACGAAACACCTGCGCTGGACCGGCTCGCCCGGGAAGGGATGCGGTTCACCAGCTTTTATGCAGCGGCACCGGTATGTTCGCCCTACCGGGCGGCATTGATGACGGGTCAGTACCCGGCACGTATTGGTATTACAGATTACCTGCGCCCCGGGGCCGCCCGGCACCTGGACACCAGTTATGTAACGCTCGCCGAACTGTTAAAAGCACAGGGCTATCGTACCGGTATTGTGGGTAAATGGCATTTGTCTGGCTATGTCAAAGAAGGCGCGCCGGAAGAAACGCTTCCGGATCAGCATGGTTTTGATGAAGTGTTGGTAAGTGAAAACCGGGGTATTGGCGAAGGAACCTATTTTTACCCGTATGATTTCAACCGCGAAATTGTTAAACAGCTGCCGGGCGCCCATGAATACATTACCGACCGGCAAAACTATGAAGCGCTTGAATTTATTAAACGCAACCGGCAACAACCCTTCTTTTTATTCCTCAGTCACTACGCGGTGCATACAACGGTACATGGGCAACCGGAACTGGTGCGTCATTTCCAGCAAAAAAAGAATGCCGGTACCAGTTCCCCCACAAAACAAAACCCCGGAAACGATCCCTATAAAAAATGGCCTGCCGGATCAAAAGCTTCCGGGAACAATCCGCACCTGGCCGCACAGCTAAAAACAATTGATGACGGTGTAGCCGCAATTGTCGGACTTCTTAAAGAATTGGGGTTGGATCAAAACACGCTCCTCATTTTTACCAGCGACAATGGCGGAGAAACCACCATCACCACCAATGCCCCGCTGCGCGGTGGCAAAAGCACTTTGTATGAGGGGGGCGTTCGAGAGCCCTTTATTGCCTGGTGGCCCGGAAATGTAAAAGCAAGCGCCATTTGTAAACAACCACTGGCCAACTATGATCTTTATCCCACGTTGATGGCATTAACGGGCGCCGCAGGCAAACATCAGCCGTTGGACGGTATTTCGTTTGCTCCATTGCTGCACAATCCGCAGGCAGCTATGCCCCAACGAAATTTTTACTGGCATTATCCGCTGGACCAACCGCATTTTTTAGGCGGACGCTCTGCCGGAAGTATTCGCAGCGGAGCCTGGAAACTGATTTCCTTTTTTGATGACGGGCATAAAGAATTATATAACCTGGACGAAGATCCCGGCGAACAAACGGATCTGTCTGCAAAATATCCCTCAAGAGTAGCCGGTTTGGATGCCGCGTTGCGCAACTGGCAAAAGGAAGTACATGCATCCCATTAAACTTATTTTTATTATGAAACGACTATTGTCCTTTTTCCTGTTGTTCTTATTCTTCCAGGTGGCGCCGGCACAAAATAAACCCGGGACCTCCCATAATCCATTGCCCGTACAATTTGGCGATCCGTATGTATTGCATGTACAAGGAGATAAATATTATATGTATGGCACCGGCGGTGGCGCCAAAAAAGGATTCAACGCTTATTCTTCAACGGATCTGGTTAACTGGAAGGCAGAAGGCCAGGTTTATTCCGGTGATAATAAAAACGGATGGGGGATTCATTCATTTTGGGCGCCGGAGGTTTATGAGCGCAACGGAAAGTTCTATTTGTTCTACAGCGCCCAGTGGAAGGAAAACCCAACCAACGAACTAGAGAATTTCAAAATCGGGGTGGCTGTTGCAGATCAGCCAACGGGTCCGTTTATCGATCTGCAAAACCGACCGGTTTTTGACCCGGGCTATCCCATCATCGATGCCAATGTTTTGTTTGAGCCCAATGGCAAAGTATATCTTTATTATTCCCGTTGCTGTTATAAACACCCGGTTAAAAGTGAAGTGGCCGATTGGGCCCGTAAAAAAGGCTGGTTCAATGAAATTGAGGAAAGCTGGGTGTATGGCGTGGAGCTGAAACCGGATTTCAGCGGTGTTATTGGTGCACCGGTTTTACTGCTGCGGCCTCCCGTTAAAATGAGCGACCGGCAATCGGAATGGGAAAGCCGTTCCGTTACTTCAAAGGAAGTGAACCGCCGCTGGACGGAAGGATCATTTATTTTTAAACACCGGGACCTTTATTATATGATGTATTCTGCCAATTATTTCGGCGGTAAAAATTATGCAGTGGGTTATGCTACATCTAAAAGCCCGCTGGGGCCATTTAAAAAAGCCGCTAATAATCCGGTATTACAAAAGAATGTTGAAAAGGGCGGTATTGTTACCGGAACAGGACATAACAGTATTACGTTTTCACCCGATGGCAGGCAAATGTACTGCGTATACCACGGTCGTACCAACCAAACGGGTGATGAACGGGTAGTTTTTATTGATCCGATGGAGATCGATCAGCATGGAGTGTTAAAAGTAGCCGGTCCTACAACAAAGTAAAAGCCGCTATCTATCGTAATTCAATCTACTTATTGATTTCTTTTCCCGCTGATTCCGCAGGCTGTTTCGCTGACCCAGGCTGAAGCTGTACTCTCCGTATAAAATCTGCACGATCTGCAGAACAGCATTCGTCTGCGGGATCAATATTCCGGCTAATAAAAATCGCCTGGCGTCAATAGCCTTTTTTCAAAACCAGGTCCGCTCCAGAACAATTCCAACTCCGGACGTTTTCCCTCATTTTTAAACCCTACGCGTATGGGATGCAGACCGGCCTTTAGTATAAGCGTCTGTTGTATTGCTGTTCCCGGAGTGTAACCATAATCTGCATCCAGCAGGGCAATATCATGTAACCGGACAAAAGCCTTTCCATTCACTTTCACATAAAACGTATATGCTCCATCGGCCGGCACCCGGATATAGCCATTGAATGCGCCGGCATCGGCATTGGATAAAGCAGTTTGAATGGTCTTTATATCTCCGGTACCCGATTTCGTGGGTTTTAATGTACCGGTTTGAGGCACCCATAAAAATGCGCCCTTATACAACTGGTATTGCATTTTCTTCTTTACTCCTCTTTCTGAAACCGAAGGTACAGCTACACTATCATAGGGACGCGGCGCTTCATCTGAATGTATGCGCATTTGCAGAACTTTGTCTTTAAACGCTTTTTGTAATGCCGGAAGTGCTGATGCTTTGTTCTGCTTCTCTTTCGGATCCTTCACTACATCATAAATTTCAAAATCATCATCGCTGCTTTTGATATCATAACGCACTCCAACATAATTACCCTCCCGTATAAACTGCATTTGGTTGCGCATCCGGTTCCGGTGATTTTGCTCAAAATCTGCATAGCCGGGCGTTTTCCCATCAAAAAAATATTCAGAATAAAGCGTTTGTTTTTGCTGCACGCCTTTTCCCGTAAGTGCCGGTAGCAGCGACACACCATCCGTTCTTGCGGGAGCGGTCATTCCGGCAGCTTCCAGCAATGTGGGCATCCAATCCGACAAAAAAGAAGGTTGAAGTACGGTTTTGCCGGGATTTACATTTCCCTTCCATTGCACGATCGTTGGAGTACGCATACCGCCTTCCCACTGATCCCGCTTAATGCCATCAAAAGGTCCATAGCCCTTGAAAAACTCGGGCGTATAGTCTTCTTTAAGATACGATTCCTGCGAAGGCCCGTTGTCGGAAGTAAAAATTACGATCGTATTGTCATCGATCTTCAGATCTTTTAGCAATTGTAACAAATCCCCTACCTGCGCATCCAGGCGCTGTACCACGGTAGCATAGCGTTTATTGACATCCTTCCAGGGCGTCATTTTACCGGTAGCCCTGTCCAGGTACTGCGCATGTTCAAATTCAGGAGCCATCCAGGAATCAATGTCCCCAGAAGCGGTATTGATCATATGCCCCGGGGTTCCCGTCCACTTCAAACCACCGGTAAGACCGCCGCCAGAAGGATAAGCCTGGGTGGGTAATTCAATCACTGCATGTGGCGTGTCATAGGCCAGGTACATAAAGAACGGGGCACCGGCCTTTGATTTTTTGTAATCGATAATCCATTGCTTGGCGCGTGCCGTCCACAGATCACCTGTATAGCATTTATCCAGTCCTTCAGTAACATTTACTGTGTTATCATATACTTCCTTTGTTTTCCTGTAGAGGCCCTCTTTTGGATAATGTTCATGCCCATCACTGTGCCGGATATAACCGTAATAATAATCAAACCCACGCTTTAGCGGGTGGCCCGGCCAGTCTTTTTTATCAGTACCCTGCAATCCCCATTTCCCGATTGCTACCGTATTGTATCCCCCTGCCTTTAAAGTAGATGCGATGGTATAATTATCTTCCAGTGCTTTATCAAACTGATTGTTGCGCACCACGGCATGTCCCTGGGTAACGCCTGTTAACAGGGATGACCTGGACGATGCGCATACCGGGGCATTCGCATATTGTTGTGTAAAAATGGCGCCGCCGGAAG
This sequence comes from Niabella sp., assembly GCF_030150205.1. Classification (GTDB taxonomy): domain Bacteria; phylum Bacteroidota; class Bacteroidia; order Chitinophagales; family Chitinophagaceae; genus Niabella. The sequence continues at coordinate 104,945 of NZ_JASLGT010000008.1, forward strand.
CCATCCGGTCAAGAGAAGGCGTTATCATAAAAGGAACGGCCGGGTCTTTTAAGGCCCGGCGGGCATTTTGATGAAACACACCTACGTCTCCATACCCCAGGTCATCCACCAGGATGAAAATAATGTTGGGACGGGGTTTACCGGCTTGTGCCCAAACACCGGATGCCAGCAGCAGACAGGAAAAAAGAACGATTTTGCGCATAAGAACCAGTTTCATTTTGCGAGCGATCAAACCTGGATGAAATTATTAAGGGAACGCTTCCCGGACGCGATGGTTTAATACCTTCACTAAAAACCTATTTTAAGTATGGCCTGTACCGGACGATGATCGGATGCATAATCCTCCTCAATCACGCGGTGTGAAAGGACCGAAAATGCTTTACCCGGTTTAAACGCAATAAAATCAATGGCCTGTTTTTCTTTACCCTCTTCTATCGTAAAGGCGCAATTGTGACAGGTGCGGGTAAACGCTTTATCAAGCAACTGAATCGTTTCACTTTTTTCAGTTGCATTAAAATCCCCGCCGATGATCACCGGTAACGGCTCGTTCGCAAGGATCCTGTTCACCTCGGTCATTTGTAATTTACCGTTGGTTTTTCCATGAAAATCAAGATGTGTTGAGGCTACTCTTATTTTTTTTCCTCCTGGTAATGTAACTACGGCTAACGACAATACCCGGGGCTCTCCGCCCGTTGCAGGATCTGTTGGTAATTTATGTGTTGACATATCTGATAGCGGGTATTTCGAAAGGATCATAATTCCATAATCGCCCCCATCATGGTCGATCGATTTTGAAAAGTGAAAAGAATGATATCCTGTTTTTTCCGACAACAACGCCGCCTGGTTGATCTTACCCGAACGACCGATATTTACATCGATCTCCTGCAGGGCCACCACATCCGGGTTTTCCCTTTTTATCACCTGTGCGATCGCATCTACATCTATAACCCCCGGTTTAGAAGGAGGATTACAATGATGTACATTATATGACATAAACGTAATGGCATCTATACCCGCCTTGCTTTTCCCCGGCGCAGTTTTCCGGGCACATGAAATCATTGCTAATACGACCAGGAAACCAAGTACACTGAATTTTCTCATAACTTTTTTTAATCTTTTTTTATTGCCCGGTATTTTAGCGGGGGCATTCCAATAATCTGTTTGAATCTTTTTGAAAAATAATACGGATCGTCAAATCCCATTGTAATGGCGACATCTTTAATGGCTTTATCGGTAAAATCCAGCAGCTGGCAGGCCTGCTGGATCTTCATCTGCATAAAGTAATCCATAGGCGCATAGCCCGTCTTTTGCTTGAATAAATTGGAGAACCGTGACACTGAATAATTGGAGTGCCGGCTAAGATCCTTTAAAGTAATACTTTCCTGCAGGCGCTCCTGCATATATAAAATAGCGCTATCTACCGCATCCAACTCTTTTTTTTCTACAATGGGGTAGTGCCGGCTATTATAAATAAAATAAGAAAGGAACTGCCGCAACCCAAGATTTGCGAAATACAGGTTATCCGCGCTGTACCCCAATTCCAACGCTTCATACATTTTATTGAAAAGCACATGAATCTCCCCATTATCTTTTACCCGGGTAGGTTTAAAACTATCCTTTACCGCGTTCATCTCGTTAAAATACGGAAGGTTCATGCCACCGATGTGGATCCAGTAAATGCTCCAGGGATCTTTATCTGCAGACCCGTATGCATGTGCTTCATTACAGGGAAGCATAAAAAACTCGTTGGGGCCTACATCAAAATGGAGTCCTTTATATTCAAAAAAACCATGGCCGTCTACGCAATAGAACAACATATTTCCGGGAAGGCCTTTTTTCCGTTTGGTAAAATGCGCTTTAGCATTGGGGTAAAATCCCAGGCTGGAAATATATAAACTATTCAGCAACGGATCTTTCAGGATCTTGTCTCTAAGCACCGGAAACGGGATCTCGATCCGTTTACGCCCGATACCATACCAGATATTTTTAAAAGATCCCTGCTTCGTTTCTGCTTGTTCCATATTTGTGCGGCAAAAAATCAGGTCAATAATAATAAACTTTTAGCTTACCGTCAACTTTAAGGCGGTATTTATGACAACCGGCAGCAATTGCAAATAGCATCCCGGATCCTCATGATGAATGTACGGCAGCCTACATCTGCAAAAATAACCACTAAAAACCGGTATGGGAAGGATATTTGATTTACTTTTATAATTGTAACAATAACAATTATCTGGTATGTTCCGCGCGTTTCTCTGCATAAGCCTCCTAACGCTGGCATGGGCCGCTACCGCCCAAACCGTATTGCAGGACTATACGGTTTCCTGGAATACGCAAAGCCGGAACGCATCGGAATCGATGCCGGTTGGAGGAGGCTCTATCGGGGCCAATTTGTGGGTAGAAAACAACGAGGTGCTGCTTTATTTTTGCCGTAGCGGCGCCTTTGATGAGAACAATACCCTCTTAAAAGGAGGTCGCCTGCGGATCCGGCTATATCCCGATCTTTTTGAAAATGGTTCGTTCCGGCAGGAGCTGGACCTGCAAAAAGGATGCGCAACCATCCGGACAAAGAATAGTAAAGGATCGGCTGTAATACAGATCTGGGTGTCCGTTTTTCAGCCGGTTATTCATATTTCCATCAACGGTTCCGTGCCGGTTACTGCAAAAGCGGTTTACGAGAACTGGCGGTTTGCCGACCGGCCGCAAAAAGGAAAAGAGAACAATGCGAACTCATGGAAGTGGGCCAGCCATGTAAACGTAATCACCCAAAAAGATACGGTCCGATTTGATGAAAACCGTGTTCTTTTTTTTCATCGCAATACAGACTCAACCGTATTTGATGCGGCCGTAACACAACAACAACTTGGTACCGTAAAACAAAAATTATTCAACCCTCTGGCAAATCTTACTTCCGGCGGCATCATCGAAGGTGCGGGTTTTGTTGCAGCGGGAACCGGTACCGGCGTTTACACCAACACTCCTTTTAAACGCTGGAGCCTGAAAAGCCGTACGGCCAAAAAACAGCATGAACTGCGGATCATCTTACACAATAATCAAACCAACAGTGCGCATAACTGGGTTAACGAGCTGCAGCAACTGCTTCCCAAAACCCGTCTGTTTACAAAAGACCAGGCAGCTACGCAGCAATGGTGGCAGCAATTCTGGAACCGGAGTTATATTTATATTAATCCCGGCAAGAAAGATGCGGCAGATACAGCATGGCAGCTTGGGCGTAATTATCAGCTGTTCCGCTATATGCTGGCGGCGAATGCTTATGGCTCCTACCCCACAAAATTCAATGGAGGCCTGTTTACCGTAGACCCGGTCTTTACCGATAGCACGATCCAGGGTACGCCCGATCACCGGAACTGGGGAGGCGGCACGTTTACAGCACAGAACCAGCGCCTGGTATACTGGCCGATGCTAAAAAGCGGAGATGTAGATCTGATGAACCCTCAATTTGATTTTTACAACCGCCTGTTACCGGTAGCCGAACTGCGTAGTAAATTTTACTGGAATCATACGGGCGCCAATTTTAATGAACAGATTGAAAATTTCGGACTGCCCAACCCCACCGAATATGGCTGGAAACGACCCATGGATTTTGACCCGGGTATGGAATACAATGCCTGGCTGGAATATGAATGGGATACAGTACTGGAATTTTGCATGATGATACTGGAAGCGCAGGACTATGCCGGCAAGCCCATTGAAGCTTATCTGCCCCTGATCAAAAGTTGTTTGGTGTTCTTTGACGAGCATTATCAGTACCTGGCAAAAAAAAGAGGGAATAAGGTACTGGACCAGTATGGTCACCTGGTATTATATCCCGGCTCTGGAGCAGAGACCTTTAAACTGGCGTACAATGCCAGCTCTACTGTTGCGGCTTTAACAACAGTAACTCAAAAATTATTATCGGCAGCCGTTCATTTAACTGATGAAGAAAGAAATTATTTCGAAGCATTGCTGAAAAGGATTCCGCCCATTCCATATGCGCAGTATAACGGCAAAACCACCATCGCTCCTGCACAGGTTTGGGCGCGGGTGAACAATACCGAATCCGCCATGTTGTATCCCGTTTTTCCCTGGGGCATTTTTGGTGTGGGCAAACCGGGACTGGATACCGCTATCAACACCTATCAACTGGACAGTTTTGCCCTGAAGTTCAGAAGCGCAGCAGGGTGGAAACAGGACAATATTTTTGCAGCCAGGCTTGGATTAACAGAAGCCGCCAAACAGCTAACCACTTTAAAATTAAAAAACAGCGGCCGCCGTTTCCCTGCTTTCTGGGGACCGGGGTATGATTGGGTTCCCGACCATAACTGGGGCGGATCCGGCATGATTGGGCTGCAGGAAATGCTTTTGCAGGCCGTTGATGATAAACTCTATTTATTTCCCGCCTGGCCTAAAGACTGGGATGTATCTTTTAAACTTCATGCACCGCATCAGACAACCGTAGAAGGCGCTTTAAAAAACGGTCAACTGATCACGTTAAAAGTACTACCCCAAAGCCGGGAAAAAGATGTAGTGAATATGCTGCATTAATAATAATGGCACCACATAATAGATGGTTATAAGACTTCAGCGCTTTTGAAATCCGGAGCAATTTTGTAGCTTTTTCCTTTTTTAAATACAAAAGGCAATACCGCTCCGTTATAACGCAACATGGTATTACCATCTGCGATCGCCTTTATCTTAAGTGCTGTAAGCTGTCTATTTTCCCATTTCAGATCCAATACCAATCCTCCCCGTGCATGGATGCCGTTTATGCGTCCTCCCGGCAATGCATCCGGCAAGGCCGGAAGAATATCAACGAAACCGGCATGCGATTGCAATAGCATTTCACCGATACCAGCCGCCCCGCCAAAATTTCCATCGATCTGGAATGGCGGATGCGCATCAAATAAATTGGGGTAGCTACCCGCCCCTCTTCCAGCCGGACTCAACAACATCTGGATGAGTTTATACGTGTGATTCCCATCCCTGAAGCGCGCCCAAAGGTTGATCTTCCAGCCCAGGCTCCAGCCTGTAGCCGCATCACCCCGATAGATCAGCGACTGACGTGCGGCCTTCATCAGGTCCGGTGTGGTTTCCCAGTTAATTTCATTACCCGGATATACGCCCCATAAATGAGACACGTGCCTATGTTTGTTGGTGGTATCATCGACATCCTGCATCCATTCCTGCAATTGTCCATAACGGCCGATCTTATTGGGTGCGATCCGTGGATATTTTTCTTCGAGCTCTTTTCTGAATGCAGCATCTTTATTCAGAATCTTTGAGGCTTCAATCGTGTTCTTAAATAAGGCCCGGATGATTTGATGATCCATGGCAGGGCCAGCAACCAACCCACCTTGTTCCGGCGAGTTGGAAGGCGTACTGATCAGATAACCGCTTACCGGGTCTTTGATTAAGAATGTATTGAAGAACGATGCGGCATCCTTCATGAGGGGATAGGCGGTATCTCTTAAAAAGCGTTCATCTTTTGTAAACAGGTAGCGCTCCCACAGATGTTCGCAAAACCAGGCGCCCCCTGTAACCCAGATACCATGATCGGAGGCATTGATGGCGGCCGTGCCCCGCCACAGATCGGTATTGTGGTGCAATACCCATCCAGGAGCATTGTAATATTCTTTAGCCGTTTCACGTCCGGATGCGGCAACCTCCTGCGTCATCTTAAAAAAAGCGCTATGCAGAGGTGACAGTCCCAGCAATTCCGCCGGCCAGTAGTTCATTTCGGCATTGATATTTGTGGTGTACTTGCTTCCCCAGGGTGGCGACAACAGGTCGTTCCAGATACCCTGCAAATTAGCGGGATAAGTTCCCGGTCTTGAGCTGCTGATAAGCAGGTAACGGCCGTATTGCAGGTACAATGCAACAAATTCCGGGTCTCCGGAGCGTGAAAACTGCGCCAGCCGCCGGTCTGTAGGCAATGCAGCATTCGCATTTTGAACCGAAGGATTAAAAAAATCTACAGAAAGTGTATTAAAATATTGCCGGTATTCCCTGATATGACCGTTCAGTACTGAGGCAAATGGCTTTTGCCCTACTTTTTGCAGTGTTGCTTTACAAAGCGCTGCGGGTTGTGCGGATACATCTTTATAGTTTCGGTAATTGGTAGCCGCCGTGATCCAAACGGTTGCCTCATCAGCACTGCTTACGACCAGGCGATTGTTTTTTACTGCGATATTGCCATTCTTTGTCGTTATCCGCACATAGCTGTCTCCGAACAAAGCGCCATCCTTTACCTGAACATGAAGCGCCACTGTTTGCGGATCGGTTTTGCTGAGTATAAAATTCCGGTGCGGACTGGAAAGTTCCGTTTCGAAGCTAATGGATCCCGCCTTATCTGCGGTAAGATTGACCGCGATCACCTGATCCGGCACACTGGCAATATAGGTCCGTTTAAATGTGGTGCTACCGCTCTTATAAGAAGTCGTTAATACAGCATCCTCCAGGTTGAGCGTTCTCCGGTACTGGGTAACCATTGCCGTGTCTATATCAAAATGAAAATGTATATCTCCAAAAGGCTGATACCGGGCCTGGTACTCGCCCACCGGAGGTACTTTATCTGACTGAATCCAGTATTTCCATACGCCATTCAGCGGCAATTTGGCTTCCGGCTTTCCGGCCGGATAAATGCCAATTGGTTTATTCGCATCCTTATACCCAAGAATACCACCTTTGCCGGCAAGATTTAACACCAGGATCGCAATGCTGTTTTTACCCGGCCTCAATGCTGCAGCCGGTACTTTGTAGATACGCGCTTCCCCGTTGTTTTGTGCTCCCACTTTTATACCATTCACAAAACTGATGTCCTGTTCGGAGATCTTGTTCAGATCCAGCTCTAATGTTTTGCCTTTCCAGTCTGCAGGCAGGTTAAAGCTGGTACGGAACCACACCGCACCGTCCAGTTCTCCAAGGCCTTCTTTTTCCCAGCCATCATAGTTGGGTACATGGATCGTTTTCCAGCTGCGGTCATTATAGATCGCCGCAGAAGGATTATTCTTTTGTTTTAAAATGTTTTTCATCTGCATCACCCAGGCATCCTGATCGCCTTCAGCTGATTTCAACCCCAAAAATTCACGACCAGCCAGACTTTCCGCTTCTTTTTGTTTTCCGGCAAATAATAACCCTCTGATCGTGTCAAGATATTTATAAGCGCCCTTCCGGTTATAATCCCGGGGGCCGCCCGACCAAAGTGTTTCTTCGTTAAACTGGATCCGGTCATCTGCTATTCCCCCAAAAACCATCGCTCCCAAACGGCCGTTTCCAATGGGTAATGCTTCCACCCATTCGTTTGCGGGACGGTCATACCAAAGTTTCAGGTCCTGTGCGTTACCAGGCTGTGTAATGGCAGCAATCGCCAACGCCATTAAAGAAAAATAATACTTTTCCATACTTGTTTTGCCATTCATACAGCAGCACTACAGATTTTTCGCTCCGTTGCAGCTGCTTTATGACAGGTTTATGTTAAGAATTCATATTCCTGTTGCTAATATATGAAGACGTTTTTTCTTATCCTTGTGTTTTTGTCGCTTTATGACGATCTGCTTAAAGCTTCATCACTTCCACCGCTGTTACTTCGGGGCTAATTTGAATAGCCGCATCTTTAACTAAATTGTTCTTAACAGTAATTTTCTTTGTGGCCGCCCCTGTAATCTTCATCAACATTCCCGTTTCATCAAACGGCCAGCAATCCAGGATGCGTGCGCCTTTTACATCATTCAGCCATAACATGGGTGCACTCGCCGATAACCGTTCAGCCTCAAAATTAAGGATCGAAAGCCGTTCGACCGCATCTGCTTTTAATGCAGGACCTGTTTGCGTGTTTACCCGCACATTGCTAAATGAAATATCAGCTGTATTTCTAAGTGTAATACCACGTTCCGCCTCAAAGACCACGTCATTCAGGCTGATCTCTGATACCGGCATTTCCTTAAGTCCGTTTATAAACAGCGCTTCGTTGGTATATGCGGTGATATTGCTTAGCCGGATATTCCTGAACCGGGGCGTTCGGTCCGACACCGGTTCTTCGGGAACCTTTGCATATTCCATATCCAATACAATCGCCTGCTCACCTATATTTTTCATCACAATATTACTCACCCTTATATCTTCTACCGTTCCACCCCGGCCACGTGTCGTTTTAATACGGATACCCCGGTCGGTACCATCAAAAATACAATTGCTGATGGTAATCTTTTTAACACCGCTGCTCATTTCACTTCCGATCACTACACCTCCATGTCCGCTTAACATGGTACAATTAGTAATGGTATAATTCTCAGCCGGCCGGGCTTTTGCACGTCCCGGGCCATCTTTTCCCGATTTAATGGTGATGCAGTCATCCCCCACACTGATATGACAATCGCTGATATGTACGTTACTGCAGCTCTCCGGGTTGATACCATCCGTATTCGGTGCGTGCTGACCGGGGTTTATGATCGTAACGGCGTGCACCGTAACATTATCACAAAACTGGGGATTGATGGTCCAGAATGGAGAATTGCGGATCATAATGCCCTGGATAAGGATGTTTTTACTATGCATAAACTGAATAAAAGGGGGCCGTAAAAATCCGCGCTTCATTTGCTTTGGATCATCCGGTAAAAGGATATCCTTGTTCAACCGGTCAAACTCCAGCTGCCATTTAGAACGCGGTTGCCCTTCCTTGTACCCTTCCACAAAGTCCCACCACTTTTTACCATGCCCATAAATGGTGCCCCGGCCGGTAATCGCAATATTCTCCACCCCGTTTGCATAAAACAATGGGGAAAAACTGGTTACATCCACACCTTCGTACCGGCTTTCTACCATGGGCAGGTAATCATCAAAATCATCACTGAAATGCAGTTCGGCACCGGCATCGATCAGGATGGTAATATTACTTTTCAGATGAATGGGACCGGTAAGATATTTTCCTGCGGGAAAGTAAACCGTACCACCTCCGGCCACAGATGCCGCTTTAATCGCCTTTGCGATGGCTGTAGTTGCTTTGGCACTACTATCTTTTTTAGCTCCAAACTTAGTTACATCATAGTACTGCTGGGCATTTCCAGGGAAAAAGATAAACAAGGCAACAACGACAAAAAACAACTTCATGATATTCGTTTAACTATTTAATGATGCAATAAACCGCTTTATACAAAGGAGCTCAGTGTTTTGGTCATAGATAATAAGCCCAGGATCTTTTTATACCGGCACATATGATCCTTTATTTACAGGAGCCCGAACCAGGATTTACTCCTGGCATCTCTCATTTTCCACGATTCGAAAAGTACATTTACTCAAATAACCAGTCTACCTGTTTTTTATTACCACTTTCATACAACCCTGCGTCATAGACCTTCACCGGCTGATCATCCCCGATAAATCCCAATACGATGGCCACCCCTTTTTCGAGTTTCAGTGTATTGATGCCCGGCTTAAATTCGTACATGTGTACATTTAACTGCGGCATACCGGGGATCACCAGTGCGTTGGCGATCTTCGTTTCCGCCTGACCATAATCGTTGGCCAACGCATTTGTTTCCAGTTCGGGGGCTTTCAGGAAAAATGTATCTTTCGAAAAAGCGGATTTTTGCGGTTGAAAAAAACCTACAAGCACTTTTACAGGCCGTGTATTGCTAAATGTATAGAAGGTGCCATTCTTCAATTGTCTTTTATAAGAAAGCTTCAAACCTTTCAATCCTTTCAGCTCAGGTGCAAATGACCGGATGAATAAAGCAGTATCTGAAAAAGGTTGTGCAAGACTGTCAACAATAAATTGCCCTACCGGCTTGTCTTTGTTCATTACTTTGGCCGCTGTATAAGGTTTTGCCTTCGCGGTACCGGCCTTTGGATTCTTGGTTAAGGAATCCAGCTTATGTTGAAACACCGTCAGTTCGTTTTCAAACGGAACCAGCACTTCCTTCCATGTTTTAAAAGTGCCATCCACTCCACGGATGGGAATTTTTCGCTGCTGGGTTTGCATACTGTTTGCATACAGATACGTACCCTCCGTTAAGCGGACGAGTTTTTTATACCAGTCCAGACTTTCTTTTAACAACGGCAGCGCCTTTTCAAGGTCGCTTATATTATCTGAATACTTATACCGCAATACCCATAATGCCGCTTCAGTTTTTGCAGCATAATGATAGGCCAATGCCTGGTAGCAGGCAGCGTCATTTTCAATACGCGCAAATTCATCCGCATTTCTTGCAACGTTCCCCATTTGTTTTAAGGCAGCCACTGCTGCATCTCCGTGTTCCCGCACTTCCCGTGCCACCTGCACCGGTGTTTCTCCATGATGGGCAATCCCCTTCCATGCTTTATCTGCATAGTCAATCAGCATTTCCCCTTCCGGACTTTCTCCTTCATACAAAAGCGTAAATAAGCCATAACGATAGGGATTAATCAGCTGTGTCATCAACATGCCCAACGTTAATGTTTGCCGGTTACCATCTGTAATACCAAAACGCCGCAACAGCTTGGGTGCGATCTCTCCCATAGCTTCATATGCCTTTAAAATGGCGGCTCCCTGTTCTTTGCTGACGCCGAACTGCTCTCCCATCACCAGGCTCCAGTATCCGACCTCTTCCTTCCGGCTACGTTTTGATTGCCAGGCGTACCGGCTCCAGGCCTTATACCAGACCCAATCCCGTTCTATCTGCAACAAGCGCTTTCCGCCCTCGATACTATCGGCGCTGTAAGGCCAATCCCAGTACGATGCTTCCGGATAGAGATGTAATCCGTGTGCACCCAGTACCTCATTCATTCCCGCAACGCTTTGCTGAATAAAATCCGGTGACCCATAGCGAAAGGGTTCCAGGTTAGCCAGAATATGAACGTTGGCTATATGCACGCTGCCTAATCCGCTCAATGTTTGATGAAGTTTAGCCCATTCCCCTCTTGGTCTGGCCACTGTTAATGCTTCTCCGTTGAATTTTGCTTCAGTATATAAATTCTTATACAGGGGCAGGGCAGCCTTCATTACCGAAGGCGCATCAGTATCATGCGCCCGCAATACGATCGGAGGTTCGTCTTTTATACCCAGGGCTTTCATCCCATCCCGTACACCGGGAATAATGGTTTTGGTAAACCATTCGATATCGTCGTTCCCCACTCCTTCCATTGCTTCGCCCAGACAGACCATCAATCCTACATTGGGGTATTTTTCTACAAAAGCCGCGATCGACTTCCGGGTATAGTCTGCAATAATGGGGATAATCGGCCGCTCGCGCTCCTGTGTTTTCAGATGATTCCTTTCCGCAAACGGTTTTGACACAATAATATTATAAAACATTTGTATCACCCAGATGCCCCGTTTATCCGCTTCGGTGGTTAGAAAACGATATAGCTCTTCATTCTTTTTAAAAGTGGCCGTATCTACTTCTACCGCATACAGATAATCTTTCAGTTTAACCAGTGATGCGAAGGGATGTCCGTTCCAGAGGTATAGGGAATTCATGCGGTTGTGCGCCATGGAGTCCAGTACCTGTATCCACAACTTTTTATCGTAGAGCCAGGGAAAGGTTTGGGGCGTATAGGGATATTCATAAACGTTGTGCCCGGGCAGGTAGTAAGGTTTCTGAACACCAATGCATTCCCCGCGTAACACCATTTCGGGAGCATCGGTAAAAGAAAGCTTCTCCGGCAACCTGCCGTTTAATTTGATGCGGTCCGCCAGTTCCAGGCAACCGTACAGCGTTCCGGAAGCATCTGCTCCTGTTATAACGATCTGTTTGTTCTTTGCCTCAATGGAAAAACTTTCTTTTCTCCCACTGCCTGTGGTATATACGCCTATAAAGGTTTCACCCGTCTGCTTCATCGCCGAAGACTTTATGCTTACGGTATACCCCGCTGCTGCAAGTGCATTCTTCAATTGTTGGGTGCCATACCTGACCCGTTCTACTGCGGCCTCGGGTAATGCAATGGTTACTTTATCTCCATCTGCCAAAGCAAACAGTTTTAAGGTAACCACCAATAAAATACCCGTAAATATTGCTCTCATCCGTTTATATATTCTGTACATAAATATCCTGTATCGCTCCCGAAACAGCGTAAAAAATAAGGCGTGATAATGGCTGTTTTATATAGAGGATAACAAAACGCCCCCCTGCCCGCTGCTGAGATAAGCGGCTTCCACACATCGCATCGTGTCAAACGCATCATCAATATTATTCTCCGGCTTTTCAATGATTCCTTTTTTTGCCAGCATCATCTGTTCCATTGTTCCAATAAATGCATGCGGAAACCAGGAACCTTCTATTTCTTTTGATTTCCATTCCGGAGTTACTCCCGGAGCCATCGTTATATATTCAAATGTATCAGGAATGCCGTCTGGATAATTGATCAGTACCCCCAGGCTCATCCTGACCGCGCCATTGGTACCTTCTATTTTTATATAGGATTGCTGGTGCTGGTATCCAAAATCATGATGGTGGTTGGTATGGATCATGGCTCTCACATGATCTCCATAGTCCATGATAATGGTGCTCTTTACAGAAGCCAGCTTCAAGGAATCCGGATGTTTAAATGTTTTCGCATAAATACCGGATGGATTTCCCAGAAAGGACCGTATGAGGTCGATATAATGAATGCTATGATAATTAATCTCCATACGTGGCTTGTCGAACAAGAAAGACCAGCGGTCCCATGGCGTATGTACATTTACATAAATTTCTATATCCGTCAGCGTGCCGACCTGTCCTTCCCTGATCATTTTTTTCGCTTCGAGGACGAAGGGTGCGAAACGAAGCTGGAAGTTGACGCCAGCCAATAGGCTCCTTGTGTGTGCGATCGTCAATATATGCCTTGCTTCCTCAATTGTTTCGCCCAGCGGTTTCTGGATCAGCACGGCGGATTGAGGCGGCAACTGGCGTAATACATCCACTATTTCTGAGGCAGGTAATGCACAGTCGTAAATAACATTTTCATCCTGGTGTGCTACCATTGCTTCCAGTGAATTGTATACCTCGGGGATGGCGAATTTCCCGGCAAGTTCCCGGGCCTGTTGGTTATTTTTATCTATAATCGCTTTCACATTAAATCCTGCGATGCGATAGGCTGGCAAGTGTGCATCGTTTACGATACCTCCTGCGCCAATCATACATATATTCACCGCTTGCTCATTCATTTTAGGCGCCTCCTTTATAATTGCCATATGTTAACAATATCACAGAAAGTAACAATACCAGCAATGCTCCGGTCAATACCTGCTTCGTACGCGGTTTTGTGAATTTCCATTCCTTCAATACCATCCCTACTACTGCACTAAACAACACCAGCAGGATCATATGTATGGCCCAGCTGGAGAATTCATATTTACCCAGGTTTACATGCCCAAGTCCATAAAAGAAAAACTGCCCATACCAGAAAAACCCGGTAAGTATCGCCATTAAATAATTGGTCGTTAAGGCCCCGGTTACCGTTGCCCGTTTATACTCGCTAAATGTTTGGTGTTTCCGGTGCAGGTATAAAGTATAAAACAGTGTGGTTAGAAAAGCTCCTGAGTTTGAAAAAATATATACTGCATTTACCTGGAAATTTCCGGCACCATGCGCAGCAGCAAGGTCAGAAATAGGTTTTCCTGCATTAATGGCAAAACCATAAAAAGCAGAAAGGATGCCAGCAATTATACATAAGGGCAATCCTTTTTTAAATGAATAGCCTTGTGTGCTGCTGCGTTCTTTTTCTTTCATCCGCCCGGCAATCCCACAAAAAGCGATACCCAGGGCACCCAAAAAAACTCCGGTGAGGATCCAATTCCCTCCATTCCCTTTTACTACAGTCCCAATAGAGCCATCCATCACCGGGGGAATTAATGTGCCCAATACGCAGGACAATCCAACAGAAACCGCATAAGTGAGCGAAAAACCGATGTAGCGAATAGCCATTCCGAATGCCGTTCCACCGATGCCATAGGCCATACCCAACAGAAATGACCGGATCATAGCAGCACGCGGCGCTTCTTTTAAAACATCGCCCAGCGAAGGCACAGTGATTATTGCTACCACCACCGGCAGAATCAGCCAGCAAACTGCGGCCTGTGCCAGCCAATATGTTTGCCAGGACCATCCTCTTATTTTTTTTTCGGGGGTATAACACAGTGCTGCGGATGAAGCACCTACCCCGTGAAAAAATATACCATTGAATAATTGCATGTTAAACTAATCCAGCTTCAGATTATAAAATCGGATGGCATTACCTGCGTATACGTTACTCAACCCTTCTGCTGAAAGCAATGCTGATAGCACCTCTTTATATACTTGCCAGGTATATACATAGTCCTTCGCCAGTAATGAAACCGGCCAGTCACCTCCACAAAAACAACGATCTGTCCCAAAATGCTCCAGGATAAATGCCAGGTATGGCTTCAGTTCAGATGCGGTAAACTTCCCGGCACCGGCCACCGTGCCCAGACCGGAAATTTTTGCGCATATATTCTTGTTCCTCGCTACCTCCTGCATCAATATTCCCCATTGTCCAAATCGCTCTCCGCTACTGATAGGCGGTGCATTCAGGTGATCAAAAACCATCCGCAGTCCGGGAACCAGCTCCGTTACTTTTATAATGGTTTCGATATGTTCCGGAAGTACGCCCACTACATCATAAGGAATATTATGAGCCGCCAGAATTTTCAGGCTTTCTATTACCACAGGCTGTAACAGCCATTGTGGATCTTTTTCATCATGGATAAGATGGCGTACCCCTACAAAATAAGCATCGTTCAACAGTCGCTGCTCCAGCAGTTGGGCCGTTCGATCCGTATCCGCCAGTGGTAACCAGCTTACCACACCTTTGATCCAATCTGTATTCCGGGCCACATCCAGCATATGAAAAGAATCTTCCATCTGTACATCTGCCTGTACAAAAATCCCCGCGCCAATACCGGCCGTTTTTCTTGCCGCATCCAGTTCCTCAATGGCGTATGTGCGCTTTAACAACTCCGGCGCTCCGGCCAGCCAATCGTACGATGATTTGTTCGTATCCCAGATATGTATATGCGTATCGATGATCATTTCGCTGTTGTTTGTTTTCATTAATTGCTTCGTTTTACAATCAACTAAGATACTACAGCTCCTTCTTTTTGCAATTGATTTAATCCAAATTCTTTATCAATGGCTGCAGTGTGCTCACCCAACAGTGGTGCACCGATTGCGCTGGTAAGTAACTGACCATCTACCCGGAACGGACAACGTGTGGTTGTAATCACCGTTCCATTGCTGTTCTTTACCGTCATTTCCATCTCCAGCTCCTTATAAGCAGGATGATTGCTCAATCCGGTATAATCCAGCACTTCCGAGCACCAGATATCAGCCGGCTCCAGCACGGCCAGCCATTCCTTTGTAGATCGCTGCTGCAAATGCGCTGCCAGTACCTGCTTGATCGCATCGCGTTGTGTAAACCATTCGTCACTATTGGTATAGGCCAGCAGTGCATAGCAATCGGTTAACTGTCCCAGCCGCACAATATCGGTCATCGCCAGCGCCAGCCAGGAATCCGCTGTTTTATAGATACCATAGGGTGCGCCTACGTAAGGATGGCCGCCATTTACCATACTGCGTTGCGGCAGTTCATGGCCATCGTTATAATAACAAGTCAACAATTCGAACTGAAAATCAAGCGCACTTTCCAGCATACTCACCTGCACCTCCCCGCCTTCTCCTGATCCTATTTTTTGATACAACAGGGACAGTACTCCCTGTGCAAGATGTGCCCCGGATAAGATATCTACAATGGAAACTCCAAGGGGTGTGGGATTTTCATGAGCGGTATTATTCAACAGTGTAATACCGGTTGCCGATTGCAATAACAGATCCTGACCGGGCAGCTCCTTCCAGGGACCTTCTGCGCCAAAACCGCTGATAGAGCCGTACACAACAGCCGGATTGAGTTGTTTTACGCTTTCATAATCCAATCCCAGGCGCTCCATTACGCCCGGCCGGAAATTATGAATCACCACATCCGCGCGCCTCAATAGTTTTTTTATTTTTATGAGATCTGCTGTATTTTTCAGATCCGCCGTATAACTTTCCTTGCTCCGGTTAATCGCCTGAAAGATCGAAGATTCGCCATCGATTACCACATCTGACACATACAACTCACGACAGATATCGCCGGTAACCGGGCGTTCAATCTTTATAACCCTTGCACCCATATCTGCAAGCGTTAAGGATGCCGATGGACCGGAAAGGAACTGGCTGAAGTCAACCACTAATATATCGTTTAGAAAACTCATTTATCCTTTCATTAACTGTTTAATGATCATATCCCGGTCTGCACCCAGCGCAGGTGCGGCTTTTGCGGAAACCAGCTTTTCTCCATTTAGCCTGATCGGGCATCTTGTAGTCCTGATCGCTTTATTGCCGGCCTGCAATTCCTGTTCCATTTTTAGCACCTGGTATCCTTCTGTTTGGTCAAGGTCTTTCCAGTTGTAAACAGCTGCCGCCCATAACCCATGCCTGCGTAACCGCTCCAGCCAGTACCGGGTTGTATTCGTTTTCAATTTCTTTGCGATCAGCATTTTTATTTCATCGCGTTTTTGAAAAACATCTTGCTGATCAAAGGCCCTTAATTCCTCCCAGTCCAAAGCAGTTGCCAGCTGCTGTAGGTCCATCATGGCCAGTGAAAGAAAATGATCTGCCGTTTTATAAATTCCATAAGGAGCACCCAGCAACGGGTTGCCATTATTGATCGTACTGCGGTGAATGCCGTCTTTACTGTGAAAGAAGGTCGTAAACAATTCAAACTGCATACCGATCGCAGATTCTATCAGACTTAGCTCGATATAAGCGCCTTTCCCCTCACGTTGTCTGCGAATCAGAGCGCCCAGTACGGCCTGCACCAGGTGAATACCGCTGATGGTATCCACAGCCGACAGACCAAACGGAACCGGAGCGCCACCACCGTTCCCTGTTGTATAAGCAAGCCCTGATAGCGATTGAACCAGCAGATCCTGCCCTGGCTTTTGAGCCCATGGGCCCTTACGGCCAAAACCACTGATCTCCGCATAAATGATCTTTTCATTCATGGCCCGTGCATCCTTATAAGCAAGGCCTATCTTTTCCATTACTCCCGGCCGGAAATTATGCGTGATCACATCAGCCTTCCGGATCAGCTTCTTCACCAGTTCGAGGTCCTCCTTATTTTTAAGATCCGCCGTAAAGCTTTCTTTATTGCGGTTGATGGCATGAAAATTCAGCGCATCGCCATCCACCCACAAGTTCTTTACGGCCAGTTTGCGGCAGGGATCTCCCCCCTGAGGCCGTTCAATTTTTATAACCCGCGCTCCAAGATCTGCTAATCGCAGTCCAGCGGAAGGCCCGGATAAATACTGACTGAATTCCAGTACAATGAGTCCGTTTAATGGCAATTGGTTCATAGGAGGGCTTGCAATTTTAAGCTTTCCGCATAAAGTGTATTCAATTTAGTAAGTACTGTCTGCGGGGCTAGAATGTTACCTTTTAAATATTCCTGGATATAAAAACCAGCGGCATCCTGAAAATGCAGGTAGCCATGATAACGCGGACGTATGTAAGCATTTTCAAGCGTAGCCCGGGTATTTATAAAAAAATTATTACCTACCTGGTTATTCACCGCATCATCATAGCCAAAATCATAACCGGGTTGTCCGCCGGTAAGGAGATATTCTGCCCCCTGCCATTCCGGTGCACATACAAACCGTACAAAATCCACAGCTACCGACTGATGGGTGCTATGCGCCGAAACTGCAATACCGGTCCCTCCCAATGTGGTTTGCAAGGGTTGACCGTTAAACACAACCACGTTTGTATAAATAAGTAGTTGCCTGCTGTAGTATTTTCTTGAATAATTAGAATAGCCATACGCAAAAGGACAATACCAATACGCATCGGTATTACTCATTGCCTCCGCAACTGCTATCGGGTTCATTGAAAAGAATCGACGATCAAGCAAACTGTAAAATGCTTTCATGGTGTCCAATGCCGCTGTACCTGTTTCCGGCGCTACCACTTCGTTATCATTAAAGAGATTGCCTCCATGCGCCCAGCAAAACGTATAAAAATTCATCAACAGGTCAATAGGGATTGCGGGGGCAGCCGCTTTTCCTTTTGCAGCTATCTTCATCACGTCTTCCCAGGTTTGTGGAGTAGCTATCTGCTCCTGCTGCAACAGATCTGCACGCATACTCGCTACCGGTGCTGCGGCATCAATGGCCAGCGCCCACTGCCCGCCATCGTAAAAATAACTATCATGAGAAGCGCCCACCGAGTGTTGCTGTAAGGCTTTTAAATATTCTTCCGGCAGGAACTCATTCAATGGCAACACACAATTGGTTACCGAAGCACTCCCTGCCCAGGGATGATCGATGATCAGCAAATCATAACTTTCCGTCAGTTTCTCAATGGAATAATCTGCAAAGGCCTGCAGACTGCGTTTTTCCCATACGATCTGTACATTCGGATGTAGTTCGTTAAAACGTTGTGCCGCCGCCTGAAGCGGCACTATCCCACGGCTATGGTCCCAGGTCATCCCTTTTAATACCATCTTATTCATACAACCTCTTTTTTTTCAACCAGTAGTAAATGTTCGCAAACCAACACCAACTGTCCTCCCTGGTTGTGTACTTCCAGCAGCTCTGACACGATACCGTATCCTGGTTTTTTATGATCTTTCTTTTCTTTTATAGTAATGGAAGTCTTTATCGTATCATTGATAAATACCGGAGCAATGAACCGCAACCGCTCATAACCATAGGTCATTGCCACTTCATTGATTACACCGGCCGTCAATCCAACCGCCACACTAAAGATCAGCGTGCCATGTGCGATCCGCTGTTTAAAAGATTGTGTTTTACACCATTCGGCATCCATATGGTGCGGGTAAAAATCTCCGGTTTGCCCGGCATGCAATACAATATCTGCTTCGGTAATGGTTCTTCCCGTAGTAGTCCGCTTTTCCCCCGGCACAAAATCTTCAAAATATATTTTAACAGCCATATGACAGCATTTAAACGGCTACCGGGCGCAATACTACCTTTTGCCAACAGATCGAAAATAGATCGAATCCATTTGTCGGGAAATGTTAGGATTCACTAAGCTAATGGAAAATTTTACTATGCGAATTGCGATAGCGTAAAGCTTTAGTCGCAATAAATAGCTGACCGCTCCTTTTTGTTATTTTTTGCTAACTTTATAATAAGAACCAGTTGCTAATACAAGAAAACCAAGATAGAGCCTATAAATTATTTAGCAAACCAGAAAAACAACACCTATGGCAAAAAGAGCGCTGCAACTCCTGGTGGCAGAACAAAAAATATTAAACCGGATCTATGTTGTCCGTGGACAAAAAGTAATGCTGGACCAGGACCTGGCAGAAATGTACAAAGTAGAAACCAGACGTTTGAATGAACAGGTAAAACGCAACCTGAACCGATTTCCAAAAGACTTTATGTTTACCCTCAAGCAAAAAGAGTTCGACAACTTGATGTCGCAAATTGCGATATCAAGTTCATCACCAGGCTGGGGAGGACGACGTAAATTACCATACGTTTTTACAGAACAAGGAGTAGCGATGTTATCAAGTATATTAAATAGCGAAGTTGCCATTGAAGTCAATGTTCGTATTATCCGCGTTTTTACAAAATTGCGGGAATATGCATTGAGTCAAAAAGACATATTGGTACAGCTTGCAAGGCTGGAAAAAGAGGTAAAAGGAAATTCCCGGGATATCGAAAACATTTTTGTAGTACTGAAAGAATTGATTGAAAAACAAAGAACTCCTATACCAAGAAATAAGATTGGGTTTAAACTGGATTAAACTCCGGTTTCTGCCTATTCTTCTACTCGGCAGATTTTATGTTTATTCTCAAATAAAACAACGCTGACAACTTGATGTCGCAAATTGCGATATCAAGTTTATACACTCGTCAGCATGAAAGATGGCAGTCTCCGATGAAGTGAAAAAAAATCCGGCTCCTTTAGCGAAGACGGATACTTATATCGTTTATGCTACTGATTATTTATCATCGCGACTCATAGAGTAAGGAACATCCGCATCTCCTGTACCACGGGTTTTATTGGGTTGCGCCCCCATCGTAAAGTTGATAACCGCTCCTTTTTGAAGTGTAGTAAAATTAAACCAGTTTTTACTGTATGGCTGCCCGTTAAAAGTAGCGGACTGTACATAACGGTTCTGATCACTATTAGCCGGAGCATTTATAGTGATTTTTTTTCCATTTTCCAGGTGTACTATTGCTTTTTTAAATAATGGTGCCCCCACTACATACTGGTCTATTCCCGGTGTTACGGGATAGAAGCCGAGGGCCGAAAAAACGTACCATGCACTGGTTTGACCATTATCTTCATCACCGCAATAACCATCGGGTGTAGACTTATACATACGGTTCATGGTTTCACGTACCCAATACTGTGCTTTCCAGGGTGCGCCAGCATAATTGTACAAATAGATCATATGTTGTATAGGCTGATTTCCATGCGCATATTGCCCCATATCAGCAATCTGCATCTCCCGGATCTCATGGATCACACCTCCATAATAGCTGTCATCAAAAACCGGTGGCAGGCTAAACACATTGTCGAGCTGTTTTACAAAATTGGGCTTCCCTCCCATCAGATCGATCAGACCTTGTATGTCGTGGAATACGCTCCAGGAGTAGTGCCAGCTATTACCTTCTGTAAAAGCATCGCCCCATTTATAAGGGTTGAACGGACTTTGAAATTTGCCATCCTTATTTTTACCCCGCATCAGGTTATATTCCGGATCAAAAAGATTTTTATAGTTTCCCGAACGTTTTTTGTACAAATCCAACTCTGTTTTTGGCCGGCCCAAAGCTTTACCCAGCTGGTAAATCGTAAAATCATCATAAGCATATTCCAGCGTACGTGCGGCATTCTCATTGATCTTTACATCATAGGGGACATACCCCAGTTCGTTATAATATTCAACGCCTCTCCGGCCGGTGGCCCTTGGTCCTTCATTATTGGCACCATGCAACAAAGCTTCATACAGGGTATTGATATCGTATCCTCTCAAACCTTTTAAATAAGCATCAGCAACCACCGATGCAGAGTTATTACCCACCATTACATCTGAATAACCTGGGCTGCTCCATTCCGGCAGCCAGCCACCTTCTTTATAGTCATTTACCAGTCCCGCCTGCATTTCCCTGTTGATGGACGGATACAGGAAGTTCAGGAAGGGATATAAAGCGCGGAAGGTATCCCAAAATCCGGTGCCTGAAAAGCGGTATCCCGGAAGGACCTTTCCGTTATGCGGACTGTAATGCACCACCTGGTTGGAGGCGTCCAGTTCATACATTTTATGCGGAAAGAACAGGGTACGATACATGGCGGAATAAAAAGTCCGTAACTGATCTACAGAGGCGCCTTCGATCTCGATCCTTCCCAGGCGTTCATTCCATGATCTTTTAGCCTTGGCCATGGTTTGCTCAAAACCATCTGCGGCCAGTTCCCGCTTCAGATTCAGTTCAGCCTGTTCAAAGCTGATAAAGGAGGTGCCGATCTTCATATTCACCTTTTCGCCTTTACTGGTTTTAAACCCAACAATGGCACCGCTATGATCGGAAGTGATCTCCAGTGCAGATTCGTTAAGTTTGTTGCCCTCCCAGGTATGCGCATTCGCAAATGACTTATCAAAATAGATCACAAAATAATTTTTAAAATCCGGCAATGGGCCACGTGCATGTTTGGTGGAATATCCGATGATCTTTTTTTCAGCAGGAATAACCTTAATATAGGATCCTTTATCAAATGCGTCGATCACTACAAATGAACTATCCGTCTTTGGAAACGTGAACCGGAATTGTGCCGCTCGCTCTGTAGGAGTGAGCTCGGTTGTTACATCATGATCCGCCAGGTACACACTGTAATAGTAAGGCTTCGCTATTTCCGCCTTATGCGAGAACCAGCTGGCGCGGGCATCCTGCTCAAATACCATTTTGCCGGTAACCGGCATAATAGAAATCTGGCCATAGTCATTCATCCATGGGGACGGCTGATGCGTTTGTTTAAACCCGCGGATCTTATCAGCATCATAGGTATACATCCATCCATCGCCCATTTTCCCCGTCTGTGCACTCCACAGATTCATGCCCCACGGCACCCCCACTGCGGGATAGGTATTCCCATTTGAAAGACTCGGCTTGGACTGAGTACCCATTAACGGATTTACCAGTTCAACGGGATCATTTTTCTGAGCATGTAAGAGGAGCGAAAAGCCTCCGGCCAATAATAAAAAGGCGTAGCGTGCAATCTTCTTCATGAGCAATAATACTATTTTTAAATAACAAAATCGTTTTTGCAATACTTTACAAAAATAACAGCTTTATGCTAATTTCAGGCTTTTTACCATTTCCTGGCATTTATGAATGCTGAATTAGCAACAGCACTGCCCCATGGGTCAAATGCCCCGCTCCGCAACTTTAAAAAGCCTTCACTCTTATATATAAAAAAAACTCCGGGACGGATCCCGGAGTTCAATATATGAACTCTTTACTACGCCCTATGATACATTGCATTACCGATTCGGGGTTAAAGAGCTCTTCCAAAAATTGAACCTTACTGTATCAATGCTGCCGGAAAATCGTGGACCGTTTCACAGCAAAGCTGCTCCATTACCTGTTTCAGCTGCGCTTTGAGCATCGCGATGGTATGATCACCGCCCGCTTTCCCCAGGGCGCCCACACCGTACATAAAGGGCCGGCCCATAAAGGTGAAATCAGCGCCGCATGCCAACGACCGGCCAATATCCGGACCCGAGCGGAGTCCGCTGTCGATCATTACCTTGTATTTGCCTTTATATTTTTCAGCCAAACCTTTTAACGGACGAATGGTTGACTCCCCTGCGTCGATCTGGCGGCCACCATGATTGGAAACAATGATCCCATCTACCCCGATGGTTGCACACAACTCCGCATCCTGCTCACTTACCACGCCCTTTACCACCAGTTTTCCTTTCCATTTTTCCCTGATGGCCGCTACTTTATCCGCATCTACCCGACCAGTGAATGTAGCATTCATAAACTTGCCCAGCTGTTTCATATCCATCCCTTTTTTCATATAGGGCTTCAGTGTGGCAAAAGAGGGAATACCAACCCGGAGGGTTTCCAGTCCCCACACAGGATGCATAGCCGCCTGCACAAAATTGCTGATGGTGTTTTTGGGCGGCATGGAAAGCCCTGCCTTTATTTCGCGATAGCGCAACCCGAAAGAAGGCACATCAATGAGCACCACCAGGACCTGACAATTCACCGCTTCCAGCCGGCGTAAGAGATCGTCTCGCAATTCAGTTTCTGTGGGATGGTATAATTGGAACCAGAATTTACTTTCCGTAATCTCCGCAATACGTTCAATGCTGCTGGTGGAAACCGTACTTAAAACATAAGGAATATTATGTTTTAATGCGGCCTTGGCCAGGATCTCCGGGGCATTGGGCCACATGAGGCCTTGCAATCCTACCGGTGCAATTCCGAATGGCGCATCATAAACATGACCGAATAATTCTGTCCGCATATCCACGCCCCGGTGCTTTTTCAGGTACTGGGGCATCAGGAAAATATGCTTAAAATCTTCCTCGTTCCGCCACACATTCAGTTCATCATTACACCCGCCCTCCAGGTAATCAAACGCAAATTTGGGTATCCGTTTTTTTGCCTTCCTTTTCAGATCCGCTACCGAGGGATATTGAGGATTGTACTGCAGTAAATTTGTACTCATAACTCTGTTCGCAAAGAAAACCGTTTATAAAGCAGCAAGATTAGCGAATAAAATCCAAATCCCTATCCTGTGCCATCCGGTAGTGGCTTTTCATGAATAAATTGTTTTATAATTGGTAAAAATGGTTTATTGAGGAGAAGACAAGTGCGGCAGCGGGGCATTCATCTCATTATTGTTGCCAACTTTGTGGTTGGGGTGACGGGAAGACCTGGGGAACAGAGACTAATACGTTGCTGGCCTGTTATTGAAAGATCTTTTTCAGATAGGCCACATTGGCTCCGTAATTATACTTTACATCCCGGGGGTGCTGGGCGTCGCGGGAACGCTCTACTACCAGCCATCCGCTCCATTTCATCTGATCCAGGATCTTTTTTACCTTATACAGATCCAGTTGAGGGTCATTCTGCAGCCAAACACTATCCTTATTGGTGCAATGGATCATGGCGATGTTCTTTGCCCCAAGTATCCGGAGTTCCTTATACAGATCCCGGCCTTCTTTCAGCGGATTGGAGAAATTAAAATAGATCTTAACGGCTGGCGAACCGATCTCTTTTAACAACGTTACCTCTTCTTTTGCCGACAAAGCTGTTTCAATAGCAATGACCACACCGGCATCCTGCGCCATTTTGCCCGCCTCTCTTAAGCGGGTTACGACTGAGGGTCGCTTTTCGGGGTTCTTTTTCAGATCGCATTGTATACCCAGGGGCAGAAAAGCGGTTTTAACATTCATCTGTTTCATCGTGGCAATACAATCGGCGATCGATTCTTTATAGTGCTCCCGGCCACAGTAGGATTGTGCATAATAACCCGTCATGGCCAAAGCAGGAATTTCCAGGTTCAGTGCTTTCACCTTCTGAAGGTATTGTTCCTGTATGGAATCTATGGCCAGCTTATTGTCAAAAGTTTCCCGGTTACCCAGTCCACCCATATCGATCTCGATACCATCCGCGTTCAACTCCTTTGCCAGCGGCAGTGCGCTGAGCTTCTGGCGCTTTAGCAGCATCAGGTCGATCAATGCTATTTTGTAGCGTTGCGATTTTTGAGCCATTCCAGCAAAGGGTAATGCAAGGATGAGGATGTATAGGAGTATTTTTTTCATGTTTAGTAAGTTTAATATTTGTTCGAGACGTGGACGTCTCGAATAGCGGACGTCTCGAACAGCCATCGACACAAAAAATCATCGTCGTTTCGAGCGCAGCCGGGAAACCTTTACGAAATTGCTCTCAACAAGTAAGCGTCAGAATCTTACATATAAGGGGGTATCCGTAGAGACCTCTCCGCTACGGTCGACGTGACAATGTTCTGGTACGGTGACTATAAACCATTACCTACGCACTATCTCACCGCTGCTTCAAAAACCTTTTCCAGGTTGTCAAACCCTTTTACCGCATGCGCCGGTAACCGCTCACCATGATCTCCAAAGACATACATTTTCTTTTCTTCCTCAATCGTGACCCCTGATTCATCAATCTGCCCCTGTTTATTTTCGATGGCTTTGATATTCAGCCCCAGGTATTGCGCCATGAAGCGGTATACCGCCGTTCTTTTGTTGATACCGAAGTCGTGCTTTTCAGCGGGCAGGTGCACGTTCTGCACATCGCTTTTCTTTCCATACCAACTGTACATTTTTTGCAGATAGGGGAAATCATGTTCCGGCATTTTATCCGTCCAGTCGCCCCCATCACTTACCAGCAGTTGCGGACGCGGTGTCGCCATAGCAGCAATCTCTACGTTATCAGTACCACCGGCGCAACTGTGGATGTCCATTCCGCTTTCACAAGGACAACCACCATAGAAATAAGAAGAGAGCGAAACCACCGGGGCTGACACTTTTATACGATCATCAATAGCCGTCATCAATACCGTATGACTTCCACCGCCGGAGCCGCCGGTAATGCCCACCCTGCCGGTATCGGCGTCTTTTAATGCCAGCAGATAATCCAGGATGCGGATGGCGCCCAATGCCTGTATAGTCATGGCCAGACTGCGGCGATGATCTTCCGTTTTAAACTGTAGTAAGGACTCTCCCCAGGCAAAGAGATCATAACTAAAAGCCATGGCGCCCATTTTGGCAAGCGCCGCACAGCGCAACTGGCAGTCGGCGCGGTACCGCTGTTGCAGCCAATGACCGTCGGGGTTCAGGATCACAGGAATCTTCCCTTTATATGTTGCCGGTTTGTATAGCGACCCGTTGATCCATACCCCTGGTAAAATTTCCAAAGCGATATTCTCTATGGTATAGCCGTTATACTTTCTTAACGGAGTGATGATCGGCTTGCTTAAAGGCCAGGCAGGTAAGTTGGCCAGTCTTAATTTTTCAAGAATGCATTGTTTCAATTCCTTCTTTCGCAACTCCCATTCCGTTATATTTTTATACTGTGCTGCTATACGATCCAGCTCGGCCCAGCCGTCTTCCACCGACCAGCGATAATATTCATAATCGCTGATCTTATACTTCTTATCGCCGTCTTTTTTTGCCTTCAGATCAAAAGGTGCCAGCACATTATTGAGTGTTTCCTCCACATCCTGTCGGAAGCGCCAGCGGGCATAGTTCAGTATCTTTCCTTTTACCAATGCATCGGGGTAGCGGATGGTAATGCCATAACGTGTTTCTATCTTTTTAAATACCTGATCCAACGGCTCCGCATACCGGTTGTCCGTATTTTCCTGTGCTCCCGCAAAAAAGCCGAGCAGGAATCCCCAAAGTACAAGAGTGCGACGCAAGTAAAGCATAATAGTAGTACTGAAGCTGGCGAAATAATAATAAAATTAATCATAAAGCGGTACGTGCGGATAATCCTACGGGCTGTATCTCCAACCGATCGCACCAACTCAGGAAGCGGTTGTAGAGCGCATCCAGTTCCTTTTTCTGATCCGGCGTCAGATGCAGCGCATAAGCACGACTAATGGTGCGCACCGGCAGTCCGCGCTTTTCCAGGAAATATTTGGCGCTCATGGGATAGGCCTGGTGGATCATGGGATCCACACTGGTCAACTCCTCCTGTAACCATTTCGCCGTTTCCTGCTGCCCGGGGTTATTTGCATTTTTCACCATCCACACCAGCACCTCCGGGTAAAAGTTTCCTGAGATGGACGACATGCCCACCGCGCCCTGCTGCATACTGAACAAGGCATTGGGCGTATGCGCATCATAGAACTCAAGCGGGCTGTTCATTGCTTTTAACACGTCGAGCTTGGCCTTTACGTTTTCATGCGTGATGGACGTATCCTTATGATAGACCAGGCGGTTAGACTGTAACAACTGTTTAAACACATCTGCACCTAATATGCGCTTATAAGGCGCCGGGCATTCATAAATGCCCAGCGGGATATCGCCCGTAAGCGAAAACAATTTTTCAAAATTGCGCAACAATACGGCATCGTCCTCTTCCAGCTTTGCGAAATGCCCGCTGATCATGATCACCGCATCCACACCCGTATCATATATCCTCTTTGTAAACTGTGCTTTGTCTTCCACGGTAAGTCCGAAGGAGCCAGTTGCCACTACCGGCACGCGTCCGTTCACGCATTTGACTACATGCTGTGTGAGTGCCAGCCGCTCTTCTTCGGTAATGCTGAACATCTCGCTGCTGAGGCAGTTGGCAAAAAAGCCTTCCACACCGGCTTCCAGATAGAATTCCACTAATTGTGTAACGGCATCATAATCGATACTGGCTTTCAGATCAAAGGGCGTGATCATTACGGGGACAAACTTTCCTGCAAACGCTTTCATGCATCCATTTTTTGAGACCTATAAAGTTTGTATATTTTTTTATTTAAAGACTGTAGGATTGTACTAAAGGGATGTAGGATTTTGCTATTTTTAAGAGAAACAGACAGCACTTGGCGCGCTTAATCAATCAGTACCGGAATAAGTTCGAGATCTTAAAGACAAATCAGATCAAAGGCTATGGGCTTTCACCGGGCGTGTACCAGATGCAGCGCTTCTATCGATCATCAGAAGCGAACTTCAGTTTGCGATACAGCGTAGTAACACAGAGCAAAGAGCTGTAGGATCGGCGCATACCAGCCTAATCATCCGTCACCACGCCCCGCGCACTTACAACGCCTGGCCACCGCTTGTTCTTTATGGGTGAGAGCTTCAGCTTTGAAGGATCGATCTTTACATATTTTATTTTTTGGCGGCGCCAGGTGTATACAATGTGCACCATGCCATCCTTTCCCTGGATCACAGAAGGATAGGAATACTGGCTGATGGGCGAATCTTCCAGCACCAGGGCGGCCATCCACTGCTTGCCATCCTTTGAAAGCGCCACGTTCAGCGGCGTACGCGGCCCCTTTCCTTTTTTCCAGGTAGAGTCTGGCAGCACATGATTGTACACCAGCAGTTGACGGCCGTCTTTCAACGTAACGGCATCTGTTCCGGAATTATTATTGGGCAGATCCAGCGCCGTCATGGGCGACCAGGTCTCGCCATCGTCTTTACTCCGGCTTTGATAGATCACCGTGTTGCGGGTGCGACCCAATACCTGGAGATCACCATTTTTATATTTTAAGATGGATGGTTGTATGGCTGAAAACTGTACGCCATCATTGATGGGTGCAGATTTTGTCCAGGTGCGACCCCAATCTTTTGTATACTCAAAATGCACTTTCCATCCGTTCTTTTCGGTACTGGAAGGACAGATCAATACCCCGTTGATCAGTTCGGGTTTATTCTTGATCGGCCCCAGGAAACCTTCCGGCAGGGCTTCCCGCGCACTCCAGGTCCTGCCATTGTCTTTGGAACGTTTCAGCCAGCCCGACCATCCCGCCACATTAGGTCCTATCTTATAAAACAATAATAATTCACCGGTGGGCGCATAATACAACACGGGATTATAACAGGCATAACGCGTGGTATCATTCAGCACACCATCGGCTACCATTTCAGGAGTGGTCCAATGATCGTTTACCAAATGGCTCGTCCAGATGCAGACATCCTTATTGCCTTCCTTTGTACCGCCAAACCAGGCAGCGATCAGTCCGTCAGGTGTTTCGGCAATAGTAGAAGCATGCGCCTGCGGGAAGGATGCCGTATCATAGATAAATTCATCTACCAGGACACCTTGTTTCCAGCGGTTGGCCTGCGCAGTAGCCAAAACGGTTATCAACAAACAAACGATCAACAGGTTTACTTTTTTTATCATTGTTGTTTATGCTTTATCATTATTTATTTTTGTCCGGCAGCAGTCCCAATAGCTATCGTGATGGCGGCTTTACCTGCGCGCGTCCGCCGTGGCGGATCGCACTCTTGTGCTGCAGTGCTGGTGGCATCAGTATCCTTGTCTGACAAATGCCATTCGTCTGTTATGCTTCGCCTGGCTTAACATAACAAACAAGATCCACGCTTACAAAGCTCCGCTTTTTTTCTTTTCCTTTTCTGCTTTTACCTTTTCTACATAAGTTTTAAACAACTGCCGCCAGTTCCGGCCATTGTTATTCAGGTACTGCTCGCATTTTGTTTTATAGATCTCAAAGATGGCCGATATCTCCTTCATACTTTTATAGTCGATGGCTTGTTCCCGTGCCTGCTCCAGGTTTTTACGGATCTCGGTCCGTTCTTTTTCCGTAAGATCGGGAACAATGGCTTCATATCCTTTTAAAGTGAAGGCCACTTTTCCAACCGTATATTGATCCAGGATAAAAGCCACCTGCTCCGCATTCAATTCCGCTTGTAGCACCTCCATGAGCGTTGTATGAATCGCCGCCGGCTTTGATGAACAAACGATCAGCTGCCGGTCGAGGTCAGACAATTTATTTCCAGTAGCCGGGTTGATACCGGCTGGAACCTGTGTAAACGGATGGCTATTGTGCCAGTCCCTTACCGCCGTAAGATGCGCCACGATTGCCTGTTGTACCTTGCCAGCTTTTATTTTATCATCCAGCTTCAGGCCGCCTACCCAACGCTGCGCTTTCTGCTGCAATTCATCCGGTGCTCCCGCATCCTGGGCATTTACGTTACAAAAAAGTAATAACAAACAAAAACACCATACCTGTTTCATTTCTGCTTTATTGATTTACTATTATTTTAAATGAATACCGGCCGCTTCCCAACTCCAGGTGAGTGGTATTATTCTTTCGGTCCGTCACCTGCTTTAATGGCTGACCTGATACCGTCACCTTGTCTGACGGAATATTGATTACCGCCGATGTATTTGCCGGTAGTTCGATCGCCCAATCCAGTGCATTTCCCTTCCGTTTCCAGGAACTTTTTATTAGTCCGTAAGGTGATTCATAAGAGGCATTCACGCTATCCAGACCTTTTGCAAACACCGGCCGCATGCGGATCTTCTTAAAAGCCACAGCGTCCGGCTCTGTTTGAATACCCGCCAGGCTTTCAAAACTCCAGGTGACCAGATCGCCCAGCAGCATCACATGGTTCTGTGAATTCATCTGCGGGTTGGCGGTATTGCCATTCCACAACTCCCAGATGCTGGTAGCCCCCTGCGCTGCCATATATCCCCAACTGGGATAGGTTTTATTGGTAGCCAGTGTAAATGCAGCATCAGCATATCCATATTTTGTCAACCCGCGCATCAGCCATTGGGTACCGATAACGCCGGTACTGATGTGCATGCCATCCTGTTGCAGTTTCTGTATCAACTGTTGTTTTACTAAAGCTATCTTTTCCTCCGGTACTATTCCAAAATACAAGGGTAACAGGTTGGCCGTTATCGTATTGTTGCTATAATGATCTCCATTAAGAAACGCTTTGTTAAATGCTTTCTTTATGCGGACGGTCAGTTGATTATAGCCAGTCACATCTCCGGGTCTGCCGGCAAGCACCGCAAACTGCTTCATTGTTTCCAACAGGTGATAATAATAGGCAGTGGCCAGCAGCGTTCCATCGGTATTCCGCAGCGGGTCTTTTGAACGGATCAATTCCAGGCTTTCCGGCGGCACACACCAGTCACCATATTTATCTTTTGCGATCAGGTCGTCCTTCATGTACTTCCGCTGCATGTACTCCATCCATTTTTTCATCGAGGGATAATGTTTCACGATCGATTGCCGGTCGCCGTACTGCCGGTACAGCATCTCCGCCACCAGGATATAGGCCGCAGGCCAGGTAACATTGTCGCTATAGTAGTTCCAAAATGCAGGCGCTACATCGGGTATCGCGCCTTCTGCGGTCTGCGACTCCCGGATATCATCCAGCCATTTGGCATACAAGGTGACGTTATTAAACAAATAACTTTCACCCAGGGCGCCCTGGGTGCGATCGCCCAGCCATGGCTGCCGCTCGTTGCGTTGCGGACAATCCACCGGCATGCCTTTATAGTTGGAAGCAATACCCCACCAGGCATTTTTTAACACCTGGTTCAGCGTGACATTGGAGGTTTCCAGTTTACCCGCGGTGGTCATCTGATCATAGATCAGCAAACCCATAAAATCATTTACTGATGGAACACCGGGATACCCGATAATTTCCACATAACGAAATCCATGGTACACAAAAGAAGGCTGCCATTGCTCTTCACCATCGCCCTTTAAAGTATAAACATCTGTAACCCGTGCATCCCGGAGGTTAGCCGTATAAAGCGATCCATCCGGTTGCAGACT
Organism: Niabella sp.; assembly: GCF_030150205.1. Taxonomy (GTDB): domain Bacteria; phylum Bacteroidota; class Bacteroidia; order Chitinophagales; family Chitinophagaceae; genus Niabella. The sequence goes on from NZ_JASLGT010000008.1 coordinate 136,234, forward strand.
TTCCGCAAAACGCAATTGTATACGTTGTCCGCGGACTCCTTTTACTTTCATGCGCAGCCATCCCGCAAAGTTTTGTCCAAGATCCAGGATATAAACACTGTCATTCAAGCGACTCATCTTTTTCGGATGAATGGAATCCATCACCCGCATGCCCGGTGTCAGCTGTGTCCGCAGTGTTCCTTCCGGTGCAATTACCAGCTCCGGCCTTTGCCATTTTGTATCATCAAAAGATGCGGTGGTCCACCCTGGAAATTCTTTAGTGGCATCATATTCTTCCCCGTCGTATTCGTTGTTGGTGCGGATGGGACCATTTGCCGTAAATTTCCAGGAATTATCCGATACGATCAACTTCCGGCTGCCATCAGCATAAGTGATCTCCAGTTGCAGCAATAGTTTGGGATAGCCAAAGGTGTTGATCTTTTGTGGCTTGTAATTTTGACGCATGGTAAAGAAACGTCCGTTGCCCAGCACCACTCCAATAGCATTGTTTCCCTTGACCAGGTCTGCAGACACATCAAAACTGTTATATAATACCGACTTCCGGTAATTGGTGGGTATGGGCGCTAGTACCTGGTCGCCAATCCGTTTTCCATTAAGATATAATTCATACAAACCCAGTCCGGCAATATGTAGCACTGCTGTCTTTATTTTTTGCTGTACCACAAATCCCTTCCGGAAATACCTGGCGGAAAGCCGCGACCATTGTGTAATACTGTCCCAGGATGATGCCTTATCATACCCGATCCATTTTGCTTTCCAGTCGCTGGCGTTTAACAAGCCTATGCTCCACTGCCCCATATCGCTCCAGGCGCTATCATTCTTATTGGAAAACACCTGCACTTTCCAGAAACAATGACCATTAGTAATAAGCGGTTTTCCCTTATAAGCGACCAGCACCGATTCGTCCGAAATCACTTTACCACTGTTCCAGAGATCCGGTTTACCTGCGTCAAGCAGCGCCTTTGAGGAAGCTACCCAAATCCGGTAAGCAGTTTGTTTTACATTATACTGATTACTTTTTAATTGCCAGTTCAGCCGGGGTTGCACTACATCAAGTCCAACCGGGTTTTCAAGCTGTTCGCATTTCAAACCCTGCACCGCCAGCTGCGCCTGCATTACAGCGGGAATAGCCAGGAGCCATAATATGATCATCCACCTGCTCATTGTTTTGTTGTGCTTGCAGAAAAATCAAACCACAGGATCATTTTCAACGCTCTGCCGGGATCTTTTTCGTAATCATAAAAAATATTCTTCTGTCCCATCGGACCGGTGGTTTCGCTGGTTTGCGTTTTATTGCCGATGGAAGGAATGGCCTGCATAAAGGAAATATTCCCCTCCGGGAAAAGCGGTTCATAATTATGCCAGGGATCCGTTTTAGGCGCGGCGGAAAACAACCGCAAAAACAGATCTTCCGTTTCTGTTGCTACAGTGAACCGCTGATCTTTCCCGTCGAAATAGCCGCCGTAAAAATTAGAATAATATCCCTTAAATTCCGGGTATACCCACTGTTCGCCTGTCTCCGTATTGTTGTATTGCTTGTGCCACACGCCAAAGGAGGAACCTTTCATCCGGTTCTTCCATATCCGGTAAGGACCATTGCCCATATAGGTTACAGAACGCATATCCGATTCGGGATAATCAAAATTAACGCCCAGCATATTCGTGTGCAACGCAAGCGGAAAATAATGCACCTCCATTTTGATCCATCCGCTGGGATAAATGGTCCATTGCAGGGTATTGAAACTTTCTTTTTTATCAAATGCCGACTCAATGATGAGCTGCTTCCCTTCAAAGCGATGGGAGAAATTCCTAAAATTGGTTACACCTTCCTGGATGCGGGGACCATTTGCAAGCGATATCCGCCCTTTTGCATTTTCTACCGACACCAGCAGGCCGGTATTTTTATTGATGCTGATCTGCACATCACTTACGCGGATTTTATAAATGGAATCTGCGGTAACCAGTTGCACCGATCCTTCTCCATCTTTCTTCACAATTTCCATTGCCTTCTTATCCGGCAGACTGATCGGGAAGCTCCAGGTAAAGAGTTCCATATGATTTTTATTTTTGACCGTCACATACAATACATCGTAGGTTTTCCAGTCATCAGGCAACTGCAGATCCAGCACACCTTTACCACCAGGTACCACCGATGGCACCGCAGCGGTTCCTTTTTTATCGGCTGCGGTATCCAGACTCAACCGCTTTAATTCCCAGCTAAAACTACATTGATTTAGGTTGGTATACAGGTAGCGGTTCTCTATATTTAACTTACCATCAAACTCAGGCGTCATCTCCCTTCGTTCAACATTCACCGGGCTCCAGATCTGCTTCACGGCGTAAAAGCTGCCCTCCTTTTCATGATGCGGTCCTACAATACCATCCGCGCCCCGGTGCTTATCCGTATCCAGCGAATCATTCAGATCCTTCCGTACCACGGCCTGGTCGGCAAAATCCCACAGGAAGCCGCCTGCATGCAGCGGATCCCGCCACATTTTATCCCAGTAGTCTTCCAGTCCGGCGCCATGTCCGCCATCGTATTGTCCATGCAGGAACTCAGTAGGCAATACGATGTCATGGCCATTATCATAATTACCGATCCCGTAATTATACTGACGGTAATGCTGGGTCTCGATTCCGTTAAACAATTGCCAGGGATGCACCACCGGACGTTGCTGTAGATCAAATTTTGTAAACAGGGAATCCAGGTCAACATTATGTCCGCCCTCATTCCCGTTCGACCATAACACGATCGAAGGATGATTCACATCGTGATCGATCATCTCCTTTAACAGTTTCGTGCCGGTGGGTGTATCATAATGCCCATGCCAGCCCGCCAGTTCGTCCATCACAAACAAGCCCAGCGAATCGCAAACCTCCAGGAAATGATCATCCGGCGGGTAATGACTCATCCGCACCGCGTTCATGTTCATATCCTTTATCAATAGCACATCCTCAATACTATTCTGTTTACTTAGTGTACGACCCGTCTCCGGTCGGAAGGAATGCCGGTTGATCCCTTTGAACTTTACCTTTACCCCGTTCACATAGATGCCATCACGCTTCCGGAGCTCCACGGTGCGGAAACCAAATTTTTGCGATACACGGTGAACCGGTTTATTGTTTTTATACAAAGTAAAAACAGCGGTGTACAATTCGGGGGCTTCCGGTGTCCAGGGTCGGATATCGTTCAAGGCACTCTTTTCAAAAAAGGAACCCTTTTGCCGGTCAAAAACACCGGACATACTACCAGACAGTTTTTCACCTTTGCTGTTAAAGAGTTCAACCTTCACCTGCTCCTGTTTAGCAGCATTCGTGTTTACAACAGCAGCAAATGATCCATCCGCTCCCGCATTGATGGCGACCTTGCTGATATGCAAGGGTGGCAAGGCCTCCAGCCATACCGGGCGGAAGATGCCACCAAAGATCCAGAAATCACCTTCGCGTTCCGCCGCATTCACCGATTTATTGGCCGAATGTTTGGCCACCGTTACCTCCAGCAGGTTCTCTTTTCCGTATTGTAACAACCGGCTGATCTCATACCGGAACGCATAAAATGCCCCCTGGTGCACCGGACCAGCTATCTTTCCATTTACTTTTACTTCGGCATCGGTCATCACACCCTCAAAAACAATATTCACCGTTTTGCCTTTCCAATCTGCAGGAACAGAAAAGCGGTGTCTGTACAAACCTTTTTCTTTTCCTTTAGCACTGTCTTTGGCAAAGCCGTAGTTGTATTTTCCAAAGCCCTGTAACTCCCAGCAGGAGGGCACTCCGATGGTGGTCCACTTATTTGCGTTCATTCCCCCCGTGCAATAAAAATCCCATTGCACCATATCGTCGTTTCCCCTGCCAGAAAGATATTTCACCTCCGTTTGCTGGGCATTGGCGCTCACAAACAGTAATAAGAAAAATATATAAATAAGTCTGTGCATATTTTTTATTTTGTCGTCGGCATAGTTCCGAAGAAACAATCTATCGCTTAAAGCGATAGTATAATGCCGCGAAGCTATAAGTTTCGCGGAGCGGTCCGGAACGGCAATGCCGGCAAACCATCCTTATTGTATAGCGATGGTTTGGCATCTTCCCTCCAGGCATAACGCACCGCACGTGGCGCCGTCACGCCCGATGCACGCACCTGAACCTTGCCATCTTTAATGATAGCATCCGCTTTTATATAATCTCCTTTTTCGCTTTCTATTTCAAACCCTTGCAAAGGATTTCCATCCCGGCTCACTAGACCTTTTCCTTTATAATCAAAATCAATGATGAATGTAGCTGCTTTTCTCACCGCTTTTCTAAACACCGGCCCCATCGGAGGAGCACGACCGATCTTATAGGCGGCGCTGAGCGCCGTTCCGGCTAAACGCTTTCCCAGATCCCATTTATTTACCGGGTGCAGATCCGCAGGATCATCATTCAGATCCTGGGTGCTGATCATGGCCGTATGCGGCACCTTTAAAACCGCCGCCTGTGCTTCCCAAAACTCCGGTTCGCTGTACACGGTGTAACGCCGGTCCGTTGCCTTTGAATAATAATAGGGCGCGATCTGCACATAATAAAAAGGCAACTGCTCATCGTTCCACTGTTTACGCCAGTAGTTGATCAGCGCCTCCATCTTATAACTGTATTGCTGCCGTTCGTTTAAAAAACAGTTGGATTCTCCCTGGTACCATAAAAACCCTTTCAGGGCAAACGGTATCAATGGCTGAATCATCGTGGTATAAAACTTACCTGGATCGCCATCTATTTTATACGTGCTGTCTTTTGGTTCCCGGAAAAACTTTAATGCCGTAAAAGCTTCCCGTGGCATCCAGGGTTCTATCCGGCTACCGGGTACCGCCGCGGAGATCACACCTACCGGTACTTTCAGCTTCGCCTGCAATCCCTTTGCAAAGAAATAGCCAACGGCGGAAAAGGCACGCAGCGCTGTCCCTTCCGCAGCCTCCCATCCGGAGTGGGTTGAATCGGGCGCCATTTTTTTACGTTCTGCTAAAAAGATCCGGATGTTGGTATTATGTGCCGTTTCCAATTCATCAACCGGCCAATGTGCATCCGGCGGGGCTTGCAACTTGCCGATCTTCCGCATGGCAAATTCCATATTCGACTGACCGGAACATAACCACACCTCTCCGACCAGGATATTTTTCAATGTGATGGTTTCTTTACCGGATCGTATTTCAAGAACAGCCGGATCAAAAGAAGCCTGCTCTGGTTTTAGTACAACCTTCCAGTTTCCGGATGCATCTGTCCGGGTTTCTAGCTGCTGCTTTTTAAACCGGACAATTACAGCTGTTCCTGCCCGGGCCTGTCCCCAAACCGGTAACGGCTGTCCCTGCTGCAATACCATATTGTTACCGATGATCTTTGCCACTGATAATTGCGCATTCAGTTTTATCGAAAGCATCATCATTATTATGACCAGTCTATATCTCATTATAAGCGCCCCGTAATTTTCATCAGCCGTTTTGACCGCTTCACCAGTTTACCATCCGCCCAAACGGACAACCCTTTTCCTTTATGATACTTTTTCCCCGTTCTGTCCCAGATGATCGTAATGATCTTTCCGTGATACAACACGTTATCCAGTGCGAACCAATCCCATTCCCCCATCGGAAGCAGCGGGTTCACTTCTATCCGGTTATCCGCCCGGGGGCGTAGTCCTGCCAGCCCGGTGATCACCAAGTCGTTAAAGGTGGAATGATTGTAATACCGCCCGCGTTCATCTGCGGTCAGCCATTTACCTGTTCGTTCATCCATGTATTCGCCAATATAGGGCCGGCCGTTCGCATATTGGGAAAGTGCATATTTCCGCAACTGCTGATAATAATCCTTTTTGCTTACAACCTTTTGTTGATAGTGGTTCAGCAGATTGGCCATGGCCGTTAATGTTTGTGCTGTTGCAAAGGGCCATACCGCACCATCCCATTCACATTTGCAACAACCGTGGGTACGGAACCCCGGGTGACTGCGGTCCGCCGTGGTAATACCCGCCGGTGCATTAAAATGTGCCGTGTCCATTAACCGGCTCCAGACCCTGTTGTATTGTGCATCCGGCATATTAAAATACCAGGGAATAAACCCGATTTCTTCCATAACATTGGCTGATGTGTCTGCCGGCTGTTTCCGTACTTCAAAGAAATGATCCTTACTGTTCCACAACTCCTGCTGCACCAGTCTTTTTAAGGTATCAGCCTTGGCCTCATACAATTGCCGCAAAGCATTATCACCGGTTAACGCTGCAATCCGCGATAAGGCTTTTGCATTTCCATACATATACCCGTTAATGGACGGACGCGGATTCTTTTCTTTGCGTCCGCCGCTGATGGTTTCTTCCATGGCATCCCGCACATCATATTGCCAGAACAGGCCACCTGGATATCTTTTTTCGGCTTCCCATTCCTGGTAATCGGCCAGCAGATCCGGGAACATCTTTTTGACAAAGCCCGTATCCCCGTTTACCAGGTACCGGTTGTATATCGCGTCGGTGTTCCAGCTACTGTAAAAGCGTAGTTTCTTTAAGGGTCTGCCGTCATTGCCACGGTACCAAGTCAGTAAATCGTTATCCAGGTATTGCTGATCATGCAGCCAGCGGCCTTCGTAAATATGATGCCCCAATGCGCTGCTGATCAGATTGTATTTATCCGCATAAGAGCGCTGGATCAAAAATTCGGTAAATGCAAAGCCCTGCGGGGTTAGCTTGATGTGTTTGCGTAAGGTCCACCAACGGAAATAATAGATCTCCTCCATTTTTTTATCCGGGCACTCAAATAAGGGAATATTTTGTTGCATCCAGTTCCAGGCTTCTTTATTGGAAATAGCCTGTACCACCGGCTCCTGCTCCATGGTATTAAAGTGATCCACGTAATGTCTAAAGCCAGAAGGCTTCAATACCTGCGCCTGCGAAACAGCTGTTGCCATCCATAAAAAGAAAACCGTATTGAATAATTTTATACGCATGTCAGGCTATTGCTTTACTGTTCTAAAATACCCAACCTGGTAAACAGCTTTTTCATCTTTTTCCCCGGCCCGGGGCAGATCATAGTCCTGGTCCGTAGGTGTATCCGCATCAGGAAACCGGCGCACCGGTCCCGTTCTGAAGGTTACGTGATGAACCTTATGTACCGGGGCAAAGAAAATCCCATTGACCGGCTTACCACCGTTGATCGACACGGTATAAAACCGTTTTTCCGCATCCAGTTCAACTACAAAATTATATATTTTACCTGCTTCATATTTTGAAAGCACCCGGTCCCTGTAGCCGGCTTTGGTGATGATGGCACCCGTGGAATCAAAGGAGATGCGCATGCAAGCTGTATTTTTTGTATCCTGTAATTCAATATCCAGCCGGCCGTTTGTTGCCTGTTCCGGCGTTACACTAAATTCCAGCTTCATTTTTGCAGCCGCCGGCACCACCCGCTCTGCCTTTGCAAAATCGAAAGGGTCGTAATCCGTAAGCGACAATATCTTTTTGCCATCCTGCTTTTCGATGGCAACCGGCGCCCATAGCGGACTGTATACATTCCAGTACTTCAATTCTTCTCCCGGCTTCAACTCATCAAAATCATCGGCTATGTCGGCCGTCACTGTACCCGTTACCGGAACCGGGATCTTTGCCACCCAGATATCTTCTTTATTCATGCTGTATCCCACCCATACATCATTACCCGGGGCTTTGCCATTCAGTTCCTGTACGCCCCGCACATATTGCGGGCCATAGCTTTTATAGGCGCCTCCATAACGAAGCGCTGTAATTTCTCCATTTACCAGCAACAGGTTCTTATAATGCAGTCCATCATCGCTCACCGATAACGCCAGGGGCCAGCGGAATTCCGATGGGTTATATACGGTCAGGTATTTACCATCTCCCGTTCTTTGTCCCCATATCTTTGCATTGGCATTGACAAATCCAGGTGCACGCGTAGGCATATACTCCCAGGTTTTGCCTTCATTATTGCTGATACTGGTTAAGGCATATTTCCAAAATCCCACCACATGCCCATCCGGTAGGTGGTAATAGTTAAATGCTTTGTAGTCTTTTTTCAACGGGATCAGCGGATCGTTCCGGTCTGCTTCTTCCACCATCTGCTGCATCAGCAAGGGCGTAGCCAGTATCTCTTCGCTGGCCGCTATCAGCCCCTTATCCTTTGCCTTTTTATAAAACGGGAAGTTGGTGTTTTTTTCGCTGAAGCGGTGGTTGTATCTCAAAAAATAAATGGGACCAAAACTGCCGTCCTTTTTTATCTCGCGAATCACCCGTCCAACCCCATTCCCATCATTGGGATCATCTTTTGGTCCCAGCGCAATCCCATAAAAGCCCAGTGCAAACAAGCGCTTTTCCCTGGATACATAAAAACCGACCCGCTGGTGCATGACGGCAAAACTATTGTGCGTTACTTCTGTACGCCCCTCTTTTGTAAATCCATCCGGCAATTTGTACTCCGGAAAAATGGCTACAGGTTTCGACCACTGGTATCCGTCTTTAGAGGTTACCAGGAAGGTAGCTCCCGGAGCCACATGCTCGCCCACGGGGTCGCTTAAGAAATGAAGATAAAAGCTATTGTTCCAGTATACCAGCATGGGCTGGTGGTTATAGGTCCAGTTCATCCCACCCGCCCATTCCGGGTGCTCGCGGTTGGCACGGAATACCTGTATATTGTGCACACCCACTGCCAGCGTCAGCTGTCCATGGTGATAATCCACATTGGATAAGGTTTCACCGCTATAGCGAACGGTGTCCTGCTGCGCGTGCAGGATGAGCCCGGTTAAAATTAAAAATGCCGTTATATAATATTTCAATTGCATATTGTTTCCCCGGATTAAAATCCGGGGCTATTTTTTTTAAACCGTTTAACCAATTGCCGCACCAGTTTTTTCTTTACCGGCACGATCGTACCATGTTTATGTCCCTCTGGCACCGTAACCTGATTGGTAACATCTTTAAAGTGCTGAAAGTCTTTTGTTGCCATTACCTCGTAGATCTTTTTCCGGTACGAATCATAATAGATCAGCCACCGGTCCTTTACCCTTACCACGGAAGGGCCTTCAGTAAAATTATCAGAGAACGGCGTTGATACATTCTTCCAGGGGCCTGCCGCATTATTTGAAAAAGCCACTTTCAGATTCCGTTCCGGTCTGGTATTGTCTTTTAATACCAGTATATAATCCTCTTTTTGTTTCTTTACGATCACCGCATCGATCACGCTAAAACCCGGATCGAGGAATAATTTCGCGGATGTAAACGTCTTAAAATCCTTTGTGGTGGTCATATACATCCGGTGATTGTTATTGTCTTCTTCTGCGCCTCGTTCAAAACGGCCGGGAATGGTACTGGCCCAGATGATCTTATAATCTTTTGCGGCATCGTCATAGAACAGCTCCGGAGCCCATACGTTTACAGTTGTTGGCTCCTGTTTCATTACCGGGATCATTCGCTGTTCACTCCAGTGAATAAGGTCTTTCGATGAAGCATATCCGAACCCTTTATCACCCCGCCAACTGCTGGTCCATACCAAATGAAATATACCATCCGGTCCCTGCGCCATTGAAGGGTCGCGCATTACTTTTTGCTGCCCCACTACGGGCTTCAGGAAGACCGTATCAAAATCGGTCCAGTGATAGCCGTCGTAACTGTACAACATACGCAGTCCGGCATTCGCGGGTTCATGGAAAGATGTGAAGAGGTAGGCCCGGTTGGAACAGGAGCTGATAGCGATGATTGTAATAAGTATGATTAAAAATCTTTTCAAGTTTATACTTTTTAGTATTCGCACTTCCGCTTACATATTTACGCGATTTCTGATCGTCATACGGAACGCAGCAGAGGCATCTCCTTAACCCGGAACGACCTTTCGACTCCTCCCGGCTTTCGCCGGGAGGCGCTCAAGGTGGCGAATGCGCTGCCGTTATTCCTCCAACACCAGTACCCGATCTTTACCTTCTGCATCAATCATTGCATTTGGCGGGTTAAATGTAATAATGCCGGCAGACTGCGTTAACTTAACAGTCACAAACTTACCCGTTGCCGGGTAAAACCATTTTGCCTTTGCCGGTTTAAAACCCAGCCGCGAAAGATCTACCTTAAAAGGTTTGCCGCTGTATGTATAAACCATCGCGTATCCCCGTCCTTTTGTTGCCAGGAGATAATCATAACGCGTACCCCTATTGTCAACAAGAATTTCCTGCGCCGGAACACGACTGTTATAATCATATGACAATAGCAGTTCCTTAATAAACTGCATCTGCTGTGCTCCCGGAGCATGAACAGCCTGCTTCCAGTTCTGCGTTACTCCGTAGTTTGCACCTTTAAATCCTTTTGCATTGAACTGCATTACCGCATTCTCGCCATAGGTAAAGCCCGCGCCACCGGCAAACACGCTCCAATAGGCATATCTTCTCAGATCGGTAGCATTCCATCTGGGTTGCAGACTGTCATGCAAGCCATGCGGAATATTTTCATACGAAGGCTCTCCATCGAGTGTGGGTTTTGCCGGCTTTAGCTGATAATCCACATTAATATACTTCCAGTTATCTTCTCCGAAATGGTTCTTCTCGCTGATACTGGTATCCTGCGCATAAGTGCGGTGGCCGCTTTGAAACATATTGAAGTCGAGCCAGGCTGCGTGGTGAAACCAATCGGAAGAGGAATAGCGGCCGCGGGGATGAAAGGTCATCAGGTGACCGGGATCATATTGTTTTATAGTAGACCCGATCCTATTCCAAACATCCAGACCATCGGTACCTTTTATATCCCCTCCGTTCATCCAGATAATATTGGATTGGTCCTTATACCGCTCAGCAAGGAATTTGGCAAATACGGATGCCTGCGTAGCCGTAACCCGCCCTTCTTTTACGTTGCTGCCCCAAACAGGAACCAATGCCATATACAACCCACGCTTTGCCGCTTCGCGGATCACAAAGTCTGCATGATCCCAGAAATCATAGGCCACAGAGTCGGCCGGATCTGCTCCGGGTGTTATAACAGGTTTGGATACATCCCCGCCTTCAATTGCATAATCACCGTACACATTCCGGGCATTTTTTACGTCATGCAGTACCATTACCTGGATCGCATTAAAACCCTGCTGTTTCCGGGCATCCAGGTAAGCGATTGCTTCTTCCCTTGTTAACCGTACAAATAATAACCACCCGGTATCTCCCAACCAGAAGAAGGGCTTACCATCTGCGGTCTGAAAAAAACGTTTATTCCGGGAGATTTTTAACGGCTGTAACTTCTGTGCATGAACCCCAACCGGGAGAAGCCATCCGATACAAAGAAAAACGAAAATGTATAATAGTCTGCTCATAACAACAAGGCGTTCGATGATACCAACTGTTAAAAATTCTAATCAAAAAAGACAAGCATTTATGATCTTAACAGCTATCGACTAAAGATAGAACGGATAGTGGAAAAAAGCGGATAGCCGGTAAATATTTCCAGTAGTTTAGAAAGATATTCCATCAAAGAAAACAGCTGCTTATCTATCTATCTTATACTTTTAACTCCCAGCGGGAGTTCGAATCTCCGCTCACCGCAATTCGCTTATTACCCGTATTAGCATCGGGGACGGCGAGACTGGTGGACACATCGATGCATATATGCGCCGTACTTATGGCACTCCCGCACTCAGGTAGTATATTCTGCCTCCGGAATAAATTCCGGAGTTGTAAGAAGAGCCAGGCTTATGGCCTTACCAGGTTAAACATACTTATATAGCGGGTATCTCCATGTTCCTCCAGTCGCCCAGTTGCACAAATGATAGATAACCTCGACTCCTGCAATATCTGCTTTATCCGGATCATTTACTGATCCACAGCAGCGCAGCGTCCTGCGGAAGATCAACCGCTTTAGCTGCACCGGTGGAAGTAATAAACTCCGTCTTTATGATTTTTCCGGTCTTTGCACTGATATAATGCAATTTTACTTTTCCGGTGAAGGCTTTTAGATCTACCTGAACTTTGTTGCCTTGTAAAGCGTAAGCGATCATACCCCTTGCGCCCTGCAACACGATTCCGTCTGAAGTAGCCGGGCGCATCTCTGCAGCAGCTTTCAGTAGTTCCTTATCGACCGTAGCGGGAAGTACCGGAAGCGAACCACCAGCCATCAACACCGCCCATCCGAATTTATCCGCCCCATCCGCTGAGTACATAACAACCTTATCCGGATATCTCAACCGGTATTCGTTCACCGCACGGTACACCTGTTCAAAAGAACTGGCTTTTGGTTTTAGTAACCGTGCCCATTGGCGCGGTGCCAGGTTCTTCCCTCCCTCCGGTGCATACAGGGAGCCATCAGCCTGATAATGCCAGTATTTTATATCGATCACGTTTACTACCGGCGCATAGGCCGGATCGGCAAGAATAGCATCCTGCACATCTTTGGTTACACTAAGACCAATTTTGTTCTGATTAAACTTTTTGTCCGGCATTTCTTTAATACAGTCCAACCAGAATTTCACAAAATGCAACGGTCCTGTAAATTCCTCCCCGATAAACTGTATCACATTGGCGTTATCTGCAAAATTCCGGAAGCATTGCTGTATGTAGCGTTTGTGTAGTTCCCTTCGTACGGGGTTTGACAGATCATAAAATTGTTCCGCATAAAAAATACGTTTGTCTCCTGCAAAATTTACGGGTTCATTAAAGCCCGTATTATTGATGTTATTGGCTGTACGCCAGGGAAAATCGGCATAGTGCGCACCCGCTTCAATAATATTATGTTGAAAGTAATTCTGATGGATCAACACCAATCCGTTTAACCCCGCCAATACTGCAAATTCACTTAACCGGTTCCAGTACCAGGAATTGTATTTTGTAAGATCGTATTTACTCAAACCGTCCCATGCGGTATCAATGCCGCTTCTTTTAAATGGCAGCTCATAAAACGGTGGCCATACTTCGCCATCCATCCTCCGGATACGCTCATGGTCATCCCTGCGCCGCTCGTACCACAAGCCATAGTGCTGATTCAAGCCCACAATATTATTGGCTTTCATCGAATCTACCACATCGTTGAGATCATCCGTAAGACCCGGCCCTACGCGCCCCGGTACAAAACGGGTGAGCGCCATCTTTTTTGCAGCCTGCTCCAGGTCGTTACCTTCCACCCCTCCATTCCACCAGGGTACTTCCTGTACAACTCCTGTAAGTATATTACCAGACACTCCCACCAGCCAGCCATTCTTTGCCTGAACAGCCGGAGGCAGCGGCGTCCATCCTCCCGTTGAAGCTTTGTCGATGATCTTCGCACCTTTTCCATCTACGGCGATCAGATTGTGCTTTGATGCCTCCTTTATCCAGTCGATTAGTTGTAGCTTGGGTTGTATGGCCTCTTTTGTAAGCTCCTGTGCCACATCAACCGACGGACTGCTGGAGGCCTCGGTACCGATCTCTAAAATAAAAGATTGCTGCGGGCTGGTTTTCCCCAATCGCTCCTGTAATTGTGTATAGTAAAAACTTCTTGGTGTGAGATGATTATTTGATTCGCCCCAATAGCCATCACCCGAAAACTGACTCCAGGAACCGAATGCCCAGTTTTGCGCTGTGGGAGGTTTGTAGCAGTCAATACGCGCGGCTGAACAATTCCATAATAAACAATTGGCTGCGGCCCATCCGGCACCCTGACCATCCTGGCCCCGGTTACCAAAACGAATGGCATTTCCATCTACAAAAACAATATCAAATAAAACACCGGAAGCCCATTTGTCGATAGCCCCGGAAAAATTATAGGGTCGCTCCGAAACGCACTGCACAAAAGCATTGGGGCCTGCTGCCGTATGTCCTACCGAAAAATCATGATACCCATTGGCTGCATAACAGCGCTGGAACAGGGTTTGCTGACCGCGTGTGAAGAAGGTGTAGCGCCGTTGCCCGCCGATTTCTGAAACCGGTTCTGTGGAAATGCAATCCTCCACCGTAACACGTCTGGCCGATTCCAGCAGGTGTACCGCGGATCCTGCAAAATGTTTAAACGACACCTGGCGTACCCAGGCATCTTCCACATTTTCCATCGTAATAGCCATCCAACGGTGGTCTTCATCTTTCGGATCCTTTGCATCAAATACAGAAACCAGCGACAGGTTCTCTATGCCAATCTGATCGATTCTTCCGGGCCATGAAAAAGCGGTTATTGTGCCGGCACCGTATTTTTTATGGAGTGCATTCGTGAGTGGTACGTCGATCGTGAGCGTATTTCCTTTTGTAGAAGTAATAGTCCGTTCAAAAACCAGGTCGGCATCGCCAGGCTTCCAGCCCAGGGCCGACAGCCCCCCACCAAAGCTGCGGGTACCCAGCACATCGATCCACTCTGCGGTGGAAGGGCGCCGGATCTCCACCTGATCGCCGGGTTTAAAACTGTTTCCATTGGCAACTGCTAATGCAGTGGCGTTTACCGGTACATAGTCCTGTGCAATTTCCGCTTTAGCACCAACAACCGTTTTATCATTTTTGCCCACCACCCGTATCAGCGCGTCGCGATTAGCCCCGTCTCCCAACAACACCGTTTCACCGGCAGCACCAACACCCCGCAATACAATACCTGATTGACGAATGATCAGCTGGCCCGTTATCGTATAAGTTCCTTTTTGAAGTAATACTGCGCCACGGAATCCATCTTTATCCGGGCGAAGCGCAGCTATATAATCAATGGCAGCCTGGATGCGCGCGGTGGCGTCTCCAGCCTTAACAGGTACTATGGCCTTTACCGGCACCAATGGTATCGCTGCTTCGGATGCCTTGTAACCACAATAAGAATAATCCGGGATACGGTCCCCCGTTATGGAATCTGCATTATAAATGAGCTGTCCTTTTTCAACGGAAACGGATAATATAGGTTTGGGCGGCTTTGGATTTTGTCCGCTTACTGCAACAAACACAAAACTCAATAAAAGAGAAAGGAAAAACTTCATTATTGCAAATTTACTGCGCTTCTACAAAGCTAATCGGTTGAATTGAGAATCCAGGATTGAGATCTGAGATTTGAGTTATCAGTCATCAGTTTTCAGCCATCAGCTTATAATCGTTACAAGTCCCGTTGTTGCTGATTTATACCCAGGCGTCTATTTAAACGACGACAAGGGCTTCCCGTTCTCTGGCGTTACGGTCTTCAATGCAACCAGCCCATTCAGATAATTTTCGATATTGCTGTAGCCGTTTTTAGCAATGGCGGCAGCATCGGATGCCTTATTGGGGTTCAGTCCCATCTTCTTTTCAACAGCATCCGGTATGCCATCATTATCCGAATCCTTATAAGGCGAGCCTTTATATTCGGGATAACCGCCTACCTGGGCGATATCGGAAATAATACCGTTCTTATAAGAATCGGCCGGAAGCCGGCGCTTCAGGTACTTTGATACCGGCGCTGTATGAGCATCCGGGCTATACGTAATCGTTCCCGTACGTACATCTTTCACGATCCGCTTGTCTACCGCATCTCTTACCGGCAGTAACGCTCCTGCATTTTGCAGTACATAAGTGTATGTGTCTGCAGCAGACAATACCGGGAATGCAGCAATGGGAAACGGCTGGTTAACCCGTATCTCCTGCAGGTACTTATCGGCATCGCGCCGGTCCTCGATCTGCACACCACCCGCCCAGTTATCTCTTGTAACTTTTTCATTGCCTTCCACAATGTTGCCATGCACATATGCTTTTCCAAATATCAGGCTGTCTTTATATTTACGACTGGATTCCGGCTTTAATATACGGTAAGCGATGGGTTGGTCTTTAGGCGTGATGGGGCCAGGTTTGTAGTAATTGTTGATAAAGTTGAACAGCGAACGGTCATCGCCGCCATCGGCACTCCGGTTCCACCAGTTAAAGATCACGTTGTTCACAAATCCAAAATCGCCGTCCATCCCTACTGAAGGATTCCGGGCAATATTGTTTGCCCAAAGATTCCGCATGAACGTGCTGTTGTGCCCGCCAATAGTGCTGCCAAAAGCATGGTTATATGTATCTAATGCCTCTGAAAAAATAGAATTTTGGATGGTCACATTTACCGTAGGCAACTTCTCTCCTTTACCATCGGCCTTACGGTCATACACATGGCGATAGATGCTCATATTTTCATCCAGTCCCCAACTCGCAGACACATGGTCGATCATGATATTGCCTACGGGATTGCCGCCCAGTCCGTCATCGCGGCGGGTTACTTCCGTGGCACCGCGCCGGAAACGCATAAAACGGATAATGACATCATGCGTGTCAATAAGCACGGATTCTCCGGCAATACAAACACCATCTCCCGGAGCACTCTGCCCCATAATGGTCACATACGGTGCGCGGATGCTAACCGGACTTTTTAACCGGATGATTCCGGCTATATTAAACACGATGATTCGGGCACCGCCCTGCTCGCAAGCCCAGCGAAAACTGCCGGGCCCGCTATCGTTCAAATTCGTCACCACAAATACTTTTCCGCCACGTCCGCCCGGTGTATAGGCTCCACCTCCCTCAGCGCCCGGAAATGAGGGAAGTGCAACTTTTATCAGATCGGAAGGCTTAGAAGCCCAGGGTACAAAGGGCTTGCCACTCTTTGCTTCGGCTTCAACTGCCGGTAATGCTTTTTCCCAGGCAGCATCGGATAATTTCCGGTAATCCGCCATAACAGCATCTGCAGAATCTTCCAGGGATTTAGGAATAACGGGATATTGAGCCACTGCCTGCTCTTGAAGACCAAAAACACTTATAAAACCTAAAATATAGATCCACTTTTTTTGCATGTAATCATTCCTTTTTATGGATGGTTTGTGCAGACACAAATGATGACCGCAAGTCTTCTTCCTGCACATTCTTCCTATCCGTTCATCAGCGCTTTTTTTGCCTCTCACAATAATCACTCCATCCAATAATTATTACTTTGAGGGTACTACATTTTTTACATTTATAACACTGTTCAGGTAATTCTCAATATTACTATACCCATTCTTTGCAATAAGCCGCGCATCGGATGCATTATTGGGATTTAGCCCTACCTTTCTTTCATAATCATCCGGCATGCCATCATTATCTGAATCCTTATAAGGTGATCCTTTATAATCCGGATAGCCACCGGTCTGGCAGGGATCGGTAATGATACCGATCTTATAGGAGTCGATGGGAAGCCGCCTGTGTTCGAATTGGGTCTTCGGCAGCGAGCAAGCAGGCACATTGTTGATTTTCCCGGTTTCTACTTGCTTTACGATCCGCGTATCCACAGCATCTCGCTTCGGTAATGTTGCCCCCGCATTTGCAAGTACAAAATTTTTGGCAGTCGCTGCATTAAGAATCGTTAATGCCGGCATGATGAGCGGCTTTGACTGGCGGATATAATCCGTGTATGCGCCCGCATCTTTCTCTTCTTCCACCTGAACGCCACCGTTCCAGTTATCTTTGGTCACTTCCGGATATCCTTCCATCACATTCCCGTTCACATAGGCACGGCCATATACTTTATACTTCAATTTGCTGCGACCGCTTTCGGGTTTTAAGATCCGGTGGCCCACATTATTATCCTTCGGAGTGGCAGGCCCCGGTTTAAAGTAGTTATTGATAATATTGAACTGCGCCCGGTAATCGCCTCCATCGATGGAGCGATGCACCCAGTTGAATACTACATTGTTTACAAAATTGAATACTCCATTCCAGCCCACGGAAGGATTACGCCCGGTATTATCGGCCCAGAGGTTTCGCATAAAACTGCAGTTTTCTCCTCCCAGTGTGCTACCGAACGCATGGTTCCAGGTATCCAGCGATTCTCCAAAGATGGAATTCTGGATGGTGATATTCACCGTTCCGAATTTATCTTCAATCTTCCCGGTACTGTCGTTATACATATGCCGGTACATGCTCATATTTTCATCCAGTCCCCAGGTAGCAGATACATGATCGATCATAATATTTCCAACCGGGTTACCGCCAATAGCGTCATCCCTTCTGCCTACCCAGGTTTCGCCTCTGCGGAAGCGCATATAACGGATGATTACATCATGGGTGTTGATCCATACGGTTTCGCCGGCAATACAAACACCATCACCAGGCGCCGTTTGACCCGCGATCGTAATATATGGAGCTCTTACAATAACGGGAGACTTCAGCCGAATGATACCGGCTACATTGAATACCACCACTCGTGCTCCTCCCTGCTCACAGGCCCAACGGAAACTGCCGGGCCCGTCATCGTTCAGATTCGTAACCACGATGACTCTTCCACCGCGACCACCCCGTACGAATTTGCCACCACCTTCTGCACCGGGGAATGCCGGAATATCCGCATACGGCAATTCGTCGTACCGCGAGGCCCACGGAATATAAGGCCGCCCTTCTCTTGCTTCTTTATCGATGATCGGATAGGCAATGGCCCACATAGAATCCGAATGTTTCTCCGCGGCATCCAGCAACGCTTTGGAACGGGCCTGGTCTTCCTGTGATATTTTGGGATACTGGGCGTATGTTGCAGAAGCCATACATCCGGCGGCCAGTACACATAGTAGATTTTTAACTTTCATCCTCCTGTTTTTAAACGTCCTGATTATTTTTTTATAAGACGCTATTTTTCAAAATTACTTATATGAGTTTTCAAAAATAATTGTATAATTTACATTTAAAATTCCGCTAGAACAATGACATACTTTATCCTCACTGTTTTTTACTTTAAACGTTCCGCTTAATGAGGGTCTATTCCCTGTAGTCAAATGTGCCTGTAACACCATTGTAATCATTCCATCCGATTGTTTGCTTTAGCCAGGGGTTAAGCGACAAGACACTGCCTGAAATGCCCGATATATAATAATTGGGACGGAACGTAATCACAATGGGATTCCCCGATGCATCTTTATCCATTGGCTGATCGGTACTTACCACTTTCAGGTTAGCGTCAAAGAAATCTTTAAGCGCCGTTAACTGTGTGGAAAAATTAGCGGCATCAGGATCGCAAAGAATCGTTTTCCGGGTAGCGGCCAACGGGTCATTCGCATTGGCTGCGGCTGTGTTGTATTGCCACAACCGGCCTGTATGCACCGTACCATTGATTGGCGCAACGCCCAATTTAATACAGGTATTTTCACCTAAAGAAGAACCGCCGTCATACAGCATCCAGCGTTGCGTATCCCAGAATCGCTTGCCTTCGTAGGCTAATTCGACACGACGCTCATACAAGCATGCTTCAATAGCTGCATATTTTGAAGCCGGTGCGCCGATTCCATAATTATTTGCAGAAGGGATTCCCACTCTTGCCCTGATTTTACCTAAATAGACCATCGCATTCCCTATATCTCCTTTAGCCGCGTAGCACTCAGCTATATTCAGTAATAATTCAGCATAGCGATATTCATAAAGATCCGTGCCGGAGTATGCCAGGCCTGCAGCGGTGCTGGCTCCTGTAAGATTGGACATTTTACGTACCACTGCAGCGCTGGAAGTTTGATTATTATCGCTGTAAGCCGTTTTGTTTGTGGGATAAGTCCACCGGTATAACCATATCGTATCATTACCGGTCTCTTTCATCTGCCACCGGCTCCCGGAAAATGCAAACGTCCGGTAAAAACGGGGATCTCTGTTCAGGAAGAAATGCAGCGAATCATAGCCATTACCAATGGTAGGCCGTGATCCGTCTGCCAGCGGAAAGAGATCAACCATTTCCTTTGGAGCAGAAACGCCTCCGGCTCCTGTTTGTTTTGTTACCCGGATACTTCGCTCCCAACCGTTGCTTTCAATACCCGACGATGCAACCGCGTTGGATAATAAGCGAACGATAATGGCTTCTTTCATAAACTTATTATCGTTAATATACCACATATCGCTCCAGTCTTTAGCAGTGGTGCCATACAGGCCATAACCGGCGGCGGTTAATGCTGTTTCAGCAGCAAGCCCGGCATCCAGCGCTTTTTGCCAGCGATCACTTCCACTATTGTCCCAATCTTTATTAAACAAAGGGCTGGCATAGGTAAGTAATACACGGCTCTTCATAGCCAGTGCTGCACCGCTCGTGAAACGGCCGTAATCGGTACTTCCCCATGCGGCCGGTAACAACGCCGCGGCTGAATCGAAATCCGCGGTTATCCGGGCTACGACCTCACCAACCGGGGCTCTCGGATGTTTAATGGCTGAGTCCAGTGCCGATGCACCTTCGACTGTTGTTACAATAGGCACGCCGCCATACACCCGCATCAGATCAAAATACTGAAGGCCTCTGAAAAAATACATTTGTCCCCTTGCCTTATTTTTAAAATCCTCGGAAAGTGCCGCACCATTTTCATCAATCTTTTGCAGCAGGAAATTGGCATTTCTAATGCGGGTGTACGGAACATTGGCGGGGTTCACCTGTAACTGTGCGCCATAGTAGCCGTCTGCCTGCGAGGCATCTACCAGATTCTTTTGTGGATTGGTATAATCCGTGCCGCCACCTATTTCTTCCGTATTTTTTGTTCTTGTGTCGTTATACAGTCCTACCACGCTCGTAACCGGGGATCTGTAAGCAGAAAAGAAATCGTAATAAATACGGTCGATATACCAGCCGGTTAATGTTTCATTTGCAAATATGCTTTCATCATATTTATCGAAGCTCTTCATGTCTTCCATAAATTTTTTGCTACAGCCGGCGGCAATTGTAAGTGTTATAATGACCGCTGAAAATATTTTTATTGCTTTCATCTATATATTTTTTTGTTGTTCCTCAGATGCCGAACCTGTATTTATACTGAGTAAACGAAGATTATTATCGCTTAAATGTTCTATTTTAGAAGGAGGCATTAATTCCAAACGACCATGTTCGCAATGTTGGATAAGCCGTTTTAGGACTATCGTACATATTCCTGTACTTATCCGGATAAGGATTGTAAAAATCCCAGAGATTAAAGCCGGCCAGGCTTACCCTAAGCGAACTCATTCTTAGTTTCTTTGAAATATTCGCCGGAAGCGTATAACCGATCACCATACTCCGCACAAAACTTCTGAAGCTGGATATTTGCCAAAAATCAGACTGATAGCCATTATAACTATAATAAGCAAGATTTGGATATTTACCGTTGGGATTGTCTGTGCTATCGTACATATCATTCAGGTAAGATTCCCTTGCATAAAACATTTGCCCCGAACTCGTGGGTTGTTTTAAATAATCGACAGGTGTATATCCACCCCAGGAAGTAGCGATCTGGGCGTTAAGCATAAAGCTTTTCCAGGTAAATCCAAGATTGGTGGTAAAGCCATTCAGTTTTGTTTTCTTTACCAGTACTGTTTTATCCTGCCCGTCGTCCTTTATCTGCCCATTCGGACCCGCAATCGTATTGGTAGCCGTATTTAAGACGCCTCCTAAATCCTGATAAGCAAGCATTCCTTTTTTAAGCGCCGTTTTTGTAACAATATCGAAGTAGGCTGGTGTAGTGCCCGCAGCAGTTGCCCGATCTGTGAGGTATTGCCAATAGGCATCAATATCCGCATCTGTGCGCAGCATTCCGTCACCACCGGATGTTTCCTTCCAAACCTTGTAGCCATAAGAAGGCAGTATAGTTGAGGAGCCTTCTGCGTTTTTAATATTGGCAGGATAGTCAAATGCCACCGGAGTCCATTTTTTAATTTTATTGTCGCCGGTACCGAAATTCACCCCAATGGAATATCCAAGGTTGCCCACCTTATCTTTCCAGGTAGCGCTCAGCTCTGATCCCCACGCTTGTAAAATACCATAGTTCTGCTCTGCAAAACCGCCGCCTACGGTTACCGGAACACCAACCATCCCGGCCATCGACATCAGAAGGTCATAGTTATAATCCCAGTACTTGTCGTATGTTAACGTTAGTCTGTTATTCAATACGCTTAGATCGATACCAATATTTTTCTTAATATCCCCATCCCATCTTACATTGCGGTTCGGTGTGGCATCCGGCGACAATGCATTGGTTAAAGCACCGCCATTGGAGCCAAAGACAAATGCTTTATCAGAAGTATATCCAAATGTTTGCATCCAACGCCATGCACTCAGGTTGTCTTTACCCGTTTTAGCAATAGAGCCTCTTATTTTTAAGAAATTAACCCAATTAACATTATTGGCAAACCAGTTTTCACGGGAGACCACCCAGCCGGCAGATACACCCGGGAAAAAGCCCCAATAGTTTTCGGGTGCAAATTTGGTTGATGCATCTGAACGAAACATAAGTTGTAATAAATACCGGTTATCGTAATCATAATTGATACGGCCCAAATAGCCCAGGTTTCCTAATTGAGTTTTGTAAACATAACTATTAGAAATATTCAACGTTCCCGCCGATGGTGAAGATCCATTATAAGCACCGTAAATAGGCACATCATAAATCATGAACTTCTTCTGATAATCCTGCTGGCCTTTTTCTACGGATGCCATGGCAGAAACGCTATGTCTACCAAATTTGCGGTCATAATTAACAAAAAAGTTCATCTGTTGATTTTTGCCGATCACATCGGAATAGCGCACCGTAGAACGGTTGTTATTGATCCCCGATACCCATAAAGCCGCCGAATCCTGATATAAATGATAGCCCGCCTGGTTAGTAAGATTCTGCAGACCCAGCTTTATACCCAGCATGGCCTGCTCATTGTTGTACGCCATGTAGTTTAAACCATAGCTTGCCTTGAGCGACAACCCTTTTACAAACGGCACATCATACTGTAACGAAAAATTAGTTTGATAGGATTGATTATCGTCCTTGGTAAAGGAACCGTTGTCCAGCATTGCAAAATAGTTCCACCCTGCAATATTGTTTTGTCCCACAGGCGTAGATACTACATTAGAAGGGCCTAAAGCTGGTGAAACATAGTATTGTTGCCCTGCAACCGTATATTGCCAGGGGATATATTTAGGCATATGCAGCAGTACGGCATAGTCCGTTTGTTCAGACTGGGATGTATAGGTGCCATCGTTGAGACTGATTTTAGTAAACGATTTTTTAACTACTGAATTTGTGGCAGCTACGGTTGCTGAAAATTTCAAATTGTTCAGCACTTTTACATCCACACCACTTCTGAAAGACCATTTGTTATAATCCTGGCTTCCCATATTGGGCTTTTGCGTGTAATAGGCGGCTCCTGCAAAATAGGTAGCCCGCTCTGACCCGCCACTCACATCAAGTGAATGTTGCATAGCACTTCCCGGCTTCCAGGCGGCATTTAACCAATCGTAATTGAGCGACTTCATTTTTTCCAATTCTGCATCATCAAAAAGCTTATTGGTTGTCCACCCCGAATTACGGCCAAACCTGTTAGCAAAAACTCCATACTCGTAAGCATTCATCACTTTGCCAAAACTCACTGCATCATTGGTTTCAAACTTTCCGGCATAAGAAATTTTCGGAGCACCGATTTTCCCTCTTTTTGTTTTTACAATAATGGCTCCCTGCGAAGCTCTGGCACCATATATAGCCGCCGCTGCATCACGCAGCACGGTGATGCTTTCTACCTGGGAAGGATCCAGGTTATTGAACTGATCTAACGTGGGCTGACCCGTATTGGGATCTAACTGAATAACATCATCGATGATGATCAAAGGTATCTGGCTATTGCCGTCTTTACTAAATCCAAAATTCTGGCGAATACTCAGCGTTGCGTTTTCACCTGGCCGCTGGCTGCCGCCGGATACCGTTAAACCAGGAATCTGCCCTTTAAGCGCTTCCGCAATACTACTTACCGGATAGTCTGAGATCTTTCC
This sequence comes from Niabella sp., assembly GCF_030150205.1. GTDB lineage: Bacteria > Bacteroidota > Bacteroidia > Chitinophagales > Chitinophagaceae > Niabella. The sequence continues at coordinate 159,884 of NZ_JASLGT010000008.1, forward strand.
AAGATCTACTGTAGCAACAGAGCCGGTAAGGTTTTCCCGTTTTTGAGTACCATATCCGATTACCACCACTTCATCCAACTTATTCTCCTGCCTTTTCAGCGTAATTTTTATGGAAGGCTGCGCCGAAGGGTCCACCCGCAGCTCTCCATATTCATACCCGATATGCGAATACTGCAGGGTGGCTCCCCCGGATGGAATGTTCATGGTAAAAGATCCCTGGATGTTGGTCACCGCACTTTGCGGACCATTCTTTACCTTAATGGTTACTCCAGGAACCGGAGTATTTAAAGAATCTTCCAATACCTGACCGGTTATCGTTTTTGTTTGGGCACCGGCATATAGTCCCCAACAACTAATCGTTAATACAAATACGACTCTTAGAATAGTCTGATAAAACATATGGCTTTGCTGTTTTTATTTTATGGTTCTGGTTGCTGTTACTATTTTTGATTGGCCTTCGTCCGTTCCTGCCAGGCTTTACTTTCTTTATTTACATCATATCCCCTGGAGGACAAATAGTTATTGATGCGTCCTTTATACTTTCCAAACCAGGCATGCTTTTTCTCCGAAGAACCGGCATCCATGGCATGTTCTCTTGCCTCAATAAGCGCATCCATAATAAATTTTTGCTCTTCGGTTGTAAGCCGCGGAATCATCTCCAGATAACCTTTATAGGTGATGGGAAGTACGTTATAAGTCATGCCGTTCTTTATAACATCGACCTGTTGCTCTGTGAGCATGGAAGAGAGATTTTGGAGATAACTTTTGTGCAACTGAGCACGGGCCGCTTCCGTTTTCGCTGTCGCCTCGTTTATTTTTTTTTCTGAAGCTTCCTTATCCGCAATAGTTTCTTTTATATTACGGACTGCCGCTTCCTGCCTTTCGTCCAGCTTGCTCAATCCGATATACTGTGCAGCAACCGTTTCCTGTACCTTATAAAATTTTACTGAATCTTTCAGTTCCAGTGGTGCCACGATCTTATAAGCCCGCTGTTCAATTGCCTGGCGATAGGCCCGGTCTCCTCCTGTATCCTGTGCACATACAACCGACAAATTAAAAATTGTAAAAACAACAATTAATATACGTTTCGTAAAAATACCCCTGTTTTTTTTGCTGTAAAAAAAATACTTCATGACAATCGCTATTTGGCTGAATCCTTCTTCTTAAATCTGACATTAAAAGTAAAACGCCCAAAGGCCTCATGCAATGTACGGTTTCACTAATAAAATGGAAAATATTCCTATTCTCCGCAACGGTTTGCGTAGCTTTTAACGTATTGAGCAATAGCGCTGCAATAAAAAAACAGGCATCATAGCCTGTTTCTATATTGTTTCCTATAATCACGTATTATTTCACCCGAACCCGGATGGTGGCGGGCTTTAGTCCCGGTGATGTTACCGTAATGATGGCAGTACCCTTTGTTATCCCCTTCAAAATCGCCAGCCCCAACCCATTGTATACCCTGCGCTGATTGGTTTGAAAAGATTGAAGATCCGCCTGGTAGCCATTATCCATTGCCACCACTTTTGCTATGGCTGTAGTGGCCACCCGCACTTCGTTCTGAGCGTTGGGAACAAGATTTCCATCCCGATCCAGGATACGGATGGTGACAAACGCACGATCATCGCTGTTCAGTTGCAGCACCCCGTTTTCTATCTCCAGTGCTATTTGAGCCGGAGGACCTGCAGTATGGACAGTACGCTCCAGTACCGTTTTTCCATTCTTCCGGGAGATCACTTTTAATACCCCGGGCTCAAAAGGAACATGCCAGAGCACATGAAAAGCCGTATCATCTTTCCTTTGTACTCCCAAAGAGCGACCGTTCAGAAACAGTTCAGCTTCATCCGCCTGGCTGTAATAAACCTTTACATCAACCGTTTGTCCGCTTTTCCAGCCCGTTCCGTCTTTAGCGGGATTCCAGTGCGGCGCCATATGCAGCACGGGTTTGTTTGTCCACTCACTCTGGTACATATAGTATACATCCTTGGGGAATCCTGCCAGATCCACAACACCATAGTATGCGCTTCTTGCAGGATAGGGATAAGGTACCGGTTCGCCCAGGAAATCGAATCCAGACCAAACAAAGAGTCCTGATAAATAATCATGTTTCTTTATGATCCGCCAGGTTTGTTCATGGGTTGATCCCCAGTAGGCAGCCACATTGTCGTAGGCAGAAACGGTGAAATCCGGATTGCCGTTCTCTACAAATTTAAACTTTGATGCGGAGGGCCAAAGCCGCAGCGAATCTGCGGGCCCGTCGTAATGCCCGCGGGTAGCCAGTCCGGATACATTTTCTGTTGCGATGAATTTTTCGCCGGGATAATTTTTGGGGAAATCCTCATAAGCTTCAATGTGATAATTCAGGCCAATCACATCTAATGCTCCCGATTGATAAATGAAATTCTTATCGGAACGGTTCTCGCTCAGTGCACAGGTTACCGGCCGGGTCGTATCTAATGCCTTTACAATATTTACCAACTCCTTTGCCAGGGTAATACCGGTGGAATCAAATTGTTCCCTGATCTCATTGCCGATACTCCACATAAACACGCTTGGATGATTACGATCGCGCTTTACCATATGTTCCAGGTCGCGCCGGTGCCATTCCGGGAAATCGCTGTAGTAATCGTACTTATTTTTTTTCTTTGCCCACATATCAAAGGATTCGTCCATTACCAGGAATCCCATTTCATCACAAAGATCCAGGAACTGCGGATCAGGCGGATTATGTGCCGTACGGATCGCGTTCACTCCCATTTCCTTCATGATGCGTAGTTGGCGGCGCGCCGCCGACCGGTTAAATGCGGCACCCAGCGCGCCCAGGTCATGATGCATGCAAACACCTTTTATCTTCAATGCATCCCCATTTAATGAAAAGCCCTTCTTTGCATCAAATACAAAATAACGCACACCAAAGGTCGTCTCCCACTGGTCTGTCTGCTGCGCTCCATCGAACACTTTAAATACCGCTTTATAAAGTCTTGGTTCAGTTACCGACCATAGTGCAGGATCTTTTAATATGGTTTTAAAACGAAAATGATGCGCCTGTGTTCCGGAAATACCATTCATCTCCTGCACGCTCCTGCCGGAGGGATCAAATACGGTACAGGTCACTTTTATTCCCGGCCGGCCGTCACCCCTGTTCAGGATATCCGATGTGGCATTAAACCAGGTTTGACCATTCGGATCTCTTGTCGTATACACAAAAGTTCCCCAGCGCTCAAAGGCGATCTTTTTGGTGATCACCAGTCGGGTATCCCGGTAGATTCCCGATCCGGTGTACCACCTTGAATTGGGCTGCCGGCTGTTATCTACTTTTACCGCGATCGTATTCTTTTGTTTTCCCTTCCTGATATAGGGTGTCAGATCATAATCAAAGGATGTATAGCCATAAGGCCATTTGCCCAGGTAATGTCCGTTGATCCATACCGATGCATCGCGGTAAATGCCATCAAACTCAATTCGAACATGATCTTCAGCTGTAATGTCTCCCAGTATGAACGTTTTCCGGTACCATCCCGTTCCACCCGGCAGCGCGCCGCCGGCATTGCCCGCGGGATGTGTTGAATCAAAACGGCCTTCAATGCTCCAGTCGTGCGGCAGATCCAGCAGCCTCCATGACGCATCATTGAATCCGGCGTCTTTCCAGGATTGCACATCGCCCAGATGAAAACGCCATCCTTTGTTAAAGTCGATCACCCTGCGGGGACTTTGCTGTGCCGCTATCCCCGTGGTCAATAAAAAGCAAATACTTAGTTGTAATAGATACTTCATCGTTTTCCGAATAAACCAATAAGACCACAAAACCTCATCAATCAACAAAACGCACGGCACTTTTCCCTTTATCTGCCGACGTAGCCACCGCAATACCGCGCTGATCCTTTTCATTTACCGCGCAATAGAAATGATAGACCACTCCCTTATATTTTACCACGCAGGGTTTGTGCGCATATTTGCTGTCAAAAGGTTCAGACGACCGGATCAGGTCGGCGCCTTCCCAATCCGTCCAGTGTACCAGATCATATGAACAGGCGAAGCGGTTAAAGGTTTCGTTCTTCCGCTGCTCCCAGAACGCGCCAAAGTAAAACATCACCCAAAGGTTCCCCATTTTTTGTAAAACCCCGTCCCCGGTAATGCCGATCCTGTGATGCACTACAGGATCCACCAGGTAGCGCTTCCAGTGTACCATGTCATTTGATACTGCCATCCCAATTCGCTCGAACCAACGCCATTTGGGCGTATTATGACTGGTATCTCCATTCGCATTGTAATACATTACAAAAGGGTATCCCAGGGTCTTTTTTTTATCCCATATTACGGTGCTCTTGTACAGTTTTTTATTTTCCCACCAGCGTGTATCCGGGTCCGTCGCTTTTAATACGGGCTTATCCAGTTTGCGCCATTCATGCGGACGGGCGATATCACCGGGCGTATACGCCATACCGATAGATAATAGTCCGGCCTCATACCCCGGTGTATGTCCGCCAATATAACTCATCCAGTAATTTCCATTATATTTTTCCGCACTATAACTTCCGGCCCAGGTAGGATCGACCAGCGATACATAACCGGCCCGCTGATAGCCATCCCACTGCAGCGAGTCATTTACCTTGGATAGCATTTTTCCAAGGGTTGTCCAGTGCAGCAGGTCATTGCTTTGCGCCAGCCAGGTCTCATACCCATCACCGTCAAACTCAATATAAGACATATACCATTTCCCGTTTTTTCGGAATACAGTCGGACAATCCAGTTTTTTTGACGGGTCACCGGGAGCGATCACCAATCCGTATTTATACGGAGTTTTTACGGCTTCATACACTTTTTGCATGACGGCCTGTGGCACTTCTTTTTTTTGTGCGCCTGCGGCCATTACCATCAATATCCATCCAATAATTAAAAAAATCCGTGTCATCATTTTTTATTTGCGGTAAAGCTATAACTGCCTGATCCAACTTCTACAGGCGGTTTGTCATACCCAGGCGGGAAATACACTGTAGCAGAAGTATTGGCTGGAATCATTATGTTTATAGTAAACCGTTCGCCTTCTTTTTTCCAGTCAGCCTTTATCAACCCGCGTACAGAATGATAGCTTGCTGCTGCATGGTTTATCGTTCCAACCGGATGAGGTTTTATCTCGATATTTTTAAATCCTACGGAACCTTCCGCCTGCCGGATGCCGCAAAGACCGGAGTAAAACCACTCCATCAGATGTCCCAGCATAAAATGATTATTGGATACCGATGATAATGCGGCCCAGGATTCTGTAAGTGCGGTGGCTCCATGCGCCAGCTGATAGCCATATCCGGGTACATCACTCCGGTTGTTCATATCATAAATCACATCACTATACCCGGCATCCTCCAGGGCACGCAGCACATAGCGGTATCCCACATCGCCACCGGTAAGCGCATTCTTTCTGTTACGGATATCTTTTACCAGGTTTTGCACTACGGCATCCCGGTATTGCGGCTCCACCAGGTTCATATATAAAGCCATGGCGTTGGCGGCCTGACTTCCGGTGGCGTATTGTTTGGTTTGTTTATTAAAAAAAGTTTGATTGAATGCCTGCTTTACTTCTGCTGCCCAATTTTCAAACATGGGAACATCGGTTTGCATGTCTAATAACGCAGCCACCTTTGAAAGAATGGTGAGGTTATAATAGTATGTAGCTGTAGCTGTTACGCCCATCGGTGTAAGCTGGGAAACGCCGGGATGTTCGGGGCCGATGTCGTACCAATCGCTTAAGCCGAATTCAAGGATATGATGTTTCGATTTAGCTTTTAAATACGAAACATATTTCTTCATCATTGGGTAGGCTTCTTTTAGCAATGCCGTATCGCCATACCATTGAAATGCGTACCAGGGAAAGATGACGCCGGCACTCCCCCACTCCGGTGAATCACGGAAACCGCCATCAAAATGCACATACTCCGGAGCTATATCAGGGATCAGCCCATCTTCAGTTTGAGCATTCACCATATCCCGTACCACTTTTTTACAAAGCGCCGCAATATCATAATTGTACTGTACCGAACTGCCCATCAGGTGTGTTTCTTCCAGCCATCCCAGTTTTTCCCGATGAGGACAATCCGTAAATACACTCACCATATTGCTGCGGATGGCCCAGCGGATCAGATCACTTGTTTTATTGAACAATTCATTGGAGCTGCTGAAAACCCCGATCTCCGGCGCGCTGTTACGAATGTGCAGCCCCTTCACTTCCTTCATCACCGGTAGTCCCGGAGTACCGTTCTCCGGTGTAGCACCTTCTACCTGCAGATACCGGAACCCGTAGTAGGTGAAGCGCGGCTGCCATTCTTCTATTCCATTTCCTTTGAGTACATAGGTATACACATGCGGCGCGCCCGTGGCCTTTTGATTGGCAGACCCGTCTTTGTTGATCAACTCTGCGGGACGTAACCGGATCGTATCACCCTGCTTTCCCATAACTTTTATTGCGGGAATGCCGGAAAAATTCTGCCCCAGATCATATACACAGGTATCTTTTGCAATTTGCTTTTTCGACACCGGCAGAAATGTTTGCAACACCCGCACCGGTTCTGCCGGCTGGGCCTGCAACCGGGCCGGGCCGCTGGTGCTCAATGCATCCTTCCATCCACTATCGTTAAAGCCGGGGCGGTCCCAGCCCGTTTCTTCGCGGTTGGCATCATAGTCTTCTCCACCATAAATACTGGAAAAGTATATCGGTGATGCTGCCGTTTTCCAGCTGTTGTCAGATACTACTATTTGTGTAGTACCATCTCTATATTCTATCAATAGTTTTGCGATCATCTTCGGAAAACCATATGCCCCTGTAAGCTTCCGGTAACGTTCCCCTGGTATATAATAAAACCCATTGCCCAGCATTACGCCCAGCACATTTTCGCCGTTTTGCAGTTGGGAAGTAATATCAAAGCTTACATACTGTGCGTGTTTGGAATATTGCGTCCATCCCGGATCAAGAAAATGATCTCCCGTCTTATTTCCATTTATATGCATTTCAAAATGTCCAAGTCCGCTGATAAATGCCGTAGCTTGTTTTACGGGTTTGGCCACCCTGAAACTTTTGCGAAGCAAGGGCAATACATCCGGACGTTTCCCCCAATCTTTCTTGCCATTTCCGTGTGCAAAAGGCAGGATCACATTAGAATCGGGCAACAGGTCCCTTGCGATCCACCGGGCTCCGGACCAGTCTTCGATACTCAGCAGTCCCATCTGCCATAACGCAGGATCACTATAACCTGAAGGACGCCCTTCCGCATCCCAGGTCATTACTTTCCAGTAGTATTTTTTACCAGCGACCAGCTGTTTTCCGGCATAACGGATCTGGATAGTGGCATCCGAAAGTACCTTACGCGAATCCCAGATATTGCCCCTCCCTTCTTTAAGCAACTGTATATCATCAGCCACCAGGATCCGGTAAGCCGACTGCCGTGCATTTTTCTGGCTGCTGCCAGGCTCCCAACTCAGCCGGGGGTTGGCATCCTCCACCCCCAGCGGGTTTTGCAGGTATTCGCAACGCAGGTATACTGCTTTTAGCTGGGCATCAGCCGATAGGCCGATCAAAAAAAGCACACTAAGAATAAAGCATTTTTTCATACAGAAACCGTTTTACAGAATGTCAATGTTGGATACCCGCAGGACTTTTGCTTTTCTTAGCAGAAGCCATACAGTATAATGTCCGGCATTGGCCATGTTACCCGAATTTACCGTTACCAGGTTCCCCCGATTTATCGGGGCCAGACCGGGTAAATTTAAGGGGAATCCGCTGTTCTACCATCCTGTTGCCTCCTGCACCATTATAATTATCACGTCGCGCCCATATGGACGCTGTTGCTGCAAAAAAATCCGGATTGCCACAATCGCTTTCATACACCGTTTCTTAACCAACCCTAAAGATTCGATTTTTTCCGTAAGAACGGCTGTAGAATTCGACTATAATGATGTAGGATCTTGCTGCCGTATTAATTCCTTATTATTTTTCCGGGATCATTCAACAGAAGCATTACACCCTTATATACGGTTAGTACCGCTTCGGGGGTTTCGGGGGTTCCCAGCCGGTTTATAGCAACTGTATATCGGTACAGGTCGTTTGTAAAAGTAATGGTGTGATTTCCACCTGTCCCCTGTATTTCAAAAACACCGTTATATAGTACCAGGTCCGGCTCCTGCTTCCTGCTCTTTAAGCTCCAGCATGCATAACGCCATTGACCTCCGGCCAGCTCATCGATCCGAATCCGGTAGCGTTTGGTAACAATCTTATACCGGGGGGCGGCAAATTGTTGCAGGGATGGTGGAAGCTGCTGTTTATCTTTTTGTATGGCGCTTTCCAGGAGTATCTTTTCCTCTTCCGACTGGTAGTTAATGGCTGTAATGCCGCCTGCATCAGTCATCCAGAGCACACCCTTATCCAGCATCAGGCCTCTCCAACCCACAACCGACCAATCATCCGCTTTTGACCGGGCAATCCGGCACAGCAACGCATCGTCAAAGATCGTATCAAAACGGATCAGCATTTCCGCCTTATTTTTTACGTCGGACAGCGGATAGGTTCTTCTTAAAGGGTAAACGACCATAGCGGCAATCTGCTGCTTATCACCGGAGCTTGCGGCGCGGATCAATTTATCTGTCACCATTTGCTGAGCGCTGCTCAATCCATTCGATTGTGCATACAGTACCTGCGGCACCTTTATAAACAGCCATAAAAGAAGGGTGTGGCATTTCATAGGGTCAAGTTAAAAAAAATCAGCGGAAGACCTGCACAGGTAACATCCTATTTGCGAAAATAAACAATACCAGGGTCATTTTTGCGTTTGCGAACGCCGCAGCTTAAAATAGCATGTATGCGTGAACCATAAAAAAAGTTTAAATTTGAAAAGCGCCCGTATCTGTAACATTCATTTTTCCACTTCAAAAACAGCAATATGAATCCCATCAAAAAAGAAGATATCCGCCAGGAAGTATTTGATCTTTATGATGATTATGCCCATAACCGAATTGACCGGCGGAACTTTGTACAAAAGCTTTCGGCATATGCCATTGGCGGGCTCACCGTTCCGGCACTTATGAGTTTTTTAATGCCCGATTATATCTCCACCGCACAGGTAGTGCCGGAAGATGCACGCATAAAAACAACCTATATTCATTACAATTCACCAAAGGGTGGCGGTTCCATTAAAGCATTACTGGCATTACCGGAGGGGTTGAAAAAGAAAACCGGTGGTGTGGTAGTAGTACATGAGAACCGCGGCCTGAACCCCTATATCGAAGATGTAGCACGGAGGGTAGCGCTTGCCGGATTTGTTGCCCTTGCGCCCGATGCATTGACTCCGCTTGGCGGCTACCCTGGTAATGATGACGCAGGGCGCGACCTGCAGGCTAAGCGCGACAAGAACGAAATGCTGGAGGATTTTATTGCCGCTGCGGATTATCTGAAAACCCAACCGGATTGCAACGGGAAGGTGGGTGTAGTTGGTTTTTGCTTTGGCGGATGGATCGCCAATATGATGGCTGTGCGGATGCCCGGCCTGTCGGCGGCTGTTCCTTTTTATGGCACGCAGCCTGCTTCGGAAGATGTTTCAAAGATAAAAGCCCCCCTGTTACTACACTACGGAGCCCTGGATACCCGTGTTAACGAAGGCTGGCCGGCTTACGAAGCAGCATTAAAAAGCAATCATAAAAAGTATACCGCATACATCTATCCAAATGCCAATCATGGGTTTCATAACAACACGACGCCCCGTTATGATAAAGATGCTGCGGATCTGGCCTGGCAACGAACGATTGATTTTTTCAGGAAGCAGTTGTTATAAAGCTGAAGTACTTATTCATAAAAATGGAGAGAAGCCGCTTTACTCTAACAGACCTGCGACAGATTAAGACTGACCAGGAGGACCGGCACGCGCTAGTATTGTAAGTATTTCGCGGGCACTGCCTCCGTAAGCCAAACGCCATTGTCCGAAAGATAAAACAAAAAGCCATCCTTATACATTTGTTCCGCAAGTATACTGAACACAAAAGGTACTCCGTGCCTTTGTCCCACATTAACAGCTGTGCCCCAATCGCTGCTTAAATGTACATGCTGCCGGCTGCGTTTTTCAAGTCCCTTAGCCAGAATGGATGGAACTGATTTTTCACCGGTTCCATGATACAGTATTTCCGGTGGCTTTTGATTCGTATACCCCAGCTCGATTGTAATGGAATGCCCCTGGCTCGCCCTTATTTTATCCATCGCTTCATTAAAAGCAAAACGTTTTTTAGGATTTGTGGCAACAATATATTTTAAGATGTCCCGGTCCAATCCGATTCCGTGATCATTGGCTTTTTCTATCAGCACGTCAACGTCTGTCCAGCCATAATCATCCAGCTGAATATCGATTGTTTCGGGCTTGTGACGCAGAACAAGACTTAAAAACTTGCTGAGATTGATTAACTGTTTTTCGCTAAGCATTTTGGCTTTTTTTTATCATTTCAATGCGTACGATTTTTTGGTATAACTTTTCCCCGCCCGAATTTCCGTACCGGTTACACCGCTAAAATAACCGTTTTTATCCTCATAAGGAAATCTCCAGGTACTGCTATCATCAGTCTGGCAACATATTCGGATCGGATATGCCCTTTTTTGCCACGCCCATTGATCATAGCGTTTTATTTCATAAGTTAGCTGTTTATAAAACCCGGCCAAGATACACCAGTATTATATCCCTGGAATGAGCGCAACAGAAACATATCAGTATCCAAAAGTGTACCTGTACCGCCGTATTGTGCAGGCGAAGCTCTTTATTGATGCGCACTATTCCGAGAAGATCGACCTGGACAATATTTATGGAAAACCAGCTTTCGATACATACAGGCCCCGTTGTGTGCATACCACCCAGTTTTTTGAATTTGCAGGAGGCATTACACAAATGAGCATGGTAGAAGACCGGGTAGTTTTGCCCGATGCCTGCATACAGCCGATTGCCAGCAAGGACGTAGCTGCTTTTATGGCTTCAGCAGCATTGGCCGCACCGGCTAATAAAACCCTGGAAATTGGCGGTCCGGAAAAATTCGAGATGACGGCATGGATCAAACAATACCTGCAGGCTACTCATAAAAACAATAAGGTGGTTACCGACCGTTTGGCCTTGTATTCGGGTGCACCGCTGGAAACAGACACCCTGGTTCCTAAAGCAGCTGCATACCTGGGGGCTACAACTTACGCAGACTGGATCACCCAGGCCGGAAACCTGCGATAACCCGGTGATCGTCTATCAAAGCTCTTAAAGCAGGGACAGGCGAAATACCTGTCCCTGCTATTTACGGTTTCCTACTATTTCGGTGTAAAAGAAGTTTTTTCAAAAAAGCAAGTACCCTGAGCGTTGCCAACGTTGCAAATATTATCGGCCAACTACATTATCTACGTGGGTGCATCTGTTTACAATACGCTATTTAAAGCGAGGATCAGCCCAGCAAACCCGGCCGTTCATTAAAGGTTTTCCAGAGCAGTTCTCCAAATAGTGTGTTAGACCAGGCGAACCATTTCCGGGTAAATTTCTTTGGATCATCTTTATGAAACGATTCATGCATAAAACCGGTGCCACCATGGGTTTTCCGGAGCGTATCGATGCACCAGCGTATCTCCCTGTCATCGCTGGAAGTAAGTGCCTTCATGGTAATGCTCATGGGCCAGATCATATCTTTACCGATATGCGGGCCGCCAATGCCTTCGGCTACTGCGCCTTTAAAGAAAAAGGGATTCTCTGAAGACCATACATAATTACGTGTAGCCTTGTATAGAGGGTCGGTATGCTGTACCGCCCCCAGGTACGGCAGGCCCAGTAAACTGGGCACATTTGCGTCATCCATCAATATATGACTGCCATAACCGTTTACCTCGTAGGCATACATTTTTCCCAGCTGCGGGTGTGTGATCACCGCATATTTTTTTAATGCGGCGTCCACTTCAGTTGCCAATTGTGCCAGTTCGCTGGCCAACGCGGCATCACCCGATATCTTATTCACCATTTCCGCCGCCTGCCGCAGGCTTACCACAGCAAAGAGATTGGAAGGAACGAGGTATGCAAAAATCGTAGCATCGTCACTTGGCCGGAACATAGAGCAGATAAGACCAACGGGCTTTACCGGGTAACCATACCCGCCCATCGGAATGCCATCTGTAGCCCAGGAAGTTTTCCGTTCAAATTTATACGGACCCGCACCATTCTTTCGCTGCTGTTCCTTAAACGTTTTTAACGTAAGCGCAATTCCTTCTTTCCAGGAAGCATCAAAAGGAGCCGTATCGCCTGTTTCTTTCCAGAAACGATAGGCCAGCCGGATGGGATAACAGAGCGAATCGATTTCCCATTTCCGTTCGTGGATGCCCGGTTTCATGTCTGTAATATCGGTTTCTTTCCACTCGCTTACCTTGCTATCGTCATTATAAAAGGCATTGGCATAGGGATCCTTTAAAATAAAATGTGTTTGTTTACGGATCACACCCTCAATCAGCCGGTGCAGGGCCTGATCCTTTTTGGTAAACGCCAGATAAGGATATACCTGTGCCGAACTATCGCGCAACCACATAGCATCGATATCGCCGGTAATCACATAAGTATCCGGCTTCCCGTCCTTTTCCGTATAAAAAACGGTTGTATCCAGCGTATTCGGAAAACAGTTATTGAATAACCAGCCCAGCTCTTTGTTTTTTACTTTCGACTGAAATGCTTTTATGGCATTTTCGATCGCCGTACTTCTAAAATGGCGCTGGCCTTCAGAAACCCGCACCACAGGAAAATCGTTTTTGCTTTGAGCGAAAGAAAAACGATCCACGGCGAGCCCGGCACCCAGCACGCTGGTGTATTGCAGAAATGTTTTACGATTCATGTTATATACTTATGGGTAAAGCAAAAAATTATTATGTGCTTGTAAAACTACTCGATTTTTCAAAAACATCCTCTTTTTAATGCCGATGAGCTGCGTTCCATCTGCGCCATCCGCAGGAACCTTCCTCTTAAAACAAACACCATTCAAAAATTCCGAAAAGTTCACCACAAGTTCTACTTTTGATATGGCCATATTTGGGGTATTATTTTTTCCGCGGGTGAGCTGCGGCAAAACCGAAAAAAAATCGCAAGGATCAAACATACTGTAAATGTATAAAAATGAGTAAACAAGACACCTACAATAAAATTGCCGGGCAGGATACCGGTCGCATTATTGCCATCAGCGATGGCGTTTTTGGAGTAGCACTTACCTTGTTGGTATTGGAGATCCGGGTACCTGTTATGGAATCGATCCACTCTGAGCAGGATTTGGTACAGGCATTTTTTGCATTGAAGTCGAAATTCCTGGTATATTTTCTTGCCTTTATGACCACTGGTATTTTTTGGGTGGGTCATTCATCACAATACAAATACATTGAAGGGAGTGACCGGAATTTAAACTGGATCAATTTGCTTTTTCTTTTATCCGTAACCATGTTACCCTTCACTACCGCGTTTTTGGGAGATTATATGCATTTTAAATTCCCCATTGCTGTATACTGGCTGAATATCTTTTTATTGGGTACCATGTTGTACATTAACTGGGCTTATGCCTGCAGGCACCATTTTGTTAATGAGAACGTAAAGAAAATGGTGGATCTTCCTTTGCGTAAAAGAATTATCACCGCACAATCCCTGTACCTTTTTGGTGCACTACTCTGCTTTATCAATCCGCTCCTCAGCATCACGTTTATCATCCTGGTACAAATGAATTATGCCTTTGCCTTTCTCTCGCAAAGAAAGAAAAACGCGGGCAGCGCAATACAGGAAGATGTTAAACCCCAGCATTAACCTTTGCTTCAGTTCAAAGGCGCATATCTGACCCGGTTTTTATATCTGCAGTGCTCCCTGTTTACCATTAACAGCTGATCGCTGAAAGCTGAAAACTGATCGCTGATGACGGATTGCCCGGATCAGCTATTTGTTGTAACTTTAAGAAAAATCCTTTCTTATGACCGATCATAACCAGGACGCGATTATTGTTGCAAGAACGTATAATGATATCGCAACCGCAATTTCTGCAAAAGAAAAACTGGAGGAGGCTGGTATTACGGCTACAATTGACGATATGGATGTAGTGGGTATGACGCCGCTGGCTGGTATCGAGGTGAAGATCTTTTCAAAGGACCTCGAAAAAGCCAACCAGGTATTGGGAAGCTAGTACTATCCACCATTGAAAAACCGCTGGACTTTTAAGCCCGATAAGCGCGTTTATCCGGCAAAAGAAACCAGCATTACCGGCCCCAACAAACCCGACGGCAGCAGCGGGTCCTCCTTTTTAAACGGGATGTTTGTCCTTGTTCTTCGTTGCTCCGGGGGCAATCCCGCATCCCCAATCAGCCGGTTGGGCCAGAGATTGATCACTTCAATGCGGATATCATTGACTCCTTGTTTCCATTTGCCGGTCACCTCCACCCGCCAGGGAGCTGTCCATACAATTCCCAGATCGGTATCGTTGAGCCAGACCCGGCAGATATTTTTTACCACGCCCAGATCAAGGAATAAAGCACCGGATGGCAATACATCCCTAAAAGAAACCTGTTTGCGATAAACAACCTTGCCTGAATAATAACGGATACCCGGATCCGTATGCCGGCTCCAGTCTTGCAACGATTCAAAACGAATGGCTGTCGGTCCGCCCCATTGGGGATCGAACTGCAACTCCCAGGAACCGGTCAGTTCCTGCAGTTTACGAAATGCATCCGGCCGCTGCCATATACCTGGTGCCGGAGCAGGGAGATCTTTTGTTTTTACTTTGGGGAATACCACAAACACGGATTGAAATACATCGAGGCTCAGTGTTATTTTTGTGCGGCCCTGCTCCTGTTGATATACGGGCCACCAGCGTTTTCCTGAAACGGGGTCCCATAACTCCGGCTGTTTGCCGGTTACACGAAAGATGCAGTTGCTTAGCACGGCTTCTTTTTTCCGGTTGGTAATGAAATAAATCTCCGCATCTTCTGTGGTGCGATGAATAAAATCGATCCAGGCACTGGTATTGGCAACTTCAAA
This sequence comes from Niabella sp., assembly GCF_030150205.1. GTDB lineage: Bacteria > Bacteroidota > Bacteroidia > Chitinophagales > Chitinophagaceae > Niabella. The sequence goes on from NZ_JASLGT010000008.1 coordinate 174,919, forward strand.
ATCAGGCTGACAATGCATGCTTTCCAATACTGCTCGTACCGATCCCGGATAGAACAGGCGGCCCTTGCCCACCGTAATACCCTTACCGGAAACGGGCTCCTTCCATAACATTTTCGCCAGCTGCTGAATCGCCGTATCGCATTGCGGATAATTGGCCAGGCCAGAATCCGTTTGCGGTGGAGCACCCATTACCAGGGCGCCCTGCTCTAAAAGCGCTTTTATCTTTTTCAGCACAGCAACCGGCATACGGGTGCTATCCGGCAATACAAGGATCCGGTATTGCATACCATCCGGCAATACCAGCCTTCCATTGCGTACACGAACCCGCTCCAATAACACTTCTGCATTACACACATCATAATCATATCCCCTTCCCAACGCCGCAGGTATGTGTTTTTGCGCCACAAGATTCGGTGCAATATCTCCATTATAAAACAATACATCGGCCACAAAATGCCCGGCACGTAGCAGGTACTGGCTGCGCGCAACATATGAAAAGAAAGGTGATGAAAATTCCCACCAGGTTACATTCGGATTGAAATGCGTACCCGCGCCGTACTCATAACCGGGTACTCCGTCCTTAGGTCTTGTTGCCGTGGACGTATGAATCACAATACGGTTGATCCCTTCACAAAAAGCACGGTCCAGCGCCTGCTTCAGCGAACCCGGATAATCCGTCCAGTGACGGAAACTGGTAAAGGCCTCCGCTGATGCCAGTTTCCGGCCGTAGATATGTGCCGCGGATGCGACCATCTTGGTTACTTTATTCTGTCCAAAATCCAACCGGGATACGCCGTAGGACTTATCATCCGCCAGGTTTTCCTGGTCTTCATGCTTTGGTGCCAGCCAGAATTCGCCCGCAGGCAGATCACTGCGTCCCAGGTTTTTTAATCCATCGATACAGATGGTGCCCGAACGGCTGGGACCTGCCGCTTCGTTCTGTACCAGCATGCCCTGCCGGTGACAAAGTGCCGCAAAATGGCCATAATGCTCATCGGCCATACAATCGGCAATGGTGCGGCGGTAATCATTCAAAAAGCGGTCGGATATATCCGCACTGCCAATCAGGTAACCTGATAATACAGGAAGGTACGGTGCTGCATCATACCCCCGGTAATGTCTGAACTTTTCAAGAATCTTTTCCGTCCAGTTGGGAAACCCGTCTTCAAAGCTATCATCACAGAAATACGCGGGCTTTGCACCCACTTTTGCAGCCTCCTCGATAAATACTTTTCCCAGGTGCTCAAACTGAAGCTCCACGCCTTTTTTATCAAACCAGTCGATCGACAAACCATCTCCCTCCGGTTGGGCAATCATCAGTTTTGACCCCGTCATCCGGTGCCCGGTACGTACGATCGTCCAGGTACCGGAGGGCACTTCCCATCGTAGCCATCCGCCTGTATCCATCTTACCGGTAAGATCAATGACATCTGTTAAAGGAATCGCCTCGTCACTGGCGCTATTGACCCAGGGCGCTTGAACGGGATCCGTGATCTCGAATGATTTTGCAAAATTACTGGCATCTTTCCGGTTGGTTTTTGCATCCAGCAATGCTGCGCGACTGCCGGTTAGTGTATGTTCTTTTGCCGGTGTACGAATGGCCACAACCGATGTATCCCTGTAGTCGAGCTGTTCCAGGGGCAGATCGATGTATTCTTTATAACCCGGAGGATTAAATACTTTATCATACCCGGCGCGGTTACCCGGCAGCGGAAGGGTACCCCGAAATGATTGCGGTCCCTTTAGTTCGAGTGTTGATTGCAGGTACCAGCGGCCGGCATTCTCCGGCCGGATCCAGGGCCCGCCCATACACCATCCCGAACTGAGATTGATGCCCACTTCAATATTCAGACGTTTGGCCTCTTTCATGGCAAAGCGATAAAGCGCCTTCCAATCTTCCGAAAGAAATTTCGCACCCTGCGGAATGCGGGCGCCGCCAAGTCCGTCGGATGAATTTACCAGCAACACGCCGCTCATACCCTTCGCCTTAAAGGCTTCCAAATCCCGCCGGATGCCTTCCTCATCTACCAAGCCATTAAACCACCACCAGTAGCAGGAAGAACCTGCCGTTTCGGGCGGGGTTACAAAGTTTTTGAACAAGGCTTCAGCGGCATTCATGCCCGTTAAAGCCGTCAGCCATACCGGGTTCACCAATATTGCGTGAAATCCTGCCAACCCGCTGATTTTTAAAAAACTTCTTCTTTTTAAATGCATGGCTGTTTTATATGAAGTGGACATATTGAAAATGGATGCCGGATACATGGTGCCGGGTGATCCTATATGTTTAGGTTAAACGATGATCATTTCACTTCCTCAAAAGGAGCAGCATCCTGTCCGGTCCAGCGATATAACCGGAGATCACAATATTGCTTCTTGCTTTTAGTGACGCCGTTTTGAGAAATATAAAAATAGCCATTGCCCAACGCATGCATACCAGTTGATCCCCAGGGATAATACCAACCATGCACCCCGCTCTTTTGATCGTACATACCCGCTGTTGCCAGTTGCAGCAGGTTTCCTTTTTCTCCATTATCAAACTCCTTTAATGGCTGAAGCGCCGGGGCCCTGGCACCATCTATTGCAAACAGGCTATAATTAGGAAATTGCATTTTTTTTCCTGCGTAAACAGCAGCCAGCCAATACCCGGTATGCGGATCGTATTCTAAATTCTGAATTCCGTACGAGGTGTTCCCGGTGTAAAGAAAATACTTATTTAGCGGCTTTGCCGGTCCTGTTTTATTAAATCCATTTTGTGATAGCGGACGTTCATACTGCCGGAGATGCTTTGCATCATATTGCAGGATCACCTGGTAATCATTATCCGTACGGGACGTATCGCCATATACACCATAAGCCAGGTTTAAAAAGTTCTTTCCATGTTTTTGTCCAAACTGCGGGCCAAAAGCAATGCCATCAATACCACTGCATCCATAACGGTGCGCTACCTGTTTACCCTTGCTCATGACGGTTGCCTTATAATCATCGGCCACTTCCTTCAAATAAACCGTATGAATGATATCATCTTTTTCAGCGTTCATGCCTGGCCGGGTGATCTTTTCCCCATCGAAAATGGCAATATAAAAAGAGCTTTCTTCATTCTGACTTTTCGTATCGCTTCCAAGTCCTTTTAAGATCCCCTTTCCAATGTTATCATTTTTATACTCCAGCGAAGCATAAATGCGGCCATCTTCCGGGTTTACATCCAGGCAGCCCAGGTGCCCGATAAACCCATCAACGCTTCCGATAAGCTCCCCTTTTAAATTGGTCTTTACCAGCTTTGTGGTAAATGAAAAATAAGCATACCCGCGTTGCACATCAACCACCACGCCCTGCACATGAAAGTTGCCTTCTTCGAGGTAAATGCGGCGGGGAAGGCCCTTTATTGAAATCCGTTCATTTGCATTACCGGAGGACTGGCTTTTCTGAACCGGTTTACAGCTCCATAAAACAAAAATGAAAAAGGACAGCGCCAGGTAGTTTTTTATCTTCATTATTCAAGTGTTGCTGAAAATATTTGATCATCCCCGTTTACCAGGTAAACATATAGGATTCAACATTTCTGAATGTACCCAAAATCCGCCGTTAGAAAAACATTGCTCTCTAACTATTTTGAAACGCAGTTTTTTTATATCCCTCCCGTGCATCACAACAGGCGATGAACCCATCTGCCTGACCGTTCCCGCAATAGTAATACTATATTGAGGTTGCGTTTAATTTTTTAAGCGTCAATACATTTTTATCATCCAGTTCAAAGTAGGACACGGCGGAGTTTTCCATATCGAAACGGCGGTAGTTCGATAATGGCATACCCAGTTTTGACGCCAGGTAGAGCCGGTTAATGCCATTGTGCGCTACAACCATTACCAGCTGTCCATTATGTTTACGGTGCAGTTCTTCAAAAAAATCATTTACCCGTCTTACAATTTCACCACCGGTTTCGCCGGTACCACCCGCTCTCGCTGCTTCAGGGTCATTCATCCATGCGTCCCAAAGCGAGGGGTCTTCTGCATTGAATTCTTCCTTTGTTTTCCCTTCCCATAAACCGAAATCGGCTTCTATCAGCCGTTCATCGGTGACTACAGCCTGGTTACCGGAGGCAATTGCAGCTGTTTTACAGGCACGCTGCAAAGGTGATGAATAGACGGCGTCGACTGTTACATCCTTCAGCGCTTCAAATACTTTGCCGGCCTGTGCCGTTCCTTTTTCTGTAAGCCCTATATCCGTTCTGCCGCAATACCGGTTTCCATCAGCATTATAGGCCGTTTCACCATGCCGCAATAAAATCACTTTTAGCATTCTTTTTATTATTTATACAAAGTTCGTTTTTTTCTTTAATGGATATCAGTAACCGCATCAGCAAGCTCATAAACAACACCAGGTAATTTTTAAATGTGCCCGGGATCCTTACTTCTTAATAACCTGAACCAGTTGTCCGCAATCGCAAATATCTTTGCTTATGCCACCAACCGTTACGCGCTTTCCTGATCTGCATTATTGATAAATCCCCGCTCCCGCATCGTGTTTAAAAACTGGTGATACTGATCCTCATACTGCTGTTTCAATGCAGCCTGTGGCGTCACCCATTTTTCAGCCTGCGTCAGTGCAGCCGTTGCCTCCGTAATATCATTGAAGCCGGTATTGGATGCAGCAACAATGGCCGCCCCTACAGCGCCCGATACATATTTCATTTTGCATACGGGCTTCTGTAAGATATCACTGCGGATCTGCAACCAGCTATCGCTGTTGCTGGCCCCTCCGGCGGTATAAATGGCTTCTACTCCTTCGCCTGAAAGCGATTGAATCAGCTCATAAGCATAGCGCTCTGCAAAAGCCACGCCCTCCATATTAGCCGTATACAATACATCCTGCGATACATTTTCCGGACCAAACCCTTCTGCTTCCGGTGCTGTAAACGGGAATCGCTCGCCCTTCTGCAGCAGCGGATAGGCGATCTGTCCGGTTGGAGTTAAAGCAGCCGCAGCAGCATTGTAACGCTCCAGGTCTTCCTTAAATCCGGCCGAAACCCAGTCGGCACCAATGTTTCCGGCACCTCCGGGCATCCAGTAGCCCGCAGGATGCCGGTGATTATAAAGCCGGCTCAACGGATCTTTTATTTCCTTTACCGATACGCCTTTTATCACAAGTGTGGTACCGATGGTCGTATTCCACTGCCCGGGCTTCATTGCACCCGATGCCACCTGTGAGGCACAGCCGTCTGTGATGCCCGTAGTAACTGCCACATTATCGGGAAGGCGCCATCCACGCGCAAGGTCTGTATTTAGCCTTCCGATAACGGTTCCCGAAGGTTGCACATCCTGCAGCCATTCTTTTTTTATACCCAGTGTATTACTGATGTAATCGGGCCATTGCAGCATGGACAGGTCATACCCGGATTTGAGTACATTGGTATAGTCCGTAATATTCCATACGCCACACAGGTTGCCGGTAATAAAATCTGCCGCGTGGATCCATTGAAAAATATGCGCTGCCTTTTCCGGAAAGGTTTCAGCAAACCAAACCATCTTGGCTAACCCAGTCGAAGTGCTGAAGCCGGTAAACCCATGTACCTCGTGCGCCTTTGCTGCGGCTGTACATTTTTTTGCCTGAATGCCAGAGCGCTGATCGCTATACATGATTGCGGGGTGCAGCGGGCGATATGCTTTGTCCATGGGAATTACCGTTCCGGATGTAGAATCAACGGCTATGGCGCGTACCGCGGCCCGCTGTTCCGCAGATAGCTGGCTAAGGGCCTTATCCAGGCACGACCTGCAGATCGCCCACCATTCATCCGGATCCTGTTCCATGCGCATCTGCTGCGATAAAACAAACCCCTGCTCCGCACTCGCCACAATGGTTCCTTCCCTATCCAGCACCACCACGCGCAATCCCTGCGTACCCAGATCAATCCCTATAAAATATGCACGCTCCATTTAAAATATCTGCTTTAATAATTCCCGGTGTTCTTTCCAGCTATTGTAAAAATGTGCATGCTGTGTTGCCGCTGCCGGTTGTACCTGTTCATACAACTCCGTTTGCTTTGCTGCAATGCCCAATGCCGTATTACAAATCATCATGCCCCCCACAACTGAAGCGTGGCGGTAATTACCGCGGATGCGGATCTCTTTGCCGGTAAGATCGGCGATAAACTGCCGAAGCATCTTGCTCTCCATTCCCCCACCGCAGGTCCAGATATAACCCTGCTCATTTGGTGTAACGGAAACCAGGGTCTTATAATTTTCAAAAATACTGCAGGCGATATCCCACAACGTAGCCCAAACCATTCCGGCCCTCGAAAGTTCATGATTCACCGGTGTATTAAAAATAAACCCACCTTTGATCAGGGGCTTTTTTTCGTCGGCCACCAGTGATCCCAAAGAGGCCACACATTGAAAATCGGTAACCGATCGCAATTCTTCTTCAATCACATCATACCCTTCATTGGGATAAAATATTTTTTTCAGCCGCTGGTAGTTCAACCCGGTAACACCTGCATTGGCTTCTACCATATAGCTGCCGGCATCAATATACCGGCCGGTCCAGGTTCGTTGCTGTTCATCGAGGTCGTAGGAGGCGGACAGCTTTATGATCGGCGTTGTGGTACCGGAAACGATCACCGTGTCTCCTGCGTGCGCGTGGGTACTCAGTACCGCCAGTTGTGTATCGGCACCACCCACGATCACCTTTGCATCCGGATCGATAGACAGGGCTTCTGCAAGGGGTTGCCGGATGGTTCCCAGCACCGTGCCGGAGCGGGTCAGCGGCGGCAGCAATGAAAGCGGAAATGAAAACAATTCGCATAATGATGCCGACCAGGTTTGCTGCTCCACATCATATAGCAGGGTCTCTGAGGCCTGTGAATGTTCATAGTGCTCTACTCCGCAAAACATATATTCGATCCAGTCGCTGATACTGAGAAAGGTATCCAGCCGCTGCCACCATTCTTTTCTGCCCTCCCGTAAGCCAACCAGTTTAAATGCAGAAAACAACGAAGTAGGATAACGTCCTGCCAGTCGATATACCTGTTCCTTATCGCTAATAATCGATTCCCATTCCCTGCCGCGATGATCGATATTGGGCATTCCCACAACCGGTGTGCCCGCAGGATCCAATACCACGATCCCCTCCCGCTGACTGGTTGCAGTAATGGCCAGCACCCGTACCGAACCGGCTTGCTTCAGTGCGGTGGTCGTTAACTCCAGGATCTGATCCCATAATGCCTGCGGATCAAAATAAATGGAATCTGCATACCGCGTATCCCGTATATAGGGAATGTCTTCGCGGGCTACTCCTAAAACGGCGCCATCAACGGAAATAACCGCCGCGCGCAGGTTTCCGGTGCCGAAATCGATGATAAGATGTGCGTTTGTTAAAGCCATGATTACTGATTGGATAAATGTAATGATTTGGCCGGCTGATTCTTTGCCCAGCTCAATAATTTTTCATTAAGGATCGTAACATGATGATCTTCCACTTCATCGGTTGCTCCTGCAGTATGCGGCGTAGCCAGCACATTTGGATGATCGATCAGCCGGTAATCAATCGCATCCGGAGGTTCATGATCAAATACATCCAGGATAGCGCCGCGGATCCTGTTATCTTCCACGGCCGCCAGCAATGCGTAGCGGTCTACCACACTGGCCCGGGCCGTATTGATAAAGATAGCGTCCGGCTTCATTTTATCAATGAGCTCTTTGCCGATCATGCCAATGGTAGAAGGATTTACCGGCAAATGAATGGAAACGATATCGCAGGTTTCAAAAATAGCTTCAAGACTTGTTTTTTCATACACCAGGCCGGGAGCATCCTGGTAAGGATCATAAAATTTTATCGAACAGGGAAAAGCCTGTACCAATGTGGCAATGCGCTGTCCTACTGCACCAAACCCCACCATACCAATGGTTTTGCCCGCCAGCTCATTTCCTTTAAACTGCAAATAAGATGCATGTGCTCCTTTTTGCCAGTTCCGCTGTTTTAACCATTCCATCGCCGGTAGTGTCTTCCGTAAAAATGTAATCACATTGGCCACAAATAATTCCGCTACCGCCTGCGCATTCCTGGCCGGGGTATGTAAAACTTCAATACCCAGTTCGGCAGCGGCCTTTACGGCTACATTGGAGGGCGTTCCCCGGCATACCCCGATGAACTTCAGCTGCGGATGCTTGCGGATCACGTCTTCTGTAACTTCATCGTGTTCTGTAATCAACGCGTCTGCCGCTGTTTCATCCAATAGCTGGTTCAGTTCAGCAGCATTAAAAGCGCGGCCGTTCTCCTTCCAAACCTTATACACAACCTTTCCGAGGCAGGATTCCAGTTCCCGGCGCCCGGCCTCGTTATAGGGCGCTGTAATTAAAATTGTCATATATCAATTTAGTTCTTTATTAAATCATTGATGTGCCTCCGCGTGAAACCGAAAGGCGCACTGTTTTTACTGTGCTTGTTTACCTAAACTTCAGATAATTTCGTTTCCAATGCCGGATCGGGGATTTGCTGCGCATCCTTTTCAGGCAGGGTTATAAACTTTGTAAGAAGCGCGCTGATAAAATACAGGATCGCCAGGATCCAGATCACACCGGCGTTTCCGGCCGGCCCGATGAAGAGCCGCACGATCAGCGGGCCTGCAAATACCGACAGACCTGCCCCAAGGTTCAGAAATGCCATAGCTGCACCTTTCCCTTTTGGCACCAGTGAAGGAACAAGTGCCGACAGCGGTACATAACCCGCCAGCAATGCTCCCCACAATACACCACAGAGCAATACCATTGAGAAACTGCCATTAAATAACTGGGGAGAATAATAGAACAGCAAGGTGGTGATGCCACAGCCCACTCCTCCAAAAAGAGAAATGGTCCTGCGCCATCCAAGCCGGTCGCCCACAAATCCGAATATGAGGTTAAAAATAATATTGGCTGTAAAAATGGTGCCCCAGATCTTTAACCAGTCGGCAGTAGTAAAACCATACTTTTCAAAATAGATCGGCATAAATACAGGAAATGCAAACTGGGCCGTTGTATTAATAGTACGTACAATACCACCTAAAAACACCTTGGGCTCATTGACAGCGATCTTAATGCTTTCCGACAATTCGCGGAGTTTGTCCTGTGTACCTGTTTTCCGGATCCGGTCCCGGTTAATTAATAATGCAAATAAGGCGCCCAGACTCACCCAGAAAAGCGAGGTCCATAAGGTATTAATATGTCCCAGCCGGTTAATGGCCCAGCTGGAGTAATAAGCCCCAAACACATTGAGGCCGCCGGTAAATACAAACCAGAACCATCCAACAGCGGTGCCCAGTTTGTTTTGCGGTGTGCGGTAGGTAATCCATACCAGAAACGTGTAAGCAAACAGCGGATAACCAAATCCGCGGATGGCATAGGTAAGCAGCATCATACTAAAATCCAAGTCTTTGAGCCCTAATCCCACAAACCCAAAGGTACCTGCCACAAAAAGTAAAAACCCCGTCCACATGGCTTTGCGTACCCCCATTCCTTCGGCCAGGATCCCCGATAAAAAGGAGGAAATGGCCACGGTTAAACCATATACGCTGAACAAGGTTGCCGACTGTTCAATTGTCAGCCCACGGTCATGGATCAGATAAGGACTCAGCCAGCCCTGCTCTACACCATCGCCCATCATAAAGATAAGGATACCCAGGTACCCCCATACCAGGTTGGGGGGAAGCCCCATTTTTCCGATGAAATTCGTTTCACCTTTCGTTTGATTCATATAGCAATAATTTGAAACGAATTTAAATAAAATAAAACACAATTAAACTAAATTAAATCAAAAAAAATTAAGAAGTTAAATAAAACATCAACGAAAACGTTTTATATACACTTCTTTTTCATTTCTTTGCATTACAGAATCCTTGGATATGAAGAATATTACGGAACGACACGAGTTTATCCTCAATAAACTCAAAAAAGAGGGGAAAGTGAGCATTTTAGACCTGGCTGAAGAAATTCATATATCCAGTGTAACGATCCGGAAGGATCTGAAAATGCTGGAAGATAAAAACCTGCTATTCCGCACCAAGGGCGGAGGATCGCTTTCGAATCCTTACGCCATAGACAAACCGATCAATGAAAAAGAGCAGATCAACGCGGACGCCAAAAGACGGATCGCCAAGGCGGCCCTGCCGCTGATCGGGCAAACCGATTCCATTATGATCGGTTCCGGCTCCACAGTTTTTGAACTGGCCCGGGTGTTATACCCCGATCACAAAATGACCGCCATTACCCCGGCCCTGAAGGTTGGACTGGAATTGAATAACCGGCCGAATATTGAAGTATTGCAGCTGGGCGGCCTGATCCGCCCGAATTCTTCATCGGTGGCGGGTACCCAGGCGTTGCAGGTACTGGAAGAGATTTCCTGCGATCTTTTATTCCTGGGTGTGGATGGCATTGACCTGGAGCATGGTGTTTCCATCTCCAATATTTCGGAGGCCTCGTTAAACCGGAAAATGATCGAAGTTTCGCAGCGCCTGATCCTGCTTGCCGACAGTTCTAAATTCAACCGGCGTGGATTGGGCAAGATCTGCAACCTGGACCAGGTTGAATATATTGTTACCGACAAAAAGATCTCCGAAAAAATACTATTCTCCCTGCAGGAAAAAGGAATTAAGGTAGTGCTGGCCTGATCCGCTATCCTCGTTTTTGCAATTTTGGAAGCGTCCTGAAACGGTCGTTAAGGATGCCGTTTATCCAAAACGTACTGTACAGCAACTATTGTATTCATGGCGTTACATAAAACGGGGCTGTTTCTGCATTATTGCAAAAACAGCCCCGGAAAAAAATCGGGAGCCCTGGCATTAAAGCCGTCCATCCCGGATCTCGTCTACAATAGCCGGATCCAGTAATGTGGTTGTATCCCCCAGGTTAGTTAGTTCGCCTTCTGCTACTTTGCGCAAAATGCGCCGCATGATCTTGCCACTTCTTGTTTTCGGAAGTCCGCTCACAAACTGGATCTTATCCGGTTTTGCAATGGGTCCGATGATGCGGCTTACCGTAGCCAGAATATCTTTTCTTGTAAGATCATCTTCCTCTTTATGCCGTTTTTCATCCAGCACCACATAGGCATATACTCCTTGTCCTTTTACCTCATGCGGATAGCCAACCACTGCGCTTTCGATCACATTCGCATGCATATTGATCGCATTCTCTACCTCCGCGGTTCCTAAACGGTGTCCGCTTACATTCAGCACATCATCCACACGACCAGTGATTTTATAATTGCCCTGCTCATCTTTCCAGGCGCCATCTCCTGTAAAATACAGGTCTTTATACGTACTGAAATAGGTTTGCCGGCAACGCTCATGATCTCCATAAGTGGTTCTTAAAATGCCTGGCCAGGGAGCCCGCATACATAAATTGCCGCTCATTACTTCATCGGTAAACTCTGTAATTTCTTCGCCTTTTTCATCTACCAGCAACGGTTGTACCCCAGGCAGCGGTAAGGTAGCCCAGCTGGGCCGCGCCGGCGTAACGCCTGCCAGGTTGGAGATGAGGATGCCCCCGGTTTCGGTTTGCCACCAGGTATCTACAATCGGACATTTCTTTTTACCAATATGCTCATCATACCAATGCCAGGCTTCTTCATTGATGGGTTCACCAACGGTACCCAATACTTTCAGCGAAGAAAGATCTTTATCCTTTAACGGATCTAAACCATAACTCATCAGCGACCGGATGGCCGTAGGCGCCGTATATAAGATATTCACCTTGTGTTTATCTACAATTTCCCAGAACCTTCCGGCATCCGGCCAGGTAGGTATCCCTTCAAACATCAGACTGGTAGCTCCGGATAATAACGGACCATATGCAATGTAGCTATGCCCGGTGATCCAACCAATATCGGCGGTACAAAAGAAAATATCCTTTGGCTGATACTGGAACACATTTACAAACGTGTACGTTGTCCAAAGCATATAACCGGCGCAGGTATGTACTACCCCTTTGGGTTTACCGGTACTTCCGGAGGTATACAGGATAAACAGCGGATCTTCCGCATCCATCTCTTCCGCCGGTATGGCCAGCACTTCATCATTCATGGTTTCGATCACATCCTCTACTTCGTCGCGCCACCACACATCCCGCCCTTTGATCATACTTACCGGGGTACGGGTACGGGTATGTACAATTACCCGTTTTACCACTTTATTACCGATAAGCGCATCATCAATAATGGCTTTTAACGGAATATCCTTTGCGCCTCTGTACGCGCCGTCACAGGTAATAATGTACTCTGCTCCTGCATCATCCAAACGGTCAGCAATGCTTTGTGCAGAAAATCCACCGAAAATTACAGAATGAATGGCTCCGATCCGTGCGCAGGCCTGTACAGCAATCACCAGCTCGGGAATCATTCCCATGTAGATACAAACCCGGTCGCCTTTCTTTACCCCGTTATTACGCAATACCTGGGCAAATTCGCATACCTTACGATGCAATACTTTATAAGTAAGCGTCCGTACTTTTTCATTTGGATCGTTGGGCTCCCAGATGATCGCCGGCGTGTCGCCCGATGTTTTCAGATGACGGTCGAGGCAGTTCTCGGTAATATTCAGCTTTGCTCCTTCAAACCATTTGATCCTTGGCTCTGCAAAGTTCCAATCCAATACGCGGCTGCTGAACGGCTGTTTCTTTTTCCATTCAAAAGTATCGGCCACTTCCGACCAAAACCCCTGGGGATCCTCCACACTTCTTTTATATGCTTCCTGGTATTCTTCAATCGTCTTTATCTGAAATGAATATGACATAACTTAAAACGTTTTTTTTCGGGCAATAAAAATAGGCAATAAAAATTATTCAAATTTATTAATATTTTATTGAAAGAAATATTATCTTGACAGCTGTTACCGGTAGCGTTACCGAACGATTGTATTTATTTTATTGCACAAAACAAAATTACATGAAACAAATGAGTGAAGCCAGCGTGCTTCGTAAAGTCATTGGTGCTTCATCATTGGGCACCATGATCGAATGGTATGACTTTTACATCTTCGGCATGCTGGCCAAAACCATTTCTACAGAATTTTTTCCGGAGGGCAACAGTACGGCCGCCTTATTGAGCACCCTGGCCATTTTTGCTGCAGGCTTTATTGTACGGCCCTTTGGTGCATTATTTTTCGGGCGGCTGGGCGATCTCCTGGGAAGAAAGTCTACCTTCCTGCTGACACTTGTTTTAATGGGCGGTTCTACCTTCCTCATCGGGCTGGTTCCCGGGTATCAAAGCATCGGCATAGCAGCCCCCCTGCTGGTGCTGCTGTTACGTTTATTGCAGGGTCTGGCGCTGGGTGGTGAATATGGTGGTGCGGCCACCTATGTAGCAGAACATGCACCACCCGGCAAACGGGGCTTTTATACCAGCTGGATCCAGACAACCGCTACGTTGGGTTTATTCCTGGCGCTGGGCGTAATCATGATTGTAAAGATGAACATGAGTGATCACCGTTTTAATGCAGAATGGGGCGGATGGCGTTATCCGTTCTGGTTCTCCATTATACTGGTGGTGGTATCGGTTTATATCCGGCTGAAGATGGAAGAATCGCCCTTGTTTGCCCGTTTGAAAAGCGAAGGCAAAGTGGCCAAGAATCCATTAAAGGAAAGCTTCCGGAAAAAGGCTAATTTTAAAATGGTTCTGCTGGCTTTGTTTGGAGCTGCCATGGGACAGGGCGTGATCTGGTATACCGGGCAGTTTTATGCGCAAAGCTTCCTGGAAACCAAAGTGGCGCTTAATTTTGAGCAAAGCCGTTCCATTTTGCTTTGGGCGATACTGCTGGCAACGCCGTTCTTTATTGTTTTCGGATGGCTGAGTGATAAGATCGGCCGCAAATGGATCATGCTGGCAGGAATGCTGCTGGGCATTCTTACTTACCGCCCGATCTTCAGCACCTTGCTGGAGGATGCTGTTCCTGACCAATGGAACACGGAGATCAGCAACAGCCAGGTGAACAAGGAATCGAAGCTGTTGGCTAATAGTTCAGACTCGCTGGTGCAAACCATAACCCATATTGAATTATCCAATGGTGCCAAATATGCAAAGGAACAAACAGATACACTGCGTGTGGCTACCGGAATGATCTCGGAAGGCAAGCCGCTGATCAAGGATAAAGTATTGCCAAGGCCTGTTTACTGGAAATTTGTGGGCCTGGTATTTTTGCTGATCTTATATGTAACAATGGTATACGGTCCTATTGCAGCATTCCTTGTAGAATTGTTCCCGGTGCATATCCGGTACACTTCTATGTCGCTGCCCTATCATATCGGTAACGGAGTATTTGGAGGCCTGGTTCCTTTTATCGGGGTTTTGCTGCAAACGACGTTTACCACAGATCCCCTGGTAGGACTTTGGTATCCCATCGGGATCGCTGCATTAAGTTTTGTGATCGGGATGGTATATCTGTCTAATAAGAGCGCCCCTGCACTGGAGTAAACAGTCGCTTTATGGAAGAGCTGTTATTTTGGGCGATACGACTGCCGGAGCGGGAAACCCGGGGAAAGGCACGGCTTTTATGTTGAGCGGTTCGGATATCGGGTTTTTTATTTTTATCCCTACCTGTCAGATAAAAACAAGAACCGGAAAATCCATCGAGGCAATCGGTGTAACTCCCGATATCATTTTAACTTCAAAAGACTGGCTCAAAGAGACTTTAAACTTCATCAAACCGGGAAATGCAAAACGCATAAAAAAACAAACAACTTAAAATCATTATTTTTTATTAAAAAGTTTTTATGAACACAATAAAAAAATCACTGGGTATCGTTTGGTTGTTACTGGGCCCTGCCGTTATTTACTTCCTGTTTACAGGTGCTCTGCATAATATTGATCCGCACGGAAAAAAGGATATTAATAACCCGGTGATCTGGGTGATTATCATCACGATCTTTTTGCCAATTGCTATCGGACTGATGATCTTTGGCTGGTATGCACTCAAAGGCGAATATTCGAAGAATGCCGGAGATCAATAGATCAGATCGCATATGCGACCGGCACATGCCACAAACGCATACGGATAACAGCGTTGCACCATTTCTCCAAAAGTGGCATGATAAAAACGGGATCATTCGAAGCCTTAGATAAAATGAATTACAGTCTGTTGCATGGCTGGCTTACGCTATTAACATTCAGCAAATTAGCCATACCTTTTCGTTAAAGAATTGTAATATTCACCGGTTTTCTTGTCTGAAAAAAGGCAATCAATTACCTTTGCATCACATGATATCCGGCTTACTATACAATAAAATAATATCCAGGGCCCTGGCAGTGATGCTGGGCGTTGCGTTATTGTGGCTTACCATAAGCCTTCCTTTTGTATATGAAGCTAAACTTCATCTGACCGAAAAAACCGAAACCAAGGGTAAGAGCCAGGGAAACCCCATGGCCGGAACCACCGAGGAAAAAGTACCGGGCAACCCAACCGTAACCATTACGGAAGAGTACCTGCATCATGGTACATATGATTTTTCCCTGGCTGAATTTCAAAAAGACATTGCTTACCTGCACGCGCATGAACGCACGTATATTGCGTTCCATGCGGAATTACACGCGCCCCCTCCCAACAAACAAGCCTAGGCATTTGGACTCCGGTGTTTTTCCGGGGAACTGATCTGTGCTGCAATCACCAGTTGATTCCGGCAGGTCTTTCTGTACATCATCTTTCCGATCTCCTGTTGCCTGCTATCGCAATAGCATTAGCATGCCGGGTTATTTCCTTAATGATAATTTTATGCATACAAATTCAAAATCAAAAAATATATTTTCCAGCCTGGCTTCCGATATTCCTTCATCCGTTGTTGTATTCCTGGTGGCATTACCCCTTTGTTTGGGTGTTGCCTTAGCCTCGAATGCACCCCTGTTCAGCGGAATCATCGCCGGTGTTTGCGGTGGAATTATTGTAGGTATTTTAAGCGGCTCGCAGCTCAGTGTAAGCGGCCCCGCCGCCGGGCTTACGGCTATTGTTGCATCTGCTATCATCACGCTTCAGTCGTTTGAAGCCTTCCTGGTAGTAGTAGTGTTAGCAGGTATTATGCAGGTGATCCTTGGTTTTGTAAAAGCCGGTATCATTGGCGATTATATCCCCAATGGTGTCATCAAAGGGATGTTGGCTGCAATTGGTCTGATCCTTATTATCAACCAGGTTCCGCAGCTGCTGGGCGATAAATCTGCACTGCCCGCCAATGATGAAGAGTCCATTGCCACTACCGGGAATATTTTTGTTAACTTCTTCAAAGCCTTTGCGCATATTACACCGGCAGCATTGTTAATCGGCGGTATCTGCCTGGCATTTCATTTTATATGGGAGAAGCTGGTGGCAGGTAAAAAGGGCCTTCTTAAGCTGATTCCGGCGCCGTTACTGATTGTTTTTATTGGCGTGGGATTAAATGCATTATTTGCCAGTACCGGACTCATGCCGGCCTTAACCGAAAGTTACCTTGTAAGTATTCCTATGGCAGGATCTGCCAGGGAGTTTGTGTCGTTCTTTACAAGTCCCGACTGGAGCGCATTGTGGAATTCGCAGGTTTGGATGCTGGCGCTTACCATTGCGCTGGTGGCCAGCCTGGAAAGCCTGCTAAGCCTGGAAGCCATTGATGATATGGATCCGTACCAGCGTGCCAGTCCTACCAACCGGGAGCTAAAAGCCCAGGGCATCGGTAATATCCTTTCGGGGCTTATTGGCGGTATCCCGGTTACAAGCGTCATTGTACGCTCATCGGCAAACGTGAACTCCGGGGCCAAAACAAAAATGTCGACCATTTTACACGGTCTGTTGCTTCTGGGTTCGGTGGCGTTCATCCCGTTCCTGCTCAACATGATCCCCAAAACAGCCCTGGCGGCCATCCTGATTTTTACCGGGTACAAACTGGCAAAGCCCACGTTGTTTAAGTTATATTATAAAAAAGGATGGGACCAGTTTTTGCCCTTTGTGATCACGATTATCGCCATCCTGGCTACGGATTTGCTGAAGGGCGTTATTGTTGGTATTGGCGTTGGACTGTTCTTTGCTTTCCGCTCCAATTTCAGAAAGGCGGTATTTGTCGTAAAGGATGATACCAGGTATCTTTTCCGTCTCCGGAAAGATGTTTCCTTTCTGAACAAGGCCATTATCAAGCAAAACCTGGAGAAGGTACCCGATGGAGCCAAGGTGATTATTGATGCCATGCGCGCCGATTATATTGATAAGGACATTGTGGAAGTAATTGAAGATTTTATCATTCATGCACCGCTAAAAAATATTGATGTGCAACTGGAAACCAGCGGTTTTATCGATCATGGCTTTTCCTATAAAATACTGGCAAACGACAATAAGGATGGGCATTTAAGGAGAACGTATACAAAAGTGATCACCAGTACAAAACCGGATCCGGTACCGGAAACAACGCCGGAATTGGCTAACTTAGCATCTCAACCTCAGTAATTTTAAATAAAAAGACATTTCAAAAGATATATCAATTATGAATTCATACGAAAAATTATTACAGAATAATAAAGACTGGGCTGCCGCAAAACTAGAGATTGATCCACATTTTTTTGATAGCCTGGCGGAAACGCAGAAACCGGAGTTCCTGTGGATTGGTTGCAGCGACAGCCGGGTACCGGCAAATGAAGTAACCGGAACCACATCCGGCGAAATTTTTGTACACCGGAATATTGCCAACCTGGTGGTACATACCGATATAAACCTGATCAGCGTTTTAGAATACGCCGTGGCACACCTGAAAGTGAAGCACGTAATTGTGTGCGGACATTACGGATGCGGTGGCGTGAAAGCGGCCATGGGCAACGGTGATTTTCACCAGGTGCTGAATATGTGGCTGCGGGTGATCAAGGATGTTTATTACAAGCATAAAGAAGAGCTCAATGAGATCTCCGATGAAACAGCAAGGGCCAATCGCCTGGTAGAGCTGAACGTAAAAGAGCAGGTAGAAAAACTGGCGAAGACTTCGATCATTCAAAAAGCCTGGCAGGAGCGTCAGGCCCCGATGTTGCACGGCTGGGTTTATGGATTGGCCGACGGGCAGTTACATTCCCTGCACACGATCACACCGGGCAGCAACCCGGTAGATCCCATCTACGTATACGAAAATCTGCAGTAACACTGCCCCCATCCTTATTTGGCCCCGCAGGATTGCGGGGCTTTTTTGTTGACGCTGGTTTAATCGAAAGGACTCCTTCCCTCAAATATTTCAAAACCCATCACTGCGCTTAAGGCAGCCGTATAAACGTCTCTTACAAAAACAACGCATCCATTGTTACTTCCGCCACCACTCTACCAGTCGTATGTATATTTTGCGCCACTCCATAAGTCGTAATCAATGTAAGAAACAGGGTTTTCTTTGTGCGGGTGATCCGGCGGAAGGCATTCATTTTATGATCCAGTTCCCCCGCATAGGTTTTATTGACCACAAATACATCTTCGGAAAATTTCATTTCACAAATATTAATACAATGATCCTGCCGGTCAATCAGCAGATCGATTTGTGCGCCTTTCTCTGCGCTTCCTTTTGGAGGCTGATACCGCCACCCCGATTCTTCCGTAAACACGCCCTCAATGCCCAACGCTTTTTTGATAGGTACAATGTGCCTCAGGCAAACCGCTTCAAAAGCAAACCCACACCAGCTTTTATAGGATGGTGTATGTATTTTTCTTAGCCAGGATCCCATACCGGTTGCTTTTGCGCCTTCAATAAATTTCAGGTAAAACATGGAATATTCGTCTGAAAGTTTATAGATGCTTTCATTGGCATTTTTCCCAAACGGCACATAGGGTGTAATAAAGCCAGACTCTTCCAGTTCGCGCAGCAGTTTGCTGGTAGTTCCGCCACTTGTAAAACGGCATACCTCAATGATCTCATCACGGCTGAGCCCCTTTCCTTTCTGCGCTAATGCCCGTACCACTTTTTCGTGTTGCTGCGCATTTACAAACAACGATTGATACAGGTTGGCAAATTCATTGCGCAGCAATCCTTCTTTGGCAAAACAAAGCCGGTCGATGAGCTGGGCGGCACTTTCTCCCGGAAGGATCGATTGAAGATAGTAGGGCACGCCGCCTACAGCCATATAAAGCTGAAGCAGCTGGTATGGATCCAGGCTGGCCTTTAAATGAGACAGGTAGGCGCGGGTTTCTCCCAATGTAAACGGAAGCAACCGGATCTTTTGTGTAACCCGGTTATGCAACCCGCCTTTATTGTTGATGATCTTATCAATCATCCAGGAGGCCGCCGATCCGCAGATGATCACCTTTACGTTCCGCCGCTTTGTTGCACTGCTGTTCCACCAGTGATCGAATGCCTGCAGAAAATTGGAGCGGGGCGTATGGATCCAGGGAAACTCATCAAAAAAAAGAACCACCGGCCCCTTCTTCTTAAGCGGATCCAGCAGGTATTGATCCAGGTAAGTAAATGCCTGTATCCAGCTATCGGGGGCAGCCAGCGGAGCCTGACTGGCCATGGCTTTTCCCAAAGCATTACTGAAATTCTTTAATTGATCTGTTAAGGTTGCATCGTGGATACCCGACATCTCGAATACCGTTTCTTTTTTGAGCAATGTACGGATCAGGTATGTTTTTCCCACTCTCCGGCGGCCATAAACCGCAATCAGCTCCGGCCTGCGGGAAGTAAGCAGGCGATTGAGCATTTTCTGCTCTTCTGTTCTACCTATGATAACATCCATGGTTCAGCTTTTAAACCAGATAAAGTTATTCAAATTCCGGATCATTATAAAATATATAATCAGCCAAAATTGATAAAATAATCATATTTTGGACAAATATAAAATATATAACCAGCCAAAATATTAGGTAAAAGGACGTATTTGGACAAGTATAGAATATGCCGGCATTCCTAAATGCTTCAAAAAAAAAGCCTGTAAGGCATTGATTACCTTACAGGCTGTACAAAATTTATGCAACAGATTATTTCCTGTTAGCGAATTCTCTCCGGATAATATTCAAAGCTGCTCCTGCTTTAAACCACTCAATCTGCTGTGCATTATAAGAATGATTTACAGTGATGGTGTCGGATGAACCATCTTTATGATGCAAGACCAGTGTAAGCGGAGTGTTGGGTGCAAATGTTGTAAGCCCCAGGATATCGATGGTATCATCTTCCTGGATCTTATCATAATCATCCTTATTGGCAAAGGTCAGTGCCAGCATACCCTGCTTTTTCAGGTTGGTTTCGTGGATCCGTGCGAAGGATTTTACCAATACGGCACGGGCGCCCAAATGACGGGGTTCCATAGCCGCATGTTCCCGGCTGCTTCCTTCTCCATAATTCTCATCTCCCACGATCAGGGTTCCGATACCAGCCGCTTTGTAGGCCCGCTGTGTAGCAGGCACCGGTCCATATGCTTCTGTTAACTGGTTCTTTACATTATCGGTTTTATCGTTAAAATAGTTAACCGCACCAATTAAAAGGTTATTGGAGATATTATCCAGGTGGCCACGGAATTTCAACCAGGGACCGGCCATTGAAATATGATCGGTGGTACATTTACCTTTTGCTTTGATCAGCAGTTTCAGACCTTTCAGATCCGTACCTTCCCATGCCGGGAATGGATCCAGCAACTGAAGGCGTTTGCTATCCGGTGCTACTTTTACTTCTACACCGGAACCATCTGCAGCAGGAGCCTGGTAACCCGGATCATCTACTGCAAAACCTTTTGCCGGCAATTCTTCACCACTTGGAGGATCCAGTTTTACGGTTTCTCCTTTTTCATTCACCAGGGTATCTGTAATCGGGTTAAATGTAAGATCGCCCGCAATAGCCAATGCGGTTACCAGCTCAGGCGATGCAACAAATGCATAGGTATTGGGGTTACCATCTGCGCGTTTGGCAAAGTTCCGGTTGAACGAATGTACGATGGTATTCTTTTCCTGTTTGTCGGCACCTAAACGGTTCCACATACCAATACAGGGACCGCAGGCATTTGCAAATACGGTAGCTCCGATACTGGCAAAAGTATCCAGGAATCCATCCCGCTCAATGGTGTAACGCACCTGTTCTGACCCGGGGGTAATTGTAAATTCAGCCTTTGTTTTCAGTCCTTTTTCATTCACCTGTTTTGCAAGCGATACGGCACGGCTGATATCTTCATAGGAAGAGTTGGTACAGCTTCCGATTAAACCTACTTCCACTTTTGTAGGCCATTCGTTTGCAGCAGCAGCTTCCTTCATTTTTGAAATAGGCGTTGCCAGATCCGGGGTAAATGGTCCGTTCAAATGTGGTTCCAGCTCATCCAGGTTAATTTCAATTACCTGGTCGAAATATTGCTCAGGATTTGCATACACTTCCGGATCAGCCGTCAGTTGTTCTTTAACAGCATCTGCAGCACTTGCCACATCTTCCCGTCCGGTTGCTTTCAGATAACGGCTCATGCTGTCATCATAGGCAAAGGTGGATGTGGTAGCCCCGATCTCAGCACCCATATTACAAATGGTACCTTTTCCGGTACAGCTTAACGCCTGTGCTCCTTCTCCAAAATATTCCACGATACAACCGGTACCGCCTTTTACAGTCAGGATTCCGGCAACCTTCAAAATCACATCCTTTGGCGCTGCCCATCCGTTCAATTTCCCGGTAAGTTTTACGCCGATCAGTTTAGGCATTTTCAGCTCCCAGGGAAGGCCCGACATTACATCGCAGGCATCTGCCCCACCTACACCAATCGCAATCATTCCCAATCCACCTGCATTTACCGTATGGCTATCTGTTCCGATCATCATCCCGCCAGGAAACGCATAATTTTCCAATACCACCTGGTGAATGATACCGGCACCTGGTTTCCAGAAACCGATCCCGTATTTATTAGAAACCGAAGCCAGAAAATCAAACACTTCACTGCTGTCTTGCCTGGCTATGGCCAGATCCTGCGCAGCACCGGTTTGCGCCATAATGAGGTGATCGCAATGTACAGTAGAAGGTACTGCTACTTTATCACGACCAGCCTGCATAAACTGCAGCAGGGCCATTTGCGCTGTTGCATCCTGCATCGCCACCCTGTCCGGAGCAAAATCCACATAATCTACCCCACGCTGATAAGCTCTTTGTGCAGATGTGGTTAAGTGTGCATACAGTACTTTTTCGGTAAAGGTCAAAGGCTTGTTCACGAGTTTACGCGCCTCAGCTACTTTTCCTTCAAATTCGGCGTAAACCTTCTTTATCAGGTCAATATCAAATGCCATAAAAAAATCATTTAATTGGATGTGAATGAATTGCCGCGAATTTACAAAATTCTGACGGTTTTACCGACTAAAATCATTTGATCCAGCAGATATTTCAAACGTTGCAGCCTGTATTCCAATAACTAAAGGCGCCTCCCGTTTCTCCTCATTGAACCCTCTTTCTAAACGATCCCGGTCTGCATTTATAACAAGAGGATCGCCAAAAATCCATGGAGTAATACCGTTATATTCTTCAAAAGTCTTTTTAAACCCAATAGATAACGCTCCATATTAACGCCGCCAAAATCTTCATAACAAATTAATTATCAGTGTTTTTAGACAAAATATTGCATACTGTAGCAATATCTGCTTTTAAAACATACAGAATTCGTAAAGAATAAATATTTTTGCAGTATCTATTTTTATAGTACTAACTATGAACCGTCTGAAAAGTTTTGTTGAATGGAACGCGTTTGGCGTTTGTTCTTCCATCGGGAACCGGATGAATATTTCCCCCAGCCGTATCCGCCAGTACTTTATCTATACATCCGTTTTAACAATGGGATCGCCGATCCTGATCTATATGATCCTGGCGTTCTTCAAAAATGTAAAAAACTATATTCATTCGTCAAAAAGAAATCCCTGGTATTATTTGTAAAAAACCAGACAGGCCTGGTATCATCCGCTGCTGATTAATCCGATCAGCCCATGGTTCCTTTTGGCAACCGTACCGTAAAACGGGTACCCTTACCCGGAGTGCTTTCTACATCGATCACGCCTTTATTCTGACGAACAAATTCACTGCAAAGGACCAGCCCTACTCCGGCACCCCGTTCTCCAACCGTACCATAGGCCGGTTCCTGCGGGCCATAAAACATTTTTTTCAGCCGCTCGCTATCCATACCTATGCCATGATCTGTAATGCTGATGGCCACCTGGTCTCCGTGTTCTTCAGCAGTCATGTTGATCGTTCCGCCGGAAAAACTAAATTTAACCGCATTGCTAAATAAATTACGCAGCACCACAGAAACCTGGTCCCGGTCTGCATACAAAACAGTGCCGGGAGCAATATGACTATCCGTCTGGATCTTTTTCTGCTGCAGCACCGGCTCAAAAAAGCGCGTTATTTCTTCCAGCAATGGCGATAGCAAAAAGTTTCCGGGAGTCATCTGTATACCTTGCATACCACGTGCGCTCCAGCGCAGCAGGTTATCGAGCGTGCCACTCAGCTGCGAAACCCGGTCATGAAGCACTGCCGTAGCCGCTTCCATTTCCTCCCCGTTAAGCAACCCGCTCCGGAACTGCTCCAGCAATGCGTCCAGTGTTACAACCGGGCTGCGGATATCGTGCGCTACCACAGAAAACAACCGCTCTTTATCCCGGTTCATGACGGTTAACGCTTGTCGCTGGCCTTCAATTTCCTGTTCATAATCGGACTGTATGGATTTAAAAAAGAACAGGGCCAGCACCACAAAAAGCAGGGCAATAACAACGTTGCTCCAAATGCGGGCTTCGGGCACGGGGGAGCCAAAAACAGGTGGTTGGGGAAAAAACAGGATCAGAAGATGCGCAGCAATAATCAGCAGGCTTAGCCCGATCACCACCCGGCGGTTATCGTTAACCAAAACGGCAATAATCAGTATATTCAGTAAAAAATATTGCGCACCGTTATGAAAAAACATGCCGGTGAACGTATATACCAGCAGGTTCACTCCAATCAGCACCATCCTTGCTCCCAGGTACATTCGCCAGCGGTGCATGATAAATACCATCACAGCCGACAGGGCATTTACCAGGTTGAGTCCGGCTAAAACGTACCGTTCCTGTATAAAATTGACCACCGCATAGAAAAACATAAAGGGGATACAGGGCAGCGCCAACAAATTCAATAGCTTGGTCCGCCTGGATTCAACATAAGGCATAGCCGGCGAAATTCCAACGTTAACGATACTATTCCAAACCCAGTTTACATACTTCAGCAATAATTGTTTCGTTCTTTTGGCCATATATTGAACAAAGATAAATCAATGCCCTCTATCTGTTCATTCCGGCATCCGGTAAGCCGCCTGAGCTTTGCGGCCAATGCATCACATACTACCGTTCTTTAATAGCAAACCGCAGCTCAGATAGCTCAACCGGTTAAATATCAGCATATTGACGACTGTTTTAAAAAATGTCCGGTTCTATGTGTAACATTTTAAAACTTTTTGCTATTATTAGGTAAAGGGTAAATTACTTCATTGGACCAAATCATGGAAATAGCGAGAGATGAGCAGGTTGAACTTTGCAAAAAGGGAGACAATAACGCTTATTTCAGCATCTATGAACGGTATGCCAAACCCATGCTAAACAGCAGTATGCGGATCCTGAACAATATCGCTGACGCAGAGGATATGGTGCAGGAGGCATTTATTGACGCGTTCAACAACCTGGAGTCCTTTACTTATAAAAGCTCATTTGAGGCCTGGCTGCGAAGAATTGTTATTAACAAGTCCATCAGCCTGCTCCGGAAACGGAAGATTGTATGGACCGACATTGACATTTCCGGTGCCGCAGCTACTGATGAACCGGGAGGTACAAATGAGGAACAATTTGAATTTGATATACAACGGGTAAAAGCAGCAATCCGTACGCTCCCCGAAAATTACCGGGTCATTTTTAATTTGTTTGTTATCGATGAATTGAAGCAGGATGAGATCGCTTCACTTCTTAATATTTCTCATAATAATGTCCGTACAATTTATCACCGCGCAAAGAAAAAAGTGCTGGACATATTAAATGCGAGTGATCATGGATAATCGGTTAGAAAACTTTATTCAAAAGAACAAGGCCGCCTTTGACGACCAGGAACCCTCTGCGGCTCTCTGGAAGCGTCTGGAAAAAAAAATGCAGGAACCGGATATTCAACCGGCGCGGACCAATGCCAAGGTGGTTAAGATTAATTGGTGGAAATGGGCCGCAGCCGCCATGATCGTAATCACCGCAGGCGTTTTAAGCAAGCCTTACTGGAGGTCCGGCACTGCGGATGCGCCTTCCACACCATTGGCTTACAGCGATTCCGGTAGCCGGTATAATGGTTCCGGCGACAGCAACAAAAATATGGGCAGTGGCAGTACCGGCACCTATGACGACCGGCAAACCCAGCACAACCCGGGCAAAGATGACTTAACGAAAGACCCGCAGCGCCCAAAAGATCAACCAGCAGGCAATGAAGTAAAAGAAGAGCTTTATCATTATGCCCGTCTGATCGAGATCAAGCAAAAAGAAATTGCAACATTAAAAAATAATTATCCGGAGCTATTTGAACAGTTTTCAAAAGATCTTACCACGCTCAACAACTCCTATGCAACACTCAAACATAAGTACGACGAGGGCCTCAACAGTGAACAATTGCTTACGGCAATGATTGAGAACCTGAAGTTGCAAACCGAATTGTTGAATCGCCAGCTGGAGATCACCAAAAAACTTAAACAACAAAAAGATGAACCGACGTATAAAAATATTTAGCCTGTTTTTGCTGCTTTTGGTGGTATGCAGCAGCAGCCGGGCCGAAAACGGCGAATGGGATGCGGAAAAAAGAAAATCGATTTCGCGCTCATATCCCCTAACCGACCGTTCCAAGGTTTCTATTAAAAATTCATTCGGAAATGTAAACGTTTCTAACTGGAACAAAAATGAGGTTAAAGTAGATATAACAATTACCGTGAAAGCTACCAGCGAACAGGCTGCTGCCGCCATAATGGACGCCATATCGATCGAGGAAAGCGGAGGAGCCAATGTTTCTTTTGAAACAAAGCATCGTTCCAGGAATAACGAAGGCCGCAACAAAAGTTCGTCCATGCAGATTGATTACGTGGTTTACCTGCCCGCTACCACGAACCTGAAGGTCACGAACTCATTTGGCAATACGTATATTCCCGACCGTACCGGCAACACAGAGCTTTCCCAGGCCTACGGAAACCTTACCACGGGCAATCTTATTAATACCGACCGGCTGTCTGTAGACTTTGGGAAACTGATATCAAAAGAACTTGAGAATACAAAAGTGTCTGTAAAGTTCTCCCAGGTCGAAATCGGTAAACTATCCGGTAATTTCGATGGCAATTTCCAGTTTTGTACCAAACCGCTTATTGTGCTTACGCCTGCCGTGCAGCATGTACGCATTGACACAAAATACTCAGACCTTACGCTTATGCTGCCCAAGAGCCTTGATATCAATGTAGATATTGTTACCAATTTTGGCCGCGTAACCAATAACAGTGATCTAAAGTTAAACGACAATAACGGAGAAAAGCATACCCAAACCAGGTATTCAACGTCATCTTCCCGTACGGACCGCAAAATCTCTATCAGGAGTGAGTTTGGGAAGATTCACCTTAAATAGGAGGGCGTTTTTATTGATCCCGCAACACGGAAACGGGCAAGAAAAAAGGCCATTTGATGATGGCCCCGGGTGTAGTAAAAGTTAAATAAAGGTATTTTCCATTATCCGGTTATTCTCATTTAAGATGTTTATAATAAAATGATATTGCTTCTCCCAGGGAAGCCACATGCAGTTTTTCGTAAATTCTCCTGGTGTAGGTTCCAACGGTGTTAAATGTGATCTGCAGCTTTTCTGCGATCATTTTATAGCTTAGCCCGTCTGCCAGCAGCTGCAATACCTCAGCTTCCCGATCGCTTAATGAGGAAGCAACTACCGGCGGTTTAAAATAATCCAGCACCTTTAGCGCAATGCCCGGGTTCATTACCGCTCCGCCTTCATGCACATCATGAATTGCTTGCAGTAATTTTTGAGAAGAATCGTTTTTCAATACGTATCCGCTGGCGCCGTTTCGGATACTGGTAAAAATCTTCTCGCTGTCGTCAAAGACCGTCTGCATCAGCACTTTGATCCCAGGGCGCGTTGTTTTGATTGTTTTCAAGCCCTCAAGTCCATTTACCTCCGGCATATTGATATCCATCAGTACTACATCAGGCTGGGTGTTGTCCATGTCTGCAACGGCATCTTTACAATTCTCTGCCTCACCAACATACTCCAGATCGTCTGTTAGTTGAATCAGGTTCTTGAGACTGTCTCTCCTGGCTATATTGTCGTCATATATAAAAACCCTGATCGGCATTGTTCCGGCAAAGATAGCCGAGTTCGTCATACGCCTTTGTCACGAATATTCGTGACAGGAATTTCCACGTTTATTTTGGTTCCTTTCTGAGGGAAACTGGCGATCTGAAAAACGCCCCCCAGTTCTTCGGTTCTTTTTTTCATATTCCGTAACCCGTTCCCGGTTGGCTTTGCATCTTCCTGAAAGCCAACCCCATTATCTACAACCTCGATCCGAAGCAAATCATTTTTGGCATAAATGCGGATGGACACCTGGGTTGCCTTGCTGTATTTTACAATATTATTGACCGCTTCCTTCATTATGAGCACCACATTCTTCCGGGCGGTGATATGCTGCACAAGATCATTAATCTCGGGGGCAATATAAATCTGATAATGAATTTCCCGGCTTCCCAGAACCTCGCTCACAAAATTTTTGATCCGGCTGTCCACTGTCAGCATATTTTGCTTGTCGGTTCGCATACTCCAGATAATATCACCGATATCTTCCAGGATCTTTGATGAGTTAACGGAGATCTGTTCCAGCAGGTACTTTGTTTTTGAAACATCCCGCTCCATCATATTCGCCGCTACATCACTATATACCTTCAGGCTGCTTAGGGTAGAACCAATGTCATCATGCAGGTCTTCCGTAATACGGTTGCGTTCCATATCGATCCGCTTCTTTTGTGCATATTTTCTTTTCTGCCCTACTGTTTTTAACCGGTTTACGCCCAAAAAAACAACCCCGGTTACCAGCGAGGCAATCACCACTATAAACCAGGCGCTCCGGTAAAAAGGTGCCCGTATATTAAAATATAAGGTAAGTACATGATGGCTCATCAGCCCGTTAATGTTTACGGCCCTTACCTTCAGCGTGTGTTTCCCCGGTTCCAGGCTCAGGTTCAAAGTATTACCTACAATTTCCGGCATCGAAGAATCGCCGTTAAGCGCATACACAAAATGGTCAAAGTACCCGGAAAGATTGACGCCGGAAAAGGTAAGGGTAATCGTTCGGTCACCGCTGGATAACTCATAGGATGTTGCAACCGGCAATTGCCGCTGGTTCACTTTAACATCTGTAAGATATGTTTTTATATCAAACCGGGGGATACTGATATTTGCCGGGATGATAGCAATCCCGCTTTCTGCGGCTAAGTAAATAGAGTCATTTCTGTAGGCGATATCAGTGATCACATTGTTTGAAATTCCATCTTCATGATTTAAATTCGTGATGGTATAGTTGAACCGCCCATGATCCAGGTTGTAATTAATATAAGCCGCCCCACGCCGGGTAGTGGTCCATAACAGCCCTGGCTTATCGGTTTCCTGAAGCCTTACCACCGAAAAGTTTAAAAAACGGGGATCGGATACCTGGTATACAATCTGCGTGTCTTTTAAAACAAAGACGCCGTTGTTGATGGTTGAAACCCAGATCAGACCATCCGGTGTTGCTGCCGTAGACAAAATCCGGGCGCCTTTCAGCGGTGTATTGCGTCCTATTTCTAATGATGTATTTAACGTATAATCGTACCTGAAAAATCCCTGCGTGGTTCCAAGATAAATGTATTCACCCTGCGCCGCCAGATTTGAAACGCGCAGCGGGGGTATATTCAACCGGGTAGCACGTTCCGTTTTGGTATTAATCTTATAGAGCCCTCCTTTGGGATCTACCCCGGAAACAATAATAATACTATCATTATAAATCATTCCCTTCTTCAATTGCCGGATCGTTTCAGACGTTTCCAGCTTAACAAGGCGTTTATAATCTACAAAACATCCCCATTCCGATAAAACAAAGACTTTGTCTTGTGATTTCAGAATCCCTAAAATACGGGTGGTATTGCCCTTTGCATTGATCGTCCTGATACGTACTTCCCCATTCCGCGGCCTTTCGATAATCTCTCCATAATTATTACCGCCATAGACGGTTCCTTCCGAATCTACACAAACCGATCTGAAATTATTTCTTGTTGGAGGATCCGGCAGGGGCCGGAGAATATTTAAGGCATTTTTTCTAAAAAGGAGCAGGCCTTTATCCATGGTAGAGACCCATATATCCCCATTCTTATCCCTGAAAGACGAGTTGGCAAAAAAGTTACCAGAGATCTTGAACTTCAGCGAATCCGTTACGTAATCAAACACATAAATGGCTCCCTTGGCGGTGGATACATTTATTTCATTTCCGTTTTCCCGGATCATTAATGGATTTTCATTAATCTCTTTTTCAACCACTTTGAGCGCCTTTCCGTGGTCTGTTTTTTGCGCTATATATATCTTTTCGGTACCCCTCAGTACATACAACTTGCTTTTGAGTAAGACACTGATGTCATAAAAACGCATCTTCTCTTTTCTTTCAAATAAGCGCACACTATCCAGGCTGCCGTTACCTTTTAAGTAAGCATAGTATTCCTGATTATTTCCACCAATCCCCGCATACATCCAATAGGGTTTACCATCCTGAAAGAACCGGAAAGCCGTCCGGCCATCAGAACGCACCAGTTTTCTATTTTTAAATTCCAGCTCACCGCCCGTATTAGAAAATACGACACCGCCGTCATCCAGGCGTC
Organism: Niabella sp.; assembly: GCF_030150205.1. Lineage (GTDB taxonomy): Bacteria > Bacteroidota > Bacteroidia > Chitinophagales > Chitinophagaceae > Niabella. Next base: position 204,746 of record NZ_JASLGT010000008.1, read on the forward strand.
TGCTCCATAGCACAAGCCGCACAAAATCCTTATGAATATTTACATTTTTCAGCGGATCAACAAACCGGTCGGTAGCCTCATCATAGTAACAGGGGCCCTGTTTAAAGGTATTAATCCAGATGGTTCCGTCTTTTTCCTTGAGCACTTCCAGCACATCCATATCCGGTACCCCATCCAGCATGGCATACCGTTTAAAATATTTGCCGTCAAAACGACAGACGCCATTATCGGTGGCTACCCATAAAAAACCTTTATCGTCCTCCGTACAGGAATAAACCAGGTTGCTGGCCAACCCATCGTTTATAGTAAATGCCCTGGCCAGTCTTAGATTTTGAGAAACAACGGGTGTTGCAACCAGGCAAATCAGCAATAAAAAAGACAAGGCCCTAACATAACAGTTATGATTTTTCACCATCCTCATAGCGGCCTTCCTGATTTAAATTGAATCGGCATGATCAAACAAAAATATACATTTTTAATACATCAATCCTATAGCATCACAGGATATCCGGCTAATGGATTATTTAATCCCAAACGGCCGCAGCACTTCCTGTAAACAATACCAATCTATATATAAATTACACCTGCTTCACCTGTATGTACAAAAAAAGGATGTACCTGTGGTAGCATCCTTTTTTACTTCGTTGTTGATTCTTAACTGCACCCAAGGCTGTTGCCGCAGTTCAGACATTTATAACAGGTTCCGCTGCGAATGGTGATATGCCCGCATACGTTACAGGCCGGAGCATCACCCTGCATATTCTTTGCTGCCGCATTTACCGCATCCAAGCCCGTCTGGCCATCATATTTAGAACCGGCTGTGCCTGGTACCGGTTTGGCAGCAGCCTTGCCCACCACCCGTACTTCGCTTAGTTCTGGTGTGCGGTCCCCAATGGTGGGTGTTTCCGGATCCCAGTTTTCTTCCCCGCCAGATCCATTCGTTCCATCCAGCACGTGCACCAGGTCTGCCCGCCCCAGGTATTCATAGGCCAGCGCCCGGAACATAAAATCAATGATGGATGTGGTTGATTTAATATTCGGGTGCTGTACCATTCCGGCCGGCTCAAATCTTGTAAATACAAACTTTTCCACAAACTCTTCCAGCGGCACACCATATTGTAACCCGATAGAAACGGCGATGGCAAAGCAATTGAGCATGCTGCGCATGGTGGCGCCTTCTTTTGCCATATCGATAAAGATCTCACCCAGGGTGCCATCGCCATATTCCCCCGTACGCAGAAATAATGTTTGCCCGTTCACCTTTGCCTTTTGCGTAAACCCTCTGCGTTTTGCCGGTAATGAGCGGCGCTCCACAATCATGGCCAGCTGGCGCTTTAGCGAAGTGTCGGCACTGTCCTGCACGCGGCGGTTGACTTCTTCCAGCAACTCTTCGATCGTTAATTTTCCCAGGTCGATGATCGCCGCTTCCTGCTGCATTTCTTCGGTACTTTCTTTATCATCATCCGTCTTTGATTTTGTATCCGCCTTATTGCTGAGCGGCTGGCTCAGTTTAGAACCGTCGCGATATAGCGCACAGGCTTTTAAACCCAGTTCCCAGCTTAATTTGTAGGCGTCTGCAATTTCCGTTACAACCGCCTCATTCGGCAGGTTAATGGTTTTGCTGATGGCACCGCTGAGGAAGGGTTGAGCAGCAGCCATCATACGGATATGCCCGTGTGCATGAATATAACGCTGCCCGTCGGGACCACATTTATTGGCGCAATCAAAAACCGGCAAATGTGCTTCCTGCAGATAAGGTGCCCCTTCTACCGTCATAGCACCGCATACATAGGTATTTGCGGCTGCAATTTCCTTTTCGGTAAAGCCCAATGCTTCCAGCATGTTCCAATCGAAATTATTATACTCCTCCGGCGTAAAGCCCAAACGCTGCAGGCAGGCTTCTCCCAGGGTAAACACATTGAATGCAAACCGGATCTCAAAAGCTGTAACCATTGCGGCATCCAGCTGTTGCAGCTCCGGAGCGGTGAGTCCTTTTGCCGTAAGCGTTTCGTTATTGATGTAGGGTGCACCTTTTAAAGTGGCATGCCCTTTTGCATAATTGACAATTTCCTCAATTTCATGTTCCGCATATTTCAGTGTGCGCAATGCCTGGGGTACACTCTGATTGATGATCTTAAAGTAACCACCGCCGCTGAGCTTTTTAAACTTAACCAGGGCAAAATCGGGTTCTACGCCGGTAGTATCACAATCCATCACCAGCCCGATGGTACCCGTTGGGGCAATCACCGTTGTTTGCGCATTCCGGTAACCGTTCTTCTCTCCCAGCTGCACGGCGTTGTCCCAGGCCCGGGTAGCAGCTTTTAACAGGTATTCAGGGCAATGCGCCGCCTGAATACCCTGCGGCCTGATCTGTAATCCCTCGTATGCATCTTCGGCATCATAAGCCGCTGCGCGATGATTGCGCATTACCCGCAACATATGCGCTTTGTTTTCCTCATAGCGGGGAAACGCCCCCAGGTTACCCGCCATTTCTGCCGAGGTGGTATAAGATACACCGGTCATGATGGCCGTAATAGCCCCCGCTATACCGCGGGCCGCATCACTATCGTAAGGAATGCCGCTTACCATCAGCATTGATCCGATATTGGCATAGCCCAGGCCCAGCGTGCGGTAATCATAACTCAATTGTGCCACTTCCTTTGAAGGGAATTGTGCCATCAGCACAGAGATCTCCAACACCACCGTCCATAAACGACAGGTATATTCAAAACCCGAAACATCAAATAATTGCTGCTGCTCATTGAAGAACTTACGCAGGTTCACACTGGCCAGGTTGCAGGCCGTGTTATCGAGGAACATGTATTCGCTGCAGGGATTGCTGGCGCGGATGGGCCCTCCCTCCGGACAGGTATGCCATTCATTAATCGTAGTGTCATATTGTGTTCCGGGATCCGCACAACGCCAGGCGGCATAATTGATCTGGTCCCAAAGATCTTTTGCTTTTACTGTACGCATCGTTTTACCGGTGCTTCTCGCTTTCAGCTCCCAGTCCCCATCTGCCGCCAACGCCTTAAAAAAAGCATTCGGAATGCGCACGGAATTATTGCTGTTCTGCCCGCTTACGGTTCTGTAAGCCTCGCCTTCATAGTCGCTGGAGTACCCTGCAGCGATTAATGCCGCCACTTTTTTTTCCTCCTCTACCTTCCAGTTTACAAACTCCACAATCTCCGGGTGGTCCAGGTCCAGGCAAACCATTTTGGCAGCGCGGCGGGTTGTGCCCCCGCTTTTAATAGCGCCTGCTGCCCGGTCGCCGATTTTTAGAAAGCTCATCAACCCACTGGAGGTACCGCCGCCGCTTAACTTTTCGCCTTCTCCACGAATGCTGCTGAAATTGGTGCCCACCCCGCTGCCATATTTAAAAATACGCGCTTCACGCACCCAAAGGTCCATTAACCCGCCGTCGTTCACCAGGTCGTCCTCCACATTTAAGATAAAGCACGCGTGCGGCTGCGGCCGCTCATATGCGGATGTAGATTTCTTTAGCTTTCCATCTTTTTGATCCACGAAGTAATGCCCCTGGGGCTTGCCGGTAATTCCGTATACCTCATGTAACCCGGTATTGAACCATTGAGGGCTATTGGGCGCGCAGGACTGGTTCAGGATTGAATACACCAGTTCATCATAAAAGACCTGGGCATCTGCTGTTGATGCAAAATAATCATAACGCTCACCCCACATGCGCCAGCAATGTGCCAAACGGTGCGCTACCTGCTTTACACTTGTTTCACGCCCCAGGCTTCCGTCGGGCAACGGAACGCCCGCCTTTCGAAAATATTTTTGCGCCAGTATATCCGTTGCAATCTGACTCCATTGCCGGGGAACTTCTACATCATCTAACTGAAATACGACTTCCCCTGTGGGGTTTTTAATCACAGAGCTGCGATAATCGTATTGAAACATGTCGAAGGGACTAACTCCATCCTGAGTGAATTTCCGGGTAAAACCCAGGCCATTCCGGTTTTGCTTTTTCGTTGGCGCCATTTTATAAAAGTTTGGTTAAGGTTAAAAACACTGAAGCGTGAATAACGAATTTACTTTTACTAAATGGGGTTTCCCAGCGCTAAATATGCACAGTTGTGGATAAAAAGAAATAAAAAAAAAGTTCAATACAGGAACATGTAGCCGTTTACCCTTCGTACAGCGCCGGCAACCATAGCCGGTTACGGTCATTAACTTTCCGGAAATAGCAGTCTGCACATGCGCAGACGAATGCGGGTTGTAAATGAGTAATGCTTTTTAAACCAGACCACTGCGCAATTGATCCAGTTTAAGGTAGCCGATGCCAACCGGATCTTCGGTTAGTCCTTCTTCTTTTGTAATGGTGAGCATAAACTGGTGTTTCTGATAAGCCGGCAGGATGTCTTCCACGTTAAATACATCATCAATATCGACACCGTATTTATTATCTATATGGCTGACCGCCTTTGCTACAGCATTGTAATCTTTATAAAAAGCCGTCTGCTTTGCCCGCTGAACAGCAGTGCCCATGCTACCGGCTACTGTTATCAGCTTATGATGGTACTCCTCAAAGCTTCCTGGCAGGTAACCCCCAAGATTGATAAAAAATAATTGTTCTGTTGGTACATTCCTGTGTGCCCGCACTTCAACACGGATCCGGAATCCATCAACGGCGCTTATTTCCCGCCACGCATCGATATGAATTTTACCGCCGGCCTCCGGCCAGAACTGCTGTATATCCGGAATGAGTGCTTCCAACCCGCTGCCGATGCAAAAGAAAACGTCGTGTTGTTCCGTGTGCCGTCCGGGAGGGGTGCATCCCAGTAAAAGATAAAACAATTTATATTCCGCCATGGTCATTTATATGGATCAGTTGAAATAATTCATCTAAGGTCCGTACCGGTTTTTGGCAGGCATAGTTTTCGCAAAGGTAGATCAGCAAGGGCGCTCCGGCCTCTTTACCGGCAAGCAACGGAAAACGGTCATCAGCTGCCGCTGCCGCCATAATGATGCTGTGCGGCAGTAACCGGCGTAGCAGGGATGGAAATGTTTCTGTATAGTCGCCCAGCAATACAATTTCTTTAAAGCCTTTGCTCACCAGGTAAAAATCCAGCATCCAGGCACCAAAGGATGTGGGATATTTAAGAATGGCATTACTCAGCTGCGCAATCATGCGTTCGGCCTGTAACCGCCACTCCGGTTTATTGAATAAGACGGCTAATGTAAGCAGGTTCCGGGCCATTACGGCATTGCCCGAAGGTGTGGCGCCATCGTATACCTCTTTTTTCCGGAGGATCACATCCTGCTGGTTACGGGGTGTATAATAAAAGTAGCCGGTATCTTCCTCAGCGAAATCTGTTTGAACAATTTCGCAGATGGCTGTTGCTTTCAATAGCCAGGCCCGGTCGGTTGTAACACGGTACAGTTGCAGCAGCGCTTCTATTAAAAAAGCATAGTCGTCCAGGAAAGCCGGATATTTTGCCACGCCCGCTTTCCATACATGCAAAAACCGTCCATCGCCTTCCTTAAAAGCGTTCAGGAGAAACTGCATACAGGTAATAGCGGTTGTTTTGTATGCTTCGTTACCGGTAGCTTCAAAGGCTTTGCCATAAGCTGTGATCATTAACGCATTCCAGCCAAGAATAATTTTATCATCCAGTCCCGGGTGCACTCTTTTGGAGCGTTCCTGTAAAAGCCGGGAGCATCCTTCTTCCAGGATGGCATCCAGTTCCTGCACGGTTATTTGCTGTTCCGCAGCCACCTCTTCTTTTGAACGCCATATGCGGGGGATATTCGTTCCTTCCCAGTTTCCGGTTTCGGTAATATCATAGTAGGTTGTAAACGGCCCCGCTCCGGCGCCCAGCAGGCCATCGGTTTCCTTTTTGCTCCAAACATAAAACTTGCCCTCCACTCCTTCGCTGTCTGCATCCAGGGCGGCATAAAATCCACCCAGCGGGTGCTGTAGTTCCCGTTCAATAAATGTAAGCGTTTGCGCTACACAGTGCCGGTACCGTTCTGCCCCGGTAGCCTGGTAGGCTTCACAGAGGGTGGTAACCAACAATGCATTGTCGTAGAGCATCTTTTCAAAATGAGGCACCAGCCATTCGGTATCCGTTGCATACCGGGCAAAGCCGCCCCCTACCTGGTCGTAGATTCCGCCTTCTATCATTTTATCCAGGCTCAGCAAGGCCTGTGTTTGTGCTTTTTCTGCAAGGCTTTCCGGGCGTACTGCCTCCAGCGCCGCATAGTACAACAAGTAGCGGATCGTTTGCGTTTGCGGAAATTTTGGCGCCCGCCCAAAGCCGCCCCAGGAAGTATCTGCCTGCTGTAGGATATTGGCGCAGGCCGTATCTGCATCATCTGTTGTAAACGTCATTGTACCTGCCTCCTGAATTCCAAAGGCATTGGCATCTACCAGGTGCTGCGTAAGATTTTCTGCCTGTTTTTCAATATCGGGTCTTTTTTGTTTAAATGCATCGGCCACCGCCTCCAATACGTCTTTCCATGAGGGACGGTTTGCATAAGCCTGCGGCGGGTAATACGTGCCCCCATAAAAAGGCTTTTTCCCCGGCGTTAAAAACACATTCAGCGGCCAGCCACCGCTCCCGGTCATTGTTTGAACGGCGTCCATATAAATATGATCCAGGTCCGGACGTTCTTCCCGGTCTATTTTTATATTGATAAAATGCGCATTCATCAGCGCCGCTGTTTCTGCATCTTCAAAACTCTCCCGCTCCATTACATGGCACCAATGACAGGCAGCGTAGCCAATGCTGACCAATATCGGTTTGTCTTCCGCTATTGCCCGCTGCAACGCTTCTTCCCCCCAGGGATACCAGTTTACCGGGTTATGGGCATGTTGTAATAAATAAGGACTGGTTTCGTTTATAAGATGATTGGACATGAGGAAAGTTTAAAGTTCCAGGTTTAAGGTTTGAGGTTTATGATAACTGAATTGATAGCTGAAGGCTAAAGGCTAAAAGCTGAATGCTGGCCAACGTTTAAAGTCAGAGCCATTTTTCATACCCGCCCCCCTGCTCTATTTTCACATTTCCAAATTCCCACATCTTCATATTTTCAAATACTACCGTCCCCACCCCCATTTCAAAAATACCGGCATGGCCTTTCCCCAGGTAGCCACATCATGTTTGCCTTCATCCAGTTCCAGGTAGGATACATCTTCCGGTTTGTAGCCCTTTTTCATCAGTTCTGTTACAAGATCACGGGTATCATCCACTGCGTCAATAACTCCATTATTGTTGCGGTCGTGCGCTTCATCCATCAGGCCGCATTGCAAAAAGAACCGGAGCCCGCGCTTATAACTTCCATTCCGGATCTGCTGCTGCATAATGCGATCCTGGTCATCATCATAGGTAACATCCTCCTGGTCCTTGCTCCGCCACCAGAGCGACCCGGAGAAAACACCGGTTTTGGAAAACAGCTCCGGATGATTCCATACAATGTCCAGCGCACTCAGTCCGCCCAGCGAAAAACCGGCAAATGCCAGTTCCCGAAAGCCGGGAACCCTGTATTTATCCAGCGTATAGGGAACCAGCTCTTCAATGACAAAACGGGTATAATCCGCGGCGCGATCGCCCCGGCCCATATAATCGGCCTCAGCGGCTACTCCATATTCCCGCTTCCGGTCTGGCCCGGCGGTAATACCCACGCATAAAACCGGGGTAATGGCCCCGGTTGCATACAAGCCGGATAACAGTTCCTGCAAGCCCATTGCCGGTAAATCCTGACCATCGTTGATCAGCAGCAGGCTGAGATCAGACAGGTCATCCACCCCCGTAGGCAGATAAAAATCAACCGTCACAGCTCTTTTCAGTAACACAGATAAAACAGTTGCCCGTTCTGCTACATAGTCCAGTTCCTTTACCATATTCATTCGCCCAAAAGTAACAAAATACCCCAATCCGGTATCGAAATATTAAGGCCGGTAATAATTTTTTGTGAGGAATTAGAGAATAACTTAAATTCAATCTCAAATTAAACAAAACAAGTATGGAGCCTGTAAAAAGCGGTATAAAGCCAGGTTCACCGGGAACTGCTTTCTTCCTTTTGCCGGGCTATGAAATCATATTAAAACAACAAATATGCGGTAACAACAAAATATAGCGAATTTTTCGCCCATTCCCGAATCACCATTTAGACACCGGTCCACAGCCAACGTGCGGCCATGGATCACGAAACCGGTTCTGCACAGCAGAACAATAAACAATAAGAAAATGAAAAAAATCGGAATTCTATTTGGGAAAGAACGCTCTTTCCCGGAAGCATTTGTGCAGCGGATAAACAGCAAAGGCATCGACGGGATCGTTGCGGAACCTGTGCGTATCGATAAGGCCCTGCAGGGACAGCCGTCCGGCTATTCGGTGATCATCGACCGCATCAGCCAGGATGTGCCGTTTTACCGTACCTGGTTAAAGAATGCAGCTGTAACCGGCACAGCCGTGATCAATAACCCGTTCTGGTGGAGCGCTGATGATAAGTATTTCAATAACTGCCTCATGACCCAGATCGGGGTTCCGGTACCCAAAACGGCCATCATTCCCTCGCACGACCGTCCGGATGATACGTCCGATGAATCGTTCAGCAACCTCGCCTATCCGCTGGACTGGGAAGGGATCTTCCAGGAGGTAGGTTTTCCGGCGTACATGAAACCTTTTGCCGGAGGCGGGTGGAAAAATGTGTACAAACTACATGACAAAGAGGAGTTTTTCGAAAAGCACCGGGAAACCGGTCAGCTGGTGATGCTGCTGCAGGAAGAAATTGTTTTTGAAGAATACTACCGTTGTTACTGCATTGGAGGAAAATACGTGCGCATTATGCCGTATGAGCCCCGCAACCCGCATCATTTGCGCTATGTAGCCGATTTTGCCCCCACTGCAGAAAAACTGCAGGAGATGACCGACATTGTACTGAAAATAAACCGGTACCTGGGCTACGATTTCAATACGGTGGAGCTGGCATTGCGCAACGGGGTTCCTTTTGCGATTGATTTCTGCAACCCGGCCCCCGACGCCGATATAAAGAGTGTAGGTGCAGAAAATTTTGAATGGGTGGTGGAAACATCGGCCAATTATGCCATCGAAAAAGCACTGGCCAATAATGGCGGCAACAACCTTACCTGGGGGGAATATGTAAAGAGAAGCGCGGGGAAATAAATTTTAAAATGTGATAATGTGGAAATGTGATAATTATTCATCCGCCAGGCAACTGTCCGCATTTACAAAGTCAGTTGATTTTCCGTAGAAGTGTCCCAAGGCTCGAAGTGCTCCTTCGGAGCGTCTCGGTGCCCTAAAAATTTTCAGATTACCGCATTTTCATATTTCCATGCTATCACATTTTCACATTAATAAAAAATGAGCATCAATTATAAAACATTCACGCTTGGCGTGGAAGAGGAATACATGGTTTTAGATAACCAGACCTTCGAGCTGAAAAGCCATGAGCAACGGATCGTGCAGGAAGGACAAAAGATCATTAAGGACAAGGTGAAGGCAGAAATGCACCAGGCCGTGGTGGAGGTGGGTACCGATATCTGCCAGGATATTGATGAAGCCTACAACGATGTAGCCCTGCTGCGCAAAACCATTTCTGATATAGCCGGCACCCTCGATCTTACGCTTGGGGCATCGGGCACGCATCCTTTCAGCCATTGGGAGAAGCAACTGATCACCGATCATATCCGGTATAACGAGATCGTGGCCGAATTACAGGAGGCCGCACGCAGCAACCTTATTTTCGGACTGCATGTACATGTGGGTATGGAAAGCCGGGAGCTGGCCAATCATATCGCTAACTCTACACGATATTTCCTGCCCCATATTTTTGCATTAAGTACCAATTCCCCCTTTTGGGAAGGAAGGACCACTGGTTATAAATCGTACCGCACCAAGGTATTTGACAAGTTTCCCCGTACCGGTATCCCGGACGCGTTTGAAAGCATTGAAGCCTACGACAACTATGTGAAAATGCTGATCAAAACCAATTGCATCGACAATGCAAAGAAAATATGGTGGGATCTGCGGGTGCATCCTTTCTTCAATACGGTGGAGTTCCGCATCTGCGATATACCCATGACGGTGGATGAAACGATTACGATAGCAGCCCTCTTCCAGGCCGTTTGTGCCCGGATCTATATGCTGCGCAGTAAAAACCTTAATTTCATCCAGTACTCGCGTCCCCTTATTAATGAAAACAAATGGCGGGCCAGCCGTTATGGCATCGACGGGTACCTGATCGATTTCGGCAAGGAAGAAGAAGTGAATACCCGCGCGCTGATCTATGAGCTGCTGGATTTCCTGGATCCCGTGATCGACCACCTGGGCAGCCGGCACCGCATCGAACATGTGCATAAGATCCTGGAGCGGGGTACGGGGGCCGACCGCCAGCTGGACCTGTTTGAGCAAACCAAAAACCTTACGGATGTAGGCCGGTATATCAGCGAAAGTTTTCTGGAGGGATTGTAAGCTGAACGTTCAGCCGCCCTTGCGATGCCCCATTAAAAAAAGCCCGCAAATCGTATATGAGACTGATTTGCGGGCTTTAATATTACCGGGATACAGGATATAGTCCGGTATGAGTAACAACAACTACTACTTCTGTATCACCTTGGAGGCCTTACTTTCTTTATTGTCGCTGTTAATCGTGGTTACACAATAATATCCTGCAGAAGTAGCATCCGTTGTATGATCATTTGTAAGGGCCAGCACCTTTGCCTCCTGCTTCAGATCCGGAGTGTAATACACCACCGACCGTACATTTCCGCCGGCTTCCCATTTCAGGCTGTTGCCTTCAATGCGTACATTCTGCGGTTCTGCCGGATCGGGAGCCACGCTCCGTCCCAAAAACGGAATCACTGTTGGCGTAGTCCAAAGTGTGGCCAGCTTATCGGTAATACCGATGGGATTCTGCATCACATACTTGGCACTGTATAACAGATGCCCTACAGAAGCCTTGTATTTTTTTGTAAGTGCCCATTGCTTTTCCAGTTCATTTACCGACTGGAACGCAGCGGGTGCAGTGGGATCTCCGAACCGGTAATAACCGTATCCCACCATCATTGCAGCCTTATAACGAAACTGGTGCCACCATTGCAAACGTTCCTTAAAATCGTTGGAGGCAGCGCCAATCTGCTGATACAGCTGCGGGATGATCACATCCAGCCAGCCCTCCTGGTTCCATTTCAATACATCGGCATATAAGGTATTGTAATTGTAGGTATCGCTTGCTGCAGGCGATATGGAAAAGACCACTTCCGGCCGGGTTGCCACGATGATATCATGTACGGCCTTTATCGCCTTGTTCACATTATCCCTTCTGAAGTTTTCGATTGAAGCCATACCTGCACCATACTTTGCATAATCAGCATTATCGGAAACCATGGTACCCGCAGTTGACGGATCGGGGTAAAAATAATCATCAAAATGAATACCGTCCACATCATATTTGGTAATGATATCCTTTACAATATCTGCCAGTCTTTGCCGTACCTCAGGAACCGCGGGGTTGTAGATCTGGATCTTTTCGTGGCTCACCACCCAATCCGGCTGTATCGAAGGATGCAGGGCCGGATAAGCAGCAGTGCTGCTGGCCCGGGTGGCAATCCGGTATGGATTTAACCAGGCATGAAACTCCATACCACGGGCATGTGCTTCATCCAGCATAAATTTCAACACATCATAACCCGGATCTTTTCCTCTTGTGCCGGTGATGGCCGCGCTCCAGGGTTCGTAGGGCGAATTATAAAACGCATCCCCCATCCCTTTTATCTGTACAAAAACTGCATTCATATTTAATTGTTTAAACCGGTTGAGATAATCAATATACTGCTGCTTCTGCGTAGCCATATTATATTGATCCTGCGGCCAATCCAGCCCCCAGGCTGTGGTTACCCATACGGCCCGCATTTCTTTTTTAGGGATGGTAAATACATCTGCCTGGGGTTCTATATCCACATTATCATTATCTTTCTTACATGCGTTAAACCCCAATATGAACGCAGCAATTATAAAAAGCCAGCTAATCTTTTTCATATCCTATATTTATTTATTCCGCTCTCTGCGGGATGTATGAATGTTTTTCAATAACCGTTACATTAATCGTCTAACGCTTTTTTGGGAAAATCGATCATTACAAAGCCAGCATCTGTATGCGCGGAATACAGGGTAAGTTTTTCATCCCTTCCCTCTGCGTCCCTGGTAATAGACCACCGGGTTTGTAAAAAGCAATTGGAGGTAACCGGCCCTAGTAAAGAGTACTGAAATACCGGTGTTTTGTCCGTTCTGGTATTAAATTGCTCAAGTGCCTCCCTTGTTGTATTTCCTTTTGTAATATCATATACATATAGTACGACAGGATCTGTTCCGGAACGCGCAGCAGTAGTCATAATCAAGTAGCGCTCCCTGTTAAAAGTAATCACATGCGCATCAGAACCTCGTACCGGCACTGCATCACTGTTTAATGCATAAGACACTACAGCTGATTCGTTGGCCAACCGGATGGGCGCATCATAACCCGTGTAGATATAATCGGATGTATTTACTACACGGTTAAAAGACATTACATAACTGGATCCGGTAGCACTCACAAATGCTGCTGGTTCCGAAATTTGCGTATAGCCGGTTACTTTCACCCGAACAACCCTAGTAGCCGCGTTATCACCAAAGAAGAAATACCCATTGCCATCCTTATCAAGATTTGCGGACATATTATCTCCAAGGCGTACGCCTCCGTCCGGCACAACCAAACTGCCAATCAATTGAGGAGCGGCCGCAGGATTTGTCCAATGATATATTTTTAGCGGAGAAGCCGCCGAGTTACCGGAAAGATTCGCAATATAGGAGTGACCATTCACCTGTGCACCCACATTTACGGCATATGTACCACCGGTTACCCCTGCCTGGTTCAGCGGTATGGGGGCCACCAGATTATTCCTGATATCAGATGCCTTCAGCAAGTGAGATCCGCCCGCAGCCCGGCTTACGATCAATATATGCTCGCCATCAAAACCAGATCCTCTTGTTAATGCCCCTGTAAAGGAAGGATAAACAGGATTTCCTAATTCATTATTCGTATAATCATATATCTGGGGTTTTGCAAAATCGGCCCCAAAGGGAGGAATTTTCAGCACCAGCGTAGCAAAGTATTCGCGGAAATGCATATTATTTACTACTTTAACAACCCTGGTAAGCGACGATTTGCCATCGATGAAATAATTGCTGCCATCTTTGAAGTCCAGCTGGAACGAAGTTGTTTCCAGTACCGCGCCATCCGACATGGTTGCCTCAATCCTGATATTGCTGAAATCGCTCATTGTATCTAAACGAGGGAAAGAAATGCTCTTCCGGTTCTCATCAATCGTACCTTCTAAGGTTGTATTCCTGTTTGCACCGGCATTTACAATTTTTATGGACTTCAATACCACTTCATCCGTCGAGTCTACATTCGCCGGATACTTTTTCTGACATGACATCATCAATAACACGATCAATAATGTCAACATCACTGTTGCGTACTTTGAAATATTTTTTACCATTTTATTCAATTTTTCATTGACGAATCGATTATCATTGATACACCGGCCACCCTTCTGTCTGCGACAGCGTATAACCCATACTTTTATAGTCATCCATCTGGGTTTTACCTACCGGCGCGAGATAGGGGTTTACCCCGGTTTGATTCAGGAACGGCAACCGACCATTGGTATTGGTTCCCCGGTAAAACCCTTTCATTAATGCGCCATTGGTTCCGTCAAATACAACAGGGCTGCCTCCGGCAAGCGGCACCACTGATATCTGACCTATTTTATTTGCTTCCTTCGTCAGATCACCCGGTAATTCTGTAGGAAAATTCACCCAACCTCCAGATAACAGATCCGGCCGGTCATTGGTGTCCATATACTCCAGTTTTTTCCATCGCTTCAGGTCCTGGTAGCGGGAATATTCAAAAACGAATTCCATCCGGCGTTCTCTCCGGATCTCCCATAGCAAGGCCGGCACCGAAGGATCCTTTGCCGGGTCATCGGGAAGGTTGGAAAGGTTTAAAGCGGCTGTTTTAACCACACCTTTTGCAATGGCTTCCGGAGCCAACGGCCGGTTTCGTATCCTGTTAATAGAAACATCAATGTCGGATTGTGTGGCCGTCCCCAGTTCCGCCTTGGCCTCGATCCAGTTTAACAGGACTTCTGCATACCGGACTACGGGATAGTCTGTTTGATTTTTATTGGAGGTAAACTCCACCGGTACAGAACCACCGGCATCAACCGTAGCCACCACACTCCTGGGCAAAAACTTATTAATATACCAGTAGGACGCCCGGTTCCTGACATTGGGCTTATCGTAAAACGTAGCTTCCAGGCGTGCATCTCTTGTCTTGATCATATTGGATAAAGTAAAATCACTGGCATTGGCCACGCCTGAACTTTGATACGGCTTTCCATCCACACAAATAAAGGATTTGATCAGGTCGGTAGTGGGTCCAAAAGCAACCGACTCCGATAAATTATTGTTGGTTGCTACCGCGTGGGTTACACCAACGGCCGGATCATAATGCCGGTACATGATAACGTCCTTATTACCTGCCAGCGTATTAGAAGTAAACAAGGTTCTGAAATCGGTCACAATATCATACTTACCACTATTCATCACTATGGCCGCAGCATCCTGCGCCAACTGGAAAAACTTACCGGCCTGTGCTGCGTTATTGTAGTAATATTTTTGCCAGGATCCTTCAGCAAGTGCAATCCTGGATGCAAAAGCCGCTACGATATACCGGTTCACCTGCTGGTCTCCATCGGAAGCTCTTACATTACTCATAGCAAATTTCAAATCCTCATATACGGCATCCATTACCTGGTTGCGCGGAGTGCGGGGTTTGTATAGGTCAGCCAGATCGGTTTCTACGGGCACATAGTCAAAGTAAGGCACATCTCCGTAAGCAGCAACCAGCTCTGCATACTCCATCGCTCTGAAAAAGCGGCCAATACCCGTCCAGTGATTATACGCTTCTTCCGGCAAGACACCTTTCATTTTTGTTTTAACCCTGTCGAGCATGATATTGATGGAGCGCAGGGTACCCATGCCCCATATCCCACTATTGGGCACAGCCCTTGCAAAATTTCCCTGGTTGCCCATTATAAACACATCATCACTAAACGTAAAGCCAAGTAATGCTGCGCTGGATTCAGCGCTGAACTGCGTACCGTATCCTACAAAATAGCCTGTATAAAATTTGTTGGCGTAGAGCCGCACGTTATCTTCAGAACTCCAGGCCGTTTCATCAGGCTGGTTGGTCAACGGAGGTCTGTCCAAAAATTTTTTACAACCGGTGGCCGCGATTATTAAAAGCATCAATATAAATGTATATTTCTGTCTCATTTTTGTTTGTTTTAAGCGGTAGATGAAAGAGAATTATAATCCTATGTTTATACCCACCGAAGCAATCTTAAACGTGGGATTCGATGTACCGGTACGCCCCAGGTTATAGTTCCCATCTCCTTTCAACATGGAAACTCCTGAAATCGCTTCTGGATCAATGGGCAGTCCCCGTAGTTTATCAAATGTGATAAAGTTCTCCAAAGAAACATAAAGCCGCGCCTGCTTTAACCGTATACGTCGAAGTAAATCTTCCGCCACGTTATATCCCAGCGTTATATTCTTTACCCGGAAATAGGCCATATTGAGCAGGTAACGGGTTTGCGGTACCATTACAAAACCGGAGTTGGAGCCGCCCATATCCCAGGCCCGGGGATAAAAAGCATCCGTACGATCGGGCCGCCAGTAATTACCGGCAATGGCCTGCGGCATGGCCCCTTCTTTTGCAAAATAGCCCGGGATGGCCAGCTGACCGGATCCCCAGATGCTTCTTTTGCCTACACCCTGCCCCATTACGGAAAAATCAAAGGATTTATAATCGAGCGCTATGCGGAAGCCATATTCATACCGGGGTAGTACGTTCCCGATCACCACGCGGTCTCCGGGATCACCAAACGTACCCTTGCCAGGAGTAATATACCCGTCTCCGTTTACATCTACAAACTTTACATCACCGGGACTAACCAGTAAGATCTGATTACCATCTTCGAAGAAGGTTTGATACACCGGGTTGTTGCCCGCCAGCTTATTGGTTCGTTTTGCCGTTCCCTGCCAGATGATCGTTTCCTGTACAAATTTGCCATTGGCATCATATACAAAATCTTCTTTTTGATAGAGCCGGTCGGTTACATAGCCGTAAATATCACCATACCGCTTCCCGGTAACAAACGTGTTGTCAATTTTCCGGTCCTCCCGCTTAAGATTCCAATCTGCTGCCTTGGTAACCACCGTAATGGCATCCGATAAGTTGGCGGTAAGGTTTAAGCCAAGACCATTTTGAAAACGGTGATTAAAGTCCAAAGCGATTTCCCATCCGTTTGTTTTTAAATTCCCGTAATTACCCAGGGGTGCGGCGGCCCCGAATGTTGCAGGCAATGATTGCCCGCTGATGATCATATTTTGTGTTTCCCTGCTGTACCAATCGAATACAACGCCGAACTTATTTTTAAAGAAGCGCAGATCTGCACCCAGATCAAGGGTTTGAATATTCTGCCAGGTGATACCCTGAGAAACAGGTCCCGGTGTACTTAACTGAACAAATTGTTTACCACCGCTGGTCAGCCATGAATTTTTGGAGATATCCATGGTTGATGTATAAAGGGTATTCGGCACGGACTGGTCACCAATAGCCCCCCAGGAACCCCTGAGCTTTGCAAAACTGAGTATGGGGTTCAGTTCCTTCATAAATGTTTCGTCGCTCAACACCCATCCTGCGGAGAAAGAAGGATACCATTTCCAACGCAAATCAGCCGGAAACTTGGAAGTAGCATCGTAGCGCAGGTTTCCTTCAAGAAGATATTTGTCTTTAAACGCATAATTCACCCTGCCGAAATATCCCAATTGCGAATCCCAGTTAGCATCTCCGCCGGTTGTTTCCGTACCCACTGCAAAATCAAACTGAGGATTGTCTTTATTAATCAGGTCGGTTTTCCGTGACCAGTGGCTGTTCCATTTATTGGCTACGACATTGGTTCCAAGGGTAAATTTAAAATTATGTTGCAGGTTCAATTTCAGATTATACACAGAGTAGGCATTTACCGTATGCCGCTGTGCCGCCCATGTAGACTGGTACACATAGCTTTGATCCTTGGTTACATAATTCACCAGCGGGAACCGGTAACCGGGTATACCCGCAGAATCTGTTATGTTGCCGGCGGCGTCAACATAAACCCGATCCCCATCAGCATCTACCCATGGAACAGCGGCATACCAGGGCTCCCGCAAACTAAGGGTAGGTAAAGAACTGCTAAGTGTTTCTCCGCGGTAGTCATAGGTATAATCTGCTATAACCTGCCAGTTCTTGGTAAGATCAATGGTAGTTCCGAAATTAAGATTTACATATTTGTTTTTTAATGTAGCAGTATTCGCATTTTTAGCATCCCAATAAGGATCCCGGATCTCTTCACCCAACTCTTTCACACCTGTTGGAAATAACAGGCTCCAGCGATATAGGTATAGCCATGGATCTGCTCCAAAACCGGAGGTATTGGTCGAATTGGGATATCGTTTAGCCCGGTCTGAATACATGGCGCCCCCCCTTACCGTAACATAATCATTCACTTTTGTAGAAACTTTCAGATTGGCGGTATACCGCGTAAAATCATCGTACTTGGCCGGCTTCATCATTCCCTCCTGTCCCAGGTATCCAAAACCAACATTATACGTGGTGTTATTGGATCGTCCATTCAAAGAAATATTATGGTTTTGTGTAAAGCTATATTTCTTGATCATGGCATCAATCGGATCATAGATCCGGTAACCATATTTGTCCGTACCATTAAAGTACCAATCCCGGCCATATACCACCGGGTCTGTTGGTTTTACTGTACTTCCGTACAGGCGCTGCCACTCCCGGGCTTTTTCCAGGCTGGCACTATCCAGCCGCCAGAACCCACCGGCCGGTCCCGAGCCTTTCATATTTTTTTGAGCGTCTAATGTGTATTGCAGGCCATCTATTCCCGCCAGCTCCAGGTCCTTAAAAGGCGTTTGCCAGGATAGGTTGGTGCTGTAAGTAAGCGCATTACCCTGCGTTTTTGTACCTTTTTTCATGGTAATGAGGATCACCCCAAAGGCCGCTTTTGCCCCGTATATCGATGCAGAGGCCGCATCCTTCAATACGGTAACACTTTCCACATCATTGGGGTTCAGGTCCTGGATGCTCGGCACTTCCACATTGTCAACCAGGATGAGGGGTTGACTGGATCCCTGGATGGAACCGATAAACCCACGAATATTGATCAGGGGATCCGACCCCACTTCCCCACTGGGGATTCGTATGGATAGGCCGGGAACAACGCCCTGCAGGCCCCTGCCCAGATCTGCAATCGGCCGGCTTTTCAGGTTGTCCATATTCACATTAGTTACAGCGCCCGTAATATTACCTCGCCGTTGTTTGCCATAGCCCACCACAATAATTTCATCGAGGGAATTGGCTCCCGGATGCAGGGTGATGGTAAGCGGATCGTTACCTGTAATTTTTACTTCCTGCGCCTGATAGCCCACATAACTAAATTGCAGGGTTTGACCTTCAGCAGCGCGGACGGAGAATGTGCCATCATCATTGGTAGATGAGGAAACCGCCGTTCCTTTGACGGTAACCGTTACTCCGGGCATAGGACTATTTGTCTCTGATACTACCGTTCCGGATACAGGGCTATTCTGCGCCCATAGGCTGCAAGGTGCAGAAAAAGCAAGCACTACCAGAAGCAGTACATAGGTTCGTAATCTACTCATAGTTTTTTATTATTTATTTTCTACAAAACAGTAATTCCTGCCGCAGCATAAGGCTGCAGTATTTTATCATCCGGGTCTAATTCTGTTATTAAATAGTCTATTTGTTTTAAGGCACATACCTGCAACGGCTCAAAAGAATTGAGCTTTTCGGAAATAGCAAGACACACTGTTTTGGCGGAAGCTGCAATCATGGCTTTTTTCAGTTCGATCACTTCCCAGTCGTTATCCGTAATGCCCCGCTGCAGATCGATGGCATTGGTTCCCAGAAAACATAAATCAGCATTCACTTCCCGTATCCTCGACAATGCGCTGGCCCCGGTGGTGATGCGAGCGGCCTTATTCACTTTATCTCCTACCACTACCACGTTAATGTTGGGATGGGTAATGTATACATTTAAAGCAGGAATGCTTCCGGTAATAAAAGTTGCCCGGAGCTGCGGCGGTAACTGCTTCGCCATTTCCAGGATGGTGGTACCTCCGCTGGTAAGCACATACATATTATCCCGGATCAGCCCGATGGCCTTTTCGGCAATCGTTACCTTTTTCGATTGCGAATACACATTGGAGGTTTCAAACTTTACTTCGTTAAACGCCAGCGATAATGCCCCACCATGCACCTTGATAAGCTTGCCGGCCTGCGACAACTCATAAAGGTCTCTCCGTACCGTGTCTTCCGATACACCCATGTCGGTACATAAACTTGCGTTTACCACCTTGTTGTGCAAATCCAATCTATGCAGTATATAAGCCTGTCGTTCTTTCTTTAGCAAGTCAATCAGTTTTAATGTAAAATGAAGATAGGGAGTTTTTTGCAAAAACCCGCAATTTTTTATAAAAAACCGCAAATAGCAACGCAATGAAAAAGAATAAAGCAGCAAAAAGACGCATTTAAAATAAAATAACCTATCGCTTATCGATGTCGTTTCCTTAAGCAATTTTTATGATTGCCACAGATGCACAGATTGCGCCTGCGGCGGTTTTCTGCGACATTATTATAGTTAAAGCCGATACCAAATCTGCACATCAGCGGCTTTAAGGAAACGACATTGTATCGCTTATAGTCATTCCAATGTCCTTGAACGGTTCTTATTTGAGACAGAGCCACCGCCGGGTATACACATTAAAACCAGAAAACAAAAAAATATTCAGTGCTGTTTTTGTATATATTGCGCGGCCCTATCATAACAATAATGACGGCGCAACGTACTACAGCAATATTGCTCGCTGCACATAAAGCGGGAGAAAAGCAGGGACTGCTGCAGATCCTTTCAGTAGATAAAAGCAGTAAACCGCCTGCTTATGAAAAATCCCCGGTCGACTCAAGATCGGTGGTGGGGCATTTTGGCCGCTTGCCCGATCCGCTCATTAAGGCATTAGGCGCCTTCAGCGAAAGCAATGTATCCAGGTCTGTTGCCGCCATCAAACAATATTTTGAGGTTCAGAACAGTGCCCTTACTTACCGCGAGTTCCAGGAGAAGGAACTGGTCAAGCATCATTATGATCTTTTCCGCCAGGTAAAGCCCTGGTTCGACAGGCTTAAATGGTACCATAGTTATAAGGCAGCCGGGGATCGATGGATTACGGGGCCCTGCAGCATCAGCAGCCAGCGCCCCTATTTAAAGTTTGAGGTTACCGAATCTGCAGGCAGCTATTGCCTCCATGCGATTGCAGAAATTGATGGCACCGATCATGCGCTGAAAGACCTGGAACGGCATCATTTTTTTTTGAGAAAAGATGACCAGTACTTCCTGATGCCGCTTGCCGACCAGCAAACGCTGGACGGACTTGAAAAGGAAGCTGCTTTTCGCCCGGCCCCGGCTGAAGCCCTCCGGCCAATCCTTTTAACACTGGAAGAACGATACCCGGTAAAGCCGCATGCCCTGCAGGACAGCCAGACCGTAGAAACACCGCCGGTTCCCGGTGTACTGCTGAGTGAACTGAGCAATACCTTTTTAATGCTGACGCCCCAATGGACCTACGACGGCTATACCGTAGAAGATCCCTGGGAAGCTACAACCGAAATCCGCCAAAACGGGGAACGGGTGGTCATCCGCCGCAACCAGCAACAGGAGCAGGAATTAAAAACGCTGCTGGAATCGCTGCATCCCCGCTTTCCGGATCAACATAAAGGCTACTACTATCTTCCTTTTGCCGAAGCACAAAAACGGCAATGGTTCCCCAAAGTGTATCATCAATTGTTATTGTCCGGTGTAGACCTGAGGGGCATGGATATGCTGCGTCATTTCAGGTATTCATCGCACCTACCGGAAACGGATATTGAATGGCTGCAGGAAAAGGACAACCAGCTTACCTGCCGGTTTTCGGTACGCTTTGGAAAGGAAAATGTTCCGCTAACAGAATTGCAAAAAATTTTATGGGCGGGCCAAAGTACCGTTCTGCTGAAAGGCGGCACACTGGGATTGCTGAATGAAGCATGGATGAAGCAATATGCCACCCTGGTGAAGCACGCAAAGATTCATAAACAGGAGCTGACCGTTGCCCGCTGGCTTTGCTTTTCCCTGCAGGAACCCGGCGATGAAAATGCTGTATTCGCCAATAAGAACGCTGGTATCTGGTGGCAACAATGGCAGCAATGGCAAAGCGATGCCCAGGTGTATCCCCTGCCTTCCGCATTACAGGCCACCCTCCGCCCCTACCAGCAAAAAGGTTATGAGTGGATGTGCTTAATGGCCGATGCCGGCGCCGGGGGCTGCCTTGCAGATGATATGGGGCTGGGCAAAACCCTGCAGGCCATCTCCTTTTTAGCACGTTCCATAGAGAACAGACCGGGCATGCAAAGCCTGGTTGTATGCCCTGCTTCCCTGATCTACAACTGGGAACAGGAATTAAAAAAATTCGCACCGGGCTTGTCCGTTACCGTTTTTCATGGTCCGCAACGCGATGCCTCAGTTATTGGCAACCCGGCCCGGCAGGTGCTCATCACCAGTTATGGTACCTTTCGCACTGAAGCAGCACAACTCTGCGCCCAGTCTTACCTCTCCGTTTTTATTGATGAAAGTCAGAACATAAAAAATCCTGTTGCTAAAATCACCCGGGCCGTTGGAGAAATCCGTTCGGTCTATTGTTTTACCCTTAGTGGTACCCCGGTTGTAAATAACACCTTCGATCTTTATGCACAACTGCATACGGCATTACCGGGTTTACTGGGCAGCCGGGAGTTCTTTAAACGGGAATATGCAGACCCCATCGACCGCAACGGGGATGATGTTAAAAAGCAATTGCTGCAGAAACTGATCGCACCTTTTGTGCTCCGGCGGACGAAGGAACAGGTAGCACCTGATCTTCCGGAAAAAACAGAGATCACGTTGTGGTGTGAAATGAGCGATACACAACGCGCCCTGTATGATGACGTTAAGGAACAGATCCGCAGCAGCCTTTTCCTGGATATAGAGAAAAAAGGAATGGCCAAAGCCAAGCTGGATGTACTGCAGGGCATTTTAAAACTACGCCAGGTTTGCAACGCTCCGCAGCTGCTGCCGGAAGCCGCAGGTTATAGCGATGCATCTGTAAAAATGGAGCGGCTTTTTGAGGAACTGGAATTAATTCTTCCCCGGCACAAAGTGCTGATCTTTTCCCAGTTTACCGGGGTACTGGACCTGATTGCAACGATCTGCAACCGCAGGGAGATGGCCTATTATCATTTTGACGGCCAAACGCCCGCCGCAAAACGTATGGAAATGGTGCAGGCCTTCCAGGAAGCAGGCAATACAACCGGGTTGTTCCTGATCAGTTTAAAAGCAGGGAATGCCGGTATTACCTTAACTGCGGCCGACTATGTATTTTTATTTGATCCCTGGTGGAATGAAGCCGTACAACAGCAGGCCATTGACCGAACCCACCGGATCGGGCAAACCAAAAATGTATTTGCCTATAAGCTGATCTGCAAGGATACCATCGAAGAAAAGATCCTGCAACTGCAGCAACGCAAAAAACAACTTTCCGCTGATCTTATCGCAACCGATGAAGGCTTTATCAAAAACCTGGCACAGGAGGATGTAGAGTGGTTGTTTGGTTAGCCACTATACAGATCGTTCAATCCCTATTGGCAGTATAACAGCAGCCCACCGTTTTTGATCATTTCCCATGGCTGCCCGGTAGCTGATAAGAAACCGGGGTCTGGTATCAACCTATAGAAAAATCATATAAGAAAATATTTTAATTCAAATAACCCCAATATCCTCCTCCCTGAAAAAACTAAACCAACTGATATGCAACTTATTATCCCCAACCAGTTTTGATACAAAACCGCTCAAACGTTAAAAAATGATTAAAACGTTTTTTGTTGATGCGATCGGCTCTTTACGGGTGTAGCTTGTAAGTATTCTTTTACCCCAAAACCAACGTTATGTCTACCACCCTTTCATTATTCAGTCGCCTTACCAGCATCCCGCTGTGTGATGATGCTTTGAAGCAGGCTTACAGGGATCAAAAGACCTTGCTATGGAAAAAACTGGGCCTCGAACTGCAGATAGAGCGCCGCCTGGATCGCCTGGCCGCAACGGAAGCGCAACTGCGGTCGAAGGAGCTGGCACTGGAGCACGCCAGCAATGTAGCCGCCCAGCTGGAGGAAACCCATCCCGAACGGGAGGAGTACCTCGATGCGGCTACCGGCTTCCGGCACCAGGTAGCCCTGCTGGAAATTCGTATACAGAAACTGCCGCCCCAATGGCTGACGCAAAAAGAGTTGCAGCTGCAGTATATAAACGCTGCCCTGGAAAAGCTGTCGCTATTGATACTGGAGCTGGAAACGCATAAGGCCGGGATATTGAAACAGGAAGCAGCGGAGCCGCAGCCAACCACCCCAACTGTAAGCCCCGAAGGGCCACCGGTACCCGTTCCGGTTATGAAAACAGTACCTGTTCAAAAAGATATCAATCCCCGCATTGGAAAAAGAAAACCGAAGAACGATGCACCGCTGAAGAGATATGGATCCGGGTAATGGAGCGCTATTGCATTACGGGCCTTTGCCCATCCTGCGGTTCAAATGAACCGCAGGGGAACACGCAGGTCTGCGAAGGAAACGGCCTTACGAATTTTGATAACCTTTCAACCATTATCCTTCCCATCAGCGGGCATAAAACAGCCTTACTGATGATACCGGCGTTGCAGCGCGCATACCCGCCAGTACATGATGCGCCGCCCGCCCGATATAGGTTGTCCAGAAATCTGAATAATCTACCATATTGCCCGAGGAATTGCGCACTTTCAAACTGCCCTGGTCAGTGCCATCCGCACCAATAACCCGGATCCGGTAATCGACACGGGCATATCCGCTGGAATTAAAAATACTTTTTATAACCCTTACCGGCTCCCACCCGGTTGCTTCTCCAAAAGCCACCGGCTGACCTACATTGATCCAGTTGCTCTTTTCACCCGTTGTAATATTAACCGTGTATTGATATTGATACTGCAATTTCAACGTTGTTGTAACACCGGCTGTTTCATATAAAAAATTATAGAACTTTACCAATGAAATACTATCCGTGTTTTGCGTTAGGTTTGTAGGATACGGAAAGCCATTGTTAAACACAACCGGGGGCTTACTAAAATCATACACAAATACATTCTGTTTGCCACTGGCTAAACTGCAACTTTGATCATATACCAACACATTGCCCCCTTTATACAACTTCAAACTGGTGGTACCTGCATCCGCTGTAAAAAAGCGTCCTACACCACCGCTGGGAATTGCATTGTATGTTGAAAGGGCATTGGTTGAATCGGCGAAAAGTTTTCCGTTTACTTCTACCCTGTAGATATTATTGGCAGCGCCCGTGGTAACCGGAACAAAATAGTGGAGCTGAAACTCCGCCTTATTTTCAGCAACAGGTTGTGCATTGTATTCTACCACATGCTTTTTGCATGCAGGAAGGGCCATCACAACAATTATAAGCGATAACAGTTTTATTAAATTTTTCATACTCTAATTATTAATACAAAACAATCAGTAAACAGATCAATTGGGTAATTCCCCCGGGTATGCAAACCAGGGGATCGATGTCTGATAATTATCTGCTGTGCCCGGTATGGGTTTCAATGCCTGTAGCGAAGCCAGGTTCCACATGTATTCCGAATTATAGCGCGGGCGAAGACGGTAACAGGGTGCGCCCTGGTTCTTTATATCGTAGCTTACTTTTCTGCCCTGAACCTGCGCCGGCATCAGGTAAAAGCCCTTATATACTTTTTGCGGATCTGAATCCCATTTTTGATCCACCAATGTAGGCGTCCAGCCGTTTCCGTTTTTTGGATATTCGCCGGTATATTTTATATCGTAGTTATATTTACGCAAATCAACCCAGGCTTCGGGAGCGCCCCAGGGATAAAGCGCGATCCATTTTTGAATCATAATATGCGACAATGTAAAGTTTGCCAGCCCATTTACGAAAGGCCCGGACACATACTGGTCTGCAAGCGTTGCGTACAGGCTTTTGCTGATTTTATCGCCGCCCGTAGGACTTCCGCTTTTACCGGTGTAGATATACCTGCCCGTGGTGGTCATATCAGCCTTCACCCCTTCTTTAAACGCAGCAAATGCTTCTGCTTTCTTTCCTAATTTCCAGTAGGCTTCTGCAAGGCAAAATTGAATTTCCGCATAGGTTGTTAAAATATACGGCGCATCATCTCTGTAAATCCATCTTCCGATACCGTCATGAACGGCACCGCTATATAATGAAGCTGCATTCCGTCCATAGAAGGAAGGCGCCGTTCCTATAGGACCAGAGGTGCTGGTAAAAGTTCCACCATAATACTTGTAGGCTTTTACACTATCGGCATTGTCCAGATTCAGGTAATTCGGATTGCTTGTTGTTCCCAGTTTTAAAGCAACACGGGGGTCATAATGGCCCAAGGCCTGCACAAGCGTGTCTGTTACAATTTGATCGGCTGCTAATTTATACGGATGATAAGTGTTTCCTTCTACCCCACGTACCTTCTCGCCTGTAGACTCGTCGTATTCCGGAACCGTTCCCGTGAACAATTGCACGGCGTAGTCGTGCTGAAAATAAGTATAGCTAAGATTACCACTGCCGGCATTGACGGCGGTTCCCCAGAAATTATTATAATCGGCATAGGGAGCAGATTGGGATCCGCCGGCTATTCTAAGCGTGGCATCATCATCGGGGCTTTGAAACGATTTGCCTGCAGCCGTGATCAGTTCCTGGGCATATGTGGCAGCAAAATCTTTTTTATTGGAAAGCGAAGAAAGATTGCGCACAATTACCGCATAAGCAAATTTAATCCATTTATTCTTGTCGCCTCCAAAGATGTAATCATTGGCGGTAATTTTACTACCGTAGATATGATCATCTGGTTTTCCAAGCAACTCTATCGCTTTATAAGCCCATTCCCGAACCTGGGTATAGATGTCTTTTTCATAATCGTAGTTGTGCGATAACCGTCCGGGTACAAACGCTTCTTTCATGGGGGCATCTACATTATTTTTTGCCAGTAAATCCCATGAAAATGCTTTGATGGCATAGCCGATCCCTGCCAGCGTCCAGTCTTCTGCCGCCAGCGACTGATTGATAAGATTTTCGAGGTTCATGCCCTGGTTCCAATAAACCATACGCCAGGTTTCCCCTGCTGCGTCACTACCCGGCACATAGGAATGCAGCGCATAGGTGCTATATGTAGAACTATTGGTTCCCATCATTTGGGTAAATGCGCCAATGGCCCTGGTTTCCCAATAAATACCTTCATATTGCTGCTGGATCCCTGCAAGGTACAGGTACCCGTCCACATGATCCGGAGCGTCTATATTTTTATTTACATCCAGGTATTTCTTACATCCGCCGGCAAAAAGCGCGGCCGCTATCGTAAAGAAGTATATGTATCTTTTCATGATTTTAAATTTAACGGAGTGAAATGCTAAGACCAACAGTAAATGCGCGGGGGTTAGGCAGGGACCACACATCAATGCCTTCGCCTCCTGTTCCGCCTGCTGCTGCAGACACGTTGTTTCCTACTGCATCAATACCCGAATAATTGGTAAAGGTGAATAAATCATTTCCAACCATGTAAATATCAATACCCGCAATAAACTTACTTTTCATCAGCAAACTTTGCGGAAGCGAGTACGATGCACGTAGCTCCTGCATGCGCAGATAATTCACATTTTTCTCGAGCCAGTTTTCATCCCCCCCGGTAAAGATGCTGCTACCATACAAATGATAGTCAACCGCAATCGTATTAACAGTAGGATTATCTGAATTTACATTTTTATCATTCAACACACCATTAAACACCACGGGTCCTCTTTCACGCAATGCAACCGATTCCCAGCTGGTTCCGTTTGTCATCATCAGGCGTTTTGTTCCGTTCACCACCGTTGCTTTATACCGGCCGGCAAATAAGCCCGAAAGGCGAAGCCCCTTGTAGGAAAGGCTCGTTACCAGGCCAAATCTTAGTTTGGGTTCCCGGTCGCCGATAACACTCCATTTATCACTGGTAAGCGGTATCCCTGTGGTTGGGTCAATCATCACCTGTCCCTTATCATTCCGCATATACGCACGACCGGTTACCGTAGTAATCGGATAGCCAACCATAATACCATTCCGGATATTGCCTGAGCTCCAGGTGTAAGGATTATAATATTCAGAAACGTTTGGCGGCAGGTAAATGACTTTTGATCCGCCGTGGGAAGCGTTAATACCAACATTCCAGGTAAGGCCGGTTTTGTTTTGCAACACATCCCCGTCTATATGTGCCTCCCATCCCCAGGTTTTAAAGGATCCTACATTCATGGTATTTAATACAAACCCGGTTGCATAACTTAAACGGAAGCCTTTTACGATCTGATCCGCATTGCGGGTAGTAAAATAGGAAAAGTAGGTATTTACCCGGTTATTAAACAAACGGGTATCAAACCCGATTTCCCGGGCGGTGGTCATCTCTGGTTTTAAATTTGGATTAGGGCCGGTATACCCGTATTTAAAGCCACCTCCGGTCATATATGTAGGCTCTAACTGAGGATCAATAGACAGGGGGGGCGCATCCTTACCCACGCGTGCAACAGACCCTCTTAATTTTATAAAATTGACGGTTTTATTTCCTTTGAGGAACGGCAGCTCGGTTACAATCAGTGATCCTTCTATTGCCGGGTAAAAATACCGGTTGTTATTCAGCGGCAGTGTGGAGGACCAGTCATTACGGCCTCTTGCAGTAATAAATGCCATATTGTTATATCCAAACTCAAACTGGCCCGAGAGCGCCTGTATTCTCCGCTTTGTATTGCTTTGCGAAGAGGTTACCGTTGCCGGATCGGTATTATTGATCGATTGAAAATCCGGAATAATAAACTTGGACCCGATGGTAGATTGCAGGGTTACACCATTTTCCAGCTGGTGATAACCAACCTGCCCGGAAAAGGAAAATTTCTCCTTAAAAAACTTGTTATTATAACCCGCTAATATGTTCACTGTAGGATCAGAAAAATTAGAGTGCACAAGGCTATAAGTACCGGTGCCAGCATTATTGGTTGAATAGTAAGGATGCCTTGATGATACAAAGGTTTGCATTCCCACATCCCATCCTACCTGGGCCCGTAAAAATGTATTTTTCACCGGTACTGCCGTAAATGCCACATTTGTGATAAACCGGTCTGATTTATCAAAATTCTTGTTCTTATACATGGCAAAGAGCGGGTTCAGCATATCCAGGTCTGTATAATAATCGGGCGTTCTCATATGTGTACCGTCTGGTGTAAGATAGTTGGCCATATTATCTACAATAGGCCAAAGCATTGCTTTTGCCAGCGGGCCTTCCGTACCCAGCAGCGCTTTATCATTTGTTGAGTGCGCGTATTGCATGGCACTTTCAAATTTCAGCCAGCTGGTAATATCAGCTTTACCGGCCAGGCTCAGGTTCATACGCCCGTAATCGGTTGTTTTAATAACGCCCTGTCCATCCAGGTATGAGAAGCTACCACGCAGGGTTGCTTTATCCGACCCCGCTTCAACAGATACACTATGTCTTTGAGAAAAGCCTGTTTGCAAAATTTCCGCTACATTGTCATACAGCTTCATACCCTCGGGATATAAACCGCCATACCGGGAGGTGTAATAATAGTTGGTGGTACCATATGCGCCTTCAGCATATTTTGTTTGCATATCAGGATAACCATAAGCATGGTCCCAACGGAACGCATTGTCGTAGGTAACACGTCCTTTGCCCGCCCGTCCTTTTTTTGTTGTAATAATAATGGCGCCATTGGATGCATCGGAGCCATATAAAGCCGCTGCAGTAGCCCCTTTCAGCACGGTTATTGATTCGATATCCTCGGGGTTGAAATCATTTCCCCGGGAAGAATAATCCATATTACGCACCGACAAAAGCTCGGTAGTTTGTCCCATTTTCAACGGGTCGAAAGTGGAGTTATTCATAGGAATACCATCCACAACATATAAAGGCTGATTGTTTCCCGAAATGGAAGTAAGATTGCGCAGCACCACTGTTGTGGAAGCACCGGGCAATCCGCTGGTAGAAGTAACATTCAACCCGGGAACACGGCCCTGCAGGGCAGAAATGAAATTATCCCGGCCAGACTCAGCAATGGTTTTACCATCAATGACCTGTACAGAAGAGCCCACGGCCCGCCCGATACGTTTCATTCCAAATTCTGTTGTAACCACCACTTCATCCATCGATCCTTTATCCGCAACAAGGGTTACCTTAAGCGCTGTTTTCCCTTCTACCCGAATCGTTTGCGTCAAATACCCGATGTGGGTGAAAACCAAGGAGGAAATATCCCTGCCTGATATTCTAAAACCACCATCGCTTCCGGTAAGCGTTGCGATGGAAGTACCGCTAATGGTAATGGTAACACCTGACAGGGGTCTGCTTTCTTCATCGTATACGGTTCCTGTAACCTGTTTCACCTGGGCTTTTCCTATATGTGGAAGAAGCATCAACAAAACCGATAACAGACCAACCAGTCCAGTTAGTTTTTTCATTTTCTCATACATTTTGATTAAAAAATTATAATAGTCCTGTTTTTTCAAATGCCATAGTGTAAACGAAAAGCACACCCATTGCCTCTGGCCTGTCACCCGCCGGCTTATCAATAAAATCTATAAAAAAATCACAGAAATGCTACAAACTATACTTCTGTTTTGCAATCAATCGTTATAAAAACTTTCTCATGATCCCGTTAATTCGTATAAAACCCTGTTAAAGATATGTAAAAAAGATGGTAAAAACAAGCATCTTCTATAAAAAACCTGCAAATATGCGCATAAATAACAGGAAAACTTCCGCGCTATTTATCCGCTGCGGTACCTGGAGGAATAAGAGGGAAATAAACTCCTTTGGCGTTTATTGGCAGGGTAACCTCCATAAATTATTACCAGTGATATAATAAGCTACCGGTAGACTGCATCTGAGAACCCAGCATGCAAATGCCGGCAGCCAATAAATGATCGAACACCCTGAATCTAACATAATACAGCGAAATGCCCCCCTGTAAATGGATCCGCTATAAGATTTTTCAGGCCGGTTTCCGGCCGGCCTGAAAAAATCGGTCCAGGCCCATTACCATCCCGGATTCTGTTTAAAGCTTCCATCGGGATATAACGCAATCTGACCTGTTGGGATGGCTGAAAGATAGTTTTTAGGATCAATAAAGGGCCGTGCTGCTCCGGCGGCATAAGGCGTTATATAACCATTGGCATCTGTTTTAACCTGGCCATTTCCGGCTACTTTGGCTCCTTTAAAAATATCGGGATTTACAGCATTATCCATGTAGGCGCCCTTTGCCCATCGCATCAGGTCATCAAACCGGAACCCGTCCATCATCAATTCGGTTCTGCGCTCCCGCCGTACTTCCCATAGCAGGGAGGTAACATTCTGATCTGCGTCCTTTTTCGGATCTATAAAACCAATACCATTGATGGCGGTTCCCTGGCCTGCCATAACCTGCAACGATGCTACGCCGGCGCGCGATCTTAATTTATTAACCGACTTATCGAGGTCGGCCTGATTGATGCTGTATTTGCCCATACGATCCAACTCTGTGCAGGCTTCCGCATAGTTCAGCAATACCTCCGGAAGACCAAAGATGGGCGCATCCGTTGTATTATTGGGCGCCAGCTGAGCATCGGCGGGCTGCAGAAACTTGGCCGGCCGGTAGCCGGTACTGGAGCTCAACCCGTTTACCAGTTTGCCCTGGTAACATAAAAAGTCGCTGATCGTTTCCAGTAACCGCTTGTCGCGGTTTGCCCGAACATTAATAATGGTATCATCTCCTCTATAAGATGGAGACAGGCTAATGGGAAGCCCATCTGTACACAGATACGATTCTACCGCATTTTTAGAAAGACCTTTCATTACGGTGGAACTATTGGTAAAACCGATCACCGAATGCCCCAGGAACCCCGCCAGGTATTGCTTATACAGGATTACCTGTTTATTTCCGTTCAGGTCCAGCGAATTGTACGTAGTCTGGTAATCCGCATTCAATGTATACCCTGCAGCGGAATTCATCAGCTTTTCCGAAGCCGTTTTACAGGCCTGCAAATATACATCTGCATTGGTCACTGCCGGATCTTTGTGATAAATACGATAGGTGCCTTCATATAAGCCCACTCTCGACAAGAGCGCATAGGCCACATCCTGGTTTATTGTGTTGGCCTGGTCCTTAACACGCAA
The DNA here is from genome assembly GCF_030150205.1 of Niabella sp. Taxonomy (GTDB): domain Bacteria; phylum Bacteroidota; class Bacteroidia; order Chitinophagales; family Chitinophagaceae; genus Niabella. The sequence continues at coordinate 236,227 of NZ_JASLGT010000008.1, forward strand.
ATTGGCCACGGCAAAATTCAGATCTGCCAATACACTGTCCATAACCAGCACCCGGCTGTCCCTTGGCTTGTAGATCCTGTCCACATCAGCCAGGTCAAGATAGGTATTGATAAAAGGAACACCGCCAAATGTTTTTACCAGGTTAAAATAGGTCATTGCCCGGAAAAATTTTGCAACACCTTTCCAATGATTTTTTGCCTCATCCGGAATGGGCATTCCATCAATACGCGCCAGCATCAGGTTGGCCTTACGCACCCAATAATAATTCCAGGCGCTGTTACCCGAAGGGGCATTGGCGGCAAAGATCTGAAGACTGGGGTCCGCCTGGTCATCATTGAAGGATGTAAAATAGAAATCTCCGGTGCCATTTCCATTTCCGTAACCAGCAAACAAAGAATAAAACTCCCAGCTATAGGCCCTTAAGTTGTCTTCTCCGGTCCAGAAATCACCATCACTGAAACTATCGAGCGGGCGTTTATCTATATACTTTGCACAGCCGGATGCCGCAATAACAAAAAGCGACGCTATTAATAATAATTTATTAAAAGAATTCATGGTATGCTGATTTTATTGAAAGTTAATTTGTACTCCAAATGAAAAGGTCCGGGCAATAGGCCATGTCCTTCCCGTAAACCCTGCGGTTGAACTAACATCGTAAGCTTCCGGATCAATCGGAAGATATTTATCCTTAATGGTCACCAGGTTTTCACCACTTAGATACACCCGCACTTTTTGAAAATGATATTTTGCCAGCAGATCATATGGCAATGTGTACCCGATGGTAAGGTTTTTCAGCCGCGCATAAGCCAGGTTGAGCAGGTATTTTGTTTGCGGATAAAAATTATTGGATCCTGCCTGCAGGCCGCTCACCGTTCCGCCCTGGTTATTGGGATAAGGGTTGGGGAAGCGGGCATTGGGATTTTCAGGGGTCCAGTAATCCACCTGGTCTGCATATAAAATATCGGTTCCCTGGTACATCGGCAATACTACATTCCCCAGGCCCCAAACATTCTGTTTTCCCACACCCTGGATAAACAGATCCAGATCAAAATTTTTAAAATTTCCGCCTAACCTTCCGTTAAACATATAACGGGGACGGCTATTACCAATCACTTTTAAATCTCCGTGATCGGAGGCAGATCCCTTGCCGCCATCAATTTGCCCGTCACCATTTAAATTTTTGTATTTAATATCACCCGGTCCATATACAAAGTTCCCTGTCTGAAGATTTTTTTGACTGGCAATGCCATTCGCATACCCGGTAATGTTTCCGTTCGCATCCTTCACAAAATCGGCATCCGTAAAATACCGGTCGGTTTCAAAGCCCCAGATATCGCCGTATGTAGAGCCCGAATAATAGTTATTGATCAACTGGGAAGGATTGAACCATCTCGTAACGATGGTTTTATTGTCTGAAAAACCAAGCATGCCATAAAGCGACAAATTCTTATTTACGGGTACATTCCCGTTGATGCTTATTTCATACCCACGCGTACGCAGGGTTCCATCGTTTCTTTTGGGATTCAGGTCCGGCAAACCGGGGGGGCCGCCCGATGTTCCAAAAGCGCCCGGCAAAACTACTGTTGCAATCATATCGGCGGTCGTGCGCTGGTACCAGTCAAACGTTACCGAAAGGTTGTTGTTTTTAAAGAAGCTGAAATCAGATCCTATATCAATCGACTCCACTTTTTCCCAAAGCAGGTCTTTAGGCACTGCCCGTGGAGACGAAACGCCCTGTGCCCAGTTGTTGTTGGCCATCCAGTACCCGCTTGTATTGAACATGGAAGCAACAAAGAACTGGTTTCCACCAAAGTCCTGGTTGCCTACGGCTCCCCAGGAAGCACGTACCTTCCAGTCGTTGAGCACGGGCTTCAGCGATTGCATAAATGCTTCGGAACTGATCCGGTAGGCCCCGGACAAACCGGAAAAGAATCCCCAGCGGGTAGCTAACGGGAAAGAAGAAGATCCGTCATAGCGCCCCATAAATTCCAGGATGTATTTTTCTTTATAATCATAGTTCAACCTGCCGAAGAAGCCGGAATAAGCGCGGTTACCATGGCCGCTGTTGGCGAACTGATCACCTGTTGCTAGGTTCAGCTCTCCCTTGTTAGGATCCAGTAAATTTCTGCGGGAAGCCGAAATGCTGAGGTTTTCAAAATCTTCCGAATTCGCTCCGCCCATTATCTTAAAATGATGATCACCAAAACCTCTTGTATAGGTCAGGAAGGCATTAAATGAATTCTGTCCAACCCTTGAGGCCGTGTAGGCCGCCACATTTTGCGAAGCTAAAGAAATATCCGTCAGGGCAGAGCTGATGTCATTAGGATCGGGAACCGCGGCCCAGTTGTTCAACACCCGCACGGGCCCACCCACCTGGTGACCGATCACATTATCCTTTCCAACAACGTAGTTCACATTCAACTCCAGTCCTTTTAACAACTTCATGGTTGTTGTTAACTCTACCCGGGTATAATTATCGATGGTGGAAGATGGGTGCGCTGCATTAAGATATCCGGGCACATTCCGAAAGTACTGCCCGTTATAGGTACCATAAGGCCAATATGCGCCCCATCTGTACATGTAATAAAAATAATCCTGGTAGCCATACGGGGCCGTGTATTCAAAATTCCGATACATCGATTTGATGCCCACCGTCCACCATTTTGTAATATCTACATTTACCCCACCAACAAGGTTATATTTTTTGATATTATCCGGGTTCATTTTAAAGATACCACCCTGGTTATTATAACCCGCCGATAAATAATAACTAACCCGGTCGCCACCTCCCGTAACACTCAGCGTTTGGTTAGATTGCGGCATGGCACGGAACATAAGCTTATTTACATCCCATACTTTATAGAAGTAAAAAATATTATTGATAATATCAAAGTCCTGGCCCTTGATCATCTCCGTTCCGGTGTTTGTGCTTTTATACTTTTGCTCCCAGGTTTGAATACCACTCAGCAAGGTTTTTAACTGCATCCCGAAAGATTCCGGGGAAGCGGTACCCGCCCGCTGTGCAGCCGAGATGATCCCCGGAAGTTCCTTAACAGGATCTGCAAACTGGGGCAGGCTGATGGCCTTGGCCGAGGAAAAATTGCTATTGAAGCTCACAAAAGGCTTCTGGTTCCGTTTGCCTTCTTTCATCTTTATCAATACCACCCCAAAAGCCGCCCGGGTTCCATAAATAGCCGCAGAAGTGGCATCTTTTAATACAGATATGCTGGCAATATCATTTGGGTTAATAATGCTCAGATCCGGGGTTTCGATATTATCCACCAAAATCAACGGTCTTCCACCATTGGTTGAGTTAATAGAGCCAATACCTCTTACATTAAAATCAGCGGTACTGGTTAATCCTCCATTCTTATACATAATGTTCAACCCCGGAACAGCTCCCTGCAAGGCCCGCATAGGATCTGAGATTGGCCGGTTCGTAAATGTTTTTTCAACATCTACCGTAGCAACGGCATCCGAAAGATTGCCCTTTTTCTGGCTGCCATAGCCCACCACCACTATATTTTCCAGCTCCCCGGAACTTGTGGTCAATACCACATTTACAATACGGGACGATCCTACCACAATATTCTTATCAACAAACCCGATAGCAGAAACAGAAAGGCTGTCCCCCGCGCGTGCCAATAATTCAAAGTGCCCGGTCGAATCCGTTGCAGTTCCCTGTCCTGTTTTCAAAGCAATAACAGTAGCGCCCGGTATCGGGGACCGTCCATCGCTTGTTACTGTACCCGTAACCTTGCCCGACTGGCTAAAAGCAATTGCCGACAAAAGATTACAAAACAAAAATGTCAGCAGACGTGAATATTTGTTCATTTGAAATTTGTTTTCCATTTTTTATAAAACTGTTATCCCTGCCTTTACATACGGCTGCAGCAACTCATCATCCGGGTTCAGCTCCGTAACCAGGTAATCGATCTGTTTTAATTCACAAACCTGCAGCGCTTCAAAAGAGTTCAGCTTTTCTGCAATCGTTAAGCACACGGTTTTAGCAGAAGTGGCTACCATCGCCCTTTTTAGTTCTACGACCTCCCAGTCGCTGTCCGTAATACCCCGGCGCAGATCGATGGCATTGGTCCCTAAAATGCACAGGTCCGCATTTACTTCCTTGATCTTGGCTATGGCACTGGCGCCTACCGTGATCTTGGATTCTTTATTTACCTTATCCCCCACCACCACTACATTGATATTGGGATGCGCGATATAAGCATTTAACGCCGGTATGCTACCCGTAATAAAAGTGGCCCGCAGCTGCGGCGGCAGCCGTTTGGCCATTTCAATGATGGTGGTGCCCCCACTTGTAAGTACATACATATTTTCCTTGATCAACCCGATCACTTTCTGCGCAATTACGGCCTTCTGCGTTTGCGAATACACGGGGCTGCTGTTAAAATGCACCTCATTAAAAGCCAGCGATAATGCGCCGCCATGTACTTTGATCAGCCGCCCAGCTTCTGCAAGTTCCTGCAAATCCCTGCGTACGGTGTCCTCAGACACTTCCATATCCACACAAAGCTTGGCACTCAACACTTTATTATGCAGATCCAGCCGGTGGAGAATATATGCTTGTCGTTCTTTCTTTAACACAATCGTTAATTTATTGCTAAAGGTAAATAAGAAACCAGCAAAAACTCGCAAAAAATCAAAAAAAAGTGCATAAATAAAAGGGTCCCCAGCCATAAAAATCTCCGTTGGAATGTTTTGGAAAAAGAGTATATTTGGTCAAACAAGTTGCATAAACAACTATTTTTTGGTCATCGTTAAAAACACGCGTTATGCAGGAAGCATATATAGTTGCCGGTTATCGCACCGCAGTGGGCAAAGCTAAAAAGGGCGGGCTTCGCTTTTACCGTCCGGACGATCTTGCCATTACCGTAATCAAAGGCCTGATGGCTTCTTTACCGCAGCTGGAAGCCAGGCGGGTAGATGATGTGCTTGTGGGCAATGCCGTGCCCGAAGCAGAACAGGGACTGCAGGTAGGCCGTATTATCTCCGCCCGCGCATTGGGCATAGAAGTGCCGGGGGCCACGGTTAACCGGTATTGCGCATCCGGCCTCGAAACCATTGCCATGGCAACGGCTAAGATCCGCACCGGGCAGGCCGATTGTATCATTGCCGGTGGTACCGAAAGCATGAGCATGGTGCCGGCATCCGGATGGAAAACGGTTCCCTCCTATTCCATCGCCAATGATGAGCCGGACTATTACCTCAATATGGGACTAACCGCTGAAGCTGTTTCAAAAGAGTTTAATATTACCCGCGAAGATGCCGATGCCTTTAGCTATCATTCGCATCAGAAAGCCATCCATGCCATACAGAACGGACATTTTAAAGAAGGCATCCTCCCTGTGGAAGTGGAAGAGGTATCCATCGATCCAAAAGGCAAGCGGCAGGTGAAGAAATTTGTAGTGGATACGGACGAAGGGCCCCGTGCCGATACGTCTATGGAGGCATTGCAAAAACTAAAACCGGTTTTTGCAGCCAACGGTGTCGTTACCGCAGGCAACTCCTCCCAAACCAGCGATGGCGCGGCCTTCGTGGTGGTGATGGGTGAAAAAATGATGCGGGAGTTACAATTAGAGCCCATCGGCCGGCTGGTTGCCAGCGCTGTTGCCGGGGTACATCCGCGCATTATGGGCATCGGGCCGGTGGCCGCTATTCCCAAAGCATTGAGCCGCGCAGGTTTTTCCCTGAATGACATCGACCTTATCGAATTAAATGAAGCATTTGGTGCGCAATCCCTGGCGGTGATCCGGGAAGCGGGCCTTAACCCGGATATTGTAAACATTAACGGCGGGGCCATTGCGTTGGGCCATCCCCTGGGTTGTACCGGCTGCAAACTCACCATACAGGTACTTGGAGATCTGAAGCGCCTGAATAAAAAGTATGGTATGGTTACCGCCTGTGTGGGCGGCGGACAGGGCATTGCGGGAATTGTGGAGCGCATGTAAAATTAAGAATAAGAAATGTTGCCTGCACAAGGGCATTAGCTGGTAAGCGCCGTTCTTTTTAAAATGCATACAGCTGGTGAGGTGAAATAACGATTGGGTCGCCATCTTTTGCACTGCTATCGGCATCCTTGTGTCACACCCTTCAGCTCCAGCACTCCTGTCAGCACTTGCCGGGGCCAATCTATGTCTCTTAAAGGTTACTGCTTCCTGAAAGCCGCTCGAAACTTCGCCCTTACCTTTATTGTGCGGGCAATAAAGATTGCATTTTTCTTAACAGCCATTGGTTGTAAACTTGCGTCTCTATTACAAAGCAATCTTAAAATCCGTACTATGAAATCAAAGCTTCTTTTATTAACATTGGTGGTTACCGTTTTTTGTGGGGTGCAGGCTGCTAAAGCGCAGGGCAATGGCTATTATAAGCATCGTGAAAAAGAATATAAGCACCGGGATGCCTATGAAAGAGACGGCTATCGTTACCGCCGTAACAGAGATGATGACGATGACCAGGGCGAACACCACCGTTATTACAGCAGCAATCATGATGGGTACTACCGCAACCTGCCTCCCGGACAAGCCAAGAAGGTATATGGATACCAATCTGCAAAATATTTTGCGCCCGGGCAGCAGAAAAAAAGATACCGGAATGATGACAACCGCTATTACAATAACCGGGGTTATTCCCAGTCAAACGTTTTGACTACCGTTATAGGTTCACTGCTTGGTTATTAACAGGAGCTTTACCCGGAAGGGCTGTTTCAAAAGTTTATCAGGGCAACAGGAACTTTTGAAACAGCTTTTTTATTTATCCCCGTCTGCCTGTTGACCATCGATGTATCGATATCGTTTACCTTTATGGCAATTGTTTGGGCTTTTTAGATGCCGTGATATTTCCGGCGGGTTGCGCAGGAAATCAACCTGCGGTGTACCGGATCTTCCCTGAAATCCCTGCCCGGCAGCACACCTTTCGGGCAGGGACGGAAGAATTCTTTTGAAAAGTTCAAACAGCTTCATTGTTAAAATAAACGCATATTGAAACCGATAGCAAAACCCTTTACAAAAACGCTCAATCTCGCCAATATTGTAAAACAGCTCTGGCCCTTTGTAAGGCCGTACCGTAAAATGATCTTCGGTACACTGGCCCTTACATTGGTAGGATCGCTGGCGGCACAGGTAAACCCGCTCATCCTGAAATATACCGTTGATCATGTAGATGCGCTCCTGCAACAACCCGAGCCCATGCAGGAGGGATTGCGCCTCCTGCTGCATATTTCAATCGTACTCTTCACCAAGGAGATCGTAAATATCTTCATCCAGTTCGGACAAAAGTTTTATGGAGAAAAGATCCGGATCAATGTAAGCAACCTGCTTTCAGAAGCGGCCATCAAAAAAATACTGAGCTACGGCATGGCCTTTTATGCAGCACCCGAAAACCAATCCGGCCGCCTGCAAACAAGGATCGACCGCGGTATAGAAAGTTTGACCCGGCTGGTTCAAAACTTTTTTATCGATATCCTGCCCCTCTTCTCCAACGCCATCCTTGCGTTGATCATTATGTACCTGGCCAATGTAAAGGTAGGCCTGGTGGCTACCGTTATCCTGCCGGCGTATTTTTATGTAAGCAGCCGGCAGGCGCAAAAATTGCAGGGCGTACGCCGTCAATTGCGGCGGGGAAGAGAGAACAAGAATAATGGTTTACTGAACCTGATCGATTCCATTACCGTCATCAAAAGTTTTGTGCGGGAATCTTATGAAGAAAAAAAACAGCTTGAGATACAGGACCAACTCACACAGGATCAGCTTTATACCCGTAAGACCAATTTCCGTTATGACGGTATCAAATCGTTTATTGAGCAGATCGGCGTGGTACTCATCATCATCCTGACCACCTACCTGGTGCTGGGACACCAGATCAGCATTGGAGCCATCATGCTTCACATCATGCTCTTTAATAACGTATCGGCCCCCATCCGCCAGCTGCACCGCATTTATGATGAGGTAAACGATGCCTTTATTTATGCGGAAGCCTATTTCCAGATACTGGATGCGGAAACGGCTACGGAAGCGTCTGGTACGTATAAAGAAGCATTGGTAAAGGGCGATTTTGAAATGCAGGATGTAAGCTTCACCTATCCCAATGGTACCAGGGCCCTGCACAATGTGTCATTAAAAATAGAAGGCGGAAAAACCACCGCCCTGGTGGGGTTAAGCGGTGCGGGAAAAAGCACCATCCTCAACCTGCTTAATAAATTTTATACGCCGGACAGCGGCACCATTATGCTGGATGGGATCGGCTTGAACGCCTACAACAACCAGGTATTAAGAAATGAGATCGGACTGGTGCTGCAGAAAAATCATATTTTCAAAGGCTCTATTGAAGATAATATCCGTTACGGAAAAATGGATGCTACCCGGGAGGAAATCATTGCCGCCGCCACAAAGGCCAGCCTGCACAACCAGATCATGGAACTGCCCCTGCAATATGAAAGCGATGCCCAGTCGCTGAGCGGCGGTCAGCAACAACGTATTGCTATAGCGCGGCTGTTTCTGAAAGATCCCCCGGTCATCTTTCTGGATGAACCCACAGCCAGCCTGGATGCCATCGCTACCGAACAGATCAAGAACAGCCTGGATGCGATTAAACAAAACAGAACGGTAGTGATCATTTCCCACTCTATTTCACAGATCATCGATGCGGATATGATCTACGTATTAAAACAGGGCCATGTGGTAGAACACGGCACCCATGAACAACTCGTTGCCCTTAATGGTACCTACCGCGAAATCTTTAATGCTTCTGCACGCAGCCTGAATATCGCCCGTATCGCACAGTCGTACCAATAGCTTAAAATATTTCATTTTCATTAACAGCCGTTAGCCTCGCTTTAGCGTCATATAGTTGAAGACTTTTTTAATCATTAACCCCTAAGTACAACTATTATGAAAGTGAAACTGATTTTATTGGCGTTTGTGCTGCTGGTAGCAGGTATTTCAAAATCAGAGGCCCAGCATTACCGGTACGAGAAAAAGTATACAAAACATTACAAAAAAAGCTATAGGTACAACCGGCCTGCAGTAGTTGCCTATTACCCCGTGGTGCAGCGGCACCGGTATTATGAAGGCAGTTCCTACCCGGCTTACCGGCACCATTATCGTTACCGGCATCACCGGCATATGCCTCCCGGACAGGTAAAAAAATATTACCGTCATAAGCAGCACAACCGGGCACATTATTATTAAAGATAAGCGTATGATTCATAAGGTTTAAAATGGTTCAACAGTCGCCACCCTTCGGGGTGGCCTGGCTGTTGGTACAAAGTTTGAATTTATAAAAAGATACGTAACATAAAACAGTGAAGGCGCAGCGAGCGATATAAATTTTTCTTTAACAAAAACAATATAGCAGGCAATGAAAATACAATTATTCAATAAAACCCGTCTGATGATTACCGGGGCATTGATTGCACTGGTAGCGGGGCTTAGCTCCTGTGCAGACACTTATTATCCTTCGAGTAGTTATTATGATGGGTATTATGGTTACGATCCCTATTACTATTATTCTCCCGGGTATTATGGGTATTATGGCAATGGTGGCTATTATTACAATAACCGGTACTACCGTAATAACAGGAATTACCGCCGTTATGAGGATCGCCGGAGATATGATAACCGGAGGCGGGTATACAGTAACAACAACAGGGACGGGTATCGTGTAAATCCCAACCGGAACAATGCGGAATATTACCGCCAGCAAAATAACAATGCACGGATCATGGAGCGCAATAACACAAACAACCGCTCTAACGAAGTCCGTTCGCGGAATGTAACACCGCAACGTTCCTACAGTCCTCCACCCCCTTCCAGGAGTATGCGGCAGGCGCCGCCCTCAGGCTCAGGAGGCAGTTATAACCAGGGCCGGTCTGGCAGCAACAACAGCCGCTCCAGGAGGTAATGGTAAAATGGAATTATTTACTGCCGCAGGTCATTTTTCAGAAGGCCTGCGGTTTTTGCTTTTAACAAAATTTTTTTCATACAAAGCAACCCAATCAGCCACAGAAACCCGCTCCGCCAGTTTCCCGATCAGTTCAAACGGGATCAATTCCGGCTTACTGAACCGGATACAACTTTTTCCCATGTCCGGCTTTTTTACCGAAACCTTTTCCCATTCGCCCAGGAACCATTTCATGAGGTCCGCGTCTGCATATAATCCCATATGGTACAGCACGATGCCATTTTTTTGAGAAGCGATGCTCATAAAAGGCAGGGGCAGCTCCGGGGCACAATGATAACCAGCAGGATAAATGCTATGCGGTACCACATAGCCGATCATACCATAACTAATGGTCTCTACATATCCTTTGGGAAGGTGTTTCCGGATCACGGTCCGCAATTGCTCCATTGCCGGCAGCCGTTCCGCAGGCATTTCCTTTAAATAATCCGCTACTGTTTTTGCCCTGGATTGCATATTCTTTCCCCTGATTTATTTTTAGCATTTTTTTTACACAACAGAACGCCTGTCTGCCACCATTTCCCCGGTTTTTATCGTCCAATAAATATAATAAAAAAACAAATGAGTAAAAATGTTATAAAACTGGGAATGTTCCTGCTGGGAGCGAGCCTCTTTCTGGCAGTTGACAGTTTTGCACAATACCGGCGTTATCCGCACCGCGTGTACAGAAGCCATTCTTATTACCGGGCGCCACGGGTTTCCATCGGTATCGGTGGTGTTTTTGGCTGGCCGGCCCCCTACTACCGGTATGGTTACGGACCGAATATGGGTGTTTCTGTTGGCATTGCCTTTCCACCCATCGGCGCCACCATTGCGGTATTACCTTCCGGTGCCCGCCGGATGTATTTTGGCGGAGTTCCCTATTACTACCGGGATGATACCTATTTTGTAGAGCGGGATAAGGGAGGATATGAAGTGGTAGCGCCTCCGCTTGGAGCTACTGCTGCGCGACTGCCCAACGGGGCCCGTATGCGCAAAATTGATGGAGACACCTATTATGAATACAACGGTACTTATTACCGCCCGGACGTGAATGAGGACGGGGAGCGGGTATACGTGGTAGTAGGACGGAACGGAACCCTGGATACCGAAGAAGCCAGAACGCAGCGTTCGAACGACGACCGTAATTACCCCGATGATAACCGGGGCGATGAGCGTAACAACAGTGAACCCGCCGTAAGAAACAACGATGATACCGGGGGAAATGACGCTGTTTACGATACCCGTCCGCAGGTTGGCGATCAGTTTGATCAGCTGCCCAGGAATTCAACAAGGGTAACCGTCGACGGCAAAAGCCAGTTCCGTTCACCCGCAGGCACTTATTACAAAGAAGTGACTGTTGATGGCAAAACGGTATATGAGGTAGTAGGTTCAAAATAATATAATATACGCATATTAAAAAAAGTGGCCCCGGCCGGCCGCTTTTTTTAATGCGCATAAAGATCGTTTTCGTTTTTAAACATGAAGCTGCAACGCACCAACCGGCTCTATTATTTTCTGAGGATCAGCATTCCGCTTTATCTTCTTTTTACAGGCATCTCCCTGCACGCACAGGAAGCCCGGTCGCTGCTCTGGAAGATCAGCGGCCACCAATTACAGGCGCCCTCCTATCTCCTGGGAACCATGCACCTGGTTTGCGGAGAAGATTTTGAAGTGCCGCCCAAATTAAAAAACGTATTAAAGAACGTAAGAACGGTCACCTTTGAAGCCGATATAGCCGCCATGGACGGCGCCGATCAGCTAATGGACCTGATGAAACCCGTACCCGGTATTTTGGAAAAACTGCCGGGGGAACAACGCCATCTGCTCGACAGCTTGCTGAAGGCATACCAGCTAACACCCGAAGCATTGAATTATATGTCGCCCTTTGGCATTACTTCCGTACTCACCCTTAAAACCTTCAACTGCTCCGATCCTTCAGCGGTAAAAATGATGGAAAAGGAGCTCTACAACCTGGCGCAGGACGATTCGTTACAAATCGACCACCTGGAATCCGTAGCCTTCCAGATACAAATGATCCGGTCGATGAATACGATTGAAGAACTGATGAATACCCTGAAGGGAATGAAAGAAGCACCGCATTTTATGAAGGACCTGGTGCAGGTATATAAAACAGAAGACCTGCCGCGCCTGACCAGCCTGATGAATGACCCGGCGTTTATGAGCACGGCCCAGCAGACCCGTTTGCTTAAGGAGCGCAATGATAACTGGATACAGCTGCTGCCGGGAAAAATGAAAAAAGCGCCTACGCTGTTTGCAGTAGGTGCCGGACATTTGGGAGGTAATAACGGAATGATCCAGCTTTTAAAACGCAGGGGCTATACGGTTACCCCTGTTTTTCAATAAACCACCCGGATGTCCGTTCCTCCATTCATCCCAAAGCGGATATCTTTGTATTTTGGAACCATGGTCATACCAGCGTTATAGCAGACCGGCTCCAAAGAAGCATCAAACAGGTTGATCACAAAACTGAAAATTTATGACCCAGGCAGCGCAACTTGCAAAACGATTTCGGGAAGTACATCTTAATGGGGATTGGGTAGCCGCAACCAACCTCAAAGCAGCGCTATCCGGTTTGAGCTGGAACGAAGCAAATGAGAAGGTAGGCACACTCAACACCATTGGAGCCCTGGCTTTTCATATCAATTATTATATTTCCGGGATCTTAAACGTATTCAAAGGCGGATCGCTCGATATTCATGACCGGTATAGCTTTGATGCGCCTCCCATCCGGTCGCAGGAAGACTGGGAGCAACTGTTAAACAAACTATGGACCGACGCTGAAGACTTTGCACAATATGTACAGCAAATGACGGATGCGCAGCTTGAAGCGCCCTTCACAGATGCCAGATACGGCAGCTACCAGCGCAATATTGATGCGATGATCGAGCATGTGTATTACCATCTTGGACAAATCGTGCTGCTCCGGAAACTGGTACAGCCAACAGTTACCGGTTAAAAATCACAGATCCAGATGAAAAGAAACTATGCTGTCCTTGCTGCCCTCCTCTTGCTCATTGCGGTACTATCGGGCATTTTAAGCTCCGGTATTTCACTGGTAGGCCGTGTGGGCGTAAATACATTTTATAAGAACTATCGCTTTTTTAAAATATGGTGGCAGGCGGCGCTTGTATGCCTGTTGGTACTGATCCTGGTAACGTTTTTATTGTATGCCATTGATAAAAAATTCAAAGGCGGCAAACGGGTCATCCTCTTAACCGGCTTTCTTTTTGCATTCCTGGGCGGGCTCTATATCACTTATTCCGATTTCCGCAATTCGCTTTCACATCGCTGGCTTGGAGAACGGTTTCACCTGGGTATTTATTTATACTGGATCGGGTTCTGCATCAGTGACCTGTTCTTCCTGCTTGGCCCCAAAAAGCATTTACCCGGAATCATAAGCCCTCCTGAAGACGCGGCTGATGCCACCTCGCCACAATAGGCCCGGTGACGCATTTGCGTCCATACCTGAGCACATTAAAAAATGGCGGTCAGCGAAGCCTTTCCCGTATGCACCGTCCGGGTTGTTCCCGGTTTGCGTCCGTCATACTGAAAATTCAGCTCCAGGTTACTCATCAGCCGTTTGGTAAGCATAATATTCCATAAATAGTTTTTTCCCGGCAACAATCCATCCAGCATAATATAACTCACTGTGGTGGTATTGGCCGTAGCCGATGTATAATTCAGCTGGTCCAGTGTAAAACGCGCCGTCAGGGCAGCGCTTTGCAGGATATTGTATTTTGTTTCAGCAGTAAGCGCATTGGACACGGCCTTTTCTCCGCCATAAACCGGCTTGTTTTTTCGCACTTCATATTTGTAGCCGGCCATTACCCTAAAGGTTGTTCCGCTGACCAATGAAAGCGAAGGAGCCGCACTATTTTTTGCAATCTCATAATTGCGGTTGTCAAACTGGGCATTATCCGAATACAGCGCCTGTATACCCTTTCGTCCTTCCAGGTTAAATGTAAGACTGCTTCCGAAAAACTGCCGGTACTTTAAGGACCACTCCCTGCTTTTACGGCTCTCGTACCCATAGGTCAGCAGTGTTTTCCCGGTATTTTGAAGATTGCTGATATCAATTCCCCAAACCGTGCTGGACCGGTTAAAGGAAAGTGTATTCACCAGCACTGAGCTCATTGCAATAAGACTGGTATCATTTAATCCATAACGAAACGGATTGAGCTCCACCAGCCCCGTAGCCTGCGCTTTCCGGGAAACCTGCAGGGTGCTGGTCCAGTTAAACCGGGCCAGGAATTGCTGAAACCTGCTGGCAGTAGTACCGTTCCACAACAGCTTCGGGTTTAGCGCCAGGCTATAATTAAAGGTATTATAGTTGGCTTTTATATACTGGTTCGTGGGCGTATTGATCCGGATAAACCGGGCCTGATCAGAGAATGCGGCTAATTCAAATTCATTGAGCTGCTGTATGCTGTCATGATTCAGATCGATCCAGGTATACTGCCCCGTTCCGGCCGGAACTTCCAGGTAGGCATATTCCCGTTTTTGTTCCTGGCCGGACCCCGCTTCATACAGGATATTGCCGGTAAGAAACCCTTTAAATTCGTTCATATTGTATTCGATCCGGGAAAGCAATGTGTTCTCTTCCTGCTGCCGGCTAACGGTGCTGTTCAACACGGTTAATTTCCGCAGTGTTGTATTGAAGTAGAGTTGCCGGTGCAGATTCGCTAACAGTTCTGCTTTAAAGTTCAGGTTATAGCTGCGATCGCCCTTTACAAAATCCTTGTAAACCGGGTATTGATCTTCCCTTGTAAAAAAACTGATCCCGTAATGATTTTGTTTTGCTTCATCCGATTTTAGAAAGAACGTATAGGTATCAAATGAAAACGCCGCCGCATTTAACGTATCCGTTGCTTTATTCCGGTTCTCATTCCGCTCCAGGGTGTAACGGGCACCAATGCTCCAGTTGTCCAACGCCGGTATTTTTTTACTGATATCCAGCGTGGGTCTTAAAAAACTGCCTTTATCCAGCATGCCGCTGTATTGCGTAAGGGTTACATCGTTGTTAAAGGTCCAGTTATGCCATTGGGTAAATTGCGTCAGCGCGTTCTGAAAACCATTGTAACGGTCGCTGCGGTTGTAGTTGGTAAACTGGTATTGCAGCCGGTTACCGTTTCCGCTTTGTAATCCTGTAGAGGCCCTGATGATGTGCTCATCCACCCGGGTTGCGACCAGCGACAGTCCCCAGTCGCGGGTAAACTCCACGCTGCGTAAGCGCTCTACCGGCTGAAACCGGGCCTGTACCATTTCATAATCAAGTGCGGAAACGAGTTGCAGTTTGTTTTTTTCCCGGAGCGTTGTGGCATTCAACAGGTTTACTTTGGCCGCAAATCCCTTATCGTCTCCATTGTTAAGGTTGGAAAACGTATTTACGTCGTAACTGCTGGCAGCTACCTCCGTCTTTAATAAGGTACCCTTCGTTAGTGCATAGTCTACACCTAACGTTAATACCTGTTGTTTTTTGGGTGTTACCAGGGCAATCACCGGGGCATAGTTCCCTTGTTTCTGACCGTTCTCCGGCGGCAGATACCGGAATACTTTTCCGTTGGCATTGGTATTATCCGGCACATAATCGCCTCTTCCAAAGCCCACGTCCATAAAGGACACATTATACCGGGCCGAATCCCGGTTGATGGTATACCGGTAAAACGAATCGACAACCTCAGTTCCCTGCAGGATATAATCCCTGGCATAAAGAATTTTTCCGGCAGCAAACGTATCCAGTACGGCAGACGGATACAGCGCATTTTGAATGCTATCCCCGATCTGCGACAGGAACTGTTTTTGCCGGTTATCCAGCACCTGGTTAATGGATGAATTTTTGGCGTCGCTATTGTTAAAAAATCCAACCCGCAGTTTCACTTTATTATTGAAGTTGAGCTCCTGCATACCATACACATTTGTATTCAGAAAATTCCGGTCGGCATACTCAAACTCTACCTGTATACGACTGTCTTTTGTGATCATGCGGCGCGGCGTAAAGCTTACCTCTGCCGTGTTGTAATTGATCACATAATCCTGGTCTTCTCCCCTTTGCAATAGTTCCCCGTCAATAAACACGCGTTCGGTATTGGCCAGCACAATAAAGAACAGCTCGTTATTAGCCCCCTGTAATTTATACGGTCCCTGGTTACCCTCCAGGCCCTGGAACACATTGCGTGTAAACTTCCCCTTGGCGATGGACCCACTGATCAATGTGCCCGAAGTTGTTTTTTTTGAAAGTGCATTGGTTGTTTGAAAAGATAGCCCCTGCAGGCGCTTATAAAAATTGAGAAAATAGCTGCGGTTTTCCCGGAGGTCCATATCGCCGATATTCAGCTGCCAATGCTTTTTTTTGAACCGGATATACACTTCATCAAATTCATTTAACTGTTGCGTATTCCCGTCTGGTTGTATGGGAATATTATTATCCGTAATAGCTGCCTGCAACTCAATACTGTCTGCCAGCATTCCGCTCAGTTGTACATTCAGGTTCGAGTTCAGCACCAGGCTCTGATTATTGCCAAAGCCCATTTGCCGGCCAAAGCTTCCCTGGGCATTAATATTGCCAAAATTAAACAGTTGACTGCGGCCCCGCGTATTGGTTTCTGGCGCTCCAACCGATATGGCAGCATTCATTACAAGGCTGTCGAAATTCATCCGCTGCACTGCGGGGTTCAGCTTTACCGCAAATACCCGGTAATGCACTGTTACACCGGCAGCTGCCGGCCTTTGCACCCAATACAGGATGGCGTTCACAAAGTCCACCCGGTAGGCCGTACTGTCGACACCTTCTATCCGGAAGCTTTCAGGGATGATGCTGACACTGTCGAGCAGTACCTTATCCGCCAGCACAGGGATCTGCTTTGTGCGCAGGTTCGATAAAGGCCGGGAAGATGATAATTCCTGACCACTTAACCGACCTGCCATACAAAAAAGAAAGACGAAAAATAGTATGCTTCCCAATAGACGCAATGCTGGCTGATTTAATTCAGCAAAAATCGGTTTTTTCGTTATACAGACCAGATTAAAAGCAAGACGGTCGCATAAATGATGCGGCTATTGACTCCCGGGTCATTGATTTACTTTCACCGGTATAGGCAAATGGCGAAACGCAAAGAGCCCGGTCTCCCGAATATATGCGCGTGGTCACCCCTTTTTTTTCATAATTTTAATACCCTGACCGGGGAACAGGAGCAAATAGTTACGGGCGATTTACAACTACAACAAATGGATATGCGCAATACGATGGCAGCTTCAGAAAAATTATATGGGCTCGATCATTTAAGGGCACTGGCGATCCTGCTGGTATTTTTATTTCACTGCCTTAGCTTCAAACACCCGGAGTGGATGGACCGGGTAGCCGTAGTTGGGTGGACGGGAGTTGACCTGTTCTTCGTGCTGAGCGGTTTCCTCATCGCCGGTCAGCTATTTGCGCAGTTAAAAAACACCGGAGGTATTGATGTGCGTGCCTTCTTTATAAAACGATTCTTCAGGATCATACCGCCCTATTTTATAGTAGTGGCCATTTATTTCTGCGTCCCGTTTTTCAGAGAACGGGAGGCGCTGGACCCGCTATGGAAGTTTTTAACGTTTACCCGTAATTTTGGGTTAGACCTTAAACACCGCGGTACGTTCTCCCATGCCTGGTCACTTTGCATTGAAGAGCAGTTTTATCTTACGCTTCCATTTGTGCTGTTGCTGATACATAAGCTCAAAAGTCCTGTTACCTGTAAGGTTTTATTTTTCCTGCTGCTGGTACTTACAGTAGTGTTCCGGTGGCTTTCCTGGAATGTATGGGTGGTACCCGTCATTGACAAAGATGATTTCTGGCTGCAGTGGTACCGGTATATTTATTATCCAACCTATACAAGGCTGGATGGTTTATTACTGGGTATTGGGCTGGCGTGGCTCATGCATTACGCACCGTTTGTACAAAAAAGGATCCGGCTGAATGGGAACGCTTTTTTTCTTGCCGGCATCCCGTTTTTAGCCGCGGCTTATGTTGTTTGTCAATCGCCGTATTCTTTTCCGGCTACTATCTGGGGATTCCTCCTCATAGCCCTGGGCTTTACGTGTTGGGTAGCGGCAGCGGTTGCCCCCGGTTCATTTCTTTATAAAAAGCGATTGTTTGTAACAGAGCAGCTGGCAAGCCTGTCCTTTGCCATTTACCTGTCGCATAAAGGCGTTATCCATATTACGCAGGTGTTGCTTGAAAAAGCCGGCCTGGCAGCCAACAGCAATAGGGCCTTACTGCTTGCTGCCATAAACTGCATCCTGGCCGGGTTGTTGTTCCGCTACCTGGTAGAACGCCCCTGCCGGCAGCTCCGGGATATCTTGTTAAAACGCCGGCAAGACCTCCATGCTGTTGTTTCCGTTCAGCCTGCCACATCGGCATATCCGGAGCCGCAGATCCGCCCATAAAAGCGTCTTTTCCCTTTTATAACCGGAACGGAGGCAGCCCTGTTATTCAAGCACAGAAATTGCAGGAACTTTATCTTTAGAAATATGTTAATACAAGACTATGAGTACAAATAAAATGCAGGTTGAAATCTGGAGCGATGTTATGTGTCCCTTTTGCTATATCGGCAAGCGGCATTTTGAAACGGCATTGGAAACGTTTTCAGACCAACAACAAATAGAGATTACCTGGAAAAGTTTCCAGCTGGATCCTACCCTTCCCGAAAAGGAAGAAATTGATCATGAACAATACCTTATCGAGCGCAAGGGATTGCCCAAGGACCAGGTTAAATCGCTGCTGGATCATGTAACGCAATCCGCAAAACAGGCCGGACTGGATTATCATTTTGAAAAAGTGATCACGGTAAATTCGTTCAATGCGCATCGCGTTATTCAGATAGCTAAAACAAAAGGACTGGGCGATGCCGCCGAAGAACGGTTCTTCAAAGCCTATTTTACGGAAGGCCTTGACATTGCTGATCCGGCAACACTGATCCGCCTGGGAACAGAGATCGGTCTTACAGAAGCGGAAGTAAACGAAGCCCTCACCAATGAAGCGTATTCCGGAAAAGTAAACCGGGATATTTACGAAGCACAGCAGATCGGGGTTAGAGGAGTTCCTTTTTTTGTATTTAACCGCAAATATGCTGTTTCAGGAGCACAGCCGCCGGAAGCATTTACGCAAACCCTGGATAAAGCCTTCGCTGAATGGCGGGAGGAACACCCGGCCCCTTCACTGGAAGTAACGGAAGGCCCATCCTGCACACCGGATGGTAATTGCAGCTAGGATTTTTTATACCGGCCACCGGAAGCGATGGTATTAAAGTATGGATTGTATATGTGATCCCTTGCCTTTGATAGCATCGCTTTTTTGTGGGCATCCGGTTCCCGGAAACCGGATCAATACACCGTTCTTTTCATAAAAAAAGCCGCTCCTGTTGCGGAGCAGCTTTCAGCATTTTTAACTTCCCGGAGGATATTAGTATTCGTCTTCGTTGAACAGGAAATCTTCCTGGGTGGGATAATCGGGCCAGATGTCTTCGATGGTCTCATATACATCGCCTTCATCCTCCAGTTCCTGTAAATTTTCAACCACTTCGATGGGCGCTCCACTCCTGATAGCGAAATCAATCAGTTCGTCTTTGGTGGCTGGCCAAGGGGCATCTTCTAAATAAGAGGCTAACTCAAGTGTCCAAAACATACTATATTCGGTTTTTTATTATTAACAGGATACCCGAAACAAGGTTCAGGGTATACTCAAATTTTTGCAAAAGTAACTGTATTCGGTAATTTAAAAAATACTTATTTTTATTTCGATTTCTTATAAACCCGCTGCTTATTTAACAGTACCAATGGGCTAAAAAACATCCCAATGTCTAGAAAAACGCTTGCGGCCTCCCTGATGGTGTCATCTTCGTTTTATACTTCACGCTCAAACAGGGCAAGCGCTGGTTACCGGTGTTGTGCAAGCTGGTTACAATGACTATATTTACAGTCATATATCAACACAATGATTTCGGGGAAAAATATACACAAGGCCTATGGCACGGTTCAGGTTCTGAAGGGGGTAGACATTGAAATTGCTAAAGGAGAAGTGGTATCCATTGTTGGCCCCTCCGGCAGCGGGAAAAGTACGTTGTTGCATATACTGGGCACACTGGATAAGCCAGACACGGGTGCTGTGGTGATGAACCAAACGGCTATCAGTGCGATCAGCGGAAAACAACTGGCGGCCTTCCGGAACAAGAATATCGGCTTTGTATTTCAGTTCCATCATTTACTGCCTGAATTTTCCGCACTCGAAAATGTTTGTATCCCTGCCTGGTTAAGCGGAGGCCGCAAAAAAGAAGTAGCAGAAAATGCGCGGCAGTTGCTGGCCATACTGGGCGTAGACCACCGGCTGGAAAATAAGCCCAATGAGCTCAGTGGCGGGGAACAACAGCGTGTGGCGGTTGCCCGCGCGCTCATCAACCGGCCTGAGATCATCTTTGCAGATGAACCTACGGGAAATTTAGACACTACAAATGCACGGGAACTGCACCGCCTGTTTTTTGACCTTCGGGAGCGGTTTCAGCAAACCTTTTTGATCGTAACGCACAACGAGGAACTGGCGCAGCTAAGTGACCGGGCGCTGCATATGAAGGACGGGCTTATTGTATAAAAAAAAACGGCTTTGAGGGCCGTCTTCTCTGGTGTTCAGCTAAGTAATGTTATTGACGTTCCCTGAAAAATGCTACGACCATCTTTTTTGTAGTTGGATCCAGCAACGTTAATGTTTTTGAGGAAGACACAAAATTCTCCTGGATCTCATATTCTACATTGTTCCAGGTCATTCTTTTGGTTCCGTTGTTAAAGGCAAACTGATCTGTCCGGATCTGGTCTCCGCTTACATTGTAGTAATGAATCAAATGGTCCTGCTTGGAGAATTCAGCCCGGCCGCCGGCAGGAACCAGGTCGGTACCCGCTGCAGTAATCACACTTTTCCAGTTACCGATCGTTACCATGTTTTCAATAGTATCTGTGCCGATGGCATCCTTCGTACGCGAGCAGGCTCCCAGGAAAAATATACTTAAGACCATTGCACCCAGCATCATTTTCGAGATTGTTTTCATATATATGTTATTTGCGGTTTAAAAGCTGTTGTATCCTTTAATGAACCAAGATTTATGCCAAGGAACAGCCGCAACCATTTGCTTATAACACCTGATGATGCCGGCGCCGCTACAGAACCTGTTGATAGCTAATTATTTTCAGCGGCTAAAACACATGCCGTATAACAATGGGCAAAACGTTTAATACCGCATCAATGAAACGCAGTAAGGAAAAGGCATTCAGCATCAACCTGCTGTTGCGTTTTTAAATTTTTGTTAAAGGATTTTTGCAGGTATGGGCTGCAAGTGCTATAAACGGAGCATCAGGAATTGCGTGGCCTCCAGGGGATATCAGCAACTCCGGTAAGATGTCCTGTGTACCGTGCCAGTACAAACAGATAGTCGCTCAGCCGGTTCAGGTACATAATTACAAGGGCTTCAACCGGTTCTTCCGCCTGCAGCCGTACACAGGAACGTTCTGCTCTCCGGCAGGTACAACGGGCTATATGCAAATAAGAAATGGCTACACTGCCACCCGGTATAATAAACGATTTCATTTCAGGTAACGCTGCCGTCATAGTGTCGATTTCCTTTTCAAGCACCTGTATATCTTCCTCATGCAGATCCGGCAATAGCATTTTGGTGGCTTTCCCCGGATCCTGTGCCAGCAGCGCTCCAATGGTAAAGAGGCGGTCCTGCAGTTCCTGCAGCCGGTCCCTTGTTGATGCGTCTGTCTGAACATCCCGGCACAACCCGATCCAGGAGTTGAGCTCATCCACATTTCCATATGCTTCTATCCGCAAATGCGCTTTTGAAACTTTTGTACCGCCGATAAGGGCTGTTTTTCCCTGGTCTCCGGTCTTTGTATAAATACGAAACGTCATTTGCTTAATTTAAAAATGTGAGAATGTGGAAATGTGGAAATGAAGAGGTCCCGATCCGGATATTGAACCAGGAACTTTAAACAGGAAAACCGGCCTTTGCCACGGCCTGGTCACTTTCAATTACCCCATCGCGCAGCCGT
Organism: Niabella sp.; assembly: GCF_030150205.1. GTDB lineage: Bacteria > Bacteroidota > Bacteroidia > Chitinophagales > Chitinophagaceae > Niabella. The sequence goes on from NZ_JASLGT010000008.1 coordinate 258,274, forward strand.
ACGATCCGGTGCGCATGATTGGCAATATCCTCCTCATGGGTTACCAATACGACGGTATTCCCATTTTGATGAATCCGGTTAAAAATGTCCATGATCTCGTAGGAAGTTTTGGTGTCCAGGTTTCCGGTTGGTTCATCTGCCAGGATCAGCGAAGGATCATTTACCAGCGCGCGTGCAATGGCCACCCGCTGGCACTGGCCCCCACTCAATTCATTGGGTTTGTGATGATACCGGTCTGTAAGACTTACCAGTTCCAGCATTTGCATCGCTTTTTCACTTCGTTCATTCTTCCGGATACCGGCATAGATCAACGGCAGCGCTACATTTTCCAATGCGGTAAGACGGGGCAATAAATTGAACTGCTGAAATACAAAGCCGATCTCCTTATTCCGTACTGCTGCCAACGCATTGTCCTCCATCTTGCTCACGTCTTTTCCGTTTAGTACATAACTACCGGAAGTGGGCGTATCCAGGCATCCCAGGATATTCATCAGGGTACTTTTTCCACTGCCCGATGGCCCCATCAGCGCCACATATTCATTCTTATTGATGTTCAGCGATACCCCTTTCAGCACCTGCAATTCCTGCTGCCCCATAAAGTAGCTTTTGCGCAGGTTGCTGATATGGATAATGGACTGGGGCACTTTTTATTATTTGCGGATAACTTTAGGCACCTTAAAAAAGACACCGTCTGTGGCCGGGGCATTGAGCAACGCTTCTTCCCGCGTAATAGATCCTTTTACCTGGTCGTCCCGCAGCACATTGATCTCTTCGCTCATATGCATTAACGGTGCTACATCTTTCAGGTCCAGCTCATTTAATTTTTCTACAAACCCGATCATTTTTTCCAGATCACCCCGGAATTCGAGCTGTTCCTCCTCCGAAAAACTAAGCTTGGAAAGATGTGCCAGTTTATTAATTAACGCCTCATTTACTTCCATTTGTCAAAGATAACGGGTAGAAATTTTAAATACTAAATAACAAATAGCAAAAATCAAATACGATATCAGAAATATCAAATTCAAAACGACAAAAAATCAAGCCGGGTAACAACAAACAAGTGCCTGAAATCAGGGATCAGGATCAATAAAGACTAATTGCTCAATACTCCACTTCTCACTATTCACTACTCACCATTCACTACTCACTATTCACCATTCACTTCTCACTACACATCCTCCTATCCCTCCGCTCCCAGCCACATGGCCCCGCCCGCGCTATCCCGGCTGGCACCGGTTACAGAGCTCAGCACATTGGTTTCCTCACGCCAGCGCAGCACTGCAATCAATGCCATGATCATCGCTTCTTTATACAATACCAGTTTTTCGTCCGGGATGATCACGGTTACCTTTAGCACTTCCTTTAACCGGTTGACTAAAAAGCTGTTAAGAGCGCCGCCACCCGTTACCAGCAGTTGCTGTCCTTCTTCACCGTAATGACGATCCGTTTCCAGGGCACGGCCTACCTGCTGCACTATATGCTCCACGTAAGTGCGCAGTTGACCCTCCACCCGGCCACCGAAGCGCTTCACCATTGGGTAAACGGTATCGGTTCCAAAATCATTGGCCAGCGACTTGGGAGCCGGCAGCTGGTAATAGTCTAAAGCATTCAGCGCGTCAAGCAAAGGCTCATTCAAAGTGCCGTTGGCAGCCAGTGCACCGTTTTCGTCATAGGGTTTTCCCAATTCTTCCGCCAGCAGGTTCAGTACGCGGTTGGCCGCACAGATATCAAAAGCCCGGTAGTCCGTATCTTTTACAGACAGGTTGGCAATGCCCCCGATGTTCAGTAAATAACGGTAATTGCCCAGCAGCAACTGCTCCCCCACCGGAACAATGGGCGCTCCCTGGCCACCAAGAGCTACATCCAGGGCACGAAGATCCGAAACAACCGTTAGTCCTGTTGCTGCTGCAATAGCTGCCCCATCTCCGATCTGTGCGGTCATCCGGCGCTCCGGCATATGGAACGTAGTATGTCCGTGAGAACCGATCACCGCTACTTTATAATGCAGGTTGTACCGGTCGATAAACTCGTTTACCCGGGCTCCGATATAATGGCCATAGGCTGCATGCAGCAACTGGTATTCCAATGCATTCAGCGAAACCGCCTTTTCCAGCTTAGATTTCCATTCCGGGGTATAGGGCAAACAGTCTGCATGCTGAATTTCAAACTGCCATTTTCCTCCATTTTCATGAAATTCAACAAATGCAATGTCCAGCCCATCCAGTGAGCTGCCGCTCATAATTCCTATAGCCCTGTAGATCATAATACCATTTTAGATTCGCCAAAAATAACAGATTGTTGATTACTGAAATTCTAAATATTAAACGCCAAATGCTGAAAGAGCATCAAAAACAAAACCCAAAAATCAAAAATCAACGGGCAAAACCTTAAGATCAGCATCACCAGCTGATTGCTGAAGACCGGAAGCGGATCACTTTATTCTCAAATATTATCTTATTTTTATTCCTCCGAAGCAGCAATTATAAACAGTTCCAATATGGTCATTAATTTAAGCGAGCAACACAGCCTGGTGAGTAATTGGGTAAGCGAACTCAGAGACATTAAGATACAGGAAGACCGTATGCGCTTTCGCAGGAACCTCGAGCGCATCGGCGAAGTCATCGCGTATGAAATCAGCCGGGAACTGCCCTATAAAACGGTAGAAACCCAAACCCCGCTTGGCATTTCCAATTCCAAACTGCTGGCAGAACAACCCGTGCTGGCCACTATTCTGCGGGCCGGACTGCCCCTGCACCAGGGACTGCTGAATTATTTTGATAAGGCAGACAATGCATTTGTGTCGGCTTACCGGAAACATCATAAAGACGGTAGTTTTACGATTAATGTTGAATACATCAGTAGTCCCGAACTCGAAAACCGGATCATCATCATTTCGGACCCGATGCTGGCCACCGGCGCCTCCCTGGTAAAAACCGTTCAATACCTGCGCGAAGTGGGCCGCCCTAAATTTATTCACGTAGCCGTAGCCATCGCCTGTACAGAAGGCATTGAATATGTACTGCGTGAAGAGCCCTCCTTAAAACTCTGGTGCGGGGATATCGACGATGAAATCACCGCCAAAGGTTACATTGTACCCGGACTGGGCGATGCCGGAGACCTGGCGTTTGGAGGAAAGGCCCAGTATTAATAGCGGCTTGACCCGGTAATAAAACAGCATCCCCTTACGGATACGGGATCTCCTTTCCGGAGGTTTCAACCAGCACTTCTCCCCGCGGATCGTGCAATCAGATCCTTCTGTAAACATGTTCGCTTACCTGTATCCGCAGCAGGTAGCGGCAGCACAATAACCCGAAAAAACGCCGCCTCCCGGCATTCTCCGGCATAAAAACAGGCCGCGGCACCCACTTTACCGGCGGCCGGACGTATTATAAAACTGCATTAAAACGTGCAAAAAAATGAACAACCGTTAAACTTTTTCCACATTCCGTGTAAATATTTCAAGAAAACTAATGCGTGTTAAAAAAATATTTTTGTACTTTTCCGGACTAAATCCATCTTAGTTATTTTAAAATATGAATGAATCAATCAAGCCTTTTATCGAAAAGGTAAGTGCAAGAAACGCTGGAGAGCCGGAGTTTTTACAGGCAGTTGCCGAAGTTGCAGAATCAATCATCCCTTATATTGAAACGCAGCCAAAATACAAAGACAACAAGATTTTAGAACGGATCGTGGAACCGGAACGGGTGGTAATGTTCCGCGTGCCCTGGCTTGATGATAAGGGCGAAGTTCAGGTAAACCGCGGATTCCGGGTTCAGATGAACAGTTCCATCGGCCCCTACAAGGGCGGACTGCGGTTTCACCCGACGGTAACGCTTAGTGTTTTAAAATTCCTGGCATTTGAGCAGGTTTTTAAAAACAGTCTTACCGGTTTGCCCATGGGCGGAGGAAAAGGCGGGTCTGATTTTGATCCCAAAGGAAAATCCGATAACGAGATCATGAAATTCTGCCAGAGTTTTATGACCGAATTGTACCGGCACGTTGGGGATGATATTGATATCCCTGCGGGCGATATTGGTGTGGGTAAACGCGAAATCGGTTACCTGTTTGGCCAATACAAACGCATTACCGGTACGTTTAACGGGGTACTTACCGGGAAGGCGTTTGAATGGGGCGGCAGCCTGATAAGGCCCGAAGCTACCGGCTATGGCCTGATTTACTTTGTGGAAGAGATGCTGAAAGTACAGGACGATTCTTTGTTAGGAAAAAGAGTACTCATCTCCGGATCGGGTAATGTGGCGCAGTTTGCCGCAGAAAAATGTATTGAAAAAGGAGCCAAGGTATTAACCATGTCCGACTCTGAAGGGTTTATTTATGACCCGGTGGGCATCGACCAGGAAAAGCTGGAATATATCAAGGATCTGAAAGATAATCAGCGCGGACGTATTAAGGAATATGCGCAACGCTATTCCTGCGAATTTTTCCCTGGAGAAAAGCCCTGGAGAATTAAATGTGATATCGCGCTTCCCAATGCCACCCAAAATGAGCTGGATGGAGCGGATGCAGAAATGCTGATTCAAAACGGCTGTATCTGTGTAGCGGAAGGCGCCAATATGCCTTGTACTCCGGAAGCCGTAGCTGCGTTTCACCAGGCAAAAGTATTGTACGCACCCGGTAAGGCTGCAAACGCCGGCGGCGTGGCTGTTTCCGGTCTTGAAATGTCGCAAAACTCTCAGCGTTACTCCTGGGGAAGAACCAAGGTCGATAATAAGCTGAAAGAGATCATGAGCGATATCCACCACATTTGTATGAAACACGGGCACGAGAAGGATGGCCATATCAATTATGAGAAAGGCGCCAATATCGGTGGATTTGTGAAAGTGGCAGAAGCCATGCTTTCGCAGGGTGTTGTGTAAAACAAATAGTAAAAAAAGATCGCTCTTCGAAACTTAAAGTTTCGAAGAGCGATCTTTTTTATTGTAACATTGCCGTATGACAGCTACGATTTACCTGATCCCTACTTACCTCCATGAAAGTAACCTGGAGGTATTGCCTGCTTACCTGTTGGACGCCATCGAAAAATGCGCGGTCCTTTTTGTAGAAAACGAGCGAACCGCCCGGCGCTATTTAAAGCAGTTAAAAAAAGAAATTGTCATCGACCATTTTGAATGGTTTGGTATCCAGAAAGATGAAGCAAGCGTATTGCAGCAATTCCGGCAAAAACTAAAAGAAGGGAAAACGATCGGTATCATCAGTGAGGCCGGTTGTCCGGGTGTGGCAGACCCGGGGCAGCTCCTGGTTGCCGCGGCTCAGGAAGCCGGGGCGCAGGTAGTTCCGCTGGTGGGGCCCAGCTCTATTTTGCTATCCCTGATGGCCAGTGGGTTAAATGGACAGCAATTCAGTTTTATCGGTTACCTGCCCATTGATAACGGACAAAGGATAAAAGCCATCAAGGAATTGGAAAGCGAATCGCAGCGCAAGAACAGCACCCAGATCTTTATTGAAACCCCGTATCGGAACAACCAGTTACTGGAAACCCTGCTAAAACAATGTCAGCCACAAACCATGCTGTGTATTGCGGTCGATATTACCGGCGCGCAGGAATTGATCCAGACAAAAACCATTCAGCAGTGGCAAAAAACAATCCCCGACCTGCACAAGCGGCCTGCTATTTTTTTATTAAAACGGTGACACGCCGCCATCCGTCATAGAGAGAATACTATCTACAATATACACCGTATTGCCTCTCCAGGGCAGTGCTCCGCGATATTCTTTATAGTGCAGGTCAAAACGCTTACCGCTGTGCATGGCCAGCGTATCATAAATGTGTTTGTTCTCGATAGAAAAAACAAAATTGTTAGACTGTGCACCGCCGCCCAATGCGCCCTTAATACCTGCCTGGATCAGTTCTCCCTCAAATGTTTTAAAGAGCTGTCCTTTGCGTACCACATTTTTCAGGATACCCGATTTTACACCATCACCAAACACATTGTAGTAATTCCAGTAAACATAACCACCGGCCGCAATGATAAACACCAGGAGGCCCACGAAAAAATACCGGCGACAACCTGAACGATTGTTTGTTTTCTTTTGGTTCTCAATTGGTAAGGTTTCCATAAAAAATGGTTTAATTAAAAAATTTAATGTGCAATATTCAATATTGCATTATTTTTGTACTTCGAAAGTACAATTTGTTTTTAAATGAATAACTTTTTAAAACATACAAAACACGTTGCTTTTCATGCAAATATCACCACAGGGATTTACGCTGTGGGATTTGACGTAGCCGTATGTTTTCCACGACCGATGCGCTGTCCTGATTGCTGACAGGACAACCCCCTGACCTGGGCCCTGTCAGTGAAAAAGCTCCGAAAAAAACTTATCAGGACTGGTCTCCCGCAAATTCATTTTAATTACACATCGTGGACAATCTCAATCAGGACATTATCGTAAGAGTAGCTGAAGCTGCTGATAAAAAATATTCAACCATTATTACGGACGAAATGGAATCATCGGCAAAAGCCCGGGGTACCGGCATTGCCAAAAGAAGTCCGGAATACATTGAAAAAAAGATCGACGAAGGCAAGGCCGTGATCGCCCTTACAGAGAGTGGCGATTGGGTTGGTTTTTGTTATATCGAAACCTGGAGCCATGGCGAATATGTAGCCAATTCCGGGTTGATCGTTGCACCGCATTTCCGTAAAAGCGGTGTTGCCAAAAAGATCAAGCATACGATTTTTAAGCTTAGCCGGAAATTGTTCCCCGAAGCCAAGATCTTTGGGTTAACTACCGGCCTGGCTGTAATGAAGATCAACAGCGAATTAGGTTATGAGCCCGTAACCTATTCAGAACTTACGCAAGACGAACAGTTTTGGGCCGGCTGCAAAAGCTGTGTTAACTACGAGATCCTTATGAGCAAGGACCGTAAGAACTGTATGTGCACCGCCATGTTGTACGATCCCAAAGATCATTACGAACCGGAAGAGACCAAGGCCTTCTTTGAAGAAAACAAAACAGGTCTGGAGCGGCTGCAGCGTTTTAAACAATGGAAATTCCTGAAGGCCTTTCGTAAAAAAGATAAAGCCGGCGGCGGCAGCGGAGGCGGAACATTAAAGTCTTTTTTTAAAAGTGTGTTTCATTTATAACTGAAATTTTGATGCGGGCAATTGCTGAACAATTAGCAACGATTATAAACCGGTATACTGAAAAAATTCAGCATATAGATGCCCCTTCGCTTTCATTGAAACCGGGTAAAGACAAATGGAGTAAGAAAGAAATACCGGGACATCTGATCGATTCCGCCGAAAATAATATTCAGCGATTCATCAGCGTTCAATACGAGCCAGAACCTAATATAGCCTACAACCAGGATGAATGGGTAAAGGCACAATGCTACAATGAATGGAGCCAGGAAGACCTGCTTGGTTTATGGCAATTATCAAACAAACAGATCGGTTCCATCCTGAAAAATTTTCCTGAGGAAAAGAAGACATTAACAGCTTACATGAATACAGAACTTTGCACAATAGAATATATTGCACAAGACTATATTCGTCATTTGCTGCATCATTTAAATCAAATCATAAGTTAATAATACTATGGCAAAGAAAGTTGTACTGGGTTTTAGTGGTGGTTTAGATACATCCTATTGCGTAAAATACCTGACCGAAGAAAAAGGGTACGAGGTACACAGCATCATTGTAAATACCGGGGGCTTTAGCGAGGATGAATTAAAAAAGATAGAGGAGCATGCAAAAAAACTGGGCGTAAAATCGCACAAAACAGTGGATGCTGTTAAAAATTATTATGATTCCATTATCCGGTACCTGATATACGGAAATGTACTGAAGAACAATACCTACCCGCTAAGTGTATCTGCGGAGCGCCTGAGCCAGGCCCTGCATATTGCCAACTATGCGCGGGAACTCAACGCAGATGCTATTGCACATGGCAGCACCGGCGCGGGAAATGACCAGGTGCGGTTCGATATGGTGTTTCATATTATGGCTCCCGAAATAGAAATCATTACCCCCATCCGGGATATGAACCTCAGCCGTGCCGCAGAAGTGGAATACTTAAAAAGCAAAGGGGTGGAAATGAACTTTGAAAAATCGGTTTACTCCATCAACAAAGGCCTCTGGGGTACCAGTGTTGGCGGTAAGGAAACCCTTACATCCAATGGCTACCTGCCCGATGAAGCCTGGCCTACGCAGGTAACCCAAACCGGCACGGAGGCTGTAAAGCTTTTGTTTGAGGAAGGTGAGCTTAAAAGTGTAAACGATCAGCAGTTTAACCATCCCACAGAAGCGATCCAATACCTGCAAAAAATTGCCGGCCCCTACGGCATTGGCCGTGATATCCATGTAGGCGATACCATTATCGGTATTAAAGGCCGCGTTGGTTTTGAAGCAGCAGCACCGATCCTCATTATTAAAGCGCACCATGCCCTGGAGAAACATGTTTTAACCAAATGGCAGTTGCAATGGAAAGACCAGATCTCCCAGTTTTACGGAACCTGGTTACATGAAGGGCAGATCCTGGATCCGGTAATGCGGGATATTGAGGCCTACCTCCAAAGCAGTCAGCGCAATGTAACCGGTGATGTATTTCTACAGCTGCACCCCTACCGGTACCAGGTATTGGGCATTGAAAGCCCATACGATCTTATGAATAATGCGTTTGGCAGCTACGGCGAAGCAAACAGAAGTTTTACAGGAGAAGATGTAAAAGGTTTTACCAGGATATTCGGCAACCAGACATCGATCTATCATCTGATAAAAGAAGGTGCCCGGGAAGAAAAATAAAGTAGTCAGCAGTAATGCACCCGTATCATCGTATCAATGGGGAGCAGGATGCGAAGCCTTTGTGCTGAGTAGTAACACTGCTTTTTCAATAAAAAAAGAACGGATACCTCCCGGCAAGGGAGAACAGTTGCATTTGCACAACAAGGCCGCCCAGTTCTTTTATATCCTGGAAGGGACGGCTTCTTTTGAAATTGACCAGGAGTATTTTACAATAAGTGCCGGCCAGGGCATTGAGATCCATGCCGGCCAGCAACACCGTATTTTCAACGGGGAAAAGGAATTGCTGGAATTTCTTGTTTGTTCACACCCGTTAACCGAACAGGATCGCTTAAATTTGTAACGTTGAAAATCAAACAACAAAACAGAAAGGCATGCATATAAAAGCTGGAATTATTGGTGGTGCAGGATATACCGGTGGTGAATTGATCCGTTTATTGATCAACCATCCTTTTGTAACCATTTCCTTTATTCATAGCCGCAGTAACGCGGGCAAGCCGGTTACGGATGTACATGCAGATCTTGTTGGGGATACCGAGCTTCAGTTTACAGATGCCATCTCGCAGGATATTGATGTGCTGTTTCTTTGCCTGGGCCACGGAGAATCTACAAAATTCTTAAAAGAAACACCAATTGATGCTGCTATCAGGATCATCGACCTGGCCAATGATTTCCGGTTACGGAAAGATGCCAGCCAGCCGGAGCTGAACCGGACCTTTGTGTATGGTCTTCCAGAACTGAACCGCGAAGCCATTAAAAAAGCGCAGAACATTGCCAACCCGGGCTGTTTTGCAACAACCATCCAGCTGGGATTGTTACCACTGGCCCATACAGGTGTTCTCAAAGAAATTTATACAACCGGCATCACCGGCTCTACAGGTGCAGGTCAGAAACTGGCCGCTACCTCCCATTTCAGCTGGCGGGCCAATAATATACAGGCGTATAAAACACTTACGCACCAGCATCTTGGTGAAATCGGCGAATCGCTGGATCAGTTACAACCGGGCACGGAGATCGATTTGAGCTTTGTACCCTGGAGGGGCGATTTTACAAGAGGCATTTTTATCAGCTCAACCATCACAACCGATCTTTCGCTGGAAGAGCTTTATGTGCTGTTTGAAAACTTTTACAGCGGCCATCCCTTTACCGTGGTAAGCCGGGCGCCCATTTTCCTGAAACAGATCGTAAACACCAATAAAGTAGTGATCCAGCTGGAAAAGGTTGGTTCAAAGCTGGTAGTGCATTCTGCGGCAGATAACCTGCTGAAAGGTGCCAGCGGACAAGCAGTACAAAATATGAACCTGCTGTTCGATCTGGATGAGCGGACAGGCTTAAACCTGAAACCAGCCGCTTTTTAAAGCACCCGGTTGTCAGATTTCAGCTCAGAGTAAATTCCGGCCCTCGGGAGAAGGTTGAAAAATAGGGAAATAAAAAAACAGCATCAAGCGTAAACCCGGAATCCAACCTGGAACCTGCAGCGCCTTAAAGCAGCTATCCAAACAACCGGTTATCCAGCCCGTAAGGCCGGGCGTCTACAATTTTTATTTTCTTAAATTCAGGATGCTGTGGGTTTAACAGCAGGTTCGATTCTTCAGGGATTACAGCTGAGGGAACCCTCATGGCAAGGTGTGTTTGTTGAAGCAGGAACTGGTCGCCCATAAACCGGGTATATTCAAAATCCTCCACCCACTTTTCTTTTAATACATGTGGTTGCACCTGCACCATCCGGCTTTCCGGCGCCTTCAGCGTTAGAAGATAATACTCCGGCAGCATTTTATACAGGCCCCTGTCGTAGTTAACAACAATCTCCAGCACTGCAAGGGAGATATGTTCAGCGGTGTACAACGCATATACCCCTTTCGAGTTCCAGCGTCCTCCGTAAAGGAAAGCGCCAAAACCAGATATATCTTCCCTGTAGGGTGCGTGTACCAGGCGATAAATAAACATCAGGCAGAAATTCCGTGTTCTAAACGATGAAGGAGATCTATAACCTCCTGAATTCCGGTATGAGTGGTGAGCAATTCTTTGACCGTAGCCCCATTCAGTGAAAAAGGCCGGCTGTGCAACCACTGGCGAAAGCCCTCTTTGCCAAAAAATTCATTCCCGATATCAATGAGCTTTGCAAGTAAAAGGATCCGCTCTATTTGCAATCCATTAAAACCATCGCCTTCTTTTGCGTAGCGGTGAAGCGAGCGCTCGGAGATGTAAAGAAGATCCGCCCATTCATTCAAACTGAAAGGTGCCCGGTCTGCTATTCGCTTAAAATGTGTGTAGGTGAAATCTTTTACTGCAGGCGTTCTTTTGGTGGTTTTATCAGGTATTTCATAAATAGCCTCAAAATCAGAGACCATTGAAAGGGGCGGGTCTTCGATAACGGGATATCGCTTTATGTTTTTTTTCATAATTGTGTCATTTGTCACAAAGGTATATGTTTTTTGTCGGAATCTGTATTTTTTCTTATCGTTCTGTTTCAGCTGTCTTGGACCAAACTTCATAGATCGGATCGCCTTTGGAACTCAACCCGGTATGGATCCAATGTCCATCCTCCAGGTGGTCTTTAAATTGAAGGGACATGCCTACCCTGGAACTATCTCTCGAAAAGAAGGCGATCGTTTCTGTATACACTCCATTCTTAAATGTGTAGGTGCCTCCGCCCGTGCCGGAAAATTCGCCCGTTTCTATATTGATGGCCGCCCACTGAAAACGGTCATCCGTAAGAAATTTCAGGGTGCGTCTTGGTGCCAGTTGCATTTCCCGGAGGTTGTTTCCTTCTTTACGTCCGGTGATCCGCCAAACGCCGGTTCGTTCACTGCTGGCGGTTCCTGCCGGGATCCATTTGCCGGTTTCGCCAGACAGGTTACTTTCAACATAACCATCTTTTACATTCCACACAAAAGCACCGGTGGTGCCGGTTTTACTTTTATCCTCGGAATGAAAACGGTAATTAAGCTGTAATGTTCCCTTATCCAGGTACTGAAATCCACCGAAGGTTTTGAAAAACTTTTTGCCGGTAGCATCATAATGTGCAATCATGCAATACTGGTCTGCCGCCATCAGCATCCAGGTTTCATTACCCCTGGTGTACTTCCAGCTTCCGGTGACCGACTTTTTTGCAACCGGTTTTGAAAAACCGGCAAGCAGGATCACGCAGAACAAAGGCAATAGAAAAAATTGACCGTTTATTTTCATGAGTAGTGCTTTTAAAGCCGGATCAGGATACCATTATGGATGCCTGTTCAGGATCCGGGCGATCTGGTTCAATTCTGTTATACTAAAGGTACTGTTTTTAAGACAACTTACAGAATCCAGCAATTGTGCGCTGGAGGAAGCCCCAACCAGCACCGATGTGACCCGCGGATCTTTCAGAAGCCAGGCCAGTGCCATTTGAGCAAGACTTTGCTCCCGTTTAGCCGCAAGTGTATGCAACTCCTGTATCTGCTGCAGCCGTTCCTTCGTGATCTGTTCCTTTTGCAGAAAGCCATGCTTTTTAGCAGCTCTTGAATTTTTAGGAATGCCTTTCAGGTACCGGTTGGTCAGCAGTCCCTGGGCCAGCGGTGAAAAAGGAATGCAACCAACGCCTTCCTTTCCCAGCAGGTCCAGCAATCCATCCTCTACCCAGCGCTCAAACATTGAGTATTTGGGCTGATGGATCACGCAGGGCGTGCCCAGTTTTTTCAGTATTTTAAATGCCGCGGCGGCCTCTTCTTTCCGGTAGTTAGAGATCCCTGCATATAAGGCCTTGCCCTGCCGCACGATCAGATCCAGTGCTGCCATTGTTTCTTCCAGCGGGGTTTCGGGATCCGGCCGGTGATGATAAAAAATATCAACATATTCCAGCTTCATGCGCTTAAGACTTTGATCGAGGCTCGATACCAGGTATTTTTTTGATCCCCAATCGCCATAAGGTCCTTCCCACATCGTATACCCGGCCTTGGTAGAAATGATCAGCTCATCCCGGTGATGTTTAAAATCCGTATGCAGGATCTTACCAAAATTGGTTTCCGCAGATCCGGGGGGCGGACCATAATTATTGGCCAGGTCAAAATGGGTGATACCGGCATCAAATGCCGTATGCAAGGTTTTACGATACACTTTTTCATCATCCACATCACCGAAGTTATGCCAGAGTCCCAGCGAAATAGCCGGCAGTTTTAAACCCGATGCACCGCAGCGGCGGTATTGCATTTCGGTATATCTTGATGGATTAAATTTCATTGTATAAACTATTTTATATAAAAATGATTCGTTGATTTCCGGTTCACTACTTAATGTTGTTCCTTAAAGCCCCTGATTCGCAGCTTTAGCACCAGCTTTAATCGTACCCAAAATACCGCAGAGAAAACGCCGCAGGCGCAACCCGCGTACCTGCAGCCATCCCTTAAAATCGTTTACCCCAGACGGAATCGATTCACTATTGACTATTCACCACTGCCCATTGCCTATTCACTATTACCTATTCACTATTACCTATTGCCTACTGCCCATTCACTACTTCAGCTCATCCAGCACCTTATACATTTTCCGTACCAGCGCCATCTGGCTTCCGCTGTAATTGTTCACGAGGAACGAAAAAATATAGTCTTTTCCATCCCTGGATTTTTGATACCCGGAAAAGCCTTTAACCCGGTTGATGGTGCCGCTTTTCATCTTCATATCATTGTACAAGGGGAAGCCCTCATAATAATCCGCAAACCAGGGTTGCTCCCGGGCATACCTTAAAATAGTAACCTGTGCTCTTGTTGTGATCCTGTTCTGCGGCGATAACCCGGATCCGTCATACAAATGCAGTTCATCCGCATCCACACCTCTTGTTTTCCAATGTTCCTGAATTGCTGCAATTCCGTTATCGGTAGTGGCCATACCTTTCCGGTTTAGCCCTACGGTGCGTAACAAAGCTTCTCCATAAAGATTGATGCTCTTTCGTAAAAACCAGTAGATGATCTTTGAAAGTTCCGGGGAGCTGTTGGTGTAAACCCATTTTACATTCCCCGCTTCCCTGTTCGTTGTCGCTCCTTCATTGCTGGAGAAACGAACCGTACCTTTAAGGCTGCTGATCACCGTTTTTACAAACTGGTTGGCAGGGTCATAGATCGATCCGGATACCACAAATGCGTTCTGACCTGCGGGAATGGTACCGGTTAGCAATCCCGTTTGCCGGCCCATAGAAGGATAAAACAAAGTACTGTTATCACCCGAATTTTTTTCAGCAGCCGTAGCCTGTGAAGTGATCCGGTAATCATAGAGATAAGGAATGGTTTTTACCACAGAAACAGGACTACCCAACGCAGTGCCCGACTTTAATACCAGGTCAAACTGGTTCTCTCTCCAGTTGAGCGCCTGTGCGCCGGCGCCATAATAATTGCCGAGATCCTGCCAGATCCAGCCCTCCGGTATGGTTTCATCGCCCCATTTGCCGGTATAGATCACCACGTTATTCAGTTCTTTAATCCCCTCCCGCTGCAATGCGGTCTTAAGTCTTGTAAGGAAGGCGCTATCCTTTGTTTCCGTCCAGCGCCAGCTGGCCAAACTGGGATCTCCGGCCGGCTCAATATACAGGCTCTTTCCCCGGGGCGTGTTCACAATGCCAAACCGGGTTTGGTACCGGTAATCTGCGCCCAAAATATCAAACGCTGTAGCGGCGGTTACGATCTTTTCTGTGGAAGCCGTTGCCATCCCTGTTTTGCTGTTCTGATCAAAAACCACGTTTCCGCTTGAGGCTTCAATCACATACAGCGAGCTCAACGCATATTTCAATTGCGCATCGGCATTAAATACATCCATCGCCGCCGTAAGCTTTTGAGCCGTTTGCCCATGAACCGTTATCCACCCCAGCAGCATTGCTAAAAGAGAAAAAAATCGCATAGTCGTCTTGTTAAGAAAGGGAAAGTACAACATAATTCAGGAAGAACCGCATCGGAAATCGAAGATTTTTGATGGCACACAGGTATCGTTTTATAAACCCTGAACAGCCGGTTTACACAAACCGCAGCATGCTATCTGAAATTAAACAAAGTAGCCGTAAACATGCCCCGTTCTCTTTTTTTAAAGATCACATCCCAGTTACCGATATAGCGAAGCACCGAAGGCACGAGCAGGCGCCCCACCTTTGTTAATGCTACCTCCATATGTACATCAAAATCATAGGCGCCGGTATTATAGCTCAGGTCATAGCTACGACCCATGATTTCAAAACTATGGTCGTTAAACCAGGTGGTCATCTGATCATATACGATCCGGCTCCGGTCCGATCCGCTCAAGCCCGCCTTGGCCTTAATCTCAAATTTATAGGCATTCTTGCCATTGTACGAAACATAGTCAATGGTATAATCATAAAGATCCGCAATGCGGGGATCAAATATATTGCTCTTTTCACCCATCAGCGGAATGCCCGGGATCTTTTTTCCCGGATTAAAAAACAACATCTTCAACTGCTCTTTACGTTTTTCAATACCGGATTTTTCCCTGGGATTTAAACCGGCATTTCCTACAATATTTGTTTCCCCGCACACTTTTCCCGTGGTAAAGAAAAGGCCGGCATATAATTCAGCCGTATAGTAATTATAATCACCGTTCTTATCCAGCATATCGCCCGTTGTGTTCTCATATTCTTTTGTCATGGTACGACAGCCACCCTGGTAGGTCTGATGGGTTTTACTGTTGAGCGATGCGATCTGCTGCCCACGCTTATCCTTCATTACAATATTGTTTAATGAAGAGAAGCTAAGCACCCTTAAATTTTTAAACGCCTTATAAAAGCTCGTATCTTTTTTAACACGGTCGATGAAACCCGGTACATTCAGTTTGTTATTGATCACCACTTCCGAAAGGGTTACCATCTGCGCCAGGCGCTCATTTTCCAGTGAATCCTGCACAGCTTCCTGCACCTGTGCACCCAGCCACTGGCAGATGCCCTGCAGCAATAAAAGAAAAAGGATTTTTGATTTCATAATTCTAAAAGCATGAAGCGCTGATCTTCTTAAACCGTTCAGAGCGCCAGCAGGCTACAGCCGCGTATATCGCTGTTGTCCCTTCTGCCCAATACCTCAAAGGTCCCGTTGGCATGTACGATGCCCAGGTCGTCCGTTGCGATAAAGCTGCAGGAATAAATATTTGCCAGGTCAATAATATTCAATACACCACGGGCCGGCCGGGTGATAACCGAAAGCGGATCTTCTTCCTCCCTCAGCACCATCCGCATCCAGGGTGGCGTATTAAAAATACCCGCTCCTTTTGAATAGGCCTGGGAGAGCAGCTCCGTCATACCATATTCAGAGTGCACCACTGGTATGCCAAAATTTCGCTTCAGCTCATCGTGCACCTCTGCACGGATCAGCTCGCGTCTTCGTCCTTTCATACCACCAGTTTCCATAACAATGGTATGTTTCAGTTCCCGGGGAAACTGCGCGGCAAAATCAAGCAGCGCATAGGTTACCCCAATCAGCAGGGTCTTTTGCCCACGTTCCTCCAGTTGCTGCAACGTTTGAGCCAGGGATGCAACATCATGAAGGTAAAAACCACTTTGCGGATGTTTGCTGTCGCGGATCAGCTGGTCTACCATAAAAACCAGCGAAGAATGTCCCCGCTCCAGGTAAGAAGGCAGCAGGCCCAGGATGCAAAAGTCCGTTGCCGGTCCGTAAAACAGCTCAAAGGCGTTTGTAAAACTTTGAGTATATAAAGCGGACTCTTTTACCAGATGCCGGCTGTTAACGGTACCGGTAGTGCCGCTGCTTTCAAAATATACTTCGGGCTCAAAAGCGGTAGCGGTCACTTCGTGTGTTTTAAAGAACCGGATGGGCAGGAAAGGGATATCAGAAAGCCGGGAAACGGTACCCGCCTTACACCCGATAGCGTCCGCATAACTCCGGTATATTTTATTGTGCTGATATTGAAACAGGAACACCTCCTTTGCCAGGGCTTCGAACCCTGCCGCATCAACAGTAAATACTGATTCTTTCAACGCTTCCAATTTCATGAGAGATGCCGCAAAAATACAAATAGGGCACAGATAATAAAGGATTAAGTTTGCAGCAGAAACCCGGTTCTCATGACAGCAAAGGGCAAAGTTTTTTTTGATTTTATCATTTTCAGCAACCTGTTCATCGCATGCTGCGCAGTGGCCATGTGTCTTTGTACAGTTGCGGTTTTCGATATTGGCAAACTTCCGGCAGACTATGCCGCATTTGTCTTTTTTTCTACGCTTTCCAGTTATAGCATTCACTGGTACCTTACCAATGCGGATGTAGAAGTTACAGCCAGCCGTACGGATTGGCTCCGGCAGCATAAAAGAGTGCACGCTGTTTTTTTTGTCATCAGCGCCATAGGCACCGCCTTCTTCCTCATCCGTTTAAAACCCTACTGGCTGTACATCCTGCCCGCCGGGGGGTTAACCGTAATGTATACCGCTCCAAAATTTCCGCATCGTTTTTTCCGGTCGCTGCAACGGTACATCCTTGGCAAAACCTTTTTACTGGCGGCCATGTGGACCTATGTAACTACCGCGCTAACCTTTTTTGTACAGCAGATCACCTGGCAAACGCGACATTATATCTATGTGGCCGACCGGTTTGCGCTGATTTTTGCCATTTGCATTCTCTTTGACCTGAGGGATAAACAATTTGACAAGCAAACAGGAATAAAAAGCCTGGTGACCATACTGCCGCTCGAAAAAATAAAAATAATTTTCATCTTGTTTATTCTTATAAACATTACAGGTTCTTACATACTATATACTTATACTCAAGACCTTATACATTTCATCTTTCTGGCCCTGCCGGCGGTGCTCACCTACCTGCTGTATCCCTTCGCAATAAAATCTAAAAATGATTACCTTTTTTATTTTATTTTAGACGGCCTGATGGCGCTGACGTCCGTGTTATATTTTATGAAAATGGTGATTGAAATGTATACACGATAAGTTAGCACAAAAATTGATAGATATAACTTATGCATACTTCATTTAATAAAATTGTACATTTTACCCGCCTGATAAAAATCAATGGCAGATTACGAGAATTTAATTACCGGAAAAACAACAATGCCGGCAGCTATGTGTTTGATGTAGATACAGCGGATGACCGTGGAAACCGCTTATTTTTCAGGCTGCTGAAGGAAGACAATGAGTGGCAGCTTACCACTAAAATGTCAATGCCGGAATGGGTTACCGATAACCAGGAATTATTAGTTACCGAACTGGAAGAAGGCGTGCTGAATAATTAAGGGCCGCACGCGGCGCAGCTACCATGTGTAACGTTTTTACAATGAAGCCTCATAAAAAATTTTACACATGGTAGTTTTTATTTCCCCCGTGAAAAATACAAGGGCAGCCATAACAAACACGCTAAAGACCATACTCCTGGCCGTGCTTTGTGCCTGCACATCCTCCCGGCAGTTAGTGCAGCAGCCGGATACTTCAAAAACAACTACAAACGGAAAGCTTTGGAGCTCCCTGTACCAGCAAAAAGCCGCAGAGTATGCCGCGCTTTGCTACCAGGCCTATAATACGGCCCGGATGAGCCTGGATCGTTCCCTGCCACTGGCATCATCGGAGAAACCACCTGCAATTATTACCGATATTGACGAAACCTTCCTGGATAATAGTCCCTATGCTGTTCGGCAGGCCTTGCAGGGCAAGGATTATGACAGCAAAACATGGCAGGAATGGACCGGAAAAGGAGCTGCCCTTCCGCTTCCGGGAAGTGTTGATTTCTTTAACTATGCGGCTTCAAAAGGCGTTACGGTCTTTTATATTACCAACCGGGGCGAGCAGGAACGTGCCGGCACCATGGCGAACCTTAAAAAATACCGCTATCCTTTTGCAGACAACGAACACCTGATTATGATGCAGGGTGAATCTTCAAAAGAAAAACGCCGGTTGTCCATCGCTATGCGCTATTCCATTCTTTTACTGCTGGGCGACAACCTCGCAGACTTTAGTAATCTCTGGGATAAAAAAACAACAGCAGAACGGCTGGAGCAGGTAAAGGAGAATGCCGCCGCATTTGGCACACGGTTTATCATCCTTCCCAACCCAACCTATGGCGGATGGGAAGATGCCCTTTACGGAAATCAACACAGCCTTACACCCGCGCAAAAAGAGTCCGCAATCCGGGCCAATTTGTCTGCGTATTAAGTCATACCCCCACCAGCCGGTAACACAATTTTTAAAAATAAAAGTTGAACTTCCGGATCTTAATACAATCCCCGAAGTTCTGATATGCTTCCACCGGTTTCATCCCGGGAAAAGCACAAAATAGTGTACATTGCAACAAGGGCAGCGCAAAGGGGCTTTGAAGCGGCTTTATATCAGAACCGGTCCCTCTATTAAATATATCAATGATGACAAAATTATCGGTCAATATTAATAAAATTGCTACGCTCCGGAATTCCCGTGGTGGCGACAATCCGGATCTTATCAAAATGGCGCTGGATGCGGAAAATTTCGGCGCGGATGGCATCACGGTTCATCCCCGGCCGGATGAACGGCATATCCGCTATAAAGATGTGCATGATTTAAAACCGCTGCTGACCACCGAATTTAATATTGAAGGAAACAGCCGTGAGCAAAAGTTTATCGACCTGGTGCTCGAAGTAAAACCCCACCAGGTAACCCTTGTTCCGGATGCCACGGGGCAGTTAACATCGGACCATGGATGGGACACCATTCAGCATCAGCAATACCTGGAAGAAACCATCGGCATTTTTAAGTCCGCAGGTATAAGGGTATCTATTTTTGTAGATCCTGATCCGCGAATGGTGGAAGGTGCGGCAGCCGTGGGAACCGACCGGATCGAGCTGTATACAGAAGCCTATGCCCGAAACTTTCCGCAAAACCGGGAGGCGGCCATCGCTCCGTATTTGGCCGCTGCTGAAAAAGCCCGGGAGCTGGGACTGGGGCTCAATGCCGGGCACGACCTGGATTTAAACAACCTGAATTATTTCAGTCAGCAGATTCCCTGGCTCGATGAAGTAAGTATTGGCCATGCGTTGATCTGTGATGCACTGTACCTGGGTTTTGAAAATACGATCCAGTTGTACAAACGGCAACTGGCCATGAGAAGCAGCCTCTAACTTCCTTTTTATTTGCATTGATTATGACCCGCATTTCTTTTCTTTTCCTGGCAATGATCTTCTTTGCCGTGGCAGCACCTGCGCAAAAGCTTACGACTGTTTTTGAAACCAGCAACGGGAAGCAAACACCCGAATATGCCGGAGTTATTCAATGGTGGCAACAGCTTGACAAACGATCGGACAAGGTGCAGATGCGCCCGATGGGCATGACAGATGCAGGGTTTCCGCTACACCTGGTAACCATCAGTAACCAGCCGGTCATCAGTTTTGAAAAAGCGCATCAACAGAAAAAGACCGTACTGCTGATTAATAATGGCATCCATCCCGGGGAGCCGGATGGCATTGACGCATCAATGCTGCTGGCACGTGATATTGCGGAGCAAAGGCTCCGGCTTCCGGATAACGTGGTGCTGGCCCTGATACCGGTTTACAATATCGGGGGCTGTCTGAACCGCAGTGCTTATTACCGGGTAGACCAGGATGGCCCGGACGCATTCGGATCGAGAGGCAATTCCCAAAATCTGGACCTGAACCGGGATTTTATAAAATGTGATACCCGGGATGCCCTGGCCTTTACTGAAATCTTTCACCAGGTAGATCCCGATATATTTGTAGACAATCATGTAAGCAATGGAGCCGACTACCAGCATGTAATGACGCTCCTCTCATCTCAGCATAATAAACTGGGTGGAAAAATGGGGGAATTTATGAACCGGCAATTTGAGCCGGAGCTTTACAGCCGCATGCAGCAAGAAGGTTTTGACCTCATTCCTTATGTGAATGATTTTGGAGATGCGGTTACCAATGGCTGGTCCGCATTCTGGGACAGTCCCCGTTATGCCAGCGGTTATGCAACGCTCTTTCATTCTTTTGCATTTGTACCGGAAACGCATATGCTGAAGCCCTATCCCCAGCGCGTAAAAGCCACTTATGCGCTAATGAAAAGTTTTATCGGCTTTGCGGCAGCTCATGGTCATGAGATCCAACAGCTGAGGCGGGAAGCCCGTGCAGAAGCCACGCGTGCCGTATCTTTTCCGGCGCAATACAAACTGGATTCGGCCGCGGCCACCACCATTACCTTTAAAGGATACGAAGCTACCCGGAAAAAAAGTGAGGTATCTGGCCTACCAAGGCTTTACTACGATCGCACCAAACCGTTTACCCGGCAGATCCCCTTTTATAATGTATACCGGCCACAGCGTTTTGTAACCAAACCACGGGCCTATATCATTCCGCAGGGTTGGTGGAAAGTAACCGACCGCTTAAAGGCAAATAAGATAAAAATGCAGCAGCTGACCCGGGATACCACGATAACCGTGCAGGCCTATTATATCACAAAATACCGGTCTTCCCCAACGCCCTACCAAATGCATCATGCCAATACGGATGTGGAAGTGGAAGCAAAAGAGCAGCAGCTTCGTTTTAGAAAAGGAGATTGGTGGATCCCGATGAACCAGGCGGCCAATCGCTTCCTGTTTGAAACACTGGAGCCCTATTATGAAGACAGTTATTTTGCCTGGAACTTTTTTGACGGGGTCTTAAACAATAAGGAATGGTATTCTGCATACAATTACGAAGACATTGCAGCCGGATATCTAAAGGGAAACGCTGCGCTCCGGACCGCCCTTGAAGAAAAGCGCAGATCTGATACCGCTTTTGCAAACAGTGCTGCAGCACAACTCACCTTTATATTCAATCAATCGCCGTATAAAGATCCCGATTTTATGCGCTATCCTGTTTTCCGGATTATGGATTAGCGCCGGGTTGAGCCTCCGGTGTTCTTTCCAGTATAAATCCATTTTCTGCAGCAAACCGGACCTGTGTCTCCTGCAGGCGAAGGATCACCTCTTCCTGCGCAGTCAGCACCTGGTTCATCCGGTTACTGGCTTCAATACGGGCCGCTTCATCCGGGGCATCACCAATTGCCCTGTAGGCGGTATATAATCCTTTAAAATATTCAAAGTACCGGACAGCCACGGTTTTAAAATCATCTCCGCCCGTAAATTTGGAAACATCAATATTTTCGATCCGGTCTACTTTCTCCTGTATCACGGTTTCCATCTTCTCCGCAGCTGCCGAAACACATTTATAATCAGCACTGTCTGCACATGTTTTAATTTTATTTTCTGTTTGCCGTATGGGCTCAGCAAGACTTTGCTCCAAACCTGCAATCTCATCACTATACTGCTTTGCAGTCATGGTTACCTTCCCTTTGCAGGCAATTAAAAAAAAGAGGGTCAACGCGCCTAATGCTGTCTTCAATTGCATGGATGTATTTTATTTTATGTCCGACAATCCGCCGATGTCTTTCTCACGCATGCACCGGCCTGGCGTATAAAACTCCGCTCACTCCCATTTGCCTTACCGGCATTTCCCGGAATGGTTGCGGCATTAACAGTGCCGGTTCCAGCAGGCTAACTGCCAGTGCTTTCGCCCGGATTGTTCTGGGCTTTGCGGGCATAGTAATAATAAATCGGCACTCCAATTATAACAATAACCAGGCCTAATAATGAGGTAAAGGTCTTTTCATACAACAATCCGATACCCAGTGTGCCGGCCATCAGGAGATAGATAATGGGAATAACCGGGTAACCAAATGCTTTGTAGGGACGTTCTGCATCGGGGCGCTTCCGGCGCAGGCGGAAAACACCGACGATGGTAAGAATATAAAACACCACGGTAATAAACACTACATAATCCAGCAAAACGCCATACTTGCCGCTGAGACATAAAATACTGGTCCAGATACATTGCGCCCACAGTGCCCACTGCGGCACCGCATTTTTATTGAGGGTGCCGGCCTGTGGGAGGAACAATTTATCCTTAGCCATTGTATAGTATACCCGCGCACCGGAAAGAATCAATCCGTTATTACATCCGAAAGTAGAGATCATGATCATTACAGCGATAATAGCAGCACCGTAGTGACCAAATATAGAAGAGGCTGCTGCAGTTGCCACACGATCCTGAACGGCAAATGCAATATTGGGGTCTGCTACTTCCGGGGCATATGCAATGGTTGCACCGGATGCAGGCGGAATCATTGGTAAAACGGCCAGGTACATAAGGTTTGCCAGCAGGTATACAACCGTTACCACAAGCGTTCCTAAAAAAAGACTTAGCCCTACATTGCGTTTAGGATTCTTGATTTCCCCTGCAATAAATGTTACATTTTCCCAGGCTACACTGCTGAAAACCGATCCCACCATCGCAGCGCTGATCAGTCCCAGGCCCACCATCATGCTGCCTGGAGATTGAAATACCGACCAGCCCTGTTTTACACCGGCAGCATCCGTAACGGGCGTAGTAAATTTCATATCAAAACCCGAGGCCCAGTTTGCATTCCAGATATCCGCTTTAGCGGCAACCAGTAAACCAAATATGATCAGGCCGAATAAAGAGAACAGTTTAACAATGGTAAATATCGTCTGGATGATCTTTCCATCCTTTACGCCGCGTGTATTGATGTATGTTAGAAAAATGATCAGTGCAATGGAAACCAGTTGTGCCGGGAAAATACGCACCCAGCCGAAATCGAAAAGAAGATTGCGTTCATCCATCGTAAGCGCAGGAATAAAGTAGCCTGCAAACTTGCTGAAGGCAACACCAACCGCTGCAATGGTACCTGTTTGGATCACCGAAAAAAAGCTCCAGCCATATAAAAATCCCACCATCGGGTTATACGCTTCTTTCAGGTATACATACTGTCCGCCCGCCTTTGGAAACATGGAAGAAAGCTCCCCATAGGTTACCGCTGCAAAAACAGTCATCAGCCCTGTAATCACCCACAGCGCAACCAGCCAGCCGGCAGATCCTACCTGCCGGGTCATATCCGAGGCTACAATAAAAATACCGGAACCAATCATGGATCCGGCTACGATCATTGTACCATCAAATAAATTGAGCGATTGTTTAAACGCAACTTTCTCCGCCATTGTTTTAATTTATTAGCCCAAAATAAGATTTTATTGGAAATAAACGGCAAAAAAATACCCTGCTAAAAGCAAGGTCATTAAGAAGGTCCGGCCGAAATATTATTTCTTTTCCTTAATATATTGTTCATTGAGCCCTTTGATTACCTCCCGGGTAATATCATAGGTGGTATCCTTATAATAAAACAAACCCGGCTCATAAGCAAAAATGAAAGAGAAGGTACCATCGGAATTAAATACCTTCAGGAACTCCTCGATCTTTTTCTTTACACTCATATTCTTACTGGCTACAAAGTTGTTGAACTCATCCATTAAGCCCTGCCGTTTTTCCATCATTTGCGACTGGGTGGTTTCAACATCCTGACGGGCTGCCAATGCCTGTTCTTCGGTCATTGTATTCCCCTGCTGCTGATACGTGCCCACTTTTGCTTTAAACGATTTGTCCATCTTATCGAGTTCCGCGCTAATCGCACTCTTCTTCTTATCTACTTCACGCTCCATGTTCCGGGCCAGTTCATAATGTGCCTGGATCGAATCCATGTCGATATAAGCAAATACAGCATTCTTATGCAGCATGGAATCTTTACCTTTTGAAAGTGCTGTACCGGCATGCGGAGCCCCGCTCGCACCGGTACCTCCGTTAAACTGTTTGTATAACAAAAATACCACTGCAACTACCAGTAATGCATTTACAACAAGGAGCGCATTCTTCATTTCTCAATTTTTACAATAAATATAAAACAACTTGCAATATACCAATGAATTAAACAAAAAAAATCTTCAGTGCGTATCTTATGATAGCCTTAACATCATGAAAAAGCCGCCCCTCCAAACGGGGGCGGCTTCATTCAATACAGTGCAGGTGTCTTATACAATCTTTTCAACCTGCATATAGTTCAGTTCTACCGGTGTAGATCTTCCAAAGATCTTTACGGTAACCTTCAGTTTCTTCTTCTCGTCGTTCACCTCTTCAATAACACCGTTGAAATCATTAAACGGACCTTCAACGATCTTAATGGTTTCACCAACAATGAACGGCTCTACCATGCTTACGCCACCTGCTTCAGCCATCTCATCCATTCGGCCCAGCATCTTATTCACCTCTGCTTTCCGGAGCGCGATCGGGTTATCTTTTCCCAGGAAATGAATAACGCTATTGGTGTTCACCACCAGGTCTCTCAGGTCATCGCTCATTTTTCCATCCAGCACTTCAACCATCACATAACCCGGATAGTAGTTCCGCTCCCGCATTACCTTTTTCCCGTTCTGTACTTTATATACCTTTTCCACGGGAAGGAATACCTGCTTCACCACCTTTTCAAACTCACTTCTCGATATTTCTTTATCCAGATACTCCTTTACCTTCCGCTCTTTACCGCTCACCACCCGCAATACATACCATTTGGTATCCTGCTGGGGTGCCGCCGGAGTTGCATTATCTGTTATGTTTGCATCTTCCATTCTCTAACTATAAAGGATTTTGTATAAAAAATTAAGCCCGCCTCCGGCAATAAAATCCATCAGCCAGATCATCACAGTGATCAGTACCGTAGCGCCCAGCACAATCATAGTAGATTGCTGCAGTTCGCCCCAGGTAGGCCAGGTTACTTTTTCTGCCAGCTCCTTATAGCTGTTTTTTACATAATCTCCGAACTTGCTCATCTTAATAGTTTATGGTTCATAGTTTATGGTTCATGGCTATATAACATACATCACTATGAACTATTACCGAATAAACAATGAACTTGTTTAGCACGGGCACAAGGATTCGAACCCTGATCAAAGGTTTTGGAGACCTCTATTCTACCGTTGAACTATGCCCGTAAACTAATTAGCTAATCGGCGGGCTGCCAATTAGCTAATTGGTTATATTTCAAAGAATCTTATCAAACTTATTTGATAATCTCAGTTACCTGACCAGCACCTACTGTACGGCCACCTTCACGAATCGCGAACTTCAGACCTTTTTCCATCGCGATCGGAGTGATCAGTTTTACAGTCAGTGAGGTGTTATCACCAGGCATGATCATTTCAGTACCTTCAGCTAATGTACACTCACCGGTTACGTCTGTTGTACGGAAGTAGAACTGAGGACGGTATTTGTTAAAGAACGGAGTGTGACGACCACCTTCATCTTTGCTCAGTACATAAACTTCAGCTTTGAATTCAGTGTGCGGAGTGATAGATCCGGGTTTGCAGATTACCATACCACGACGGATCTGAGTTTTCTCAATACCGCGTAACAGCAGACCTGCGTTATCACCAGCTTCACCTTCGTCCAGGATCTTGCGGAACATTTCCACACCTGTTACAGTAGAAGTAAGGGGTTTTTCCATCAGACCTACGATTTCTACAGGCTCACCGGTTTTAACTTTACCTCTTTCGATACGACCAGTTGCAACGGTACCACGACCAGTGATTGAGAATACGTCCTCAACACTCATCAGGAACGGCAGATCAATCGGACGGGGAGGCAGCGGAATGTAGCTGTCTACAGCATCCATCAGTTCAGTGATTGCACCAACCCATTTTTCTTCGCCAGCTAATGCGCCGGTTGCAGAACCTTTGATGATTGGAGTGTTGTCACCGTCGAAACCACGCTTGGTTAACTCATCGCGTACTTCCATTTCAACCAGATCCAACAGTTCAGGATCATCAACCAGATCTACTTTATTTAAGAAAACCACCATTTTAGGTACACCTACCTGTGCAGCCAAAAGGATGTGTTCTTTTGTTTGAGGCATCGGACCATCAGTAGCCGCAACCACCAGGATGGCTCCATCCATCTGGGCAGCACCAGTGATCATATTTTTAACGTAGTCAGCGTGACCGGGGCAATCTACGTGTGCGTAGTGACGAGTGGCAGTTTCATATTCTACGTGAGCTGTATTAATTGTAATACCTCTCTCTTTTTCTTCAGGTGCACCATCGATATCGTCATATTTTTTTGCCTGAGCTAAACCTTTCTTAGAAAGAATCTCGGTAATAGCGGCAGTCAAAGTGGTTTTACCATGGTCAACGTGGCCAATGGTACCAATGTTTACGTGGGGTTTCTCCCGCTTAAAGGTCTCTTTTGACATTGTTATCTTTTTTAATTGTTTTTACTAAATTTTTATTTATTCACAAATCCAGCCAGGGCTGGATTGCAATACTTAGCTGAATTGCTTCTACAGAGGCGCAACTCATCTAAAATACCAAAAGAAGAGTCATTGATACCGGTTTTAACCGGAATGACTGCTTCTATCTAGAGCCGTTGATGAGACTTGAACTCACGACCTCTTCCTTACCAAGGAAGTGCTCTACCCCTGAGCTACAACGGCGATCTCAGTTGATAGCTCAGGACCTGTTTAAAACAAATCCCCGTCCCGCCGGAGGCGGGGCTCAACTACAAACGAAACAGAGCGGGAGACGAGGCTCGAACTCGCCACCTATAGCTTGGAAGGCTATCGCTCTACCAAATGAGCTACTCCCGCTTAACTAATTTGAAAATTTGAAAATGAGTTAATCTGAAAATTAAATCTTCTGCAAACATTCAAAACCCAAAGAACTCCTGCATTTGAAAGGTGCTATTTTCAAATCTTCAAATTACACATTTTCAAATTGCACTGTGGGCAGTGAAGGATTCGAACCTCCGTACTCCGAAGAGAACAGATTTACAGTCTGTCGCCTTTAACCACTCGGCCAACTACCCTTTTTTAAGTTGACAGGTCTGCAAGTTTAAATGTTGATAAGGCACGCCCTGTTAACCTATAAACATTTCAACTTGTCAACTTAACTGAGCCGAAGAAGGGAGTCGAACCCGCGACCTGCTGATTACAAATCAGCTGCTCTACCAACTGAGCTACTTCGGCTTATGAAAAGAACTAATTTCTGGTAGTTAGTGCTTGAAAAACAGTACTGAACAGCTCCAAAAATTGGGAAGGCAAAAGTAAGGCTTTTTTATCATTCAATAAATTTTGTTGGACAATTTTTTTATAAATTTTTATTGTAAAAATAAAAACGATACCCCTTGCCCTTTTTAGTTGTTTATTAAGGCTTTTCCGCTGCAATTAAAATAAAAAGCGGCCGCCGGCCTTCGTCCTGCATTTCCGGATAGTGTTGCAATAGTTCCGGTGCGGGCTGCGGCTCAGCAACCTGCCGGATCCTGAACCCGGTCTCCAGCAACGTATTCACCCAGGTGGCCATGGTGCGGTGATATTTGACAACTTCGTGATCCAGGAAACGGGTTACTCTGCGGCCTTCTTCCTGGTAATGATCTACCGGCCAGTGCAGGCGGTTTCCCGCCGCATCGTAAATCCAATCCTGCTCAGCCCTTGCTGTAAACACGGGGTGCTCCGCCGAAAAGACGAAACAGCCCCCGTTCGTTAACATATCAAAGATCTTTTTACACACAGCGCCATAATCCGCAATATAATGCAGCGCCAGGGAGCTGATGACCACATCGAAGGACCCCGGAGTAAAATCAACCGCTTCAACGGATTGTTGCAGATACCGGATCTGGGCATATCCTTTATAGCCGCGCGCCTGTTCCAGCATTTTTGCAGACAGGTCTACACCAGTTACTGCAACAGCGCCCTGTTCCGCGGCATAGCGGCAATGCCATCCATAGCCGCAGCCCAGGTCCAGTACCCGCTTACCTTGCAGATCCGGCAGCATCGCACGCAACACCGGCCACTCTCCTGCCGCGCTCAATCCTTCCTGCGAACGGGGCATGCGACTATAACTTTCAAAAAATGCGGGATCATCATATTTATTTTGTTCCATGGCCGCAAAATTACCAATCTCTTTTTTTAATTACAGTTCTGAAAAAACCATTGGCCTTATTTCCGGAAGGGGTCCCGTATTTATTGTAAAAGACCGATCCGAAGGAAATATAGCCATACAGACTGTCCCCGATGGAATAGGTAGCTTTATCCAACACCAGTTTTTGCCATAGCGGAATATTACGGGGCTCCGGCTCCCGATAGTCTATAACATCATCATAATAATAAGGCATAGAAAGGAACCTGGCCCCGGATTGATAAATAAAAAACCCTTCCCCGCCCAGTCCGTACCATGCCCCTATTTGAATCCGCAGGGTGTCATCTTCCAAATATGCCTGGCAATTACTATTCGCTCCTATATTATTTTGAAAATAATGTTCCTTCCCCTCAAAATAGTTGCGTACGGTAATATAGTGGTCTATTTTGGATGAACGTCTTGCCGGAAGGGAGCGATCGTCCTTCTCTTTAAAGGGATTTAAATGAGGCTCCTCATTTCTATTCATCCATTGATAGGCCGTATCCGCTGAAAGATACGGATCCACCTCAAAAACGTTCCAGTAACGATCATCCCTGTCGGAAGCTGCAAACCGGTGCAGATTACGTGTATCGTGCCTGAATACACTGTCTACCATCCTTTCCATCCGGCCATGCGGCAATTGAAGGAACGCATTTTTAGCCGGTTTTGACCGGCACCCGATCAAAGCCCCGTCAATAACAGAATAAGGTATCCCGTACGCATTGCAATGGTATTTCATTGGGAGATGCGCTGATCGTTAAATTACATAAAAAAAGAGCGGCTTTGCAGCCGCTCCTGAAACTTATAAAGATTTAAAATTTATAGATCTGGTTATTCTTCTTCGTCGAAGGACATCGCTTCTCTTGCAGTTTGCAACAGTTCGTATTCTTCTTTGCTTCCTACGATCATGTTTTCAAACTCACGCAAGCCGGTACCCGCAGGGATGTGGTGACCGGTGATCACGTTCTCTTTCAGACCAAGCATTTCATCCGCTTTGCCATGGATGGCTGCAGAAGACAGTACCTTGGTGGTTTCCTGGAAGGAAGCCGCCGAGATCCAGCTTTGTACACCCAGCGAAGCCTTGGTGATCCCCAACAATGTGGGGGCCGAAGTAGCCGGCTGTGCATCGCGGTATTCCACCGTTTTCTTGTCGTTACGACGCAGTACAGAATTTTCTTCGCGCAGCTCCCGCAGGCTGATGATCTGGCCGGCACGCAGCTTGCCCGAATCACCCGGATCAGTAACTACTTTCTTCTCGTATACAAAGTCATTCTCATCTACAAATTCAAACTTATCTACCAGGTCATCTTCCAGGAAGCGGGTATCACCCGGATCCACGATGCTCACCTTACGCATCATCTGGCGAACGATCACCTCAATGTGCTTATCGTTGATACGTACCCCCTGTAAGCGGTATACCTCCTGGATCTCATTCACCACATACTGCTGTACTGCAAATGGTCCCTGGATGGAAAGGATATCCTGCGGAGAGATCTGTCCATCGCTTAACGGGCTGCCAGCTTTTACAAAGTCACCATCCTGAGCCAGGATCTGTCTTGTAAGCGGTACCAGGTATTTGCGGGTTACTCCATCTTTTGCTTCGATGATGATCTCGCGGTTACCGCGCTTAACAGCTCCCATAGAAACCACCCCGTCAATTTCAGATACAACAGCCGGACTGCTTGGGTTCCGTGCTTCAAACAGCTCGGTTACACGCGGCAGACCCCCGGTGATATCTTTCAATTTACCCAGGATACGCGGTATTTTAACCAGTACCCGGCCGGCTTTCACATCATCGCCATCATCCAGCATCAGGTGGCTACCGGTAGGTAAGTTATACGATTTATTTTCTTTACCTTCTACTACAATAGAAGGGATCTTTGTTTTATCACGGGTTTCAATAACCACTTTCTCACGGTGACCGGTTTGCTCATCCGCTTCTTCACGGTAGGTAACCCCTTCGATCACGTTTTCAAACTTCAGCACACCATCCACTTCCGCAATGATCACGTTGTTATACGGATCCCATGAGCAGATCGCATCTCCTTTGGAGATCTTCTGGCCATCTTTCACCAATAATGTAGATCCGTAAGGAATGTTATTGGTAATTAACAGGCGGTCATTTTTAGTGTCAATGATACGGGCTTCACCGGTACGGCCAATCACCACACGTACATCATCTCCTTCCGCATTGGTCGTAATAACAGAGCGCACACCGTCAAACTGAATGGTACCGTCAAACTTGGCGATTAAGGTAGATTCTACAGAAGCAGAACCAGCCACACCCCCCACGTGGAACGTACGCAGGGTTAACTGTGTACCCGGCTCACCGATGGACTGGGCTGCGATGATACCCACAGCATCACCTTTCTGAGCCAGGATACCGGATGCCAGGTTCTTACCATAGCATCTTACACAACAGCCGCGTTTGCTTTCGCAGGTCAGTACAGAACGGATCTCGATCGATTCAATACCTGCCGCTTCAATGTTACGTGCTTTTTCGGCAGAAATTTCAGTACCTGCTTCCAGCAACAGTTCGTCGGTTTGCGGATCATAAATATCATGCAAAGAAGTACGGCCTTCGATACGATCTGCCAATGGCTCAATCACATCTTCGTTATCCTTTAAGGCTGCGATGGAAATACCTCTTAATGTACCACAATCTTCTTCGGTAATTACCACATCCTGTGCTACGTCTACCAGACGACGGGTCAGGTAACCGGCATCCGCCGTTTTCAACGCCGTATCCGCAAGACCTTTACGCGCACCGTGCGTAGAGATGAAGTAATCCAATACATTCAGGCCGCCTTTAAAGTTGGAAAGGATCGGGTTCTCAATGATCTCAGATCCGGTAGACCCCGACTTTCTTGGCTTGGCCATCAATCCCCTGATACCTGCCAGCTGCTTGATCTGCTGCTTGCTACCACGGGCTCCGGAATCCAGCATCATGTATACGGAGTTGAACCCTTGTTTATCAGCGCTCAGTTCCCGGATCAGTGTTTCTGTAAGACGCGTATCCACACGGCTCCAGATATCAACGATCTGGTTGTAACGCTCGTTATTGGTGATCAATCCCATGTTATAGTTCTCCCACACTTCATCTACCTCGCCTTTTGCATTATCCAGTAATTCCTGTTTAATATCAGGAATGATCAGGTCATTAATGCTGAAGGATAAACCACCCTGGAACGCCGTACGGAATCCCAATTGTTTAATATCATCCAGGAACTTCGCTGTTTTTGGAACGTCGGTGATCTCGATGATTTCGCCGATGATCTCCCGCAGGTTCTTTTTGGTAAGCAAGGCATTGATAAACCCTACTTCTTCCGGTACATTCTGGTTGAAAATAACGCGACCAACTGTGGTTTCAATTAATTTCTTTTCCAGCTCACCGGTCTTTTCATTCCGCACAACACCTTTTACCTTGATCCATGCATGAAGGTCGATCTGCTTTTCGTTATACGCAATGATCACTTCTTCTGCAGAATAAAAGGCTTTCCCTTCACCACGAACCTTTTCGGTTTCTGTGGATTTTTTTCCTTTGGAAATATAGTATAATCCCAGTACCATGTCCTGTGAAGGCAGGGTAATTGGCGTACCGTTCTGCGGGTTCAGGATGTTATGAGAGGCCAGCATCAACAGCTGGGCTTCCAGGATCGCTGCATTGCTCAGGGGTACGTGTACCGCCATCTGGTCACCATCAAAGTCGGCGTTGAAGGCCGCGGTAACCAGCGGGTGCAATTGAATCGCCTTTCCTTCGATCAGCTTGGGCTGAAACGCCTGGATAGACAACCGGTGCAGCGTTGGGGCACGGTTTAACATTACCGGGTGCCCTTTTAATATATTTTCAAGGATATCCCAAACCACCGCTTCTTTTTTATCAACCAGTTTACGGGCCGATTTTACGGTTTTTACGATACCTCTTTCAATCAGTTTACGGATGATGAACGGTTTAAATAATTCTGCCGCCATATCTTTTGGCAAACCGCACTCATGCATTTTCATTTCCGGGCCTACCACAATTACCGAACGGCCGGAGTAGTCCACACGTTTACCCAACAGGTTCTGACGGAAACGTCCCTGCTTTCCTTTCAGCACATCGCTCAGTGATTTCAATGCACGTCCGCCTTCTGCTTTAACGGCATTGGATTTTCTTGAGTTATCAAACAGGGAGTCGATGGCTTCCTGCAGCATCCGCTTTTCATTTCGCAGGATCACTTCAGGTGCCTTGATCTCCATCAAACGTTTCAAACGGTTGTTCCGGATGATCACCCGGCGATACAGGTCGTTCAGATCCGAAGATGCAAAACGGCCGCCATCCAGGGGAACCAGCGGGCGCAGTTCCGGCGGAATTACCGGGATATACTGCATAATCATCCACTCCGGACGGTTGGTGATGCGTGTATTGGCATCACGGAAGGCTTCTACCACACTCAAGCGCTTTAAGGCGTCAGCCTTACGCTGCTGGGAGGTTTCGGTAGCCGCAGAGTTTCTTAAATCGAAAGATAACTGATCCAGGTCGATGCGCTGTAACAGGTCATGTACCGCTTCGGCACCCATCTTTGCAATAAATTTCTGCGGATCATCATCCGGCAGGTACTGGTTATCTTTCGGAAGGGTATCCAGGATATCCAGGTATTCTTCTTCTGTTAAAAGATCTCCGTAGTTCTGTCCTTTATCTTCACGTACACCCGCCTGAATTACCACGTAGCGTTCGTAGTAGATGATGGTCTCCAGTTTCTTGGAGCTCATACCCAGCAGGTAACCAATTTTATTGGGCAGGGATTTGAAGTACCAGATATGTACCACCGGTACCACCAGTTTGATATGCCCCATCCGCTCGCGACGTACTTTCTTCTCAGTAACCTCTACACCACAACGATCGCACACGATGCCTTTGTAACGGATGCGCTTGTATTTTCCACAGGCACATTCATAGTCCTTTACAGGACCAAATATTCTTTCGCAAAACAAACCATCACGCTCCGGTTTGTAAGTCCGGTAGTTAAT
This sequence comes from Niabella sp., assembly GCF_030150205.1. Classification (GTDB taxonomy): domain Bacteria; phylum Bacteroidota; class Bacteroidia; order Chitinophagales; family Chitinophagaceae; genus Niabella. The sequence continues at coordinate 291,821 of NZ_JASLGT010000008.1, forward strand.
AGTTTCCGGCTTTAATACCTCGCCATGACTTTTTTCCAGGATGGTATCCGGAGAAGCAAGACCGATGGTAATTTTTGAAAACGCTGCCTTTGGGCGATTGTCTTTTTTAGTAGCCATAATCTTATTGAAGATTTGAGATTTGTCCCGATAGCTATCGGGATGAGATTTGAGACCCTCAAAATCCTGATCTCTATTTTAATTCTGTTTTTTGCTTTGTTATTGATTCCGATCTGATGATTCATAGTGAAAGCCAACGGTGAATTTCACCATTGACTTTTCACTATTCACTGTCTTTATTCAAAAGTCAGGTCTAATCCCAAACCTCTTAATTCGTGTATCAATACATTAAAGGATTCCGGTACACCTGCTCTTGGAATATTGTCGCCTTTTACAATGCTCTCATAGGTTTTTGCACGGCCTATGATATCATCCGATTTAATGGTTAACAATTCCTGCAGGATGCTGGATGCTCCGTAGGCTTCCAGTGCCCAAACCTCCATCTCACCAAAACGCTGACCACCAAACTGGGCTTTACCACCCAGCGGCTGTTGTGTGATCAGGCTGTATGGCCCGATAGAACGTGCGTGCATCTTATCATCCACCATGTGGTGCAGTTTGATCATATAGATCACACCCACGGTTGCTTTCTGGTGGAAGCGCTCCCCGGTTTCACCATCGTACAGGAAGGTATGCCCGAACTTAGGAATGGTGGCATCTGCACAATATTTCTCAATCTCTTCCGGCTCAGCACCATCAAAGATCGGAGTGGCAAATTTCACACCCAGTTCCTTACCAGCCCATCCCAGTACGGTTTCGTAAATCTGTCCCAGGTTCATACGGCTTGGTACCCCTAATGGGTTCAGCACAATATCCACCGGACTTCCATCCTCAAGGAATGGCATGTCTTCCTGGCGAACGATCTTGGCAACGATCCCTTTGTTACCGTGGCGACCCGCCATTTTATCCCCTACTTTCAGCTTACGCTTAACAGCCAGGTATACTTTTGCCAGCTTTAACACACCCGCAGGTAATTCATCCCCGATGGAGATATTGAATTTCTCGCGTTTGTATCTTCCCAGTTCTTCGTTGAATTTGATATTATAATTGTGCAACAGGGTATTGATCTGATCGTTGATCTTTTCATCATTGGTCCAGCCCAACGGATTGATGTTGGCATAATCCAGTGAAGCCAGGTTCTTGGCATGGAACTTCGATCCTTTACCAATCACGATCTCGTCAAAGCTGTTCATTACACCGGTAGAAACCTGGTTTTCCAGAATGGTACCCAGTTTTTCCAGCAGTACGTTCAACAGGTCCTGTTCGTTCTTCTCATGTGCTTTATCCAGCTTCTCGATCGCTGCTTTTTCACGCACTTTCGCATTCTTATCTTTCTTCGCGCGCTGGAACAGTTTTTTACCAATCACCACACCTTCTACCCCGTTCGGAGCTTTCAAAGAAGCATCTTTTGCATCACCGGCTTTATCACCAAAGATGGCACGGAGCAGTTTTTCTTCCGGAGTCGGATCGCTTTCTCCTTTTGGAGTGATCTTACCGATCAGGATATCGCCTTCTTTTACCTGGGCACCGATACGGATGATACCGTTTTCATCGAGGTCCTTGGTGGCTTCTTCAGAAACGTTCGGAATATCGGAGGTCAGTTCTTCTTCTCCCAGTTTGGTATCCCGCACTTCCAGTTCATATTCGGAAATGTGAATGGAAGTAAACATATCTTCTTTTACCACGCGCTCGCTGATCACGATCGCATCCTCAAAGTTGTAACCCTTCCAGGGCATAAATGCCACTTTCAGGTTCTTACCCAGGGCCAGTTCCCCGTTCCGGGTAGCATAACCATTGGTCAGGAAGTCGCCTGTTTTTACCTTCTGTCCCTTCTTTACAGCCGGGTTCAGGTTCATACAGGTTTCGTGGTTGGTTTTAATGAACTTGGTTAATTTATATACTTTCAGATCTTCTTCAAAGCTCACCAGTTTCTCATTCACATCGCGATCATAGCGTACATGGATTTCGTTGGCATCTACAAATTCAACCACCCCGTTTCCTTCTGCGTGGATCTGGATCCTTGAGTCTCTTGCCGCCTTGCCTTCCAGGCCGGTACCAACGATGGGTTCGTCTGGACGCAGCAGCGGAACCGCCTGACGTTGCATGTTTGATCCCATCAGCGCACGGTTGGCATCATCATGCTCCAGGAACGGAATCAGGGAGGCGCTCAACCCTACGATCTGGTTGGGGGCCACATCCATATATTCTACCTCGCTCTTATCCAGGATCGGGAAGTCACCGGTTTCACGGCTTTCCACGCGCTCGTTCACAAAGTTACCCTGCTCATCCAGCTTGGCACTTGCCTGTGCGATCTTCGCCGTATCTTCTTCTTCTGCACTCAGCAATTCCAGCTCTTTCATGTTCACTTTACCGTTGATTACTTTCCGGTAAGGCGTTTCGATAAAGCCCATTTCATTGATCTTCGCGTGCACGCAAAGCGTGGAGATCAGACCGATGTTCGGACCTTCAGGTGTTTCAATGGTACAAAGACGGCCGTAGTGCGAGTAGTGTACGTCACGTACCTCAAACCCGGCACGCTCCCGGCTTAAACCGCCTGGCCCCAGTGCAGAAATACGACGTTTGTGCGTGATCTCTGATAAGGGGTTGGTCTGATCCAGGAACTGCGACAACTGCGAGGTTCCGAAGAACGAGTTGATCACGGAAGAAAGGGTACGCGCGTTGATCAGGTCAACCGGTGTAAACACCTCGTTGTCCCGTACGTTCATACGCTCACGGATGGTACGCGCCATACGCGCTAAACCAACACCGAATTGTGCATATAATTGCTCCCCTACGGTACGTACGCGACGGTTGCTCAGGTGATCGATATCATCGATCTCTGCCTTACCGTTGGTTAAACGTACCAGGTATTTAATAATTTCAATAATGTCTTCCTTGGTTAAGGTCTTCTGGGTAACCGGTGCATCGATATTCAGCTTGCGGTTGATCTTGTAACGGCCTACTTCACCCAGGTCATACCGTTTGTCGCTGAAGAACAGTTTATCAATGATACCACGGGCGGTTTCGTTATCCGGTGCATCTGCGCCTCTTAACTGGCGGTAGATGAACTGAACCGCTTCCAGCTCGCTGTTGGAAGTATCTTTATTTAAGGTATTATAGATAATGGCATAGTCACCACCTACGTCTTCACGCTGTACAAAGATGCTCTTTACATCCATGTCGGCGATAATGTCGATCGCTTCTTCATCCAGTACCACATCCCGCTCCATTACGATCTCATTCCGCTCGATGGAAACCACCTCACCGGTGTCTTCATCCACAAAATCCTCTACCCAGGTACGCAGTACACGTGCGGCCAGGCGTTTGCCCAGCTGCTGCTCCAGCGATTTGCGGTCGCCCGGTACTTCATCCGCCATACCAAACAGCTCCAGGATGTCCTTATCGGTTTCATAACCGATGGAACGCAGCAGGGTGGTAACAGGGAATTTTTTCTTCCGGTCGATATACGCATACATCACGTTATTGATGTCCGTAGCAAATTCCATCCAGGATCCTTTAAAAGGAATCACACGGGCAGAATAGATCTTTGTTCCGTTGGGATGTACAGACTGACCGAAGAATACGCCGGGAGAACGGTGCAGCTGTGAAACCACCACGCGTTCTGCTCCGTTGATCACAAAGGTACCGCGGGGCGTCATGTAGGGGATATTTCCCAAAAACACGTCCTGCACGATGGTTTGAAAATCTACGTGCTCTTCATCATTACAGCTCAGCCGCAATTTTGCCTTCAGGGGAACCGCATAGGTCAGGCCACGCTCCATACATTCATCGATCGAATAGCGGGGCGGATCGATAAAGTAGTCCAGGAACTCCAGTACAAAGATATTGCGGGTGTCAGTGATGGGGAAATTGTCCTTAAATACCCGGAACAGGCCCTCAATATTGCGTTTGTCTGGTGTGGTTTCTAATTGGAAAAACTCCTTAAAGGATTGAATCTGAACTTCCAAAAGATCGGGTGTTTCAGCTAAATGCTTGATCTTTCCGAAATTTACTCTTGAATTCACTTTTGTAGATGACATATGTTATAAACCCGGTTTTTTAATAATCGACTATATACAAAATAAAATCAGGATTACTTTTATTGCTAAAAGAAATCCATTGAAATTCAATTACATGAATCTATTTTGTTTAATCAAATTTTTATTGGCCAAAATAAAAGGAAGGCAAAGTTACGAAAAACTTTGAAAAGAAGAAAACTTCTCACAAGAATATTGCCAGAGGCTGACAAATCTAAAAATTTATTGGAAAAATTTGTGGAAAAGAAAAAGCAAGCCGTATAGAAGATAGCCGTAATATTTACCAGCAAATTTTATAAATAATTGACTATTAGCAGATTTACTCTCCGTTAATTACGCTGTATAGCTACAAAAAGGGATACCACAGGGATTACGGAAACTTCCGGTTGATCAGAAGTGCTCCTTTTGATACAAAAGCAGGCCCGGGACAATCATCCCGGACCTGCTCCATATTTCCAAAACGGCCATTGATCGCAGGCCATTCCGGTTATTTAAAACTGCCAAAACTGCAACAAGCTTTTTATTTCTGTAATCACTTTTACAATTCCCGAATCATAGTGATCACATGCTATTCAGATTGCTGACTCAAACAAATGCCGGCGAACCGGCCACCTGTTACTCTTTTACAGCCAGCGCCACTTTTGTAGCACTCTTTAAACCGGCTTTATCTACCTGTACCACACGTACCCGATAGTCGCCGTTATACTGGTCTATTTTTTCTTTGCTTTCTTTCCTGCAGGAAATGGTTGTGATACTCATTCCAGCAATTACCACCAGCATATAGAGCATTTTATTCCGTTTGTTGAATAATAATGCTATAAAGCCCAGAGCAAACATTGCTATGCCCATCAGGCTGCCTCTTGCATCCAGTTCTTTAGTAAAACTATATTCCAGGGCGCTATCTGAAGTACCGGCATTTGCCGCTTTGGTGAGCACTGTTCCAATTGTACGGAATGTGGTATCCGTATCCATTACCTGTATTTCAAAATAGTCATTATTGGTTTCGCTCACAGTTGCCCAGTTCACCACCAGGGCATTATTGACAACTTTAGCGTCGAAAGATTTAAAATTAACCGGTAATGGCGGCGTACTATAAGTTTTTACCTCCGCAAAATTATTGGCAGTATTGCCAGCCGGAGCCTGCGCCGGATCAGTAAATTGTCCCGCAACCCTTATGTCGCTTGCAGCCTGAGTTGCCGAAAATGTAACCGGAACTCCTGTAAACACGATTTTATATTTTGCCGCCGTGGGAAAATCATTCATGTGCGTTGCCGCTTTAGTCGTTCCTGTCCAGGTATAGACTTTCGATTGTCCGGCCTGCCCGTTATCTGATAGCACCCATGTAAACAGATCAGCACCTGTACCCGTTGGTGTTTTACCGGTAGGGTCCATTTTTGTAAAACTGAATGTTATGGTAGCCGCCCTGGCTCCGTTTGCCTGGAAATCGAAAGCAACCGTTGTATAAAAGTCATAGGTAATCGTTACGGTCCCCCCGGGGAATATAGCAGGTGCGGGAGTGATTACGCCGTTATTTAAAACAAAATCCTGAGCTGAAGCTATCCCCGAAATTGAAACAAACAGCGCAATATTCAGGATGGTCGTTAATAATTTTTTCATTTTCTCGTAAAATTTAAATTAATAGATTAGGGTTGGGGAATAAAAGAATAAGTAATATTTGTTGAAGAAGTATTATTTGCCGCATTGGAATCGCCTCCGGAACCGTTCTTAAGCAACACATTTAAAGTGCCCACCCCTGCAGTTGCCCCGGGATTTGCTTTTACTTTAAACATGAGCCGCAAATCAGAATCCTTCAAACTGGCATTGGTTGTAATCACATACGCATCCGGGTTACTGGTGGCGTCAACGGTGAACTGGCTATTCTGCAGCGTTTCTCCCGCTGCATTTTTTGTGCCGGTCTGATCAAATGTTGCGTCCCCAAAAATGCTCAGCTTATCCACGTAGATCGTAATCGGGCCAACAGATGCCACATTTGCAATTTCGTACAATTCCACAGTAACTTCCACATCGCTTGCTCCAATGATATTTACTGGATTCAGCTTAACGCGCGGTACTAAATCTGTAGCAGCAGCTACTGCAACATATACGGTAGCATTTGCGGTAGCACCGGCACTGTTCTTTGTTTCATATGTATACTGCGCGGTACCCGTGTACCCAGCAGCCGGGGTATATACAAATTTTCCGTCGCTGCCCAGTACAAATTTACCCTGCGTATCCTCTAATGTATACGCGGTTACTGTTTGTGGCAACCCTGCCGGATCAACATCATTATCTTTTACATTAACGGTTCCGTTAACCTCCGTACCAACGTCCGTCATGGTAAAATCATCTGCTGCGCTGGTAGCACTTGCGTCTGCGGGCACGGCGTCGATGATAATATAGGCAAACCCTGTTTTATTGCTGGGAGTTTCCTGCGTTTTATATACAACGGTATCTCTTCCAACAAATCCTGCATCCGGAGTATACTTTATTACATTAGGCGCTGCAAAAGCCGCTGTTCCATGTAAGCCCTGTTTGTCAACGTCAGGGTTCCCTAATCCTCCGTTTTTATTACCCGCATGGTCATTGAACAATACATTTACGATAACGGGTGCCCCCACCTTTGTAATCGCAATGTCGGTATTCACTATGGGCGGATTCGAGTTATCTGTTTTTGTTGGATCTGTTACTGTAATGGTAAGGTTTTCCAACCTGCAGTTATTGGCACCGCTGCACACCTTCACATTATAACTGTATACACCCGGAGCTGTAGCTGTAAAGGTATAGGTTCCAACTGCGCCATTCCAATTTGAGAATGTTCCTGTGCCTGGTGTAGCCTGACCGTTTGCACCAACTCCTGCTACCGGGTTGGCATATGTTGTACCTGTAGGCACCACATCGTTTGTTTTTACATTACCATTCACCGGCTTATTGATGGTTGTATAGTTAATATCCGGATTTGTTTTGAAAATAGAACAACCTATACCTGTAGCCTCGGAAGCAGAAAGATAACGGGTATCCACTGTTGCATAAAACACATCGATATCCTTATCGCCTATAACATTTGCGCCCACAATGTTTGTAGTGGATATCCTTATTTCATTATATGGCAGGGTTGTTTTAATCCCTACATTATACATGCCGGTTCTTGAACCAATTATGGGCAGTGTAATCAGATCAAGGCCTAACAACTGCCCTGCTGTTCCTTCCTCTGCAAGAACTCCGTTATAAAATGTTTCGATTTTCAGATATTTTAAAAGATCCAAACCAACTAAGGTTGCATTATTCGTCCGGATCAGGAACCCGGCAATGGTACCTTTAGTGAATGTATTGGCCGGCACCTGTACGGAAATAGCAGCATTGGCAATTACCCCGGCAGTAATAAACATTTTTGCCGGAGTGGCCGCATTGGGTGTTACCACGCTATTAATGTTATTGATATTGCAACTGGCGCAAATAGCTCCCGAAACTCCGGACCTTTCGTTATTAATAACGGCACCGAATCCTGTAGATGAATTGGTAATAATGTTTGTTGCATTACATTCAAGTACACCGCTACAGTTCTTCTGCACTTTAATTCCATAAATACTTACGTCGCCTAAAGTGGCTCCCACAGGCTGGTTAAATTCCAGCACCACCTCATCAAAACTGGTGTTTGCCACAATTCCCATATACTGCCGGGTTTTACTGCCGGACCCACTGAGCAAGGTGGATTTTGTACCCACCAGTAAAGCACTTCCGGTACTGGATTGTTTTTCCTGGCCGTTCAGGTAAAGTCTTACTTTAGCTGTAGCCAGCACATTTGCATAGAGCAGCGACTCGGTTTCCACATCAAATGCCACATAAGTACCGGCAACATATGGTTGCAGGGCTTTTTTTACGGACACATGAGGAGTGGAAAGTACGCTTACACTGGCCGGAGCTTTGATTACAGCCGCGGTGTTGGGATCGCCATCGATAAGTTTATCCAGGTCTGTGATATTGTTGTTCACCGCAACGGCTCCGGAAACCCCGGTGTTGGCCATATTTATATAAACAGGATCCGTCCCTTTGGAATTCAATTCGGTTAACGTATTACAAACAAGCGCGGGACTTTCGCAGAACCGCTTTACAACAGCAGCGTAAATCGACGTGGTTCCTAAGTTTACATTTAATGGTTGTGTAATCGTATAACGTATTTCATTAAAACTCATTGTAGTTGCAAAACCAATTGTGGACCGGCCGTTGCTAGACAACAATGGAGCAGAAAGAAGCAACCCGCTACCTGATTTGGTTTCACGAAGTTGCCCATTTAAATAGGTAGAGATGGTAGAATTAGAAAGCAATCCAAGTCCTAACAGCGATCCGTTTGAAACTTCGAACCCTGCGAAATACCCGGCGGGATGAAAGAGTACAGCAGGATCACCGGCTTCTTTCACTGATAGAAATGCCGTAGATAAAGCACCTACGGGAAGCGTGATGGTTGCTGCATTGGCAGTGCTGGCATCCACTACGTTATCAACATTGGAAAAAATACCCCCCAGCAGACTCACTGTAGCAATACCAGTTGTTCCGGTAGTAACAGTAACCGGGTAAGCACTTTGAACCAATGAAGTAGTTGTATTACAGGGAGGAGCAGTAAGTGCTGCTGTCTGAGGTTTTAGAATCTGTGCATAATATACGCTTCGTGAGCCGGCAACCCCAACCACTGTAAAAGAGATCCGCACTCTGTCAAAACTTTTAGTAGTTACAAAACCTACTTTACCCCGGTCATTACCGAGCAATGAAACAGACAAAATACCATTTGGAGCATCATAGGTTTCCTGGAGCGAGTTGCCTCCATTTCCTAAAAAGGTTTCAATCTTTATGGAACTGTTGAGATCCAGTAATGCCCCCGATCCTATTACAAAACCGGCATATGAACCTGCGGGGAACACTTGTGCGCCTGTAGCAGAATTATCCTTCACCTCGATCCATTCTGTTGAACCCAATGTAGCCAGGTAGCTCCAGGTAGCAGCATTAGTTAAATCATTGTCAATGATATTGTTTCTTGTAGCAGAAAATCCTCCCGCACTACTGGCTACGCTAATATTAGTAAAACCGTTAGGACCATTGTTTACAAGGGCGGTGTCCATGTTTTGAGGAGCCTTTGAGGCCTGCGCATAGACTCGATAGCTACTTAGCATAGCAACACAGGAAATTAATACGCATAAAGCAGCCTTTTTCAGGGCAATTCCAAGAGGTTGATTGGTTCTCATAATAGATATATTTTATACTCCCGGGCACAACACAGACCGGGCATTTTTAAATACAAAAACACCATTGTTTACCAGGAGTCCCATGCCGCACACATCACCTCACCAGGTGACAATATGATCACTTGCCTGATACAGCACATTAAATGGCAGCCCTGGTAACAGGACATCGCCGTAAATTTTATATGTCGATACTATGTATTCACGTCAGCCGGTTTTGAGCAATCCAAAAAACACAGCGCTTTGGTGCAACACATTCACAAAACCAATGAAGAATAACATTACTAAAGGGCCTTCTTCATTTAAGCTATTACAGTGTGGAAATTGTAGTTTTTTAATAGTTAAAGTAGGTTTACAATGCAATAGCTGGTAGTAAAGATAGTCTTCCAAAACACAATAAACCAAATTTTAGTTATTTTTTTTTTGTGAAGTCCTTTTTTGGTATATTTAAGCAACACCATTCGTTTCACCAAGCTAAAATGTTAATCTATGAAAGCGTACTTACGATTTTCAAAAAAAGAATTGACCGGCCTGCTGCTGCTCATCATCATTATGCTGTTTTTTGCCATCCAGCCTTTCATTCAAATCAATGCAGACAAAAAGCCGCTGGATGCCGCAACCGGCGCGGCTTTCAGCAAAATTGTCACTACGTCTGAAGTCACTGAAAACAACGACAAATCAGCTACGGATCTGTTACCTGCAGCAGCCCGCACTTATAGAAAAAGCGCCTATACTTCTTTAACCAAAGGCACGCTTTTTAACTTCGATCCCAACACACTGGATGCAGCAGGCTGGTTGCAGCTGGGTTTGCGGGAACGAACGGTACAAACCATCCTGCGTTACCGGAACAAGGGCGGACGCTTCCGGAAACCGGAAGATCTGCAAAAGATCTATGGCCTGCACAAGGATGCATTTGAACGGCTGCACCCTTATATAACCATTGCTTCGCCATCTTATCAAACAGCCTATCCCCCACCCCCCGCTGCAGCTGCGGGCAAAACGGTTCCCCGTTCAACACTGCAACCGGTGAACATTAATACGGCCGATACTACTGCCTTTAAGGCTTTTTATGGTATTGGCAGCAGACTGGCTGCAAGGATCGTTAACTACCGGGAAAAACTGGGCGGCTTTTATAGTATTCGCCAGGTGGGCGAAACCTATGGCGTGCCGGATTCTGTATTTGAGCACATAAAGCCTTTTCTATTGTTAGGCAACCCGGATCTCCGGCAATTAAATATTAATACAGCATCCTATGAGGCATTGAATGCGCATCCGTACATCAGCAGCAAACTGGCCTACCTCATCGTTAAACAACGGAAATCCGCACCGTTTGCTTCTATAGACGATCTACAGGCCCTGGTGATACAAACCAATGATGTGTTTGAAAAGCTGAAGCCTTATATTCTAATAGAAGTCACAGAAACACAGAGACGCTGAATACTGTTTATTTCCGTTTCCTGCAACATCAAAACATTCTGTGCTTCTGTGGTTCTGCGGCATCACTAAAAAAATACAATTATGAAAAACGAGAACTTCACTGCCGAAAACTATCCCCTTCAACAAGAAACCGAACTATCATAAAATATCGCATCGAAATCCATAAGATACCTGGAGCCGGCTTTCTTGAGATCGTTTATAAAGATGCTTTTGAGTACGAACTCAGAAAAACAATATTGGGTATGATCGGGAAAAAACATATAGAATACCGTACAAAGACATTGTTTTACCACATCAGTTTCATGCCGACTTTGTCGTTTTCGAAAGGGCAATCCTGAAATTAAGGCAAAGGAAGAGGCATAGCGGAAGAAGACCTGGCACAAACTATAAATGATCTTAAGTGCTCCGGATGTAAGGCAGGGCTGATCCTCAACTTTGGGAAACTGAGGTTGCAGATCAGGAGGGTCATTTTTTAATTGAAGCTGCTGAGGCTCTGAAACACGGAAGGTTTGAAGACAGCCCCCGCAGCGGATAACGATATGAAAAAAAACCAGTGCTTCGGTGTTTCTGCAGCACCTTCTTCAAAAAAAAAGTCCTGTAAGATCCGGAGACCTTACAGGACAAATATGCTTTACAAAAGAATTAAGCTACTTCTACTTCAGCACCTGCTTCTTTCAGCTTAGCTGCGATGTCTTCAGCTTCTGCTTTAGAAACACCTTCTTTTACTGGTTTCGGAGCTCCGTCTACCAGTTCTTTTGCTTCTTTCAGACCTAAACCAGTCAGATCTTTAACGATCTTAACAACGTTTAATTTAGAAGCACCAGCGTTTTTCAGGATCACGTCAAATGCTGTTTTTTCTTCAGCAGCTGCCGCACCACCTTCACCACCGCCAGCTACTACTACTGCAGCTGCAGCAGGCTCGATGCCGTATTCAGTCTTTAAAAAATCTGCTAATTCCTGTACTTCTTTTACAGTTAAACCTACCAGGCTTTCTGCTAATGTTTTGATATCTGCCATTTTGCTTTAATTTTTACCGTCTTCATTCCCGTTAGAGGGTCCGACGGCGGGTTTAAAAAAATTGTTTGTTTATTAAATATAGATCGGAACTATATAAAAATTACTCAGCCGCCGGAGTTGCATCAGCTGCAGGAGCCGCTGCTTCAGGAGTTGCTGCGCTTTCTGCTGCCGGAGCTTCTGTTGCTGCCGCGGCTGCTTCACCTTCGGGTCTGTTCTGCAACGCACCAATCACACGCTGGATCGGAGACAGTAACAGGCCGATCACTTCACCGATCAGTTCATTCTTCGTTTTGATCTTAACCAGGGCAGCCAGTTGGTTGTCGCCGGTATACAGATCTCCGTTAATGAACGCCAGCTTCAGTTCGGGTTTTTCCTTTTTTGCTTCGCTGCGGAAAGAGCTCAGGATTACAGCGGGCTCTTTAGGATTTTCAGAAAACATCAGGGCCGTTACTTTATGCAGCGAATCATACACACCTGCATATTTTTCTGCATCCAGTCCTTCCAGGGCTTTCCGGATCAGGGTGTTCTTGGCCACTTTCATTTCCACGTTCTTATCGAAACATGCGCGGCGCAATTTGCCTACCTGTTCTACAGTAAGCGACTCGGTATCTGTTATATAAAAGTTGCTGTACTGAGAGAATTTCCCCTTCAATACCTCAATTACTTCATTTTTTTGTTCTTTAGTCATTTTATTGCGGTTTGACTGTTTTAAAATTTAAACCGGTGATGCCGGGGTGATTACTGTACAAAAGATTTTGTATCCAAAGCAATTCCGGGGCCCATAGAGCTGGCCATCGAAATTCCTTTTAAATAAGTACCTTTTGCGGTAGTGGGTTTTGCCTTAATGATGGCATTTAAAAACTCCTGGCCATTTTCAGCAATCTTCTCAGGGCTGAAACTTACACGACCGATGGAGGCATGAATGATACCGGCTTTATCTACTTTAAAAGCGATCTTACCACCTTTTACCTCGTTAACAGCAGCAGCCACATCGTTGGTTACTGTACCTGTTTTAGGGTTCGGCATCAGGTTACGGGGTCCCAGGATCTTACCCAGCTTACCGATCTTCGGCATAACCGCAGGCGTAGCAATGACTACATCTACATCTGTCCAGCCACCTTCAATTTTCTGAACGAACTCGTCCAAACCTACATAATCAGCGCCGGCGCTGTTTGCATCGGCTTCTTTATCGGGCGTACAAAGTACCAGTACGCGTTTTGTTTTACCAGTTCCGTGGGGTAAGGTTACCGTACCACGAATTGCCTGATCGGCTTTTTTAGGATCTACACCCAAACGTACGTGCAGATCAACAGAAGCGTCGAACTTTGCAACGCTTGTATCTTTTACCATTGCAGAAGCCTCTTTCAGGGTGTACGCTTTGTTAGCGTCTACCTTTGCATTTGCAACTTTTCTTTTTTTACTAATGAATGCCATTTGTCAATTCTTTTTAGGCCTGCCAGCCGGCAGGCGGGTTCGTAAAATGGATTAATTTTCCCACGGGGCTTTTCCTTCAACATTCAGTCCCATGCTGCGCGCAGTACCGGCTACCATTTTCATAGCAGAATCAACGGTAAAGCAGTTCAGGTCGGGCATTTTGTCTTTGGCAATTGCCTCTACCTGCTCCCAGGTAACCTTGCCCACTTTGGCGCGGTTGCTTTCTTTAGAACCCTTCTGAATTTTAGCGGCTTCCATCAGCTGAATGGCTGCGGGAGGCGTTTTGATTACAAATTCAAAACTTTTGTCGCTGTAAACGGTGATTAATACGGGAAGTACTTTTCCCATTTTGTCTTGTGTGCGGGCGTTGAATTGTTTGCAGAATTCCATGATGTTTACACCTTTGGAACCTAACGCCGGCCCAATGGGAGGTGCAGGATTGGCCTGACCGCCCTTACACTGTAGCTTTACAAAGCCAGAGATTTCTTTTGCCATTTTATTCGATTTATTGGTTCAAACGTTCCGGCAATCACCGGAACTCCCAAATTCCTCCGTCCTGTTTTACTCCGGCATGTACCGGCACAGGAACTATAAAAGAACTAATTGGGGGTGCAAAGGTAGCATTTTTACCACCTGGATGCATATTATTTATAATAAAAAATAACCACCCTGTCGTTATTGTATCTAAGATGCTGGTTTTCATAGCAAACAACTATTGCGTAGCTTCCATTATATTCATTCAAAAGTCATTTTTTCCGACCGGAATGCCCCTTCGGCCACTCAGGGTGCTACCTTCAACAGTATTTTTCGATCCAGGAACCAAAGCCTTCCCCTCCCACCCGTTCCCAGGAAAATATCCGGGTTGCCCACGTAATCCGGTTTGCTAAACTGCAGTTCTGCCTGTTGTGCACTGTCGAGCCAGGAAAAGCCGAACTGTTCCTTTCGATAATTCCCTTTGGGAAATCCGGCTTCCATATATACATTCAGGATATCCCCATAGATTTTTTCATTATAATAAAGAATAGCCTCCAGCCCACGCATATCCTGGCCATTCCATTGAAAGGTAACGCCTGTGGGCGGATATGCTTTCAGGTCAATTAACCGGCCCAGCGTTTCCCGGTCTTCAGAAATCGCCAGCCCCGTTTGTAGCTGCAAGGATTGAACAGCGGGCTGAGCAGCCGGGGGCTGCTGCCGGTTCTGACAGGCCAGTACCGGAAATAGTATGCATCCATATATAAGGAGTCGTTTCATAAAAATCAGATCAGGGTCATTAATCTTGGTATAAAGATCAGCAATCCTATTATCAAAGCGCCTGCTGCTACCAGGAGCACGGCTGCTGCCGAAACATCTTTGATATATTGAACCCGGGCATCTTTTTCAGGCTGCACCAGGTCGCAGATCCTTTCGATGGCCGTATTGATCAGCTCCGCGCCGGTTACGGCAATAATACAAAGCACGATCAGCGCCCATTCATACCCGGTTACCCTGAAAAGACAGGCGAGTAGAATTGCCAGTAGTGCGGCAATGGTATGTACCCGGAAATTTTGTTCGGTTTTGAAAGCCGCCTTTAACCCGCGGGCTGCATAACCAAAACTCCGGAATAATTTTTTAAAGGAAAGAAGGCCACGCATGCCCAAAACTACGATAAAAGCCTAAAAGCAGGTGTATTGCCACTGAAGCGCTGAAACACAGCACATCACGCTTCTTTATTTCAGCACCTCCCTACCAATTCAGTGTTTCTGAGGCCCGGTATTTCCCGCCCCGACGCAAAGGAGCAAAGACGCGGTGGTTTCAATGTGACGGCGCCATAAGCACAACCAGGCTTCTGTGTTTCTGAGGCGCTGTGGCATTCCAACCAACTCAGTATTTCAGTGGCCTCCAATAAAAATGCGGAGCCATCAAGACCCCGCACTTCAAAACAATTAAAAAACACCATTTATGCTTCCTCGATGGCCGCAATACCCGGAAGTACCTTGCCTTCGAAAAACTCCAGCATGGCACCACCACCGGTAGAAACATAACTTACTTTATCTGCAAAGCCAAACTTATTTACCGCCGATACGCTGTCGCCGCCACCTACCAGTGAGAAAGCGCCGTTCTGTGTAGCCTCCGCCACCGCTTCTGCAATGGCCTTGGTACCTGCCTGGAATTTTTCCATTTCAAACACCCCCATCGGACCATTCCAAAGAATGGTTTTGGAGTTTTTGATCACATTGGTAAATTGTTCGCGGGCGTTCTCGGCCACATCCAGCCCCATCCAGCCATCGGGGATGGCATTGCTGGGTGAAGCCGCGGTATCGGCATCCGCCGCAAATTTATCAGCAATAATACTATCGCTGGGTAAATGGATGCATACGCCTTTTGCGGCTGCTTTGGCCAGGATCTCTTTTGCGGTATCCAGCCGGTCTTCTTCGCAAAGAGAAGCACCGATATGTCCACCCTGTGCTTTATAAAAGGTATAGGCCATACCCCCACCAATGATGATATCCGTAGCTTTTTCCATCAGGTTTTCTATGATCAGGATCTTATCCGAAACCTTTGCCCCGCCCAAAATCGCCGTAAACGGTTTCTGGCTTTGGGTTAATACCTTTTGGGCGCTGTTCACCTCGTTCTCCATCAGCAGGCCGAACATTTTTTTATCGGCGGGGAAGAATTTTGCGATCACAGCGGTAGAAGCATGGGCCCGGTGTGCCGTGCCAAAAGCATCGTTCACATATACATCGCCCAGTTTGCTGAGTTTTTCGGCAAAGGCTTCATCCCCTTTTTCTTCTTCCTTATAAAAACGGAGGTTCTCCAGCAGCAACACCTCGCCCGGGCGCAGCATGTCTGCGGTAAGATAGGCCTGCTCACCAATACAATCATTGGCAAACAACACGGTGGCACCGCCCAGCAATTCGCTGAGATGGTTTACCAGGTGTTTGAGGGAAAACTTATCCTCCGGACCGTTTTTTGGGCGGCCGAGGTGCGACATTAAAATCACTTTACCACCATCTGCAAGAATCTTTTTGATGGTTGGAACGGCGGCCTTCATACGGGCATCCGAAGTAATTTCCAGCTGGTCGTTCAGGGGAACGTTGAAATCGACCCGTATCAGCGCTTTCTGATCCTTGAAGTTATAGTTTGAAAATTTTGACATTGTTAACGGTTTTGAGATTTGAGTCCCGATAGCTATCGGGATGAGATCTGAGATTTGAGCACCGGTAACTGCCGGAACAGGGCCGCCACATGCACATCAGTCAAACTGAGCGTAGCAACAAAGATGCCATTTGTCCTGCAGCCGGTCTAATACACTTCGTCATTGCTCAGTGTAAAAGAAAAAAGCGGAACAAGCTGTTCCGCCTTTATTATTTATGTAAGCTTTACTTGCTGATCAGTTTCGCAAAATATTCAACCGTGCGAACGAGCTGCGATACATAGCTCATTTCATTGTCATACCAGGAAACGGTACGTACCAGTTGTTTGTCGCCTACCGTCATCACTTTTGTTAAAGTAGCGTCAAACAAAGAACCGAAATGGGTGCCGATTACATCGCTGCTTACGATTTCATCTTCATTGTAACCAAAGCTTTCATTGGCAGCTGCTTTCATTGCTGCATTGATCTCTTCAGCTGAAGTTTGCTTCTTCAGTGTTACGTTCAGCTCCGTGATAGAACCGGTGATGGTAGGCACACGCTGTGCGCTGCCATCCAGTTTTCCTTTCAGGTTGGGTAATACCAAACCGATTGCTTTTGCCGCGCCGGTGCTGTTGGGAACGATGTTGGCTGCAGCTGCTCTTGCTCTTCTCAGATCACCTTTAGGGTGCGGTGCATCCAGGGTATTCTGATCGTTGGTGTATGCGTGGATGGTGGTCATGATACCCAGTTCGATACCGAATGTATCATCCAGTACTTTAGCCATCGGAGCCAGACAGTTGGTTGTGCAGGAAGCACAGCTGATGATGGTTTCGCTGCCATCCAGGATATCGTGGTTTACGTTAAATACAACGGTTTTCAGTTCACCGGTTGCAGGAGCAGAGATGACTACTCTTTTTGCACCCGCTGCCAGGTGTGCTTCCGCCTTTGTTTTATCGGTGAAGAAACCGGTACATTCCAGTACTACGTCTACATCATGATCTTTCCAGGGAATCTGGGAAGGATCTTTTTGTGCATATATTTTAATTTCATTACCGTCAACGATAATGGAGTTCTCAGTGCTTTTTACATCTTGATTAAAACCACCCTGAGCGGAGTCGTATTTTAACAGGTGAGCTAATACTTTAGGGCTGGTCAAATCATTGATGGCAACCACGTCGATACCTTGTTGGTTGTAGATTTGACGATAAGCCAAACGACCGATTCTGCCAAAGCCGTTGATGGCTACTTTTACTGTACTCATAGTTGTGTAAAAAATTTAATTAAGTAAGAACAATTTTTGGAGGCGTAAAGTTACAGCATTTTGTACGGAATACATATTAAACGATTTCGATTTTTAGCCCTTATTTTTTTAAAAGCAATTATTTTTTAATTTTTTTTTGGCCAATCCATTTTAGTCTGTTATCTTTGCACTCCCAAAAACGGATAACGCCGCGTTGGTCAAGGGGTTAAGACGCATCCCTTTCACGGATGAATCACGGGTTCGATTCCCGTACGCGGTACAAAGCCGGGCTTTTCAGCCCGGTTTTTTTATGCCAAAAATTGCCGTATTGCTGCTGCCGGGGATCGATGGCAGACCAGGGATCAGGTTGAGTGGCTCTGAAGGCTTTAATTTTAGCGTTAAAAGGTTAATTTAAGGATACTTTTAGCGTGGGACTAAATGGATCCGGCTGCTGTTCGAGAAACATTCAATCCCTGTCCTTAATATCATACCTGAAAGAACGGCATCGATTCACCATCTTTTTTTAAGTGATTAGAACGCTGCTGAAAATTTGTTTTATAATCGGCTACAAGTTGTTTTATGGGGTGTAAAAACTATTTTTGATTTTATCTTTTTATACAATCAAAAGCAACAACAAGGAATTGATTTTATAAAAAAGCAATTACATATGCAATGAAAATAAAACTCTTTTTTTTTACGA
This sequence comes from Niabella sp., assembly GCF_030150205.1. Taxonomy (GTDB): domain Bacteria; phylum Bacteroidota; class Bacteroidia; order Chitinophagales; family Chitinophagaceae; genus Niabella. The sequence continues at coordinate 310,086 of NZ_JASLGT010000008.1, forward strand.
TCTGTATAGCATTTACTTCTGCAACCACGGCGCAGGAGAATACTGCAGCGCTGATGCCGCTGCCTAATCTGATAAAAACGCCGTCAACTGCCGGCAAGCTCGATATCCGGTCGGCAACAAGCTTCCATTATAATGCTCAGGCACTCGATTTTGCAGCTGCTCAATTAAGCAGGATCCTGCAACAAAGACTGCAGCTGGCACTAAAGGCCGAACTAAACACAACCGCTGCCAGCGCTCTTCCGGTTCAATTGTTATTGGATCCCGCCATAAAAGGAACAGAACATTATATTTTAGAGATCACAGAAAAGCAGCTTTTGATCAAAGGCAGCACTGCAGCAGCTGTGCTATATGGTGTATACACACTTGACCAGTTGCTGATGGGTGACGTAGCCGTGACCCAACAGCAATTGATTTCTCCTGTTTTCATCGATGATAGCCCCCTCTTTCCGCTACGTAGCCTTATGCTGGATCCGGCCCGTCATTTTATACCCGTAGCAGCTGTCAAAAAATATATCGACCAGATGGCCCGATATAAATTCAATGCATTACAGCTCCATTTAACGGATGACCGGGGCTGGCGGGTCGAGATCAAAAGCCATCCAAAACTAACGCAAACAGGCGCTTTCCGGAAACCGAAAGAAAAAGCAATGGTTGGTGATAATGGTTTTTATTCCCAGGAAGAAATCAGGGACCTGGTTACCTATGCCGCCACACGTAATGTAGAAATCATACCAGAGATCGATGTTCCGGGCCATACCGTTGCGATGCTTGCCGCATACCCCGGTTTAAGGTGCGATTTTCAAAAAGACGCGGTTCTCGACATCAATACAACCGAGCACATGATGTTATCTGCAGCTAACCCGGAGGTATATGCCGTGCTGGACGATGTGCTGAAGGAGATTTCACTCCTGTTTCCTTCAAAAAAGATCCATTTGGGCGGCGATGAATCTGACATAGCATCAAATTGGGCAAAAAGTCCCGAGCATCAGACTTTAATGAAGCAACTTGGTTATAATGAACCGGAACAGCTCATGCAATTTTTCTTTAACAAGGTGCTGGCGTCTGCAAAAAAATATAACCTGCACGCAATTTTGTGGTGTGAGCTGGATAACGTACGCATGCCCGCCACAAGATACTTATTCGATTATCCTCAGAACGTGACGCTGGTGAGCTGGAGGAATGGGCTAACGCCAAAATGCATTGAACTGACCGGCATTCATAAGAATACGCTTATTCTGGCTCCGGGAGAATACTGTTACCTGGACTATCCACAGTATAAAGACGATCTTCCGGAAAAAGGTAACTGGGGGATGCCCATTACAACATTGGAGCAGACGGCAAGCTTCAAGCCCTTATATGATCTGCCCGCAGACAAAACGGATCATATCATTGGCATTATGGGTACCGTATGGGGAGAAGCCGTACGGGATATCAACAGGGCAAACTATATGACATGGCCGCGCGGACTGGCTTTGAGCGAGGCGGCCTGGACCAGGCAGGAACTGCGCAGTTGGCATTCCTTCAAAAAAAGAATGTATCCCAATATTTTGGAATTAATGAAAAATGGCACGCCGGTAAGAGCGCCGTTTGAAGTATTTGATAAATGAGGAACTGGTAAAAGCCAGACCGATCATTTATAGTTGCCATCAAAATTCCTTGATCTTCTCCCATACCGCAGCAAAAAATTACTTTTCCAGGAATTCCCCAGCGTTTCAGTTGATCTGCAAATACAAACAGCGCCCCATCTACCGGTGCTGACCGCTTTGATCCCTTTTTTAGCTGAGCGAATTAGCAAATTTGCCGGTAATTTCTTAACAATCACGGTTAGCAAAGACCCGGCCATAAAACAGACAATGGAAATTAGAAAAGCAGACATCCAGAGCGATTTTGAGGGGGTTTGGGAAATTTTCAGAAATGTAATTTCAACAGGCGACACGTATGTATATGATCCGGACACACCAAAAGGTTTCCGGCACAAAAGCCTGGGATTTGTTGACACAGATAGCATGTTCAGGGATTTGACAAAGATTAAATAGTACCAGCAAGAGGGAACTAATATCTAAATTAATCCGGGCATCCTTTTGAAGCAACCACTTCTTTGTTTAGTCAAAAAATCCCGGCAATCCAATAAATTTGTCACTGCTCTTATAAAATATAGCCGGAGTACAATTATGAGCTGGCCGGCAAAAAACTCCAAGATAGATTCCGAAATCTAAGCAGCATTTGTATCCCCTTTACACCACAACCTCAGCCTAAGCTTTTCAAATCACAGCCTGTTTTCAGCCGGTGGATGCAATTGATCAATCACCTTTATACAAAGTGTGTGTTCCTCCTGTTACAAGCCAATTGACAAAGCATGATGAAACACATTCCCGGGATCCCATTTTCGTTTTACCTGCTGCAGCCGGGGATAATTATCCCGGTAATATAAGGTTTGCCAGGGAACACCAGAATTATTCCATTCCGGGTCAGCCAGATCGGTATCCGGATGGTTAATCATACAACCACCAGCCTGCTCATTGGGTACCGGAACGCCGCCGGTAGCGGCAAACAGTTCTTTGTAAAAATTGCGCACCCAGTTAACGCTGGTTGCTTCACCCTGCGGATCAGCCCAGCCGGTATTGCAGGCAATATCAAGAATACAATCCCTTTGGGCCGATGCTGTAGCCCCCGGCAGCACGGCATTTACCTGGCCGCCATAGGTTGCCATCCCCATTCCCCCGCCTACCGGATCTGTGCTTGTCAGGTATTTGTATATCGTCCGGATCTGATCATCCGTAAACGAACGGCGCAAAAAAGCATCTTTAATCTTGGCCTTCACTTTATCGTACCCGGGCTGAAAAAGCTCGGGGAAAGGGTTCAGCGCAAATTCCAGCCATGCGGTTTCTTCTATTTCCTGCGAATAAGCAATCCCCAAAGGACCGATCGTCGATGCCAGGTGCGCTTCAATAAGCGCTGCTGCCGTTGTACCTGCAGTGCACACCCCTTTCATTTCCAGCTTGCCAAGGTTCCGGTGATTCAGGAATAGCAGACTGAATAACTGTCTGTAGGAGGATTCGGGGGCACTATTAATCTCTGCCCACGCCCCAAAATTTTGAACCAATTGCGAAAACTGCATTTCGCTAATGTCACTCCAATTCCAGGATACCCTAAATGTTGTAATCGTTGCAGGTGCTTCTGGAAGCGCCGTAGCGGGGTCGGTACCATCCCTTCCCAACGTCCTAAACCAGTAACGGGTAACTACCCCAAAGTTTCCGCCGCCGCCACCTGTATGCGCCCACCAGAGTTCCCGGTTAGGATCCGTTTCTTCTCGTGTTGCAATAACGCTTTGAGCCTTACCGGATGCATCTACCGTAACCAACTCAATCGCATAGAGATGATCTGCCCCCAATCCATATTCCCTGCAAAGGAACCCAAAAGCGCCGCCCAGTATATGGCCGCCAATTCCGATGTTTGGATGCTCACCGGCAGGCAGCACCACGCCCCAGCCCAGGAAAAGTCTCTTATAGGTTTCACCGACGGTAGCTCCTGCCTCCACTACAAAAGCTGATTTTTCAGTGTCATAGGCGATCGCTTTCATAAGGGACATATCAATGACGATTTGAACAGCGGGATCGGATACAAACCCCTCAAGACAATACCCCCCGCTTCGGACAACGATTCTCTTTTGGGTATCGATGGCGTCCTGCACGGCAGCTACAACATCGGCCGTAGATTCCGGAAGATAAAAACACTCGGGCTGTCCCATAAACCGCTTATTAAAACGCTTTACGTTCAGGTCAGGAAAACGGACGTCATTTAAGGTTATCTTTTCCATATGTCAATTTGAAGACATTAAATTTACCAGCAGATCCCGGTTATTATATCTATAACAGGAATCCATTGTGCCTGCTTATTTACACTGTAAAATTAAGTGCACCAGGAGGAAAACACAAGTGTAAAACATGACATAAAAAGGGGTAAAAGCGACAAACGGACCAGTCCAACCAACTGGCTGAAAAATACAATGGAGATGTATTATACTATAGCGGCAATTACGATGCGATTTCCACATCTGTATATTGTGTATATACGGCAGCCGATAGTCCAGGCGTGATCAGCTTCCGAACTTTTGTGTTAACGCTTTGTAATGCTCAGTTTGTTCCTTCCCGGTTCCAGGCCTGGTATCCCGGAGCGGGCCCTTTTATCTCCACCCGGTGTTTCACCTCCCCGGCTACCATTGCCAGGCATACATTTACCTGATCATCAAAGAGCACAATATCTGCATCCTTGCCTGCTGCCAGCTCGCCCTTTGTTGCGCTTATACCCATAATACGGGCAGGGTTCTGCGTCATCATTTTTACGGCATCCTTCAATGGCACGCCGGCTTCATGGATCATCGTACGCACCAGGCGGTCTGCTGTGGCCACACTGCCCGCAAAACCCGACCGGTCCGGCAGCTTGGCCACCCCATCTTCTATGATCACCTTTAGGCCGGTATGGATATTCCCCAATATGCTTTCGCCCTCCGGCATGCCCGCGCCCCGCATGGCATCGGTAACCAGGGCTACCCGGTCTGGCCCTTTGATCTTACAGATCAGCTTCAACAGCGGCGGAGGCAGGTGCACGCCATCCGCAATGGCTTCCACATCCATTTCATCGATCAGGTAACCGGCTTCTATGGCACCTGCATACCGGAATGCATTCCGGCGGGTAACCCCGCTCATGGCCGAATAGAAATGTGTGGCCAGGGTGTAACCATTGTTGAAGCCTTCCAATACCTCCTCGTAAACAGCATCCGTATGTGCCAGCGCCAGTACTTTTCCTTTTGACCGTACATAGCGCCCAAACTCGATGGCACCGGGCAGCTCCGGTGCGGCGCTCCATCGTACGATATCATCTGAATAATCCAGTATTTTCCGATATTCCGCGGGATCGGGGTTACGGATATATTTCGGATCCTGCGCTCCCCGCTGGCTCAGTGCAAAATAAGGTCCTTCCAGGTGCATGCCCATCAACTGTGCGCCCTTGCTGTTCTTCCGGCTGGCCTCTTTAAAGGAATCGAGCGTGGCAAAAAGATCACGAACCTCGCTGGTCAACGTGGTCGGGTACATCGCAGTAGTGCCATAACGGACATGGGTTTCTGCAATGCCCAGGAACGCTTCCACGGTGCCATCCATAAAATCGTATCCACCACCGCCATGCACATGCATATCTATAAACCCAGGAGCAACATAGTGCCCGCGGGCATCGATGACTTCGGCACAGGGCGCTTCGATGGGTGCGTTGCTGATAGCAACTATTTTACCGTTATCAACCAATAGGCTTCCACCATGAATGATCTCTGCAGGTGTAATAATAGTGCCATTTATAATTTTCAGCATACGGTTCTTTTAATATGTAAACTCCTTTATTCAACGTCTCCTGCTTTTCGTTCGCCCCGGCATTGCGGCCGTATCAACGATCCTTTTTATAAACGATACCACCTCCCCGCTTTTTTCGGTTTCAATAACCCGGTAAGCCGCATGCCCTTTCCCTTCCATGATATGAAATTCAGACAGGCGGTTGCCGGTTTCTTTCATTCGTTGCTGCAGGGCTGCCGCATAGGCTACATGGATGGTCTGATCCGCACTGCCATGATACACCAATACCGGCGGCGCATCTTTTTTAATAACCGCAGCATCCTCCAGTCCGCCCCAGAAATCGATCACCCCGCTGATCTTTAATGGAAGTGCCGGTTTTACATATGCCACATACAGGGCCGTCATAGCACCTGCAGAACCACCGGAGACCATTAGTTTTTGGGCATCCATTGAATAATGCGCCGCATGATCCTTCAACCATTGCAGGGCAAGCGTTGCATCGTCGGCCGCTATACCGATGGCTTTTTGAAGCTCCGGATGAAAGCGCCCATCTGCCGGCAGCCCTTTACCCATATTGGCACCCGCGCCTGCTCCTGCATTTTTATGGTATTTCAGGTACAGGCGGTAATTGACGGAAACAACCGCGATCCCCGATCGTGCAATTTTTTCACAGAGCGTTGCATTGCCTCCTTTATCGCCACCGGCAAACCCGCCGCCATGGATAAAGACCAGTACCGGCCATTTTTTACCGGACGGTTCTTCAGGAATGTACAGGTCGAGCGTCCGGTCACAACCCGAATCCTTATCAAAAGGCGCGGGAGGCATGGGCGCATACCGGATATTTTTAATACGCGTTACGGTACTTTCCTCCGATTGTGCGAACACCGGCACCGTAGAAAAAAGTACGGTCATTATAAAAAGCAGGCCACTGATGGTTTTTAATCTTTCAGCATACATAGACGGGATCATTATTGCTTTAAAAAAGTGTCAAAAAAAAGATATGCCGCTTCGTTGGATGCGTCATCCGGATCATGTTTAGGCCGGTTGGTCATGGCTACCCTGTTGGTATATCCTAATAATCGATTTACCCGGATCACCTGGTTGAGCGCCGTCCACCGGTCTACAGGATCAGAAGACCCGCCCGATACCAGGAACGGGCGCGGGGCCATTAAGGCCATGATCTCATGCAGGTCATAACCTTCTTTGATCAGTTTAGGATAAAGGCCTTTCGCATCCGTCGTGTTCCCGTTCTTTCGCCAGGTATCTTTCCACGGTGGCGGATAATAACCCAGGTACCAGGGCTCCCAGTAATTGACGGCACTTCCTTTTGTATCATCAAATACCACGCCCGGGTCTGACCATACGGCGCAGGCAAATTTATCGAACAGGCAGGAAGCGAACATCGCCCATTTACCACCGAATGAATGTCCCATGATCCCGATCCGCTTATGATCAACATAAGGCAATCCTGCCAAAAGATACCAGGCATTTGCTGCCGTACAGGCCAGCATCGACAGCGGTGCTACCGTTGCCTGTTCAATGGAAGGATAATAAACCGAGTAGGTGCCGGCCCTGGAAGCTTCGGTGGTACCTATAGAAAGGGTAACATAGCCTCTTTTAACCAGCTGATAGGCAAAATCGCGGTTGGGCTTCCCGTTCCCGATTGCCGTTTCCGGTTCATAAAACGTTGTTATTACAGCCGGCAGCTTCCCCTTTGCTTTGGGCACACAGAGGTACGCAACGGTTTTTTCATTGGGCGTCCAGCGGAACCGGATCCGGTATTGTGTAAAACCCTCCTTTTGCGTGGTTTCCAGCACTTCCAGCTGCTGCTTTTTTATCAATGCCGGCCACCGGCCCATCAGCTGGTTCCAGGTGTCTGCAATTTCGGCCCGCCGTTTCTTCCATGCCTGCGGGGTTAAAACGGTGTCGCCATTATAAAACCGTAACAGCGGCCGGTAGGGACCAGGGCTGTCCTTTAATGCAGCGGGCGGGGAAAAGTACGGTGCTATACGATCATCGACCGCATCCTTTGCTGATCGCTGGCCATTTACCACGCCCGTTACACCAACGAAGAACAGCAATATAAGCGGTATATTTTTATGCTTCATATCTGGCTTTTATAGTATCCTTTTCTTTTTATTCTTTACTTTTTTTTTGTTACAGCAGGAGGTATATATCACCGGATTTGTTGTTAAACCGGTGCAGGTCGCGAAGACCCATTTCCGTCAACCTATGATCTGAGCTTATGGTTCTCCCTGATTTTACCACACTGCTGATCCGTGAAGACACGCATCTGGGCACCTAAACCGGTTACCCATCTTTTTTCCGGGTTCTCCGTTCCTGTACGGCCGCTTCTGTGATCGAATCCGTGTTGTTATGACCCCAACGGCTTCTTATAAAATTGAGTACTGCAGCGGCTTCTTCATCGCTCAGGAATTTAAACGACGGCATCCGGCTGGGGTTGTCTTTCGTACGCTTTCCAAACAAAAACACATCGATCAGCTGCTGCGGCTGATTCAGCAACGGCGTGGTGCGCAAGGCCGGAAATGTACCGGGCGTTCCTGCCCCATCTTCCTTATGACAGCTGGCACAGTAAACGGTATACAGTCCCATGGCATTTTCCTTGCTGACCTTTGTTTCCGGTGCTTTTCCCCGGAGCTCTTTGGCGGTAACGCGATCCACCCGGGTAATGCGGATGATCTTGTCGTCATCTGCCGCCGGTTTACTATAAGGATTCCAGTCGCGGTTACTTGTTGAAAGGTAAACGTCTCCCTCAGGCGATACACAAACCGCCCTTAGCCGGCCATATATTTTATCCAGGTAGATGGTTTCTTTTACAATGGCTTGGCCATCTTTTGAAAGATGGAGCACCTGGAGATTCCGGTCTTTTAAGGAAACCAGCAGCAGGCTGTTTTTCCATTCAGGGATCTTTGAGTGATTATAAAACGCCATTCCGGAAGGAGCGATGGTAGGCGTCCAGGCCTGTAACGGATCAATGGCTTTTGCGCTGTCTGCAAATGCTTTTTCATCCGCGAGGTTGGCAGTCCCCTCGATGGCAGACCATCCATAGTTGCCGCCCTTCCGGATCAGGTTTACTTCATCATCTATTGCATCTCCGTGCTCCGACGTATACAGCCGGGCACTATCTGAAAACGCAAGTCCCTGTATGTTCCGGAATCCTTTGGCCCAAACCGGGCTTCCGGGTACCGGGTTGTCTGCAGGAATGCTGCCATCCAGGTTAAAACGCAGGATCTTTCCCTTAAGATCTGCTGCACTCTGGGCACTGCCCTGCTGCGCCCCATCGCCGGTGGCCCAATACAGTTTTTGATCCGGCGATATGGCTACCCGGCTGCCATAATGCCCGCGGAAACCGGAAACCGCGGCAATGATCTTAGGCTCAACGAGCGTATCTTTCTGAACCAGGTACCGCACCAGCTTTAAACCAATGCTATCCTTTATGGCAAACGTAGAGGCCGCAAATAAGTAAGACCGGCCGGTTGCAGGGTCTGGTGCAGAGCATACCATACCCAGGAGGCCCGCAGTGGTCTTGCCGGCAACATCATGCATCCGAAGCAATAACTTACGTTTCCCGGTAGCGGGATCCAGCCGAAAAATACGTCCTTCCTGTTCATTATACCAGAGTGTGTTATCTGGCCCCCACATGAGCTCCCAGGGCACTTTGTTATTTATTGAAACCTCCTGCACGCCCAGGATGGATGTATCCAGCATTATATTAAACCGGGTTTGCACATGGGGTTGCGCCTGCCGGCATTGACAAAGGATACAGCTTACTGCTACAGCAAATGCTCCTGTTATGATGGCAATACCGGTCGTTCTTTTTTTCATTGTTGATCTGGTTTATGGTTCATTAATTTTTCCAGCAGCCAGGTATCCATCCGTACCCGTTGCTCCGGGGTATACTGATGTCCGGACGCTTTGACAATGAGTAGTTCTTTGGGTGCCCTGATCGTATTATAAACCGCATAAGCGGTTGTTGGGGGGCAGGTTTCGTCGTTGAATCCCCAGCTATAAAAGCCGGATATGTTAATCAGCCGGGCAAAATTGGCCATATCATAATATTTAGAAGTTTCTACTTCGTCTTTGGTTACCTTATCCGTATCCTTAAGCATATGCGGCCAGCCGCCGGTTCTGCCATATAAATAACCGGTTAAATCAGCCAGCCCTGGAAAATAGGCTACCATATATTGAACCCGGCGATCCAATGCCGCCGTTGCAATGGTAAGCGCCCCACCCTGGCTGCCTCCGGCTACCGCCAGGTGCTTTCCATCGAACTGGGGTAAGCTGTACAAAAAGTCAACGGACCGGATGCATCCCATAAATACGCGCTTAAAATAATAGCGATCCCGGTTATCATGATCAAATAACGGGTACCCTTTCAGCCTTCCGTTTGCGATGGCTTTATAGGCACTGTCCGGAAGTGTGAAGGGCAGCCCATGAATGCCGATCCGGAGTACGATCAAGCCTTTTTCAGATAGCGCAATATCCGGACTATAACGCCCCACACCAGCTCCCGGAACTTTTAAAACCGCCGGATACCTGCCTGCTTTTTTGGGCATGCTTAATACCCCGTAAATACGGGATCCCGGCTGGTAATTTTGCACACTTATGGTGTATACGTTTACCGTTCCGGTGCACTGGTCAGGCAGCAGGGTCATTGTTGCATCCATCGGTATCCGGCCGGCATCGGCCTTCGCTTTATCCCAGAATGCCACAAAGTCTGCAGGCATCGATGTGGTGGGCCGGATCTGCTCCGGCTCAAAGGCCGCTGTGGCCAGTCCGCGGTAAGGCGTACCATCCATATTAACCGTAACAATGCAACGCAAAAAACCAGGCATCTTCAACGATCCGCCATCAACCACGCCGCTGCCCTTTTTTAAAACCAGGTCGCCCGTTATCAGGGGGGCCATGCGCTCCAGGCCCACCTCATACGTAACCCTGATATCCTCCAAAGGTTTGTTATCCTTTGTTACTTCAATTGAAAACAACGCTTTTTCACCCGTCTTGTAAACCCAGTCTGCATGATCTGCCACTACCTTAACCACTACAGGCTGCGCAGCAACGGCGATCGATGTTACAACCCAAAGAAGGCTGGCAGTCATTAATTGTCTAAAAAGTTTTTTCATAAAAAACAGGTTCAGCTACCCATTATACATTTAATTTCCATGGCCTTCTGTATTCATACGAAAGTAATTTATTGGCTTCTTCTGAATTTGTAAACCGTTCGTTTACCGCATCCCACTCCAGTCTTTTTTTTGTTTGCATGGCAATGGTACCTAAATGCGCCATCGTTGTGGAACGGTGCCCTGTTTCCAGCGTGGCCCAGGGCTCTTTGCGCGACTTAACACAATCCAGGAAGTTCCGGATATTACTAAAGGTACTGTTCTTATAGCCGCCTCCGGGGAATGCAGGATCATTCTTATCCAATACAAAATTTTCCGCCGGCATCGGCGATGGCCAGGTCTGGAATTGTCCGGGTTGGGCAGGCACCACTTTATAATCATCCTCTCCGGTATATAAGGTTCCGTTGGTGCCCCTGAGCTCCAGAAAGCCCTGCGGCACAAAACTACCGCTGCTGGCTTCCAGGATCGTTACCGTTACTAAAACACCGGATCCAAATTCGTAGGTCACATGCATGGTATCCGGAATCGTACGATCATCATCCAGCACATATTTGCCTCCATGTGCACTAATGGCAACCGGTGCTTCTTCGTTAATCAGCCAGCGGATCAGGTCCAGGTAGTGAATGCCATTATTTGATAACTGGTTGGCGTAATCATCCCACCAGCGGAACATATAGGGGGCTATATTGTATTGATACGGCCGGTAGGCCCGGGGGCCCAGCCACAGATCCCAATCGAAATTTGCGGGAGGGGCCTCAGGCTTCTGCTTTCCGATACCATTGCGGAACATATTGCTTACATGGCAGCAGGTGCCAAACGTTATTTTTCCTATCTTACCCGCCGGTATTTCTTTGGCTAGCTTTTGAAATACGGGCGCCGCCCGCCGGTTGAGTCCCACCGTAATGATCTGCCTGCTGTTCTTTCCGGCGTTTACCATCGCCCGCCCTTCCTGAATTGTTTTCGATAACGGCTTTTCCACATATATATCTTTCCCGGCCCTGATGGCATCGATGGTTTGCAGGGCATGCCAGTGATCGGGAGTGGCAATACAGACGGCATCAATACTTTTATCATCCAGCACCTTCCGATAGTCTGTAAACTGCTTTACCTGCCCGGGGAACTGCTCGCCCATTTTGGGAACCTGGGCAGGCGTAGCCTTTATATAGCGGGGGTGCACCTCCGCATAGTTACGCGTAACATACGGTTTGTATACATCACAGAGCGCTGCTACCTCGCAGTCCGGCTGCTCCATAAATAAATGCAATAACTGGGTTCCGCGGTTGCCTACCCCAATGAAGCCGGTGCGTACCCGGTCATTCGCCCCGATAATCCTCCGGCGGGAATCAATGAACGGTGCCGCAAATGTTGTTGAACCGACTCCTGACACGGTTATGCCGGTCAACGCCAGTGAAGACCTTTTTATAAAATTCCTTCTGGTGGATTGTATGGTCATACGCTTATTTTTATTACCGGGTTGTTAAATGTTTTATTGTGCCTCAGGATAACAGAATGCGGAATGCTCTATCAATGCCCTTTCCTTAAGCATTTTTTATGGTTGCCGCAGATACGCTGATTGCGCCTGCGGCGCTTTTCTGCGACATTGTTGTAGTTAAAGCTGATACCAAATCTGCGCATCTGCGGCTTTAAGGAAACGACATTGAATGCGCCATCACCATCCCGGGTTTTGCTTCAGGTGATCATTCAACAAAATTTCGCTTTCCGGGATGGAGTTCAGGTAATCCCTGTTCAATTTAAACCCATACCCCGAAGGAAGGGATTTCTGGAACGGGTCCAGGAAGCCCTGTTCATCTACCGGGAAGGGATTTTTTGCAATCTGCGAAGCCTTGAAGCCTTTGGGCCGGGTACCCACGATCAATTCGTCTGCCGCGGCCCAGCGGGCAATATCATTCCAGCGGAAACCCTCTGCAGCCAGTTCTACCCTGCGCTCGCGGCGGATCTCGTTGATCACGGGCGATAATTGCGGAAAATCCCATTTCGGATCCGTAACAATGCCCGAGATCAGCAGGTTGGGCATCGCCACCCGGTCGCGCAACGGTTTAATCGACTTGTCGATATCTGCCTGTGTAAGCGTACCCAATTCGGCTTTGGCTTCTGCATAATTGAGCAGCACTTCTGCATAGCGGTAGATGATGCCGGGCGACTCTTCATATTGCTGCACATGGTAGGCCATTGTGGGGTTATATCCTTTCTGGATGATGTAGCCGCTGGGCGCATTATAATCGGCCGCCGTATTGAGCTGCGCATAGGCACCACTCCAGTTTTCGGTACTGCCATTTGCCTGGATTTTCCAGACCTGGTCGGGTGTGGCAATGGTTTGATAAAAGCGGGGATCCCGGTTCTGGGCTTCCTGCGCCAGTGTATTGTACCCCTGAAACTGGTCGTTGCCGGTAATGGGTTTGCCGTTGGTGCAGAGGTAGGCATCGGCCAGTTGCCGGGTGATGGTCCGGTTGGTGGGAGTGGTCATCCGGTAAAAGCGGTCATTTGTAAAATCCGGATCCCCGCCCGTAAGGCTGTTATCATACTTTCGCCAAAACATCATTTCACTATTGGTACTGTAGTCCATCAGGGCAAACAGGTCCTTGTAGTCAGACTGGGGTTTACCGGTACTGTACACGCTGTATATTTTTGCATCGATCACCTTACCTGCCGCTTCGGCTGCCTTTGCAAAATATACCTCGGGTTTAGCGTTTTCCACGCCGAAGGGGGTGCCGGCATGGTACTTTTCCCAGGAGCCTTCGTACAGGGCCACACGGCTTTGGATCAGCAAAGCGATCCAGCGGTTGATCCGCCCGGCGCCGGAGGTTTTATCGGCGGTCAGGTACAGGGCAGCAGAATCCAGCTGACCGATGATAAAATCAGCAACGGCATTTCGCGGATCCCGTGGATTAAACAACTCGGGTGCATCAACCGCCAACTCTTTTGTAACGATCTGTATCGGTCCATAACTCTGCAATAACTTAAAATAGATCAACGCCCGGAAGAAATAGGCTTCCCCCAGGTATTGCTGGTATTGATCAAGCTTATAGCCTTTCTCTACTCTCCGGTAATTATCAAAGAAGAAATTGATCCGGCGTACATCGGTAAAACTAATCGTACCGGAAGTAGTAACAACCCGTGTACCCTGGAGCCGCAGGTTGGGTGTATTGGTTACCTGGTTATCGCTCTCGTAGTCGCTCCCGTGATTTTCATATTTGGGAAAATTGGCCGAGCTATAGAACGAATTGATATAGGTACGCATCTGGTCGGGCGTTTCAAAAAACACATCCGATGTGGTGGCATCCAGGGGCTCGCGATCCAGGAAATTTTTATTACAGGCACTGATCAGCAACAGGGCCGGTACCATTATGATAATGCAATATTTTTTCATGATATTCATAGTTACATATTAGAAGGTAAGATTCAGTCCGAATGAAAGTGCGCTGGTTTGGGGGTAAATCATCCCGGCGGTTTGATACCCTCCGAAACTCCTGTCTGAAGCGATCATCGTTTCAGGATCAAACACTTTGGGCACACTGGTGATCAGCAACAGGTTTTCTCCTGAAAGATATACCCGGAGGTTACTGATCTTTATTTTGCGCAACAGATCTGCCGGCAATGTATAGCCCAGCTGAACGTTCCGGAGCCGCAGGTAGGCAGCGTTCAGCAGGTACCGGCTTTGCACCTGGCGGTTTTTATTGGTTTCTGCCGTAAAATAGGGCTTGGCCAGGTAGGCATCGGTATTGGGTCCCAGAATATTGGTCTCATCAGCAGGACGCCAATAGTCCAGGTTGGGCGAGTGCTTAAAAACGGCCGATCCGCTCCAGGCGGTAGTCAGGCCCCAAAATACCGGTGAGTCCGTACCCGGGTAATAATCCTGTTTTCCTACACCCTGCCAGAACATCGAAAAATCGAACTGCCTCCAGTTTACACCACCAGTGATGCCGATATTATATCTTGGCTGGTTATTACCGATCACCACCAGGTCGCCATGATTGCTCAATGACCGCTGGCCATCGTTAATGATACCATCTCCGTTCACATCCTTATATTTCATATCGCCCGGCCCCCAGGTACTCCAGTATTTGGATTGATCGGCCATGGGTTCACCGGGGCTCTGGATCAACCCGTCGCTGATAAAGCCCCAGATCTCCCCCACCTGTTTGCCGTTATACCAGGTATCAATGCTCCCCTTATCATTGCGGTAGCGGAGGATTACGGAGCGGTTATCGCCAAAGCTTATACCGGCATTATAGCCAAACCGGGGCGATACCTGGTCCTTCCATGACAACACCAGTTCAAACCCGGTGGTGGACAGCTTTGCATTGTTTGTGGGGGGAGCGACGGCACCGATCTGATATGGCAGGCTAAGGGCAGGCCCCACCATATCATCCGTGATCCGTTTGTACCAGTCGGCTGTCAGGTTTAACCGGTTATTCAAAAATGCCGCATCGATGCCCCCGTTAAAAGAGGTAATGGTTTCCCAGGTCAGATCGGCACTTTTCAGCAAGGGAACATTGGCAAAGGGTGGCCGCACACCGTCAATGATCCAGTTCAGCTGGCTGCCCGTAGGTACCGTGGCCAGGTAGCGGTAGTTTTGTTCATTTAAAAGGCCGGTTGCAATAATATTCTGGTTCCCCAGTTCTCCGTAGGAGGCCCTTAATTTAAGGGTATTCACATAAGGTTTGATGGGCTCCCAGAAACGCTCCTTTGAAATGGCATACCCAATGGCCCCCGCCGGGAAAAAGCCCCAGCGTTTACCGGGCGCAAATCTTGAAGACCCGTTATACCGCGCACTGAATTCTATAAGGTACCTTTCGTCAAAATTATAGTTAAGCCGGCCAAAGACCCCCTGCGTGGCCCAATGATAGATCTGGTCACTTACCACCCGCGCCCCCAATGAGCCGCTGATGGAAGGTACATCCACATTGACGAGGTTGGCACCGGATCCGCTCAACCCGGTATAATAACGGTATTCCTGCTCATAACCCGCCAGCGCTTTAAAATAATGCCTGTTCACTTTTCTTTCATAAGAAGTTGTTCCATTGATAAGGGTATAAATATTCTGGGAAAATGCCGATGCATAGCCTGCAACAGGTTTCCCGATATTGGCAAACTGGCCGGTGCCCAGTTCCACCGGTACCGGCTTTGGATTGGAGGTGCTCCGGTAGCCCTGGTTATTGTAGTTATAGGAGAACAACGTCTTCCAGCCTTTAACAGGTTCCAGCTCACCACCCAGGGTGATAAAAAAATCATTCGTATACCCCTTGTCCCGCCCGGTGCCCTGCAGGTACCGTACCAGCGGGCTTTGTACCGTGCCGTTGATATTATGAAACGGCATCATGGGGGCAAAGGTCAGCAGCCCGTTAAAGAAGTGCTCGCGCCCTACGGTCGTATAGCCGATGGGATAATCGGTTTTCCCGGAGGCATACTTTACGCTGGAGTTGAATTTGAGCCAGGAAGTAATCGTGGTATTATAGTTACCGATAAAATTCACCCGTTTATAGCTGTCGTTGCCCCACTCGTATAACCCGTTCTCATTTACATATCCGCCTCCCAGGTAATACTGGTTACGCTCATTGCCCCCGGAAACATTGATATTGTGTTTTTGGTTGAAGGCATAGTCGCGCATCAGCAGGTGCGGCCAGTCGTTATTGGCGTTCCCGTCCCGGCGGCCGCCAAACAAATTATCAATCGGCTTATCTGGGTTATACTCGTAGGGGAAGGAACCATTTATATAATCCTGGATGCGTTTCATTTGCTCTTCACTGTATACGGCGGTAGCCTTGGCATTAGCAGCCGCCTGGTTGTATGCGGTAGCCCAGGTATAGGCGTCTGCAAAGCTGGGCAACCGGACCGGGCTCTCCCACGACAGGTTGTTGGTATACTGGATATTGACACCGCCGTTCCTGCTGCCCTTTTTGGTGGTGATGAGGATTACGCCAAACGGGGCCCGCGATCCGTAAATAGCAGATGCCGAGGCGTCTTTCAATACGGAAACACTTTCGATCGATTCCGGGTCCACATTATTGATGTTCATTTCCACCCCATCTACCAGGATCAGCGGTGAAGCATCCCCCTGGATGGAACCCATCCCCCGGATGTTCCAGTTAGCGGCGGAGCCCGGCTCACCGCCCCGCATATTCATGGTGATATTGAGGTTGGGTGAAGCACCTTTTATCAGATCACCCACATTATTTGCCGCGCGATCCTTTAACCGCTCGCCGGAAATCACATCAATCGAACCCGTCAGGTTGCTTTTCTTCTGTGTTCCATACCCCACCACTACCACTTCATCCATGGAACTCTTTGATAATTTCATCGCAACATCCACTGTTGTGGAGGCGCCCACCTCCCGCCGTATGGTATCCATCCCTATATAAGTAAATACCAGCCACTTCCCCGGGCTGGCCGAAATGGTGTACCGGCCGCTCTGATCCGAAAGAGCGGCGTCGGCGGAGCCTTCCACATTTACCGTAACACCTTCCAACGGCGTATTACTCCCTTCCTGTGTGATCGTTCCCGTAACCGTTCTTGTTTGTGCATTCAGCTCAAACCGGGTTGCGCCTGCAAACAAAAACCCGAGAAGCAGGCATAGATACATGAGGTTCCTTTTTTTCATGTGTAACAAGTTTTTCGTTTTGTATTTATTAAGGGTCCCGGTAACCGCTCCAACAACCTTCACGGCTACCGTTTTTTTCTGAAACATGTTTTGAACCGCTGCCCGGAAGCCGGTACCGTGAAAACCGGTGCGCCTGAACCGATGCGGTCTTTATCCTGTTCATTTTTGTTTGAAAGCAATCCTTTCTTTTATTTAAAAAATATACTGATATCGCCCCAGCCGCTCCAGCCTTTGGATGCGGCTCCATACCTTGGAAAGCTGCCCATGACCACCCGGCCCGTTATCTGTTCGTTTATATTATTGCGGATCTTTATGGCATCAGTCCGGATACCAAACTGCTGCAGCAGCAATTTTTTCTTTTCCGCTGGTTGTCCGTTATCCAATATAGCTCCCTCGGCGGCGCTTAGCAGGTAATGCTTACCGGCCGGATCAAAACCATAATGATGAAACGCGATAGCGTACCTGGTATTCCTGAAACGATTGCCGGTAAATGTATAATGGGTGGCAAAGGTTTCATCGCCGGGATCGATATCATTGAAAAGCGGAACCGAAATAAACGGGTAAGCCGGGAACATCCCGGTTCGTACAAAAGTGGAGTTGGTAACGCTGCCATAATCGCAATGATCCCGGAAACGAACATAATCCCCGGTAGCATCTTCAAAATAGCAGTCCGTTACCTGAATGTTGGACGCATGATGCGCGTGATACATAAAGTGTGAATGGCTGTCGATGCCCACCCGTTTAAACCGGCATCCCTTGTATGTTATGGCAGCCGTTCCGGGCTGATGCGCGCCGGTTGCACCATAAATGATGCCCCGCATATCCGTCCAGGAACAGTTTTCGATCCGGATATCGCGGGTGGTTCCCTCTTTTCCGGAGGTTATCTGAAGGGCATACCCCAGCTTCCCGTTCCCTGTAAAACTAAAATTACGGATCACCAGGTTCCGGGTATTACGGATCAGTATCAAAACGGGTTGCTGCTGGTAACCAACCGGAACGGTGAAGACCGTTTGCCCTGCTTCTCCTTCCAGTATCAGCCGGTTTCTCTCATTTCCCATTTCCGCCAGTATCCATGCTTTTTCAGTATACGCCCTCCGGTAATCGCCTCCGGAAAATTTTACGGTTACGGCTTCTTTTTGAAGGAGGCTCTGAATACCTGTCCAAAAGCCGGCATCTAAAAAATCGGCTGCCTGGCCTGCTGTTAACCCGCTGCCATCACCCTGTTTACCGGGGGCCGCATAACGGGTAGCCGCATTACCCGGCAATGCAGTAAACAGTATCCATAAGACCAACAATCGTTTCATTTTACGCTCTTTTTTTACAGTGGCCTGTTGTTTTATTAAACAGATCAATCGATCGTTTCCTTTGGCGGCAAATTCCGCCCGGCCCCTACATAGCCCTTGTTCTGATTGATGATCCCCTGCGAATTGGCATCAATGACAGTTTGCGGTACCGGCCACAACACATGGTAGGGGCTCAATGTAAATTCATCCCCGGCAACGGTTTTGACCCCTTTGTTAAAAAACTCTGTTTTTTCCATCATCCGGTCATACCAAAAGTTTACTTCTGAAAAGTTCTGCGCAGCATACACTTTACCGTTATAGGCCGCTTTCCCTGTTTTTACAAATAAGAACGCGATCCGCGTCAGCTCGCATTTCCGGGGTTCTTCGTAGAAAAGCTCCCTGGCCCGTTCATCCAGGATGGTTCCGATATTCAATGCACCGGCATCGGTATAAGATGCAGCCCCGGCCCGGTTCCTTACGGCATTGATATCGGCCAGTGCCAATGCATTTTCACCCTTCCAGTAATGGGCTTCTGCGCGGAGCAGGTAGGTTTCTGCCAGCCGGAAAATATACCAGTCGGTATTTCCGCCGCGCGGCTGTACCCGTATAGGATCGGGGATAAACAATTTGTAATGCGGCCATCCCCCACACCAGTTACGGATGGTATCCTTTGTCAGTAAGCGGCCCTGGTCATCTTTAAGCTGTAAAGGCTTTCCATAGTAGGAATCTTTCCCTTTTAGCTGGGGGTTATTATATACCAGGTCTTCCATCCGCATCCAGTTGCCCGGTGCATGCCGCAGATCATTGGCATCATCCCAGATCATACGGGTACTGTAATTGGTGCCGCGTCCTTTATTTACGCCGCCTCCTACCCGCTCTACCTGCGGAATCTCCAGGCCGTTGACCTTGGAGCACCCTACGTTCCCGTTCGGGGTCATGATGGCATTGGTGGTATTGCCCCAGTTGGGCGTAAAAATATACATCGAGGTCATACCGGCAGCCACATTTCCATCCATTCCATACCGGTCGATCACCGAAAATATTTCTTCCTTATTCACCGCACTTGTTTTATTCAGCGGCCGGTGCAGATCCCAGATCACATTTCGGGCCGGATCACCGGCATCGGTTCCAAACCGGGCCGTCATCAGTTTATAGTTTCCGTCAATCACTTTTGAAGCGGCTGCAATGGCTTCATCAAACGCTCCCAGGGCCAGGTAAACCTTTGTCAGCAAATGATAACAGGCTGCCCGGGAAACCTTTCCTTTATCAATGGTTTCCGGTACCCACTGTATAGCAAACTCCAGGTCAGTTCTCAGTTTCTTCAGGATCGCCTCCCGGGTGGTGGAATAAAAGTCCAGCTGGGGCGACACGATCTGTTTTGAGATCCAGGGCACATCTCCAAAACGGTTTACCAGCAGGTAGTACCAGAAGGCGCGGTGAAAATAAGCCGTTCCCAAAACCGCATTTTTCTCCGGCTCCCCGGTATAGGTCGGTTTGTCGATATTATAAATAACCAGGGAGGCACTTTTGATGGCATCATAGGCTTTGTTCCAGCAATCGCCGATGCGGTTGTAGCTGGGATCGTTCAGTACGCCATCGGGAATCACCAAACGGTTCATATCCCTGCTGGGGAAGGTTTTATCCGTAGTACCGTCGATCATCGACTCGGTAAACAGGTACTCCGTAAACATGGCAGGCGCAAAAGTGCCATCCATATAATGATCCCGGATGTTCCGGGTACTGGCGGCCAGCACCGCATACATGGCTTTAGCATCTACCAGGGTTGCATCCGGCGTGCTGATGGACAATGGTTTCGGGCTCAGAAATTCTTTTTTACAACCAACCGCAATGCAGATCACGGTAAAGAAGACCATTCCTTTTATAGATATCAATAACCGGTTCATAATAAAATCATTTAAATTTTTCTACAATGAAAGATTCAACCCAAATGTTACGTAGGACGGAGTGGGGCCTATATATTCCGGATCCCAGAATACATCATTCTTTGTAAATACAGCCACGTTCCTGGCCGAAACATTGAACCGTAACTGTGATAGTTTGGCACGTTCCAGCAACTTCCTGGGTACGGTATAGCCGATGGAAATATTATCGAGCCGTATAAACGAAATATCCTGCCATACATCGAACGTTACCCCTCCTACATTTGAGTTGAGCCGGGCATAATCATTGCGCGGGTGCTCCGGCGTCCAGTAGGGGATGGTAAATGAGTTGTACCGCTCCAGGGTAATGGAATAGCTGTGTTTTGCCTCGTTGAACAAGCGTTTATGTCCCCAATAGGAATAGGCGGAAAACGAAAAATCAATATTCTTAAATAGCTGGAATTCGTTGCGCAGCGTAAACCGGAAACGCGGCTCAGTATACCCCTGGAATTGTTTGTCGGCATTGGTAAATGCGTAGTCCTTATTCACATCTTCCAGCCTCATATCGCCGGGTGCGAGCTTGTACTTTGCGGCCTCCGCTTCTTCTCCCTGCTGCCATACGCCGGCTACTTTAAAACCCCAGATCGCATCGATGGCATGCCCTATAAACCATTTATTGAGCAGGTCATCCGCTTCCCGCTGTCCGATTACATTACCCTGTGCATCCAGTATATTCATTTTATTGCCATACAAGGCAACGATCTTATTCCGGTTCATTGAAAAATTGAAGGTGGTGTTCCATGAAAAATGATCCTTTATCATATTCCGCGACTGCAAACTCACCTCAAAGCCCCTGTTATTCACCTGCCCCAGGTTAGCCGGTACCGATGCGTACCCTGTAACGGAAGGCAGGGCCCGGTTTACCAGCAGGTTATTGGTCATCATGGAATATCCTTCCAGGCTTCCGCTGATGCGCTGGTTAAACAACCCGAAATCCAGCCCCAGGTTGAGCGACCGGGTACGTTCCCATTGCAGGAACTCATTTCCCATGGCATTCGGGTACAGGTACGACTCCTGGTAGGGGTTGCCGCTGGCATCTACATAAGTGATCAGCCCGTTGGTTAAGGTGGGCAGGGCATCATAGATCCCAACGGAGCGGTTGCCTGTTTCGCCCCAGGATGCCCGCAGCTTTCCGTAGCTGAGCCAGGGCATTTTCATAAACGGCTCATCGGAAAAGACATAGCCCAGTGCAACCGACGGAAAAGTGGCCCGGGGGTTGTTGATGCCAAATGCCGAATAGCCATCCCGGCGCACGGTTCCGGTGATCATATACTTCGATTTAAAGGAGTAGAACAAGCGGGCCATATATGCATCCCCCGTGCTATAGGAATCGGAGCTGGTGAGCTTCGTTACCGTGGCGCCTCCCATATTATGATAGCCCAGCACATCGCTCGGCACAAATCCACGTCCATCCATCGACTGCTGCCAGGTCTGGTATTTTTCCGCATTTGCCAGTAAGGTTACATCAAACTGATGTACCTTATCGATCGTACGGCTCCATTTCAGCAGGTTATCTACCTGCCAGTTAAACCCGCTGGAGGTATTGCGCACGGCGATACCGCCCTGCACTTTATACTCCGGGTGCTGCGACATATTGTGCAGGTAGAGTTCATTATTGGTGAACCGCGGTGAATAATATACCTCATAGGAAATGCCCAGCGGCAGCGATAATTTGGCAAACAGGGTATTATCAAGCGACTTATAGGTATAGGACCGTTCGGTATAATACCGGTCGATCAGCGGGTGCCGGTTTGCAACCGCGTCATCGATCGGGTAGATCTTATACGTGCCATCCGGATTGGTCGGCTGCCCCCAGGGAGAAATACCATTATACTGCCCCCAGGCAACCGGTGCCCCGCTCTCATCCCTTATGGAGAACATGGAATTGATCCCTACCATTAAAAAGTCTGTAACATTGGCATTTAACCGCAGCCGGCTCCGGTATACCGAATAATCATCGCCAACAACAGCGCCTTCATTCTTATCATGGCCTACCGACCAGTAATAATTGACCCGGTTCGATTTGCCGGAAAGGTTGGCATTATAACTCTGTTGCGATCCGGTGCGAAAGACCATCGCCTTCCAGTCTGTACTTTGACCTTTAACATAGTTTTCCCGTTCCACCTGCGACATGCCCAACCGGCGCAGCCAGATATCGGTAGGGTCGCCCTGGGCATTATCAAACGCCCGCCAGTCGGCCAGTGTAACACCGGCCGGTAGTTTATTGGGGTCTTCAAACACATAGCCGGGGGCCGTCCGGTTACCACTTTTCAGCACATCCGATCGCCACTTAATAAATTCATACGGGCCATACACATCTTCCGAACGGAAAAGATCCACTATTCCCCTGGTAATATTGACGCCGATCTTCGGTTTTTCCGTACGCCCCAGGCGGGTATTGATAATGATTACGCCGTTGGCGGATTTAGCACCAAAAACCGCGGCAGAGCTGGCATCTTTCAGCACATCCATCGATTCGATATCTGTTGGATTGATATCTGCAAGATCCCCGTTATAAATTACCCCATCCAATACGATCAACGGATCCGTTTTGGCCTTCAGGGTCCTGCGCCCCCGGATCTCAATGCTTCCCCCGCCCTTTGCGGAGGTGGTTAACCCGATGTTGAGACCGGCCACATTGCCCCGCATCAGTTCCTGGATATTCCGCGGATTTTCAATTTCCAGCCTGGCGGTTTTTATGGTGCTTACGGATCCCGTGAGGTCTCTTTTCCGCATCGTTCCATACCCTACCACCACAACTTCGTCCATCGAGCTTTTTGATACGTTCATCACCACATCCACTGTTGCAGATGTCCCGGCTTCGATCCGTACCGTATCCATCCCGATATAGGTAAACACCAATACGGCAGCAGGGCCGGCGGCAATGGAATACCGGCCGTTCTTATCAGAGATGGTGTTACCAGCTGTTCCTTCCACATCTACCGTAACCCCCTCTAAAGGCGCACTACTTCCTTCCTGTGTAATTTTTCCCGTAATCGTTTTTGTTTGTGCATGCAGCCGGAAATGGGTTGCACCCGCAAGCAAAAACGAAATAAGCAGACACCCGTACAACAGTTTTCTCTTTTTCATTTGTGACAAGTTTTTCGTTTAATATTCATTCGTTCCCGGTTCGCCACCGGCAATGCGGTCATTTCCCACCGGCAGGTTCTTTCTTTGTGGCTGCTACCCGGCACCTGCAACAACCCGGCATACCGGATCTATGGCATCATCTTCAGGTTGGTATCAAAATCCGTATAGTGATAATAGCGGCCGGCCATCCAGAAAAGGACCGGCCTGCGTCCCCTGCCCCTGCTTACAGCATAGGGACGTATATTGTCTACCGCAGACCCGCTGGTGACGGATACCCGTTGCAACCTGGCCCCTGCTTTTAATTGTTCTATTTCAAACGTTCCGTTTATTTGCCGGGATACATAGATGTTTTCCGGGTTGGCATGATCCAGTACAATGCCGCCCGAATAATGAGCTTCCAGCAATTTTTTACCGGGTTTAATGATGGTGATATAGGGCCCTGCATCCGCGATCTTTTGGGTATTCCATTGCTGCCCGTTCCACCGTGCGTAATAATACTGGTGCGCTGTTTCTGAGGGATATCTTGCATAGGTAACCACGGGCCGGTTGGCAGCATCCAGCGCTATATCCCAGATCCAGCTCCGCGCCTTTCCCGCCGCCGGATCATATACTTTGTCCACACCGCTGATCAGCACCGGCAGCTCGCCGAACCCGCCGATCTTTTTCCCGTTTGTCTGGAAGAAAGCGCCTTTTTCATAATACATATGATGTACGGAGATATCGGCTTCCTGTTTGGGATGCCCGTTTGTAAACAGGAAATCGATCCTCGATTTATTATCCGTGGCATATTTTACATATTGCGGCGTATTGCGGCCGCTGTTATCCAGGAGGTTTGTTTTTTTGCTCCAGGTTGCTCCATAATCATCGCTGTAAATACAATAAATACCCGTTTCGCCCCAGGGCTGGTTGATGCCGTTTTTCCGGCGAACCATATTCCTGCCAAAAAGATAGATCCGGTTATGCTCATCCCGTAACATAACGGGATTCATATAGCAGTAAAAATTAACGGAATCTTTTTCCAGGATCACCCGTTCTGCTTCCCAGGAGGTGATATCCTCCGGGTGCACCGTTTTACGCATAAAGATGTTGCCGTTGTGATGGCAGTAGAAGGCCAGCAGCCGGTGATCGGGCAGGAATAAAAAAGAAGGTACGTCATGATCATCTTCCTGTAGTTTTTCATGCAGGGTATATGCCTGCATTTTATGGGTGCGCAGATCCAGCGCGCGTACCATTACATCGCCTTTGCTATTGATATACCCATAGTACACCGCCTCTTTTTTTTCCTTGTGATACAGGGCACGGGGATCGGAGAACCAGCACCAGGCGGCATCCGCTGCGGCTACTACACTGCCTTCCTGGGCCTGTGCAGGTGTTGCAGGAAAAAGCAATGCCAGAAAAAAAATCAATAGACGATCGTTCATATAGACAATTATTCGTTGCGCGTTAAGTTCAGGCACCACGGCGTCCGTTACTCCGGCTGCAGCAATGCTTCATCCAGCAACCCGGCGCTTTCTTCATCCAGGAATACCGATGCATTGCGGTGCGTTCTTAAGATCGTAGAAGGATAGAGCGGAGATAATGCCTTATAAAAAGTATTGTACACCGCCTGTGCCTTTGCGGCCGATGGAACGATGCAGTACAAACCAGATCCTTTCATCAATGCCGGGATGGTAAGCGTTAGTGCCGTAGCCGGTACGGCTTCCAGTAATTCAAAGCAGCCATCGTTCACCTGCTGCTGCCTGCAAACACCATCCAGCATTACCACCTTCACCGTTTCGCTATCCGCAAAATCGGCCACCGGGGGATCGTTGAATGCCAGGTGCCCGTTCTCGCCAATGCCCAGGCAAACAACGTCGATCGGGTGCGCATGGAGCAGTGCGGTATACCGGTAACATTCGGCAGCCAGGTCCGGCGCATTTCCATTTAAGTAATAAACGGCCCGGAACGGAGCCCGGGAAAACAGCCGGTGTTTCAAAAAATTGCCAAAGCCCTGCGGTGCATCGGCCGGTAATCCCACATACTCGTCCATATGAAACGCATTGATCCGTTTCCAGTCAATATCCTGCAGCAACAGGGCCGCCAGAAACTCGTTTTGAGAGGGTGCTGCCGCAAAAATGATATTCACCACTTCCTGCTGCCGGAGCAACTGCCCCACCTGCCGGGCTACAGCCACGGCCGCTGCCTCGCCCATCGCCTGGCGCGTGGAATACTTTTTTATACGCACGTTACTTTTTACTTCACCCATTTCCATTCTTATTAATTGTTTAAATTTTAATATAATCTTCCGGTTAACCCACGGCTCCTGAACGGGGTAATGCCTGCACAATATTCGAAAACAGGATACCAATGACAGGTGCCGTTTTTCCATTACCAATTCCGGATCCGGTGCCCGCGTACCGCATAAAATATTAAATACGCATAGCAGGGGATCAGGATGCCGTATGCAACGCGCACATTGAACATATCCGCAACATATCCATATACCAATGGCATGATGGCGTTGCCGCAAAGCCCCATGATCATCAGCGAAGCACCCAGTTTTGTAAACCGTCCCAATCCATCCAGTGCCAGCGGCCAGATGCCCGCCCATACCAGTGAATTGGCCAATCCCAGTAGTACCACGAACCAGATGGAAATATCGGCCTTATGCCCCAGCAGGGTCACCGGCCCCTTCGTAAAAAGGATCAATACGGATAATGCCAGCCCAAGGGTAGTACAGATCTTTAAAGCCGTAGCCTGGCTGAAGAACCGGGGTATGCAAACAATGCCGATCACATACCCGGTGATGGTTGCCGCCAGGGTATACGAGGGAAAGACCTTGGCTTCCAGCAGCTGAATGCCCATGCTTCCTGCATAATTGATGATGGTGTCGATGGCAACGATCTGTGTGCCCACGTGTAAGAAAATGGCAATGGCACCCAGCACCAGGTGCGGGAACTGGAAAATGGAGGTTTTACCCGAATTGGCCTGCGCCACGGTTCCGCTTTCCGCTTCTGTGTTGATCTCGGGTAAGGGCGAATACCGCACCATGATGCCCAAAATAAACAGTACCGTACCCACCACGGTATACGGAATAATTACGCGGCGGATCAGCTCATCCAGTGCCGCGGCTTTTTCAGCAGGCGCCATCCCGGGGATCTGCTGAAACAGGGATGCATCGGAAGACCGGAGAATAACTGCTGCAAAAATGAGGGGCGCCAGGATGCCGGCTCCTTTATTGCAGATCCCCATCATGCTGATCCGTTGTGCAGCGCGCTCCTTTGAGCCCAATATGGTTATATAAGGATTGGCAGCCGTTTGCATAATTGCAAGACCGGTACCCAGCAAAAAAAGCCCTGTTAAAAAAAGTCCGTAGGTACGGCTCAGCGCCGCCGGTACAAACATAAATGCACCGGCCGCCATAACCCATAAGGCAATCATCATTCCCTTCTTAAATCCTGTATGTTTCAGAAGATAGGAGGATGGAACGGAGATCAGCAGGTAGGAAATATAAAATGCCAGGGCTACAAGGTAGGATTGAAAATGGGTCAACTCGCAGGCAATTTTAAAATACGGGATCAGGATCGCATTGATCCAGGAAACAAATCCAAAAATAAAAAACAGCACCCCTATGATCACCAGCGACGTCACCGTATCTCTTTTGCTTAACAGGCTTCCTTCCATTACCGGCTTTTTTTTCTGTAAAAAAATAATGACAAATCAATCCCGTTACCGTTCCGGAGCGGAACCGTAGGCCTGGGGCCGTACGCCATCCAGGTTATGCGCTGTTTAAACGGGATTTACGAATTTATATATGTGGTTCCCAACCTTTTTCATAACTGCGCCCCCATAATTGCATGGCCGCCGCATTGGAGCGTATATGCCCGTTTGCCGGATCGGTGATGAGCATTCCCGATGTCCGTTGTGCAATGTTACCCAACTGAACGAGCAAGGTGCTTTTATATCCCTCCTGGATATCCGAATGAAGGGTTGCATTGCCTTTTATGGCTTCAAACATATTTTGAAAATGAAAGCCGTCCAGTTTTTCGGTGGGGTTCGACAGATCACCAGCCTTAAACTCGGTATTGTCTTTTACTTCCTTTATCAGTTTATCATCCAGCCCGTAAATGCTGTAACTGTTGCCGCCGTTGATCTGCAGCGTTCCCTTCTCCCCATAAAAAATCACTCCTACGGAAGCGCCGTCGTTGAACTTACCATTGGCACTGCGGCCTTCCCAGGTAATCATGCTTTTGTTGGCAAACTCCAGTGTGATCATTTGCGTATCGGGTGTTTCCCAATCGTCTGAAAATGCAAAGGTGCCGCCACCGGATTGTACTTTGGTAGGATAGTCTACCTGCAGGCCCCAGCGGGCCAGGTCTACCATATGTGTACCGTTATTGAGGGCCTCTCCCGTACCCCAATGCCAGAACCAATGCCAGTTATAGTGGATGAGGTTATCCTTGTAAGGACGCCGGGGCGCCGGTCCCTGCCACAGGTCGAAGTTGAGCCACGCAGGTACCGCCGTGGTTTTACCAACCCCGATGGGTTTGCGGCTGTTTGTATACCAGGTTTTGGCAAAATAAGGCCGGCCGATAACGCCCGTATGAATTTCATGGATGGCCTGGGCCACATTGGGCCAGGAACGGCGCTGGTTGCCCATCTGCAGTATTTTGCCATATTTTTTTTGGGCGGCTACCAGCATCTCGCCCTCCTTTGGATTATGACTGCAGGGTTTTTCGAGGTATACATGTTTGCCCGCCTGCATCGCCAGCAATGCCGCCGGCGCATGCCAGTGATCCGGGGTGGCGATTACCATTACATCCAGGTCCTTTTGCTCCAGCGCTTTCCTGAAATCCGGCCGGGCTACCGGTTTCAATTGCTGGATCGTTTCCAAACGGGTAATGCATTTATCCGCCGCCCGCTGGTCTACATCGCTTACATAACGCACCACGCAATTGGACTGTTTGGCAAAGTTGCTGGCCAGTGCCAGGCCACGGCTGTTAACCCCCATTACGCCCATATTGAAGCGCTCATTAGCACCCACAATATGCTTATAGCTCCGGGCGCTGAAAGAGGGTAAGATTCCTCCAAAGGTGAGTGCTGCAGAACCCAGCGCCGCCTTTTTCACAAAATCCCTTCTTGAATTGTTTTGTTGCTTTTCCATAAAATAATTTTTATTTCCTGTTCCGTTGCCTGCAGGGTTTGTTAAACGTATTTTTTCAATAAAAGGGTCATATCTACCGGCTCACCACCGCTTTTTTTGCTCAGGTCGGCGGCTTCCATAAAGGCCATAATCTCCAGTGTTTCTGCTTCCGGAACGGGAGCATTGCCGGTTTCAAAAAAACGAACAATCTCCATCAGCAAGGGATCATAGCCGGTAAAGGGACCTAGGACCAGCTGGTTGGTGGCACCAAATACGGTACCGCCAAAACCGTCTTTGCCTGCACGTGTGCCCCGGAATGTGCCTACCCTTCCATCTTCCCAGGTACCAATCACAATATCGGTATCTGCGGTATAGATGCGACGTACGGTTTTGCATCCCGTTCCCATGGCCGTAAACAGGGTCTCCACGCCGTGTATCCCATACCAGAAAAGATCCGGGTGCGTGGCTTCCAGTTTCGCGGGGCTATAGGTTTCTGCCCCGATCACGTTCCCGATCTTCCCGTTTTTTACTTCCTGCATCCCGGTGATAAACCGTAATGAAGAACTGGAGAACACCGGTGTTTTATAGCGGCGGGCCGCTTCAAAAATGGCATGCCCGTCTTTTAATGAAGCCGCCATCGGTTTGTCGATAAACAGCGGCTTGCGTGCTTTCAGTACCTGCAGGGCCTGCTCCAGGTGCAGGCGCCCGTCGTTGGTTTCCAGCAACACCACATCCACCAGGCTCAGCAGCTCCCGGATGGAGGTTGCGATCGTTACATGGTTTTGCTTTACCTCTTCCGTATACCCGGCGATGCGGTCCACACTGCTTTTAATATCACGGCTTCCATAAGGATAAGCCGCTACTACCTTATATCCCAGCCATTTTGCATCCGGGTTTGCGGCATTTAACGCTTTTACAAATGCTACGGCATGTGAAGTATCCAGCCCGATGATCCCTACTCTTTTTCCTGCCGCTTTTTTACCGGTTACTGCAGCCATCACCTCCCTGTTACTTCCGATGATGCCGGCGGCGGATGCGGCGCCCAGTATTTTTACAAATTTTCTCCGATGCATATAACGCTGTTGTTAAAAGTAAAACCAGATATTCCTTTTATTCTATTAAAAACACAATACACGGCTCGTAAACCGGCACCTTACAGGTAATAAAGGCCGCTGCACAAAAATAATGGCAGGATGCCCTGTCAGGCTAAACGGCGGGGTGCGTGCATACCTTAGGCTGCACCGCACCGGCGGAGCCGGTACTACCATTCATTGCACGATACTTCCCGGTTACCCCGGAACGGCCATGCGTTGTTCCATCTTATTCTATATTACCTGCACGGCACCGGATCGGGCGCCTGTCTGTATACCGTGCCTGGTCTTTAACGGATCACCGGCAGCTCTTTCATATGACCGGTTCCTGGCATCCCTGCCTTTCAAAGACAGGTTTTGCACTCCAAAAGCAATCCAGATATCGGGGCTGTTATGAGCACCTTAAAATAAGCCCCTGCATAAAATTAGCAGGTACCGGTAAATGTATACGATCGATTTGCGCAATCATTGTTTCAAAAAACGCAAATCTCAAACAGGTTTTGCAAATTTCTTCAGGTATGCAGTGGGCGTATATCCTTTGAATTTTTTAAACGTGCGCGACAGGTTCCTGCAGTCACTAAAGCCGGACCGTATGGCCAGCTCCAGCAAGGATAATGCAGGATTTGCCAGCAGCAGGTCTGCCAGGTATTCGATCCGTTGTTTGAGGATAAACTGGTAGAGCGAAATACCCATCGAGTCTTTAAACTTGGTTTCCAGATTCCTTCTCGACAGTGGTACCCTGCGGATCAGTGCATCAACGGATATGGGTGTTGTAAATGAAGCCTCGATATACTGCACCACTTCCCGTATGTATTCATTGGATAGGTTGTACTTTTCGGTTGACTGCCGCAGCTCGATACGAACCGGGTTTACAATAATATTGCACGGCTTTGTCCGCTCCTTTAAAACCAGTTTGTGCAGCAGCCGGCCGGCCTCATAGCCGCCCCGCTCTACATCCAGCTCAATCGATGAGATCGAAGGGTCGGAAAAATTACAGATCAGGTCATCATTATCCACTCCCAGGAGCGCCACATCCTCCGGTATTAAAATATTATTGATCTTACAGATGTCCGAAACCTGGAGGGCAAAATAATCGTCACAGGCAAACAGGGCAACCGGCTTGGGAAGCGACATCAGCCATTTGTCAAGCTCTTCATGATCACTACCCCATTGTTCTTCATTCAGGTGCTCGGTTTCGAAATAATAAAACCGCCCGCCATATTTTTCTACCTCTGCTTTATATCCCTCGGCTCTTTCTATGGACCATACCACATTCCTGCTGCCATAAAAAGCAAAATTGCGGTACCGCCGTTGTATAAAAAATCGGGCGGCCATGACCCCGGTGCCTCGGTAATCGCCGGTGAGGTTGGAAAAATAATCGCTCCGCTCTTTATAATTCTGAATGATTACAGGAATACCAAGCTCTTTCAGATACCCGATGTCATTCAGGTCGGCCTGGGCAATCACTGCATCGGCCTTCCATTCCCGGGCCAGTTTCAGCACACCTTCTTCCCCATACAGGTTTTTATAATACGTAGGCAGGCGGTAAAACAGCCAGGGGCCGTTATCCTTGGAGTATTTCACCATCCCTCGCAGCAGCTTCCTGCTGAATTTACTGGAATGGTCGATGAGCAACAATATCCGGATCAATTTTTTTTTGTTAAAAATAACATTCTAATGCATTGTGAGCCCATCCAAATTGAAGTTGTCTGATTTTTATTTTTGAGCTTTCAGCGCTTAGCCTTTAGCCAGGAGTTTTCAGTTTTCAGTGTTCAGTTTTCAGTTGATTACGTATGAGAATATAAATCTATCCTGCCGCATCGAGTGCAAAACGGAATCCAACCTGAAACTTTAAACATGAAACCTGGAACGGCTTTCAGCCTTCAGTTTTCAGTTGATTACGTATGGGAATATAAATCTGTCCTGCCGCATCAAATGCAAAACGGAATCCAACCTGAGACTTTAAACATGAAACCTGGAACGGCTTTCAGCGTTTAGCCTTCAGCCATCAGTTTTCAGTCTTCAGTTTTCAGCTAATCAAGTATAAAACGGACCTAACGTTAAACCCTGAACTTTAAACATGAAACATTCATTTAATTCCTCGACGGTATAAATGTGAACCGTTGCTTCAGGCGTAAAAATGGCTTCTCAAAATACCTGTACGAAAGCATGGCCAGGGATACCGTTATCAAAAATGCGATCAATTGTCCTATTCCGTTTTTCCACCCGTGCAAGCCCAGGTTACTGCTGAACGCCGCTAATTGCTCTTTGAAAATATGATATACAATCCAGTAGATGGTAATATGAAAAACATACATGCCATACGATATACGCCCCAGGTAAGCCAGTGCGGAAGGCATACGCTTTGCAGCCGACCCGAAGAACGCAAAAAAGAACGCCATTACACCCAGCAGCACCAAAAACCAACCGCTCACCGATTGTGTCACCGTGGCCAGGTGGGGCGCATCTGCATTAACTTCGCACACCATGGAAGCTACCAGCCAGCAAACATAACCTGTTACAAACAATAGCACCCTTGCTGCCGTATTCCACTGCGGCTGCTTTCCCTTTAAATAAACAGCCGTTAAAATGCCGGCTGCAAAAAACTGGAACTGCACAAAACTGTTGGTCCACTGTCCGCTGAATCCTTCCGTAGGCCGTTGGGCATAATAAACAATGGTCCCATAGGCCGCTATAATGGCTAAAAGTGAAAAAACCTTTAATCCTTTTTTACCTGCAAAGTAAATAACCAATGGCAGTACAATATAAAGCTGTTCCTCCACCGATACGCTCCACAGCGGGTTGATGCAATACGATTGCCATTCATTAAACGTAATGTACCAGTTACCGGAAAACAAGGTGAAGGCCAGCTGTGCTTTTGGAGGTATGGTTCCTCCAAAATAAGGCGTAATGGATGTTAACAGCACGATTAAAAAGAAGAAGGTAAGATATAAGGGCCAGATGCGCAGGATCCTGCGGATGTAAAAGGCCTTAACGCTAACCCTTCCAAACCGGTCCTGTTCCCTTGTCAGCAATTCGGTAATTAAAAAGGCACTTAAAAAGAAGAAGAGGGGCACGCCATAATTGCCCACCAGGCTTATATGATAGCCCCAAAAATATTCTTTGGGATCAACCGGGGCCAGATCCAGCCGGTGTACAAAAAATACAAACAGGAAGGCGCATAAGCGCAGTACATCCAGCTCCGGGCGGTAGTAGCGGTCATTTGTTTTTCTTTCCATTGGCATATTGATTTTCAGCTCCTCTATAATACCCCTTTTAACCTTATGGCGATTCTTTTAACCAACGCCATCGAGCTCCCTGGCCCGGTGCCGCAATCAACAGATCCGCAATACCCTGGTGATGCAGCAACAGGCGTGTAAAAATGAATCTATAAAAACAGTTTTTGTAAACTTCAACCGCTTGATGACCCCGGCATTTACGCAGCGAACATAGCCGGCGTTATTAAAAATTCCATCCCATTTTTAGTCCGATAAAACGATTCGCAACATCATCGTCGATCCAAATTTCATATTTTGCCTGCAAATCAAGTCCTTTTATCCTAAAGCCTATACCTGGCGAAAAAAGAGGTGCGCCTCCATCATAATCATTTATACCGCTGCTTTTGCCTGTGTAGGCAGCCCAACCCGCATCCATTTTTAAATAAAAAAACGGGGATGCACGGTATTTTACTCCGGCCCGCAGCGGAATGGTTCCCAGATCAGGCACTTTATAAGCTCCCAAATGTTGTCCTTTAAGTTCCATATAACCAACAGAAAGGGTTGCCGCCCACCTTTCTACGATCCGGATATCGGCGGTAACACCACCTCCCAAACCGTGTTTAAAATCGCCTGAGACCAGACCTGTTGGTATGGCTACTTCACCATATGGCCCGATATCAAAAGATTTCCATTGGGCAGCAGCCTGTGAGTAAAGTGCGGTTAGCAATAAAGCAATCATTATTTTTTTCATATAGAAATTGTCCAGGCTTACATAAAAAGAAAAAGCTCCAGGAATTAAGGTTTTTGTTTTGGCAAATAAAACGAATCATTCCGAAACTGATAGGCGAAGTTAAGGAAGATGCGTGGGTTTACCGCACATAAACACAGTGCGCGGGGTTTTAAAATGAACGCTGATTGAACCAAAACAGTACAACGAACACCAGTCATAAAAACGAGGCTGATCTCAAACTTCAAACCATCTTTCTTATTAAAATGTAAGAGGGGCAACCATGGCCTGGAAAAGCCCGGAGGCCCTCTTAGCCCTCTAGTAAATTTATTTAATACCCCTGCCGGCATCCAAACCCCACTGCTATGCTCCCTCCTGCCCGGCGGTACTTTTTCTACGACCCGCTGGTTGCGTTCATAAAAGTTCCGGCAATAAAATTAGAACCCGGTCAGGACAAAGCCTTTCCGCTCCGTCTCTTTAAACTTCTTTATTTGTCTCTTTTTTGAAAAAGCGGAATACTAAGGTTCAACGTTTCACGTTAGCTCCTGTTCATACTCGCTGAGAAAGGGCAAATCCCCGATCCCGGACGAATCAACTGAAAGCTGACCGCTGATAACTGATAGCTGAAAACTGAAGGCTGACACTGAAAACTGATGGCTGACCGCTGAAAACTGATAACTGATAACTGATTGCTGAAAGCTAAAGGCTAAAGGCTGAAAGCTAAACGCTGATAGATCCGCACATTTTTTTGCCATTTCGGCATATTGGTTTTGGAGATATTTGCTTTTTTATAAAGCGAATATTTATGCCCCTAAAACATGTAACCATCACTACTGCTTTGCTTATTTTTTTTGTTCAGGCAATAGCGCAGCTTTCCCCAACCAACAATATCCTGTACGTTGATAAACAGGTGGCCGGCGGCGATCATTCCGGCTCCAGCTGGGAAAATGCAGTTACCGAACTGGCGGATGCCCTGCAGTATGCAAGAGCCATCAATAACTACACCGCGGCCAGCCCCTTACAGATCTACGTGGCAAAGGGGATCTATAAACCCCTCTATAACGCCGGAAGCAACAATTTTACTTCCGGCACCGACCGCAACAATGCTTTTGTACTGGTGCGCCATGTACAGCTTTACGGAGGTTTTGATCCGGAGCACCAGATTAAGGCGCCGGACGATGGCCGGATTTTTGGCCCGGACGGTTCCGTTTTGAGCGGCGATATCAATAACAACGATGCAGTGAGCGGCTCCGGAGGCACACTGTATATTACAGGAAACGAAGAAAATAATTACCATGTAGTCATTGCGGCCGGCGATATGGGCAGTGCCGTATTAAACGGATTTACCCTTACCGGCGCCAATGCTGATACCAGGGGGCAGATCGTTGTAAACGGGTGGAGCGTTAACACATCTAATGGCGGGGGCATGTATAATATTGGTGCAGCGCCGGCCCTTGTCCATGTAACCTTCAGCGGGAATACGGCTTCCGGAAAAGGCGGCGGCATGCTTAGCCTTACGTCCAGCTCCCCTTCTCCCACCCTTATGCAGTGCCGTTTTATCAATAATATGGGGGGCGGTATGTATAATACCTATTCTTCACCAACCCTTACCCATTGCAGCTTTACAGGGAATTGGGCGGCTGACAACGGCGGAGGAATGGAAAATGACAATGCCTCACCCAAACTTATGTATTGCAGCTTTACCGGAAATTCGGCTAACAGCGGCGGGGGCATGTATAACTTTAACGACAGCCGGCCTGCACCCGTGCTGATCGATTGCAGCTTTACAGCAAACTCCGTTTCCAGCGCAGGCGGCGGCATGTATAATCATTTTTCTTCGCCAACGCTTACCAATTGCAGCTTTACGTCAAATGCGGCAAACTTCGGAGGCGGTGGTATGTGGACGCAGGGGTCCTCTTCACCGGCCATTACGGGTTGCAGCTTTACCAATAACTGGGCGCCGCTGGGCGGCGGAATGTGTAATTACAATAATCCTTCAGCCACAATTACCAATACTACCATCGCCAACAATGGCAGCGGCTTTTATGCGTACAGCGGTTCCTTTGTTTTTCAGAATTGCATTGTTTGGGATCCCATTTCGGGAGGGTCTTATACCTTCCGCTATTCATTGATAAAAGGTGCATCCGCTACCGGTAATGGCAATTTAGATGCCACGCTTTACACGGAAAACGATATTTTCACCAATTATTCAGGTGGCAATTACACATTAAAGCCCACTTCGCCTGCAGTAAATAAAGGCAGCAATACATTGTTTGCAGGTTTAGATGCCAACACCCGGGACCTGGCCGGTAATCCCCGGTTATCCGGCGCCGCCATTGACCTGGGCGCTTATGAATATGATCCCTCATGGGTGCTGCCGGTGTTGTTTGGCCGCCTTACTGCGGTTATTAAAGACCGGCAACTACTGGTAAACTGGCGTACAGAAACGGAAACCAATAATGATCATTTTTTGGTACAGGTTTCGCAAGACGGTATCCGCTGGAAAACCGTGCAAACCATTCAAAGCAATGCAAGGCATGGTAACAGCGATGTTCCGGTGGAATATAACCACGCCATCCCCCTTACTTCGCTCAGTTTGGGCGCCGGGCTTCTCTTACTGGGTGCGCTGGTCCCCGGCCGCAGAAAGTATGGGTTTATGGCGGCGGCCATTATCCTCAGTGCGGTTGCATTCGCCTGTAACAAAAAGGACCTGTCCCGGTTAAACGCGAATGAGAACCTGCTGGTGCGCATCGTGCAGGTAGATAAGGACGGGACCGAGCAGGTGTCGAAAGTGGTGAAGGTAACCGGCGAGTAACCCGAAGCAAACGGTCTTCAAATGGTTGTAGTTCCCGCAGATTGCGCCGATTTTTTCGCTGATTTTCGCAGAAAACTGATCTGCGGAGATCTGCGCTGCATTCAACTGCCTGAAATCAGCGGGAAACACCGGCCCGGCATGATCCTGTAGACATTTAACCCATTTTACCTCAAATTTTTACGATATACCAATAAAAATCTGCATTTCTTCTGAATTGATCCCGATCTTTGCTCGTTTCGCAACGCGTAAAATATGAACAACCAAAAAAGATCAACCGGTTTTTTTAATGGGATAACAGGATCACTGACCCCACTGAATACCAGGATCATTCAGAATTACTCCAGGCTCCGGCCATTGTTGTTTTTTTTACCCCTGGTTTTACTGGTGGCCGTTGCCCTCTTTCTGTATATCCAGGGTGCATTATCGGTTAACGGGTATACCCATATTCAAAAGGACTATTTTCTTTTGATGAACCATCAGCTGGGACAATACCCGGGCCTCGAGTCGAATCTTACCCAGCTAGGGGATGCGCTGATCTTTCTGTCCTTTGTCAGCATTTTTATCCTGTATGCCCCAAAAATCTGGGAAGCATTAATACCCGCCCTGCTGGTTTCATTACTGTTTTCCAGTACACTAAAGCCGTTTTTTGCCGTACCAAGGCCGGCGGTGGTATATGATAACCAGAGCTTTTTTATCATCGGGAAAAAGTTAAC
This sequence comes from Niabella sp., assembly GCF_030150205.1. GTDB lineage: Bacteria > Bacteroidota > Bacteroidia > Chitinophagales > Chitinophagaceae > Niabella. The sequence goes on from NZ_JASLGT010000008.1 coordinate 347,187, forward strand.
CGGCTCCAACAGCCTGCCTTCCGGGCACTCCATTACCGTTTTTACGGTGCTCACCGTGCTGCTGTTTGCCTTTGCTCCAAAAAAAATGTCCTACCGGATCCTTTGGTTTTTTTTCGCGGGTGCCACAGGACTGTTCCTTGCGTTTGCAAGAGTAGGTGTGGGCGCACATTATCCGCTTGATGTGATTACCGGCAGCACCATCGGGTATATTTCGGGACTTGCAGGTATTTTTATTTGTCAGAGATATAAAATTTTTTCCTGGGTGGGCAATAAAAAGTCCTACCCCCTGTTTATGCTGGTATTCCTGGCTGGTGCTATTGCACTCATCAACAAAATCATAAACGATAACCTGGCAATATTTTATTTGTCACTTGTCTGCCTGGTTCTTTCACTCTATAAAATCATTCAAGTTTATGCTAAAAAACAATCCGAAGTTAGCACAGTTTTATAATGCAACATCCAGGCTGCTTCATTTAAAACTGATCTGGTTTGCCTTATTCATGAGTTTTTTGAACTTACTGTTTTTTCATTTCCCCTTTTACAGGTTTGTTGTTCATAACGTCAACTACAAAAGCTGGAACGGCATGATGATCATTACCTGCCTCATCATCCTGATGCTGGTGGCCAATGCCTTTGTTTTTTACCTTTTCCTTTTTCTATCCCGGTACGTTGGAAAATTCCTATTGGTATTGATCTTTATCCTCAATGCCGTGGCCCTTTATTTTGTAAATACCTATAATGTGATCATCGATGGCATTATGATGGGCAATGTGATCAATACCGACTATGGAGAAGCCAGCAGTTTTTTTTCTGTTAAACTGATTGTGTACATCCTTCTCCTGGGAGTTCTTCCGGCCATTTACATTATTAAAGCAACGGTCACTACTGTAACATTGAAGCGATTTTCCATTACTTCCGGACTGGCGCTCCTGTTTATGATCATTGTGGCATTTGTGAATGCCAGTAACTGGCTATGGATCGATAAAAATTCCAAACAACTGGGGGGCCTCGCCATGCCCTGGTCCTATTTCGTAAATACCGGTATTCATTATGTGCGCCAATACGATAAAAACAAAAAAGAAATCTTATTGCCCAATGCTACGATAAGCGATACCGGAAAAGCGGTGGTCGTTTTAGTGATCGGCGAATCGGCAAGAAAACAAAATTTTTCTTTATACGGTTATGGGCGCAACACCAACCCGCTGCTTTCCCAAACTCCCAACTTATTTCATTTTGATGCCACCTCCTGTGCTACCTATACAACGGCCGGCGTAAAATGCATCCTGGAGCATAAAAACACCGGTGAGTTATATGAGATTTTACCCAATTACCTGAACCGGAATAATGTGGAAGTGATCTGGAGAACCACCAACTGGGGAGAGCCGCCGGTGCATATTGACAACTATCAGAATAAAGACGCGCTCATGCTCCAGTGCAAGGGCGATAGCTGCAATTACGACGGTGTGCTTTTAAACGGTTTGAAGGAGCAGATACAGGCCAGTAAAAAAAACAAAATACTCGTTGTATTGCACACCAGCACCAGCCATGGCCCTACGTACAGCAAGAAGTATCCGCCGCAGTTTGAAACCTTTAAACCTGTTTGCAACAGTGTGGAGCTGGGCAATTGCTCGCAACAGGAGCTCATGAACGCCTACGACAATACCATTGTTTATACGGATTATCTCTTACATGATGTGATTGAAGACCTGAAACAATTAAACGGGTATAAAAGCTCCATGATCTTTGTTTCGGATCACGGGGAGTCGTTGGGAGAAAAAAACCTGTATATGCATGGGGTTCCTTTAAGTATTGCGCCCAAAGAACAATATGAAATTCCTTTTATCGTTTGGGTATCCGATAGCACAAAACAACCCAAGCCGTTTAAAGAATTGACTCAAAACTATGTTTTCCACAGTGTTTTAAATTTCTTAAGCGTACAAAGCCCCATTTATAATGCGGAAATGAACATTTTTAAATAACAGCCCGGGGCCTTTTTCACGGGGCAGCGCTACGGTAATGCGCATTTCATACTTTGTGTTTACTGCAGTACCTTTGGCGGCATAATTAACTGCCCTTGCACAAACGGTTTGATCTTCCTGCTATTTATACCGTGCTAAACCGGAAGCGGCTTAGCTGGCTGCTATCGCTTTGTTTGCTGTTTCCCATAAGCGCTTTTGCCCAGTACGATTCCCTGCTACACAAGCCTTACGGGGAAAATATCGCTGTCATTCACGCGATGTATAAGCGCTTGGTTGATATCGGCGATTCTGCCCGGCGTGCCGAAAAAGCGGCGGAGATAAAAGATTTTGCCCTCCGGCATAACGACCGCGGCTTAGCGCTCAATATCGATTTTTTCCTGGTTTTCTGGAACGCTTTTTACCAGCGCCAACCGGAAGCGGTATCGCTCCGGGCGTTAAAAGCAATGGTGGCATTGGCCGATAAAGAAAATACAGAATTTCTTAAAGTACGGGCACTGCGGGCGCTGGCAGAGTTCTACTGGAAATGTGAAAAAAATTATGAACGGGCTTTTGAGCAATATTTGCTGTTAGATAAAGAACTGGCGTCCATCAGGGCCACCGATTACCCCGAAATGATCCGGGACCTGATGCAAATAGGGGAAGCCTATTATTTTTTCCAGGATTATGCGGTAGCCAAAAAATATTTTAAAAAAGCGATCGCTATACCCGAAACCGCGTTCAACACCAGTGTACTGAACAATTGCCGGAATACCCTGGGCCTCTGTTACCAGCAGGAACATAACCTGGACAGCGCCGATTACTATTTTAATGAAGTGCAGCAAACGCCCTTTCCCGAATCTGCTGTCTGGAAACGGATTGCCACAGGCAACCTGGGCATGAGCCGGTACCTGCGGAATCAATACGACCAGGCCATTCCCTTATTAGAAACCGACTTTAACGGATCCGTTAAGGAAAATGACTACGGGTGTGCTGCGGGTGCAGCCATTGCGCTTGCGGATATTTTCAGGTATAAAGGGCAGCCGGACCAGGCCAAAATATTCATTGACCGTGCACAGGAATACATCCAGGAAGCAGCACAACCCGACCGGCTGCGGCTTTTATACCCGGTAATGAGCAAATGGTATGCGGCGGCCGGGGATATGGAACGGTCCAGGCAATACGTAGATTCTTCCGTAACCGCATTGAACCGCTACAACGAAAAATTCAGCGCGCTGAAAGTATTGAGGGCGCAGCAAAAAATTGATCATCAGAAAGAAGTACTGCAACTGGCCAACTTCAGGTTGGAACGGCAACGGAAACTGACCGAGCGGAATTTGCTGATCCTGCTGGTATTGATCCTGTGCATTGCGGTGTTGCTTACCTATTTTGTTCAAAAGAAACGGCAAATAGTCAAAGACCTGAAACTCCGGGCGGCCACGCAGGAACTGGAAGTAGCCCGGCTGAACCTGAACCGGTTTACAGAAAATATCCTGGAAAAAAACAAGCTCATCGAACAATTACAAAGCCGTAACCCGGAGGAAGACAAGACCGAACTCTTTCAGCAGTTACAGCAAAGCACGATCCTTACCGAAGACGACTGGCAGGCTTTCCAGCTGTTGTTTGATAAGGCCCACCCGGGGTTCATTCACCGCATTAAAGAAACACTTCCCGGGCTTTCCATTGGAGAATTGCGGTACTTTGTACTTGCCCGGTTAAATCTTTCCACCAAAGAAATGGCTGCCATGCTCGGTGTTTCGCCCAATGCTATCCAGGTGATGCGGCATCGCATCCGCAAAAAACTGGATCTTCCTGATAATATAGCGCTCGAAGAAGTGATAAAAAACACCTGACGACTTCTGAATCCGCCTGGCAATATCATCTCAATCCATTTTCAGCATATTGATAATCAACGTATTGAAAATGTAAGGATTTTGTAAGCCCTGTATTTGCAGCATCCCCCGGCGATTAAACTAAGTTTACCGGGCATGCCCCGTCCCGATAAGAAACTGCTGTTATTATTCGCTTTTTTGCTCCTGGCCATAACTGCCATGGGACTTATATGGTGGTATTATGACCAGAAGCTGCGGGCTATGGAACAACACCAAAAAGCGTTAAAACTAAATACTGATTAAACAATGAAACGATCCTCCGTTCCCGGATTTCTGTTAGCTAAAAGACCGCTGAGATCTACATTTCCGGGCCTGGTGCTGCTCCTGTTCAGCATGTTTTCCAATGCCCAGATTACGCCCACCGGTGGCATTGTATATGTAAAGCCGGCGGCTTCGGGAACGGGCAAGGGAAACGATTGGACAAATGCTACCAATGATCTGCAGGGCGCCATCAATGCAGATGGCGTTCAAAAAGTGTTTGTAGCCATCGGAACCTATTATGTACCCAGCCCCAATAGTTTTGTGATGAAGAAAGGTGTGGAGATTTATGGTGGATTTGATCCCGCCAACAATATCAATACGCTGGCTGATGCCCGCATACTACCTGGTACAGGCGGCGGCTCGATCCTCGACGGGAAAAATGAGCGGCCGGTTATATGGAACGATAATAATGGGCTAACCCCTTCCGAAAGGCTGGACGGTTTTACCCTTACCCATGCTGCGGATCCGGTGGGAAGCTCCGGTCTGGCATGTATTCACAATTACACTACTTCTCCCACATTCAGCAATTTACTCATTACCAACAACACGGTGGCGGGCATTGCGAATGCCCTTAATGCCAACCCTGTTTTCATCAATGTTGCCATTACTCAAAACGGAAAGGCCGGCTTCTCTATTGCGCGTGGAAATGCTGAACTGATCAATGTTACCATTGCAGGAAACAGTACCAAAGCCCTTGATTTTGGGGTTTTAGGTACAGTAACACTTAAGAATAGTATCGTTTATGGCACTGTGTTCCAACCTGACCACGCTACTGCGCAGTATTCCCTGGTTGAAAACAATGCCGTTGGTGGCAGCAATAACCTGGATGCTGCGGGGATTACACCGGCGCAGGTTTTTAACAATCCCGCCACAGGCGATTATACACTCAAAAGCAATTCCCCGGCCATTAATACCGGCAACAATGCGCTGTATCCGGGCCTGGATGCCAGTACCAGGGATCTGGCGGGGCACCCGCGCCTGCAGGGTACCATCATTGATCTGGGTGCTTACGAATCGGCACCGTTACCACTTACCCCAACGACGGGCATCATTTATGTAAAACCCGTTGCTACCGGTTTGGAAAACGGCGATAGCTGGGCCAATGCTACTTCCGATTTGCACAACGCCATTTCCACCGCCGGTGTACAACAGGTATTTGTAGCCATTGGCAATTACGATGTAGGTGATAACAGTTTTGTGATGAAAAACGGGGTGGCCATTTACGGCGGTTTCGACCCTGGTAATGGCATAATAGCCTTGAGTGATAACAGGATTTTACCGAACAGAAGTACAGCTGCAGGATCTTTTCTGAATGGGCAGAATGTAAGACCGGTGATCTGGAATGTATTCGACCAGGCAACCGCCCTTGATAATACGGCTGTATTGGATGGGTTTACCATTACCAATGGAACTGGTGGTTTTGGCGGCGGTTTCAATATGTACTATGCATCGCCTGTTTTAAGAAATCTTGTCATCAGGAACAATAACGCGGCCAGTGGCGGCGGCATTTGCCTTCGCTTATCGTCTCCGCTGATCACAGACGTTATCATCTCCGGTAACCATAGTACCTCCCAAAACTTTGGCGGAGCAGCGGGGATATACAATGGTGCCGGTAACCCGGTTTTAACCAATGTAGCCATCATAAGTAATGTAGCAACCGGAAGTGGAGCTCCGGGTGGCTTTTCCAGCTATAATTCAACACCTGTATTAAACAATGTAACCGTTGCGGGGAATAGTTCCCCGGCGTTTGTGAACAGTGGCCCTCGTAATGTCGCTATTAACAATTCCATTATCACTCAACCCGTCACGGACGTGGCAGCGACTTCAGGAATCTATACTGCACAAAATTCTCTTATACAGGGCAGTATAGACAACACCAATGGCAATATAAACGCTGCCGGTATTGCTGAAGCGGATATCTTCAACAATCCTGCCGCCGGCGACTATACATTGAAAAGTACTTCCCCGGTCATTAACAAGGGCAGCAATACGTTGTTTCCCGGGTTAAATGCAAGCACTAAGGACCTGGCCGGTAACCAGAGACTGTTTGGTGCAGCCATTGACCCAGGCGCTTATGAATACCAGGACAAAGCCCTGCCTGTAATCTTTGGCAGTTTAAGTGCCGTTATTCAAAACGGGCAATTGCAGGTTCGCTGGCGCACCGAAACCGAAACCAACAATGATCATTTTTTGATACAGGTTTCGCAGGACGGCGTCCATTGGAAAACGATACAAACCGTTCAAAGTAAGGCAGCGAACGGTAATAGCGATAAGCCCTGGGAATATAGCAGCACCATCCCGCTGGCCTCGCTCAGTTTGGGTGCCGGGTTCTTATTGCTGGGCGCATTGGCTCGCGGCCGCAAAAAGTACCGGCTGATGACTATGGCTGTTATCCTCAGTGCGATTACATGCTCCTGCAGTAAAAGAGACTTCCCTCAATTGAGTGCAAATGAAAAACTGCTGGTGCGCATCGTACAGGTGGATAAGGATGGCAGGGAAGATTTTTCAAAAGTAGTGCAGGCCGTAGCGGAGTAAGATGACAATAGGTATTAGATTATAGACATTCGATGCCGGGCATCAGATAACGGAGGCCGGCAGGAACAATTATAAATAGCAGATGATGCATGTATTTTGTATAGGTAGAAAAATAGTCATCCCGGTGTTTTTTTTGTTATGCGCTGCATTATTGCAGGCACAGACTCCGGATGGCAATGGGATTGTATATATAAAACCGACAGCCTCCGGTACAGGTAGTGGAAACAGCTGGGCCAATGCCACGGCCGATCTGCAGGGGGCCATCAATACAACTGGTGTTCAAAAAGTGTTTGTAGCCATTGGAACCTATTATGTTCCCAGCCCTAATAGTTTTGTAATGAAAGACGGGGTGGGGATTTATGGTGGATTTGATCCCGCAAATAATATCAGCACCCTGGCCGATGCCCGCATACTACCCGGAACAGGTGGCGGTGGCTCCATCCTCGACGGGAAAAATGAGCGCCCCGTCATCCTGAACAATAACAATGGGGTGACCTCCACCGCCAGGCTGGATGGCTTTGCCCTTACCCATGCTTCGGGATCCACGAACGATGCCTGTATCTACAATACAACAGCTTCACCTGTTTTGAGCAATTTACTCATCACCGGTAATGCAGTAGGGGGCATTATCAATATAAACAACTCATCTCCTGTGCTAACCAATATCACTATTACACAAAGCGCATATGCTGGCTTCCTTATTCGGGACGGGAATCCCACACTGACCAATGTTACCATAGCCGGGAACCCCAATTACGCGATCTTTGTCTCCACCCTGGGCACCAGCACGCTTACAATCAAAAACAGCATTATTTACGGCACAGTAACCGACCGCATGTCTTATGCATCCGCACAACATTCCCTGGTAGAAAATAATGCCATCAGCGGCAATAATAACCTGGATGCAACCGGAGTTACATTGGCGCAGGTTTTTAACAATCCCGCCGCAGGCGATTATACACTCAAAAGCAATTCCCCGGCCATTAATTCCGGTAACAATGCGTTGTATCCCGGATTAAATATAAGCACTAAAGACCTGTCCGGCAAACCCAGACTGTTTGGTGCAGCCATTGACCTGGGTGCTTATGAATACCAGGATAAAGCCCTGCCGGTGCTGTTTGGCAGTGTGAGCGCCACTATTAAAGACGGGCAATTGCTGGTGAACTGGCGCACCGAAACAGAAACCGGCAACGACCATTTTCTGATACAGGTTTCGCAGGATGGTATCCACTGGAAGACCGTGCAAACCGTGCAAAGTAAAGCGCCGGATGGTAATAGCGATAAGATCTGGGAATATAGCAGCACCATCCCGCTGGCCTCGCTCAGTTTGGGTGCCGGGTTCTTATTGCTGGGTGTATTGGCTTTCGGCCGCAAAAAGCACCTGCTGATGACTATGGCTGTTATCCTCAGTGCGATTACATGCTCCTGCAGTAAAAGAGACTTTCCTCAATTGAGTGCAAATGAAAACCTGTTTGTACGGATTGTACAGGTGGATACGAACGGAAGCGAACAGGTATCGAAGGTGGTAACCGTGGTAGAGGCATAATTGAATGCCCCCTTTTAGCAGGTTGCCGGGGGCATTGCTTAGCCTTATTTTTTAATTTCAACGCTGATGATATGGATATCTTTTTCGCCGGTATTTTTCAATGCGTGTGGTTTTAAAGGACCCGACCATAGGGCCGACGCAGCAGCCGGTGTTTCCGCAAGTGTACGGGAGTCCAGCAGCATATTCCCTTCGGGATCATACCGTATAAAATCTGACCAGCTGAGCACGTATAGGGAAGCAGGCCATCGATGCGTATGTACATGGGTCATCTGACCAGGCAGAATTAAGGTATCCAATACCCGGACAAAATCATTTTCAAATAATAAGGTATGATGCTCCGGATCTGCGGCCAAGGCATCCAGTTCGGCCGGCCATTCGTTGCTATGGGGATGTTCGCCTGACATCTGTTTGATTAAGGAGTTTGTAAGCGCAGCGGCTTAATAAATATACGAAAATTTTTCAAGACAACCCTCCAGGATCCGCAGGGAACCCGCCATCGCCCTCAAAGCAGTCAGCCGCAGACAGTATCTTTCACGCTAATTCAGTCTTCTGAATACAATTGGAGTAACACCTGTTTTTTGCTTAAACAGCCTGGTAAAATGTTGCTGGTACTTAAAGCCCAGTTCTGCGGCTATATCATTGATGGTTTTGGAAGGATCGAAAATGCGGGCCTTCGCTTCATCAATTAATTTTGACTGGATAAAATCCAGCGCGGTGCTCCCTGTTTCTTTTTTTATCAGGTCTCCAAAATAATTGGGAGAAAGATGCAGTTGTTCCGCACACCAGGAAACAGATGGCAAACCGGAAACAGCAGCTTTATCAGACCGGAAATAATCTGTTAGCAAATTTTCAAACCGCACCAGGAGATCTTTATGCACGTTGCTGCGCGTAATAAATTGCCGGTCATAAAACCGCTGGCAGTAATTCAGCAACAGCTCTATATTTGAAACAATTAAGGTTTTACTGTGCTGATCTATATTTTGTTCAATTTCTGTTGCAATCTTTTCCAGGCAATCGACAATTGTTTCCCGCTCTTTTTTTGAAAGATGGAGCGCTTCGTTCACTTCATAGGAAAAAAAGGTGTACCCCTTGATGGTCTTTCCCAAATGTGTTCCTTTAATCAAATCGGGATGAAACACCAGCGCATAGCCTGAAGGCTTCATAGCGATCCCTTTACTGTCAACGCCATATACCTGGCCGGGAGCAACAAAGACCAACGTTCCATCCTCATAGTCATAGGGCTGGCAGCCGTACAGCATATCCCCGCATTTTATATTTTTCAGAAATACCGCATAAATACCCATGTACCGTCTGAAATACTGAACAGCCGGAAATTCATTAAAATTAATCACACTTACCAGGGGATGCAGTGTATCAACACCCATATTGCTGTTGTACTGTTTAACCGTATCTATTCGTTCTACCTGTTCCATAATTCAAAAAGTTCTTCTACAAATTTACCAAACCTAACTGCCTTTTTTACACGGTTAAAGCAAAATCCGTAAAACTGGTAAATAAATCTGTATCCTGTATAAAAAGTCAACCTGCCTAAAAGACGAATTTTGTATCGTCATTTCGGGCATCCGATCACTTACGGTGGTCGTACCTTCTTTTAAGCATTTTTAAAATAGAAATATGAATTCAATGAATGAAAAAGTTGCATTGGTTACGGGTGCAGCACAAGGAATTGGTTTGGCTTCGGCGCGCGCCTTTTCCGAAGCAGGGGCGCATGTTATTTTAACCGATATTACTGAACCAAAAGCACAAGCCCGGCAATTACAAGATGAGGGATATAGCGCTACAGCGATGCGTTGTGATGTAACAAACGAAAAAGCGGTAAAAGAACTGATTGAATACATCGCATCTTCTTTTGGACGTTTGGATGCAGCTTTTAATAATGCAGGCATCAATAGTCCCGTAGCAGAAACGGCAGACGCCAGCGGCGAGGAATACGACCGGGTGATGGCCATTAATTTACGTGGAGTATGGAACTGTATGAAATATGAGCTGCAGCAAATGCGGAAACAAGGCAATGGGGCTATCGTCAATTGCTCTTCTATTGGCGGATTGATCGGTATTGCTGAAAGGGGCGTTTATCATGCATCCAAACACGGTGTAATCGGACTAACAAAAAGTGCTGCGCTTGAATATGCTGCGCGCGGAATTAACATTAACGCGGTATGTCCGGGTATTATCTCCACGCCTATGGTGGAAGAAATGTTAGCGCGCGAACCCCTGGCGATGCAGGAACTTATCAATGAATTGCCAAACAAAAGACTGGGGCGGCCAGCGGAAGTTGCCAATGTTGTGTTATGGCTTTGCAGTCCTTCGGCAAGCCTGGTTGTTGGTCAGGCAATTGCCGTAGACGGCGGCTATACAGTAAAATAAAAAATGACCTATTATTCGAATTTGGAATTAAAAAGCTCTTAAATAAACGAAATGGAAACAAAGGCAACAGCTATTTTTGAACGGTTACGAAACGGAGAAACCATAACGCCGGATGACCCGCAAGCGCATAAATTACGGGAGGCTTCCTACGCCACAAAGACAGTTCTTGTTCAAATGAACAACTCCACGGATCCGGTGGAAATAAGAAGTTTCCTGAGCCAGATAACCGATAGTGAAATTGATAAAAGTGTTGCCGTATTTACCCCATTATACATCAACTATGGCAAGCATACTAAAATCGGCAAGAACGTATTTATAAACTTCGGCTGCACTTTTTTAGACCTGGGTGGTATTACGATAGATGACCATGTGCAGATTGCGCCGAAGGTGAGCCTGTTATCGGAGGGGCACCCGGTTTCTCCGGAAAGCAGGCATGCGCTGGTGCCGGGCGCCATTCATATAAAAAGAAATGCCTGGATCGGAGCCCATGCCACCATCCTTCCCGGGGTAACCATCGGCGAAAATGCTATAGTAGCTGCAGGCGCAGTTGTTACCAAAGATGTTCCGGATAATACGGTCGTGGGCGGCGTTCCGGCAAAAATTCTGAAAACGATTGAAACCGGTATAAGATGAAAAACCTTTCAAACTCCTACAGCTATACAAAATTGGGTACGATAGTTGATCCAACATCTCTGGCATTGGCGTTGGGCACTGGAAATGTTGTGGTTACTTTTGAAATACAGGGATGCGAACAATAATAAATGCAATAATGCCCGCAGGCGGTATCCTTTCTTTTACAGCCTGCCATAACCATAAAAATCTAAATACAATGGAAGCGACCGTACCAACAATCAGTGATTTTCCAACAGGGGATGAAAACACGGGTTACGCACAATACTTTACCGGGAAATCGTGGAATGCCCCTCTTACACATAACAAAGACTTAAATGTACCCATGAACAATATTACGTTTGAGCCGGGCTGCCGCAACAACTGGCATAAACACACCGGCGGACAAATCCTGATTGCCGTTGGAGGTACCGGGTACTACCAGGAACGTGGAAAAGCAGCCATACGTATGCTACCGGGTACGGTTATTGAAATTGCCCCGAATGTAGAACATTGGCATGGAGCCGCGCCCGATAGCTGGTTTTCGCATATCGGCATCGCCTGCAATCCGCAGATAAATGAAAATATCTGGCTGCAACCGGTAACCGATGCGGAATACAAAAAAGCAACGCAGCAATAAAGCCGAAGATATGAACAGGAACAAGATCGTAAAATGGCTATTGTTTTTTGTTTTAATCTTAAATGCGAGCAACATGAATGCACAAAATAATAGAGATAGCCTGAATGCACAGCAACAAGGCCTGATCACCATTGCCGCACTTACAGCAACAGGCGATCAGGAAAATTTAAAAGTTCAGTTCTACAGCGCATTAGATGCCGGGCTTTGCATTAATGCCATCAAAGAAGCATTAACCCAACTTTATGCCTATTGCGGTTTTCCAAGAAGTCTGAATGCCATTAGCACATTTAAAGCTGTATTGGACAAAAGAAAAGCAAAAGGCATTCCGGATAGCATTGGAAAGGAAATTGTAGTTGAAAATGCAGTTGCCGACAAATACGAACAGGGCAGAAAAGTGCTGGAGGCGTTAACAAAAACGCCACAGGCAAAACCTGCACCCGGTTTTGGGGAATTTGCTCCGCGGATTGATGCTTTTTTAAAGGAGCACTTATTTGCCGACATTTTTGCAAGCGATGTGCTCAGCTTTCAGCAAAGAGAGCTGGTTACTATTGCTGCACTGGCCGCTATGCCGGGCGTTGAGCCCCAGCTGAAAGCCCATATCTCTATGGGAAGGAATTGTGGAATTACTGAGGACCAATTAACACAGGTAGCCGAGCTGATAGAAAAAAACGTTACCAAAACACAGGCGAATGTTTTAAGAACACTTCTTTCAAAATCGCCTGCTCCGGTTACAGAGCCTGAAATGATGGTGCGCATTTCTGAAATAGAGGTCGTTCCGGAACACCTGGAAGCGTACAAGAATATTCTTAAAGAGGAAGCCGCCACATCTATTCAGATAGAGCCAGGTGTTATCGCCATTTTCCCAATGTACCAGCAGGATAGTCCAACGCAGGTGCGCATTATCGAAATTTACGCGAACAGGGAGGCCTATCAATCTCATTTGCAAACACCTCATTTTCTGCATTACAAAACTGCGACGTTGAAAATGGTAAAATCGCTGAAATTAACAGACATGAATGGCATTGATAAAGAGACAATGCCCCAGCTTTTCAAAAAACTTAAATAGCTTACATATGATTTTAGAGGAACAATACATCCTGTCCAATGGTATTGAAATACCTAAAATAGGACTCGGAACCTGGTTTATCAGTAATGAAACGGTTGCACAGGCAGTAAAGGACGCTGTTGAAATGGGCTACCGACATATAGACACCGCCCAGGCATACCAGAATGAAAACGGTGTTGGGGAAGGTGTGCGAAACTGTGGCGTTAAAAGAGCCGACATCTTTGTAACAACGAAGCTTGCCGCTGAAGTAAAGCATTACCAGGAAGCAGTTACATCCATTGAAGGATCACTTAAAGCCCTGGGGCTTGATTATATTGACCTGATGCTCATTCACAGCCCGAAGCCCTGGGCCAAATTCCATGAAAGCGAACCTTACTTTGAAGGAAACCGGGAAGCCTGGCGGGCACTTGAAGAAGCGTACCGGGCCGGAAAGCTTCGTGCTATCGGTCTTTCGAATTTCAAAAACGAAGATATTGCCAATATTCTTGAGTCTTGTTCCGTACAACCAATGGTAAACCAGGTTTTGGCGCATATCGGCAATACACCACAGGAGCTGATTCAATATTGCCAGGATACAGATCTGCTTGTGGAAGCCTATTCTCCCATTGGCCACGGCGCGCTGTTAAAAAACCGGCCGGTAATAGAAATGGCCGCGAAATATAAGGTGTCCGTACCGCAACTGGGCATCCGGTATGATTTGCAGCTTGGCCTTCTCCCTTTACCCAAAACGGCCAACCCGGTTCATATGCGGGCCAATGCCGAAGTGGATTTTATCATCACGGATGAAGACATGACGGTTTTAAAAAATATAAAGCAAAAAGCGTATGGCGAAGCGGAACGGTTCCCTGTTTTTTCGGGAGGCAACAAGGGGTAAAGCTGTTCTTTATTACATTTATATAATTCGATATCTCTTCAACTAATTTAAACACCTTAGTTGAAAACGCTTCAGTTTGCCGCACTTGTACGTAACAATCGGCCCTATATTTTTTTGCCCTTTCCGCGGCAATTTCCGTTCTTGATTTTTGTGCCCGTGAGGACACCATAGCCGTCAACTTAACAGAAGACACTTACCAAAATAAGACATGCGTAGTCTGAAGGGCTACAATGTGAATAACTCCCGGCTGAAAGCCGGGGACCACGAATACATAAAACACGCGCCCCCAACGGGGTCGTACGTTTAATGTTCCGGAATTGGCAAGTGCAACCTGCCTTCATCATATCCGGCCCCTCCGGGGCCGCCCGCTACCTACCCATGGCCCCCAGCTGACGCTTGGAGCCATGCACATTGTACCCTTCGGATACTTTAGCAACGACTACAGAAAAATCACTTCCGCACAAGCTCCCGGAATGTGTCCACACGATAGCCCGCCAAAGGAATCTGACAATCCAGCAATTTTCTCCTCTAACCCTTAAGTTGACGGTTATGGTGGAGACACTAACCATGCTATGTTACGGTTCGTATCTCCACAAACCATTTGGAGGCCTTTCAATAAAATAGATACCGGTCTATTATGAAACCGTTTGACAGCGTTCGCGATTGCTGCAGAAGGAGCAACACGGTACCCTGGTGCTGGTTTTCACGTAAGCATCCTATTTAAATCTTGTATTCGCAATCCAAACCAGGTCAAAGCCCTGGTTCAAAGCAGCGGGTGATTGCTCCCCCATGCTTCCCTTCCATCTTATATAGCACCCCGGTTTTCATATTTTATTCATCTTTTTGTCGATTTGTGTCATACAAACCAGCCCTGATGCCGGCAGATCCGGCAATCCATTGACTTTTAAACCGGTTCTGTCGTCACTGGTGCTACTGCTTCCTGCGTCTGTTTGCCTTCGTTTGTTTTGTAAACGCCATTATATATATCTTTGAATGAACGAATTATGAGTGTTTATTACCTATGGCTATTACGTCTGGTAGCGCTGCTTGCCACCTCCGTATGTTCCGGACAATATTATTTTAAGCATTACCAGGTGGATGACGGGTTGGTCCACAATGCAGTAACAGCCGTTATACAGGATAGTAAAGGGTTGATATGGATCGGCACCCGGGGCGGCCTGAACCGTTTTGACGGGTACTCCTTTAAAACCTACAAAAACAATAACGACAAATTCGGCAGCCTGGGAAATGACGTTATTAACAGCATCGTTGAAGATAAGAACCGGATGATCTGGATCGGTACCGGTAAAGGGCTTTTTAAATATGACCCGTATAAGGAAGTACTTACAGCACTGGATGCCGTTCCCAAGGAATACACCAATAATCTTATTATCGACCAGGATAACAACCTGTGGTTTCTCAGCCAGTTTTCTCTGTATAAATACATACAGGCAGCAAACAGGGTGATGGACCTAAAAACGCCGGCATCCTGTATTGCGCTGGACGCTCATATGAATTTATGGATGGGGGATGATGATGGAAACATCCGGATTTACGATCCTCAAAAAAAGCCCGGCAGCACCATACGGATCGTTGATAACCGACTGCCTGCAAACGCCCGGTCCATCAGCAAGATCTATCCGATCCAAAACAACAAACTATTGATCGGTTGTTTTAAGCAGGGATTAAAAAGCTACGATCCCAAAACCGGCAGCATCCGCGCCCTGTCATTGGGTACGGATAAAGACATTTTTGTCCGCGACATCGCCGCGGGCAACAACGGTCAATACTGGATCGCCACCGAATCGGGGATTTATATTTATAACCTTGCGGCCAACACCAGTATCAACCTGCGAAAACGGGCCGGGGACCCTTATGCGCTGGCAGACAATGCCGTTTATGCCATCTGCCGGGATCACCAGGGAGGCATGTGGGCCGGCACTTTTTTTGGCGGATTAAATTATTATTCAAAAGACAATGCCCGGTTTGAAAAATACTATCCGCTGGCGGGCGTAAACGCGATCCCGGGAAACGCGGTACGGGAGATCTGTTCAGATAACCAGGATCATTTATGGATCGGTACGGAAGATGCAGGTATCAGCAAACTGGATCTAAAGACCGGAATATTTACAAATTATACGGCTACAAACAAAAAAGGAAGCCTCTCCTATCCAAATATACATGGCCTGCTGGCATGGGGAAACGCGTTATTCATCGGTCCCTTTTTACAGGGCATGGAAATTATGAATATGCGTACCGGGCAGATCACCAACCGGTTTAAGCTGATCGCCGACGGGGATGGCCCGGTAAGTGATTTTGTGATCTCTATTTACCGGACAAGGGACAACCGGCTGCTGATCGGAACGGCCTATCGGAACGCCGGATTATTTGAGTACGACCTGCAACAAAAAAAATTCAGGCGCATCCCCCAGATCCCCTTTAACACGTATGTGTATGATATTTTTGAAGATTCGGAAGGCAATATCTGGACCGGCAGCGTAAAGGAAGGCGCTTTTTATTACAACCCCAAAACCGGCCGCCAGGGTAATTTACAGTTTGGCGACACCACAAAGGGCCGCACGATTAACGAATTCCCCGTATACAATATTTTTGAAGACAGTAACCATGCCTTATGGTTTGCTACCACCGGTTGCGGACTGATAAAACTGGGCTCGGACCGTAAAACCATTAAACGGTATACAACGGCAAACGGCCTGCCCAGTAATGTAGTATACAGTATCCTGGAAGATGATTCAAAAAATTTATGGATCAGCTCGCTCAAAGGGCTGATCCGTTTAAACATGCTTACAGAAAAGATAGCGGTATACACCCAGGCAAACGGATTGATCACGGACCAGTTTAATTATAATTCTGCCTATAAGCATCCCGGTGGTAAAATGTACTTCGGTTCCGTTAAAGGTATGATTGCCTTTAACCCCGCCTTATTTGATCAGCAAGAGCCCAGTCCGCCCACCTATATCACCGGCTTCCAGCTCAACAATAAAGAAGTGGCTCCCAATGCGGAGCACAGTCCCCTTTCCCGGTCCATTTTATATACAGATACCCTGTCATTAAAATACAATCAAAACAATTTCAGCATTGAGTTTGCAGCATTGAACTTTTCAGCTCCGGAAGCTACCCGGTATAAATACCAGATGAAAGGGATCGACCAATCCTGGACCTATCTCAACACCAATCGCAACGCCTACTTTACCGACCTCGCCCCGGGGAAATATGAATTTATCGTACAGGCTGAGAGCAATACCGGAAGCTGGACCGGCAGGGAGCGCCATCTGTATATCCGGATCCTTCCTCCCTTTTGGAAAAGTACCGGTGCATACCTGTTGTACCTGTTGTTGCTGATGACCGGTATCTACCTGGTCTCCCGCTTATACCGTCGATACCTGGAGCGGAAAAACCTCCGGAAACTGCAGCTGTTTGAACATGAAAAAGAAAAAGAGATCTACCAGGCAAAAATCGAATTCTTTACCAATATTACCCATGAGATACAAACCCCGCTTACACTGATTGCCGGACCCATTGAATGGCTGAGTAAAAAATTCAGCAAAGAGCCCGACATCCGGAAAAGCCTGGCCATCGCTGAAAAAAACACCCGGCGCCTGGTAACCCTAACCAGCCAGCTGCTGGACTTCAGAAGAACAGAAGCCGATCAGTTTAGCTTAAATTTTGTAAAAACAGATATCAGTACCTTGCTTGCCGACCTGGTTGCCGGTTTTAAAGAACAGGCTGCCAGCCATCATATCCAGCTGCATTTAGAAGTGCCGGAACATCATTTTATGGCCTTTGTAGACCGGGAGGCATTTATCAAAATATGCACGAACATGCTGTCGAATGCCGTTAAATATGCGGCTTCCCGGGCAACGGTACAGATTACGGCGGTTAACGACTCCGATCCCTGTTTTACCATCCGGTTTCAAAATGATGGCAGGAGCATACCTGAAGAATTCAGGCAGCAGCTATTTGAGCCATTTTTCAGGGTACGCGGTAACAATAAACCGGGAACCGGCATCGGGCTGGCCCTGGCCAAATCACTTACCGAGCTCCACAATGGAACGCTGCAGCTTATTTCCGGTGAACAGGATTTCATTATTTTTGAACTGCAACTGCCCGTACACCAGAAAATAGAATTTCAATTAAGCAGTTGGAAAAAGATCAGATAGCATGACAGAAAGCATCCTCATCATTGACGACAATGAAGACATCCTGGAGTTTTTATCCGTAATTCTGGGCGACACCTATAAACTGCATCTTGCAGCCAGCGGGGAGATCGCTCAAACGATCCTGGATAAGGAGATCATTCACCTGATCATTTCCGATATTATGATGCCGGGCATTGATGGGTTTGAGCTCTGCAGCCAGCTTAAATCCAGTGTTGAATACTGCCATATCCCCATCATTTTACTAACGTCCAAGAACACATACAAAGCACATATTGAAGGATTGGAAGTGGGCGCAGATGCCTATATTCAAAAGCCTTTTTCATCAGAATTACTGCAGGTACAAATTGCCAACCTTCTTAAAAACCGGAAGAAAATAAAGGATCATTTTGCCAGTTCGCCCTTCGATGATGTACGGGTGATGGCGCATTCAAAGACAGATGAAGCATTCCTGAAAAAACTGGATGAATACATCCAAAGCAATATCAGGGAATCCAATATTGATATCGATATGCTTGCAGAGCATATGTTTATGAGCCGCACCACGCTTTACCGGAAAATACGATCGCTTTCTTCCTTATCCCCAAAGGAGCTCATTGATATCACGCGCCTGAAAAAAGCAGCCAGGCTGATTGCTGAAAATGAGTTTTTATTATACGAAATTTCGAGAATGGTGGGGTACAGTTCCCAAAGCCTTTTCAGCCGCAACTTCCAGAAGCATTTTAAAATGTCGCCCACTGAATATTTCAATTCGTTGCCAAGAGGGTAAGGTGGTTCATCTGCAGTTCGCGGATGGTAACCCCGCGTATCCGGTTTGCGTTGCAAAAACAATGGATGATGACGGCACCTGCTCCATACTGAACAATATCACCCTGAGTATTCGACAGATTAACCGAATCATCCCAACGTTCGGATGCGGTGATGACCACTAATCCGGGAAAACCGGGATATTTCAAGATCGTACATGTTATAGCTTTCCTCTTTTATCCCGGTCAATCCTGTCCTGTGGACACATTTCCCGAGGTTTACAGGAATGATCTGTCTGTAGTCATTGTTGAAGTGCCCGGAGGGTACCATGTGTATGGTCCCCAGCGTCAGCTGGGAGAAAGAAAAAGCGTAGGGGATGCGGCCCCGGAGGGGTCGAATGTGATGAACGTGGATCGGATTTTCGAAAATCAAATGTAAATTAGAGTGAACTGAACCATATTTTACGCCCTATGAAATTGATATCATGAGCTACCGCCGGATTTTCCACCAGATCATTTTTGCCACATCCTAAGGGTGAAACGTTTTACGATGAATATAAGCGGTTGCTACTTGCGAAGGGCGTTGGATTTGACGAAAACATTTATTATAAGACGCGGTCCTGCAAGACCCGGAACATGAAACGTACGGCCCCGTTGGGGCCGCGCATTTTACGCATTCGTTGCCCCCAGTTAGCGCTGGGGGCTGCCCTTCGGGCAACGCTTAACTTTATTTCAATAGTATCCAAGACCCGGCGCTTCAGGCTTTAGCGGCTAACCACATCAGGGGGCACTATTGCTCCATAAGTGCCGCAGCACACCAAAGGTAAGGCGCCTGCCCGTGCAGATCGCCCGCATTGCGGGGACGGTTATGATAATAGGGTTTGTCATTCTTTTTACCGGTACCGATGCAAACCTCCGTAACATTATTCCGTTCATCAATATAGGGCACCATGGCCATCCATGCTTTCCGCGTTGCAGGGGCATATTCGGCTGCGTTTAACCATCCCTGCTGAACTCCCCTGATAAATGCATAGGTAAACATGCCGGTTCCGGATGTTTCCGGCCAGAAATCCGCTTCATCAATCAACTGGTTCCACATGCCGTTGGGCCGCTGATAACTTTTCAGGCTGCTCATCATTTTAAGATATCCCTCCATAATGCGCTGCCGGTCTTTATGGTCTTTGGGCAGGTCGCGCAGCAGGTCTGCCATACCTACAGCCATCCAGCCATCTCCCCTGCCCCAGTAATAAGGCACATCCGGAGCATGGTAAAACAAACCATTGGGACGTTGCAGCTCATCCAGGTAAAGCACCATTTCCTTTGCAGCCCGGTCCAGGTACTTACGGTCGCCGGTTACTTTATACGCTTCGTTCTGCACCACCGTAATCATATACATATCGTCTATCCATAAACGGGTCTGCCACGAAAATCCTTTACCTGCCCAGGCTTTCTCCTGCTGCTTTGCATTGGCCGGCAGCTCCCATTGCGCATCGGCATAGGCCAGGCCCATCTTCCGGTAGCGTTCATCTTTGGTTGCCTGGTACAATTTCAGCGCAATACTGCCAAACATATTATAATCCACATGATTCATGGGAGGTAACAGTGCTTTCTCTCTTGTAAACAACGGCTCAAATTTATCCTGTAACAGCCTGATCAGCTTCCGGTCCTTTGCGTTCAAAGCATAATCCAGCGCTCCGTTCCAGGAGCAAACTTCCGCATAATGGATATACTGGCCGGCATACAGCTCATGCCTGCCATCTACGAAATGATACGCCAGGCGCCGGCCCACTTCGTTGGGCGTAGTTCCTTTTGGAAAGCCGGCCAGGAGCTGTTTCTGGGCAAACAAAAACTGAAAAGAAAGAACGGTGAACAGCGATAAAAATAGTTTTTTATACATGGTATTTTTTTAATGAGACTTATTGAAATTTTATGAATTATTGTTTATGCCGGAACGTAGACACTTCCGCCAGGCCGGGCTGGCGCTGACTGTCGTAACCGGATTTGGGCACCAGCTTGAAGTAGCGAAACTGTTTGCGTTGCGGCAGATCGATAAATTGCCGCAACAGGTTTACATCATTCAGGGTAAATACGCCCTGGCTTTCCCAGTCCGTATTGTCATTGCTCACCAGTACCTCCAGCTCTTTTATTTTACGATCGCCGTCTTTCTGGGAAATGACAAACCCATCCACAGTAGCGGTTTCACCCATATCCACCGTTATCCAGTGATTGGGGTAATCGGTTGCCGGCGCGGAGTAGCGTGTGATCCAGATCGTAGTCAGGTTATTATCAATCAGACTTGCGCCCAGGCGATTATTAACCGGCTCTTCTGAGCTAACGCCGGCAATCGACCATTTGGCCTTGGAATGAATATAGCGCCAGGGCTCGCCGGACGGCCGTTTCTGAGGAATGACCGTGCTTGCGGGAAGACCAAAATTAGGTGATCCGTCCGGGTTCCAGGTAAAACGCTGTATCAATGGACTACGCCCGCCGGAGGTACCCTGGTTGGCTGCAGCACGTGCATGGTAAATGATCCAGTCTTCCTTACCATCCGGTGATTTGAAAAAGCCGTTATGCCCGGGTCCGAAAACACCGCTTTCCGATCGCATGGAAAAAACAGGATGTATCTTTTTTGACCAGTGTGCCGGGTTCATGGGATCTCCGCCCTCCTGCAGGGTGAGCAGCCCAAGGCAATAGCCATCGGACCAGTAACCGCTGCCCGAATAGGTAACGTATACACGCCCCTGTGAATTGGTGAGCACCTGCGGACCTTCGTTGATCGGGTTGCCATTTTTTTCCCAGGCAAAGTCGGGCGTTGAGATCATTACTTTTTCACCGGAAATCGTCCAGGGATTGCTCATCTTTGCTATATAAAGATTCTGAGGCGGTGCACCGGCATTGCCACCGGACCAAAGCGTGTACCATTGCCCGTTGTACCGGAATACCGTTCCATCGATGGCCCACTGATCTGTAGGATCCGTTAGTTTACCCTTTAGTTCCCAGCTGCCTTCCACAGGCGTTGGCGCGGCGTTTTCCAGTACATACATACGGTGGTTGGCGTTATTACCGTCGTCCGCAGCAAAATAAAAATACCATTTGCCATCTATCTCATGCAGCTCCGGTGCCCACAGGTTGCTTGAATACGGCTTGCCGCCCGGAGGCGCCCATACATCATACCGGCGCGCCGTTGCCAGCTCTGATATATTTTTAGCTTCCAGGATCACCAGTTTACTACCCTGCGTATACGTATAGTAATAAATGCCGTTTTTCTGTACTACCCAGGGATCGGGGCCACCGGGCATAACAGGGTTTGTAAACGTACTGTCAAGAACAAAGCCCCACCATTCGCCTCTGGGTTTTTCGGGCTCCTGCTTTTTTTCGGGTATGGGATCGTAATAGGGCTCTTTTGCTTTTTTGCACCCGTTTGATAGTATTAAACAACCCAACAGGCATGCTGTTACGACTGATCGTTTCATGCGCGTATTTTTTCCTGATTTTATTTAAATGCCCAACCTACCAATCGATAGCCTGGTCCTCATCCGGTATCAATATGTTCCGCTGCCGCTCCATGGTCATCGAGCCTTCGGCTCGGTACCGCACCGGTATGCCGGGCATCGTGGTGATATCATCATATTTGTAGCGCAGGTTTACCGTACAATATTGCTTTACCAGGTATTTTTTTGTAGGGTCTACGGTTTGCGTAATCTTGTAGGTGGGCTGCCCCAGCATTTCGAGCCGGATGGCACTGTTGGTTGCATAAACATTCAGGGCACCTACTTTATCGCCGTTGGCCTCCGTAACCGGATCTAAAAACTCCATTACAATTTTATACGCGCCCCTTGCCTCTGATTTTTCTTCGGTTACCCCGGCATAAAAAAATGCCGATTTCTCATCTACCACCCATGCCGTCCGCGTGCTGGACACCAGCGGGTTGGTGGTTTGTCCGTCCAGGTACACGTTCATAGAAGTGGCCGAATAGTTGCCCGAATAATCGTTAAACGGTATCACGTTCAGCAATGCTTTCCGCCAGCCCTTCCGGTAGTTGGAAATATAGGAAGGATCGTCCACGATGGTCAGCGGCAGTACATAGCGTTCTACCAGGTCTAAATTATCAAACTTAAATTTTACGGGGTAGTTTACGGTGCTTGACCCCTTTGGAATAAAACAGGTAGGCGAGGTCAGCTCAAAAAACTGGCCGGGCAGCTGTTTAAAATACAGATCGGTCCGGTGCTGAAATTTTTCCCGGTTATAAATCCCAAGCGTGTCATTATCCACCATTATTTTTACATTGATATCCTGGTGACTGGGCTGTGAGCCGCTGACAATTACCGGCAGCTTATACGTAACTTCTCCGTTCCTGCTGTATCTCAGGTATACCGGGGAAACACCTTCGCTGTTTAGCCGGGCTTTAAAAGACACCATTTGTATATAAAGTTCTTCCTTCCACTCATTATTGCAGGCACTGAACAGAAAGCTCATTGCTGCGATTATGCTATATATGCGTACACTTTTCATTGCTTTATTTTTATTCTTTATGACCGGTATACCCCGCTAACCTCCATAGGCAGCGCATCCTGCATCAAAAAACCGATCCTTTTTTTAATTAGTCAAACGATGGCCAGCCGGGTGATTGCGTCAGGCGCTTGTTTTTCTTCAGCTCATCCCAGGCAACGGGCCAGAAATACATTTTTTTAGAAAATGTCGTTTGTAAAAGCGGTACCCGTATCGGCGTGTAAAAAAGAGTGGCCTGATCTTTTGTCATGATGGTATTGAACCCATTGATCTGCTCGGCCTCATCAACCGGTGCGTCTTTCCAGCGGCGCAGGTCATAGTAACGCTGGTTTTCGCCCAGGAACTCAATCTGCCGCTCGCGTTTTATCTGGTTACGCAGCGCTTCTTTGCTGCCATATACCGAAGCATCATGGTTGGGAACACCCGCACGGATGCGCACCTGCCCGATGGCCGCTTTCATTTCATCGATATTCCTGGATATAGCGTGAGTACCACTGCCGTTCCATGAAGGAATATTGTAAGTGCCATTCAGCTCGTTGAGCGCTTCTGCATACATCAGCAGGATGTCGGCATAGCGCAGGGCCAGATCTACTTTGGGAAAAATCCTGCCCCCGTTCCCGCTGTTATTGTCCTTGGGGTTTACAAATTTCATCATGCCGATACCGGTGGGCAGCCAGGTATCTCCATTGATATAGCCGTTAAATTCACCCCGGTAATAAAAGATCTGCTGGTTCGTAACGGTGGGCAAATTGTTTACCGCACTGGACATGGTCCAGAGTGCGCCGCTGAAAGCCACAGAAGCATAAAAGCGGGGTTCGCGGTTGGCAAACTCTTTCCATACATTTGCCAGCAGCGGCTTAAAGTCGTTTACTTCGCCGGCCTGCACAAACATACTGGCACCATATTTATTCCGTATGGCCTGCCGGTCAAAAGGGGCGCCGTCATTCATGGAGTAGGCATCGCACTGTTTCAGCGTAAGGCCATGCGAGTTGTACCCGCCTCCGGTTTTAGGCATTTGAAGCCTTGCCAGGGCCATAACACCTCCTTCTGAACTGATCTGGTTATCGCCCCTTGTAAAGATCATTTCGGGATTTTCGGAAGCGTAGAGTTCTCCATTGAATAGCGACCGGTAGGATTCAAAGGGATCGATATCTGCCCAGCCATTGGGAAAGTTTTTGCCGGAATATTCCGCATTATAAGGCGGCACAATCGTGGCCGGATAGTCTGTGGTTCCTCTTGTCTTAAATACTGTGGTATAGAGTTTATACGTGCCAAGATCAATCACATCTTTACAGGCTGCTGCCGCCCTCGCCCATTTTTCCTCGCTGTATTGTGCAGCGATTAATGCCTGTCCTTTATCATCGGTAAAATCGGCCATCTCGGTATTGCCATTTGCCAGCGGACTGGCAGCAAAGAGCAGCGCTTTAGCACGGGTAGCCAATGCGGCGCCGCGGGTAGGACGGGCAATATTGCGGTTGTCGCGCTTTAAGGGAAGGTCTTTTGCCGCTATGGCCATTTCCCCGGCGATGTAATTTGCCACTTCATCATACGTGTTGCGGGGATAAGACAGGTTATCATAGCTGTCATCATAGTTTACACCCTTATCTGGCATAATGGGTACGGGGCCATATTTGCGCAGCAGGAGCCAGTAAAGATAGGCCCGTATAAACCGCGCCTGCGCTTTATAGTCGGCCACTTCCTTTTCCGTAAATGTGCCACCATCGGCCATGCTGTTGAGCATCACCGATGCCTGCCGGATACCGCCATAGGATTGAGACCAGGACTGCAGCCAGGTATGGTCGTATTCTCCGAACTTAAATCTCCGGTACCTATCGCCATTGCCTCCGCCGGACTCATTAAAATACATATCATCCGAATAATTGGTAAGGTTGTTACCGGTGTTCCCCATTTCGAGGTTGTTATTCAATAACGCGTTATAGGCATTGGCCAGCCACCGCTCTGTATAGTCTTTGCTGTTGAAGATACGCTCTTCGCTCTGACGGTCGTCAAAGTAATGCTCTACGCTAAGGTATTTACGGCAGGCGCCCAAAGAGGTCAGTATGCCTGTTAATAATATGCCTATCAGGATTTGTTTTTGCTTCATGGCCTTTTATATTATAGGTTCAGGGTTAAGCCCAATGTTACTGTTTTAGCCAGTGGGTAGGCCTGCCCGTTTGTACTGTTCATTTCAGGATCCCACATCTTAAATTTGGAAAAAGTAAGCAGGTTGGTGCCCAGGAAGTAGACACGCATTGTTTTTATGCCCATCCTGTTGGTGAAAACCTTGGGGAAGGTATACCCGGCGTCCACCGTTTTTACCCGCATATAAGAACTTTCACGCAACCAGTAAGTAGAGGCACGGTAGTTGTTGGCGCTGCCGCCATAACTCAGCCGGGGATAAGCGGCCTCCGGGTCTTCATTCTCACCCAGGATCCAACGGTTCGATGATGCCACATCGGTGAGGATATTGCCCCAGTCGCCCTGGCTAAACGGATACACCGTAAAACCATTGATGAAGAACGAGGATTTACCGGCTCCCTGGAACAGGATGCTGGCATCGAAGCCTTTCCAGTTTGCAGACAAACCAAAACCGTACACAAGGTTCGGGTAGCGGGTGGCGCCTACAGCCACAATATCATTGTCGTCGATGGTACCATCACCATTAATGTCTTTGTATTTAATATCGCCGGGGGCCACCCTTCCAAAATTCTGTGTGGGGCTGTTGCGGATATCATCATAATCTTTAAAAAGCCCCAGGGCCACCAGCCCCTTGTTCTGGTTTACCCGGAAGCCGGCCCGGGTGGTATAAGGGTAATTGCTATATTGCTCATCCGCTTCCAGTATCTGATTCTTGCTGTAGGTCATGGTGCCGCGCACGGTAAGGTTCAGCTTATTGAGCTGCTGGGAAAATTTCACCTGTCCGTCAAATCCTTTCGATAAGGTAGAACCAACATTGGCGCGGGGATCCTGGCCGCGCAGCCCCACGATGTCCGGGATGTATTGCCGTTCCATATAGATACCATCCCGCTGCTCATGAAAATAATCAAGGGCACCGCTGAACTTATCGCCAAAAAAAGAAAAGTCAAGCCCAACATCATGTTTTGTAGATACCTCCCAGGTGATGGTATTGGAAGCGATCCTTGAATAGGTGAGCCCGTCGTAAGCATTTTTACTTTCGAGATCGCCCCAGTTATAGCCTCCGGCAGAATCAAACGAGGCTAGGTAGGGAAAGCGGATGGGCTGATTATCACTGCCGCTGATATAGTCGTTCCCTACTCTTCCGTACGAATAGCGGATCTTGAACATATCCATCCATTTCAGGTGCTGCTGTATAAATTTTTCTTCGGCAATGTTCCAGGCGCCGGACACAGCGGGAAACAGCCCGAATTGATGCCCGGTGGCAAAGTTTTCGGAACCATTGTAACCGAAGTTGATGTCAAAGAAGTAGCGCGACTGGTAGCCATAGGTAAACCGGCCGGCCACGCGCTGGTTGCGGCGCTCGATCCCCTGCATAATGTCGGTACCATAATTGGAGGTATTCACCTTTTTCTCCTGGGTATACTGCAGGATCCCGCCCAATGTGTGGCTTTGAATGGTTTTGCTGTAATGCAGCTCTCCCTGTAAGGTTTCGGCCCGGTCGCCGGAGGCATCTGAGCGCTGGGTGAGCAATTGCTCGTTAATGGTACGCTTTAAACGGAGATCACCGTTCGACTCCCGCTGCCGCTCGGCGATCCAGCCTTCGGGCCATTTCATCCGGCGGATATAGTTTTTGTTATTGTTATCGTAACCAAACCGCCCCACAAACCGGAGGCCATTGGTAATAAATTTCAGGTTTTGTTCAAGGGTTACGTTGGTCTGGATCTTGTTCTCCCAGTTTTCGATATAGCCTTGCTGGGTGATGAGGACCCAGGGGTTTTGCCTTTCGGCGCCGCCACGGGAAGCCACTTTACCGTTTGAGTATTTAATGGGAATAGAGATCGGGTTTTGTCCCATCAGCGAGGCCCAGATCTCGTTATACGTACCACCCGGCAGGTTTTGTTTACCCAGGGAGCCGCTTACCCCCAACCTTACCAGCGTTGTTTTGGTAAGATTCATGTCTATATTGGCCCGGTAATTCCACCGTTTGTAGTTGGCATTGGTATTGTAGTTTTTAAGGTTCTCATCGGTTTCATACATGCCGCCTTCATTGATATAACTTCCCGATACGAAGTAACGGGCCAGGGCTCCTCCGCCATCAAAGTTGAGGGAGGTGCGCTGTGTAAAGGCGCCGGGCTTCAGGAACATATTCATCCAGTTGATATCGGGAAACAGGTCCGGGTCCAGCTGGTTCCGGATCAGGGCAAGATCTTCGGGCGTATAAAAAGCTTCTTCGCTCCGGGTAATGCGCGCTTCATTCATCAGGCTGGCATAGGTATAGCCATCTACAAATTTGGGGGTAAACGTGCGGGTATTATAAGAGCCCTCATACTTACCGTTAATGCTCACTTTATCCATCTTTCCCTTCTTCGTAGTAATCAGCACCACCCCGTTTGCACCCCGGGAACCGTAGATAGCGGTGGTAGAAGCATCTTTAAGTACAGTAAAGGTTTCGATGTCTTCAATATTAATTTCGGTGAGGCTTCTTTCAAAACCATCTACCAGCACGAGGGCCGATGTGCCGGCACCAAACGTGGAAATACCCCGTATCCAAAACTCGGATGAGTTGCTGCCGGGCTGGCCGCTTCCCTGCATGGCCAATACCCCTGACACGTTTCCGGCAAGTGCATTGGTAATACTGGAAGTGGATGTTTTAAGCTGGGAAAGATCTACCGTGGTAATAGCGCCGGTAACGGTAGCTTTTTTCTGACGGCCCAATGCGGTTACTACAATTTCATCCATCGCTTTTTGTTCCGATGCCTTTAGGGTTACATCTATGTTCAGCAGGTCCTTTATCAGGATCTCCTGCGGCTCATAGCCAACATACGAAAAAACAAGCCATTGATATTTATTGGCTTTTATCGTATACACACCTTTTTCACCGGTGCTTAAACCCAGGCCGGGCTGGTCTTTTATGGCAACGGTTACACCCTGCAACGGTTCTTTCTGTTCATTTAGTACCACGCCGGTAACGGTAACAGCCACCTGGGTTGTATCCTGTGCATGGGTACACAGCACCGTTCCAACAATTGCGATCAGTATAAAAATAATTTTTCTCATTAATTTGTATTCAGTAACTGCCTGGTTGCCCGCTCTAAGGCATGCCTGCCCGGCACAACAAAGCAATCGGTTAAAAATAAATGATGGTAAACAGCACGCTTCTATTCTACGGTGATGGTACGGATGCGTTTGTTGTTGCGCTCTGCAACGTAGAAGATCTTACGAACCGGGTCATAGTCAATACCCGTGGGATCGTTAAAACGGGCCTCCGTCCTTGGATCGCCATCTATATACCCCTTCTTGCTGCCATCGGGCGTGGGACTGCCTTTACCGGCAAACGTGGCCACCACGCCGGTGGGCGAAAGGGTACGGATGCTTTGGTTGTCCTGATCGCAGAAATAAAAATCGTATTCATCCGCCTGGCCGGCATATGCCGGATTTTTTACAAATACGCCCTGGTAGGCCCTGCCGATCCTGGCGGAGGTGCCGATGGCATCTACATCGTCCTTGGTGGTGCTGCCGGCAAAGAGAATGGGTGGCTCCAGCTCGCGCGTTTGCCAATTGTAAATACTCTTATAGATGCGGGTATAGGATACGATGTAGGCATAGTTCCCGGACGGGTGAAAAAAGATCAGCGAAGACTGGTTGGTACTTCCTCCTACCATGAACAGCAATTTGGGGTTAAGCTCCCCGGTTACCGGGTCCGGAACAGCTTTCTTGATGCCGATGCCCTGGTAGCCATTATAAAACATTTCATTGGTTACCGGGTGCGGCGCCGTAGAGTAACTGGCGGGGTCATAGATATAAGGATGCACACGGCGATAGTTTTCCGACCGAAGGGTATAAGCAACCGCCACCTTGGTTCTGCTGGTAAGATTTCCGTTGTCGTCCGAAAGAAACAACGTGTCTTTATCGGTACTGAGCGTGGTGGTTTGCATTTTGGTAAAGGAGGCCTGCCCGTTGGTAATTAAGGTAGACACCGTTTGTGCGCCCAGATCCAGCTTTCTTACCGCACGATCCAGTTCTGTTACAAACAGCACATCACTTTCCGGTTCGTAGGTTACCCACGCGGGATAAGAAAACCGGGCTTCCTCAAAACTGCCGTCAACGATGGAAGAATTTCCAAGCTCGTCTACATTCCCCACCAGTGTGCCTACCGTAGTGCTTTTGATGTACGTGAACGCATCCGGAAACGTATGCGCTGCAGCTTTGCCGGCATCTCCGTCAATGACCACACGCACCTGCCCCGTACTGGTTTGGCCCGGCACCCAACAGTAGATCTGTTTTCCATTAGAGCCAACCACCTTCAGCTCCCTGTCGCCGACGTACACATGTATTTTAGATACATCCGTACCAAAGTTGTCCCCGTAAATATAAAGACGTGTTCTTATAGCACCTTTTTTTGGCGAAAAATCAGCAAACACTGTTGGCTTACCCGGGTCGTAATGATGATCCTTACCGATTAAATCTTTGTCTTTACAGCCATAAAAAGAACTGCCCAAAACCAGCAGGAAAAAGAAAAAGCAATGCATTCTTTTTTGAAATTTCATAATGGAGCTATCTTGTATTTACAAATTATTATATGGCGACCCAATCCGTATCCGCAACGTACAGCTGGTTCTTTCGCTTATTTCGATAAACAGTTTTTACCTCAATAAACCTGAACTAAAACTTAATCTACAAACAACGCATCTGAGCTGAAAGGCAAGCTATTCCAGTTAGGTTTTTTATTACGGCAAAGCAAATAAATACACCCGATATATTCTGTTCAACATTTTGTCGAATTGTTCCAAAATAACGCATGGCTACTTTTTACACGGCATCATCAATGCAACGAACATCATTGATGTTTAAAAACAAAACTTTTAAAAAACGCCGCTTCCCGGGGGTCGCCTTTTGAAACCAGCCCTACGCGTACAGCCCTGTCCCATGGTGGCAGGTAAGAGACATCCGCCGGCTGGCCGTTCAATATATGGAACCGTTTGCCATTGGTACTGTACATAAAAGTGGCCTGCGTATTGTTCGTCACTTTCACTTTCAGTAATAGCCGCGAAGGCATGCTGATAGCTTGTTCAGCAATCACTTCCGCCTTATTTTGTCTTACCTGTATTAACTGAAGTTTGTTTTTATAAGCAGTTGCCATTACAATATTGCCGTCGTCTCCGATCAGGGCAAGTCCGGCGTTTGCAGAAGAAGTTTTGAGCAGGGTTACCTGCGCTTCATAATGGGCCGTCAGAACCGCCTGACCGATGTAGGCACCACCAGCAACCGGCAGGGCATTCAATTTTAAGGTATTGCTTGAGATGCTGTAGGTCACATCCTGAAAGATGCTCCAGTGCCAGTTATCCGCCAATATGCTTTTTGAAAAATGATCGCTGATTGTTCCCGGCTTTATTGCAGCTGCTTCATCTCCTTTATTCAGAAAGCGGATCCACCCGTCGGCCGTAAATTCAAATTCGTTTAGTAAGCCCTGCCGCCCTGCGTATACGCCGCTGGCGGTGCTATACCCATGGTACAGGAAATAAAACCGGCCATCCTTTTCAACAGGTGTTCCATGCCCGGGGCATTTCCATTGGCTGTTATCCATAAGCACGGGGTTACCGGGATATTTTTCCCAGGGGCCGAACAGATGCTTTGACCGTGCCACCCCGGTACCATAGCTGCAGGCTCTTCCGCAGCATGCAGCACCGGCATAGAGGGCATAAAAATAATCCCGGTGCCGGATGATCGACACCCCTTCCACCAATCCCCGTTCCCAGGGCATATCTGCACGAAAAAGCTCCCTTTTTTCACCAGCCAGGGAGGTCCGGTCCTCTTTCATTGCTGCGGCCCAGATGGGAGTGGGTTTACCCGCGCTATTTCCATCCTCCTTCCATATGATATGCAGTTTGCCCTTTTCGTCCCGGATCGGAAATGCATCGATCGATCCGTCTTTCTGACACATTAACGGTCCAAGATCCTGGTAAGGACCTTCCGGCCGGTCTGCAACCGCCGCCGCAATACACAGGCTGCCTTCCTTTTTGCGTGCCGTGTAGTACACATACACTTTACCATTATCATAGCTGATTTCCGGCGCCCACATATAATAGTGCGCCCATGCGGGCATTTTTGTAAATACATGCCCCGCGGCTTTCCAGTTTACCAGGTCCTTTGAGCGGTACAGCGTAAACGCCGGGAACCAATTTGAGGTAGTACCGGCGGCCCAGTATTCATCACCTATTTTTACCACCGAAGGATCGGGATGATCGCCCCGCAACACCAGTTGCTGGGCATTTGAATATATGGCAAGAAGCAATAAAAAAAACAATACCGGCAAACGCATCGCAAACATCTCTACAACTAAATTGAACTATTTTTAAATGGATTACAACTGGGTGTAATGAAGTGGCGAAGAAAATAAATACCACCGGATTCTGCTGTTCAATATTTAGTCGAATCGTTCCAGATTGCCGGCACCGTTAAAAAAGCCGTTACCTGGCGTTATTATTTATACAATGGGAATGTAGCCCTGGTTTACACTTAGCAAACGGCATCTATGTTTCTACACGAGCTGGGGATACATACAACCGTTGATCTGTTGTACAATAAAAACTCCGTCTCTTTCCTTTACCCGTATATTTTTTAACCAGCGGCTGTCCGCATTTCGGACAGCTGCGTTTCGTATGCACCAACCAATGTGCTTTTAATACAAAGGCTCTTTTCCACTCCAGGAAATCGAAACTATAATTCCGTGCCTCTGCAACCAGTGCTTTTAGCTTTGAAGATGGCAGCGCTCCTACCAGGCTCTCCGGCTGAACGCCGATCCGGAACAGCACTTCATTTTTGATAATGTTTCCAACACCGGCAAAAATATCCTGGTCCAGCAGGGCATCGCAAACCATCATACCCGGCAGCTGCGCCAGTTTTTTTCGGGCCTTGCCGGCATTCCATTGCGCGCTTAAAACGTCTGCCTCCCAATCAATGGCTTGCAGCATTACATTTTCGATCAGCTTTACGGCGCAGGTATAAAAAAACAGGGTCCCTTTTTTAAAGTGCAGTGCCAGGCGGAGGCTTTTGTCTGGTTTTATTTGCTCACCAATACTGTAAGAGCCGAACATAAGCAGGTGGATCCGCACAGTTATCTGATCTAAAACGAGGAAGGTTTGTTTTCCAAAGGTTTTTATTTCAAGCAGTTTTTTTCCATTCAGCTGATCCATTTCTATTTTCGCATTTCCCCGCGCGCTGATGATCCGGCCACCTGCAAACGGTTGCAGGGCTTCTTTCATGAGCCATATGGAGGGACCTTCGGGCAAAAGAAACGGTTATGCTTTTACAATATCAATTCTGTGGCCCGCTTCACCTTAAGGCCATTCAGTATTTAAAAAAAGCGCCGTCTTCCAGAGGTACAAACTGAAAGACGGCGCCTTCTTTTATTCCTCAGATGCCTCTGCATTAATACTATTTTCAGCAATAGAGGTCAATGTTTCATCGGCTTCTTTTTCCTCCGCCAGTGTTTGGTCAAACAGGTTCGCCACATCTGTCAGATGGAGTGTTTTGGCTAATACCGAAAGTCCGCCGTAGGTCGCTATTTCGTAATGCTCGGTCTTTTGCGCCGCCAGTATAATACCCACATCACGCGTAGCCGTTCCTGCTTCCGTATCTTCCAGCACGCCTGCCCCTTCCTGCGCCAGCCCTTCCATGGCCTCGCATTTTTTTGCCTGGGGCCGTTTCTCTAAAAGCTCAAATACCTGCTCCAACCTTGACACATGCGTTTTTGTAACTTCAAGATGTTCGTTGATCGCATCTCTTAAAGCTTCGGATGCAGCACCCTTAGCAAGTTTCGGCAGTGTTTTTACCAGGTGTTTTTCTGCCCAGTAAATGTCTTTTATTTCATCCACAAATAGCTCCATCAATGCCGATTGCGCTTCAGACATATTCCCATTGCTTTTTT
Organism: Niabella sp.; assembly: GCF_030150205.1. Taxonomy (GTDB): domain Bacteria; phylum Bacteroidota; class Bacteroidia; order Chitinophagales; family Chitinophagaceae; genus Niabella. Next base: position 380,452 of record NZ_JASLGT010000008.1, read on the forward strand.
TAGAGGCGGTCGTTTTTTTTGGTGCAGGTTTTTTAGTAGTTGCCATAATTGCTGTTTTTTATTTTTAGATATTGATTCATTGGGATCCGTTGAACAAGCGGCTCAGGCTTTTCGTTCAAAGGAGTACACTTCTTTTATATGCTGGTTGAAATACGCGCCCTTGCTTGAAGCCGTTTTAAATGCCTGGTATACCGCTTCCGGTACTTCATAATAATCATATATGGCACCGGAAACAAAATGGATCTCCAGTGTTTTTGTTCCAGCATGATAATGGAACTGCGCTATAACGGTTGAGGGCATGGTGCAGGTTTGCGACTATTTAATAAATTTTCTTATACCCCATCCAACGCCAAAATGCCGGACTGTAAAAAATCATCAATGATCGCACCGGCCGTCTATTGGCAGCGTTCATACGTAAAAACACGCTGTCAGCCACTTTGCGGGTTACGGCCAGGTATATTATTTATGCGCAGCTAAACCTGCCTGTTCATGCACCAGCGCAATCAGCCTGCGGGCGGCAGCTCCCGCCGAAAGCGGGTTCTGCCCGGTCACCAGCAAACCATCGGTCTCTACATGACTCACAAAAGGCAGGGCCGCACTGCGAAAATTAGCGCCCAACTCCTTCAGGCGGTCTTCCAGTTTATACGGAATATTGTTTGCTCGAAACACCAGTACCTCTTCTTCATTGGTAAATGCGGTGATGTTCCTTCCTGCCAGTAACCCCGGCTTTAACTCCGCAGCAATGGTCAGCGCAGCGGGGCCATGACAAACAGCCCCCACGGGTTTCCCGGCCGATAAATAATGCAGGATCAGCCGCCCGCTAAACTCATTGAAAGCAAGATCCCATAGCGGCCCATGCCCTCCGGGGTAAAAGACCGCATCAAACATGGTTGGGTCTATTTCATGCAGCATGAATGTATTTTCAAAAGCCATTTTAGCGGCCGTGTCGTCAATAAACCGGCGGTTAGCCTGGGTGATATTCTCCGTTACGGTGCTCAACGGATCCACCGGCGGTTTACCCCCTTCAGGGCTGCATAAGGTTACCTGCCAGCCGGCATCTATAAATTCATAATACGGATCGGTGAATTCACCCAGCCAGACCCCGGTAGTGCTTTCCGTATTTTCCATTCCGGCATGAGAGGTCAATACCATCAGTATGCGCTTCATTAAAAGTCGATTTTACTTGTGCGGCAGATATGATCCAGGCACGACGCTGCTATCATTTATTTTGCTTTTTTCAGGGCCCTGATATGTTCCAGGTGGGTCCTTAACACGGGCAATGTTTTTACCGCAAATGCCCGGAGATCGCTGTCCTGCACTTCTTTTTGAGCATCTTCAAAAAGCTTTACTGTTTTTTCATGATCGTCTACCATCTGCTTCACATAGGCCTTATCAAAATCGGCCCCGGATTTCGAAGACAGGTCGTTTGCTACTTTTTGCATATCATCGCCCGGTGCGGCCGGCAGGGTAATGTTTTTACCCGCAGCGATCATTTTTAATTCATCATTGGCTTTCGAATGGTCCGTCACCATCATTTTGCCAAACTCCTTTACCTTCGGATCGGCGCCCTGGTTTTGAGCCATTTCTCCTAATTGAACCTCCGCCATGCCACCATTGGCGGCATCTACGGCAAATTTTGCATCCTTTTCAGCAACCGGTGGCGGCGTTCCGGCAGCATGACTGCTATCGATCATAGCCTCGTTTGTACTATCCGCCCGGGAGGTAGTGTCCTTAGACTGCTGGCTATTACAGCTCAGGCAGGTTGCAAAAATTCCGATGGTTAACAATTGCATTACTGTTTTCATACGCTATTATTTGGGGTTTATTAAAATGATTTTCAAATACTGAACAAAGTGGTAGTAACAATTACCGTTCCTGAGTTGTCAGAAGCGGTTTATCACCGCTTTTTCCGGGTGTCTGTTGACCAGAGGAATCAATAACCCAAAAAACGGGGAACAATTTCCACAAAGCGCACTTGTAGCAGAGCGCTGTTTCTTTTTTTTGTGCCGGTTTCCGGGAGTGGCTGCTTTCCGGCGGATTGGTACTGGTATAATGTTTGGGATTAAAAACCCGGGACATTAAAAGCACCGGGACGCGACCGGCGCCCTGTTTTCATTCATGGTTCTAAAAAAAGCACTATGGATTCTTTAAAAAAATACACGCTTATTACCGGTGGCACCCGGGGAATCGGAAGAGAACTTGCCAGGGTATTTGCCCAAAACGGACATAACCTGATCCTTGTGGCGCGTAGCCCGGACGAACTGGAAGCAACCAGGGCCGATCTTGATGTTTACGGTGTGGATATTGTTACGATCGTAAAGGACCTTTTTCATGCAGCCGCCCCTTTTGAACTGCACCGCGAAACAACCGAACAAAACCTGTATGTGAATATCCTCGTAAACAATGCCGGGCAGGGTTTATATGGGTTGTTTGAAAACACCAATATCGACCGGGAACTGGCCATCATTCAGCTGAATATAGCCTCGCTGGTAGTGCTTACGAAACTGTACCTCCAGGATATGCTGGCACAGGGAGGTGATGGAAAAATACTGAACCTGTCTTCAATCGCCAGCAAATCTCCCGGCCCCTGGCAATCTGTTTACCATGGAACCAAGGCCTTTGTGCAATCCTTTACAGAAGCATTACGAAGCGAGGTGAAAGATGAAGGTATTGTAGTAACCGCCCTGCTGCCCGGCACCACGGACACCGACTTTTTCAACAAGGCAGGAATGACGGATTCGAAGGCCGTTCAGGACAAAAGCCAGCTGGCCGACCCCGCCGAAGTGGCGCGGGACGGATACCAGGCATTGATGAACAATGCAGATATGGTTATTTCCGGGTTTAAAAACAAGGTAAACGTAGCTATAAATAATCTCACGCCGGACGACCTGGCGGCAGACAAAATGAAGGAAAATCAAAAACCAGCCAATTCATAAAGCGTACCCAGGCAACAATGATCTCATTCTCCGGCAAGTCAGGTCCTGGTGTTTATCGACAAACAGGCACATTTGTCTACCAATACCCTAACTTTCCCGCTCCCGGCGTATCTTTACCCTCGCTGAAACATGAGCTGATTGATCAGAAAATATCCAATACTGAGGTCTTTATTCTATTGGCTGATAGCCTTTAGCTTGCTTGTATTTATTTACAGCACCGCATATGGCAGTTATAACCTGGGGGTAAAAGTCATCCTGATGCTGCTGCCGGTTCATATGTGCTATTTTTACCTGGTGGGCGGCTGGATATTGCCCCGCTATTATTTCCGGGGAAAGTATGTGCAGACCTGCATCCTGATATTGCTGGTTATGCCGCTGATGGCGGTGGTATACCGGCTTACCGAAGTCTTTATCACAGACCCGTTCATCTATCATTTTTACAAGGTACGGGACAGCAGTTTTACATGGGCCAGTCATGCCCGGCCTTTGCGCGAGCAACTGCTAAGCCCGGTTGATTTTGTAAATGCAATTGAACGCAGCAATACGGTTGTATGGATCTGCGTAACACTCAAACTGTTTATTCTATGGCATGAACGTAAACAAAGCGTTTTGCAGGCGGAACTTAATTTTTTAAAAGGCCAGCTACATCCGCATTTTTTGTTTAATGCACTGAATAATCTGTATGCCTTGTCTTTAGATAAGGCCCCGCAAACGCCCCATGTTATCCTTGGGCTTTCAAATATACTCCGCTATGTACTCTACGAATGTACGGCAGAACAGGTGCCACTAAAAAGAGATATTGAGGTGCTGAACGATTATATCGAATTGGAAAAGCTCCGTTATGAAGACCGCTTAGAGCTGAATGTAAATATAGATCCGCATACCGGTCCTATACAGATTGCACCGTTGCTGATGCTTCCGCTTGTTGAAAATGCATTTAAACACGGGGCTGCAGAAACCACCGATATGCCGTGGATGAATATTGACTTACATCTTTCAGGGAATAACCTCACGTTTAAGATTGCCAATAGTAAACCGGAGTTGCCGGTTACGCATCCCCAGGGCCCGAAGTACCGTGGTGAAATTGGTTTACTTAACTTGCGGAAGCGACTGGAATACGCGTACCCCTCAAAATACCAGTTCCGGTATTTTGACGAAAGCGATTGTTTTATCGCCGAATTGCATATTCAGCTATCTTAAAAATCATAAAGAAAACGCGATGGTGATCCGTACAATTATTGTTGATGACGAGCCACATGCAATGGAAATTATAAAAAAGTATGCGGCACATATTCCCGAAATAGAAATTGTGGGCACCTGCGGCAATGCGATAGAAGCCTTTCAAACCATTCAAAACTCCAGGGTAGACCTGGTTTTCCTGGATATCAAAATGCCCCGTCTTTTAGGCACCGACCTGGTGCGCAGTCTGAAAAAGCCGCCGCTGGTGATCTTTACAACCGCCTACCAGGAGTATGCCATTGAAGGATTTGACCTGAATGCCATCGACTACCTGCTAAAGCCCATCCCGCTGAAGCGCTTCCTGCAGGCGATTGACAAGGTGATGCATTTCCTGAATGCCGATTATAAAACGACGGAGGCTACCGGCCAACCGGAAGAAGCGCCTGCGCTACCGGCTGCGCATTTCCTGTACCTGCGTGTGGAACGCCGGCTGCTGAAAGTAAATACCGCCGATATTCTGTGGATCGAAAGTATAAAGGATTATATCAAGGTAATTACCAAAGACAAGGCCTTTCAAACAAAGCAAAAGATCAGTGTTACCGAAAAGCTGCTTCCGATGGGCGCATTTATGCGCATTCACCGCTCTTTTATTATTCCCATCAATAAAGTGGATGGTTATCATCCCAACCATGTGATCATTTCCGGAAACAAAATCCCCATTGGCCGCAACTATAAACAGATCTGCGCACAGCAGTTCAACCCGGAAAGCGGCTATCTCTATTGCCCCGAATGAATGTTGTGATATATTGTTAACCGCAGAGAGTGGGAGGACGCTGAGCTTCGCTAAGGTGAGGCGATAGCACACAGCCTTTATATTCGCTGAACGTACTGCAATGTCTCATCAACCATAACGGACGCCATTGTTATGCAAGGAACTTTGCGGTAAAAGATAAACCGCAGAGAGTGGGAGGACGCTGAGCTTCGCGGAAGTGAGGTCACACAACACTGCCTTTATATTCCCCGAACTCGCTGCAATGTTTCATCAACCACAACGGGCCCAAGGCCAAGCAACCGCAACACCATCCGGCATAGCAATACCTCCATACAGCGATAAATAAAGCCATCCGTCGCCGGTATTTGTGCAATAGTAAAAATAGTTTCAATCTTGCGCTTTCTTACCAATTCCGGCCGCTAAACGCCAAAAGACAAATAAAAAAACAGATGATGAAACAACCATTCGCACGACTTTGTATATCAAAAAAACGGAACCGTCTTACCATAGCCGGTCCGGTCGCAGATTCCCCAACAATAGCAGTGTTGCCGGGAATGAAAGAATGCCGCATCACAACGATCAAAAAACGCCGCTAACAGTATTTCATTTTTAACACAAAAAATATCTACAAATGGAACAATTGACCACGCCTTCCTATCGAAGTTACCAGGGAGGTTATTTCCGAACGCTGATCGCGCCCGAGCAAACAGGCGAAGCGTTGGCCATACTGGAGCTTACGCTTCCCCGGGGAGCCGAGCCACCGCCGCATATCCATACGCATGAAGATGAGGCTTTTTATGTAGTAAAAGGAGAAATGGCGGTAACAGTGGCGGGCACAACAACATTGTTGAAAGCCGGCGAGGCCCTGTTTGCGCCCAAAAATGTGCCGCACTCCTTCCGGATCCTTACAGAGAACGCCACGCTGTTAAACCTGATTACACCAGGGCAGCTCTGGAACTATTTTATTGAATTCAGCCAGCCCCTCAGCGAAGCTCCGGGAACGGTTGCAGCTGCGGGGCCGCCGCCACCGGATGTTTTAAAAAGAATGGTCGACGTAATCACCGATACCTATAAAGTAATTTTTATACAACCCAATAATTCTTAACAAATGAAGACACTTTTTTTTAGTTTAATCATCCTGGCTTTACTGACGGCCTGTTCACATAAAGACGCGCCCCTTTTAACTGCATTCAAGGTAGACGAAGATCGCTCTGCGGTTGAATGGAAAGGCAGTGCTCCCACACATTTTCACAAAGGTGCGTTTAAGGTTTCCGGCAACCTTACCACAAACGGAAAAAGCACCATCACAGGCGGCGACTTTTCCATTCCGATCGCCAGTATCAGCAACTTTGACCTTACTGATCCGGCAGAGCGGGAAGCGCTCTTAGCAGACCTGAAAAGTCCGCGTTTTTTCAATATAGTGGCACATCCGAATGCCAGCTTTCACATCACCAAGGTTGAGCCCTATAGCGACGCTGCTTTATCTGCCAACACCATGATCACCGGCGATTTCACCATGATCGGGCAAACCCACAGCATCCAGATCCCTGCGGTGGTAAAAACGGAAAAAGATAAAATATCAGCAGAAGGCAGCTTTAAACTGAACCGTCTGCAATGGGGTATGAACATTTTTAATGATCCCGAAGAAACGCTTTATATCCTGCCGGATGTAGACATCACGCTGAAGCTCCATTTCAACCCGTCCGGCTCGTAAGTCCTGTAACAACTCCCTTTCCAAATCCCTGCGCCGGTCAGAAAATAACGGCCGGCGCTTATATTTTTAATTATAAAAAAATGCATCATGAAATTTTTTTATCTCCCGCTGATGGTATACATGGCATTTGCAGGCTGCTCAAAAACCCAGGAAAATGCATCCGGCGATAGCGGATGGGGCGAACAACCAGCCCTGCCCGTGGTAGATGGCCATTCCAATTTCACCATTTCCGGTAATCAATATTACGTGAACGTTATGGGCAGTACCCTGCCCCGCATGCCCGTCTTTCCTTCGTTATCAGCCAAGCCAGGTATTGCCAGGGGTTATGTGGCTGATTTAAGCGGAAAACCGCTGAAAGGAGCACATATAGGCGTATCTTCTTCTATGACCGGCGGGTTTTACTCCAGCGGAAGCGGGCTAACCAACGATAACGGGTACTATGAGTTTGCCATTCCTTCCGGTGCCGCCTACTTTTTTGGTACAGCCACAACGATCTCATATAATGAAACGCCAACAGTTGTGGCTTTATATCCCGCCGGAGGCACCAGTTCCTTTCCCTCAGGGAACGGAGTGGTCAAAAATTTTGTACTGCTCTCTTACGGTCCTGCAAACCCAGATGAGGTGGCACAGCAACCCAATAACGAAAGTAATTATTACGGCGGCGCGTTGTCGTTCTGGTTCAATACAAACGACCCCGACGATTACTATCAGAATCCCGAATACCTGCCATCCAACGGCATCATTGAAATTGAGCTGATACCCGTAGGAACCGGTCTTTATGGCGAAAAAAGGTCTTTTAAAATCACCCGGCAAATAGGCACCCAAACCGGGTTTGCTATTCACAATATCCCGGTAGGTAACTATACCATTAACGCCAAAATGAGTGACGGACATAAATTGAAAATGAGCGCTATCGGTACAAAGGCCAATGTGTATGAGCATCTGGGCCTTAAACCCGACAATGCGATAGGAACATCTACGGTAACCTTTACCCCTAACCATCAGTATACACCGGTAATGGTTGCTTCCTTTAAAAGCAACTGGGACGCGCTTGAAATTGGATTAAAAATGGAATAGCGGGGGTACTATAAGACAGAATACCCGCTTCTTTATTCAAAAATGAAATGAACAATTAACGATGAAAAAAAATATATACTTCTATGCATTCTGTTTGATTGTAACCCTGATGTCCTGCAAAAAGGATGGCGGCGCCACTGAATCTGAAACAGGCTATGCCACCGGGAAAGTGGTTGACACCCAGGGAAAGCCGTTAAGTGATGTAGCAATAACGATCGAAAACACACTCACCGGCACCTATGTATCTTATGTTGGGAAAACCGGCGCAGATGGCACCTATAAGATCAAAATCGGAAAGGTAGGCACCTATCATGCCAATGCTTACCTTGTAAAAAGCTACAATGGGAAAAGCTATCGCTTGCCACTGCATCCAGATAACGATGAAGTGTTCAGCAATGCGGGTGCTGTAAGAAATTTCCAATGGAAGCTTTCTGGCGCCATGCCGGAGGATGGATATTATGGTGCGCATATTGAGCTCATTGGCGAATTAGGTATGGACATTGATGAACAAAGTATTGAGTATACGCTAACGCCTGTGGGCAAACTGATCGATGGTTCAGATGGCAAAGTTTTAACACTGCATACCGGACAACCCAATACACCGGCATACAACAAACTAACCGACATTCCAATTGGCCGCTATACTTTGGCGGCGGTCTATGTCAAAAATGGCCAACGACAGCCGCTCCGGCTTAAATACACACTGGGCTCCAGCGGTTATCAATCCGGTTTAACAATCGACTTCCCGGAAACCTGGTATGAAGGAGTTGCAGTAACTTATAATTATTAAATAACTCATTTAACAGCAAAATCCGGCAAGGGCATCGTATCTGATTCCTTTGCCGGATTTGTTTATAAGAAACCCGTATCATAAATAGCTTTATAAATTTATGCCCGGTCAGAAAGGACGCCGCCTGAGGCGCAAGCCATGGTTTGCGTCTTCACCAAACATTTAAGAGAACCGACGTTTTAATAAAACAGATACCGGTCTGATATGATGCGGGATCTGGGATCAATGGTAACTTATTGCAGGCAGACGGGTCATGCGCCTGTTTAAGACAGCAATCAATCTATATCAATATTGGTTCATGATCGCAATAAATCCGGAAGCATCCGTATTGTTCACTTCAGTTAAATCGATGAAATAATTGGTTTGCCAATCCTTTGTTCTCTGAGCTTGTTTATTCAGGTAAAAATCCCAATCTGTGTATACCCTGAAACCGCGCTTCCCTTGTTTATTACCTACCGTCAGGATGCCCTTTTCACCCAGGATCGATTTGGGGAAAAAGAAAAACCCGGACTGATGTTGCCGGGCAGCTGCGATCATATAGAAATCAATCGCATCGGTTAGTTCGAATGGCTGGGTTTGTTTTTGAGCATCCCGCTTCCACAGGGTTACAAAATGACCTTTTTTTTTAGGCGTGCATTTTGCGTTCCGGAACAGGATACTCCGGTTCCCGATTTGAAAGCTACATCCCGAATAGGCGGGGCATTCCCGGTCTTCGGTTATGCCGGAAACAGCCAGCCCGTTTGTTTTTAACAGCAACCGTTCTATGTTGTTTAATGCATCATCCATGTGCCTGTGTATGGGTACAATACCGACTGATCAGTTTTTTTTGTACCCCCGAAATTCCGGCAATAACATTTAATAACCTAAAAAAAGGGATCATCATTGCTCCGGCGCCTGCAGGACGCATATCGCTGATCCTGGACACCACCGCCAGTGCCAGCAGGCTTTTAGGAATCCCTTTCTTATCGGTTTTACGATCACTGGCCAGGCCATACAGGATCCGCAAGGCATTCTCAAAACCTTCAGAACCCGGAAGCACCACCGTAGTAAAAACAACCGGCTCCGAAGATGCGTTCGAAAAGCGATGCCATTGCCCGGCCTCTACCGTAAGCTTTTGCCCGGCGCCCAGCACCAAACGTTCTTTTTTAAGCGTAATGGTTAAGGCCCCGGAGACCACGATAAAGGTTTCCGAAAAGTTCCGGTGATAATGCAGCGGCGTACCGCCACCGGGCATTAAGGTTACCTGTAATGTAGTAATCCTGCCATTGGTTGCCCTGGCTGTTTGGGTAAATGTTACCCGGTCTTTGATGACCGGATTTACAATTGTTTGTTGCATATATAAACGATTATAAAGTATAAGAAAATACCGGGTACCGGTTGTTGGTTATCACCTGCCGGTTACAGAAAAAGATCTTTTTCCATCACAACGATATTCCGGTCCCGGATATGCATCCGTTCCAGTTCGTTCCAGCCGAGCCTCCGGTATAATGTTTCTGCGGTGTGGGTAAACAAATGTATTTTTTCAAAACCCAGGCCCCGGCAATAGTCGTGTATATAGTTACATAAAGCGGCTCCATATCCCCGGCCTCTTTGGGAAGGCCGGGTATACACCAGGGCCAGCCATTTTTTATACACATTAAAATGGGGTAACCGCTCAAGCAGCCCCACGTGATCATAAATACCCCCGGTGGCAATAGGCGTTCCGTCCAGTGTCATCAATACCTGGCATTGCTGCCGGTCGGCCGTTACTGCCCGTAGCCGCTCCTGTGTAGTCTCCACCGGGATCTGCCATTCTTCAACATACCAGTCTGCGATCAACATCAACGACCGCTGGTCCTCCGGCCTTAAGATCTCAAATTCTATCTGGTGCATTGTTTCCATTTGTTCCGTTCTTATTTATCAGTATATGGATGCACCGGTCAGATCAGCGCATCCATATACAACGTATTTTTACATACCAACAGGCATCAATCACTATTCAACTTTTTGAAGGGTGGTCGTGGATGTTGTATTGGTAACGACCTTTTTGATTTCACCGGTGGGCAATGGTATCATGGATACCAGGGTAGCAGCAGACTCCTGTTTTACCATGCCCACACCGTGTGCCATCCAGATGGTTATTTTTTCATTCCCATTGGCAGTTTCCTGTTTGTCTCCGATTTTGGATGTGATCCTGGTCCCCACATCATAGGAGAACTTATTGCATACAAAACTGCCTGCGGGCACTTTAATGGTCTCTACTTTGCCAGACCCTGTAACGGCTGCGATCTCCTGCTTACTGGATCCGCTCTGACCATTGCTGGTATATTCGATCAGCTGCTCCTGTGCCGACGGCCCTTCAGTGGTAATCGTGCTCCCGTCTTTTAATGCATTTTGCATGACCCTATATGCGGGGTAGCCGGTCACTTCGGCCCTGGTTACTTTTACGTTGGGCATTTTACCAAACAACTCCACGTATTGATACCAGGCATCCGGTACTTTTATTTCGGTGTAGGTTTTACCACCAAGCGCAAACAGCCGGTTATCCATCGTCATGGAGGTTCCGCCGGTTTCTACTAAAGCATGCAGGTTATACACGGTAATACCCGAAGAATCTTTACTACCGGTAATATTTTGTGTAACGGTGGCTTCAGTACCCCCGTCGCCTTCTACTTTATAAATAAACTTTTTGTTTTTTGCAGGGATAAAATTGCCTGCTTTTGCCGGTTCCTTAGGATCATCTATATTGCTGCTATCCTGTTCACAGCCGGCGCACAGAACTGCAGCCAGCCATACGGCCGTTACCGGTTTGCTGATGGTGCTCATTAATTTGTTATACATAATTGATACATTATTTTGGGGAGCAAATGTATCGAAGGGGAAGCGCCCGGTAAAAGCGGGGCGATGAATACCATGCTTAGAAGTCAAACAACCGGTTTTACCGACTATTGCATGTTTCATTTGCGTTATCATAAACCGCGGAGTACATGAGCACCCAGAGGCTCGCTGGGGATATTGACCGCGAGGTACGCGAAGGTTACGCAAAGAATACAATGTCATTCAATGCCAGTCCCCGCGATTGTTGCGGATGCTTTGTGCGCTTTGCGTTAAACTTTAAACCGCAAGGAGCAAGGATCACGCGAGGTGCGCAAAGTTTTTTACTATGACCTTCCTTCCTCTGATCATTGTGGATAGATTGCGTTATCATAAACCGCAGCGTACATGAGCACGCGGAGGCTCGCTGAGGATATTAACCGCGAGGTACGCGAAGGTTACACTAAGAATGCAATGTCATTTAATGACATTGCCTGCGATCGTTGCGGATGCTTTGCGCGCTTTGCGTTAAAGACAGCGCTGTTGGCAAACAATCCTGCGTTAGTACTGATCCCTGGGACGGCTGCCCATTTCCAATACCAGTGTGCCGCCCTTGATGAGTTGTTGCCAGGGCACGAAAGGCCTATGCATTTTTTGTTGATTCAGCAAGATGGATTGTACATAGATATGGCTGCTGTCGTTATTCTTTGTTTCAATAATAAGCTCCTTTCCGCTATAGAACCGCGGACTGAGCCGGATCTTTATACGGTTGAACAGCGGGCTGCCAATCCCCATTTGAGCATTGGGACCGGTTAACCCCTTTATATCAAACAAGCCCATGGAGGCCATTACAAACCAGGCGCCCAACTGGCCCTGGTCTTCATCCTGGCCAAAACCATAACCATGAACGCCTCCGGTGCCATAAAACTGGTTGCAGATCGCCCGTACCCATTTTTGTGTAAGTGATGGCCGGCCGGAGAAATTAAACAACCAGGACACATGCAGGTTGGGCTGGTTACCGTGATTATAGATACCGCCAACACCAGCAAAAGCATCAATTGTGGCGCCGCCGCCAAATAACGCTTTTTGCGAAATGGTGAAAATACTGTCTAACCGGTTGTTGAAGGTTTGTGTGCCCATCTTCCGTACCAGGGTTTCCATATCATGGGGCACAAAATAGGTGTATTGCCAGGCGTTTCCTTCCTGGAATCCGCGCCAGGGCTGGGATGGATCAAAGCGATCAATAAACCGGCCATTGGCCAGGCGGGGCCTTACCAGTTTTAATTGCGGATCATAAACGTTTTCCCAGGCTTTTGACAAACGCATCAGGGTATCCTGGTCTTTCTTTTTGCCCAGCAGCCGGGCCCACTGCCCCACCGCATAACTGCTGAAGGCGTATTCCAGCGTATGCGACACCGAAAACTGCCAAAGCTCACTGCTGCCGCTCCCGGAATCCAGGTGGTTTACGTATCCATACCGGCGAAACCGGTCCAGGTCCATTTTTCCTGCTCCGAAGGGGCGGCCGTTCCATTCGAGCTCATTCTTCCGTGCAGCCGCATACGCCAGCGGCACATCAAAATCCCGGATGCCCGCCATATAGGCCGCTGCAAAAACAAGTCCCACAAAATTGGTTCCCACCCCTGAAACATACCGGCTGTTTGCAATACCATCGCCCAGCCAGCCGGCATCTTTATAAACCAGCAACTGGCTTTTGATAAAGTCCGAATAATATTCCGGGTACACCAATGCCCAAAGCTGCGCCAGGTTCCAGTAAATACCCCATACGGCATCGGTATTGTAATGTTGATGCTGTGGCTTGCCCTGCTTATCCAACGGGATCTGTCCGATCGTTCCGTCATTTTTTGGATAGGCACCGTTTACATCACTGGCCAGGCCCCGTCCCAGCACCGCATGATAAAGGCCCGTGTAAAACTTTACAAGATCGGCACGGTTCTTCCCTTCCACTTCGATACGGCCCAGATATGCATTCCAGGTTTCCTTTGATTGTGCCCGGGCCTGGTCAAAAGAAAGCGTGGCGGCTTCCGTTTCCAGGTTCAGCCGTGCATTTTCAATGGATGTATACGACAAGCCGGCCTTAATGGTTAAGGCCTCCTGTTCTTTTGTAGAAAAGCCAAGATATATACCCGCTCCTTTTCCCTTAGCCTCCCTTACAGACATATGGACCTCCTTTCCGTTAAAGGCGCCGTAAGCCGTACACGCCTTATCAACCACGGCCGAAAAGTACAGGGTTACCGATGCGCCCGGTTGATATTTTTGAATATACGCCGGCAAGGTGGTCACCCAGCCTTCGATGCGGCCATCGGGCAGCAAACGCACACCGGCATCTTTTACCGGCCCGCTTTCGCCCTGCTGATTGCCGATATCAAAAAGGATGTAAGCCTGTTCCGATGCCGGAAAGGTATACCGGTGAAAAGCCACCCGTTTGGTGGCCGTGAGCTCCGCCCGGATGCTGTAATCCTTCAGCCATACGGAATAGTATCCCGCCGTGCTGATCTCATCTTTACGGTCAAAACGCGACCGGTAACCACTGTCCGGATCTTCAGGCTTTCCCGGCACGGTCTGTAAGGCCCCGGTAATGGGTGCAAATACAATCCCGCCAACCTGGAACTCATGAACATTAGGAAATCCTTCAACAGAGCTATCGCGGTAATCATAACCTGTGGCTTCCCAGCCGCTGGCATTGCCATAGCTTCCATTGGTGGCCGGTCCGGGTTTGGCCATACCAAAGGGTAAGGCCCCGGGTGCATAATGAAACCAGCGACAGTGTGCCGTACCAATGCCCGGATCTACAAACTGTGTAAAATCCTTTTGTGCATCCGCCTGGTTGCCCAATAAAACAAAGAGGACGGTTAAATAAACCGGAAACCAAAATAAATGTCGCACCGTTAAACCGTTTATATAAACAAAATGGTATCTGCCACCTATCTGCCAGCCAGCCAGCTGCCCGCAGCGCCGTATAATGCGGCCCGCTCCCCCAGCACCGACCGCTTTACCTTCACAAACGGAAAGCGTTTGTGAAGGGCGTCGCACATTTCCTGTTGAAAGACTTCATAAGCCCCGGTAATATTTCCCCCGATCACTACAGCCTGCGCCGGTTTCATTTCAATAAAAGATGCTAAAAATGCACCCAGGGTTTTCCCAAATTCTTTAAAGAGCAACGGCACCCTTGCATCCGTTGCTGCACAGGCCCAAAGCTCTTTTACACCATCCAGTACTGTGCCGGATAAGGCAGCGTATTGTTTTACAAACCACCGGGTAGAGAGGTAGTCCTCAGCAATTCCATCACGGAATGGGAATTGCCACAGGTCCGCGTTTTCAGCCATTCCATCTGTATAGAATGCAGACCCCAATCCGGTGCCCAGGGTGATGCCCACCACCTGGTTAAAACCATCATTGGCCACACCGGCAAATACTTCGCCCTGAAGAAAACAGGCGGCGTCATTTTTGATAAAGAACTGCCCGGGGGAACAATGGAGCGATTCCGCAAGCAATTGTTTTACATTGTGCTGGTACAACGCATCATATTTTCCCTGTGCCTTCATCAGGCTCACGCCACCCTGGTAATCGAAAGGCCCCGGCATGGCGATGCAGATCTTAGACACCGGAACATCCTGCATAGCCGCCCGCATACAGGCGCTCCAGGTATCAATAACCGGTTTCACCGCTGCAGCCGCGTTTACCGGCATGCGTATCAGGGAAGGCCTGATCATGCTCCTTTTTTCCAGGTCGATCAGTGCCGCTGTAATATGCGTTCCTCCGATATCAACCGCCAGTACAAGATTGTTCATTCGTTTCAGGGATGCGTTATTTGATCTATTGACCTGTTGATGTTGCTTTCTTTTGCTGCTTCCGGTATGAAAGCACTGCCCTTCCATTCGGTTTCAATCTGCTCCAGCGATTTTCCTTTGGTTTCCGGAAGCAGGCGGTACACGGTAATAAATGCAATGACGCCGAAAGCGGAAAAGATCCAGAAGGTTCCGCCGGTACCCACGGTTTTCAACAGTATAGGGGTTAGCTGTCCTACAATGGTATCCGCGATCCACATGACCATGATGCTGATGGCCATTGCCCGTCCCCGGATCTTACCCGGGAAGATCTCAGCAGCAACTACAAACTTCAGCGGACCGATCGAAAAGGCAAAACAAGCCAGGAAGGCCATTACACAGATCAGTAACCAGATGGAAGTTGTGGCGCCTGTTGCAAAACAAAGCCCGGTTAAGAACAGCGCAACGGTTGCCCCCGCCGTACCCCAGAGATATAGCGGCCTGCGCCCTGCGCTGTCTACCTTCCACATCGCAACCAGGGTAAAGATCATATTGGCAAATCCAAAGATCACCTGGCTTAAAAGAGAATTGCTTAATGATACACCAGCATTGCTTAAAATACTGGGACCATAATAAATGATCGCATTAATGCCGCTGAACTGCGAAAACAGTGGCAGCAATATGCCCAGTAACAGGGCTTTTCGCCAGCGGGGCGCAAACAATTCGCGGTATGAGCCCTCCCCGGTTCCGGCATCCTGCAACGGTGTACCTGCAGCCGCCTCGTCACCCGGCGAAATACTTTTGATAATGGCCAGCCCTTCTTCCGTTCTTCCCTGCTGTATGAGCCAGCGCGGACTTTCCGGCACAAAAAACAAGCCCAGTAAAAACAGCAGGGCGGGTATCATTCCCAGCCCCAGCATTCCTCGCCATACTTCCTGCCGGAACAAAAGGGTGGTCCAGTTGCCGGGCTCATTTGCCGGGTGCGCCGCAGCATCATTTACCAGGCCCGCATTGCTGAGATAAGCGATGAGGATGCCCAGGGTAAGTGCAAACTGGTAAAACGTAACCAGCCGGCCGCGGATCCTTGCCGGGGCAATTTCCGATATATAAAGGGGCACCACATTTGAGGCCAGTCCGATCCCCACACCGCCCAGGAACCGGAACACGATCACCCCGGTTAAGGAAGGCATGGCGGCACAACCCAGTGCCGATAAAAAAAAGAGCAATGCTGCTATAAACAATGGCTTTTTCCGTCCCCACCGGTCGCTTAACTCACCGGAGGCCGCCACGCCCGCAATACAACCAATGAGTGCTACAGATACAAACCAGCCTTCTTCAAAGGCCGAAAGTGAAAACTGCTTTTGCAGGAACGGCAGTACTCCGGAAACCACGGCCATATCAAACCCGAAAAGAAAGCCGCCCAGGGATGCCACAAGGGTGATGGTAAGAATGGAAGATCGTTTAATGGATACAGGCATTGGCAAGAATTGAATCGTTCTAAATATATTTCATTTGCGTTTATATAGTGCAGCACTTAACGATCACCATCGTCATCTATTTTTAAATGATCAATGGAATCTTTTATAAATACCCGGACCATTTTGGCGCGTTGGGCTCCGTTATTGATCACCGTATATTGTTTCGCAGCTTCGGGAATCACAAATGTTTCCGCATAATGATATACCTGTTCTGTTCCGGCTACCTGTACTGTTACAGAACTTCCCTCTACCAGCATCAGCACATTGCAGCTATCGCCGGTTGTAAAGGATATGCTGGAATCAAACTCTGCGCGGTGCACATCATAAAAATGATGCGGGTGCGTGGGCAGGTGATAGAGCTCCCAGTCGTTGCCATTGGTTATTAAACGGGGATGTGCGATCAGTTCTTTTGCCACATCGCTTCCCTTATAATTAAAACGCAGGTTATTGAAAGCATGTTCAATATTGATGGCACGGGGCTCGCCGTTCAGGTCTACCTGCAGCCAGTCATACATTTTAAACGTGAAAATATAGGGGGTGGAACTGATCTCCAATACCAGGTTATTGGCACCGGAACTATGCACCGTTCCATTGGGGATCAGGAAAAGATCATGCTTATGTGCTTTATGCACCTGTACAAATTCCTCCACCGGCACCTCCACATTGTTCCGGTGACTGTTTTCCAGCACTCCCCGGAACGTTTGCGGCTCAATGTTTTCCTGGAACCCCAGGTACACTTTTGCATCGTCCTTACAGTCCAGGATATAATAGGTTTCATCCTGTGTTATATGTTCGCCAAAATGTTTCCGGATATACGGCAGGCGCGGATGGCACTGGATGGAAAGATTGCCCCCGTTCCAGGTGTCCAGGAAATCGAACCGGATGGGAAATTCATCTCCAAAAAAACCGGCATGACGCCCCATAACAGCGGCCCTATCCCAAAGCATCAGGAAATCAAATGCCAGTTCCAGCAAAAGGCCATCGCTTTCAAAAACAATTCCATTTTCCGGCACGATCAGCTCAAAGGACCATGCGTAATTTATTTCTTCTTTATTCAATCCCGGTATCCGGTCTTTCATCCACTGCCCGCCCCATACGCCGGGTTCAAACCAGGGTTTCACGCGGAAGCTGCTTCGGGCCATTTGTGCAAATCCTGCACGGATATCTGCCGCCAATGCCCAGCTAAGGGAGTCCTCCCACTGCACATCTCCCAATACTGCAATGCGGTTGAGCAAGTTCTTTTTATGCGCGTTGTGTACCACCCAGTCTACGAAATAAAAGCGTTTGTACATCCTGGGCGCAAGCGTTGGCTCCACAGCCCCCAGGTTGGTAACCGCCCCGGCCCGCATGCGGTATTGAATTTCATTTTTGGGCACATCGAGGTATACCACCGGTACTTCCCAGCCACAAAGCGCTGCACCCGCACCCATCACCAGGGTACAATCGGCGGCAGGATCGGCTTCAACGGCCGTTAACCGGTCCATCTCAAAAAAATCGGCCAGCTGATGGGTACAGCGCGTTCCCCAAACGGCATCCTCCGCTCCCAGGAACGGACGCACCAATGCATTGATCGCCGCTTCAGGCTTTAAATAATCTGCTGTAAAGATCCAGTGTACCTGCACACCTTTTTCCCGGAATACGGTATTCAATGACTGGTATACGGCTTCCCAAAGCACGCCGCTGTAACCGTCAATCACTACTCTTTTTTCTCCCAGGATCCAATCCGCAAGGGAACGATAGCCTTCATGGATCTTATTTTCTCCAAGGTGGTGAAAAGGATAAATAGAGTAGGTATCCGTTTTAACTGCTGCACTGGTCAATCGTTGTGGCATCAGCGGCTGCCCGCTCTTCCGGAATGATTGCGGAACTTTTTTAATGGTTTCCATGCGCGTCTGAGTAAGTTCAGTCATAATCGATGTATTGCTGTTCGCTGCCCGGATACGTTACCTGCTTTTACTTCAACAGTACCCCGATCCTCGTTAAGCAACCCCTGATGGCGCCGCACCGGAGAAAGACGGTACTTTAAAAATAATGCAAACCGGGCAGTCTTTATTATTTTAGCAGTAAATGTACATACATTTAAACATATAATGAAATCTTTCCTTTTTTCCCAGGCTAACCGCATTGCAACCGGGGCTTTTATCAGTACCCTGGGATACACCCGGAACATATCCTCGCGATATTCCCTTATCTTTAAAAAAAGAAAGCCAATAAGAAATACATCTGTTTCATTGATCTCCACTTTATATAGCTGCTATGGTTACCCTCATTCTTATTCTCCTGATTTTTGTTATTGTTGGCGGATATACGCAACGGAACAAGTAAAACGATTGATGGCGGGGCCGGAAAGCGGTTATGGTAAGGCCGTTTTGTAATACCGGACCACCCGGAAAAATTAAGCGCCCCTTCCCCTCCTGCCGCCGCTATGTATGCGGTTAGGGTAGACGAAAATGATTATGTTATGTCCATATACATTTTTCAACAATTGAAAACTTAGCAACCATTCATTGATGAGCATCCGGTTCAGGACCGTACGCATCCTAACCGTGAAAGTCCAATTAATTCCCCCGGTTCTTTCTCATTAAAATATTTGTATATTTGTTGTAGCAGCTGCGCCTGCAGGCTGTTCTAAAGAACAGAGCAGCCAAACAACAGCTGCTTTTATTCGAACAGGCCCATAACCACTCAAACAACAAAGATCCCCGGTCTCTTCCAGGTACCCGGTACCTCAAAACCGTAAAGATGCGCTTCACCTTAAAATATCTGTTTATGAAACCCTTCCACTTATTGCTTTTAAGCTGCTGGATCGGCCTGCAAACAATGGCAGGCTGCAACAAATCGGATTCCGCCGTTCAGTCGAAGCTTCAAACCGCTATCGAACAGGAACGGCTTTCACTGGAAAAATCACTGGACGCCCCGGTACCATCCATCAGCGTACTGATCGAATCACCCAGGGGGCGCTACTTCTCTTCCTCCACAGGAAAAAACGGGAAACCCGTTACGGCGGCCACCATCTTCCGGTTTGCAAGCAACACTAAAAATTTTACGGCAACGGCCATCCTGAATATGCAGCAGGAAGGCTGGCTAAATATTGAGGACAAGATCACCGCTATGATTCCGGGTGCCGGAATGCCATATGTGCCTGCCGAAACGGACTGGAATTTTCCGCATAAAAACGAGATCACAATCAAACAACTATTGCAGCATAATGCGGGAGTGTATGATCTTACCAACGATACCAGCCAGTACGACGTTAACGGCGATACCTACCTGGAACATGCGATGACCCTGGACCCGAATCACCAGTTTACAACCCCGGAATATGTAAAGGTCCTTACACAGTATAAACTTACCTACGGGCCTCCCAATACGGTATACCATTACTCCAATACCGGTTATTCGATCCTGGGCGAGATCATTGCACGTATCTATTCCTTCCGTTCCGGTAAAACAAAGACCTATGCCGACTATCTGCATGAAAAGATCACCGGAGTTTCGGCCAACGTGCCGCTGGGCGTCCGCTTTATCGAAAACGCAATGGATCAGCAGTTGCCGGCACCCTATATTACTGGTATGATCCGCTTGCCGGACACCACCATCATTACAGACCGGGAGAATGCATCGGGTCATATCGCAGAAGGCAACGGAACCGGCAGCATGACGGACCTTAATAAATACATCCGGAGCCTGATGCAGGGACGCAATGTATTAAAACCGCAAACCGTTGCGCTCATGCAAAACAGTGAAGGCCCGGCCCGGCCACCGGAGGGCAACCGGTATGCCCTGGGCTGTTCACATATTGAAGGCCTGGGGTATGGCCACAATGGCGCTACGGTGGGCTACCTGTCGATGATGGCGTATGATCCTGCCACTGATGTGTCTGTGGTTGTTTTATTACCTTACTGGAACCTTACCAGCAAAGAACGGTTCGACTTTTGCCTTAAGGCATTGAGTAAGGCCGGGCTCGCCGCCCGGTCGGCACTGGGCTATCCTGGCAAATAAACAGCAGTCCTTGTTTACGTTTTTTTGTGCATGGGTTTCTGTGCTCAACAACGCTATTCCCTGCAATTTTACCGGCCGCGATTTCTATTGGTTTTTTTAGCCACTATTTTGAAATTGCCGGTTCATTCGAAAGTATGAAAAGTGATCACAATCCTGCTCAGCACAATCTGCGCCTCTGTGGCTCATACAGCCGCGCGCGTGCATATACGCCGCTGATGCGCAGATAGATGTTCATTAACCAGCATCTGTAGATTAAAATGTCCCGTTGGCAATCGAGCCGCCTCCTCAAAAAACGCAGATAAACACAAAGCCTGGCACCGGATAACCGGACCAGGCTTTTCTTACCACAAACACCTACAACTTAATTGAGTTCCGTAACGAACTGCGCTTTATCTTTTCTAACCTTTGTTAAATGTACCAGCCAGTCTTTTTCCGTATCCCGGTATCCCAGCGCAATGATCACGGCGCTCCGTAATCCCTTTGACCTCAAATCCAGTATGGCATCCAGTTGTTCCGGATCAAAGCCTTCCATGGGTGTGCCATCAACGCCTTCTGCTGCCGCCGCCACAATGGTTACGCCCAGTGAAAGATAGGCCTGCCTTGCTGCATGTGCATAACCCCGGTCCTGATCCATACGTCCAAAATTATGCATCAGTGATTGGCGCTGCCGTTCCAGCCGCTCCGGATCGCCACCCCTTGTTGCCGCGGTATGCGCAATAAATCCGTCGATCCGTTCCGGTGTATATTGATCCCAGGCCGCAAATACCAACAGATGCGAGCAACCGGTGATCTGTGGCTGGTTAAAGGCTGCCGGGCGGATCTTTTCTTTTAATTCCTGGTTGCTGACCACAATGATCTCAAACGGCTGCAGCCCGTTAGAAGAGGGCGCCAGGCGGGCGGCCTCTAAAATGCGATCGATCTTTTCCTGCGGAATCTTTTTTCCGTTCATCGCCTTGGTGGCATAACGCCAGTTCAGCTGTTCAATAATTTCCATCGTATTTATTTTTTGAGGATACTAAAAAATGAAACGGCTGTTGCCGTTATTGCTGCGGCTGCAGTTCCAGGAAGATGGTTACATCCACATCCCTTGCTACCGCCTTTCCGGTTGGGTCGAAGGGAATATGATAGTCAAACCGGTTGATCCGGATAGCCGTCTGAAACCCGATCACTTCCTTACCCATCTGGTTTTTGGTACGGCCTCCATAAACCGCTTCCAATACCACGGGTTTGGTTACATCCTTAATGGTCAGGTTGCCGCTCAGCTGGTATTTGTTTCCGGATTTCTTTTTAAAGCCAGAGCTCACGAATTTCATTTCGGGGAATTGCTCCACATCAAAAAAATCGGCCGTTTTCAGGTGCTTATCGCGGGGTGCCACGCCCGTATTTACGCTGGATGTTTGAACGGTGAAGCGGATCTTCGCATCGGAAAAATCGGCCCTGGCTGCCTGAAGCGTACCCTGGAACTGATCAAACTTCCCGGTAACGAAACTGATACCCATATGCTTAATGGTAAAGTTGATGGAAGAGTGCATGGGATCTGCCGACCAGGTTGTTTGCGCAAATAGCTGGATACTAAATATTGAAACCGCGAGCAATAAAAAAACTTTTTTCATTTGTTTATAATTTTAAAGAACATACACCTGCTTTACAAATGCAGGTGCAAAGCAACCACAAGTGC
This sequence comes from Niabella sp., assembly GCF_030150205.1. Classification (GTDB taxonomy): domain Bacteria; phylum Bacteroidota; class Bacteroidia; order Chitinophagales; family Chitinophagaceae; genus Niabella. Next base: position 402,656 of record NZ_JASLGT010000008.1, read on the forward strand.
GGTTCTTAAAAAATAACCTAGATTAAGTGGCGGTTTATCAAACAGCCGCAGATGCGCAGATTTTGGGATCGTTAGCAATGACTGAAGCGCTGCTTAAAAATAGTTCTAAAATAAAAAGCCGCCAGGATCATTCCCGGCGGCCTTATTATTTAACTATATTCCAGAACGGTTATCCCACCATCCGCTTGCTTTCTTCCCACTGGATCCGGCCCAACCCGGGATGTACATGACGGTCGCTATGATAGGATGAACGCACCAGGGGACCACTTTCTACATAATCGAGCCCCATTTCATAACCGGCATCTTTGTAAAAAGCAAATTCATCCGGGTGTACAAAGCGTTGCACCGGCAAATGCTTGGGTGTAGGCTGCAGGTACTGGCCAATGGTTACCACATCACAGCCATTGTCTTTCAGGTTGCGCAGTGTTTGCAATACTTCTTCCCGGGTTTCACCCAGGCCCAGCATGATGCCGCTCTTGGTGCGGGCACCGCCTTCTTTCAGGGTCCGGATCACTTCCATGCTGCGCCAGTATTTGGCCTGGATGCGCACCTGTTTGGTCAGCCGTTCTACGGTTTCAATATTATGTGAGATCACTTCCGGAGCCGCTTCCATCACGGTCTGGATATCTTCTTTTTTGCCTTTAAAATCGGGGATCAGGGTTTCCAGCGTCGTTTCCGGGTTCAGCGCTTTTACCGCACGGATGGTATTAAACCAGATCGATGCCCCGCCGTCTTTCAGCTCATCCCGGTCTACAGAAGTGATCACCGCGTGTTTTACCTTCATCAGGTAAATAGCTTCGGCCACACGCTGTGGTTCGTCATAATCCACAGGCTCGGGGCGACCGGTGGCCACGGCACAAAATCCGCAGCTTCGGGTACACACATTTCCCAGGATCATAAAAGTGGCTGTACCTTCTCCCCAGCATTCGCCCATATTCGGACAGTTGCCGCTTTCACAGATCGTATGTAATTTATGCTGATCCACCAGTCCGCGCACATGCCGGTAGCTTTCGCCAATGGGCAGTTTCACACGCAGCCAGTCGGGCTTCTTTATCTTCGTTGTTACCGGTAATTCGATCATGACGCGAAAATACTATAATTTATGCTCATTCTTTTTCATTTTGGGGCTATGGGCTGCAGAACAGGGCCCACCTGCGGTTCCCGCTGCTCCGGGCTGCGGCCCCGGCCTTACCCGGAGCTAAACCCTGCGCATCGCCCGCCCGTACCGAATGGTACATTCAGGCGGGGGCAGCCCATCTACTAACAACAGGTGGCAGCGATTTGTTCATGCCTGCCTGCCAGCCAGCCAGCTAGGTGCGACTTACAGTCGCACCTGCCTATTTTATCGCCTCCGGCGATCCCAAAAAAACTATCTTTACGCATTAAATAAATAAACAATGACTTCGGAAGTTTTATACAACGGCGATTTACGCACCACCTGTACGCATCTAAAGAGCGGATCACATTTTGAAACGGATGCCCCTACCGATAACAATGGGAAAGGCGAACGGTTTTCTCCTACCGATCTGCTGGCTACCAGTTTGGCCGCCTGCATGATCACCGTAATGGGTATTAAGGCCCGCACCATGGATTTTGATCTGAATGATATAAAGATCGAGGTCCTGAAGAAAATGGCAGCTGAGCCCAGGCGCGTAAGCGGCATTGACCTGAAAGTATATATTCCTGAAAACCTGGCCGTGATCGATCCCAAAACCATCGACATCCTGAAACGGACCGGCTACACCTGCCCGGTAGCCAAAAGCCTGCACCCGGATATTGAAGTCAATATTGACTGGGGCGCCTGGCAATAACCGTTTAAACGGATCTGGTGGCCGCATATCCCTGATATGAAATTCATAAAAACGATTGGCTTACTCTTCGCAGCAATGTTGCTGTATGCCGTTGCCCGTCCGCAAACCAACCGGCCGCGGTTCCGGGTACTGGCTTTTTATACGGCCAAACAGGATCCTGCGCATATCAGTTTTGTACATGAAGCCAATCGCTGGTTTGCAGCGGCGGCCCTGCGGGAACATTTCCGGTACGATTCAACCGACAACTGGGATCTTTTGCGCACAACAGATCTTTCAACCTACCAGGTCCTCATCTTCCTGGACACCCGGCCGGAACAACCAGCGCAGCGAAAGGCATTTGAAGCGTATATGGAAGGTGGCGGCGGATGGATGGGTTTTCATTTTTCAGCATTTACCCTGCCGGGATCAGCATTTCCGGATAACTGGCCTTGGTACCACAACCAGTTTTTAGGATCCGGCAACTACGTTAGCAATACCTGGCGCCCGACGGCCGCTGTGTTAAAAACGGAATTAAAAGATCATCCGGTGCTAAAAGGAATGCCCTCAACCTTCCGCAGCGCCCCGAATGAATGGTACCGCTGGCAATATGACCTGCGGAAGAACCCGGACATTGATATCCTCCTATCCATCGACTCCAGCAGCTTTCCGCTGGGCACCGGTCCCAAACCGCATGAAATATGGCATAATGGGTACTACCCGGTAGTATGGAGCAATAAAAAATACCATATGGTGTACTTTAACATGGGACATAATGATATCGATTATGCGCACCATACCAACCGGGAGTTATCCTTTACGTTTACCAACGCTATGCAAAATAAGCTGGTGTTGAATACCCTGCTGTGGCTGGGTGATCGTGCCATGCGCGGGAACTTTCCCCGCTGATTTACGCGGATCTTTTCCGCTGATTTTCGCTGATGTATTGCGGCGTCTCATCTGTGCCATCTGCGGGAGCAACTTAACACTAAAATTAATATGAAATGCTTTCGTCGATATCATATTTCATCCCCGGGTAATCCAGGATCCGCCGCATCAGGCCGATCTGGCCAAAGAGGTAATCTTCACGCCCGATGCACATGCCCACCATATTCAGCTTGTTCTCCTCTACAAAGCCAACGCCCATCCCAAAGGGATACGCTTCGTTTAATTCCGCATCGGTTACGGTTTGTAATTTTTGAAAAACCAGGGGCGATATTTTATGCCATTCTTCTTTTAGCGCGGCAAGGGTTGGGTAGGTAGCCGTTGCATCCAGCGCTTTCGCATCTTTGAAAAGCGCTTCGTTCGGGTCCTTATCGGCAATACCCAGGATATTGGCCAGCCAGTACCGGCAGTTTACTAAATTACCGGCCATCCATACGATATGGTTTGTCCGCCCCTCGATCCGTTTTAAAGCATCCGTCTCGCTAATGCCATCAATCGCATTATTGAACTGTTGCGTATGCATCCGGTAAGCAGGAATAATCAACTGCAACCGGCTAACTGTTGTTTCCATGTTGTAATTTTTTTAGATGAAAGAACCCGAGGAGGATAGCAGCCAGCTGTCAGCTATCAGCTAAAGGCTAAAAGCTAACAGCTGCCTCCCCCGGTTCCTTATGATTCGTTACTTTCCTGACGGGATGAATAATTGATCATCCAACCAATGCCAAACTGATCCTGGAAGCTACCGAAATAGTCGCCCCAGAATTGGTCGGCCATCGGCATTTCTATTTTCCCGCCCTGGGATAAAGCATTAAACAAACGGTCGGCTTCCTCCCGGCTTTCGGGAAAGATAGAGATATAATTATTGTTGCCCACCGTTAACTTGTGCCCCATCGAAGGAACGATATCGGATGCCATCAGCAGATCGCCGCCCACCGGAAGCGCCACGTGCATCACCCGCTTTTTATCTTCTTCCGACAGGTTTTCTGAGCCCGGTGCATCCCCGATCCGCATTACCCCTCCTACGAATTCTCCGCCAAAAACGGATTTGTAGAAATTGAATGCATCTTCGGCGTTGCCATCAAAATTTAAGTAAGGATTTAATTTTGCCATTTTATTTTTATTTTTTTAGATAAGTGAGATGTTGATGAGTAAGATGTGGGGGCCGTTATTTTTCGGCCAGTGCTTTTACCGTTTCAAGCCCTTTGGTAAATCCGTTGTCCATCATTTCTTTATATTTCGGGTCGGTATCTACCTGCACTTCAAGCGTTGTGATACCATCCACTTCCCTGAGGTGATACTGCTCCAGGGCGCCGGCCCATTCTTTTACCGCGTCGCTGGTGGTATCTTCCACTCCGTTTTCGATGGAACCAAGATGTTCGAAAACCAATTCCTCCGGTGCCCGTATGCTGCGGATGGTACTGATCATTCCATTCCCTTTGCCGTCCAGGAAACGGGTACGCCCCTGTACCTTCCAATCGGATTCCATCGTAGACCCCGCCGCAAAAGCTGCGGTCCATTGCCTGTAGGTATCGGTATTCCAGAGCACTTCCCACACTTCCTGTGCAGGTGCCTCAATTTGCTGTTTATAAGAATAGATTTCCATAAAACTATTTTTTGAAGTGTTTATGATGCTGCGACCCGCTATCCTTGCGCACCGTTGTAAGCGGCTTCCAGGGCAGCGATATCCAGCTTTTTCATTTTCATCAGGGCCTGCATCATGCGCCCGGATGCCTCCTGGTTTCCGGCAGCCATCAACCGGCCTAATTGGGCAGGAATGATTTGCCAGCTCAGACCGAATTTATCTTTTAACCAGCCACATTGACTTTCTGCGCCACCATCGGCAATCAATGCATTCCAGTAGCGGTCAATGTCTTCCTGTGTATCGCATTCCACCACCAGGGAAATGCCTTCATTAAAATTAAACGGATGCGCCAGCGAACTGTCCATAGCGGCAAGCGTGTAACCGCTGATATGAAACTGGGCATGTTGCACATTACCGGCGGTATCTCCTCCCCCTTCGGGGTATTCCATAATACCTTCCGTTTTTGAACCGGGGAACAATTCCGTGTAAAAACCGATGGCTTCTTTCGCGCGTCCGTTTTGTTTATTGATAAACATCAGTGTAGGCGTAAAATATTGTGTGGTGTTTCCCCGCTCTCCCGTATACAGCTGCCAGGATACACCGTATTTGTCCTGCACCCAGCCATATTTTTTACTAAAGGGATAGGCGTTCAATGGCATCAGGGCAAAGCCCCCCTTTATCAATTCATTGTACAACCGCTCCGTTTCCTTTTCATCTTCGTTTGCAATCAGAAATGAAACAGAAGGATTGGGCGTAAATACCGGGCCTCCGTTCAGCAGCATCAGTTTCTGACCACTGCACTCAATCGTTACCACCATGCCGGAATCTGCACTGATCCGGGTATCCGGAAAAATACCGGCATAAAACCCGGCCGCCTCTTTGCCGTTTGCATCAAACCAAACACAAGGGTAAATTAACTGAATCATGATTTTTTCGTTTTAGTAAGGAGTTATTTTTTTGTTACCGTTTTCTTTTTGCTGCCTTCCGTTTTTTTTATTTGCGCCTTTTCTGCTGCTGTTGTTACCCGGTACGCGGTCATATCCCCGATCAGTTTTTTGGGCAGTGTGGCATCCAAAGGAAACTGCACCGTTCCCTTTGAGGTTTTGTATTCTTTTAGCTGGTCTGCAAACACTGTAATCGGCGATCCGGTGGGATAAAAACCGATATGGTTTTCATACGCGGCATAATAGACCAATACCTCACTTGTTTTAATTGCCGGCATATTGTAACTGATGACCTCCACGGCATTTTTGGGAGCCGACTGCTTTACGATCTTTCGCATCTCTTCCAGCTTTTTTTTCTGTATGCCGGAGAATGCATCGATATACGCATCTACTGTTGTAAACTTTGTTCCAATCATTCCGGAATTTTTATATTTTCTGTATATGCTTTAAACCTGTTTAAAACGGACGCACAAAAATCATGCTGTACTGCTTCGGCCAGGTTTGCTTCCGGTTCAAACTGTTCCACCACCGCAGTGGTATCGCCATGCTCAACAAAACGGATCACCGCCTTCCGGCCATCCGTTAAGGTATAGGCGATCTGTTTATGCGGTGTCACCTGGTCGTAAATTCCTTTATGATCAAATCCTTCGTTACCGTCTTTCGCTTCCATACGGTAGCAAAATGCTCCGCCTTCCCTCAGCTCCGTTTCCACCTTTGGAACCCACCAGTGGTCAAAAGGAATATTCCAGGCTGCAATCGCTTCCGGGCTTGTCCAGGCCTGCCAAACCAGCGCCACCGGCTTATGCACGGTAACTTCCACGCATATCATTGTTGATGGGGTATCCATGCTGTTTTATTTGATCAATCTTTAAATTTCAACCCGGATGCTTCCAGTGCCGCCTTTAGAACCGGCATAGAAGCAGGGCCCATACCATGCAGGCTCAGGATTTGTTTTTCCGTATGTTGTGCCAGCGCCTCAACATTGCCAATGCCGGCATGTTCCAATGCCCTGCGTGCCGGAGCTCCCAGCCGGGAAAGAAAACCACTCTGCGGCTTCCGTTCCTGCTCGCATACGGGGCAGGTAGGGCAATCACTGCTCTTATAATAGCGATGCCCTTTGTCACAGATCCTCAATGTACCTTTTGCCATAGCGACTGATTATTGCGGGTTAAAATACGGTTGCATCTGTTGAAGTTGATGGGTATGCCGCCGCAAATGATAATCGGCGAACAATACCCACTCCTGTCCCGTAAGGTCGCCAATGGTTGGGAACGATACGCCCGCGCAAAGCATCAGCAGGTCTTCTTCACCGATCCGGACACTGAGCGTTTCACGGATCTCTTTTAATGCATGTAACAATTGCGCTTTGTCGATTTGCTCATCTGAAGGCACCACCGATGCCGGCGCTTTTGCTTTCCATTCAAAGTTTAAAAATATTTCCCGCAGCAGGGGTTCATGAGCATCCGGAGCACGTCCAGGTATTGCTTTTGGAACGGATAATGCACTCTTTGTGCCGCTCAAAAATTTCAACACATGATCACCCACCTGTGCCGGCGACCAGCTACCTTCAAACGGCGCCTGGTTAAATACCTCCGGAGCAAACGATTCCAGGAGATTTGTAAAATCATCGGCTGCTGCTGTAAAATCCCGGAGCAATGCTGTGGTATCGTTTGTCATTGTCTGCATAAAAAATCGTTTAAAGAATGGAGCGGGGCGCCGTTGTTAATTTAAAATATCGGCACGATACCCCTTTATTTTTAATGAAAAATGCACCTGTCTTATATCAATTGGCTGCCGGGACTCGATCCGCAGGATCTTATCACAATCTTCCAGGTCAAAATTGATTTTTGACCGGGGGTAGATCCGCTTCAGATTTTTGACCAGCACCCTTGCTGTGGCTTTATCAAAAACATTGGTTTTAAAAATCTCGATCCGTTTCATCGCCTGGAGTTAACAAATGTTATCGAACTGTTTTATAATGCAGCCGGACGATTCCCGATGGAAAAGCCCTTACCTCCAGCAGTTGTAGCACCGTAGGATCCACTTCTTTAAAAAAGGGTTTCCCCCTGCCCAACAACTGCGGATCCAGTAACAATACATATTCATCAATCAGTTGTAACCTTTGCAGCGCCATGCCGACCGACCCGCTGCCAAAAATTACAACATCCTCCTTAGCGTTTTCCTTTATGGCATTAATCGTATCCCGGTTAAGGTTTTTATGAAAAAAACTGTGCTGCCAGTTGCTGCTTGTAACGGTTGTTGAAAACGTATGTTTCTCCGCCTCGTTCATATATTTGGCAACATCAGGAAATTGCGTGGCAGCGCCCGGTGTAGGCCAAAAAGCCTCCATCATTTTAAAGGTAACGCGTCCAAATAATACGGTACTGGCCCGTCCTAGTTCCAGCCGGTTGGCCTTTTCCAATTCGGCATCCGGGGTAAACCAATTGGTTTCTCCTCCCGGACCTGAAAAGATACCGTCTACGGAAATCCAGTTAAAGACAAAAATCCGGTTCATATATATCCGTTTTTTAGTGCTTCCTTTTCCATACAAACCTACAACAGACCTGCACATTTACAGATATGCAAATACGACAATACCTGGGGTTGATTACGACATTCTTCTGTTATATCTTTGCAAGGCTAAAAAATATGAAATGAAAAAAGTGGTCATCCTGCTACTAAAGGGCGCTAATCTTTCCAGTATTGAAAATCCAAGACAGGGTTTTGAAGAAGCCAATCAATACCTTATTGCAAACGGCCGTCTGCCCTTGTTTCAGGTACAACTTGCGGCGGCAGAGCCCAGGGTACAGTTAAACAACGGACTTTACGAGGTACAGGCCCAGCTCCTGGTAAGCGAAATCGATCATGCAGATCTCATCCTGGTACCGGCCTTACAGGAGCCCATCAGCCGGTATGTGCAGGAAAACCGGGGCATTATTCCCTGGCTGGTGGAACAATACCGGGGAGGTGCTGAAATTGCCAGCCTTTGCATGGGGGCTTTTTTACTGGCAGGTACCGGTTTGCTGAACAATAAAAGCTGCGTTACCCACTGGAAGGCCAGTAATGATTTTGCCCGGCTCTTTCCGGAAGTGAACCTGGTTGCCGATAAGATCCTTACCGATGAAAACGGCGTGTATACCAGCAGCGGTGCCTTTTCTGCTTCCAACCTGGTATTGTACCTTATTGAAAAACATGCAGGCCGTGAAGTAGCCATTTACTGCTCTAAATATTTCCAGATTGATATCCAGCGCAGCAGTCAATCGCCTTTTATTATTTTTTCAGGTATGCGCGATCATGGTGACGACGCCATCCGGGAGGCACAGGAATACATCGAACAGAACTTTGAAGAGCGCCTGCCGGTGGATGTGCTTTGCGAACGTTTTGCGATGGGGCGCCGCACATTTGAACGGCGTTTTAAAAAAGCAACCACCAATACGGTTGTAGAATATATCCAGCGTGTAAAGATCGAAGCCGCAAAAAAACTGCTGGAACAGGGTCGCAGAACCATACAGGAGGCCATGTACCATGTGGGTTATAATGATGTAAAAGCCTTCCGGGATGTATTTAAACGGATCACGGGTATGACCCCGGTGGATTATAAACTCAAGTACGAAAAAATACTGATCTAGTGCTGATGCCGCCGGTGCCGGTACGGTTTCCGGAAAAAGGCTTCTACCCGTTTGTTAAAGGCCGCACTATGATCGATCAGGGTCGCATGCCCGGAGTTGGGTACGATCCAGAGCTCTCCTCTCCGGATATTGGCGGCAATCTGCGTGGTGTGCGCCACGGGAATAAGATCATTATCCCCGCCGATGATCAGCGCGGGGCACTGGATCTTTCGCAGTTCCTCTAATGCAATATTGGGTTGTTCATAATCCAGCATAAACACTTTATAATCGTTCTTCTCTTTTTCTGTAGTCAGCGGCAGCCGTTTTTGCCAGGCATTATAGTCCCTTACTCCATCCCGCCATACATCGGGCCGCAAGCCAATGGAGTCGGCCCAAAGATTGGCGCCGGTACTGGCCAGCTTGATCACTTTATCCGGGTGACGCATCGCCAGTTCCAGGGCAATAATGCCTCCGTCGCTCCAGCCCAGTACATAGGCGTAAGGAATATGCATGGCAGACAATAAGGCGCTGTAATCATCCGCCATCATTTCAAAGCTGAGCGAATCTGTGGGATCCAGGGAGCGCCCATGCGCCCGGCTGTCGGCCAGGATTACTTTGTATTTCTTTGAAAAATAGGGAATATTATTCGCAAACGCACTCATATCGCCCCCATTCCCATGAATCATCAACAAAGGCGGCCCCTCGCCGTAGGTTTCTGTATACATGCGAAATCCCCTGATCGTATAGTATTTTCCAGCGGCCTCATTATAGTTGTAAGTAGCTACCCTCAGCTGTGCGCAGCCGGGCATCAATGCGGCCACCAACCATAACAGGAATGCCCCGATTCCCTGTTTCATATTGTACTTGTTCCCTGTGTTTTTATCGTTCCTAAAGTTAAGCGCTAATCCCGATTTATACCGCAAAAAATCTACCCGCGTTTGATCGCAGTATTACCGCTCCGGTGTGAGCTTACAAACAAGACCGGTTTTTTATATCTTTACGCCCGAAGTTATGAAGATCCATCTGATCAAAACCCTACTATTTGCAACCGCGCTGCTAACCCGGTTTGCAACCGCAGCACAGGAAAAAGACCTCTGTTTTCCCTTTGAATTAACCGCCCAGAACAATTTGTCTGTTCCCGTCCGGTTAAACGGAACCGACAGCCTGCGCCTGATGTTTCATTTTGCAGCAGATGCCGTAACCTTAACCACAGCCACTACCCAAAAGATCCGTTCCGTTCGGTTTGAAACGACCGACAGTGTTTCCAGCTGGGGCGGCACAGGCAATACCTCCCGCTTTAGCAGCAACAACACCCTCCAGATCGGAGATCGTACCTGGGAGCAGCTTCCGGTATGGGAAGATCAATACTCGGGAACGGGTACAGACGGCAAATTCGGGCCGCACCTTTTTAATAAAAAGGCGCTGTTTATCAACTTTGATAAACGACAAATCACCGTAAGCGATCATGTCCCCGTAAAAGGCTATCAAAAATTTAAACTGATCCACAAACACGGAATGCTGTTTATAGAAGCCGCAATGCATGTTGGCCGCAACACCTATTTGAACCAATACCTCCTGCATACCGGCTATTCCGGCGACCTGTTGCTGGACGATGCTTTTGTAGTAAAAAATCATTTTAACAGCCTGCTTAAAGTAACCGAAACAAACGCATTAAAGGACGCCTTTGGCAATATTGTAAAAGTGCAGAAAGCCACTGTTCCGCAATTAACTATCGGCCGCTTCCGTTTTAACCATGTACCGGTCGGTTTCTTCGAAGGAAAACTGGGCACCCAGCAAATGAGTTTTATGGGCGCCGATCTGCTAAAACGGTTCAACCTCATTATCGACGCAGAACGGCAGTATATTTATCTGAAACCTAATAAACTTCACGGCACTGTTTTCTTTAAGGGATAAACAGGCGGGTTACTTTTTTTCTCCGGCGGTATTAACTCCTGCTATGCGTGCTCAATAACTACATATCGTCTGTTTTTTTTGCCATACTCCCGCCCGGAGCGTTCTGTATATCGCAATTTTTCATTTTTTATATTATTTTTTCTGACTGTGCAAATACACTGCACAGCAATGTTTCAATTTTGTTTTTGAGCATACAACAACCTTTTATTATTAAAAAACACTCTAATGAGTAAATTAAAATTAACCGGAAAAGAATTAAGACAACTGGGGTATCCCGAAGGTCCGGTCATCAGCATTGCTATGAACCTGGTGCAAAAGCATTATAAATATGAATCCAAAGAGCAGGCGCTGGACCTTTTAAAAGCGGTGTTACAGGGGCCTTCCGGCTTTTTGTCCGATCCGGTGCTGGCGGCGGTAGCACAGCAATTGGTACCGCCACCGCCCAAAGAAACCGATGGCATCGACGTATCCCTGAACCAGTCCGGGATCGCCTTTAATATTTTCGGACGGGAACATATTGAAGAAGGCGCCCTTGCCCAGATGTACACGGCAGCAAAACTACCGGTTTCCATTGCCGGCGCCCTGATGCCCGACGCCCATTATGGTTACGGGTTACCGATTGGTGGCGTACTGGCCACCCGGAACGCGGTGATCCCCTATGGTGTAGGGGTAGACATTGGCTGCCGGATGTGCCTGAGCCTTTTCGATATCGATCCAAAGGAGCTGACCAACCGCGAACATTATTTTGTACGGGAGTTGAATGAAGCTACCTTATTTGGAAGCGGTGCCCAGTTTACAAGAGCCGAGGACCACGCGGTAATGGACCACGAAGCATTTCAGCAATTGTCTTTCTTAAAGGAGCTGCACGGCCGTGCCTGGAAACAATTGGGCAGCAGCGGCAGCGGTAATCATTTTGTTGAATTTGGTATTGTGGAAATTGATGAAGCGGATGCCATCCTACAAATACCTCCGGGGCCCTACCTGGGATTATTATCGCACTCCGGCTCCCGCGCGCTGGGAGCGGCCATTGCCAATCATTATACAAAGATCGCCATCAGCAAAAGACGGCTGCCGCAGGATGCGAAAAACCTGGCCTGGCTGGATCTGAATGAGCAGGAAGGACAAGAATACTGGCTGGCGATGAACCTGGCAGGGGACTATGCGTCTGCCTGTCACCACATCATTCATGCAAAAATTGCCAAACAGCTGGGGCGTAAACCGCTAAAAATGGTGGAGAACCATCACAACTTCGCCTGGAAGGAACAGCTCGATGGTGAAGAAGTGATCGTACACCGGAAAGGGGCCACACCTGCCGGGAAAGATGTGTTGGGTATTATTCCGGGCAGCATGACCGCTGCGGGCTTTATTGTAAAAGGCCGTGGTGAAACCGCTGCCATCAACTCCGCATCGCATGGTGCCGGCCGTAAAATGAGCCGCAGCCGGGCCTTGCAGAGCATTACGGATGCCGATCTGAAAAAGGAACTGTCTAAACATGGCGTAAAGCTGATCAGTGCCGGTCTGGATGAAGCGCCCTTTGCCTATAAAGACATTGAGGTGGTGATGAAAAGTCAGCGGGCATTGGTAGATGTGGTTGGCAAATTCACTCCGAAAATTGTGAAAATGGCCGGCGATAAAATAAGGAAATGGCAGGAGAAGGAGTAATATTATAAACCGCGGAGAACGGGAGGGCATGGAGCTTCGCCGGGAGTTATGTGGCGCTATTCCCGCCGTTCCTTGCCCGCTGCGGTTCCCTATGAACCGCGAGATGCCCGGATACGAGGAGCCGCCGGTAGATGTTGAAACCACATCGGCGCTCCGCTCTCTGCGGTAAAAAAAGAAGGGCCATGCTGCCGGGCCACGGCTTTACTGATTTTTTATGGCGGTATAGAAAAAGCCTGTTAATTTAGGCCTCAAATAATAACGCATGAATTTTTCTTTCAGAAGCACCTTTTTAATACTGGGTATTCTTGTTTTTTCGGCAGGCACGGCCATTGCCCAAAAACTTCAATGGACACCGGATGGCCAGCGTTTTTACAGCTTTTCGGAAAAAGGCATTGCGGCCATCGATCCGGTGCAGCCAGCAAATAACCAGGTGTTCATGACGGAACAGGAGCTTACGCCCGCAGGAGCCTCCAAAGCACTCACCGTGCAAAGCTTCACCATTTCGCCCGATGGCAACCAGATCCTGTTATTTGCCAATACCCGACGCGTATGGCGCGAAAATACCCGGGGCGATTACTGGGTATTTGACCGCAGCGCCAAAAAACTGACCCGGCTGGGAAAAGGACACCCGGAGTCCTCCCTGATGTTTGCCAAATTTTCACCGGATGGTAAAAAAGTGGCGTATGTTTCACAACACAATATCTACATAGAAAACCTGGCGGATCAGCAACAAACGCCGGTAACAACAGATGGAACGGACCGGCTGATAAACGGAACCTTTGACTGGGCTTATGAAGAAGAGTTTGGTTGCCAGGACGGATTCCGCTGGTCGCCCGATGGCACCCGCATGGCCTATTGGAAACTGGATGCCCGCCGCATCCGGAATTTCCTCATGATCAACAATACCGATTCGCTCTATCCGTTCACCATCCCGGTAGAATATCCAAAGGTTGGCCAGGATCCCAGCTCCTGTACAATCTGGTTCTATGACGTAGCCAGCGGTAAAACAAGACCGGCCACCGTTGAAGGCGATCCCGTACAACATTATATACCCCGTATGGAATGGGCGCCCAAAGGACAATCGATCATCCTGCAGCAATTGAACCGCCGGCAGAATGATAGCCGTATTTTCCTGGTGGATGCCGCTACTGCACAGTCGAAACAAATCTACCAGGAAACCGATGCCGCCTGGATCGATATTAAAAGCCGGTGGAACGATAATGATCCCGGTGGCTGGGACTGGATCAATGATAAAGGCGAATTCCTTTGGCTTTCTGAAAAGAACGGCTGGCGCCAGATCTACAAGCTGGATCTTACCGGGAAAGAAACCCTTATTACCAAGGGTGATTATGACATAATCCAGTTCTACCTTTATGATGCTCCTACACAGACCATCTATTTTTCGGCGTCTCCGGATAACGCCACGCAAAACTACCTGTATAAGGTTGGTATCAGCAATGGAAAAGCAACCCGGGTAACGCCTCAAAACCTGAGCGGCACCAATAAGTACACCATTTCACCCAATGGGAAAATAGCGATCCTGAACCACAGCAGCGCTTCCGAACTGGCCAACGGATCTATTGTAAGCCTTCCGGGCCACCGGGAGCTGGCCCAAGCCAGGAGCCTGATGGCCTTGAGTTCCGGCGATCCCAAAGCTGAATTTTTTAAGGTTAAAACCGCCGATGGTATTGAGCTGGATGGGTGGATGGTAAAACCCGTACCCTTTGATCCAGCAAAAAAATACCCGGTCGTTTTCTACGTATACGGAGAGCCGGCATCTCAAACCGTGCTGGACAATTTCGGAGCCGGAAAGAATTTTCTTTACAATGGTAATATGGCCCGGGACGGTTATGTATACATCTCCCTGGAAAACCGGGGTGCTCCGGCTCCTAAAGGAAGCCAGTGGCGTAAAGCTATTTACCGGAATATCGGCCGCATCAATATCCGCGACCAGGCCATGGGCGCCAAAGAAATTTTAAAATGGAATTTTATCGACACCAGCCGGGTAGCCGTATGGGGATGGAGCGGTGGCGGCTCCTCTACCCTCAACCTGCTGTTCCAGTACCCGGAGATCTATAAGACCGGCATCGCTATTGCGGCCGTTACCAACCAGCTCCTTTATGACAATATCTACCAGGAACGCTATATGGGTGTACCTGTAACCAGCAATGAAGATTTTGTAAAAGGCTCTCCTATCACGTATGCCAAAAACCTCCGGGGCAACCTGCTCTATATTCATGGCACCGGCGATGATAATGTGCACTACCAGAATGCAGAGTTGCTCATCAATGAGCTGATCCGGCAGGGCAAACAGTTCCAGCTGATGAGCTATCCCAACCGTACGCATTCCATTGCTGAAGGCGACGGCACCCGCGAGCATCTTTCCGTACTTTATACCAATTATTTAAAAATCTATTGTCCGCCTGGGGGAAGGTAGGAAAGCACATTCCTGGTTCAAGGAGACGGGGAGAACTTCTGGGACGTGGAGACACAAGAACCACCTCGTCTTTCTGGCGAACCGCCCCGGCAGTCTTTGCTCCCTTGCGCTGTTGCGTGAAATAAGAACCGCTAAGACTGAAAGACACCAAAAAACACAAAGAGAAACTTAAACTTAATGCAGCTTTGAACCTTGGCGAACCGGAACAGCATCTTATCCCGTCTGCACAAAACCATTGACAAATGTCAATAGTTTCCAAAAAAGGCCTGGATATTTTTGCATCCTAAACAACAACAAGATGAAAAAAATATTCAGTTATGCCGGTTATGGATTTGTTTGTATCTCCGCGTTAAGTCTTGCATGGGTTGCGGCCCTGGCCTGGTACAATCCCCAATCGGTGATGGACCTGGTGCATGTAACGCTGAACAATACCGATGCCTTAAGCTCCATCAGGGGCGTGTACGGGGGCGTGGGCTTTTCCATCATCGCTGTACTGCTTTATGTAATGCGCCGGAACCTGGCCCATGCGCTGCTTTTCCTGACGCTGTTCTGGCTGCTCTATGCCTTATCAAGACTGGTTACCATCTGGGCAAACGGAGCACTAGGCAGCTTTGGCAGCAACTGGCTCACCATCGAAACCACCTTTGGCATTTTGGCACTGGTGCTTTACCTGGGCAACCGGAAATCAGCTCATGCAACACCATGCTAATGCTCAATAATTATTCTACATTAACCGGGGAGCGTCTATGGCGTTCCTTTGCTTTTTGCAGCACCTTGTTAAAATGTTTATAAATGATCCGTGAACGGCATTACGCATGCATACAGAGCTGACATCTTTGTTAACTTCATACACTCCTGCTATTCTAAAACCTAAATATGCACATGTATGAGATACACGATTTTACTTGCCCTGGTATTATTTGTAATAGCCTGTAATGCCCCGGGGGGCATCGCTCCGGATATTAAAAAATCCCTTTCAGCCAGAGATACCCTGCATTTTTATTCAAAAAATGTGAAGGACTCCTTTACCATCTATGTAAATCTTCCTGCCGATTATTTAGCAGACAGCAGCAAACATTTCCCGGTAGTTTATCTGCTGGATGCCAATCTCTATTTTGATATCATGGCCACCGTACTCAACAACTATACAGCAGTGGGACTTGCACCTCCGGTGATCCTCGCAGGCATCGGCTACAAAGATTTTCAAACAATGGACTCGCTCCGGAACAGGGATTATACATTTCCCACGGCGATTCCTGAATATGAGATGCCGGTAAGCGGAGGCGCTCCTCAATTCCTGAACTTCATCAACACGGAGCTGGCTCCTGCCATTGACAAACGATTCAGAACGGATACGCTGCAACAAACATTGATGGGCCACTCATTGGGTGGCTATTTTACCTGCTATGCGTTGCAGCAGCGACTGGCCGGCAAACAATACCGGTTCAGGAATTATATTGCAGCAAGCCCTTCCTTACATTACAACAACTACTTCCTGCCGAATGAACTTAAAAAAGCGGTTCCGGTACAGCACGACAGTCTTAATGTTTACATCACCTTTGGTGGCCTGGAAAAACAGGATAGCCTTTGCCGCCAACTTCCCTTGTTACTTCCATCAGGCATCACAAAAAAGATCGACATCTATTCTGCCTTAGATCATATGGACACACAGCTACCGTCTTTTGTTAAAGGTCTTCAGTGGCAGGCGGAAGCCTCGAAGCCATAAAAAAAATACCCGCCAATAACGGCGGGCATTTTTTAAAATGAACAGTTTACGTATTAATAATCATCATTGAGCGCAAATACCGGCTTGCGGTACATCCAGTCGCCCCCGGTAAAATCAGGGAACTCCACGGTCTGATGCCCCAGTGCGATTGATTGTTCGCTCAACGGCGTAATAGCGCTCCAGGTAGCCGCATCATACACGTCCATCTGCGTAGGTTCTTTCCGTTTTGCCGATTCGATGAATGAATGCATCACAAAGAAGTCCATGCCACCATGACCGGCGCCTTCTGCATCCTTGCCGTATTTTTTCCACAACGGGTGATCGTATTTATCCAGCCACTCCTGCGCCTTATCCCAGGTGTGGGGTTTGGATACACCTTCTACATAGATACCGCTGTTTACATCCATCCACAGGCCCTTGGTGCCCTGTACCCTAAAGCCCAGTGAATACGGGCGCGGCAAATTGGTATCATGCTGCAGGATCACCGTTTCACCATTCACACAGCTGATCTGTGTGGTTACAATATCGCCCAGTTTAAAGTTCACTTTGGCATTCTTATGCGTAGGGCCGCCCACATCCACGATATAATTGTGCAGACCGCGGGATTTTGTAGAAAACGCATTTAAGGATACAAAACGGTTGCCCCGGTTGATATTGATGTACTGCGCCACAGGTCCAACACCATGGGTAGGATAAAGATCGCCATTGCGCCACACGGAATGATCCGTACGCCAGCGGGATTCTGAGTATCCGTCGGTATGGCCGAATTCTACACCCTTTCCGTAAGGCGTTTTACCATCGTTGAATTTCACCCCGCGCAGATCATGCTGGTATCCGCCCTGCAGGTGCACCAGCTCTCCAAACACATTCTGGCGTACCATATTCAGCACCGCCAGCACATCCCGGCGATAGCATACATTCTCCAGCATCATTACATGCCCGTTATACCGTTCGGCCGCACGTACCACATCCCAATGGTCCTGCAAGGAGATACCCAGGATCACTTCCGTACCCACATATTTGATACCGGACTCCAGGGCGCCAATGATCATGGGTTTATGCAGTTCCCAGGGCGTTGCGATCACTACCGCTTCGATGCCTTTTTTTGCATACATATTTTTCCAGTCTTCCGGACCGTTCGAATAATATACCGGCGCCTTTTTCCCTGCTTTGGAAAATTTTTCCTTAGCGGCTTCAATACACCGCGGATCGATATCGCAAACGCCCACCACTTCCACATCATCGCGTTTTAATAAAAGATCCAGGTGCCAGATACCACGGGCGCCCACACCAACGATCGCCACTTTCAGTTTGGTAGCCGCCGTAGGTTTAAACGCCACTTCTGATGGCAGAATTGCAACCGAAGCCATGGCCAGGCCGGCGCTTTTTACAAAGTCTTTACGTTTCATCCGTATGTTATTTTTATGCCCGCCCCGCTGCCGCGGAGTCGAACGGGTTTTAATGATGCCGCTTCGTTATAGGCCGGCACATTCTTTTTTTGGATTCCGGCCGCTTTCAATAGCCGTCCGGGTGCCGTTGCAATCTGTAAGATCTAGCAACCAGCAGCCTAAGATAGTCCGAATCACAGAGATCAAAAAGGATCTGTACCGGTTTTTAAAGAGCAACCGTTTGCACAGCCACCGCCCTTTTTAACGAACAGGGCGTATCCAGTAACTGTACGTATAGGTACCGGGAGTGATCCAGTATTGCTTCAAGGGCATCGAGCCCCAGCTGTCGATTCCCTGCAGCCCCAGCTGTTTCAGATCCATATGCATGAAGATCTTGCCGGCAGGCTCCAGTTCCCCGGAATGGAATTGCTTTTTCACCGGTGCCGGATCCAGCTGCTCCAGGCTGTAGGGCAATGCCGATGCCGAAAGCACACTGTCTGCCAGCTCAAACCGCACACCAAGTCCTTTAGCATTGAGCATGCTGATCCAGCGGAC
The DNA here is from genome assembly GCF_030150205.1 of Niabella sp. GTDB lineage: Bacteria > Bacteroidota > Bacteroidia > Chitinophagales > Chitinophagaceae > Niabella. Next base: position 421,204 of record NZ_JASLGT010000008.1, read on the forward strand.
ATCGGTTTTGTTACCGCTCTCCTGCGGACGGGCATAGGCGAAATACTGCTGATCGATGGTTTGACTGTAGGTACCGATATTGCTGGCGGTATGGCGGTCCCAATAGTTCTCCCAGGGTCCGCGGCCATACCACCGGATCTTTGAAAATTCTTTTTCCAGTTCCAGGTCGTTCCCAATCCGCATCACCGTTTTATAATCGCCTGCATTTAGTGTGTAATTATTTTTCACCAGGATGTTTCCATCCCCATATACGGTGAATACCTGTTCGGTAGCTGCCTTTCCGTCTAAGAGGGCCGCAGTGAATGAAACCCGGTATTCATTCCTGCTTACCTGCTCCGTCTTCGCCTGGATGCCGGTTGCGGATTCATACACATTCCGCCAGTTGCGGAGCGACCGGTTCAACCCGGCACCAATATCATTATCCGTAGGTGCACGGTAAAATGCCGGACGGGGACCTTTTGCGATCACACGAGTGCCTTTTAAAGAATATTCTTCCAGGGTTCCTTTCTCCAGGTTAAATGCTGCAGTAAAGCCATTACCCTTTAACACCAGCTGACTGCCGTCTTTTGTTGCCGTAACGGCCGCAGAAGTTCCCTGGTAGTTATAAGGTACCGCTGTTCCGTTATAGGCAAATTGTTCGGCCGCCACTTCATAGTTTTTCTCGAGGAACGGTTCTTCCTTTTTCAGCCGGTAGTATACATTGAGCAAATATTCTTTTCCCTCTTTGGGTTTTAATTTTACCGGTAATACCAGCTGTGCCTTTGATTGGGGGGCTATATTCAGCCCGGCAATTGTACCCTTACCTACTACGGCTCCGTCTTCCGTAATTTCCCAATCCAGCTGCACGTTGGAAAGATCTTTAAAGAAATACCCATTGGTTACTTCGATCTCGTTATTCCCCTTATATACGGTTTTGATATTCTGATGTACCTTTTTGATCTCAATGGCCATGGGCGTCAGGTTGCGATACGCCGTTACCACCCCTTTTACACAAAAATCATTATCGCTGAAATTTTCATCAACCGGACCGCTCAGCGGGAAATCGCCCCCATAAGCCAGGATGCGTTTCCCGTTCTTTACCGTATCGATGCCCTGGTCGATCCATTCCCAGATATAACCACCCTGGGTACCGGAGGTAGATTCGATGGCATCCCAGTACTCTTTAAAGTTACCAAGACTGTTACCCATGATATGCCCATACTCGCTCATAATATAGGGCCGTCCGTCTTTGGAATTCTTCTGCCAGGCTACGCCGTTGGGTGACGGATACTGCGGGCAGATCACATCGGTATTGTAATCATATTCTGCCCGCTCATATTGTACGGGGCGACTGTCCTGCTTTTTCAGCCAATCGTACCCTTCATACATATTGATCCCGTTACCGGCCTCATTGCCCAATGACCAGGTAATGATGGAAGGGTGATTTTTATCGCGCTCATACATCCGCTGGATCCGTGCCAGGTGCGGCATGCGCCACTGCTTGTCGTTCGCAAATGTATATTCCAGGTCGTAGTAGCGTCCGTGCGATTCAATATTCGCCTCATCGATCACGTACAACCCGTATTCATCGCAAAGCTCCAGCCAGTAAGGATCGGGCGGATAATGCGAATGCCGTACCGCGTTTACGTTCAGCTTTTTCATCATCTCCATATCCTTCCGCATATCGGCCCTTGTAAGTGTATGACCGGTGCGCGCATTGTGCTCATGCCGGTTCACACCTTTAAAGAATACCCGCTTACCGTTTACCAGGAAATCGCGCCCTTTGATTTCGATGGTACGGAACCCTACGCGAACGGGTACCACTTCCAGTGTTTCACCGTTTTTATTCTTTAGTGTTATAAAGAGGGTATATAAAGCAGGGGTTTCTGCGCTCCAGGCTTTTACAGCGGGTATGGTTGTTTTAAAAGACAGATCCGTTTTATAACGTCCCAGTACGGAGAATGCCGGCAGGGTTTCCTTAAACACGGGTTTACCATTACCATCCACCAGCTCCAGCTCTACGGTTGCGGTATCTCTTTTTGAATGGAGGGTATGTGTGTCTGTTTTATAACTATTCACTGTTCCCTGGAAGGTAAAAGCGCCGTCTTTATAGTTATTTTCCAGAGTGGAACCGATCTTAAAATCGCGCAGATCCAGCAGCGGTGTTGCGTAGAGGTATACTTCCCGTTCAATGCCCGAGATCCGCCACATATCCTGGCATTCCAGGTAGCTGCCATCACTCCAGCGGTATACTTCCAGTGCTACCAGGTTCTCGCCGGGTTTTACATATTTTGTAATATCAAATTCAGCGGAGAGCTTACTGTCTTCACTATACCCTACTTTTTGTCCGTTTACCCAGATAAAAAAGGCCGACTTCACCGCGCCCAGGTGAATAAATACCTGGCGGCCATCCCAATTTTGGGGAATGGTCACTTTCTTACGGTAAGAGCCCACAGGGTTATTATCTTCCGGTATATCGAACGGGGGATTTAAGCGGCTGCCGGTCTTGGCCCTTCCGGTAAACTCATAAGGATGGTTGACATAAATCGGCAGGCCGTAGCCATTTACTTCCCAGTTGGCGGGCACCGGAAAATGGTTCCATTTGCTGTCGTCAAAATCTGTTTTGTAAAAATCCCTGGGACGTTTATTGGGATCCTGTACCCAGTTGAACCGCCAGTTTCCGTTCAGGGATATAAAATACGCGGACCGTTCTTTTTCGCTTTTTTCTGCCAGGGCTTTTGTTTCAAAGGCAAAGGCATTGGCCCGCATGGGCATCCGGTTTACCGAAACAACTTCCGGCGTCTGCAATTCCGAGGGGAGGGACTGTCCCCATACAAACCCGGCGAGCAACAAGCTTCCCGTTAGTGATAGTATCTGCTTCTTCATAATTAATAAACAAGTATTGGTAGCTCCAAAGGCGCTAATTTAGAAAAATTGGCATTAGCCGGAGGAAGGTTTTTTCCTGTGCAAACGGTAAACCGGTGCCCCGTCTGAACTTACCGAACCGCTCAAACCCTGGCTCAGACAGCATTTCATTAGAACCCGGTGCAGCCGCGACCGATCCGTGCAATCGTTTGTACAAGCCGTAAGGAGGAATGTAAATTGTGCACATTGGGGTATAATTAACCGCAGAGAACGGCAGAACACGGAGGTGCGCTCGCGCTTTACGAGAAGGCATATTATGCCCATAAATAACCTTTGCGGATACTTTGCAAACCTGGCGGTAAAATTAACCGCGAAGGCGCGGGGGCGCGGAGACGAGATAGAATATATGTTCGACCACTTCTGCTTGTGGTTCCTGAAAATTCCCGAGATGGATTAACCGCGGAGAACGGCAGAACGCGGAGATGTGCCGGGTAATAAAAAGGAATGACCGTTGTTGTCATTCCTTTACAAACGTATGGTTCAAAAAAGTGCCGTCCGTTATTTCTTCTCTGGTTGCAATACCGCTGTTACCACGTTGCCGCTGGAAAAGAGCTTCTTTGCCGCTGCCTGTACCGATGCCGGCGTTAAGGCATTGATGTATTTGGCCGTATTCAGAAAACGATCCGGATCTTTTTTCTCCAGTCTTGCTGCCAGCAGGTATTCGAGCCAGGAACCGTTTTGCTTCATCGCCACTTTGTCCTGCTCCAGCCATTGCTGCTTTACCTTATCCAGGTTTTCTTTAGAAGGGCCCTTAGTTTCAATACTTTTTATTTCGGCGCTCATCGCCTTTAACAGCGTGTCTACTTTTGACGGCCCTGTAGGCAGCTGTGTAAAGAAGTTATAATGCGCATAAGGCAGGCGTTCGATGCTTACCGATGTTCCGCCACCATAAATGCCCTGTATCTTTTCCCGGAGTTCCTCGATCACCCGGATGTTCAGTACCTCGCTTACGGCACGCATATTCAATGCCAGGTCCGGACTGTATACCAGGTCTCCGCTCACCAGTGAAAGGATCAGGCTCTTTTCTGCTTCACCTTTGTATACGGTGAGATCTACCTTTCCCTTTACCGGGCGTACGCCATTGTCTGTGTAGGCAAATTTCCGTTTTGTAGCCGGCAAGCCACCGATATAGGTCTCCACCAGTGGTTTTAACACGGCCTCATCAATACTGCCCACAAAAGCAAACTGCATACCGCTGGCATCCCCAAAATGCTCTTTATAGATCTGAAGCGCCCGGCTCATATCGATCTGGTCGAAATACTCCGGACGTGGCACAGCCACAGGCGCCAGCGGATTGTTCCTGTAAAGCGTTTTGAACAGTGTGTCTACAAAAACGGTTTGCGGATCGGAAAGGGAATACACTACACTTGCTTTGCTCTTTTGTATAAAAGACCGGAACAATGCCGTATCCACCCGGGGTGCCGTTGCTCTAAGATATAATATCTGCAGCATGGTTTCCAGGTCTTTCACGCTCGAACTACCCGATAGTTCGTCCGTAATTCCACCCAGTGAAGCTTGTACCGATGCGGTTTTCCCCGCTAATGCTTTTTGCAGATCGGTAGGCGAAAAGCTGCCATAGCCCATGGCACCTGCCACGCTTAATGCATACCAGGCATTGTATTTATCCGCCACGCTATAGCCATTGATGCCTCCGTAACGGCGGGCTCCCATCCGGATCTCATCGTCTTTAAAATCGGTTTTCTTAAAGGTTACGGTAGTTCCGTTGCTGAGCTCCCAGGTTTTGGTACCCAGTTTGGTATCTGTTGTTTCTTTCAGGATCTTCCCTGGTTTGGGCCGGCTGGGTAATAGCTCCGTTGCTACCACTTTTTCCTCATCGGCCCGGAGGTCGGTTCTTGCCATTACATTGGCTGCTGCAGTCACCAGGTCGGAGGCCACCGGTAGTTCAGCGGCTGTGGGTCCGGTAAGTGTAACAAAATAATTGGATTGCTGCTGCAGCGACTGCGCAAACGCATTCACTTCTTTTAATGTGATCTGGGGCAACAGTTCCTTTGTATACTCCCGTTCCTTGGCAATACCAGGAATGGGTTCATTGGTAAGAAAGTTACGGATGTATTCATCCACATAATTGGACGATTCGGTTTTCTCCCGTTCATTGTACGCCTTATCCATACCTGCTTCGATCGTCTTTTTTACCCGGTCCAGTTCCGGTTGCGTAAAACCAAAACGCTTTGCTTTTTCGATCGCTTCCACGATCGTTTCCAGGCCTTTCTTTGCATCGGCGGCAGTGGCTACGCCGGCCCCCGCATTGAACTGGTCGTAATTGCGGGCATAGCTTCCAAAATAGGTATAGCCATACAGGAAGGGAGGGTTTGCCTGCTGTGTCAGATCCCGCAAACGCTGGTTGAGCATGCTGGAGAAAATATTTTTAACAAGGTCCTGTTCGTATTCACCCACCGTTTGAGCTTCTTTAGAAGGAAAGGCGCTGTAGGCAATACCCACGGTATAATTGGTGGCCTCTTTGTCTGTAACCACCATGCCGTCATTGCCGGTATAGGGCTTTACATCGGCATAGGTTCTTGTACGCGGAGCCGTGGGATTTTCCAGGCCACTGAAATGTTTTTTAACCATCGCCTCTGCTGTGGCCGGATCTACATCCCCAACGACTACAACGGCCATCAGGTTTGGACGATACCAGTCTTTATAAAACGAACGGATCAGGTCCGGGTTATAGTTCCGGATAATGGAATCCACGCCAATGGGCAGACGGTCTGCATACCGGCTGCCAGCAAACAGCCGGGGATAGATCTGGCGAAACATCCGGTCATCTGCACCCTTGCCCAGCCGGCTCTCTTCCAGGATCACATTCCGCTCCTCATTGATATCATCCGTATTATAGGTCACATTGTGCGCCCAGTCTTCCAGTATCTGGAAGCCCTTTTCAAGGTTTCCGGGTTTATCGGTTGGAATGGGCAGCATATACACCGTTTCATCAAAAGCGGTATAGGCATTCAGGTCATTTCCAAACCCCACCCCAATGCTTTGCAAAAAACTTACAATATCATTCTTTTTAAAATTACGGGTTCCGTTAAAGGCCATATGTTCGGCCATATGCGCCAGTCCCTGCTGGTTGTCCGCTTCCAGGATGGAGCCGGCATTGAGCACCAGCCGCAGTTCCACCTTTTGCTCGGGCTTTTTATTCTGCCGGATATAGTAGGTTAAGCCATTGGATAGTTTCCCGATTTTTACTTTTGCATCTACCGGGATGGAGTCGGTCAGTTTCACCTGGGCAGTCAGACCAAGGCCAGCTGATAAAAGAAACAACAAGGCTATTCCTTTTACCAGGATCGTTTTTTGTTTCATATAACGTCTTCGCGTTTAAAATAAAAAGATTAAAAATAACAGTTGTTAGCAAAAATAAGCAAATGGCGCGTTTGGTTATTTATCGTCCATTCCCTTTACTATGATTACAATTTCCCCTTTTACCGTTTTTTGAGAAAAGTAGGCGGCCACTTCCGTAAGGGTTCCCCGCTGGGTTTCTTCATATAATTTGGTGAGCTCCCGGCTCACACTGCATTCCCGGTCAGCGCCAAAATACCCCGCCAGGTCGTTCAGTGTTTTTACCAGGCGCAGGGGCGATTCATAAAAGATCATGGTCCGTTCTTCCGTTTTCAGGCTTTCCAGCAAACTATGCCGGCCTTTTTTCAGGGGAAGAAACCCTTCAAAACAAAACCGGTTGGTGGGCAGTCCGCTGTTGACCAGGGCAGGAACAAATGCAGTGGCACCCGGCAGCGACTCTACTTTTACACCGGCTTTTACACAGGCCCGCACCAGCAGAAAGGCCGGATCAGAAATACCGGGAGTTCCGGCATCGGTAACCAGGGCCATCTTTCGCCCGGCCATCAATTGATCGACCAGGTGGGCGGTTATTTTATGTTCATTATGCTGGTGATAGGGCGTAAGCGGCTTACTGACCTGGTAATGGTTCAGCAAATGGGAAGTATTGCGGGTATCTTCCGCAAGGATCACATCCACATCCTTCAGCACTTCCAACGCCCGGAAGGTGATGTCCTTTAAATTACCAATGGGTGTGGGAACGAGGTACAGCATTTAAAAATGTAAAATGCGGAATATAAAATAAGAAATGTAAAACAGGCAGCATGACGGGTATGGAGTACTGAATCCTTGATTCCTGACCTCAACACCAGGTGCCTGTTCCGGATCCGTTATAGTACGGTTACCTCAAAATATTCCATTACCGCATTGGCAAGCAGTTTTTTAGCAGCTTCTTCGCCAATGCGTTGCGCATCCTCTTTAGAGGCCGCATCTACCTGTAAGGTGATGTTTTTTCCTACCCGAACATCGGTAACGGTACCCAGGCCCAGATTTTCCAATCCGCCCAGAACGGCTTTACCCTGAGGATCTAATAACTCTTTTAACGGCATGATCACCACCTGTACTGTATAACTCATACTCTTTCTTTGTTGCGCTGTATGTTGTTTAAAATATTTGTTTATCCTGAACCTCCCCACATGAAAATCAACCCTGCCGGTTCGGTTTAAAAATCAAAGATACAATAACATAGGCTACAAATACCACCGGAACCGCCATCCATTTAAAAAAGACGGCCGATAAAACGGCAATCAGTACCAGTAGTAATTTATCCGTATTGGCTTTCAGGGTATAGGCCTTAAACTTCAGGCTGATAATGGGCAGGTTGCTTACCATCAGTCCGCTGATGATGATGATAGTGGCATAAAGCACCACCGGGTTAAACACAAAGTCATTTACCGCCGGCGTATCGTAATAGGCAATTACAGGAAATGAGGCAATGGTTAGCCCGGCTGCCGGTGTCGGAATACCTTTAAAATAGTAGCGTTGCTCTTTATCCAGGTTAAACTTGGCCAGGCGCCAAACCGCCGCGCAGGGAAAAATAAGCGCGGGCAACAGCCACCACTGGTTCATACCCGCATGACCAGACCATCCTATCTCCAGCAACCGGTACAGGATCATACCCGGCGCCACACCAAAACTTACGGCATCGGCCAGCGAGTCCAGCTGCTCTCCCATGGCCGAAGTGGCCTTAAATAACCGGGCCACAAACCCGTCCAGGAAATCGACGATGGCGGCGAGTAATAAAAAAAAGCTGCCGACGATCATCCCAGTGGTGGGACCTTTATCACCGGTATCAAAAAAAAGCGGTTCCGGCTGCAGGATGGCTTTTATGGCCAAACAGCCAAATACCAGGTTCAGCAGCGTAAATAAATTGGGAATCTGTTTCATAACAATCAGGTCAACCGGGCAGCCAGCTGGTCGTTAATTTTTTTATACAAATGATAGGGCTTATATACTCTCCAGTTATGGATCTCCATCAGTTCGATGAACTGGTTCAGTTTGGCCTGTTTAAAATCATACTGGGTTTGGGAAGGCATATTCAGGCACACGATCCACCCATCGGCATCGCTGAGCTCTTCATGCAGTTCTTCGTAATAATCCCGGTCGCCGCTATGAAAATTCAGCACATTCTCCGCAATCAGGATGAATTTAAAAATCCCTTCCGCCATAAACACTTCCAGCACATCCCGTTTAAGGGTCATGATGTCATTCTCCACCGCATCATTCCATTCCCCTATCAGCTCGATAATGGCATATCCTTCTTCATAGTCTGCCATCAACACTTTGAGGTATAAAGTACGGCTTCCGAAAAAATCCCATTGAGGATGGATATAATAATTATAAACAGCATCTTTATATTCAAACTGGGAATGCTCTACCCCGTAGAAGGGAGAACGCTCGTCTTCCTCGCTTAAATAGATATGCTGCCAATTGTAATAAGGTTCTATATCATGCACGATGCGAAATTAGTGTTTTTGCCACAGAAACACAGGGGGTCGCGAATACACAGTCATCAGCTATCAGTCGTCAGCGGTCAGCTTTCAGTTGATTCGTCCGGGATCGGGGATTTGACATCTTGCATTGAGTATTAAACGGATCTAACCTGAAACGGCGTTCAGATATCAGCCGTCAGCCATCAGCAGATTACGTATGGAATCGGAGATCTGACATTATACGCGGAAAAAGAACAGAGAATTAACACTGTTCATCAGGTAACAAACGAAAGCCAACCCGCCATGGCGGGCACACCAGGAACTTTAAACTTGAAACGTGAAACGGCGTTCAGCCGTCAGTCTTCAGTTGTCAGTCTTCAGTGTCAGTGTTACACATCAAGTATAAAATCGGATCTAACGTGGAGCTTTATCCCGATTCTCGGGAAAACCTGAAACAGGCGTCTAGCCGTTAGCGTTCGGTACCCGTAAGCGTAAATCAATTCGTATGTGTGAAAAACACCCTGTCCTCGTTTGTCTCCCTGTCCCCCCAAAAGCTACAGCTTTCAGTTGATTACGTCCGGGATCTGGGATTTGCCCTTTCTCATCGGGTATGAACAGGAGCTAACGTGAAACTTTGAACCTTAAACCGGAAACGGCTTTCAATTGATCAGGTAGGCTTTAAACGCCTCATAATCCGGCGGCATGGCGATAGCCTGTTTGGGTTGGAGCATGAGTTCTTGCAACGACTCAGGGATTTCAACATCCGTACCGGTAGCCTGTTTTACAGCATCGGGAAATTTTACGGGATGCGCAGTTTCCAGGATGAATCCTTTCCCATCGGGGTGCGCCTGCTGATAATCTTCCAGGGCTTTGTAGGCCACTGCACCATGCGGATCCAGCGTATAGCCGGTTGCGTGGTATACCCGTGCAATGGTGGCAATGGTATCGGCATCAGAAATACTTACGGCCGAAAGCTGCTCTTTCAGTTTCGGAAACTCCTGATGGAACAATTCCATAATCCGCACAAAATTGCTGGGATCGCCCACATCCATGGCATTGGACAGGGTTGCTACCGTTGTCCTGGGTTGCCAGTTTTCTGTTTGTAAAAAGGCCGGCACCACATCATTGGCGTTACAGGCCGCAATAAAATGGCCCAGGGGCAAACCCGTTTCCCTGGCCAGCAGCCCGGCACAGATATTTCCAAAATTACCGCTGGGCACTACCACTACCGGAGCCACAGCATTTCCCTTCCATTGCTTATACGCAAAGAAATAATAAAACTGCTGGGGCAGCCATCGCGCCACGTTGATGGAATTGGCAGAGGTAAGAAAACGTTTGGCATGTATATCCGCATCCGTAAACGCCTGTTTTACCATCCGCTGGCAGTCGTCAAAACTACCCGCAACTTCAAGCGCTACAATGTTTTTACCCATGGCGGTGAGCTGTTTTTCCTGAACCGGGCTTACACGTCCCTGGGGATACAGGATCACTACATTTACGCCCTCCACCCCATAAAAACCGCTGGCAACGGCACCACCGGTATCACCGGATGTAGCCACCAGCACCGTTACTTCCTTTTCCTGGTCCTTCAAAAAGTATCCCAGGCAACGGCTCATAAACCGGGCGCCCACATCCTTAAAGGCCAGGGTAGGTCCGTGAAATAATTCCAGTGCAGCAATGCTTTCCGTAACCGGTTGCAGGGGGAAGGGAAAGTTTACCGTTTGCGCTACAATATCAAACAACACATCCTCAGGGATGCTGTCTCCCACATAGGGCCGGATAACGCGGAAAGCCAGTTCGGCTTCCGGAAATCTTTCAATATTTTTTACCAGGTCTGCTTCTATACGCGGCAGTTTTTCGGGAAAATACAAGCCCTTATCCGGAGCCTGGCCCATTACAGCAGCTTCCTTAAAACTTACATTCGGCGACCTGCGATTTAAACTGTAATAATTCATCGTTTTCTTTTTAATGTTCCTGTTAGCTGGCATCGAATCGTTTATAAGTTGCCAGCGATTGCAATTAACCATCTGCTCTTAGCGTTCAGCATTAAGCATTTACCAGCTCCAGGTTTGAGGTTTAAGGTTGAGATTCGGGATTAACACCCGATGTGGTTATTTTACCCCGAAGCTGCCGCCCCCCTGCCGGATAAAACCGGCCTGTCCCCTATTGACCATTCACCATTCAATGCAGTTTCCTGTAGCATTTTTTATGGTTGCCGCAGATTCGCTGATTGTGCCTGCAGCGCTTTTCTGCGACATTGTTATAGCTAACGCCGATACCAAAATCTGTGCATCTGCGGCTTTAAGGGAACGCATTGACTCCCCATTGACCATTGCCTATTAACTATTCACTACCTCCGCTCCTCTATTATTAATCGTAGTTACGTACACATAATGATCAATGCCAATACCGGAATAGATCGTCTTCATGATACCGGCTACATCCAGTGCTATGGCTTCTGTTTCACTAAGCATAAAGATCGACGGGCCCGAACCGGAGATACCCCCGCCCAGGGCTCCTGCTTCTTTGCACTGGCGTTTTACTTCATCAAAACCAGGGATCAGAATACTTCTGACCGGCTCGATGATCACATCCTCCAGCGAGCGGCTGATCAGCGCTTTGTCGTTCCGCATAAAACCAGCCACCAGTCCGGCAATATTTCCCCATTGTTTGATCGCATCCTTCAGCAATACCTTTTGCTTCAGGATCTGCCGGGCATCGGCGGTGCGTACCTCTATCTGCGGATGGACCACGGTTACAAATAATTCCGGTGCGGCAAGCGGTACAATATCCATCGGATGAATCGAACGGATCAGTGTAATTCCACCCAGGATACAGGGCGTTATATTATCTGCATGTTTTACACCGCTGGCCAGCTTTTCCCCAATCATGGCCAGCTGTACCAGCTCATCCGTTGTAAAACGGTTTCCCAATAGCAAATTGGCCCCAACCGCAGCACCGGCGGCGCTGGCGGCACTGGATCCCAATCCACTGCCCGGCTTGATCCGCTTTTCAATGGTGACCTCAAACCCGATATTGCCACCGGCCTTTTCCATGGCCGCCAGTAACACCACACCCGCTACATTCTGCTCCGGATCGGTGGGCAGCCCAAAATTATCTTTATTGTGTATGATCACGCGCGGCTCGCTGAGCAGGCGGAATTCCATGATATCATAGGGGTCATTCAATGCGAGCCCCAGGATATCAAACCCACAAACCAGGTTGGCTACGGTACCGGGTGATTTTATTTTTACTTGTTTCATCGTGAGATGTCTGCGATTAGTGAGATGTTGTTTAGTGAAAAGGGAATGGGCAATAGTCTGTCGCTGCGTTTTGCCATCCATCGAAAGTCCCAATGCGATGCATGCCTTATTCATTTACGGCGCGCATAATATCGGCGAACACCCCGCTGGCCGTTACGTCTGCGCCGGCACCGGCACCTTTTACTACCAGGGGTTGCTCGGGATAACGGGCGGTGTAAAACAGCACCACATTGTCCTTTCCGTATAAATGATACAGGTCATTCTCCGGTTTTACATGCTGTAATCCCACAGAAGCTTTTCCTTCATTAAATGTGGCTACAAATTTCAGTTTACTGTTTGCAGCCTGGGCGGCACTCAGCAAGCTTTTAAAATGCGCTTCTTCTTTTTCCATCGCTTTGTAAAAGGCATCCACAGAACCTTCCATACAGGATGCAGGCATAAAAGAATGGTTGGTGATATCCTCCATCTCCATTTCATAACCGGCCTCCCTGGCCAGGATGAGAATCTTGCGCATTACATCCGTACCACTCAGATCCAGGCGCGGATCGGGTTCGGTATATCCTTCTTCCTGCGCCTGTTTTACCACCGATGCAAACGAACGGGATCCATCATAATGATTAAATACAAAATTGAGCGTGCCACTTAATACGGCTTCAATGCGTTTGATCTCATCCCCGCTGCGGCGCAGGTCATTCAATGTGCCAATTACAGGCAACGCAGCGCCTACATTGGTCTCAAACAGGAATTTGGCATTGAATACATGGGCCAGTTCCTTTAATTTTTTATATTCGGAGAACGGAGAAGCTGCTGCAATTTTGTTACAGGCCACCACAGCGATGCTTTTCTGTAACATTTTGTCGTATACTTTGGCCACCTCCTTATTTGCGGTAACATCTACAAAAATAGAATTCCGCATATTGCGTTTAATGATCTCCTGTGCAAACTCGGTGATGGAAGCCGGCTCTCCTCCCGCCAGGGATTCTTTCCAGCCGCTTAGGGAAATACCGCGCTCCTTAAAGATCATCTTGCGGCTGTTGCTGATGCCCACTACGCTCACATTCAATTTAAGATGCTGGATGAGGAAGGCATGCTGCTGTTTTAATTGTTCCATCAGTTTGGCGCCCACATTGCCCAGTCCTACAATAAACAGGTTAAGCTGCTTCTGGATGGTTTCAAAAAACTCTTCATGCAATACGTTGATGGCTTTGCGCACATCATCGGTAGCAATCACCGTGCTGATATTTTTTTCTGATGAGCCCTGGGCAATCGCACGGATATTGATCCCGTTCCGTCCCAAAGCGCCAAACATCCGGCCACTGACACCGGGCAGGCTTTTCATATTTTCTCCCACCAGGGCCACAATAGAAAGATGGGTTTCGGCCTTCAGCGGTTCTACTTTATTGAGCGCGATCTCATCTCCAAAAGTTTTGTCTACCACCTTTTTTGCAGCGGGCAGGTATTTCTGATCAATGGCCACACAAATTGAATGCTCCGAAGAACTTTGTGTGATCAGCACCACGTTGATCCGCTCTTTGCTCAGGGCTTCAAATAAGCGTTTGGAAAAACCGGGAATACCGATCATACCACTGCCTTCCAGGCTTAGCAATGCAATATTGTTTACGCTGGAAATACCGCTCACAATATGTTCCCTTACCACCTTGGCATCTTTTACCTTACCGCCCACCACGGTTCCGGGCATTTCCGGAGCGAAGGTATTTTTAATGTACAGCGGAATATTTTTGCTCATCACCGGCTGGATGGTAGGCGGGTACAATACCTTGGCCCCAAAATGCGATAGTTCCATGGCTTCACTGTATGAAATGCGGTCAATGACCTTTGCATTGGCCGCCAGGCGTGGATCAGCGGTCATCATCCCGTTCACATCCTTCCATACCTGCAGCGATTCTGCATCAATGGCCGCGGCGATTAAAGCCGCTGTATAGTCGGATCCGCCGCGTCCGAGCGTGGTGGTTACGCCCTGCTCATCGGCGCCAATAAACCCGGGGACCAGGAACACATTGCTTTTATTCTCTTTGAAATATTTTTTTATTTCCTTCTCTGTAGCTTCAAGATGTACTTCTGCATGTGTGTAATCGCTGTTGGTAAAAATAAACTGGCGGGCATCCTTCCACTGCACAAACAAACCCTGGTGTTTAAAGGCTTCCGCAATGATCTGCGAAGACAGCCATTCTCCAAAGGCCGCCAGGCGGTCCTGGTTCTTGGGGGTGATTTCTCTTAGTAAAAAGATACCATTGCAGATCTCTTCAATTTCATTGATCGTCTTTTTTACCAGGCTCAGCAGGGAACTTTGAGCGGCAATGGGGATCAGTTCCTTGATGGTTTCAAAATGGCGCTGTTCAATGGTGTTTACCTTCGACCGGAAATCTTCGTTGCCTTCGGCGGCTTCTTTACCAGCCATTAAAAGGAGATCCGTAATACCGCCCAGTGCGGAAACAACAACAACTATGGAATTTTTTTTTGCGGCATGATCCACAATGGCTGCCACTTTTTTTATGTTCTCAGCATTGGCTACAGAAGAGCCTCCAAACTTAAAGACCTGCATGAATTCGATTTAGTAATAGTAAGAAATAAGGAGTAAAACCCGGAAGAAAGACGGCAGAATGCCCAATGGATGATATAGCAGCGTACAACCCTCAAGGGGTTGTGGTAATAATGGTAGTCGTAGTGCCGTTACCGGAACTTACCGCAGATTGAATATTTTGAAAATTGTACTGCATTTTGTTAGATACCACCGCAAGATAAGGAAGAATTATTAAAACAATACCACCGGTTCCGATTTTTTTTTGAAATACATACAGCCGGCCCGTTCCTGTTGCAGCCACCGGAGCACCACAGCTATAAATGGGAATGTTTCCATTGCAAGGGCGAAACCCCGGTATGTTTTCTGAAAAATTTGCTGAAAGCCGCTGTGGATCCATAATTCAGCTGGTGCGCCACCATGCCGATATTATTGGCCGGATTGTTCAGCAGCAACCGGGCCTCGCTCAGCAGGGTTTCCGCGAGTATCGCTGCCGGCGTTTTGCCGGCAATATTGCGACAAACCCGGATGAGGTAACGGCTGCTGATGAACAGCCGGTCGGCATAAAACTGCAGCGCCTGCTCCGTCTTGAAATAAGCCGGCACCAGTTTCATGAACTGCATAAATAACGCCTCCTCCCTGCCCAGCCGTTTCCGCTGCAACTGGTTGCGGTACCGGAAATAGATCTCAGCAGTTTCAAACAACAGGTAAAGGATCAGGCTTTGCATTTTCTGTTGCTGAAAAACGCTGTCTTCGAGCGACTGATCATATACCCGGTCCAGGAGTTTACCCAGCAGCACGGCCTCCGCTTTTGTAAAGGGTACATGGGTGAGGGTATCAAAATTAAAAAAGCCCAGGTGCTCCAGCTGTCGGGCATCCAGGATATTCCTTAGTAAAAACCCACGCTCAAATACCAGCAGCCGGGCCCTGAAGGTTGTTGTATGTTCCTGCACCTGCAGGATGCTGCTGGGAATGGCGGTAAAAAACGTATGGGGTTGTATCCATACTTCTTCATTGTTAATGCGCAGCCGGGCACGACCGGCGGTGCAGATTCCGTACACATAAAATCCTACCCGGAACGGCTTCTCCGGATGTTCCACAATACCGGATCCCCTGGAAATGAACCAGGGCCGGGCCTGATCGGCATAGCCAAAAAGCTGTAAGATGGCCCTGATATTTTTTGTTGAATCCTTTGGCATAACGGATGCGACCCCCTGGCAGCGATCGCCGGCCATACGGCCGCGCACCGCTCCTGAAAGGTGCGACAAGTTAATAAGTATTCCGCATCTGGCAAGACCAAAAAATAGTCCCCTGTAGAAACAGGGGACCTAACCTTTAAACGACTGCCGGTTATGGGATTGACACCACAGCGGCAATAGCCTCTTTTTTTGTACGCTTTATTTTCCGCCGCAATAATATCATCATCAGCGCCGCCAGTATCAACGCGGCAAGTAACAGGTGCAGCATATGCGGAAGCGCATCGTTCAACGTGCCGCCATAGATCGCCAGCTTTCTGAATCCCTGTAAGAACTGCGTTAACGGTAACATGCCCGCAATCTTTGCAATACAGTCCGGCATGGCTTCCAGTGGCCAGGTATAACCACTTAATAAAAATGAAGGCGTGGCAATCACCATCAGCAATTCGGTAGCCCGCAGCTGATTGGGTATAGCCAGGGAAAAGAGCATGCCCAGGAACATACAGGCCAGGCTAAAGGCCGCCACCAATGCCGCCATGGGCCAGCTGAATACGGTCATATCGATACGGAACACCGGGTAAAAAGAATGGACCAGCAGCCACATAAAACCGATCAGCAATACAAAGGGAACGGATTTTAGCAGGATATGATAAGCCGCCGAACCGCTGGCACTTACCAGCTGTTTAAAATACCCATCTTCAAAATCGCGGGCAAAGACCAGTCCCAGTGCCAGTAAGATCACCTGTTGCATAATGGTACCCATCAAGCCCGGTATCATCAGGTCCTGGTAATTGCCGGAGGGGTTATAGAACCGGCTGTAGTTCACCTTAAACGGCTCATAGCGTTGTGCCGCTGTGGTGGCGTCCATACCGGCTTTTTTCAACCCCTCTATTTCAATACCGGCGCCGATGGTACCCAGTACGGTTTGTATGGCACGACTCGCAAAATTTGCCGTTACCAGGTTGGCCGTATTGATATCGGTCATGATCTCCGGGTATTTTTTCTGTAATACCGCAGACTCAAATCCAGCGGGGATGCTGATCACCGCCACATATTCTTTCGAAGGCATTTCTGCCGCAATATTGCCTGCATCAAAGCGCACCTGTACCACCTTCAGATTTTCATTTTCGTCCAGGGCATCAATGATCCGGCCGCTCAATGCCGTTCGGTCTTCATCAATCACCACCACGGGCATATCGGTGATCTTTCCTTTTTTATATACCTGAATAAACAGCAATCCGTACAAAACGGGTGCGCCAAAAAAGATCATCACCAGCACCCGGTTCGAAAAGATCCGCTTCCATTCTGTCTGTAATAATTTCCAAAACGTTTTCATAAAAAATGATTTCGCAGTACTGTATTTATTTTGCCAGCAATACCGTGGTATTGTTATAAAGCCCCGAAGCATCCGATGCCGTAACCGGGCTGATCTTTACTTCAAAAAAACCTTCTCCCACTTCGCGGTTAGGTGCAGTGCTGGTGTTATCCGCATAGCGCGGCAGTTGTTTTACCGCCACAACTGTAGCAGCAACAGAGCGGTTGCCCCCGGGTATCTGAATGGTTACCGGCTGGCCTGGCTGGTAGTCATACACCGCTTTTTCGCCAATGGTAAAGCGGAAATAAATGCCACCGGTTTCATAGCCGTTAAAAAGCGCATAACCCGGCGTAGCCAGCTCTCCTTCCTTCAGGGTAATGCTTTCAATGGTCATCTCCGAAGGCGCCAGTAGCACACGTTCCCTGGCCGCCTGCAATACTTCTTTCTTTGCCCCCTCCGCCCGTTGCACCTGCCCACGGGCACTCTGAATCGTTTCTGGTCTTGTACCACTTTGTATTTCTTTTTGCTTTGCCTTTAAAGCGCTTACCTGCGCCCTGGCCATTTGATATTTTGCTTTTACATCATCGTACTGCTGGGCCGGCACCAGGGAGTCATTGTACATATGCTGCATGCGCTTAAACGACTGCTCAGCAAAGTTGAGCTGCGCTACTGCGGCATCTACCTGGCTGCTAACCTGCAACAACTGATCGGCCGTGGCTCCGTTATGCGCCAGTTGCAGCTGGCCCGCAGCCGCTTCCACTGCTCCGTTTGCCTGTTCCAGCCGGGCTTCTATTTCGGGCACCGACAATACCGCCAGGGTATCACCCTTCTGTACCCGTTGTCCTTCCCGTACAAATACTTTCTCTATACGTCCCGCAATTTTGGGCGCAATGGCAATCGATTCAATCTTCACCTTACCCTGCACGGCTGATGATTGTGGTTGCCTTACATCACCACAGGAAATTATTGCCGTAATACTCAAAAGCAAACTGCTGTTTATAAATATTTTTTTCATAACTGTTCATTTAAAGGTTGGTATAAAAAATAGTGTGATTGTTTTTATGGGCCCGGCACCAGCACCCTGTAGCAGCATTCTTGCGTCGCACACTTCAGGGTCCGGTACACAGCCCGGCATCTTTAAAGCCGGGATCATTACTGGTTTTTCAAAAGGGTACCGCTAAGATCAGCCGCCAGCAATGCAGCCCTGCGTTGTTCATAGATCGCCTGTTTATTTTCAAACCGGGCTTTTTCCACATCATTCAGCGCATTGAGTAACTCTGTAATATTAGTAAGCCCGTTTACATACTGCTTCTGCACAAAGTCATAAGTGCTTTGCGACAGGTTGGCCTCCTGGTTTTTCAGCAATACCTTACCCGTAGCCAGCTCGTAATCGGCACGGCTTTTGGCATAGCCCAGCTTAATCCGCTCCTGTGCCGATTTCTTTTGCACTTCCAGTGCCCGCTTCTCCAGTGTTTCTTTACGGGCATTGTTACGCGCGCTTAACCCATCAAAAAGATTCCATTGTAACTTAAGCCCCACCGCCCACCGCGGATCAAAAAGCGAAAGGTCTTTGTTCCGCAATTCATACTGGCCAAAGGCCGCCAGCTTGGGTACATATTCCGCCAGCTCTGCGCGGCCTTTATATTTGCGGGCCTCCATCCCTTCGTCCAGCGCCTTTATTTCCGGACGTTCTGCGGGTACCGTATTTACATCAAAATAAGCCGGTACTATTTCCGGCTTCAGCCGGAGCAGGTCTTCTTCAGACACGGATGTAAGTTGATGCAGCCGGCTGATGAGCACGGTTTTATTGCTGCTGTTTTCCAGCTTTTTTACGGCAAGCCGTTGTTGGGCCAATTCAATCTTCTTCCGATCAAGCGGAGTGGCCAGGCCATTCTGAATAGCAGCCTTTACAAATTTCGTTTGTTCGTCCAAAACATTTTCCGAACTGCGGATGATGGCATCCGATTCATGCAGCAGGGCCAGCCTATCATATGCTTCCGATACATCCAGCCATAGGGCACGGTCCTGCTTCTGGGTCATATAATCGACCGACCGCTGCTGATGCTGATAGGCCTGGATGCCGTTGCGTACTTTCATGCCGCCAAACAACAGCCACTGTCCGTTTACATTGGCTTTTACGATATCCTGTTTCTGAATAGGCGGTACCGGCTGCAGGGATACGCCTGCCGGCAGTTCCGCATTAAACGGCAGGCCCAGTTTTTCTTTGATCAGTAATTGTTGTGTGCCCTGTAACAGCTGTTGCAGGTTATCGGGAAATACGATGGCGTCATTTAAATGTGTATAAGATGCGCCCAACTGTACCCTTGGCAAATAACTAAAGCGGGCCGTCTGGATATCGATGTCCGTTGCCTGTTTCCGGATCTGGTACAACTGCAGGGTATCATTATTTGCTGCCGCTGCCCGGTAAAGGTTGCTGACCTCCTCGTTAAAATACTGGGCACCCGCCGGCATAAACGCTGCTACAAATGCAGCAAGGAATAATTGCTTTTTCATGCTGTTATCATTTAAAGGTTGTGTGAATGATGAACCCTGCAAAACTACCTGGTGGGCCTGGCCCTTTTTTGTCCAAAATACGCCAATGATTGTCCAAAATTCATTTCAAACGGATCTCATAAAAAATGGCGATCCGGAACCTGTATGCAGCATATCCGTAGCCGCATGAGTAGATTAACAATCCTTAAACAAAACTTTTTTTTCATTTGCAACGGAACCACGACATCAAACGTCTTAGTTGTCAAAGAATTTGATCACGGCGTTCTTTCTGAACAACGCATAATGATTTCTTAAAATGCCGGCTTTGGGTATTTCTTAACTATTAAGCCGCATTTTCCTGATTCAGGCATTCATTTTGTATTTACAGGAAGGGTATTCGAAACGGACCGATATTTAAAAGAACCAATTATGATGAATAAAGCATTTTATTGGCCCATTGGGGCCGTTTTTATGGCGCTGTTTTTTTCGGGATGTGTGAGCAATAAAAAATTCACCACCCTGCAAACAGATTACCGGAATCTGAATGAGCGCTACCAGAGCAGCCAGGTTGATCTGGCCGAAAGCAAGGCACGTGTTAAAAGCCTTGAAGAACAGTTAGCACAGGAGCGGGCGAATAACGCTTCTCTTAAAAAAGCACTGGCCGCTTTACAGGCAACACTGGATAACAGTATCAACCAGAACACCCAGGGCAACGTGAATATCTCCAAGCTGGTGGATGAGATCAATGCATCGAACAAATATATCCAGCACCTGGTAAATGCCAAGAATAAGAGTGATTCCCTGCTGATGGTACTGACCAATAACCTGACCCGTTCTTTAAGCCGCGATGAGCTCCGGGATGTGGACGTAAAGGTGTTAAAGGGTGTGGTATACATCTCGCTTGCGGATAACATGCTGTACAAATCAGGCAGCTATGAAATTTCTGATCGCGCCGGCGATATCCTCAGCAAGATCGCCAAGATCATCCAGGATTATAAAGATTATGAAGTACTGGTAGAAGGTAATACCGATAATGTACCCATCAACCGTCCCAATATCCGCAACAACTGGGATCTGAGTTCCTTAAGGGCCTCATCCGTGGTAATGGCGTTGCAGACGCAATACGGCATAGACCCCAAACGTCTTACAGCCGGTGGGCGCGGAGAGTATAACCCTGTAGCGGATAACAATACGGAAGAGGGCAAAACACGTAACCGCAGAACGCAAATTATCATCACTCCCAAACTGGATCAGTTTATGGAACTGATCGATAAGGCTCCGGAAAAGAGTAAAGACAATACACCGGCGGCAACACCGTCTATGTAAAACGAATGATAAACGTTAAAAGCCCGGTACGATTTTAAAAATTGTACCGGGCTTTTTTATAATCAGTAAGATGCAGACTTTACCGCTATATCAGCGGCGTTTTACCAGTGTCCCTGTAATAATTGATCTTTGAAACAAACATAACAGCCATTTTTCCCGCCCGCCATTTGGCTTCATCTGCCCTGGTGCCGGAGAAATGCGCATCGATGGTTTGCGCCCAAAGCTGTAACCAGGTATCGAAATGCTCCTGACCAACCGGCAGCCGGGCATGAGGAGGAAAGGGACTTCCAAAATAGGTGTGATTATCCAGCAGCACGGTTTCCCAAAACCGGTACATTTTCTCCAGGTGCCGTGGCCATTCATTACCGATCACCGTGTCAAACACCGGCCCGATCTGCTGGTTTTCCCGAACCCTGGTATAAAATTCATTTACCAGCAGCTGTATGTCATCAATTGTTGTAATATCTTTTTTCTGTTCCAACATTTTTTGTTCATTGAAGATGTCGAATTCAATAACCTTTAGTGGGATGCATTGTGATGTTCTCTTCCAGGCATCAAATAAATAAGGATAAACGATAGATAGATGATGCCCTATTCTCTTAATCCTTTGTTTGTAAAAAATCAATCCCGCCTCAGAAAGGTTTCATTACGATCGAGTTTGTCGATAAAGGCGCCCAGCTTGGCCTGCTCCAGCATGGTCTGTACTTCTTTCCGTACTTTTTTGAATTTGAAATGGATCGGACACGGATTTGTTTCTGAACATTGCTTCAGTCCCAGGCCGCAGCCCAGGAACAGTTCATCGCCATCCACGATTCTTACAATATCCGCCAGGGACCGGTTCAGAGCGGCCTTTTCCAGGTAAAATCCACCGGTAGGACCCTTCATCGAAGCCACCAGTCCCTTGCGGCTGAGTTCCTGCAGGATCTTGGCAATAAAATGTTCAGGCGAATCGATGCCGGTGGCAATTTGTTTAATTCCTACACGGCTCCCGTTCCGGGTTTGCTGCGCAATGTAGATCATTGCCCGTATTGCATATTCGCAGGTTTTTGAAAACATCTGACCGCAAAATTAGCACATTTAAATAAAAGATAAAAATATCCTTTATTATTTTTTGTACCTTTAAAACCGGGCGTATGCCTGCCAGGCGAAGGATTCTGTGCCGGACAGCATTTACATCCGATGCAAATAAAAAAACAATGAACACAACAATTACCATTAAAAGGGTTTATGAAGCCCCCGCAAAAAATGACGGGCTGCGCGTGCTGGTAGACCGCCTCTGGCCCCGGGGTATCAAAAAAGAAAATGCCGCTATTGATGAATGGCCAAAGGAGCTGGCCCCCTCTGCTGATTTGCGGAAATGGTTTAATCATGATCCCAACAAATGGGAGGCATTTCAAAAAAAATATAAAGAAGAATTAAAGCAAAACCCTGCACTGGATATTTTTTTAAAGAGCCATACCGGCACCCGCAAGATCACCCTGTTATTTGGTGCCCGCGACGAACAGCATAACCAGGCGGTGGTATTGCAGGAGGTGCTGGAGCAGCATTGAGCGGCACCGGCCTGCACTATTTCAGGCCTAACCTTACGTGGAACATTGAACGCTAAACCAGGAACAACTTTACTTGAGAATTTGAAAATTTGAAGATGTGAGAATGTGGAAATAAGATTGCGATTCATGTATCGAACATCAGGCAAATCTCCAATCCCGAACATAATCAACTGAAGGCTGATAACTGAAGACTGATAACTGAAACCCAGCCCCCTACTGAATCACCAACAGCCAGCCTTTATTTTTGGTAACAGGTATCTTTTCGTCCACCTTAAAGCTCCGGGCTTCCTGGAATTTTTTAACCGCCGGCGCCGTTATTGCGGCTTTCGCAGGATCGATACCCAATTGTTTCCAATCGATATTCAAAGAAACCTCGGTATCTGCTGTATCCCAACTGGCAATGGACACCAGTGCTTTGCCATTCTTTTTGTATACTGTCGCCTTTACTTTTTCATTGTCTGTTTTTACCGGGTTGTTCTTCACCCAATACCCGATCATCCGGGAACCCTGTATCCCAAAATCATCCCAAAGCTTCCAGATGCCGGTAGGATCTGCATTTTCCGTCCAGGGAATACGACAGGTCATGCCATACACCATGCCCCTCCAGGCATTTCCCCCGTCCTGCAGCATCTCACCCATCAGTCCAAAAGGGATCCCGCTCACTTCCGTTAAAAAGAAATCGGGGCTGTTGTTTTCATAATCGAAATATTCGCCAAACCAAAGACGGTTCAGGTACGGAAAATGTTCCATGTAAAGATTGGCGCTATTGATAAAGCCATCACTTTTATTATACTGGTTAGCGGAATGCAGATCAATAATACCGGGATGTCCGTTAGCCGTTAGCACTCTTTTGATCCGCTTCATGGTAATGCGGTCAAAGGCCACATCATCCAGGTAAATGCCATCAATGCCTACATTCTTGGTGAGCCAGTTCATTCCTTCTACATAATAGTTGTGCCAGCGGCTCATACCGCTGTTGATGATGGCGGCATCCTTTACCTCCGGCACAAACCAGGCCGCAATATAATCCGAGCCCACATGCTCCTGCAACCAACGGAATCCGCCTCCTTTACCAGGCGAATACACTTCATGTCCGAGACTCCGCAAAGGGAACAGTTCATATGCATGGTTCGACAATTCCCTTACCGTATTATATATTTTTACTTTCAGTCCGTTCTGGTGCGCCTGGTCGATATAACTTTTCATTTTCTGCCATTCAATAAACGGGTAATTGATCCAGGGATTGATGGCGTTTCCATGGTGAATATTTACAACGGTGGCGCCGATGTTCTTTATTTTGCTGATGCTATCATAGCGGTGATAGAATCGTGTAGCCCACTGAAAATCGGTATTGAGCGGATGAAACGGTGTAATCAGCAGGTTGAAATTAAAGTAGAGCGTATCTCCTTTTTTCATACTGCGCGCACCGGTATAATTATCCGCCAGGATCGATTTGCCTTTTTGGGCGATCGTGATCCCGCCTTTGTTTTCATTGCCCCAGGAACCCGGCAGCAACAAAGGTTTTTGCAAATAAAAATTGGTATTCAGCGGGCGTACATAATGTTCATCCCGCAGGGTATATTGCAGGCCGGCATTTACAGCACCAACCCAAACCCCATCCTGGTTTTTATGGGCCACATCCCATTTCCAGGAGAGGCTGTCCGGACGCACCCTTCCCTTCTCACCCAGGCCCATCAGGTACGTAGCTGCTTCCGGAGTAAAAGGAATGTGCAGGGTAATATTTTTAAAATCCACATCCTGCAGCGCGGTTACTTTTACTTTATAGGAAAGAAACCCATCAAACTCCAGGGAAGCGGCCACATCCATTTGCAGTAGGGGATGTTTATTGGTGGTCTTCCAGGCAATGGTTCCGGGCGACTGTTCGGTATACTGCAGTGCCCCGTTTTCAAATTTCAGGTCTTTACCATCGGCGCCGGTAAAATGAAAATGGATGGGTTCGGTAATGATATTATTGGGTTGGGGTTTTACGCCAGTCATTTCTTCCGTAAAAAAGGTTTGAAGTTGCGCGGGAAAACCGGAGGGATCTACTGTTACCCGACGCCCCAGCAGATCGATGGCATTATTTTTCAGTACCAGCGGCGTATAAGGGGCGATAACGGTATTCTCCTGTGCCATCGTGGAATTCAGCCATTTCAAGCGGGTCTGGTTCCAGGGGGCTGCGATATTGCCCTCTTTGGCCAATGTTGGCAACACTGTCAGCTGCACCGGAACCTGGGAGGCTGCAGCTCCTGCGGCACGCACCACTACCTGTCCTTTATAAATCCCCGGTTTCGTATCCGACGGAATATCTACCAAACACCAAAGGGGTTGCAGACTATCCTTGCTTACCTTTACTATTTTTGTAAACGGTTTTCCCGTATAATCGATTCCCCCCGTATTGATACAACTCATTCCGGAAGCCGGAATGCTATTGCCTTTTCCATCTTTCAGATCGGAGAAGCTCACCGTTACCTGCTCCAGGTTCTTTAGTGCGTATACGGCCAGCTGAAAGGAATAATTTTCACCCCGCATTCCGCTGCCTTTAAAATCTTTTACCGCGCCCCGCTGCACCCAGCGGTAAGGCAACTCCGCAAACATTTTAACCGGGTATTGCCGGTCTTCGGGAAAAACCACGTAATCGGTCCGTTGGTATTTAGCCAGCAGCGCACGGGTTTCGGCGGCTGTTGCGGTAACCTCCATTGGGTAAAAGCTGTTAAAGGCATCGCCCGATTCAATGGTCACCACCGGTGCGTTTACGGGAAGCTGCGCCGGAAGGGCATTCAGCCAGGCATCTGTTACCGTATTTTCCGGCTTCAGATAATGCACCGTCGGGTAATTGGGGGATCCGGAATTCTTAGAAACCAGGTAATAAAGATAGTACCGGCCTTTCCCCGAAACCGGCTCAAAAAGAACCGTGCCTTTTTCATTGCTGATAGCCGCCACTTTTACATTGGTAATCTTTGCACCGGTTTGGGCATCCTGTATAATGATCCTTTTTTCTCCGGGATTGGGGTCTCTTCTTCTCCATTCTACAATTGTTTTGGCAACCTTTCCGGTTCCGTTAAACTGTACCACCGCCCGGTGATCTCCCAATGAATCGGTGTTCCAGCTGCTGCTTCCGGAGCTATACTTAACCGTTTGGGCATTCAGGATATGGGCAGCAAGAACTACCAGCAATAAAAGACAATATTTCATGTGTGCGACTTTGATCAAACAAATCTAAAAAAAATGCCGCACCACCTACAGTTCTTTTTTGCGCAACCGTTTGTATAGAAGCCACTGAGGCGCTGAAGGGTTGGCCATACGGGCCACAAGGCACACCGAATTACAGAAAGCTCAATCGAAAAACTTCGCGTTCCTCAGCGCCTTTGCGCCTCCGCGGTTTTCCGGGCATCAGTGACCACAGCGGTTCAAAACGTATTCAGCGTTTCAGTGGCCTTTTCATCTATTTTTATTTACAAAATCCCGCAAATAGGAACAGCGTGTAAGGGTTTCTTTATAAAAACGGGTGCCGCCATACTCTTTTTGATATTGTGCAAAAAGGGGATTTTTTTTGAATGCCTGGTAGTACGCTTTTACCTTTTGCGCATACAGATCATAGTTATAATTAAAGTCTTCGTATTGCGGCTTCCGTAATTCTTTCTGCCGGCATTTGGCCATCATAAAAAGGCATTTTGCTTTTAGTTCCGCATTCGATGCCAACTGCCCCGCTTTTTCAAAATAGCTTTTTGCTTTAAAGCAACCGTAATAATCTTTCTCAAATGTGCCGGCATTTTGCGGAATCAGGTAACCATCGGAGCCACTTCTGAAATAAGTGGTCAATTCCCATGCATAGCCGTAATACGTACTATTGTAGCAGCCAAGCCCCAGCTGGTACAGTGCCTCCGGATCGTCCTGCTTCGCCAGCAGCGCCTTCATCTTTTGGGCATAGGCCAGCTTTGTAGTGGTTACCCGGTCTCCCGGCAACCGTTCCTCCCGGTCGTATAACAGCTCCTTAAACGGATCTTTTTCAATGATCGCATTCTTTTCTTTCCCGAGCCAGCTTATGGCCTTATCATAGTCATAGGCCCGCAGGTAAGCCGTGCCGATATAGTCGGCCACGTCACTACGATCCAGCGTATTTATATCCAGCAGGAACGACTCGAATGCCGAAAACCGTTTGCCCGTCAGGAACCCGTACAGGGACTCCGCCTGCGGTATATTGAATGAATCCCGCACATAATTGATCGCCGTTGGATATACCTGGTTTATTTTATCCGCCGTGCCATACGCCAGTACCATCCGGTTTACATCGTTTTGCGCCGCATACCGTGCCGCCAGGATCTCCACCACCACGTTTTTGAAAAAGTTGCCCCACTGCCCCTGTTCCGGATCACTTTCAGAACGTTGTTTTTCTTCGTTTGCCTTTTTCCAAAGCCATTGCAACGAAGGCAATATTTTTTGTTCAGCTGCTGCATCCATCCGGGAGCTTTCGTTGATGGCCACCAGCAGGTTGGTCAGCATCCACTGATCTTCCAGCCTCCGGGAATGCTTCATTTTCTTTGCCATTGCCAGCAGACGATTTGCATTTTTGTAGTCCTTCAACATACAGGAAATATAAGCTGCACCAATCGGGTACAAGGCCTGTTCTCCGTATTGTTTACTATCCGAAAATTCCTCCAGCGTTTTTACAAACGCATTCAATGTTGCTGTTGCCTCCGCCGGAAAGGTTCCCGCAGCAGCAAAAATCCCGGGCTGTTTTGCGGGAGGCAGAGACATTCCAAATCCATGCAGGAAGGCCATTTCAAGCTTATTGATTTCGCGTACTACCAACGTGGGCATGATATCCATACCGGGATTAAGCCGGTGGATCTCTGACAACACGGCCACATCCGGCTCATCGTTGCCAAGGCTGTATAAAGCCAGCATGCCCGCTTTTTCTTTGTTGTTTTTACAAAGCGCCAGGTATGCTGTCCGGAACCGTTCATCTCTTGGAACCGCCCATCCAAAGCTATTGAAGTTTGCGATCTTCTTTACGTTAGTTGCGTTAAAGGCCTGTGAGAAGATATAGGCTGCCTCCGGTTTGCGGTCGAGCTGGTAAAGGGCTCCGGCCTTTAATCCCAGGCTCATCAACTGCAGTACGCCCGGCGTTGGATTGCCGCCCACCAGTTCATCATAATACCGCACCGCATCCGCATACTGATGATTGTAATGTGCCAGCCGTACCACCTGGTAACCGTATTTCAATTGAAAGACCGGCGACTTTGCCGCTTTGTATAATTGCAAACCGTTCTTTAGCAGACCATTCATTTTTATACTGTCCCTTGGTGTGGCATCCCAGCTATTGTATTCTTTTGTAACGTAAGGTTCCACTTGTTTTGCATACATCAGGTATCCCAGCGCCTCCAGGTCTTTATGTTCCAGGAAGAAGCGGGTCATTCCATTGTTCTTTACGGAGTCCGGTATCGTCAGGGGCTTTCCATTTTCAAGATGATAATATAAGTTAACCAGGTCCTTCCGGTCGAATTGCATCACAAAGGCATTGGCATCCCTGGGCGTAGCCTGTTCCTTTGTAAACAGGCTCCATTCTTTTACCAAGGCGGCTGCGGTAGTAGGCCATTCTTCCTCATCGCGCAGAAATTGCAGATCGGCAAAATAGAACGGTGCGTAAACCGGTGTTTCCGCAGCATACTTATTAAAAAAGGAGATGAACGAGCTATAGGCATCTTCTACATCTGCGCAGCTAAATATATTATTGGGAATGGCAAGGAATAAACAGCTAATGCAGGCTGTTATAGATGCTTTCCATTTCATAAAACGAATATTTATTTAAAGTTAGTGAATCGAGGTGATAGAGTGCTACCCGCAAGCGGTTGTTGGACAATCGCCTGGCCAGTAAAGCGCCCACGGTTGTTACAGTAGCAACCTCACTGTTTTCCGGTCTTAAAAACTGTCCGGTTTTTACCGGCCTGCCTCCCAGCAGGGTATCTTTCTGCACCAGGTAGCCTGTACCGGATCGCTTAAAAGCGGATGCATTTTCCAAGGCCGTTGGTGTATTGCGGATAAGCCCGGCAAACCTTCCCTGATGATCGAAAATAACCACCCAGGAAAAAAGCGGCAGACCTGCATCCAGCGGCAACGGATAGGTTGAAAGGTGTTGAATATAGCGCTGAAATTCCTGTGCGTCGATGATCGAATTTTTAACATGTGCCTGCTGCAGATCGCCCATATTATAGCACATCAGCAGTCCCCTGTCAACCGGAGGTATCCCCGATGACTGTTTATATTTGACCTGGTGCAGGCGGATCGTGGCCGACAGCATTCTTTTATTGTTTGCCGCTTTTATAGTACGCAGCAATTGAAAATACCGGTCGCGGGTTGTTTCCGACCAGTCGCAATCGATCTGCAATTCCGGGTAATGGCCAAAGCCGTTTTGCTCCGCAAGTTTATCCGCAAGTGTGGTGATGTTTTTTGCCAGTTGCAGCACCTGTGCGCTATCCAGCCCGTAAAAACACTCATTGGTAATAAATACAACCGGTATGATCTTTTTCTGCAACAGCCAGGCAGAATCTTTAACCAGCAATTTAGCTGCCGGCTCGGGTACTTTGGACACGGAGTTCCAAACCACGTCAAACAGTTTAATATAAAGCGTGGTAGCGCCCAAACTGTCGGCACGTCGTTTTTCATAAGCGGTGGGCGCAAACACCGTTTTCCAGTGGTAAAAAGCCCGTTCCGTTTCCCGGGGTTTACGGTTGCTTTTACAGCCGGTATTACAAAGCGCCAGCATCAAAACAAAAATTACGGTTAATCGCTGCATCCGATTTCAGTTGCCGCAAATGTAGCAATTAGCCGTCAGCTATCAACCTTCAGTAGTCAGCGTTTAGCAGTGACGGTTGAAAGCGGAAGGCTAGAAGCTAAAAGCTGAACGTATGTATCGATAATTTATCGGCTATTCGTTATTGCGCTTGCTTTTGGGGGGACATTTAGACCTGGGGGACCATGAAATTATTTTACCACCGAATGCTAAAAACTGAAGGCTGAAGACTGATAACTGAAAACTGAAGACTGATAACTGAAGACTGCCCTCCTATCTTTCCATTTATAACCAATAATCGCCATTTGCTTATTTTCGACGAAAACCGTGGCTTTATTAGTTAGTTTTGCGATATGTTTTCAGGTAAGCAACGATACTGGTGGTTTCAGTTTATCGGATGGGGCGGACTCTTTTTGATCCACTTATTCTTTGCATGGTTCTATGGCAAGTTTGACACCCCTGAGGACCGGAGCCTGTTTTTTACACGGGCGCTTAGCTTTGTGGTCATTGGCGTGCTGTTAACGCATATAATGCGTATGTTTATCCTGCGGCTGCATCTGCTGGAGCACAACTGGGGGTTGCAGTTGCTGAACTTTCTTCTGCTTTCCATTATTACCGCCTCTCTTTGTGGTATCATCGAGCAACAGGTTTACAAACAATTTGCGCTGTTTACCCAACGGGAAATTGAAGTACTGAAACGCCGGGGCATCTGGCTGGTTTCCCTTAATAATATGATCTCCTGGTTCATTTATATTTTTATATGGAATGCCATTTATATTATTTATCATTATGCCCGCGATTACCAGCAACAGGAGATCGACACGCTTCGTTTAAAATCCCTCGTGCGGGAACTGGAACTGAAAACCATTAAATCCAATATCAACCCGCATTTTATTTTCAATGCCTTAAACAGTATCCGTGCACTGGTGGATGAAAACCCCGGACGGGCCCGCGAGGCCATCACGGAGCTGAGCAATATCCTGCGCAGCAGCATCACCATGCATAAAACGGAATCGGTGGCCCTGAAAAGTGAACTGGCCATTATCGAAGACTACCTGGCCCTGGAACAGGTGCGCTTTGAAGACCGGCTGGCGGTAAGTTACCAGATCGACAGCCAGGCGCTGGAAAAACAGATCCCACCCATGATGCTGCAGATGCTGGTGGAAAATGCCATCAAACACGGCATCAGCCGGGAACTGCAGGGAGGTTCCGTATCCATTGCAGCCCGGTTAAAAAATAACCTGATAGAGCTTTGCGTACGGAATACCGGTAAACTTACCGGGGAAAACGATAGCACCGGCTTTGGACTCAACAGCATCCGCGACCGTCTGAAACTGCTCTATCCCGGTAAAAGTGATTTCGAGATCCGGCAGCTGAATGCCGAAACCGTTGAAGCAAGAATTGAATTGCCCGCTTAACAATAAACGTATCAAATAAACAGGATGAAACATATACGCACCATCATTATAGACGACGAACGACTGGCCCGAACCGAACTGAAGAAATTACTCCAGGGCTTTCCGGAAATTACCATTATTGATGAAGCGGGCAATGCGGAGGAAGGCATGCGAAAGATCAATGCACAGCAACCGGATCTTATTTTCCTCGACATCCAGATGCCCGGTCGGTCGGGTTTTGAAATGCTTGAAACGCTTGAATACACGCCGCTTGTTATTTTTACTACCGCTTATGACGAATATGCATTGAAGGCCTTCCAGGTAAATGCGCTGGACTACCTGTTAAAACCCATTGACTCCAAACGCCTGGAAGATACCATCAAAAAGCTGAACCTTCCGGACTATGAAGAAAGCGAAGCCGCTTCCTTTACCAATCATGATGTGTTGCATGAAAACAGCCAGGTATTTGTAAAAGATGGCGACCGCTGCTGGTTTGTAAAGCTTAGCGATATCCGGCTTTTTGAAAGTGTGGGGAATTATGCGAAGGTGTTTTTTGGTCCCCATAAACCGCTCATCTTAAAATCACTGAATGCGCTGGAGGAGCGGCTGGATCCAAAGGCTTTTTTCCGGGCCAACCGCAAACATATTATCAATCTGCGTATGATTGAAAAAATTGAGCCCTACTTCAATAATGGTTTGCTCATTGAATTAAAGGATGGAGAAAAGATCGAAGTCAGCCGGCGGCAGGCAGTACGCTTCAAGGAGATGATGAGCCTGTAAACGGTTCCAGTTTAACGTTCAAAGTTCCAGGTTAGGTGCCGTTTGTTACTTGATGATTTATCCGGGCCGTTCATTATCGCTCTTGCTTTAGGGGGACATGCAGACTAGGAGGACCCTGAAAACTGATAGCTGGTAACCATGTAAGGTTGCAGGTTGTGCTTGCTGAAGCTATTATCCATTCAGTATTGCCCATTGCCTATTCATCATGCTAAAGGCTGAAGACTGCCGCCTCTCTGACAGGTCGTATATTCTAAGAAAATGATGCCCCTGTAAACGGATTCAGGTCATTCCCACATTTTCACATCTTCAAATTTTCAAATTTCACAGAATGCACGGCATCGCTGATCTCTTTAATCAATGCCGGTGCTTTTTCAATGGCATTGCCTACCACGATCACGTCTGCACCTGCCTTGCAATTCAGGTAGGCTTTTTCCGGGTCTGTAATACCTCCGCCCACGATCAGGGGAATTTCAATATGCTGCGATACGGCACGAATCATTGATTCGGTGATCGGTATACGGGCACCGCTCCCTGCGTCCATATAGATCAGTTTCATACCCAGCATTTCACCGGCCATAGCCGTGCAAAGTGCAATATCATTTTTATCGGAAGGCACAGGAGCCGCGTTACTGATATAGGAAACCGTTGTAGGCGCACCACCATCTACCACAATATACCCGGTGGGCATTACTTCCAGTCCGCTCCGCTTTACAAAAGGCGCCGAAACCACATGCTGACCGATCAACAGTTCGGGGTTTCTGCCCGATATCAGCGAAAGATACAGCAGCGCATCCGCAAACGGACTCACCTGCGAAGGGCTGCCGGGAAACAATACCACAGGGATATTGGTGAGTGTTTTGATCTTGCTGATCACTTCATCCAAATGCGCAGAAAGCACCAGGCTTCCGCCCACAAAAAAATAATCCACTCCGGCTGCTTCCGAAAGGTTTACCAGGCTGTGTAATGAAGAAGGCTCTACCGAATCCGGATCCAGCAACACTGCAAATGATTTTTGGGCGTTTAACTTCTTTTCCACCAAGCCGCTATAAATATTCATCTTCATCAGGATGGGAGGTTTCCTGCAAAAATGCAAAAGTTTTTCCAAAAAAAGGCCGTTGAGAAATTTGAAGGTTTGGAAATGTGCAAATGTGTAAATGAAAACCAGCTGAAACAGGCTTTCACCTTCAGCTATCAGCAATTAGTTTTCAGCTGATCCTGGATCACAGATCTGTGCGCCCCGCATCAAATATCACGGATTTTCCCGGAACGTTGAAACTGAAACGGTTCTGAACTCGGCGTTCAGCTTTAAGCCTTTAGCTTTCAGTCGTATCTGTCATGCTCAGGTGATAATACCCCTAGTGAGGAATCACATTGAATAACAGATCTGCATATCACAAACGGAAGCTGACCGCTGATGATTGCTGAAAACTGATCACTGAAGACTGATAGCTGAAAACTGATCCATCAGCGTTTTCCACTAAAGATACCGTTCCAGCTCCTGCGGTGATGCCAGTACCCGGATCTTATCCCAGGGATCTTCATATAGGAACCCTTCTTCATACATTTTCCGGATATGCATCAGCAGGTGGGTATAATAATCATTGGTATTGAGCACAAAGAGGGTTTTATCATGAATGGCCAGGTTGTTCCAGGTGATCATTTCAAAAAATTCATCCAGCGTACCATATCCGCCCGGCAGGATCACAGCCGCATCGCATAATTCATACATCTTTCTTTTACGGGTATGCATGTCGGGCACAATTTCCAGCTGGGTCAGCCCTTTATGCGACCGCTCCCGGTCGGCCAGTAACTGCGGGATCACACCAATCGCAGTTCCCCCGGCAGCTAGTACCGCGTTGGCAATGGTGCCCATTAATCCCACATTTCCACCTCCGTACACCAGTGTTAAACTGCGGGCCGCCATAATGGCCCCCAATTCCGCTGTATGTATTGTAAACAGTGGATCCCGGCCCTCTTTCGACCCGCAAAAAACCGCAAGCGATTTTATCCCCATGATTCCCTACTTTTACTGCAAAAGGAACTCAATTTTCCCTATCTTCAAAAATTATTTTACTTGATAACCATTGTTTAATATATACATAATATGTCTGCAGGTTTTTTATTTTCGATTGTAATCGCCTACTTTATACTCTTACTGGCTGTGGCCTGGAAAACCAGCAAAAACAGCAACAATGAATCCTTCTTTATCGGCAACCGGAACAGTAACTGGATGCTGGTGGCCTTTGGTATGATCGGTACCTCACTAAGCGGTGTTACCTTTGTAAGCGTGCCTGGTGCTGTGGGCAAGGATGGATTTGGTTATATGCAGGTGGTACTGGGCTATATGATCGGCTACCTGCTCATCGCTTATGTATTGCTGCCGCTCTATTACCGGTTAAAACTTACATCTATATATGGCTACCTGAAAACCCGCATGGGGATGCTGTCATATAAGACCGGTGCCTGGTTCTTTATCCTTTCCCGCCTGGTAGGTGCCACAGCGCGGTTATACCTGGTGGTGCATATCCTGCAGATCACGATCCTCGACAGCTTTGGCATCCCTTTCTGGGTATCTACACTGATCATCCTGGTAATGATCATCCTGTATACATTTGAGGGCGGTGTAAAAACCATTGTATGGACCGATACCCTGCAAACCACCTGTATGCTGCTGGGACTGATCATTTGTACTGTATACCTGCTGAACCATATGAATATGGGCGTGGGTGAAAGCCTTGATGCAATGCGCAGCAGCGGATTATCACAGCTATTTAAAACAGATCCCTCCAAAAACGATTTCTTTATTAAACAGATCCTGGCCGGCGCCTTCATTACCTTGAGTATGACGGGTATTGACCAGGAAATGATGCAGAAAAGCATTTCGGTTACCAACCTGAAAGATTCGCAAAAAAACATGGTATCACTGGCATTTATCATGGTAGTGGTAATTGGTTTATTCCTGTATCTGGGTGGTCTGCTGCACCTGTTTGCAGCCCAGGAACATCTTGCCTCCAAAGGAGATGCCCTGTTTCCGGATGTAGCCGTAAATCATATGCCCCCTTATATTTCGGTCATTTTTATTGTAGCGCTGATTTCGGCCCTATTCCCCAGTGCAGATGGCGCCATGACGGCATTAACCTCTTCATTTTGTATCGACATTGCCGGATTGCAGCGACGCACCGACATGAATGAGCTCCAAAAGAAACGGTTCCGCCAGAAAGTACACCTGCTGGTAGCGCTTTCATTCCTGCTGCTGGTGCTGATGTTTTACTGGATCAACGATAACAGCATGATCGGCATTATCCTGAAGCTGGCGGGGTATACCTATGGTCCGCTGCTGGGTCTCTTTGCCTTTGGTATTTTTACAAAACGCCGCCCGCAAGACCGCCTGGTGCCTTATGTATGTTTTATCGCACCCATTATTTGTTTCTTTATCGATAAGTATCAATCCGTACTTTTCGGAGATTTTAAAATCGGCCTGGAGCTGATCATCATTAATGCAACATTAACGTTTATAGGACTGTTAATCATTTCAAAGCCCGTTTCGGATCTTTCACAGCTGGAACAGGATTCGGTTCACTAATGCCCAATAAACAGCAATGGAACTATTACCCTTTGAATTAGAGCAGTTTGCATTAAATTTTTCCAGTACGCCTGATCCGTTACGGCAAGAAGTAGAACAATACACCCAACAGCATCATGCCGAACCGCATATGCTGAGCGGACCGGTTCAGGGCAAACTGCTGGAAATGATCAGTCATATGATCCGCCCGCGGCGCATCCTGGAGATCGGCACCTTTACCGGGTACAGCGCATTGAGCCTTGCAGAAGGACTAACAAACGACGGTGAGCTGCATACGATCGAATTTCGCGAAGAAACAGCGGCCATTGCCCACAATTTTTTCCAGAAATCCGCGTTATATCCAAGAATAAAACTGCATGTGGGTAACGCGCTGAATATCATTCCTACTTTGAATGAAACCTGGGACCTGGTTTTTATCGACGCCGATAAACCGGGTTATATGGACTATTTTAAGCTCGTTTTGCCGGCAGTTAAAAAAAATGGTTTTATCTTAGCAGATAACATTTTTTTCCACGGGCAGGTTTTTACCGAACATCCAAAGGGAAAAAGTGCAAAAGCCATCAAGGCGTTTAACGATTTTGTCCAGCAAAGAGAAGACATTGACAAACTGGTTCTGACCATTAGAGACGGACTATATTTATTACGAAAATTGTAATTGTTATTGATGATACGGAAATTGTTTTTGGCAACTGCCCTTTTTATAACGATGACTGCTACCGCCCAACAATCAGAAAAAGTTGTGGCTTATATTCAAAAATACAGCGGCATTGCAATTAAAGAAATGCAGCGGACCGGCGTGCCGGCAGCTATTAAACTGGCCCAGGCCATCCTGGAATCCAGTGCAGGCGATGGAGATCTGGCGCTGCGATCGAACAATCATTTTGGCATCAAATGTAAAACCGGCTATACCGGCCCTTATGTGTTACATGATGATGACCGTCCGCAGGAACGTTTTATAAAATATGAACAGCCGGAAGCTTCATTCCAGGATCATTCTGATTTTTTAAAAGGCCGCGACCGGTATGCGTTTCTGTTTCAACTGGATCCCACCGATTATAAGGCATGGGCCAATGGTTTAAAAAAGGCTGGTTATGCTACCAATCCCAAATACCCGCAACTCCTGATCGGTTTAATTGAGCGTTACAACCTGGAGGATTATACCCTGATCGCAATGGGAAAAAAAGAGATGCCGCAGGAGTTAAAAGCGTCCTTTGCCGTAGCAAAAGTGGAAGCGGCCATAGTTCCCGCAAAAAAAATCAAACAATATCCGCAGGGCGATTTCCTGATCAACCAAACCAAGGTCATCTTTGTAAAACAGGGTACCGCTTATGAAGCCATTGCCTCCCGTTACAATATCCCGTTAAACCGGCTTTTCCTGTATAACGACCTGCAGGAAGATCAGCTGC
Organism: Niabella sp.; assembly: GCF_030150205.1. Classification (GTDB taxonomy): domain Bacteria; phylum Bacteroidota; class Bacteroidia; order Chitinophagales; family Chitinophagaceae; genus Niabella. Next base: position 457,535 of record NZ_JASLGT010000008.1, read on the forward strand.
CGCAACGTGATGCCCTGGTGTTTTTACAGCTGAAAAGAACAGAGAGTGTAAAAACATTTCATGAAGTTGAAGCAGGTGAAACACTTTATGATATTGCACAGGAAGAAGGCGTGCGTCTTGAATCACTGCTGAAATACAACAATCTTACAAAATTTGCTTCCCCGGCAACCGGGTCTAAATTATATTTGCAGGATATGAGCGCCGGAAAAAATTCCGTTGCACAAAATCCTTAGAATATGGCGGACATAACGGTACACGACAAACGCTTTTCAGTATACCTGCCGGAAGCAGTATTACAAAAAAGAATTAAGGAACTGGCAGATGCTATTAATGCAGATTATGCCGGAAAGAAAGTGTACTTCCTGGCGATCCTGAACGGATCATTTATGTTTGCCGCCGATTTTTTCAAATACCTGACTATCGACAGTGAAATCTGTTTCATAAAACTTGCTTCCTACAAAGGATTGAAATCTTCCGGTGCTGTTACCACGGCTATCGGGCTGGAAGAAGACCTGCACGGCAAGGATGTGGTGATCCTAGAAGACATCATCGATACCGGGAAAACCCTGCACTATTTTCTGCCGCAACTGCAACATCAGCAACCCAGTTCACTAAAAATTGTGGCCTTGCTGCATAAGGCTGAAATGACCACCTTTGAGGTTCCCATCGATTATACCGGCTTCGTGATTCCCAACAAATTTGTGGTAGGCTATGGACTGGACTATGACGGGCTGGGCCGGAATTATAAAGATATTTACCAGCTGGCAGAAGGTGCCACGGAAGCATAGCAAAGCAATATTGATACTTTATGCTCATGTCTGCAATAAGCCACGGAACACAGAGGCGCTAAGATCTTTATTCTTGCGGTACAAGAACCACTGAAGCACAGATGCACTGCGATAGCAGGCTATTAAAGCTTTAAGCCTAAGATACCGGTATTCATGTACTATACATACCATTTTCTGGTTGCCGAACGTTGCTTTTATTTACGTGTGCGGCCGCTCACCCTTTCGTATTCATCCCTTCCCTGCTCCGGATCTATAAGATTAAGGGATGGTTGTCCTACCCACATTCCCATCGCAATCGAGCATTTGATATAATAAGATCTGCCAAATTGTATCGTAAGCGGAACGATGGCCTTTGCTTCTGTTTTAGCCCATATCTTTTGCTTTCCCTCCTTGTATACCCGCACTTCATAACGGGAATTATTTACAGCCCGCCATACCACGGAATCATCAAGGTTAATATTATACCCGATCGCCGATCCTGTGAAATTTTTTGGTCGGTAAAAATAAATCGTAGCATAGGTAGCCGTATCAGCGCCCGGAGCCGGAGCGGCAATCGTTGCGGCAGACGCCGCCTGGCGTATGGAATCGGCCCCCTCAATGAATAAGATATTTCCTTTGATCCGGTAACAACTGCTCCAAAGATCCGGCTCTTTCAGCTCCGTGATCTGTATGGCATTTCCCCCGGCTTTTCTCGCTTTTTCCTGGGCCTTTTCAATTACCCGCTGATACTGACAGTCGGTGGTAAACCCTTTATCCCCGATCTTGAATTGCCCAATGGTTTTTGCTGCTGAAGGAATGCTTTTATTTACCTCGAATACCAGGATTTCGTCTGCGGTATCTTTCACCTGCCAGACAACTCCGGCATTTAATGTTGTGAATAATCCAGCTCCCACCAACAGCAGCGTCATCAGCAAGCATAATTTTGACAGATAGATCCTCATAGTGTTCCGTTTTTTTGTATATTAAATAGGTTTGTGCTAATATACACCAATTGCTCCACAAGTCTAAAATATCAAACCCAAAGAAACGTTCCAGGATGTTTGTATCCTTCGCGCTTCTTTGGGTCTTTGTGTATTTGTAATGGTACTGCCGTTATTTTTTCTGAGCCTGCTGCATGGGATTGGAGCCGGTGCTTTGTCCACGTGCGGCGCCTGTTTTTTGCGCAAAGGCCTTAAACCGTGTGGGGGCCGGCATCTGATTCCAGACATTATTGCTTTCATCAATATCGGCCGTTTCACGGAACGGATCCAGCCGGATACCCGTAACCTCCTTATCTTTTACAAAAAATTTGCTTACCGTATTTTCATTATGCCTCCAGATCTGCGCCGGGATACGGTCGATCTGGCGGGTACCATCTTTAAAGGTCCATTCAATAATGATCGGCATTACCATTCCGCCCTTATTTGAAAAGTCCAGCTCATAGAAATACTTATCAGCAAACCGCTGTTTTGCTTCCGGCGTCAGCGCTTCCACACCGGGTGCCTCTTCAACGGTAAAGGTCTTTGCCGCATCATACGGCTCCTGTCCGCGGGCATAATGCCAGTAAAAATCACGGGCACCGGTATCCGTATCGGTATAAAAGCGAAGGTTCCGGTCTTCCCGGTTGCGGATCTTCGAAATATCGTCAAACTCCGGAACCATCGGAGCATCCACTTTCTTTGTGATGCTTTTGGCAGGAGGTATGGTTCCGTTCACATCCGCCCTGGCCACTTTTACACTATCCAGGGATATATCCACAGGATTGATGCCATAGAACCAACCGCGCCAGAACCAGTCCAGGTCTTCACCGCTGGCATCTTCCATGGTACGGAAAAGATCCGCCGGCGTGGGGTGTTTAAAGGCCCAGCGGCGGGCATATTCCTTAAAGGCAAAATCAAAAAGATTCCGCCCCATGATCGTTTCCCTTAAGATATTTAATCCGGTAGCCGGTTTTGCATAGGCATTGGGACCAAACTGTACAATATTCTCCGAGTTGGTCATGATGGGCTCCAGCTGGGTCTTGGGCAGCTTCATATAATCCACGATCGTCCAGGCCGGCCCGCGTTTGCTGGGAAATTTATTATCCCATAATTCCTCCGTAAGGTATTGAACAAAGGTATTCAGCCCCTCATCCATCCAGGTCCACTGCCGCTCGTCGCTGTTAACGATCATGGGGAAAAAGTTATGCCCTACTTCATGGATCACCACGCCCAGCATCCCGTTCTTGGTGGCTTCGCTGTACGTACCGTCTTTTTCGGTGCGGCCATAGTTAAAACAGATCATCGGGTATTCCATACCATTGGCGGCCTCTACGCTCTGAGCAACCGGATAAGGATACGGGATCGTAAATGCAGAATAGGTTTTGATGGTATGCGCCACGGCTCTTGTTGAAAATTTGCGGTACAGGGCATAGGCTTCCTTTCCGTAAAAACTCATACACATTACTTTTTTACCATTGATCAGCTGCGGCATGCCGTCCCAGATATATTTCCGGGAGGAGGTCCAGGCAAAGTCCCGCACATTACCGGCCTTAAAATGCCAGGTTTTTGTTTGACTGCTCTTGCGCTGTTCAGCCGCCGTTGCTTCAGCAAGAGTTACGATCTCCACCGGCTCTTTGGCATTGGTGGCCTGCTGGTAACGCGCCAGCTGAGCGGGTGTGAGTACCTGGGCATAGTTCAGGCATTCGCCCGTGCTGCCCACAATATGATCGGCCGGTACGGTCATTTGAACATCAAAATCGCCAAAAGTGAGCGCAAACTCTCCCCTGCCGGTAAACTGGTGGTTCTGCCATCCCTGGAAATCGCTGTACACGCATACCCGGGGATACCATTGTGTAATGGTATACAGACTGTTCCCGTCTTCCGGGAAGAATTCGTAGCCGCCCCGGCCACCCAGGGTGATGCGATCGGGGATCTTGTAGGACCAATCGATCTTAAACTGAAAACGCTGACCAGGTTTTAACGGTGTCAGCAGGTCTACCCGCATCATGGTCTTATTTACAGTATAAGGGAGCGTTTTGCCCGTCATATCGGTTATGGACCGGATCTTATGGCCATAACCATTATCCGGCCCGTTTTGATCTTCCATTTTTGCCAGGGCCCGGTCGGTCATCATGGCCGGCATCACATTCTGATCCTGGTAATTGGCATTGTCTTTATTGCTGTGTTCGTTCTCATCCAGCTGCAGCCATATATAGGTAAGCACATCCGGCGAGTTATTAAAATAATTCAGGGTTTCGCTGCCGGTAAGCTGCTGCGCCTTTTCATCCAGTGTGCAACGGATCACATAATCGCAGCGCTGCTGCCAGTATTTGGGCCCGGGGGCACCACTGGCCGTCCGGTATTCATTAGGGGTAGGAAGGATCGTACCCAGTTGTTCGAATTTATTTCCGTGATTACTGGTTGGATTGTTCTGAATATCCTGTGCCTGGCCCGAAACGGCCCAGAAACAGGCGGCCGCAAATAACAATTTTCTCATGAATGTTCTTTATGATAATGAAGGGATCCGCTCCAGCGCCATTTTTAACGAAAGGATGAACACTATTGCAGATACCACGAAAATATAAATTCTTTGGGGAATTCGGATGCGCCCCACCACCAGCTTTGTGATCAGCAGGATGGCCAGTACCACCATCACCTGCCCGGCCTCCAGGCCCAGGTTAAAACCCAGGAGCCCCGTTCCTACCGATTCATCACTGGCCAGCATCAGCCGGATGGTATTGGCAAAGCCCAAACCATGGATGAGCCCGAAAAACAGGGCCAGGAAATAATTGGTGCGGATCTGCCGGATCTGGTTCCGGCGCAGCACATTCCACAATGCCGTGCAAACGATGGTAAGGGGTATCAGGAATTCGACCCAGGCAGAAGGAACCCGGAGCAGATCAAAAACACTGAGCGCCAGCGTTAAAGAATGTCCGACCGTAAAGGCCGTAACCAGGATCAGCACCTGTTTCCATTCTTTAAACGTATAGATCACGGCCAGCGCCAGGATAAACAACTGGTGATCCAGTGCATCCAGACTGATGATATGCCGCCACCCCTCCACAAAATAAAACCAAAAGCTGTTCATAAGGCTTCTTTATACCGCCGGAAAACAGCCGCAATGATGGTTACCGGGTAATTAAAAGACACCCCTGTAAACCCTCTACGGCTCCGGATCGCTGCGCTTCATAAAATGCCGGGCACTTATTTTATAATGCCAACCATCAAATATAATTTACCGTCTTCATATAATATACCTTTATTTGTATTAATGGCGTGTAATTACTATAAAAGGAGCCGGCTCCTATGGCTGCTGGTATTTTTTTTACTGATAGGGTTTTCCCCTGCGGCCTGGCATCCTTTTCATGTAAGCGCTACTGAAATGGAATACAACGGCAAGACGCAGAAACTGGAGATCAGCACAAAAATTTTCACCGACGACCTGGAGGCCGTGCTTACCCGTACTTATAAAACCCCGGTAGACTTTAGCAACAAATTGCGGAAGCAGGCATTGGATACACTGGTCACCAAATATATTACTACGCATTTAAGCATCCGGAGCAACGGACAGCTGCAGCGGTTAAAATTTTTTGGCTGGGAAGTGGATCATGAAGCCGTTTATATTTACACCACGGCTGAAACAACATCTTTTAATCCCCGCAATATTGCCATAGAGAATACCATCCTGTATGAACTTTTCCAGGACCAGATGAATATCGTGCATTTCATTGTAAACGGAACCCGCAAAAGCAGCAAACTTGCTTATCCGGAGCGGAAACTGCAATTTAGTTTTTAGCGACAGACTTTCAGTCTGTAAATGCCAAAAATCAAATAACAAAAAACACCTAAAATCCCAAAACTCAAAAAACAAGAAGCAATCAGCGCCGGAAAACGCAAAAATCAAAATTCAAATAACAAAAAACAATCAAAAACCGAAGAATGTAATTCACGCAACGGCGATCCCAGCCGGAGCCTTGAAATTTGAATCTTCCCGGTGAAAATCCAAAAAAAACAAATAACAAGCAACGATCAGCGCCAGGAAAACGCAAAAATTCCAAAATGACAAAAACAAACAAAACCAGGAGATCTGCTGAAAGCTAACCACTGAAAGCTAACCACTGAAAACTGACCACTGAAAAACTGACCACTGAGAACTGACCACTGAGAACCGGGCCTCCCACTGCTGGCTAATTGCCAAAACCGTGTTACATTTGGGTTCTAAGTACGGTACATGAATGTAAACAGAAATTCCGGTATATGGTTGGCCCTCCTGGGTGGTCTTTTGTTATGGGCGGGCTGGCCTTCTTCTCCCCTTACATTGCTGCTTTTTATAGCCTGGGTTCCGCTCCTGCACCTGGCTGAAACAACCCGTTCCTGGAAAAAATTCTTCGGGCTTTCGTATACAACCCTGCTGCTCTGGAATGTACTGACCACCTGGTGGGTGGCCAAGGCCAGCGTTCCCGGCGGTATCGGGGCATTTCTGGCCAACAGCCTTATTATGTGTTTGCCCTGGCTGGCTTACTTTTTTACCCGGACACGTTTCAGCCGTTTTATTTCCGGGCTGGCCCTGATCGGCTACTGGATGGCCTTTGAATGGATCCATCTCAACTGGGACCTGAGCTGGCCCTGGCTTACACTGGGTAATGCCTTTGCCCTGCATCCCAACTGGGTGCAATGGTACGAATATACCGGGGCGGCCGGCGGCAGCCTCTGGATCCTGCTCAGTAATGTACTGGTACACCAGGTATTATTCCGCTACCGCGAGGAAGGCCGGAGCACGGGTTACTTTAAGCTGGCGGCGGCCTGGGTGCTTACGTTGTGTGTACCCATTGTGCTTTCCTCATTTATAAAACAGCCATTAACACTCCTGCATAACAAATACAATGTAGTAGTGGTGCAGCCCAACTACGATCCCTGGGATACCAAGTTTGCCGCCGGAAAGGAGGAAATGCAGTTACAGGAGCTAATTGCACTTTCGCAAAAGCAGATCGATGCGCATACGGCACTGGTGGTATGGCCCGAAACGGCGATCCCCTATACCGTACTGGAAGACCGGCTCCGGGACAATCTTTTTCTCAATCCCCTGTGGGCTTTCCTGCGGAATAACCCCCATGTAAACCTGCTGACCGGGCTGGAAGGGCGCCGGTTGTTTACCACGCGGGTAAGCCGGTATGCCCAAAAATTGCCGGAGGGCGGTTTTGTAGAAGGCTATAACAGCGCCGCTCTTTTTGACAGCACGTCGGCACAGATCTATCATAAATCCCGGCTGGTTCCGGGTCCGGAAGTACTGCCGGCCTTTCTCAGTTTTCTGGGGCCGGTATTTGAAAAATTCGGGGGCACGATGGGCGGTTATGCCCGCGATACGACCGAGCGGGTATTGCAAACCACCAATCATACCTTCAACATTACGCCTGCTGTTTGTTATGAAAGTATTTATGGCGACTATCTTTCGCGATTTAACCGGAAAGGCGCCAACCTCATTTGCATCATTACCAATGATGGGTGGTGGGGCGATACGCAGGGATACCGCCAGCATATGCAATATGCCCGTCTGCGGGCTATTGAAAGCCGGAAATGGGTAGCCCGCAGTGCCAATACCGGTATCAGCTGCTTTATAGATCCCTACGGCAATATCATACAGCAACTGCCCTGGAACAAACAGGGCACATTAAAACAAACCCTTGCGGCATTTGTTACTGAAACCTTTTATACCCGGCATGGCGACTGGCTTTATCATGCTGCGGCGGCATTGGCACTGGCATTTTTATTGCTCCTTTTTTATAAAGCAATGGTTCGAAACAAAACGTCCACTCAAAAATCATCCTGATGGGTACAAAAACAATCAATATCAATAACAGCATTGTCCATTATACTATTGAAGGAGTTGGACGGCCGGTGGTGCTGTTGCATGGCTTTGGCGAAGATAGCACCGTATGGGAAAACCAGGTAGCATACCTGCGGCACCATTACCAGGTGATTGTACCCGATATCCCGGGGAGCGGCCAGTCGGAACTAACGGAAGATATGAGCATGGAAGGCATTGCAGCGGTGGTTAAACTAATTATAGAGGCAGAAGAGCTTGAATCCGTAACATTGATCGGCCATAGTATGGGCGGCTACGCAACCCTGGCTTTTGCAGCGCAATATCCGCATTTACTGGATGGCTTTGGCTTGTTTCACTCTACCGGCGCTGCCGATACAGAAGAAAAAAAAGAAACCCGGCGCAAGGGCATTGCCTTTATTGAAAAGAACGGCGCCAACGCATTCCTGAAAACAACCATCCCCAACTTATTCTCGGCGCATACAAAAGAAACGCATCCGGAGCTGGTGGAGCAATTTACAGCCTCGCTGCCCGCTTTCTCAAAAACCGCCTTAAAAAGTTATTATGAAGCCATGATTCAACGACCGGAGCGGATCGATCTGTTTTCAAAAACCGATCTGCCGGTATTGTTCATTATCGGCGAACAGGATGCAGTGATATCCTTTGAGGATGTATTAAAGCAGGCCTCCATGCCCCGGGTATCCTATATTCACGTATTGCATCAATCCGGTCATATGGGAATGCTGGAGGAAGCCGCAAAAGCAAGCGCCGCTATTGAAGAATTTTTGATGGAGCTGAAATAAGCAAATAGGGTGAATAGTGAATCGGCAATAGGCAATCGATGTCATTTCCTTAAAGCACAGATGCGCAGATTTGATACCCGCTTTAATGCTCAAAAATATTGCAGATACAGCGCCGCAGGCACCATCTGCGCTTCTGCGGCCATTATAAAATCGCCGGAAACAGCATTGAATGGTGAATAGTAAATAATGCATGTGTGCATTCGAGAATGCATAAATTACAATACCAGACAAACAAAAGAAGATGAATAAAACCGTTTTTATAACAGGTGCTACCGCCGGATTCGGCGAAGCCTGTGCCAAAAAATTTGCAGCGAATAATTATAATGTGATCATCACCGGGAGACGGCAGGACCGGCTGGAACAGCTTGCTGAAACACTCACGCATGCGTACCCCGTTGAAGTATTACCGCTGACCTTTGATGTACGCAACCGGGAACAGGTGTTAAAGACCATTGCTGAACTGCCGGAAGCATGGAAGCAGATTGATGTACTGGTGAATAATGCCGGTCTGGCTGCGGGCAAGGATGATTTTGACCAGGCAAACCTGGATGACTGGGATACCATGGTAGATACCAATATTAAAGGGTTTGCCTATGTGGCGCAGGCCGTTTCGCGGCTCATGATTCCTCATAAAAGAGGACATATCATTAACCTGGGTTCCGTAGCGGCCAAGCAGGTATATGCGCAGGGCAATATGTACTGTGCTACCAAGCACGCCGTGGATGCACTGTCGCAGGGCATGCGGATCGATCTCCTGCCCTATCATATAAAGGTCACGGCTGTTCATCCCGGCGCGGCCAATACAGAATTTTCAACGGTTCGTTTTAAGGGCGACCGTATGGCCGCCGACAAGGTTTACGACGGACTGATTCCCCTGATCGCCGAAGACATTGCCGAAACCATTTTTTATTGTGCCACATTACCGGAGCACGTTTGCATCAACGACCTGGTGATCACCTGCACGCAACAAGCCGATTGTTTTTACTACGACCGGGAGTAGGACCTGAGATTTGAGCAATCAGCCTTTAGCTTTCAGCATCGTTTAGACCTGAAACATTAAACCTGAAACTGAAAGCAGTACCTTTGCTTAATAAATATTTATTCCATTGGCAATCAAATTTGGTGTAGCAGGAAGCGGCAGTTGGGCAACGGCGCTGGTGAAAATATTAACCGATAACGGGCATAAGGTGAACTGGTGTTTACGGAGTGAAACGGCCATCGGTTTTATTAAGCAACGGCATCACAACCCCAAACATCTTACCGCAGCAGTACTCAATACCAAACTGCTGTTCTTAACAACCGACCTGCATGCCGTGGTAGAGCGGTCGGAAGTGCTGATCCTTGCTATGCCTTCGGCCTATGTTGCCGAAAGCCTGCAGGAATTATCGCCGGATGTTTTTAAACACAAAAAGCTCCTCTCCGCCATCAAGGGCATCCTTCCCGGCGAAAATATTTTGCTGAATGAATACCTGGAACGGCATTTTGATGTTTCCTTAAAAAATTATTTCGCGGTACTGGGCCCCTGTCATGCGGAGGAAGTGGCCGCCGAAAAACTTTCTTATCTTACCTTTTCAGGTGTTGACGAACCAATGGCCGCAAAAATTGCGGGTCACTTTCAGTCATCATTTATCAATACCATTGTAAACACCGATATACTGGGTGTGCAGTATGCCGCGGTGTTAAAAAATATTTATGCACTGGGCGCGGGTATCGCGCACGGGCTGGACTACGGCGATAATTTCCAGAGTGTATATATTGCCAACAGCGCGGATGAGATGGCCGGCTTCCTAAGAAAATTCGGGGCGGAACACATTGTGGTGGGTGAGCATACCGATATAGATGAGCCCGAAAAAAAATATGCCAACTACTCCGCATCGGTGTACCTGGGCGATCTGCTGGTAACCTGTTATTCGCTGTACAGCCGTAACCGCACGTTCGGCAATATGATCGGTAAAGGATACAGTGTTCAGGCCGCACAACTGGAACTCCGTATGGTAGCCGAAGGCTATAATGCGGCTAAATGCATTTACAATACGAACAAATCGCTGAAAGCAGAAATGCCGATCGCCGAAACCATCTACCAGGTTCTTTGGGAAGGATTACCGCCTGCAAAAGGATTTGAAAAAATTGAAGGGTTCCTGATCTGATCTGTCAGCCAATGAAGCACAGAATATAGCAGCAGCACCGTTCAGCCAACTACTTTCAATGTATACTGCGTTTAGATAAACCCGTTCTCAATCGCGGTGTTCCAGCGCTGGCGCGGCTTTGGGGCCGATCTTGGCCAACTGCGCTATTTTCGTTATATTGGCAATCATCCAGTTTTGTCATCTTTAATAGTTGCGTATGTCTATAACAGTATTTCCAAACGGTTTCGACTCCTGGCAGAAGACCCATTTTGAAGTGGTGGAAGCGCTTTGTTACCTGCGGGATATTGAAGAACCCAACCAGGCCAAAAACTTTAATGAAATGCTGAACCGGAGTGCCACAGAAGCGCTGTACCAACTTGCGCGGGAGCTGACCGACAAATTTGAGGAAACCACCAAGGGACAGCCGCGCGACCGGACGCTTTTTGAGGAGATCGAAGCGTTTGTGGCGGAAGAAGTGAAGGCACGTGCCCGCTCATAAAACATCCCCGGTAAGCAGTTACATAAACAAGTTCAGAATGCCCCCTGGCTATAATCCGACTTTGACTTCCCCCGAACATCTTTGAAAGCGGTTTGGATCCTTAATGGTATAAGGTATTAAGCGGATCAACCAATACACCAACCGGATGTATTTGCCCCCTGCTACTTTAAATTACCGAAAACAATAAGCCCCGGCAGATAACTGCCGGGGCTACAACTATAAACTATACACCCAAACTCCATCCCGCTAACTGCGGGAATTGAATTTCCACAGGAATCAGTCTGGTTTTTTACCATCCAGGAAGGTGTTAATGGTATTGATCTGACCCTGATTTTTATCATCGGAGCTTATTTCAAACTTGCTGTAATAACTTTCGATATGATTGGAATTGTCCTGTAATTCCATGTTGCGGCGTATATAAGCCGGCACGGTTTCATATTCGCTGTTGGGATCGCTTCCGTTTACATTAAAGGAAAGATTCCGCAGTTTTTGCAACCGCTCTACCTGTTTTCTTTTTTGCAGCTGCATTTCTTCTTCCTGGCTTAACTGGGGCTGCTGCTGCACCGGCATTTCCCGCTCGGTGTTGTGCTGCGGCACCTTTACTTCTTCCCTTACCAGGTCGATCTTTTCTACCAGTTCCATTTTTTCCTCGGGAACCGGATCCGGTACCGGAGCTTTTGCTACTACTTCTTCCCGTTTTTGCTCAGCATAAATATTGGAAGGTTTTTCCAGGTAGCTGCGTACACCCACTCCTGCAGAAAGGTCCTGCTCGCCGGCTACCGGCTCTTCCATAACGCGGTTTTCAGCGGGCACTGAAGGCGAATAAAATGCCTCTTCTTCTGCAGCCACTACTTCTACAATCACTTCCGGTGCTGCTTCCGGCTCTGCATGCGTACCAATCTTTTCGTTGTCTTCAGTAGACAGGCTGTAATGAATATCTGCCGTTTCTTTTCCGTAACCAAGGTCCGACATATCTGCCAGTGTTGGCATGGGCACGTCCGCAAACATCGGTTCATCGATCAGTTTAGGCATCATCGGATCTACCTGCAATCCCAGGCTTTTTTCGGCCTCTTTCAGTTCATGTTCGATCACCTCCGGTTGCTCCACCTTCGCTTCTATTTTAGGAGCCGTATTTTGCTGGGGGGTCAGGGTCATTACGATCTTACCTTCATCCTGCTCTTCTTTTTTCAACACGGGCTTTACAAACGGATCTTTATTTTCAAAGCCGGTAGCAATGAGGGTGATACCGATCTCATCTCCCAGAGAATTATCATAACCCAAACCAAGGATCACATCGGTATTTTCTCCGGCCTGGCTTAATAAATGCGCCTGGATCACTTCTACCTCATCCATGGTAAATTCCGAATCACCTTCTGCAGAGTTAATATTGATCAGGATCCATTTTGCACCCCGGATATCATTGTCATTCAGCAACGGTGAGTTCAGCGCCTCTTCTATCGCACGTTGTGCGCGGTTTTCGCCGGAAGACGTGGCACTTCCCAGGATGGCTACACCACCGTTCTTCATTACGGTACAAACATCCGCAAAGTCTACATTGATCTGGCCGGTACTGTTAATCACATCTGTGATACATTTAGCCGCCGTAGCCAGTACGTTGTCTGCCCTTTCAAAGGCTTCCCGCATTTTCAGGTTCCCGAACTGATGACGCAATTTATCATTGCTGATCACCAGCAAGGTATCTACATATTGTTTCAGGATCTTAATACCTTCTTCCGCCTGTTTATGGCGCTTCTTTCCTTCATAAGCAAAAGGCATGGTAACAATACCCACGGTAAGTACGCCCAGGTCTTTGCAGATCTTTGCAATGATGGGAGCGCCGCCCGTACCGGTACCACCACCCATGCCGGCGGTGATGAATGCCATCTTGGTGTTTACTTCAACGATACGTTTGATCTCCTCCAGTGACTCTTCGGTAGCCTGGCGGCCGATCTCAGGATTAGCTCCGGCGCCCAGTCCGGATGTCAGCTGGGGTCCCAGCTGGATGCGGTTGGGGATCTGGCTGTTTGAAAGCGCCTGGGCATCGGTATTACAAATAATGAAGTTTACGCCGTCGATGTTTTGACTGAACATATGATTAACAGCGTTGCCGCCGCCACCGCCTACTCCAATCACTTTGATGATGGAGGACTGTTCTTTAGGTAAATCAAAATGTATCATCTTTTAAAAATTTGTGGTTTCCCTTCCATGAAAACCTGTTTTGTAAATGGGTTAATTATAGTTGTTGTTGAAATCGTGTTTACAGGTGTCCGTCTTCTTCTTCTTTAAAAATGTCGATGATTCCGTTTTTAAATTTGTCCCAGAAGTTCCTCAGCGGTTGTCTTTTTTCTACGGAAGCAACGGCGTTTCCTTCTGTAACCAGTACCTCTTCCTGCACGGCTGCCACGACGTTTGACCGGATCAGATCCTGGGGTACCGGGATATTGATAAAACTTTTCTCAAATACTTTACGGTTATTTTCAAAATCATCATAGCCTTTCAGGATCAATCCCAGGCAGGTGGAGTAGGTTGGTTTAGCCAGCTCTTCGATATGCCCTGCAGCCAGGTGCTCATTTGGTAAACCGATTCTCGCCGGTAAGCCGGTTACATATTCCGTCAGCTGAATGAGGTGCCGTAACTGCGAACCACCACCGGTGAGCACGATGCCTCCGTTGAGATGGCGGTTATCCATACCAATCTGTTTCAGGTGATAGGTTACAAAGTCCAGGATCTCGCTCATACGGGCCTGGATGATATTGGCCAGATTTTTTACGCTGATCTCTTTTGCCGGCATGCCGCGTAAACCGGGAATGGTAATATATGCATTGGCTTTTGCCTCATTGGCCAGGGCACTGCCAAACTGTGTTTTCATCTGCTCTGCCTGGCTTTTTAATACGCCTAAACCGGTTTTAATATCGTTGGTGATGTTTTCTCCTGCAAAAGGAATCACCGCTGTATGCCGTAATACACCATCGGCAAATACGGCCAGATCGGTTGTACCGCCACCGATATCTACAATGGCTACACCTGCTTCCAGGTCTTCCTGTCCCATTACCGCTGCTGCGGACGCCAATGGCTGCAATACAAGGTCTTTGGTATATAAGCCTGCTTTCTCCACACTGCGGTTGATATTGCGGATGGCATTTTTATCGCCGGTGATGATGTGAAAGTTTGCACCCAGCTTTACGCCGCTGTACCCGATCGGGCGCACGATATTGGGCATATTGTCAATCGTATACTCCTGCGGGATCACATCAATGATCTGGTCGCCTGCCGGAATATAGGTTTTGTATTGTTTGCTGATCAGCAGGTCTACCTCCGCCTGGGTGATCTCCTCTTCTTCGCTTTCCCGCACAATATCGCCGCGCGTTTGCAGACTCTTTATGTGATGCCCTGCAATACCCACATACACTTCTCCAATGTTCAGGTTCGGATTTACCGACAAACAATTTTCCAGTGCCTGTTTGATGGCTTTGATCGTTTCATCGATATTCAATACCTGGCCATGCTTTACTCCATTGGAGTTTGCCTTGCCAAATCCAAGAATTTCCAGCTTTCCGAACTCGTTTTTGCGCCCGGCAATAACAGCAATCTTGGTGGTTCCAATGTCCAGTCCTACGATAATGGGTTGTTCAGGATTCATATACTTCGTTTTTAGTTGTTCTTTTTAGTGGGTGTTTTTTTGGCGGTCGCTTTCTTTTCTGTTGTCTTTTTTGAGGAAGCCGGCTTTTTTACCTCCGCCTTCTCTTTTGAAACCGCTTTCTTGTTGCCGGCAGGTGTTGCTGTCGTTTTTTTAGCGGTTTCTTTTTTTTCCGGCGGTTTGGCACCTGCCTTCACTGCGGGTTTTGAACCGGTTGTTTTATGTGCTTCACTCTTTGTGATATGCCTGGGTTCCGGTTTCTTTTCGTCCCGGGTTCTTTGCACTTCCCGTGCAGGTGTGTGCTTAACCGGTTCTTTTTCGGCCGGCGCTGCTGCTTTTGCTACGAGCGCGGCCGCTGCAACCGGTTCCGGTTTTGCATCTGCCGGAAGTATATCCAGTGTATCCATCTCCACTTCTCCGGCCAGCCGTTCGTACGGCAGCTTCGTATCGGATGCGGTATCGGTGGCCACCAATGGCGCACCTGGCACCACCTGCGCTACTTCGATCAGATCATTGGCCTTGCGCGACTGTTGCAACAGCTCTTCAATATTCTTACGCAGCTGCAGGGAATCCAGTTTTGAGTAATCGCCCTTCACACCTACTACCTGGCCATTGTATTGTACATCGATCCGTTTGTATTTGTCAAAACCGGTACGCTTCAGCACCTGGTCATAAAACAGGTACAGCCGGTGAAATTTTGAAGCAATATCACTGCCATCGCCCAGATCTACCCGGTGATTACCCACTACCGGCACCATTTCCATATTCCAGCAGTCGGCCCCGCATTTACGGATATCAATTTGTGAAACCTGCGAAACCCAGAAGGAATCACTGTTGATAAACGAAGCCGCAGCGATCATGTTCTCCAGCAGGGCACTGTCGCCCGCATGCATGATCCGGGCATTGGGATAACCGGTGAAAACAGGAACATCCAGCGAAATTTTTCCTGAAAGCGGAATTTGTTTTCCGGCTTCATCAATATAAAAGGATTGGCCGTTGCTGGTAAACACGCGGGCCAGCGGCTTCCGTTCGGTAACATTCACCCGGAGGATATCTTTATTGTCAAAATACAATTCGGCATTGTATACCCAGGAACTCTGTTCCAGCAGGTCTTCCATACGCGGCAGGTTGAACGCCGATCTGCGCTGCCCCTTTACGTCCCCGCCCGATGCTTCTTTGAGCAGCTTTACAATCTGGTCCTCGGAAGTAAACAAACTTCCTCCGCCCTGCGCTCCACGGATCCGGATCTCGTATCCCTTGCAGTTGCTTCCATCCTGCGACCGCATAGCGGCAACGATCAGGGTAAACATACCGGCTCCCACACTCAGCCACATGAGTGTCAGCAACATTCTTTTTATCGCTCTTTTCCTTACCACTTTATTTTACTAATCGGTCTTTTACAGGTCCTACTAATTTATCAATATCACCGGCGCCCGCGGTAATGATCACTTCTCCGAATTCCTTTTCACGATTTTTGGAAAAGTCCTCCTCGATCCATTTCAACAACGCCTCTTTTGTCATTAATACAGGTGCCCCCCCGTTCATCAACTCAGCAATAGTATTGCTTTCAATTCCGGGTATCGGTTGTTCCCGTGCAGGATAAACCGGCAATAAGACTGCCTTGTCTACCATGCTCAAAACAGCAGCAAAATCCTGGGCAAAATCTCTTGTACGGCTGTACAAATGCGGCTGGAAAATTAACGTACATTTCTTTTGAGGGAACAGCGTTTTTACACTATTTATCAACGCTTTCAGTTCCTCCGGATGATGTGCGTAATCATCTACAAACACCAGGTCATTTTGTTTGATAATGTACTCGAACCGGCGCTTTACTCCTTTAAACGAAGCCACTGCCGTTTTTATTTTTTCCGGGTCAATATTCAAAGAACCGGCCACCGCAATGGCCGCCACCATATTTTCCACATTGTGCATGCCTCCCATGTTCAGCTGAAGCCCTTCGATCACCTGTGCCGGCAGCACCACATCAAATACATAGCCGCCATCCTGCATTTTGATATTGGCCGCATAAATATTGGCATTGTCATTCTGCAAACTGTACTGCCACATGCGTTCCGCCCTCAGCTCCCGGCCGATACCGATTTTCCGGATCAGCAGCCCACCTCTTTTCAGCCGTTGTGCAAAATCAGCAAACGCCTGCCGCACATGCTCCGCCGTGCCATAGATATCCAGGTGATCCGGATCAATAGCCGTTACCACCGCTACATCCGGGCTAAGTTTTAAAAAACTACGGTCATATTCATCTGCTTCAATCACACAAACATCCTTCTCACTGCTCCAGAAATTGGTATTATAATTGGCCGAAATTCCTCCCAGGAAGGCATTGCAGCCATACCCGCTATCGCGCAATAAATGAGCGATCATGGTAGTGGTGGTGGTTTTGCCATGTGTACCTGCCACACAAATATTGAAAGAACTTTCGGTGATCTGCTGCAGCACTTCGCTTCGTTTCATCACCGGGTATCCCTGTTCCCTATACTGGTTCAACTCCTTATGATCTGCAGGCACGGCAGGAGTGTATACTACCCAGTCGGCATCTTTGGGTGCCTGTGCCGGATCGTCTTCATAATGAACCGGCATTCCCTCTGCCACCAATGCTTTTGTCAGTGCCGTTTCCGTTTTATCGTACCCGCTTACAGCAATTCCCTTTGAATGAAAATAACGTGCAAGGGCGCTCATCCCAATGCCCCCGATGCCTATAAAGTAGACCCGCTCTAAATCCCCTATTTTTTTTATCTGCACGTTATATTGTTTTTAAAATTTCGCTGGCAACCCGCTCATCGGCATCCGTTATCGACAACCCCGCCAGCGTTTCGCTCATGTAACGGCGTGTTGCTGCATCTTTTGCCAGTTCGATCACTTTTTCTACAACCTGGTCTTTGGCGTCACTGTCTTTTACCATCCAGGCTGCGCCTTTATTTACCAACTGCAACGCATTTACGGTTTGATGGTCTTCCGTGGCAAAGGGATAGGGCACAAAAATGACCGGCTTGCGGGCCACACAGATCTCCGCTACCGTCATGGCTCCGGCTCTTGCCACAATTATATCCGCTGCTGCATATGCGTTCTGCATTTCCGTGATAAACGGGTTGGCCCATATTTCCCGGTGCTCTACAGCCATTTCCATGGCTTCCTTCGACAGGGTTTTCCCGGTTTGCCAGATCAGCTGTAAACCGGCCTTGAGCAGGTCGTTTATATGAGCAAGCACCGCTTCATTAATGGAACGTGCGCCCAAACTGCCCCCAACCACCAGCACCGTGAGCTTATCCGGCACCAGTGAAAAATACTGCAGCGCCTGCTCCCGGCTCATGTTCATGGCGGCGATGGCCTGTCTTACCGGGTTGCCCGTTACCATAATCTTTTTTGCCGGGAAAAACCGCTCCATACCATCAGTTGCCGTAAATACTTTTGTGGCATTCTTACCCAGCATGATATTGGCTTTGCCGGCAAAAGAATTCGACTCATGTATGAAGGTGGGGATCCCTTTCGACTGCGCATATTTCAGTACCGGGAAGGTTGAATAGCCTCCCACCCCGATCACTGCATCCGGCCGGAACGACCGGAAGATCTTACGCACCTGGAAAAAGCTTTTTACCAGCTTAAACGGCAGTGCAATATTTTTTATCAAAGAGCTGCGGTTAAAACCCGCAATATCCAATCCTTTAATTTCATAGCCCGCCTGCGGCACTTTCTCCATTTCCATTTTTCCACGAGCGCCTACAAACAGGATCTGTATGGAAGGGTCTTGCTGCTGTAACGCATGGGCAATAGCAATGGCCGGGAAGATATGTCCTCCTGTTCCTCCGCCTGCTATGATCATTTTTTTATGCATCTGTTTTTTCTGCAATTGCTACTTCTACCACCTCTGCCGGAACTTCTTCTTCTTCCCCCACTTCCTCCGCTACCGGCTGCGGGCGCTCCATATTTTCCACGTTACGGGATACACTGAGAATAATGCCGATGGCCAGACAGGTAAAAAGAAAGCTGGATCCGCCCATACTTACCAGGGGGAGGGTAACCCCCGTTACCGGGAAAAGATTTACCGTTACCGCCATATTGGCCACCGCCTGGATGGCCAGGGTAAAGCTCAGTCCCAGTGCCAAAAATGCGCCGAAAGCAAACGGACATCTTTTAAAGATCCGGATGCAGCGATAGAGGAACACGATATATATAAAAAGAATAAACGCGCCTCCGATAAGTCCATATTCCTCAATAATAATGGCGAAAATAAAATCATTATACGCTTGCGGAAGATAGTCTCTTGTGGTACTGTTACCCGGCCCCACACCTACAAAACCACCTTTTGCAATGGCGATCTTTGCCTGGTTTACCTGGTACATTTCATCATTGTCTGCCTCTTTACCACCATAGATAAAGTTTTCTACACGTCCGATCCAGGTGTCTACCCGGGTGGTTAATCCCCCGGTTGCTTTTTTTACCGCCTGTGTGGTTTCGGTGGTGTCTACATCCTTCCCGCTTTTATGCCGCACCATTGCTGTCATTACCAGCATAATCAGCGGAATCAGGGCCACACCGGCCACCAGCAACAGGTGCTTTACACTTACCCGGCCAATAAACAGCAACATCATGCAGCTGGCGCCCAGCAGCAGTGCTGTGGACAAGTTGGCGGGAGCTATGAGCAAACAGGTAATTCCAATGGGAAGGATCACCGGCAGGAAGCCTTTCTTAAAACTTTTAATCACCTGCTGCTTTCTGCTGAGCAGGCGCGCGAGATACATGAACAGCGCCAGCTTGGCCAGATCCGAGGTCTGCATGGTCATATTGATGAGTGGTACCCGGATCCACCGGCTGCCCTCATTCATCTTTACACCGAAGAACAACGTATAAGCCAGTAAGGGAATACTGAGTATGAACAGGATCCGTGCCACCTTGGAATAAATGGTGTAGTTGACCCGGTGGGCAAAATAAACCACCGCAAAGCCAAGCAGGATAAAGATCACCTGCTTAAACAGGTATACTTCTGTGTTCCCTTTATATTTTTTATATGCCAAAGAGCCTGTAGCACTATAAACGGTTAGCAGGGATACCAGTGTAAGCAGCACCACGAGGGCCCAGATCACTTTATCGCCCCGGGCATGCTGATCCAGTCCGCCTTTCCAGCGCCTGGGCTTTACGGCTTCTTCCCCTGTTTCTATTTCTGCTGTTGCTGCCATTTTTCCGGATATACTTTTACAATTCAATTACCGCGCGTTTAAACTGCGTGCCGCGGTCTTCATAATTTTTAAACAAATCAAAGCTGGCGCAGGCCGGGCTCAGCAATACCACATCACCCTTTTCTGCATGTGCAAATGCAGCGCCCACGGCTTCCGCCGCGCTGGCGGTATCAACGATCACCGGTACACTGTCTTTAAAGGCCGCATGAATTTTTGTATTGTCCAAGCCCAGGCAAACAATGGCCTTTACCTTTTCCTTTACCATATCTTCCATCAGCGAATAATCATTTCCTTTGTCTACCCCGCCCAGGATCAGCACCGTAGGCTTTTCCATACTTTCCAGCGCATACCAGGTAGAGTTTACGTTAGTGGCTTTGCTATCGTTAATAAACTCAACGCCCCTGATGGTAGCTACATGTTCCATGCGGTGTTCCAGGTTCTGAAACGTTTGAACTGCTTCACGGATCTTTTCCTTGCGGATGTCCATTGTTGCCGCTGTAACGGACGCTGCCATAGTGTTATACTGGTTGTGTTTACCTTTTAGTGTAAAGTCATAAATACTCATGTTCATAAAATCCTCACCCGTTCTTACATACATATCGCCATCCTTGATGAAAGCCGCGTTATTTTCTCTTTCCATGCTAATCGGTAGTTGAATTGATTGAATATTGAATTTGTCTATTGATTCCTTGGTTACCGGGTCATCTGCATTGTATATAAAATAGTCTGTTGCCAGCTGGTTCTTTACAATGCGGAACTTGCTCTTTATATAGTTTTCGAATTTGTATTCATAGCGATCCAGGTGATCTTCGGTGAGATTGGTCAGCACGGCAATATGCGGCCGGAAGGTGTCAATATCATCCAGCTGAAAACTGCTGATCTCCACCACGTATACCGGCTTGGGGTCCGTAGCCACCTGTTTTGCAAAGGAGGTACCGATATTGCCCACTAGCGCTGCATCCAGGCCGCCCACCACACAGATATGATGGATCAGTGATGTAGTGGTGGTTTTGCCGTTGCTGCCGGTAATGGCAATGATGCGGCTATCGCCCGCAAAGCGGTATGCCAGCTCTATTTCGCTGATCACCGGTATCTGCTTTGTGCGTATTTTTTTTACCAGCTCATTTTTTTCGGGAATGCCAGGACTTTTAACCACTTCATCCGCACCCAGTATCTTTTCCTCCGTGTGCCCTTCTTCCTCCCATTCGATACCTGCCTGCCGCAGTTCGCTGCGATAGATCTCCTTCAAAGAACCGCCGTCGGATAAAAAAACGGAATACCCCTGCTGCTTTGCCAGCAACGCCGCGCCTACGCCACTTTCGCCTCCCCCCAGTATGACCAGCCGTTTTTTCATTCCTTATCTCAGCTTTAAGGTTACGATACATACCACTACCAGCAGGATCTGCAGGATCCAGAATCTGGTTACGATCTTGGACTCATGGTATCCTCTTTTTTGAAAATGATGATGCAGCGGGCTCATCAGGAAGATCCGCCGTCCTTCTCCATATTTTTTCTTGGTATATTTAAAATACGTTACCTGCAGGGTTACACTCAGCAGTTCCACAAAGAATACGCCACAGAAAATAGGGATGAGCAGTTCCTTGTGCACAATGATCGCGATGGAGGCGATAATTCCCCCAAGGGTTAAACTTCCGGTATCGCCCATAAATACCTGGGCCGGGTACGAATTATACCAGAGAAATCCTACACAGGCACCAATCATGGCAGCCAGGAAGATGGACAACTCGCCCAGGTTGGGGATATACATAATATTGAGGTAATCGGCAAAATTGAAGTTACCGCTGGCATAGGCGAAGATGCCCAGCATGACGCCGATCAGGGCGGAAGTACCCGTGGCCAGTCCATCGAGCCCGTCGGTGATATTGGCTCCGTTTGACACCGCAGTAATGATAAACACGACGATCAGGATGTACAATACCCACGCATATTGCTTCAGCGCCTTTGGCAGGAAAATAGAATAATCAAGCTCGTGATTTTTTACAAAAGGTATGGTAGTAATCGGAGCCTTGGTAGCTACAAAGTGCTTGGTACGGTTATTTACCGTTTTTGTGATCACTTCCGTTTCCGGAACACTGGCATTGGGCGTACCAATGTATTCACGCCAGATCTTTACATTGCTGTTAAAGTATAATACCGATCCTACGGTAATGCCCAACACCACCTGTCCAAAAATTTTAAACCAGCCGGCCAGCCCGTCCCGATCCTGTTTTTTGTACGCTTCGCCTTTTTCGCGGGCAATGCGTTTGGCACGCAGTTTCAGATAGTCGTCCAGAAACCCGATGGCCCCCAACCAAACAGTAGCAAATAACATCAGCAGGATATACACCGTATTCAGACGTGCAAAAAGTAAGGTGGGTACAAGGATCCCCAGGATAATGATGATTCCTCCCATGGTGGGGGTTCCTTTCTTTGCCTGCTCACCCGCCAGACCCAGGTCTCTTACGGATTCGCCTACCAGCCTGGCCCGCAGGATATTGATGAGCCGTTTACCAAATATCAGGGTGATCGTAAGCGCCAGCAAAACCGCCATCATCACCCGGAACGTAATAAATTCCATAAGGTTACGGCCGGGGAAATTGATGCCGTTCTGCTTAAACCACTCAAATAGATGATATAACATAATTAAACAATATGAAAATGTGTCAATTTGAAAATTTGAAAATGTGTCATCCTGTTATCTATCCGCATTCAACGTCAAACCCTAATGTTTTTTTATTTTCCCAACAATTCAAAAGTTTCCTTCAACACCTCGCGGTCATCAAAATGGTTCCGGATGCCGTTTACTTCCTGGTAGGTTTCGTGCCCCTTTCCTGCTACCAGCACGATATCGGATGGATTTGCCAGGCTCAGTGCTGTTTTAATGGCCTCCCGCCGGTCTGTTATCGACAAACATTTTCTCCGCGCTCCGGCCGGTACACCCGCTTCCATATCCTTGATAATGTCCTGTGGATCTTCGTTCCGGGGATTGTCACTGGTAAAAATGATCTTATCGCTATATTCACAGGCCACTTCCGCCATAACCGGGCGTTTGGTCTTATCCCGGTTGCCGCCACAGCCTACCACGGTGATGACCTGCTCAAAACCTTTTCTTAATTTTTTAATGGTGGCCAGCACATTCAGCAATGCGTCCGGCGTATGGGCATAATCTACAATACCGATCACCTTTTCATTTGGAGACACCAGGTATTCAAATCTTCCGGCAGCTCCGCTCAGTACACTCAGGGCCTGCAATACGGTTATTTTTTCTTCCCCCAGGCAAACCGCCGCACCATAAACCGCCAGCAGGTTATAGGCATTGAATTCCCCGATCAGGCGAAAATGCACTTCCTGCTCATCCACCATCATGTGCAATCCCATAATATTATTGTCGAGGATCTTCCCCTTAAAATCGCTGGTGGTTTTTAAGGAATAGGTTTTTATGGCCGCCTTTGTGTTCTGTACCATTACCATACCCCGCCGGTCATCCATATTGGTCAGCGCAAACGCCTCTTTCGGCAACTGATCAAAGAAGGTCTTCTTTACGCGGATGTATTCATCAAATGTTTTATGATAATCGAGATGATCATGGGTGATATTGCTGAAAATGCCACCTGCAAACTGCAACCCTTCGATGCGGTGCTGGTGAATGGCATGTGAGCTTACTTCCATAAAGGCATACGCGCATCCGGCATCCGTCATCTGCGCCAGCAGGCGATTCAGACTTACTGCATCCGGCGTTGTATGTGTGGCTTCCAGCGTTTCTCCGCCGATGCGATTCTGTACCGTGCTGATTAAACCGCAGGTAATGCCCATGCTGCTGAACAACTGGTACAACAGGGTTGCAATGGTCGTTTTACCATTGGTACCGGTTACCCCTACCAGCTTTAACCGGGTAGAAGGCTGGCCGTAAAAATTGTGCGCCATGATCCCCGCCGCAGCTGCGGTATTGGCCACCTGCACATACGCGATATCTTCGCTGCTGTTTTCCGGAAGGGTTTCGCACACCACGGCAACCGCCCCGTTTTGAATGGCGCTGTCAATGAACTGGTGCCCGTCTACGCTGCCTTTCACCGCAACAAAAACCGCCCCGGGCTTTATGGCACGCGAATCAATTGCCACCGCACTGATGTCTACAGCCGTACTTCCCTGTACCGCCAGCAATTGGGTTTTATATAAGATATCCTGTAACTGCACCTATCCGATTTATGCCAGATTTAAAATCACTGCCTGTCCTTTTGCAAAAGAAGCACCGGGTGCAATCGACTGCCCCTGCACTTTTCCGCTTCCCTGTACTTTTATCCGTAGTCCCATAGGCTCCAGTAAACTGATCGCATCCCGGAGACCCATTCCCTTTACACTGGGCATTACATTTGCCCGTACCGTATTACCGGTGATCACCGGTTTAAATTTCTTAGCGTACATGGTTGCCCAGCGGCTTGTTTGCAGGGAATCTACAAACGGAATGTTCAGCATTCCCAGTACATTCTTTATTGCTGTAGCACTACCTGCGTAAAAGTAGCTGGTACTGTCTGTAGTGCCTTCATAGCTTTTGGGGGTTTTGCGTTCTACATACATGGAGTAGATCTTGGTTGCGATCTCACGGAAAACCGGCGCTGCCAGCTGTCCGCCATAATACAGGCCGGCGCCTGCCCGGGTACGGATCACCACAATGCATGAATACTGGGGGTTCTCCGCCGGAAAATAACCGGCAAAGGAAGCCTGGTAAATGCCATGTCCATATTTGGTACCGCCATCAGCCACATGTGCCGTACCGGTTTTACCGGCTATTTTAAAAGGTACGCCTTCAAAAACTTTTTTCCCCGAGCCCTCGGTAATTACCATTTCCAGGCTTTTTTTGGCCGCCTTTATAGTTGAGGGTTTTGCGATTTCTTCCTCCAATACCCTGGTGCCCATTTGTTTTACCACGATCCCTTTATTCCGGATGCTGTTTACGAGATAAGGGCTTACCATTGTTCCGTTATTGGCAATTGCATTATATAAGGTCAGCAGTTGCATAGGGCTTATCTGGATGGCATAGCCAAAACTCATGGTGATCAGGTTCATCAGCCCGCCATGATCCTTTTGAAGCGGCGCAATTTTTGGAGCGGGAACGGAGCTCAGGTCAATGGTCGATTTTTTATCCAGGTGATATTTGGTCAGGTATTGTTTAAATTCTTCCGGTTCTTTTCCAAAGGCCTTCATCCCTACTTTTCCCATCCCGATATTTGAACTATGCGCAATACATTCTTCAATCGTCAGTACCGGTTTGGGCATTGCATGCGCATCTGTTACGATCCGGGGGCCTACCTGCATCCGCGCCGAACTGCCCACTTCAAAAAGGTCGCCCGGCTTTGAAGAACCTTTATCCAGCGCTGCAAGAAAGGCTGCAATTTTCACTGTTGAACCGGGCTCTGTTACCCGCAGGGCATAGTTGTCATTTTCCCAGTAGGTAGTATCATTCGGCCGGCGCCCCAGGTTGGCCATCGCCTTGATCTTCCCGGTTTTTGTTTCCATTACGATCGCCGTGCCATATTCAGCATGGGTCGACTGCAACATACGCAGCAATGCCACTTCGGCTACATCCTGCATATTTATATCCAGGGTCGTATAAATATCCTTGCCATCTTCCGGCTCTACCTGGAAACCTTCCACCGGCACGGCACCACCGGAAATATAACGTACCACCCGCTGTCCGTTCTGCCCGTTGAGCAGGCTGTCGTAGCTCATTTCCAGCCCTACGTTCATCTTTTTGATCTTGCCTTCGCTGTTCACATATTCCCGGCTTAAGCCAATGGTACGATTGGCCAGCAAGCCAAAGGGCGCAATCCGTTTGTTGGTTTCATCTACAATGATGCCGCTTTTGTTCTTTCCCAGGCGGATCAGCGGAAAACTGCGCAGTGCCTTAAAGTCTTCAAACGAGATCTTCTTCTTTAATGCAAAATAGCGGCTCCCTTTATTATAAGCATCATCAAACTCTTTGCGATATTGTTTGGCGGTTTTATCTTTAAAATAATCGGCCATCGCCACCGCAAAAGAATCAATGTACTCCTTATATACTTTACCATCCTTCTGGCGCAATCCATCCGCCATAAAATCCATATAAATATCAAACTGTGGAAGGGAAGTGCTTAGCATTTGTCCGTCTTCACTAAAGATGGTTCCCCGGTCGGCATTGATCTCCACGATCTTCTGGTGCATACTGTCGCCCATGCTTCTCCAATGTTCGCCCTGTACCCGCTGAATAACGGTTGCCCGTCCCAATACCAGCGTACAAAGCAGCACAATCCCGATAAAACAGAGATACACCCGCCACAATATGTCTTTTTTGATCTCCACTGCCGCTTAATATTTATGTGTGGTTTGCATATATTGTTCCAATGAGTCTTTTAATACATAAGGCGACTCCTGTAATTCATTTAATCCAAGCGGTTGCAATGCTTTTGCCAGCTCGCTGGGTTTACTGCGGAACATCACTTCACTCTTCAGGCTCTTGTATTCCCACTGCAGCTCTTTTACATCTTTTGCCGTTGCATTTATTTTGCGTACCGTTTTATCGGCCATATGTCCGTTATAGATGTAAATGACTGCTAAAAAAGCCAGGTAAAACAAGAAGGGAACCTGTTTTACAATGGACTGGTAGTTGAGTACTTTTTTCCAGTTCCACCGGAGCTCTTTTTCTTTTTTCTCTGTCACTATATAATTATTACACCCCTTCGGGGTTGATTTTTACTATTTGATTGAAAACCTTAAATCCTTTCCGCTACCCTCAGTTTGGCACTCCTTGATCTTGTGTTTTTCTTTAGTTCTTCTTCACCGGCAGTTACCGGCTTCCGGGTAATGACGGTAAATACTTTTTCTACCGAATGCTGCACAAAGGGATTCTCTTCTTTTTCTTCAAAACTTCCTTCCCTAAAGAACTGTTTTACCAGCCGGTCTTCCAGCGAATGAAAGGTTATGACCGCTATACGCCCTCCGGGCTTTACCACTTCCTTTGCCTGTTCCAGCAGGTCTTTCAGCGCTTCTAGCTCCTGGTTTACTTCAATACGCAGCGCCTGAAAAACCTGGGCGAAATATTTATTCGGATTTCCTTTTACCACCGGCCGCAATGCATTTTTAAATGCGTCGATGGTTTTTAAAGACACCCGGTCCCTGGTTTCAACAATGGTTCGTGCAAGCGTTTTTGCGTTGGTCACTTCCCCATATTTTTCAAACAACTTGTGCAATTGCGGCTCTGTGTAGGTTTGCAGGATGTCAAAGGCGGTTACCGGCTGCCGGCGATCCATGCGCATGTCCATGTCTGCATTAAACCGGATACTGAATCCTCGTCCGGCTTCATCAAACTGGTGACTGCTTACTCCCAGATCCGCCAGGATACCGTCTACCTTTTGAATGGCGTGAAGCCGGAGAAACCGTTTCAGGTGCCGGAAGTTTTGCGGAATAAACAGTACCCGGTCATCGGCGGGCAGGTTTTGCGCCGCATCCGCATCCTGGTCAAAGGCCACCAGCCGCCCGTTTGTTCCCAACCGGCTCAAAATAGCGGCCGAATGTCCGCCTCCGCCAAAGGTTACATCCACGTAAACGCCGTCTGGCCTGATGTTCAGTGCGGCAATAGTCTCCTGCAGCAGTACGGGTACATGGTAGCCCTCCGGCTGAGCAGCTTCGGGGTCAACAAGTTTTCCTTTTTGTTTATCCTTTGCCATAACTGATCAACCTTTAACTTTTAAAATAACTCCGTTAAAATCTGCTGCTACAATCCGCCCATAACCTGACTGGCCAGGTCGCTGAATGCATCCGGTGAAAATGAATCAAAGAACTCTTTGTATTTAGTCGTATTCCAGATCTCCATCCGGTTACCTGCCGGTACCAGTACAATGTCCTTTTCAAGCGCTGCATACTCTTTCAAAGAGGCCGGTAATAAAAGCCTTCCGGCTGTATCAGGTTCCACAAGGGTAGCTCCATTTAAAAAATAGCGTTTGAACGCACGTACTTTAGGATCAAAATCATTCAACCCGTTTATTTTTTCCGCCAGCGGACTCCAGGTGCTAAGCGGGTAAAGACTTAAGCATTTTTCAAACCCACGGTTAATCACAAACCGGTCCGCGTCCTCCGGCTGCAGCTGTTTTCTAAAACCAGCTGGAAGCAGGAAGCGTCCTTTTGCGTCTACTGTTGCCTCGAATTCGCCGAGAAAACCTGTCATAAACCGGGATGCTTTAAATTTCTACTAAACTTAACACAAAATAACACTTTTTCCCACTTACTGACCAAATTTCACGCCACTTCATTTATCCACAAATTGAAATCGGCTGAAATGCAGTACAGTATTAGGTTCTATCGATTTTAACGAGTGTTTGGGAGTTTTCCATGTGGATATACTGCACAAATATGTGCATAACCTCTGAAAATATCCATAAAATATGTGCAAAAAGCTATCCCCTGTCACAAAACACAACAACTAAACCATCATAATCAATAGGTTAGTTAATTCCTAAGAAAAATAGCCTGCCAGGAAGTTTATCCACATTTGGTTAAAAAACGGTGTTTTTTCAGTACCCGGAAGTCTGTACTCCCCTATTCTTTATTCTCCGTACCCAAACGTTTTTTCACCAGGATATCGCAGTCAACCGGCTTTTTTGCACATACAACCGATCGTTCTCAAACATTGATCTATCAAAAGAAGAAGCGCATATGAAGAAAGGATACGGAATAAATCCCAACACCCTGATTCCTCAAACACAATGACCATCGGCTGATGCAGCGGGCATTTTCAGCACCCTGTTTTGTCACAACAATCTCATCAAAAATCACCGCATCTGCCCCAGCTCCATTTACATATTCATCCCTGCCTGTATCCCCGAAACGAATGCAAATCACTGAATTCGTCGTACTTTTGCAGACTAATGCAAGAACAATCCATGAAAGAATATAAGAGAACCTTAATTACGGCAGCCCTGCCTTATGCCAACGGACCCGTGCATATCGGTCACCTGGCGGGATGCTATATACCAGCTGATATTTATGCGCGTTATTTAAGAGCACAGAAAAAAGATGTAAAATTGATCGGGGGCAGCGACGAACATGGGGTGCCTATCACCATCCGGGCCATGAAGGAAGGGTTAAGTCCGCAGGATATTGTAGATAAATACCATGCACAGATCAAAGAAAGCTTTGAGCAGATGGGGATTTCATTCGATATTTATTCCCGCACCTCCAACCCGGTGCACCACCAGACCGCAGCCGACTTTTTTAAGGTACTTTATGATAAAGGATTGTTTGAAGAACGGGAAACGGAACAATACTACGACGAAAAGACCCATACTTTTTTAGCAGACCGGTATATTACCGGTACCTGCCCGGTGTGCGGAAATCCCGGTGCCTTTGGCGACCAGTGCGAAAAATGCGGCAGCAGCCTGTCGCCCGAGCAATTGATCAACCCACGTAGCACGTTAAGTGATGCCATCCCTGTAAAGAAAAAGACCAAACACTGGTATTTTCCCCTGCAAAACTATGAAGCATGGCTGAAAGAATGGATCCTGGAGGATCATAAAGAATGGAAAGCCAATGTATACGGACAATGCAAAAGCTGGCTCGACAATGGGTTACAACCCCGGGCCATGACCCGCGACAGCAACTGGGGCATTAAAGTTCCCCTGCCGGATGCTGAAGGAAAAGTGCTGTATGTATGGTTCGACGCTCCTATCGGCTATATTTCTGCCACCAAGGAGCTCACCGATCAGTGGGCCGACTACTGGTGCCAGGAAGATACCCGCCTGGTGCATTTTATTGGAAAAGATAATATTGTTTTCCATTGCATCATCTTCCCTGCTATGTTAAAGGCGCATGGCAATTTTGTACTGCCAGATAATGTACCGGCCAATGAGTTTTTAAATATTGAAGGACAGAAAGTATCCACCAGTCGCAACTGGGCCGTTTGGGTACACGAGTATGTAAAAGATTTTCCCGGCTGCGAAGACGCCCTGCGTTATGTGCTTTGCAGTAACGCGCCGGAAACTAAAGACAATGATTTTACCTGGAAAGATTTCCAGGACCGTATTAATAACGAACTGGTATCAATTTTTGGAAACTTTGTAAACCGCACATTTGTGCTGATGCATAAGCTTTGTGGGGGAAAAGTTCCAAAGTTACATACAGAGTTGCTGGATGAAGCCGACAAAACACTGATCTCCGATATTCAGCAGGCGGAAGCGAAAGTGCAGACGGCTCTTGAGAATTTCCGCTTCCGGGATGCGCTGTTTGAGGTGATCGACCTAAGCCGCAAAGGCAATAAATACATGCAGGAAAAAGAGCCCTGGATCCTGGCCAAACAAATGACGGCCGAAAATCCGGAAGCGGCCGTGCTGCAACAGCGGATCGATAACTGTTTGCACCTCTGCCTGCAGCTTACGGCCAACCTGGCGATCCTGATCAATCCGTTCCTTCCCCAAACCGCCCAAAAAATGTTGCACATGATGAAGGTGGTAGAACGTATGCTGGATTGGGAGAACGCAGGAAAGATCAACCTTCTCAGCGTGGGTTATACCTTAAGAGCGCCCGAATTATTATTCCGAAAAATTGAAGATGCGGAAATAGAAGCGCAACTGCAAAAATTAAGGGCTGGAAGCGAGGCAGCGGCTGTCAGTAATCAGTTATCAGCTGTCAGTAGTCAGCCTTCAGTTATCAGCGATCAGCAATCAGCTGTCAGTAATCAGTCATCAGCTGTTGGCGAACAGGTGCAGGCACCTGTCAAGTCAGAAATCACTTTTGACGATTTTGCTAAAATCGACCTGCGTACGGGTACTATTCTTACTGCTGAAAAAGTTCAAAAGGCCGATAAACTGTTAAAGCTTGAGATCGATCTGGGATTTGAAAAGCGGACCATTGTTTCCGGGATCGCCCTGCATTTTGCGCCGGAAACACTGCCGGGCAAAAAAGTGGTGGTAGTAGCCAACCTGGCTCCCCGTAAAATGCGGGGTATCGAAAGTAATGGTATGATCCTGATGGCGGAAGACGCCGAAGGTAAGCTGGTGTTTGTAGCAGCGGATGAAAAAGCCCCCAACGGAGTAGCCATCAGCTAAAAAATAATACAGCCAAGGAGGCACAGAATCACTGAATGTGCTGTGCCTCCTTGCTTTTATGGCTTACCTTCAATGCCGGGTTATTCCTGCCTCAGAGGCCTTCTGTAGCCTGTTCCCGCAAATACCGAATCCCCTGGATCTTTGTTAACACATTGATATTTATACTGTTACTTAGTAGGTACATTCCGTATTTTTCACTATTTTTAAGTATAAACCAATAACATTTTGAAGACCAGGATTCGTCTGAAAGACCTACCACGCCTGAGCCTCCGGTTCAGGAGAAGGCGGCACCGCTTCTGGCTCATTGTTCTTGGTATTGTAGC
The DNA here is from genome assembly GCF_030150205.1 of Niabella sp. Classification (GTDB taxonomy): domain Bacteria; phylum Bacteroidota; class Bacteroidia; order Chitinophagales; family Chitinophagaceae; genus Niabella. The sequence continues at coordinate 488,755 of NZ_JASLGT010000008.1, forward strand.
TACCCTCATTACAGCCTTCAACTTCTGGTTTATAGATCATGCGGAATCTGCGCTGGAACAGATCGTAGAACGCCAGTCGAAAGGGCGGTTAAAGCTTAAAGTAGACCGGTTTAAATTCAACTGGATCAAAAATAAAATCGAGCTTCAGAACGCTCTTTTTTATTCAACAGACAGTACTGCCGGTGCACTTTATACCGTAAACACCAAGCGCATTACGATCAAGGCGCGCGGCTTCCTGCCCCTCTTATTCAGAAAACAGATCCTGATTGATTCCATCCATCTTTATACACCCGCGGTAACCATTACCCGGTTGAATCCAAGGATTCGGAGAGCCGACCGGAACAAGGATGCTCCCCAAAATAGCGCCGATGAAAAATTTTCGGTAGCGCTGGAAATGGGGAAGGTATCCAATTCCATTAACGACGCCATCAATGAACTAAAAATCAACCGGTTTATTTTAACCGATGGCAGCCTGTCACTGATCGACAATACCCGCCCCCAGGAAACCCCCTTTGTAGTAAACAAGATCGATATGCGGCTGGATGGTTTGCAGGTAGATAGTACCACTGCCCGTAAAAACAGCAACTCCGGTGAAAAGATCCCCTTCACCGATGAGATCTATATCCGGTCACACGATCAGAATATTATTTTCCCGGGCAACCGGTATATGCTGAGCTTTAAGAATTTCAAATTCACCCTGCAGGATCAGCGTGTGGAGTTTGACAGCTGCACCATCCGGGGAACGAAAGACGACAGCTCTAAAACGGCCTTTAAGATCTACTTCGATAAATTAAGACTGACCAATATCAACTTCGATACGCTGTACCATGAGGAAGTGGTGCAGGCAGATTCGGTTTACAGCGCCAATCCCAATATCTTCCTCGATATCGACAGTGATCAGAAAGTATCCCGGCGAAACAAAAAAATACAAAAGATCGACGACCTGCTGCAGCAATTGTTTGGCGATGTAATGCTGAACTATGTGGTGGTACAAAACGGCGGCCTTAACATCAATACGATCCGGAAGGGAAAAGTAAATACGTTTACCTCCAACCATAACAATTTTGAATTACAGGGCCTCATGATCCGGCAGGGAAATGAACAGGTGGTGAAGGTAGACAAATTCCTGATGACCCTTCATAACTACGAAACCCGGCTGCAGGACGGAAGGTATGCCTTGGCCTTTGACAGCGTGCAATTCGTTAATGACGCCATTAACCTTACCAAATTTTCTTTCAGGGAATACAAGGATAAAAAGGTCATTAATAATGTACAAATGCCCCGGTTTGAGCTTCGGGGGCTTTCCTGGGAGGCCTTGCTGTATGATAATTTTTTCAGCGCCAACAGCGCGTTATTCCTGAACCCCCAGATCGAATACACGCTTATACCTCAGAAAACCAAAAAAGACAAAAGCATTTTTCAAACGCTCAGCAATATCGGCGCAATGATGAACCTGGATGCCCTGGGTATTCAGAATGGAAACATCCGGCTGAACCTGGGGAAAAATGCCACCCTGAGTTTATCCGATGCCAATCTTTCGGTGATGCCGGACGAGCTAACCGCATCCAGGAAAGTAAAGCATATCCGGCATTCCATAAAAGTATTCAATTTCAGTAAAGCCTTATTTCAAAAAGACAAACTGTCGGTAACGCTAAACCAGGCGAGGCTGGATCAAAACAGCGGCATCAAAGCAACCACGGTTACCGTGCGCGGGAACGGAATTCATGCGGATATCAACAATGCCAGGATCGACGATCTGCTGCTGGACAGTGCCAACCAGCGGCTTTCTGTTTTTGGTATCCGTTGGCAACAGGCGGATGTTCGGGTAAACAAACCATCCACGCCCGGGAAGGCATTTTCTAAAAAAACACTGAACCATTTCCTGATACGGGACCTGGAAGGAAAGAACACATCCCTGCAGTTCCAGGATGGAAACACCAACCTGCACTCCTATTTTCAATCGCTTGTTATCAAAGAGCTGCGTAAGAACCGGCGCTCTGATATCGTGGTAAACGGGCTGGCCTTATCGGGCACCGATTTCCTGATGACCGCGCCCGAACAACGCATCGCTGTTGACCAGATCATCTTGAATGATGCTGCAGAAAGCCGGCTTCAAAACCTTGCATTCGAAAAAACAACCGGCACCGATTCCATCCGGATAAAGATCCCGCAGGTAATATTCATTCCCTATGTTAACCAGATCATCAACGGCAAACTGCAGCTGAAAAAGGTTGTACTTACAGACCCGGATATTACCGGTCATTTTGGGAAAAAAGACAGTAACCAGGCGGCAAGGCAAAAAAAGCCGCAAATCCTGCTGGGTGAAGCCCTGCTGCAACGGCCCAAACTGGAACTGCAATTTATGACCAGGAAGAACGAGGTACAAACCATCCGGTGGGATGGCGTACCGGAGAACAGCTACCTGCGCATCCGGGAGCTGGAATCTTCTCATCGCCGGCTGCTTTCTATAAAAAATTTACAGGCCTATCTCACCAATTTTGAATTTTTAAACAATAGCAACGGCAACCGCTTTGCAACCAACTACAATAAGCTCAATATTGAACTGGATCAGCTGAAGGCCAGCAAAAACGCAGAAGATAAGCTGGACTGGAGCACGTTGCTGAGTGTACATTCTATGGATAAACTGGTATTTGACAGTTTGGGAAAAAAGAATACCATCCTAAAGCTGGATACCGGCGAGATCCGCAATATCGCGCTTAACTCACGGGCACTTGGGAACGTTGGGGAAGTGCTGAAAGCAAGCGACCAGCTCTATATAGGGAATGCGACCGGCAGCTATGCCACTGCAAAGAACAATCTCCGCTGGTACAATTTCCAGTTCAAAGATGGTTTCTTTAAGACCGACTCTTTTAGTCTGACACCTGTTCAAAGCATCGAAGATTATAAGAAGGCGAAAGCATTTAATGAAGATTACCTGAAGCTGCAAACCGGTACCATCAGCGGAGGCCCCTTTGACACGCGTGCCTACGGTGATGAAAGCATTCTTAAGATCGGAAAACTCAATGCAGACGCTGTACGGCTGTTATCCTTCAAAGACAAAACCCAACCGGATACCGCAAAAAAATATAAAGGCCTGCCTGTAGCACAGATCCTCAACATCCCGATAAAGATCAACATCGATACGGTAAGCGCTACCGGCGCATACGTCGAGTATTGGGAGATCAACCCCGTTACAAACCGGCTGGGCATTATTCCCGTGCATAACCTGAATGCGCAGTTATACCCTGTTCGGAACTACGATATTCATCCCTCTGATAGTCTTTACATCACAGCCCGTGCCAATGTGATCGGCGCATTGGATACCCGCCTTTCGGTACAGCAATCCTATACAGACAGCCTGGGACGTTTCCGTATGCAGTTAAAAACCGGCCCGCTGGATCTGAAAAAATGGAACCAGGCCCTGCTGCCGCTTGTAAGCGCAGAAGTATTGTGGGGGCAGCTCGATAGTCTGAGTATGACCGGCATCGGTAATGAAGATTATTCCACCGGTTCCATGCAGATGTATTACCACAGACTCAAACTGCGCCTGGTGAACAGGGACGACCCAACCCAGCAAAGCTTTAAAAACCGGCTGATCAGCTGGCTGGCTAATACACTGATCCTGCGGAAGAACAACCGGGGTAAACACGCCCCGCTTTTCTTTGAGCGGTTAAAGGATAAATCGCCCATCAACTTCCTGATCAAATCATCCCTGGAAGGTATAAAATCCAGCATCGGCGTACCCGGTGTAAAGGGACGGGAGCGGCGGTATATGCGAAAGACACGGTCTTAACATGGAAGTCCGGGCTTTACAATGGGAGAAAAGAAAAGCATCTGCAGTCTTTATCCATGGCTCCTGCTGATGCAGGCTCCTTGTGCTCAAAAAAAAACCATCGCTAATCATAGCGACAGTCGTTTTAATTTTGTTTTCGTATGTATTTATTTTTTCTTTCTTAAAGAAGCGCGGATCTTTTTTACAACATCGACGGAAACTTCTGCTGCATTTGCAGCCTGCTCGTCACTAAATTCAAATTTGACAATAAGATTTTTTACGAACTCCCGGGCTTTCTGTTCTGCTCCTTTTTCCACGCCCTTATCTTCGGCAGTCTTTAGCACCGCATACTCCGTCCACTTATCTAAAAGGTCTTTTTCGTATAACATATAGTCTTCTTTTTTCAGGTTGGCCACTTCAGCGATCTGAAATAATTTCTGGAAGATCTTCTTATGCAAAATTACCGGAATTTTCTGTAACCTTCCCATATTCCGCAGTACATACAGCCAGCGTTCCAGGTCGGTTTTAATATCCTGCTCGTCAAGCTTGAAATTGGGTAGTTCTATCAATATGAATCCCAGTTTATTATAAAATGTTTGACCGCTTGTTTCCTCTGCCAGCCTCACCCGGTACAGGTAATTGCCGGGCGGGGTACCCTCAAGACAGAAGTCCATCACCGCAATCAGGTATACCTCCTTCAAATAAAAGTTCCATTCTTTTCTTCCTTTTGGCGCCTGTTCATACAATTTACTGGCAGTATAGAAAAGGGCCCGGTCGGCAAAAAATTGTTGATGAGCTCTTTGTACTTCAATAATAAATGTTTCACCATCTGCCCCGGAACAGGTAAGATCAAAAATCGCTTTCCGGTATTCCTTTACCGGTCCGTCTTTTTCCTGCGGGTTATACACCAGGTCGCGTATCACTTTACGCCCTTTAAACAGTTCATTAAGAAATGCGATCAATAGGTCTTTATTCGGTTCCGAGCCAAAAATCTTTTTAAAGCCAAAGTCAGTCAGCGGGTCAATATACCGGCCCATGGACGGTCCGATGTTTTCTTGTGTGTTTTTCATAGTCAATAGCAGCGTTTGTTTATATGTTGATCTATGGAGAAAGATTGGCCTTCTCCGCAGAATGCAGTTCCAGTATCCTCATATTCTCAAGCCCGGACCTTCAATCCGTACAAATGCAGTGATTATGGGAATGAGGCCTTAAGCCCGGAATCCACTTCGAATCTGTTAGATAAACCGACTTTAAACCTGCGGCAAAAGTCAGGGTTTCCGTTTTACCTGTGCAATCAGCGCTGCAACCGCAGGCCGTTGTAAAAGATCGGGCTCAATCTCCAGTATTTTCTTTAACTGCCGGGGTGCCTGCCGCAAACCTTCTTCCAATTGGATCAGCGCTTGCTTGGACTGGCCCAGGCCAAAATAAAACAGGGCTTTATAATAATGAAACAGCGGTTTATCCGTACCAATGCGCAGGATAGCCTGCTGAATTTGCTCCAATCCCTGCTCAAACTGCTCTGCTTTATACAGGCCGATGATCAGTGCTTCCCAACCCGTCATTTGTTTCGGACGCAGGCGCACTACATTTAAAAAATACTGCAGCGCTTCTTTATCCAACCCCAGGGCCAGTTTGCTCTGCCCCATCAGCAACAGGAATTCGGGGTGATTGTTTTTGATCTTTAATGCGGATTCCAGCTGCCGGATGCACAATTCAAATTTATCTTCTTTGTAATAAGTCAACGCGATCTTATACAATAACGCGCCCTTATCCTCATTCAGATGCGAAGCCTTCCGGAAATAGAACCGGGCCTGTGCATAATTTTTCAGCTTCTCGTAACAATAGCCGATGGCTTCATAGATCACGTCCTCCGGCTTGGCCAGTTCCAGTACCCGCTCCAGGTATTCAATGGCATCTTTATATTTCCGCAACCGGATATAGGCATCCCCGATATTGCGGTAGGCATAATCAAATTTTTCGTCGATGACGATGGCATACTTATATGCATCGATCGCCTTTTCGTAAAGTTTAATACCCTGGTAAGCGGCGCCCAGGTTAAACCAGGCCAGTTCCGAATAAGGAAATTCATCAATGATCTTCTGATGCAGCTCAATACTTTCAGCATTTCTGCCGGTATAATCCGTCCAGAAACAGATCTTGTAAAGCGCCTCTTCATTTGCCGGTTCCAGCTCCAGGATCCATTTCAGGCAATCAAACACCTTATCGAAACTTTCGTAGTCATCGTATACATCGGCCAGTTCAAAAAGCAACTCGATCTTTTCATCGCCCTCAAACAGGTTTAAGGCCTCTTCCAGCAGCACTACCGCCGCTTCCTGCCGGTCCAGCGCCAGCAGAGCCTCTGTTTTCAGGATATAGATATCAATATTATTACCGTCAAAAATCGAAGCCTTATCCAGCAATTCGAGGGCCGTGTCATAAGCCCGGTTATTTAAAACGAGATCTGCCTTTTTTATCAGTAAACCAGCAGAATATGGAAACTGCGCAATGCCGGTTTCCGTAGCCTGCAGGGCCTTTTTAAAGGCCTCCTTCGATTCAAAATAATTAATGATCCGTTCAAATTCTTCTTCTTCAAGGTAGGATGCGGATTGACCATTCTTCAGATTTTCATAGCGTTGTAACAATTCCTCTATGTCCTCCTTACGCTCCTCGCTTTGATGTGAAAACTCTCTCATATCTGCCCATTTATTTCTATTATCAAAACCACAAAATCCACTAATTTGTTTCAATATAGCAAAATATTGCTATTGTTACCGGTAATAAGTTTTCCTCCGGTGTGTAAAACTTTATTATAAGAGGTGCCAGCCCGGCTTTTTGTTGCATCCAATTTAAAAATCTGAAAATCAATCCCTAAAAACTCAAAAAACCAAAAAAACCAGATTGAAATTTTCTAAATTCCGGGCAAAAGGGTTATTTATTGTTCATACAACAGGAATGGAGGTTAAAAAAAAATTAAAATTTTCAATTCTTACAATTATATTATACCTTTGTATCAGTTTAAATCTTTAAAAAGAACTAAAATGTTGAAAACCTTCTTACTTACTGTGCTGCTTGTTCTGGCTGTAGGGGGTGTTTCGTTTGCGACTGAAAATACCGTTACAGATGTGGATCATGGCAAAGACAAACCGAAAAACGGTTATGTGGCGGAAAATAAATTTGAAAAGGAACTTTCTTCTTTTTCCCTGAGATCTGAGTATCAGTATCGCGGGGACCGGGTGCTGACAAACACGACGACTACAAACGATAATAATTATATCAACCTGAACACGTCTATTTCTTACCAGAAAGGAACCAATACCTATATTGTTCCTTACAAAAAGAAAGTAATCCTGAACCGGTTTACCTTTAACCCGAACGAGCCGCTGCGGAATCTCTACAGGTAGTTCCAACAGGCAAAAGATATTCCATCGCTCCCCTCCGGGAGCGATTTTTTTTTGCACCGCTGGAGATTTAACCGCAATGAACGCCATAACAACCATTAGTCCTGGTATATTCTTCGAGTCTTGCGAAACCCTCGCACTCCTTGTGGTGTTAATTTTTACCACAACGGGCGCAAGGTTGTTCGCAAGGTTGGTTTGTGGCAATCATCCATCCTATTCTCAAAGGCACCTTGCGGATGCATCGCGCGCCTTGTGGTTTAATAATTAACCGCAAAGACCTATAAAATCCTGATGCATTCCTTTGTCTTGCGCATCTCTGTTCTTTGTGGTTTTAATTTTACTACAAAGAGGAAAGACCCTGTAGCATTAGAACGGACATAAAGGCTGGAAGCGGTTATTTCTTTTATTTCCGGGATTCCCGCAAATATTTTTTCCGGATCAGCTCCTGTACGTTCACTCCAGACAATTTACTTTCCAGCCAGCTGATCACATCGAGGTATGCAAAGGCTCTTGCTTCCAGGCGGTTGCTCTGGTATTTCTTTAGCTTCATCAGCAGTTTTTCAAATTCAGGGCGGATGGTTTTTGTATTAAACTTGAATGCATTTCTCAGGAAGTGGAACATCTCCTCTTCCACCCTGCTCAGGTTCTCCATCTTGGCCATATACCGGTAAACCGATTTAATGAGGTATTCCAACAGGTCGAAATTTCCCAGCTCATAATGCGCGATCAGGTGCAGCAGCCGCGAATAGCATTGCAGATCGGTTCGCAGGTCATCTTTCTGATGAATGATCCGGTTTAAATAATCGATGGCTTTTTTATTATTGCCACTTCCAAAATACAAACAGGCAATCTTATAATAAAACACCATCACCCGGTGCCGGTCCAGGTATCGCCCATGCTCCACCAGCATTTCCTCCAGGTAGGGCACCATCTTCAATCCCCGGTGAAACGTGCCTTCCAGGAAATGCAGGTTGATCACCGCCGTATACAGGTACACATACCCGTTGATCCGGTTATTGTTGTTATCCTGCACCAGCGGTGTTTGCACAAAGTGCTTGAATTTCTTGATACAGGCCGCCAGCCCGTCCCGGTTCATCAGGTCAAAATGTGCGCTCATCAGGTTGTGCACGCCTTTGATGTACATGGTGGTTTCCATGGTAATCATATGCGGCTCGGCCTCAAACGCATCTACCCATTTCTGACAATACCGGTAAAACATCAGGAAATCCAGCTTTATAAAGGCGTACCAGGCATAACTCTGATAATAGTATTGCTTCTCATAAAACCCGTCCAGCTGCGCTGCATTTTTAGGCAGGCTCTTTTCAAAAAAAAGCTTTACCGTTTTTACATCATTTTCATTGCGTGCATGTCCGTTCTGTATATACCAGCTGTATAATTGCAGGGCCAGGTTCGACAGGCTGTTGATATGGGCGATCTTTTCCACGATGACATCGGCCTCTTCCGCCAGTTCATCGGCCCGGTTTTGGATGCTGCGGGTTATATAAAGTCCTTCGATCTTCTTTTCAAAAAACAACGCCTGCTGCAGGTAAGTAAGCTGGTGCCAGGTACGGGCAAACTCCTTGGTCTTATCCAGCACTTTCAGGGTTTGGAGGTACAGGCCCTTATTAAAAAGAATCCGTGCGCTGTCCATCATTTCCCGCAGCTGCATATCCGCATTCTTATCATCCCGTATGATCCGCAAACTGCCCAGTATCTGCTTGTATAAAAGGGCCTTGGTATTGGAGAGCTGCTGCTTGCTTACCGTAGGCACCCGTTTCAGCAGCTGCTTTTCATCATATTCGGTCAGTTTATCCAGGGCGTTGAAAAGCTGCATGCTTTTCAGGGACTCTGCGCCCGAATTGCGCCCTGCAAAAAGCTTCAGATTCCGTTTTTCTGATTTTTCCAGCGATTTTATCAGTTGAAATAATGCGTCTGTGGACCTACTGGGCATCGTAATTTACTCCTTCTTTTAATAATGATTATCAACTAATTATAATTCATCAATTCCCTTTATTCAATGTAAGTAGTTCTACAAATTGGTTTCAGGGTTTTATAATATGAAGTTATTTTTAAGAATATTACAAGAAACCTCTTCCCGATGTTGCGGATTGGGTATTGAAAATAACAATTCTAAATTAAATAAACGAATTATGGCGGATAACAAGGTTTTTATTTTTGACACTACATTAAGAGATGGGGAACAGGTTCCTGGTTGTAAACTGAATACCGAAGAAAAAATCAAACTGGCGCTGAAACTGGAGGCTCTTGGGGTAGATATCATTGAAGCCGGTTTCCCGATTTCAAGCCCGGGTGACTTCGCTTCGGTGGAAGAGATCTCGAAAGTGATTAAAAATGCTACCGTGTGCGGACTTACCCGCGCGGTACAGAAGGATATCGAAGTGGCAGCGGCAGCGCTGAAGCCTGCGGTACGTCCGCGGATCCATACCGGTATCGGATCTTCTGATAACCATATCAAATATAAATTCAACACAACGCGTGAAAACATCATCGAACGTGCGGTTGCCGCGGTAAAACTGGCCCGGAACCTGGTTCCGGATGTGGAGTTCTTTGCAGAAGATGCCGGCCGTGCCGATCTGCAGTTCCTGGCCCAGCTGGTGGAAGCCGTAATTGGCGCCGGTGCCACGGTAGTGAACATTCCCGATACCACTGGCTCCTGCCTGCCGCATCAGTATGCAGAAAAGTTCAGCTACCTGTTGAATCATGTAGCCAATGCCGACAAAGCCATTTTCTCCTGCCATTGTCACAATGACCTGGGACTGGCCACCGCTAATTCCATTGCAGGAGCCATTGCCGGCGCCCGCCAGATCGAGTGTACCATCAACGGTATCGGGGAACGTGCAGGTAATACTTCCCTGGAGGAAGTGGTAATGGCGATCAAGAAACATCCTGAGCTTGATCTTTATACCGGTGTGGATACTACCCAGTTACTGCCCATGAGTCATTTGGTGGCAGAAACCATGCGGATGGTCGTCCAGCCCAACAAAGCCGTCGTCGGTGACAATGCATTCTCTCATTCATCAGGTATTCACCAGGATGGCTTTTTAAAGGAGGCCACCACCTACGAAATTATTGCTCCGCATGAAGTAGGTGCCGATACCTCCCGAATTGTGCTCACCGCACGCAGCGGCCGCAGCGCACTGGCTTACCGGTTTAAAAACCTTGGATACGAGTTCGACCGGAACCAGGTAGACGAATTATACCAGCAATTTCTGAATGTTGCCGATGCCAAAAAAGAAGTAGGCGACAATGACCTTAAAGAAATGGCGGAGAAAGTAAAAACCACCGCTTAGTTTTTTGGAGCCCGGCTGATCATTCAGCACCGGGAGCTCCTTATCTGGAAAATAGCAATGGAAGCGTACTGTAGTATCATATTAAAAAATGTAACGGTTAAACAAACCGGAAAGCTTTTACTGGATCACATCAGCTTTACATTAAAAGCGGATGAGCACCTTGCTATTTTTGGAGCCAGCGGCAGTGGAAAATCGCTGCTGGCAAAAGCACTTAAAGGAATACTGCCGTATACCGGCACTATTGAATATAAAAAAGGAGCCCAGGCCATACAACCGGTGATCGCTTATGTACCGGCTATGTATCCGCTCCGCAGCCAGGCTCCTTCCACGGATCGCTATCATCAGCAACGGTTTACCAGCGCCGCCAATGAGGCGGTAACCGTTTCTGAAATGCTGCTGAACAGGGGCGACGCCGAAGCCGTGTTTCAATGGCTCGAAACTTTTCAGCTTACCCACCGCAGCCATACCCCGGTAACCCGCCTTTCCAGCGGCGAGTTTAAAAAGGTACAGTTGATCGGCCACCTTTTGACACGCCCCGGCGTACTGATCCTGGACCGGGTATTTACCGGACTGGATGCCAGAAGCCGAAAAGTGCTGCATGCCGTGCTGAATCAACTGGCAGCCGGCGGCACCCGTATCATTCTGATTACCGACAGCCATGAATTGCCGGTATGCATTACCCATTTTGCCGAAATGTCGGAAGGTGCGCTGGTTAATTATGCGCCGGTAGAACAGCTTGGCTTTATGAAATCGATGCCATCCCGGCAGGAGGCACCGCTTCCCGAACTAAAAAAAGCGTATCATATCGGGCCGCTTATTTCCATGAAGCAGGTTAGCATCCGCCACGGCAATACCACGATCCTTAACAATATTAACTGGCAGGTGAATAACGGCGAATGCTGGCTTATCAAGGGCTGCAATGGTGCCGGTAAATCCGCTTTGCTAAGTTTGATCAATGGCGATCATCCCCAGGCCTACGCCCAGCAAATTAACCTGTTTGGAAAGCGGAGAGGAAGCGGCGAAAGCATCTGGGATATTAAGCGCCGTATTGGTTTTGTGGCTCCGGACCTGCAACATTTTTTTGAACCGGGCATCACACCGGCCCAGGTAGTAGGTTCCGGCTTTTCTGATGCCTATGGCTTATTTGGAAGGCTGGATGAAGCACAGACCCGGAAAGTAGCGACCTGGCTTCGTTTCTTTTCCCTCCAGGATAAGGCCCACCACCCGTTCCGGTCACTTTCCGGTGGTGAGCAGCGACTGGTGTTAATTGCAAGGGCACTGATCAAAGACCCGTTAATGCTGGCATTGGATGAACCCTGCCAGGGACTGGACGACAGCCAGTCGCGGATGGTGATCCGGCTGCTGGAACGCATCCATTCCGAAACCGGTATGACCCTGCTTTTTATCAGTCATTACGAAGATGAAATTCCTGCCTGTGTAAGGCATGTGATAGAGCTGGAGCAAGGCACCCCAACCCTTTATAAAAAAGCCCTGTCCTCCGCTATTGCTAAATCAAAGAATCAACCAATGGCTTTCGGGCTATCATAAAATGAAAAAGAAGATCACGATCATCGAAGAAACAGGCGCAGCCGGAGAAGTAACCGCACAAGCAGTAAAAGTACTGGATGCCGTTGCGGAACAATATGATCATTATTTTGACCTGATCCATACTGCTGAAACAACCCCGCAACCAGCCGGTGACGCCACCCTGTTTAGTGGCACCGCCACGCAACGGACAATCGAAAATGCGTTTCCGGTATTGGTAACGGTGCAGCCGGTTACCGTTTATCCTTCTTTACAACATCTGTCACCGCTGAAACCCAAACACAGCGAAGGACTTAATCTTTTATTATACCAGGCGCAGACAACGGATGCGCACAACCAGGACCGCATCACTCAATCGGCATTGCAGCAGGCCGCCAACCGGAAAAAACAGATCACGGTGGTAACCCATCCCCAGGATCCGGAACAGGCTTCCTGGCTGGAAGTACTGGAAAAAGCCGGCAGAGATTATAAGGATATCCGGTTGGAACAAATTGCTGTGCAGGAGGCCTGGGACCGTATGCTGCAGCAACCGGCGGGGTTTGATGTAATCATTACGCATAAGGCGGCGGGTGATTACCTGTTTAGCCAGGCAGCGGCCATTACCGGTACGCGGTTCATGATCCCTGCCGTTCGGGTGGCCGGTGCGATGCCCTTTTTTAGTCCGGCATTTGCCTTTGACCAACAGCCGGAAAGCGCGCGGAACCTTTCCAACCCCGTTGGCGCAATCCTGTCCATCGCCATGATGATGGATTATTTCAACCTGCATGAGGAAGCGCTCATTATACGGACGGCAGTTAACTGGACCTTGCTGCACGGGTTTGTAGCAAAAGATATGGATTCCGTAAACAATTATTCTACCAGCACGATCGGCGACCTGATCAGCGATTTCATTCGCGGTACGATACCCGGTTTTGCAAAGGGAGAAAATATGGCGTTGCAAAAATCAACGATCATATAATCCCGCTTTTGTAGTTCTTTTCATAGCAAGAGGCTTTCTTCTCAGGAGAAGAAAAAATTTTGATCACAACAAATGAGGCTTTATATTCGCACAAAGCTCCTTCGTTTTATGATCAGCTATCGTAACAACAATGTTTCTTTCCTCCGCAATATTATTGTGGTAATCGTCATTGTCATTAGCTGCCGCTACGGAGGAGGGTTGATTGTATAAAATAAACGAATTTTTAAACAGGACCCGCCTCATATAAAGGCGGGTTTTTTATTGAATTAATTATCAAATCTTAAGTAAATCGGCATGACAGAGTTAAACAAGTATTCCAAGACCATTACACAGGATCCCACGCAGCCCGCAGCGCAGGCACAACTTTATGCACTGGGTCTTACCGAAGCGGATTTAAAGAAAGCTCAGGTTGGGATCGCCAGCATGGGTTATGACGGCAATCCCTGCAACATGCACCTGAACGGCCTTGCCCAACACGTAAAGGAAGCGGTGTGGGAACAGGACCTGGTGGGTTTAACCTTCCATACCATTGGTGTAAGTGACGGTATGAGCAATGGTACCGATGGGATGCGTTATTCACTTGTTAGCCGGGATGTAATCGCCGACTCTATTGAAACTGTATGTGGCGCGCAATATTACGACGGGCTGATCACTGTGCCGGGATGCGATAAAAACATGCCGGGATCTATCATCGCCATGGGCCGGCTTAACAGACCCTCGATCATGGTATACGGCGGCACCATTGCCCCCGGACATTATAAAGGCCAGGACCTGAATATCGTTTCGGCTTTTGAGGCCCTGGGTCAGAAGATCGCCGGACAACTTGATGAAGCCGATTTTATGGGCATTGTAAAGAACAGTTGCCCCGGAGCAGGTGCCTGCGGTGGTATGTATACCGCCAACACAATGGCTTCTGCTATTGAAGCAATGGGCATGAGCCTCCCCTACTCCAGCAGCAATCCCGCGTTGAGCGAAGAAAAAAAACAGGAATGTGCCGCGGCAGGTAAAGCCATCCGGCTGCTACTGGAAAAAGATATCAAACCGAGCGATATCATGACCCGCCAGGCGTTTGAAAATGCCATCGTGGTGATCATGGTGCTGGGCGGAAGTACCAATGCCGTACTGCACCTGCTGGCCATGGCCCGGAGTGTGAATGTACCGCTGACACAAGACGATTTTCAGGCGATCAGCGACCGTATACCGGTACTGGCCGACTTTAAACCCAGCGGGAAATACCTGATGGAAGACCTGCATAACAAAGGTGGGGTTCCTGCGGTAATGAAATACCTGCTGAAAAAAGGACTGATCGATGGCAGCTGTTTAACCGTTACCGGTAAAACCATTGCCGAAAACCTGGAGAGTGTGCCGGAGCTGGATTTTGAATCCCAGGACATCATTTACCCGCTCGAAAAACCACTGAAAGCTACGGGACATTTGCAGATCCTTTACGGCAACCTTGCAGAAAAAGGAAGCGTAGCCAAGATCAGCGGAAAAGAAGGCGAAATATTCACAGGACCGGCCCGTGTATTTGATGGAGAAAAGAACCTGATTGCCGGTATTTCCAGCGGCAAGGTAAAAGCAGGCGACGTGGTGGTAATCAAAAATGAAGGGCCGAAAGGTGCTCCGGGAATGCCCGAAATGCTGAAACCCACTTCAGCGATCATTGGAGCCGGTTTGGGAAAAAGCGTGGCGCTGATCACCGACGGACGCTTCAGTGGCGGGACCCATGGCTTTGTAGTAGGACACGTAACCCCGGAAGCCTTCGAGGGCGGACTGATCGGCTTTGTACAGGATGAAGATATTATCGAGATCGATGCGGTTAACAACACGCTTACGCTCAAGGTTCCGGATGAAGAAATTGCAAAACGTAAAGAAGGCTGGCAACAGCCGCCGCTAAAGGCAAAGAGCGGTGTATTGTATAAATATGCCAAGCTGGTAAAAGACGCATCACAGGGATGTGTAACCGATGAAGATTAACGGAGACCGTATCAGTATAGCAGATCCTATTCTTACAAACCGAAGACAGCGTAGCAACAATGGATAAAACCTATTTTACAGAATTGATGGAATTTAACCGGGCCAGTACCGCCCAGGTATGTTCCTGGCTGCAGCAGATCAGCGATGCCCAATGGCAGCAGCCCATTGTAAGTAGTTTTAACAGCATTCGTGAAACAGTATTACATGTGGTCAACGCAGAAAATGCCTGGCTGCAACGGTTGAACAATGAGGCTGTGGTGCGCCTGGATCAAACTTTTACCGGTTCCCGGCAGGAGCTGATGGATCTTTGGGAACAAACATCCCGGCAGCTTAGCGATTGGGTAGCGGGCTTTGATGAAACAAAACTCAAAACCCCCTTCCATTACCGGCGGTTTAACGGGCAGGAATACACATCGCTTTACTACCAGGTACTGGCGCATGTCGTCAACCACGCCACGTATCACCGTGGCCAGCTGGTGACCCTGCTACGGCAGGTTGGTTTCACCGCAGTGCAATCAACCGACCTCATCGGGTTTTACCGGGTTTAGGTAAAAGCCGGTTCTAACAATAAATAATAACAAACAAAATCAGGTGTATGGAAACGACCCAGATAAAAGATACAGCACAAAAAAACACAGCCACAGCGGCGCACAAAACGATTCAGGCCGGCGACACTATTTCCGGTAGCCAGGCGGTACTGGAAGCCCTTATTGCGGAGGGAGTAGCCACTATTTTCGGATACCCCGGTGGAGCCATCATGCCCATCTATGACGCATTATATGATTATAACGGGAAATTAGAACACATACTGGTTCGCCATGAGCAGGGCGGTATCCATGCCGCCCAGGGATTTGCCCGCACCAGTGGTAAAACCGGTGTGGTATTTGCTACCAGCGGACCCGGTGCCACCAACCTGGTTACCGGTTTGGCCGATGCGCAGATCGACTCCACCCCGCTGGTTTGCATTACCGGACAGGTATTTGCCCACCTGCTGGGCACCGATGCCTTCCAGGAAACCGACGTGATCAATGTAACCATGCCCGTAACCAAATGGAACTACCAGGTTACGGATGCACATGAAATTCCGAATGTACTGGCAAAAGCATTTCACATTGCCCGCAGCGGCCGTCCCGGTCCGGTACTGGTAGATATCACCAAGAACGCACAGCTTCAGCAATTCGAATACCCGGGATACCAGCAATGTAACCATGTGCGTAGCTATCGTCCCAAACCGATCGTGCGTAAAGAATATATAGCGGAAGCAGCAAAGCTGATCAACAGCGCGCAAAAGCCCTTTGTGATCTTTGGCCAGGGGGTGATATTGGGATCCGCCGAAAATGAATTCAAAGCCTTTATTGAAAAAGGTAACCTTCCGGCAGCATGGACCATCATGGGAGAAAGTGCCCTGCCCACCGATCATCCGCTTGGTGTGGGCATGTTGGGCATGCATGGAAATTATGGTCCCAATGTACTCACAAATGAATGCGATGTACTCATTGCCGTGGGCATGCGGTTTGATGACCGGGTTACCGGCCGCCTCGATAAATATGCCAAACAGGCCAAAGTGATCCATCTGGATATAGACCCTGCAGAAGTAGATAAAAATGTAAAGGCTACCGTACCCGTATGGGGCGATTGTAAAGAAACCCTGCCCTTGCTTACCGCCCTGATCGATCAGAAGGACAACAGCAGCTGGCTGAGCGAATTTGCCCGGTATGCCGCGGAAGAAGACAAAGAATGCATTCAGCCGGAAATGCATCCGGAAGGCGATGTAATGTCGATGGCCGAAGTAATGTCGGCGCTGAATGAATTGACCAATGGAGATGCGGTAATTGTTACCGATGTGGGGCAACACCAGATGGTGGCCTGCCGGTATGCAAAATTCACAAAAACAAGAAGCAATGTAACTTCTGGTGGATTGGGAACGATGGGCTTTGGTTTACCTGCAGCGATCGGAGCTAAATACGGAGCACCGGACCGCACTGTAGTGGCCATTATCGGCGATGGAGGTTTTCAAATGACCTTACAGGAGCTGGGAACCATCATGCAGTTTGGAGCAGCCGTAAAGATCCTGATCCTGAATAACGAATTTTTAGGAATGGTACGCCAGTGGCAGCAACTGTTCCACGACCGGCGTTATTCCTTTGTAAATATTACCAGTCCGGACTTTGTAATGCTGGCCAAATCTTATGGCATCGAAGGGCAATCAATTGATCAGCGTGCAGCGCTGAAGGCAGCCCTGAAAACCATGCTGGATCACGACGGTGCATATTTACTCGAAGTAAAAGTAGGTAAAGAGAACAATGTATTTCCGATGGTACCGCAAGGTAGTAGTGTAGCAGAGATCCGGTTGAAATAGTTAGTAATCAATAAGAAGCAGGCAAACAAAGAGGAAACTATACGTATAAATAAAAAATAGGCGTATCTTTATAGAAACAATTTTTATGACGACGAAATTGAATTTAACAATTGAGGAAGATATAGCAGTTAAAATAAAGCTGTATGCCGAAAAACAAAAAACATCGGTATCCAAAATTGCTGAAGCGTACTTTAGCCGGTTAGTTTCAAAAGGGCACTCCCAGAAAAGGATTAGCGATAAAGCGGCGGGGATTATTCAGGATCTTGTAATTGACGATATCCCGGCAGCCCGTGATGCTTATTTAAAGGAAAAATATGGCATTTAAAATATTCATAGACACGAATATTATCGTTGATTTCTTTGTTGCAAGTCGCTTGCTGCACCAGGATGCCGTGAAAATGGTCAACGCAATTGAAGATGGATTATTAAAAGGCTATGTTTCCGAAAGTGTAATCAATACAACGAGCTATCTCGTTCGAAAAAGTTCGAATATAGATGGTTACCGGAAACAGATGCTCAATGTTATGACTATTTTAAATGTGTTGCCCTGTACTAATGACATAATAAATGCAGGATTCAGAAGCGCAAAAAATGATTTAGAAGATGCAGTATTATATCAAATAGCTTTAGCAGGAAAGATGGACTACTTTATCACCTCAAACATTAAAGATTTTAAAAGACTGGAACAGCCTCTTCTACCCGTAATTACACCAAAAGAGATACTCACCATAATAGTTTAGTGCCTTGTACATGATCACCGAAATTGCAATATTGAATATTATCCCGGGAACGGATCATGATTTTTTGACTTCCTTCGGGAAAGCAGGAAGCATTATCAGCTCCATGAAAGGATATTTGCAACACGAGTTGCTAAAGTCCGTGGAAGAAGCGCATAAATATATATTGATCGTACGCTGGCAAACCCTGGAGGATCATACCGAAGGGTTCCGGAAAAGCGCGGCATACCAGGAATGGAAAAAACTCCTGCATCATTTTTATGAGCCGTTCCCGGTTGTGGAACACTATCAAAAAACAGGTAAAGCAGCATGACAGACAAGGTAACCATCAACATTCCTGTTCAATATGAGGCCATCGCGCTTAAAACAAAAGCGCTGGGTTTTGACATGCCTTCTGATCTGCAAACCGGAAGCCTGTTAAGGACCCTGGTAGCCTCAAAGCCTGGTGGCCGTATATTAGAACTGGGCACGGGTACCGGACTGGCAACCTCGTGGATGCTGAGTGGCATGGACAATAGCGCTGCACTGGTGTCCGTTGACAACAATGAACTGCTGATCAGCGTGGCAGAGGAGCAACTAAAGGGCGACCGGATTCAGTTTGTATGTGCCGATGGTTACGAATGGATCACCACTTACAAGGGCGCGCCTTTTGACTTTATATTTGCCGACGCCATGCCGGGCAAATACGATCTTTTTGAAGAAACCTTTGCATTGTTAAAAACCGGTGGCATCTATTTTATCGACGACATGCTGCCTCAGCCCAACTGGCCGGAGGGCCATGCGCAAAAGGTAGAAGCCTTTATTGCAGCACTGGAAACCAGAACCGATCTGGTGCTTACAAAGTTGAATTGGTCAACCGGGATTATCATCGTTACAAAAACTTTAAACGTTAAATTTTAAACTTCAAACACAACAATGAAGCAACAATATACTATAACCGTTTACGCAGAAGACCAGATCGGTCTGCTGGCCCGCATTACGATTATTTTTTCCCGCCGGAAAATCAATATCGACAGTCTGAACACTTCTTCTTCTGAAATCCCCGGCATCCACCGGTTCAATATCGTGATTGACGAAACAGAAGAAGTGGTAAAAAAATTATGCAAGCA
This sequence comes from Niabella sp., assembly GCF_030150205.1. Taxonomy (GTDB): domain Bacteria; phylum Bacteroidota; class Bacteroidia; order Chitinophagales; family Chitinophagaceae; genus Niabella. The sequence goes on from NZ_JASLGT010000008.1 coordinate 507,921, forward strand.
GATCGAAAAACAGGTTGAGGTACTGAAAGCCTATTACAATCTGAACAGCGAGATCATCTGGCAGGAGCTGGCCCTGTACAAGGTACCAACCAGCCAGGTAACCGAAAAAATGAGCGTAGAGCGCGTACTGCGGGAATACGGTGCCCGTGTGGTATCCATCAATAATGATTACACCGTTTTTGAATGCACCGGTCATCGCGAAGAAACCGATAAGCTGGTAAAGCTGTTTGAAGAATACGGGCTGATCGAATTTGTACGCGGTGCAAGAGTAGCCATTATAAAGAGCAGCGAAGGCTTTCATAAAAAGATCAAGGAATTCGAAGCCCGGGAGCCGGGGGAAGAAGTGATCGAAAATGAGTTTCTGAATGAGCAGGACACGGTATTCAGCATGTAAAAAATGACGGTAGAAAAAACCATACCCGTACTGCGCATTTTTGACTACGCGAAGGCCATTGAGTTTTATGTAGACTGGCTGGGATTTACCATTGTATGGGAACACCGGTTTGAAGACAACACACCGGTTTACCTGGAAGTGGAGAAAGAGGGCATCACCCTGCACCTCAGTGAACATCATGGAGACGGCACACCCGGCACGCATGTGTTTGTATGGTGTACCGGGCTGAAAGATTTTCATGGTATGCTCCTCAATAAACAGTATAAATACAACCGTCCGGGACTGGAAGAAACCTTTTATGACGCCTGGTGCGTTACCGTAAATGATCCTTTCAATAACCGGATATCTTTTAACGAGCGGATACCCGGCAAAAATTAAACAATGTACACACTAAATATGATCGATAGCATCCGGCAAAAAGCCATTGCGCTTATAAAAGAAACCCCTCTTGATAAGCTCAATCAAATACCTGCCGGTTTTAACAATAACATCATCTGGAACTTTGGCCACCTGGTGGTAAGTGGCTACAGTCTTGTATTTAAAGCTACATCCGTGGACCCCGGCTTCCTTATTCCCCTGCAGGATATTTATAGGAAGGGAACGAAGCCCTCCGCTCCCGCCACGCACCAGGAAATCGATGAGCTGATCAGATTGTCAGACACCTTTACGCTGGCCGTAAAAGAGGCGCTCGATGCCAACCGTTTCCAGGAAATTACGGAGTATACGACTGGTACGTTCGGCTTGCCGGTAACCAGTATTGAAGAAATGCTGATCACCGTAGTAGCGCACGACACCCTGCACTGGCAATCGATGCGGGACTATGCACGAATTGTTAATTCGTAAATTCCAAATACCAAGCACTAAATTCTAATACTAAATCGTAAATACTAAATATCAAATAACAATGGCAAATTACTTTAACACACTACCCCTGAGAGAGCAGCTGAACCAACTGGGCGTTTGTGAATTCATGAGCAACGATGAGTTTCTGGACGGTGTAGATGCATTGAAAGGAAAAAAAGTCGTAATCGTTGGTTGCGGCGCACAAGGCCTGAACCAGGGCTTAAACTTAAGAGATAGTGGTCTGGATGTTTCTTACGCATTGCGTAAAGAAGCCATCGAAGAAAAAAGAGCCAGCTGGAAAAACGCAACCGATAACAACTTTAACGTAGGCACCTACGAAGAACTGATCCCCGGTGCAGACCTGGTGATCAACCTGACTCCCGATAAACAACACACCAGTGTTGTAAGCGCTGTGATGCCGCTGATGAAGCAGGGTGCTACGCTTTCTTATTCGCACGGTTTCAACATCGTTGAAGAAGGCATGCAGATCCGTAAAGACCTGACCGTAATTATGGTGGCCCCGAAAAGCCCCGGAAGTGAGGTAAGAGCCGAATACCTGCGTGGCTTTGGCGTTCCCACACTGATTGCCGTACACCCTGAGAATGACCCTGAAGGCAAAGGACTGGAGCAGGCCAAGGCGTATTGTGTAGGTACAGGCGGACATCGTGCCGGTGTATTGCGGTCTTCTTTTGTAGCCGAAGTAAAATCGGACCTGATGGGCGAGCAAACCATTCTTTGCGGTCTGCTGCAAACCGGTTCCATTCTTTCCTTTGACAAAATGATCGAAAAAGGTATCGAACCCGGTTACGCTTCCAAACTGGTACAATATGGTGTGGAAGTGATCACGGAAGCCCTGAAACACGGTGGTGTTACCGGTATGATGGATCGCCTGAGCAACCCGGCAAAGATCAAAGCATTCCGGATCTCAGAAGAACTGAAAACCATTATGCGTCCCCTGTTCCAAAAACACCAGGACGATATCATGAGTGGCGAGTTCAGCCGTATTATGATGGAAGACTGGGCAAATGGTGACGCCAACCTGCTGAAATGGAGAGCAGAGACCGGCGAAACAGCTTTTGAAAAAACACCGGCAGGTGAAGTAAAGATCGGAGACCAGGAATACTTTGATAACTACACACTGATGGTAGCTTTTATTAAAGCGGGTGTGGAACTGGCTTTTGAAACCATGGTGGAAGCCGGCATTAAGCCCGAATCTGCATACTACGAGTCGTTACATGAAACACCCTTAATTGCCAATACCATTGCACGTAAAAAACTGTTCGAAATGAACCGTGTGATATCTGATACCGCAGAGTATGGCTGTTACCTGTTTGATCAGGCATGTAAGCCATTACTGGCCGATTTCATGAAGACAGTAGATACAGACCTGGTAGGTAAGAACTTCAACGAAGGAAAAGACGGCGCGGTAGACAACCAGGAGCTGGTTGAAGTAAACGAAGCCCTCCGTTCGCATCCTGTAGAGCAGGTAGGTACGGTGTTGCGTAAAGCAATGACCGCTATGAAGGCGATCAAAACAGCGTAAGAACCGCATATTTAAAAGACCTCAAAAGACCTGTAGGGTTTGCCGCCATAGCGGACGGGTTAAACCTTGCAGGTCTTTTTTATTAAAAAATATTTCAACCTTGACCTTACTTAACATCGAAGACCTGTCCGTACGTTACGGTGCCAAAACCGTATTACAGCATGTATCCCTTACCGTGAACCAGGGTGAAAGCTGGGTAATAAGAGGAATGAGCGGAAGCGGCAAAACAACTTTTGCAAGGGCCATCGCCGGTCCGGTAAAGTATACAGGAAAGCTAAACATCAGCTATGATCCGCAAAGCCCCCTGCCGGCCGCAACACTTTTTGTAGAAAGCTGGTACCGGTTTACCAACCTGGAAGGCGACCGTAATTTTTATTATCAGCAGCGATACAACCACCAGCAAAGAAGGGATACCGTTACCATTGCAAGGGAACTGGAGTTATACGGCAAAGAACATGCATTAAACAATCATCGTTTGCAGGAGCTGATCACCACACTGGATTATACCCGGGTGCTGGATGAGCAGCTTTTTGAAGTCTCCAGTGGGGAGCATAAAAAGCTACAGCTGATCAAGGCCCTGTGGCTGCGCCCGCAATTACTGATCATCGACCAGCCTTATACCGGGCTTGATGTAAACTCCCGCGGACGTTTAAACCAGCTGCTTGATGAATTTACAGGAAATGGCGGCACCCTGATCCTGATCAGCAACGATATTGAATTGCCCCCGTGCATTCACCATTTTGCATTGCTGCAAAATGGCAGCCTGACTGTTACGGATGCTTCATTTAGCTTTGAGACAAAGGCCTTAAAACCCCTGCCCGCTTTTCTGAAAGAGCCGCCTCAATATACGACGCAGACATTGATCCATATGAAAGATGTGCAGGTTCATTATGAAGAAAAACAGGTACTGAAAGATATCCAGTGGCAGGTAAATGCCGGGGAACGCTGGTTGCTCCAGGGACATAACGGTTCGGGAAAATCGACCCTGCTGAGTTTGATAACCGGTGATCATCCGCAGGCCTATGCCAATGATATTAAATTATTTGGCGTACAACGCGGCGGTGGGGAAAGCATCTGGGATATTAAACGGCGGATCGGTCTTATTTCGCCGGAACTGCACTGGTATTTTGATGCAAACGCTACCGTGCTGCAAAGTCTTGCATCCGGCTTTTTCGACAGTAACGGCCTGTACCGGCAGCTGCGTTATATGCAGAAACAACAACTGGATGAGCTGCTGAAATTCCTGGATCTTTATGACGTAAAAGACGAACTGCTGACCACGCTCCCACTGGGTAAGCAACGGCTGGCTTTATTAGGCCGCACCCTTATTAAAAATCCACAGCTTTTGGTGCTGGATGAGCCCTGCCAGGGGCTGGATCAGCAGCAAACACAATACTTTAATAAACTGGTAGACGAAATCAGCAAAAATGGTGTCACCATCATTTATGTAGGCCATTTTGAAACACAGCTGCCTGCATGCATTACGCACAAACTGGTGCTGCAGGATGGAAAAATCATCCAGCATACAAAGATCTAACCGCCCTGGATTAACCGGCAAAAGAATTAAATAAAGGAGCACTTTGTGGATGTATCAATGTACCTGTCCACAGGATGGCTACTCAATAGACAGCTACATCTTCCTCTTTTTTGAACAACGCTGTGGCCGCATTAACCAGCTCACAAAAATGCACAACAAAGAAGTTTAATACAGACCTGTGCCACGCCGTATGTATTTCAATCGCTGCCTGCTGCATATGAGATTTAAAACATGGAAGCATCGACACGCGCTTCCTGATATTCTTATTCCATGAACCTGATGAATTATACCATTGGGGAACTTATGCTCGGGTTGGCACTATCTTAACACACCCCGCAGTTTGGCAACCTCCTAAACTGTTCTTTGCTCCTCCCATAAAATGAAGATTTCATGAAAAACAAACATTGGAAATACTTTTGTTAAATAACCACAACTGTTGTTTAACAATCATGCTGGTAATAAACTCCTTGGCTCAACAGCAACAGCCAGTTCATGCATTCTTCATTTTCATACACCAGTTTTGGCACAATCGTTGAAATAAAAAACCTCATCACGATCCTAAATTTAAAATTCGTTTTTATGAAAACAAATCTCAAAATCTCTATTGCTGCGTTCTCGGTATTGTTTATCACTGCTGCCCATGCGCAGGTAGGCGTGGGAACTGCAGTAAAAGGTTCTGTAGGAGCCTCCGTAAATGCAGCAAAGGCAGCGTCTGCTGCAACCAACACGGTTGGCAAAGTAGCTGCGGCTACAACCACCGCTGTTAATAAAACAACGGTTGCCGCAACCGGGGCGGTAGATAAAACAAAAATCGCAGCCGGCACAGCTGTTGACAAAACAGCCACCGCAGCAAAAAGCAGCGTTAATGCCGGAAGTTCGGTTCAGACAGGCACCAGTACCAACGTAAGCGTGGGCGCAAAAACTCAAAATGCATCGGCCACCGATGCCACTACAAATGGAGATGTGCAGGCCGGCATTCATGCCAATGAAAATGCCAAGGCAAATGCCAACGAACAATCGGCCGTAAAGGAGGGAGTTATTTCGGCCGGTACTGATGCCGGTGCATCCGGAAATTCCACCATTGGCATATCCGGCTCAGGCGAAACAGCCACCAATGTTAAAGAAGATGCAAACGCCGGCACCGGTGCTGCAGTTGCGGGTACCCAAAAAACAACAGGAACGGTTAAGTCTGGTGTAAAAAAAGGAGCCACTAAAATCAAAAATGCTCAGCCATCGTCAACTGTTGATGCAAACGCTTCCGGTAACGTAAAAGTAAAATGATCCGGTACTGAATAAAAATGCTACTGATTGCCCTCTCCGCAATAAGAGGGCAATCTTTTTAATCGCTGTACAACCTGGAATCCGTTCTTATGAACCCAATATTGAGATCGATCTTTTGGGGCATCCTGCTGATGCCTGTAACCTGCTTTAGCCAAAAAGACAGTACCCGGAAAAATGAATTCGGGGCCGGAGTGAATTTCCAGACGCGCCTTCATTATTTCGGAAGAACAGACAGCCTACAGAGCAGTGCCCTCATTCCCAATATCGGCTACCAGCTTAAAAACGGGCTATACGTTCAGGGAAATTTTGTTTTCATTCAAAATAAAGCGATAGCCACCACTTATGCCGGAACCACCCTGGAAGGCGGGTTCCGCTTTAAGCCCTCAAAGCATTTCAGCGGCAATATTTTTTATATGCAGGTATTGTACAAGGATAACAGCGCCTTGCCGCAATCTGCATTAAAGAGCCAGACCGGCGTCAATACAGCAATCACAACTCCCGTAATTACCATCAATGCCGGTGGCGACCTGATATTTTCCAAAGAAAAAACAGATATCGGGGCTACCCTGGGAGCGGATCATATCTTTGTACTTCACAAACCGAACAGTCGTGTTGCATTTGCCATCGATCCCTCCTGTTACCTGTACGCAGGAACACAACGATTTACAAAGAGCTACATCGAGCGTACCAAATTCCTGGGCATACCGGTGGGCCAGAAAGAAAACACACAATCCTTCGATCGTTTTAATATTTTGGCATACGAAGCCTCCGCCCCCGTTGTAGCCGTGGCAGGAAAATTCTTTGCAACAGTTATACCCTCCTACGTAATGCCGCAAAACCTGCTGGAAGGAGAAACCGGGAAAAACCTGTTCTACCTTACCCTGGGTGTGGGCGTTAAACTTTAACCGGTCAGTATATAATAAATCTGCACATTGTAGTCATAAAATGTGGATTCCTTTTTACCTTTGGACATGCAGATTGAATTTGAAAAAGCTACAGAACGGTTAAAGGGAATTGTTATAAAAACACCGTTACAATACAACCAAAATCTCTCAAAACAGTACCAATGCAATATTTACCTCAAACGTGAGGATCTTCAGGTGGTACGCTCCTATAAACTCCGGGGGGCCTTCAACATGATGCAATCTCTTAGCTGCGACGAGTTGCAAAAAGGCGTGGTTTGCGCCAGCGCCGGCAATCATGCGCAGGGTGTAGCCTATAGCTGCAACCGCCTGGGTGTAAAAGGCGTGATCTTTATGCCCAGCATTACGCCCAACCAGAAAATCGAGCAGACCAAGATGTTTGGAGAAACCAATATCGAGATCATTCTTACCGGCGATACTTTTGATGACTGCGCAACTGCTGCAAAAATCTACACAGAAAAAAATGGGATGATCTTTATTCCACCTTTTGATCACGAGCGCATCATTGAAGGACAGGGTACTGTAGGGGTTGAAATATGGAATGATCTGAAAAAGATCGACCACATCATAATCCCCAACGGAGGTGGCGGACTGTGTGCCGGAGTAAGTACCTATATTAAATCGGTAAGCCCGCATACAAAAATTACGGGAGCAGAACCCGAAGGCGCTCCGTCTATGACATTAGCCCTGAAGAGCGGCGGGCCGGTGGAACTGAAAACCATTGACCGTTTTGTAGATGGTGCTGCTGTAAAAAAAGTAGGCCAGCTTACCTATGAACTCTGTAAAGCCCATCTTGATGAAATGCGCCTGGTGCCGGAAGGAAAGATCTGCAGCACCATTTTGCAATTGTATAATAAGGATGCCATTGTTGCGGAACCAGCCGGCGCATTATCCATCGCCGCACTGGATTTTATGCAGGAAGAAATTAAAGGAAAGAATGTCGTATGTATTGTAAGCGGCAGCAATAACGATATCGACCGGATGCAGGAAATAAAGGAACGCAGTCTGCAATACGAAGGGCTGAAGCATTATTTTCTTGTAAATTTTGCACAACGTCCGGGTGCCTTAAAAGAGTTTGTAAACGATGTACTGGGTCCCCATGATGATATCACCCGTTTCGAATACATGCAAAAAACCAATAAGGAAAGCGGGCCTGCACTGATTGGCATTGAACTGAAGCACCGGGAAGATTATCATCCGCTGATCCAAAACCTGGAACGCACACAAATCGAATTTACCGAGCTCAATAAGGACAATACCTTGTTCAGTTACCTTGTCTAATTGTGATATATCCGATAAAAACTAAAACGCCCATTTGCCCCACTCCATACGGGCTAAACACATAGGGTACCTATCAAATAAACAAAGGCACAGCCCGGCAGCAACCACGCATAAATTTTGCATTGTCACCGGTGCGCTGCACCTACACGTCTGTCACGGCCGGTTAGCCTATAGGATGAACGCTGCGCCGCAGCTTTCCAACCCACAAAAATCAACCGGCCGTCTATGCGATGAATCGGAAACTATGTAACTCCTCTGCACCCCTATGCTCCTATACCGTAGAGCCCCGCAAGGTGCAGTTGCCCACTGGCTTTTAATCATGGGCATGCCAAAGCCACCCACGAAATTATCTGATCATCATCCAGGCCCTTACTGTTTCTTCATCTCTTTTAAATTGCCATCCGGATCAAAATTCAGCCGAAGATCGGAGCGTGCGCCCTGGATCTGTAGGTACCAGCCCGCTTCGGTACGGTTCACCCTTTTGATCTTCATGTAATTAAAGTAGATAAAGCCATTCGTTTTTCCTCCGGGGATTTCTTTTATTTTCCCCTGCGCGATATCGTTGATCTTTTTAGCGGTAGCCAGCCGGATCCGGCTCAGCGGCATTAAAAAATCCACCTCGTTCTGCATCGACCCAACGATTTTTACAGGAGTCGGATCCTGCCATTTTCCATTGGCATATACATACTGGTCTATATTTTCCGTAGTGTCGGGATTTTGAATATTGATTGATATTCGGCCACCCTGGAAATCGTAAAAATAAAGGGTTTGGTACAACATCAGTTGTTTTCCCCTGAACTGTGGCAGGTTTTCCAGTTCCGACTGGATGCGATCCAGCGTTGCCGCGTCTTCAAAAATGCTCCGGTTGCTTGAGGCATCTCCACCATCAGATTCAATAACAGTGCTGCTATTTGTACTATGCGATTCCGTTGTTGTATGCATTGCTGCATCCTTTTTCTCCGGCCGGGGATGACGGGTTTCTTCAAAGCTCTTGTTGATCTGCTCACAGGCACAGAGCATCATCAATGCTATGGCACTTAAAAAGACCGCTTTAAAATAATTCGGTTTCATTTTAATCAAGGGGTTGAATTTGTTCCGGGTGCTCCGGATCGTATAAAATGGGAATGGTTTTTCCAGGCGCGATATCCGGTATTCTGAGTAAATCGACCACCTTCTTAAAAGAAGCCTGGTGTATACGCCCCCGGCTTCCTTCAAATTCGATGGTAAACCGCACCTGCGGCTGCTCATTGATATAAAGTCCCGTTTGCGCAGTATTGATAATGGTAGCGGTTGCCGGCTTTCCGTATAAAAGCAATTTTGAGTTTTTCCGTTTTGCTCCGGACAGTTTCCGGATCACCATATAAATGACCAGTTCAATGCCGATAATAAAAGGGATCAGGATAAAGGGGTGCCCAAAACCCAGGTACCGCCATCCATATCCCCTGCTTTCCTGCATGTACGAATACACCAGTATACCCGGGGCCAGGGTCAACAGGATCAACAGCACCAATACAATGATGGTCATGATCGTCCGGTTCCATTGAAACCCTTTCCCCTGGATCATTACCGCCGGATCGCCTATTTCCGGATCCAGTAATAGCGATACCGTTTTACCCGGCGCAAAACGGTGCTGCGAGGGCTCAGAGTCTACCATATCGATTGTGGTTTCAACCTCGGCATCCACCAGGTTTCTGAATGCTACCTTTAATGCCAGCAATTCGCCCCTGGCTCCCACCTGCAGCACCTGCTTTTGCACAACCGTTCCACGGGCATGGCGCCCGTTTTGAAGCAAGCGCTCCAACAACCGTTTTTTTCGAAACTGCGACAGGATAAAATTGTCGATGAAAAGTACCAGCACCAGTATCCATAAAAAGCAACCTACCCCCAGCCATACAAAAGCGGCGGTTGCCGGCTGATCCGGCGGTGTCATCTTCCATTCATCGCCGGCATAATGGATGATCAGGGGTAAACCGGCGGTCATGAACAACGTAAATGCCACAAAAAAGAACAGGAAAAAACGCAACCAGCCCAGGCCGCTACTAATTTTATCTGAAGAAGGCGTCATAGTGGATTCTTTTAGCATTTCCGATGTCCGCAGCGAAGCACATACCATCGAATGATCCTTCAAAATACGGAGAAGAATTTAATCTGACAAAAACAAAAGATTTTTATTCCTGCTGACAAAGGGCTGTCACTACCCGGTTTTAATTTTGATTTATAAAATAAAACAATATGATGACAACAACAACAGCCACCCTGCAAAGTGCCGTAATCGGAAAAGAACAACTGCTTAAACACTGGCAGGGACACCGTAACCTGACCCGCAAGGTTATTGAAGCCTTCCCGGAAAAAGAACTGTTTGAATTTTCCGTTGCCGGCATGCGTCCGTTCTCCAGTCTGGCCATCGAAATGCTGTCGATGTGCGGTCCTGCATTAAAAGCCATTGTTGAACGGTCCGCTACACCCTACAGCGAAGAAGATATTGCGCCCAAAACCAAAGAAGAGCTGCTCAAATTATGGGATGCCGAAACGGTAACCATTAATACCTATTTTGACCAGATTCCCGGAGAAGATTTTTCGCAAACCTTCAACCTTTTTGGCCAATACAACTTTCCCATTTACCAGAATATCCTTTATTTTATCGATAATGAAATTCATCACCGCGGACAGGGGTATGTGTACCTCCGGGCATTGAATATTCAGCCACCCTTCTTCTGGGATCGTTAAGTACCGGTGTTTTGTTAAGACAGGAAAGAGCATTGCTCATATCAATCGGCAGCTTTCAACATAGACATCCTCCACTCACGGAACGTCGGTTCCGTTTGCAATACAGTAAATGGCCTGAACATTCAGTATTTATTAGCAGCTGCAGATTCGCAGATTATCCTTATTGAGATCAATAAACCCGATGGGGTCAAGCCATTATCTGCGAATCTGCGGCTTTCATTGCATTTTTATTTTTCCTTCAGGTTTTCCATCTGTTTTGCCACGATGGAGCGAACACTTGCTTTTAAAGATTCCGGTTCCAGGATCCGGGCATGATCACCAAAACCCAAAAACCAGCGGGCAAAATCACTTTCTGGATAACTGCTCATGAAGGTCATTTCGATACCCTGGCTGGTTTCCTTTTCTTCTGTAAAGCCATGATAATGCCGGTTCCATTGCAGGTAGGCGGCCACCTTCGGTTCTACCATGATGCGTACCTTCGTACGGGGCACTTCTTTCCGCTGGTTTAAAAATTCCTTCAGTTCCGGATGCTCCTTTGTAAAAGGGGTTTCTGTTTTAAGTATACCCTGGATCCGGTCTGTACGAAAGCGCCGGTAGTCTTTCCGCAGATGACAATAGGCCATGATGTACCAAAAATCATTTTCATGAAATACACCTACCGGCTCTATTTTCCGGATCTCCGGTGTGCTGGATTCTATTTTTTTATACCGGATCTCCACCTGTACTTTCTGGGCAAGACTATCGAACAATACCGACAATGCTTCCGGCACTTTTTCATTAAAAATACTTTGGGCGGTACGTACCTGCACCTGCGATTCGATGCTGGAGATCCAGTCCTTATCGGCCATCCGCAGTACCGCCTTCATCTTGGCGATAGCCGACGCAAAATGATCGCCCAGCCGCTTGTCGATAAATTTCTGCATCAGTTTTTCCGCCGCCACAAAACTGGAGGCCTCCTCCCTTGTAAACATGACCGGTGGCAGCCGGTAGCCCTCTACCAGTTCGTAACCAACACCGGCTTCACTGGCAATAGGCACACCGGCCGTTTGCAGGCTACGGATATCGCGGTAGATGGTACGTAAGCTCACTTCAAACCGGTCTGCCAGATCCTGTGCTTTTACAATACGTTTCGACTGCAACTGGATCAGGATGGCAACAATGCGGTCGAATTTATTCAGTTGTTCAAAAGACATAACGATACATTCTTAAATGATAAATACCCGGGCCACCTCCTATGCGTGCAACACCTCCTGTATATGCTTTCGCATATTGAGTACCATCTGCTCCAGCGGCAGGTCATCCGGATCGGTACCAAAGGGGTTTTCTATGGATTCTGCGATCAGCTCCAGCGATGCCAGCACATAAAAAACGAAGGGCACGGCGGCTATGACAAAATAGCCCATCGAAAACACAAACCCGATCGGCAGCGTGAATACATATACAACGATAAATTTTTTAATAAACGAACTGTAGGAATAAGGAATGGGCGTGTTCTTAATACGCTCACAGGCCCCGGCCACATCCGTAAGCGACTGCAGCTCGTTGTTGAGTACGATCAGCTGCTCTCCCGATATTTTCCCTGCCTGGTATAGTTCCGTCACCTGCCGGAAGATCATCGAAGTTACCTGGTTGGGACCGTGTTTTTTCTCCAGGTCCAGTTCGGGATGATCAGCGGTATCCAGCATAAACGTGGTATAATCCGAACGCAAAAAGCTAAACAGGGTTTGCGAAAACAGCGGGATAGATTTCCGGAAAAAATGACGGCTTGCTTTATCCGCCCGGGGCAAAAATGCATCCAGTTTAATGGCCAGCGAGCGACAGGTATTCGTAAGCGTTCCCCACTGCCGGCGGGCTTCCCACCAGCGATCATAGGCCGTATTGGTACGGAATACCAATAGCAGCGATAACGCAAACCCCAGCAGGTTGTGCACCATATTAATGTTACGCAACCAGCTTTTTTCAGATAGTTTCAGGTACTCCAGTTCCAGGTAGGCAATACCCCAGGACAACAGGGCCATCAATACCAGGTAAGGAACCAGTTTCCGGAATGTATCCGATTTATGAATATAAAAGACCGACTTAAACCATTCTTTGGAGTTGTAAATTGTCATATACTTATGTAAAACAAACGATCAGCATGAATAAATGTAAACAATGGAATGTAAAAATAAGACCTCTGCTTTTCCCACCCATTTTTTTGTGGATCGAATCTTAAGGAAGCGCTCAAAAGCCTCCTTATAACACGTGAATCATGCGAAGTCAGGGGCTTCCCGGTTTTGCAGCATACCGGGAGCATCCGGCAACGAAGCCCCGTTTACCCTATGCCATCTTTTTCCGGTGGATTGTGCGCAATACGATGCAGCCCAGTATGGCCGCAAGTACTGAAGCCACCAGGATCGCCAGTTTTGCCTCCGCTACCAGGAGCGGGTCTTCAAAAGAAAGCAAACTGATAAAGATCGACATAGTAAACCCGATGCCCGCCAGCAAACCCAGGCCTGCCATATGCGTCCAGCCGGCTCCCCGCGGCAATTTACCAATGCCCAACCGTACGCCGGCCCAGGTAGATAAAAGAATACCGGCACATTTCCCCGCGATCAGTCCAATGATAATACCCAATCCCAGGGGAGCGGTGAGCCCATTTAACATCGACGCCTCAAACCGGATATTGGTATTCGCCAGGGCAAAAAGCGGTATAATTAAAAAATTCACCGGTTTGGTTAACGCATGTTCTAACTTTTCAAGTGGCGATTGCGTGGCATCGGGCGTAGTGGGCAGGGTCATAGCCACCAATACACCGGCGATGGTTGCGTGTATCCCCGAATGATGAATAAAATACCAGACAAAAAGTCCCGGCACCAGGTAAAACCAAAGTCCTTTTACATTGAGGCGGTTGAAAATAACCAGCAGGATCATCACCGCACCGGCATACAGCAGGTAGTTGAGGTGGATTTCTGATGAATAAAACAGGGCAATGACCAGGATCGCGATCAGGTCGTCTACGATCGCAAGGGCTGCCAGGAAAATCTTCAGGCTCCCCGGTACTTTTTTACCCAGCAGGGAAATAGCAGCAAGAGCAAAGGCAATATCTGTAGCCATGGGAATGCCCCAGCCGGAAGCCGTAGCGGTTCCTTTATTCAGCAGTGCAAAAATCACCGCCGGTAAAATGGCGCCGCCAAAAGCAGCAATCACCGGAAGCATGGCCTTGCTGGGTGTGGAAAGCTCCCCTTCCACCATTTCCCGTTTGATCTCCAGACCTACCAGCAGGAAAAAAACCGCCATCAATCCGTCATTGATCCAGTGCAGGATCGAAAACCGCAAACCGATGGTACCGGTTTCCCAACCCACATAGGTGTTCAGCCACTGTTCAAAGGAACGGCCGGCCGGAATATTGGCAATCACCAGGGATAGTAATACACATCCCATCAGAATGATTCCTCCAACAGAGTTTGCATTTACGTATTTTCGAAAGGTGTCTAAATTGATTCGTTTCAGCATAGCCCTTAAAATTACGAATTGCATTTTTAATTCCCGGTTTCCCAGCGCTTATTTCTACTTTCGATCTACCTTTGAAAGATGTTCGATTTCAGATTACAGGTGTTTCATACCGTAGCCCGGCGGCTGAATTTCACGCGCGCCGCAGAAGAGCTGTTCATTTCCCAACCGGCGGCAACGAAGCATGTGCAGGAAATTGAGCAGCATTTTAAAACCAAATTATTTGAACGGAACGGCTCTAAGATCTCATTAACCGGCGCCGGGAAAATATTGATGCGATATACGGAAGAGTTATTCGGTGTTTACCGGAAAATGGAACTGGAGCTGCATTCTTTTGCTGCACAGCACAAAGGAACCCTGCGGATCGGTGCCAGCACCACCATTGCCGAATACCTGCTGCCGCCTGCACTGGCCGCTTTCAAAAGCCGGTTCAAAGACATTTCCATTGTCCTTACCAGTGGCAACACCGAGTATATTGAAAAGCTGCTACAAAAGAGCGAGATCGATTTTGGCATGATTGAAGGACAGCCCAAGAATAGTTTGTTTAAGTATACCCCCTTTATAAAAGATGAAATTGTGCTGGTGGCATCCGGAAAAAACCCCATCACCAAAAAGCAAAAGATCTCCTTGAAAGAATTACAGCAGTTACCCATGGCATTAAGAGAGCCCGGCTCCGGCACACTCGAAGTGATCACCAAACACCTGAAAACAAAAGGCATCCGGATCTCGCAGCTCAACCGGGAAATACAACTGGCCAGTTCTGAGAGCATCAAATCCTATATTTCCAATTCCATGGCCGTTTCCTTTCTCTCTATCCATACCATACTGGGCGAACTTAACAATAATGAACTGGCTATTGTAGATGTACTGGGACTGGACATTGAGCGCCATTTCCAGTTTGTACAATTGCACAGCGGGGCGGCCGCTATTCCGGATTATTTTATGAAATTCATCAATCATTACAATTTCAAGTAACAGGAAGCCTACCGTCTCAGGCAGGTGCTTCGTTATTTGTAAACCCGGGAGCAGGCAAAGGCTATCCGCTTAATGTTCCGGGTGGTTATTCCGGGGTGTCATCCGGTTTACGCAAATATAGAGCGCCACGGCCACCACTACCAGGATGCTGCCGGTAGCGATCCATAAAGTGTTAAAACCATAGTCACTGGCCACTCTTGTTCCCAGGAACGGCGTAATGATAAACGAGATGGATACCGCCATCCCGTTAAGTCCCATATAAGAACCCTTGTTTCCTTTTCCGGACCGCATGGCGGTTATGGCCGACATAAAGGGGAGCACCAGGATTTCTGCCAGGCTCAATACGGTAATGGATAAAATGATCAGCCATACGCTATGACCGGCGATCAGCATCGCATAGGATACGGCCGTGCCCAGCGCACCTACCAAAAGTGTGGCTGCGGGCGTAAGCTTTCTTTCGGCCATGTTTACCAGCAGCATTTCCATCACCACGATCACAAAACCGCTGTAGCCCAGCACATATCCGATGGTTGTTTGATTTAACCCCGCTTCATCGCGGTAAAACAGGGGCAGCGTATTGAAGAACTGGAAAAAGCAAAGGGAAAAGATCCCACAGAACACCGAATACACCACAAACGGCGTATCGCGGTAAGCCGAACGTTCATGTACCAGATCAGCTTCCTTTATAGTCTTTTTTCGTGCCTGTTCTTTTTTGCGGAACAGGATAGAGCGTTTTCTGAAAAAGCGCACATAAACAATACCGGCTGTTAATGCCCCCTGTGCGTTTACGGCGAACAGGAAATTGTATGACACAGCTGCCAGGATGCCACCCAGCGCAGGGCCGATGGAAAAGCCCAGGTTGATTGCCATCCGGTTTAGCGAAAAAGCACGGGTAAGGTTTTCGGGTGCAGCATACTTGGTAATGGCCACGGAGTTAGCCGGCCTGAATGATTCACTGATGACGCTTTGAACAAAAATGATGGCTGCCAGCCCCTGCAAGGTGGTAAAAAACGGGATCACGGCAAACAACGGCGCGCTTAAAAATAAACTGGCCCACTGCACCCTGAACTCCCCGATACGGTCCGTAATATATCCTCCCAGCCAGGAGCCCACCACCGATCCGATACCAAAAAAGCTAAGCACGATCCCGGACTCTTTTAAACCAAAATGAAGATGGTCCGTCATGTATACCCCCAGGAAAGGCAGCACCATTGAGCCGGAGCGATTGATGAGCATCACCACCGCAAGCATCCAGGCTTCCTTTGAAAGGCCTTTGAATGAATGGATATAGACGCGCAGAATTCCCATAGGATATGAAAAAGCTGCAAAGGTACCGCAAAAAAAACGAATAATCCAGTACATTTGGGAATGGACGCTTCGCACCGAATCATCTGCAGCACATACAGAGGCAAAGGTTAGGCAGTATGCTGCCGGCGTTGTTGCAGCGTAAACCCGGCGTGCCGGATATTGAGCGGTAAAAAAAGTTGTCCCGGAAAACCAGTAGTTGTTGTATGCAGAAACCGCATCCCTTCCGGCCTGGATTTGCGCATAAATTGCGCGCGATCGACCGGGTATACTTGTCACTTATTGCCGGCAGTATCACCGGCGCGGCGCTATTGTACCACCATCTTCCACCGGTAATGACCGTTCTGGCTTGCTGGCTGGTGTTTTGTATCTGCTATCTCATTCTTTGCTGGCAGGTGATTTATACCACTCCGCAGGAATATATTGTAAAAAAAGCGGCCATTGAAGACGGCAGCCGGAGCTTTGTTTTTATATTTATTGTACTGGCCTGCTTTGCCTGTATGGGTGCGGTGCTTAACATTGTGGTCAATTCCCGGGAAACGAATATCAGTCATTATCTATGGTTGCCGCTGTCGGTATCTGCAATGATCGCCTCCTGGTTATTGGTGCATACGATCTATACGTTTCATTACGCCCATCTTTACTACCAGGATGATCCTGAAGGATACGGCCTGCATTTTCCCGGAGATGAAAAACCCGATTACCGCGATTTTGCATATTATTCCCTTTGTATGGGTTGCACCTTCCAGGTTTCGGATGTAGATACCACCTCAAAAAACCTAAGACTTGTAACGATGTACCACGGCCTGATCTCTTTTGCATTAAACACCTTCCTGGTTGCCCTTACGATCAATATCGTTTCGGGATTGGTGCATTAGGCTGGAGAGATCAGTTTTTAGTTATCAGTTTTCAGCAGTCAGTTATCAGCAACTGAAAACTGAAGACTGATAACTGACTGCTAACGGCTGACGACTTAATTCTCCTGTGCAGACAGGTTCCGTTTATCCTTCCGGAAATATACCGGTTCGGGGATCTCAGAAGGATTAAAGGGGTTGTAAAAGTAAATATCGTCATCCCGGTAAAGCGCAAATTGTTTTTTTAGCCGCTGGGTAAAATCTTCATAATCTTTTAAGGACTCCTTTGTCCAGGCCGCCTCCGCTAATGCAGCAATGCGGGGGAAGGTGAGGTAATCCATCCGGGTGGTATTGGGTACCGTTTCTGTCCATAAATTCGCCTGCAGTCCCTGTACCTGTTTTTGATGCTGCGCATCTACCAATGCAGACAGGCTAAAGGAATAAACATCTTTCAACGGGCTGTAGCCCTTGCCCCATTTCCGGCCCATACGATGCGTACTGTCCTGAACAAAATCGAAATAATAGGGCAGGCGCGGACATACCACCACATCATACCCCCTGTCTAACGCCATTTTTAACTGCACCGGTTTATCGTGCCGCCACCAGAAGATAACGGTTTTGTCCTTTGGCAGGTTCACTTCGGCCATTTCATCCCAAACCAGCAGCTTTGCATTCATTCCGTAAACCGAATCCGCCATACGTTCCATAAAATAACGCTCTACGGCTTTTAGGTCCTTTAAGTCATGTGCGGCCATCAGTTTTTTAATACCCTCATTCTGGAGCCATTTATCGGTTCCAAAACTTACTTCATCACCGCCCAGGTGAATCATGCCGGAGGGAAAAAGCATATTCGTTTCCCTTAGAATATTGGTGAGGTAACTATAGGTATGTTCATTCCCTGGGTCAAAGGTAAAATCCGGATGCTGTGCATTGCCCCCACCGCTGTATTGCGGATAGGCGCGATTCGCTGCTGTGGCATGACCCGGCATATCAATTTCGGGAATCACAGTGATATTGCGCTGTGCGGCATAATGAACAACCTCGGCGATCTGTTGCTGCGTATAATAAGCCGCCAGGGCCTCCGGGTTGGTAAAGCTTCCCGCACCACCGATCAGGGTTAGCCGGGGATACCGCCGGATCTCCAGGCGCCACGCCGGCTCATCCGTAAGGTGCCAGTGAAAGCGGTTTAGTTTATAAAAAGCCATCCAGTCCAGCAATTGCAATACCTTCTCTTTTCCCATAAAATGCCGCGATTCATCCAGCATAAATCCGCGCCAGCGATAGCGGGGTGCATCGGTAATCTGCCATCCATCGATAGTAATGCTTCCATTATCGTTTTTTTGAAGACGGATCAATTGTAACAAACTGGAAATACCGTTGACCACACCGCCAACCGAGTTGCCGGTAATATGAATCGCCTCATCCGCAATGCGCAGGGTATACCCCTCGTCGCCTTCCATAGCCCCCTTGCTGAAGGTAAGCCGGATCGCATTGGGTGTGGATGACGCTGTAGTTAAACCAAGCGGAAGTAATTCCTTTTTATTAAGTTCCCCTTGCAGATACGCCGCAGCATCTTTCAGGGAAGCACTTCCTACATAAATGCGGGTGTATTTATTCAGGTTGAAGGAACCGTTAGATACGGTTGCTTTCACCGGTGCCGGGATCACCGGACAGGGAGCCTGCGAAAAAAGAAAAAGCTTAATAGTTAAAAAAACTGTTGTAAGAAAAATACGACTCATTGTTAATTAAAATAAGCAGAAAATATTTGTTGATTGCAGGCATTTGAAAAAAGTATAACTACCTGTCTAATAAAATGAAGGTTTCATTTTAGTATGCCGTACTCTCAAAATACGAACAATAGCATTATTGAAACGATAAGAGATCCTGTATCCGTGCTTCTCAAAGGCTCTATAGCTACCATCGTTAGCCACTTTATATTTATCCGGTCTGTAAATGGCCGGATTCTGTTCTGCCCTGCCAACAGCATCAATGATATCGTTCACAATGTTTGACGCATTTTGTGGGGAATCTTTACTAATAAAGTTATATACGAGTTGTAACTCTTCCTGAGCACGTTTTGTCCAAACTATTTGGTAGAACGCGGTATCCATTCCTTTGCCTTGGCTTTCAGCTGATCATGCGTAATATAATCTCCCCTTTGGAACTCAGCTTCTGCTTCGGCCAGTTCATTGTTGTATTGCTCCATGCTGGTGTTGGCCCCTGTTTTTTTTAAATGGATAAATGACTTAATGACGCCAATCAATGACATTTTCTCTTCATCTCCCAGCAAAGGCAGATAATCTGTTATTTTTTTATCCAGCGTTGATCCTGTCATAATTTCCTTTTCCACAAATTTACCGCTAAACCAATATTTTTCCAAACAACGCATTGAGGGAGATATAATCATCACTGAATCACCAGAAAAGATCCTTTTTAGAAGTTTTTTTTGCAATTCATATCAGCAAAACCGTATTGGCGGGTTTTCTGTAGCAACCTACATTTTTGCATCCATTAATTTGCTCGCTTTTTTTACGGGAGCACCCAGCTGCATGCGGATCACAAACGCCCTGGTTGCCTGAAAGGATGCCGGCAGCAGGATATCGAAATAGGTATTTTTATCCAGGTCCAGCCCCATGTCCGCAGGTTTCACCTCCAGCTTGCCGCCGGCTTCCAATAGCACCGCCGAAGCCGGCACCTGTTTAAAGTTCTTTGGAACCGCTATCCGTACAATATTGTTTACCGGCCGGTTGAATACGGTCAGGTACAGGGTACTGTCCTTCTGGGTAAAATACCCGTAATTGCTGACCGGGAAATCCGAATGCCGGTTTTCATAAACCGCGGCAGCATTGCGTCGCACCCATGCACCGGTTTCTGCCGCAATCCGGTCTTCTTCCGGTCGCATGTTACCTTGACCGTCTGGTCCGAAATTGATCACAAAATTGCCATTCATCGATCGGCAGCGCATCAGCAGATCCAGCAGGTCGTCGGTTGTTTTTGTATAGATCCCCGACCAGTCTTTCATATATCCCCAACCGTTTGGCGGAATCGTCATCACACAATCCCAATCGTTTCCGTCAATCCACTCATAACTGCCGGGCATCTTCCGCTCCCATCCCTGCTCATAATCGCCCAGCAGGCGACCGTTGCTGTCGAAATGCCGTGCCCCAAATTCATCATTACGGAACCTGGATCCAATGATCAGTCCCGGGTGTTTCTCGCGCAGTTCTTTCTCCAGTTTATAGGTAAAATCATAGGCGCTTTTCCAGGAAGCATCCCAGGTACCATCAAACCAAAGCCCTTTGATCTGCGGATAGTTTGTAACCAGCTCCAGCAGCTGGTTGCGGGTGTATTGTAAAAACCGGTTAAACCGTTTTTTTTCCTCCTCCGTTTTTGGTGTACCGCCCATATAATCCGGGTTGTTCCATTCCAGTACCGAAAAATAAAGGTATACATCAATGCCCTCTGCTGTATAGGCATCCACCACCTGCTTTACAATATCTTTTTTATACGGTGTTTTTGCAATACTGTAATCGGAATATTTTGTAGGCCATAGTGCAAATCCATCGTGGTGCTTGGTGGTAAAGATCACATACCGGGCGCCCATATCCTTTGCCTGCTTTGCCCAGCGCTTTGCATCAAAATCTTTTGGATTAAACTGTTTGTATAAATTATCGTAGATGTTTTTCCAGTCTTTGGGAGCGGTGGGTCCTCCCCAGGAACGGATCCATTCCGATGCAGCGGCCCCGCCTCTTGCACTGACGCCGTTCCATTCGTTACCGGGAATGGCGTACAGGCCCCAGTGAATGAACTGGCCCAGGCCATAATTGCGAAAGGCCTTCATTTGCGGATCGGTACGATGTGCCGGCGTAATGGGGCCGTATTGAATCGCTCGTAAACTATCCGGCTTTCGCTTGGGGCCGGTCCATTGCGCATTTGCGAACGGGCTCAAAATCCCGATCATCACAAAAAGAAAGAAGCCTGCTTTTTTTATATTTTTCATTTCCTGATTCTTTAACCGTTATTTTTTAAATTATCACATTCCCAAATCTGCACATTCCTATTGCAATATCCATGTCATCCGATCCTTTAATTGTTTGCCATTTGCCGAACCCGTTGCCTCAATTTCATTTGCGCCTTTTTTTAATGTAACATTTTCAAATATCCAATGTTTTTTATTAACGCCGTACTGTCCCTTTACTTCCTTTCCGTTTACAAAAAGCCGCACCTGCGCCAGGTTCGAAAATGCCTGCACCCTGGTGGTATCCTGTGTACGTATACTATCGCGCCGGTTGGCCAGGTAAAGCATCGGTTCCGGGTTCCAGTTGGCCTTATACCAGTAAAAAGCATCCTTTCTTCGTTTCCGGTCGAAGCTAACCAATCCTTTTAAATTTCGTGCATTCACCCCACCCCGGTTCCACATGGGAACTGCAAATTCAAAGGCATTCCATAAATAGGATGCAAGAATGTAGGGATGCTTTTCGATAATCGCCCATTGTTGAATATGCGTTTCTGTCTGGTAATTTTCGGGGTAGAACTTCCCGCTTACGGGATTGATCTTTGAAGGGTCCGGCAGTGTTTCTGAAGACTGATCCATATTGCCATCGGCACCGTATTCCGTTAACATGACTTTGTAGGCCGGATAACTTTTTTCAAGGCCGGAAGCCCATTTTTCAAGATCGCCGATTCTTCCCTCGTACCAGCCGTAATAGCGGTTCATACCCTGTACATCTGCAGCCAGGTTAGCCGGCCGGTTCATTTCACCAAAACCGGAAACAGCCACCGTATACCTATCCGGATCATCCGTTTTTGCAATATCATTCAATTCCCTGGTAAGCACCGGCACATGTTCATCCTGCGTTTTAGAATAAACCTCATTATGCATGCCCCAGATATAGATGGAGGGATGATTCCGGTTTTGCCGCACCAGCTCCGTCATTTGCTGTTTGGCGTTTTCACTTTCCTGGTACGAAGTGGTATTTACAAAAGGAATCTCTGCCCAGATCAACAGGCCCATTTTATCTGCCAGCGCATACATATCTTCCGCCTGCTGGTAATGCGCCAGCCGGATCGTTGTGGCACCCATTTCCCGGATGATCTTCATATCTTCTTCATGCTGCGCGTGCGAAAGCGCGTTTCCGTACTGCCAGCGATCCTGGTGTCTTGTAACTCCGTACATCGGGTATTTAACACCGTTCAGGTACATGCCGTCCCCGGCCCGCAGTTCAAACCGGCGAACACCAAGCGGCTGGGTAACCGCGTCCAGCTCCTGGCCATCCCGGATCAGAGCGGTGGTGAGGCTATACAAATATGGATCTTTTATACCGTTCCACAGATGCGGGTTATTCACCGGAAATACCTGCTCTACGTAGGTAGTACCCTGGGGACTTACCAATACATTTTTGCGTACCCGGGCCACTGTCTTTCCGCTGGCATTTTTTACAACTATTTGCAGTATCACGGTCTGCGCCGTTGCTTCATTGTTCTCCAGTTTTGCGTTCACCTGTATATCGGCCCTCTTTGCCGATACATGCTTCTGTGTAATGTAGATACCCGGCGATGCATAGTCTGTAACCGTTATATTTACAGGTGCTGTAACGATCAGGCTTACCGGCCGGTAAATGCCCCCGTAGATCGGGAACAGAAAATGGTTTACCGGCAGCACATCTTTTCGTGCATCGTTATTGGTTTTGACCAGGATCAGGTTCTCTTCGCCGTATTTTACCGTATGGGTAATTTCAAAAGCGAAAGCGGCATAGCTTCCTTTATGCTCGGTAAGGTATCGCCCGTTGATATAAATGGTAGCTACCGATCCAACACCTTCAAAACGCAAAAAGATCCGTTTTCCTTTCAATTCATTCTTTATAAAAAAACTCTTTTTATAAAAAGCATCGCCGGCGTAGAAGTTCTTATCGAGCTGCATATCTGTACGGTTATAAGTATGCGGCACCGTGATCTTTTCCCATTCCTCGTGCAGGTAGCTGGTATCCTTTCCAAAATCGCCCGGTCCTTTTTTAAATTCCCAGTTATCGTTAAAGGTAATCACCGTTCTGCTATTTTGTGCAGCAGCCTTATTAACCATTCCCCAACACAACACACCAACGACCATGCTCCAGACAACCCTTTTAAAAAAAAGGGGCGTATAATATTTCATTTCCATAATTTATGATAAATACTCAATTTTAAAAACTCCGTAACGGACCTTGCAAAACCTGGGGAAAGTGTTTCAGTTTCCTGATGCCTGCAAATATATCCGGCTTTTTCAATAAAAGCCGGGAAGTCCGCTTGCTTTTCATACCATCACCGGCGCATCTCCGCATGCAAACGATTGTCCATCTTTTATCCGCTTATACCCGCTATTCTGCCCTTATAATCTTCCTCCTTAAAAAAAGTCACGCCATGGAAATGGCGCGACGAGAGATTGATTGTTTGTCGAAAATTGTTTTGTACGTTGCGCCGGGATCAAGCAAAGGCTGTTTTATATAAAGCCGTTCGCTTTCAAAAAGATGAATACGATCACCACTAATACCAACACCACAACGGCTATATCTTTAAAAAACGTTGATCTCATATCCGGATGCGCCATTTATTTTATAAATTCCGTTTCATACTTCGAAAGCCATTCTTTGCTTTCGAAACCCCAGGCAGAAAGCGGATTCAGATTTACCCAATAAAAAAGATTGGGCGCGATATCTGTGTTTGTTGTTAAAAAATTGTCGGGCGTATTGCAATTGGTAGCCGACAGCAGCGACCAGGCTGGTGTAAAATTCATCACCAGGTCTTTACCGGTTGCTAACGGACTTTTATTGCGATATACATTTCCCAATGCTTCATTGCACGGCCAGTACCCGATAAGGTTACTATAAAAGTCATCTGTACTGGTAATGCCGTTCTTACAGGGATAACTTTGAATATATGCTTCGGACACCGCTTTGTTCCAGATGGCTAATTCGATCGCCCGGAAGGGCAGATTACCTGTAGCCGCAGTTATATTTCCAATTACAAGCGGACTTCCCGGACTGGAAAGGTCCGGATAAGCCGTCATATCATACGTAGAATCTTTTACTCCATTCGTATATACACTGGCATATCGTTTACCATCGGTTTTCGTTTGCACCACCAGGGCTATCGTTACCCATCCGGAATTGACAGCAGGCAAAGGCTGTTTGCTGTGGAGAAAATATCTTGGAGTAGTACCTCCGCCACCTTCGCCAATACAAATCCTGAAATTATTGGCTCCATTGGTCATCAGCTCCCAGCCCTTTATATTCGTATACGGGTGGCTTACTTTAGACACCAGTACCGAATTCCCCGAAGGTGAAAAATTACCGGTGCGCATTACTTTTACCATCATTGTAAATTCTCCAGCACCTACTGCAGGAATATCGTACCCCATGCCGGTAACACTTGCTGCAGGAAGAACCGCCTGCGTAGCAATAGCAGTGTGATTTACAGCGTTTGTCAATGCAGGCGCTATGAATTGCTTTTTTACAAAATTGGAGTTATTATAAATGGTAAAAATTTTCCGCTGAAGGATGGTTGGATCTCCGTACCGGTTTCCTTCTCCCCCGTGGTTAGACGTTACTATCGTGAGCCAGTCCTCCAGCTTATAATTGCTTCTTTTTGCCACGGCATCCAGTATTTCTTTAATATAGCCGTCTACTTTTAATACCGCATCTTTATACGCCTGCTGATCTGCAGAGAAAGCAGAGGCAAGACCGGCAAGGTTTACGCTGTTAAAGTTCACCATTATTACCCCCAGCTTGTCGTCCTGAAGATACCGGATCGCGCTGTCTTTTACCTGCTGATCCGCCGCAGCTACAACCGCACTACCCGCAAATTTCAACCCGTTTACAGCCAGTCCTGCCCAGGGCGTAATGGCCACTGTTTTTGGCAGGTAACCGGATATTAACAGCCGTTGAAAAAAATTGGAAAACACGGGCAGGTCTTCTTTTTCATGTAAGCTATCCTGATCCAGACCCGGAGTAAAGGAACTATCAATAATGCCGGAAGTTGCGGCAGATTTACCACTCAGAATGTTGGCCCAGGAAGGACCATCTGTAGTTTGTGCATCTGCAAATGCCTCCCAGGAGTACTTGGCGTGCTCTGTAAGACCCATGATCGACGGTGGTGCAATTTTCTTTACTTCCGGGCCGGAGGCGCCATCCAGCACAATCATCAGCACCTTTCTTTTTTTACTAAATGGTTTCTCCACGGCTGTTTCAAAAACTTCAGGAGGATCGTAGTATTTAGAGCAGGCTGCAATGGAGCCCATAACCAACAGGAATATAAAAAAGTAAAACCGTTTCATTTATAAATATTTTAATAGTAAAAAGCACCAAACTCTGCAAGGGCCGAATTATTGTTACTATCTGTTGTGCGCCCCCATGTGACCCGGAAGTACTGGAAGGTTTTGGTGGTAGGCAAATCAATATATTGCTTAGCCACGGCATCTGCCGCAGTACCCGTTTTCAGCGTGTAGCTGCCCACATTCTCCCAGGTAGCGTTATCCATACTTACTTCAATGGTCACAGCCGTCAGATGCGTTGAAGGGGTATTTTGTCGCTGAACAAAATAAAACCCATCGGCTGTTATCGCTTTGGTTCCGGTTTTTACCACCGCAGCAAACGGATAAGAAGCAGCCTGGGTACCACCCGTTGTATTGGGCGTAGCACCCGCCGTGTTGGGGCCCAGGTAACATCCCTGAAAACAACTTGACCATATTGTAGCTGTGTTTCCATCCAGCAAATTAGCCGGTGTGTATGTATCCAGAGGATAACGGATATTGGTAATGGATTCAACGGTCCACCCCAAACTTGTACCCGGCTTACCTGCACCAAAATCGGTTCTTAACACCTGGTCCCCGCCGGTACCGGTATATGGGTTGTATAACCAGAGATTTGTTTTTAGCCTGGGATATCCTTTATCAGCGATCGCTTTCCGGGATGTTGCACTTATGGTAAGTCCCCATTCCCGCATAAACCGGTACATATCCGTTTTGGTAAACTCACAAAGGCGTTCATAATAAAAATCAACTTTTGATTGATCATCAATTGCTGTAAACCGGGCATTTCTTGCAGCCGTACACAGGTAGGTCATAAATTCGAACCCATATTTCTCAAATATCTGGGTATAAAAACTCATCTTGGCGTCATCTGAAGGATTGGTTACTGCGGTACTGCCGTCCCAGGTGGTGGTACCCGTCCATCGCTTCTTAAGTGAATCTAACGATACATAGGGAAGAGCGCCGTTCCAGGAACGCAGTTCATTGGGATGGTGATACCCAGCCGGGTTATTTACCTGTGCATTTTTAAAACTGAACAGGTTATTACTCACCTCTCCGTTGCCGCTAAAACTCCAGGTACTGCCCATCTGCATGTTATGTCCCTGCTCATGGAAGGTACCCCAGTTCGATGTACGCACAAGATCGGGCGTTACCGCCTGTTTGAAATAGTTCATGGTATTCATCGCCACTACCGGAAACCCGCTATGCTGGGCACCCACAGAAGGCTGCACATCGTGTACCACCCGCCACTGGTTAAACGGCGCCCTGTTCTTTACATCAGGATTGCCTTCGATCAGTCCATACCAGTCCCAATACACTTCTTTAATGGTTTTATCCCATAAGGTCATCAACTCTGTGGGACTGCTGATAGGCGCCTGGGCCAGCTTTGCAGTCTCCAGCGTAAATACGATACGGCCACCTACCAGTTCAAAAAAAGGAACAGATGTTTTACGCGCCAGCTCCTTCCATTCAGCATCTGTCGTTTTTCCCAGGAAAAAGCTGGCTGACTTTGCGGTTCCGCTAAATGTAACCGGCACAATGGCGCCGGTTGGCTTTGCAGGGATTATATAAATAAGGCCACCATAAAGATTGCGTAAATAGTTCTTGCCCGGGAACAATTGCTTCCGGTTGTAGATCAGGGGGTCGCGTTTCAGGTCGGCCTTACCGGTCAGATTATCGGTATGCGAACCTATTTGCGCCTCCAGGCCATAAATACCGTCGGGTACTTCCACCGTAATCAATTCGCCGGCCGGTGCCCACATGCCGGTGCTTAGCCAGTTACCCGGAGCCACACTGATACGCAGGTCTGAAGCCGGCACATTTACATAATTCAAATCGATGTTCACCACATAATTTTGCAGGCGGGGTTCGTCCGGACTGATCAAACCCGGGAAAACGCTGGCCTGGATATATTTCGATTTATCGATCTTAACAGATGTGTCAACCTCCACGTTGACCGTATCCGGGAAATTGGTGGAGGTATACCCATTGTCAAATTTCAATCCGTAGTTTTTATTGCATCCCGCCAGCCAGGTGAAGATGCAACATAAGGCTACCAGGAGATAATAGTTGTTCCTTTTCATATAAAAAACTCTTACATTGAATTATTTCGCGTTACTAAAGAGCGGCAACCACGGTTTGGCATCCAGGTTGAGCCCTGCTATATCTGACACGCCCAGCCAGCTATAAATAAACAGGGGGATATCTACCGGCTGTGGCAAAGAAGTGTCAATATCGTAGGGCACGGTAGGACAGATATTGTCTGATTGCATGAGTGATGCAGCCGTCCAGGAAAGACCATTTGGAAAGATGATATCTTTTTTACTGGCACTGAGATCGGTAAAGATATTTAACATGCGTTCCGTGCTTTTAAGTCCCAGCCCTTGCCAGTATCCAATAAGATTATTAAAATAAAGATCCGTGGGGTTTACCAGCGTGCTGCAATAATTGGCCCTGATGAATGCGTCTGGCAGGGCCACATTATAAATCCGGATGTCTGCGATAGAAAACTTTGGCGTATACTGTCCATAGGAAGGTCCTCCGCCAATGGTCATTGAGTCAGGCGTGGAGATGTTCTTACCGGTTATATCCGCAGGTGCTGTGTATAATTGTCCGTTCTTATAAAAATTAGCCCACCTTTTCGATACACTGTCGTAAATACGCAGGGTATATGTATTCCATACATTTAAAGCTTCGGTATTGCCTCCGCCTCCAACAAATACACCCGCCAGCATTGCCCGGGCCTTTCCGCTTCCCAGTTGTATGGCCCAGCCCCCCGAAGGGTTATTACCAGCTGCACCCGAAGATTTGGCCAGTAATGAAGGGCTGTTGGAACCCAGGCTACTAAAATTCGCCTTGAATTGTACTGTATAGCCTCCTACGGTTCCAAAATTATAGGTCCCCGCATTCCCCCCTTTTATGGTACCCATTGCGGCCTGCGTACCCAACTGGTTATTCAGATCGGATGAACCAATTACATAACCGTCCTGCTGGTAGTTCTTTATATTCGGTTTGGGAAAATACCTTACAGAGAAATGATCATTAGCAAAAAGTACAAAGGCATTTCTTTTGGGTTGACTAAATGCCGTTCCGTCGTACTCTTCCGGGTATAACGCATACAATCCTCCCTGGTTAGACGCTACAATGATGAGCCAGTTTTCTGACTTATAGCCCGGGCGACTGTGTATGGCTGTTAAAAGAGCGCCCATAAAGTTATCAAACGGTTTTATGGCAGCAACATATTGTGCCGATCGGGGACCATAGCCATATTGTGATCCTGCATCATATAAACCCTGGTATTGTGCCAGTACCAGGTCCGATGCCGCATTCTTTAGCTCAGCAACCGCAGCCGTTTGCACCTCAGCGTCTGAATTCAGTAGCTGTTTCTGATCCGCTCCCGCAAGAAGATTGTTGTATAGAAATGAATTCCGTACATAAGCAGCAGTCCGCAAGCCTGCGTTATTGCTTTTTATCACTTTCATAAACGTTGGGTAAGCGGCCAGGTTATTGTTTCCGGAGGCCTTTACCTGGTGTTTGTTTACCAGCACCCCGGTAAGCATATCCGCATAGCCTGTAGGTAAAAAAGAATTGCTGTCTGCCACGCTGCCTCCCGAATAAAGGGCTTCCCGGGTAAGCGCGTACAAATTAGGATTTTTATCATCCTTCTGGGCCTCCGTTTCTAATACGGCGCCTACACCGCCATCCACCATTACATACAATACTTTATTCGCATTCTGGAACTGGTGTACAGCCGTATCCGCATTTGTTTGAAACTGCAGCCGCTGGTCAAAATCGCGGTTACAGGAAGCCATTATGGTACTAAATAAAACGCTAAAAAGGCTTAGCCGTCCTACTGTATCTTTTAAATTATTCATAGTAAAAATTATGCTCGTACAAACGCTTAATTATTAAAAACCAGCTTCATAATACAACCTATGGGCTGTCCCTGAAACGTACCGATAACGCCACCTAAAAGAACAGCCGGCAGTCCGCCCACTCCGGATTTTGTTTCAACCATATCGTTTATCACACCGTTTAACTTTCCGGTAGCGTTATAACCCGCCGTCAGGCCTCCGTCTGCATTTAAGACCATCAGCCCCTGGCGCGTTACATTGTTGTACTTTTCAAAAAAGCCGGAAACCACAATCAATCCATTACTCAACTGCAACGCCAGCATCGGCAAACCACCCGCAAAACCCGCGCTTTTAAATCCCGGATCCAGGGTTCCATTATCATCCAGTACCGCAATATTGGCGGCATCCTGACCGTTAAATTTGCTAAAGTCGCCGGTAATTACGATCTTCTTTGTGGTAGCATTATACCGGATAGAAAAGATCGCACCATTTGCTCCTGAACCGGTATTAAACGTACCATCAACCGTACCATCCGTATTCAACCGTACAATACGGTTAACCTGTTTTCCGCGGAAGGTGGTAAAAGCGCCTACCAGCACCAGTTTTCCATCGGCCTGCATAAAGCCGTCATTTAAAGAACCATTACCTGCCGGCAGCGAAGCCCTGGCGGCTGTGTTATAGGAATAGGCAGAATCCAGGTTGCCATCCAGGTCCATCCGTGCAATTTGCTGGTTAGGGATAAAGGAGATGAGCTTGTTATCTTTTGTAGACCGTTCGTAAAAATAGGTTCCATACCCTGTAATATTACCGATGGCCGTAACCTGGTTATTATAGTAAAACAGTTTTTTTACATTACCCAAAAGATTTCCATTAAAATAAGAAACGGTGTCGGTGGCCATAAATGGATCGGATATGCCCGGGCTTACATAAAGATCTACGATCCGGGTTTTTAACGTAGCATCAGGATTTAAGCGCACCATACCATTTAGTCCTTTCTTACCATTATAAGAGTTCAGCGAACCGCCCGCCAGGTATTCACCGGAGGGCAATCGCAGCATACAGTTCATGGTTCCCACATCAGCCCCCGTGCCGGTATTAAAGCCTCCAACCAAACCACCCGTGGTATTGATCTGAACAAGATCCCGTAATTGTTTTCCCTGATAGGAAAAGATATTTCCAACCAGGGCGAAGTTACCATTGGACAACGGCAGTACCTGGTTAACGACATTCGCTAACCCTGTATTGTTGCCGGGATTAAAGGTAGGGTCCAGGCCCAGTTTGCCCCTCACCGTAAATGAAGGACCCAGAAACACCTGACCATCCACACGCAGGGAAGCCCCGCCGGAGCTTACGTTTTCTGGCAATATGATGGTGATCGTACTGTCTGTAAATCCCGACACCGTAGCCGGCATACCGTTGGCCATGAAGGAGATCTTCTCTTTCATTTCTGGCTTTAGTCCTTTCACGGAGAAGGTCATTGCCTGGCCAGCCTCTCCATTAGCCGGAACAGGCGGTGTATTTACAAAATCGATCTGAATAACACGTTGCCCGCCCCCGTAAGGATCATCATAGATCTCTGATGTTTTGTTGCAGGAAAACTGAACCAGAAACATCAGCGAAAGCAATCCGATATAAAAATAATTTCGCACCATCGGTGTTGATAATTTGTAGTAGATTAATTATAGTCAATTCCTTTTTCCCTTGCCAGCAGAATAAACCTAAAGGGATCAAAGCCAAATGTGTGAGTGGTATAACGCAGCCGGTGCACGCGCCCGTTGGCAGGCGCCACATCTGATGCAGCCACCACGGCATTAACCCAAGATGAATAAGGATAGGCCTGGTCGGGTACATACGACAACATCAGCTGGCGATAGCCTTTGTACTTTAATATGGTAGCGCCTCCAACTGTATTGGGATCACCGCTGACAGCATCGTTATAAATAACACCGATATTCATTGGTGCCTGGCTCACCGATTCAAACAGTGCACCTTTATAGGTATCTAACGCGAGGGTATCAACCTGTGTATAATCCTTAAGCCCCCTGTTGCCCGGGAAGATATACATTTGTAAAAACTGCCGCCAAACTTCCGGCTTTATCTGTTCAAAACGGGTTACACTGCCGGCACCCACCTTCACCTGGAAGTCGTTAACAGCATCCAGTATTTTTTTAAAACAGGGGTCCGGAGGAGCAAAAAAAGTAAGCTGATCTTTAGTCAGCGATGCTTCCAGTCCGGCATATTTTACAACACGCACCAACGTGTCAAAATAGAGCGTATCCGATTTTAGATAGTCCATTATGGTACCATTAAACCTGGGATCATTAATGCCTGTATCTTCATAGTAACTGTTCTTTTTACAGGCGCTGAAAATGATCAGTACCAAAATCGGCAGGAAAAATAGTTGTTTCATCATTTTATAATTTCGTGCGGTTTTATTAAACACGGCCGTTTTAATTATTCCCCCAATAGGTATTCAAGGTCATGTAAGGATTGTTGGTTAATGCATTTGAGCTGATGGGCCAGGTCCAGGCACCTCTTACAAAGTTGCTGTACAGGATCGGCCGATCGCAGTATTTGGGATCATAAACCTTACGGGTACGCACCATATCATAATATGCATGCCCTTCACCAATAAGCTCCCGCCGCTCTTCCCAGAATATGGCATCCGTCAGTCCGCTTTGGTCATCACCCCCCGTTGAAGCTCCGGTATATGCGTCTGCTCCTGCACGCCGCCGCACCTGGTTGAGCAGGTCCATTGCCTTCGCGCTGTTTTTTTCAAGATTGGCCAATGCTTCTGCCTGCAGTAACAATGCGCCTGCATATCTGAAAATAATAAAGTAGTTACTTAGCGATGCTGTTGTATTGTTTTCGCCAAGCGCCAGGTTAAAGAATTTAAAACACTGCATGGAGCCATCCTCGTTGTATATATTATTATCGAACCAGGCGGTTTTACGGCCATCCGTTACATCAGCAGGAAATAACTTTTTAAGATACCCATCCTTATAAGTAAGCTCCGATTTGGTACTGTTCTGATTCAATTGGATATATGGGTAGTGCAGTACAGCACCGGTGAAGGTACGGCGGATATTGCCCAGCACATCGCCATAGTTTACGTTTTGAGGTACTTCAAACAATCCTTCTTCGGATCTGCCTGCAAAGACCAATGCGATCTCTGAAAGATTCAGCAGGCGGTAAGCACCGCCGGCAGTCAGCTCATCGCCCAAACGATCCGTTTCCTGGTAGTAGCTTTTTGCATTTTCCGGATCAATACCGGCCAGCCACATATTAAAATACATTTGCAATGCCAGTGCACTTCCCCGCATCGCTCTAACGGCACGGTCTGCCGGGTCGTCGGGCGTCCAGGGCAGGTATGTTTTGTATGCTTCCAGTTCTGCGATGCAGGCTTTTGCAACTGTTACATCCTTTGTGCGCGGCAATGCTGCATCATTGTATGCATTGGTATAGTAAGGTACGTCGCCAAACAACCGGATAAGGAAAAAATAACTCACACAACGCATAAATACGGCTTCTGCCTGGTACTTTTTAACCATCGCATCGGTAATCGACGCATCAGACTCCTTTACGGAAGGTGCTTTGTCAAAAAGTATATTGGCCGACTGGATGACTTTGTAAATAGGCGACCAATCTCCGATATAGTCCCAGGCGCCGTGTAACTGCCAATAGGTATCCACATTATTCTGTTCCCTTTTCGTTGTTACCAGGGTTCGGATCTGGTTAGCAGACAGCAGGCTGAAATCGCCCCGGGGGGGATAAGCCCCCGCCCCCACCGGCATGCAGCGCAGATCCCCTACCATAATAAGCCCTGAGCGGATGGCCACGCCTTCACGAAATAAGCGATACACTTCCCGGGTAAAGCTTTCCATATCCTGCCGGGTCTTCCAGAAATTATTCCCGGAAAGGCTGTCCAGCGAATCCACATTTAAAAATTTCTTACACCCGCTGCAAAGCGTGATGAAAAAAACGATGACTATTAAAATGCTCTTCTTCATTCCTGCAATTTTAAAATTGAATATTTACCCCCAACGTATAACTCCGCCTGTTTGGATAGCCGTCGGACCGGTCTTTCCCCAAATCGGTTACCAATTCGGGATCAGGTCCGCTGTAGTTGGAAAACGTATATACATTATTGGCTGTGGCATACACCTGGAACCTTGTCATTCTGTAACGGCGGGTAAACGATTTGGGCAACATATAAGAAAGTGTTACTGCGTTTATTTTAAAATAGGAGCCGTCCTCCATAAATAAGGTCTGATCATACCGGAAGGGATTGTATAAGGAGGTGTACAGGTAATTATACGGGTTGGGAAGGGTTCCGTCAGGATTGGAGGGCGACCAGAATTTAGTATCGCCTACGGGAATGAAGCTGGCGTCCTTTTGCACATTAAACGGCGTACTGTAAGCTGCCAGGCGTTGTGCCAGGGCATTGTTTAAAATATCCCGTCCATAAAGGTAGGACATGTTGATGTTTAGAGACCAGCCGCCATACTTTAAGAAGGACTGGATCCCTCCGGTAATTTTTGTGGCTGCGCTGCCGGCAATTACCCGGTCTTTGGCATCCGAAACATAGTTCCCGTCAAGGTCCGTCCAATAGGGATCTCCCGCCTGGAAGTAATAAGTACCGCCATCCGTCTTTACGCGGTAAGGCAGCCCCGTTGCCGGATCTACGGGTACATCGTTATTGCTTTTAAAAACGCCCCGGTAATCATATAGAATGTAACTGAGGTTGCTGCGTCCCAGCCGGTAAACGATATCCTGCTTATTGTCCTTATCATTGTAAATGATCAGCCGGCTATTGCCCGGCAGGCCGGTCATTACATTTTTATTAATCGCGCCGTTCATACTTAAATTCCATTGCCATTTTGAGGAAACGGGCAGCGGTGCCAACGTCAGCGTTAACTCATAACCATAGTTCACTTCGCTCATGCTGTTCAATTTAATTTTTCCATAGGCATTGTGATCTGCCAGCTCATAGTCATACAATTCATTATCCACCTGGTTGTAGTAGGTTTCAAATGTAGCGGTGTAGCGGTTATTGAGGAATCCAAGGTCTAAACCAAAGTTGTACTTCGAAGTCGTTTTTGGTGCCAGGTTCGGATTGGGAATATAGTCCCAAACGGTACCAATCGTACTGTTGTTATTAAACCGGCCAGTGTACAGATATTTACCGTTTGCATCAAAAACAGAACCCTGTGGTGTCGTGCTTTTCCCCCAGTCAAACCGGGCGCCACCCAGGCTCAGCCAGTTAAGATCCTCCAGGAACGGTTCTTTATAAAAATTCCAGCGTCCTGCAATAGTGGGGTTTTTAGCAAACGGGCGATTAGGACCGTTAGATGATGTACCGTTGGTACTGTAGGTAAGATCCAGCATGTACCGGTCCATATAATTGTAACTCAATACCGCTCCATTCGTAAGCATCCGTTCTCCGGCCTTATAGTTATCAATAATTCCCCATAAGCTGCTGTTACCGCCGCCGCCAAACGGGCCTTCGTACTGATCGTTCGGGGAACCGCTGTATAACATCGCTTTGGGATAATAATTGCGTATGGTCATTTCATTAAACACATAAGAATTAATCCGGTGCTTATTTCCTCCAAATTCTCTGTTATACTCCAGCATAGCCCGGTTGTTTAATTCCTGCTTGCGGTCATCGTATACATAGAGCTCTGCTACGTTATTGTTAATGGAAGATGGCCTGAAATTACTTTCGCGCCCGACGTTATAAGCATAACTGAACACATCGCGTACTGCCAGGTTTTTTATAAACCGGTACCAGGCATTAATATTGGTTTGCAGGCTATTGGTTTTATTTTCGTTGCGGGTAGAAAAATTTCCCAATGCAGTAGTGTTGCCGCCAAAAAATGAGGGCCGGGGCAACAGTGATGAAGCACTGGTGGCATTGGCCACACCGGTTTGAGATACGCCATTGCCACTGCCTTTTTGCTGCTCACCCAACGCTGCCATCAGGGTGGTGCTCACCTTAAAGTTATCTGTTGGCAGGTAGTCTGCATTCATAGACAGGTTGTAACGGGTAAAACCGGTGTTTTTAATGATACCCTGGTCCTTCGCATAATTCATGTTTATTTTATAGTTAAACTTCTGGTCGCCCCCGGATGCGGATATATTGTGCGACATATTATACGTAGGCCCGTAAAAAACAGACTGCCAGTTGGTGGAATTATTATAGTATGGGTTTAAAAAGTCGGATAAAGCCGGGTTCATATCAATCTTATCGCGCCCGCTGTACAGGCTGGTATCGTTCGCCAGTATTTCCTGTATGCGCAAGGTTCTTTCTAATTGACCGCCCACTACACTTTTCAGTTTCGGCACGGTATTGATATAAAACTTTCCAGCGTAACTTACGATGGGCACTTTGGATTTTCCTCTTTTGGTAGTTACCAACACCACGCCATAGGCCGCCCTTGATCCATACAGCGCTGTGGCAGCCGCACTCTTCAAAAAACTGATCTCCGCAATATCTTCCGGAGGAATTAATGCAAGCGGGCTGGTACCGGGGCCGCTTTGATCAAACCCGTATTCATACCCGGAGTTTACATCCACGGGAACCCCATCAATTACGAAAAGCGGTGAAGTTGGCGACAGGAAGGCATCATTGCCCGAACCGGAAACAGAGCCGGAAGAAAGTCCCCTCAGGTTCATGGTGGTTCTTGCACCTGGCATACCGGTTGTATTCTGCACGTTTACGCCTGCTACCCGACCCTGAAGCAATTCAGTAAAATTGGATACCGGTACATTCTGTATATCTTCTCCGCTCAACGTAACCGTAGATCCTGTTGCAGTAATTTTTGAACGTCGCTGAAAGCCTTGCACCACCACGCCCTGCATGGCATCGGCAGAGGTTTCCATCCACACTTCCAGGTCTGTTTTGCCTTTTATTGAAACGGATTTATTCTTATACCCGATATTGGAAAAATGCAGGGTAGCAGCGTTTGCCGCTACAACTACCGTAAAATTTCCATTTCCATCTGTTGCGGCCAACGCATGTGATGAATCAGATAAACTTACGGTTACACCAACCAATGGTTGCTTATTGGATTGATCAAGCACCTTACCGGTGACCTTACGGGCATCCTGAGCCTGCAGAGCCGTTCCGGAAATCAATGCCAGTAGTATAAGGAGAAAATAGCGCATGTTGCTGAAGTTCATATCTGCTTAAAAAATTAATCGTTACTAAACTTGGGCGTTTCTTTTTTAAAGGCGAAAATGATCTCCCAATCGCCTTTGGCATAAATGGCAAAGTCAAACTGCATGTTCGCTACCTGGCGCAGGCCGCCAAACCCCAACCGCTCATATCCAAAATCAAGATGCGCCATAGTTCCGTCCGAATTGGTATAGTCTGTCCGGCGCTCTACAAGGGGTATTGGGTAAGCAACGTCATATTTTACATAGGTATTGGTTTGTTTCCTGTTAAAGCCATGAATTAACGTAGCCCATTTGGTAAGATTGAATTTTGCCGGATCAATCAACTGGTTATTGGCATCTAAAAAGCGAAAAGTGAGGGAAGATCCGGTGTTGGATACTTTATGAAAGGTTACATCGATATCATTGGAATAGAGGGCACTTTCCGTGGAATCCCCGATAATTCCTGAAACAGACTGCGGATGCAGGGATTCATTAATAACGTTCCCCGTAATGACATCCGCGTTATTGGGCCAGTATTCCTGCTCGCGATAAGGGATCAACCGCATCCCTTCCACAATTTTGCGTCCGCCCTTATTGCTTACTTCCACATCAAATACATAACCGGAATCCGGCTGCGGGCGAACGATGTTGGAATTGGCACTTTGCCACATAATAAATTCACCGGAATGATCGCGTATTTCAAATAAAGGATGTGCTTCCATTTTTCTTTTTGCTTCTATTTCCGCCAGCGAAGTTTCCAGCCCGGTATACGGTTGCGTCCATACAAGAACCGGAAAGGTTTTTTGCAACTCTGGTGCCGGCCCGCCGTCATAGGTACGGATATTCAACATCCGGAAATTTAAAGGCCTGGAAGAATGGATATCTGTAAAATTATCAGCAAAGAGCGTTGTTCTTCCCAGGAATGGCTGATAGGTTGTGGTTACAAACTGAGAGCTCAGATCAAAAGCATCTTTATCTGAAGGAAGATATTTTTTATAGCACCCCTGTAACCCCGCAACAGATAAAAGCAGCAAGGCACTTAAACAAAAATTTTTCATTTTATACGTATTTATCTGCACTATTGATTCCACCTTTTTATTACCTGGTTAAAGCCAAATTCATTTGCATACGCCAATACATGAATAACACCATTGCTGGCTTTAATATTTACCACCTGCGTAGGCTCCACCACCCATTTTGATGCAAATCCGGATTTGTTTGTATAGGCAAAATTTACGCTCACCGGCCCGCCGTTTACAATACCCTGTGCGCCATCGATAAAACGCTGTGCATGTAGGGAATCGCCATAGCGAATGGATTTAAGATACAAGCCATCTACATAGAGCATGCTATCTGTAGGATAATACCCCCTTACTGCATAAAGATCCACCAGGGTATCCAGCTGGGCGGCATTCACTGTTTTCAGATCAAGCGGCGGTTTATTGCTTCCCATACGCACCACATTTAAATTTTGAAGCGCGATCCTGAAATTGTTATTTACGGGAGCAAAAATGGTATACCTGCCTGTGGCGTTACTTAAACTGTCTTTTAGCCAGGTACTGCGGTCCATCACCTCCAGGAGCGAATCAAACACACCTTGCTTAGACTTCAGGTACTCATAAACGGTACCATTGAATACATTTTCTTTATTTGTAAAATCGTAATAACCATCCGGTTTCTTTTTGCAGGAAACCAGGCAGGCCATCAGCGTGCAACAAACAAGTATATATACTACCACTATTTTTTTCATTACAATAGATTTTATCTATAAATCGGGCCGGGAATCATTTCCAATAAGCTGTTTGCTGAATCAATGGATTTCTATCGATCACATCCTGGCTTACCGGCCAGTAAATTCCACCCTGCTGCCGCAAAGCATTAAAAGCAGCATCGTTATTTTTTATTTGCTTGTAACGTACCCAGTCATACCAGGCCCAGGCCTCACCCATTAATTCCCGCTGACGTTCATGAAATATATTTTCCAGGAGCCCATCCGTAGTATTCAGCAGTTTAAGACCCCGGCTAAACCGAAGGCCATTGAGTATATCCAGGGCGTCGTTCATCTGCCCCAGTACCGTAAGTGCCTCCGCTTTCAATAAGCGCAGTTCCTCCAGCCTTGTAAATATTACCGGTGAACTGTAAACGGTAATCACATTGGTATTCTGGCCTGCGGTATTCTGTTGTATACCCCCGGTACCAATTGCTTTTATTTTGCTGAAAATGGTGAGGTTGGCAGCAGACTTTGAAAAATAATAAGAATGTACTACACCTACGCTGTCTACATAAAAACGCTGATCGTTGGGCTCGTTAAAAATATTGATGATGCGGGTATCCGGGATATATACCAACGGATTGGCCCGGGGTATGAGCGGATTGGCAAGCGTAAGGTTTTCAATATGCCCGGTGGGTGTGGCCTCGCCGT
Organism: Niabella sp.; assembly: GCF_030150205.1. GTDB lineage: Bacteria > Bacteroidota > Bacteroidia > Chitinophagales > Chitinophagaceae > Niabella. Next base: position 546,794 of record NZ_JASLGT010000008.1, read on the forward strand.
CAATAGCGGAAAAACCCAAAGAGAAGACCTGGTTGGAATTCTGGTTCAAAAAGAAACCGTCCGAACGGGTAAGATCAGCAACAGTAGAGCCGTTCATACCGGAATAAGCTGCGTTACTTAATACAAAATCTGCATATACCGACGCATCGAGGTACCGGTTGTCCCATGCTGCAATATGGGCCAGGTACGCATAAGCTGCATTACGGGTAATTAAAGCACCGGCCCATTTATTGAGATCACCTCCATAATAGAGCCCGGGAAAATAACTGGCTAAAATATTTCCATAGATATACGGCAATACCGGAGCCGCCTCTTTCAATTGCTCTTCTGCATATTTCAACACCGATTTTGCCTGGGAACGCGGAAGCTTTGGAAAGGCCCCATCATACGATTGGGTCATCAGCGGTACATCGCCCCATATACGCACCATATAAAAATAGGTAATGCCGATTACCGCTTTCATTTGAGCAATGTCCACACTATTATTAAGCTTTGTATACTGCGGGTCTTTCCCCACTATTGCACCGGAACGTTCGATGAATAAATTAGCAGCATTGATCACTGCATAAAATTTCCGCCAGTTAGACACCTCGTTCAACAGTGCGTAGGATTGCCGGAGATTGCCATCGATCACCGCCTGCAGGTCGGGCCGGTTTATTGCGGTAAACGCCCCTCCCCTTAACTCTCCGTACAACCAGTTGGCTTCATTTTCGGCAAGTGCGGTACGCAGCAATCCATAGGTGCCTAACAATGCGGAACGTGCATCATTGAGCGACGACCAGGCATTGCTTTCATTGATCAGATTGGTGGCCTTTATATCTAATAATTTCCGGCAGCCACTACCCATTACTGCTGCAAACAGCAACAGGGTTACCAGGTTTACGATTCTGTTTCTACTACGCATTGTAATACAGTTGCTGTTTTTAGAGATCTACTTTTACACCCAGGATAAAACTTTTTGGCAGGCGAAGACCGTAGCCCATATCATACCCGTTGTATTCAATCAGTTCCGGATCGCGCCCTTTATAGGGGCTGATGGTTAACAGGTTGGTTCCGGTTACATACAAATACACCCGTTGTATTTTTTGCAGGCTTTGCTTTTTATGTATTTCATAACCCAGGCTTACCGTTCTCAGCTTGAGGTATGAAGCATTTTCCATAAAGATGCTTTGATTGACCTGGTACGGATGTACATCGCTCCATTGGTTGTACAGTTCATACCTGCCGGGATCCACCTGCTTTTCCCAATAAGTAATTTCCTTCATGCGCTCCAGGGTATTTGCGTTATCCCGGTCTATAAATCCATAATAGTTTGCCGCTACCTGGTTCATGGCATATTTTTTCAATGCAAAAACAAATTGAAAGCAGAGATCAAACTTTTTATAAACAAACTGGTTATCCAATCCACCGGTAATACGGGGAAGATAATTTCCCGACAACACGCGGTCTTTGTCGTCAATATTGTAGTCACCGTTTATATCTGTCCATTGGGGATCTCCCGCCTTCAGCACCACACCTCTGTAGGTCATCGGCTGATGGGTTTGAGGATTTACCGGCACTTCTGCATCTGAATGATAGATGCCATTATTTTGAAGCAGCCAGAACTGATCTATGGGCTTCCCTACCTCCAGCAGCCGGTCATTGGTAACCACCGAATTTCCTTCGGGCAATGCCTTCAGTTTATTTTTGTTCATCCCCAGGTTTAAAGCACCGCTCCATAAAAGGGAATGCGCAGTTCCGGCTTTACCATTCACGGTAACATCGATACCGGTATTGTTAACCACCATTCCGGGGCGCCATTCATATTTGTAGCCAGATTCTGCGGTTACAGGGGCCGGGAATACGACGTTTCTGTTGTCCTTGCTATACCATTCCACCTGTACATTTAATGCATTTTTCAAAACTGAAAAGTCGGTTCCTGCATTCAGCTGTGTACTATAAGCCCAGGGAATGTCGTATCCGATCCACCCATAGTTATAAGGGCGGGAGTAAACTCCGTATGAATTGTAAGACCCCAGGGTAGGATAATCGGCCCAGCCTACCTGCGGCTGATACTGGGGTCCTGCGCCGATATTCTGATCTAACCGCAGGTTCCCGATCCGGCCCCAGGAGGCAAACAGATCTAACCGGGAAAATATTCCCGACGGCAATAATGGCTGCAAATGATAGGTACCGTCAAAAGCAGATGATACAAACCACCGGCTGGCCGGCTGCATGGCCGAATATCCATCGCTGCGTACAAGAGCTCCCAGATCGAGGTTTTGCACCGGGTTAAAATCGGCCCTTCCGTAAAACGCCATTAAACGCTGTTCCAGTTTATCGGTGAACCCGGATACGTTAAATCCATTTGATTTCAGGTATTTGCCGGGATTTTTTTTATCGCCACTTACCACATTTACCTTAATATAATCATTGGGGCCATTATACCCAATGCCATAATTATATCGCTGAATATCGCCTGTATAATTAATCCCTCCCTTTAATCGCAGTGTTTGTCCGCCGGAAAAATTTTTCCGGTAGTTCAATGTGTTGTCAATAATCAGCCGCTGATTGAATCCAAAATAATTCGATGCATAGTTGGTACCATCAAACAGGTTGCTGTTCCAGAACAAATCCCTCCGCCCTTCATTATAGTCGAACGCAATACGGGCATCATAATTAAGATCCTTTGCCAGTTTCAGGTTTATATTCCAGTACCCCTGAATGGTAGTGGTTCCGTTTTTGTCGATCGTGTTATCATAAGCCCGTAAAAAAGCATCATAATTGGCCAGGTTGGGAGCCAGTGGTTCCCGCGTATTGGGCAAATAACGCATCTCAGCAAAGCGGTCCACAAAACTCCTGTTTCTTTTCCGGTCTAAAACACTGGCATTTACCATGCTGGATAGTGTAAGCCATTTGGTAGGCATCATATTGATAAAGAAGGATCCCGTATACCGGTCAAACCTTGTATCATCCGCACCGCCCGCAGAACGGGTATAATCGCCAAAAAAGCGAAAATTTGCCCTTTCAGATCCTCCGGTTAAACTGGCATTTACAGAATACTGAGGCGTATTTTTATAATACCGGTCTGACCAGTTCGATGGCCCGTAATAGCTGGCATTTGATGAGTCGCTTAAATACGCCGGCATTGAAACCAGGTTTGCCGCCGAACCATATTTCGCATAGAACGGCATCCGGAAGTCCTTTTCATATGCAGCGTTGATGGTGGTGATCCCGGGTTCCTGAACATACCCCAGGTAGCTGTTGATACTTACCTTATTTTCTCCTGCTGCGGCCGTTTTAGTGGTAATGTAAATTGCCCCGTTGGCGGCAAAGGGACCTAACAGCGCTGCATCCTTATAATCTTTTACCACCCGTACCTGATCGATATTATCCAGGTTCAGCGCCGAAAGCAAACTGGTGGCCGGACCGGCAGGATTTACGGAATATGATTGTATATTATAAATAAAAGGGTTATCCTGTATCAGCGGAATTCCGTTTACATATACCGCAGGTTGCACTTCATAAATATCCTTTACAGAAAGCACCGGCTTCGATATGCCGCGGAGATACATAAACTGCCGCCAGCTGCCGGGTTCACCCGTATTTTCCTGTATATAAAGACCGGCCGCCGCACCCTTCATATATTGGGGCACCGTAATGAGGGGCATCTTTTTCTGCTGCTCTATTGAAACAGCATCTCCTTTCCGGGACAATTCATAGGCTACAGATTTTAAAAAGCCTTCGTCATTCAGCCGGATATCCTGTAACGCAGAATCACCCGCCGGAACCGTATCCCGAACCAGGTACGCCTCTGCCACATACAATCGTACGTACGTTCCGGCACTGGCGCGATGTGCGCATATTCCCCAAAAGATCAGGGTGGCTAACAGCAATTTTCTCATTCTTAAATAGATCGTTTTTGCTTTTACTAACAACCAGTATTATGGAATTATAACTTCAGAACAGGCAATGGCAATCGCGTTGTTTTAGCAATCAAATGGCTTTTTCAGCATTCTTTTTGTTCAATTTTCTACGTGCGCAGCAATTTTCTGCCCTGTTGGGCTAAAGGTGAGAACGTTTTATCACGGATATGGGCGATAATTCCTCCAAAAAAGGGGGAAAAACCTGTTTAGTTTTTTCCCCCATTTTTAACAACTGATTATCAAATATTTAACCTGGGGGCTATTAAAAATCAAACGGAATCTTCCTACTTTTCGCACTCAAAATACCCTTACTTTTGTGCCCTGCCCCGGTTCAGGAAGCAATGATACCATCCAAAATGGTTGCAGATCCACAAAATGCCTGCTGCCCGGAATAAAAACGGAAGAAAATCCACTGTTTTTGAGGTACAGAACCATGTTTTGCCATTATAAATATTATAGTTGGGTTATTATCCTGCTTTGCTGCTGCACCGTTGCGGTGGGGCAACCTGCTTCATTTACCAGTCTGAACTCCGAACAGGGGCTTTCACAAAATACGGTGCTGAGCGTTGCCCAGGACAATACAGGGTTTATCTGGCTGGGTACCCGGCATGGGCTCAACCGGTATGATGGTTATCGGTTCCTCACTTATACCCATAACCCGGCCGACAGTACTTCCATTTCGAATAATTATATCAATGCCATTTCCTATCAACCCGGATCGGGGCTCTGGATCGGCACTGAAAAGGGATTGAACAAATTCGACCCGCAGAAAAACCGGTTTGAGCGGATCCGGCTGGGTGTCGATTCTGCCGCTTTTTACCCCGTTGTAGATTGGATTCTTAATGATAAAGACAAGATTTGGGTGGGCTGCTTTAAGGGCCTGTACATACTTACCGACGTTCGCAACAACCGGTTTACCAGTGCCGACCGGCTGGGTATTTTAACAAAGAAGGAAAACAAGCGGGCCCGCCGGATGTTTAAAGATTCCCGCGGCTATCTCTGGCTTTGTGGTGATAACGGGCCGGGTGCCCTGCGCATCAATCTCCGGTCGGGGAACTATGAAAAAACATTATTCCTGTCCCGGGAAGAGGATCCGGGCAGTATCAGCGACAATTTTGTAACAACCTTTTATGAGGATGCTTCCGGTGCCGTATGGGTGGGCACCCTGAATGGTCTGAACCGCTTTGACCCCGTAACGGAACGGTTTACCCGTTTTTATTCTAACCCTGCCGATCCTGCATCCATTGCGCATAACAGCATCCGCGCACTGGAAGGTGATCCCGCCGGTAATTTGTGGGTGGGTACCCAGGACGGCATCAGCATCATGAATCCTTTTACCTACCGCTGCACCAGCTACCGTTATGATGCCCGCGATCCGAAAAGCCTGAGCCAGAATTCCATACAATGTCTTTTCCGCGATGCAAAGGGATCGATGTGGGCTGGTACTTTTTATGGCGGCGTAAATATTTCCTACAACCCCGCCCTGAATGCATCTGCATGGCAGCAACTGTATACTTATCCTGCAATCAGCAGCAATATCATAAGCTCGATTGCCGTTGACAAAAATCAGCATATATGGGTGGGAACCGAAGGCGGTGGTTTGAATGCCATTAACAGTGCCACCGGCCAGATCCGGGTATATCAATACGAACCGCAAACAGCCGGCAGCCTGGGCTCTAACCTGATCAAGACGGTATATATTGACCGGGACCAGCATCTTTGGGTGGGCACACACGGAGACAAGCTGAACCGTTTTGATCCCCAAAGCGGCCGTTTCTTCCGCTACCTCGACGAGATCAGCGCATTGAATTACCGGCAGGCAGAGATCCCCTCAATCCTGGAAGACCGGCAGGGACTGTTTTGGGTGGGCACCAGCAGTGGGTTATACCTTTTTGACCGGCACGATACCCAGTTACAGCCTTCATCCCATCAGCCGGCATTGCAACCACTGGCCAGCCAATACATTACTTCCCTGCAGGAAGATGCACAGCAGCAGGTATGGATCGGCACATTGAAAGGTGTTTGGCGTTACAACCGCCAAACCGGATCGGTTACAGAGGTGCGCTTTGCCCATGCCACAGAGCCGCAAAAGATCAACTGTATTGCTTTGGATGCAGAGGGCCAGGTATGGCTGGGCCTGTATTACGGCGGGCTGGCCGTTTATGATCCGCAACAAAACAGGATCTATACCCATCCCATTACCCAGCATTTACCCAATAACAATGTAGTGGGCATTCTTGCAGACCGTGGGCATAATCTTTGGCTTAGCACCGGAAACGGACTGGTAAAATATACGCCTTCAAAAAATGCGATCCGTACCTACACCATTAGTGACGGACTTCCCGGCAATGAATTCAACAAAGGCGCCTGCCTGAACACATCTTCCGGCCGGCTGTTCTTTGGAGGTATGAAGGGACTTATTGTCTTTCAACCGGAACAAATCCCCACGAACACCGATTCCGCGCCCCTGGTATTTACCGGTTTGAAGGTGTTGAATAAGGCCATTTTTGCAGCAGACCAGTCGGGCATCCTGCAGGAAGATATTAACCATACTCCCCTGCTGGAACTTCCCTACCGGGATAATACATTTTCCATTGAATTTGCGCTCTTAAACTTTATAAAACCGGGAAAAAATGTGTACGCATATGAGCTACAGGAAGTACATAAGGACTGGATTTCCTCTGCCGTGCCCGTTGCCACATTCACCAACCTTTCGCCCGGCACCTATATCCTGGCTATTAAGGGCGCCAATAATGACGGCGTGTGGAGCCCGCCCCGTTTTTTAAAAATAAAAGTACTGCCCCCGTTCTGGGCCACCTGGTGGGCCTACCTCCTGTATGCCGCCCTGGCCATCACTTTGTTTTTCTTTATTGCCCGGTTCTTTTACCTGCGCGCGCTTCTGGCAAGAGATCATACCCTGCACGAAATGAAACTGAATTTCTTTACCAATATCTCCCATGAGATCCGGACCCATCTCACCCTGATGCAGGCCCCCATTGAGCAGATGGAACAGGAAAGCCGGCAATACCCCGGGTTGATACGCCAGCTGCTGCACTTAAAAACGAATGGGCATCGCCTGTTACAACTGGTCAATGAACTGATGGATTTCCGTAAAGCAGAAACAGCCGAAATGCAATTACATATCGGTCAGCACGACCTGATCAGTTTCCTGGCAGCGATCCACGAGTCCTTCGAAGAATTGTCGCTCAAAAAGCAGGTTCAGCTGCAATTTATACATGATCAGCCGGAACTGTTTTTGTATTTCGATGCTACCCAAATGGAAAAAGTGCTGTTTAACCTGCTCAACAATGCATTTAAATTTACTCCTCCAACGGGCCGTATCGAAATTTATGCACAGGATGGTCCGGAAACCGTGATGATCCATATTACCGACAACGGGAAGGGCATTGCACCGGAGTATCTTCATAAAATTTTCAACAACTACTTCCAGGTCGAAGATCAGCCCGATCAGAATACCGGCTATGGCATTGGTCTGGCGCTTTCAAAATCGATCGTTACCCTCCACGGCGGAACCCTCACAGCCATCAGTACCCTTGCAGGTAAAACAACCCCGGGATATACCCGCTTTACCATTTGCCTGCACAAAGGACAGGTACACTTTAAAGATAAGGGCACCGGAAGCATGGCGCCATCTTACTCCGCTCCTGCGGCACCGGTTATGCCTGCTGATTTACGGACCGATCCTGCACCATTTGAGGATGGTAATCGCCCCAACCTGGTGGTGGTGGAAGACAATGAATCGCTGCGCCATCTGATGAAAGAATCGCTTCGGGGCAGCTACAATATAACGCTTTGTGAAAACGGGGCTGAGGGTTGGGAAATAACGACCGCCCAGATACCCGACCTGGTGATCAGCGATGTAATGATGCCGGAACTGGACGGACTGGCCCTTTGCGATCAGTTGAAAAAAGATGACCGTACCAGTCATATACCCGTGATCCTGCTAACGGCCAGGAGCGCACAAACCGATCAGATCGCGGGGTTAAGTATGGGTGCCGATGTATATCTTACCAAACCATTCAGCGTTCAGGTACTGCAACTTACGGTAAGCAACCTGCTGGCCGCCCGCGAAAAAATGCGGCAGAAATTCAGTAATGAATTCACCATCGCCCCTGCCAACACGATTATTCAATCGGCCGATAAGGACTTCATCGACCGACTGGTGCATATTATTGAAGAGCATCTCGACAACCCGGATTTTGGAGTGGATGTGCTTTCCGTTAAAATTGCCATGAGTCAATCGGTGCTTTACAAAAAACTACGCGCGCTCACCAACATGTCTGTCAATGATTTCATTAAATCCATCCGGCTCAAAAAAGCCGCGCAGCTGTTGCAATTAAAAACGTACTCGGTCAATGAAATCAGCCTGATGGTGGGCTTCCTCGACCGGAAATATTTCAGTAAAGAGTTCAAAAAGCAATTCGGCGCCACGCCCCGGGAATATGCAAAAGAAGGGCAAACAACATCGTAGCGGGTCCAGGTCACCTGCATGGCATTCCTCACAAACAGCATGAACCGTTTGTGGTTCCGGTAGAATATATTTGCAGGTGTACCGTTTATTTTAAAACCGGCAACATTCTGTATCATGAAAGAGCGATCTCCCAACCCATGGTTAAAGTACCTGGGGCTTACGGCCCAGCTGCTGGTCATGCTTGGCGTAGCCGTTTATGCCGCCATCTGGCTGGACAAAAAACTGGCGGTTTCGCCATTGTTTTTAATCCTGCTACCTTTGCTGGTTTTAGGAACTACGTTTTATCAACTTTACAAAGAAACTATTAAGAAAAAAAATGACTCAGTTTAATGCAAAGGCGGCCATCAAAACCCCGGTAAGGATCATGATCATTCTGTTTGTGATCATCAGCGGCCTTTTTATATTTGGGAAAACCACCTTGCAACAGCAGCATATTGATACCACAGTGGTGCTGGCAGGAAATCTTTTGTTATTCATAATCAGCCTGCTGAACCTGGTACGTTCGGCAAACGCCATCGATAACCCCAATCCACAGGTATTTGTGCGCACGTTTTACAGCGGGTTCGTGATTCGCTTATTCGCCTGTGCCATTGCGGCTTTTATCTATATTTATACACAGCAGGGACGTATCAATAAAGCGGCATTATTTATCTGCCTGGGGATCTATATTGTATACTCACTGATTGAAACCACTACCCTGAAGAAAATATTCAACAGCAAAAAGAACAATGCCTAAAAAACAGGTTCCAATGGGGCAGCTGGCCTCGTACCTGCCCGATGATACCTATGAGGCAGTACTGGCCTACCTGGATCATTACAAGGTACACCTGACCATTGCCAGGAGCCGGTCATCGGTGCTGGGCGATTACCGGCACCGCCTGAATTCGGAGCACCACCGCATCAGTGTAAACGGGAATCTGAATAAGTATGCCTTCCTCATCACCTTACTGCACGAGCTGGCCCACCTGGTTACTTTTGAACAATTTGGAAATAAAGTATCATCCCACGGCCGCGAATGGAAACAACATTACGGACAGCTGCTGGCGCAATTTCTTCAGAAAAAAGTATTCCCTGGTGATATCGCCGCGGAGCTGCAACGCTCGCTCCATAACCCCGGTGCCTCTACCTGCGCCGAAGAAGGCCTGCAGCGGATCTTATACCGGTACGATGATCGTAAACAGCATCATTATCTTGTAGAAGAACTGCCCGACGGCGCCTTGTTTGCGCTTCCGGACGGACGCGTTTTTAAGAAAGGGAAAAAACGGACCAAGCGGTTTGAATGTCTGGAAATGAAAACCGGAAAGCTTTACTTATTCAGCCCGGTGTACGAGGTATATGCGCCGCAGAATTAAGGTTCACATTAGATCCGTTTTAATGTCGAAACCTGATCTTCATTTTCAAATTCCCACATTTTCAAATTTTCAAATTACTCCACAATCAGCTTCTGTAATTTCTTCCGGTCGCCCACGATCCATACGATATCACCCCATTCCAGCACGGTAGATGATTCCGGATTCAAAATACGGTCTTTCTCTTTCTCTATCCCCACTACCAGGCCGTTTGTCCGCTCCCGCAATCCTGACCCATGTATGGTTTGTCCTCTGAGTTTGGTGTGCTCGTCTACCAGTACTTTCTGCAGCACAATATCATCGATGCTGACATCCTCGTCGCTGATCACCTCCCGTGCGTCAAAAACCGGTTTAAAGGCAGCCAACTGATCATCCGTAGCCAGGATGCCCACCCGGTCAAACGGAAGCAAGCGATTCTGCCTCCCCGGTGTATGAATGATCTTTTCTCCCCTTTTTATGTATACGATGTTGATGCCAAACTGTTCCCGCCACTGCAGGTCCATTAACACCCGGCCAATCACCGTTGCCTGCGGATTTACCTCCATTTCCACGATGTGCGCATCCCAGGCTTCCAGGTTCGAGCGCATTTCATTGTTTTTTTCCTTCAGGTTATTTTCCATGGCATTGGCCGCAGCCGCCACTATTTCACGCTCATTCAGGTTACGCATAAACCGCTTTTCCATCCGCAGGTAAAACTTCTGTATCCTGCTGGAAAACAGTACCAGTACCAGCACCGTAATAGGAATGCCCACCAGTAGTGCAATACGTGCCGGCACCAGGGTATTTACAAATATGGCCATAAACAGGATACCCATGGCTACCCGCAGCAGCTCTACAATAAACAGGGGGCCGCGGTTGTATTTTTTATCCACCCACAATTCTTTATAAGCCTGGTTCTTGGGCTTACCCGCCATAAAGGCCCAGAAGAACGGCGCCGCAGCCGCCAGCGAAATCACCAGGGTAATGGCATTACGCAGGTAGCTGTTCTGTACCCGCTCATCAATAAAAGGATGCAGGAAGTTTTTGCTTACCAGTAAAAGAGCTACCAGGATAATGGTATTGGTTACCAGGATCCGCAGATAGGTTTTGAGTACAATCTTCCAGTCGCTCTCCGCCTGGATCTGCTGGGTGCTGGACGAATACCGGTTCAGCCGGTTCACCCATTTTTCCGGCAACATTTTTACCAGGAAATTATAAATCGGTTCCGAAAACTTGATCAGGTAGGGTGTGGTGAATGTAGTAATGGCCGAAGCCCCTACTGCGATGGGAAACAGGAACTCGGAGATCACACCCAGCGAAAGCCCCAGGGTGGCTACGATAAAGGCAAATTCACCGATCTGTGCCATGCTCATGCCCACCTGTACCGACTGTTTTAACGGTTGCCCGGAGATGAGTGCACCGATGGTGGTGCTGATCATTTTTCCAAACAAGGTGAGCAAGGTGATCCAGAAGATCGGCCCTGCATAAGTAGCCATCGCCTTGGGATCGATCATCATCCCTACCGATACAAAAAACACGGCACCAAACAGGTCTTTTACTGGTTTGATCAGGTGCTCCACTTTTTCTGCCAGCGTGGTTTCTGCAATAATGGAGCCCATTACAAAAGCGCCCAGCTCCGCAGAAAAACCTACCTGTGTGGCCAATACCACCATGCCCAAGCAAAGCCCCAGTGCCAGTATCAGCAGGGTTTCTTCATCCAGCAGTTTGCGGGCCACCCGTAAAAAAGTCGGCAGTAAAAAAATCCCCACAATAAACCACATCCCCAGAAAAAACAACAGCTTTAATACCGTAAAAAGGATCTGGCCGCCTTCAAAGTTCTTGGTAACCGCTACGGTTGAAAGCAATACCATCAGCAGGATGACCACAATATCTTCTACAACCAGCACACCAAAAACGATGCGGGCAAACTGTTTGGTCTTTACCCCCAGTTCATCAAAGGCCCGCAGGATAATGGTGGTGGAAGAACTGGCCAGCATTCCGCCCAGGAACAGACTGTCCATGGTGCTCCAGCCCATCAGTTTACCCGCAAAATAACCACCCACCGTAATAAAGATGATTTCCGTAAAGGCCGTAATGGATGCGGTGCCTCCCACCCGCACCAGCTTTTTAAAGCTGAATTCCAATCCCAGGCTAAACAGCAGAAAGATCACCCCGATCTCCGCCAGTGTTTTCACATTCTCCTGGTCTACTACATTGGGAGTAAAAATAAAATGCGGACTAACCAAAAAGCCGGCAATGATATAGCCCAGCACCAATGGTTGCTTTATTTTTCGAAACAATAAGGTTACGATGGCGCCGGCCATCAGTATGAGTGCCAGGTCTTCGATCAATTTTGGTAAATGCCCCATATGTATATTACGCGGTTTGCGGAAAATATAAGCATTTTCGGGCAGAAATGGAAGGGATTTACAAAAAAATAAAGCCGTATTTCCGGATGATTGGTTCCCTTAAATAGTGAATAACATACCGTTTTGAGCAGAAGACATACAGCGCAAAGCATATCAAAAAAAGAGCAACCGTTTCGGGTTGCTCCTTCTTCAATCATCGTTCTTTTAGTTTTATTTTTTCAGCTCTTTGATTTTTAGAGAACGGTACGACACTTCATCACCATGGTCCTGCAACAGCAAATGTCCTTTGGCGGCCATTCCGAAATTGGGCCAGTTCTTGTATTTGCTCATAGCCACGAGTTTTAAGAACTCGGGAGAACCCCGCTCATATGTTACCACTTTAAAGCCATTCAGCCAATGCTCTACTTTATTGTTCGGGTATACAATCACCATTCCTTTGTTCCATTCACCAATAGGCTTGCGCGATTTTTTATCCCGGTCGGAAGTGATCAGGTCGTACACAGAAGCAAGGGTGCGATTTCCATCCCGGCCCATTTTAGCATCCGGATGTACCGCATCATCCAGGATCTGGTACTCGAGCCCGATAGCGGAACCTTTGTTTTTCTCGCTTTCCGTTACAAAATACTTCACACCGCTGTTGGCACCCTTTGTCAGTTTAAAATCAAATTCAAAAACAAACGCACCATATTCTTTCTCGGAAACAATGTCTCCACCGTTTGCCGATTCTTTTCCCTGCGAAGACAAAACCGTCAGCACCCCATCCTTTACTTCCCAGCCTTTATTGGGGAAGGTTGCTTTATAGGCACCTCTCCACCCGGTTGTAGTTTTACCATCAAACAACAACTGGAAACCATTTTTCTTTTCCGCCTCAGACAGGTTGTTCGGGATCATGTTTACAACATAAATGCCATCCAACGGAGCCTGCTTCAGCCCGCTGGTACGAATCCGGATATTCCGCCAGCGGATCTGCCGCCCCTCATCTTTTTGATTTCCAATTGCGTGAACCTGCAATGCAATAAATCCTTTCGGCGTCATGTCATCGACCAGGTACGAACAGGGAATGCCATTTACCCAGGTACGGATGATATTACCGATACACTCCAGCCGGATCTTATTCCATTGTCCCTGCCGGAATGCCTTTTTTGCAGAAGGATTCAACTCCAGTGTATACAACCATCCCCGGCGGGCTTCGTCATAAACACCACCCGTCCATGCCCTGGATGAGGGATCGATCTCAAACTGGTAGCCATGAACCCGGCCATTATTGTATTCCGGTTTGCTTTCGCTGCGGAACTGCACACCAGAGTTCATTGTACTGTCTACTTTAAACTCCATTTCCAGCACAAAATCGCCATACTCCACCTCGGTTGCCATAAAAGAATTGGGCTGACCATACACGGTAGTTCCCACAATTTCTCCATGTTCCACGGTATATTTTGCCTTACCATTCAGCTGTTTCCAGCCGGTAAAGTCCTTGCCGTTAAAAAGATTTTTCCATCCGGAGCCCTGGGCAGCAGCAGCAAGCACCAGCAGGGCCGTTCCGGCAAGCATCATTAATTTTTTCATTGCCTTTATTTTAAAAGAATACCGGCTAAATTAGCAGCTTTCCGCTAAACAGCAGAAATTAACTATTCAAACGTTTTCGTAAATAGCATTTTGATAAATGGTCTATATTCGTCAATATTACAACTCATAATAACAATTGCCACATGAGTACAAACAGAAGAGTTTTTATCCGGAATACCGGATTGGCCGCTGCAGCAGCGGGTTTAGGCGCCATGGTTCCGCTGGAACTTTTAGCGGCGGTTAAAAAGGCCGTATCTCCCAACGACAAGATCGGTATTGGTGTGATCGGTGTTAAAGGCATGGGATGGTCCGACCTTTCTTCGATGCTGAAAGTGCCGGAAACACAATGCGTAGCGCTTTGTGATATTGATGATACCATTATCCGGCAGCGGCTTGCGGATCTTGAAAAGATCAGTCCGCTAAAACCCACAGTGTATAAAGATTACCGGAAGCTTTTACAGAATAAAGATGTAGACGTGGTAATTGTGGGCACACCGGACCATTGGCATTGTTTGCAGATGATTGATGCCTGCGCTGCCGGAAAGGATGTGTATTGCGAAAAGCCGCTGGCCAATTCCATTTTTGAAGTACAACTGATGGTAAAAGCCGCCGCAAAATATAACCGTATGGTACAGGCCGGCCAGTGGCAACGGAGTCAGCAACATTTTAAAGACGCCATTGCGTATGCACAATCCGGGAAACTGGGCCGCATTTCTTCTGCTAAAACCTGGATGTACCGGGGCGGGTCTACCCCATTACCGGTAGTACCGAACAGTCCCGTGCCGGCCGGCGTGGATTATACCATGTGGCTGGGACCTGCAAAGAACCGCCCCTTTAATAAAAACCGGTTCCATTACGAGTTTCGCTGGTTCTGGGATTATGCAGGTGGCTTAATGACCGATTGGGGCGTACACCTGATCGATATCGTGCTGATGGGGATGAAGGCCGAAGCGCCTAAGTCGGTAATGGCTACCGGTGGCAAATTTGTATTTCCGGACGACGCGCGCGAAACACCTGATCTGCAAACCACGCTTTACGATTTTGGCTCCTTCCAGATGAGCTGGGAACATAACCTGGCTACCGGAGTGGGTCTGTACAATATGCAGCACGGCATCGCCTTTATTGGTGAAAATGGCACCCTGCTGTTGAACCGGAGCGGATGGGAAGTGCGGCCGGAAAAAGACAAAATCCCGGCAGTAGCCTGGACCAAGTCGGTAGACAATGGATTGAACCTGCATACCGCAAACTTTATCGATGTAGTGAAATCAAGAAAAAAGGCCGACCTGCATTGCCCCGTTGAAGCCGCTGCCACCGTAGCCATCGCCAGTCATATGGGAAATATTGCAGTGCGTACCGGGCAGAAAATTTATTGGGATCAAACAAAAAATCAATTCAATACCCCCGCGGCCACACAGCTGGTAAAACCCGTTTATCAAAACGGATGGAAGCTGCCCGCTATATAGGTTGTATCTTTGTAAAAAAGATCTACTTATGAAATACTATTTCTGGTTAGGCGTGGTGCTGTTTGTGGCCAGCTGTGCAAAACGCACAGCCCCCGTTATGGATGCAAACGGCACCACCTTAAGCCTGGCCCTTCATGAAAAAAAAGCATATAATAACCTTACCATTGCGGTATCCCGGATACAGGAAAGCAGGTGCCCTATGAATGCCCGCTGCATCCGGGCCGGGGAAGCAGTTGCCGACCTGACCATCAGCGACGAAAAAGGCAGTACCACAGTTTCATTGTGTACCGGTGCCGATTGCGGCATGCAGAAAAAAGAGGCCCAGGCCACAGCAATACTGGGCAGCCATCAATATCAATTTAGTATGATTGATATTTTGCCCAATCCCACGAAGACCCTGGATAAAGGCACACAGAAAGTAACATTCTCCATCCGGAAAATACAATAGGATGCTGTCAGCACCGGTCATATTATTTGATGGGGTATGCAATCTCTGCAATAATGCGGTATTGTTTATCATCAAACACGATCCAAAGGACCGGTTCCGGTTTGCATCCCTGCAATCCACTGCAGGAATACGGCTTGTACAGGAGTACGGAGTTCCTCAGAATTACGGTTCTGTAGTGTTGATCGAAAATGGCAGGACCTATCTCAAATCTACAGCGGCACTAAGGATTGCACGAAAGCTAAACGGCTTATGGCCGCTGTTGTATCTGCTGATGATTGTTCCTCCATTTATCCGTAACCAGATCTATGATTGGATCGCCCGCAACCGGTACCGCTGGTTTGGTACCAACCAATGCATACGTCCTACGGCAGAGCTTCAGCAAAAGTTTCTTGGATAAAAATGAGCTGCCTGGTATTTATTTAACCGCAATAGGCGCCAGGATTTTGGCAAGGTTCGCGCTAAGGTATACGTGATATAAACCACATCTTCATCGCGCGCTTTGCGGGATTATTGCAGTCTTAGCGGTTAAAAGCCAACACCCTATTTCATAGAAGTGAGCCACCATACATTTCCAAACGGATCTCTTACACCGCCACTGTATCCATAGTCGCGCTGCGCCAGTTCATCAATCACCTCACAACCATTGTTGACCGCTTTGCGGATGGTTTCCGCGGCATCCTCTACATAAATAAACAGGTTTGCCGGCGCAGGATCATATCCTTCTGTTACATCCGCAAACAGGATATTACAGCCATTGATCTGCACTTCCGCATGCATGATCTCTTTGCTGTCTGCATCGCGATAGCTTTTAAAAATTTCCCGGGCATCAAATACCCGCTGCGTAAACCCGATAAAATCTTCTGCATGCAGCAGGATCAGGTAAGGCATGAGCGGCTGGTGCCCTTTTGCAACGTTCATATGAATTATTTTCAAAACAACAAACGGAGCGGTTACTTTGTTGCCCCGGTGAAGAACGATTTCAATGCCGTATACAGCAATTCCGGCATGGCCGCCCGTTTCATGGTCCGGGCCTCCATAAAATACAGCACCACATGCCCTTTTACCAGCAGCTCCTTTTTCTCATTATAGGCTTCCTGGTGAAAGGTAATGCGATGACCTTCCGGAAGTTCGTGCAGGTTAGCGGTAACTGTGATGAGATCGTCGTAAGTAGCCGGACGGATGTATTTACAATGCACTTCAATAACCGGCATAATGATACCGGCGGCTTCCATCTGGGCGTAGGTAATGCCCAGGTTCCGGATCGATTCGGTACGGGCGACTTCAAAATAATTGATATAATTGCTGTGGTATACCACGCCCATCTTATCGGTATCTGCATAGCGCACCCGGAGCTGTGTTGCTGAAGTAAACATATACGCTTATTTACCGATGGCTTTATCCACACTGTATTTTCCCGGCCCTATCAGCAAAAGCACCAGGAATATGGCCAGGAACACCCCGGCCAGTTCTCCCTGCCCAAAAAAATCACCATTATGCGCCACAAACAACGCAATACACATCGTAATGATCAGGGGAATGGTAGCCAACCGGGTCAGCAATCCCAAAACGATCAGTATCGCACAAAAGAATTCCGCAAAAACGGCCAGACTCAATGAGGCCTTTACACCGATATGAAACGGATCTGAAAATCCTTTGGCAGCCATTTCGGAAAAGCCGGTTAATTTTTTATAGCCATGATTTACAGCCATTGCGCTGCCGGCTACCACCCGCAGCAATAGCAACGCCAGCGCCACTCCCGAGTCCTTATACTTTGTATTGAGCAATTTCATTCAAGATTGTATTAGAAAACAAACATAGGGATTATTTTCTTTTTCCCCGGGGGATGTTCATACACGAAATAATACTTTTTTGATGCGGTTCCCGGATTGGGACCAAAAATAAAAAATGCTGCATAGGCCCTTGTATTTCCGGCATCTGTTAGCACACCCGCCGATTTTCTTTTTCGCACATACACGGGGAATTGTATATTCGTCCCGTAAAACAATCGATCATGTTCCCCTTACTGTCGGCCTATTTATACCAGGAAAAAAAATTAACCGTTCCCGGAATCGGTCTTTTCGAACTGATTCCCGTACATGCGGCTACCGGTTTTGAAACGGTGGAGGCGCCGGGCTGGGAGATCCGGTTCACGGAGAACAAGGCTGCTGCAAGCAACCAGAACCCCGATGCGTTTTACGAAGCGCTGGCCGCGAAAGAAGCCATCAGCAAGGTAGAAGCCCTTGAACAGTTTGAAGAATTTGCCCGCAATGTACTGGTTCGCTTAAACGACCAGGAAACCGTTAACTGGGAGGATGTGGGCACCCTCGAGAAACCCGATTTCCGCATTGCGTTTACACCAAAGGCCGTTACGCTCTCTCCTTTTACCGGTATTGCCGCCCAGAAAGTGGTACGGGAACATACCAACCTGCAGGTATTGATCGGAGAGAAAGAAACCAGTACAGAAGCCATTAAAGAAGCACAACAAAAAGAACAGGCCGGTAAAACCAGGTCGCGCAACATTACATGGATCGTACTGGCCGCCGCAGTAGCGATTGCCGCTGCCTTCTTATTAAAGAACGGATGCAGCCTTCAATCGTCCGGGAACCAGCAGAAAGCGTCCATACAAAAAAATGAAGCCACCTATCAGCAACAGTAAGGTTTACTTTTTCAGAAAAAACAGCGCATCCCGTTTCCCTGGCACGATCGCATAAAGACCGGCTGGTTTTATTTATTACGGGTATTGATGGCATTTAAAAGCACATAAAGCCCTACCGGAATAATATTAAAGATAAGGATCACGATGATCCCCAATACTTTTAAATGAGCGGGCAATACTTTATTCAACAGTACCAACCGGATCCCAAAGGAAACGACCAGTATATACAAAAGGATCAACAGAATATACCACACGAACACACATTTATTACCATTCTTTAAAGGTACTGATTTAAGATGGAAAACGGTGTCCGGCCAATTTAGCTGCCGTTTATCAGAAGCGTATGCCCACTCCCAGCCCTGCCTGGTAATATACATTGGCAAGGTCTTTCTTCCAGGATTCCGGATGATTGCCGGATCCCAGTCCCCCGATAACGCCTCCGATGGCCATGTTACCTGCCAGGCACCATACCTTGTTTACATTTACCGTTATTTTACCGGTAAACGCCAGGGAAGAATACCGGGCCTGCTTTTTTTCATACACAGCCGATGAATAGTACGGCAGTGCCATTTCGCTGCCTACATAATAACCAACAACGGCCTTCTTTACAGCAAGAATGTATTGAGGTCCCATGCCTACCCGTACCCGGCCCTTATTCGTTGGGTAAAACCGCATGGCAAAACCAAAACCGTACGCTCCGTCATTTAAGCCTACGAAGGGAGCCACATCCAGGCCCAGGCGGTTATTCAGCATCGTTCGCTCATACGAAAGCTGGAAAATTGCAGAAGGGCGGTTGTGCATATTCGCCATCCCCCTCGCTCCCAGGTTCTGATTGGCCAGGTCCAGGATTCCACCGGAAGCGATAACGGTATGAGGTCCCAGCTTATCGTATTCCCTCAGCCGCAGGACTTTTTCACGGCTGATCGGCCGGTGCCGTCTTCCAACAGAAAAATAATCGGCCGTGCCATTCGCATAAACAATCGAATCCACATATTTCCGCGGGAAGGTATATACCGGTCCCTCCGGATTGGTGGGCTTCCGGTATTTTATGAACTCAATACTTACCTCTGTTACCTGAACTTCCATAACGCGGGATCCCCGCTTGGTATAGACCTTGTCCTGTGCCCGAACCGGCAATAATGCGATGATAAACAACAGGGCCAATAGTAGCTTTCTCATACAATTTTTTTAGGTTTTAATGACCGGCAATACAATTGCACGGCATTTAGTTAGAAATGGTACCGTTTTTTTTCGGATCTGCAGGATTCGTGATGTTGTACAATATAAAGCCGCCCTTCACATAAGCGATCAGTGTTTGATCATAAGGAATCACATCTATAAAATCGGTATCGTCCGATAATACTTTTCTGCTCACGGGTTTTGTTTTATCGGTTACATCGATCACATTCAAACCATTTTTTCCCATGCATACATAAAGGATATTGTTCTTCAAACCCAACCCCTGCGGCTCACTCATCACCAGTGTAGATACCTGTTTCGGGCTTAGTATATTAGTGCCCTGTATATCGTAAATATTCAGTTGGTTCAGGGTACCACCGCAGCCATTGTTATTGCTGCGCAGGGTTACATAGGCATAATTTTCATCCGCTACCACCGGGTCGCAGGAGCGCAGATGCTGGGCCTGCCCCTGAAGCTGCGGCTTTTTAGGATTGCTGTTGTCAAATACAAACATGCCCGTTTGTGAACCAATAAAAAGTTTATCCCGGTAAGGAAAGATGGTTTCAATGTTCCAGCCAACATTTTGCGTATTCAACAGCACGGTTTGAGCCGGATCGGAAATATCAAAGGTCAGCAGTTTGGAATGATCTACCAGGTACAGGTAGTTGCCGGAAATGGTCAGGCGCGCCGTAGACCCGCCTTTGCCGGAGGACTGGGAGCCCATGGTATCGCCTTTTTTACAGCCAAGGGTAAGCAACAGGCCACCCGCTATCGTCATAAGAAGTTGTTTCAGGTTCATCTGGAAATTTTTATAGGGTTAATAGGTACAGGTGGGATTGATAAGAGTTTTCTTTTGCCAGCCGGTCACCACCCCTTTTGACCGATCAGGACATTCAAAAGGTCCGCGTTCGGGCGGAAGCGCCATAGCAGGCAGTTGACCAAAAGCCTCCGGCAGCCGTTTAACGATCTGAAGTTTGTCCTGCTCAACCTTCAGGATTACCAGGTCGTTCTGGCTGTTGGTATAGATCAGCCCGTTCTTTACAGCTACCTCCTGTGCCCCGTTCACTTTAATAAAGCCTTTTTGCACGGGGGCCGCCGGATCCGAAATATCGGTGATATGAATCCCTTTTCCTGTTTCCACCTGGTACAAAAGATCACCCCATACATAAATTTTGCCTCCGTTCTCAAGCGCCTGGGCGGGGGCCAGCGATACGCTCTTTATTTCCGAAAGATCTCCGTAAACCGGTGCATAACCGATCACTTCATTTTTCCGGTTGGAGCAGGACAGTAAAAGCAGAAAGCTCACAAGCATGCATACATTTTTCATGGATTGGTTTTTATTTCGTTTTAATGATCGTTTCAGTCTTTCATACGACAGGATTACAAACCGGTTTGACGGTTCGACCGGGTTTGACATATTTCCCCTTCTATCCTGTTGCAGTCGTCGGTTTTATCAGTAACGCTGTTATGAACGAGAACGTGCACTGTTGTAAAAGTGCAACAGCCCGCTTTACTTTTTTTTATTATCAGCAATGGGCGCCTTATAATATCATCAAACCTTATACTCCCAGCAGCCAGGTTGTCATCATCATCAACAGCAAAAAACGGTATTCGGCAATAGGAAGGAGTATTAACGGCACCATGAAAGATCCGGCAATTCAAAAAAGAGGGCGTTTTTAATCCGGAGCGGAAGTACAGGTTGCCGGTTACCCAAAAAAAAGAGGTTGCCCTGCTTTACAGAACAACCTCCGGTATGCGATAAAAAAAGCTTAGATAATATCCATTGCTTTTACAAAAAAAGTAGTCACAAAAGGCAGAACCAGCGTCAGCCAGGGATTGTGGCTAAAAATCAAGAACAGAAAAAATGCTGTGGAAAGGAAAAACAAGATCCACATTAATCCTTTATTTTTTGATGCTGCTGCCATTTTTTTGAAATTTAGCACAAAAATAAGGGAACCGGACTAGATTAAAAAACGATGAGAACCGAACATTTCTATTTTTCCCGTCAACAACACCGGCTGAAGCTGCATTTTTAAAATTTTCTGCTACCCGTGGGCTTTTCCTGACGGCTTCAAAAAAAAACGCGTGTAAACCGTTTGCAACAGGAATATCTGCGGCCTGTTATCTGGCCCTTATTTACCTTTTACCCTGGCGGAAAAGCAATGCTAGAACAGGAAATACGCCTAAGTCGAACCAGGTAATTCACGCCCCATAATACGGCAAAAAAACAGGGGCTTTTTTTTGAATGTGTATCAAATACACATTATCTTTATAAAAAAGATCAACGATTATTCGATAAAACCCCTTTACTTGCCGGTTTCATAGAAAAATTCTTACAATGAAAGTTCAGTTCAATATCAGGTTCCATACCCAATATGGAGAAAGTTTATGGCTATGCGGTACAGGAAATGCCTGGGGGAACGAACATGGGGCAGACGGTATTCCGATGAAGTACCTTAATTATGATTACTGGACGCTGGAACTGGATCTGTCGCCTGAAACCCTACAACAACCACTCGCTTATTTTTATACATTTCAGACCATAGAAGGCGAACGGATCCCGGAATACAAAACCGCCCGGCAGCTCCGGCTTCCGCTTCAGCCGGAAGATGTCCTGGTAATCTACGATACCTGGATCGCTACCGACGCGATTGAAAATGTATTTTATACCGCCCCGTTTGAAGAAGTATTATTGCCTGCCGCTTCAACCGCAGCACCCGTTCCGGTACCTGGCGCCAATTATATCTTTATGGTGAAGGCGCCCCTGCTGGAAGCCAACCAGGTCATTTGCCTGCTGGGCAATACGAACGCACTTTCAAACTGGAACACAGCAGCGCCGGTGTTATTGCAAAAGACCGGTGCAGACTGGATGGTGCAGCTGGCTATAGAACCGGAACCGCTTTCACTGGAATATAAATACGGTATTTATGATACCCATCAACAGCGTTTTATTGCGTATGAAGAAAGAGAAAACCGGGTGCAGGACTGGCCGCCAACGGAACGGGGGATCACTGTTTTGCAGGATGGTTTTATCAGACGCCCCAACAATACCTGGCGGGGCACCGGACTGGCCATTCCGGTGTTCAGTCTCAGAACAGAAAACGGGTTGGGGATCGGTGAATTCAACGACCTCAAACAGCTGGCAGACTGGGCACAGCAAACCGGCTTAAAGCTGATCCAGATCCTGCCGGTAAATGATACCACTGCCACCTTTACCTGGCATGATTCCTATCCCTACGCAGCAATTTCTGCCTTCGCCCTTCACCCCATTTACCTGAACCTGGAAACCGTGGCCGGTGACAAGGCACAGGACCTCGTAAGCGGACTCTGTGCCGATAAGGAACGCCTCAATGCCCTTCCGCAGATCGATTATGAAGCCGTACTGCAGTTAAAGATCCAGACACTAAAAAAATTATTTGACCGGCTGGGCAAGGAACAACTGCAATCAAAAAGCTATAAGGACTTCTTTGAAACCAACCGGCACTGGCTGCAACCCTATGCCGTATTTTGTTACCTGCGGGATCAATATAAAACAGTTGACTACTCTAAATGGGCGGCAAACAGCGTGTACGATCCGGCTACCATTGCCTCGCTTTTCCGGAAGAATCCCGTGGTTAATTTTTATTGTTTCCTACAGTACCATCTGCATCTTCAATTGGAAGCAGCCGTTGCCGATGCCCATAAAAAAGGCATTGTAATCAAGGGTGATATTCCCATCGGCGTATACCGGTACGGTTGCGATACCTGGGTGGCTCCGGAGCTTTATCATATGGAGCTTCAGTCAGGCGCGCCTCCGGATGATTTTGCTGTGTACGGGCAAAACTGGGGATTCCCCACTTACAACTGGCCCCGCATGCAGGAAGATCATTTCAGCTGGTGGCGAAGCCGGTTTGAGCAGATGAGTCATTATTTTGACGCATTCCGCATCGATCATATCCTTGGCTTTTTCCGTATATGGAGCATTCCGCTGAACGGCATACAGGGCATTATGGGCTATTTTGATCCCAGCATTTCGCTAAAAGCTGAAGAGTTTCATGAAAGGGATATTCAGTTCAGCGAAGACCGGTTCTGTAATCCGTTCATCAATAACATCGTACTGCAGCAGGTATTTGGCGACCAGGCAGCACTTATAAAAAAACAATTCCTGGCAACGGAAAACGGGTTCGACTACTTCTTCCTTCCAGACTTTGACAGTCAGCGGAAACTGGAAGGCTGGTTCACCCAGCAAGGTGACCCGGATGGTTTGAAGCAGGGACTATTCCAGCTGCTGGCCAATGTACTGATGCTGAAACAAAGAACCGGCGGCTCCACCGGTTATCATCCCCGTTTCGGGCTGGATCAAACCATCTCTTTTCAATCGTTGCCGCATGATCAGCAAACAAAAATAAAAGCGCTTTATAATGATTATTTTTTCAGACGGCAGGATGCATTCTGGAAAAAAGAATCGATGAAAAAGCTTCCGGAGCTAAAAGCGTCCACCAATATGCTTATCTGCGGGGAGGACCTGGGACTGGTTCCATCCTGCGTTCCGGAGGTTATGCGGGAACTGGGTATTCTCAGTCTGGAGATTCAGCGCATGCCCAAACAATCGGGGATCCGTTTCTTCAATCCGGCCAATGCGCCCTATCTTTCCGTGGTATCTCCGTCTACACACGATATGAGCACGATCCGCGGATGGTGGGAAGAAAACCGGGAACTCACGCAAACCTTCTATAATGAAATGCTGCACCTCCAGGGTGAGGCGCCCCGTTACTGCGAAGACTGGATCAACCGGGAGATCATCAAACAACATCTTTCCGCCCCCGCGATGTGGTGCATCTGCCAGCTGCAGGACTTCCTGGGTATGGACGAACATATCCGGAGAAAAGATCCCGCGGAAGAACGCATCAACATCCCTGCCGATCCGCATCATTACTGGCGGTACCGTATGCATCTGACGCTTACACAGCTGATCGAAAACAAAGCCTTTACCAACCAGCTCAAAACAATGATCATTAATAGTGGCAGATAGACCGGTTTTGCATTCGGATTTGTTGGATCCGATGAGCAATGCCCAGGGCTAAATGCTCCACAATAGCTATCAGTTAGCAGTGGTCAGTTAGCAGATGATTCGTTGCGGAGTAAAAAGTATATACGCTAAAAGCAGCACTCCACGTTCAACAACCTGCTGAAGATTGAATGCTCCACAATGGCTATCAGTTATCAGTGGTCAGTTATCAGATGATTCGTTACGGAGTAAGAAGCATACACACCCAAAGCAGCACTCCACGCTCAACAACCTGCTGAAGATTGAATGCTCCCCAATGGCTATCAGTTTTCAGCGGTCAGTTATCAGATGATTCGTTACGGAGTAAGAAGTATATACGCTAAAAGCAGTACTCCACGCTCAACAACCTGCTGAAGATTGAATGCTCCCCAATGGCTATCAATTTTCAGTGGTCAGTTATCAGATGATTCGTTACGGAGTAAGAAGTATCTATGCTAAAAGCAGCACTCCACGCTCAGCAACCTGCTGAAGATTGAAAGCTCCACAATGGCTATCAGTTATCAGTGGTCAGTTATCAGATGATTCGTTACGGAGTAAGAAGCATCTATGCTAAAAGCAGCACTCCACGCTCAGCAACCTGCTGAAGATTGAATGCTCCCCAATGGCTATCAGTTTTCAGCGGTCAGTTATCAGATGATTCGTTACGAAGTAAGAAGCATCTATGCTAAAAGCAGCACTCCACGCTCAACAACCTGCTGAAGACTAATGACTGAGAACTGAGAACTAAAGACTGACCACTAATAATCGTACCTTTGTATTTTAAACCGTTCGTGAAATGGGCATCTGGGACCAAATAGCACAGTATTTATTCTTAAAGAAGAAAGATCCGAATACTCCTAAAAGCAGTTGGGTGCGTTATATGCACGGTATTAACCGGTTGAGTATTTTATTGTTCCTGATCGCGGTTATCTTCATTATTATCCGCCTGCTGACGCGCTAAACGCAGTAATAATCGCCGCCGCCTTCCGGGATGCATCTCCCTCCGCGGCCAGGATCTGGTGCAGTGCGTCGTAATCCTTTTTCAGCACTACTTTCCGGTCTTCGTCAAATAGCAGGGCTTTTAATTCGGCAATAATATTCTCCGTATTCATCTCCCCCTGGATCAATTCCTTCACCACCGGCTTATCCATGATCAGGTTCACCAGTGAAATATATTTGATACTGATCACCCGTTTGGCGATCTGGTAGCTGATCTCAGAGCCTTTGTAACAAACCACCTCCGGCACTCCAAACAGGGCGGTTTCCAGTGTGGCAGTTCCCGAAGTGACCAACGCAGCAGTCGCCTGCAGCAACACATCATAGGTACGGTTGTTCACGATACTTACATTGGGATATTGCCTTGTAAATTGCTCATAAAAGGCATCCTCCACTGCCGGAGCCTGTGCCACCACAAACTGGTAATCCGGAAACGCCTTACTCACCGCCAGCATCACCGGCAGCTTTTTTTCAATTTCCTGTTTCCGGCTGCCCGGTAACAAGGCAATGACGGGCTTGGTTACCGGCGCACCTGCAGCGTCACGAATCACCAGGTCGGTTCCTACTTTCTTTTTCCGGTCGATCTCTTCAATGAGGGGATGTCCTACATAATCTACCGCCCAGTTCCATTTGTTTTCGTAGTAGGCCTTTTCAAAGGGCAGGATCACCAGCATCTTATCAATATGGCGCTTCATCATCTTTACCCTTCCCTCTTTCCAGGCCCATACCTGTGGCGAAATGTAATAGACTACCTTAATGCCCTGCCCGCTGGCCCATTTGGCAATGCGCAGGTTAAAACCGGGGTAATCTACCAGCACCAGTACATCGGGTTCAAATGCCAGGATGTCTTCCTTGCAAAACCGCAGGTTATTCAGGATGGTCTTCAGGTTCATCACCACTTCCACAAACCCCATAAACGCAAGGTCGCGGTAATGCTTCACCAGGTCCATACCGGCTGCCTGCATTTTATCGCCGCCCCAGCCACGGATCCGGCTTTCCGGCAGTAATTGTTTGATCGCTGCCACCAGGTTGCCCCCGTGCAGATCACCCGAGGCTTCGCCCGCAATGATATAATATTTGTGCCTGTTGTTATTCACGTTTTTTCCGGTGTTTTTGATATTGAAGGCGCAATGAATCCTGACATACGACACCAGATACCGGAGACGATATCAGACAATAAACATTAGTCTTTAGACTACTCCTCATCAGCTATGAACCATTTCCAATTTTTCACATCTTCACATTCCCACATTCTCAAATTTTCAAATTGATTCACCCCAGTCTTTTTCCAGCTTCTGCTTCAATCCATAATCCGTAAGATCAAATTCAACGGGCACTACGCTTACATAGTTATTGGCTAAAGCCCATACATCCGTATCTTTCGATTTATCAAAGTTCACAAACTCCCCTGTAAGCCAGTAATATTTTCGTCCGTGCGGATCCTTCCGCTCAATAAATTTTTCCTGGTACTTGGCATAGGCCTGTTTACAGATCTTATATCCTTTGAGCTCTTCAGCCGGTGCTTTGGGAATGTTTACATTCAGGAGAAAATGCTGGGGCAGTTTCTTTTTCAGCATCTTTTCCACAATCAGCCGGGCATACTGCCGGGAGGCTGTAAAATCCGGCTCCGCACCATAGTCCAGCAGGGAGAAGCCTACCGCAGGAATGCTTTCAATAGCTGCTTCCATTGCTGCCGACATGGTTCCGGAATAAATCACATTGATACTGTGGTTTGCGCCATGATTAATGCCGCTTACACAGATATCGGGCTTGCGGTGCAGGATCTTATCTACCGCCAGTTTTACACAATCCACCGGGGTACCGGAGCAGGAAAAAGCGCGCACGCCCTCAAACAGTTCCACTTCATACAAACGCAGCGGATGCCCGATGGTAATAGCGTGTCCCATACCCGATTGGGGTTTATCCGGTGCCACCACTACAATTTTGCCAAGGCCCCGTACTGCTTCCACCAGGTTGCGGATACCGGCCGCAGCAACCCCGTCATCATTGGTCACCAGGATGATGGGCTCTTCTTTTTTTGCTTTCTGTCTTTTGTTCGTCATAGATTGCAAAAATAGCTGAAAAGGACTATACGAAAAGAACGCGGATACTATTGGTTATAGAACATTTTTTACGCTGAAGCTCCTGAGATCAGCGCAACTTACGGGTTTGCCTGAAATGCCGCCTATTCAGCATTACTACATTTTCCGGGTGAGCGGTGAACTAAATTTACCCACAAAATATACTAAATTTACCCACTAAATGGACAAAATTTACCCATTAAATGGATAAAATTTACCTGCAAATTTGTATCTTGCAGTAAAATATACGCCAAAATGTATCCACGATATATGGCTGGCCCGGTAAAAGAGGCCCTGGAAGATACTTCTGTTATCCTTATCAATGGAGCACGTCAAACCGGTAAAAGCACTTTTTGCCGGCAGTTAATGGAGCAGGAGGTTTTTAACGGCCGGTTTGTTACCCTGGATGATGCCACTACATTGATGGCTGCCCAAACAGACCCCACCGGTTTTTTGCTCGACCTGGGCGAACAGGTTATTATCGACGAAATACAGCGGGCACCCGAACTCTTTTTGCCGATTAAAAAGCTGGTGGATGAAAACAGGAAAGAACGCAGGTATATACTGACCGGTTCTGCAGATGTAATGACCCTGCCTAAAATGGCTGATTCATTAGCAGGCCGGATCGAAGTCCATAAACTATGGCCGTTATCACAAACTGAGTTACGGCAAAGTACTCCTGTTTTTTTGCAAACATTGCTGCAGCCGGCCGGCGATTACCGGAATAGCAAAACCAACTGGACAGATACAGTACAAGCTATTAAAACAGGCGGTTACCCCGAAGCCGTTGCCCGCGCCACCGAAATGCGGAGAGACCGGTGGTTCCAAGCTTACCTGGCCGCCATTTTACAAAAGGATATACGCGAACTTTCCAATATTGAGGGTCTCACACAATTACCTAATATTTTACACCTACTTGCCACAAGGGCCGGCAGCACGATCAATTTTTCCGATATAGCCCGGCTTGCGGGGATTAAAAACACTACTTTTCAACGCTACATGGCATTATTAGAACATATTTTCCTGCTGATCAGGCTTCCGGCCTGGACACCCAATACAGAAGGACAGTTCGTAAAATCACCGAAAGTATTGCTGAACGATACCGGGCTACTCTGCCACCTGATGGGGGAAAGCGCAGCAAGCCTCCTGAGCAACAGGACTACTGCCGGGTTATTTTTTGAAAACTTTGTTACACTGGAAATACTGAAACAACTAAGCTGGAGCAATCTTTCACTAAAAGCCTATCATTTCAGCATGCACAGCGGAGCAGAAGTAGACCTTGTACTGGAAGACCGGAAAAAACAACTGTACGGGGTCGAAATAAAATCCAAAGCCTCGGTAAACGCTGCAGACTTTAACGGGCTGAAAAAGCTGGCCGCGCTTGCGGGCAAAAAATTTCAAAAGGGTATTATTTTGTACACAGGCGACCAGGTTGTAGGATTTGGAGATATGTTTAAGGCGGTACCTGTAGGAAATTTGTGGTAGTAGCCGGTCACTGGCGTATTTTATCAATGATCTGATTTAATGTTGTGTCAAATTTTTTTCTAAATTGAAGTCCATTTGGGTGCATTGTCATATAACTGTGTTTTGGCAAAGCCGGGTGAATACATTGATATAAATAGTTTTCCTCAAGCGTTTTGTATTCAAGTCCACTAAACACTCGTTGAAATTGATACTCGTAGTTCCAACCTGTGATGAAAATTACAATTTCGGGTTTTGTGATTTGAATCTCATCAAGGATCATTTCAAACCCCTTGTCATTTAATTTTTGTAATTTAAATTCAGGCGAGGTTCCGTTGTTATCGCATTTAGAGATATTTGTCCATAAAAATCCATCCGGAAAATCTTCGCCATTTAGTTTATTATGACAAACCCTTAAGAACCGCCAAAAAGGGCTATTGCGTCCCGGATAATTTTTTGCAAATTCAAACGCTTCATAATCCTTCATTAATTTTTCTACTGTTAAGTTTTGAGATTTGTTCATTGTTCCACCCCACCCGTAAGTCTCTTTACCAACAAACAATATTTTATGCTTTACCTTTTCGTAACTGGGAAAGGCTTTCATTAAAAGCGGATACGAAAATTTACCTGTTTGTTCTTTAGGCAAACGCTTCAGCTCTGCAAGATAGTCTTCATAAACAGACTTCAATTGTTGATTTATCCTCATTAGCAAACGTACTTATAGTTCTTTTGATCTGTATCAATATTACAAAGTATGCCTTTTTTCCAAAATAAATAAAAACTATCCGTTGTCTTTAAGCTCCGCTTAAAGACGGCTTCCGCAAGACATTTGCTCGTCAAAATAAGGAAATGAGCGTTGCCATATATTCAACTAACCGCCCTACCTGTTAGATTTTAAGACCTAACAGGTAGGGCCACCCGAAAATAAATTTGGTTGTTCAAAACCAATACAACAACTTTGCACCTCAAAGTACTTTTAAAATGAACGATCCAAAAGAAGACCTGCAGCATATCCGCCAGATGATGGAGCGCTCTTCGCGGTTTATTTCACTGAACGGATTATCG
This sequence comes from Niabella sp., assembly GCF_030150205.1. Taxonomy (GTDB): domain Bacteria; phylum Bacteroidota; class Bacteroidia; order Chitinophagales; family Chitinophagaceae; genus Niabella. The sequence continues at coordinate 576,829 of NZ_JASLGT010000008.1, forward strand.
GGAGTAGCCGCAGGCACCATTGCCCTGATCGGTGCCGCCATTGCCTATTGGCTGTTTCAGCAACAGGGCATCGATTATTTTTCCGGCAACCGGTACGCATATGATAACGACCTGGAATGGAAACTCGTGCTGCTGGCCGCAGTGGTCCTGATCCTTGCCGTTGGTTCCGGCATCCTTTTTACCATTCAAAAAAGCAAACGGAACGGGTTAAAGATCTGGACCGGTACCACCCGGCTATTACTGAGTCATCTGCTGGTGCCCCTGATCGCCGGCGGTTTGTTTTGTATGGCGCTGCTTTACCACGGACTGTTCGGGCTGATCGCCCCGGCAACCCTGCTCTTTTATGGACTGGCATTAGTGAATGCCGCCAAATATACCTTTTCCGATATCCAGTACCTGGGATATTGCGAGATCTTCCTGGGAATTGTAGCAGCATTTATCCCGGGCTACGGGCTGGTTTTCTGGGCACTGGGGTTTGGCGTGTTGCATATTATCTATGGGCTGCTGATGTATAAAAAGTATAAGTAAGGATATTTGCGGAGGCGCATCATGAGCATTATTGAAAAATTAAATAAAGATTTTGAAAGCCGGGTACGACTGGGTATTATGTCCGTGCTGGTCGTAAACGGCTGGGTCGACTTCCTGGAAATGAAAGAACACCTGGGCGTTACGGATGGCAACCTGGCCAGTCATATTACCGCGCTGGAAGCGAAAAAATATATTGAAGTGAAAAAGGAATTCGTTGGCAAAAAAACCAAAACCTCCTACAAAATCACCCGCACGGGAAAGGAAGCCTTTGTGCAGCATATTAATGCACTGGGCCGCCTGTTGAAATAATTTTTTTTTATACATATACTTTGAATTTCAAAGCACTTTTAAAACAAATAAAATGAAAAAGAATCTTGTCCTGTTTCTGGGCGTTGCCCTGTTTGTAGCCCTGTTCTACAACCAGGGACCTGGTCTTAACCTCAGCTTTTTCGCCATCCTTTCCTGGAGTGCTGTTTTTCTTACTACCCGGAAAGAGAACCACACAGCGCTATTCTGGTGGCTAACCGGCGCACTGGGCATTGCTGCCGGGGCTTTTGCCTGGTATGGTGATCCTGTTTCTTTTTTAGCTGTTTTTGCTTCACTGGCCCTCCTGGTATGTAAGGCCCATGAGCCGGTAATGCATGTATTGCTGGTACCTTTTGCAAGCGCAGCCAACTTCATAAGTTTTATTTTCCGTGCACCTGTGCTTACCGGCTGGCTACCGGTGAATGGCCTTCTAACGGTGAATTTCTACAAAAAGGCGATCTATTATTTTTTGGTCCCCGGCGCGCTGGCCGTCAGCTTCCTGGTTGTTTACAGCTCCGGCAGCAGCCTGTTTCAATCTTTTTTCCATATCAACTGGAATGCCGATTTTTTACAGATCGGATTCCTGACCACCCTGGGTTTTTTCCTGATGTTCAGCATTGTTCATTACTGGGCACCCTCAAAGCTAACGGCTATCAGCCGGAAATTGAAAGATCACTTTCCCGGAACTGCTCCCCGGCAGTCAGCAGGCTGGCTGGCTGTTGACGCCGGTTTCTACCAAAAAAGTGCCGGCATCTCCCTGATCGTATTGAACATCATTGTAGCATTTTTTATCACCACCTATTGCATTGAACAATTTGGCAATGGTACTACGGGTAATACACTGAGCAATGAACTGCACGAGCGCGTATACCTGCTGATCTTTTCCATTGTGATGGCCATTTTTGTGATCCTGTTATTTTTCCGGGGGATACTGAACTTTACCTCCAATACAGGGCAGCTAAAAAAATATGCTTATATATGGATTACCTTAAACCTGCTGCTACTGATTGTGGTAACACTGAAGAACAATCAGTATGTGGGCGCCTATGGGCTTACCTTTAAGCGACTGGGTGTATACTTCTTCCTCCTGCTTTGCAGCATCGGGCTCTTTTTTACATTTTTGAAAATTAAAAACAAAAAAACCAATACCTACCTGGTCGGCCGTATGGTTTGGGCCGGCTACACCGCACTGGTTATCGGCGCGTCTATTAACTGGAGCTGGATCGTTACCAAATACAACCTGGAATATCAAAAAACCTTTGATAGGGAATATGCAAACAGCCTGTCTTTTAATAAACAACTGCTTTATGATACAGGCTTACTTACGAAAGAAGCACTCCTGCAACTGCAGCATCAACACCAGGTGCATCCGCTTTTATCGCAAAATCTCTATTACACCACGCTGAATCATCATTAACATTCAATATTCCCACTATGTCGTTAAAAGAAAAAATGATACTCGTAACGGGCGGCGGACTGATCCTTATCCTGCTGAAATTACTACTGCGGATTTCAGATATCAACCATCATCTCTTTCTGCTGGTGCCGGTTAGTTTTATAGTTGAAGTTTTCTGCAATGATCCATCACAATTCATACCCCGTCAGGGATTTCTTTTTCCCGGTCCCGGTATCATTATTAACCAATCCTGCTCAGGGTCAACCTTTATGCTCACTGCACTACTACCTGCAGGTTATCTGCTCCTGAAATATTCCCGCAGCCGGAACATTTTCTTCGGCCATCTCCCGCTTGCGCTTCTGCTGGTATATGCCCTAACGATACTGGCAAATGCAACCCGGATCTTAACAGCGCTAAAACTAAAGAGTACTTCTTTTTTTACAGGTTATATAATGCCGGAAAATCTGCATGAGTTGCAAGGCATGGCCACTTACCTGTTTTACCTGATCACGGCCTTTCTGCTAACAGAAAAATGGCTTCAATTAAAATCAAGAACATATGCGCACGTTGCTTAGCCCTAAATGGGTACTGCTCATCAATACAGTTCCCGTTATTATCTTATCCATCCTTTATGCAAAAGACTACAGCATTATACACTCTTTGCTGGATGAGCGCAGCAGGTCCTTATGGCACAGCTACGGAGTCCTGCTGACGCTGCTGACACTGGCAAATGCCCTGTACTGTATTCAGGTGGCCCGTAGAAAAAAGCTACTCACCTTTTCCTATGGATGCATATCCCTGGTACTGTACCTGTGCTTTGTATATTTCTATTTGTACAATGCCACCATCCTGTTTCCTGCTCAATTGCCCCGGTGGATGGTCAGCGGTATTACGGCATTATATACCGGCACATTCCTGATGCCAACAATGATACACGCACTTGTTATCATTATGATCTATTGTACCCGGCAGATTCAAAAAAGAAATGCCTGGCTTAATTTCGCCGCTGCCATAGCAGTTCCTTTACTCGCTTATGTTTTTATACAGGTGCTCCAACCCACCTGGGTGTACAGCAGTTTCAACAACCGCATTATCGAACATGCACTCAATGCTGTTTATATCGCGCTGGTTGCCTCGTTTTTATTCTTCCTGTTTCGTTTTCTGTATATTTTATTAAGTAAAAAAGGTAAATGGTTTTTCACCACCCGGATGATCTGGATATTTCTTATTGCCATCCTGTTGCCCATAGCAGGGCTTTGTATCAATAAAAAATGGGACAATTTCTTTGGCGACTTTTCGAATCCCTGGTTTTTTATCCTCGCTGTACTCAATGGGTTGTTGCTCTGCCTGCCCGAAACCGGCAAACGCAATTACCAGCGATCCTTGTTCTTTGGCCGTTGCTTTACCCTGCCTTACACCCTTTACTTTTTCTTTGTTTTCCTGCCCTACCTGCCCCTGTCGGTGATGGCCATCATTGCATATGGGGCAGGTTTTTTAATGATTACGCCGCTGGCACTTTTCTGTATACATATTCACAAACTGACACAACAGTATAAAACACTTATCAGGCCATTTACCCACCTCTCCATTATGGGTACCGGGTTCTTCCTGATCATCCCGGCCATTCTCTTCAGTTGCTGTTTCCATGAGCGGCTCAACCTTCACAAAGCACTGGAATACATCTACACCCCGGACTTCACCAAAACATATTCCATTAACAGCAAAGCGCTGGCAAGGACATTAAACGCCGTTGAAAAAAACAAGCGCCCGGAGCGCTCAACAATCACCGGCGAAGGACAACCGTATCTTTCTTCCATTTATAACTGGATTGTTTTGGACAACCTCTCGTTATCGGAAACCAAAAGCAACCAGCTCCGGCAGATCTTTATGGGCAGTGGCCCTGTTGCCAGTCCAAAAGCTGCATTGAACAAGAGCGTAACGCTCACAAATGTAAAGGTCAGTTCCCTTTATGACCATAAAGCGGGAGCCTGGCTTAGCACCGTAGCGATGGAGCTTTCCAATGCGGCGGCCACTACCGGCGAATATGAAACCAGCTTCCGGTTGCCTGCCGGATGTTTTGTAAGCAACTACTATTTATACATCGGCAACAAAAAAGAGCCGGGAATCCTTGCTGAAAAACGAACCGCGCAATGGGTGTTTAACCAGATCCGCAACGAGAACAGGGATCCCGGCATCCTGTACTATAAAAATCCGGAAGAACTTGTATTGAAGGTTTTGCCGTTCACCGCCAGCGAGGTCCGGAAAACCGGGATTGAATTTTTACATAAAAACCCCGTAACCCTTACCATTGACGGGCAGGCGATTCAACTGGGCGCCACCACTAAACCGTGGAATGATTTACCAGCGGCGAAGACCGGGCCAACCTATCTTACCGCCACAGAAAAAAAACAACTGCCGATCGTATTCAGGGAACCCTATTACCACTTCCTGTTAGATGTATCAGCAGCTTCGGTATCTGATACCCGGCAACAGGAACAAACCATTGACAGCCTGATAAATGTACTGGGAGCACCCGCAAAAGCAGGTCAGATCAGTCTTGTAAACAGCCGGGTACACACGTTCAAAATAACCGGACCGTGGCAAAAGGCCTTACGCGAAAAGCCCAGGGAGGGGGGCTTTTTCCTGGAGCGTGCCCTGCAGGAAAATTTACAGCATGCTTATCTCAACGATAAAACGCGATACCCGGTCTTTATTGTCGTTTCCAGTCACTTCAAACGGGCCATATTAAATCCGGAACGTAAGGCACTCACATTTAGTTTCCCGGAGATGGGGCACTACTTTGTGCTCACCAGCGAAAAAAGCGCCACGGCCTTTTCATTACTGGATAATACTCCGGACACGATCAACACACGCATCTATTGTGCTCCTGCACCCGTTTTTGCCTATCCCAACCAGGTACATCCAACCGCCTATTTAAACACAGATGCCGCTCCGGCTATTCTGGCAAAGGGTGATTATACAAACGATGCACATCCGTTTAAAAAAGACTGGACCTCTTCCCTGGAGCTATACATAAATGCGCAACGGATGCAATTATATCCCATCCTTCAGAAAAAAGAATGGCTGCAGGAGGTCGGACACAGTTTTCAATCGGGGGTGCTCACTCCAAACACTGCGTATATCGTGGTGGAGAACGAAGCACAAAAAGCGGCTCTTTATCAAAAACAAAAAGAAGTAATGGCGGGCAATAAGAACCTCGATACGGAGGATGAACCTTCGGCTATGAGTGAGCCGGGACTGGCCGTTTTATTGCTCTTCCTGCTGCTGTTATTATTTAGAAACAGAAGTTCCCTGTCAGATGCAGTCATCTATTTAAACAGCTCAAAAAAAATCCATCATCATGAAAAAGTATAACCTGCTCATTCTGATCACGCTCCTGGCCACGATCGTGATCCTCACCGTTCTGGTACTAAAAAAATAATCCATATGACGTTGCGGTTAAATGTTTACCGCAAGGAGTGCGCAAGGACCACTATAACGCTTTGCGAACATTGCGAAAAAACCTCGCCTTCTCCTATGTTTCATTTTATCCCGTTGCAGAAACGGATGGGCATTTAATCCACGATAATTTCGGGCTGGTGCTCCACGGGAAAATTCACCGAATTCGCAATAAAACAGCGCTGATACGCCTGGCGGTGCAATTCCATGGCCAGTGCGGTTTGGGCACCATCGGTTATGGTTACAACCGGGTAAAGCACCACGCCGGTAAAACGGCCGCTTCCATCTGCTGCTGTCGTCATTGTACCCCTTGCAGCGTCGGTATATGCCGTTACAATAATGCCGGCTTCTGCACAAAGATGCAGGTACCAAAGCATATGACAGGTGGATAGTGCAGATAAAAAAAGTTCCTCGGGGTTGTACCTTCCGGCATCGCCACGGAAGGCAGGGTCAGAAGAACCGGGGATCTCTGGTTTGCCCGTAGCACCGATCGTATGATTCCGGCTATAGGCATTATACGCGGCCGTTCCCTTTCCCGAATTACCGGTCCAGGTAACCGTTACCTCGTAATGATGTTCCTGATGCGCCATTGGCAAAGCTGTTTAAAGGCTTTAACTGTTATGTGATAACAGGTTGATGGTAGCCCCGTTCGGATCCTTTACAAAAAAACGGCGCACACCCCAGGGCTCATTGGTAACAGGATAAACCACTTCCAGCCCAAGCGCGGTGGCCTTTTTATACATTCCGTTTACATCAGACACCTCAATGGAAAGAAAAACACGCGCATTGTTCAGCACTTCTTTTTTCTGGTTCTCCAATACATTGATTTGTGCGGTGGGATTGGTACGGGACGCAAATGTTAATACCCACCCCCGGTCCATAATAATATCCATATTCAGGAACCCGTGGTAAAAAGCCTTGCTTTGCTCCAGATCATCCGAATAAATATTGGGAACGATCCGGTTTATAAAATTCTCCTCTTTCATGCTGTTTCATTTGATGGTTCAGGACCTGAAGCAGGTTTCCATACACCATTACTGCTTCATCCAAAGATACTCCTTTAAAACGATGTCTGGTGGCCGATCGTTGCATGGACCACATGCGAATACCCGCTTTTCTGCTCCAGGAGTTCCATCGCCTAAATATGATAACGGAAATTTAACCGTATTGTTACACTATAGCTCCAGTTTATACAGCCAATAGCGCTTCCCGAACCGCTGTTCTATTTCCCGGAGAATGTAGAATCCCATGTTTTCATATAACCGGCGGGCATTAACCATCATTTCCGACGTATGCAATGCCATAACCGTTTCTCCATTGCGTTTTGCCTGCGCTATACAATCTTCCATAAGCTTTCTGCCGATGCCCCTGCCACCATAATCCGGGCTAACCGTTAAAAACCGGATATAAGACCATTCCGGAGGATACAGATCCGTAGGATTGTTCCGGGGCACGAGAAAAACCATCCCGATAATACGGCCTGCTCCTGTTTCACAAACCAAACATTCGGAAGAAGCCAACAACTCCCGATAGAGTTGTTCATTGTTGATGCCACGCCACAGCTGCTGCCAGTGTTCCGGCGCCAGCACCTGCTCAAACCCGCTCCAGGCCTCAATCCCCAGCTGCTGCAATTGCTGAAGGTCTGCCGTCCCGGCTTTCCGGTAATGCATGTCAGCATCTTGTGTCATATCCGGTATCATACTTAGCGGGCAAGTGCTTTCCAATGTTGCAGCTCCTCATTTACAAAATACCCGATCATTGTCCGGTAAACGGCTTCAATTAGCTCGGGTGAAACATCATTAGCTTCCGCCAGTTTTCTTTTCGATTCAATTACCGCTGCAACCCGTTGTTCATCTTTAACGGCAGTTTCTGATTTTTTAAACCGGGCCGCGGCTTTTACAAAGCGTGCCCGCGCGGCGATCAGGCGCACGATCTCCTGATCGATGGCGTCGATTTCCGCTCTTATGTCTTCGATATTATTGCAGTGTTCCGGAATCATTTCCTTTGCTTTTCTGGTAAAATTTAAAGATACTTTATAATTTACGGGTGGGCTGTTAAACTTTTTAACAGCAGGGCTGTTTTGCTTGAAAACAATATCCTACAAATGAACCGTTCGCTTAAGGACCTGAGAATATTCATGCAGATTGCCTTTTTGGAAGGAATCTCCTATCTTGTTTTATTGTTGGTGGCCATGCCCTTAAAATATTTTGCCCAGGTACCCGAAGGTGTAAAATACATCGGATGGGCACACGGAGTACTCTTTGTGCTTTTTTGTATTTACCTGTTAAAGGTATGGAGCGCATTTAAATGGAGTTTTGGCAAAACCGCCCTTGCTTTTATTGCATCCCTGCTGCCGTTTGGAACATTTATACTGGATGCAAAATTGAATAAAGAATACCCGGAACTAAAAACCGGCGCGGGCAGATAATCGAATCGGCCGGTGCCCTCAAAGGAATACACCATTGTAGAAAATACCTGTTGGGGAAGGCATTAAAAAAATTCAGCCGTCCTTTTGCCAGCCAACCCGGCGCCCTGTCCGGTATTTCTTTTTAATGCCTGAAGCAAGGTGTTGCAATACCTTCTGCAGATGAAAAAAAAATTTTTCATCTCCTGTAAAAAACATAGCTTAGTCTGAAATACTTTGTTGCTATGCTCCGATTCTTCTATTCAAAAAAAAGCCTGTTCATGGCTACCGTATTGGGTGCTGTATTACTGATTGGCGGCACCGGTTGTAATGGTGGTGATAAGAAAAGCAGTGATGAAAAAAATGCGGCTAAAACAGATTCCAGCGCTACACCGAAGTCTGATCTGGGAAAACCCATTAGCTATCAGAGTGGTAAGCGATACATTTTTTTAACCTTTGATGATGGGCCACAACCTCCGGGAACCATTAATTGTAAAAACATCTTTCATGAAGAAGGTGTAAAAGCTTCCTTTTTCCTTGTTGGTTTCAATATGGAAATTGATGCTTACCGCAGAAGGATGGCCGATTCACTCAATAACAGCTACCCTGAATTTGTTGTGGCCAATCACAGTACCACACACGGATTCAGAGATAACTACCGTTTATTCTATAACAGCCCCGATAGTGCTGTAGCAGATATGCTAAAGGCGCAAAAGGATCTGAAGGTGAAACTAAAAGTAGCCCGTCTTCCGGGAATGAATACCTGGGCATCCGCCGGGCAGGTACAGGGTCCGAAGTCTTCTTTAAAAGTTGCCAACGCCCTGGATTCACTGGGATATACGATCATTGGATGGGACCTGGAATGGCAGTTCATGAAGGGATCCATACCTAAACAGGGTGCTGAAGAAATGGCCGCCCAGATCAATAAAAGATTTGAGCAGGAATATACCTATCAGCCCAATACTTTTGTATTACTGGCCCATGACCGCATGTTTGCCAAACCGCAGTATGCCGATTCGCTGAGAAAGTTCATTTCTATTATGAAACAGGACCCCAGGAATGTATTTGAAACCATCGATCATTATCCTACCGTACAGAACAGGAAATAAGTTTTCAGTGATCAGTTGTCAGTCTTCAGACGATTACGTAGGGGATCGATGATCTGACATCGTATGCAGTAAAAGAACAGGCAATTGAGCATCGTTCATCAGGTAACAATCGGGATCTAACCCGCCACGGCGGACACGCCTGGAACTTTATTCCGATTCTCGGGAAAACCTGAAACAGGCGTTTAGCATTCAGTTTTCAGTTTCCACGGTCTTCCCCAGTCTACATGTCCCCCCCCCAAAAAGGCAATGGTCAATAGTGAATAGTCATCAAGTGTAAAACAGAACCGAACCCGCCACGGCGGGTACGCCTTAAACGTTGAACATTAAATCTGAAACAGGCATTTAAAGATCCTTGCATAGTACATTAAAAATACGATTTTTCCCCCATCTTATACCGGAAAAATCCACCTGCTGCTCCCAATAAAAAAACACCCTGCGTTTGCAGGGTGTCGTTATCAACCATTAAGTAGTAAATTCAATTATGCTTCCTGGGGGTTCTCCTTGGCATCTTTTACTGTAAAGAACAAGCGCTCTTTTTCCTTGTCCAGGTCTACCAACAATACATCACCGGGCTTCACATGCATATTGAGGATCTCTTCGGCCAGCGGGTCTTCCAGGTATTTCTGAATGGCCCGGTGCAGCGGGCGCGCCCCAAACTGCTGGTCGTATCCCTTATCGGCCAGGAAGGTTTTTGCATCCTCGCTCAACTCCAGGCCATAGCCCAGGTTCTGTACGCGTTTCAGCACACCTTTCATAGAAATATCAATAATGCTGAAGATATGTTCTTTTGTAAGACTGTTAAAGATGATCACATCATCAATACGGTTCAGGAACTCGGGTGAGAAGGTACGCTTCAGCGCTTTTTCAATCACCGCCTTGTTCTCCTCATCTTCATTTTCAACCCTTGCCGAAGTAGCAAAACCAACACCCGCACCAAAATCCTTCAGCTGGCGTACGCCAATATTGGAAGTCATAATGATGATGGTATTCTTAAAGTCTACCTTACGCCCCAATCCATCTGTGAGCACACCATCGTCCAGCACCTGCAGCAGGATATTGTAAATATCCGGGTGCGCCTTCTCAATTTCATCCAGAAGGATCACACTGTACGGTTTGCGACGCACTTTCTCTGTCAGCTGTCCGCCCTCTTCATAGCCCACATATCCCGGAGGTGCACCAATCAAACGGCTCACCGTAAATTTCTCCATGTATTCACTCATATCGATCCGGATCAGTGAATCTTCAGAATCGAACAGGTAGCGTGCCAGCGAACGGGCCAGCTCTGTTTTACCAACCCCTGTAGGACCCAGGAAAATAAAGGTACCAATAGGTTTCTTCGGATCCTTCAAGCCTACACGGTTCCGCTGGATGGCTTTCACCACTTTTGAAATCGCTTCATCCTGACCAATCACCATGCCCTTCATATCTTCCGACATCTTGCGCAGTTTCTCGGTCTCGGCTTCCACCATTTTACGAACCGGTATACCGGTCATAATATTGATCACTTCGGCTATTGCTTCTTCATCAATGGGATAACGCTTGTGCTTGCTTTCTTCTTCCCAGGCAGCTTTTGCGCGCTCCAGGTCTTCTGCCAGTTTCTTTTCAGTATCCCGCAGGGACGCGGCTTCTTCAAATTTCTGGCTCTTCACCACTTTATTCTTCTCTTCCTTTACATCTTCGATCTTCTTCTCCAGCTCTACGATATTCGGCGGCACATTGATATTCTTCAGGTGCACCCTGGCACCCACTTCATCCATTACATCAATCGCCTTATCGGGCAGCAGGCGATCGGTAATGTAACGGTCGCTTAATTTTACACAAGCTTCAATCGCCTCATCGCTATACGTTACACTGTGAAAATCTTCATACTTTGATTTGATATTATTGAGTATCTGGATGGTTTCATCCACGCTTGGCGGATCTACCATCACTTTTTGAAAACGGCGGTCCAGGGCCCCGTCTTTCTCAATATACATACGGTACTCATCTAATGTAGACGCACCAATGCACTGAAGCTCTCCACGGGCCAGCGCCGGCTTAAAGATATTGCTGGCATCCAGTGAGCCGCTGGCACCGCCGGCACCCACAATAGTATGCATTTCATCAATAAACAGGATCACATCCCGGTTCTTTTCGAGTTCATTCATGATCGCCTTCATACGCTCTTCAAACTGACCGCGGTACTTGGTTCCCGCTACCAGTGAAGCAAGATCCAGCGAAATCACCCGTTTATCAAACAATACCCGGCTCACTTTACGCTGTACGATCCGCAACGCCAGGCCTTCCACGATAGCGGTTTTACCCACACCGGGTTCACCAATTAAAATCGGGTTGTTCTTTTTACGGCGGCTCAGGATCTGCGATACGCGCTCAATTTCTTTTTCGCGTCCTACGATCGGATCGAGGTTACCACTTTCTGCCAGCTTGGTTACATCCCGGCCAAAATTATCCAGCACGGGAGTTTTGCTCTTGGCAGCCGCTTTGGCTCCACCGGCTCTTGACTGGGAGTATTTTTTTTCTTCTTCAAACTCTTCTTCTCCCTCCTCACCAAACTCTGCACGGGGTTCTCCCGATTTTACGATGCCCAATTCCTGGCGAAACAGATCATAGTCCACATCAAACTGATTTAAAATTTGTGTTGCAATATTTTCTTTATTCTTTAAGATAGACAGCATCAGGTGCTCCGTTTCCACCAGGTTGCTCTTCAGCGCCTTGGCTTCCAGAACTGTTACACGGATCACTTTCTCCGCCTGCTTGGTCAATGGAAGACTGTTAATGTTTGCAATATTTTTACCCGTTTTGTCTTTTATTGCCAGCTCTATTTCCTTCCGCAGTTCAAAGATGTCTACATTAAAGCTTTTCAGGATCCGGATAGCGGTGTTATCCCCTTCCCGGATCAGGCCCAGCAGCAGGTGCTCTGTGCCGATGAAATCATTTCCCAGGCGCAAAGCCTCTTCCCTGCTATAGGAAATGATTTCTTTTACCTGGGATGAAAAATTATTATCCATATTTAGATAAAATGTTTATTTACAATATTAACAAATATATTTGGTACTAAATTTACTTGTAATTTAAGCATATTTATTCCAAATTCGCTCTATATGCAAGTCAAAATAGATACCAAAGAGAAATTTCACGTAATCACGCCAAATGCGCCTGTTCTTTCTGCTACAATGACAGATAAAATGGAATCGGCCTTGCTCCCCTTTCTGCAAAAGGAGGTAAAAAACGTGATTTTGAACTTGCAGGAGGTAGAAGAGATAGATGCTGATTCAGCCGCTAAACTCCTGCAAATACAGCAATCTTTCTATGAAAACAATGCTTCCTTTGTAACCTGCAATATACAAAAAACAGTAAACGCATTTTTGTCAGATCATGAGCTGGATGAACTGCTCAATATTACGCCAACCGAAAGCGAAGCATGGGATATTGTGCAGATGGAAGAGATCGAACGCGAGTTACTGGATACAGAGGATATTGAATTTCCAGACACCGAAAATGATTAAACAAATAAATCTCCAAAAAGTTTAACAGAATGTTAGGCGTCACCATACTGGGAAATAATTCAGCCGTACCCGCTTTTGAACGGCATCCTACCAGCCAGGTGCTCACCACGCCCAACCGGAGCTTTATGATCGATTGCGGTGAAGGCACCCAGATCCAGCTGATCCGCTACAAGATCCGACGCACCCGCATTTCACATATTTTTATATCGCATCTTCACGGCGACCATTATTTTGGCCTGGTGGGTTTATTAAACTCTTTTGCATTGCTGGGCCGGCAACAGGAGCTGCATATAGTGGCCCCCCCGGCCCTGCAGGAAGTTTTAGCATTGCAATTCAAACTGGCCGATACCCGCATGCCCTATCCCCTGCATTTCCATGCCATTCAGCATCCGGGATATTTAATGACCGTAGATGATATCGAAATCAGTTGTTTTAAAACGGATCATCGCATTGAATGCTTCGGGTTTGTTTTTAAAGAGCAAAAGAAGCCACGGCGTATTGACCCCGAGGCCGTGAAAGCACACCGCATTCCCTACCACTGGTTCGAGAACCTGAAACAGGGCCACGACTATACAGCCCCCGACGGAGCGCTTATAAAAAATGAACAGCTGACCCATGCCGCACCCAGGGGCAACACCTATGCCTTCTGCGCGGATACCCGGTACGATGAATCCTTTATCCCGGCCATACAGGGCGCAGACATGATCTATCATGAAGCCACTTACCTCGATAATTTTGCAGCGCAGGCCCGTAACCGGTTTCACTCCACTTCCAAAGAGGCCGCCCTGATCGCACAAAAAGCACAGGTAAAAAAATTGCTGATCGGGCATTTCAGCAGCCGTTACGATGTACTGGACGCGTTTGAAACAGAAGCCCGCGAAATATTTCCCAATACCGACCTGGCGTTGGAAGGCGTTTGTTATCGCTTACCTTAATTACTTTTATTTTATGAGCCCGGCTTTTGCACTGCTATCGGCTTTACTTGCGTCGCACACTTGTACTGTAGTCTCATCATCAGCATACACTTCATCGGTTAATGGCCGTTCCTTGGTTGTTATTGCAACATCAATACGATAATTACCATACGCTTTTAGTCGCCCCAGAGGCACCCGCTTTTTGTGTTTTGGTTTTTGATTTTTGCTTTTTGGATTTTGGTGCTTGGTGTTTTAACAAACGCCCAATGATAGCACGTCGTTTTTTAAGATTTGTAATCGTTGTAACGCTTATAAAAGAGCGGAGTAACACATTGCTTATTCTGCCGGTCGTAGGCAGCACTATTCACCAACGGTATTTGCTAAACGCTTCACGATCTCAAATATCCGGTTTACCTGTTTTTCAATCCGTTTACCGCCTTTTAATTTCCAGGAGCTTTCCCTGGGTGATAGTTTCGTTTTAGAAAAAGAAATACAATGAAACTGAAACTATTTTTGTCTGCTCTTGCAGCAATATGCTTATCAATAGGCGCTATGGCGCAGGTGCCACAACAATTTGCTTTCCAGGGTGTAGCCCGCAATAGCAACGGGCAGCCCGCAGCCAGTCAAAAAATATCGGTGCGTTTTACGATACACCAGGGATCTGAAAGTGGTACAATCGTATACCAGGAACGGCACCTGCCAACGACGGGCACTGCCGGCGTATTTAACGTATCTGTTGGTGGCGGAACTGTAAGCCAGGGAGCTTTTGCAAGTATTAAATGGGCCGATGCCATTTATTTTTTGCAGGTTGAGCTGGATCCTGCCGGTGGCAGCGTCTTTAGCCCGGTAAGCACCACACAATTATTAAGTGTGCCTTATTCGCTGATGACGCGTACGATTGCAGGTTTTGGGTCCACCACTTCAGGTTTTAACGCCAACACCATGGGTTATGGCACAAAGGCCACCGGGGAAAACGCTTTAGCCGTTGGGAATGTTACCACCGCCTCCGGTAAAAATTCTTTTGCTGCTGGCATTGGGGCTACCGCTTCCGGCAGTAATTCGATCGCCATGGGGTTACAGACGACCGCTACGGCCGATGACGCAATTGCTATGGGCTACTATGCTGAGGCTTCAGGGATTCAGTCCGTAGCAATAGGAAGCGGTCCCTATACAAAGGCCATCGGTAAACAGGCTGTATCGATCGGTACATCAAACCAAGCCACCGGAGATCACTCTTTTGTCATAGGAACTTATGGCAAAACCTTACATCCCGGGGCTTTTATCATTACCGATTACCGCTCAGCCGTTTATGAATTTGGGACTACCAGTACTGCAGACAACCAGATGACCATGCGCTTTGGCGGCGGCTACCGGTTGCTGACGTCATCAGGGCTGGACGCGAATGCCGGACCGGGCGTGGCATTGGCCCCCAATGGCAATAGCTGGTCCAGTATTTCCGATAGTACTAAAAAAGAAAACTATTTGCAGCCCAATGGCACAGATTTTCTTTCCAAAATAAAAGGAATGAAGCTCGGCAGCTGGAACTATAAGGGCCAGGACAAACAACTATACCGCCACTATGGCCCCATGGCACAGGAGTTCCACAGCCTGTTTGGCAATGACGGCACCGGCACCATTGGTAATGATACTACCATTGCCAGCGCGGATATTGATGGTGTAATGATGATTGCCCTGCAGGCATTGGCAAAACAGGTAGACCAGCTTTCTGAAGCCAATAAAAAACTGCAGCAACGGGTGCAGCAATTAGAAGCAACAAGAAAAGAAAAATAAATCCACTACCATGAAACTGAAATCATTCATACTTCTTCTTATAGCCACCAACTTCTCAATGACCGTTATGGCCCAGGTTCCCCAGCTATTTGCTTTCCAGGGCGTAGCCCGCAATAGTAACGGGCAACCGGTAGTTAACAAAACGGTTTCTGTACGTTTTACCATACACCAGGGGTCCGAAACCGGTACGCAGGTACTCCAGGAAACCCACAATCCCACCACTAATGCGGCCGGTGTATTTAATGTGGCTATCGGCAGTAAGACCAATAGCGCGTTCCAGAATATGTTTCGGGACATTAACTGGGGTAATGCCGGAAATTACTACCTCCAGGTAGAAATAGATCCCGCTGGTGGCAGCGCCTTCGCCATCGTAAGCACTACCCAGCTGCTCAGTGTACCTTATGCGTTCGCCGCAGGCAGGGTGGCAACACCCGGTTCATCCGTTTCATCTGTAAGCGGCACCACCATCGGGTCTCCCAGCAATAAAGCGCTTGCAGATTTCGCCACGGCCATGGGCGTTCTTTCGGAAGCCACAGGATTAATTTCTTTTGCAATAGGCAGTGAGGCAAAAGCAACAGGAGCACAGTCTTTTGCCATAGGCGGCAATGTTGAAGCAACTGCGGATTTTGCAAAGGCCATTGGTCGCGATGTGCATGCTACCGCCGGGTATTCAACAGCCATGGGTAATAACGTAACGACCAATGCTTTTAAAGGCTCCTTTATTATCGGCGATTACAGGCCGGGCTGGAGCACAGGCAACACCGCAGAAAACCAGATGGCGATGCGCTTTGGTGGCGGTTACCGGTTTTATACCGGCACTGCAAATAACGGTTTTGGTATTGGTGTTTCCCTGGCTCCCAACGGCAATAGCTGGGCCAGCATCTCCGATAGCACTAAAAAAGAAAATTATGCACCGGCCAACGGAACAGCCTTTCTTTCCAAAATAAAAGGCATGAAGCTCGGCAGCTGGAATTATAAGGGCCAGGATAAACAATTATACCGCCACTATGGTCCCATGGCGCAGGAATTTTACAGCCTGTTTGGCAATGACGGTACAGGAACTATCGGCAACGACACGACCATTGCCAGTGCCGATATTGACGGCGTAATGATGATTGCCCTGCAGGCGCTGGTAAAGCAAACAGACGCCTTACAAAACCAGATAAAACAATTAGCAGCAGCCAATAAAAAATTACAGCAACAGGTAGCGCAGCTGGCCGCCATTAAAAAAGATCATTAAACCCATTCAATCCATTCCGCATGAAAAAAATAATTATTGCAGTACTATGCTGTATTTCCCATATCGCCGTTCAGGCACAGGCCGGATCGGGTAGTATTTATGGCGCTTCCGGAAGCGGCACCACCGGATCGGTCTCTCTTGATTGGGTCCTGGGCTCCCTGTCTGCAGATGGTAGTCCGTCGGCCATCGCCCTTCCCGTGCAATTCGGCGCCATCAGCGCTACCATTGCCAATAAGCAGCTCCTGGTAAAATGGACCACCGAAACAGAAACCCATAATGATCATTTTGACATTGAGGTTTCCACAGACGGCACGCAGTTTAAAAAGATCGCTGCTGTAGCCTCAAAAGCCCCGGAGGGACATTCAGCAACACCCCTGGAATATGAATACCGGTCGGAGCAGGCAGAAACAGCACTTGCGTTGGTCTTCGGCATGCTTTGCTGCACAGGGTTATTCTCAAAACGAAGAAAATGGCACTACCTGCCCGCGGTGGTGATCCTGCTGGCGGTTGCCACACTCTCTGGTTGCTCCAGGAAAGATCTGGACATAGCAGCAACGACGCCCAACCAGTACCTGCGTATTGCACAGGTAGATAAAGACGGCATAAAAACATACAGTAAGATCGTAACAATTACCAGGGAATAATCCGTACCTTCTGGAACAACACCTGGTAACCCGGAGCTTAATGGCTCCGGGTTTTTGTGCTTATTGAGAAGGCAACGCTGTTTCCGAACAGGTAGCGGTAGTACCTGCCCTGATCGTTTTTATCAGGCCAACCGGCAGTATGGTCCTGCTCTGTTATAAGGAATATCTATTGATTCTTTTTAACGGCTGCCGGCAAAAACCGCTGATCATTCGCATCCGAATCCTTATACTGTTTCCGGAGCTGCTCCAGCTTTTTATGCAGGTTCTTCCGTATACCGGCGTAGGCCGGATCATTGTATACATTCTTCATTTCATGCGGATCTTTTTCAAGATCATACAATTCCCATTCATTTACATCATAATAAAAATGGATCAGTTTATAACGGTTGGTGCGTACGCCGTAATGCCGCTTCACCATATGAATAGAGGGATATTCGTAGTAGGTATAATAGATCGCATCCCTCCAGGACGTATCTTTTCCATTCAATAGTTTCCGGAACGACCGTCCCTGCATATCTTTTGGAACCGGTACACCCGCATAGTCCAGGATAGTAGGTGCAAAATCCAGGTTCTGCACCAGTGAAGGCGACCGTTTCCCCTGGGGAATCTCTGACGGATAACGGATCAGTAAAGGCGTACGCAACGACTCTTCATACATAAAGCGTTTATCGAACCAACCATGCTCGCCGAGGTAAAATCCCTGATCAGAAGTATAGATCACGATGGTGTTCTCGTCCAGTCCGTTCGCTTTTAAAAAGTCCAGCAACCGGCCCACGCCGTCATCCACGGCTGCTACGGTTCCCAGGTAGTCCTGCATATACCGCTGGTAACGCCAGCGCATCAGTTCTGTTTTTGACATGGTTGGATACCGTTTCTTAAAGTCGGCCATAATGGGATCATATACCGCATCCCATGCCTTGCGTTCCTCAGGCGTCATCCTTCCCAGGTTATTGTTATACGCGGCTTTATCCCAGGTAAGGGTTTGTTTTAACCCCAGCTCATCCATCATGGCCGGTGGTATTTTGCTGTCGCCGGCCCAGTTCATATCCTTCAGGATATTCATCTCGGCCGTGCGGGCGGCCGTGCCCCGTCCTTTATAATCGTCAAACAAGGTAGGCGGTTCCTTTACTTTTAGTTTGGTGTATTCCGCAATATGCCTTAGTGCAGGCAGCCATTCGCGATGAGGCGCCTTTTGATGAAAAAGCACACAAAACGGTTTGCTGGTGTCGCGCTTCGCGATCCAGTCCAATGTCATATCCGTGGTAAGATCGGTCACATACCCCTGTACCTGTTGCTTTTTTCCATTGATGATAAAGTTTGGATTATAGTACTCACCCTGGTCAATCAGCACCGCCGAATAATCAAATCCCTGGAGCAAACCATCCATATGTATCTTGCCGATCAGTGCCGTCTGGTATCCGTGTTGCTGCAATTGTTTGGCAAAATTATCCTGGTTCCAGTCAAAGCGGGACTCATTATCAATTTTCCCATTGATAAAGCTGTGCTTGCCGGTAAGCAACACGGCTCGGCTGGGGGCACAAAGCGAGTTGGTAACCGTTGCCTGTGTAAACAGCACGCCCTCCTTTGCCAGCCGGTCGATATGGGGCGTATGATTCAATCCATACCCATATGCACTTACAGCCTGGTATCCATGATCATCGCTCATGATGTATACAATATTCGGGCGTTTCTTTTTGCCAGTACCCGGCTGGGCAGCTGCCATCAATGGCAACATCAGCGCCAGCATCCATCCTGATATTTTTGTCCAATGCATCTGTTGGTTTTTATTTATTGTTGATCTACTTCTACCACCCACGCATCATACAGCGCCTTTAATTCCTTCACCATTGCGGGTTGCTGCCTGGAAAGATTGATCTTCTCCGCCGGATCTGTTTTAATATTGGCCAGGAACAATCCTTCCGGATCCAATTCTTCTTTCCGGGCCTGCGCAGGATTGTGCAGCAGTTTCCAATCGCCCCGGCGCACGGCCCATTGTGGGTTATCCTTGGTGCCGCCCTGTTTCCAGAAAAAAGTATGGTGTAGCGTAGGCTGCTTGTCATCCCTGATAATGGGCACCAGGCTCTTACCATCAATCCGGCGGTTGGGCAAAGGAATATTACAATACTCTGCCAACGTGGGAAACCAGTCGATATTGGCCGCCAGCTGATCCCGCACCTGGTTGGGACGGATCTGCTTTGGCCAGCTGATGATGGCCGGAACCCGGGTTCCTCCTTCAAACAGGCTGAACTTGGAACCGCGGAGCACACCTGCAGAACCACCGCCACCGAAGGTCCGTTCTTCCTCAGAAAACCCTTGGTCCGGCTGAAAAATCACAATGGTATTATCGGCCAGTCCCAATGCTTTCAACCGGGTCAACAGGGCGCCGATCTTTTCGTCCATGGTGGAAACAAACGCAGCATATTGATCGCGGGGAGCAGCCAATCCTTTGTTCTTATAATAATCCAGCCATTTTTTTTCACCCTGTAACGGATAGTGCGGTATGTTGATGGCAAAATAGATAAAGAAGGGATCCTTGCGGTGCTGTTCCATAAAACTGCCGGCCTCGCGTACCATCAGATCCGGGAAGAAAGTGCCATCCTCGTGCACCTCTTTGCCATTGCGCCACAGGTCATGACGATTGGGGCCATTCCAGTAAAAAAAATGCGAGTAGTTATCAATGCATCCGCCCATAAAGCCAAAGGATTCGTCAAAGCCCTGGGCATTGGGCATCGTTTCCGGTGTATAGCCCACATGCCATTTGCCGATATGCGCCGTTTTGTAACCCGCATCCCGGAACAACTCGCCCATGGTATACTGACTACCCGGCATGCCCTCTACGCCTTTTAACGAAGACGCCATTTCCGGTAATCCTGCCCGCTGGGGATACCTCCCGGTAAGCAGTGAAGCCCTGGAAGGCGAACAGATGGGAGAAGCCGCATAGAATTGCGTAAACCGCACACCGCTGGCCCCAAGGCTGTCCAGCACCGGGGTATACAGATCGGTTGATCCAAAAGAATGCAGGTCGGCCCAGCCCTGATCATCGGAATAGATCAGGATCACATTCGGACGCTGTGCAGAGGATTGACTCCATACGGAGATGGTAAAAACCCCAAGCCATACACATAGGAAAAGACGCCTTATTTTCATGTATAAGTACTAATTAGAATTTGCTCTAAATTAAGATTTGTTTGAGGTTTTACCGGAAGATATCTGCAGACGCTCATGCGCAGCAGATGATATGCCTGCCTGCCGCAATCTAATGAAAGCCGCCCGTGGGCACGGCTGAGCAAATAGAAAAGCCAATGAGCAGGGAAAGCACAATAATGATGAGCCCTGTGAGCGCTGTTTTACGGCCGCGCCCTGCCGGTTCGGTCTTGCTCAAAAGCTGAACAATACCTACCAGCAACATAATGCCGCCCACAATGGGCCCCACAATGATTAAAAACAGGCCTAATTCTGCCATAATGTGTTGTTTTATTCCGGCTTATACCGTTGCCCGGTCAACGGGTATTTTTTATAGTTAACAGCACAGCTTCCGGTTCTCCATCTTCCCCATTTACTGAATACTATGTAAATAAGATGATTAAAGGGCACCCGAACAAATAGAAAATCCCACCAAACCGGAAAACACCAAAAGAATAAATCCGATCAGCACGGTTTTGCGTCCTTCGATGGCTTTTTCATCCTTTCCAAATAGCCGGATGATCCCTACCAATATCAGAATCAATCCCGCAACAAGACCACCGATCAATAAAAACAACCCTGCTGCCATAATAATTTTTGTTAGTTAAAACCCGTTTTAAAAGACGCCGGAACAAAGTGAAAACCCAATTAAGAGAATTACGGCCAGGATAATACTACTTATAACCAATAACCGTGAACCGGATTTCCGTACTTCATTTTTCTTCGAAAACAACATTACGAAGCCTGCAATCATCAGGACCAGGCAGGTAATGGGAATACCAAATAAAAGAAAAATAAAAATGCCCTCCATCGTTTAAACCTTTGTTTCAATTTTTTCCTGTAATTGTTTTACATAAGCTTCCTTCTCATCCCTGTAAAATAAATTCATGGTCTCAAAAGGGATCAGTCGCCCGTCCTTATGCACGATATGCACACAACTCTTTTTTATGGCTCGCACATCAAAATCGTAGGCATCAATAAACCGCATAATAATGATCCGGAACAGGTTGTTGTACGTAAGACCCGGCGCCTGTATTTGCGGCAGACAGCACAGGAGCTGGTTCATATTCTCCTCTACCCGGTCTACAGAAATGCCGGTGCTGAAAATATGGATCATCTGCTCTTTTAAAGCGTCATCCTGTTCATAAATGATCGTATTCCTTGAGTTATCCAGCAGCTGGGCCGGATCAATATACCGCGTAAGCGGAAATACATGGTTATTCAATTTTAATGCATAGCCCATCACCAGCGCGTCCGGGTTACAGGGCACCGGTATCAGATCATTAGCATTAAACACGCTGGTTTGATCCAGGATCTTTTGCCGAACATCGGTCATGGTAATGCGGTTAACGGCGGGGTCAAAATTTTCCGTGCGTCCTGCGATCTGCACCGGCTGAAAGGTAACACCCCGCACACAGGGTTGCCTCAGCGCATAATCGATGATCGTACCGATTTCATCATCATTCACGCCTTGCTGCAAGGTTACCACCAGGGTGGTTGAAAGATTTAGTTCATTCAGGTGTTCCAGTGCCTTTATCCGCACATCCAGCAGGTCTTTCCCCCGCAGACGGATCAGGGCCTCCGGTTTAAACGAATCAAACTGCAGGTAGATCTCAAAATCCGGCATATAGGATGCCAGCCGCTTTGCAAATTCCTTGTCTTTTGCAATCCGGATGCCATTGGTATTGACCATTAAATGCTTGATGGGCTTGGTTTTGGCAATATCCAGTATCTTAAAAAAATCCGGATGCAGGGTAGGTTCTCCGCCGCTGATCTGTACCACATCGGGCGTACCTTCATTGGCAACAATCACATCCAGCATCCGCTCTACCTCTTCCACGGTACGGTGCCGCCCATAATGCGGGCTGCTCATGGCATAACAGGTAGGACAGGTCAGGTTGCAGCGATC
Source organism: Niabella sp. (assembly GCF_030150205.1). Classification (GTDB taxonomy): domain Bacteria; phylum Bacteroidota; class Bacteroidia; order Chitinophagales; family Chitinophagaceae; genus Niabella. Next base: position 599,218 of record NZ_JASLGT010000008.1, read on the forward strand.
TGTAATTTCAACCACCGTTAAACAGCTATGCTGTTCATGATCGGTACAGAGGCCGCAATCGTACGGACAACCATAATGCGTTTTGGTATTGAACTGGAGCGGTGTTTCAGAAGGTTTATTGTAATTCCGGATGTTTTTATAATAGTTCACATCCGTTGCAATCAATACTTTTTCAAATCCATGCTCCGTACAATTCTTGAGCATGTATACCTTATTATCTTCAAAAACGATTTTGGCATCTACCCGTTTCAGACAGGTACTGCAAAGACTGATGGTGAAATCATAGTATATGTAGGGACGAACCGGCATGGGAGATCAGTAATCTTTTGGGTTGAATAATATATCTAAAATAATATAATAATCCCAGTAAACAAGCGATCTGAATAGAAGACAATCCCACGGACCAGGTATAGTGAGGTTTGATAAAATCCAGGAGGAAGCGGAACAACAGGTAACCGATCATAAAGAGCTTAAACCGGGCTCCGCTATCAAGCGGCACCGATCGTTCTGCATAGCGGATCGATACCGCCAGCAGCAGCAAAAAAACGATCTCATACAGGGCAACCGGGTGCCGCAACAAGCCATCCCCCAGGTTCATGCCTGTAAAGAAAGTGGTGGGCAATCCATAGGTTTCTTCATGCACGCCCATACTAAAACAACCGATGCGACCAATGATGAGTCCTAAAATGATGGGATAGGTATACAGATCTCCGCTGCGCTGTTTTTCACCGATGATCTTTTTCATGATTTCCACACCTGCCAGACCGCCCAAAAAACCGCCCACCACGGTTTTGTTCAGGTAAAAATATTTCAGGGGGGAAGGGCTGGCCATCAATGCCAGGGGATCTTCCAGTCCGCCCAGGATGCGGGACCCCAGCAGCGCCCCAAGCGTAGCACCCAACAAAATATACAGGCGGTTCATGCCGGAAATAGCATCGCCCTGTTTGCGTTTCAGATACAGGTAAAAACGAAAGGCAATAAAAAAGCTGACGATCTCCGTTACCATATGTAACAGGATCTTTTGTGTTCCAACATGCAGGTATACCGGAAATTCCAAAGCGGTAAATATTTGCGGAAAGATAGGATTTTTCCCCAGTGGGAGGTATGTTTGAAGCAGCAGCAGCGGGCTGCCAGGCCGGAGAACAGGGAGACCTGCTCCGATACCAGATGCGCGCCGGAGTGGCCCGGCTTTTAAACGCATAAGCCCACTCATAGCCACTGCTATAATTACAAACAACCGCCTACTTCAATGCTTCCCACAACACTTCCACCGGGTGCAGGCTGTGACGTTTTGCCCCGTCTTTTATCTGGTGGCGGCAACTGGTACCGGAGGCTGCAATGATGGTATCTGCGGCCGCAGCACGAACCGCCGGCAGCAATACCAGCTCTCCCACTTTCATAGAAACCTCGTAATGCTCCTTCTCATAACCAAAGGATCCGGCCATACCACAACAACCGGACGGGATCAGTTCCACATAATAATTTGACGGTATGCCCAATACTTTCTGCACCGAAGGCACTATACCGAATGATTTCTGGTAACAATGCCCATGCAGTTTCACAACCCGTTTTGCATCCGTAAACTGCGCAGCATCGATATGTCCGGCTTCATATTCGGCAGCCAGGAACTCTTCAATTAAAAAACTGTTGCCGGCTAGCTGTTGAGCGGCTTCCCGCAGATCCGGAGGTACAAGATCCAGCGCTTCATCCCGGAACGTAAGCAGGGCACTGGGTTCGATGCCGATCAACGGCTGATCTTTTGTTATCTTTTGCGCAAGCATTTTTACATTGGCAACAATGATCTCCTGTGCTTTTCGCACCATTCCTTTAGACAGATAAGTACGCCCGCTTTCTTTATGATCCGGGATCGTTACTCCATAGCCCAGGGCATTCAGCAGCCTGATGGTTGTTTTACCAATTTCTACATCATTGTAATTGGTAAACTCGTCGCAAAACAGGCATACCATACGGTCATATTGTTGCGGAGTCGTTTTACTGTATTTTTCAAACCAGCTGCGCAGGGTCGTTTTGCCTACTGCGGGTAATGAACGACCGGCAGCAAACCCGGCCATTTTTTTTATCATGCCCGAGGTGAATTTATTAGCGGCCACTGCATTGTAGATACCTGGCATAAGAATACCGAGCCGCTGCGATTTTGTAAATCCTGCGATCAGCTTCGAGCGGAAGGGAATGCCGTTGGCATCATAATAATGTTGTAAGAATTCTGCTTTCAGCTTGGCGATGTCTACACTGGAGGGACATTCCGACTTACAGGCCTTACAACTCAGACAAAGATCCATCACTTCCCTGATCTCCGGATGATCGAAGGGATTTTGCTTCGTTGAATGGGTAAGAAACTGCCGCAGGATATTTGCCCGGGCCCTTGTCGTATCTTTTTCCTGCAAAGTAGCCATGTAAGAAGGGCACATGGTGCCTCCGGTTATGTGCGACTTCCTGCAATCGCCGGAGCCGGAACATTTTTCCGTTAGCCGCAGGATATTTTCCTGCCGCGTATAGTCAAATACTGTGTCAATGGATTGCTGCGATTTCCCCGCATCATAACGCAGCTGCTCATTCATTTTGGGCGTATTGACGATCTTGTTCGCATTAAAAATATTTCCCGGATCAAAAATCTTTTTTACCTGTTGCAACAAACCATATACCTCATCGCCCATGGCGCTGGCAATAAACTCACCCCGCAGTCTTCCGTCTCCATGCTCACCGCTTAAAGAGCCGTTGTATTTTTTTACCAGTGCCACCGTATCTTTCAGCACATTCCGGAACGTTTCTTTTCCTCCCGCTGTTTTCAGGTTAATCATGGGTTCCACATGCAATTCACCGGCACCCGCATGTGCATAATAGGAAGCAGAAAGTCCGTAACGGTTCAATAATATTTGTAGATCCTCTATATACGCGGGCAGATCTTCGGGAGATACCGCACAATCCTCAATCAGGTTTACCGGCTGCTCGTCGCCCGGCATGTTGCGGATCAGGCCCAGCCCTGCCTTCCGGATATCCCATACCAGTTTGGTTTGGGGGCCTTTTATAACAGGATACGCATAACCCAGCCCGTTCTTTTTCAGGTCTGCAATCAGCGCCGCGGCCTTCTCATCCAGGGCATCATCTGTATGTTCCATAAACTCCACCATCAGCAATGCCTCAGGAGCTCCTTCAATAAAGAACCGGTTCTGGTGGTACACCGGATGCCCCCTGGTGAAGTCCATGATGTATTTGTCTACAAGTTCCGAGGCCATCGGGTGGTGCCGCAGCACAATATTATTGGCATGCAGCGATTCTGCCAGCGAAGTGCAGTGAATACAAACCAGCGCATCCATTGCCGGTGGTAACGGAAGCAGGTTAAGCCGGGCCTCCGTTACAAAAGCCAGGGTGCCCTCCGAGCCGGCGATCAGGCTGCAGAGGTTAAAGCCGCCAGATTCCTTTTCGTCCTGCAGCATATCCAGCGCATAGCCGGTATTACGCCGCTGCAGCGATTTTTTAGGATAATGTTCCCGGATAACGGATGCATTTTCTAGGTCATTTAACAATGCCCGCAACTGCCGGTAAATATGCCCCTCCAATGTATCGCCGGCAGCAAGGGTATCCATTTCAGCATCGGTGCGGTATTTCAACACCACTTCCTCTCCATTACTAAGTAGTACTGTCGCCTCCAGCAAATGCTGACGGGTATCACCCCATACGATCGAATGCAGTCCGCAGGAATTATTCCCGATCATACCGCCGATCATCGCCCTGCTGGCGGTGGATGTTTCCGGGGCAAACAGCAAGCCCTGGGGTTTTAAAAAGGCATTCAGGTCATCGCGGATAATCCCCGGTTCCAGGCGAACCCATCGCTCGCGGGTATTTACCTCAATGATTTTTTTAAAATACTTCGAAATATCTACTACGATCCCATTGCCAACCACCTGTCCGGCCAGCGAAGTACCTGCTGCACGGGGGATCAGCGAAATCTTGTTTTGGTTTGCAAAACGGATCAGTGCCTTTAAATCTGCCTTATTTTTAGGCAGGGCTACTGCCAGCGGTTGTTCCTGGTAAACGGATGCATCGGTTGCATAAATCATTTTCTGTGCCTGGTGCAAACTGCTGTTATCATAAAACAGCTCCCCGGAAAAAACCGTTTCCAATTGCTTAAAATCCATGTTTCTGTGTTCTTGTGCTAAAGATAACTGATCCCCCGCAAAACGGAGATGGGTTGTATAAGAATAGCTGCTTTCCGCTGCAGTACCCGGCCCGGTAGTCTGCCGGCATACTTCTATGCAAACGGTGCGGAGTTATTGCAGCAGTTCAATAATGGTATCGATCCGGATCGGTTTTACGATATAGCCCCTGATCAGCGGATAAGTTTTTACCCGTTCCTGGTCGATATCCGAAAAAGAAGAAGACACCATATAAACGGGTATCCGGCCGGTTAATGCAGGGTCTAGCTTGCTAAACGCATCCATAAATTGCCAGCCGTTCATAACCGGCATCTCTATATCCAGCAATATCAGGTCCGGCAAAACCGGTGCTTCGGAATCAACAAGAGCATTCAAAGCTTTTTGTCCGTTCTCGAAAAAGTATAATTTGCAGGGTTTGGGTTGCTTGGCAAACAATTTATCCATCAACAACCGATGGATTGGGTCATCATCTACAACAAATATCGCTCTGCCTTCAGTCATAACAAGAGAAGTTATTTGAACCTTTACATCATTTTCTAGCCTGGTGTTCAAATAAAATAGCAATCATACGGTTATTGCCCGAAACGCGTGAATAGTGTTCCCATCCAATTGCATTTCATCTGCAAATTTTCCGGTACCAGAGGGCAATCAAATTTATGATATTTTTTTAATTCCCGCTTCTGTAAAGAAATAAAAAAAGCCCCGGAAACCCGGGGCCCTATAAAAAATGTATAACAGGAACTTATTTTCCGATAATTTCCGCCATTGTTTTGCCAATATCCGCAGGGCTGCTTACCACAGCAATGCCGCATTCGCTCATGATCTGCATTTTAGCAGCAGCGGTATCTTCAGCTCCACCCACGATGGCCCCGGCATGTCCCATCCGGCGTCCGGGAGGTGCTGTTTGGCCCGCAATAAAACCAACTACCGGCTTTTTATTGCCATTTTCTTTTATCCAACGGGCGGCTTCAGCCTCCATACCACCGCCAATTTCACCAATCATTACAATGGCATCCGTTTCGTCGTCCTGCATAAACAGCTCCACGGCTTCTTTGGTGGTGGTGCCGATGATCGGGTCTCCACCAATACCAATAGCGGTACTGATACCCAATCCCGCTTTTGCAACCTGGTCGGCCGCTTCATAGGTAAGGGTTCCGGATTTGGAAACGATACCTACACGTCCTTTTTTAAACACGAATCCGGGCATGATCCCTACTTTACATGCATCTGCGGTAATAACACCCGGACAGTTTGGACCAATCAGGCGGGTACCGGTACCTTGCAGGAAGTTTTTTACAGCAACCATGTCCTGTACCGGAATACCTTCGGTGATGCACACAACCAGCGCAATACCTGCATCCGCAGCTTCCATAATGGCATCCGCTGCAAAAGCCGGTGGAACAAAAATAATGCTCACGTTGGCGCCCGTTTGCTTTACACACTCCGCCACTGTATTGAATACCGGCCGGTCCAGGTGCGTAGAGCCCCCTTTTCCTGGTGTAACACCCCCAACCACGTTGGTTCCGTATTCGATCATTTGCGTGGCATGAAAAGTGCCTTCTGTGCCCGTAAATCCCTGAACTAATATTTTTGAATCTTTATTGACCAAAACTGCCATATCTTATTAATTATGTGTTTAAAAAAGCAAGTGCAAAATTAAGGGTTTGCCCCTTATACCCGTTATTCTTTTGAAGAGGGCTTGTTTTTAGACGGATTACCGATATGTCCGTCGCCATCCAGGTCTACGTTCAGCTTTTCCTCGATGGCATCTTTTACGCCGGCAGGCATATCTTTGGGAATCTCTCCGGTTTCCTGTATGGTTCGCATGCGTTTAGCGTCCTTCAGGAATTCTGAGGCGAAAATAAAGTCGTTCAGCTTTTGATTTTCACTGAGGATGATCTCCTTATTATTGCCTTCCCACTCCTTTTCACCCTGGTGCATATACGTAATATGATCGCCGATCTCCATTACACTGTTCATATCGTGGGTGTTGATAATGGTCGTGATATTATACTCCTGTGTAATTTCCTGTATCAGTTTATCAATCACCATGGAGGTTTGGGGATCCAGTCCGGAATTGGGCTCATCGCAAAACAGGTATTTGGGATTTAATACAATGGCCCGAGCCAAGGCTACCCGCTTCTGCATCCCTCCGCTGATCTCCGATGGAAACTTGCGGTATGCATCTTCTTTTAGCTGTACCCGTTCCAGCACCTGCTTTACCCGCTCCTTCTTTTTAGCATATTTATCGCTGGTAAACATATCCAGCGGAAACATTACATTTTGCTCTACCGTCTGGCTATCGAACAGCGCGCCTCCCTGGAAAAGCATGCCTATTTTTTCGCGGATGTTTTTTTTCTCTATATCGTTCATGCTCACAAAATCATCCCCGTCGTACAATACGCTGCCGGAAGTAGGCTTTATCAGGCCCACCATGCATTTCATCAGCACCGTTTTTCCGCTGCCGCTGCTGCCAATGATCAGGTTGCATTTACCGTCGTCAAAAATTACGTCAACCCCTTTCAGGACCGCCTTATCATCAAAACTCTTTTTCAGATTCTTTATTTCAATCATGCTGTTGGGTTGCTGTTTTACAAAAGTAAAGCGGATAAGATATAGTCGGCCAGCAATAATAATACGCAGGATACAACCACTGCCCGGGTGCTGCTATGACCGATCTCCAGTGCACCACCTTTTACATTATACCCGTAAAAAGCCGGAACGGCCGTAATGATAAAGGCAAACACAAAGGATTTAATAAGGGCAAAATACACGTTGTAGGCTTTAAAGGCCATCACCAGGCCGGTATCAAAAATACTGGGATCAATGATGCCTGCAGCAGTTCCTGCAAGACGTCCGCCCCAAATGCCCAGCACCATGGCCAGCATGATCAGCAACGGAATGGTAACCAGCCCTGCCAGTATTTTGGGCAATACCAGGTATCCTTTTGTATTGATGCCCATGATCTCCAGGGCATCGATCTGCTCGCTTACGCGCATATTTCCCAGCTCACTGGCAATTTTACTTCCCACCACACCACAAAGCACAATACAACTCAGTGTAGGTGCAAACTCAAGAATTACCGTATCTCTTACGATTTGGGCAATGGTGGTTTTAGGAATGATCGGGGATACCAGCTGGTAGGCTGTTTGCAGGGTTGATACCGCCCCGATAAAAACGGAAATGATACAAATGATCCCCAGCGAACCGATTCCTATGTCGTTGCACTGGAGCATGAACTGCTTCCAGTACATTTTGGAATTCTCCGGTTTTCGGAACATCCCCCCGGCCATTTTGATAAATGCTCCAAACTCTCTTAATATTTTCAATGGATTGTTTTTAAAAAATGGATCAATCAGTTTTTCTTTTTGACAATCGCTTTGATTTCCGGTCGTCCGAAACAGGCGGCCTTGTCTTCAATTGAGCGTCAATTACCGCTATCATCGCCATATTTACAATATTACTTACGGTGCTGCCCAATTGCAACAGGTGCACCGGCTTTTTCAAGCCCATTACGATGGGCCCTACCGCATCTGTAGATCCGATCTCCAGCAGGATATTATAGGCAATGTTTCCGGATGCTAAGTTAGGGAAGATCAGTGTGTTTACCTGTTGGCCTACCAGGTCGCTGAACGGATATATTTCCTGCAGCAGTCCGTTATTCAACGCCACATTCGCCTGCATTTCTCCGTCAACGATCAATTCCGGCATTCTTTCCTTTACCAGTGCCCTTGCGTGGGCCACCAGTCCGGCCTCAGGCGATTTGCTGCTGCCAAAATTAGAGTAACTGAGCATCGCGATACGCGGTGTAAGATTGAAGGCCTTTACTTCTTTTGCGGTCAGTAACACAATTTCCGCCAGTTCTTCTGCTGTGGGATTAAAATTAACCGTGGTATCGGCAAGAAACAAGGGGCCTTTCTTGGTCATTACCAGGTACATTCCCGCAACCCGGTTTACACCTGGCTCCGTACCAATGATCTGCAACGCCGGCCGGATGGCTTCATCATATTTTTTGGTAAGTCCTGCCAGCATACAATCGGCATCTCCCCGCTCTACCATCATACATCCGAAATGATTCCGCTCCTTCATGAGCTTGTGCGCCTCTTCCTTTGTATATCCTTTTCGGGCCCTCTTCTGAAAAAAAAGATCGCCGTATTCTTTCCGCTTTTCAATCATGTCCTCACTCCGCGGATCAAAAATGACCATCCCTGAAATATCGATGCTGTTCTCGGCCGCAATGGCCTCAATTTCCTTTTTATCACCAATGAGTTGCGGATAGCCGATCCCTTCATCCAGCACGATCTGGGCGGCTTTTAATATCTTCACGTTTTCACCTTCTGCAAATACAATACGCTTGGGCCCCGACCGGGCTTTTGCCCCCATCGCCCGCAACACCTGGTTATCTACGCCCAGCCGCTTATCCAGCTCCCGGCTATAGTGCTCCCAGTCCTGTATCTGGTTATATGCCACGCCGGAATCCATGGCTGCCCGGGCCACAGCCGGCGCCACGGCCGTTAACAGGCGCGGATCCAGCGGTTTGGGAATGATATAATCCGCACCAAAAGCCATTTTTTCCTGGTTATAAGCCAGGTTTACGATATCCGGAACGGGCATCTTAGCCAGTCCGGCCAGCGCCCTTACGGCCGCCAGCTTCATTTCTGTATTGATCACCCGGGCCCGTACATCCAGGGCCCCTCTGAAAATATAGGGAAAGCCCAGCACGTTGTTTACCTGATTGGGATAATCGCTGCGCCCGGTTGCCATAATGATATCCTTCCGGGCGCCCGTGGCCGCTTCCCAGGAGATCTCCGGATCCGGGTTGGCCATGGCAAATACAATGGGATTTTTAGCCATGCCTTTCACCATGTCCGCAGAAACCGTATTGCCGGCGCTTAGCCCGATAAATACGTCGGCCCCTTTCATTGCCTCCGCCAGGGATAAGTCCCGGGTTGCATTGGCAAAAGGAAGTTTCATTTCTTCCAGGTCGGTCCGCTCTTTGCTCAGCACACCATGTTTATCAAACATCAGGAAGTTGGAAGGCCTGGCTCCCAGCTCCTGGTAAAGCAATACACAGGCCATGGCTGCTGCACCGGCACCATTTACCACAAACTTTACCTTGTCGATCTTTTTCTTTTGGATTTCCAGTGCGTTGATCAGTGCTGCCGCACTAATAATAGCCGTGCCATGCTGATCATCGTGCATCACAGGAATATTCATCTGCTTACGCAATTCCTGCTCTATATAAAAACATTCCGGGGCCTTGATATCTTCCAGGTTGATACCTCCGAATGTAGGCTCAAGCGCCTTTACAATTTCAACAAACTTTTGGGGATCCTTTTCATTCACCTCAATATCGAACACATCAATATCTGCAAAGATCTTAAACAATACTCCCTTCCCTTCCATCACGGGCTTTCCGGCCTCCGGCCCGATATCTCCCAGGCCCAGTACCGCAGTACCGTTGCTGATAACTGCAACCAGGTTTCCTTTTGCTGTATACTTATATACGTTCTCAACATCCCTGGCAATTTCCAGACAGGGTTCCGCCACACCCGGCGAATATGCAAGTGCCAGATCCCGTTGGGTTTTTGCCTTTTTTGTTGGAATTACTTCAATTTTGCCCGGTCTTCCATTTGCGTGATAGGCCAATGCCTGCTCTTTTCGTAGATCATTCTTTGCCATATGAATTCTTTCGGGGTATTAACCGGTTTTAGACGCCCGAAAAGTAAACCAATCCGCCAAATATGCAAAATAATTATTTGTTCCTGCAGCGCGCTACACCTTCGGAAAAGGGCGCTTTTTCCCGTCACTTTATGTCCTGCATTATCCGCTTCTTTCAGCAGGCTGCTCCGGCCTAACTATGGGCAATGTTGTTCGGATGTATACACTGCATCGATTAAGAGCGCGTGCAAAACAGACTGATAAACAACCAGCTATATAACACCAATGATCACCGGCTGATTTTAGCGGATGGTTACTTTTTTGCCGGAAATGGCGGTTAAAGAGTCCCGCACTTTGGCAGTATCCGCTGCCGCCGTATTCAGTTTCATGATAATAGCATACTGCACGGAATCCAGCTGCTCCAGTTCTACCGGCCAGGAGATCTTCTTTAACTGGTTATAGCGTTTGGATGCGCGGGGTTCTTTTGTTACTTCCAGCACATAGGTAACAACACCTGGGGTGGCGGTTGCAACCGGTGCCGGTGTGGTACTGGTTGTACTGCCTGGAGTTGAAGTTTGTTTATTTGCCGTATCGGGTTTCGCTGCAGCAGCCGGCGGCGCCTGGCCTGTAGTATCGGCAACCTGTACGGTTTCCCGGGGCTCCCCTGTTTTGGAGTAGAACCAGATAGTAGCCGCTATGGCAATCACCGCCAGGACAATGATGATAATCGCCGGCTTTTTTGACCGGCCGTTCCCCGGCTTTTCCTCAATATAGCTTTGCGGAATCGTGTTCCGCTCTGTTATTGGTACATCCTTTTTCTTTGGCGGAAGGGCGGCGGTGTTGGAAACAAAATCGTAGGAACCGTTTGCTTTTTTCAGTAAGGTGCCGATACCATTAAAGAGATAGGGCTTCCCGGTATTTAAAAAACGTACGGCATCTTCCAGTTGAGACTGGAGATCGGAAATAGCCAACACTTTCATTTTTCCCGTTTCAGCGGAAATATAATCGACTACAGACTCATCAAATCCGTCTACCGGCTGTTGTTCAAACCGCACAGTCGGATACTCCGGATCGCCGCTGTTGTCGGCATAAAAGATCCCCAGCCCAGGCAAGCTTAACTGCTTATGGGCGAACAGGTATTGGGCTAATAATGACGCTAGTTTCACAAACAATTAATTGAACTGCAATATATGCAAGATTTGTTACACTTGCAAAACTGCTTGTTTTTCATGTACCTTTGGGGCGTCATGTATACCAAGGAAGAGGAAGCTTTTATAAAATACTGGGAGGCCAACCGGCTTAAGAAAAAAAGATCATTAAAAAATTTCCTTATCAGTACTCCATTTGGAATTTTATTAATGATCGGTATTTTTATCAATTTTTTCAGCGGATGGTATAAAAAAGCGGCCATGGAAGCCAACGCAGACCCCTCACTTTTTTTAATTTTGCTGATTGCAGGGATCATTATTGTTGCGTTTATTGCCATCTTTTCGTCTTACCACAAGTGGGATATTAATGAAAACTACTACAAATCGTTGCTGGCCCGAAAAAACAAAAAGTAATTAATTGATTATAAATAGATTCGTTTAAATTTTTTAAATTGAGAGAATGAAAAAAAAGTTATTCCTACCCGTAGCAGCCATTGCGGCCGCTGTAACGATGCTGGCTTCCTGTATTAAAAACAATGGCCCCTCCTGCTACCCCAATACACTGGAAAAAGACAGGGCTGTGATTGATTCGTTTATCGATAAAAATCCATCCGTAAGTTACCTCAGTTTCAACCCTACTTACAGCGCATATATGGGCATTGCAGACCCCGGTACCGGTAGTCAGCCAAAAGATGATTCGCTGGTTAGCTTTAAATATACCATGTCCCTGATGAACGGAACCGAAATCGGAACATCGGAAGAAATTAAAACAAATACGAACGGAACGCCGCTTCGTTTAAAAGATTTAATGGATCAGCAGGGCCAGCCTTCACTTTATTATGCGGCACTTTCTATGTTAAAAAAAGGCGGAAAAGTTAAAGTGATCCTTCCCTCTTCCATCTATTTCTCTTGCTCTTCACAAACGATTAATGGAAAAAGTATCCCCGGATACTCTCAGCTGATCTACGATTATATTCTTACCGACGTAAAAGCGCCCAACTAATGCGAAGCCAACATCTAAAAATGCGGATCGCTTCCCTGGTGCTCCTGGTGTTTGTTGGGGTGCTGGTTACCCGGTGTTCAAAATCCGAACAGCCATCCATTTGCCTCAATAAGCTATCCCTGGCTCAGGACCGGCAGATCATCGACTCCTTCCTGCAAAAGAACGGAACCAGTACCCTGTACAGTTTCGATCAGCAGGCATCCGTTTACTACTATATCGAAAATCCGGGAACGGGTACAACCAAGCCCACGGTTGATTCGCTGGTGTCTTTTCAGTATACAGGAAAGTTGATGAACGGAACCATTGTGGATGCGCTTACAACAAAGCAACCCCCAACCGCACCGCTGAGAGATTTTAGCTCAGGCGTGTATGTTGTGTATGCCCTCAGCAAAATTTCAAAGGGAGGAAAGATCCGGCTGGTGATTCCGTCTTCTTCACAATTCGGCTGCGTACCGGTAATGGGCCTCAATATGGTGCCCGCAAACTCGCAGCTGGTTTATGAATACGAACTTACCGACATGACCAGTAACCGTTAATATTTAAAATTTAAACAACGTATATCTTAATACCTGGTATGAAAAAAATATGTGGATTAGCAGCAATTACATCCGTTTTGATGATCAGCTGCCTTAAGAGTAATGATGTAAAACCATGTACCCCAAAAACAGTGGAAAGCGAAAAAGCGGCAATGACAAAATTTGCGGCCGATAGTTCCATTAATGTAACAACCGATCCCAGTGGTCTGATGTATGAAATCATCGACCCCGGCACCGGCAACAACCCTACTGTCAACAATACGGTAACGACAAAATATGTTGGCCGTTTTTTAAATGGGCGCGGCTTCGATTCTTCCTATGTGAGCCAACCGGATGGCGTCTCATTCTCTTTAGGCAATGTTATTGCCGGATGGCAGTTGGGCATACCCAAAATCAAACAGGGCGGGAAAATTAAGCTTATTGTACCTTCATCCCTGGCTTATGGTTGTACCGGTTTTTTTAGTATTCCACCAGATCAGCCCCTCTATTTTTACATAGAGCTGGTAAACGTTAAATGACCAGGCCATTCATCACAACCGTATTTTGAATATATGCAGTATAAAGCCCCGGTTCATCCGGGGTTTTACTATAGAACGAACGAGTACCAGGCCGGCCTTCTGCTTTTTAAATAACGTTAATCCTTCGGGAAAAGTCGGCCGCTATGCCGGCACAATCCGGTCATTTATGTACATTCGCCCCGGAAGGAAGCTCCCTTTCACAGAAAATCATGAACAGATCATCAATAAATAAAACACTATGGAGCGGTCTGGTGGCCGTACTCGGTATCCTGGTCATCGGCTGCATCAAGGAAGAAAAAGCTACAGCCTGCGATCTGAAGCCCGCCATAAGCGACACGGCACAGATGAAACAATTCATCAGAGACAGTGCGATTACTGCCGACAGTAACACAACCAACTGGCTGATGTGGCAGGTGATCCGGGAAGGAAGTGGCGCTCAGCCGGCATCCAATAGCGTGGTGACCATTAAATATATAGGACGGCTGCTGACCGGACAGGGTTTTGATTCCAGCTTCGTTAAAAATCCCGACGGCGCTGTGCTCCAGCTTAATAAACTAATCCCGGGATTGTCCCTCGGCCTGTCCAAGATCCGCGAAGGAGGGGCCATCAAATTACTCCTTCCATCTGCCCTGGCGTATGGATGTGATCCCCGGTACGGCCCACTGGTCAATCAGCCGCTTTTTTTTAACATCGAACTGATAAAGGTGAGCAACTGATGGGTGGATTTTTTTCCGGAAAATGATTCCATATTGCTACACCGAAGCATTGCACAAACATTATACAGCAGCCACTAGGCGCGCTTTCTTGGGCATTATGCCTTCTTTGTTTTAGTTGAATGAAGCATGTTTCCCTCCGGGTATACTCAGCATACGAACAATATCGCCCCCCTCGCCCCAACGAAATCGCAATGCCGGTAATTTTACCGCACCAATACTGCAAATAGCACCATCATTGCCGTGCTGGTTCCCCACTGTTTTCTTACCCAATCAGCACTTTGTTGTAATTTCGGCAACTAAAGATTGAACCATGCAATACGAACCGATTTCGGTTTTTGATATGTTAAAGATCGGTGTTGGACCTTCCAGCTCGCATACATTAGGGCCCTGGCGGGCGGCCGAGCGCTTTCTTGGATTTTTAAACCAGCAGGAGCAACTGGAACAGGTAACCGGTCTGAAGATCCTTTTATATGGATCCCTTGCTAAAACAGGCATAGGGCATGGTACTGATATTGCCGTGCAACTGGGGCTTTGCGGTTACGACCCGGTTACCTTTGATGTAGAAAAAATTGACACTACGATTGCAGCCATACGGCAAACCCGGAACCTGTTGCTGGCCGGAAGCAGGGCTGTGTTTTTTGATCCAACAACAGCGATCGAATTTCTTTTTACAGAAACCCTGCCCTATCACCCCAACGGGCTCACCTTCCTGGCTACTTTAGAAAACGGTGAAAACATAGCAAAAACCTATTATTCCATTGGCGGTGGCTTTGTAAAAGAAGAAGGCGAGGATGCTGTTCTCAATAACAATGTGCAACTACCCTTTCCCACCGATGACGCGGACGATCTTTTACGCTGGAGCATTAAGACCGGACTTTCGATCAGTGAAATTGTTGCAGAAAATGAGCAGGCCTGGCGCAGCGAGCAGGAGACGAACGAGGGACTTATAAAAATATGGAATGCCATGCGCGACTGCATGTACCGCGGCTGTCACAAAACCGGAGTCTTGCCCGGTGGTTTAAATGTGCGGAGACGCGCGGCTGCGCTCAATAAAAAGCTCATTGGAGATGCCACTTATGCGTCTTATGAAGAATGGATTCGCCTGATTCGCAATGGAGGCAGCAATTTTCGTTACACGCTGGACTGGGTCAGTTGTTTTGCATTGGCCGTGAACGAAGAAAATGCTTCTTTTGGACGCGTGGTAACCGCCCCCACCAATGGCTCAGCAGGTGTCATTCCCGCCGTATTGCACTATTTTATTATTTTTTGTACCAATACGGAGGACGAGCACAATACACCCGAACGGATCCGGAAATTTTTGATGACCGCCGCGGAAATCGGCAGCATCTTTAAAAAGGAATCCACCATTTCTGCTGCGATGGGCGGCTGTCAGGCTGAAATCGGCGTCTCCTCATCTATGGCTGCCGCCGCATTAACCGAAGGGCTTGGCGGTTCACAAAAACAAGCCATGATGGCCGCTGAAATTGCGATGGAGCATCACCTGGGTATGACCTGTGATCCCATCGGCGGACTGGTACAAATTCCATGTATTGAACGAAACACAATGGGGGCCATCAAAGCCATTACAGCATCCCAGCTGGCCTTGCAAAGCACCCCTGATTTTGCCCGGGTATCGCTGGATGAGGTCATCAAAACCATGTGGGACACGGCACAGGATATGAATTTTAAATACAAAGAAACCGCAGATGGCGGATTGGCAATTAATGTGCCGCTGAGTTTGCCGGAATGTTAGGCTGACAACGTCCAGCATTTAGCTTTCTGCGCATAGCCTTAAAGCTAACCTTCATACCCTATATCCTCCGGCAGGCCTCTTCTGTCTGCAGCAGCTGTAGCCAGTTCATCGCAACGGTTGTTATAGGGATTGTCTGCATGGCCTTTCACCCATACAAAACGGATCTGAAATTTTTTTGCAAGGTGATAGTATTGCATCCAGAGGTCTTTATTCTTCTTCCCTCCTTTAAAATCAGTACGTACCCAGTTATTCAGCCACCCTTTGGTAACAGCATTAACCACATATTGGCTATCGGAATAAATGGTAACCGGCAG
Source organism: Niabella sp. (assembly GCF_030150205.1). Taxonomy (GTDB): domain Bacteria; phylum Bacteroidota; class Bacteroidia; order Chitinophagales; family Chitinophagaceae; genus Niabella. The sequence continues at coordinate 615,042 of NZ_JASLGT010000008.1, forward strand.
TTCTGCTGTTTTTAATGTTTTGAGCCCCTCAATAACAGCCATCAGCTCCATTCGGTTATTGGTCGTATGCCGGAATCCACCGGATAATTCTTTCAGATGCTTCCCATACATTAATAACACACCATATCCACCGGGCCCCGGATTGCCGCGGGCTGCACCATCGGTATAAATTGTAATTCCCTGGGATTGCATAGCGGGCAAATATACTATTTGGCTTTTAATAATTGGTTTATGGAACTTTTCAAAACGGCACTCTCATTTTAATAAAACATCATTTCTTATGATTTTAATCCGCTACATGAAATCCATCACTTCGCTTATTTTATACTGTGGTCTCACGTTCTGCATACAGGGTTGCGGACAGGCTACAGTACCGGTGCCCGCAACCGTCGTATCCGTCCCGGTTCCGGACCACGAGCCCATGTATGTTGCCGGTATCACGCTCCCCCCTGGGTATACCCGCACTCCTATTCCCGTTACGGATTTTGGAGTCTACCTGAAGCAACTAAAACTCAAAACCAACAAAACCGTTTTCCTGTTTAATGGGGCACCCAAGGCCAATCAGCAGGCGCAATACGCTGTACTCGATATCAGTGTGGGCAATAAAGATCTTCAGCAATGTGCAGATGCCCTGATGCGGCTAAGGGCAGAGTACCTCTTCTCCGCAAAGCGATTTGAGCAGATCCGGTTTTATGCCGGCGATGGCACCTGGATCGCTTATGCCGAATGGTTAAAAGGAACGCGGTATAAGCTTTCGGGAAACAGGCTGGTCCCTGTTCGCAGCACCCCGGCGGCAGCTACACATGCATCCCTTTTACAATATCTTGAAATTGTATTTTCCTATTGCGGAACCGCCACACTACCGGCCTCTCTTTATAAAAAACCAATAGCCGGTATGCAACCAGGCGATGTACTCCTAAAACCCGGAGCACCCGGGCATGCCGTCATTGTAATGGACATGGCACAAAATAGTAATGGAGAAAAAATTTATCTCCTGGCACAAAGCTATATGCCCGCACAAGACATTCATATTCTCAAAAATCCCTCAGATAATCACCACAGTCCCTGGTATATATTAAACAATAACTCCGTCATTCAAACACCGGAATGGACCTTTTACAAGGACCAGTTGTATGGCTGGAAATAATTCTCGCCAAAAATATTACTCCTGTTCCCGGAGCAATCGTTTATCCATATGAAGACGTCTGCTGTAGATCACTTTTACACTTTTAAAATCCGGGTGCATAGGATTCAAAAGATAATTGTACTCCTCCTGCATCACGGCAGAAGGAACCTTTAGGGCAAGGAATGCACCTTCCCTTACAAACCGGTCGCCGATGTTTTTTAACTGATCCGGGGCAGGGTTATGAAACCACTCCTCCGGAAGCAGCGCGGGCGAAAGCTCCTGGATACGCTGTTCCGGCAGCTCCAATCCCAGAATGCAAAGGTCCAGCTTCACCACGGTTGTAATATGTACCACACTTTCCAACAGTGCCAAAGAGGGTGAAGCCGCCGTATACAGCACATATGTACCCCTGCTATGCCAGCGGCCCGGAAAACGCGCAGCGCCCGTGCCACTCAGGTCGTCTATATAGGTACATTTGCTAATTCGGTAAACGTTCATATTTTCTTGTTTGCAACAGAACACCAGGTTCTCGTCTCATAAGGACCGGCCGCCATCAATGGATTAGCTTATGCAAATATGCCTTGCTCTATGCGCCCTAATTCATCCATGAGCAGTTCGATACCGATGGATGTATCCAGAAATTCGATGGGTTTTTTTGCCCCAAGGGCATCTACGGGTGTGGCCATCCAGGTTTTGAAGGATTCCAGGCTGTCAAAAACATCGGCCCCTCTTGCGTAAAGCCGGGCCAGTTCAATAATGCGTTCAGATTGACCGGCATTTAGCTTCTGAGCGGGGGTATACCTACGTAATGTTCGGTCAGATGTATGAATCATTCCAGCCATTTCAGCATCGGATACGCCCATCACCTCAGCAAGATGATCCAGTGCTTTTTTGGGTAGCCCTTCGCGTATACGGCCGATAAAATCAGCAGTACTTCGAACAGTTTTAAAGGCCTGATCATCTTTAAGCCCCATTAATAAAATGGGATAACCTACACTACTGGATTTGGTGTAATAGGCTGCGGCTGGCTCTTCCAGAAGATTGGCCAGTGGTTTTTCTGTGCCGTATCTTTTTTTTGATGATTTCATCTTCTGTATTTATGACCCAAATTTACGGTCATTTGTCCGGTTTTGGAAATTTTTCTGCTACTTTTTGTTATTGTGGCTGTTTCATAGGTATTGGAGAAAATAATTCAGGCCCCTGTGAGAACAATTAGCAAAAATGGACTTAATTTGGAGACAACAAACCTGTATTAACGAAATACAACAATGAGCCAACTGCTTAAAATCACCATACTGCTCTATGGCCTGTTGATTCACGCTATACCTGCCTTTAGCCAGGCTTCAATGCAAAAAAACCGATTTTATATCGCATTAGGACCCTTGTTATCTACAGAACATTTCCATTGGTCCATTGCCGGGAATGAACAGGGCACACAACCGGATATTTTATCCGAACTGAATTTTAACCGGTTGAAACAGACAGGTTTTTGTTTTGAAGGGCGGTATCAGCTTAGCAACCGTTTTGATCTGAAAGCCACGGTGGAAAGGCAATACGGATATGCCGGCCGGGTTACAGATATTGATTATGCCGGTAATGGTCGAAGTTTCCCTGTTGCCTTTCTCAAATTTCGCAGCAGGAAGCACAACGCCCGGGATTACCGGGCGCAATGCAGCTATCTGCTGTTTCAAAGCCCGGTTGTTTCTGTGGCTACGGGGGCAGGCTATTTTATCTCAAACGCCGGTTACCGGATGCAGGGCCGGTCAGCTGCCGATATAAAAGGCATCTATGACGCGCAATGGCAGGGTCCGCTGCTGGATGTGGAAACGAGGATCCGGCTGCCCCAAAACTGGGAGATCCGGGCTGATATCGGTAGCCAGTATCATACGTTCCGGGCAGAAGGCGATTGGCGGCTTCGTTCCGAATTCCGTCATCCCCTCAGTTTCGTACACCATGCCAGCGGCTGGGGAATCAATGGCCTGGTGGCACTAAACTATCAATTAAGTGCACGGGTTGGGCTGCAGCTTAAAGGTTCATTGCAGCAATGGAAAACCGGGGCAGGAAGCGATCTATTATATATGGCGGATAACCGGGAGGTTTCAACCCGTATGAATGAATCTGTAAAAACACAGCTAGGCGTAGGACTGGAAGGAGTATTTGGTTTCTGATAAGGATGAGACGTACGTTACAGTTGCAGCTTATAATAACAACATTCTGAATAATACATATTCATTACTCATATCAATGTTTGCTAAATGGAATTTGAATACTTATTTAGTCTACCCGATAAAGCTTCTTTTTTTAAGCTATTTGAAACTACCCATTGGAATAAAGGTTACAAGAGAAATGAAGGCGAACTATATACAGCAATCCAAAATAGCTGGTGCACGGTTTCTGTCTATACAGATGGCCGGTTAGTTGGCTTTGGAAGAGTCATATCAGACGGCGTTTTACATGCACTAATTGTCGATTTAATCGTGGCGCCGGAGTATCAATTGAACGGTATTGGCAAAACCATTCTAAGAATTATGGTATCAGAACTTAAATTAGCAGGTATTAATGATATTCTTCTTTTTAGCGCAAAAGGGAAAAAAGACTTTTATAAAAAGAATGGTTTTACCGAACGCGCAATAGACGCTCCGGGAATGGAGTATGATAATAAATAAATAAAACACTACATGGGCCCTTTACCCTGTGTAGAGGAGAATTCACACCCGTTTAATTATCCAGGACTGGCGGGGCCTCACTGCCACCGAAAAAACAAACAAAAACCGGCTTGCCATGAGAGCATCCGTTTGTCCCCACAAAAAAACCGCCCGGAGGCGGTTTTTAAAAACGTTCAAACCTGCTATTAAAATGTATAACGCAGTCCTAACTGCATTTGCCATGTACTTGCAGCAGTGCGTAAGTCCTGATAAGGTTGTGTATACAAAGTAGGAACCTGCGTGCCTGTTGCGCCGCCATCCCTGTTTACCGAATAAGTAGACCAGGTATAAACAGGTCTTGCATTTGCATCAAGCGATTTATACACCAATGGGTTATTGATCGTGATCGTTTTAAGCACACCCCAGTTCCTGTTCAGCATATTTAAAAAGTTCAGCACATTTACACTAAACTGTAAGTTGTGACGGGTTTTACCGGATCTCACATAGAAATCCTGTAAAAACGCCAGATCCAGTTTATTGTACCAGGGTAATAACGCCGCATTTCTACCTGCAATTTCCCCTCTGTGCTTTTTTAAATAATTGCTGTTATTGATAAATGTTTCAAATGCTTCTTTCTGCTGTCCGGGAGTAAATGTATAAGATACGGGTTTGCCATCCGCACCTGTACCATTAACAGTCAGCGTTTGAAAATTCATTTCTGCCTGATTTTTGGGAATGTACATGAGATCTGCAGCATTCCTTGCATCGTTATTAATATCTCCGTTTACGATATAGGATGTATTGATTCCATTACTCTGACTTCCGGAATAGTATAAACCAATTGTAGACGCCAGGTGATTGGCATATTCAATTTTATAAGAGAGGTTTGCAACTACCCGATGTGGCACCACGTATTGCGAATTAGCCAGCTCTACGTCATTACCAACACCCTGGTTCGGATTAAAATTATATAAAGAGTTTGCCTGCGCACTTCCTAAGCCGTTAATGCTTTTTGAAACAGTATACACATAAGCAACGCTTCCAAAAAAGCCTTTAGCCGCTGCTTTTGTAAGTTGCGCTGTAAAAGTGGCCGAATAACCCTTATTGGAATTTTCAATTACATATGCATTATAATTTCCGTTATAAAACTTACTTGCAGAAGTGTAACGTGCCCGGGTCAGGTCGCCCTCATAAAAAACACTGTCGGCCGGTTTAAAGTTGGCGTTCCGAACATTTAAAGCGTAAACATCTTTGGTAACTGTTGCCTCCAACGTTGCGGTAAAGCCCTTTCCAAACGTTTTATCAACCGCTAAATCAGATGTCCAAACCATTGGGAATTTGAAATTCTTATCGATCAGCGCAAATGTGCCGGGAATGGTTACCGATGACGGGTCGAGTGTCTGATTCGGAGCCGGAGTAAATTTGTCTGCATAGGCCGACGGATCCGGATTGAACTTTATGGTTGATAAGGTAGCTCGGTCGGTAATTTTACCTCCGAATTGTACAATACCGGCATTGCTTGGCATATTGGTCAGCCAAACCAATGGGAACCGGCCGGTAAATAAGCCACTACCTCCACGCAGGATGAGCGAACGGTCATGCAGCACATCCCACCGGAAACTGGCACGGGGAGAAACCAGCGGACGGGAATTGGGCCATTTGCTGGTAGAATACCGTACAAAATCGCCTGCCGCATTGGGGAAAAACATGCTGTCGATCTTATAATTACCGATCGGGTTCTCCAGATAATTGATTTTATCAACTCTCAGTCCCGCTGAAATAGTAAAGTAATCGGTTAATTTAATATCATCCTGAACATACACGCCCCACTGTCCTGTTTTCAACTTAGCTGAATACGGATTGGGATTACCAGGAAGCAGCGAATAGGTCCAGGAATAATAAGCCGGAGTCAGATCATTTAAAAATGCGCCCAGCGAATCATAGGCATAATAACTGGCAGCACCGGGCATAAACATATTTCCCAGATATTGCTGCTCATAACTAACCCCTGCTGTCAGCGTATGTTTTCCAACATTATAAGTAAAGTTGTCAATCACAGATGTAATATTATTCACCACATCGTTGTTGGCTGTAAACGGATCAGTTCCAAGGCTGATATAGTTTTGCCCTGCACCGTTAAAAATATCAACAGTCGGGAACGTTCCTGCAGGAGATATGCGGGTATCCTTGTTTTTTGTAACGGTGAACAAAAATTGGTTATTAATGCTGGATGACAGTTTACTATTCAATTCTGCAGAATAGGTGGTTACCAGGTGCTTGAAATAATAGTTGGAATTAAAAAACGCCATGGAAGATTTGCTGTACCGGTTATTGGGTAAGCTGGTTACACTGCCGGTTCTTCCCACAACACTAAATCCACCGCTGTTAGGAATACTACCATTATTAACCGTTGCCCAGTCATTGGTATTGTTAAAGTTTGTATACTTTAATGTCAGCTTATTATTCAGATCAATATTCCAGTCTATTTTACCTAAAACACGCCAGTCATCTCCGGCAAAAGGAGGTGTACTTTGATAGGCGCCTACATCATATCCATATTTCTCAAGCACATGATCAGCCACCAGCTTCATATCATTTACTGGAGTATTGCTTTGCTGTCCGGTACCAGAACCACCGGTCGGATACCAGGTTGGGCCGGGGCGGGAGCTCTTCTCGTATTCCCCATTGGCAAAAAAGAACAATTTATTTTTTATGATCGGACCGCCAAAAGAACCTCCATAAATATTATTCTTGGTTTTAGCATTGGTAAGCCGGTAATCCCTTACCTGGGATCCGTTAAAGTCCTGGCTTGTAAAAAACGTGTAGGCCGTTCCATGAAAGGTATTGGTACCACTTTTTGTTACCGCATTAATGGCAGCACCGGTAAAGCCAGATTGCCGTACATCAAAAGGCGCCGTTGCTACAGACACCTGGTCAAAAGCATCAATAGAAATAGGAGGAAGACCGCCACCGGGTTGAGGGTCATTGCTCAATCCAAAGTTATTATTCATATTTACCCCGTCCACTTTCAGGTTGTTCATTCTTCCATCCCGGCCGCCAAAGTTATTTCCATTGGCCTGGGGTGTACCCCTGGTAATATCGGTAAGGCTTCTGCTGATGGTAGGCATGCTTGTAAGCTCCCTTTGGCCAAATACAGTGGTAGGTCCCTGCTTAACTGTGCTTATTTTCCTTGAAGTTGCAGAAACAACGATGGCCTGTAAGTCTGTAGCTGCAGTAGATAAAGCAACCTGCAAGTCATACGGTACACCCAGGGCCAGGCTGATCTGCTCAAATTTTTGAGAAGAATAGCCAACAAAGCTCACCTCAACGGTATACGGACCACCAATCCGGAGGCCCTGGAGATTAAAAAGGCCGTTTTTATTAGAAACAGCCTGGTATTTTGTGCCGGAAGGTTCGTGTACTGCAGTAACTGTAGCTCCTTCCAGTGCTTTATTGTCTTCTGTTTTTACACTCCCCGTAATACTACTGGTAGTTACCTGGGCGTGAAGAAAAGCCGTGGAGAGAAGCGCCACAGCCATGAATAGATAAATCTTCTTTAACATAATTTTGGGATTAATTGATTTCAGGGGGCAAAGAAACAGAATAAACTTTAACATTTGGGGCCCGAATATTAACAAATTGTAACCAAGCGCCTAACATCCGTTAATTTTTGATCCGGATCAATTTCGATGATTGAGGACTTTTTAGAGATAAAAAGAATCTTGTTTATTGAAAATCAGCGCACAAACAACTTTACCAGCAGCATTGATACCAGGGCTCCTGCCGGCACCTGGTTACGATATGATCTTTATACTTACCCAAAACTTCGGTATCCAGCACGACCATTGATGATCAATAAATACAGTTTACCCGCAAATGAGGAACAATCGGCCATGGGAATTTGTGACCGTTTTTTGTGACAAAAAGAAATGGTCACAGATTTTCTGTCACAACCACATCCTGAAACAACCGTAAAATCATCTTAAACAGGTGTTGCTAAAAAGCGCCGGACCTGCCTTTTTTACCCGCAGCAGCAACGAAACCAGGAAACCACAAAACCAAACCCCGCTTACAATCGTTATCTTTGTATAAATTCAGCAAGAACATATGTTTGATACAATAGAAAGTGCCATTGAAGCGATAAAAAATGGCCAACTCGTAATCGTTGTAGATGACGAAGACCGTGAGAATGAGGGCGATTTTATCACCGCCGCTGCTACTATTACTCCCGAAATTGTAAATTTTATGGCCAAAAACGGCCGCGGCCTGATCTGCACCCCCCTTCCTGAAGAACGGTGCGACGAGCTAAACCTGCCGCCGATGGTAACGAACAATACGGCGCTGCATGAAACCGCCTTTACCATTTCGGTGGATCTGCTGGGCAACGGCTGCGGCACTGGTATTTCGGCATCCGACCGGGCCAAGACCATTGAGGCGCTCAATAATCCATTTACCAATCCGTCGGATTTAGGCCGTCCGGGACATATTTTTCCCCTGCGGTCAAAAAAAGGCGGCGTGCTGCGCCGTGTAGGTCATACCGAAGCAGCAACGGATCTGGCGCGCCTGGCAGGCTTTCCTTATCCGCACGGCGCCGTGCTGGTAGAGATCATGAACGACGACGGCACCATGGCCCGGCTTCCGGACCTGGTTGAAGTGGCCAAAAAGTTTGATCTGAAGCTGATCAGCATCAAAGACCTTATCGAATACCGCCTGAAGCGTGACTCGCTCATCGAAGAGATCGTACGGGTGAACATGCCCACCCAATATGGCAATTTTACCCTGGTGGCCTTCAGAGATAAGAACAGTAATAATGAGCATCTGGCATTGATAAAAGGTGAATGGGAAAAGGGGGAACCGGTACTTACACGGGTACACTCCTCCTGTTTTACCGGCGACATCCTGGGATCCCTGCGCTGCGATTGCGGCGATCAGCTGCATAAAGCCATGCAAATGGTAGAACAGGAAGGCAAGGGGCTTATATTATATATGAACCAGGAAGGACGTGGTATCGGTCTTATGAACAAACTAAAAGCCTATAAACTGCAGGAAAATGGTATGGATACGGTGGAAGCCAACCTGCACCTGGGCTTTAAGATGGACGAACGGGACTACGGGGTAGGTGCACAGATCCTCCGCCATCTGGATGTGACCAAGCTGCGCCTGATGAGCAATAACCCCCGGAAGCGCGTAGGTCTTATCGGGTACGGACTGGAGATCGTGGAAAGTGTACCGATCGTAATTACACCCAACGAGCACAACGAAAAATACCTGCGTACAAAAAAAGAAAAACTGGGGCACGAGTTTTAAACGCCCCTCCTGAAATAAGTATACGCTTAAAAAAATCCCGGCAGTGAATACCTATCCTGCCGGGATTTTTTTTGAGGCTCATCGGGTAAACGGCCGAACTTTATGGAATGCACCGGTAACCGCATCTTCTTCCAAAAGCCGTTTATGAACAAACTCCTGACGCTGGTCAGCCTGCTCCTGCTTGCCGGTGGTTACTTATTTTATCATACAGGTTACATCCGCTCCAACGGCACCACGTCAATACCCGTCTCCCCTGGCATCCGCGTGGAAAAGGGAACCATTTATAAACCCGATGCGTCGCAACTGGCCGCCATTAAAACCATTATCCGGAACCGGCACTTTAATCCGAATCTGGCATTTTTAATTAACATGCAGCAGCCCTCCTCCCGTAAGCGTTTTTTTGTGTATGATCTGAACCAGGACACCGTTATCGCATCCGGACTGGTTACGCACGGGCGCTGTAATGAACAGTGGCTGGAGGGAAGACGGTATAGCAATGATGTGGGAAGCCGCTGTACCTCGCTGGGCAATTACCGGATCGGTGGCGCCTACTACGGGAAATTTGGACGGGCCTATAAATTATACGGGCTGGACAGCAGCAATAACAAGGCCTTTGAACGGTTTGTAGTGTTGCATTCCCATGCATGTGTACCGGAAATTGAAGTGGATGATGAAATTTGCCAAAGCGATGGCTGCCCCACCGTAAGTACGGGCTTCCTAAAACAATTGCAATCCATTATTGATGCATCCGCAAGGCCCGTACTGCTTTCTATTTACGATGATCGGATCCAATAAACCCCTGATATTTTTTAATACGCCACCTTCTATACCTGTAACGCAGAATTTTAAACCGGCAGCCGGAAACTTCAACCTCAAACTTTATCTATCTTTGCGGCCTATGAGTAAAAAAGGAGAAATCGTTTTAAGTGGAGTACGGCCAACCGGACAACTCCATTTGGGGAATTATTTTGGCGCATTACGGAACTATGTAAAAATGCAGGACGAATATAATTGCTATTTTTTTATAGCCGATCTGCATTCGCTGACCACGCATCCCGACACAAAGGAATTAAGGGAACATATACTCTCTGTTACTTCCTATTACCTGGCCAGCGGATTAGACCCGGACAAATGTGTATTGTATTGCCAAAGCGATCTGCCGCAAACAACAGAACTGTATCTTTATTTAAACATGCTGGCCTATAAAGGAGAGTTGGAAAAAACCACTACTTTTAAAGACAAGGTAAAATTGCAACCGGAAAATGTAAACGCAGGGCTGCTTACCTACCCGGTATTGATGGCTTCAGATATCCTTATTCATCGTGCCATGTATGTTCCTGTGGGAAAAGATCAGGAACAGCACCTGGAAATGACACGTACTTTCGGCAACCGTTTCAATCATCGTTATGGCGAGGTATTTCCGGAACCCAAGGCCTTCAATTATGGAGCACAACTGCTAAAGGTACCCAGCCTGGATGGCGCGGGAAAGATGAGCAAGAGCGAAAACCAGTATGCCACGATCTATTTGTCGGATGATGATGACCTGATCCGCAAGAAAGTAATGAAAGCCAAAACGGACGTCGGTCCTACCGAACCCAACTCCGAAAAGCCGGATTATATCGTGAATATTTTTGACCTGATGAAACTGGTATGTACACCGGAGATCATCGAAAAATATGAGGCCGATTTTAATGCCTGTACCATTCGCTATGGCGATCTGAAAAAGCAACTGGCCGAAGATATGGTGCGCTTTATCAGCCCCATCCGGGAAAAAGCAAAAGCCATCCGGGAAGATGAGCGGGCACTGAGCATTATTTTAAAAGTAGGTGCTCAGAAAGCAGCAGAGAATGCAGAAAAAACCATGGACATGGTCCGCAAAGCGATGGGCTTAAAATACTTCTGAGAAAATAAACCCATTTAAAAAAGAATAGTTATTTTTCACAACGAAACCATTCCTGTATCACATCCGTAATATGGCTAAATCAAAATCCAAACCCAAGCATATTGCCATAGCCGGTAATATTGGCGCCGGTAAAACCACCTTAACAGAAATGTTGAGCAAGCACTATAAGTGGATCCCCAATTTTGAGGATGTGGATCACAATCCCTACCTGATGGATTTCTATGATGATATGCCCCGCTGGAGTTTTAACCTGCAGATCTATTTTCTGAACAGCCGGTTAAAACAACTGATCGATATCCAGAACGGCACTGAAACCGTTATACAGGATCGTACCATTTATGAAGACGCCAATATTTTTGCGCCCAACCTTCATGAAATGGGTTTGATGAGCAAACGGGATTTTGACAACTATTATCAATTCTTCCAGACCCTGAAATCGATGGTGCGGCCGCCAGACCTCATGATTTACCTGAACGCTTCTGTACCCACGCTGGTAGGACAAATTCAGAAACGTGGCCGGGAATACGAAGAAAATATCCGGCTCGATTATTTAAAGCGGCTGAACGAATATTATAACAAATGGATCGGTTCTTACAAAGAGGGGAAATTGCTGATCATTGATGTAGATAAAAACAATTTTGCCGACAACGTGGAAGATTTTGGAAAGATCATTTCCAAGATCGACTCCCAGCTGTACGGACTGTTTTGATGACAATACCGAGGGGCCTGCGTTCATACCCCTCCATAAAAAATTATAAGAAAAGGCTTCATCTGCAGACGAAGCCTTTTCTTATATTACTTACCCGTAGCGGAACGGGATCCGGGTTCCGTTCAAACAGGAATTACCAGCCCGGCGTTTGCTTGTAAACACCACCACTAAGATTGATCTCATCCTGCGCAATGGGCCAGGCCATTTTTGCCTGGGTATAATTACGGGCCGGCCAAACCTGCTGGATGGTATACGGTGAAGCAGGATTTGACTTATCCGTATGAATGCGTCCGTGTAACGGAGCATTGATACGGGCTACATCATTCCAGCGTTTCAGATCCATCACCCGGTCTGTCCACTCGCATGCCAGTTCGCAGCGCCGCTCGTGCTTCAGATCATCGAGCGTGGGATTGGCGATCGGTAACAGGCCCACCCTCGCCCTTACTTCGTTCAAAGGTGCGGCCGCCTCACCGTTCTTTCCCTGCTGAATCAGGGCCTCCGCTTTAAACAACAGGATCTCCGCATAGCGCATTAACGGCAGGTTCAAAGAAGTGGTAGGATAATCTCCGTTCTGGTTGATCTTATCGTTGGTTTTGGGGTCGTTGTTAGAACCATAGCTGTACGGTTCCATGTATTTATTGATCTGGAAGCCAGACAGGCTATTAGTAGAGGAATAACTCCGCTCCACACCAAAAAACGTAAACTTGTCGCCAAACTTTAAGATCGTCGCTTCCCTCCGGGGATCAGTCGCTTCATATTCATCATATAATTCTTCCGTTGGTTGAAAATAGCCCCAGCCGTTATAAATGCCCCAGCCTTTGTTTTCCAGCACTACCCCCATAAATTCAGATCCGCCCAGGGGGCCGGATGTTACGGACCATATATACTCACTGCTCCAGTTATTGGCAATTTTAAAAACAGCTTTATAATTCTCTGCAGGTGTGGCCATCCCGGTGATCAGTGCCCGGCCGCATTCATTCTTGATCCGGTCGCAGAGCGCCGGGATCAATGCCCATTTGCTGGGATCGAACTGTGCCCAGTAGGCATAGGTTTTTACCAGGTACCCCAGAGCGGCTGCTTTATGCGCCCTTCCTTTATTGGCATCATCATAAGTGCTGAACAACGGCAACAGGTCAGCCGCTTTTTGCAGGTCGGCCGCAATGGCCGCATAGTTATCCGTTACCGATTTTAACTGCGGAAGCATCCGCTTGCCAAATTCAGGATTTTCCACAGCATCGTAAGGCACGCCCTGATCTTTATGTCCCCAGAGATAGGCCAGCCAGAAATGGGCAAAGGCCCGCATAAAATAGGCTTCACCCATCACCCGGTTTTTTAGTGCATCAGAAATATTGGTGGCTTTTGATGCACCATCAATGGCCTGGTTGGCCTTATTCAGCATCCAGTAAAGATCGCTCCAGCCATCTTTCATATAGCCTTCATTACCGGAGCAGATAAAGTTTTTGATATTTTCACCATCCGCTTTGGAGCGTCCTACGATCAGGTCATCGCTGGCATCCTGCATCCAGAACAGGTTCCGCCCCCAGGTACCTTCATTGCGCATGGGCACATACAGAGCGCCAATGGCCGAATTCACATTATTCTCACCGTCCCATTGATACGCAGTGGAAGCCTTGCCCTGCGGTTTAGAATCTACCCAACCCTTACTGCAGGAAGCCAGTGCCAATACAGCCAGGAGCAATATGGAAGTAAATTTATAGTTCATATACTGATTTTAATTTTCTGTTTAACCATTTTTAAAACGTCAGGCGTACACCTGCTGCATAAATTCTTGACACCGGGAACTGACCACCATCAAAACCATACCCCCCCACTTCAGGATCCATTCCGGAATATTTGGTAAAGGTGAGCAGGTTATCCCCGCTGATGTACACCCGCAGTTTCATATTCCTATACAGCTTATTGAAATTATACCCCAGCACCACACTTTTCAGCCGCAGGTAATCGCCATTTTCCAGGTACCAGTCGGAGGGTGTCTGGAAGTTTTTATTGGGGTCATTGGCAGAAATACGTGGAATATTCGACCCCGTATTGGTAGGCGACCAGGCATCCAGTATCTTATCCCAGCGATTGTATCCCTGCTCCGATGCATTGAGCGTAGACTCCTTAAATATATGGAACAGTTTTACACCGCCTACGCCCTGCCAGAACATACTGAAGTCAAAATTTTTCCAGCTGGCATTGGCCGTAAAGCCATAGGTAACCTTCGGAAACGCATTGCCCATAAACACCCGGTCCTGGTCATCGAGCTTACCATCGCCATTCTGATCAATAAATTTCAGATCACCGGCCTTGGCATTGGGCTGTATCCGTTTACCATCGGACCCTACATAAGCCGCGGCTTCAGCATCCGTTTGAAAGATACCGCCGGTTTTGTACAACCAGAATGAATTAAACGGCTGCCCTACCACGGAGCGATAGGGATTCATGGTGCCCCGCCAGGTAATGCCCTCCTTAGTCCAGGCCGACCTGGGATCTTCGTCAATATAGGCTACCCGGTTCTTCAGGGTGGCAAAGTTTCCGTTCAGATCGTAGGTCAGTTCATTGATCCGGCCGTGCCAGGTAGCACTGAATTCAAAGCCCGTATTTTTAATCTTTCCCTGGTTAATAATGGGCGCACCCAAACCCATGGCCACTGGCCAGTTGACACTCTGTTGCGCAATCAGGTCAATGGTCATTTTATCAAAATAATCAGCGGTGATGGTCAGCCGGTCCTTTAAAAGGCCGATATCTATACCGATGTCTTTTTGCTCTGAGCTCTCCCAATTCAGCTTTGGATTGTGTAAATCGCCCACGTAGTATACAAAAGTTTGCCGGCCTCCGTTGCCCACCTGGAAAATATTGTCTCTTGTAAGGTAGGGATACGCATAATAGTAGCCATCGGCTGAATTGTTGTAGTAACTCGGGATCGAATTGATATTTCCGATACGTCCCCAGCTGGCACGGATCTTCAGCAGGTCCACCGCATCTGCTTTGAAAAAAGGTTCGGAGCTGATCTTCCAGGCCGCGGTTACCCCCGGGAAATACTTAGAGCGGTTATTAACCGGTAAACGCTGTGCGATATCATTCCGCAGGCTGGCCGTCATAAAATACCGGTCGGCCCAGCTATAGGACAACCGTCCTACATAAGACAGGTTACGGTCTCTCCAATCCCAGTCGCTGGGCTGGAGATCGGTAAAGTTACCGGCAAAAGCAAAGAACTGCGCCCAGGTAGCTTCATTGTCAAAGGTTTTTGCGGAAGCGCTAAATCCTTTTGCACTATTTTGCTGCGCGGTGGTAGAAAGCATCAGCCCCAGGCTGTGCTGGTTAAACACCCGGGCATAATTGAGCGTATTCTCCCAGATCCAGTTATTCGACTTATCCGTACGATAATCCAGCTGGTTGGAATTATTGGGTTTACCGGGTTCCGTGCGGCGGGGTATAAAGTTTTTATATAAAGACTGACCCTGCCGGAAAGAGAAACGCGTGATAAAAGAAAGCCCCCTGGTCACCAGGTTGGAAACCGTTAGTTCCGAAACCGACTGGATGTCTATATTTTTATTATCGGGCTTGTTCCGCAGCAGCGTGGCTACCGGGTTTATCACATCGCCATGAATACCCAGGTAGGCCGATTCCCTCGGGCCTACGCCACCAAAACTTCCATCTGCATAATAAGGCGTGGCCGAGCGCGGCATATAGATGGCAGACAGGATGGTACCGCTATACCCGCTTTCTGTAGCTGTACCGCGACTGTCACTGTTATTATAAAACAGTTCCTGCCGGAACTTCACATTCGGGGCAATCTGATAGCCAGCATTAAACCGCAGCGACATATTTTTTGCATAAGTATTCAAAAGTGTACCCTGGTTTTCTTCATAGCGCCCCTGGAACAGGGTGCTGAATTTTTCCGTACCCGCATTCAGGGTTACGGTATGGCGCTGGATAAGCCCGGTGCGGAAGATAGAACCGATCCAGTCGGTACGGGTTTCCTGGGCGTAGGGATTTTTTGCCGCATTCCATCCATCCAGTGGTTGGGCTCCGGCATTGGCGGCTGCCAAATTAGCCACCTCTGCTTCCTTTTGCGCGGTTAAGGATTGTGGTAAACGCCAGGCCTTTTTGGCACCGGCAAAGCCTGCATACTCCACGGATGGCTCGCCTTTTTTAGCCTGCCTGGTCGTAATAAGAATGACACCGGCCGATCCTGAAAAGGCTCCATAAATCGCCGCAGAAGCGGCGTCTTTTAATACCGTGATCGATTCCACATCTGCCGGGTTATAAGGTGCATTGGGCACTCCGTCTACCACATACAACGGACTTTCTCCGCTCCGGTTACCGATCCCCCGGATCACTACTTTGGCACCGCGGTCCGGGTGACCGCCATCATTGGTTACGGTAATACCCGGCACTTTTCCCTGCATCATATTTTCCACACTCAGCACCGGCCTGCTTTTGGCCTGCTCCAGGTCGGGAACCGTTGCCACGGCGGCCGAAAGATCTTTCTTGCGCATGGAACCATAACCGATCACCACCACCTTATCCAGGGCGCTGCCACCGGGCTGCAGTTCCACACTGATAGAGATCCGGCTGTTAGCGTTTACCTCATAGCCTTCCAGGGTATCAGACTGATATCCCACAAAGCTTACAATAAAACGATACCCGGTGCCCAGGGGGATATTATTAAACTGGAAGATCCCGCTCTGGTTGGTGGCAGTGCTCAGTCCCTTTGAGAAATTGCCACCCTCATTTTTTTTCTGGAGAAGTACGGAGGCTCCGGGCATGGGCTCTCCCTTCTCATTTTTTACCACTCCCGTTGCCGAGTTGGTTCCGCCGCCCTGCCCAAATACAATACAAGGGGCACAGACAAGCCATAGCAGTACGATGCGTAATTGCTTCATAAGAGATGCTGATTTAGTTTTTCTTAAAAAATCCGGGCTCCTTCCGGGTATAAACGTGCTTAGTTATTCAGGTACAAACATTCTGGTTTAATCGTCGGTACGGATCAGGAACCCTGCTGTTGTTTTTTCTATTTTGAGATGATTTAACAATACAAGCGTATTCAGAAACTGTTCGATCGTTTCTGAAGATGGCCGGTAGATACCGGTAAAGCGCATATCTTTTACCGTGGCTTCATTGAACCCGATCTTTACATGATAGGTCTGTTCTATTTTTTTAAACACCGCATTCATGGGTTCGTTGTCAAATTCCAGCACGGTTGTAACAGGTTCCGAAACCGGTTCAACTGCAGGCTTTTCCTGCAACGGTTTATCACCAAACCGCCGTACCCGGTTAGAGAAATCAGCATTATTGAATACCAGTTCCTGCCCAGGTTTCAGGAACACGGCATCCATTGTTTTTGCTACATGCGCTTCTTTCTTCACCACCACTTTCCCTTCCAGAAGCCGCACACGGGTCAGCAATGTATCCTGATCTTCCACACTAAAAACGGTTCCGAGCGCCGTCACATTGATATTCCGGGTATGCACACAAAAGGGTTTGGTCCGGTCTTTTGCAACCGAAAAAGAAGCATTTCCGGAAAGCTGCACATCCCTCCGTACCCCAAATACGGAATCATATTCCAGTGAGCTGCCCGGGGCCAGCGCCACCTGCGAACCATCCGGGAGCTTTATATTCTTCGCAATAAAAGTGGTATTGGCCACCTGCAAGCAGGTCATGGCCACGGCTTCCTGCATAAAGGATTGTTCCTTTTGCTGCAGTTGAATATAAGCCAGGCCCACCAGCAATATCGATATAGCAGCCGCGGCGCTCCATCGCAGGTACCGGGTGCGCGTACGCATTTTCCGCAACAGGTACCGCCGCATCCGCTCCGACGTTTCAGCAGGCACCGCTCCCCCGGCCTGAAACTGTTCCCAGCTCTGCTCCGTCAAATAAGGCGCCAGCATCTCCGGGTGCGCTGCCAGCCATGCCCTTATTTGCACCTCCTGTTCTTTTGAACAGTGACCTGCAAAAAAGCGTTGTAATAATTCCGGAGACATTTCCATACCTTATTGTTCGAACAAACAAAAAAAATCCCCTACAACTGTGGTAACTTTTTTTTAAAAAAAGAGAGAAAGGGTTTTTCTGAGCCGGCGAACAGCTCTTGTAACGTGTGTTTCAACGGTTTTGGCGGAGATGGAAAGCAGGGCCGCAGTTTCCTTATGAGAAAGGTCGTTGATACGGGTTTGAGTAAGCACCTGCTGTTGCATCACTGGCAGATCATGAATCGTTTTCATGACCCGTTTCAGGTCGTCCTTCATTTCAATAGCGGTAATAACAGAGGTTTCTTCTGTAAGTGCTTCGGGGTGTGGAAGCTGCACCACTTCGCGGATTTTATTTTTACGCAGAAGGTCGATCAGGGTAAACTTCGCTACCCGGAACAGCTGGGTAGACAAACTGTATTCTGTGGATAATTTTTTCCGTTGCTCCCATATTTTGATAAAGCTGAGCTGCACGGTTTCTTCGGCCAGCCATTCGGAGCGGGTATACATATAAATATATTGATACAGGCGCTCATGAAACAAGTTATAAAACTCGTGAAATGAATCCTGGTCACCCTCCCTGATTTTCTGAAGCATTGCAAGCATATACCCGCTGGTAACAGACATTAAAATTACACCAAAATTTACACAAACCAATCCATCTCCGGCAGCGCCGGAACGAGATCGTTGTCCCCATAATCAAGCACACCCTCCGGGTATCCTGTTGCTCCGGAAGTTTTATGAAGATAGTACTTTTGGAAATATCCGGCTCCATCCGGCCACCATCGCTCCTAAATATAACAATCTGGTAATCTCATTTGCGCGTTGCGTTATTCAGTTGTATCATTCAAATTGTAACCGGTTCAGCAGCGCGGTCCTTTCTTCTGCCGCAGCATCACCGGATATTATTTTTGTGCTTCTTTTAAAGAAATCAGCAACAAAGTACTAACTTGGCGCCCACACGATTGCAACTAAATACAACATCATTATGAAGCGATACTTACTGACGGTAATCCTTATATGCGGCCTTCTTTATCATGCAGCAGCCCAGCAGCTCAAAGTAGCTACATTTAATATCCGGATGGAGACCACTGCGGACCAGGGTAATCTTTGGAAAGACCGGGCCACCCCCGTAGCCAATCTTATCCGGTACCACGATTTTGATGTATTTGGAACCCAGGAAGGCTTTAAAAACCAGCTGGACGATATCAGCGAACGGCTGCCGGCCTATGCCCGTTATGGTAAAGGGCGCGACGACGGCGGGGATAAAGGCGAGCATTCTGCCATTTTTTATAAAAAAGACCGGTTTGCGTTATTACAATCGGGCGACTTCTGGTTATCGGAAACGCCGGATAAACCGGGCAAAGGATGGGATGCCCGCTGCTGCAACCGTATCTGCTCATGGGTAGCACTGAAGGACAAAAAAACAGGTAAAAAGTTTTATTTCTTCAGCGTACATTTTGATCATGAGGGAAAGGTAGCCCGTGTGGAAAGTGCCAAACTGATGCTTAAACAGATTGCAGCAATCGCCGGCAAAAGCAATGCAATATTTGTAGGTGATCTTAATGGCGACCGGAATTCGGAATGGTACCACATCCTTGAAAGCTCAACCCTTCTGAAAGACAGCTACAACGATGTGAAAGAACCTTACGAAAACAACGGTTCTTTTAATGCTTATGGCAAAACCGTAGACCGCACCGAAGTCATTGATCATATTTTTATTACCCGGAATGGCAAAGCCCTCAGCTGGGGTATTTTAACAGATACCTACCATGGTAAATACCCTTCGGATCATTTCCCCGTAGAGGCCATCCTCCGTTTTAAATAAGGCATGCTCCCTGTTTAAAGCATGGCTGAAGATTTTTTATTAATGCAATACCTTTGGGAGCCATCTGCCAGGGCATCGCTTTCCCGGATTGAGGCAATAATACCCGTGTATGGGTGCATCATAGCGCATATTACCTTTTAAAGGCTTTTGCAACCATTCAAAAAATACCCCAATTAGGGTATTTTTGACATATTAATAAAAAATACCTTTGACGGACAAAATTATAACCGCTTAAATATGAGTGATCCTGTTGACGTACATAACAGAAATCATACCTCTGTGTCTTACCGGGTTAAGGAGCAACAGGACGGGAATACCAATTTATCCGAAGTGGTGAAATCGGAAGCGGAACTGGTTGACAGTGATCATATCCTGGGTATAACGATGGAAATCATCCGTCAGAACGCCTCCGCGAAAAAAAAGAAAATCACCTTATCCATAAAATTAGACCGGGATGAAGTATTTGAATACGTTAAAACAATCGACTTCTACCTGAAAAACAAGACGATGCTTTCTAAATACAAAAAAAGCATCGAGCAATTGAGTATCCGCGAAAAAGAGATCTGCAGCCTGCTTTCAAAAGGGCATTCCAGCGCCGAAATCGGCAGTCTTCTTTTCATTTCCACCGACACTGTAAGAACCCACAGGAAGAATATTTTTAGAAAACTGGGATGCAACAGCGTAAAAGAACTCATTTTTTACTCGATGCTGCTGTAACCGCTGGTAATAAAAGCGAGGGGCTTTATTCTGGTGAGCACAACCCATCAAAAATACCACAATTGGGGTATTGCCGGGGATGGTAAAGTAGGTGATATTTGTAGCCAGATTTACAACCAGATCGATGAACAGGAGGCATGCAGCCTAAATCTGCTTATGACAACTTCAGAATGATTCATTCTGGTCATATCCAGTTTAGCATACCAATTGATAGGGCCCAAATCAGCAGTTTTGTATAAAAACGCCTATCACGCATGTTTTGTTTTTTGTAACAGACACCGGGTTTTCCGGGTAGATGAAGTATTGTAGTGGATGAGCGCTCCGGACCGTGCTGTATTTTGAAGGAACAAGTGCATTTGCAGCTTCCGGAACTGATTTATAAAAGAGGCAATTAAGATATTTTAAGTGTGTGTTTTATGCATTTCTTAAAAAAGGATCGAGGTTTACATTGAAAGCAAAAAAACGTCCATTTTAACTTTTGTATAAGTGGTGTTTATTTTGAAGGCTGTCCTATTCTTAGGGCAGCTCTTTTTTTATTGGCCATTGCCGGGTGACCATCTGCTTCGGGCCCGATACTTTTTCAACAGCGTACCGCCAGACGCCTCTCTTCCATTCCAGAACCGTCGGTGCTCCACAGCCCCGGGCTTCAACTACCGGTTGATAGTTTTACGTATATTTGAAACCCATAAACAGCCGGACTTAGGTTACGGACGGTTGTTTCGATTAAATACAGACACATGAAATATTTACCGCTAAATCCCCAGATCTTTATTAAAAACCGCAAACGGTTTACGGATAAATTGGAACGTAATACGATCGCTGTTTTTTTGGCTAATGATGAAATGCCTGAAAACGGCGATGCGCTTTATAAATACAAACCCAATAGCAACCTGTTCTGG
Organism: Niabella sp.; assembly: GCF_030150205.1. GTDB lineage: Bacteria > Bacteroidota > Bacteroidia > Chitinophagales > Chitinophagaceae > Niabella. The sequence continues at coordinate 636,148 of NZ_JASLGT010000008.1, forward strand.
CTTTCGGGGATCCAGCAGGAAGACAGTATGGTGATCCTTTACCCGGATAACCCCGATCCCAAATACCGTGAGGTACTTGTGCTGGTACGGCCGAACGAGCTAAAAGAAAAATGGGATGGAAAGCGCCTGCGGGCTAATGAGGCAACAGCTATCAGTGGTATTAAAACCATTGTATGGCAGGACGCATTGCCGGCCCTGCTCACCTCCTGGATCCATGCCGCTCAAACAATTTGCCTCGACACGAATGAGAACGACCGCAAAAGTTCCTGGATTGAAACCCGGCAATACCGGTATATAAAAGAACTGAAAGAAAAATTTCCGCTGCATCAGTATCAACGGGCAGCACCGGTTCTGAAAGAACTACGCGCCATAAAAACGCCGGAAGAGGTAGAAGTAATTCAGAAAGCGATCAATATTACCGAAAAAACCTTCCGACGTTTATTGCAGTTCATCAAACCGGGCGTATGGGAATTTGAGATCGAAGCCGAGATCCTGCACTCCTTCCTCAGCAACCGCGCTACCCGCGAGGGATATGGCAGCATTATCGCCAGTGGCGACCGTGCCCGCACCCTGCACTACGTGAGCAATAACCAGCAATGTTTGGATGGAGAACTGATCCTGATGGATTTTGGTGCAGAATATGGCGGCTACAACGCCGATCTTACCCGCACTATTCCCGTAAACGGACGGTTTACCAAACGCCAGAAGGAAATATACAATGCCTGTTTACGCCTGCATCGTTATGCAGCCTCCATCCTAAAACCAGGCATTACCATCGTGAATTATCACGAAAAGCTGGGTGACGCAGCCACTAAGGAATGCCTCAAACTGGGTTTGCTGACCCGGGGCGATGTAAAAAACGAAGATCCCGAAAACCGGGCTTACCGCAAATACCTTTATCATGGCATCAGCCATCACCTGGGTATTGATGTGCACGACCTGGGACCCTTCCGCTCACCCTTAAAGGCGGGTATGGTATTAACCATTGAACCGGGCCTCTATATCGAGGAAGAACAGACCGGAGTGCGCATCGAAAACAATTTTCTGCTTACCCGCAGCGGCAACATCGACCTGATGAAGACCATGCCCATTGAAGCAGACGATATTGAAACATTGATGAACAGCTAGCACTTAGCAACGGCAGCATATAAGAACAGCGGTCCGGGATGCCGGCCGCTGTTCTTCGTTTTTAACATGATGAGAGGAAATGGACGGACTGCGTAATAAAAGGCTGCTGCAAAGACAAAGAAGACGCATATAACATACCAACAATCTTCCGTAGTATGACAATGGAAAACAGCGTACAACACTTCCGGATTTAGTGTATACTTTCAGAAACCGAGATCACACCTATGCGCCTATGTGGTTAAAAATGCACACTGAATGGCTCGCTTACCTTAACGAATGCGTTCCAGCTGTTTCATAAAATTATGATTCCCATTGCGCCGGTCAAACAGCCCGGCAATATCTCGGGCAACCTGCTCAAAGTAAGCCAGCAATTCATCCCGGCTGTAATCGGTTTTGCCGGTTTGTAACGATCCGTGATCCTCTTTAAGTAACAGGTGAAACAGGTCCTTCTCTGGAAACTGCCGCAGGGCCTCCATAAAATAAAGGGCCATCTGGAACATCTTCCGGCCCTGGTTACCGGCTACCTTTGGCACCAGCTGTTCGATCTGCTCTTTTGCAGCAGCCTGGTTGGCGGAGGCCTTAAATACCAGCAGCTTTATTTCCGATAACAAGGCAGAGGCGTCATGCGTTAATGCCTCCAGCTCCATATTGGCCTTTTCACAAAATTCCCGCGCCAGTTCGGGCTGGTTATTTTTAAATGCTTCATAGCTCAGGTTTGCCAGGGTACGCATGGGCACATGCACGCAGGTATACTGTTTTTCCAGCAACGGCAGCGCCTGCTCATGCCCTTGCTGAAAGCCCTGCAGTTCAAACGTGGCACTTACTTCTGCATCCATTTCGCAAGCCTCACAATCACTCATCTGATCACGGGTTATCGTTTTTAATTGCTCCCCATATTCCTGTATCAATGCCGCATCTTTTTGTACCAGCGCATCGCTGTACAGCTCATTATAGTAAGCCCGTAAACCATAGCCATTCCGCTGCAGCCGCAGTTTAAAATCTTCTAATGCAGCCTGTACCTGTTCTTTCGACACATGCGGGTTATCATACAGGTCGGCCATCATCCATTTATATTGCCATAGGAAATCCGTTTCAGAAAACAGATCCGGATGTTGATCGCAAACCTGCAGCACCCACGCAAAAGCCGGGATGGATTCCTTTGTGAATGCTACGTCCCGTTCTGTTTCAATCAACATCAGCCGCAGGTCATATCCCCATTCCAGGTCTTCGTTCTCATCGGCAATTTTTATGGCCTGCAACAGCAGTTTTATTTTCTCTTCAGGCAAAGAAAGCGCTTCGCCCTGATTTAATAGCTTTTGAATTTTTAATGTGTACAACATACAGGATGTTTTAAATCTGGATAAAATTTTTCATTCCCATTACCAGCAGTGAATGCAGGGCACTGTTGAACAGCTGCATCTCTTTTTCATTTACCGGGTGTTTGCCCATCAGCAATGCCTGCACATACAACACTTCAGTAATCGCCTGTAGCATATATTCATCATCCAGTGCCAGCATATGCTGCACCAGATCATTATTCATGTTCAGGCAAAACTGGTTCAACAATTCGGGCTGCTGTTTCAGGCTGTCCAGGGCATGCGCAAAAGGATTGTCGCTGGCCTTTAGTTTTTTTATGGTAGCCGCTGCAAAGTCTTCATCTGCCCTTGTAAAAATGGCCGGTGTATCCCCGGGCTCAAAATACTTCAGCGTTACGGTACAATGGAATGGCCGCGTAAAACCTGTTAGTCTATCCAGGAAGGGCTGGTACCGTTCTGCTTCCTCGGCGCTGATGCTTACAAAGGTATCCAGCAATTTGGCAGACGACATTTCGCGGATGTTCAGTTCTTTCCGGATCCCTTTTATCTTTTTCAGCAGTTCCTCTTCAAATGTGTAGGCCACATTTAACACCAGTACTCCCTGAAATTCAGCAATCCGCTGCACCTGTTTAAATTCTTCATAATCGGCACAGTAATAAATGACGGGGAACTGTTCGCTGATATTTTTAAAACTCCGCAATCCCTTATTGGTTTCAAACGGAAGATCATCCAGTATCAGCCGTAAAAATTCATCGTCTTCCGCGGCCATCGCTTTCAAATGCAGGAAATGCGTCTGTATGATCTTCAGGTATATTTGCGGATCTATATCCCGGATGCTTTTGAGATAGGATTTAAGCGTTTCACCAATCTCTTTGCGCGTGCCCCGCAGCAGGTCGTTCTGCATCAGCGATTCCCTTGAGGCAGTTGCGCTAAGCGTATTGCTATTTACCACCATTTTTACAAAAAATGCCCAGGAAGGCAGCAAGCCGTTATCCGCTTCTCCCAGGAACATCCGTTTTAAATAAATACGATGGTGCTGCTTCAGCGAAAACTGTGTTTTATACGGCAGTATATACAATACCCCCGCGCATGCTCCGGATTCCGTATGAAAGGGCACCGCATCCAGGAAGGAGAGTTGAAAAATATCCCTGCCCGCCTGCAGCAACGCCTCCCGGTCTGCACCGGGGGTAAGCCACACCGGCGGCGCCGGGTTGATCAGCTGCTCTTTGTCATTGGTAACGACCGTGATTTTTTCAGGGAGCGCATCTCCGTAAAACCGGATCTGCGGAATAAAATTTTCCGGCCGGAACAAATGGGCATAATTCTTTTTGGGCGTAAGGTATACCCTGGTGCCAATGGGCAATGATTCCACCGGGTCTATCTGGTAACGGCCGTCGTTAAATGCCGACCAACGAAAACCTTTTTCATCAAAAGCAGAGCGCGTTTCGATGGTAATGGCTTCGCTTACCACAAAGCAAGACAATAACCCGATACCGAATTTGCCGATGAATAGCCGCGCATCTTCCGCATTTTTTCGCTTGGAGCTTTCACCAATCACAGAGAGGAACTCGTGAATCTCATGCTCCTTTAAGCCAATACCATTGTCCTGGAAGCTGAAGGAATGCCGGTCATCAGCAGGTGCCGGCAATTCAATGCGAACCGCTCCTTCAAGCCCTTCATCCAGCTGGCGCAGTGCAGCGATGGCATCTACTGCATTTTGCAGCAGTTCCCTTATAAAAGTGTTGGGGTTACTGTACAGGTGCTCCGACAACAAGCTGATCATTCCCTGCAGGTTTACCTGGAAAGAATAGTATGCGTTATTTGATGTTTCCATGTTATTTCCGTCTTCTTCCTGTTAATTTTTTTGCGCCCTCATGGCCGTTTTCTGATGCCCGTTCAAACCAGTAAAGCGCCTTTTGTTCATCTTCATCCACACCGGTACCCATAAGATAACAGTTGGCCAGCTCATATTGTGCATTGGCGGATTCATTTTCGGCGGCTTCTGTAAAAAGTGTTACCGCCTTTTCCGGTTGGCGCGGTATGCCTTCTCCTTTTAAATATTGTCGTCCCAGGTATACCTTTGCATGATCATTTCCTTCATTGGCACTTTCCCCAAACCACCGGAAAGCAGCTTCCAGGTTTTTATCGGTACCAAATCCTTCATAATAACAACGGCCCAGCCGGTACTTGGCATTTGTATTTCCATATTCGGCTGCCAGTATGTATTCATTAAAAGCCGTAGCGGGAGCTGTTTCCGTTCCAATGCCATACTCATAACACAGGCCCAGTCCATCTGAATATACCTGCTGGTCCTTTGCCCGGCGGTAATAGCCCAGTGCTTTTTCATACTGTTCTACCCGGTCGTAGTCAAACATATAATAGTCGCCCAGCTCCAGCAATGCATAAGGGTACTCGCTGGCCGCGGCTTTTTCCAGCCATTCCAGCCCCTTTGCACTGTCTGCCTGCACATACCCATGCAGGTAATACCGGCCGGTTGCAAATTGCGCGTATACATAGTGCAGTCCCGCGGCCTGTTCCATATACGCCAGGGCTTTATCCCGGTCTTCGGCTACCCCTTCCGCACGCTCATAACTCAGCGCCAGTTCCGTAAGGGCTTTGGGATTTTGAGCTTTTGCAGCTTTTTTCAGGTATGCTATCGCCTTATCCGGATCCTGCGCCGTACCGGTTCCAAATTTATAACAACGGCCCAGCTCATAGGCCGCATTCATTTCATTATAGCCGGCGGCATATTCATAACACGCTACTGCAGCCACCGGGTCCTGTTTCCCCGATTGATGATAATCATATTCCAGGTACAGTCCTTTTATATAGCTGGCATAAGGATATCCCAGTTCCGCGGCTTTATTAAAATGCTCAAATGCCCGGGCATAGTCCGGCTGATCAGCTACCTCTGCAATCAAGCCCAGCTCGGTACAGGCCTGGGCATTGTTTGCCTCCGCTGCTTTTGTAAAATAAGGAATCGATGCTGCTATATCCGGTGCCTGATCATCAAAGCCATACTTAAGGAACCGGCCCACATTATATTGAGCAATCGGCAACTGTTGTTCCGCAGCTTCTTTATAATATTGGAATGCCCGGGTAAGATCGGCCGTAATATTCAGATCCGGATCGCCATACTCATAAAAGTTGCCCAGCCGGTACCCCGCATAAGGCACCTGCTTAGCATACAGATCTTCAAACGTTTCAAAGGTGACCTGTTTATCTGTCTCCGTAAACCGGCCTTCAATATGCACTTCCGCCCATTCAATAGCGGCATCCACGCTTCCCGCATCCTTCGCCTCTTTTAGCAATTGTAGTCCTGCCGGTACATCCGCCACCCATTCGTTATACAGGTACAGGTACGCCAGCCGGTATGCTGCATATGCATTGTCATACTCCCAGCTTTTTTTCAACCAGAAAATGGCGGGTTCATAATCCTGCGCCGTCTGGGGCTGCTGCGGCAACAATTTCAAACCCAAACTGGTAGCAGCATCCATTGATCCGTCCACGTAGGCTTTTTCCAGTTCTTTAAGCAACGCCCCCTTTTCCGTTTCCGTCTGTGCACCAGGCCAGGATATTTCGGCCAGTACATAACGGGAATAGGCCGCATCAAATTTGCTGATGGCTTCCTTTAAAACAGCGATCTGTTTTTCCCGGTCACCCTTCTTGCTATAGTATCCCTGCAGCACATCATAGTAGTGCCGCTGCAATTTTTTATCCGGGTGATTTATTAATTGCTCCAGCGCCGCACCGGGCTCAAACCCGGAGCTATACCAGATCTGGTAATATGCTTCGTATACCACGGCCCAGGGATTGCCTGCCGCTGCCAGTGCTTTTAATTGCTCCAGTGCAGCTTCTTTATCCGCTCCCGGCAAAAGTCCTGCATACTGATAATAATAATATATGGGGGCCGCGGCTTCCACACCGGCCGTTATCGCCTGTTGAAAGGCCTGTATTGCTGCTGCATGATCTTTATAACCTCTGCGGGTGAGTACCAGCGCCATCGCTTTTTCCAGCAATGCCTCCGGGTACACGGTGCCCACGCGCGTGAGTACCCCGGTCATCTTCTTAAAAAACCAGGCATAAACCTCATCGGGAAAATACACGCTTACCGAATGATCCGCACCCGCTTTAAACAACAGATCAAAAAGAACATCCAGTTCCGCTTTGGGAGCTCCGGTTCCAGCCTTTTGTTCCAGGAGCGCCAGGGCCCTCAACCAGGTGTCTTCATTGCGGATATTGGTGTTGTTGAGGCTGGTTACAAAATCTGCCGGAACGGAAAGCGGGTCTTCAAAGTACTTTTCATAAACTGCGATGTGGCTCATACATTCATTTTCATTTGGTGAGGCTACTAAAATAGGGTTTTATTAAATAAATCCTTCCCCCATGTGCGTAAAGATTCCGGAGCTGTGGCCCGGGTGTTTAACTTGTCATTTTTTTGTCATCAAATTAACCCTGATGCGTTAACTTTGCCAGCAATTTATTCACCTTCTATAAGAAAATATGAACTGGTCTCAATTTTTCACTTCTTCTGTTGGTAAGAAAATTACCATGGCGCTGTCGGGCATCTTTTTAATCCTTTTCCTGATCATTCATGCGGGGTTAAATGCCTGTATCTGGGCAAATGATGGTGGAGTAATGTTTAATGTAGCCGCCCATTTTATGGGTTCAATGGTCGTGCCCCGCGTATTGGAAATTGGCCTGTTCCTGTTTTTTCTGCTCCATATTATCCAGGGTCTGGTACTGGAGGTACAAAACCGCAGCAAACGCGGTACCGGTTATGCCGTAAAAATGGGTAACCGCGGCAGTACCTGGAACAGCCGGGCCATGGGTATCCTGGGTGCACTGATCCTGATCTTTTTAGTGATCCACATCAGCGATTTCTGGATCCCCAGCCGTTTTGGCGGGCTGCAACCCATGTTCATCGACAATGCCACCGGCCAGATTGTACCACAGGGCACTCCGGGAGCAAAAGAATATCACGACCTGTATGGAGAAATGAAATACCAGTTCACTACTTATCCCTGGATCATCATCGTATATGAACTGGGAGTGATCGCCCTCTTCTGGCACCTGGTGCATGGGTTTCAGAGCTCTTTCCGTACACTGGGACTTACCAATCATAAGTATATTGGTCTCATTAAGGGCACGGGCGTTGTTTATTCGATCATCATCTGCCTTGCATTTGTATTAATGCCGTTAAGCTTTTACTTCGGGTGGATCCAATAACCCCGCGCGCATCCGATCGTTGAAATCTCAAATCAGAAATCTCAAATCTCAAATCAATTATGCTTGATTCAAAAATACCAGCCGGAAAATTAGAAGATAAATGGACGGACTATAAAGGCCATTGTAAATTGGTAAACCCGGCTAATAAACGGAAACTGGAAGTGATTGTGATTGGAACCGGACTTGCCGGAGCCTCTGCTGCCGCTGCACTGGGTGAGCAGGGATACCAGGTAAAGGCCTTCTGCTTCCAGGATTCTCCGCGCCGGGCACACTCCATTGCCGCACAGGGTGGAATCAATGCTGCAAAGAACTACCAGAACGACGGAGACTCGATCTTCCGTCTTTTTTATGATACCATTAAAGGAGGCGACTACCGTGCGCGCGAAGCCAATGTACACCGGCTTGCGGAGGTAAGTGTAAATATTATTGACCAGTGTGTAGCGCAGGGTGTACCTTTTGCACGTGAATATGGCGGGTTGCTTAACAATCGCTCCTTTGGTGGCGTACAGGTAAAACGAACCTTTTATGCCGCCGGGCAAACCGGTCAGCAGCTGCTGATTGGAGCCTACCAGGCCCTGGAGCGCCAGGTTGCCCTGGGCAATGTGAAAATGTACAACCGCCACGAAATGCAGGATGTGGTAATGATCGACGGCAAGGCCCGCGGTATCATTGCCCGCAACCTGATCAACGGTCAGCTGGAGCGCTTTTTTGGTCATGCTGTTCTATTGGCTTCCGGTGGTTATGGAAACGTATTTTATCTTTCCACCAATGCCATGGGCAGTAATGTAACCGCAGCCTGGAGGGCTCATAAAAAAGGCGCGCACTTCGCCAACCCCTGTTTTACACAGATACACCCCACCTGTATCCCGGTTTCCGGCGACCATCAGAGTAAACTGACACTGATGTCGGAATCATTGCGGAACGATGGACGGATCTGGGTTCCTAAAAAACAGAACGATACCCGTAAGGCCAACGAAATACCGGAAGAAGAGCGCGACTATTACCTGGAAAGAAGGTATCCTGCCTTTGGGAACCTGGTACCCCGCGATGTGGCCTCCCGCGCTGCAAAAGAACGTTGCGATGCAGGCTACGGCGTAGGCACTACCAAACAGGCCGTATATCTTGATTTTAAATACAACCTGATTAATAAATACGGAAAAGCGGAAGCCAATAAACACGGCATCCAGAACCCGGATACAGAAACACTGATACGCCTGGGTAAAGAAGTAGTGAAAGAGGAATATGGCAACCTGTTCGATATGTATGAGAAGATTACCGGGGAAAATCCTTACGAAGTTCCGATGCGGATCTATCCTGCGGTACACTATACCATGGGCGGACTTTGGGTAGACTATGACCTGATGACTTCTGTAAAAGGATTGTTCTGCCTGGGTGAGGCCAACTTCAGTGATCACGGTGCCAACCGCCTGGGCGCTTCGGCCCTGATGCAGGGACTGGCAGATGGATATTTTGTGATCCCTTACACATTGGGCAATTACCTGGCAGATGAGATCGGGGTAAAACCCATTCCTACAACCGACCGGGCGTTTGTAGAAACAGAAGCGAAGGTAAATGAGCGGATCAACCGGCTGATGAGCATCCAGGGTACGCAAACGGTGGAAAGCTTTCACAAGCGCTTGGGTAAGATCATGTGGGAGAAATGTGGTATGGCCCGTAACGAGCAAGGCTTAAAAGAGGCCATCCAGGAGATCAGGGACCTGCGGGAAGATTTTTGGAAAAATGTGCGGATCCCCGGCGGCATTTATGAAATGAATCCCGAACTGGATAAAGCCAGCCGCGTAGCCGATTTCCTGGAACTGGGCGAGCTGATGTGCGTGGATGCGCTGGAGCGCAATGAAAGCTGTGGCGGTCACTTCAGGGAAGAAAGCCAGACTCCTGACGGAGAGGCACTGCGCCACGATGATCAGTATATGTATGTATCGGCATGGAAACTCAACGGTGAAAACTCCTGGGAACTGGAAAAAGAACCATTGGATTATGAGGTGATCAAGCCGACACAACGGAACTATAAGTAATTTGAAAATTTGAGAATGTGGAAATGTGAGAATTAGGGGGAATAAGTACATTTGATGTATTGTTCACCTATAAATTTCACATTATGGAAATGAAAAACATCATCGTAGAAAAATCCTTAACCTTTGGAGTAGAAATAGTAAGGTTTTCGGAATTATTGGAAGGAGCGAAAAAATATGTAGTAGCAAAACAAATATTGCGTTGTGGTACATCTATCGGCGCAAATATTTTTGAGGCACAACATGCAGAAAGCAGGTCGGATTTTGTTCATAAAATGAAGATATCCGTAAAAGAGGCAAACGAAACGTTGTTTTGGTTGTCGATTTGTGAGCGAAGTGAAAATTATCCTGTGAGTAGCTCTTTAAAAGAGATGTGTGGAGAACTGATACGGATTATATCAAAAATTATTATATCAAGTAAAGGCAGTTTGAAAGGAAGGTTACTATTAAGTTTAATCGCGCTCTCAGCTGTATTTTTTAAAATAAGAATGGTTTTGACAGGCGTGTGATTTCTATTTTCATATTTCCACACTTGTCACATTTACACATTTAGTTTGATTATGGAGCATTATTCAATGAATTTGACCCTGAAGGTTTGGAAACAAAAAAACGCCGAAACCGGTGGTAAGTTTGAGACCTACAAAGTATCCGGCATTTCTTCGGAAATGTCCTTCCTGGAGATGTTTGATGTATTGAACGAGCAACTGATCCGTGAAGGAAAAGAACCGATCGCTTTTGATCACGACTGCCGCGAAGGTATTTGTGGGATGTGCTCTATGTACATCAACGGACGTCCGCATGGTCCCTGGCATGGTACTACTACCTGCCAGCTGCATATGCGCGCCTTTAAAGATGGGGACACCATTGTGGTAGAACCCTGGAGGGCTAAGGCATTTCCTGTGGTAAAAGACCTGATTGTGGATCGTGGTGCGTTCGACCGCATCATCCAGGCCGGTGGTTATATTTCTGTAAATACCGGGAATGCCCAGGATGGTAATGCCATTCCGATTCCAAAGGATGATGCAGACAAGGCATTTGCCGCCGCCGCCTGCATCGGTTGCGGAGCCTGCGTTGCCGCCTGTAAAAATTCCTCAGCGCTGCTGTTCCTTTCGGCCAAGGTATCGCACCTGGCGTTATTACCACAGGGTGAAGCGGAACGGAAAGACCGTGCACTCAATATGATTGCGCAGATGGATAAAGAAGGATTCGGCTCCTGTACCAACACCGGTGCCTGCGAAGCCGTTTGTCCGAAAGAGATCGAGATCACCAATATCGCCCGTCTGAACCGGGAATACCTGGCAGCGGGATGGGCATCCGATACTAAAAAACATTAATTACTTCAGGTACTAATATTTTAAGCCCCGTTAATGCGGGGCTTTTTTTATGGTTTGTTCTAACTCGAATGATTTCCTAATCCCGGGGACAAAGGTGACAACAGGGATCATTTAATGGTAATACAGGTCGCACCAGTCGCAGTGCCGCCGCTCTTTCAATTTATCTTCTGTCTTGTTAAAAAGAAAATACACTAATACCGCATCCGGGGAAAGGACAGCCGTTTTTGCACTACAATGATCCTTGTAATAACAATAATGGCAATCACCATAAACTTGCTGATGTCGGTATTCACCTTAAAGTGCAGCAGCAACAGGTAAACCGCGCCGCCGAAAATACAAACCGTGGCGTAGATCTCTCTTCGAAAGATCAGTGGTATGGTATTGAGCAGGATGTCACGGATGATGCCGCCAAAACAGCCGGTAATGGTTCCCAGCGCGATACAGATGCCGGGGTTCAACCCAAAATTGACGCCCTTTTGCAAGCCTACCACGGTAAACAAACCCAGCCCCAGGCTGTCGAATAAAAAGAGGGTAACTTTCAACTTCCGGATATAGGTTTTAAAGAGAATAGCGATGATCGATGTAAACAGGATCACCAGGCATACCTGCATATCGCGCATCCAGGCCACGGGCGTATCACCGATCAGCATGTCGCGAATGGTACCGCCGCCCACTGAAGTTACAAAGGCAATGATCAGCACGCCAAATACATCCAGCTTCCGCTGCATGGCAGAAAAAGTACCGGAAATCGCAAACGCAATGGTTCCCAGTATTTCGATCACTTCGGATGTATTGGAGAACATTTTTTAAAATTCTAAACACTAAATATCAAATCTCAAATGCTAAGTTTCAAATGCAAGTCCTGTACGGCCACAACTGATAACTGAAGACTGATGGCTGATAACTGATAACTGTGACTAATAACTGATGGCTGATAACTGATAACTGATGGCTGATCACGCCGGCCGCTTACCAGTTATTCCCCTGTTCTTCATTCATACGCTCCGAAACGTCTTCCGGTTTGGTATGCCGCCAGTTGGGGTCGTATTTAACAAACCACGACAGCCATAAGCTTCGGGAAAAGCGCATTAGCCAGGGTTGCAGACAGATCAGGGCTATCGAATTAAATATCAGCCAGTAAATAAACCGGTTGTCCGTTGTTGAAAAGCCAATCACCAGCCACCATAGTACCGCACTGATAACGGTAAGAAAAACGGCCAGGAAATAACTTACATAACCGGTTCCATAATAAAATCCCACTTCAATTTCAGTAGGTTGTCCGCATACCGGACAATACTGGTTCATTTTCAGCACACCTCTTAACCGGAGCGCAAAAGACTTTTCAAATAACTTCCCCTCGCGGCAACGCGGACAATAACAGCCCACCACCGTTGCCAGGTACCCCCTGCTGCTTTTTTCCGGTCCCATAATCTGCCTGTTTAAAATACAAAGGTACCCCGTGAAATCAAAAATTTCAAATACCAAAAATCAAATCACAGGACTTCTAACACCCGTTCCATCTGCGAGCTGCGGCTTCCTTTAACCAGCAGCAGGGTATTTTCCGGCCGGTGCCTGCCAAGCCATCCGGCGGCCTCACCGGAATTTTCAAAATAACGGAACCGTTCTTTATAAGGTTCAAAGGGTTTGCCTACCAGGATCACATCACTCCAGGAATGCTGTTCAATCAATTGGATCATACGTTCATGCTCCGCTTCCGTTTCCGCACCCATTTCTGCCATGGCGCCCAACACCAGCACCTTTTTTGTTGCTTCCATTTTGGCCAGGTTTTCAATAGCCAGCCTCATGCTGCTGGGGTTAGCATTATAGGCATCCAGGATGATCTTATTGGATCCTTTTTCCATCAGCTGGCTACGGCTGTTAGAAGGTGTATAGCCTTCGATGGCCGCCCGGATCTTTTCCGCCGCCACGTTAAAATGCTGTCCTACCGCAACCGCGGCCAGTACGTTGGGCAGGTTATAATCTCCCACCAGTTGCGTTTTGATGAGCGCATCAAACGGCTGTTTCAGTTCCACCGTAAGAAAGCCGCTTTGCCCTGTGGCATATCCAACCACATCCGCATCGGCTGTACCATACCGCACAATATGCGCAATGCCCGTACTCATCGTGCGGAGGTAATCATAGTCCCACATCACGAAGGCCGTTCCATCGCCGCGTTCTCTTAAAAAATCATACAGCTCTCCCTTTCCTTTCTTAACGCCTTCGATACTGCCGAACCCTTCCAGGTGCGCCTTGCCGGCATTGGTGATGAGGCCATGTGTAGGCCGGGCCACGGCACAGTAGCCTTTGATCTCTTCCAGGTGGTTTGCTCCCATTTCGATCACTGCCAGTTGCGCGTCGCTTTTTATTTTCAGCAGGGTTAGCGGCACACCGATATGGTTATTCAGGTTACCGGTAGTTGTATACGTTTTACAGGTAGTGCTCAGTACCGCATGGATCAGTTCTTTTGTAGTGGTTTTTCCATTGCTTCCGGTAATGGCGATCACCGGAAACGAAAACTGGGCGCGATGCCAGGCGGCCAGTTGCTGCAATGCCTGTAACACATCCGGTACCAGGATCGTTTTGCCCGGAATTGCCCAGGCAGCTTCATCAATCACCACCTTTGCGGCACCGGCATCCACCGCCTGCTGCGCAAACTGGTTGCCGTTAAAATTCGGTCCCTTCAATGCAAAAAACAATTCGCCTTCCCGGATCCTGCGGGTATCGGTTTGCACTTCGGGATGGTTGAGATATACCTGGTATAAAGCTTCCGTATTCATCAAACAAAATTAGGCTTTAAAAACATTAAGGAGTTAAGAACCATTAAGAATCAGCACAACTTAACGATTCTTAATACCTCAATACCCGCCTGGGCCGGTACGGACGGGGCAGGGTTTAAGAAACCCTAAATTCAAACAGCTTCATACAAAAAGAATTATTTTTATTTCAAAAATGGCTATCTATGTTTTTTAGCAAAAAGGCATTCTTACTACTTAGCATTTTCGGCACCCATCTCGTTTCTTTCGCCCAGGTAAAAACGCCAGAAGACTTTGGCTACCGTTATGTTAAAACCAGCTTTAAGGGTGATCCGGTCGATCTGTTAATTAAGTCAAAAAAAGGCTCGGAAACGGTAAAAAAACCATTGTTCCTGTTCTTCCAGGGAAGCCAGCCCCAGCCATTGATCAAAACAGATGGAAATGATGTTTATGGCGTCTTCCCTTTTAACCCAGACAGCCTTGCTGAGTATTATCACCTGGTCATTATAGGAAAGCCTTATGTACCGCTTATTGCCGATAAAAAAGATCTGGGCGACAACTTGATGTATCTGGACAGTGCAGGTAACATCCTCCTTAAATATGCCGAAAGGAACCTGCCTGGTTATTATATACAAAGAGCCGATTTTATTATTAACTACCTGCAATCCCGGCCCTTTGTTGCTACCGGAGAACTGGTCGTGGCCGGCCATTCCGAAGGCAGCACCATTGCAGCCGGAGTAGCTTTCATTAACAAAAAAGTGACCCGCCTCATCTATTCCGGTGGCAACCCCATAGGAAGGATACTGACCATGATTGGTACCGCCCGTTTTTTTGAAAAGGATACCAATGCGCTCACTGATAAGCTTTTTCAGCAATGGGAACAGGCGAACAATGAACCGGGAAAAATAAACTACGGTAACGGCGATACCAACAAGTCATTGATTGAGTTTTCGGCGTCACTGCTTCCCCGTTTACTTGCATTGAACATTCCGGTTTTGGTATCTTATGGTAGTAAGGACTGGGGCAGTCCTTTCAATGATTATTTTCATGCCGAATGCATTCGTTTAAAAAAGAAGAATATTGTATTTAATACCTATATTGGCACCGAGCACAATTATTTCCCGGTTGATGCCCTTGGAAATACCAACTATGAGGTATTCAACTGGGATAAAGTCGCAGGTGATTGGCTCAAATGGTTAAAAAAATAAACATATGTCATTCAGAATCGGATCCGGAATCGATTTTCATCAGTTTGCAGCAGGGCGTGATCTTTGGATCGGCGGTATCAAAATCCCCCATCACAAGGGCGCATTGGGGCACAGCGATGCCGATGTACTGCTGCATGCTATTTGCGATGCCTTGCTGGGCGCACTAAGCCTGGGAGATATTGGCGTACATTTCCCCAATAATGATCCCCGGTATAAGGATATCGACAGTAAGATCCTGTTAAAAGAAACCATCAGCCTCATTACCGGTAAAGGCTACGGGGTAGTGAATGTAGACAGTACCCTTTGTTTGCAGGAACCAAAAATTAAAAAATTTGTGCCCGCTATGCAGGAAACGATTGCCGGTATACTGGGAATTACAACTGCCGATGTTTCGATAAAGGCCACCACCACAGAAGAGATGGGCGCTATTGGCCGGGAAGAAGGACTGATGGCCATGGCAACGGTGCTACTGCAGAAGAAATAAACCGCTGATCGGAATAAACCGCTGATCGGAGCTTGCAGCCCCGATCTATATAACTGTTGCCTTTGGCTACCTGCCGGAAAGCCCTCTTCCATAAATGTTAAAGTAATATAATTTTCGTACGAAGCCTTTATCTTTGTTGCAATGGCAGTTGAAATAAAAATCATCAATCAATCCTCCAATCCATTGCCCGGTTATGCTACAACAGGCGCCTCTGGTATGGATGTAAGAGCGCATCTGGAAGCCCCGGTTACATTAAAAACCCTGGAACGTGCATTGATCCCCACCGGCATTTTTATGGAAATACCGGAAGGCTATGAAGTACAGGTACGGCCCCGGAGCGGCCTGGCCATTAAACAGGGATTAACCTGCCTCAACACGCCCGGCACCATTGATGCCGATTACCGCGGAGAAGTAAAAGTAATCCTGATCAATCTCTCCAACGAAGAACAGGTCATTCAGCATGGCGACCGTATTGCGCAACTGGTGGTACAAAAGGTAGAGCAGGCTGACTGGGTAGAAACCGTCTCGCTGAGCGAAACCGTGCGGGCTGCAGGAGGATTTGGCCACACCGGCAAGCAATAACTGTATCTGTATTCAAAATTATATCTGCCAGCCGGCTATTTAATCAATAGTTGCCCGGCAGTTTTTCTTTTTAAAAAAACAAAGAAACCGTAACTCATGAAATATATAACCTCATTTGTTGCAGCAGTCCTGATCCTGGCCTCCTGCAATTCCGCAAAAAAGGCGCAGCGCACCCATCCTCCGGTTACCGCAGATTCTTCTGTAAAAGTAGAAACGGCATCCACTGAAGATACCGGTACTAAAAAAGATACTCCGGCAGCGGAATCCATTTCCGTTGTACTGGAAAAGCTCAATCATATGGATTATACCACCTTCTCCGGGAGGGCCGGCGTTACCTATAAGGCAAAAGGCGATACAAAAAACTTTGACATCAAGCTCCAGATCCATAAGGACAGCCTGATCTGGGCCTCTGTGATCGGCCCCCTGGGCATTGAAGTGGCCCGGGGTGTCATCACCCAGGATTCTGTGCGTATAATTAATAAGCTGAATAAACAATATATTTCTTCCAGTTACGTTTATTTACAGGAGCAACTGGGACTGCCGCTTGATTTGGGTACCCTCCAGGATCTTCTGGTGGGCAATCCGGTCTTTATCGACAAAACCAACAGCAGTTATACCAAACAGGACGATACCCTTCTGGTTACCAGCCGCACCCGGTTTTTCAGAAATCTGCTCAGCGCTATGCTGCCCGACTATTTGCCGGCAGTAAGCAAACTGGAAGATGTGGATGCCGGAAGGAACCGCTCTGCGGAACTGACGTACGGCAATTATGAAAAAGTAAATAATGCCCAGTTCCCGAAAGCAAGGAACATACATGTAAAATATAAAACGGATATAGAAATTCAACTGGACTATAAGTCCTACACCTTTAATGAAGCGTTAAATACGCCATTTTCGGTACCAAAGGGTTATAAAACCAAAAAGTAACCCCTTAAAAAAACTTGGAGTGCTTTATGTTTAGAGTAAAAAATTGGCTATGGGTGGGCTTTGTGCTTTTGAGCGGAACCGGATTTGCCCAGGACGACGTTAAAACTACCTTGCGGAAAGAGCGGGCGCAGATCCTGAATGAAGTAAATGAAATACAACGGACCTATAACAGTACAAAAACCGTTTCCCGGGAAGCGATGGTACAGTTAACCACGCTTAACCGGAAGATCGAAGGCCAGGAACGGTTTGTGGTCAGCATGTCGCGCCAGACCGGTTTCTTCAACCTCGAAGAAGTACAGGACAACGACCGCGAGATCAGCCGCATCAAAAAATCGATCGAAACCCTCCGGGATCATTATTACCACCCCGAAACCAATACGCCCCCGGTAGCCAAGGCGCCGGCAGAAGAGCCCGCTCCGGAACCGGTTCCCCAGCGGCAATACCCCGTACTTCCGCCACAGCACCATACCACCTACCCGGTAAGCAATGCCGCGTTAACCGGCGATTTCGGGCTTTACCGCGGCCAGATCCCCTATCCGCTGGATAAAGGCACCATTACACAGGGTTTTGGACGGTTTAAAATTGAAGGCGCAGGTCCGGATATTGTAGGCGATAACCCCGGCTGTACGTTTGCGGCACCGGTAAATACGCCCGTAAAAGCCGTTTTTGAAGGCGATGTGATCAGTGTTTCCAAACTCAGCGGACTGTTCTATGTGGTGATCCGTCATGGAAGATATGTAACCGCCTACAGCAACCTGGCCAGCTCTTCGGTTGTAAAAGGCTCAAAAGTAAAAGCGGGACAGGTGATCGGTTCCGTAGGCCGTGATGAAGAAACCGGCTATGGCAAACTGGACTTTATCCTGATGCTCGATGATAAGAACCTGGACCCGAAGGCCTGGTTCCTCCCCATACCACAGCAATAGCATACATCTCTATAATAAAAAAGCAGGTCTTCCGGCCTGCTTTTTTATTGCTGTTAAATGCTCCAGTTAACCAGGGATTAAATAATCAGCAGCGCATCTCCATAGCTGAAGAAGCGGTATTTATCTTTTATTGCTTTTTTATAGGCCTCAATGGTCAGCTCATAACCGGCAAAAGCACTGGTCATGATCATCAGGCTCGTCTTGGGCAGGTGAAAATTCGTCACCAGCGCATTGGCAATATTAAAGTCATAGGGCGGGTGAATAAACATATTTGTCCATCCTTCGGAAGGCTTTAACAGCTTCTGCGCCGTAAAAGACGACTCCATAGCCCGCATGGTAGTGGTACCAATGGAACAGATGCGGCGGCCGCCTTCCTTCGCTTTATTTACAATGCGGCAGGCCATATCATCAATATGATAGTACTCGGCATCCATTTTATGCTTGCTCAGGTCTTCCACCTCAATCGGACGGAACGTGCCCAGGCCGGTATGCAGTGTTACCTCGGCAAAACGGATCCCTTTTATCTCCAGGCGTTTGATCAGCTCGCGGCTAAAGTGCAAACCCGCAGTTGGAGCTGCTACAGCACCTTCGTGTTTGGCATAAACGGTCTGGTAGCGCTCTTTATCCTCATCATCTGGTTTCCGCTTAATGTATTTGGGCAGCGGGGTTTCGCCCAGGGCTTCCAGCTGCGCTTTAAACGCTTCTTCGGATCCTTCCCACAGAAAGCGGATGGTACGCCCACGGCTGGTAGTATTGTCGATCACCTCGGCAACCAGCTCCTCGTTCTCTCCAAAATACAGCTTATTGCCCACCCTGATCTTACGGGCCGGATCAACGATAACATCCCAAAGCCGGTTCTGCTTATTCAGTTCCCTCAAAAGAAATACTTCAATTTTAGCACCGGTTTTTTCCTTGCGGCCATACATACGGGCGGGAAATACCTTGGTATTGTTGACTACAAAAACATCCTTGTCATCAAAATAATCCAGGATATCGCGGAAATTTTTGTTCTCCATCTGCCCGGTCTGGCGGTGCACCACCATCATGCGGGCATCTTCTCTTTTCTTGGTGGGATGTTGCGCAATAAGGTTAAGGGGTAGGTCAAATTGAAATTGTGAAAGCTTCATTCTACTGTTTAACGGTTTTAAATATCAATACCCAAAAACAAGCGAAGCCGGGGGAGGAAGTTTTGAACAAACTGGGAACCAGTATGTTTTATCCTTTCGATCCCCGGTCTTACGGCACCGGTTTTCGATTTGTGCGTGCAAAGGTACTATATATCCGGGATATTAAAAATTTTTATAAAAATCCAAAAAAATGTTTCTTTTTTTCTGCTGTCAATGCTAAAACCGGGTTCTGCATCTTTTGGCAATTAATAACCTGCAGTGCGGAAATAAATTGCCAATGACAATTCACATTATATATTTAAGAATAATCATACGATCATCGTGCCAGGCGAGGCCGGAGCATTCCCGCGATACAGACAACCCTGCATTTGTAAGCCCCTTCGGCTTCGTTCAGCGCGACCAAACCGAGGACTGCGCCATGGACCCTGGATAACGCAAGCATATAAAGGTTATACCAAACATGCAATCCGGAGGCACGCTACCACCTGATATCCCTGCACACTATCAAAGCCCCTCAAAAATCGACCCAGTCGCCGTTGATATAATTGATCCTTGTTAAGTACCGGTCATTCTGCCATCGCTCTTTGGATTTATTATCCATATTTTACGATATTTGTTTCCTGCACCTCGTGCTTTCGGATTCTAACTATGGCTAAACAAATAAAAGCGATCAAATGCCCGCAATGCGGCAGTGTAAAAGCAACCGAACTAAAGACCGATTTTTACCGTTGCAACAGTTGTGGCACCGAATTTTTCCTGGATAATGACGATATTAACATCAACCATCACTATTACCGGAATTCCACACCTCAGCCGGCGATCAACCCCGAACGGGCAAGAAAAACCGCACTTGCGATTGTTTTTGCCTTTACCGGCCTCATCTTGCTGATGACGCTGCCGCGGGCCTGTAACCGGAAAAAAAATGGCTACACCGCCCAAACCGCATCCGGCTCCCGGCAACAGTGGAGCGATGCCGAAGTATTTTATCTTGAAAAACCCGACGGGAAACCGGTTTACATCATTGCCGGCCTGAGGGAACGGGACTACAGGGAAAAAGAACATCCGCTCTACATTGGTTTTTACGATGCCCTGACTAAAAAAGAAATCAAGCTTACGGAGTTGCCGCTCAAGGCAGACCGTTTCGACGGAAAGTTTAAATACTTTAGTAATGGTACTTTGTATTTTATTGTAAACAGCAAAAAACTGTTCACCATCGACCGACAATTGCTTACGGCCGCCGAAGTGCAGCCTGATACCTATAAAGACCTGCCGGATCTGCAACCGGGGTTTGCCAAAATCGAATATGGGTACCAAATGGAAGATGACTTTTTCAAAATAATGAGCAACGCCGGAAAAGAGCTGTACTATTACCCCCTTATTTCTAAAACCTATGAAGGTTACGACGAACATGTAAAAGCAGAGCGGGCAGAGCATTTAATGCCGGTCAATTCGCCGGTGATTACCCGGTTTGTCTTTTCTTCCCAGAATTCCGACTTTAAAGAAGAAAAAATACAACTGGTAAAATACCGCCAGCAGATGACCCCGGGTTACCCGGTAGAGCGGCCCCTTTTTGGCTGGCAAAAAGACTACCAGGTAGGATCGGGTATTTATATCGGCGATATACCCTATAAAAAAACATTTATCGGCAGCAGCTGGAAAAAATGGGCCCGTGTACTGGATTTCCAGGATTTTAGCCCCGGGCGCCTGTATTTTAGCCCGAAGGTATTAGGATATAATACCAACACCGTACTCATCAGCTTCAAAGCCACGCCTGCCGAAGATGAAAAGCAATCCCTGCAGGCACTGGATGCACAAAGCGGCAACATTCTCTGGACCGTACAAACCGGCGAATCCTATGCCCAGGACAATGCCCTGATCATAAAAAATGGATACTTTATCAAACTGGGCAACAGGGCGGTTTTATATGGTGCGGATGGCAAACAGGTGTCTGAAATGAACTACCGGGATTAACATCAACTTTTATCTAAAACCTAAACAACATGAACACTAAGAAAATCGCATCAAATCCCTTTGAACCCTTCGTTGGCGCACCGGCAACATCCGTGATTCGTGTCCCCTATTAATGGCAAAAAAAATAACCGTATGAGTCTTTTCAATCTTTTCAGCAACCAGCTTTCGAAAGTGATCCAATGGGAAAACCAGCCGCCCCAATTGCTCTGGTACCGGTTTCCCTCCAAAGAAAATGAGATCAAAAATGCCAGTAAGCTGATCGTGGCCCCGGGTCAGGGTTGTATCCTCGTATATGAAGGCACCATCGCCGACATCATTGACACAGAGGGAACCTACAATCTTAAAACAGATAATCATCCCTTTATTACCACCTTACTGAACCTGCGGCAAAATTTTGAAAGCGAACATAAACTGTATATCTACTTTTACCGGAAGGCCCAGGTAGTGAACCAGGCCTGGGGTACGGCCATGCCGGTCAAATATGTAGACAAGGTTTACAATATTCCTATTGAAATGGGAGCCAATGGCAGTTTTTCCTATACTATTGCCCATCCAAAGTTCTTCTATACCGAAATCATCGGCAGCAGGGAAACGTATACCACCGATGAAATGCGCGCAGTCATTGCAGATCGTATTCCGCAGCTGATTGCAACAGCGCTTTCCGAACAAGGCTATGCCTACCAGGAGATCGATGCACAGCTCCACTACATTGCACAACAGCTGTTGCGGATTTTAAACGAGTCCTTTGCCGCACTGGGATTGCAACTCACCGACTTCCGGATCACCGGGACGCAGTTTGATGAAAAAACGCAGGAACGGATCAGCCGGGTGGCGGATATTACGGCTGATGTAAAAGCCGCCGGGCAGGCCGGCCTGGATTATGCCGACCTGGAAAAACTGCGGGCGCTACGGGATGCCGCACGCAATGAAGGCGGACTGGCCGGAGCCGGTGTTCAGTTTGGCGCCGGTATGGAATTGGGGAAAAAACTAAATCAGCAAACCGATGACATACTTTCGGGCAGCAATACAGATGCCGTAGAAAAACTGCGCAAGCTGAAATTGCTTTTAGACGAAAACATCATTAGCCCCGCAGATTTTGAAGAAAAGAAAAAAGAATTACTCGGTAAGCTTTAGGTATCGTTTTCATTAACCCATGAAGAGATGAGCTATGAAAATGATCGCGTAATTGATACCAAAGACCTTGATCCTTTTTATAGCAAATACCACCGGGCTTTAAAAAAATGACTAAAAAATAAACAGATGAAATACATTACCGGGATCCTCGCAACCGCCGTTATATTATGCATTACAGCCTACTTAACACTTAGCGTTTGGGGCATTAATCCTATTGATCCGGCGCATCTGCGTAAAGCATTGATCACACTGGGTATTTTGATCGTTGCTGCTTTTTTGCTGGCGATGCTGCTACCGTTCTTTTTCAAAAACCACTCAAAAGGCTACCAGGAAAACGGTGGAAAAGTAGCTCAGCCCAGGCGGCGCTGAAAAACAGGGCAGCCCGTCTGCCATTTCCAGGGATTGTTGTTGCCGCAGAAGCGCTGATTGCGCCTGTAACGTCTCTGTGCTATTTGTGCAATTAAAGCTGCTACCAAATCTGCGCATCTGTGGCTATAAATATCGTTTTAACTGCAACACACCTCATTCGATCTGAAGGAGCCAACCAATATTCAATAAAGTACGCTGTTAATGATCATCAACGGCGGTTCATTATAAAATTCCCCGGGGGATGGAATCGATCAGTTTTTTGGTATAGGCGCTTTGCGGATTTTCATATACGGATTCCGCGGGTCCGCTTTCTTCGATCCGGCCCTTGTTCATTACAATGATCCGGTCGCTGAAATAGCGCACTACCGAAAGATCGTGACTGATAAAGACGATGGTAAAACCGAATTCTTTTTTCAGATCATTCAGCAGGTTCAGCACCTGGGCCTGCACGCTTACGTCCAGAGCCGAAACCGACTCGTCGCAAATAATAAAGGAAGGCTGCAGTGCCAATGCCCGGGCAATCACAATGCGTTGCCGCTGCCCCCCGCTGAACTCATGCGGGTACCGGTCATAGTGCTCCGGCAGCAATCCCACCTTTTGCAGGAGCATTTCCACCGTTTTTTTTCTTGCTGCTGCATCCCGTTCCAGGTGGTGTACTTTCAGCGGTTCTTCAATTGCCAGACCGATCTTTTTCCTGGGGTTCAGCGATGAATAGGGATCCTGGAAAATAATCTGCAATTGCTTCCGTAGCCCGCGCAGTTCCTCTTTTCCAAAAAGCGCCATATCCTTTCCTTTGTAAATGATCTTGCCGGAGGTGGAAGGCACCAGCTGCAACAAGGTGCGGCCCAGTGTTGTTTTTCCGCAACCGCTTTCTCCTACCAGGCCCAATGTTTCATTCTCAAAAATTTCAAAGCTTACCTCGTTCACCGCCTTCGTATAGTGGAGTGGCTTCCCCAGCCAGTTGCGTTCCCGGGGAAACCAAACGGAAAGCTGTTCTACTTTTACCAGGCAGCTTGCTGCGGATGAGGTCTCCGGTTTTAAAACGGGAAGGGATACCTGCGCATCCGAGTTTTTTGGGGTGGTACCCATAAAATCGCTGACCACCGGAAGCCTTGTCCCTTTTTGATGATTCACCGGCCGGCAGGCCAGCAGTGCCCGGGTATACGGATGCTGTGGATTGCGGAAAAGCGTTTCCACTGTTCCCTCTTCCATTATTTCACCTTTATACAATACAATAGCCCGGTCAGCAATTTCTGCTACCACGCCCAGATCATGTGTAATAAAAATTACGCCCATGCCGGTTTCCTGCTGCAATTCCTTAATCAGGTGCAGCACTGTTTTTTGTACGGTAACATCCAGGGCGGTGGTAGGCTCATCGCAAATCAGCAAACGGGGTTTGCAGCACATGGCCATAGCGATCATCACCCGCTGCTTTTGTCCGCCGCTGAGCTGATGCGGGTACCGGTTATAAATAGCTTCCGGCTCTGGTAGCTGTACCCGTTCAAACCACTGTATGGCCCGTGTGCGGGCTTCTTCCTTTGTTACATGGGTATGGATCCGGATGGCTTCAGCAACCTGGTTGCCGCAGGTATATACCGGGTTCAGGGAGGTCATGGGTTCCTGGAAGATCATGGAAATGGCATTGCCCCTGATGGATTGCAGGGCTTCCCTGCTTTGCTGCAGCAGATCAACCGTACTGCCATCTTCGGCATGGTACAGGATCGCGCCCTGTACATACTTAACGGGTGGAGCAGGAATCAGTTGCAATACAGATAATGAGGTAACCGACTTACCGGATCCTGATTCCCCCACCAGCGCTACAATTTCGTTTGAATGTACCGTTACGGAAACCTGCTTCAGCGCATGATTCACCACTTCACCGGAAACAAAATCGGCACTCAGTTCCCGGATCTCCAACAAAGGCTGCTGCATTCTATTTATTACTTTAATGAATGGTCGTTTATATTCCGGCTAATTTACTACATTAAACCCGAAAGCGCCACAAGCTGGCGTATTCCGGGTGCATGTTCTCCTATTGTGCCGGGACACCCGTATATTGCAGCATTTATCCATTACCTATAAAGGCAAATAGCCCCGCTATTTACCGGATCACTTTAATATTTAATTTTTTTCCCGGGGTTGGATAATAAGCGGCACACATAGCACAACCTTTAAGCGGATCGGTTACCATCCGGAAAGAGAATGTCTCTCCTTCTTTGATACCGGATGGAAAACCGCAGGGGTCTGCAATCGTAAAAGCGTTTTTATATACTTTGCTTGTTTGCGGGTCCGTCCAGGAAGCCTCCACCAGTTTAGGGTCCACTTGCCCATCCACATTAGAAAATGTATAATTGCCACACATACCGGCAATCTCCAGCCGGGCTTTATAAATTTTACCGGATAGCAGCTTTGGTTCTTCCTTCCCACACTGAAAGGCAGATAAACTTACAAAAACAGACAGTGAAAGAAGGATCGTTAACAAGCGCGCTAATTTCATTTTTCAAATAGTTTTAATTGCAGATACGTATCTGCGATTAAAAACGCAACAGGTCCTTTTACACAATCTCTGATGGTGTTTGCAGTTATCTCCGAAAATTGCCGGTATACTACTTACTGAACCACTTTAATATTGAGCTTCTTACCGGGCGTGGGATAGAAGGCCATGCATACCGCACATTTGGAATCTTTTTCTGCAGGAACGATCTCAAAGTAAAAGGTATCCCCTTCTTTTATATTCGAGGGGAAATTGCAGGGATTGCTGATACCAAAGGCCTTCCAGTAGGTTTTGTTGGTTTGCGGATTGGTCCAGGAGGCTTCCACCAGTGCCGGGTTTATCCTTCCTTCGATAACGGAGAACGTATAATTGGAGCACATGCCCGCCACTTCAAACCTTGCTTTCAGTTTGGCCCCACCGCCTTTTGAAGCTTTAGAGGAACAGGCGGTAAATGCGTTCAGCACCATCGCCAAAATGATGAATGTAAATAAGCTTTTTTTCATATACTGTTTTTTATTAGAACCGCAGATGCCGTACTGTTTGCCCGTTATTGATCAGCTGTTTCAGCGAATCAATACCGATCCGGAGATGATTTTCTACATACTTCGCTGTTACTTTTTTATCGCTTTCTGCAGTTTTTACGCCATCAGGGATCATGGGCTGGTCACTCACCAGCAAGAGGGCGCCGGTGGGGATCTTATTATAAAATCCAACCGTAAAAATCGTTGCGGTTTCCATATCCACGGCATAGGCCCGGATCCGCTGCAGGTAGGTTTTAAATTCTTCATCATGCTCCCACACACGGCGGTTGGTTGTATAAACCGTGCCGGTCCAGTAATCGGTTTTGGCCTCCCGGATGGTGGTACTCACGGCTTTCTGCAACGCAAACGCCGGCAGTGCCGGCACTTCGCGCGGAAAATAATCATCTGAAGTACCTTCTCCCCGGATGGCGGCAATCGGCAATATAAGATCGCCAACATTATTCCGTTTTTTTAAACCTCCACATTTACCCAGGAACAATACAGCCTTGGGAGCTATGGCCGTCAGCAGGTCCATCACGGTGGCGGCTGTAGGACTGCCCATCCCGAAATTAATGATGGTAATATCGCCGGCTGTAGCACATTGCATGGGTTTATCGAGCCCTATCACTTCCACGTTGTTCCACTCTGCAAACAGCTTTACATAGTTACCGAAATTGGTAAGTAAAATATATTCGCCAAAATTCTTCAGACTTTCTCCGGTGTACCGGGGCAGCCAGTTTTTTACGATTTCAGTTTTTGTTTTCATCCGCTTTTTTTTTGAAGAGGTCGTATTGATCGCCTCCGCCACTGCGCAACATTATTCTAAATATACATTCGCATAGCTAATTTAACCATTATTTTTGGATCCATGATACGCATTCAATACCCGGAACCTGAGTTTAAGATTGAAACCCGCAATGGCCAGCCGCATATTTTTGATGCCTTGCGAAAAAAATGGCTGGTGCTCCAGGATGAGGAATGGATCCGCCAGAATTTTATACACTACCTTTTACGAAGTATGCGCTATCCCCAAACACTGATCGCCCTTGAAAAAGAGATCCGGCTGGGTACATTGAAAAAGCGGTTCGATATCCTGGTTTACGATCCGGAACACCGTCCCTGGATGCTGATCGAATGCAAGGCCGGCCAGGTACTGTTAAATGATGCGGTGCTCAACCAGGTATTGCGGTATCATATCGTGTTGCCCGCACAATACCTGGTTATTACCAATGGCAACCTTACCTACGGTTGGAAAAAAGAAGATGGTCGCTTAGTGCCGATCGATACCTTACCGGAATTTATCGCTCACCACTAAGTCTTTTGTTCCGTGCGTATATGTATAAAATCCTTCGCCGGATTTAACACCCAGACGACCAGAAGTAACCATATTCACCAGTAAGGGACATGGGGCGTATTTAGGATTTCCAAATCCTTTGTGCAATACATTTAAAATAGACAGGCATACGTCCAGCCCGATAAAATCTGCCAGCTGTAAGGGCCCCATCGGATGTGCCATGCCCAGTTTCATAATGGTATCAATGGCCTCCACACCGGCCACTCCTTCATACAAACTATAAACCGCTTCGTTGATCATGGGCATCAAAATACGGTTGGCAATAAAACCAGGATAGTCATTCGCCAGGGCCGGTATCTTGCCCAGTGCTTTACTAAGCGTAACAATAGCGGCCGATACCTCTGCGCTGGTGGCATACCCGTTGATCACTTCTACCAACTTCATCACCGGAACCGGGTTCATAAAATGCATCCCGATCACCCGCGCCGGCCGGTTGGTAACGGATGCGATTTTTGTAACCGAAATGGATGAGGTATTCGTGGCCAGGATGCAGCCCTGCGGTGCAGCCGCGTCGATCTTTTTGAACAGCTCCAGCTTTATTGCTTCATTTTCGGTAGCAGCTTCCACTACAAGATCGGCACCTGATACACCTTTTTGCAGATCTGTTTCCACGGTAATTTGCTGCAATGTTTCCTGTTTTTGCTGACCGGTAATGGTTCCTTTTGCCAGCTGCCGGTCCAGATTTTTTTCAATGGTTTGCAGCGCCTTATCCAGCTGTGCTGCGGCAACGTCGATCAATACCACCTTATGCCCGGTTTGCGCAAATACATGTGCAATTCCATTTCCCATGGTGCCGGCGCCAATAACAGAAACATTTTTAATCATAAAACAAAACAAGTTATACTAATGCAGGTTAAGAAACGATACGATATATAATATGAACGCAAATACCGCCATGAACACAATATTCAGAAAGAAGAGAAAAATTCCTTTTAAGCGGGATTTTAATTTTCGCTCCTGGTAAACCTTGCTATGGGAGCGAAAAAAATAAAAGAATCCATAAGCAATAGCCAGGAAGATCAACCAATCCCTGACGGTTTCTCCGGCATTCCCCAACCATCCGCCAATAAATGTTACCAGGTAAAGGATAGTGATCAGCGTGAGTAACAATGAAAAATAATGAAGGGTAAAGATTCCATGATCGAAGTACCACCATTTCTTTTTACCATGAAACAGCCAAAGCCAAAAGGCAAAAAGCGGCATGTATAAAAATAATGCTTTGGGTAAATTATGAAATACGGATTCATTTACCTTTTTTATCGCCTCCGGCCCATGGATCCCCTGCTCTTCCAACTCCAGGTCTTTTTTTACAAGTTTATACTCCAACCAGTTATACTGCTCTTTAACCGGCAGCGTTTTTTGTAATGAGTCCAGCTGTGCTGTTGTATGAATACCGGCGCGTTTATCGCCGTAAAGTACCCGGAGAAAATCACCATCTTCCCGCACCGCTTTAATCTCCCTGTCGATCGATTTATTATTCTTTTCAACCTCTTTAGATGAAATATTGCTGCCGGGCTTCTGTGCTGCGGCGGCGAACGTTGCCTTTTCTTCCTCCAGTATTTTAATTTGCTGTTCCTTTTGTGCTGCAGTTAACTCCGGCAGTTTTAATTCATGCGATGGAAATAAAAGTGCGGGCAATAAAAAGGCGATAAAGCTCATAAAAATATACAGGCGCACCGGCGGCACATAACGCATACGCCGACCCATTAAAAACTCCCTGGTTAACCGGCCGGGATAAAACAACAAAAACCGGAAAGTTTTCCAAACCTGTCCGTCGTAATGCGTAAGGTCCTCAAAAAAATGGGTAAAAAGATAATGGAAGGGCTGTCGCGGTTCGATATTTTCCTGGCCGCAGTGGGAGCAAAAATGGTCTTCGACTGTATGTCCGCAGTTCAGACAGTTTTTTTCATTTCTCAGTTTGTGCCCCGACATCTATTTTTAAGGCAAGATAATCAAAAATGAGAAATGCGGGGATCCGATGTATCTTATATTTCCCCGCTGTGCAGTGCTCCCGCTTCTTTGCGCATCGCAATTTTTACTGTAGGTTTGCCCTGCGGATTAAAGCAATAAACATGCAAAAACAAAACAGGTGGCTGATGCTGTTATTGGCAGGCATCATTATACTGGGTTATTTCTGGTGCGAACACCGGAACTCCAAAACCACGGTACGGCCTCCTGCGGTACCGGATGCTCCTGCTACAACACCGTCGCAACCGCAGGCTTCCATCGAAACGCTTACCAGCGAAGCCGTTGTGGTTCCGTATATCAAAAAAACGGGAAGGCTTCCCGATTGCTATATCACCAAACAGGAGGCCCGCAGCAATGGATGGATCGCGTCCAAAGGCAATCTTTGTGAAGTGCTCCCGGGCAAGGCCATCGGCGGGGATATTTTTACCAACCGGCAAAGAGCCCTGCCTGTAAAAGGCGGCAGAACCTGGTACGAGGCCGATTTAAACTACGAATGCGGCCGGCGCAATACCGACCGGATCCTGTTTTCGAGCGATCGCCTGGTTTTTGTAACAAAAGATCATTACCAAACATTTGAGGAAAAATAAAGGAAATGAAAACAATCATTTTTGATTTTGACAGGATCGGTACGGAAGAAGACTTTTATAAAACAGCGGTAAAACAACTGGCGCTTCCGGATTTCTTTGGGAATAACCTGGATGCGCTCTATGACGTACTTACAGGCTCCATTGAACTTCCTGTAACGATTCAGTTTGTACATCTTTCGCTGGGGCAGCTTGAAAAATTTGATGCTATTATTACGGTATTTGAGGATGCGGCTGTTGCCCTGGAGGATGACCTTATCTTTGAGTACTATCTCAAGAAACCCTAGGCGGTTTATTTATTCTTAAAATCGCCCCGCTTCCATGATTTGATAAATTCGGCCCAGGCGGCAGGATTAAAGATATTCATTGGCGGTATCTGTCCCTGGTAGCGCGCTTTCTGGGAGATCATATTGAGCTGCATATTGGTTACCTCCCGTCCGTCAAAAGGTGTTTTCTTCAACATGGCGCGCTGCATTTCCTTTGTATTGTTCTTCCGGATGATCTCCATCTCGTCATCTGCTATGTGCAGACTTACAAAATCACGCGCGAATTGCTCCGGTGTGGGCCGGGGCCGGATGATCGCCGCGGGCAAATAGACGGTATCCTCCGTCATCAATACCACCATATTATACTGATTTCCCTCCAGGTCGCGGGGAATGGGCTTCAATATCGGCTTATAGGTAACATGCGAAAATTCGATCTGGTCTCCTTTCAGCACGGCAATCGAAAATACCCCATCGCTGTTCGTTATGGTTCCTCTTGAAGAGCCTTTTACAGTAACACTTACCGAAGGGATCCCGTACAGGCTGTCGGAAGACATTACGATCCCAAAAAGCTGGATCACCGAATCACGTGCCTTCTCAAACTGGGCATTCGCAGTTGATGGGATGACAAATAATAAAACAATAACCGGTATGATTATTTTCTTCACAGCCTCAAATTTAAGTAACGATTTGTAAATAAGACAACAAAATGCCCAATAGGATGTTTAACTTTGCGGATTGTAGTGAATTTAACATAAGCTTTGGTAAAAAAATGACAAAAGAACTTGTTTTACAGGCATTGAGTGCGGTTCATATTCCGGGGTCTCATAAAGATATTGTGGCGCTTGATATGGTAAAGGACCTGGTAATCGAGAAATACTATATCTCGTTTAATATCGATCTGCCCAGCCAGGATGCACAACTAAAAGAAAAAGTAAAAACAGATTGTATACAGGCCATTAAAGCACAGGTAAACGAAAAGGCGGTGGTAAAAGTAGGCTTTGGCAGTGCTGCACCAAAAGCACAGGCTGCCGCCAGCACCCCGGCTAAAGTATTACCGGGTGTAAAACATATTATTGCCGTGGTGAGTGGAAAAGGCGGTGTGGGAAAAAGTACGGTTGCCGCCAACCTCGCACTGGCGCTGGCCCAATCCGGCGCTGCCGTAGGATTGATGGACGCCGACATTTACGGGCCAAGTGTGCCCATTATGTTTGGGGTTCGGGGAGAGCGCCCCATGATGAAGGATGTAAATGGTAAGGGCATGATTGTTCCCCTGGAGCGGTTCGGCATTCAGCTCTTAAGCATCGGTTTGCTGGTAGATGAAAGCAAGGCCGTGGTATGGCGGGGGCCCATGGCCAGCAGCGCCATTAAACAATTTATCACGGATGTGGATTGGGGTGATCTTGATTATCTTATTGTAGATATGCCGCCGGGCACCGGGGATATTCACCTTACCCTGATGCAGATTGCCGATGTAAGCGGCGTGGTCATTGTAAGCACCCCCCAGGATGTAGCGCTGGCCGACGCCAAGAAAGGCATTGCTATGTTTGGACAGGCACAGCTGAATGCACCCATCATTGGGCTGGTGGAGAATATGAGTTATTTTACCCCTCAGGAATTACCGGATAATAAGTATTATATTTTTGGACAGGAAGGCGGAAAGCGCCTGGCCAGTGAATACGACCTTCCGTTTTTGGGTGAAATACCATTGGTGCAAGGCATTCGCGAAGGTGGTGATATGGGCATCCCGGTGATGATGAGCGATGATGAAATTACCAAGGCGGCCTTCAAATCCTTTGCAAGGAAAGTGGCGCAGTTTGCGGAAAAAACATCGAGAAGATAGCCTTGCTGTACAGCATTGTTGATTGCTGCTGAGTCAATATGTGATGAGGTGCAGCCATCAGCATTGTGTTTATGAATGCGTGCCCGTTGTGTTTATCATCTTAATGCCGCCTTCAGCATACTCCTGTACCGGGGATTTAACAGTATATACATCAGAAGGTCAAGCAGTCCCTTTGCCAGCAGGAAGGATTCCGGCGCCCTATCCAGCAGGGGCAGCAACACAAATAGCGGCACAATGATCCGGAAATAAGGCTTTAAAAAAACAGAGGACAGTCCTTCCGCGGTATTTTTATAGTCCCGCATGTTGTCAAAATAATAGGCAAACCCTGTAAGTATCAAGGCGCCCAGGGTGAATGCATCCGGCAGTATAAACTGCCCGGAGAAATAGATCCAGCCAAACGCAACAACGTGAATCATCCCATAGTGCATCGCAAAAAGGACAGCAGTGATGGTACTTCCTTTTTGCCGGCGTGCTGCATGATCTGATTTATGGTTAGCTGCCTTTTTTTTTGATTGCGCAATCAATGGAACGTTCTTTAAAAACAGGAACCAGGCAATACCCAGCAATGCACTCTGAATGATCTGCGTGGAAACAAAGGAGGAAACGTATTCAGTATCATTTTTAAGACGCATTGCCAGGAAACCATAAAACAGTACCTGCCACCAGAACAGCGGATCGCGAAGCAGTTTTTTGAAAACGGCGTACATGGTATTAGCGGATCAATTCCAGATGACCGGATCCCGCCGGCTTATGAAATATGCCCTGCATCGCCTTTATTTTCCTTCTTCCGTTTTTTAAATAGCGTATCCGTACAACAGGTTCATCAATATTTGGAAAATCGCTCCTTACAAGGGCTACCAACCGGCCGTTGCCAAAAATTTTCAGCTTGTACTTTTCTATCGGCAAAAACTCAGCATCGGGCAGGTCAAAAACCTCGGCATAAGCAGTATAGTTCTCCATGCTTCCGGCCTGGTCGTCGAAATTTGCCTGCTGGGTTTCCTGTTCTTTTTTGTACACCATTTCCTGAATGCCGTTCATATCTTTATTTTTAAACAGATCCAGGTAACGCTGATTTGCCTCAACTACCTCCTGCAGCAATTGCTTTTCATCCTCTTTTGTTAAATCCTCGCTATTATCCCAGCCCGGCAGCGTATAAGGAACGGCGGCATTAAATTCGCCCTCAAATACGGCCATCGGTTTTCCGGCGGTTGCAGACAGGCTGCCTGGTTCCTGCTGCGAAATGGCCATAAGCCGGGCTGGCGGAACGGATGGTCGTACCCCCTTTCCGTCGGGTGTATCCCTTAATCCTTCCATTTCGATCTCCACGAGCAGATTCCGTGAAAGCGTATGTTCCTGTTTACCGTTTAGAAATGGAGGATACAAAATAAGCTTCCACTTTTGTTTTCCTGATTTCAGGATGGCATTGTTTACGGGGGTGCTGGTATTAAAGGTACCGTTAGCGTTACCAAAATAATACTCCACCAGTACGTCATTTACATAAAACTCAAAGCTGGAAGCGCCTACCTGTATATTGGCACGGTATTCAATTGCCTGATCTGTAAACTTAACCTGTTTGTAAATATCCTTTATAGAAGTTGTCATCCTTGTGCTGTTTTGAGCGCAGGAGGTAAGAGCACATCCCCAAACCGCCAATAATATTATTTGCTTTAATTGTTTCATAATTACCGTTAAAAACTACCGAACCGGCAGGCCGAGATCAGCGATTCATCCTTTTTATCAATCGCCTGCCAGGTAATGGACCCTCCCACACCGGCACTGGCGGCTTCCACTTCCTCTTCGTCTTTATCAAGCGATATGCTTCCTTTGGCAGACCCTTTGCCAATAATCACCAGCCCGTCAAAGTTACCGTAAATATTTGCGAAGAAGCCCTTATTATCTGCGTCTATTGCGGCCCTGGATTTCCATTTTGCCGTTGCCGAAGCTTCACCATTCAGTTCGCCCTGTATGGTTACAAATACCAGGTGCTTTTTCTTCTTTAGTTTAATCTGCACCTTTACCGTAACGTCCACGTCGCCGGTAACCGTTGCCACCGATTTATCGTTGGTGCTCCGGTCTTCCCTGTTAAACGAATTTTCCTTTGTAAGGGTATTCAGGAATCCGGTAAGGGTTCCTCCTATTGTTCCGGTGGCCCGGAGCTCGGCAACAATTTTACTTCCGTCACCAATCAGGCTCAGGGTAAGATCTGCAATGGCGATCACAGCAAAGGCTATCGGGTGCAAACGCTGTGCCAGCGCCAGGAAATCCAGGTAAATGGAAGCGCCCAGCAAAGGAGCAAAACCAATATTGCCCGTGAGCAGCACGCCCACTTTCCGCCGGTGTTCTTCCGACTGGTTATCGTTTGTATTAACCAACTTCCAGCTAAAGCTGCCTTCAAAGGCAGGCCAGAAAAGGTCGAAGCCAACAACCGTTCTCTTTGTTAGCCCACCCAGGTTCCGCTCTGTACTTCGCTGGATGGACTCCATGTCCTTACGTGCCTGCCGCTGTTCCCGGCTGCCCGGCTCAGCATTCCTGTACCTTTCCTTTGCCGTTTCCAGGTGCCGGATCTTTTCTTCCATTTTCCGCTGGTCTCTTTCCCGGTCCTGAATTTCAGATTGCTGGCTCCTGGAGTACGACTGCAGGGTGCTTTCAGCCCCGGGGTCTCTTTGCCCGTTGCTGTTCTTTGGAGAAAAGAAAGCCTCCATGAATTCGATAAGTGCCTTGATGCCTTTTAACCGCTCCTCCAGGTTCTTTTTAAACTCTTCAGAAAACTCTACTTCATCCTTACCATCCCATTTTGCTGAAAGCGCCACTCCCCATTTTTTTTCGCCGAGCGAAGACCATTTCATCCGGTTCATTTCCCGGCGATGTCTTGGATTCCGCTGAATGGAATTGCTGACAACACTCAGCGATGTGCCCCTGTTCTCCTCCTGTTCAAAATCGCTATCACCGGCATCATACTTGTTAAAATTGATCGCAAGCTTCCATTCAATATCCGGGTAGGTAATGATCCTGATGTTCTGATCATAACGGCAGGTGGCGGCACGGATAACATAGGGTTTTCCGGCAGCATTGTTTCCCAGCCAGAAGTAACGGAAAGCATACGGAAAGTCAATACTCTGAACGCCCAGGTTCATGGTAATCGGCTCCCGGTTGTATATAAAACGGGCATCAAACTGGATCCTGCGATCTCCATCCGAAGGAGGTGTATATACTTTTAACGCTGTCTTGGATTTCAGCTTCTGCTCTTTGCTGCTGGCACCGCCGGTTAAAACAGACTCGCCCTTGGTCGTTCCGGAAAACGTTACCGAAGTATTTTTTTCTTTTCCCTTTTCGGCTGCCGGGCCTTCCGGCTCGGGATGCTCTACAATTGTAAGGCTATGTCCCTGATGCTTGGGAGTACTGATGCAATCGCCGGGATCATTAAACAGTTCTTCCAGTGAAACGGTTATCTGTTTAACATTAGCTGTTTCTCCGGCTACTACCTCAAACTCTTTCAGCCGCTGATCATCCGGGTTGGTGCCCTTTTCATTAAAAAGCGTAACGGGCTGCCGCTGTACGGTTTTGCCATCGGGGCTTTTCTCATCCGGCAATTGTGCTACAATCCGCTCATATCGGCATTGCTGGAAGGCACCTACATTCATCGCAAAGTCTTTTGCCAGAACCGGCTGGTTGCCTACATCCGATAATTTGGATTCCACAACGGACTGGCTTTCCTTAACCTCGATAAAAGCGTTCCTGAGGGCTGTTTCGCCTTTTAATTTTACACCCGAGATGGTAGGATAAATTTTCAGGTAACGGGCAAGATCGAATCCATCAAATTTCCAGAACGGATCGATGTACACTTCAATTTGTGCACACTGAATATACTGCCCCGGAGCCCCCTCCAGTGTGGAGAGCTGTTCTTTTATCAGCGCGGCCACATTCGCTTTTTCTGAAACGACCTGAGCGCCCTTGAATTCGACGTATTTGACCGTTCTTGCCACTACTTTCAACGATTTATCCGGGGTATCGCTGTCAGGAGATTTATTAACCGGAACACCATTCTGACGTGGATACGCAGGCAGGTCGTCATCGCTATTGATACCGGAATCGCTGTCCCGGAACTGCACGGTAATGTCATTCAGGTACAGTCCCCTGGTATAAACCATCAGGAAAACGGTTTCACCAAACCGGGCCTCCTTCCCCGTAATGATCTCACCAGGCTCACTGACCTCCTTCCCATCAACCACTTTATTCACTAATTTTCGCCATTCCACACCCAGCAGGTCCGGTTCTCCAACGGCACAAACAAAAATCCCATTCAGTGGAGAACCTGTGGGGGTTTCCCTGTAGGCCTCCAGCCAAACCAGCCCGCCACCTTCCAGTATTTTAGGAAACGAGATCTGCTTGCCCGATTTTGGTAACCCATCATTAAATGAGCGGTTGCGGTCGTTATCCTTCAGCCCTTCTATGGCAGCAGCAGAAGTGGCAATACGCCAAACCCATTTAATACCTTCATAGCCCGAAGCAGCATCTGCCGGCGCACCGCTGCCTTTGCTTTTTGCCCCCTTCCTGGGCGCAGCCTTGGGAGGGTTTATCAGGTCCGCTACCGAAACCGTAAAATTCCCTGCTCTTTTTAAAACCAGCACACGGTTCTTGCTATCAAATACCTGGTCGCCGCTTATTACCGGAACCAGTTGAATTGGCTGATGATTGTTAGTTTCCATTGGCAGATTGCTTTTGTGGCAGGCGGGTATATCCGATTTCTTCCAAACCCATAAAACTGAAAAAAGGATTTAATATTTTCTGTGTATTATCATTTGTTTTTTGCCCGGAAGATGGATGAACGTTAGCCGTTTGACCATGAAAACTGATTTCCACACAAGGGCTACCGCCTACCGCGCAAACAGCCTTGCTGTCTTCCAGCAGGGGATGGCCACCGTTTTCCATAGTAAGCTTATCATGAACCCCCTGCCATTGGGTAATGGCGGGCTTACAGGCGCTTTTGGTTATTTTACACGCACCAAAGGTGTTTGCTGCAAAAGGCTGACCAATATCCATTGTGTTGGCGATGGCCTTTTGACCCGGCGCGTTTTCATTAATATAAAAATCTGTTTGCTTTACTTTAAGTTTGTCTGGCGTGGTACCAAATTTACATTGGCAAACAGCACCGTTACAAACCAGATGTTTTTGACCCATTCCTTTGTTTTTAAACCACCGAGGCATTCTTTTTCCCGGTTTCCTCAAAGCTGACAGCCTCTTTTAACAGCCGGTCCCTTGTATCCTGGTGGTAGGTTTCAAATTTCACTTTTTGCTCCGGATCACTTTGTAACGTCACCGTTCCCCAAACGGAACGTATGGAGTAATCCTTCTTATAAATCAGATAATTTAACACTGCGGAACCTTTTGCTTCAGTACCCGGGTAGCCCATTGCCCTTTCCAGGGGTACCGGCCTTTTTTGCAGTATATCATTTACGCTTCGCTCCTCGCAAACATTGCCTTTGTATTGAATTGCAAATGTTTTTTCAGCAACTTCCTTTTTATCAAAATGGCCCAATACCCGGTAGTTAACCATCGGTCCATAAGCAACCAGCGGGAATTGTAAATCCAGTTCCTGTTTGTAACTGAAAGCACGTTTACCCAGAATACGGGCAAAGAATACCGCAAAAAACCAGTCGCTCCTTATCGCCTGGTTCAGTTCATGATCATGATTCAATACAAGATCCATCTGCGTCATTGCCTGTTCCACGATTGCGCCCTTATAATACCGGGTGATCTCCTCTTTTTTCTTTTTCCACCGGTCAAGTACTTCTTCCGTATTGACGACCCGCTTAAATGCTCCTTCCAGGTCAACCATCAGCAGTAAAGGATATAAGATCGCTCCCATCTCATCTGCCAAACGGTCTGCCAGCAGATGAGGAGCCTGGTTATTGACATATACCTGTTTCCGGTTTAAAAGGAACAGGTACCCTTCTTGTTCCATGCTCCCCAGTTGTGCCACATCCATTTCATAGTGTACTTTCAGCGTTTCATCAAAAGTGATCACCGTACCGTACGTGCGGCAAAGCGCATCCCGGGGAATTACGATCTGCCGGTCTGGCCCAAAAGGATATGCTGTTTTTATGTTCAAAAAGGAGCTTATTAATTTATATTTTAAACAGAATGACCAAGCAATCGGGAACAGGCGCTTTATGAGCTGATCCTAACCATGGGCCTTCGGTCCTTTCCTAAAATATCTCATTGCCATTTGGAATCATCACTTCTTCAGAACCAAATTTTATTATGCTGGTCACAATTAAAAATCCTTTTTATCCAGCGTCATACCATAATAGAAATTACGTCTTTTCCCATTTACCGTTGCGCTATCCAGACCACAATCATAAATCACTGCTCCCCCCATGGCATTGTTACCCGTTTTTGCGCTGAGATGAAAATCAGAAAGGAGCAGCTTTTTTCCCGCCATTTCAATCATAATGGTACTATTCAAATGAAAGGAGTCTAACGTATATCCAAAGATCGTTTGCGGCTTAACAGATGTATTAACATTCAATGTATCCAGTTTTTGAATGGTATCTTTTACAATAGTTCCATTTGCATCTTTGATAATTGTTTTTACCTCCTGCATTTCATTTATCTGGAAACCGGTCAGCGTGAACGCAAGCCCCTCTCTGCATAGATTAGAAGCATTGCATTGATCAGTATATGCATTTACTTCTGTGTCAGAGGGCCGGTCAAAACAGGCACTGAGGTAAAACAAAAGAATAATCAGACCATAATTTATTTTACTAATGACAGTCATATACTATTTGGCTTTTATATACCCATAAATATTTGTATCAAAACTTTTTTGCTTTATCGTCAGCAGCTTCACAGGATTCCCCCAACACCAAAAGGAAAAAGAGCAGGTATTGTTTTGAATATTTACGCTGTAGTTCCCTTCATAAATAATCCAGTGAAACCGCCAGGAGAAGGGATTGTCTGCCGCAGCAAAATAACTGGGGCTATCCTTTAGCATATCAGCATCTATTAACATTGCAATATTATAGCCCGCTTTATGCTGCGCATCTATTTCCTCTAACAAATACTGTTTACTGTCAGCCGTGGGATTCATTCCTATATTGGTACTGTCCTTCACATCGTTGAACTGAAGAAAATTTTTGAGTAACGGCGCTACCATATCCGGATAGTTGATCCCTGAGATTTCCTGCCCTGCTTCACCGGTGTAGTTTAAAAATGTATTTTCCTGGTTTCTTAATGTAACCATATCGATCCAATCTATTTTAGGCATAGGGGTTCCGCCAAGTTTTGGATACTTTGCAGCAGCCGGATCCATTTCATAGATAACAGGATCCTTAGGTTTTAGCTTAAAAGTTCCGAATTCCGCCTCTCCTTTGCGGTGCAGATCAAAGGACGCCTTTGAATACGCCTGTGGATTTGTTTTTGCAAAAAGATAGAACACAATCGCCATGCCGCACAATGGCGTATTGGATTGATCAATTAAGATAGCGCCCAATTTTGGGTTATTTGCCACAACCCTGTTATTTATTTCGTTTGTTACATCCTTTAAGGAAAACCATCGAAACCGGTAATGCACCCATTCGGTACGCTCAGCCTCCGCGGTTCTGCCCGAAAAATACGCATACACCGTTAAATCACATCCGCAGACCGCAAGTGTGCTAATGTTGATCCATATTTTTTTACCGGTGGCATTAAAGTCAAAATCGGCAACTCCGTCCTCATTTTGATATTTATACCCCCATTTTATAGTTGCATGATCATCCGGCTGCACGTCTCCATCAAACTCCACGGCTTCAAACTCATAGGCAACTCCATATTGAAGTCCCGGGCGTTTTCCTCCACCGGCATCCAGTCCTTCTGCAAGCGGGGTATTAACGATGATTTTTTTTACCTTTTTGGTGGTAACCGCTCTTGCTGGCGGCGCCCCGCGCAATAACTGCTCACCGGCCTCCCCGTTTTTACGCATAAATCCTTTCGCACTTAACTGGGTATCTCCATCATGCGCCGTCCATGTTATATCTTTTGCAGTTTCTACAATATTCCTGGCTTTGAATATAATATCACCCATGGCATTCTTCTTATTGGTTATGCAAAATTTCCCTGTTCCCCACTCTTGCTTACCACCTTTTTAGCACTGTAAATTTTAAAGTCTTCTTCTGTGGCACTGGCTTCAATCGTATTGCCATGTTTTTTTATAGTGTTTGATGCGTTGTGGGTTAAGTTGTCTTCTGCCGTTCCGATGATATTGGTAGCCGTCATGGTCAGGTTCTTCACCGCATTGTTCATAATATTTACACCCGCACTATTCATCATACTGGCCCCTGCCGTTGTGCCTATATTCATTCCGGCGCTGGTGTTAATATTCATTCCGGCACTGGTGCGTATGTTTTCATCAGCATTAATGTTGATGTTCTTTGCATTGAAGGTCATGGTTTCCGGGGCTGTGATCGTAATGTTCTTTCCCGAAGTATCCAGGTAAATCTCATTACCCCCGGGATCCCGGATGATGATATGCGTGCCGGAGCCGGCGTCATTGAACTCCACCGTATGTCCGCTGCGTGTGCGGATCACCTTCAGATCGTTGCCTGCATTGCTGAAACTATTGTTTGCACTTCCGTGATACACGGCACCGATCACATATGGTTTTGTTGCACTCCCGTTCTCAAAGCCCACGATTACTTCTTCTCCTATTTCCGGAATGAAAAAATGGCCTTTCGCGCCACCTCCGTGCGGACTCGTTACGCGGATCCACGGTGTTTTTTCCGATCCGTTCATCCAGTGAAACTTTACCCGCACCCGGCCCAGCCCGTTATAGTCGTTATTATCCGTTACGATCGCGCTCTGTGTTTCAGATACCGGGTCACGCGGCACCGAAACCGGGGGCACTTTGATGCCCGAAGGCACGGCCGTGAAATCATTTTCATAATTACCCTGCGCGTCTACATGATGATTGATTCCCGTTACCAGGTAATCGCCATATCCCTCTGTGCCCAGTGTAAATACATTGCTGCCGCTTATTGTTACCGCCGAACCGATTGCCAGACCAGGATGGCCACTCTGTCCATGAAATTGTACCAGCTTGCTGCTCTCTACAGCACTCCGGAGGTTTACCAGGTCGTCCTGCTGTTTCTTATTGGTTAAAAAGCGCGGATTCCATTGCTTGGGCTGTGTACCGTATACGGTTTGGGAGGCCTTGTATACCTGTTCCCCCCAGGCGTTCAGCCCCGCCTTCTGTTCTACCCCCTGCGGCTCGCTGCTGTATACCTGGCTGTTCTGGTAATCCCAGGCCAGCAACTGCGACCGTACCGGCCTTGCCTGCAGTGCCACATTAAACCGCGACAGATGCCGGCCATAAACCAGTTCGGTTTTTTTATTATCCCTTGGCGGCCCTACCACAAGGCTCCGTCCATCCCAGAACAACCATTCGCCATAAGTGCTGGTTAACCGCTGTAAAAACTCCCAGGCCGTTTCTTTATATTGTACCGTATATGCCAGTGTTTCGCCATATAATGGCTGTACCTTGGGCTCTAACAGGTTTTCCGGAAAAAATTTTAATACATCCTGCGCAATATTCTTCAGCGCCTTCTTTTCCCAGCTTTTGCAATGGGGGCCGCTGTCCAGCACAATTGTAGGACTATACCCGGTAATGATCACATCTCCATGATGCCCTGTAAAACGCGCGGTTTCCACGCCGGTAATGATCCCGTTGAACAATACGGTACCCGAAAGGCCCACGCCGCTGATGCGGGCGCCAAAGCTGCCCCCGATCATCTCCTTGGAGGCGGTGAACATGCCGGTACGGCCATCTATCGATTGGGCCGGACATACCAATGTAAACTGATGATGCGAAAAAATACTTTGCTGAAGGGAAAATGAGGTAAACTGCATTAACGGGGTACCATTAATGCTAAACATAGGTTCGGTCAATTGCGCCATACATAAGGTTTTGTCTGTGACGAAATAATATCGTTTTAACCTCCCAAACCCATTGCGTCAGCTAAGCGATGACATAAAATTTTCAGGTCTTCACAAATTTAGCCGAATAGATTATTTATTTTCGAGGTTTATTACGGGTTAAAAATAAGGATTTCCGGGAAATTCAAAACAAAAATTAACCCATATCATTTCCGGAGGACCGTTCCCGCGCTGCCCCTCCTGCCAGTACCAGCGCTTGCGTTTATCAAAACCGGGCCCGCTTTTTATTTGGGTAAGCCATTATAAAAATTGCCCCCTGCAAACGCAGCGGGCAACACCATTTTTATATACGGATGCAGTTAAAGATCCAGTACGTCTTTCATGGAAAAGACGCCTTTTTTATCTTTTATATATTCGGCGGCCAGCACGGCTCCCAGGGCAAAACCCTTGCGGTTATGTGCCGTGTGCGTAATCGAAATATCATCAATTTCCGAAGCATAGGTAATGGTATGGGTGCCTGGCGCCGGGTCAATGCGTTTGCTGGTGATCAGCAATTCTTCGGGCCGGGGTACCACATCATTTACCCATTTTACTTTTTCGGTATATACATCCATCACCTGCTCCGCAAGGGTGATGGCCGTTCCACTGGGGGCGTCCTTTTTCTCGGTATGATGTATTTCTTCCAGGCTTACCTCGTAGGAGCCATGTTTGTGCATCAGGCCTGCTAATTTTTTATTTAGTTCGAAGAATAAATTCACACCGATACTAAAATTGCTGGCATATAAAAAGGTGCCGTTATGCTGATTGATCACATCCAGCAGTTCCGGCATCTTTTCCAGCCAGCCGGTAGATCCGCTTACCACCGGTACACCCAGGCTGATCAGCTTCAGGAGATTGTCGAATGCTGTGTGCGGACCGGTAAATTCGATGGCAACATCTGCCTTACTGATGTTTTCCGCATTCAGTTCCTGCGCATTGCTTACATCAATTTTCAATACCACTTCATGCCCTCTTTCCAGTGCAATGGCTTCAATGGCTTTTCCCATTTTTCCGTACCCGATAAGTGCAATATTCATTTGAGATTTGAATTTTGTAATTTGAATTTGAGATTTCAGCCTATTTGATCCGCATCACCAGGCTGAGTCCGCTGGTATTGGCCATTTCACTATAACCGGGCTGCAGCCGCAGGCTTAGTTTAGGCGATACGTCAAAGGTACTCAGGTGCGCATCCACCGTGGCATCCACCACGTTTAGTCCCCAGGCGATCAGGAAGAATACAAATGCATAATCCACGTCCTGCCGGATCTGATCCCGGTTGCTTCTTAAGCCTTCCTTATTCAGCCCGTTGGGACCCTCAAAAAAGGGCCGCTTTAACTGACCATACACTTTTTGATAATTGGGTCCGGTAAGGCTGTCTTTTCCCAGACTTATATCAGAGGCTACGGAAAACGCGTAGCGAAAACGCTTATACCATTTTAAATTATCTATAAAGAGTCCGCCGGTAATACCCAGCGCGGCATATACGATCGGCACCTTCCATATTTTCCGGTTGTATACCTGCCCCCACCCGGGCAATATGGCCGACCGGAATGCGGCCGTACCGGGGTTGCGGTACCGCGGATCCTTTCTTGCAACCGTATCCACATATTTCTCTTTTGCTTTTGTTGCAGACTTTTGCAGCGCTGCAGCTTTTACCGTATCCGGCTTCAGCGGAAGCGTGTCCTTTCGGGTAGTGGAGTCGGTGTTTTGTGCACAAAGGGGCAATGTCATACCTGCCAAAATGCAAAGGAGCAGTATTATCTTGTTCAGGAAATGCATGATGCAAATAAAGCACTAATTAATCTA
The DNA here is from genome assembly GCF_030150205.1 of Niabella sp. Taxonomy (GTDB): domain Bacteria; phylum Bacteroidota; class Bacteroidia; order Chitinophagales; family Chitinophagaceae; genus Niabella. The sequence goes on from NZ_JASLGT010000008.1 coordinate 679,450, forward strand.
CAGATACGTTAAAGTTGTGCAGCAGCTTATTGAGCTCCTCAACCGAATAATAATCAAAAGTGATCTGCCCGCTGCCATTGGTACTGTGCTTTAATTTTACACGGGTATCAAATTGCGATGCCAGTTTGTCTTCGATCCGCTGAAAGGATGAGGACAGGCCGCTTCTGCCAACCGGCTTTTTGGCTGCACCGGCCTGTTTGTAGAGGTTACGCACCAGTACTTCCGTCTGGCGTACCGAAAGCCCTTTTTCTTTTATTTCCTTAAAAATGAAGAGTTGTTTTTCTACGGTGTCTACATTGATAATAGCCCGGGCATGCCCCATCGACAGTTCTCCGCTGCGTACAGCCAGCTGAATATCCGGCGGCAATTTCAGCAAACGGATAAAATTGGCAATGGTGCTGCGGTCCTTGCCCATTCTTTCGGCCACCTGTTCCTGCGAATAGTCCAGCTCATCCATCATGCGTTTGTAGCTCAGGGCTACCTCCACCGCATTCAGATCTTCGCGCTGCAGGTTCTCCAGCAGGGCCAGCTCCAGCAGCTGTGCATCATTTGCCTGGCGGATATAGGCGGGCACATCCACTAAACCGGCCATTTTTGAAGCCCGCAGACGGCGCTCCCCCGCAATCAGCCGGTATTTGCCGGTGGCTGTTTTTGAAACCGTCAGCGGCTGAATGATGTCGTGGATCTTTATAGATTCCGATAATTCTCTTAATGCCTGTTCGTCAAAATCATGCCGCGGCTGCTTGGGGTTTACTTCAATATCTGTAACAGGGATCCTTAAAATATTGGTCGCATTTTCCACCACCGTTTTTTTAAGCTGCTCTCCCCCGGTGCTCTTCAGCTCTGCATCAATACTCCCCAGCAGGGAACGGATCCCCTTGCCAAGTGCATCTTTATTTTGTTTTGTAGTTGACATTTTTCTGTTTAAAGTTTAAGGCTTAAGGTTCAAGGTCGTATGCCGAACCTAAACATTGAACATTGAACGGGCATCATTCCAGTATTTTTTCGTCATTGGCAATCTTTGTCATGTCGTTCTTTTGCAGGATCTCCTTTGCAAGATTCAGGTAGTTAAGGGCGCCCTTGCTGGTAGCATCATACAAAATGGCGGGTTTTCCAAAGCTGGGCGCTTCACTCAGTTTCGAATTCCGGTGAATGATGGTGTCAAACACTTTGTCATCAAAATGACGCCTTACTTCACTAACCACCTGGTTACAAAGTCTTAGCCGCGAATCATACATTGTCATCAGGATGCCTTCGATCACCAGTTCGGTATTCAGACGGCTCTGAACGATCTTAATTGTATTCAACAGCTTTCCCAGCCCTTCCAATGCAAAAAATTCGCATTGCACCGGTACCACTACAGAGGCCGCTGCCGTAAGGGCATTTACCGTGATGAGGCCCAACGAAGGAGAACAGTCGATCACAATAAAATCGTACTCATGCTGCACCGCTTCCAGGATGTTTTTCAGCACCATTTCCCGGTTGGGATAATTGATCATTTCAATTTCAGCGCCCACCAGGTCAATATGTGAAGGAATCAGGTCCAGATTCGGTATATCGCTTTTCAGGATCACCTCCCGGGCGGGTGCCTGGTTGGCCATACAATCGTATAAGCTATGTGTAACATTGTGCAGATCAAACCCTACCCCGGTGGTACTGTTTGCCTGCGGATCCGCATCTACCAACAAGGTCTTATATTCCAGAACAGCAAAACTCGCCGCCAGGTTAATGGCCGTTGTTGTTTTACCAACGCCTCCTTTCTGATTTGCTACGCCAATGATTTTCGCCATATTTTCTAAATTCTCTCTGAACAGGTGCAAAAAATGCTAAAAATTTCCAATTAAGCAAATGTAAAGTATTTGCCAGTCTTAATATTGATAAAAAGCGAAAAGCTGCCAGCTGTCAGCAGCCGGTGATCTGCGTTTGTCCATCAGTTGTCAGTCATCAGTTATCAGTCTTCAGTTATCAGTCTTCAGCCATCGGTGTCAGCTTTAGCTGTCGGTCACACTAATTGCTGATAGTTAATCGCTGAAAGCTAACGGCTGATTGCTAATGGCCAATTGCAAACCGCTGATAACAGGGCGCGGATCAAAAATTTACCTAGTTTTGGAGTCAAATCTTCCTTTTTATGCGAAATGCCTCATTCTGGTGGGTGATGTTGCTGGTGATGCTGCTGATTGATCTTTATATTTTTATTGCCATCCGGTCTTCGATGTTTGCCTATTCCTCGCCAAGGAGCCGTACCATCTTTACCATCAGCTACTGGGGTATTACGGTGCTTTCGCTGGGTACCCTCCTGCTGCTGCCCTACCTGCCCGCGGCAGAAGCGGGTCAGTTGCGCAGGAGCGTTATTTTCACCCTCATCTTTGCCCTGTTCCTGGGCAAGATCCTGGCGGCCGTTTTTTTCCTTATGGACGATATCCGGCGCCTGGCGCAATGGGTGGGCGGAAAGTTCTTTTCCTCCAATAACGAGGTGGGCGAGGTTTCAGGAGCAGATGCAGAAACCATTTCCCGCTCTAATTTTCTTACCTGGCTGGGCATTGCCGCAGGCGGTACGATCTTTTCCAGCCTGGTTTACGGACTCAGCAATAAATACAATTACCATATCCGGAAAGTGCCGCTGACCTATGCCCATTTACCGGAGGGGTTCCGGGGATTCCGGATGATACAGATCTCCGATGTGCACAGTGGCAGCTTTAGCAATAAGGCGGCGGTGAACAGGGGCATTGATATGATCCTGAATGAAAAGCCGGACCTGATCGTGTTTACCGGAGACCTGGTGAATAATATCGCTTCCGAAATGGAGCATTATACGGAAGTATTTTCCCGCTTGAAGGCGCCCATGGGCGTGTTTTCCACATTGGGGAACCATGACTATGGCGATTATCACCCCTGGAAAAACGCTGCTGAGAAGGACGCCAACCTGGAGCGCCTGAAATCGATCCACGGGAAGATGGGCTGGCGGCTGCTGCTGGATGAGCATTTGCCGCTGGAGCGGAACGGCTCACAGATCGGGTTGATCGGTGTGCAGAATATCAGCGGCAAGGCCCGCTTTCACAGTTATGGCAATATGGCAAAAGCTGCGGAAGGCAGCGGGCACTATCCCTTTAAGATCCTGTTGAGCCACGATCCTTCGCATTGGGATGCCGAAGTGAATAAAAAATACCCCGATATCGATCTGATGCTCAGCGGTCATACCCATGGAATGCAGTTTGGTGTAGAACTACCCTGGTTTCGCTGGAGCCCGGTGCAATATGTATACCGGCAATGGGCCGGTCTTTATGAAAAAGGACATCAGAAATTATATGTTAACCGGGGGTTCGGATTCATCGGCTACCCGGGCCGGGTGGGCATCCTTCCGGAGATCACCGTTTTTGAATTCCATTAATATTCAACACGTTTTTGATAAACCATTGGCTTTTTTTGTCTAATTTTATATATTAAACAACCCTCATTTTATGACACGCACAATAAAGACTACTGCCATTTTCATTTTCAGCACTCTTTTTACCCTGTCGCTGCACGCGCAATTTCATATTGGTGCCAAAGCAGGTGTAAATGCTACCAAAATCGATGGGAAGAGTTTTAAAGAAGAATTTAACTATAATTACCTGGTGGGCTTTTTTGCGGAAATTGGCGTAAGCGATAAACTGAGTGTAAACCCGGAACTGCTCTACTCTCAGGCCACCAGCACAAGAGATACCAGTTTTAATAATGTATTACCAGGGTTTAACAAGGATCAGACAAAAGCGAAACTGAACTATCTGTCTATTCCGATCCTGTTGAATTTAAAACTGGCCGGACCTTTACATATTGAAGCCGGTCCGCAGTTTAGTGTTTTAACCAGTTCCAACAAAACCCTGCTGCAAAATGGGGAGCAAGCCTTTAAAAAAGGTGATTTTTCAATGGTAGGCGGTGTACAGCTCAAATTCAGCGCCCTGCGGATATCTGGCAGGTATGTGGTTGGCCTGAGCAATATCAGCGACCTGCCCAGCCAGGAAAAATGGAAAAACCAGGCCTTACAGGTGGCTGTTGGATTTGCATTGTAACAGCAGACGGGCACAAGCGTTTCGGATCAATCGTAAATAATTAGTTATCAATACATTTAGAGGGAATCTTTTTAGGATCCACACTCTGACTGTCCCGTTTTGAGTGGGAGCCGGGATTGAATCGCACCCCCTTCCGGCATTCGTTAGGGTATTTTTTACTTTTAAAACCGCCAATCTTTCCGCATTTTTGTTTGTGGCATTACAATTGACCTGCTAAATGTTCAATAAAAAAAACCGGCGTGCCTAACGGGCTATGCCAGTTTGTCCTGTTAAAAAAGATTATGAAGTTTGATATTAATTTTAGGCCGGAAGATGAGATGGATTTTTTACCCATCATTCCGCTCAATGAGAATGAAGGGGATGAAAATCTGGATGAAATACCCGATGAGATTGCCATTCTGCCGTTAAGAAATACCGTTTTATTCCCCGGGGTGGTACTGCCCATAACCGTTGGCAGGGACAAAAGCATCCTGGCAGTGAACGACGCCTACAAGGGCAATAAATTTATTGGGGTGGTAGCACAAAAGGACAGCAACCAGGAGAATCCCGAAGCGGAAGACCTGGAGCGCATCGGCACCATTGCCAAAATCATTAAGCTGATCAAGATGCCCGATGGCGGAACCACCGTAATCATACAGGGGCGGAATAAGTTCTCTATTGAGAAAATAAGCAGCAACGATCCTTATTTTAAAGCCGTTATTAAACGGATACAGGATACAGAAACTCCTACGGATGCCGATTTTGAGGCGCATATTGCCAATATCAAGGACCTGGCGACCAACATCATTCAGCAGTCGCCCAATATTCCCTCCGAAGCCTCAATCATTTTAAAGAATATTGAGAAACCTTCCTTCCTTATTCATTTTGTAAGCAGTAACCTGAATACGACGGTTGAAGAAAAACAACAGCTGCTGGAAATGAACGATATCCGGGAGCGGGCGGGCAGCCTGATGCAGCTGCTGCAAAAAGAGCTGCAATTTGTAGAGTTAAAGAACAAGGTAACCAATAAGACCCGCACCGAACTGGATAAGCAGCAGCGGGAATATTTCCTGCAACAGCAACTCAAAAGCATTAAAGAGGAACTGGGTGGTGATACCAACAGCCAGGAGATAAAAGAAATGCAGAAAAAGGCCGAAAGCAAAAAATGGCCCGAAGCTGCAAAGGAAGCCTTTAAAAAAGGAATTGAAAAACTGGAGCGGATGCATCCCAGCACGCCGGATTATTCGGTGGTGTATAATCATGTAGACCTGATGCTGGACCTGCCCTGGGAAGAATACACGGAAGACCGGTACGATCTTGACAACGCCAAAAAAACCCTGGATCATGATCATTATGGTATGGCCAAGATCAAAGAGCGGATCCTGGAATACCTGGCCGTGCTGAAATTAAAGGGCGATATGAAAAGCCCGATCCTTTGTTTCCTGGGCCCTCCGGGTATCGGGAAAACATCCCTGGGAAAAAGTATTGCCAGCGCCCTGGGCCGCAAATATGTACGCTTAAGTCTGGGTGGATTGCACGATGAAAGTGAGATCCGCGGACACCGGAAAACCTATATTGGCGCCATGCCCGGACGTATTCTGCAATCCCTGCGGAAGGTAAGAAGCAGTAACCCCGTAATTGTGCTGGATGAAATTGATAAGGTGGGAAATGATTTCCGGGGCGATCCCAGCAGTGCCTTGCTGGAAGTACTGGATCCGGAGCAGAATAACAGCTTTTACGACAATTACCTGGAACTGGAATATGACCTCAGCAAGGTATTGTTTATTGCAACGGCCAACAATATCCAGACCATTCAGCCGGCCCTGCGCGACCGCCTGGAGATCATTGACCTGAGTGGTTATGCCATCGAAGAGAAGATCGAAATCGCCAAACGGCATTTAATTCCCAAGCAAAAGGAGTTACACGGACTGGCAAAGAACAATATCCGTTTTTCCGATAAGGTACTGGCACAGCTGATTGCCGATTACACCCGGGAAAGTGGTGTGCGGGAACTGGACCGCGTGCTGGCAAGCATTATGCGGAACCAGGCCAAAAAAGTGGCAATGGGCACAACGTTAAAATCGCCCCTCGGCACGGAGGATGTGCAGGAGATCCTGGGCAGACCGCGGTACAGCAACGACCTGTATAAAACAGTAAACCTCCCGGGTGTGGCCGTTGGGCTTGCCTGGACCTATGTGGGAGGCGATATTTTGTTTATCGAGTCCAGCCTTAGTGATGGCAAGGGCGAACTGCATCTTACCGGGAACCTGGGCAATGTGATGAAGGAGAGTGCTACCACGGCCCTCACCTATCTCAAATCCAATGCAGCAAAGTACCATCTCGATGCCGCTCTTTTTCAAAAGAAAAATATACACATCCATGTACCGGAAGGCGCTACCCCCAAGGACGGCCCCAGTGCAGGCGTTACCATGATGACCTCTATTGCTTCTGCACTAACGGGTAAAAAGGTAAAACCTTACCTGGCGATGACCGGCGAAATAACCCTGCGCGGCCAGGTATTACCGGTTGGAGGCATTAAAGAAAAAATACTGGCGGCCAAGCGGGCAGGTCTTAAAGAGATCATGCTTTGTTTGCAGAATCAGAAGGATGTGGAAGAAGTAGAACCCGGTTTTATAAAAGGATTAAAATTCCATTATGTAAGCCGGATGGAAGATGTTTTAAAAATTGCGATCGGCCTTTAGATCCGGTTTCAATAATCCATAAAAAAAGCATGTCTTTACCGGGACATGCTTTTTTATTTACAGGGCTATTTGCTACCTGTTAAAATCCTGCGGATCGTTTCCCAAAAGCAGCTGAAATCTTTAGAACTTATACCCCACCGAAAGTCCGAACTGCATGTTTTTAAGCTGCTCGCCGGTGTCTGTTCCATCTACTTTGTAAACGATATTCATCAGCCCCATCTGGCCATTTAACTGGATAGAAAATTTATTGGAAAATTCATAGCCCATCAGCAGGGCTCCGCCCAGGTCAAAAGGCTTTCCATAAGGAACCGTTTTCAGGTTATTAAAATCCATGTAGCTGCTGTCGGTTGATGAAATATCACTTTTGAATTCCAGGCTACCGGTTTTGCTGATCGTTGTACCGCCGGAGGTTCCTTTGCCCTTCCATCTTCCGCCGATACCATATGCCAGGTAAGGTCCAACGCCCAGTAAAAGACGGCCGTTGCCCAGCTCCGGCTTATACATAAAATTGATGGGCAATTCAAGGTAGTAAGGATGTTGGTTCAGTGTTCCAACAGCGCCGTCAACCGACGCTTTATATTGATAGCCCTTGGTTGTAAACAACAGGCCGGGACTTATAGAAAATTCATTGCCGATCGGTATATCCGCCGCTACGCCCGCATGAAAACCGGTTAATAAACTGGTGGGCATCTTACTGCCATCCGATAACTTCACCACAGCATTTGAAAAGTTTACACCGGCTCGAACGCCAAACTGCACCTGCGCAAAACCCACACTGCAGAAACCCGCTACAAAAAACAAGAGGAAAAGTCGTTTTAACATAAGCATTCGTTTTTAATAAATAAGAAATTGAACGCAAAGGTAAGCACAATGTTGTTTTGCCGAAGAGAAATGAGCCCGCTGCTATTTTCACAGGGTAGCAATAGCACATTATCAGCCACCCGCTTTTTGGAGGGGCGCTCATTCAATAAGCATCTTAGCCGCTATGCCTGCTTCAGCAACCGGATGGCTTCCAGTGGATCGGCAGCATTGAACACCGTACTGCCCGCCACCAGGGCATCTGCACCCGCAGCCACAATCTCCGCAGCATTCTCAAGCGTTACACCGCCATCGATGTTGATGACCGCATGGGAACCTTTTTCCACAATGAGTTTTTTAATTTCCTTTATTTTGTTCAGGGTATTGGGAATAAATTTTTGGCCGCCAAAACCCGGGTTCACGCTCATCACCAAAACAATATCCACATCAGCAATGATATCACTTAGAAAACCGGCAGGATTATGCGGGTTGATGGCTACCCCGGCTTTTAAACCCATGGCCTTTATTTGCTGAATATCCTGGTGCAGGCGCGGGCAGGTTTCTATATGAATGCTGATATGATCAGCACCGGCTTTTTTAAATTGTTCAAAATAGCGCGAAGGCTCTTCTATCATCAGGTGCACATCACAGGTCTTTGTAGTTACCTTTTTTACAAATTCAATGATCATCGGCCCAAAGCTGATATTGGGCACAAACAATCCGTCCATTACATCCAGGTGCAGCCAGTCTGCCGCACTGTTATTAACCATTTCAACCTCCCGTTGTAAATGGAGAAAATCTGCTGCTAATAATGAAGGCGCTATAATTGCCATATAAAAACTTTTGGGGCAAAATAACATTATTTATCGGTATCTCTGCTTCATCAGTTGTCAGTTATCAGTTTTGCTTGTCTCCAGACTGAAAACTAAAAACTGAAAACTGAAGACTGATAACTTATAACTGATAACTAAAGGATCCGTCACTTTTTAACAAAATACACACCTGTGCATAAAATAAATTCAGTACTTTACAGAGTGTTGTATAAATTTGAGAAGAACGATTTTTAATTTAAATACGGAAAACATTGACAGAAGCAATTATTAACCTGGAAACAGTGAACCCCATCGATTTTTTTGGGGTCAACAACGGAAAACTGGATATCCTGAAGAAAAAATTTCCACTCCTTAAAATACTTTCCCGTGGCACTCAGATAAAGTTAAGCGGTGCCCCCGAACAGATCGCAGAGGCTAAAGAAAAAATAAATCTCATCGTATCCTATATTGAACGCAATGGTCATTTAAGTGAAAACTATTTTGACCAGATCCTGGGCGGCGACGATATGGAAACGATCGATCATTTTCAGGAGCGCAATCCCAACGAAGTATTGGTATTTGGTCCTAACGGAAAATCGGTTCGTGCACGAACGGCCAACCAGAAAAAGCTGGTGCAGGAAGCCGAAAAGAACGATATCCTTTTCGCCATCGGACCTGCAGGTACCGGTAAAACCTATACCGCAGTGGCCCTGGCCGTAAGAGCCTTAAAGAATAAACAGGTAAAGAAGATCATTCTTACAAGACCCGCGGTGGAAGCCGGTGAAAGCCTGGGCTTTTTACCGGGCGACCTGAAGGAAAAGATCGATCCCTACCTGCGGCCGCTTTACGATGCGCTGGATGATATGATCCCCGCCGATAAGCTGGGCTATTACATGACCACACGCACCATTGAGATTGCTCCGCTGGCTTATATGCGCGGGCGTACACTGGACAATGCCTTTATCATCCTGGATGAAGCACAGAACGCAACCGATCTGCAATTAAAGATGTTCTTAACGCGTATTGGCGCCAATGCCAAGGCCATCATTACCGGCGATATGACGCAGGTGGATTTGCCCCGCAACCAGAAAAGCGGTCTGCAAACCGCGTCTCGGATCCTGCGGAACATCCCCGGCATCAGTCATATTGAACTGGATGAAGAAGATGTGGTACGTCACCGGCTGGTTAAAGCCATCATTAAAGCGTATAATCAGGAACATGAAGAGCAGGAGCAGCGCTTTACCCAGCATACAAAGTAACAGGGGTAGCATATTCCATTTTACCTTTAAAGGGTGGCCTTGGGGCCGCCTTTTTCTTTTGCTGCTCCTGACTGCTTGCCGGGCCAACCGCAGTCCGGTACCACCGTCCGGCCCGGCAGTGCAGCAGGCATTGAACCAGCTGAAGCCCCTGTTGCATCCCGGAGACCTGGTACTCCGGAACGGAACAGATGCCACCAGCCAGGCTACCCGTAAATTTAACCGCAGGGATACTTCGTTTTCGCATTGCGGTATCATCGATGTGGAAAAGGATACCGTATGGGTATATCATGCCATCGGCGGCAGTTACAACCCTTCACAAGCACTGAAGAAAGAGCCGCTGGACAGCTTCTCCAAACCAGGAGAAACCGACCGCATCGCCATTTACCGGTACCGCCTTACCAGGGAAGAACAGCAGCGGTTAATGGCCATCGTACAGGAGCATTATAAAAATAAACTGCCCTTTGATCTCTTCTTCAACTTTGATACCAACGACCGGATGTATTGTTCCGAGTTTGTATTTAAAAGCGTAAACAAAAGCATGAATGGCCGCCTTTCACCGGTGATCCGTAAACAGACCCCGCCGGTTTACATCGCTATTGACGACCTGTTTTTAAATGAATGGACCAGCCTGGTACAAAAGATCAATTATAATGTGCTTCAATAGCATAGGACCGGCAACCAAATGTCCCTTATATTGGTGATCGGGCACACCATCGCCGATAAGTACCTACATTTGCACTCTAAAACCAATTTACATTATGAAAAAAGTAATTCAGTTGCTACCCGTTGCCCTCCTGCTGATGGCCGGTGTTATAGGATGTCAGTCAGGCAGCGACCCCAAAGCGGTCCTGGTGCATTTCTTTGAGCTACTTGCAAAAAAAGACATCGACGGTGCGGCAAAGCTGGCCACGAAAGACAGTAAATCCACACTGGATATGATCAAAAAGGGCATGGATATGGCCCAGAAGATGGATACAGCCGCCGAAAAAACAGACCCCACCAAAGAATTCAAAGACGTAGAGTTTGGCGATCCCCGGATCTCCGGCGACACCGCATACGTTAAAGTAAGCAGCAAAAGCAAAAAACAGGATCCCTCTGAAATATCACTGGTGAAAGAAGACGGTCAGTGGAAAGTAGATTTTTCCATGGCCGCGTTGATGAAAATGGGTATGAGCAAAATGCAGGAAAACGGTGGTACCGAAAACCTGGAACATCCCAATGTATCGCCGGAGCAACTGGAACAGGCGCAGAAAATGGCCGACAGCGCAATGAAAAATGTAGATCCTCAAAAACTGAAGGAACTTGAGGGCATGGTGAACTCTGAACAGGCACAAAAAATGGCCGACAGCATTCTGAAGCATGTGGATCCCAAAAAAGTAGAAGAGATCCGGAAAAGTCTGGAAAAGGCAAAATAAGCAGTAAGAGAGCATAAAGTTGTTTATCTTGCAGGAATGAAAAGAACTGGTTTTTACTTTTTATTCCTGCTTTTTTTATTGTCCGCCTGTTTGCCCGATAAGGCCGATAAAAATGAGCCCGGCGATTCAGATATCGATGCCGCACGCAGTTTTATACAGGCCGCTCTCAGAGGAAATTTTAAAAGTGCGGCCAGTTATATGCTGCACGATTCGGCCAATGATGAACGCCTGGATGCTGTAGCCCGCATGCCGCGCAGCCCTGATGAAAAACAGGGGCTCTGGGATGCTTCCATCAATATCCATCAGCGTAAATTGCTGAACGATTCCGTAAGCATTATCGTTTACTCCAACTCTTATTACAAAAACAATAAAGACACTTTGAAAGTCGTAAAAAGAGACGGAGCCTGGCTGGTTGACTTTAAATACCTGTTCGACCCCAATAAATAAACCGTTTACAATAAATAGTAGTGGAAAAACATTCCGATTAAAAAACTCGTTATTTTTGATTGAACAGAGGGAACAGGAAGTAACGATCCTTATTGACTAAAAAACATGAATACGATGGCAACAATTACACACCCATGGCACGGAGTTAGTTATGGAGCAGGTGCACCGGAAATTGTAAATACGATCATTGAAATACCGGAAGGATCGCGTGCTAAATACGAAATTGATAAAGAAACGGGGTTGTTAAAGCTGGACAGGGTCATCTATTCTTCCTTCCACTACCCGGTTAATTATGGTTTTATTCCCAAAACCCTGGGACAGGATCATGATCCGTTGGATATATTGGTGCTTTGCTCTCAAACCATCCGCTCCTTTTGCCTCGTAAGGGCTAAGGTGATCGGCAATATGCAGATGATCGACAGCGGGGAGCGGGATGATAAGATCATTGCCGTAGCCATTGACGACCCTTCTGTAAACCACTACGAAAATATTGACGAATTACCGCATCACTTCCTGCTGGAAATGCGCAATTTCTTTGAACAATATAAGGTACTTGAAAGCAAAAAAGTAGAGATCGACACCTTCCAGGATAAGGAAACAGCGTTGTCCATTATCTCTGAAGCGATCGATTACTACAAGAAAAAGTTTAAAGAAATGCCTGCTTAACGATTTGTTTTATGAAACACCTGCTTATCATCTTGTTCCTAATAGGAATTGCGGCCCCGGCTTCCGCACAGGAACAATTTTATAAGGTGGTGAAAGAGTATTTCAGGGTAAACCCGTTTGCCGGGCGGTTTTCAGACTTTGTGAACGCTGTTAAAACGGATCCGGAGCTGAAGGTTACGGAAGACACACCAAAAACAGATACCAGCCTTTTTAACATACAGGGCGATTACAAAACATTTAATCCATTTGCCATCCGTGCCCGGAGGGTAGAAATGCTCCTGGGAGAAAAGCAGCTGGTGATCCGGCATAAAGACCATGCGCTTGACACCTTTGTTTTTTACCAGATCACCGGTTTTTTTGATAGCACTGTTCAAACAGTCAAAGCGGTGCAAAAAGAATACAAAAGGATCTGCAAGAAAATAGCAAGGGACCTTCCGCAGGGAGAAGAACTTTTACTGACAAAGATCAAGGGCATTCGCGATGGAGCGCTGACCAATCTTACCTCCAAGGGATCATCCTCCCCGCCCATATCCGTAGGCTGGTATATAAAAGACGGCGGAGAACTGGCATTACTGGTTGCGCTTCGTATGAACTACGTCAATAACCGCGCTGTTCCCCGGGGTGGTTACTTTTCCATTAGACAATATTTCCAACAGTTCTATCTTCAGGGAGATTAAACTGCGGCATGCGCTTGATCAGCTTCAGCTGATGGGTACGCTTTCCGGTTTCACTGTGGATGATCCCCTTTTTGTCGATGGTATCAATCCGCACATTCCCGGAAGAATGGATGATTTTGTCGGGCCCTAAAAGAATGCCCACATGTACAATTTCCTGGCGGTCATCAAAGAATGCCAGGTCTCCCACCTGGGCATCCTGCAGTTTCTTCACGGCTTTTCCTTCCTGGGCCTGCTGCCAGGCATCCCGCAGCAATGCGATCCCCGCCATTTTAAAAATGGTTTGTGCAAAGCCGCTGCAGTCCACGCCCAGTATGGTTTTACCACCCCATAAATAAGGCGCGTTCAGCCATTGGCGGGCATATTTTTCAATGGCAATACGATAGGCGTCCGGGGTTACTGCTGGGGCTGCAACAGCGCCGTCATAATGATATTCCCAGTTACCAACCGCTCCCCTGCCCTGTATGGGATTCCATATACTGGCCCCCATGGGTATATGCATGGGCAGCCCGTTTACTTCGATGGTATTTAATAAATCACCCGCCAGGGCCGGCTGCAGCGGGCTCCGGGCGGTTTCCTTATCAATTTCATGAAACATATGATGGGTAATCCAGCCCTTGTACCCATCGTACAGGCTTTTTACTTTGTACCAGCCCTTTTCCTTAAAAGAAAGGATGGCCAGCTTTTCACCGAATAGCAATTGGTTCACCATTTCATATTTATGATGCGGTTTCTTCCGAACCGGTGTCACCGGCATCACCACGATCCCATATTTCATAGCTCTGTTTTTAAAGAAGGATAAAGATAAATATTAAAGTCAGAAGTGAGCGGTTAGCTTTTAGCGTTTAGCTGTTAGCCATCAGTTTTCAGTTATCAGTTATCAGCTATCAGCGATTAGCCATCAGTTATCAGTCTTCAGTTTTCAGCTTTGCATTCGCCATCGGTGATCTGGAATCTGGTACCAAATGGGATCTATTCCGGAGCTTTAAACAACGTTTAGCATTCAGCGTTTAGCATTTAGCACCCGTAAGCGTAAATCATTTTGTATGTTTGAAAAATCACCAGGTCCCCCTGTCTCCATATCCCCAAAAGCTATCCGCGTTTAGCTTTCAGCCATCAGTCTTCAGTTTTCAGTGTTCAGTTTTCAGCGTTCAGTCTCAGTTATCAGTCATGCTCAGGTGATCACACCTCTATTGAGGGATAGCATTGAGTAACAGATCTGCATATCACGAACGGAATCATCTGATAACTGATTGCTGAATCTGATAGCTATTGTGAGGCGTGTTTAGCATTGACGAGTATAAAACCGGATTTAACCCGCCTCGGCGGGCAGGCCTGTAACTTTAAACATTAAACCTCCCTCATTGATATGGAATCTTTACATTCTTGCATCTTATCAATAGTTTAAATACCTTTATTTGCGTGAACCAAAGCCGTTATGACCATATAGGCGACCAGGAATTGCTCCGCCGGTATCTGCAGGACCACGACAGTGCGTGGCTGGGGATCCTTCTGGAGCGGTATACATTGCTGCTCTTTGGGGTATGCATGAAATACCTTAAAGATGAAACCCAGGCACAGGATGCCGTTCAGCAGATCTTCCTGAAGGTAGTGCAGGAAGTGCACAAGTACCGGATCGACTATTTTAAATCCTGGTTATACACGGTGGCCAAGAATCATTGCCTTACGGTATTACGCGATAAAAAGCGGAACATTCCCGTGGCATTAACCGAAAACGATCAGATCGCTGATGAGCCGGAAGAAGTGCCGGAACAGGAAGCCATCAGTCCTGAACTGTTGAAAGACGCCCTGGATGCGCTGAGCGAGGAGCAGCGACAATCAGTAATTTTGTTTTACCTGAAGAAAAAGAGTTACCAGGAAATCAGCGCGTCCGAAGGATATAGCTTGTTGCAGGTAAAGAGTTATATTCAGAACGGCAAGCGGAACCTGAAATTGCTGATTCAAAAAATGCTTAAAAAAGCAAAAAAAGAGAATGGCTGAAGATTTAAAAGACATATTATCCCATCTGAATAAAAATGTAAGCCAGGAAACCCTGCTCCGTTACCTGAAGAAAGAGCTGGGCAAGGAAGAAGAGCATGAGGTAGAACGGCAATTACTGGAGGATGCGTTTTATAATGATGCAGCAGAAGGTTTACAGGAAGTGGAAAACCCGGAGCGGTTAGTGCTGATTGCCGAAGCCCTGAACCGCGACCTGAGAAAACGCACCGAAAAGAAAAGAAATGCCCGCAATAAACGGCATCTGCAACCCCAGTGGTGGCTTTATTTTTCCATCCTCATCCTGCTGATCCTGCTGGTGCTGGTATATCTGCTGCTTCACGGGAAAATGGCAAGTTGATCACAATCAACGAATTACCGGTTAAGCAACCGCGTTTGTGCGTTGAATGTGCACAAAATGAACTCAACATTAAGTTTGTATTAACTTTACATTAATTCTTTTAACAAACGCCCCATCCCTTCGTTTCCGGTTGTACCTTTGCAGCATAAATTTTTTGTTATGCAATGGAAGACTATTACATCCAGCCTAGGTAGTACCGGATTTGGATTGTGGTACAATGGTCAAAAAATGCTAACCCTTGCCTACAAACCGAAATCCGATTCGGTTTACCTGGAATCAAAAGATGGGGAAAAAAGACTGTTTCATTATAAAAAGAAAGGTCTTTTTAAGAACAAGCGGGTATTACAAAATGAATATGGGGCAGAACTGGGTAAAATTTCCCGGGAAGGACGCCAGAAATACATTGAAGTAGACGACAAACGGTTTTACCTGAATTTTAAGAATGACAATAACAATGTTATTGAGATCATCGACGAGGCCGGTCAAAAACCGGTAGCTGTTTGTTCCGTGGAAGGCGATAACCCAAGTGATGCTACCAATTATAGCCTGCTTATGGTTATGTGCTTTTACCTGTTTCAGCCAAAAAATCATAACCAGATCGTTGCTGCAAGAGCCGCGATCTAAAGCTCGTTGTAAATCCTTTTAGCAAATTGCTCCAGCGAAGGATCCCGCGCGCCCATTAGCAGCAAGGTGGTGCCCGGCTGCAGATGACTGCCTGCTGCGGAAAGCAGCTGGTCCCGGTTCTCTACAAAATAGGCATTTTTACCTGCCGCTTTCAGATCACCGATCAGGTCTCCGGCAGAAATATCTTTTGTAGTAGTTCCCCCGGCATAAAAAATCTCGCTCATCCAGATCTCATCCTGTGGTCTTAACGCATTGCCGATTTCTTCCACAAACTCTTTACGTAAAAATTTGGTAGGTGTATACCCATGGGGCTGAAACCAGGCCACCACTTTGTCCGACACCGGCTGACAGGAACGGATGGCCGCCGCACATTTAACGGGATTATGCGCAAAATCATCGACCACCCAAACCCCGTTCTTTTGGCCAAGGACCTGTGCCCGGCGGTAAATACCTTCATATTGTTTCAATGCAGCGGCAGCTGTTTCAAGGGATACGCCGGCAAGTGCCGCGGCAGTGGCCGCAGCCACCGCATTTTCCATATTATGATGTCCCAGCAGGTTCAGTTCAAATGGTTGCCCATTGAGCGCAAAAGATATGTGGAAGCCGTTCTGTACAAAACCGGTTGCCCGAAACCCTGCACCAGCACCGTTTCCATCCACACAAAAATCATTGGCCGGATCTGCAGATAATTTTGCAGCATGCGCGTTCGACCGGTTTACACAAAAACGGTTGCTGTTGTTTTTAAAGGTCTCAAATACCTGCATCAATTCTCCCAGCTCTTTATGATCCTTTTCAATATTCAGTAATAAGCCCACTTCGGGATGATATTGCACAATGGACCCATCACTTTCATCGGCCTCAATGACCAGCCAGTCCCCGGCACCTACAAAGGCATTCCCTATTTTTCCCTTTTTTATCAGGGTTACCAATCCTGCCCCGCTGATCACCGAGGGCTGCAGGCCTCCCTGTTGCAAAATATCGAACAACATACCGGTAGTGGTGCTTTTACCACTGGTACCACCTACGGCAATGGTCTTTTTACTGGCAGCGATCAGCGCCAGGAGTTCGGAGCGGTGCATCACCGGAATATTCAATGCTCTGGCCTTCCGGATCTCCTCTACCGTATCTTCGATGGCCGTGGATGCCACGATCAGGTCTGTGTCCGGTGTAATTCCCTCCCCGTTTTGTAAAAAACAACGGATTCCTTCAGCTTCCAGCTTTACCTTAATATCCCCGGCTTTCCCCTCGTTAAAAAACCGGTCGCTTCCGGAAACATTCTTTCCAATACCCTGTAAATACTGTGCAATCGCACTCATGCCGGCGCCGGCAATACCAATAAAAAAAGGGTTGTTGATTTTTTGCAAATCAATATTCATGTTGTCTGGCTTAGTTGCTGCAAATGTCGGGAAACGGTTAATGCTTTCAAAAACGGATTTGGAGGGATCCCGGAAAAATGCCCGTATACCCATCCGCTAAAAAACAATCTGTAAGGTCAGCGAAAAAGCCCGTTTGCATGTGCACCGATGAATTGCTTTTAAAGCTATACTTCCTTGTCTTTATAAAACCGGATCATCTGGCCATAATCCCATTTACGCTGTAACGCGTAAATGCACCGGGTAATGCGGGTAATCTTCGTGGCATCTGTTTTTGCCGCATCCACCCACTTGCTGAAATAACTCTGGCGTGAGGGCGCCAGCGACCTAAAAAATGCAAGTACCTCGGGCTCTTCAGCTAAACAATCCAGCAGTTCTTTATTGAGCTCATATTTTTTGGGGTCCAGCTGCAATTGCAGTTCCACCAGTGCGCCTTCCTTTTTACGGATGCCCTTCCGCATGGTAGCATTCACCGGCAGGATAAAATTTCCCCCGCCCATGGGCAGCAGGGAAACGCCGGCAATCTTATGGCTGTCGATGGTGCCCTTTACCAGGAAGCTTTTTTTATTGCCCGGCAGCAATTCCTGTGCAAGATCGGCCGGCACTTCAATATAGGTCCAGCCCGTCTTATCGCCATTTTCGCCAAACTTCATCAATCTTGCGGTTAAAGAAACAGTAGCCTGCTTTTTCATGTGATAAAGTTCCGGCATCTGCCGTAAAATTTTCATATCCCTGCAAAAATTTTTCAGATAAAATCCGGACTTATCCGGCAGATCATTCTGCTTTATATGTGCAAGGTGCGCCCGGGAACCACCCAGGGATTAAATTGACAAAAAACCTGGGCATGCGGTTACAGGTTGCCGGACAATGGCCTGAACCGGGCGCTAAAACGAGCATACCCACTGCACTTGCTGCTTGCTTACAGGAAGGTTGTCATTTGCCGGTTTTTAACAAAAATTATTTGCTTTTGGCCTTCAATAGTTGTATATTTATTTTAATATATAACCAAAAATGAAACGTTATGGCCATCTATGATTTAACAGGGCTGTTAACCGTCACCGATTGTGATGTGGCCCTTAAAACCGTATCCAAAACCATCGCAAAACTGCAAAAGAAAAGAGATGTGCTTGAGCACAGGCTGGAAGTGCACGAAGAGATGGTGTTCAAAGTAACGGAAGAACGCCGCAGCCTTGAGCTGGACGTATTACTCCTTAATAGCAGATTATCCAGGATGGAGGAAGGCTACCGGGCCCGGGAATGCCGCTATCAAATACACCGCGCCGAATGCCGGATCGAATTCCTGGATCTCCGCCTGGAAAAATACAGCCAACCGATGCTGCTGGTAAAGCAATTTCATCTGAACCAGGTACGGTCTGCACTGGAAGACGCCGTACAATTTAAAGCGGAACTGGAAGCACACCGTACCGCATTGCTGCAGGAAGCAGCAGCTCAGCAACCCGCCATTGCAGCAGCACCGGTAACCACTATGATGCCGCTCACTCCTGTACCACAGCCAACGCAGCGCCCCGATCACCTGGCACAGCCGAAACCGGTTGCCCGGTTTTTGCACAAGCGAACCGGTAAACGGTTCCCGAAGACCAAACAGGCCATGAGGCGGGCCGGATAGGACTGCTCCCTATATATACCCGGAGCCATTTGAACGTGCATCCGATCTGCCAATAATAAATCGATGTTGTTCCCTAAGCGATTTTTATAGTTGCTGCAGATAGTCAATTGCAGGTCTGATTTAACCGCGAAGGACGCAATGTATCCGAAATGGTCGCAACGAAAATCGCTGGTCATCCCGGTTCCCTGCGTGCCCTTGCAGTTGCGGTAAAATGGAATCATGAATGGTATGATTGCCGCAGATGCGCTGATTGCGGTTCGATTTAACCGCAATGTGCAATGTATCCGCAGTGGTCGCAACGAAGGTTATTGGGCTAAATGCCTTCAGGAGCGCTGCAAGCGAACCTTTCATTCTTTGCGGTTTAAGGTGTAACCGCAACGCCCGCAAAGAAACCGCAACGGTCGCAGGAAAGATCGAATGTCCTCGCGTCCTTGGCGAAAAACCTCGCGCTCCTTGCGGTTTGGCAGTTAACCACAATGTGCAATGTATCCGCAATGGTCGCCATGAAAATCGCTGGTCATCCCGGTTCCTTGCGTGGCTCTTGCAGTTGCATTCACCCACCACGGTGCCAGGATTCGGGTAGCTGTACCGGTCCGCCTTCTGTCTTTTTACCCTCGGCTATCCACGTAACAGCGGCCCGGCCGGGCAGATCGCGTCCTGCTTCTTCCTGAATACTTTTATAGCATCTGCCGCAAAATTTTCATTTCTTTGCAAAAATTTTCCGGATAAAAATCGGACATATGCAGCAAACCATCACGCTTCGCGTAAAGCCCGAAGAGGCGGAAGACGCGCAACAACTTCTTCCCCTTATTGCCCGTACCCTGGGTAAAAACAACGGGGCCATTTCGGGCTATACCATCTTAAAAAGTTCCATTGATGCCCGCGGGCGCCAGGCGATGATTCAGCTCTCGCTGCTGGTTTATGTAGATGAACCGGCTAAAGAACGGGAACTGATCCTGCCGGTTTATCAGGATGTACATACAGCCACAAAGGAAGTGATCATTGTGGGAGCCGGGCCGGCCGGACTTTTTGCCGCCCTGCAGCTGCTTGAAAAAGGGATCAAACCCATTATATTGGAGCGGGGCAAGGACGTGCGTACCCGCAGGCGCGATCTGGCGGCCATCAATAAACAGGGCGTTATGAACCCGGAAAGCAATTATTGTTTCGGAGAAGGCGGAGCCGGCACGTACAGCGATGGTAAACTGTACACGCGCAGCAACAAGCGTGGCGACATCAACAGGATACTGAACACCTTTGTGCGCTTTGGCGCTGAGGAAAAAATATTATACCAGGCGCATCCGCATATCGGCACCAACAAACTGCCCCAGATCATTACGGCCATGCGTGCGCAGATCCTGGCAAGCGGCGGCGCCGTTCATTTTAATAAAAAAGTAACCGGCTTCATCACCGGCAAAAACAGTCTTAAAGGAGTAACCACTGCTGATGGCGATGCCTTTACCGGGGCAGCCGTGATCCTGGCAACCGGGCATTCTGCGCGCGATATCTTTCACCTGCTCCACAACGAAGGCTTGCTGATTGAAGCCAAGCCCTTTGCCCTGGGCGTACGGGCAGAACATCCGCAAACCCTGATCGACCAGGCACAATACAAATGCGATTCCCGCGGTGAATGGCTTCCCCCGGCCTCCTACAGCCTGGTACAGCAGGTGGGCGACCGCGGTGTATTTTCCTTCTGCATGTGCCCCGGCGGTATCATTGCGCCCGCCGCTACGGATCAGCAGGAGATCGTGGTCAATGGCTGGTCGCCCTCCAAACGCAATAACCCCTATGCTAATTCCGGGATTGTGGTACAGGTGGAAGAAAAGGATGTACATGCGATTCCCGCATTTAAAAAAGCATACGGGGCAGCATTGAACAGTCCCCTGTTCCTGCTTTATTTTCAGCAATGGGTTGAGCAGCTGGCTTTTACGGCGGGAGGCGGCCGGCTGGTGGCTCCGGCTCAACGCATGGTTGATTTTTGTGAAGGCAAACAGTCTCAAACACTTCCGGACTGTTCCTACCTGCCGGGGCTTCATTCCGCTCCCTTATGGGAAGTGCTGCCCCCCTTTGTAACCACCGCCCTTCAACAGGGTTTTCAGCTGTTTGGCAACAAGATCAGGGGATATTACTCCAACGACGCTGTCATTGTTGCCACAGAATCCCGCACCTCATCACCCGTAAGGATCCCCAGAGATGCAACAACCCTGGAACATCCGCAACTTTCCAACCTGTATCCTTGTGGCGAAGGCGCCGGGTATGCCGGTGGTATTGTAAGTGCTGCAATGGATGGCGAGCGGATTGCGAAGACGATTACCTTGAAAATTGGGCATTGAGCGGGCAGCGGTTAGCCTTCAGTCTTCAGTTATCAGTATTCAGTTATCAGTATTGCACATCAAGCAAGAAGCGTAATCTAACGTGGAACTTTAAACCTTAAACATGGAACTCCTTCAGCTTTCAGTCACTGCTAAAGGCTAAGGGCTGACTGCTGATAGCTAACCGCCGAAAGCTAGTCCCTCGTCCTGAAATTATTACTGATCAGCCACCCCTTTTCGATCAGTTGATTCTTACGGTAGGCTTTGCGCTCCTTACGGAACTGTTTCTTTTCATAAGGCTGTGCCACCAGGCTGCCCAGATCGGGCCGGCCGGCATTTACCCAGGCGGTGTACCAGAAATCGGATAGGTCATTGGCACTGCGAATGAGCTGTTCATCTACAGATCCTTTTAATGCTTTATTAAATTCCACGGCAAACGCCTTCGAATAGAACCGGCGGTTCTTTCCCCAACGGAATTCCCAGCGGTATTTTTTGGAAGTATCGGTAAAGCTTTTCGAAACTTCCCGTTCCGCCGCAAACATTGCCGGCAGCAGGGAGTGTGTATGCTTCATAATGCCCCAGATGGCATTTTCCACAGAAGGCAGGTACCGTGCCTTATGCCGGCTTTTGATCGCAAAGCCCGTCAGCGCTGTTTCCGGGATCGTGGTTTCCCAAAGATCATGCATGCCCTGTTGATTGGTCAGCTGCCCGTCGTAGTTGATCGAAGTATGCAGGGGCACATGCGCATCACCGATATAATGGCCCAGATCCGTAGCATAAAAAATGATGCTGTCCTTATCTTTCCTCCGGAAGGCTTCCGTTAGTTTTTGCTGCGTTTCCACTACCACGTAAGGAAGGGTGCCGTATTTCTTCAGGGTGTCTGCCGTATATTTTGCTACTGCATCTTCCCATTTATGCGGAACGATATCAAAGGCATTGTCGCCATAATATTCACCATCCAGGAAATGTTTATTGCCTTCTGCAGGATCCACATTCCGCCGCTGATCCGGCCGGGGGGCATTATATACCAGGCTATCCATATGCGTGTAGAAGAACGCCTGCATTTTTTTGGGTAACCCGTAAATAGCCAGTTGATTTACCGTACGATGTACCAGGAATCCCCAGCTGCTCAGGCCCACCATCAATACCATCAGCAATATTCCGATCCGTTTGTTCTGCTTCATATTTTAGAATAATGCTGCAAAGGTGCGATAAAATCTTCAAAGCAAAAACCGGCATATACCGTTTCAGCGCCTCTTATCAATGCATTCATCAATGGCAAGGCAGCGGGATAACAAATCGTACATTTTTACCAACCGTTCAGCAATAACCGGCCTACGCATCTTTTTCTGCCGCCGGCTTTTTCGCTTCCGGGCGTTCAATGTGGCGTTTCCGGTATAATTGTCATACAGCCGGCGTTTGCTATATTTACATCCTAAATCATTTGTATGGACTTACTGCAGGTTGCGCATCTAAAAAAACATTTTGCCACGCAAAAGGCGGTTGATGACATCAGTTTCTCCATTTCAGAAGGACAGATCTTCGGGCTGCTGGGGCCCAATGGTGCGGGCAAAACCACACTGATCCGCATGATCACCGGAATTTTTTATCCCGATTCCGGAACCATTACGCTCGACGGCAAGGCCTTTGACCCGGCCAACGATATTGGCAAGATCGGGTATATGCCTGAAGAAAGAGGATTGTACAAAAAAATGAAGATCGGGGAACAGGCATTGTACCTTGCCCAGTTGAAAGGATTGAAGAAAAGGGAGGCCGTTAACAGTTTAAAGACCTGGTTTGCCAAACTGCAAATGGACTCCTGGTGGAATAAGAAAGTGGAAGATCTTTCCAAAGGGATGCAGCAAAAACTGCAATTTGTGATCACTGTTTTACACCAGCCACGGCTGATTATCCTGGATGAACCCTTCAGCGGACTGGACCCGGTAAACAGCAACCTGATCAAAGATGAGATCTTTAATCTTGCACGCAACGGCGCTACCATTATTTTCAGTACGCACCGGATGGAACAGGTGGAAGAGATCTGTGATCATATCATCCTCGTAAATAAAGGACAGAAAATCCTGGATGGCACTGTACAGGAGATCAAACAGGAGTTTAAGGAACATCTTTATAAGATCTCTTTTGCGGATGCGCCGCCACAAACAGCAGTACCGGATCTCTTTGAGATCAAACAGGCCTCGGCGGATGCCCTGGTAATTCAAAAACATCCTGAAGTAAGCAATAACCAGGTGCTGGCCCATTTTTTAAATGCCGGCAGTGCCATCGAATCCTTTAATGAGATCCTTCCTTCATTAAACGATATTTTTATCCGCCAGGTAGAAGGCACACCGCTGGCACGCCAATTTCAAACCACTCAAGCCTGAATCTCATGAATAAGATTTCATTAATCATACAACGGGAATACCTGAGCAGGGTTCGTAAACGGACCTTTATCATTACCACATTGCTATTCCCTCTTTTATACCTGGCCCTGATCTTCGGCACTTCCTACCTGTCAGAAAAAGCCGGTACAAAGCTAAAGATCGCCATTATTGATTCGTCCGGCAGCTTTACACAACAACGTATCGACAAGGCCAATAAGGAATTCCCCAATAGTACCTTAACCCTGGTAAAGGAAGAACCGGCCGTGCTGGATCAGCAGTTTGAGCAAAAAGGATTTGACGGCTACCTGGTGATACCTGCCAATACCATGGTAAGTCATGCTCCCGGTCAGCTGGTGGTAAAATCAAAAAAAACACTGGGAACCGTACCCGATGTACAAACCAAGCTAAATACCATCTGGAGCGAGATCAAATACGAGAACCTGGGCATCGATACGCTTAAGCAGCAATTACTCAACCAAAGTCAGCTGACCATCAAATCGGAGAACATGGAGCACAAGGAAACCAATGCGTCAATGGCTTATGGCATCGGTTTTGTATCCGGTTTCCTGATCTATTTTATCCTGATCATTTACGGAGCCCAGGTGATGATGGGCGTTATGGAAGAAAAAACCAACCGGATCGCAGAGATCATTGTATCCTCTGTAAAACCCTTTCAGCTCATGATTGGTAAGATCATTGGTATTGCCTGTGTGGCGCTTACCCAGTTCCTGCTCTGGATCGCTTTTATTTTTATTATTTACAATGCTACCAGGGCTGGTTCCGGGGCACTGAACAACAGCGCGCTTACCGGTGCCGTGGGCGGCGTACAGAAATTATTTACCGATACCAATGTACCGGCCATCCTGTTTCTTTTTATCTTTTATTTCCTGGGGGGATTTTTCTTTTATGCCTCTATTTATGCGGCTGTAGGAAGCACGGTAAATGAAGATATGCGGGAGGCGCAGTCGCTCAGCTTTCCCATTACCATGATCATTATTTTCGCATTCTTTATTATGATGACGGCGGTAAAAGACCCGGGTAGTCCGCTGGCGGTATGGTGCAGCATTATTCCGTTTACTTCCCCATTGGTGATGATGGCCCGTGTGCCTTACGGCATACCGGGGACCGTTCCCTACTGGCAGCTGGCATTAAGTATGTCGGTACTGATTGCCTCCTTCCTTTTTGTAACCTGGTTTGCCGGAAAAATTTACCGCACCGGTATCCTGATGTATGGCAAAAAACCAACCTGGAAAGAAATGATCCGCTGGGCGGTACGGAAATAATTTTGTTTCAGGTTTCACGCTAGATTTCGTTTTTCACTTGACGTGTAATACTGATAACTGAATCTGATAGCTAAGGGCTGTAGCTTTGGGGGGACAGGGAGACAAGTGGGGACAGGGGTGTTTTTCATGTAATACTGATAACTGAAGACTGATAACTGATGGCTGATGGTTGAACGCTGATAGCTGATGACTGACGGCTGAAGCTTTTGGAGGACAGGGAGACACAGGGAACCTGACATAACAAAAATTACAGACTCCGGACTTTTCACCATTTCCACATTCCCACATTCCCACATTCCCACATTTTCAAATTCTCAAATTCCCCCTCTCAACCAATCACTTAACCGCCGTTTAGCTCCCGCTCGCCGATATCGGTTTTACAAACAGCCCCGGAGTTTAGTAGATTTGCTCTATGAACGTGCGGGTATTCATCTTAAAATACAGAGAAACGATCACCTGGAGTGTGGTACTGATCCTCTTGTTTTTTATGAATACAGAAAGTACATTTTCGCTTTGCCCGTTCAAAGCCCTGGGCATCAGCTGGTGTCCCGGATGTGGCATCGGCCATTCGATGCACCATACGCTTCATTTCCGTTTTGGTACTGCCTGGCAAGAGCATAAACTTGGCATTCCTGCTACCGCGGTATTAATATGGCAAACCATTCAATCACTACCTATAACCAACAAAAACAATAATTATGAACCAGGAACAAGTATTACGGGTCATCCCGGATATTGAATATGATGAGTTGGTAACGCTCCTCAACATCACCCGTGAAATGGGAGTACCGCAACGGGAGCAGTTCCTTATGTTGTACCAGCGGAGAAGGAAATCGCGCCAGGAGCTCCTGTTATTGTCCCTGCTGGGATTTGTAGGCGTGGCCGGTATTCACCGCCTTATGATCGGAGACATTGCATTAGGCATTGTTTACCTGCTTACCGGCGGACTGTGCCTGATTGGTACCATTGTGGACATTATCAATATCAATTCGCTTACTACGCGTTACAATGCAAAACAGGCGTATGAAGTTGCGGCATTGGTAACCGCGGTATTTAACCAGCCCCGTAACTTTTAATTCTTACGCAGCCGTATCGCAGCACCCAGGTAATAATTCCTAAGGGGTGCTGCGTTATAATAGCGACCGCCAGCCGCATTAATATCATTTCCCAAGCTATAGGTTTCATTGAACAGGTTGTCTGCACCTGCATAAACATTCAGGCCTACCGCTTTTATTTGTTTCCGGTATCCCAGCTTTATTCCCAGCAGGTGATAGGCAGGTGTTTGCGCTGTATTGGCATCATTCAAAAAAACAGCAGCTGCCGTGTAATAATTGATGTCTGTATACAATCCCTGCCTCAACACCAGGCCCAGCTGGGTGTTGAGCGTATTCATCGGCACGCCGGGAACCCAATGGCCGGAGTAATCCTGGTTCGTTTTTACAAAGTCGTGGTATTTGAAATGGCTGTGCGCATAATTGGCCGTAAGATTTAGATAGTCTACCAACCCCGCGCTGAAGAAGTGCATATAGTTCGCATACAGCTCGGCCCCCTTCTGACGGATATTACCGGCATTGATAAAATAATCGGCACCGGCAGCATCGCGGCGCTGCACCAGGGCCTGGCTCAGGTTGAAATAAAAACCCGTTGCCTCCAGGCGCAATTGTCCGTTAAACAGCGCCTTCTTTGCGGTAAGCTCATAATTCCATCCGTGCTCCGCCTTCAGATCGGGGTTAATGATCGTTGTAGAGGGCAGCACTTCCGCCACGGTGGGCGGCGAAAAACCCCGGGATACAGTAGCCAGCAGTTCTACCGGCCGGAATTTTTTCAGCACCGTAAATCGCGGAGCTACTTCGTTATTATAGCGAAACACCTGTTCGGTAACCGGGTACTCGTTCAAACGGGTAAACAGCAACCGGCTCCGGTTCAGACTTACACCAGCCGTATAACTCCAGCTCTTCCGGGAAAGAATGCCCTGGGTAAAAACGCTATAGGTACCAATGGTTACATCATCGTCCGTTTGCAGGGTATCAGGCCGCCCGTTTTTATTGTTCGATACGCGGATGGCCGAGTATCCCTGTTGCGCTTCCACACCTGTACTCCATTGAAGATTGGTTTCTGCCCATTTCTTTTCAAAATCAAATACTGTGCGGCCACCAAAATGCGGTTCCTTCCGCTGCTCAAAATTGCGTATCGCGCTGTTTTTAACCAGTGCATACGTGCCATAACCCGTTGTGGCATTGCTCCAGTATGCTCCAAACTTTTGTTTATGGGTTACACCCGCGGTGATTGTTTTCTGCCAGATAGCCGCATTCACCTGTTCCGCACCCGGCAAAGCCCCGGCATTGGGACGCGCGGCACGCGGGTTCTGCTGATATTCTTTTAAGGTAAGGGCACCCGGTGTCTGGTAATACAGGTCTGAAAAAAGAACAGAAGCGATCAGTTCCTGATCCTTCCACTTCATCCGTGTGTTCCAGCTTAAATTATTCCGCTGCATGGCCGATTGCGCCCGGTAGCCATCGGACTGATCGTGGGCATAGGTAACGGTATTGCTATAGTTATCTTTTGTCCAGGTGCCATCTGCCAGGAGATGATGGGCATGGTAATTACCGGTAAAATATTCCACTCCCACACCGCTTTTTGTTGCTGCCGGGGGATCGATCAGGATCAGTCCGCCGGTACCCGCGCCATACATACTCGATGCCGGGCCTTTAAAAATGGTAAGCGCATTAAAATTATTAAACGCCAGCTGGTTAAAATACGTATTTCCTCCCGGATCAGTAAGCGGAATGCCGCCCCAATATACTTTTACATTCCGTACACCAAAAGGGGCACGCAGCGAACTGCCCCTGATATTAATACGATAACTACCGGGAGAACGTTCTTCCATCCGCACGCCTGCAATGGTATTCATTGCCGTAACCAATGATCTCTTACTGGTGGGCACGGAATATTCTACCCGGCGCACTACCGCTGTTGTAATATTGTCTTTTTGCTGAAAGGCCCTGCTGGTAACCGTAACAGGGTCGATGGTTTTAACGGAATCGGTTTCCTGGGCAGTTATTACCTGCACGTTCAGAAGAAAAAAGAAAAAAATGAAGTACCTCACACCATAAAAATGCAACTTTTCAGGCAAACAAAAAAGATTCTGTGCCCTGGTATCCAATGCGCTATCCCTCTGCTCATATTTCAGTATCTTCACCGTAAGCATATTTGCTGTCTGATAAAGCGTTTACATGGGCCGATTTGTTACTATAAAGGATATTGCCAAAAAGCTGAACATTTCTGTTTCGACGGTTTCCCGCGCGTTGAGAGACACCTATGATGTGAACCAGGAAACGCGGGAGAAGGTACTGGCAATGGCAAGCGAACTCAATTACCGTCCCAATTTTAATGCCACCGGGTTAGTGAACCGCAGCTCCCACAACCTGGCCGTGATCCTGCCCTTTGTAACCAATTATTATTTTTCAACGGTGATCACCGGCATACAGGAAGTGGCTTATCAGCAGGATTATAATATCATCCTGCATATTACCAACGACGCCCCGGAACGGGAACTTTCCATTGTCAAAAACCTTGCGGTATCGAACCTGGATGGATTGCTGATCGCGGTTTCTTCCGATTCAGACGCCTATACTCATTTTCAGCAGGTGATCGATGCCGGGGTACCCATCGTATTTTTTGACCGGGTACCGGATGCCATTCATACGTCGAAAGTGATGCAGGATGATTACAATGGCGCCTTTGAAGCAGTGGAACATCTCATTGAAAAAGGATACCGGAAAATTGCGCATATCGCGGGGCCCGAAGGATTGGGCTTTACCCAGAAACGAAAAAAAGGCTACCTGGATGCACTGCAAAAACATGGGTTGCCCGTAAAGGAGGAATGGATCGTTCATTCGGGTTTCGCACAGGAAAACGGACAGGCGGATGCCGCAATCCTCTTTAGCCGGAAGGACCGGCCGGATGCCATTTTTGCCGCAAATGACCGGAAGGCCATTGGTGCCATGATCACGCTAAAGGAACAGGGCATTAAAATCGGGAAACAGGTGGGCGTGATCGGCTTTACCAACGATCCGGCTGCAACGATTGTTTCCCCAACCCTTTCTACCATTGCCGAACCGGCATTTGAGATCGGGAAAAAAAGCTGTGAGTTACTTTTAAAGCATATCGGCAAGCGGAATTTTATCCCGGAGGAAGTGATCCTGCCCGGCACGCTGATTGAACGGGAATCTACCCGCCGGTAACCGCATCCCTGTTATAAATAACCTTTCCGCCGATGATCGTTTGATGAATCGTTACCTGATCGTCAAAGAGCACCAGGTCCGCATCCCTGCCTGCAACCAGCGCCCCCTTTTGCTGATCGATATTCATGATCCTTGCCGGTGTTGCCGTAATCATCCGCACGGCATCAACCAACGGAACTTCCGCAAGCTGCACCATATTCCGCACCAGGCGATCGGCCGTGGCCACGCTTCCGGCAAACGAACTGCGGTCCGGCAGCCAGGCCACTCCTTTATCTACCATCACCTTCAGGCCGGTTTCCCGTCCGCCCAGCACGCTTTCCCCCTCCGGCATACCGGCAGCCCGCATGGCATCTGTGATCAGCGCCATCCGGTCGGCCCCCTTGATCTTTACGATCAATTTTAATAACGGAGCCGGCAGGTGGATCCCATCGGCGATCACTTCCACATCCATGGCGTCGATCAGGTAGCCGCTTTCAATAACGCCCGCATACCGGTATCCGTTCCGTCTGGAAACACCAGACATTCCCGAGTAGAAATGTGTGGCAAGTGTATATCCGTTCTCAAAAGCCGTTACCACTTCATCATATACCGCATCCGTATGTGCGATGGCCGGAAGCACATTCCTGGACAAAAGGTACTGTCCCAGTTCAATAGCGCCTTCCAGTTCGGGTGCCGCGCTCCAGCGCTTAATAGAGCGGGAGTAACCGATCACTTCTTTGTATTCCTCAGGGTCGGGGTTGCGGATATAGCGCGGATCCTGGGCACCCCGCTGGTTCATCGCAAAATAAGGTCCTTCCAGGTGCATGCCCAATAACTGCGCCCCCCGGTGGTTGCGCTGCTGTGCACGTTCAAAAACATCCAGTGTATTCAGCAGGTCCTGCTTTTCACTGGTAAGTGTTGTTGGATATAATGAAGTGGTACCATACTGCGCATGCGTTTCCGCTATTTTAAGAAATGCCTCCTCCGTGCCATCCATAAAATCAGCGCCCCCTCCTCCGTGTACATGCAGATCGATAAACCCCGGGGCCAGGTACCGGCCTTTTGCATCAATTTCAACGGCTGCACGCACTTCCAGGTTTTGGTCGCCCACATATACAATACGGTTCCCCGCGGCAATTAATATACCCTCTTTAATGATCCGCTGGGGCGTAAGGATCCGGGCATTGATGATTTTCAGATAATGTTCCATCCGTTTGAATTTACGACCATTTTTTTATACGGTGTCCATAGAAAGCATAAAAAACCAGATACAGGTAACAGGGTATCAGTACCCAGTAGGCCTCCCGGGTTCCATGCAGATCGGCCAGGTGACCATACACCAGTGGCAGGATGCCATTGCCGCAAAGCCCCATGATCATTACCGAAGCGCCCAGCTTGGTAAATCGTCCCAGCCCGTTTATAGCCAGCGGCCAGATACCGGCCCATATCAGTGAATTGGCAAAGCCCAGCAGTGCCACAAACCAGATAGAGGCGTCGATGGTATGCCCCAGGAATGTACTGCTGCCTTTTACAAAAAGAATGAGCAGCGAAAACAGGGTACCCAGCAGGGTACAGGTCTTTAACGCCTGTTTCTGACTGATGAACCGCGGTATCACGATCACGCCCAGCACGTAACCGCAGATAGTGGCAAACAGGGTATAAGAAGGAAATACCTTAGCCTCCAGCAGGGGCATCTGCATGGAGGTGGCATAACCAATGATCGTATCAATTGAAATCACCTGCGTGCCTACATGCAGGAAGATGGCCACTGCTCCCAGGAT
Organism: Niabella sp.; assembly: GCF_030150205.1. Classification (GTDB taxonomy): domain Bacteria; phylum Bacteroidota; class Bacteroidia; order Chitinophagales; family Chitinophagaceae; genus Niabella. Next base: position 710,211 of record NZ_JASLGT010000008.1, read on the forward strand.
GAGGTAGGGAAAATCGAAAATGCTTTTTTTATCCGCATTGGCTTTTGATACCTCCGGGTCTTCTTTTTCTGTATTGATCTCCGGCAACGGCGATTTCATGATCAGCAATCCCAGCAGCAACAGCACGATGCCCACCACAAAGTAAGGAACCATTACCCGCTGGATCAGCTCATCCAGTACCTGCTCCCGTTCGCCCGGCTGCATCAGCGGGATGCGTTTGAACAGCTCCGTATCCGTTTTACGTAAAATAACTGCTGCAAAGATCAGCGGCGCCAGTATACCGGCACCTTTGTTACACACGCCCAGGATACTGATCCGCTGTGCCGCCCGGTCAATGGGTCCCAGGATGGTGATATAGGGGTTGGCTGCGGTTTGCAGCACGGATAGCCCTACACCCAGCGCAAACAACCCGGTTAAAAACAGGCCATATGTACGAACGGCAGCGGCCGGTATAAACAGGAAGGCACCAATGGCCATTACACCAAAACCAATAGCCATGCCCTTTTTAAACCCCGTTCGCTTTAACAGGTAGGAAGCCGGCACGGAGATGATCAGGTAAGAGATATAAAAGGCAAACGTAACAAAGTACGATTCAAAAGTGGTAAGCTCACAAGCGATCTTAAAGTAAGGGATCAGGATGGAGTTTACCCAGGAGATGAAGCCGATCACAAAAAACACTACGGCGATAATGCCGATAGAAACACCCACCTGTTTATTCGTAAGCGCGGAAGCAGATACCGCTGTATTTTTCTCTTTCATATTTATCGCCGGGATCAGCCCGTTTATGGCTTTCGACCGTTTTTGCTAAGTTATCGATTATTGATATGCCGCTGTCTTTTGAAGCGCACAAATAACCGGTAACGTTACCGGGATCCCTGCCGATAACGTTACCGTTGTTTTATTCGCCGCGCCGCTTTTATTCCTCTTTGTTAATTGATACTTTTGATACGGCGATGTACCCATCGCTTCACTCTTAAAATTAGTTTATTGCTATGGAATTGATCATACAAAACGATAAGTATGCCCTGGGAAATGCAGCCGGAACACAAGCAGCCAACATCATCCGGAACGCCATTGAGCAAACCGGGAAAGCCAACATCATCCTTGCCACCGGCACCAGCCAGTTTCAGACACTGGAACAGCTGATCAGGGAAGACATCGATTGGAGCAAGGTTGTGATGTTTCACCTTGATGAGTATATCGGGCTGCCCATCACGCACCCGGCAAGTTTCCGGAAATATCTTAAAGAGCGTTTCCTCGATAAGGTTGCACCGCTAAAAGCCTATTATCTCATCAACGGAGAAAACGATGCAGAAGAAGAGCGGCAGCGGTTGAACCAGCTGATCCGGCAATATCCCATTGATGTAGCATTGGCAGGCATCGGGGAAAACGGTCACCTGGCGTTTAATGATCCTCCGGCCGACTTTCATACCGAAGATCCTTACCTGATCGTAAACCTGGACGAAAAGTGCCGGTTGCAGCAAATGGGTGAAGGCTGGTTTGCCACCGTAAACGATGTACCGGCGCAGGCCATCAGCATGTCGGTAAAACAGATCATGAAATCGGGTCATATCATTTGCTCCGTACCGGACAGCCGCAAAGCGCAGGCCATTAAAGACTGTGTGGAGCAGCCGGTAAACCCGATTTTTCCGGCCAGCATCCTGCAGGAGCATCCCTCCTGCGGATTATACCTGGATGAAACCTCCGCCGCCTTGCTGGCACCGGCTTTTAAATAAGAATGAATGCCGGGTTCGATCCGAAATATCATGGTGTTACTGGCCCTTGCATGGGCAATGCCCGGTGTATATGCACAGCAAAGCGTCATTGATCCTATCCCGGAAGACGGGTTACCGCTGGCACAGATATTTGATAGTGGCGTACCGGATCCTTCCGTATATCTTCAGCACCTCAACAAGGTATACTTTATCTGGGGTGCCCGCGCTCCCAAACAACCCGGGGCCATCGTGGCCAGCAAATACTTTCCTTCCGTACGTAATCCGGATCGCAAGCGGGATATTGAATGGTATAAAAAAAATCACCCCGACTGGATCCTGTACCAGGCCGACCAGACGACACCGGCCTATGGCTATATCTATGACTATGGCGGACTGGTGCCCCTGGATGTATCCAACCCCGCCGTAAGACAGTACTACCTTAACGAATTTATAATGCCCGCGGTAAAAAAAGGCTACAGTGTAGTGGCAATGGACAATGTAGACCTGGGCAACTGGCCGGGGGCCGTGGGCCGCTTTGTAAACGGGCAATGGGAACAGCTTTATACGGGTAAAAAAAACGACACGGCATTTCAGCAGAATATGATCCGCTGGATACAATTCCTGTCGGACCAGCTGCATCCCCTGGGTGTACGTGTTGCCGCCAATATTAAAGCCGCCAGCGCATCACCGGATGTGGTGCTGCGCATGATGAACAGTGCAGACATCTGGCTGGACGAAAATGGGTTTACCCATACCGGCAAAAATGTAACGGGCAAGGCCTGGGAATTACAGCGTTTCTTTTTAGAGCGGGTAGCTCCTTCAAAAGGATATATTTCCATCAACCAGGTGAATGGCACGATAGACCAGGCAGATCCCGCGCAACTTGAATGGGTGATCGCTAATTTCCTGCTACTGCGCGGTCCGCAAAGCCTGCTGGCCTTAACCGGCTTTGAAAAGAAAGCCATTTACCAGGAATTTCATTACCGGCCGGAAATGGATATCCATATCGGTGCCCCGGTTGAAAAGCCACATACGGAGCAGCAGGTATGGGTACGGCGGTACCAAAAAGGAATGGTTTATGTAAACCCATCTCCCCGGGATACCATCCGCATCCAGGTTCCTGAAGAAAATTGGAGAACGGTGCATGGCTCTTTAAAACAAAAAACAATATCATTACCACCCGGTTCCGGCAGGATACTTATACAGGAACAGGCCGGCGGCTTATAAAACATACAGGAGCGCGGCGTTACAATAAGATACCGTTGGGGAGTGAACAGATCCCGGCTTACAGGAAACGGTTGATAAAATCACCAGCATATGAAGCAACGATTGATGCTGTTAGGCACAGCAATGAGTTTACTGGCGTTTGTGTTAGAGGGCACAGCACAGCAGCTGCCACCGGTACAAAAAGCGGAACCCAAATGGGCGGACGGGTTCCCGGTGATCATGATCGGCAACTGGGATGTAAAACCAACCTTCCGGCGCCGGGCAGGTGCCAACCCGGTATGGATAGATGATGTTTATAAAAAAGCTTCTACTGAAGACCAGGTAAAAAAATATAAGGAGATGGGGGCAACCATGGTGATGGCCTTTTTTTATAAAGGGTTTGGCCTGGTTGCCGAAAAAGAGGAGATCGATGCTTCCCGTAAACTGGCAGCACTTTGTAAAAAATATGGATTGAAAGTAGGCGTGTACATAGGTGCTACCCTGCCTTATGAAACCTTTCTTCCTGAGGTTCCCGAAGCAACGGATTGGATCGTACCGCCTTACATGGGACAGCCGGTAACCTATGGCAGCCAGACATTCCGCAAACTGGTATATTTTCAGCATGAAGGGTACAAGGCCTATATCAAACGGGTTTTAAAAATTGCCGTCGAAGAGCTGAAGGCGGACCTTGTTCATTTCGACAACTCCTCCATTCAGGCCATTGCACCGGTATTTTACCACCCGCTGGCCATAGCACAGTTCCGGGATTTCCTGCGTAAAAAATATACACCGGAGCTGCTTAAACAACGGCTTGGATTTAGTAATGTGGATTATGTAGAACCACCCGCCTATACCAAAAGCATCAGCATCCTGCATGATCCGCTGGCACAGGAGTGGACCGATTTCCGTTGTCAGCGGCTGGCCGACTACTACGGGGAGATGGCACAATACATACGTAGTCTGAACCCCGAAGTAGCCGTAGAATGCAATCCACACGGGCTGGACGGCCGTAACGCTATGTGGAATGAAAGTGTTGATTTTCCACGCATCCTGGCACATACGAATTATTTCTGGACCGAAGGGGAACAAACAGCGCTTACTGCAGACGGCGTACTGCTTTCCAAGATCCGGACCTTTAAGATGGCGCGTACCCTTAACAACCGGGTGTTTACCAATACCAGCGACAGCAAATTAAAAATGGCGGAGATCCTCGCTTATAACCGCGATGGCATTGGCCTGATCGGGGGCTCGGAAGAGATGGAGGGCGGCAAACATCAGTCGGCCTTTCAATTACCGCAGGATCAGAAAGATTACGTACAGTTTTTCCATGATCATCCTGAATACTACACCCACACAAAGAATATTGCAGACGTGGCCGTGTTGCATACTTTTAACAGCATGGCGTTCAACAACGACCGCCCTTATCAAAGCACGTTCCTTTTTGAACAAAGCCTGATACAGGGCAAAGTTCCCTTTGATATTATTTTTGATGCGCAGCTTACCAGGCTGGAACAGTATAAAGTACTGGTACTGGCCGACCAGGAATGTCTTACAGACGAACAGCAGGAGCGCATCCGCGATTTTGTACGCAAAGGCGGTGGTCTTATTGCTACCGAACATACTTCCCTGTACAACAGCTGGCACCAGCGAAAAGAAAACTTCGGACTCTTTGATCTTTTTAAGGTACAGGCACCGGAATGGCAGAACCGCAGCACACCCGAAACCATTTTAGCCGTAAAAGAACAACGGAATGCCGTTGGCAAAGGCAGGGTCTGCTATTTACCCGAAGTGATCCCCTCCCAGCCCAAGCCCGCTACGATGCCGATGTCTGGTAAATCGTTCCAGCTTGCCAAAAACCATCGCCAGTTGATAGAAGCCGTGCAATGGGCTTCCGGCAATGGATTATCATTACAAGTGGAAGCACCGGAAACCGTGACCATGGAACTGGTAAAACAGGAAGAGCGCAATCGCCTGTTGTTACACCTTGTTAATTTTAATTACGAAAACGCCGGTGTGGAACATATCAACGTCTCCCTGAAAATCCCGGATGGTAAAAAGATCCAGGCGATAAAAATATTAAGCCCCGATCGTAAGACAAGCGACACGGTCGCATTTCAACAGGAAAAGGGAAGCGTACAATTTACGGTACCGAAGCTGGCATTGTATGACCTTGTAGAAATCCGGTTCCGGTAACAATAGAGCGAACAAAGATCATTCCTGGTATTGCTCACAGATGACACAGATTCGCACTAAAGGCTTTAATATATTATCGCCACTAAGGCACTAAGACGCTAAGTAACACAAAGAAAAAAGCTTCGTGTTTCTTTGTGGCAAACTCCTCACCTGTCGCGGCTTTGCTCCTTGCGTGCAATAAGAACCACAGTAGCGTTGTGCCTTTGAGGCTTGTTTTATCTTTTTGATAAATCCACAGGTAACGTTAACTTTAAGGGAACAGGAATGCCTTGTGGAACATTGAGCAAATTCAACCTTAGTGGATCTTCGCGCCGTCGTACCTTTGTGCCCATCCTAAATATTGCTCACAGATTCGCACAGAAGGTTTTAATCTATTATCGACACTAAGACACCAGAACGCTAAGTAACACAAAAAAGCTTCGTGATTCTTTGTGGCTTCGTGTCTTTGTGGCCCACGCCTTTGGCTATTTTATTTCAAATACTTTGCCACCGGCAGTTTCAGCTCTTTCAGCCCTTCAGCCGCCAGCCTTGCCGCCTCTGTGGCGCCCTGCACACACAAATGCGTGTCGTCCTTTTTACCATCCGGTAATTTGGTAAATTTTCCCGGCTCAATGTGCACATATAATTTTTTTGATTTCTCCGGTCCATACTGTTGAACAAGCGCCCGGAATTTTGTATTCAGGTCTACCAGCGGTACGTTCAGCTCCTTAGACAGGCGCCGTACTTCTGTTACATAACCCTCAAAGCTATCGGGCAATAACTGACCACTTTTATCAAACCGTCTTCTGGCTAACGAAGTAAATAAAACAGGAAGCGCCTTTTTTGCTCTTACTTCATTAATGTAATCCGTCAGGTATGCACGGTACGTGGTCTGCGGATCGGTATGCCTTGCCGAATCCGGTTTTTCATCGTTGGGCCCAAACATGATAAATACATAGTCCCCTGACTGCACCTGCTCAATGGTTTTTTTCCAGAAGCCCTCTTCCCGGAAACTTTTTGAACTTCTTCCGCTGCGGGCCATATTATGGATCACCACATCATCCTTAAAAAACTGCGGCATCATCTGCATCCATCCGCGGATGGGATAATTTTCACCTCCAAATCCATTCAGATACCGTTGATCATAATCGCACATCGTAGAATCCCCGATGGAGTAGATGGTGATCTTTTTTTGCGCATTAAATGCGAGCAGCAAGGTCATAATACATAAAGCAAGAATTCCTTTTTTCATACAGAAAAATTTGTAATAATTGATTCAATGCTGTTTCCTTAAGCGGTCTTTATAGTTGCCACTGATTGCTCCCGTGGAACCGTCTCCAGGATCTTTTTGAATACGACCAGCTGCTGCCAAATCTACGGTTCGATCTAACCGCAATGGACGCAAAGTATCCGCAATAGTCGCAATGGGAACCTGAAGATTGAAAATTCCCTTAGCGTTCCTTGCGTGGCCTTTGCTCCCCTTGCGGTTGTGTTCACCCTCCGGGATGCCAGCGTACAATTTACCACTTTAAGGAAATGGCATTGATAAATGATTCGATAATATACTGCCAATGTAGTTCTTTACATACCAAATTCCACAGGAACACCCAAAAATATCACCGGTATCGTTATCGATAACGATACCATTAATTTTTAGCACCGCTCCGTTTCACATCTGGAACAAAAAGATCTATCTTGTCTCTGAATAAAACGCATTGCACCGGATCGACGGGTGTTTAATTGAATTAGAGCGAGCCATTAACCGGGAACATGTTTACCCCTCCGGTGATCATCCCAAACGTCCTTGCCTGGTTATTCATTTATCAAAATATACAATGAATGAAAAGAATCGTAGTACTGCTTTTAATAAGTCTTAATTTTTCGTGGAGCCAGGCACAAAATGGCCGGCGTGTTAGCGGAACCGTGCTGGATTCTACAGACAATACACCGCTGGTTGGTGCCACCATTCTGCAAAAAGGAACGGCAAGAGGTACACAAACCAATAGCCAGGGCAAATTCAATCTCTTAATACCGGCAACGGATACACCGGTGGTGCTGATGGTACAGCATATCGGCTATAATGCACAGGAAGTACGATCGGGGACCGGGCCACTGCAGATTAAACTTTCTACTACAGTTGCGCAGATGGATGAAGTGGTGATGATCGGGTATGCAACCGTGAAAAAGCGGGACCTTACGGGATCCGTTTCTTCCCTAACCAGCAAACAATTAAAAGATATACCGGTAAACTCTCTGGCCGAAGCACTTACCGGCAAACTGGCCGGTGTGCAGGTAACCACATCGGAAGGCGCACCGGGTGCAGAAGTGCAGATCAAAATAAGAGGGAATGGCTCCATTACCCAGGACGCGTCGCCCCTTTATATTGTAGACGGGGTGCAAATAGAAGGCGGGCTTTCCGGGCTTTCGCCGCAAGACATTGAATCAGTAGATGTATTGAAAGATGCCTCCGCCACATCCATTTATGGCGCCCGGGGCGCAAACGGCGTAATCATCATTACTACAAAAGGCGGAAAAGAAGCAAAACCCATCGTTACTTACAATGGGTTTGCTGGTATTAAAAAGCTGGCCCAAGAACTGCCGGTTCTACAGCCTTATGACTTTGTACTGCTTCAATATGAAAAAAGCAGGGGAACCACTGAAGGCCAGGATGCTTTCCGGAAAATTTATGGTAAGTGGGATAGTTTGAATGTCTACCAATCCATGCCCTTTATTGACTGGCAACACAAAACATTTGGTAACGATGCATTGATGCAAACACATAATGTTGGTATTTCCGGCGGCACCCGGGCCACGCAATACAACCTCAGTCTTACCAGCAACGGGGAAGACGGTGTGATGCTGAACTCCGGTTATAACCGCAAGCTGGTTACCTTCCGGATGGATACCCGGGTAAGCAATGCATTCAAAGTAGGATTCAACGTACGTTATACCAACCAGGCCATTACCGGTGCCGGCACTTCCGATGCCGGGGCCTCTACCTACAACCTGCTGCGACATACCGTAAAATACCGGCCATTCATGCTGAACAATTTATTACCGGATGACCTGGATGAAGCCTATTATGATGAAACCAATGCCGGAAACGCACTGGGCATCATCAACCCCATTCAGCTCAGCAATGCCCTGTACAGCAAAAAGCTCAATCATATTACCAACCTCAACGGGTATGCGAATTATATCTTCAACAAACAATTTTCATTTAAATCCACACTGGGTGTAAACTACAACAACCAAACCTACAACACCTTCTACGACTATATTACCTCCAAGGCCCGCGTACAGGGTGCCAGCATGCCTATGGCCGGCGTGCTTACGAATAATGTGTACAATCTTTCCAATTCGAATGTGCTTACCTTCACCAACTCCCGCTCATCCGATCATCGCATTGATGCATTACTGGGTAATGAGTTCTATAATGTAAAAGCGAAAAGTACCGATCTGCAATTGAAAAACTTTCCCATAGGCATTACTCCGGAAAAGGCATTGAACCAGCTGAATATCGGAACCATGGTACCCACCTACCCGCAATCCAATAGCTATGAAAGCCATATTGTATCCTTCTTTACCAGGATCAATTATGCGTATCAAGACCGGTTCCTTGCCAACTTCAGCCTGCGTGCGGATGGTTCTTCCAAATTTGCACCAGGTCACCAATGGGGATACTTTCCTGCCGGCGCACTGGCATGGCGTCTTTCAAAGGAATCCTTTCTCGCAAATAGCAAGGTTATATCGGATCTGAAACTCCGCGTCAGCTATGGTGCTACCGGTAATAACCGGATCGATGATTATCTTTATATGAATATTTTCAGTCCTACTGCAAAATATGCACTCAATGAGCAGATCGTACCGGCCTATATGGTAGGCAGCCTTCCCAATAAAGACCTGAAATGGGAAACCACTGTTTCCCGAAACATCGGTCTGGACCTTTCCCTCTTTAAAAACCGGTTACAGCTTACGGCAGACGTATATAAGAACACGGTCAACAACCTGCTGATCGACGTTCCCATTCCTCCCACATCGGGATATACCACCCAGCTCCAAAATGTGGGCAGTATTTCCAACCGGGGCATCGAGCTTCAGTTAACGGCCATTCCCGTTCAAAAATCCAGCTTTACCTGGAATACGGAATTCAATATATCCTTCAACCGGAACCGGATCGAACGGCTGGCAAGCGGTCTGGATCATTACTTTGCCTATTCCGGTTTCGGCATCTCCGGACAGCCGGCCGATTATATCGTAAAAGTTGGCCAGCCCCTGGGAACAATGTATGGCTATGTATCGGACGGCTTTTATACGGTGAATGATTTTAATTACGATGCCGCCACCAGTATTTATACGTTAAAGGAAGGTGTTGCAGATCCGTCAAAAGTCATTGGCGTTGCCCAGCCCGGCTGGATGAAACTAAAAGACCTTGACGGTAATCATATCATCGATGAAAATGACAAAACGGTTATAGGGAATGCCAATCCCAAATTCTCCGGGGGATTGAACCAGCGGTTTACCTATAAGCATTTTGACCTGGGCCTGTTTGTGAACTTTGTATATGGTAACCAGGTGTATAATGCCAATAAGATTGAATTTACCAATGGATATGGTTCGCACACCAATTCCCTGGCGATTATGAACGACCGCTGGCGCACGATAGATGCGAACGGTAACCTGATCCAGCAGGTGCTAACCGAATCGGGGCAACAGGTTGTAAAAGGTATTGCGCCCGATCAGCTGGCGGCCATCAATGCACAGGCAAAACTCTGGATCCCTATCAGCGGCGCCGGGGCCTGGTACCCTACTTCCTGGGCTATGGAAGACGGATCCTTCCTGCGGATCAATAACATAACCCTCGGTTACACGCTTCCGGAAACGGTGGTTCGCCGGATCAAATTAAAAAGTCTGCGGGTTTATACGACTGTTAACAACCTGGCCGTGCTCACCGGTTATTCCGGTTATGATCCGGAAGTAAATACCCGCCGGGCAACACCGGTAACGCCGGGCGTAGATTATTCCGCCTATCCCCGGAGCAAGGTTTATATCATCGGCTTAAATGTTTCACTGTAATATATGTTGATTATGATAAAGCAACGATCTCTTCTACCACTTTTTGCTGTTGCAGCCCTGCTGCTCGTTTCCTGTAAAAAGTACCTGACGCTGGAACCACAGTCGGCATTTGATGAAAAATATATCTTCAGTTCAGCCGCAAATGCCCGGAGCGCGGTACTGGGCGTGTATGACCAGCTGGCGGGAGATCAGGGTTATGGCAGCCGTTTAAGTATGATGTATCCCTATGACAACGACGAAATGATCGGCGTCACTAATGGCACTGCACCAGACAATAGTTCCCGCGATCTTTCGCGGTACAACCTTCAGCCAACCAATGCGCAGCTATTGGCACCGTTCAACCAGCTTTATTCCGGAATTGAACGGGCTAATATTTGTATTAAAAACATTCCGGCCATGGAATTGTACAATAACGGCAGCGAAGCCGAAAAAACGGAGTTAAAAAGACTGCATGGCGAAGCGCTCACCCTGCGGGCGCAGTTTTACTTTGAGCTCATCCGCAACTGGGGCGATGTGCCGGCTCCCTTTAGTCCTTCCGGTGACCAGGTAAATCTTTTCCTTGGGAAAACAGACCGCGATATTATTTATGATACCCTGCTGGCCAATCTGAAACTGGCCGAAGACCTGGTACCCTGGCGCAAGGCCGTTGCTTCCGATGAACGCATCACGAAAGGTACGGTTAAAGCCCTGCGTGCCCGGCTGGCATTATTCCGGGGCGGATACTCATTGCGCAAATCCGGAAATATGGAACGCAACGCCGATTACCTCGACTATTATAAAATAGCAAGAGATGAATGCTATGACTTGCTTCAGCGGAGAGACCAGCATACGCTCAATCCCAGCTTCCAGTCTGTGTTTAAGGATGGTATCGATTCATACAGAATCGATCCTTTCGGAGAAGTAATGTTTGAAGTAGCGATGGCCCGCGAGGTAGACAGTAAACTGGGGTATTATGATGGTCCGCGGTTTTATATCCCGGGGAATACGGCACTGCTGGGCAATGGATCCATTCGGATCATCCCGGTATATTTTTATGCTTTTGACTCGATCGATACCCGACGTGATGTAACCTGTGCGCCTTATTACAACAATGCAGACAATACCAAAACAGTACAGACCCTGGTAAATATGACCAATGGAAAATTCCGTTCGGACTGGATCACGCCGGCATTGACATCGGCTATACAGGCCACTGGTATCAACTGGCCGGTCCTGCGTTTTTCGGATGTATTGCTGATGTTTGCCGAAGCGGAAAATGAACTCAACAACGGACCTACCGCCGATGCCATACAGGCATTTGAGGAAGTACGGAAAAGAGGGTTCAAAGGAAATGAAGGCCGCATTGGCACTACGCCTTCCGACAAACAGGGATTCTTTGACGCGCTGGTAAAAGAACGTTCTTTTGAATTTGGAGGAGAGGGTATCCGTAAATATGATCTGATCCGCTGGAACCTGCTGGCTCAGAAAATAAATGATGTACGCGACGGTTATACAAAGATGATGAACTTCCAGGCGCCCTATGATAAAATACCACAGTATATGTATTACCTGCCCGGATCGCAACAGGTGGTATTTGCCAACTCGTTATACCGGCCATCCCCTTCCGGCGCAACGGGCTATACCCGCGTTAACTGGACGCGGTCCATTACCGCATCCTGGGTTACCAATGTGGCACAGCTGTTCAAACCCAACCACAGCGAGCTGCTGCCGATCCCCCAGGCTGTAATCGACGCCAATCCAAAGATTACGCAAGACTATGGGTATTGACCAGCAACGGAATTTTTATCGCTGCTGTTTTAATGAGGCCCGGCGCCTCATTTTTTGTTGCGCCTATTGCCACAAAGGGTATAGAAGCACTGATCCTGGCATCCTTCCACCACCGGCGTAGTAGCTTTGAATGTCAGGGAATACTAAAAAGCATTGACCATGTGACCGCAACACGCTGTCCCATCGCCGCATAAAACGCATGCCTCATTTTACGGTTGAATCCTTTGTGCCCCCTGTGGCAATTAAAAAAACGTCCGTCTTTTATTTCCTGCAATTAATACGCCTGATGTTTTAATTTTGCCTGGGTTTCTACTAAACGAAAGACGCATGAAAAAAATATCGTTCCTGTTCCTATTTGCTCCGGCGCTGTTCTTCAGTTGTAAACATACCGATAAAAAAAGCAGTGCGCCTTCGGGTAGCGACTCGCTTTCCGCAACGCAGGCTCCGGGTAATTATTACCTCCAATATGAAGGAACCATCGGCAATCAGCCGGCGGTTATGCATGTGGTAAAATTCGGTAACACTTACGATGTTAATTATACCAGCAATAACGAGGGACAAACCGTAGACCTTTTGTTTCAAAAAGACAGCCTGCTTAAAAACGACAGCCTGTTTTTTACAGCATTCGCCCCGCGTTCTGTACAGGAAGATCCCAATGGCACCGATGCCGCCTTCCACCTGGTGATCCGGCCAGATGGGATCACCGGCCTGAAAATAAACAACAATGAACGCCAACCGGTACAGTTTCATCCAAAGGAAGGAGGCAGCGCCTTTGTACCCGTTGGCTACCTGGATTCGATCCGGATCACCGGTTTTAAAAAAGATACGCCCACCGCCTTTTCAAGCCTGGTATTACTGGAACCGGGCGGCACTCCAAACAACTGGTTTACCGCACTGTTAAAAAAACATATCCTGGGTGCACAACGACCGGATTCCACATCCCTGCAAACCGCCCTTACGCAATTTGGAAGAAGCTTTATTGAAAATTTTCGCGACGACATCGATACCATGAAAGCCGCGGGCAATGCAGATGAAGCCCCCTTCTCGATGATGCATTATGATCAGCAGATCAGTTCCAACCTTATTTATAATAATAATGGGTATGCCGTTCTCAGCGTGGGCAATTACGCTTACACCGGCGGGGCGCATGGCATCTACGGTCAAACCATGCTTTGCCTGGATATGCAGCAGCAAAAAGAGCTGCTGCTGGGCGATGTACTCCGGATCGACCCGGCAACGCTGCAACCCATCCTGGAACGTCATCTCAGGGCACGCTATAAAATCGCAGCGGATACGCCGTTAACGGATATCCTCTTTGATGAACGGCTGGCCCTTACCGATAATTTTTATTTTACCCCTAAGGGCATCGGGTTTATTTACCAGCCTTATGAAGTAGCCGCGTATGCCCTCGGATTAATTGACATATGGGTTCCGTACACCGATCTCAGGCCCTACCTGCAGCCGGCCTTTATACAACGAATGGGCATCTAAAATTAGTTTTCTTTAACAAATGATGCAGAACGCCCTAACTTATTTGATAGTATCTTAGCACAAATGGTAAAACTGCTTACACTATGTAGCTGCCTGGTATTTGCGCTGACGGTTTCAGCGCAGTCTGACAGTGCTCCTTCCAGGCAAACAGGCAGCCATAAGATGAACGACTATATTTCTGTCCGGAAAAAAAACGGTATCACAGTCCGGAATTTTTATGCAGGTATGGACATCCGTTTTATCGGCACCGATGGGTTTTCCTATGATGGCCCGATCGACGCCATTGCCCGGGACACCGTTTTTATTGCCTCTTACAAAACCAGCCGGTACCAGAATATACTGGGTTATGTGGTTACGGACACGCTTCGAAAAGATATCATCCCCTTTCATTATAAAGAGATCAAAACGATTTATGTTCCCCGGCACAAAGGCCGCAAAACCGTATGGGTACCGTTGGGCGGGTTAATGGCCCTTGGTGGTTTTGGATACGATGTATTGAATATCATCAACGGCCTCCGCTCCAATGAGCCGGTTTTTAAAGGAAAGAACCTTGCGGGTTTGGGTATTGCTACAGCTACCTCTGTTGCCGGCATCTGGCTGGTGAAAAAAACCGCCAGTACAAAGAACCGGTACCGGATCGTATATGTGGATATGCAGTGATCTTTGCCCCATCCTTAGATACGGAACAGGTCGTCATCTTACAGCAGCATGCAATTTCAATTTGGAAATTTGGAAATGTGGGAATGTGGAAATGGTGAATGGTCCATAGTCAATGATTAATGGTCGGTGTTTTTTTTCATTTCCCTTGTCTCCATGTCCTCCAAAACCATTAGCTTCAGCGTTCAGCTATCAGCCATCAGTTTTCAGTTCATCACGTTCAGGAATATAAATCTGCCCTGTCACATCAAGTGTAAAACGGAATCCAACCTGGAACTTGAACCCTGAAACTTGAAACGGCGTTTGGCCTTCAGTTATCAGTATTGCATCAACCCTGAAACGGCATTCCGCCCTAGTTCTGGATCTTCCCGAAGAAATCAGCCGGCCGTAAACGGATGCCAAAATTGTAAGGCGTATGATCCAGGCCACGTTTGTACATGCTTTTAAATGCATACGATCCATATAAGGTAACCACTCCCAGGGTAACATCTCCTACATAAGACAGTTTCCAGGGATCCAGGTCAAAATTATCTTTTGCCTTTACTTTCCCTTCATCAGAAGTGATGGTTTTATTCCGGGCAGCATATAAATAACCCACACTGATACCGGCACTCAGTTCAAACGGATACAAGCGGTCCGGAGTGAAATTAACATTCAACATCAGCGGCACCGTAATATAATCGGCAGCAAGTTTATCCTTCCGGTAGTTCCGGCCCGGCGTTTCGTCCATGGAAACAACCGGGGGATTCACAATCGCCGTTGCCGGATGCGGATCAAACCGTACCGGGTTCTTAAACCGGTAATTGTTCAGCTCCAGGCCTAATCCATACTTCAGGTTCAAAAAATGCTGAAGAAGATTGTACCGCTGTGTAACGATCCATACATTCACATTCCTTGATTTGAAATACTTCGTAGTAAACCATTGCGCATTACTTCCGGGGGCATAGGCCTGAGCCGCTGCATCGGTGTAATTGGTACCATCGGCAAAATTAGACATGCCGATATCTACCATTCCCCATTCGGTAGAAACATTCTTCAGACTCTTTTTTGTATTGATGCTTTTTAGAAACCCTTTTTTGGGCTCCCGTTCTACCGGTTTATTATCCCGGATAATGGTTACACCGTTGATCACCAGCGTATCCGGTTTGTCCTGTGCCTGCGCAGCGGCTACCCACGCAATCATAAAAGTCAGCAGTAATGTTTGTTTCATCTTTATACAAATCAGTGGCATTACAAATCAGTTTGCTGCAAAATCTGGTTTATTCAATCAATAAAGATAGGAAAGAACTTGTTTACAAAATTATAAACCTATCCGTACTCCAATGGTATAGGGAGTGAGGTCCAAACCACGTTTAAACATGCTCCTGGTAGCAAAGGAACCGTATACCCCCAGGTACCCCAGGTTCACCTCTCCTACATAGGAGATCTTCCACGGGTTTAAACTGAAGTCATCTTTGATCTTATGTTTTCCTTCTTCCGCATTTATGTATTTATTTCTTGCGGAATACAGATACCCGGCGCTGATGCCCCCGCTCAATCCAAATTCCTTACTGGCTTTTATACGCACACTTTTACGGTTCACTTCTACCACTTTCCGGTTTTTAACAGGAAATGATATGTTTAGCATGACCGGCAATGTAAGATAATCTGCAGCAAGTTTGTTTTTCCGGTAGGTATGCCCGGGTGCTTCATCCATGTACACTACTGCCGGAATAGCTGCATCCGTAGCCGGGCGCGGGTTGAACCGCACGGGGTTTTTGAACCGGTAGTTGTTCAGCTCCAGCCCCAGGGAATATTTCAGATTCAGTACATGGCGTACCAGGTTTACTTTTTGTGACAGTACCCAGATATTTACATTCACCGACTTCCCACTTCTGAGGTCGAGCCAGGAACCTGTAGCACCCGGAGCAAAAGCCTGTGTAGCGGCATCCGCATAAACGGTATTATCTACAAAGTTTGCAAATCCCAGGTCAATACTCAACCAGCTGGTGATCACGTTCTTTACACGGCTGGCCTTTACCCAGGGCTGCCCACTGGCGGTAATGATCACAGAATCTTTCTTTTTACTGGTAACTACTTTTACATTGATTTCAGTGGTATCGGTGCCTTGCTTGTCCTGCGCCAGCAAACAAACAGGTGCCATTAAAACTGTAAGTAATACAATTATTTTTATCGTTTTCATTATTTCTATTTTACGTTCACAGCAAAGCCTGCAATGGTTACCTGCCCCTCGTCGTTTACAAGTGCCCCGGATACCCGCTCCTCAATGCGTTGCGTTAACTTTTTGAATAAGGATTTTTTTGTTTTGGGTTGGTTTTCTTCCCCGGTTGCTGCCAGTGCCGGTGGTACGGATGGAGCTGGCTTCAATACGGCGGGTGGAGGTGTTTCTACGTTGTGTGCGGCCAGGTTAGCATCCTTCGGAGCGTCCACATCGGTATTGCGCAGAACCTGTGTGGGTTGGCCCGGTACGGCGGTGGCTGGTTTTGTCTGGGCAACAACAGGAACATGGGTGGCCGCGGTCGGATGCTCTTTTTTAACCACCCGGTTGTCATTTTCAGGATGACCCGGAGCCTTGTAAGCAGCTACAGCTCCCTGCTCTGTGTTGCCGGGTTGTGGCAGTGTATCGGCAGCAGCAATATGGGGCTCCGCAGGAACACTGGCGGCGGAGTTTCCGGCTAAGGATTCCTGCTGCCTGGAGTGCCCCGCATCTGCCACACCCGGATGGCCATGTGGCTGCATCCACAAAATGGTGCCCACTGCAATCACCGCCACAGCCGCGGCAACAGCGCTGCCCCATCTTTTAAGCGATACCAGCTTTGAGGTCCGGTACAAACGGGCTTTATCAGGATACACCACACTCATATCCGGCACAGCGATGGTCTTTTCAAACGCCTGCAGACGTTTGGCCAGTTCCGGATCCGGATGTTGCAACGCTTCGGAGATTGCTGCCGGAACCGCTTCCTTATCCAAGTAAGAAAGCAGGGCATCATCCGTAACCGTTGCGGCGCCAAAGAACAGTTTTGATTTGTTGGGGAACACTATGGCCGGGTCGGCGGCCTGCCGGGTACGGAGCAATTCCTCCAGCATGGACTGTGTTTCCGGATGCTGTAATAAAAATGCTTCCACTTCCGCGCGTTCATCCCTGCTCAGTTCATTATCCACATACATAAGGAAATAAGCTTCATAATTGGCCGGATTTATTTTTCCTTGCATGGTTATAATACGTTTTCAATTTTAACCAGATAATCTTTCAGCTGCAAACGTGCCCGGTGCAGGTAAACCTTTACCTGACTGGCCGAAAGCCCTGTAATGTCCCCGATCTCTTCATAACTGTACCCTTCATAATCTTTTAACAACACCAGCGACCGTTTCGTATCATCCAGGCGTTCCAGGGCGCGGTTTAATACCTCTTTTAAATTCCGGCTTCCCTGCTCCGTGTACCGGTCATAAGCGCCCATCGACTCCTCGTAGATCATCCGTTTATGCTTCCGGATATGATCGATCATTTTCCGGTAGGCGATGGTAAACAGCAATGATTTCGATTTTTCGACCTGCACCTCGCTCCGCTGCTCCCAAAGCGCCTGAAAGGAAGATTGTACCACATCTTCCGCATTTGCCGCATGCTTCAGGTTTTTTACAATAAACCGGTACACATTGTCCGCATACATTGTTACACATTCGTTATATTCCTTTTCCGTCATAGATCCAGTAGCAGGGTTGTAGTTATTTTCTTTTTTGAACCGGTTTATAGGTAATACGGGGGAAGGGATTAAAAAGTTACAGGAAAATCTATTTTTTGGGGGAATTTGAAAATATGAGCATTTGGAAATGGGAGCGTGTGGGAATGGGATTGTATATCAGGAAGGGACCGGATCTGAGGTGGAATATGTGTTCAGCTTTTAGCAATCAGTTTTCAGTGATCAGTCTTCAGTTTTTAGTTGATTCCGTTCAGGGGTCCTGCCACATCAGGTGCAAAACGGATCTAACGTGGAACTTTGAACCTGAAACCGGCCACCGGCCCTACCGCAACACCATCTGGCGGTCGGCATCCAGCCGGATAAGGATAAACAGCAGGATGGTAAAGGTAAGCAGCGAGGTGCCTCCGTAACTGATCAGCGGCAGGGGAATGCCAATTACCGGGGCCAGCCCGATGGTCATGGCAACGTTTACCGCAATATGGAAGAAGAATACCGATGCCACTCCATAGGCATAGCAGCGGCTGAATGTACTTCGCTGCCGCTCGGCGATGCGTATGATCCGGAATAACAGCAATATGTAAAGCCCCAGCAGGGCCACGCTTCCCACAAAGCCAAATCCTTCTCCAATGGTATCAAAAATAAAATCGGTCCGCTGTTCGGGAACAAAGCCATAGCGGGTTTGCGTACCGCTCAGCAATCCTTTTCCCATCAATCCCCCGCTTCCCACGGCTATTTTGGACTGCTTTACGTTGTAATCGGCCGTATTGTTCTGCTTCCCGGTTTTTGCATCAATTTCGCCCATTTTCCCCTTGAGGTATTCCTGGGGAATTTCCCGTCCGATGGTACTAAAGATGCGCTCCACCTGGTGTTTTTCCAGTATATGCTCAAACATAAAGGGCACGCCAAAACGCTGAATGCCCACACAAAGGACCCAGATAAGTATAATTTTAACCAGAAATGCTTTATCTTTTTTGATCTGCCGCAGCGAAAACAACACTACTATTCCCGCAATGACCGTTAAAATAACTGCCAGCAGGTTTTTATCTACCAATAATGTGGCCACCACCAGCGCTGCTGCCGCAAAACCGATCACAAGGATAATAGCCGGCAGCCCTTCCCGGTACATAACAAAAAAGAAGGCACAGAACACCAGTGCCAAACCCGTTTCTTTTTGAAAAATGGTTAAAATAGCCGGCGTCATCACAATGGCCGTTGCAATCAGCTGGGAACGGGTCCTGGTAAAATCCAGCTCCGGATCCGAAAGATATTTGGCCAGCGCCAGGGCTACGGTTACTTTACAGAATTCTGCCGGCTGAAACTGAAAGGCTCCCAGCCGGATAATCGATTCAGTACCTTTTACCGAAGAGTGAAAGGGAAATACCAGCAGCAACAACAGCATACCGCCGGCATACCAGAGGTTGGCCGTAGCCGGAAAAAACTTACTGTCTGTTAAAAGGATAAATAACCCCAGCAGCAGCGACACTCCGGCAAAGTAGAACTGCCGGCTGTAATCCGTTTTAAAACCCAGGAAGCTTTGCAGCACCGGGTCGCCCTCCGTATAAGTTACTCCAAAGATGGCCATCAGTCCTATGGCAACCAGCAACAGGTATACGATCAACAGTATGTAATCTACCCCTTTGGATATTTCGGCTTTTTTCTGGCTCATATAATTTCTTCGGAAACGGTAACGGGTCTGCGGTATTTTCTATCTTCTGTTATAAACGTAATCAGCGCCGCAGATTTTTTCTGCGCCGGTTTCGGATCCGGTTTTGGTTTGTCACCGGTTTGCGCAGAATCCTTTTTGGGCGCTGCCTTTTGTACGCCTCCTTTCAGGTAACGCCGCAGCTGGGTACTGTCTCTCCGGATCATGGCCCACTGCTCTGCTCTTGTTGAATCCGTAATATACTGCAGCCGGTCGTAATAAGACGGCATCAGGTTGGTATTCGAAATCCGTTCCAGGTCCGCCTTGCTTTTGTTGGTTAAGCTGTCCAGTAAATATTTTTCCATCAGGATCCGGGCAATCGGACCGGCCCAGGTAGCTCCATAGCCCGCATTTTCAACCGCAACGGCTATAGCGATCCGTGGATTGTCTTTTGGAGCAAAGCAAACAAACATCGAGTTATCCTTCAGCTTGATCCTTCTCCGGTCCAGGATGGTATAGTTCTCCGCAGTACCTGTTTTGGCACACACATCAATACCAGGGATCATTGCCACCCTTGCCGTACCCCGGGTTACCACATCATTCATACCATTGATGATCGCGTTATAAGCCGTGTCTGAAATATGCGTTAACACCTCGTGCTTTTCCCGGTATTTTGCCAGGATGGGCGCATCCGCGGCCGTTTCGCCATTGATGCTGTCTACAAAATGCGGAGTATAATAATATCCTTTGTTGGCGATAATACACATGGCATTGGCCAGCTGCAGCGGAGTGGCCAGCATCTTATCCTGGCCAATACCCAGGGTAAGATTGGTACAGGAGTTCCAGGAGCCCCGGTACTCCTTATCATAAACCTCTACGGTTGGAATATTGCCTTTATCTTCACTGGGCAGATCTACCCCCAGGCGTACGCCCAGACCAAATTTATGCATGTATGTTTCCCAGCCTTCATATCCTTTACGGGTATTGCCGATCTGCCGGTTATCTACTGCCTTCCGGTACACATCTACAAAATAAGAGTTGCAGGAATTGGCAATGGCCAGCCTTAAATTAGCAGCATGCCCGCCACCGGAATGCGTACAGGCCGGTTTACCCGTTCCGCAACCATAGTAGCGGCCCGGACAGGGATATCCGTAAGCGGGCGTAATAACGCCTTCATCCAGCGCTACCAGGCCACCCAGGGGCTTAAAGGTTGACCCCGGGGGATACCTTCCTTTAATGCCCCGGTTTAGCAGGGGTGCCCGAACGTTGAGGATCATTTTGGCGTAGTTGGCATTTTTTTCAGGGCCGGTAAGGTCATTGGGATTGAAAACCGGACCTGAAGCCATTGCCAGGATCCCACCGGTTTTGGGATCCAGCGCCACTACAGAGCCCACTTTATTTGCCAGTAATTTTTCGGCCAGCACCTGCAGTTCCACATCCAGGTGGGTCTTTAATCCCCGGCCGGCAACAGCGGTGGTATCAAATTCTCCATTTTCATAATGGCCCACCAGGCGGTTCCGGTTGTCCTTGATCATATACTGCACCCCCCGCTGGCCCATCAGTACTTTTTCATAAGCGTATTCCAAACCGTTCTTTCCCACATAATCGCCCATGCGGTAAAAATTGCCAGACCGCTCAATGTCTTTACCATCCACCTCACTGATATATCCCAGGATATGCGCGCCCACATTGTACGGATAGGTACGTACAGGGCGCTGCTGCAGCACAAAACCCGGGAACCGCCAGCTATTCTCTTCAAACCGGGCCTGCATTTCGGGCGTCAGCAGCGAATGAAAGATCGATGGCCTTACTCTTGAGTTTTTAACGATCGCATTTACGATCCTTGCACGGAATTCGGCGGTGTCGATCTGCATCAGGTTACAAAAGGCCGTCGTATCCAGGTTCTTTATCTCCGCCGGTGTTACCATCAGGTCGAACATAATGGTATTGTTCAGCACTGCCTTCCCCTTCCGGTCGAAAATAATTCCCCTCTCCGGGTAAACGATCTTTTGAAATACGGCGTTATTCTTGGCAAGCTCCAGGTATTTATTACTTACCAGCTGCAGGTTGGCCAGCTGGGCAATAATAATTATAAATACGGAAAGGAATATGATCCGTATAATATAACTTCTCGACTTATTGAACACCGACATATTTAAACCTGGGAACTTTTGTAAGAAAAGTCAAAAATAGTACAAAACTGTTTATGATTCCAGTTATCGGTTATCAGTTTTTAGTTCCGGGCAGCAAGTTGAGGATGTCGCTGAAACCGGCAGAGGAGCCATTCCTGGTTTCAAGTTTCAGGCGTGCCCGCCGAGGCGGGTTAGATCCCATTTTACACCCGATGTGGCGGGACAGATCTATATCCCCTTACGTAATCAACTGAAAACTGATTGCTGATAACTGATGGCTAAAGTTTTTTGAGAGACAAGTGGGACAGGGGAATTACTGTTTGTTCACATTGATTATTCACCATTGCCTCATTTCCACATTCTCACATCTTCAAATTTCCACATTACGCCGTATTCGTACGATAGCGTTGTTTGCGGAAGAAAAGCAGTTCTGTGATAAAGATCAGCAGCATGCTTATAGCAGTGGTAGTCAGCACTTTCATCAGGAAATTGATAAAGGCGCCAAAGGATAACCATTCTAAAAACAGGAGATAAAAATTATGTGCAAATGAAAGGAGCAGCGCGTAAAGGCTATATGCACTCCATCCCATCGCCCGGGGAGAGGGTTCCTGGTAGGTGTACCCTACTGCATCCTTGGGCGAAAGCAGGTGAAGGATGAAGGGGCGTAAAAAGGCCACCAGCACACAGGCGGCGGCATGTAACCCGGGTGTCATGGTAAAATAATCAACCGTCATGCCCAGTAAAAAGCCCAGCAGCAGCAGCCAGCCCCTTTTTATAGAAAAAGGCAGCCAAAGCAGGTATAAAAAGTACAGGTAGGGGGTGATGAGTTCGTGCAGGTGTGGCATGCTGTTAAATACATACACCTGTACAAATACGAACAGTGAAAAACGGATGATATTTTTTACAAGATCGCTCACTTATTTCCAGATTTTGCTTCAACCTTCCGGCCGGTTTCCGCGCTCAACTGCTGAAGCGCGGCATAGTTCAGATTTTCTACCACAAATACCTGCTGCAGGCTTCCAAAGTTAGCCGCAGGCTTTATTTTCAGGATCCAAAAATTGGTAGCCTCATCCTTTAATATTCTTGATACCGTACCCACCATTTTTCCGGGGGGAAAACTCAATGAGTAGTTACCGGTAAGAATGGTATCCCCGATATGCACCGTGTCCGTTTTCGGAATGCCATTCAATGTAAGCTCCGTAGGTATTCTGCCGTCCCAGGAGATGATGCCGGCATTTCCCGTCTTTTTAAGCTGCACGCTCAGCTTATTCATTACATGCAGCAGGGTCATTACCTCGCTGAAATCCTTCCCGGCATTTACCACCTTCCCTACCAGGCCTCCGTTAGAACTGAAAACCCCCATATCGCTTTCTACGCCCGAACTCGTTCCCCGGTTGATTTGCAGGTAGTTTTTATCGCTGTTTACCGTAGCATACAGTACCTGGGCGGTCCGCCAGAGATAGCGCCTTGCCTTGCCGGTTGTATCCACCGTTGCCGTATCATGCACCAGGATGGCATTGCTATCGATCTGCACGAAGTTTTCCTTCATGAGGTTCATGAGCGAATCATTCAGTTGGTGTACCCGCTTATTCTCCGCCTTCATGCGGAAAAAATCTTCCAGTGAATTGTATTTGGAATTGAAATAGCTGGTGATCCGCCCCGCGGTTTCCATGCCTTTAACCCGGTGTAACCGATTGTACGTAAACAGGTTGTACAAGCAGATTCCCTGTAGGATCAAAAAACCTATGAAAACCGAAAATCGCCTGATGAACAAAAATATATTACGCACCGGGTGTTAAATTTAACGCCTGTTTCGCCAGGCCAAACAAAACGGTTAAAGAATTAACGCATTACAAAAGGATAACGGTCGTAGTTTTTCAACGCAATGCCGGTTCCCCGTACAACACTTTTCAGCGGATCATCCGCAATGTGAACCGGTAGTTTTATTTTTTGGCTGAGCCGTTTATCCAGTCCCCGCAGCAATGCCCCGCCACCGGTCAGATACAACCCTCTCCGGTAAATATCCCCTGCCAGCTCGGGAGGCGTTTGTTCCAGCGCTTTTAAAATGGCTTCTTCAATCTTAAAGATACTTTTATCCAGGGCTTCGGCAATTTCCTGGAAACTTACCATGATCTGCTTGGGGATACCCGTAACCAGGTCGCGCCCGTTCACCGGGATATCATCCGGAGGATTTTCCAGGTCTTTCATTGCAGCCCCCACCTGTATCTTGATCTGTTCTGCGGTACGCTCACCAATCAGGAGGCTGTGGTAGCGGCGCAGCGCTTCCATAATATCTGCGGTAAATTCATCCCCTGCAATACGAATGCTTTGATCGCACACGATACCGGCCAATGCAATTACGGTGATACCGGTTGTACCGCCGCCGATATCGATGATCATATTCCCCACCGGCTCTTCCACATCAATACCGATACCCAGGGCTGCCGCCATGGGCTCATGAATAAGGTATACTTCTTTTGCCCCGGCCTGTTCGGCACTGTCTCTTACGGCACGCTTCTCAACTTCGGTAATGGAGGAAGGAATGCAGATCATCATCCTCCAGCTGGGAGGAAATAACGGTTTTTTGGGATAAACCAGTTTGATGAGCTCCCGGATCATCAGTTCTGCGGCGTTAAAATCAGCGATCACACCATCTTTAAGCGGCCGCACCGTGCGGATGCTTTCATGGGTTTTTTCATGCATCATCAATGCACGCTTTCCAACGGCCAGCACTTCTTTGGGATTATTGCGGTTCAGCGCCACAATACTTGGCTCATTTACAGCCACTTCGTCGTTATGTATAATGAGGGTATTTGCGGTACCCAAATCCATTGCTATTTCTTGTGTAAACCAGTTGAAGAGTCCCATTCCTTAATTAAATAAATTTCTTGTGTTTTCGTGAGGAGCAAAGGTGAAGTAAATAATTCAAATTAACAAAGCAAAATCCAAGTACAGCAAGGATTTTTAAGCTTATACATTCATTAACAAAAAGCCCCTCAGACCCGGGTCTGTAAATTACTCCGGCGGATGATGTAATTTCCTCAAATATAAATCAATCTGTTCGAAAACTTATGCGTGATTCTTTAGCAGAAACATTACTTTTGTAACCTCAAAAATAAATTATGGCGTTAAAGGATATTCAATCTACAGGAAAAAAAGATACCCGCAGCGGTTTCGGTGATGGTATTGTGGAAGCAGCCCGCAAAAACGATAAAGTTGTGGCGTTGACAGCAGACCTGCTTGGCTCAATGAAGCTGAACCAGTTTATTAAAGAGTTCCCTGACCGTTTTGTACAATGCGGTATCGGGGAAGCCAATATGATGGGTGTAGCGGCTGGCTTAACCATTGGCGGACATATTCCTTTTACAACCACTTTTGCGAACTTCAGTACCGGCCGTGTATATGACCAGATCCGTCAGTCGATTGCCTACAGCGGCAAAAACGTAAAGATCTGTGCATCCCATGCCGGCGTAACCCTGGGTGAAGACGGCGCTACCCACCAGATTCTGGAAGATATCGGTATGATGAAAATGCTGCCGGGCATGTCGGTAGTCGTTCCCTGCGATTATACACAAACCAAGGCGGCTACCATGGCCATTGCTGAAATCGACGGACCGGTTTACCTGCGTTTCGGACGTCCGTCCTGGCCGATCTTTACCAAAGAAACCGACTTCGTTTTCGGAAAAGCCCAGCAGCTTTCTGAAGGAACGGATGTAAGCATCTTTGCCTGCGGACACCTGGTATGGAACGCGATACAAGCCGGTATTATCCTCGAAGAAAAAGGCATCAGCGTGGAAGTGATCAATATCCACACCATCAAACCGCTGGATGAAGCAGCAGTGATCGCCTCTATTCAAAAAACAAAATGCGCGGTAACCGCGGAAGAACATAATATCATTGGCGGTTTGGGAGACCGGATTGCACAGTGTGCCGCCCGCAACTTTCCCATCCCGATTGAATACGTAGGTACGCTGGACACGTTTGGCGAAAGCGGTACTCCCGATCAGCTGTTAAAAAAATACCACCTGGATGTGCCCGATATCGTGGCAGCAGCCGAAAAAGTGATCGCCCGGAAGAACGGTTAATCGTTTTAAACATACTTAAGAAAGAGCTGTCAGTAATTGGCGGCTCTTTTTTTATGGGATAATTTGAAGATGTGGAAATGTGAAAATGTGAAAATGTGAAAATGTGAAAATCGAGTCTGAAAAGGCGTTCAGCCATTAGTTATCAGTCGTCAGTTTTCAGTTGATTACGTGCCGGATTGGGAGTTGATACCTTCTCCTGGCAAGAAACATATGACTATTGCCCATTGACTACTGACCATTGACCACTCACCTCTCCCTCACGCATATTCCTCCGGTCCCTGTAACCCATTTTCAGATTCCCACTCCTGATAGTCTTCACTCATCAGTTTTCAGCGATCAGTCGTCAGTTTTCAGTTGATTACGTGCCGGATTGGAGAGTTGATACCTTCTCCTGGCAGGAAACGTATGACTATTGCCCATTGACTATTGACCATTGACCATTCACCTCTCCCCCACGCATATTCCTCCATTCCCCTGTAACCCATTTTCAGATTCCCACTCCTGATAGTCTTCACTCATTAGTTTTCAGCGATCAGTCGTCAGTTTTCAGTTGATTACGTGCCGGATTGGGGAGTTGATACCTTCTCCTGTCAGGAAACGTATGACCATTGCCTATTGACCATTGACCATTGACTATTGCCCATTGACTATTCACCTCTCTCCCACGCATATTCCTCCGGTCCCTGTAACCCATTTTCAGATTCCCACTCCTGATAGTCTTCACTCATCAGTTTTCAGCGATCAGTCGTCAGTTTTCAGTTGATTACGTGCCGGATTGGGGGAGTTGATACCTTCTCCTGGCAGGAAACATATGACTATTGCCCATTGACTATTACCCATTGACCATTCACCTCTCCCCCACGCATATTCCTCTATTCCCCATTTTCACATTTCCACATTTCTAAACGCTCCGCGAATAAACTTTTCCCTATCTTACCGGTCAAAGAATACCAGACGTCTGAATGGAACAGTTTCAAAGTGATGAGTCGTTGCTGGCGCTTTTTCGCAATCCTGTTACGAAAGAGCGGGCTTTTACCGCCATTGTAAATAAATATAAAGAGCGGCTTTACTGGCATATACGGCGTATGGTGGTACTGCATGAAGATGCGGATGATGTGTTGCAGAACGTATTTATAAAAACCTGGAAGGGCCTGGATCGCTTTCGTGCGGAGAGCGGGCTGTACACCTGGCTATACCGCATCAGCACCAATGAAAGCATTACCCATCTGCAAAATCAAAAAAAGAAAAAAGCCATCGTTGCTTTTGGAAATGAACAGGATCTGACGGACCAGATCCGGGCCGATCCGCATTTTGATCCCAATAAAATTGAATGGAAATTACAGCTGGCCATTCAGCAATTACCGGAGCAACAGCGGTTGATCTTCAACCTCCGTTATTTTGATGAAATGCCTTACCAGAAAATGAGTGTGATACTGGGTGTTACAGAAGGTGCATTGAAAGCCAGCTATCATCATGCGGCTAAAAAAGTTGAAAATTATTTACGGAACAGTTAAACAACAGGGCAAAAATTCCGTCTTAAAGTTAAGTGCAATGAAACAGGATGCCTCATACGAAATTTTAAACAGGATCCGGCAGGAACAACAATCCAACCCGGTATGCTCCCTTCCCGATGGCTATTTTGAATCCTTCACCAACCGGCTGATGGAAACGGTACAGGCGCAGGAAACGGCCCCGGAGGTTTTAAATAACGCATTGGACAATGTTTCCCGTAAAATGCCCTTCAGTATTCCTGCTGATTATTTTATACGGTTCCGGGGGAATAAAGGCGAGCGGGTGATTCCTTTTAAAAAGGGATTGGCCATTGCGGCCAGTTTTATCCTGCTGGCCATTACTTCCATTTTCCTGTTTACTCAAAAATTACAGACAGCCAGCACATCCCAGGCATCGGTTGCGGCAACTGTAAACCAGCTAACCAATGATCAGCTGGAGCGTTTTATTCAACTGGATGAAACCGTTTCCCGTGACCGGCCGATGGCTACACAAACTGCCGGTACTTCAAAACCCGAACGTACTTCCCTGTTTAAAAATGTTCCGGATGCAGACCTGTCCAGTTTTTTAAAGGAAACTGCAGAAGGAACGGATGAAATATTCTTTAACTGATGAAACTGATTTTAATTCTTTTATTACCGCTAATCGCCCTCCGGGGACCGGCACAAACACAGCCGGCGCCTAATGCCAGCCGGGTACATGATGTTTTCCTGGATTACCTTACTGAAAAAATAAGCCTTACTCCGCAGGAAAAAAAACAACTGCGACCGATGGTGATCCAATACCTGGCCGATTCCAGGAAACTCTCCAAAAGCCAGGAAGATCCATTGCTGCGCGAACAGGAGCGTATCGCATTGAAAATCAACTACCGCAAACGTTTTGTACCGATTATTGGAGAGCCCCGTGCTACCCGTTTCTTTTCCGAAGAACAGCTTTTCCGCAAAAAAGCCCGTGAAGAATTGAGCAAGCGAAGTGTTAAAGAAAACTAAAAATTATCTAAAACTGATGTTCCAACATTTTTTTATGTACAAAAATTTGTTTTATAACAAAGCTGTATATATATTTGCATTGGTGTTTTTCATAGGTTAGCAACGGCCAGCTCTTTTTAGGGCAGGCCTTTTTTTATGGCCTGCATTTATTGCTCATTCTGAGGATTGGCTACCGGCCGGCGGGTATCATGATAAAACAAAAACTGCCAGCCTTCCTGGCGGCCGCTTTCCCACCATTTTGTACGCAGTTCCATCGCTTTTTTTCCATCATAATCATACTTGGCAGCAAACCGGTGTTTCATCTGCTGGTACTGTGGCGCATCATCGGCCCCAAAAAACAACAGGTCGCCTCCCTCTTCTATCCAGAACACCTGGTGATACCGCGAATGCGCACCGGTTACCTCGTACCGTATATAATCATCAATGGTGCCCGTATCTGTTTTTAACAGCACAACATTGCCGGCCAGCACCGGCTCAAACTTAGCGGTATCATAAGAAGCACCGGCATTTTCCCGGGCAAACTGCACTTCCCGTTCCTGGATATAATAAACGGCATTTTCAAAAGTAGGCTTGCCGGTAGCAGGGTTTACCATACCCCCCGTATGATCCTTATGCAAATGGCTCATCAGTACTTTGGTAACATCGCCTGTCTGGATGCCGTTTTCAGCAAGATGCATTACTATCTGCATCTGGTCGCCCAAATGATGGTTCAGGCCAAGCCCCGTATCCAGTAACAGGATATCTTTTGAAGTGATGATCAAAAATGGTTGTATTTCCACCAGCAGGCTTCCGTGTGTGCGGGCACTCATTTCATCTTCTGATGAACGGAACGGAATAAATTTCTTGGTGGCATCCACCGTAAAGCTGCCTTCCGATAACGGGATTATTTTCATATTTAAAATTTCTGGCCGCTAAATTAGAACAAATAAACCCGTTGTGCAAAGCATGTGTGAATGAGCTCTCTGCACCTGCCGGCTATTCTATTTTAGCGGCATTGAAGATCAGTGGTATCCATGTTTGAAAGGTGGAGGATTTTGCACCGTTACCGGCAGAGGCATAATCGCAAAAAGTGGCGGTAACCGGCGGAGCTCCCTGCTCTTTATAGTTCTCGGCCTGGAACTTTGCTTCAAACTGCAGCCAGCAATCATCCGTCTTTGCTTCAACTCTTTTAAGATCGATAAACGGTTCGCCTTCTTTTAGCGGGGCTATCACCGTTCCCAGGTTGGTGCCGGCAAAACGCGT
Source organism: Niabella sp. (assembly GCF_030150205.1). Lineage (GTDB taxonomy): Bacteria > Bacteroidota > Bacteroidia > Chitinophagales > Chitinophagaceae > Niabella. The sequence continues at coordinate 739,592 of NZ_JASLGT010000008.1, forward strand.
ATCTCTTGATAACACCACAGGGCCGGATAGCAAGGCAAAGTACCGGTGCCGGTCGCCCATTATTTTTATACGCCCGCGCATATCCAGTTCCAGGTGGATCATATCACCGGTATTCCATTTTCTCTCCAGGTTTACATAGGCACCGGGCACTATATTTTTATGCGGTACACCGTTTACCTGCAGCACTGTTTGCCGGCTCCATTCCGGTATGCGGAGCTGCAGCACCATATCTTCCGGGGCATCCATCTCCAGCCGGAAGACTATTTTTCCTGATGCCGGGTAGTCTGTAGCCTGCACCAGCTTAACCGGTTTCCCTTTGGGAGATTTTACCGCCGCGGTTCCGTCTATAAAAAAATTAACGGCAATGCCTTCCCTGCTGCTCATGGCTACAAGCCCCGGAATGGCAAACAGGCCTCTTGGTCCGTTGGCACTGCAGCAGTTCAGATCCATACCGCACTGGCCGCTGCCGGGCAACCGCTCGCCATTCAGCGGCGTATATTTTGCCCAGGTAGCACCGTCGCTTTTTAACGCAGCCATCAGGGCATTATAATAGGTTGTTTCAATGGCGTCCGCATATTTTGCTTCACCGGTCATTTTTAATAACGCCGTGCAGAGTTGCATCCAGGTTACGGTAACACAGGTTTCCTGGTAGTGGTATACCGGGGTGGTTTGCCGCTCCTTACCACCAAACCACATTTCTGCCGAAGCTCCGGAACCGGCAATATTGATCTCTGTATCCCGTATGTTTTCAAAAACATTCAATACAGCTTGCTTATACATTTCTTTACCGGTGAGGCGGTACAATGCCAGCAGCCCTTCATAGCAGGACATCATTTCATAGGCCTTTTGTCCCTGCTCCGGGCTGTACCATTCTTTGGGCCGGGGAAAACGTTCGCTTACATTTACAGCAGCCTTGCTGATAAGCTGCGGGCCAACGGTTGTTTCCCATTGTGTTACGATGGTTTCTGCAAAGCTGAGGTATTTCTTATTGCCGGTTGCCACGCTTAACCGTACCAAGGGTAACAATACAGAAGAAGCCGCCATGCCCCTGTAATTTCCCTTATTAACGATGGTTCCGCCCTGCCTGTTTATTGCTCCGATCAGGTAATCGGTCAGTTTTACTGCTGCGTCCAGGCTTTTTTTATCGCCGGTCAGGTCATGATATTCCAGCAAGCCCAGCAGACAGTATTTCATTCCCCAGATATCCCATTGCTTTAACCGGCTTTGTGCACCATAATTGCCGATATACCCATCCGGTGTTTGGGTAGCGATGAGGCCTGTTACCGCCGCATCTATTTTTGCCTTCAGCTCCGGATCTGGTTTGTACTGATACGCCCATATGCACGCCATCATGCATTTTCCCCAAAACTCCGATTGCCAGAGATGCGTTTCTGTGCGATGCCGGAACGGTTCGATAAGCTGATCGAAGTTTTTTGTGAGGATATCATTTTTAAAACACTGATCCAGCCGGCTGCCCATATATCCCTGCAATAGGGCTGCGCCGGCCATTTCAAGCCGGTTGGCAATAAGCCAGGAACCGGGGCCACCGGTTTGCCGGGCAAACAGGGCGGGCGCCAGCATACCGGCAGCCGTGGCAAGGCCGGTTTGTTTTACAAATACTCTTCTTGAAAGCATCGATAACCGGGATGTTTCTTTTTTACGCATCTGATTTATTTTTCTATGACCATACTTACAGGGCCCGACAGGCCGCTGTTTGTTAACGCTGCCGTTTGGGAAGGACCGTTTATCGTCCATGTTTTCCGCTGCGCTTCCGGCTGACCGGCATCATATACCAACCGGTTAAACCAGGTGCTGGTCACTTCTATTTTCAATGTATTGATTCCGGTCCGGAGGGCCTTTGTGATATCCAGTTTGTACGGCGTGGCCCACAATGTATGAAAACGCTCCCCATTCAGCGTTACCGAAGCAATCATGTTCACCTGTCCCAGGTTCATAGTATACCTTGCCTTCCGTTGGATGGTATCCATCCGGAAGGCCGTTGTATAAACCGCAGTACCCGAAAATGTTTTTCCTTCATTGGAAAGGTCCAGCTCCTTCCAGGGTTTTAGTTCCTGTACTTCCATAGCAGCCGGTGCGCCCCAGCCTCCGGGAAATTGAATCGTCCAGGGTTTTGTAAATGCAATGGCTACCGGTTGATGCAGCGCCGGAGGTTTACTTTCCGCTAATGCTGCTTTTTGATGAAAAACAATAAAACCGGAACCCGCTTCGGGCAGGTCCAATGTAACAACCGTCCGGTCGCCCTGCCTTTTTGCTGCCAACGGTAAAACCTTGCCGGAAACAGGATCCCATAGCTCAACGTTGCCCGTATTGCGGAAACTGAGGGTACCCGCAAAGGCTCCGCCCCTGGGCGCACAAACAAAATACCAGTCGGCATCTTCGGCACGGCGGTGTACCCATTGTACCGGTCCCCCCGAAACATCAGGCGCGATCCGCAGTTGCTGAAGCGCATCGGAGAGGCTCATCCCCGAAACAATTTGTCCCTTCCCGATTTTACGGATACGCGGTTTTGTTTCCCTGCCCCAAATGGAGTTTACAATCGTATTCAGCTGCTCCTGCGCGGCGCTGCCACCGCTAAGCGTAGCGATCCCCGAAGGCGCATCCCCAACCACGGTGGCACCGGCCTTAATTAACGCAGCAATTTTTTCCGCAGTTTTTGGCAGCATCCGGATACTGGCCGGAAGCCATAGGACCCGGTACCGGATCCCTTCGGGGGTTGTGATCCATCCATCCTTTACCGATAACCGGTTCCATAAAACATCCGTATTGCAATAGTCATATTTAAACCCTTCGGGGAACGGTGCATGCTGATCCGGTTTGTGATCGATCTCATCTCCAAGATACCACAACACATCGGATACCGGTTTCCCCCGCTCCAGCAAATAATTGCAGCGGGCAAAATATTCCGTAAATACGGGCATCTCCTTCCACCAGGTTTGTCCCCTTAAAAACGGAGTACCGATGCCTGCACCAAAAGAAGTGCCGGGTTGCAAAAAATTGGTTTGCGGATTATGAGTATAGGTATGAAAGACCAGGTGGGTAACGCCCTCCACCATATTTACATTGGCCACTTCTTTCAGCATCTGCCATTGTTCGTTCCAGGTAAGTGCAAAAGAAGTAAACGCTTCTGCCGACACACGGGGCTTTCCGTACAACCGGGCCGCAGAAACGGTTGGCTTTACCGGTTTAAAATTCAGCGATCCCACGTAACCATCCGTAAAGGGCTGCCAGAACTCGCACATGGGAACATCTGCATATTTATAATACTCCATGATATCGGCAGGAAATACATCCCCGGCAGCCGTTTCATAAGTGATGGATAAATTGCGGGTCTTCGCCAGCTTCGATAGCTGTCCGTAAAACTTATGGGTGAACAAGTCACTGATGGTAGCCCGCCAATCCCTTAGAAAACGGAATGTGGTGGCTTCATCCTTTATCACATAGCCAAAAACAGCCGGCAGCCATTTGCGGAGCGGGTAGGAAGTCACCCGTTCAAACTCCGGTTCCATATCCTCCGTCCAGGTTTGTGTTTCACATTCCCAGCTGTCTAAAAGCACTCCATTCAGCAATCCGTTTACAGGGCCGCTATTGTCCGCAAGCCGGCCGATGTATCCTTCGAAATGCGCCTGTGCTCCTTTCACCGATAGCTTGTTGCATTCCCAGCCGGTACCCGCAGGCGGAGCGGGTCCGTTTTTACGGCCGGTATTTACATGCCCGATGCGCAAAATTGTCCAGCTGCCCGCAGGCGCATTCCACCTCAGCTCCCCGTTGCTGTTCATCAACGCAGTGAGGTCCAGTATTTGATCCGAATCTACATAGGTATCTGGCGACCGGGAATAAGCATCGCCCGCTCGTTCAATCGTGCGTAGGGTCCATCCCGCTTCTGACTCCCAGTTATTTTTCCGGCTGGCCGTAAACAGCTTAATAAATCCCAGCCGCATATCGTGTTGATTCAGGATCTCAAACCGGTATCTTTTTGCGCCCTGTGTTTCCCTGCAGGCCAGGGTCATGGGCGATTGATCCTGCCAGTTGCTTTGCGGCAGCGCTGTATTCAGGATCTCTTTCGACTGCCCGTTCTCAAAAATGGCAAAACCTTTTATAGTAACTCCCGGCTCGTAACACCAGGCGTGATTAAAACTATTGATACTCGGGAGTGTGATGGAACGGATGGTAACGCTGGTGTTGAAATCAACGGTTACCTGGTAAGGATCGGATGGACTGGCTGGCGCAAGCGTTACCGGTTTATTTCCCTTTTCTGAAAAAAGGCCGTTCCATAATATATTGGAACTGCCTGTTACCGCTGCCGGCACCAGCGGATCGCCGGTATCATCCTTCGGTGTCGGAAATGCCAGCACGGCCACTTCCCGGTAATCGCGCCAGGGTTCACTTATCGCATCTGGTTTTGCCAGGGCAATATTTTTTACCTGCCCCGTTCCTTTTACATCCTGGCGCTTCCATACCAGGTGGCGCATGGCATTCTCCGGCTTTATCCAGGGCCCGCCCGCCATGGCCCAGCCGGGACAGTTTTGCAGGGTGAACCGGAGGCCCAGCCGTTTGCATTCTTTAGCGGTAAAGTTCAGCGCATCTTCCCAGGCGGGGCTCAGGCAGATGATCTCCGGATCGACGCCCGGCCATTTTCCCCCAAACTGACCATGAAAAAGCTGGATGCCGGAAATACCTGCTTTAGCGATCGCTTCAAGATCAGCAGTGATTCCCTTCTTTGAAATATTTCCTCCAATAAAATGAAACCAGGTTTCCGGGTGGTAGCTTTTTGAAGGATCCTGAAATAGCTTCCGGTCCTGCGCGCTAAAACGACCTGTCTGTTCCCGTGCCTGCGGCACAACAGGAGCAGGCTGCGCAATTGCCGGCAGGGCATTTGCGATCATCCATACGTTTAAAAACAAGCTTCTTATTAATGGCTGCATCATTCGAAACATATACGGTTATGGCTAAAACAGGGTTGCTATTAAATATAAGCCGGGTTTCTAACAGAACCATCCTGTACTATCCTGAAAATAATTTTACGTAACTTTTCCTGCTATTTTGCAGCTGCATTTCTATTTTGTTCTGATAATATTGCCCATATGACTTACAGACAGGCCTTTCTATTCCTATTGGTTTTAGCCGGGATTCCATTGTTGCTCAATGCTCAAAAAGTTGTCAATCTGCAGTGTGAACATCTGATCAACCCGCTGGGCATTGATCATCAAACGCCCCGCTTTAGCTGGACCATTGATGATCCGCAGGCTGGTGCCACACAAACCAGTTACCGGATTGTAGTTTCCAGGGAAACCGGGGAAGAAGTATGGAACTCGGGGATCGTGGCCGCTTCGGATAACCTGGTTACCTATAAGGGCAAAGCGCTGGAGCCTTTTACAAGGTATACCTGGAAAGTGCTGCTCACCGGTAAAAACAAACAGCCTTACAATATACCCGCAACCGCCTTTTTTGAAACCGGTATGATGCAGCAACGGCACTGGAAGGGCGGATGGATCAGCGATGGCAATGATACCCGGTTAAAACCTGCCCCCTATTTCAGGAAATCGTTTACGCTGAAGAAACCGGTTAAATCCGCAAGAGCTTATATAGCTGCTGCAGGTCTTTACGAGCTATCACTCAATGCAACATCCATAGGCGATCACCGGTTAGATCCTATGTATACCCGTTATGACCGGAGGAACCTTTATGTAACTTATGATGTAAGTAACCAGTTGCAGCCGGGTGAAAATGTGATCGGTGTTTTGCTGGGAAACGGCTGGTATAATCACCAGTCCACGGCGGTTTGGTATTTTGACAAGGCGCCCTGGCGGAACCGGCCGGCATTTTGCATGGACCTCCGGATCACCTATACCGATGGCACTACAGAAACCATTGCCACCGACCGGAACTGGAGAACTGCTTTAAGCCCGGTGATCTTTAACAGCATTTACACCGGTGAGCACTATGATGCACGGCTGGAGCTGCCGGGCTGGAACAAGCCCGGTTTTGACGATTCAAAATGGGCAGGAGCCACCGATCGCGCAGCACCCGCTCCGCTGATCACGGCACAGGTATTGCAACCCATACGGGATGTGGTAACCATTAGCCCGGTAGCCTTAAAAAAATTCAACGATACGAATTACGTCTTCAACCTGGGCCGGAATATTTCCGGAGTCAGCGAGCTCCATGTTTCGGGGGCTGCAGGAACCGTGATCCGGCTTATCCATGCAGAACGTGTGCACAGCTCCGGCCATGCCGATCTGTCCAATATCGATGTGCATTATCGTCCTACCGATGACAGCGATCCCTTTCAGACCGATATTTTTATTTTGAAAGGAAGCGGTACCGAAACCTTTAAACCCCGGTTCAATTACAAAGGGTTCCAGTATGTAGAAATCATCAGCAGCAAACCAGTGCAACTCAGCCAATCCAGTCTGCAGGGGTATTTCATGCACAGCGATGTGCCCCCCGTGGGTACGGTTGATGCCGGGGATCCGCTCATTAACAAGATCTGGCAGGCTACAAACAACTCTTATCTTTCGAACCTTTTCGGATATCCGACTGATTGTCCGCAACGCGAAAAGAATGGCTGGACGGGTGATGCCGTTATTGCACTGGAAACGGGTCTTTATAATTTTGACGGCATTACCGTATATGAAAAATGGCTGGCCGATCACCGGGATGAGCAGCAGCCCAACGGTGTATTACCCGCCATCATCCCAACCAGCGGCTGGGGCTATCAATGGGCCAATGGTCCGGACTGGACCAGTACCATTGCCATGATCCCCTGGACCCTTTACCAGTTTTATGGAGACACCAGGCCCCTGGCCGATAACTATGAAAATATAAAACGTTATGTAGACCGTATTGCAGACCAATACCCCACAGGTTTAACCACCTGGGGACTGGGGGATTGGGTGCCCGTTAAATCGAAATCGCCCGTGGAACTAACCTCTTCCCTTTATTATTATGCGGATGCCCATATTCTTGCCAGGGCAGCCCGGCTGCTCAATAAAAAAGCAGATGCGGCACATTATGAAACCCTGGCGGCAACGATCCGTAAAGCCATCAATGATAAATACCTGAATGCAACAACCGGCATTTATGGATCCGGTTTACAAACCGAACTAAGTACCCCCGTATACTGGGGAGTGGTTCCGGATGCCCTGAAAGCAAAAGTGGTCGCCAACCTGGCAAAAAAAGTACAGGAAGACGGCGTGCAACTGGATGTGGGCATCCTGGGCGCCAAGGCGGTATTGAATGTGTTAAGCGAAAATGGTTATGCCGACCTGGCCTACCAACTGGCGGCACGCAAAACCTATCCATCCTGGGGCTGGTGGATTGGGAACGGTGCCACCACGCTTTATGAAAACTGGAAGGTGGATGCTGCGCGGGATGCCTCGCTCAACCATATTATGTTTGGAGATATCGGTGCCTGGTTTTATAAAGCCCTTGGCGGCATCTTCCCCGATCCGGAGCAACCGGGTTTCAGGAACGTTCTTCTGAAACCCAATTTTGTAAAGGGACTGCAAACATTTAAAGCTGCTTATAAAGGCCCCAGGGGCGAGATCCGTTCTGCCTGGGAAAAGCAGGGAGACCAGCTTCGTTATACCTGCCGGATACCGGCAAACAGCACCGCTACCTTTTTTATGCCGGCCTCCTGGCAGGTACAAAAAGGCTACCGGATGCCGGGTACTCCAAATAAAGATGGAAGCTATACGCTCCCTTCAGGAACCTATACCCTTTTGTTAAATGTAAAATATTAAACACTGCATTTTAAATGTAGCATTAGCAGCGGTATTGCTTCAGGAAAGTAAGATGGCGGATGATGCGATTGCTTCACTCTAGCATACTATAGTCCACACCGGACATTTTATATCCACACAGATCCACGCCATTTTTTTCAGATTAATGCAGGAACTTAATCAATGCAGATCTGCACGTTATCTATATCTGCGAATCTGCGGCTTCTATGCATACAGCGCGACAGCAAATGCTTCATTTTACATTCACATTTTACACTGGATATTTTCCAATCCCCCAGGACTACGCCGAATTTCGTCCGGCATTTATAATACCAAAGGAGCAACGCATCACCAGTTTGCCATAGGCATCGCGCAATGCCTCATCCATATCATCACCGCCTTCGCGCAATTTTACCAGGGCATATTGCTGAATGGTAACCAATGGTTTTACAATGCGCTCCCGCATGCGGATGGAAAGCTTATCCACCGGGTAAGAAGCCATCAATGTATCGTGCCCGGAAAGTTTGTATAAATATTCCTTGGTCAACAGATATTCATCGTAAATCATTTTCCAGATGCCGCCAAACTGTTCATCCTTTTCCATATAGGCCGTAATAGGGAAATAGGATTTTGACATGGCCATCTCACAGTTATCCAGCAGGGTTTTAAAATACAGCGACTCTTTATAAAGACTTTTCAGCTCTTCAAAGCGACCGATATATTCCATTTTTTTCAGCGCTGTTCCCACACCGTAAAAACCGGGCACATTCTGCTTCAACTGGCTCCAGGCACCTGCAAAAGGAATGGCACGCAGGTCGTTCAGCGAAAAAGAAGATTGCGATCCGCCGCGTTTTGCCGGGCGGCTGCCGATATTTGTTTCATTATAAAAACGCAGCGGACTCATTTCATAGAGGTAGTTCGCCAGCTGCGGATGGTCCTTCAATTGTTTGTACGCATCAAAGCCATAGGAAGCCAGTTCCTGCATCAGCTCTTCCTTTTTACCGCTCAGCGGAGGATAGCGGTCTGTAAATAACGAGTTGGACACCCCTGCATTAATAAGTTGTTCCAGGTTGAACTGCGCCGATTCGATGATACCGAAATTGGCACTTACCGTTTGTCCCTGTATGGTTAGCTGGATCTCTTTATTGGAAATATGACTGCCCATGGATGCATAAAACTTATGGGTTTTACCACCACCTCTTGAGGGCGGGCCTCCGCGTCCATCAAAAAAGATCACATCAAATCCATATTGGCGGGTTATCCTGGTCAGTTCTTCTTTTGCACGGTAAATGCTCCAGTTGGCCATCAGGTATCCGCCGTCCTTGGTTCCGTCTGAAAAACCCAGCATGATGGTTTGCGTTTTGCCGCGGCGCTTCAGATGCTCTTTATAGGCAGGGATTGAATACAGATCCTTCATGATCGTACCTGCGTTCTGCAGGTCTTCAATCGTTTCAAACAAGGGTACTACATCTACTTTAAAGTCTTCACCGCTGATACCATTAAGCCGGAACAGTCCTACCACCTCAATAATGTTCAGTACGCTGGTGCAATGACTGATGATATAACGGTTACACCCCTCTTCCCCATTGGCTTTCTGTATGGCACAAACCGCATCTACCACCTGTACGGTATCCTTTACCACATCATCTTTCACAAGCGCGGTTACATCTGCCTGCTGCAACTCCAGCAGCAATGCCACTTTCTGCTTTTCAGTTAACTGGTCATAGTCTGCAGGTAAGATACCTGAAGCAGCCAGCTGTGTATATAATTTCTCATGTACCGAACTATCCTGCCGGATATCGAGCGATGCAAAATGCAATCCGAAGATCTCGATCTTATTGATGAGGTTCTGGATCTTCGTTACAAAAAGTCCGTTATGTTTGTCGTTCACTACATTTTTAACGGTCTCCAGCGTATCAATGATCTCCTGTATTTGGATTTTCGATTCATACCCCGGCACAAAAACTTCATCATACAGTTTACGCTCCAGTTCAATCAGCTCTTCCTCCACGCCCTGGAACGTAAGCCGGCGGCGCAACCGGCGCACATCCATATAATAACATTTCAGGATGGCACCCCGCAACGCACCTGCTACCTGTAACGTTGTATCGGTGGTTACAAACGGATTTCCGTCGCGGTCTCCCCCGGGCCAGAAGCCCATTTTCACCAGGGCATGTTTGCCGGTGTCGATCTGCGGAAACTGGTTCTTCAGTGCCCCGATAATGCGGCCCGCAGCCGGGTAAAATACATTCTCCAGGTACCAGATCAGGCTCACCGCTTCATCGTAAGGTGTGGGCTTTTTCTTTTTCAAAAACGGGGTCTTTCCCAGCTGCTGCAACAACATATTGATCTCGCTGGCATCGTTTCTTATCAGCGCGCTGCTGAGGTCACGGATAATACCCAGCACAGAACCAGGATAAAATTGCGTTGGATGGGCGGTTAATACCAACCGTACACAAAAGGCTTTGAGCACCTGCTCAAACCCTGCTTCCTTGTTGTTTTGCACTACTTCGGACATCAGCTGTTTTAGGGTACCGGCACCATTCAGATCGTTGATCTCTTTATAAGAAGCATCTTCCAGTGCATCAAACAATACGACCTGCCGTTCTATATATTGTACCAGGCGAAACAACAGATCCACCTGTGTTTTTACTTCTGAATAGGAGGTATGCCGGTTAAAAAAGTCATCTACAATTTCAACAGGACTTAACGCCTTTTCATATCCTTCTTCACACATGCTGGACAATAACGACAGCAAGATCCCGGTCTTCTCAATACGGTTGAACGGTAGCGAAGTAAATAAACTATTGTACAACTGAAATCTGATCCCCACATCATTTTTGAAGTGCTGAACCGATTGGCTGCTTACCACATCCATATATTTCCTGTTTGACTTTTAGAATTACTGCCGGGCTTCCGGAACTTTATAAGAAAGCATCGATACCTGTCAGCATTTAAACAGCGTTGAAGATACTATTTTTCCGCTATAACATTTGCAATTCTCAAGCATTTAATCATTTCTTTATACAACGTCTAAGAAACAAATGCAATCCTTACATATTCTCAAACATGCTTCCCAATTCCCGGATCATTTCCGAAATACATCGCAACAAAAAAGCCCCGCCCGGTATCACCAGGGCGAGGCTTTTTATTTTCTTTAAGAAGGATTATGCTTCTTTGCTTTCTTCGTTTGCTGCGGCTTCGGGAGCTGCTTCAGCGGCTGCAGGTGCAACGGCTTCTTTCACTTCCTCAGCTGGAGCTGCTTCAGCAACGGCTTCTTCTTTTTTCTTTCCGCTACCGCTACCACCGCGACGACGGGTGCGTTTACCAGCAGCTTTTTCATCAGATCCTTTACCGTAAACTTCGTTAAAGTCTACCAGCTCGATCATTGCTTTTTCAGCAGCATCACCGGGACGGATCCCTAATTTGATGATGCGGGTGTAACCACCGGGGCGGCCACCAACCTTTGTTGCAACGGCTTCGAACAGTTCTTTAACGGCTTCTTTGTCCTGTAAATGACTGAACACAATACGACGCTGATGTGTGGTATTCTCCTTGCTTTTGGTGATCAGCGGCTCTACATACACTCTTAAAGCCTTTGCTTTTGCAACAGTTGTTACAATACGCTTGTGCTCGATCAACTGGCAGGAAAGATTACGTAACAACGCATCTCTGTGCGATTTGGTACGGCTTAAATTTTTGATTTTGTCTCCGTGACGCATGACATTTAATTTGGAAATTTGAAAATGAGGGAATATGAAAAGTTTATTCCTGTCGCTCTCAAATTATGGTTAAAAAATTCGGCTACACCGTGTCAAGGAAATGTAACCTACTATACAAATGTGGAAATGTGGAAATGTGGGAGTGTGATAATGTGGAAATTTTCACACTCCCACATTATCAAATCCTCACATTATTAATAATCGTCTTTATCAATTCCCAGCTTCTGCAGATCCATGCCAAAGCCTAAACCTCTTTCGATGAGCACCTGCTCAATTTCAGAAAGGGATTTCTGACCAAAGTTCCGGAACTTCATCAGGTCTTCCTGTTCGTACTGAACCAGTTCGCTCAGGGAGTTGATCTTAGCAGCTTTCAGACAGTTGAACGCACGTACAGAAAGATCCAGGTCTTCCAACGGAGTCTTCAGTACTTTACGCAGCTGCAATGTTTGCTCGTCTACCATATCCTCTTTCTTCTCTTCCTTATTATCAAACGTGATGTTTTCATCCGTAATGATCATCAGGTGCTGAATTAAGATACGGCTGGCTTGTTTCACCGCTTCTTCCGGATGGATGGTACCATCGGTGTTTACTTCCATCAACAGCTTTTCATAATCCGTACGTTGTTCCACACGGGTATTTTCAATGCTGTATTTTACATTTTTGATTGGTGTAAAGATGGAGTCGATTGCGATATAGCCAACAGGCGCATCTTTTACTTTATTGTCCTCAGCGGGTACATAGCCACGGCCTTTACCGATAGTGAGCTCAATATCCAGCTTGGAAGAAGAATCCATGGTGCAGATCAGCAGCTCCGGGTTCATGATCTGGAAGGACTGTGTGCCGTCTGCGATCATTCCTGCGGTGAATTCTGTCTGATTTTTTACCGAAATGGAAATTTTTTCATTGGCCACTTCATGATCAACGATTCTTTTGAAGCGTACCTGTTTTAAATTCAGGATGATTTCAACCACATCTTCGCTGATCCCTTTCATGGTAGCAAATTCATGATCTACACCCTCTATTTTAATACCTACAATCGCATATCCCTCAAGAGAGTTCAATAAAACACGGCGCAGAGCATTACCAATGGTAACACCATACCCCGGCTCTAATGGACGAAACTCAAACTGAGCTTCGAAATCTGAAGCCTTTTGCAAAATGATTTTGTCAGGCTGGTGGAAATTTAAAATTGCCATTTTTTAGGTTTGTATTTTAAAAGGAAAAAGTAAGTAGGCAGTAGCAAGTAGGCGTGGTTTTGTTCCCATTCACTACTCGCCATTCACCATTCACCAAAAAATTACTTACTGTACAATTCAACAATCAGTTGCTCCTTAATGTTCTCAGGAACACTTTCCCTTTCAGGATAGGTGATGAAAGTACCTTTGATTTCAGTTTCATTGAAATCGATCCAGCCAAATTTTGGATTTTTAGGACGGATCACGCTTGTAATAGAAGAACGGTTCTTGCTGCCTTCTTTCAGGGTGATGATATCACCTGCTTTTAACTGGTAAGAAGGAATGTTTACCACTTCACCATTTACTTCAATGTGCTTGTGGCTCACCAGCTGACGTGCAGCAGGACGGCTGGGTGCAATACCCATACGGAATACCGTGTTGTCTAAACGCGCTTCAAGTAATTTAATAAGGTTTTCACCGGTAATACCTTTACGACGGTTGGCTTCCTCAAATGTTTTGCGGAATTGTTTCTCCAACACACCGTATGTGTATTTTGCTTTTTGTTTTTCGCGCAGCTGCAAAGCATATTCCCCTAAGGTTTTACGTTTGCGCTTTTCGCCATGCATACCGGGAGGGTTACTGTTTTTACCCAACCATTTACCATTACCTAAAATAGGCTCTCCGAAAATACGGGAGATTTTGGTCTTAGGACCGTTGTAACGTGCCATAATTATACTTTCATTTAAGCTTTTTTAGAAACCGGTACAGCAATCAGTAAAAAGCTTTGGAAAAAATTAATTGTGTACCCTTTATTAAAAATGAAAAGCCAATTGGCTATCAATCATGCTTCAGCTTTCAGCGTTAAGCCTTTAGCTTTCAGCAAAAATTTTATTTAAAGAACTTCATACTTGCCTGATGAAAACATCAAACAAAAAACTAAAAACCAGGAACGGCCTTATACTCTTCTCTTTTTGGGAGGACGGCATCCGTTGTGTGGTAAAGGTGTAACGTCTTTGATCATTACTACTTCAATACCAGACTGGGAAAGTGAGCGGATAGCTCCTTCACGACCAGCACCGGGTCCTTTTACATATACATCTACTCTTTTCAAACCAGCGTCCAGTGCTACTTTAGCAGCATCTGCAGATGCCATCTGGGCTGCATAAGGCGTGTTCTTTTTAGAACCGCGGAAGCCCATTTTACCGGCACTGCTCCAGGAAATAACCTGGCCGGTTTTGTTGGTTAAGCTGATGATGATGTTGTTGAATGTTGCAGAAATGTGCGCATCTCCGTACGCATCCACTTTTACAATCCTTTTTTTCGCAGCGGCTTTTGCGCTGTTTTGTGATTTTGCCATTGTACTAAAAGGTGATCTTTAAAAAATAAAAACGTTCTGCGGAGCAAAACGCCCAGTCAACCCTATTCCTGCACCGGGAGTCCGAAATTGATCTGGTAGTAACAGGTGCTTATGATAAAGTTGAAAAGTTGATAAGTTAAAAGGTTAACAAGGATCAATGAAACCTGTCAACTTATTAACTTACCAACCTGTCAACTAAATACTATTTCTTAGCGGCCTTCTTCTTACCGGCAACCGTCTTACGTTTACCTTTACGGGTACGGCTGTTGGTTTTTGTACGCTGACCACGCACCGGAAGTCCTTTTCTATGACGCAGACCACGATAGCAGGCGATATCCAGCAGGCGCTTGATATTCATTTGCACTTCGCTTCTCAGCTGACCTTCTACTTTCAGCTCTTCAGTAATGGTAGAACGGATCGCATTCAGATCTTCATCATTCCACTCGTTTACTTTTTTGCTGCGGTCAATGCTATTCTTGTCGAGAATATATTTTGCTGTAGAAGGGCCAATACCATAAATATAGGTAAGGCCAATTTCGCCCCTTTTGTTCTTTGGTAAGTCTACACCGGCAATACGTGCCATAATTTTATTTTAATTTGAAAATTTGAAAATTCTTAATCTGAAAATTTAGCAACAATTCGAAAATCATTTTCAAATTTTCAAATTGCCTCATTTTCAAATTATTATCCTTGTCTTTGCTTAAAACGGGGATTCTTTTTGTTAATTACATAAAGCTTCCCTTTGCGACGTACAATTTTGCAGTCGGCGCTACGTTTTTTAATGGATGCTCTTACTCTCATCTTTCTTTAATTTAAGATTTTTAGCCAATTATTTATAGCGGAAATTTATCCTGCCTCTTGTTAAATCGTAAGGAGACATTTCCAATCCCACTTTATCCCCGGGCAAAATTCGAATGTAGTGCATCCGCATTTTACCGGAAATTGTTGCCAAAACCTCATGGCCGTTTTCCAGCTTTACCCTGAACATCGCATTAGACAAGGCTTCCAGGATGACTCCGTCTTGTTTTATTAAAGGTTGTTTTGACATACAAATTTTAGGGCTGCAAAGATAGGTAATATTTTATAATAAAAAAGCCTTATTCTGTCTAAATTTCAGAATAAAGCTGTATTGTGTGGACCTCCAGGGGTCCGAAAGTATCACCACTAATGAACCAGCGGCACTTTAGTCATTTGTAAATGAATATTTTGCAACTCACTAACCATAATCGGGCGATCGAAAAGGCGCCGGTCTTCCCGGTACCAAACTTCGCTGCTCGAGAAATTGTCTGAGGCCGGTACCAGCACCCGGAAGGGGCCTTTACCATATTTTGTACCTCCACCCGCGGGGTTGTCCAGTTTTTCAAACCCCAAACGCATCAGCTGTGCCTCATTCAGCGGAATTCCCTGTACCTGGTCCAGCGGATACCAGAACTCCTGGATCCCATTGTCTACACAAACCTCCCGTTCCTCATTACTTACCCTTACAACAGAGCCTTCACGTGATACACCATCATCCGTAACAATTACCCAGTCTCCCGGTTTTAATTCATTTAATTTCATATGGATAAAATTTATGTAACAAATGATCCAATTACTTTCCTAAGATAGAAAAAATAATGACAAACACCATGCGTTCTGCCATTTTTTCTCCGGTGCCAATATGCCCTGTCATTCCTTGCCCTTTTTAAAGATATCCGCCGGTGGCTGACAATCCTTCAGTGATGTTTTTGCAACAGCTGCATTTTTTTTAATCCCTGGTCAAATACCGAAAATATTCATCCTCAAGCCGCTGCAAACATTCCTGTATGCCTTTGCCCGTCTGCGTTTGCTGCCGGTAAACGCACGTTTGTTACAAATAATGCCCTGTTTTAATGTTAATAAATCGCTAAGGGATCTTTAAATTTTTGTTATCGTCTGGCATGCTTCTTGTCCCATGGCGGCAAAATGTAAAATTTCGATCAAATGAAAAAAATCCTATTGAGTATCTTTTCCCTGGCAGTTGTAGCAGGGGTAAACGCGCAAAGTGAAATCAAACCAAATCAGGGTGATGTAACAACCGAATTCGGCCTGTCTGGTGGTGTGTTAAATTCCAACTTTGAGTTAAATGAGCAGGGCAACCTGTTGCGCTTCCGTTATTTTGCTAAAGAAACACTGGCGTTCCGGCTGGGTTTTGGCCTGAGCAGTGTCCGCAACACCAAGAACCTTTATGATCCAAGTGATGATGCCCACAAAGGCACGTTCAAAACAAGTCAGACAGATTTCCTGGTAAACCTGGGTGTGGAAAAGCATTTTGAAGGTACAGATCGTTTATCTCCTTATGTGGGTGGTGATCTTTTGTTGAGTGTGGCCAACAAAAAAACAGAATTCAATGATGCCACTATTGGCGGAACCGCTTATGCAAAGGATAATTCCGGCAGCGTAAAAGGCCCCGGAAGTGTTGGATTTGGCGTAAGAGCAGTAGCCGGAGCAGACTACTACATTGCAAAACGCGTTTTCCTGGGTGCAGAAGCCGGCTTTGGTTTCTTAAGCACTAAAAAAGGTAAAACCACAACAAACATCAATGACGCTCCAACCGTTACCCAAAAATCAGCAGGCAGTGGCTTTGAATTAGCCCCCAATGTGATTACCGGTGTACGGATCGGTTTTGTATTTTAAAATTGAATCTTACTGGTTACAAAAGGGTCCTGCAAAAGCGGGACCTTTTTTTGCACTTGCCAACGCATTAAACTGACAAATAATCAGCGTTACCAGTTGATACAATGCGTATTTCGCCATGGTTCATTCACCGGCTTTTAGGCGATTGAATGCTTCTGAAAGCATTTGCCCGGCTGTTTTTTTATGGCTATTTTTAGCGCAAAAAGCATTGAAACGGATCGGCTTATTATCAGACACCCATGGCTTTTTAGACGAAGCCATCTTTCATTATTTTAAAGACTGCGATGAGATCTGGCATGGCGGCGACTTTGGCAACCTGGTACTGGCAGATCAGCTCCGGCAGTTTAAACCGCTCCGGGGTGTTTATGGCAATATTGACGGACAGGAAATCCGGTCGGTATTTCCGGAAACACTGGTATTTATGTGTGAAGATGTAAAAGTGATGATCCGTCATATCGGCGGCTATCCGCCCCGGTACAATAAAGAAACCAAACCCCTGCTCTTAAAAGAATACCCGCAACTTTTTATCAGCGGCCATTCGCATATCCTGAAAATTATTTATGACGATAAATTGCAGTGCCTGCATATGAACCCCGGGGCTGCAGGAAAGCAGGGATGGCACCAGGTGCGTACATTGATCCGGTTTGTAATTGAGGGTAAAAATATCCGCGACTGCGAGGTGATTGAATTGGGAAAAGGATGAAAATGGGGATGGACAATAGTCAATGGTGAATAGTTAACAGGCAATGGCTATCCGGTCAGCGGGCATGAAAGCGGAGCCGGGTTTCAGCCTTCGGCTATCAGTCATCAGTCATCAGTCATCAGTTATCAGTAATTAGTCATCAGTCTTCAGTAATCAGTTTTTAGCTATCAGTCGATTACATTGGGGCTGGGGGCTGGGAACTGGGTGGGGAATCAGCTTAAACAATGAATGTTAAACCTGCACTAAAGCATGTATTGAGTTTAAAACGGCCTTTGTCAGAAAGCCTGTTTTAAAACCATCCTCTTCCCATGCCTATTTCACGGAACGGCCAGGGAATAGCAGCAAGGATAATAATGAGCGCCAGTACATAAAACAGCACGGTTTTCCGGTGCTTTTTACGGTCTGAAATATTTTTCTTCGCAAATGATTTTCCAATATGGATCAATACGACAGCAATCAGCATCATGGTTATATGCTCTACTGCAAAAAAGCGGAGGGTTGCATTCTGCATTACTGCCGACATCCCCTGATCCTGTATTACTTTTAAACCATGGGCACCGGTAACCCATTGAATGATGCCTATCAAAAATTCAATATCTACTGCAATCATCAAAAACAGCCCCGCTTTGCGATGTCCATTGGTAAATGGCCGGCTTCCGACACCGATACTTTTAAAAATAGCGATCAGCAATAACAGCAAAATAACCCAACGTAAGAAACTGTGTAGATGTAGCAAACCCGTTTCCATATTTATCTTTTTTGACAGTGAATCCAGCGAAATTAAGAAAATATTACATACTGCGTCTGTATTGACCGCCTACTTCATATAAAGCATGGGTTATTTGTCCTAACGTGCAGGTCTTTACACAATCCATCAGCACTTCAAAAAGATTTTCCCCGGTAACCGCTGCCTTCCTTAATTGCAATAGCGCCCCGGCGCTTTCTTCCCTATTCAGCTCCCGGAAATCCGTTACATTTTTGATCTGTTGTTCCTTCTCTTCTTTTGTGCTCCGGATCACTTCATCCGGAAGGATGGTCGGACTTCCCTGTTTATTCAAAAAGGTATTTACACCCACCAGGGGTAAACTGCCATCGTTTTTTTTCATTTCATAATACATGCTCTCTTCCTGGATCTTATTGCGCTGATACATCCGCTCCATGGCACCCAATACCCCGCCGCGTTCATTGATCCGGTCAAACTCCATCAATACCGCTTCCTCTACCAGGTCCGTCAGCTCCTCCACAGCAAAACTGCCCTGTATAAAATTTTCTGTTTTTACCGTACCCAGCTCCCTGTTGATGATCAGCTGAATGGCCATGGCCCGGCGTACACTTTCTTCTGTAGGCGTGGTAATGGCCTCATCATAGGCATTTGTATGCAGCGAGTTGCAGTTATCGTAAATGGCATACAGCGCCTGAAGCGTGGTGCGGATATCGTTAAAATCGATCTCCTGTGCATGCAGGCTGCGGCCGGAGGTTTGAATATGATACTTCAACTTTTGAGAACGTTCATTCCCCTTATACACATCCCTGATAGCCTTTGCCCAGATCCGGCGGGCAACCCGGCCGATCACGCTATACTCCGGATCCATGCCGTTGCTGAAAAAGAAGGAGAGATTGGGCGCAAAGTCATCGATATGCATCCCCCGGCTCAGGTAATACTCCACATAGGTAAATCCATTTGCCAGCGTAAATGCCAGTTGTGTAACCGGGTTGGCACCGGCCTCTGCGATATGATATCCACTGATGCTGACGCTATAAAAGTTTTTTACTTCCTGCTGTATAAAATACTCCTGCACATCCCCCATCAGCTTTAGCGCAAACTCTGTAGAAAAAATACAGGTATTCTGCGCCTGGTCTTCTTTTAAAATATCTGCCTGCACCGTACCCCGTACTTTTTTCAGCGCATCTGCCTTAATGGCCGCATATACACCGGCCTCCAGTACTTCATCCCCGCTGATCCCCAATAACTGAAGCCCCAGTCCATTATGTCCTTCCGGCAAACCCTGGGGAGCCAGCGGATTGTGATATTGTGGTGTCGCCAGCTTGCTGAATTTCTTTTGACGTACGGCATCCACCCGGTCCCAGAGCTGATGCTCCGTAATATATTTTTCGCATTGCTGATCAATGGCTGCATTCAGAAAAAAAGCAAGTACAACGGGTGCCGGGCCGTTAATGGTCATGGATACGGAAGTGGCGGGATTGCAAAGATCGAAGCCGCTGTATAGTTTTTTAGCGTCATTTACAGTAGCAATACTTACGCCACTGTTGCCGATCTTTCCATAAATATCCGGCCGGTGCCCGGGATCTTCCCCGTAAAGGGTAACACTGTCAAACGCCGTGCTCAGCCGTTTTGCCGGGGCCTCCGCGCTTACGTAATGGAAGCGCTTGTTGGTGCGTTCCGGACTGCCTTCGCCTGCAAACATCCGGGTAGGATCTTCTCCCTCCCGTTTGAGATCGAATACTCCTGCCGTAAAAGGAAACCGGCCGGGAACATTTTCCTGCAGCTGCCACTTTAAAAGATCGCCCCAATCCTTATACCGGGGCAAAACAATTTTACGGATCGTTGTTCCGCTCAGTGAAGTGGCCGTAAGCGGTAACCGGATCGTACGGTTGCGAACCGTGAATTCAAATACCTCGCCTTCATATTGCTTCCGGAGTTCCGGCCACTCTTCCAGCAGCTGCTGGTACGCCGGGTCCAGCTGTTGTAACAGGGTTTGATACGCGGCCTCTAATGTTTCTTTTATGGATTGATGCTCCGACATCCGATTGATTCCTTTTTGAATTTCTTATAAAATACGTTTACCTCCTGCTGCAGTTGTTCCTTCAGCGCATTCAACGGTCATCAGGATTCATACATTTTTAAAACGCCCTTTAGCTGGTAGAGCCGGGTGGCAATCTCCGCCTGTTCATTTGTATGACGGTTATAATGCCGTATCGATTCCGCAATATCCGAAAGATACCTTGTCCGTTTGCCCGGAATGATGGAGCGTTCCAGCTGCGCGGTATACTGAAACGAAATCGCTTCATTAAATGCTGTGCCACATTGCTGATTCAGCTTCCGGATCACCTGTAAGAACAGATCATTCACACCGGGATCATTGAACTTTGCAGCAATGGTACCCGTTACAGGCAGTTCCGCATCGCCGGCATTCCATAACTGATGATTTCTCCGGTATTGTTTTTTTACTTCCATCAGCGCATCTGCTGCGCCCGCTTTGTCAAACTTATTAATGCAGATGAGATCGGCATAGTCCAGCATATTGATCTTTTCCAATTGTGAGGCCGCTCCATATTCCGGCGTCATTACATACATACTTACATCTACATAATCCACGATCGAAGCATCGCTTTGACCAACTCCTGCGCTTTCCAGGATGACCAGATCAAATGCCGCCTGCCTGCATACATCCAATGCTTGCTGTATGGCGCCGCTCAATGCCACATGATCATCGCGTGTTGCCATGGAGCGCATATAGGCCCGGGGATGGTTGATCGCATTCATCCGGATACGGTCGCCCAGCAAGGCACCCCCTGTTTTCTTCCGGGAAGGATCTACAGAGATCACGGCAACCGTTTTATCAGTATACTCGTTTAAAAAACGGCGCACCAGCTCATCTGTTACGGATGATTTGCCCGCACCGCCCGTTCCGGTAATGCCCAGCACAGGAACCTTTGTTGCAATAGCTGACCCCGGTACCTGTTTGTGCGCATCCGTCCCTGCTTCCGCAAGTGTGATGGCACGCGCTATTGACCGGATCTCTTTCGTTTCACCCAGCGGAGGACTTCCCGTCCAGTTATCCGGAGCCTTATTAAATGCTTCGATGGATTGTTCAGAACGCACGATGCCGATCAGCTCTTCGATCATTCCCTCCAGTCCCAGCCTTCGTCCGTCATCCGGACTATAGATCTTTGCAATGCCATACGCATGTAATGCTTCAATCTCCTGTGGCAGGATGGTGCCGCCGCCGCCGCCAAAAATTTTTATATGGCCGCAGCCCGCTTCTTCCAGCAGGTCTTTCATGTATTTGAAAAACTCTATATGGCCGCCCTGGTAGCTGGTAATAGCAATGGCATGCACATCTTCCTCAATGGCACATTCCACAATCTCCTGCACACCCCGGTTATGTCCCAGGTGGATGATCTCCACTCCTTTTGACTGCAAAATCCGGCGCATGATATTAATCGCCGCATCATGCCCGTCAAACAGGGAGGCAGCCGTTACCATGCGCAATGTATTTTTTTTCATTTTCACCGAACAATTGTTAGCAAATGTACGGTTTCAGTTTTACGTTTGAGATCTGGTGTTTAAAGTTTAAGGGAGGACTGGTTTCATACACAATGTGCTATCGTCTTTAATTTTGGGAGGCGGGAAGACAGGTGGGACAAAGGAATGTTGCAGTTCATGCTTGCTGATCTGATAGCCAATGCCCACTAACTATTGACTATTTACCATTAACTGTTATTCATTCACTATTGACCATTACCTATTGCCCAATTTCCACATTCTCAAATTTTCAAATTATAATCCGTGTAAATTTGCCCCAATGAATCAGCGGGAACTTTTTTTACAGCATGTAGGCCAAACTTCAACGGCTCCTTTAGCATTGGAGATTTCCCGGGCAAAGGGCTGCAGTCTTTTCGATATCAATGGCAAAGCATACATCGACCTTATTGGCGGTATCAGCGTTGCGAATACGGGCCATGGACATCCGGAGGTGATCGACGCTATCAAAAAACAGTTAGACAACTACCTGCATGTAATGGTTTATGGAGAGGTGGTTCAAAGTCCGCAGGTGCAATACGCCAAACTGCTGGCCGATCATTTGCCGGCCAGTCTGAGTTCCGTTTATTTTACCAATTCAGGGGCTGAAGCCGTGGAAGGCGCTATGAAACTGGCCAAGCGCTATACCGGGCGCACACAGATCATTGCCGCCAAAAACTCTTATCACGGTTCTACCCAGGGAGCATTGAGTATTTTAGGCGACGAATACTGGCGCAATGCTTACCGGCCGTTACTGCCCGGTATTTTGCATACCGATTATAATGATACGAACTGGTTACACCGGATCGATGCTGCTACCGCCTGTGTCATTCTTGAAACCATACAGGCAGAGGGCGGCGTGCTTGCACCGGATAAAGCCTGGTTACAAGCGGTACGGGAGCGATGCACCGAAACCGGCACCCTGCTGGTGCTGGATGAGATACAAGCAGGTTTTGGAAGAACCGGCAAGCTCTGGGGCTTTGAACATTTTGATATCGTTCCGGACATCCTCTTGCTGGGGAAGGCGCTCGGAGGCGGCATGCCGCTGGGCGCATTTATCAGCGACCGGAAGATCATGATGTCGTTAACGGAGAACCCCGTGCTGGGCCATATCACCACCTTTGGCGGACACCCTGTTTCCTGTGCAGCGGGTTATGCAGCATTACAGGTGTTATTAAAAGAACAACTGGCGGAAACCGTTCATCAAAAGGAAGAGTTATTCCGGTCGCTGCTGAAGCATCCGAGGATTAACCAGATCCGTTCGTTTGGGTTGTGGATGGCGGTAACCTTCGATTCTTTTGAAACCAATAAAAAGATCATTGACCGGCTATTGGAAAGGGGCGTATTTACTGATTGGTTTTTGTTTGCGGCATCCAGTTTTCGCATTTGTCCGCCATTAACCATCACCGAAGAGGAAATAAAAAAAGCATGCAGCCTGATTAATGAAGTTTTAGAAACCCTATAGGGCTTACAGCCATTTAAAATGCAGATACCATGAACGAACAGGAAAAAATCAATGCGGCGTTAAAAGCGGTTTCTTTTGTAAAAGACGGACAGATCGTGGGTTTGGGCACCGGCTCCACCGCCTATTTTGCCATAAAGGAAATCGGGCAGATGGTTCGTGAGGGGCTGCAGATCCGGGCCATACCTACTTCTGATGCAACCCGGCAGCTTGCTGAAGAATGGAATATTCCTATGGCCGATATCAATGATATCCAAACGATCGATGTCACCATCGACGGAGCCGATGAATTCAACAACCGTCTTCAGCTGATCAAGGGCGGCGGCGGTGCATTGCTGCGTGAAAAGATCGTGGCCTCCATCACCCAAACGCAGCTCATCATTGCAGACGCATCCAAACAGGTGGAAAAGTTAGGCGCCTTTAAGGTGCCGATTGAAGTGATCCCTTTTGCAGCCAATGCCGTTTCCCGTAAATTAAGCGCCCTGAACGGAACGGCCACCCTCCGGGTTAAGAACGGCCATACGTATATCACCGACCAGGGAAACCATATCCTGGATGTTAGCTTTGGTTTGATTGATGAACCAGGTTTACTGGCAAAAGAGCTGGATCATATCACCGGCGTTGTAGAACATGGATTGTTCATCGATCTGGCCGATTATATTATTGTTGGCAAGGGCAACGGGATAGAGATCATTACAGCAGGGGGGTGAAGTTTCAAGTTTTAGGTTTGATGTTTCATGTTGTGCCCCGTTTCAAACCAGGTGTCTGGTTTCCACAATGCGTTTGAGGTGGTTGAACATTGTTGAATATAGTTTAAGACGGTTGAATGTTACGATCCGCTTATCATTCTCACATTTCTTATTTCTTATTTTAGAGTGCGGTCATCGAGCCGTAACGGCATCTCCATTTTCAAATTTCCACTCCCGATAGCCATCGGGACTCAAATTTTCAGATCTGCGCCCTTACAAATTCAGCCGGATGCTTCCAAAAACACCGAATTTTTCCGTGGAGCTCCGGAGCGCATCTTTGGGCAGCAATCTCCAGATAAAGTCTACACGAAGAAAGTGCAGGATATTGTCGATCCCTGTTCCTACTTCAAGATAGGTTTTTCCGTCCAGCGATTGAAAGGTATGTCCCTCTTTAAAATTCAGCGCCTTATTGGCGTCCGATAAAGATCCCCAAAGCGCTTTCACCGTATAAAACTGACGGAACTTAAGCGCCGGTATCGCTTTAAAAATACCATTGCCGATATTGTGCTCGAAATTGATACCCAGGAACTGATCATGAATGAACTCGTAGCGGTTCATCATGTTAAATGCATATTTATTATAATAATACAGTTCATTGCCCGGCGCTACATTCAGGAAGGTATACGGCAATGTACCGAAGGTTTTGCCTCCGTAGGCCTGGTAAGAAATGATTCCGAACGGCGGTGTTTTGATATTATCGGAAATACTTCCCTGAACCTTTGTGTAATTGTACCGGCCGCCCAACAGTCCGGAAACTCCTTTTGAAACCGTAGCTTCCACAATCGGGTAAGGACTGCCCAGGCTGGTCCTGTAAAAATGCGATTCAATAAATTTTTCCTGGAAAGCGTACCGCAGCCGCAGGGAGATTTCTGCAGCCCTCAGCGGGTTGCTGCCGGTGCCAAATGAATCTGCCGGCACCAGGTTTTTCAACGGTGTATAGGTACGGGAATTGAATCCCAGCAAGGTGGAAAAACCGCCGCGGGTTTCATTAAAAAATTCAACCTGCCATTTTTCCAGGCTGATAAACTTTAGCGGTATATTGGGTTTGCGGATGGCAAAGGCAAAAATATTATCGGAAGTAATTTCCCCAAAATACACCTGGCCAAAGTCCATGTCTTTTTGATACCCCATGTACCAGTACCGGCGCGGATCTTTCCGGGGAAGATAAAAGAGTTCACCCTGTCCTTTTAGCTGCTTGTCGCCAAAACCATATGCCAGGTAGGTATGCCAGCGGAATTTTTTATTAAAGTGTTTATTGCTGGCAATATCAAACCGGGTCCGGAATCCTTCCCAGGAATTTCCCGTAAACCAGTTATACGCCGAACCCAGCTCTACATTACCGATATTGATATACCCTGTGGCCAGGAAACCTACCTGCCGGGTTATTTTCTGGAAGGGAGCTGCATTCACAATGGTGTCCATCATTTTGATGATCCCCTGTTCCGTGTTCGTAAGGCCTTCATGCCGGGCACTGTCCCAATAAACCCGGTCTTTTGCACCAGAGCCGGCCTTTACAATGATCTCTTCCTGGGTTTTATTTTGCAGCAACCGGTTCCGCACCGTGGTATCATTTACCAGTACATGCTGATAGGTACTGGTCTTACGCCCGATCACCCCGGGAACCCGGTTATTAAACGGAGAAAAATCAACCACCAGTTTATCTTTTGAAATAAACCAGGTGCTGTCGTTGATCTTTTTGTATTCCTGTATCAGGCTCAACCGTTCGAGGAAGTTCACATCGGCTTTTTTATCTAACCGCAGGTTCATTTTCTGAACCGCAAAGCTTCCGCCCTCTACCCAGCAATCCCCTTCAAATGTATTCATTCCCTGACGCCGGGGTATAAAAACCAGGTGGTAATACTTGATTCCGCCGATGCGTTGCGTATCGCTTACATTGTATTTATAATAAAAATCGCCATTGTTGCTTACCGGGCTGATAAACTCTTTATTGAACACATTAATGAAATCATTATAAATATTGATCACCTGGTCCATTCCGCCCAGGAACTTTATCATGCTTTCATTTTTGATACCATTGGTGTTTACCCCTTTGATCTCCTCCCGCCTGCGCTGCGGCCGTCTTTGAAAATAATAATCAGAAACCGATTCTGTCAGATAAGTGGGCAGCACTTTTACTCCCTCCGAGCTGTCCAGGTTCTTTTTGATCAGCTCATTCATCGGCCGGAAGGGTTTGATGCTGGCGATCTTCTGGATGCTCCGGATGTTTTTAAGATCCATTTCCATCTTATTGTACAGTTCGTAATAGAAATTATCGAACCGGCGGAAGCGGTCATTTTCCGGTTTATGCTTCACAATGTTCTTCCAGAGCCAGAGTCCCATATCTATTTTAGCCTTAACCACCACGCCATTGTCATAGGTTTTGGGTTCCAGATAAACTGCCATCCCTTTTTTAAAAGCCGTTACCGGCAACAGCTGGGTTTCATAACCAACGTTAGAGATCTCCAGTGTATCGGCAGGCCATTGTTTTGCTTCAAAATGAAAATTGCCTGCCGAATCGGCAATGAAGCCGGTGCCGGTATTTTTGAACTGAAACGAAACAAATGGCACCAGTTCTTCGCTATGCTTATCCCTTACCACACCGGAAAGATCATTTTGCGCCCATAAGTTTACCTGCAGCAGCACGATCCAGCACAATAAGACCAATCTCATCATTCGCATTCTATCATGGGGTTTTCAACATGTTCAGTGATCTCATCCGTATATTTGCGCGTTCTAAAACGGCCGTATTTTCCGGAAAAGCAGTACGGGCCTCCCTGCGGTACGTTATTTTTGTACTGATCACAAAAAGGTCCGGAATGTTTCATGGCCTAAAAGTAAAGTAAAGATTTGTTATGTTATCAATTCATCGTTTTGTCTTCAATCCGTTCCAGGAAAATACCTATATCCTTTACAACGAAACCGGGAAATGTATCATCATTGACCCTGGGTTTTCCAACGAAACGGAGCGCAACGAATTCCTCCGGTTTATTGACGAAAAAAAACTGCAACCGGTTTACCTGCTCAATACGCATTGTCATATCGACCACATCCTGGGCAACCAGTTTGTATCCGACACCTGGAAATTGCCGCTGCATCTCCATAAAGGGGAGCAGGTTGTATTACAATCCGGGCCCAAAGTGGCGGAGATGTATGGCTTTTCTTTTGCGCCTTATACCGGCCCGCTGGTTTTCCTGGATGCGTCGGACACCATTTCCCTGGGAGATGATATCCTTACCCTGCTTTTTACCCCCGGGCATTCACCGGCCAGCCTGTCATTTTACCATAAAGAAAGCGGTATCCTTATCAGCGGCGATACCCTGTTCAGCGGCAGCATCGGGCGTACTGATTTGCCGGGTGGCGATTTTGCTACGCTGGAGCATTCCATCCGGACCCAGTTGTATACCCTGCCGGATGATACAAAGGTCTTTTCCGGTCATGGCCCCGGAACCAGTATCGGGTATGAAAAAAGAAATAACCCCTTTATCCAGGATTTATGATCCGGTAAAGGGGTTCTATTCGTTTGTAAATGAGTTTTATACCTGATGCAATAGAAGTTTCAGGTTCAAGGTTGTGCACAGTCCGCACTTGATGACAGATCTCCAATCACAAACCTGATCAGCTGATTGCTAACCACTGAAAGCTGAGAACTGTTTAAGGTTAGATTCCATTTCATACCCGATGTGCAATCCAATTTCCACATTTTCACATCTTCAAATTCCTAATACCTCCGGATCTGTTCTTTCAGCAGTTTTCGTGCAAAGTGGATACGACTTTTGATCGTTCCCAGGGGTTCTTTCAGATATTCTGCTATTTCCTGGTATTTATACCCTTCAAAATACAGGCGGAACGGCACTTTAAAGGTTTCGGGGAGTCCTTCAATAGCCGCATTGATCTCTTTCTCCCTGAGCGAGCTTTCTGCCGTATTGACCACAGAAACCTGGCTCATATTGATCAGGTAGTCTTCCGGGGTGCTGTCTAAAATGGTTTTACGTTTTACATTCCTGCGGTAATCATTAATAAAGATATTCCGCATGATGGTAAAAAGCCATGCCTTTATATTGGTTCCGGAGTTGTATTTTTCTGAGTTTGCCAGTGCTTTATAAAGCGTTTCCTGGTAAAGATCATTCGCTGATTCTGAGTTCTTTGTAAGATTTACAGCAAAGGGTTTCAGAAAATCCGCATTGTCTACCAACAGTTCATTAAATTCTTTATTTGCCATAACCCGCCTTTTTTGAAATTTGTCTAAATTAAAGCTTTACCCGGTAAGCGCAAAGTCGCTCGTCCAATTATAACAAAAAGTTTACCGTTTGAAGACACCTGACATTTTGCCCGGCTGGGGGAACGTTTCAGGTTTCGGTTCAATGTTCCGTTTTATACTTGATGATTTATGGGCTATTTGCTGTTGCTTGGGGGACATATAGACTGGGGAGACAAGGGAATTATTGCAGGCTTAAGGTTCAATGTTTAATGTTAGAGCCGATTAACACCGGTATGTGCCAATCCCCGATCCCGGATGGAATCAACTGAAAGCTAACGGCTGACTGCTAACAGCTTTAAGCTTTTAGCATTCAGATAATCCTGCGCTGTTACTCCCAGCTTCCGCATCTAAAACAAATCACGATCTCCGGTTGTCATCGTCTGAAAGCTGACAACTGATCACTGAAAACCAGTTCCAGGTGTAATATTCAATGTTAGAGCCGATTAATACCGGCATATGCCAATCCCCGATCCCCAATGGAATCAACTGAAAGCTAATGGCTGATCGCTAGCAGCTTTTAGCATTTAGCTTTTAGCGTTCAGATAATCCTGCGCTGTTACTCCCAGCTTCCGCATCTAAAACAAATCACGATCTCCGGTTGTCATCGTCTGAAAGCTGAAAACTGATTGCTGAAAACTGATAACTACCTCCTACCCGCTAAAGACCGCTATTTAATATACGTCCGTTTGCAAGCAGCTCCTGCAGTTTAGCGGGAATGGTCAGTGTTTTCAGCCGGGCCATATGCCCTTCGTGGTGCAGATCGGTTCCTACAAATGAGTAGAAGTCGTGATCGAGCAGGTATTGGGCAATCTCCTGTACCCGTGCCCCATATCCGCCTGTAACCGAAAGCAGGTTTAGCTGAAACTGTACCCCGTTATCCTTTATTTCATGAAACAGATCCCATTTTTTGTATAAATAAATATACCGCTCCGGATGCGCAAGTATGGGCTGGTACCCCGCCATCAGTACATCAAACAGGACGTTTTTCATGGATAGCGACTGATGCATGGTGGAGAATTCCGTTAAAACAAGATTATCCTTAATTGTCAGCAGTGGTTCTTTCTTTTGCAGCAGCTCCAGCATATGATCATCCAGAAAATATTCTGCAGCCGCTTCGATCTCGATCTCCACCTGGTTTTCCTTCAACGCCTTGCGGAGTTGATCCAACCCTTTTTCAATAATTGCCGGTGTATTTTTATACAGATCCCAGAGTATATGCGGTGTGGTGATCAATTTAGAGTAGCCCAGTTCCTTAAAATCCCGGATCAGGGCTATAGAAGTTTCAAGGTCAGGTGCGCCATCGTCGATCCCCGGCAGCAAATGAGAATGCATATCGGTTCTTACTAATGTGTAATCTATTGGCTGTTTTTTATTTTTACTTGAGAAAAGACCAAACATATGTTACTGAAATTGGAAGCAAAGATAAATTTTTAAATCCGGACCGGGCCTTTCATCCGGAAAATAGATATCCTGCTCCAATCATCTAAATCAAACATTGCTTCGTTGCCGGCGCAGTAAACGTTCCTGCTGTTTTTCAGAAGCGGTGGGTTGTATATTGTTTCGTGGGCTTCCTTTTTTATTTAATAAAGCATAATACAGCGCCCTGAAATCTGCAGCCAGTCTTTTTACGCCAAACCGGTCCGAAACAAAATCAACCCCGGATTGCCCGATCCCCGCCCTTAATGCGTCATCATTCACCAGCGCCAATAAATGATCAAAAAGCTGTTGCCGGTCCTGAACGCCGGCCAACAATGCCGTTTTTCCATCTTCTACCACATCTTTTACACCGCCCACATTTGTAGCAACAATCGGCTTATTTCCAGCCTGGGCTTCAATGAGGCTTACAGGCGTACCCTCATTGAGCGAGGTCAGGCAAACAATATCCAAACCGGCATTCACCACATCCATATCCGATCTCCAGGACGTAAAAACCAGTGGCTGCCCCTGCCACACTTCACCGCTGACGCAATAGGAAATATTCAGCGCTCTTGCCTTCTCCTGTATATGCGGGCAGGATGTACCATCTCCCACAATAAATGCTCTTATTTTTTTTGTAGTATGCTTCAGCACATAGGCCAGCGCATCCAGGAACAGGTCGTGATTTTTTACCGGTACCAAACGCCCGGTAATGCCAATGGCGATCTCATCCGCGGCTAAATCAAATTCCTTCCGGAATGCCTGCCGTTTTTCATCCTGGCCTTCCATAAACCGTTCCAGCTGAAAGCCAAGAGGTACCACCTGAAATTTGCTTTCTTTGGCAATTTTGTATTGAACGGCCAGTTCTGATTTTTGCTCCGGGCTGATGGCGATCAATGCCGTGCTTTTCTTTGCCAGGTAACGTTCTATATTCAAAAAAACCTGGGTCTTGGCCTTATTAAAATAGGAATGAAATACATGGCCGTGATAGGTATGCAAAATTACCGGTACTTTCATATGATACGCCGCAAGCCGGCCTACCGCTCCCGGCTTCGCCGCGTGGGTGTGCACGATATCCGGTTTAAATTCTTTAATAATTTCGGTAATCCGGTGATAGGCCTTATAATCTTTCAACGGATGAATAGAACGGCCCATTTCCGGAACCAGTAATGGTTTTATACCCATTTGCTCAGCCAGAAAGCTGGCATCCTGTTCGTGGTATTCCTTCTCGCCTACTACCAGCAGGGTTTCAAAATCCGGTTCAAGAAATTTCGTAAGATTCAATACGTTATAAACCGGTCCCCCGGTAATCAGCCGGTTATGAATACGCAGTATCCTTGGCATTTTACAAAAAGTTTACATCTGTGTTGAAAAAAAACACCAGTTTTCGTCATAAAAAACGCCCTGTTTATTTGTATTAACAGGGCTTGATACCACAAGGTAAGAAAGTTTTATGAAAAATGGATGAGTAAATCAGGAGGAGGGTATTGTTTTAATAAATTCTCTCGGCTGATGGTTCCACTCTTCAGAAGAAAGATTTTTAAAATATTCGTATGTCATCTCCAGACCGGTCTTCCTGGACACCTGGGGTTCCCAGCCTAAAATATCCTTCGCCTTTGTAATATCCGGCTTACGTTGCTTTGGATCATCGGCAGGTAATGGCTTATAAACAATTTTAACGCTATTGCCTGTTAACGCCAGAATTTCTTCTGCAAAGTCGTTTAGCGAGATCTCATCGGGGTTTCCAATATTGACAGGGTAAGTATAGGAACTCAATAACAATTTATAGATCCCATCCACCAGGTCCGATACAAAACAGAAACTGCGCGTTTGGGATCCGTCTCCGAATACTGTAATATCCTCTCCCCTCAAAGCCTGTCCGATAAATGCCGGCAGCGCCCGGCCATCATTAAGGCGCATGCGTGGTCCGTAGGTATTAAATATCCGGACGATCCTTGTATCTACTTTATGAAAATTATGGTACGCCATGGTAATGGACTCCATATACCGTTTTGCCTCATCGTAAACACCCCTGGGACCTACGGGGTTTACATTTCCCCAGTATTCCTCCGTTTGCGGATGCACCAGGGGATCACCATATACTTCGCTGGTGGAGGCTACCAGTATCCGCGCTTTTTTATCTTTTGCCAGGCCCAAACAGTTATGAGTTCCCATAGCGCCCACTTTCAGCGTCTGGATGGGAATTTTTAAATAGTCGATGGGACTGGCCGGAGAGGCGAAATGCAGGATATAATCCAGCGCCCCGGAAATATGAATATACTTGGTCACATCGTGATGATAAAACTCAAAATCCGGAAGGGGAAATAAATGCTCCAGGTTCCTCAGATCTCCGGTGATCAGGTTATCCATCGCGATCACCTTATACCCCTCAGCGATAAATTTGTCACAGAGATGTGACCCCAGGAAACCGGCGGCACCGGTTATTAAGACGCGTTTCTGCATATCTCAAATGTTATAAAACCAATGATAAACAACACAAAGCTACATGATCGGCATGAGTTAAAACGGTGTACATCCTGCTTTTCTTCGTGTGGAGCAAATAAAAATAAGAGCGGTCCGTTAACGGAGCCATAAGAATGCTTTATTTTTACTCCTTATTTAATAACCGCATCAAATGGCTCCAAATATAACGCTCCTGGATTACGCAATTCTTCCCTTTGTGTTAGCGGCTATTTATGGCATTGCATTCCGGTTCCGTAACCGGCATTATCCGCCCGGGCATGCATACCGGCCCTATTTTATTACAGGGTTATCATTAAAGATCATCGGGGCTGTTTTTATCGGGATGGTGTATGAGTATTATTACCAGGGAGGTGATACTATGAACTATTTTTTGCATGCCAAAATTATTAACAGTGCTTTTGATGATTCCCCGGTTAAATGGATCAATCTCTTGCTTCGTATCCCTGATGATAGTACAGTTGGTTATTATGATTATATCAGCAGGATGTTCTGGTACCAGGATCCAGCCAGTTACAGTGTGGCCGCACTTGCTGCTTTTTTGGGTCTTCCGCTGGGTACTACCTACCTGCCCATTGCAGTAACTTTTGCGGCCCTTTCTTTTACCGGCATGTGGGCGTTGTTCCGGACGTTTGCGCGGATCTACCCCGATCTTGTAAAACCGGTAGCCATTGCGGTTCTTTTTATTCCCAGTGTGGTGGTATGGGGATCGGGGATCTTTAAAGACACTATCTGTCTTTTTGGCCTGGGCTGGCTTACGTATGGCGTATTCCAGATGCTGATTCAAAAGAATTTTAAGGCCGGAAATATTCTATTGACTATTTTAAGCATTTGGCTGGTGGCCCGGGTAAAACTCTATATCCTGGTTGCCTTTGTACCCGCCTTATTGATCTGGGTGCTCTCCGTTTATACCAGCCGGATGCAGAATGCAGCCGGCAGGTTCCTGCTTAAGTTACTGGTTTTATCCTTTACCCTTGCCGGATCGCTGTATATAATGACATCTTCGTTAGGAGAAGAAATGTTAGGGCGGTATTCACTGGAAAATATCGAGCAAACTGCGCAGATAACCCGCGACTGGATCCAATATTCATCCGGGGAAGAAGGCTCTGCCTACGACCTGGGAAAAATAAACGGTATGGGGGATATGCTCGTGAAATTCCCGCTTGCAGTAAATGTAACCCTGTTTCGCCCTTATTTATGGGAATCAAAAAAGCTCATTATTTTGGCTTCAGGCCTGGAAGCGTTTCTATTACTTTTTTTAACTGTCAAACTACTTATTGTCGTTGGATTCCGCCGATGTTGGACGACGATAGCAAAAGATTCGACCCTACAGTTTTGCCTGATCTTTGCTATAATTTTTGCTTTTTCTGTAGGTATCAGTACTGGAAATTTCGGCACGCTTTCCCGGTATAAAATACCCTGTCTTCCATTTTATGCCTTGCCGATAATGATTATCTATTATAAAAATGTCTCCGGCCAACAATCGCTTTTAAAACTTCTGAAAATTTGACGTTAAAAATCTGATTCGCACGATTTTCATTCATAATGCGAGGTTTTAATTCATTCAAAAATCAGGGTCTTGCAATCTCTATCATTTCAGGAAAATCAAATCGTTGTTTTCATTGGCCACATTCATTGCAAAACCTGATACTCCCACTTTCCCCATCGCAGTTTAAATAACTCCACGTCCGGGATTTATGTATTTTTGAATCGATATTTCAAATATTTTATAACTATGAGAGCTTTTGTATTTCTTTTTACCCTGTTTTCCGGGTGCATTTTACAAAGCCATTTGATTGCTCAATCTGTAATAATCCGGGATATCAAATCCTTTGGGGCACGTGGCGACGGACGGACTAATGACCACGCAGCATTCCAAAAAGCCGCCGCATTTTTTAACGAACGAGGCGGTAATGGTAAATTAAAAATCTCCAAAGGGATCTATCTTGTAGGCAATCAAATTATTGACAATGGCAAAAACGAACAATTCAATTGGAAAGGGCAGGATGTACTACATTTTACAAATGTCCGAAATTTCACAATTGAAGGTTCTTCCGGTGCTGTTTTAAGATACCGGGACGCAATGAAATATGGGTCCTTCGATCCTGCCAGCGGGCACCCCCGGAAGGGTAATGGTTACTTTGTTGATTCACGATGGGCCGCAAGCCTTGGGCATTGCATATTCATTGATAAATCCCAAAATATTGCAGTAAAAGACATTGAATTGGACGGAAATAATGATAAGATTATATTGGGAGGAGGGTACGGCGATGTAGGTTATCAACTGCCACACTATGGTATTTTTATACAAAACAGTAAGGGGATAACAATCCAAAATGTAAATTCACATCATTTTGGATTAGACGGAATCTGCGTTGCTAATATAAAGACAGGCACTGCTGACAATATAAAAATACTTGACAGTAAATTCAACTACAACGCTCGTCAGGGTTTTTCATGGATTGGAGGCAATGGCGTATACGCCCGAAACTGCCAGTTTAATCATACCGGAAAGGGGAAATTTTATTCTCCCCCGGGAGCCGGATTAGACATTGAAGCCGAATATGGCCCTAATCAAAATGGCGTGTTTGAAAACTGCGAGTTTATAAATGCAACCGGTTGCTGTATGGTGGCTGATGGTGGCGATAGCCGTAATATGACTTTTAATAACTGTACCTTCTGGAGTAGTACTACCTGGAGCATCTGGACCACTAAACCTGGATTTACTTTTACTGCATGCAAAATTTATGGTCCCATCGTACATGGCTACGACTCGCCCAATGACCAGGATGCTACTAAATTTATCAGATGTCAGATTGAAGATAAACCTTATAATGGACAACAGCCGTCCGGAGCATTTCTTATCGAATCAAATGACAAAAGACGCGTGCGGTTTGAAAATTGTACATTGACCGCCCGTTATAAAAAACTTTTTTGGTTCAGCGCTCCTGTAAGTTGGCAGGCAAAGGAAAAATATCAACTAATAAACTGCAAGTTTATCAGCATGGTGGATAGTTATCCGACCGGAGATTTTATTGGCGTTTTAAGAGGGGCATATTATAAGAACACAACAATGCAGTATCGGAAAAAATATTATATAACCCAATGCTGTGAAACTTCTAATGTTGACGGGGGAGGCAATAAAATGATCGCCACAGACTAAAATTTACGCTTCATATAAGCAACTGCATTACTATATTTCTCACGATTTCAAGGCGTCAATGAAAACGCGCTTCTGAGAAATAACGCTGTATTTTTGTTCAATACGCTTTCGTCCATTTTCACATATAGTCCTTCTTAAGCTTACATCTTTAACCAATTTTTCCAGGGCTATATACCATTCATCAGAATCCTCGCATAAAAAACCATTATATCCGTTAGAAATAATGGTTTTATTGACACCTACCGGCGATGCAACAGCCGCAATACCCAAAGCCATATATTGAATTAATTTAAAACCGCATTTGCCTTCACTCCATTTATCATTGGTAAGGGGCATAAGCCCTATGTCGATTGTCTTCAAATCTTCTATTTCGGTTGGCGCCTTCCAGGGAATGAACATATAGTTCTTCAATGGTATAACCGGATCCTTGTCTG
Organism: Niabella sp.; assembly: GCF_030150205.1. GTDB lineage: Bacteria > Bacteroidota > Bacteroidia > Chitinophagales > Chitinophagaceae > Niabella. The sequence goes on from NZ_JASLGT010000008.1 coordinate 775,173, forward strand.
CTATGACAACAAAGCTAAATTCGTATTCCGTTTCCAGCCTTTTCAATATTGGAACAATTAGATCAAGGTATTTAAGCGTAGAATGCGAGCCTGTCCAACCGATCGTAATCCCGATATCCGCGTGCTGCGATTTTATTTTTTCATACCTGTCTTCCGTATCTACAACCGTAGGAAGGTAGCACACCTGTTTGGCCCCACTTTCCTTTGCAAACGCACATAAAAAATCGTTACCTCCAAATACAATCGACGCATATTTACAGATCTTTGGTATTTTCCAAAAAGACTTGAGCACATTCATTTTTTTATTCTCAGCACTGGTATTCGGTATCCATATGGCATCATCAAAATCATAAATCATCTTTTTTTTCCACACTTTGGCGATCAGCCACTCAAATACAGGAGGGCCGAGCGGTGCCGCTTCACGGTGAATAAAAACGACCGAATACCTATGTAGTTTGAAAAGTATACGCCACCGTCTGATATATCCGGCCATTATTCCATAAACTTTCTGGATAGCGCCTCCCTTTTTGTAAAGAAAGTTCCAGGTCTTTTCATCTAAAAAGGGGGCAATATCATACGATATAAAATTCTCGTTGAGCGTCGGAAAGAACTGCTCAACACGAAACCGTTGCGATGGTGCCATATTCAAAGGATAAGGCACTATGAAAAGAATATTTTTTTTTGCCAAGACCCTGAAATTAAATAACAAACGACAATGAAACTATAAAAACGGTTTCCTTTTTCAGACAACATTTATCCATTTCTGATACCATAGCTGAAACATCAATAAATGCCAGACTTTAAGATACTTTTCCTTCCTGCCGGCAAAAAAATCACGCTTTAAACGTTGCACCTCTGCTGGTTGAAACAGGCCATGCCAGGCCAGGGCTGTATCTCCCAGGTATTCATTTACCAGCGGTTTTAACGGCCCGGCCAGCCAATCGGCCACCGGAATGCCAAAACCCATCTTCGGGCGGTCCATTAATTCTTTGGGTATGTGCTGATACACAATCTCCCGCAGGATATGCTTTTTAATACCCTTGTGGTATTTATATTCCGCAGGTAACTGTGCCGCCCATTCAATAATATCCTGATCCAGAAAAGGCTCCCGCCCCTCCAGGCTGGTGCTCATAGTAGCCCGGTCTACTTTTTGTAAAATATCATCCGCCAGGTAGGTCTGATAATCCACCGCCATCATGAAGGAAAGGGCGTCATAATATTCGGGCTTCAGCTCCCGGCTATGGTACAGGGTAGAAAGCCCGCCTGGTGCGAAGGCAAAAAACTTTCCTATTTCCCTGTCCGAAAAAACAATGCTGAGATTCTTCAGCATTTCCGCAGGAGAGGGATCGTGCAGCAGGTTCTTTAATTTATCATAACGGCTGTGGAAATTGGCCTTATTCCGCAACACGGGTATGGCCTCTGATGAAATACGTTCCATCAGCCCGGCGGCCATTTTCCGGAGAGTAGGCGGTATCTTCTGCAGTTTTTGTCCATAACGGTTAATATAATCATACCGGTTATATCCCGCGAAGATCTCATCACCGGCATCCGCAGAAAGTGCCACCGTCACTTTTTGCCGGGCCAGCCGGCTTACAAGGATGGTAGGAATGGCACTACTGTCGGCAAAAGGTTCGTCATAATAAAAAGGCAGCTCCGGAATAATGTCTAAAGCCTCTTTTGCCGTACAATAATACTCGGTATGATCTGTGCCCAGATGAGCTGCAATTTGTTTTGCAAAAGGTGCTTCATCCAATTTATTGTCTGTGGTACCAATGGTAAACGTTTTAATCCGGTCCGTTTTATTCTTTTGTAAAAGGGCCGTTACACAGGCACTGTCAAACCCTCCACTAAGGAAAACGCCTACCGGCACATCTGCTACCATACGATACTGGAAAGCCTTTTCGAGGATGCGCTCCGTTTCCCTGATAGCATCGGGTAAACTGATGTTAAGTTTAGGTTTATTGTAATAATCGTATACATTCCAATATTGCTCTGTTATCACCTCTCGTTTCTGAAGGTTCATACGCAGCAAATGCCCGGCCCGGAGCTTAAAAGTATTTTTAAAGATGGAATATGGTGCCGGAACAGTACCATATTGAAGGAAAGAAGCCGCTACTTCCGGACTAACTTCTTTTTGATAGGCCGGATGAGCCATGAGGGCTTTTAGTTCCGATCCAAAAAGAAACAGGCCATCCCGGAACGAATAGTAAAAAGGCTTTACCCCTGCCCGGTCCCGGATAGCCGTCAGTTCCTGCCTGCCACGGTCATATAACACCAGCGCAAACATTCCGTGCCATTTATGAATGGCTGCATCGCCCCATTCCTTCCAGCTGTGCAAGATTACCTCTGTATCGGAGGTCGTCTGAAACCGATGCCCCCTGGCTGTCAGTTCTTCCTTGATTTCATTGTAATTATAGATCTCCCCATTGAAAACAACCACCAGGTCTTCATAGATCATGGGCTGATCCGCTGCATGACTAAGATCGATAATAGATAAACGACGGTGACCCAAACCAACCTGGAATCCCTTCCGCTGTTCAAAAAATTCAGACTGCCCATCCGGACCCCGGTGGGACATGGAGGCTGTCATCTGATAAATAATATCCCTGGAACTTTTCTGATTAAAATCTATGAAACCCGCAATACCACACATGAAAATAACAAATTAGATGTTGGACTCCTATTCTTAATACCGAATGTTCAATGTTCTTATATCCCAATGCTATCAAAGGCCTTTATATACGACTCTGCAGCTGCTTCCAAAGAGAAAAAGGAAATTGCCTTTGAAGCAATTTTGGATTTATTACATTTCTTAGCTTTTTTGATAAAATCAATGATGTTCTCATACTGAGACTCCAGAGACAATGTATGATCAAAAAGATAGCAGTCTTCAAAAAACTTAAAATAGTCCTCCGTATCACCAATACCTTTACTCGCAATTACCGGCAGGCCGCAGAGTAGGTACTCTCCTAACTTAATGGGAGCTATTCCCTGCATACTAAATGTCGGTTTCCGCAATGCAAATGCCAAATCTCCGGCGTTCAAAAAATATGGAACGCGCTCATAGTTTACTGTCCTATAAATTACAAAAGGTAGTAATGCCTGAGGAATTGTTGCTTCCAAATACTCAAAATCACCCGTTAAGATCAGAAATCTGGCTTTATACTGTTTTAGATATCCCTCAAAGATATTCAGCATTTCGGTCAAACAATACTGATTACCCAAAGAGCCTCCATAAACAAAAAGGGTTTCATCTTCCTTTATACCCAACTCATTGCGGGCAGATATTCGATACTGCTCACTTCTATGAAACAAAGCAGTATCTCTTCCATTATTGACAACAAAAAACTTATGGCGGAACTTCGTCCCAATATTCGATATATGTATGTCATTTGCCTTTTGAGATCGGGTTATTACCACATCTGCCCTAACAATCATTTTACGCTCCATAGAGGTCAAAAATTTATATTGAAGGGAGCTCTTTTTCATTCCCAAAAAATCGACACGTTCTTCTATGGCTAAACCATCAGCATCATATATCATTTTAATATTGCCACGTGAAAGACTATTTAACATCATTGCAGGAAAAATACTTCTGGGCATCACCACATCGATGTTATTTCGGATAAGATATTTAGCTATTTTTTTTTTTGCACCTGCAACTGTCAGCAGTGCGCCGAAAGAAATATTGGGTTTTCTCAAGACCGGATACTGAGTGTAAATGAATCCATACTTTTGGGCCAATTGCTTCAGATGGCTATGTTTACTTTGATCTGTCCATGAGAATTGAATAATATGAAATGTGATATCTTTCTTTCGCGAAATCTCGAAAAAAATCGGCATAAAAAGCCCCTCCAAATAATTTGTTTGAGGGCCATCCCATGTAACAAAAAGTAAAGCTTTAGACATCGCCTTCGGAGTACAACTGTTCTAAATTATTTATATATTTTGCTATCGTAAATTTATCACTCACCGTTATAAACCCATTTTTCCCAATGTCCATTCTTTGCTCCGTATTCATTGAAGCAATCATTCTAATTTTTCCCGTCAACTGCTCAACATTATAAGGATCAAAGAGCCATCCATTTTCTCCATCTCGCACAAACTCTGAAATCCCGCCTATGTTCGTACATAACACCGGTATTTTTAAAAACATTGCTTCAACCGCGGCAATTCCAAACCCCTCTGAATAAGATGGTAAAACAAACAAATCAGCATCACTAAGATATTCAGATGGATTATCACTGAAGCCTGTAAATGTGATATTTTCTCGTACATTAATCTCACCTGCTAGCTTTTCCAAAGATTCTCTTTCTCGTCCATCTCCCACTATAGTTAGTCGAACTTCTAAAGATTTCAGTCTTCCAATAGATTTAATCAATGTATCCGCATTCTTAATTCGCTCCAGCCTTCCAACAAATACTATATGAAAATAATTACCTTTTTTTTGCGGATACCTCATTGGAACTGATACCGGATTATAAATAACAACCCCCTTCGACTCCTTTATCTCGCCAATTTTAACTAAATAATCTTTAACTGATTGCGATACACATACCACTTTGTTCGCCAGATTATATATCCACGAAAAAAGCTTCTGCGCTAAATTTGAATGGCTAGGTATCCCTATTTCCTCTCCAATAATATATTTTACTCCTGCTAACTTTGCAGCAATAATACCATGAAAATTAGCTTCAGTGGCAGCAGTATGAACCACATCTGGCTTGATTTTTTTTATCAACCGATATACAGCCCATATATTCAAAATGTTTCTGATTGAAACACGACGATCCAAAATATGCACTTCATATCCTTTTTCCCTTAGTATTCTTTCAGAATTGCCGCCATAACCAATTGCTGCAAACACATAATCATATTGGAGCAGTTTTGGAATTTCAGTAAAGCTAACATATTGTTTCTCCTGTCCTCCAAAATCAAGAAGTGTAGTAAGACGCAGAATTTTCATAGTTACAACATGTTACACATTTATCATACCAATTCTATTATTCTTGCTACAAAATTTTACGACAAAAGATATTTGATAAAATAAAACGTTCGAGAATTAGGACACTTATCTATAATTAACTTAAAATACCTTGCTGGACTTAAGCGACATAAGATTTTATAAAAATAATTCTCGGGAAATTGTGCTATTTTAATGGCGATCCTATCATCGAGGATGTAAAGAATATCTTTAAAATTAAAGTAACTTAATGATTTTATTCTTATTTCACGAAAGCTTTTCTTTAATTCCAAAATAAAAATACCATTTCTGCTTTGAACTACTGAATCACCATGTAATCTATATTTTACCGTAAAATCATCTAAAAACTTTATAGAATATTTGTTTCGCAAAAGGCTCAAAAAGAACACCTGATCTTCCAGCATTTTATAGCTCTCATCAAAGCCATTTTGCTTTGCTAACACTTCACGCTTTATCAACCAGGAAGGAGTATTGGTAAAAAAGCTATACCGACAGTAAACCTTAAGCTTTCTGTTAGGGCTTAGCAAATTAAAAAACTCATTTGCATTTGATTGATCTCTCCACTCTCTTTCGGAATTAAAGTAAACAAGTTTAGAACAAACCAAATCACTATTACACTCCATTGCTTGTTTGTAGCTTACTTCTAAACATGCATCTAAAAGTATATCATCACCGGCAATAAACTTGATCCAATCTCCACTGCTTCTGTTAAATCCTCGATTACAATTAGCTGTAACGCCCGTATTTTCAGATACCGTTAGTAACTCAACCCTTTGAAAAAATCGACTGTTCGACTTTAACCAATCGCTGCATATGGCTACCGTATTATCCTTAGACGCATCATCTGAAATGACAAGTTCTACATTTCTGTATGTTTGTTTTTTTATACTATCCAAGGTTTCCAGGACATATTGAGCCGAATTATATGTAATTACCACTATAGAAATCAACGGCATTACCTTCTCCATAATTTGCTTTTCAAAACAGGCCACAGTCTTATACGATTATTCATTGTTTTAAAAGAGTAAAATAATGATAATAACAAAACAGCAATACCCACTACGTATTTTAATAATCCCGGCAAATATGTGACTGCCAGGAAACATGTTACACCTAACAAGAACTGAAATAAAAATATTTTATAAAAAGCTTTCCAAAATGCAAACCCATATTTAAATTTAGCAATAAGGAAAACTTGAAAAAAATAAAGTATATAGCCAACCATGAATGACATACCTAAACCACTTAATCCTCGAAACTTATATCCAAGTATATTGAGAAGCAGTAGACTTGCCACTCCACCAAGTTCATTCCAAAAAAACAATTTAGAATCTCCTTTCGCTAAAAATATAAATGCCACAGACCAACTTGCCGCCTTAAAATACATTCCTAATGCAGCCCAATGAATCATTGCATCGATAGATACAAATTGCCCCGAATATAACAAAACGATTCCCCATTTGATAAAAACAATAAAGGTGCAAAGAATTGGAGCCAATATAAAAATAGCAACTTCTGCCTGCTGATTAATCAGCTGATTCCTTTGTACCCGATTATTAGCAACTCCAGCTAAACGGGGATAGTAATCTGTACTCATGGCTGTAAAAATCATTCCTACATAAGTTCCAATAATTGCAAACCCCGCGTTATAAAGCCCTACATCTTCAACACTGCCGGTATTACTAATAAATATGCGCACAATGTATGCCTCAGCCAAAGCCATTAAACTGCTAAGACTTAGCATAAAGCCCATTTTTAACATGCCTTTTCCTTCATTCCATGTCTCGCTTCGGGTTAAAGTAACAGCAGCGGTCCTTACCTGTCGCGAAAAATAGAGCGCAATGAGCAGCGTACATAAAGCAGTCAGTATCAGAGCCGGAACAACTCCGTTTATGCCATACCAATAATATAAAGGTAATGTTATCAACAAGCCCAATAAGGATCCAAGCACATTCGCCTTAGCAAGGCGATTTAATTGCCGTGTGCCCTGTAATAAAACATTTCTTCCTGCAGTTAGCTGACTAAATACCAATGAAATCGAAAGCCAATAAAATGCAACTGTGTATGAGGTATCGCCAAACGTAATTTTGCTTAAATAAGGCGCAGTAAGACAAACTATGATTCCTCCCAGTAGTCCTGTAATCCATACCAACCTGTTAAGTACTTTTACAGTTCTTGAAATCGCTGTAATATCATTTCGCTGGTGTGCTGCTGCTACATCCCGGACCGCACTTGATGCAAGCCCCATACCAGTAATATTTGACATCAGCAATAATGTACTTGTAAAAAGCCCGGCGACACCCATACCAGCGGGTCCTAATAGTACCGCAATTACTTTAGATCTTATAATTGATATCAAAATATTAAAGGCCTGGACACCTCCAAATAAAGAAGTTGCTTTAAATATTTGCCGATACGATGACTGTGTATTCTCCATTGGTTCTCCTGCCGCTCTTTCTATTTATAGCCCGTTATAACAGCTATTATACGTTCTATCTCACTATCATCCATTACTGGGCTCACAGGCAAACTCAGCACTTCCTTATGTATCTGTTCCGTAAGGGGGAATGACCAGTCATTCCATTCATTGTATGCTTCCTGCTTATGTGGAGGAATCGGATAATGGATCAATGTTTGTATACCATTGTCCGTCAGGTAAGCCTGTAATCGGTCTCGCTCTTTTGTACGTATCACAAACAAATGCCACACATGTTCTTCCTCATCTGCAGGCGGTTCCGGCAGTGTTATTGCATTATTCTTTATCTCCCGGATATATCGGTTAGCAATCTTCCTTCTGATTTCCGTTTCTTCATCAATATACTTTAGCTTAACATCCAGTACTGCGGCCTGTATCTCATCCAAACGGGAATTCATTCCCTGGTAAATATTTACGTATTTCTGATTAGACCCGTAATTTGCCAATGCCCGTATTGCGGTGGCCAGCCGGTCATCATTTGTTGTTACCGCACCCGCATCTCCCAACGCTCCTAAGTTTTTTCCGGGGTAAAAGCTAAAGGCCGCCGCATCTCCCAGAGCCCCGGTTTTTTTCCCCTTAAAAGAAGCGCCAATAGCCTGTGCATTGTCCTCAATAATTTTCAGATTATATTTTTCTGCAAGTTGCTTCAATTCCACCGACCACGCAACACGACCGTACAAATGCACTACCATTATTGCCTTCGTTTTGGCGGTAATGGCGGCCTCTATTTTTGGAAAATCAATGTTATACGTATCCAGATCCGGTTCTACCAGTACCGGCTTTAAATGATTATCACTTATAGCCAAAATAGATGCAATGTAGGTATTGGCAGGCACGATCACCTCGTCTCCCTCCTGTATGACGCCCAAAGCTATATAGGCTTTAAATATCAAACGTAAGGCATCCAGGCCGTTCGCCACCCCAATTGCGTTAGGCGCGGCAATATATCTTGCTAAATTAGCCTCAAAGTTCTTTACTTCGTCACCTAATAAATACCATCCGGATCTGAATGTTTTTAATAGCCGCTCTTCTATTTCCTGCTGATGAACAAGGTTTATTTTCAGCAAGTCCAAAAACTTAATCATGAATACTCTTTTTATTTTATAGATTCAATTCATAAAAATCCAGACAAGCACCTCTTGCCCCTAACAATTCTTTTTGCTGAATTAACCCTTCGTTCAGGTATCTCCCGTCATTCTCATTGGAAATTCCAAAAGAAAAGAAATCTTTATCCATAAAGACATTATTAATCAAGTGATAAATCAAAAAGTCAAGCGCTCCTATTTTTCGTCCTTCAGATGAATTAGCCATATATTGAGTATGTACGGAACTTCCAAAGTCAAATATTACCACACCCGCCAACAATACGCCGCTGTGCCATGTTTCAAACAATCGTATTTCATTGGGATATTGATTCTTTAATCGTTGTATTTCAACCAGTGTGTGAACAGGAGTAGTATGAAATTTAGATAATACACTTTCTAATAAACTCCAGTATATACTGAAATCTTGTTTTTCCGCAACATTTAAACCTATACGCATACATTTATTTACAAGATTTTTTTTTGCGGGTGAGAAGCCCAGTCTTTCTGACAATTTGATAACGCTGGAAATATCACGTCTAAACAATACTGCGTCATTCCGGAACAGCGCATATGCGTCTTCCTGGGAAGGATACTTATTGAAATGATAGGGAATCTGCTTGTAAATAATTCTTTCAAAACCTAAAGTTCGATAGTATCGAATAATTTCCTCAAATATTAATAGAACGTCTTTAGCCTTTGTTTTATATGATAATATCAGTGAACCGAAAGTTAATCCCTGATGCGAATATATAATAGCCTTATTTTCATTAGCGGGAAAGACAGCGCAAAGTTCCTTATGTTCGTTAAACACAAGGAGAGAATGGTCTATAAATCGATCAGAATGATAAAACAAGTAATCTGTTTTAAAAAAAAACAACCCGTTTTTCGACCGCTCAATAAAATCATCCCATTCTACCCGAAACTCGCTGCTATATCTTCTTAATAAAAACATCTATAATTGTTTTGTAAAAACCATTAGTCCTTCTTCTTTTGAACTAAACTGAAAGCCCATTTTTCTATAGAGCTTTATTGCTCTAACATTCTCCCCAATTACTTTTAAATACAATCGTTTTAGGTTGAGTTGTTTTGCCTGATCTATAATTGCACCTATAATGACCGGCCCCAAACCCTTTCCCCAATATTCTTTTTCTCCGATATAGCCCCAATACTCGCCGCTTCCATTTTCAATATTCTTTATTCCAAACACTCCGATTGGAATAGCGTTATATGATACTCCCCACAACTTATAATCACTTCTGCCGGCCAATGCATGAAACCATTTTTGCTGATCATCTTTTGTAAAACTTCTAGTGTTGGTTAGACATTTTATTTCGGGATCATTCAGCCAATGCCATGACTTTTCTAGATATACTTCGTTATACGATTCAAGTCTTATAGCATTCATAAATATATAGGTTTTTGTTATTCCGCAACTTAAAGCTTTTCTTATCCAACAAACTCTTTAAACTCAACGTAGTCTCTTATATAGTCAAGCTCATTATATTCATGGGATGCAAGTACCAGGCATACAGAACCCGATGAAAAATTGATCTCCGAGGCCCAAATACCCGGAGGAATATGAACGCCGATATTTGGTCTATTCAAAAACACCTGCCGTTTATATTTGCCATCATCCAGCTGTACTTCAAAGGAGCCGCTTACAGCCACCAGGAACTGATGACAGCTTTTATGTGCATGTGCCCCCCTGCTTTCTCCGCCGGCAATATCATACAAATAAAACACCCTCCGCACACCAAACGGGAAATGGCTTTCATTTTCCACAATCGTCAAATGCCCCTTATCAAAACCAACCTTTCCCAGGTCGATCACTGAACAATCAAAAACGTTTACACTTTTAGTCATTTTTTAGCCGTTTATATTCCTCAAATTCCCTGATATAATCAGATGCATCATAAGCTTTATCAGATACGATCAATGCAAGCGAATTCGTTGAGAAATTCTCCATCCGCCTCCAATACATTTGCGGAACGTATAAACCATAATAGCTTCTGTTCAAAGAAAATACCTGCTCGTTTTCGCCGTCATGCAAGACCACATCAAAGCTTCCGGATAAAGCTACGATAAACTCCTGCTGCTCTTTAAAAGCGTGTCCGCCCCTGGTTTCCCCGCCGGGCACATCATAGATCCAATAGGTTCGGGCAATGCTAAAAGGCAATTGACGGGGATGTTCAAAAAAAGAGAGGTTCCCTCTTTTATCAAGTATTTTTGGCAGCTGAATAATATGGGGTTTCAAATCCATACAGGCTAGTTTTTATAAATATTTTGTATCATATCAACGACTTTCCATCCGTCATTTCCACTAACAACAGAGCCGTCAACGCTTTTCAATGCCCTTAAAATGTTTTCAAGAATAAGATCATGATTTGCGGTGCCTGGATTGGTTCGCTGACCGGCCTTTTGATGCATACGGTCTTCCAGACGAGGAAGCGCATAATCCTTAATATGACAATATTCCACTTTATCCATATATTGCCCCGCCACTTTCACTGATCCGTTTTCAGCAATAACAGTAATACTGCTTTCAAGATTCTTATCCCAAACTGCTGTTGTGTAACTCAAAGAGCCCATACCTCCTTTTACAAAATCGAAATGCACGATGCCGGTATCTTCAAAATCAATCACTCCGTTATGATTAAAGTTTCGAAAACTTGAGTGGATATTGGAGATGTCGCCAAAACACCAGTATATCAGGTCTATAAAATGACTGAACTGGGTAAAGAGTGTACCTCCGTCTAACTCCCTTGTTCCATGCCAGCTTTCCTTTTTGTAGTACCGCTGGTCCCTGTTCCAGAAACAATTCACCTGGACTAAGAATATTTTTCCCAACACACCACTTTGCGTCAGCTCCTTTAACCAGCTGCTTACCGGGCTAAACCGGTTCTGCATCATTACAAATACCTGCCGCTGCACCTCCTTCGCTTTAGCAATAATGGCATCGGCATCAGCCTTGCTCAGGGCCATCGGCTTTTCAATCAATACATGCTTTTGCGCGTCCAGGCATTTCAATGCATGTTGTGCATGCAATCCATTCGGCGTAGCGATGACCACAACATCCGTTTCTGTAACTGCTGATGATTCCAAAAAATCATCTAAATCGTTATAGAACGGAATACCGGGTAGCATGGGCTGTTGATGCATATCGATAACAGCCGCTAATTTGCAATCAGGATGTTCCTGAATCACGCTTACATGACGCTTGCCCATATGCCCATATCCTACAACCGCAAATCTTATTTTCTGATCCATTCGCCTATTCAACTTTAAACACCTGACGTGCTTTCAATTCATATACCGCTCCACTCTCCGGACAAACCGCCTTACCATCTCCATCAAACTTTAATTTATGCCCGTATTCACTCATCCAGCCGGTTTGCCGTGCCGGGTTGCCTACCACCAATGCGTAAGCTGGTACATCCTTCGTTACTACAGCTCCTGCCCCAATGAATGCATAAGCGCCAATGGTGTTACCGCATACTATAGTGGCATTTGCCCCAATAGTGGCACCTTTTTTTACGAGGGTTTGTTTATACTCGCTTTTTCGACTCACTGCACTACGGGGGTTAATGACATTGGTAAACACCATGCTGGGCCCCAGGAATACATCATCCTCGCATATGACGCCTTCATAGATCGAAACGTTGTTTTGCACCCGCACATTATTACCAAGTACTACTTTAGGTGATACGACTACATTTTGCCCCAGGTTGCAGTGTTCTCCAATGGTACAGCCCGCCATAATATGGGAGAAGTGCCAGATCTTTGTGCCCGTGCCAATGATACAATCTTCATCAATGATGGCAGTAGGGTGTGCGAAAAAGGTTGCAGACATTGTTAGATGTTAGATATTAGACGATAGATATTTTCAGGTTCCGGGTTGTGCTTTAGTTTTAATTCCGGTATCTCCATTCCCCCGGAGGCACAGACATATTTCCACATTTTCAAATTTGTCTTCTAAACCGGGTACCGGTGCTCATCATTCGTAGTTCCCACCGGATGATCGGCCATAACGAGGATTTTTGAGCTTGGCTCCAATGCCTGTAAGCAAAAAATATGCCCGGGTGGTATATGCAGTACATCAAGGGACCCGGCCGTTAACAAAAAGCGTTCTGTACCTTCACCACTCAAATCCGGCTTCGCCCAATCACTTATCATTTTCACCGTTACCTTAAATATACCCTGCACAACGGTAAACCACCGGTGCTCCACTTCATGGCCCATCCAGCCCCTTACCAGTTCGGTATTATTATGTTCAATTGTATAGATCCGTTTTACGGGACCGGCATCAAAACCATTGTTAAACAACAAGGAGCCCCGCTGGTCTGTATGATGTCCTCCCTGTATCAATTGTGCATTCATTAAGATTCAAATTACAAATCAATGTCGTTTCCTTAAAGCCACAGATCACGCCCGGGGCGTGACAAGTTGCGCAGATTTGGTGTTGGCTTTAAATACAACAATGTCGCAGAAAAGCGCCGCAGGCGCAATCAGCGTATCTGCGGCAACCATAAAAATTGCCTAAGGAAACGGGATTGAATTACAAATTACAAAAGTCAAGAACCAAAAATCAAAAGCCGACGATCAACATTCAAAAATTAAAAACCAGCATCAGTGGCTGTTACGGGAATGCCCATAGCCGGATCTTCATGCTCACATTTCCACATCCTCACATTTTCAAATTACTTTATTTTCTTCAAATAATCTCCATAACCGCTTTTCGCCAGTTCGTCGGCCAGGATGAGTAGCTGTTCTTTGCTGATAAACCCGTTCCGGTAAGCGATCTCCTCGATACAGCCGATTTTTAAGCCCTGCCGCTTTTCAATCACCCGTACAAACTCCGACGCATCTGTTAAGGAATCAAAGGTTCCGGTATCTAACCAGGCCGTTCCCCGGTCCAGTACCGCCACCTGTAGCCGGCCTCTGTTCAGGTATTCCTTATTTACATCCGTGATCTCATATTCACCACGGGGAGAAGGCTTCAGTTCTTTTGCGATCTCCACCACCGTATTGTCATAAAAATAAAGCCCGGGTACCGCATAGTTCGACTTTGGCGCTGCCGGCTTTTCTTCAATTGACTGTGCCACCCTGTTTTCATCAAACTCCACTACACCGTACCGCTCGGGATCCGACACCTGGTAGGCAAATACATAGCCCCCCTCTACATCGGTCAGTTTCTTTAATTGCGAACCCAGCCCTACTCCATGAAAAATATTATCCCCCAGCACCAGCGCTACCTTGTTGGTACCAATAAAATCCGCACCAATTACAAATGCCTGCGCCAGTCCATTGGGCTGTTCCTGCACTGCAAATTCGAAACGGCAGCCGATGCGCGCGCCATCACCAAGAAGGCGTTTAAACCCCGGCTGGTCTTCCGGAGTGGTAATAATCAATATCTCCTGGATTCCTGCCATCATCAACACAGACAGCGGGTAATAGATCATCGGTTTATCGTAGATCGGCATCAGCTGTTTGCTGATCGCTTTTGTAATAGGGTGTAACCTTGTGCCGGAGCCGCCGGCGAGTATGATTCCTTTCATAGATGCGAATTTCGCTAATTCAGGTGACTTTTACGGGTGGGTAAATGTTGTTGAAGGTTGTTGAACATCGTTGAAGATTGTTGAACATCGTTGAAGATTGTTGAACATCGTTGAAGGTTGTTGAAGGTTGTTGAAGATTGTTGAATTATAGTTAAACAACTATTAAACCACATTCGACAATCATTAAACCACATTCGACAACTATTAAACCACATTCAACAACTATTAAACCACATTCAACAACTATTAAACCATCCTCAACAAACATACCCCTCTATGAATGCAATATAGCAGGAGGGCGTACAATATCCGGAAAGAACAAAAACAGCCAAATGAAGCTGATTTTTCCTATCCGTTTCAATTGCGCAGATTTTAAGTTGGAAAGCTTTACAGATAAAGTCTGAACAGCAGCCCTGTATTCATCCAGTTCTGCTGTTGGCACATAACCAAGATCGGCAGCTATAGCCAGGTGACTAAAAAGTTCCATCAGGCTACCGTAGGAAACAGTCGTAAAATAGGCCTGGTCTTTTGCAGTTTGTCTGGTTGTACCCTCCGCAATATTGGCACAAACCGATACCGCAGCCCGTCGCATCTGAGACACTAAACCGTACTTCTCTTCGGCAGGGAATACTTCTGTTTCTTTATATATCTTTCCCGCCAAAACCTTTGCTCTTTGCCAGACCTCTAATTTTTCAAAAGAAAACTGATATGTGCTCATGATCTGTTTTTAAATGGTTAACAACTATTCAACCAAATTCAACGCTCATTCAACGATCTTCAGCCATCATCCAACTTTATACTGCTGCTCATAATACTGCTGATAGTCCCCGCTGGTAACATGATCCAGCCATTCTTTGTTTTCCAGGTACCAATCGATCGTTTTAGACAATCCTTCTTCAAATGTAACCGAAGGTGCCCATCCCAATTCCTTATTGATCCGGGTGGCGTCAATCGCGTACCGCAGATCATGGCCCGGCCGGTCTTTTACAAAGGTGATGAGCTGCTCACTGGTACCCGCCGGACGTCCCAGTTTTTCATCCATCTGTGCGCACAGGAGTTTTACCAGGTCAATATTTTTCCACTCGTTAAAGCCGCCCACGTTGTACTTTTCACCAACAGTACCCTTATGAAATACCTGGTCAATCGCCCGGGCATGATCGATCACATACAACCAGTCCCGCGTATATTTTCCATCGCCATAGATGGGTAGCGGTTTGTTATGGATCACATTGTGAATCATCAGCGGGATCAGCTTTTCAGGAAAATGATTGGGCCCGTAGTTATTGGAACAGTTGGTTAAAACCACGGGCAACCCGTAGGTATCTGAGTAGGCATATACAAAATGATCGGAAGATGCCTTGGAGGCAGAATAGGGCGAATGCGGATCATATTTTGTTTCTTCCGTAAAGAAACCGGTTTCTCCCAATGCGCCATATACTTCATCGGTAGAAACATGGTGAAACCGCTTGCCCTCATAGTTATCTTTCCATAATTCCTTGGCTGCATTCAGCAGGTTTACGGTACCGATCACATTGGTGTATACAAAGTCCAGGGGCGATGTAATGGAACGGTCAACATGACTCTCCGCCGCCAGGTGAATTACCCCGTCCGGCTGGTGTTTTTCAAACACGGATTTCACCGCTTCCGCATCAACGATATTGACCTTTTCAAAAATATAGTTCGGACGGTCTTCTATATCCTTAAGATTTTCAAGATTCCCCGCATAGGTAAGCGCATCCAGGTTGATGATGGTATATTCCGGATAGGTGGTTACAAATAAACGCACCACATGCGATCCGATAAATCCCGCACCCCCGGTAATGATAATTTTTTTTGACATCAGCTATTAAATATTAATTGTTAGAGCCCCCTGATATAGCGCAGTGCTTATCCCTTTTTAGCTTTTCCAAAAATGCTAAAAAAACCTTTCTTCTTCTTTCCGTCAATAAATGTGTCATCCTGGTAATAATCATTGCCGGTCTTTTCACCGTAGCCATAACCATAGTTACCATAATACCCGCCACCAGTAGGCATTTTAGTATCATTCAGTACAATGGAAAGATTGGGCATTTTCCGGTTATCATACATTTCATTGATCAGGTTCAGCTGTTTCTTAAAGGTATGTCCCTGGCGGGTTACATATATGGTACAATCTGCATACTTAGCCAGGGTAAGCGCATCACTTACCATTCCGATCGGTGCCGTATCAATAACGATATAATCAAATTTATTTTTCAGTTGGGCAAATAGCTGGTCTGTTTTTCCATTCAGCAACAGTTCTGCCGGGTTGGGTGGTATGGGGCCGCAGGGCAATACAAACATATTTTCCTCTCCGGCAACCGGAATGATTAGGCTGTCCAGGTCTACATCGCCGATCATATAATTGCTGATCCCCTGCCGCTTCTGCATATCCAACCCGCTTAACACCTTTGGTTTTCGCAGGTCAAATTCCAGTACGATCGTTTTTTTGTCGGTCAATCCGTAAACCGCCGCAATATTGGTACTGATAAACGATTTCCCCTCTCCGCCAAAGGAAGAGGTTACCAGGATCACTACTTTATCCCGTTTACCGGTAATATATTGAAGGTTCGATCTAAGCAGCCGGAACTGTTCGGCAATCAGGGTGCGTTTGGTTTTGCTTACTACCAGGGTATGATCCGATTTGGAGTGACCAATCTCTCCCAGTATCGGGGCATCGGTTACCCGTTCAATATCCGCCCGTGTATTTACCCGGTCGTTAAACGCTTCCTTTAATAAGATGAACAAACCGGGAATAGCCAATCCAAAAAGCAAGGCAGCCAGCTTAACCGTTTTAGGACTGGGCTTTACAGGAACCAGGTCGGGTTCCGCCTTCTCAATGATCTTGGTATTGGAAATGGTGCTGGCCCGTTTAATGGCCGCCTCTTCCCGTTTCTCTCCCAATACTTTTGCCAGTGCCAGTTTGGAAGTCAGGTCCCGCTCAATCTCTGCCTGTTGGGTGATCTTCGCCGGCATCTGCAGCGCGCCTCCCGTATTTTTCGATTTTTCGGAAGAAACAAGACCCAGGTTCTTTTTATAGCTGTTTTTAAGGGCATCTACATTTGCTAATGTTCCTTTCCGCAACATGTCAATATTCTGATCCAGTTGTTTCACCTGGGGATTGTCTACCGGTACATTGCCGTCAACCAGGGCCTTCCGTTGCAGCTGTGCTTCATTTAATTTGGTTAACATATCGCTTAGCCCCGGATCCTTAATGCCAAGCGCCGAGGGTGCCAGTGTGCTATTGCCCCCCTTTGCAACAGAGCTCTCCAATTGTTCCAGGGTATTTAAGGCCATCCGTTGTTCCTGGCCGGCCGCGTCCTGCTCCTGTGCCCGCTGCAACAGTGCAGTAATTTGCAGGGTGGCATCTACCAGGTTATTGCTTTGCTGATAGGATACCAATTTCTGCTGCAGGCTGTCAATATCATGCTGCACAATACCCAAACGGTTATTGATAAAGTCGATGGTAAGATCCATTGACGTATTGCCCTGCTCTACTTTCCAGATGGTGTATTCTTTCATGAGCGTATTGACCACATCGGCAGACAGATAGGGGTTGGGAGAATGATATTCCACCAATAAGATACCGGTATTAGCCATTTTGGGCTGCACATTTAAATCCCGGATCATACCGGCGGCCACCACATCTTCGTGACTATAGGTTACCGTAAACTCCGCCCCGGACTCCGGCTGTCCGCCGTCCTTTACCAGTTTAAAGACGCCGTTCCGCGTCTGAAACAGCTGGTCAAAATTGTACAGGGTATTCTTTTTATCGATCCGGAACTGGTTGGCATTTACAAAATCAATATTCACTGAAAAAGACGAAGCCGAATCCACCAGCTGAACCGGAACAAATGCAAAACTGGCCCGTTTATAGGCATTCATGTTCTTTACATTGCCTTTTTTGATGTACCCGATCTGCAACCCCAAACTCCGCACCACCCGGGTAAGGAGGGGCCGCGATTTCAGCACTTCGATCTCATTCAGCAGGTTGGTGGTTTTACTTTTCCCCGCAATCAGGTCCTCCACCTTATCACCCTTCGACTCTTCGGTGGTAATGAGCATATTCCCGATGGAACTGTATTGCTCCTGTGTATAGCGCAGGTAAAGCCAGGCTACCGCAAAAGCCAGTACCAGGCTGAAAATAACCAGGGGAAGAAAACGGATGTATTTATAAAGAAGCTCTCTTGCACTAAGATTGCTCGACATTTCTCTTTTCTCGATGGATTGCATAGTTGTGATTGCCGTATTTTATAATATAAATGTCTGAGGAAATTTCATACCCGTTATTTCCTGGTAATCGTAATAATGATAGACGCTATTACAGCAGCGGTAGATGCAATGGAGGTCGCAAATGATATCCGGCTCAGGCGCCTTGTCTCATCCTTTACTTCCTGTTTGTCTTTAACCGGGTCGATCAGCAGGATATCATTTTGCCGGAGGTAGTAATAAGGCGACGTAAATACATTTGCGGAAGAAAGATCCACAATCCCCATTTCACGCTTGCCATCCTGTTCCCGGATCACTTTTACCTCATCTTTTTTGCCCCATTCGGTAATACCGCCCGCCATCGAAATAGCTTCAAAAATATTCACTTTCTCCGTTGGGATATTCAATACCTGGGGATTATTAAACTCTCCTACAGTAACGATCTTATAGGTTTGAAAACGGATCAGTACCGTAGGGTTTTTCAAAAGCTCTACAGGCGTTGTCAGTCTTTTCTTTATTTCCGATTCCAGTTGTTTTTTACTAAGCCCTTCTGCATGAATTTTTCCCAGCCTTGGAAAGTCGATATTGCCGTCACCATCTACCAGGTAACCGCTGGTAGTGCTGGTGTTGTTGGCCATATTCCCGGTACCTGTGGCGCCACCGCCTCCCGGCAGGGGTTGGTTATACAACAGGTCAGGATTCAGATCTTTTGTAGGTATAAAATCACTGTACACCTGGATGGCCAGCTGGTCATTTTTTTGGATGATCAATTCGGGAAAATTGGTTTGCTTGTCGATCGACTCATTGTTAGCTCCCTCCAGGTATTTGGGAAGCTTTTGCTGGGTAGCACAGGATGCCAACAACAACACAACGGCCAGTGTTGCTGTATAATTAATAAGTTTCATAAAGTTGATTTAGTTATTGATCAGTTTCGATTTATCAAACAGGGCCACCAGGTTATAATTAAGACTTTGGATAGCTACTTCCACTTTGTTATTCTTTAAATCGATGACCCGGCCTTCCTCTTCCACCAGGATGCCCTGGTTGATCATTACCCGTTGATTTCGCTGGGGGTTAAAAGGTTCCAGTTCTACGTTCTCAAACTCGCTCAAAAATTTCCGGATCCGGGCCACTTCAAAATCTTTAACGATAGCGGGTTTGCCTTCGATATATACAAAATTAACGACTCCAGGTGTTTCCCTTACTTTCTGCATATCTGATGTTTCAATGTACACAAATACATAAGATGGTAATAGCGGAACCCATACGGTTTTCATGCGGTCGCTCCATCTGCGTTTTACTTTGTTTAGGGGGCAATAGGTAACAATATGTCGGTCTGTAAGTAGTTTTGATACTTTTTTCTCCCACCGGGGCTTTGTATAGATCGCATACCAGTTTTTCTCTTTCATTTGTTTACACGGCTTCGCCCCCTCAGTCACATCCCTATCAAATATGACCGGACAAGATGCCACAGGAACATCCCTGCAAATATAGCGGTAACAATGTTTATACGGAAAATTCTCTCCCGCTTGTAATGCGATATGGGTTAAATTTGTATTTTACCATATTATTCATCAAAAAATGAAAATCCGGTACCGATCGCTTGACGTTTTCCGAGGCGCTACTGTTTGCCTGATGATCCTGGTCAATAACCCGGGTAGCTGGGCCCATATTTATGGCCCGCTGGAGCATGCCCCCTGGCATGGATTGACCCCTACAGACCTGGTATTTCCTTTTTTCCTGTTTGCGGTGGGCAACGCCATGGCATTTGTGATGCCCCGTTTGCAGGAAGCCGGACCACGTCTTTTTTGGAAAAAAATCATCAAAAGAACGCTGATGATCTTCGGGATCGGCCTTTTTTTAAACTGGTATCCCTTTATGCGCTGGAACGAAGGAGCGCTGGAGCTGATTCCCTGGACTTCCGGTCCTGAAAAGGGCGTCCGCATTTTTGGCGTATTGCAGCGTATTGCTGTTTGCTATTTTTTTGCTTCCATTATTGCCTATTATCTGAAGCCCAAAGCCGCCGGGTTGCTTTCGGTAATCCTGCTCCTGCTGTACTGGGCCCTTTGCATCATTGGCAACCCCGTTGATCCTTATAGCCTTGCCGGCTGGTTTGGAACAGAACAGGTGGATAAGCTGATCCTGCATACCGCCCATATGTATAAAGGAGAAGGAGTACCCTTTGACCCCGAAGGTATTGCCAGTACCCTGCCGGCCATTGTTCAGGTGGTTTTTGGATATTTTGTGGGAATGTATATCCGGAACAGCAGTGCTGATTTACCTGCCAACCTGGATAAAAACAGCCCTGCGAATCCTATGTTTAAAATGCTGACGGGGCTTTTTGTAGCGGGCATGGCATTGTTACTCACGGGTTTCTGCTGGGATATGGCATTCCCGATCAATAAAAAGATCTGGACCAGTTCTTATACCGTATATACAACAGGCCTGGCCATGGTAACCATTGCAACCATGATCTATTTTATCGAAATCCGGGAAAAAACAGGCTTTTTAGGCCGGTTCTTCGAGGTTTTTGGAAAAAATCCCCTGTTTATTTTTGCATTAAGCGCCTTTTTACCCAAAACAGCCGCGCTGTTTAAAACAAAAGAAGGCATCACCCCCTGGAACTGGCTTTATACAAAAGTACTGGTGCATACACCCGGTGCCAAGGAAAACGGGTCGCTTCTATACGCGATCTGCGTTATTCTTTTTATGTGGGCCATCTGCTACTGGCTCGATAAAAAGAAAATTTATATAAAAGTATAACTATTCTGCAATTAGTTGATTTTCAAATAAAAGCTTCCGTTCTATCTGCCAGGGTTTAGCCCCTTCGAGCTGTCGTAAAAGGAGCATTCCATCCATAACAAACCGGGCCTGAAAGGATTCCTTTTCAAAATAGGGCCATACCCGGTCAAACTGCCAGGGCTGCAGGTTCCGGGCCAGGGAGATACGGGGCAACACATTGAACCGCTCATTGCTCCATGGAGCCGGTAAGGCTGCAATGGTATCAATAAGCGCGGTGATCCAGGCCGTTTCCACTGCGGGAATATAGATTTCTTTTGTTTCCAGATGTGCAAATCCTTTTAAATGAACCCGGTAAGGCATAGCAGCTAGTGCTACCCGGTGCAACAGATCGGTTACCGCTACTTCATCCGGCTCATAAACCGAAAAACTGGCCAGGTACATAAAAACAGTACCGCCGGAAAGAGGTGTACCAGGAAAAAATGCATTTAACCGGGTACCCGCATCCGCAATTTTACGCTTTACCGCTGCAGGTGTATCCAGTATTAAACGGTAATGGTTCAATGCCGCTCTTTGATAAGTTATAATATCCTGCATAATAGGCTATTAAGTATAAAAAAAGATGCAATTCGGGTGCCAGAAATTATTAAATCCCTGCCAAAGGCAAACGGGTTGTATTTTTGCCGGCGAATTCAATTCTTTGTTCAATATTTATTATGTTTTTTACAAAAGTTACCAGAAAAAAGAATGCCGCTGCGAGCCGGATGCGTAAAGCTTCTAAACTGTTTTGGGCATCTGTAATGGCCATTTCAATCGTTTCCTGTACCCAAAACAATGTAAAACAGGATAATTCGTTAAAAAAGTACTTTGATGAGCACCAGCTCAACGGAACCTTTGCCCTGCTGAATAATGGTACCGGCGAATTTACCGTGTATAACCTGGCCCGCTACCGGGATAGCGCCTACCTGCCGGCCAGCACGTTTAAGATCGTAAATTCACTGATCGGACTTCAAACGGGCATTATTTCCAGCGACAGCATGGTTATTCCCTGGGACGGGGTTCAGCGGGCGATTCCTGAATGGAATAAAGATTTGAACATGTACCAGGCCTTCCGTGTTTCAGCCGTGCCCTATTACCAGGAAGTGGCCCGGCGGATCGGCAAAGAAAAAATGCAGTACTGGCTGGATTCACTGCACTACGGTGCCGGGAAAAAAGATACCCTCTTTAAGATCCATTCTGCTATTGATACCTTCTGGCTCGACAATACCCTTAAATTGACCCCTGATGAAAACCTGGGACTGGTGAAAAAACTGTACTTCAACGAGTTGCCATTTTTTAAACTTTACCAGGAAAAGGTAAAGAATGCTATGCTCTTCGAGGACAATTCCAATTACAAACTGGCTTATAAAACCGGCTGGGCCACAACCGAAAAAGGCCATGCGCTGGGCTGGATCGTTGGCTGGATCGAGGAGAACCGTCACCCTTATTTTTTTGTACTGAACGTAGAATCCGCGGATCCTAAATATGATATGACCACTGTGCGGCTGAAAATGCTAAAGGATATTTTGAAGCAGCTGGGATTCTTTGAAGGGAAGATGTGATCCTGCGGGGAAGAACTGGTTTTCAGTTGTCAGCTACTGCTGTCCGGCGGCGCATTATTGGTCCAGGTAACCGTAATAGCCTGTGCCGCTCCTGCGCTAATACTGCCGGGAATCATTTCCAGCAGGTTCCCCTTCGAAATAAGCACCTTGGTGTAGTCGATGTTACATCGTTGCCACTAAGCTGAATGTTTTCCATTACATTGGCCTGTGCCTGGTTATAGGGTGTTGCCAGCCCTTTACGCTTGCCAAAGAACAGGCGGGCAAAGGACTTGTACAAGCCTAAAAAAGCTACTGCAAAACGAAACAGTTCCCGGTGTGCTACCTGCGGTTCGCTAATGGTATTGCGCTTCAAAGGCCGGGTGCGGCTTATTTCCACGCCATGCACGTTGGCAATAATAATACGCCCGGTGCGGCCGGAGGTGCCGCTTAAAATGGAATTGGTGACGCTGTACATGGTTGTAATTTTTTAAAAATGAATCAATAAATGTTTGCTTGCATAAAGATGGGGCATTTAAGCGCTGTTTTATTTTTTTGATCCCTATTGATCCCTCCTGATCCCTTCTGACCCCTTATGATCCTTCCTGATCCCTATTGATCCCTATTGATCCCTTCTGATCTCAAAACGCATGTTTTCTGTATCCTTTGTATATCCTTTCTATATCCTTTGTATATCGTTTCTGTATCCTGGCTGTATCCTGGCTGTATCGTTTGTATATCGTTTCGGTATCGGTAAGGGAGTGGTATGCGGTATGCCGGAATTGGGGAAAGGATTTGCTTTTGTCGGTCGGCAATAGTTGTCAGCGATCAGTTTTCAGTTGATGACGTCCGGGATCGGGATCTGGCATAGGGAATTGAGTGTGAAACCGATCGAAGCCGGGGCCGGCTGTCAGCGATCAGCTTTCAGCCGGGAATTTGACACGCGGCACCGGGTATGAGCGGGATCGAACCTGAAACCGGTCTCCCGAACCGTAACTTATCAACCTGTTAACGTTTAAACCCGCCGAACTTATTAACTTTACGAAGTCAATGAAGTTTGAGTTTCAATACATTTATTTTATCTGGCTGAGTGCGGCGGTGCTGCTGTTCCTGTTGCTATTTTCAGCAGTAAAACAATGGAAAAAAAGAACCATCCGTAAAATCGGAGAGCCGGCCCTGGTAAAATCCATGATCCGGGGGTACAGTCCTTTCCGGTTTAATCTTAAGTTTGTTTTATTATGCCTGGCGTTCCTGATGGGCGTGCTTTGCACCATGAGCCTGCGCAAACCGGGAGGAAGCGATGGCATCAGGCGTGAGGGCATTGATGTGGTTTTTGCCCTCGACCTTAGTAAAAGCATGCTGGCCCAGGATGTAAAGCCCAGCCGGTTGCTGCTGGCCAAACAGTTTATCAGTAAAATGATGGATGCCATGCCCAATAACCGCATCGGGCTGGTATGGTTTGCCGGTAAAGCCTATATCCAGATGCCCATCAGCGCCGACCATGGTGCCGCACAGATCTATGTCAATGACGCCTCCCCGGATGTGGTTCCGGTAAAAGGTACCGTTATCGGAGATGCGCTGGAAGAAAGCCTGAAAACCTTTGGAGAGCGGGAAGCCAAGTTTAAGGCCGTGATCCTGATATCTGACGGAGAAGATCATGATGAAAAGGCCCTGGAATTATCGAAGGAGATGCAAAAACGCGGGCTGATGGTGAACACCGTTGGCATCGGCTCCCCCGAGGGTACGTATATACCCGATGATTCCACAGGCGGCAATAAACTGGATCCGCAAACCGGTCAGCCGATTATTTCAAAACTCAACCAGAAAGAATTACAGCAGATCGCCAGCAATACCAATGGTGTTTACGTACACCTGACCGATATCGACGCAGCGATTAAAACGGTCAATGCACAGCTGACGCAGATCGACAAAAAGGTAACCGGGGATACCAGCCTGATGAGCTTTTCTTATTACTTCTGGGTATTTGCAGCGGTAATGCTCCTGTTACTGGTAACCGAACAGTTATTGCCGGAGGGTAAAAAAACAAAAGAATGAAAGCGCGTTTCCTATACCTGTTGAACCTGATCGCCCTTCCCCTGTTTGCCCAGGATGGAAACAGTTTTATAAAACAAGGGAACGAATATTATGGCGAAGGCAAAATGGAAGAAGCCGTAAAGGCCTATGATAAGGCGATGGATGGTCCACAAAAATACATTGCCCTTATGAACAAAGGCAATGCCCTGTACCGGTTGAAAAAGCAGGAAGACGCGCTGAAGACCTATGAACAGGTGGCAACATCCGGGCAAACGAGTAACGAATTGCGCTCCGGCGCTTATTACAATACCGGCGTGGTATATTCTAACCAGAATAAACTGGAAGAAAGCATTGAAGCCTATAAGAATGCCCTGCGCTTCAACAGCAATGACCTTAAGGCGCGCGAAAACCTGCAGAAAGCGTTGCTGGAGCGAAAAAAACAAAGCGGCGGCGGTGGCGCACAGGATAAAAAAGAAGATGAGAACCGGAAGCCCGACAGATCGCGGTTAAACCAGCGACAGGCTCAAAACCAGCTCGACAAGCTGGAAAACAAGGAAAAAAATACGCAACAACGGATCTCCGAAGATAAATCACAGTATGGAACCAGCGCCGGGAAAGACTGGTAGGCGGGAGCGCTTTGTTTGAGGTTTAAGATTAGGTCCCGTTTCATACCTGATGATCTATTGTAGCGATCAGTGGTCAGCTATCAGTTATCAGATGATTCCGTTCGTGATAAGCAGATCAGTTATTCAATGCTATTCCTCAACAGGGTGTTATCACCTGAGCATGACAGATACGATTAAAGACACTGAGAACTGATGGCTAATAGCTAAAGTTTTTTTGGGGACAGCGAGACAAAGGGGCCGGGGAATGACAAAATCGGTAGTGTTTAGTTCTTTGTGTAAATAAATATTAAGTAACTGTATTGGAGAGTTAACCACCGGGCAGGTGAAGCGAAGTGAGGCGGAGCGTAGCGGAGCCGAACGAAGCGAACCTGCCCGGGTTGCGGCCGGCGCTTTGGC
>NZ_JASLGT010000021.1 GCF_030150205.1 Niabella sp.
TACGTGTTCCGCACCCGTTTGCCGGTCTCAAGAAGTGCAAGCACCTCTCTACCCCACGACTTGCATGTATTAAGCCTGCCGCTAGCGTTCATCCTGAGCCAGGATCAAACTCTCCGTTGTAAATGAGTTTGACTTACTGACTGTTTCAAAGTTATCTGAAGTCCTAAAACTCCAAATACAAATTAACGTGTCAAAAATCTAATGTTATTTGCTTTTTGACTTACCTTTTCGTTGTCACAACCTAATGTGACTGAATTGTGCTATTGCTTCCAAACTTTCAAAGATCTTTCTGCAAAACTATCTCCTAAAAGATACCTTACAAACTTGCCAATACCGCCGGACTCGAACCAACATCGCGCCTTAAACGCCGTATCATCTCAAAAGAACTCTTATCAACCAACCCCTTTCCTTCATTTACACTCCGTTTCGGGGTTGCAAAGATAGATTTTCTTTTTCAAACTATCAAAAAAATTTTAACCTTTTTTCGATATAACCAATTATGTGTGAAGAACTTATAAACCCGTTTTCTACTCTTGTTAGTCAACGTTTTGGGGTTGCAAAGTTGCGAACTTCTTTTCAAACCGCCAAATTTATTTTTCTTTTTTCTTCAACTCTTTTCTAAGAACTATCCCGTTTTTAATCGGGTTGCAAAGATACAATCTCTTTTCAAACTGCCAAAAAAAATCGAAACTTTATTTTTAACTTTTTTTGATCTAACTAATTGTATTCTAAGAACTTATCGGTAATTTTTAACGTACCGTTTGATTTGGGAGTGCAAAGATAGGGAGGATTTTGAAACAGGCAAATTTATTTTGTTTTTTTTCAAATCTTTTTTAAGGCCCGTAATCATGATAGCGCCAATTCTTCACTCCTCTCCCTTCATCGAATCCTGATAATGTAAGTATTTACAGGTCTGTACCATTCGAAAACTAGTCAGCATTGCAATTGCTGATTGCATAGCTAAAGCAAAAGGATACGATACCGCATCAGCAACAACCTCCCAACAAAGCAGATGATGATTATCAAATGATCATATCTAACTAAACAATAGTTATCTGAGTCAGCAAACGGTCACTTTTCCCCTGGTCCGTCACCTTTGAACCATATATATACCACATGAAGATTGATATGGTTCTATATAGTCCTGAATGGAAGGCAGCTTTCGAAACGCTGAAAAAAGAACTGGCAGGTCTTACAGGACCATGGTGCCCCCAAATTGAACATATCGGTAGCACATCTGTGGAAGGATTTGCCGCCAAACCGATTATTGATGTGCTAACAGGTGTAAAGCATGCAGACGATCTTGATCCAATCCCCCATGTGCTGATGGACCGGGGATATATCTATTACGAAAGGTATAATACGATATGCCCTATCGCCGCTTTTTCGTAAAACTGCATACGGATCCTGTCCTTTTATCGCTTCCCGTTTGGATCCGGAAAGGAGACCCTATTCCTGCTGCGCTTAACGAACATCATCACCGGCTGGCACATATCCATGTATTGCTCCTTTCGTCTGAACATTGGACACGGCATATTGCATTCAGGGATTACCTGCGTATCCATCCGGATGTAAAAGCAGCCTACCAGCAACTGAAGGAGCAACTGAGTGCCCGGGAATGGACCAACGGCAATGCCTACAATGAGGCCAAGGATGCATTCCTTAAAACAGAAGAATGCCCTGCAGTAAACTGGTACCTGCAACAACACCCCGTTTTATAAACAGCGGGTTGACTGTACATTTGCATTCCGGCTACTCCTCTTCAACTTAAAACAAAAACATGGACATTGAAAAGCTTAAGCAAATAGCCCGGAACATTTCCGGTGAAAGACAACTAAATGATTTTATAACGATTGGCGGTGTAGGTGCAGCCCTGGAAACAGTAAACGGGAACGTTTATACCGGTATCAGCATTGACACGGCCTGCTCGATGGGCTTTTGCGCAGAACATAGCGCCATTGCGGAGATGCTGAAGCAGGGCGAATATAAGATCAAAGCGATGGTTGCCGTAAACAGCAACGGCGATGCGGTACCTCCCTGCGGCAGATGCCGGGAACTGATCAGCCAGCTCTCCAGCTCTAATTTGCAAACCATTATCGAAGTAAAGAACGGCATCCAGGTACCACTTTCTGAGCTCCTGCCCTACGATTGGAAAGCGACGACCGGTCATGCATGGTAACCACCATTCGCCGGTTCATATCCTCTTTTACTGTTCGATTTTATTCTGCTACCAGCAACCACTCCAATAGCCCGGAGCTGCCGGTTAAAATAGGCCTGCGTTCCAAGATGCAACGCTTATGATATTTCGTTCTCTGCCACCCGCTTTATTTTGAATACCGCTGTATTCCAGTAAAAAGCCAGGTGTTTGTAAATGGTATCCGTGGGAAAGCCTTTAATGGTAAGCGATAACCGGGTTTCTGTGCCCTCAGGGGTTAACAAAAATTCAAATACTGAATAATTATCCGCTTTTTCTTCAAGCCGCGACAGTGAGCTCAACTGACTGTATTGAAGCCGGTGCCCGGGATCAACCGCCAAAACGATCCCCTTGTTTTCAAACGGAAGATGGTGTATTCCTTTAATAACCAGCGGTGCCCCCACCTTCCATTGCGTATCCACCTCCAGCTCCATTTCCGGATCCCCCATCCATTGCAACATGATGTCAGGCGCTGTAAGCACGTTCCACACCCGTTGCCGGCCGGCGTTGATATGGACACTTTTTTCGATGATCGTTTCTTCCATTTCTGATACCCGGTTCAACATATCCGTACCACCGCATGCTATTGCGTTGCTGTTTCCGTTCCGGACGATGTATCGCCTATTTTTTTAGAATGCCCTTTTCAAGATTTTGTTTCAGCAGGTCTTCGGCAAATGCCCATATTTGTTCGGACCCCTGGGCAATCACCTTTTTTTTTGCCACTACCTGGTCGTAGCGTACATCAAACTCCTTCCAGGTTCCACCATCATTGGAGGTATTCTGAAGCAGCGGTTCCAGCCGGTCCAGCGCCCGGGCAAATTTTGCGTCGGCCGTTTGCCCTGCTTCAAATTCTTCCCATATTTCAATCAGCGCTTCCGCCTGCGATTGGGGCAACATTCCAAAGATCCTCCGGGCAGCTTTTAACTCTTCTTCCGTATTGGTATGGCTCTTTTTTGTATCGTAAATAAATACATCCCCCGCATCAATTTCAACAACATCATGAATCAGCACCATTTTCAACACCCGTAGCAGGTCTACCGGTTCATTGGCATGCTCTGCAAGTACAATAGCCATCATTGCCAGGTGCCAGCTATGCTCGGCATCATTTTCCCGGCGGTCGCTGTGAAGCAACCGGGTACGACGCAGCACATATTTAAGCTTATCGATCTCCTTAATAAATGCTATTTGCTTTATCAGTTGTTCCATCATCGGTCAAAGGTACGAACCCGGACCGGAGTCACATCCATTCACAGATTTTTCTATACAAGATGATGCAGCATCCATCCCGTATCAGGCAGTTTCGATCAACCCAGCCCTGGCTATTGGTTTGCGGGAATAACGGCGCTGGTATAAAGACTATACAGTTTCCACCCCAGTGTTTTGTAGAGTGCCTGTCCTTCTCCGGTAGCAACCAAAACGCCTTTTGTAATACCCCGGGAACGGGCAATCGCGGAGAGACGCTTCATAACCAGGGAGGCCAGCCCTTTGCGCCGGTGTGCGGCCGTGGTGGCGATACGATCGTAGATTGCAAAATCTTCTACAAATGCAATCCGCCCGCTCGCTGCCAGCTCGCCGCTATCCGTGAGTATATTCACCACCGGCACCGGAAGCTGCAGCTCAACTTTCAGATGATATCCGCCGGCAAGCGCTCCCCCGTCTTCCGGAACAAGACCGGTTATCATCATATACCCCGGAGGCTGGATCACCCAGCGTGACGGCAGCACCGCCCTTACGCTATCGGGATGGGCACAAACCTTCAGAAAGACCCAGGGCTCTATAATGGTGTTACCCAACCCGGTAAAAGCAGGTGTGATTTCAGCAAAAACATAACGCTCTTTCTGCTCCGGCCACCCTACCTGAACCCGGTATCCTCCCGGTATAACAACCGGCGCCGCAACCCCGCGGGCCAGCGCCCAGCCTTTGATCCAGGTATCTACAACAGACCGGTTTTCAGACATCATAAAAATTTAGCGGGCGCCTACAAGTTGTATAAATGCTTTTATAAATTGCTCGAATGCCTTTCCCGTTGCCGGATCTGCAATTTGTCCTTCCCCGCTTATCTTCCCTTTTACGCCCTGGATCAGCAGGGAAGTCTCCTCTGTGAATAAGGCTCCAACTGTTTGCATGATCATTTTTAGTTCAGCGTGGCCCTTTACACCACTTGCAGATGCGGTGATCAACCCTACCGGCTTCTCCGAAAAAACCGTTGTTGCCACACACCATTCGATGGCATTTTTTAATCCACTGGGAATACTGAAAATATATTCCGGCGTACAGATCAATACGCCATCAGCCTGTGCTATCTCCCGACGCAGGCCTATAACCGCTTCCGGCGGGTTGGCAACAGAAAGTTCGGGGTCGAAATGCGGTAGTGTTTTTAATACATTGTAAACGGTGATCGTAAGAACCGCCTCTGTCTGCCTGGCAAAATTCAATGCCAGCTTTTCGCTGCTAGAACCGGCACTGGCACTACCGATGATCACTAAAATGTTTTTCTGTTGCTTCATGTTGTTTTTTTTACCGAGCAGCTAAAACTGTTGTCCATCCACCCATTGTTCCTAATCGAATTTAATAAACATCTGGTCAAAATTCAGGGTCATCTTTTTGAATTTCCGGATCAGGTCCTGACCAATATTTCCATAAACCGTTTCATTGCCAATGAGCTCCTTTAATAAAGAAACACTGTCTAGCCGCACTTCCCTTCCCATGATCTGAAATGTATGTGAGATCTTATAGCCTTCGTATTCTTTTTTTCCACCGGCCCCACCCAGGCCGATCCGGGTTGGCTGCCAGGTACGGGTGATCTGCTGTTGATTGGTTGTAAAAAATGGCTGATACAGGATCGTATGATCGGCACCGGTATCAAATGTAAAATGCCGGCCATCGATCAGAATCAGGGGCGAGAGGCCATCAATGGCCATATTTGATGCGGTATGGATACGGGTTTCTTTTTCCGGTACGATGAAGTATCCGTCCTGCGTTAGCTGTACTTCCCGGAGTGCTTCAATTACCGGAAAGCCCAAAATCCCGTGGATCTGGTACCCGATCTGTGGAAACGCCAATGCGTCATCCGGCAACACCAAAAATATAACCTGTTCGATAATGCTGTTACCGATCCTTAGCTTTTTACAAACGCCCAGATCCGCTTTCACCGTATTGCCCGTAAGGGCTCCAACTTCAATACCGGCCGGGATCACCTCCATCTTTAAATTACGCGCCGCCGAACGGGTAATGGTCGATAAATTGGCTCCGGTATCAAAAATGCAACTCAGGGTATCACTTTCAATTGTCACCTTCAGATTATTCAAGCCGGCTTTATCTTTTTTCATTTCCATCCGGCTGCTCTTTCGTACCAGTACACGTTGTGGCGGCACAGCTTCCAATGCCGTCCAGATCTTCAGGTTATTCTCCAGGTCTGTTTTTTCATCTTGCTTTAAAAACGTTCCATACCGGTTTAATAATTCCTGTACTGCGATCCTGGCGGCCTTATATTGATGTAGCTTTATATAATTATCTTCCCGGATCCGGTATAGCCTTAATTTTAATGAATCGGGCAAACCATTCCCCGTCTTCAACAGCTGACCGATCCTTTGATTGGATACCTGCGGCCGGTTAAAGGCATTAAAAAGAACTGCTTCTGTAAATTTCTGGTGTACTGCGGAAAGCTGCCGCTGATCCGCATCGTAAAGCATGCGGGCCTTAAAAAAATCCTTCTGCGCGATGGCTGAATCAATCGATTTAAAAGTTGTATGTTCCTCCTGCGCCTGGCAAAGTACCGGTATCACCAGCACCACGAACAATATACCCTTCAGTAAAAAGTGTTTCATTGTATTTTTTTAAAACCGGCGCCGGCCGCTCTTGGTTCTTCATAGAAACAGGCCGTAATGACCATACGCCCCTTCCGGGCCGGTAACATGCAAAAATAGCAATAATCGATCCTTTGTTGTTCGCAAGATATATGCACGAATCAGCCGGGGCATCTTACAATTCCGGGACAATCTTCATATGCTGGCTTTTTTAACCGCCAGGACCAAAGGACTCGCAATATGCGCAAAGAGATTTGCATTTAGTCGTGACAGGCGTTCTTCAGGAACGCACCAAACGACCGATTAAAAAATATTTGATAGCTTAGCGTATTAAACCCGGATTAAAAATGTTAGATTTTATAAAACAACCCTGGCCGTGGTACGTGGCCGGGCCGCTTATCGGGCTGATTGTACCGGCGCTGTTGCTGCTGGGTAACAAACCCTTTGGGATCAGCTCTTCGCTACGACATATCTGTGCCGCCTGTATTCCTTCAGGCATCCCTTTTTTCCGGTATAACTGGAAAAAGGAACGCTGGAACCTGCTTTTTGTGTTGGGCATTTTCTTCGGAGGTATGATCGCAGCGCAATTCCTTACGGATCCGGAGCCTGTAAAAATTGCGCCGCAACTGGCAGCAGACCTGGGGAAACAGGGAATTACCAACTATCACAACCTGGTTCCGGCCGATCTTTTCAACTGGCACTCCCTGCTAACAGCCCGCGGAGCGATCCTGATGATTGCCGGCGGATTCCTGGTAGGTTTTGGAACACGGTATGCAGGCGGTTGCACCAGTGGTCATGCTATTATGGGTTTATCCAATCTTCAGTGGCCCTCGCTGGTTGCAACCATTTGCTTTATGATCGGCGGCTTTTTCGCTGCCAATTTATTACTCCCATGGATATTATCCCTTTAATAAAAAGAACAGCAATGATCAAAGAAGATACTCAACTCCGTTCCCCAAAACCTTCCGATGATGAATTTACTGTGAATCCGGTTGCAGACACGAAAAAGGAAGGTTCACTGCTCCGCTTCCTGGTTGCAGGTATCGTTTTTGGAATTGTTTTTACCAAGGCTGAAGTGATCAGCTGGTTCCGTATACAGGAAATGTTCCGGTTACAATCCTTCCATATGTATGGCGTTATCGGAAGCGCAGTTGCTGTAGGCATGATCTCCATCTGGCTGATTAAAAAATTCCGTATTAAGACCATTGACGGGTCAGCCATCGAAATTCAACCCAAGAAATTTAATAAGGGACAGATTGTTGGCGGGCTGATCTTTGGTATTGGCTGGGCACTTACCGGCGCCTGTCCCGGTCCGCTTTTCGCCCAGATCGGCACCGGAGCCACCGTGGTAGTGATCACACTGCTAAGTGCCATTGCAGGCACCTGGGTCTATGGCCGGTTCCGGGAAAAGCTGCCCCATTAAAAAGAATGTTTACTGGCTAGAGTAGCTTTTTTATTTTCCAAATTGACCATCGCATGTCTGAAACCCGGATCATTATCATCGATGCACAGAAAGATTTTACAGAGCCGGGCTTTGCCTATGAGAAAAAACATCCTGCGCTTAAAAATATCGGAAGCGTCGTTCGCCAGCTCGATATCCTGCTGGAGCAAACGCCACCTGGCCAGATCATATTGGTCTATTCCAGCTATGCGCCAAATCAGTTTGAAACCGGGTTTTCAACCTGTATTCCAGGTACGGAAGGTCATCAAAGCAGCCTGAAAGCCATTGAGCAGCTACTACAGTTTGAGAAAACAGGACATAGCTGTTTTTCTTCAAAAGACTTTTGTGATCATTTGCAACGGGAACAGGTTACCCATCTTATACTCTGCGGCTTTCTTACGGAGTATTGTGTAAAAGCAACAGCATTGGATGCGCTTTTAAAAGGTTTCGGGGTTAGCCTTTGTCCGGACCTGCTTGGCTCAGCCGATGAAAAGCAGCTGGCAAAAGAACAGGCGTTGGCGGAAATGGTACAAAAAGGTGCGCAGATCCGATGCCCCGGGTTTTAAACAGTATAACGCTTTACTTCCAGCAGGTGGGCCGCATCCTCCTTGGTATTCCAGTCTGCATGAATGGCCAGTGCGGCCCCTGTTGCCGTAGCTTGTGATACCGAGGCGGCATATACTTCCATATGCGGAAAGGCCTGCGCCATCAGGTTCATAAATATTTCATTGCGCGCAAAACCGCCGTCAATATATAATTGCTTTACATCCGTATCATCCAGGACCAGCTCCGTGGAATGTTTTTGCTTTTTTACCAGGTGTTGTATCAGATCGTGATAGGTCTTCTCCACCGTTTGCTCACCCGAAAAAACAAATTGCGAAGCCACAGAACGATCATCCGCCGGCATCGCCAGCTCCGGCGTGAAGCGGATATCGTGAAAATATTTCGGATTTACATGATAAAAAGCCGCCATCTTTTTCACCGCTTCTTCATGCTCATTACCTGCAAACAGGCGGGATGATTTCAGGGGCATTCCCTGGTAGGTAAGATAGGATAAACAATCCTGCTGCAGTTCCTTTGTTGTTAACGGGTTTTTATTAAAAGGATTCATGGAGATACTCCAGGTACCGGTAGACAATAGTACAAAAGGCTCCTTAATCATACACATATATGGAATAAAAGCCGCCGAACTGTCGTGCAATCCTACACCGCATTTCAGCGGTTGTCCTTCAATAAGGGTATCAATAGTTCCATCCGAAGGAAACAACGGCGCCAGTTTACTACTGATGCCTTCTTCGGTTACCCATTGATGGTAATCGTTCTTCCGGAAATCCCATAAAGCGGTATGACACCCGATACTGGTAATGTCTGAAAATAATTTGCCGTGCGTAAGAAAACCCAGGTATTGGGGCAGGTGCAGGGATTGTTGTATTTCTCCAAATAAATGCGGTTGTTGTTCTTTGATGCGATAAAGCTGTAATCCCGAATTCAGGTTTCCCAAAACAGGCGATGCCGTTTCTGTTGCAAACTGCTCCCTTCCGCCATACCGGTAATAAAACAGGTCGCCCAGGTCTTCCGGAAAAGGCTTCAGGTAATTATATAATGGTGCTACGGGCCGGCCGGCCGCATCTATATGTACAAAGCTGGCACCATAGGTAGAAAAATTAACGGCCCGCAGTTTTATAGCCGGGTCTTTCAGCTTTTCCGCCAGCTTACGCTTTACCCAGTTGCCGATCGCATGAATATCGTCACAGGGAAATCCATCTTCATCTCTTGTTTCATAAAAGCTTTGCATTTCTTCTTCCACGATCTGATAATCCTCATCAAAGAAGAAAAACTTCTTATTGGTCTTTCCAATATCAAATACCGCTATTCCCGGAATCGCACTCATTTATGTCAGATACTAGTTATCAGTAATCAGTTTTCAGCGATCAGCTTTTAGCTATCAGTTATCAGTAGTCAGTTATTAGTCATTAGCTATCAGAAAACATATTTTTGTTCTCAACTGAAGGCCAAAAACTGATAACTGATTACTGTCAACTGAAAACTAAGAACTTCGCTATAACCCCGTTGCCACGGCCTTTTCACCCCGTTCTTTCACCAGTTCATCCCTCACTTTTAGCTGCCGGAACAGACCGATGGGATCCAATGCCGCACCGGCACGCAGGCGGGCTTCAGCAAGGATAGGACGTACATCTGTACGGTAAGCCCCCTGAAGAAGTTCCTGGGCCTGTGCCACATCATTGTTCTCCTGCGCCGTTTCCAACCGGGCTGCATCTACCAGCAGGGCTTGTGCATAGGCAATCTTAATGGCTTCTACACTTTGCAGCAGATCTTCCAGCGGATCTTTTACGTTATGGCTGGCATCAATCATCCATCCCAAACCGGTGGCATGATCCATTCCTCTTGCATCCATCCCATCTACCAGTTCCTTAAAGATCAGGAACAACTGGTAGGGTTTGATGCTTCCCACAGTAAGATCATCATCTCCGTATTTGCTGTCATTAAAATGAAACCCACCCAATTTCTTTTCATTCAGCAGCAATGCTACGATCTGTTCAATATTGGCATTGGGCAGGTGATGTCCCAGATCTACCAATGTATATGCTTTTGCTCCCAGCTTGCTGGCAAACAGGAACGATTGTCCCCAATCTCCAACTGTAGTCGAATAAAAATTAGGTTCAAATGCCTTGTATTCTACAAATACCTTCCACTGTTCCGGCAAGGCATCATAAATTTCACCAAGACTTTCCAGGGTATGATTAAATGCCTTACGGAAATTCAGCTGTCCCGGGAAGCAGGAGCCATCCGCCAGCCAAATGGTGAGAGCGCTTGAGCCCAGTTCCTCGCCATATTTAATCACCTCTATATTATGATCGATCGCCTGTTTCCGCACAGCACGGTCTACATGCTGCAGGGAACCATATTTATAACTGTGCGCCTGTCCGGGCTGATCCTGGAAGGTATTGGAGTTCATTGCATCAAATTTCAGATCCAGCTGCGCCGCCAGTTGCTTTAATGCTGTGGCATCTTTTGGAATGTCCCAGGGTATATGCAGCGAAATGGCCCCGCTCGACCGGTTAAACTGGTGCAGCAATCCTACATCTTCCAGCTTCTGCTCCAGCGTGGCCGGTTCTCCCCTGCCGGCAAAGCGGCCAAAACGTGTACCGCCGTTTCCAAGCGCCCAGGAAGGAATGGCCACCTGAAAATCGGTCAGCTTTTTAATGATCTGCTCTACCCCCGGAACATTGCCGGAGATAAATTCAAAATTCCGTTGATGTTGTGTCAGCAAGGCATCGTTATGCTGTTCGATCTGAGCTTTTGTCAGTAACATAAAAAATACTTTATATCGGTTTAGACATTTAAACGTTAACAAGGTAACCGGAGTAACCATACATTCTGTAACGCTGTTGTCATATTAAAGATCTTAAAAAAAACGAGTTGACCGATTAGAAAACCATCAACTCTTGTATTGCTTGTTATATGAAGACGTTTTTATCGTAAAAATGCCGCTGCTACTCCTCCATCTACATTCAGCACATTGCCGGTAGATTTATTCAGCAATCCACTTACAAAAATAAAGCAGGCATTTGCAATATCCTCCGGCAGGATCATTTCATTCATCAATGTACGTTTTGCATAATAAGCCGGCAGTTCCGCTACGGTAATACCATATGCCTTGGCGCGCCCTTCGGCCCAGCCACCGGCCCAGATATTGGAATTGGCAATTACGGCGTCCGGATTTACGGAATTCACGCGTATTTTATCGGTGCCCAGCTCTGCAGCCAGCAGCCGGGAAAGATGTGCCTGGGCGGCTTTGGCCGATCCATAACCGGCGTTATTGGGGCCGGATACAATGGAGTTTTTAGAAACGATATTGATGATATCGCCGCCGATATCCTGTTTACGCATTACGGCAACCGCTTGTTTGGAAACCATAAACTGGCCCTTTACGAGGATATCATATAAACGATCCCATTCTTCAATGGTATGATCGGTAATGGATTTTGAAATGCTGATACCGGCATTGTTCACAATGATATCCAGGCCACCAAATGCCCGCACCGCCTCATCGATCGCAGCCTTTATCGAATCATTGCTGGTTACATCCAGTACCACCGAAGCGGCTGCATCGCGGCCAAAGGTCTTTTGAAATTCAGCCGTGGTTTCCTGTACCCGTTCTGCGTTAATATCGTTGATGATCACACAGGCACCCTCTTCCGCAAACTTATGGGCAATGGCCTTGCCAATACCGCCACCGCTTCCGGTAACCAACGCAATCCGGCCACTCAATGGTTTCGGCTTAGGCATCCGCTGCAGTTTAGCCTCCTCCAGCAACCAGTACTCAATATTGAATGCTTCCTGCCGGGGAAGTGAGGTATATTCCGATACAGCTTCCGCGCCCCGCATTACATTGATGGCGTTGGTATAAAACTCCGCCGCTACCCGGGCTGTTTGTTTATCTTTTGAAAACGTGAACATACCTACGCCCGGATAAATGATCACCACCGGGTTTGGATCCCGCATAGCAGGACTGTTCGAATGTTTGCAGGTATTATAGTAGTCCGCATACATATTGCGGTAGGCCTCAAACAACGGCGCTATTTTTTCCTTAACGGCAGCAGTGTCCTCCAGATCTGCGTCCGGAGCCAGGTTGAGTACCAGCGGACTGATTTTGGTGCGCAGGAAATGATCCGGGCAGGAGGTACCCAGGGGCGCCAGCCGTTCCAGGTCGTTGGAGTTAATAAATTGCAATACCCGGTCATCGTCGGTAAAATGGCCCACCATCTTTGTATAGGAGGAGCAAAAACCACGTAATACCGGCGCCAGTGCAGCCGCCTTTTTCAACCGCTCTTCCCCGGCCAGTGCGACAACTTTTCCCCCGCCAAATACGGGTCCTTTTTTACCCAGGTGTTGTTCGATATATTCCGCACATTTTTCAATTACCTCCAGGGTATTCAGATAGCTTTCATACGCGGTATCGCCCCAGGTAAACAGTCCGTGAGAGCCCAGCATGATTCCCCGGATTCCCGGGTTCTCATCCAAACATTGTTTGAGCTGCAGGCCAAGGTCGAACCCTGGTTTCTGCCAGGGCACCCAACCAATGGAACCTCCGAATAATTCTTCGGTGATCTGCTTACCATCCTTTGCTGCCGCAATCGCAATAGCGGCATCGGGATGCAGATGGTCTATATGTTTGAACGGCAGAAATCCGTGTAACGGTGTATCAATAGACGGGGCCTTGGACGCCAGGTCGTAGATACAATGGTTAAAGAGTTCTACCATTTCATCTTCGTGCTCGATCCCTTTGTAAATAGCTTTGAGGCTCCGCAAGCGATCTACATACAATGCTGCCAGTCCGCTCTTTTTGAGTGTGCCTAAATCGCCGCCACTGCCTTTTACATACATGATCTCCTTTTCTTCATTGGTGAGCGGGTCCTTTGCCATCACCTTGCAGGAAGTATTGCCACCTCCATAATTTGTAAGACGGAGATCTGCGCCCAATAAATTGGAACGGTAGATCAGTAATGCTACTTCATCCCCCGCCATTGCTGCCGCGGTGGCATCATCCCATAAATAACTTACATGCTTAAATGTTTTCGCTTCTGCGCTCATATACTGATGTTCTTTTTATATTTTATCGTAGTGAATTTCCGTAGCCTACCAGCAGTACTGATATCAAAATGATAATGATCCCGAGTACTACCGTTGTGAACGTTTTTTTGCTAACCCCTTTCCATTCTTTTAGTATCAGCCCCCACACATTAGCAATCAGGATAATAAATGCCATATGCAGGATCCAGGAACTGGGACCGTTGCCCAGTTTACTTTCTCCCATACCATAGAAGAAGAACTGGAGGAACCAGGTAGTACCGGCCAATGCACAAAAAATAATATTGGATAATACCGGTGTTTTGCGGTTGGTATAATCTCCAAACGTTTTATTACGTGCGTTCAGGATCAGGCACCAGATCAGGTTGGTGGTCAATCCACCCCACAGGATCACCACATAGGACACGTTGTTCTGGTAAAGAAATTCTCCCTGGCCCGGATGTGCTGCCTTCCATAAGGCATTTGCAGCATCCGCCATCGGCTTTCCGGCCTCAATGCCAAAGTTAAAACAGGCACTCAATACCCCGGAAACGATCGCTACCATTATTCCCAGTCCGAATTTATATTCATCCTTACCCGAAAGATGATCTGCTTCTTTAACCGCCGTATTTCCATCACCGGCCAAAGGTGCTGCGGTCAGTTCCTTTTCTTTACGCATGCCAGCTTTACCTGAAACAATGATCCCAATAATACAAACCAGCAGCCCCAGCATCACTACCCTTCCCCAGCCGGTGCCAAATAGCAAGCCAATGGTATCTTTTCCATCCGTAGGATTTAACTGATAATACAATGCGGGGATCAATGCGCCAAATACCATACACAAGCCCAGGATGATACTGCTGCCCAGCGATACACCCAGGTAGCGAACGCCCAGCCCGTAGGTGAGCCCGCCAATGCCCCAAAGCAGCCCGAACAGATATGCATACCCCAGTGTGCCACTTCCTGCTGTTTGAATGATTTCCCAAAAATCAGGGATCGTTAACCAGGCGGCCAGCGGTGGCACAATCAGCCAGGAAAAAACACCACCAATCAGCCAATACGATTCCCAGGACCATCCCTTTACTTTTTTATAAGGGATATAAAAGCTACCGGAAGCAAACCCTCCGATAAAGTGAAATATAACTCCCAATAATGCGTTCATGAATTTCTTTTAAGCAATCATTAAAGTTCAAAAATATCTGGTTTAGTACACACCACCGTCATGTACTGTCATGCTTTCACCCTCCTTTTAACAAAACATTAAACAGGTGACGATTGCATAAAAAAAAGCCGCTCCCCAAGGTGGGGAACGGCCACGTTTATACCTTCTTCTTATCCTTAGAATTTATAACCGAAGGAAACTCCAAAATTGTTATTCCTTAATACCTCGTCCGGTTTGCGTCCGTTAGATTTCGGCTCAAGATTGGTTAGCCCAAGCTGACCATTCAGCTGTACCGAAAAACGGTTGGCAAACTCGTACCCAAAAAGCAGGTTGGCACCTACATCGGCACGCTTGCCAAAAGTCATTTTATCGGGGTTACTGCTAAAATCGTTATAATCCTTTGCAAATTCCAGCTTACCGGTTTCGGTTCCGTAACGATCGGTAACCCTTTTAAAATTTCCACCCAGGGCATAGGAGAAATAAGGACCGGCACCAATCAGTAAATTCCCGTTTCCGGCTGCAGGTTTAAAGATAAAATTAACCGGCACCTCAATATTATAGGTATTTAACCGGGTATAATCACCCGCAGCGGCGGGGGAAAAAGCATCCGCATTAAAATATTCGTGGGCGCTTCTTTCCAATTTGGCGCCCTTCATGCTGAATAATGCCCCGGGCTGAATATAAAATTCGTCAGCAACCGGGATATCAAAGGTTAGCCCAGCATTAAAACCGGGCGTGATTTTAGCCCCATTCACTGTTTTTCCATCAGCATCTTTTATGGTAAGATTGGAGAGATTCACACCCGCGCGCACCCCTACTTCCACCTGTGCCATAGCAGCACCGGACACCGCAATAGCGGTAGCAAGCAGGAAGGATTTCAGAACAAGTTTACTTCGTTTCATAACTTAAGAATTTTGTTAAAATAATAACCTGGTACAGACCCTAAGACACTAATACTTAAACAATAGCTGCGCCAATATAGCAAACTTGTTGCTTTTTAAACATTCCTTTACAATTTAAGACCTGCAAAGTAAATGTTTTCCTAATTTTCTTTAAGTCCTGAACGAAAAAAGGTATACCGGGCACCAGCTAACCTATTGCCTTTTTGTTTCCAGTACCCGGGAGTTGCCTGTAGATACTACCGGTGCGGGATTGGCTACACCGGCAGATCTTCTTGGCGCCACTCTTTCCTTTATCAGAACAGGCGGCTGGATGCCATCGGGCGTATTTTCCGGTTGAGGGATTGTTAACGGTACTTCACGGTTTCTGTTTATATCCCCAATCTTCATATAGTGCTCACCCGTCACCACCGTTACCGGACCGGATGGTTTGTTTGAGGCCGGTGGCGGTGGTGGCGGTGGTGGTGGCGGCGGAAAGTTGGACACAGATCTCAATTGCTTTGCATCCATTTTACTGAGCAGTTCCCGTTGCCGGGCCTGTTCGTTTTCATCCTTTGCAATATATACCTTCCGGCCGTTCCGGATGCGCTCACTCTTTTTCATCAGGCTTATATATTCGTTCATCTCAGCTGCTGTTGCCCCGGGGCCGTAAACCGCTTTGTTGGCGCTTTTGCTTCTGGTGGCGCCAGTCCCTCGCAACATATGGGCCTTGTCAGCGGTCGTTGGTCGTGGTACATTGTCCGGAAGCGCTATTCCGTATTTTTTTTCAAAGGCCTCTTTCTTTTCCCCGCTGGAAACATTCTCAATAACAGATTTAAAGCCTTCATGCACGACAATTACTTCCGTGATCTTTTGATCGCCGGCCTTCAGTACAAGATTCTTTGCACCTTTTGGCAGTTTCACATTTTTCATTTGAGAAGAGATGGTATGCCGCCCATCAAAATATTCGAGAATCACCGGCCACTCCGAAAACTTATGCTGAGTTTCCCATGTAAAAGGCGGTGGTGGCGGTGGCGGCAAGCGCGACGGAACCGTATCGCTTACCTGCGAAAGTACTATATTATCCTGCGCCGCCGTTTGCGCATATACCCTTTCACCAATAAAGAAAACTACTATGGCAAGCAAGGGGATTACGGTTAGTCCCAGCAGCAGGGACCTCTTTTTGCTAAATGTTTTGTTTAACATGATCAATCGTTTTTTTGTGGTATAAAAAGTAAAATGGCTCGCGAGCGCCGCCGGATGCTGCATCATTGTCCGTTGTAATAGCACCTGCTGATAATGGTGCACATTATCCCGTCCTTTTACTACAGCCGCATCGGCCAGCAGCTCATGGTTGATTTTTACAGATCGTTTGTATAAATAAATAACCGGGTTAAACCATATCATTATTTGCAGCAGTTCAATAAACAAAATATCCCAGCTATGTTTTTGCCTGATATGCGCCCGCTCATGCTCCAGTACTTCGGCCGCTATCTTCCCCGCCTCATATTCCTGTTTGTTTAAGAAGATCGCATTCAGAAAGCTATAGGGTGCAACAGCCTCCGGGAGCAGTACCAGCCGGACTGTTTGCAGGTATACGGCCGGATGCTGAACCTTGCTTTGTTGCAGTTTTCTGATATTCCGTGCAAACCGCAGTAATAATAGAACGGACACTACTGCATAAAAAACGCCCCAAATATGAAAGTAATTGCCGTCCTGAGCAGGCGCATCATCTGTCATTAAATAAGAAGGCTCATAGAACGGCTGTTGCGGCCCGGCACCGATCGCCGTCTGCAAAGCCGGTACCGTTTCCGGAACCTTTACCTGTACAGTGATCAACGGTATCCAGAAAGACAATACCAAAGCCGCCAACAAATAGATGCGGTTGAACACCAGCATTTTTTCTTTTTGAAAAAGCAGAGCGTACAGCGCGTAAAAAGCAGCGCAGCAGGCGATCATTTTTAAAAGATAGATAATCATTGTTTCTTTTTTTTACTGGATAAAGATTGAATCTGTCCATCCACAATCTTCTTTAGTTCTTCCAGCTGCTCCCGGCTCAGCTTCGCTTCTTTGGTGAAAAAAGAAGCGAATTGCAGCACCGAATCGTCAAAATAGTTTTTGATCATGTTGCTTACATGTTTCGAAAAATAGTCTGCCTTCTTTACTAAAGGATAATACTCCCTTGAATTTCCATACTGGGTGTAACCAACCACACCTTTATCGGTCATACGCTTTAACAAAGTAGCCACCGTTGTGCTGGCGGGTTTGGGATCCGGAAACGATTCAATCAGGTCTTTCATAAATGCCTTTTCAGCTTTCCAGATATACTCCATTAATTGCTCTTCAGATTTTGACAACTTTACCATTCTACAAATATAGATTTATTTCTACAAATGTAGAATAAAAATCAAAACAAAAAAAAATCTTTTCTGTCTGCCACCGAAACGTTGAAACACTGATAACTGTTCCCCTGCCGATGCGTTTGCGGCTGCGCTCCCCTCCTCAGTCCAAACACTGCTGCAACGCTTTGCTTGTTCCGGCCATACAGACAGGGCGCACAAAAAAGCCCCCGCGCTGCGGAGGCTTCATGAATTATATTACCCTATTGAATACTCAGGCATTTTCGGCCACTTCCATTCCCTCAGGTACCGGTTCTTTCCAGTCTAATTGTAACAGGTCGCAGGTTTCGGTCCTTACCTGGTAACGCAGTGCATCATTCTCTTCCAGGTTTTGCCCTAAAGAAGGGATCATGGTTTTTAATTTTTCACTCCATTTTCCGTTAAAACGGTCGGGAAAGCAACGCTCCAGCAACGTAAGCATAATGGATACCGATGTAGAAGCGCCCGGAGACGCGCCCAGCAGGGCTCCGATAGTGCCATCTTCACTGGTAACGATCTCCGTTCCAAATTGAAGAGAAGCGCCTTTCTCCGCATCCTTATAAATGATCTGCACCCGCTGTCCCGCTTCTTCCAGCTTCCAATCCTCAGTCTTCGCTTCAGGATAAAAAACCCGCAGCGCCTCCAAACGGTCTTCGAAAGAAAGGCTCAGCTGCTGGATCAGGTATTTTTCCAGCTCATAATTTTTTAGCCCTACCCGCATCAGCGAAACAATATTCCAGTATTTGATCGATTCAAACAGATCCCAGTAAGAACCTTCTTTCAGGAACTTCGTGGAGAATGTAGCAAAGGGCCCAAACAGGATGGACGTATCATCTCCCATTACCCGGGTATCGAGGTGCGGCACACTCATAGGCGGTGCTCCTACAGAAGCCTGCCCGTACACTTTTGCGTTGTGCTTTTTTACCACTTCCGGGTTGCTGCATACCAGCCACTGCCCCCCTACCGGGAAGCCACCATAGAGCTTACTTTCGGGAATATCGCTATCCTGCAACAAATGCAGCGATCCGCCACCGGCCCCTATAAATACAAACCGGGAATAATAGATCATCTTCTCTCCGGTTGAAAGGTTTTTTACCTTTACCTTCCATCTTCCGTCATCCTGGCGGATGAGGTCATACACTTCATGCAGCAGGTGCAATTCCGTATTTCCCCGCTCCACCATATTATCAATAAAGATCTTTGTTAATGCTCCGTAATCCACATCGGTTCCCATTTCGGTATAGGTTGTGGCTATTTTTTCTGAACGGTCACGCCCTTCTACCACCAACGGTATCCAGTTTTTGATCACTTCCGGATCTTCTGAATACTCCATTCCTTTAAACAGCTTATATTGCTGCAGGGCTTTATACCGTTTGCGGAGATAGTTTACATCGTTTTCTCCGCGCACAAAACTCATATGCGGTACCGTGCGGATAAAATCTTTCGGGTCACCGATCTGGCCATCCTTAACCAGGTACGACCAAAACTGCTTGGATTGTTCAAACTGCTCAATGATATCCAGCGCCTTTTTGGTTTCAATACTCCCGTCTTCTT
The DNA here is from genome assembly GCF_030150205.1 of Niabella sp. Classification (GTDB taxonomy): domain Bacteria; phylum Bacteroidota; class Bacteroidia; order Chitinophagales; family Chitinophagaceae; genus Niabella. The sequence goes on from NZ_JASLGT010000021.1 coordinate 19,006, forward strand.
TTTCGGGAGTGTAATTCAATTCACATAAGGCGGCATGGCCTGTACCGGCGTTGTTCCAGGCATCCGAACTTTCTCCGGCCACCCGGCCCAGGCGTTCAAAAATATGTATGGAATGCCCGGGTTCCAGCTCATTGATAAAAGCGCCCAATGTTGCGCTCATGATCCCTGCACCAATCAATACCACGTCGGTCTCTATTTCTTTTCTTTTAGCCACGTTCAGCGATTTTATTCGTTAAAATGTGCTGCAAAATTAAAAAGAACCGGAGAAAATACGGCTTACGAAAACGTTATACTTTTTATTTTATTTCAGGAAAGTCAGCTTGTCTGCAATAACAAACAATCATTTGTATTTTTTTTTGTTAAGCAGACCGGCCAACAAAGGAATTGGGACGCCCTGATCGCATTGCAGGATATATAACTGCTCCTAACTTCTTTTACGTTGCGTGAAATAAAGGCCAGGAAACCACAAAGGCAACGATTATCTAAAATATAGACCAGGCCCACTCCGCCGCCGCGGGAAACTTGTGGAACATGGGGCAATACCCCGGCACATGGCTTGAGATATAACCCTTGCGTTCTAAGCCACTTTGCGTCGCTGCATGCAATAAGAATTCTTTATATTTAACGAAAAAGCGATGATCTGGAAGCAACCCGTTCACCTCGAGCAATTGAACCATACGCCTGATTATATGGGCAGCTATCTCAATATCCGGTTTACGGAAATTACGGACAATACGCTCACGGCCACAATGCCCGTTACACCAAAAGTTCATCAGCCCTATGGCATCCTTCATGGCGGGGCGTCAGTGGTGCTGGCGGAAACGGTGGGTTCCTATGCCAGCAGCCTGGTGGTAGACACTGCTCAATTTATGGTGGTGGGCATGGAGGTAAATGCCAACCATCTGAAACCCGTGGCCTCCGGTATGGTGCGCGCAGTTTGCAGTCCTCTTCATTTAGGCAATAAAACCCATGTATGGGATATCCGCATTTACAATGATGCCGGGCAACTTACCTGTGTAAGCCGGCTGACCGTTGCCGTTGTTGAAAAACGGGCGTTTTAATGGCAAACATAACAGTTAGTATCAACGGTTAGTTTCGTCTAAATTTATAGGTAACCGTATTAAAATTATTACTGACCTCCGCCTTAAACCGGTCAGTACTGGTAAAATTAAGATCATCAAAATTGTCCGCCAGAACTTGCTGGTCTTCGATATTTGTTGCAGAAAGCAACAGGCTGTGTTTTTGTTCAGCGCTTTGCTGTCCCTCACTATTGGTTACCGTAACGGTATACTTTTTAAGTCTCCAGGTACCCGCGTATTTTGCACCGGATCGCCGGGTGTAAAAAAAAGAACCATCTGCGGAAAACTGAAAAGTCCCCTCCGAATATACCATCCTGGAACTCCCCCATCCTACTTTGTTGATATCATACAGTTCCCACTGTCCAATGATACGTTCGCTATATGGCTTAAAGAAATCCTTGCTGCAGCCGGCTGTGATACATAAGAAGAAAAAGGGTATCATTCCCTGGGGTAGCGAAAACCGATGTTTTACAATAGACATGGCGGACGATTTTGGTTACTTAAAATTAAATCACCCGCTACTCATAAAAAGCTGGCCCCCGGTCTTTTAACAAAGATTTCGGCATAAAAAAACCTCCGCCCCTGCGAAGGTTTACCCACCACCTGCATATATGCCGCCCAACCAATATCATCCGCTTCTTTAACCCATTGAAGACTCCAGACAGCAATGCTTAATCATCGTGCTGCAATATTCAGGAAAACCCGTTACCCGCATTGATGAACACCACCGGAATGCCTCGTTGCAGTAACGGGTTATTCCGCGCGCTTTGCAGCAAACTTTTGCAACAAGCCAGGCAGTGCCGCAGAAATGGCACCGGTAACCGATGGCGGCAATCCAAACCGGGAGGTAAGCGAGCCGATAAGTCCGCCTTCAATGGCATTCGTAACCGTGCCTCCGGAACTTACCGCCTGTTCCAGGCTACTTAAAATGCCCCCACCCGATGATGAAGCAGCTGTTGCATTATCTATATGCTGAGCAATTTCATCATGAATAGCAGTTTCCTGTTCGGGAGTAACATTACCGGCAATATCGGGATGCCCTCCTAATTCATTTTTTACGGCGTTCAGAATCTCTTCAAACATATTAATAGATTTTATATACCGAATTTAGGACGTCTGCACTCCATTTGCCCATTGTTTTTTACGAAAGAGGAAAAACGATCGTTTAATAAGGAGGATGAGACTTTGAAAGATCCGGGTGCCTGCTATAAAAAAAGACCTCCGCTTCCGCGAAGGTCTTTTAAGATCATCCAGTATATTTTTAATTATTCTCCGGTGCAGGCCCTTCTTTCTTCTCCGGACGGGGAATCAACGCCTTACGGGATAATTTGAATTTGCCTGATTTCGGATCGGTACCAATCAGTTTCACCTTCATGGAATCGCCCTCTTTCACCACACCCTCCAGGGTTTCCAGGCGCTTCCAGCTGATTTCGCTGATATGCACCAGTCCTTGTTTACCTGGTAAAAATTCTACAAACGCACCAAATTCTTTGATACCTTTTACCACCGCATCGTAAACTTCGCCCACAACCGGAACGGCCACAATACCCTTGATCCAGTTTTCGGCTTTTTCTACCGCAGCTTTCTCCACACCAAAAATGCTGATCTCGCCGCGATTGTTTACCTCTTCAATATTGATCGTAGTACCGGTTTCACGCTGCATTTCCTGGATCACTTTACCACCTGGCCCGATCACTGCTCCGATAAATTCTTTATCGATGAACATTTTCACTACCCGTGGTGCATGCGCCTTCACTTCGGCCCGCGCTTCCGGCATGGCAGTGTACATCGCTTCCAGGATGTGCAGTCGGCCCGCCTTGGCTTGTTCGAGGGCTTGTTTCATCACTTCCATTGGTAAGCCGTCTACCTTAATGTCCATCTGCACACCGCAGATACCATCACGGGTACCGGTTACTTTAAAGTCCATATCGCCCAGGTGATCTTCATCACCCAAAATATCACTTAAGATAGCAAACTTATCGGCCTTGGTAATCAGTCCCATAGCAATGCCAGAAACGTGCTTTGGCAAAGGTACGCCGGCATCCATCAGCGCCAGCGACCCGGCACAAACCGTAGCCATTGAACTGGATCCGTTCGATTCAAGGATATCGCTTACCACACGCACGGTATAGCCAAAATCTTCGCCATCCTTCGGCATCATTTGCTTTAAAGAGCGCATGGCCAGGTTTCCGTGTCCTACTTCGCGGCGACCAGGGCCCCGCATCATTTTCACCTCACCGGTTGAGAAAGGAGGGAAATTATAGTGTAATATAAACTTGGAATATACAGACTTCGCAGCAGATTCAATCAGCAATTCATCTAAAGCAGTACCTAATGTTACTGTTGTAAGCGACTGTGTTTCACCACGTGTAAATAATGCAGATCCGTGCGGAGAAGGCAATACGTCCACCTCCATATCCAGCGGACGGATCTCGGTAAGCGCCCGGCCATCCAGGCGCACACGCTCATCCAGGATCATATCCCGAACCACATCATACTGCAGGTCGTGATAGTAGCCCTTAGCCATTTTCTTTTGATCGGCGGTGAACGGTGCTTCTTCCGTACCAGCTTCCTCAAGACTTTTCAGCAATGCTTCCTCAATAGCTGCAAACTGATCCGTACGCTCGTGCTTGCTCAGTTTTCCTTTGGCAACTGCATATACTTTATCTTTTGCAAAACTGTATACTTTCTCAAGAAGTGCCTCATCCTGAGCAGGTTTTGTATAATCACGTTTACCAGCTACGCCCTTCAGATCGCGCAGCTCTTCCTGGGCTTTGATCTGAACGCGGATGGCATCATGCGCCACACCCAAAGCAGCAACCAGGTCATCTTCGCTGCACTCTTCAGACTCCCCTTCCACCATCATCAGGTTCTTTTCAGTAGCCGCGATGATAAAGTCCATATCGGACTGCTCCATTTCAGAGCGGGTCGGGTTAATCTTAAACTGACCGTTTACACGGCCTACACGTACCTCACTGATGATTTCTTTAATGGGCACATCAGAAACCGCCAGCGCTGCAGAAGCCGCTAAACAAGCCAGCGCATCCGGCATAATTTCGGGATCGCTGCTCACCAGGGATACCAGTACCTGCACATCGCAGAGGTAATCATCGGGAAACAGGGGGCGCAATGCGCGGTCGATCAGGCGCGATACCAGTACTTCGTAATCGCTTAACCGGCCTTCTCTTTTAAAGAATGAACCGGGGATACGTCCGGCAGAAGCAAATTTTTCCTGGTAATCTACCGTTAACGGGAAAAAGCTCTGGCCTTCCTTAGGCTCTTTATTGGCTACCACGGTAGCCAGGATGATACATTTACCCATGGTTACCGTTACGGAACCATCGGCCTGGCGGGCAAGGCGACCAGTTTCAAGGGTCACTTCCCTGCCATCTCCTATATCAAATACCTTTCTTATAGGTTGTTGTAACATAAAATAAATTTGAAGTTGTAATTAATTATGGACCCGGCAGCAGCGCTTCTATCAGCCTTCTTGCCACGCTCGCTTGTGCTTCCGGTACAAAACCAGGCACTTTTTGCGGATCCGTTCTTGGTGTCCCATCCAGGACGGTTATGAATTTCTATCTGGCAAAATCCCGTTTGTTGCAAACAGCCCGGGGATAAAAAGTTATTCCCAACATCCGCCGGACATTGGGAATAGATATTATAATAGTATTGATTGCTGCAATCAAAAACCGGATAAAACATCCACCAATACCCTTTGGATGGTGAATTTATTTTCTCAGACCCAGTTTTTCGATCAATGCACGGTACCCTTCCAGGTTGTGCTTTTGCAAATAAGACAGTAAACGTTTACGCTTACCTACCAGTTGCATCAATCCACGGTGAGTAGAGAAGTCTTTTTTATTTTCTTTTAAATGAGCGCTGATTTGTGCAATGCGCTCCGTTACCTGGGCAACCTGTCCTTCAATAGACCCGGTGTTAGTAGCTTTACCGCCAAATTCGGTAAAAATTGCTGCGTTTCTTTCTTTTGTAATTGGCATCTTTAAACTTTTAAAGGATCATCCGATTTTTTTCTATTCAATATTTCGGCTGCAAAGGTAATGCATAAAAGGGAAATTTCAAATTAAATATTAACTATCGTTTGGAGCATACTTCTACCCTCTAAATAATTGATCTTAATCCCCTTATACAAATGCAAAAGCCTAAACACCGCAGGCGCCGGGTAGCAGCATAACCTGGAAGATCTTTTACACCGGACAGAAGAACATGCCCCAATCTGCCTTCACTGTCCGGATCACTCCTTTTAAAGTACTTCCCCCTTTTCGCCTTTTAATTCCGTTCCCGGAAACAATTCTATAATATTATGTATACCCGGCTCACTGTTTTTTGTACCTTCCGGAAATCAAACAGCAAAGCCAGCCGGCCTTAAAACCTTTAAATGCCCCTACCATTAAACATTTCCTGGCTTCCTGCACAATACCGGTGCAGCAGCATGCGGCACTACTCCGGCAGGTGATCCTCCGGCAACTCCCGGGCATCAGCGAACAGCTGGATCTTCCGGCAAAAATGATCGCCTACAGTTATGGTCCGGGATATGCCGGCCTGGTCCGCGCGCTCCTCCCTTCCAAAAAAGGATTAAAACTGGGATTCAATAAAGGACCGGAATTATCGCAAAACTCCTGACTGCAGTACCATTGTCAGGTTACGCAGTAACGACACAACACAGGTCAGCCATCACTCATGACCCTTCGCTACAGACCTGCGCCAGATTGGGGTAGCTTTTTTTAAAAGCCTCAAATACTCTTTAAATTACCATCAACTGCAAAATCCATATTGTCATAATAATTTCAATGCCTTATACCTACACAAAAAATTATTTGAACAATTGTAATCCGTTCTTCATCAAAAAAATTCTTTCCTCTTGCCCCCCTGTATGATTTTTCAAATACAATAAGGCATTTTCCGAAACCATTTTATAGACTAATGAGTCGGATGACGCAGTCTTTATTCCAAGCGAAGTCCAGCCACCTTTTTGGCATATAAACAGTTCATAGTCATTGCCAGGTTTGATATAATTATCATAATTTCTTGGAACATACCTGATATGAGTAATTCTCGCAGGATGCCTAAGCGAAACTCCAACCCACCCCTCACTCGGAGTAGAGTGATCAAAGGATGTTTCCGTTAAGCCGTCAAAGGCAGCCGAATACTCATATTTTGGGTTGTCCTTTTGCGATCCGGCTGAACCAATAACTTTTCCTGTAAGTTTTGTTTTTTTCGAATAGAACTCAATCTCCGCAATATTGCAGTAACTATTAATCGGCCCTTTATATCTCAGAAATCTATATCGCTTTGAGGCGCTTATATAAGCATCAGTAAAAAGTCTAAACGGCCGGCTTTCAATAGTAAATAAAGTGTCAGGATTAATAAACCCTCTGTTATTCGCCCCTTCAAAAACGCCGCCTACCAATCGATCCCTGTACAATATTTCTCTATTCAGCATAAATTTTGAAAAGAGTTTTATCTCATTAGAAGGAGAAAGTTCATTCGTGTTCATGAACACAAGTTTCTTAGTCTGCCTGTTGACATAAAATGGATCTGAAAGAAATTCAACTTCACCTTTGTCAAAATATGCCACTCTTAGAATACTCCCTCCATCAATATCATTAAACTTCACGTTGCCATTTTCGTCAGGCAAGGACCAAGTAACTGGCACCCAGTTAAGCCAGGAAGGAGCACATAGAAACACGATTGAAGGAGCTACTTCAGTTTTGTAAAGCTTAGATTTTTGAAGCACTAAATCATCTAAATTGTTCGCATACATTTTCGTAACATCAATCGATCTATCCAACATTTCTGCTAATATAAGTGGGACAAAGCCCTTCTGGCTTCTTAACTTATTCTCTGTAAGTGAATACGTTCTTCTGTATACTTTTGGTTTTGCACTAAGTCGATTTATCATCGTCTCTGAAACATAAGTTATTGGGCCAAAAAAATCTACATTATACAGCTCATGTTCATTATTAAAAAGTGAAACCCAAGAGTGGCCTACATTGGCATCTCCTCTAATAGGCATAATGTCTTCGCAAGCTGCAATGCCGAAAGTTCTAAATAAACTAATTGTAAACTGCACTAAGTCTCCGCATGCTCCAGCAGCATACTTTGAAGTCAATGCATCTAAGGTTGGATAATTTGACGGTCTAATCATCGTAAACCGGGGAGCACCCTGTCTAGAAATGATGCTATCTCGAAGAATATTTGCCACTTCAATGGGATTCTCGGTTTTTATACCATTCAATATGGATGAATATTCTTTAAAAAAAATCAATCGCCAATTAGTCAATTTTTCATTTCCAATTCGATAAGGCAAAATGTACTCACAGAAATCTTCAAAACTATACTTCCTTGCCCAGGGATATTCCTGCCACGCTTTAAATGCCAATTCTATATTCTCACATAAATATGCAGAATCAATACTTACTATATCATACTTTTTCCTATTCTCCTTAAGCACAAAATTACCGTAAACATGGCTAATGGAATCCAACACTTCGGCAGGGTCCTGGATACTCGATTTTAATGCCCTAAAATAGTTACAAAATTCTTCAATACCTTTGCCCTCATAAGAAAAATAGCCAGGCATATTTTGTATTAAAAAAATAGCCGCCTTACGCTTTAGACTGTCCCTTTTCTGCGCTGAATACTTTTTTAATACTTTTTCCAACTCTGACCTATTTGTCATTGCCTTGACAAAGGCAGAATTTAAATCATTACGAACAGATTCTCCCTTCATGCAACTACAAAAAAGCAGGGCTACTCCAAAACAAATTAACAACTTTCTCATAAGCCTTTATCATAAGTTTTATATTATGCATAACTTATTTAATCTCAAGAAGTCGAGCTACGCACAAAAAAAAACAGAAAAATCCAATCTAATAGTAATTTAATCATCAATTCTTAGCGACCTTTCGCGCCTCATTAATTATATCAAGGATCTCTAAAGAGTAAACTTTTATAGGCATATTTAATATATACATAGCAACCTTCTTTGCTCTATAAAGATCACCAATCTTTAGATATAGTTTCATCAGATCGAACTTAATTTGAAATTTGTTAGGTAAAAAGTCCGAAAGCCAATTTTGATAATGAATGGCTCGATGAAAATCTCCATTCTTTTCATAAGCAAAAGCCAGTTGCTCTATTCCTTGCCGGCTAACATAAAAATCTTTAGCCAATTCCAAAATCCCAATTGCTCTGCCACAGGTCAAACTATCTTGTAGCAACACATTCCCATAATCTATCAGAAATTTCCCATTACCACTTAGCTCTTTGTAATAGGCGTTGTATCGCACCTCAGTTTTTTTATCTACATTAAGTATTCTACTGTCTTTCAACCAATTTTCGCAGGCATAAAATTTCGAAAATAAATTATCAGTAATCCATAACAGGGACAGAATGCATAAGAAAATAACCCCCTTGAAAAATTTTGCTCCAAGTCCTTTGCCACATAATAAAGTAGGATTACTTAAATCATTCCCAAATATCTTTAGACCAGAAATCAAACAAAAAATCAACAATAATAATAGAAAATTCACATGAAAAGAATACGACGTAAAGCTCGCCGAAACAATAGCAATAACAATTAGTTTTAGCGTAATCTGTAAATCCCTTTGTCTTTTAGACGACCTCAAAGAAAAGAAAACAAGAAAAATAACTGTAATCATTATAAAACCTACCACTCCTATTTCCTTTAAGAGCTGAAGCGGTTCATTAAAAAGTAAATAGCTCTCATCTGCACAATTAAAATAACAACCTGATGTATCCGCATTCGATCTAAAATATTCAGCTTGCCATTCTGGATAGATGCATGTGAATCTGCCTAAACCAGTGCCACTCCAAAAATGGTCGTCAAAATGAATCATCGCAATAGTCGTTTTCATTAATCTGCCAATCGCAGATGTCCTTTTTTGATTGAATAATGCATAGGCTCCTACAACCAGACACGAAATCAATAACAAGAAAAACAAAGCTTTGAAAAAGGACACTTGCTTAAGCCACCATCTTTTAAAAATATCGCCTTTAGTGAAATATAAATATGCTAAGGCTGTTATTAAAACAGTGACAAATGCTGTTCTGCTCTGAGCATAATAAATGAGAATTAAGGATAGAATAATATTAACGTAATACAGTACACCAATCAATAAAAAGATCCATCTATGCATTAAAGCTAATGTACTACCAAGCAATACTTTTTTATCATAGACCAATATAGGAAGTTGTGCAACTATATAAACTGAGTAGACACCTGAATTAGCAAAACTTCCTGTAATATTAAAGCGACGACTTTGCAGATGAAATGCATTAAACAGCTGACGAACACCGAGGGACAATTGAAATAAAAAATAAATTGCTAAAAAAGAAAAAACAACACCAATTACTTTATCATTTCCAACAAAAAAAAACAAGCCTGCTGACAACAAAATTATGAAAACTACAAAGAAATGTTCATTATTTACATTATAATACTTGCTAATACAAACCAGCATCACAAAACAAAGAAGAAATAATAAATAAATTAAATGATGCAAATTTAAATCGGTGCTATTTATTACTAAAAAAAGTACTAATAACACAATTACGCAAGGAATAGCATATACTAATATGTACTGTCCATTAATATAAATAGAAAAATTAAACGAAAGCTGATACTTGTATGTAAAAAATATAAATAAGCTAATAAGCAAAATTGCTAGGAATGAAGGTGCTAAGATATTTACCCCCTTTTTTAACAATTTAGAAAATGTGTTCAAAATATCTCAAATTCGATTTTGTAAAATCTTCTGAAGATCCTCATCGGTTATCTCATCATCTGGATGCTTGCCACCCATGAGACTTAAACACTTTTTTTGTCTATCAAGCCAGTAATAATAATTAACTAATGCGTCTCTAAATTCTTTTACAAAAGGGGTATCAACATGACACCCCTTATTATTGTAAAATTCATTTATATGATTAACAACTTTCTGAAGCTCAACATCTTTTTCCTTTGTATTGAAGTCAATAAGATTTCTGTAAGTCATACATTTATTTTTTTCCAATTTAATATGATCGTACATTAAATTTACGGACAAAATTAAAATATACCAGTAAAGGTTCTTGTTTGTGGCTCGGGGTAAACAGATTCAATTGGACTGCCATCTATACTTCGCCAATATTGAATACTATACGTCCATGTAACCTCCATCGCCATGGAAGGCAAGGGCGAGGTTGGAACGGCAACTGGATCCAATATTTGAACCTCCTCATATATAGTTCTGTAATAGACATCAGTATATGTTTGAGAAGGTGGAATAGGCAGAACATAAGCTGAGTGAGGAACAATGCCAGTCCATTCCAAAGTGGCAGTATTGTATGTTGCTCCTGCTCCAAATTCAAAAGAGAAGGGAATTCTCGTCCCGTTTGAAATCTCACCATCTTCTACTCCAGTAAAAGACTGACTCAGCAATTTCCCCCTTTTACTTTTAGAAGGAGACGCCTTATCTTTAATTAATACGCTTATCGTAAACGTATCTATTCCATCAGCACTCGTACTAATTTTCTTAATTTCCGAGCCAATGGATTTTAAATTGGTAGTAGCTACATCAATCTTTTTTCCTCGATATGAGACAGTCGTCTCCCCCTTTATAGTATTGATTAAAATTTTGTTAGAATTTGATTTAATTGCAGGGGAATTACTGTCACTTTTTACTCCGGGAGAATCATTTTTGGAGCAAGAAAATACAAGAATGACTAACAAGATGGAACAAAGTGCGAGGGGATAAATTCTTCTAAGCATTTTTTCTTTTTTTGGTTACATTAATAGTATTCTACTCCACAAAAATATACACGTTCACTGCAAAAAAATTGCAAGGATTAAAATCAGGTAGTCAATTCCGATCTTTGCAAATCTAAAATTAAAACTTCCTGAAGAAAAGCTAAAACTACCTTCTTCTTTATAAAAGTAGCTTTGCATCTTACTACAAAATTCAATGGAAGCACCCATTTCCTTTAGTAAATGCAAATAATAGTAAACCTGTCGCTCAGATACTTTTATCTTTTTTGCCAATTCTAACGGTGTCCCTGTTTTTCTTTGCGAAATCAAATAGTGCAGCAATGCAAGCCTGTATAATTGTTTTTTCATAAACATAAAACACTTTGGAGTACTTGGCCTATCATTACCCCAAATAATTATCAAAAAATAAATGTTTTACCGAACAAACATCAACTTTCCTAAACTCCCTCTTGGATAAAAATCAAGCTTTCAAAAAACCATTAAACACCTGCATACTGATCCATTGTTTAATTAAACCAAAGTGGCTTTTAATTGAGATTCTTTATCAATCATTCGTTACTTGTTTTCATTTTCAGATAAAACGAAAGCTTCTGTATTAATTTTGGCCATTTGTTCTTTCCTTTATACAAGGGCCTCCTTCTTATACAAAGATTCAAGGCATTCAGGTATCCTCGAATACTTTAGTGAAAAACTATTCTTTCATGCATTTTCAACTTCCCTAAAAAGAACAATTTCCAAATTTGCGTTTTTAAGTATTGGAATAAAATCATTCAGCTCTGCAAACTCAATCACAATTACACTTTTTTGTACACTAGCGAATGTGCAACTTCCTAAACGCCGCACACAACTACCATCTCAGTTGGTCTTTTAAATTAATTCAAAATCCATATAACTTAGGATCCTCTTTTTATTTTAAGCAATTAATTCTACTTATAAAGTATACAATAAAGATATATAAACAAAATATTAGTATCAAAAAAAAATCCCAAAAATGTCTATCTTACTTGTTTAAACCCCTAAAATCGTTCTCATAACTATATGGTGCTATCCTTTTAAAATACCCCGATTGAGCAAATCCGATATAGTAGGTTTTGTGAAATCGCTTCCTGCTCTTCCTCTGTCAAATAGGGGAAAATTTCAGATGTAGGCAGAGGCAAATACAAGTTCTTTAGGGAACCCATTATAGAACTTAGTTTTGCCAATGCATTGAGACATTCCCCTGCTTTGACTTTTTTAGTATTAGTATTGTACTCATTACTATGTACCAACCAATGTTCATATTGGCAATACGATAAAATAAGCGGGACCGCTTGTTTAATTAATTTAAGTTGCCAGTTAAGTTAATTTGTCGAAAGTGTATGCGATAACAAAAAGCGCGACTTTAAGCAAGAATCCATTTTTTGTTACAGCATGCACTTTTCTAAGCATTTTTGCTTTAATCATACTAAAATCTGTTTCAATCTGCTTGCGCATCTGTTGTTTTAAAAATGCAACGTGTGGCTCATCTTTTCTTTTACTATTGCTTCTGCGACAGACTTTTGCATGAATGAGCTCTGCCTCAAATAAATCATCTTCACTTAAATAGTCCGTATAACCCGCGTCCATATAAATACTGCTTTCCGGAGCCACATCGAAAGGTAATTTGCCTAAACTTTGACTGTCATGCTCACTACCCGGTACCATACAGAACTCTACCGGAATACCATCCAGTGTCATTACCTGAACACGGACACCATAAAAATACCTGCGCATGGCGGCATGTTTACCCCGAAATACCTCGCCCTGTAATACTTTTGACCGGTTAATGCGGATATTATCGCATACAGCGACAGGAAAGGAATCCAGCCGGTAATCGGCTGCACCTGCCATATCTTTGAGTTGCTTGCCCATTGCTGCGAACATGAACAGCAATAGCTCTGACAAGCGGTGCAATCTGCGGCAATACCTGGATTTGTCCAGCATATCAGGCACATATCCTTTCAGCTTCATAAAATGGCGGGCGTTGTCCTGATGGCCTCCAAAATACAAGGCTGATACAAATGCCGTGGTGATAATTTCTGCATCGCTTAC
>NZ_JASLGT010000001.1 GCF_030150205.1 Niabella sp.
GATTCCGCTGATTCCGGTACAGCAACAGGCAACAGGTCTTAAAGCTGTACAAAAGCCCCAACCGGTTGCCCGGCTTTTTCACAAACAAAAGGGCAGGCGGTGGGCGAAAGCAAAGCAGGTGATGAAGCGGGCGGTGTAGAGGAGGTGGTGCTAAAGTGACTGGAGCAACTTGTGGGACATAGCGCGATATTCAAGCTTAGTGCAGCTTAGTGGCGAACATCCGACCCGCTGCGTCCCAGCCCCTTTGCGTCGTTGCGTGAAACAGGAACCACTAAGACTGGAAGACACAAAGACACACAAAGAAGGACTTGACCTTCGTGGCGAAAACCAGACCCGTTGCGCTCTTGCCCCTTTGCGTGAAACAGGAACCGCTAAGACCGGAAGACACAAAGAAACACAAAGAAGGATTTAACCTTCTTGGCGAAAACCAGACCCGCTGCGCCCTTGCCCCTTTGTGTGAAACAGGAACCACTAACACCGGAAGACACAAAGAAACACAAAGAAGGATTTAACCTTCGTGGCGAAAACCAGACCCGTTGCGCTCTTGCCCCTTTGCGTGAAACAGGAACCACTAAGACCGGAAGACACAAAGAAACACAAAGAAGGATTTAACCTTCTTGGCGAAAACCAGACGCGCTGCGCCCTTGCCCCTTTGCGTGAAACAGGAACCACTAACACCGGAAGACACAAACACAAAGAGGCACTTAACCTTTGTGGATCTTGGTGCCTTGGTGCTTTGTAGCCAAACTTCCGGACCTTGCTTTATTTTTTTTGATAAACCCGCACATAATCGACCAGGTACCTGCTGGGGAACCTGGTCCCCGCCGGATCACCGCCATTATCGCCACCGATGGCCAGATCCAGGAGAATATAATGCGGTTGCCGGAACGGATTGAATCCATCCGGGTTTGTAAGCTGATCAAGTGGTACCTGGTTCAGCAACAGGTCATCTACATACAACTTTATTTCCTTTTCATCCCAGTCCATCCGCCAGGTATGAAATTTATCCGCCCAGTTTTTACCGAATTCGGTAACGGGTTTCTTTACAGTAAACCATTTAGCCTTGTGCCGCTCATTGGTACCGGAGGCAATATTGGCCAGCAGGGTTCCCCGGTAATATTCCATAATATCAATTTCACCATTTGAAGGCCATTCCCGTTTTACTCCCAGGGTCCAGAATGCCGGCCAAAGCCCATTATCGGTTTTAATCTTTGCCCGCATCACAAAACGTCCGTATTGCCAGGTTTTACGCCCCCGGGTATTGATACTGGCAGAAGTATACTGTATATACTTCCGTTGTTGCCTCCATTCCACAGCACGGTCATTGTAACGCGGGTTGGGTTTTGTTTCCCGCCGGGCTTCAATAACCAGGTAGCCGTTTGCACACCAGGCATTTTCGGGCTGGTACCATTGTAATTCATGGTTCCGCTCAAACCCTTTTTCAAAATTCCAGACAGCCGTATCCACCATCCCCGGACGGTTAAACTCATCGGCCCAAACCAACCGGTATCCCTCCTCCTTTAATTGTCGCACGGAGCTGCAAGCCCCCAGCAACACCAGGCATCCCATCAGTAAGGCATACCGGCCACTGCAAAATTGTTTCATGATCTGTATTTGAATATGTATAGCTTCGTTAGTACCTGCTGCAATATAGTAAACTCAGGGCAAAGCCCGTAACGGTTTGCTTCAATAGCTACTACAACATTGAACCAGCAGCCCCGTTCCTAGTCTTTGGTAAGCGCGGTTCCTTTATGCGCAGCAATATGATCCGTCTTGCTGCTTTTGATCTCGTACTGGGGGTCTGCATCGGTGGCATGATGGGTATATCCCTTGTACTGAAAATCGGTTGTATGCACTTTAATGATAGTACCCGAAACCCTGCCGGCCTCTGAGTTCCAGCTTACCTTGTCGCCTACCTTAAATGTTGTTTTCATAACTGTTTTTTTTGCGGGACCTGTTATGGCTTTGAAGGTGGTCTTCAACCGGATGCTGCTGATCCCGGATAAAAGAAACAGCTCCGTTGCAGTTTTTGACCCCTGATAGCCTATTACAAAAATAATACCGCCGGCCGGCATATGTGCAAACCCTGTTACCCAACGCGGACCTGCCGCCGATCCGTTTCATGAAATTTTGTAAAATCGGTAAAAGATTCTTTATATTTCAGGCACAAAAACATTCAGATGAAGGGAGCTACATATCCATGCCAAAACGTAACCGATTATCCCAATAACAATACCATATTCGCTGTGTGGAAATTTAAGAAGGTACCGGGTATCCCCGCCGCTTTTGAACGGCTTTGCGCACTGGTGGATAACCTCAATCACTCGTTTACCATACGGGTTCCTTCCGGGCGTGCCAGCTGCGTAATGGGTATTGGACATGATGCCTGGTTACAACTTGGTTTGCCCACCCCCCTGCCCAAAGAGCTGAAACCCTTTGATGCCATTACCGGCGCTAAGCATACGGCAGTGAGCACGCCGGCAGATCTGCATTTTCATTTGCGCGGACCGGATATGGCCGTTTGTTTTGATATGCAGATTGCGATTACCGAGGTATTGGCCCCTGTGGCCGATTGCCTGGAAGAGATACATGGTTTCCGCTATTGGGATGGGCGCTCCATTCTTGGATTTGTAGATGGTACAGAAAACCCTGTTGGAGCCGAACGGCAGCAGTTTGCCATCGTTGGCGATGAAGACCCCGCCTACAAGGGAGGCAGTTATCTTTTTGTACAAAAATACCTGCACCAGATGGAGGCCTGGACCCGGCTGCCGGTGGAGGAACAGGAAAAAGTGATCGGCCGTTATAAAGGCAGTGATATTGAAATGCCGGATGCGGTGAAACCGGATAATTCGCACAGTGCCCTGGCCAGCCTTGAAGATGAACAGGGCAACGACCTGAAGATCGTAAGAGATAATATGCCTTTTGGCAATCCTTCAAAAAAAGAAATCGGCACCTATTTTATTGCCTACGCCAATACCTTTAGCACCACCCGGAAAATGCTGGAGCGGATGTTTATCGGCGTGCCGGTGGGCAATTATGACCGGATCCTGGATTTTAGCACCGCCACTACCGGAAGTCTTTTCTTTGTGCCTACGATGGACCTGCTGGATCAGTATTCCGCGGGAGATGCTTCGTAGTGGATCAGGGTAATAGGTCCAGTCTCGAAAGAAAGATCGCCGTCACCCCGACCATGACGGAGGGGTCTCTACGGAATTTTCCATATCTGATTTTTTAAACCTGTCCACGAAGTATGATTACGTAAAGATTTCTCCGCTACGGTCGAATTGACGGTGGGTTTGCTACGCAAAAGGCCGAAAGGATGAAGGTTTGGATTAGCGAACGGGCACAATATTTTTCTCATCACTAAACCATCCATTATTCAAGTCGCCGTCGCATTTTTTTAACAGCTCCTGCTGCAGCCATTTTAATTTTTCAGGATACGTTGCTGAAAGTTCCTTTTCCTCCCTTTGGTCATCCGGTAAATGGTACAACTGGAAGATCTTCTTTGGTGCATAATAACGCAGCTTCCATCCATCGTTCGTTACCAGGGCCGGCCCCATAAAGGATGCAAATGCAATGGATGCATGCTGCGGCTTATTGCGGGAGGCTTGTTGCTGTAACACGGGCAGATACGAGATCCCATCTTTTTGGTCTGCCACAGGAACCTGCAAAAGATCTGCGATGGTAGACAGAAAATCATAATTGGTCACCAGCCCCGTTACTTTTCCTTTTTGAAACCGGGAAGGCCAGTATACAAACAGCGGCACTTTTACGCCGCCATTCCAGTTGCTGCGCTTTAAACCGGCCATGCCGTGGTTGCCGTCAAAAACATCCCCTCCTATACCGCTGTAAAATTTATCGGTAACATCATTATACAGTTTCCCGGTTTCCATATTCCGGTAGGGTTTTTCCACCCGGCCTTTGTACGCATAGTACAGCTCATGACCGTTATCGGAAGAAAAAACGATCATGGTTTTTTCAAATATCCCCAGCCGCTTCAGCTCGCTTATAATTACTGCAATATCATCATCCAGCCGTTTCACCATGGAAGCATACACTTTTTCGATACTGGTCAGTGAATCATTAAATGCCAGTTCGGGATGAATGGCTGGTATGGCCGCCGGCCCATGCGGCAGCTGGGTAGGATGATACAAAAAAAAAGGTTTGTCTTTATTCGCTTTTATAAAGGCCAGCATTTTTTGAAGAAACAGGTCCTGTGAATAAACCTGTTTCCCGTTCATATTCCAACGCTCCTGCTCCTGTAAGCTATCCGAACCCCACTCACCTGTTTTGGCTGCGTCCGGATGCGTATTACCGGGAATGGCAATGCGCCGGCCATTCTCATGCAGGAACATCGGGTAAAAACCATGGCACTGAATGTGATCATAATACCCGTAGTAATAATCCCAGCCATGATTTTTTAACTGCCGGTCTGTGGTGGTAAATCCCCAATCCAGCTTCCCTACCTCGCCGGTTACATAGCCTGCTTTTTTAAACACCTGGGGCAGGAACAACACTTCCGGTTCTTTTCCAATGGCGGCATTCACTTTTTCCTGCACCTGCGCATCCGTCAGCAGACCGGTAGCTGTCTTTGTATAAATACCTCCCCCTGTAAGCACATATTTCCCCCTGCGGCAATCACTGTACCCGGTAAGAAAGGTAGCACGGGATGGCGCACAATAGGCACTGGAATACGCATT
Organism: Niabella sp.; assembly: GCF_030150205.1. Classification (GTDB taxonomy): domain Bacteria; phylum Bacteroidota; class Bacteroidia; order Chitinophagales; family Chitinophagaceae; genus Niabella. Next base: position 4,701 of record NZ_JASLGT010000001.1, read on the forward strand.
TTCAAATACCACTCCATCACGGGCCAGCCGGTCGATATTGGGGGTTGAAAAAAAACGCTGCCCGTAATAGGATAGCATCCCGGCGCCCATATCATCTGCCAGAATATAGATCACATTGGGTTTTTCTGCAACAGGTGCTTTCTTTTGCGCCGGTGCAACAAAACCGGAAAAGAGGGTCACCGCTAAAAGTGCCCGTTTTAAAAAATCAGTTTTCATTACCATCCGGGATTTTGTTCAATATTCGGGTTCAGGGAGATCTGTGTAGTGGGAATGGGGTACAAATAATATTTATCCAGCCATCCCTTTCCCGCAGCTACCGGGTCATCCCAGGCATAACAGCGGCCCGCATCTTTACCGGTAGCGATTAATTTCAGCGAAGACGGCAACCCATTTTGCCAGTTGGCAGGCAGCCTTGCCCCCAGCGGTTGCTGGTTTACAAAATAAGCAGCCTTCTTCCAGCGCCGTACATCATGAAAGCTGAAACCTTCTCCCATGAGCTCTACCATCCGCTCCCGGCGGATCTCCCACAACAGCGGTGCCACCGAAGGATCACGGGACGGATCAAATGCCGCATCGATCGTTGCCACCTGCATAGGAGCCACTTTCGCCCGCGCCCGCAGCTTGTTGATGGTAAGATCAGCAACCTGCTGATCAAATTGTCCCAGCTCATACATAGCTTCCGCATAGTTTAACATCGTTTCTTCTATATGAAACAATGGCACGTCGGTCGTAGAAAAATTGGCACCGCCGGTTACATTGGTGCCGGTATTGTAAAACATATAAAAATAATACCCGGTGTTACAGGATACCGGTGCCTGGTTAATCGTAGCACCCTGTATATTGGGCGAATTCAGGATCACGAAGGGCTGCCAGCTCAATACCGGAAAATTACGCAGTCCCGATTTATCCAGGTTATTCATAGTGTCGATATATTCCCGGTCCCTGGGATCCGCCGTATAGGACCAGGTAGTGCCATTGAGCGGTCCACTCACTTTATAAGGAGGAATCACACGGTAGTACAGCCGGAGGTCGCGGTTGCGGAACTCATCGTTCATATTGGCATCGCCCTGGTACTGCGGACTGTTATAGATCGTTTTCCCATCGCGGCAGAGATAACGCTCCAATGTGCGTGCATGCATTTCCGTTTTCTGACTGCCGCCCCGCTCAAAGCGCGAAAACGGCTGCATCAGTATATTGGCCACATACTCCTTATACAAAAAAACACCCGGCACCGATTTCAATTCTTCTGAAGACCATAGTGCCTGGTAGGCCGGTGCGATGGTGGTGTTTGCATCGATCAGTAATTTTGATACCCTTTTACATTCCTGCAGATAGGTATCGGAGCCGGCAAGACCATGATACTTCCGCCAGGTACCTTCAAACAATGCGAACCTCGATAACAGCGCTCTTACCACGGTTTGGTTGATGGTATTGGTACCGGCGCCTTCACCCACCGTCTTGATATTATTTTCTGCAAACTGCAGGTCTCTTAAAATATTGGCAGCTACGGTGTCCCTTGCCGTACGGCCGCCATAGATCACGTTTACATCCGATTCGGTTACCACATGCTCCAGCCAGGGCACATCCCCAAAGCGGGCCAGCAGCTCCATATAGTGGTAGGATCTAAAAAACAATCCTACTGAACGCCAGTGCCGTTTATCCGCATCAGACATGGATGTTTGATCAATTTTATCCAGCATGATATTTGTTTTCCGGATAAAAGAAAAGTCCCATCCCCCGGCGGTTTCCGGTGTAATCAGCTGCCACGCCCAGGGGTTGCGTGTTTTTGATTTATTTTGCAATAGGCCGCTTAGGAAATCGCCGTTGTACAAACATCCTTCCGCGTCACCGGTACTGATGTATTGCACATGGGTATTGCTTTCAAAAATATCATAGAGCGACCAGGCGTAGGTTTTAAAATTATCATAGGTAATAAAAGCTGTCTGTTCCGTTAACTGGTCCTTCGGGTATTGGTCCAGGAAATTTTTTTGACAGGAAAAAAGCAAGGTTACTATAAAGATCGATATTGTAATTTTTTTCATTGCTGCAGATTTTATAAGTTCACATTCACGCCAAAGGAGTAGATCTTCGATTGCGGGTATTGCCAGGAAAGCAACTCCGGATCCACTCCCGGTATCAGCCTGGAGAAGGTAAAGATATTTTCCCCGCTGATGAACAGCTTTGCCCCACGGATCGCTGCTCTTGACACCAGTGCCTGCGGCAGCGTATAGCTGAGGGTAATATTCTTTACACGCAGGTAGGCAGCGTTTTGCAGGAACTTTGTCTGGATCCGCTGGTTTGACCCCGTAGCCTCTCCGGCATCCGTATACAGGCGGGCGTAATACGCATCTTTATTGGAGGGCGTCCAATAATTGAGCTGGTAAGTGTAGAAGGTAGAGAATTTACCGGCATGTGGAAACATCAGGTCGCCACCAATCCACACATCTCTTTTACCCACGCCCTGTAATATAAACGAAAGGTCGATATTCTTCCAACCCAGGAAGCCGTTCACCCCATAATTATATCGTGCCGTGTTATTACCGATGATCTTTCGATCTCCGGGATTTGCCAGGGTATTGGTGCCAACATTGATCTGGTTGGTACTGCTGGCATCGTCCATCAGGTTTTTATATTTCATATCGCCTTCTCGGGATAATACGCCCTGGATCGATACCACTCCATCTTTTAATGTGCCATTGGCATTAAAATCATCCGCCGTGTAAAAACCGTCGGACACATATCCCCATATATCGCCGATCTCCATTCCCTCGTAATAGTTACTATGCCCGTCTGCATAGTTACCCAGCACTTTATTATCATTCCGGAACCGGGTGATGAAACTCCGGGCATCAAACAGGTTTAATCCCAGGCCGTATTTCCATTCACCGATCCGGTCGTTCCATTGCAGGTTGAATTCCCATCCTTCGGTTTTCAGATCGGCAGCGTTCTGTTGTGGCGCGGCGGCGCCCACCACCGCGGGAAAATCGAGCCCCGGTGCCAGCATGCCGATGGTATTGCGGCGGTACCAGTCGAAGGCGCCGGCCAACCGGTTATTCAACAATGCATAGTCTACACCAATATCCAATGTATTTACTTTTTCCCAGGTAAAATCCTTCCGGATCAACCCGGGACTATTGAGTGATACGGGCTGCGCACCATTGTAAATCCAGTTAGGTTTATAAGGGCTCATTACCGGGTAAAACTGGTAGTTGTCGATCGACTGGTTTCCCAGGGCTCCGTAGGATGCGCGCAATTTCAATGAGGTAATCACCGGCAGGAGCGGTTGCATAAATGCTTCCTTTGCGATATTCCATCCGGCAGACACAGAGGGAAAGAAGCCAAACCGGTGGCCGGGCGGAAACTTGGAACTGCCATCATAACGGCCATTGGCTTCAAACAGGTATTTATCCTTGTAGCTATAGTTCAACCGGTAAAACCCACCCTGCAGGGTATAATCCGAGAAACGGTCCTTTGCCTGTATCACCCCTGTACCACCGGAAATCGACGGCAGTTCATTGCTGATCATGAAAAAATTCTTAGCCCACAGCCCATCCGCATTATTCTGTTCCTGGTTGTATCCCCCTGTAAATTTGAAAGTATGTACCCCCATCGTCCGTTCATAGTTAAAATAGGCATTAATGGCCTTGTAAGACATATTATATTTATCCATGTAGTAGGTCGTAGATTGATCAGAAGGATCAATGGCATTTTCAACACCCCGTTGCATCCAGTAGAGGGTATTGTAATAATTGTCTTGCTGGAAACCAGACTCGTAGGTATATTCAAAAATGGCGTTGAATCCCTTGAAAGGTGAAAGCTGGGTGTGTGAAAAGATACGGGTATTGCGATCGATCCAGGTTTCCGGAGCACTGTTTCGAATAATGGTAGCACCTGTATTTACAGGGTATGGCGCGCCGTTAAAGGGCAGTGAATCGGCAGGGTAATACGAAGGCCGCTGTGTGTTCCACAATCCCTGCTCTCCGGCTTGTTTGGGCATGGTGCGTACTCCGTTGGCAAACTTAAAATCCAGTGAACTGGACAGCCACTTGGTAATATTGGCATTTACATAAGACGATACGGTAGTGCGCTTATAATGGTCCTTATCGGTGATCAGGATCCCGTTTTCACCCGTACTTCCCAGGGACACCCGGTAACTGATATTTTCTCCGCCGCCCAGTGCTGAAACATTATGAATTTGCTTAAACCCATAAGGCGCTAGCATACGCTCAAACTCATGATTGTCTTTCAAAAAATAGCGGTAGCCGCCGTCTTCTGTCCAGCCGGAGGCCGGGTACGTTGACGGATCTTTGTTATAATCCACGATCAGGTCATACCATTTCGCAACATTCTGTCCGGACCAGTACGTAGTATAGCCCATATCTTTATACCCTTGTAGCGTTTGAAGGGGCGAAGCTTTTTCCGGAAGATTGGTCACCTTCTCAAAAGCAAAATTATTGCTATAACTGAGCTGTATTTTCTGGTTCTTTTTTCCCCGTTTGGTGGTAATAATGATCACACCAAAAGCCCCTCTTGCTCCGTAGATGGCAGCAGAGGATGCATCTTTTAATACAGATACCGTTTCAATATCTTCAGGATTGATAAGATCCAGATTATTGGTCACTACGTTATCTACCAGGATCAGCGGACCACCCCCGTTTATGGAGGTCATGCCCCGGATATTGATCTTCTTCGAAGCGCCAGGGTTGGCACCGCCACTGATGGTAAGCCCCGGAATAGCTCCCTGCAAGGCCAGGGCCATATTGGTAACCGGCCGGTCGCCCAGTACTTTATCCATTTGTACGGAGGCCACTGCACCGGTCATATTCAGGCGCTTTTGTGAACCATAGCCCACCACCACTACTTCATCCATACGTCCCTCCAGGGCGGTAAGCGTTACCTCGATCATTGTTTGACTTCCCACAACAACCTCCCTGGGCATATAGCCGATCCGTGAAAAAACAAGCAGATCGCCCGTATGTACTTCCAAAGTAAAAAGACCATCCCTTGTTGTGACGGTTCCTGCCTGTGTACCTTTTACAGATACGGATACACCTTCCAGCGGATCATTACTTTCATTACGCACCACGCCACTAAGGGTATGTGCCGCTTTTTCTACCGGTGTTACCGGTTTCTGTGTATTCTCCAGCACCACGATGGTATTGCCTTTTAGACGGTAATCCAGTTTTGTTTGCGCAAGCAGGTTGTTGAGCAGCTCCGGAAGCAGCCGCCGGCCACCCGGTACTACAAGCTTTGTATAAGCTCCTACCTGGGCTTCAATATAGGCAAAGCGAAAAGGGGTTTGCCGTTCAATTTGTGCAAACACCTGCTTTAATGATGTTGGTTCCTGGTTTATGGCTACCACCGTCCGTTCTATATTCTGCGCTGTTGATGGCCGCGCATGCAATACATTCAACGTTAGTAAAATCAATGACAAGATTACAAAACTCAGTTTCATCGCGTACGTAATTTTCCGGCGAACAGTCTTACTCCCGGCCCCGTCAAAAAAAGGCCTCCCAAAGGCATATTTTTTCATACCTTTAAATTGATTTAAATGTTAACGAATAGCTATTTAGATCCTGGCTGCACTAACTCGTACTTAGTGTAGCCTTTTTCATATATCCCTTATTTTATTTGCAACCCGGACCATCTATTTCTATCGTATGACTTCCTTTCCGATGCCATCCGGAATGGGTGAGCATACAAATAATGTCCAGACAATCGTTTAATGATTTTTCGCTAAAGTCGCCGGTAAACCGGCAGGCGGCCAATGCGGGTTCCAGGAATACCACATCCACCCCAAACCGCTCCCGGATGAGGGTTGCAGCCGTTTGCCAGGTATCGTCGTTAAAGGTCAGATCCTGCCGCGTCCATCGTGTAACCGCCGCCGAATCGATTTGTGTGGCTATTTCGGCGGCTTTAGCAGTACCCTGTATGGTAAGCTGATTGCCTGGTAGCAGCACCGTTACAGGCTTTTGGGTAGCGGCCTCATCCACCCGCACTTTTCCCCTGGTAACGGTTATCTGGAATTTTCCGTTATTGGTCCGTATATCAAACGCGGTACCCAGCACTTTAATATCATAACTACCGGTACTTACCACAAAAGGGCGTTGCGCATCATGCATCACATCAAAATAGGCATCCCCCGTAATCTTTACACGGCGAACGGCACTACTTGTAAATGAAGCATCATAGTACAACTCACTTTGCTGACCTAATGTAACAACGGTTCCGTCCGGAAGCGTCAATACCCGTACCGGTGGCTGTGCCGGGGATTTTCCATCGGCTACCGCTGACCGGCCGGTTTCCTTCCCTGGCCGGGATGTTCCAAAAAACCAATAACTGCCGGCCAGCAATAACAGGATCGCCGCAGCAGCCACCCAGCGGCGGTAGTGCCGCAGTGCAGCCACCCGGCTTGTTTTTGGCATCTGCTGGCTAATAGCGTTATGCAGCCGCGCATATGCCTTATCCCACTGGGCATCGGGGAGTATAGCCCTGGTTTCCCGCTGATACCATACATCATGCAGTCCGATAGCCAGCCGCTCATTATCGGTAAGCTCGGATAACAATTGCCAGAACTCCTCCAGTTCAGACGGAGTGCAGGAGCTGTCAATGTATTTTTTAAAAAGCAGATCAAGTCTTGCCGGGTTGGATGACATAGTCAATAGTTTGTTCATTCCTAATGACGACAAAACAGATCCGACAGGACTATTGCTGCAGTTTTTTTTTAAAAAGATTGTCAGACTTCTTTTCGGGAGCCGGGGCAACAAGAAAACCACGAGGACTGTTAAAAAAACGACGACCGGAACCGGGAGCCGCTCTTTATCGCTGCCAGAACCGTTCGGCCAGGAACAGCAACCAGCAGGTTTCCACTCCCAGGGTGCGCCGCAGTTGTTCCAGGGTTTTGAGTGTGTGGGAAATAGTATTTTTCACGGTACTCCGGGAGATATTCAGGCGCCGGGCAATTTCGTCATGTGTTAGTCCTTCTACCCTGCTTAGGGTTAAGATCACCCTTCGTTGGGGCGACAGTTCATTTAAAACCAGGGTCAATAATTCTTTATGCTCCAGTTGCTGGGCGGCATTCGCCGTGGCTATGCCCTGTTGAACCGTGCGGATCTGTTCTGCGATCCACTGCTGCACCTGTGCATGCCTGGATGCCGTCTTTAAAAAATCGAGCGCTTTGTTTTTGGAAATGGTAAAAAGATAGGCCTGCGGCTCATGCACCACCTGCAAGGTTTCCTTTTTCTGCCATATTTTAAAAAACACATCCAGTGTCAGCTCCTCCGCAATTTCGTGTAGTTTTACAAAAGATAACAGGTATCCATAAACCTTATCTCTGTGCAAATTGAAAAACCGGCTGAAAGCAGTTTCATTTCCCAACGATATTTCATATAACAACGTATCGTCGTTCATCATGTCGTAAATATAGAACAATTCAGGAAATAATTAAACGGCCCGTACAAAGCCGGCCGGTGTTATCACCGGTTATAAATACGCCGATGCCGCTTCTTCCGTATTTGCTTCCGCTTTCATAAAATACAGGGGATATCCAAGATCCAGTTCATTATAGATCCGGAACCCGTTCTTTTCATACCAGGGAATATTTTGTAACGCAGAGGTTTCCAGGCAAAAGATCCGTCCGGTGCTGCGGGCCCGCTGTTTCAGTTCCTGCAGCAGTCCGGTTCCCGTACCCCTGCCCTGCGCATCCCGGCGTACACCAATAAACCAAAGGTAATATAAGGGACCGGACGGCTGGCGTTCCCGGAGCGCCGCCTCCCGTTTCATCGCCCTTATTGCATGGCGGATACCGGTTGCGCCCAGAATCAGTTTCAGATCCAGCATCATTGCTTGCAGGCTGGTCTTTTTCTTATCGGGGAATACTACCAGGGCACAGCCCCGGCCGTCTTCGCTCAGGAACACTTCCCCGTATAACATGCATAGATCGAACGAATAGTTCATCAGGAGCGCTATACGCTGCAGACGTTTTGCATCCTGCGGAATGATGTAGTGAACACTTTTATTATCCTGAAAGGCTTCTGTAAGGATCTCTACAACGGCAGACCGGTCCTTTTCCTGGGCTTTTACCATAACACAAAGGTATTGGCATTTTGGGAGTCAGATACGGCAGCTTCAAATGCCGGCCACCGGGTAGCGTTTTTGATCTTTATAACGGATGCGGGAGATCGTGGCGGCACAAAGCAGGCAAATGATGATTACAGCCCCAAACACACTGGATGTTCTTCCCGTTTTGTCGATCAGGTATCCCCAAAGCGGGTCACCGATGGCGGCAAATACATAGGCCGACATGTTCATGATTCCCACGCCGGTTCCGATGTATTTTTCTGTAAGGAGATCAGGACTCATCAGCCAAAATGCCGATTGCGGCCCATACACAAAAAAACCGGCGGTAAACATCAGCACACCACCCGCTATAAGGTTGATGGTTGGGCTGAAACAAATCATCAGTGTGACCACTGCACTCGCCAGCATCCCTATACGGATGGCTGCCGGCCGGTTATAATTCAGCAACTGGTCCGAAATCGTTCCAAAAAAAAGCGCCCCGATGGCCATTCCTACCGGCAATAAGAGGATGGCCCAAAGGTTCTGCGGATTTTGCTGCCAGTTGCTGCCCAGGTAGTGCACGGGCACCCAGGTGATGAGCCCATAGCGTGCCATGTTTTCAAAACCCATGGCCAGCGAGGCCATCATAAATTCGCGGTTCCGGAATACATGCCGATAGGTCTCTTTCCAGTTGGCTTTTGTAGCCTTTTCCATTTCCCGTATAAGATTGGGTAACCCTATATCGGAGGGCTGATCCCTTACGACGAGGTAAAATACAATTACGGCCACCAGCAAAAACAAAACCGGCAGGCGAAACAGCAACTGCCAGGAAGCATGCTGATGTACCATCATAATGGAGCATAAAAAGGTAAGGACGGTTGAAAAACCGGCGGCCATGGTATACAATCCAAAGGCCCGTCCTCTTTCATCTTCGGACCACCAGTTGGAAATGATCCGGCTTCCGGGTGCCCAGGCCAGCGATTGAAAATAACCATTGAGAGTCCACAATAGCATGATCATGCTATATGAATGTGAAAAGCTGATGGCAAAATTAGCTGCTACCGAAGCCAGTCCGCCCCATAGCACCATCTTTCGCGGACTGTAATGATCGGCCAGGTTGCCGTTAATCAATTGACCGATGGCATATCCCATCAGCATGGAGAAATTGATCCATCCCACCTGCGAATAAGAAATATGCAGGTCTTCCGTAATTTCTTTTGCGGCCCATCCAAAGTTATGCCGGCCCATATAAAAGAACAGGTAACAGAACATGGTTCCCAACAACATGCGCCATTGCTGTGCCCGGTATGTTTTTGTTCTTTTCATATAACTTTCTGATTGGGTGCCACAGAAGCACAGAGGCTCAGGATAAAAATATCGCATGCATCATTCCTTATAGCCCAAACCAATTTCATTCAGTGTTTCTGTAACTCAGTGGCCATCATCGAATCCCCTTTCTACGGCAGCCGGATCCCTACGCGAAGCGGCTTTTCCCGAAGGGCATACGCAAACGCTTCATTGACCTCCGCCAATTGAAACTGCCGTTCCACTACATTTTCAAATGCGTAACGATTCCAGTGCCGGGTAACAAAATCCAGTGCTGTTACCAGGTCATCGGTATTGTAATTATGTAATCCTTTAATGGTAATAAGCCGCCGTACCAGTTGCTCCGCATCTACCTGCACCGGCCTGTTCTTAAAAACGGCACCGGCCCAAACGGCAATACCTCCAATGGCCAGCAGGTTCAGCCCCTGCTCCATGGCTTCCGGCGCGCCGCTCATATCAAAAACCAAATCCACACCTTTCCATTGAAATTGTTCCTGCATGGTTGTCCATACTGAAGACGCGGAGGCCGCTGCAAAGGCCACATCCGCTCCAAAGCCAGCCGCCTGTTTTAAACGACGAGATCTGGTGCCAGCTACGCCCACCCAAACAGCACCCGCCGTTTTACACATAGCTGCGCAACTCAGTCCCAGCAGCCCGTCTCCAAATATCATAACCCGCTTGCCGGTAACCGTACCTGCCAGCCGCAATGCCCCGGCAGCCGTGGCCAGCGCACAATTTACGGTGGCCGCAACAGGTAACGGAAGCGTTGGTGGTATCTTCAGCAGGACCGTACCTGGTTTTAATATACAGTATTCAGATAATCCGCCATGAAAAGTATCGGTTGCCGTTACCTGCGCATGGCCGTATTTAAAAAGCCCTTCACCTTTCTGAGGCATCCCTATGCGGGCATAATAAGACTCCGGATCACTTGCAAAAACCGACCAGGTAACCAGGTCGCCCGCCGAAAGTAAACGGCCCTGCTGATCCATTCCTGAGTGGCCAGCACCTATCCGTTCCACTGCGCCCACTACTTCATGTCCCAATACGGTCGGGCAGGCTTCGGTTCGTTTACCGCTATAGGTATGCAGGTCGCTGCCGCAAAGGGTTACAAACCGGTTCCGGATCAGTACCTCCCCCACCTTTAATTCCGGGAGCGGGGCCGTATGCGCCTGCAGCGGATTGCCCGGTCCAAGAAATAACATTAAATCACCAGAGGTTATCATTCCAACAAAAACATTTTTTTGCAGCTACTATCTGCCGTTGCTTTACCGGCCTGTTACGGAAGGTATGGGCATGCCCACCGGGTGCTCTGCCTTAAAATCGAGCCCCAGCAGCTTGGCCATTGTTTGGGCAAACTGATCCTGGTAAAGCTGCATTTTTGTTTTAACAGCACCGGTGGCCGGCGTGTCGGGTCCTATTACTGCCAGCCAGGTATTGTTCGATCCGGCGGCGGATGTACCATGGCTTACCCAGTCTTTACCGCTTCCGCGGCCGTGATCCGGACAAATCACAAAAGTGGTTTTGTTCCGGTAAAAGGGATCCCGCTGCATCGCATTCCACAAACTGCCAATCATCTGGTCGATATAATGCGCAGCGTCCAGGTAAAAATCATAACGGCCGGAATGAGCCAGCACATCCGGATCACCGAAATCGATATATACCACACGTGGGTGGCGGGCCAGGATATAACTCTTCGCAATGGCATAGGTATTCATATCCCACCGTTCTTCATCGCCATAATATTTGGGCAGGTAGTCCTGCAGCTCGTTGGCCAGTTCCTGCGCTTCCGTAAGCTTGCCGCTCTCCACTTTTTCGTATGGGTTGATCAGTGGCAGATGATTCCGGTGGCGGTTCACAATACGATCCACCGCATCCCAGCTGGCAAACACCGCTACCTTTCCCTCGAAGCCTTTTTGTTTTTCTATAAACTCAAACAGGTTCGTATTCGGATTATCGGGATACCCGTTTGAATTGATCTTTGAATCATAGTACCCCGTGATCGTTTCTGCCCTTCCGGGATAGGAGAACCAGTATGCATTGCGCACGTTTACATAATTGCCCCAATCCCTGTTTCCATAAAGCTGTCCTTTGGAAGCAATGGTGTTCCAGAAAAACGGCATCAGCTTTGCGCGGCGCTCTTCGGCTGTACTGGCCCAGTATTTCGCCATAAGCGCCGCACTGTCTGTTTTACGGTATTGGCGCTTATTGGCCAGCGAACTATCCATGCCGTTAAACAATTCCTGCCAGCGGTAACCATCCACCGAAATGAATACGATGTGCTGGGTTTCGTTTTTTTGTGCTCCTGCGTTTAAAGAGGCTAGCAGGAACAGCCAGAAAATGTATCGCATAGTTGTTGTTCTTGTTACAGTAAATTATTCAGGAGGGTTACCGGTTATGTATACTGTTTCTGAAGCAAGTAATGTACTATCTGCCCTGTATGCAGCAACAGTGCCGGTGCCAGGGTTATCCCATACAACCCATATTTTCCATTCATGGGAATCGAAAACAATATGACCACCAGTAATCTCCCAAAAATCCGGTGGGTCCACATTGGGGTAATCGTCACTGGATGCTTCATAAACATGCTGGAGACTTCCGGTAGTTACATTTTCGGTTCCGATAATTGTCCAACCTTCCGTAGATACTTTTAGAATTTTATTACTTCTTGTTTTTTGAGAAGGAATAGGCGTGTGTATCCAACCTGCTCCTATAATTGTGATACAGATCAGAAAAAAGCCAGGCATTACTTGGTTACGCCAGCATTTTAAATTCATAATGGTATATTTTATTGAAGAATAACTGTGTGCCAAACTTCTGAAAGGAGTAACCAGGCTTCTGTTTATACCGGAGCCCGGTACGCTATATTCCGCTCTAATTACCACTCCACACTTTTCCATCCAGTGCCCAGGCCTGGTAATCGACCCGCATGCCCATCCAGGTCATGATGCGGAAGGAATGATCGATCAAACCGGGTGTCAATATGCGGGTATCCACTGTGGAGGGGTTTAAAATATCCGCAACAAAAGGACGGGTAGCATTACCCGTAAGCACCATATCGGCACCGGTTTTACTATAGTCTTTAATAAGTGTGCCGCTGGCATCGTCCATTTTCCAATACCCGATGAGGTTATTATAAAAAGGATGACTGGAAGTAATATCGAGGTATTGCCAATCCTTTATTACATCCGCCGGCAGCACCGTATTCCAGATGCGCACATTTGTAATATAACTGTTAATACTACCGGTACCACTACCATTATAAACCCGGGTACCATCGTCGCCCACTACCAGTGGATAAGGACCATCCACACTACTGGATGAAATAGAGGAGATATCTGCTGTTTTTGACAACACACCATCCTGGTAAGCAGATAAAAGCCCCGTGCGGTTAAAGGAAGCCGAAAGCATATGCCATTTATTATCTCCGATAATCCCGATAACGGTAAGGTCTTTTCGGGATCGCGCCTGGTTGGCCAGGTTAATGCCCCAGGTATTGGAATTATTGGTTCTGAAAATTGCCCAACCGGGGTTGGCACCACTATTCCAGTCCTTATTGCTGATAAAGGCAGGATCGCTCGTTCCCCCTGCACTTTTCACCCGGAATTCAACGGTAAAATTCTGACTGCCCAGTTTATAGGCCGGGTTGCTGGTTTGCGTATACCGGTTACCAGGATTAGAGAAATACATAAAATTCCCTTCATAGGGAAGGTTGATCAACGGACGCGGGATGGCCGTTTTTTTCAGATTGGGACTGTAATAAATACTGAATACATTCCGGTCCTGACTGGCATTGCCGCCATAGCTTCCATCCGGTTTGCCTCCGTGGGTAGAGGTAACCACAACCAACCAGTCTTCTTTTTCATAGGTATCCCGGTGTTGAAGGGTATAAATCATCTCATCAATATAGCTATCCAGGGTTTGCAATGCCGTGCGGTATTGCGTTATACCGGTACCGAAACCGTAGGTTTTCCCGACACGCTCTGCCAATGAAAAATCCACAAGCAGGAGGTCCGCATCATTGGACTTTAACCGGTTAACCGTTGAATCTTTAGCGGCAAGATCATTATCCGGCAGGTGCTGATGCTTTTCCATTTCTGCACCAAACAACCCCGTAGCCAGCAGGGGCAGCGTCGTAAACGCCACCGCCCGGAATTGTTTATCATTATCCTTTAGCCGCTTCAGAAAACTAGGATATTGTACAAAGTTGGCCGAAGCAAAGCTTTCTGTTTTTACATTGTGTTTGTTCAAACGGGTGCCCGTTACCAAGTCGGCCCAGGTAGTGCCATCATTACTGATCGTATCAATGAGCCCATAGAAACTATACACACTGTTATCCAGCATTTTTTTGATCGTTGGAAGATTGGCTTCTTCAACAGCAGCACCTACGGCGCCATCCAATACAATCAACAGGGTCTTTTTCTTTTTCAGACTGATTTGCGGAGCCCCTCCTATCCCTGTTTGATCTGCCAGCACCGGTTTATTACAGCCCTGCAACAGCGTTGCCATTATCATCAGCCCCATGCCTGCTGCCTTTATACCGAACTTTAGTTTGTTCATATGCTCAAGAATTTATATAATCCGATCAATATTTCAATTTAACGATACCCGACAGTGACTTGAGATCAAAGGCGGTAAATGCCCCTACCAGCACAAGGGAATTACGCCCGGCAAGGGGTGCCGATGCTGTTACAAACCCATTCTTAAAGCCACCGAAATTATTATACGTGGCGCTTAATTTTCCGTCGGGTTCAAGGATCGCTACCCCATCCCGCTTATACCCCTGGAACATATCAAAGAAACCGCTAACCAGTATCTTTCCATTATCCAATACCCGGGTATGCATCAGTGAGCCCACTGTGCTTTCGCCGGGGTCAAAACTGTTGTCCAGGGCTCCGGTAGCTGTAAACAACGCCACCTTTTTAGCGGGTTTACCTGCTACATTTACAAAATAGCCGGCGGCTACTACCCTGCCATCTGGCAACTGATTGATGGAAGAAACGGTATTATCCGGCCCGGTACTTACGTTAAAGGAGGGATCCAATGCGCCCAGTGTATCCAGCCGCGCCAGACGCACCGCGGCAGCACCATTGAAGGTAGTAAAAGATCCTGCAATCATCAGCTGGTCGGCACTATTGAGATACGAATCGAGAATGCTTCCGTTTACCGCAGGTTTTCCTGCAGGAAGCAGGCGGTCGTAGTTATAAGTGGTATCGATGGTAAGATCGGCATTCAGCCGGGCCAGGTAATTAATATGCAGGGTGTCTACACGTACCGAATCCCGCTTACCATCGGAAGAAAGACCTCCATAGTTTTTCCGGAACACCTGACGGAAAGAGCCGGTGAGTACAATTTTACCATCGGTTTGCCGGTGCAGGGCCGATACCGGAGCATCAAATCCGAGGGCAAACACCGGAACGGTATCCACCCGCTCAAGACCGTTGTATCGTACCAGTGCCGTATCCGGAGAACCATCCGCGTTCAGGGTAATCATATTTTGTACCCGGCCCAGAAAGCGGTTGCGATAGCTGCTAAAACTGCCGGCAACCAGGTAGCGCCCGTCCGGCAATGGCAAGGCGTCGCGCACATATCCTCCCAAAAATCCCCGGCGCGTTTTGAAACTTCGGTCTATGGAACCATCGGAGTTCAGCCGCGCCATCCCGTTCATCCCGTCGGCCTCGCCGGAATTATCATAGTCGCTGAAATTACCCACGATCACATATTTACCGTCATCCTGAAAACGGATGCCAGCCACACTTCCGCCACTGGCACCGGGGAAGGATTTAAAAGTGGCATCGATCGATACCGGGCCGCTGATCTGTTGCTGCGGACCGGGCAATACCTGCTTATTGATCGTAAGCGTGATCATGCCACTGCTGGCCCTTACCGGTACTTTTACCTCTAAGCGCGTATCGGATACCGTAAGCACTTCTGAAGGTTCCCCGTTAAACCGCACCAGCAGCTCTTCCTTTTTATATTTGGAGAAACCCGATCCATAAAGCGTTACGGTACTGCCCGGGGCACTTACAGAAGGCCGCAGGGTTTCTGTGCTCAGCTTTACATTCAGCGGTTCTTTGTCCGATCCGTAGGGATAGGTTCCCAGCGCTGTTTCTTTACGGCAGGCCCATAGCAGACAGCAGCTCAGGAAAAACAGGATATAATTCGTTTTATACATAATTGTACTTTAAATCATTTTTAAACATCACACCATTTCGGTCTGCCGCTACGGCACATTATCATTCACCACCGATTCGAAGTCGGAACCATAGGCAAAAAAGGCAGTGCCGGCCAATGCGTGCATCACGCCGTTCTTAGGTTGCAGGTTGGATGTAGCTACCGGCTCCGTAAGTGCTTTTGCCAGATCCGTAAGATTATCTCCTATAGCTGAAAGCCAGATGGTACGGGGGCCCACATCCTGTGTACCCGAATAGGCACCGTATACCACACCCATATTCATAATATAGCCGTCGTAAGATTCGATATTCTGACCGGGGTACAGTGCTGCCCTTGCAAAATCGACACGGCTGATGTCGTTCATCATGTAGCGGCCTTTAAAAATATAACGGGCTAAATACTTCCGCCAGATATCACCCGGTATATCGGAAATGCGAAGGCTGTCTTTTCCCTGCGCGTAACGATTGCCGTTCACTGCATTCATCAATAACATCAGGGAGCGGTCGGGTGGCGCAAAAAAAGTCACCGATTCATTCTGAAGCACCGACTTCATACCAGCCCGGTCAATGACCTGTACCAGTGAGTCGAACAGGAAGGGCCGCTGCTGGAGGAATTCGTATATATCTTCCTTGAAAACACCAGACTGCAAACCGGTATCTTTAAAATACTCCTTCTTGTTACATGCAGCCAGGGCCAACAGCACACATAGATAAACGATCAGTGGATTTTTTTTCATCGAACTATTATTTTTACACGATCACGATTTATAGTTTACTACAGGTTCGTTACCGTACCCAATACAGGTTGAGCACGATCTCCGGGTTATTTTGCCGGGCCTTTGCATCAATGGGCCAGGTCCAGGCTCCGCGGTCAAACTGATCCTGGGTCAAATAGGTAATGATCTGGTTGGGATCCGTTACCCGCCCGGTGCGTACAAAATCGTACCAGCGGTGGCCTTCCCCTATGAGCTCTTTTTGGCGTTCCCAGAAAACCGCATCCTTCAGATCTTCGGCCCCGGCAACAAACAGCGGCGTACCGGCCCGGGTGCGCACCGTATTTAACATACTGATGGCTTCCGTATTGTTGGTACCCAGGTTTGCCAGGGCTTCTGCCCCCAGCAACAGTACATCAGCATAACGGAAGACCATCAGGTTATCCTCAAAACTCCAGTAGCCCGTAGGATCAGCCACATTGATCTGTTTTAAGAACATAAAGGTTTGGTTATTGCTATAAGGCAGGTAGAACCAGGTATCTCTTCTTTTATCGGGCAGGCTTGGCGGATAAATACGTTCCATTAATGGCCGTACAAAATATAAGTCACTGTTTGCTCCATAGTCCACAATCGGTGAATGCGTCATCCATTGTCCCAGGTTTACGTACAGGGATGTATTGCCATAATTGCGGTTGAGCTCAAACTCAAAAATACTTTCCTTGGTCTTTCCTTTAAAAATGCGCTTGGTTTCCTCAATGGGTAATAATTCAAAGGCTCCGCTGTTTTTTACAGCCTGGCACTTTTCTGCCGCATCCTTCCAGTATTTTGCCTGGTTGGCCTTATCAAAACCCGCCAGCCACATATTCATATGTGCAATTAAGGTGTATACCGATCCCCTGCAGGCGCGCACGCCCAGGTCGGATGGGTTGGTGGCCGTCCAGTTAAGGTCATCCTTCACCGCATCCAGCTCTGCAATCAATGTATTAAAAATGGTAATAAAAGAAGTACGGGGTCTGGGCGTTTTATCGTAGGGCAGGGTATAAAAAGGTACATCGCCATACAACCGGCAGATATAAAAATAGGTAAAGGCCCGTACAAATTTTACTTCTGCAACATACCGTTTTTTTTCCGCTTCGGTAAGCGTTTTCATTTTCTCAATTTCCGAAAGCGTGATGTTGCAATTGGCAATGGATTCGAAATAAGGCCCCCAATCATCAATATCGTTCAGATGATATCGTTCCGGTACACCCAGGTTGGTGGTATTGGAGAGATCGTTTTGCGACAGGGTATAAAAACCCTGGCCCAGCTGACCCGAAGCAATACTGCCCGCGATACCGCCGCAACGCATATCGCCTACGGCGGGAATCACCGGCGAGTTAAAATCATTGAACTTCTGGAACAGGAATCCGTAACAATTGATCACCGCTGCTTCTACATCTTCCCGGGTTTTCCAGAAAGAGTTCGATCCGGTACGGTCTGCCGGCTCCACATTCAAAAACTTCTTGCAGGATGCAGCGGCCGATACCAGTAACAGCAGGAATAATAATTGATGCAACCTCTTCATGTATCTATCATTTATTTTTTTACAATTCAGTTTTAGAACTCCACATTCATCCCGATGGTATAAGCCCGGGTATTGGGATAATTACCCAGGTAATCACGCCCCAGGCTGTTTACCGTTTCTGGATTGGGGCCCGAGTAGCGGGATATCAGGAAGGGATTTTTTATGGTCACATACAGCCTTGCATTCCGAAGTTTCAGCATGTTGGTAAGCCAGGTTTTATTGAAATTATAACCAAGGGTGGCACTGTTGAATTTTACATAGGAGCCATCCTCTTCAAACAGGCTTTGTCCGTCTCTTAAAGATTCCGTACCGGTGTTCACCAGGAAAGGATTGGGATACCGGGCATTGGTATGTCCCAGCCGGTAATAATCCACGTCGCTGATATCTACAAACGTAGCCGGTGCATCTACAACACCATCCCCGTTTTCATCCTTCAATTCAAGCGGATCCTGGTAATTGCGCAACCGTTGAGAAAGTGCGTTATTGCGCAGGGTACGTTTCATCAGCAGCGATCCGCTTACGGTAAGGTTAAAGTTTTTATACATCAGCATACCGCCAAAGCCCCCGGTAAACACCGGTTCAAAGCTGCCGCCTACCTGCAGATCGTTTCCATCAATTACATAGTTACCATCCACATCTTTAAAGTGGATATCGCCTGCCTGAAAATAGGAACTGCTATACCCATTGCGCAATCCCAGACCGGTTACGGGGTCTACCGGCACCTCTTTGTTGGCCGCAAACACCCCCTGCGATATCAGCAGGTAGTTGTTTTGTCCCGCGCCTACACGGGCAATAACCGAATTATTATCGCTGTACCAAACCAGGGCATTCCCCGGCAAACGGCGTACGATCTGCTTGATGGCCGATCCGTTTACATATACGTTCCAGTTAAAATCTTTTCCGGGACGGGCGGGCCGAAAGGTGAGCGAAACCTCAAGTCCTCTGTTTGTAAGGGCTGCATCATTGGAAAATGTTTTTTGAAAACCCGTTGCATCGGCCAGCGGGGTTTCATAAATCAGGTCATCAATATTCTTTTCGTACAGGTTAAAAGAAAGGCCGATCCTGTTGGCAAACAAATAGAAATCGCCCCCCAGGTTCTTGGTTTCCACGCGCTCCGGCCGCAGATCGGGGTTGGGCAGGTATCCCAATATTGGTCCGATGCGCACTACATTGTTATAGGCGCCTCTTACGCCAAACTGTCCCTGAGAAGCATAAATATTTGATGTGGGGCGCAGATTGATCCCATAGGTAAAACGCAGATCGGCTGCAGTTACCCATTTTACGTTTTCCATAAACCGCTCCTTCTCGATATTCCAGCGCAAGCCCATGGAGGGATTCCGTGCCCAGCGGTTATTAGCTCCTGCGTAAGAGCTTCCGTCCTGCCGGTAGCTAAAATCGATCACATATTTTTTCATGAAGTTGTATTGCAGGTTTGCGGCTGCCGCAATGGTATGCGTGGTTTTGTATTCATTGGTACCCGGGCCGCTGTTGTATTGTACTCCGGCGTAGTTAGAGTACCAGGAGTTGTAGCCAAAAGGTCCCCAGTAAGAATCGTTGGGACCATTGCGGTTTTCGATCACATAACCAGTACTGTTATCTACTGTTAACTCACTGAATACAGAGGCATAAATGGTATGCTTATCATGATACGTTTCGGTGTAGTTGATCTGGCTGCGATTATACAAACTGGAACGGCGTGCCGAAAAACCATAGAGACGGGTGCGATTGGCATCTGCAGCAGCCGGTTTAAAAAAGTCTTCACTGTCCATAGTATAATCGTAACTGGTATTGGAACTCAGCCGCACATTCTTTATGACCTCATAGGACGCGTCTACAAAAGAGCGGAAATTATGTGTTTTTGCATCATTGGTACTATAGATGGCACCGGAAAACTGGGACACATCGAGGAAAAAGGAAGGCCCGGGCAGCAATGAGGATGCCACATTGGATCCGGCCCCTACTTCAGTAAGCCCGTTGCCGCTGCCCTTGAGTTTGTTACCAATGGCCGCAAAAACCTGTGCATTGATCCTGAACTTTTCGTTGGGATTGAAACCTAAGCTCATGGTAGCGGCATAGCGATCAAAGCCGGTATTCCGGATCACGCCCCTTTCAGAATAA
Organism: Niabella sp.; assembly: GCF_030150205.1. Classification (GTDB taxonomy): domain Bacteria; phylum Bacteroidota; class Bacteroidia; order Chitinophagales; family Chitinophagaceae; genus Niabella. The sequence goes on from NZ_JASLGT010000001.1 coordinate 24,650, forward strand.
TAGTTCACATTGGCTTTATAATTCAGTGCCTGATCCCCGCCGGCAACGGAAACGTTGTGCGAATGATTGTAGGTAGGTGTGTAATAAATCCCCTGCCAGTTGGTTGCGTTGTTATAAAAAGGATTGAGACTATCTGAAATAAAGGGCTGTTTGTTGATCTGGTAGATATATCCGTAATCACCATTATTATACACCGTATTCACCCGCAGCAACCGTTCTTCCTGGCCCCCGATGGTATTCCGCAGCGGCGGCACGGTATTCATAAAGTAATTGCCTACATAAGTGATGATGGGTATTTTTGATTTTCCCTTTTTGGTGGTGATTACAATTACCCCGTTAGCTCCGCGTGAGCCATAGAGTGATGCAGCCTGGGCATCGAGCATTACATCCACGGTTTCGATATCTTCTACAGGAATGAGGGAAAGCGGGCTGGTACCGGGGCCAATGGATTGAAAACCATATTCAAAACCGGCATCGGCATCAATGGGCACCCCGTCTACAATGTACAGGGGTGAGTTGGCATTTACGTAGGCATTATCGCCGCTGCCGGTAGCTCCGATACTGGAAAGCCCCCGTATGGTAGCCGCGCCCCTGAAGCCCGGGGCTCCGGTATTCATCTGCACATTCAGCCCTGCCACCCGGCCCTGCATCAGCTCCTCCAGGTTGGCCGAAGGAATGTCTTTGATATCATCTGCCGTAATACGCGTAATGGCGCCGGTAATCGTTTCCTTTTGCTTGCGCTGATACCCCACTACCACCACCTGGTTCATATCACTGGAGGATCGTTCCAACTCAAACAAAAGGGTATCTGAAGCTGCCTTCCGGGCTGTAAGAAACCCGGCATAAGACACTTCGATTTCTTCTCCCGGTTTAAGCTGTACACTAAAATTACCCAGCTGATCGGTGGTAATGAGCGCTTTCAGTGGCCGACCCTTCCAGGCGGTAATAGTGGCGCCACTTAAGGGTTCTTTGTTGTCTGCAGCGATTACCCTGCCCGAGGCTTTTATGGTTTGACCATGTAACCGGCCAAGCCCTAAAATGCCAAGCAGGAACAAGCAGGCCATGGATCTGTGTATCGTTCCGTTCATATCTTTTGTTGTTCGCAGTTATTAATCGTTCTCAAACTTCAGGTTCTTTTTGAAATGAAAGACAATCTCCCAGTCTCCCGGTTCGTATATGGAAAAATTAAGACCAAACACGCCATTGCGCAGGGTATTGCCAAAACCCCTGCGGGGATACTCAAATAATATTTTGGCCAGTCCGCCCGAAGCATACTTGGTGGTAATGGGCGTAAGCGGTATAGGATAGGCAGCATCATACTTCACATAGCTGCTTGTCATTTGCATATTGAACCCGTGCACCAGTTCCGTCCACCTGGTATTGCTGAATTTGGCGGGGTTAATCGGCAGCGAATCCTGATTTAAGAAACGGAATGTAAGCGAACTGCCGTTTCCTGTTTTCCTGAAATACACCGCAGCCATATAGGGTTGCAGGATGCTATCGGTGGTATAATAGAGATTGGTGGCAGTGGTTAACCGTACCTGTTTGGGAACCGTAATTGAAGTCGTATTCCCCGGCGGATAGGTTTGAAAATTTTCGGTAAGCGGTTTACGCGTTTCTTTATTGTACTCAAAAGGTTCGTAGGGTATTTCCTTATACGGAATCAGTTTCTGGTTAGCAAACAATTTACTGGCGCCGGTATTATTAGACACATTAATATCAAAAAGATAGAGGGAATCTGTATCCGGTTTTCCATGAATCACTGCAGAAGAAGCCGCTGCAAAAACCAGGTCGCCGGAGCCGGGACGGATGGTAAAATAAGGCTTTTGCACCTGCTGCCGCTTGGCCTCAATTTCAGCCAGGGAAGTTTCCAGGCCGGTATAGCGTTCTATCCAGTCCTTTACCGTAACAAGGGCTGTAAGCTCCGGAGCAGGTGCACCGTTGGCCCGCCGCAGGTTCTGCAACTCAAAGTTGAGGAGATAGCTGGATTTATCCGCGTTGAACTGCGTTAGCACAAGAAGGTTTCTACCTAAAACGGGGGTATAAGTATCGGTAGCAAAACTAACCCTGGGGCTGAGATACGCTGTTACAGGCGGTGTCTTTTTACACCCGGCAACCATTGCCAGTACCAGTACAGCACTTAAAAGATAATTGCGTTTTTTGTTCATGCCCATTAGTTTTTATTGAGTTTTACTTCTTCTATAATGATGCGGGAACCGGCCGGCGAACTGGTTCGGTCGTACTGATAATCGAGGTATAATGTAAATTTGTTGCGGTCAAAATAGCTGGGACCATGTTTTTTAAGTGTAGGGTCTGCCTGGGCCGTTGCAGGTACGATGGCCGTTACACTGTCCCGGCTGTCGAGGGTGATCTTTATTTTATACAGGGGATCGCCAATATAATCGGCCCCGTCCATGATCACTTCATTGGCCGAAACGGCCGTTACCCGTTTCCCGTTCCTTAAGGCTGCTGTAGCCAGCGGTCCCCAGGCGCGATTGGTTTCATTGGGAAAATACAGGGTACCGGAAGAATAGTAATAATAGTCGCTCCAGTAATTCTGGCGTTCTGCGGCACGGATATGAAAGGTTCCAAAACCAAAAATATGGCCCGGTTCCAGCACATGTGCCACGCCATTGGAAAGCCGGATATCGGTAGTGCTGGTGCGGCTGCTGGACCAGTCTTCCTCCCATTTAGAGCTATAGGTGAAGCTGTACTTCAACACCTGGCTGCCACCATAGGCCACGCCTTCTGCATTGGTGGTTCGCTGCGCTACGTTGATGCTGCGGTCGCCCACGGTACGCAGGTATAAGCCATCCCTGTTTTCAGCAATGGCGCCGGCCGTCCAGCTCCCTCTTACCATATAATATTCCAGCAACTGACGCAATGAAGAGCTATCAATGTCTTTAAGCCCCACCGGCGCAAGCCCCTGTCCGCTGCGGCGGTTGTTGTAATTTACCAGGGCACTCCTGATGCTGGCATCTGAAGGAATAAAGAAGGTCACATTCTGGGAAGCAAGGGTATCTTTTAAGCCCGACCGGTTAATAATAAAAAGCAGTGAATCGAAACCCTGTCCCTGCCGCTGCAGGTACTCATATACATTATATGGAAGTTTACTGCCCCCGGGCTCATCATTCCTGTAGGCATTATCCTTTTTGCAGGACAGGCTCATCACAACCGACAGCAGGCAGAGGATGTAATAATATTTTGCCGTATTCATTGTTATTAAGATTGAATATTATTTCCAGTAACTGTTTTGTTGAACGGCCGTATTATTGGCCAGTGTATTTTTAGAAAGGGGCCACAACGCTGCTCCCTGCGCTATTTGATCCTTCGACAAACCAGCATACAGGTGGGCCTGACGGTTACGAACCAGGTCAAACCAACGCTGCCCCTCTCCCAGCAATTCCCGCTGCCGCTCTTTTAAAATAGCATTGAGCAGACTGCCGCCTGTCTGCAGGTTGAATTCGGCAAGTCCGCGCCGGGTACGTACGGCATTCAGGTACACCACTGCATTGTTCAGATCATTGAGATAATACAGGGCTTCGGCTCTTAACAATACAATATCTTCATAGCGGGTAACAACAATGGCCGACTGAAAATTATTAAACAAGGGCTGCTGGGTAAATGTGCGGGCTTTTATTTTACTGAACATGGGCACAGGGTTGGTAAAGTTCTGAAAATACCCACCGCTTACCACTCCCGCCGGGCTGATGGCAAAACGCTGGTCATTGGGCTCATTAAAGATCTGCAATACAGAATCGGCCGGTACATATACATCCGGAACGGTTTTATCAATCAGCGGCGCGCTCAGCGTCCAGTCTTCGAGGTGCCCCTTTGCCGAAGATTCCTGGTAGCGCGCATCTGCGGTAAGGGAAAAAATAACGCCGTTGCCCAATGCGCTGAATACGCCTCCGGTTTCGGCAGTAAGCGTGGATGCGGATGTAAATGAATACTTCCCAAGGCTTGTATTTTCATATACCAATCTTGCATTGGACTCACAGGAAGCATAGTCGCCCCTCCAGGCATATAGGTGTGCCAGCATGGCATAACAGGCCGCCTTGGAGGCAATGCAGGAAAGCCAGAAGCTACCCGCCTGGTCGTAATAGATGCCGATCTGCTCCGGCTGGCTGCCGTCATAATTCCACGGAAGGTTTGCTGATGCTGCGATGAATTCCTGCTCTACAAAATCCAGTATTTTTGATTGCGGATCCCTGGCGCGACCTGAGAAATTGCCATCCACCACATCTGCAATCAACGGTGCATCGCCCCAGATACGTACAATGTAGAAGTAAGCCAGGGCCCGTAGAAAGCGCACCGAAGCCATATCCACCTTCATATTTTGTTCGTTGTAACGGAAATCTTTTTCAAGCACCTGTGGCAGTTTTTGCAGGCAAAGATTGGCCTGTGCGATAACGGCATAAAAGCGGCGCCAATCCTTCCACTCTTCCAGGGTGGCGAAATTAGCATTAAGCTGCTGTGTGGTTACGGCACTGATGTCGGCGCGACTGGAGGCTCTGAAATTGCCGGCCCTTAGTTCTCCATAAGCAAAAAATGCATTTTCATTCGCCAGGGCGGCACGCATTAATCCATAGGTGGCAAAAACCCCCGAGCGGGCATCATTGCGTTGCTGCCACATATTATTTTCAGGCACCTGATGGCGCGAAGGCAGATCCAGTTCCTTTCCGCAGCGCACGAAAAGAACGGTCAAAAAAAGCCATAGAATATTGTACGGTCTCATAAAAGTCTTATTTTATTAAAGGTCTAACTGCAGGCCAAGGGAAAAGCTCCGGGGAAAGGGGATGCCATAGCCGTCATCATACCCCATATAGTTAGAAAGCTCGGGGTCCCGGCCGGTATAAGGCGTCACCGTAAACAGGTTATTGGCCGTGATATAGGCCTTCATGGATGTAATTTTTGCTTTCTTTACCCAGGCCAGGTCTTTCATACTATAGGAAAGCATGACCGATTTCAGTTTCAGGAAATCGGCTTTTTCCAAAAACAGCGTCTGGTCCCGCTGGTAAGGCTGCACCAGGCTCCAGGGATTGTACAGCGGATATTTTTCGCGATCGGGTATTTGGGTCCAGAAGGTAACTTCTTTTACGCCGCTCATGCTCCCCGATACTTCCCGGTTCGCAAAATCAAACCGGTTGGCCACCGCTTCGTTTACCAGGTATTTGCCCAGGGCAAATGCCGTAAGCAGGTTCAGTTCCCAGTTCTTGTAATTAAAAGACTGGTTAAAAGCACCGCTGATCTTAGGATACATATTACCCCGGAATATGCGGTCGTTATCATCCACAACAAAATCACCGTTCATATCCTTCCAGCGGGGGTCTCCTCTTTTTACAGTAACACCATAATAGGTTAAGCGCTGATTGGTAGAAGGATTTACAGGTACGGCTGCATCGGTTTCATAAATGCCTTCGTTTTCAAGTAACCAGAATGCATCTACCCGCTGCCCCTTTTGCAGGCGGCGGCCATCGGATTGAATGCTGTTTAATCCATCCGGCAGGGCGGTAATGCGGTTATTGTTCCAATGCAGTAACAGCTCCGGGCTCCATTTAAAACTGCCCGTTCCAAAATAACTTCCGATGCTGGCTTCCACACCGGTGTTCTTTACTGCCAATCCATTTTTATATTCCTTTGTAAAGCCATACTCCGTAGGTACCGGCACCGGAGCTACCATATTTTTATCGTTCCGTAAATAATAGGTAGCTGCAACATTCCATTTTTCAGCCAGGCCTAATTCAAATCCAACCGTGGCCTGATCTGCGTAGGCCCATCCGATGCCCCAGCCGGTATATCCCCGGCTAAACGGAAGCGTAAGTGTAGGCATCGATCCGTAAGAAGGAATGAATGGCGCTCCGTTGTAACCATTATCTACCGTGTATACCGGTCCATATCCATAACTGTCGTTATCAAACACGCGGCCGGTACGACCAATGCCTGCTTTAATTTTTAACAGGGAAAATGCCGGAGCCAGGTGCAGTTCGTTTTTAAGATCCCAGGCAAGGGCCAATGAAGGAGAAGTAAACCACCAGTAACCATTTTGAAAATAGGAAGATCCTTCCCTGCTTACCGCAGCGGTAAGTTCATACCGGTTCTTTAGCATAAAGTTGGCACGTCCTGAAAAGGAAACCAGGTTATGATTCAGATAATCCTTAAAGGCAAATACCGTTCCGTTCTGGAAAGAAGGTGTGGAACCGCCGGCAATGATCTTTACAAAATCGGACCCGCCACGGTATCCTTTAATATAATCATACTTACGGCGGTCCCATTGTGCCCCGGCGCCACCGGTAAGTTGCAATACCATATCTGCACCCAAATCGGGTTTATAGCTGATTTCGTTTTTCCAGGCCGACCGTTTATCAAGCCCTATAAAATAGGACGCAAAATTATTACCATCATTCACTGTTGTTGGAAAATACAGGTCCCGGTTGTTATCATGATAGTTCATCAGGAACGAGCTGCTGAGATTCCAGTTTTTCAGCTGGTAGGCTGCTTTGATCATCCCTGCAAGGAAATGATCCTGGTTTTTATCGAAGGACCAGCGGTCGAGTAAGGAATAATAACCGGACAAATAATCTTTATTGGGTGAAAGCGGAGCAGCGAGCGTAGGAAGATATTCCTGTTCGGCAAAGCGCTCGCGCAGGAAGGTATTGCGGCTCCGGTCGGTAAGTCCCAGCTGTATTTGTGTCGTAATCGTAAGATCATCAAAGGGCATCATACCGATGGCCGTTGAAACATTATACCGGTCTACACCTGTATTACGCATCACGCCGTTCTCCCGTACATTCCCCAATCCCAACCTGAAATAAGCCCGCTCCGTGCCTCCGGAAATAGCCGCATTAACGGAATGTTGCCAGGCATTCTGATAATAAAGATCATCCCAGTTGGCAGCACCATAATATACCGTGTTGGAGGAGTCAGCTAAATAAGCAGGAAAGGCTGCCAGCTGCTGCTGCGTGGCATAGGCGTCGTAAAAAGGTTTTCTGAAATCGCGCTCGTAACGACCGTTTGCCGTTTTAATATCATAGGGCTTTAATGAAACGCCGCCGTACAGGTTTACGTTAATGCGATATTTCCCGGGGATGGGTTTCCGGCTGCGGATCAACACAACCCCATCAATACCCTGCACACCATAAGCTGCAATCGCTGCCGGATCCTTCAGCACTTCTATCGATTCAATATCATTGATGTTCAGCATCGTGGTAATATCTGTTTCGGATCCGATCCGCTCGTAATCATACTGCTTGATCCCAAACGGAAATGCATGATTTTGTATCAGCGGTATACCGTCTACCACATATAAGGGCGTTAAGGAATAAAGCGCGCTTTGTTTGGTAACCGGGCCGTGCAACCCTCTTACCAGCAGCCACGCAGGAATACCGGGCTCAGACGATTTGCGCAGTGTTGTAACACCCGCCACTTTTGCATCCATTAATACCGGCAACGTACTTGCGGGCAGGTAATGCAGCAGGTCTACAGGCGGACTGTTCAGGCCACGAAATACAGTGTCCCTTATCACTGCCTGCGGTTTCGCTATGCTGCTATCCTGTGCTGCAAGGCGGCAGGTTACGGATATAAGGAGCACAGCAAAAAATAGTCTGATGATTTTTTTTTCACACATATCAGTTCGGGTTAAGTCTGGTTCTCGTCCTGGCTTTTTTTTGGCAATCGTTATTCAACCACAGGGTTAAATTCAAATGCTAATTTAATAACATTTTCCAAATAAGACATTTTTTTTTCTTAATAGGAAAAATTTATTTTTATTTTTACCTCCATTATGTGGCGATACGCTCCCAAAACTTAAAAGAAACAGATCAAATAAAATGCCCGGAGATTTCAGGCTTTTTCCACTAACTTGCCGCCCGCGAGCCAGGGTCATCCGGAAATCCACTCCGATCAGGGGGCATTATTACCTACCTCTAATTATTAACGAAAAATGGAAACAGCTGAAAACAAAACCAACCGGCCCAGGAATACATTGAATTATCACCGGATCGGTCAAATCATCCGGAAACATCGTAATCAGCAGCGATTGAAACTGATTGATCTTGCAGCCCGGACGGGTATGGGATCTGCGTTGTTATCAAAGATTGAAAACGGCCGGATGATTCCTACCATTCCTACCCTGTTCTCCATTATTCACCAATTGAATATTCCGCTGGATTCTTTTTTTTCCGAACTGGTAAAAGAAGATGATTTTCCGGGCTATCTGCATATTCCGCGTGAAAATTATCATCCTTATGTAAAAGAGGAAAAGGCAGTGGGCTTCAACTATCTTTCCATCCTGGAAGAAACGATCACGGCCGGCTCCTTCCAGATTTCATTGCTGGAGTTACTGCCCGGGGCGCGGCGCAAACCAGTAAGTACCGACGCCTACGAGTACCTGTATATTCTTAACGGACCGGTCCGGTTTCAGCTGGGCACAGCAAAGCTGCAACTCAATACCGGCGACTCGCTTTACTTTGATGGAAGGTTACCACACGTTCCGGTGAATGAAACCAAAGAGCGGCTGTGGCTCCTGGTGATCTACTTTTTTCAGTCACCCGCGGGGTCCTGATTTTCCAGGGCGCGTGCTTTAACCGCCAAAGCACAGGGAATGCAAAGACTCTGCTTAGGGCAGTTAATTAACTAGTCAGCCTTTGCAATTGATTAAATTATAAGACCTCGGCGTACGCTCAGCGTCCTCCCTTTCTCTGCGTTTTACTTTAACGCAACAGCAACCGGAAAACCCGGATCTTTACAATAAATCCAAACAGCGGTATGAGCAGAAAAAAAGCGATTGTTATCGGTGCCGGTATTGCAGGACTGGCTACGGCCCGTGCATTAGCCACCCGGAACTATGCGGTAACCATTATAGAACGTTCCGGGAAGGCCGTAGGTGCATCGGTACGTAATTTTGGTATGATCTGGCCCATTGGGCAACCTGATGGGATCCTGTATGAACGCGCCTTACACTCAAAATCGATCTGGAAAGAATGCTGCCAGGAAGCCGGCATCTGGTATGAAGAAGCGGGATCCCTGCATATGGCCTATCATGAAGATGAGTGGGCCGTATTACAGGAGCTGGCCGATATCTACAGGCACCGGGGTTATCAGTTGCTTTCACCTGCTCAAACCCTTAGCCGGTCGCCGGCCGTTGTACCTGCAGGACTAAAAGGCAGCCTTTATAGCCCGGTAGAAATGATCGTGGAAGCAAGAGACGCCATTGCCGCTGTTGCCGGCTGGCTGAGCCGGAAATGGAATGTTGATTTTATCTGGGGAAAGGTGGTCACCGCCATTACGTATCCGGTCGTACACATGGGCACGGAAACCTGTGAAGCGGATGAGATCTATATCTGCAGCGGTACCGATTTTGAGACCCTGTACCCGCAACGGTTTGCAGCAGCTCCACTCACCAGGTGCAAATTACAGATGCTACGAATGCAGGAGCAACCGCAACAATGGCGCATTGGCCCCTCGCTTTGCGGAGGATTATCCCTGATGCATTACACTTCCTTCAAAGCAGCCACCACCCTGGCGTCCCTGGGTTTGCGTTACTCTCATGAATATGCCGAACACCTGAAATGGGGTATTCATGTAATGGTGTCGCAAAATGCTACAGGAGCACTTACGATCGGCGACTCTCATGAATATGGACATACCCATGATCCGTTTGACCGTCAGTTTATCAACCACCTCATTTTGGATTACCTGGCCGGTTTTGCCCGTTTTAAAGATGAAACCATTATTCAAACCTGGAGCGGCATCTATCCTAAGTTAACCAACGGCCAAACGGAATTAATACTGGAGCCGGAGCCCGGGGTTTGGATCATTAATGGCCTGGGAGGCGCGGGCATGACCCTGAGCTTCGGGCTTTGCGAGGAACTGTTCCGCCGCCGGGGAATGTAGCTGGTGAGGGCAATGGTGAATGGGCAATAGTCAATGGCCAATAGATCACAAAACGAATCTGACCTGGATCCTGAAACCAGCTTTCAGCTATCAGCAATCAGTTATCAGTTGATTAAGTCCGGGATCACAGGTCCCCCCAGTCTATATGTCCCCAAAAAACAAGGGCAATGGGCAATAGTTAATGGGCAATAGATCATCAAACATAAAACGGATCTAACCTGGAACTTTAAACGTCAAACCTGGAACCTATTTTGCCCCGGCGATTAACTGTTCCAGCACATGATATGTAATCGGGCAAAACTCACTGTTCTTCAGGGTTAGCGCCGGACGCTTGATCAATACATCTTCATCGGTATAGGGAAAGCGGGCACAGTCGGAGGGGCGCACATCATAAATCGAACAGGTATTGTCGGCATTCAGAAACGGACAGGGCGATTGTTTTACCACAAAATCGCCCTCCTCATCTACCTTCAGGTAGGTATCGATGAACACACTTTCTTTCAAACCCAAACTCCGGGCAATGCGTTTTACATCAGGAGTTTTAAAGCGGGGCGAATAGCCTTTACAGCAGTTTGCGCAGCTAAGACAATCCACCGCTTTAAAAGCCGCCTCGTTTAAGGCCGGCAATTGCTTCAGCACCTGGTTCTTATTAGCTCGCTTTAAAAACTGCTGATAGTTCTTCCGGTGCTCCTTTGCTTTTTTTTCCCAGTTCTGTAAAATATCCGCTGCCATGCTGAAACGCTGAATTTAATGATGCAAAATTAACAGATTGGTTCGGATTACCCGCGCCGTTTAACCGGGTACGGGCCAGACCGGACCGTGGGTATTTCAATGTGCAATCGTTTGAATTGTTTTCATCTGCAACATTTTGTTTTTGAAAATTTGCAATAAAACATCGGGTTTAATAAATAGATGAACGTAAACAGATTAAATAATTAAATGGTCCATAAAAAAAGCATGAACCAAAGACCATGAACGTTATTTACGCCGGAACCGGACAGACGTTGCGCAACCACTGCAAACCGTATTTTATCAGGAAATGCATGTACCTTTGCACACCTCAATGATACTTAATACCGCATAAGTTATATGAATATTTTAGACATTCAATCAACAGAATTTTTAAGACGCCATATTGGCCCGGATGAAAAAGAAACTGCAAAAATGCTGGCACAAACCGGCCTTGGCAGTCTGGATGCACTGATGGCGCAAACGGTTCCCTCGGGAATCCGGATGCAGGAGGAGCTGAACATTCCCAAACCCATGAGTGAGAATGAATACCTGCGCCATATTAAAAACGTGTCGCTGAAAAATAAAATCTTTCATAACTATATCGGACAGGGTTATTACGGCACCATTACACCGTCGGTGATCCTGCGCAATGTTTTTGAGAACCCGGGATGGTATACCCAATACACCCCTTACCAGGCAGAGATCTCGCAGGGACGGCTGGAAAGCTTGCTGAACTACCAGACCGTAGTTAGCGATCTTACCGCACTTCCCCTGGCCAATGCTTCCCTCCTGGATGAAGCAACAGCAGCAGCCGAAGCAATGGGTATGTTCTTTCATCTGAAAAACCGTTCAGAGAACATTGAGAAACCGAAATTCTTTATCGATACCGAAATCTTTCCGCAAACGAAGGATGTATTGTACACCCGTGCAGAACCATTTGGTATCGAAATCGTAGAGGGCGACTATAAAACTACCGCCATCACCGAAGCTTTTTTTGGTGCCCTGGTACAATATCCCAATAATAAAGGCAGCATTGAAGATTACCGTTCTTTTATTGAAACCGTACATGCTGCAGGCGGCTATGTAGCGATGGCTACAGACCTGCTGGCATTAACGCTCTTAACGCCTCCCGGGGAACTGGGTGCAGATGTAGCAGTAGGCTCCGCTCAGCGCTTTGGGGTGCCCCTGGGTTATGGAGGTCCGCACGCGGCTTTTATGACAGCCACCGACGAGTTCAAACGCACTATTCCCGGACGCATTATCGGTATCAGTGAAGACGCCCAGGGCAACCGTGCCTTGCGGATGGCCCTGCAAACCCGGGAGCAGCATATCAAACGCGAAAAAGCTACTTCCAATATCTGTACCGCCCAGGCCCTGCTGGCCAATATGGCGGCGATGTATGCGGTATACCACGGCCCGGAAGGCCTGAAACGCATTGCGGAACGCGTGGCGATCTATACCCAGATCGTAGGAGAAGCCATTGAAGCGCGTGGCTTTAAACTGGTAAGCAACCAGTACTTTGATACCCTGGTAGTAGCAGTGAACAATATCGCTGCCATTGTAGAAAAAGCAGCGCAGCAAAAAATAAACCTGCGGCATATCGATCACCAGCATATCGGCATATCGCTGGATGAAACGGTTATCATCGAAGACCTTTACGACCTTATCAATTGTTTTGAAAATGATGCCGATCCGGTTTCCTTCTCGTTAAGCACTGATGAAGAATTACGTCATATACCGGAATCGCTTTCCCGTACCTCCGCCTACCTCACACACCCGGTATTTAATACCTATCACAGCGAAAGCAAGATGATGCGGTATATCAAGTACCTGGAGAACAAAGACCTTTCATTAAACACTTCTATGATCTCCCTGGGCAGCTGCACTATGAAGCTGAATGCGGCCACGGAAATGATCCCGCTGAGCTGGGCGCACTGGGCCAATATTCACCCCTTTGCTCCTGCCAGTCAGACTGGTGGTTACAAACAGATCGTGGATGAGCTGGGCCAGTATCTCTGTGAGATCACTGCTTTTGATGCCTGCAGCCTGCAGCCCAACAGCGGTGCACAGGGCGAGTATGCGGGTTTGTTAACTATAAAAGCATATCATGAAGCCCAGGGTAATCCCCGGCGGAATGTAATGCTGATCCCAATTTCGGCGCACGGTACCAATCCCGCATCAGCGGTAATGGCCGGCATGAAAGTGGTAGTGGTAAAAGCCCTGGAGAACGGCTATATTGATGTGGAAGACCTGAAAGCTAAGGCGGAACAATACCGCGATACCCTGTCTGGCATCATGATCACTTACCCCAGCACCTATGGTGTGTACGAAGAAACAGTAAAAGAGATCACCCGGATCATACACGAAAACGGTGGCCAGGTATATATGGACGGGGCCAATATGAATGCCCAGGTAGGACTTACAGCGCCCGGCCTCATTGGGGCAGACGTATGTCACCTTAACCTGCATAAAACCTTTGCCATTCCGCATGGCGGCGGCGGTCCCGGCATGGGCCCTATTTGTGTAAAGGAACACCTGGCGCAACATCTGCCCGGTCATGTTTCCATACACAAAGCAAAAACCATTGCGTTGAACGGCAACGGGCAAACGCCTGCAGCAGAGCCCACCGGCACACACGCAGGCGCCGTATCAGCCGCACCTTATGGGTCGGCCTCTATCCTGCTGATCTCCTATGCCTATATCCGCATGCTGGGTGCAGGCGGATTAAAAGCAGCAACGGAATACGCCATTTTAAATGCGAATTATATGCGTGCCCGGCTGGCGGAAGACTTTGATATTTTGTATACCAATGCCAATAACCTGTGCGCACACGAATTTATTGTAGACCTGCGCCCGTTTAAGAAAACGGCACAGGTAGAGGCCGAAGATGTAGCGAAAAGGCTGATGGATTACGGTTTTCATGCCCCAACGATGAGTTTCCCTGTTCCGGGTACTATTATGATTGAGCCTACGGAAAGTGAGGATAAAGCTGAACTTGACCGCTTTTGTGATGCGTTGCAGCAGATCCGGAAGGAGATTCAGAAAATAGAAACCGGCGAATGGGATGTAAAAGACAACCCGTTAAAGAATGCCCCGCATACCCAGCAAACCGTTATCAGCAGCAACTGGGCGCATAGCTATTCGAGGGAAGAAGCAGCTTATCCGCTGCCCTATGTAGCGCATAATAAGTTCTGGCCTTCCGTTGCCCGTGTAAACAATACTTTAGGCGACCGGAACCTGATCTGCACCTGCGAGCCGGTTGAGGCTTATATGGAAGCTTAAGACAGTTAACATCCGATATATAAGGGCTGTTTCAAAAATATTTGAGACAGCCCTTTTTTGTTGCGTGTTTGGTGTTCGCCACAAAGGTCCTAAGACACAAAGATGCACCAGGGTCAGGTACCTCTTAGTGTTGCTTTGGGGCTTCCCGTATTCTTTGCGTTTAAATGTTTACCGCAGACAGCAGAGATAACAGAGCGTCCAATATAACCCAACCTCTCCGCGAATCACTGCGTCCCCGCGTCTCCGCGGTTTTTATTTCACGCAACGGCGCAATGGAGCAACGACGCGGCGTTTGAAATCTTCGCCACAAATCCACTAAAGCTCGAAGATGCACTAAGGTTAAGTTCCTCTTTGTGTTTCTTTGTGTCTTTCGGTCTTTGTGGTTCTTATTTCACGCGGCGCGATGGAGCAACGGCGCGGAGGAATGCTGTATTACCTATAAAACCGGCCTTCTGCGAAAATCTGCGGAAACAATCCGCGTAAATCTGCGGGAGCAACCTACCCAAATCTGCGGGAAACAACTCCTACAGAACAAAAAGAAATCGCAAAAGCCCCATTTCAGGAACAGGGCTTCTACGATAAAAACAATTAAAAAATTCCTATTTCTTTTTTGCCGGCTTGGGGGCAATCATTGCCAACATACGGCGCCCTTCCAGCTTGGGCAGGTTCTCCAGGGTTCCGAAATCAGCCAGTCGCTCAGCAAATTTCAGCAGCAATAACTGACCGCGGTCCTGAAACTGGATGGCCCTTCCTTTAAACTGCACATATGCCTTTACCTTATTGCCATCCTTCAAAAATCCTTCGGCATGTTTTGCCTTAAAATCAAAGTCATGCTCGTCCGTATTAGGGGTAAAGCGGATCTCCTTGATTTCGGTAGCCTTGCTCTTGGCTTTCAGTTCTTTATCCTTCTTCTTCTTATCGTATAAAAACTTGTTATAGTCAATGATACGGCAAACAGGAGGATCAACCTTGGGAGAGATCTCCACCAGGTCCAGTTCCTGATCCTGGGCCATTTTCAGGGCTTCCTGGGTTGTATAAATTCCCTGCTCTACATTGTCTCCAACGAGTCTTACCTGTGGAACGCGAATAAATTGATTGATGCGGTGTTCAGCTTCCTTCTGCGGTTGAAACCGTCCTTTAAAGAAGCCTTTAGGCCTGTTGCTGTTATTGCCCCCCGGCCGGAATCCCGTGCCAGGCGGTCTGTAGGCTGGTTTTTGTGGTACTGCCATTTAACTTTTTAAATTCTCCCCGCTGCTCCGCCCGTGAAGCAACGCAAATTTTATGTTTCAAATGAGCCTTACGGGCAAGGCGAAAAAATATTTAATAACAAATATGATGAAATATTGTCAGTCCTGCAATTTTATTTTTTTGTTTTTTTTAACCTTTGACCGGATCATGAGCCATACCCATACTCTTTCAGGTACAGTTCATTGTCGCGCCATTTGGGTTTTACCTTTATAAATAACTCCAGGAACACTTTTTGGTTCAAAAATGCTTCAATATCCTTGCGGGCGGCGGTGCCGATCTTCTTTACCATCCCTCCTTTTTCGCCGATCAGGATCGCTTTTTGAGTTTCCCGGTGTACGATAATATCCGCAACAATCTTTACCAGGGTCTGCTTTTCCTTAAATTCCCTGATCAAAACGGCCGTGTGGTAGGGAATTTCATCCTGGGCTACCTCGTAGATCTTTTCGCGGATCAGCTCGCTCACAAAAAACTTTGTGGGCAGGTCGCTGATATCGTCCGAATCGTAAAACGGCTCCCCTTCCGGCAACAATTCCACGATGGGTTGAATAAACTGGTCGATGCCCGCCCCCTTAAGTGCAGAGATGGCCACCACCTTTTTACAATAAGGTTTTGCCTTAAAATAATCTATGCAGGCCGCTGTTTTTTCAGCAGGCGCACGATCTATTTTATTGACTACCAGCACACAAGGAACCCTAAGTTTGAGTTTGGAAAAGATCTGGTCACTTTCCTCCCAGTTATCGTTTACATCTACGATCAGCAAGGCCACATCCGCGTCTTCCAGGGCACTTTTAACCGATTGCATCATTTTTTCATGCAATTTGTACTTCGGTTCAATAATGCCGGGAGTATCGGAGAAAATGATCTGGTAATCCGGTTCTGTCAGGATCGCTTTAATGCGATGCCGGGTGGTTTGCACTTTAGATGAAACAATCGCCAGTTTTTCTCCCATCAATGCATTCAGCAAGGTACTTTTTCCCGCATTGGGCTTTCCAAATATGTTTACAAAACCGGATTTCATGCCTGCAAAAATAACTTAAAAGCAGCCACAGAGATACGAAGGCGCCGAATAAAGTTTGCATGCATAAGCCTCCAACCGTCCGCCTGGCCAACGAACTGTTAATTATCATTTTAATAAGCATATATTGGCCGATCGGTTTTTACCTTTAACAGGATCTAAATCTGCTGCATTTATGAAAAGGCAACTATTATTGCTGTTTCTGACTACCGGTACTACAGCCCTGTTAACAGCGCAGACCACCATTTCAAACTCCGATGGCAGCTATTCCCTGTTTTATTACAGCCCTTATGGCTCTACAATCATTTATCCGGATGGTAGTCACGCACGTTGGATTGACTATGATTCCACCAGTTCGATCCTTGTGTATGCCGATTTTTCTTTTAGCCGTTTTTTTTACAGTGGTTCCACCACAACCATTGTGCATTCCGATTGGTCCTATTCCATCCTCCATAATGATGAGCCGGTGCCGGCGCCGGACACGCTTCCTCCCTATGACACGGCGTTTTCGGACAAAAGCGCCGGTTCTGTAAAAAATACCACCGGCGATAGCTACATACTATTGAGCGATGATTCGATCGTAAAACCCGATCCCCGGGAAGCGCAGTACATTCTTCTGAATAACCTCATAGACAGCACCACCATGCGTAGCCGGCCTTTAGTTCCGGAAGAGCAATCCCCGGTTCCGGCGGAAAACCAGGCACCCCCCAATAAACCGGCGCCCTTGCCGGCCGGTAATAAACAGGAGGAACCGGCAATAAAGCACGGTCATTTGTAACAGGGCACACAGGATCTTTATTTGGCGTATTTTCTTAAACATATCCCGGGCAATGCCCGGATATACGTTACTTTACATAATTATTCGCCTTAATTCATGAAATGGATCACAAGAGAACGGCCTAAAATAGACAGGATCGCCTGCCCCTGGCTGATCAGACGATTTATTGATAAAGACGCTGAATTTTTCTACGCCCCATTTGGTGAAGTGGAGCAGCAGGCCGCTGCTTTGGGAGCCATCCCCTATGATATACCCGGAGTGGAGTTTACGCATTATGCAGATGAATGCACCTTCGACTACTTCATCAAAAAGTATGCGATCAGGGATCCCGCCGTGCAGATCATTGCGGGTATCGTACGCGGCGCAGACACAGACCGGCACGACATTGCAAAAGAAGCAGCGGGATTATGGGCCATCTCGGCCGGCCTGGCCTATAATATTAAAGAAGACCTCCGGTTGCTGGAAGCCGGGATGGTCCTTTATGACGCATTATATAGCTGGGCGGCTAATCTTTATAAACAAAAGCACCTGCAAAACAGTCCCTTTGAGAACCTGTTACACGCTGTTTATTTAAAATTTCTAAAAGAAAAAAAACCTGGGAAGGCCCAGACCCCGGCATGGGTAGAAGAACTTAAACATATGATCCAGGATCAGGTAGACATGCAGTTCAGCCTTGATCTGAAGAAAATAGCTGCCGAACTGGAGCTGAACCCCTCCTATGTGTCCAGAACGTTTTCAAAACATTTTGACGACCTGAATTTTGGTGAGTACGTTCGCAAAGTGCGGATTGAAAAAGCGATCCATCTTATTCAAACCACCAGCTATTCCCTCACAGAAATAGCCTACCTCACCGGTTTTTCCGATCAAAGCCATTTTACCCGGATCTTTAAAAAAAGTACCGGGAAAAATCCCTCATCTTACAGAAAAAAGATCGCTGAAGGTAAGCAGCGTTCAAAAGGTAATTAATGTTCTATTTCTCTCAAACCCTGCCTTCTAAATTCGCAGTTCAACAATGCGATGAAGTATGCAATTTAGAATATGGGCCATAATAGCCTTTACGCTTATTTCCGGCACACCGTTATTTTCACAGGACACCTATCCTAAAATAACCGCCTATACCAGTGTGCTACACCCCCTGATTACCATCAATCATAAAGAAGCAGTTCCCAACTTCAGGGATTACTATCTCGTTATTTTTCCCTCCGGTATCAATATCTGGAAAAATTCAAAAATGGCCTTTTCGGTTGAATTTGCGCCCTCCATAAAAGTTGAAAAAGGCATGAGTAAAATGAGCAACTTTTTATTTCATCCGGGTATACTGATAGCCCTGGGAAAAGGATTCACATTTGCCGGCAGGGCCGCCTTTGAAACATCGGGAAGATATGGGTTTACGCCCGTGTTTGGCAAAACGGTCATTAAGAAAAAGAAGCATGGCTTTTACGTGGCTACACCCTTTCCTGTACGATTCGGAAATGATCAGCCGGCCTCCTTTACCGCTGGTCTGCAATTGGGCATATCATTTTAAAACTGGGATATATGAATCAACAGGCACCTTATAAATTAAAAGATCTTGTACTTTATTTTTTAAAATTAGGCACCGCCGGGTTTGGCGGTCCGGTTGCATTGGCAGGTTATATGCATCGCGATCTTGTTGAAGAAAAACGCTGGGTTTCGGAAGCCGATTATAAAGAAGGTCTTGCCCTTGCCCAGCTGGCTCCCGGGCCGCTGGCAGCACAATTGGGTATTTACATGGGTTATGTTCATTACCGGGTATTGGGCGCCACGCTGGTTGGGATCGCATTTGTACTGCCCTCTTTTTTGATGGTGCTGCTATTGGGATATTTTTATGTTCAGAATGGCGGGCTTCCCTGGATGCAGGCGGCCTTTTACGGTATTGGAGCAGCCGTTATCGGTATCATAACCATGAGCTCCTATAAACTGATCTCCAAAACCATTAAAAGGGATCTCTTGTTATGGAGCATTTTCGGCATATCTGCTGTCATAACCGTATTAAGAGAAGAAGAAAATCTTTGGCTGATGTTAGCCGCAGGTGTGCTTGTATGGTTTACAAAAGCCCCGCCCGGGTCTGTTAAAAGGATAAAGAAGGCCATGCTACCTGCAGCAGTATTACAGGTTACCGGCAATGTGGCAGCCAACAGCAAACTCACTTCCATGGCCTGGTTTTTTCTCAAAGCCGGGGCATTTGTATTTGGAAGCGGCCTGGCAATTGTTCCTTTTTTATATGGCGGCGTTGTAAAAGAGTATCAGTGGCTCACCAACAACCAGTTTATGGATGCAGTAGCCGTAGCAATGATTACACCGGGCCCTGTGGTGATCACCGTGGGTTTTATAGGGTATCTTACAGCGGGCATCAACGGGGCCTGCGTGGCGGCTTTGGCCACCTTTCTTCCCTGTTATTTTTTTACCATATTACCAGCGCCTTACTTTAAAAAGTATGGAAAGCGCCCGGGTATCCAGGCATTTGTAGAGGGTGTAACGGTGGCAGCTATCGGAGCTATTGCAGGAGCCGTAATTGTTCTGGCGAAACGGCAATTGACAGATCTCACATCCGTTCTTATAGCAATTGTTGTAATTTTGCTATTGATCCGGTTTAAAAAATTACCAGAACCACTGATCATATTGGGAGCCGCAGTGGCAGGATTGATGATCAGGTATTGGAGCTGACAAGTTACTCCCACATAGTACTAAATTGCATCTCGTTTTAAAATCCTATACGCATGAAACATTCTTTGATCCCATCGCTCTTGTTTGCTGTAACAGGAACGGTTACCATCGCCGGCTGCAGCAGCTGGGCACAATCCGGCCACCAGGAAGAAACCGCGCAGGTGATCCGGTGCGCGCCCGGAAGTAAGCTGGATATTGCCAAAATAGAAACACTTACCGGAATGAAAGGTGTTGAAAAGAATGGAGAATATAAGATAACGGTACCTCAAAACGATCTGAACGTAATGGTTGATGGTTTTAAGATCATTCCGCCAATGGGCCTGGGCAGCTGGGCGGCCTTTACGCCCTGCGGAGATAGCGCCATGGTTATGGGTGATATTATCTTAAGCGAAACAGATGTAAAACCGGTTCAGCAGGAAGTGATCCGCCAGGGGTTTGCGATTACGGCCATTCATAATCATTTTGCCCGCAACCGGCCCAATATATTGTATATGCATATTGACCGTACAGCTGATATCGAAACGCTTTCAAAAGGCGTAAAAGCTATTTTTGGAAAAGTGGCAGCGGTGCGTGGTAAAGATCCCAAATCGGCAAAAGCAGACAGCGTGGTGAACACCCTTGATACCCCGGCGCTGGATGCCATCACCGGTCATAAAGGTGAGATGAGTAAAGGCGTATATAAATACACCATCGGGCGCCCTGATATTCAGCTAATGGAGCACGGGATACCGGTAAGCAGCTTTATGGGTTTCAACACCTGGGCCGCCTGGCAGGGCAGCCCGGAAAATGCCGCCGTTGCAGGCGATTTTACCATGCTGGAAAACGAAGTAGCCCCCGTTATCAAGGCCCTGGTAGAAAATGGCATCGAGGTGGTAGCTGTACATAATCATATGGTGCACGAAACCCCAAAAGTATTCTTTCTCCATTACTGGGGCACCGGCAATGCCGCGCAATTAGCAAAAGGGCTTAAAGCGGCCCTGGATCAAACCGGGCGGAAATCATAAATTAATGTACAAGATGGCAGAGCAACTACTGTTGTTTCACAACGGACTTACGTAAGTATTGCCGCACGATCCGCCCCCATTCTTTGATATCGGCCTCCCGCCATCCGCCGTCCGATGCTGCGGAAGGCTGCAATACCGAACAGGTTTCTTTCTTATCGGCAACAGACCAGGCTACCCAGCTGATCTTCCAGCTGCTAAGCAACTGCATCCATTGCTCCCACTCGCCGGCATCAATCGGACCATCGCCCGTAGCTTCCATACCGGCACATTCTGAAACAAAAACCGGCAGACCCGCTTTCAGCGCGTCCGCTGCCCGGTTCCGGAGTGCCTGCTTATGCGTGGCTGCATAAAAATGCAGGCTGTACATCAGGTTCGAAAAGGATTTTATCGGATCGGCTGCCACCAGGTGCAGGTCCTGATCCCAATGAGGCGATCCTACCAGGATGATATTATCCGGATCGTATTTGCGGATGCCCCGGATCACCGCTTCTGAATACGCTTTTACCTCCGGCCAGGTTTCTTTATCCGGCTCATTAAAAATTTCATAGATCACATTGGGCAAATGCCCATATATTTTAGCCACCTGTTCAAAAAAAGCAACCGCCTCTTTCTCCTGGATATTATGGCTGTGCCAATCGATAATTACATAAATCCCTTCCTGCACACAGGCATCTATTACAGTACGCACCAACCGCACCGATTCTCCGGGATCTTTTAAATACCCCTTTTCCGGTTCAACCCCCATTGCTGCACGCAGTACCGTAACGCCCCAGTTGTGCACCAGTTCCGTTACAGCTCCAGCATTATAAAACCGGGACCACCAGTTATGCCATCCAAAGCTCATACCTTTTAACACTACCGGTTTTCCGTGCTGATCAACCAGCTGGTGCCCTTTTACCTGCAGACTTCCATGTGTAACAACCGGCGTTGCCAAATGTGTTATCCCCTGCTGCCCCCAAGACAACGAAGACCAAAAAATACAGTACAGAAAAACAGCGACCCCTTGTACAGGCATCCCCAAAAATTTGCATAATGGACGTATCATCGTTAAATACATGCGATCATAAAATATCAACTACCTGCCGTAAAGTTAAATGAGTCCGGTCAAAATCCGGTTCTTTCCCTGAACTGCAATATTCCCGTGCCGGAATGCACGTGAAGCACGCTGCATTCCTCCCTGTTTAATAAACCGCTTTATGTCTTATCCGGTTTATAACAGACAACCGTTTCCTTCTTGCTTTCCCTTCAATATGGCAGATAGACGCTAAACTTTATCCGGCCCATCCTATCCCATCTTTTTCCGCAGCCATTTACGCACCGGCTCATCATACCATTTTAAACTGGCATAGGCCAGCAAAATACTACCGGCCAGGATTAACAATGCATAGGGCCATGCCTCTGCAATGGTAACGCCTTTATGGTTGCTGATCCAGGCAACATAAAAATATACCAGCGGATAATGCACCAGGTAAAGCGGATAAGAAATAGCTCCCAGGAATTTACAGATCCTGCGTTCCGTTTGCGTATGCACCAGGCCGCTGGCGCCCAGGTAAACAATAAGCGGGAAAACGATGATGATACATACCGATTCATAAATACCATTCATCCAAAGATGCTCAGCACCGCCAATGCGTGGCATATATAAGACAAGGGCCACCAGGAGACTGCACCATAAGAAGGCATGCTTAATACGGGCCGGTTTTGCGATCCGCGAAAGCAGCAGCCCGGCAAAGAAAGGATACATCGTGCGGGTAATACCCACGCGAACCTGCTCCGTGTTTAACGTCCAGCCACCGCTGACATCTCCATTGGTTATGGCCAGATGTGCGAGCGCAATAGCCGCAATAAATACCAAAACACCCAACGCTTTATTTGAAAACTTCCGGATACCGATGGCGTACAGGATATTGGCCATGTATTCAAAGAACAATGACCAGCCCACGCTGTTGAGCGGGTGCATTTCCTCCCAACCCCGTATGTCCAGCGATAAGGGCACCGGCAGGATGGAATAACCGATGAGCATTACCAGCAGCATTTTCCACAGGGGGATGGTATGAATGAGCGGCCAGATCGCTGAATCGGTAAAATAGAACCCGATCGCCCCCAGGGTCATCCCCAATACTACCATCGGCTGAAGCCGTTCGATCCGGCGTTTAAAGAAAGTGCCGGTGGTCATCTTATGCCAGCGGTCATCATATGCATAGCCGATGACAAAGCCAGACAACAGAAAGAAAAAATCAACGGCCAGGTAACCGTGGTTCACCAGGATATCCAGGTGCCCGGTTCCCAATGGTTCGGCCAGGTGAAAGGTTACCACGATAATGGCTGCTACACCACGCAATCCATCCAGTATTGGGTAATGTGGTTTTGAAGGAAGACTGTTATTATTCATTCGTTGCAGGATATAACAGTTAAAGTTTAATCATAAAATGGTTCAAATTGATGCGGCGCTGTTCAAAAGCCGCCGTAGCAGTCCCGGTATATACAGAATAAACCCAGTCGTCTTTAATTTTCATATGTGCATTCAATTGTCGTTAATAAATGGACGATTTCGTGAACCTATAAAATTAAGTAAGGGATCGATCCGGCTGCGCTAAATTCGTATCAAAATCCTGACGATTCGTCTCATTTTTAGATAGAACAAAGACCACCCGGAAGCGGAGCACTTCCACACCGCTCAGTTCTTAACCGAAAGTAATTTAATTTAATTACCGGAACGGCTTCGGCATACGCAATAAAAGTATTGAGCGTTCCCTTTCATCCGGAAGATGGAACAAAATATACTCCTGAAATAAAAGCCATTTATTTTTTAACAGATCCACACTTCCCGCACAAACAAAGCCTACCATAGTATTTCGGATCAAGTGAAAAAGTTGTGGAATTCGTAGAAAAGTGAGTTTTCATTTCATGTTATACGAAAGTGGATTGCCTGTAACTTTTATAAAGGGAACACAATAATATGTTACATATACCGTGTTACATAATAGTAACAGCACTAATTTTTCAGAAAAAATTGTTACGAAGGAGGTACCCGTCTTTCTGTTTTCTTTAAGGAGCGTATTTTTTATTCTATAGACTTTCCCCCTTAATTATTCAACCTGATCCGTATTTCACCTGCGCCTTACCCAGGACTACAAACAACTCCAAATAAAAAATCCCACTAAAAAGTGGGATTTGATTTAGTTGCGAAGCCAGGGATCGAACCTGGGACCTTCGGGTTATGAGCCCGACGAGCTACCGCTGCTCTACCTCGCATTGCAAATATAGGACAAAAATCTGAATGCACAAAACAATTACAAAGAATCTTCACATTTTTATTGTTTTAATATTCAGGACCTGATAACGCTTATAAAAAAAAAGAATGTCATATCCGCGTGCCTGCGGCTCTGACATTCTTCCCTATTTGTGCAGCCACATCCCAACGGATGCTTCCTGCAATTAATGCTTTATTAAAAAAGCCTGCTTACCATTTATTGGCATAAGAGCGGTTGTTGCTCTTTTCTTCTCTCGGCCGGGCTTCTGTTACCTTAATTGCGCGTCCGTCTACGGTACCACCGTCCAGTTCTTTAATAGCCTTCCGTGCTGCCTCATCATCCGGCATTTCCACAAATCCAAAACCCCGGCTACGACCTGTAGCTTTATCCATAATAACCCGCGCTGAGCTTACTTCTCCATACTCAACAAAAAACTCTCTGAGATCTTCATCACGAACGATGAAGCTTAAATTTGAAACATAAATGTTCATAAAAAATGAAAAAATTTAAAATAAAAAATCTTTGAAAAAAAACAGTGTGAGAGGCCTGTAAACCAGATGCAGCGATTGCGTAGCAGATCAGGTAGCAAACATTACAAAATGTATTCCCTTCAAACGAACCGCGCAAAGGTAAGCAGTTACGCTTACAAACAGCATATTTTGTAGCGCTCCGTTTCAAATTTTCGCTGAAACCCCTGCCTTTTTCCACCTGCACCCGCATTAACAGGGCGCTGCAGATAAGGCCGTTCCGTCGCCTGTACCCCCGTACCAGCCTCCGGAAGGCCTGTTTTCTTTTTAACAAATTGTTTTATCATTAAATTTCAATAGTTTTGCGCCGTTCTTTCAAACAAGAACGGATCGGCATACCTGCCGGTTCAATGAGATTTTCATAGAGGCTGCATTTATAATGCTTATTAATAATGCGGACCAGCCCAAAGCGACCCCGGTCGCCGTAAGGAAAAGCCTTCATTTTCCGGGCTTTCCTGGTTTGTTCCGCACTATCTGATAACCGTTGATCGCAGCCTTGGTTCCCGGGGTGCTGGATGCTTCGCGCAAGCGGTGCAGATGGCTGAGATGATACCCGTAAACCTGATCAGGGTAATGCCTGCGCAGGGAAGGATGGCTCCTTTCTTTTCAGCATTTCCCTCTCATTATTTTTTTTTAAACCCGCTCCGCAAATAATGCGGAGTAAAAAAAATGAAAAAAACAAATGAAGAGGCTATTCATTTCAGGCTGCCTGCTATGGGCGGCGCAGATCGCTTTTGCTCAAACCGATTCAACAGCTGCAAAAGCAGACAGTTTTTATTTGATGTCGCCGGTTGAGGTACGGTCGCTGCGATTAAGCAGCAAAGCACCGTTTGCCACTTCCAATGTAACATCAAAGGATCTTGAAAAACAAAATCTGGGACAAAACATGCCCTATTTATTGAACCAGATACCTTCGCTGGTAGTGAACTCCGACGATGGTGCCGGCGTGGGTTATTCCTCCTTAAGGATCCGGGGTACGGATATGACGCGTATCAATGTAACTATGAACGGCATACCCGTAAACGACGCGGAATCGCAGGCGGCCATTTTCGTAGACCTCCCCGACCTGGCTTCTTCCACCACCACCGTTCAGATCCAGCGCGGAGCAGGCTCCTCCACCAACGGTTCCGGGGCTTTTGGCGGGTCTATAAATATTGCCAATCTTGAGCAAAGTAAAATACCCGGCGTATCCCTCAGTAACTCCTATGGTTCCTTCAATACCTGGAAACATACGCTGCAGGCGGGCACCGGTTTGTTAAAAGGCGGTTTTCAGTTTGATGTACGGTTATCGAAACTCAGCTCCAGTGGTTTTATCGACCGGGCATTCTCCGACCTGCTGGCGGCCCATGTAATTGGTTCCTGGACCTCGAAGAATGAGGCCACCAATATTAAATTCAATTACCTTACAGGTAAAGAACGGACCGGGCAGGCATGGAACGGGCTCGGTGTTGTTTTTACAGACCAGGATCAGCCGGCAGATTACCAGAAAGAACTGGAAAAACAGGGCCGCACGACCAACACACTGGGCGAGATGAGCAAGGGTGTGTATTATAAGGACCAAACAGACAACTACTGGCAGGATTATTACCAGTTGTTTCTGAACCAAAAACTACACCCCAACTGGGACCTGAATATCGGAACGTTCTTAACAAGAGGCAAGGGATACTATAATGAGTACAAAAAAAATGAACCGTTCTCCGATTACGGGCTCCCCGGTTATGTAAAAGCACCGGGCGACACCCTGCGCAAGGTACCGCTGACACGGCAGCTGTGGCTGGACAATTACTATTACGGAACCGTTTTTTCAACCACCTATCATACGGCGCTCACCCAGTTTGTTTTTGGAGGGGCCTATACCCGGTATGATGGCACCCATTATGGGTTTGTAAAATGGGCTGCTTACGGCGTTCCCTTGGATTACCGGTGGTACCACCTGACCGCTTTTAAAAACGACTTTAACGTCTATGCAAAATTGCAGCAGCAACTCCTTCCCAACCTGTATGCCTATGCAGACTTACAGTACCGGAACGTAGTATATACCATTAATGGATTCCGGAAAACACCCTCCCTCCCAACGATCGGAAATACCTATCGCTTTTTGAATCCCAAGGCCGGTTTGAGTTATTTTATCTCGCACAGCAATGAGGCCTCCAGTAAGGTATATGCATCTTACGCCATCGCCAATAAAGAACCGAACCGGGATGATTTTGAAGCTTCGGAAACAGAAACGCCACGCCCTGAGCAATTGCAGGACCTGGAAGCCGGCTATCAATACAATACCCCTGTTTTCCAGGCTGGTGTTAACGGTTATTATATGCATTATAAGGATCAGCTGATCCTAACCGGGAAGATCAATGATGTAGGTGCCTATGCGCGCACCAATGTGCCGGACAGCTACCGGGCCGGCCTTGAGTTTTCCGCAGGATTAAAGCCGCTGCAATGGCTGCAACTAAATGCAAACGCTACATTCAGCAAAAATAAGATCAAGGCAATTACACAGTATGGCGACGATTATGATAACGGCGGACAGGTAGCTATGGCATACCGGAATACAGATATTTCTTTTTCGCCCAATACGATTGCCGGAGCAAGTCTTACCCTGGAACCCCTGTACCAGTTCACGGGCAACCATCATTTCTTTATCGATCTCCTGGAAAAATATGTAAGCCGGCAATACCTGGATAATGCATCCGATAAACAGAAAAGCATCAATCCTTATGCATTGACCGATCTCCGGTTGCGTTACCAGGCCAGCTCGCAAACATTTAAAAACATTGGAATTATCCTGATGGTAAATAACCTGCTGGATAAAAAATATGAGAATAACGGCTACACATTCGGTTACCGGGCCGGCGGTGCCTATACTACCGAAAATTATTATTTCCCCCAGGCCGGAATCAACTGGAATATTGGTTTGAGTTTCGGGTTTTAGCATTTAGTGATCAGTTTTCAGTTATCAGTTTTCAGTCATTAGTCTTCAGTTATTAGTTATCAGTTTTTAGTCCACTAACAACTGATAACTCGTCGCTGATAGCTGATAGCTGAAAACTGATAACTGATTGCTGATCACTCCCCCTTACTTCGCTTTAAACAACTCCTCCTTTGGCACCACTTTTACCTTTGTATCATCTTTAAGGGTTTGGCTAACGGCGCTGTATGGACCTGTGATGATCTCATCTCCTGCCTTCAGTCCGCTGGTAATTTCAATATAGTTAATATCCTGGATCCCGGTTTTTACAATCCTTTTTTTCACAATGCCGTCCTTCATCAGCAGGTATACCACTTCTTCCATTTCGCCGGCACTGCGTTCTGCTTCCGGGTTATTGTTTCCATTTCCTTTTTGCTCCTGCTGTTCCTTCCGGGTATCGCTCAGGCTTTTATCGCTGCCTTTTACGCGGGCGTTTACTGATGAAATCGGGACGGTAACAATATTCTCTTTACGCTTCGTCTTGATCTCAGCACTGGCATTCATCCCCGGCCGGAAGGGAAACCGTCGTGGTTTGTCGGGATCGATCAGGTCCTGATATGAATTTTTATCGATCCGGATCCGTACTTCGTAGTTGGTTACGTCGTTACTGGTAGCCGCACCCGCGGTTAAAGCGCTTTTCACACTGCTTGCGATCTTTGTAACAATTCCCGCAAACTTTCGCCCGCTGTATGCATCTACTTCGATATCGGCAGCATCGCCGATGCTTACCTTTACAATATCATTTTCGCCTACGTTCACACGTACTTCCATGGTGTTCATATCGGCCACCGTCATCATTTCGGTACCAGCCATTTGTGCAGTACCTACTACCCGCTCTCCTTTTTCAACCTTCAACGAAGAAATGATACCGCTGATAGGAGAAAAGATGGTGGCCCTGCCCAATACTTTATTCGCTGCTACCAATCCCGTTTGCGAAGAACGTACGCCGGCCTGCAGGCTGCGGATATTCTGCAGGCTGGCATTATAATTGGCCTTTGCTGAAGCCAGGTCGGTTTCGTATTGTTCAAACTCGGCCTTTGAGATCACCCGGTCATCATAAAGCCGCTTATTGCGGTTATAGGCCTGCTGCGCCCGCTCAAGGGTAGCTTTCTGAACGCCGAGTGCCGCCTGGCTGTTTGCCACATTAGCCTGCGATTGCCCTACACGGGCCGAAGCCTCATCCCGGTCCAGGGCATAGTTATCGGCATATACCCTTGCCAGCACCTGTCCCTTCCGCACACTGTCACCTTCCTGCACATTGAGCTCGGTGATTTCACCGCTTACATCGGGACTGATCTTCACCTCATATTCCGGGTAGATCTGTCCGCTGGCGGTTACGGTTTCGGTAATGGAGCGGATCGCCGCTTTTTCCGCAGTAACTTTTACCAGGTTTTTATCTTTATTGGAAAAAACCGAATACAGCACCAGCAATACGATCAAACCGGCTATGATCCATAAAATGCGTTTCCATTTCTTTTTCATGATCAAAATTTAAATGGCACCTCTGTTAATGATGTAGTTTAATACCATGCCCTTTATAAAATTCCAGGAGTTTCAGCTTGAATACATAATCATATTGCGCTGAAAGCATATTTATTTTCGCCTTGAATAAGTTATTCTGATTCGTGATCAGGTCAATCGGCTTCAGCAACCCCACATCAAAACGCTTGCGGGCAAAATCATAGGCTTTTTGTGCAGAAGCTACCGCGATCCGGGAAGCATTATATTTTTCAATGGCCGCAACCGCATTGGTATGCGCCTGGTAAATATCCTGCTTCAATGTTTGAGCGTCCTGCTCCTGGAACAGCTGCTGCGATTCTACATTTAGTTTTGCCTTTTTCCAGTTGGTGCGGGCCTGGTTTCCGTTAAAGATCGGGATACTCAGACCGATACCCAGGTTCTGACTGAAGTTGTTGCTCAGCTGCCGGAAATAGGAATTTTTATTAAACCCCGTGGGAATATTCTGCAGGCTATTCACGACATAATTGGTTCCATTCACATCTACAAACCCAATGGGCACCACACCACTCTGGTAATGCGCCGGCAGCAGCTTCTGTGCATTGGAATACCGGGTATCCAATCCGCCAAACAATCCGAAGGAGGGATACATTCCCGCCTTTGCCACCAGTACATTTTTTTCAGCGGCTTTTACGTTGAGTTCATTGATCTTTTGCTGGGGCAGGTTTACCAATGCCGAATTAAATACCAGTGCCGGATCCAGCTCAGCCAGGGGTTCTACAGGAATACTATCCACGGGTGGCGACTGTACTTCAAAAGCTGTTGCCGCATCCAGGTTTAGCAGGGCCTGCAATTGCAGCAACCGCAAGCGGTAATCGGCCCGCGCGCCAATCAGGGTAGCGCTGTCGTTGGCCAGCTGTGTTTCCATCTCCGCAAGGTTCAGCTCCGGCAATGCCCCGGCCAGCACCTGTTTATTTACATTATCGCGTTGCTCCTTGCTTTGCTGCTGTTGTACCAATGCCACATTGATCTGCTCATGCGATAATAAGGCTGCCAGGTACGCGTTGGCCACGTTCAGCGCCACATCGTTCCGGGCCTTATCAAATTTTGCCATGCTTGCCTCATAAGAAAAGCCATTTGCCGCTACCGTATTCCGCTTCCGGAACCAGTTGAACAAATCAGCATTTACATTCAGCGAGTGATTGGCAAAAAGGATCTCGTTGGTGGTAAACTGGTTGGAAGTAGGATCGATGGAGCGCCCGAACTGGTACCCCGCACTGTGCTGCGAATTGGCAGTGGGATACAATGCAGCCTTACTCTGATCCAGCGTCAGCCGGTCCATACGGGCCTGCACATCGGCCTGTTTTACCGATATATTGTTTTCAACGGCATATTCCACACACTGTTCCAGGCTCCATTTTTGCTGGGCGCCGGCGGTGATGGTTATTCCCAAAGCGGTTAATGACAGAAATGTATTCTTCATTTCACAAAAATAGACGAAAAAGGCTGATGGCTTAAATTCTGATGGCCCAAATCAGAAAAATCAAAAGACAAAGAAACAAAGAGCAAATTCCAAGAGCCAACGACAAAACGCCTCCCTAAAGCAAGACATTCATCGCCGATAGCTAACGGCTGATAGCTAACGCTTAAATTCCAAATATTAAATACTAAATTCTAATAGGTCAAATCTCAAAATCAAAAGACAAAGAAACAAAGAGCAAATTCCAAGAGCCAACGACAAAATGCCTCCCTAAAGCAAGACATTCACCGCTGATAGCTAACGGCTGATAGCTAACGCCTAAATTCCAAATATTAAATACTAAATTCTAATAGGTCAAATCTCAAAATCAAAAGACAAAGAAACAAAGGGCTAATTTCAAAACCAACGACAAAACGCCTCCCTAAAACAAGACATTCGCCGCTGATTGCTGATTACTGAAAACTGATAACTAGAAAGGCTACGCATCCTCATCCGGCCCGGGTAAAAAATCGCGGGGATCAAAATCGGTTTCCGTATCGTCCGGCGGAAAGTCTTCCGGGTTATTAAACAAATGCCAGTCATCCGGGTAATCGCTGTGCTTATCAAAGGTTTTTACCCATTGTATAAAGAGCAGCCGAAAGGCTTCCACTTCGTCTTTGATCACATCCAGGTATTCCTTATCGCCTTTGTAAAATTCCCGGGCGGCAAACAATTGCGCCTTTAGCTCCGTCATGTTCACTTTCACCAGTACAGCGTTCTCCATCAAAGCATGATATACATCGTACAATACTTTAGCTCCGCCCAGTTTGGCACTGGCAACTGAAATATGTTCCATCATCCGGTATACAGGATGATGCCGCTCCGGCTCCTCAATTTCAAAACTGGCTTCAAGGCTCATGACCAGGTTAAGGAGCTCCCGGGCCTTCTTAGCCAGCTGTTGCTGCAGCCGGTAAAAAGGCTTTCTCGCTTCGCTTGCTTCTTCAAAAAAATCATCGTCATTCATATGGTGTATTCTTACAAGATTTCTGAAACCAGGCCCCGGGGCCAGCTCCGTATCACCAAATTACTAAAAAAAATAATGCACATCAAACCGGTAACCTTACTTTTGCACCGGATCTGGTTTCCCGAACGCGGGAATGAAAAGGGAAGTCCGGTGCAATTCCGGCGCTATCCCCGTAGCTGTAAGGGTTTCTTTATACCCGGAAGGATTGTAAAGAACGCTTTAAAAGGTACCACTGCGGCGCTTTGCGCTGTGGGAAGGTTTTAAAGTATACCCAAGCCAGAAGACCTGCCAGGCCCCTGTTCCGCTGCAAGGCGGAAAATAACAATATTCAGCTTTCGGGAGAAAAGTATAATATGAGCGGTGTTTCGCGGGCAATCTGTATGTCCCCGTTTGAACAATCCTCTGCTATTTTATTTCCACCGGAAGCGGTCATTTAAGATCATTAAAGATGAAACAAACGATTTTAATGATGGCTGCTGTGCTTTGCAGCCATTGGTTAGCAGCACAGGAAGATTCCACGTCCTTAGACAATGTAACCGTTACCGCAACCCGGTTTCCCAAAAAGATCAGCGAAACGGGGAAAGTAGTTATCATTATTACTAAAGAAGACCTCGAAAAAGCGGGGGGCAAAGATCTTCCGCAATTACTGAACGAACAGGCCGGCATCGTTATCAACGGCGCCGGCAGTAACCCCGGCAAGGATAAAAGTGTCTATATCCGCGGGGCGAATTACAATTATACGGCCATTCTTATCAACGGCGTTCCGGTAGTAGATCCTACAGGAGTGGGAGGCGCATTTGACCTGAGGATGTTACCGGTTGATCAGATCGAACGTATCGAGATACTGAAAGGTGCTCAAAGCACCTTATACGGATCGGATGCCGTTGCTGGGGTTATCAATATCATCACCCGGAAAGGTGGTGACACTCCCGCCCGTTTATACGGAGGTTTTTCATATGGAACGCAGCACACCCTAAGAGCCCATGCGGGGCTGAATGGAAGTTTCGGAGGCTCCTCTTATAACATCTCTTTTGTACACAATGAAACCCGTGGTATTTCAGAAGCAAAAGACACCCTGGGCACACAACATTTTCCCAGTAACGGGATGCTGCAAAACGCCATCAGCGCCGACCTTGACGGAGCCGTGACCAATACCATACATATAAAGCCTTTTTTCCGGTATGCCTTTTTTACCGGCAGCTATTCTCCGGAAGCTTTCAAACCCGGGGAAGACCGGTTCCGCGCCAGCCTGATGACGGCAGGAAGCCAGGCCAGCTACAACTTCAGCAAAGGAAGCCTTACAGGATTGTTCTCCTACGACGAAGTGAGCCGGAGCTACCCTGATGGGTTTATAAAAGCATTCAATGGCAGCAAAAAGACGGCGGAAGTATTTGCCCGGTATGACCTTCATCCCTATTTCCAGACCCTGATGGGGCTACGGTTCGATGAAGTTTCTATGAAACAACCTAATGCAACCACACCAGATACTTCCAGTAAGATCATCAGCCCTTACCTTTCGTTATTCCTGCGGAACCTGGGCGGCTTTAATTTTGAAGCAGGCGGAAGACTGACCAATCATTCCAAATACGGCAATAATTTTACGTACACGCTGAACCCCTCCTACCTTATTAACGATCAGTTAAAACTATTTGTCAATTTCGGAACCGCATTCCGGGCACCGGCGCTGTCGGAATTGTTTGGTCTGTATGGTGCCAATCCCAACCTCAAACCGGAGGAATCTCAAACGCTTGAAACAGGTGTTCAATTTACAACAACCGATAAAAAAGCAGATGCCCGTATTACCGGCTTTATGCGGAACACAAAAAACATCATTGCCTATGTAAATAACCAGTATACCAATTATAATCGTCAGAAAGACCACGGCCTTGAGCTGGAGGCTACGTTGCGGCCGGTTGACCCGTTAACCATAAAACTGTTCTATTCGTTTACTGAGGGAAAAGTAACAACCACAAACAGCAGTAATAACGGTGATACAACGTACAACAACCTGTTCCGTCGTCCTAAAAACAGCTTTGGCGCCCATATCGGATACCAGGTAGTACCGGCATTATATATAAATACCAACGTTAATTATTACGGAAGCCGCCATGACCTCGACTTTAGTACTTACCCGTCCTTAACCGTACCATTAAAGGCCTATACACTTTGGGACCTTTATGCAGAATATAGCTTTCTTAAACAAAAGCTGCGTGTTTTTGCACAAGTCACCAATCTCCTGAATGCAGACTATTATGAAACCTATGGCTACGCTGTATGGGGCCGGGCCTTTAATGCCGGCGTCCGGTTTCAGTTATAAAACGTTTTAAAAGAAACAACCGTATCAAAAAAGAATGCCCATCCTGTGGAAGCAACGGTATCTGCCCAACTGAACAGGCCGGTTCAGAAATGACGGCAATATCAAAACAGCCCGGCGGTAAAATACCGGTGCTCCTCAACTGGAGCGGGGGAAAGGACGCTGCATACAGCCTGTACCGGCTGCAACAGGAAGGTTTATATGAAGTGCGGTACCTCTTAACGGTTTTTAACCAGGACGGGAGGTCTTCCATGCACGAGATCCCCGAACCGCTTATTGCAGCGCAAGCCTTACATACCGGCATTCCCCTCCTGAAAATATACGTTTCAGATGCTGCCGGCCGAAGCTATGATGCAGCAATGGCACAGGTATTGGAACAGGTAAAACAGGAAGGGATTCAGCTTGTGGCATTTGGCGACCTTTTCCTGGATGACCTGCGGCAATACCGGGAAAAACAATTGCAGCAGGCAGGCATGACCGCAATTTTCCCCTTATGGCAGATCGATGCCGGGACTTACCTGCAGCAGTTTTTTCAATCCGGTTTTGAGGCCGTGATCTGTTGTGTGAACGGATCGATGCTGGATAAGACCTATTGCGGCAAACCGCTATCTCCGGCACTGATCGCCTCCTTTCCGGCGCCGGCTGATCCCTGTGGTGAAAACGGGGAGTATCATAGCTTTTGTTATGCCGGTCCGGTCTTCAGCAGCCCGGTTCCTTACCATGCAGAAGGCTGGTTTAACCGGTTTTTTCCATCACCGGTGAATGAGCAGGAACAGGTATGTTTCCGCCATCTTAAATTCAGGGATGAATAACCGGGGCTGCTGCAATTTTATACCGGCAACAATTTACCTTTGCAGGAAAACCTACAGGCATGGATTCATTGAATTATAAGGCCATACTCACCGTTACCTTTACACTGTTCGCCATCATTGATATCATCGGATCCATTCCTATCCTGATCTCCATGAAGAACAAGATCGGCGGCATCCGGGAGTTTAAAGTAACCCTGATTGCCGGTTCTTTGATGATCCTCTTCCTTTTCCTTGGTGAGCCCATACTGAATGTGCTGGGGCTGGATGTAAAATCCTTTGCAGTAGCGGGTTCCATAGTCATTTTTATCCTCGGGATGGAAATGGTGCTGGGCGTAGAATTTTTTAAATCAGACGGAGATGTAAAAGCCTCCACCCTGGTGCCCCTGGCGTTTCCCCTTATTGCGGGGTCCGGAACCCTGACCACAATCATGTCCTTAAAGGCCAATTACAAAGAAGTCACTATCCTTATCGCCATCCTGTTGAACCTGCTGATCATTTATATCGTATTAAAATCCCTCGCCCGGCTGGCCAAACTGCTGGGTCCGAGTGGCCTGATCGCCATCCGGAAATTCTTTGGCGTGATCCTGCTGGCTATTGCCATCAAGATTTTTGCGTCCAATGCCGCAGGTTTATTTCAACATATACAATAAATTGATGTAATTGTAATAAAGTTCTTTATATTTGCCGACCCTTAAGGGGTTTGGCCTCGTAGTACAATGGATAGTATAAGAGTTTCCGAAGCTCCAGATACAGGTTCGATTCCTGTCGAGGCTACTAAAGCACAGCGTAAATGCTGTGCTTTTTTCATTTACAGGACATTACAGTTTCCTTTTATTCCTTATTCTTCCCTAAATCCAGTATTTTTGCAGAACCAGCAGCTATAACCGCCTGCTTGTCCTGCAATGAACAAAGCTTATGAGGTTACCGGATGCCGGCGTATCAACAAAGACCGTACTTGAAAAAAACAATACTACAAATTACTAAAACAAACTATTATGAAAAATCTTACGCTTTTATTGCTGCTATTGGGAATGTACGCTTGTGGGAAAGACCGATCGGTTAATAAGCTGCAGCCCCTGGCTTCGATTACGGTTACTAATCCTGTCACAACGCTAAAAGCCAGCAATAGTTTCACCATTCAGTATAAACTATCACCTGCGAATACCTATGATACAACAATCGTATGGACATCTTCTGATCCGACCATTGCATTTGTTGAAGACCAAACAGTGTATGGAATAAGAGAAGGCTCCTGCCAAATTACAGGCAAAAGTAAGGTGGGCGGCATTGAAGTAAAAATGAATTTAACAGTTGAATATTTATATATTGAAACAGTTGAATTCGTGGAAGACACGTACGAATTCACAGTGGGTCAGAGTCCCGCATATCTAACTTACAGATACAATCCTGATAATGCCAACAGGCAGGATCTGGTTTTTTCCATCACCCCTGAGTCTGTTGCCACCGTCGACCAGGATGGAAATATCAAATGCATAGCACCAGGCGTGGCGACCGTTACACTAAAATCAAAAAACAGCGCGGCAAAGGCGGAGTGTAAAGTGATCATCCTCCCGGTTCCTGATCCCAGTTAGTGACCCTTTTTTGATAAAATATCGCCCGGGGAGCCGGCAATAAATCAATGTAACCGCAGGCGGGATTCGGATATTTAAAATTCCGGAAATGAGAGCCTCATCCCTATTGGGCAGTTGGTTTATGAACCGCAGACGGTTGCTTGGCTTTGCATGATTCTTTGCCACCTTATTAATTGAGCATTCGGTTTGTTCAATAGTACGTTTTTTTCTCAGTGTAATTGCAAAAACGGTCTCTGTTCAAATGAAAGCAGGAACTACGCAAGGCATCAAAAAGCGCCCTGATTTTTCGCTTATTAATTCTTCCTGATTATCTTTTTATACCGTACGGCCTGGCTACTTCAGTTTCAATAAGATTCCGGAGCCTCCAGCCCGTGCAATAATGTATCCGCCACCTGTCATGAGCACCTATACGCACCCTCGACCTCCTCCTTCAGAAAACAATTCCTTAACGCATCGGTAACAATTTCATAATATTTTGGAAGGGGGTTTTCAATTTAGTTTTGCAGTTCGGATGAAGCGTATTTTATCTTTCCTGATGGTGGCTGTTTATCTTAATGCCGCTTTACTTCCCCAGGTGGCGGAGCGGGACCTGTTTGATGCAACCGGCGTTCAAAGGGATGATGTAAACAGCATCGCCGAATGGATCGGCATTACACTGGGCATTGATAAAACACCCGATGATGAGGATAACGATTTCGCAAGAAATTTCATTGCAGTAAAAGCGATCAAACTGAGTAATCTTGCCCAGTATGCAGACAGCGGCATCCGGCCCGTCCCGGCCAGAACCGCGGCGATAAAACACCCCGGTGCTACCGGCACACACAATCTCCCCGTTATAACGATCGATATTCTTTCACCTCCTCCCGAAGGAGGAATAGCTGTTCATGCGTTCGAGAAAGACGGGTATCTCTAGATACGGCGCCTTCTTCATGAATCTTTTTAAAGTCTGTAAAACGAATTACCATGGCATTTATTTATCCTGCCAGGCATACTGCCTTCATGCAAACACTGGAGGCTTCAATTAAAACATTTGAGCACGAAGGATACGAAATCGTTACCAATGAACTCAAAAGAAGCCTGGCGGAGCTGAAGAATATTTATACAGAATGTGACACACTCACCAATCAGCTCCGTACCCTTATTCAACAATATCAACTCCTGCAGCACAGAACCCGTACCCAACTCCGGTTCTGCCGTCAAAAAAACGACACACAGGTTGCGATCCTGAAAAACCATTCATCGGATACGTTATCAAAATAACCATTTTAAAATCCATTTATGACTTCCCGACAAGTACTCTTTTTATCGATCTTCGTTGCACTCACCGCCTTTATCGGTTCCGGCCGTTTATACGGTCAGGTAAATACCGCAGCCGTCAGTGGCTCTGTTTACAACGGGCAGGGTGCTCCCATGCTGGGCGTAACCGTGTCACTGGCTTATACAGCTACCGGTTCACAAACCACCACGCAAACCAACAAAAACGGTATCTTTTACATACCCAACCTTAACCCCGGCGGCCCCTATACAATCAGCATCAGCCACGTAGGATTCAAACCCATTGAAGCCGACGGTTTATCACTTACGCTGGGCAACAATACGTTGAATTTTAAAATGGAGACAGAGAACGGCACCCTGAGCAACGTAGTGGTTACCGGCAACCGGAAGGGTGGATTAAAAACCGGTGCCGGTTTGCAGATTAGTCAGAATCAGATGAAAAGTCTGCCTTCAATCAGCCGGAGTCTGCAGGACCTTACCAGACTTACACCGCAAAGCAACAACAACTCCTTTATGGGTACCAACTTCCGTTACAATAACGTAACGCTGGATGGAGCCATTAATAATGATGCCATTGGTTTCAGTCCCTCTTTAGGAGGACAAACCAACAGCTCCGGTCAGCCGGGCAGCAGTACCCGTACCAACCCGGTGTCGATGGATGCTATACAGGATGTGCAGGTATACCTGGCGCCTTATGATGTAAAGATCGGTAACTTTTTAGGAGGAAGCGTAAATGCCGTAACCCGCAGTGGTACCAATACGTTTCATGGCTCTGTATATGGCTTTGGCCGTAATGCAAGTCTGATCGGGAAAAACAATGCCGGGGATGGCACCGCACTCCCCTCTTCCTTTCATGAATACCAAACCGGCGTACGGTTAGGTTTCCCCATCATCAAAAACAAATTGTTCTTCTTTACCAATGAGGAAATCACCCGGAGAAAAGATCCGGTGATCCTGGCAGCAGGTTCTCCCGATATGGGCGTGATCACCCTTCAGCAAGCCCAGCAGATCTCCAGGCATATGGATTCTGCTTATGGCGTAAATGCCGGTTCCTATGATAATTACACCATCTACTCCAATTCAAATAAATTCTTTAACCGGGTCGACTGGCATATATCGGATAAACATCAGCTCTCCGTCCGCAATAACACCATCCGGTCTGAAGCAACCAACCTGGAACGGGATCAGCAGAATTTTCGCTTTGGAGGAATTGATTTTAAACAAACCAACAACCAGAGTTCAACGGTGGCTGAGTTAAAATCGCGCTTTTCCAATGAACTTTCCAACAACCTGGTATTGGGTTATTCGAATATTCATGATTACCGCACGCCCTCGTCGAACCCGGCCCTGCCGCAGATCCAGATCAAAAACAACGGCGGTACGATCTTCCTGGGTACAGACCGGGAAGCCAGTATTTTCAATATGAAACAAAAGACCTTCGAATTCACGGATAATATTACCCTTTTAAAAGGAAGGAACACCTTTACCTTTGGTACACACAATGAGTTCTACTCGATCAACTATGGTTTTGTAAACTCCTGGAACGGCCGTGTGGAATATGATAATATTAATAATTTCCTCAACAACCTGCCAACCCGTGTGCGTACCAACTACAGTTATGCGAATAACACAAGGGATTATTTGTGGTCGAATCCTCCTGCCGAATTTAAAATAGGCATGTACAGCCTGTATGGCCAGGATGAAATACGGGCTACAGAAAAACTGAAAGTAACGCTGGGATTGCGTTTCGATATGGCCAGCATGCCCAACAAACAACCGCTGAGCCCCAAAACGTCTTCTATGCCGGAAGATCCGTTCTATGGCAGTACCTATACCTACACCAAACCCAAAGATATCAAGAATGATTTCCTGGGCCAGGTACAGGTATCGCCCCGTTTTGGATTTAACTACGATGTAAACGGCGATCAGCGCTTTATTATCCGGGGTGGCTCCGGGTTGTTTACCAGCCGGATTCCCTTTGCCTGGTTAGGTTACGCCTATTATAATAACGGGGTTACATTTGGATCGGCAGATTTTAATAAGGTAAGCCCGGTACCCGGCAGCGATCCTATCCGGGATGCGATCAGCGGCAACAATGGCGAAGCAGCATACGCGGCCAAACAAGGAAATAATATTACAGATGCCAACGATCCCAAGGCACAAACACAAATTGACCTGATCGATAATAACTTCAAAATGCCGAAAGCCTGGCGCAGCAGCCTGGCACTGGAGTATACCACACCCGATCAATGGAAGTTCAGCGTTGAAGGCATCTATACAAAGGTGATCCACGACCTCAAGTTCCAGCAGGTGAATTTAAAAGACAGTGCCTATTATGGCGCCTATGATGTAAACCAGCAGCAACCTTTCTGGGGCAATAAAAAACTGAGCAGCAATGTAACCAGCATGTACCTGCTGTCTAACACCAACCAGGGGTATCGCTACAGCATCACCGCACAGATCAATAAATCCTTTCCGTTTGGAATCAATGCAATGGTGGCCTATACCTATGGCGTGGCAAAAGACCTGACCAATGGTATCCGTAACTCCATGGAGAGCAACTGGCAGCTGAACCAGGCCTTAAATCCCAACAACCCGTCGCTGGCTTACTCCAATTTTGATACCCGGCACCGCATTGTGTCTACGCTGAATTATCACCTGAACTGGGGTAAGGATAATGCGTTTGTTTCTAATTTCACGTTCTTCTTTAGTGCAGCCTCCGGAGCTCCGTTCTCTTATGGTGCGATCCAGAATATCAATGGCATCGGCCAGCAGGTAGGATTGATGTATATCCCTAACAAAGGCGAAACAGCTAAATTTATCACCACCGACCTGAAAGACAGCAAGGGGAATATTACCCAAACAGCTGCCCAGCAGGTGGCGGCATTTGATGCCTTTATCGACGGGGATAAATACCTCAGTACCCGCCGCGGCAAATTCACCGAGCGTAACGCAGGACGCACCCCCTGGAACAACCAGCTGGATTTTCGCTTTGCACAGGACTTTAACCTGAACACGGGTGGCAAAACCGTACACACGATCACACTTACCTATGATATCGTGAACCTGACAAACCTGCTGAACAAAGAGTGGGGATGGCAGTACTTTTCGCCCAACACCTTTAACTCTACAGCAGATATAGGCGTGGTAAACTTTAAAGCACCGGCAGCGGCAGCCGCTAACTATAGCAATTATAACTGGGTACAGCCCACCACCGGTTTATACTCCAAAGACTTCTTCGCTTCCCGCTGGCAGATGCAGCTGGGATTGCGTTATAGCTTTTAATAGCCGAAAGCATTTTTATAAAAGCCCCAAACGAAAATATCGTTTGGGGCTTTTTAGTGGTTCTAGGACCAGGCAAAACAGTTGCTTTTTGGAAGCCGAAATAAGTGACCAATAAGTGATGATATGTTACAGATGAAAGAGTAATCATCCGTTCGTTACAAGTAAATAATTTACGCAGCAAAATCCTTGGGGCCATGACCTACCACACTTTCGTCACTCTGACCCCAGCGGAGCGGAGCGGAAGAGTCGCTCAATTATCGGGTAGTTCGGTATTACAGGGATGCTTCGGCTACGCTCCGCATGACGACTACCTGATGTATCTTCCATATACAACGTATTTTACAGGGCTACAAAAACCGGTTACTTCTTTTTATAAAATGAAAGCCTGGATACAGCCCCTGTATAATCTCTGATTTCTGTATTGGTAAAATATCCACTGCTGCCACTATATGCAAAAGCAATGCCCTCCCCCTGGTGCTCGTTGCCGGCATAAGGAGCCATCTGAGGCGGAGTCTGTAAGGTTTCCGCAACGCTCTTTGCCACATTACGCGGCCAATACCATACCTGCGATTTATTGCGCAGCAGGATCTCCTTCCCATGTGCACTGATATCACCGGAGGTAAACGAATCAAAAAAACGCATAGTTAAAACCGGCTCCATAGTGGTAACAATGGTTTCTGATTGCGGATAAGCGGCCCTGTATAACGTGCTGCGATTGGTTTCCTTGGTTGCAATAAAAATATCTTTCGTTACAGGATCTACCAGCAACGTTTCCGCATTATACGTAGCAGAAGGATATTTCAACACAATCTTTGCAATATTGCTGATATGAATTTCTGTACCCGCAGCAGGATTACTTAAAACGGGTTCTTCAAAACGGTAAACCGTTACAGCAGCTCTCGAACGGTTATTATCGCCGATATCTGCATAATAAATATACGTTTTCCCGGCCTCCGGTCCGGGCCCTACCCTAATATCTTCCGGATTCACCGTAGTAACTCCATCAAGTATTATTTTACCCAGATCATCTCCGGCTGCATTGGAAATAATTACCGGTGCATTCCGGTTATCATTATGCATATACAAGATGCCCGGGTTTCGCATGCCGGCCGCAATACCAGACAGTTCGTTATAATCCTGCCGCTGCATCAAGGTAACTACCGGAGTGGATTCAAACAGTGCACAATAGGCCAGCTGGGTTACGTCATATTCCGTTTGGGGCACCTTGCTGGTTTCCGGAGGGCCGGGAATCACGGCTTTAACATCGGCGCCTGTTTTAGCGCAGGAACCAACCACCAATAAACTTCCCGCAACAATTGAAAAAACAACTTGTTTCATAATGGTTCATTTAGCAAAAAAGGAGCACATTGCTGTCCTCCTTTTTTTATGTTTATGATCAGCTACAATTAATAGGTGTGCAGGTTACCGCTTCCATCTGTTGGAAAAGCGCCCAGGTCCTTATTGGGAGGCGTAATTTTTGCAGCCGCCACACCGCCGTTATTGCTCAGCAAGGTCATTGGAAAACCGTACTGTTTCAGCAAGGTTGCGGTGGCCTTCACCGGCATTGCGTTTTTACCGGAACCACCGGGATAAACACCGGCGCCAATAGCCGGCGAGCCGGTAGCCAGGTGAAAATTGGCACCCGAAGGGATACCGGCGCTCAGGTAGCCGGCAGCCTTTGCTTTTGAATCATAATTTACAAACAGCGGATTGTATTTATCAACATCGATCACATTGGTTCCATCATTGGTTCCAATACCACCTTTT
The DNA here is from genome assembly GCF_030150205.1 of Niabella sp. GTDB lineage: Bacteria > Bacteroidota > Bacteroidia > Chitinophagales > Chitinophagaceae > Niabella. The sequence goes on from NZ_JASLGT010000001.1 coordinate 67,023, forward strand.
GCTTCTACCACCGTTCTGATGATTCCGTTTACATAGCCATTGAGATCATTCGATTGTTTTAAGGTAAACTGGTTGGGTTCGATGTAGATCATCAAGGGATTATTTGCTCCATCCACTCCGGCATTACCGATATAAGTAAGGTTATTATTATAAGATGTATTAAGTGTATCACTGGGGCGACCTTTTTCTGAATTCCAGGAAATCCGCAACCCTTGCTTGCTGTTTACAATAATATTATTGTAGATAAATCCACCGGCATTGGTTTCGGTATTAATAGAGCCATTACGGGTTGCTTTCTTCTGGCGGAAGCCACAATTCACCAGCGTGTTGTTGTAAATATTTACAATAGTAGAGGATCCATCGATACCCGCGGTTTTTAATCCATTGGTAGCAATCCCATAACAAAGGTTATACGCCATATCACCATAACAATCATTTTTAAGATTGATCCCTTCGCCACCGGTAGCGCCAAGCTTCGACAAGGTATTGCGCATAATGCTTACATATACGTGCTGACATTTACCAATGCAATCATCCACGCCTCCAAACAACCAGGAATCTTCAAAAATCAATTTACCATAGGCGCCTGCGGGGTCGCAGTTCATATAAAGGGCCGGGGTCGGATCCGTATCTTTTGTATCAAATAAAGCAGCATTTACGCCGTAAGGACCTCCGGTGTATTCAATACGCGTCCAGCGGAACGCCATTAACTTACAGGTTTTGGTTCCCTGAAAACCGCTCCAGTAGCCTTTGTAGGCCGGATCTTTTGAAACATCGTTTCCATAGTCGCCTGTTGATTTAAGCGCATCGGCTACCGTAAACACATTCGGTTGTTCTTTTGTGCCGTCGCTGATGATGGCCCCATTTACAATAAACATCGGGCTCTTCCCCTGCGTTCCGTCACCATCAATAATTACGGTAACTCCAGGCTGTAAATACAGGGTATCGCCAGCATTGATCGAAACATCGGCGGTTATATGATACGTTGTTCCGGAAAGCATGGTACCCTTTAGCGGAACAGCATGACCACTGGCATCCTTTTCGGGCAGCGTGGTGCTTTTAATTTCCGCACCAATTACCGTAAGCGGCTTTGATATTTTTGCGCCATCATCTTTTGATTTGGAGCATGAAAAAAGCGCTGCAGCTGTTAGCATTAAAAAGCCGGATCGCATTAGATTTTTTTTCATTGTCTTTTGGTTAAAATTGATATAATTGAACAGTTTGTTATTTATTCAGGTCGAACCGGAATCCCAGCTGGTATACCCGCCCCGTTTCGTTGCGCTGCATCAGTGTTTTTCCGCCGGCAATGTTCTGAAACGGCATGATATTGATATTCGACGGCTGCTTATTAATATATACTTCGTACTTCGCGTTGAAAAGATTCTGTACTTTGGCAAACAGGTACAGGTGTTTTACCAGTTTCTGCTCTGCCGAAGCGTCAAACACCTGCATATCCTTCATCCAGTAGTCCATACCATAATAAGGAGAAACCAGTGCTATACGGCGCCCTGTAAATTGCCAGTTAAATTGTATTTCAGTGCCGGCATTTGTATTTTTATATAAGAGCGCAGCATTGGCTAAATGTGCCGATTGTCCCTGCAACGGACGTTTTTCATTAAGGATGCGGATCTGGGCCTGGGTATTTTCATCCTTATACGGCTGTCTTTTAGACGATGAAATAGAAGAGTTGGTATAGGTATAGTTTCCTCTCAACCCAAACTTACCAATATATTTTTCAAAGACCAGCTCCACTCCATAGTTACTGGCATTGCCATAATTACCCGGCTGGTAGGCCACGCTTGCCTGGTTGCCTGTAAATGCAAAACCATACTCGATCGGGTCCTGGATGTATTTGTAAAAAGCGCCTAACAGCAACTGGCCGTTCCGGGGCATATACAGTTCGTATCGTAAATCGAGGTTTTGTGCGGTGGCATGTTTTACATTATAATTTCCGTGTTCAGAAAAATCATCGCCCTGTATTCCATAAGGTACAGGCTCGAAAAAGCCGGGCCGGTTGATCGCCGAGAAATACACGAAACGCAGGTTCGACTTACTGGTTAAAAGATATTTCAAATTAGCACTGGGCAATATATTGGAATAGTTATAAGAGGCCGTTTTACCTTCAATGGTTTCGGGGAGGTTGGTATTGTATCCCTGGCTGGTATTTTCCATACGCACACCGGCAACAACTTCCAGCCGGTCTATGCCCAGTTTAGCCATCGCATACCCTGCTTTTATTTTTTCATAGGCCGTGTAGTTATTCGCGCTGGCCGGGGAGCCCTGGGGTGTGATCACCGTCCATTGAAAATGGTCGATACCGGACCACACCTGTTGTGCACCATCTATAAACACAGGCCCCAGCGTATATCCGTCATAATCATTTGCCCGTTGCTTGTCGCGATACAATCCGCCGGCGCTGATGGTATATGGCAATTCCCCTATTTTTGAAGCATAATGCAGGTTCAGGTAGCCTGCAAGATCGCGGTCGCTGTTAAGCCACCACTCGCGCTGAAACTTCTGAATGATATCGAGCATGGCGGTACCATCCGGTTTTATACCTCCGTCATATTCATATTCACCAAAATCCGGCATTTTATTATTTGCTTTCGAATACACGGCCGACCAGTCTAAAGAAAAAGCCTGGCTTAGCCGGTGCTCCCCCTGTAATGTGGTATTGTAAATTTGCTGCTCCTGGTATTTGGAGCGGCCGAAATGCCATACCTGCCCGTTACCAAAATCTGTCCGGGGCGGTGTGATAATGGTATCATTCGTAATACGCACCTGTGCTTCGGTAAGATTTGCATACAGTTCATACAAACTAATGGTGTTGTTCGCATTCATTGCATAATCCAGCTTCAGACTGCCGCCGGTCCTTGTCAGATGACTGGAGTAATCCCTCACATTTACATGTTTTACTACAAAACTCCCATCCGTATTCAGGGGTTCTGCAGGGCTGTACAGGCTGCTGTATCCTTTATATAAGTTCTGATATGAAAGCCCCAGCATCACCCCCAGTTTATTCGCCAAAAAGCGATTCCCAATGGCCAGCGTGGCCAGGCTGTTCAGCGGGGCGTTTGTATGTTGGTATTTGTAGTTATTACGTGTAAAGTCATCGGGAGTGGCGATATACGCCGGGCCATTTAACCGGAATGGCGATTGTTTATTCATCGCATTCACAGAAAACTGATCATATCCTTTATCTAAAAGATTTTGATTGAGGCCGCCCGATACACTTGCTTTCAAATAGAGGCCGTTCGAAGGTGCATTTTTCATTACCATATTCACCACACCGCCCACGGCATCTGCCTCCATATCGGGTGTAAGCGTTTTATGTACTTCTACCCGTTCTACCAGGTCCGATGGAAAAATATCCATGGGAACATACCGGTATTTATTATCGGGGCTGGGTATTTTAATGCCGTTTATCAGCGTATAGTTATAGCGCTGATCCATCCCTCTTATAATGGCATAACGACCTTCGCCACTGGTACTGCGTTCCAGTGATACACCAGACACCCGTTGCAATACACCGGCAATGGTAACATCCGGCGATTGCAAAATGGCATTTGCAGAAACCGTATTAATAACACCTGCCGCATTTTTTTCTAACCGCCTTGCATAGGCGTCCGACTCAGCGTTTCCCGATCCCTGTACCACTACTTCAGAAAGTACAGAAGAATGATTGCTTAATGAAAGCGCCAACACCATATCTCCGTTCAGGATAATGGTCGTGTCTCTATGTTTGTAACCCATGTAGTCACAGCTCAGGGTATAAGTCCCCTGTGGGATATTTCTAAATGCAAAACGGCCATCCAGTTGTGTAGCGCTTTTCTCGTGGTTCAATTGCAGCGTAGCGCCTACCAGCAGTTCTCCGGTTGCGATATCTGTTACCTGCCCTTTTACCGTATAGCTTCCGGCCTGCCCGAAGCTATCGAGCCCCAAACAAAAAAATAATATACAGAGCAGCCAATTCAAACGCAGCATGGTAAAAATTTCTGCGAAATAATCCAAAAATATTAAAGGCGATGGACCGTCTGAAAGACATAACGATTTTGTAAAAAATTAATAATACAAACTTAACCGTACTAAAAACGGGCCATCCGGAGAATTGACCCGCTTTCAGAAACCTGCTGTCCCCCTTCTGGCAGACGCGGCAAAATGTTGTTATACAGCGGGAATAAATCCTTGCGCACATTGCGGTTTGAAACATAAACCGCAACGAACGTCAGGACCACGCAAAGCACACGGCGAAATGTTGTTATACAGCGGGAATAAATCCTTGCGCACATTGCGGTTTGAAATACAAACCGCAACGAACGCCAAGGCCACGCAAAGCACGCGGCGAAATGTTGTTATACAGCGGGGTTAAATCCTTGCGCACATTGCGGTTAGAAACATAAACCGCAACGAACGCCCGGGCCACGCAAAGCACGCGGCGAAATGTTGTACAGCGGGAATAAATCCTTGCGCACATTGCGGTTAGAAATACAAACCGCAGCGAACGCCAGGGCCACGCAAAGCACCCGGCGAAATGTTGTTATATAGTGGGAATAAATCCCGCGTTCCCGCGAATTTCTTACGCCCCTTGCGGTTGAAACCTGGCTCCAAAAGAAGTTTGTATGATGTTATACCCCCTCCCCAAAGATCCCCGTCTTTTTCATTATCTTTGTAGAAACATTCTGTTTATGTACTGCTACAAACTTGTAGTTCAACCCACACACGTTAACAACAATCTTTCCTACGTGTTTTTACACGCCTCCGAGAAGGAGCTGTCTCCTTCGGCAAACGACTATTTATCGGAGCTGGTCAACCGCAAATTCACCAATGGGTCTTTCGCATACCTGATCGCCATTTCAGAAGACGAATTCAATGAACTGAAACAAACCGTACTGGAAATCGCCTGAGCATCTTCTTTTCAGGCAATGCCCTTCAGGAATACAACCAGGTCGGTTTCTTTGTCCAGGTCAAATTTTTGTTTCAGCCGATATTTGGTCATGCGTACACTTTTAGGCTCTACATGCAGCAATCCCGCAATTTGTTTCGTATCCATTCCCAAATATAAATACGCACAATACTTCAGGTCGAGTGAGGTAAGTTTTTGAGCTGCACGCTCATGCACCTGTTTAAAAAAGTTGGGATGCACCTCCTGGATGCTAAACTTGGCTTTTTCAAAGTCGCCATCCAGCAGGTCCTCCTCGCGGATGATCTGTTGCATATTCACCGGCTGCTCGTCCTTTAATTTTTCTTTCAGATGCAGCAGCAATTCATTTTTATGTTGCACCTGCAATTGACTCATCATGATCTCATCCCGTAGTTTTAGCTGTTGCAGTTCCAGTAATTCCTGCTCCGCCTTTAAGCGCGCACGTTCTTCTTCCTGTAAACGCAGGCGGGTTTGAGCGTCGTGCTGCTCCGCTTTCAGTTTTTTTTCACGCTCCACGGAGTATTTCAAATTAAAATGGTACGACCGGAACATAAAAAAAGCGCCCAGCAAACCGATACCGGCCAGGCCAAAATAAAGGTGTTGAGCCTTTTGCTGGCTACGGGCCTTATCTTTTAATACCTGAACTTCCTGCTCCTTTTTTTCGGCCTGGTATTGCGCCTCTAGCTTATTCACCATCAACGCCTGATCTTCGTCAAACAATTTTGTATTATTGTCCAGCAGCTCCTTTTCCAGTTCATAGGCTTTTGCATAATTGCCTTCCGCTGCATATAGGGCTGCCATATCCGATAACAGCGTATTGCGGGTATGATAAAAAGGTTTGGCAGCTTTGTCCAATGTTTGTTTTGCCTGCAAATAATACTGTGCTGCCTGGCCAAAATCATTAGCGCGTTTGGCCAGTGTTCCAAGTATCCCATAACAACTGGCAATAACATCCTGGTTATCGGTCAGGCCCGTTGCAGCAAACCGGAGGACCGACTCAAGTGTATCGGTAAGCGCCCGTCGAATCTGTGGGTCGTTAACAGGATAATATTTAAGATAGTAGCTGGATAGGTTCATCCGGGCCAGGGCATAGGTATGATACGCCACTTTTCCCGGATATTGAAAGAACAGGTCGCCGGCAGCCCGGGAGTAGTACATGGTAGAATCCAGGTCGGCCTGCTTTTTTTCCTTATCATACCGGTAAGGATATACTACGGCAAGCGCCGAATAGGCGGAGCTCAGCAGGTTCTGGTCCCCTGCCGCTAAGGCCGACGCAGCTGCTTTACCGGCATAATACAGACTTTTGGGGAAGTCATTATAAGTGGTATAAACGGTATATAAATAATAATAACATTTAGCCATCAGAAACGGATCCTTACCGGAGGGCTCCACATCTTTTAAGATCTGCTGGCACAGGGTCACCAATACATCATCCTTGTCAATATTGTAGTAAAAAACGGCCCTGGCAAGCAGCGCATAGTCTTTCGCCAGGGGATCTTTTGACATCCCGGCCGTAAGAGCCGCCGAATCCAGGTACTGCTGCGCCAGCTTATAATCGCCCATATTTAGCCGGATATGGGTCAGCACCCCATAGGCCTTTGTCTTTTCCAGGTTGTCTTTTTGTGCATCCGCCAGGGCTACATACCTTTTTCCCGTTGCAACGGCGTCCTCATAGTGATCGTTGTACCGGTATGCTTCCGCCAGTTTAAAATACAGACCCGTTGTGGGAGTTCCGGCAAGTTCCATTTTTAAACTGTCGATATAGGAGCTTTGAGCACCGGCATTCATCAGGAACAGGATCACGATCCCCAGGGTAATTGCAACGCTTTTCATGGGGTGAATTTATAGAATTATTACAGTCCGGCACCATATCTCCTGAAAAATCAGTCAGTCAGAATCGTTTTCAAAACAATGAATAACAGCAACTTAGAATTCATGTAGACATTTTGTAGACGCGCCGCCTGACACATGTAGCCATTATGTAATGGTGCAAAATTTTGCAAAGAGATCGTCTGACCGCAGTTTTGAGCCTGGTACGAATCACCTTTAAAAATCAAAACCATGCGTAACAAAGACCTCTCCGTAATTGCCTACCTTACTATTTTTGGCTGGTTATATGCCTATATCAAAGGAAAAGATCAGGCAGACAGTCTGCTGAAGTATCATTTGCGCCAGTTCTTCGGGCTCTTCCTGCTGTCGCTTATCATCAATATTGCAATTACCATCCTGGTCCGCGCCATTCCCGGAATCGGGTTTATTTCTTATCTGAGCGGCATCGCATTCCTGGCCTTATGGATTTTTGGCTTACTGAATGCCATCAACGGGGTTCAAAAAAGCATTCCCCTGGTGGGAAAATTTTTTGAAGATAAATTTTCTTTTATCGGTTAGTATAAACACGTAACACCCCTGCGTTATCCCGGCCGTTGCCACCTGCTATACGGTTATATTACCTGTAACCAGCGATCGTCTTAAAACACCCAGACGCAACCGAACGGCAATACAGATTGCTGCGGCTCCTCCGGTTAAATACTTTTCAGCACTTTGGTATGGAAAAAATCATTTACACCCGGATCCCGATCCAATTTATGTTAATCGCCCGTTTTTGCATGAATGGAAAACCAAAAAAGGTTGTACTTTCACAAGCAGGGTCTGCAAGGGCCCTGCAGGAACTTATGAATGAATTAACCGGGTTCTCCGGTCAACCGTTGTTTAAAAATTAAAAGATGAGCTTACCTTTTATTGAAATCATAGAGTCGCCCACACCCGACCCCAACCTCCTGATGTGGAAATTTGCCGACAAAGACAGGGAAATTAAAAAGGGGGCCAGGCTTACGGTAAGAGAAAGCCAGCAGGCCATGTTGCTGAATGAGGGACAACTGGCCGATGTTTTCTCCCCAGGGCTGCATACGCTTTCAACAGAAAACATTCCCATCATCAGTCGCCTTAAAGGATGGAAATATGGATTTGAAAGTCCTTTTAAAGCAGATATATACTTTTTTAATACCTATCATTTTATTAATAACAAATGGGGAACACCCGCCCCCATCTTAATGAATGATCCCCAGTTTGGCCAGGTGCGTGTACGTGCTTTTGGCAGTTTTGATATAAAAATTGCAGATCCCGGCACCTTTTTCAAAACCTATGCCGGTACATTCCCCCGGCTGACCATTTTTGAGCTGCAGGCCCAATTGCGCGATTTTGTGGCACCTAAGTTTGGAGAGGTGCTGGCAAACGAGCAGATCCCCGTAACAGCGGTTGCCGGCAATATCACGGAGCTGGGTAAAAAGATCGAGCCATACCTGAAACCCTATTTTGCCACGCTGGGCCTGGAACTGACACAGTTCGTTATTACCAGCGTAACACTGCCGGAAGAAGTAACCACATTCTACGATAAGGTTACCAATATGAATATGATAACTGATATGGACAAGTTTACAAAATTCAATACCGCCAATGCAATTGGAGACAAAGGCACGGCATTGAACGATGCCACTCAAACGGCTATGGCCATGGGGATGATGATGAACCAGTTTCAGCAAAATAATTCAAACGCTGCAACACCACAGGCGGCTGCAGCGCCCCAGGCAGATATTACGGCAAAGCTGCAGCAGCTCAAAACACTTTTTGAAAACGGGCTGATTGATGATGAAGAATATAAAACAAAAAAAGCTGAACTCTTAACCCAGTTATAATGGAAGAAAAAAAAGCACCATCCTTTTTAGAAAAATTAAAAGCCAAAGCACAGGCACAGGAAAAATACGGTGGTCCTGTAACAGAAACAGCGGCCAGTATGGGCGCCCGCACCTGTCCTAACTGCGGGGCCGGAAGAGCTAAAGATGATGGCATTACCCATTGTGCCTATTGCGGTTTTGAATTTTTACAGGTAACGCTTACCGATGGATTACATATTAAAAAGGAAGACAATTCCAGGGAAAATCAATAGCCGTTTCCAAAGAGCGCTTTCGGAAACCCTTGCCGGCCGGGTTCCGGAACCTTATTAATGCAATCAGCGGACGCCGACCATATGCATCGCTTCATACTTTAAAAACAATGTATGTTTGGTTTATTTGACAATAAAAAGAAAACCGGTGATCCGGTACCATCAGAATGGACACAACAGATCCGCGAAACCCAGGAGCGCTGGTTCGTGTTTCTTCAAAAACTGGAAGAGCGGGTGGAGGAGCTTTGCCAGGCAGCCATCCCGGAGTTAAAAGCAATGCGTAGCAGCACCAACGCCGTATATGAAGCCAATATCGGCCAGGTATGGAGCGGCATCCGCGGACAGATCAACCAGGTACGGGAAAAAGCCCGGCAAACAGAAGAACAAAAGATCCGCCCCTTTTACCGCCAGCTGGATAGTGCAGGGCTTTCGTATACCGCAGCCTTACAGTTCAGTGAGGCCTGCGCGGAACGGTACCGCCGGTTTGAGGATTTTTGCAACGACTGGCAAACACAACTCGAAGCCGCTACCAGGCAGGACCACGAAGCCCTGTATCAAAAAATCCTGGAGGAGCATGAGCAACTGAAGCACCAGTTCAAATGCCAGCAATGCGGCGCGCCCATTTACCTGGAAAAGATTTACTTTACCACCAGTTATCTGCAATGCCCCGCCTGTCGCACCCAAAACACCTATGAGCCCAGTACGCTTGCCAAAAGCCTGAACTGGATTGCACGGGATCTTGCCGAAGAGCGCACGGCGCACCTGCTGGATGCCTACAACAAGGATGCCGAGCACAACCCGGATCTTTACCGCAATTATCTGCGGATGATGTTCGACGAATGGAACCGGATCGTACCCGATATGGCCGCTTCCAATGAAAAATTTTACCAGCGGCAACTCGACGACTTCAACAAATCTGTCTGATCTTCTATCTATTCATAACACTTAAAAAGTAACCACCATGTTTAAAAAATTTCTGAATAACCTTATGGGCAATGATGAAGCTCCTAAAAAACACCAGGAGCAAACGCAAGCCTCATACGGCCAGTTTACGCATCACAGTGCCGAAGATGCAGATAATAATGAAGCTTCGGTATCCAACCGGCATCAGTACCGGTTTGATCCCCAAACACAGCACGGCACGCACTATTCCAAAGATGCATTTGATGCAGCCGCAAACCGGCATTATGAGGAGCTGCTGGCTAACCAGGACGAAGCCCTGAGCGAAAACGAAAAACGGAATTTAAAAAGAGAAGCCGTTACGCAGCTATACCTGCAATGGAACGGACATAATTATGACCAGCTGGTACAATTTGAAATGGCCAATTCCATGGAGCTTACCGGCTATGCCACCCAGGGATTCAACCAGGTGCAGGAAGCAGGAAACCCATTGTATGAGCCCATCCATGGCATTTCACTTTATGATTATGCCGGCATTGCACATGCAATGACACAAAACATCCCGGAAGCCGCCATATTAAAGGCAATGGGTATTGAGAAAGCGGTATGGGAGGAAGTAAACCTGCTTTGGCCGGAACGGATGAAAGAGGATGCCAGTTTTGGCATTATGACGAAGTATGGCGAATATTTTGCGATCGCCGGCGAGCATCCTAAACTGGCAGACCTGAAACCTGCTACAGCAGCCAGCCCCGAAGGAAATTCGAACCTGGAAAAATTAAAAACCGACCGGTATTTTTATGAAGAGCTTTGCGGTGCAAGAACAGCGGCTTACGAATACGGTTTGGATGGCGCTCAGTGGATACTGGAAAACTTCGGCATCAACCTCTCCGATTTCCAGGCGGTTGCCATGAACTGGATGACCGCGCAAAATCAGCAGTTCAACAGCAACGAAATTCACCATTATATGGATTATCAGCTGCAAAAGCAAAAAGAATACGCAGAACAGTTTGCAAAAGAGCAGGGCGGTAATATTGCAGATGATGTTACATTCTAAAACGCGATCGTATCGTATTTAAAGGAAGCATACATAAACTGGTTACATTTCCTGCAATCCCGGCCGAAGTATCTGGCATCATCCGGCATTAAAAGGAAGCCCTGCCATATCCGCTGCCGGTTGCCCTTAAAAGCAGCGGAAACTTAATACACAACGACTATAAGCACTGCAGTAATCCACCGGTTGACCCGGTGTGCGGCAGTTCTTTATCTTATTCATACACAAACATGCCATAAAAAAAGCACATGCAATCATTAAAACACTTTACCGCAGAGGGAAACGTTTACAAAATGAAGCCTTCCTATTTGCTGCCCATTACCCTCATTGTTATTTTACCCCTCCTCAGTTATCTCATACTCCGGGAAGGCAAATATCCCGTTATTGGCTGGATCGTGCTGGTGATGGCCATCCTGGGGTTTTCGGGAATGATCTCCCGGTCACTGGTTATTGACCTGAACACCCGGGAAATACGGGCCAAGGCCGCCCTGCTCCGGCCAGCGGTACGGATCCCGTTGGCCGACTTCCAAAATTTTGAGCTCCATCAATTAAAACAGGGACTTTTCACCACTAATACTTCTTTGAATATTTGTTATCTGAAAGATGGAAAAACAAAACGCGCCCTCATTGCCCAGGGGGTTACTACCCGGGCTATGCAGCGCATTTTAAACGAAATCGATGAAATCATCAGTAATTATGACAGCCCGAGATAAATATAAAGTAGCAGAAACCGCTCAGTCCGTTTCCTTACAGCCACACTACTACCTGTTAAAAAACCTGTTCTGGTTTTTTATCGCGATAGTGGGTATTGCCGGTGCCGTTTTTATCTTTTACCAGCAATTAGGAGAAGCCGGTCAGGTATTTGGTTATTCCATTATGGCATACCTGTTCCTGCATGGGTTGTATGATTTCCTTTTCCGGATAAATGTGCGTTATGTATTTGACAAAACCGGCAATGCGGTTTATAAGATCAATACACCGTTTCTGAAAAAACGTTTAATGTCGCTGAACGAGCTGGTGATCTTTACCCGTTCTGAACAGGGCGCCTGGCATTATGCAATGGGTGCCAGGAAAAAACAATTTATAAAAAGCTATGCCATCAGTGAAGACTTTGGATCCGGGAAGAAAAGTGAACGGTTGCTGGGGGCCTATGAGGCGGAGGTATTAGACCCCATCCTGCGGCTAAGCGCCACATCCCCGGTACCCGGGAAATAATCCTTGCGGCCAAAAATTGAACCGCAAAGAATACGCAGTGACCTCGCAAAGGCCGCCCTGAAATGTTGTTATGCTGCGGGAATAAGTCGTTGCGTTCTTAGTGAAGCCCTGGCGCACCTTGCGGTTGAAAATTGAAACGCAAAGGTCCGCGAGGATCGCGCAAAGGCCGCTATGAAATGTTGCTATGCTGCGGGAATAAGTCGTCGCGTTCTTAGCGAAGTCCTGGCGCACCTTGCGGTTGAAAATTGAAACGCAAAGGCCGCGATGAAATTTTGTAATACAACGGGAATAAACCCTTGCGCTCCTGGCGGATTCCTTGTGCACATTGCGGTTAAAAATATAAACCTTGAAGGGTAAAGATATTCAGCAACAATCTTTCAAGGGCACCTGTTGTATTTCCCGCAGTTGATCATTGCAGAGATTCTTTAAAAAAACCGGAATAAATCCCTCATTTTTGCGGCCAACAACCAATTTCCATTTATCATGAAAACAAGTTCATTAAAAGATAATCGACGGTCTTTCTTAAAAGGAAGTCTGGCCCTGGGTGGCATCGCCCTTCTAAATCCGCAAAAAGCCCTGGCCGCTGCAACTGAAAAAGAAGAAGGCTTTAAAGTCATTGCGGGCCCGTACCTGCAAACAAACTTTGGCAACAGTATTTCCATTTTATGGATCACCAATAAGAATGCCGCAAGCTGGGTTACTTATGGAACGGCTGCAGATGATCTTAACCTCAAAGCGTTTGGCAAAAGTGAACTGGGATTAAAGCCCGCCGGAAGGATCAATTGCGTAACCCTTACCAACCTGAGGCCCGGCGCCACTTATTATTATAAGATCGCATCAAAGGAAATAAAAGATTTTCAGCCCTATAAGCTTACCTATGGGGAAGAGCTGAGTGGAAATACCGAACAGTTCATCAACACCGATACGGCAAAAGATTCCGTTTCCTTTGTGATGCTGAATGATATCCACGACCGTCCCCAGTCCATACCGCACCTTCTGAACCTGGACAAGGGCCATCAACGCGATTTTGTTTTTTTTAACGGTGATGTTTTTGACTACCAAACCGATGAACAACAGATCATCGATCATATGCTGCAGCCCTGCGATCTGTTTGCCAGAAGTCTTCCTTTTGTGTATGTACGCGGCAACCATGAAACCCGCGGGAAGTTTGCACGCGATTTTTCCTCCTATTTTCACCATGTAGGACATACGGCCTTTACATTAGGCCCTGTTCGCTTTGTAATCCTGGATACCGGCGAAGACAAGGAAGACACCCATCCTGTTTATGCAGGCATTGTAGATTTTGATACCTACCGGCTGGAGCAGGCGCAATGGCTGGAACAGGAGATCAGCAGTAAAGCCTTTAAGAACGCACCCTTTCGCATTGTGATGATGCATATACCACCCCGTTATTCCGGAGATGCCCATGGTGCGGTGCATTGTACACAGGTGTTTGAACCGTTGTTAAACAAAGGTAAGGTAGACCTCGTGCTGAGTGGTCATACCCACCGGTACAAGGTACATCCGCCCGACAAAAATGGCAACCACTACCCCATCATCATTGGTGGCGGTCCCAGGGACGGGTCCCGTACCATTACCCAGGTTGCCGCTTCCAAAAAAGAGATCAGCGTTCGCATGCTGGACGATTCGGGCAAAGAAGTAGGCAGTTACCTGGTAACAAGAAGATAAATTATTTTTACGGTCGCTACGGTTTTTGTCCAGGTTAAAGACGGAGGCCGAAGAAACAGAAAGGCGCTAAGCTGCACGGATTCTTTTCACGCGGCCTGGCGCCTTTGTTGTGCGTGGCCGTATAAAGCGATACGATTTTAATTCCGCCTTCAAATAAAAAGACAAACAATATTATTTTTAAACCCTGAAAGGATTTGACACAAAATCAAAATAATTTAATTTTGTCCTTACTGTTTTCATGACACCATTAAAATAACGATTGACATATGAAAAGGAAACTTTTGTTCTGGAGTATCGTAATTGCACTTGGGGGTCTTTTATTTGGAATGGATGTGGCTGTTATTTCCGGTGCGGAACAGCAGATACAACAAATATGGCAGTTAAGTGATGTGCTTCACGGGCAAGCCCTGGCCGCTGCACTTTATGGCACCATTATCGGTGCCCTGTTTGGCGGTATCCCGGCCGAACGCTATGGCCGTAAAAAAGTGTTGCTCTGGATCGGGATCATTTTCTTTATTTCTTCGATAGGATCTGCCCTTGCCCACGATGTGGTTACATTTATGGCGTTCCGCTTCCTGGGTGGGCTGGGTGTGGGCGCTTCTTCCGTAGTGGCGCCAATGTTTATTTCCGAGATCGCCCCGGCAAAAAACCGGGGTAAGCTGGTTGCTACCTTCCAGTTCAATATCGTTTTTGGTATCCTGCTGGCTTATTTATCCAACTATTTAATGAGCGGCATTGGTACGGAGGCCTGGCGCTGGATGTTGGGGATCCTGGCCCTGCCCGCAGCGGTATTTGTGCTCCTCCTGTATTTTGTGCCGGAAAGTCCCCGTTGGCTGATGGTACATAAAAATGATTATACCGGTGCCCGGAAGATCCTGGAAGTATCGGACCCCGATGGTGTGGAAGAGGCACTCCGCTCCATACAACAGGAAGTAGCTGAAGACCGGAAAAAGGCCAGTCTTTCTGTTTTCTTTTCCAAACGGTTCATCAAGCCGATTGTAATGGCTACGCTGGTAGCTCTATTTAACCAGTTATCCGGCATCAATGCGATTATTTATTTCGCCCCAAGGGTTTTTGAGCTGGCGGGTTTAGGTAAAAGCGCTGCATTTTTACAAAGTGCCGGTGTGGGACTGGTGAACCTGGTATTTACCATGTTTGGGCTATACCTCATCGACCGGCTGGGCCGCAAAAAATTAATGATCATCGGTTCACTGGGCTATATTCTTTCCCTGGGCGCCATTGCAGCAGCCTTTTACTTCCAGTATCTTGGTGGTATGATCGTTCCCCTGCTTGTTTTTGTGTTTATTGCCGCTCATGCCATCGGCCAGGGCGCCGTGATCTGGGTATTCATCTCCGAGATCTTCCCCAACCAGGTGCGCTCTTATGGCCAGTCGCTGGGCAGTTCCGTACATTGGGTAATGGCCGCTGTAATCACCAGTGTATTTCCCTTCTTTGCAAGCAACCCGGCAATCGGGCCGGCAAAGATCTTCCTCTTCTTTATGTGCATGATGGTGTTACAACTGTTGTGGGTACTGTTTAAAATGCCGGAGACCAAAGGCGTTACGCTTGAAGAGATGGAGCAAACACTCCGGTAAGCCATTGCAATACCCATTTCAACACAATCAGCGGCCATCGATTAAAACAACTAAATCCTGAATGAATATGATCCGGGCCATCATCAGAAATACGGTTATCCCGCTGTTGTTTCCGCTCTTTGCAGTATCGCAGGCCGCACCCGGTCCGGAGCAACACCGTCCCCAGCTTCACTTTTCACCTCAAAAAGGCTGGATGAATGATCCGAATGGCATGGTGTTCTTTAATGGCCACTATCACCTGTTCTTTCAACACAATCCCGATGCTACTGTTTGGGGGCCCATGCACTGGGGACATGCCACCAGTACAGACCTGGTGCACTGGAAGGAGCTGCCCATTGCCCTGTATCCGGATAGCCTGGGCACCATCTTTTCCGGCAGCGCCGTGATTGATGTACACAATACGGCCGGCTTTGGCAAAAACGCCATGGTGGCTATTTATACCAATCACAGCCATGAAGGTGAAAAAGCCGGTACTGCTACATTTCAAAACCAGAGCATTGCCTATAGCACGGATGAAGGAAAAACCTGGACCCGGTACAAGGGAAACCCTGTGCTAAAAAACCCGGGTATCCGGGACTTCCGGGATCCAAAGGTTTCCTGGTATGCACCGGAAAAAAAATGGATCATGACCCTGGCCACACTGGACCATATTACCTTCTACTCTTCTCCCGATCTGAAAAGCTGGAAAGAAGAAAGCAGGTTTGGTAAGAACCTGGGAGCTCATGGAGGTGTATGGGAATGTCCGGATCTTATTTCGTTTAACAACAACGGCAGAACCGTTTGGGTACTGATCGTGAACCTGAACCCCGGTGGTCCCAATGGCGGTTCTGCAACCCAATATTTTACCGGAAGTTTTAACGGCCATACCTTTACACCGGACGACAGCATTGTTAAATGGCTGGATTATGGCCCCGATGAATATGCCGGCATCACCTGGAGCAATACCGGAAGCCGTAAATTATTTTTAGGATGGATGAGCAACTGGCAGTACGCGAATGTAGTGCCCACAAAAAACTGGCGGAGCGCCATGACCCTGCCCCGGGAGCTTTCGCTGAAAAAGATCAATGGCCGGTATTTTATAACATCCGCAATCGTAAAGGAACTGCGGACCGTTACCCGTCCTGTAAAAACGCTTCCCAATATATCCGTAAACAACCGCTTTGTGGCAGCACCTGCTTCCGGTAATGCAAAGGGCCTGTTCCGGCTGGACCTTGAAGGGATTCCGTTGACGGACTTTTCCATTGCATTGACCAATACAAAAGGAGAAGCTGTACGAATCGGGTTTGATAAAGCGGCCAACCAGTTCTTTATTGACCGCACGCACTCCGGAGACACAGGATTTGAAAAAGGTTTTGCCCAAAAACATGTTGCTCCCAGGATAGCAGTCAATAATACTACCCGTCTTACCGTTATCGGTGATGCAGCTTCACTGGAATTGTTTGCAGATGATGGGCTAACGGTAATGACCAGCATTTTCTTTCCTTCGGAGCCCATATCTGGTATTGCCATAGAAACGCCCGGTAAACTGCAAATAAAGCAGTTGAAGTATAGTATGCTTTCAACAAAGCCTCAAAACCGCTGAACAGCGTTTTAGCGCAATCTTTGCGTTTCAATTTTCAACCGCAAGGCGCTCCAGGGCTTCGCTAAGAACGCAACGATTTATTTCCGCAGCCTAACAATATTTCATGGCGGCCTTTGCGTGATCTTCGCAACCCTCATGTTTCAATTTTCAACCGCAAGGTGCGCCAGGACTTCGCTGAGAACGCAACGATTTATTCCCGCAGCATAACAATATTTCATGGCGGCCTTTGCGTTTCACTTTTCAACCGCAAGGTGCGCCAGGACTTCGCCAGGAAACGCAAGGGTTAGTTCCCTTTGCTGTTGGCGAACAAGCGCGTCGCCCCATTCTTCAGGTAGCAATTTGTTAACAGCGTGAGTCCGTTAAAATCAATACCTCCATCCTCATTAAAGGGGGTTAACATCACCGGCACAAACCCTTTTTCTACATTCATTGTATTTCTTTTTAAATATTATCGTGTACCGGCATGCAGGGTGCAACCCGGGCAATACCTGTCCGTTCCGCTATCCGGTCCGGGATAGCAGGCAACATGCGTACACGTTATTTTATTATGGATATTTTTTTTTCTGAAACCGGGTAAACAACAACCCCGACAGGAAGATCGTCAGCGTGCCTACCACAATGATCATATTTGCGTGCAGCGTACTTTTTATATAATGATACGGTTCCGGTATCCAGGCCGAAAGGGTCATCCACAGGATTACAACAATCCCCGTAATGGTAGCCAGCAGCGCCGCTGTATTTCCGGTTTGCTTACTAATAATACCTAAAAGAAACAGCCCCAGCATGCCGCCGGCAAAAATGCCGGAAAGCTGCCACCAGATATCCAGCACACTTTTAACACCGATCATCAACACGCCCGCAATCATGCCCAAAAGCCCAAACACTACGGTAGCAATGTGCAACAGCCGCAACCCTTGTTTTTCATTTACCACTTTTTTAAAATACCGTTTATAAATATCTTCTGCAAATACCGTGGCAGAAGCATTCATACCGGAACTAATGGTACTCATTCCGGCGGATAAAATCGCGGAGATGATGAGCCCCACCAGTCCCGCCGGGATCATAGTTACCATAAAATGCGGCATCACCTTATCGCCATAATCACCCGGAACCAGTTGCGCCGCTGTTGCAGCGATCTGTGCCGCCGGAGCTCCCTGCCCGATCCGTTCCGCTGCCACCTGTAATTTCACCGCATGCAGCAATTCGGGGTTGAGCTGGTAATACGCGTACAAACAGGTACCGATCACAAAGAAAAGCAGCGAAGCTGGAATATAGATCCAAACGCAAAGCCAGATCGACCGGGCCGCCTCTTTTTTAGAACTGGCTGTATGATAACGTTGCACATAGTTCTGATCCATTCCAAAATTGTTCAGGTTGATAAAAAAGCCGTACAATAAAACCACCAGGAAACCCGAGCTGGTAAAATCGAGATTGAGCCGCCCGAGGCCGAATTTGTTTTCGGCTTTCCCGATCTTTATAATTGTATCCAGGCCACCGTTTACATTTGAAATAACCAGGTATACAATCAGGATGGCGCCCAGGGTTTTCAGAACGCCCTGTACCACCTCTGTCCAGATCACGGCTTCAATGCCACCCATTACCGTATAAAGAATGATACAGGCGCCGGTAACCAACATGATCATCTGCATCGGAAACCCGGTAAGGGCCTGGAGGGTGAGCGACAAACCAAAAAATATGGAACCCATCCGCGCGATTTGTGTTAATAGAAAACATACAACGGCGTAAGTGCGGGCCCAGGGGCCAAAGCGCTTTTCGAGGTTGGTATATGCAGACACCTCCCCTACATTCCTGTAAAACGGAACAAAATATTTTGCAGCCACCCAGGCTGCCAGGGGCATGGAAAGACTGAACGCAAAAGCATTCCAGTTGCTGCCAAAGGCTTTACCCGGCACTCCCAGGAACGTATTACTGCTTAAAAACGTGGCATAGATGGAAAGACCTACGGCCCAGCCCGGAATCCGGCCGGAAGCGGTGGTAAACTGATCTGCGCTTTTATTTTTTCTTGAAAACAGGTACCCCACCAGCACCATGGCTACCAGGTAAATCAGGATCACACTTAAATCAATCAAAGGCAATGTTTTCATCTGCAAAATTTATCAATCATTAGAAGCGTTCCGTTCTATATGTAAAAATATTACGGTGCATACTGCAGGCAATTTAAATATTTATCCTTTTTTTATACGATTCTATCCTGAAACGGATTTTGAAAGCAAAAATAGCCGTTGGTTTACCGGAATGGGAAGAAAACCGGCTTAGTTGGGTATTGGATGGGCGCTTAAACGGATGTATCCAAAGGCTTTTATTTGTTACCAATCAAAAACTCAGCAGAGCGAAAGAAAAATGATTTTTTGCTACAAAAGCGAATGCTATTATTCCCTTTATAGAATGCGCTTCAGATAAAGGGGCACCGTCACATTTCACGATACAGGATATCCAGCGGCTATCTCCAGACCGTCTTAATATTTACAAACTCCTTAATACCAAAACTCCCCAGCTCACGCCCATAGCCCGATTGATGAATACCTCCAAAAGGCACACGCGGGTCCGACTTCACAAAGGTATTTACAAAACAGGCGCCTGCCTGCAACTGCTCACGCGCAATACGCTCGCCTTTCTTAATATCCTTTGTAAATACCGCAGCCCCCAGACCAAAACGGGTATCATTTGCAATTTCAATAGCATGTGCTTCATTCCGCGCTGTGATCACACAGGCAACCGGACCAAACAATTCCTCTTCGTAACCGCTCATTCCTTTTTGGATGCCGGTGAGGATGGTAGGCGCATAGAATGCATGCTTCCCTTTAAACGCCGGAATATTGCCACCTAAGATACAGGAAGCGCCAGCGGCAATATTTTCCTGCACCTGCCGGTGCAGCGCATCCCGGAGATCGGCACGGGACATAGGGCCAAGTTCTGTTTGGGCATCCAGCGGATCGCCCAGTTTTTTATGGCGCATCTTTTCCAAAAAAAGCCGGATAAATGCCTGCTCCACTTTTTTCACCACAATGAATCGCTTTGCCGCGATACAGCTTTGCCCGTTATTGATCAGCCGGCTTTGGGCACAAACCGTTGCCGCCAGCTCCAGGTCCGCATCTTCCAGGATGATATACGGATCACTGCCCCCCAGCTCCAATACAGTTTTCTTTATTTGCCGGCCGGCCTGTGCAGCCACCTGGCTTCCCGCTTCGGTACTTCCCGTTAGGGTAACGGCTTTTACCAACGGATGATCAATGACAGCATTTACCGCCTTACTGCCCACCAGCAGGGTTTGAAATACCCCGCGCGGAAAACCAGCCTTCAGCAGCAGGGCTTCTATGGAAAGGGCACATCCCGGTACATTGGAGGCATGCTTTAGCAGCCCCGTATTACCCGCCATCAGCGCCGGTGCAATAAAGCGAAAACATTGCCAGTAAGGAAAATTCCAGGGCATCACGGCTAACACCAGGCCAATGGGCTGAAAAGTAACAAAACTGTTCCGGGCATCGGTTTTTACCTTTTCATCTTTTAAAAAAGCAGCTCCGTTCCGGGCGTAATAGGTACATACCGCCGCACATTTTTCTATTTCGGCGATGCCATCCTTTAAGGGCTTTCCCATTTCCGTTGCCATTAATATTGCCAGGTCATTCTTTTGCCGTTCCAATACGGCTGCCGTTTTCAACAGCAAACCGGCACGTTGCTCAAAAGACGTATGGCGCCATTTCAGCCATGCCTTATAACCCGCTTCAATTTTTTCCACGGTTGCTTTTACGGTATCCTCTTTATATTTTTTAACCAGCTTTCCATTTAATGGGTTGATCGATTGTATTGCCATAATATTATTTTTAGATGTGCCGGCCATCCTCATATTTTCGCTTTTGATGACCATGACCTGATCAGCGATCTTCCCTAAAGGTAATTCATTTGCGGGTTAGCAAGCCGGACTCCATCAGGTAGGGTGCCATTCAAGTTTTCGCATTCGGCTTACTGTTTTATTTGAACCACATAGGAACAGCAGCGCACATAAATGAAGCCACATAGATATGTTATGTGAAAACACTATGCAGCCTACTATTTGGTTCAAATCCAGCCGAAAATTTGAATGGCATCAAATTCCTTCGCAGCGCCGATTTTTTTCAGGACGCATCATCTCTAACAGGTAACCGCCAAATCGGGATATGTCCGTTAATTTAAAAGATCCTTTAACGGGAGCTTCGTAAAATAAATATTGGTTTTCCCTTTATGTGAAGAATAGTAGCTTACCCAAAGTTCTTTGTCTTTTATCAGCATCCCGGGATAGCTGCAATCGCCGCCACTCTCCAATACCTGTGTTTTAAGCAGCCGGCCATTGAGGTCGGTAACCAGTACACCGGTTTTGGCACCGCCGGGTAAATACAGCCGGGTGCCGATGATCAGTTTTTTCTGGTCAGGAGTAAACATAAAATCGGGGCCACCCAGCCGGTAATCCAGCTTCTGGTAATGAAACGCGGTAAAAGGCGCCGTGCCGGTAGCCAGTACTCCTAGCTTATCTTCCTGCTCCCTGCGGATAAGGATATACATTTTCCCTTTTTGATCAAACCGGATGGTTGACTCATTGGGCATCCCATCCACCGCCAGGTCGACAATCTTTGTAAAGGTTTTTCCATCGGTTGTTTTAACCAGTGTGGCAGCCCCGCCCGTACCGTAATCGATCCCATACCCCGTTCCCCTGTACCAGGTAAGCCGCCAGATCCAGTTATGACCGCTGTTTTCAAGCACGGCCTTTTCCGGTTCGGTAAATTTCATACCGGCTCCCATAAACGCTACATGCGGATACATCCCCAACAGGCGTGATGGCCTTGTAGTGGTGTCGTATACGGAGCCACCCATCAGGCAAAGCATGCGCCCATCCGGCATTACAGAGATCTTCTGATCCCGGAGGTCGATACCATCTTTCCGGATCAGCGCAAACGGTTCCCAGGTGCTGCCATCTTTCGTACGGAGGATGCGGCCTACCCCATTGGAACCGGGTACATGTCCCGATCCTTCCCGGAAACTGCAATACACATACCCTTTATAGGCAATCAGGTCGGTAAACGCATTGTGCGGCGCGCCGCTCCAGATTTCCGTACCGGGCAATACGGAAGACGGAATTGCAGTTGGGAACTGTGCCGGGCAAACTCGGGCCAAAAGCAGCACGAAAGCAAGTGCAGGCAATCTTTTCATTTGTTTTATTTTAATGTCCGATCAATGATCCAAAATCGTCTAACATCATACAGGAGCAGGAGCAACTTTTTTACGCTTCCGGAGGATCTAAGGATATGCCTTACTGTTTAAATGATTCCCGTACCGGTTCGCCATCAATCAATACTTCAAAGTCGTCAAACCAGGCCTTACCGGTTCCGCTCATTTTACATCCAAATACAACGGACTGTACATTTCCGGAAATGGGAAGCTCGATGGAATATTGTTTCCAGTCGGAGTTTCCCTGGGCACTTTGATCATCACTGTTCTTATCGGCAATAATGGAACCGATGCCGTTGAGCTGCATCCAAATGCTGGCCGTTCCGTTTGCAAGCCCTTCGGTTTTGATAAAACCCGTAATCCGGATGGTCTTTTTTCCGCTAACCATCTGTTGCGCCAGGATGGTATTGCATAAACCATTCCCCCGTTCAGCCGGGGCTTCCGGCTTTGGCGTAATCAATATCGATCCCACCCCCGAATGGCCCGTTAAACTGGGAAGGATCTGGTACTGGCCCTTTGTATTCTGGGGAACCCAGCTAATCAGTTTGCCACCAACATCAAACCACTCAAATCCGTAATTCCGGATCACTTTTTGTGACCAGCCGTTCAGGGCAAACGCTGAGCAAAACATAACGGTTAATAGTTTTTTCATGATCATAAGAAGTTTTATTTTTTAGTCAATACAGCCTCATCGTTAAACCCAGGGCAACATCAAATTACTGGTATCTTATGGCAGCCGTCAGGCTAAAATAATGAATATATGACATACATATTACATCTGCACATTTTCAGGGCATTTCCATTCCCGCAGCCGGCCCATCCGGGAGGCTTCATAACCCCCTCATTCCGAACGATATAATTTAGTTCACCTAAAGATGTATTTTTTTGATGCTGCTTTTGTATCTTCGCCGCTATGCCTTTCCGGATAAATAAAAAATCCAGGTGGGTATTAACTTTTAATGAATTATAGAATCTTTTTCTGAAAAGAAAAATAAAATGAAGTTTAATGGATCCTTTAATAATTGTTTACATCATCGGTGGCCTTATACTGGGCATTATCGCCGGTAAATTGATCTTTGCAAAAAATACCCAGCAGAAAATTGAAGAAGCGGAATTACATTCTAAAAACATCCTCAAAGAAGCAGAACTAAAGGCAGAAACGATCCGGAAGGAAAAAGAGCTGGAAGCCAAAGAACGTTTTGTTTCCCTGAAGGCCACGCATGAAAAAGAAGTAAACGAGCGCAACCGGAAACTGTCTGAATCAGAAAACCGCATCAAACAGAAAGAACAGTCGCTCAGCCAGAAAGAAACCAATGTTGAAAAGCAGATCAAGGAAAACGATGCCATTAAAGAGAACCTGAACCGCCAGATAGAGGTGGTGAATAAAAAACGGACCGAACTGGAAAAGCACCAGGAAGAGCATATCCGCCGCCTGGAAAAAATTGCCGGACTGTCTGCTGAAGAGGCCAAAAGCCAGTTGGTGGAAAGTCTGAAGAACGAAGCGCAGACCCAGGCGATCGGCATCCAGCAGGAAATCATCGACGAAGCAAAACAAAAGGCCAATAAAGAGGCCCGGAAAATTATTATACAAACCATCCAGCGTACCGCTGCCGAACAGGCGATTGAAAACTCGATCACTGTTTTCAACCTGGAAAGTGATGAGGTAAAGGGGCAGATCATTGGTCGTGAAGGACGTAATATACGGGCGCTGGAAGCCGCTACCGGTGTGGATCTGATTGTAGATGACACTCCGGAAGCCATCCTGCTTTCCTGTTTTGATCCGCTGCGCCGTGAGATCGCCCGCCTGAGCCTGCAGCGCCTGGTTACCGACGGACGGATTCACCCTGCCCGTATTGAAGAAGTAGTAGAAAAAACCCGCAAACAGATCGAAGAACAGGTGATGGAAATTGGTGAACGTACCGTCATCGACCTGGGTATTCATGGTTTGCATAAAGAACTGGTGCGGATGGTAGGCCGTATGCGCTACCGTTCTTCTTACGGGCAAAACCTGCTGATGCACAGCCGGGAAACAGCCAATCTTTGTGCCATCATGGCTTCTGAGCTGGGCCTCAATCCCAAGCTGGCCAAGCGTGCGGGGCTGTTACATGATATTGGAAAAGTACCGGATGAAGAATCTGAACTGAGCCACGCACTGCTGGGAGCAAAACTGGCAGAAAAATATGGAGAAAATCCTGCCGTGGTAAACGCTATTGCCGCCCACCACGATGAGGTTGAAATGCAATATGTGATCTCTCCCATCGTACAGGCCTGTGATGCCATCAGTGGTGCACGTCCCGGGGCACGCAGGGAGATTATGCAGCAATACCTGCAGCGGATCAAAGACCTGGAAAACCTGGCAACCAGCTACCCGGGCGTGGAAAAAGCCTATGCCATCCAGGCGGGTCGGGAACTGCGGGTGATTGTAGAATCGGACAAAGTTTCGGACCAGGACAGTGACAAACTTTCTTTTGAAATTGCCCAGAAGATCCAAACGGAAATGACCTTCCCCGGCCAGATTAAGGTAACGGTGATCCGCGAAAAAAGAGCGGTGAACGTAGCGCGCTAAATAAGGTATCAACAATACGACAACCGTCTCAGCCTTCTGAGGCGGTTTTTTTACGCGTCAACGATCGGCTGAAGACCAGTCGTTGGGATCATTTATTTCATGGGTGATCGTAACAAATATATTTTTTGCCCGCCCGCCGACGGTTGCCTCCCGGTCGTAATAGATCCATTCCGACAGTACATCCACTGCAATCGCCCGGCAATGTTTGATCGACTGGCCGTCCCGTTGTTCCCGGTGCTGCAACAGCAGTACCTGCCAGATCAGGCAATCCTGAAAAGAATCATGAAACAGGAGCGCTTCTACGCTTTTTGTTTTGTATCCTTTGGTCTCCGCATACCGGGTGGCCTGTCTTATAGCCTCCACCCTCCCATTTAAAACCGCAACCGCATAAGCTCCGTTTCTCGGCAACCCGTATTTCAGTACCTGGCCATATCCATCAAAATTCAATTCGAAGCCATACTGTTCTCGGCTGTTTTGGGGGCTTACATAAATGTAATGCAGGTTATACCGTGGAATTGGGGTATAGCGGATGGCCTCATCCTCCGCCAGGCAACAGGCATCAGGATCATACAGCGTTGCGATGTTGAACACCGCATCCACGCTGTGTTCTTCCAGTGAGGTCTGTATAATTTTTGTTGCCCGGATTTGTATCTCAACAGGCAGTTGCTCAAACTCTGTAATAATTTTCGGAGAGACCTGTTTGGATCGTTTGGTTTTCATTCATTAAATGTAGCATAAAACCAGTTAGGCCCTTAAACAATTCATGTTATTGAACATTACCTTCGGCAGCATCAATGATTTTTCACAGTTCATTGTACTAATCAATCGTTAAAGGGCATTGCGGATAATTGTATTCACGTTATTTTCATCCCCTTATTCAAAATTGACTTTTAACCTTCAAAAAACTGAATTTATGAAGACAAAACTACTCACGGTAGCCTTGCTCACATGCACGTATTTTTATTCGAACGCCCAGGTTGAAAAAGGGTCTGCACTTATTGGTGGAAGTGTTTCATTTACCAATGTAAAAAATGATACAACCGGCAAAACAAGCGGCAGTTCCGCTTTTTTAAAAGTAGGCCGGGCTTTTTCAGACAACGTAGTATGGGGCGTTTTTGGCATTTTTGGATCCGGTACCAATAAGTCTTTTTCTAATCCTACAGCAACCAAAATACACACGTACGGAGGTGGTATCTTTAACCGGTTATACAAACCGCTGGGAAAAGGGTTCAATCTTTATGGAGAAACCGGCCTGGCCTATGCGCATACATCCGGATCGGGTTTTATTGGCCGGCAGCCGGCAGTAGACCAGGTGGCCCTTGGATTCGCGCCCGGAATTTCCTACAAAGTATTTGACTGGGCACACCTGGAATTATCGCTACCCAACCTGGTTTCGGCAAACTATCAAAAGGCCCGGACGGAAGTCGCCGGCGTACAATCCAATACCAGCAATTTCGGTGTAAGCACCAGTTTGAAAGGAAGTACCGCCGATTTACTGGGCCTTGGCTTTACCGTACTCTTTTAAGACACTACCACATCAAAACAGCTGCTCATCACAACAATCTCCTTTTTACAAGGTGTTTCATCTCTAAAAATCAATCATGAAAAAAGAACTATTTGCAACCCTCGCATTTACATTTTGTTTCCTTATCCATATTCATGCTCAAACAGGCAGCGGTTCAACCCTCATTGGAGGCGGCCTGTCTTCTAATAACAGTCAGTTCAATGCTGACGATCATTCGAAATCCGGAAACCTCCAGTTGAAAATCGGGCATGCGTTTACGCCAAACATCCTTTGGGGAGTACAGGGCGGCTACCTGTTCGGAGATAAGATCAACGCTGCAAATCCAGGATATTCCGGCTTTTCTGTAGGCATTTTTAACCGTTTGTATAAACCGCTGAGCCATACCTTTTATCTGTTTGGCGAATCTGCACTGGGCTATTCCCGCTCAAAGAACCGGATCAACGCCGATAACCAGGTAAAATATACACAGGATGCCGCAAGCCTGGGCTTTACCCCCGGATTGTCTTACAGTGTGCTGGACTGGGCGCGTATTGAGCTGATGCTGCCCAATATTTTTTCGGTGAATTATACCCAAAACCAGGCGGCAAATGACAAAAGCGAAAAGAGTTTTGCAGCGCGCACCAGTCTTGGCGGTGAGGCGCTTAAAACACTGGGACTGGGCTTCAGTGTTGTTTTTTAAACCGCCTTACTGCGGTTAACTTAATCTGCCTTTTCCATAACCTTACCCTACCTTTGCTCCTGATTTATGAAGGAGCAAAGGTTTATTCGTTTACTGATACTGGGTTTATTATCCGCTATCGGCCCGTTTTCCATCGACATGTATCTCCCGGGTTTCCCGGATATTGCAAAAGACCTGCATACCAATGTGAGCAATGTATCGCTTACCCTTTCCGGTTTCTTCATCGGTATTTCGATCGGGCAGCTGCTTTATGGTCCGTTGCTGGATAAGTTCGGGCGCAAAAAGCCCCTGTACCTGGGGATGGTCTTATATATATTAGCATCCTTTGGCTGTGCAATGGCCACGTCCATTGAAATGCTGATCGCCCTGCGTTTTTTCCAGGCCATCGGCGGTTGTGTTGGCATGGTAGCCTCCCGGGCCATTGTACGGGATCTGTTCGACGTAAACGAGAACGCTAAAATTTTTTCCCTGCTGATGCTGGTGGTAGGGGTATCGCCCATAATAGCACCCACTGCCGGGGGCTACCTGGCCGCAGCATTTGGCTGGCAGGCTATTTTTATGGTGCTGGGCATCATTGGTACGGTGATCCTTACGATGGTAATATTCCTGTTACCGGAATCGAAAAAGCCCGACCCGGATTATTCCCTGTATCCCCGGTCTATCCTTGGCAAGTTTGGAATGGTTTTCCGGGAGCGGCAGTTTGTGACCTATGCCTTTGCCGGATCCTTTACCGCAGCCGGCCTTTACGCTTATATCGCCGGTTCGCCCCATGTATTTATGGAACTCTTCGGCGTTAGTGAAAAAGTATATGGCTGGATCTTTACCATTGTAGCGGCAGGACTGGTAACGGCCACGCAGATCAATGCCCGCATCCTCCGGAAATACCCCAGTGCATACATCATTCCCAGGGCCATCAGCTTTCAGACCCTGGCAGGGATCCTGTTGCTGACCGGGTTTGCGCTGCACTGGTGGGGATTGTACAGCAGCATTGTACTTTGCTGCATCTTCCTGGCCTGCCAGGGTTTTACCTTTCCCAATGCGTCTGCCCTGGCCATTGCCCCTTTTGATCAGAATGCCGGCAGTGCTTCTGCCCTCCTGGGCTGTATCCAGATGGCCGTGGGCGCTTTGAGCACCGTAATGGTAAGCGTATTTCATAATGCAACGGCGGTGCCGATGGGCGGAATTATGGCCTTTTGCGCCTTTACAGCGCTCTGCATCCTGCTTTTTGGCAGACGGGCGATCCGGAAACGAAAAGAATCAATTGAATCCCAGACAGTTGATATGCTCCGGCGTTTATAAACAGCGGCAACAGCAATTCCTGTTCTTTTTTTTGGAAAATATTAATTTCCTTGCTACCTTTGCATCCCGATAATTAAAATCGGGACTAAAAATTTTGAGTTATGAGCAGCGCTATAGACTTTGTACACGAACAATTGACGCCCAAAAAGACCTTCCCCGCTTTTAAAGCAGGCGATAACATTACCGTTAATTACAAAATTATTGAGGGTAACAAAGAGCGTATCCAGTCTTTTAAAGGAGACGTTATTAAAAAACAGGGTAATGGAAGCACTGCTACTTTTACTGTTCGGAAGATCTCTGACGGTATCGGAGTAGAACGATTGTTCCCCTTTACTTCTCCCAACATTGAATCCATTGTTTTAAACAAAGTTGGCCAGGTGCGCCGTGCAAAACTGTTCTATCAAAGAGAGCGTTTTGGTAAAAGCGCCCGTATCCGCGAAAAGCGTATGGCTGTGGCTGATGTTAAGAAAGCTGCAAAAGCTTAATACCAGCTTCTATCATATTTTAAGAATCCCGCCTTCGCGGGATTTTTTGTGCCTGTATACGACTGCTGAAATGGTTCCTCCGCCCGGCACAGCCCTTTGTCCGTTTACACCGGATTCGCTCCTTCGATAAAAAATATCAAAATTATCCGGTCAATTTTAGAACAATTGTATTTTTTTGGCGTAATAATCTTTGTAATCTTCAATCTAATATTTAATCGTTCAGATTACGATACAAAGCGTATATTTGAACACTAATTTTTACAGATCATGGCAAATTTTCAATTATTGGGTGCTTTGGGAACCAACGAGATCATTATCATTATGGTTATTGTGCTGTTGTTATTCGGAGGCCGTAAAATTCCTGAATTGATGAGAGGTTTGGGTAAAGGGGTTCGTGAATTTAACGACGCAAAAGATAACGTAAAAAGGGAGATCGAAGAAAGCGCCAATACGATGTCTTCTGAGCCGAAGAGACCTTCCACTACTCAGGAATAAGACCCTTTTTTTAATATTTTCTATCTGACTACAAAAGCGATTTTCTTTTGCAGGACTTTATTTCTATTGCCCGGTACCAAACACAACTGCAAAATGGTGAAACCACCTGCAAGGCCGCAGTTGAGGCTTACCTGAAAAAGATTGAAGAAAGCACACATCTCAATGCGTTTATTGAGGTATATGCTGCTGAGGCGCTGCAGCGCGCGTCCGAACTAGACCTGCTGCCCGCACCCCAGGGAAAACTGCATGGAGTTGTAGTGGCCATCAAAGATGTTATCTGCCATAAAGGGCATGCGGTTACGGCTGCATCCCGGATACTGGAGGGCTTTACCTCCGTGTTCTCCGCTACGGCAGTGGAACGGCTTTTAGCTGAAGGCGCCATCATCATCGGAAGGGTAAACTGCGATGAGTTTGCCATGGGCTCCACCAACGAAAATTCTACTTACGGAAAAGTATTAAATGCCGCGGACGAAAGCCGTATCCCCGGTGGTTCATCGGGCGGATCCGCCGTAGCTGTGCAGGCCGGGCTCTGCATGGTATCATTGGGAAGCGATACGGGCGGTTCCGTACGGCAGCCAGCCGATTTCTGCGGCATCATCGGGCTCAAACCCACGTATGGCCGTGTATCGCGCTATGGGCTGATCGCCTATGCTTCTTCCTTTGACCAGATCGGGGTCTTTGCCAAAACCATTCCCGATACCGCACTGGTACTGGAAGTGATCGCCGGCGCTGACGCCTATGACAGTACCGTATCTCAGCAACCGGTTCCCGCTTATTCCCAACAGCTCGAAAAAGACCGCCGGTACAAAATTGCCTATTTTCCCGAAGCCCTGGAACATGAAAGCCTGGACCCCGAGATCGGCAATGCCATCAAAGACCGGTTGCAGCAATGGGAAGCCGAAGGGCATACGGTAGCCCCGGTACATTTCGATTTGCTGGATTATATTGTGCCTACCTATTACGTGCTCACCACAGCCGAGGCATCTTCCAACCTTTCGCGGTTTGATGGTGTAAAATACGGGTACCGTTCAGCAGCCGGCAATCATGTTGAGCTGGACGATTTTTATAAAAAGAACCGTTCCGAAGGATTTGGAAAGGAAGTAAAAAGAAGGATCCTTCTGGGCAACTTCGTTTTAAGTTCCGGTTATTATGATGCTTATTTTACCCAGGCACAAAAAGTACGACGTATTTTAACAAATAATTTGCAGCTGATTTTCAAGGAGTTCGATTTCATTTGTTTGCCCACCTCCCCCTCTGTAGCCTTTAAGATCGGTGAAAAATCGAAGGACCCGATTGCTATGTATATTGCTGATATCTATACCGTTATGGCCAATCTTGCAGGAGTTCCGGCCATTTCCCTTCCTATGTTTACTCATCCAACCCACCAGATGCCTTTCGGCGTCCAGTTAATGGCAGCTCCCTTTAATGAACTATCTTTGCTGTCTTTTAGCAACAATAATTTAGCTTCATAATCGTTATTTTAAAGCTTACACTCCAGACTGCGTTTTTTATAAAAGTTCAATTATTAAAACACGACAGAAAAATAATGAGCAGGAATAAGTTAACTGTTTTCATTGGCAGTTCATTCATGTCACTCTGTGCCATTACGTCGGCACATGCCCAGTTGAGCCCGGTAAAGGAAACAGCGGCCGTGCCCGCAGCCCCCGCTGAGCAACTGGTAAAGGCTGACCTGAAAGCCGGGTTTAAAGACCTGTTTGAAAATACGGATCTGAAAGCAACGAGCTTCAGGGGCATTAAAACGGAACACCTCAACCCCAAAGCCATCAGCTTTGTGAAAGAATATATCGACCGGAATGCACGGGAACTGAACGAACTGAAGACCTGGGCACGCCCCTATTTTGATATGATGGACGATGTGCTGTCGCAAAGCGGGATTCCCAAGGAACTAAAGTACCTGGCGGTGATTGAATCGCATTTACGGGCCAACCTGGTGTCCTGGGCCGGAGCCGTGGGGCCCTGGCAGTTTATGCCGGAAACGGCACGGGGATTGGGACTGAATGTTTCCCGTGGCCGGGATGAGCGGACCGACTACCTGAAAAGCACAAAGGCCGCCAGCAAATACCTGAATTATCTCTTTAATATTTATAAAGACTGGCTGCTGGTTGTTGCCGCATATAACTGTGGTCCGGGCCGTGTAAACTCCGCTATTAATAAAGCCGGAAGCAACGATTTCTGGGATCTTCAGTACTATCTCCCGGCAGAAAGCAGGAACCATGTAAAGAAGTTTATTGCCACGCACTATATAATGGAAGGCCAGGGCGGTGTAGCCACCGTTTCCAGAGACCAGGCGCTGGCAATGATGAAAACAGTGAAGGATGAAGTAACCCAGCAAAATGTAAAAGTGCAAACCATCAGCGGACGTTATAATGCCGCTGCTATTGCCAAATACCTGGAAATGTCCCTGGCTGATTTTAATAAGCTGAACCCCAGCCTCGATAAGGTACTGGCCTCCAACAGTACGTACCAGTTAAAGCTGCCTGAAGAGAAAGTGGACCTGTTCCTGGAAAAGAAAAATGAGATGCTGAATGAATCCATCCAGATGCTGATCAACCCGGAGTACCGGAATTAAGAGCTGAGATTTGTAATTCAATGCCATTTTCCTATGCAATTTTTATGGTTGCCCACAGATACGCTGATTGCGCCTGCGGCACTTTTCTGCGACATTATTGCGGTTAAAACTGATACAAAATCTGCGCAACCTGTCACGCCCCGGGCGTGATCTGCGGCTTTAAGGAAATGACATTGATTTGTAATTGAGATTGAAGATTGTATTCCCGATATATTCCACAGGCTTGCCCCTGTGGATTTTTTTTGCTCGTAAATAATGCCCGGGTACCGGTATTTTGTTTTACCGCAGAACTTGTTTAATTTTAAAAAGATCCTTTCAACATCCGCTTATGATAACCGGCGATGCAACTGCTCCCTGTTGTCAAAAGGCGCATAAGGAATCAACATCTAAAAAATAAAATTTTTCATGCTTATGAAACAACTGTTTCTGCTTCTGACAACTATCTGTAGCACGACCCTTGTTTTCTCCCAGGCCCGGTTAATGGAAAAAGTGGCGGCCAGCGACAATGATGTGGTAATTCCGTTTAGCCGCTATCAGCTGCCCAACGGACTTACGCTGATTGTTCATGAAGACCACAGTGATCCACTGGTACATGTAGATGTAACCTATCACGTAGGATCGGCACGGGAAGAGATTGGAAAATCGGGCTTTGCCCATTTTTTTGAACATATGATGTTCCAGGGTTCGGACAACGTGGCCGATGAACAGCACTTTAAAATCATTACCGAAGCCGGCGGAACGCTGAATGGCACTACCAACCGGGACCGGACCAATTATTTTGAAACTGTTCCAAAAAATCAGCTGGAAAAAATGCTATGGCTGGAGGCCGACCGGATGGGCTTTTTGCTGGATGCCGTTACCCAGCAGAAGTTTGAAGTGCAACGCGCCACTGTTAAAAATGAAAGAGGTCAGAACTACGACAACCAGCCATACGGTCTTGTTTTTGAAAACTCCAGTAAGAATCTTTATCCATACGGACATCCTTATTCCTGGCTTACGATCGGGTATATCGATGACCTCAACCGGGGCAATGTAAACGATCTTAAAAATTTCTTTTTACGCTGGTATGGTCCTAACAACGCGGTGCTTACTGTTGGTGGCGATGTACATACGGAAGACGTTGTAAAGCTGGTGGAAAAATATTTCGGCAGCATTCCTGCCGGTCCGGCTGTTAAAAACATGGGGGCAATGGTGCCCGTTCTGGATAAGGACCGGTATGTTACCATGGTAGATCAATACGCCAAGTTGCCGCGTTTGCAGATCGTATATCCGGCTCCTGAAATGTATACAAAAGACGAAGCGGCACTCGACTGCCTGGCTGAAATCATCGGTCAGGGTAATAATTCGCTGCTTTATCAGAAGCTGGTAAAAACCCAACAGGCACTAAGCGCCAGTGCTTACAATATGGGATCGGAACTGTCGAGTGAATTCACCATCGGCCTCACTCCCGCAAAAGGCAAATCACTAAAAGATATGGATGAAGCCGTACGCCAGGTATTTTCGGATTTTGAGCAGCGGGGCGTAACCCAGGCTGACATTGACAAATTCAAATCGGGGATCGAGTCTCAGACCATTTATGGACTGGAATCTGTAAGCGGGAAGGTATCCCGCCTGGCGGCATTTTATACATTTACGGGCAATGCCAATTTTATTACAAAATACCTGGAGAACTACCGCTCTATTACTCCGGAAGCGGTTATGAATGCTTACAATAAATACATCAAAGGAAAGGGCGCCGTACGGCTAAGTGTGGCAACCAAAGACGCCCCTGAAAATATTGCCGGAGATTCAAAATACGAAGTTGACAAAAGCGGCTACACGGCCCCGGACTATGGTTATGCCGGGCTTACCTATACCAAGGCCAAAGACAATTTCGACCGCAGTAAAATGCCGCCTGCAGGCAATAACCTGGCTGTAACTGCACCTGAATTCTGGAAAGAGAAAAAGAATGGCATCCAGTATATCGGAAGCCTGCTTAAAGAACTGCCGGTGGTCAATATTATGATCGGTATCAAGGGTGGAAAGCTGGCCGAACCAGCAGAGAAGAGCGGACTGGCGGCATTGTTCGCCTCCATGATGAATGAAGACACGAAGACCCGTACGGCGGAAGATTTCAGCAAAGCACTGGATCTGCTGGGGAGTTCCATCTCCGTAAGCGCGGCCACCGACGCTACCAATATTGTAGTACGTTGCCTTGAAAAGAACCTGGACAAAACGCTGGCCCTGCTGGAAGAGCGCATCCTGCAGCCGAAGTTTACAGACGCGGCGTTTAACCGCATCAAGAACCAGTATACGGAAGGTTATAAGAACAATCTTACCAGGCCGGCAAGTGTAGCCTCTTCCGTTTATAATAAGTTGTTGTTTGGCAACAGCGCTTTCGGCAGAAACTTCTCCGGTACCGATCAAACGCTTGCCGGTATTACCCTGGCAGACATTGAAAATTTCTATGCCCGTTGTTTTTCTGCTGTGGATGCCGAAGTGATCGTGATTGGTGATTTGTCTAAACAGGAGATCCAGAACAAAACCGCATTCCTGGCAAAGCTTCCCAAAACAGCACCGGCTATAAAACAGCTGCCCGACTTTAACCCAGGCCCTGCAGCAAACGGTAAACCCATTCTTTATATCGTCGATTTTCCAAAGTCGGCCCAAACCGAATTCCGGATCGGGAACCGTACAGGTATGAAGTTTGACGGCACCGGCGACTATTATAAATCGGGGATCATGAATTATCCGCTGGGCGGCGTATTTAACAGCCGGCTCAATCTTTACCTGAGAGAGGATAAAGGATGGACCTATGGTGCAGGCTCTTATTTCAGCGGGAACAAATACATCGGTTCTTATACGTTCTATTCCGGTATTAAAGCCGCCGCCACGGATAGTGCGCTGCATGATGTACTCCGGATCATTACGGCATATCGCGATAAGGGTGCTTCACAGGAGGAGCTGGATTTTACCAAGAGCGCCAAATTGCAAAGCGAGGCCCGCAAGTATGAAACCGGTTATCAGAAAGCTTATTACCTGAGCGATATCCTGACGTATCAGCTACCCAACGATATTGCGGCAAAACAAACCGGCATTCTGAAAAATTTCAAACTGGAGGAACTCAACCGTCTTGCAAAAACAAAGCTCTCCGATCCCCGGAACCTGGTCATCCTGCTGGTAGGCGATCAAACCTTGCTGAGCGACCAAACAAAAGCGCAGTTCCAGGTGGTGCTTTTAGATAAGGAAGGCAATCCGGTTCAGCAGTAGGTTAATGCTTCGGCCGGAGGGAAAAGGCAACTGGTGGAACAAGGAAATTTCAATGAAAGTGGCGGCCCCTTTGGCTTCCTGGCCTACGGGGTTGCCGGGGTCCGCCTGTTCACACAACGCCCCACCGTTTTATAGCTCCATTAACAAAACGGCAAACGGCAATGCTTTATCTTAGACCTTAATAAATAACCCCACATGCTGGAGATCAGATCTATTACCAAATGGTATAACCGTCAGTTGATCCTCAACATTCCTGCACTCCGGCTTCCCAAAGGCATTTACTGGTTAAAAGGAGAAAACGGTTCCGGCAAAACCACTTTTTTAAAAATGACGGCAGCGCTGATTCCTTTTGAGGGAACCATTTCTGTCAGCGGCATTTCTCAAAAGACCGATCCCCTGCATTACCGCCAACGCATCAGCTGGGCGGAAGCAGAACCCCTGTACCCGGGATTTTTAACCGGTATGGAGCTCATCGCGCTTTACCGGCAGATCCGCAAATCATCTTCAGAAGAAACGGCCGCACTGGTGCGGCTGTTTGGCGCCGCTTCCTATATACATAACCAGGTAGCCACCTACTCGGCCGGTATGCTCAAAAAGCTTTCGTTGATCCTTGCATTTACCGGTGTTTCAAGACTGGACCTTCTGTTGCTGGATGAGCCCTTTATTACGCTGGATGCCCCGGCCTGTAACCAACTGGTACAATTACTGCTGGAGCAACAGCAGCAGGGTCGTTCGTTTATATTAAGCTCCCACCAGGATCCCGGTCCGGACCTGTTGCCCTTTTGCCAGGAGCTGATTGTTGAACATAAAACGATCCGTTATTGAGCCCCTTTTTCCGCATATTTTACCAATCCTTTGTAAAACCTTTTTACAGGGAAAATGCGGGCACTTTTGTATTTGTGTTTACCATGTTCTTCTTTGTAGTGGGCACGGTAGATGGTGCAGGCCTCTTTAAATATCATTATGGACTGATCAAAGCACTATTAAGTATCCCAGCCTTCCTGGTAGCGGCACTGCTGCTCTGGGGGCTTTATGCGCGCAAATGTGCCGTGTTTATTATCCAGTTGCTGCAACAGCCGCCCTACCGGTTCTTTTCTGTATTCCGGAACCTGTCCCAGTGGCGTCAGTATGCACTTTTTGCCATTACGGATTTCATCCTGTTGCTGCCGCTGACCTTCTACCTGGTATTGGTCATCACAGAAGGGATTTACCTGCACCGACCGGGGCCAACAATGACGGTAGTTGCGTTGCTGACCGCCTGCTGCACCCTGCTTCCGGTATGGCATGTATACGTATTGAATCATCCCGAAAAAAATGTGTTCCTAACAACAGGTCTTAAAAACCCCGCGACCAATCCTTCCCTTTTTTATTCGGGTATCCTCATCCGGTCGGCGCAGCAAACGCAAAAGCTTGCCTGGCTGGGCATTAAGTTGTATACCTGTGTGGTTTTGTACTTTACAACCGTTAACAACCAGCTGGGCCCGGATGATCTGCAACTCACCTTTCTGCTTTTTAGTTTTGGGATCCTGGCCAATGGTGTTTTTATTAACCGGCTCCGCAAATACGAGGATCAATACCTTTCTTTTTACAGGAGTCTTCCGCTGTCCGTTACAAAGCGGCTTATAACCTATGCCTTGTGTTGTTTTGTATTGGTAACTCCGGAGATCCTGCTGCTGTGCTTTCTTTCGCACCGGCACCTCAGTGCCTCTGCCGCCGTTTTTTTTGGATGTTATGCCTTTTCAACCGTCCTGTTGCTCCTCAGTATCAGTTTTGTAAAACAGCTGACCTTTAAACACCTGGTAGCGGTGTTGTTGCTGCTGTTCTTTACCGGGTACTTTATCATGATGGCTACCGGCATTGGATGGATCAGCCTGGCATTCTTTCCCGGTGCAGTGATCCTTTTTCTGACCCGGTATTATCGATCGGAAGCGATTGTGTCCTGAGCAGATACCCGCGCTGCATTTTACGGCCCCTCCGGCGTACATTATTATTATCCCAGAACAGCCTGGCGCCGCTTGATGCTACTGCGGAGAGAACAGGTACATTTGAAAACCGATTTCAATGCAGCGGTTAATGGACCAATACAATCTCGCTTATATAGGTGATTCCTTCTTCTGTGTAGATCTCTTTCATTTTAAGCCGGTTAGCTGAAAGCTCTACAATGGAATAGGTCGTTGCTTCCGCCCCCGTTCCAATAATAATACCGGCATTGTCATCGGTAAAAGTCCATTTATCTGTGGTGAGCTTAACATCCGGATCATTATCGCATAATGTTTTAGGATCCATAACCATATCCCCATTAGGCTTAAATATGGTTACATCATCTTTCTCACAGGTAGCCTGAGCGGCCTGAATCTTGCTTTCGTTTGCGTCATCAGACTCTGCGGAACCAACCGGCCTAACGGTCCAGGCATCCAGTTTCCATTCACCTGCAGTCAGCAGTGTTGCCGAGGGTTTCTCCGTTCTGTTATCTGTAACCGGTGTATCCTTCTTGCTGCAAGCCATCAATAACAGCGTCAGGAACAAAATCGTTGTAGAACGAAAAAAGCGTGCACAGTTACCGGCACGCCAAAGCAGCGTCGTTTGTAATTGTCTCATAATAAACCCATTGGGCGTCAATAATACAGTGTGGTTGCTAATGTAAAAGTAGTATGGGGTTATGCGCTTGTCAATACCTACAAGTAGTATTTTTTAAAATCGCAGTTAAGTGTTAGCTTTGATTGGTAGAAAAAGTCGCATGTTTACGTGTATCAATGACCACAAGCCCGAAACCAGGATCAGGATTTATGCCCGGTCCAATATTCTAAAAAAGCACGGACGCACTTTCAATAATGACGGCGTTTCCGTTACCAGAAATTATGTGCAATTTCCTGTTGTTGTGCCCAGGAATTCAAAGATGGTTCAAAAGCCGGTAACGTCCCCTCTTAGGCCGCCGGTGGCAAAAAAGGTTTGTATAAAAGTTTCTCCAACCAGAGCCGTTCCGTCCCTGATCAGCCTCCATTATTCAGAAAACTAGTTTAGCAGCAATGACTACAGACCGTATTTACAGTTATGTGATCATAGAAGACAATCCGGTAATGCAAAAAGGATTGGCTTATATTTTAAGACGCTTCGAGAACCTGGTCTTAAAAGGACAATATTATAATATTGAAAGTGCCCGGGAACCTTTAACTAAAATTCAGCCGGACCTGATTTTACTGGATATTATTTTAACTGGCCTGAACGGGGATAAAGGATGTGCCCAGCTGAAAAAAGACCTGTTTAAAACGCCTAAAATCATCGCTTATACGAATGCTTCTTTTAACAAAAAAGAGCTGATCAAACTGGGTTTCGATGGTTATGTACATAAGAACGAACCGGTTGATACGCTTATATCGGTGATCCGCGACGTGCTTGAAGGCTCATACAATTTCCAGGCGTCTAAAGAAACGGAGGCTACCAAAGAGCATTATGCGTATAATGAATCGAAGGCACCGCGGGAATTCCAGATCATGGCAATGGCCGTTATGGGGAAAACCAATAAAGAAATCGGGGACCAGCTGCATATCAGTATTGAAACGGTTAAAAAAAGTCGCCAGAATTTTAAAACCAAAGCAAACCTCCGCGATAAAAGTATGTATGGGATCCGCGAATACCTGGAGAAAGAACATGGATACCGTTTCGGCGAAAATGGTTTTGTTAAATCGGATAAAAATGATTAGACCAGCGTCTTGCAGTGGTCCGGCGAAGCCTGTTTCCGCCCGTTACCTGGGTACATTGCTTTTAAAATACAAGGATAGCTTCAATCATTCTGCAGGCGATCACCTTCCAACACCGCTTCAATAGCCGTTGCCTTTAACAGGCATTCTTCCCATTCCAGTTCCGGATTGCTGTAAATGGTGATGCCGGACCCTACTTTATAGGAAAGATAATGCGATTGAGCATTGTACATTACACTACGGATCACCACATTGAAATCAAAATCACCGCCGGGCTGTATATACCCCAATGCACCGGAGAAAATACCCCGGGCATTTTTTTCATAACGGTCGATGAGTTGCATTACCCGCACTTTGGGCGCACCGGTCATGGATCCCATAGGAAAAGTGGCCTTTAAGATATCGGTCATTGTAACCGGTTCGTCCAGGAGCCCCGAAACCGTTGAGATCATCTGGTGCACCTGTGCAAAAGAGTAAATTCCAAACAGCTCATCTACCTGCACCGATCCTTCGCTACAGATCCGCGACAGATCATTCCGTACCAGGTCTACCACCATTACATTCTCTGCCCGGTCCTTATTGCTCGCGGCCAGTTGTTGTTGTTCTGCATACAAACTTGCGGCATCTGTTCCGCTTCGCGAAAGGGTTCCTTTTATGGGCTGACTGATCAACCGGCGGCCCGTTCTTTTTAAAAACCGTTCGGGGCTGGCGCAGATCAGCCATTGGTCATTGAGCCGGTAAAGTGCAGCAAAGGGATTCGGCGAGCGGGTGGTCAGCTGCCGGTACACATCAAACGGATCCATGCTTGCCGCTTCCGAAAAAAATTCTACACAATAGTTAATTTCATAGCAATCGCCCCGGTGGATATGGGCCTGTAATTGCCGGATGGTTTCCAGATACGCTTCTTTAGTAACCCGGCAGCGAACAGGTTGCTGCAGCTGCAGGGCCTCCGGACGAACCTCCGGTTCCCGGAGTATTGCTGTATAAAGTTCCCGGGGATTTTCTCCTTCAATATAAAGCCGGCCTTCTTTTGCATAGAAGACCCATTCCGGCTCAAAGAAAAAGCCCATTGGGAATCCCGTCGTATCGATCTGTCCGGAATTGCTCATTCCCGCACCGGTCTGCAGCTCATAGTTCCAATGCCCCATCAGCCAGCTATCTTTTTCTGCCGAAAAATCTTCAAAAGTATAAAGGCCCTCCTTGCCTTCAAGCACCACCTTACGCCGGATACCGGCGCCTGCTAAAAATTCAAATTGCCCCTCCGGAAAATTACAGGAGTCCAGAAAACAAAAGGTGTTAAACCGTCTTAACCAGTTTAACACCTTTGTCTTTATCAAGACTGCGTCATTTAACGGAAAACCTTGGCTTACTGTTGGTTCACTATCCAATGTCTCTTATTAAAAACGGTCCTTTTTGATTTCTATCTAAAATCATCGTCGTCATCAAAATCATCATCGTTGTTACCGAACAGGTCATCAAATTCCTCATCCGGTTTAAACTCATCTTCGTCTTCGTCGTATGATTTCTTTCCTTTGCCAGTGCCGGCACCGCCTGATTTTGATTTCGATTTCGGGATGTCAAATTCTTCAAAATCTTTATCCCAGTCTTCGTCTTCTTCTACTTTATCCCACTCGTCATCATCTTCATCAAAGTCTTCCTCATCATCGTCTTCACTCTGTGAAGCCTTTCCTTTTTTCCCTTTCGCAGGCGCTTCGTCTTCATTATCATAAAGATCGTCCTCTTCGTCCTGTTCCTCCTCTTTTTTCTTCGATTTGGAGGATGCTTTTTCCACAGGTGCGTTTCCTGTATTTGTCTTCTTGTCTGTTTCTGCTGACTTATTTGATTTTGCCATAACCTAATAAAATCTGGTAAATGAAAGTGTAAATTTTAATCGAAGTTTTTAATTCTCCAAATTTTTTAAACTGATTTTTTTTGAATTAAATTTTGATCAGTTGCTCCCGTTCGGGCCCGTTGGAAATGTATTTTACAGGTACCCCCAGATAGGTGTCTATAAAGCGGATATAGCGCTGCATTTTTTCCGGCAGCGTTTCATAAGAAGCTGCCTGGGAAATATCCGTATGCCAGCCGTCAAATGCTTCAAATACGGGCTGATAAGGCGCCAGATCCAACCGCAGGGGTACTTCCTGGATCTCTTTTCCTTCCAGGGAATACGCACTGCAAACCTCCAGTTTTTCAAAATGATCCAGCACATCGGCCTTGGTCATTACCAGTTGGGTAACGCCGTTGATCATACAGGCAAAATTCAGGGCCACCAGGTCGATCCAGCCGCAGCGCCGCGGACGACCGGTAACGGCTCCGTATTCCTTGCCTATATCCCGCAGGCGCTGGCCATCTTCATTATCCAGTTCTGAAGGGAAGGGGCCGCTTCCCACGCGCGTACAGTACGCTTTGGTAATACCGATCACTTCTTTAATATGTTGCGGGGCCACGCCCAGTCCGCTACATACACCGGCAGAAATGGTATTGGAAGAGGTTACAAACGGGAAGGTGCCAAAATCCACATCCAGCATGCTACCCTGGGCGCCTTCTGCCAGTACTTTTTTACCCTCTTTCAGCAGTTTGTTGATAAAGTATTCTCCGTTAACAATATTCAGTGTTTTCAGGAACTCGATGGCGTTAAAGAAATCGGCTTCATCCTGGCTGATATCTTCATCAAACCCGTAAGAGTTCAGGATCACATAATGTTTTTCCTTTAACGCTTCGTACATGTTCTTAAAGTCAGGGTTCAGGATATCTCCTACCCGCAGCGCATTCCGGCCGGTTTTGTCCATATAAGCAGGACTGATCCCTTTTAACGTAGATCCGATTTTGCTATTGCCCTTCGCCAGCTCCGATGCTTTATCCAGCGCCCGGTGGGTAGGAATGATGAGGTTGGTCCGTTCAGCTACATAAAGATTTTTCTTCAGGTCTCCCTCGAACTTGGTCAGCTGTTCGCACTCTTTTTCCAAAGAGATGGGGTCCAGCACTACCCCGTTTCCGATGAGGTTGATCTTTCCTTCGTTGAAAATTCCCGAAGGGATCTGGCGCAGCACCAGTTTTTCTCCGTTCCGGTAAAGGGTATGCCCTGCGTTGGGGCCTCCCTGAAAACGTGCTACCACGTCATAGTCTTTTGCAAAAAAGTCTACAATCTTGCCTTTGCCTTCGTCGCCCCATTGCAGACCCAGAATAACATCTATCATTATGAACTTTTTATAAACTGATCTTTAATAAAGCTACAAAAATAGAGGTTTGGAAGCGAAACCCTTGCAGGGAGTAAAAAATATTGAATGTAAAAAAATTAAATGCAAAAGATGGTTGCTGTTCCTGCTCAGAATTTGAAAATTTGAAAATTTAGAGATGTGGAAATGAGCTCCCTCGAAAGTCCATTAAGCATAAAAACGTCCCGAAGCTTCGGGGAAACTGGAACTTTAAACGTTAAATCTCAAACCAGGAACTTCCTCACTTCGCCGGTAAATCCTCCGTATCATACCGCTCCACCGACTCGATCCCGTTGAGATCTTTCAGCCGGTTTACCAGCTCATCCAGTTCCTCCTTATCATGCACGTATACTTTGATATTCCCTTCAAATAATCCTTCCGAGGCTTCGATGGTCAGTGCCGCAATATTTATTTTCAATTCGGCAGAGATCAGGCCCGTGATCTTACTCACCACGCCCACATCATCCATTCCAATGATACGTACACCCGTTAGGAACGAGATCTCTTTATTCTTAGCCCACTTGGTTTTTACGATACGGTGGCCGTAATTAGCCAGCAGTTTGGGCGCATTGGGACAATTGGTGCGGTGGATGGCCAGCCCCTTCCCGGTTGTAATGAAACCAAATACATCATCGCCCGGTATCGGCTTGCAGCAATTGGCCAGGTGGTACATGATCTTATCACTGCTTTCCCCAAAAATGATCAGCTCCGTATCCTGTTTATTACTGCTCTGCGCCGGTGTATGACTTTCAATTTTATGTTCCTGTACGATCTTAACCGGCCGCGGGTATTCGATCCGGTCGCCGATAACTTTAAATTCCTTCAGCTCCCTGAGATCGATGTTTTTGATCGCTACCTGGTAAAACAGTTCCAGGTTCGAATGCAACTTATAAAATTGTACCAGTTCGTCCAGGTTGGCCTGCTGCATAGAAACGCCCATACCTTCCAGCTTACGCTGAATGGTATAACGCCCTTCATCGGCTACTTTTTTCTTTTCCTCCTTCAGCGCCTCTTTTACCTTGGCCTTGGCCTTGGCGGTGATCACAAACGAAAGCCAGTCTTCCGAAGGCGTTTGCTTGTTGCTGGTAATAATCTCTACCTGGTCACCACTGCGCAGTTTATAGCTGATGGGCACCAGTTTGTGGTTTACTTTTGCCCCGATGGTTTTAGCACCAATTGCCGTGTGGATGGCAAACGCAAAATCCAGTGCGGTACTGCCCACCGGCAACATTTTAATATCGCCCTTGGGAGTATAGATATAGATCTCTTCCGTGAGGAAGCTCATTTTAAAATCCTGCAGGAAATCCACGCTGTCTGCGTCCTGGTTATACAATACCTCCCTGATCTGCTGAAACCATTTATCAAAACGGTTTTCATTGGCACTGCCCTCTTTGTATTTCCAGTGCGCGGCCAGCCCTTTTTCGGCAATTTCGTTCATTCGCTTTGTCCGGATCTGCACTTCCACCCATTTCCCCCGGGGGCCCATTACGGTGGTATGCAATGCTTCATACCCGTTGGATTTGGGATTGCTCACCCAGTCGCGCAGGCGCTCTATAGACGGTGTATATTCATCTGTGATCAGGGAATACACTTTCCAGCAGTCTTCTTTTTCGCGCTCGGGCGGTGAATTGAGGATGATGCGAATGGCAAAGAGATCGTATACCTCTTCAAAGGTTACGCCCTTCTTTTTCATCTTATTCCAGATCGAATGGATGTTTTTCGGACGACCATAGATCTCGAAGTTGAAGGCATTCTTTTCCAGCTTCTCCTTGATGGGCTTGATGAATTCATTGATATAGCGGGTGCGGTCGCGTTTTGTTTCCGCCAGCTTTTTTGCAATTTCTTTATAGGTATCCGGCTCCAGGTATTTCATGGCCAGGTCTTCCAGTTCGGTTTTGATGCTGTACAGTCCCATACGGTGCGCCAGCGGTGCGAAGATGTAAACCGTTTCAGAAGCAATTTTCAACTGTTTTTCCCGCTTCATACTGTCCAGCGTTCGCATATTGTTCAGGCGGTCGGCCAGTTTAATCAGGATTACCCGCGGATCGTCGGTAAGGGTGAGCAGGATCTTTTTAAAATTCTCTGCCTGCTGGGATGCGGAAGAATCGATTACATTGGAGATCTTTGTAAGTCCGTCCACGATCCTTGAAATTTCCGATCCAAATTCCCGTTCAATATCCTGCAGGGTTATATCCGTATCTTCTACGGTATCATGCAGGAGCGCACATACGGTAGAACGTACGCCCAGGCCAATTTCCTCAATGCATATTTTGGCTACGGCAATCGGATGCAGGATATAGGGTTCCCCGCTTTTCCGCCGCATGCTGCTATGCGCATCTGCCGCCATTTCAAAAGCCCTGCGGAGAATGTCTTTGTCGCCCGGCTTGATCTTATCTTTCAGCGCGCGCAACAGCGACCGGTATTCCCTTAAAATCAGCTTTTTTTCCTGCTCCTCGTTAAGACTATATTTGGGTTTTTGCTCTACAGTTTTCATGCAATAATGGACACACTCCTCTTCCTTTTATTTCTTTGATAACGATTCAATCCTCCGGTTAAAATTACAGAAATTCTGCTGCGCAGCATCATATCGGCATAAACAACAGAAATCAGGGTGTACCATATGCACAGGACCTGGCCTATTTAAACAGCCCTT
This sequence comes from Niabella sp., assembly GCF_030150205.1. Classification (GTDB taxonomy): domain Bacteria; phylum Bacteroidota; class Bacteroidia; order Chitinophagales; family Chitinophagaceae; genus Niabella. The sequence goes on from NZ_JASLGT010000001.1 coordinate 111,593, forward strand.
AACGACACACCCGGATTATATTATTTTTTTATTCGATTTATCAGTAACTTACATTGTATTCGCTAACCGCTGAATGAGATAACAATGAAACACCCTGCGTACCCTTATGAAATAAGCTCCGGCACCCGGTATTCTTTTATGAGTACGGGAAGAAGCTGCATAGAAAAAGTTGTTGAATTTTCGCCTACTGCCATGCCCGATATCTATAACCTGGGCTTTGGTGATCTATGTCCGGACGGAACGATGGACGACGCTGTAAATTCCAACAATGGAGACATTATAAAAGTTTTGGCCACAGTTATCCGCATTATAAGAGCATTTACGCAGCTAAGGCCTCATATTAAAATAATGTTTGCAGGAAGCACTCCTGAACGGCAGCGGCTTTATCAGCGAATCTTAAAAATGTACCACGCTGAATTCGTCAAAGAATTTATAATCACTGGCCTTATTGAAGATGAGAACCTTTATAAAGAGCTGTTTTTCAATCCACAAAAGGATATTTTTTATTTAGCCTTTTTTATTAAAAGAATTTATTAAATTTGTTATATGTGCATCTTGAAAAATACAAAGAAACGCAACGGGAAAAAACTGGTATTAGGAGGTGTTCCCATTTACGCCGTTCAATTTGATCCTGTTATTGAGGGTACACTATTTAGCGATAAATTAAAGAAAGCAAATGTGCTTTTGGAGAAAACTGTTTTCCTGAAACAACCTTAATACTTTAAACGCTGTATTTCCTGCGCTGCTGTATCCATTACCATGAGCGCTCAGGCCTGCCCTGACGCGATCGCAGCTCCTTTCATTTTTAAATACCGGAATCAAAATCAGCGCAACCGCACCATTCTCCCTTTCCCGTATTTTTTCCGCCAACAGTGATTTTTTATTGTAGAATACACTACATTTGCACCCCGAAACAGCGTTCTTATCCGGATGTGGTGGAATTGGTAGACACGTCAGACTTAGGATCTGATGCCGCAAGGTGTGGGGGTTCGAGTCCCTTCATCCGGACTTAACAGGTTTGAGGTTTAATGTTTAAAGTTAAAGTGATAACCTTAAACATTGAACCTTTAAGCATTAAATAATACAAATGGCGACAATTACACAAGAAAAAATTGGCCCTCTTCATGAAAAGCTCAGCGTAAAGCTGGAAAAAACGGATTACCTGCCCGGGTTTGAAAAGTCTTTAAAGGAGTATAGCAAGAAAGCCAATATTCCCGGCTTCCGCCCCGGAAAAGTTCCCGCTGGTTTAATAAAAAAAATGTACGGTCCTTCTCTTTTTATGGATGAAGTACTGCGCTCTATTGATAAAGAAATCCTGAACTACCTGGATACCAACAAGGTAAATATTTTTGCCCAGCCACTTCCTTTGGAAAACGATATGGCAAAGCTGGATGCAAACAATCCTGTGGATTATGATTTTCATTTTGAGATCGGTTTAAAACCCGACTTTAAAATGCTGGATCTGGCCAAACTGGATATTACCGGTTATAATATCGACATTACCGATGAAATGGTTAATGAAGAAGTAGAACGCCTGCAAAACCGGTATGGCAACATGACCGATAAAGATACCGTTGAAGCAGATGATAACGTAGTAAACGTAACGTTTACCGAAACCAGTGCAGATGGTAGTGAAGTAGCAGACGGTATTAAAAAAGACAACTCCCTCCTGGTAAAATATTTTGCACCGGCTGTAAGAACAGCACTGAATGGCAAAAAAGCCGGAGACAGCATCAATATCACCCTGGGTGAAGCGTTTGAAGAAAAGGAACTGGAGTTTATTGCACAGGACCTGGGCCTGAACAAAGATGAAACAGCCACCAAAGAAAAAACCTTCAAACTGGAGATCACTAAAGTTGGCCTGCTGGAAAAAAAGGAACTGAACGAAGAGTTCTTCAACCAGCTCTATCCTGCCGGTGATGTAAAGACCGAAGAGGAGTTCAAAGCAAAAGTAAAAGACGAGATCTATAACTACTGGGCATCTCAAAGCCGGAACCAGATCCACGATCAGCTGTTCCACAAACTGGTAGATGATACCAAAATAGAATTTCCCGAAACCTTCCTGAAAAACTGGCTGATCACACAGAACAACCAGCCGCAGGAAGGGGAAAATCCACAGCCCGCAAAAACGCCGGAGCAGATCGAAGCAGAAATGCCTGCTTTCCTGAACCAGCTGAAATGGACGCTCATCACCGAAAAGATCGTTGCAGATAATGCCATCCAGGTAGGTCCGGATGAGATCCGTGATTTTGCCAAACAGCAGCTGTTCCAGTACATGGGCGGAGCAATGGGCATGACAGACGATCAGCCTTGGGTGAACGACTATGTAGAGCGTATGATGAAGGACCGGAAATATGTAGAGGATGCGTATAACCGCCTGCAGTCCCAGAAGGTGTTTGAATGGGCAGAAACCAAGGTAAAGCCCAAGGCAACATCCATCAAAGCAGAAGATTTTGCTAAAATGGTAAGTGAGCACCAGCATCACCACCATTAATCGGAATAGTAACCGACTTTTAAAAGACCGTCCCCAAAAGGCGGTCTTTTTGTTTGTTAGGCCACCGCGTGTTGGGGTATGTAATAATATCAGGCATTACGCAAATGATCTCTGGGAACACTTATGTTCCTTAAACCCATTTCTGCATATAAATCCAAATAAGTATGCCATCTTTGATAGTATCAAATGATACTATCAATTACATGAAACCTCCATACGAAATAACGACTCCAATATTAAAACAAATAGCATACATTTCTGAGAAGATTGGCGAAATAAATGCCAAACTATTAATCAGAGCAAACCCAACACTACGAAAACAAAATCAGATCAGGACGATTCAATCCTCATTAAGTATTGAGGGGAATACACTTTCGGAGGAACAAATAACAGCAATTCTGGAAAACAAACGCGTTGTTGGTCCGCAAAAAGACATTCTGGAGGTTTTAAATGCTTTAGAGGCTTACCGGGCGCTACATTTAACAGAGAAAAAGACTTTCTTAAAGCGCATAAAATATTGATGAATAATTTGATTGATCACCCTGGGAAATATCGAAATAAAAGCGTTGGCATCGTAAAAGGCTTAAAGGTTGAACACCTTGCCCCTCCAAACGAAAACGTTCCTTTTTTAATGAAGGAGTTATTCCGGTATTTAAAAGACATGTCGGAATTAACATTTATTAAAAGCTGTGTTTTTCACTATGAGATGGAATTTATTCACCCCTTTATGGACGGCAATGGAAGGATGGGTCGATTTTGGCAAACATTAATCCTGATGAACGAATATCCGGTTTTTGAATTCTTGCCATTTGAAACATTAATTGCAAAAAATCAAATTGAATATTACAAGGCGCTTCCTACAGCTGATAAAGAAGGAAAATCAACGGCATTTATTGAATACATGTTGGAAATGATTGACTGCTCCCTTTCTGAAGTACTTGAAAATTCAGAAAAAAAACTATCCGGAAGGGACAGGATAACCTTATTCCTGGAAAACCAGGAAACTGAATTCACAAGAAAAGACTATATCAACTACTTTAAAAACATTGCTTCAGCAACGGCAAGCCGCGATTTAAAAAATGCCGTTGAAAATCATTTACTGTCAAAGTTTGGCGACAAGAAAACGACCATTTATAAAAAGAAGTAATCATTACAACACAGCATCGTTAATCTTTTTAGTGGGGTTCATTATATACGTCAGCACACTTTCATCTGCCAGCAGTTCCACCACACGGAATCCCTGGTAGGACGTGCCCCAGTTACCGCCTACATGCGCATCAAAGACAAAGGGAATATCCAGCTTTTTTTTGATGCCGTCCTCATCATGATCATGCCCGTTAAAAACAGCCCTTACATTTTTATAGCGTTTCAGCAATGCCAGGAACTCCGGGCAATCGATACCATGCGTTGTTAATTTGGCAGGATTGATATGCACGATCACGAAAAGATTTTTTGCCTTTTTGTGCTGCTCCAGTTTTTGTTCCATCCATTTCAGGTCCGGACAAATATATTCGCCCTTTTCATTAGAGGTAGTACTCGCCAGGAACACCGTGCCATTTACCACAAAATCATAGTTCACCGGCCGGTTCCAGATCCGCTGCCAGTGCTCCGGAGTTACCATATCATGGTTCCCGGGTGTTACATAGTATTTCATCTTTAACTGCTCAATCAGCGCCTTGGCCGCCGGGTAGTGCACCGGGTCATTATGCACAATATCACCATTGAGCATGCAGAAATCAAAAGGTGTTTTTGCGTGTTCCTCGTTGATCCGCCCTATCACATTTTTTAAAAACCGGTCATAATCCGTATCCGGCTGGCCATAATGAAGATCAGATGCGATGGCAAAACGCACCATCTTTTTCTTTTTCAGCAGTGCTTCCGTCTGCGCTTCTGCCCGTACAATATTTCCGTTTGCCAGCAGTAAGAAAGCCGGCGCCGCTATTTTCAAAAATTCTTTGCGCTTCATTTTTCTGGATTTTGCTAAAGTTATCTCAATTTAAAGATATAACTGCCCGCCAATCCATCAAGAAATTATTAACAAAGAGCCCGTTTCAAGAGGGGCAACCTGCATATCTGACGAATTTGCCGGGGCAAAATCAGTCAAGTTGGCATTTAAAACCACTATTTTGCAAATGGAGAAATATTTGATTACTTTTAAAAGCTGTTTGCAGCTTAGCCGGCAAAGGCGCCGGGTAAGGACAGCAGCAGCCATTCAATTTTAACCTGTAACTTAAGATTATTATGACGTATAACTCAGAATTTGAAAAATATGCGGTAAAGCACCGGGGTATTTCAAGCAATACCCTGAACAGTTATGGCAACCACCTGGTAACGGCCTTAACGCCCAATATTATTGAAGAGCGCCCGATGAATGTGGCCGTAATGGACGTATACAGCCGTTTAATGATGGACCGCATCATCTTCCTGGGCTACCCGATCAACGACGAGGTGGCCAATATCGTAACGGCGCAATTACTGTTCCTGGACAGTACCGACCGTGTACGGGATATTAATATGTACATTAACAGTCCCGGCGGCAGTGTTTATGCAGGATTGGGGGTTTATGATACCATGCAGTATGTAACACCGGATGTAGCTACCATCTGTATCGGTATGGCCGCTTCAATGGGTTGTGTATTACTGGGTGCCGGTACCCATGGTAAAAGAGCCGCGCTGAAGCATGCACGCATTATGATGCATCAGCCCAGCGGGGGTATTGGCGGGCAAGCCAGTGATATTGAGATCACGGTAAACGAGATCCGTAAATTAAAAAGAGAGCTGTATGAAATTGTAAATCATCATACCGACAAACCCATCGATCAGATCGAAAAAGATTTTGAGCGGGATAAATGGATGACCGCTGCAGAAGCTAAAGAGTACGGCTTTGTAGATGAAGTATTGCTGGTAAACAAAAAGAAAAAATAATCCGTTAACCGGTTGAAACGTTTACAGGGGCTGATAGCAAACAGCTTGTTAACTGACCAACGGATCAACTATCAACAAAAAAATTACATCATGATATCCAATTTAAAAGAAGATAAATGGTTAAATCCGCTTCGCTTTGATGGTGAAGGAGAAGAAGAAGAGCCCAAAGAGGCTACCGACAAACGGGATGACCTGATGATGCTGAACAAACGCCTGGAACAGCTGTTCTTTGAAAAAAGAGCCGTGTATCTGTGGGGCGTTGTGGATGATAAAAGTGCCCGCGAAATCACCACCAAGCTGCTGTTGCTGGATGCGGATAAACCCGGGGAAGAGATCAAATTTTACATCAATAGTCCCGGCGGTGTGGTTACCAGCGGGATGGTGATTTATGATACCATGAAGATGATCAAAAGCCCGGTAAGCACCATTTGTATGGGTTTGGCGGCCTCGATGGGCAGTATCCTGTTAAGTGGCGGTGAAAAAGGGAAACGGTATATCTATCCGCATGGAGAGGTAATGATCCACCAGCCTTCACTGGGTGGCTTTATCCGCGGCGTAAGCTCCGATCTGGAAATACAAGCCAAACAAACTCAACGGGTTAAGATGATCGGCGCCCAGATCCTGGCAGAAAACTGCGGCAAAACCGTTGACGAAATCCTGCATGACTTTGACCGCGATTACTGGATGGATGCGCAGGAAGCGATTGCCTATGGCATTGCAGACAAGGTTGTAACCCAGTTATAAGCGCATCCCGAAAAGTAATAATTATATCATAAAAAATGGAAAATCGCTGTATTCGCAGCGATTTTTTTAACTTTGCACATTAATTCTTTAATTACTGGACTATGCCGGATAACGTGTTGAAATGTTCATTTTGCGGAAGAAACCGGGACGAGGTAGAAATACTGATCGCCGGGCAGGATGGGCATATTTGTGAAAACTGTGTGGAACATGCACAGGAAATTATTAACCAGGAGCTTCATTTCAGGGAAGATACCAAAACCGTCAGCGGCTTCAATCAATCGATCCGGAAGCCCGTGGAGATCAAAACCTTCCTGGACGACTATGTAATTGGCCAGAACGATGCCAAAAAAGTACTGGCAGTAGCCGTTTACAATCATTATAAACGATTGAAACAAAAGAACCGCGATCTTGATAATCATAATGATGTGGAGATCGAAAAAAGCAATATCATCATGGTGGGTGAAACCGGAACCGGTAAAACCCTCCTGGCCCGGAGCATTGCTAAAATGCTGAATGTACCCTTTGCCATTGTAGATGCCACGGTGTTTACAGAAGCCGGTTATGTGGGCGAAGATGTGGAAAGCATCTTAACCCGTTTGCTGCAGGTATGCAACTATGATGTAGAAGCAGCAGAACGCGGTATCGTTTATATTGATGAGCTGGATAAAGTGGCCCGTAAAAGCGATAACCCCAGTATAACCCGCGATGTAAGCGGAGAGGGTGTGCAACAGGGGCTGCTGAAACTGCTGGAAGGCACGGATGTACTGGTGCCCCCGCAGGGCGGCCGTAAACATCCGGATCAGAAGCTGATAAAAGTAAATACCCAGAATATCCTCTTTATATGCGGCGGAGCCTTTGATGGTGTAGACAAGATCATCGCACGCCGGGTACAAACCAATACCATCGGTTTTAATGTAGATAAAGATGAGCAGGAAGACATGAAGAAGAACCTCCTGCGCTTTGTAAACGCCCAGGATCTGAAAACCTTTGGATTGATTCCGGAGCTGCTGGGTCGGTTGCCGGTAGTAACGCACCTGGATCCGCTGGATGCCAGCACCCTGCGGGCGATTCTTACCGAGCCGAAGAACGCGCTGATGAAACAGTATAAAAAGCTGTTTGAACTGGAGGGCATCGAGCTGGAGATAGAGCCGGCGGTACTGGATTTTATGGTAGATAAAGCTGTTGAGTACAAACTGGGCGCCCGTGGGCTGCGCAGCATCTGTGAAAGCATTTTAACCGATGCCATGTATGAACTGCCTTCTACTTCAGAAACCCGTTTTACCCTTACCAGGGATTACGCACGGCGTAAATTTGAAAAGAGCAAAATGGGGCTGGTAAAGGCTGCCTAAGATTTTTTACTTTTATCCGAGACACTATTTTTTAAACATCAAACGCTTTATATGCAGGAATTAATTGACAAACTAAAAGCAGAAGCACAGCTGAGCGATGAGCAGGCACAAAAGGCCATTGAAGCTGTAAAGAATTATATTATTGAGAAGTTCCCTATGTTTGAGGGTGCAGTGGCCAACCTCTTCGGACAAGGCTGATTCCCCGGCATATCTTATATAATTAAAACAGGCTCCGGCCTGTTTTTTTATTTCGGAGCTGGCGGTGAGCTATAACACCTCCCATATGAAGCAGCAGGCCCAGCAAACCAGTCCCTACCCGCCATAAAACCGGTAATTTTCTTTGGTAAGAATATCAATCGGCATAAACACCTGTTGTTCTACGGCTTCTCCTTTAATCAGTTTATTGTAAAGGGCCATCACACCTCTGTATGCCTGCTCCCTTGGCTTTTGAGAAATGATGAAGTCGATGCCGCCGTTTTCGAGACAGGCAATATTTTTATCGATCAGATCAAAACCAATCAGCCGGATGTTTTTAATGCCGGCTTCTTCCAGGAACCGCGCCACATAAAACACCCTCGAGTTTGTTACAAAGATCAGGTCTACCCGCTGCACTTTTAAAACCGCCGTCAGCTCTTTCTTTATCGAGCTGTAATCTGTTCGCTGGATATCGGACTTTAAAATCTTTCCTTTTTTTCGCCCTTTGAAATATGCCCGGAATCCCTTTTCCTTTTCCAGCAAATGATAATAACTGTCAGGGCTCTTTGAAATGTTTACAATCAGGCAGGTGCTGCTTTCCTTAGAAATAAAATCCGCCAGCTGGCCGCCCAAAAATCCGCTCCGGTATAAATCCGGACCAATATAGCTCAGGCTATCCTGACCCGGCACATCGGAATTAATGTATACAAAGGGAATCTTCCGTTCCGTAAGCTGCACTGAAAATGTTTCCGCATCGCCCTCAAAATGAGGTGCCATCAATACACCGTCTGCCTTGCTTTTCAGCACCCGCTTGGCCTGGTATACAAAACTCTGTTTGTCATTGAGGTCAAAAAAATATTTTTCAAGCGAAACACCAAACTGACCGATCTCTGCCTCTGCCTGGCTAACCCCATCCAGGGGCGCCTGCCAATATGATGTTTCTTTTGAAACCGCCGGTATTAAAATAGCCAGCTTTACCACTTTCCGCGATGCCAGCGTGCGGGCCAGGATATTGGGTTGGTAATTATATTTTTTAACGACCGCCTTAATCTTTTTTTCGGTAGCCAATGCCACTCCGGGCCGGTTATGCAATACCCGGTCTACTGTAGCAATAGATACATTCGTCATCCTTGCAATATCCTTAACACCTATGCGTGCGCCTGCCTTCATTTGATTTGGTTTTACTATCAAATATAACGTTAATTTACAGGACATGCGTGCCCGGAAACCAGTATTTACACCGGGGTATTCCCGGTTATTTTATGGATCAAAAACCTGTTTAAAAGCACCGGAACATGCCGGTCCGGTACGCATCAGCCGGCGGCGCAAAACCACGGCTGGTCAGCATTTGGGTACATCCGGTTTATATACCCCTTGCCCCGCCCTATGCGGACTGCATAAAATTTGCAGTTCTTTTTTCTTTTATATACCTTCCGGTAACGAAACATGATCCCCATGCGCGGTGCAGTGAGCTTTTTTGTAAAACTCCGGGCCGGATAACGGTTCCGGCGAGTCGCAGGCTTTACCGATCCGTGCATCATCAAAACAAATATTCCTGCACCAATGGCTATACAAGACCCCCGGTTCGAAATTTATATCGCCCAGGCACAACCCTTTGCCCAGCCGGTTCTGGAGCATATCCGAACACTGGTACACCGGGCCTGTCCGGAAGTTGTGGAAACCATGAAATGGTCCTTCCCCCATTTTGACTACCACGGTAAAATTTTATGCAGCATGGCCGCCTTTAAGCAGCATGCCGTGCTCAACTTCTGGCTAAGTAATGACATCAAGGTATTAAAGCCCTACTTGGTACTGGAGGGCGAGGCAAAGTCTATGGGACAACTTGGCAAACTTACTTCTTTAAAAGACCTGCCGCCGGATAAGGTATTATTGCAGGCATTAAAAGAAACCATGAAGTTGATTGATGCGGGTGTGTCCCTCAAAAAAGCGCCCGCGAAGAAAGCAGTAGCATTACCGGTACCGGAGGTGTTAAAAAAAGCCCTGGCAAAAAACAAAACAGCGAAGGCCGTTTTCGAAAAGTTTCCGCCATCCCATCGGAAAGAATATATTCAATGGATCACAGAAGCCAAAACCGATGCCACCCGTGAAAAGCGTGTAGCCACTGCACTCGAATGGCTCGCCGAAGGCAAGGGCCGTAACTGGAGGTATGAGCGGAAGCATTAAGAGCGCAGTACCCGGTTTAAAGGTTAAGTAGTGTTCCGGATGGGTATTTTCTTCGTTTACTGTAAATTCCAAATAACAAACCCTAAATAACAAATCTCAAATATCAAACCTCAAACGTCAAATTTCAAATCAGGAACGAAAGACCCAAAGCAGCAACCATGTTTCAGGATGCTACACGGATCCCCCAAAACTGAAAACTGATGACTGAAAACTGATGACTGAAGACTGATAACTAAAGATCTACCTCAGCGATCTTCAATCCGCACCCTCCGCAGTTCAAGTACATTCAACGCATTGGGCTGGTATCCTTTAATATTGGGCTGCAGCAGCTGGATCACTTTATCATACCAAAGCGGTACCACGGGCGCATCATTGATGGCGATCTGATCGGCCTTGCGGTATAGCACATACCGTAGCGAGTCATTGGTTTCTTTAATGGCCGCTTCAAAAGCTGCGTCAAATGCCGGGTTTTTATACCGGGTATAATTGGGGGGTGCCGGGTTTTTCGAATAAAATACCGACAGGTAATTCTCCGCATCCGGATAATCGGCGATCCAGCCACCTCTGAAGAAAGCGGCCCGGGAATTGGCGGTCATCTCAAACAGCAGGGATTTTTGCACGACTTCCACCTGTATCTTCATGCCGATCTCCTCCAGTTGCTTGGCTATAAAATTGGCGAAATCAGCATAAATGGAAATCGTAAGCAGCCGGATCACGGGTAGCCCCTGTCCGTTTGGAAAGCCGGCCTCTTTTAGCAGGGCCATTGCTTTTATGGGGTCATAATGATATCCCCGTACGATTGAATCGTTAAAAGAAGGCAGTCCTTTGGGCACGAAACCCGATTCGGCAGGCGTTCCCAGTGAATTGCGCAGATAGAGGATCATTTTCCTGCGATCAAATCCATAATTGATCGCCTGCCGTACCTTCTTTAATCGGAGCGGCGAACGGATCACCAGCGGGTTCAGCGAATCTACAAGAATACCCAGGTATTCGATATTCAGATAAGGCTGGGTTTGAAGTACCAGCTTCCCCTCCCACTCTTTTTTAAGGGTGCCTCTTTTTGTAAGCACTTCATCTTTAAAACTGGGATCCAGCTCATTTACAAAATCAAGATTTCCCTGGCGCAGCAGCAGGAATTCGGTAGCCCGGCTGTCTTTAAAACTTACCTTAACGCCATCAATATAAGGCAGCCTGTTTCCCGCACTGTCTGTTTCAAAATAACGGGGATTCTTTTTAAATACAAGGCCCTGGCCTTCTTCCCAGGCTACAAACTGGAAAGGGCCGGTTCCTACCGGATGACTTCTGAAATCCACTCCAAACTTTTCCACGGCTTCCCGCGCCACCACGGAACAATACTGCATGGAAAGAATGCCCAGTATGGGCTGGTAAGGCCGCATCAGCTTTAGCTGGAATACGGTATCATTGAGCGCTGTAAAGGGTTGCAGGCTATCAATCTTCCCGTTAAAGATCCATCCTCCGGGACTTGCTACCCTGGGATCAATAATCCGGTTCAGGCTAAAAACCACATCCGCCGCCACCATTTTTCTTCCCCGGGCATTTGGGAAAACCGGGTCGTCATGAAAAAACACATCATTCCTTAAATAAAAGGTATACGTCAGCTTATCATCAGAAATTTCCCAGTATTTTGCCAGCGAAGGCCGGATATTTAAACTATCATTGATCTCTACCAGGGTATTGAATAACTGGTGGGCCGGCCACATGGTAGACTGGTTTTTGGCGAAAGCGGGATCCAGCGAAGCGATGCCGGCATATTCATTATACCGGAATACCTTCCTTTTATCACTGACCTTATCTTTGCAGCCTGCTGAAAAAATATACAGCAGCAGCAATAGCAATACCCTGCAGGATCTCAGGTTTTGTATGGTACGGCTTCCCCTTTTCACACGAAGCGGCGTTTGTAAAAAAAAAGCAACGCTGCGCACAAAAACAGGAGGCGTCCAATATAGTCGGTTCGTTTTCATCATGAACGTTTAAATTTACAATTCAAACCATTCCGGTAATGATTTTTTTGAAAAATATTCTTAAAACGCTTTGTCTGGTATTGTTGGCTACAGGAAGCCTGCAGGCACAGCTGCTGAACCATGAAACTGTTTTTACCCGTCAGGACAGCCTCCGGGGCGGGAATGGTGCGGGAAGGAACTGGTGGAATGTACTCCAATACGATATCCAGTTGCATGTAAACATTGAGGCAAGGGCCGTTAACGGGTACAATGATATCACTTATGCCGTTATTAAAGATTCGAAAGCGCCCCTGCAACTGGATTTGCAGGAGCCGATGCAGATCGAAAAAATAGAAGACAGGGATACCAAAAAAGCCATCTCTTTTGAGCGGGAAGGAGATGTGTTCTGGCTTCATATACCGCGCGATGCCGCCAACCGGAAAATCCGTACCATCCGCGTTTATTTCCGGGGAAATCCAATTGTGGCCAAAACTCCGCCATGGGATGGCGGCTGGATCTTTACAAAAGACGCCCAGGGCCGGCCCTGGGTCAGCACCGCCACACAGGGCATTGGAGCCAGCACCTGGCTGCCCTGTAAAGACCAGCAGGCAGACGAACCCGACCGGGGCATTACGATTACCATTCATGTACCGGATAGTCTGGTTGCAGTAAGCAATGGCCGGTTAACTTCAAAAACACCCAACCAGGATGGCACCACGGCCTGGAAATGGACGGTAACCCAACCCATCAACACCTACCTGATTACACCCTATATTGGACATTATGTAAATTTCAACGACACCCTGCAGGGAGAAAAAGGGAAACTGGACATCGGTTACTGGGTGCTGGACTATAACCTGGAAAAAGCAAAAGAACATTTTAAGATCGTAAAGCCCATGCTCCGTTGTTTTGAGCACTGGATGGGACCCTACCCTTTTTATGAAGACAGTTACAAACTGGTAGATGCCCCCCACCTGGGTATGGAGCACCAAAGCGGTGTGGCCTATGGTAATAAATATATGAACGGATACCTGGGCAAAGACCGGTCCGGTACCGGCTGGGGCAACGACTGGGATTTTATTATTGTACATGAAAGCGGACACGAATGGTTTGCTAATAATATCACCACAAAGGATATTGCCGATATGTGGGTGCATGAAGCGTTTACTACCTATACCGAAACCCTTTTTGTACAATGCCGGCATGGTCTGAAAGCAGCAAATGAATATGTTATCGGACAACGGAAGATCATCCGGAACAACGAGCCTATCATTGGCCCCTATGGAGTAAACAAAGAAGGCAGCAGCGATATGTATGATAAAGGCGCCAGTATGATCCATACCATCCGCCAGATCATCAACAACGATCAAACATTCCGCGAATTGCTGCGGAGCCTTAACCGCGACTTTTATCATCAAACCGTAACAGGCCAACAAATAGAGCACTACATCATCCGCAGAACAGGTAAACCCCTGCAAAAAATATTTGATCAGTACCTCCGCACCACCAGGGTGCCGGTACTCACATATACGATCAGTGGCAGTAAGGTCCGATACAAGTGGACCAACTGTGTGCCCGGTTTCGATATGCCGGTACAGTTGGCCGGCGGACAATGGCTGAAGCCCAAAGAACAGTACCAGGAAGCACCGTTAAACATCCTGACAGATGGGGTGCTTTTAGTAAATCCCAATTTCTATATCCAGGTAGCACAGGCTTCTTAATTTTTTTCAATGAGCGCACAAATCAGGAAGCATAGTATTATTTCCTCCATAGTCATCTATATTGGATTTGCTATAGGAGCCTTAAATACCTATTTATTTGGCAAAGAAGGATATTTTACGGAAGAGCAATATGGATTAACCCAGTTGTTCGTAACCACTTCCCAGCTGATCGTAGCCTTTGCATCGTTGGGTATGCCCTCCTACATTTATAAATTTTATCATTACTACAATGACAACCTGGAGCCCCGGAAAAATGACATGATCGCCTGGGCGCTGTTAACCGGGCTCGTTTGCTTTGGCCTTGTTTTTTCATTGGGGATCGTTTTTGAAAACCTTTTTGCAAGGAAATTCAGCAACGGATCGGCCCTGGCCGTTTATTACTATTACTGGATGTACCCGATGTCCTTTGGCTTAACCATATTCGGGATCCTGGAAGCATACGGGTGGAGTATAAAGAAATCCATTCTTACCAACTTTTTAAAAGAAGTACAGTGGCGTATACTGGTTACCATCCTGATCATTTTGTTTATCCTTAAAATCATTCCGGACTTCGACTGGTTTATCAAACTTTATTCTTTTGCATACCCCGTTATTGCGTTAACGCTGTTGCTGTACCTGGTGTTTACAAAAAAAATACACCTTACCTTCCGGGTAAGTAAGGTAACCCGCCGCTTTTTCGGCCAGATCATCCGCTTTATATCCTTCGTTTACTCCGGACTGCTGGTATTTACCATTTCCCAACAGTTCGATTCGCTGGTACTGGCCTCGGTAACCGAAACCGGCTTAAAGAACCTGGGAATATTTACACTGGCCCAGTTCTTAACCAGCCTGATACAGGCGCCGCAACGCAGTATTATATCGGCTTCCATACCGTATATATCGAAAGCCTGGAAAGATAAAAAGATAAACCAGATCCAGAATATCTACCAACGCTCTTCCATCAATCAGTTGATATTTGCCAGCCTGCTCTTTACGTTGATCGCCCTTAATTACACCGATGCAGTGATCACTTTTAAGCTACGGCAAAGCTTCCTGCTGGGCTTTGTTCCGTTTATCCTGTTGGGCTTAACAAGGGTTGTAGATATGGGTACCGGTGTAAATGCGCAGATCATTGGCACATCTACCTTCTGGAAATTTGATTTTATCAGTGGCATTATCCTGTTATTGTTTATGCTGCCCCTTACCTATATTTTCACAAAGCAATACGGGCTCATCGGCCCTCCTATTGCAAACCTTATCTCCATTACCATTTACAATATTATACGGATCATATTCCTGTGGAAAAAGTTCCGGCTCTTTCCGTTTACCAGGCAATCACTGTATACGGTTATCCTCAGTGCCGCTGTATACCTGGCTGCCTGGCTGCTTTTCCGTAACCTGCACGGTTTTCCCGGTTTGTTTGCCCGCAGCATTTTTATCCTGGTATTGTTTACCGGTTGTGTTTATATGCTGAATCTTACACCCGATCTGAAACCGGTGCTGGGATCGCTGGTGAAGCGGCTGAAAAAGAACAAGGATTGAATGTGACAATGTGCTAATTTGAAAATGGCGTGCGCGTTTAACATATACTGGGTTTTCGTATATGAGTATGTTTGCCAGACATCAGACAGACCTCAGTTTTCAGTCTTCAGTTTTCAGTGTCTTGTCCTGAAGAAACGTATCTGACCTGGAACTTTAAACGTTTAACTTGAAACGGCTTTCAGCGTTTAGCTTTCAGCCCCCCTAAGCGTGAATCGTTTTGTATGTCTTCTCCCGATTCCCCGTGTCTATATGTCCTCCCAAAAAGAAGGGATAGCAGTCAAAAGGCAATGGTCAATCGTGAATAAATCATCCGGCATAAAACCGGTCTAACCTGAAACCTAAACGCATTGTATATCCTTCAAAAAACAAAAAAGCGCTCCTTTTCAGAAGCGCTTTCCCTGCTAATAAAAAAATCATTAATTACTTACCCCGGAAGATCCGTTGCTATTGCGAACCAGGTATTCTTCAGATGTAGCTTCTATACGGCCTGCGCCGATAAAACGTGAAAGATAGTACGTTTCGTAAAGATCGCTGATGGTAACCCCCTTGCTGGTGGAAGCATGCACAAACTTATTGTTGCCCAGGTACATTCCTACATGAGAAACACCACCGGTGGTATTAAAGAACACCAGGTCTCCCTCCCTTAGTTCTGTGCTCGAAATTTTATGCGCCCTGCCATATTGTTCCCGTGCAGTCCGGGGAAGCTCAACCCCGTAAGCGCCGCGGTACATTTCGCGGGTAAAGGCGCTGCAGTCAATCCCGTATTTGGAGGTTCCTCCGTATTGATAACGGGTACCATACCAGTCATCCATTGTTTCCAGCAGATCATTATTGCTGATAGAGTTGGGCAACACATTCAAAATCGCTGCATACTTTTTCTGCAGATCGGTAGCCGGGGCTGTACGGGGTACCAGGATCGCTGCACGCACCGCTTTTACATCCCTTACCTCGCTGGAGGCAATGTTCTGCTCAACGCGTTGCATCCGTGTATCGGATTTTGAATTTCTGGGAGAAATATTCGAAATGGTTACCTGCGCCATATACGTATTAGCGGCAGGACCGGGCTTGTGAGTGGGTTGCAGCTCAGATTTCGGATTGCTTTTATTTGAAGAGGCAAAAAATTTAGAGGCGGTTGAGCAGCTAGTCATCAGCACCATCAAGCTAAATCCCGTCAATATATGTCTCAAAATAAAATGTTTAAATAATTTATCAATTGTCAGCATCTAAACAAAACCATGCTGTAATGCCAATTTTCAATTATCTATAAACGTTGACCAGGATCATTTATTGCCTGTTCTTTAACTTTTTTTAAAAAATACCTATAAATAACTAATAATCAATATTTAAAAAATATTCCCGGTACTGTTTCTCCCTTCCGGAACCGCTCAGCCGGCTTCTGAACCCTGGCCCCCTTTCTGTTGTTCTCTTTTGCGGATGTGCATAAAAAGATGGTGGTTTTTTACGGTTTTTGTAGGATTTTAGCAGCCGGGATAAAACCGGAGAGCCGTTTGGGGCAACTATCGTCCGGACATCCTTGAAAAGTGATAACGAACTGACCTTCAAGGGACAAATAAGAAAACAGCATGAAATTTTCGCATTTACACGTTCATACCCAGTATTCCCTGCTTGATGGCGCCGCGCCCATCGGTTCTTTGTATAAAAAGGCCATTGCAGATGGTATGCCCGCCCTGGCCATCAGCGACCATGGAAATATGTACGGGGCCTTCCAGTTTGTGGCAGAGGCCTATAAGCACCTGGATGAAAACGGGAAACCTAAGGTAAAACCGGTCGTAGGCTGCGAATTTTATCTTGTGGAGAACCGGCACGAAAAAACCTTTACCAAGGAAAAAAAAGATAAACGGTATCACCAGATCCTGCTGGCAAAAAACGAGCAGGGTTACCGCAACCTTACCAAACTCACCTCTCTTGGATTTATTGAGGGCCTTTATGGTAAATATCCCCGTATTGATAAGGAGCTCATCCTGAAATACCACGAAGGCCTGATCGCTACCACCTGTTGCCTGGGAGCCTCCGTTCCGCAGGCTATTTTGCGCAAAGGGGAAGCAGAGGCTGAAGCAGAATTTAAATGGTGGCTGGATCTCTTCGGAGAAGATTTTTATGTAGAGTTGCAGCGCCATGGCATCGGCGACCAGGATAAGGTGAACGAAGTCCTGATCCGGTTTGCGGTAAAATATAAAGTGCCCATTATTGCCAGTAACGATTCGCATTATGTAGAGCAGGATGATTTTAACGCACACGATATCCTGCTTTGTATCAATACCGGTGAGAAGCAGTCAACCCCCGCCTTCCGTGGTGATTTTGCAGACGATGACGTAAATATGAAGAATATGCGTTTTGCGTTTGCCAACGACCAGTTCTATTTTAAGAACACGGAAGAAATGAGCAAACTGTTCCATGATCTTCCGGAGGCCATTGACAATACCAACGCAATTGTTGATAAAATTGAGTTGCTGGATCTGAAACGCAGTATCCTGCTGCCCAACTTCCCGATACCGGACGGTTTTAAGCGGCATACCGAAGATGAAAAAACGGATAAAGGGGTGGTTTCCGCCGATTCACTCAACCAGTGGGAATACCTCCGGCACCTGACTTACGAAGGCGCGCAGCAACGATACGGTGTAATGCCCGATAGTACCAAAGAGCGGATCGACTTTGAATTGTTCACCATTAAAACTATGGGATTTGCCGGGTACTTCCTCATTGTAAGTGATTTTATCAAGGCTGGTCGCGACAGCGGCGTATTTATCGGACCTGGCCGGGGTTCGGCCGCGGGTTCGGTGGTTGCCTATTGCATCGGCATCACCAATATCGATCCCATTAAGTACAACCTCCTGTTTGAGCGTTTCCTGAACCCGGACCGTAAATCGATGCCGGATATCGATACGGATTTTGACGATGAAGGCCGCCAGCGCGTGATCGACTATGTGGTACAGAAATACGGAAAGAACCAGGTAGCACAGATCATCACCTATGGTACCATGGCCGCAAAAATGAGTATCAAGGACGTGGCGCGGGTAATGGATCTGCCACTGGCCGATTCCAACGCCCTGGCAAAACTGGTTCCGGAAAAACCGGGCATCTCCCTAAAACGCGTTTTACACGCCCCGCTTTCCCCGAAGGCTGGTGAAAAATCACTGACAGAAAAAGAAGGGCTGGGTGCGGATGATATTGAAAATGTAAAAAAGATCCGCGATGTGTATAATGGAAACGATCTTCAGGCCAAGGTACTGCACGAGGCAGAGATCCTGGAGGGTTCCGTTCGGAACACCGGTATCCACGCTGCGGGAATCATCATCGCCCCCAAAGACCTTACAGAACTGATCCCGGTAAGCACGGCTAAAGACTCCGACCTCTGGGTTACCCAGATCGAAGGAAGTGTGATTGAAGAGGCGGGCGTTATTAAAATGGACTTCCTGGGGTTAAAGACCCTTACCATCATCAAAGACGCGCTGAAGCTGATCAAGCAGAACTATGATCTGGATATTATCATCGACGATATTCCATTGGATGATGCAAAAACCTATGAACTCTATCAGAAAGGCGAAACCAATGCCACGTTCCAGTTTGAAAGTGCGGGAATGCAAAAATACCTGCGGGAACTGAAGCCCGACCGGTTCGATGACCTGATTGCGATGAACGCACTGTACCGCCCGGGCCCACTGGCGTATATTCCAGACTATATTGAACGGAAGCACGGACGCCAGGAAGTAGTCTTTGACCTTCCGGAAATGGAAGACGACCTGAAGGACACCTACGGGATTACCGTATACCAGGAGCAGGTGATGCTGCTGAGTCAGAAACTGGCCGGGTTTAGCAAGGGCGATGCAGACGTACTGCGGAAGGCAATGGGTAAAAAGCAAAAGTCGGTACTGGACAAAATGAAAAAGCAGTTTGTGGAAGGCGCCACGCAAAAAGGGCATCCCGCAGATAAGCTGGACAAGATCTGGACCGACTGGGAGGCCTTTGCGCAATACGCGTTCAACAAATCGCACGCCACCTGTTACGCCTTTGTAGCCTACCAAACCGCTTACCTCAAAGCCCATTACCCCAGCGAATACATGGCCGGGGTACTGAACAACGCCGGTTCCCTGGAAAAGATCACCTTCTTTATGGAAGAGTGTAAACGCATGGGATTACCGGTATTGGGGCCAGATATTAATGAATCGCAAAAAGGATTTGCCGTAAACAAAAAAGGAGAGATCCGCTTTGGATTGGGCGGCTTAAAAGGTGTGGGCGAAGCTGCCGTAGAAAGCCTGATCCAGGAGCGGGATGAAAACGGGGCCTATACCTCCATCTTTGATATGATCAAACGGGTAAACCAACGTACAGTTAACAAAAAAACACTGGAAAGCCTGGCTTATGCCGGGGCCTTTGATTGCTTTACAGACCTGAGCCGTGCCCAGTATTTTCATGTACCGCAGGGCGATACCACCAATGGGCTGGAGAAGATCGTAAAATATGGCCAGATCTGCCAGGCACAGGCACAAACGACTACCAATACCCTGTTCGGCGATCTTGCGGAGGTAATGGAAGTACAGGTACCAAAAATCCCGGAATGCACGCCATGGCCGCTGGTGGTACAACTCGACCACGAAAAACTGGTAACCGGTATCTTCATCAGCGGTCATCCGCTGGATGATTACCGCTTTGAAATGGAGCATTATGGCATCTCCAAGATCTCCTATATCAACGAATATAAAAACCAGGAAAAGGAAAAAGTAAGTTCTGCTGCCACTTTTAAAATTATGGGGCTGGTGTCTGATGCGCAACACCGGGTTTCCCGGACCGGTAACAAATTCGGAAGTTTCATCATTGAAGATTATAGCGGCAAGCTGGATATGGTGCTATTTTCGGAGGATTATATGAAGTATTCCCCGATGCTGCAGCTGGGGGCAACCGTATACCTTACCGGTTTTTTCAAACAACGGTTTAATGGCGATTTTGATTTTAAAATCACCTCCATTTGCCTGGCGGAAAGTGTCATAAAGAACCAAACCAAAAATCTGAAGATCGAATTACCGGTTGAGGAGATTACAAAGGAAACAGTGGAATTTATTCACGAGAACCTGAAGGCACATAAAGGCCCCAGCACCTTGAAACTGTCTATAAAAGACGCAGCCGATGACGTTACAGTAGATCTGTTAACACGTGGAAAGGGATTTGAAATGAACAATGAGCTGATCGAATATCTGTCAAAGCAGGCCAACTGGAATGTAGCGGTGGAATTGAATTAACACTTTCGGTAAAATGCAGCCCGCGATGTTGCAGGTGCTGCGTTTTACATAGCTGTTGTGGCCTGGCGGGGTGACAAGGCGACTATAGGAGCCATTGAGCATCATCGCAGGTCGCACAAGTCTTCATGTCACCAATGAGTTCGCTCATTTGAAAGATTTTCTATTATCTTATTATAATTTTGTGATCAAAACGCTTACAACTCCGCTTTCAAATACTGCCCCGTATAACTTTCCTTGCACTTTACCAATCCTTCCGGCGTTCCTTCAAACAGGATGCGTCCGCCGCCATCGCCGCCCTCCGGCCCCAGGTCAATGATATGATCCGCCACTTTGATCACATCCATATTATGCTCAATCACCAGCACCGTATTGCCTTTATCCACCAGCTTATTCAAAACCTGCAGCAGGTGTTTAATATCTTCAAAATGCAAGCCGGTGGTAGGCTCATCCAGGATATAAAAAGTTTTACCGGTGTCTTTTTTACTCAGCTCCGTGCTTAGCTTCACCCGCTGGGCCTCTCCCCCGCTGAGGGTCACCGCGCTTTGTCCAAGCGTAATATATCCCAGCCCCACATCCTGCAGGGTTTTGATCTTCCGGTAAATAGAAGGCACCGCCTGGAAAAACTCCACGGCATCATCTACCGTCATATCCAGCACATCCGAAATAGACTTGCCCTTATAGCGGATCTCCAGTGTTTCCCGGTTATAGCGCTTGCCGTTGCATTTTTCACAAGGCACATATACATCCGGGAGAAAATTCATTTCAATCACCCGCATGCCCCCGCCTTCACACACATCACAGCGGCCGGTTTTTACATTGAATGAAAAACGCCCGGCATTATACCCCCGGATCTTTGCCTCCGGTACCGCTGCAAACAATGTACGGATATCGGTAAAGAATCCGCAATAAGTTGCCGGATTACTCCGCGGCGTACGGCCGATCGGTGATTGATCAATTTCTACTACCTTATCAACATGCTCCAGTCCTTTTACCGATTTATAGGCCATCGGCGCCTTTTTAGAATGATAGGCGTGCTGGGATAAAATGGGATACAGGGTTTCATTAATGAGGGTTGATTTGCCACTGCCGCTTACGCCCGTTACCACGATCAGTTTCCCCAACGGAAACTTCACGCTTACATTCTTTAAGTTATTACCGGTGGCCCCTTTCAGCTCCAGGGTTTTGCCATTGCCAGGTCTGCGCTCCGCAGGCGTTTCTATTTTTAAATGTCCGTTCAGATAACCGGCCGTGATCGTATCCAGCTTCAGGATCTCTTTGGGAGTTCCCTTTGCTACCACGCGTCCGCCGTGGTAACCGGCCTTGGGACCAATGTCAATCAGGTAATCCGCAGCCAGCATAATGTCTTTATCATGCTCCACCACCAGTACGCTGTTACCAATATCCCGAAGATTTTGCAGGGAAGTGATCAGGCGATGGTTATCCCGTTGGTGCAGCCCGATCGAAGGTTCATCCAGGATATAGGTAATTCCCTGCAATTGCGAACCGATCTGCGTGGCCAGCCGGATCCGCTGCGACTCGCCCCCGCTCAGCGTACGGGACGGGCGGTACAATGTCAGGTAGGTCAGCCCCACATCCAGCAGGAACTGCAGCCGCTCCCGGATCTCTTTTAAAATATCCTTGGCAATGGCATTTTGTTTTTTTGACAAACGGGATTCAATGCCCTTCAGCCAGTCTCCAAGTTTATCCAGGTTCAGGTTACTTAATTCAGCAATATTTTTTTCATCGATGCGAAACCACAAACTCTCCTTTTTCAGGCAGTCGCCATTGCAGGAAGGACAGGATTTCAGCATCATAAATTGTTCTACCCATTCCCGCAGCCATTCGGAGGTTTGGGAAGAAAAGAACCAACGCTTCAGCATGGGAATGATGCCCTCATAACTACCCGTATAAATATCCGGCACGGATGCATCCGCCCCATCAAGATCCAGGTCCTGGCTGGCCCCTCCATCTCCGTATAATAACAATTCCAGCTGACCGGCCGGCAATGCCTCCACCGGTTTATTCATGTTGATCTTATGTTTTTTGGCAAAGGCCACCACCTGCTGAAACACGCTCGCATTGCGTTCTTCACCCAATGGCGCAATACCGCCTTCGCTGATGCTTAACGTGCGATCCGGCAATACCGAATCCATATCGATCGCATAAGCCGTTCCAATTCCCTTGCAATACGGACAAGCCCCATACGGTGAATTAAATGAAAACGAATTGGGCGAAGGTTCTTCGTAACTGATACCCGTATCTTCACACATCAGCTGCTTACTATACTGTACCGGCTGATCCGTTTGATCTACCAGTAAAAACATCAGGTCCTTTCCCAGTTTCAATGTAGCCTGCACGCTCTGGCTCAACCGTGCCCTGGAGGGTACATTCACCTCCAGCCGGTCTACCACAATTTCAATATCATGGATCTTATAACGGTCTACCTGCATTTTCGGTACCAGGTCTTTTATCTCACCATCTACCCTTACCTTCAGGTATCCCTTCTTCCGAATATCTTCAAACAGCTCCCGGTAATGACCCTTACGACCGCGTACCACCGGTGCCAGCAGGTTGATCTTCTGATCACGGAACCGTTCAAAAATATTTTCCACGATCTCCTCTTCGCTCCATTTGACCATTTTTTTGCCGGTATTGTAAGAATACGCTTCGCCGACGCGGGCAAACAGCAACCGGAAAAAATCATACACTTCCGTAATGGTTCCTACCGTTGAACGGGGATTTTTATTGGTGGTTTTCTGCTCAATGGAAATAACAGGAGAAAGCCCGGTGATCTTATCTACATCCGGCCGTTCCATATCCCCGATAAACTGACGGGCATAGGCACCGAAGGTTTCCATGTAGCGCCGCTGCCCCTCCGAATAAATAGTATCAAAAGCCAGGGATGATTTCCCGCTGCCACTGATACCGGTAATAACGACCAGTTCATTTTTCGGAATCGAAATATCAATATTCTTCAAATTGTGTACCCTTGCGCCGGATACGTCAATTACTTCATTTTCAGCTTTCAATTGTATATGAATTTGGAATGATGGTAAAAAACAAGGCACAAACCTACACAAATTTTCTTTCCCAATTTGCTAAAGCAATCCGAAATCGGCAAGGACGTTTTTCCTGCCCTTTAATCCCGCCCGGATAAAAGACCCCGGTGCCATTTCCAGGGTTCAGCGCCAGGAATGCAAACGCCTCGAAAAATCAACGTGGACACAAGGCGCCTTTTAATACAGCCCTCTTTTCGCCCCGGAATCATTAAGAATCAGGCACACAAGTCATAAGCAAAAATTAAAATATATAATTTTCGGGGCAAACGCCCTGTTTGGCATAATAATTTCAGTAGCAAGAATAATTTGAATCATTCTTAAATAAAACGTATTTATGAAAACAAGGTCGTTTCTTACATGCTTCTTTGCAATAGCCATCACCATGGCAACCTTTGCACAAACCAGCACTCCTGAAGTTCCGCGAAACTATAAACCACAACCCAAGGAATTACTTCCGATGCCGGACTCCATGACGGAGAACCAGATCTTCCCGGTATTGGGAACTTTTGATCTTACGGATAAAAAGGGAACCGCATCCCATGTAACTATCACCAGGGACGGAGAAAACAAAGGCATCGTTTGGGTAAGCGGCTTACCACAGGGTAAGTTCAAAGCATTGATCAAAGATGCTCCGGCTATTTACAAGATCCCGGCTCAAAAAACCCTGGCGAATGATGATGCCATGGAAGCAACCACAGATGATGCGGCTACAAAAACGAAAAGCAAAGTAGTAAGCGGACGCGCGATCCAGGAAGGAACCCTCATCTTTGATAAAGATGCCAATACCTTGTATGTAAATATCGGCAATAAATACAACGAGGAACAACCGGCCACCGTATTCCCTGAAATGACCGTAGCAGCAGATTCGGCAGCTATAGCCAGCCAAACAGAAATGACGGACGATACCGCTAAAAAACCCAAAAAGACCACCACAAAAAAACCGGTGATCAAGGGCATTACGTATACCGGTACAAAGACTGATGTACCCGCAGCAGCTGTTGAACCCAGCCAGCAGGCCGCACCTTCCCAGAATTAATCCTGATCAATAAAAATGTTAAAATCAATAGGTTGCCTACACTGAGGCAACCTTTTTTTATGGACGGAGGTCTTTATTACCAAACTGTCAAATTTTCAAAATCCGTTTTGGCATATTATTTGGCAAGACATGAATATCAAAAACAAAAACATGAAACAACTGAGAAATTTATCGTTAGGAATCGCGTTAACCGGTTTAACCCTTGCAGGTTGCGACTCTATGAACCGAACTCAAAAAGGGGCGATTATCGGAACTGGCGGGGGTGCTGCGATGGGTGCTGTAATTGGTAAAGTGGCAGGAAATGCCGGGCTGGGTGCCATTATCGGTGCTACCGTAGGTGGTGTAACCGGTGCCATTATTGGTAAAAAGATGGACAAACAGGCCGAAGAGATCAAGCAACAGGTACCCGGTGCCAAAGTAGAGCGTGTGGGTGAAGGTATTACGGTAGAGTTTAACAGTGCCGTGTTGTTCGGTTTTGACCAGTCTTCGCTTTCCGGCGCCGCCCAAAACACGCTGAACGACCTGATCACGATCCTGAATAAATACCCCGATACTGACCTGGAGATCCAGGGGCATACCGACAATACCGGTACTGCAAAATACAACCAGGCCCTGTCTGAAAGAAGAGCTTCCAGCGTAGCGAACTACCTGGGTTCACACGGCATTTCCCTGGAGCGCATGACCACCAAAGGCTATGGCTTTAGCGTTCCCAAATATTCCAATGATACACCGGATGGCCGGGCACAGAACCGTCGCGTAGAATTTGTGATCTCTGCTAATGATAAGATGAAAGCAGACGCAGCCACAGAAGCCAAGAAAGGATAATCGAGTGAAAGAACATCAACATTGATCATTAAACCTATATTTATGAAAAAGAAGAATCAGTTATTGAAAGCATTTATGGTTGCCGCGGCAGTCAGCATCTCTGGTGCAGCAATGTCACAAGTAGAGATTGGCATCCGTGCAGGCGCAAATTTTTCAAATGCTACCATTAAGGACGCCAATGGCAAAAAGGCAGATACCAAGATAAACCCAGGCTGGCATGCAGGGGTAACCTTTGATATTCCAATTGCCGATGAGTTTTATGTACAGCCAGGCGCATTGTTTAGCACAAAGGGTTTTAAAACTTCCGGAAGCGGAAATATTGGAGGTGCCAGCTTTAACGGAGAATCTAAATGGAATGCTTCTTATGTTGAAGTGCCGATTAATTTCCTCTACAAACCTGAACTGGGATCCGGTAAATTATTACTGGGCGCCGGGCCTTATGTAGCCTATGGTGTGGGTGGTAAACTAAAGACCAACGGTGATTTTTCCTGGGGTGGTTTAAGTGGCAGCAGCTCTGGAAGTACGGATCTTGAATTCAAAAACGACTACAAAGATGGATCCAACAACAAGGTTATTTATGGGAAACCTTTTGATGCCGGTGCAAACCTGCTCTTTGGTTATGAATTTGCCAACAAATTATCGTTCCAGTTGAACGGTCAATTAGGTCTTGTGAACATCGTACCCAAAAATGATGGTGCAAAACCGGATGCAAAAATGAAGAACTCCGCATTTGGAATTTCGGTAGGATATAAATTCTAAACAACAAAGTATCCATAACTCATGAAATACAGAGCCGTCCTCCGGGGCGGCTTTTTCATACTGAGCATGGACGAAGTGTAATTTTAACCAAACTTTGCATAAGACAACCACGGAACTTCTAAAAAACGAATTATCTTAACACCATAAAACAACCCTTTTATTCAGACCATTTTCTGCTTATGAAGAATAAAAAACGATGGTGTCACCTCCTGATCATGAGTAGCCTTTGGATGTGCGGTTTATACGCAAAGGGGCAAGTGACAGTTAGTATCAGGGCCGGGTTTAATGCATCTAAAGTGGCGTGGAAAGAAACCCGCAACGGAAGTACGATTAAAAACAGATTCAATCCGGGATATCAGCTGGGCATGACCACCGATATCCCCATAACATTGAACCGGTATCCTTTAACCCTCCAAACCGGCTTATTGTACAGCACAAAAGGTTATCGTCAGCGTTATGACGACGGTACCGGCCCCGGTATTTTGTGTATCAATCCTTATTACGTAGAACTGCCGCTAAACATACTCTATAATATCCCGGGAGATATTGAACGTTTTTTTATTGGAGCCGGTGGTTATTTTGCCTATGGCATTGGCGGGCAGTGGGTGATGAAGTACAATGGCGGAGGATGGAACAACGGCACCATTGAATATACGGATATCAGCGATCAGAATCCGAATGATAATCAATTCAACTATGGCCGCAGAACCGACCTGGGCATTAACCTGCTGGCCGGAATGAACATAGGTCCATCTTTGTATTTGCAGCTGAATGGCCAGATCGGGTTACGAAATATTGCCCCGCTGGAAAATAAAAAAGTGACCAGCGAAGAATTCCGGAACATGGGAATCAATGTAGCAATAGGTTGTCATCTTTAAATAGCCGTTGCGGCCATAGAAAACGCCAGGCGGAGAAGCACAAAAAGATTCAGACGCAAACCGCCACAGTATCACCGGGAGCAACAGAGAGGCCGTTGCTGCCATGAAAACACAAAGACGCCTGCAAAGACTACTTTTCTGCGGGGAAAAAACAAGATATAACCGCAATGGTCGCAACGAATCCGCAACGAGCGCAACGAAAAAACAGGGACTAAACCACCTTCGCGAACCTTGCAAAACCTTCGCGTTCCCCGCGTTTAACACCTAACCGCAAAGATGCACCAACCACCATCGCCGCGTTCATCGCTCCGCCGCATCGCTGCGAGAAACGAGAGCTGAAAATGTAACCGCAATGGTCGCAACGTATCCGCAACGAGCGCAACGAAAAACAAGGACTAAACCA
>NZ_JASLGT010000013.1 GCF_030150205.1 Niabella sp.
TTGAACACGCTTAAACTGAGAAGGATTTTGCTTCTGTAAATGACGGAGTTCTGGAAGGCTCTCTTTAATGAATAGCTCTTTTAATTTACCCATAACTCAAATATACAAAAAGATATTAAATTAATGTCTAATCGGTATAAGTAGGTAATAGTCAGTGGGTTTGTAGGCAGAAATCAGCCTTCAGCGTTTAGTTATCAGCTATCAGTCTTCAGTTTTCAGTTTTCAGCTATCAGTTATCAGATGATCACATCGGGCATAAAACTGCTCTCAGCTTTTAGTTTTGTCTACCGGGCATAAAATAGCCTCAATGCCCCGCCAGTCTCCATGTCGCCCGGAAAATACTTCCTTAAACCAGAAACACGCGTTTAGCCGTTAGCTATCAGCAATCAGTCGTCAGTTTTCAGTCTTCAGTTATCCGTTGGTATCACCAACTAACACCCGTAATCTAACTTTAAACCTGAAACTATTCCATCGCTGCAACTGCTTCCTGTCCATACATCTGGTCTTTATACTTCAGTGACGGCGATGGAATAAAGGCGCCGATCCCCAGCGATCCCCATTTTTCGTCTACGGCATTGATGGTAGCATCATCGGCCACAATAATATTGGGCCAGTCGCGCTGGAAATTATCAAAGGCCTTCGTCTTAATCGTGCCATCCAGTCCCATACAGCTATAGCCTTCTTTTGCAGTGGGCGCCAGCAGGTGATCCCGTACCGGATCCAGGTTATTGCAAAAACGCCAGAGCGCCAGTGCCAGATCCGAAGCGTTTACGGTATGCTCTACATACAGGATCATCTTTATGGGTTCCAGTCCCTGCAGGGCTGCTATTTGCCGGTGCAATTCTTTTATATGTCCTTTGCGGTTCTTTTTAACTGAAATGATCAGACAGGGGATCCCATCCCTGGGCAGCGCAGCATTCACCCCTGTGATTTCGTTAAACTTGTCTGTAAGCAGCGCCACATAGTTGGTTGCTGTAGCTTCCGGCAACGGAATATAATCATCCTGGATTTCCTCTTCAAACTTAAGCGTACCATCGATACACATTTTTCCGCCAAAGCCCATCTTGCTGCAGCTGTGGTCCAGCACATCCATCGGGCCCTGGCTGAACGACAGATCGGTGGCGGGATTCAGGTTCTTAAAGATCTCCCGGGCACAGGCCTTATAATCGCCCAGTTTCAGCGCGCTTCCGTCGGCGGTTTGCGATACCAGTACCAGGATCTTGTTAAACATCATTTGTCCTGCGCCCCACATGGCATTCATTACTTTTTGTCCCTGGCCGGCATAATCTTTATGAATTTTTGTAATCACCAGGTTGTGAAAAACGCCCTCCACCGGCATTTCCATATCCTCGATCTCCGGCACCAGGGTCATTTTAATGGGCGCCAGGAAAATGCGTTCCGTAGCTTTTCCCAGCCAGGCATCTTCCTGCGGCGGAATGCCTACAATAGTGGCCGGGTATACCGGGTTCTTTTTATGCGTAATGGCGGTGATATGAAATTTGGGATACCAGTCCGGAAGCGAATAATAGCCGGTATGATCTCCAAAGGGACCTTCCCAAAGCAGCTCATCGGCCGGATCTACATAGCCTTCGATTACAAAATCCGCATCCGCCGGCACTTCAATCTCCGGTTGCGTAATGCATTTTACCAGCTCTACTTTTTTCTTCCGCAGAAAACCGGCCAGCATGTATTCATCCACGTTCTCGGGCAAGGGTGCCGTAGCGGCATAGGCATAGGCCGGATCACCACCCAATGCCACGGCTACCGGCATTTTTTTATTCAGCTTCTTATATTCATTAAAATGTTTGGCAGATACCTTATGCTTGTGCCAGTGCATGGCGGTAAGCTGCGGGCCAAATACCTGCATCCGGTACATACCCACATTCCGGATATGATTGTTCGGGTCCTTGGTATTGATAATGGGCAGGGTAATAAATGGCCCGCCATCCTGCGGCCAGCAGGTGATCACCGGAAGCTTCGTAATGTCTGGTGGCCCACTCCATTCTCCTCCCGAAGGAAGGGGCTTTTCCGTATATATTACTTCCTGGCAGGCTCCGCGCCCCTTTTTTACCTTTGGCATCCAGGATGCAAATGCGCTGAGCTTGGGCAGCAATTTCAGTTTATCAATAAGCCCTTCTTTGGGGGCCGATAACAATTTGAACAGGTTTTCAATATCCCGGGCCACATCGTCCAGCTCGTTTACGCCCAATGCCAGGCACATGCGCTTTTCGCTTCCGTAAGCATTCATCAGTACCGGAAAATCATACCCCGTATTTTCAAAAAGAATGGCCTTTCCCCCACCCGGCTCCTTACTCATCCGGTCCGTGATCTCCGCCATTTCCAGTATGGGATTTACATAGGTTTTGATGCGGACCAGTTCCCCCGCGTTTTCGATCGCTTCAATAAATTCCTGTTGATTTTTATATGCCATTTGAGATAGTAGAATTTGAAAATGTGAAAATGTGAGAATGTGGAAATGTGAGAATAAGAGCCTTGCTGAATTTACAACCTGCGGCAGGTAACCTGGAGAACCTAATCGGGATGAGGACTAAACCTTAAACAGTCCTTTATATTCAATACCGAGCCCTGGTGCTTCGCTATAAATGAGTTTGCCATAATCGAATCCCAGTCCAGTGGCCACGTCTTCCTCCAGCAGCAGGGGCCCGTCTACATCCACATGATCAATAAAGGGCGCCAGGTGTGCAATAGCAGCCGAGCCTACCGTACTTTCATTCATACAACCCATCATGATCTTAAGCCCCAGTCTGCGTGCATTTTGAATCATGCGCCGCGCGGGGGTAATGCCGCTGCATTTGGTCAGTTTTATATTGATCCCGTGAAAATGGCCCACGCATTTTTCCACATCCTGTTCAAACACACAGGACTCATCTGCGTACAGCGGCAACGGAGACCGTTCATACAATATTTTCATTCCCTCCCAGTTGTCCTTTGCCAGGGGTTGTTCTACATACTCTACGCCCAGGGCTTCCAGTTCGGGGATCAGTTTTAATGCAGTGTCCAGGTCCCACCCGGCGTTTGCATCTACCCGCAACGGCACATCCGTTGCAGCACGTAAGGCCTTTACAATGGCCAGATCATCTGCCGTGCCTACCTTTACTTTATATACGGGCCAGGGACGTTCTTTCAGCTTGGCCACCATCTGGTCAACCGTATCGATACCGATGGTAAAATCTGTTAGGGGGTTATTGGCGGGATCTCCTTTGAGGAGCTGGTACAAGGGTTTTCCGCTCATCCTGGACCAGATATCCCAGGCGGCCATATCCAATGCACATACCAAAAATGGATTCTTTGGCAACAGATGGTGTAAAAAATGCCAGTAGCGATCCGGCTCGGTAAAGGCAAACCGCTCAATCATTGCCTTTTTTTCCTCCAGGTCGCGGATCATATCCTCCACGGTAATATGATAATAGGTAATGGCCGGCGCTTCACCATAACCTTTGATGCCAAAATGTTCCAGCTCCACGATGAGCGTGGGCTGATGTGTTTTAGTCCCTTTTGAAATGGTAAAGGGATGTTTGAATTTTAAGTTAAACGGGTAATACTGACACTTCACGCTTCAATTGCCGGTATCCTCCGGCCGGGTTTTGGCAAATGTAAGACAAAGCAGGGAATCGGTTGTTTACTACTGCCTACATGAACGCTGGCCGGTGCATTTATTGGCCGCAGATAAGCAGATGAATGCGCTTTCCTTATAATCAGCGCATCTGTGGCTTATTATTCAATAGAGCACCGGAAGAATCTATAAAATATGGAGTAAAACCGCCATAGTTTTTGTAAATTTAAGGAGACAAAAAACGGCGGATTATGAAAAAGATATTGGTTGTTACCGATTTTTCTGATGCAGCCAGTCATGCAGTAGACTATGCCTGCAACCTGGTGAACCGGTTAAACGCAGAACATTTTTTTATATTGAATACCTACGAAAGTGTACCCATCTACGATTCCGGGGAAGCGGGTTCCCTTGCCCTGAGCATGCGGGAGGCCGATGCACTAGAAGCAGGTCGGCATGAAGAATTGCAATTGCTTAAGGAACGGGTTCTTCAACAACTCAAACATCCTGCGGGATTAACCACCATGGTGATCAATGATGCCCTGGCGGAAGCGGTTAACCAGGTTTGTGCCGATGAGCAGATAGATCTTGTGGTAATGGGCTTTAAACCCAAGGGCGATTTGGAAATGCTTTTGGTGGGGGATAATGTACAGCGGGGCGTAGATAAGATCCATTACCCCGTGCTGCTGGTACCCCAGTATGCTCCTATCACTATTCCGGACAATATTGTACTGGCCTCCGATTTTAAAGCCCCGCTCAGCAAATCCATAAGAGCCAAACTGCACAAATTCCTTGCCCGTTTAAATGCGCGGGTAACCGCTGTACACCGGTGCATGAAGAACGAACTGAATGAAAAAGAAAATCAATTAGCCAATGAACTGCAACTGGAATTGCAAAACTACCAGTTCCGGCTGCATGTGGCCAATAATGTGGAGGACCTGCCCACTGTTGTAAGCGATTTTGCTAAAAAAGACAATGCCTCCCTTATCATTTCCATTCATAAAATGCGCAGCTTCCTTTCGGGTTTGTTTCATAAAAGCGTGACAAAAAACCTGGCCTGGCGCAGTGAGGTACCGGTGCTGGTATTACATATGGAGTGAGGTTTAAGGGAATATTTTCCAGGCGACAGAGAGACTGGTGGGACATTGAAGCAGTTTTATGCCCGGCAGACGAAACTAAAAGCAGAGAGCCGTTTCATGCTCGATGATCATCTGATTACTGAAGACTGAAAACTGATAACTGAAGGCTGATTTCTGCCTACAAACCCATTGACTACTACCTACTACCTATTCACTATTAACTCTTGCCTATTCTCCATTTCCACATTTTCAAATTCTCAAATTTTCTCCGGCGACATGGAGACTAGTGGGACATCGAGGCTAATTTATGCCCGGCAGCGCGAATCTACTCCCCATTGTCTATCGCCTCCGAAGGATGCTCATCTTCCGGCAACGGCTCCAGTGTGGTGAGGTACTTTTCCGGGATCTGTTTGTTGGTCTTCGCTTCAAGGCTTTTGATGCGCTCAAAGCGGCCGATAATGGTATTGCCTTTTTTTGTTCCTTCGGATAAATGATTCATTGCATCCCGGTGGGCTTTGGATGCCTGCGATAAAGCATGCTCTACCCGGTCCATCTCCTCCAGGAACAATACAAATTTGTTGTATAACTCCCCACACTGGCGGAAGATTTCTTCTACATTCTTTACCTGGTTTTCTTTCTGCCACAATAGCCGTACTACTTTCAGGGTGGCTACCAGCGTGGTGGGTGTAATGAGCACCACTTTTCTTTTCAGCGCCTGGTTAAACAATTCCGGATGCTGATTCAGCGCCAGGGTCAATGCCGATTCTACCGGCATAAACAGGAATACATAATCCGGTGTATTCAGTCCTGCCAGCGACTGGTAATTTTTATCTGCAAGCCGCTCAATATGTTCAGTAATACTACGGGTATGCTGACGAAGGTATTCCTGTTTGGCATCGAGGTCGCCTGCATTAAAATAATTGACGTAGGCCGTCAGGGAAACCTTACTGTCAATAACAATGTGCTTACTGTTGGGAAGCCGCAGGATAAAATCCGGCCGTCGTATCCGTTCATCGGCGCTATCCCGGTATACTTCCTCCCTTGTATAATCAATATATTTTTGAAGCCCTTCTGTTTCCAGGATCATATTCAGCCGGTCTTCGCCCCAGTTCCCCTGCATTTTTACTTCCGCTTTTAACGCCGTGGCCAAACTGCGGGCTTCATCTCCCAGTTGCAGGTTCAATTTCTGTAATAACTCGATCTCCTTTTTGAGTGAAGTAAACTCCTGG
This sequence comes from Niabella sp., assembly GCF_030150205.1. Taxonomy (GTDB): domain Bacteria; phylum Bacteroidota; class Bacteroidia; order Chitinophagales; family Chitinophagaceae; genus Niabella. The sequence continues at coordinate 5,880 of NZ_JASLGT010000013.1, forward strand.
ATATCTTCCTTACGGGTCGCTTCTACTTTTTCGCGGAACTGATCCAGGTTGGCCTTCAGCGGCTCCAGGATGGCACTCAGTTCTTTTTTATTGGTATCGGTAAAGGTTTTCTTTTTTTCTTCGAGCACATCGGTTGCCAGTGTTTTAAACTGTTCCTGCGATAACCGGTGCAGTTGCTGCAGCTCGGTGGCAAACAATTCCAGCTTTTCTTTCAAAGCGCTTTCTTTCTCCTTCAGGCTCACCAACTCATTATTTAATTGCAGGATCTTCTGATCGCGTTCCTCCACGGCTGCCTTTGAAAATTTCTGCTCCGATTCTTTGGTCAGCGCCAGGATCTCCTTTTGATACTGCTGCCCCGCCCATTTTTCATTCTTCAATTCCTCCTGCAACAGGCGGATGTTTTCTTGCAGCAGTTCCCCCGCTTCACGGGCAATGTATTGTTGCTGTATTTCTTCCCGCGACAAACGCGCTGCATTGGATTGCTCCAGCCCGCTGATCTTTTTTTGTAATTCGTCGGCAACCGATCGTGGTACAGAAGCTGTAGCCAGCCATTTCCGGGCTACCAGGTAACCCAATACAATACCGATAATAATTCCAAGGAGCAGGTATACACTTTCCATAGTCAGATCCGTTCAGTTAATAAATCCCATCGTTTAATAATTCCCTTACAAAAGTTCATCTTTTTTCTGAGATTCCGGCATTCAGCGGCAAATTTGCCATTATTGCCTTTTATGGCGCTGAGCAACCAGCGAACAAGGGACAGATCCCGTTCACTCGTATGGAGAAGGCCTGAAACAGGAAGGCTTCTGCCCCGGCCTCCTGCAGGGCGGTCAATGTTTTTTCACTATTAGCCTTTGAGGCTTCACTGTTATAATGGATGGCCAGTTTCGCAGCCAGTACTGCAAAGTCACGACTGGGCAACCCGCCCAGGTCTTGCCTCACCTGCGATCAATACAACTTTTCCTTTTAGATCTTTTTGTGTAATACGGTTGTTTTTAATTTAAAAATCATTCAACAACCAAAGATCCGCTGGTATGGGAGTTTTGTTATGGTGAACTTTTCGGTTTTTTGTTCAGCTGCTGCTTACGGTAAACGCCGGGCGTGATCCCTGTAAACTTCCTGAAAAATTTAGAAAAGTTGGATGGATCGTAGGTCAGCTTCAATGCGATGGTAGCAACCGGCCAGTCGGTTTCCCGGAGCATCTGCTGTGCACGCTCTATAATTTTCAGATCGTAAAAATAGCAGGGATGATTGCCTGTGGCCTTTTGAATGGTATCGGTAAGATGCTGATGCGAAATAAAAAGCCGTGTGGCTACTTCTGCCAATTGCATCATTTCTGCAGCATGCCCGCTTACCACATCGTTCAGGTGCTGATCGAGGAATTGAAGATAGCGGTCCGTAATTTCCCCGCTGCGGTTAACGGCTGGTTGTTTTTTATCGTTCGCTTGCTCCTTCATAAAATATGCATTAAAAACGTTTTGATACGGGTTTTATTATGGATCCGGTGGGTTTATCCCATTTTTGCATTGGTTGATCCCATTTTAACGCATATATGCTGCTAATTGTTTTAATATTGTTTTAAAAACAGGCCATATGCAGATAAAGTTCATTTTATTATTGCTCCTCGCCGGCACCCTTTCCTGCGGCAGCAGTGACAGCACCAGGGTTTCTGTAAACGAGCACGATGGCGAACTCCGCATCCGGGTTCAGATCCGCAAAGGCTGGCGCAATGTGGTGAACTATGACCGAACTTTTCACCATACAGCAATGACAAAGGAACAGCGGGACGCTTTTGTAGCGCATATTGTAGATTCTTTAAAACAAGGGTGAGCCCCTTTGTCCCTTAATCCGGCATACGCTCTTGCTATCGCCATCCGGAGCAGGTAAACCAGGGATAACATTTTCAATAAGCAATAGCGGGAAAGGCTTGCCGGCATCTGTGCCGATGGTAATATGCGGGCACTATTTGGTTCTTTGACAAACCCCGACAACAATTTGAAATGGCGGCTACGTCAAAGTCCCATCCAGCGAAAAAATGCTTCTTTGTAATGGGTGCCGATGGGAACTTCCATTTTCCCGATGAGGATCCGGTTTCCTTCAATACCGGAGATCTTCTGTTTGTGGATGATATAGGAACGGTGTACGCGGGTAAACAAGGTTCCCGGCAACATACTTTCGAGCAGTTTTAAATGAAGCCCCACCAGCAGGGTTTTATCCTGCAGGAAGATCTTTGTAAAATCGCGCTGCGCTTCAAAGTAAAGCAGTTCTTCAAAGTTCAGCCGGATATGCCGGTTGTCTACCTTAAGGAACAGGTGATCGGAGACCAATGGTGCGGCTCCGGCAGCTTGCTCCTGGATGGTAACAACCGGGCTGTCCAGGGCCGACTGTGCCTTTACAATCGCTTGCATAAAGCGCTCAAACGTGACCGGCTTCAGCAGGTAATCGGCCACCCGGAGATCAAATCCTTCCACCGCATAGTGGGTATAGGCGGTAGTGAGGATCACTACCGGCGGATTTTTCAGCGAGCGTAAGAGTTCCAGCCCGCTGATGCCTGGCATTTGAATATCAAGAAACATCACCTGTACCTCGTTTTCCTGTAAGCTTTGCCAGGCTTCCGCCGCGTTGATACACTCGCGCTGCACGTTCCAGTTTGCCAACCGGCCCAGGTGCTGCACCAGGATGTTTCTGGCCAGGGGTTCATCATCTACTACGATACAATGGATCATGGGCATTTTGAATTTCAATCACTACGGTATATACGTCTGCTTCGCTGCGGATCACAAATGTATGATTACCGCCGTAATAATATTGCAGCCGCCTCCGGATATTGTCGTGCCCGATCCCTCCTTCCCCGGTAAGTGCCGGTGTAGCTCCTACTGTGTTGGCTATGGAAATATACAGATACCCTTTGCGCAGGAGCAACTGCATCCAGATCCAGCTGCCGGAGCCGGGTGCATCCGGACAAAACTTGAATGCATTTTCCAACACCGGCATCAATAGTAAGGGTGGAAAAAACAGGGACGGGTCGTCGGCTTCAAATGTAAAATTTACCAGGGTATGATTCAAGCGAATCTTCTCCAGTTCCATATAGTCCTGCAACATGCGGATCTCTTTTCCAAGTGTGTTGTCGTCGCCATTATGATAAAGGGAGTAGCGCAGGAAACTGGCCAGCTGCGCTACGGTGGTTGCCGACCGCTTTTTATCGTCGTTCAGAATAAGACCATAAATATTATTAAGCGTATTGAACAGAAAGTGCGGAGCGATCTGGGAGCGAAGAAAATGCAATTCCAGCTCTTTGTTTTCCTTCTCCAGTTTAACGGTGGTTAGCCGTTGCTGAAAATAGGCCATCGCTATTTTTATGCCAATGGGTATGGCGAGCTGTACCATCAGCTGATACAGAAATCCTAAACTGATCAGCCTTGTAAGCGCGATGCCCAACAGCCCCCGGTGCAGGTAATTATAGTAATCCGGTTGCTTTACGCGCAGTTGCTCCCAGCAGGGGGGGCAAACATTCAGGATGCGGATCTCCCAGTATGCATCCATAAAAACAAATACCCCGAACAAGATCAATGACCAGAAAATACCCCGCCGGTATTTTTTCCGGGCAAAGAAACCGGGTATAATCCCGTACATCAGCGGGTAAAAAACAAAGGCAGCGCCAATAATGAGCCGTAACGGATTTAAAAACATAGCCGGTGCTATCTTAAGGCCGGGAACCGAAACCAGGCCATAATAAAACTGCAGCAGGTAAAAGGCCATCCAGAAAAGCGTATGCCGCAATATCCGCTTTGTTGTTTTTAAATGATGTTGCTGCAATGGACCGACTTTCATCCGGTAAAATTCGCGATTAAAGCGTAGCAGTCAAACTTTATCGACCAACAGGCCTTCAGCGGCAACAAACCGGCTACGGATCGCAACAAATAGTTGAAACAAGGCAATCTTCCATTGGTCTGCTGTAATCCAAAGTTGGCAGCCATTCGTTGTTCGCTGGTCGATTTCATTTTTTAACCCGCTATTATCCATTCTACTTTACAGAAAAATACGATTATGTTTACTTTCTTAAGAGCCGCATATGAAAACCTGGCACAAACAGGATCCTTTGTAGAAAGTTCTTCCCGGCTGGCGGGCCGGATGACCCGGATCGTCGATTTCAGTCAGCCCATACAAATGGTAGAGCTGGGTGCCGGTACGGGAAGCATTACCCGTCATCTCCTGGAACAACTGAATGTTGGCTCCCGGCTTGCTGCATTTGAAATTAACCCGCAACTTTTTGACAAACTTCGGCCGCTGCAGGGGCCACAGTTTCATCCCATTAATGACGACGTATGCCGGCTGCAACAATACGTTCAAAATAGTACGGTGGATTATGTCATTTCCGGTCTGCCACTGGCCAACCTGAATACCCGCACAAAGAAATGCATCCTCGATGCCGTTAAATCCGTATTAAAACCCGGCGGTTTTTATATCCAGTTCCAGTATTCATTGAACGACCGGGGGTTATTACGCCGGATGTTCCCTCTGGTTCAGCTTGGCTTTGAACCCATCAATATACCACCAGCCTTTATTTATTATGCGCAAAAACCATAATATCCCGAAACAACGGGCCGGGAAGTGGCTACGGTTTATCTGGCTCCTGCTGATGGCCGGCGGAGGGTTTATTTATTGGTATAACCGGCAGCATTTTACACAGGAAGCGATTGCCGGTTTCCTGCTTCAATACCGGCAACAGGCATGGCTGGTGTATTTTGGCATCTGCGTTTTTCGGGGCATATTCCTGTTGCCCTCCACTCCCTTTCTTCTTGCGGGCATGCTAATCTTCAGGGATACTCCCCTGCTTTTGTTTGGGGTATTCATGTGCAGTATTTTAACAGTAGCAGCCTTTATTTACTATACGGCCGGCTACCTGCGCTTTCCCGGCTTATCGATAACAGCAGCACCAAGGCTGGAGCGCATTCAGCAACAATTACAGGGCAAACGGGGATTCTGGCTCATCCTGGGCTGGGCTTTTATGCCGTTTACACCAACGGACCTGGTTTGCTATGCGGCGGGATTGCTCCGGATGCGGTTCTGGTATTTTATACTGCCGCTCCTGTTGGGTGAGGCGGTGATCTGCGCGCTGTATATTATTAACGGGAAGCTGATCTTTTCCTGATCTTCGTGCTCGGATGTTGGCCACAAAGGCCCTAAGGCACGAAGATGCACTAAGGGTATTTCCTTCTTTGTGTGTCTTTGTGTCTTCCAGTCTTCGTGGCTCCTGTTTCACGCAAAGGGGCAAGAGTGCAACGGGTCTGGTTTTCGCCAAGAAGGTTAAATCCTTCTTTGTGTTTCTTTGTGTCTTCCGGTCTTAGTGGTTCCTGTTTCACGCAAAGGGGCAAAACACAGTGGGGCCTGTGTTCGTCATAAAGGCTCCAGGACACGCAGGGGCACTAAAATTGGGTATCGCTCCATGCTCCACAAGTCACCCCGGTCACCCCGGGGCCGCTCTACACCGCCCGCTTCATCACCTGCTTTGCTTTCGCCCACCGCCTGCCCTTTTGTTTGTGAAAAAGCCGGGCAACCGGTTGGGGCTTTTGTACAGCTTTAAGACCTGTTGCCTGTTGCTGTACCGGAATCAGCGGAATC
>NZ_JASLGT010000032.1 GCF_030150205.1 Niabella sp.
GTTGTTTTACTGCCCCGGGGTTTTGGTAATATGACTCCAACGCGCGTACTAATGTGTTTTCTACATCGTCAAGGCTGTTGAATATTTTGTTGTGGAAATATTTCCGCCGAAGTTCTCTCCATAAAAGTTCAACCGGGTTGACGATGTAGAAAACACATTAGTACGCGCGTTGGAGTCATATTACCAAAACCCCGGGGCAGTAAAACAACTATCAAAAGGATATGACTATTTTAGTAATAATGATAGCGGTTAATTATTAGGCTTGTTTTTGATTATATACAGGAAGGAACTTTTTAGGAAGTATAGAATGGCCTAAGATGAAAAATCTTGTCTGAGCGGTTACATGAATCGGTTCATTACTCCGCAGCTGGTTTCTTTATGCATCAACCTTTTAAATTTTTGGGCTTGCCCGCCTTCTGTAAGCACCATTGTTCCCCCTTTTTTCACCGGTAACAAAAAGCGGCCCTGATCTCTTACCACATTTATTCATCTTTTTTGTTTTTATGTGGAGAATATTGCACAGGTGATAGCGGCGATACCAAAAATATGATCCTGTTGCAATGGCTCATTTGCTGTCTTTCGTCAAAAAGAAAGAAGGATGGATACGTTTAAAGTGGTTAGGGCGGGCATTTAAGAACAATGGCAGACTTTTAGCAGGTAGATTTATAAAAAAATCAGGAGATATGTCCCAGGAACCCGAATGGAAAGACCTTGCAACACAAATTAAAGCCCTGCTATCGGATGAGAAGCGCGAGAATGAAGATGAAGTGATCAAAACTATATTGCAGGAGCAGACGGCTGCAAATGTGGCACTTGTTATGGAAGAGCTTTCGCCTGAACAATCGGCACGTGTATTTGAGGCACTTGATATGCCCATGACAACCGATGTATTGGTAAAGCTGGAACCGGAAAGAACCAATAAGATACTGGCATTGCATCCCGAAAAGCTGATCAACCTGCTGGATGCGTTGCCTCCCCGCGAAGCAGCTGCACTCATCACCGATATTCCATCCCGGTTAAATACCTATTTAAAAAAGAAAATAAGGGACTCTGCCGCAGTGGAAGAAGCGCAGTTGCGGCGCTCTTATCCCAAGGGATCGGTCGGACGGCTAATGACCACTTATTTTGTCCGCCTGCAAAAAGGCATTTCAGTTGCAGAAGGGATCCGGATCGTTAAGTATACCGATCCGGAAGTGGATATACCGGATGATATTTATATAGTGGAGAAAACAGCTGAAGCCTCAAAGTATACCCTTTTGGGTGTGATTTCTATAAGAGATTTGCTGATGTGTGACCCACAGACCAGGATTGAAGATGCTATGGAAAAAGAGGTGGTTTCGGTAATGGCAACGATTGATGAAACGGACGCTGCTGCCATTCTCTCTAAATATAAGTTTATGAGTTTACCCGTAACAGATGAGGAAGGGTATTTGATCGGGGTGGTACCTGCGGATGATTTAATGTCGATCATTGTAAACAGATCCCGAAGATTATATACGCAGGCTGTAGGTACGGATGCTGAAACGATGGAACAATTGACCCCGGTACAGGCGGCTAAATTGCGTGTTCCATGGTTGTTAGGAACGATGGTAATAGAACTGGTAGCCGGTATGATCATTTCGCATTACGATGCCGTTCTTCAGAAGATCATTTTGCTGACGTCGTTTATGCCCGTTATCTCCGCAATATCGGGCAATGTAGGATTACAGGCTGCCGCTATTACCGTAAGAGCACTTGATATGGAGTCAACCAATAAAAAAAATATCTGGGCATCGTTAAAGAAAGAGAGTTTAACAACCCTGTTAATGGCCATCGCATGTGGGGTTGTTTTAGGCACGATCGGTGCGATCTGGGCAAAGCATATCCCTTTTGGTATTGTAATCGGGATCGCGCTTACCTGTTCTATGCTTACCGCCGGTTTAATGGGAACGCTTATCCCTTCGGTTTCTAAAAAAATGGGATTTGATCCGGCTACAACAGCCGGTCCTTTTGAGACGGCCTTCCAGGATATTATCGGGTTTGCTGTATTTCTTGGCCTGGCAACCTTGCTTCAACACTGGATAATGTAGTGCCTTTGGGTCGATATCCCGTTGAGGGTTCAATTTGGTTCGTGTATGCACCCTAGCCGTCAACTTAACAGAAGACACTTACCAAAACAAGATATGCGTAGTCTGAAGGGCTACAATGTGAATAACTCCCGGCTGATGCTGGGAACCATGCACATTGTAGCCTTCGGGTACTTTAGCAACGACTATAGAAAAATCACTTCCGCACAAGCTCCCGAAATATGTCCACACGATAGCCCCGCCAACGGAATCTGACAATGCAGCAATTTCTTCCGCTAACCCTTAAGTTGACGGCTATGTGTATGCACGAACCTTTTTATTGCAGACTGTCGTATGACCCTTCTGAATCTGTATAAAGCTGCGGGAAATATACCTGCCGGAGCTGCAGATGACACCTCAACACAAGCATCGGTTATCGCTTAAAGTGGATGAAACTGCATGCCATAAAATTTTCAGCCCGATCAGTACAAGGCAGGTCAGTAAAGAAAAAATAACATACTACATTCACATTAGATAACGGCAAAACTAATTTTTTGAATGAGGGGTAACGGTTGCAGAAGATAACTTCTTGGGATCGGTGCATAAAAAATGTGCTGTGCAGCGCCATGGGTAAAGTACGAACCGCGCCTGCATCGTTAAATGCCTGTGTTTAACCGGGCGTAACTCCAAAAGTAATGTAGTAATATGAAAAAAAGGATAGTTATATTTTTCGTTTTGTTGTCTGCAATGACAGCTGCTTCCCAACTGGTACAGGGACAAATGATTCAGGGTACTGTAAAAGATGCAACCGGGCCGCTGGAAGAGGTTTCTGTATCTGTAAAAGACAGCAGCGGCATCGGAACTGTTACGGATAAAGACGGTGTTTTTCGGATCAGTGCCAGGAGCGGGCAGACCCTCATTTTTTCACATACCGGGTATGAAAGCAAAGAATTGTTATTAAATGGCATTGGGGATGTAGTAGTTCTATTATCTGAAGACCGCAAGGGGCTGGAGGAGGTTGTTGTGGTAGGCTACGGAAAACAGCGGAAAGTGACGCTAACCGGCGCGGTTGCTACGATCAGCGGATCCGAACTGACCAAACAATTGTCGCCCGATTTTGGTGCATCCTTAAAAGGATTGATACCGGGGCTTACGGTAGTGCAGGGAACCGGGATGCCCGGTGAGGATGACGCGGCACTATACCTGAGAGGTGTTGCTACAACAAATGGCGTAAATCCACTCATATTGATCGACGGGGTATTTGCTGAGATGAGCCGGTTACGTCAACTGGATCCGTTTTCAGTGGCCAGTGTCAGCGTTTTAAAAGATGCTTCTGCTACCGCAGTTTTTGGAGTGCGGGGCGCCAACGGTGTTATTATCGTTACTACAAAAAGAGGTGAAGCCGGAAAAGTATCCATTAGTGCATCTACGGAGCAAAGCCTTCAGCAGATGGCATACCTGCCAGACAGGTTGCCTTCTTATGAATATGTGCATTTGCGTAATGAGGCATTGACCAATGATGGTATGCCGGCGGAGTACAGCGCCGCAGACATTGCCAAATATGAAAGCTGGAAAACCGGGAACCCCGCAGATCCGTATTGGTATCCGGATAATAACTGGGTAAATATTTTGTTTAAAAAATACGCACCATTATCCCGTACAAATGTAAACCTGAGTGGGGGCACGGAGCGGCTGCGCTACTTTGCCAGTGTGGGCTATCTCACACAGTCGGGTTTATTCAATGTAGAACCTAAATCGTATCTGAAATATGACGCGCAAACAAAAGTGAACCGTTATAATTTCCGTGCAAATGTTGATTTTGATGTAACAAAGGCTATAAAGTTATATGCCAACCTTTCGGGAGATATAGAACGCGTAAACAACTCCAACCTGCTGAACGGACAATTTGGTTTTGCTACATTGTTTGTAAATGCTTTAACAAGCAGGCCAACCGATGTGGGGCCGCTATCAAAAGACGGTGTTCCCGTATATATGAATAGCGAGCTGCAGCCACTGTCGGCGGGCAGGATTGTGGCAGACAAATATGGCACGGGTTCTTCTTATGGGGATCTGAACAGAAGCGGATACACATTAGGCACCCGCTCTGGCTTTGATGGAAAATTCGGGCTGGATTATAATTTGGATGCCATTACCCCGGGGCTCAAATTTGGCGCTTCGGCGGCACTTACCTCACTGGGCTCAACCCGGATGACGGCTTCCAAAAATTATGTGGTATTCAATTACCAGGATATTACGCTGAACAACGAACCCCGGAGAGTATACGTCATCAACCGTGGAAATGAAACGGAGGATAATCCCCTGTCGCTTAGTAAATCATCTGCAAGCTCTATGCGGGTAAACCTGCAGGGGCAGTTTAATTATGCCCGGAATTTTGGAAAGCATGCCATAGGCGGCCTGGTATTATTTCAGCGGGATTATTGGGAGGCCGGAGAGGGCTCGGGTTATGAAGCACCCTACCTGCCCTTTAATATATTGGGTTTATCGGGCCGGGCCACTTATGGATATGACAACCGGTATTTGTTTGAGTTCAATGTGGGATATAATGGTTCTGAACAATTTTCTCCAAAGAAGCGATTCGGTTTCTTCCCGGCATTATCCGGAGGCTGGGTGGTTTCTAATGAGGCCTTTTTTAAACAGGTGCGTTGGATCAATAACCTGAAATTCCGTTATTCCTACGGCTTTGTTGGAAATGATTTGCTCGGCACTTCAAGGTTCCTTTACCTGGATAATATTGTGATAGGTGGCACGGGCCTGTACGGAGGGGATGTGCCAACCCTGGGGGGCGCCGGCAATAAGATCAATGAAGTGATGATCGGCAATCCCAATATTACCTGGGAACGGGCAAAGAAGCAGAATGCCGGCTTGGATCTCTCATTTGTAAACGGGTTATCGTTAACCGCCGATTTTTACCGCGAAAACAGAACCGGTATTCTTTTAAGACCGCAAACCGTGCCCGATGTACTGGGGGTACCGCAAAGCGTATTGCCGGTACTGAATTTGGGCGAAATTGATAACAGGGGGATGGAGTTTTTATTGGGATATAAGAAGCCGGTTTCAAAAGATTTTTCATTGAACACCAGTCTGAATTTTAGTTACAATAAAAATAAGGTGCTGTTTTATGATGAACCCCTGAGAGCACATGATTATGTGTATCGTAAACGGATTGAGGGCTTTTCGCTGGGGCAGCAATGGGGCTACCGCATCGACCGATCCGTTGATCCGGCCAAAGGAAAAGATGGCTCCGGATTTTTTAACAGTGCGGAAGATATTACAAAATCGGGGCTGAACTATTTGGTAGGAACACCCAGGCCGGGAGATTTTATTTACACCGATCAGAATGGAGATGGCATTATAGACGAAAAAGATATGGTACCCATCGGTAAGGCCAACCTGCCCAATATTTCTTATGGGATGCAGGTAGACCTCCGGTATAAAAATTTTGATTGTTCGTTGCTGATGCAGGGGGTAAGCAGTGCTTCAAAATATTATGAAGGTCCCGGGGTTTTTGAGGAAATGGGTTCGGCCAGTTTCTATTCATGGCAATTAAACAGGTGGTCGGCAGAACGGTACCAGCAACATGAAACCATCAACCATCCCCGTCTTGCTACAACGGCCTCGTCCAGCCATATTCCAAACGATTACTATATTATGAACACATCCTATTTACGCCTGCGCAATGTGGTACTGGGGTATACCATTCCCACCGGTGTTACCAAACGGTTTGCAAAGAGCGTGCGTATCTACGTAAATGCTACAAACCTGCTCACCTGGGATCAGCTCCGCATGGGCAGCTTTGATCCGGAGCAGGCCAATGGATTTGTATATCCGCTGATGAAAAACTATAACCTGGGTATTAATATCAATTTTAACTAATTCGTTTTAAATACTGAACAAATGATGCGCGCTGTATTGATGATCATAAGTCTTTGCTGTCTTATTTCCTGTAAGAAAGTGTTAGATGCCACACCTGATGGAAGGATCTCTTATGAAGATGTATTTCAGGATAAGGAAAAGGTGAAAGCGATGTTTAATACCTGTTTTGATAACCTGCCGCTTAAAGGACTCAACTATTTCTTTTTTGCCAATAACCCGGTAGGGCTGTCGGATGAGTCCTGGTATACAAGAACCGATGGGCCGCTGGCGGATGCGTATAACGGAAGTATTACGGCGGCTAATAACAGCCTGGAAACAACCGACGTACTGGGCTTTCCCTGGGATGGTAATTACTGGGCTTCTTATTTTAAACAAATAAGACGGATCAATCTTTTCCTGCAAAATATTGGCCAGGCAAAAGTAGAGTCGGAGAAAGACCGGGAATGGTGGACGGCGGAAGCCCATTTATTAAGGGCCTATTTTTATATGGAACTGATCAAATGGTATGGCCCCGTTCCGTTAACCACCTCCGTAATGCAGGTAGGGGAAGATTATTCAGCAATAAAGAAGGCGTCCTATGCCGACATCTGCCGCCAGATCGTGGCCGATTGTGATGTGGCCCTGGCTTCTGAAAACCTGCCCTGGCGCCTGACGGATGGCAACCAGCAGAACCGGATGACCAAGGGGATTGCCGCTGCTTTACGGGGCCAGGCAGCATTGTATGCGGCCAGCCCGGCAAACAATGGCGGCGAAAATTTATGGGAATGGGCCTACCAGGTAAACAAGAAAAGCGTAGAGTTGCTGGTGCAAAACGGCTACCAGCTTTACACCGATTACCAGGTTGGCGGCAACTACAGCAGTGCTTACCAGGAATACTTTGCACAGAACCCCGACTATTCGGCTACCCCCAATGACAGGGAAACCATCATGGAGAACTTCAGAGCTTCTATGGATTTTTTTGATATACAAACATTACCCATACTGGGCGGATCCTTTGCAGGTAATGTACCTACACAGGAGCTGATCGATGCCTATGATATGGCCGCAACCGGAAAGCCGGTGCTGGACCCGGTAAAGCCTTACCTGGATGAGCAGCATTTACAACCCAACTACCTGCCGGGGTCGGGATATGATCCTCAAAAGCCTTATGTGGGAAGAGATCCCCGTTTTTATGCTTCCACATTTTATAATGGCAGTACCTATATCGTTGCGGGATATGGTTCTGATAATATTGCGCCTATAGAAACCTTTGTGGGAGGCAACTGCGGCTTAAATTTAAACAACGCCAAACATACCCATACCGGTTACTATTCACGTAAGGCGTACTTCACGCTTTACTGGCCGGCCGTATTTCGTTTTGTAGATGGAAAGCCCCGTTTCTTCCGGCTGGGGCGGTCTTTTCTTGATCTGGCCGAGTGTGCTGCGGAGGCCGGCCATATAGCGGAGGCCATGGAATATGTAAATAAAATACGCCATCGTGCAGGGTTTAGCCCCGCTGTAGATAAGACCGCTTCATCCATTGAAGACGCCCGCACCATTGTGAGAAATGAAAGAAGAGTGGAGCTGGCCTATGAAGAGGCCCGCTACTTCGACGTACGTCGCTGGACGCCCCTGGAGCAGGACCTGAAGGAAGAGAAATTTGTTACAGGTATGCGGATTACCAAAAATGGGGATGGCTCGTTTAAATACGATCGCTTTGTATTAGGAGGTGGCAACGGAGCTCCCAGTAAATCCAACTATCAGAAGAAATGGCACTTTTATCCCATTCCCCAAAAAGAAGTGATAAAACTGGAAGCCGCCACCAAACAGGTATGGCAAAACAAAGGCTGGTAATCAAACATACAGGTCTTAACGGCTAATGATAATAAGATAATAATGGAAATGACAATACATAAGATGCATACAGGTTTTATCGCAATACTTACCGGCATGCTTTTGCAGGTAGGCGCTGCCGCAGCTACCGCCGGTAATTTGCGGCCCGTTGTGCAGGATACCATACCTGTACCGGAATTAGGCAATACAGATACTTCAGGTGAAATAGTGCCATTACCGGTATTGAAGTTCAGTCCGGGAAAATACATTACGGGTGCTATCTCAAGTGTGCAGGGCAGTGAACTGATCAAAACACCGGCGCCGGGCCTGGCGTCTACCCTGGCCGGCCGGTTACCGGGTGTAATTGTAAAGCAGGGTACACAACAGCCTTATGCCGATGGGGTGTCGCTTTATGTAAGAGGACGCAGTACCGTTAACGGCAACAGCCCGCTGATCGTTTTAGATGGTGTGCCCTCGCCATTGCTGGATATCAGTGTTATCAACCCCCAGGAAGTAGAAACAGTTACTGTTTTAAAAGATGCAGCGGAAACGGCGGTTTATGGATACCAGGCTTCCAATGGCGTATTGCTGATCACCACAAAGAAGGGCAGAGGCATGAAGGGGAATGCAATTACAGCATCAGTAAACCACGGGGTACAGCAGGCGGTTTCGGGCCCTGTCATCCTGCCATCCTGGGAGTATGCCACACTCCGGAACCAGGCTTATATGAATGATGGGGTATTCAATCTTCCGTATACAAAAAACGATATTGAAAAGTTCAGGGATCCTGCGGTAAACAGGGAACGGTACCCGGATAATAACTGGTATCAGCTCTTTATGAAAGATCAGGCGGTGCTGGACCGGTACAATGTTTCGGTAGGCAGCGCGGGCGAAAAGGTGAACTATTTTTTAAATGCCGGCTATTTACGGCAGGGCTCTTTGTTACGTACGGTAAAGCAGGAGCGGTTTAATCCCGAATATGCCTTGCAGCGGTTTACAGTCCGGGCAAATGTGGAAATGAAAATACTGGAAAACCTGAGTGCCTTTTTATACCAGTCTGTAAATATCGACCGTAGAAACCGGCCCACCACCAGTATGAGCAGCATCTTGCAGAATATACTTACCATGCCTCCCACAGAAAATGGTCCGCTTACACCCAACGGGGACGTAATTGCCACGCTGTACAATAATAATCCGCCTTATGGCGCTATTAATAAAAGTGGCTACCTGAGAGAGATGATCACGGATTATCATGGGACGCTGGGATTGAACGTTGATCTCAAATTTATCACGCCCGGTTTAAGCGCGTCTGGTTATATGGCTTTTGAAACCAAGTATTATGGCACGCGCTCCGGAACAAAAGATTATCCCCGGTTTATCAGGGACGGTGTTGCGCAAACGGCGGATGGAAGAGACAGCATTATTTACAAGCCTTATGGCGAAAATACAGAAACGCCGCTGGCGATGGGCCGGAATTCACTCTTTGGCTATTTCCTCAATTTCAACGGCATGCTGAACTACCAGCGAACCTTCAATACCCATCATACTGTAGAAGGCTTTGTTAATTATTTTGCCCAGAATTATGTACCGGTTTATGCGAATGGCATGTCTATTCAAACCGTAATTCCATATGATCGGTTAGCGCTGTCCGGAAAGGTCAGGTATATGTATAAAGCGCGCTACATTGCCCAGTTTGTAGCCGGCTATACGGGTTCCGATCAGTTTGCTCCTGGCAGAAGGGCGGGGTTCTTCCCGGCGGTGTCGGCTGCATGGATCGTCTCCGGGGAAAACTTTATGAAGCCTGCGGAACAATGGCTTGGCTTTTTAAAACTGCGCGCGTCTTATGGCCTAACCGGAAACGACCAGTTGCCCAACCCCCGTTTTTCGTATATGGATAATATAACCGCCACATCGGGAGGTCCTATTGCAGGCTTGTATATCGGAAGTCTGATCCGGGAAAATAACATTGCCAACCCACTGGTTACCTGGGAAAAACAACAGCAGCTGAATCTGGGTATCGATATGGAATTGCTGAAAATGTTCACCATCCGGCTGGATGCGTTCCGGCAGGCGCAGAAAAATATTTCTGTACAAAGTAATATGGTGCCATCCATGCAGGGCATTCCGGTTGGCGCGTTCCCCTATATCAACACCGGGCTGATTGTAAATAGAGGACTGGAAGCTGATATCCGGTTCGATAAAACGCTCAATAAAGACTGGAAACTATTTGTATCGGGAAATATCCTGTACAACAAAAGCAAGGTGGTCGACCTCGGGGAGCTGGATCAGTCGGGCAGCGGGTACTATTACCCCTACCGGTCAACCGGATATCCCATTGGACAGTTATTTGGTTACCTGGTCGACTACAGCAATGGGAACGGGTATTTCAATAGTCCGCAGGAAATTACAGACCGGAAGCTAACTTATTCCGGCGCGCAGCCCCGTCCCGGCGATTTTATTTACCGGGATCTGAACGGGGATGGTATTGTTGATGAAAAAGATATGGCGCCCATGGGCTTCACTGCCATCCCGGAATTATCTTATGGTGCTGCAGCAGGCTTCAACTATAAAATGTTTGATTGTTATATACAGATCCAGGGCGTTGGCCGTACCAGTGCTTACTTACAGGGCATTGGGGTGATGGAGAATTACGGGCGCGGCACGTATTTCCCCATACACCGTACGGCCTGGACCCCGGAGCGTTATGCCAACAACGAGGAGATCGGATACCCGGCTCTTTCTACCCAGTCTTCATCAAGTACCCGCATTAACGATTTTTTTGTAAACCGGCGGGACTATATGCGGTTAAAGACCGTAGAGATCGGGTATACCTTTACCCATATTTTTGGTAAAACAAACGCAACCAATCTGCGCCTCTTCGGAAGCGGTCAGAACCTGCTTACGTTTCACAAATCTAAATTTGACGGGCTGGATCCGGAAGGAAATACATTCATTGCTTACCCGGTTTACAGAACTTATAACCTGGGGTTAAATATTCAATTTTAATGCAGACAATCATGAATAGAACGTATATAATACACCTGTACGCACTGCTTGCTGTTTATTTATTGGCCTCCTGTACCAAGATGCCGGAATACGCAGATGGAAGGGTGTCTTATGAAGAGGTTTTTGACAGTTATAAAAAAACAGCCGGCTACCTGAATCTTTGCTATACAAAAATGCAGCCCTATGGCAGCTCTTATGCGGGCGGTGGCTTTTTAGCGGGGTACAGTGATGAAGCGCTGCAGGCCGGAGAAGTGAATAACAGTATGGAGCAGCAATGGCATCGTGGGTTGCTGACACCATTTTTTAATCCGGTTGAAAGTGGTAATTCCGGTAACTCCAACTGGTGGGCCGGTAATTTTGAAGGCATCCGCTACTGCAATGTGTTCCTGGAAAATATTGATTCGGCCGCTGTAGCCAGCCAGACGATACGCGCGGGTTATAAGGCCCAGGCCCGTTTGCTGCGTGCCTTTTATTACCTGCAGCTGATCAAACGGTATGGCGGTGTACCCATTTATACCAAACCGCTCCCTGTTAACTATGATTATTCCATGGAAAAGCGCCCATCCTTTTCCACCGTGGCATTGTTCATTATTGCAGAATGTGATGATGTGCTGAAAAATGTTTCCGATGCGGCGATGGGCTGGATACAGGGAGAAACCGAGTTTCAACGGGGCATGTTTTATAAAGGAGTAGCCGCCGCTATGAAATCGCAGGCAGCGCTTTATGCGGCCAGCCCGTTATGGAATGATGGCTCGGTTACCTGGGAGCTTGCGGCGCGTTATACAAAGGAGGCATTAAGCATCTGTCTTGAAAACGGGTTTAAACTTTATGATGTGGTGCCTCCGGCGGCCAGCGGATATAATGCCTTTGATATTTATTTCCGTACCCGTTCGGATGTGAACCGGGTACGCGATAAGGAAACGGTATTTGAATTGAACCAGCGGCTGCAGGTGTACAATTACAACGGTCTGCCGTTTACGCCCGGCATTGTTACTTCGGGCGATAATCCTTCACAGGAACTGGTAGATGCATTTGAAACCATCGACGGGCAGCCCGTATTGGATCCGGCGCGTCCCTATTTAGATAATGATCACCTGCAACCCAATTACAATGCAGCCAACACGCTTTATAATCCCGCAGACCCTTTTGCCAAACGGGATCCACGGCTCCGGGCCAGCATCTATTATCATGGTGCGCCGTTTAACCTGGGCAATGCCGCCAGTAAGGTAACAATGGATGCCGGCGGAAATGCACCCATATCCGCCACCGATATCCGTAATACACGCACGGGATATTACCTGCGGAAGTTTTCCAATTTTACTTCCGACCGGAATTCAAATAATGACGGTTACTTTAAATTGTACCGGTTGGCCGAGCTGTATCTGAATGCTGCCGAGGCGGCCAACGAAGCAGCGCCCGGCAATACCGCTCCGCAGGATGCCCTGGATGCTGTTAATGCGGTAAGGGCGCGCGTGGGCATGCCTGCATTGCCAATAGGGCTGTCCAAAGAAGCATTCCGGCTACGGCTACGCTCAGAACGCAGGGTGGAGCTGGCTTACGAGGAGCACCGGTTTTATGACCTCCGGCGGTGGAAGACCCTTAGCGATAACGGTAAAGTGGTTACCGGCATGCGTCCGGTTTCCAATGGCAGCGGCGGATTTACCTACCAGCGCTTCGTGGTTAAAAACGACCGTGCGGCGTTGGCCGACAAATACCTTATCTTTCCCCTGCCCGCAAATGAGGTAACCAAAATGCAGAAAATAACGGGCGATAACTGGCAAAACCCAGGTTGGTAAAGGAATATAATCATGCATCAGCGGATCAGATACTATGGATTTTTGAAGAACTGTATCATAAGCAGCCTGCTGTGCTGTCTTTGCATCATAAGCGCCGGGGCACAGGATCAATGGGCGATAACCGGTTTGAAAACCGAATATGCAGACCGGCCGGTAGGCATGAACATTACCCGGCCGCAATTCAGCTGGATGATCGGATCTGACAGGCCCGGACTGTTACAGGAAGCGTACCGGGTACTGGTTTCAGATGACAGCACAATGCTGCAGGAAGAAGAAGCAAATATGTGGGACAGTAAACAATTAAAATCGGCGCAGTCTGCAGGTGTTGCGTACAATGGCCTGCCGCTAAAAAGCCGCACCCGCTATTACTGGAAAGTACAGGTACAGCTGCGTGGCGCTCCGGCCGGCCGCTGGAGCCCGGTATCTTTTTTTGAAACAGGATTATTGGATCAGAAAGAATGGACCGGCGACTGGGTGGGCTATTCTTTTGGATGGCCCGGAAAAGTATTGTATTTCCGGCATGTATTTGACTGCGCAAAACCGGTGGCACAGGCGCGTATTTATGTGGCCGGTATTGGTTATAATACCCTCCGGCTTAATGGCCACCGGGTAGGCGACCGGGTACTGGAGCCGGCCAACAGTGATTATGCAAAGCGGGTGTACTATAGCACCTATGATGTAACGGCTCAATTAAAGGATAAAAATGTGTTACTGGTAGCCGTGGCGCCGGGTTGGTATGGTATGCCCAAACTCAGGCTGCAGGCGGATATCATTTATACCGATGGCAGCCGCCAGCAATTTTCATCAACCGATATTCGCCGGGTAACCCAGGGGCCGGTACAAAGTGCCGGTGTCATCGATGGCGAACAATATGATGCCCGCCTGGAAAAATTTGAGGAGTGGGATATTCCTTCCGATACCATTATTAAAGGCTTGCCCAATAAGCACTGGGGATATGCATTAACCGTGGAGCCGCCCGGTGGAAAAATGGTAGCACAGCACCAGGAACCGATACGGATAATAGAAGCGCTCCACCCGGTTTCAGTAACGGAAATAAAACCGGGCGTACTGGTGCTGGATGCCGGGCAAAACGGGGCCGGCTGGCTGGAACTGAGCACAGCGGCCAAAGCAGGCACCGAAATTGTAATGAAATTTGCCGAAACCCTTAACCCGGATGGAAGCGTAAACCAGGAGAACCTCCGCACGGCCCGCGCAACGGATGTATATATTGCAAAAGGCACCGGCAGGGAAGTATGGGAACCTTCGTTTACCTATCACGGGTTTCGCTATATACAGGTTGAGGGAATGCCCGGCCGGCCCGGGCGCACCGATTTCAGGATAAAACGGGTACGCTCCGATGTGGCGGAAACCGGTACTTTTTCCAGTTCCAGCAAATTGCTCAATGCCATTCATCAAATGGTGCAGCGCACGGAAGCCAGCAACCTGCACAGTATTCCTACCGATTGCCCGCAACGGGACGAACGCATGGGCTGGCTGAATGATATGACCGTACGGATCGATCAGGCCATCTACAATTTTGATATGTCGCGCTTTTATCCCAAATACCTGGATGATATCAGCGACACACAGGATGAAGAAGGGCGCATTGGTGATACGGCTCCCTATAAGGTAGGTGGCCGCCCGGCAGATCCCGTTTCTGTCAGCTATTTACTGCTGGCGATTAAATGCTACGAGTATTATGGGAATCGTACGATCATTGATAAACATTATAGCGGGTTTAAAGCATGGGTGCGTTTTTTACAATCCCAAACAAAAGACGGTATCCTCGAATACAGTTACTATGGCGATTGGTCGCCGCCGGCTGAGCTGGGCCTTTCAGGAGCAGGCTATGGGGCGATCTCAAAAAATACGCCCGGCTCGTTAATGTCTACGGGCTTCCTGTATTACTACGCGCAGTTAATGGAGCGAATGGCCGTTATAACCGGTCGGAAGGAAGACGCCCAAAGCTATGCAACGCTGGCCCGTATTACAGCAGCTGCTTTCCAGGAGCGGTTCTGGAATGCTTCCACAGGAGGGTATGGTTCCAATAACCAGGCCTGTAATGCATTCGCATTGTTCCTTGGGATGGGGAATAAGGCACAGCAGGAACAAACCCTGCAAAACCTGGTGGCCGATGTTAAGGCGCAGGGCTACCACCTTACCACCGGGAATATCTGTACAAAATATTTGCTGGAAGTGTTAACCGAAAGAGGCCAGGTGGATGTGGCGTATAAGATTGCCACGCAAACCACGTATCCGGGATGGGGTTATATGTTGGAAAAGGGTGCTACCACGCTTTGGGAGCGTTGGGAATACCAGACCGGAAGTTCTATGAACTCGCATAACCATCCGATGATGGGCTCTGTGGGTTCCTGGTTTTATAAATATCTTTTAGGTATTATACCCGATGAAAATAATCCCGGTTTTCAACGCTTCATCATCAAACCGTATATGCCCCGGGGGCTTGAAAGCTGCGCGGGTAGTTATCATTCGGTAACAGGGATGATCAACAGCCGGTGGAAAAAGGGGAAAGATAAAATCGAAATGAACGTGACGGTTCCTGCCAATAGCGTAGCTGAGGTATTTATTCCCTCGGTAAACGGAAAAATTACCGTTAACGGAAAATCATATACGCAAAATAAAAACCTGAAGCTCCTGCGCACCGAAGCGCAATGGACGGTGTTTGAGGTAGCTTCCGGCGACTATGAATTTATGACATTTAAAACGAACTAAATTTTATGAATACGATTTACAAAGGTTACAGGATAAGCCATTTGTTGTTATTTTTCGCTATGCTTTTAACGGGCATTGGCGCCTGTAAAAAGAGTTCAACGGGCGGCAGCGGGGCATTGGAGCAGTCACTTGCGCTGGATAAAACAGCTGCAGATATGCAGGTGAACGAAACAATAAAGATCGTCCCTTCTTTTGACGGCGGGAAAGTGATCATACCTAACGGAAAGTATAGCTGGACTTCCGATGATCCCTCGATCGCATCCGTGTACATGAACAAGGATTTTTCCGTAACCGTAACCGGTCGCCAGTTGGGAACAACCAGGTTACGCCTGAGTTCCAAAGATGGGGGTGACCTGGAACAGGTCTGCAATATTTCAGTGGTGCCTTCACCGGTTATACTCATTAATTTCGGCGATAAAACCACACCGGCGGAATGGAATAATGTGACGAATGCGATGCGTATTGATGGTTCGCTCCCCGGTTTGCATACAACAACAGGTCGCAGTACAGGTATTTCCTTAAAAGTGGTTGAACGTTTCAACTTGTGGGGCGCTGCCGGCGCTACCAATACAAGTACCGATCTTAATATGCCAAACGAAGTGTCTTCCGATTATTTTTATGGCAATACAACGGACTTCTTAGGAGTAACCACGCCAAGGAGCGTGATAAAATTCAGTGGCCTGGATAAAAAGAAAAAGTACCGCTGCCGTTTTTATGCATCAAGAATGGGGGCGGGAGAAATCCGGGATGCCAAATACACCATTACCGGCGGTAATGAAGCCTTTACAACTCTTAATGCGTCTAACAATGTAAATAATATTGCCTGTGCAGATCCGGTAAGCCCGGATGCAAACGGGAATATCCTGCTTACCATAACAGCCGGACCTGATAATAATAGCCCCAATGGTTTTTATTATCTCGGGGCCATGCGAATGGTTGAGGAGTTTTGAGTATGATTAGTATGATTAGTTTAATTGTTTTGATGAATGTATGGTGGATGCAGGGAAGTGCTAAAGATAGCACCGATAAAGTAACGGATGCAAATGCATATACAGTGGCGTATACCGGAGCACCGGAACAGCAGAGCTTTACCTCCCTTATTAAAAAAAAAGGCCGGCATGAGGTGGGGCTGTTTTATTTTACCTGGCTGGGGCAGCATCCCGGCGGGCAAAAAGGCACGTATACCATCGGTAAGCTATTGCAAACAGACCCGGCGGCCCTGTACCGGGCAGATGGAACCCCCCAAAGTCCATTAGGGCAATATCATTTTTGGGGCGAACCCCTGTATGGGTACTATAACAGCGCGGACCCCTGGATCATTAACCGGCATATAGAGTTGCTGACTATGGCGGGCATCGACTACCTGGTACTGGATGCTACCAATGCATTTTATTACCCGGAAGTGGTTACCACCTTGCTGAACCGCCTGGCTTTTTTCCGGGAGCAGGGATGGGCCGTACCCAAAATTGCATTTTATACCAATTCCTCTTCCGGCACTACCGTTGCCCACATCTATAAGCAGTTTTACGCTTCGGGCCGGTATGAGGCCCAATGGTACCGCCCAAAAGAGAAACCGTTCATCATTGGTATTACAGAAAACAACCACAAGGCTTCGGATCAAACACGATCCGGCAACTTTAAAGATTTTGTTTCAAAAGAGCTGCAGCAGTATTTTGATGTGCGGGAGGCACAATGGCCTACCGGTATGTACAACAGTGCCGCATTTCCCTGGATCAGCTGGGATTATCCGCAACGGATCCATGATGGCGGTATCGTTTCCGTTTCAGTGGCGCAGCATGGCCCTCAAACCATCGTTTTTTCGGATACGGTACATACACGGGGGCGGGGCTACGATGTACAAACAAAAAAGAATACCGAACCTGGCGTTCGCACCGGTAAAAACTACCAGGGCCAGTGGGAAACCGTGTTTAATAATAAAGACCGGATCTCCAATGTTTTTATAACCGGGTGGAACGAGTGGGTCGCAATAAAGATGGCCAATGATAAAGGCGTGTATTTTGTAGATGCCTTTGATGAAGCGTTTTCAAGAGATATAGAGATGATGAAGGACGGCTATGGCGATCATTTTTATTTGCAGACCATCGCCAATATCCGGCGGTTCAAGTATGATAGTACAGTCGTGAAGGTGCGTGCGCCAAAAATGATCATCAATATCCGGGACACCGCTTTGCATCAATGGAAGAAAGCACCCGCAATGTTTAAAGATTTTGAAGGTGATGCCGTTCCAAGAGATTTTGCCGGCTTTGCACCTGCTGTGCATTACCGGGACAGCAGCGCCCGCAATGATATCATAAGCGTCCGGGTCACCAACGATAAAAAAAATCTTTACCTCCTAGTGGAAACAGCCCAGCCGGTTACGGCGTATAACGGAACCGACCGGAACTGGATGAACCTGTTGCTCAGCACCGGTAGCTGGCAACCGGGTTTTGAAGGGTTTCATTATATCATCAATCGTCGTCCCGGACCTGGGGGAACAACCTCTGTAGAGCGTTCGATAGGCGGGTTTCAATGGTCAGATGCCGGAACAGCCCGGATGCAGGTATGGGGAAATTATCTGCAGGTTTCCATCCCGCTGCATACGCTCGGGTTGCACAAACCCGGAACGGCCATCGGCATCAAAATAGCGGATCATGTTACCCGTTATGATGATATGATGGATTACTATGTAACCGGTGACAGTGCTCCCATTGGGCGGCTCGCTTATTTATATCAGTTGAATTAAAGTATAACATTTTATGTATCGATATAGGAATGGTCTTTATCTTTTATTACTGATCCTGCTCTCCTGCGGAACCACAAAACCAGCGCTGCGTGTACAGCAGCTGAAGGTTGAGGGGCGGAGTGCCTTCATTGGCGTGCCATCGGCTGCGCCCCGTTTAAGCTGGCAGCTACAGGCCCCCGGAAGAAAAGGTGTGCTGCAAACGGCTTATGAAATAAAAGTGGCTAACTCAAAAGAGCTGCTGAAAAAGGGACAGGGCAATACCTGGAGCAGCGGCAAAGTACAATCCGGCAACAGCCTGGATATTGTTTTTAATGGTAGTGCGCTGAAGAGCGACGAAGATTACTACTGGCAGGTAAAGGTATGGACCAACCAGGGCGATTCAGCAGTCAGCGATCTGCAGCACTGGCGCATGGCATTGCTGGATCCATCGGAATGGCATGCCCGCTGGATTGGCTTAGATACCTTTTCCGCAACGGATGCACCTACGCAGACGCGCACCCGGCTTTCGGCCCGTTATCTCCGGAAAGAGGTTACAACGGATAAACCGGTAAAGCGGGTTACCGCTTATATCAGTGGTTTGGGTTTAAGTGAATTGCATATAAACGGTAATAAAATAAGCCAGGATGTATTAAGCCCCACGTTAACCGATTATAGCAAACGGGTTCCGTATAACAGTTATGATATTACCGGCAACTGGAAAGAAAAAAATGCTATTGGCGTTATTTTAGGGAATGGCCGCTTTTTTAATATGCGCGATTTTCAGGGTACACCCAACCCGCTTACGGGTATTGCGCAGGTAAACTATGGTTTTCCCCGGCTGCTGTTGCAGATCCGTATTACGTTTACCGATGGCACCATTACCGATATTATTTCGGATCCTTCCTGGAAGGTAACCGATCAGGGCCCCATCCGTGCCAACAATGAATATGATGGAGAAACCTACGATGCCGGTTTAGCGCTTACCGGTTGGGATAAGCCCGGGTATAACGATTCCGGTTGGCGGCCGGCCAGCCTGATGGACGCGCCTGGCGGAACGCTGTTTGCACAGGCAAATGAAAATATCGGGGTCAATGATACGGTGCGGCCACAGTCTGTTTACCAAACAAAGAATGGCTCTTATATCCTTGATATGGGGCAAAACATGGTGGGATGGTTGCAGATAAAGGTGAAGGGCAAGGCGCATGATACCATACGGCTGGTATTTGCAGAACGGCTTAAAAATAAAGACAGCTTATACCTGGCCAGCCTGCGCGATGCAGCGGTTACCGATACCTATATTCTTAAAGGCGAGGGCCAGGAAATTTGGGAACCCCGGTTTACCTATCATGGGTTTCGTTATGTAGAAGTGTTTGGTTTATCGGCAGCGCCCTCGCCGGAGGATTTTACGGGGAAGGTCGTGTATGACCAGGTTGCTCCTACAGGACATTTTGAAACCTCTGATACTACGATCAACCAGGTGTATCATAATGCCTGGTGGACGATCCGCGGAAATTACAGGGGTATTCCTACAGATTGTCCGCAGCGGGATGAGCGGGTGGCCTGGCTGGGCGACCGGCTGATGAGCTCCTACGGCGAAAGTTTCCTGTTTGATAATGCCCGCTTTTACCATAAATGGATGACGGATGCAAAGGCTGCCCAGCTGGAGAACGGAAGCCTTCCGGATATTGTGCCGGCATACTGGCTGCAGCATACAGATAACGTAACCTATCCCAGCGCCTTTATCATCATCCCCGAAATGCTGCGCCGGCAATTTGGCGATGAAACCTACAGGGAATACTATCCCGGTATGAAAAAATGGATGCTGTATATGTGGAATAAGTACCAGGTCGGGAACCTGGTATTAAAAGATACATATGGCGATTGGTGTGTGGCGCCGGATGAAGGATCCGATGCCATCTGGATCAATGATCCCCTGCGCACCACTGATGGCGGCCTTGTAGGCGCGGCCTACTATTATTACTGTGCCACACTTATGGAACAGTTTGCCAGGTTGCAGCAGCTGCCGGAAGATGCCGCCTGGTTTTTGGAGCTGCGTAAGAAAATGAAGGAAGCGTTCAATCAAAAATTCTTTAACGCCGAAAAGGGATACTACGCCAATAATACAACAACAGCGAACCTCCTGCCACTTACCTTTGGACTGGTGCCCGAAGAAAAAAGGGCCGGGGTCTTTGAGCAAATTGTAAAAGGGATTGCGGCAAATCAGGATCATGTAAATTCGGGTATTATGGGAATGATGTGGCTGATGCGTGGGTTAAGCGATCATGGCCGGCCGGATCTGGCCTATACCATTGCCACCAATCGCACCTATCCCAGCTGGGGCTATATGGTTGCGCACGGTGCTACCACCATCTGGGAACTTTGGAATGGGAATACGGCAGACCCGCTGATGAATTCGTGGAATCACCAGATGTTATTAGGCGACCTCCTGGTGTGGTACTACGAATACCTGGCGGGGATAAAGTCGGATGACCGGCAGGTTGCCTTTAAAAAAGTAATTATGAATCCGCTGTTTCCGAAAGGCCTCAACTATGTCAATGCAAGCTACCAGTCGAGGTACGGCATGATAGAGAGTAACTGGAAAAAGAACGGAAAAGAACTGGTATGGCAGATCGCTGTTCCACCCAATAGTACCGCGGCTGTTTACTTTCCGGTAGCGGATTCGGGTATGATCGAAGAAAGCGGAAAGCCTGTGCTGAACCGGAACGAGCTGCTGATAAAGGGAATGGAGAAGGGGCGGCTGCTGATAGAACTGGGATCGGGCAGGTATCACTTCAGGATCCGGCTGCAGGAATAATAATACGCAGGTAGCCATGCTGCAGCATGCTGTTATCCTTTTTTTGAAGCAGATGCGTATTAAAAGCGACATTTAAATAAGCGCTATTTTTAAAAGTATATGTATATGAAACGAATGGTCATTTATTTATGGATGGGTTTATGGGCCGGTGCGATGCCGGCAGGGGCGCAGCAGGAATCATTAAATATTATTCCGAAACCTGCATCCGTTCAGTTAAAAAAGGAAACGGTAAAACTGAACCCGGTGGCTACCGTTTATGTAGATCAGCGGCAGCCAATCGATACGGCTTATTGGGATGGCGTTCTGAAAGAAACCGGGATCAGTGCTCAATGGGTAGCTGCTCCGCAGAAAGCAACCATCAGTTTCCGGTTAAACGGCGGACAGCCACAGGCCGGGGATGAGTCGTATACCCTGGAGATCCGCAACAGGGGCCGGGTGCCGGAAGTGCGTGCACAGGCCGGTGGTGGCAATGGGTTGCTGTATGCCCTGCAAACCCTGCGTCAGCTGGCGCAGGAGCAGCAGGCAGGCGAAGTGCGCTTTCCTGCATGTTTTATTTCCGACAAGCCGGCGTTTCCCTGGAGGGCCTTTATGCTGGATGAAAGCCGCAACTTTCATGGTAAGGAAATGGTAAAACGGGTACTGGATGAAATGGCCCGTTTAAAGCTCAATACCTTTCACTGGCACCTGGTAGATGATCCTGCCTGGCGGCTCGAAATTAAAAAGTATCCGCTGCTTACCCGTATTGCATCAAGGGGGAACTTCGGACATATGGTGCATTTTCAAAGTGCTGAAAGTCGCCTGGACAGCCTGTTCCTCGAGCCTCCTGCCCAGTTCTATTTTCAAAAGGATATCCGGGAGATCATTGCTTATGCACATGCCCGGGGTATAAAAGTAATTCCCGAAATTGAAGTGCCGGGCCATGCATCTGCTTCCATTTTTGCGTATCCCTGGCTGGGGGCCAGCAGTAAGGTAGCAGGGTACCCTGTACATTATGACCTGTATGATGTTACCGATCCAAAAGTAGAACAGTTCCTGCACGATGTGCTGGACGAAGTGATTGCGCTTTTCCCTGATGGTATTATTCATATCGGCGGAGATGAAGCAGATTACCGGCGTTGGGAAGGTTCAAAAACGATCAATGATTTTATGAAAGCGCATGCGATCCCTACTTATGCAGATCTGCAGGTTTGGGCCATCAACCGGATGTCGCAATACATTGCATCAAAAGGATATCGTATGATCGGGTGGAATGAAATTACAGGGGATAATATTCGTGGTGATGCACATATAAAGGCCGGCCAATCGGAGCGGCTGGCAAAAGGTACATTGGTGCAGTTCTGGGATGGCGATGTACAGCTGGTAAACAAGGCGATTGCACAGGGATACGATGTGGTGAACTCAAACCGGCATTTCACCTACCTGGATTATCCGTATGAAACCACTTCCTTGGAGAAAGCGTACTCCTTCAACCCGGTACCCGATGGTATTGCAGCAGCTGACCGGCAAAAGATCCTGGGAATGGGCGCCCAGATGTGGGGCGAGTTTACGCCTACGGATGAACGCGTTTATTTTCAAACCTTCCCGCGCATTGCAGCACTGGCGGAAGCAGGCTGGATGCCACAGGATGTAAAACGATCGTATGAGGATTTTAGAAAAAGGCTTGTTCCGATTGAAAAAATATGGACGGATAAGGGATATATTTTACATCAAAAGGGAAAATATTAACACTATGAAAAAGGATGGGCGCCTGCTCTTGTATTGCTTGTTTTTTTTATGTTCAGCGGCTATCCGGGTTTGCGCTCAAACCGGTATGGAGGGCACGGTTGTATTATACAACCAGGTGTTTAACCGGGAGGCTCATGTACCGGAGATGACCCTGCCGGCCTCCGGCGCCCGTTTTACAAAAGACGGGCTGCTGCTGAACTATAAGGGGGCATTGGTCCGGTTGAATAAATATTATTCCCTTGCAGCGCGGCTGGTGCGTTACCGGCTGCGGTTTTCGGCAGATGCCCATGCCATCTTTCAGAGCGATCAGGGCGATTTTAAAGCAGGGGTGGATATGGTGGATAAAAGCATCAGCATTCATACCAGGCCGGAGACCCGCAAGGCCGTTGCGTTTCTAAATCCCGGACATGATTACCTGGTAGAAGTACACCGCGATTACCAGAGGGCAATGCTGAAGCTGATCGATTTGCATACCGGAGATGCCGATAGTGTGGTGGCTACCATGGATGGCACGGGCGGCGTACGGGCCGGGGCGGTAGGCTCCGGCTTTGCGGTAGGGCTTCAGCACGATTATTATTGCGTTGGGTTAGTGGAAGGTACCGGCATCTGGATAAAGCAAATGATGGTACTTTCGAAGGCCTGTAATGTAACATTATTGCTGTACGGTGATTCGATTACAGAGCCTGAAGGATATTTTCCAACATCGGTTTTTCCTGCGGCCTGGACACAGTTGATCCGGCAGCGGATCCAGGGAACGGTTATCGCCAGTGGACGTGGAGGAACAACGATCCGGGAATTATCCGAACGGATCAAAAATGAACTCCCCTTTATAAAAGCAAAATACGTAATGGTGACGATTGGTACTAACGGAGGCAATACAGAAGAAAACCTGAGCGCCCTGGTTGAATACATACGGTTGCAGGGGAGTATACCCATCCTCAATAATATTCCGGCAAATGAAAGTGGCAGCCAGGTGCCGGTTAACGCAGTCATTGAAAACGTACGTCGGAAATATAAGATCAAAGGCGCGCTGTTTGATCAGGCAACTTCACTGGATTTTGACGGAGCTGTGGTTGATAAAACCACCATGTGGCATGAAGACTACGACTTCGGACAGATCTATCATCATCCCAATGAGAAGGGGTCAAGGCGGATGTACCTGCAAACCTTAACGGATATACCCGAAATTTATGAATAAGATAAAAGGAATGATTTTGATGTGCGGGCTATTGCTATTGCTAATGGTGTGGGCGCAGGGGCAAGGGTTGCCTCTTCACCAGGTGCGGCAGGTACCCAATGGCAAGATTTATATCATTACGCAAACGGATCCCCGCTATACGTTTGATTCCGCCCGCTATACCATATTTATTCCGGATAGTATGTCATCCCTGAATGGTGTTTTTATACATCAGCACGGATGTACGATGGAAGGAACCGGAGCGGCAACTGCTTATGATTTACAATACCAGGCTTTTGCAAAGAAATGGCACCTGGCCATAGTTGGTCCGGATCTGTATGCAGCAAAAGGCAATTGCCGTAACTGGCGTGATGCAAGCTCCGGGTCGGGAACGGCACTCATAAAAGCACTAACGGAGATCGGGGCTTTGTCTGGCCACCGGGAGTTGGCAAATCTTCCCTGGCTGCTATGGGGGCATTCCGGCGGTGGCTATTGGGCCCTGTCCATGCTTAAACAGTATCCTGAAAGAATAATGGCGCTGTTTGGCTATTCCCCGTCTGCACAACCGGGTGCTTATCCGCCGGCCGCACTTAAGGTTCCGGTGCTGTTGCGTCATGCCGGACCGGAAGGAGATGCCTGTTGCTGGCAAGCCTCCATAGATGAGTTTCACAAACTCCGTTCTGGTGGTGGCTATACCGGTATAGCTTATACTCCGCATCAAACCCATAATTACAGTTATGTGCGGTATATGGCCATCCCGTTTTACGAAGCCGTTCTGCAGCAGCGGCTGCCGCAAAAGCCGGCGGCGGGTTATACCGCCATGCGCCCTGTTAACCCCGCTAAAGCATGGCTGGCAGATACCGTACATTATAATTTATACCTGGCTGTTGCTTTTCCCGGCAGCAAGCTAAACGCCGCCTGGTTGCCCGATTCGGTAACTGCTGTAAAGTGGCGGGAATACGTGATCACCGGAACAGTAACCGATCGCACGCCACCACCGGCGCCGTATGGTCTGCAGGTAATAAAAAGGCAAAACGCTGCGGTGCTCACCTGGAAAGCCGATGCCGATGTAGAATCAGGGATCAGTCATTTCAATATCTACCGGAACAATATCCTGGTGAGTCGTTGGCCTTCTGCAGGAACCTATCAGCAGTTTGACACAAACGGCGATAATGGATATCCGCTTGAATTGCCCCGGATGGAGATAACACTGACGGATCCCGTCAATGATCCCGGAAAAATCGCGGTCAGTACGGTAAATCATTTTGGCCTGGAATCAGAACGGGTAAGTATATCCCGGTAAACGATTATGTAAGATCCTGTCTGCAATCATTTTCAAAACGGCAGCTTATTTATTGAGTAGCCGGTATGCAGCAGGTGAGCGGTTCTGATACAGGGTTCTAAAAGAGGCAACGGCATTCATAAACAATATCCAACTGCAAAGCGTGACGGGTCAAAACCATTTCGCTTGTTTTGTTCTATCGGAACAATATTGGTGATAGCCGGTATGCGCAGGTGAGCTGTTCTGATATAGGGTTCTAAAAGAGGCAATAGCATTCATAAACAAATATCCAAATGCAAAGCGTGACAGGCCCAAAACCATTTCGTCTGTTTTGTTCCATCGGAACAATCTATTGGTGGTACAGTATGCAGCAGGTGAGCTGTTCTGATACAGGGTTCTAAAAATGGCCATGACATTCATAAACAATACCCAACTGCAAAGAGTGACGGGCTCAAAACCATTTCGCTTGTTCTGTTCCATCGGAACAATCTATTGGTGGTACGGTATGCAGCAAGTGAGTTGTTCTGATACAGGGTTCTAAAAAAGAGCAATAGCATTCATAAACAATATCCAACTGCAAAGCGTGACGGGCCTAAAAACATTTCACCTTTTTGTTCCATCGGAACAATCTATTGGTGGCGCGAAGATCATTGGGTGTGCCGTAGGTACACCCCACAAAGATAATTTTGATGCCGGTTCATTATGTGTATCCAACGGTATGCATTGTTGTATGTCGCCCTTTTTTTTGTATTACAGTACAGTACAGGACAGACAGCTTATGATGATTCTTTACTTTTAAATCCGGTATCTGAAAAACCTTTATTAAAAAGGAAACAGTATTAAACGATTGTTTTGTTTGCATTGAAAAAGTAACGGTTTTCCAGGATTCCTTGCTGAAAAAAAACGATAGCGAATGCCTCCAAATGCGGTTTGTTTCATAGCGCACAGCCCTGCGTGTGCTTATGATGAACGCTATACCCGAATCAAAAAAAATAAATAAAACATGAAAAGAAAAACCCTGCTGTGTTTTTCAGGACTGAAACGGCTTGTGCTTGGTCTCTCACTCTGTTATACGTTGATTTGTATTACAACTGCCGCTGCACAGGCGCAGGATACTATTAAGGTATTTGGCAAAGTAATGAATACAGACGGTGCTTCAATAGAGAACGCATCGGTAAGTATCAAAGGTACTTCCCGGGGAATGGTAACAGATCCGAACGGTAATTTTTTTATCATGGCATCTTCCGGCAAAGACTCCATCGAAGTGTCGGCCGTAGATTATAAGCCGAAAACGGTACTGGCCCGTAGCGGCAAAGAGTTGGTGATTGTACTGGAGTCTGATGAAAAAGTGCAGGGGCTCGACCAGGTGGTAGTGCAGGTGGGGTTTGAATCGCGCAGAAAAGAGCAGGTAGTGGGTGCGGTAACCTCTGTGAACCCGGAAGAGTTGCGGATTCCCTCCAGCAATCTTACCACGGCGCTGGCAGGGCGGGTGGCTGGAGTAATAGGATACCAGCGTACCGGGGAGCCGGGCCGCGATAATGCAGAGTTTTTCGTAAGAGGCGTAACCACCTTCGGATATAAGAACAGTCCGCTGATCCTGATAGACGGCATCGAATCCTCCAGTACAGACCTGGCCCGCCTTACGGTGGATGATATTGCTGCCTTTTCCATTTTAAAAGATGCTACCGCTACTGCCGTATATGGTGCAAGAGGAGCAAATGGTGTGATCCTGGTAAATACCAAAAAGGGAAAAGTAGGCAGTGCAAAAATATCCCTGCGCGTAGACCAGGCTTTTTCCATGCCCACCAAAAACATAGAACTTGCGGACCCGGTCACCTATATGAAAATGGCCAATGAAGCCGTGCTTACCAGGAATCCGCTGGGTGATATTCTCTACTCAGAAGACAAGATCAACCGCACCGGTCAGCCAGGAGCCAGTCCCTATATTTATCCGGCTAATGACTGGAGGAAGATATTATTTAAGGATTATACCAGCAACCAGCGCTATGCGCTTAACGTAAGTGGCGGTGGCGGCGTGGCCCGCTACTTTGTTTCCGGCGCCTTAAACCAGGATAACGGTGTGCTGAAGGTAGACCCTGTAAATAACTTTAACAGCAATATCAACCTCAAAAGCTACTCATTGCGCTCCAATATAGATATTGATCTTACCAAGAGCACTATGCTTACGGTAAGGCTGTATGGGAATTTTGACGACTACCGGGGACCGATCAACAACGGGGAGGAAATGTACGGGATGGTGATGCACTCCAACCCGGTGCAGTTCCCGGCCACCTTTCCAAAAGATTCGGCCCATTCGTTTGTAAAACATATTCTCTTTGGCAACAATGTTACCCGCAGCAACCGGGGTTCCCTCTACCTGAATCCTTATGCGGAAATGGTAAAGGGCTACCGGGACTGGAACCGGTCCAAAATGATGGCGCAGCTGGAAGTTGCCCAGAACCTGGGATCGCTGATAAAGGGGCTTAATTTCCGGGGTATGCTCAATGTGGAGCGCTATGCTTATAATACAGTAGTTCGTTCCTACAATCCCTTCTATTACGAGGTTTCCAATTACGATCCCATTACCCAGGAATACAGGTATAATGTCATCAACTCCTCGGCCAACGATCATGCAATAGGAACAATAGGAACAGAGTATTTAAATTATAGCAGTAACCCGCTTGAAAGAGAGGTTAATGCAAATTTTTATGCCCAGGGTGTTTTGAATTATGATAACCGGATCCATGAAAAACATTCCATCAGTGGCATGCTGGTAGGTATTGTACAGCAGCGGCTCAATTCCGCTGCCAACTCATTATTAAATTCATTGCCTTTACGAAATACAGGGCTTTCGGGGCGCTTTACTTATGGCTATGACAGCCGGTATCATGCCGAATTCAATTTTGGGTATAATGGTTCCGAACGGTTTTATAAGGACAAACGTTTTGGATTTTTCCCATCCGGAGGGATCGCCTGGACCATTCATAACGAGCCCTTCTTTGAGAAATTACGGAATACGGTCAATACACTGAAGCTTCGCTACACCTACGGTGTCATCGGCAATGATGCCATCGGCTCTCCGGACGATCGCTTCTTCTATTTATCGGAAGTTAATATGAATGTTCCAGGGAGAGGGGCCAGTTTTGGACGAGACCTGGTTGGCACAAGCAAGTACCTGAATGGCGTTTCCGTTGGCCGGTATGCCAATGAAGACATTACCTGGGAAAAATCGTACCAGCAAAACCTGGGCCTGGAGCTTGGGTTATTCAACGCCGTTACCCTGAACGTGGATTTCTTTAAACAGCACCGTACCAACATCCTGATGACAAGGGCATTTATCCCAACCACTATGGGACTATCGGCGCCCATACGGGCAAATGTTGGAGAACAAGCTTCGCAGGGTATTGATGCTTCGCTTACGGTAAGCAAAACCTTCGGCAGCGGTTTGTTCCTTTCGGCCATGGGAAACTTTACCTATGCTACCAATAAGTACCTGGTAAATGAAGAACCGCAGTATAAGGAACCCTGGCGCTCCAAAGTGGGGCAAAATGTAAATCAGACTTATGGGTATATTGCAGAGCGCCTTTTTGTAGATGATGAAGAGGCGCTTAATTCCCCGGCTCAGAACTTTGGCCGCCAGGTGCTGGGAGGTGATATTAAATTCCTGGATGTAAATGGCGATGGACGCATTACAGAAGCCGACCGGGTGCCGATCGGTTATCCTACGGTGCCTGAAATTGTTTACGGCTTTGGGCCCTCGCTATCCTATAAAAGTTTTGACCTGTCTTTGTTTTTCCAGGGTATGGCCCACGAATCATTCTGGATTAATTATGTAACGCCAAGAGCCGACAAACCTTACTGGGCGGTCAATCCATTTGTGGGCGACCGGCAGGTGCTTAAAGTAATTGCCGATGATTACTGGAGCGAACAAAACCAGAACATTTATGCCTTCTGGCCCCGCCTCAGTAATTTTGATCATCCGAATAATGCACAAACAAGTACCTGGTTTATGCGCAATGGAGGATTTTTACGCCTCAAAACAGTAGAGATTGGCTACACCCTGCCGCAAAAGCTAACCAACAAAATACGTTCCTCCGGTATCCGGATCTATTTTAGCGGGAACAACCTGCTTACATTCAGCAAATTCAAACTCTGGGATGTGGAGATGGGCGGTAATGGCCTGGGCTACCCCATTCAAAAAGTATACAACCTGGGTGTTCACTTCAATTTTAATTAAACGGATTAAAATGCATATAATGAAAAAAATTGCCGGCTGCGTTTTTATAGGGATCGTCTGCTGTTTTGCTTCCTGCAGGAAATACCTCGACATTGTTCCCGATAATGTGGCCACCCTTGACAACGCCTTTGCGATGCGTGGTGAGGCAGAAAAATACCTGTTTACCTGTTACTCCTATATGCCGCGGGACGCTGAGCCCAATGGTAGCCCGGCCTTATTCGGCGGTGATGAAATATGGGAGCTCCCGGATATCAGTGAAACCAGCACATACCGGCGGCTTGCAGAGGGCGATCAGAACGTGATCAATCCTATTGGAGGTGATTACTGGTCTGCCATGTATCGTGCCATCCGGGACTGTAATATCTTCCTCGAAAATATCGGCAGGGTACCGGATATGGAGCCCCGGGAAAAAAGGCAATGGATTGCCGAGGTAAAAGTACTGAAAGCTTTTTATCACTTCCTGTTGCTGCGGATGTATGGTCCCATACCCGTGGTAAGGGTTAACCTGCCGATCTCTGCTGGTGTTAATGAAGTAAAAGTGCTGCGCGAGCCGGTAGACTCCTGCTTCAATTATATAGCACAGC
The DNA here is from genome assembly GCF_030150205.1 of Niabella sp. Classification (GTDB taxonomy): domain Bacteria; phylum Bacteroidota; class Bacteroidia; order Chitinophagales; family Chitinophagaceae; genus Niabella. The sequence continues at coordinate 29,829 of NZ_JASLGT010000032.1, forward strand.
TCCTGGATGAAGCAAAAGGCGACCTGCCGGCAACCATTGTAGACCCACAGTATAACGGGAAAATAACCGCGCCTGTAGCATACAGCCTTAAAGCCAAAGTGCTCACTTTTGCCGCCAGCCCGCTCTTTAACGGAAATGCCGATGAAGCCAGTCTCAAAAACCCGGACGGAACACCGCTGTTTAATACGGAATCTTCCGTGGCAAAGTGGCAGCGGGCTGCCGATGCCTGCCGGGAGGCCATCGCTGTATGTGAAACGGCCGGTATGGCATTGTATAAGCATCCCAATGTAAAAGCAGCATTTCTGATCAGCGATACCACCCAAACCGAACTGAGTCTGCGCATGGCCTTCTCAGAAAAATGGAATTCCGAGATCATCTGGGCCAATACCCAAAGCTGGATCAGCCGGATGCAGATCCTTGCATCGCCCGATTGGGATCCCAGTCCGCAGGCAAGGGTATGGATGGATAACCGGTACAACGCACCTTTAAAAATAGCAGAACAGTTTTATACCAGCAACGGGTTGCCTATAAATGAAGATAAGACCTGGAACTATGCAGACCGGTATACGACCCGCACCGCTACGGCCGCTCACCGCCGGTACCTGAGAAATGGGTTTGTTACGGCGGCGCTTAATTTTAGCCGCGAACCCAGGTTTTACGCCTACCTGGGTTTTGATGGCGGCATCTGGTATGGCCAGGGTAAATTTAATGATAAAAATGCCGATGATCTTTATTGGCTCCGGTTTAAGCTGGGCGACCCGATCGGCAAAGCCTCCAGCTTCCAGGGACCTGTAACCGGTTACCCCATTAAAAAATGGATCCACCCCGATAATGTAAGAAGCCCATCCAGCTATACCACCATTCAGTATCCCTGGCCATTGATGCGCCTGGCTGATCTGTATCTTTTATACAGTGAATGCCTGAATGAAGTGAAAGGGCCGGATCCGGAAGTGTTTTTGTACCTGGATAAAGTAAGGGAGCGGGCCGGCATTCCCGGGGTGCTTGCCGCCTGGGCTAACTTCTCTACCAACCCGGCAAAAGTAACCACGAAAAATGGTGTAAGGGAGATCATTCAGCGGGAACGGTTAAATGAACTGGCATTTGAGGAACAGCGTTTCTGGGACCTGCGCCGCTGGAAACTGGCTCTTACAGAAATGAACAAAACAATTACCGGCTGGAACGTTTACGGCTCCTCCACCGAATCCTACTACAGGCCTACCAATATTTTCCAGCAGCGGTTTGGTATAAAAGATTATTTCTGGCCCATATCGGAAAGTGATCTCAATGTAAATACGAACCTGGTACAAAATATCGGATGGTAGGAATAGCAACTTAATATTTTAAATTTTATCAATGATGGAACGAAAATACCGGCTGTGGCTTTTAGGACTTCTTTCGCTGTTAATGCTCAACTGTAACCGGAAGGAAAACTATCTCAATTATACAGATGCGAACCTGCCTGCGCCGGCACAGGTACAGGATGCAAGAGTGATTCCCCGGAGCGGCGGAGCATACATTGTTTACAAAATACCCAAAGACCCCAACCTCCGGTATGTAAAAGCCGTATATGAAACGGCACCCGGTTCCAAATGGGAGGTGAAATCTTCTTATTACACAGATACGCTAAAAATAGAAGGCTTTGGCGATACCGAAGAATACGATGTAAAGCTGTACAGCGTGGGGAAAAATGAAAAAGCGTCTGATCCGCTGGTGGTAAAGATAAAACCGCTCACGCCTGCCATTCAATCGGTATATGAAACGCTGAGTATTGGAGGAACCTTCGGCGGAATTAATGTGAAACTTCAGAATCCGGAACGTGCGAACCTGGCAGTAGTGATCCTGCAGGATACCCTGCGCAATGGTAATTACAGCGAGCTCACCACCTATTATACCGCAGCGGATCGCGTTAATTTTTCTGTAAGAGGGATGGATACTACCGAAAGAAAGTTCGCCGTACTGTTAAGAGACCGCTGGAACAATAAAACGGCACAAAAGAATGCCATCATAAAGCCCTGGTTTGAAAAGCAGATCGATAAAGGCAGCTGGAAAGCGATGGAGCTGCCGGGAGATAATTACGAGTATGTAGAAAACTACCCCCTGCGCAAAATATTTGACGGAGGCTTTGGCTACTGTTGTCTTTTTGCTACCAGGGGCTACCAGTTGCCGCAAACCTTTACCCTCGACCTGGGCCGCCCGGTGGCCATCAGCCGCATGCGAACCTGGCTGCACCCCGAAGGCGCTTACCAGGGATCGCACCCCAAAAATTTTGAAATATGGGGTGCCAACAGCGTGAACCCGGATGGCGATTATGTAGACCTTGAAAATAAGATCTACCGTAGTAACTGGGTAAAACTGGGAACGTTCAGCTCTTTTAAACCATCGGGTGAAGGGCCGGTAACAACAGAAGACAAGGATTATGCCCTTAACAGGGGAGAGGAGTTTGAGTTTGAAGCCGGCATCCCCACGGTAAGATATATCCGCTTTAAAACATTAAATACCTGGGGCATTTCCAGCGGTCAAACGCAGATCGTGATACAGGAGCTGACCTTGTGGGGACAGGATGGACAATAATCATGCTATCGTAAAATTAATTAGAGCAATATGAAAATCAATACAGGTCTGTTTATGGCAGCGCTGGTAATTTTGGTCATTGGCGGCTGTAAGAAAATGGATGATCCATATAAGAAATATATAGTACCCGAAGGCATCACTTATGTAGAACGGGCCAAAGCGGTAAAAACATATTCGGGCCTGAACCGGGTTAAGTTTACCTGGGCGGCACCGGTAGATCCCACTGTTTCCAAAGCCCGTATTTACTGGAATAATTTTGCAGACTCTGCAGAATTCAAAATACCTGGGAATATAGACACGGTTTCCTATTTTTTGAATATACCTGAGGGAATGTATTCGTTTATTATCAAAACCTTTGATGATGCGGGTAAACATTCCGTTCCGGTAGAGGTACAGGGCCGTTCCATAGGAGCTATCTTTCTCTCCAATATGTTTAACCGCCCGCTGAGCGAGAGCTTTGTAGACAATACAAACGGAAAGCTGTTATTAACCTGGGGTGGTGCAGACACCTATAATGGAAGCATCGGACATGAACTTACCTATACGGATGCCACCGGTGTTGTTAAGAAGATCTTTGTAACACCGGAGTCGGCAAATACCACGCTTGCCGATTATAAATCCGGAACGGATCTTTCCTATACCACCTGGTACCGGGCCGATACAACGTCTGTTGATACGTTAAAAACCAGCCCGGCATTGATTCCGTCAAAAGCCATCGTGTATAAGCTCGATAAATCGAAATTTAAGGCGGTCAGGCTTCCGGGTGATGCCGGTGAAATGGCTTCTATTTTCCCCACATGGCGTATTGAAAATATGTGGGACGGCCGAACCAATGCAGACCCCGGTTATCATTCACCCGATATTCTAAAACCCGCTCATGTTACCTTTGAATTAGGTACACCGGATTACGCCCTGTATTCATTCCGGTTATGGCAGCGTACAGACTGGGGATCGACGTATTCGGAAGGTAACCCCAAAACATTTTCGCTATGGGGCAGCAATAATCCGCCGGCAGACGGCAGCTGGACGAACTGGACCAAGCTGGGCGATTTCACCTCAGGCACACATAATGTTACGGCAGGGGAGCTTTTTCTGATTCCGCCGGGTGCACAGGCCTACCGGTACATCCGGATACAGGTGCACTCCACCTGGAACCCCAAACCAACCCAGGCCATACAGATCATGGAAATTGAGTTGATGGGCAATTTTAGCAAACCCTGATCGTCCGTCGTTCATTTATAAAATCGTATAAAACACAGGTACATGAAACGCATGTTGGGAGTGGTAGTATGCTGGAGCCTGATTGTTACAGCGCATGCAGCTACGGTAAAAGATACGCTTCCCGGTTCTTTTTCAATCGGCATCTTCTATGGGCCGATGCCGGAAATGACCAATGATGAACAGTTCCGCTGGATCAAAGAGGCCAATGTGGATTTTATCCAGTTTATAGGGGATAGTCTTTTTAACGTTGGTAAGGATGCCGCCGTAGCAGAACGCAGAAACCTCCGCATCCTCGACCTGGCGGCCCGGTATGGGCTGCACTATTTTGTGCGTGACCCGCGTGTGCGGGGCAGCGAAGCAGATATTGCTGCAATGGTGCGGGTCTATAAGCAACACCCCGGGCTGGGCGGTTATTTTATCGTAGATGAGCCAGGTAAGGAGGATCTGGCCTGGCCGGCCAACGCGTATAAAACTATATTGAAATATGACCCGGTACGTATTCCTTCCGTAAACCTGTTCCCCAATTTTGTTTACCCCGATTATGAAAAAGCCTATGTAGATGCCTGGATACAGAAGGTGGGGAAGGAAAACCTGAAACTGCTTTCCTTTGATCATTATCCGTTGCTGGCGAACGGATCTTTCGGGCCGGCGTATTTTAAAAACCTGGATGTGATCCGGCGTGCCGGCCTGCAGTATGGGATAGCCACCTCCATGTACCCGCAATCGATGGGCATTGTAAATGCTTACCGGCGACCCAACAGCAGTGAATTGCGGTACAGCGCATATACGGCATTGGCTTACGGGATCAAAAGCCTGGTATGGTTTACCTACAATACGCCGGTAGGACAGCCTGTGGAGCGCTTTACCAATGCCATCATCGACAGCCTGGGCAACAAGACCGATTTGTACGAGTCTTTTAAAAAATTAAATGCGGAACTGAAGCAGTTGGGAAAGACCGTAGGCTTACTGGATGCAGTGGCGGTATATCATTCAGATACCCTGGATGGTACGGAAGGAATGATCATACCAGATGATTTTTTCTGGAAACCGGTGAAGGATCAACGCATGCTGCTTACGCATTTTAAAGATCGCCGTACAAAGCAATCTTTTGTAATGGTGGTAAACAAATCGCTGAAGAACGAAGTAGCTTTTTCATTCAATGTGAATAAAGGGATTAAAAGAATACGTTACGTGTCAGCACTGGATGGAAAACAGCACGCCGTCCGGTATAAGCCAGGAGCGATCTTTACGGATTTGCTGCCACCCGGCGCAGGAAAACTATATGCCTTAAAGGGAAACTGGTAAAGTGCCTATGTAAAAAAGAAACTATGCGATCCAGAAAAAAATCATGGCAGCTTTTGTTCATGAAATATTTGACCCTGTCAGCCTTCATGTTCTTTCGGCTGTGGACGTCATCCGTTTACGCACAAAAAAGAAGTATTATCCACACGGAAGACCTGCGCTTTTTAAAAGGGCTTACACAGGCGGTATTAGATAGCGCCCGTGTGCGTTCCGGCCAGCCGATGCCCACACCTTTCGGATTTAATAAAACGGGTGGCACCCTGATCCGTCCGGGAGGAAGGGATACCTATCCCGCTTTCTGGATAAGGGATTATGTGATGAGCCTCGAAACGGGTTTTGTAACTGCCCGCGAGCAAAAGCACCTGCTATTGCTTACGGCCGCTACGCAATGCGATCAAACGCAGATCACGAAAGGCGGCGGTATGATCCCTTATGGGGCCATTGCAGATCATATCCTGGCCGATAACCGGGTGCCGGTTTATTTTGCCGGTACCTATGATGTGGAAGAACAGGGCACCGATGCATTTGGTTTTTTTCCGCCATACTGTGATCAGTTTTATTTTATCAGGATGGCCGCACACTATATTGCCACCACCGGTGATGGGGCGGTGCTGGATAAAATAATTAATGGTACGGCGCTGGCAGACAGGCTGGAGATCGCTTTCCGGGTTCCCCCTGCGCATTCCGGTACGCATATAGTGCATTCCATAGAGCCGTATCGCGCGGTGGATTTTGGATTCAGGGATGCCATCCATATCACGGGCGATCTGCTTTATCCCTCATTGCTGAAATATGAGGCCGCCCTGGATCTTTCGTCGATCTTTAAAAAAAAGAACAATTTTGCCAAAGCAGCCTTGTATAAGACGATTGCCGACAGTCTGAAAGTCGCCATACCAGCGATCTTTACGGATACCGGCGGCATGCTGCGGGCATCTACCGGCAAGAGCGCGCAAAAAGATGTATGGGGTACTGCGCTGGCCATTTACTTAAGGATCCTTTCGGGTAAAGCAGCAGAAAAGGCCGCGGCCTCACTTTCGGAGGCATATACGGCAGGTACCCTGGCGTATAAAGGTGCGATACGGCATGTGCTTACAACAGATGATTTCAGTGCTGCTACTGCCTGGGAAGGGGCCATACCCGAAGCTCCGCTAAACCAGTATCAAAACGGTGCATACTGGCATACACCGGTGGGATGGGTGGCATATGCCATCTGGCTTGTAGACGAGCAGAATGCGCAAAAGCTGGTAAAGGAGTATATTGCTGAATTAAGGGATACGGATTTTCGAAAGGGCAGCGGTTATGCCGGTCCGCTGGAATGTTTTCATCCGCCGTCGTATACCCGCGGACCGGTTTATCTTACTTCCGTGTCCTGTCCTTATATTGTTTTAAATGAAATGATGCATAAACCCTGATGTTGACCGCTATTCATTATTAAACCATCACATGAAAATGGTACGCTTTTTATGGTTATCCCTGTTGCTGGCAGTTGTTTCGCCGGCAAACAACCTGGCCGCTCAAACCCTCCGGCCTATTACGCAGAAGTGCGAGTATATACAAAATCCCCTGGGCATTGATATCGCCCGGCCGGCGTTCAGCTGGATTTTTGAAGCCAGCGGCCGTAACCGCAAACAATCGGCCTGTGAAATCGTGGTGAGCACCGATAGTATACACAGTGCCGGAAATCGCAGCTGGAGTTCGGGCATTGTTCGCACTTCAAAATCCAATGGCATCATTTATAGTGGCAGGCCCTTACGTTCCTTTACCCGGTACTACTGGAAGCTGCGGGTTTGGGACCAGGATGGAAAACCCTCGGCATGGACGCCGAATGCCTGGTTTGAAACCGCCGCGCTGGACGCAGGTGAGTGGAATGCGCAATGGATCGGTGACGGGCGCAAAACACCGCTGCGGGAAGAAGATTTTTATAAAGGCCGGCCGGCACCGGTGTTTAGAAAATCGTTTAGCAGTGCAAAAAAAATTACGGCCGCACGTTTGTACATCACAGGGCTTGGATATTATGAAGCATATATTAACGGGCAAAAAGCCGGCACGGAATTGCTGGCCCCGGGATGGACGAGCTTTGACAAAACAGTATTATACCGGTCGCTGGATATTACCGCCTTTATGCAGCAGGGCTCCAATACCATTGGGGTAATGCTGGGTAACGGATGGTATAACCCGCTGCCGCTGCATATGTGGGGCGCGCGTAATTTAAGAGAACACCTTACCATTGGAGAACCTTGTGTAAAAGCCATGATAAGGGTGCAGTATGCAGATGGTACTACCGGTTTCATCGCCACGGATACCAGCTGGCAAACAGCACCAGGCCCTGTTATCCGGAATAATGTATACCTGGGAGAACAGTATGATGCCCGTGCCGGAATAGAGCACTGGAATGGTTCCGGGGGCATTTGGGCAGCAGCTAAACCGGCCGTTCGGGTGCAGGGGCCAGCGGGTAAAATGCAGGCGCAGCTACAGCCGGGGGTGGAAATTACCCGGGTCATTCATCCGGTGAAAATAACCGCTGTTAAACCGGGCGTTTACGTGGTGGATATGGGACAAAATTTTGCGGGGGTAGCCCGCATCCGTTTAAAGGCACCGGCCGGTACCCAGGTAGTGCTCCGGTACGGAGAAGATGTGTATAAGGATGGCAGTTTAAACGGGATGACCTCGGTAGCCGGCCAGGTAAAATCGGGCAATGGTGGCCCGGGTGCTCCCCCGGTTGCCTGGCAGGAAGACCGGTATACGGCATCGGGTAGGGGTGAAGAAGTCTGGCATCCCCGGTTCACGTTTCATGGATTCCGGTATGTAGAAATAACCGGATGGCCGGGTACGCCGCAGCTTTCCGATATTGAAGGATTGCGGATGAGTGCGGCAGTTGAGGAAACCGGAACCTTTAACTGCTCGAATGCTATGTTGAATCAACTGGCAGAAAATATCCGCTGGACCTTTTTAAGCAACCTGTTCAGTGTACAGTCTGATTGTCCGGCCCGTGAAAAATTCGGTTATGGCGGCGATATGTTCTGTACGGCGGAGGCATTCAATTTTAATTTTGATATGGCCAATTTTTACCGCAAAGTATTGCAGGATCATGAAGACGCACAGCGGCCCCTGGGGGGCATTACAGAAACGGCACCGTATATGGGCATTGCCGATAGCGGCCCGGGAGATCAATCGGGCCCATTGGGTTTCCAGATCGGGTTTGCCTATGTGATCCGGCAGGTATATGATTTTTACGGAGATCAGCGGGTGATCCGTAACCATTACCCGGCGTTAAAGCGACAGGTACAATTTCTTACAGACCGTGCAAAAGACTATTTATATGATACCGATCTGAGTGATCATGAATCGCTCGATGAAAAACCCTTTGCATTTGCAGCCTCCTGTTTTTACTATCACCATATCCGGTTAATGTGTGAATTCGCCGGCATCCTGGGTGAGCAGGCGGATCATAAAAAATACCAGTTGCTGGCAGACACCATCCGGCGGGCCATTGTGCAAAAATTTTATCATACAGCCAACGGAACATTTGACAATGGAACCCAGTCGGCACAGTTCTTTGGCCTCTGGTATCATTTATTAGATCCGCAGCAGGAAGCGCAGGCGCTGGCCGCCATGGAACGGGCCATTGCTGCAAAAAATTACCACCTTTCTACAGGGATCTTTGGCACCAAAATGCTTTTTGATGTGCTGCGCCTGCACAACCGGAATGATCTGGCTTACAGGATCGCAGATCAGCGCGATTATCCCGGTTGGGGGCATATGATTGAAGGTGGTGCTACAACGCTTTGGGAAACCTGGAAGTATTCGGATAATACCTACTCGCAAAATCATCCCATGTTCGGATCGGTTGGTGAATGGTTTTACCGCTCTTTATTGGGTATAAATGCGGCAGCACCGGGTTTTGAGAAGATCCGCATCAAACCCCAGCCCACAGGGAACCTTACGGAGGCGCGTGGTACCTTCCGGTCCGTAGCGGGAACCATTCAGAGCAGCTGGAAGAAGGAAGGCCGCGGCTATGAGTTAACCGTTACCATACCGCCCAATACCAGCGCAGAAGTATGGATCCCTGCCACCAGGGGAGCATCCGTAACAGAATCCGGGAAGAACATCCGGTTGATAAAGGACATCCGGGTTTTGCCGGCTACAGATGGGTATACCGTTGTGCAGGTTGGATCCGGTGAATACCGGTTCGCTTCGCGTTAAGCGGATGCCATTGCATGGACTGCGTGGTCCAGAGAACTGTTGAATCAGTTCCTGCATATTAAAGAATGCGGTCATAACGGTGGGCGATGCGTTTGAGTAAACAAGACCTGTTGGCCTGCGTCTTATAAAGAAGGCCTTAACGTAAGCAGGAATGGTACTTTCTGTTTGTCCGTAGCACCGGAAACAATCGCCTTTGCAGCCATGATACCCATTTCATGAAAGTTGGAAGAAATGGTAGTGATCCCATTTAGGATAACTCTTTTAAAAGGCGTTTCATTATAAGAGATAATACCCACCTGCGTGCCGATCTTCAGGGATGTAGGCTGTATTTTTTCAATAAGCGTAACCAGGTCTTCCTCAATCATGTTGATGTATACTTCCCCCTGTTTGATCGGTTCATTTTCGATATTGTTAATGATCCGGTAGGAGAAGGCATTGTCCTGGCAAAAATGCGCAAAGCCTTTTTTTATTTCTTTTGGATAATAGCTGTTGTCCGGAAAGATCAGCTTAATGGTATGATATTTTACCAGGCGCTCCAGGGCGGCCGTTAAAGCCTGGTAAATATCGTTTTCATAATCGATATAAACAGCGCCATAAGGGCCCTTTATCTCCGGTAGTAATTTGTCTAACAGGATCAGTTTTTCTTTTGGTATCATATCGATGATCTCATACGCCCGTTCACCGCTATCAATAAAATGCGGAATGATCACATAATGCGTATAAGGATCTTTGTTTCCGGAAAGCAGGCTTTTGAATAAATGAAAATCGTTATTGTAAATATAAAAATCAATCCCGGCGTTATCATCAAGCGCATGTACCAGCGCATCATAAACCTGCTTTTTAGGCGTGCTCAGTTTATTAAAAAGAAGAAACAGTTTCAGCGGCCGCCGGAACTCGGTATTCTCAATAAAATAACCTCTCCGGGGAACGGCTTTAATAACGCCCATCTGGCGCAATTGTTTATAACCCCGCTCCACCGTGTCCCGTGCAATATCCAGTTCAATGCTGAGCTCATTGATCGAAGGCATATTGTCGCCGGCCCTGATCGTGCCTTTTTCAATTTCTCTTAAAACGGCATTTACGATCTGCAGGTATTTTGAAGTGCTCGAATAAGGATCTACCTGGATGAGGTCCAATAATGTTTCTTTTTTCATTGGCAATAAGGAATGCGTTAACAACATCCAAAATAGGGTTAAAAAATGAATATAAGAAAGAAAAAAAGGATTCTTTAAAATAAAAACAGGTTAACGTTTAAAGTTCCTGGTTTGAGGTTCCGGTTTCACGTTTGATACTTGATACAAGATGTCAGATCACCGATCACGAGACAACAATAACTGAAAACTGATAACTGAAAACTTATAGCTGAATGCTAAACGTCAAAGGCCTGTTCCAGGTTTGAGGTTCCAGGTTTCACGTTTGATACTTGATGCAAGATGTCAGATCACCGATGCCGGACGAATCAACTGAAAACTGATAACTGATAGCTAATTGCTAATACCTGAAAACTGCTTCCGGGTCAAGGCAGGATAGAAATGCTGATTGCTATTTTTAAGTTTGTTGCGATTGAGACTTTTTAGAATGATTCTTTTATGAAAAGCTTGCTGAGTACTACAATAATGCATCCTCGTGACCAGATCACATTAATTATGTTGCGGATATACGACCGGGTACTTACCACTACCTCCGGAGGAAATATATCCATCATTGATGAAGACGAAAATATCTGGATTACACCGGCGGGAGTAGACAAAGGATTGTTGAAACCATCCGATATTGTTTGTGTAAAAAAGGATGGCACCATCCTTGGCGTACATCAACCTTCGTCGGAGTACCCGTTTCACCGGGCTATTTATAAAAAGCGCCCCGATATAAAAGCGGTGATACATGCGCACCCTCCCGGTATGGTAGCCTTCAGTATTGTACGTAAAGTGCCAGATACCCGTGTGCTGCCGCAGGTGCGCGCGCTATGCGGCAACATCGGCTATGCGCCTTATGCAATGCCGGGAACCGAAGCATTGGGCGAACGGATTGCGGAGGAATTTAAGGAAGGGGTTTCGGTGGTCATAATGGAAAATCATGGAACGGTAACGGGAGGCTCCGATATATCGGATGCTTATCAGAAGTTTGAGCTGATGGAGGCTACCGCAAAATCTATACTTTATGGCTACCGGATCGGAAACCTGCATACCCTTACCGAAACCTGCATCGAAAAACATTTGATGCGGTTTAAGACCAGCCTGCCGGAAGAAGCGCAGGAGCCGTCTTTTTCAACCGCTAACCGGGAAAAGCGAACGGAGCTGCACAAAATTATTAACCGGGCCTGCCGCCAGGGCCTGATGATGGGCGCATACGGATCGATGTCTGTCCGGTGGGAAGAGAACAACTTTATTATTACGCCGGACGGTCTGTCTAAATGGGATCTTACACCCGGTGACCTGGTGCAGATCCGGAACGGTAAAACGGAAAAAGGAAAAGTACCGGATAAAACCGTGTTGCTGCACCAGGCTATTTATGAACGCCATCCGGAGATCAATGCGGTGATCATCACACAACCCATTTACCTCACTTCCTTTGCTATTACCGGGGCGCATTTTAACGTGCGCACCATACCGGAAACCTGGATCTATCTCCAGGATATACAAATGGGTGAATTGGGATGCCTGTTTGCCAATAAAGATACACAGCAACCGGTGCTGCCGGAAAATTCACCGGTAATGATTATTAAAAACGAGGGAGTGGTGGTGGCCGGTAATAAACTCTTACAGGCGTTTGATTATCTTGAAGTAGCCGAATTCAGTGCAAAATCATTAATATTGTCAACATCACTGGGAGACATGATCCCGATAGAAGATAACGAAATTGAAGCCCTCGGAAAAGTAATGGGCCGCTGGAAAAACTATGAATGGAAAATATAAGATAGTGCAATTTATCATCACCCTATAGAACCGTATTGTTATGAGTCATAAATATGCTATTATACTGGGGAACCTGGGAAATACGCGCGACCGTTTTTGCCAGGGGTATAAACAGAACCCCAGCTCAGAAGAAATGTTAAAGCTGGCACTGGAACGGATGCCGCAGATCCAGGGAATTGAGTTGGTCGGAAGCTGGGATATCCGGCCGGATAATGTATCCGATATGAAGAAGCGATTGGATGATGCCGGTGTGGCCTGCGCCAGTATTATACCCGATACTTTTGGAAATCCGCTTTTCGGAAAGGGCAGCCTTACCAGCATAGACGCCAATGTGCGCCGCACTGCGCTGGATTACCTGCGGCAAATGAGCGAAGTGGCGCTGGCTATGAATTGCGGCATCGTAAATCTGTGGCTGGGCCAGGACGGCTATGATTATTTGCTGGCAACCGACTACGACCAGGAGCGGAGTTGGCTCACAGAAGCCACCCGGTCCGTTGCGGAAGCGTTTCCCACCCTCCGGTATGCCCTGGAATACAAGCCAAAGGAGCCGCGTAATTTTTCCTATCATGCACGCATGGCTGATACGATTCTGGCCGCAAAAGAAACCGGCTGCAGCAATGTGGGCATTACCATTGATACCGGGCATAGCTTTTATGCCGGGGAAAATGTGGCAGAAGCAGTAGTGTTGGCCAAAAGGGCCGGCAACCTGCTGTATCATATGCACTTTAATGATAACCATGGAAGCTGGGATGATGATATGATCGTAAGCAGCGTACATTTTACCACGTACATTGAACTATTATTCTGGTTAAAGAAAACGGGCTATGATGGCTGGATCTCTATGGATCAATATCCCTACCGGGAAGATGCCGTAGACGCCATCGCCGAAAGCATATGGTGGGTAAAGAAATATGAGCAGATCGTGGAAGACCATTATAATGAAATCGACGCACTCATCCGGGAAAATGATGCGGTAAAAACCTCCCGGTTTTTGCGCAAGCTGATACATGGATAACGATGCAAACAAGAATACCGGTAAGTGCTGTTTTTGATATCGGCAAGACCAATAAGAAATTATTGCTCTTTGATGAGCAGTACCATATCGTAAAAGAGGATATGGTTGTTTTTGATGAAATAACTGATGATGACGGCTTCCCCTGCGAAGACCTGGATGCGGTAGTAGCCTGGATATTGACGCATTTTCAGCAGTTAAAAGCTTCGCCGCTTTATCAGTTAAAGGCCGTCAACTTTACTACTTACGGAGCCTCGCTGGTATATATAGATGCTGCAGGAAAAAGGGTAGGGTACCTGTATAATTACCTGAAACCTTATCCGGAAGAGCTTTTAAAGGTCTTTACTGCCCAAACAGGGGGCACTGCGTTTGCGCAGGATACCTGTTCGCCTCCGATGGGACACCTGAATGCCGGTATGCAATTGTTCTGGTTTAAAAAAAGGAAACCCTTGTTATATGCAGCGGTTGCAAACGTGCTGCATTTTCCCCAGTACCTGAGTTTTTTACTAACCGGTAATAAAGTGGCTGAAATGACCAATATCGGTTGTCATTCTGCCATGTGGAATTTCCGGGAACAACAATATCATGCCTGGCTGAAAGAAGAAGCGCTGCTGGATAAGTTGTGTGCTGTTACACCGGGTGATAGGGCCGTGCCGGTGCTGAACGAGCAAACGGGTGAATGGATCGCGGTTGGTACCGGGCTGCACGACAGTTCTGCGGCAATGATCCCTTATCTGCAAAGTTTTTCCGAACCGTTTATGATTTTATCTACCGGCACCTGGGCCATTAGTCTGAATCCTTTTAGCCGGCGGTTGCCCGACGAAGCAGCATTGGCAAACGGATGCCTGAGTTATCTTACCTATCAGGGTGCTCCCGTAAGCGTATCCATGTTGTTTGCAGGCAACGACCACGAACAGCAGGTACAGCGCATCGCCCGCCATTTTAATGCACCGCCCGATTTTTATAAAGCCGTTGCTGCAGACCCGGTGGTGCCGGAAGGGTTCGGACAGGAGGCTACCGGTACTGCTGGTGGCTATCCAGGCGCTACAACACCCTGCCGGTTTCACCAGCGGGATCTGAATGCCTTTAAAACGCCCGGAGCCGCCTATCGCCGGTTAATGATGGACCTGGTGTTGCAACAAAGCATTGCTTCGCAGCTTGTATTAACAGGCAGTGCTGTCAACAGCATTTATGTAGACGGAGGATTTAGTAAAAATGCCCTCTTTATGGCATTGCTGGCGCGGGTATTTCCGCAACAGGAAGTATTTGCGGCCGCTATGAACCAGGGCACGGCACTGGGTGCGGCCCTGGTATTGCACCGGCACTGGAACCGGCAGCCGGTGCCGGTCTCATTTTTTCAGGTAAAAAAAATACCAGGTCCGAAAACTGGTGCGGGTCCTGCAACTGTAAACTGACAGGGGAGGTAATACCGGTACCTTGTTCCGGCCGGAATACCGGGCCATGCGCTGCTATTGAGGAACCGCTGAATGTTCAGATCTGATCAGGTTTACTTCCCGTATATGTTGACTCAATGTTTGGGTTTGATCCCGGTAAGTGACGGCCGTTGCTGCCTTTGAGCCGGTGTACACGCCATTCATAAACACACAGTCGGCGATGGGTGATTTTACCTCAATCAACGCCAGGCCATCACCGGTGATATTGGATATATAGATATGGTGGATCTTATATGCGGTGGCAGCTTTCCCATAACCGGTATTCCCCAGCAGAACCGTATAAGGGCTGCCTTTATAGGGCGGCGGAATTTCAGGATCGGCAACGGTAGTAACGCCGTTGATAAACACATGATGAATGCTGGCGCTGTCACTGGCGCGGAGCGCCACCCCGGTATAATTGGTTTTGATATTGCTGATATGAATGTGCTCAATATCATCCGCGGAGTCCCTGTGCAGGGTGGAGGTAACCTGGTATGATTGCAGGTTGCCATTTGAATGATACGCAGCTCCCAGGTCAAGGGCAGAGAGTGCGATACAATCGTCGCCATTGATCCCGGTTATATTCCTGATCTGGAAATATTTGCATCCCTCCCTCAGATCGATGGCGTCATTGTTGTAAGTGGTAACTTTTTCTCCCCTTATCCACCGGAACTGCGGAGTAAAGAAGCTTAGATCCGAAAGCTCCGCATGATGTACGCGTTCAAACGTTACGGCCCAGGAATGGGCGTGCTCAAAGTGGATGTTTTTAAGTTTGAAGCCGTCTACATAGGCCATCAGGATCATAAAGTTCCGCCAGTCGGACAGCTGTTTTCTTCCGGGCTTCCCGGCATCGCTTCCATAACTGATCCGTTCCTTACTGTGATTGGCGTCATAGGCAGAAACCAGCCGGCGCAACCCGTCGCCGGTAGCCCTTGGATTGTTGGCTCCCTTCAGTATCACATTACCGATGCCGATAAGCGCAATATTTTTATTCCATACCGGGTGCGCTGTACCTTCCCCTACATTATCACTGCGGAACATATTGTCACGGCAGCTGTCTGACAATTGAAGCACGCAATTGTCCAACAGGATGGTCATCCCGGAGGGCACCAAAATGGCCTGGTCAATTTTCCAGATAGCGGTGCCATTGGCATTAAATGAAGGAATGGTAATGGTATTCGTGTACCTGGCGGCCTTGCGGATCGCTTTCTGGATCCGTTCGGTATCGGTTCCTTTAAAATCATTGGGGGTAACGGGCAACGCCGCGGATGCGTTCGCTGCAAAGAACCCCAGCAACATTCCTGTATAGACGAATCTTAGCAGGTTCCGGTATTTCATGTGCAATTCGTTTTAAAAATCTGCTGCGAATTTATTGCAAAACAGGATAGCATCGATGGATCTGTTAAATGGATACGACGGATGTTGCCGTCATCCCGGGTACGGGCCGCATATGTACGGCCGGCCGAACCCTGCAGCAGTGAACCTGTCCGTCGCTAAAAAATAAATTGAATCAGTTTTGGATAAGTAATTCGTTTTTTGCAACTTTGTTGCGATTTGAGAAAAGCCGGCTTCTATATCATCCTGCTGCGCTGTAAATTATCGGCAGCGATGTTTGCACTGATCCTGCTTTGCTCATTTTCCATGCAGCTGCTGCACCAGCATCATTATGAAAACAAAGTGATGTTGGAAAAAAAAGAAGCGCTGGTAAAAATGATCGCAGACCATTGTAAGATCTGCGATCAGATTCAGCACGGCGTTTCCTATGATGGATCCGTTCCGGATATTCAGATAGCGACTCCCATTGCGGCCATACCGGTGCATGGCGGACGCTATTATATCGGTTTTTATAAATTTACCTTACAGGGGTTTACCAATAAAGGTCCGCCGGCTGCCATGGCCACTGCTATTGTTTAATACATTCCCCACCTACGGGGTGTACCTGTTTTCCCTATTCCCAATTTAATGAAAAGATAAACGCGGGCGTTTGCCGGGTTTATTGCATTTCTGTATATGAAATTTATGCTCCTGCTTTGCTGCGGCATGTTTTGCTGCGTGGCAAATGCGCAGTTATATCAGTTGACCATAACCGTTATCAATAAAGATGAACAACCTGTTCCCGGCGCTGTAGTGCAGTTGGGAAAGCGTCCTGCGATTCCGGTAGAAGCAGCTCCGGGCGCTTATATATGCAGGCGGTTATCTGCCGGTACTTACCCGCTCTATTTATCAGGTACCGGTTATCAATCCGTTGCCCGGCATATTACGATTACCGATCGGGATCTTTCGCTGCGCGTGGTGCTGTGCCGGGAAACGCGGCTTTTGGATGAGGTGATCGTATCTAACAATACAATGGGCCGGCGGAAAAGCGGAACACCGTTAAACCTGGAGATCGTAACCGGCGATGAGCTTCAGAAAAACCTGGGCGGAAGCCTTATGCAAAGCCTGGAGCGACTGCCGGGTATAAAGGCCATTGGCATCGGATCCGGGCAATCCAAACCGCTGATCCGGGGCCTCGGATTTAACCGGGTGCTGGTGGTAGACCGGGGCATTAGGCATGAGGGACAGCAATGGGGGGGCGATCATGGCCTGGAAATTGATCAGTTTGCCGCGGCGGAAGTGGAAATCATAAAGGGGCCGGCTTCTGTTGCTTATGGTTCCGATGCAATAGCCGGTGTTATCCGTATACAACCGCCCGCGCTGCCGGCGCCGCACAGCCTGGGTGGTGATCTGCAAGTGACCGGGAAAACCAATAACGCGTTGTATGGTGGTTCCTTAAATCTCTACGGCCGCAAGCAACGGTGGTTTGCTACCGGAAGGGTAACCGGCCTCAACTACGGCGATTACCGGGTACCTGCTGCCCGCGTGTATATATACGATTACCCGGTATCCCTGTACAAAAAATATTTAAGAAATACGGCCGGAGCAGAAACGGCTTTGCATATGAGCACCGGGTATATTTCGGACCGGTTCCGGTCTGTTTTTTACATCAGTAATACATTTAGTAAAAGCGGCTTTTTTGCCAATGCCCACGGACTGGAACCGAGGGCGGTAGATCCGGCGCTGCACGACCGGAGCAGCCGGGACCTGCAGATGCCGTATCAAAAGGTACGTCATTTTAAAGCCATCAGCCGGAACGATGTAAGGATGAACGGTCACCACCTGGAATTAGAACTGGGTTATCAGCAGAATTTCCGGCAGGAATACAATGTTTATGTCAATCATGGCTTTATGCCACCGGTTTATCCCGCTGCGATGACCATTCCCAAAACACTCGAACGACAGTTTCTTAAACGGGTGTATGCTGTGAACCTTCATGACCGGCTGCAGTTGCGGCAACAGGAATTGCAGTTTGGGGTGAATGGAGAGATCCAGGATAATGAGATCAGTGGCTGGAGCTTTTTGGCGCCGGCCTTTGATCAGCGGACAATTGGCGCGTTTGTATATGACCGGGTGAAGTTGGGTGAACGCATGCTGTTACATGGTGCACTACGATATGATCGCGGCCGGATCCATATGCGCCGGTACGCCGATTGGTTTGCCTCCCCGCTTATCCGGAACGGGGATACGAACGCTGTTTATGTGGTACGTGCCGAAGAAAACGTCCGGCGTTTTAACAGCCTTACCGGGTCTGTTGGTGTTACGTATCATACCCGGCAATGGGAGCTGAAAGCCAATATCGGTAAAAGCTTCCGGATGCCCATTGCAAAGGAGCTGGGTGCCAATGGTATCAATTATCATTATTTCAGCTATGAGCGCGGCAATGCGGACCTTGCCCCGGAAGCATCATACCAGCTGGACGCGGGATGGATGTTTACTAAAAACAAATGGCGTGTTCAGCTCAATCCGTTCCTCAATTATTTCTCCAATTATATTTATTTAAATCCCACCCCGGATTTTGATTACCTGTATGGCGCGGGTAACCAGATTTTTGAATACCGGCAAAGCAGGGTATTGCGGTTTGGGGGAGAGCTGGATATCGCCTTTCAGCTCCGGGAAAATTTAAAGGCGGAAGTACTGGGTGAATACCTGTATGCAGAACAGGTATCCGGCGACAAAAAAGGCTATACGCTGCCGTTTTCACCGCCATCCTCCCTGTTGCTGAATCTTACCTATCAGCCGGAACTCCCGGAATCTTTTCAACATACTTATTTTTCGGTGGATTACCGCATTACTGCGGCACAACAGCAGGTGGTGCCACCGGAGAAAAAAACACCCGGTTACCGGTTGATGCATCTGCAGGCAGGAACCGGCATCCGGATAAAACGGCAGGTAGTGCAGCTGCGTATGCAACTGCAAAATGTGTTCAACCTCCGCTACCTCAATCATACCAGTTTTTACCGGCTGATCGGGTTGCCGGAACAGGGGCGCAACTGGGTATTGGTGGCAAAGATCCCTTTTGATTTTTTAAACAATAAACAATAGATATGAATCAGACGAAACATTGGAAACGGGTAGCTGCAGGCATCTGTGGGGCGGTATTGTTCGCCGGCTGCTCAAAAGATAAGGACCGCATAAAAGATACAGAATATCCTTCGATCGATGTAACAGCGGCGGCGGCGTTTCCCAGGCAATGCAGCGAACTGATAAGAGGGCAACAATTTACCGCTAAAATACTGGTAGCGGATAATGCAGCATTGGGGTCGGTGAGCATCGATGTACACCACAACTTTGATCATCACAGTCACAGCACCGAGGTAAACACTTGTAGTATGGACCCCGTAAAAACTCCGGTGAAGCCATTGCTTCTTGTAAAAAGCATACCGGTGCCACCCGGCAACAGCACCTATACTGCTACGGCACAGATTGAGATACCTGCGGATGCCGATACCGGCGACTATCATTTTATGATAAAAGTTACCGACAAAGAGGGTTGGCAAACCATCAAAGGCTTAAGTATAAAAATTAAATGAATCACGGAAACAATCACCATTTAAAAAATAAACAAATGAAAAAAATAGTATCAGTAATGATGCTTGCAGGCATTGCCGCCGCCGGCGGATGTAAGAAGAAAGAAATTATAACAGCGCCCGATAAACCATTTGCCATTACCGGGCATTTTGTAGCAGGTACCAATACCCAGAAAACCGGAAGCAAATACACCAGTGTTTACTTTATCCGGTTCCTGGAAGGTAACAAGGCATTGTTTATCGCTTCGGCCGCTACCGATCTGGAGGGCACTTACGCTTTAACCGATTCCTCCCTGCTTTTTGAAGTAACCGGCAGCAATGCCCGTACAGCTAAGTTTACCCTGAACAAAAATAAGCAAATCACATCCGCTTACTACAGCGGTAGCGGTCCCGTGGAATATGAGGCAACGGCCGAACTATTGCCCATCACCGGTACGAACGAACTGGCTGGAAAAATCTTTAAAGGCGACGAATTTAAAATGGGCGCATCAAGCAACCGTGCCGGGCTGATTTATAGTTTTAACAAAGCCGGAGCAAGTACTTATGGTTCCGGAACCGATGCAGGGGCAATTGATAACACGGCAACCAGCTACACGCTTATTGGAGGGAGTGGCTTTAAATCGGTAAATGGCAGTACCACGGAGCTGGGCTTTGTGTCTGATAAAAGACTCACTGTTTTCAGATCCTCCGGTCTGTTTTATTATGGTACATATGATCAGCAATGACTTTTGAATGGGGAACATATCCCGGATAATAAACAGGTAAATTTTTTTTAACCAATCATCAACGTAACAATCATGAACAACAAACAGGTTTTTAGTAAATGGAGTATTCCCGTCTTTCTTTTTATACTGGCCATCAGTGCCTGCAGTAAGGATAAGGAGGTCGTTGCCGGACCAGCTATCAGTCAACTGGAATTGGGCAGCGCTAACAGCGGAACCGGCTATCCCGGCGATGACGTGCATATGGAAGCCACCATACAGGCTCCCGGTACCATTGCAGCCATTAGCGTGCATATTCAACCGGAAAACGGAACGGGCTGGACTTTTGATAAAACCTTTACCGAAGGATATACCGGCTCAAAGAATGCGGCATTTCATGAGCATATCGATATCCCGGAAACGGCGGCTCCCGGCGGCTATCGGGTGCAGCTCACGGTTACCGATAAAGCGGGCAATACCGCAAAGGCAGATAGCCGGTTAAGTATTATCACAGACCCTTCATTGCCATCCGTTACGGGCTTCGAAGTAGCATATAATAATGCAACGGCCGACCTGCATATAGCGGGCGATATTACAGCCCCTAATAAAATTGCCGATATATCATTGGAGATCCATGGAGGAACGTTTGAAAAAGAGTATGCCATCACCGGAGACTATGTGGGTAAACCGGGTTTTCATCTGCATAAACATTTTAACCTTTCCGATATACCGTCCGGCCACTTTCATGTGCATCTGAAGATAAAAGATCAGGCCGGAAAAATGCGGGAATGGGAAGGCCATTTTGATAAATAAAGTTATAGAGGGGCTCAATCGTCTTCCATTGGTTATGCCCGGTGTTTATTGCAAAATAGCACCAGGCTGATAACAAACCCCGCGCCGTGCCCTGAACGCAACGCTGTAGTTCCGGTTGACCGCACAGGTGTTAAGTTGGATTTCGCGGTTAGATCGCTGCAGTGACGGCACCGGCAAGGGCGTAAGCCTGTACCACAGGTACGCAGGATACAGCCGCGCTGCGGGAAGCAGGCATAACAACGCAGGGTTGTGGTGCTGATCCTCCTGTAAAAGACTTTTGAGACCCTCTTTTTTTTTAACAGCACATGCACTGAATATAAACTTGGCTGCATTGCCATTAACGGTAGCGGATATTTATGAAACCGGCAGCCACCGGATTTTTCTCAAAAAACAATGCACAATGGTCAACAACAATAATAATAAAAAATTACCGGTAACGGTACTGAGCGGTTTTCTGGGAGCGGGAAAAACAACCCTGCTCAACCATGTTTTACACAACAAACAGGGATTAAAGGTAGCCGTAATCGTAAACGATATGAGTGAGGTGAACCTGGACGCCCGGCTGATCGAAAATCATCTGCCCGGGGCGGAGCAGGAAAACGCGCTGTCGCGGACGGAGGAAAAATTAGTGGAACTAAGCAACGGCTGTATTTGCTGTACGCTGCGTGAAGACCTGATGCTGGAGGTAGAGAAACTCGCCAGGGAGGAACGGTTTGATTACCTGCTCATCGAAAGCTCCGGCATCAGCGAACCCATACCCGTGGCACAAACCTTCTCCTACAGCGATGAAGAAAACGGTATCGATCTTTCCCGGTTCAGCTATATCGACACCATGGTTACCGTAGTGGATTGCTTTAATTTTTTTAAAGATTTTAGTACAGAGGCTTTATTGAAAGACCGCGCGCTAACGGATATGGAGGGGGACAACCGCACCATTGTCAATCTACTGACCGACCAGGTAGAATTTGCAAATGTCATCATCCTGAATAAAACCGACCTGGTGACCGCACATACCGCCGGTCTCCTGGAGGCCACCCTTCAAAAGCTAAACCCGGGGGCGCGGATCATTCGTTCCGGTTTTGGTAGGGTAGATCCTGCCGCCATATTGAATACCGGCTTGTTTGATTTTGAAGAAGCCCAAACCGCGGCCGGCTGGCAAAAGGAACTGGAGGCAGCACAACACATCCCCGAAACCCAGGAATACGGCATCAGCTCCTTTGTGTTCCGCAGGCAGCGGCCCTTTCATCCGGAGCGGTTCTGGAATTATTTAAACACGCAATACCCGCAGGGGATCATTCGTGCCAAAGGTCTGTTCTGGCTGGCATCAAGGCCCGGTGACGCCCTGAATTTTTCACAGGCCGGCGGTTCTTCCCGTATAGAAAAAGCAGGGATATGGTGGAGTAGTATGCCTTACAATGAACGCATGCGTTATCCGTCTTATGTATATAACCGGGACGCAATTGAGGCACGCTGGAGTAAGCAATGGGGCGACCGGATGAACGAACTGGTATTTATCGGCCAGGATTTGGATAAAACGCAGCTTACGGCGGACCTGGAACAATGTTTACTACAGGATACGGAATTGTATCTGTTCACGACAAAGGCCCGGTTCAGCGATCCGTTTCCCTGCAATATTTAAAACAGGCATTTTGAGTGTGCTATTGCATTCACAGAGCGGGTGGCCGCTGGTAACCCCTGGAGTTCCGTTATTCCCGCACTTTTCAGAATAAGGAGGAAACAGTGCCGGCGTTCTTTACCCCGGGCAGAAAATAATTCCGGAAAATTGTTTGTTAGACTAATCTAACTTTATATTTTTGCTGATGAAATAAATTTTTATTGCTTTCTTGTTGAAAGCATAGGTACGACCCTGCAGGTGGGGTGGGCAGATAAATGTTGGCTGCTGCCCGTTATTACATATTTAAAAGCGTGGTATGAACAGAATACGGGTGAACTATGCCGGATGGTTATTGGCGTGTTGTTTGTTAACAGGGATGGGGTATGCTCAAACAGTGGTAAGGGGCGTGGTAACCGGTAACCAGGAGCCGGTATCCCTGGCCAATGTATTGCTGGAAGAGCTCCGGCGGGGTGCCGTTACCGACAGTGCCGGATATTTTATCATCTGCGATGTTCCCCCGGGTGCTTATACCCTGCAGGTGTCCTGCGTGGGCTATATTGATGTAAAGTTGCCGGTACGGGTAAAAAAAAATGAACAGCTGACCATCCCGGTAGCATTGCCGGCGGGCGATGGCATTATGGATGAAATTGTGATCACCGGTGTATCGAAGGCAACGCGTATCCGGGAGAACCCGCTGGCTGTGACCAGTATTTCATCCAAACAAATAGAACAAACGGCATCGGTCAATATTATAGACGCGCTGGTGAAAAATGTACCGGGATTACATGCGGTGCAAACCGGGCCAAACATTTCAAAGCCGTTCATCCGCGGGCTGGGTTATAACCG
Source organism: Niabella sp. (assembly GCF_030150205.1). Classification (GTDB taxonomy): domain Bacteria; phylum Bacteroidota; class Bacteroidia; order Chitinophagales; family Chitinophagaceae; genus Niabella. The sequence continues at coordinate 53,365 of NZ_JASLGT010000032.1, forward strand.
GGTGCTTACCCTGTACGACGGCCTCCGGCAGGAAGGACAGCAATGGGGCGATGAGCATGGTATTGAAGTGGATGGCTACAATATAGACCGGGCAGAAGTGATCAAAGGTCCGTCCTCGTTACAATATGGATCCGATGCGCTGGCCGGCGTGGTGAGCCTGTTCCCCTTTGTACCCGGTGTTCCGGACAAACGGGTTCACGGGAAATTTACGGGGGAGTATCAAACGAATAACAATTTAATAGGCAATGGCCTGAGATTCGGCTACGATAACGGGCATTTTTTACTGGCTGCGGGAGGATCTTACAGGATGGCGAAAGACTACCGCAACCCGGTAGACGGAAGGGTGTACCTTACCCGGTTCCGTGAAAGCAATCTGTCTGCGCTTGCTGGTTACAAAACGGATAAAGGGTTTATCCGGATCAGTCTTACCTTATATGATAACCTCCAGGCCATTCCAGACGGCAGCCGCGATTCGCTTACCCGTAAATTTACCAAACAGGTGTATGAGGGAACGGAAGATACCATCGGTCGCCGCCCGGTGGTGCCGGCCAGTGAATTAAACGGGTACCGGTTACCCGGACTTTCACAGCATATACAGCATTACCGGGCGTACCTCAACAGCCGGTGGCAGGCGGGCACCGGTGGCATTGAGCTGTTGCTGGGTGCCCAGCAAAACATCCGCAGGGAATATAATCACCCGGCCCTGTTACAGCAGCCGGGCATGTATGTAAAATTAAATACCCTCAATTATGGACTGCGGTACCATGCGCCGGTATTTTCAAATATTGAAGCAACCATTGGGCTGAATGGGATGTTCCAGCATAACAAAAGTTTAACTGCTACTGATTTCCCCATTCCGGATTATCATCTGGGAGACGGTGGTATATATACATATGCAAAATGGAGCAATGACCGGTGGACAGTAAGCGGCGGACTGCGCTATGATCTGCGGCAGGTGCAATGGGATAACTTCTATGTAAAGCCCAATGATGCCACGGGGTTTGATCAGCAGGCAATGATCCCGGACACCACCGGGGCTGTATTGCAGTTTGAGGCATACCGGAAAATATTCGCCGGAATGGCGGCAAGTGTGGGCGGAACTTTCCGGGTTTCTGATCAGCTAAGCCTGAAAGCCAATATCGGCAGGGGATACCGGGCACCGAATATCACCGAAATGGCCAGCAACGGGTTAGATCCCGGTGCGCATATGATTTACCTCGGCAACCGGAACTTTAAACCGGAGTTTTCATTACAGGAAGATATCGGAGTCAGTGCGCGGTTTAAAAATTTTTCCGCCGATGTAAGTTTTTTCAATACGGATATTGAGCATTATATCTACTTAAATTTAGTGACAGATGCAAACGGTAATGCCCTGGCAGATCCCCAGGGCAATAAAACCTATCAATACCGGCAGGCCCGTGCGCAACTCTATGGAGCGGAGGTTTGGCTGGCGGTGCACCCCCGGCGATTAGCAGGCTTCCGGTTCGATAACAGCCTGGCCCTGGTGTATGGCTTCAACCGGGAGGCTGCCTATAAAAATAAAGGGATACAGGGCGCATATCTGCCGCTGATACCGCCGTTGAAATGGGTAGGCAGTCTTTCGCAGGTCATAAACCCCCGGTCCGGATGGCTGGATGCGTTAACGCCAAAACTATCCATGGAATGTACGGCTGCGCAGGGGCGCTACCTTGGTTTAGATCAAACGGAAACGGCAACAGCCGGCTTTATGCTCTTTCATGCGGGTGTGGTTGCCGCCATTCCATTTTCAAAAATGCAAAGCATACAGGTTCAGTTCGAGGTAACAAATCTTTTCAATAAGGCCTATCAATCCAATTTAAACCGGTTGAAATATTTTGAGCACTATGCACAATCACCGAACGGGCATTCGGGGATTTATAATATGGGCCGGAATGGCAGTCTTAAAATCATCCTGCCCTTCTGAATGGCCGCCATTCACCGGCACCTGCATGGTATGGGAAGGAGGCTTTTTTGATGCATTATGCCGCTGATTTTCAATTTCTTTAATGAGGCGGTACCGGTTGGACGGCTTCCCGGGATGCAGCCATATTTTCCATTTTTGCGGTGTAAAGCAGCCCTCAGGCGGGTGCAGCTTCCGGCTGTTCTGTAAAGTATCCGTAACGGAAGCGGGGTATGGCCCCGGTTTGCTGATCCCCTAAAAGACCCGCTTAAACGGACCATTGCCGGGAAAAAACAGGGGTACTTCCCTGGCTGAATATGTAAAAAGATAAAGACCGGCAGGATCTGTTTTGTTTTTTAATGGATGTTTTAGCTAACTTTATAAGGTTAATTCGATTTTAAACTTTAACCCATTATCATGGCAACAGCGAAAAAAACCACTGCAAAAAAGGCAGCACCCAAAAAAGCAGCCGCTAAAAAGGCTGCACCCAAAAAAGTTACAAAAGCTCCCGTAAAAAAAGCGGCTCCCAAAAAGGCAGCACCAAAGAAAGCAGCCCCCAAGAAAGTAGCAGCAAAGAAGGCCGCTCCCAAGAAGAAAAGAAAAATAAACCCCGCCCTGTTACAACCGCTTACACCCAGTCCGGCATTGGCAGCAGTAATCGGTAATAAACCGGCTTCGCGTCCCGATATTATCAAAAAAATATGGGCATATATTAAAAAGCAGGGATTACAAGACTCCACCAACAAACGGATGATCAACGCTGATGATAAATTAAAAACCTTATTTAGCGGTAAATCCCAGGTGTCAATGTTCGATCTGGCCAAGATCGTTAGTGCGAATGTGAAATAAACGGTTTCCGGATTCCATCCGCATGGCTGTATCAAAAGGTATCCTTCAGAACGAAGCGATGGTTTTGATACAGCTTTTTTATTTTATACAAACGATCGTATTGCTGTATGCCAGGGGCCGACCATTTACAGGGATGGCCTGGCTTCCTTTAGTACTGGTGCTGTTTATATTGAAGCCCACCGGGCTGCATCCTGTGCATATTGCATCCATACCTGAACAGCGAGGCGATAAAATTTTTTTATGAAGTTGGCTATGATGTTATGACCAGGTATATTGTTTTGTTACAAATATGCAAATCCAAACTACGCTGTTTTTATCCGGTTTTTCATACCTTTGGCCGGTGCGCAGGTGGATCGCTATATGTATGCTTTTTGTTTACCTGGTCTCTACGACTGAGGCTTCCCAGTTCCTGAAAATACCCATACTGGTAGCGCATTTTATAGAACACCGGCAGCAGGATCCGGAGTTGACGTTCGGGGCATTTTTGAAAATGCACTACAATCACCCGGTTAAGGATGCAGACTATCAGCGGGATCAGCAATTGCCCTTCGTAACCCATTCCGGCAGCCTCACGCTTGTATTTACCGTAGATAGCCATTTTTCTTTGGAACTCAGGAAATGGACGTTCCCTTCTTTAAAACGGACAACACCGTACAAAAATGTCTTTTATGAAAAAGATGTTTTAACCTCTATCTGGCAGCCTCCCCGGGTTTGTTAACTTTTTTTATCGCTTTATTTTCATCGGCTACCGGCAGTCTTCCGGGGTATTTATACATATAGCCCCGGTTTCAATGCTGTATCGCAGCTATAGCCAGCCGTGCAATGGTAGGTGTTGTATGCCAATACCTGTTTGGGTATTACAGAACGCTGTTCCCGGGTACCGGCGCATTCCCGCCGGGGTGCATCACTGCCCTGTAAAATAAAGCATCAGCCATAGCTCATTCTTTAACACTTAAGATGTAAGGGATCATTATGCTTACTAAAATTATCACGTTTTCCGTAAGGAATAAACTCATTATTGCATTACTGGTTTTGGCCCTGGTGGGCATTGGTGCCTACCAGGTAACCCGGTTGCCCATCGATGCGGTTCCGGATATTACCAATAACCAGGTGCAGGTAATTACCGTTGCCCCCTCATTTGGTGCAACCGATATCGAACGCCTGGTTACCTTTCCGATTGAACAGGCCAACAGCAATATTTCCGGGTTAAAGGAGATCCGGAGCTTCTCCCGGTTCGGACTTTCACTGGTTACCATTGTTTTTGACGATGATATTGATATTTACTGGGCACGCCAGCAGGTTGCAGAACGGCTGCAACAGGCGCGGCAGGAGATCCCGCAGGGGATCGGCAACCCGGAGTTAGGGCCCATTTCCACGGGGCTGGGTGAAATCTATCAGTATGTGGTACGTCCTGAAAAAGGCTACGAACAAAAATACGATATTACCGCGTTGAGGACCATCCAGGACTGGATGGTGCGGCGGCAGCTGCTCAGTGTAAAAGGCGTGGCCGAAGTCAGCAGCTTTGGCGGAAAACTAAAACAATATGAAATTGCAGTAAACCCCGGTAAGCTCAACGCCTATGGTATTACCATCAATGATGTATTTAATGCATTAAACGATAATAACCAGAATACCGGTGGCGCTTATATCGAAAAGGGGCCTACGGTGCTGTACATCCGCAGCGAAGGGCTGGTAGGGAATAAGGAAGATATTGAACAAATTTCCATTACCGGTAAACAAAACGAAGTGCCGCTTTTTATCAGGGATGTGGCAGATGTAAAAACCGGGTATGCTACCCGTTATGGTGCCATGACCTATAACGACAACGGGGAGGTTTCCGGGGCCGTGGTCATGATGCTGAAAGGAGCCAATAGCAGCCAGGTAATTAAAGATGTAAAAACCCGCGTTGCCGAAATACAAAAAACACTTCCGGAAGGAGTGCGGATAGAGCCGTTCCTCGACCGTACAAAAATGGTGAACCATGCCATCAGCACTGTTGAAACCAACCTGCTGGAAGGGGCATTGATCGTGGTATTTATACTGGTGTTGTTTTTAGGCAATATCCGGGCCGGGCTCCTGGTGGCATCGGTGATTCCCCTGGCAATGCTTTTTGCCATCTGTATGATGAACCTCTTCGGCGTCAGCGGCAACCTGATGAGTTTGGGCGCGCTGGATTTCGGACTGATCATTGATGGCGCGGTGATCATTGTAGAATCCGTATTGCACCAGTTAATGCAGCATCGGAAATTTAAACATCTTTTAAAGATCCCCGGCAGGGAAATGGACCGGGTTGTAGAGGAGTCTGCCGGCAGAATGATGAATAGCGCTGTTTTCGGGCAGGTGATTATCCTGGTGGTATATCTCCCGATTCTTACCTTACAGGGGATTGAAGGAAAAATGTTTAAACCTATGGCAGAAACCGTTGCCTTTGCGTTGCTGGGCGCATTCCTGTTATCCCTCACTTATATTCCTATGATGAGCGCGGTACTCCTAAAGAAACGGAACCCCAAACCTTCCTTATCCGATCGGATGATGAAAAAATTGGAGGTGCTGTACATAAAAACGCTGTTCCGGGTGCTGAGGATTCCCAAAACTATTTTTGCACTGGTGCTGGCTTTGTTTGTACTTGCCATTTTTATCCTTAGCCGGCTGGGCGGCGAGTTTATTCCGTCGCTGGAAGAAGGCGACTTTGCCGTTGATACCCGCGTGTTGCCGGGAAGCAACCTGAATACAACCATCGAAAGCACGCAGAAGGCCGTACATATTCTCAGGACCCGGTTCCCGGAAGTAGAAAAAGTGGTTACGAAGATCGGAAGCGGGGAAGTACCTACAGACCCTATGCCGATGGACGCATCGGATATGATGGTGATCCTGAAAGACAAGAAAAAATGGACGTCTGCCAGATCCTTTCCCGAACTGGCAGATAAAATGACCCGGGCGCTGGAGGATGTGCCCGGTATTACCGTTGGCTTTCAATACCCGGTTCAGATGCGGTTCAATGAACTGATGACGGGAGCCCGGCAGGATGTGGTGCTGAAAATTTTTGGCGACAACCTGGATTCCCTGGTTCAGAGCGCACAGAAAATAGGCCGGATCATCGAAACCGTAAGGGGTACTCAAAACCTGTATATTGAGCCGGTTTCGGGACTGCCGCAGGTGGTGGTAAAATACAACCGCCCTGTTATTGCGCAATACCATCTTTCGGTAGCCGATGTAAACCGGGTCATCAATACCGCATTTGCAGGCCAAAGCGCCGGTCTTGTTTTTGAGGGCGAGCGGCGTTTTGATATGGTGGTACGCCTGCATGCCGGTGACCGGAAAAATATCGATGACATCCGGAACCTGCTGGTGCCAACGCCTTCCGGCAACCAGATCCCGTTAGCACAGCTGGCCAGCGTGGATATTGAACAGGGGCCCAACCAGGTGCAGCGCGAAAATGCACAGCGCCGGATCGTGGTAGGGTTCAATGTTAAGGACCGGGATGTGCAAAGTATCGTAGCGGAACTGCAGGCAAAAGTAGAAAAAGGGGTAAAACTTCCTGCGGGGTATTCCGTTAAATACGGAGGTTCTTTCGAAAACCTCAACAATGCCAAACGGCGCCTGATGATCGCTGTTCCGGTGGCATTGGCCCTCATCTTTACCCTGCTGTTCCTGGCATTTAAATCGGTTAAGGAAAGCCTGCTGATCTATACCGCCATTCCGCTTTCCATCATCGGCGGTGTATTTTTTCTCGCACTCAGGGGAATGCCGTTTAGCATCAGCGCAGGCGTTGGGTTTATTGCATTGTTTGGTGTGGCTGTATTAAACGGCATCGTACTGATTTCTGAATTTAACCGTCTTTATAAAAGGGGCATCCGCAATATCGTAAGGATCGTGGCCGATGGAGGCGAAAGCCGGCTGCGGCCGGTACTGATGACGGCTTCTGTGGCTTCACTGGGTTTTATACCCATGGCGCTCAGCAACGGAGCCGGTGCTGAGGTACAGCGGCCGCTGGCTACCGTGGTGATCGGCGGGCTGATCATTGCAACCTTATTGACACTGTTTGTATTACCACTGCTGTATGTAACCATTGAAAAAGGAATAAAAATGAAAAAGACAATCAATAGAAATAAAATACCCTTGTTGATCTTCTGCTCCCTGCTTTTGGGAGGAGCCCTGAACGCACAGGTGCCTGTTTCCCTGGATGAGGCCGTTCGTCTTGCCCTGCAGCAGAACCGGAACCTGAAGCATGAACAGCTTCGCTCCGATTATGCCAAAGCACTCATTAAAACTTCCGGTGCCGATATTCCGCAAACCGGTATCACGGTGGATTACGGGCAGGTTAACAGCGTTTATAAGGATACCCGGTTGGGGATTGCGCAAAGTATGGCGTTCCCGGCTGTTTATAAGCGACAGAAAAACCTGTATACCGAAGAATGGAAAAAAAGCGCGCTCAATGTTTCCCTGCAGGCATTTGAACTGAAAAAAGCAGTGAGTCTTGCCTACTACGATTTTTTGTATTGGAAGGAGAAGGAAAAACTACTGCTGGAGGCCGTTCAGCTCTATTCCGGTTTCCAGGACAAGGCAGCGCTGCGCCTGAAAGCAGGAGAGAGCAATCTGCTGGAGAAAACCACGGCCGACCAGCAGAAGGCGGCCATCGATATCCAGTTGCAACAGGTACGGCAGGAGCTAAACACCGTTCGGCTGCAGTTCCGGTGGCTGTTGAATTCGGAAACAGATTATGTTCCGGCCGGAGAGCCGAAAGCGGTATTGGTAATGGATGCATTAAACGCCCATCCCATGCTGCAGGTGCTGGAGCAGCAGCAAGTGATTGCAGTACAACAAACGGCTGTTGAACGGTCCAAACTGCTTCCGGGCTGGCAACTGGGTTATAATCTGAATAGTTTTAAAGGCATGGGGCCCGATGAAACGTTATATGATGCCAGTCCCCGGTTTCATTCGGTTCAGGCAGGCATATCGGTTCCCTTGTTTTCCCGTGGACAAAAGGCAAGGATTGAAGCCTCTAAAATGGCTGCCGGCATCGAAGCCGATCATTTAGAAAATGCACGGGCCGCTTTAAAAAAACAATATGAGCAGCTGTTACAGGCCTATAAAAGCAATCTGGGTATTGTGCAGCAGTATGAAACCTCCGAACTGAAAAATGCACAGATCATTGTTGAAACGGCAAAGAAACAGTTTTTAAACGGAGCCATCAATTATCTGGAATTTGTAGTGCTGGTAAACCAGGCTGTTTTGGTAAGAAGCAATTATGCAGAAGCTATTTGGAAATTGAATGAAAATGCCATAGCGCTCCAGTATATAACGATCAATTAATTAAAAGGGTAACTAAAAGAACGTCTGTTGACAGGCCGCCCTGGCAAACAGGAGTATCCAAACATCTAAAAAGTAGAAGGGATCGGTAACAGACTTTTGAGTTGGCCCCAAAGAAAAAACAAACGCATGAAAACAAGAATTGTAAATATACCCGTTGTTATAGCACTTTCAGGAATGCTGGCCGCATGTGGCAGCAAGGAGGAAAAGAGGCAGGCAGCAGTGGCTCCGAAAGACGAATATGTTGTTACACTAACCGATGCCCAGTTGCGGAATGCACCGGTTGCAACCATACAGCTGGCTACACAGCAAATGGCCGCGGTGCTGAAGCTGAACGGAAAAATTGATGTGCCGCCCCAGCATATGATCTCTGTAAGCACGCCGCTGGGCGGGTATTTGAAAAGCACCCGGCTGCTGCCGGGCATGAAGGTTTCAAAAGGGGAAGTGATCGCAGTAATCGAAAATCCGCAGTTTATACAATTGCAGCAGGATTATCTTACGGCGAAGTCAAAGCTGCATTTTGCCACGCTGGATTATAATCGCCAGAAGGAGCTGAATCAAAGCCAGGCAAGCAGCGACAAAATAATGCAGCAGGCGCAATCCGAAATGAACAGCCAGCAGATATTGATGAACGCCATTGCCCAGCAGCTGCAACTGGTGCATATTACGCCCTCCGGTATCACACCGGAAAATATGCGCAGGAGCGTTCCGGTGTATAGCAGCATCAATGGTTACGTAAGCAAGGTAAATGTGAACATAGGAAAATATGTGAACCCTGCTGATATTCTTTTTGAACTTGTTAACCCGGAAGACATCCATCTGAATCTTAAAGTATATGAAAAAGATCTGGCAATGCTAAAACCGGGGCAGCGAGTGGTAGCGTATACCAATATCAATCCGGATCAAAAATATTACGGCGAAATTCACCTGATCAGCAGGGATATAACAGCGGGTGGACTGGCAGACGTGCATTGTCATTTTGAAAAATACGACCGGAACCTGGTTCCCGGCATTTATATGAATGCGGAAATTCAGGTAGAAACCAGCCTGGCCCATGTGGTACCGGAAGAAAGTGTGGTGGATTTTGAAGGAAAAAGCTATGTGTTTGTAGAGGAAAAACCAAAAACGTACCGGTTAACCCCCGTTACAGCCGGCACAGCAGAAAAAGGATTTGTACAGGTTCAGAATTATCAGGAATTTTCAGGAAAAAATATCGTAACAAAAAATGCGTACACCCTGCTGATGCAGCTAAAGAATACGGAAGGTGAAGGGGAATAAGCCTGTAGGGCGCCCACTTGATGGATGTTTGTATGCAGATCCGCATGTTTAAAATCGTAAATACCAGGAGATGAAAAAAAAGGCTGTTGTTAAAAAAATAATCATTGGCGTTTTGCTGCTGCTGGTGGTGATACAATTTTTCGGAACCGGTAAAAACAGCGCAGCCGTTGCCTCCGAAAATGCCATCGATAAACATTATGCCGTGCCCCCGCATATACAAACCTTGTTAAAGACCAGTTGCTATGACTGTCATTCCAATAATACCCGCTATCCCTGGTACAACCAGGTACAGCCGGTAAAATGGTGGCTTGCCAACCATATCAATTCCGGCAAACGACATTTGAATTTTGATGAATTTAATACCTATCCGGTTAAGAAGAAACTGCATAAACTGGATGAGGTGGCGGAAACCGTTCACAAAGGCGAAATGCCCCTTACTTCCTATACCCTCATTCATCGCAATGCAATACTGTCCGATACCGATAAGAAAGAAATTGAAGCATGGGCAAAGGAGCTTAAAAAGCAAATACAATAAGCCCCGGAACAGCGCTCCGGGGTAAGGTAAGAAGGAGGAGCGTACACAGCATCATTTCCGGTACCGGAGAACCGGGCTTTTTTTTTTTAAGCAGTACCGGTTTTGCAAACCGGGTTGCTGCCTGCTGTGCCTGTAAATAATAACAAGACATGCAATTGATTGGTTTTAAATCAGGTGGTTCAGCATATAGAAGATGTTCTCCAAACTGGAACGGCTGTTTTTGCTTTGTGCGGCCGGATGCTGAGGCAACAGGGCCATCAGTTTAAAACTATTTTCTATTTGTGAATATGAACTTTTGACGATATTTGTCTTCGTTGAAAACAAGACAGGAAATATTGCAGTTGCAAAACCGGCTTGCTTATTTGCAGGATGAGGCGGCCTACAAAGCATTGTTTTTTCATTTTCATCCCTTACTGGTGCGGTTTGTTAATACCATTGTCAAAAACAGGGATGACGCGGAAGATGTGGTTTCCGAAACGTTGCTGAAGGTCTGGACCATGGGCCGTGAGCTCAATTATGTAGAAGACCTGTCGTTGTACCTGTTCCGGATGGCACGCAACAAAGCGGTGGATATCCTGCGGAAACAAAAGCGGGATATTTTGGTGGCTGCAGCTGCTTATGACCAGGAGCCCGGATTGGTGGATGCCCTTACCCCGGAACGGTTATACATCACAAGCGAGCTGGATCATTATATCAGAACGGCCGTTGAGGCCTTGCCAACACAGAGTCAATTGGTTTTCAAACTTATAAAGGAGCAGGGTTTTACCTATAAACAGGTTTCCGGGATCCTTGAGATTTCGCAAAACACAGTAGAAACACATATGCGGCTTGCATTAAAAAAGATCCGCCTGGCATTAAAAAGCTACCTCGCAACGGAGAAAAAATAATTTTTCCAGACCATTCACGGAAACGGTTCGTTCAAACGTCATAGATGTAAGGAATATACATGAGGATGTCTTCACAGGACCGGTTTTATGATTTAATGGGCCGCAAATTGTCTGAGGAAGCCACGCAGGAAGAGCTATGGGAGCTCGAACATATCCTGCAGGGCGATGCGGAGCTTCAGTTCCTGCACGACCAGTTATTGAAACCCGCCCCCCCGGAGGCATCGATTGATACCGAAGCTGCTTATCTGCCGCATTATCTGAAGATGATACATAACCCTGCAGCAGCGGCGTTGCCATCGGTTGTACCGGTGAAAACCAGAACCGCCGGCTTTAAGAAAGTGCTGGCCTTTTGTTCCATAGCCGCATTGCTTATATTGGTGCTGGGCCTCGGAGGCTACCTGTTTAAAGGGAAAAATACAACCCTGCCTCCTGCGGCGCTTACAGCGGCAACGCCCCGGGGATCTAAATCAACGCTTTCCCTTCCGGACGGTACCATTGTGCACCTGAATACAAACAGTTACCTGAGCTATAAACCCGGTTTTGGCCAAACCACCCGGGAGGTTACACTGGTTGGTGAAGGCTATTTTGAGGTGGCGCACAATGCCAAAGTGCCATTTATTGTGCATACTTCAGAAGCCGATATCAAAGTGCTGGGTACGGAATTCAATGTGCGGAACTATAATAATGAAGACAAAATGGAAACCTCCCTGCTAAAGGGAAGTATCGAAATGACCCTGGTAAAAACGAAGCGGACCATCCGTATGGAACCTTCTGAAAAAGTGATCATAGAACGGCCGGTAAACACTTCAAAAACCGCCCCGTCCGCCACAAAAGATATCCGCATTACCAATATTAGCGTTGCAGACAGTGAAATTGTAGAAACATCCTGGCTGCATAACAAGATGGCGTTTAAAGACAAGCCGCTTTCTGAAATAGCCGTGGAATTTGAACGGCGGTTTGAGGTAACGATCAGCTTTGCAAATAACCAGGTGGCCGGTTATCATTATACCGGCGTATTTGATGAAACGAACCTGGAGGATATCCTCCGCATCCTGCAAATGATCAAGCCCTTTCATTACCGGCTTGAAAAAAATACAGTGCTTATTTACTAACGATTTAAATATTTTGCCAATGAGCGAACAAACATAGGGTATAAAAAAAATGGAGAATGCGGCAACATCCTCCATTAACAGGGTCTTAAACACGAACAAATAGTCTAAAACTTAAAACAAAATTATGGAAAAAAGCGCTTGTCTTTTTTCTGCGGGTACATTTTTGTATCTGCGGAGAGCCATTCTGATTATGAAATTGTCTACCTTTTTTCTTTTTATTGCCCTGCAGGTGTCGGCGGCAAACCATGCTCAGGAGGTCATCAACCTGAAGGCAGATAATATAAGCATACAGCAGATCTTTGCTCAAATTGAAAAACAAACCCGCTACCGGTTTTATTACAGCAGCGATGATTTGCCGGTTGGCCAGAAATTTACGATCAATATTGTAAACGCAGGGATCAACCAGACCCTGTCTAAACTGCTGAACGGAACCTCCATTAAATGGGAGGTGATTCCCAAAAACAGGATTGTGTTAACCTCATCGGAGGAGCCTGTTTTCGTTAGTGCGCAGTACCGGCAGCTAACGGGTGTGGTCCGGAATGAAGCGGGTGAAGCCATTCCCATGGCATCGGTAAATGTGAAAGGAACCAATCGGGGCGTTGTTACCGATAAAGACGGAAACTTCAGGATTGAAGCGGCGGAAGGGGATGTACTGGAAATATCAGCCATCGGCTATGCCACCATTGAAATATCGATCGGCAGCTCCGGCAATATTGCAGTAACCCTCAAAACGCAGGCAAAGCAGATAGAAGAAGTGGTGGTAGTGGGTTATGGTACACAAAAAAGAGTGAACCTGTCCGGCGCGGTAAATACGGTCAATACTGCTCAGATCACCAGCCGCCCCGTAACCTCGCTTACCAATTCATTGCAGGGCATTGTACCGGGAATGGTCATTTTAGCCCGACCCGGGGATGTAGGCAGTGATATCGGCTCCATCAATGTAAGAGGCAGGGGCAACCTGGGCACTTCTTCGCCGCTGTTTGTAGTAGATGGGGTGCCGGTATCGGCCGGTGATTTTGCGCGGATCAACCCGGCGGATGTGGAATCGATTTCTGTGTTGAAAGATGCCTCCGCCTCCTCTATTTACGGATCGCGGGCAGCTTATGGCGTCATACTGGTAAAAACAAAAAGCGGTAAAAAGGGCGGTAAAGCCGTGGTGAATTATAATGGGTACTATGGCTCGCAAAAACCCACCGTGCTGCCGCACTGGCTGGGTTCCTATGATTATGCCATCTTAAGCAATGAAGCTGCGCAAAATGCCGGCGGCGCTGCACCATTTTCTGATGCGCAGCTGCAAAAAATAAAAGACGGTTCCGCTTTGGATAGCTTTCCCAACAACGACTGGTATAAACTGGCGCTGCGGTCATCGGCACCCATCACCGAGCACCAGGTAAATGTTTCCGGAGGTGGTACTACCCGGTATTATTTTAGCGGCGCCTTTTTCAAGCAGGGCTCTTTAATTCCGAATAAAGATCTTAAACGCTACTCCTTCCGGTCAAATGTAGAGTCACAGGTTTCTGAAAAATTAAAGATCGGTACCAATATATCTTATGTGCGCGATGATATCGACAGCAAAAGCGGGCCGCTCAGTTTTGTAAGTTTAAACCGGGTCATTCCCCTGCTGGTAAACAAACAGTCGAACGGAGAATGGGGCAGCATGAACGGAGGAAAAATTGATGCAACGCTTGCCGCTGACAACCCGGTTCGCAAGCTGCAGGAAGGAGGACGCAACAGTTCGGCCGGTAACCGGTTTATTGGAAATCTTACCGGAACCTTTACGCCGGTTGAAGGTTTGGACCTGAACGGGTTGTTCTCGTATAATAATTTTAATTCTATCGCTGATGCCTATCTGAACCGTATGAACCCGATCCCCAACTTTATTACAGGGGCACCGTTAAATTCAACGGCCGTTACGGTAAACCAGTTAACGGAAGATTGGGTCAATAATACCAGCTTGCTAAGTCAGTTTACGGCAAATTATGAAAAGCGGATCGCCCGTCATTTTCTGAAACTGCTGGTGGGTACTTCATACGAGAATAATAAAAGCCGGGCCCTGCGCGTGATCCGGAAGAATTTTGTAAACGACGAGCTCAATTCGATCGATGCCGGCTCTACCGATCCGCTCAATACCACGGTAACGGGTACCATACCCGGTGTTAGCACCAGCGGCATACAGCAAAATGCAATGTTTTCAGCATTCGGAAGACTGAACTATTCGTATAACGAAACCTATTTCCTGGAGGCGAACTTCAGGGGTGATGAGTCTTCGCGGTTTGCACCGGGGCACCGGTGGGGATACTATCCATCCTTCTCCGGAGCCTGGCGCATTTCAAAGGAAGCATTTATGCAAAATATTGCCTGGCTGTCTGAACTGAAGCTCAGGGGCTCCTGGGGAAAACTGGGCAATATTAATAATGTGGGCAACTACGACTTTTTCGATGGCCTGAGTTCCGGAACAGTGGCCATCCTGGATGAAAAACAGCAGGATGGTGTGTCTCCGGGAAAACTGGCAAACCCCAACCTCTCCTGGGAAAAGGTTACCATGACGGACCTGGGGCTGGATGTAAGCCTGTTTAAAAATAAGGTCTCTTTACAGGCCGACTGGTTTAATAAAATCACCAACGATATTTTATTAACCGATCAGTCGGTACCGGCCGAAGCGGGCTTGTCCAGTTCCTTATATCCTTCCCGGAACATGGGAAAAGTGCAAAACAGAGGTGTTGAAGTTTCCCTGAATTATGCCAACCATATCGGCGGCTTCAGCTATTCCATCGGCGGAAACTTCAGCAAGATCAAAAACAAGATCCTGTCGCTTGGAAATGCCGACAATACCGATATGATCAGCGGGTATTATATTAACCGCGTGGGTGCAGCTGTGGGATCCTTTTATATGTACAAAGCGGATGGCTTGTTTGTAAGTGATGATGAGGTAGCCGGTCATGCAAAACAATTTTCAAACACAAAGGCCGGCGATATTAAATATGTAGACCAGGATGGAAATAAGCAGATCGATGCAAACGACCGGGTGATCACCGGTAACGATGTGCCGTATCTTACCTATGGGGCGAACGCCACACTGGGATATAAAAATTTTGATTTTTCGATTATCGGCCAGGGTGTATCCGGCGTACAGGTATACCTCGAAAATGAAGCCTCACAGGCCTTTTTTAATGGAGCGGGCGTAAAGGCATATGTATTGGGCCGGTGGACCAGCGATAATCCCAATCCCAATGCTGTTTATCCCCGGGTACTGCGCTCATCGGCAAATGCGCAAAACCTGCAGCTATCGAGCTTTTGGTTGTTCAATGCCGATTATTTCAGGATCAAATCGCTGTCCTTTGGCTATTCATTGCCGGCTGCGGTTCTTGAAAGAGCAAAGATCAAAGGGTTGCGGGTCTATTACTCCAGCAACAATCCATTTACATTCAGAGGCGATAAACGTATGAAAGACTTTGATGTGGAAGCGCCTTCCGCAAGGGCGGCCTACCCGCAGCTCAAATCTTATTCCATCGGCGTTAACCTCACTTTTTAACCTACCTAAAAGTTACAACATGAAACGTGTTACGCTATATATCATTTGTATCGGGAGCTTATTGTCTGTGATCAGCTGTTCAAAATCAAAATTAGACTATGTTCCCCAGGACCAGGTATCGTCCGGGTCGTTCTGGAAATCTTCAAGAGATGCGTTGCTTGCCCTCAACGCCTGCTATGGGTATTTACAATATGGGTATAATTATGCCTATAATGACGGAGCTTCTGATAATGCCTTTGCCCAATATTACTGGGAAAGTACGGCCACATTTGTAAGTGCCGGCAATGTGGATCCTTCATTGGATGCAGGATATAACAGCCGGTATCAATCCATCCGTACGCTCAACTATTTCCTGGCCAATATCGGGAAGGCGCCCATGGATGAGGGTACCCGGAAGCGGTATATTGCTGAAGCAAGAGCGATCAGGGCCTTTGCTTTTTATGAACTGGCGGCCACATTTGGTCCGGTGCCGCTGTTAAAAGATGCCTATACAGATCCGGCCGAAACCAAGGTGGCTCCTGCAACACAGGCAGACGTTATCAGTTTTGTAATAACAGAACTGCAGGCTGCCGCTCCCGATCTTCCTGCCAGCTATCCCGGCGGAGCCGGTAATGAAAAGGGACGTATTACCAGCGGGGCCGCCTGGGCCATGCTGACGCGGGTACAGCTTCATTTTGGAAAATGGGCCGATGCGGTTACCAGCGCACAAAAAGTAATGGGCATGGGTTACGAACTTTTCCGCGTTCCTTCGGTATCGGCTGCGGATATGACGGAGGATTATGCGCCTTTTGTAGATTTTGCAAACAATGACGATAAAACCCGGTTTTATAAAGGCCTGGCAAGCTATGAGCAGCAGTTCTGGGCGGCCAATGAATTAACCAGCAAGGAAGTGATTCTAAGCTCGCAGAGCATTACCAATTCCTCCTATGCCTGGGGCAATGGTTTAAATACCTTATTTCCTCCGGCCGAACTGGGGGGGTGGAGCTCCATTACGCCCACACAGGGCCTGGTAGATGCATATTGGGGACGTGACGGGAAGCCATTTACGGCGCCTTCCCCGGAAACCAGGGCTGCGAATTTCCGCGATGGTAATTCCAACGCAGCTTATTTCTCCGAGTTTAAAAACAGGGACACCCGTTTATATGCCAGTGTGCTTTTCCCAACCACCACCTGGAACCGGTATGCGCAGGGATATGTATTTACGTGGAAGTCCGGCGTTAATAACAATAACAGCAAGATCGGGTATAATTTTAAAAAATTAGTAGACCCGGCCTTTGTATCTACCGACTGGGATGGTGCCCAGGATTTTCCGATCATTCGCTATGCCGAAGTATTGCTGTCTTTTGCAGAGGCTAAAAATGAAGTCAGCGGTCCGGACGCCACTATTTATGCGGCTTTAAATGATATAAGAGACCGGTCCGGCATGCCCCCGGTTGACGAGGCTTCCTTTAATACCAAAGATAAATTGCGGGAGCTGATCCGGAATGAACGGCGGCTGGAACTGGCAGGCGAGGGGCAGCGGTATTTTGACATCCGCAGATGGGGCATCGCAAAAAATGTAATGGGCAGCCTGAAAGATCTGAATAATTCGGTTGCACAGACAAGAATCTGGAACGACAAATTTATCCTGATGCCTTATCCCCAGTCGGCAGTTGATAAAAATCCGAATCTGGTCAGCGCACAAACGGCGAAGGGATATTAAGGAAGTCCTGGTTATACATAAGCAAACCTTGTTCGTTATCAGGAACGCAATGTAGGGATGCTGAAAGAATGCTGTGCATACGGACAGTCTGGTAACCGGAAGATCCCGCCGGGAAAGATCATTGTCACCCCAACCGCAGCGGAGCAGTTTTTACGGACAAAGGAACCTTATTAGAAAAAGGATGATCTATTAATAGATTATCCTTTTTTTTGCTGCAACCTCATTTATATAAGTAACTTTCCTGACTTTTTATAAGGCCTTTGGAACCGGTTATCATTTGGAGGATGAAAGACCCGGCAATGCGGGAAGACTTTCATTCCCCTCTGCACTCACGGATTGTATGGCAAAAAAATAATTGTCCTTTGAATAAGGAACCGTGATGGTGGTTGCCGGGGTAAAGATCTTTTTCTCCCATTGCGGACTGCTGGTCTCCCGCATCAGCAGGTAATAACCCTTGCACGCGCCTGTAGCGGGAGCCGTCCATTGGATAGTGGTGGAATTTTCCAGCCCTTTGGTGATGTAGGCAACGCGTTGTGGTACCGCCGGCGCTTTTGCCAGGTTGGCCAGGGTAACCAGGTTCAGCGCAGTATTTTTCCGCAGGTATTCAAAGTCCATAAACCGGGGAAGATCGCCATACTGCACGCCGTTCTCTGTGCGAACATCCTGGTGCTGATGTTCAAAGTTCTCATTCATTTCAGTGACCCGTACGGCGGTATATCCTTTTTCAACAAAAGGGCTGTGATCCCCGTTGCGTAGGAAGCGGTCATTGCGGTAAACCAGCTTTACGGTCATATTGTCTACATAACGTTCGCCGATCTCTTTAAAATAGCGTGCCAGCTGCCGGGGGGCGCCGTCATTTTCCAACCCCAGGGAGCGGATCTTTACAAAGGCCTCCCGGTCGGCCTTTAAGGGAAGGCCCTCACTAAAAACGCGGACCTGGGTATTATTGATGATCCGGGTTTCATTGCTGTTATTACTCCCTATAATATCATTGTTCAGTAAGGCTTCCAGGTGCCAGTTTTTTGCTGTTACCTGGTCTGCCAGAAAGCGGGCGCCCAACAGGCCCTGCTCTTCGCCGGAGGTAGCCACAAAAACAACCGTTACCGGAAATGCCTGCCGGCTCATTACCCGGGCACATTCAAGTACGGCCGCCACACCGCTGCCATCGTCGTTAGCACCCGGTGCTGTGCCGGTACGGTCCATTACATCCGTTCGCCGGCTGTCGAGGTGCCCGGTGATCATCAGTACCCGCCGGTCCAGCGGATCGGTTCCCTTTAAAATGGCCACCACATTACCCAGCACAAAGGGCTTGTCTACTCTTTTGCTGTCCGGCGTATACGTTACCGTATCGATAAAGGAAGAAAGGTTACCGCCGGATCCGGAAGCAAATTGCCGGAATTTTTGGAGCACCCATCGCTGTGCAGCACCTATGCCCTCACGGGGCTGCTGTTGTGTGCTTAAGGTATGCCTCGTGTTAAAGGCAACCAATGCATCGATATAGGAGCGTAAGGAATCGGCCGAAACAGCCGCCGCCATTTTTTCGATCATGGGATCTTTATGGGTAATGATCTGCGCCGGCGATGCTAATGGTACCAGCATCATCATCAGTAATCCGGTAAAATACTGCTTCATATTTGCAATTATGACCCAAAAATAATAAACTGGTATGGGAACACAACAGGGGTGAATAAAGTTTTTACGGTTATGCTGCGTTGCTTGTCTGCATAATAAAACCGATGATGTGTTTACAATAATCTTATGGGCTTTCGCTCAGCAGGGCTGTTGATAAAGGTTCCCTGGGGGCTGATACGGCGCCTGCTGTTTCCGTTGCGGGATGAGACACCGGGAAGCATGCATCGCCAGGGCGATTGTTGCGTTTTTTGTATCTTTCCGGTAAACGATGGGGCCCATATTCCATCAGCCACTGTTATACGGTTAAATGGTTTGCTATGTGGAAATGCTTTTTTATTTTTTTGATCATACAGCTGGCAGCAATGCCGGGTTTTGCCGGCGCGGGCCGGGCTTTATTTCCCGGTCCCGATACGGCGCTGGTGGTGCATCCCTGCAAGGATTTCAGGATCACCGGGAAGGGCAGGAATGCGCAATGGAAAAAAGCACCATGGGTCGATCTGCAAAAGCTGGATACCGCCGGCACCGCTTATAAAAGCCGGTTTAAGATCCTTTACTCCGTTACCGGGGTGTATGTGCTTTTTGATGGCGCAGATGCACGGGTATCTTCTTCTTTTAAAAAAGATTTTGAAAAGCTTTTCCTGGGCGATGTATTCGAGGTGTTCTTTCATCCGGAACCTTCTTTGCCTGCGTATTTTGAATACGAGGTAAGTCCCCTGGATAAGGAGCTGGTATTATTGCTGGGCCGGCAGAACGGCCGTATGGCCGCACAGCCGCCGCCGCTATATGAAGGCCGGAAAAAAGTACAGAAGGCCGTGCATATTACCGGCGGGGAAATGCAGCCGGGGGCGGCCATTCAATCCTGGACGGCCGAATTGTTTTTCCCTTATGAACTATTGAGCACCTTTCAGAATATGCCACCGGCAAAGGGCACGCAATGGCGGGCCAATTTTTGCCGGCTCGATTATGATAGCGGCGCCATGGTGAAATGGGCCTGGGCGCCCGTTCAGGAATCTTTCCATGAATTACACCGGTATTATACCCTGGTCTTTAATTGATGGTATTTTTCCGGTTGGTGCGCTCGCTGGGGGGCTTTGCGCGCTTGTTATCAATGCAGTTCCCGGCGTCTCTTTCAGGAAACACCGGGAACCGGGGAATCAATACCTGTCTGGTCTTTAAGTCTATGCATGGTTATGGATCATTTGAGCCGGGTGGGGCAGCAGGAAGAGGTTCCTCTCCAAATAACCGCTTTAGCCGCAGGGTAATGATGCGCCGCACCGGGCGTACAAAAACCTTTACAAAGATGCTGCCCGGGGCCATCGCCTCCATATTCTCAAAAACGGATACCACTTCGGTGTAGATCATGATATATAACATGATGTCTCCAAAGAACCCGGTAAAGTGGTGATCAAACACCTGGTTGGAACAATATACGATGTTCAGGATCACCATCGCTACGATGATGCAACCACCATATTGCAGGAACTTGGTAATGGTTTTACGGAAGCCCTGTGAGCTGCGGCGGATGCCGGTAAGCGTGGCCTTGGCCACTCCAAAAATAAAATCAAGCAGTACCACCACCAGCAGGCCGGTAAGCAGCGCGATATTGGGCCAGTATCGGATCATTGTGTGCATGGCAAAGATTTTAATGGCTTATAATTTTTGAAGCTGTTCCTGTATCAGCCGCTCTATGCCGTCCAGGATCGCCAGTTCCGTTTCAATGGCCTTTTGCCGGTAGCAGCCGGCGCTGCTGATCTTTTCCGAAAGGTTCCATTGGATCAGCTCCAGTTCCTTTTTGTTAATGAGCCCTTCGGGGCCTGCTGTTGCCAGGTGCAGGATCAGCGCCATCTTCTGGGGCAGGTTGCCGGTACGCCGTTCTATATGGAATACCTGGAACCGCAGCCGGAGCCGTTTGCCATCGATATGCTCCTGCAGTTTCCGGAGCTGGTCTGCTATTTCGGTTTTTTGCGCCTCCGGATCGGGGTGCGCTGTTACTGCCCGGTCCTGTTCCAGCGCTGCCCATAGCTGCTGCAGCTGTACCGTTTTTTCGATGGCGGCCATTGGTATATTGGGGGCGCCCCCGTAAATGCGGCGAACCTGTGATGCGGAAATACCCAGTAGCCGGGCTTGCTCGCTGATGGTTAACGGCATGATCGTATTTGTTGCTTGCATGATGTTGTTTTTTTGTAATGAATAATAGATTGTTTTTTTTCAAAAACCCCGCCGCCTTACGGGGCAGCGGGGTAAGCATAATACCCTTAGAGCGCTGCCTTGCGGGCTTCCACGGCTGCTATAAATTCAGCCAGGCTTTCTGCCCCGCGATCCAGTTCGCCCAGATCGAAGTCCTTACCGGCCAGTTCTGCAATGCCATAATTGCGTTCGCGGCGTTGCAGCTGGTATAAGGCATATTCTGCCCTTACCAGTTTGTCCTGTATTTCATCCCGCTCTTTTTGATTCAGATCCGTGGCCAATCGCTGTTTATAATCAGCAATGTCCTTTTCCCTGCCGGTCATTTCCTGCAGGATACCCGAAACGGTTTCCTGGAACTGCTCAGTGGCCTCCTTTGTATTGCGTTGCTTCTTTTGCAGCGCCTTTTGTTTTTTTGCCGCAGCGGCCAGTGCCAGATCGCATTGGGTGATGGTTTTAAATGCCTGGATAAAATCGGTCATACCTTAAATTTTGTGAAGCGCTTCCTGCTGCCGCCCTCAAACCAATCCTGTCCGCGGATCTTCAGGAATTATTCCCGGGTGCCGGCCCGGCAGGTTCCACCGGTTAGAACCGTACCGTACCCGCAGGCTGCAGAAAGCGCTCCGGTTAACAATACAGCAAACCTAGGGCTGCACACTCCCCAAAACGAAGCGTTGCCGCAAGCATTCAAAAATATTTAACAGGCTCCTTCAGGGTAATCCATTGCCGGCCTCGCGGGCGGTCTGTTGTAATGCGGTAGACAAATTCAGGCGAAAAACAAGGATCCGCTGGTTTTCGATGCAACAGTTTTTCATCCGGTTCCGGATGTCCAGTTCCAGGTTTTTTAATACGGGCAGGGGTACAACTGCGGCGGCTTCCTGTTGCATTAAATAGTATAGAAAGCGTTGTTTTTGTTCCAGGGCCCTGCGGGTATCGCTGATCTTTTCAATTTGCTGACTGTAGCGTACGGCATCGGCTGCAGCCCTTTGTGTACAGGTGTTGAGCAGTAACCGCAGCCGCTCAAAGCCGGCCGGTTTTGCTGCAACATGATGGCCGGGTAATGGCCCCTCCTGCAAAAAGAGGGACCAGGTCTTTTGCAGGGCCAGCAGCATCCGTTCCGCTTCAAGCGGCAACGGACGTTCGCCCTTTTCGTGCATCGAGATCATACTTTTTGATACGCCCAACAGTGCTGCCAGCTCTGTTTGGTTAAATTGGGTTTCTTGTCTGAAAAAAATCATGATAAAACGTTTTTCGTGATGATGGATGGTGCGGTTTGTGAACCGCTTTTTGTGAACAAAAAAGAAATGCACAAAACCAGGTTCACAATAATGACACGGCGGTTCCGTTACCGGTGCCGGTTGGGGCTGACGGTATGCCGGGTTGCGGCCGTTTTTACAAATAGAAAGCCCGTGCACCGTCAGGGGTGCTGCAGTATGCGGGTACATTCAAACGATAGCGGAATGTTCCGGCTTCCCGGCGCTTTCTGAAATGCAATGATGATTAGGGTTGCAGGGTCTTGCTACGAGGTGGGTTCATGGCGATCGATTTAGAGCAGTGAAGAATCGCTTTGGCTGCCGGTCTTCCGGATGCGGTCAGCGCGGTTGCTAAGGGTAATGAGGAAGCCGGTAACGGCGTTGTTTTCCCGGGGATGCGTTGCTTCGGTTGTGATATGCAGTACCCGGTACCGGGCTATGCCCGGAGCCCGTTAACGGCGGCAAAACCAGGTGGGCTGTGTACGGTTTGTAATGGTTTCATAGTGGTCATTTTTTATTGACAGTATAAATATAGTAAAAAAGAGTTATTTGTTGAAACGGGAATTGTTAATTTTAAAAACGGGTAGGGCAGCGAACCTGTCATTCAAATTACGGCTATGAATAACATTCAAAAATCGGGCGGTCTTCCTGAGTATGCTATAGGAAGCCTGATCAACGTGGCAATGGCATCGTATGCATTCGTCACCTTAAGCGAAGCCGAAAGGTCTCCCAATCTTCGGGCCGTCCGGTATCACAGGGGTGCTTCGGCTGTGCTCAGCACGACGATAGTGTGATTCATCTCCAATTTATAACACCATCTGTTATTAGCAGTATTTGATAAAGAGCCTGATCAAAGTGGCGATGACATCATATGCATTGGTCACGCTTGAGCGAAGCCGAAAGGTCTCCCGATCTTCGGTCCGTCCGGTATCACAGGGGTGCTTCGGCTGTGCTCAGCACGACGATAGTGTGATTCGTCTCCAATTTATAACATCATCTGTTATTAGCAGTATTTGATAAAGAGCCTGATCAAAGTGGCGATGACATCATATGCATTGGTCACGCTTGAGCGAAGCCGAAAGGTCTCGATCATCTTTGTGATTTTGCGATGCGAAGCTTCGATTGCTTTGAACTGGATAAAACATCGGAACTGCGGTAGGTTCTATTAATTATGCTGCATATTAAACATGGGCGGGTGCATGGTTATAAGCAAAACATCTATAATCACCCGGGGTAATGTGATGGTCAGCGGCTCAATCCGAAGTTATTTGTTCAGAGGCCTTCGATCTTCCAGAGAGGGCTGGAGTCTGAGTTCCTTGCTTGTAACTTTGTGTTTAAATGCTTAGAAGCGTAAGAATGCCGATTGGTACACTCAGAATATTGTTTGTAATAGCTGCTTTAATCAGACCGACATTATTATGCACATTGAGCTTTTTCATGACATTTTGACGATGTGTATCCACGGTTCTTTTGCTGATATATAACTGAGTGGCTATTTGAAATGTGGTAAGCTCTTCGCCTATTAACTGTATGATTTCGATCTCCCGGTTTGATAAGTTTAAATGATTTAATTCATTTTTGGGAGGACTCTTGTAGATCTGAAGGATTGATTTCGACATATAGAGATCATTGTTGGAGACGGCGGCAGTCGCTGTTTTTAATGTTAATTCATCAAGATCATCCATGCCGATAAAGACGGAAATATTGTGCTTTAAAAGCATTTTTATTAACGGATAGGTAAACACTTCTGCGATGAAAATGATTTCCTTGTTAGAGTGCTCTATTTTTTTCAGGAACGTAATAGTTACATCATCCGCATATTTGGAAATGATAAATATAATATCAGATTTTCGTTCGGGGTTTTCGACATCTTTCCAGTTGCTGATGGTCGTGTCTTTGTCAAGGGTTTTTGAAATGAGGGCCTGGCATTTTTTAGCTAAATGATAACTAGCAGTTGTTAATGTAATCATGGCAAGAGTTTTAGTGAGCAAAAGATATTCTCATGGTTTTAAGTGAACGCTGGACCGAATTTCGATTTTAGTAATAAAAATTCCAAAACGGAATAGCTGGGAAAATAAGTATTTGTACGTATTGTTGAATTGAAGTTTTAGATGTAAGTAATGATATAGAACCCGTTCTTGATAACCGGCGTTGGTTTTGAAAAGTAGTGCCATAAATACGCATAATTACCTATTGTTTGCTTTTGAAGCGGTTCTTAATTTTGGTTCATCGACATAGAGGAAATTCGACTGAAGTACAATGATAAACAACCAAATAATTGAATGAGTGATTTTCTTTTAAAATAACGATTTTTTAAGTATTAGATGTTGGCCGGTTTAAGGTTGGTATTGCCATAGGTTTAAGGCAGGGTAAATCCTATGTGCCCTTATAATAAAGAAATGTAAATGTATTTAGAAACCACTGCCCTTGGGGAACGAAAATTATAAACATTGAAAAATGAAAGCCATGAGAGCCAAAGTTGCATTTTTACTACAATTTTTTTCGATTTTTAGCTATTCCATTGCGGTGGGGCAGGAAAATAAATTTACGCCCGTAACGCCGGAAGCGGCGGCGTTAGCAAAAGAAGTAAACTACCCCATAGATTATAATACCGGTTTGCCGGATATCCGTATTCCGCTTTATGAAGTAACAGTGGGAAATATGAAGTTGCCGATCGAGCTGGTATATCACGCAGGGGGATTCCGGATCAATGAACAAGCCACCCGGTCCGGTTTGGGTTGGTCGTTGAGCAGTGATTTGCAGATTACGCGCACCGTAAATGGGAAGAGCGATTTTGAAACCGGAGGGTATATTAATAATTCGCTTGTAAAAACATTTTACGCCAATCCATATACCTGCACTACCTGTGCCTATCCGGATACCTATCTGGAGAATTACTTTTTGGCAACCGGGGAAAAAGATGCAGCACCGGATAAGTTTAACTATAAATTATTGAATAAGTCCGGATCATTTTATTTCCAGAAGAATGATAATGGTACCGGGTATAGTATTGTGCCGGTTCCTTATGATAATATAAGAATTCAATATAATAACGGGCAGTTCATTATTACAGATACGGATGGTACAAAATATTATTTTGGAGAGCCGGGAGGGAGTATAGATGTGAGTCAGTATGCTTCAAAGGGGTTGGAATTTACAAATAATGGAAACGGTGGCGAACGTTCTGCCTGGAAATGCAAAAAAATAGAGAGTGCGCAGGGGGTTGCAGAGTTTACGTTTACCTATACGCCCAAAACGATGACAACATACAGAAGCTATATTGATTATGTGGAGTACTATGATAATGAAAAGCCCTGTCCGACTGTTTTTGCAAAGGCCAATGAGTATCCTATGAATCAGACCACAGACTTTGATTATATACAGGTGGGGCTTGAAGGTGTTGCCACACCCAAGTATATGGCTGTTTTTGGTAATGGGCCTAAATCTTATTTTCATGCCCTGTATCTCGATGCCAGTGACCATGTGATGGATGCTGTGTATGAAAAAAAAGAAACAACCAATCGTGGTTGGCAGGATGTATATGGTATATCGGTTGATGAGATTAGCTTCAGGGGGGGCAAGATCAAATTTATTGGTGCAGACCGGTTAACCGGTATCCAGGTACTGGGCCCCTTCAATGAGGAGATAAAAACCATACAATTCTACCAATCGTATACAGCGCCGCTATATATTACGGAATCGAAGTTGTACAATGGGTTTAATTTTCAGGGTACTTCATACCTGGATTCCCTGCATATTAAAAACACAGGAACCACCTATGAACGTTACACGTTTGGCTATGAATCCCGGTTCTGTTTTGGTAACCATTTAAAGGGACAGGATGCCTGGGGATACCGGAATGGGAATACGATGGAGATTGCATACGCTAACAATACCGGTACCAGCTTGTGGGCGTTGCCTACTATTAAGATAAACGAGGCAAAGTTCTTCCGGGATGGTCATTTCAGCTGTACAAACTTTGCAACTAATATCCCGGTGACTGTTACAGGAAACAATGCTGCAGAGCTTCCGAATGAGGCCATGATGAAAACAGGGGTCTTAAAACGGATTGTGTATCCGACCGGTGGCTTTACGGATTTTAACTTTGAATCCAACCAGTATAACCAGGTATTTAGCTGGAATGCCGGAAGTGGAGTGACCGAAACCCTGCCCCAGTTTGCAGGCGGCCTACGCATCCGTAGCATTAATACCCATGATGAAAACGGTAAACTGTTGGGGCAAAAATACTACCGGTATGGGATGTTGGAAGAGGGTACGGGTCTGACAATGAATCAGCCTGAATTAACCAGGGGAGATGGGGCGTTTTATTATGGGGCCGTTGGCCTTGTGCAGGATTTGGCCTATTTAAGATCGGGTGATGGTAATCCGCGCAACAGTAAAACCGGCATGGAAATAAAAACGGTTGAAAAGAAGACTACTTACCAGCCAGCTTCCATCCTGGATTATACATATGGTAATGGCCGCCCCATTTATTATCAAAAAGTAACAGAGTATAACAAGGACCTTGGTAAAGAAACCGGGAAGACGGTATATGAGTACTACGCCCCGGGTGATTTTTTTGATAACTATGAGGTGCGCCAGTATGCAGAAAGCCCTAGCCGCCGTATCGGGGGCACAAATATAAACCGGCTGTGTGCCGAATGGATGATCGGGGCACAAAAATCGATAAAGCAATATAAGTTTAACCCAGCTGCAAAGTCGTATGAACTGGGTGCGCTGTATAAGCTGGTTCATAAAAAGGAGTTCGGTTACACACGATATACATTGCCCCAGCAGATTCGGGTAAATTATTCTTTTTTACGTACGTTATATTCGGTTGGCCCCGGAGACTATTACGGGAATCCATTTGACTTATACAGTACCTCTGAATATTTTGGAAATAGTTCATTGTTTAATTTGACTGATTTTATGTTTGGTGAATATGGTATACCGGTGGGCCGATTACTGCCCAGCCAGGTTTCGGAGTTGTCTTATTCAGATACAGATAGTTTAAAAACAGTAACCTCATTTAGCTATGATCATCTTCCATTTTTGAATCCTTCAAAAATAACTACAACAGATAGTAAAGGGCATACAATAGAAAAGCAGGTAAAATATGCGTATAATTTTGGCGGCACGCCGGTATATGATGCCATGGCAGGGCGTAATATGGTAAGCTTACCCGTGGAAGAAATAGAAACCGACGTTCCTGCAGGTAACGTGGAAATAAGCCGGCGTAAAACGGAATACAATAATTTTTCAGTAGGTCTGGGGGTAATAGCTCCGGCGAGTATCAGCAGTTCTGTAAACGGTCAGCCATTACAGGTAGTTACCCGCTTTCCGGAATATGACCAGTACGGAAATCTGCTGGAATTGATAGGCAAAGATGGGCTACCGGTTTCCTACCTGTGGGGATACCAGTATGTATATCCTGTTGCGGAGCTGAAGGGACAACGCTATGCCTTTATCCCGGCTTCTTATAAATCCAATGCGCAGATCATTAATCCCACCAGTGATATCGGTCTCCGCACCCTATTATCCGGCTTGAACCAGCCGAATGTAATGGCAGACATTTATACCTACCGGCCCATGGTAGGGGTAAGCAGCCATACTACCGCAGATGCCAAAATTACTTATTTTGAATATGATCCTATCGGTCGGTTAGTGCGCAAGAAAGACCATGATGGCAATATATTAAATCAGTACAGGTATAATGTGTTGAACCGAAGTTCCGTGCAGGCTACCTGGCAACAGACGGTTAATGTTCCGATGATGTATTCTCATAATGTCGCCGGTTCAGGTTTCTGGTATTTTTATAATAAAATAGTGGAAGGCGGCAAATATTTAAATGACCAGTCCACGGCCGATATTTTTGCACAGCAGGAAGCTGAAACGCCATCCGGTAGCATTGTTCCAGACGTACCGCCTTCCAATAATACGGCTGATGTTGCCGTGGTATATCTTACTGATCCCAGTGATGGCATCTACCCGTTGTACTATGTAGACTTTATTCTGAATGACGCTGTGGTTGCAACCGTTAAGTGCAAGTCGCAAATTAACGACCCGGTAGCGGAGTTTACCGCACATATCCCCGCCGGCACCTATAAGATCAGTATCCGTGTAGGGGCCGATCAGCGCTATGACAAAGGGGGACTCAAATTCGTGGTATCTGATATTAGTAATCTTTCTGCCTATAAGAATTTCAAAAACGGGGATCAGGTGGTCCTTGTAGCCGGACAGCTGTATGAGGTAATGGTGGGCGCTTTCCCATATTAACCGATTTTATCAAAGAGATTTTTCTTTAACTGTTGCCAACCGTTGGTGATACAAATTTAAAAATAAATCATTATGTGCCAGTTCCGCCAATTATCATCATTGTTGATCCTGGGGATGCTATATAGTTTAAACCTGTTTGCTCAGCGCCCCGCAAGTCTCCCGACCTACGATGCCAATGCCCCGCTGAACTATATCCGGACCTGGACCACCACGGCTCCAACAGCGGATGAGAATGCGTTGCCCTCCAGGCCCCTGACAGAAGTCAAAGAGGTCACGCAGTATGTAGACGGGCTGGGCCGGCCCTTGCAAACGGTGCAGAAGCAAGGCTCGATGATAACAACAGATATCGGGAATGCGGCCACGGATGCCGCCAATGCCAGGGACCTGGTAGCGCCGGTATTGTTCGATGGTGTTGGCCGGGAGGCCTATAAATTCCTGCCCTATGCTTCGTCCTCCTCCACCGGTTCCTTTAAAACCAACCCTTTTACGGAACAGCAGTCGGCACTGAGCAGTAGATATAGTGCCCAGGGTGAGGATTATTTTTATAGCCAGACCCGGTTTGAGGCCTCGCCGCTGGGCCGGGCACAGGAGGTGCTTGCTCCCGGAAAAAGCTGGGCAGGGAGTGCCGATCCCGCCAATGGTGTTCCGCACCGGGGCATGAAAAGCAACTATTGCATTAATACGATTACGGAAGGAGTACTGATCTGGGATGTTATAAATGCGGCCCCGGGTAATGGCGCCGGCGGCAGTGCCATTAATAGCAGCTATATTGTGAGCGGGCCTTATGCTACGGGGGAACTGCACAAAACGATTACTGAAGATGAGCATGGGAAGCAGGTTATTGTGTATAAAGACAAAAAAGGCCGGGTTGTTTTAAAAAAAGTACAGTTGACCGCGGCAGCGGATGACGGATCGGGTAGCGGCCACGACGGATGGATGTGCACATATTATATTTATGATGCCCCAGGCAATTTGCGCTGTGTGATTCAGCCCGAGGGGGTTAACACCATGGCAGGGAGCTATAGCTGGGTGCTGACCCCAACCCTGCTAAAAGAGCAGTGCTTCCGGTACGAGTACGACGCGCGCAACCGGATGATCATCAAACAGGTGCCGGGTGCTGCTGATGTATTTATGGTATATGATATATGGGACCGGCTGGTAATGACGCAGGACGGCAACCTGCGGAGCCAGTATTTATGGAACTATACCCAATATGACTACCTGAACCGTCCGGTAAAAACCGGGCTGTGGAGTGTGGGCCCTTCAGCGAATGACCCGCAAACCCATTGGAGTGCAGCCATGGCCCTGAGCGGAACGACCAACTATGACGGGCAGTATCCGGCACAAACCACATTGGATAACCCGGCGATAGCCAGCATCTTAACGGAAACCTTTTATGATAATTATGATTGGCTGGCTGATCCGGCTAAGAACCCCGGTGTTACGGGGTTTGATGCAAGCTATAACAACAGCTGGGATGCCGCTTATTTTGCAGCCGTTCCCTCCAGCAGTTTCCCTTTTGCGCAGGCAAATGTAAAGGAGGTTCAAACCAAGGGAATGGTCACTGGTACAAAAGTAAATAAACTGGAAACCAGTGAATATTTGTATACTCTGACGATTTACGACAGTAAGGGACGGCCCATACAGGTAAAGAGCACCAACCATAAAAATGGGTTGGATATTGGGACCAGTTTATACAGCTGGGGCGGGCAGCCGCTGGTAATGGTAAGCCGGCAGCAAAGCCCCGGCGCGGCGGCAGCCAGTGTAACGACCATTACGCGTAATACTTATGATGCCCTGGGCCGGCTGGTAAAGACCACAAAGGAGGTAAATGGTACTGCTAATGGCGTAGGGGTAAACGGTGCGGAGAAGGTGATCGCCATCAATAAATATGATGCCCTGGGGCAACTTACCGTCAAAAGCCTGCAACCCACCGATGCCAATGGAACAACGGGGTTGGAGCAGCAAAGCTATGAATACAATATCCGGGGCTGGCTGCTGGGCGTGAACCGGACCTATGCACAGGGCGGAAGCGGCGGCCATTTCGGCTTCGAGCTCAATTATGATCAATATCCCGGGCTGGGGGGCACCACCGGTGCCCGTTATTTCAACGGCAATATCGCGGGCATGACCTGGCGGGGACAACAGGGCGGAGCCCCTATACGCCGTTATGAATACAGCTATGATGTGGCCAACCGGTTAATGAAGGCCGACTTTAAGGAGGCAAGTGGTGCGGCCTTTATTAAAACGGCTATCGATTTTACCAGCCAAATGGGGGATGGAAATCCACTTAATCCCAACAATGGCGCTTATGACTTAAATGGCAATATTAAAGCCATGAGCCAGTGGGGACTGGCTGGTGGCAGCACGATATTGATTGATCAGCTGGCTTATGCCTACCAGCCGGGCAGCAATAAACTGGCCCGGGTAACGGATAACGCGGGGGATACGCGTACGCATGCCCTGGGTGATTTTAATGACGGAACAAATGTGGACGATGATTACAGCTATGATGCAAACGGCAACCTGACGCAGGATAAAAACAAGAACATTCAAAATATTGCCTATAATATCTTAAATTTACCAAAGCAGGTAACGATAGCCGGTAGAGGAACGATTGTTTATCAATACGACGCAGCGGGTAACAAACTGAGTAAGACGGTCAATGAAATAGGTCAGCCGCAAAAAATCACTACCTACCTGGGTGGAATGATCTTTGAAAATGATGTGCTGCAGCACATCGGTATGCAAGAGGGGCGAATACGTCCGGATAACGGTGGAGGTATTGTTTATGATTATTTCCTGCATGATCATTTAGGAAATGTTCGGATGATGCTACAAGAGAATGGGACGCTGTTAGAGGAAACGCACTACTATGCTTTTGGATTAACGATGAAAGGGATCTCTACCCTGGCGACCACAGCTTCTTTAAGAAATGCGAAGCTGTATAATGGTAAGGAGCTGCAACAGGACCTGGGGTTAGATCAATATGATTACGGAGCAAGGTATTACGATGCACAGATCGGAAGGTGGCATGTTGCAGACCCTTTGGCTGATCAAATGCGGCGATTTTCTCCTTACAATTATGCTTTTGATAATCCGGTACGGTTTATCGATCCGGATGGT
>NZ_JASLGT010000006.1 GCF_030150205.1 Niabella sp.
TTGAACACGCTTAAACTGAGAAGGATTTTGCTTCTGTAAATGACGGAGTTCTGGAAGGCTCTCTTTAATGAATAGCTCTTTTAATTTACCCATAACTCAAATATACAAAAAGATATTAAATTAATGTCTAATCGGTATTACATATTTCTTTTATAAACATAAGCAGGTGCAGACGATCCCGCTGAAAGAAAACGTAGCTTTTATAACCCACCAATCGTTATTTCCGTTTATTGATCCGGCCTTTAAAACGACTTACGCCATCCATAAATGCTTCCACCACAATTCTTCCGGCAGGCAAGTGGGTAAGGTCATAACCAAACACCGCATTTTTTATAGCCTTGTACTCATGTTTTTGCCAAACCACGCCATCTACCGTAATCACTACTGTCATATTGCTCAGCTTGTTGGATACCACACTTAGCTGCGTTTGATCAATTACAGACCGGGGATAAAGCGAAAATGCATGTTTGGGTTGGGTGGTATCCGGCATAAAACCGGGCACCGCTTTAAAGCTTAGCATTTCGCCATTGCCACAGTCGCTTTCAAACGCATGGATCAGGTTCCCTTTCAAATCAAACAAACGCAGGTAGCCATCCCCGTTCCGGGGCTCTGCCCAAAACTCCAGTCCATCACCCGCAGTGTCTGTCAAATATAAAGAATACGTACCTGCTGCAAGGCGGATCGTATCTGTATAAACCGTCCCTGGTTCCAACTGGGCCGGTGTTTTTTGAAAAAGCGTGTCCAGCTTGCTATTTACCAGATATACCCGGTTATCCTTTGGTTTGTTATTGGTAAGCAGTTGCAGCACAAATTCCGAAGGCAGCTTTACCGGGGCGGTGAAGCTCGCCTGCAGCGTATTATCACCAGACCAGGCATCTTTTTTCCCATTAGGATTTTTAAGCACTACGCTAAAGGTATTAACACCTTCTTTTTCCCGGATCTCGCCGGGCAGCAATATTTCTTCTGTTTTATTAAACGAAAGATACCCTTTCCAGCGGAACGTCTTTTTCTCAAAGCCGTCTGTTCCGTACACGATGGTAAGCGCACGCAATGGTTCTGCCCCCAGGTTCCGTATTATTATGCGTGGGGTAGCGCTTGCCGGGTTCAACCGGAAAAACCGCTGCTCATCACTGGGAACCATAATAGCGTCAATGGCCGCATCTGTTTTTTGCCGGGGTGCGGAATACTGGAACAAATAGGCTGAAATATTCTCAACGGCCTGTATATTATCAGTAGCTGTGTAGGGCTCCATTTGCAATGCCGCTTCATGACGGCCGGGTTTTGTAAATACATCAATTACATCTGGTTCCTGTAAATCACCGGGGCACCAGTAGGCGCGGTCGTAGATCCATGTACCACCTTGTGGATAGAGCGGGTTGCCTCCGCAGTCTTTCCACATATTGCGATGATCGATGATATTTCCGTCCAGCCTCAGATCCCGCCAGCGGCTGCAAAACTCGCTGCACCCTCGCGGACGGTCCATCCCATGCCCGGTATGCTGAATGCGGATGCGATTGAGCACCGCGCCGGCAACCGATGTATAATTAACCGGCAATAAACTGTCTTCAATCTTCGCTTTTGGATCGCCATATTTATACCCTTTGTTCCAAAGAGGGACCATGCCCAGCGGAGTTACAACCGGCGGTCCGGATACTATTTCAAAATCGATCGTCAATGCCCATCCCACCGTATTGCCTTCGTAACCGGAATGTGTGTACACAATTTCCACACTATCACGTAGCCAGGGAGAAAAATCTGTAACATCTACCTGCCATTTCCAGCTCCAGCCTTTATTATAAATACTGCCGTAAGGCGTAAGCATCCTGCCCAATTCATAATTCAGTTCCGCGCCCTTCGCGCCGCCTTTCCGCCGCAATGTAATATGATCCAGGTAGTCCCAATGCGCGGTAAGTAAACTGTCCGGGCTTCCCAAAGTAAGATGCATGGTTATTTTACGTACAGGTGTATTTTCTTTAGGGAATACGCCCCAGGCGGGATAGGCCTTCTCCCCTTTGGTAGGATCACAGATAACTGTTGTACGGTTATGCGTAATTACATGATTCACCGCAGGCGTCTGGGCCCCGGCAACGAACGAAACAGCAATCAACGAGAGGAATAATATCGATTTTATCTTCATAAGCGGGTAGGATAATGATTTTAAGACCGGGCCGAAGGTAAATGAATTCGGCAATTTCTAAGAACGATGGAACCTTTAAATGATACGGCCGCTGATGCGCAGATCCGTTTTTAACTTTGAATGACTAAAATAATTCCCTGATAGCCACATGCAACGCTTATCTGCGCATCAGCGGCAGCCAGTATTATTTGCAGATCGTCCCGCACAACATGAAGCAAATATCCGATTTCCCGCATTTTGCATTACTTTACGGCCCGTTTAAAACAGCAGCATGCAGTATTTTGAAGGATCGGCCATTACCCATATCGCCGTGCATAAAGTGGGCAACCAGTTGGAGGAGGAATACCTGACGCTTTCCAAAAAGGAATTGGCGGTAGATCCGGAGGTTAAGGACCTGATGACCCGCTATTTTCTGAATCCGTTTAAATCGGAAGAATATTTCCAGTTTTACGCCGAGGGGCATATCAGCACCAATGAAGCCTGGAACTATGTTTCCGCTATTTTTGAAAAGCCGGAACAAACCCTGGCCCAATCTAAAAACCTGGCCCAGCATCTGTACAACCAGGGTACCCATCCCAGCATTAAAGGGGGTGAATTTTACGTGGTGTATTTTAAAGAAGGGCTGCTGAACGGTGAAACGGTGGACGCCATCGGGCTGTTCAAATCGGAAAACAAAGAGCCTTTTTTAAAAGTATTCCCGGTAGAAGATGCCTTTGAAGTAGAAAGCGAGGAAGGCATCAACATCAACAAACTGGACAAAGGCTGCATGATCTTTAATACCGACAAGGAAAACGGTTATATTATTTCCATTGTAGATACGAAGAATAAATCGCCGGAGGCCCGTTACTGGACGGACAGTTTTTTGCGGATCCAGCAACGCCAGGATCAGTATTTCAATACAGAAAGTACGATGGCCTTGTACAAATCATATGTAGTAGACCATTTGCCGGAACAATATAATGTAACCAAGGCCGATCAGGCAGACCTGCTGAACCGGAGCCTCAGTTTTTTTAAAGAGAAACAGCATTTTGACCAGGAGACCTTTAACAACGAGGTGTTGCACCATAAAGAATATGTGGAGAGCTTTGATCGTTATAAACAACACTATTCCGCCGAACGGGATATAGAAATAGCCGATAATTTCTCCATCTCCCCCGCAGCCGTAAAGCGGCAGAACCGGGCGTACAAAAGCGTGATCAAACTGGATAAGAATTTTCATATCTATATCCATGGCGACCGGAATATGATCGAGCACGGGGAGGATGATAAAGGGCGGTTTTATAAGTTATATTTCCACAATGAAGAATAAAGAGCAGGTATATCTCCTTTCAAACTGTTAAAACCGGTTAATTAAATATAGAAATCAGCAAATATTGAATGTTGATTATTCTTCATTTCAGATAATTTTGACCCATGCAAATAAAGTTACCTGTAGTGTGTTCCGGTACCAGCCTGCTGGGCAACCTGTACCGGGCATTACCGTATGATGAAAAGTTGGCCATTGTAAAAGAATATATCGCTGCCACGCCGGAGGGAGATACCCCTTTGTTTGACTCAGCCGGAAAATACGGAGCCGGGCTGGCCCTGGAGGAACTGGGTAAATGCCTCAAAGACCTGGGTATTAAAAAAAACGAGGTCCTGATCAGCAATAAACTGGCCTGGGTGCAAAAACCCCTCATCACACCTGAACCCACTTTTGAAAAAGGCATTTGGCATGAGCTGAAGAACGATGCTGAACAAAAGATCAGCTACGAAGGTATTTTAGAATGTTTCCGGCAGGGAAATGAATTATTGGGCGGTTATATTCCACAATTGGTATCCATACATGATCCAGACGAATACCTGGCTGCCGCCACAGATGAAGCCGATTATCAGAAACGCTACGATGATATCCTGGGCGCCTACCGGGCACTCACGGAGTTAAAAGAAAAAGGCGAAGTAGCCGGCATCGGCATTGGAGCCAAGGACTGGAAGGCGATTGAAAAAATTGCTAAGGATGTAAAGCTGGACTGGGTGATGATCGCCAACAGCTTTACCATCTACCATCATCCCAAAGACCTGATCGCCTTTATAGACAGCCTGTACCAGCAAGGCATTTCGATCATCAATTCCGCGGTATTCCACGGCGGCTTCCTGATGGGCAGCGATTATTTTAATTATATCCTGCTGGACCGCAATAACCCGGAACATGCACACTATTACCAGTGGCGCGACCGGTATTATGAGATCTGCAGGGAATTTGAGATCGACCCCGCTGCTGCTGCCATTTATTTTGGGCTCCATGTACCCGGAGTAAAAAGCATTGCTCTAAACAGCAGCAACCCCGCCCGCGTACGTAAGAATGTAGAAATGGGCCATATAGAGATCCCGGTTGATTTCTGGAACCGGCTGAAGGAAGATGGCTTAATTGCAGAAGATTATCCGTATTTATAATCCACATATAATACAGTGCATATCAAATATTTATGAAAATAATTTACAATTTGTAAATTGTAAACATTAGCATAGATTTGCAAGATGAAACCCCAAGACATTCTTGTTATTCTTAAATTGCTTTCTATAAAAAGCAAGGGGCTCTCTCAATATCAGGTTGCCAAGGCCGTAGGGATCAGCCCGGCGGAGTTAACAAAAGTATTCAATCGTCTTTTTATCTCCGGGTTCATTGACGTCTCCAAAAAACAGCTGAACCGACAGGCCATTCGAGAGTTTTTAATTCATGGATTAAAATATGTGTTTCCCGTCAGGATTGGTCCCCGGGTGAGAGGAATTCCTACAGCATACGCGGCATCTCCCATAAATAAATATTTCGGAAATAATCAGGATATATATGTTTGGCCCTTTTCAAAAGGGACTGCCAGAGGTTTCTCTTTGTCGCCCCTTTACAAAACGGTTCCGAAAATTATTGAAGAAGACCTCCAGCTTTACGAGTTATTAGCAATCATAGATACATTGCGTATGGGAAAAGCAAGAGAAGTTAAAGCTGCTATTGAAGAACTGGATAAATACTTAAATAATGCAGGATAGCCTGTACAGGATACGTATCGTATCAAAAGGGCTGGCAAATCTAAGCGAAGATGTCGCCTTTGTTGGAGGGGCCGTTGTTCCGCTCTATGCAGATGATCCGGCGTATTCTGATATACGCCCCACTATCGATGTAGATTGTATCATTGAAATCAATTCAAGGATTCTATATATTGAATTAGAAGCAAGGCTACGCAAATTGGGCTTTATAAATGACCAACAGGCAGGCGCTCCAATTTGCAGGTGGATATATCAAGGAGTTACTGTTGATATAATGCCCACAAGCAGCGAAATACTCGGCTTCAGCAATCAATGGTACAAAATGGGAATGGCCAAAAGAATTTTAAAAGAAATAGAAACGGGCATTCAGGTTTTTTTGCTTCCGCTTCCCTATTTTCTTGCCACAAAACTGGAGGCATTAAAAAACAGAGGCGGAACGGACCTGCGGGCGAGCCAGGATTTTGAAGATATTATTTTTCTTTTTGACAATTGCAGCGCTCTCGAAGAACAAGCCCTTAATCATGAAGACGCTGATCTCAAAACTTATTTGGAAAACAGCTGCATGGAGTTCTTAGTCAACCCGCATATAAGAGAGTCGGTAGCAACTGCATTGCCCTATGGGGAAGAAGCCCGTACCGGTTTAATTCTCGACAAGATGAGGAACATAGCATACCAGTCCACACAACAAAAACGATGATCTTCCTGCCAGGTTTTTGATTTTCTGACACGATCATCAGACCTGCCACATTAAATGCACAATCCATTATCAATTGTCGAAATAACAATTAATTTTGTAGTATGAAAACTCTTGTTTGCACAGCCCCCGGTCATTTTGCCTTTCGCGAAGATGCGCTTCCGGAAGCGGGCACCGGCATGGCCCGTATCCGTCTCAAACGTGTTGGCATCTGCGGTACCGATCTCCATGCCTTTGAAGGCACCCAGCCCTTCTTCAGCTATCCCCGAATCCTCGGTCATGAACTTTCCGGAAAACTGGTTTATAGTGGCGGAGCAGATGGTTTTGAGCCAGGAGAGCTGGTAACCATCATTCCCTATTTCAGCTGTGGCTCCTGCATTGCCTGCCGTACCGGCAAGCCCAATTGCTGTGCAAACATAAACGTATTTGGCGTGCATGTTGACGGCGGTATGCGGGAAGAGATTGTGGTGCCCGCCAGCAGCCTGTTGCACGGACAGGGATTGAGTGCAGATGAACTGGCCCTGGTCGAACCACTGGCCATTGGCGCCCACGGGGTACGCAGGGCGGATGTGCAGCCCGGCGAATATGTGCTGGTGATTGGTGCAGGTCCCATTGGGTTGGGAACCATGGAACTGGCGCGTATAGCAGGCGCCCATGTAATTGCACTCGATATCAATACTGATCGTTTGCGGTTTTGTAAAGAAAACCTGGGAGTGCATGCCGTAGTGAACGGAACGGATGCAGATGCTGCAGAACAGGTAAAAGCCATCACCAATGGCGATTTCCCTACCGTGGTTATTGACGCCACCGGCAACCTGAAGGCCATCAACAACGGCATTCAATACCTCGCGCATGGCGGCCGCTATGTACTGATCGGTTTGCAGAAAGAAGCTTTTTCATTCAGTCATCCTGAATTTCACAAACGGGAAACTACCTTAATGAGCAGCCGCAATGCCGTAAAAGAAGATTTTGAGCACGTCATCCGGTCGATAAAGGATGGTGCGATCCGGCCACAGAACTATATCACGCATACAGTGGCCTTTGACGAAGTGCCCGCGCAGTTCGAAAGCTGGCTGCATCCCGCAACGGGTGTGATCAAGGCAATGGTGCATTTTTAAAAAGCCAGATGCTCTTATACCATTAAGGCATTAGGAGCTCCTGATGCCTTAATGCATCTTCATTTCTTAATGGTTACTGCAGATCCTTATGAAGGATTCAGGCCGCTTCTACAGGACAGGCTCCTTCAGCAGTTCGTCAATAAACGCTTCAAATTCTTTTTTAAATTCTTCGTAATGTTTACCGGTACCGGGCCCGTTAAAACCGGAATGTATTTTCCGGACATTTCCTTTTTTATCAATCACAATAGATGTGGGAAATGCCTTAATACTTTCCAATTGCGGCAATGTTTTTTCCGTCCGCTGCTCATCTGAAACGGACACACCCGTTACCAGGAACGGATATTTTACATGGTACCGTTTCTGAAAAGGTACCAGCGCTTTCCGCGAAGCCTCAAAATCTCCGGTTCGCTCATACGCCAGTCCAATGATCTCCACTCCCCGTGCCTTATTGCGGGCATAAAAATCGCTCAGGTAGGCCGTTTCATCCATACAATTGGGACACCAGGAACCCAGGAT
Organism: Niabella sp.; assembly: GCF_030150205.1. Lineage (GTDB taxonomy): Bacteria > Bacteroidota > Bacteroidia > Chitinophagales > Chitinophagaceae > Niabella. Next base: position 7,487 of record NZ_JASLGT010000006.1, read on the forward strand.
CTGCACAATGACCACTTTGTTTTTATACCGGGCATCGTTAATGGATACCCACTCACCAGAGGTAGACCGGAAACGGAAATTCAGCCGGCTCTCGCCTTCTCTTAATATAGTATAGGTATTTTCATCCGGGAGCTGCACGGTATCGTTCCGTTGAGCCGTCCAGCTTTGCGTGGCTTTTAAACCCGAATACACCGCCGCTTTGCTGATATTGTCTTTATCATTTAGTAAAGCAGTAAATACAAATGCATGTCCGCCGTCAAAACCCGAGAGGTGCAGGGAATCACCGCTTACGGATCCTTCCAGGTAGCGGTAATCACCCGAAGGAGTGAGAAAGGTACCGGTGACCCGGCCATTGGCTTCCTGTGCAAACTCACCAATGGCCTGCTGCGTTTTTCCGTTGCCGGAGTTAAAGGCTACCACCCAGCGCCCGCTGATGTCTACAGCTGCAGGCCTCCCCAAGGGGTATCGTTCTGCTACACCGTGCAAAGCGTAGAAGGGGATCTCCTCCTTACGTGCTCCATAATTTTTTATATACAGCCCCTTCAGGGTCCCGTTCTTTTGTACCTGCAATGCAAAACCGGAAGCAAAAAACGGCATCTGGATCCAGATCGAATCGCCTTTCTGCCGGATGGCATCCACCAGCAGGCGCTCCCCGGCATTGATCACATACCATACCGGCTTTCCTTTTAGTGTGGCGGATTCAAAATTAAAAATGATCTTTTGTCCGTCTGGCCGCTGTAAAACGCCCTGCCAGATGCCGGGTTTTATACGCTGGGCATAACTGGCCACAAATGAACCCGTCAAAAGGAGTATCAAAAAAAAGCACCGGTATATTTTCTGCATGATCTTTAAATCTATTAAAGTAAAACAAAGTCCTTTCATGTAAAGTTCGCTAAGTCTTTGCATTTGCGCGGTTATTACCGTTTGAGCACAGAAACACAAAGACAAGATCTCCGTGTTCTGTGCCAAAACAAGACGCATACATCAGTTTACATCAAACCATAACTTCGTCAGCAGGTTATCTGTTCCCTGGGCGGCTACCGCGGCTTTATAATTATCACCGTTGAGCGATTGCTCGGTACCCGGATAAATAAACCGCACCGGAATCTTTCCATCCAATACTCCGGATGCGCCCGCCGTCAGTTGCGGGTAATCGAGCCGGCGCCATTCAGCAAAAGCTTCCAGCCCCTGGCCGTATAACGCGATCCATTTCTGCTCACCAATGGACTTTTTATAGTTCGCAGCGTTATACGCTACGGCAGGCTGATTCAGATAATTGTTGATTATATTTTCATCGATGATCTGGTATTGCTGCAGTGACGCGGTAATGGCCTGTTTGTACAGATCCGCCGCATTACCGGACAGAAGTCCACGCGCTACCGCCTCAGCCTTTGCAAACAACACTTCTGCATAGCTTAGTATTACCGCTGGATTGATATCCGACCGGAAAAACACGGAATCCGGTTTAGACGTTTTTGCAAATCCAAGATTATTGGCGTCACTGTTGGTGAGTCCGCTGGGCACTCCCACATAGTTCGTAACAGAGCGATCGCTGGGCTTATCGGCAAATACATCCAGGCGCGGATCATTTAACGCATATAATTTGTCGATGATGGTCTTGCCTACCCGGTAATCGTCCCTGGTAGAAAACCAGGCGGCCACCGGGTTTTGCAAGGGCGGCTTATCATAGCGTTGTTGCGCCGTTTCGGCGTTGCTGCTGATCAGCAAAGATGGGTCGGCGGTTACCTCGCTGATCACCTGTTTTGCTTTCTCCGGTTCCCGGTCTGCAATACGCAGTGCAATACGCAACCGGAGCGCTCCCGCAAATTTTTTCCAGCTGGCCAGGCTCCCTCCGTATAATACATCTCCCGAAACGCCACCAGCAGCAGGATTCAGTATGGCTGCGGCCGACTTCAGCTCATCCAGCAAACCAAAGTACACATCTTTTTGAGAATCATATACAGGCGTGAGGGTCTGCTTGATCTTTCCGGATTCTTTATACGGGATGGCTCCATATGCATCCGTCAATAGTTGAAATATCCAGGATCGCAGAATGGTAGCAACGGCTTTATAATTGGCATTGGCTTTCTCATCCGGAAACTGTATGATCGTATTCAGGTTGGTGATCACCTGGGCATATCCCGTATTCCAAAGCGAAGTGAAACTGCTATTGCTGAAGATATAACGGTCTGGTTCCGTATATTGGATCTTGGCCCAATGCTGGATGATGAGCAAACTGGAATTAAAATTATTATCCGCCCCCCAATACATATCGGCTGCAATCTTTTCAGCTGCGGTCAACAAATAATCCGGCTGCGGATCTTCCACCGCATTCGGGTTCCGGTTGATTTCCGCCAGGTTCTTTTTGCAGGCAGTAAAAGATAGCGTAATAAGAACTACAAATAATTTGAATATATTTTTATACATGACTGCCATTTTAAAATTTAAGGTTCAGGTTAAATCCGATGTTCCGCACAGTAGGAAGCGTGAGGTCTTCCAGTCCCTGCGCATTGCCGGTGTTAAAAGCCACTTCAGGGTCGATATTGGGAACATTTTTATGAATGATCCAGAGATTCCGTCCAACTACAGAAAAGGACGCTCCCTGAAAACCGATCTTACGGATCCACTGTGCCGGCAGGTTATACCCCAGCTTTACTTCCCGCAGCTTTACATAAGAAGCATCATACACGTATTCCTCTTCAATGCTCCGGGAGGCCTTATAATACTGGGATGCGGGAATAATAGCAGTGTTCTTTTTACCATCGGCAGCTACCCCGTTAAAGATCATACCATCATCATACACCGTTTCCCCGTTGGGGCCGCTGGCGCCTGCCTTTGTACCGTTCTTCTTGTCATTGCCCGGATAGTAATAACTAAGTCCGCCGTGCTCCGCATCCCGCCCGGGAAGCGTAAGCGCCAATACACCAGTGTAGCTCCCGGTAGAATTGGTTCCGGCAAATAGCGAGCCGCCAATGCTGGCATCCACCAGGAAGGAAAGATTAAAATTTTTATAGGAGAAGCTATTACTGATACCGCCTACCCAGTCAGGTGTAAATTTACCCAACACTTTTTTATTCGGATCGGCCAGCGGAATACCACTATTGTTTACAACAATATTTCCCTGTGCATCCCGGAGGTAAGCATTGCCAAACAAGGTACCATAGGGTTTCCCAACAGAAGCAAGCACCTGCACGCTGCGATAGGATCCCAGTACATAATTCTGTAAACGCTTTTCATAATCCAGGATCAGCACCCGGCTTCTGTTAGCCGCATAATTCAGATCTACATTCCATTGAAAATCCTGTTTTTTTATAGGTATAATCCCCAGCTGCACCTCAATTCCCTTATTATTGATCTTCCCTGCATTCATCAATTTTTGATTGTACCCTGTTGCTGCGGTTACATCTACTTTCAATATCTGGTCGATACTGTTGGTATTATACACGCTCAGATCCAGACGTACCCGGTTATTAAAAAATGCGGCTTCCAACCCAGCCTCTGTAGAACTGGTACTTTCTGATTTCAGATTGGGATTGAGATCCACTCCGGAAGTCACCAGTTGCGGACTGTTTAAAAACGGCGCATTAAAATTAAAAATATTGATCAACTGATAAGGATCTGCCGAACTCCCCACTTTTGACCAGCCACCTCTTAATTTCAGATAGCTGAGTGTATTATTTTTGATATCCAACGCTTCGGTTAGTACCAGGCTCGCATTTACCGACGGATAGAAATAGGAAAGATTTTGTTCCGGTAATGTTGAAGACCAATCATTACGCGCCGTAAGGTTTACAAAAGCAAAGTTTTTATAGCCCAGTTGTGCCGAAGCAAAGGCGCTGTACGTTTTCAACTTTGAATAAAAGTTGGATGAAATCAGCGGATCCCTGGAGTTGGCCAGCGTATATACCGCTGGCACTGCCAAACGTGGCGCCTGTTGTATGTTTTCCTCATACACTTTCGTACGAACGTTCCATCCACCCAATGCGTCCAGACTAAAATTACTGTTGAGATTTTTGTTGTAGCGCAATGTAGCCTCTGTATTATTTTCATTTACCGCATATGCATCTTCCTCATAAGAGCCGAAGGGTGTGCCATTGGTTCCGTAAGCTATTTTCAGCTTGCGACGGTCGTTATAATAATCGGTACCCGTGCGGAAATTGGCGCTTAGTCCGTCAAGGATTGTATAATTAACATTCACATTCCCGATAATCCGGTTCCGGCGCTGGCTTACGGTATTTTCATAAGCGATCCAGTAAGGGTTGCTGTAATAGCTGTTGTTCCAGTTGATGCCATTGCCGTTTGCATCCTTATAATTCCTTAACTGACCAATGTCTACCTGACGCCCGAACCAGGTAAATTGCAGCATGGTACTGGTAGCCCTTTTACCACCCGCTCCCGGAAGATTGGGTGCATCGTTCACTACATAATTAGCATTCACACCTACCTTTAATTTAGTTGTAACATTATAATTGGCATTAAAAGATACATTGTCTTTTTTTGCCTCACTGTTGGGCACCACCCCCAACTGCTTTTCATTGTTATAAGAAATCCGGTAATCGTAATTATCACCGGCATTGGCCAATGCAATACCATTGCTGTATGTAATGCCCGTTCTAAAATAATCCCGCACATTATTGGGATGGGCCACAAAAGGCACGGGTTGACCGTTAGAATAGAATTGTGGGATCAAGCGCCCATCCAGCTTCGGGCCCCAGCTTTCATCCACCCCATCGTTTGTGCCGCCGCCCTTGCCATCTACATAGCTGAACTTGCCTTCCGATCCCTGTCCGAAAACATTCTGATACTCCGGCAGGATCAGCAATTTGGCAATATTCACATTGGAGTTTAACGTTACACCCAGGCCTTTTTTGCTTCTTCCACTCTTTGTTTTGATCAGCACGACCCCCTGCGCAGCCCGTGAACCATAAAGTGCTGCTGCATTGGGCCCCTTCAGTACGCTGATGGTTTCAATATCTTCCGGGTTCAGGTCGGCGATCGCATTGCGGAAATCGCGCGACCCTCCGGCGCCCAGCTGCGAGTTATCTACCGGAACCCCATCCACCACAAACAGCGGCTGGTTATTTCCGGCAATAGACGTTTCGCCCCGTATCACGATCCGCGAGGATCCCATATCACCCTGTGTATTGGTGATCCGTACCCCGGCAATCTTTCCCGCCATTGCATTTACAATATTGGTTTCGCGGGCTTCTGAAATATCTTTTGCTTTTAGCTCCTGTGTGGCATATCCCAACGATTTTTTGGACTTGGAAACACCCAGGGCCGTTACGACTACTTCGTCGAGCGCCGTGTTTGAACTTTGCAATGGCACCAGCAGGTTTCCCTTTATGGTATCGGTATTTACCTGCCGGTTAGCGTATCCCACATAGGAAAAAAGCAGGATGGCATGCGGTCCTGCCGCTATCGAAAAATTACCCTGTTCACCGGTAATTGTACGCCGGTTGGTACCGGAAACTTCTACCGTTACCCCCGCCAGCGGTGTGCCCGACTGCAGTTCCTGTACAGTTCCTGTGATGGTTGCCGACTGCGCAGTACCCAGTAATGGAAAAAGAACGAGCGCTGCATAAATGAGTCTTTTTAGAAATTGGTTCATTGTTACATTCTATTTTAAAATATTCGGATGGTTACGGCCAAAGCATACGGATCCCGTTCGGCTTCAGACCGTTCATTAAAACTGAAATGAAAAAGGGATTAAGATCAGCAGCAACAACACGCCAACCTCATCATAAGAAGTTGTGGTGCTTGTATGTTACGACAGTTCATCTGCCGGCAATTGGGCGACACATGGTCATGCCCGGGTAATTGCATTTTTGTGTTCATGTTCAAAAATTGCCGTTTAAAAAATTTGTTATGGAAAGAAAATCGTGAATAGCAGACAATGCAGAGCACATTGACGACTCACTTATCTTTCCGCCTCTGGCGGATGGATGTAGCACCAATCCCTTTAAAGTCGGTTGCTAAGACGTCCCAGGGCCATCTCCCTCAGTCTTTCTTGATAAGTTGTCTGTTAAGACAGGGCAAAGGTAATTGCTAAAATATTATTAACAAAATAAATTTCTACAAAACAAGTAGACTATTAATGAAAGAGAACATGTCCGTTTATTCTGTTGACATAACCCACAGATGGGTGTAGAAAAACGGATGCATTCATATGGGTGTCTGCCCGGCAAACAGGTATAAAAAAAAGCCATCTCCTTATATAAAAGAAGATGGCCAGATAAAAAGATAAGCGTTATTTTATGGCAATGCGTTCAGATCCACTTGTGGGGCCTTGCCGGTGGGCTCCCGTTCTACCATTGTATCATAAGGAACAAAGTCATTAAAGAATCCGCAATTCCGCAGGTAGAACTGCTGGCCCTTTACACCGCCGGCGTAGTCTTTACGATAACCAACGCGCGCCGTATTATCGGCAGTAAAGCGCGCCTTTGTCAGTTCATGCCAGTTGCCTTTGGTATCCCGTACCCACTGGTTGCCAAAAAACACTTTCCGCTCCAGGTCGCCCTGGTTAGGACTAAAATTTTCAAGGAAAGAATGCGGCCGCTTCAGGTAAGTGGCCAGTTTCGGACGCCGGAAGCTGGCTACCAGCAACCAGGTATTTTTTGCACCGTCATAAAAATAAGCGGTATAAATCGTATGACTATCCCCATCCGGCACCACATGCAACAGGAACTTATACGTGGTGGCCGCTTTCCAGTTGTACTTCAAAATACTTTGTCCGCCAGATCCTTCATTGCCAAATTCACCGGAATAAACGCCTTCGCCTTTTTTCAGCATCTTGATCTTATGGTCTTCGGGAATTTGTTTGGGATCATCGGTTTGGTAAGGGCTCCAAACGGAAAACAGGATGCGGCGCTCTGTGGCGGAATTCACCTGCATGCCAAAATAGCCTTCTCCAAAACCGTTCGCCATAAAATAAGATCCGATCAGATCATTGCCCTCAGGTACGGTTACCTCGTTGTAAAACCATTCCGCATCCACATCTTTTGGCAACTGGTAACCCATGTGCACGGATGGGCCTCTTCTGCCCCAATGAAAAAAGCCGCCTTCATTATTCTTCGTGTAACTGGCTTTATCAGTAAGCGCCGATCCTTCCAACTTCAGGGCTGTAACATCCGGAAAACAGCAGCCGTCTATCCGGATCCCTTTCACTACAATGGGCACATAGCCGCTATCCTTTATATTCCATTCCCCAATATAAAAAGAAGCACTGGCTCCTTTTAAAATTGTCTTTTTAGTTTGCCCGAATACAGACATGGCGATTTCCGGAGTACCGGTAACAGTGCCGGTTTCCAGCCATACTTTAAGCGTTCCCGGTTGTGCTACCCTTAAGTAGGCGGTAAACCCATCATCGATCTTTGTCCAGTTAGTTACTCCATTATTGCGTATCCGTATGCCCTCCTCATTTCGGTCCAGCGCCCAGGCATTTCCTCCCATGGGAACAGTGATGGACTGGGCATGTACAACGGAAGAAAAAAGCAGCAACCCTGCAAACAATCCTTTTACGGAACGGTTCATAAAGCGTATTTTTTGTATGATGCGAATATATTGCGAAACCGGGTGATTCGGCTGCTCAACCGATTGCATTCACTAGAGGAAAAGCGCCCTTCGCCGGATGGTTTGCCGCAGATGCGCTGATTATAAGAGGCATCTGCAACGATCCGCACAAGAGTCCCGGCCGGATTATTTACGTTAAATTTGTTACTATGACAGACCCGATCAATATTGAAATAAAAACACTCGAAAAGGATCAGTACGATGCCCTTAAGGAAACCATGATCGCCTCCTATCCCAGCATGCCGGAAAGCTACTGGCAGCGGGAGCAGATCAACCGGCTTATTAATCTTTTTCCGGAAGGGCAGGTGGCGATCTATATAAATGGAGTGATGGCCGCCTGTGCGCTTTCGATCGTTGTGGATGAAAAAAAAGTGAATAACCGGCACAATTATAAAAGTATTACCGGCAATTATTCCTTTAACTCGCATGACCCCGAAGGTGAAATCTTATATGGTATTGATGTATTCATTAAACCGCAGTTCCGCGGCATGCGCCTGGGACGGCGCCTGTACGATTACCGGAAAGAACTGGCAGAACGCCTGAACCTGAAAGGCATTGTATTTGGCGGACGGATACCCGGATATCACAAATATGCCGGGGAAATGACACCCAGTGAATACATTCAGAAGGTGAAGCAAAAAGAACTACACGACCCGGTGCTTGACTTTCAGCTCTCTAATGACTTTCACCCGGTACGTATTATAAAAAATTACCTCCATGGAGATGTGCAATCGAGCGAATACGGTGTGTTGCTGAAATGGGATAATATTTATTATGAAGACCGCAATGAACAGGCCTTTCCCCTTAAACGCGTGGTACGCCTGGGATTGGTGCAATGGCAGATGCGCTTATACAGGAACCTGGAAGAGATGATGACCCAGGTGGAGTACTTTATTGATACGGTTTCCGGCTACCGTTGCGATTTTGCGGTGTTCCCGGAATTCTTTAATGCCCCGCTGATGGCAGAATACGACCACCTTTCTGCTGCCGATGCGGTAAAAGAAGTATCAAAATACACCACCGTTATACGGGACCGGTTTGCGGCCCTGGCGGTAAGCTATAATATAAATATAGTAACGGGCAGTATGCCGGAGGTGGTGGACGGCCGTCTTTACAATGTGGGATATCTCTGCCATCGGGACGGTTCCATTGATAAATATGAAAAGATCCATGTTACCCCCGATGAAGAACGGGTATGGGGCATGGTGGGCGGCAGCCAGGTAAAGACTTTTGATACCGACTGCGGTAAGGTGGGTATTTTGGTATGCTACGACTCTGAATTTCCGGAGCTTAGCCGGCTATTGGCCGATGAGGGAATGGATATCCTCTTTGTGCCTTTTCTTACCGATACACAGAACGCCTATTTCCGGGTACGGCATTGTGCACAGGCCCGGGCCATTGAAAATGAATGTTATGTGGCCATTGCCGGCAATGTGGGCAACCTTCCGCAGGTGCAGAATATGGATATCCAGTATGCACAGTCGATGATCCTCACCCCCTGCGATTTTTCCTTTCCATCGAATGGTATTGAGGCAGAAGCCACGCCCAACACAGAAATGGTAGTGATCGGCGATGTAGATATCGACCTGTTACGGCACCTTCATAAGTTTGGAAGTGTTAAAAACCTGGCAGACCGGCGGAAAGATGTATATGAAGTCATCCGGAAAGGGTAAAAAAGGGTTGTAATCATGCTTATTTTCGTTTGTGGCGGGACCCGATTCCGGGCGATTAACCCCCTTTTTTCCACAGTTTGTTGATATCTTTAAAAACGCTATTTTTGCCAACCTTTTAATTAACTATCTTATTTAACATGTCAGTAATACAGAACATTCAGGACAAGTATGGCAAGGTGATGGCTGTAATCATTGGGCTTGCATTGGTCATATTTGTTGTGATGCTTGCTTTTGAGAACGGAGGCAGCCTTTTCACAGGAGATGTCCGCACCATTGGAAAAGTAAACGGAGAAAAAATCGAGTTTCAGGAATTCAGCGGTCTTGTAGAACAGCAAACACAAATGATGCAGTCCCGTGGAATGGCGGGAGGTGAGGGCGCTGCCCAGCAGGCCAACGAAATGGCCTGGGGCCAGGAAGTTTCCCGTATCCTGCTTTCCCAGGAATCTAAGAAGCTGGGATTGGAAGTGGGCAAGAAAGAGCTGAATGACCTGCTTTTCGGAGCCAATCCTCCCCAGGAGCTGGCACAAGGCTTTACAGACCCGCAAACCGGAAGATTTGATGCCAATGCTGCACAGAAACAGATCAACGATATCAAATCCAAAGGAAGCGCAGAACAAAAAGCGCAGATCAATGGATTCCTGGACCAGCTGATCCTCCAGCGTCAGGCGGAGAAATACGATGCCCTGTTAACCACCAGCATTAACTTCCCCAAATGGATGATGGAAAAACGGCAGGCCGATGAAGCCCTGATGTCGAAGGTTTCTTTTGTAAGAGCTCCTTATACCAGCATTTCCGATTCTGCAGTGAAGGTTACCGATGGCGATATACAGGACTATATCAACAAACATAAAAGCGACTTTAAACAACAGGAAAGCCGTGGCATTTCTTATGTTGCGTTTAATGCACAGCCCAGTGCTGCCGACAGCGCTGCAGCCCGTCAGCGGGTGTTGGATCTGAAGCCGGCATTTGACAGCACGCATAATGTAAAAGAATTCCTGGTAAGCGAGGGCATCAATAACTACTATGATGGCTTTATCAGTGGCAACCGCATCCAGGTGCCTATGAAGGATTCCATCCTCCGGGTAGGTACAGGCAATATTTATGGCCCCTATGTAGATGCCAATAATTATGCCCTGGCAAAAATTGTTGCTACTACCAGCATGCCAGACACTGTTAAAGTACGGCATATCCTGATAGGATTAACAACCCAGGATCCTCAAAGCGGTCAGCAAATCCCTTTAAGAGATTCTGCTACCGCACGTAAACTGGCCGACAGCCTGTTTGCAGAAATTCAAAAAGGTGCCAATTTTGACTCTTTGGTGATAAAGTTTTCTACCGACCAGGGAAGCGTACAAACCGGCGGAGTGTATGACAATGTGCCCTCCGGGCAACTGATGCCTTCTTTTAATGATTACATCTTTACCCATCCTGTGGGCAGCAAGGGCATTGTAAAAACCGACTACGGCTACCATATTATTGAAGTGCTGGGCACCAAAGGAAGCGCTACCGGTTATAAGATTGCTTATGTAACCAAGCCGATTGAGGCCAGCCAGGAAACGGATAATGCAGCCAGCAGTGCCGCTACGCATTTTGCAGCGCAGGCTACCAACCAAAAGGCCTTTAATGCTGCTGCCGAAAAACTGCAGCAAGATAAAGGCATTATGAAATCCATTGCCACCGATATTCAGCCTACCGGCGCCATGATCCAGGGGCTGGGAGCTTCCCGGAGCTTTGTAAAAAATGTTTATAAGGCCAACCTGGGCGATGTGATCCAGCCGGAAAGAGTGGGCGATTATTATGTAGTAGGACTGGTTACAGAAGTTAACAAGGAAGGAACCATGAGCCCTTCTAAGGCCCGCATGATGGTGGAACCGCTGCTTATCAATCAGAAAAAGGCAAAGATCATCAGTGATAAAATCGGCAAGATCACCACACTGGAAGCAGCGGCATCTGTACTGAAACAACCGGTAGAAACAGCAGACAGCCTGCGTTTTAATGGTCAATCTCCTTCAGCGGTTGGATTTGAACCCAAAGTGATCGGTGCTGCATTTAACAAAGACAACCTGCAAAAGATGATCCCCGAAGCTATTGCCGGTAGCCAGGGCGTATACGTGGTACGTGTTGATAATTTAATGAGCACCCCGGTTCCCGTTCAAAACCTGGATGAATTGCGCAAGATGCGTTACATGCAGGCAAAACAACAGGCCCAGTTCCAGTCGATCCAGGCACTGCGGGAGGCGGCTACGATCAAGGATTTCAGAAGCAAATTCTATTAATCGAATATTTTTTTCAGCATATTTTTTCAGCCCCGCAAAAGCGGGGCTTTTTATTTGTTCTTCCGGTTAGGAAATTAAACCAGCACCGGCTTAACTTTGTTTTATTGTTATGGAGCCTATCATCAGAAATAAAGTAGCAGAAAGCGGGATCATTACCCTTAACCTGGAATCCTATTATCCTGCAGCACCGGTTAAACTCTTCGATATCAAGGAGTATCTTTTTATGGGTATGATCCTGAGAGAAAAAGATTTCCGGGCCGCACTAAAAGAACAGGACTGGTCGGCCTATGAGAACCAGCTGGTGGGTATTGTGTGTTCTGCAGATGCCATCATTCCGCTTTGGGCGTATATGCTTATTGTAAGCTACCTGCAGCCCATTGCCACATTTGTAAGCCTTGGAGATGAGGCTACTGTAAAAAATAAATGGTTGCTGAAAAATATTGACGCCATTGATGCAGAAACCTTTACTGATGCGCGCGTGGTCATCAAAGGCTGCGGCGATATTCCGGTATCTGAGGAAGCCTATGCACAGATTTCCTTAAAGTTGCTTCCCGTGGTTAAAAGCCTGATGTATGGAGAACCCTGCAGCACGGTTCCGGTATATAAAAGAAAATAGTGCTCCCCATTGGGCGGCCTCAAAACAAAAAATTCTTGTTTTGAACGGGTTATAATCACATTTAAAATATGAGCGGCTTTTTTACATCTCCGTGTCAACTTTTTCAGGGAGCGTCTATTTTGTAATCATCATTTTTGTAATCGAAAAAAATATTACAAACTTTTTGATTACAACTTTACGTTGGAAAATGGGTATACTGCACTAAAACATGCTGATAATTAACCGCTATCATTATTACTAAAATAGTCATATCCTTTTGATAGTTGTTTTACTGCCCCGGGGTTTTGGTAATATGACTCCAACGCGCGTACTAATGTGTTTTCTACATCGTCAAGGCTGTTGAATATTTTGTTGT
>NZ_JASLGT010000004.1 GCF_030150205.1 Niabella sp.
AGCCCTTTGAAACTGAGCAGCCGAAAGATTCCCGATTTGTTTATAGCGCATCACAAAGGTAAAACCAATTTACCCCAACTTCATATCAAAAACTTTTACACCAATGTGAATTTCGAATTATGAAAGAGGTCTAATGTACCCCGCGGGGCCATACTTTCAATGGCAGACCGGTCGTTGGTAGCAAAAAACCTGCGGGGGCAGTTGAATTTTTCGCAGCAATGGGGCGCACACGGCATTACTGCAATATTGGGCGGAGAAGTGCGCGAGGCGCTAAATCAGCCCAGGCAATCACTTACCGTATTTGGTTACCAGGAGGATCCCCTGTCGCAAGTTCGAATAAATCCTGTAGCAATTTATCCAACTTATATTTCCGGTACTCCTGAGCGCATACCAACCACCCAGGGCGTTTCGGGGTATAGCCTTACCCGCTTTGTAAGTACCTATGCCAATGGCTTTTATACGCTTGCAAAAAAGTATACCCTGAGCGGAAGTTTCAGAAAGGATGCGGCAAATATTTTTGGGCTCAAAACCAATGATAAATGGAACCCCTTATGGTCTTCCGGTATTGGCTGGCTGTTGTCGAACGAGCGGTTTTATAAGGCCACAGCATTTCCTTACCTAAAGCTACGGGTTACCTACGGGTATAGTGGTAACCTGGACCCTCGAAAAACGCCGCTTCCTATTTCTTCAGCACTATCGGATCCGGTTACAGGTTTCCCGGTACAGCGGGTTAATAGCTTGAACAATCCTTCACTGCGATGGGAAAAATCGAGACAAGTGAATTTTGGCGTTGATTTTAGGCTGGTTCGGGATATAGCAAGTGGTTCGATCGAATACTACCTGAAAAAGGGAACCAAACTGTATGGCCCGGCGCCGCTGGACTACACTACCTGGGGGCGTTCACTGGATATTGTAAAGAATGTGGCCGACATGAAAGGGCAGGGAGTGGATATTTCTATTACCACCAATAACCTGAACCGTGCTGTAACGTGGCGAACAATGTGGATCTATAATTATAACACCAGCAAAACCACGCGGTATTATTCGAATGACTCGAAAGACTTTTATACGGCCGGCGAGGACGGCAATCGGATAAAGCCGGTAGTGGGCTGGCCGCTTTATAGCCTTACGGCCTATACCTGGGGAGGGCTGGATGCCAAAGGAGACCCACAGGGCTACCTGGATGGTCACCTGAGCACAGACTACAATGCAATTAATAATTCAATTGTGTCAAAAGGGCTTCAAAGCGGCAGTTTAAAATATATTGGGTCTACTGTGCCCTTGCATTTTGGATCAGTGATCAACTTCCTTGAGTGGCGGCGCTTGCAGCTTTCTTTTAACCTGATGTATAAAGCAGGCTATTTTTTTAAGAAAAGAACGTTTTCCTCCATGGATGCAATTGCCGGCAGGGGAGGACATGCAGATTATAACCTGCGATGGCAGCAAGCCGGCGATGAGGCACGGACCACCGTTCCGGCATTGGTATATACGGATTATCCCCAGTTTAGCGAGCGTGATATGTTCTACATAAATGCTCAGCCAAATGTCGTACGTGGAGATCATGTACGCCTGTACTATACAAACCTGGCCTATGAAGCAAGATTAAAAAATAAAGCAGGCACAGTTGTGCGGATCAATGCAAATGCTGCTAATCTTTGGATCCTATGGCGCGCCAACAGGTATAAGCTGGATCCGGAGGCACCTGATGGTGCTCCTGCAGCCCGTCAATATACCATCGGTATCAATGCAAGTTTTTAACTGTAAAATAATTTTTTATGAGAAACCAATTTTATGTGTTTACAATAGTGCTGACCAGTTTTGTGTTGTGCTTTTGGCTGACGGGCTGCGCAAAGTTCCTGGATCGGAAAACAACCAATGAGGTTGTTATGCCACAAACGATTGCAGATATGCAGGCCCTGCTCGACGATGCAGAGATAGTGATGAATCTGGGCACACCGGCTTCCGGAGAGGCCGGGGCCGATGATTATTTTATATTGTCTGATTATTACAAAACCTGTAGCTCAAGGGAACAGGCCATTTACAGATGGCAGCCGTATGATTATAAGTGGGACAACGACTGGTCAAAATCCTATGCTCCAATTTACAATGCCAATTATTGCCTGGAGTTGCTACGAAAACAGGAGCGGAACGCAGTAAATGCTGCAAGATGGAACAATGTGTACGGAAGCGCCCTTTTCTTCCGGTCGTATTATTTTCTACAGCTTTCCTGGATATATGCGAAGGCTTATGACGAGGCCACGGCGGCTACTGATCTTGGCATCGTATTAAGACTTACGTATGATTTTAACGATCCTTCCCGGCGGGCCAGCGTGGCAGATTGTTACCGGCAAATAATAAATGACACCCGTGAAGCGGCTGATTATCTGCCAGACTACCCGGAACATGTATACCGCCCCTCAAAGATGGCTGCATATGCCCTGTTAGCCCGTAGCTTTTTATCAATGCGTCAATATGATAGCGCACACCGGTATGCAGATCTTTGTCTGAACATGAAAAATGACCTGATCGATTTTAATGGCGATCCTGATCTGGCAGCATTGAGCACCACCTATCCGTTTAAACGATTTAACAAAGAAACTATTTTTTACACCGAAATGACAAAGGCAGATGCGTGGGGTGTGATGCTTCCAACGCGGAGCAAAGTAGATTCCGTTCTGTATGCAACTTATGAGGCGGCCGATCTGCGAAAGAAGGCGTATTTCCTGGAGTCTGGGGGGTATTATCGTTTTAGGGGCAGCTATTCCAAAGCCATTGGACCGTTTACAGGATTGGCCACCGATGAAATGTATTTGATACGAGCTGAATGCAGTGCCCGTAAAGGTGCAACGGGGGTACCGGATGCGCTATCGGATCTTAACACGCTGCTGGCAAAGCGATATACGAGTGGTGGTTTCAATAAAATTATTACATCTTCTGCCAGTGAAATACTAAACCGGGTATTGGAGGAACGTAGGAAGGAGCTGATTTGGAGAGGAATCCGTTGGGCAGATATTAAGCGACTGAATAAAGAAGGCCGGAATATCGTATTGAACAGAGTGGTCGATGGGCAGCGTTACCAGCTGGAACCTAATGCCAACTATTACGCCCTGCCGTTACCAACAGATATTATTACAATAACCGGTATGCCACAGAATGAATAGCAGGGGTAAAAGAAAGCCGGAAATATTAATGTATTACCGGCTTCCTGATAGGCCATGCTTTAACGCTTGATGTTTTCGATGGAGGAAAGAATGGTTGAAGATGCCTCTTTTACGTCTGTAACACGGTAGTCAGTACCGGAAATAGATGATTCAATCGACACCAGTGAAGATGGGTGTGTACTATTGAGGTACAGCGCTTGATCCTCTTCAGGAACCCTGATTGAAAACGAGCAGGTTACATCATTGCCGTCTGATTCGCAGGCTTCTCCCGGTGCAATGAGATTCCAGTTGTTTTGAGTTTCAACCTGAGATTTACCATAGGTTGCTAACTGGTATTGGAAATACAGGGTGGTCATGGTAACCGGTTTCGTAGCAGGCTGTTTCTTCGTATTGGTAAAAGCAAACGCAATGCTAATGGTAAATACCAGCGCCAGCAACGGCAAAACGAATTTTAGAGTCCGTGGACTTTTTAAAGTAGACATAAATTTTAGTTTAATAAAGTAGTTAAAAAATAAATGGTAGTTCGAGCTTGTTTTACTGCGCAGTAGGTAAAAGCTGTAGGCTTGCTGCATTCAGGTTTATGCAGTAAACCGGTTTACGGGAATGTTGCCTACTATTTTCTACAGGTGTTCGGCATCGCCTGTTGAACTGTGCGGATGCGGTTAAGGGCCGCAGATCTTAGTTCTTTGATGTTTCTGTTTCAAAGATGCGATGCGGAAGGGCCGGTGTTGTTATCCAATCGTGTTTTTTTTATTTGCGGAAATGGCTGGGATTAAAATGATAGATTTTTTTAAAGGCCTTGGAGAAATTGGAAACAGCCGAGAATCCCATATCCAGCGCTATATCCGTAAGCGGCTCGCTGGTATGAACCACTCGGGTAAAAGCCTCATTCATCCGGTGTTCCTGCCAGTAGCGGTATGGAGGCAGATTAAACCGTTTGGCGAAGAGTTTTTTCAGATAGGTTTCATTCATGCCGGCCTGTTGAGACAATAACCGGAAATTAGGCTCAACGGTAAGGTCTTTGAGTAGGAGGGTGCTAATATGGTTGATCTGACTGATCCTGCTCAATGATACAATACGTCCGCCAAGATGAAACGCTGTTTTGCATTCCAATGCTGTACAAAGCAATTGCTTTACGGCGAGCTCCAGCGCCAGGTCATCTGCCGCCGGGTTTCGCAGCAGCCACAGCATCCTGTTTGCGAGGTTTACCATTTCCTGGGTAGCAAACATATGATGCGGAAATATTTGCGCCGGTCTGTGTTTTACAGCGATGGCATCCAGGAAGGGCTGCAGGATTTCGGGGTAATAAGGCACCAGCCGTTGCAGGAAGCCGGTTGTACAGTGTATATCCAACGTGGTATACTGCCGTCCAGGCTCAAATTGTACCTGGTCTTCCACATGCGGCAGATAAAAAATATTGAACTGTGTTTCTTCTACCCAATTATCGTACGGCGTGTGTATCCGCTGCACAATGCTGTTGCGTATGAGGAAGCTGAATTCAATAACGGGTGTATCGGCTCTAACCCTAAACCGCCGTCGATCTTTTACATGGTAGCTGCTGAACCAGATTCCGCATTCTTTCATTTGCTTGTGCTGGAACAGCATATGCCCCCAACCTCCGGATAGGGCGCTGCTGCTCATAGAAGGAATAATAAGGGATTGATGCAGGTGTGGTACGGGGGCAGACCAAAAGAATGCATCATTGTCAGGGGAGGAGATTTCGAACAGGTTACTCATAAAATCAAGTATTTGGTTTAAAGATCATATCCCGGAAATGGGTATCCGGAAATGCATATTATAAAACTTATATAAATATAAAAATAAATATGAATAAAACCAATAAAAAATCAGCAGCCTCCGGTTTTGCGGTAAGGCCGGAGGAATGGTTCCTTTATCGCGAGCGGCTCAGTGGAGATCAGCTGGAGCTGGGTATCCGCAAGCTCGATTTGCGTAAGGACCTGGCGCTCATGTACCGGTGGGTAAATCAACCTTACGCATACCGCTTTTGGGGTATGCAGGGCACACTTAAAGCGCTCTATACATTTTATAATCCAAAGCTTGAAGAAGGGCATCTGCAGTTGTTTTTTGTATGCATCGGTGCAACACCGGTCGCTCTTATTGAAGTGTACCCGGTGTTACGATCAGAACTGGCCGACGTCCTTGATTTTACCGATGGGGATTATGGAGTTCATTTATTGATGGCTCCTTACCGGGAGGTAAAAGCGGCGGTTCCGGTAAACATCGATGGCCTGTCGGTGTGGGTATTAAAGGCCGTGCAACGGATGTTGTTCGACTTTTCTGCGGTGAAACGCATTGTGGCTGAGCCGGACGCTCAAAATATACACGCCTGCCGTTTGGCGGAAAAAGCTGGCTTTCATTATATCAAAACCTTACCGCTAGAAGGCAAAATGGCGCGATTGTATACCATTGCCCGGCATGAAATTTAAAAATCATTTTCTTTTATTCTTAATCCTTTAAATCGATCTTATATGCTAACGCCATACCAACGACAAGGTTTTTCGCTGGCCCGCGGTTTTGTAGTGCTGGCAATGCCGGCGATCCATACCGTATTACTGTATAGCCTGCCTGCTGTAAAACAAGGACCGGTGGGCTTTGTACTGGGGTTTCTGGCAGAAACTTCCGGGGCTCCTTTGTTCATGCTTTTGATGGGGCTGTTTATTGCACTGGGGCGTGCAAAAACGACCGGGTATATTTTAAAGCGCATGCTTATCCTGTTGCTGGCAGGGTACCTGCTCAATGTATTTAAACTACTGTTGCCGTATTACTGGGGATGGATCCCGCAACAGTTTCTGGAAGATAATGGAGTAACGGAACAGGTGGCCATGCACTTGTTGCTAACCGGCGATATTCTTCAGTTTGCGGCCATTGCCTACGCCTGCTGTGCATTTTTGAAAAAGCTTACATCAAATGTTATGGGGTATGCGGCCGTATCCCTGGTGGTCTTGCTAATGATGCCGCTTACCTGGTCGCTGCAGGATACGGGCCTGTTTACAATACCGTTGGCCTTATTAAACGGTAAACCGCCCTATACTTTCTTCCCCTTATTTCCCTGGCTGCTATACCCGCTGGCAGGCTTATTAACAGGAGCGCTGCTCTTAAGGTTAAATGGAAATCATTTTAACAGGCTACTACTGATATTGACACTGGGTCTTGTGCTAACCGGGTACCTGTTATCCTTAACGGAACCGGTTGAATGGCAGGCGGAGTTTTACCGGCTGGGAAGGGGAGGAACGTTGTTTCATATCGGGTTGGCTTTGGGATGGATATTGCTGTTTGTATGGTTGGCAAAGAACGTTAAAGGTAATTACCTGTTTCGGTTATTGCAATGGCTAAGCGATCATATTATGCTGGCGTATATACTGCAATGGATCGTTATTTTCTGGTGTTTTCCGCTGTTTGGTTATAATCGTTTGGGAACGGTTCCATCGCTGCTGGTATTATGTCTTACTACCGGTGGAAGCTACCTGATATTGGCAACCGCATTGGCGGGTATTAAAAAAATAAAAAAGATCAGCCATGAAGGACAATAGTATTTATGATATTGCCGGCATCGGCATTGGTCCGTTTAACCTGGGTCTGGCAGCGTTATGTGCACCCATAAAGTCCTTACGAACCATTTTCCTGGAAGCCCAGCCGGAGTTTAACTGGCATGAAGGAATGCTATTACCCGGCAGTACGCTGCAGGTGTCTTACCTGGCTGACCTGGTAACACTGGCCGATCCCCGCAGTGCCTTTACCTACCTCAATTTTTTAAGAAAGCAGGGGCGCCTGTTACAGTTTGGCATTCATGAAAACAATGTGATCACCCGCCGGGAATACAACCGGTATTGCCGGTGGGTATGCAGCCAGTTGTCTAACCTGTCTTTTAACTGGCGGGTTATGGATATCAGCTATCAGCAGGATCAGCAATATTACCGCATAACCGGTGTAAATCCGCTTACCGGGGCATTGAAAAGCATTATCGCACGGCATGTAGTTATGGGGGTAGGTACACAGCCGTGTATTCCGGATTTTGCAAGATCTTTGTTAGGTGATCAGGTCCTGCATTCTTCCCAATATCTGAAACATCAGACCGCCTTATTGCGTTCAAAAAAAATAGTGGTGGTCGGATCGGGACAAAGCGCTGCAGAAATTTTTTATGACCTCTTACAGGCCGGCCCGGTAACGGGTCAGCATTTGTCCTGGATGACACGGTCGCCGCGGTTTTATGCCATGGAACATACAAAGCTGAGCTTTGAAATGGCCACTCCGGCCTATATTGATCATTTCTTCCAGTTATCTAAAACCCAAAAGCCTGCGACGATACAGCAGCAGGATACTTTATACAAGGGGATCAATTATCAATTGATCAATGCCATTTATGACCGGTTATATGAGCTGATGACGGAAGGCATGCCTGTTCCGGTAACCTTAATGACCAATGTGACCTTGAAGAACATACGCCCTTCGAAAACGAAAGACTGGATGCTTCGGTTTCATCATGAAGAACAGGGACAATTCTTTGAGTTGGACGCAGAACATATTATATTGGCAACCGGGTATAGACCGATGATACCACCATTCCTGAAATCAATCCGGCATTTGGTCCGTTATGATGTACAGGGCAATTTCGATATTACCCGCAAGTATGCCATTGACGAAAAGCATACTTTATTTGTTCAGAATGCCGAAATGCATACGCATGGTTTTACAGCTCCTGAATTAGGATTGGGTCCGTACCGCAATGCGGTGATCATAAACACCATACTCGGCACTACCCATTACCCGGTAGATGACCATACCGTTTTCCAGCAATTTGGTATACCCGGCAACGGTAAATAACTTTCATTATCTCAACTTGGCCGTTGTTAGGCGTTTGCGCCCCATAACAATAAAATAACCCACCTTTCCAGGCGCCAACAATCCGCAAAACGGGTTGTTATATCCCTGTAAACCGGCGGTTTAGGGCCCTTGGGGAAGGATTTATCCCCCATTACAGGTAGAGCACGGCAATGCAGGCCGGGCGGGAGAGGGGCCTCCGGATTCGGAGGTTATCCACAGTTTTTCCACGTTTTTGCCCTGTTTTCCACCCATTGGTGTGCAAAAACAGGCTTTAGCATTGGGGCCGGAACCGTTATTTTCGCCTATACAATAAAACAGGAAAATACTGTGCGTTTAAAAAGTCTTGAAATAAAGGGATTTAAAAGTTTTGCCGATAAAACGGTCGTTAATTTTGACGACAATATTACCGGCATTGTAGGGCCGAACGGGTGTGGAAAATCCAATATTGTGGACAGCATCCGCTGGGTAATTGGGGAGCAAAAGATCAGCGCCCTCCGGAGCGAGAACCTGGATGCGCTGGTGTTTAACGGGTCAAAAACCCGTTCCGCCAGCGGACTGGCAGAGGTAAGCCTCACCTTTGAGAACACCAAGAACCTTTTGCCCACCGAGTTCAGCACCGTACGCATTACCCGTAAGTTTTATAAAAGCGGGGAAAGCGAATACCGCCTTAACGATGTGCAGTGCCGCCTGAAGGATATCCAGAACCTGTTTATGGATACGGGGATCAGCACCGATTCCTATGCCATCATTGCGCTGGACATGGTGGATGACCTCATCAAGGATAAGGACAACAGCCGCCGCCGGATGCTGGAGCAGGCCGCCGGTATTTCCATTTATAAAACCCGTAAAAAAGAAGCCAAACAAAAGCTGGATGCTACGGAGCAGGACCTGAACCGGATCGAAGACCTGCTGTTCGAGATCAACAACCAGTTAAAGGCCCTGGAAAGCCAGGCCAAAAAGGCGGAAAAATACCACGAGATAAAGAAAGAATACCGCGAGGTAAGCATTGAGCTGGCCAAAGCGGCACTGGAAGGGTTTAACCTTACCTATAAACAACTGAATGAACAGCAGCAGGCCGAAACCGATAAATCCATAAAACTGGAAGCGGAAATTGCAACGGCCGAAGCGCATATTGAGCAGGAAAAGCTGGTGTTTATTGAAAAAGAACGCATCCTGCAAAGCAAGCAGGCAGCCTATAACGAGCTGGTACAGCAGGTACGCACCAAAGAGGGTGATAAAAACCTGGCCGTACAGCGCCTGCAATACCTGAAAGAGCGCGAAACCGGTCTGCAGGAATTCTTATCCAAATCCGATGCCCAGCTAAAAGGCATTGAAGAAAGCATTGCCTTTACCCAACAGCAGGTGGGCGATGAGGAAAAAGCGCATGAAGGACTGAGCGAACAGCTGGAGAACTTCAGGGATGAAGTAACCCGCCGGCGGAATATCCTGGATGAGCAGCGCCATGGCGTAGATACTCTGCGGATGGAATACCAGCAGGTACAGCGGGAGCAGTTTGAAGCCGAAAAGAAAGTAGCCGTAGCCGATACATCCGTACAAAACCTGCAGCGCGCCGTACAGCAGATCGAAGATGAATCGGCTCAGCGGGAAGAGCACCTGCAAAAAGTACAGGCCGATCATCAATTGAAGGAGCGCGAACTGGAAGAAAGAAATGCGTCTTTAGAGCAGTTGCAGGCGCACCATGATCATACCAAAGAGCAGATCCTGCAAACGCAGGGTATTGTAGAAGAGCTGCGCAACCGCCTGGCGGATGAAAACCGGGTGCTGGATGCCAAGCGTAACGAGCACGACCTGCTGAAGAGCATGATCGACTCTATGGAAGGCTATCCTGAAAGCGTAAAGTTCCTGCATAATAATAAAGAATGGAATACGCAGGCACCCATCCTGTCGGATATCCTGTATGTAAAAGAAGAATACCGTACCGCGCTGGAAAACGTGCTGGAGCCCTACCTGAACTACTATGTGGTAGAAGACCTGCAGCAAGGTTTAAAGGCGGTGCATTTGCTGAGCGACCAGAAAAAAGGAAAGGCCAATTTCTTTTTATTAAATAAGATTGAAGAAGCAGCGCAAAGCGGCGGCCATAGCCTGGCGGGCGCCCTGCCGGCACTGGAAGTAATAGAAGTAGAAGCCAAATACCGCAAGCTGGCGGAACATCTGCTGGGCAATGTATTTATTGCCGAAGGGGAAGCCGCGCTGGAAAACAGCAACGGCTCCGTGGTGATTGAAAAGCAGGGTAAGTTTGTAAAAGGAAAGTTTACGCTTACCGGTGGTAGTGTAGGATTAATTGAAGGAAAGAAAATTGGCCGGGTAAAGAACCTGGAAAAATTGCAGGAAGATATTGCCGCGCAGGATGAAGTAGTGCAAAACCTGCGGGCGCAGATACAGGCCCGGCATAACGAAGTGATTGCTTTTAATGAAGACCTGCGGGAAAGCGCCATTAAGGAAACACAAAAAGAAATACAGGAACTGACCAATGCCGTATTTGCCTTGCAGAACCGCTCAGAGAACCTGCAAAGCCAGCAAAGCGCGGCAAGAAACCGGCTGGAGGAACTGACGGAACAGTTACAACATACGCAAAACTCCATATCCGGTGTACGCCAGTCGCTGGAGGAGTTTACAGAAATACTGCAGCAGAATGCCAACAAACTGGCTGAAGCCGAAGATACCTTTAAGCAGGCCGAAGGCAGCTACCAGGAGGCTACCGCACAGTTTAATGAATTTAACCTGAACGTAACCCGGCAGCAAAGCAAGGTAACGGCCCTAAAACAGGAACTGAATTTTAAAACCAACCAGCTGGGTGAACTAAAACGCCAGATTGAACAAAGCACCGTGCAGTTATCCGATACCGGCGGGGAAATCATCAGCTCTGAAGCCGCATTGAAAGAAATTGAAGAAACCTTATTGAACCTGGTACGCAGCCGCGAACAGGACCAGCAGATCCTCAACGAGGCGGATCAGTCCTACTACAATATGCGGAACCTGCTGAATGAAAAGGAAAGCGAACTGCGCCATAAGATCCGCGAAAAAGAACAGGTAGAGCACCTGCTGGCAGCTATAAAGGATAAACTGAATGAGCTGAAGCTGCAGCTGGCCGGTACAAGGGAGCGTTTGAACGTAGAGTTTAAGATCCAGATTGAAGACATCCTGGATGATCCGCGCAGCAGCGAAACGGCGGTGGAAGAATTGCAGGAAAAGGCAGACCGGATGAAGAAGCGCCTGGAGAACCTGGGCGAGGTAAACCCCACCGCCATTGAAGCCTTTACCGAAATGAAAAAGCGCTACGAGTTTATTGTGGAGCAGAAGAATGACCTGGTAAACGCCAAGGAAAGTTTGCTGAAGACCATTGAGGAAGTAGAGACGACGGCCAACCAGAAATTCCTGGATACCTTTAACCAGGTGCGGGAAAACTTTCAAAAAGTATTTAAATCGCTGTTTACCGAAGATGACCAGTGCGACCTGGTACTGGAAGATCCCGAGAACCTGGCCGATACCGGTATTGATGTAGTGGCCCGCCCCAAGGGAAAACGGCCCACCTCCCTTACCCAGCTAAGCGGGGGAGAACGTACCTTAACAGCCACCGCGTTGCTGTTTGCCATCTACCTGATCAAGCCGGCGCCGTTCTGTATCCTGGATGAGGTAGACGCACCGCTGGATGATGCCAACGTGGGTAAGTTTACCAATATGATCCGCCAGTTTAGCGAAAACTCCCAGTTCATTATTGTAACGCACAATAAAACCACCATGAGCACGGTGGATGTGATTTATGGGGTAACCATGCAGGAGCCCGGTGTAAGCAAACTGGTAAGTGTAGACTTCCGGAGCCTGGCTGCACAGAATTAGGTTTTTAGTTGTTATTATTTAATAGGGCCACCTGTTTACGGGTGGCTTTTTTATAGGCGCTAAGTTTTGCATCCAAAATGACCCGGTGCTTCCGGAGACAAAAACATATACTCCCCAAAAAAAATCTGCTTAATACGTATCTTCATTGGTGGTCAATAACAACCGGTCCGTAATTTTGCAGTTCGCAAAAAACAATCATTTTTAAAACCGGCAGCATGTTCAGCAAATGGGTACACCCGGGACGGTTAGAAAACAAAAGAACCGCTGCCGGGAAAGCGGTAGAATTGCTCAAGCACAGCATGATTGCGGATGCCGCCGGTTTTGCCGGGGCGGGATAAAAGCATTGAACGGATAGCTCTGTTTTAAGAGCAGCAGGATCTATGAAACAACACAAGCGTGTAACAATAAAAGCATTAAAACAGGTTTATGCCCGTATTCAATAAGTCGAGAGGCTATATCGTGAAGTTGATTATTTTATGTGTATTCGCCTTTCTTGTTGCCCAGCTGGCCAACCTGCAGCTGGTAAACCGGAAATATCTGGAGCTGGCAAAGGATAATGCCGTTTTTCAAAAGATCATTTACCCGGAGCGGGGTATTATTTACGACCGGAAAGGGAAAGCCGTTTTAAATAATACCATCATGTTTGACCTGGTGGTAACCCCCGCAGAGGTAAAGAACCTGGACACAGCGGCGCTTTGCAACCTGGTGGGAATTGACACGGCTGAATTCAGAGCCCGCATTGTAAATGCCATTGTAAAAAATTCCCGTGTACGGCCTTCGGTATTTCAATCGCTGCTAACGCCGGAAGTGCAGGCGCGTTTTGAGGAAAGCAGCTGGCGCTTTGCCGGTTTTGCCCTACAACAGCGCCCGGTGCGCACCTATCCGTATAATGTGGGAGCACATTTCCTGGGTTACATCGGGGAAGTGGATGCCCGGGATATTGAGCGCTCCGGTGCTTTTTACCGCCAGGGCGACTATATTGGTAAGAACGGGCTGGAGTATAACTATGAAGGTGTGCTGATGGGCCGGCGTGGTGTGCAGTACATGATCAAAGACAACCGGAACCGCCTGGTAGGGCATTATGAAAACGGCAGTTTTGATACCACCGCGGTTGCGGGCAGGGGGTTAAAAACCTACCTGGATGTGGAACTGCAGGCGCTGGCAGAAAAGCTGATGACGAATAAGGTGGGGGCTGTAGTAGCCCTGGATCCCAAAACAGGGGGCATTCTGGCCATGACATCCGGCCCGGTATTTAACCCCAATGACCTTAGTGGTCCGCAAAAGAATGCCAATTATGCAAAAATGGCATTGAATGTAAGGGCGCCGTTATTAAACAGGGGCATCAAAGGGCGGTATCCGCCCGGCTCTACCTTTAAACCGCTGGGCGGACTGGTGGCCCTGGCGGAGGGCGTAATCACCCCTGCCTCCGGTTATCCCTGCCGGGGTGGCTATTATGCCTGTGGCAGAAGGGTGGGCTGCCTGGAAGCCTGGGCCGGGCATGCGGATAACCTGCACCTGGCTATTGCCCATTCCTGTAATGCTTTTTTCATCAATACCTACCGGCTTACGGTAGATAACCCGAAGTATGGGAATGTAAAACGGGGATATGAAAAATGGGAGGAGTATATGCACAAACTGGGCTTGGGCGTGCGGCTGGGGGTAGACCTGCCCAGTGAAGACAGGGGCAAGATACCCACCGTATCGGTTTATGATGAAGACTATAAGGGCAATTGGACCTCCTGTACGAACCTTACCCTGGGAATGGGGCAGGATAAGATGCTGTTAACCCCGCTGCAACTGGCCAATGCCACCTGCATTATTGCAAACCGGGGGTATTATTATATTCCGCATTTTGTAGACAGCATCGAACGCGAAACACCGGCAGATGCTTCATTGCTGCAAAAGTACCGGCAACGGCAGGAGGCTTTAACGCATATTTCTGCAACGGCCTATGATGCCATCATTGATGGAATGAATGACGTGGTAACCCAGGGTACCGCAAAAATAGCGGCGATCCCGGGTATTGATGTATGCGCCAAAACCGGAACGGCGGAAAACTCAACAGTGCTGGATGGCAGGCGCATACAGCTGGAGGACAATTCCATGTTCATTTGCTTTGCGCCAAAGGACAATCCCAAAATCGCGATTGCTGTAGTGGTGGAAAATGCCGGCTTTGGCGGTACCTGGGCAGGACCCATTGCCCGTATTCTAATGGAACAATACCTGCTGGATAGTTTAACCAATAGGAGTAAGGCCGACCTGGAACGGATTGCGCAGGCCAACCTGGTGCCCTGGTATTTTGAACGGTTGCAATATAAAACCGATTCTATAAGGGCGGAGGAGTGGACTAAACTGACCAGGGATAGTACCCGGTTACGTGGGTTTTTAAAACATGCCGTGCGCCCCCGGGTAAAAGTATCCGATAGTGCAAGCGTTGTAGTGAAACCGATACCCGGTCCATCTTCCGGTAGCAAAACACTACCGGGTAAAAAACAGGAAGCCGCAAAACCGCTATGGGCTGGTATCGATCCTGCAGAAAGAAACCGGATGTTTTTCCGGGAAGCTGACCAGAAATGAAATGTTCGAAAGAAATTTAAATACTCGTTTCTCCTGCTGACATAAGGCTGTCATACAGTCTGAATAGCTTTGTATCATTGAATCACTTAAATGCAAAAGAAATGAGAACAATCGCTCAACGGCCTGCAGATCATCTGCAAAAAGTCCTGTACCGGCTGTTGGTACATAAAGAGGCGTCCCCGGAACCGGTTACCGACTATAGTGAAAGGAAAGGACATTTTGAAACAGCGTTGATCATAGATCCCCTTGGCGCATTATTCAGCATGATGACCGGTAAACAGGCATTGAATGCTTTTACAGAAAAAAATAAAACCCGTTAACGATGGAAATAAAAGACGGTAAAATGGCCGTATATGCCAAAACCCGCCGCCAATGGCGCAACTGGCTGCAAAAGCATGCCACCTTGCAGGAGCCGGTATGGCTGATCTTGTTTCACAAAGGCTGCAAAACACCTTCGGTAGACCGCATTGAGGCAACGGAAGAAGCGCTTTGTTTTGGATGGATCGACAGTCTTTGTAAAAAACGGGATGCCGAAAGTTATTACCTTACGTTTTCACCACGCAATCCCCGGAAAAGTAATTGGAGCGCACCCAATATCGAACGGGCTCAACGGATGATCTCCGAAGGAAAAATGACTAAGGAAGGCATGCGGCTGATCGAAATTGCCAAAACGAAGGGCACATGGCAGGAAGTATAAACAGGTTCCGGCTTCCTGCTTGTTTTTAAAAGTTGTACAGTTACCATAAGCACCCATCTCTATGCCAGCCTGATCTCAGGTATATCGCCCTTTACGACAAGCCGGCCTTCGGTTGCCTTTTGTATATCTTCAACAGATACACCAGGTGCGCGTTCCAGCAATACAAATCCCTCATCCGTAACATCAAGAACCGCAAGGTCGGTGACAATTTTTTTAATACATTTTACACCAGTAAGCGGAAGGGTACACTGTTTTAATAATTTGGATTGTCCGTCCTTGCTGGTATGCTGCATGGCTACAATAATGTTTTTGGCTGCGGCTACCAGGTCCATCGCCCCGCCCATGCCCTTTACCATTTTACCAGGGATCTTCCAGCTGGCGATATCACCGGTGTCGCTTACTTCAAAGGCTCCCAATACGGTGAGATCGATATGCCCTCCGCGGATCATGGCAAAACTGGTAGCTGAATCAAAATAAACGCCACCGGACAGCAGGGTAACGGTTTGTTTGCCGGCATTGATCAGGTCCGGATCGGCCATGCCTTTTTTGGGGAAGGGGCCCATGCCCAGCATACCATTCTCCGATTGCAGCACTACTTCAATGCCTTCCGGAATATAATTAGCTACCAATGTAGGAATGCCGATGCCCAGATTTACATAGTAGCCGTCTTTTAATTCCTGTGCGATGCGTTGTGCGATTTGTTGTTTTGTGAGGCTCATTTTTTTGTCTTTTAGTGAGAAGTGAATGGTTTGAGCGTGAGATGGAAAGGAGTGCGTTGAATAGCGATATGTATACATCGAAGACTTGGTGTAAAAGCTTACAGAAGTCACCTTTTTGTACAATCTGTTCACTTTATACTTTTCACTTTCGCTATTCCCGCTCTGTTAGTTGCTCAATCCTTTTTTCATAATCCACTCCCTGGAAGATCCGTTGTATATAAACACCGGGGGTGTGGATCTGCATGGGATGTAATTGCCCTGCCGGTACCAGTTCTTCTACTTCCGCAATGGTGATCTTTCCGGCAGTAGCCATAGGATGATTGAAGTTGCCTGCGGTTTCTTTATAGATCAGGTTGCCATGGGTGTCACCCTTCCAGGCTTTGATGATGGCAAAGTCTGCGGTAAGCGCGTGTTCCAGCAAATGGGGCTTGCCGTTAAATTCCCGTACTTCCTTACCGATAGCTACTTCAGTACCATACCCGGCCGGCACATAAAAAGCCGGGATGCCTGCTCCGCCCGCACGGCAGCGCTCGGCCAGGGTACCCTGGGGGATCAGTTCCACTTCCAGTTCGCCGTGTAACAACTGCCGCTCAAACTCAGCGTTTTCTCCTACATAAGAGGAGATCATTTTCCGGATCTGTTTTTTTTGCAGCAGGAGGCCAAGCCCAAAATCATCTACACCGGCGTTATTGGAAATACAGGTAAGCGCCTTCAGATCTGTTTCTGTAAGCGCCTTGATGCAGTTTTCCGGAATACCGCATAAGCCGAAACCGCCCACCATCAACGTCATGCCGCTTTGGATACCGGCGATGGCTTCCTGTGCATTTTGTACAACTTTGTTCATGTTTTTTGTTTTTTTGCTGGCAGTCACAAAGTCACTAAGTCTCAAAGTAACACTAAGATTGTAGTTCGTTGTGATGCTTCATTTCTTTATCCATTAATGGTCGTGTTCTTTTTTATTGCGAAGACACCCGTCTTGCCTGTATCGCAGCTTTCTACTTTGTGTTTCTTTCTGTCTTCGGGCCTTTGTGGCTCAGGATGCTAAAAATGATATACCATACCAATCCCGTTTTCAGTAAACGCCAGTTCCGGAGCCGCTTTCTTCCAATACCGGTTTTGTTTCTGATGACTTAGGTACATGGTGGCGTCAAACAACAGCAACCCTGCACCCTGAACGATCAGGGAATTCCCATAACCCCTGTTCCGGGCCGGGTTTTTCGCATGATCTGCCCGGGCATTTAAGAAAGCCCCGGCCCCTATATACAACAGGTCGAGCCCCCCGTTGATCGCGTATAACTGCTTCGTGTTTTTGTATGCCTTGTATTTACCGGCATCTGAAACCGACAATGTTTTTTCTTTTTTAGCACGGATCAACCCCAGTACCCCAATGCCGGTATTTACCGCCCCCCATAGTACATTCATGGTGTGAAAGGCCTTTACTTCTGTATTGTTAGTGCTTAGTGCCCCAATAATACCGCTGCCCATATTTACCACGCCCCATCCGGATAATAACCACATGCCTTTCCGGTTGGTTTCGATCCGTTGTTGATGCAGGCCGGTAATATTCCGGGGATCATTTTGTTGCGCGTTCAAAAAGCAGTACAGGCAACAAAAGAGCAGTATAAATAAAAGCTTCATGGCCGGGGTTTTATGTAAGTTACAACATCCGGGTTATGATTTCAAACCATTAAAGTCCGGGTATGCGGCGGCAATCTTTTCAATAAGGCCTTCGTTCAGTCCGGTTATAATATGGTTGTTACTACAATATTGCAGCAATGAAAGGGTATTTACATTACCCAACAGTTCATAACCGGTAAGCGGACAGCCGCCAAACCCGTTGATGACGCCATCAAAACTGCGGCAGCCTGCTTTCCAGGCCGCGTCGATTTTCTCCAATGCCTGCTCCGGGAGCGTGTGCAAATGCAGGCCCAGCTCTATATTTGGAAAACGGGGGATCAGCGTTTTAAAAAGTTTGTAAATGATTTCGGGAGTGCCCAGCCCGGTGGTATCGGATAGGGTGATGGTTTGAACACCTTTGCCTGCCAGTAAATAAACGGCGTCCTGTAAAATAAATTCCGACCATTCATCACCATAGGGATTCCCAAAGGCCATGCTGATATATACCCGGAGTGCCTTTCCGGTGCTTTGACTGATATCAGCAATTTCGCTTAAGGCATGCAATACTTTAGACGAATCGGAATGAATATTCCGTTCCAGGAAGGTATTGGAGATCGAATAGGGGAATCCTAAAATGTCCACTTTTTGTTGTGCGGCTGCTTCCATCGCGCCCCGCGCGTTGCCAATAATAGCCAGCAGTTTGGTGGCCGATCCTTCTTTATTGATCTTCTCCAGCACTTTTGCGGATTCCGCCATTTGCGGTACCG
This sequence comes from Niabella sp., assembly GCF_030150205.1. Classification (GTDB taxonomy): domain Bacteria; phylum Bacteroidota; class Bacteroidia; order Chitinophagales; family Chitinophagaceae; genus Niabella. Next base: position 18,239 of record NZ_JASLGT010000004.1, read on the forward strand.
CTTTTGGCGACACAAAGCTTCCGAAATCGATCACTTCAAATCCCACCTGTATCAGCTCATTGATATAGGCCGCCCGTTTTTCCGGAGGGATGGTATAGGGGAGGCCCTGCTGTGCATCGCGCGGGCACTCGGTTATTTTTAGTTCATTGTTCATGGTATATAGTTAATAGCTAATAGATCATGGCTCATGGTTTACCTTTTTATAAAGAATTACGAAGTTTGGTAATCATTTTGCTTAGCAACTCATAGTCTTCGTATAATTTCCTGAACAGATGCTCTGTAATATAGTTTCTCTTTTTTGCCAGGAATAACCCTGCCACTACCTCAATAGCTGAATGCAAGGCTATATTTAAGAATTGCTTAAATACCGGAATAGTTTGTCCTGTGGAACCCTCGGCGATGTTCAGTACAACGGAATCTGCTGCCTTTTTGAGCTGGGAAGAGCGGCTATATCTTTCTTCAACCGGAAAGTTCTCTGTTATAAGATCAATCTCATTCGAAGCATCAACCGCCTTATGCCAAACATTTAATTCTTCAAAACGAAAAGCCATATCAATTAATATTATTGCATTTGATATTTTAGTGTTCGTAGAGCATCGTTAACGATCATGTGTTGCATACTATGAGCGATGAACCATTGCCCATCAACTATGAACTATAACCCTAACTGCTTCGCGATCACGATCCGCTGTATCTCTGATGTTCCTTCGCCGATCTGCAGCAAGCGCTGATCGCGGTAGAAGCGCTCTATATTGTATTCCTTCATTAACCCATAGCCGCCGTGTAGCTGTACTGCTGCGTCAGCAACCTCTTTGGCGATCTCCGAGCAATAAAGCTTTGCCATGGCGGCTTCTTTTGTAAACGGCTGATGGGTATCCTTCAGCCAGCAGGCCTTATATAAAAAGGTACGCGCCAGTTCTATCTTCAGGGCCATATCGGCCAGCTTGAACTGGTTGACCTGGAAGGAGGAAATAGCCTGTCCAAATTGCTGCCGCTCCTGTGTATAATTTAATGCCATTTCAAAAGCGCCCTGCGCGCAGCCCAGTCCCATAGCGGCAATGCTTAACCGGCCGGCATCCAGCGTGCGTAACATGATCTTTGATCCTTCGCCAACCGGTCCCAGGGTATGCGACTTTGGTACGCGGCAATCATCAAAAAACAACTGGGCCGTGTCGCTGGCGCGCCACATCATTTTGCCGTGCATGGCCTGCTGCGTAAAACCCGGTGTATCGCGGTCTACAATAATGGTTGTAAACTCTTTTTTGCCGTTTGCTTCATTGGTTACGGCCTGTACGGTAGTACCGCGGTTCAATGCAACGGAACCATTGGTGATAAAGATCTTACTACCGTTAATCACCCATTGGTCACCTTCTGCTTTTGCAGTGGTTTTTGAGGCCCTTGAATCACTGCCTGCACCAGGTTCGGTTAATCCAAACGACCACAGGGCCGTGCCGGTGCAAAGCTGTGGCAGGTATTGCAGCTTTTGCTCTTCTGTTCCATAATTATAAATAGGACCAATCCCCAGGGAGTTATGGGCCGCCAGCGTAGCGGCCTGCGATCCGTCTACCCGTGCTATTTCTTCTATGGCGATGATATAGGCCAGGTAGTCCATACCGGCACCGCCATATTTTTCCGGAAGATAAATGCCCATCAGGCCCAGTTCGCCCATTTGACGGGTGAGCTCCGGTGAGAACTGCTCATTTTCGTCCAGTTCCTGTGCCTTTGGTTGAATGCTCTTTTCCGCAAATGCCCGCACCATATTCCGGATCGCCTGGTGCTCCTCGCTTAATGTATAGTCCATATTGAAATGATCTTTTGTTGTTATTATTCGGATTCGAGAGGACGTGAATCCTGGCTTTCCACGTTCTGGTTCGTGTCCTCACGAACCTGCTTGATCTTGTTCATCCAAATTCTTCACGCAGATCCTTTAAAAATGGGAACCGGTTCTCATTCTTTTCATAAAAACCAGCAGAGGAGTACACGTAATCACAGGGATCTGTTACAAGTTTCCAGTGTGCCTGACATGGATTATAATGGATATAATCCAGCTTTTGATACGCTACTTTTTTTGTATATAAATGAATGGCCAAAGGATCCCGTTGCCAGAATTCATATTGTTTATTGATTGCCGATACCTTATAAGAAGAAAGAGGGATTCCCTGGTCTGTCCGGATCCACTTTTTAAATTCGTGCGCCGTAAATTTTAATAGGGAGCCTTGTGCTGTTTCTTTGCCATTCAATGCGTTGGTTCTCCAGATTAAATGAATATGCGTAGGCATGATTACAAAGGCAAATACATCGATTTTTCTGGTGTCTGACAAGTGCCGCAAAGAGTCGATGATAATATTTTTATAACTGTCCTGTTCCAGTAACCGCTGCCAGTTATTAATAGTTGCTGTCCAGAAGAAGATTTCACCGACTTTCATATAGCTTTTGCGCTGTAGTTTTAAAACCTTGCTGTTCCGGACAGAATCTTCTTGTTGCGGTTCGTGAGGACACGAACCGGGGCCGGGGATTTCACTGGCTTCTATGTGGCTTTTTCGCTGTGGTTTTATTTGCTGATCTTCCATGTTGAATTATTTTTATTACGGTTCGAACCCGGCCTCTCCCTTATCTACTGATCATCTGTTGTCCAGGTTCGTGTCCTCACGAACCAGATGCCTGATCCAATCCCGCTTCTATGTGGATCAATGGCGTTGTTGTGTCTACCTTATCGCCTTCGGCTACATCTATTGCTGTTACCATTCCATCTTTCGGACTCAGGATATTATTTTCCATTTTCATGGCCTCTACAATTAACAGCAGGTCTCCTTTTTTAACAGCTGAGCCTTCCTTTACTGCAACCTTGATCACCTTACCTGGCATGGGTGCACAAATGTTTCCGGCTGCAGCCGCGGTGGCGGATGGTGGAGGTTGGGTATTTTTTGCTATATGCAGTATGTCATTGCGTTTTATGGTATAGTCAAATCCGTTGTAACGTATGATAAATATACCTGGTGCTATTTCAAAAATGTGTACAGGATAGGATTGCTGATCCAGTACAAGATTGAACTGTTGTGCTCCCACTTTTGTAAGCGTAGCATTGCTGAGTATCGTCTGGCATTCAAAATCGATTGAAGCAAGAGTTTGCCGGTGGATCATTATCACAATTTCCTGACCATCCACATTCAGTGTGAGCTGCCGAACCAGCCGCCAGTAACCGATGGCTTTCCAGATGGATGAGGCATTGCTCTCTTTATGAAGCAGGCTGAATACCAGTGCGGCGGCCAATGGAACCCGTATATCCTCCCTTTTTTTACGGTCTTCAAACTGTTGTAACAGGTTGGCCAGATGAATGTCGATATATTTTGTTGAGACCCTGTTTCCTATAAAATCCGGATGATGGAGTAGGCCCAGCAGGAAGGCGATATTGTTTTTAATGCCATAGATGAAATACTGTTGCAGCGCTTCAATCATCTTTTTGCGCGCGGCCTCGCGATCTGCTCCCCAGGTAATGAGTTTGGCAATCATTGGGTCAAAATCCCCCGTTACGGAAGCACCGTGTTGCAGGTGCATGCCATCGATGCGGATGTGTTCGCCATAAGGTTCTTTGTAAAAGTATATCGTTCCGGGGGCTGGTAAAAATTGTTGTTCCGGATCTTCTGCATAAATGCGGCATTCAATGGCATGGCCCTTTTGCCGGATGTCCTTTTGTTGAAGTTCCAGTACTTCTCCCCGGGCAATACGGATCTGCTGTTCTACAATGTCTACACCAGTAGTGAGTTCTGTAACCGGGTGTTCCACCTGTATACGGGTATTCATTTCAAGAAAGTAGAAACTAAGGTCAGGGCCCACTAAAAATTCAAGGGTTCCTGCACTTTGATAACCGATCGCTGCAGCCAGCTGTACCGCCGCACTGCAGATCTGCTCCCGTACCGCCGGCGTCAACGTAGGAGATGGGGCTTCTTCAATGATCTTCTGATGACGCCGCTGCAGGGAGCATTCCCGCTCAAACAGGTGAATGATATGCCCCTGCTGATCGCCCAGTACCTGTACTTCCACATGCCTTGGAGCCTCAATATATTTTTCAATATAAACCGTATCGTCGCCAAAATAGTTTTTTGCTTCCCGTGCGGTTGCCTCAAGCGCATCTTTTAATTCGCTTTCCCGCAGTACCACGCGCATGCCCTTGCCCCCTCCGCCGGCAGCAGCTTTTATCAGCAACGGAAAACCAACGGAAGCATACTGAGTCAATAACTCCGGTACGGTGCCGGTGATGCCCGGCGTGACTGGCACACCCGCGGCCAGGGCGGTTTTGCGTGCAGCTATTTTATTCCCCATGGCCTCCATGGCTTCCGGTGTGGGGCCAATAAATAGAATACCGGCCTTTCTGCAGGCATCCGCAAATGCTGCATTTTCGGAAAGAAAGCCATATCCTGGGTGGATGGCATCCGCATGCACAGCTTTAGCTGCGGCGATGATATTACTGCTGCTCAGGTAGGTTTCTCCAAGCGATTGTCCTTTCAGCAATACAGTTTCGTCTGCTTCACGAAGATAAGCGGCACCGGCATCCTGGGGGGCATAGACCAATACGGTGCTGATCCGCATTTTTTTGGCTGTCCGGATAATACGTAAGGCAATTTCGCCACGGTTTGCTATAAGGATCTTGTTCATTGAGTAACAGGTAAGATGTTTTATAGTGAGGAGTGTGCAGTGTGCAGGAGGATGTTATAGTCTCCAATTGGGTTTTCGTTTTTCAAAAAAGGCCTGCATGCCTTCCTGTCCCTCGGCGGAGCTGCGGGCCCGGGCGATGGCTTCAACGGTGTATGGAATGGCTGTCTCCAGTTCCTTTGCTGCTATATGATGTAAGAGTTGCTTAGATGCTGCAAGGGATCCCGGTCCGGCCTGCAACAGTTCCTGTATCAGTTCTGCTACCTTGCTTTCCAGTTCTATCTCCTGCAATACCTGGTTAATGAGCCCTGCATGAGCCGCTTCTTTTGCATGAAATTGCCGGCCTGTAAGAATAAGCTCTTTAGCTTTTGCCTCGCCCATTTTTTTTAAGATATAGGGAGCGATCGTGGCGGGAACCAGGCCCAGGCGTACCTCCGAGAATGCAAACAGGGTATCATTACCGGCATAGGCAAAGTCACAGGCGGCAATTAGACCATTGGCGCCCCCCATTGCCGCTCCATGTACCACGGCGATGGTGGGCTTTGGCGTATGATAGACGGTTTGAAAACACTGCGCCAGTTGCCGGTTCTCTCCCAGGCTTTCCTCGTATCCGGATGTGGCGTTGGCCTTCATCCATTTCAGGTCGGCGCCTGCACAAAATACTTTTCCCCGTCCCCGTAGGGTGATCACGCGCACGGCTTCATCACTAGTCAGGGTTTCAAACGCATGGATCAATTCCGCAATCATGATATCGTTGAATGCGTTCCGCACTTCCGGCCGGTTGAGCCAGATGGTGGCGATGTGGTAATGCTGTTCTGTTTCGATGGTTGTGTACACGATTCTTATTTTATATGCCGCCCCTAAGGGGCTGGGTTCAAAATTTATTGTTGGTCTACCGGGAGTTGATCCCGTAGGGATCTGTTGTAAAAGAGCGTTCGTTCCATTTCTTAAAATTTATAATTGTTGTTTGATATTTAAGATAAAATGCCGGTTCCAATCCCGGGGTTGTCTGCGTCTTTGGCCTACCTTTTTTGACCCGGTAGGGGCCTTGCTATCGGTAGTAGTAGCCAGGGAATCAATGATGGCCCAAGCCCTGTAAGGGCGACCTGTTAAACGGGCTCTTTAAAAATAAATTGCTCATCATATTCAATTTCAAATTTTTTTAAAAAGTCAATATATTCTTCTGCGAATGTTTTTCTGCTGTGGTGTTGCTCCTGGTTGCGGATGTACGCGATGACATCCGGCACCTGCGACCGGCTATAGGAAAAGGCACCATATCCTTCCTGCCATGCAAATTTTTGTTTTGTAAATCCTTGCTCGTTGATCCATTTGGAAGAGTCCCCTTTTATATGTTGCATCAATTCGGATAACGATTGTACCGGACGCATGCCTATGAAAATATGCAGGTGATCAGGCATCCCGTTTATGGCGAGTAATTTGTGCGTTTTATTTTGGATAATAGCGGTAATGTACCGGTACAATTCCTCTTTCCATGCCGGGGCAATAAGGGCCATCCTGTATTTGACTGCAAATACCAATTGTAAATGTATTTGTGTGTATGTGTTGGCCATATATTATTTTATATGCCGCCCCTACGGGGCTGGATGTTAAAATCTATATTTGGTCTACCCGGAGTTGATCCCTACGGGATAGACCCTATATCTTTTTAGTTGTCCGCAAACCTCTATTCAGGTTCCCGCAGATCCCGCCGACTTTCGCAGATTTCTTCGTTGATCTGCCTTTAATCCCTGGCATCTGCGGGCTGATTTATATTCCTCAGCATAAGAGTGCGACGCAACGAGGCTGCCAGCTGCACTACAGCCCGGTTTATAAAAAAATGGCTACCCGCACGTATTGCCTGTCAACCGTTCTTACATCCTGAACACTCCATTCTTCGTCTCCTCCCATTTCTTATTTAAAGAAACGGCGATGCCTAAGGCAATGATCTTACGGGTTTCGACCGGGTCGATAATGCCATCATCCCATAACCGGGCCGTACTGTAATACGCGGACCCTTCTGTTTCATATTTTTTTAAGATCGACTGGCGTAAGGCTTCTTTTTCTGCTTCCGGAAATTCCTTACCCGCGGCCTTTAGCTGTTCTTCTTTTACCGTAGTGAGTACACCTGCGGCCTGCTCGCCGCCCATCACAGATATTTTAGAATGCGGCCACATAAATAAAAAACGGGGATCATAAGCCCTGCCGCACATGGCATAGTTACCTGCCCCAAAAGAGCCGCCAAACACCACCGTGAATTTGGGCACATTGGCATTGGCCACGGCATGCACCATTTTGGCGCCATCGCGCGCGATGCCTTTGTGCTCATATTCTTTACCCACAATAAAGCCGGTGATATTCTGCAAAAATAAAATGGGCGTATTCCGGGCAGTACATAGTTCTACAAAGTGCGCGCCTTTTAAAGCAGACTCGCCAAATAATACCCCATTATTGGCGATAATGCCCACCGGGTAGCCCATGATATGTGCAAAGCCAGTGACCAGCGTAGGGGCATAGGCTGCCTTAAATTCATGGAAGCGGCTGCCATCCACCAGTCGCGCAATGATCTCCTTGGCATCTACGGATTTTTTCAGGTCCGTTTGTATTAACCCGTACAATTCCTGCGGGTCATAAAACGGCTCTTCGGCCGATATCCGCTCCAGGCGCTGTGGTTCCGGTTGCTGAAAGGTTTGGATGATATTTCTGCAAATGACCAATGCGTGCTGATCATTCTCCGCAATATGATCCGCTACCCCCGAAATAGAGGTGTGCACCACCGCACCACCCAGTTCTTCTGCGGTTACCTCTTCCCCTGTAGCGGCTTTTACCAACGGCGGTCCGCCGATGAAAATAGTACCCTGGTTCCGTACAATGATGGTTTCATCACTCATAGCCGGCACATAGGCTCCGCCTGCGGTGCAGGAACCCATCACAATAGCGATCTGTGGTATGCCGGCAGCCGACATCCGGGCCTGGTTATAAAAAAAACGGCCAAAGTCATGACGGTCTGGAAACACCTTATCCTGCTCTGGCAGAAAGGCCCCGCCGGAGTCCACCATATAAATACAGGGAAGCTGGTTCTCCAGTGCAATCTCTTGTGCCCGCACGTGTTTCTTTATGGTCAGTTCCATATACGTGCCGCCTTTTACAGTGGCGTCATTGGCAATGAGCACAACCATGCGTCCGTGCACGGTACCAATGCCGGTGATGATCCCTGCTGAAGGAAATTGATTGTCATACATATCAAAGGCTGCAAGTGGCGACAATTCCAGGAATGGTGTATTCGGGTCCAGCAGGTTATCGATCCGTTCGCGTGCCAATAGCTTTCCTCTATTTTTATGCTTTTGTACAGCGGGCTGGGTCTCATCGTGCAGCACCATTTTCATTCGTTGGTAATACTCCTCCAGCAATTGCCTATAGGCATGCTTGTTCTCGTTGAACGCGGCAGTGTGCGTATCTGCTGCAGATTGAATCCGGTACACAGGCTCTTTTTCTTTTAAAGTTATGCGAAGTAACGGAAAATACCACACATTAACTAACAATTGTTAGTTAATGTTTTTTGAGCGCTGCATAAACGGACCAATAAGATGATGGGTGGTGATTTTGTTACCGGCTGCATTGCTGCTATCGGCTTCCTTGAGCCTGTTCCGCTGAAGGTGGGATCACTCACTTGTGCTGCAGTACATACAGCCGCATAAATGATTGTTGCTTCAATGTGGTATTTCAACAGGATGTTTTTTCTCAGGGATCAATGCCGGAATAACAGCAACATTAGGCCGGGGGCTTTTCCTGGTCAAATGCAGGCTGCATCATCTTGATCAATGATCTGTGGCGAACGCAGTTCGCCGCGCATGATAAACGACGGAAACGTGATCGGCCGGCTCATTTTTATAAAACACCACCACCGAGCATCAGCCGGAAAATGCCCACCAGGATCACAATGATGCTAAGTGTTTTACCGGTGGAGGAGCCGCCGATAACAGAAAAGATCAATGAAAGAATACCGATGGGAATAACAACCCAGTACAGCCAGCCCAGCAAGGGGATAAAGGCCACAACAGCCAGTATGCTCGCTATAAGGGCAAATAAAACACAGATTATTTTCATCATGTTTGTTTTTAATTACAGATACAAAGATGGTCATTTTGTAACCCGAAGGCCAGTACGCATCGGTAAAGCCGGAAAACCTGCCGGTAAACAAGCGGGCGGCGCCCTTTAGTAAAATTTTCCAGTACATTAGTGATTACACGCATCTGCTTTGCCAGGGTTTCCAGTACATTTATCTTCTTGTATTGGTATATAAAAAACGGTAAAATAATGCCATTGTGAAACGGTTCTGCATTGCTTTAATTACAGGGGTTTTTACTTCGTTGGCCAGCGGCGCACAGGTATATGTTGCGCCTGATGGGAACGATGTGAATCCGGGGACGGTGGATGCGCCCAAAGCTACGCTGAACGCGGCCATCCGCCAGGTACGGGAACAGCGGCGCCTGAAACAGGGAGGCGAAAGCAGCATCCTGCTGAAAGGAGGTAGTTATCATTTAACTGAACCGGTTTTTATACGGCCTGAAGACAGCGGCATACCTGCTGTTCCGCTGGTGATAGCCGCTGCACCGGGAACCAAGCCGGTGTTGAGCGGTGGCATATGGATCAAAGACTGGAAAAAACCAGCGGAGCGCGTGGAGGGATTACCGGAGGCGGCACAAGGTCATGTCTGGATCGCCGATGTGCCCGCAGAAGCGGGTAATATACCATTCCGCCAGCTTTGGGTGAATGATAAAAAAGCGGTCAGGGCTAAAAGTACGTCTGCTAACGGCATGCAGCGCATCCTGAACTGGGATAAAAAAACAGCTACGGCAATCATCCCGTTGCACCCCTTTGAAAATCTTGAAGTGACACCGGGCTTGGAATTTTTTATACATCAATGGTGGGAAGTGGCCAGCCTGCGTATCCGCAAGCTGGAGAAGGCCGGCGATAGCTGCCGGGTTTATTTTTATGAGCCGGAAAGCCGTATTCAGAATGAGCATCCCTGGCCGGCGCCCTGGCTTTCGTCAGAAACCGGCAACTCCGCTTTTTACCTGGGCAATGCACGGTCATTTTTGGATGAACCAGGAGAATGGTATTATGATGCGGCATTGAGAAAGGTCTATTACTATCCGCAGCCGGGAGAAGATATGGCCGTTGCAGAAACAGTGCTTCCCGTTTTAGAAAATATTTTTGTGGTTAATGGAACGCCTGATCAGCCGGTCGAAAACATAGTGATAAGAGGACTTCGGTTTCAATACAGTGCCTGGCATCGTCCTTCATTACAGGGGCATGTGCCGCACCAGGCGGGACTTTACATGACAGATGCCTATAAACTCAGGCCTGCAGGTACTTCACAAAAGCCATCGCTGGATAACCAGGCCTGGGTAGGCCGGCCGGAAGCAGCAGTGACCCTGTCTTATGCAAACAATATCCGTTTTGAAAACAATCGCTTTGAACACCTGGCCGCAACGGGGTTGGATTTTAAGATCGGCGTAAAGTCTTTGATTGTTAGAGGAAGCCTTTTTAAAGACATTGGAGGAACGGGTATCCTGGGCGGCTATTTTGGAGATGACGGGCAGGAGATACATAAACCCTATAACCCGGCAGATCCACGGGTGATCTGTGAACGTACCACCATCGCTAATAATTTGATTACGGATGTGGGAAACGAAGACTGGGGTTGTGTGGGTATCGGGATCGGGTTTTCAAGATACAATACCATCGAACGGAATGAGATTGAAAATATACCCTATTCCGGTATCAGTATGGGATGGGGTTGGACGCCTGTTAAAAATGTTATGGAGGGCAACCGTATCCGGCTGAACAAAATCCATCATTATGGTCGTACCAATTATGATTGTGCCGGTATCTATACGCTGAGCGCACAGCCGGGGACGGTTATTGAAGCGAATTATATCGACAGTATTTTTAAAGCGCCCTATGCACATCTGCCCACGCATTGGTTTTACCTGTATACGGACGAGGGCTCTTCGGGGATCACTGTGCGGAATAACTGGACGCCCGCACAGAAATATTTGCAGAACAACAATGGCCCGGGTAACCAATGGAGTAACAACGGTCCGGAAGTTCCGGTCGCCATAAAAGCGAATGCTGGTTTGGAAACCAGGTACCATGCATTACTGAAGGAGAAGACATCCGGGACCGTACACCAGGAGATTAACCGCCAGCGGAAGGAACTGATTGAACTGATCAGCAATGAAGGACATCCCATCGATATAAAGAAGCTAAAGACCTTGCTTCATGAAAAAGGAGTACAGCAGGAAACCATCGGGCAATGGCACAAGCATACCGTGCTTTACGGTCTGGTAACCGATGTGAACGTATTGCGCGGACAATTGCAAAAAGCATTCCCGGGTATAATCATTAAGGTATACCACGATATGGTATACGAATTTGACCGGGCCTCCCGCTGTACCGCTGCGGATGTTGCAAAAGAATGGACGGATATCATTATGACCACCAATTTGGTGAATGATCCAAAGAAACAGCAGGCGTATCTCGATTATCATGCTACTCAATTTGAAAAATGGCCGGAGGTCGCCAACGGATTTTGTAAAGCCGGCTTTCAGCAATTGCGGGTATTCAAAAACGGGAGACAGCTCATGCTGGTGATCAGCATTCCCAAAGGAAAAACGCTGGACGAATTAAACCCAAAAACAACAGAGAATAATCCGCGTGTGAATGACTGGAATAAAATAATGAGTGGCTACCAGGAGGGGATAGAAGGAACAGGGAAGGGAGTGACCTGGGTAGAGTTAGGGAAAAAGTGAATAGTCAATGGTGAATGGGAAACAGTAAGCAGCTAGTGGAATATGCAACGGCTATATTGATAACCCCCGCTCCGTAGGAGCGATCTGTTGATAGACAGAATAAATTAATATTCCGGCTCCGTAGGAGCTGCCCGTTTGTAAACGGATCGCCACAATAGCAATGTGCTCCGTAGGAGCGATCTGTTGATAGACAGAATAAATTAATATTCCGGCTCCGTAGGAGCTGCCCGTTTGTAAACGGATCGCCACAATAGCAATGCGCTCCGTAGGAGCGATCTGTTGGTAGACGGGATAAATTAATATTCCAGCTCCGTAGGAGCTGCCCATTTGTAGAAATAAAAAATAAACGAATGTTGAATATAGGAATTGTCGGATTGGGCGAAGGCCGCAGTACCATGTCGGCCGCATTGCAGAGCAAAAAATTGCAATTGAAAATGATCTGCGATGCAAACGAAGCGTTATGTAAACAACGTAGTACCGAATTCCGGTTTGAACCATATACCACGCGTTATGAGGAATTGTTAAATAACCCGGATATCGATATTGTAGCCATTTATACACCGGATCATTTACATGCGCAGCATGTAAAGCTGGCATTGCAGCATGGCAAACATGTGGTATGTACCAAACCCTTTATCGATGATCTGGCAGACGCAAAGGAATTATTGAAACTCCAGCAGAAGACCGGCAAAAAAGTGTTTGTGGGACAGAGCTCCCGTTTTTTTGAACCCTATAAGCGGCAGCGGGCTGATTTTGAAAAAGGATTGATCGGTGAACTCATTACAGTAGAGAGCCATTATAATGCAGACCATCGCTGGTTTTTAAACAAGAAATGGGCCCTGGAAAGATCGTTTAAATGGCTGTATGGTGGCTTGAGCCATCCCGTTGATTTTATCCGCTGGTACCTGCCAGACATTGAAGAAGTAATGGGCTATGGCATGATCAGTGCCAATGGCAAAAAAGCCGGTTTGAAAAATGAGGATACCATGCATTTTATTTTCCGGAACAAAGACGGGCGCGTGGCCCGGGTGAGCGGTGCCTATACCGGGCCGGTGCAGCCTACGTACCGCGAAAGCGAGATGAGTTGTATCCTGCGCGGTACAGAAGGCGCCAGCCAGGCCGATTATCATGAGTTGCGCTACGCCGTTACCAATAAAAAAGGGGAGCAGCAGCTGATTACATGGGGCGATCCGCAATTGAATCATTATTTTCGCTTTGAAGGCCAGAGCCATCATGCCGGTGAGTACCAGAATTACCTGGAATATTTCGCAGATAGTATCAATAACGATACAACGGCTTATCCGGATATGCGGGAGGGAATTGGAACCGTGGCACTCCTGCAGGCCATGGATCGAAGTTTAAAAACGCGGCAGCCTGTTGGGGTAAAGACCTTGCTGAAGGAGTATGGGTTAGGAAAATTGTTGTGAATGGTGAGAAGTGAATAGTCAATGGTCAATAGCGAGGAATAAATAGAGAACGTTGGGTCCACAGCTGGTGCAGTTCCGTAGGAACGCAACATTTGTAGCCGGTAATAGCCCAACCGCACAAGCGAGCGTGGCAAGGAAGACGATAGAAGCACAACAGCCGGTAAAAAAAAATAAAGAATAACGAATTGATGAATCATCTGATTTCAAAATTACAACCAATCGATTATGCCATTGTGGTGGTATACCTGGTCATCTTGTTGATGATTGGTTACCGCGCCAGCTTTGGCAAAAAGAAGAAAAAGGATGAAACGCTGTTCCTGGCCGGTAAATCGTTGAACTGGTATAGTATCGGATTTAATATGTGGGGCACCAATGTGGGCCCGTCGATGCTGCTGGCCTTTGCCAGTATCGGTTATGCCACAGGTATTGTGGCCGGCAATTTTGAATGGTATGCTTTTGTTTTCCTCATGTTGCTGGCCATGGTGTTTGCCCCGCGGTACCTGGCCAGTAATGTAACAACGATGCCGGAGTTCATGGGGCAGCGTTATGGTGAAGGTACGCGGAATATATTGGCCTGGTATGCACTCATAAAGATGCTGATCTCCTGGTTATCGCTTGGCTTGTTTGCAGGCGGCTTCCTGGTACGGCAAATCCTTGGAATCCCGATGTGGCAATCGGTGATCGTGCTGGTGTTATTTGCCGCATTGTTCGCAATGGCAGGCGGTTTAAAAGCGATCGCTCGTGTGAATGTATTCCAGATGATCCTTCTGATCATCGTGTCCTGCATCCTTTGTGTGCTGGGTGTTCAGAAAGTGGGTGGCCTTGCTGCTTTGTTTACAAAAACACCGGCATCTTACTGGAGTCTTATTAAACCCGCGTCTGATCCCGGTTATCCCTGGCCGGCCATTTTATTAGGCTACCCCGTATCGGCTGTTGCATTCTTTTGTACCGATCAGGCCATGGTGCAATCGGTGCTTGGCGCGCGCAACCTGGAACAGGGACAACTGGGGGTTAGCTTTATTGGCTGGTTAAAAATTCTATCGATCCCGTTATTCATTATTCCGGGCATTGCCTGTTCCGTACTGTATCCGCAACTGGCAAGCCCGGATGAAGCCTACATGACGATGGTCACCAACCTGTTTCCGGCCGGACTGAATGGCCTGGTGATTGTGGTATTGATCGCCGTGCTGGTGGGGACGATCGGCTCTTCTTTAAATGCCCTAAGCACAGTATTTACAACGGATATTTATGTAAAGAAAATAAATCCCGGCGCAACAAACCGGCAGATCATAAAAACAGGACGGCTGACTGTACTGGCCGGTTGCGGGTTTGCGATATTAATGGCCATTGCCATTGACAGTATCAAAGGCCTTAATTTGTTCGACGTGTTCCAGGCGGTGCTGGGTTTTATTGCCCCACCTTTATCGGCTGTATTCCTGCTGGCGGTTTTCTGGAAAAGGACCACGCGCCGGGCGGTAAGCTTTACACTTTCCTGGGGATCCGCCATCAGCCTGGGTATTGGAATTGTTTATTTATGGGTGTTGCCGGCGAAAGAATATTCGTTCTGGCCGCACTATTTATTGCTGTCTTTTTTTATCTTCCTGTTGCTCGTTGTTATTGCGGTGCTGATTTCTGTTACAGACCCACACCCGGTACGGACTGCTGTTGCAACACAGGAACTGGCAAAACCTTCCCGGAAGGTGAAGCTCGTTTGGGGCGCTTTGTGTACGGTAATGATTGTTTTGTATTTAATATTTGGTTAGCATATGATGAAAAAAAATAATGAGCCCGGCGGCGGTGCTTCTATGGTGCTTTACTTGCGTCGCACATTTGTACAGCAGTGCAGGTACCGGCTTTTCAAACCCTTAGTGTTTCTTTGTGCCTTCATTTCTTTGTGGTGCACCGCATCCGCACAGACCTGGATCTGGTATCCCGGCGACTATGAAATATGGTTGTCCAACGAAATGCAGAACCGTCGCACAGAGCGGGGAACTTTTTACCCGGTGTTCTGGAAGACAGACAGTCATTATCCGTTGGTGGATTTTCATAAGGAATTTGATCTGGTCCAACCGGAAACCGTAACGATCCATGCGGAAGGAAGGTACAGCGTAAAACTCGATGGCCGGGCATTTCCCGGCACGCCGCAGGCTATTGAGGTGCCGGCCGGTAAGCACAAAATCAATATTAAAGTATTTAACCAGGCTACGCCACCTGTGGTGTTTGTAAAGGGAAGAACAATTGTGTCTGATAGCAGCTGGCAGGTGACCTTTGAAGACAAGGAATGGATTGATGAAACAGGGAAAGCATCGGATCTGTCGGCCACCGTTTTTAAACATGCCGGCAGCTGGAATTTCAATGATGCAGCCACTGTTCCATCGGCCTATAAATTGCCGGTAACGCCGGTAGCAGCTATATCTGCAGAAAAAGTAAGCAAGGGACTTTTGGTCGATTTCGGCAAAGAGACTTTTGGCTTTGTAAAGCTGCATGGGGTAAAGGGCAGGGGAACCGTCTCGCTCTACTATGGTGAAAGCAGGGAAGAGGCGCTGGATACCGCGGCTTCAGAAACCTTTGATCGCATGAATGTAGATCAATTAAATGCTGCCGATACCATCAACCCCAACTCAAAAGCGCTGCGGTATGTATATATTGTTACGGATGGAAATATACAACTCGATCGGGCGTCCCTGTTGTATGAATATGCTCCATTAGAAGATAAAGGCGCGTTTCGTTGCAATGATGCGGAACTCAACCAGATCTATGATGTATCGAAATACACGTTACACCTGAGTACCCGTGAATTTTTTATCGATGGCATTAAGCGCGACCGCTGGATCTGGAGCGGGGATGCGTATCAAAGCTACCTGATGAACTATTACCTGATGAATGACAATGAAACGGTAAAGCGAACCACCTATGCACTACGTGGGAAGGAACCGGTAACCGGTCATGTGAATACCATCATGGATTATACCTTCTATTGGTTTATGGGGGTTTATGATTATTACCTGTATAGCGGTGACAAGGACTTCCTGGTACAGAATTACGGGCGGATGAAATCGCTGATGGACTTCGTTTGGAACCGGCGGAATAAGAATGGATTGCTGGAAGGGCTGCCGGGCGACTGGATTTTTATCGACTGGGCAACCGGACTCAGCAAGGACGGAGAAGTGAGTTTTGAGCAATTGCTTTTTGCGCGCGGACTGGAAACAATGGCGCTTTGTGCAGAGCTGGCTGGTCGACGGCAGGATGCTGCACAATACAAGGCCGCAGCAGCCGAACTAAAACAAAAATTATTTTCCATATACTGGAGTGATAAAGCAAAGGCGCTGGTGCACAGCAGGGTGAACGGGCAGCCTACCGATCATGTAACCCGTTATGCGAATATGTTTGCGATCTTCTTCAATTACTTTAACGAAGAACAAAAACAGGTGGTAAAAACCTCCGTATTGCTGAATAACAAAGTACCGGAGATCACAACGCCGTATATGCGTTTTTATGAACTGGAGGCGCTTTGTGCCCTGGGCGAACAAAAATATGTTTTACAGGAAATGAAAAATTACTGGGGCGGCATGTTAAAACTGGGAGCCACTTCTTTCTGGGAGGAATATGATCCATCTAAAAATGGAGCGGAGCACTATGCTATGTATGGACGAAAGTACGGCAAAAGTCTTTGTCATGCCTGGGGTGCCAGCCCCCTGTATTTATTGGGCAGGTATTACCTGGGCGTAAGTCCAACGGCTCCGGGCTACACACAGTATGAAATAAAACCAGCATTGGGTGGTTTGAAATGGATGGAAGGAAAAGTGCCCACTCCGGCGGGGAACATTGAACTGTATTGCAGTGATAAAGAAATAAGGCTCACTTCTCCGGTGGGTACGGGGAAGCTGACCATTACCAGTAAAACTAAGCCGGTATGTAAAGAGGGTGAAGTAATGAGCAAAGGGAATAATGTATATGAATTAACAATCGAAAAGGATAAAAAATACAATGTCCGGTACCAGGCCGTGTAGACCCAGTGTGGCAGTTCCTTTTGTTATGCTGGGTGTGCCATTTCTAAGCACAAAATCAATGAAGCGATGACACCGTTTAAAGACGTTACCCTGAAAATGTCATCCCGGGCTTGTTCCGGGATCCACCGCCATGGTGGGTGTCTGCACGCACCATTCAAAATGAAAAGCTCTTTTTTAATTGCGCTTCTTATACTGAGCATTACAAACATGGCTGTTTATGGTCAGCAGGGCCTGGTCAACACGGCTAAAAGCCCCTACGCGGCCCTATCAACCGTAGGTTTAGGAGATGTACATTTTACCAATGGATTCTGGGCGGAGCGTTTCGCGGTTTGCAGGGATGAAATGGTGCCCACGCTTTGGAAGACCTATACGAGCGATACAGTCTGTTATGCATTTCAGAATTTCAGGATCGCGGCCGGGCTGGATACCGGAAGTTTCCGGGGGCCTTCTTTTCATGATGGTGATTTTTATAAAACCCTGGAGGCGCTGGCGGCAATGTATGCCGTTACAAAAGATCCGCAGCTGAATCGATGGATGGAAACGGCAATTGAAGTAATCGCCAAAGCGCAGCGGGCAGATGGGTATCTTTATACAAAGAATATTATTGGTCAGCAACATACCGGGGCACAAAAAATGTTCGATGATAAGCTCAGCTTTGAGGCTTATAACTTTGGGCACCTGATGACCGCAGCATGCGTACATTACCGGGCGACCGGCAAAAATAACCTGCTGGAGATTGCCTCCAGGGCTGCGGATTTCCTGATTGGATTCTACCATACCGCAACGCCGGAACAGGCACGCAATGCGATCTGCCCTTCGCACTACATGGGACTGGCGGAGTTGTACCGCACCACCCACCAGCAAAAATATCTTGACCTGCTGGTAAAATTGATTGATATCCGGGGCGCAACGGAAGGTACGGATGATAACAGCGACCGGGCACCCGTTCGCGAAATGAAAAAAATTGTTGGCCATGCCGTAAGAGCCAACTACCTGATGGCGGGTGTTGCCGACCTGTATGCAGAAAATGGCGACCAGACGTTAATGCATACCTTAGATCAGTTGTGGAACAATGTGATCAATACAAAAATGTATATTACCGGCGGCTGCGGCGCCTTGTATGATGGCGTTTCGGTAGACGGAACCTCTTACAATCCAGACACCGTTCAGAAAGTGCATCAGTCCTATGGCCGGGATTACCAGTTGCCGAACTTTAGTGCGCATAATGAAACCTGTGCCAATATCGGTAATGTGCTCTGGAACTGGCGTATGTTTTTATTAACCGGGGATGAACGTTATATGAACATTGTGGAACTGGCATTGTATAACAGTGTGCTAAGCGGGGTAAGCCTGGATGGGAGGAATTATTTTTATACCAATCCGCTTGCGGCAACAAAAAACTATCCCTACCAGTTGCGCTGGAACGGCGGACGAAAACCCTATATCAGCTTGTCTAATTGCTGTCCGCCAAACCTGGTACGTACCCTTGCAGAAGTAGGCGATTATATGTATGGCGTGGGAAAGGATGGATTATATATTAACACCTACAGCAGCAACCAGCTGAAAACAAAATGGCCGGATGGTAATGATGTACAGTTAACACAACAAAGTAATTATCCCTGGCAGGGGCAGGTGCTGATCACGATTCAAAAAGCACCGGCAGCAATGCCTGTGCATCTGCGTATTCCCGGATGGTGTAAAACGGCTACGATAACATGTAAAGGAACCACGCAACATGTAAAAGGCGGACAATATATACGGCTGGATAAGAGCTGGCGGCCGGGCGATAAAATAGAACTGATCATGGAAATGCCGGTGCAGCTGATGGAAAGCAATCCCCTGGTTGAAGAAACCCGTAACCAGGTAGCGGTGAAAAGAGGCCCCGTGGTATATTGTTTGGAATCTCCCGACTATAAAGGAAACAAAATAACAGACGTAATGATCCCTGCGGATATAAAGCTAAACCCTGTACCGGCCACCCTGGGTCGTGCGGCATTTATGGCGTTAACGGGAACGGCAAAAGCAGCAGCTCAGGAAAACTGGAATCATATACTTTACCAGGAGGTAAAAAAAGAACAGCGGGCTGTAACGGTAAAACTGATTCCTTATTACGCCTGGGCAAACCGGGGATTGTCTGACATGCGTGTGTGGTTGCCTTTGGTGCGCTGAGCATCTTTAACCGGTTTTAAGAAGCATATCTGGAATGAAAAAAACGCAATTGAAAATATGGATGATGCGGCAATTGATTTTAGGGTGGGTACTTTTGAGCTGCGGTCAGGTGTTATGGGCCCAACATACCGATGCGGATGTAAAGGCTGTTTTTACAACGCCTCCGGAACAGGCACGTCCCTGGGTGTTCTGGTACTGGATGCATGCCGCAGTTTCCAAAGAGGGTATCACCGCGGATCTTGAGTCGATGAAAAATGCCGGGATTGGCGGCGCCTACCTGATGCCCATTGGCGATACATCCGTGAAGCTGCCGTTTGATCGTCCGGTGCGGCAATTGACACCCGAATGGTGGGCGATGGTCAATCATGCTATGAAGGAGGCAAAACGGCTTCATTTAAAACTGGCCATGCACTTTAGCGATGGCTTTGCACTGGGAGGCGGACCCTGGATCAGACCGGAACAATCCATGCAAAAATTAACCTGGAGTAAACGGTATGTGAAACCAGGAATGAAGGGGGCCATAAAGCTGGATCAGCCGCAATCAAATGAAGGCTACTATCAGGATGTGGCGGTATTTGCCTATCCTGCAAAAAACGTTACTGCGTTTACAGGCAAAAAAATCAGGCCAATCGTTACAACCAGCACGGGCATTGCTGCAGCTTTTTTGGCCTTACCGGATCCTGGTAATAAACAAAGTTTTAAAACCGATTCGGCTGCATGGATCCGGTATCAATATCCCGGGTCTTTTACAGCTAGATCTGTACGCATTCATATTGGTGGCAACAACTACCAGGCCCTTCGCCTGATCCTGCAAAGCAGCAATGATGGGGCACACTTTAAAACGGTTACCCGGTTGGCACCGCCCCGGAACGGCTGGCAGGATACGGATGAAGATTATACCTTTTCAATACCAGCCACTACAGCCAAATATTTCCGGTTCGTTTATGATAAAAAAGGCACTGAACCTGGGGCAGAAGACCTGGATGCGGCAAAGTGGAAACCTTCATTGAAGGTAATGGGTATTTATCTGGGTGAAGAACCGGTCATTCATCAATATGAAGCGAAGAATGGCAGCATATGGCGGGTGGCCGCAAATACAACAGCAGCGCAGGTACCGGACAGGGACGCCGTGCCGCTAAAGCGGGTTATTGATCTTACCGGGAAAATGGAACAGGACGGAACGTTGCGCTGGATACCTCCCGCGGGTAATTGGGTGATCGTTCGCATCGGCCATACCAGTACCGGGCATGTAAACGCTACCGGCGGAGCGGGAAAAGGATTGGAGTGCGATAAATTTGATCCGGAAGCGATAACGCTGCAATTTGATAACTGGTTTGCAAAGGCTTTTGAAAAAACGGATCCCGGACTGGCAGCGGAAGTGTTGAAAATTTTTCATGTGGACAGTTGGGAATGCGGCAGCCAAAACTGGAGCCGTAACTTTCTTTCGGAATTTCGAAAACGATGTGGTTATGACCTGCGGCCCTGGCTGCTGGTGATGACCGGTGTGCCCCTGGAAAACGCGGCCACTTCGGAACGGGTTCTGCATGATGTACGTGCTACGATAGCGGGAATGATTCAGGAGGTATTTTATGCAACGCTAAAAAAGCGGGCACATGAAAAAGGTACGGCTTTTAGTGCAGAAAGTGTAGCCCCCACCATGGTTAGTGATGGGTTGTTGCATTATCAGTCTGTCGATATCCCGATGGGGGAATTTTGGTTGAACAGTCCTACACATGATAAACCCAATGATATGCTGGATGCCATCAGTGGTGCGCATATTTATGGCAAAAATATTATACAGGCGGAGGCCTTTACCACACTGCGGATGGACTGGAGTGAGCATCCGGGTAATATCAAAGTATTGGGCGACCGCAATTTTGCCATGGGCATCAATAAAATGGTATTACATGTGTTTGCCCATAATCCGTTCCTGGATAAAAAACCGGGTGTAACGCTGGACAGGGTTGGTTTATATTTTCAAAGAGACCAGACATGGATGAAGCCCGGTAAGGCCTGGATCGATTACCTGGCAAGAACTTCCGCGTTGCTGCAGTTAGGGGAACCTGTAACGGATATTGCTGTATTTACGGGCGAAGAGTTGCCCCGGCGATCGGTATTGCCCGACCGGCTGGCCACAACGCTTCCCGGTCTTTTTGGAGCGGCTGCCGTTGCTTTTGAAAAAAAACGCATGGAAAACGAGGGGCAGCCGATGACTACCCAGCCTTCTGGTGTATTGCATGCTGCCAATATCGCAAACCCCGCTGATTATGTGAATGCGCTGCATGGTTATAAATACGATTGCTTTAACCCGGATGTATTGTTACAGATGCGTGTAGAGAACGGGCGGGTTATAACTCCGGGCGGTGCTTCCTACGCTGTACTGGTCATTCCGGGTAAGCAGGCAATGAATCCTAATGGCCATTTGCTTTCCGTTGCTGCTGCAAAGAAGATAAAAGCACTGGTACAGGAAGGGGCAACCGTGATCATGGACAAAGGATTTTATGCGCCCCCTGGATTTAAAGAAAATACGGCTGCTTTAAAAGACATATTGACGGACTTATACAGTAAAAGCACTTTTAAGGGGACATTGATCACCGCACCCTTCCTGCAACCGGATCTTAAAACGCTGGGTGTAGCAAAGGACGTGGATGTATTGCAAGGGGGCGATACCATCGCCTGGACGCATCGGCGTCTTACCAGCGGAGAACTTTATTTTCTGTCAAATCCCTTTGAACGTAAGCGCAGGCTTGAGATCGCATTCCGTGTAAAAGACCTGGAACCGCAACTGCTGGATGCGGTAACCGGTACCATTACAGCTGCTACTGAATGGCGAAGAGAAGCTGCACGTACGGTTGTAACCATTACGCTGGAACCGAATGCATCGGTGTTTGTGTATTTTCAACAACCCAGGCACCAGGTATCCGTACAAAAAAACGCCATGATAAAAAAACGGATGGCGATAACCGGAAGCTGGAACCTTACATTTGATCCGGCGTTTGGTGGTTTGCAAACAGCAGTGCCCATGCGTGTATTAAAAAGCTGGGATACTTTTGATGAGCCGGCTGTTAAATATTATTCCGGCACCGCCGTATACAAAAATCAATTTGAATGGGAAAACACTTCTCCAGGCAGACCGGTATGGCTGGAACTGGATAGCCTGTACAACCTGGCGTCTGTAACGGTCAATGGAATCGATTGTGGTACGATCTGGACACCTCCTTACCGGCTGGATATTTCAAAAGCAGTTAAAAAAGGAATGAACACACTGGAAATAGCCGTAACGAATACCTGGGCAAACCGGCTGGCAGGTGATCAGCAATTACCGGAAGAAAAGCGGGAGACCTGGACCACGGCGCCCATTCGTTTACAGGAGAAAACCTTACTGCCAGCGGGTTTGAAAGGTGAGGTCCGGATCGTGCAATAGTGCAAACTGCGACGAATCGCTTTTTACATTTAAACGTTTTTTTGGAATGCAGTTACCGTTTAGGGCGTATAAACTCCTTATAATGGTCGTTGATATAGGCAATCATATCGGCATGGTCCAGTGTCCGGGCAAGTGTATAAGATGGACGGTACCGGTACATAAACTGACGTAGCGAATCATTTTTTAAACCGGTCAGCTTGCTTACCCAAACCGGGGAAAATACATAATCAATATAAGCCTCTTCCTCGTTTTTGAGGAGCTGCTTTCTGAACTTTCGCTGTTCGCGGGACTTTTTAGAAAAATGAGTGATGGGGCTTACAGAGATCCCAAACCCGTCCGGAGGACGATTCCCCCCGGTAATGCCCGGCCCTTTTTCAAAATACCGGCTGTATTGCTCTCTGCGTCTTAACGAATCCAGCTGGTAATTGCTGGTGATGGTTACATTCTTCAGGGTGTGCGGATCTTCTTTAAGTCCAACATCATAGCCCGTCTTTAAAAGTTGTTCTTCTACTTTCACCGTATCACTCGTAAGACCTGTAAAAGAAAACACCACCACATCTTTATTCCGGGCCTCAATTACATAAGTACCGGCAGGGGTAGCGAGTATGGTTTTACCGGTAGTAAGGTTGGTAACCGATGCTCCCGGAACCGGTGTGTCATTGGTATACATGAAAATATTTCCCCGCAGGTAAGTCTGGCAAAATCCCATCGTGGGAAGGGTAAGCAGTGCGAGTGATAGTATAAAGATTCTAAGCTGCATGTATATTAAAATTAAGCAGGCTTTTTATTCGGGACCTCCAATGTTTTGTTAAAAGCCCCCTAACGGCCGCCGGAGAAAAAACAGTGTCCCATCGGAATCCAGGACATTTAATGGAAAGGGCTTAAAAAAATAAAGAACTTTTTTAGTCGCCGGGCAGCGTCCGGATGCCTGAAACCGGATAACCTGCTGCCTGGTACAAATTTCCAAAAAATTGAACTAATTTGGCCGGAAATTTTCGAAGCATATTTAATGGCGTTGTTTATGAAGAAATGTTTATTACTGGTAGGGTTGCTGTATATGGGAATGGGATTAATAGCCCAGGAAAAAAAAGTAGTTACCGTTACTGATTATGACCGGGCGGTAAGTGTAATGAGCGGCGGCAGCGCTGCCCGGGCGTACAATAGCCTGGCGGTAAATCCCCAGTGGCTGAATAATGGTAAATGCTGGTACCAGGATCCATCGACCAAACAATATATCATCATCGATCCTGCTGTAAAGAAAGGCGGACAGGTAGTTGCCGACCGGGCACCGGAAACAGGTAAACCGGCAGCAGGCAGAAGGTCCGGCGTTGCAGGCGTTGTGTCGCCCGATGGGAAAAAAGAAGTGTATATAAAAAACTGGAATCTTTGGGTTAAAGATCTTGCATCCGGGAAAGAACAACCCTTAACAACGGATGGTGTAAAAGATTTTGGCTATGCCACGGATAATGCGGGTTGGACGCATTCGGACCGGGCGATTGTTTTATGGTCGCCGGATAGTAAGAAAATAGCCACGTTTCAGCAGGATCAGCGTCATGTAAAGGATATGTACCTGGTACGCACAAAGGTTGGGGCGCCGGAGCTGGAGCAGTGGAAGTACCCCCTGCCGGGTGATAGCGCCATTATAAAAATACACCGGCTGGTGATTGATGTAGAAACAGTCACCATCACCCGCTTTAAAATGCAGCCGGATGACCGCAGGGGAACGCTTTGCGATGATATTGCCTGCGATGGCAGTTTTGGCGACAATGAGTGGAGCGCCGATGGCAAACAACTGGCCTTTGTATCGGTAAGCAGGGATCATAAAATAACACAATTCCGCATTGCGGATATCGCTTCCGGAGCGATACGTACCGTGTTTGAAGAAAATGTTCCCACACAATACGAATCCGGGCAGGGCATGGCCAACTGGAAATTCCTGCCGGAAACCAATGAAGCCATCTGGTATTCGGAACGGAGCGGATGGGGGCATCTGTACCTCTATGACCTGGCAACCGGCAGCGTAAAACAGCAAATAACCAGGGGGGATTTTGTGGTAACCCGGATGCTGATGGTTGATGCTAAAAAACGGCAGATCCTGTTTGAAGCGAAAGGAAGAGAGCCGGGCGAAAACCCTTATTTCAGTCATTTCTACAAAACCGGTTTTGACGGCAAAACGGTTGTGGCGCTTACGCCGGAGCGGGGAAATCATTCAATGACCCTCTCGCCGGACAAACAATATTTCATCGATAAATATTCTACGCCTGTTGCGGCACCCGTAACAACACTGAAAGACCTGTCTGGCAAGACCGTCCGGGAATTAGGCGCGGTGGATATGGCAAAACTGAAAGAGGCCGGCTGGCTGGCTCCGGAAATGTTTAGCGTAAAATCGGCCAATCAACAATTCGATCTTTATGGGTTGTTATATAAACCCGGTAACCTGGATCCATTAAAGAAATACCCGGTAGTGGTGTATATCTATCCCGGACCACAGGGGGGCAGTGTTGGTAACTGGTCGTTTACTGCCACCAGTGGCGATTTTCAGGCATTGGCAGAACTGGGATTTATTGTAGTGCGGTTAGAAGGCAGTTGCAACCCCAACCGTTCCAAAGCATTTCATGATGCCTGTTATGGACATATGGGCGAAAATACATTACCCGACCAGATCGCCGGTCTGCGGCAACTGGCGGCAAAAAACAATTTTATGGACCTGGATCGTGTAGGGATCTGGGGACATTCCGGTGGTGGTTTTGCAACGGCATCAGCGATGTTTAAATACCCGGAGATCTTTAAAGTAGGTATCGCAGAATCCGGCAATCATGACAACCGGAATTATGAGGATGATTGGGGCGAGCGGTATATCGGTTTATTAAAGGGCGATAATTATGAACAGCAGGCTAACCAGCTTTATGCAAAAAACCTGCAGGGAAAATTAATGCTGGTAACCGGAGGAATGGATGACAATGTACCGCCTTATAACACCTACCTGGTAGCCGATGCGCTTATTAAAGCCAATAAGTCCTTCGACCTGGTGGTGATTCCGAACGCGCGCCATGGATATGGGGCCGATTCCTATTATATGATGCGCCGGAGATGGGATTATTTTGTAGAATACCTGCTGGGTGCGCAGCCTCCCAAAGACTATAAGATTAATATGCAGTAAGGAAAAATAAAAAAACGGTCCGGGTAAATGCGGACCGTTTTATATATGGGGTTTTAGATAAAACGCACAGCTTTTTACCGTTTCCTCATATCGGTAATGGTTTCTACCGTTGCTTCCATGGGCACTTCCATTCCCTGTATTTTTACGGTTCCGTTAACTTGCTGACGCAGTTCGGAAACGTCTGTTATGCCGGATGCATTATCCATTGTTATAGTACCCGTTACCGTTCCGGTCATGTTTATTTCCATTTCCATGCCCTGCTGTTGCATCTTCGTAAAGCCCTGAGTGTCTATTTTACCGGCTACACTTATCAGGCTTTTACCGCCAGCGATCTTTTTTAACGTATAGTTATTCCGCAGGATCAGTTTGTAAGGCTTTTCGATCTGGATATCGGACGCCCAGGTACTTCCCGGTGATACCGGGCCTTCGGGATACATTTTAAAACTTTGTTCCAGCAGGCTTTTAACGGTTGCTTCTGAAAATAGTTCGTCGGCCATTTTCTGCGTTTCCCCACCGGCGGTGGCCATGCCCTTTGTCAATGCATCAAAACCCTCAGCTTGTTTCACTGTTCCATCCGGAGCAATCAGCACGTTTACTTTTTTACCGTGGATCGACCGGAACATTTTGTTGGCTGCATTAGCCGTATCAGCACTTTCGCTGTTGATGACTGTTTCCTGGCCCATGAACTGAAAGCTCATTTTAGCAGAGTCATAGGACAGGTTCAGGTTCTTGTTGGCACCGGCATCTGTAATGTCATACCGCATATTCACCGTATTCGCAAACTTCATGTCGATCTGCTGGCCCATCACTGTTTGCTTAATACTGAAGTTATTGGTACTGCTTACATCATACCGGCTGCCATTGGCCGGGTTGAACTTCAGGGTAACCGTTTGTGCATGCAGTATGGAAATTGCTGAGGTGACCATACAGACCAATCCCAGGGCGATTGTTTTCATCATGATGTTTTGTTATTATTACAGGGTAGCGATCAGCTTTTGATTGTTACGCACGTAATCATCGTTGTGGTTTTCTTTAGCCAGCTGCATGGATGCTTCTGCTGCACTCCGGGCTTCTTTCTTCCGTCCGGCTTTTGCCAGGGCCTTTGCATACTGATACTGGATCCAGTAGGCCTTTGGCTGGGCCGCTGCGGCTTTAGAAAACCAGTCGATCGCCTTATTCAGGTCCTTATTATTTTCCAGGTAGTAGGTTGCTGCCTGGAAATACGCTGGTTTGTCAGACTGTATAGAAGCGTCAATAGATGCCATGATCCGGGCATCAACTTCCGTTTTAACAGGAACCGGAACCAATATATTACCCCAGGCGAGCTGCAGTTCGGCAGTGGTAGGCGTAATATTCGCCAGCTGAATGGTAAAGGTCTCCGTATTCGTTTTTGTAGTTACCGGGGTTACCTGTATCCGTACAACATCATCCGATGCTTTATAGGCCGTAGGATCGCTGGTTACATCGGTTTGCTTTGTAAGGATCACGGTCCAGGATTTCCGGCCGGGAATGGTGAGCAATCCATATTTACCGGCGCCGATGGTTTTTCCTCCGATGATGATTTCGTCGCTGATGGTTAGTGTAGTAGCCCCGTTGGCTCCAGTACGCCAGAGTTTACCTTCCGGGGCAAGGTCCGTGTACAACTGACGGCCCTTTAGGCTGGGACGGCTATACGACCATTCAAGGGTACCAAGGCCAAAATCCTGTTTAATGGTTTGTGCCGGACTGGCCGCGGGAACCTTTACCTGGGCCTGGATTGAAAACAGGGCTCCTGCTAAAAGAACTGATAAAAAGATACGTTTCATTGATGATTGTTTTTGGTACCCGCGAAAATAGAACAATATTATAATTCCCTGCCGCTTATTTCCCAGGGATCGTTTAAGAGCGTCCTGTTGTGTAAAACTCAGGATGCTTTGTTGAACAGCGGGTGAAACTGATCGAGCGTTTTGCGTAGGAACTCCCGGTCCAGATGGGTGTAGATTTCGGTAGTGGTGATGCTTTCATGTCCCAGCATTTCCTGTACGGCGCGCAGGTTGGCACCGCCTTCAATCAGGTGTGTGGCAAAGGAATGCCGGAAGGTATGCGGCGAAATGGTTTTCTGAATGCCGGCTTTTGCTGCCAGGTCTTTTATAACCAGGAAGATCATTACGCGGCTAAGCAGCGTTCCCCGCTTGTTTAAAAAAACAATATCTTCATTACCCGGTTTAACGGTCAGTTGCGGGCGGATCTCCTGCAGGTATATTTTCAGATGTTTGATGGCTGTATCACCGATCGGTACCAGCCGTTCTTTATCGCCCTTTCCGATTACCCGGATATAGCCCACATCGGGGTAAAGCTGCGAGATCCGTAACTGTACCACTTCGCTTACACGCAAACCGCAGCTATACATGGTTTCTATAATGGCTTTGTTACGGGTGCCCTCAGGTTTACTGAGATCAATGGCTAAAAGAATTTGTTCAATTTCTTCAAAGCTTAGTACATCCGGAAGTGTGCGCCGGGTTTTGGGGGCTTCTACCAACAGGGTGGGATCCTGCTGTACAATGTTTTCCAGCAGGCAGAACCGGTAAAAGGCACGGATTCCTGAAATAACCCTTGCCTGGCTGGTTGGTTGCATGCCCAGTGCGGCAATCCAGGCCAGAAAGGCCTGCAGGTGTTTTAACGTAATGTCTGCAGGAGCCAGTGCCAGTGACTGTAACTGCAGGTACTCCGCCAGTTTATCTACGTCTCTCATATAGGCCTCTGTGGAGTTGCCGGAAAGCGATTTCTCCAGTTTTAAATAGGCCTGGAAACTTTTTTTATACGATTCCCACATAAAAATAAAAGGAAGCTGTATCAAAAACGCGTTCAGAATACCGGATCATACTGAACCTGATGCTGCATGACCATAACGATTTTTGATACAGCCCCCTTTACGGTTTTGTTTAGTTACTTAAAAGAAAGGGGCACATCATGAACAATGTCTTTGCCCTCATATTTGATCTTAGCATACAGATGGTCTTTACTGATATTTACAGAATCCAGGAATGAATGCACATTGTCATGATCCACGCCTTTTACACCCGAATCGGTCAGCAGGGTTTTGGCAACCTTACCGGTTTGCACATCTTCCACATACAGGAAGGTATTGTCATAATAAGACACCAGGCCGTCTGAAACCCTGAATTTGGGATCAAAACTGTTCACCGCGCTGAAATATTTCATCGGACTTCCGCCCTTTGCTACCGGCACTTTAATCAGGTAACCGCGCCCTGTGGCACAATCGTTGAATTTTAACCAGGCGCCCTGTCCTTCGCCAACTTCATATCCAAAAAGCGATTTGCTGGGTTTTACGGTACGTCCCGCAAAAAACTCCGCAAAGCCGATCTTGGCATTTCCCGCCTTTCCGTTGTCAAAAAGAATCGAGTCGATCTGACAGTCTTTAAAACTTACGGTTACGGAAGGCTTGTCCGGTGTAGCGCTGCCCAGCCGCAGCGGATCTTTAATACAGGCAGAGTCGGTGCAGAAAGAAGAAGACGTTGTTTCGGTTGTTCCTTCAGCGCCACCACCACAGGAGGCAAGCAGTGTAGCCAGCGCAACGGCACTTAGTGAAAGGGATTTTAATTTCATTCCTTGTTGTTTAGATCGTTATAAAATAAATGCAGATCGCTAATTTACAAATTAACCATGAGTTGGCAGCTATTTACTGGCCAGATTTCCGTGGTCGGCCTTCAGCCACCAGTTATCAGTCATTAGTTTTTAGTTATCAGTCTTCAGTTGTCAGTGTTCTTCAGTCGATCGGCAGGGATAAAACGAAAGCAGCCCTGGGACAGGCGGTCGGCATTTACAAAAACACATCCTCAATCAGGAAATATTCCGGAGGCTGGCCTGCTCCAATGGTAATGGATAAAATATCATACTGAATGCGGTAGTGCCCCGGATGCTGATAAAGGAACTCATCTGCCGCCTGTTGTAAATAACGGAATTTCTTTTTGGTGACGCTTTCTTCGGGATAACCGAAGTGGTTACCGCTGCGGGTTTTTACCTCTACAAAGTGCAACTTGTTATTTTTGGTTGCAATAATGTCAATTTCATAGTGCGAATAGCGCCAGTTTTGAAACAGGATGGTATAATCCCTTTGCACGAGGTAGGCAGCAGCAAGGTTTTCCCCGTGTTTTCCTAATTGATTATGTGTTGCCATTCAGTTATCTTTACCCCCAAGTTAATCCAATTTTTAATATGCAAAAGCTGGCATTACTCAAAGGAGATGTAAAGCATTACGACTGGGGAGGCGTGTCGTTTATTCCCGCCCTGCTCCAGGTAGAAAACCCGCAGATGAAACCCTTTGCGGAATACTGGATGGGGGTGCATCCCGGAGCAAATTGCACGCTGGTGCTGAACGACGGAAAGGAAGTATTGCTGCGGGATTATATCCGGATCAACCCGGAGGAATTGCTGGGGCACGCTGTAAAAGCCGCCTTTGGCCAGATGCCCTATCTGTTAAAGGTACTGGATGTAAAAGATATGCTTTCCATCCAGGTGCATCCGTCTAAAAAACAGGCCGCACAGGATTTTGAAGCAGAGAACCGTAAAGGAACTCCGTTAAATGCACCCAACCGCAATTATAAAGATGCCAATCATAAGCCGGAGCTGATGGTAGCGTTAAGCGGTTTTTACCTGTTACATGGTTTTAAACCGGAAGCGCTATTACTGCAAACGCTGGAAGCTGTGCCGGAGCTGCATGTTTTTATACCGGTATTTAAAACCGAAGGTTACAAAGGACTGTATAAAATGGCGATGGAGTTGCCGCAAGAGGAGGTGAATGAGCTGCTGCAGCCGCTGATCAACCGCACCATTCCATTGTACCTCCAGGAAAAGCTAGACAAGTCCTCCGAAGATTTTTGGGCGGCCCGTGCGGCGCAAACCTTTTTACAGCCAGGTTCCATCGACCGGGGTATTTTTTCGATCTATTTTTTTAATATCCTGCACCTGAAAACAGGGGAGGCTATCTTTCAGGATGCGGGCGTACCGCATGCCTACCTGGAAGGATACAATGTAGAGATCATGGCCAGCTCTGATAATGTGCTGCGGGGCGGACTTACTTCCAAGCATATTGATACGGCCGAACTGCTGAAACATACCAAATGTGAAGCAACCCACCCGCAGATCATTCCGGCGCGGGCCGATAAAAAAGAGAAAGTATACCCGGCACCGGTGCCGGATTTTGAATTGCATTCGTATGACCTGAAGACGGGCGATGAACTGGTGCTGGAGCCGGCCACCGCTGAACTTTTCCTGTTAACGGATGGCGAGGCAGAACTGTCGGCCGATGATACCCGCATTGTTTTAAAGGCAGGGACCATCGCTGCAGCAGCCTTTCCGGGAGCGGTTATAAAAATGCTGGCCGGTGCTCCTACCCGCATATTCAGGGCTACAGTGCCTTTATAATTTTAGAAGATTTAATAAACGGATATAAACATGACCCGCGAACAATTAGTTGCACAGATCTATAATAAAAAGTCTTATTTGTGTGTAGGATTAGATACCGATCTGGCAAAGATTCCTGCACATTTTGCAGGGAACCCCGATGCGCTGTTCCTTTTTAATAAAGCCATCATTGATGCTACGCGCGAAACCTGTGTTGCCTATAAGATCAATACCGCTTTTTATGAAGCATTGGGTACAAAGGGATGGGATGCCATGGAACGGACGGTGCATTATATTGGCGCGGATCATTTTAAGATCGCCGATGCCAAGCGGGGAGATATCGGCAATACCAGTGATCAGTATGCCAAAGCCTTTTTTGAAACACTTCCCTTTGACGCCGTAACGGTAGCCCCTTATATGGGCGAAGACAGCGTAAGGCCCTTCCTGGAATACGAAGGTAAATGGGCAATCGTATTGGGACTTACCTCGAATAAAGGTGCACAGGACTTTGAGTTGCAGGCAAGCGGTAGCGAATTGCTGTATGAGAAAGTATTAAAAACTGTTTCTTCCTGGGGCACAGATCAAAACCTGATGTTTGTAGTAGGAGCCACGCAGGCGGAAGCCTTTACCCGGATCCGGGAATTGATTCCCGATCACTTTCTCCTGGTGCCGGGAGTAGGAGCCCAGGGAGGAAGTTTGGAGCAGATCTCCGAAAAAGCCATGAATAAAGACTGCGGACTTTTGGTAAACGCAAGCCGGGCAGTGATTTATGCTTCGGCGCAGGAAGATTTTGCCAGCGCAGCTGCAACCATCGCAACACAATACCAGGAAGAAATGGGTACATACCTGTAACAAGGGCGTATCAGAAAATACGGGAACAAAACGGGCGGCGATGGTTTAAAGTATGGCTTTCGGTTTAGGGGAACAGGGCTACCGGGAATGTGCATCGGCCTGCAACCAAATGGCCAGCAATCCGTCGTCTGTACCAAGCACCGGATCTGTATCCGGAAGCGCAATGCCTGCGATCTGCTCAGCATCTTTTGAATTACCGGAGGTTTCTTTTCGGATCCTGGGCGTTACATCGAGTGAGGATGCACCGGTAATCTTAAAATCGGTGCTTGACTCAAGATGCCGGAGGGCTACGCCCGCTGGAATGACCAACACATCGCCTTTTTCAATAATCATCGTAAGACCTAATGTTCCACCCAATTGCCATTTGGCTTCTCCGGAACAAACACCCAGCACAATATGGGTGTTAATATAATAGTAGGCCACATCAAAGAATTGTAAACCAGAAAACGGGAACCATTTGTTGGTGACGAACTTTTTTTTTAGCCAGCTTTCGCAGGCCTCATATTCTTTATCGAAAAAGTTTCTGTACACCAGTAGCGGATGCGGACTATTAGGGATCAAACGGTCTTCCCTGAAATAAAAAATATCGGGATTGATCCTTCGCTGCTCCCAGGGCACCCATTCACGGAGTTTGTTTTTTTTGAGCATGTTTTTAGTATTGCAAGTCATATGCCAGTAACCGCCCGTACCAGATTTATATCATTCTTTTTACGAAACGAGCCGTAAGAAAGAGAAAAAGAAACATAAAAAAACCGTTTCCAAGCAGAAACGGTTTTTTTATTTGGAAGGTTAATGGTTGTGGTCTATTGTCTTTGGAAATTGTAAACAATGTAAATGGTTTTTCCCTCAAAGGAAATAGGGGACTGCGCAATAAAGTGATCTTTTCCGGAAGAAGTAACTTCCATTGAGTATCCTTCTGCAACGTTCTTGGATTGGTTCTTTTTCAATCCATCTACTCGTTTGAAATTGAGGTTTGTAACGCCATTGCTGTTGCGGGTCGACCATAAGATCTGGCGGGGGCCTGCGGAACAATCCTGTCCGTTGATCGTATAGCTTCCGTAGCCGTTGTTGGGAAAGGTCCAAACGCTGCCTTCAAAACATTTAAGCGCTACATCATCAAAGGCTTCAACTTTAAGATTCTTTGTATCTGTACCTTCAACACTGGTGCCGGTTACCACCCAGGTACCTTTAAAATCCTGGCGCGGAACGGTTGTGGAAGCGCTTTTTTTACTATTGGAGCAGGCAGTGCCTATAACAGAAACGGTAATCAGAAGCAGGACGATTTGTGAAATTCTTTTCATAATCAATGTTTTTATGCTTTATGCAATTGAAATGCCAAATTTTGAGGGATAGACGGTACACTTCAAAGAAAGGTTCGGTGCAAGCTGTTAAAAAGGGCAGCAAAGGGGAAATAAAGCTGTATTAGTTAATCAGGATCAATCAGATCTTAAAAACAGATTGCGTAAGGATCCATTTTTCACCGGGGTTCGCAGAGGGCAGGGCCTGCTGATAGTTCCACATCAGTTCCTCCCATTCCTGAACCTTTGCATTTTGCGCATCGGCGGCCTGCTTTTTTTCAAATGAAAATTCCGGCCCGGCTTCAATAATCATAAATAAGCGGTTCTCCACCCTGAAAATTTCCATATGACGGATGCCCGAATCCCGGATGCTTTGCAGGATTTCAGGCCATACGGCCTGATGATACGCTTCATATTCAGCAATGAGTACCGGATCGTTCTTTAAATCCAGGGCAAGGCAATATCTATTTAATGTTTCCATTTTCTGATTTCTGACAAACTTACTAAAATACGAAAGCCCGTTAATGGCCGAACCTGGAACGTTAAACCTGAAACGAAAAATTACTCCCGCATCATATCAATCAGCACTGCAGCAATCTCTTCTGCATTGGGCTTACTGAAATAATCACCGTCGCTTCCATAACCGGGGCGGTGCTCCTTAGCCGTGATGGTGCGTGGAGCCACATCCAGGTAACGGTAGCCACCTTGCTCTTCCATTACTTTATTAAACATATAGGCCGCCGCGCCTCCCGGTACATCCTCGTCAATAAAAATAATGCGGTTGGTTTTTTTCAGCGAGTCTAAAATACGATGATGAATGTCAAATGGCAACAGGGTCTGTACGTCAATCAGTTCGCAGCTGATGCCCCGTGATGCAATTTTCTGAAGGGCATCCTGTATGATGCGCAGGGTAGAGCCATAGCTTACAATGGTAATATCTTTACCCTCCTGCAAGATCTCCGGTACGCCCAGCGCTACGGTCATCGTGTCCAGGTTTTCCGGAAGCCGTTCTTTCAGCCGGTAGCCGTTCAAACTTTCAACGATCAGTCCGGGGTCGTTGCTTTGCAGCAAGGTATTATACATGCCTGCAGCCTGCACCATATTGCGGGGCACACAAATATGTATGCCTCTCAGGGAGTTGATGATCATACCCATGGGCGATCCGCTGTGCCAGATACCTTCCAGGCGGTGTCCCCTGCTGCGGATAATGATCGGGCAAAACTGCTGTCCGCCGGTGCGGTATTGCAGCGAGGCCACGTCGTCGGTTAATGGCTGTAATCCATATACCAGGTAATCGAGGTACTGGATTTCGGCAATCGGCCTCAGGCCCCGTAATGCAAGCCCGATACCCCGCCCCATAATGCTGAGCTCATGAATACCGGTGTCTGAAATCCGTTCGACACCGTGTTTTTTTTGCAGGCCGGCAAATCCCTGGTTTACATCGCCGATCTGCCCCAGGTCTTCTCCAAAGGCCAGCACCTTCGGGTTGTTGGCAAAGAGCTGATCAAAATAATGGTTCAGGATCTCATACCCATTCATTACGGGCGAACTTTCGGTGATCACCGGGGCTATGGGAGGTACTTTTAAGGCACTTTTGGCGCCCTCATTGTAGAGGTTCGAATTATAAATAATGGCATTTTCCCTGCACAGTGTATCATAATACGCCTGTACGCTGCCGGCCTTATCGCCGCAGATCAGGATGGCCCTGTATAAGGTTTGTAATACATTTTTCCGGAGCGGTTCCCGGTTGGTAACCAGGTCCGGGATCAGTTTTTTTAACTCAGCAGCTTTTTCCGGAACGTCAAGGATCAGCTGGTTCAACAGGTTTTTGGTTTGGTCTACCTGTTCCTTAATGGGTTTCAGATAAGCTCTCCAGGCATTGTCACGGCCTTCTTTTACATTCTTCCGGGCATCGGTCTCTATTTTTTCAAGTGTTGCTTCGTCCGCCAGGCCGTTTTTCAGGATCCATTCTTTCAGCTTTTTCAGGCAATCCCGTTCCCGTTCCCATTCCAGGCGTTCGGTAGACTTGTACCGTTCATGGCTCCCGGAAGTACTATGCCCCTGCGGCTGTGTAAGCTCATCTACATGAAACAGTACCGGCGTATGGGTTTCCCGTGCAAGAGCGATCCCCTCATCAAAGGCTTCGATCATTCCCATATAATCCCAGCCCTGCACTTTAGAGATATAAAAACCGTTGGTGCCTTCTTCTTTTTCAAATCCTTTCAGTGCGGCCGAAATGGATCCCTTTGTCGTTTGCATTTCCCTTGGCACCGAAATTCCATATCCGTCATCCCACACAAAAATAACAAGCGGCACCTGGGCCACCCCGGCTGCATTTACGGTTTCCCAAAAATGCCCTTCGCTGGTAGATGCATCGCCAATGGTACAAAAGCAAACCTCGTTCCCGTTATTGGATAAATTTTTAAATTGCTGCAGTTCCGGAATTTCCCGGAAACTTTTAGAGGCATACGCCAGGCCAAAAGACCGCGGCATCTGTGCTGCCGTGGGCGCCATATCTGTAGCCGTGTTTTTGATCTCGGTAAGGTTCAGCCAGTTGCCTTCTGCATCCACATTCCGGCTGGTGTAATGGCTGTTCATCTGCCGCCCCATGCTGAACGGTTCATTATGCGGATCAGGGTCTGCATACAGCTGGGCAAAATATTGCTGTGGGGTTCCTACTCCAATGGCAAACATAAACGTCTGGTCGCGGTAATACCCGCTGCGCCAGTCGCCCGGCTTAAAAAATTTAGCCATTGCCACCTGGGCCACTTCCTTTCCATCTCCAAAAATTCCAAATTTCGCTTTGCCGGTCAGCACTTCTCTCCGTCCAAGCAAGCTGGTTTCACGACTCAGGCAGGCAATATAATAGTCATGAAGAACGCCATCTTTGAACCGATCAAAAGAAAGCATTTCACCCGGGGTAGTAAGGTTGGAAGTTTGATTCTCCATATTGGCAAAAATAGGGATATCACAATATACTCATTGCTGAATAATTTTTCAAAGAAGCATGCAACTTTTGGAAACTGTTGAACATCTATATCGTAATTTTGTTGTTTTTACATCAGTCATCACAAAAAATAGCATTATGAAGAAATTTTACCTTTTGGCGATTTTGTTTTTAGCGGGTTTTGCAGTAGTGTCCCAGGCGCAGGAAGCGGTACCTGCGGATCAGGTGATTAAAATGGCAAAAGAAGAATATCAGTTGGGTAAATTGAAATTTAAAGAGGGTACTACTTTTTTTATGGAGTTTACCAATATCAGCAAGAAGCCGGTGATTGTAGAAAATGTAGTGGTAGGTTGCGGCTGTACCGTAGCAGAAAAGCCATCGGCGCCCATTATGCCGGGAAAGGTTGGAAAAATTAAGGTGGGGTATGATGCCACCGCTGCTGCTGGTAGTTCGTTTAAAAAAGATGTAACCATTAAAATAAAGGGAGCTCAGCCAAAAACGGTGTATTTTACCGGTGAGATCATCTAAAGAGTTTAGTTTTTTTTAGTTTTATTGAACAGTTTCAACTTATTCCATCTGCAAAGATGGAATTTTTTTATTTTTGCCCTCTTATTTTTCAGTATGCTTAGAATTTCTCAAAGAGGAGTAGATATGCCGGCTTCACCCATCCGGAAGCTGGTTCCGTATGCCGAAGCGGCAAAACGAAGGGGGATGACGGTTTACCATCTGAATATCGGCCAGCCCGATATCGAAACACCTCCGGCCATCATGCAGGCGGTGAGGGATGTAAAAATGCCGGTACTGGAATATAGCCACAGCGCCGGGAACGAAAGTTACCGTCGCAAGCTGGTTGAATATTACAAGCGGATCGGCATCCAGGTTACCCATGAGCAGATCATGGTAACCACCGGGGGAAGTGAGGCGATATTGTTTGCTTTTTTCGGTTGCCTGAACCCGGGAGACGAAGTCATTATTCCCGAACCTTTTTATGCCAATTACAATGGATTTGCCTGCACGGCGGGTATTAAGGTGGTGCCCATTCCTTCTTCGATTGATACGGGGTTTGCGCTGCCCCCGGCTGCGGCATTTGAGCAGGTGATTACGGACAGAACCCGGGCGATCCTGATCTGTAATCCCAATAATCCTACGGGCTATCTTTATAGCCGGCAGGAAGTGGAAGCATTGGGTGCCATTTGTCAAAAATACCAGTTATACCTTTTTTCAGACGAAGCTTACAGAGAATTTCGTTATGCCGATACGGAATATATCAGCGCATTGCAGCTGGAAGGACTGGATGAAAATGTGGTCCTGATGGATACCATCAGCAAGCGTTATAGTGCCTGTGGGGCACGGATTGGCGCACTGGTAACCCGAAATGCAGCCGTGTATAATACTGCACTGAAGTTTGCACAGGCACGACTGAGCCCTCCCGGATTGGCGCAGGTAATGGGGGAAGCCGCCGTGGATCTTCCCGAAAACTATTTTGACGCTACCAAAGAAGAATATGAACGCCGCCGCGATTTGCTCGTGCGCCGGCTAAATGCCATGGAGGGCGTGTTTTGTCCCAACCCGGGCGGTGCCTTTTATGCAATGGCCCGTTTACCGATTGATGATTGTGACCGGTTCTGCCAATGGCTGCTCGAGTCGTTTAGCCATAACAATCAAACGCTGATGCTGGCGCCTGCAACCGGCTTTTATGCAACTCCGGGATTGGGGGGCAATGAAGTAAGACTGGCGTACGTATTAAATACGGATGCCATCGATGCTGCAATGGATTGCCTGGAACAGGCTTTAAAAGAATATCCTGGTAAACGCTAAGATGGCATCTCCCAAATAAAAAATTTCAAGCCCTGGTCAACAGGGCTTTTTTTATATAGTACAGCGTCAAAGCGCGCGTCGGTTATAGGTATTTGTAAAAAATATAATGTATTTGCTTTCGTGATAAATGTCTCATAAAAGGCAGAAAAACGCCGATTATTTATATTATAAAATAAATTATATAAATAAAATATTTAGTTTTTGTAATTATTTTGATTTTTCGTTCATATTTTTGGTGAACAAACAGTCTGTTTATTATTTTATTCGTATTTTTTACTTGATAATTTGAAATATTAAATATATATAACATGTCAATGACTCGAAAACTAGCTATTATCCCTTTTGCATTGTTGATCCTGATTGTAATCCTCAGTTTAGCGTTTGGTCATAATCCGACCGAAATAAAGCAATTCGCTGAAATCAATTCCGGCGATACGGCGTGGATGCTGACCTCGGCAGCCCTGGTACTGATCATGACGCCCGGCCTGGCTTTTTTCTACGGCGGAATGGTGAAAAAGAAAAATGTGATTTCAACCATGTTGCAGAGTTTTATCTGCATGGCGATTGTTTCCATTATCTGGGTGGTTTTCGGATTTAGCCTGGCCTTTGGCGATTCTATCGGTGGTTTTATTGGCAACCCGGGTACTTTTTTCCTGATGAACGGGGTGCTGGAACATAAGCCCTGGGCACTGGCTCCCACGGTACCGCTGGTGGTGTTTGCGTTTTTCCAGTTGAAATTTGCCATCATTACACCGGCATTGGTAACCGGCGCATTCTCGGAGCGCATCCGGTTTACTTCCTATATTTTCTTTATCTGCCTGTTTATTATTTTTATTTATTGCCCGCTGGCGCATGCCACCTGGCACCCGGACGGATTCCTGGCTAAGCTGGGCGTACTTGATTTTGCCGGGGGCACTGTGGTGCATATGAGCGCAGGTCTGGCTGCATTGGCAGGCGCCATTTATTTAAAAAAACGGACGGATACCGGTGAGAACAAACCCGCCCGGATCACGTATGTATTATTAGGTACTGGTTTACTTTGGTTCGGCTGGTTTGGATTCAACGGTGGATCTGCAATGGCCGCCAACGCGCTGGCCGCCTCTGCATTGGCGACTACAGCAGTGGCCTCCGGTGCTGCGGCGTTTGCCTGGGTCATTTTTGATGCACTGCGGGGCAAAAAGCCTTCCGCAATGGGTACCAGCATCGGTGCCGTTGTAGGATTGGTTGCCATTACCCCTGCTGCGGGCTTTGTAAGTTTACCCCATGCACTGGTAATAGGAGTGGTGGCCGCCATTATCAGCAATATGATGGTGGAATGGAGAACAAAAACCGGAATCGACGATACATTGGATGTATTCCCCTGTCATGGTGTGGGTGGAATGGTTGGTATGTTGCTGACGGGTGTTTTTGCCAATAAGGCGATCAATACGGCAAACGCTACCGGTAATGGGTTGTTCTTTGGTGAAACCAAGTTATTCACCACCCATGTGTTGGTGCTGTTGGGGGTGATCGTTTTTGTACTGGCCGCTTCGTTCATTCTTTTGAAAATAACAGACCTCATCACACCGCTGCGTGCCAGTGAAGATGAAGAGCTGGAAGGGCTGGACCGGTCTCAGCACGGAGAAAGCTTATAAACACCATATCCAAAGGATGGTCGCTGTGCGGCGACTTCGTAGGAGACCGGCCTGGTCTCCTACACTATTTTTAGCGTATACTGTTAAATGGAAACAAACTTTGTGTGCATTTAGGATGATCAGATAGCCGCCGATGCGCAGGCAGAGGAATGTTTAACCGGTTTACACCTGGTCTTCAGGCACCCGCTTGCGGGTTGTTTTAATCATTAGACTTAAAGGACGTATCCGCGCATTAGCGGCTGTTCTATGAATGGTTTTCCCGGTTGTAGGGCAATGAATCTATAGAAACGGATTATTTTTCCTATTTTCCTGAAAATTTCTTTGCGAATGAAAAAATTGCTCCTGCTGCCAGTGAGCTGGCTGCTGACGCTGACTGCTACTGCCCAAACTACGTTCCCGGTAAATGGAGTAGCAGACCCCCGGTCGGGCAGTTATGCCTTTATAAATGCTACGATTGTTAAGGATCCGGCAACTACCTTGCAAAATGCCACATTACTCGTAAAAGAGGGAAAAGTGGTAAGTGTGGGTAGCAATGCCCTTCCCGCGGATGCGGTGGTGATCGATTGTAAAGGGAAATATATTTATCCATCCCTCATTGATATGTACAGCGATTATGGCGTATCGCAACGCACCGCAGATTTAGTATTCGATTATACCGTACCCCAGCAGTTCAACAGTGCCACAAAGGGCGCCTACAACTGGAACCAGGCCATTAAAACGGAGGTGAATGCCGCCGATCTTTTTAGTACAGACGACGCAACGGCACAGCCCTTACGGGAACTGGGTTTTGGAACCGTTTTAGTACATCAGAAGGATGGAATTGCCAGGGGAACCGGTGTGCTTACTACGTTGTCTGCAAAAAAAGAGAACCTGACCATTATAAAGGAAAAGGCCGCGGCCTTTTATTCATTTAAGAAGGGAACATCCAAACAAAGCTATCCCTCCAGTACGATGGGCGCTGTAGCGTTGTTACGGCAAAATTACCTGGATGCACAATGGTATAAGACCCGGCCGGAAAAAGAAGGCATTAATAAAACCCTGGAAGCATGGAATGCGATACAGGCGTTGCCCCAGATCTTTGAAACCTCCGATAAATGGGCGGGTTTACAGGCAGACCGGGTCGGCGATGAGTTCGGCGTACAATATATTATAAAGGGAGGAGGAAATGAATACCAGCGGATCAATGAAATTGAGGCGACCAAGGCACCCTATATTCTCCCGCTGAATTTTCCGGATGCCCAAAAAGTAGAAGACCCCGCGGATGCTCGGTTTGTGGCATGGAAGGACCTGGCACATTGGGAACTGGCGCCCACCAACCCGGCGGCCTTTGAAAAACAAAAGATCCCGTTTGCCCTCACGGCCGCTGATCTGAAGGATCTGAAAACCTTCTGGCCGAATCTCCGGAAAGCCATCCTGGCAGGACTTTCGAAGAAAACGGCGCTGGAAGCACTAACGACTACACCGGCGGCGTTTTTGAAAATAGGAGATAAGGTGGGCCGCCTGGAACCCGGTTACCTGGCCAATTTCCTGATCACGAATGGTGATCTTTTTGCAGAAAAAACCACCTTGTTAGAAAACTGGATCCAGGGCGAGCGTTATGATATCAACGCAAAAAACAGTACGGAATTAAAGGGGCTTTATACTTTGAATATTACCGGGGCCAATGGAAGCACGCAATACGAACTGGAAGTAAAAAGCAACAGTCTGGCTACCGTGAAAACAACGGAAGCGCTCACCACCAAATTCAGCTCAGATGGCAACCTGGTATCGCTGAGTTTCTCTTTAAAACCTACCACTAAAATAATAGGAACAGGTCAAAAAGATTCTGTTTTTGAAAACCGGCAGGCGGGTGCATTGATCCGGTTAAGTGGCGTTAATTATGGTTATAACTGGCAGGGAGTAGGTTCCAGCGAAAAAGGAACGCCGGTAAGCTGGGTAGCAACATTGACGAAAGAAACGGTAACTGGAAAAGATTCGTCCCGCCAGACCTGGGAAAAACCGGAAACGCTCATCGTATATCCCTTCAGCAGTTATGGAAATGCCCGGCTGCCGCAGCAGGAAACGATCCTTATAAAAAATGCAACGGTATGGACCAATGAAGCCGGAGGTAAACAGGAGCAAACGGATGTACTGGTAAAAAGCGGCAAAATTACACAAATAGGAAAAGGGATTTCCGCTACCGGTGCACGGGTGATCGATGGTACCGGCAAACACCTTACACCGGGCATCATCGATGAACACTCACATATCGCCGTATTTTCTATAAATGAGGGCGCACAGTCCGTTACTTCAGAGGTGCGGATCGGTGACAATATGAATCCGGAGGATATCAATATTTACCGGCAGCTGAGTGGTGGCGTAACAACGTCGCAGATCCTGCACGGGTCGGCCAACACCATCGGGGGACAAAGCCAGCTGATCAAACTGCGCTGGGGGGCGGATGCCGAAGGCCTCAAGTTTAAAGACGCTGATCCGTTTATCAAATTTGCGTTGGGTGAAAATGTAAAACGTACCACCGTAACACAGGGAAACAACCGGTACCCGGATACGCGCATGGGGGTGTATGAAGTGTTGAATGATGCTTTCCAGCGGGCAAGGGATTATGAAAAGGCGCTGAAATCCGGTGATAAAACCGTCCGGCGCGACCTGGAGCTGGATGCCCTGGTAGAAATACTGAACAGGAAGCGGTTTATTACCTGTCATAGCTATGTACAGAGTGAAATATTGGGGCTCATGAACATAGCGGATAAATATGGGTTTAAGGTAAATACCTTCACCCATGTACTGGAAGGATATAAAGTAGCAGACCGCATCCGGCAACACGGGGCAACTGTATCTACCTTTTCAGACTGGTGGGCTTATAAGAATGAGGTGCAGGATGCCATTCCTTATAATGCTGCGCTCATGCAGCAACTGGGGCTGAATGTTTGCATTAACAGCGATGATCCGGAAATGGCCCGGAGGCTTAACCAGGAAGCTGCCAAAACGATTAAATACGGAGGCGTTTCAGAAGAAGATGCGCTGAAAATGGTAACGCTGAATCCTGCAAAGGCCCTGCATATCGATAACCGGGTGGGGAGCATTAAAGTTGGAAAAGACGCCGACCTGGTGTTATGGAGTGATCATCCATTGAGTATTTATGCCCGCGCAATGTATACATTGGTAGATGGGGCCGTCTACTTTAACCGGGAGCAGGACCGGGAATCGCGGGTACAGGCCGCCGCCGAACGCAACCGGCTGCTGCAAAAAATGCTGTCTGCCACAAAAAACGGGGCGCTTACGGTGCCGGTGAAGCCCACCGCGCAGGTAGTGCTGCATTGTGAAGAACATGAACAGGCGGAGGGGATACTGGACGTGGACGCATTTGATCTTTAATTGTAAAAAAATATTCCATGAAATTTTTGATATACATTTTTTTATTGCTGCTAACAGTTCCTGCATTTGCCCAGGATGATATCTATCCTGCAAAAAAGCAGGAAGGAACGATCGTTATTAGTAATGGCGTTATTCATACAGGCAGGGGACAGATAATACCGCAAGGGAGCGTGGTTGTTAAGGACGGAAAGATCCTGAAGGTGAGCGACCGGCCGGAAAGCATTCCGGAAGCCACAGTAATCGATGCCGCCGGCAGGCATGTTTATCCCGGGTTGATACTGGCCAACACCGATCTTGGATTGCGTGAGATCCTCAGCGGCGTAAGAGCTAGCAACGACTATTATGAATTGGGTGATTATAACCCTGATGTGCGGTCGGTGGTGGCTTACAATGCCGATTCAAAGATCATCAACACGCTCCGGTCTAATGGGATCCTGCTGGCGAACATAGTACCCGGCGGGCGTTTTCTAACCGGCACTTCATCGGTGGTACAGTTGGATGCCTGGAGCTGGGAAGATGCGCTGTATACGGCAGATATTGGTATGTTCCTTAACCTGCCGGCATTGTTTCGCTCGCCGCGATCCACAGGTTCGGATCCGGTAAAAGAGGATATGAAAAAGATCGAAATGCTAAAAACCTTCTTCCGGGAAGCGAAGGCCTATTTAAAAGGAGCGGAAAAGAAAGCAACCAATCTTAAGTTTGAAGCCATGCGTCCGCTCTTTGAGAAAAAACAGAAATTATTTGTGAATGCCGATATTTCCCGGCAGATTTTAATGGCCATTGATCTGGCAAAGGCCTTTGACATTCAGGTAGTGATCGTGGGCGGAAGCGATAGCTACCTGTTGGCAGACCTGCTGAAACAAAATAACATACCGGTTATCCTGAACTCAATTCATGCCCTGCCCACGATGGAAGATGACGATGTAGATCAGCCGTTTAAAACACCCGCCATATTACAAAAAGCCGGGGTGCTTTTTGCGCTCAATGACGATGAAGGCTCGAGCCGTTACCGCAACCTGGCATTTTTTGCCGGTACCGCAACGGCTTATGGCTTATCGAAAGAGGAAGCCCTGCAGGCGGTTACACTCAATGCCGCCCGGATCCTGGGCATTGAAGACCGGACGGGTTCCCTGGAAGCCGGTAAGGATGCCAATATTGTAATAACCACGGGCGATCTCCTGGATATGAAAAGCAGCGTGGTAACCGATGCCCTGATCCAGGGAAGAACGATCGATCTGAACAACAAGCACAAACAACTATACGAACGGTACCGGCACAAATACCAATTGCAATAATACCCCCGCCGCAAAAGCCAAAACATTGGTTCAGATCAAATAGTAGTATCCCTCATGCTTTCTGCGAATACAGGGAACCATAATATGCATGTTGCAATTGACCGGGCAACTATGCCGGTTCCTGATTTTCATTTCCTTCTTAAAAATTGAGGGCGTCCTCATGGCGCTGCAACGCAAATTATTTAATGTATTAAGATGCTTTAAAAATATGATCTCCAACTGCGGGAGATATCCTGTTTGGGTTTGTATTTCAATTAAATAGACAAAAACCTCCTTTTACAGCCAAGCTTATTTTGTGTTCAAGTGACTGATACTCACGGCTTGATGTGAGTTAATTTTTTGGTTCGGTTTGTAAAAAATTAAACAAGT
Organism: Niabella sp.; assembly: GCF_030150205.1. Taxonomy (GTDB): domain Bacteria; phylum Bacteroidota; class Bacteroidia; order Chitinophagales; family Chitinophagaceae; genus Niabella. The sequence goes on from NZ_JASLGT010000004.1 coordinate 62,885, forward strand.
GTTTGAATTTTTAAACAACTGTTTAATACCTTTGTGGTGGAAATTTTTTAGAAGTGTCAGTAACATTTACACAGAAGCAACTGGAAATTATGGAGGCGGCGGTAAAGCTTTTTGCCGGTAAGGGGTTCGACAATACCTCTGTTCGCGATATTGCAAAAGCTGCAGAAGTAAATGTAGCCATGATCTCCTATTATTTTGGTTCAAAGGAAAAGCTGCTGGAAGCCATATTTATAAAATATGTAACAACCATGCGGGGAAAACTGGAGGAGATCGTTTTTGCCAGTGATGTTACACCGGAGGAAAAGATCGACCGGATCATTGAAACCTATATCGATACCATTGCCGCCAACCGGCATTTTCATTTGCTGATGGTGCGGGAGCAGGGCGTGATGAAGAATAAAGTGATGTATGATGGTGTAAAGAGTCTGAAGCTGAAAAATACGTCGCTGATCAAAAGCGCCATAAAGGCGGGTGCTAAAGCGGGGATCTTTAAAAAGAATGTAGATATCACCATCCTGGCATTAACGGTATTTGGTACCATTAACCAGGCGTTTAATACACAACGGTTTTTATGTGAACAATACCGGCTTGATCCGGACAATGAAGCAGAATTTTTAAAGGTGATCATTCCCCGGTTAAAAGTACATCTGAAAGCCGTTGTTAAAAGTTACCTGCTGGTAACAGACAAATAAAAGAACATATAAATCGTAAAAGCTGATTTTGTATATGAATAAAAAAATAGCAGCCATTGCAGCCTTCTTTATGGCGTTTATGGCGTTGGGCAATCATCTTGCTGCCCAGGAAGTGAAACGGCTTTCTATAAAAGAAGCAGTGGAGCTGGGCGTGCAAAGCAGCAAGCATTTAAAGATCGATCAGGCAAAAATACTGGAAGCCACAGCGGCGCTGGAAGAAGCAAAGAACCGCCAGCTACCCGACTTTAAGATCAGCGGATCCTATCTGCGTTTAACAACGGCCAACATTGATTTGAAGACCGCGCAAAAGCAGGGGGAGTCTTCCGGAAGCAGTTCTGGTGGTGGTGTGCCAAGCATTTCGCAGGCGATGTACGGTATGGCCAGCCTTTCGCTTCCGTTGTATGCGGGCGGTAAGATCAAATACGGCATCCAATCTGCCAAATACCTGCTGGAAGCCGAAAAGCTGAGTGCAGGCAATGATCAGAACGCCATTGTGTTTAACCTCATTGAAGCCTATACCAACCTCTTCAAGGCGGCACAGGTCATCAACGTGATCAAAGAAAACCTGGCGGCCTCCCAAAGCCGGGACTCTAATTTTATACGGCTGGAGAATAACGGTCTGATGGCCCGTAACGACCGGTTAAAGGCACAGCTGCAAACTTCCGATATTGAGTTGCGGCTGCTGGAAGCGCAAAATAATTACAATATTGCCAACGTAAATATGGATCTGTTGCTGGGTTTGCCCGAAAGCACGGTGATTGAAGTGGATCCCGCATTTATCAGCGAAGCGCAGGAAGAGCATCCGTATACCTATTATGAGGAGCAGGCCATAGCAAACCGGAAAGATATCAAGGCCCTCGATTATCAGCAAAAAGCAGCAGACCTGGGAATAAAGGCTGCAAAGGCGAACTACCTGCCTTCACTGGCATTAACAGGCGGTTATGTTGCGGTAAACATTCCGAAATTTCTGACGGTAACCAATGCGGTAAACGGAGGGATCGGCGTGCAATACAATCTTTCCAGCCTCTGGAAGACCGGTGCTTCCATCAAAAAAGCAAAGGCACAGGCGCAGCAATTGTATGCTTCGCAGGAAATGCTTTCCGATAATATCCGGCTGCAGATCAACAGGAACTACCAGAATGCATTGCTGGCAAAGAAAAAGATTGAAGTGCACAACAAATCCCTGGTACAGGCAGAAGAGAATTACCGCATCACAAAAAATAAATATGACAACAGTTTGGTAACCATTACCGACCTGCTGGATGCGAACGTAGCGTTGTTGTCTTCAAAGATCAATGTGTTAAATGCAAAGGCCGATGCAGCCCTGGCCTATCAGCAATTGCTGGAAAGCGCGGGCGCATTAGTTCAGTAATATATTAAAAAGCTTACTATAAATCGTTATACCATGGCAAACGGACAAGTTCAGGACCAACCAAACGAAACAAATCAAAAGAAAAAAAGAAGCCCTGTATTCTTTATCATACTTGCAGTACTGGTATTGGGCGGCGGTTATTTTGGGATCAAATCGTATATCTATGGCAAGCACCATGAAGATACGGACGATGCCCAGGTAGCGGCCAACGTAAACCCCGTTATTTCCAAGATCTCCGGCTATATTTCCGAAGTGAGGGTAAAAGATAACCAGTTTGTGCACAAGGGTGATACCCTGTTATTACTGGATACAAAGGATCTCAAAATGGCGCTGGAACAGGCCGAAGCGGCCCTGGCTACCGCGCAAAGCAATGTAGAGGCGGCCCGGGCAGGAACAGAGGCCGCTCATAAAAGCATCAGTACCGCCAACGCGGCCGTTGCTACTGCCGATGCACAGATTGAGGCTGCCAAAGTAAATGTATGGCGCACAACGGAAGATCTGAAACGTTATGAGAACCTGATAAAAGATCATTCCATTACCCAGCAGCAATATGAGCAGGCGCTTGCGGCAAAGCAAACCGCAGACCGGCAGCTTGCGATCCTGAAAGAACAGCGGGGACAGGCAACGGCGCAAACCGGAGCGGTTAGCTCACAGACTAAAGCAACCTCCAAGGAAATTGGCGTTACTTCGGCAACGGCTCATCAGCGGGAAGTGGATGTGGAAAATGCAAAGCTGAACCTGAGCTATGCGGCTATTGTAGCGCATGAAGACGGCGTGGTTTCTAAAGTTCCGGTGCAAATCGGTCAGTTTATACAGGCCGGTGCCCAGCTGTTTAGCATTATACTGAACAATGATAAATGGGTAGTGGCTAATTTTAAGGAAACCCAGTTGTCGAGAATGGTAACCGGACAAAAAGTTGAAATCAGTGTAGATGCATTTCCTAAACATCAGTTTGAAGGAGTGGTGGGCTCGTTCGCCCCGGCAACCGGATCTATTTCTGCTTTACTGCCGGCGGATAATGCCAGTGGTAACTTTGTAAAAGTGGTACAGCGGGTTCCGGTAAGAATTGAGTTCGTAAATAAAAATGACTCCCTGATTCAAAAATTACGTGCCGGTATGAACGTACTGGTAGATGTGCATCTTAATTAGTGACCAGTGAATAGTTAATGGGCAATAGTCAATAGGCGTTTTACACCTGTGTTCCTTGTCTTTCTCCAGCACTATTCCTTATTCGCTATTGCCTATTCACCATAAACAGATATCGAAATTATGCAACAGCAGGACTCCCTTGTAGAATATGGTGCGCGGCGCGTGATTGTTACCGTGACTGCGATCATTTGTGCGTTGCTCGAAATAGTAGACAGCACCATTGTAAACGTGGCATTGAACGACATGAAGGGAAACCTTGGCGCCACGCTGTCTGAAGTGGGCTGGGTAATTACGGCCTATGCCATCGGGAATGTGATCATTGTGCCCATGACCAGCTGGCTCTCGCAGCAGTTTGGCCGGAGGAACTATTTTGCGGTATCGATTGCATTGTTTACCGTTTGTTCCTTTTTGTGTGGTAATGCCTCCAATATCTGGGAGCTGGTCGCCTTCCGGTTCTTACAGGGGGTAGGTGGCGGCGCCCTGCTGGTAACCTCTCAAACGATCATCACGGAATCATACCCGATAGAAAAGCGGGGCATGGCCCAGGCAATTTATGGTTTGGGTGTAATTGCGGGTCCTACATTGGGTCCGCCCCTCGGTGGTTATATCGTCGATAATTTTAGCTGGCCCTATATCTTTTATATCAATATTCCCCTGGGTATTATCGCCATACTGCTTACTCTGCAGTTTGTACGCAGCCCCAGGTATGCTGAAAAAAAAGCGGCACATGAAATTGACTGGCTGGGTATCTTCCTGTTGAGTGCCACTGTTGGATCGCTGCAGTATATCCTGGAGCGGGGACATGAAGACGACTGGTTCTCGAGCAAAGTAATTGTGGTATTGACGATCACAGCTGTTTTGGGATTGTTCTTTTTTATCTGGCGGGAACTTACGTATAAGAATCCCATTGTGGAATTGCGGGTATTAAAGAACGGGAACCTGCGGATCGGTACGGTTATGTCTTTTATACTGGGTTTCGGGTTGTATGGCTCTACATTTATTGTACCGCTCTATACGCAAAGTATCCTGGGGTGGACGGCACTTCAGGCGGGGATGCTGATGATCCCGGCCACACTGGCCACTGCATTCATGATGCCCTTTATCGGGCGGATGATTGCAAAGGGAGTTCCTCAGCAATACATGGTGGCTGCGGGGCTGTTCCTCTTCTTTGTGTATAGTTTCTGGGGGTATAAGATCATTACACCGGATACGGGTAAGGATGCGTTTTTCTGGATGCTGATTGTGCGAGGTGTAGGTTTGGGATTATTGTTTATTCCCATTACCACATTGGCGCTGTCAACCCTCAAGGGGCAGGAAATTGGTCAGGGGGCAGCGTTTACAGGGATGATGCGGCAGCTGGGCGGCTCCTTTGGCGTAGCTGCGATCACCACATTTATTGCCAACCGGAATATGCTTTACCGCAACGACCTGGTGTCGAAGCTGGATGTGAACGATCTGAATGTACAACAACGCGTAAGTGCGCTGCAGCACAGTTTCACGGCAAAAGGTATGACGCCGGATGCCGCCCTGGAGTCGGCGCATAAGATCCTCGATTTTACCGTTACCAAACAGGCCACCGTACTTTCCTATATGGATGTGTTCCTGTACCTGGGTTTAATGTTCCTGATCTGTATTCCCTTCATCCTGTTTATTAAGAAGAAAAAAGGAAAACAGGAAAAAATGGATATGGGCGAGATGATGCATTAACGAAGTCTGGTTTCAGGTTGCAGGTTTAAAGTTTCAGGTCAGATACTGTCTGGGCTTGATGTTGCCGGTAGAATATGTGATTGCTGAAAACTGATAGCAGAAAGCTTCTTTCCCTGGTTGATTCTTAGAATTTAGTATTTTATTATTTGGTGTTTAGTTCTTGTTTTGTCTTTTTGATTTTTGGTATTTCTCCATAGCCCGGATCAAGACTTTTAGAATTTAGTGTTTATAATTTAGTGCTTAACGCTTATTTGGTTCTTGTCTTTTGGATTTTGAGATTTAATCCTGCTTCCCGAAGTCAAGTCACGATTCTTATAGTTTAGAATTTAATATTTTATTATTTAGTGTTTAGTTCTTGTTATTTGTCTTTTTGATTTTTGGTATTTCTCCATAGCCCCGGATCAAGACTTTTAGAATTTAGTGTTTATGATTTAGTGCTTAACGGCTTAATTGGTTCTTGTCTTTTGATATTTGGAATTTTAATTTACTTCCGAAGTCAGATCATGATCTTTAGATTTTAGAATTTATCATTTAGTTCTTTATGCTTCATTTGTTTCTTGTCTTTTGGATTTTGAGATTTAATCTTACTTTCCGAAGTCAAGTCACGATTCTTATAGTTTAGAATTTAGTATTTACGATTTAGAGCTTATTTCCTTTATTTGTTTCTTGTCTTTTGATTTTTGGAATTTTAATCCTGCTTCCTCACGCCATATCACGATCTTTAGATTTTAGTATTTAAAATTTAATGCGTTCTTTCCCGTATTTTTAATCCCGATGTTGCAAAAAATAATCGCTGCACTGGGTGTTTTCTTGATACTTGTTTCTATAAGCGGATGTGTTGTTTCGTACCGGAAACGCCCAACGCGTTTATACGAAGAAGTGCTGACAAAAAAAATGACCTTTGATGCAGGCATTGTTCCCGGTTATCCGTTTAAAGATGGAAAATGGGATTCTGTGATGAAAGGAAGAGTGCTCTGGGCTGTTTATTTGTATGAACAGGGCATTATCCGGAATATTATATTTTCCGGCGGTGCTGTTTATTCGCCTTATGCTGAAGCGCGGATCATGGGACTTTACGCGCAGCAATTAGGCATGCCGGCAGCGCATATTTTTTATGAAACAAAAGCGGAGCATAGTACTGAAAACGTTTTTTACTCCTACCAGATCGCGCGGCAGCAGGGATTCAAATCGATCGCACTGGTTACGGACCCCTTCCAGTCATCAATGATGAAAGGCTTTACCCGGCGTAGGTTCGGTACCCGGATTACGCACATTCCCTTTATGGTAGACACGTTAAAACGTCTCAACCATGTGGATGTGGCTATTGATCCGTCGCCGGCCTATGTGCAGCCCTTTCAGTCGATCCTCGAACGGGAACGCTTCTTTCGCCGGTTTCGCGGTACATTGGGAGCGTTTATTCCCTGGGAAGATAAGTGGCGGAGAAAAGCCGGGCCTCTGTAGTGCGTATGGCTTATGTATCAGCGTTAGTTATGCAGACAAAGTTTTCCCGCTGATCTTCGCAGATCAGGACGAGGCGCAGATTTTCGCCAGCAGGCATTCCGCGTTTATCTGCGAACAAATCAGCGCTTATCTACGGGAGATACCGTGGCAGAAATAAGCGTAAACCATTTCAATATCCGATGAATAACAGAATATTTAAGCACATAGGTTTTCTGCCCTGTGGTATTCTATGATCACCAATGAATGTGAATGGTTTAAGTTAATGTGCAGGCTCCTCCTGTTTGTTAAAACTGTACAGCAGGTAAAACAATGCGGGTAAAATAAAAATACTTCCCACCAGTAGCGCAACGGCTAATGCGTGGATGGTTTTATCGGAACCTTTGTGTAGTAACAGCGATAGACCGCCGGTGTTTTTCAGGTTGATCAATACCGGGTAATGCTCATAAGTGATGGCCACCAGCAGCAACGTGATCTGTGCTCCGGCAATGATCCGCAGCCACCGGGTAGATCCACGGAATAGCGAAACCCACATCCAGGTTAATGAAAGCGCGGCCAGCACCACGCAGGCAATACTTATGGGGTTGCCAAAAAGCCAGTGCGCCAGGGGAATCTGTTCCTGGTAGGCGGCTATCAGCACCAATGCTGCTGCTGCAATAGCGGCCAGGCTCATATGTTTGGCTTTTTGAATAAACCGTTGCCGTTCGGTTTCTGTTTTTGTTTCGCCGATAATAAAAATGGCCGCCAGGAATCCGCAGATGGTAGCTGTAAAAACACCTACCGAAACAGGAAAGAATCCCAGCCAGCTGAAAATATAAGCATCCAGGAAATGCGTAGCCTCCGGATCAATTTTGCCGGATACCGCACTTCCGGCAATGATCCCCAGGAACAGGGGCGTGATCACACTGGAATACATAAAGGTTTTGGAATAGACCACCTGCATTTTATCCTGTACCGCATCGTAATTCCGGAAGCTGAAAGCCGTTCCCCGTGCTACAATGCCCAATAGCATGATGGTAAGCGGGATGTGCAGGTAAACAGACACGGTGGCATAGATCACCGGGAATCCCACAAAAAGGATCACGATGGCAATGATCAGCCACATATGATTGGCTTCCCATATAGGACCAATGGCCCGGTACATGACCCTCCGGGTTTGATCCTTACTTTTACGCGTAGAAAGAAATTCCAGGATCCCCGCACCAAAATCGGCGCCCCCCATTAATACATAAAGAAGGATCGATGCCCACAAATAGGCCATGACTACGTAAAGCATGCTGAATTCATTTATGTTTTGATATTTATGATTTCCATTGAAATGGTATTAGCTTTCAGTGCTTAGCCCTCAGCTGACAGCTAATAGCTGAAGGCTGATTTGCCGCTCCACGCAACCGGAACGGATGTCCTATATACCTGCTTTTCTTTCCTCCGGCAGATCATATAATTTACCCACCATCTTCACCTGCCGGTATAAGAGCAGCATTACAATCATGCTCAGCGAAACATAAACGGCCGTAAAAATATAAAAGGAATAAACGATACCGGGCATGGGTGTAACGGCGTCCCGGGTGCGCATGATGCCATAAATGATCCAGGGCTGGCGTCCCACTTCGGTAACCGTCCACCCGGCTTCCACAGCAATAAAGCCCATAGGAATGGCAATGGTGAACAGTTTCAGCAACCATCGCTTTTCCAGCCATTTCCGTTTTCGCCATAGCATAAAAAAATAAAAAACAGCAATCAGCAGCATCAGCATGCCAAGGCCTACCATCACCTGGAATGCATAGTGCGTAATGGCAACCGGAGGGCGTACTTCTTTAGGAAATGCATCCAGTCCCGTTACAGGCGTTTTGAAATCACCATGTGCCAGGAAACTCAAGGCACCGGGAATTTTCAGCGCATAATGCACCGTATCATGCTGTTCATCGGGAATACCACCAAGAATGAGTGCGGCTTTTTCTTCTGTTTTAAAATGGGCCTCCATAGCGGCCAGTTTCACCGGCTGGCGTTTTGCTACATCCTTGGCGGAAATATCGCCGCTGAGGGGCTGAAGGATGGCACCGGCGCAGGCAAATACGGCTGCAATACGAAAGGCCTTTGTATGAAATTGTACATTTTTCCGTTTCAGGATCATCAGTGCATGTACCCCCGCCACGGCAAACCCGGTGGCGGTAAGCGCTGCAAGAATCATATGCAGGGCCTGCGAAAACCAGGCATCATTAAACATAGCCGCAATGGGATCAATATTCAGGTACTGTCCGTTTACATAGTCGAACCCCGCAGGACTGTTCATCCAGGCATTGGCGGCAACCACCAGGATGCCGGATGCAAGACCACTTACGCCAACGATGACACCGGTAACCCAGTGAAACCATTTATTAAATTTATTCCACCCGTATAAATAAAAGCCCAGTGCAATGGCCTCAATAAAAAATGCCGTGCCTTCCAGCGAAAAGGGCATCCCGAAAATAGGCCCCGCATGTTTCATAAACTCCGGCCAGAGTAATCCCAGTTCAAAAGACAACACCGTTCCCGAAACGGCACCCGTGGCAAAGAAAATGGCCACACCGCGGCTCCAGGCCCTGGTTACATTGCGGTAAACAATATTCCCGGTTTTGAGCCATTTAAAATGCGAAACCGCCATAAAGAACGGCATGATCATGCCGATGCAGGAGAAAATAATGTGAAATCCCAGTGATAGCGCCATCTGCGACCGCGCTGCGATAAAGTCATCCATAATATATGGATTGGTTTAAAAATGAACCGTAGGTCAACGGCACTTGCAAAGATAGTCCAACCAGCTGATCAAACCAATCGAAGGAATCTACTTTCATGTCACACCCGTCACCCATGTCCCCAGGAAGATAGCACCATAGCTGAACGGAGCGTCGCAAGCAAAGCTCAATAGCAGTACCGGCGCCCGGCCAATAATCAAAATCCAGGTTACTCTTTGGATGGAATCTGCAAACTGTTGGCCTCAATATTGAACAATCGTTTGTGCAACCGATGGCAAATCGGAAATAGGATGTATCTTTGCAGCCTATGACACAGGAAAAATTACAGGATATGCGGTCCCGCGTTCTCGGGATAAGGAGGTTTCTTTGACGTCGAGAACCGTCAACAGAAAATCAATGAAGATAAACAGCTTTCGTTAAGTCCCGGTTTCTGGGACGATAATCAACGTGCCACAGATATTTTAAAGAACCTAAAGACCAATGAATACTGGATGAACCTGTTTCGGGAAGCCGAAACGGCCGTAGAGGATTTTGCGGTTTTGTTCGATTTCTGGAAGGCCGGCGATGCTACTGAAGCGGAAACCCAGGAAGCGTACGATCATGCGCTGAATGTACTGGAAGATGCCGAATTTAAAAGCACGCTGAACGAAGCCGAAGATGAATTGCCGGCGGTGATCCAGATCAATTCGGGTGCCGGCGGAACGGAAAGCCAGGACTGGGCAGAGATGATTGCCCGGATGTACCGGATGTACGGCGAAAAGCAGGGCTGGAAGATCACAGAACTGGACTGGCAATGGGGCGATGGTGCTGGTATTAAAACGGCTACCCTGCAGTTTGAAGGGCCTTTTGCCTATGGCTTTTTAAAAGCGGAAAGCGGTGTGCACCGGTTGGTGCGGATCTCTCCGTTTGATAGTAATGCCCGCAGGCATACCTCCTTTGTATCGGTATTTGTGTACCCGCTGGTAGATGATACGATCGATATCGAGATCAAAGATTCCGAAGTAAAGATGGAAACGGCGCGAAGCGGCGGAGCCGGCGGACAGAACGTGAACAAGGTAGAAACAAAAGTATTCCTTACGCACATACCAACGGGCATTGTAGTGGTTTGTCAGACCGAACGCACCCAGATGGGAAACCGGGAAAAAGCCATGCAGATGCTGAAGAGCCGGTTATATGAAGAAGAACTGCGCAAGCGGGAGGAACTGAAAAATGCGGCCAACGCCAACAAGAAAAAAATAGAATGGGGCAGCCAGATCCGCAGTTATGTATTCCATCCCTATAAAATGATCAAGGATCACCGTACCGAATACGAGGTGGGAAATGTGCAACCCGTGATGGATGGTGAATTGGATGGCTTTATCAAGGCTTATCTGATGCAGCGTAAAGAAACGGTTTAGATAATGGAAAAAACAAAACCCATATTAAATAAGCGGATATTCTGGGACACAGATTTCTTAAAGCTGGATTATGAAGGTCATGCAGCTTCCATTATTGAACGGGTTTTTGAAAGAGGAGATGTAGAGGATATACGGCAGATAAGACGGTTTTATGGGGATGAAAAAATTATAGACATATTGACAAATGCAAAATGGCTCAGGTATGATATATTTCTTTTTGTAAAGAATTTATTTAACTTAAAATCCGAAGCATTTAGATGTTATATTATGAGACAATCGAAGGGAATACCCTGGCTCTATTAAGACGATTAATGCAATTGGAGTTACTATGCACCTTTGTGTTAGTCGGGGGCACTGCATTGTCTTTGAAATATGGTCATAGGAAGTCTATTGATTTAGATTTGTTTTCAAATGTTGATTTTAACAATCGGCAATTAAAGGAGGAACTAGCTAAGATTTTTACCAGATCATTCGAGTCCACCAGCAGCAACGCTGCGCCGGGAGTTTTCTCTTATATTGACGATATTAAAGTGGATTTTGTAAAGTATCATTATCATAAAGAGATCAGACCAATTGAAGTAGTTGAAGGAATCCGGTTGATAAGTTCCGAAGATATTGCGGCAATGAAAATCTTCGCGATTATGCAAAGAGCTAAAAAGAAGGATTTTTATGATTTAAGTTTGTTGTTAGATGTATTTGGCGCTGAAAGAGTTATTGGGTTCTATTTTGAAAAATTTCCTGAAAACATGACATTGATTTCTATACCGCAAGCAATGCTGTTCTTCGATGAAGCAGAATCAGATGAAGACCCCGTCAGTCTTAAAGGGCAAACCTGGAAGTCTGTAAAAAAGAACATACAACAACACATAAACAATTATCTGAAGTAAAAGAATATCATTTCAAATTTTCAAATTAAGATAATATGCATCAGGGATCATTTTCTTACCCTTTGCCGGCCAACGAACCGGTACTGAATTATGCCCCCGGAAGTAAAGAACGGGAAAACCTGAAGGCGGCCCTTGCGTTGCTGAAGAGTGAAAAACTGGATGTGCCCATGTATATCGGAGCCAACGAGGTGCGTACTTCCAAAAAGGAGTCCATCCGTCCTCCGCATAAACACAAATTTGTGCTGGGGCAGTTTTCCATCGGCGAAAAGAAACATGTGCAGCAGGCGGTGGATGCGGCGCTGGCAGCAAAAAGATCCTGGGAAAATATGAGCTGGGAAAGCCGCGCGGGCATCTTTTTAAAAGCGGCCGACCTGATCGCTACCAAATACCGTGGACAAATGAATGCGGCTACGATGCTGGGCCAAAGTAAAAATGCCTACCAGGCAGAGATCGACAGTGCCTGTGAGCTAATCGATTTTTTGCGGTTTAATGTACATTTCTTAAGTGAGATCTATACCCAGCAACCCATCAGTGGCGCAGGCATGCACAACCGCCTGGAGTACCGGCCCCTGGAAGGGTTTATACTGGCCATTACTCCGTTTAATTTTACGGCCATTGGCGGAAACCTGCCTACTTCGGCTGCAATGTGCGGTAACGTGGTGGTATGGAAGCCGGCGCATACGCAGATTTATTCTGCGCAGCTTTTTATGCGCATTTTAAAAGAAGCCGGACTGCCGGATGGCGTTATTAACCTGATTTATGTGGATGGTCCGGTGGTAGGTGAGGTTTGCTTTAATCACCGGGAATTTGCAGGCGTACATTTTACGGGGTCTACCGGGGTGTTTAATCATATGTGGGAAACCATCGGGAAAAATATTCCCAAATACCGGAGTTATCCGCGCATTGTGGGCGAAACCGGTGGTAAGGATTTTGTGATGGTACACAGAAGCGCCGATCCGGATGTGGTGGCAACAGCGCTGTTAAGAGGTGCTTTTGAATTCCAGGGACAAAAATGTTCCGCGGCATCGCGCGCGTACATTCCGTCCAATCTTTGGAAAGAGGTGAAGAAGCGGCTGATTGAAGGCATTAACTCCTTTAAAATGGGATCGGTGGAAGACTTCAGTAATTTTATCAATGCCGTGATTGATGAACGCAGCTTTGATAAAATAAAAGGATATATCGATAAGGTAAAGAAAGATCCGAAAGCAAGCATTGTTGCCGGAGGCATCTGTGATAAAAAAGAAGGATATTTTATACAGCCTACCGTGATCGAAACAAAAGACCCGCAATACGTAACTATGTGTGAGGAGATCTTTGGACCGGTGCTGACAGTATACGTATACCCGGCGGGCAGTTTTGAAAAAACGCTGGACCTGGTAGACAGCACCTCGCCGTATGCGTTAACCGGATCCATTATTGCAACGGACCGTGCCGCTATTGAAACGGCAACCAGGAGGCTGTCCAATGCTGCAGGTAATTTTTATATCAACGACAAGCCTACGGGCGCAGTGGTAGGGCAGCAGCCCTTTGGTGGCGCGCGTGCCTCAGGCACCAATGATAAGGCCGGTTCCATCCTGAACCTTTATCGCTGGCTGAGCGTACGCACGGTTAAGGAAACCTTTAACCCGCCGGTTGATTACCGGTACCCGTTCATGGCAACGGAGTAATTGTTGTGTAAAGTCTGGAACCTGAAACGTTAAACCTGAAACCGTTTAGTCTTGAAACTGATTTTAAAAGCAGAAGAGATCGCCATTACGATCAGGCGGCTGGCCCACCAGATCGTGGAAAATCATGAAGATTTTTCAAAGATTGTCATTATCGGTTTGCAACCGAGGGGCATTTTTTTATCGGACCGTATTTATGCGGAGGTACAAAAAATATCGAAAGGACAGCCGATCGATTACGGAAAACTGGATATTACCTTTTACAGGGACGATGTGCGCAATGAGCTGCATGCCGCCAATGAAACCGATATCCCGTTTTCAATTGAAGGAAAAGATGTAATCCTTATTGATGATGTATTGTACACAGGCCGTACCACCCGAGCCGCTTTTGATGCCCTCCTGGACTATGGAAGGCCAAAGAAAGTGGAGCTTTGTGTATTGATCGACCGCCGGTTTACCCGGGAGTTTCCGATACAGGCCGACTATGTGGGCAAGTACATCGACTCTTTTGAAACCCAGAAAGTGCTGGTGCGCTGGGCAGAAAACAGCGATAAAGATCATGTAACCATGACGGAAGGATAAAATAATTGATCGCATAAAGAAAAGGGTGTAAGGACGACTTATACCCTTTTTTTATATCCGAAATTTTGGGATGGAATAGGAGCATTCGCAACATTAACCGGTCGTCTTTTAAGCGGGATCGCAGCGAAACGCTCGCAGGTTTTCAGACAACCAGGCATTCTGTAAATATTTGGGAAATCTGTGAACATTATAGGGGGACCTGGTGTAAGAAAACAGCATTGCTTCAAAATACCCGGTCTGCCCGTCCACCGTTGCATTATAGCCATATGTACGAAGTACCGGTTAATGCGCCATTTGTTTTCCAATCGCCATTTTTATGTTCATTCCACCACTGGCGGTACCGGTCGCTGAGCATCAGTATTTCGGTAGTGGTAACGCCTTTATATCGTTCGTTCACCTCTTTGGACGTATCGACCAGGTAAGGATCAAGCGAGGAGGCGCCCCGTACGCCATCCACCAGCCATAACAAACACTCACCCAAAATAAAATAATTTCTGCCTTCCGGATACGGGCTGTGCGAAGACCAGGGGTTGATCGGAAATTTTTGTATATGCGTGGTATCTTTCGATAATGTAATGAGCGCCGCAATATGTTCCTGCCGGAACGTTGGCCGCTGAAGCCATAGGCGTTCGCCTTTTTCATTAAGCTCGTATTGGTTATAGGTGCCGTTTTTCAGTTGCTGCACAAACGTTGCAACATTTGGATGATTGATATCGAAGCCGTCTTTTTTACAGCTCATGAAGAACAGTAGTACGCCAGTAAACAACATCCATTTTTTCATAATAATCCTGGTTTTATAAGCAAGTTGTTTAAATGTTCTTTATGACAGCAATTTCCCGCAGACGAACGCTGATTGCTTGCTAACTAGACAGAAAAGAATCTGCGAAAATCTGCGCTGCATTTCAATCTGCAGGGATCAGCGGGCAATTGAGTCGCTGATGAATAATTCGATAAAGGTCGGAACAAGTACATGGTCAAACGATATGTCAGTTGCCTTATTATTCCAGTATAACGCCCCATTCCGCTACATGAAATCCTTCTCTGCGAACGGTTTCCTGTTTGTGATAAGGAGGCAATTGTATGGGCTTATCAAGCGCCTTTACCAGGTAGAATAATCTTAAAACAGCATCCGGCTGCCTGGAAAAATGCAATTGGATCAGCTTTTCGATCACTGGTTTTTCCTGTGGATACACCGCATAATAAGGTGCGTCTTTTAACCGGGGAATCCAATAATCGATAAAATCGCGGATCTCATTGGGCTTAAACTGGCTGGCTGCCATATCCGCCTCAAAAAATTGTTGCAGGCTATCGCGCGATACTACCCGGCCGGCATTTTTCTGCCAGTGATCGGGTTGCTGGCTTTCATAGAAAAGATAATCGTATTGCCCATCGATTTCCCCGGAGGGTGCTACCCTTACATTCCAGCCGGTATGGTAGGCGGGGATGGATGCAATAACCGACCCACCCAGGGGAAAGCTCAATTGCACCTGTATATCCGTTTCCTTTAATGGATAGAGGTATATATTCGGTTTGTAGGCGATGGTGCAGTTCTTACAGGGCTGTGGTTCCGGTTTGTCTTTTTTACAACCCGATAAAATAATCATACCCAGAGCAATCAGAAAATATATCTTACTCATACAAAACAGTTTCTTATTCAAGACGGAAAACCCTGGCAGGATGCAACAGGGATACCCGAAAGTAGGACATTCCGTTAAAAAATAGTCCTGTTTGAAGAGTCCGGAACGGTTTTGCTGACCGCAACCATTAAAATGCACAGGTTTAATCAGCCAATGGGCGGCGGTTAAAAGGAAAATTTGGTTGTTCCACAGCCATTTTAAACCAGGGCCTGAACTTTAAAACGATAACATTGTTGCTGGTAACATGCGGCTGTATCGTATACGATTGTTTGGGTGCTTCCTGTGTCTCTTTTTTTATAAGGGAATGCTAAGTCAGGCGGTAATTCCATTTGGTCAGATTTCCAATGAGTTAGAAGCATTATTAAAAAAGGATCAGGGGCCCCGGGATACGTTAAATATATTGGCGGCAACCTACGGCGCCAACGCGGATACCGTAAACCATTACTGGGCGTATATCCGTAAGGCAGATTCGCTCAATACCATAAAGGTTTCCCGGATCATCGATCAATATGGATGGCCGGATCAGCGGCTGATTTCACCGGCAGCTTCAAAAGCGTTATGGCTTGTTGTTCAGCATGCAGATTCTCTTACCCGCGAAAAATACCTGCCCGTATTGGATCAGGCGGCTTCGGAGGGGAAGGCCTCTAAAATATATGCGGCTTACCTGTATGACCGGGTGCAGATGTTCCGGGAACAGTTTCAGCTTTATGGAACCCAGCTGGGAGGCGATTATGCCGGCAATACCATATTATGGCCCGTGAAAGACCTGCTGCACCTGGATGCGCGCAGGAAGGCGATGGGATTGAGCCCGATAAAAGAGGACCTTAAAAATTACCCGGTTTCCTGGTCGGAACCCGCTTATGATTCGCTGGCCGGGAAAATTGTTTTTTATGGGCTGGTCAGTGATTCGCTGGGGCGCGGACTTCCCGGCGTCCGGATCTGTGAGCCATCTGGAAAGATTGCCGGAAAAACCGGTTCAAAAGGATATTTCAGGGTTTTGGCGAGCCGGAGGGCGTTGCAGAAAGGGCTGTTATTCAAAGGAGCGGGATACCGGGTTTTCAGGTACCGGTTTCTTAATAAAAAGGCAGAAGTATTTTATGATGCGATCCGTTTATTCTGAAAACGAACCGTTTTTGAGCAGGGATCTTAACAGGCTGCAGGGTTCTTTGGCCT
Organism: Niabella sp.; assembly: GCF_030150205.1. GTDB lineage: Bacteria > Bacteroidota > Bacteroidia > Chitinophagales > Chitinophagaceae > Niabella. The sequence continues at coordinate 79,338 of NZ_JASLGT010000004.1, forward strand.
GATCTTGGTAGTTTTTCAGAGATACCTGTCGGCACCGCCCGGCTTTTTCATCATTTAAAAAAAATGTTATGGAAACGGGAAATAAACCATTTTCGATCGAAGCAACCATTGATGGCAAACGGACTCAAATACAAGTAACACCCGCGGAAACAACCGATGGGGTTACTTTTTATAAGTGCACGGCCGGATCGGAGGAAATTACACAGATCCGGAATGACGAAGGCTTTTGGAAGCAGATCTGGGGCGATTTGAGTGATGAAGAAGTAAAAGCCATCGGTGCCGTTATTGATTCCTTTGCTGAGAAAAATAAAATTACTTCTTAGGCCCAAATGCCGGCAGGGGTGAAAAACCGGTCAAAGGAGAAATTCAGTTGCGCTCCAAATGATCGTATCAACAGAAGCCTTTTGTAGCTGATGCACAAAACGGTGATTAGTGTGCGCCCAAATAAACCGCAACACCATTTTTAACCCGAAAATCCCAATACTTTCGGAAAGTACAGCCTGCGGGGCAATCGCCGCCGCCTTCGGAGAAGATGATCTTTACGGCATCCTGTTCCCGGGCCAACACAATATCGTCTCCATCGATACATCCGCCATTTCGTTCCGCGGTTAAAATGAAAGGAAGCTGTTTTAGCTCATCGACAATGGGAATGGTATTGAGCGATTGAGTGGTGTTTATTGTTAGCCAGTTGAACTGTGGATATCCATAAACCAGCCGTACGGAATCAAACTGATATTTTGAGAGAATATTGTCAAGCATCCTGTTGCCGGTGGGAATTTTTCGGGCTGCAAGCTGCTTAATTTCCGGTTGGGTCGTGTCTACTTTTAAAAGGATAGAACTTGTACTGAAGCAATGCCTCGCATGAACTTTTCGTGTGTTGAAAATATATTTTGTTTCAGGCGTATTTAATTCATAAACGGTCTGGAGCAGTTTTAGCGTAGATGTAAGGTGTTGGGAATCAATTTCAGGAGTGTTATAGTTTTTGTGCTGTACATTTTGCTGCAGTTCCCGGAGATAAAGTTGTACGGCATCGCTGGAATAATTTTTTATTATAAAATCGCCCGGAATTGTTGCAGACTCTTCAGTGACAGGCTCTTTATCGGGGGGGTGAACCGTATTTTGTTGAGTCTTATCGGCATTTTTACTACAGGAAGCTAGCAGCAGCAACAGAATGAAAAAGCTTGTTTTCATCATTTTGGTATTTTAAAATGGTACACTTGTAATATATAAAAGCAAAGGTATATGAAAATAATAAATACGATGGAATGAGCAGGCTCTCACTCAAATTTTAGCAGCATTAATACACAGATTCCGTGAAAAGTTGTTTACAAGAAATTTGTGTACAAAAAAAATGTAAACAAAAAAGCTGTCAACAAAACAACAGCAAACAGATTTGTTGACAACGTATCGGTTCCCTCAAAAAGCTGTAAACAAGATGAGCTCCTTACGGCGCTCATTCCTGGTTGCATAAAGCCGGCCATCCGGTGTGGTTTACCGGAATAAAAGGTTGCACCCGGTCCCTCAAAAACCTGGTAAAAAACCTGTTTGGAAAATCAGCCATCAATCTCCCAAAATCTTTTTACATTTGAGCGTTTCATTCCGGGCTGTACAATTAACCGGACTGAAATACAGCATTTTAAAAAGGATTTGATTCATGGCAAAAGAAATGGCAGCACCAAAGGCAGGAGTAACATACGATGAGGATAGTATCAAAAGCCTGGACTGGAAAGAGCATATCCGCCTCCGTCCGGGGATGTATATCGGGAAATTAGGAGACGGTAGTAGTCCGGATGACGGGATCTATGTGTTGGTAAAGGAAGTAATGGACAACTGTATCGACGAGTACATGATGGGCTACGGTAAAACCATCGAGTTAACCATTAAAGATAACACCGTTACCGTTCGGGACTATGGACGCGGTATTCCCCTGGGAAAAGTAGTGGATGTGGTAAGCAAGATCAATACCGGCGCCAAGTACGACAGCAGGGCCTTCCAAAAGTCCGTTGGATTGAACGGGGTGGGTACCAAGGCGGTAAACGCACTGAGCAATTATTTTAAAGTGGTTGCGGTACGTGACGGTAAAGACAAAACTGCTGAATTTGAGCGCGGTGTCCTGATAAAAGAAAGTAAGGAAGGAAAGACCGGGGAGGGTAACGGAACCATGGTAACCTTTATCCCGGACGATACCATTTTTAAAAATTTCAAATTTCATCCGGAGTTCCTGGAAAACCTGATCTGGAACTATTGTTTCCTGAATGCCGGTTTGAAGATCGTTTTTAACGGCAAAACCTACCTGAGCCGCAATGGGTTACTGGACCTGTTGCAGCGTAAGACCAACGAGGATGAGATCCGCTATCCGATCATCCATCTGAAAGGGGAGGATATTGAAATAGCCGTTACGCACGGGAATGATTATGGTGAAGAACTGTACAGCTTTGTAAATGGTCAGCACACTACGCAGGGGGGGACGCATCAGCAGGCCTTCCGGGAAGCGTTTGTAAAAACCATCCGCGAATTTTATAAAAAAGACTATGAAGCCTCAGATATCCGTGGGGCCATCGTGGGAGCCGTTGCCGTTAGGGTAGTGGAACCGGTATTTGAAAGTCAGACCAAAACCAAGCTTGGATCACAAAATGTGGATATTAACGGTCCCAGCATGAAACAGTTTATAGGGGATTTTCTTTCCCGGGAACTGGACAATTTTTTGCACAAGAACCCTTCAATAGCGGAAGCGCTTAAAAAGCGGATCGAGCAGAGCGAGCGGGAACGGAAAGACCTAGCAGGGATTAAAAAACTGGCCAACGAGCGCGCAAAAAAAGCCAACCTGCATAATAAAAAGCTGCGCGATTGCCGTTATCACCTGAATGATGATGTGCCTTCAAAAGGAAAGGAAGAGTTTGTAGCAAAACAGAACGAGACCACTATTTTTATTACGGAGGGGGATAGCGCCAGCGGTTCCATAACCAAGGCCCGGAATGTGGAAACACAGGCCGTATTCAGTTTGCGGGGAAAGCCGCTGAACAGTTTCGGGCTTACAAAAAAAGTGGTATATGAAAATGAAGAGTTCAACCTCCTGCAGCATGCGCTGAATATTGAAGAGGGTATGGAAGGGCTGCGGTTCAATAATATCGTTATTGCAACGGATGCAGATGTGGATGGTATGCACATCCGGCTGCTGATCATGACCTTCTTCCTGCAGTTTTTCCCCGAACTGGTAAAACAGGAAAAAGTATATGTGCTGGAAACGCCGCTGTTCCGGGTGCGCGACAAAAAAGAAACCATTTATTGCTACAGTGAAGCAGAAAAAAAAGCGGCAATACGCAAGTTGTCCGGTAAACCGGAAGTGACCCGCTTCAAAGGCCTTGGAGAGATCAGTCCTGAAGAATTTGCCCAGTTTATTGCCGGCGATATGCGCAAGCAATTGATGCGATTGGAGCAGGGAGATCATATTCAGCAATTGCTGGAATATTATATGGGTAAAAATACCATGGATCGCCAGGAATTTATCATCGATAACCTGGTGGTGGAAATCGATCAGGCAGAGGAAGAAGCTGCGGCTTAAGTACCGCCAGTTGTATTAAAATAGTGCGTGGCTGTATCAATAAACGTTGGTACAGCCATTTTCTTTGTGATCAACACTGGTAAATGGCATCGCTGAAGCCGTAGTTACCGGCTGCCGGCAGCCAGCTGTTCCAGTTTCTGCAACGCCAACCCTGGAATAGGAGCAATTTTACGTTGAGAATAGTCAAAACAAACCATGCCTGTTTTTGCAAATAGGACCGCGATCTTTTTACCTTCAACCTCTTTTTCAACCCGGTAATACAAATCAAAACCCACCCGCTGGAAGTCGCCGGCGGCTACAGATACCATGAGCGTTTCGCCCATAAATGCCTCCTGTTTAAACTCAATGGCTACATCGGCCATAATCAGTCCCACACCTTCCATTGAAAGTTCGGTATATCCCATCCGGTTCAGGAACTGAACCCGGGCTTCGTGTAGCATTCCCAGCAGCGCATCATTGCCTGCATGCCCGCCATAGTTAATATCTGTAACCCTTACCTGTATAGCGCAGGAAAAAGGGAATGTTGCAGGTAATGCGATCTTTATTCTTGCCATAAAATGGATTCGTGTTGCAAATTTAAACAGTTATTGTTCTTCAAGGTAATTGCCGGCCAACGCAGAACTTGTGAATACGGAGCGTATATGTTAGTTATGGTAAAAGCCATGCCTATTGCACATAAAAAAATCTTATCCGGAGATAAGATTTTCAATATCATTTTATTGCATAACAGGGGGAAAAACTCGGGGATTACTTATAATCCGGCATTTTCCGTTTTAGCCAGCTCCAGGAGGTCGAGAAAATTATCAGGGGTGGCCGCCACAGGGGCCTTGGCCATTTCCTTCTGCCATTGTTCTATCTGGGAATTGCAGGCCTCGCCGCTGTTTTCACCCGCTACGCAATCGGCCATATTGCCCAGTTTTTTCGACATCCGCACTACATTTCCATCTTCGGTCATCAGCATAATATACCGGCCCTGGATGGCCTTGTTCCGTTCCAGGGTAGTTTTATAAGTATTACCTGCTGCGGTTTTTATCTGTGACGATTTAGGTGTTTCGTTTAGGGCGAGACTATTGCCGTTTTCAGCATGCGGTTTAATAACCGGTTTGCTATGAGGATCGTCCTGCAACGCCATTTGGGGAGCAGCAGAATCTCCTTTTTCATGAAAAAGATCTTCCATAATGCTTACCGTATCCTTATTGGATTTTTCAACCATGTGAAAAATACCAAATCCCAGTAACCCTACAATGCAGGCTGCTACGGCATACTTCGACCAGTTGAAATTACCCTTCCGTACTGGTGCCAACGTTGAAATGGGTTTTACTGTATCCAACGCTGCATCTATTTTATCCCAGATGGCAGCAGGTGGCGCCAGTTCCAGGCTTCTCAGTCTTTCGGCAACATTGCTGAACGAATGCTCTTCTTCGAGGTGATTCAGGATATTACCCCAGGCAGCTGCAGGCGGAGGTGTTTCCAATGCCTGTAATTGTTGTGCCAGTGGTTTTAACGCCTGCAGGGTATCCAGTTCTCCTGCTATATTTTTCCAAGCCTCAGCCGGCGGCGCTACCTGATAGTCATATAATTTATGTTGGCTGTTCATTGCTTACGGTATCTATTTTGTCTTTATTCTCAATGTATTTTTTTACCAGGTCCTGCAGGATCGCTTTTGCGCGCGAAAGCTGCGATTTACTGGTTCCTTCGCTGATACCCAACATGTCTCCGATCTCTTTGTGGGAGTAACCTTCCACCACATACATGTTGAATACGGTCCGGTAACCGGGAGATAATTGCGTGATCAGTTGTAAAATATCCTTTTCAGCTAGTTCGTCCAATACGGAAACATATTTCCCTTCAATAGTATTCTCTTCCTTTTCTGTTACCGGTTGCAGGTATTTTTTTCTGCGGAAATGCTCAATGGCCGTGTTTACAAAAATACGGCGCACCCAGCCCTCAAATGATCCGTCACCGCGAAAACTATCCAGCTTTTTATAAACCTTAATGAACGCGTCCTGCAATATATCCTGTGCTTCTTCAGCATTGGAAGCATAACGCAGGCAAACAGCGTACATTTTGGGAGAAAAGCGCCGGTATAGTTCTTCCTGCATCCTTCGATCTCCGTCAATACATCCTTTTATTAAGTCGTTGTCCGGTATAATATGGTTGCTTTCTGTATTCAAATTTTTAAATTTTTTAAAAAGTAGGTCATTAGCCAGGCTGTATGCGGGTTACGGGAAACAAATGAACCCTTTTCAGCCGGCAGACTTACCCTTTTTTACCAGCAAGATTTGTCAAATATACCACCAGTTTTTTAACTGCTTTCTTCCGGTGGCTAAATTCCTGTTTTTCTTCCAGGGTCATCTGGCCAAATGTTTTGCTGCTTCCATTAGGAATAAATACAGGATCGTAGCCAAAACCACCGGTACCCAGCGGCTCCTGCGCAATGGTTCCTTCGCAAATACCTTCAAAAAGTTCCTCTTTACCATTGATTATTAATGAAATAACGGTTTTAAACCGGGCTTCCCGGTGCTCCTTGTCCTTTAATAGGGCGAGTAATTTATCCGTATTGGAAGCATATTCCGGCTCGCCGTCGGCAAAACGGGCGCTCCGCACTCCCGGGGCACCATCCAGGGCCTCCGTTTCCAGTCCACTGTCTTCGCTAAAGCAGTTTTTTCCTGTTAGCGCATAAATAACGGTTGATTTTTCAGTGGCATTGGCTTCCAGGGTAGCATGGGGTTCCGGTATTTCCTTCAAGATACCGGCCTCCTGTAAACTGATAATGGAAAATCCATCGGGTAAGGCCTGCCGGATCTCCCGCACTTTATGATCATTGTTTGTGGCGAAAATGAGTTCGATCATATATTGAACATTTTTTTAAGACTGGACCAAAGCTGGGTTTTTGCTGGTTTATCTTCCTGGAGGGCATGCAGGGCAGGGGCATGTACCACCGTTAGCCCGGCAAACGATTGTACCTGGTATTGCGGAATTTCGAAGGGAAGTCCAAAGCCGGTAGTCGTAATACCGAACAATAAGAGCCGGGTGCTTTGAAAATGTTCCGTAATGGCTTTATAGTCCAACCCGGGATAGTTATGGCGGTTGATGATGGCCACATCATTGGGGGTGAACTTACAGGCATTCAGCAACTGTGAAAGAAATTGAAACGAGGTATCGGGCAGGTGCAGGTCTTCCGGGTACTGCACTACCACCAGTATATTTTTTTTATTACCGCCCAGCGATTTCCATTCGGCGGGAGCTGCCATGGCCGGTGCATTTTCACCGGTATTGGCAACGGGTTCCGGCTGTGCAGCAGGCGGGGCCTGGGTTGCAGGATCTATCGACAGGGATTTGGGATACAATCGCGCGATCAACTGCGGCGACAGATCAATTTTGTTCAGACTCATACGTTTTACTTTTTTCCTAACAGCACTGTTCGTACCTTCGCTATACTCCCGAAAAGGTATCGGGATCAAAAATAATATTTTATGGTGGAAGCAATGAGTATACCGGTAACGAAAACCGGTAAAAGCAACCTGGAACAGGTGGATTTCAACCATCTGGGTTTTGGAAAGTATTTTTCTGACCACATGCTGGAAGCGGATTATGTGAATGGTCAGTGGACAAATGTTAACATCCGCCCTTATCAGTCGCTCGGCTTTCTACCGGCCCTATCTGTACTCCATTACTCTCAAACAATATTTGAAGGACAAAAAGCACATAAAGACGAAAACGGGAACATTCATATTTTCCGGCCGCACGAGAACTGGAAGCGCATGAACCGTTCTGCGGAACGCCTGGCCATGCCCTCCGTTCCGGAAGAAATTTTTATCGATGGAATGAAACAACTGGTAGAACTGGATAAGGATTTTATTCCTTCCGGTTATGATGAGTCGCTTTATATCCGGCCATTTCTTTTTGCCACAGAAGAAACACTGGGGGTAAAAGAATCGTCTTCCTATAAGTTCCTGATCATTACAGGGCCTGCCGGTTCTTATTTTTCTGCTCCGGCACGTATTTATGTAGAGGAGAAATATACCCGGGCGGCTCCCGGTGGAACCGGTTTTGCAAAAACCGGTGGTAACTATGCGGCTTCCCTGCTGTCTTCCGCAGAGGCTAAAAAGCAAGGCTACGACCAGGTATTGTGGATGGACGCCCTGGAACACAAATATGTACAGGAAGTGGGTGCGATGAATATCATGTTTATTATTGGAGACACATTGGTGACCCCCGATTTGACCGATGGCACTATTTTAAGCGGTATTACCCGCCTGAGCCTGCTGGAGCGGTTCCGCGACCAGGGCTTTAAGGTAGAGGAACGCCGGGTGTCTATTGATGAACTGATCGAGGCCTATAAAGCCGGTAACTTAAAAGAAGTATTCGGATGTGGCACGGCGGCTACTATTTCGCATGTAAAAGAGCTGAAGTATAAAGATTTTGTGATGGAATTTGATGTGGACAGCATGACGGTTTCTGCGGAGATGAAAAAATACCTGCTGGATTATAAGGAAAACAAGCACGGCGATCCTTATGGATGGCTTGAAAAGGTATAACCAACCATTTTTTGGTAAGGAACGGGTCCGGGATTAAACTCCGGGCCCGTTTTTTGTTAAATAACAAACCCTTTGGATTTCATTAGGTTATTGCTAACGTAGCCCGGGCTATTTTTGGCTTCTGCTGTTGATTATTCACCAAATAGATAATAATTATGAGATCTGTATTAAACACAAAACGCTTATGTACGAAAAAACACTTTTATGTAACCGGGTTCCTGCTATTTAATTTAATTTGTTTTGATGCCGATGCTCAAACGGATAACCGCAAGCATATGGCAGGGATCATTACGGGTGGCCATTGGATGACCGGACTTGGGTTGGGGCCACAGGTTGGACTTGAATATGAACGGAAATTTACAAAGCATAGCAGTTTGGAAACGGCTGTACGCTGGTCTTTTTACCGGATGAAGAGCCATGGATTTATGATGAGTGATGGGGAAAAAGTGAATTTCTGGTCCAGGGAGCGGTACAATTATTATTCGATGCCGGTATTGTACAAGTATACTTCCAGGATTGTAAACCTGGCCGGGGGACCGTTGCTAAACATCATGACTGGAAAAATGGAGAGCAATCAGTCTTATGACAGGGTTAAAGGGTTTGCAAAGCCTTTTAATACACTAGATGTAGGTTACCAGTTTAAAGTGGGAAAAGCCATTCGGTTTAAAGATCAGTTTGTTCTGGAGCCCGAAGTAGGTATGTACAAAAGCGGTTATTCTAAAAAACATCAGTTGGAAAGTAATATAGCGTTGAAGTACCGGTTCTGACAAAAGTGCTTTTTCTTTCTGCGTTCAATCATGATTGGAACGCGTGCAGGCGCCGGTGTTGCCACCAAAACAGCGATTGTATTAACTTTGCAAGCCGGCGTCCTGTAATTTGATGAAAAACAGATGATTAGTAATTCTGCAGTACAAGGGAGTGACACAAGGATGATGAGCAGTATTCCCGCAGCCGGTTTAAAAAATAAGGGCGGAGCAGAAAAAATGAGAATTATTTTTGTAAGTTCATCAACAAATGCTACCTTTGCCGTCCTAAATTTAAAGCATTAAAGAATGCCTACTATTAATCAATTAGTTCGTAAAGGAAGAGAAATCATAAGGGCAAAGAGCAAATCCAGAGCGTTGGATCAGTGTCCGCAGCGTCGTGGTGTTTGTACCCGTGTTTATACTACCACGCCTAAAAAACCAAACTCTGCGCTGCGTAAAGTAGCGAAGGTTCGTTTAACCAATAAGGTAGAGGTGATCGCTTACATTCCGGGTGAAGGGCATAACCTGCAGGAGCACTCGATCGTACTGATCAGAGGTGGTCGTGTGAAGGATTTACCAGGTGTACGTTACCATATCGTACGCGGAAGCCTGGATACTGCCGGTGTAAAAGACCGTAAGCAGAGCCGCTCCAAATATGGAACTAAAAAAGCTAAGAAATAATTAGCTGTAACAATTATCAGATTTCAGAAAAATTAGAATAAAATGCGTAAAGCACAAGCCAAGAAACTTCCGTTAGCACCGGATCCCAAATTCAACGATAAACTGGTTACCCGTTTTGTGAACAACCTGATGTGGGAGGGTAAAAAAAGTGGAGCATTCACTATTTTTTACGATGCCCTGGATAAAGTGGCAAAACAAACCAGCGAAGATGGTTACGAGGTGTGGAAAAAAGCTTTGGCCAATGTAACGCCTGCTGTTGAAGTACGCAGCCGTCGTATTGGTGGTGCAACCTTCCAGATTCCTTCGGAAGTACGTCCCGACCGTAAAATTTCATTGAGCATTAAATGGTTGATCCGTTACAGCCGTGACCGGAACGGTCGTAGCATGGCAGATAAACTGGCGAATGAGATCGTTGCGGCCAGCAAGGGCGAAGGCGCTGCTTTCAAAAAGAAAGAAGATACCCATCGTATGGCAGAAGCCAACAAGGCATTTGCACACTTCCGGGTATAACTATATACTAAAGATGCTTTAAACAAGAGCCCGTTCCGAAAGGAGCGGGTTTTTTGTTGGCTGAGGGTAAAGGGGTACTTTTATAAGGCAGGGATGTGTATGTTTTTTTACCTTATAAATAACGATCTGTTGGAAACAAAAAAAGAAGTATGGCTGCGGGGAGAACGTGATCCTTTACTGGCGGCCGGGCTGCAGCCGGCAGCAGATGCCTTATTGCAGGCGGGTGAAGAACTGGAGCTATTGCTGGCGGATTTTCCGGATGCCGCGCTGTGGGTGCAACCTGCGGGGGTAGCGGCGGTGGGTTTTCACCTGAAACATATTGCAGGCGTATTGGACCGGCTGCTAAGCTATGCGGAAGAACAACTGCTTACGCCCGTGCAGTTAGCATATCTTAAAAATGAGGCGGTCGATCAGGGTCATACCACACAGGAACTGCTACAGGTTGTACAGGCGGGCATCGGGCAAGCGATCCGCCGGTACCGGAAACTGGATGCCGGATCGTTAGGGGCATTCCGGAAAGTGGGAAGGGCCGGCCTGCCATCTACGGTGATCGGACTTTGTTTTCATGCTGCCGAGCATACCATGCGGCATACCGGGCAACTGCTGGTTACCGTAGCTGTTGTGCGGAAGGGGATTTAACCGGTATCAGTCGGTGATAAAAACACGGTTTGCTGCTGTCCATTGGTCTTGTTGGGTAAGGTTGACCAGGATCCCGTTTTTCCAGAAGCGGGCTGTTTTTATCATCCCGTTGTATTCATAGCCGGTTATAAAGATATCCGGGCCGCTTGCAAAAACGGCGGATGCCCCGGCGTTGGATGTTCCGCTGGTAAGACTGGATGAAACCCCGTTTTTCCAGAGCCGGGCCACTCTTTTTGTTCCGGTCTGCTCTTGTCCCACTGTATAAATGTTTGTATCCTTCACAAAAATGGAGTTGGCTTCTGCGTTGAAAGCACCGTTCGTGAGATTGGATGGTACCCCGTTTTTCCAGAGTTGGGCAATCTGTTTTGTACCGTTGAACGCATAACCAGCAACATAAACCGTGTTGCTGCGTACGACAATACCGGAGGCCCCAGACTCATTAGTACCATCGGAGAGATAGGAGGCTATGCCATTTTTCCACACAGTGGCAACCGGGTGGGGGCCGTTTTGTGTATGCCCCACAATGTATACGTCCTTGCCAGCTACAAACAGGTCTTTTGCCTCCGCATCAGATGCACCATTGGTAAGATTGGTAGCAACGCCGTTTTTCCAGTATTTAGCAATATTCCCGTTCTGGCCGCTTTCATATCCGCAAACGTAAACATTATTGCCCTGTACAAATACGGCCAGTGCACCCGTATTACCGGAAGCTTCTTGCAGGTTGGAGGGGACGCCGTTTTTCCAGAGGCGGGCTAGTTGTTTGGTACCATTGTACTCATTTCCTACAACATATACATCGCTTCCTGATGCAAAAACACCAGTGGCATAGGCATCGGTTGCTCCGTTGGTAAGGTTGGTGGCCACGCCGTTTTTCCAGAGTACGGCTACATCTTTAGAACCGTTGTATACAGATCCTGCGATATATACGTTTTTGGACGGGGGATCCGGCGGGGGAGGTGCTTCCGGTTCTTTTTTTACACAGGCAGTTATTTTAAAAATGAGGCATATGATGAATACCGGTAACAGGTTCCTTCTGAGGCAGCGGTTCATTGCAATTAATTTAAGAAGATAAAATTAATGCCTCCAAATGGTCTGCCAAACCTGAAGTGCAGCAACGGCCGGTTTAGTGTATGAACTGCTGTTAAATGCGATCGAATTGGGTCGTATACCTTCCGGCGTTGTAAACGGGATGCCTTTTTTTTGATAGCAGGATCCGGTGATTTAGAAATTGCCCAGGCATTGATGGGATGTGGACAGAAATGATGATTTATATTTGTCCATAACTGTGTTTGTAAGTATATTTATGGACGATTATAATAAATTAAATTTGTCCACAAATATGTCTGAAGCCATCATCGGCCGGGATGCCGAAAAGAAGATCCTCAAGGAAATGCTGGATTCGAAGGAAGCGGAGCTGATCGCGATCCTGGGGCGCCGCCGTGTAGGCAAAACCTTCCTGGTGCGCGGGTATTACCAGCAACAGCTTGTGTTTGAGTGCACGGGGCTTCATGAAGCGGGGCTGGCCGACCAATTGCTGAATTTCAGCCAGGCCCTTCAGCAGGCGATGCAGTCTGCCATACCACCGGCAACCCCTGATAGCTGGATGCAGGCCTTCACGTTCCTCAGCGATTTTCTGCAAACAAAAATTAACAAGCAACCCGTGGTGGTGCTGTTTGATGAATTTCCATGGATGCATACGCCCAAATCCGGCTTTTTAACGGCTTTCGGGCATTGGTGGAATACCTGGGCATCACGGCAGCCAAAACTGAAAGTGGTTATTTGCGGTTCTGCGGCTTCCTGGATGATTGAAAATGTGCTGCACAACCGGGGTGGCCTTCATAACCGGGTAAGCCAGACGATCCGTTTATTACCCTTTAGCCTGAAAGAATCGGAAGCATATCTTTTAAGTCGCGGCATCCGGTTAGACCGGTACCAGGTGTTGCAGCTATATATGGCAATGGGTGGAATACCCCAGTACCTGAAGCAGGCAAATAAAGGTGAAAGTGCCAACCAGGTGATCGATAAACTTTTTTTTGAAAAGGATGGAATGTTAAAAACGGAATTTAACGTATTGTACCGGTCGTTGTTTGATAATGCCAGTCACCATGAATCCATCGTTCGGCAACTTGCAAAAAAAGCAAGCGGAATGAGCCGGAATGAAGTCATAGCGGCTTGTGGATTTACCACGGGAGGCACAACAACAAGGTTGTTTGAAGAGCTTGAGCAGTCGGGATTTATTACTCAATACATACCATTTGAGAAAACTTCACGCGATGCGGTGTATAAGCTATCCGATGAGTATTCCCTGTTTTACCTGAAATTCGTTGACCGGGCCCGCGCAATGGGCGCCGGCACCTGGCATAAGATTGCTGCGGGATCATCTTACAATAGCTGGAGCGGTTATGCATTCGAGGCCATCTGCCAGAAACATGTGGCGCAAATTAAAGTGGCCCTGGGCATCAGCGGTGTATACACAGAAGCTTCTGGCTGGCGGTATACGCCGAAGCCGGGGGAAGCCGGTGCCCAGATTGATCTGTTGCTGGATCGCCAGGACTATTGTATTAATATGTGTGAAATGAAGTTCGCTGATAAAGCATTCGTCATTGATAAAAAGTACGCTTTGGAACTTGATCGCAAAGTAGCGGTCTTCAGGGAGCGCACACGAACCCGGAAGACGGTTTTTCCTACCATGATTACGACCTATGGTACCAAACAAAATATCTATTACACCGGGCGTATTATATCGGAGGTAACGATGGCGGATCTGTTTATATAACTATCCTTTAAGTTTGCTGACCGCTGCGATGTATTCCTGCATCGCCGTTTCCTTTGATTTTCCTTTTTGTTCCTCCCAGGCATTGTATTTGGCCTTTGCTACAAAGTCGAACGGATTGGAAGGCGCCTCCGTATGAATATCTCCTTCTGTTGCTTGTTTGTAAAGTGAATATAGTTGCAACAGGATTTCATTGGAAGGCTTTTCCGTTAGGGTTTTGCTGTCCGCAACAGCAGCTTCAAATTGTTGAATCAGGTCCATATGCTATTTTTTATATTGCTAAAATACAGTTTGTGAGAGGGTATAGTTCGGGCAGATGGATTTCTTGTCTGGAGTCAAGAGCGTGATGGTGCGAGATGAGGACATCTCGCACAGTGGGTGTGGGTGTGAGACGAGGAGGTCTCACACAGCGTCAGGAGCGCGCTGTAATAGCATAAGAGCCGTTCTCATTTACAGTTGAATGAGAACGGCTCTTATAATCTATGAGGATCTGCTATTGTCCTACTTCAGGGATCACACTCCCGATACATCCGTTCGGGCGCTGAATCTGCAGCAAAGCGGCCAGGGTAGGCGCGATGTCTGTCATATGTACTTCGCGGGTTAATTTCCCGGGTTTAATGCCCCAGCCAAACCATACCAGCGGAATATGTGTGTCGTGCGGGCTCCAGGTGCCGTGTGTGGTTCCGGTGCCGCCGGGCGTGCCGCTAAACCATGCGGGATCTAAAACGATCTGGATGGCCCCGGAGCGTTTGGGATTATACCCGTTGATGATCATCGATTTAATGGGTTCCGGAATGGAAGCGCTGCCGATATTTTCAACATCCGCTACAAACTGTACGCCGTCCTGCTTTTGCAGGAATGCAACCGTTGCTTTTTTAATAGCGGCGTAATCCAGTTTTTTATTTTCGATGGCCTCATAGTTAAAATGTACCTGGTAATTAGCACCGGAGCGAACGAGCTTATCTTCGCCAAATTGTGCTTTCAGTAAGTCGTTCAACGAGCGGATCACCTTGCCGTTCTGGAAAAAGTCGGCCGGCATCTGGTGTTCCTGCATAAATCCGATTGCATGGGCGGCGCCATGATCAGCCGTCAGAAAAACAAGGTAGTTGCCTTTGCCAACTTTTTGGTCAAGGTATTTAAAAAAGGCATCCAGGTCTTTATCTAAACGAAGATAAACGTCCTCTACTTCTATTGAGTTAGGGCCGTATTTATGACCAACATAATCGGTAGAAGCGCAGTTAATGGTAAGGAAATCGGTAAATGTGCCTGTACCTAACTGGTATCCCTCAACAGCTGCTTTGGCAAAGTTCAGGGTGAGTGTGTTACCATAAGGAGAGGTGCGGATCACATCCGGGTCCTGCTTAAAGATGTCTTTAAGATCGTGCGGAAAGCTGGTACTTGTTTCGCCCTTAAATTTCCCTTCCCATTTTACATCATCGGCGGTGCTTTGTGTATAGGTATTGATGGGGTATAAGGTGGTCCATGGTTTTGAAGTGAGGGCCTCGGGTTCTTTTTTTGCATTGAATTGTGAAGCCCAGGTGGGTAATTCCTTCATATACCAGGTGCTGGTTATGAACTGGCGGCTTTCATCATCAAACCAGAAAGCGGCGGTAGGGTTATGCCCCGCGGGCAGGATCGATGCCCTGTCCTTGAGAGAAACGCCTACTACTTTTGAACGGAAATTGGTGGCCAGCCGTAATTCATCGGTAATCGTTGTGGCCAGGTTATTCCGGGGCGACATTCTTCCGGCTTTTGAATTGCTGCCTACCGCCTGCACAGTAGAATCATCCGTACAGTAAACCGATTTTCCGGTCAGTTGATCTACCCAATCGTTACCGGTAATACCATGTATGGCTGGAACCGACCCGGTAAACACCGTGGTATGTCCTACTGCGGTAAAGGATGGAAGGTGACTGATAAATGTATTTTCACAGGTATATCCTTCTTTGAGCATCCGGTTAAATCCTCCGTTACCATAACGGTCGGAATAACGGTAAAGGTAATCCCAGCGCATCTGGTCTACCACTATGCCCACTACCAGCTTTGGACGTTTTACGGCATTTTGTGCCAATCCGGTAATGGCAATGAACAGTGCAATCAGCGAGAGGTGAATTTTTTTCATCTTAATAATCAATTTGGTCAAAAATAGCAAAAGCAGGGAGATAATACACACCGTTTGCATAAAGATTAGGGGTATACCGCTTGTAATAGCAGTTTTACCCCGGAAATGTAGGAGCCATACGATCCGTCCATCCTTTAAAACGTAAGATACGGAAGGGATGGCGTTCTTTTATGGTGCGTGCTGTTGCAACTCTGGCCGGCCTGCCAGGGGTAGATGTGGTACTCCCATACATTCCGGATACGGCCGTTTTGAAGGCATATATAATGAAGAAGCCTGGAGAAAAGCGGAAATGCTCTTCTGCCAGGCTGTTGCTCCAAAAAAACAATTAAAAAACTATTTGCCGAAAATTTTTAAAATCGTTGCAACGGACATGCTTCCTTCAAAACCACTGATCAACTGTTTGTTGCTGTTATAAAAGGCATGAAAGGGCAGGCTGCTGAAACCATAATAGCTGGGGGTTACAAAGGCATTGTCTTTGCCGATAACGATATTGGGATATTTTTGTAACTGATAATGCGCTGCAAAGGCTGCCATATTCTTCAGCGGTAACAATGAAATCATTACGATCTGGATGTCTTTAAACTTATCTATATTTTTTATCAGTTCTTCTGTTTCGTGTTTGCAATGATCACATTCGGGACTGAATGCCATGATCATGACCGGCTTGTTCTTTTGAACCCTGGTTTTTAGTTCCCATCCGGTACTATCGGCAGAAAATAACCTTACGGCCGGAAGGGTTTTGTATTGTTTATAAGGAGGGAGGGCCTGGCTTTGGGCGTTGCTAAAACTCAGGACGGTTACCAGTAATACAAGTAAATACTTCATCTTGTTGATTTTATGAAACTAAATGCTACCAAAGATAACAATAGGATGCGGATTCGGTTGTAAGGGTTGTCTAAAAAAGAGAAAAAAATTTTACGGTATTACGAATTATTCGTAAGTTTACTCGAAAATCGTATAAAAGATGAAAAAATTAACCGCACAGGAAGAGCAGCTGATGATTGCCGTTTGGCAGGTAGGGGAGGGCAATGTAAAAGCATTTATGGAACAGCTGGAGGAGCAGCCGCCATATACTACGGTAGCATCGACCATTAAAAACCTGGAAAAAAAAGGCTATGTAACCAGCAGGCTGTTTGGCAATGTGTATGTATACAAGCCGGCTCTTTCCGAAGATGATTATAAAAAGCGTTTTATGGGAGGTGTGGTAAAGGATTATTTCAGTAATTCCTATAAAGAGCTGGTAAGCTTTTTCGTAGACCAGAAAAAATTATCCGCGCAGGAGTTGAAAGATATTGTGAAGATGATTGAAAGCGGAAAGAAGAAATAGTTGTTGGCTATCTGTGTTCAGAATGGTATGTACTGTTCTGAGTGCATATGCCGGATGCTGAGTTCTGTCTGCGGTTGCATGTTTAAGGCTCAATGTTCCGATTGGATTCCAGGTATATGCTCCTGGTATGCTGACAATCCCCGGGACTTTAAATATTGAATATGAACCCCGGCACTTTTAAACGTTAAATCCGAAACTTTAAACATTTGTGTATGCCTGTCATTATTGATTATATTCTTAAGCTGAGTATCTGCCTGGCCGTTGTATACCTGTTTTATCAACTGTTTTTAAGAAGGCTTACTTTTTATAACTGGAACCGCTGGTACCTGCTGGGGTATGGTGTATTGAGTTTTATGATCCCGCTGATCGATATCATGCCGGAATTGCAGAAAAAAGAACTCGATCGCAATACGTTGGTGCAGATGATACCGGTATTGGGCTTTTCACCGGAGACGCAGACAACCTCTTTGCTGGAGTCCCTGTCTACCTGGGATTGGATCCTGATTGTGGGAGGAATTGGATCCCTGGTGTTGCTGTTCCGTTTTGGGATCATGTATCTATCCTTTTTGCGGATCAAAAAACGGTCGCAGCTGATATCGGATGACCGTACACGGATTTACCAGCTGGATGAGGATGTGCGTCCTTTTTCCTTCGGGAATGCCATTTTTGTAAACACAGAGCTGCACAGCGGCGAGGAGCTGGAAGAGATCATCCGTCATGAATTTGTGCATGTGCGGCAAAAGCACACCATTGATATCATCTGGAGTGAGCTCTTATGTATCCTGCTTTGGTTTAATCCCTTTGTATGGCTGTTGCGTAAAAGCATGAAGCAGAACCTGGAGTTTCTTGCCGATAAACAGGTGCTGCAAAATGGGATGGATAAGAAAGAGTATCAATACCTGTTGCTAAAGGTGATGGGGAATAAGCAGTTTGCTTTTGCCAATCATTTTAATTTTTCTTCATTGAAAAACAGGATTGCAATGATGAACAGCATCAGATCTGCAAAGGTACACCTGACTAAATTTTTGTTTTTGCTGCCGGTGGTAGCGGTATTGCTGCTCGCGTTCCGGAAGGAAGTGATACAACTGGAGAAAGAACGCAACCTTCCGGAGGCGTATGCAAACCAAAATACTCCGGATGATATTTTTCAAAAAGCCAAAAAAATGGCCGGTAACTCTCACAAGCCGGTGTGGTTCATAGACGGCGAAGCCGTAGTGCTTGGAGCAGGGGCGGTCGCCTCCCTCGACCGGAATGATGTGAGCGGGCCGGATGATTTTAAAATATGGGTAAATAATAAGATCCTGACCATGGGTGAAGCGAACAAAGTGATCGACCGGTTTCAGATCCTGTCCGTTGGAGCTTCACCAAGAACGGCATCGCTTGAAAACTTTGGGGTACGGTCAAATTTGCTGTTGTTGGCGACTAACAAAAAAATGGAGCACCTGATGCAATTGAAAATGGCGGGAAAGATGAAGGATACCGTCCCTCAAAAATATATCGTGCTAAAATCTGTGGCGGATTCCGCGATTCATAAAAATGATGATTTTCTTGGCCAGTTCAGAGATCCCAAAACAGGACTGCCTCCTTTGCTGGTGATTGACGGTACGGTGCAATCTGGTTTTGAAAAGAACCCGGTAGGTGCGGAGGACATAGCATCGGTTTCTGTTTTGAAAGATGCATCTGCCAGGGCATTGTACGGCTCGAAGGGACAAAATGGAGTGGTGCTCATTACTACAAAAAAGGGTACAACCATTACCGGTGATTCTTCCGGGTATCGCCTGCAACTGCACGGCGACGCGCAACCTTCATCAACTCTTAATTTGAAAGGGAAAACAAGCGGTGTACAAATCATTGCAGGAGGCAATGTGAAAGGCATTCATACAGCCGATGGAACCGGTGTAATACGTTCGAAAACGGCAACGGTTGCTGTGGGCGAAAAATTTGAAGGAGTGTATGTAGTAGATGGGAACGTACAGGAAGTAAGACAGATAAGGGATCTTCCCGTTGAGCAAATTCAAACGATCAATGTATTTAAGGGCGATAAAGTAAAAGAAGCCACATATGGAGAAAAAGCCCGGAACGGAGTAATTGAGATTCATATGAAAGAATCCGGAAATAAGGAAACACCCAAACCTGCAACGGAGCTGAAGGAGGTGGTTGTAGTGGGCTATGGTGTACGGCAGGCAGGGGCCGCTCCTGCTAACGCTTCTTCTGTAAGTCCTGTAATAATGGTAAAGGGAAGGCCACTAAGGCAGGAAGCTGAAGCAATTCAGGCAGTGACCGTACAACCCTTAGCTGCTTCCGAAGAACCGGCAGCAAAAAATAAAGTTACACTTAACGGTACTGTTACCTATGCCTATACGGCAAAAGCGGAAGCTACAAAAGCAGCCAAACACACGATTGTTTTTCGTTCTGGCGAAAGTAAAGCAGCTGTTGCAAAAAAGATTGCTGCTGCTGTTAAAGACACTTCCCGGATTTATGATCTTCCTGATTTACCAGAGTAAGCGATAGCGGATATATTGAAATGTCAGAGCGGTTGCCGCCATCCTGAAAGAATGTTATGAGGGTATAGCTGCTACGCGCAATCATTGAAGGAGGAATGGATGCAGGGCGTTAGCTTAATACAGAAATGCCAACTGATGACGATTGTTTTAAGCGTAGGGTTGATCGAAAGACATTGCCGGCTCCCGGACTGGTATATGCCCCGTTACCCTTTTTTTACCATTTCAATATGCGGAATTCCATCCTCATCATAAGGATTGCCAACGGGTTCAAACCCCAGGGAGGCATAAAAGTTTTTCAGGTATAATTGTGCGCTGATGCGAATGCTTTTTTGTTCAAACTGCTCCTGGCAGGCGTCTATACTGCGTTTCATCAGTTCCCTTCCCAACCCGTAAGCGCGGTGCGATGGTGCAATCACTACCCGCCCGATAGATGGCTCTTTATACGAAATGCCGGCAGGAAGCAACCGGGTATAAGCGATCACCTGTCCGTTATCGGTGCCGGTTAAATGCAGCGCCTTAAAATCCTTTCCGTCCAGGTCCTGGTAAATACTGGTTTGTTCTACCACAAAAACAGCGGCCCGCAATTGCAGGATGGCATATAATTCCGTTGCTGACAGCTGGTCAAAAGATCGGCATGCCCATTCAATAACCGGTTGTTGCTGCATTAATACTTATATTTATCTTTCCACAATTTTTTTAAATGTCCTCTGAGCTCATTTTCCCGCTGATTGTTGCCCGGTTCATAAAACGCGGCACCTGTAATGCCATCCGGCAGGTATTCCTGTTCACTAAAGTTATTCTCAAAACTATGTGAATATTGATAGTCTTTTCCATAGTTAAGATTTTTCATCAGTTTGGTGGGCGCATTGCGTATGTGCAGGGGAACCGGCAGATCGCCTGTTTTGCGAACAGTGGCCAGTGCCGCATCAATGGCCAGGTAAGCGCTGTTACTCTTGGGGGAAGAGGCCAGATAAATGGCACATTGCGACAGGATGATCCGCGCTTCGGGATTCCCGATTTTATTAACGGCTTCAAATGTGGCATTGGCCAGTAACAGGGCATTGGCATTGGCCATGCCAATATCTTCGCTGGCGGAAATGACCATGCGGCGGGCAATGAATTTGATATCTTCCCCTCCTTCAAGCATGCGTGCCAGCCAGTATACAGCGCCGTTGGGATCACTGCCCCGGATGGATTTGATGAATGCTGAAATGATATCATAATGCTGGTCGCCCGATTTATCGTATATGGCCACTTTCTTTTGAGCGATGCGCATCACCGCGCCATCGGTTATGACCGCAGGTGTATCCAATGCGTCGCACACAATTTCAAAAAGATTTAAAAGCTTCCGGGCATCGCCGCCGGAGATCCGGATCAGGGCGCCGGTTTCTTTTAGCTGTACCTGCTTGCTGTGGATCTGTGCATCCTGCTCCATGGCCAGGTGCAGCAGTTTTACCAGGTCCTTTTCTTCCAGTGCTTTTAATACATATACCTGGCAGCGGCTGAGCAGGGCGCTGTTTACTTCAAATGACGGGTTTTCGGTTGTAGCGCCAATGAGGGTAATGATGCCTTTTTCAACGGCGCCGAGTAAGGCATCCTGCTGACTTTTGTTAAAACGGTGGATCTCGTCAATAAACAAAATAGCGCCCCGCGCGGCGGTTGCTGTTGCAATGGCGTCCCGGATGTCTTTTACGCCGGCTGAAATGGCGCTCAATGACAAGAATGGCCGGTTTACCGTATTGGCAATAATGGTAGCAATGGTCGTTTTTCCCACGCCGGGCGGGCCCCAAAGGATCATGCTGGGGATATTTCCGGTAGCGATAGACTTTTGAAGAATGCTGCCATTGCCGGTGAGATGTTCCTGCCCGACCAGGTCTTCCAAACGATGCGGCCGTAGCCGTTCTGCCAGTGGAGTCATAATCGATCTGATTAAAGCATTCAAAGGTAATACTAATTAATTTAGTAGAAAAACGGGATCCTGTATTCTGTGTAAGATGTTTCAAAGATCCGGGTAGAGCGGGTGGTGCTGGTCTGCTATGCGCTCCTGGTTCTTAATGTATTGTTGCAGGCCGGTAAAGCCCGGATGTTGTGATGCATCATCTATAAGGGTGGATATAAATCTTTGAGGGGGGGATAAAAAAGTCAGCTTTTTTTTGTGAGGCGTACGGTTGCTGCAAATGAAAGCAACAGGTAACCCGCTATAAAGATCCGGCCGGCCGGAAAATAGGTGCTGAGCATAAACCAATCGCCGTAATAATAGAGGATCCCGATACCACAGCATCCCTTCAGGGCTTCCCAAACCCATGCCCGGGGGCTTCCATCCATTAACTCTGCCAACGCATACACAAAAAGGAAGATAAACAACCCATAATAAAAAATACCGGGAGACCCGATAGCGGCAATATTGCCAAACAGAAAACAGATGAAAAATAACAGGGCGGTCAGTTGCACCCAAAGCCAGGCGATTGCGCCGGTGGAGAGCGAAGGGTT
This sequence comes from Niabella sp., assembly GCF_030150205.1. Taxonomy (GTDB): domain Bacteria; phylum Bacteroidota; class Bacteroidia; order Chitinophagales; family Chitinophagaceae; genus Niabella. The sequence continues at coordinate 101,233 of NZ_JASLGT010000004.1, forward strand.
GTATTTTTCAAAATGATAGACGTCTTCAATTTTATAAACGGGATATTTTTCCTGAACGTCGGCAGGCCGCCACCCCGTGGGCATCAGCCAGATGCGCAACCGGTCGCGCCAGCTTCGTGTGCGCCAGGCGTCTTTTATTAAAAGTGCTGCATGCTGAAAATTTATTTTTACCGGGTTCCAGGTTTGTACCGGACGTGTGATGCCATATACCGGCGGAACATCCGGCAGCTCTTCCTGGTAAGTGCCAAATAGTTTGTCCCAGAAGATAAAGATCTGCGAATAATTCTTATCTAAGTATTCGGGATTGATCGCATGATGTACCCGGTGCAGGGAAGGGGTTACAATCAGTTTTTCAAATACCCCCATCTTTTTAATAAACGAGGTATGATACCAGAATTGTGCAAAGAGGTGCAGCGGGGCTACTACGGCAATCACTTTTTCCGGTACACCCAGCAACGCGGCGGGCAGCAAAAAGATGACAAAAATATTTGTAAAGCCGGAAATGCTTTGCCGCAGGGCGCAGGCCAGGTTAAATTCTTCGCTGCTGTGATGCACCAGGTGACCATTCCAGAAAAAATTATATTCATGTTGAATGCGGTGTATACAATACCCGGAAAAATCGAGTACGATAAAGGCAATCAGGTAGGTAAGCCAGGTGGCCTCAATATGCATCAATGCAAAATGGTGCACCAGCCAGGAATAAGAGTAGATAACGATACTAAGCCCCAGCACATCTTTGGTAATATTGGTAACGCCGCTCAACAGGCTGCTGATGATATCGTTGGTACGCATCGCCTTGCGTTCCCTACGATAAGCGTACGCCATTTCCAGTAATACCAGTAACAGAAATGCAGGGATTGCGATCAGTAATATCTTTCCGTAAGTTTCCATATAACACCCCGTGCGGCTTTACCAAATGTACCAAAAAAACCGGGTGTTTTGAACAGGGGCAGGTTACGTATGCTGGCAGCTGCTCTTGTTTCTATAAGTGTCCTACGGGAATTTTCCGGCTCCCCATTCTATAAAATCAAAATAGTGCAGCAACTCCGTTTCCCCGGAGGCCTTTCCGGCGGCGTCCCGGAGCGGCTGCAACTGGTTCCAGAGCTGTTGATTTTTATACCGTGGATTGCGGAAAGGAGCAAGCACCACAATCCTGAAGATATATTTTTCAAGAGGGTACAGGGCGTTTTTTCCTTTAAAGAACCGCTTATAAGAACGGATCTCGTATTCCAGGTATTCCAGGTCTTTGAGCTCATAATGTAAAACGATATTCAGGAGCCGGCAAACCCGGTAATAGGGTAACGCATAGTTCTGTGTTTTCTTTAAAAGCACTTCGTTTAAAAATTTTACCGCCTTCTTAAAATTACGCATATGAAAATAAGCCAGGGATGCATAAAAGATCAGCTCTGCCTGTTTCTTTTCATGCACCAGCGAAAAGTTCCGGAAGCTGGAAACGGGGGTGATGCGGATCTGATCCACCGCTTTTTCCCATTGCCCCAGGTACGCGTACTGGCTAAGCTCATATAACAGTGCTGTTTTCTTTACGAGGAACCTGAAGTAATCCGGGTAATGGTCCTGGTTTAGCTGGTGCAGCTTGTCAATAAAATAAGGCATTTCGTCATAGTGCCGGATCATTTTCAAACTGTCGAGGATGCCGTCCAGTGTACTGTAATAATCGATTGGCGGATTAGGGCGCAGTGGTGCATTCTTTTCAAAAAGCGTATTCAACACATAAAATGTCTTCAATGCAGATTGATAATCGCCGATACGGGTAAAATAAAAAGACTGGAAGAGCAGATGGAGTTTACGGGATTCCAGGTGGTGTTTTGTTTTGTTGTTTACGATGGCCAGCTCGCTAAGCACAAGGTCGTCCAGTACCATTTTCTTTTCGGCCTTTCCTTTTTGCAACTGGTTGCCCAGCCGGTGTTTCAGTATTTCATACAGTGAATGATGCTCCTGCTCGTTCCGCAGATCTTTCAACAGATCCCGGGCGTCCTGTTGTTCGGCAATCAATGTTTTTTCATTGATGCCTTCAAAATTGATTTCGGAAAAATAATTGAGCTGTGTCCTTTTCAGGAGATACCGGAGCGGAAGTTTTTGAATCTTTTCGGCGATGGGCAGCAAGGTCCGGATCTCTGCAAAGGACTGTTCTAAGAGATTTCGTTGCCGGAACAGATCGGCCTTCATTATGCCATACATCAATTTAAACCCGTCATCGGCCTTTATTTTATTTTGGATCAACACATCCGTCACCGACTGAAATAAATAGCTGGCTGTGCTTTCTGCAGAGGAGGCCGGGCAGCGTTTCTGGAACTGCTGTTTTAAATACTTCCAGTCTGTTTTATCCGACCGGTCAATCAGGTCAAAAAGAATTACATATGCTTTTTCCTGCTGCTGTTTTTTAGCGCCCATTTTAAATTGCCGCTTTTCCGCGGCAGAAAGGGATTGGATCAAACGCACTAATGTATCCGTCATAAATATGTGTTTTTTATTCTTTTTATTTTATAAATATATAATAACCAGTTGATTGAATCATGGTTTGTTTATTTTTTGTTAGTTATGAATATTTATTTTTAAGAAACAAGGTTTTAAGAAAGCAGGGACGGTGTATTATTTTCGAAAACTGAAACACGATTGTATACCATGCAGAAAAAACAACAGAACAATGTTCCCAGGATAGCTGTGGTTGGCAGTACCAATATGGATATGGTGGTAAATGCGGAACGCATTCCTGTACCAGGCGAAACGATCCTGGCACATAATTTTTTTATGAACCCGGGAGGCAAGGGCGCCAACCAAGCAGTAACGGTGGCCCGTTTAGGAGGAGACACCCTGTTTATCTCCAAAGTGGGCAATGATGTATTTGGCCGGCAATCTTCACAGCTGTTTCATGAGGAAGGTATTGATACGCGCTTTATGCTGTCGGATGATATCCTGCCTTCGGGCGTGGCTTTGATCACCGTAGATCAAAAAGGAGAGAACAGCATTGTTGTAAGTCAGGGCGCCAACAACGCATTGCTTCCGGAAGATTTTACGGGAGAGGTGCTGAAGGAGCTGGAAAAATGTAAGATGGTGCTGATGCAGTTTGAAACCCCTATGGAAACCATCCTGCATGTGGCACAGTATGCGGCATCAAGAAATATAAAAGTGGTCATCAATCCTGCCCCCGTGCAGGCGATTCCACCGCAGTTACTGGAATATACACATATCATCACACCCAATGAAACCGAAGCGGAATTGCTCACCGGCATACCGATTAAAAACCTGGAGACCGCAAAAAAAGCGGCGAAGGCTATCCGTGCAATGGGTGCTTCCATTGTGATTATAACACTGGGCGCACAGGGAGCCCTGGTTTGTGAGGAGGAAGGGATGACCCTGGTACCCTCCGAAACGGTTCAGGCGGTAGATACCACCGCCGCCGGGGATGTGTTTAACGGCGCACTGGTTGTAGGCCTTTCCAATGGTATGGAATTGGCGGAGGCTACACGGTTCGCCTGCAGGGCTGCTGCCATTTCGGTAACCCGCGAAGGTGCACAATCATCCATACCTTATTACAACGAAGTGATTGCACATTTTATCGGGAAGGATTAACCATTCCCGGATCATATAGAACCCATTATTCAAGACTATTAAAATATAACGATCATGCTGATTCAAAAACTCCTTGCTGCATTCTTATTTACAGGAACGGTGCTTTCACCGGTTCAGGCACAGCAGGCATCGCTGCCGGTTTATAAAACAGATTATACCGTGCCGGCTGCTTATGCTGTTCAGCTGCCGGAAAACGACCGGCTGACCGGTTACCTGGGAATGCGTTATGATTATAACCTCAATAACCGGTTGCTGAAAATCGACGAAAAGGGCATCCTGGAAGGGTTTCAGTCCCGGCCGGGCAAACAACGCTGGGTAGGGGAGCATGTAGGAAAATATCTGGAAACCGCCGCCAATACCTGGATGATCACGCGGAACGCAGCGCTGAAAACCCAGATGGACCGTATTTTTAATGAGCTGATCAAAACCCAGCTGCCGGATGGTTACCTGGGTACCTATCTGCCCGATAGTTACTGGACCTCCTGGGATGTATGGGTGCATAAATACGACCTGCTGGGACTGCTGGCCTATTACAGGGTAACAGGAGATCACCGGGCACTGGATGCAGCTGTAAAGGTGGGCAACCTGCTGGTTAAAAATTTTGGTGACGCTGCCGGACAAAAGGATATCATTAAAGCCGGATCGCATGTGGGCATGGCCGCCACTTCTGTAATTGACCCCATGGCGGATCTGTATATGTGGACGGGTGACCAGCGGTACCTTGATTTTTGCCGGTATATCATCAAATCGTACGAACATGAAGGTGGTCCTTCCATTGTTAAAACCTTATTGCGGGAAAAACAGGTAGACAAGGTAGCAAATGGCAAGGCCTATGAGATGATGTCGAACCTGGTAGGTATAGCTAAACTATACCGCCTTACGGGGGAAGATCAATACCTGAAAGCCGTGCAGTATGCGGTTGATGATATTACCGCCAAACGCCTTTTTATTACCGGAAGCACCAGCGATCATGAACACTTTAAGCCGGATTATGTGTTGCAGGCAGACACCGCCGCACATATGGGCGAGGGCTGTGTAACCACTACCTGGATCCAGCTGAATATGCAGTTGTTTGCCATCAGCGGGGACCTGAAATATTATAATGAAATTGAAAAAGCGGTGTACAACCATTTACTGGGTGCTGAAAATCCGGAAACCGGCTGTGTGAGCTATTATACACCACTGATTGGTGTAAAACCCTATCGTTGTCATATTACCTGCTGTTTGTCCAGCGTTCCCCGGGGTATTGCGCTGATTCCTTACCTCAACTATGGAAAACTCAATAGCCGCCCTACCGTACTGATGTATGAAGCGGCGGATATCAGGGACCAGATTCAAACGGCCGGCGGCCAAACGCTTCCCCTTACCATGCAGATCCGGTCTGAGTTTCCTGCAGCGGGAAAGGCCGCCATCCAGGTGCAGCTTCCCTCCGCGGCCCGCTTTGCATTGCAGCTGCGGGTGCCGGTTTGGGCAACAAAGTTTAAGGCAACGGTTGGCGGAAAAACATATACCGGCAATGCCAATGAACTTATCCGGATCGACCGTAACTGGAGCCGGGAAAATACGATTGCGGTATCATTTGAAATTCCTGTAAGTGTATTGCCAGGCGGTCAGAGCTATCCCAATTTTATAGCCGTGAAAAGAGGCCCGCAGGTATTGTCTGTTGACCAGTCCCTGAATCCCTCTTTTGATATTACAAAACTAACCTTCCAAATGCCGTCTGTGCTGCAGCTTACCAATGCTGCTGCAAAGCTTCCGGCACAGTGGATCGGCAAGCAGGCGTATATCGCTCAACTGAAGACCGCAGCAAACAAAACACAGCCGGTGGTGCTGGTGCCATATGCGGAGGCCAGTCAAACCGGTGGCGATGCCAGTGTTTGGATACCAGCGTCGAAATAAAATAGCTTTTCTAACGATCAAAAAATTGCCTTATGTACATTGTAGATAATTACTCACTGGCCGTGTTCTTTTGTGTGATCACGATGTTTTGCTGGGGTTCCTGGGCCAACACACAAAAACTGGCAGCTAAAACCTGGCGGTATGAATTTTTCTATTGGGATTATGTGATCGGGGTGCTGCTGTTTTCATTGCTATCGGCTTTTACGCTGGGCAGTTATGGAGCGCAGGGGCGTGGTTTCCTGGAAGACCTGGCACAGGCCGATACAAAAAATTTGCTGAGTGCCTTCATGGGCGGTGTGGTCTTTAATGCAGCCAATATCCTGTTATCGGCGGCCATTGCATTATGCGGTATGTCGGTAGCGTTCCCGGTGGGGATCGGTATAGCCCTGGTGCTGGGTGTGATCGTTAATTATTTTGGTGCAGCCAAGGGCGATTCCACGTTTATCTGGCTGGGGATCGGGCTCATCATGGTGGCCATTTTGTTTAATGCAATGGCCTACCGGAAAGCACAGGTTGGTGCGCGGAAGGCTTCGGCCAGGGGAATTGTGTTATCCATCGTTGCGGGTTTTATCATGGCCTTTTTCTATCGCTTTGTAGCGGCATCGATGGATCTTTCCAATTTTGAAAATCCGGCGGCCGGAAAGATGACGTCTTATACGGCCGTGGTGATCTTTGCGGTGGGGATCTTTATCAGTAATTTTCTTTTTAACACCATTGCTATGAAAAAGCCCGTGGAAGGAGCGCCACTTTCTATTTCCGGGTATTTTAAAGGAAGTTTTAAAACCCACCTGGTAGGCGTATTGGGCGGAATGATCTGGTGTGTAGGCCAGTCCTTCAGTCTCATTGCCTCCGGCAAGGCAGGTGCGGCTATTTCCTATGGTCTGGGCCAGGGTGCTACGTTGGTGTCTGCACTTTGGGGCATCCTGATCTGGAAAGAATTTAAACAGGCACCGCCTGCAGCAAACCGGCTCAACCTGGGTATGTTTATTTTATTCATACTGGGACTTACGGCGCTGATTTACGCGGGCGCCTAAAGGCTGGGTCTGATTGCTTTTATTTTTCCATTTTTTAAACGGTTTCTATGTCATTTAATACATATCCCGTAAGGGCAGCCCTTCTTTTGTCCTTACTTTTCCTCAGTTTCCAGTCGTTCGCCCAAAAAAAATTAAAACCCGTGGCCGGCGTGGTAACGGATGATGCCGGGCAAGCGGTATCAGGAGCCTCCGTGATCATTAAAGGAACATCCGGCGGGCAGGCTACCGATAGCCTGGGCCGGTTTGCTATGGATGTACCATCCAACGGTGTGCTGCTCATCAGCGCCACGGGTTATAATAACCAGGAGCTGCGGATCAATGGTCAGCGGGAATACGCTGTTGTTCTGGTGCAAAAGAAAGATGCACTCAGTGAAGTAGTGGTGATCGGTTACGGATCTGCCCGCAAAAAAGATCTGACCGGTGCGGTGCAAACCGTAAACCTCGAAAATTCGCCACTGGCCACTTTGCCCAATACCAATGCGCTGCAGGCTTTGTCCGGTACGGTTTCCGGGCTGGTAGTGCCACCGCAGTCCAAGGCCGGACAGGATCCCCTGGCATCGATCAATATCCGCGGCGATCATTCTATTGATCCTTCGGGTTCCGGGTTGAACCGCCCACTGATTGTGATCGATGATATCATCTTTAACGGAAGCATGAACCAGGTTAATATGCAGGATGTGGCATCCATCAATGTATTAAAGGATGCCAGCTCTGCTGCAATCTATGGTTCCCGGTCGGCCAATGGAGTAATCATCATTACTACTAAAAAAGGAAGATCGCCCAAGCCGGTACTCACCCTCAATTCATCCTATGCGTTTCAAAACTGGTCGCGTAAACCGGAGATGCAAATGGACATTGATAAGTTGTTAAAGAACCGCTGGGATTATTTTATCAATGCCGGCCGAATTCCCGCCAATACCGAGTTTAATGCATCGCTGATCTTAACACCACAGGAACTGGAGGCATATAATAAAGGCATTAAAACGAACTGGCTGGACGAAATTACACAGTATGCGCCCGTGCAGAATCATAACCTGAGTGTATCCGGGAACGCTCAGAATGTAAACTATTATTTATCAGCCGGGATACTGGACCAGAAGGGAGTGATCTATAACGACCACTATAAAAAGGCCACGTTTTTAGGAAAGATCGAAACAAAGATTAACCGGTATATCACACTTGGCGCAAAGGCCAACTATTACAGTGCCGATAATTCCGGTTTAACGCCGAGCATGCAGCTGGCTACCTGGATGTCGCCTCTCAGTGCCAATCAAACCTTTACACCAGGCTATGAACAATGGATCCCTTCCAATCCTTCCGGATCCAGCGCACGCAATCCCTTTGTGGGTTTTGAGCGGCAGGTAGGACCCACATACGGATCGGATGAAAACAAATCGCAGAACATCGATGGGGCCGGCTGGCTGGTAATCCAGGCACCCTGGATTAAAGGACTGAAGTATAAGCTAACAGTAAACGGCACACAGACGTATTCGGTATACAACCTGGATGTAGGTCCCCAGCTCTTTGTAGATACGCGCAATACCGCCAATATGGATAATGTGGAAAATTTCTGGTCCATGGCCTATTCCACGGCGCGTACTGCCAATACCCGCACCTGGCTTATCGACCAGATCCTGACCTATACCAATACCTTTAATAAACACAGTGTGGATGTTATGGCCGGGTATACCCGGGATGCCATGCGCTACAATGGACTGAGCACCGAAGGCAATGGGTATCGTATGCCTAATCCGCTGAAATGGAACGGTATCAATATGGCCATTACGCAAAAGGTAAGTAAAGCGGAATCGCGGTACCAGAACCTGGCCATGATGGTACGCGCCAACTATAACTATGATAGTAAGTATTACCTCACCGCTACCTTTCGCCGGGATGGATTTTCAGGATTTGCTCCCGGAAATAAATATGGCAATTTCCCCGGTATATCGGTGGGATGGGCCTTGTCTGAAATGGGCTTTTTCCGGAAAAATACCTGGATCGAATATCTGAAACTAAGGGCTTCCTGGGGCGCCACCGGCAATCAAAGTATTGCGCCTTACGAAACCCTGTCTACCGTAGGACTGGATTATACCGTTTTTGGAGATAACTCCGGACTGGCCCTGTATCCCAACCGGATGAGTAATGCAAAACTAAGCTGGTCTACTACCACCACGCAAAATCTTGGGGTTGATTTTACCTTGCTCAAGGGAAGCGTGTTCGGTAATATTGATGTATACAAGTCGCAGACAAAGGATCAGTTGCTGACCCGCAGCCTGCCCTATATGAATGGCTTTTTAACAGTACGGACCAATGTGGGCCGCGTGGATAACCAGGGAGTGGAACTCGTATTAAATACGGTACCGGTGGATGCTGTGCGTACAAAAGGCCTGGGCTGGCAAAGCGGGATCGTGTTTTCCCGGAACCGCAACAAGATCGTGGAGCTGTATGGTACCTATGATGCAAATGGCCGGCCCAAGAGCGATATCTCCGGTGCTCCGGCTGGGGATGCCTATATCGTAGGCAAATCCATTCATAGTGTTTGGGATTATAAGATGATCGGCATTGTACAAAAGGATGACCAGGAATATATCGACCGGTATAAAGCCAAACCGGGCGATGTTAAATTTCTTGATTATAATAATGATGGCAAGATCAATGCAGACGACTATCATTACCAGGGTACCCGCGATCCCCTGTTTACGCTCAATTTTAATAATACCATCTCTTATAAAAAACTTGCCCTTTATTTCAGTTTTAAATGGGTGGCGGGTGATGATGAACATTACCTGGGAAAAGACCGCTATGGAACCATGGCCTCAATGGCCATTGCCAACGGATCGCAGTTAAAGCGGGTAGATCCCTGGACGCCGGATAATCCTACGAATGTATACCCCCGGGTAGACTGGGTAAACAGCCTGAACTATTGGTTCTGGAATACGCGGTCGTTTGTAAAACTAAAAGACCTTACGCTTTCCTATACATTGGATGGCCGGCCGGATGCAAAGATCCGGTATCAGAACCTGAAGCTGTATGCCAGTGCCAATAACCTGTTCACACTGACCAAATGGACGGGGCTGGATCCCGAAGACGGTGGTACGATCGCAGCAAATCCAGGAAGCATCTTCTACGGCAGCTTCCCGGTGTTGCGCACCTATTCCTTCGGGCTGATATTTTCTTTTTAATTCCAAAAAATGATTGTTATGAAATTTCGTTTAAATAGCATCAAAAAGATCGCACCCGTTTGCCTGTTTTTAGCCATGACCGGCTGCCGCAATGATGCCTTCCTTGATGAGCCGGTATTTCAGCTGACCACGCAGACCGCTTATAAAACACCGGCGCAAATTGATCTTGCCATCAACTACCTGCATAACCGGATGCAGTATTTAAGTATCTCATCTTACCAGTATCACAACTATATGATGACCGGCCTGGGACTGGATGCGTTTTTTAGCACCAATACGGAGTTTACTACCAGCAACTGGAAACTGATGACACCTTCAGAGCCGGGCTACAATGCCTATTGGGCTACCGGCATGAGCCAGATCATTACGTATGCAAATACGATCATTGAGGCTTGTAATAACCCCGCCGTGAAATTTGTAAGTGAACAGCAACAGAAGGAATTGCTGGGAGAAGCCCTGTTCTTCCGGGCCTGGGGCCATCGCTGTTTGGTGGGCATGTTTGGCGACTGGCCGGTAGTTACCAAAGTAGAAAAAACACCCAGGCTGGATTACACACGGGCGCCGAGGGTAGAGGTATGGAAGCAATGCCGGGAAGACCTGCTTGTGGCGGCGGCCGGTTTGCCCAAAACAACAATCCGGCCCGGGCGCATCGTGCGTGCGGCGGCAGATCATCTGCTGGCCGAGATTTGCATCAGCCTGGGCGATCATACAAAAGATAAGCACTACTATACGGAGGCTGTTAATGCCGCTACCAATGTGATCAGCGGCGCAGACGGCGACTATCAGCTGATGAAGAACCGGTTTGGGAAAAGAGCCGGTGAGGCCGGCAAAGATGTGTACTGGGACCTGTTCCGGGCGGGTAATTTCAACTACCAGGATGGGAATAAGGAATCGATCTGGACGGTTCAGTATGATTACAACAATGCGATCGGTGGAACAGGAGGCATGCCTGGTTCTGCCACCACTAATAAACTCCTGCTTGAATTTGCCTTTCAGTCGACCTCCTATTTTGTAGACAGGCAACTGAAAGACGCCAGTGGGAAATCATATTACTTTTTTGGAGATGGGGCGGTGAAATTTCCAAATGGAAAGTCGAGCCAGGCCGGAAACGATGAACGCGGTGTGGGAACGGCTCAGAACCGGCCCACCAACTATTTCCTGTATACCATCTGGGAGGGTGCCGGAGGCGATATCCGGAATTCGGAAGCCAATATCGAGCGCAATATTAAACAGGCCGGCGGGCGGCCCTGGAAAGAAGTGTTTGACGAAATAAAAAGCAGGGGCGACTGGAATAAGATCATTCCCAACGATACTATCCGGAGCATTTATCCCCGGATCTGGAAATTTTCAACGGATAAACATATTAACGGGAACCCTGAATTCTATGATGCGGATATTTACGTGATGCGGCTGCCGGAAACCTATTTACTAAGGGCCGAAGCTTATATGAAAAACGACCAGCTGTCGCAGGCAAAGGATGATATCAATGAAGTACGGGCAAGAGCAAATGCCCCGCTCATTACCGCAGCCAGTGTAAATATGGATTATATCCTCGATGAACGGGCGCGGGAATTGTTTGGAGAAGAGTATCGCCTGGTAACGCTGAGCCGGCTTTCTTCGAAAGAAAACCCGGTATTGGTACAACGGGTGCTCAAGTACGGCTGGGGTTTCCCGGACCTGCCCAAAGAATCCCGGCCCAATATCCAGCCACATCAATGGGTATACCCGGTTCCCCAGGCGATCATCAATTCCAATACCGATGCGGTGTTCCGGCAAAACGAAGGGTATTGATGCACTCCGGTACAGATCAGGATGCTGTATTGGAAGATGTTTCATAAATTGTGGCGATGGGAGCAATAACGATATGAAACGAATACGACAACACAGGCGGTGGATGAAGGCCGCAGCTGGTATCCTGGTGTTTTTACTTTTTAACGGGCCATGTGAGGGCCAGGAAATTCCATTGTACGAGGGAGCGATCCCCAACGCAAAGCATACGGATATAAAAGAGGAGCATCGCTTTGATCCGGTGGTGGACAGCCTGATCAGTAAGGTATCGGTACCCACGCTTACGGTTTTCCGGCCGGCACATTTACCACCCCAAGCCCCGGCAGTTATTATTTGTCCGGGTGGTGGATATCATACCTTACTGATCGAACGGGAAGGGCGGAAGGTGGCAGAGGCCTTTAATCAAAAAGGGGTGGCCGCTATCGTGCTGAAGTACCGGTTGCCGGATGATGCCTATATAACCAATAAATCCATCGCGCCTTTACAGGATGCCCAGCAGGCCATTTTGCAGGTGCGGAAACATGCGGCAGCCTGGGGTATTGATACCGGGGCGATCGGGATCATGGGGTTTTCTGCAGGCGGACATGTGGCTGCCATGGCCGGTACGCATTTTGACACAGCGTCTATCCGGCATCCGGCGGATATCAGTCTGCGTCCCAGTTTTATGATACTGATCAACCCCGTAGTCAGTTTTTCGGATAGTACCGGGCACCGGGGCTCCCGCACCAATCTGCTGGGCAGCATGGTTTCAAAAGACCAGGTTCGCTTTTTCTCGCCCGAATGCAATGTTCGCCCGGATACGCCACCCGCTTTTTTGGCGCATGCGGCGGATGACAAAGTAGTGCCGCTGGCAAACAGTATGGATCTTTTCACCGCATTGAAACGGAAGAAAGTAGCCGCAGAAATGCATATTTATGCATTGGGCGATCATGGTTTTTTAAATAACCTGCCGGCTTTTGAACAATGGTTTGGCAGCTGTATTTACTGGATGCAGGTCTCCGGATGGCTGAATACATCTTCTTCGTTATGAATGCCGGAGCCGATGTAGATTGAAGGGCGATCCGTCCGGAAAATGTGAAGCACCCATTTGATACGGCAGTGAGCCCTTGTCCGTTTATTTTTAATACCTTCATAGGAACCGATTTTCCGGCGATGTACAACAAAATACCAACCCGATCATGGCAACCGATATTGGTTTTGAGATCCGGCTGATACCTAAAGATGGAACACTGGCTGGTAAGAATATAGAAGCGATCAGCGGCATCTGTGAACAGGCCAAAGCAAGCTGCGAGCTGGAAGGCCTGTATGGTAAGTACTGGTTTCATTTAAAGGAGAAAGGCCGTTATCTTTCTATTGTACTGTATGGGTATTACCGTGGCGACCAGGAAGATGATGCGGAAGCACTGGAAGAAGTATTGGAACTTACCTGGCAGGATGAGGAAAATGGCGCCTAATTGGCGACCGGTATTTTAAACAGCTGGAAGAGCTGTACGGCCTTCAGATTGTAAGGGATTACTGGTAGCGCTTATTTTTAACAGGGTGGTTGCTGTTCCGTCAATGGCGGCTCAGATGGATGAATCTGATTTCTCCGAAATACAGTAGATTGCAAACGAGGGTAAAAATGGTTAACCGGGCTATATAAAGTTATTTCTCAACTTACCGTTATGGATTGTTTTCAAATGGCATACAAATAAAAAAGACCCGCATTGCGAGTCTTTTCTAACTGATTAACAATCAAAGTGCCCAGAACAGGAACAATACTATACATTGCCAAAAGTTGATTATCAATTGTTTGTATAAAATTTTAAAGGCGTGCGGAACACCAGAGGAACAAATTTTTCAGTTTTGCTCATTTTTGGAACATTATGCCAGTTTCAGCAAGTTTCTATCTACCCCCAATTTTTTATTTAGTGACTTTAAAAATGCCAGGGTAGGCTCGCGGACGCCGGCAATGTGGATCGCCTGGCATCGTGGCTACATCAAAAGCGTTTTCCTGAATGACGAGCTCGGTAAGCGCCACGGGCATGGGATGCCGGCATCTTGGTTAAAGAGCATTAATCCTAATACGGCTTATACAAAGTAAAACCACTTAACACAATTACTGCGGAAATGATAAGTATCACAATGTCTGGTAAAGAGAACCCCCAAAGAATTTGTTTGTGATTATTATGGTCTACAAGTTTAAGTAAATGGGCCATAGCAATATACAAAACACCTACGCCAAAAATAAAGGCGGAAATAATAGATATTGTATTTAAAATCAAAATACCCATACTACAAATATACATCATTTGGCTATGTCCTTGTTTCTGTCAACTTGTTTCAATAAATTGATCAGATCTTCGGGGGCTTTTATAGAAAGTGAATCCTTATATTTTTCAAATATTTCTTTTTTCATTTTCCTATCGTTGCTCTCATTAATAAAATCATTGATGGATTTTAATACACCCGGAAGGCCATCTGTTTTTAATGTAAATTCTTTGCTCTCATATCCTCCACCACAAATAAAAAGAATAATCCCCGCCATTAATGTCGCCTTTTTGATTTTCGATTTTAAATCAATTTTTCCAGGACTGTTTAAATTTATTGAGGAAGCCAACTGATCGGATGAAATATTTAGATTAAAGTGAATGGACACTTCATCCAGCAGCGAAAGCAGGTTGTATCCCATGCCAAATATATCTTTAGCAGGCAATTCTCCCCTTTGGGATACATTTATTATGAAGTGCGTTTCATTATCAAGGTAAAAGACGTCCTTCAAAGTCCGCTCGATAACTTCTGCATACGCACCTGCATCATTCAGCGCCTGATGGGCGGTAAACATTCTGTAGAAATAGGGGTCAATATCCATTTTCGAGACATGCTTCTTCCACTTTACACGCCTAATGAACGGGGTTTTAACCTCCATTCTTCTACGTTCTTCATTAGATATATTTAAATCAATAGTATCTCCGACAATTTCCCCAATAGAAATAAAATCTGAGTTTGCGGATGGGCAAACCACAATATCTCCGGATTTGATGGTGTACATGAATTTATACACCTGATTAACTATCAGGGATAGCGCCCTTGCTGAAAGATCTTCCCCCTCTTCGAGGTTTAAATTTGCGTATTCATTAATTTTTACCTTTAGTAATTGCTTTATTATAGCACCCGAATTGATGTGCTTTTCAGAAATTTCTTTAATAAATTCAGCGTCAATGCCATCATGTTCGAGTCCAACATATCCAACCTCCAAAAAGTTAGAATACAGAGTGCCTCCCTGAGATCGAATAAGCCAGTAATTTTTATTTGACTCGTCTTCGATAGCTGCAATAATGTCTTCAAGCAATTCGTCAATATTACTCATATTAGCAGTTTTTTCAAATATACGAGAAAAAGTCAGAAGTCATTCACCAGCCCAGAAACAGGTCCCACTTTCAAAATTCGGTATTTTTAGAAACTGCTGCCTATAAAATTGACCCTATAACGTCGCGCCGCCAGCTGCGGTTGCAATTATTAATCCTGTTCGTTGTAAGATTCCATATCGTTTTATGTTTGCCTTGAGGGCACGCTACTGTACAATAAAGGCAATAGGTAATTTACAGTAGGCCTTTACTTCCCGTCCGTTCTGGATAGCGGGCTTCCATTTACCGGATTTTTTAATTACACGTACAGCTTCTGCACCCATTCCAAATCCGGGATCTTTAATAACCTTCACATCGCTCACGTTGCCTTGTACGTCCACAACAAACTGAACAATTACCTGGTAGTTGCCTGGCGAAGCTCCGTTTTCCACGGGCACTTCCTCTCTCAGGTTGGTGGTCAGATACCGTCCCCAGTCGCCCGGATACTGCGCTTCTTTTTCAACTTTGGTAAATATTACAGAGCTATAATCTATAGATCTCGATATTACTAACTCCTCATCGCTATTACTAGCTTCAGGCGGCGTGATTAAGCTGGCATCCTTTACACTCTGCGTTTTTCTTTTTGACTCAAAACTCCTTTCAGCCTGCAGCACCAAAGCTTCTTCATTCGCCCGATCGGCTAACTCTTTTGCAATTCGCCCCTTCGCCGTAAGATACATAACCTCGACAAAGGCATCCCCGGCAGTATCGAGTCGCTTTTTTACTGCCTGTATTGTTTTATAGCTCCCCATGTATTTCGAGAGATTTTCATTATAGTAGCTCATTGCTTCTTTCGCAGGATACCTGCCGTTTATCGCGTTGTTTATTTTATACTTTGCAGTATTTACAATTTTGTAGGTTTCGATATACACAGGCTTAGCAAGGTCTTCTACAATACGTTCTATTGAATCCTTAACAGGATCTGTTTGAGTAAAACCAACTGCAGGGAGTAGTAATAAAAGGAGAACTAAATACCTCATTTAATTTAGTTTTTTAGTGCCTATTACTTTTTGTTTTAACTCATTGCACTTAAATCATTAGCGATTGCCTGCTCATCGAATAACGTAAGCTGCCCGTCTCGCAAATGAGAATAGTAAGCTCTACCTGCAGCAAGGGCGTCCATTTTATTACCGGAGCGTAGAGCTTCATCGTAAGCCCGTCTTAGCTCTTCCGCCAATTGCTGCCTTTCTTCCTGCAATCGTCGCTTTTCTTGATCCTCTTTCACTTTTTGTCTTATTGAAGAGACAATAAGAGCCAATATAACACATCCAATTATCAACAAAAACAAGGTTAAGCTCATAATATATCATTTTGAAGCAAATCATCTTGGTATTCTGACAATAAAGCTAGTAAAAAAACAAACCCGACCAATCATCCATTAAACACTCTGGAAAATAATTTTTACTGCCCTCCTAGACTTTTATTTGCCAGTATATCCGTTTTGAACCATCCAGTTTAGCAGTTCTTCTAATCTTGCCTTTCGGTAGTCTTTAAAGACAATAGAGTCAATTCCTTGCATTATGCCAGTATATTTAAATACACTATCCATTAACCTGGCTACCTCCTTCTGTGAGCTTTTTCGATTCTTTGTTTTTTCAAATCCGGCCTTTATAAACACTTCGGAAGTGTCGAGAAATCGCTTGGTCTGTGCAAATAGCGCTTTATCGATAGGTTCATTTCCCCTCCAAACCATAGTATCTAATTCAGGATATTCCTTGTTGCCCAACACAGATGACAGGCGTAGTGCTTTGTTTTGTGTCGCGTTCGTGCAAGAGAGGCAACCTATAACTAAAAAAGATACTATAATTTTCTTCATTTGGCTGTTTTCTTTAATGATTCAATAAAATTATTTTTTATTGACACCCAGTCTGCTTTGCATCTTAATAATTGATAAAAGCAATCGTATTTGGTGGTCTTCTTAGCGGCTACATTTAGCACTGTTAAATTGTACTCCTTATAATCCATGTCGAGGTTTTTGATAATGATATCTAAAAACGGCTTCCAATTATTTATTATCTGCTTTCTATTGTCAATGACCCATTCAGATGCCTTAAATTGTGTTTCTATGATTTTCTTGAACTCATCCGATGAAATATCGTATTTAGAAACATTTTGATCGAAAATATTTCTTCTCAATTTGGTATATTCATCTTCATTTGCCAAGTCCAAGTCTTCCTTGGCTTTTACTTGATTTTCATACTCATATTTTATCATCTGCCAATCACCTTTGACTCCATAAAGTATTATACTCCAATTTCCTGTTTTGATATTAGCATTTGCTTTTTCAAATAGTTTATTATTGTACAATTTGCACCCACTACAAGAATTGTCTGTCCATTTTTTTAACACAGACAAAAAAATATTTCTATTTGTATACAGATCACTATGAAGAACCATACCTTTCCACGCATCAGACTGGGTATTTAAATCGTAGATTATCATCTCGTAGTCATCATTCCACTTTTTAGATGCCTTTGCATTTAAATATGAATATAACTCCGGATACTTTTCTTTCAAAAGTCGTGAATTGTCGTTTAATTGGCCCGCTGAAGAAAGAGTTATTAAAAGTAGAATGAAAACGGGTATAACGGACTTCATAATAGTGAGTTTTGAGTAAATGATACTTCATTCCTGTAGCAAATTTAATATTTTGTTTGTTTATTATTAACGGAAAACAGTAATATAAAGCTGTGCGAAATTCCTATATCAACAGTCCTTGCTCTGTTGTTACGCGTTACTCTTATTTTGGTAGTACTTTAATTGAAAGCGCACGTTCCAGATCGCACATTGTTACACCCAATCTGGTCTCTACCTTTGCATCGCGCATGTATTTCAACCGGTTGGTAAGAGTGTTGCTCTGAATCCCAAGAACCTGACACAACTGGTCGCGATTAACAAGTATCCGGTCCTTTACTTTGACGCCGACGATATGTACAACCGATTCTACCATTTTTTTAAGTTTTGCTTATTTCCTGAATTTTAGGCAATCTCGATCCTAGATTCTCCACTCCCCCGCGCCCGCGCGTAAGAGGTACTTAGACAGGGGGCTTATGCGAGTATTTTTTGCTATCTTTAAAAAAACATGTTGCTTATGTCATTGATTCAAAGGAAACCGATAAAGTATACCTCAAAAAAGGGTCTGAACTTCCGAATCGATATTTTTAAAGAAGATTCAGGATACAGGGTTATTGTTAAGCTTGATAGAAACGTCGATGGCGAAATAGAACATTCGGAGGCCATCAATAAATTTATATTTTTCTCTCAGGCCAGCGACGAGACTATCAATGATGTTATATTCTCTGAATGTGAGAGCTTCGACTAAGATCTTTTTATGGAAAATGGCTTTAGTTAAGAACCGGCACCTACCGTCCTGGCTAAGAGGAAGCTAGTATTTTAGAGTTACTTGAACGTTTGGCCGTGTGATTCTATAACATTCCCATTGGCATCGATAAATGATAAATCACTTCTAATAGGATTAGCTAACAGGGGTGTAGTTTTAAGTTGAAGCACATTGGGGAGTTCGGATGTTCCAATATAAAAAGTTTGCTTGTTCTCAGATATCAGCTTGGCAAAATTATAGACTGAAAAGAATTTTGATAAGTCATTTAACAGTATTTTATTATTGAATTTTAAGTCAAATTCTTTTAACAAACCAAAGTAATATGTAATAGCAATAATTCCCATTTCAATAGGGTCATCTTCTTTGCTCAATCTTTGTCCATTGAAGTGAATTGGCGGGTTGTGTATGCCGTCTCGGTCTATAATTGGTAGTGCAATCAGTCTTGATAGTTGGCCACGAATTGGCATTATTTCAATTTGGTTTCCACCGACAGGAACATACTCCATAAGTGCCACTAATCGATGTCGTTCATGCACTGGAATTGACCCAATGAGTGGTTTACAGGAATGTTCCGACGCATTTCGCGCTTTAATGAAGTAATTTAATAATGGAGATTGTTTTATTTCTTTGGCTTTATTACCCAAGAAAGGATACGCTCTTTCCTTTATGTCTTCTACGCCGTAATACAATTTTTTCCATATAAGCTGCAAGTGTATTAAAAAGTTATTCCAACAATGATTGTTGCTTCCCATAAGAGATTCTGTTCTGGAAATCGATTCACACAAATATGTAGCAGTTAATTTTAGCTCAGAAAATGATTGATGTAGATTTGGCATAAATTATTTGTATATTTCCTCAAATCTAAGTAAAACCATAAATTGAAGTAAAAAATTGCTACATGACTAAAGCAGAATATTTTACCAAGTTGAAAGAAAGCATGGAAGTAAAAGGCGCTATATTTATAAAAAGCTACGATGGCGTTATTTATTTTGTTATAAAAAAGGGTAATACCCATCCAGAGTTTAGATTTATTAAGGACCAGTATAAAACCCTACTTGACCTGGAGTTGAAAATAGAAGAAGAAGATGATGATATACGCTTATTTTGGAGTGCAGTACCTATGACACCTGGCGACCGGTGGCAAGCTGAAGCCGGAAACTTTTTATTTTTAGCAGAAGTAGATGGATTAAAAATTGTTGACCGAGCAAATAATTACGACGAAGATAAAATCAAGACAGATAGTTTAGGTGAAGCTAAGGACAAGGCGCAGGAGTACTGGGATAACCATAATAGTGCGGATAATGGTAGAACGAGAGGTCCGGGCGGAAAAGCGGGAAGTTCAGAAAATGAAAACTGATACCAGACGGTACCGGACCGCAACTGCACCGTTAATTGTCGCGATTATCTTGGCTATAATCGCTCTTTTCAAATAGTTCCGGATTACCGTAAAAATCATCAGCCATGGGTATGTACATTGCGGTATGGTAAGGCTGAGCACGGTATACATTACCCGGCGGGAGATGGAGACATTAGAGCAGGTAAAGAAAGCCCTGCAGCTGGGAGGCTTTGAATTATTCCTAGTTCGTTCCGGAATAGATTGGCAGATAGCGGTCCGGCAGGAAGATGAGGATAGGGCGTGGGAGGTAGTGAACAGGATTCTAATTTCCCTTATTCAACCAGGAAAAGCGTAATTCGGCGTCAGACACAATCTTGTCCCGCAGGTCTTCATAATACTTCCGGGACTCCTCAATGCTGATATTTTCAGCGGCTGCCTTCAGCTTTTCCATTTCGTCCATATGCATTGCCTGGATCGCCTCCATCATGTACATGCGCATCTGCAGAAATGCTATTTCTTTTTCGATATTCATAAGCTTGGTTTTAAAGTAGGCCAGGGTAGATACCGCCGGCCGTGGAAAATCTAATAATTATACTGTAATATATTTTTTTTTATAATAAACCAAAATATTAAATCAAATCGCCAATGTTTTGAAATGCTAAACTTATTAGTATTTTTACCCTATGAAGGATAAGGCAGTGGGATTCGTCTATCAGGATAAGGCGTATATGACGGAGATGAGCGAGGTTTTAGGTGCCGGATCCAATCGCTATGCGCTTCGGATGTTTAGAAATGGGAAATGTGGTTTTTCCTGGTACTCTGCTGGGGGACCTATGGCGCTTACCTAATGGAGAATGGGTGTTCGCGACGGACAAAGGGCGCTTTCCAGAAATAGCTGTACAGCTGGTGAAATACATAAAAGGAAAGTGATACCTTGCGCGCATGGAACTTACCCCTGGACAAAAAGCCCGTGTTGATATTCTATCTCATTTTTACGAAGATAATCCGCCGCCGGTAGTATTGCAACTCAATGCCAGCACTACCCAAAACAATGCACCTGTATTTGTGAAGGAAAATCTCAAAATGCTGTATGCCGGAGATCTGTGCGAGCTGATTATTGAAGTAAGAATTTCAATGCTGGATGAAATGAAGAAAGTAATGGAAGTAAAATAATAACAAAAGCAGAGTATCATGAGACCAATATTACCCAGTGATAAATCCCATCGGGGGTATTAATTATCCAGTAGTTTCTTCTTTTCCTTTTCGAACTCTTCCTTTGTCAGAACACCATCGTCCAGTAGTTTCTTCAATTTCGCCAGTTCGTCAGCCTTGGAAGGGCCAGTGGCCGATTGCGATTTCCTGTATTCCTCGGGAACGATGATTTCACCGCTAGAGATGGCCCCCTCAATTTCAACATCGAATCTATTTTCAAATCCCATAATCTTTCCTATGGATATAACCGGAATCTGAGATCCCCTAAATATTTTGATTTTAGTTACTTTATACTTTTTATTCCCAAATTTATTAGGTAGATGTGATAAGGCTGATGATCCCCCAACAGCTTCCGGAGATTGAATAAATTTAAATCGACCATTATCCATAGTCCCATTCCTTAGCTGAATGTAATCTCCCTGACGAATTACCCAGCCAATCGATGTAACCAGTGAATCATTCTTTTTTTGAGAAAAGCATAATAAAGGCATAACCATCATGACAATCAGTATCTTTTTCATAAATGCAAATTCTGAGTGTTATTTAAATACATATACGACAGCTGTTGCAAAAGAATCTGTATAATTAATTGATATGTCATAATGCTTTTGCAAATAATCTGGTATAGAGAAACTTTCGTTCACGTAGTACAGGTTTTTATTTTCATAATATAGCACCTCCTGAGATTTCTGGGCAATATCCTTATGACTTAATAGAGATTTCTTGAAATTCGCCAAATGCGCAATGGGAAATGAATAATATATCATATCGAAGTTAGATGCATCCCTGAACATACGTATACAGGGCATCTTAATTAAATAATAGTGACCAAGGCCGACTCCGATAGTCAGTTTTTCGGGATTCCTTGCAATTAAAGTTGAGTCGAAATAAGGGCCCTCCGTCGATGTGTCCGATTTTGAGCGAAAATAACCCAACATGTTCAATGCCTTACTAGCAGACACACTGGCCTGGTCAAGCAATCCGATCAAGGTATTAAATGGGACTAGCTTCGAAACGTATTTCGCCTCATAATAGACCGTTTTGTGGTCTTGAAATAGAACCTCTTGGTTCAATGGAACGCCTCCCTTTATTGTCTTTAGCGTTAGTAGAGCAATAGACAGAATAATCACAGCTAACAGAACCACCCTTCTCATAACTTTAGTTTAGATGTGTTTAAAACAAAAAATCACACCGAACGCAAAAATAAAACCTCGTTTGATTGCCGATTTACGGAAATCCGTAAGACCGATACTTTGAAAATGATAGAAAATCACAACCCATATTACTTCTCTCATGCCGGTGATTATACAATTTGATTTCCCATGTTTTAATTTTCAACTTGCTCTTGCTTTTTTGAATATGGTGGGATTACTACTTTAGCGCTATTTCGGAATGCGCTATAACTGCATTTTGGTATCCTATCTTTATGTATGAATCAGCATACATTTTTCCATTATCCCATTTATGAGAAACTGAGTATTGGCCATTAGAGACATATGTGCTAATTGTTGCATAATCGTGTTTGTTTAGTAGGTCATCTAGCTTGGTCTTTGTAAAATAAGAGAACTTTTCGCTATCCACAATTCCAGTTACGTTAAAAAGTTCATCAAAATTCTGCTTGATTCCGTAATAAGTTGCGTAATAATTCCCGTTGCTTAGGAATGGGGGATATGACTCCGCACCTATGAATTTATTATCCTTAAAATAGTAAACATCGAGTGCAGATGTTTGACCGTACTTAAACATTACCTTTTCAACTCCCGCAGTGCTATTTAATTTTGATTCAAGTCCAATTAATACATTATACGGGTCCCTGGCGTTAATACCTTTTTCGGCTTCCACTACCTTTTGCTTTGTATTTCCAAAAATCGCAACTCCAAAAATCGGTTTAAGTATTGTTATATTTTTGGATGATACTTTTATAGTACCGTCGTTATTTTTTGCCGAAACTTCGAGTTTGTAAACGCCCTCTTTAAATCCAGTTGTTTCAAATGTCATCTTGCTAATATTGCCTTCTTTAGTTGCCACAACTTGGCCGTCTATTGACAACTTATGTTTGTATGAGTATTGCCCCTGTACGCTTGTTGAAACATCAGCATCGAATGTTTGTTTTATAGCAACGCTGTCAGGACTTAATACAGATGTTATATCAAATTTTTGTTTTGCGTCTGTCTGGTCTGGTCGCGAATCGCTCTTAGAACACGAATAAAAGAAACAGGCAACCAATGCTAAAAAGAATAGTTTTCTCACAAACTGAATATTTAGGTATTGCCAAGTCCCGAAGCAATAAGTTTAAATAAAATAAGCGTGGGACATATAGCTACCGGAAAGGAGGTACTGGTATACCTGAACCCAAATAACTAAAGCCCACGCCGTGACGTGAGCGTTCAGCTATTTTTCGGTTCATTTGAAAGTTACCAGTTTTCCTTTCCGAAAAGCTAACGCTAATTATGTTGGACCAAAAGTACAACAATGAAGCCGAAAATAAAAGCAGGGCTGTTGTTAAAAAAGGTGGCCCCTTTCGAAATGGCTTAATCATTTCAAAAAAGTGTTTAAATTCAGCTTTATATTGATTCGCCGGAAAGAGTGTTAAATCTGGTGTCTAAGTCGCTTTGCATTTTTCCGAGCGCTGCTAAAATTGTTTCCGTTTTGTACTTTTTCAATTGCTTGTGAATAATATTTTTTGGGCTGACATAGGCGCTGATACTTAAATTCTGCTTCGAGTTTTTTATAAAAAAATTTCACTTTACCTGGCAGACTTTCTAAAGTGCCACCTATTTCAAAAGTTTGCGGGTCTTCTCTTTCAACCTGCATATCTATTTTCAGGAGAACCTTTTTAGGATTCATGTAATACATTTTGGGGTTAATGAATATTTTTACTTTGTTAATCTGGTTGCAGGTAAGTAAGCGTTTCTCTTATTACAAATAGCAGTTGTTCATCAGTCAAGGCTTTCACGCTTATCAGGTAAATCGTTGATTCGTGCTCCATGGCGCTGATAAAATCTTCAACCGTTGTGCCTTTGAACTTTTGAATGTCGTTTAGCAACACTTTGTTTTTTGAAATATCTTGAATCAGTTGCCTTTTGTCTTCGGTAGTTTCAATAAAGCGTAACATATTTTATTGATTTACAATTTTTAAAAAAAGGGCATCTATTTGGCTGTCGCTGATCTTATCTAGGCTGGTATGGAGCTCCATCTGTTGCGGTTTGGGTAGTGCGTAGCTTAACAGTTTCTCGAAAGCAGCGAACTTCTGCGCTGGGGACATTTTGTTGAACTCCTTCTGCAGGTTTGTTGCATTTGCCGCTATGAAACTCGTTACAAATTCGCGGAGGTCGACGGTGGCTTTATTCGGCGTGCCTTTAGCTCGACCGCTCCCGGGCGTCCGACCTCCATTTTTGCCTACTTTAGGGGCGTTGGTTTTTGTGGTCATGTTATAAAGGTTTAAGGTTTAAAATCTAAAAGGGGTTGCCCGGTTGCAACGAATGATGCAAATGTTACATCGCCGCGGCCATTGGCCAGGGCGTCATCAAACTGTCGGTCCGCATGATCGGGGTCATATTTAGGAGAATATTGACAGGCTCGGTGGAATAGATCTCTTCCCGCTTCGTTAAGTCCGTGAGCCAACGCGAAGGCCGTTTTGATATAATCTTTGTACTCGGGCGCAAAATCGAAATTCAAGGCTTCTACTGCCGATAAAATGGCATTGGCCGTATGTAGGTTCGCTTCCACATCGACCGGGGCAGCATATTTAGCCCTCACAGGCGCTTTGTCTGCCGCGCCGTTAAAAGGCCTTGCATTTTCGTTTATGTACGGCTCGAGGTCTCTGCTCATTATTTTAAGGCGGGTGACGTCGCTGCAGGAGTGATCGCAGTTCAGGCCGATGGACTTGAACGCCTGCATTAGCGCCCGGTAGTGTTCAGCATGTTTGCCGGCGTGGCCTATACGGACCAGCATGTGGTAACCGGTCCCACTAAACGAAGTAGCGCAGTAGGCTACCTCGGGCAGCTTACACAGTTCGGGTTTCACCCCGGCGAAGTTGGGAATATGTCTGTTGTCTTTCGCATCTATATCGATGAAGGCGTAGCCGGAATGCTTTACAAGATTTTCCCGCTTCCGCGCCCCGCTAAATAACCCGCACGGCGTAATGGCCGGGGCGGTTTCTTTTGTTGTATTTGTTGGGGCTGTTTTGCCCAACCAGTCGAACAGCTCTACCGTGCTTTTCGGTTTGCCGGATAGGTCCACCTTGGTAAATAATGAGACTTGCATATTTTTTATAAACTAACGAGTTGCAGGGCTTGGTTTAATTCCGTTGGTTTAGGTTACCCCCTATATATAGGGGGTTAAACCAATAAACTAACGGATTTGTAGGTTTAACCTTTCGTTGGTTTGTTGGTTTAGACCATCGAATTGTTAAACCAACGCCCCCGGGCAGAATAAGACTAAAGATCATTGTAATAGTACCGTTTAGTTTGGTTAACGGTGCTGTCATTGTCGTATATTATCAGCTGCGCCTTCCACTCTTTTATCAGGGCTTTGGCCTTGTTGCCCCCGACGCCTAATGCAGCCTTAATATGCAGGACTAGGTCCGCATAACTGCACTCTGTATGCTGGTCAAATATGGAGGCGCAGACATCCTCATGCAGGCCGTCCTGCGCTTCTGTTTTTTTCATTTTTTTATTTTTTTTGATTAAAAGCCGGGGCACGCCCTCTGCGTCCCGGTCAAATGCAAAACCGGTGAAGCTGGGACCGCGGGTAAACTCGGGTGACACCGTTGTTACGTCCTCACCGGCAGCAATCTGCAAAACTGTTTCCGCTTTGTTGGTTACTTCGGCTCCCGCATGTCCACGGGCGTTACCGTCCGCTTTGTTGGTGTGCAACACCAGATTGATATGGCAGCCATGCTGTACGCTTAATGCCATTAGTTTGTTTACAGTTGTGGCGCTTTCTTTCGGATCGTTAAAATCTAACAGCACGTCTCGCAGGCCATCCACAACAACCAACGCTACATTGCTTTCCGCTGCGATGGCCGCTTCAATCATTTGCAGGCGTTCTGCAGCACTAAACTGTCGCAGGTCATAGTATTTAAGGCCGGTACAGTCGGGAGTAATGCGGCTGATTCTCTGCGCCGTTAACGCTGCATAGTAGGCTCCTTGCTCACAGTCAGCGTATATGACAGCGCCGGGGCTATCGCATTGCAAACTGTATCCGATATCATCATTAGCCATCAGAGAGCCTTTTAGCACGGTAGCACAAAGGATAATAGCGCCGCCGCTCTTACCTGCTTTTGCTGCGCCCTTGACAAGGCTAATGCTGCCGCGAGTGAGCATGGGCGTTATTCCCCCTACATCATTAACAGCTATTACCGCTTGTGGTTGGGGCGGCACAACGCCGGGTATAACGAGTGCCGCGTCCAGTTTTCCGGCAAGACTGTTTGCTTTAAACAAGTTGTTTAAACTCATTCCGGGGTGTATTGATATTTTTTTCGATTTTGTCATGAAAAGTCTCTTAGATTTATTCTCGTAACGGTTCTGTGTATGAAAGACAAATGCCGCGGGGTGCGCTTGACGGTTCTTTTCCTTTTGATGATAGAAACGTCCTCAATATCATTACCGCTTTATTTTCTTCTTCATAAGATGAAGCGATTTCTATTTGGATGAAATGTAATTTGCGGCCGCACACTGATTTGAGCTCAAGGTTCGCTTTGGCTTAGATAA
This sequence comes from Niabella sp., assembly GCF_030150205.1. Classification (GTDB taxonomy): domain Bacteria; phylum Bacteroidota; class Bacteroidia; order Chitinophagales; family Chitinophagaceae; genus Niabella. Next base: position 127,715 of record NZ_JASLGT010000004.1, read on the forward strand.
TAGCCAATCTTCTATTATCTGCCTATCATAAAAGCATGTTTTTCCGGTCGGCTTGCTACAACCCGGGATCATTCCCGCTGCGTTTAATTTGTCGAAATAGGATTCCTCAAATCCGGTCATCTCCAAAATGTGCTCCTTTCTAAGCACTCTAGTGTGTAAGTCCATCGTTCAAAAAATTATTATTTTTAAAAAAACAATAGCGCTATTGATAACGATGTAAAAGTAGTGTGAAGGTCAACAACAATTCAAATGCTTGCAGAAGGGGTACAAGCAATACATTTCCCATGAAACGAAGTACAGTCAAAGGTTTGGGGCCAATAAAAAAACAAGGTACATGTACGGTACACCTAATCCGAAAAATAGTTTTTTATAGGAGGAAAACCGTCTACCTTGTTGCTACAGTGTTTGCGACGAGCATCTTCTTTTGTTTTCGCGAGTGAATTTCTAATATCTTTTGCATACCGACGCTCAGCTACTGTTTGACAATCTTTTATTCTTTTTTTTGATGGTAAAAAATATTCATTAGCAAAGGCGTACTCAATAAATGCAGCAAGTCTTATGTCAGGTATTTGTCCATCGGATCTCTGGCTCCGTTCGAAAAAAAATTTTTCCTCTGCTGCAATATACTGCGACTGTTTGATGGGAATTATTAATTCGAGCCCAGTCACATCTTGTGGCATTTCCAAAGGGCTTCGCGTTCTTTCTAATGCCTGTATCATTTGAGGCGTTACAACACCTACAAGCATTTCCACACATTCATCCTCCGTTATTTCACCTGCTGCAAGCATTGCATAAGCGAGTTCTACAATTTTTGCAGCTTCTATGGTTCCCCCTATTTTAGCCAAAGATCTACTACGGGATCTCAGTTGTTTTTCAGCAAAACGGTCCACTACAAGTTGCGCTATTTTAATAAACGCAAGTCCCTCAATTTGACCACTGTTTTCAAAAATCAAACGGTGATCTTCCAATGCCTCTTTTACCCTTATTGGATTTTCTGTATACGTTCTTAATATAACCCTTAAGAATTCATTCTGCCATCTTATACTCATAGTTCAATATTCAATTTATCAGTCTCTCGGCGTTTCATTTGTTCGGCTGCGTGTATGTATCGCTGCGCATGTTTCACACTTGCCTGAGCGAGTACCTTTGAGATTCCCAGAACATCTGTACCAGACAGGGCCAGATTGGTCCCCGCGCTGTGCCTTAAGTTATGCCAGGTTATTTTTTTCTCAATCTTCGCTCGATCTACCCATGCTTGCAGGGTCTTGTTAGCTCCGTTGGCGGTGGGCAACTCAAATACAAGATCGTTAGGAGCCCCGGGCTCACCCATCAATTTTATTGCAGTGTCGTTTAAAGCTACTGTTATCGATTCTCTTGTTTTAGTTCGAGCATACCTGCGAATATTCCGGTTCTTAAGATCAATATTGTGCCACTTCAGACCCTTAACATCAATCCAGGCCAATCCGGTTACCGCACTAAATAAAGCGGCGGCCCTTATTTGCGGGTTTTGTATCGGTGTCCCTGCCAGGATCTTTAATTCGTCAGCTATTAAAACCTCTTTTTCAGCAGCCTTACCGAAAGGCTTCTTCTCGACAAAATCTAGAGGGTTTTCTTTTATCAGTCTTTTTTTATATGCCGCCTTTATAGCCCTTTTAAAACGGGCATAGTAGGACCCGGGCCCTTCCCCCTTGTGATGGTGATTTAAAAAGTCAATGAAGCTCTCTATAAGCGCCGGGGTAAGCTGCGGGAAGGTAATCTGCAATTTCCTTTCCTCCCTTAAAAACTCATCAAAACGGTTTATAACCCCAGCAACGTTGCGCACATCCTTTTTCTTATAGTTCTCTGCGTACGCTTTAAGCCAGACAATAACAACTGTTCTTTTCCCGGCGTCCGATACCAGGTTATAGCCCCCGGCCTCCAATTCTGCCGCCCGGGCCACCCTGATCGCCTCGGCCTGTTTCATCAGGTCTTTATTGTTCTCCCGGGCAATCGGCGTGCTGGGCTTTTCCAGCCTCAGGTGCGAAAGAAGTTCATACGAACGTTGACCATTGTTATAGATATCGAGCCTCAATGATATTGACCCATCTGCATTTTTTCGTTTTCGTAGCGTTACACTCATTGTATTTTGGTTTCCTTTTACCGGATTTTCACGTCCAAGGTATGAAAAATATAAATACGATGTTCCGTGCATGGAACACAGGCGGAACAAAAATTTGTCAAATCAAAGTATTTTGAAAGGAAACAAAAATCGCTAAAATCAGCTGTAATGCCCGGCAGCACTGCATTTTAGGGCATAAAAAAACCCCTCAAAAAGAGGGGTATTGTGCCCAGAACAGGAATCGAACCTGCACTCCCTTGCGGAAACAAGATTTTGAGTCTAGCGCGTCTACCAATTCCGCCATCTGGGCAAGTACTTCAACAATGTCAAAAGATCCATCCGTATGGCCAAACAGGCGAACGGGGTGCAATATTACAACCTTTCGGTGGAAAACACCGCATTTGCCGCAACATATTTTTTGCCGCTGCCCGGTGTTATTTACAACAACTTTTCTTTGGGAGCAGGATATTGCGCAGAATGGATAATATTTTATTCAGTACTTTCATAACCGGTCAATAAAATTACAATTAAATTGCTGTATTGTTTAACCGGAAAACGGGATAGCCATGAAACCGATAAAAATAGGATTGGTACGGGAGGGCAAAATTCCTACAGACAGCCGGGTGGCACTCACCCCGGCTCAATGCAAATGGCTGCAGGCGCACCGCTCCAATCTCCTGTTTGTGGTGCAACCGGCACCCCTTCGTTGTTATAAGGATGAAGAGTATGAACGGGCAGGGATTGAGATCAGCGAAGACCTGTCCGGCTGCGATATCCTGCTGGGCATTAAAGAGGTTCCGGTAACCGATCTGATCCCCGGCAAAACCTATCTTTTTTTTTCCCATACCAAGAAAAAACAGCCCCATAACCAAAGGCTGCTGCAGGCCATACTGGAAAAGAAGATCACCCTGATCGATTACGAATGCCTGGAACATGAAGACGGAAAGCGGATCATCGGCTTTGGCTTTTTTGCGGGCATCGTAGGAGCGCATAACGGGCTGATGGCCTATGGCAACCGTACAGGGCTTTTTAAGCTGGACCGGGTATACAAACAAAAAAACTTCAAAGAACTCATCCATACCTATTTCGGGTTGCGGCTGCCCAACCTGAAAATTGCCATTACCGGCAGCGGCCGGGTGGCGCATGGCCTGCTGGAGATCATGAACCTGATGGGCGTGCACGAAGTAGAACCGGACGAATACCTGGAACGGCGTTTTAACTACCCGGTATATACGCAGTTAAAAGGGTACGATCTTTATGAGCAAGCTGCCACTGGAAGGTATAACCGGCTGGATTTTCACGAACATCCGCAGCAATACATCAGCCGGTTTGCCCCCTATACCCGGCAGACGGATATTCTACTAAACGGGGTTTACTGGTATGAAGGCGTGCCCCGCTTGTTTGAAGCAGCGGATATTCAGAAAGAAGACTTCATTATTGAAACCATCGCCGATGTTTCGGATGATGAAAACGGATCTGTGCCCATTAATAAAAAAACACAGACCATCGATGATCCCGTCTATGGCATCGACCGGGAAACCGGCGCCCGCACCGCTCCCTATTTAAAGACCTCGATCGATATCATGGCTGTAGGCAATCTTCCCAATGAATTGCCCCGCGATGCCAGCCGCTATTTTGGCGAACAGCTGATCAAATTTGTACTGGACGACCTTACCGGCAACGGTAACCCGGTGCTGAACCGGGCTACCATCGCAACAAATGGCAGCCTTGGAGCACATTATACATATCTTCAGGACTATGCACATGAAGCTTAGGCAGACCAGCGGTGGGTAAAGGGACCGTTGCCCGAATGTATACGAAATAGCGGGTGGCGATTGGAGTGACTGATAATAATAAAGACGTGTATGCAAAAGCCAGGCACTATTTTGAAATAGCAAACAAGATCATTCTAAAACATCCAAAATGCTTGGGCAGCCTGAAAGGAACCCCTGCTAAAATGGTATTATGAAGTGCTGAATAGTGATTGGAGCGGCTTTTCGGATGTTAGAAAAGCTTTAACAGCGTGGATGCCTCGTGGGTAATGACCGGTTTGTATTCAATATTGGCGGCAATAAATACCGGTTAGTAGCCATGATCCACTTTGGCCGGCGTGCCCTGTATATCCGGTTCGTGGGCACCCATAGACAATAAGGCGGAAGCTGAAATGGAAAAGCTGCTGGCAAAAGCTACTGCAAAAGGTGGCTTTGATGCGCTTACCCAAAAGGAGAGCAAACTGCTGGATGAATATACAGAAACTGTTCGGATTTATGAAGAACAGCACTATGTTCTCCCATACCAGAAAGTCTGCAGGGCATTTTACAGCTCAAAATGTACGAGAACCAGTTGAAGCGAAAGGACCTGGCAAAAGTATCATCATAAATTATGAATAATCAATGTTTTGTTGGTTGTAGTATTGTTCCTGTTATGGGTGTTTGATTGTCAATCGACTAAAAAGACTCGCCAAAGCGGTCTTTTTAATGGCATACAATTTGAAAAGTCTGTTTTCTACCACTTGCCAAAAAGATCTTTTCTTAATTTTGAGAAAACAGCGTCGTATGCTCCTGGAAAATATAAAACCATCGCCTGCGTTGGCTGATTTTATCAGTTGTTACAGGATTGCAGAATTTGTATTTTCATCGGAAGAAACCCCTCCTTATAAAGCCTATCCCCCCAGACCCCAGGAATGTCTGCAATTCTTTCCACGGGATTTAGAAAGTGTTTCTTACAACCATACCGTTGATTTTAAAGTTAAATCCGGTTGCGTGATTACCGGCCAGCATACACAGGTAAACTACAGACATATTGGTAAAAATTTTCTTACTGTGCTGGTTGTGTTTAAACCGGGCATGTTATATCGTTTAACGGGCGTGCCTGCAAGTGAGTTGATAAACCATTATTTTGACGCAAAAGATATTTTACAAAAAGAGATCGTTCTGATCAACGAACAGTTACATGATGCCGTATCTTATAAGGAAATGCTTGTCATTATTGAAAAATACCTGCTGACGCTTGTTAACAGGTCAAAACAGCAAACTCATATAGTAAGCGAGATCGCACAACAAATGCTCGACGCTGAGAATAAGGCGCCCATTGATTATTTTATGAAAGAAGCTTGTCTTTGCCGGCGGCAATTTGATCGTAAATTCAGGGAGTGGATGGGAATTAATCCCAAATTATACGGACGCATAGCCCGGTTCGATCAGGCTTTCCGGATGAAGAACCGGTATGTCTATAAAGACTGGCTGACAATTGCTGTGCATTGCGGTTATTATGATTATCAGCATCTCTCAAAAGAATATAAAGATTTTACCGGCCTTACTCCAAATGATTTTCTTTCCCTTGAAACAAAAGCTCCTGAGCGTTTCTTTGGCGATGTTGAAATGTAAATAAAGTCTGGATTTTTTGCGCCGTGAAATACAAATTGGAATTAGATGCTCCTGAACGCAGCTTCGGTTTTTCATATATCACCTGAAATGTCACTTTTTTACCACTATAGCTTAAACAGATGTAAGTAAGTTTGTTTGTAAACAGCTTATTTACTACCTAAAAAGTTATAGTATGAAACGTAGAACCTTTCTTTCCGCAGGTGCAGCAGGTTTTTCAATGTTAAACCTTCCTGGCTTTATATCTGCACAAAACAGTGACCCTCAAACGCCCCTGGCGCCCTTTTACGTTCCGCCGCGGGAGGCGCTTAAACCAGGTGCCGGTAACGTAGACATTCGCACCATTATACAGGGCAATAAGACGCATAAGCAGTTTTCAAATGTTGAGGTTTCCCTGGCCCCAAAGCAAATGGGTCCATCACCTCACCTGCACAAAGATTTAGATGAGTTAATGTATGTTCTGGAGGGTACAGCCACCGTACTTATAGGAGAAAAGATATACGAGGTGGAAGCTGGCGGATGGAACTTTCGGCCAAGCCGCATTGTCCATTCTTTTTGGAATGCCTCGGATAAGCCCTTAAGATTTATTGATTGTTTTTTCAATCAGAATTTTGAAGATTATCTGGAGGAATTATTCCATAAGATTATTCCTGACATGGTAAAAGGCAATCTGACTCCTGCCACACCTGCTATTGCTGGCAGAATAGCTGCTCTTGATAAAAAATTTGGGGTAACCTGGTTTCACGATCAACGGAAGGCGATCATTGACAAATATCAATTGCGTGACTAAAAAGGATTACAAATAGTTCGCCACTCAATATTTAGAAATGTCATTCGATTACCGGCGGTTATTTGCAGAATAGGCTTTGCTGCAATTAGATCCATATTTTTGTTGGAGCTTATTTGTTTAAAGTGACTATAGGCTCCCTGTTTTAAAAGCATTTCCTTTGTGTACAATAGTAACAGTACGGGGAGCATTGATGATTCGCCGGATGACCGGAAGGGTTATTGCCGCACCGCCTGTATATGTTTCAATACCTCACCGATATGTGCGATCAGCTCCGTTTCTGTTGCGGGTACCGTTTCTGCCATTGGTGTTATGGCCCGGAGGTTTCCTGCATCATCCCGTTCAAAGATCACTTCCCGGCCGTTTACTTTAACATAAAACGTATAATCATAGGCAAAGGTTACCAGCCGGCCATTAAACAGCAGTGCTTCATTCTTGTACGTTACAGGTAGTTCAAAATAATGTTCCATTAGTTCTGTTGTCTGATTACAAATATAAGGAAGGCCAACTTTAGAAACCCTCGTTATTTATGCACCGTTTTTTGTTGAAGGTCTATAGCAAAAAGCATCTTGTCCTGTGTGATCGTCTCCATGTTTTTGAATTTGAGAACTGTGGCGGTTGCATGGTTGCGACTTGCACCTATTTCTATGGATCTTTATGCTTATAAACGAATGCACCAGGCTTTCATGACGGTGAACGTTCTATGATTAAAAAGACTGTTGAAATAGGATAGCCGGATTATTCAATCGGAGGCTATCCTGTGAGTATTGTTTTTACTATATAGGGTCCATAATTGTTCAATTGTTTTGTTGGTATGATCGGCGAAGTAAGTCTGTTTTTTATAAGTGCCGGATAAGCAGGCTTTGTGAAGCGAGCGGGTGAAACCAGGATACTGCGTATCCAGCCAGATCAGGAATTTTGCTGTATGCTGGTACCCGCTATACCAGTATACGTCGCTACGGGGCGTATGATTGAAACTGTCGCTGCGCCAGGCCAGGGAGGTTGCGCCGTAGTAATAATTCCCGTAATCGGCGATCCCTTCAATAAGCCATTTTTCAACATTGTTATGGTAAAGCAGTACCTGGTGCATCAGTTCATGACAGAACGTTTCCTGTAATTGCTCCGGATGATAACGCAGATAACCGGAATACAGATCAATCCTGGCGCGGGTGGAGCTGCCCGGGCCTGGTGCTCCGGTGTCGCTTATAACAACTACAGTGATCGTATCGGGCGCATTGGGGTTGAACTGTTCGCGAAATTTGGGGTACCGGTCAAAAAAAGTAGCCACCAGCCTGCGGCGTGAAAGTGTATCCAACACTGCCGGATTTCGTATTTGTAAACAAAGCCCATTGCTCTTGAACACTTCCTGCTTTTTGACTGCATTTTTTTTGTGACAGGAGTGATTGAGAAGCGCCATGCATAACCAACATACATAGCACAGCACCTGGATATCCTCAAGCCGGATTTTTGGCATTTATTTAGCTTTATTTTTGTTAATAGCCGCAAGCATGAAGTTGCTGGCGGCTATTGCAGTTACTCACTTTCATTGTGTATGGAAATGACTTTCGAAAAATCTTTCTTTCCATTTTTATCTACCTGGGCAATCCGTATATAATACTTATTGTTAAAAGTCTGATCCATTTCGGGGTTTGCTTTTTTCTGGCAGCTTATTCCTGTTGTGCCTGCTAAAAGAAATACTATACCGGGGAACCATATATGACTGGTTTTTTTTTGACCTGGTACAAAAAATGAAAATGCGAGTAGTAAAGTAAACAAGCCGCTTCCCCAGCCATACATCCCGGTCATTCCGGGCTGATCCTTTATCGTATAGCTGAAATTGTAATGCAGCGGTGCGCCCGAGGTCCCGTTAGGTGCTTTCGAATATACTCTGTCTCCAATAATATTGAAGTCTGTTCCATTGCGAGCAGCCTGAACTTCAAAATAGTTATTATCCGTTTCTGTTTCGGAAATCCAGTTCAGTTCAACCTGGCTCCCCATGAGCCGGCCTTCAATGTTGCCAAATTTTACGGGTAGTGGAACATCAAAAATATTGGTAGCTAAATCCCCGGCGTAAAAAGAATACATGTCATTATCTGAATTGGTTTGCAGATCAGTTGTGCTGGTATGAGTAATAACCAGGTTGTTTCCACTTGGGGCCAGTTCCCAAACATACTGACCAAAACTATGTTCTTCCGGAGATTCGGTGGCCTGTACCAAAAGCCTACCGGTGGCTGTTAAGGCCAATCCTGCAAGCAGGGATTCACCGGCAGGGTAGTTGTAGTAAGGCACACCATAGGGAGACCCGGTTACCGGTGTTCCGTCGGCGCGGGTGATTTGCCCGAGTCGCTGCATACTAACGGTTGTGCCGGTGGCCAGATCCGCTAATTGCGCCGCTGTTAGCTTGTAGATATAATACGTTACATCGTCTAAAGTGGTGGCATAGGAATACCAGCTGGCGGGGCTGCCGTTAGCCACTAACAGGTACATGTTATCGTTATTGTCGAAACAAATGTCCTGTACCGTTGCATAGCGCAGATCGCGGGCCTGTATGTTCCCATTTGAAGCGAAGCCGGATACATTTCCGCTTCCGTTGGTTTGGAATGAATAGGCCTGAACCATAAAACCCGTGGTATTAAAATCTGCGTCATACTCCGGGGTATTGGTCAGAAACCAGGCCTTGTCAGATCTGTCCACGGCCATTGCCGGACCGTCATAGGCATTGGTTCCCAAATCTGTAGCAACCAACTGGCTGGTACCCGGCTGATACCCCCCGCTGGTGTTGGTTGAGTAAACATTAAATCCGTTATAGGTTTCATTTGGGGTTATATAATAAAGATAATTAGCCGTGTTTACACCAAGCGCCAACGCACCCGCATTATCGTCGGGTATTTTATTATAGGCATTGGGGCCGCTTACGGAGCCGGTTGTATGATCTAAATCGTAAAGCTCATACCCGTAGGTGGTGTTATCGCCGGAAGCTAGCATCTTTTGATTTGCGGACCTTAGGGCTCCTTCATTTTTCATAGTTAAAAAATGCAGCTTATCCCGTTGTGTGTAACCAGCAACGCTAACGAGCAGTATAGATATCAGCAGGAATTTTTTGAGTGCCATTTGGTGAAATTGTAGGATTTAGAAAATGGGGTCAAATATCGTTTGTAAGGTACGCTGCGGGCCAGGTAGATAACTTATGAAAAACCGTACAATGATTTCGAATATTATCACTTTTCCGGTCTTCCGGCTCTGGCACTTATCCAAACCATCCGCCGCCACTCCGCTTATCCCGAACTTCGCATATGCGTCGGGTTAAAAGAAGTTTTATGCCATACAATGTGGCACGAATAGGCCTTTGGGATCCAAAGGATCTGATTTTTAGATAGCAAGAAGGCGCAGTGCGGCGGGAATCTTTTGGGCGACGGTGTATATTACCGGTGCGCTGCACCTCTGTTCATTCCTGTGTTCGTTGCTAATAATAGCAACGCTGCGCTGCAGCTTTGAGCTTTAAGTTCAATTAAACCCCGTACATATGCGAACCTTCGGGATCCTTTTCGCTGCCATCGACAAGTGTTGCAGCGCTTCTTTTATATTTTTCAAAAGTGATCATCAGCGTAAAAAAGCAGCGCAGTAAGTGTTGTACAATCAGCAGGCAGCTAGCACTTCGATCTTCTCTTTTCGTAAAAGGAAAAGTGCTGCTTGTATCAGGCTTCCATGGCGGCTTTTAAGAAAACACCGGTATGCGATGCCGGAAAAGCAATGAGGGCTTCCGGCCGGCCTTCAAAAATCACCTGACCTCCTTTATGCCCGCCCTCCGGTCCCATATCGATGATCCAGTCTGCATTTTTTATCACCTCCAGGTTATGCTCAATCACAATCACCGTATTGCCCTTGTTTACCAATCCTTCCATTAGTTCAATTAAACGTCCTACGTCCGACAGATGCAGTCCTGTAGTAGGCTCATCCATCACATAGATGCTGCCCTTCTTGTGCAATTCGCTGGCCAGCTTAATGCGCTGGCACTCGCCACCGGATAAGGTGCTCAGGGGCTGGCCCAGTGTCAGGTATTCCAGTCCTACCTCGATCATGGTGTCCAGCTTTTTGCGGATGTCTTTTGCCGTAAAAAAGCTGCCGGCTTCACGTACGGTCATTTCCAGCACATCGGAAATGGATTTGCCGTTCAGCCGGTAAGTCAATACCTCCTCTTTATACCGCCGGCCCTCACATACCTCGCAACGCGTTTTTACACCTTCAAGGAAGGCCAGGTCTGTGTAAATTACCCCCGTTCCCTGGCAATTTTCACAGGCTCCTTTAGAATTGAAGGAAAACAGGGAGGCGTCTACATTATTGGCCACGGCAAATGCCTTCCGTATCAGGTCCATGGTACCTGTATAAGTAGCCGGGTTAGAGCGGGTGGAAGTGCCTACAGCCGATTGATCAATGACAACGGCCTGCGGATATGCGTTAAGAAATGCATGATGGATCAATGAGCTCTTTCCGGATCCTGCCACACCGGTCACAACGGTTAATACGCCTTCGGGAATGTTCACATCCACCCCCTGCAGGTTATTGACGCGCGCACCTATCACCGGTAATTGCCCGCGCGGTGTTCTGCTGTCCGTCTTCAGCGGCAGGCTATGCCGCAGGTATTTCCCGGTAAGCGTATCCGTATGCAGCAGGCCCTCCAGCGCACCCGCGTACATGATCTGTCCGCCATTTGTTCCGGCATTCGGCCCTACGTCTATAACGTGATCCGCAATACGGATCACATCCGGATCGTGTTCTACAACAATCACGGTATTGCCCTTATCCCGTAGTTTTTGCAACAGGCCGTTTAGCCGGTATACATCCCTCGGGTGCAGCCCAATGCTGGGTTCATCAAAAATATAGAGCACATCGATCAAACTGCTGCCCAGGTGTTTTACCATTTTGACCCGTTGCGATTCCCCGCCGGAAAGCGTATCCGTTTCCCGGTTCAGGCTCAGGTACCCGAGTCCCATATCCACCAGGTGCTGCAGCCGCTCGGTTAATGTACGGATCATCGGGGCGGCTACGGGGTCATTGATCGCTTTTAAAAAAGGGATCAGTTCTGCTACTTCCATGGCCGACAGTGCCGCGATGTTCTTCCCGTTGATCTCCGCGGAAAGCGCCGCTGCGTTCAGCCGGGCACCTCCGCAGGCAGAACAACGCTGCTCCTGCAGGTAGGGCATGATCGTTTTTTGTTTACGCTCGGAAAGCGTTTTTATATCGCGCCGGATATAGGCCCGCTCAAATTTCTCAACCAGCCCCATGTAGGTTACATTCATATCGCTGTTGCCAAACTTCATCTTGAACTTCCGCGGGCCGCTGTACAGCAGCAGGTCCATTTCTTCCCTGGTGTAATCGGCCAGTTTTTTATCCACATCAAAAAAGCCGCTGTGTGTGTACATGTCCTTTTCCCAGGAAACCAGCCCGGGAGCCTGTATGGCTCCTTCCCGCAGCGATTTTGAAGGGTCTATAAATTTTGAGGCATCAAAGCCCAGTTTGCGGCCGCGACCATTACACTCCGGGCACATGCCCTGCGGATCATTGAAGGAAAAAGCATTGGCGTAGCCTACCCAGGGTTTGCCCACACGCGAAAATAATACACGCAATACCGGGGAGATATCCGTGATGGTTCCCATGGTGGAATGGGACCCGCCACCCAGGCGCTTCTGGTCAACCACTACCGCCATTCCCAGTTTTTCAATGGCATCCGCATCCGGTTGCGGAAATTTGGGAAGCAGGCTTCGGATAAACATGCTGAAATTCTCATACAACTGCCGCTGGGCTTCGGTGGCAATGGTATCAAAAACGATGGACGATTTACCGGATCCGGATACGCCTGTAAAAATATTGATCTTCCGCTTGGGCAGCCGGAGGTCTACGTTTTTCAGATTATTTTCCCGCGCACCGCGGATTTCGATGTATTCCTGCGTCATGGATGGAGCTGTTTTTTGGGGAGATGCAAATTATAGAAAATAATTAGTTCCGGCGGCTTAAAAGCGGATAAACATTTTTATTGTTCAGTAATCAACAGCATGTTGTTTTAAATAGAAATCCGTCATTGCTGTTGACGCTTTATGAAAACTGCTAACCTGATAATCTCCGCATTAACATAGCAGCAGGTATCCATTTATGTCTGCTGAAACTTTATGACGATAAGGATCATTTGGTGGACAGCGAAAGAGCAAAGACGCATGTGCAATATGGTAAAATCAGCAGCAACTATTACATATGAAAAAAGCCGCACGTTGAAACGCGCGGCTTTAAACCAAAACTAACTGCTTATGAGAAAATCTTTATCTGAATATTCTATTGTTGTAATTATGTAATGAATAACGCCGTTGCTTCTGTAAAGTTTTGCTACCAATTGGTCTTAACGGATTTTTAACCTTTATCGCATGTTTTTTTGTTCCGATCATAAAGCCTTGGCATCGCGAAAGACTGGAGAACATCTGTCTATAGGCTTTGATTTAGAAGACGGTTGAACGGCATTGATCAACAAAATAAAATAAGCGGCACGGCTGTGGACCGGAGATTAACGGGCATCTACCAGGAGGCTGTTTCTACATGGGCCAGTCCTTTTTGTTTGTTAACCGTTGTATCTGAAAACCAATAAACGTTAACGGGGTGACCAGGAAGGGGTGGCCTTAAATCAATGCCAGATCAATGGCAACCGCCGTGGCTTCCGTAATATTCTTTACACCCAGCTTTACAAAAAGGTTCTTTTTATGAAATTTGACGGTATCGATGCTTACATAAATTTTAGAAGCAATCTGCTCCATGGTAAATCCCTGAACGGAATAAATAAGGATCTCCCGCTCCCGCCTGTTCAACTGGATGTTGGGCATTTCTTCCCATTCATTGGTTGCAAGATTGAATTCAAAACTTTTTTTCAATTCTTTACTTTTAAACCGGATATGGCCCGATTCTGTATGCGAGGAAAGGGATACCAGGCAAAGCGCGATCCAGGGATTGGCGTGTTGATCTAAAAGCAGCGGCTTTAATTTATGATTGATCAGCAACAGGCTGCCGGTGGGTTGCTTCAGATGAAAATCGTAGGAGATGGAAAATTTAAGCCGGTCTTCCTGCGGCAGGGTTTTAAAAAAAGCAAATCCCGCTTCATTAACTTTTAAAAGTAACTCCAGGTCTTCCTGCGGAACATGTTTCAGGTAATACAGGTACCCGTCTTCCTGTACCTGTTTGGGGGTGTTTCCGCAAAGAAAGATCGGATTGTCGGATACATAAATAAACCCCCTCTTGTAATAATCTACGAGGTAAACGCTTTGGTAGGTAATCTGGCTTACCGATTTCGCAAAGTTGATCAGGGGAAGTACTTGCTCATAATCTCTGTCTGCAAGATCATCGTCAAAACGGATCGGCCTGAAAAAATCCTGAACATCTATGCTCATGGGTACAATCGTTGGTCTAAGAAAAACAATAAAGGTTCCGGTTCCTTACGGGGCCGTTTAGTTTCCTTTATGAAAGATAATTAAAAATGCTGAGAACAGAAGCAGCGCAATGACAATGGAGTATCCCGGTATTTGAAACTGCTTTAATCCATGTTCCTACACATTTGTGTAGGGGTGTGAATGTGTATTGTTTGATATGCCCCCACTTATGTGTAGTTTTTCCAAAAATACAGTGGGTTTTGAACCCGGGAATACAATTTCATGTTAGCTTTATAGTATGATATGACCTTTTGATGAAAAACGTTTGATGGATCTGCCTTTAAACGCTCTTGTTGCATTTTTTTTTCGTTTGGCCTTTGACGATATAAAAGTGCACAATCCGTTCCTAAGTAGAGGATGGCGTTGCTGCTTATTCCGGAGTTATTTGAATGCCGTTGCTACCTATGGAACACTACCATCTTACCTGGTAAGTTAAAAGGTGCATGTATGGCCATGAATTGGAATTGTTTTTAATCGGAAACAGGTCTGTTTTATGGGCTTTGCTCTTTTGAACCTGCATCCACCGCGTAAGGGGCATTGGCCGCTGAGAAAAAGTGCTCCGGAGGAATAATAAAAACCGGCTAAAAATACCCTAAAATGGGTATTTTTTGAACGGGGGTAGTACGATTAACTTTGCATCATCAAAAGCGGCTTCGGGTATTTTCCCGGGGAAAGACCACCCGCTTACGGACGGTTTTACCAACACCGTCTTCCGACTTCAGTACATATACATTGTAAATAAAATGCCAAAACCCCGGTATCCCCAGGGATACCGTCGGCTCTATACCTGAAGGTATGGCCAGGCGGGTACTGCTTCCGGCCTCCCACCGTGATACGGTGTTTTAAACAGCACCGGTATATCAGTGAAAACGATTGCACTACCAGACATCCGTTTTGGATGAGATCTTATGATTATATTTGGGGAGAACAGCTTGTAAAACCGTACCCGGGCCTTACTGAAACAGCGCAACAGTATAAAGACTGATGGCATCAGTGTCATACGAAAAGCGGAAGGTGCAGGCAGCTGATCTCCGGTTCGTTAGATTAAACCAATGTGCTTTATGTCGCAGCAGCAGGACATTTTATTGATTGCCCGTTTAAAAGAGAACGACAGTGCTGCGTTTGACGAACTGTATTTAAAATACTTTAAGGTCCTTTGTGCCAATGCCTTTTTGTATTTGAAAAACGAAAATGAAGCCAAGGACCTGGTGCAAACATTATTCCTGGATATATGGGAGAAAAAATTATACGAGCATTTTCATAAAGAGGTGAAGGGGTATCTTTTCCTGGCAGTGAAAAACCGGTGCCTGAATTTTATAAAGGGACGGAAGGTAAAAGATGCGCGGGCGGAATCGTTTAACCGGTTCCTGGATGAACAGCTTCAGAAGCCGGAAGACCCCGATGCGGTTTCTGACCACCAGGACCGGCTGGAAGTCCTGTTGTCAGAAATGAAAGGACAAAAAAAGGCGGCGCTGACCATGGTGTACTTTAAAGAGAAAAAGTACAGTGAGGCAGCGGAGGAAATGGGAATTGGCGTTAATTCCCTGAAAACGCACTTAAAAAGTGCATTAAAGACATTAAGATTAGGAATGATCGGAAAAAAATAATTAACCCGGTTTGGGTTTTTGTTGTATTTATTGAGCATGACCATTGATTATGATAAAATAGTGGTACTCTACCTCGAGCATCTGACAGGAACCATCAGTCCTGAAGATGCCCTGCTGCTCCGTCAGCAGCTTCAAACAGACGGAGCCGTTAAAAGGATATGGGAACAATTGGAACAGGAAGGGCAGGCCCCCGAAATGCAGCAGTTCCTGAAAGACCTGGATCCGGAAGCAGAGCTGCAGACCTTAAAAGAACAGATGCGGCCGTTGGTGCCGGTAAAAGCTACCCGCACCCGTAATATAAGATGGATGATTTCAGCGGCGGCAGCGCTGCTGGTACTTGTGTTTACCGCATATTTTTTATGGAAAGACAAAAAGATCACCGATAGGGGAACTATTGCCTCCCTGATCCGTGGAAACCGGGGGGCGGTTAGCCTCCGGTTGGGATCCGGTGAATCGATCGATTTAAACCGGTCTCCAAAAGAACTAACGATGGGACAAACGGTGCTAAACGTGGATTCCAACAGTCTTGATTTTCACTCGGCAGATACGGCTTCCAACCTGCTTACGATCCCCAGGGGCGAAAATTATACACTGCATTTGTCGGATGGAACTACAGTAACCTTAAATGCAGATTCCAGGCTCCGGTTCCCTTTCCGTTTCTGGGGGCAAACCCGGGATGTTTACCTGGAGGGCGAGGCGTATTTTAAAGTGGCCAAAGACAGCAAACACCCGTTTATCGTGCATACTGCTCTTACCGAAGTAGAAGTAGTGGGTACGGAGTTTAATGTAAATACTTATAAGGCCGGAACGGTTGCAACGGCCTTGATCGAAGGAAAAGTGCTTACGGGAACGCCCGGAGGAACGGCACAGCCGTTACTACCCGGGCATGCCGCTGTGTACAATGCATCCAGCGGATTTAAAATTGAACCGATTGATACGGACGACGTGGTGGCGTGGATGAAAGGCGTCTGTTATTTTCACGACCTGCCGTTCCATGAGCTGATCACTATGATGTCGCGCGCCTATGGGGTAACCATATCTGTAGATAAGGCTGCACTTTCGGGGGAATCCGTATCCGGTGTAATGGATAAGAACAATCTTCCGGAGCTGCTGGATGATCTTAAGACCTCACTGGGTATTAAGTATTATTATTCAGGCCAGACACTGCATCTTTATTAGGGTTTATGCCGGCGTTTCCCCGGGAAACAGCTTTAAAGAGCGCTGAAATCCTTTTGAACAAGGGGGCGGGCTGCCAGCATTCAGCTTAAACCCGGAAGCTCCGGAAATAGCATCTGCCAGGTATTTTCTATACTTTAAAAAAAAACGTTTACCCGATTCACCCGTTTTTTCAGTTTTTTGTATTCATACAAAAGGAGTGCTTGTCATCCTCCTGTTTCATTCATCGAATTAAAATGTTTTATGGGTAAACTACACATCAAAAGTAAGGTGTTGCGCAGTACAATGCTGCGATTGCTTTGCTGTTGCTGCCTTTGGCTGCTAGCTGTTTCCAACAGCCTTGCACAATCGGGGGAGGCGCAGCCATCTGTTACGGTACGATTGCAAAGTGCCACTTTTTACCAGGTATTTCAATCGGTCAAAAAACAAACCGGCTACGTTTTCTTTTACAGCAACCAGGTGCTGAATGATAAAGAAAAAGTAAGCGTTAATTTTCAAAACGCACGCCTGGAAACGGTGCTGGATTACCTGTTTCGCGACAGGGATATTACTTACCTGGTACGCGGAAAGAAAATATTATTAAGCCGTAAACCGGAAATGGCGCCGGCAAAAAAGGAGCCGGTACCGGAGCAAAGGATCATGCATCAAAAAGATACCGATCTGGTAAGGGGGATGGTAATTGATGTGGACGGTGCACCCATTTCCGGGGCTACTGTTGTCCGGAAAGGCAACGCAACAATGGGCACCGCAACCGACGATATGGGCGTATTCCTGGTAGATGCCCGCCCCGGTGATGTACTGGAAGTGTCGATGGTGGGCATGAACCCGCAGGAAGTAGTGATCCCCAACAAAGGCATTGTAAAAGTTACGCTAACAGTAAAGACCGACGCTATGAAAGACGTAGTGGTAACCGGCTACGGGAAACAGTCAAAGATAACGGTTACCGGGGCTGTTTCATCTGTAAATATGAACGACATGCGTACTCCGGTGCCCAATCTGACCAATGCCCTGGCAGGAAAAGTGGCCGGTGTCATCTCCGTACAATCGAGCGGGGAACCGGGGTATGATAATCCCACTTTTACCATTCGCGGTATCGGAAGTTTTACCGGCAATGTTTCCCCGCTGATCATTGTAGACGGTGTGCAGCGCGATGATGTAAACGGTTCGTACGGCGGCGCTTTCAATAATATAGACCCTGAGGATGTATCCAGCATCAGTCTGCTGAAAGATGCTTCTGCTACCGCTATGTACGGAGCAAAGGGCGCTAATGGAGTGCTGATCATCACTACAAAAAGAGGTGTTGCCGGCAAGCCCCGGATCTCCCTGAAAGCGGAAACGGGGCTGACGGGTTTTGCCTTCAGGCCGGAGATGCTGGATGGCATCAGCTATATGGAGCTTTATAATGAAGCGCGGAGAAATATGGGACTTACCGAAGTGTATACCCGGGACCAGATCCAGAAAACCGCCAGCGGGCTCGATCCCTATATCTATCCCAATGTGAACTGGATGGATGAAGTATATAAAAAACATTCCTCGCTTACGAATGTGAACTTAAATGTAACAGGCGGCGGCGAGAACGTGCGTTATTTTGTATCGGGTTCATTCTATGACCAGGAAGGGCCCTACAAGGTGCACAGCGTTAATAATTACAACCCGAACCTTTCTTTTAAAAGGTACGACTTCAGAACCAACCTGGACATTAATGTAACGCCCTCCACACTGATGCAGCTGAACCTGGATGCCATGCTGGTGAATCAGCGGTTTCCCGGTATTTCAGCGGGCAATATCTGGTACCTTACTTTTGCCACCACACCGGTAGGATTTCCTATCCAATATCCCGATGGCAAATGGGCGGGCCCAAGAGATGGCAATAACCCATTGAACGAAGTACAGAATAATGGTTATTCGAAAGAGTTTCACCCCACGGTGCAATCCGTATTTACCGTTACACAAAAATTAGACGCTATTACGAAAGGATTATCTGCCTACGGTCGTTTTGCGTTTGACAGTTACGGCGAGTTTGATAACCGCCGCACGGGAACAAATGACCTGTACCAGGCCCTGGGGCGGGATGAGAATGGTAACCTGATCTATAACCAGAACCGGGTAGGACAGCAGTTCCTCAACTACTCCCAGGAGGCGAAAGGCGACCGTACGATGTACCTGGAGGCCAATATCAATTACGACCGGTCATTTGGCCCGCACCGGTTTGGCGGCATGGTGCTGTATAACATGCGCAACCATCTTGTAAGTACGGCTGGTACGGCGATTGGTTCTATCCCGTATAAAAATCAGAGCATTGCCGGTCGCATCAATTACGGATACCTGGATAAATACCTGCTGGAATTGAATGCCGGCTATACCGGTTCAGAGAATTTTGAGCCCGGTAAACGGTTCGGCTTTTTTCCTTCCGTATCGGGCGGCTGGGTAGTGTCTAAAGAAAAATTCTTTGAGGGCGTTTCGGATGCCTTCTCACTTTTAAAATTCAGGGCATCCTATGGTGTGGTGGGGAATGATAATATTGGCGGTACTGGTGCCCGTTTCCCCTACTTTACCCAAATGGACGGCAGCCGCGGTACCGGTTTTGGGTTGAACGGCGGAGTGGCAGGCGGAATTTCAGAAAGCGTCATCGGTATTCAGAACCTGACCTGGGAACGCTCTTATAAAACCAACCTGGGGATTGAGCTGGGCTTATTTAAGAAGATCAATATCACGGCCGACTATTTTGTAGATCACCGGAAAAATATACTGGTAGAGCGAAAGACAGTAGCGGATATAGCCGGGTATTTTGGATCCCTGGTATATGCAAATCTGGGAGAGGCAAGAAACAGGGGCGTAGATGGAAATATTGAATATAATGACCAGTTCGGTAATGTGGGACTGCGCCTGTACGGTAATTTTACCTACGCCGTTAATAAAAAAATATATGCGGATGAACCGGCCCGTCAGAATGCCTACCAGGTAGGAGCCGGTCACATGTTTGAAGAATTTAGGGGTTATGTTGCCGATGGGCTATTTGTAGATCAAAACGATATCAAGAGTCGTCCAGTGCAGCAATTTGGCGTGGTAGCGCCGGGCGATATCCGTTATAAAGATCTGAACGGCGATAACGTGATCGATGCCAATGACTGGACCTACCTGGGTAAATCCTGGTTCCCCAAATGGTTGTATGGTACCGGCTTTACCGTAAGCTATCACAATTTTGATCTGTCTGCCTTATTCCAGGGCATTGCAGATGTAGGGATAATGGCTAATGGATACATGATTGACGGGCGGCTTGGTGCCCCGGGTGTAGGCCCGATCCCTTTTTCAGGCATGGGGCAATATCCGAACAACTCTTTAAGTGTGATCAAGGACCGCTGGACACCAGATAATCCCCGGCAGGATGCAGCCTACCCCCGCCTGACCATTGCCGGTACCGGGGATAATAATTATCTTAATAGTTCCTGGTGGCTGAAGGACGGTTCCTATCTCCGTTTAAAGCAGGCTTCTGTTGGTTATAATTTTTCTTCCAATAAGATGAAACAGATCGGTCTTAGCTCCCTCTATGTATATGTAGGCGGACAAAACCTGTTTACCTTTTCCAAGTTTAAAATATGGGACCCCGAGCTGGGATCCAACGGCGCCAAATACCCGATCACAAAAATGGGCACTTTTGGGATCAGGGCGTTGTTTTAAATCACTCTTAATCTGAATCTACCATGAATAAGTTTTTTTTATACCTCTTTTTTATTTGCTGTACGGCAATCCTGCTGGGGAGCTGTGCAAAATACCTGGATGAAAAGCCGGATAACCTGCTGACCTCCGATCTGATCTGGCAAAAAAGATCCACAACAGAATCTTATCTGAATCAGGTATACAGCCGTGTGATCCTGCAGCCGGACGACTATACAACGCTGGGGGGCAGCGATGAAACCTCCTGCAGCCTGCCCAACGTTGATATCCGTAAAATGGTAACGGGCAACTGGAGCGTGCAAAGCAATTACTGGAATTACTGGCCCACTTATTATGCGGGCATCCGTCAGTCCATTGTGTTTGATCAGCATATTGACAAGGTGCCGTCTGAAGAGCTCAGCGATGTGTTAAAACAACAATATAAAAGTGAGGCCCTGTTTTTAAGAGGGTGGTTTTACTGGCGTTTGCTGCGCCAGTATGGCCCCTTTGTATTGTTAAGAGGTACATTGGGCCTGGATGAAAACTATAGTCAGTATACCCGTGCGCCTTTTGATTCCTGTGTGGCCGAGATCAACCGTTTAATGGACCGGGCCGCAGCGGGGCTTCCGGCAGCATGGGCCAGTACTTCCAATTATGGAAGGGCCACCAAGGGTGCCTGTTGGGCCGTAAAGGCACAGCTGGCCTTACTGGCAGCAAGCCCGTTGTGGAATGGCAACCCGATGTTTGCCGGTTTTAAGAATCATGACGGCACGGCCCTTGCTCCTCTGGCATATGATGCCGCCAAATGGAAAGTGGCTGCAGACGCGGCAAAAGCGGTAATCGATCTGGATGCCTATAAAATATACCGGAACACGGATGACGGGGATGGCAATTTTGATCCGTTGGTCTCTTACCGCAATGTATTTGTTTCTAACTGGAACAAGGAGATCATTTTTTCATCCAACCTGGCCGGGCATGAATGGATATGGGGCATGGAAGTACGGTGCGCTCCGGGGCCTGCCGGCTTCAATATGCAATGTGCTACACAAAACGTAGTAGATGCTTTTTATATGCGCAATGGCCGTACCATCGATGATCCCGGCTCTGGTTATACAGAACAGGGGCTTGTTCAGCAAGATGATCCTGCTCAGTGGGGCACTGCAAAAGATGGGGTGAATCGAGGTTATGTGAAAGGCAATAGTAATATGTATGCAGGACGTGAGGCCCGGTTTTACGCATCAGTCATGTACAACGGTAAGCCGGCTGTGGCTGCGCCAACGACGGATGACCGCAACTTTTTTTCTTCAACACAAAATACAGACGGACGCGGGAGAACAGAATTTTATTACTCCGGGAAATCAGGTGCCCCGATCACTAACCGCCCGGATATGACGGGCTACCTGGTACAGAAATATGTAAGCCCCGCCAGTAATATCCGCAACAGCCAGGTTTCGTACCGCCCGTATATCCATATGCGGTATGCCGAAATACTGCTGGATTATATTGAAGCACTGAACGAATACGATCCGGGCAATCCCGATATTTTAAAATACCTGAATGCGATTTGGTCAAGAGCCGGTTTGCCGGCATTTGAAACGGTTTACCCCGCTTCTGTGGGCAACCAGGAGGCCATGCGTAAAACAATATTACGGGAACGGCAAATAGAATTGTGTTTTGAAGGAGACCGCTACTTTACACTCGTACGCCGGCTGATGATGAACGATCCTAAACAACTGGCCATTTACCGGATGAATGTAAATGCCAATGATAACAACCAGGGTTTCGGGTTTACGGATTTTTATAACCGTAATTTATTCGAAACCCGGTACTGGGCCAATAAAATGTATTTGTTTCCTATTTCACAAACGGAGATGGATAATGCCAAAGGATTGGTGCAGAATCCGGGATGGTAATCCTGACTTTTAAATGCAGTTAAACTGGTCTTTAATAAAAACGATATGCAAAAGAGATTTATTACTTCTATAGCAATAGCCGGGTATATAATAGTATCGGTTCTTTTTACCGCCTGTAAAAAAAACGATCCGGAAATAGCGGGCGGCGCTCCGAGTATTGAAAGCTTTACACCCACGCAGGGAGGCAGCACTACAGAAATGCTTATTAACGGGAAGAACTTTAGTGCGGATACTTCGAAGCTCGCTGTATCCATTAACGGAAGGCGCCTGAAGATCATTGCGTCCAATGATCACCAGATCATGGCGATTGTTCCCAAAAAAACAGGCTCGGGTTCGGTTACGGTAACGGTGGGCGGACAAAGCGCTACCAGTACGGATGTTTTCACTTATCAATATGTGCATGTTGTTTCTACGCTGGCGGGAAGCGGAACGCCGGGTTTTGCAAACGGCAATGGCACCAATGCGGAGTTTCATTTCTATGATCCGGTCAACAACTGGATCCGTGCTTCGGGGATCGTGGTAGACCGGTCTTTAAATGTATATGTAACAGATGCGGGGAATAACTGCATCCGCAAGATCGATTCCGCCGGTAATGTATCCGTATTTGCAGGATCACCTGGTAACCCGGGGCATGCCGACGGCAAGGGCACCGGTGCAAAATTTTACTGGCCGTTTTCACTGGGGCTCGATGCAGACGATAATGTATATTGTGTGGACGCCATTAACTGGGATATCCGTAAAATTACACCGGACGGAACCGCTACCACTATCGCCTGGACAAAGAACGAGCCCTGGAACATGACCGTAAATAAAGCAACGGGAGATATTTATTATTCAAACATATGGGCATCTCAGATATATCAGTTAAAAAAAGACCAGTCCTTTCATGATGTGATCGCAGGGGGCTTTACATGGGCCACAGGTCTTGCCTGCGACCCTGACGGGAACATTTATACAGTAGGAATGGGCAACCAGGCAATATGGAAAATTGAAGCAAATACATGGAAGACATCCATTATCGCCGGGGCAAAGAACAACGAAGCAGGGTACGTGAACGGCATTGGTACCGCTGCGCGCTTTACCAATCCCTGGGGGCTGGCCGCTGACGATGCAGGCAATTTATACGTAGCCGGAAACGGAACGGGGGATGGAGGCGCGAATGCCG
The DNA here is from genome assembly GCF_030150205.1 of Niabella sp. GTDB lineage: Bacteria > Bacteroidota > Bacteroidia > Chitinophagales > Chitinophagaceae > Niabella. The sequence goes on from NZ_JASLGT010000004.1 coordinate 150,961, forward strand.
ACCAGTCGATCCGGTTTATAAAAGCCGATACCCGGGAGGTAAGCACGTTTGCCGGAAGCGGTACGCCCGGTTTTACCAATGGAGTGGGCGGAGCAGCTACCTTCTCCGGTCCTATCGGGGTTGCGGTAGATAAAAATGGCGCCGTGTATGTATTAGACAAAACGAATAATGCAGTCCGGAAGATCGTTTCCGAATAACCGGCCAGGCGGTTACGGCAGAAAAAAATAACACTTATATAGTTCACTTCTTATACAATAACAATGATAAATAAAGTATGGGTGATGGCGGCACTCTGCCTTATAACCATAACCGGGTCATCACAAACAACATTGGTTAATCCACGTACGGATAAAAAATTGCTGAAGCAGTTCCAGGATGCAAAGCTGGGTTTGTTTGTACACTGGATGGCTTGTTTTACACCGGCTACCGGTGATTCCTGGGAAATTGGTCGGAAAACGCCCAAGCGGGTTGCCGATTCTATTTCACTGGCATGGGACCCTGAAAAATTCAATGCGAAGACGATCGTGGATTTTGCAGTAAACGCCGGTTGTAAATACATTACGGTAATCTCCAAGCACCATGACGGGTTCTGCATCTGGGATAGCCGGTATACTTCTTTTGACCAGGAAAGGCTGAAATTTAAAAAAGATATCCTGGGCGAACTGGGCAGGGAGGCACACCGGCGGGGATTGCTTTTCGGGATCTATTATTCCATTCTTGATATTGAACAGATGGGATGGGATAAGATGCCGTTCGATATTGGTACTATGCCGGAACCCAGGGGAGGCAAGGCGAACTTTGTACAGTTTACGCACAACCAGGTAAAAGAGCTGCTTACAAAATATAAACCGGATATCTTGTGGTTTGATGGATACTGGCTGAAACAATACTGGACAAATGAAGATGGAAGAAAACTGTATGCCGATATCAAAAAGACAAAGCCAAATACCTTGTCAAGAGGATTGTCGTCGACAAGAGTGAATGATGAAGATGTTTTTGTACCGGATGGATCTGCCGGTGACTACCTGTGTATTGAAGCCAAAACATCGGAAGGTCCTGCTTATCCCTGGGAAGCCTGTACCAGTGTAAGCTACCCGGTATACGCGTATGATCCTGCTGCCCCGTTGAAGAGCAAAAAAGAGCTGATCACCATGTTTGATAAGGTGGTTTGCGGGAACGGAAATTTTTTATTGAATATCGGGCCCGACCGGGATGGTACATTACCCCAGCCCCTTACTGCCCGTTTTTTAGAGCTGTCGGATTGGGTGTTAAAAAACAAGCAAGCCATTTATAATACCAGCGGCGGCCCGTTCCGGCAGGGCGATTGGGGCGGTAGTACTTATAAGGGCAACCAATTGTTCCTGCATCTGCGGAAGGATATGGATGAAGTTGCGATCCGTGCATTAAAGGGGTATAGCATTTTGTCGGCAAAAGATGCCGGCACCGGAAAACCATTGACATTGATAAAAACAGCTACCGGATATTCAGTAAAATTACCGCCGGCAAATGAGGGTGAACTGATACCGGTAGTAGCGCTCCGTTTAGATAAACCCTTTCGGTTTAACGGGTGGCTGTCTTTAAATTAGCTTCACATTTCGTTTTAACCGCAATGAGCGCCTGGCCGCCAATGCCAGTAGTACAAAACTTTAAATACAAAAAAAACGGCAAGGCCGTTTTTTTTATTTCCTGTAAGGCTGTCTTATTACAACAGCCGTTGTACGTGTATCTTCAATAGTCTTACAGAGCTTGCGTGCTTTAATAAAAGAGCACTGATTAATAACATACAACACCAGTTCTTCCATTTGAAGAGTTTCGTCATTTTAGTTGGCCTAAAAGTTTTTATGATCTGGCGTTCATATACAACGGCGCTTACAAACGCGCTGATTCATCTTGCAAAAAACAGGGGTTGGATACTGTTGGCAGGCTTACTAAAAAAAAATTAATACCCCGGCTGAAAAAATATATTTTTTTTTTAAAAAAATTTTATATTTTGTGTAAGATTCGACCTAAGAGATTTGTTTTCGATTGCTAAAAATAAAATTGAAAATATTAAACAAACGATGTGCTGCCCATTAAGCCTGGATTTTTTTTTGATTGATTAAAAGTAAAGCAGGAACGGTAAATATGAAACTCCGTTTTTTGCGTTGATGTATTGAACCTGTCTGCTCAAACGAATGCGCAAGGCAGGTAGATAGAGATTGTTGAGCGAATATGAAAACGGCGATAACCACCATGTCTGGAAAATGACGGTAGTGATTGCCTGGCCGGGGAATGTTCCCTATGGAGACCTGTAATAAACCATAAACAAAAACTTAAACCATAAATCAACTATCATGGCCGGAAATTATATTCTGCGCTGAGGCGCGTCGCGGCGTTTTTAGGCAACTTTAATTTGTGTTTCATCTTTAAGCTAATTTAACTGTGAGCAAAAAAGGTTATTATCTCATTATTGCGCTATCCTCTTTGTGCCTGGCATGTACCGCGGGGTATAGCTATGGCCAGGAGCTTCCGGAAGATTCTTTATCGGTCGCCGATAGCAGTTTGACAATGGAAACATCCGATTCTGTAAGCTGGAGTTCAGCCTATAAAACCGGAATACTGCCCCTAAAGTATTTCAGAAGCCAGCCCTATGTTTCTATACAGCAAATGGTGAAAGGGAATGTTGCGGGCGTATATGTGCAGGAACCTTCCGGGGAACCGGGCACTGAGCAGTATATGTTCATTCGTGGATTACAGGCACCGCTTTTATCCAAAAAGGATTTGTATGCACAGCAGCCTACCGTATTTGTAAACGGTATTCCCCTGATACCGGATAACAATATGGTGTTTGATATACAGGTAACTGATTATACCCGTATTGGACCGGCTACCAATTTCTTATCTGTTATAGACAGCAGGAATATCGAAAGCATTAAAATATTGAAGGATCCGGCAGACCTTGCCAGGTTAGGGCCCATTGCTGCAAATGGCGCTATATGGATTACTACAAAAAATACAAAAAAAGGAAGTAATGAATCCTTTGCAAGCACTTATTTTGGATATGCATCTAATGAACGCGTAACGCCGGTTAATGCAGCATATGAAGCGGCCTGGAGAAAGCCTTTTTATGACAAGTATGCTTCGCCGGAAAATCTGCGTGTGATTCCTACTTATTTAAGAGATATAGCAGACGGGAATTATTATGGCCCCGCTAACTGGACTGATTTATATTATCAGTCGGTTCCCATCTATTCGGCAAGTGCAGGCATGCTATTGGGAAAGCATCCGCGGGCAAATGTTGCCCTTTCTGTGAATCACACCACGGATGGCTCAGGGCAGGATAATGCAAAGCTGAAAAAGTCAGGCTTTTCGGCCCGCACCAGTTTAAAACCATTTAACTGGATGACGTTTACAGCGTTGTTTAACGGAACACATTTAGATCGCTATCGCAACAGGAGCTTCAGGGAGCGCCTTTCGGAAGTGCGGTATACGCCTTCATTAAGCAGCCCCCTGCCACCGAATAAAGCGGCGTACCAGCAATACCTGGATATTTTTTCTGCAGCAAGTAAAGAACCGCACGACGATAACCAGGTGAATGCATTGCAGGCAATGGCTGAGATCAATGCAGATCTTACCCGTGCCCTGAAGTTTATTTCAACCTTTAATATCGATTATAACGAAAATACCAGGGACGCTTTCTGGCCGCGCGCTTTATTGGAAAAAAATAACTTTACATCCAACTACTTCGGCTACAACCAGCGGGTACTGATCACCAATGCATTTCGTTATGCGTATCCGCTCGATGAAAACAGCCGTTTTACCATTGAGGCCGGTCAGTCGTATCAATCAGATGTTCAAAAATATGATTACGGGTATGGGTACAATACGCCCAATGATAACATCAAAGTACGCCCCATCGACATAGATCCTAATAAAATAAACGAGCAGCCTTTTCAATATTTTCTCGTTGCCAGCGACAAGCAGCGGATTGGGGTGAGCTCCATATATGGTAGTTTGAATTATTCATACAAAAAAACCTTTGACGTTAGCGCTATTGTGCGCCGGGACGGAGGATCATTCATTCAGCCCGATAAACGATGGATTACCTCACCCATATTGAGTGCATCCTGGAACCTGAAAGATGCGCTGTTGAAAGAACAGGCAGCCTTTAGCAATTTTGTTGTAAAAGCATCTTATGGTGTCATCGGTATGCCTTATTCCACCGATTATTACAGCAAGGGCCCCATTTATGTCTCCTCTGGTATCAGCTGGCCCAGCGATCCGGTCATTCCGTCCTATATAGGCTCCGGTGTAGCGGCAAGGCCCTATTCCCTGGGGTGGGTGAGTTACGGAGTTGAATGGCAAAAGGCACATAAGGCAAACCTGGGATTGAATATTGGTGTGCTGAACAACAGGGTAAGTCTTGCATTGGATATTTATAATAACGACAGCAAAAACCTGTTGCTATTAATGCCGGCTCCAAGAGAAACGGGATATTCAGGCGTTTACAAAAATGGCATGGCTGTTAATAACCGGGGTATTGATGCAACAATTGAAGCCACCCTTTTAGCAAATCCCCGGTCAGTAAACTGGGTATCTGCCATTAATGTAAATTTCAATAAAAATAAACTCACCGCACTGCCGGATGGAAAGCAATCTGTAGTGATCGGCAACCGGTTGCTTAAGGTCGGTGAATCCATCGATGGGTACTGGTTGCTTCAAAACCAGGGCATTTATAATACCCAGTCCGAAATACCGGTAAAAGACGGGCGCATTCAAACCTTTAATGGAATTGCGCTTAGCCCCGGAGATCCAAAATGGAAAGACAACGGCGATAATATAATTGATGAAAATGATAAGGTTTTAACCGGGCATTCGTTGCCGGTAGTATCGGGAGGTTTTATCAACGAGTTTTCTTATAAACAAATTTCATTAAGCATTAACCTGTTTTTTGCTGCGGGTCAAAAACTGCTAAACCAGGAAATTTCGAACCGGTTGAATTTTGCTAATAATGATAACAGCAATAACCTGTCAACCGTAAAAGAAATTACCTATTGGCAAAAAAACTTCAATCCGTCCGACTACCCTTTATACAATCCCTGGAGCAATGTGGACCCATTTCAGTCTGAACAGGATCTGTTTCTTCAAAATGCCTCCTTCGTAAAGCTTAGGGCCGTAACACTGAGCTATCGTTTTGGCAACGGCCACAAGAATGTATTCTCTAATTTGGAAGTATATCTTTCGGGAACCAATCTGTTTACCGTATCGCCCTTTAAAAATGGCGATCCCGAGCTTGTCAATTACCAGGGCTATTATACCGGTTATGCGCAGCGATTGCCACGCACCATTACGCTGGGCGCAAGGGTTTCTTTTAAACATTAAAATGGCAGATCCATCAAATAGCAATCTTATGTATAAAAAGTTTTCAACAAACCGGTTTACGAAAATTGCATTTACAGGTTTTTTCTTTCTGGCGATCACATTGTCATGCAATAAAAAGCTTGATATGGATTCCCAACATCTGTACGGTGAAACCGTGGCATGGGATTCTTACGACGATATTAACAGTAACTTTTTTGGTGTTTATAGCTTGTTTAGAACGGCATTGGCCACCAATAATAACTATTTGTTATGGGGAGAACTGCGCAATGGCGATTTCCTGTCAAGTGCCCGCGCTGATCTTAAAGCGGTTATTGAAGGGCAGCTGAATACCCAGTTCCCGATATTGGAGGAAATGAAGGACTGGAGAAGGTTTTATGCCGTAATTAACGCCATCAATTTATACATAGAGCGCTCAGGGGAAGCGATGGTTGATACCCGGTATACAAGGGTTATGAACAACCTTGATATCGCGCATATGCGTTGCCTGCGTGCATGGGCGTATTTTATGATGGTGCGTATCTGGGGGGATGTACCTTTTCTTACCAGTTCATTTGACGGCGCATTTCCTCAGGTTCCAAGAACGGACCAACGGAAGATTCTTGAATTTTGCGAAGCAGAAGTATTAAAAGCAGTAGACTTTTTGCCTTATATATATGGCGGATCAGATCCCCTGCAAACGGGTAACTTTCATTTGCAAACTTCTGATCAATATAGAACGATGCTTTTTGGAAGATTGGCAGCCTACGGTTTGCTGGCGCATATTGCAGCATGGCAGGGACATTACGCCGATGCAGAAGTATACGCGCAGTTTGTAATCGATCGCAGAAGCAGTGGACAGTTGGATTATGCCACTACGGGGCAGCTTACGGCATCTAATGGTGTTTTTTATGACCGGGGTGCCGAAAATGGAGGCCCCAGGGTGTTGATGGGGTTCCCTTTATCCTGGCAGTTTGGTGAATCTGGCACCAGCGGAGATGGGCATATTGAAAGCTGGACCATGGCTGCTCCCTTTACCTCCAAATCGATTCCTGATCTGTACGTTCCGGCCGATTTAATTACTGCTGTTTTCACCAGTCCTACAGATCAGCGATTCCGGTTTGATACCGTGCGTACTTCTGTGGTGGACAGCACCCTCAGGATTGTTACCGCCGGGGAGTATTTTAAAAATTTCTTTTCGTCCACGCCTATTTTCAGCAAGATAAAAGTATTCAACAATGGCAGAAGCAATGCCGACGGATCTGTCAATTTTGCCGTATACAGTTCCAATATTACCTTTTCACGGTTGGATGAAATGCGTCTTTTAAAGGCAGAGGCCAGCGCAGCAATTGGCAATACCAATGGGGCAATAGCTGCGCTGAACGAGCAATTGATCAGCCGGGGCGCCAATACTTATTCCGCTACCAAGGACGGTGATCTTTTGGAAGCTATTTTTAAGGAGCGCAGACGGGAGCTGATTGGTGAAGCCTGGCGATGGTATGATCAGGTACGCTATTATAAGCTAAGACGCAATAACGCCGGCTTTAATAAGCTTATTGACGAAGGGGGTATTTATTGCCCGGTTTCAAAAGCGGTCCTTGCCAGTAACCCTTCCATTCAACAGTATCCCTATTGGACCAATAAATAGTTGCGTTAATCTGAAAAAAATGAATGATTATGAAAAATCTTAGGCAATATAAAACCGCAGCTTTCAGCTTCTTGTTGCTACTGATCATTGTGGTTGCGGGAACCGGTTGCAGCAAGAAAGCAAATGGCCCGTATTATACGGCTGAATATAGTACTACGTTCAAGGATAATATTTATATGTATTTGAAGCAGCAGCCTGCGGGGCATTTTGACTCGCTGTTATTAGTGCTCGACCGGGTGCCTGCAATCAAAGATTCACTGCAGCATCAAAGCGGTATTTCTTTTTTTGCAATCGATAATTCCAGCTTTGCCACAGCACTTAAAGGGCTTAACCAGGTGCGGGCGCTTCAAAGCAAGCCGGCGCTTTCGTTGTCCACTATCGACCAAAAACACCTGGATACGCTTTTATGCAGGTATGTACTGAGCAGCGCGGTGAATATCGATTCGCTTACACAATATTTTGAAGGTTTGAATTTTCCTTCGCTGCGCTACGGGTATACAATGAAAGTGATTTATAATAAGAAAAGCGCCGGCGGATATGTGCAGGGCGGGCCACTGGAACTTTCATTTGTGGATATTAAAAATTCAATTTTTAGCAGGTTCTGGGTTACTACATTCACGGTAGTGTCTGGTATTAATGCCTCCAATGGAATTGTATTTGATCTTTCGCCAGGCCATGTGTTTGGATTTGGTGAATTTTTGTCAAGATTGTTAAACACATAATCATAACACCGGCCTGAGGCCTTTTAATACATTGATTAAAATATTTGAAATGAAAATAAAGTTTTCGACGGTGATTTTTTTGCTGCTGGTTTGTTTCGGTTGTTTTATAGCATGCGTTAAAAAGTTTGTGCCGGAGGATCGTGTTCGATTCAACAATACGAACGCAATGTTTAAGCAAACGGTGCTGGAGCCTACGCTCGGAAGATCCTTTGTGACGCTTACCTCCGATTTTAATTTTGATGGATCAACACAGCCGCTTACGTTTAAAATTCTGAACCTGCGCACATATGATAATAAACCGGCTCCGGAACTTGAAAATGTTTTTGAAGTGAAAAGCTGGCAGGAACTTTATACCGGCAATGAAACTTCTTTAAAGGAGATTGAAGACAAACGGGTCACCACTTCCAACCGGTTATTTGAAATAAGATCGCACTCCGGACAGTTTGTTATGAGGTCCGAGGCCAATTCCAATTTAATAAGGTGCCAGCCCGATTCTGGATATGTTTTTGATGTGGAGGTGAGCAATGCCGGTGGCTCTAAGTTTATTTCGGGCATGCGCCTGAAGCCCTTCCGGCAGCTGCCCTATGAGCCCAACAGGTTCGATCGCTTAACAGGCCAGGTTACTTCAGGGGCGATTACGCCCGGGTTGGTAAGTAATGTGTTTGGTGAAAGCCGGGGCGGACGGTTAAGTGAAAGTGATGTGAACATTATTTTTTTAAAGACCGGGAACGGTAATTCCCTTACGTTTAAATTTTTAGACACCATCCAAAAGCCGATCGATCCCCACAAATTTGATCTTACCAAATGGGCCACATTGGTACATGGTTTTGATATGCAGCTTTCAGATACTGCTGTTAAATACAGCGTGGCATACCCTATACCGCTTCTCACACAGTACCCTACAAAGTATACAAATTCAGCGGGAACAATGGCGCATGCTGAAATCAGCTGGGACCGGATGGGTTTCGGCAATCAGCGCCTATTGGCGCAGATCCTGTTTGATTTTGCGATTTATGAAAAGGGCGACTGGCAGATCATCTTTTGGTTTAAACGGGATAACCCACGGTTTACGGATGGATGATGCTAAGGGCAGGAACACCGGGAACCTGGAATGTTTGTAAAACTTTATTGTTGAGAGAATTTATAAGAGAAATTTTGCTTATGCGATATATTTTGTTAGCCATGCTTTGCTGTTTCGTTTTTTCCGCTACAACGGTTGCGCAAAACAAAGGCAAATATGAAGGAGTGGTTATAGATAAAGCAACGGGCCAGCCGGTTCAGGGCGCCTCTATTGCCCTGGCTGGTAGCGATTCAAAAGTACTGGGTATTACAGATTCAAGCGGGCACTTTTCGGTTGCTGCAGCTGAAGGCGCTTCTATTACAGTTACGCATATATCGTATCAGAATAAAACCCTGAAGGCCGTATTGGGATCGCCTCAAACGATAGAAATGGAGGAGCCGGACTCCGACTCCAAGAAGGTAGATGAAATCGTGGTACAGGGTTATAGAAAGGTTTCCAAGGATCGCAATGTGGGATCAACGGTTAAGATCAGCGGAGAGCAGCTCAGGTACCAGCCTGCATCCAGTGTGGAATCGCTGCTGCAGGGCAGGGTACCGGGTCTTAACGTGCAAAACATCTCCGGCAGTCCGGGTGTACGTAGCGTGGTACAGTTGCGGGGTTTGTCCTCAACCGGCATTATGGGATCGGGTACAGACGCTATTTTAACGCCCACGTCGCCCTTGTTTGTAATTGACGGTGTGCCTTTCGACATGAATACGAACTTTGAATACGCAAATGCCGCCGGCGGCCAGGGCGCCAGTCCGTTATCCATTATTCCGCCTGATGATATCGAGGAAATTGAAGTGTTGAAGGATGCGGCATCCACCGCTTTGTGGGGTTCAAGGGGTGCGTACGGTGTGATCCTGATTACCACCAAAACCGGTAAGGGACCTCGGCCTGTTTTTAATTTTTCGTCCAATGTTTTTTATAATTCGGTGCCCCAGCTTAGACGGGTGATCGGGGGACGGGGAGAAAGAGATATCCGGTTGGCGCAAATTTTAGCATACGACACTTCTTTTGCCAACTGGCAGGGGCTCGCAGATATTAACCGGTATCCGTATTATTCCGATAGCTTGAACCGGTTTTTCAATAACAGTGTAAACTGGCAATCGATCTTTAAAAGGCCCACTACCAATTTTACTACGAACCTGAATGTGTCCGGGGGGATGAAGGACTTTAAATATAAAATTAATCTTGGTTATTACCAGGAGTATGGTATCCTGCAAAATACCGGGCTTACAAGGTATAGTATCAGTTCCGGCCTGGGGTATGATAACAAAATACTGAATGTGATTTTTAACGTCAGTTCCGGAATTACCCGCCAGCAGGTGGGGTCTGGTTCTGCTTATTCTCAGCGGGGTATTGCCGCAGCTGAAGCCGCATCCTCTTTGTTACCGCCACCTTCCGCATTTTCTGAAAATGCCAGTGCGGTTGCAGGTATTGCGTCAAAAAACGACAATAAGGGACTGGTAGTAGCGCCCAATCTTGATATCAGGCTTACCGCGCTTAAAGGCCTTGTGCTGCATACCCGGTTTAACTATTCTTTAAATTCAAATGTGTATGATAACTTCAAGCCCTCACTCATTAATTCGGGGCGGCCATCGTATACTACCAGCAACCAGAAAGACAATATGCTGAACCTGCTAACTGATGTGAACTATGTTAAGTCACTGGTTAAAGATGAAGAAGAAGTGCATACGTTTAGTCTTTACCTGTTTAATGAAATTACCAGGGCGGTGAGCCGGGGAAATTATTACCTGATAAATAGTGCCGGCAATGATAATTTATATGGACCCGTTACCTACGATTTTGTAAACACAAGAGACGGTGTGATCAATAATTTATTTGACCGCAGATCGGTAGGATATGGCGGCGTATTTACCTATGATTATAAGCGGAGATATGTATTGAACTTTCAATACCGGTCAGAAGGATCTTCGAACAACGGGCCCAATACCGGGTTTGTTAAAACACCCAATATCGGTTTTACCTGGAACCTGCACCGCGAAAAATGGTTTAAAAACTTTAAGTGGGCCAATGAAAGCCGTTTCAGGATAAGTTATGGTAACACATTGATACCTACCGGTAGTATTTTTGATGTATATGGCAAGCTGGAACCCTATGCATTTACCTATGTGGGTAAACCCACCATTGTGTACAACCGGGATGCCCTTCCCAATGTAGACTTTAAGCCGATTACCAATACAACGTTCAACTTTGGTTATGACGGTGAGTTTTTTAGGAACCGGTTATCGCTGGTGTACGATTTTTATTACACTTCCATTGATAATGATGTTGCTGCTATCGGGTTGGCGAATACGACCGGGTTTGGCTCCATCAAGGTAAACGACCGGTCGCTGGTAAAGTATGGTCATGAACTGGCGATCACTTACCGGTCTGGAAACCGGGGCGATTTTAGCTGGGACCTTACCATAAATGGCGCTTATAATAAAAACTATGTAGCCAAGCTGGAAAACGGCCTTAGCCAGTTTACCACTGTTTTAAGGGAAAAAGATATTGATTTTCCCATCCTCGTAACGGTTGGGGGCAAACCCATTACCACGCTTGCCTATAATACGGTAGGTGTGTACGCAACCGATAGAGATGTAAAGGTAGACCCTGTTACCGGTAAACCCGTAAGAGTGGGCAACGTTTTTTTACGGGGAGGCAGTCCCCGGTGGACGGACCTGAACGGCGACTATATTATTGATCAAAATGACATGACCGCCCTGTACGATCCGCTGCCCAAGGTAAATGGAGGTATTTTTCTAAACTTCAGATACAAACAATGGAGCGTTAATGCCGATGTAACCTATACCTTGTTCAGGGATGTGCTCAATACCGCTCTTGCCGATAAATTCCGTACGTTTTATAACCCGATTGGTTTTGATCTGTATAAAAGCGGTGCGGCAATACCCATTGACCAATATGATTACTGGAAGGCGCCCGGTGATGTAGCCCGCTATCCGAACCCCTTTGACTACCGCACGAATGGAACCATCGACCCTTACCGGTACAACCAATCCCTGTTCCTGGAAGACGGATCGTATTGGAAATGGAACCGGATCGCGTTAAATTATATGATCAAGAGTGAACTATTGCGCAAGTTCAGGGTAAGCTCGGCGCGTATTTACGGGGTACTTCAGAATGTGTTTATTATTTCAAAATATTCAGGTGCAAATCCTGAAAACGTTTCCACACTGGGCTTCGATAACCAGGGGGCCTATCCCAACCCCAAACGGTATTCTATCGGGGTCAATATTTCATTTTAAGGAATGAACCGATTTGTAAAATACAGTGATCAAACTATGAATTCTAAAACCGGTATGATGAATAAATTAATATGCACAATCACCATAACATGCCTTGTGCTTGCAATGGTATGCGGTATTGGCGGTTGCAAACGATTTTTAAATGTGAACCCGCCCCTGGCGCTTTCGGGTAACAATTTCTGGAAAACTACCGATGATTTTGACCAATACATCGCAGGCCTTTATGCCAAGTTTCGCCGGAAAACGATGGGGCAGTCTGGCCCGGGGCTGGATTGCTGTGATATCCAGTTTTTTCCTGCAGTGGGGGACTTTCGCTGTGCGCCCGTTGTTGGAGTAGACGCTGGCGGCAGGGCTTATATTACGCTGGCGGCCAATAATGACCTTAAAACACTCACGGGCAGCTATAACAATAACTACTGGTCAGGTACTTTTGGGCGCATTACCGAATGGGGGCCGTTTTACGATATTATAGCCGGTTGCAATATTATGGTAGACGCAGTAACTAACGACAAAGACGTATTGCGGAAAGATAAAAGGGATCAGTTTTTGGGAGAAGCTATTTTCCTGCGCAACCTTGTTTATTTTATGATGGCCCGCCTGTATGGCGATATTCCTTATTACACCAATGCGTTTAACCGGAATGCAGAACCACGCCAGGAAATGGTTCCGGTACTGCAAAAGTGTTTGGCAGACCTGGGTACGGTTGTAAACAATATGCCCTGGACCTACATCGATCCGGTTGACAAAGGAGCCCGGGCCATGCGTGGAAGTGCCCTGGATCTGATGATGAACATTAATATGTGGTGTGCCGGCTTTGATAAGGAGAACAAGGAGAAATACTGGAAGCAAACCGATTCGTTGGGTGAGGTATTACTTACCCAAAACAATGGATCGTACCAGTTAATGCCCATTACCCAAATGCATGAAGTATTTAAAGGCGGTACGCCGGAAAGTCTTTTTGAAATAAGACAGAACCTGAATACCGGCGAACGCTTCGGCCTGTTTGCCTCCTTTGCGGATAACGTACTTACAGCGCCTTATAAACCCAATGGAACCACCCGCACGTATGCAGGCTATAATCCGGCATTTATGCAGCAGTTGTTTCCGACCAACAAGAACGACCTTCGGTGGAGCCTGTTTTTTTACCAGCCACAGGGCAATACCGATCCGCACCGGTTACAGTGTATTAAATTCCTGAACATTTACGCGGTGCCGGGTGAGGATGTAAACCCCGATGACTGCCAGATGATATTCCGGTTGCCGGATGCAATATTGCTGCAGGCAGAGGCCTGTGCCAATATAGGCGGCGCTAAAAAACAAAAGGCGATCACGCTTCTCGATATGGTGCGGAAGAGATCGGGGGCCGATTTATATGTAGAAGGCGAAACGCCGGGACTTGACCTGTCGGATGCCATTTATTACGAGCGTTGTAAAGAGCTGTTTGGCGAGGGGTATTATTATTTTGACCTGGTAAGAACGGGCCGGATACTCGATCCGAAATTTTGTTATCATCCTATTTCCGAAAATGATTTTGCATTGGGGGCATGGACCTGGCCCATCAGTTCCTCGGCCCTCACGCAGAACCCGGGTATGCGGTTGAACAATTATTGGCAATAAAAGGTATTTAAAGGGACTTTTAATTGGGACGTTAAAATGAGAACCATGAAAAGAATTCAGTTTCTTTCGATTTATATGTTAGGAGTTGCGGCGCTGCTCTGCATGGCCGGCTGTAAAAAAGACAATTACTATGAAGATACAAAGACGATTAATCCCAAATTCGATGGTACCGTAGTACAGTATCTGCAAAGTAACCGTTATCACCTCTTCGACTCCCTGTTAAGGATTATAAAACTTTCGGGTATGGAAGATGTTTTTCAGAAAGAGCAAATTACTTTTTTTGCGCCCGCAGATCCATCGATCATTAATTCTATACGGATTTTAAACCAATCTTTGTTGGCGCAGGGGCGAGATACGATTTCCAATCTTGCACAGCTGCATCCTGATTTTTTGAAGCAGCAGCTTTCAAAATATCTTTTTAAAGGGTTACGGCGTTTAAGCGATTACCCGCAGCTCGATCCTGATAACTTTCGCGTTTATGGGGGGGAGTACTATACCTCCTACATGGGCAAAAATATGCTGATAGGCGCGGTGTTTAATAATGCGGGAGGCGTACAGTACGCCGGGTACCGGCAGTTATATATCGGGTATCCGGAGGGCGATACACCACCGGCCGGAAGACTGCCGGAAATTTTTCGCGTTGCCACTGTCGATATTAATCCCACGAATGGAATTGTGCACGCGCTTAATTATTCGGATGCCTTCTTTTTTGGATTTTCACCGAGCGATTTCATGGTAAGCGCTCAAAACTTTGGATTCGACTACTCAAAAAAATAATTTTAAAATGAATACGCTCCGTCGAATATGTGTAATACCTTTAATAGCAGCAGGACTATTGCTGTTATTGGTAACCGCCTGCGTTAAGAATGCCCAATTATCCGGAGAGCCTTACCCGCCGCATCCCCAGCCCCTGATTAATTTTTATGGCAAGCCGGGAACTGTTATACAGGGAAGCGAGGGGGATACCATTACGCTGCAGGTAACCGGCATCAAACAACTTGCAACGGGCTACCGGTTTTTGTTGAATGGTGTTTCGGCTACTATTGTAAGTGCAACAGACAGTCTCCTGTCTGTAAAAATACCCCCCAGTGCCTCCTCCGGGGCCGGAAGCATTGCCACCGCCGACGGGCAGTTTTATTACGGCCCTACGATCACCATTGTCGGCAAGGTGTCTATAGACCCTGATTTTAATAACGCTTCTTCCACTGTGGGAGCCAATGGTTATGTAAGTACGGTATTTAAAAACTCGGATAACAATTACCTGCTGATGGGAGGGTTTACCAATTATAATAATCAAAGTGTTCCTGTTGGCCGTATCGTTCAAATAAGCCCCGGCGGTAGTTTTATGACCACTAAAGCTGGCTTGGGGGCATCGGGCGGAATTGCGTCCTTAGTTCCGGTAACGATCCTGGGCCAAACGCGGTATATTATCGGTGGTAATTTTGGCGGTTATTATTCCGCTCGTTTTCTTGTGTCCAATATTACCCAGATCAATACCAATCTTTCGATCGACAGTGTTACGGTGGCTGTGCAAAACCCCGATCCTGAAAATACCCCGCAAAACAATACGGACACCGTGGCCAATTTCAATGCCCGTTTGTTTAACGGCAACGTGGTGCGTATATTCCCGGATGCAGATCCCAATAAAATAATAGCGGTAGGCAATTTTGATCTTTACTATCGTGTGGATTATGCCAACTCTGTAAAAGGGAATTATTACCCCTATTACAGGGGCATCCGGAATTTTGCACGGATGAATCTGAGCGAAACAGAAACGGGTCGCCTTGATACTACCTATAATTATAGCCACGACCTTTTAACCGGAAAATTTGATCCCAACCTGAACGGGGATATCTATGATGCCGTGCAGTTGGCAGATAAAACGATTGTTGTTGCCGGTTCATTCACCATGTTCAATACACCATCGAATGCAGCAGCCCCGGTTACAGCTGCTCCCGGCATTATGGCGCTCACCGGTACCGGCAGCATCAATACCGCCTTTGCCTCGGCCATTGGTTCGGGCGCCAATGGTTACATCACTAAGATTACCTATAATGCCGCTACAAAAAAGATATTGCTGACGGGCAATTTTACACAGTTTAATAACCGGCCGGCCAAGGGAGTGGTGATGCTCAATGAAGATGGTACAGTGGATCCGACTTTTAACCTGAAATCGTATGAGGGAGGGCTTATTAATTATGCCGGTCAGCTTAGCAACGGCAAGATTATTCTTTCCGGCTACTTTAATAAGTATGATGGTGTGGTACGCCAGGGCTTTGCAATTGTAAATGCGGATGGCTCCCTGGCCAGCGGCTATAATAACTCCGGAGCTTTTGCCGGAGCTATTTATGGCATTTATGAAGTAGCCGCCGATAAACTCATGATCTTTGGATCGATCAGCTTATTCGACAATACGCGGGTGGGCAATATTGTGCAGCTGAAAATAGCACCATAGTGCAATTTTATTCAATTTATAAGCGGTTAGATATGCAGAATAATCAAAGAAATAAAAAGATAAAGAGTGGTGTAACCCTTGCTGTTATGGCTGCTTTTCTTTCATTGTATGCAATAATGTCCTGTAACCGGACATTTCCTGAGCAGGGTAACCAGTTGAGGACGGATTATCCCGATTCAGCCCAGGGGACTGCCCTTAACAGGAAAGTACTGTACCTGATCCTGGATGGGGCAGAGGGCAAACAAATACAGGCATTGAACCCGCCCAATATCCGTTCCCTGCTTGCCAACGGCGTATACAGCTGGGTAGGGGTTAGTGGTGGCCTTCCTCCGGACTCTACGTTGCCGGCTACCTGGACCAATATGATGACCGGAATTCCTACGGATAAAACCAATGTGGGCGCAGATTTTCAGTCGGCCAATTTTAGCCAGTTTCCAACGTTTATTTCAAGAATAAAAACAATGGCAGCAGGTACCCGTACTGCGGGCTTTGCCGCGTCTGCCTTGTTTAGCCAGTATCTGTTAAAAGATGCTACGGTAAATACGCTTACTGAGAATAACGATGAGCAGGTAACGCAAAATGTGATGGGTGAATTGGGCAAGCCGGATGCAACCATTGTGGTAGGCCAGTTTCACAGCATTGCGGCCGCCGGTGATCGATACGGGTACCTGGCTGCTACGACGGAATACTCCAATGCGGTAACTACGGTAGACAATTACATTGGGGCTATTTTGGCCACATTAAAAAAACGGCCAGGCTATAAACAGGAGAACTGGCTGGTTGTTGTAGCCTCTAATTTAAACGGAGCAGTAAACAAATATGCAGGTACGGCGGCAGCGGCTACTTATTTTGGAGACTCGCGGCGCAACAACTTTGTTATATTCAGCAGCCCCCGGTTTAAAGCACTCCAGGTAAACCCCAATGGCGCACCGGTTTCTACGGCAGGTTATGTAAATTATATCGACTCGGTACTGCAGCTTCAGGGAGCAGGCGCTAACCAGGTACGGGTATATGGTAATGACGATAAACATGTTTTTGACCTGGTTAAAGGAACCCAGCGTACCCTTGAATTTAAATTAAAGGTACCCGCAACCAATTATAAAACGGAGATTGGTGGTCAGGGCTTTTATAATCTTTTTGGTACACTCAGGGCACAAACCAATAACGATAACCAGGCAGCAGGCTGGCATATTATGACCTGTGCCGGCTGGTGTAACAATACCAAGCTATTCATCAATTTTGCAACGGCCGACCGGCATGATGAAGGTAATAACGGTCAGTATGATGCAGAAAGACCGGGGGATGATGGCCAGTGGCATAATATTGCACTGGTCATTAACTGGCCGGCAAACAGCAATCTGATCAAGTTTAAATTTTATATGGATGGTACCTTGCGTACCATTAATGACCGGCAGGGCTCCCGTGCTACTACGGAAGGAGAGTATGATGCAGGAAACGCTACCAGCATTGTTTCAAAAGGTAAGTTTTATATCGGCCCTCCCACAGACGCGCTCCCTCAAATGAATATTTACTCTGATAATTGTTACATCACAGACCTGCGGTACTGGAATGTGGCGTTCACAGATGCAGACGTAGCCAAATACTCCTGCAAATCCTATATCCCGGACGACCATCCTTACCTGGATAAACTGGCGGCCTACTACAAGCTGAATAAACTCTCCGGCAATGCGATAAAAGACTTGTCACCCACCGGTCAGGATGCCATAGTGGTAGACCCATCTAAAAGAGCCAATTTTACAACGTTTAATGAAACGGCCAAAGGAGTATGTCCCGATCCGAATGGCAATTTTTATAAAGCAACCATTACAGGGCTGGATGTTCCCATGCTCATTTACCAATGGATGGGCTTTGGTACACCAAACTCATGGGGACTGGGTGGCAGGATATGGAGCACCGGGTATACAGATGTTGTACCTCCGCAATAACTGGTAAAAACGAATTATTTAATTTAAAAATAATAGAATGAAAAGGGTACATGGCTTATTAGTGGCTATCCTCTCTGTATCTGTCATCCTTATATCGGGTTGTAAGAAATATGGGTTTAATATACCGGATGGATATAATGTAGACTCGTTGAAAACAAATGTGACCATTGATACTTCCGGTAAAAATGAAGATAACAGTTTTCTGCAGCACGTGCGGATGTTTCCGGGCCTCGTAGCGTCGGGTGAGGAAAGACTGCAGAATACACAGGTGGTGCTTAACCTCAACTACCTTAAAGCACAGCGAAGTTACCTGATGATGTATGTGGAGCCGGGTTATAGCACCAGCCGTATTTACAGCACAGGTATGTATGCACCGCCAGGCGGGGAAATAACCATTACAGTGCCGGCCGGCGTTACAGGGCTAAGCTGCCAGGTAGGGATTTGGGCCAACACCATAACGGGCAACATGCGTTATTCGCGCATCATTACAAAACAGGATCTGTTCCCTGGGGTTAATAAGGTCAAAAACCTGTTTGGAGGACATGTGTATATACTGCCATCTTACCCGGTAGCGAACCCGGTGGCCCTTGGCATTTCGGGCGCTTGTAAAAGCCCCGATTTCATATTGGGTACTACTACCGCCGCCGCATGGAAACAGGCGATCCAAAGTTCAGGAGTGCCCTGGTTTGAGCTGGCTTCCTCCACGATGGTGCTAACATTGCCGGTGGATAAAATGAAGGATTACCTGACCCAGCATCCAGACTTTGACCCCGTGCAGGTGATGCAGCTATGGGATCGTATGATACAAACCGACTTTAATGGTTGGGCGGGGCTTACAGACGCGGCGGTTGATCCGGCGCACCGGTCGCCACAGTTTCCCTGGCGTACAGCGCTTGATGCCCAGCCCTCTTATCTTACCGGGGCCTATCCGTTGTTTGCATTAAATACCGACGAATGGATGCGTAAACTGCTTGCGGTAAATGACGAAACGATAACGGGGGTCAGCCAGTCGTGGGATATGGTTACGGCGTTGGGGTCATTGTATGCACAGCCCAAGTGGATATGGGGAGGATTGTACCAGGCTTCCATTGGCAACCTGTTTTTGTTTGAGCGCGCCAAGAGGCTTAATGTTACCGATGTGGCCGGGTTTAACCCGCAGCTGCTGGATGCGCAGGTGGTCAATGAAGCACTACGTTTTTCGAACGATCCCACCATTGATCCCAATACCAATCTGGTTAAAAATTTTGATAACGATTCCCGGCTGAACAGCGCTATCCGGAAAACCATACCCTTCCTGCAGATCTTTGAAAAGCTTAAAAGTGCCGACAATAAATCAGATGGTTATGGGTTTATGACCTATATTTTTAAAAAGACCCGTGATACGCCGCTCCGTATATTTATTAATGATGATGCCCGCAAGGATTTTGTATACGAAGCGCTTTGTGAATATACCGGCCTGAACTGCATTTTCTTCTTCAGGGCCTGGGGGATCGGTATAAGTCCTGCAAAGCAATCGGAGATGGCTTTAAAGTACCCGGTTATGCTCACCAAAAATGTATGGCAGTATAATCCCCTTACCAAAACCGGGGGCGATTCTACCGTGCTCAATTTGCCGGGACTGCCCTTTTCCAGGGCTTTATGGACGGCTTCGGCAGATTCTTATGAGCCCAGCGGAGAGGGAGCTCCCAATGGTTGGCCCATCTCCGCCATTGATGGCAATCCGGCTACTTTCTGGCACACGCAATGGCAGGGAGGCGGTCCCGTATTTCCACACTGGTTCCTGATTGATATGCATGAGACGCTCCCTGTTTCCGGGATGATATTTACCCCGCGGCAAAGTGATTGTTGCCGGAATATACCGAAGGACTATAAGATTTATATTGGAAATACTACAGATGAGGCCGGTATGACCCTGGCTGCGCAGGGTGTTTTCCAGAATAATAACAGCACCCAGCGGGTTAATTTTACGACCGCTGTAACGGGTAGGTTTATAAAACTGGTATTTGCAAGCGGTTATAGTGACACGTATGCGGTTATGGCAGAGATACAGGCGTTTTAAATAAAGTCATTAAATAAGAGGTGGCAGACTTTTGTTAAACCATCGAAAAAATATGCGGATGAAACGACAATTGATCATAGGGAAGTATTGCATCGCAATGGGGATTGCTGTTGCACTGGCGGCCGGGTGTAAAAAATATCCCAGTGTGCCCCCTGTTTTTGAAAAACAGGAATTAAATGCCGACAGTGTTAAACGCAAGGTACTGGTCATTAGTATTGATGGTTTGCCGGGTAATGAGTTAAAAGCAGCAACCGGGCTCAATAATATTGCCACGCTTCTAAAAACGGCTAAGTTCAGTTATGCAGAGGCCCGGCTTTCCAAACCTGCTACAGACGGGGCCAGCTGGGCTTCCCTGTTAACGGGCGTAATACCGGCTACCCATGGCATTACCGATAGTAGTTTTGAATTTAATAATACAGACCCGGCATCCTCCGACGGAAGGGTGCCGTATGCAATGGATATTTTCAGGATCTTAAATGTTAACAAACCCAGTTATACTTCAGCCCTGGTTAGCCCCTGGGCCAACCTGGCCAGGTATGTTGCACGAACGGCCACTTACAGCTATGGCGTATTAAATGATGCCGTGGTAAAGGATTCGGCAGTTAGTTTATTGAAACGGGATACAAGCCTTTCGCTACTGGTTGTTAATTTCAACGAGGTAGCGCTGGCCGGTAAAGCTGCCGGCAATTATTCGCTCTCCAACCCTGCGTATAAAACAGCCCTTGAAAAGGCCGACGGATATATTGGCAATATTTTACAGGCCATGAACGCCCGGCCCGGTAAAAGCCAGGAACAATGGCTGGTAATGATTACTTCGGGGCCCGGAGCGGTTGCCAATCCGCTGCCTGGTTTTTTAATCTGCGCATATCCCTCTTTTACGAGTCAGGAGGTAAAAAAAGTAGGCTATTCTACAGTACTGTTTAATGATGATACCAGTACCTACGCTTATGTGCCCAACCCCCAGTTATATGATGCCAAATTCTCGGATGAGTTTACCGTGCAGGTACGTACTTACAATTTAAATGGGGTTCAGTATCCGGGATTGCTCTCCAAATCTACTCCCAAAATGAAAAATGACGATTTAAGTATTAAAGGCTGGATGTGGCTAAATGTGGGCAGCGGAAATGTTAATTATGAACCCAACTTGGGTAGCGGAACCAAAAAGTATAATTCTACCAATACAGGGGCCTTTAATGTTAACGAATGGCATACCTATACGATGCGGGTAAAGATTACCAGTGCCACCAACCGGAATGTGTCGATGTTTGTAGATGGTAATCCCAAAGGGAGCGTGTTTGATATTGGAAATGTTGATTTCAGTAATCCTGCAGAGCCGCTAAAACTGGGCTATAGAAGAGTGGATAACTTTTTTGCACCCATGCAGTTTTATGCGTCGGACCTGGTCTATTTTAATACGGCCCTGCCGGACAGCATTATTAAGAATTACGTAAACCTGGCTGATTTTAGCCGGCATCCTTATTATAAAAACCTGACCGGTTGGTGGCCGCTGGATGACGCCACGGGGAATGTGGTGTACAACTATGCACTTACAGGGTCCGATATGGTTTTGAACGGGTCGTTCCGCTGGGTGAAACTGGATCCCAATGTGCCTCCGGGCAGAACCCCGGCTCCGCCGGATGCTACTGTTTCTATCAACGCCGCAGTAACCGATATTGCAGCACACATGAAGTATTGGATGAACCTGAAAGCAATGACCGTTGGCCTTTCTAACTCGTGGCTTAGTAATTTTTCGGCCGAAATAAAATAACGATCATTGCTCGAACCCCGCAGGTGTTACGAGCATGATTTCATGGCCTAAGGCGATCGCATACATTTTTGGAACCTTTGTGATAGTTGTTATGAAAAGGCTTTTGACAATTGATGGTGGTTGGGCTTTTACCGCAATGTCCGCAAAGGATTCACAAAGGTCGCGATGAGACCAGGCCGTTCATTTGTCGTTGCCCTTATGCCAATGGTACAAAAAATTTAAATACAAAAAAGACCGGCAAGCGCCGGTCTTTTTATTTTCGGTAAGGATTGTCTTATCGCATGAACAGCAGCTCGCGGTATTTCGGCAGGTACCATTCTTTATCATCCACCAGTAATTCCAGTTTATCTACATGATAACGGATCTGGTCGAAGAATTTTGCTTTTACCTGGCTTTCATATGCAATCGCCTTTGTGCGGGTATCTTCGATTGCGTTGCATATTTTACGCGCTTCAATCATTTGCTCTACCAGGTCGCTGGCCTTGTTGATATGCTCAGAGATCTTATCAAGGATCTGTTTCTGGTTGGCATACGCCTCTTCCGGAACACCCGCATCTTTCAGACCACGGATATTATTGGCCAGAAGGGTTTGGTAACGGATAGATGGCGGCAGGATAATGCTGGTTGCCATCTCGCCCATGATACGGCCTTCGATCTGTACTTTCTTAATGTATTTTTCCAGTTCGATCTCATGCCTTGCTTCCAGTTCCGACAGGGAGTAGATGCCGTTATCCACAAACAATTTTTTGTTTTTGTCGGTAACCATGGCATCCAGTGCCAGCGGCGTTGTTTTCAGGTTGGGCAACCCTCTTTTTTCCGCTTCTTTTTCCCATGCTTCGCTGTAACCATCACCTTCGAAATGTACTTTTTCGCTGGCAACGATATATTCGCGGATCACCTGCATGATAGCAATTTCTTTTTTCTCACCTTTCTCAATCAGGGAGTCTACTTCTTTTTTAAACTGCTTCAGTGTTTCCGCCATAATGGTATTTAATACAGTCATGGGGTTGGCGCAGTTTGCAGTGGAACCTACTGCACGGAACTCAAATTTGTTTCCGGTAAAGGCAAAGGGAGAGGTCCGGTTCCGGTCGGTATTGTCCATAAACAATTCCGGGATGGTTTTGTGAATGTCCAGCTTTAGCATGCTTTCATCCTGCTCATCCATTTTGTCAGAAACACGCTCTTTTACCTCTTCCAGCACCTGCGACAGGTATTTTCCGATAAATACGGAAATGATTGCTGGTGGTGCTTCATTTGCGCCCAAACGGTGATCGTTGGGAGCAGAAGCGATAGAGGCTCTTAAGATATCTGCATAATCATGCACCGCCTTAATGGTATTTACAAAGAATGTAAGGAACATTAAGTTGGTTTTGGGGGTTTTGCCCGGTGCCAGCAGGTTGATGCCGGTATCAGTAGCAAGGCTCCAGTTATTGTGCTTACCGCTTCCGTTAAGGCCGGCGAACGGCTTTTCGTGGAACAGTACTTTCAGACCATGACGGGGAGCGATCCGGCTCATGGTATCCATCAATAAGGTATTGTGGTCTACCGCCAGGTTGATTTCCTCGTAAATGGGGGCGCACTCGAACTGTGCGGGCGCTACCTCGTTGTGACGGGTGCGCAGCGGAATGCCCAGTTTGTAACATTCGTTTTCAAAATCACGCATAAAAGCATATACGCGTTCAGGTATCGCACCAAAATAATGATCTTCCAGCTGCTGGTTCTTGGCGGAGTTGTGGCCATAAACCGTGCGGCCGGTCATCACCAGGTCCGGACGTGCATTAAACAGCCCTTCGTCTACCACAAAGTATTCCTGCTCCCATCCAAGGGTGGCGTTTACTTTCTGTACGTTCCGGTCGAAGTAATTACATACATCAACGGCAGCTTTATTTAATACATCAATTGATTTTAATAAAGGTGCTTTATAATCCAGTGATTCCCCGGTGTAAGAAATAAAGATGGTAGGAATACACAGGGTTCTGCCATAACCGATCTCCACAATAAAGGGAGGGGAAGAAGGATCCCAGGCGGTATAACCCCTGGCCTCAAAAGTGGCTCTTAAGCCTCCGTTGGGGAAGGAAGATGCATCCGGCTCCTGCTGGATCAGCGCGGCACTGTCAAATTCTTCAATCGGCGTTCCATCTCCTTTTAATGTAAAAAAGGAATCATGTTTTTCTGCCGTTGTTCCGGTCAGTGGCTGAAACCAGTGTGTATAGTGGGTTACGCCCTTGGTTTCTGCCCAGGCACGCATGCCTGTTGCGATCTGGTTGGCTACATTGCGATCAATTTTCTGACCCGCATTAATAGAAGCCTTCAGGCTCTTATATGCTTCATCACTTAAAAACTTTCTCGCGGTTTTCAAATCAAATACATGAGAACCAAAAACCTCCGTAATCTTGGGGGTGATCTTGCCTACATCCGTATTGTAGGTATGCAGTTCGGAAATTGCGTTGAATCTTAATGACATTGAAGAATAATTTTTGCAAAAATAAAAGGAAAATAGTATTTCATGTATGAAATATTTCTATTTTTTGAATAAATATTTCTCTTTTTATTGTTTTGCCATCAACGAAATGCTGTTTTTGTGCTGAAAAATATGTATTATTTTATTTTAGTATTTGTTTTTTTAAGAAGGCGTTGCCAATGGATACCTGCTAAAATAACGGGCAGGAACAGCGGGAAAAGAATGGACCGGTAACGGACCATTGCCCCAAGGTTATTCACCGTATAGCCGATCATTAACAATGTACTGATCGTAAATACGAGGAGGAAGAGGCTAAAAGGCCGGAAACTGCGTTTTTGCCGGGGAACTATCAAAAAAAGCAGGATACAGATCCAGGTAAGCATCATTTCCAGGAAGGCCGGGATGATGAGCATTTTTTTAAGATCCATTATAAAAGGACGAAAAAACGCAATACCCGCTGCCTGCGGAAACTGGCGTATAAAACCTGCCAGATCCGGTTGCAGAGGAGGCACCGGCACGCTGGATTGGCCACCGGTAAGCTCCAGGAAGGATGCCTGTTTGCTGGCAACAATAGCGGGAAAATCCAGCGCGGGATGCAGGTATTTGGCTAAGAAAAAGAAAGCAAGTCCCAAACTGTATACCCCCGTAAACACCAGCACGCGCCGGGATGGGAACCGCCGCGCCAGTATCCAGCACAACAGGGCCGGAAATAACAGCAGCAATATATGGTTCCGGAGTGCAAATAATAACAGGAAGGCTCCCAACAGCAATAAGTAACCCTGTAGCGGTTTTTTTGACGTAATGTGGAAATAAAAAATGTAAATGATCGTGCTAAGGGCCAAATAGGTAAGCCCATCTTTATGCAATCCGCTGGTCCAGTATAAAAAAGAGGGTGCCAGGAAACAACCGATAATCAGCAGGAGGCGGCTGCCGCCAACATGATGCTGCATTACCCGGTAAAGGGCTACAACGCCGAAAAAAACGAAAAACGTATAAAAAATGATGTTTATAAAGTAGCTGCCAAAGCTAAAGCAGTTAAATACCGATTCGATCCGGACGTAGGTATTGTTTTTTAAATTGTTCCAGTAAGAGGCGCTGGAGGCAAAAAAGCTTCTGAAGCTGGTGCCGTACCCATCATGAAAAAAACTGGTGATATATTGCCGGGGAGTGGTAAGCAGGTTTTTTGTCTCTTTCAGACTTTCTGTATGCAGCACCCAGGTGTCGGTATTGCCCGGGGAACCGCCCGAATACCAGGCGATCCAGCCGTAAAGCACGCCCATACCCACTTTCAAAAGAAAAAGCGCTGCCAGCTGAAATCCCGAAAGTCCGCTGTTGCTGAAAAAGCGGATTTTGGGAATACACCAGGTAAAAAGCAGGAGGTATGCCGCAAAAAGAAAAATTTCCACAACTGCGCATTTTATGGTACAATGATAATTCAATAATTGCAAAGATGGTCACCGGGGCAAAGAAAGACTGAAGGCGGTGGTTTCTGAATGAACGCCATTAAATTGTTCTGGCCTAACTGCTTTTGTTGGAAGGCGCATTATGAATCTGTGTTTCAGGGGCTTTTTTTGGCTGCTGTGTTTGCGGTGGATTGCTAAATGACCGTAGTTTTGTAAATTCGCTGCGATTTTTTAATACTACATAAAATCAGCTATAAATATATAATGGAAATTACTGTAAAAACCGCAGAACAGCTGCGTTTGACAAAAGAAGAGTTTGAACTGATCAAAGAAAAACTGGGACGTACTCCTAATTTCAATGAGCTCTGTGCTTTTTCCGCCATGTGGAGCGAGCATTGCAGTTATAAAAACTCCATTAAATGGCTGAAAACGCTTCCGCGCGATGGTGGCCGCATGCTGGTGGCAGCAGGAGAGGAAAATGCAGGGTTGATGGATATCGGCGACGGATTGGGCGTTGTATTTAAGATTGAATCGCACAACCACCCCTCAGCACTGGAACCCTTCCAGGGGGCTGCCACCGGTGTGGGCGGTATTCACCGGGATATTTTTACCATGGGCGCACGCCCTATTGCGGCATTGAACTCCCTGCGTTTTGGAAAACTGAACGAAGCAAAAACACAGCACCTGCTGGCGGGAGTGGTACACGGGATTGGTCACTATGGCAACTGTTTTGGAGTACCTACCGTAGGCGGAGAAATTTATTTTGACCAGTGTTATCATACCAACCCGCTGGTAAACGCCATGAGCGTGGGCATCGTAAAAGCGGGGGAAA
The DNA here is from genome assembly GCF_030150205.1 of Niabella sp. Classification (GTDB taxonomy): domain Bacteria; phylum Bacteroidota; class Bacteroidia; order Chitinophagales; family Chitinophagaceae; genus Niabella. Next base: position 177,541 of record NZ_JASLGT010000004.1, read on the forward strand.
CCGTATCGGCCACAGCGGAAGGAACCGGAAACCCGGTAATATTTGTGGGCAGTGCTACCGGAAAGGATGGAATTGGCGGGGCTTCTTTTGCTTCAGCGGATATTACCTCCGAAAGCGTGCAGGAATTACCTGCGGTACAGGTGGGTGATCCGTTCCAGGAAAAAAAGCTGCTGGAAGCCTGTTTAGAGGTAATCCAGACCGGAGCGGTTGTAGGCATGCAGGATATGGGCGCCGCAGGAATTATTTGTTCCACGGCAGAAATGAGTGCAAAGGGCGGTGTAGGTATGCGCATTGACCTGGATAAAGTGCCTACCCGGCAAAAAGATATGAAGGCCTGGGAACTGCTGTTGAGCGAAAGCCAGGAGCGGATGTTGCTGGTGGCCGAAAAAGGAAGGGAAGCTGAAGTAAAAGCGGTATTCGAAAAATGGGACCTGCCGGCTTCGGTTATTGGTGAAGTGACCGATGATGGATTGCTGAATTTTTATATGCATGGTCAGCTGGAGGCTTCCCTGCCTGCAGAAGAACTGGTATTGGGCGGCGGAGCCCCGCAATACGACCGGGAATATAAAGAGCCGGCTTACCTGGAAAAGATCCGGGCGTTTGATGGTACTGCTGTAGAACAGCCGGCAGATTTAAAGGCCGTAGCCGAACAGATTGTAACCCTGCCCTCCATCGCATCCAAACGCTGGATCTATAACCAGTACGACAGTATGGTAGGAACCGTAAATACATCAACCAATGCACCTTCAGATGCGGCCATTGTAACCATAAAAGGTACAAAAAAAGGATTAGGCGTTACTACGGACTGTAACAGTCGCTATGTATATGCCGATCCGTATAAAGGAGCCATGATTGCGGTGAGCGAAGCGGCCCGTAACCTGGTATGCAGCGGGGCATTGCCGCTGGGCGTAACCAACTGTCTGAATTTTGGAAACCCTTACGATCCGGAGGTTTATTACCAGTTCGTAAATGCCATTAAAGGTATGGGGGATGCCTGCCGCAAATTCGACACGCCTGTTACCGGTGGTAATGTGAGCTTTTATAACCAGAACCCTGATGGTCCCGTAAATCCTACGCCAACGATCGGTATGGTAGGATTGCTGGACGATATCGATAATAAAATGACGCTCGATTTTAAAAATGAGGGCGCTGTTATCTATCTGTTGGGCAAGCAGTCAGAAGATCTGGGAAGCTCTGAATACCTGTATCACGTACATGGTGTAACGCATTCAGCTGCGCCCTATTTTGAGCTGGAGGAAGAATTTGCACTGCAACAATCGCTGGCAAAGATGATCAGCAATAAAGCCATTGAATCGGCGCATGATATCAGTGAGGGTGGTTTGTTTGTTACCCTGCTGGAAAGTGGTTTCAACCGCGGGCTGGGTTTCAATATCAATACCAATGCCGCACTTCGCAAAGATGCGGCACTGTTTGGAGAAGCCCAGAGCCGTGTGATAGTAACCGTAGCGCCGGATAAAGTGGCTGCGTTTGAGCAGCAGGCCAGTGTTCCGTTTGAAAAAATAGGTGTGGTAACAGCAGCTGCCGTAACGGTTAACGGTGCAGATTGGGGTGCCATCAGCGAATGGAAAGAAAAATATGATACGGCCATCGAAGGTTACCTGGCAAAGGAAAGTGCCGGGGAAGCGATGGGAGGGCTGTAAGACTGGTTTAAAGTTTAATGTTTCAAGCTGGATCCCGCTTGGCTTGATACTGCTGTCTTACACTTCCACGTTCACAGCTGAGTGCTGAAGGCTATATGCTGAAAGCATACTTCGGGTTTATTGGATGTTTTTACCATACTTCATTTTTGCACAACCGAGCTAATAATTTTATGAAATATTTTTCGGCGTTTTTTTTGTTCTTTTTTTTATCAATATTGTCTTTGAAAGCGCAAAAAGGCTGGGGGATTATGGCTGGCGCTAATCTTTCAAAAATGACAGTTAAAGACCCTCAATATACGAATGCCCCGGATCAAAAATTCAGCCCGGTTATTCGTTATCAGCTGGGTGTGTATAAAGAATTGTACGCGGGCAATAATATAATTATTGCGCCGGGTCTGCTGTTTATAAAAAAGGGTTATAAAAGCAGGCTGCAGGATGAACTCAGTGACGGCTCCCGAGACTGGCGGGTTGAATTTTCTCCATCCTATATCCAGCTTCCGGTAGATATCGCCTATCGTTGGCGGTTGAGCGGCGGGCGGTCTTTTGATGCGGGTCTTAATATATACGCTTCATACGGAATTGGTGGCCGGGGACATACCGTTATAAAACTGGATGGAAAAACGGTTAAGGATGAAAAATTTAAACTTGAATTTAAGAACGAAGCAGATTTTTCCAGCGAAAATAATGTGGCAACATATAGTCCCGGGTATAGCAGGCCGCTTGACGTAGGCGGCGGCATTGTTGTTAAATACGGTTTTGGAAATAAAATGGGCGTAAAACTCAATGCTGACCATTCTTTCTTTAACCTTCAGTCAAAGATCTATGGCAAAAAGCCTGCTGCATCAGCATACAATCAGCAGTTAAGGATATCAGTCTGCTATGATTTGTAACGTGTAAACACTACGGGGGGCAATCAGCTGATTTTTCGAAACAAAACTTTAAATGTTGAACGTTAAACCTGAATAGATATGAACATTGCAATTATCGGTGGCGGTAACCTGGGTACCGCCATTGCCGAAGGGTTAATCAAAAGTAAGTTCTGTAAACCCGAAGCCATAACCATTACTAAAAGGAATCCGGCTACTTTAAAGGAGCTGGAAAAAAAAGGTGTAAACATCAGTGCAGACAACGCTGCTGCCGTAAAGCAGAGTGAGCTGGTGATCCTGGCTGTAAAACCTTTCCAGGTGGCGGCGGTGATTGAAGGATTTAAAAAACAATTAGCGGCAAAGCATACCATCGTGTCTGTAATTACCGGCGTATCCATTGCCGATCTGCAGGAGATGGTAAAAAAACAGCTCCCTGTTTTCAGGGCCATGCCCAATACGGCCATCGCCATCCAGGAAAGTATTACCTGTATCAGTTACGCGAATGCTTCGGAAAAGGAGGCCTCTTATGTGGTAGATATGTTCAATACGCTGGGTAAGGTGGCCGTTATTGATGAAAAGCTGATGGATGCGGCTACCGTGCTGGGCGCCTGCGGAACGGCTTTTGCATTGCGCTATATCCGCGCCAATATACAGGCCGGTATTGAAATCGGGTTTGATGCTAAAACCGCCAATCTTATCGCCGCGCAAACGGCAAAAGGCGCTGCGGAACTGCTGCTGAAAAACGGCAGTCATCCGGAGCAGGAAATTGACAAAGTAACCACGCCCAAGGGCTGTACCATTGTGGGACTGAATGAAATGGAACACCGTGGTTTCAGCTCTTCACTCATCCGTGGGGTGATTGCCAGTTACAAGAAAATTGCCAGGGATTAATTTTTAGACTTTAAGGCTGCTGCTTTTTTTAGATCGGCATCGGCCTGGTCCTGTTTGCCCAATTGCTGGTAAACCGTTCCCCGTATAAAATAAGCCTCACTATTTTCAGGATCCAGTTCAATCCATTTATTCAGGTCTTTTAATGTGCTGGCATAATCCGATTGGGCAAAATAAGCGCCGCCGCGCAACCGGTAGGCCTCCCCATACGTAGTGTCTAAAGCAATCAGCTTTGTAAAGTCATTGACGGCGTTCACGTAATCTTTTTTTAATGCGTAAATAGTGCCGCGGTTATAATAGGCGTTTGCGTTTTTCGGATCCAGTTTAAGAATGGCATTAAAATCCTTAAGCGACCGCTCATAGTCCTGTTTTGTAAAATACAGCCACCCACGCAGGCGGTAACCCTCAATATCTGTTGGGGCCAGTGCAATGAGTTCTGTAAAATCTTCAGCCGCTTTTTGCGTGTTGCCCATTTGCTGGTAAAAAGACCCACGCATAGAATGGGCTTCCTTATTTTGGGGATCCAGTGCCGCCCATTTATCCAGGTCCTTAAGCATATTGGTGTAATCCTTTTGTGTGGAGTAAGCCCTTGCCCGTTCTTTGTAGGCGTCGGCATAGGTAGTATCCAGGGCGATCAGCTTTGTAAAGTCATTGACGGCGTTTACGTAATCTTTTTTTAATGCGTAAATGGTGCCGCGGTTATAATAAGCGTTTGCGTTTTTCGGATCCAGTTTAAGAATGGCATTAAAATCCTTAAGCGACCGCTCATAGTCCTGTTTTGTAAAATACAGCCACCCACGCAGGCGGTACGCCTCGGTATGATTCGGCTCCCGTGCAATGAGTTTGGTAAAATCTTCGGCGGCGGCAGCGGTATTATTGAGTTCCTGGTAACTCAGTCCCCGCATCTCGTAAACATCGCTCTTGTCGATACCCAGGACAATGGCACGGGTAAGATCACGGATGGCCGCTTCATAATCTTTTTTTAAATAATAAGCATTGCCGCGTGAGCGGCAGGCCTCTGCATACCCGGTGTCAATGGCCATCGCCTTTGTAAGATCTGCAATGGCCGCCTCGTAATTCCCGATGGAGCTGTAATAATTGCCCCTGTTATTATAACCTTCCGCATATTGATCATTCAACTCGATGGCTTTTGTAAAATCAACAACTGCTATATCCGGAGCGTTTATATTACTGATACCCCGGAGTGCATATGCCTGGTAGTTACCAGGATCCAGCCGGATAGCCCGGGAAAAATCTTCGTTGGCCTGCCGCATCTCTCTTTTTCCCAGGTAGGCCATGCCGCGGTTGAGATAAGCATCAACGCAGCTGGCATTCAGCGCAATGGCCCTGGTTGCAGACCGGATGGCATTTGCAGTGTCACCCTTGTAGAGGTAGGCCTTGCTTAAAAGCGCCAGCGCACTGTCTGAAGGCTTCTGTGTTACTGCTGCGGAAAAATTTTTAATCGCCGCCGCATAGTTTTTTTGATTCAGCGCCGTTTTCCCGGCCTGGTAAAAACGGCTGACCGGTGAAGACGATTGTAAACGATCTTGCCCATATACGGAAGTAATGCTGAGGAATAGTGCGGCAAGGGCAACAGTTTTGGCGTGCAACGGGTTCATTTTTTAGGCGTAAATAATCGGTTGTTTAAAAATAAGAAAATCCCGGATGATTGTAACAAGAAAAGCTTGTGTTTCAGCATTTCTGTAGCAAAAAGCCCATATAAATTTTCGCCCCGTTTTTTTTTTACAAATGATTTCCTAACTTTGCATGACCTTTCAAATTTTCCACAGGATTTTATTGGTCATAGCGGGCTGATTTTGTTTTTTAGGAGATCACGCAGGCTGGATATTGTTGAAACAGGTTGATTTTTATTCGTGAAATGATTCTTGTTAAGGAATGATTTATTGATTTTAATATACCATTATGGCTAAGTACGTATTTGTAACCGGAGGCGTGTCCTCCTCATTAGGAAAAGGAATTATTGCCGCGTCGCTGGCAAAACTGTTACAGGCGAGGGGGCTGCGGGTTACGATACAAAAATTCGACCCATACATTAATATTGATCCCGGTACGCTGAATCCTTACGAGCACGGTGAGTGTTATGTAACAGAAGATGGTGCCGAAACGGACCTGGATCTGGGTCACTACGAACGTTTTCTGAACATTTTTACATCGCAGGCAAATAATGTGACCACCGGGCGGATCTATCAAACGGTGATCAACAAGGAACGGGAGGGTGCTTACCTGGGTAAAACGGTACAGGTGGTGCCGCATATCACCAACGAAATCAAGCGGAGGATGATGGAACTGGGCACTACGGGCAAATATGATGTAGTGATCACCGAAATCGGAGGAACCATTGGGGATATTGAAAGTCTGCCCTTTGTAGAAGCCATCCGCCAGCTGCAGTGGGAGCTGCCGGATGAAGATACGGTAGTTATTCATCTTACATTGATCCCTTACCTCAAAGCAGCAAAAGAATTAAAAACCAAGCCTACCCAGCACAGTGTACGGATGCTGAGCCAGGAAGGGGTGCGTCCTGATATTATCGTGTGCAGAACGGAAAAACCCCTTACACCCGAACTGCGCCGCAAAATTGCCCAGTTCTGTAATGTGCGCCAGGATGCAGTGATTGAGTCGGCAGATCAGTCTACCATTTACGAAGTGCCCATGGCCATGCTGCGTGAAAAACTGGATCTGACGGTTTTAAAAATCATGGGTATATCCGAATTTAAAGAGCCGGAACTAACCCGCTGGCGGGCGTTCCTGGATAAATTAAAATACCCCAAATCCGTAGTACGCATCGGGCTTATTGGTAAATACCTGGAATTGCAGGATGCTTATAAATCGATCCTGGAAGCCTTCGTACATGCCGGTGCGGTAAATGAATGCCAGGTACAGATCGTAAACGTACACAGTGAATACATTACACCGGAGAATGTGGGAGAAAAACTTGGCGGCCTGGATGGTTTACTGGTGGCACCGGGTTTTGGACTCAGAGGGGTGGAAGGAAAAATAACAGCGGTGCAATACGCCCGTGAGAACGGACTGCCGTTTTTCGGTATTTGTTTGGGTATGCAGATGTCGGCCATCGAGTTTGCAAGAAATGTGATCGGGTTAAAAGGTGCCAATTCAACCGAAATGGATGAAAACGCTGTTGATCCGGTGATTGATCTCATGGAAAGCCAGAAAAATATTACCGAAAAAGGTGGTACCATGCGTTTGGGCTCTTATGCCTGTGAACTCAAAGAGGGCAGCCTGGCTGCTTCTATTTACGGAACACTGCAGATCACCGAACGCCACCGGCACCGCTGGGAATTTAATAATAAATACCTGGAGGCTTTTGAACAGGCCGGAATGGTGGCCAGTGGTAAAAACCCGGAGAGCGGACTGGTGGAAGTGATTGAATTGCCTTCACACCCGTTTTTTGTAGGAGTTCAGTTTCACCCGGAGCTGAAAAGTACGGTAGAGAGCCCGCATCCCATTTTTGTGAAATTTGTGGAAGCTGCGGTGGAACATGCCGCCGCTAACAGTGTTCCTTCTAAAAAAGGCGAACCTGTAAACGTTGATTTATAAGAACTTATTATAAATGTAAGCATTTGGTCGCCTGGTTTCCGGGCGACTTTTTTTTGTAGAAGCTCTTATCAGGATCGTGCTGGTTGAATGGGAATGCTGCTGAGGAATTGCCCCCGGCCATTAAAATACGATAAAAAACAAACAGATGAAATCCTCAAAGGCAAATCCCCCGCTTTGTCCTATCTTTGCCGGCTCAAAAATATACGTAAGTAATGAATTTTGACCGGAATACGATCATTGGGTTCGGACTTTTAGCCGTACTCTTTTTCTTCTATTTTTACTACAATAACCTGCAACAGGGCGAACATCAGAAAGAACAGGCACGAAAAGATTCTATCGCCAATGCGTTAAAGCCAAAACTGGATACAGCGGCATTCCGCCTGGATTCAATGCGGGCCGATTCCCAGCGTCATGCCACCAGTGCCGGTATGTTTTTAAATGCAGCACAGGGTAGCGAGCAGCTTGTAACTGCCGAAAATGAGGTGTTCAAAATTGTGTTTACCAATAAAGGCGGACAACCGAAGTTTGTTGAGCTGAAGAAATTTAAAAATGCGCTGGACAGTCAGCAGGTAAAACTGGCGGCTACGGATTTTAACAAGATCAGCTATGCCATCAATACCGCAGCGAATCAAAGTGCGCAAACCGGTGATCTGTATTTTACCAACGGAAAAGTAACGCCAGGCCCTGATGGTACACAAGTAGTAACCTTTGAATTAAAAAGCGGTGACAGCACGGCTGCTGCTACTGCCGTTGTGCATCAGTTTATCATTCATCCAAATCAATACAAGGTCGATTTCAATATCAGCCTGTCGCAGCCCGGCAGTCTTTTGTCGCAGGGGGTAATGAACCTGGTTTGGCAATATGATGCGGCACAGCAGGAATCGGATATTGAGTTTGAAAAACAAAATACACAGATCGGCTATATGGAAGATGGTAAGTTCGATTATCATACCATCGGCCGGAAAGATCATGTGAATTTTGAAAAAGAGGTAAACTGGATCGGCGTTCGCCAACGCTTCTTCAACACCTTCCTGGTTGCAAAGGACAATTTTACAGGAGGAAAGATCTCCTGGTCCATTCCTCCGGATGCGAATAAAGAAGTAGTGAAGAGCACGGCAAACATGCAACTGAAAGTTCCTGCAGGTAATGCGGCGTCTGTACCACTGAGCATTTATTATGGCCCGGCTGATTACAATATTTTAAAAGGCTACGATAACGGGTTCAGTAAAATGGTAAACCTGGGACAGGGTATGTATGCGTTTGTACGTCCGTTAAACCAGTATGTGATCATCCCGGTATTTAATTTCATGAAGGGCTTTGTAAGCAGCTTCGGAATCGTAATTGCATTACTGACATTGGTGATCCGTTTATTGATTTCTCCCTTAACATACAAAAGTTATCTGAGCGGTGCGAAGATGAAAGCGTTGCGTCCGGAAATTGCTACATTGAAAGAAAAATTCGGAACGGATCAGCAGGCGATGAGTATGGAGCAAATGAAATTGTTCCGGGAGGCCGGTGTAAACCCGCTTGGTGGATGTATCCCTGCCCTGTTCCAGATCCCGATCTTCTTTGCGCTGTATAGTTTCTTTAACTCCAGTGTGGATCTGAGGGGCGCAGACTTCCTTTGGGCCAGCGATCTGTCGGCCTTTGATGACCCAATCAAATTTGGTATTCATATTCCTTTATTGGGTAGCCACCTGAGCCTGTTCACCATTACGGCAACGGTTACCAGCTTACTGATTTCTATATACAGTATGAGCATGTCGCCGGATCAAAGCAACCCGATGATGAAGTATATGCCGTATATCTTCCCGGTATTCCTGTTGTTTATCTTTAACCGGCTGCCATCGGCGCTTACCTGGTATTATACGGTATCGAACCTGATCACCCTGGCCCTGCAGTTTGTGATACAGAATTATATTATCGATCATGATAAGATCCTGGCACGTATACAGGAAAACCGCAAAAAGCCCAAAACCCAATCCAAATGGCAGGAGCGGCTGCAGCAGATGCAGGAACAGCAAAAGCAGATGCAGGATCAGCGGAAGAAAAAGTAATAAGTAGTCAATAGTGAATGGTTAATAGTCAATGGTCTTCGGATCGTTGACTATTAACGTTTAAAGGAGATCGATTTGAGGTTTAACGTTGAATTCGTTTTTATGCTTAGGGACTTTTCTGGTTTCAGACATTAGATATTAGACGCTATACGTTAGATGAGATCGGTCTTGATCCCGATGTTACACCAGGATCGCTGAAAACTGAAGTAGAACATATCAGACATCAAGTGTTAATAAGGTCTGATATATGTGGAATATCGATCGGAGGAAGACAAAAGAGCAGGAACGGCATCTTTATTCCCACATTTTCACATGCTCAAATTTTCAAATTAAACATGCTTACCGGTCCAGTTCCATCTTTAATTTCTCTTTCAGCTCTTTTACTATCGGGTATTTTTCGATCATCTTCTGGTATTGCTGTACGGCAGTCATTGGCCGGGGCTCATTGCTTTCGGGTGTTTCTACGTTTTCCCGTTTGGTGATGTAGAACTGGAGCTGCGAATTGGACAGCTGTTTCTGAAGAAATTCCGAGGCCTGTGTTTTACAGGACTCAATAAACCGGTATTCGATCGCGTTGGCGGTATATACATAAAAAGAGTTATCGTCCAGTACTTTTAATTGTGCCAGGTCAAAACTCTGGGCCGCTGAGTTTTTGTTCTCCTTTAATACCACAATAAAAGCCGCCCATGCCGCTTCCAGGGTGTCCTGGGAAAGGGGACGATCTATCAGCTCCACATGGGTATCTTTAAACTGCTGCCGCAACTTTTCCAGGCTGCTGATCTTCCGGGTGGTTACCGTTTCTTTTGGGGGCGGAGGTGGTGCCGGTCTGGACTCCGGTTCTTCGATGATCAGCCGGCTGCCGGAAGCTTCGCTCTTAACTGCCGGAATAACGGTTTGGGACGCGGGTACCGGTTTTACCAAAACCGGCTGAATGCTCCGGAACGGAACAGCTACCGCTTTTTCAGTTATTTTTTTTTTATTCAGCCCGGTATCACCGGCTGTCAGTTCCATTGCCTGCTGCAGGTAGCACAGCTTGATCAATGTCAGCTCCACATGCAGCCGTTTATTACGTGCCGACCGGTAATTGATCTCCGATTCATTCAATACATTTAATGCACTGATGAGGAAGGAAGCCGGTGTTTTTTTTGCGGTTTCAAGATATTTCTGTTTAAAGCTTTCCACGGTATCCAGCAGGGCAACTACTTTTTCATCTTTGCTCACCAACAGGTTGCGGATAAAGGCCGCAAATCCGTTTAATACCAGGTCCCCTTCAAAACCCTTCCGGTTAATATCATCGTATAAAAGCATGGCACCGGAAAGGTCCTGTTGCAGCATATCATCCAACAATTTAAAATAGTAATCCTCATCCAGGATGTTCAGGTGTTCCAGTGTATTGGTATAATTCAGCTCACCATTGGTAAAGCTGACGATCTTATCCATAATACTGAGTGCATCCCGCATGCAACCCTCACTTTTCTGGGCAATGGTTTGCAGGGCCGCCTGTTCTGCGGTTACACCTTCTTTTTCGCAAATTGCTTCCAGGTGCTCGACTGTGTCGTTGGTGGTAATGCGTTTAAAATCGAAGATCTGGCAACGGCTCAGGATCGTTGGCAGGATCTTATGCTTTTCGGTGGTAGCCAGGATAAAGATCGCATAGGAGGGCGGCTCTTCAAGCGTTTTCAGGAACGCATTAAAGGCCGAAGAGCTCAGCATGTGTACCTCATCTATGATATATACTTTATAACGGCCGGCCTGTGGAGCAAAGCGCACCTGGTCTACCAGGGTACGGATATCATCCACCGAGTTATTGCTGGCCGCATCCAGTTCATGAATGTTCAGCGAGGTTCCCTGGTTAAAGGACACACAGGAATTACAGGTATTGCAGGCCTCTCCGTCTGCGGTGGGCTGCTCACAGTTAATGGTTTTAGCCAGGATCCGGGCACAGGTGGTTTTTCCCACACCACGGGGGCCGCAAAACAAAAAAGCGTGCGCCAGCTGGTTCTGCCGGATCGCATTTTTTAGCGTAGTGGTGATATGGGCCTGTCCCACAACCGTGTCAAAGGTCTGGGGTCTGTATTTCCTTGCTGAAACAATAAATTTATCCATGAAAGCTCCTGAGTATTATATCTGACAAATGTAACATAATTGAGGGTGGTTTTGTTCCGGGAGATCGGGATGTGGAAAAAAGGGGAATCACCTGGTATATTACCTGTAGATTTCAATAGCCATACACGCTCAGACCACTTTTTAAGTATCTGATTGAGATATCAGGGGAAAGGAGGGCAGGGCCGACGTGTGTCTTGTTACCAGGTAAGACAGGCTGGACAAATACTTCATTGCCGCACTTTCATCATTTTTGATACGCCCTTAACCGTTAAATTTCTTTTCCGGTGTGATGCTTCATATTGGAGCTCTGTTCCATAGCAAACAAGGGGAGTGTTGAAGCAGGACTGCAGGTGCTTGCAAGCTGCGGGAATGACCCGGTTTAGGACACCAGGTTCCGTCCGGTCAAAAAAATGGCAGCAAATCACCGCTGTATCCGCTGCTATTGCCAAAATTGTTTAATGATTTGTTAAAGTACTGAATTGCATGGCTGTTTTTACACTCTATCATTGCGCTATCGATTGCACAAACCAAATTTTATGCTAAAACGATGTTGATGGAAACAAGCAGCTTGCCATACCTGCCCGCATCAATGGTCGTTTCGATATGAATGAAGGATCATTTTATTATTACTATTATTAAATTGTTTATGAATTGGTTAGAAATCAGAAAAAGTATCTGCCTGTTTATTGTTTTACTGGGAGGGATGATCATTACGCCCTACTCGGGACATACACAGGAACAAAAAGCTGCCAGTAAGATTAAAAAAGAAGTCCGCGGAACGGTAACCGATTCGGCTGGGGTTCTGTTTGGCGCAACGGTGTACGTAAAGGACCAAACGGCCATCGGAACCACTACCGATGGTAATGGAAAGTACATCCTGGATGTTCCTAGCGAAAATTCGGTGCTGGTCTTTGAAATGAGCGGTTATACAACCGTTGAAATGCCGGTAAAAGGACAGTCGGTGATCGATGTTACCTTAGCCGTTTCGCACAGTAAAATGGATGAAGTGGTAGTGGTGGCCTATGGAACGCAAAAAAAGCAATCTGTAATTGGGTCGGTAACCACCGTAAAGCCGGAGGATCTCAAGATCCCTTCAAGCAATCTTACACAGGCGCTGGCCGGAAGGGTGGCGGGCATCATTGCCTACCAGCGTTCTGGAGAACCCGGTGCAGATAATGCGGAGTTTTTTGTAAGAGGGTCCACTACATTTGGCTATAAGAAAGATCCCCTGATCCTTATCGACGGAATGGAATATTCCACTACCGAACTGGCACGTCTGAACGTGGATGACATCGCCAGCTTCTCCATTATGAAGGATGCAACGGCCAATGCCCTGTACGGTGCAAGGGGGGCAAACGGCGTGATCCTGATCACCACCAAGGAGGGGAAGGAAGGCCGGGCGAAGATTGGTGTACGGTTTGAAAACTCCATATCACAACCAACACGGATGGTGGAGATCGCAGATCCCATCACATATATGAAGCTGGAGAATGAAGCCGTGTTAACCCGCAACCCCTTAGGTGTATTGCCGTATTCCCAAAGCAAAATTGATAATACTATTTCCGGCGTGAACCCGGATATGTTTCCTACGGTAAACTGGCAAAAAGAGATGCTGACGCAAAATACCAATAACCAGCGCCTGAATCTGAACCTGGGCGGCGGTGGCGGCGTTGCTACGTATTATATTGCCGGATCAATAAACCAGGATCACGGGAACCTGAAGGTAGATCATCGCAATAATTTCAATACCAATATCAGTCTGAAAACCTATACGATCCGGTCCAACGTAAATCTTAAAGTAACCAAGACCACTTCCGCAATGGTGCGGCTTTTTGGAACCTTTGATGGCTATACGGGTCCTATTACTTCCGGGGCGGCTATGTATATGAATATTATGCGTACCAGTCCGGTGTTATTTAAGCCCTACTACCAGCCGGATTCAACCCATCGCTTTGTAAATCATATACTGTTTGGTAATGCCGATAAAGGTGATTATTTCAATCCCTATGCCGATATGACCCGGGGCTATAAACAGTATTCCAACTCGCTGATGGGGGCACAGCTTGAGCTGAACCAGGATCTTTCAGCTATTATTACGCCGGGACTGACGATGCGCGGAATGTTAACAACCAACCGGAGAGCCAACTTTACCATTACAAGAGCCTATAAACCCTTTTATGTAGAACCTTCCAATTACGATAAGTTTACCAATTCATTTATCCTGCGGGATCTGAATGCAGAAACCGGATCCGATTATATTGATTTTGTACCGGGAGAAAAAAGTGTGCTTTCTACCTTCCATGGTGAGCTGGCAACAAATTACAACCGTGCCATTGGCCGGAGCAATATTACAGCGATGGGGATCTTTATGATACAAAATGATCTGAACGGGAATGAAACAACATTGCAGCGTTCACTGCCTTCCCGTAATATTACGCTGGGTGCAAGAGGAACCTATGCATACGATAACCGCTATTTCGCAGAAGTGAATTTTGCCTATAACGGGTCCGAACGGTTTGACAGGAGCCACCGGTTTGGATTCTTTCCTTCCTTTGGTTTGGCATGGTCGGTTTCCAACGAAAAGTTTTTTGAACCACTCAAAGATGTTTTTTCCAAACTGCGGCTGCGTGGAAACCTGGGCCTGGTGGGTAACGACGCGATCGGCAGCGCAAGCGACCGGTTCTTCTATCTGTCCAATATCAATATGAATGATGCCAATTATAAATTCGCATTCGGAACAGATGGAGGTTATTCGAGGAACGGTATTTCTGTATTGCGTTATGGAAACAGCGCCATTACCTGGGAAACGGCCCGCAACTCCACTTTTGGTGTAGAAGCTACCTTATTCCGGAAACTGGATATTACGGCGGAGTATTTCCTGGAGCACCGGTATAATATCTTAATGGACCGGGCATCCATTCCGCAAACCATGGGGCTGGAGGGGGATATACCCAAGGCAAATGTAGGCAAGGCACGGTCCCGGTCTATCGATATCAATATGACTTATAATCAGCGGTTCGGAAAGGATATAGGCGTCCAGTTTATCGGAAATTTTACCTATGCCAAGAACAGGTTTGAAGCTTATGAAGAGCCGGAGTATGCATATCCCTGGTTGTACCGGAAAGGACAGCCCGTTAACCAGCGCTGGGGTTATATAGCCGAACGCCTTTTTGTAGATGACGAAGAGGTAAAGAACTCGCCCACCCAAAGTTTTGGAAGTACCATCACCCGTGGAGGGGATATCAAATTCAGGGATATCAATGATGATGGGAAAATCGACGGAAACGATATGGTGCCCATCGGGTTCCCTACCGCTCCGGAAATTGTTTATGGTTTTGGAATGTCCGGCAATTATAAAAATTTCGAATTCTCCTTTTTTGCACAGGGTTCGGCAAGATCTTCATTCTGGATCAACCCTCAGTCAACCGCACCGTTTATTTCTTACCGGTATTCTTCCAATGACCCGGCTCCTGCCGGTGTGCAGCTGAAGAACCAGCTTTTGAAGGCCTATGCAGATGATCATTGGTCCGAGGAGAATCGCAACCTGTATGCTCTTTGGCCAAGATTAAGTGCCAATACCAATTCCAATAATAATCAAAACAGTACCTGGTTTATGCGGGATGGATCCTTTTTAAGAATGAAGCAGCTACAGGCAGCTTATACGCTTCCTCCCCGTCTTTCCAATAAGGTAAAGATGACCAAACTGAAAATTTATTTTACAGGGGGCAATCTCTTCACCTTTAGCAGCTTTAAGTTATGGGATGTAGAAATGGGCGGCGACGGCTTAAAATATCCTTTACAGAAAACATACACCATTGGTATTGATGCTTCATTTTAAAATTTTTGTATGCGTAGAATGATAAAAATTACAGCGGTCTTATTGATATTGATCAGTACGCTGCCGGCTTGTAAAAAATTCCTGAATGTGGTACCGGATAGTATCCCAACCATCGAAAGTGCCTTCACATTAAGAACGTCCGCAGAACGTTATTTATTCTCTTGTTTTGCTTATCTCCCTAATGACGCGTCTTTTAACGACAACCCGGCGTTCAACAGCGGAGACGAAGTGTGGTATATGGATCCCATCAGGGATGTGGACCCCACGTTTAACAATATTGCCAAAGGCCTGCAAAATGCAGATAATCCCCTGGGCAATTTTTGGGGCGGAACAACCCGGGGTACCGCCCTGTTCCAGGCCATCCGGAAATGCAATACCTTTTTGGATAACGTAGACAAGGTGCCTGATTTGAATGCTTATGAACGGGAGCGCTGGAAAGCAGAAGTGGTTTTTCTGAAAGCGTATTATCATTTTTATCTGTTCAGGATGTACGGCCCCATACCTTTGTTAAAAGAAAACCTTCCTATTTCTGCTTCGCCGGAAGATGTAAAGGTTTACCGCGAGCCGGTGGATTCCTGTGTAAATTATATTGTATCGTTGCTGGATGACGCCGCTGCCAATGATTTGCTGCCCGATCGTATATCCGGAACGGAAAATGCAGAATTGGGACGCATCACAAAATGTATTGTAAAGGCCATTAAAGCGAAAGTGCTGGTTACGGCAGCCAGTCCCTTATTTAATGGTAATAACTCGTATGCTTCCCTGGTAGATAATAAAGGACGGCAGTTGTTTCCGCAAACGGTGGATCCTCAAAAATGGGAGCGGGCTGCGGTGGCCTGCAAAGATGCCATTGAGTTTTGTTTAGCCAATGGCTACAGTTTGTCCACCTTTGCGGGCAATACGGGGTACATCATTAACGATACCATTAAACGGGAACTGGATATTCGCACGGCCATTACCAATAAGTTTAACAACCCGGAGGTGATCTGGCCAAATACAGACAGCCGGGCAGGGGATATGCAACGCTATGCGATGGCAAATATTGCACCTTTTACAAGTACATCAAATGCAAAGAGCATTATTGCACCTACGTTCAAAATGGCAGAAATATTTTATTCAAAAAATGGCGTTCCGATCACGGAAGATCCCGACTGGGATTTTACAGAACGCTTTGCTTTGAAAACTGCGGGTGATGCGGACCAGTTTTATGTAGCGAAAGGTCAGGAAACAGTTCGGCTTAATTTTGACCGGGAGCCTCGCTTTTATGCATCGCTGGGCTTCGACAGGGGTATCTGGTATGGGAACTGGATCGGGAATTACAATGTGTATGTAGCCGGTGGCTTGTTCTATGTAAAAGGAAAGGCCGGTGAAACCGCAGCCCGGCAGGGGATCAGTAACTATTCGATAACCGGGTACTACCCCAAAAAGCTGGTTAATATTGAAACAACCGTTGCCGCCGATGGAAATATCACCAGCAATACGGTACAGTATCCCTGGCCGGAAATCCGGATGTCTGATTTATATTTATTGTATGCAGAAGCATTGAATGAGCAAAACGGACCGGGAAATGAAACGTATGCCTGGATCAACAAAGTGCGGGCGCGGGCCGGATTGCAATCGGTGGAAGATTCCTGGTCGCAGCATTCAAAAGACCCGGGCAAATTTAAAACCAAAGCAGGTATGCGTGCTATTATTCAACAGGAGCGGGCAATTGAACTGATGTTTGAAGGACAGCGTTTCTGGGATCTGCTGCGTTGGAAAACGGCGCATATCGAATTAAATCAACCCATATTTGGATGGGATATTATCCAGAAGGAAACCGTACCTTACTATAAGCCGATCCTCCTGTTTAACCAGCGCTTTGATCTGCGTAATTATTTATGGCCGATCCAGATCACAGAGTTGCGTATTAATAAAAACCTGGTCCAAAACACCGGTTGGTAAAATTGTTCATTCAATAAAATCAAATATGAAAATGAAAACCGCTTTTTTTATTGGATTATGCTCTGTAATCGTGTTCGGTTGTACGAAGAGTGTAAATAAACCGATCGATCCCGACCAATCGGCTCCCGATCCTGTTAAAAGTACATCGGTAAAAAATATAGCGGGGGGCGCACAGATTTTTTATTCGCTTCCCGAAAGTCAGAACCTGCTCTATGTAAGAGCCGAATATATGGTTAATGGTGAAAAAAAGGATGTGAAGGCTTCGTTCTATGCCAATAATCTTACTGTAGAAGGCTTTGGAGATACGAACGAGCATGAAATACAATTGTATACTGTAAGCAGGGCCGAAAAATTATCAACACCGGTAGTCGTTAAAATTAAACCGCTTACGCCACCGGTGTTAAAAGTACGTCAGTCCCTCGCCGTAAAACCTTCCTTTGGTGGATTTGTGGTGTCCTTTTTAAATGAAGACAAAGCCAACATGGTTATTATGGCGCTGAAGTGGAACGATGCCCAGAAGGAATGGCGCCAGGTCGATGCCAATTACACCGCGCAGGAAACAGGATTGTTTAAAGTGAGAGGTCAGGATTCTACCCTGCAGAACTTTGCGCTTGTAGTAAGAGATCGCTGGAATAACCTTTCGGATACTATGGCCTTTCAATTAAAGCCTATTTATGAAATTCTCCTGGATAAATCCAAGTTTGCAGATATCCGGAAAAAATATCCGATTCCGCAAAAAGATCCGCTTCCGCTTTCGGGCGCTAAAATGATTGAAGCGGTTGATTATTCCAGCAGTTACCCGATGAAAAATTTGTATGATGGAAATACCACTACGATGTTCCATACCAAACAGAATGTGGATCAGCCTATCTGGATTCCCATTGACCTGGGGTTAAAAGCCCGGTTCAGCAGGTATAAGATCTGGCAGCGGAATGGCAACTTCGCCTGGGGACATGGAAATCCGCATGAATGGGAAATCTGGGGTACCAATAATCCCGCAGATGTAAATAGCTGGGTATTGCTCGATCACCAGATCATGACCAAACCATCGGGGTTGCCGGAAGGACAAAACTCAAATGAGGACCTGGATGTAGCCAATGCCGGCCAGGAATACGAGTTTCCCGAAGATCTGCCGGCTGTACGATACATTGCCTGGAAGAATATTGATTGCTGGAGTGCAATTGGCGGACAAACCGGATTTTTTCACGTTTTTGAATTGTCTCTCTGGGGACAGCTTCAATAAAAAAGCGATTAGAATGACTATGTTTAATAGATTAAAAAGTATGCGCGGGATTTCTTTTTTGATGGTGGCCGCATTGGTTGCGATCCTATACTCCTGTGGAAAGATGAATAGTAATTATGCAGATTTTATAAAAGATGGAGAAAAAGTTTATTCCGGAAGACCCGACTCACTGACTGCATTTTCAGGAAATAACCGGGTGAAGCTTCAATGGCTGCTGGTGTCTGATCCTAAAATTGTACAGTGTAAGGTTTTCTGGAATAATAAAGCCGATTCGATAGTGATTCCGGTATCCAGAACTGCCGGAGTAGATACCATCCGGGCCATGATCGATCCGCTTCCGGAAGGATTGTATGCCTTCCAGGTGTTTACGTATGACAAAGCCGGCCATACTTCAGTGAAAGCAGAGGTAACGGCAGCCTCTTATGGCGAAACGTTTGCGCAATCCATATTTAACCGTTCACTTAAGTCTACCACAAAATCGGCAGACGGAAAAAATATATTTTTGAGTTGGTTTGGCGTTGGCCAGCAGGCCGTGACCGTTGAAGTGAATTATACGAATGCTTCCGATCAATCTGTAACGCGTGTTTTAAAAGAACAGTTTAATGATAAAGGAAAATCGCTGGGGTTCGCATCTCAGGATACGTTATATAGCTATAAATCCGGTTCGTCTTTTAAGTACCGGACGGGATATTTGCCAACCAAAACGGCAATTGATACATTCTATACAGATTATAAAGCGGTTACACCATAGAAGATAGTTGAAGGTTTATGGAACTTTTATTTGGATACCAGGCAGCGGGACATACCCGCTGTTTGGTTTTTGAGAAGCGGAGGCGTTCAAATACCTGGTGTGGCGTTTAGGAAATAATCCGGGCAGCATATTCAGCACTACAGATTTGCTGAAATTGCTTATTAAATAGATGATTTATTAAACGCCTTCAGTACGTTAAAAAAATAGTATTGCAGCGGCGTGGCCGGGCAGATGACGAGCACCAGGGCATAATATACGGGAGTTGACAGGTAAAGTTTTTGTTCTTTATATTAAACAGGAATCGTTCATGAAAAAAATATTTCTTTCATTTTTTGTTTTGTTGCTGTATATGACCGGCAACACACAATTGACGGTTAAAAATAAACTGTCTGACCGGTGGAAAATAAGCGCACCTGGAAAAATAAAGTGGAATATCTCCGGTTCGCTTCCGCACCAGGACCATATTGAAATGAGCGGACAGAAAGTATCGGTGTGGCTGCAATATGGAGTTGATCAGGCAAAAAAACCTTCTTTTGTAAGAACCTTTGTTTTTCCAACATTCCGCCTGCTGCCGGCCAAAACGATTGCTTCCATGATGTATAGCGTGGATGATGACAACCTTCCCCGGATCCTGCTCAACGATAAGCTGCTGAAAAAGGGTGTATATAATGCCACCGTTATGGAAGACCAGCCGGAAACGGCGCTGGCAGTGGAGTTTGATGGAATTCTTACAATGGAAAGTGCCGTTGGTAACGGAGGAACGCTGCTCTTAAAGCGATCCTTTTATCCTTCGGTAGACAAAGCGCTGGCGCTTGAAAAGCTGGTATTTGTGAATAAGGGAAGCCAGGCTGCAAAAATTGAAATGGAATATATGCAGCGGGAAGTACGGCCGGCAGCAGAACGTGCCAGCGACGGACCGCTGCGCTTTATAGTAGCTACGATCAACGATGGGTTAAAAACCATTAACCCCGGCGATTCTGCCGTTTTTGGTATCAGTTACCAGGCCATTGCCGGAGCTGCCGCGCCTGTTATGGAAGTAAATCTGCAGCAGGAAGAGCAGGCAAGGCGGAGCCGGGTGCATGAAATAACCTCGCTGCTTCAGCTGGAAACACCCGATGACGTACTCAATACCATGTTTTATTTTGCCAAGATAAGGGGAACCGAAAGTATCTACAATACCCGTGGCGGATTGATGCATGGACCGGGTGGACTGCGGTACTACGCTGCCATTTGGGCCAATGACCAGGCGGAATATGTGAACCCGTTTTTTGGATTTCTAGGAGATGCCATTGCAACCAAATCAGCCATGAATGCCTACCGGCTGTTTGCCGGTTATATGAACCCGGAGTACAAACCCATCCCCAGCTCCATTATCAATGAAGGAAAGGGCACCTGGCACGGAGCCGGCGACAGGGGGGATATGGCCATGATCGCCTATGGCGCCGGACGTTTTGCATTGGCGAATGGTAATGCAGATTCTGCCAAAGTATTGTGGCCATTGATCGAATGGTGCCTTGAGTACTGTAAGCGAAAGATCAATGCGGAGGGCGTGGTATGGAGCAATAAGGATGAACTGGAGGGGCGATTTCCTGCCGGTAACGCCAACCTCAATACAAGCTGTTTATATTATGACGGACTGGTATCTGCGGCGATGCTTGGAAAGGCATTGGGCAAACCGGCAGCTCAGGTAAAAGCGTATACGGATCAGGCCGCGCTGATGCGGAAAAATATTGAGAACTATTTTGGCGCAACGGTAGAAGGATTTAAAACCTACCGGTATTATAAAGAAAATGATACGCTGCGTGCCTGGATCGCAACGCCGCTGGTGATGGATATTTTCGACCGGAAACAGGGAACGGTTAACGCCTTGTTCTCGGGCCGGCTGTGGACAGAAGATGGCCTGGCTTCACTGGCGGGAAACAGTACATTCTGGGATCGGGCCACTTTGTACGGATTGCGCGGCGCATTTGCAGCGGGTGAAACCGCAAAAGCCTATGATTTTCTGAAATATTATTCAGAGCGGCGTTTGCTGGGTGAACATGTGCCGTATGCCGTAGAAGCTTACCCGGAAGGGAACCAGCGGCACCTGTCGGCAGAAAGCGGGTTGTATTGCCGTATTTTTACAGAAGGTGTATTGGGTATACGCCCCACAGGCCTCCGGTCATTTCATCTTACGCCGCATTTACCTGCAGGGTGGAATTTTATGCGATTGAAAAATATGCATGCTTTTGGAACGGTGTTTAATATTGAGGTAATAAGAAAGAGCGGTAGTAACCTGGTTGTGAAGATTTCGGACAGCGGAAAGGACCGGGATTATACCGTTAAGGAAGGCAAAACAATACTGGTGCAGTTATAGTATAAGTGGCGGCCCGCCGGTCTCAAAGAGCAGACTGGTTACTGCAATCGCTTGTTTTTACCAGTTAAATAATGACTACAAGATTGCATTTTATAAATGATTATTGTAAATAAATGAGACCAACTTTTTGTACACTGATTTTCCTGTTTATAGCACTGACCGCAAGCGCTCAGGATGATAAGATTTTTATCGAAACAAATCATACCGCCATCGTTTATAAAATAGGAAAAGATAAAAAAGTAAACCAGGTTTATATTGGCGACAAACTGGCCCGCACTGACTATTCAGGATTGAATGGTGGCCGGGAGATTTACCTGGCTGCGGGGATGGAAAACCAGTTTGAACCGGCCATACGGGCTGTACACAATGATGGGAATCCCTCACTGGATCTGCAGTTTGAAGATTACAAACAGGTAAAGGAGGATGATGCTGTGCATAGCCAGATCTTTTTAAAAGATCCGGTGTATCCTTTTTACGTAACCGTACACTTTAAAGCATATGCAGATGAAGATGTAATCAAAACCTGGACCGAGATCCGGCACAATGAAAAAAAACCGGTGATGTTAACACAGTATGCTTCTTCTTTACTGCATTTTAATGCCCGTGCATACTGGCTTACACAGTTTCATGGCGACTGGGCCCGGGAAGTACAGTTAAAGGAAGAACCGTTGATCAATGGTATAAAAAGCATTGAAAGTAAATTGGGCACCCGCACAAATTTCTATCAAACGCAAACCTTTTTTGTTTCCCTGGACCGGCTTTCAACCGAAACCGAGGGCAAGCTGATTGCCGGAACCCTTGGTTGGACGGGCAATTTTAAATATAGTTTTGAAGTAGATCAGAAGAATGGCCTGCGGGTAATTTCGGGGATCAATCCGTTTGCTTCGGAATATTACCTGCGGCCCGATGAAGTTTTTGAAACCCCGGAATTTGTATTCACCTATTCGGGAAAAGGAAAGGGGCAGGCCAGTCGCAATTTGCATAAGTGGGTCAGGAATCACGCTCTGCTGGATGGCAATGCACCCCGCATGACATTGTTGAATAACTGGGAGGCTACGCATACAAGTTTTAACGAGTTGCGATTAGTTGAATTGTTTGATGAGGCAAAGAAATTAGGAGTAGAGCTGTTTCTGCTCGATGATGGCTGGTTTGGGAATAAATATCCGCGGAATGATGATAAGGCAGGGCTGGGCGACTGGCAACCGGACCGGTCCAAATTACCGAATGGGATTGCGACACTTGTAAGAGAGGCGGGCCTCCGGGATATAAAGTTTGGGATCTGGCTGGAACCGGAGATGGTAAATCCGAAAAGTGAACTCTACGAGAAACATCCGGACTGGATCCTGAAATTGCCTAACCGGCCGGAAAGCTATGGACGGAACCAGCTGGTGCTGGATCTTACAAATCCTGCGGTACAGGATTTTGTATTTCATATTGTAGACGACCTGATGACGCAAAACCCCGGTGTTGCTTTTATAAAATGGGATTGTAACCGCAGCATGACCAATGCGTATTCGGCCTATTTGAAAGAACGTCAGTCGCATCTGTATATCAATTATACAAAAGGCTTTTACGCGGTAATGACGCGCATCCGGAAAAAATACCCGCACCTGCCCATTATGTTATGTGCCGGAGGGGGCGGGCGTACAGACTATAAAGCCCTGGAGTATTTTACGGAATTCTGGCCCAGCGATAATACGGATGCGTTGGAGCGGATCTTTATCCAATGGGGGTATTCCTATTTCTTCCCGGCCAATACGATTTCGGCGCACGTAACCAGTATGGGAAAGCAATCGTTGAAATTCAGAACAGATGTAGCGATGATGGGAAAGATGGGCTATGATATCCGGATCAATAATTTTACCGCGCAGGAACTGGAGTTTAGCAAAACTGCAGTGAAAACATACCGGTCGATCAGCGATATTATATGGAAAGGAGATCTGTACCGGCTGATTTCTCCCTATGATGAAAACCGTGCGGTGGTTATGTATGTGAATACGGTAAAGGATACCGCCATGTTATTTAATTATTACACCAACCTTAGAA
Source organism: Niabella sp. (assembly GCF_030150205.1). Taxonomy (GTDB): domain Bacteria; phylum Bacteroidota; class Bacteroidia; order Chitinophagales; family Chitinophagaceae; genus Niabella. The sequence continues at coordinate 200,873 of NZ_JASLGT010000004.1, forward strand.
AAAAGGATAGTTTTTCTAAGGTACTGTTGCAGGGATTGGATCCGGCAAAGCAATACCGGATCCGGGAAATCAATTTATTTCCAGGAACTAAATCAACCCTTGCTGAAAATGAAAGTATTTTATCCGGCTCCTATTTGATGGAGATAGGACTGAATCTTGCTGCGGGGAAAATACAATCCCTTACGAGCAATGTTATTGAAATAACGGAGGTGAAAAAATGAATGGCCGATCCAGAGTGAAGAACGCTGACAAAGCTAAGGGCTAATAGCTGAATGCTAAAGGCTAAAAGCTGAAAGCCCAATGCCATCACTGCACCTTCAAACCCGTCACATTCCGGTATCCCAATCGTTCCTTGTTATCAACGGGTGTTTGGATCTGCATCAGCTGTGCATTTTGAACATCATCCAGGTAAAGTGCATAGCGCCCATCGGGTTTTTCCGTATAGAATCCTGAATTTTTTATCGTTACATCTTTGGCGTGCCGTATCCAAAGTCCCCAGGAGGGTTGTAATTTCAGGTTCGAGGCATTGTATTGACCTACTCCCAATTCAGGCGGAAAGGCCATTGTATCGGAAGATGGATGTCCTCCCTTTACCAGTACCTGTATATCATTAAAAACAATATTGCTGATGCGTCCTGTATGAACACCGTCGGGCAACCGGAACGTTAATCCGCCTTCCACCTGTTTGGTATCCGGTAACTGGTAACCGGCCACAATTGGAGTTGCGGTTCGTTGTGTACCATCATAAGGAGCCCAGCGGGTGCTGCTTTTACCAAAGGAGCTGCCGCCATAAACTTCGGTGATGTCTACGCCGTTTAGGATAATATTTTCAACCCTTCCAATATTCACATTCGTTACCAGCAGCTCATCGCGGGTAACGTTGTGTTCCCGGAAGCGGAACCGTTTGGCCTCGGCACCCAGCACGCGGCCCCTGTTGGAAATAGAAATAAAGAAAGGCGTATACGTGCGCAGCATTTTGGAGCGGTGATGTAATACGCCCGTATGCCCGCAATTAAGATGAATGTTCCGGATATGGCCGCCGTCATTGGTGGAAATGGAAAACCCGGCCTTATTAGCACCCAGTACATAGATATTGTCTACGCAGATATCGGTAATATCATCTGCCGTTTCCGAACCGATCTGGAACAGGTTGCAATTGGTGTCACCAATAATATTCCGTACCCGGTAGTTAGTGGCCGGCCTGGTAAATCCCAGTGAACAGTCGGATCCCGGTTTTACGATATCATCCGAACTCACTTTTGAATAGATATTGGTTACCGTAACATTGTTACAGCTCATAAAATCATAAATGTCGCGGGCATTGGAGGTATTGTCTTTTGCAAAATAGGTATCATGTACATGAATGTCATCCGTTCCGGTTGCCAGCAGCACAAAATGACCGGCCCGGTCAATACGCAGCATGTTACCGGTATTAAAATCTTTTGTTTTATCCGGAAGGATATAATAAGGGGCATCCTGCAGGCTATCATACCAAAGATCTTCGCGGCGGCTCAAACCACCGATCTCGATACGGGTGCAAAGTTTTAAGGAAAACATTTTATCACTGCGATTGTCCGGATCGTTGTTCATGACCTTATCGCTGGTAACCAGGTTACCGTTACCGGTAATATACCCGTTGCCGATAATTTTAATATTATCTGCCCTTTCGCCATAAAACATCGCGTTTTTAAAAAAGGTATGACCCACATCCTGTTTGGTAAGCCAGTTCTCCGGGTTCTCATAGGGGCCCATATCGGTGGGCGATAAGCCCGACCGGTATTGTTTGTCACTAAACCAGGTAGCTTCGGGGGCATCGCCGCCTTTCAATGCTTTGATCGTGGCGTCTTCATCTACATAAAGCCATACATTACTTAGCAGATGAACGGTTCTTACCTGGTAAATGCCCTTACTGAAACGCAGGGTGCCTCCTCCCGAATCGTGCAAACGCCGGATGGCCGCATTGATCTGTTCGGTGTTATCATCTTTTCCATTGCCGGTAATGCCTAAATCGCGTATATCTGTTTTTCCGGAGTAGAAGAATACACTATTGGATGTTCCTTTATAAGGTCCCTGCGGAACCAGCAGCCGGAACCTGTAAAAACGGTTGGACCGGAGACCGGTAAGACGGGCGGTTCTTTTATGAAGAAGGATCGTCGCTTTTGCCGGGGTCCAGGTTTTGCCGGAATCCAGTGATTGTTGTACAACCGTTCCGGTAATGCCAGGTCCGGACCACTGCAGTGTGGTAGATGTATACAGGTCCGGCGTTTCATTGAAGGTTAAACCCGTGGCCGGAATGCGCCTCAGATCAGAAATTGTACGGGTAACCGCAATGGAGGTGGTGGCATCGGCGCTGTTCAGTACTTCCGGTAAACGGGTTGTATAACGGGCTTTAAACAGATGCGTACCGGTTTGGGAAAATTGAATACCTGGGATCACGATCTTCAGGTCGGGGCCGTTATCCGGGCGCAGGTCGAGGTGTTCAAAAAGCAGTACCCGGCCGTCTTCCAGTAGCTGCACCTTTCCTGTTTTGTTGTAAGGATAGGCAGTTCCTGTTCTTCCAACGGACTGATGTCCGAGGTCTTTTAGATATACATCACCACGCCCGATGATATTCACGGTTGTGTGCTCCATCGACGCCTTTATCCCGGGAGGAAGCTCAATGGTTACGGTGGCATCGGGACTGCGCTGTCCGGCAGTAAAGTAAAGCGTGATGCTGGTAGCGCTATTTACCGAAACGCTGTTCTGCGCTGCGATCAGTGTACCGCCCATTGCTTTCCTGATACATTCAATATAAAAATACCGCGATTGTCCGTTTATACTGCGTTCCGTAAGCCGGTCCCCGGTTGCAATACTTCCGCTCGTTTTAGCGCTTCCATCTGCGGATGAAAGGGTATACCTGGAGCCGTTGCTGCCGATATCTGCTAAAAAGTCGGCTGTAGAGGGAGCCGTTGCTATAAGGCCGCTGTCTTCCGGGGTATCCACGGTAAAAGCATAAGTAGTACCGGAAACAACCTCCACTGTATCGTTATGAACGGCTGCAATATACCGGCTGTTATGAAACAGGGAGCGCTGTGCCTGCAAACCGCCGGGAAGCAAGTACAAGAATATGAAAATAAGCAGGAAGAAGGGATTCATACAACAGATTTTAAGCGTAATGACCGGTTAAGTCCGGTACGTTTTCTGATAAGAGAGGGGACTTTTCCCGGTAATATGTTTAAAGCACCGGTGAAAGGAGGTGGAATTATTAAATCCGCTTTCATAGCACAGCAATTTTACCGGCGCATCGGTTTCCACCAGCCGTTTGCATACATAACCGATGCGCAATTCCGTAATAAACTGCGAATAGGTTTTCCTGGTACGTTGTTTAAAATACCGGCAAAAGGCATTCGGACTCACGCTGGCTACCCGCGCAATTTCATGAAGCGGTATTTTCCGTTTAAAATGTTTCATGGAGTATTCATAAACGGCATTGATCCGTTGTTCTTCCAATACGCCTGCGCCTGTAGGAACCTTACCGGAAGAAAGGAGCAGTACTTCGGCCCAGCCGGCAATCTTCGAAAGCAATGCGATCAGGGTAATAATGCGGTAAGGCCCGTCTATATGCAACAGGTATTCAAAGGAGTGAATAAGCGGCCGGATCCGGCCCTGGATCAGTATGCCTTTTTGTGCTCTTTCGAGCAATTGCCGGATGCTGTTATTTTCCGGGAGCACCAGGAATTCTTTTCCCCAGAAAATTTCAAGGAAATGAATGGCAATCACATCAATCGATACATCCGCATTTTCAAAATACCGGTCGTCGAACCGCCAGTAATGTGGCACATCAGCACCGATCAAACAGAGGGTGCCTGCTGAAAAATTGCGGACATGGTCCCCCACCAAAAGGGTGCCCGATCCTTGAGCGATATAAATGAGTTCCACCTCTTTATGACAATGCCAGCGGTTATTTACCGGTACAAGATCCCTTCTTACTTCAAAGGAAATGCCCGGTTGCGTTGCCATTTTTAATACATGCGGTTTCATCCGGATTTTATGTTGACAAGTAATAGTAAGCGAAATATACATAAGAATCTTATTGTGATATAACCGGATGCCAAAATAGCTTAATGGTTGGATAATATAGAAAGTCCTTTTGCTCCAAAAACATCTTTATTTGCAGATGTGCAAACGATTGAACAAAACCTTAAAATAAACTGTATGACGTATTGCTTCACGAAAAAAAGGAAAAGAATCACAAGGCTGTTGGTGTTGTGTTCTTTCCTGTTTTCACTACCTGTTTTTTTGCAGGCGCAAAAGAATGTTCAGATAAAGGGGACCGTAGTAGATGAAAAAGGCGCACCTGTTTCGCAGGTTTCGGTGGCGTTAAAAGACTCCGACCGCGGTACCATGACCGATTCTTCCGGGCGGTTTTCCATCCAGGTGCCTGATGGGAAAGGAACCCTGGTTTTTTCGGCCGTTAGTTATGCCAATACTGAAAAGGTATTGAACGAGGAACGGACGGTGAACGTAGTATTGAAACAGGCATTGAGTGATCTGGATGAGATTGTGGTAGTGGGGTATGGAACCCAGCGAAAGCGCGATGTTACAGGAGCTATTTCCTCAATCAGCTCCAAACAAATTGAAGAGCGCCAGCCCGTTAATTTGTTTGATGCATTGCAGGGGCAGGCTGCCGGGGTATTAGTAGTAAATGACGGTGGCGGAGCCCCTGGGGCAGAAGGATCGATCCAGATCCGCGGAGCATCTACACTTAATGGTGGCAATGGGCCTTTATATCTTGTAGACGGTGTTATCAACCCCGATGGCGCCCGCATCAACCCCATGGATATCGAGCGCATCGAAGTGTTGAAAGATGCGGCATCGGCCGCGATTTATGGTGCACGTGCTGCAAATGGTGTCATTATCATTACCACAAAAAAAGGTAAAGAAGGCCGCGCGAGGATCGATCTGAATTATTCCCGCATTTTTGGAAAGCTTGCACACAAATTGCCGCAAAACAACTCTGCCGAAGTGCGCGAATTCAGAAGAATACAGTCTGCCAACCCTACCGGTACTACCGGTGGCAATACGGACTCATTAAATCCCGGGTTTAATTCTGATAACGACCTGCAGCAGATCCTGTTGGGTAATCTTGGAGACCGGCAGCAGCTGAACCTGGGTATCAGCGGCGGACAAAAAGGGCTCAGCTATTATACAGGGGTTAATTACCTGAATGATAAGTCGATCATTTTGAACAGTTATATCAAGCGGGTGCAGGTACGAAGCAATATTGAATACCAGGCATCACCCAGACTGAAGTATCTGAGCAATATTTCCATGATGTATCAAACAGGTAATGAAGTGCCGATTGCCCGAACGGTAGCCGTGGCTTTTGACCGGCCGGCGTTTTCGCTGATCTATTACCCGGATGGCTCGTTAACCAGTTATATCGGATCTAAACGTAACCCTGTTGCGAACGCTATATATGAAACCAATAAGACAGATGTGTTCTCTATCCAGTTCGCCAATTCGGTACAATACAAGATCACGAAAGACCTGCTGTTTACCACCACGTTTAATGCGATGTTGGATGACCGTCAGAATTTACAATTTTCGCCCCGGTATGTTTCGGCCAACAAAGACCAGAATAATGGGGTAAACGATGTGCAAAAAGCGTTTTCCTGGGAATATCAGTCCTTCTTTAACTACAACAAAACGTTTAACAGCAACCACAACCTGCAGGCTACATTGGGTGTGAGCGCAGATAAAAGAAGGTACGACCGGGCACATTCTGAATATGCCAATGTGGTAAGTGAAGAAATCTTTATTACGCAGCCTTCTTATATTACGGCCTCCAAAACCTATTCGGATGCGGATGTTACAGCCGGGGCAAATTTGTTTGCAAGAGGCAACTATAGCTATAAAGGAAGATATACACTGGCCGGTATTTTCCGCCGGGATGGTTCTTCCCGTTTTGGCAGCCAGGCACGGTATGGTAATTTTTATTCCGCTTCTGCGGGATGGCGTTTTTCTGATGAACAATTCATGTATTGGGCAAAAGATGTGTTAAGCGATGGTCGCTTCAGGCTGGGTTTTGGCCAGGTGGGTAATGACCGTATTGGTTCAAACGATTATCTTAATAAAATCATCTTTGCCGGAAGTTATGCGGGTGTTGGCGGTGCATATACCACGCCTACATTCGGAAATGAAACCGTACACTGGGAAACCACCCAGCAACAAAATGTAGGTTTGGATCTGACTTTTTTCCGTGGCCGCTTAACGTTCACTGCAGACTACTATATCAAAACAACAAAAGACCTTCTGTATGAGAAAGCGCTTCCGGGGGAAACAGGCTTCGATAATGTGAAAGTAAATATTGGCACATTGGAGAATCGCGGACTGGAGTTTTCCGCAAAGGGCACGCCCTTCCTTGCAAAAAGCAGCAGAGGCGTTACCTGGGAGATCGGTGGAAATATTTCTTTTGAACGGAATAGCATTAAGAAACTGGGCGACGGTATGCCTTTTATCGTAGCCAATAAATGGTATATCGAAGAGGGCGGAAGGATCGGTAATTTCTTTGGCTGGAAAAATCTTGGGGTGTACGCCTGGAATGAATCCAATGCATACAATGATAACTGGGAGCGGCTTACAGTGGTATTGGGTCAGGATGGAAAACCGTTGTATGACAATGGTAAGCCTGTATACACGTTCAACGGACAGCCTTATAACGGGGCCGTACACCAGATGTATGATCCCGGAGGTAAGCTGCGTGGAGGAGATGTGATCTGGGAAAATATCAACAAAGACAGTCTGATCGATGACCGTGACCGGCAGATACTCGCCAACGCGCAACCTAAGTTTTACCTGGGCATACTCAATAACCTTACCTACCGGCAATTTTCGTTGTCCTTCCTGGTAAATGCATCTTTTGGTGCCCATGTATACAATGCGTTGCTGGCGGCGCAAAGTTACCCGTCCAATACCGGCGCCGGCAGCCCCGAAATGGTGTACAATGTATGGAGAAAGCAGGGTGATATTGCCAAATACCCTTATTACCCCGAATTTAAAAACAGGGGAAATGAGAAAAAAGATGCCAACAGTATATTCATTGAAGACGGCTCTTTTATACGTCTTTCCAGTCTGCGTCTTTCGTATATGTTTCTTCCCGGTTTGACCCGGAAGATCTTGTTGAAAGGAGCAACGGTTTATGTGTTCGGCACCAATCTGCTTACCTGGACCAACTACCGGGGATACGATCCGGAATTCAGTGCAAGCAATGTATTGCAGCCGGGGTACGACAATGGAAAATATCCCAAAAGAAGGGAATATGGATTTGGAATCAATGTTAACTTTTAAATTGACAAAATGAAAAAGCTGAGTTATATCATCATCATATGTATTGTTTGCGCATGCGGGGGCTGTAAGAAGTTTCTTGACCTTTCGCCGCAGGCACAGGTGGCCCAGAATAAATTCTACAAAAACCTTTACGATGTAAATGCAGCCGTTGCCGGTATGTATGCGGGGTTTCAGGACCAAATGATCGGAGGCAGCGGAAATTATAAAGAAAAAGCGCTGATCTGGGGCGATTATCGCTCCGATAATTTCGATCGGTTTTTGAGTTATACAACCATTGCAACTACCGAAATAACAATGAATGCGCTGACAACGGATAATGAGTTCTCCGACTGGTCGGGTCTTTATACCGTAATCGGGAGAGCAAATGCCAATATCAAATATATTCCCGGTGCTGCAGCTTCAGACAGCCGGGTTACAGAGGCCGTAATGAATAAAGCGTTGGCAGAAAGTTATGCAATGCGGGCAATGTGCTATTTCTATATTGTACGGGTTTGGGGCGATGCGCCGGTATGGACCACTCCAATGGAAAGTTTGTCGGACTCGCTGGAAAGACCCCGCGTGGAGGCAGCGAAAATAATTGATGAAAGGATCATACCAGATCTTACCAATGCGTATTCCCTGGTGGTAAAAAATCAGACACCCTCTGTATGGACACTTGGAGAAAGCGCGATATGCGCGATACTGGCAGATGTATATATGTGGAAACATGATTATCCCAATGCGATTGTATGGATAAAGAACCTGTTTAAGGCGAAGGGGCCTACCGGCGCTTTGTATGCAGGTGCAAGCGGCGCCAACCTTCAGCCCCAGGCAACCTGGAAATCGTTGTTCACCATACCCAATACCAGTATTGAATCGATCTGGAGTATCCACTGGGATTTCCTGAAAAATGATTGTGCCTGTATGATCACATCCTGGACGGCGAATAACAAGCCGATCGTTATGGATATTGATTTATATAACAGCTGGGTGATACCGCAAACGGTAGCTGCTCCCGCTACTGTAGATATACGTCCGAAACAAACGATCGATCCCTATTCGGCGAGCGGGGATGCCACTAAATCCAACCGCGACCGCTTTGTGAAATGGTATGCCTCACCGGTAAATCCTACGAAAGCCTCCACTGCGGCGGAGCTGGCATTGTACTACTTTAAGGAAGCTCCCGTCTATTTACCGATGTACCGCTTAGCCGATATCTATCTTTTATATGCGGAAGCATTGAATGCTACCGGAGATCAGCCCACAGCCTTAAAATACCTGAATTATGTGCGCGTTAGAGCCGGCCTTCCGGCATATGCTGATGGCAGTGCATCGGTTGCCGACCAGGTATCACTGGCTGATGCGATCCTGAAAGAACGCCAGATGGAGCTGGTTGGTGAAGGTAAAAGATGGTTCGATCTGGTGCGTACCGGCAACGTGGTAAAAGTAATGGATCCGATATTGAGAAGAAGGCAGATCGCTGCCGGTACTCCTGCGGGAGAGGCTATCGGCTTTAGTGATCCAAGAAGGGTCTTCTGGCCCATCAACCGGAGTGTATTGAATGCAAATAAGAAACTGGTTCAAAACCCCGGCTACGGCGGATAAAAAAACAGAAAATGGCCCGGTTGCAGGTACAGGGATGCAGGGCTATTGAACACCATAAAATATCAACAGATGAAAATATTAAAAATCACTATCAACAGCATCCTGATGTTTGCAGCGATCGCAACTTTTCTTCCGGGATGTAAGAAACTGCTGGGATTAGAAAGGCAGACGAATTATGATTATAAAAAGAAAACGCTGGATCCGAATATCAATATGACGGCTAAAGAGTTTTTACTAAAAAGAGCCGATGGTACACCGGATGCACCCAATGATACGGTATTCCGGTGGATGAAAAAGGGACTGGACTATTGCGGGTTCGATCTTTCGGAGTATGAAAAGGAGGGGAGAACATTTATATTTCTGCATAATGATGCCGTAAGGGGATTTAATAGCTCCGGCGTTATGGATAAAGGATTATTTTTTACATTCCCGATCGTGAACCTGGATGGTAATGGCAACCCGATCATCAACCCGACTACTGGTCTGCCTCAAACGCATCCCGCTACCGGGTGGGAAGAGTATTCAAAGGAAACGGTAAAGAAATTTTTCCTCTATCTCATTGGCCAGGGCATTTATAACTACTATGATCTGGGAGCGGAGAACAAATACCTGCAATCCTTGCTACCTCCTAATAGTACTACAACAAAAGAATCATTGCTGGGCTACTGGGATCCCTCGCTGCCTGGTTTTAATCCTGCAGGCGGAAACGGGTTTGATCCACAAGGGAAATTTACACTGCGGATCCAGAACAATGCGGATATTGCACCAATTGTGTTCAATGACCGTACCAACAGCCGTTCCATTGGATTTGTCGCCACTAATGGAGTCGTACATGTATACGGAGCGGCACTGTACCCTTCGAAATAATGGGTTGCCTGCATGCTTTTTTATTAATCAGAGAAGGCTTTTATGTTCACCAGTCAAAACAAAAAACAAGTATTTTATTACCGGGTATTATTACCGGTGTATATCCTGGCATTGTTATTATGTAATAACAAGGCTTCCGCCCAGCAAAGTAGCCGGCTGATCCGGAACTGGCAATTCCTGAAACAGGACCTGGGAGGTATATGGGAAGCCGTACGGCCTGTGAAGGAGGGCAACCCGGAAAGCGTTCCGTTGTGGACCAATGTTACATTGCCGCACTGTGTGAATGCCCGGGATGCGGTGGACCCTGATGAAAATTATTACCAGGGGCCGGCCTGGTACCGTACGCAGCTTGCCATTAAAAATCCTTATACAAACGGACGTACCCTCCTGCATTTTGAAGGCGCGGGACAAAAAACGGAAGTATATGTATATACCACAAAGGTGGCCACGCATGTGGGGGGCTACGATGAGTGGACCGCCGATATTACCGATGCGGTAAATGCTTTTCTGAAACAGGACAGCCTGGTAAAGCAATTCAAAGGAAAGGTGCCGGTGTCCATTCGCAGTGATAATTCGCGCGACCTGGAAATGATTCCTTCCGATCTGTCGGATTTTAATCTCTACGGCGGCCTGTACCGCTATCTCAACCTGGTGTATACACCGGCTGTTTCCCTGGATAAAGTGTTTGCAGAAGCAGCAGCGGATAAAGATGGTAAAACGGGTACTGTAAAGGTGCGCACCCGGTTGTATAACCCGGCCGCGGTTACCGGTGAGGCGGAGATGACGCTGCAATTGCTGGATCCGAACGGAAAGGAGCTGCAGAAGATCAGTAAAAAAAGCAACCTCAATGGTGACTACCGCTTTGATGAGCTGAAAGTAAACCGGCCACAACTGTGGGCGCCGGAGACGCCGGTATTGTATACATTGGTTACCACTATTCGTACCCGTGGTGATAACTATGCAGAACAGACAAAAATAGGATTCCGGAATTTTGAATTTGTAAAACATGGGCCCTTCCTGCTGAACGGTAAGCGGCTTTTATTAAGAGGCACCCACCGGCACGAGGATCACGCAGGTGTGGCCGCTGCCATGACGGAGCAAATGATGCGCGATGAAATGATCTCCATGAAGGAAATGGGCGTGAATTTTATCCGGTTGGGACATTACCAGCAATCGCGCATCATTCTGAATTTATGCGACAGCCTGGGGATCCTGGTATGGGAAGAGATACCCTGGTGCCGGGGCGGGCTGGGAGGTGATGTATACAAAGAGCAGGCCCGGCGCATGCTCACCAACATGATCGAACAGCATTACAATCATCCGTCGGTGATCATCTGGGGGCTTGGAAATGAGAACGACTGGCCGGGCGATTTTCCGGAGTTTGATAAAGAAAAGATCCGGCAGTTTATGAAAGCGCTGAATGATCTTTCGCATCGTCTGGACCCTTCGCGTAAAACCGCTATCCGTCGTTGCGATTTTTGTAAGGACATTGTAGATGTGTATTCTCCTTCCATCTGGGCAGGCTGGTACCGCGGTATTTATACGGAGTATAAGGAAGTAACAAAAGCGGAATTTGATAAGGTAGATCATTTCTTACATGTAGAATGGGGCGGCGATAGCCATGCCGGACGTCATTCTGAAAACCCGGATAAATCCCTGCAGAATATCAAGGCGAGCGGCGCTGCCGATGAGCGTGCCGGCGATGCTTCTTTATATGGCGGCGCAGCCCGCGCTTCGAAGGACGGAGACTGGAGTGAGACCTATCTCTGTAACCTGGTAGACTGGCATCTCAAGGAACAGGAAACCATGCCCTGGCTTACCGGTACGGCTCAATGGCCGTTCAAGGATTTTTCTACACCGGTGCGCCCGGATAATCCCATCCCGTATATGAATCAGAAAGGAGTGGTGGAACGAGATCTTACAAAAAAAGAAGCATATTATGTATTCCAGTCTTACTGGACCAACAAACCCATGGTGCATATTTACGGGCATACCTGGCCCGTGCGCTGGGGGAATGAAGATGAAGAAAAGATGATCAAAGTATATTCCAATTGTGATGTGGCGGAATTATTTGTAAATGGTAAATCCCTGGGAAGTAAAAAAAGGAATAGCCAGGATTTTCCTGCCTCCGGCCTGCGTTGGAATGTGCCGTTGAAAAAAGGAACATACCTGGTTAAAGTGGTAGCAAAAAAAGGAAAAGAAACGGTTACCGATGAAATCCGTTTTGAATACCAAACCGAAAAGTGGACAAAACCCGCGCGTGTGGAATTAAAGAAAATAAAAGAAGAAGCGGGTATTATTACACTTCAGGCGCAACTGTTAGACGATAAGGGCGTGCCTTGCCTGGATGCAATGGACTGGATCCGTTTTGGATCAACCGGCGATGGCCGCTTACTGGATGACCTGGGAACCTCCTCCGGATCCAGGTATGTACAGTGTTACAACGGCCGGGCGCTGATCAGTGTAGAGAAAGGAAAAGACCGGGTGGTGGTAAGCGCAGTATCCGGTAAATTGCCTATGGCATTCCTGGATCTGTAAAATGGCCGGAAACCATTAAGCTGTTAAGGAAGGTTAAGCGAAGATCTGTTCTTAATGGTTTAATAAGGACGTGGTAGCGGCCTGATGGCCACCCCATCGGGGCAACATATCGGTAGAACAGGTTTTTAACACAAAACAAAGCCCCGTAGGGGCGGCATATAGAAATGAAAAGATTTTTGATTCTCTTGTCAATGATAATTCCCGGTTGGGCGTTAAATGCACAAACCGCCGGTAACGGAAATGCCCTCAGGCTCTGGTATGAACAACCGGCTACCATCTGGGAGGAGGCCCTGCCGCTGGGGAATGCAAAAACGGGAGCCATGGTGTTTGGCGGCATTGTAAAGGAACGCTATCAGTTAAACGACAATACACTTTGGTCGGGTGCTCCCAATCCTGGCAATCAGCCGGAGGGCCCTGCCATACTGGAAAAAGTGCGGGCGCTGGTTTTCGCCGGTAATTATGACAGTGCCGCGGTGGTCTGGAAAAAAATGCATGGTCCTTATTCGGCCCGTTACCTGCCGTTGGCAGATCTCTGGCTGAACTTTTCATTAAAAGATACACAGGCCACTGGTTATTACCGGGATCTGGACCTGACCAATGCCACAACCACCGTTCGGTATAGGGCCGGAGGCGTACAGTATACAAGAGAAACCTTTATCAGTCATCCGGATAAGATCATGATGATCCGCATTACGGCCGATAAAAAAAATGCCATTAGTTTTGTGGCCGGGCTGACCAGTAAGCTGAAATACCGTACGGAAAATAAAGACCAGGACCTGCTGGTGCTGAAAGGGAAGGCTCCCAAATTTGTGGCCAACCGCGAGTATGAACCACAGCAGGTAGTGTACGATGATTGGAATGGGGAAGGAATGAATTTTGAAGTGCATGCAAAAATCATCGCCGAAGGCGGATCAGTAAACCGTAAAGATACAGCGCTGGTGGTATCCGGTGCCAATGCGGTAACCATTTACCTGTCTGAAGCCACCAGCTTTAATGGTTTCGATAAATCACCCGGCAAAGAAGGAAAAGATCCCGCTGTTGAGGCTACTACGGTATTGAACCGGGCATTGCAAAAAAAATATGCGGCCCTTCGGTCAGCACATATAAACGATTACCAGTCCCTGTTTAACCGGGTAACCATCGACCTGGGTACCGATGCCAACCGCATAAAAATGCCCACAGACAAACGGCTGAAGCAGTTTGCAAAAGCACCGGATGATTTTGCTTTACAAAGCCTTTACTACCAGTTCGGGCGTTACCTCATGATTGCCGCTTCCCGTCCGGGTGCGCGTCCAACGAACCTGCAAGGTATCTGGAACGATCATGTGCAGCCGCCCTGGGGCAGTAACTATACCACCAATATCAATACGGAAATGAACTACTGGCTGGCGGAGAATACCAATCTATCGGAATGTCACCAGCCCCTGTTCGATTTTATGAAAGAGCTGGCGGTGAACGGTGCCGTTACCGCAAAAACAAATTACGGCATTGAAGAAGGATGGGTAACGCATCACAATTCAGATCTCTGGGCCAAAACATCACCGCCCGGCGGACAGGGATGGGATGACCCGCGGGGAATGCCGCGCTGGAGTTGCTGGCCCATGGCGAGCGGCTGGTTCTCCACGCACTTATGGGAACATTACCGGTTTACCGGCGATAAAAACTTCCTGCAAAAAGAAGGCTACCCATTGATGAAAGGTGCGGCGCAGTTTTTCCTGCGCTGGCTGGTAAAGGATCCGGCTTCTGGCTATTGGGTTACCAATCCTTCCACATCACCGGAAAATACCATAAAAATAAAAGGAAAAGAATACCAGTTAACAATAGCCAGTACGATGGATATGTCCATCATACGCGAACTATTTACAGCGGTGATCCGGGCGGCAAAAATACTGAACACAGATGCGGCATTTACAGGCGAGCTGGAAGCTGTAAAAGACAAACTCTATCCGTATCATATCGGTCAGTATGGTCAGTTACAGGAATGGTTTAAAGACTGGGATGATCCAAAAGATAAGCACCGGCATTTATCGCACCTGTTCGGCTTATATCCCGGCAGCCAGATCAATGTAACCGAAACACCGGAGCTGGCGGCAGCCGCCAAACAGTCGCTGATCTTCCGTGGAGATGTAAGTACGGGCTGGAGCATGGCCTGGAAGATCAACTGGTGGGCCAGGTTACAGGATGGAGATCATGCCTATAAAATATTAAGTGATGCCTTTACCTATATCGATCCCAGGCAAGCCAGGGAAACCATGGGTGGTGGAGGTACCTATCCCAACCTGTTTGATGCACACCCGCCTTTTCAGATCGATGGCAATTTTGGAGCTACAGCAGGTATTACCGAAATGTTGTTACAAAGTCATGACGGGCAGATCGCGTTATTACCGGCTTTACCTTCTGTATGGAAAAGCGGATCGGTAAAAGGCATCCGGGCACGTGGCGATTTTCAATGGAATATGGAATGGGCTGGTGGCCGCCTGGTAAGAGCTACGGTTTTATCGGGATCCGGCGGCAATTGCCGGGTACATACAGCGATACCGGTGAAAGTAGTGGAGGTAAAGGCCGTGCCGGCAATGGGTGCCAATCCCAATGCCCTGCTGACGGCTTATGGCGAGCCGCCCTATGAAAAAAATAAGGAAGCAAAGCTGGCAGATCTGCCGGCAAAAAAAGGGTATACCATCGATTTTAAAACAGTTAAAGGCAAACAATACACGATTGTACCATTATAGATCCATTATGTATTACAGAATCATTTATCTCTTTTTATTTGTTGCCATATGGAACGGGATTGCCGCGCAATCCATTACCTGGAGCCCGGTGGCCCCGGGCGTATGGAAAGGCGTTGTAGGAAAACCGGAAACCTATGATCTTTTAAAAGCATCCGGCGCTACGCCGGCGCCAGGCCTGAAAACGATGAGTGAACAGGCATTTCCTTTTTCAAAAGATGATATTTCGGGCACCGTTACCGATGGTAAAACCAACCTGCGTTTTCCATTGGAGAAAGACGAGCAGTTATTTGGTTTTGGACTGAATTTTCAAACAGTGCATCAGCGGGGTAAAATACTGCAATTGCATATGGATCATTACGGCGGTAAGGATAATGGCCGCACCCATGCCCCCGTTCCCTTTTATGTATCATCCAAAGGATATGGGGTGTTTGTAAATGCAGCACGGTACATCAACGTATATGCCGGATCGGGTGTGCGTAAAGACAGCAAGCATCCTCCCCTGGAAAAAGACCGGAATACCGATAAGAGCTGGAGCTCGAGGCCGTATTCAGATGCAGTGGAATTGCTGGTGCCGGCACCGGGTACGGAAGTTTATGTTTTTGCAGGGCCAACGCCGCTGGATGCGGTGCGCCGTTACAACCTGTTTAACGGTGGGGGGGTGTTGCCGCCGCGGTGGGGACTGGGCTTTACACAACGGGTGCGATCGCTGTTTACGGCAGATGACGTAAAACAGGAAGCGGACTCTTTTTCTGCAAAAGGATATCCGCTTGATTTTATCGGGCTGGAACCCGGTTGGCAGAGCCGCGCTTATCCCGGCACTTTTGAATGGGATAAAAGACGATACCCCGATCCCGCGGCCTTTGTAAAGGAAATGCTGGATAAACGGATCCGGCTGAATCTTTGGATCAATCCCTATGTATCCAAATCGGCTTCTTTCTATAAAGCCATCACACCTTATACAGGATCGCATACAGTATGGACAGGTGAAGTACCGGATTTTACCATTCCCAAAGCGCGCGATATTTTCTTCGGTCAATTAAAAAAAGACCAGGTAGATATTGGTGTAAGCGGGTATAAGATCGATGAAGTAGATGGGTATGATCATTACCTGTGGCCGGATGTGGCTACCTTTCCTTCGGGGCTGTCCGGAGAACAGATGCGCCAAACTTATGGAGTGCTGGCCATGAAAAACAGCATCGATCTTTTTAAAAACAGGAATGAACGTACTTATGGATTGGTGAGAGCGTCCAATGCCGGTGCCAATAGTTATCCCTATGTGATTTATAACGATTATTATAACCACGAAGATTTTATTACCGCGCTTATCAACAGCGGGTATATCGGCGTTTTGTGGACACCGGAGGTACGCGCTTCAAAAACGGCCGAAGAATGGTTGCGCCGTTTCCAGACCGTGATCTTTTCGCCCATGGCGATGATTAATGCATGGTCCAGCGGTACCAAGCCCTGGTCGTATCCGGAAGTGGCAGCACAGGTAAAGGAACTTTCTTTGCTGCGTATGCGGATGATGCCCTACTGGTATTCGGAGTTTGCCAAATATCATTTCGATGGCACACCTGTTTTTCGCGGAATGAGCCTGGAACCGGGATACCAGGTAAACACGACAAATAGTTCTGTAAAAAATAACCTGGAAGATAATCCGTACCTGGAGGCTGTAACCCGCGAGGTAAAAGACCAGTATATGGCAGGAGAATATTTGTTGGTAGCACCATTGTTTGCGGGTCAAACTTCCAGAAAAGTAGTGTTGCCGAAGGGACGCTGGTATGATTTCTACACCGGCGCTTATGCCGGTGATGGAGAAGTGATTACCGTTACGCCCGGACTGGATAAGATCCCCGTATATGTAAAGGATGGTGGCATCATTCCCATGATGCCGCCACTGCTGCATGCGCCAAAGGCGGGTGAAAAAGTAGACCTGGAGATTCGCGTATATGGCGAAAAGCCCGGCACGTACCGGTTATATGACGATGACGGAGAAACTTTTAATTATGAAAAAGGCAACTACGACTGGAGAACCGTTCGTATTGAAAAAGATGCCAAAGGAAAATTAAAGGGCAGCATTGAACCTTCGCATAAAAAAGAGGTCCAATCATATAGTAAGATCACCTGGACGTTTATGACGGAGCAGTAAACGATTGTTGAATTGGGAAGGCGCAGGGAAGACCGCATTGAAAGCATGGGTGTCTCCTCAGAGCCTCCTGGTTCGCTTGTGATAACTTTAAAAAAATAAAGATCCTATTCCTATATACGATATTATTGTTTGCAGCGGCAACTGTGGCAATGGTTCGTGTTCTCACGAACCAATAAAAACCAACGTATAAAAATATTAATGAAAATAAGAACTATATACTTTGTTTTGCTTGTGGCTTTGTTGCAGCCGCAATGGCTCTCTGCCCAGGATATTGCCCAGGTAAAAACCACGTTAAAAAAACAGGTGCTTGAAAAAGCTGCCTGGGCCATGCAGCAGCAGCCGGAAACGGTAACGGCTCACAGAGCGTTCCGCAGTGCCGGTGGGATACATGAATTTTACAGTGAAGGTGATTACTGGTGGCCAAACCCGGCGAGTGTAGATAGCCCGTATATTCAAAAAGACGGACAAACAAACCCGGATAATTTTGTAGCGCACCGGCTGGCCATGATCCGTTTCAGCCAGATCGTAGGAGCCCTGGCATCGGCTTACCGGATCAGTCCGCAGCAAAAATATGTAAAACAGGTACTGTTGCATTGTAAGGCCTGGTTTGCAGATACCGCTACGTTAATGAACCCGAATCTTTTGTATGCGCAGGCCATAAAGGGTAGGGCCACCGGGCGCGGTATTGGTATCATCGATGCCATCCAGTTGATGGAGGTGGTGCAGGGGATCGCTGTAATGGAGCAGGATGCCGCAATGGACCGGTCGGTATTGACTGAAACAAAAAAATGGTTTGCCAGTTTTTTGCAATGGTTAACCACGCATCCCTACGGCAAAGATGAAATGAACGCTGCCAATAATCATGGTACCTGCTGGGTTATGCAGGTGGCGGTTTTTGCAAAATTCACCGGGAATAAGGAGCTGATGCAGTTTTGCAGCGACCGGTATAAAAATGTATTGCTGCCGAATCAAATGGCGGCGGACGGAAGTTTTCCCAAAGAGCTGGCACGTACCAAGCCTTTTGGTTATTCCTTATTTAACCTGGATGCCATGACCACCATTTGCCAGGTATTGTCAACAAAGTCGGATGATCTCTGGAACTATCAAACTGCTGATGGGCGTTCGATAAAAAAGGGGATTGCCTTTCTTTATCCCTTTATCGCCAACAAGGGCAGTTGGCCTTATAAACAAGATGTAATGTATTGGAACAACTGGCCCGTTGCTCAACCGGCCCTGGTGTTTGGAGCTCTTGCATTTAAAGAAAAGCGTTGGCTTGAAACCTGGAAAAAACTGGACCATGCGCCAGAAACGGAAGAAGTGATCCGCAACCTGCCGGTAAGAAACCCGTTGATCTGGATGAACCCGTACCAAGATGGAATAAACAAGAAAAAAGCAACCTCGAAGAGGTGACATAATGATAGATATGAAACGTTTGTTTTTAGGAATATTGCTGGGTGCCGGTGTTGTTACGGCAGCCGCGCAGGTTGCCGGCGATGAGGATAAGGACATGTACAACAAAGGGCAACAGCGCGATCAGCAGGCCGTTAATGAAGCGGTAAACGGCTGGTGGACGCAGTCCATGAAAACACATGAAGAACGGATTGCGTGGTGGCGCCAGGCCAAATTTGGCATGTTCATTCATTGGGGGATCTATTCCCTGCCCGGCGGCGAGTGGAAAGGAAAAAAGGTGGGAGGGTATGCAGAGCATTTAATGCGTAAGGAAATGATTCCGCGCAGCGAATACCTGGAACTGGCACACCGGTTCAATCCTGTTTTGTTTAATGCGGATGAATGGGCAAAAGCGGCCCGGGATGCCGGTATGCGGTATATGATCATTACGGCTAAACATCATGATGGGTTTGCCATGTATCCCTCCGCTGTTTCTGATTTTAACATCCATGATCAAACCCCGTTTAAGCGCGATCCGCTGGCGGAACTATCTACCGCCTGTAAAAAATACGGCATCAAATTCGGGTTTTATTATTCGCATGCATTTGACTGGGAACATCCGGATGCTCCGGGTAACGATTGGGAATACAATAACCCGGGCGGTGATAAAAACCTGTATGGTGGTCGTGACTGGTTTGATCATCATCCCGAACTGCTGCCAAAGGCCGTGAAGTACGTTAATGAGAAGGCAATACCACAAATCAAAGAGCTGCTTACAAAATACCATCCCGATATCATCTGGTTCGATACCCCGCATAAACTGCCCTTTTCGGAGAACCTGCGGATCTTAAAAGTGATACGGGAAACAGATCCCAATGTTGTAGTAAATGGCCGTCTGGCTAGAAGTGCGGCTCGGAATTATGGCGATTATCTGAATACCGGCGACCGTCCTGCGGAGTTTGCACCGGTTCCTGATAATCCCGACTGGGAAGCGATTCCAACCACCAATGAAAGCTACGGATATTCGCGGTATGACAACAGTCATAAAACGGTTCCCTTTTTTATACAGTTGCTGGCAAAAGCGGCATCGCGCGGTGGCAACCTGCTGATGAATATCGGGCCGAAAGGTGATGGGGCAATTGATATAAAAGATCTTACCATTTTAAAGGGCATCGGTAACTGGGTAAAAAAAAATAGCGAAAGTGTTTACAATGTTACACCAAGCCCGCTGCCACTGCAGAACTGGGGGGTAAGCACCATGCGGGGAAATAAAGTATACCTGCATGTATTTGATTTTCCGGCGGACAGGAAATTGTATGTAGGCGGATTACAATCTGCTATCAGCAGGGCCTACACTCTATCGGGCAAAAAAACGGTAAGCGCAAAACGCCTTGGTCCCGATGATGTATTGATCGACCTCTCCGGTATTACCGCAGATGTGGCCAACACGGTAGTAGTGCTGGAATTAAAAGAACAACCAAAAACAGATCATCTGTTCTTTGTTGCTCCCAATATTCCGGTAACACGTCTGCTGGCTTTTGATGCACAGTTACAGGGAAAGGGATTTGGCTTTGGTGACGGAAAAGCCGACCGCTATTATGTAGAAGGCTGGAAGTCGCCGGCACAGCAACTGATATGGAAGGTGCGTACCATGGAGGCCCGCCAATATGATGTGATCATTAAATATGTAACAGGGAAAGAATGTGGAGGTTCCTATAAGTTATTGCTGAATAATATTGCCTCCATTGAAGGAAGCGTACAAAATACGAAGGGCGGAGTTATTACGGAAAAAATTGGCAAACTGGAACTGAAACAGGGGGGCAATACCCTGGTCCTCAGCCCCCGGGTGATTTCCGGCACAGAATTAATGAAACTGCTGGAAGTACAGCTGGTGCGGACAGATGATAAATCTCAAACTTCAAATCTCAAATCCCAAATCTCAAATAAGAAATAAGCAACCCATTTATATGAAGAAAACAGGGATCGTTATTGCGTTTATGGTTGGTGCATTAAAGGGCCCAGCACAAAATATAAATACAGTCAGTGTGGTAAAGGACGCCGAAAAGCAAACCACCGTAATGCTGCGGGAGATTGCTGTGGCAAAACAAACGGATAAAAAAGGCGTGTCTCCAAGAACACTGGAAGATGGGAAATTAAAGCTGGTGGCATCCCGCGACTGGACCAGTGGTTTCTTCCCCGGTGAACTTTGGTACCTGTATGAGCTTTCGGGAAATAAAAAATGGGAAGCAACCGCCCGGACTTTTACCGCAGATATAGAACAGGAAAAGACGAACGGTGCTACACATGATATGGGATTTAAAGTGTACTGTAGCTTTGGAAACGGATACCGTCTTACAAAAGATCCGCATTATAAGGAAGTGATTATCGAGTCGGCCAAAACCTTAAGCAAACGGTTCAATCCGGTTGCCGGGGTACTGCGGTCCTGGGATCATAGCAAGAACAAATGGGATTTTCCGGTAATCATCGATAATATGATGAATCTTGAATTGTTGTTTGAAGCCTGGAAGCTTACAGGTGACCGTTCGTTATACCAGGTTGCGGTAAGTCATGCAGACCATACGATGAAGAATCATTTTCGCCCGGACTACAGTTCTTACCATGTAGTGGATTATGATACCGTTACCGGTAAAATCAACAAAAAGACAACCCACCAGGGCTATGCCAATGAATCTGCCTGGTCGCGCGGGCAATCCTGGGGATTGTATGGATATACGCTGTGTTACAGGGAAACAAAGAATGTAAAGTATCTCCGGATGGCCGAGCATATTGCCGGTTTTATTCTCAATCATCCCAATCTGCCCAAGGACGGTATTCCTTATTGGGATTTTAACGCACCGGGCATCCCTAATGAACCCAGGGACGCTTCGGCTGCGGCGGTTATTGCATCGGCCCTGTATGAGCTGAGCACCTACAGTAACAACGGAAAAAAATACAAGGCGGAGGCCGACCGGATTGTTGGCAGTCTTACAAAAAGTTACCGGGCGCCCATTGGTACAGCAAGCGGCTTTTTACTATTGCACAGTACCGGAACAAAGCTTACGAATACGGAGGTGGATGAACCATTGAGCTATGCAGACTATTATTACCTGGAAGCATTGCAACGGGGAAGCAAGCTCCGCGCAGGAAAAAAATTATTCTAAGCGCCTTTTTGGGTGGTAATGGTGGTAGCTTACCAGGTCATAAAACGGAACGGTGCGCTAACGTTGATCTGTGAAATGAGGTAAAATCGCTGAACAGAAAGCAAATTTATCGCAGTTCTTTTTATGAAATAAACAGGTTATTTGTTATGAAATATATCGCTGAAAACGATCCGGGCGATATGATCATCCTTAATGTTTTTGCATATGAAAAGTTTAAAGAAAACGGGTACCACCATTATGGGGCTGCTGTTGTTTGTTTTTGCATGTAGCACCAGGAATTCACTTAACGGGGAAATAAAGACCTCAAACGAATCTGCTTTGTCCGGGGGGCAAAATCCAGGCACCTATAAGATCAGTTTAAATACCACACAGTCGGCAGATGCATATGTATGGACCTATACGATTGCCAGGAATCAGCAGGCCAAAGATGTAGGGTATTTTGTCCTGAACCTGGGAAACCCGGATAACGGCAGTCCCACCATTGCTAACATCGTATCAGCGCGGGTGAACGGTGTGGATTGGACCGGGAAAATTAAAAATACAAATGGCAATACTGCTTGCACGATTGGCACCACCAATTTTGTCAAATTTGAAGAACTGGGTACGGCGGACCAATATGTGATCGAATTGAAACTGGATACGGTTTATGCAAGGGTCAATACAACCGGATGGGTGAAGGCCGGTACTACCTGTACAATGATGAATGTACAGGGACCTGGCTACCGGGGATACCAGCTTACAACCTCCATGCAATCCGATTCAACCATGCCTGGTAAGAAGTACAATGAGATTAACAACTATATGAAGCCCTACGGGTTTGATTATACAGAAAATCCGCATTGTAGCGGCGGCTATGGCGGACACCAGGACGGCGTTCATTGTGATACCGAATTGGATCCCTATTTCAATAAATATGTGTTCCGTTTTAATATACATATCGATCCGGTGATCGATGGCGATCGTTGCAGCTCGGGTACGGTAGACCGCCAGCGGAATGAAATGAAATCGGCTACCAACAATACTACCTGGGCTAAAGTACAGGGAAACTGGGATGAATGGCAGCTGCTGGAATGGAAATTTAAACTGCCCAAAGGATTTCAGCCCACTTCCAGTTTTTGTCACATTCACCAGATAAAGGCCCAGGATGGTCCCAATAACGGAAGCCCGCTGATTACCATTACACCCCGTGCCAGCAGCAGCGGCAGTAATAAAAGAGTACAGATCATCCATACGGTAGATGGCGCCAGCACAGGGAAGGGCACCATTGTGGATAACATACCACTGGCAGATTTTGAAGATGAATGGGTACAGGTACAGGAGGAGATCCATTATACGCACAATGGCTATTATTCCTGCAAAATCACCCGTGTAAGTGATGGAAAAGTATTACTGGATTTTAAAGATGAAAATATTGATATGTGGCGGAAAGGCAGCTCGTACATGCGGAATAAATATGGTATTTACAGGAGCCTTGCCGGCGGACGGCTGGACCGGACCCCGGTTGGGCAAAGTCCGTTGCTAAAGAATGAGTCCCTGTGGCTGACGGATTTTAATGTATATGAGAAGAACCCGAATCCCAATCCCGGACAGGCACATGATTAACGGTCTTATAAATGATCTAAATAAATACAGATGAAAAAATATATACTGGCATTGGTATTGTTACAGCTCTCCATGCGCATATGGGCCGGTACTGTTACTGTTGCTTCAATTGATGATCTGCAGCAAGCCATTAACCGGGCGGCTCCGGGTGATATCATCATCCTCAAAAATGGTGTGTATCAAACGGCCGGCGATATTAAGATCGCGCAGCAGGGTACAAAACAACAGCCCATTACCATCCGGGCAGAGCGTACCGGTGGTGCAGAAATAAGTGGTGCCGGCGGTATCAGCATGGTGAGTCCGGCCGCTTATATCGTTGTAGAAGGGTTTAAATTTACGCATGCAGCATCAAAGGCTCGTTCAGGTGCGGGAACCCGTTTTTGCCGTTGGACGCATAATATCTTTGAAACACCGGGTAAGGGAGAATACCTGACCATTGCAGGTAATGATCATGAAATAGATTACAATACATTTCAGAATAAAACCGAAATGGGGCGTATCCTGGCCATCCGGGGTGAGGGGAAACAGATCGCAGAGCGCCTGCACATTCATCACAATTATTTTTATAATTTTCCGGATCAGGGTGGTGCCAACGGAGCTGAAACCTTTCAGTTCGGCTTAAGCGGATTTAGTTTATCAACCAGCAACAGTATTGTTGAATATAACCTTTTTGAGAAATGCCATGGTGAAAATGAACTGATCTCCGTGAAGGCATCGGGAGTAACCCTGCGTTACAATACCATCCGCGATTGCCCGGCACAGTTTACATTGCGACATGGAAATAAATGCGAAGTATACGGTAACTATTTTTTCAATACACCGGGCATCCGCATTTTCGGAGATGACCATCATATCTTCAGCAATTACTTTGAAAACTGTAACCCGGCCATCACCGTGGGTAACGGAGGCGGAGAAGTAGCGGATGGTGCGCCGCTTACAGAGCATGACCGGCCAGACCGGGTGCTGATCGCCTTTAATACGCTGGTGAACAACAAAAAAAATATTGAACAGCAGGGTCGAAAAAATGGATTGGGTGCTACAGCCATTATAATTGCCAACAATATTATCCAGGGCGGGGATCTGGCTGCATCCATTGCCGGACCTTACACGTCACCACAATGGAAGGGAAATCTTATTTTTAAAACAAAAGGCCCCGGTGATATGCCGGAGTCCGGCTACCAGGTGTTGGATCCAAAACTGGTAAAAGATGCAAATGGCATCTGGCGGTTAGATAAAAACAGTCCGGCCATTGGCGCGGGTGGCGTCGGTTACCCGGTTGCGGCAGTAGATATGGATGGGCAGCCCCGTAGCGGAAAATGGGATACAGGTGCGGATCAGTACAGCACCGCAGCAACGAGTGTCCATGCATTGAAAGCAACTGAAGTAGGTGCTTCGGCGAAATAAAGATGTGAAGCGGAACGCCTCGCATAACAAATAAAAAGCTCCCTCAGGAGCGCTCTATTGGTAGAAATATATAAATATATGAAAAGAATCGCAATCGTTATGTTGATATGTCTGCTTACAGGCATGGTAAATGGCCAGTCGGTAGATAAGGATACCCGGATGAAATGGTGGCGGGAAGCCCGTTTCGGCATGTTTATTCATTGGGGGGTATATGCACAATGGGCGGGCGTATATCACGGGCATCAGCAGGCCAGGGGCGGTGCGGAATGGATCATGAACCGCAGCAAGATACCGGTAGCCGAATACCAGGAACGCGCCAGATCCTTTAATCCGGTGAAATATGATCCCGATGCCTGGGTGAAAATGGCAAAGGATGCAGGGATGAAATATATCATCATTACATCTAAACATCACGACGGCTTTGCCCTGTTTAAATCCAATGCCAGTAAATGGAATGTGGTAGATGCCACCGTTTACGGCAAAGACCTGCTGAAGCCATTGGCGGAGGCTTGCCGCAAATATGGAATAAAACTGGGCTTTTACTATTCCCAGGCGCAGGACTGGAATAACCCCGGTGGATCAGCTGCCCGTAAGGAAATGCGGGAAGGCTGGGCGAACCCGGATTCGGCAAAGATCGATGCATACACCCTGGCGCATAAAGGGCATTGGGATCCCGCACAGGAAACAAAAACCTTCGATCAATATATTAATGATGTATCGGTACCCCAGGTAAAAGAAATCTTATCCAACTATGGCGATATCGCTGTGCTGTGGTGGGATACGCCGACTAATATGACGGATGAAGCAGCCCGGAAACTGCAGGATGCATTAAAACTGCAGCCGGATATTATTACCAACGACCGCTTAAAGCGCCCGAACTTTCCGGGGGATACCAAAACACCGGAGCAAAAGATTCCAACACAGGCAGAGCTGGACGGGCAGGACTGGGAAACCTGTATGACCATGAATGGAAGCTGGGGCTATAAGAGCTGGGATCATAACTGGAAACCAACAGAGACCCTGATCCGGAACCTGGTAGACATTGCCTCCAAGGGTGGCAACTATTTGTTGAATATCGGACCTAAGGATGATGGATCGGTACCGGAG
Organism: Niabella sp.; assembly: GCF_030150205.1. Classification (GTDB taxonomy): domain Bacteria; phylum Bacteroidota; class Bacteroidia; order Chitinophagales; family Chitinophagaceae; genus Niabella. The sequence continues at coordinate 226,732 of NZ_JASLGT010000004.1, forward strand.
GAAAGCATTGAGCGCCTGGCACAGATCGGCCAATGGATGAAGGTAAACAGCAGTGCGGTGTATGCCACCCATGCCAGTCCGTTGCAGGATCTTACATGGGGAAGATGCACCATGAAGCAATCCGGCGATAATACTACCCTGAATTTATTTGTATTTGACTGGCCAAAGAATGGAAAACTGGTGGTACCGGGTCTTTCCAATAAAGTGATCAGCGCCGTGCAGCTGGCGGGTAATAAAACGGTAAAAGCCCGTAATCAGAATGGAACGGTAGTGATCGATCTGCCGGCAACAGCGCCGGATGCCATTGCTTCCGTGATCCGGTTACAGGTAAAAGGCAAGGTTACCAATGTAAATACAAAAGGCGGCAAGAAAATGAAATCGGGAGAGCTGGATTAAGTAGTTTATTTCGCGCAGCGATAGGGCGAAGCAGCAGCACGTGGGGGATTGCAAAAGCTTTTAGTTCTGTATTTCTTTGTGTTCCTGGCGCATTAGCGGTTGATTTAAAGGAGAGGAACAGCGATACGGCATGATTACGAATAGTAACACCGTACTGCTTTGTGGTCTTTGCGGTTGATTTCACGCAGCGGTGAAATGGAGCGGTGAATGCGGCGGGACTGCAAAGGCTTTTAGTTCTGTGTTTCTTTGCGTCCATGGCGCGTTAGCGGTTGATTTAAAGGAGAGAAATAACGATACGCCGTGATTACGGACAACAGCCTTGCGAATTTTTGTGCTCCTTGCGTTTTTGTTTCATGCCACGGTCTCCGCATACTCCTGTTCCCCTGTAGTTTATTTAAAAGAATAAGTGCTCCCAATATGAAGTCATTATTTTTGTTTTGTTTGTCATGGACCTGGTTGTATGCCGGCGCCGCCGATGTAAGCATTACCACCTACGGCGCAAAAGGTGATGGCATTACGCTGAATACGGTATCCATACAGAAGGCTATCGATGCCTGTAACCGCAGCGGCGGTGGAAAAGTTTTTTTTCCCGAAGGGAATTATCTGTCCGGTACCATCGAGTTAAAGGATAATGTGGTGCTGCATTTTCAAAAAGGTGCTACCCTCCTGGGCAGTACCGATATCGAAGCTTACCGCAACCTCGATCCGTTTACGGAAGGGCTGGGCATTGATGTAGGCTGGGCGCTGCTGGTGGCGGTAGACCGCAGGAATATTGGCATCGAGGGAGCGGGTACCATCGACGGGCAGGGAAGCAAATTGAAGGCGGAGCATATTCTAAAAGATACGCGGCCGGAAGGCCAGCGCTGGGGGCGTCGTCCGTTCCTGCTGCGGGTGGTGCGCTGCACCGGTGTGCAGGTTAGCGATGTTATATTAAAATATGCCGGAGCCTGGACCTCTCATTATTTCCAATCCAAAAATATCCGGATCGAAAACCTGAAAATAGTAAGCGTGGGTGTAGCGCACAATGATGGAATCGGTATCGACGGGTGTCAGGACGTAACCATCCGCAATTGCGATGTAGAAAGCGGCGATGATGCGTTAGTATTTAAAACAACCTCCAGTAAAATGGCCTGCAAAAACATAAAGGCAACCGGGCTGCGGTTGAAAAGTCACCAGGCCGGTATTAAGATGGGAACAGAATCGATGGCCAATTTTGAAAATATTACGATCAGCGATTGTGTGATCAATGATACCCGCAATGGAGGCATTAAACTACTATCCGTTGACGGTGCACAGATAAAAAATGTGCGGATCGCTGATATAACCATGAACAATATCCGCACCCCCATATTGCTGCGCCTGGGATCGCGGCTCAGTGTGTTCCGCAAAGGACAGGACGAACAGCAGCGTACCGGGAAATTTGAAAACGTGGTATTGAAAAATATTACCGCCGTTTCGGCCGACAGTACGCAACTGAAATCTGCCAGCGGCATCCTGATCACGGGTGTGCCGGAGCACAGGATTACCGGCATTACGCTTGAAAAGATCCGGATCACATTGCCGGGTGGTGGCGCAGCCAGTGAAACAGATGCGGTTGTACCGGAAGCCATCACTCAGTATCCGGAAGTAAAAACCTTTGGTCCGGTGATACCGGCCTATGGTTTGTGGCTGCGCCATGCGCAGGATATCCGCGTAAAAGCCCTCGAACTGCAAACAAAAAAGGCCGATGAGCGTCCGGCTGTATTTATGGAAGATGTACAGAATGCGCAATTGACACAATGCACTTTTCGTGCAGAGGGCGCACCTGCTTCGATTGTTAAAATAAAGTCATCCGGTGCCATCACCCTGGAAAAAATACAGGCTGTGGCCAAAGCAAATGCATTTGTAGATGCAGATGCCGCAAGCAAGGCAGGTGTTCAATACAGAACGGGTCAGTAATGAAAGGTTTCAGAAAACAGGTTTCCACTCCATGCACCATCATATTCATTTAAAAAGTGCCGGCACACTGCTGGCGCTGCTGCTGTTTGCAGGCAGTGCTGTAGCGCAAAAAATAAAGCAGCCGGTCAGCAATGAAAATAAAAGCCGTTGGGTACGGGTAAATGCCGCAGGGCAATTGGACTATGCCACCACTCCAGGAGGAGACCGGATCATGGATTTTTCTTATGCGGGTTATAAAGGCGGAGGTGTAAACCTGCCGGAAGTAAAAGAAGTGGTAAGGATAACGCCTGTTTCCGGAGACAATACGCCCAATATTCAAAAAGCGATCGATTCGGTGGCAAAGCTGCCGTTGACAGATGGTTTCAGGGGGGCGGTAGTACTGGCTCCGGGAATATTTTCCTGTGCGCAAACCATTACCATTCAAAGCAGCGGCATTGTATTGCGTGGCAGCGGTACTGCTACTAAGATCCAGATGACTGGTGTACCACATGTGGCCATCCGGCTGGAAGCGCCGGTTCAAATAAAAACATCGGGTGGCAAAACCGGGATCACGGATACCTATATACCATCGGGTACTGACCGGATCACTGTTGCAGATGCAAGTGCATTTGCAGCAGGAGACCTGGTAGTGATCACAAAACCAATCACGCCGGAATGGATACGGTTTATGGGAATGGATAGCCTGGTGCGCGATGGGAAAAAACAAACCTGGATTACCGGCGAATTGTCGGTTGAACGAACCATCAAAACCATCAGCGGAAACAAGATAACAGTCGATGTTCCCTTTACGGATAGTTATGATGCGGCCTTTATAAAGCCCGGCGCTACGGTACAAAAAATAGTAAAAACGGGTGGCGTTCAAAATGCAGGTGTGGAGTACCTGGAGATCGATGCACCGGAACAGTCGGTCACCATCAGCCAGGGGCATCATTCGGCTATCCGGACACGCGGTTTAACAGATGGCTGGATCCGTAACATAGCAGTCCGTAATACGGTGAATAGTATCGGCATTGGGGGCAAGCAAATCACTGTTACCGATCTTGATATCCGGCATACGGTACCTACCATTGGATCGGCCAAGCCGGCGGACCTGTCGGCCGACGGAGCCCAGCTATTATTCAACCGGTGTACGATCCAGGGAGATAATGTCTTCTTCCTGGCAACAGGAGCCAAAGTAAGCGGACCGATCGTATTGTTGCATTGCAGGTTTACGGGAAATGGCTGGATACAACCCCATCAACGTTGGGCTACCGGACTGCTGGTGGATGCCTGCGATGTGCCGGATGGCGGTATTGATTTTATGAACCGCGGTGAAATGGGATCCGGGCATGGCTGGGCCATCGGCTGGGCCGTAGCCTGGAACTGCAGGGCCAAGTCTTATCTGAACCAGCAGCCACCGGGGGCGTACAACTGGGTGATCGGCTCAACCGGACAACAACAGCAGAAAGCCATGCCTTTTAATAAGGAACCATTCCTTCCCGGAGGAACCTATGATGCACACGGCGCAGCCGTTGTTCCTGCAAGTTTGTACCAGGCACAGTTAAAAGCCCGGCTTGGTGAAAAAGCAGCCGGTGTGATCGCGGATACCGGAAGGAAATGACAATAACGTTGAATGTTTTGCAAATACAGCGTACAATTTTTGACGTTCTTTGTGGTTATTTATAAGGGCTGGATAGCAGGGATGCATTGCGGAAATACCCGGGCGATGGTCAACAGGTGGCGCATATGAACGAAACGATAAAGGAATGGTTAGAGCAAACAGCAGCAAATGACTGTCATGAGTCCTTTGAAAAATTATACCTGCATTTTGCGCCGGGCATGCAAGCCTTTGCCCTATCCATCGTAGGGGATACGGAAGTGGCGCTGGACCTGGTGCAGGATCTTTTTGTAAACCTTTGGACAAACCGGAAAAATCTGGCGGCTATCGGACACCCGGCCAGCTATCTCTACCGGGCATTAAAAAATAATGCTGTCCATTATCTGAAATCCCGCAAACAAATGGCTCCGTTAGTAGCTGAAGAAAACGAACGGATCACGCTTATGGATGAAGGACCAGAGGCTGCCGTAATCACTAAAGAGATCAAACAGCTGCTGGAAGCCACCATCAACGGGCTGCCTTACAAATGCCGGCTGGTTTTCCGGCTCATCAAGGAGGATGGGCTCCGGTATAAAGAAGTAGCCCACTTACTGGATATTTCAGTAAAAACCGTGGAAGCCCATATGCGGCTGGCCTACAGCCGCATCGTGGAATGCCTGGAAACCATACTGCCACAACATGCCGCCATTTACAGGGCGGGGAAACGCCCGGGTATGTAAGCTACCCCAAAAAATGAAATAAGAAACGCCCGCGGCCTTCAAAGCACCATACCGCATATCATTCGTACTGCTAAACCTTTTGTAGAAAAAAAATTAAAACGACTAAGGGTTATTGCCCGCCGGATACTCTTTACCTGTAAGCGCAGTCTTTATGGAACGAAACCGGTTTATAGAATTACTACGAAAAAAAGAAAGCGGGGAAATTACGCTGCTGGAACAAAAGGAGCTGTATGAAGCCCTGGCGGCAAACGAAACCTACGCGGAAATACAGCGATCACTGAAACTGCTTTCAGGATCGGAGCCGCTGTTTAACCGTGGCATGGCCGGCAGTGGTGAGGCAGAATTAAAACGCCTGCGTGACCGGATCCGGCAGGTCGAAAAACCAGGCAGGGGCCGGGTTGCAAGGTTGCCGGTAAGGTGGATGGCAGCGGCGGCTGTGATTTTTGCATTGCTTACCGGTGGGTTGGCTTATTTTTTTATGGGCAGCACGCAGCCGCAAAAGGAAGCATCCAATGTGGTTGCTACCGACAAGGGCTCACGTACCAGCCTGATATTGCCGGATGGCAGTAAGGTGTGGGTAAATGCAGACACCCGGCTTACGTACGATCATACATTTGGGGCCAAAACCAGATCGGTCTATTTATCAGGTGAAGCCTATTTTGAGGTGGCAAAAGACAAAGCCCGCCCTTTTATTGTGCATACCCCGTTAATGGATGTGCGGGCTGTAGGAACCGCATTTAATGTACGTTCTTATAAGGACGAAGCCGATGCCCAGGCAACCCTGGTGGAAGGAGTGGTGGAAGTGGCGTTTAAACGGAAAGAAACCGGAAAAATCACCTTAAAACCGATGGAGAAAGTAATTGTTCGGAACGGAGCAATGGCACCTGTTCAAAAAGAACTCCCGGAAATTGCCGTGGTTAAGGTAAACTATGATACGGCGGCGTCGGTTACTCCGGAAACCCGCTGGCTTAAGAATCAACTCGTGTTCAGCCAGGAACGCCTGGAAACCATTATAAAAACGCTGGAACGGCATTATGGGTGTACGATCCGCGTAAAAGATACCCTGTTGTTCAACCGTAAACTCAGCGGCACTTTTCAGGATGAAAGCCTGGCCGATGTGCTGGAATCCTTCCGGTTGGCAGCTGGTATCCGGTATACGATGGATAAAAATAACGTGTTGCTTTTTAAATAACTTCAAAACGATTCCATATGAAAAAAGAAACATAACCATAAAAAAGAAGGCGGAAAATGCTCCTAACATTTCCCGCCGGATAAGGACAGAAATCATTGCCTGGACAGCAATATTCCATCACTTTAATCATTACAAAAATATGAAAATTAAAGATTGCCCTGCCATGCGCGATGGGGTGCAATTAATTATCAAATATCTATTGATAATGAAGCTTGTCGTCTTTATCGTCCTGCTCACTTTCAGCCAGGCGATCGCCACCGATACTTTTTCCCAGGAGCGGATCAGTTTAAAACAGTCAAACATTGCCGTTACTTCGGTTTTGAAAGGCATTGAGGAACGCTATGATTACCGCTTTGTGTATAGCGACAGTGTGGCGCTGAGTAAACAGCGGATCGATGTGTTGGCCAAAAATGCCACGATCGACGACGTTATGCAGCAACTGTTAAAAACGACCGGCTTTTCCTACAAGCGGATGAATAAGGGGCTGATCGTAATCATTGGCAATGAACCGGAACAGGCTGCAGTACCAGTAAAGGCCACCGTTGTGGATGATACCGGAGCCCCGGTACCCGGCGCAAACATTGTTGAAAAGGGTACAACCAATGGCACATTTACAAAAGAAGACGGAAGCTTTCTGATCAATGTAAAAGATGATCAATCGGTACTGGTCATTTCGGTGGTCGGTTTTATGACAAAAGAAATGCCCGTAAGCCAGTTAACGGCAACCATCGTCCTGGAGCGCGCCGAACGCAAACTGGAAGAGGTGATCGTTGTAGGTTACGGCACCCAAAAGAAAGTAAATCTTACGGGAGCCGTCTCCACCATTTCCGGGCAGGAGCTGGTAAAACGGCCGGCCGCCAATACATCCTTGTTATTACAGGGTAAGGTACCAGGGTTACAGGTGGTTCAGAATTCGGCGCAGCCGGGGCTGGAAAACCCTTCCATCCAGATCCACGGGGTGGGTACCTTTAGTTCGGCAGGTAACAATCCGCTGGTGCTTATTGATGGTATACCGGGTTCCTTAACCAATGTAAATCCGAATGCCATCGAAAATATTTCGGTGTTAAAAGACGCCGCTTCTGCTGCCATTTACGGCGTGCAGGCTGCCAACGGGGTTATCCTGGTAACGACAAAGGCCGGTACCAGGGGCCGGCTCAATGTAGAATATTCCTATAACTGGGGATTGCAGAAGCCTTCTGGTGTACCGCAGCTGATCTGGAACTCAGTAGAATTTATGGAGCTCAGCAATGAAGGTATTAACCGTACCGGGCAAAACACGGGTAAGCTGTATGCGCAGGCACAGATCGACGCTTATCGCAACGGAAATGGCTCGGCACAGTATCCCAACACCGACTGGACAAAACTGATGTTTAAAAATGCGCCCATACAGCAGCACTATCTTAGTGTGAACGGAGGGGAGGGAAAGACCACCTACAACTTCGGGCTGGGTTACCTCGACCAGGATGGGATCCTTATAAAAACCGGTTACAAACGCTATAATACCCAGTTCAATTTCCGTACCCAGATGAGCAAGGTGATCAGCTTTGGCAGTAATATCAGCTTTATGCAGGGGGACCGCATGGATCCGTTTAGCAATACGGAGAACCTGGTGTTAAGCATCTATGCCCAACATCCGCTATGGTCGCCCTACCTGCCGGATGGGAGCGGACGGGTGGTCAGCAAGGCCTATGATTTTGAAACGACCAATCAGAACGCGTATGCGGTGATGCAAACAAGTAAGGATTATAATAAGGCATATAGTGTAATGGCCAATAGTTATGTGGATGTAAATATTGCAAAGGGATTAAAGGCGCAGGTAAAGGGCGGTGTAACCTATAATACCGACAAACAAACCCGGCTGAATATACCTTTGCCAACCTTCCTGTTCCAGCCGGATGCCAATGGTGTATATGCACCGCAGCAAAACTACCTGGGAACGTATATCACGCTTACAAAGACCCAGGAGGAAGACATTCATTATACCTTTTACTCCACCCTGAACTATGACCGGGTGTTTAATGATGTGCATCATTTTACAGTGCTGGCCGGTTACAACCAGGAAAATTTCAGTTATGAGCAGCTGGCGGGTTTCCGGAGAGATTTTCCTTCAGAGAATCTGCCGGCGCTGAATGCCGGTGGAACGGATGCTCAAACAACCAATGGTTATGGATATGAATGGGCATTGAAATCGTTTTTCGGAAGATTGAACTATGCATTTGACAACCGTTACCTGCTTGAGGTAAGTCTCCGCGAAGATGGATCTTCCCGGTTCCGCGAAGGAAGAAGATGGGGCGCTTTCCCATCCATGTCTGCCGGCTGGCGGGTATCACAGGAAAGCTTTATGAAAGGGACCTCCTGGCTTTCCAATTTAAAGATCCGGGGCTCCTGGGGGCGGCTGGGGAATCAGAACATCGGCAATTATCCCTATCAGAACCTGCTGGATAATGGCATATACATTTATGATAAAGTGGCCACCGGTGTGTTGAACGCCAATCTTGCCGATTCGAATATTACCTGGGAAACAACAACAGCCGCCGGGGTTGGGGTAGACTTTTCCCTGTTCAATAATAAGCTCTCCGGTACTTTCGATTACTTTTCCAAACAAACAAAGAATATCCTGAGAATGGCGCAGGTACCCGCTTTTGTAGGAATGGGCGCACCCACCATTAATTCCGGGGCCATGGAGAACAAGGGATTTGAATTCAGCCTTGATTACAAGGACCGCTTCGGGGATGTTGATGTTTTTGCAGGCGCCAGTTACTACACCTATAAAAATCGTGTAACCAAACTGGGCGCGGAAGAAATTCAGAGCAACAAATTAAGAAGAGAAGGATTGCCCTGGAACTCCTGGTATATGTGGAAATGGATCGGTGTGTTTCAAAACCAGGAGCAGATCAATGCCGCACCGAAGCAGCAATATACTCCCAAACCCGGTGACCTCATTTTTGCAGATCTGAGCGGGCCCAACGGGGTTCCGGATGGCAAGGTGGATGCGTACGACCGGGTGGTGATCCCCGGACAATATCCGAAGTTTAACTATGGGTTTAACCTGGGAGCTGCTTATAAAGGATTTGATCTTACGGTATTCTTCCAGGGGGTGGCCGGTATCAAAGTGTATACGGATCAATGGGGCTACGGTGCATTCCGGCAATGGTCGCCGCCGCCCACATTCTGGAGAGACCGCTGGACACCGGAGAATCCAACCAATAAGCTGCCCGGTATGTATGTAGATCAGTACATGCCCATTACCGCGGCTTCCTCTTTCTGGTTACAGGATGCATCCTATCTGCGCTTAAAGAACCTGGTACTGGGATATAATTTCAACAGCCGGCTATTGCAGCGGATACGGGCACAGCAGCTGCGGGTGTATTTCTCCGGGGATAACCTGCTGACGTTCTCCGATTTTAAAGGCGACCCTGAGCGGGTGATTACGGATAATACCAGTGGCCGTTTTGCCATTTATCCGCAGGCCAGTGTGTATACGTTTGGTGTTAAAGTTACTTTTTAAATTTACGATTATGATGATCTATACGATAAAAAAGTTCTTTTTCTGGGGAATGCTCATCCTGTTGATGAGCGGATGCCAGAAAGATAATTTCCTGGATAAACAACCGTTTGATAAAATAACCAATGAAGTGTTCTGGACATCAAAAAAGGATGCCGAACTGGCGCTCACAGGTTGTTACAGCTCACTGCGGACGCCGGCCTTTGCCATTGACCAGAGCTCTTTTTCTTCCCTGCAGTTTGAAGGGTTAACAGACAATGCCTACTGCAATTCGACCCTCGATAATTATACGGATATTTCACGGGGTGTGATTACACCTACTACCGGAGGAATTATTACACGTGTTTGGACAGATGCTTATAAAGGCATCGCCCGTTGTAACTGGTTTCTTGGAAACCTGCACCGGGTACCGGACCTTACAGATGTGGACAAGGCCCGTATGAAGGGCGAAGCGTATTTTCTCCGGGCGTTCATGTATAATGAACTGACCATGCTGTATGGAGATGTGCCATTGATTACGGAGCTGCTGGGATTTGGCCCGGATGTATTCAAGACGAAGAAGGCATCCCGGATGGATATCGTAAAAAAAATGATGCAGGATCTGGATAGTGCGGCCACCGGACTTTCCAACATCGCCTATGCAGACGGTCATCCGGTACGGGCCTCGGCGCTGGCGTTAAAGGCCCGGATGTGTTTGTACAACGGTTTATGGCAGGATGCGGCTGATGCAGCAAAGAAGGTAATGGATGAAGGGAAGGCGTCCCTTGCAAAAAACTACCAGGGCATTTTTTGGGGGGAGCAGGATGGCAACCCCGAGATTCTTTTTTCGGTAAAGGCCAGCAGCCCAACAGCGGTACATAACCTGGATCTGCTTTATGGCTCCCGCTTCTCGATGGTACCCCTGCATACCCTGGTAGATTGTTATGAGATGAAAGATGGCACAGCCCCGGTAGCACCGGTGATCCCATCGGCTTACGATCCGAAGAACCGGATGCGCAATGATTTTTATCAGAACCGCGATCCCAGGCTAAAGCTGACGCTCTTTACCCCCGGCGATCCATGGGCATATAACCCTGCTATCGGTTTTAATAATGAAGCCAAGTTTAAAGCAGAGTCACCTTCTGTAAATAACCTGGGTATGCGGAAATATATTAACCTTACCGTTAACGATGGTTCCGGAGGTCCCGCCGGAAGCTCCCAGGCCATTGTAAAACTGCGCTATGCAGATGTGCTGCTGATGTATGCGGAGGCGATGGTAGAGCTGGGCGGTGGCAGTACCAGTGATCCGGGGGCATTAAAGGCCATCAACGATGTAAGAGCACGCCCGGGTATTGGGATGCCGGCAAAAGCAGCCCCCTTAACCCGGGCCACCATACGGAATGAACGCCGGGTAGAGCTGGCGTTTGAAGGATTGCGGTATTATGATATCAAACGCTGGAAAATTGCGAAGGAGGTGCTGAATGGCTATAAAGATCCGGGTAATGTAACCCGGGTATTTGAAGACCGCTTTTATTACTGGCCGGTTCCCCAAACAGAAGTGGATATGATGGGCGTTGATTTCCAGAACCCGGATTACCGCTAGGGGGCGTAGAGAAAGTGAGAAGTTGATAGTGATAAGTATCAGTGTCTCAGTATATCTGTGGCGTTGAAACCGCGAAGCCGCAAAGGCACGAAGTAACGCGAAGGAGGAGTAGTTGATCGTAAAAGTTCTTGAGCCTTTGATTGAGTATTTCTGCGGCTATTGAACCTTGCGGTTGAATTGGTAGCCGCAAAGACGGAAGGACCGGAGACAGACAGACTTGGCAAGAAAAATTCTTAAACCCTTTCAGTGATTCAGTGTTTCAGCGGCTATTCACAACATTCATTCACAAACAAAATCATTATGCAAAATAATATACGAAACAGCCGGATCCCGTTCCTGCTGCGATGCTGGGGCTATATAACAGGTGCCCTGCTGTGCTGCATTGGAGCCGTTGCGCAACAGCCCGGCATCCCCGGAAATGACCGGGTATTTGAAAACAAGATCTTCGGGGCACCGGAAGTAACAGTGCGTAAGCACAATAATGAATGGACGATCGCGGGTAAAAAAAACACCGTTGTTCTAAAGAGCAGCGATCTGTCCATGCAGGTAAAAACAGCCACCGGAAACTGGAGTTTTTTTCCATCGCAGGATGGAGACCTTGTGGTAAAGATCCAGGGTAAAGAAAAAACACTGCGGCTTGCCGCGGCCTCCGGGAAGGAAATCAGTTATTATAACACTGGCTATAAATCGGGCATCCGCATAAGCCTGGAAGGATGGGCCGGAACCGACCTGAAATTATTCCTCACCCTGGCACTGGAAGGTCCTGCAGAAGAACTGGTTTTTGATATTGCTGCGGATGAAAAAAATGCGGTGGTGCGCAAGCTGGACTGGCCGGCGGCCCTGGATGCATCTGCGGTGGATTATACCCTGCTGAGCAATGTACGGGGCGTATTATTGCCCCGCAACTGGCCCAGGCCCTATCATCCCATACGTACTTCAGCACCAGACGGTACCATCACCCGCACGGATCGCAGTGAACTGCAAAGCAACGTGATCGAAGACTGGTCCATGTCCTGGTGGGGGTTTCAGAAAGGCCTTACGGCCATGATGCTGATCGTGGAAACACCCAATGATGCGGCATATCAGTTCCGGCATCCGGCCGGAGGACCTACGGTTGTCGGGCCGCGCTGGCGCCCGAGCCTTGGAAAACTCGGTTATCCCCGCACCGTGCGCATATGCTTTTTTGAGAAAGGGAATTATGTGGATATGGCAAAGCGATACCGGCAATATGCGATAGAAAATGGGTGGTTTGTATCCCTGAAAGACAAGGTGGCTGCAAAGCCGGAAGTGGGAGCGCTGATCAGTACACCCATTGTCCGTTCCGGTATCCTTACCGACTATCTTCCCGTAAGTGCCCGCTGGAAGCGGGATTCTGCCACCCGGCATTCCATAGTAACCTTTGATCAGCGTGCACAGCAGTTCCGGGAATGGAAAACGAAAGGATTGCCAGGCCTGATGGTGGTGCTTACTGGCTGGCCCAAACTGGGGTACGACCGGCAACACCCGGATGTTTTACCACCTGCTCCCGCAGCAGGCGGCTGGGAAGGCATGCAGCGGCTGGGCCGGGAGCTAAAAGCAATGGGTTACCTTTTCGGATTACACGACCAGTACCGGGATTATTATGTAGATGCACCTTCCTTTAACACGCAGTTCGCCATCCATGAAGAAGACAGCACATCCCTGCCTGCAATCTTTCCGGGTACCCGGTTTGGCGACTTTAAAGAAGGAAAAATCCCATATATGGATTACTGGGATGGCGGCAAAATGTCGTACCTCAACGGCCGGTTTATGCTGGGTCACATGAAGAAAAATTACCAGTGGCTGTTTGATCATGATATAAAACCACAGGCTTCTTATCTCGACGTTTTTGGATACGTTCCCCCCGACGAAGATTTTAATCCGCAAAACAGGCTATCGAGAACGGATGCCATGAACGAGCGCATCAAACTCTATCGCTGGGCCAAAGCGCACCTGGGTATCGTGGGTACGGAAACCGCCTGCGACTGGACGGTACCCTTTGTTGATTTTTCATCGCCGCTGAAAGCCCGCAGCGGGATCACGGTTCCGCTATGGGACCTGGTGTACCACGATGCCATTCTTACCACATACAATCCCGGCGACCTGTACGGTTTGCTGAATGCAGGATTGCCGCAGCTGGGCAGGGATTTTGATGCCGGGCCGGAAGCGCTGGCTCAGGTGAAACGGATGAGCGCCCTCAATAAACGGCTGGCCTTTGCAGCCATGACCAATCATGAATTTTTAAATAAGGAGTTTACAAAAGAGCGTACAACATTCTCAGACGGGACCACCATCACCGTAGACTGGGATAAAAAGACGGCAACCATTACTCCTGAAATAAATGAATCGCTATGAGAAAAATAAGTTCAATCATTACGGGCCTGGTTTTCTTCCTGACGGCCCAGGGCCAGGGATCCAAAGCGCCGGCAGCTTCGCTGTTAAAGGTGGATTATTCGAAACTGGTATCAAGGGCCGACCTGGTATACGACCGGCCGGCATCCCGGAGTGAAGCGGGGCAGCCGGTGGGCAACGGGCGTATGGGTAGCCTGGTTTGGACCACCCCGTCCCAGGTACGTATGCAGATCAACCGGGTAGATGTATTTGCCAGCAACTCTGCCTCCAATAATTTTTTTGAACGGAATACCGACTATTGCGGCGGCGCCGGTTATGTGGACCTGGATTTTGGTGAACCGGTATTTGAAGGGAACGATTTCCGGCAGCAGCTGTCTTGCTACAACGCCGTGTCAACAGTAACAGGTAACGCAGTGCAGGCAAAGGTGCTGGCCTGGAACGAGGCGGATGTAATGGCGGTAGATATTAAAGATAACCGTGCTATTGCCCGGCCATTGCTGGTAAACCTGCGGATGTTGCGGATGCCGGTTTCGCTGAGGGGAAACCATTCGGCTGTTTCCACCATTGAAACCCTGGGGGACCGCATCCTGCTGAAACAGGTATTTAAAGAAGATGGTTATTACTGTAGTTCGGCTGTAGTGATCGGACTTACAGGAGGAAAAGCCAGTGCAGAAAAAACAAATGCGTCCTGCGTGCGGTTGAATATTGCCCCGGGTACCGCGCATTCCAGCGTGTTTATTGCAAGCGCTGCTTCCTTCGATTCAACGGCGGATGTAGGAGCGGCGGCGATCCGTAAACTGGATGCGGCACAGCAAAAGGGTTATGAAGGAATCGAAGCATCCAACCGGCAGTGGTGGAGTCAGTTCTGGAAACAGTCCTTTGTACACCTGAGCAGTGCAGATGGTACGGCAGATTATATCGAAAAAAATTATACCTATTTTCTTTATGTGATGGCCTCCAGCTCCAGGGGGGATTTTCCTACAAAATTTAACGGTATGCTATGGACCACCGGGGGCGATGCACGTCAATGGGGTGGTGCCTTCTGGGGCGCAAATCAAAGCTGTTATTATGAAGCCCTGTATCCAACCAATCACCTGGAATTAATGGATCCGATGTTTCAAATGTATAGCAATGCATACCCAACCTTTGAACGCGCCGCCATCCAGCAATGGGGATCAAAAGGGATCTATATACCGGAAACAGTCGGGTTTGATGGAGTACCGGCACTACCGGAAGATATTGCCGCAGAGATGCGGGATCTCTACCTGATCCGGAAGCCCTGGGAGCAGCGCTCAAAAAAATTTATGGACTATGCGTTTGCCAAACAGCCTTTTCTCAGCCGGTGGAACTGGAAACATACCGGCGAATGGAAAAACGGGTTATGGGAATATACGGAACGTGGAGATGGCGCTTATGGCCCGGTGAATCATATCTTTTCAAGAGGTGCAAAAATCGCCTACCAGTACTGGCAGAAATATGAATATACAAAGGATCTGAACTGGCTGCGGGATAAGGCCTATCCTATGTTAAAGGGTATGGCGGAATTCTACCGCAATTTTCCGAATGTAAAAAAGGAGCAGGACGGAAAGTACCATATCCGGCATGTGAATGATAACGAATCCATCTGGGGCGGACACAATACGGTAGAAGAAATCGCTTCCATGATGGGCCTTTTCCCGGTGGTGATCAGGGCCTCGGAGTTATTGAATACGGATGCAGCCATGCGGCCGGTATGGAAGGAATTTATTACCCATCTTTCACCACTGACCACAACAAAAAATTACCCGGATATGGCCAGTCAGCCCGAAGCCTGGGTGGGATCATTGCCGCCGACCAGTCTTATCCGTGGAAACGGCAAACGCCTGCCGGATGGTAATACCATGCCGGTATGGTTCTTTGATCTTTGCAACCTGGGCGGTGATCCGTCTATGCTGACCATTGCCAATAATACCTTCGACGGATATTTCCGAAATACAGCTCCGGCAGAAACCTTTCCGCATGTTTTGTCAAAGATACCCGCAGCCGCAGCGGTTCTGGGGCGGGCAGATGCCGTGCGGGCGCTGATCCCCAATCAGCTAAAGGGCGCGGCGCGGAACCCGGTCCTCGAAAACCGGATGGATCTGAGTGAGGGGTTTTATACGACCAATATCCAGCGTATCGGGCGCGCATCTGACGCCATGCACCTGGCCCTTTGTCAAAGTGCCCCCACTGCTCCGGGCGGCGATCCGGTGATCCGGGTATTTCCGGCCTGGCCCAAAGACTGGGATGCACAGTTCAGTTTGCTGTGCCGCGGAGATTTTATGACCTCCGCTTCAATAAAGAAGGGCGCAATCGAATTTGTAGAGTTGTTATCAAACGCCGGGGAAACCTGCCGGGTTCAAAATCCCTGGCCGGGTGCAACGGTTACGGTATATAAAAACGGACAACGGTTTCAAACGCTAAAAGGCAGTATGCTGGTGGTTCAGACAAAGGCGAAGGATCGTATTTTGCTGGTGCCCGCAGGTACAGATCCCGCAAAACTGTACCGGAATGTCTTGTAAAGAAGTGCAGGCCGGGTTGATGAACAAATAGTTTACAGGAATGCCAAAAAACGATCTATGAAATCCCGTAATCATCACGGGGAATGCGTAAAACTTCGTTTATTTTGTAATGTGCTTGACTTGATCTTGCCGGAATAAATGCATGTGCATGAAATATAAAAAATGGTTGTTGCTGTTGTTTGCCGCCGGGATCGGTTTTTGTAAAGGCAGCGCCCAAACCATTACGGATCTGAAAGAAGTTACCTGGAAAGGATTTAAACGGGTAACCTTTAAGCTGGATGGTAATGAGGCCTGGTATACGGTGCCTCCTGCGCCGCTGGAAGGTAAACCATGGGTATGGCGTGCCTATTTCCCGGAATGGCATACGGATATGGACAGTTTGCTGTTACGGAAAGGCGTGTACATTGCTTATATCAATGCCAGCGATCGCTTCGGACATGCCAGCGCCATGAACCATTGGGATGATTTGTATACCTACCTCACAACACAATTACATTTTGCACCGCGGCCGGCCCTGGAGGCGGTAAGCCGTGGTGGATTATATGTGTATGGCTGGGCAAAACGGAATCCGTCAAAAGTGAGCTGTATCTATGCTGAAGCCCCGGTTTGCGATTTTACCAGCTGGCCCGCCGGAAAAGGAAAGGGTAAAGGTGCTCCGGCAGAGTGGCAAAAATTGCTGAAGGTATACGGACTGACGGAAAGCGAGGCCCTGCAGTATTCTGATCAGCCGAAGGACAATCTGGAAGCGCTCGCTGCATACAAGGTCCCTGTTGTGCACGTGATCGGACTGCAGGACCAGATCGTTCCGGCAGAAGAGAATACCCTGGTGCTGGTTCAGAACTATATACGCCAGGGCGGGCCGGCAACCGTTATTCCCATGACCCGCGGAAAGCAGGACCTGGAAGGACATCATTTCCCCATAGAAAATATAGCCTCCCTGGCGGGGTTTGTTTATGAAAATGTACGGAAACAACCACAGCCCCTGCCCGCAGCTGACTATATCCGTTCTTACGGGAAGCTGGACAACCTGTTGTTCCGGATCCGGCATAAAGAGGAGGTAACGGTGGCCTTCCTGGGCGGATCGATCACCCATATGACGGGCTGGCGTAACAAGGTAGAACAGTACCTCACGGAGCGGTACCCGGAAACGCGCTTCCGTTTTTTAAATGCAGGTATTCCCTCGCTGGGGAGTTTACCACATGCCTTCCGGTTGCAGAAAGATGTGCTGGACCAGGGCCGGGTTGATTTGCTTTTTATTGAAGCTGCAGTGAACGACCGGGTAAATGGTACGCCCGAAACGCAGCAGCGCCGGGCGCTGGAGGGCATTGTACGGCATGCGCTCAGTGCAAACCCCGCCATGGATATTGTGCTGATGGGGTTTGCCGATGAGTTTAAACTGGCCGATTACCAGGCCGGGAATATTCCTGCAGAAATTACGGTACATGAAGCGGTGGCCAAACATTATGGATTGCCGTTTATCAACCTGGCAGCAGAGGTCAACGCACGAATCGCTCATAAAGAATTTACCTGGGAATACGACTTTAAAAATCTGCATCCCGCGCCTTTTGGACAGGAATTGTATTTTAATTCGATAAAGACCTTGCTGCAAACGCAGCTGGGAGGTGACACACCCAAGGCCATAGTTGTAAAAAAAATACCCGTGGCCATGGATCCGCTTCATTACGGCGGCGGGCGGTATATACCTGTAAAAGAGGCATCGGTTAAAAATGATTTTACATGGATCCCCTCCTGGCAGCCGGCAGACGGTGTTGGTACCCGGCCGGGCTTTGTAAAAGTGCCGGTACTGGAAGGGACAACCGCGGGCGCCTCAACCAGTCTTTTATTCAGGGGCAGTTCGGTGGGCATAGCGGTAACCTCGGGCCCGGATGCCGGCATGATCCGTTATTCGATCGACGGCGGCCCGGAGCAAACAGTGGATCTTTATACCCAATGGAGCAAGGGTCTGCACCTGCCCTGGTACCTGCTGTTGGGCGACGGATTAAAAAAAGGAACGCATCGTCTGAAACTCACTATCGCAGATCAGCAGCATCCGCAATCAAAGGGGCATGCGGTGCGGATCGTGTATTTCTTAGTGAATGGAAAGTAGGTGTGTGGCTGGGGATTGTTTTGTAGCTCTTTAAGATAGATAAGTGTTGGCGATGTGCGCTGCTTCCCGCAGTACAGCTTGAAGGGATGCTCCGGCTACCCTCAGCATGACGAAAGAAAGAGCGTCACCTGGAGTTTGTCATTTGCGGGCAAACATCGATGTAGCAATGATAAATGTCGCTATCGTCACTCTGAGCGGAATCCCGAAAGCATTCGGGATGGAGCCGAAGCGCCGCTCAATTGTTAGATCATTCGTTGCTGCAGGGATGCTTCAGCTAAGATCTTAATGCCTAATTAATAAATCGCATTTAATATAAAATAGAAATGAAATTACGTTTAGTGGCGCTTGCTTTAGGCATCTCCTGCAGTTGTGTTGCACAGCAGGGGATGGAGGAAATGTGGGATAAGTCATCCGTAGCCAAAGAACATCCCAATATCCAATGGTTTAAAGAAGCCAAGTTCGGGTTGTTCATCCACTGGGGACTGTATTCCCAGCTGGCGGGTACCTGGGACGGAAAAAATTACTATGGTAGCGGGGAATGGATCATGCACCAGGCAAAGATTCCGGTGAGCCGCTACCGCAAGGTAGCCGAAAGCTTCAACCCGGTAAATTTTAATGCCGATGAATGGGCACAGCTGGCAAAGGATGCGGGCATCAAATATATGGTGATCACGGCCAAGCATCATGAGGGTTTTTCTATGTTTGATTCCAAAGTAACGGACTTTGATATTATGGATGCAACGCCTTACAAAAAAGACCCCATGAAGGCCCTGGCCGCAGCAACAAGAAAGAGAGGAATTCAGTTCGGATTTTATTATTCGCAGTTCCAGGACTGGTATGAACCCAACGGCGGAAGGAATACCTGGGATTTTGATGAGTCGAAAAAAGACTACCAGCAATACTATCGTCAGAAAGCTATACCACAGCTTAAAGAACTGTTGACCAACTATGGTCCGCTGGGGATCGTTTGGTTCGATACGCCGGGTGGTATGACCAAAGAGCAAACACAGGCCTTTATTGATGAACTGAGGGTATTGCAACCGAAAAGTTTATTCAGCAGCCGGGTGGGACAAGGGCTGGGCGACTACAAGGATTTTGGCGATTCGGAGGTACCACCGGTGCCCATCAGGGGCGCCTGGGAATCGATCTATACGCATAATGATTCCTGGGGCTATATCGCGCATGATATGAACTTTAAATCTGCGCATGAGATCATCCGGCTGCTTTCCAATGTGGCATCTAAAGGCGGCAACCTGATGCTCAATGTAGGACCGGATGGGAAAGGAAACATCCCTTACTATTCTATAAAATACCTGAAGGAAACCGGTACATGGCTTCAAAAAAATGGGGAAAGTATTTATGCCTCCACGGCCGGTTGGATACCGGCACAACCCTGGGGGGTAACCACTTCCAAACCGGGCAAACTGTTCCTGCATGTATGGGGGCGTCCGGAAAATGGGCGGTTATTGGTGCCGGGCTTTACCAATGCCGTAGCCAAAGTATATGCGTTAACGGATAAGAAAGCGCTTCCCTTTCAGCAGCAGGGCGGAGATCTGATTGTAAATATGCGTGCTTTGTCCGATGAACATACACCGGACAAGGTTCTGGTGGTGGAATACAAAGGAACGCCACCGGCTTATAATGCTGCGGCACCCGTGACCGTTTCTGCGCAGTATGCGGCCAATAATATTGAGGCCATATTTGCAAAAACAAGCGGTGCTTCAAAAATACAGTCGCTTACTTATAGCCATTACTTTGGCGACTGGAAGCACACGACCTGTGTTACGGATATGCAGGCGCCGGAAGACGCAGCCAGCTTTACGGTCAGGATTGCAGATCCCGGTGATTACAAACTGATCCTTGAGTATGCCTGTCCGCAGGAAAGCGCCAAACAGGAAGGACGCCTGGAGGTGGATGGCGAAACCTATATGTTCCGTACCTTAAGAACTTCTGAGTTTGATAAGTCGGCCCCACTGTTGTTTATCAAACATCCGGTTACGATTTTCACGGCAAAGAAAGCCGGTGTGTATACGATTACGGTTAGTCCATACCAGCAGGGAAAAGAATTGTTTAAATTAAAAGGTATTATCGCGGAGCCGCTGAAGTAAAGCATTTTAAGCCCGTAGGAGTACCTCATGTTGTGCGTTTGGTAGATGAAGTATAAATGAAGGAAGGAATGATAGCGAAGCATCCAAATCATAAGCTCCGTAGGAGCGAAATGTTTTGTAGCACCCGGTATTAGAAAGAACGGAGCCCCGTAGGGGCGAAACATTAAATGATATCATCAATGAAATGGAAATATATTTTTTGTCTGTTAGTCTTATTGATCAGCAGCAGCATACACGCTGCAGTAAAACTACCTGCGGTTATTGCCGATCATATGGTATTGCAGCAAAAAACAACCGTGGCCTTATGGGGCTGGGCAAATGCGGGAGAACGCATCACGATCCAATGCAGCTGGAACCGGCAGCCGGTAACGGTTACCGCCGGTACGAACGGAAGCTGGATAACGCATGTAAAGACCGTCGCGGCCGGTGGCCCCTATACCATCCGTTTTAAGGGGACAAACACCATTGAAATTCAGGATGTGTTGCTGGGAGAAGTATGGCTGTGCTCGGGACAATCGAATATGGAATTTCCACTGGCCAAACAGAAAGCATGGCGTACCGGGGTAACCGGCTATGAACAAGAAGTGGCAAAAGCTTCAGATCCCCGCCTGCGGCTCTTTACCGTACAGCAGGAAGTGGCCGGAACACCACAGCCGGATGTACAGGGCAACTGGGCGGCCACCATACCCGAAACCGCTGCTACCTTTTCCGCCGTAGCTTATTATTTTGGCAAAGAGATCCGGGAGGCCACCGGCATACCGGTAGGGTTGATCCATTCATCTTGGGGCGGAACACCCGCAGAATCCTGGACACGGAAGGAAGTGCTGGATACCAGCCGGGAATTGCACCACATACTGGATCGTTATGAAACGGCTGTAAAAACATACCCGGAAGACCTGGCGAAGTACCAGCAGGACCTGGATCAATGGCGGAAAGATTCAGCAGCCCATACTCAGGGACTTCGTAAAAAACCGGCGCGTCCGCTGGAGCCGGAGCAAAATTCCAAATCTCCTACGAAACTCTATAATGCCATGATTCATCCCCTTATCCCATTTACATTAAAAGGGGTGATCTGGTACCAGGGAGAGTCGAATTCAGGCCGGGCCTACCAGTATCGCCAGCTGTTCCCTGCCATGATCCGCAGCTGGAGGGCCGAGTGGAAGGCCGATTTTCCCTTTTATTTTGTACAGATCGCACCGCATTATCAGCAAAGCCCCGAGATCCGGGAGGCACAATTGCTAACCTATAAAACAGTACCGGGTACGGGTATGGCGGTGATCACAGATGCCGGCGATTCATTAGATATCCATCCGAGAAATAAAGCGGTGGTAGGCCACCGGTTAGCGTTGTGGGCCCTGGCAAAGAATTATGGTAAAAAGAATAGTGTCTGTTCTGGTCCGCTTTACCAGTCGGCCAAACAGGAAGGAAACAAAATGCGGATCCGCTTTGCGTTTGCGGATGACGGGCTGGTGGCAAAAGAAGGAGCGCTGACCGGTTTTGCTATTGCAGGAGCCGATCAGCAATTTGTACCGGCAACGGCTGTAATCGAGGGAAATTCGGTAGTGGTAACAAGCGACGCGGTGGCGCAGCCGGTTGCTGTGCGTTTTGGCTGGAGCAACGTTCCCCACGCTGTGTTATTTAATAAAGCCGGACTACCGGCCTCTCCGTTTCGTACCGATGACTGGCCCGGAGAAACCATCAATAATCATTAAAAAAAATAAAACTGTTCAATGAAATCTATTTCCTTTTTGTCTGCAACGGCTGCTGTGCTTTTGATGAGCACTGGTGGTGCAGCACAATCTAAAAATGCGATTGCTGATTTTAAAAACTGGCCTGCAGGCAAGGGACCAAAAGATATTGGCAATACCATTGCCAACCGGTTTATTGCCACACCGCATACGAACTTCAACCGGCCGGGGCCGCCCAAGGTGATCACCTATCCCGAAACCTGTACCTGGTACGGGGCACTTACGTTTGCAAAAGCAACGGGCAATAAAGCGCTCACACAACAACTGGCTGCACGTTTTGAACCTTTGCTGGGAAGCCGCGATACACTGGTTCCCATACCGGATCATGTCGATTATACCGTATTTGGATCGGTGCCCTTTGAATTGTATATGCAAACCAAAGATCCGCGCTACCTGAAACTGGGTAAACATTTTGCTGATAAACAATGGGGACCTCCCGAAGGTAAAAGGGTAACAGCCGAATCGCACCGTTTTTATAATAAAGGGCTTACCTGGCAAACACGGTTATGGATCGACGATATGTTTATGATCACCGCCGTGCAGTCGCAGGCATACCGGGCTACCGGTGATCGGAAGTATATTGACAAGGCGGCAAATGAAATGGTGTTTTATCTCGATTCGCTGCAACAACCCAACGGGCTGTTTTATCACGCACCGGATGTACCCTATTTCTGGGGAAGAGGAGACGGGTGGATGGCGGTTGGTATGAGTGAGCTGCTGCATTCCCTTCCGAAAGACAATCCCAACCGGCCCCGGATCATGGAAGGATACAAAAAGATGATGGCCACCCTGCTGAAATACCAGGCAGAAGACGGAATGTGGCGGCAATTGATTGATGATCCGTCATCCTGGAAAGAAACTTCCTGTACCGGCATGTTTACCTGTGCCTTCATTACGGGTGTAAAAGAAGGCTGGCTGGATGCTAAAACATACGGGCCCGCTGCGCGCAAGGCCTGGCTTTCGCTGATTCAGTATATCAATGCTGATGGCGATATTACCGATGTATGTGAAGGTACCAATAAGAAAAATGATCATCAGTATTACCTGGACCGGAAAAGAAATACCGGTGACCTGCACGGTCAGGCGCCCTTGCTTTGGTGTGCTACAGCATTGCTTCGCTAACCCTGTGGTCTGATAAGATAAAGAAGCCGTTTCTTAAGAAGCGGCTTCTTTTTTATGGCCTGATGTGCTGTTAATATTTGTAACCAGCAGTGCCTGGCAGCATCCCGGCTTACGGGATCTGTCGTGATTCAGTTGTTGTTTTTGTTTCCCTTTTCTATGGCTTCCCTGCTGCATGGTTCCGTTGGTGCTGTTTTCACACCTGGCATCCATCCGGTTATTGCTGAACAGGAAAATAGGTGATTGAGGATCCCCGGCAGGCGGCAGTATTAGCGCGCTTTCTGTTTTACCGCAATAGCCCACGTACCCCGTTTCTTGTTGTAATCAATTCTTTTGTAATATTTTTTAATATTACAGATTGCATTATCACAAATTCTGTGATAATATTTTTGTGATATTTTTTTTGATCACAGATATATTGATTACAGGTACAAAATGCCACGGTCAGGTCAGCATAAATACCGCTGAAGTATAAATCTGTTAGGTTTTAAAGACGCGGAAAGAACCGGTCAGCGATGAAGCGCCCGGGCCTTAAGCTGCGCCATATAAAGAGAAGCCGGTTCAAGACCCGTTTTGTTCTGACCCTCCCATTCGCCATCCGGACGTTGGGAGAGCCGGCCGGTTGCTTTTTGTCCCTGCAGCCCGATACAATAATTTTTGCCGGATACCCAGGGACTTTGTACCGTTGCTTTTTTGGCGGTACAGTTCCACAGGATCTGGTTTACACCGGCCCAGCCATGGCCGCTGCCCCAGTTACCGCGGTCCTGGATATTGATTTCACCGTCGGTAGTGATATTGTCGTATAATGTGCCCATCGCCCACCGGTGGTGCGGTCCAATATCTGCATGCGTACGGGATGCGGTACAGTTGTAAAAAACATTAGGACCACATACCCGGGCACCGGTTACGTAATCATGACGGCCATCCTTGGCCGTACAGTTCATAAAGAGGTTCATCTGTCCGCTGTTATTAAAGGAGTAACGGCGTCCCCCGGTGATAACCGACTTATGATCGGTGCATATACAATTAAGCACAGAAATATTCCGGGCCAGGGAGCCAAGGTTTACGCAGGAATAGGCAAAGTATTTGGCGCTCACATTGCGAACCCATCCGTTTTCAATCCGGTTCATTGCCACGGCATCCCAGGAATGGTTCTCTGCTGTATCGGAAGTATATGCTGATGCACAGGAGAGATTTTCCACGCCCACATTGGAGACCCTGCCGGGGAAACTATAGGTATAAACTTCTGTTGTATTATACCGGGCTTCAATTGCCATCACCACGGGATTGTCGATAAAGAGCGTGTTGCCTTCAATGCGGGTGATGGTGCGCTGAAATTTGAAATCATACTCTTTCGCCTGCCATTGCTTAGTGCCCGAACGCCCTTCGATCTGGTTCATTTTCAGATCTTCGATCCATTGGTCTTTGGCCATCCAATGAAGGATCACCGGGTCTCCCGGTTTAAAGGCACTGGCAGATTTTACAGGAATGGCCATACTGCCCACCGGTATATAATCGGCCGCAACGGAAGTACGGGTGCCCTTTATTTCTTTGGGTTCTCCGGAGCCGGATACATTGATCAATGCACGCTTTTCTGTGCCTTCCGCAATCAGGAGGGTTTGGCTGCCTTCACCACGTAACACAATGCCACTGGCATTGATCCGGATATCGTTTTTTATGGGATAATTGCCTTTTTTTAACAGGATGGCTCCGCGGAAACCGTCCTTACCCGGCGTCTTTTTTGCCAGGGCATCGAGCGCATTCTGAATGGTATTTTCGGCATCCGGGCCCGGACTGATGGTTTGTACAACCGGCACCTCCGGAATGGGAACGTTCCCGGTGCGGTAGCCCACTTTGCTGAAATCCGGGAAAATGGTTCCTTTTTCATCCGGCTTATACGTGAGCGTGCCGTTGCTGTTCTGTACCACAAAGGAGGATTGCCAGTTCTTAACTGCTTTAAAAGAAAGCGTTATAAAACAAATGGCCAGTAAACAAAAAGAAGCGGCTCTTACCTGCATATAAAAACGTATTTTATTAAGGAATAAAATTGATAAAAAAAAAGACACCAGAAGAACGCAGGTTAAAATAACTGAGTACTTGGGTAAAAGGTGGGAGTGCTCAGTGATTAGCAATCAGCCTTCAGCAATCAGTTTTCAGCTATCAGTGGTCAGCTATCAGTTGATGACGTACGGGATTGGTGATTTGACATCTGCACCAGGTATGAAACAAAATCTAACCTGGAACAGCTTTCGGCGTTCAGCTCTCAGAAGCCGTAAACATGAATCATTTTGTATGTTTGAAAAATTCCAGGGTCTCCCTTGTCTATATGTCCCCAAAAAGGCAAGGGCATGTTTCAGTGGTAAACAGATCATCAAGCGCAGAACGGATCAAACGTAAAACTGAAACGGTTTTCAGCTATCAGTAGTCAGCTATCAGTTGATGACGTACGGTTTGGAGATTTGACATCTGCACCAGGTATGAAACAAAATCTAACCTGGAACAGCTTTCAGCGTTCAGCTCTCAGAACCCGTAAACATGAATCATTTTGTATGTTTGAAAAATTCCAGGGTCTCCCTTGTCTATATGTCCCCCAAAAATGGCACCAGGCAATAGTGAAGGAACCTTCGAACCTTAAGCCTGAAACGGTTTTTAAATGATAACCTACAGGCTATAAGAACGGCCTATTTCCGGCAATAATATTTTTTTGCCGGCTGCTGCAAAAAGCTCCTGTGTTTTTTGATGATCGATCTTTATATAACCAAAGGTATCAAAATGCACCCCGATGATATTGTTGCACTGAATAAAATCACTGGCTTTTATGGCATCGCGGGCGTTCATGGTAAAGTTGCCGCCAATGGGTAAAATGGCCGTTTCAATTTTTGCATAATGCGGTACCAGTTGCATATCCAGCATCAGGCTGGTGTCGCCGCTATAATAAAAATTATATTGGGGAGATGCAAAAATAAATCCACCGGCCGCGCCTGCATAACTGCCATCGGGAAAGCTGCTGGAGTGCTGTGCCTGCATATAGGTGAGGGTGCCGAAATCAAAATCATAGCTTCCGAAATTCATGGGGTGTACATTGGATAGCCCTTGTTGCTGCAGCCAGCTGATGATCTCAAAATTGCTGATCACCAATGCTCCGGTTCGTTTGGCAATGGGGATCAGGTCTGCCGTATGATCTCCATGTCCGTGACTAACCAGGATATAATCGGCTTCAATGGTTTCGATATGGATATTTTTTGCCAGTTCATTACCCGTAATAAAGGGGTCGAAGAGGAATTTTTTTCCATTGATCTCAATCAGGAAACAGGATTGGCCATAGAAGGTAAATTTCATGATGATAATTTTTAGCAAAACTAACCATATCTGCACGGGAAGCAAAATCTGGTGGAACTCAATAAAATGGGATCGATGCAGCAACCTCCCCGGTTATTTATACGCTCCTTTTTTAATGTAAAAAATGTTAAAACAAAATCACAGACCCATAGTTTGGCATTGTGCTTGTCTATATACAGGTATTATTTTTTTAATCTAAACAAAAACCAAATTCTATGAAATCAATGTTTCAGTTTTTAAGCCTTGGGCTTATTGCCATGACCGTTGTTTTTGCGTCGTGCAGCAAAAGTGATAATCCGGCTGATAATAACCTGTTCGTAGGTAAGTATTCCGGAAGTGTAAGTTACACCGGTTCTAAAACCGTATCGAATAATTCCGGATCCGTTGAAGTGGTTAAAGTTGGTGACCGGTATGATTTTCATTTTTCGGATGGTATCCCTACCATTTCTAATGTTCAGATGGATAAAGGCGATCAGGGTTATATAGGCACCGTAAACGGGTATTCAGGAGCATTGACGATTAATGCCAATAAGCTCCATATCTCCTTAACAAAGGGTAGCGAATTTTGGGGAGCAGATTGTAACCGGTAGGCGGACAGCACCTTTAAATGGGTTTTTGCACGTCCATCATTATATATAACCGGGGGGTTGTAGTTAAAAAAAACTGCAAATTCCCGGTTATACTTTGAAATGGCTAAAATTGTTTCAGTTTAAAATTTCACGTTTCATGCTTGATGATCTACTGAAAACTGATGACTGATAGCTGTTCCAGGTTAGATCCGTTTCATACCCGAAGGAGATGTCAAATCTTCAAACCGCACGTCATCAACTGATTGCTGAAAACTGATTGCTGACCACTGAAAACTGATGACTGACCACTGATAGCTGCTCACACATCACCCCAATACCGGGTGCATCTTAAATTCCTTCTCCCGGTCGAAATTATAACGATAGGTGATCAGCCTCCGGCTTTTGTAAGTGCCAAGGGCTTCCGCTACATTGATCATTTTTGGATTGAATTCGCCGATCCACTGCATTTCACACAGGTCATAAATAGGCGTGCCGATCTCGTATACTCCGTTTTTAATGGTCAGCCCTTGTATCAGTTTACAGCCTTCAACGATCATATAGGCATCGGCACCTTTTCCCTGGAATTCGGGAATAACACCAAATACCAGGCCTACAAATTTGTTGCAGGGTTTTGTTTTTTTATACCAGAGAAACTTTAGTTTATCCAGTAGTCCGAATTTGCCGTTCAGCAATTTAAACCACTGGTTCAGGTCGGGGAGATTAAGCCAGATGCCGATGGGCTCTTTTTTATAATAGATCAGCCAGCAGATGCGCTCATCCAGTACGGCCTTCATGCTCTGGAACATTTTGCGGGCTACTTTCTCTTCCATTTGTTTAAGCCCCCCATGACCGGCCCAGGCTTTGTTATAAACAGTAGTAAAGTCCCGGGCATATTTATCAAGGTTGTTCTTTTTGATATTGTCTGAAGAGTAATCCGGATCTGCAGCCAGCATTGCATGCCGCTGATAAAATTTTTCCTGCACCCGGTCTTTTACACGCAGGGTAAAACAGGCCTGGTAGAAAAAGGGTTTGAATCCATAGGTTTCAAACAGCTCCTTATAATAGGGCTGGTTATAATTCATACAATACAGCGGCGGCTCAAAACCTTCCGACAGCAAACCCCACCATTTGTCGCGTTCTCCAAAATTGATGGGCCCGTCCATGGCCGTCATACCGCGTTCCTCCAGCCATTTCTTTGCCGTATCCAGCAACCGGTTGGCTGCCTCCTGGTTATGGATACAATCAAAAAAGCCCACACCACCCACCGGCCCATCATCGCCCTTGGTCTTATACTTTTTATTTACAAATGCAGCGATGCGGCCAATAAGGTTCCCCTGGTCATCTTTTAAGATCCAGCGGATGGCTTCGCCAAAACGGAAGGCTTTGTTTTGTGCTGGGTTAAATACCTCTTCCACATCCTTATCCAGCGGCCGTACATAATTGGGGTCGTTTTTATTGATCTGTACATTCACCACCAGGAATGCTTTTGCCTGTGCGGCTGTTGTTACTTCTTCCAGTATCATCCGGCAAAATTATCGTTTCATGAACAATTTGAAAATTTGAAAATGTGGAAATGTGGGAATGTGGGAATGTGGAAATATGAAAATGTGAAAATGGTTGATAGTTAATAGACACTCGATCTGTAAGTATGAAACCGGGAGCCAACCTTAAACCTGGGACGGGTTTCAGTCTTTAGCGATCAGGGGTCAGTTTTCAGCAATCAGTTATCAGTTGATGGCGTTCAGTTTGATGATTTGACATCTGCACCGGGTAAGAAACGGATCTGACCTGGAACGGGTTTCAGTTTTCAGTCTTCAGCGATCAGTCTTCAGTGATCAGTGATCAGCTTTCAGTTGATATGGCCGGGGATGCGGTTCCTGCATCAAACGAAATCCCCGTCTTCCAGGTCTTCCTTTTCCCTGAAACCCGACGTGAAACGTTGAACTTTAAACCTGGAACTAGATCTTCACCCGCTTTAAACTGTCTTGTTTTAATTGCGCCTTCCGTTCCAGCTCTTTTTGCCGTACCGAATCTTTGATGTGCTGTATACTATCCCTTACCGCCTTCTGACGGCTCCAGGTGGTACCTACGCTGTTCAGGAACATCTTTTTGGCAATAATGGCATCATGACCGTAAATATCCTCGCGGAAATTGAGCCGGTCGTTATCGTCTACCCAGGCCGTAAAATAAGTGATGAGCACCGGTATTGGCCGTTTTACGCGCACAAATTTCTCCTTGCCGCTGTTCATGGCCGAATCGATCTTTTGTGTGCTCCATTTGGCGGTATCACTAAGTACATACTCCGCAAATTTTGCAGGCTCTTTCAGGCGGATACATCCATGACTGAAGCTGCGTTTGTCCCTGTTGAATAAACTTTTTGCGGGGGAGTCGTGAAAATAAATATCGTAGCTGTTGGGAAACAGGAATTTTACCAGGCCCAGTGAATTCCAGGGGCCGGGCTTCTGGCGCACCTGGCCGTTTACGATCTCCATATGATTGCGCTCCAGGTAGGCTTCACTGGGGCGGCCGCCCATTTCTTTTTTCACAATACTGGTAGGTACATTCCAGTAGGGGCTGAATACCACGGTTTTCAACAAGCCCGTAAACACGGTGGTATTATTACTTTCTTTTCCTACCACCACATCCATATCCCAGGCCGGGTGCCCGTTTTCATACACATGCATTTTATACTCCGGAATATTTACCATAATGGCCCGGCCGGAGTCGCGGGTTTCAATGGGGATCCAGCGCATCCGCTCCATATTGATCAGGATCTGCTGAATGCGCTCATCCACCGATACGTTCAGGTCTTTCAAAAAGGTTTTTCCTGCTTTTCCATCCGGTTTGTAACCATATACTTCTTTTATGGCATTTACAGCTTCGGACAGGGTCGTGTCATATACATTGGTAAAAGTGCTGTCTTCCCCTTCAAGGAATCCTTCGGTTTTCAACCGCTTTTTTAATGTGAGCACGGCACCATCCTTATAACCTGTTTTCATTTCCTCTACCTTACTGTTTACACGCGGCCAGCCGCCGGCATCCTTTATGGCTTTGTACTGCTGCAGTTTTTTCCGCAGGGCGGTGTACTGGGGGTTGCGGGGAGCAAAGGCTTCCGAAAACTGGCCTTTTGCCGAAATCACCGAGTCGAGCATGGCCTCCAGGGTCAGTTTTTTCTTTGGAATATACCATTCCAGGGTCTTCATGTCGAAATTTGGATCATAGGCGTTTGCATGATCCGCGTAGAGGTAAAAATATTTGGTAAGCGATAGCTCCAGGTGCTGGAAAGCAGAGTCGTTTTTGACGGTTACCGATTCACGGGAGGTGATCAGTGCCTCCATCTTCGAGCTAAAGGCTTTATTATAAACAGATGAATCCTTCGAGTAATTGAGATAGTTTTTCAGCAGGTTCCAGAAGGAAATGGTATGTTCGGGGATCCCTTCCGGAGAAAACCAGGCATACTGATAATTACGGCTGTTGTAAAAACTTTTAATCCGGTTCACCAGGGTATCACTCAGGGTGTCGGCCGCAAAGAACTGGTTTACAAGGCTGCTGTCGATAAACAACTGGTTAAAGGCGTTGCTGGTATCAATGGTAATATCTACCTTGGTTACCGGCTTTTCCACGCGGATGACCTTTTCCCGTTCTTTTTTTTCAACATCTTTACACGAAATAATGCCCAGCAACATTAAAAATGTCAGGGGAAGCACCAATTTTCTGATAGTCATCGGATTAATCAATTATTGTTAAAAGCGGTAGTAATTTACAAAACTTATCGAATGTTTGTTGCGGGTAACGGAATTGAAGGGTAAAAGAAGTGCCTCGAAACCGTCAAAAGGCTCCTTCCGCGGGCAATGTTTTTCATCATTCTCAATAAGTTTAATGTGTTTATGTTCCGCAAAAATACGCGCTGAGTATCGATAAAAACGTTTTTTCCACAGGTTATTAATAATTCTTTGCGTCCGCGTTATTTATTTTAGGGATAAACCTTACTTTTGCAGCCTCAAATAAAACCTTATATTTCAATATTGAATATGGCAAACGCAGGTAAAGTAAAACAGGTGATCGGCGCGGTAATCGACGTTCAGTTTGATGGTACGCTTCCCGAAATTTATAACGCATTGGAACTCACGAAAGAAAATGGTGATACCCTGGTGTTAGAGGTGCAACAGCACCTGGGAGAAGACAGCGTGCGTACCATTGCTATGGACGGTACAGAAGGACTTGTTCGGGGTACCGAAGTGCGCGATACCGGTAGAGCAATTACCATGCCTACAGGTGAAGCGATCAAAGGACGTCTGTTTAATGTAACCGGTGACGCAATTGATGGTCTGCCTGCTGTTTCAAAAGCAAATGGCCGCCCCATCCACGCTATGCCGCCGGCCTTCGAGAACCTGAGCACGGCAACGGAAGTGTTGTTTACCGGTATTAAGGTAATCGACCTGATCGAGCCATACGCAAAAGGAGGTAAAATTGGTTTATTTGGAGGTGCAGGAGTAGGTAAAACCGTATTGATCCAGGAATTGATCAACAACATCGCAAAAGGACACGGTGGTTTATCCGTGTTTGCAGGGGTGGGAGAGCGTACCCGTGAAGGAAATGACCTGATGCGTGAAATGATCGAAGCCGGCATTATGAAATATGGTGAGGCGTTTAAACACAGCATGGAAGAAGGTGGCTGGGACCTGAGCAAGGTAAACCAGGAAGAGCTGGCCGAATCCAAAGCTACATTCGTATTTGGTCAGATGAACGAACCTCCGGGTGCACGGGCACGTGTGGCGCTGAGCGGTTTAACCATTGCCGAATATTTCCGGGATGGAGATGGCGAAGGAAAAGGAAAGGATATCCTGTTCTTCGTGGATAATATCTTCCGTTTCACACAGGCCGGATCTGAGGTATCGGCGTTGCTGGGCCGTATGCCCTCGGCGGTGGGATACCAGCCAACACTGGCTACAGAAATGGGATTGATGCAGGAGCGGATCACTTCTACAAAAAGCGGTTCTATTACCTCCGTACAGGCGGTTTATGTACCTGCGGATGACCTTACGGATCCGGCGCCGGCAACAACCTTTGCCCACCTGGATGCTACCACCGTATTAAGCCGTAAAATTGCCGATTTGGGTATTTACCCGGCAGTGGATCCCCTGGATTCTACTTCCCGTATCCTGATGCCGCAGGTGGTAGGTGATGCACACTACGAGTGCGCCAACCGCGTAAAACGGATCTTACAGCGTTATAAAGAATTACAGGACATCATCGCCATCCTGGGTATGGATGAGCTGAGTGATGAAGATAAAATGACCGTGTCCCGTGCACGTAAAGTACAGCGTTTCCTTTCGCAGCCCTTCCACGTGGCAGAAGCCTTTACCGGTTTGAAAGGAGTACTGGTACCCATCGACGAAACCATCCGCGGATTTAACATGATCATGGACGGTGAAGTAGATGAGTATCCTGAGGCGGCTTTCAACCTTGTTGGTAATATTGATGACGCCATCGAGAAAGGAAAGAAATTACTGGCACAGGCTTAATAAAATGTGGGAATTTGTAAATATGAAAATGTGGAAATAAGCCGCATGATCACATAGACATTATCACATTCCTCACATTCACACATTATCACATTTGTAACATGCAATTAGAAATATTAACTCCCGAAAAAAAGGTCTACAGCGGTGATGTTTACGGTGTGCAAATGCCCGGAATCTCCGGCTCATTTGAAATCCTGGACAAACATGCGCCAATGATTGCCGCCTTACAGGAAGGCAAACTGAAGATCTTAAAGGACCGCAATAACAGCTCCAGCTATTTTCAGATCCAGAGCGGATTTGTAGAGGTGCTGAACAATAAGGTAACGGTGCTTATAGAAGGAGCCCGGTCTTTGTAAAAAAACAGAAGTCTTTTATACAGCCCGTTCTTTGGAGCGGGCTTTTTTGTGCAATATTGTGATTATCCGGAGCGAATAACGTATGAATGTGGCCGGTGCTCTTTTTATGCGCTTCCAGGTCCGGAATGCTCCGTATCCATCATTTTTTCCCGGACTGCCGCTGCCCGGATCTGATAAATACACGAAAAACAGCTACTTTTTTTTCACCTGTTTATGTACCCCAAACAGGGTATGATTTTGATTGCCATCGCGTTCCGGTGAAAAAACTTTCCTGTTTTTTGTAAAAGAGGGTTAATTTGCCCGTATTCTGGCAGACATTTTGCGAATCAAAAGTTTTTAAACCTAAATCTTCCCATGAGGAATCATCTTCTTTTTTTCATTGTTGCCTCCTTCCTGTGTTTTCACTCATATGCTCAGAAAAGTGTTAGTTTAAGAAAAGTTGTAGGGAAAAAGTCCGAAATTGGCTCCACGCTGCCTATGTCGGTAGTAGAAATCCCAACCGGAACCTTTATCATGGGAAATCATGGCGATTCTACTTCGCCCACCAGCCAGGACCAGCAACGTCCTGTGTTGATCAGTGGCTTTTATATGTCGGCCACGGAGGTAACCAATGCGCAGTACCGTGAATTTGTGGAATGGGTGCGCGACTCCATTGCGGCAAAACGCCTGGGCGGACAGTATGTTTCTATCGTTGGCAACGACAGCGCTGTTAACTGGAAAATGGCTTCCCGCATCAATTATGCCGATCCGGCCATCCTTTCGCAACTGGGCGACCTGGTGCTGGACCCCTCCAAAACCATTAGTCAGAAACGCATGCTGGACCCGGATAAGCTGATTTATGCACTAGAAGGGTTTAACTACCAGGAGGCGGCAAAAAGGGAGAATAAAGGCCGGGATGCAAAGGATTTCGTATACCGCTATACCGTTCAGGTATACCCGGATACCCTCGCCTGGATGCGGGATTTCGGATATTCCAACAACGAGCAGATGGCCGTGAATTATTTCAGCAGTGCCAAATACCAGAATTACCCGGTTGTGGGGGTAAGCTGGAAACAGGCCAGTGCCTATTGCGACTGGATGACCAAGCATAAGATCCTGGCACAGCAATCGAAAAACAGGGGCAATGCGGGAGGAAAGGCAAGGCTTCCAACAGAGGCTGAATGGGAATATGCGGCCAGTTTAAATAATAAAGGCGCCGGAAAAAAGGAAAGTAGCACAAAGGATGCATCGAACGACGAAATCGGCAATAACACGAAGACCGCCATACCCGGGGAGGGAAAGATCTTTCCGGTATATGTAAGGGGCGCTAAAAAGGGTGATTTCGGGTTGTTTAACCTGGCGGATAATGTTTCCGAATGGACCACCACCTCCTATTATGAAGGCGGGGAGAACTTTCAGAACCGTTTTAACCCCGATATTCAATGGGGTACACCCGAATCGGAGTCGCGGGCGCAACGGCGGAAAGTGATCCGGGGCGGCAGCTGGAAAGATACGCCCACGTTCATGACTACGGAGAACCGTTCCTTTGAAGACCTGGATGCATCGCATTCCTACCTGGGATTCCGCATAGTGGTGAACCTCCCGGAATAATCAATTTGTATTTCATCAAACAATTTATCAATAAAATTTAGCGTGTATGGCTGTTGAAAAAGTTCGACCGATAGACAGATACCTGGAGATCTTTTATTCATTGGGTGCTGTTCCCGTATTGCTGGGAGTGTTGTTTAAGCTTACCGGAACTTCCCCGTTCGGAGATCCCAATGTCTGGCTGCAGATCGGGTTATATACCGAGGTGCTGGTATTCCTGAGCTTTGGTTTGATGTACCTGTTTAATCCCCCGCAAAAAGTAGATGAGATGGGGAATCCCACCGGTGCGGAAGACACCGTTGCTGTGAAAAAGATAATGGCGAAGGACAGTGCCCTGGTTTCTGTTGATGAAATGCTGAAGGCTGCCGATATTACGCCGGAGAACCTGGGACGGTTAAGTACCGGTTTCAAAAGCCTGGAGGCCAATATCAACCGGATCAGTCATGCATCCGAAAGCATCGTGGATACAGAAGAATACGCCCGGCAGATCAAGCAGGCCAGCGCTTCCATCAGCCAGATGAATATGTATTATAAAAAGCTGGCGGAAACTTCCGACGCATTGGTAAACAGCGCAGAGGATGCAAAGAGTACCCAGAAGGAGATCGCGGATCTTTCAAAAAATCTTGCCCGGCTGAACCAGATGTACAGTGGCATGATTGCCGCTATGCAAATGAAGAACGGATAATTCGTTCATCCCGTAATTTATCAAAATCACGTAAACGAATTCTATTATGGCCTTACCACGAGAGCCGAGGCAGAAGATGATCAACCTGATGTATTTGGTGCTGACAGCATTGCTGGCACTGAATGTATCATCGGAAGTATTGAACGCATTTAAGACGATCGATAAGAGTTTGACCAATGCCAATGAAACCATCGATAAGAAGAATAAGACCATTTTTGTTTCGCTGGAAGAAAAAGCAAATGATCCTAAAACCCAGGAGCTGGCGCATATATGGATGCCAAAGGCCGAAAAAGCCCGTCAGCTTTCAGATGACCTGGTAACCTATATTGAATCATTGAAGACGCAAATTAAAACGGCATCCGGGCTGAACGCAAAAACCGGGGCCTATAAGGAAAGCAACCTGGATGTGCCCACCCGGATCATGGTGTACAAAAAACAGGGAGACGACCTGTTGAAAAAACTCACCGGTTATAAAACGGCCATGCTGTCGATCGACCCCGAAATCAACAACGAATTTCAGCATGCGCTACCCCTGGATCTGAGCATGCCCGAAGTAAAGAACAGTAACAATAAAACCTGGTCGGCCGCCTATTTCAGAAGCACGCCTTCGGTGGCTGCCATTACCATTCTTTCTAAATTCCAGAACGACATTAAGAATGCCGAATCGCAGGTGATTGAATATTGCCACAATAAGATCGGCGCTGTAAAAGTGGTGTATGATGAGTTTCAGGCGCTGGCCATGGCCAATGCGCAATACCTGCTGCCGGGCCAGGAGTTTAACATCACCGCAGGGGTAGGTGCATTTAGTAAAAATGCCCGTCCAACCGTAACCATCGATGGTGCGGCGGTACCCCTGAACGCAAACGGTTTGGCGGAATATAAAACCGTTGCCGGAGGTCCGGGAACCTATACCAAAAAAGTAAACATCTCTTTTGTAAAACCAGATGGAACCACTTCTGTCATCACCCGCGATATCACTTATACCGTGGCCTCCCCAACCGGCTTAACAGTGAGTGCGGATGCGGTGAAAGTGCTATACGTGGGCCTGGATAACCCCGTTTCTGTAGGTGGCGGAAGCGGTACCAGTGCCGATCAGCTGCGGGTATCCATCAGCCAGGGCAGCATTTCCGGTTCGCGCGGAAAATACACAGCGCGGGTAACCACCCCCGGTACGGCCACCGTTTCTGTAAATGATGGTAAACACACCAGCAATTTTGAATTCCGGGTAAAATCGGTACCCTCACCTACGGCAATGGTAGGCGCCAGCAAGGGCGGCCGCATGCGGGTGAATGATTTTAAAGCGCAGGCGGGTGTAAGGGCCGAACTGGAGAATTTTGTATTTGAAGGCGTAAAGTTTACCGTGTCCAGTTATACCATGACCTTTGCCGGAGCAGGGTATTCAGAGTTCATGCATAAGGCGGTATCCGGTAACTCGTTTAATGCGGCCCGGTCGCTTATCGAACGGGCACAACCCGGAAGCACCATCACAATTGATGAAATAAAGGCAACAGGTCCCGGTGGCACAAGAACATTAGCGCCTATTGCGTTTAACTTATATTAATGGATTGTTTTCCGGGCCATCAACCCGGGAATAAAAAATATACTGATGAAATTGAATTTATTTATCGCCGCTTGTCTGACAACAGGGTTGCTTTCTGTTTCAGAATACAGCTTTGCTCAACGGAGTGCGTATGATACGCCCATTTCCTCCGATAAAAAGCCGGCGGCTCCCAAAGCCAACACGCCCAAGGGCGCCGTAAAACCCGGACAGCCGGATCCGGATAAATCTCCGGTAACGGATAGCATGCAGCCCAATCTTCCCATAGAAGTAGTAGAAGACGCACAGGGCGGCGGGTTATTTGGCGGGTCCTCCAAATCGCTTCGTAAGGATAATGTGCTGGAAGATGATATGTCGGACAGTACCGCTACACCGTTACCGTATACGGCCCTGTATGCATCGGATGCCCTTTACCGGGTACGGGTATGGCGTACCATTGATGCAAGAACCCAGAAGAACGCGCGGTATTTCTTTAATAAAGCAATCGATGGCGATGAAAATGCGCGGCTGATCAACATCATGCTAAAGGCGGTGAAGGATAATGGCGTGCAGGCATTCAGCAATATCGATGACCGGTTTACCACCCCCATCAGCTATGATGAGGTCATGGCTTCCTTTGGTGGCGGAAAAGATACGGCTGCAAAATATGATATGGATGGAAATATTGTAGGCTACCAGGTAAGAAGCCGGATGGTATCCGGTGATTCTATTTATAAGTTCAGGATCAAGGAAGAATGGGTGTTTAATAAAAGGGATGGTAAAACCTATATCCGTGTACTGGGTATTGCTCCGTTATCAGCATATACCACTTCCGATGGGTATACGATG
Source organism: Niabella sp. (assembly GCF_030150205.1). Lineage (GTDB taxonomy): Bacteria > Bacteroidota > Bacteroidia > Chitinophagales > Chitinophagaceae > Niabella. The sequence continues at coordinate 264,100 of NZ_JASLGT010000004.1, forward strand.
GCCAACAGCGAGCATGCGCTCTTTTGGCTGTATTACCCCGATTTAAGAAAAACACTGGTAAGAAGCAGTATTGTAAACCCCCTGGATATGGGCGGCCGTATTACCTGGGAAGAAGTGTTTGAAAACCGGTTGTTCGATAGCAAGGTGACCAAATCTTCACTGGACGCAGAGAACGGATTTAATGAAAACCCGCTTACGGAGGCGCATGCGGTGGAAATTCAGCAACAGCTGAATAGCCTGAGCCGGCGTATGTGGAGCAAATAATAATACACTATGAAAGTAAAAGTTTGGATTCTTTTAGCAGGGTTTGTTGCCAGTGGTTTGTGTGCAACCGCCCAAAGCAACGGACAAAAAGATTATATAGCCCGTAAAAGCAATATAGGTATTACGGCTGGTGCGCTGGGTTATTCGGGCCGGTATGCCGTAAAAGCACCATTGGGTACACATACGTCTTATGGAGTTTCGGCGTTTTATGATCATAATATGATATTGCCTTCCCAGTTATTTGTGAGGGGCGAGTTGTTGTTTGGTGAATTAAAGGGCAATAACATTGATGCCAAAAATGCCAGGAATCCTTACGGAATGTTTAAGACAAATGTGCTGGAGGCTACGGTGAAAGCCCAGTATGATTTTTTGAATGATGCGGTAACCCGGTGGTCTCCTTATGTGCTTGCAGGTGCCGGCGCCTATGGATTGTTTAATTATTCTTCTTCCAACGGGGGTAAAGACCGTTCAGATAAAATGGCATTTATTCTGCCTGTGGGTGGCGGCGTAAAATACCAGGTAAGCAGCCGGGCCCGTGTTTTCCTGGAAGGCAATGTGCGGTTCCTCACCAGGAACCTGGATAATCATAACCCCGAGGGGCGTAATAATCCCAATAAATATTATTCATTGGCGCTGGGGTTCTCCTATGCGCTGCAGAAGCATAACCAGCTGTGGTAGCGGATATGGTCTGATGCGTTATTGCCGGGGCTTTCAAAGTTCCGGCTTTTTTTATAATTTTATGAAAACTGCAATATGAAATACGCAATAACTGCTTTGTTTACACTGCTTACAACAATCATAAATGCCCGGGGAATAAATGATAAGGGAACCGTTTGGCTTATTGGAGATGTAAAAAATGCGGGTGCCGCTTTTTTTGAATTTACAAGTACCGGTTTTTTTAGTAATCGCCCATCATCCGTCATACTCAATAAAAATGGAAGCTTTAAACACAAACTGGAAATTGAGGGCCATCAGCAGGATCTCCATCTTTCCTTAAACGATGATGTTGTTATTTTTACGGTGAAGGATGGGGATAGCTTGTATATGAACTGGGATGAAAAAGATTTCAGGAACAGTTTCCGGATTTCGGGCCCCCACAGTAATCAACAGTTGTTGTGGTCGTTCCAGTGGTACCAGTACCTGAACTTCCGAAAACCCTTTTTTGATATGCAGAAAGCTCTTTATAACAGAGAGAAGCGGCTGGATGACGATGAAAAGTTCGCATTGATCAACGGTCTTTATAATAAAGAGCTAAGGGCCCTTCTTGGAGCAGACAGCAGTGGTTTTTTGTTCAAATCAGTATACCCCGACCTGTTTTATAAATATGCTGCTGTACTTCAGGACCATAAATTACTGCTGAAACGTACATTACATCCCGAAATACCTGTAAGTGATGGAAACATGGCTCAGTGGATCGGGTATCACCGGTATTCCAGCCTGGACCTGTCGCTGTTCCAGGTCAGTGATACCTACCGGAATTTTCTATACGATTTTTCGAGGTTTGCGGATCAACTGATTTTTAATTCCTTCTCAGGACGGGAAATTGAGTTCGACCCGGTTGCTGATAGCTACCACATGGCATGGAGTGTTTTAAAAATACCAGAGATCCGGAATTGGTTTATTGCAAAATGTATTCTGGATGGATTCAATTCGTATTCGTTTAATAAAGTAGAGCAAGTGTATAACCGGTTTCAGGCCGAATTAAAGGATACCGTACTGAAAAATATCCTGCAGCAGGGCTATGCTGCTGCTGCAACACTTAAACCCGGAAAAATGGCACCGGCATTTACGTTGAAAAGCGCATCCGGAAGCAATATTTCCCTGGCCGATCTGAAGGGGAAAGTAGTGTACCTGGATTTTTGGGGCGTGGGTTGTGGCCCCTGTATTTATGATATCGAAAAGTACAGTCAAAAGCTGCACTTAAAATACAAAGGAAAAGATCTGGTATTTGTTGCTGTTTGCGTAGACGCGAACGAAAAAGAATGGAAAGAGACCCTGAAAAAATATAAAATCGAAGATCAGGTCAACCTGATTGCAGAAGGTTGGGAACAGCATCCGGCTGTTAAAGCCTATAATGTTACAGGTATCCCGCATTATTATGTTATAGGAAAGGACGGAACAATTGTTGAAAATAATGCGCCCACTATGGGAGAACTGATTGGCGAGAGCAAAAATATACTCGATCAGGCACTCGGGCTTTAAAAGCGTGTCATGCGCAGCAGGTTACCTGCAAAGAATGGACAGCAGGGTAATTGGTATATCAATACCGTTTCCTTAAGCAATTTTTATGGTTGCCGCAGATACGCAGATTGCGCCTGCGGCGCTTTTCTACAATATTGTTGTAGTTAAAGCCGATACCGAATCTGCGCATCTGCGGCGCCAGGTTGGATGGGATTTGATGCCGGATCTCAATCTAAAAGAAGACATTTCAAAGCCCGGAATCAAACGCATAGCACGCCTGACAGCCAGGTATCAATACCCTGCTAATCAGAGCTGATAACTGATAGCTGAAAACTGATGGCTGATAACTGAAAACTGATAACTGATTTCACCTATTGTCCCCCTCTCAGCCGCATTTGCTGATCGGCATATCCGAAGACGCGCTGTAACAAATCGGTTTTCCGGAATGCCAGGTTGGTGCGGATCTTTTCTTCTTCGTTTCCTACATAAACGAACATGCCATCAATGGCGCGGGCCGCTATAAAATCATTCAGACTGGGTTCCAGTTTCTTTCCAAGGAAGGGGATGGCATTATATGCTTTGGCAACAGATTGATAATCCCTGTCGGCACCGCTGGTGCGTACGGTATTATCTACAATCGGCCGGAATTTGGTCATCAGGTCGGGCGACATCTGGGCTTTAAAAAAATCTGTGGCTGCATGCCGGTTGTTGGTCAGCAGGATGGAGGCGGCATCGGTAATGCTCATGTTTTTAACCGCATTTACAAATACGGGTTTTGCCTCCGTAACGGCCTGGCCCATGGCGTTGGTAAATTTGGAGGTCATCTGGTTTACCAGTGAGCTCAGCCCCAGGTCCCGCAGGGTTTTTTCAATCTTTGCGGCATCGCCGGGAAACGCAAAACGAACCAGCGGGTTGCCCTGGTTGGGATTGGCAAATGCATCAAAGCCGCTGAAAAGTCCCTGGGTAAGCGCTGCACGAAGACCGTTGGCCATGTCCAGCTGCGAAAGCCCTCCGGCTACGGATTGCAGGGTGTCACAACCTGAAAAAAATACGGATGCTCCTAATACAATAGAAAATAATAAACGTTTCATGGATATGGATATAGATTTCTGATTTCTGATTTCTGATTTCTGATTGCTGATTACTGATTACTGATTACTGATTACTGATTACTGATGAACCCGTTAAGGTACTGTAATCACGGTGATATTAAACCTTCAAAATGTTAAAAACTTTCTGGTCCCATTAACTATTGCCTATTCACCAATGCCCTAATTCAGCCGGGGGTCAATAGGGGCATTGATAATGAGTTTGTAGTCACCCCCAAGATGGGTAAGAATGTTTTTCCAGAGTGCTGTTTCATCATCGCTGAACAGGAATTCGGGGGTGGCCTTTGTTACAATCCAGGTCTTTTCCTCCATTTCAAAATTGAGCTGACCTTCTCCCCAGCCGCTATAGCCCAGGAAAAAACGCACTTTTTGGGGCTGAATACGGCCTTCGGACAGGAGGGCCGCCAGTATTTCAAAATCCCCGCCCCAATAAACGCCTTCCAGCACTTCCTTACCTCCGGGAATCTCCTCCGGGTACTGATGCAAAAAATGCAGGTTGTCCAGTCCAACCGGCCCGCCTTCATATACGGGAAAATCAAAACCTTCAAAATCAGGCACCAGGTCGCCGATGGTATGCCCGGTTTTCCGGTTCATCACAAAGCCCACACTTCCGGTAGCGTCATGTTCGCAAAGGAATACAACGGTGCGCACAAAGTTGGGATCGTTCAGATGAGGATTGGCTATTAAAAAACTACCACTTTCCGGTTCCATTAGTTGCTTCGATTATATAACAATAACATTGAATGCTTCTTTAAAAGCAAGTTAAAGTATAAAGGTAAACAGATTTATGGTTTTTACAGGTGCGGATCGATGATTATATTTGCTTTTACCCAGTTTTAACGTTCGTGAAAAAATTATTTGTACTCATAACTGTCCTGATCTCCCTGTCGCTTTTGGGAATTATACTTTTCCAGGTTTCCTGGTTAAAGAATATGGTGATTTTGAAAGAGGACCGCATACGCCAGCAAATTGATAATGCGGTAAACGAAGTAGGAAAGGAACTCATCCAATTTAAAACGCAATACAGCACACCCTACAACAACGATATTCTTATTTTACCCCGTTCTGCACATGATTTTTTCAGACGGAATACGATTTCCGCCAAGATGAGTTATCAGCAGTTGTACAATCGTATCCGCAAGGCCTTTAACAATAGCGGATTGGAGGACCTGGATTTTGAGTTTGCGCTTACGCTAAGCAGTAATCAGCCTTTTGACCCGGTTGAGCGGCAAAGTCCGAATTATGCCCAGGCAAATGCAGATACGGTACATAATTATTTGCCAAGAGGCTTTGGCATTGTGGTGTCGAGCGGCTCTGCCTTTGAAAACCCGGATGAAGCATTATGGGTAGTGGCGCTTAATTACAAGCGGCTTGTGATGCGCTCCTTAACCGGAAGTATTCTCCTGGCGATATTGTTCACACTGGTAATTATAGCAGCCTTTTTTGTTACGGTTTATACTATGCTGCGGCAGAAGAAACTGGGGGAAATAAAGAATGATTTTATCAACAACATGACCCACGAATTCAAAACGCCGATTGCTACGATCTCCCTGGCGGTGGATGCGCTGAAGAATGAAAAGGTAATGTCGAGCCGCGAACGCATGTCTTATTTTAGCGGTATCATTAAAGAAGAGAACCAGCGGATGAATAAACAGGTGGAGGCCATCCTGAAAGCTTCCCAGTTTGAGAAGCAGGAAGTGGAGCTGGATAAGGGGCCGGTACATGTACATGAGATCATAAAGCTGGTAGCAGATAAATTCCTCCTGCAGTTACAGGAAAAAAATGGTCGCGCCGAATTAGCCCTGGGCGCTTCTAATGACCTGATAAAAGGAGATGAAGTGCATTTTACCAACCTGGTCAATAACCTTATTGATAACGCGGTGAAATATTCAAAGGAAAATGTGCCCATCCATTTAAAGATTACTTCCTATAATGCGGGTGATAAACTGGTACTGCGATTTGAAGATAATGGTATCGGGATGACGCGGGAAACGCAAAAAAGGGTTTTTGAAAAGTTTTACCGGGCCCACACCGGTAACCTTCATAATGTAAAAGGCTTTGGCCTTGGATTGAATTACGTTAAATCAGTAACGCAATCACATAATGGGTCTATAAAGGTAGAAAGCATACTTGGCCGTGGGAGTATTTTTACATTGGAATTTCCTTTAGAAACCGATGTGCATTAATACGGCGCCCTGGACGCTGATCTTGATTTTGAAGAAGCCGGAAATAAATTACGCATCATTCAATAACAGGAACAGGGATGAAAATCGGATATATCATATTAGCCATCTGCATTACCGGCTGTGCTGCAGACGGAGGCAAAAGCGGAACGGGGGGCGATTCGGCGGTGTATAGCTATGCGCCGTCTGCAATTGCGGATTCAGCAAAAAAACATCCTCCGGATACTACATTGGAGGAAGGTACCTATTCCGGTCTGCTGCCCTGTGCCAGCTGCGAGGGAATCGAAACGTCCATTACCCTGTACTCAGACCGTTCCTTTCTGATGAAGGAGATTTACAAAGGCGAACAACCGGATTCTTTTATTAATAAAGGCAAATACGAAATAAAAGACCAGGTCCTGTATTTAAAAATGGATGGGGCAGGGGTGGAACGTCCGGTTATGTATACCATAACGCCCAATGCCCTCACCCAGCTGGATATGAATGGAAAAGAAATACAGGGTGCCTTTGCCGGCCATTACCGGCTGATCAAAAATTAAAGCAGGGTTTGATGATCCGGATGCCAGATACTGCTGAAATCCCCAATAATTGCCTGGTTGTTTTTAAAAGAAAGGCGTTCAATTTTTAAGAGCGCAATATCTTCCTTTTTTACCCTCCGGTAAATCGGGTACAGGGTGCCGCCCTTGGCACCTGCAGGCTGATCGGGTTCATACTGGTATATGGCATCCACCAGCGTGCCGCGGGGATACATAATGCCGGGAATGCCTTTGCCCCGGATATCCAGGTCCCGGGGATGTTCCAGTCCCAGCGTATGTCCATATTCATGCGCCGCAGTTGTGGAACCCTTATATAAATTCTCCAGTTTAAAGTACCCTGTATTGCAACCCAAACCGTCTACAAAAGAAATATTACCCTGGGCGAATTCTTCGATCCTGAAATAATTATTACGGGGGTTATCGTTGCCCAGGATTTCTTCCTGGGCAATATCGGGTTCATATGCGGCAGTAATGCGAAACCGGACGGCTCGTTCCATTCCTTCCAGCCAAACAGTTCCTTCCGGCTCATTCCACATCGTCTCAATTTCTTCCCTTATTTGTTCGGTAAGTGCGCTGGTAGCTGCATTACCATAGGTAACAATATGCGACAGGATCAGGGCGATATTATTTTCAATTTCGATAGTACCCATAAATTTCTGATTTCTGACAAACTTACTAAGGTACGAAGCATCCGTTAATGGTCCAACGTCAAACCTGGAACTTTAAACCTTAATATACGGATATACCGTCAATAAGCGAGCCTCCCATTTTCAAATTAGCACTCCCGATAGTCATCGGGATTCAAATTTTTCCCATAGGTTTGTTTCATGACAAAGAAAGAACGCTATCAGTTTGTGGTGAATTATTTTGAGGAACATATGCCCAACCCGGAAACGGAACTGGTATATGATAATCCTTACCAGTTGCTGGTTGCGGTGATCCTTTCTGCCCAGTGTACCGATAAGCGGGTGAATATGACCACTCCGTTTATTTTTGAAAAATATCCGGATCTATCCAGTTTAAGCCATGCAAGTTTTGATGACCTGTTTCCGTTGATCCGCAGCATTTCTTATCCGAATAATAAAACCAAACACCTGATCGGCATGGCTCAGAAGGTGATGGAGGATTATGGTGGCGAAATACCCATGACCGTAAATGAGCTGATCACGCTTCCGGGGGTGGGACGTAAAACGGCGAATGTCATCACCTCCGTGGTGGAGCAACAACCCAATATGGCGGTAGATACCCATGTATTCCGGGTAAGCAAACGCCTGGGGCTGGTGTCTCAAAAGCTAACCACCCCACTGGCTGTTGAAAAAGAGCTGGTCCGCAATATTGCCCCGGAATTGATTCACAAAGCACATCACTGGCTCATCCTTCATGGCCGCTATACCTGCCTGGCAAGAAATCCCAAATGCAGGGAATGCGGATTGCAGCAGATCTGCCCTTATTTTCATCACCTGCTAAAACAACAGGGTTGATTTTTTCGCACAGATACGAATGGCATCTTTTCTGCGTTTAGATAATAAGCAGGTACGGAAGGTAGATGGCATTTGAAAAATAGTATGTGATCATTTTATCCGGCGTCTCTACAAAAAAAATGTAAACGGGTTTCTGTTTTAAACGGAACAGGTTGTGGATAAAAGCAGGTTTTTGTTGGAATAAAGCCGGCGATATAAAATGTATTGGCATACAGATTGCTGTAATAACAAGATGATTTTGCAATAACGTTTTAGCGAACCTTATTTGAAGTGCGAATGCATAACCTTGTTGCGGCCATGAATCAGGTAAATTGGACAGCGTTTTTTTGAACGGATCAGCATCCGTTGGCAGGGGTTAAACCGGCCCTTGCAGAAAGTTGTTTCTGTTTTCCAAAAGCAAAACAGATCGGGGCATAAGTTTGTCCTGGCTGATTTTGCAGGCATGTTTTATCGCCCGGGAATGCCCTCCAAAATAAATGTATAGCGCTATTGTAAAACACGTTAGGCCTTTAAATCAGTTTTTAATATATATGAGAAATCGTAAACTCTTGCCTGGGTTTATCTCAGGTGCCTGTACAAGAGCGGGAGGGTATTTTGTTGCAACCGTCCTATGGGGAACCATTCCCGCGGTAACGGCAGCAGCCATGCCGGCCGTCGCATTTCAGCAAACAAAAGTTACCGTAACCGGAAAAGTGACCGATGACAAAGGAGGTGTATTACCCGGAGTTACTGTTCAGGTGAAAGGTACGCAAACAGCCGTGGTTAGCGATGACGCAGGTATGTTTTCCCTCAACCTGGATAACGCTAATGCTACATTGGTATTCAGTGCCGTTGGCTATACCAGCCGCGAAGAACCGGTTAAAGGAAGAACGGACCTGGGAACCATTGCGCTGCAGCCTTCAAAGGCAACTGCTTTGGATGAAGTGGTCGTGATCGGATATGGTACGGCGCGGAAACAGGATTTGACAACGGCCGTAGCCACGGTTAATAACAAAGATTTTATCCAGGGTGCAGTCAATAACCCCATGCAGCTGGTTGACGGAAAAGTGGCAGGGGTAACGGTATCACAAACTGCTGTGGGGGATCCCAATGCCGGAGTGAGCTTACAGGTGCGCGGTGCAAGTTCTTTCAAAGCAGGCAACGGCCCACTGGTGGTAATAGATGGAATGCCGGGCGGAGATCTCCGGAACCTGGCGCAACAGGATATTGCTTCCATAACGGTGCTGAAAGACGCCGGTGCCGCGGCTATTTATGGAGCCCGTGGAGCTGGAGGTGTTATCCTGGTGCAAACAAAAAGGGGAAGAGCCGGTAAAGTAACCTTCAACTACGATGGTTATATAGATCATGATGTAGTGGCTAAAAAACCAGATATCCTTTCTGCCGGGGAATTTTTAGAACACAAGCGGGACAAAGATTTTGGCTCGGTTACAAACTGGTACGATGCATTGATCCGCAAAAACAATATCGGGCAAAACCATTACCTGTCTGCGAGTGGCGGCAACGAAAATACACAGTTCCGGATCTCCGGGAACTATCGTACAAAGGAGGGGATTGATGTGGCGACCAACAGGAAAGAATATGGATTGCGGGCTAACTTCTTGCAAAAAGCGCTAAACGGGAAATTAGAGCTGGGCGGTAATTTCTCTTACCGCACCGCAAATGAAGCGTATACGAATTATGGTGCGTTTAAACAGGCGATCCGGCTAAATCCAACAATTCCCATAATGGACCCGAATGATCCGCTAATGTACAATACGCTTCAGGGATATGATACGTACAATCCCGTTCAGGATCTTTTAGCACGTACATCCGGCGCGGAACAGGAATATACCGTAATCGACTTAAATGCAAAACTGCATCTTACAAAAGACCTGAACACTGTAGTTAATTTTACGAGGCAGGGGCATAATATGTTGAAGCAGGAATATTGGGGCGCCAAGTCGGCAGGTTCTGTATTAAATAATTATATTGGTGAAGCCCGTATTCAAAATGAAAAGTGGGCCGATTATAATTTTGAGTGGCTGGCCAATTATACAAAGCGGTTCAATGAACATGATATACAGGCGGTAGCCGGGTACAATTACCAGGAATTTAATAATTATGGCTCCTGGTTAAAAAACAAACGCTTTCCCAGTGATTATTTCGGGTACAATAATATAGGCCAGGGCAACTGGGGTGATGGGCAGCCCATTAATATGAACGATGTGATGAGCTCCTGGAGAAGTAAAGAACAGGATATTTCCTTCCTGGGAAGGGTAATGTATAATTACCGGCAAACTTATTTTGTAACGCTCTCCGGTCGTTATGAGGGCAATTCAAAATTTGGGCCTTCAAATAAATGGGGATTTTTCCCGGGAGTTTCTGTGGGATGGAAACTGACCAACGAAGAATTCTTAAAAGACAATGATGTATTTGACGATTTAAAGCTCCGCTTTTCTTACGGGGTTACCGGTCGTAACGGGTTCGACCGTTATGTGGCACTTGCCAAGTACAGTCCTTATGGTCAGTATTTAGACGACAATAATCAATGGATCCGGGTATTTGGTCCGGGGAATAATGAAAATCCTAATCTTAAATGGGAGCGGCAGGTATCCTATAACCTGGGGCTGGATTTTGGTATTTTTAAAAATAAACTATCAGGGAGCCTGGATTTTTATTATAAAAAAGGCAGCGACCTGATCAACGATTATACGGTGCCGGTTCCTCCATATTTGCATGATCAGATGTTTGTGAACGTGGGCACTCAAAGCAGTAAAGGGGTAGAGTTGGCGTTGAACTGGAATGCAGTTCAGACCGAAGATTTTTCATACAATACCAACCTGACCTTTTCTTACAACCGCTCGAGGATGGATAAATTTTCTGAAGGTATATTTAAAACAGACCAGCGGACACTTCATGATCTGCCCTCCCCGGGAAACCCGGGACCGGCGTTTATGCTTCGCCAGGGTTTTGCCATCGGTAATTTTTGGGGCTATAAATATGCGGGGGTAGACGATAAGGGAAATATCCTTGTTTGGAAAGGTGGTGTACCGGGCAGCGAAAAGATCGATGCCACCAACAGTGCCGGTGAAGAAGATAAAACCATTATTGGAAACGGGATGCCCAAATTCGAAGCAGCCTGGGGGCATACATTTACGTATAAAAATATAGATCTGTCCCTCTTCTTAAGAGGCCGCTATGGTTATCAGATCCTGAATCTTTACCAGATGTATTATGGACTGCAGGCAGAACCTGCTGTAAACCTCTTAAAGGATGCCTATACCCGGAATGGACAAATAAAATCAGGTAAGGTAATTACCGATTATTTTCTTGAAAACGGAAGCTACACCCGGTTAGACAATCTTACATTGGGATGGAAAAAGCAATTGCGGGAAAACGCTGTAGGGTTCAGCAGCCTCCGGGTTTATGGTACCGTACGGAATCTATTTACGATAACCAAATACACAGGGTTAGATCCTGCTGCTGTAAATGTTACCGGGTTGGATCCGGGCATCGGCGATCTGGATGTGTATCCTACAACGCGCTCCTTCACATTGGGTTTACAACTGAATTTTTAAGAACTAATGAAAATGAACATGAAAAAGGGTAAAGTTTTAATAGGTATCGCCATACTTGCTGCATCATTACAGGGATGCGTAAAGCTGGATGAGGAATTGTTTTCAGAAATACCGGCAGAAGGGTATTACGACAGTAAGCTTTCAATACAGGCAGCTGTAGCACGTCCTTATGAGCACGGTCAATGGTGCGGATGGGATGGAGACCGCTGGATATTGCAGGAGTTGTCGGCCGACCAGTTTGTATGGACGCAGAAAGGAAAACACGGGTATGATGATGGCCAGTGGATCCGGATGCACGGGCATAACTGGGATGTGCGGCAGGGGCAAATCTATGGCGGATGGATCGGGCCCTACCAGGGAATTATGCAATGTATCCGGATCAGCAACGACATAAAAGACCTGGATTATTCGAAGTTTGGAATGACGGAAGCGGATAAAAAAAGGCATTTAACAGAATTAAGAACACTCAGGGCCTGGTTCTATATTTTTCTTTTAGATTTCTTTAGAAATGTTCCCATCGTTGAAACGCCCGGTGAGTTAAAAGCGCAGTCGACGCCGGAAGAAGTATTTGCCTATATTGAAAAAGAGCTGAAAGAAACCATCCCGGATCTCCCGAAAAACAGTGCGGTTCCCGGGCGTTGGGATCAGGGCGGCGCGGCAGCTTTATTGGTAAGGATTTATCTGAATGCCGAAAAATGGATCGGTAAGCCAAAGTATGTTGAATGTGCCCAGGTAGCGCAGGATATTATAAATGGGAAGTACGGCAACTATTCACTGGACACTGATTATCGCGGGCCTTTCAGGTCAGGCGTTGGGGGCTATCGATCACCCGAAAATATCTTTGAATTTCCTCATAAACTTGATATTTACAATTTTGGCTGGATGTATAATGCCATGCAGCACTATGCCATGCGGTATGCGTTGGATAACGACTGGGGGGGCTGGAACGGAGTGCATCTTACCCCTTCCAGAGACCTGAACGGGACATTGTATGACTTTAAGCTGGGGAAGCCTTATGAAAAATATGCGGCAACTGATAAACGGAAACAAACATTCCGGACAACCTCCGGCAGCGGTGATTATGAAGGCTTCTTTATGATCGGTCAGCTTTATGAATACAATACGGCAAAAGGCTATGGATATGACAGTACAAAAATGATCAACGGTTCAGAAGAATATAATGGGAAACCGTTAAAGTTTGTAGACCAGGTTGGACGTTTCTCCGAAAAACCCGGCGGGCGCTGGGGCGAAGGCTCCCATGTAGCCACCGGCGAAGAAAATTCCGGGGTGCGGTTCTTAAAATTCCCCTGGCTGCAAAAATCCAAAGGGCTTTTTATGTCTAATTCGGCCCCGGAGATCCGGCTGGCAGAAATATATTATTCTCTTGCTGAATGTAAGTACCGGGCCGGTGATAAAACAGGCGCCGCCGTTTTAATTGATGCGGTTAAAAAACGTAATTTTTCAGCCGCTGACTGGCCGGCACAAAGTTATGTGGCAAATCCCGGGAAACTGACGGACGATGAATTTGTAGACGAACTGGGGCGCGAATTTATCGGCGAGCGCCACAGAAGACCGGATTTAATAAGATGGAACCGCTTTGGCAGTGCGTGGTGGGATAAGCCTGCGGATGCAAAGGATAAAACCGTATTTCCCATTCCTCAAAAGGCTATTGATGCCAACCCCGATTTTATAAAACCCAATGGTTATTAACCAGGATTAGATACAGGAATAAAGAAGAGCTGTCTGTTACCAGGCGGCTCTTTTTTTTATGATAATCGGCGAAGCCTGATTAGGATTAAAATATTTTTTTATATAAAGAATAGATACTATTTTACAGTTGCAATAACGTTTTTGCCGGGTGGGATTGCTTTTGAATATTGCTTGTTTGCAGGATTATAACTGCCAACCCTTTTAAATCAATTATTAATATATGAGAAATCGCAAACTCTTGCCTGTGATTATCGCAGGCACACGCACAAGAGCGAGGGGGTATTTTGTCGCTGCCATTTTAGGCATGGGAGTATTCCCGGTGGTAAGTGGAAATGCCATGCCCGCTATGATGTTTCAACAAACAAAGACAACGGTAACCGGAAGGGTGACCAATGAAAAAGGAGAACCGCTTCCGGGAGTAACGGTGCAGATCAGAGGTACCCAAACAGCTGTAGTAACCGATAACGCAGGTGTTTTCAGCATCAACCTCAGCAAAGCCAATGCAACACTGGTTTTTAGTTTTGTTGGGTATTCCAACTACGAGCAAATCGTAAATGGAAGAACAGACTTAGGAACCATTGTATTGCAGGAAGCAAGTACTTCCAAGCTGGATGAAGTGGTGGTGATCGGTTATGGTACGGTTAAAAAAACGGATCTGACCGGCGCTGTAGGTTCTGTAAGGGGCGCACAGCTACAGGAGCGGCAGGCTGCATCTGTAAATGAACAACTGGCCGGACGTGTTACAGGTGTACAGGTGAATACAAACTCCGGAAGACCGGGTGGACAAACCAATATCCGTATCCGGGGATTTAGTTCCATTAACGCGTCAAGTAACCCGCTGTATGTAGTGGATGGCGTATTTCTGCCACAGGGAACTCAGTCGCAGAATAGCAATGCCATCGACTATATCAATCCGAGTGATATCGCTTCTGTAGAGATACTTAAAGATGCCTCTTCAACCGCCATATATGGTGCAAGAGGTGCAAACGGCGTAGTACTGATTACTACAAAAAAAGGCAGTGCCGGAAAAACAAGGGTAACCTACGATGGAAGCCTGTTTTTGAATGCCGAAGGTCCGCACAGGGTAAAAATGCTCAATGCAAAAGAATATCTCGCTATCGAAGACCTGGCCTATGATAATATTAAAGTATATGATCCTGTGGGATGGGCAGGCGGTTCTTACAGTAAAGTAGTGGATCCCAGGATCAAAAGAAAATCATTACCCCTGTTATTTGATAGCAATGGAAATCCCCTTTATAATACGGACTGGTTTAAAGAATCACAGCAAAAAAAGCTGTCCCAGAATCATCAGCTTGGTGTATCAGGAGGAAATGAAAGTACTACTTATGGAATGTTTCTCGGATTTCGAAATGAAAACGGGCTGATGCTGAATTCCTATTTAAAGCGTTATTCTGCGCGTTTTACAATGGATAGCCGGATTTCGAATGCCCTTAAAGTGGGCGGAAGTTTAAGTTATAATAACCAGGAAGAAAACATTATTGACCAGGGTACCGGTGGACTGAACTCGGTGCGTATGATTACAGAGGCATTTCCGTTTCTCCCTGTCCGGTATCCGGATGGAACCTGGGCGGAGAACTGGCAGTATCCGGGCGCAGAAGGTGGTTCTAATCCCGTACATATTATGACGGACCGGAAATACATTATGAATACGCAGACAATTTTAGGCGATTTTCATTTTAATGTACAACTGGCACCCGGATTGGAGTTTAGAAACCAGGAAGGTGTAAGTGTGGTAAACCGAGGCGTCAATGAATACAACGGAAGAACACTTGACCAGATAGGGCGCGATCAGAAAGGATGGGCAAATGTGAACAACAGCCGGGAGATATACTGGTCTTCGGAAAACTATTTCACCTATAATAAAAAGTTTGGAGCTATACACGATCTTAATGCAATGCTGGGTCTGTCATGGCAGAGTACCAACTACTTTAATATAGGCGCATCTTCTCAAAACTTTTCATCCGATTATTTGATGTTTAACAATATAGGAGCCGGAAGCCAGCAAAATCCGGGAAATTCAAATGCGTCCGGGTTTGCATTTAACTCTTATTTTGGAAGAGTAAATTATACACTGGCTGAAAAATATCTGTTCACCTTTACCGGGAGAGCAGATGGAAACTCCAAATTTGGCGATAATTTCAAGTATGCGTTTTTCCCGTCTGCGGCATTTGCCTGGCGGGCCTCGGATGAAAATTTCCTGAAAAATAACAGGACCATTTCAAATCTGAAATTCAGAACGAGTTATGGATATACCGGAAACTCCGAAATCGGTCCTTATTCGGCTGATGCCCTGCTGGGTTCCGGTTATGTGGCTATTTTCAACGGATCAAGAGTTACCGGGGTGGGTACAAACCGGTTAGCGAATCCTGATCTGAAATGGGAAAAAACGGCACAATTCGATGTAGGGGTGGAACTCGGCTTACTGGAAAACCGGATTGCGTTTGAAGGGGATATTTATTACCGTAAAACCACCGATATGTTGCTTCCGTTTCCAATTCCCCGTTCCAGCGGATACTCCAGCATTATGAAGAATGTAGGCAGCATGGAGAACCGGGGATTGGAGTTGGGTTTAAATACCGTAAATGTGCAGAAAGAGCACTTTTCCTGGAACACCAGGTTCAACATTTCGTTTAACAGGAATAAGGTGTTGTCGTTGGCCACACCCGCCCCGATTTTTTCCGGGAATCCTAATTTCGTAAACAATACCGGTATCATAAGAGTAGGTGATCCGGTTGGCTCCTTCTGGGGATTGAAAAGGCTGGGCGTTTGGACCGAAGCAGAAAGGGCCGAAGCTGCGAAGTACACAAGTTACCGTGGTGGTAAACCCATTTTGCCTGGCGATTTAAAATACCAGGATCTTAACGGGGACTACGCCATTAATGATGCCGATCGTATGATTATCGGGCATGGTAGTCCAAAAGGTTGGGGTAGTTTCATCAACGAGTTTCGTTACAAACAATTTGGATTAACCCTTGATATCGCATTCATGTATGGTAATGATGTGTTAAATCAAACCCATCACTCCGGGGAGGACAGGGTAGGTATCGCTAATAGTTTTGCCAGTGTGCTCGATGCCTGGGCACCGGATAAAGGCAATGACAATACCATGATCGCAGCTATAAGAGATACGCGCGCAGGATATGTAACCAATGTAGATAGCCGTTGGGTAGAAGATGGTTCTTTCATAAGAGGACGGAATCTTTTGTTAAGTTATAATTTTAAACCGGCCGCTATTGAAAAGCTGTGGCTTTCAAGATTAAGGGTTTACTTTTCCGCTCAGAACTTCTTTTTACGGACAAAGTATACTGGTAATGATCCTGAAGTATCCACCTACGGTAATGCTTTCGCCCAGGGGCAAACATTTTTTGATTACCCCAAACCAACGACCTATACGATTGGTTTGAATGCAAGCTTTTAATGACCTCTAAAAATTACACAATGAGACTTAATATAAAAAATACTACATTTTGCGTATTGGCGTTTTTGACGCTTTTGGGAGGAACGGGCTGCACAAAATGGCTTATAGATAAGGATAAGGATCCCTCCAATTTTTCACCGGATACGTTTTATCAGTCCGCAGATCAGGCCCTGTCGGCACTTGCTGCCGTATATGCGCAAACAAGGTTCATTAACGGTGGTGCAGGTATATTTGCCAATAATTTTTCCATGCTGGAAATGGTAACCGGTACGGCGCGGACCGAAACAGGACAGAATGCAGATCTTAACAATATTCTCGGCCTTTCTTATAACGGCGATAATGTCTTTGTAAACAACTGGTGGAACGGGCCTTATAGCCTCATTGCGCAGGCCAACCTGGTGATTACTAAAGTTCCGGGCGTGCCGGGAATGGACGATGCAACAAAAAAGAAGTATATAGGAGAAGCGGCTTTCCTGCGGGCCTGGGCATATTTTTACCTGGTTCGGTTATATGGAGATGTACCGTTGATTCTGGAGCCTGTAGATGGTACCTCACCGAATCTTTATGCGGCCCGTACCGCAGCTACGGCCGTATATGACGCAATAATAAACGATCTTACCACTGCAGAAGCCGCCGGTTTGGATTGGACGGATCAGGCAGGCAGGGTATCGCTGGGTGCCGTTAAAGCATTGCTGGCCGAGGTTTATATTACGATGGCCGGAACTCCTTTAAATAAAGGAACAGAATACTATCAAAAAGCCGCAGCAAAAGCCAAGGAAGTAATCGATAGCAAAAAGTTTGATCTGTTTACCAATTACTCCGATTTACATAGCACCGCCTCCAACAACAAGGGAGAGCATATTTTCGAAATTCAGTACCTGGCAGGTGTGGTCAATAATCCGAACCAGGGAATTTTGTTGCCTAATTTTAAGGGCATTTCCGCCTATGGTACACAGATCGGTTCTACCGTTCCCACACAAGCCTTTTATAACTCTTTTGAATCAGGCGATCTTCGTAAGGTTGACCGGCAGGGATTCTTTTATACGTCCTATTACGATCAGGGGTATAAAGATTTAAAAGACCTGGGAGCCCCGTATATCTATAAATTTTTTGATATAATCGCCAATGGTACCAGTGGCGTTCAGGGAACTGCATCCAGCGGGTTAAACTGGCCGAATATCCGGTATGCGCAAGTACTATTAACGTATGCCGAAGCACAGAACTTGGCGGATGGTGTACCGAATCAGCAGGCCTGGGACGGACTGAATAAAATTCGCGTAAGGGCGCAATTAACCACTCCGGCTCTGCTAACATTTACTAAGCAGTCTTTTGATGATGCAATATTAAGAGAGCGCTGGCATGAATTGTGTTATGAGGGCGTAAGCTGGTTTGATATGATCCGCCGGCGTAAAGTGTATGTAGAAGCAACCAATAGCTTTGATAATTTTGTTGGACATAAACTTACCGAAGGCGGCGCCGTACTGGCAGAGAAAAATCTGTTGTTCCCGTTGCCGACCTCCGAAATGCAGAACAATCCTAATTTAAAACCTAACAATCCGGGGTATTAACGAAGATTGATAAAAAAACAGTTAATAAAAAGGGACATTTGCCTAATCGGGCAAATGTCCCTTTTTTATTGGCGAATATAAAATTACAAATAACGCAGGTTGGTCTTGGGCGTTAATGCCAGCAAGGTTTCATACATCAACCGGATCGTATTTTCGATATCCTTTTTGTGAATCATCTCTACGGTAGTATGCATGTATCGCAGGGGCATAGAGATCAGCACGGAAGGGCAGCCGTCATTGGCATAGGCAAAAGAATCCGTATCGGTGCCGGTGCTGCGGCTCAATGCCCGCCATTGTACCGGTATGTTGTTTTCTTCAGCAACATTTTCAACAAAGCCCAGCAGTTTGTTATGTACGGCCGGCGCATAAGCCAGTGACGGACCATTTCCACACAATACATCGCCTTCAATATTTTTATTGATCATCGGGGTATTGGTGTCATGTGTAACATCGGTTACAATCGCAACATCGGGCTTAATCCGGCGTGCGATCATTTCTGCCCCCCGCAGCCCGATTTCTTCCTGTACGGCATTCACCACATATAAACTATACGGCAATGTTTTTTTATTTTCTTTGAGCAGGCGGGCCACTTCTGCAATCATAAAACCGCCGATGCGGTTATCAAAAGCACGTCCCACAAAATGATCCCCTGCCAGTTCATCAAATCCATCCTGGTAGGTGATCACGGCACCTACATGGATACCCAGGGCTTCAATTTCCTTCTTACTGCGGGCACCACAATCCAGCCAGATGTTTTCCGTTTTGGGTTGTGTTTCACTTTCCTTGCCGATACGGGTATGAATGGCCGGCCACCCAAACACGGCTTTAACCGGTCCTTTTTTTCCATGGATAAATACCCGCTGAGCCGGTGCGATCTGATGGTCGGCGCCACCGTTCCGTTTTACATAGATCAGGCCTTTATCTGTAATATAGTTTACAAACCAGCCGATCTCATCGGCGTGCGCCTCAATCACCACTTTAAAAGGCTGATCCGGGTTAATGATCCCAACCGCCGTTCCATAGGGATCTACAAAATGCGTATCAATATACGGCTTCAGATAATCGAGCCATAATTTCTGCCCCCAGGATTCAAAGCCAACGGGGGAAGCGTTGTTAATATAGCCCTTTAAGAATTGCAGTGCATTGTCTGTTAATATCGATTTGGGTGCTTTACCCTTTTTCCCTTTTTCCTTTGTAGTTGATTTTGCCATAGTGATCATTTAAGATCATCAAACGTACATAAATTTTATTAAGAAACAGCAAGGGGGGGCGTTAGCCGTTTTTAGGAACATGCGTTCAGCATTTAGTTATTAGTGGTCAGCCATCAGTTTTCAGTTGTTTACGTAAGGGATCAGGGAGCTGACACCTATACACCTACACCAAGCAAGAAGCGGATCTAACGTTAAACCTGAAGTAATTCCATAGTCCACCCAGTCTACATATCCCCTCAAAAGCAAGAGCAATAATGAATAGCCGATAGCTCAGCAAGTATCAAACGGGCTATAACGGCAATCTTTAAACTTTTTAAAAAAAAGTTACGGTACATGAATATACTTATGGATCTGCAGACTCAGTTCCCATTTGGGATGCTGTTTGATGTAGTCTACAATAAGTGGGGTCATAGCGGCGGCCTTACTCCACTCCGGCTGCAGGTATAGCTTGCAGTGTGGCGCAACCTGCGCGGCAAATTGTTCGCCCCAGGCAAAATCGCTTTTATTATAAACAATGATCTTCAGTTCGTTTGCCAGTGGCAGGATCTCCGGCAACGGCTGTTTGAATTTTTTGGGCGAGAGGCAGATCCAGTCCCAGCTGCCGGACAGGGGTGCAGAGCCGGATGTTTCAATATTGGTAGCGATACCGTTTTCCCGGAGTGCAGTTGTAAGTGCGCTCAGCGGGTGCAGCAGTGGTTCGCCCCCGGTGATGACTGCAATGGGCGCAGGCGTTTTTTTTACAGCTTCTACAATGGCATCTACCGTCCAGTGAGGATGTGTGTCAAAAGGCCAGCTTTCCTTTACATCACACCAGGTGCAACCCACATCACATCCCCCAAGGCGGACAAAATAAGCCGCTTTTCCCTGGTGATATCCTTCACCCTGGATGGTATAAAAATGCTCCATAACGGGGTAACTGCCGTTAAATGTGACCGGAGCGATATTTGATAGCTGGGATTTGATATTTGGAATTTAGAATTTGATATTTAGGATTTACCCACCTTAGTTCCGGTTGTCGCAGGCCTTAAATGTATTCTTCATCAATGCGGCAATGGTCATGGGGCCTACGCCTCCGGGAACCGGGGTGATAAAGCTTGTTTTGGGTGCTACGTCTGCAAATGCTACGTCACCTACCAAACGGTGCCCCGATTTCTTAGTGGCATCTTTGATCCGGGTAATGCCTACATCAATCACTACGGCACCTTCCTTTACCATGTCGGCGGTTACAAATTCGGGGATGCCGATGGCCGCCACAATAATATCCGCCTGCAGACAGATCTCCTTCAGGTTGGTGGTCTTCGAATGACAAAGTGTTACCGTGCAGTTTCCGGGATTGGCATTATTGCTCAGCAAAATGCTCATTGGGCGGCCTACAATATGGCTCCGGCCGATCACTACTGCATGTTTCCCTTTGGTCTCGATCTTATGGTGCTCCAGAAGCAGCATAATACCATAAGGTGTAGCAGAGATAAAGGCATCTTTTTCTCCCAGGGTCATTTTGCCAATGTTCACAGGATGAAATCCATCTACATCTTTGGCCGGATCGATGGTTTCAATCACCTTTTTTTCAGAAATATGCGCCGGAAGCGGCAGCTGTACCAGGATGCCATCCACATCCATATCTTCATTTAGTTCCTCAATTTTTTCCAGGAGTTTCAGCTCCGTTACATCTTCCTCATAATGAATAAGGGTGGATACAAAGCCGATCTCATTGCAGGCCTTTACTTTAGAAGCTACATAGGTTTCGCTGGCCCCGTTGTTTCCCACCAGGATCGCCGCCAGGTGTGGCACTTTTTTGCCGGTGGCTGCGCGCTGCGCTACATCGATCTCGAGGGAGTCCAGGATCACTTTTGCTGTTTCTTTTCCGTTCAGTAGTTGCATAGGCTGCAAACCTACTGAAAGTTTAGGAGGGGTGCGAAAAATTTTGGATAGAACTGCAAAAGCCTGAAAATCTTATTTGAGCTTAGTTTTTTTCTAAAAAACGGGTTGATTTAAATCAATTTGTTAAAAACTATCTAAAAAAAACTGTTTTATGTAAGTTGATGA
The DNA here is from genome assembly GCF_030150205.1 of Niabella sp. GTDB lineage: Bacteria > Bacteroidota > Bacteroidia > Chitinophagales > Chitinophagaceae > Niabella. Next base: position 285,385 of record NZ_JASLGT010000004.1, read on the forward strand.
GAATCAATTTTTAAGGTTGTTTAAGCAACTAACGGTTGGTTCTTTACATAATATTCATGTAATTAAAAGTTAAAAAATGATAAAATTAATGTTAAAAAACCTGTATTTTCATGGCGAGAAATATTTGACAATCACAGTACCTGACTGATTGATCAATACTATCTGGCTTGGAATATATCATACTTAACAAAAAAAATTACATGAGAAAAATTGTATTGCTGTTTGCCGTACTGGCAGGGTTGCTTTGTACAGCATCGGCTCAAACAAAAACAATTACCGGGCGAGTTATTGATGAAGCGGGAAAGGGTGTACCCTTTGCGACCGTTTTAGAGAAGGGCACTTCTAATGGAGTCTCTGCTGATGAGAATGGCAATTTCAGGATCAGTTTGAAAAACGGCAGCAAACTGGAAATCACAGCTAACGGTTTCGACAAGCAGGAAGTGACCGCAATGGGAGGTAATCCGCTTACCATTACTTTAAAGTTGTTGGAAGGAATGCAGGAAAGTGTGGTGGTTACCGCTCTTGGAATTTCGAGAGAGCGAAAAACACTTTCCTATAACCCACAGGTGATTAAATCCGACCAACTGGAAGACCGGGGAGGGACAAATCTGCTTTCCTTACTTCAGGGAAAGGTTGCCGGCGCTGATATTGCCGGTTCAAGCGGCGCAGCAGGGGCCTCTGTAAATATTATTTTAAGAGGTATGACATCTATTTCTAATAATAACCAAGCACTCTTTGTTGTAGACGGGGTCCCGATCAGCAATGATGTAGACCAAACAGGTAGTACGCTGTATGGAATTCAGCCCTCCAACAGAGCCTATGATTTAAATCCTAATAATATAGAATCCGTTTCCATTCTTGCAGGACCTGCTGCCGCAGTCCTGTATGGTTCACGGGCCGCCAGCGGGGCAGTAATCATTACCACAAAAAAAGGCTCTGGCATCAAGAATAAAGTGAATGTGACTGCATCGACTTCCTACTCTCAACAAAAAGTATATGGATTTCCCAAGCTGCAGAACGAGTACGGGCAGGGAGCTTCTGGTATATTCAGCGGTACGTCAACAAACTCCTGGGGACCAAAGTTTGGATCAACACCTACACTGACCAACGGGCTTATCGCATCGGTAGATCAGGTTGTAAACGGGGTTGCTTATAAGGCAGGGGATGTGATTCCGTATAATCCTTATCCGGATAACCTGATTGGTTTTTTTGAGACTGGGAATGTTTTGGAAAACAACCTCTCCATTAACGGTGGTGATGACAAAAGTTATTTTGGCATTGCTCTTAATAACAGTACAACCAACGGGATTTTACCCGGTACCAGTTTCAAGAGAAACAGTATCGAATTCAATGCAGGGTCCCAGCTGACAACCAAGCTCAATGTTTCTGGAAGTGCAAAAGTGATGAATACTTTACAGGAGGGAACTACCCAGGGGAACGGAGGCAATAGTGCGATGTTTCGGCTGTTTTCGGTAACAAGAAGCACCAACCTGGATTACTATAAACAAAATTATCAGAATCCCGATGGAAGTAATAACTGGTTTATTGCCGGTAATGATAACCCTTATTGGGCTGCATACAATAATCCGCTGAGAAGTAACCTGATGCGTTTTATAGGAAATGTGAAAGTAGCCTATGATGTATTCCCTTGGTTAAATGTTGCCTACCGAGTAGGTGCGGATTATTATACAGACCGCCGGAAAAAGGTATCTGCGATAGGATCTACCGCCGGTTCTGGATTGGGTCAGGTACTGGAAGATGTATTCTGGAGATCTGAACTGAACGGAGATCTTTTGGTTAACTTAAAGAAAAACGATCTTTGGGGAACCGGAATCAATGCCAATTTCTTATTGGGGCAGAATATAAATCAACGTGTTTATCAGAATCCATACATATCATCAGCGAGCCTGGCGATTCCGGGTTTCTATAATGTAAGCAACGGATCTAACTTTAACGGCACCGGAGAATATTCGTCAAAAAGAAGACTGGTGGGGCATTTTGGTCAGTTAAGCCTTGGATACAAAGGATATTTGAATACTGAATTTACCTTGAGAGCAGATCAATCCTCCACATTACCTAAAGCCAATAATACCTATATTTATTATTCGGCTGGTGGAAGTTTTGTTGCAACCGAGGCATTCAGAGAGCTGAAATCAGACATTTTGAATTTTGCCAAGCTGCGTTTAAACTACGCCCAGGTAGGTAATGATGCGCCTGTATATAGTTTGACGAATAGCTTCTCGTCTCAGTCATTTGGTAATAATACCGGATCATTCTCCTTTCCGTTTGGTTCGCTTACCGGTTTTGGAGCTTCCGGCACATTGCCCAATGCAGATTTAAAGCCTGAAATTACAAAATCGTTTGAGTTAGGGGCCAACCTGGGATTACTGAAGGATCGTGTTACATTAGACTTTACAGCTTACTGGTCCAGCAGTATCAACCAGATCATGAGTATTTCCATACCTTCTGCCAGCGGTTATACATCTCGGTATTTAAACGCTGGTAAAATAACCAATGCAGGCACAGAAATTTCGCTTGGCATTACTCCGGTGAAAAATAGTAATGTGGTGTGGAGTATGAATTTCACATTCTCCAAGAACAAGAATATGGTTAAGGAGTTATTTGGTGATATCAAAACTGCAAGAGTCTCCGGATCCGTATTCGGAGGCGTTATCCCGTCGGCAAGAATCGGATATCCCTATGGTGTGATTGTTGGAAGTAAGATTCCAAGAAGTCCTGATGGTCAGTTCCTGATCGATTCAACCACCGGTAACTTTGCAGTGGCCCTTACGGACCAGGTGGTTGCAGACCCCAATCGGAAGTGGATTGGCGGATGGGTAAATACGGTGAGCTATAAAGGATTTACACTTTCAACTACTGTTGATTTAAAATATGGAGGCGACATTATGTCCTGGACCGTAGCAACCTTACGCTCTAATGGATCGTTGTATGAAACCGGGATTGACAGAGATACGCCCAAAATTTTGCCGGGTGTTATTCAGAGAGCGGACGGAACCTATATACAAAACTACATTCAAATCCCAACACAGACTTATTGGAACTCCAACTTCGGCGGTATCGGGGGAAGTGAATTTACCGTTTTTGATGCCACTACGTTCCGGATCAGGGAGGCCTCCTTGGGGTATAGCTTTGCTGCGTTAAACGTAAAAAGTAAGTTTGTACAGGGACTTAAGCTTACGGTTTTTGCAAGAAACCTGTTCTTCTATGCACCTAATAGTCCGATCGATCCGGAGTTGAGCACACAGGGCGCCGGAAATATCAGGGGACTTGAGTTGCAGAGTGCTCCGAATACCAGATCGTTCGGTGCTAATTTAAAAATAACATTATAATATAGTAGAAAATGAAAAATAAAAGAATAGTAACTTATTTTTTATCGGGATTGCTGGTTGCTGCGGCACTCACTTCCTGTAAGAAATTTGTCGATGTGAACGCCAATCCCAACTCTCCGGAAGATGTGCCACCCAAAGTGTTGTTGCCAACGACTTCTGTAGGGATTTCATTCACCAATGTAAATCAGTTGGGCCTTGCTACAGGATTAATGATGCAGCATAATGCGGCGGTTGCGCAATGGACAGCCTTTGATGTTTATAATCTGGCAGATCAAACAGGCGTAACCAATGCCTGGAGCTATGAAATTTATAGTGGCACTGTCAACAATTTAAGAATATTAATTGCTAAAACACAGGAAACAAGTCCGGTTTATAGCGGTATCGCAAAAATCGAATTAGCATATATTATGGGACTTACAACAGACCTTTGGGGTGATATTCCGTACTCTGAAGCCGGTTTGGGTCTGGCTAATACTTCACCCCGGTATGATAAGCAGGAAGATATCTATAAGGGAAACGCGTCGGCGGGTATTCAAAGCTTATTTGACCTGGTGAAAGAGGGAATGGCGGATTTAGACAAGCCATCTGCCCTGAAACCCACGACTGATGATCCTTTTTATGGGGGTGATATCTCAAAATGGAGACGTGCAGGAAATTCGCTGCTGCTGAAGTTTGCGATTCAGCTTTCTAATGTTGACCCTACAACAGCGGCCAATGTGATTAAGGATGTGGTAGCGGGCGACAAATTTATCAATGATAATTCACTGAATTTTAGCCTTAATTTTGGTACATCTGCGGGGAATCAGAATCCGGTTTATGTACGCGATATTATCGGGTCGTTCAAGAATAATGAAATGCTAAGCTCCCGCTTTCTGGCCTTAATGAGGGCACAGAACGATACGGTGCGGTTAGCGAAGTATTATACAAAACCCAACAGTGTCTTTACTTCTTATGAAAACGGCTCTACTGCGGCTGCAGTACCTGCCGCAAACAGATCACAATATAATGCCTATGTTGTAGGTGCCAGCGGCGAGGGACCGGCAAGGCTGCTGACCTATCATCAGGTACAATTTATACTTGCAGAAGCAGCGGTTCGTTATGGAATATCCGGCGATGCAAATACCTATTATCAGAATGGTATCAAGGCCTCTATGAAACTGGCGGGTATGACAGACGCTGAGATCAACACGTATTTTACTACGAACACATCTATTGTAACGCTTAGTGGTTCCAATGATGACAAAATCAAGCAAATCATTACCCAGAAGTATATTTCACTTGTTGGCAACGGGTATGAGGCGTATAATGATTATAGAAGGACCGGCTATCCTGTGCTTTCATTGGCATTGAACGCTTCGGGAGATGATCCAACTACCATTCCGAAGCGATTCCCTTATTTGGCATCAGAGTCAAATAATCCGAATCAGCCGAATCCAAGACCCAAAACAAATGTCAAAGTTTGGTGGGGGCTATAATTTTAACATCATAAATATCTAAAATAAATGAGCAAGCTATTTTCATCAGTGTTACTAGGGATAATACTTCTGACAGCATCCTGTAAAAAGGGGGGCTTTAATCCATTAACGATTAATAGTCCGGAAACGCCGGTAACGGTGTCAAACGTATATGGGATGTTTAACTTCCCGGCTGTTGCAGCATCCGTAAAAGATAGTATTATCACAATCCAATTAAATATTCCCGGGGGCAGTAGCAGGAATATAAAAGAGATATCAAGAGTGGTTTACTCCAATGCAACCACCGCTGCCGTTACTTTATTGGCAGATGCAAGCAAGGTTACCAATACAGCAAATGTAGGTATCTATGTAAAAAACCCGATTGCCGGAAACGGTAAAAGTGTTACTTTTCAAAGTTCTTTTCCGGAGTACAGGACAATTACCTCCCAAACGATACCATTGGTTAGTGCAACCAGCGCACTGTTAAACAGGTATTTTCATTTTTTGATAACATTGGATGATGGATCCAAGATCATTCCAACACCGGTGCGGGTCGTTGTTGTACAATAGTCCGGCCTCAAGTAGAAAGAAACAATGATAAAAGGAGTATTTGGAACAAAACCAAATACTCCTTTTTATTTTATTCCTTCGGAAAAAGTGTTTTTATTATAATTTGTTGTAAATTGTAAGATCTTTTAACCTTTAACACTGAAATTATGAAAAAACGATCTTCTGTTGTAACTGTATTGATGGTGCTGTTTATAACGCTGGCTTCATTTATGCATAACCGCTATTTTGCACCGGATGACGAACCACCGCACATTATTTTAAACTATTCACCATTGGAACCCTCTTGTCCGGATCAGAATTCCATAACATATAATAAGGACTTACAGCTTTTTATGTCCGAACCGGCAGCTCATGACATAGAGTTTAATATCGCTCTGGCTGTAAAAGATGGTTCAGGATATTGGGATATCGCCAGCCCATGGATCAGCGTAAGGCTGCCGCAGGGAGAAAACGTTTTGACCTTGCCCGCAACATGTCAAATGAGCAGCGCTTTTTCCTTTGACTGTGGGCAGAACGCCGGATTGAAAACGTGGGAGTTTCGGTTAACGGTTGTGAGTGCAAAGTATGTTAATGAAACCTATGGCCCATTCAACTATACTTTTACTAGTGGTAATAATTATTTTGATTTTGCCATGGAAACAAATTGCCTCCACAATCCAGGAGATCCCGGAACAAAGGACTGATTGTTAGTGGCGGTAGCAGAGGTGTTGGAAACTACTGATTAAGGCTTTTTGCTGGAAGCTCCGCTTTTGTACAAGACCGGAACTGTTCTCGTGAGTAATTGCATGTAGTGTTTGTCTCCTTGCTTTCATAAAATAACACCAGGTGCTATGCTGTACGTAACCGAAACTGAATGGTCTTTTTGTTGTGAATTTTCTAAAAAATCAATTGATCTGGGTCAATTTTTTTGATTTTCTCTAACGACGAGTCATGTATTACAAAATATTGTAAATCAGTCAAAAACGTTCGCTATACAACTATTTAAATCGTTAATTAACAATTGTTAGTTTTTGTAAAAGTTAAATAATTGTCAAAAAAATGTTAAAATATTGTACTTGGTGTGGGCTATCTTAACTGATGTTGTTGGTTATGAATTGAACTTTATGATTAACTATCTTTTGTAACTATAAAAAATATCGCTATGAGAAAAAAGAACGTATTCCTGCAGCTTGCTATTTTACTATGCTTTTTTGTTGGATGTCAGAAAAATGATAAAATGCGGCATAGCAAGGAGATTCCACAAGATGTTTTAGAACGTATCGTTGCGGAGGGTTTCAGTGCATATGGGGTTGTTCCGTATAAAGATGGCTATATAGTCGAAGGCGATATTTACATAACTGAGACTCAACTGAGAAGAACTATGGTCAGAAGTGTTCTACCTAATTTAGATGGAAGTTTGAGCAATAAATTACTACCTGGGAATATTATTAGTCAATACCGAACTACGAATATTGTGAAAGGTACAAGCCCCGCCGCTCCAAGAACCATTCGGGTGCTATTGGACCCAAACGCAAATCAAGTGTATTCGGATGCATTTGATAACGCTTTAGCGAGATACAATAATGCATTGATCAGCTTGAAATTTGTGCGCGTTACAAGCAGCGCCGATATATCAGTAGTTTTTGGTGCTCTTCCTGGAAGTACAATAGGGCTTTCTCCTGGATTCCCTTCGAGTGAAGGGAACCCAGGCACACAGATTGTTCTTGATAATGTAAAAATTGGATCAAGTCCTTTTTCGGGCTTTCTTACTACAACTATAGCTCATGAAATTGGCCATGCCATAGGATTTAGACACACAGATTATTTTAATAGAGATTACAGTTGCCCTTATGAAGCTGCATATAATAATGAGGGAGCAGGAAGTGATGGAGCCATCCATATTCCGGGAACACCCACAGCGGAAGATGCGAATAGTTGGATGTTGGCTTGTATTGCCGATTCTGACGACCGGCCTTTTACAGCAAATGATCTTTCTGCCTTAGCAACGCTTTATCCCTTTCTAGAGATTCAAGGCTCATTGGCGTTTTGTAACTCAGCTAACTATACAATTAGAAATTTACCAGCAGGGGCTACAGTTAATTGGTCGTTAGCTAATTCAAGTTTAGGAACGATTACAACAAGCGGGGGAACAGCTACGGTGACAAAGGCGGCGAACGGAAAAACGAATCTTTTGGCTAATGTTTCTGTCAATGGGAACACATATACATGTTCAAACTCGATAATATTAGGTTACGATCCTCCTACGGTGTCTGTATCTCCGCTTTTACATAATGGAGGAGGAACTGCTACTATTGGCGGGTCTTATATTTTCACAGCAAATTCCACTTCCGCACTTACATATCGATGGGAATTAACAAATGGTATAGGCGGCGCTTCAGCTTCCCAGTATTTTATGACCTCTCCGGATCAGTCAACTGTGGAGGTGAATTTTAACACAACAGGAAAGTATTTTTTGAAACTTTATATTACAAATGAATGTGTTAGCAATGTTCTTGTGTATACTAAAGGTATTCTTGTAGTTGATGATGGTGGGCCGATACAGTAGAAAAGGTTGATATTTTGTTTTTTTTAAAAAAATCACTTGACTTGAATCAAATTTTTTAAATTTTTCAAAAAAACACCCTCTTTGTGCAAATTGTTGTAAATCAACTTAAAACGTTCGCTATGCAACTATTTGAATCGTTAATTAACAATTGTTAGTGTTTTGTAAAAGTTAAGCAATCATAAAAAAATTGTTAAAACATTGTACTTTGCATGGCTTTCTTAACTGACTTTATAAGTTATGAATTGACTTTATGATTGACTATTTTTCTATTAACAAAAAAAAATCCATGAGAAAACTTGTATTGCTACTGGCACTCGTGACCTGTTCTATGTTGGTTTTTGCGCAGACAAGAACCATAACTGGAACTGTTAAGGATGAAGCGGGGAATGCGATTCCCTTTGCTACTATTTCGGAAAAAGGAACTTCAAACGCGGCCTCTTCAGATGAAGCCGGTAACTTTAGTTTGCGCGTAAATGAAAATGCCATTCTTGTATTTTCTTCCACAGGTTATAAAGCTAAGGAACTACCTGCTGCGGGAAGAACGAGAATTGATCTTACCCTTCAAAGAAGTGAAACGGAAACCATACAGGAAGTAATTGTGACTGCGTATGGTACACAAAAGAAGGAGGAAATTGCAGGGTCTATTTCAACACTGAAAGCAGAAGAAATCGGCAAGTCGCAAAGTTCAAACGTATTACAATCTCTGGCGGGTAAGGTTGGCGGTGTACAAATAAGAAGCACTTCAGGACAGCCAGGAGTCAATCCCAGTGTGCGTTTTAGAGGTATCGGGTCTATATCTTCATCCAATCAGCCTTTGTATGTGGTAGATGGAGTACCTTACAATGGCGACGTTGCTGCTATATCGCCCCAGGATATTGATCAGATCTCCTTTTTAAAGGATGCATCTGCTAACGCTTTATATGGTAGCCGCGGCGCCAATGGTGTAATCATTATTACAACAAAAAAAGGCAAGGGGCAGATGGATATTACCTACGATGGCCGGATTGGTGTGAATTCAAGGGCTATAAAGGATTATGATATAATCAAGGATCCCAAGGAGTACTATGAATTAAGATGGCAGCGCTTGCGACTGGGCGCTAAAACGGCTTCAAACTCCTGGGATGATGCCGGATTAATTGCGTCGAAAGGGCTTGTAAAGGATTTGGGATACAATATTTTTAATGTAGCGAACGATCAGATCATTGATCCCAAAACAGGAAAAATCAATTCTGGTGCCCAGGTAAAATATCATGATGATTGGGATGATGCGCTGTTTGGAAACAGTGTGCGCCATGAGCATTTTGTTAGTTTACGGTATGGTACAGACAAATTGTCGTCTTACTTATCCGGTGGGTATCTTAAAGATGAAGGATATGTGGTAAATTCAGGATTTGACAGAGTTTCTGCACGGGCAAATTTAGACTACAAACCATATAGCTTTCTGAAGGTAGGTGGTAATGTAAACTTTGCAGCTACCAAAATGAAGGATCCTCAGGCTGGTAAAGGGTCTAGCACTTATTCTAATTTGTTTTCCTGGACGCGGAATATGGCTCCTATTTATCCTATTTATGCCCGTGATAAGGATGGCAATTTCATTATGGATAAAAATGGCGACCGTCTTTACGATTGGGGGAATGGTGAAACAACGAACCCGGATAACTCTGTAGCCAAAAGAACGTACATCACGAATATGAACCCTTATGCTACAACTGTGCTCAATACGCAATACAATGAAAATAAAAACCTGAGTTTAAGAGGGTATGCGTCTGTTGATTTCTTAAAGAATTTCAACTTTACTTATAACCTGGGGTATGATTATCTGGGATCGTATCGGGTTCGCCTGGCTACAGATCAGGGAGGAGATGCCGCTCCCTATGGAGGATCTATAACCAATGCAGCAATGTTTGATGGTACTATAACAAACCAGCAATTGCTAACATACGAGAAGAAGTTCGATGATCATAGCCTGAACGTAATGGTTGGCCATGAGTCTTCAAAGTATACTTCTAAAATGCTGGCGGGTACAAAAACAACAATTGTAATTCCTGGAGGTCCCTGGGTTTCCAATGCCAGTAAATACAGCGCATTGAATGGGTTTAACGATAATTATGATGTAGAAGGCTATTTATCAAAACTCAATTACAATTATGCAGGAAAGTATTACCTGAATGCAAGTTACCGTCGGGATGGATCTTCCGTATTTCACCCGGATAATCGGTGGGGTAACTTTTACGGAGTGGGTGCTGCCTGGATCGCATCGAAAGAAAACTTTTTAGCAGGAAGTAGCATCATATCCAATCTAAAAATAAAAGCGAGCTATGGAGAGCAAGGAAATGACAATCTGTTTTACCCCAGCTACGTAAATATGGATCATCGTTCCCATTTTGGCTTTGGTAGAAACTTTATGCCTTACGTAACTCAATATGAAGTTACTTCCGATGCGGGAGGAAATCCTGTTATTAAAGAGGTCTATTTCGGAAATAAAGACCTGCGCTGGGAAGTATCTAAAAATCTGAATGCTGGTTTTGAGCTGGGTATGTGGCGCCGCTTGAATCTGGAAGTTGAGTTTTTTAGAAGAGCTGTTTCCGATATGCTGTATAATTTTCCGTTGGCTCCTTCCAGTGGTACTCCTTCTGTTTCCCGAAATATTGGAGATATGCGTAACACAGGTGTCGAAATTAATCTGGATGGCGACGTGATCCAAAAGGAAGATTTGGATCTGAATCTGTGGGTGAATGCTACCCATTATAAAAATCGGATCACCCGTCTTCCAGATCCGTTTGTATCCGGCGTTTTTCGTTTTGTAGAAGGCAAGAGTGCTTATACTTATTATTTGCGTGAATTTGCCGGTGTAGATCCTGAAACGGGGGAAGGGAAATGGTATACCGGCGACGTGGATGGTAAAACAGGTGTTGCCATTGGCCCCAAAACAGAAACAAAGACGCACTCTACTGCAACCCAGTATTTGAGCGATAAAACTGCGAATCCGGATCTGTATGGAGGCTTTGGGTTAAACCTTAACTATAAAAAGCTTTCTGTGGCGCTGGGATTTGCCTATCAAATGGGCGGATATATTTATGATAACGTTTACCAGGGATTGTTCGGCGAAGGTATCGGCATGGGAAGCTCTGGAGCAAACTATTCCAGAGATGTGTATAACACCTGGACTCCGGAGAATAAAACCGCAACATTGCCAATTCTTTCAAGTGTTGACCGTACGCAATATGCCTCGTCTGACCTGTTCCTTATAAAAGCAAGCTATATCAGCCTGGAGAATGTTTCTGTTTCATACAGCCTGGGCGGAGACTTTATTAACCGGTTGGGCCTAAGAGATGTACGGGTAAATTTGTTGGGCAATAATCTTTGGATGAAATCAAAAAGACAGGGATTGGATCCCCGGATGATGCAAATAGGAGGAAACACCAACAATGGTTTAACGTTAAATAGTTACAGTTTATTAAGAACCCTTTCTTTGGGCCTCACCGTTAAATTTTAAATAATGAAAAACAGAATTATTTTATATATAGCAGTTGCAATCCTGGGCTTTACAAGCTCCTGTAAAAAAAGTTTTCTGGATGTAACCCCTGAATCATATATTAACAGTGAACAACTTGGCAAGTCTTCTGCAGCAACAATGGGTACGCTCAGAGGAATTTATGCGGGGTTACGCTCTTATGGCCTGACCGGATATGCCGGACATGAGGATTATGGTCATAAATCGATTTTATCTGTTCTTGATTTAATGGGAAATGATGTGGTAATGTTATATCCGAACTGGAATATGTACAACTACAACTACACTGGAAGGGTTTCTACTAATTCCAGGGCACATATGCCATGGTTTACTTACTATATGCAAATCAAGAACACAAACACAATTATTAATAATGTAGATGAAAATACAGAGGATGCGGAGCTTCGGCACGTTCGTGGTCAGGCACTGGCTTTGCGTGGATATTTTCATTTCATGCTGGCGCGCATCTACGGGCCTACCTATAAGGGACATGAAAATGCATTATGTATTCCCTTGAATATTGATACCACTTCGTTGATCAGAAAGAAGGTTAGTGAAGTGTATGCTCAAATTGAACAGGACCTTGAGAAAGCGGTAGTTGCATTGGAGGGGTATACACGCCCTAATAAAGAAATGGTGGACCAGGGTGTTGCCCAGGCATTTCTGGCAGATGTATACTTGGAGATGGGAAAATATGCCCAGGCCGCTGACATGGCACATAAGGCAAGACAGGGGTATAGCCTGTTAACAGAGAGCCAGTGGAAAAATGGTTTTTATGATATTAACCAGAATGAAACCATGTGGGGAGCAGATATCAATGCCGAACTGACCACATTTGTAGCGAGTTTTTTCTCTCATTTTGATAATACTAATACAGGATACGCGGAAGGAGGAAGTATTTCGATAGACAGGAGGCTTTATGATGCAATGTCTTCAACAGACTTTCGGAAAAGCAGCTATTTCGGCGCTGATGGTGGTGAGTATGATGGAACAGAATATGATCCTTATATTAGTTTGAAGTTTAGAGACCTTACAATGCCGGACAGAACCGATGGCGATTATATCTATCTGCGTTCTGCTGCGATGTATTATATTGAAGCAGAGGGGCTCGCACGGTCTGGGAAAGAGTCGGAAGCAAGAGATGCTCTTTATGAAATTACAAAACAAAGAGATCCGGAATATTTAAAGTCGACTAAATCTGGTGACGCGTTAATCGATGAGATTATTCTTCAAAAGCGCATAGAGTTGTGGGGCGAAGGTTTTGCATGGTTTGATCTGAAACGGCTTGGGAAAGGAGTTGTGCGCAACTACGCGGGAAGTAATCATCCGTCATGGGGAAATCTGAATATACCGGCGGGGGATAATAAGTTTTTATTTATGATTCCTCAGGCAGAGGTTGATGCCAATCCTGCTGTATTACCGAATAATCCCCAATAGCCTTTGATATTAAATTGGCCGTGAATTATTTATAAATATGAATAGTTCGAAAGAAGCCGTCTCAAAAGTATTTGAGGCGGCTTCTTCATGTTGCGGTTACAAGTCAACCGTTGTTTGGGTTTATGTTGCTGATTGAGCGAGGTAATACCGATTAGACATTAAGTTAATGTCTTTTTGTATATTTGAGTTATGGGTAAACTAAAAGAGCTATTCATTAAAGAGAGCCTGCCAGAACTCCGTCATTTACAGAAGCAAAATCCTTCTCAGTTTAAGCGTGTTCAAATGTTGATTATAACAAAACAGCAGGGGAATATGAGTAAGTATGATTTGGCATTATTGTTAGGCTCCAGTCATAGCTCGATAGGTAAT
>NZ_JASLGT010000005.1 GCF_030150205.1 Niabella sp.
CCTACAATAACATTGAAGACTTACAACAAAGGCTAACGCAAGTCGTTAACAACATTACTACAATCATTACAAAATCAATCTGCGGAAATGAATTCTACCTAAAAACCTTTAAATATAAATTTAATGTCTAATTGGTATAAATTGCGTTAGTACTGCTTTTATGAGGTAACCTGTTAGAACACCCGGTACTCAACTTCATATGCTAATAACGTTTAATCTATGCAAACAGGAGAAATCATCATCTACCAGGCCCCGGATGGTCAGACCGCTATTGATGTAAGGCTGGAAAAGGAGACGGTTTGGCTGACGCAAAATCAAATGGCAAACTTATTTGATCGGGACAAGTCTGTAATTTCCAGGCACATATCTAATATTTTTAAAGAATCTGAATTAAATGCAGATTCAGTTGTTGCAAAAAATGCAACAACTGGAGCAGACGGTAAAACTTATCAGGTTGAACATTTTAGTCTTGATGTAATCATTTCCGTTGGCTACCGGGTAAAATCGCCGCAAGGCACCCAATTCCGTATCTGGGCCAATAAGGTGTTGAAAGATTACCTGGTAAAGGGATATGCTGTGAATGAAAAACGCCTGAAAGAGCAAAGCCAGCAACTGGATCAACTGAAACAAACGGTAAAGCTGCTGGAAAATCAATCTTTAAATTCAGATGAAGCATCCGGCCTGCTGAAGGTAATCACTGATTATACTTACGCATTGGATGTGCTGGACCAGTACGATCACCAAATACTGGAAATAAAAGAGACCACCAGGGAAGAGCTGTTCCGGATCAATTATAACGAAGCGATGGCTGCCATTAACGGGCTACGCGAAAAATTTGGAGGCAGCTTCTTGTTTGGGAACGAAAAAGATGAGTCTTTCCAGGGATCGCTTGGTGCCATTTATCAGACCTTTGACAAAAAATACCTTTATCCCAGCGTAGAGGAAAAAGCGGCACATTTGTTATACTTTGTGGTAAAAAATCACTCTTTTTCGGACGGTAATAAACGGATTGCCGCCTTCCTGTTTGTATGGTTCCTGGAGAAAAATAAGATCCTGTATAAAGAAGACGGCTCCCGCAAAATTGCGGATAATGCGCTGGTGGCCCTTACGCTGATGATTGCGGAAAGCAAACCGGAGGAAAAAGAAATGATGGTAAAAGTGGTGGTGAACCTTATTAATCTTAAAAACTGATGGTTGATACTTGTAAAAGTCAGGTACCCTAAATAGCACATGGATTTAAACGACGACCTATTGAACAAGGCGCTGGCATTGTCGATGGAATGGGGTGAAAACTGGCTGCTGCCGGTGAATGAGCGACTCTCAAAGATATATCCTGGATTGGCTGATAACGAGCTGATCGGGTGCAATGACCTGTGCGCAGAAATAAACAAGAACGCGCATGAGCTGGTGTGTGAAAACCCCGTGTTGGATGGCTCTGAAATCGGCTTTATGGATTTTGAAATGTTCAGTACCCAATTGCTTAAAAAGTTCGGGTGGATCAATAAAGGGAATCTCCAAAGACTTTATAGCCAAAGCTGTTATTATGCCCGGAAATAAGGGACAACGTAAAGAGGCGATGAAGAGGATATTGAACTGTCAAAAACAGATTAATATTGAAAAAGAAATGATAACAAACGACAACATAGTATTGCAACCGACAACAGTTGCTGATTTGGAACGGTTCTTTATTTTTCAACTGGATAAAGAAGCGATCCATCTGGCGGCTTTTACGCCTAAAGATCCAACCGACAAAACCGCTTATTTAAATAAGTATACAAAGTTGCTGGGTGAGCCTACGGTGCATATGCGCACCATAATGGCGGATAATGTGATTGCCGGCAGTATTTCAAAATTTGAAATGGAAGGCGATGCGGAGATTACCTACTGGATCGACCGGAATTTTTGGGGTAAAGGGATCGGCACCATCGCGCTTAAACAGTTCCTGACGCTTGAAAAAGCCCGGCCCATCTTTGGGCGGGTGGCATTTGATAATATGGGCTCCCAACGGGTGTTGGAAAAAGGTGGTTTTGTAAGGATCGGTAAGGACAAAGGTTTTGCCAATGCCCGGCAGGAGGAAATTGAAGAGTTTATTTATAAGCTGGATTAAAGAAGATGCATAGCATAAGTAAGGACTATTATTTAGAATTCGATTTGAAATAAAAAGGATGACGAACGTTGCTGCTACAAGAACAGGTTGCAATACCTGCAGAGGGAATACAATCGCCCGAGGTTAGACTGCAGTAGTTTTAATTAGTACTATGCTAAAAATGCAAATACTTCATTAAGCCAAAACGATCCAGTCTGGTACCGGTGTCACATGGATGGATCGGTTTCATCGGTTCATTTGGGTTATTTTCTTTATTTTTACGTACATCTATTAAAAACTACGATTAAGCCTTGTCATAAGCCACGCTATTTATGGAATGATACAGCCTCCATTAATTGGGTTTAACCAGGCTATCTATTAAACAACAGTGCAATGATGAACATGATGCTCTTGGCCAAAAAGCTTATGAAACCCTTCCTGTATATGCTTTTCCTGTTTCTGTTCTTACCGGCAGCTGCGCAGGTAGTATTTTCAAAAGCCGGTTATCCCGGAGCCCCGGTTACACGAACAGTGGCTGCTGCTGATCTTAACGGAGACGGCTTCGCCGACCTGGCGATGGCAAATAATTTCTGGAATCCAACGCCAGAGAATGGCGTAATGGTATTACTGAACAAAGGTAATGGCACATTTAACGGTGGGGTAGTATACCTGCCCGGTAGCCGTACAGAAGACCTTGACATCGGTGATCTGAACGGCGATGGCCACCCGGATTTGGCGGCGGCGATTGATACCGATGATCCGGTAACCGGTAAACTGGTTCTGTTGCTTAATAATGGCAGTGGTGGTTTTTCTGTTGCAGGGGAATATACGCTCAGCCATACGCCTTTTTCTGTACGCACCGGCGATTTCAATAATGATGGAAAGGCCGATGTGGCGGTTGGTGACGGCACCGCTACGGTATCTGTTCTTCTTAATAACGGCAATGGAACCCTGGCTGCTCCGGTAAATTATGTTGCTACCGGCTCCCGGCAGCTGGCGATTGCGGATCTTAATAACGATGGTCGTGCGGATTTAGCAGTAACCGGCGGAGGTTCCAACCAGGTCTCCGTACTGTTAAATAATGGCAACGGAACCTTTGGGAATGCCACCAGCTACCCCACGGGAAATTATGCGCATTACATTGCTGTTGCCGACGTAGATGGCAACGGGCAAAAGGACCTGGTGGTTTCCAACCGCGGCGATGGCACCGTATCCGTACTACGGAATAATGGCAACGGAACTTTTGGCGCCCAGGCCGTTTATAAAGCCGGAAAAGACCCTGCAACAGTTGCAGTGGGCGACCTGGATGGGGATGGCAAGGCCGATATTGCTGTGGCAAACATATCTGAAAATGCGCTGTCTGTTTTAACCGGTAACGGTAACGGAACCTTTCGCACGGGATATTCTTCGGGGCTTATGAACCATACGCTTGCACTTGACCTGGCCGATTTTAATGGCGATGGCAGGCTGGACCTGGCTACGGCAACGGATTTTAATGCGAACCATCTCTGGGTATGGCTAAATGCCGGCGGCTATACACCTAATGCCTCTAATATCCTTTACGTAAACCAGGCGGTGGATCAAATGGCCACGGGTTATACCGGAAACGGATCTTCCTGGGCCAATGCCGTTCCCGATCTGGCAGATGCGCTTCAATGGGCCAGTACGCATAAAAGCAGCTGGACAGCAAACGCTCCGTTAAAGATCTATGTAGCCAAAGGCCGGTACCTGCCGGGCTACACACCGGAGGATAACCATACGGATCCGGCCCACCCGGCCGACACCAGGGACCGGGCCTTCCTGCTGGTACCCAATGTGCAGCTTTACGGTGGTTTTAACCCGGCCGGCGGCATTACGGAGCCGGACCATGCCCGTATTTTTGATGCAAGCGGCAGTACTTTAAGCGGCGATTTTAATAATGATGATGTTGTAAGCGGTAGTGGTACCTCCTTAAACATTACCAATAACAATGAAAATGCCTACCACGTGGTAATCGCCTCCGGTAATGTAGGCCGGGCCGGTATGGATGGATTTGCTGTCAGCGGTGGTAATGCCAGCGGAATAGCTCCATCTTCGGCTATAGCGGTTAATGCAAAAAATATCTTCAGAAGTGATGGCGGCGGCATTTATAGCGGCGCGGCTTCTCCTTTGCTTACCAATCTTACCGTTCACAGCAATACGGTTGCTGCTACAGGCGGCGGTATTTTTATTTGCGATGGTTCCGAACCGGTATTTACCAACAGCCATATCAGGGGCAATAAAGCGGTTAGGGGTGGTGGTATCTGTAATCAGAATACGACGACCCCGGTTTTCAGGAACCTTGGTATCATTGGCAATACCGCAAACGAGGGTGGTGGGGTATATAATGCTAATGCCACTTCTGTTTTTGTCAATGCTACTATCAGCGGCAACAGTGCCGCTTATGGCGGTGGGTTCAATAACCGCGTGTTTTCGGCAACCAACATATATAACAGCATTCTCTGGAACAACCAGAAGAATGGGAATACGGCTGTAGCCGGTGCAGATATTGAAAACGCAGCCAATGTCACTACTGTTGTAAAAAACAGTATAACGCAGGTTTTTAACACCGGTAATGGTGCAGATAATAACTTAACCGATATTAACCCGCTTTTTACCAATACGGCCAATGGCCAGTATACATTGCAGGCCGGTAGCCCGGCGCAAAATACCGGTAGCAACGCATTATATACTGCCGCTGGCGGCACCATCAGCAGCGACCGCGACCTGGCCGGCAACATACGCTTGTCGGGCAGCACGATCGATATGGGCGCCTATGAAAGTCAGACCGTGTTGCCGGTATTATTTGGCTCTTTTACCGCGATTATAAAGGATGGCCGGCTGCTGGTAAACTGGAGTACGGAAACTGAAACCAATAATGATCATTTTTTAATACAGCTTTCTGTGGACGGTGCTCAATGGAAAACCGTGCAAACCATACAGAGCAAAGCGGCCGGCGGCAACAGCAATACCACATTAGAGTATAGCAGTACCCTTCCGTTAACGGCAGCGGGTATAAGCGCCGGGCTCTTACTGCTGGGGCTAATGCCTGGCTGCCGCAAAAAAAGAAAGGAGCTTATAATGGCATCTGTTCTCTTTTGTGTTCTGGCCATTTCGTGCAGTAAACGGGATATTGCCAAAACCATTGAAGACGGCAAACTGTTTGTGCGCATTGTGCAGGTAGATAAGGATGGTACGCAGCAGGTATCAAAAGTGATCCGGGCAGTGCAGGAGTAGATAAATGATTCGTTGTTGAAGAACAAACGCTGAACGTTACACCATGAACGTAGGCTATAGGCCGTGCGAACCTCAAATTATAATCTGACAAACAAATGAGTCTTCTACAAACTATTTTCGGCAAGAAGGGTAAACCAATCAAAACATACAACGATTTTTGGAATTGGTTTTACAAACATGAAAAAACATTTTTTAATGTGGTTAAAAACCAAAGAGATGTAGAAACGGAGTTTTTCGACATACTTTCGCCTAAGCTTTCCGCTCTGAAAGACGGTTGTTTTTATTTGACAGGCATGTATAACGAGAGTACTGTTGAATTGATATTAACGGCGGATGGGAACACGAAAAACATCGCATTTGTGGAGGAGCTTGTAGCACAGGCACCTGATATTTGCGGTTGGAAGTTTACAGCGCTCAAGCAGGCATCTGGTATTGAAAGTGCGGCAATCAATATGGCGGGATATCGATTTGACAGTGATAATTTATTTTTCTATTCTAACGACTATGCGGATTATCCGGACGAGATCGATATTTCGATAATCCATAATGACCTGACTGAAGAAAACAGGCAGCAGATTAAAACCGGAGTTTATATTTTCCTTGATAATTATTTGGGAGAACTTGATTTTGTTTATAATATAGACTATCTAAGAATAATCAGCAGGCACGAGGCTGAAAAGCAATTGATTCCGATTGTAAAGCTCAAGGAGTTTCTTAGTTGGCGGCAAAAGGAATTTGTTGAAAAGTATGAAGGCGTTGGATATAATGCGGAAGATGATGAATACTCAATTTTGGAAGCGGAATTGAAAAATGGAAACAATTTAATTGCGGTGGTCAATACGCAGCTGCTTAATTGGAATGGCAAGGCGTCACATCCCTGGATTGCATTTATTACCTTTCGATATGATGGAAGTAATCATAATGGCATGCCTAACAAAAAGGACTATGAAAGTTTAAACCAAATAGAAGAAAGCATATTGCATCAACTTTCAGATCAGGACGGCTATTTATATATTGGCAGACAAACGGCGAATGGTGAGCGCGATATTTATTTTGCCTGCAAAGATTTTCGTAAACCTTCAAAAGTGTTTTTTAAAGTACTGCAAGAGAATGGTAATGAATTTGAAATAGAGTACGATATTTATAAAGACAAATACTGGCAGTCATTTGAACGATTTGTGACTGCCTGAAATGAGGTGGAAGTATTGTATTGTTATTAATAGTAAATTGAGGACTGCTTTACTTCGTATTTTGGGTCTTATTTTTAAAACACAGCAACAATAATATGAATGGCTTGAACAAAGAAACGGCAAGCTATGTCAGAAACTATTTTAGCAACTTAATGACTGACGATGAAAAGTTAGCATTGAAGCATCATGTACACCTATAAGACTTCCGATGAGCCGAAAATGAGGAAGATGCTGATTGAACGGGGCGCGATAAACGAGGAGTCTGAAATAATCAATTTTCTGAAAGATGGATATGATCAGTTTGAATTGGCCATTGCAAAACGGATAATGAACGAAACCCCCGAAAAGGTATTTTTAAACTCATGCTCAAGATGCAACAAACTTGCCCGAACTCCCTATGCAAGACAGTGCCGGCATTGTGGATATAGTTGGCATGAGCTAACAATTGCTCAATTTAAAATTAATGATGCCTTTCAAATTGGGGAGGAGCAATTTTTCCTGCAAGGGCAAATTGTGAAAGGAGCGATCAGGCAAGGACAATTCATGGATTTGACATTCTTTGGCCTCAACATAAAACCTAAAATAGAAGTAATTGAGTGCGCCGATAAAAGCGTGGGAGGAAAAATCGAGAAGGGGATTAGGCTGGGAACAACAGAATTATCGGAAGAGGAAAAGAAGCTTATTAAAAGTAAAAGTTCGTTTGGAATACAATTTGACATAGTTAAAGAACCATGATGCTGCGACTAAAGATACTGCAGGAATGCATTACCAACATTCTTGTAATTTGAAACATCAAGAGGGTGGCCAGATGAAGGAACAATCATCGTTTTTATGAACGAAACTTTCATTGATAAATATGAATTTGAATAAATCGGGTAACATTCCGAAAGAAGTATTGATGCGATTGAAAACAACCCTGAGCTACGGTTCCTACTTAACGCTTGCCCGATACCTAACAAGCTTGGGATCTGTTGGAACAAAAATTTCCTTCCCATCTGCATAGACCTTGCCCCAGTTACATAAACTGTCTAAAATCGGAACAAGGTCCCATCCCTTATTGGTCAGTAAATATTTTACACCGGTTGGAATGGTATCTGTCATTTCCCGTTTTACCAAAATGGCGTGGGATTCCAGTTCTTTTAATTGTCTTGCCAACACCGTTTCGGAAATAGCCGGCAGCTGTTGCTTTAAAAGATGAAAGCGGTTATAACCCTGGGAAATATAATAGATGATTTGCGATTTCCACCTGCCACTCACAATACTGATAGCAGAGTTGCGCTCACAGGTTTCAAATAAAAACTGCTCGTTGATATAATTGGAAGATTGCTTTTTTCTCATACTTATGGAATGGGGCTAACAATTTTGTTAGTCATTGTTTATAAAAGGATGGATAAAGAACTTTGATCAAAAATACGAAATATGAAAATCAGTATCTACATAGCCGCTTCTGCAAACGGATTGATCTCTAATTCAAGAAATGTGCCTGACTGGCTTTCTCCCGAATATGGAACCGGGATGATGTCTATTTGCCAGGAGTATAAGGCGGTGATCATGGGCCGGCTTACTTATGATATTCTGGCACCGGATTATCTGCCCCTTACCCAGGAAGGAACCACGGTGGTGTTAACGACCAACGAAGCTGCAACCTCCGGTAATTCGACCGTGGTTTTTACAAAAGCAAAGCCTGCTGAAATCGTTCAAATGCTTGCAGACCGGGGCCACACCCATGCCGTTATTATCGGCGGTACTGCTGCCATAAGCGCGTTTGTAAACGCAGGGGTGGTAGACGATATTTATTTTGTTATGGAACCCGTGCTTTTTGGTAGCGGCCTGCCTTTCTTAAAAGGTGTTGAAGCTGAGTTAAAGCTCAACCTGCTGGGGGTAAAAAAACTAAACGGCAATACGGTTCAATTACATTACGAAATAGTAAGGTCTTAGACTGATTTTATGAGGATGATCTTTTAATAAAACTGAAGAGGGAAAAGGATCTAGCTTAACGATTCAGTATTTATTTGTGCCAATAAACAAGCTAATGCTGCACGGTGCTACATGGAGGACCGGCCTGCCATGGCATTCGTGTACACGACGATCCAAAGAGGCCGCACCGGCTACTCATTATTGAATATTGGGATAACGAAGTTGTTTTTACAGATCTGCACATGCAGACTCCACGTATGCAGGTATTCCTCAAAACGGCGGAGGAGTTTCTTATGGAATCGCTAAGCTCAGTTTTTGGCGTGAAATTATAGTGGAATATTAAAAGACAGATGCGGCATTTGTAAACACATATAGGCGATAATAATCGTTTAAAATGGATCGTTTGCGTATATTTATAAGTTAGCTGTGTACTTTAACTAACAGCTGACCAGAAGAAATGAGACTAGTTAATTTCTTTAAAAAAATTCGGGAAAAAGCCGCTTTAAAAAATGAAGATGAGGCACTCCGTTATTTGCCATCATTTTGCGAAGATGACTATTGTCAAATTGAAATTGTTCCACATGCTAATAAAGAATACATTTTAAAGACTTTTAAGCAAATAGAGAAGCTTGCAAATAATTCAAAAACAGATTTTGGGTTTGCTGAAATATACGGAAGAAGGCAAATGCCTGTAACAACTTTTTGTAAGGAAATCAGAATTCATTATTTGGAAGCGTTGCTATCCGGTTTTGAATTTGAAAAGGCAAAAAGTATAAATTATAACAGCCAAAAAATCCTGGACTGCGAAGTCGGACCAATCAAAGGATTCGGCTTCGCAGCATTTACCATTTTTTTTGATACCGAAGATGTGTTTGTGAAAAACATTTGGCTGTCTATAAGTTTAATTGTTGATGTTAAGCAATATGGTTTAGTTGAATCTGCTTTGCATTGTTTGGGAGAAGACTGTGATATGACTTTGGTTGATTGGAATAGTTTAAAGTTGTTTGATCTTAAAGACAGAAAGCAGGTTAATGAGTATTTAATGGGCTACTGGAAATGATATAGTGGCTGTCATAGGTTTTGCACTGATAGGCTAGGGTTCCTGTAAAAACAACCCTCGCAAACCGGCTATTTTTGGCGAACAGCAAAACTTTTTCGTATGAGACATATAAATTTAATAGTAGCGTTAGTCGTTATTGTACTCAGTTCATGTAACCGGTAAAGAAGGATTGCGTAAATGGCTTAAGTAATTGTGCGCCGGAAATTTTGTATGGCCAGGCATTACTTAAAGCTGAAGGGCTGCCGGATGCGGAGGGGCAGCCACTGCAACGCAGTTGGCCGCAGCCCGCAGCAGCCGGAACTTCTGATGCCACCTGCACTACAGCCGACAGCCCCAAAAAATCATTTCCCCTTCTTCACATATTTTTCCAGCCACTGGTACTCTTCCCAAAGCAGGTGCAGGAGGTTTTCTT
This sequence comes from Niabella sp., assembly GCF_030150205.1. GTDB lineage: Bacteria > Bacteroidota > Bacteroidia > Chitinophagales > Chitinophagaceae > Niabella. Next base: position 9,921 of record NZ_JASLGT010000005.1, read on the forward strand.
TGCCCGCATAGCCGTGCGACTCGAAGGGCAGCTGTACAAAACGCACCGTGCCGCCGTGGCCCTTGACGGCATTAAAGAGCCGCTCGCTCTGGGTGGGGAAGGTGCCGGGATTATTATCCGCCTCGCCATGGATGAGCAACAGCGGCGTTTTTATTTTATCGGCATAACTAAAGGGGCTCATGCGGTTGTACACCTGCGGCGCCTGCCAGTAAGTACGCTCTTCATTCTGAAACCCAAACGGGGTAAGGGTTCTGTTATAAGCCCCACTGCGCGCAATGCCCGCTTTAAAAAGGCTGGTATGTGCCAGCAGGTTGGCCGTCATAAAGGCACCATAACTATGACCCGCAACGGCTACGCGCGTGCTATCCCCAATGCCCATGGATGCAATTTTATCGATCGCCGCTTTGGCGTTCCACTCCAGCTGCTCTACAAAATTATCGTTAGGATACTTGCTGCCTTCGCCCACAATAGGGAACTCGGCATTGTCCATAACCGCATAGCCTTCCAGCGCAAAAAACACAAAACTGCCGTAGTTGATTTGCGTAAACGTGTTCTTACTGCCCCGCACCTGGGCCGCATCCGAAGCCTGTTTATACTCCCGCGGGTACGCCACAATGATCACCGGCAGCTTGCCATCTTTTGCCGGGTCATAATTGTTTGACACGTATACATTGGCGGTAAGCTGGATGCCGTCCCTGCGGGTATAGGTGACTTTTTCTTTTTTAAGATCGCGCAACTCCGGTTGCGGATCGGGGAAGTTGGTGAGCGGGGTTTCTTTTTTACCGTTTATAATAAAATAGTTGGGCGGTTGGGTATTGCTCTGGCGGCTGGTTACAAAGGATAGCGCTTTTTGCTGCGACAGTAATTTAACCGGCACTTCATAATACGGATCTTTTGCCTGCCATAGTTTTTCTTTTTTTAGAGAAGTGAAATCAAAAGTACCCACAAAGGGATAGTCACCTTTGGGAGAAGCGCCCTGCGCGTTCATGATGAATTTTGTTTTCTGGTAGATGAGCGGCACCAGTCGCCCATATTCGTTCCTTACCGTGAAGGGTGTACCGGGATCATTATAGGCATCGTTGGTACTGCGGTCATCCAGCACGGTAAGTTTTTGGGTAGAAAGATCCAGCCGCTGCCAGGTGCGTTTTTGCTGGGCAAAAGAGCCCTGGGTAACCAGCGCCATATCTTTATTCACAAAGCTGACATTGTACAGGCGCATGGGCGTGGCCACCACCGGTTGCGGCGCTGCCGTAAACGGCGCTGCAAGGGTTACATACTGATCGTGATTGGGCACATTGTGTTTGATAAAGCCACTGTCCAGCGGTTCGATCCAGCCCAGCGTGGCAGGTTGGGTGGCGATCCAGTTATGACCGCGCGGGGCGTTTAGTACATTGTCAAAGCCACTGGGCGCCAGTTCTGAAGAAGGGATCTTTGCGATGGTTTTTACCAAAGCGCCTTTGGCATCCCACACTTCAATGGTGGAGGCAAAACCATAAGAAGGCACCAGGTAGGAAAGATCGCCGGTAAGGCGCTCCACCAGCAAATAATTTTTATCGGGCGAAAGCTGGATCGAAGCGTACAGGTCCGGCTTGCCAATGGGCGTTTCTACTTCGCCATTGTTGAGCAGGAGCTGCGATGTGGCAAAAAAGCGGAACAGCGCTTCGTCGTATTTGTTTTTGATAAGATCCTGGTAGGTGCGGGAAGCCGCCACCTTGCCCAGGTTCTGCTGGATCACCGGTCCGTCTGGAGCGGCGGGCTTTTGCGGCATGGCCGAAGGAGCGGCCGTGGTAGCCTGGTAAAGCAATTGGTCATTGTCCCACCAACTAAAATCATTGCCAGTGGCCGTGTTGAGGGGCGTGCGGTTGATTTTAACGGCCTGCGCGGTTTTTATATCTACCACATAAAGATCCATGGCAGTGCGCGTTTCCTGTAAAAAGGCCAGTTTGGTACCTGCGCGGTTCCAGGAAACGGAAGAAGCTCTTAAAGGCTCGGGCAATCCGGTGATGGCAGCTTCTTTGCCGGTGCTTACATTTTTTAACGTGAGCCCGGTATAATAGCTGCCCCTGCTGGGACTGAAATTGGCGGGGTTGATGCGTAGCCCGGCGATCCGGAGTTCCGGCTGCGCAAGGTCTTCCACAGTAGGGCCGGTACTGCGTTGCATAAGTACCATCCAGGAACCATCATCATTAAAGCTGACACCTGGGTTGAAGGTGGCGAGCAATAATTTTTCAATAACGGCGGGCGGCTTTTGGTAGGTGCTGCCCTCCTGGGCCATAACACCGGTTACAAAGCATAGCAGCACAAGGGCAGGGAACAGACTACGTTTCATGTTTGAAGATTTGGTATTTCTTCGGCCGAATGTAGTGAAAATTGGGGAATGGGGCTTTATGCTACAGATGCGCAGATTTTTTAGGATAGAATGGCACGTGCATACACTTGCCATGGTAGCGGTATTTTTGTGTTGCCACAGATGTGCAGATTTTTTGACGATTTGCTGGGACAAGACCGGTGGCGTATAAGGATACCCTTGTACAGTTAAAGGACAGGGATTTGCAGTAAAAACCGGCATGTTAAGGGGACTGTACACTGTTGAGTGTGCATTCTATCGCAGCAGGCTGAGCAACACATAAACAAATAAAACAATAGTGACTACGGTGCCGCAGATGAAAAACCCGGCTAAAAATTCCATATAACCGACTTTTTTGTGCTTTAAGGGAATCTCGTGTTTAAGGGACATATGCTTTTGTTTTGTTTCGGCCATAAAGTTCGCCCCGCAAACAGGCGCACCAAAGCGTAAAAGCACGGGTTTTTTATAGGGTTTTTACGGTAGTGCCATTCAGCGGTCAGCCATCAGCATTTAGCTGACTTTCCGATGGCTCCTGCAGGTGGCTGTTTTCCAAAGCACCTTGTTGCAGAGCCCGGTACCGGGGTTGTACAATGGCCTCGGGGGAGGGACCTGGTGGTTGCGGGGGAAGTCGACGGGCTTTCTGAAACCAATCATTAAACCAGCGGTGCTGTCGATCATCCCGCCAGATTACATGGGCTTCTATCCGTGTTTCGTCACCATTGGGAAATAATACATTTATGGCATTCATCTCAGCAAATATCCGGTGTATCTCACGCCGGGTATAATATTGCTGACCATAACCCTTTGCCAGAAAATAATACAGAAGATGCTTTTGGGCAGTATTGCCCTCCGGCCCGGCACCTTCGAAACCAAGACTTGCCATAAAGTCTTCAAGCATCTCTTGTGGAGGAATCTCAATCAGCCGGCATAGCAGCAGGAACCGGTACGGGAGTATAAAACTGAAACGGGCAAATCGATCATATTGCCCGGTCTGCCATTCCAGGTAGGGCGCGCCGTAGCTTTGCATAATTGGTTTTGTTTTTTCCATAGCAGTGTTTTAAGATTGGTATAAAGCAGAATAAATACTTTTTCAACTCTAAGATAAATAAAAATTCTGAAAAACAGCATTTTATTTCTGTAAATTTATTTTTTAGCGCTATTTTTTTATATTTTCCTGGCAAAAAAAATAATTCAGGGTTTCCTATATTGCCAATTAAATGATGAAATTCATAACTAATTATGGCAGAAAAGCGAATCCTTAACCGGATAAAAAGCGTACTGGCGGATAAAGGCAGAACCAATTTATGGTTGGCGGAGCAACTGGACAAAAACAAAAGTACCGTTTCAAAATGGTGTACCAATGATCAGCAACCTACATTGGATACCTTGTTTGACATCGCCGAAGTACTCGAAGTGAATGTGTCTGAGTTATTGGTCATACAGGCAAAATCATAACCAATCGCTGTTTTAAAAGGTCCGGATCGTCTATCTGCATTGAAGGGCGTGTTTTTCTCAAATTTGAATCCTTCAGCGTATAAAACCCTTTTCCCTTTAATCTGTTAATAAGGAAGGATGCGGAACTGGATGGTTATAAATAACGATCTTTGCTATCTAAAACAGTGTGTATGAAAGTAGAGCAGATCTATACCGGATGCCTGGCCCAGGGGGCGTATTATATTTCTTCAAAAGGTGAAGCAGCAATTATTGACCCCTTGCGGGAAGTGCAACCTTATATTGACAGGGCTGCAAAAGACGGGGTAAAGATCAAATACATTTTCGAAACACATTTTCATGCCGATTTTGTAAGCGGGCACATTGATCTTGCTGCGAAAACCGGCGCTCAGATCGTTTTAGGTCCAACAGAAGCCCATTTGGGGTATGATGCACATATTGCGAAGGACGGGGAACTTTTTAAAATAGGGGATGCTACTATAAAAGTACTGCATACGCCGGGGCATACCCTGGAAAGTTCCGTTTATTTACTGGTGGATGAAACCGGTAAAGAAACCGCTATTTTTACGGGTGACACCCTGTTCATTGGGGATGTTGGCCGGCCGGACCTGGCACAAAAAATTGCCGGCGATCTTACCAAAGAAAAGCTGGCAGGGTTGCTGTTTGATTCGCTGCGCAATAAAATAATGCCGCTGCCGGATGCGCTAATCGTTTACCCGGCGCATGGAGCGGGGAGTGCCTGCGGCAAAAATATGAGCCGCGAAACTTCGGATACGCTGGGGCATCAGAAAAAAGTAAATTATGCATTGAACCCTGACCTGACCCGGGAGCAATTTATTACAGCTGTTACAGACGGGCTGACCGAACCTCCTCAATATTTCCCCAAGAATGTGCTGATGAATATTGAGGGTTATGAAAGCATCAACGAGGTGCTGGAGCGAGGCAACCAGGCCCTGGATCCGGATGCATTTGAGGAAGTGGCCAATCATACCGGTGCCATCATGCTGGATACCCGTGCACCCCAGGATTTTGCAAAAGCGTTTATTCCCAATTCGATCAATATCGGAATTGATGGCAGTTTTGCTGTTTGGGTAGGCACCCTTATCCCCGATCTGAAACAGGAGATCCTGATCATTGCTGATGAGGGACGCGAAGAAGAAGTGGTTACCCGTTTGGCACGCGTTGGCTATGACTATGCCATCGGTTACCTGAAAGGAGGTATCAATGCCTGGAAAAAGGCCGGCAAAGAAACCGACCATATCGAAAGTATTACGCCCGAAGCACTGGCAACTGTTGTAAAACCTCATATCCTGGATGTACGCAAGGAAAGCGAATACCAGGCGGAACATATCGAAGGTGCCGAAAACATGCCGCTCGATTATATCAATAACCATATCGCCGACATCGACCAGAATAACCCGGTTTATGTGCACTGTGCCGGTGGATACCGCTCTATGATCTTTTCTTCCATTTTAAAAGCACGTGGCTTTGACCATGTGATCGATGTGCAGGGTGGCTTTAAGGCGATCAAAGATTCCGGAAAATTTAATGTGACGGATTTTGTTTGCCCTACGTCGGTGAAGTAAAGAAATCCTCTTAAGCCATGTTACGATGGTAACGCTTTGAAATATTCATTTACAAAAGGCCTCATGGTTTTTGTTATATTATCTGTATAAAAGTTGATGAGCAGGCCCTGAGGTTTTTGTAATAGTTTCATGTAGGTAAGTAGCTGTACTTCGTGAACCGGCAATAAGTGCTCTACCGCTTTTAGTTCAACAACAACACAATCATTCACCAACAAATCCAGGCGAAGGTCTGCATCAATAGCAATATGCTCATAAATAACCGGTACTAAAACATGCCGCAAAACGGCAAAATGATTCCTGGAAAGTTCATATTCCAGGCATCTTTGATAAACGCTTTCTAACAGGCCCGGGCCTAATTCCTTGTGTACTTTAATGGCGTATCCTGTAATTTCATAGGAAAGCTGTGTTACTTCTTTCTTTGTCATAGGTTTTTATTTATGGGTGTTATATATAACATTAAGATATTAAGGGCCATTAAGAAGCTGCATCATATATCTTAACTTCTTAATGGTTCCGGAAAAAGAGAACGTTCAATGGCCCTTATAAAGGTACATGAGTTTAAAATAATATGTTTTATTTTTTAACTCGCCCGTTTATGCTGTAGCAGCATATCCATTGCATGCTCCAGGGTTCCGGCTGGGATCACTTCTCCCGCATTGACAAAGAAAATTTCGTCGGCATTTTCGATTGTGTTCAGCCGGTGCGCAATGATGATTTTTGTGGTGGTTGCAGGTAATCGTTCCAGGATCTCTTCCAGGATCTTTTCGGTTACCGTGTCAATATTGGCAGTGGCCTCATCCAGGATCACGATCTGGGGTTTGCGCAGTACGGCTCTTATAAAAGCAATGAGTTGTTTTTGGCCCAGGCTGATGGAATCGGAAGTGGTAACCAGCTGTGTGCTTAAGCCGGCATCAAACCGCGATAAAAGATCGCTTAACCCGGTATCACCAATAGCCTGTAATAACTGTTCATCATCCAGTTGGCGCAATTCGGTGTTGCCATACAGGATATTTTCCCGCAATGTGCCGGTAAATAAAAACGGTTCCTGTAAAATAAAGCCGATCTCCCGGGTGCGTTCTTCGGCAGTATAGGTGCGGATATCCTGTCCGTTTAAAAGCACCAGTCCCTCTGTAGGATCATACAACCGTGCAATTAAGGCAGCCGTAGTGCTTTTACCGCCACCGGTAGGACCAACCAGGGCATAGGTCTTCCCGCGCTGCAGGTTAAAGTTGATGTCGTGTAATACGCTTTTGCCATCCGGATAACGGAAGGATACCTGCTGAAATGTGAGCACGTTATCCGATGTGGGCACGGCCGTATCTGCTTTGCTTAATACCGGCAGGTTCGATTGACGGGAAAGGATCACAGAGATGCGGTCCCAGGCCGCCAGTGCTGTTTGAAAACTCGCCCATAGTGCGGCCAGCTCGCGCAGCGGCCGGTAAAAATATTGCACGTAACTCATAAAGCTGATCAGCAATCCCAGTGTGAACTGGCCTTCAAGGATCAGGTAAATTCCAAAACCTAATACGATCAGTTGTGCCAGGTTGGAAAAGAAACCAAATACAGGCATAAACAAATTATTGGCAACACCTGCTGTTACGGATGTTTTGTAGTTGATATCATTGGCTTTTGAAAAACGGGCCCGGAAATAATCGCGCCGGTTAAACGCGATAATGGTTTTAAAATTGTGCAGCCCTTCCTGTATGTTGGCACTGAGATCTCCGTTGGCTTTCAGGCTGATGGCATTTTTTTTCTTGACCCAGGGGGAAACAATCAACGCAAACAGCAGGATAAAAACGGCAGGGATCAATGATGCGGCTCCCAGTTTCCAGTTGATGGATAACACAAATACCGCTACCCCGATCATGGAGAAGATACTGTCCATAAACCGCATCAGGGATTGGGAGAAGAACTGGTTCACGGTATCTGTATCATTGTTGATCCGTGAGATGAGGTCGCCGGAGCGGTTGCTGTTAAAGAAGGCAACCGGCAGTTGCTGCAGTTTATTGAATACCTCGTTCCGCAATGCATACAACATACGTTGCCCTACACCGCCCATTAACTTTGCCTGCAGATACTCCGTACCGGCCCAAACAATATAAACACCCAGCAATATTGCGCTGTATTGCATTAACGGGCCATATTGTTTTTTAAGAATGAAATGATCGACCATGTAACCGATCAGGTACGGTGTGAGCATGGTAAGACCGGCGTTCAGCATCATTACAAAAAAAGCGATCCCGAGATTTCTTTTTTCTCCTTTCATAAACCGGAACATCTTACGCAGTGCTGCACCTGCAGGACTTTTCTGTTCCTGGTTCAGGTTATAGTCTGTTTGATGATTGCCGTTTTGTTCCTGCATATTGTTAGGCTTCTGTGGTTTGATAATTGTTCATGCTTTGCTGGCTCTGTAAGATCTGGTTATATTCCGGGTTCGACCGCAATAATTCCTCATGGGTTCCTTTGGCAACCAGCTCGCCCTCCATCAATAAAATGATTTGCTCGTAATCCCTTACAGGTTCCAGGTTCTGGGTAATGGACACAATGGTAATGCCGGGATAGTTTTCTGCCACATTTTTCCAGATCCGCTGTTCAGTGGTGCGGTCTACCCGTGCCGTAAACTCATCCAGGAGTAAAATTTTCGGACTACCGGCCAATGCCCGCGCCAGCATAATACGCTGCTTTTGCCCTCCGGATAAACTGAGTCCCCGCTCAGATACTTCGGTATCCAATCCGTTGGGAAGGGATGCCACAAAATCCGAGAGTTCCGCCGTTTGCACGGCTTTTTGTAGTGCGGCTTCCGAAACGTCGGCATTGAAGGCAATATTCTCCCGGAGGCTCATGTTAAAGATGATCGCATCCTGGAATACCAGCCCTATCTGTCGCAGCAATACTTCCTGGTTATAGGTTTCTATGGGAATATTGTCATAATAAATGGTGCCATGCCGGGGTTTGATCAGCGTGGTTAATGCATAAAACAATTGCGTTTTGCCAGCTGCGGTAGGACCGATAACGGCGGTACGGGATCCTGCTTTTACTTGAAAAGAAACAGCATCCAGTGCCTTTTTTTCACCAAATGCTACGGTAAGCTCTTTTACTTCAATAGCCCCTTCCAGTTGTTTTTCAACATCGCCGCCCTCTTCTGTATCCGCGGCTGTAAGTACCTGGTGTATGCGGGCATAGGAGGCAGATGCTCTTGCAATCAGGTTGCTCATAAACCCAATCAATAAAATGGGAAAGATCAGGATCGCGATGTAGCTGTTAAAAGCCGCAAAGGCACCCATGGTCATTGATCCGGTAATGGCAAAACGGCCGCCAATTACTACTACCGCTAATACCGCAAGGTTGGCCGTAAACACAATAATGGGAATCAATGTGGCAAATAATTTAAGGATGGACAGGCCCAGGTTCTTAGCTTCGCCGCTGGCATCCATAAATTTATTGTATTCCTGGAACTGGGCATTCAGCACCCGGATCAACGCCGCACCCAGTATGGATTCGTTAATGGTTTTATTCAGTTTATCGATCACCTCCTGAGAGCGTTTGAAAAGCGTTTTTACTTTTTTAAAAACAAGCATAAAAGCCAGCGCAATGATCGGGATCACGCAGAGTACGATCAGGCCCAGCCGCCAGTTGATGCTGAGCAAAAGAACGGCGGTACCAACGATCAATACGATCGACGAAATAATATTAACAATGGCCTGTGAAACAAAGGTCTTGACCGCATTTACATCAGAAGTGATATTGGTCAGCAATTTATCCGGGCTGGTTTCCTGGATAAACGCATGTGTTTGGCGGGAAATTTTGCCGGCCAGTTGCTCCCGCAGATCCCGGGCTACTTTTTCTGAAGCATAGGTTTGAACCAGGCTTTGGAGGTAGGTCAAGATCAGGATCAGCACTGACGCTCCCGTAAAATAGAGCACGAGCCGTTGCATCTGGAACCGGTTCTGAGAAAAATCATCAATAGCTGATTGAATCAGTTTGGGAATGACGAGGTTGAGGCCATTGCTAAATAAAGCCAGCAATAATAATATAATGATAAGCCCTTTATAAGGCTTTAACATGGCAAACATGTTGGGCTTTGCTGCTTTACGGGCGTTTGTTCTTTCCTGCATGATATGTTTTATACACAATGAATGGCTGTTGCCGGACTGGGGCCATTTGCTATTGGTGACGTACGATGTGCCGTTTTACTTTAATTTGTTTAAAAAGAAATAGCGTACGTACCCACACAGGGGTCTGCCCGGACTGCGAAATTAGAGATAATGCTACAGAAACGCTGAAACACAGAAGATCTTTTCCGCGGTATCTAACAGCGGATCGGATCTTCCGTTATTATTGGAATGTTTCCGTTGCCGGGAGCCGTTACAGATACGGATGAACAGATTTTCCTTTACAGGAACCCGTTCCGGAAGAGAACGCGTTGCACATTTAAGCGTTGCCTTCCTGCACAAAATGAGACTATAGGGATCAGTTCCGTATTTCTCTTCTCATAAAGCGATAATAAGCGAAGGCAAAACATAATAACGTAGCAGCCAGCAAACCACATAGCTGGGGCCATACAATCAAGATACTCTCCCGGAGTGAAAGGGGGGTAGGAATGGCACCTGCCATCTGCTCCATCGATAATGGTCCCAGGCTTCTTACCGAAGGCATTAATAAGGTGGTGGTGCCATCTGCGTAAAGCTGACTGGGTGCCAGCTGAAGGAACGTAGTGATCGTGCTGTTATAGCCCGCTACCTGATCTGGTGACAGCAGGGCCGGGTCGGGTAAAAATGCTTTGATCACCAGGCTCATCACCATCTGGTAAAAAATGGTAAAAAACAACCAGATTCCAATAGCCGTTAATGCAGATGTGGCGGCCTGTTTAAAAATGACTGAAAGTAAGATGGAAAGATTGAGCCAGAAACCCACATACACAATGGTAAGCACAAGAAAGCAGAGAATACGCAAAAACTCCTGCGGTTCCATATGTACACCGGTAATGATCAATCCGCCGCCAATCATCAGTAAGCCCAGGGATAAAAAGAGCGCACTGATCACAATAAGGGCGCCGGTAAACTTGGCCAGCAGCAGGTTATCCCGGTACACCGGTTGTGCCAGGAGGCGGATCAGGGTACCGTTGTTCTGTTCCGAATTAATGGCATCGAATCCCAGGCCAATGCCCAGCAGCGGCCCCAGGAAGCCTATAAAGATGTGAAAGGGCGGCAGGCTGTTGTCGGTAATTGTGAGCAGTTTCAGGTATAAGAATAAGCGGTCCGGATCCTCCACATTTGCCACCGCTTTGGAAATATTGGATAGCGACACATACATGGAGCCTAAAAAGGTCAGCAACATGATGGCCAGTAATATGATGAACCGCCAGCTGCGGATATGGTCGGCTACCTCTTTCCGGAGCATTACCGAAAAAGGCGGGTCGCCCGGCTGCTTTTTCCGGCTATTTACGTTTTCTGAAAAAAGACCTTTGAAATAAACCGCTGGATTTTTCACTGGAACTGTTTTCATTTAAATTGGTTTCAAAATAACGTTCATAAATTTCATCTAACCCGTAAACGCGTTGCTGCACTCCTGTAATGTCCACCCCTTGCTGAACAAGCGTACGTACCAGTTGTGGGGTAATATCGGCGTTACCGGATACCTGCAGCAAATGATCTGTTACAATAACCTTCCTCACTGAATCCAATGTTAACAGATCGGCCTTCAGTGTTTCCGGTATCGCATTTTTAACCGCTATTTCCACTGTAAACGGCTCACTGGAAAACAGGTTACCGGCAAGTGTGTCAATAGCTCCTTCGGCTAGTAGCTTTCCGCCCACAAAAATTCCCACCCGGTCGCAGACCTGCTGCACCTGGTGCAGGTGATGGGATGAAAGCAGTACGGTAAGCCCCTGTTGCCGGCTTAATTGTTTTATAAGTGTAAGGAAATCTTTTACCCCACTGGGATCAATGCCAAGAGTGGGTTCGTCCAGGATGATCACTTCCGGTTGTTTAATCAGTACATCCGCCAGGCCCAGCCGTTGTTTCATTCCCCGGGAAAACGTAGATGCCCGTTTGTTTATCGCTCCGGAGAGCCCCACTTCTTCCAGTGTATCCAGGGCGCGCTCTTTTACCTCGTTTTCCGGTATGCCATTCAGCCGACCGATATATACCAGGTTCTCCAATGCCGTCATGTTGTTATAAAACCCCACATTGTCCGGCATATATCCCACTTTGCGTTTTACCGGTATCGGATCTCTTGTAGCATTAAAGCCACAAACCGTTGCGGTACCGGAAGTGGGTTCTGTAAGACCCAGCATCATTAATATGGTGGTAGATTTGCCGGCACCATTAGGACCCAGCAATCCGAAAATTTCCCCTTTATAAATGGTCAGGTCCAGGTTGTCGACAGCCCGAAGCGAGCGGTAACATTTTGTTAACCCCTCCAGTTCAATGATCGGAGTTTCCATATTTATCTTCTTCCATATTTGCGGATCAGATAATAGATGATTGCTACAGCCAGCAGTATGACCAGCAGCCCGATCCAGCCGGAGAGGAACGATGTTTTTACTGTTATGCGGAAGGCCGCGCTGGCATTGGCATTCGGATTCTTTATACTAAAGTTGGATACATAATCACCGGCGATGGTTTTACCCGGAACTTTAAGTGTTGCTATTACATCGATGGTTTTTCCGGGTTCCAGCCGGCTGATCTTCGATGGCTCAAAAGATGCCTCCCACTGTGATGGCGCCTGTGCCGAAAGATCCAGGTTGTCCAGGGCGATGGTACCGGTATTTCGCGCTACCAGGTGCAGCTGCAGGGAGGAGCCCTCGGTAACTTCATCGCTTAGCCTTCCGGTGGGCGTTGTCAGTTCCAGCGCATACGAACCTTTTACCACCGCTTCAATAGTTAATGCGGCCGTGTCTGTGCCGGTGATGGCCTTTAAAGGAATGCTGTACTTTCCGGGTTTAGCTACGGGAGAGGGAACCACTTCGATGGAGATGTCCTGCGTCCGGTTCGAATCTAACCGGAAGGATGCCACCTGGCTTCCCTCTACTTTAAATGCCACACTCCACCCAATGGGCGCCTCCGATTTCAACTCATAGATTTTAGCCTGTTGCGCCGTATTGTGCAAACTTGCATTATACCGGAATGTTTCATTAACGGCCGCTTCCAGGTTCATCAGGCGCGCAGTAAATGCGGAACCCGGCGATTGGGAAAATGAAAACCCGGGATGAAAAACAATTGCTGATAAAAACAGCAGGCAGCGGAATACTTTTCTTCTTCCGCTCCGTAACGAAATTGAACTTTGTTGTGCTAACATGACATTAATAAATAATCAAATTCATTAATAAAATAATAGCGCCTCAAATATGGGATTACCTTTTTGAGTGCAAACGTTGATTGTTCTTGAATAAAAGGTGCGCTAATTTATAAAAAGATTTTTTTCAACAAAAAAAATTATATGAGCGGTTGCTCAGCAATTATGACCGGTTTTTTTTCTTTACTGAACCAGGTTTGGCCGGGAAGGGCAACGGTCATTTTGGTATACCTGGTAACCCGGGTTTTTACGAAGGGTTATTGTGTTAGTTTTTCAAGTGCATGATCAATACTGCCGGTAAAGTATACCTGCCGCCCGGCATTGCTTTCGCGGATAAAATCGCGTAAACTTTTTGAAGTAATACCGGTCCAGTCACCAATAATGGCAACCCGCATCCGATAGTTGACAAATTTTTGTAAAATTTCACCAGCAAGCTGCGTACTGAGGTCGAAGAATGCCGGTGTTATATTACGCGCATGCAGTATAACAAGGTCATATCCCTGGTAATAACTATTTCCAATAAGATCCATTCCGTCTTCGATCCCTTTAAGATATATTGCTTCCCCTTTTATTTCGGCAACTGTCTGATGATTGCTCGTGTGCGTTATAATTTCCATATAGAATGACAACGATATTATTTATAATGCTGCACTCAATGCTTATCTGTCCTGCGTCTGTCGAACTGGCTAAGGGCCAGGCCCGCCAGTACCATTAACACGCCGGCGATGGTATAAATGCTTACAGGATCGTGTACCCAAAGCGCTGCGATGATAATGCCGAATACCGGGCAGATAAATAGCCACATACCTGCTTTTACGGCGTCCTGCTTCAGCAGGCGGAGCCAGAGTGCAACAGCACCGATTGAAACGGGTATGGCCAGCCAAAGGGTACCTCCCCAAAATGCCGGTGTATAGTGATTGGCGGACCCTTTATAGGTAAATAAGGCAACTGGAAGCATCAGCAGACCACCAAAAAAAGTTTGCCAGCCATTGATCACAAATAAGTGCATTTGTCCCCAGCTCCTGGATGAAAAATAAATGGTACCGATGGAGTAAGAAAGCATGCTGGCCAACAACAAAATCAGGCCTAATGGGGTAACCGATGCCCCGCCTAATAAGGGCCAGGCCACTACAAAGATGCCCAGCAGGCAGATGCATATGGCCAGCAGAATGCGAAGCGGCAAGGGTTTTTTTAAAAAGAAAACGGAAATGAAACTGATAAATACGGGGCTAACTGCCACCGTTAATGCGCCGATACTGGCGGTTACCTGCTGCATGGCGATCACATATAAACCCAGGTAAATAGTGATATTCAGCATGCCGTAAATAATCAATGGTTTCCATTCTTTTTTCCGGGGCAGCGGTTTGCGAAGTACCAGGTGTGCAATCATCAGCATGATTAGTGATGCTACGCCAAAACGCATCACGGCAATTACCAATGGTTGCGAAACGGTTAGCGCTATCTTGGTTGCAGTAGACGCGGATGACCATAATACGGCAAATACCAATCCTGTCAGAATCCACTTTAACCCGGTATGTTTTTTTTGTGTATGCACGAAAGAATCCGGCAAAAATACGGTGTTGTTGGGGAATAATGATCATACAGCAGGCGATAGATATATGGTATCCCAAAACGAAAGAACCGCTCCTTTTGGCTGGAAGCGGTTCCTTCAATTGTTATTTAAGATATCTTACTTTTTCTTCAAAGAGGCCCGGACCTTTTTTACAAAATCAAGGGAAACCTCAGCGGCGTTCACAGCCTGTTCATTTGTAAAACCAAATTTGGTAATTAAGTTGGCAACAACTTCAGCCTTCCCTTTTGCTTTGCCCAGAACTTCTCCTTCTGCTATACCCTTTTCCTCCGCAGTTTTTAATACGGAATATTCAGTCCATTTGTCCAATACGTCTTTTTGATATAACATATACTCCTCCTTTTTTAAGTTGGAAACCTCCGCAAGTTTAAACAGCTTTTGAAATGTCGCTTTATGCAAATTTACCGGAATTTTCTCCAATTTCGCCATATTGCGCAGTACGTACAGCCAGCGTTTTAGATCGGTGTTCAGATCGTTTTCCCGCAGGTTAAAATTGGGAAGCTCTAAAAATATCAATCCCAGTTTGTTATAAAATATATTACCGGTTTCTTCTTCTGTCGGCCGTACATAGTGCAGGTATTTACCAGGTGATGTATGATCAAAATTAAAATCCATAATGCCTACAAAGAACACTTCCTTTAATTCAAAATCCCAATGTTTATTTCCTTTTGGTCCCTGTTCCTGTAGTCTGCAGGCTGTATAAAAGAGGGCCCGGTCGGTAAAAAATTTTTGCCCGGCACGTTGTACTTCTATGATAAAGGTTTCTCCATCGGGTCCTGTGCAGGTAAGATCAAAAATGGTTTTACGGTGATGCCTGGCCGGGCCATTATTTTCCTGTGGGTTATATACCATGGCACAGATTTTTTTGCGGCCCTGGAATAAGGCGTTCAGGAAGGCGATCAGCAGGTCTTTATGTGACTCAGAAGCAAATATCCGTTTAAACCCAAAATCAGTTAGCGGGTCGATGTACCTGCCCAGTGGTACAATCACCGTGTTTTTCATAGCAGCCATAATTAAAGATACGATTTCTTTAAAACATCGCTCATACCCGGTTGCCAGGTGTTTGTTGCCCTTTTCCCGATTTACTATATTTACGGTATACTAATATTACCTTCAATGATCACCGAAAAAGAAAAAATGCTTTCAGGAGTACTGTATACTCCGGCAGATCCCGAACTGCGGGCCATGAGCGACCAGGCACACCGTCTTTGCCAGGAATACAACCAATGTAATGCCCTGGAATATGAAGCGAAGGCTTCTATTTTAAAAAAACTGATACCGAACCAGGGAAAAGGTCTTTATATTGAGGGCCCTTTTTTTTGTGATTATGGAGTAAACATAACGATTGGCGATAATGTGTTTTTTAACTTTAACTGCACCATCCTGGATACGATGCCGGTTATCATTGGCCATCACTGTATGTTTGGACCCGGCGTGCAGATCTATACGCCACTGCATCCTATGAATGTGGCCGAACGGGATACCGGCCTGGAATATGCAAAGGAAGTGGTGATCGGAAACAGCGTTTGGGTAGGAGGCAATGTTACCATACTGCCCGGTGTGCATATTGGGGATGGCTGTGTGATAGGGGCGGGTAGTGTTGTAACAAGGGATGTGCCCGCGAATAGCTTTGCAGCGGGCAACCCCGCGTGGGTCATCAAACCCATTCAGCAATAGCAACAGCATTGCCACCGGCTGTTTTTGAATAAGGCATCCAATGAGGAAAAGGCGCTGTACTTTAAAGCCTTCATCAACTTGTCTTTAGCTTTTAGCGCGGCATACGGGCAACGAATAACCGGGGAAATGCGTCTGCTTCCTCCGGGGATAAATAAAAAGATGCTCCTGGGCGTAAATAGTTATGTTTGTTCCAGTAACAGGCAAGCGTTTGCGTATAATCCGTTAAATAGTTCGTCCGCTATGTCACAAAGTGTGCTTTTGGGTAAATCGATCCCGGAGATCATTAAAACCGAAACCCTGCCGGAGTTGTTGGCCCCCTCGTTTATGACCTATAAAGATCAAACGGCCTTCATCTTTAAGGACCGCAGGTTAACATATGCGGAACTGGATAGCTGGAGCAATGCGATTGCCGCAGATCTGCAAAATCGTGGAGTAAAAGCCGGGGACCGTGTAGGGGTGTGGTATCCACGAAGTATGGAACTGCCGGTTGCCATACTGGGTATTATAAAAGCCGGTGCTGCTTATGTGCCGCTTGACCGGGAAATGCCCCTGGAGCGGATTCAAAAAGTATTCGGGGATATACAGGTGAAAACCTATTTTTCTGATGAAGATGCCGGTATTCATTGTCCGCCCATTCCGGTGCCTGCTAACCCGGAAGAACGGGTACCGCCTGTACTTTGTGAAGCCGGTGCACAAAACTGGGCCTATGTGTTGTTTACTTCGGGCAGTACCGGCGCACCCAAGGGCATTCCTGTGGCCCACCATAATATTTGCCACCTGGTACGGTCTGAACAGGATACCATACAGATCCGGTCTTCGGATACTGTGTACCAGGGCTTTTCAGTTTCTTTTGATATGTGGTGTGAGGAGGTGTGGATCAGTTTATTTGCCGGTGCCACTGTTTGGATCGCCGATGCGGTAACGGTAAAAGCACTGGACGAGCTCAGCAGTGTGCTTACAGAAAATCATATTACGGTTTTACACGCAGTACCCAGTGTATTGGCGATTATTGATGAAGTGCCTGCGCTCCGGCTCGTAAATTCAGGAGGCGAGGCCTGCACCCAACCCGTATTACAGAAATGGGGAACGCCCTACCGTATATTTATCAACAGCTATGGGCCTACCGAAACGACGGTATCCTCCAATATGGCGTTTATCAAAGCAGGAGATGAGATCAGTATCGGTGACCCGCTGCCCAATTACAATGTGGCGGTGGTAGACGAAAATATGCAGATCGTACCACGCGGGGAAAGGGGTGAAATGATCCTTACGGGACCGGGCGTAACGGAGGGGTATTTTAACCTGCCGGAGCTGACCGCCCAAAAGTTTTTGTCCAACCCGTTCCCCGAACTTCCGGGAGATACCCTTTATAAAACCGGCGATGCCGTGGTGATCCGCGAGGATGGTTTTATTGAATTTCATGGCCGCTTTGATGACCAGATAAAGCTGCGGGGATATCGCATAGAACTGGGCGAGATCGAAAGTCGCCTGAATGGGATTGAGGGTGTTTCGGCTGCCGCGGTTACCTTAAAACAGGACGCCAACGGGCAGGATCAGCTGGTGGGTTATGTAGTGTGGAGTGGTGTACATGCATTTAATGAAAACGAGATCCGCCACCAGCTGGCTACGTTCCTGGCACCCTACATGGTGCCGGTTACCATTGTATCCATTGCGGATATGCCCCGGATGCCCAGCGGTAAAATTAACCGGAAACAACTCCCCCAGCCGGAATCCTTTTTGAAAAAGAACGATGCGGCAGATGCTCCTGTATTTGATAAAAACGGGAGTGTGGAAGAGCACCTGCTCAAAGTGCTGCAGCTTGTTTTTCCCGGGAAAGAGATTAACCTGCAACAGGATTTTTTTACAGATTTAGGCGGTCATTCCCTGCTGGCGGCCACCGTTGTTTCCTCCCTGCGGCGGGATGCAGGTTTGTTGCATGCGTCCTTAAAGGATATATACGAGCACCGTCCCCTGCAATCGTTTGCCGGCTGCCTGGCTGAAAAACAGGAAGCAGGTACCACTCCAAAGGAACAACCGTTTCACCGGGTGTCTACCGCGCAATATTACCTGTGTAATGTATTGCAAACGGTTTGTCTTCTTTTCGTTTACGGATTACTGGCAATAGAGGTTATTTTTCCCTACCTCAGTTATTATTATTTCCTTGCAAACGGCGACTCTTATCTGAAGGCGTTGTCGAGTGCAGTGTTCTTATATATCCTTATCCCTCCGACGCTGGCACTTACGGCAATTGTTTTGAAATGGATAGTGATCGGTAAAATAAAAGAAGGCGATTACCCGCTTTGGGGCTGGTATTATTTCAGATGGTGGCTATGGAAGGCATTGAAACGGCTATTACCTTCCCAGTATATTGTAGATACGCCTTTATATCCAAGATACCTGCGGCTTCTTGGGGTAAAAGTGCATCCCACCGCTCAGCTTAGTTTTTTGCCGATTGCCGCGGAAGACCTGGTCAGCATCGGAAAAAATGTAAGCACCAGTTCCGGTTGTGCTATAGATAATGCGGTGGTGGAAAACGGGCTGCTCCGGTTGCGCCAGGTTCGGATCGGAGATCATGCCTACCTGGGCTCGTCTTCTATTGTTTGTGGTAATACGGTAATTGAAAAGAATGGGGAACTCCGGGAATTGAGCTGTCTACGTGAAGGAGAACGTATCGGTGAAAACGAAATATGGAATGGCAGTCCTGCAAAAAAAGAGGCGGTTATAAACGACAACGCGAGTGTTGGAATTAAGCCGGCTCCTGCAGCCAAACGAAACCGGTATGCCTTTGTTTACCTCTGCTCTTTATTTATCTTTCCCCTGATCGTTGTTATTCCCCTGTTTCCCACGCTGTATACGCTATATGTGGCTGACTATAATGCGGATGATTATGATTTCAGCTATCTGTGGCAAACGCCATTGCTGGCGGCCTCCTACCTGCTTATTTTTATATTTTGCGTAGCGGGTATATCGCGTGTTTTGCAGTGGAAGATGAAGGAGGGGCAATATTCCATCTTTAGTTTTACCTATTACCGTAAATGGGTAAAGGATCAGCTGATGAATATGTCCCTGATCGTACTGCATCCCCTGTATGCTTCGGTGTATATTTCCTGGTTTTACCGTTTGCTGGGTGCTAAGGTGGGCAGGAATTCTGAGATTTCTACTGCCAGTGATGTGTCGCATCATTTACTGGAAATAGGAAACGGGTCTTTTATTGCCGATGCGGTGATCCTGGGAGAGCATGACGTAAAAAATGAAGTGCTGACACTTGAAAAAACTGTTATTGGAAACAATAGTTTTGTTGGGAATAGTGGCCTAATTCCGCAGGGATATCATTTGAAAGATAATACGCTTGTTGGAGTGCTATCCAAGGCTCCGGATGAAAAAGAATGGGCCGCCAATAAAAATGCCGATTGGTTTGGCTCTCCGCCCATAGCACTGCCAGCCCGCCAAAAAATGGAGGGTTTTGAAGATAAGCTGACCTATCACCCTTCAGCCGGTTTAAAAATAGCAAGAGCGGTAGTGGAAGGCATCCGCATTATTCTGCCGCAAACCTGCGTCATTATTGCTTCGGTGCTGCTGATTGCATATGCGCATAACCTGTTGTTGGTTTCTGTGGGCCGCCTGCTGCTGTTTATTCCGTTCTACTATTTGTTCTTTATGGGAATACCGCTGTTTTTGGTAGCAGTGTTGCTGAAATGGATCTTTGTAGGAAAATATAAAAAGGCAGCGATGCCTATGTACAGTGTTAAGGTATGGTTGAGTGAAGCCATCACCAGTTTTCATGAAGCGCTTTCTGTGCCGTTTTTGCTGGACCCGCTTCGCGGTACGATGTGGCTTCCGTTATTGTTACGGCTGCTGGGTGTAAAAACGGGAAAAAAAGTGTGGCTGAATACAACGGATATTACAGAGTTTGATATGGTGACCATTGGAGATGAAGCGATGCTGAATGAAGATTGTGGTCCGCAAACGCATTTGTTTGAAGACCGGATTATGAAAGTAGGCACCGTAAATATCGGAAGCAGAAGCACCATTGGCACCCGAAGTATTGTATTGTACGACAGTGTTGTGGGCAGCCATGTTACAGTTGATTCGCTGTCGCTGATTATGAAAGGAGAACAATTACCGGATAATACCGCCTGGGGAGGCAGCCCGGTGCGGCCCATATAAAAGCGCTGATATGGTTACCATAAGAACAATTCATTTTACAGATGAACGCAGTATTGCGGATGCATTGCTCCGGGAACTGCATGATTCAGAAAAAAGCCTGAATGATCGTACTGCCGATTGGGACGCCATCCGGGAACGGTACCTGAATTTTGTAAAAGAATGCCTGGATGAAAATCATGGCCGGTTCCTGGTTGCGGAAATGGATGGCCGGGCCATCGGGTTTATTTTTGGATATATTGAAGAGCGGGATGACAGTGATTTTGAAACAGGCAAGGGAGAAGATCTCTATGTTTCTGAAGGCTATGTAAAAAAAGAATACCGGAAACAGGGCATTTATACCCGGCTGAACCAGGCTTTTGAGGCCGAATACCGCTCTTTTAATATCCGGAGGGTATACCGGTATACCCTGGTGAATAATACGGTAATGCAAAGCTGGCTGCAACAGCAGGGATATAAGCCCATCCGGCTGGTGTATGAAAAATGGCTGCAATAGATCAGGAAAAAATAAGGGCTGTTGTTTCGATTGCTGCTACCGGCACCGGTGCGGCTATATGTACAATATAATCCGGGTGCAGATGAACAGGATAGCAATAATATTGCGCTTGTTTAAATGGTACGGGTAACCGGCTTGTATCGATGTCTTTTAATGTTTCTGTAAGTCGGGTACCGGCAGCTTTTATGATCGCCTCTTTCCGTGTCCAGATCTTATAGAAAGCAGCAGTGGAATTCAAACTGCTGTTAACCTGTTTTATTTCATTTTCATGCAGCCAGTCCTGCATCATCGAAAGGTTTACCGGTTTTATAAATTCCGCATCAATTCCAACAGGTATACTTTCAGTAATAACTACTGCGCATAATTCCCCGCTATGTGTGCTGCTGAACTGGTAGCTACTGTTTTTAAAAAAGGGCTTATTGTCTGTTGATCTGGCGATGGTATGTATCAGCTCCTCCTGTCCGGGGCAAAGCCTATCCATGGCCCGCATTAAAAGCAGCCGGGATAGGAGCCTGCTTTGCCGGTCTGCCGCAGCCTGGTACCGGTTTATAGCGGACAACATCTCCGGGGGAAATTGCTGCGCCTGCTTTTCAATGACGGCCGCATTGTTCGCATACAAAAAGTTATAAAAAACAAAGGCCTTCATATGATGTATACCAAACAAACGGAGATCAGAGTGCTTCAATGCTCAGCACCACGCTGGTGCGACTTAATGTTACATTGGGATTGCACCCAATGGTCATGAGGAAATCACCGCTATAGGTTTTGCTTTCATCTATGCCGGGTTTTTGATCGTTGTAGAGATTAAGTTCCCGGATCTTATATTTTTTGGCAGGATCAAGTCCCTGGAGCTGAATAGGACTCAAGGCCGCTTCGCTGATATATCTTGCGTTTGTAAGATAATTGAACATAACCGCTTTGTTCTTTTCCTTATTGACGAACATTAAGGATGCCAGGTCTTTTTCATAAGGGTTTGCAAGCCGGTACAGATCGCCATGCCACACAATATCCTTAAAAGCATTGTAGTTCTTAACCGCCTGCTGACAGAAGGCGCGATCCTCCGGTTTGAGCTCATTGGCGCGGATATCGAACCCGAGCTTGCCCATGGACGCCACATCTACCCGGTATTTCAACGGCTGTTTGCCCCAATCGGTTACGTGGTTGCACATGGCGATGGCCGGGTAATAATAGGAGTAGTTCCATTGGATGAATACCCGCTCCAGCGGATCGGTATCATCACTGAGCCAGAACTCTGTAAAGTATTTCAGGGAACTGTAGTCTGACCGGCCGCCACCGCCAGAGCAAAGCATCATGGGCACTTTTGGATATTTTGAACGGATGCGCTGCAATACATTTTCCAGGCCACGGGTATATTCCACGTATAAATGCGACTGCGGGATCTTATTTTTTTCCAGGTATTGAGAGTGCCCGTTAAAAATAGGTGCATTGCAATCCCATTTAATAAAGGCCAGGTCCGGGTTCTTTTTAAATAAACCATCTACTACCCCAAATACAAAATCCTGCACCTGCGGATTGGTGAGGTCCAGTACCAATTGATTGCGGTAATAGATCTCCGGACGTTGCGGTTCGCGCAGCACCCAATCCAGGTGTTTTTCATACAGTTCACTTTTTGGATTGACCATTTCCGGTTCAATCCAGATACCGAATTTGATACCCTGTTTCCCCGCCTCGTTTACCAGGTAGGGTAGTCCATCGGGCAGTTTCTTTTTATTTTCCTGCCAGTCGCCCAGTCCGGCCTTATCGCCGTTCCTGGGGTATTTATTGCCAAACCAGCCATCATCCAGCAGGAAGAGATCCACGCCCAGGTCCTTTGCTCCCTTAAAAAGCCCCACCAGTTTTTCCTGGTCAAAATCAAAATAAGTGGCTTCCCAGTTATTTAACAGGGTAAGCCGTTCGCCTTTTCCATCCAGCAACTGATGATTGCGCAGCCAGGCTTGCAGGTTGCGGCTGCCGGTTCCAGTACCGGTAAAGGACAGGGTATAGGTAAACCGTGGCGTTTCAAATGAAGTGCCGGGCTTAAGATCGTAGGCCGACTGGTAGGGATTGATACCCGCCACCAGGTGCATTTTTTTATTGATATCTGTTTCAAATTGTATGGAATAATTGCCGTTCCATGCGATCTGGCCCAGCATCACAGTACCGCTGGTTTCTGTAGCAGGAGCATCCAACGCCAGCATAAAATTGGGCGAGCCAATGAGGTTCTCGCGGGTGCCCAACCGGGACTGGATGGTATGCATACCCTGTTTTAACTGTGTTTGTTCCGGCTGCATTTCTTTTGCCCAGTTGCCGTTATAGCTGGTAAGGTAATAATCCTTATTGTAGAAATAAAGATTGGCAGAGGCGTATTTATTCAGGGTCACTTTTCCTTTTTCTGTGTGCCGGATCACACTCCACTGTTCAATGACATCCTCATCTTTCCAGGCCTTGAAAAAAAGATCTACATAAAAGGGATAAACCGCATCCTTCAGCGTGATCTTCGTGAGTGTGGCGCCGCCTTCATTGGTAACGCTCTTGTTTTCATAACGAAGATCAAGTGAATTGTTGCCATCTGCATGCACTACAGCAATGGCCGGTTCAGAAAAGTTGTTGTCAATTCCTGCCACAGCAAAAGCACTGTTGTTGGAGCTGCCGCCGTCGCCGGAAAGATGGTACATCCGGCCCGCCGCTGCATATTCTTCCGGCGCCTGCAAGGTTTTGCCGGTGTGAATAATTTTTAAATGATTGTTTTTATCGGTTTGCATTACCACGGCTACGTTCCTGGTTTCAACAGGAATAATGGTTTGCGCGGCAATGGTACCGGTAAAATGACTGATGATGGCGAGACCGGTGGCGAGTGCGAACAATTTTTTCATATGAATGGATGCTGTATTTCTGAGTAGAGCGAAAATACTTTATTCGGGATTATGAAGCTGCAATGGTTGCGTAACATTTTTGTGAGGTGTATATTATTGCGTTTTTACCGCAGCCTTTCGCCGAACTTTTATATCCGCACCCGGTGCAGGCACGGCCACCCCGGCTGGGGTGTCATTTAAATTTTCGCGGCATTGAATCTCAATTTATCCTGATCGCGATCGGCGTTGGTAGGCCGCAAAAGTTGTTTACAAAAGATTTGTGTACAAGAATTTTGTACACAAAAAAGCTGTACACAAAAAAGCGGAGAACAGATTTGTTTACAAAAAAAGCAATTAAGAAAAAAATGTAAACAAGCCCGGCCTCCGGCGACCGGAGCGCCGGAAATGTCTTGCTATTATGCCCAGGCCAGGTAAAAAGATTTTATAGTGCTATAACTCCACTATTATATGATGCTCATTGCCGTCATCCTGTAAGGTAATAAACGGATCGCTTAAAGATTGCCCGTTTTCGCTGAGCCGGATGCTGCCATCTTTTTTCTCGTTCTGAATCTGCAACTGATAATACGTATTTCCAAACCGGTACCGGATCTCATATCCTTCCCAGGCATCAGGAATGCAGGGATTAAAGTAAAGACGGTCGCCTTCCCGGTTCAATCCCAGGATGGACCCAATGGCGAGCTGGTAAGTCCACCCCGCGGAACCCGTGTACCAGGTCCACCCACCCCGGCCCTCATGTGGCGGTGCTCCATAAACATCCGCAGCCATTACATAGGGTTCCACTTTATATTTTTCAACCGCCTCGGCCGTACGTGTATGATTCACCGGGTTCACCATAGAGAATAACTCCCAAACCCGCTCTTTGTCTTTCAATGCGGCAAAGGCCATAATGGTCCAGATGGCCGCATGCGTGTATTGCCCGCCATTTTCCCGTACGCCGGGTACATAACCTTTAATATAGCCTGGATATAGATCCGATTTGTCAAATGGGGGCGTGAGCAGCTTGATGATCTTATTCTGCCGGTCGACAAGGAACTTGTTCAATGCGTTCATTCCCTGTAAACTCCGTTCCGGTTCTCCTCCGCCCGATAACAGCGACCAGCTCTGGGAAATGGAATCGATTTTACATTCTTCGTTGGTGGCCGATCCCAGCGGAGTGCCATCGTCAAAGTAAGCACGCCGGTAC
Source organism: Niabella sp. (assembly GCF_030150205.1). Lineage (GTDB taxonomy): Bacteria > Bacteroidota > Bacteroidia > Chitinophagales > Chitinophagaceae > Niabella. The sequence continues at coordinate 34,586 of NZ_JASLGT010000005.1, forward strand.
CAATCGCCATCCCAGGCATTTTCATGGATATGCGTTTTTAATTTACCGGCTTCCGTTTTACAAAGCGTGGTAAAGTCGTCATCGCCATATGCCGCGGCAATGGTGGCAAAATGGGTAAGGACATCATAAAGGAAAAAGGCCAGCCATACGCTTTCTCCTTTTCCATGTTCGCCCACTTTATCCATACCGTCGTTCCAGTCTCCCGATCCGATCAGTGGCAGTCCGTGTTCTCCGAATTTTAATCCATGGCTGATGGCATGTTTACAGTGATTGTACAGGGTTTCCCAATGATTCAGAAATACCGGCAGGTCATAATAGGACTCCTCATCGGGTTGTAATGGGCGCCCATCGATAAAAGATACGTATTCATTGAGGATGTCCTTATCGCCGGTGGCCGTAATATATCGTGCCGTAACATATGGAAGCCAGAGATAATCGTCGGAGCAGGTCGTACGCACGCCGCGGCCGGTGGGCGGGTGCCACCAGTGTTGCACATCCCCTTCCTTAAATTGACGGGAAGCGGCCAGGAGGATCTGCTCCCGCGTAACTTCCGGAGTGGTGTGCATAAGTGCCAGTACATCCTGCAACTGATCGCGGAAGCCAAAGGCCCCGCCGGATTGATAAAAGCCACTTCTGCCCCAAACCCGGCAGGCCAGGGCCTGGTACAGCCACCAGCCATTGGTCATTACGTTCATGGCTTCATCCGGTGTTTTTACAAAAACGGCGCCCAGGATACGGTTCCATTGATTGTGTACCTTCAACCGGGCTTCGCTGGCAAAAGCATTTCCTTTTATTTTCGCTACCAGTTCGCGGGTTTCCTGTTCATTTTTGCCCGCACCCAGGCGAAAAACAAGCTCCTGTTCTTCATCCGGGGCAAGACGGATCATTACCTGTAGCGCGGTGCAGGGATCGAGCCCGGCACCGGCCCTTCCTGCCAAATGCTTTCTTGAAAGTGCTTCAGGACGGCGGCGCGTACCGTTTCTTCCGATAAACTCTGCACGGTCGCAGGTAAATGTTTTTGCATGGGCATCGGTGTCAAAGAAAGCAACCTTATCTGAAAAGGCCGAATTGTAACGGTTACGGGCAAACAGTACATTTGTTTGAGGATCTTTATCGGCCACCACAAACATTTTATTTTTATGGGCCAGATCTCCCAAAACCCATTCCACATAGCCGGTAACAGAAAGTTTACGTTCCTGGTCTGTAAGATTGCGCAGTTTCAGCACTGCATATTTAACAGGTAGGGTTTCGTCTACATAAACCCATAATTCAGACGAAATGCCATAGTGTATGTGTTCATAAACGGAATATCCGAAGCCATGCCGGGTGATGTACGCGTTTTTGCCCGGGGCCGGCAATGGCGTGGGCGACCAATAAACGCCTGTTTCTTCATCACGGATATAATAGGCTTCGCCGCATTTATCGGTTACAGGATCATTTTGCCAGGGCGTGAGCCGGAACGCCTGAGCATTGTCTACCCAGGTATAGGCCGAACCACTTTCGGAGAGGATGGATCCGATTTCTTTATTGGCAATGATATTGCACCAGGGCGCGGGCGACTTTTTCTGCTGACCCGATTCCAGGATGTATTCTTTGCCGTCTTGTGTAAACCCACCGGTATCGTTGGCGAACAGAAGCTGCCCCGGTAATGTAACGCTTTGCTGAGGATCTGTTTTAGGATGCCGCAGCTGTACGGAAAGTGGCTCCGGCAATCCTTTTGCCGGTGTTTTCCGAAGCACCTGCTCGGCCAGCGTGCCTTTGTCATCGTCAAAGATGACCCTGGCAACGGTCTGAAACAGGATCCGGTCTTCACTGGAGATCTGGTCTCCTGCTCTTACAAAAATACCGCCCGGCTGATCCAGTACACCACCGCTGGTTGCCGTAATAAACCCGATCACCTGGTCCTGGAATACCTGCCGGTAGGAGCCAAAATCATCGTTCCAGATTACGAGGTCTACCCGCAATGCTTTTAGCGACCAGTAGGAATGCGCTTTGATTAACTGCTTCACCAGTTCGATGTTATTGCTATCTTTTACGCGAACCAGTACAATAGGAAGGTCGCCGGAGATGGCATAGCTCCAAAGGCCCGGCTGTCCTTTTAAATTGCTTTCAATAACGGAAGCCGCTGCGCGGAAACTGTTGTTCGCATAGATAATGGAGCCGGCAATGGCGTTGAAAAGCTGGGCTTCTACTTCTGTGGCATTGATCTGGCGCAGCAGTACCTGGCTGTGGGTCCATGCCAGTTCAAATACCCGGTTCTTGATATACCGGTCCTGATATTTTGCCAGCAGGCTCATACAGACTTCTTTGGATTCGCCAATACCCATAACCAGGTCGAGGGTTACCGTTTGGCGGGCTTTTAGCGTGATCCGCTGCCGGATAGCAACAATGGGGTCCAATACAGAACCGGCTGTATCGGATAGCTGACCATCCTGTTCCAGGGCTGCCGGAGCCGCCACAGAGCGGCCGCGGCCGATGAACCGCATCCGGTCCGTTTCATACGATACCTGCTCGCTGATGGCTCCATGCAGCATAAACGTGTGAAACATCCAGGGTGGTGTATCCTTGCGGGCCCTGGGCCGGCGGGTACAGAGAATGGCGCTGGCATCTTTTTCTATTTCCGTTTGTACAAATAAATTGCTAAAGGCGGGATGTGCTTCATCTGCAGCCTGATCCGCCAGGACCACTTCTCCAAAACTGGTAACCTCAATGGTTTTGGTGGAGGCGGACCGGTTGGTGATCCGGATACGGCGGATCTCCACATCGTCCTCCGGCGAAACCACCAGGTCCGTTTTGGTTTCAAAACCGTCATCTACGCGCCGGAATACAATATGGCCTTGTGAAAAAACCGTTTCATACGCCTTGCTTTTCCGGAGGGTGGGCTGATAGGTGTTGGACCAAAAATGACCGGTGCTTAAATCTTTTATATAACAGAAGAGCCCCCAGTTATCCAATGTGGTATCTTCCCGCCAACGGTTTAACGCAATGCCTTTCCAGCGACTGTAACCGCCGCCGCTATTGCTGATCATAAGGGCATATCTTCCGTTGGAAAGCAACTGCACCTCCGGAATGGGTGTGTTGGGAGTGGTTAATACCCGCATATGCGATTCGTGTGAAACGGTTTGCCGCGCACTGTTATCCTCCGTGTGCTCATAAAAATTCGTAGAGCGTGGCGCTTTTTCCTGGAGTAATAGCAGTGCCGACTGAAACTGCGGATCTCTGATAAACCGCTCCTGCATCTTTTTATCCAACAGCAGGTAGGCCATGGCCAAAAAACTCATTCCCTGGTGGTGTACCATAAAGGACTTTATGATGGCATGCGACTGGCCTCTTGGCATGCGGGAGGGCGTATAATCAATGGCTTCATAAAAACCATAACGTCCTTCAAATCCTTTTTGTGACAGGGTGCGGAGGTTGTCCATGGCTTCTGCCGGATCAATCATCAACGCCATCATGGTGGCATAGGGGGCAATAACCAGGTCGTTGGCCAGTCCTCTTTTTAAGCCCAGGCCGGGAATGCCAAATGACTGGTACTGGTAATGCAGGCTGGTATCTACCAGATTATACCCGGATTCTGAAATGCCCCAGGGAATATTATTTTTATTGCCATACCCGATCTGGTTTTTCACCGCTCCTTTATTGCTGCGGTCCAGCAATGTATTTTCATAGGAGGGCATCAGCAGCTGGGGCATCAGGTATTCGAACATAGATCCGCTCCAGGATAGCAATACCGGGTTATTACCCAGATTGGTTACCAGCCGGCCAAGCGTAAACCAGGCGGTTTGCGGGATCTTGCCCTGTGCAATTGCTGTAAAAATCCCCAAACGGGCTTCCGACGCCAGCATATCGTAATAGCTTTTATCAGCGGCATCCTCACTTACATTATACCCGATATGGAAAAGGTGCTGGGATTTATTGTACAGGAAATCATAGTCGGCCGTTGAAAAATCAATACAGCTGTGTTTTATCTTTTCAAGTCCGGACAGGAACCCGGTGGCAGAAGCGGACCCCGTTTCGAGTTCTTTCAGCAGCAGGCTTAATTGCTCTTTATCGGCACTGTTGCCGGTTTCTTTGATGGATTCGTTGATGTACCTGGGCAGTATGCGCTGTAGCTCCAGTATATTATTGATGGAAGGAATTTCTTCCAGTATCTGCAGCCGGGGATCGATACCGGTTATGGGCAGGTGAAGTATCCAGGGGCAGAAGGTCCGGATACAGGTTATAAGATCTGTTAACTGGGTTTCCAGGCGTTCTGTCCAGCTGAGCGCTTCTGCATTTGCGGCGATAACCTTGTTGTTCTTTAAAATACCTGCCTGCTCCTGAAGCGCGTTGAGTTGCGTCATCAGTTCATGCAATGTAAGCGGAAAGGCAGCTTTCAGGTTGTTCAGGATCCTGCCGGGCAGGGCCAATAAGTCGGCCTGTGTTTTTTTGTCGCAAAAACTTTTTAGTACTGAAAAAGTATCCAACAAACCATTAATGTGTTGTTGTTTGAAAAGTTTTTCCTGGCGGATCTCTTCCAGCCCCTGCCGCAGCAGGATGAGGCTGGCAATAAAATTTCCGCTATCTACAGCGGAAACATATTTGGGTTGTAAAGGCACCAGCGAAAGGGTATCATACCAGTTATAAAAATGTCCGCGATAGCGCTCCAGTGCTGCAAGCGATTCAAAGGTTTTATACGTTTTTTCCGTTAGTTTGTTTATGGATAAATAACCAAAATCGTAGGCCGATAAATTGGAGAGCAGTGCGAGGCCGATATTGGTGGGAGAAGTGCGGTGTGCCAGGGATTCTATCGGGTGCTCCTGGTAGTTGTCCGGCGCCAGCCAATTATCTTCCTGGGCTACAAAATCCTCAAAATAAGCCCAGGTCTTACGTGCATAAAAATGAAGCCGGTCAATATCTTTTGAAGACAGGTCAACGGCTTTTTTGGCAGAGGGGTTACTTATCTTCCAGGCAACCACCGGCGCCAGCAACCATGCCGCAAGTAAGGGTGCAGCCATCCAAAGCGCATCGGGGTTAAGGGTAACCAGCAATGCAATGATGCCGGCGGGGATCAATACGGAGGGCCACATATACCGATATGCCTGAACGATGTTCTTTTGTTTTCCATTGGATACTCCGGATGGCGTCCATTGTAACAACCGGTGATGGGAGATCAGCATACGCCAGTTGGCACGGAAAATGGCATCCAGGTTTTGAATGGCTTCAAAGGGGAGGCAGAGGATACTAAACAGGATATGCGCCAGGCTGTTGATGCCATTATTTCTTATTTCCAAAAGATGTGCCCGCCAGTGCATGCTTTCCGGCTTATGAAACAGCTGCCAGATGGAACTGGCTGCAAGTGGCAACAGCCAGGCGGTGAAAAAAAGAAGCGTCCATAACTGCGGATAGGGAACAAAGGCCCAGCCTATGATTAAAAAGGCCACCATCGCCGGAGCTACCAGGCTCCTTCGGATATTGTCCCATATCTTCCACCGGGAGAGGCTGGATATAAAGTTCCGGCGGAGTTTGTTCTCCCTGCCTGGCACAAATGGCGTTCCCCAACTGGCAATCTGCCAGTCGCCCCGTATCCAGCGATGACGCCGGCTCACATCTGCCCAATAGGTTTCGGGGTATTCTTCAAACAACTCCACATCTGTAAGCAAACCGGAGCGTACATAGGATCCTTCCAGCAGGTCGTGGCTAAGAATGCGATTGGGAGGAAAGGTATCACCCAGCACGGTTTCAAAAACATCAATATCATAGATCCCCTTTCCTACAAAGGATCCTTCGGAAAACAGGTCCTGGTATACATCGGACACCAGCCGTGTGTAAGGATCCAGCCCGGAATCGTTGCTATGCATTTTTGCATAGTAACTGCTGTTGGTGCGGGGAATGGTTACAGAAGCGCGGGGTTGCAAAATGCCGTAACCATCTACCACCCGGGTGTGCTGCGCATTAAGTACCGGCTGGTTCAAAGGGTGAGCCATGGTGGCTACCAGTTTCCAGGCAGCTTCCCGTGGAAGTTGCGTGTCTGCGTCCAGTGTAATCACATACCGTACCTGCTTCAGGGAGGCCGTATCGCCGGTGATCTCCATAAAATCATAATGGCCCGTGGATCTTAAAAAACTGTTCAATTCGGCCAGTTTACCGCGTTTACGCTCCTGCCCCATCCAAATTTTTTCACAGGGGTTCCATTTCCGGGGCCGGTGAAAAAGAAAGAACCGGCTTCCGGAACTGCCCTCTTTTGCATACTGATGGTTTAAAGTTTCGATGCGTTTGCGGGCATAAGCGAGCAGTGCATCATCTTCAGGCATTTTTTCTTCCGGTGCATCGGTAAAATCCGTCAGTAAGGCAAAGAAAAGCTGTTCTTCGGGGTTGGCCAGGTAGCGTACTTCCAATTCATCTGCCAGCTCTTCAATGGCTTTTTCGCTGGAGAGCATGCTGGGCACGGCCACTATTGTACGACCGGATTCGGGGATGCCGTCCGAATAATCCATTTTGGGAAGGGGGCGGGGCTTTACGATGAGGGTGGCAAGCCAGTTGATAAGGATGACGATGGCCTGACTGCATGCGATAAAGGAGGCGAGCCCCAATAAAAGTGCAGCATAGATGCCCGCACCTTGTTTATAGGCATACAGCACCATCCAGATGCTAAGCAGGAGGGAAAGAAACAGGGCCGAACCGGCATAAGACAGCAGCCGGTTGTGCTTCAGCAGGTTTTTGAACCGGTGTTTTAAAGAGATGCGCATACCCGATTTCCGGATCAGGACCTGTTGTCCTTTTTCGTCAACGAGGTAATAACCTGCGTGGTGCTGCCGCTGCGGAGCTCCTTTTCCGGCACGCTCTTTGGCCAGGTCAATGGCGAGCTGTGCTACCTGGTATTCCTCCAGCGCACTGTTTTTACCCACCCATTCTACAATATGCCGGTACCGGTCGCGGGTTACAAAGTCCATTTGCCCGTAAATGCCATCGATATCGGTGTTCAATATCTTTTCAACAATGCTTACCTGCTCTACAAAGCTGCGCCAGTCGGTACTGCGTATCAGCCGGATACTTTCGATGGAATTCCGGATAGAGACCTGGTCTGTGGCTTGTTTTTGATTTTCGATATTGACCAGTTCAACGGACGATCGGCCGGTTTCTGCCAGCCGCTCTTCCAGCCAGGTAAGCGGCAGGGCCAGCCCCTGGCCCCGGCCCTGTAACCGCCGGATGAATTCTGCAACAAACCCACTGTCCAGCCGCAGTTTCGACTTGGCCATTTCCGCAATGATAATAATAATGTCACGTGGATTTTTTTGGGCCGTTTCAAGTAATTGGTCGGACCAGTAAACGGCTACATTCTTTTCCAGCCGGTCCATGGCTACCCGTGAAGCGATACGCCGGATATTTTCGATAATGGCCAGGCGCAGCATGATGGGAATGGCCCAAAGCTCACCCAGGGTTAAACGGGTTACGGTCTGGTAAGCGTCAATAAATGCGGTGAGTGTGGGAATGCTGATATGTCCGTCGCTGTGGGCAATGAGCTCCAGTGCGATATCATATACCCGGGGAAAGCCCGCCGACCGTCCTTTTGCCAGTATCGGAAGCGTTTCGCTATAACCTTTAGGAAGATGGGTTCTTCCCAGCGCAATCTGTTCCTTAATGAGGTAATAGTTATCCAGAAACCATTCACTGGCAGGAGCAATGGGCTGTTTAGAGCTTACGGAATCATTGAGCAGTTCGTACACCTTTGCAATCACCGTTTCATTGTCGTCAAGCCGGGGCAAAACCTTATCCGGCGGATGTCCGCCTGCCACTACATGCGAACGGGCAATGGTGCTGCCGTGCTGCTGCATCTGATCATGACTGAATAATTCGAGCCGGAAGGGTTCTTCTTTTTTGAATTCAGGAGTGGCATCTCCTGTGAGGAACTCGCGCATGCGCAACATAAAATCATCAACGGGCTTTGAAATTTTCATAGTACTACCAATAAAAAATTTACAGACCTCCGATTGAATCTATAAAGTTAATTCTTATCCGGTAGAAGCAGCGGACAATACGGTCACATTCCTTCCGGTTTCGATCGGATACATGCGGTCTGCTAAAAATACAGTTGATCTCTTCCAAGAAACATGCCATGTAAAATGATGCTTTATTGATATTTATAAGGTATGTTTTTTTTTACTATACCGCAGGCATTGGGCAATGCGGCTTCTTTTTTAACAGATACTATCAAACCCGTGAACCATTCTTTCTGCGGAAAAATGATTATTTTACCGGTGAATTATAAGTATGGAGCGTTTTCTGCAAACCATTATTTTGCTGGGTGTGGTGCAGGGGTTTATCGTGAGCAGCCTCTTGTTTTTTTCGAAGCGTTTGCGTACGCCGAACCGTCTGCTGGCAACGCTGATCTTTTTGCTAACGCTTGCCAGCTTTTGTTTATATGGATCTTATATTGGCTGGTTTGGTTCAAAATGGCTGAATTTTCTGTCAGGTCTTGTTCCGATGATCATAGTGATGCCGGTAGGACCATTGCTGTATTTTTATACTCGGTCGTTCATCGAGCCGGAATTTAAAATCGGAAAGAAAGAGTGGATGCAGTTTCTGCCGGTTATTATTGATCTGGGAGGATCACTGATTGCATGGACATTTGTGGGCGGCGTATGGACCGGCCTGCTTAAAAACGATCCACGCCCCTGGGGGATGGCCATTGATACCTATAATGTGTATGCCGATATCCCCCGATGGATATCGCTTGCCATTTATACCGTGCTTACCCTGCGGTATTTTACTGCCGAAAAACAAAAAAGCCTGGCCGGTTTTAGGTGGCTGCGGCAGGTTGCAATCGTTTTTGGTGTGTTTCTTTGTATCTGGTTTGTGTATTTAGTGCCCTATGTAATTCCCCGGTACACCGGCTGGATGCTGGACAACCTGGATTGGTATCCCCTTTACATACCCATCACCCTGCTGATTTACTGGCTGGGCATTAAGGGATACCTGATTTCCTGGCAGCAACAGGCGGCAGAAAAAAAACAGGAAGCCGTCTTGTTACCAGCGCAGGTAGCGGACGCAAGCATCCGGCTGTTGAAAAACACCATGGAACAGGACCGGCTGTATCTGAATACTGAGCTTACCCTGCAAATGGTGGCGCAACATACCGGCCTGGCCGCTAAAACCATTTCGGCTGTGCTGAACCAGCACCTGCATAAAAATTTTAATGAGTTCATAAACGGATACCGGGTAGCTTTATTTAAAGAAAAATTGCTGGCAGATGGAGCGGAGCAATTAACCTTTGCAGGAATAGCGTATGACTGTGGATTTAATTCCCCTGCAACCTTTCAACGGGTATTTAAGCAGGCAACTGGTATGTCGCCCTTTGAATTCCGGAAAAATCATATGACAGCGCGCACTATATATGACTCAAATCGCGATTTGAGTGGCTTTTGAACCAGCGGTTGAATAAAGATGAGAGAGCTTTGCGGAAAAATAATCCATGACGTTAAAATGCTCCTTTACGCTGATATTAGGAACGATGTTCTTCTTTTCCTGCAGCACGCATCGCCCCGTATCACAGGTTGTTCCTGTAAAAGCATCTGATCGTACCCTTTGGAACACGCGGAAGCTGGCTGCTTTTGAACAGCGGTTGGAACAGCTGCGCCAACGGTATCATATCCCCGGCATTTCGGCTGGTATTGTAAATGAAAAGCAACTGGTATGGAAAAAGGGTTTTGGTTATGCGGATATGGACCGCCGGACACTGCCAGACGAGCATACCGTATACCATATTGCGTCTGTTACCAAAACGTTCGGGTCGATCATTTTTATGCAGCAGGTGGCCGCAGGAAGGCTGCAGCTCAATGACCCTGTCAGTAAGTATGGGATTAACCTGGGTGCCCGGTGGGGCAGTGATCCGCGCATCCGTTTACGGCACCTGATGACGCATACGGCAATGGGCAATACGTTTAACGGTTTTAAACCCGGTTATGTATTCCGGTACAATGGTGGCTGGTATGGAGAAATCGGGAAAGCCATTGCCCGGGCTTCCGGCCATTCGTTTGGTGCATTGCTGATGCAGGAGATCATTTTGCCGCTCCATATGAAGGAAACGGTGCCCAGTACAGACGATAGTGCGGCTTTTGCATTAACAGGCTATAACAAGACCGCCTTTCTTGAGAAAGTAGCGCCACCTTATGACTGGAAACGCGGAAAACTGGAGCGGGTACGCTTCCAATATGGATTTAATCCCGCCGCCGGTATAATGAGCAGCGTAGCCGACCTGGCCCTGTATACGGTTGCTATTGATGAAAAACGGTTCCTGTCAGACAGCAGCTGGCAACAGGTTACTACCCCCTACGTAACACCCAGGGGAAAAACCATCCAATACGGATTGGGATGGTTTATAAAAGAATACAAAGGCATGAAGCTTTTATGGCATACGGGCTGGTGGCTGGGTTATTCCGCTCTTTTTGTAAAGATTCCGCAGAAGGATCTGACCTTTATCATACTGGCTAATTCGCAAGACCTGAGCCGGCCGTTTTATCATATCGTAAAGCCCATTCCCGGCCTGGGTTTCGGGTTCTTTAACCCGTTCCGGCGCAACCTGAATAAAACATTGAAGGCTTCCGGCTTTGCAGCGGCTTTCCTGGATCTGTTTGCAGATTAAGCCGGCAACCCTGAAAGCGCCTGCTCAAGATCTGCGAGAATGTCTTCCAGAGCTTCTATGCCCACACTCATGCGTATCAGCCCGTCTGTAATACCGGCCTTCAATCGCTCCTCCGGTTTCATGATGGCATGCGACATGGATGCGGGGTGCGAGATCAATGTGTCTACCGTGCCTAATGATACAGCGCGGGTGCACATCCGCAAACGGTTGATGAATTGTTTACCTGCAGCAATGCCGCCCGTCAGCTCAAAACTCAGTACGGCACCGGGGTATCGCATCTGGCGGGTGCTTAAAGCATAATCAGGATGCGTTTTTAGCCCGTTGTAATTCACTTTTGCTACTGAAGGGTGCGCATCCAGCCACTCCGCCACGCGTTCTGCATTGGCGCTATGTTGCCGCATCCGGAGGGGAAGTGTTTTGATGCCGTTGATCAGTAAAAACGCATCAAAGGCATTGGCATTAGCGCCCAGCAACTTAAAGACTTTTGTGGCAGTTGTTTTCATAAAGTCAAGGTCCTTTCCAACCAGCACGCCGCCAATAGCCGTGCCATGGCCGTTTAAAAATTTGGTTGTGGAGTGATATACAAAATCAACGCCCAGCGCAAAGGGCTGCTGCAGGTACGGAGTAGCGAAGGTATTGTCTACACTTACTTTTATTTTATAAGGTGTTGCCAGTTTACAAATGGCCCCGATATCGGTACAACCCATCAGCGGGTTTGTGGGCGATTCGATATGAATCAGCCGGATCTGCGGATGCTGTTGCAACGCTTCCTCCACTGCCTTCAGGTCAGAAAGGTCTATAAATAACGTTTGTATTCCGGACCGGGCTAAGAGATAAGCAAAAAATTCGTGTGTGCCGCCATACAGGGCCGTATTGGTCAGCACCATATCGCCGCTTTTTAGCAAGGAAAAGCAAAGGGTGGAAAGTGCACCCTGGCCACTGGCATGCAGCAATGCTTTTAGTTCCAGCGCTGCTCCCTGCGCGTTTTTTAATCCGAATGCTTCCAGTGCGGCGATCAGCTTTTCGGCCGCTGTTGTGGTGGGATTGGCAAAACGGGAATAAATATAGCCGGGCTCGGTTGCCGCAAACCGGTTCATACCCTGTTCGGCACTGTCGAATACAAAGGTGGAAGTAGCATAAATGGGAATGGCGTGGCTGTGCAGGCTTCCCTCATCGTGAATGCTGTGAATGGCTGCAGAACAAATATCTTCAAAGCGTTGCGGTTGATCAGATGTCATTTTTATGAGGCATTTTTAATTTGGATGCGCTTTACCAACAGGCTTCTTTTTTTAAAACGGTGCCACCGGTTGTTTGAATTGGTGCACAGTTGCAGAAGCATTTTTATAAAAGCGGCATTGTCTGTGAAATTACCGGTATTTATGAAGAAGTCCGGAACGGCTATTGCCTTTGATGTTTATGATCCCTGGCTGCCAAAAGCAGCGCCGGTTAAAACGGAAGAGCGTCTGGCCCCGGGCGTGGAGCCAGGCAATCCAAAAATCCGGATTCCCCGGTGAAGGTAACAAAAAATGTAATTGGCTATAAAGTGCGGGCGTTGAGTCATATGTGGCAGTTGCACGACTAAAAAAATATAAATATCAGGGCGACGCATTCCAGGCATGCATATTTTAATAAAAACTTTTAGTCCCCAATAGATAAAGGGCCGGTTTCGGATTACCGGGCCTGAAACAAATTCCGCACATGGAAAATAGCATCATTTTTTAAAATATTCGCCCCTGCACGAGTCTAAAAAGCACTTTAAAAAGGTTCAATAATCTTTCCTGAATTTAAACAGGATGAAGATAGCAAACGACCTTTATTTTGTTAAAAAATTGATTTTCTAACATTTTTTTGATTCTATTTAACATTGGGTTAACATTAGTGAATTATTTTTAATTTTTATTTAATTATTAAAATATTTTATTTTCTTTCATTTTATTTTAGTTATTTGCGGCAACGATTGTACGGCCTTTGCCCTTATACGAGCAGCCAACCAGAATATATAAAGTAAACTTAAACTAAACAATCACATGTTTCTAAAGAGACTATTAGGACCTCTTTTGCTGATTTTTTGTGTTGCAACAGGATTTGCGCAAACCAGGAATATCACAGGAGTTGTAAAAAATGCAGATGATGGTACCGTTATCGGAGGAGTTACCATCACCAACCTCAAAACGAGCTTTCAAACAGCATCGAACCAGAACGGGGAATTTAAAATAGACGCAGCTTCAGGCGACTCGATTTTATTTTCTCACGTAGGACGGAAAGATCAAACCGTTGTGATTGCGGAAAAAAGCATTCTTGAGGTTATAATGTATGCCGGTAAAAGTGAGATGGATGAAGTAACCATCGTGGCCTTTGGTAAACAGAAAAAAACCAGTGTGGTAGGCGCGGTAACGACGGTAAGTGTAGAAGATCTCCGAATCCCTTCTTCTAATTTTACCAGTTCTTTTGCCGGCCGTATTCCGGGGATGATCTCATTTTCGCCTTCGGGCGAGCCCGGTGCGGACAACGCCCAGTTCTTTATCCGGGGGGTAACCACCTTCGGGTACCAGGCTTCCCCGCTCATTTTGATTGATGGATTTGAATCTTCTACGGATGTTTTGGCCCGTCTTCAGCCGGATGATATTGAGTCGTTCTCTATTTTAAAAGATGCATCGGCCACCGTATTATATGGCGCCCGCGGGGCCAACGGTATCATCATGGTAAATACCAAGTCGGGAAAAGAAGGGCCGGTAAAGCTGAGCGCCCGTTTCGATATGAACGTGAGCGCATCCTCAAGAATTCCAAAAATGCTGGATGGGGTATCTTACATGAAACTCTATAATGAAGCCCGTATATCCAGGGATCCTATATTGGGGGCCTATTATTCCGAACAAAAAATTCAGTCAACAGCCAGCGGAGAAAATCCGATGATTTTTCCAAACATCGACTGGTATAAAACGCTGTTTAACCCAACCACACAAAATAAAAAGCTCAACTTAAATATCAACGGTGGCGGACAGGTGGCTACGTATTATGTGGCCCTTGGTATTGATAAAGAATCGGGGTTGTTAAAGGTAGACAAACGGAATAATTTTAATAACAATATCGATATCAGCCGGTTTTACATCCGCTCCAACGTAATCTTTAAACTAACGCCTACTACCAAGCTGGATACAAGGATCCAGGGACGTTTTGAACGGTATAACGGTCCGTTTGTTTCTGCTACCGATGTATACAATATGGTAATGAATACCAACCCGGTAGATTTTCCGGCTACTTATGAGCGGGATGAAAAACATTCCAGTGCAGACTATACCTTGTTTGGAAATACCTATTTGGGAGGGGCGCTGAAACGCAACCCTTACGCAGAAATGGTGCGGGGTTATGAAGGACGCAATGAAAGCGATATTACGACCAATGCTACGCTTTACCAGGATCTGAGGTTTATTACCCGGGGTTTAAAACTGGAAGCCCGTGCTTCGGTAGATACCTGGAGCAAATATTCCGGCCGCCGCAGTTATAATCCTTATTATTTCGACCTCGAAAGCTATAACCAGGTTACCGGGAGGTATACGCTGTTTGATCTGAACCCGAATGGCGGCAGCCCCTACCTTGGAAACGTACTTCCCGGAAGGGATGCCAACGGGCACTATTACTTTCAGGTGATGCTGAACTATGACCGTACTTTTGGTAAACACAGTGTTGGGTTAATGACGGTGGGCATGTCGGATGAAAAACTGCTGACTGCGGGCAATAGTAATTCGATTTATGAAACGCTCCCGGAACGGAACCTGGGTAATTCAGGCCGGGCAACATATAACTATGACAACCGGTATTTCTTTGAATTTACGTACGGATACAATGGCTCCGAAAAATTCTCAAGCAATACCCGTTTTGGATTTTTTCCTTCCTTTGGAGGAGGCTGGTTGGCTTCGAATGAAAACTTTTGGGAACCCATAAAAGATATAATAAGTACATTAAAATTCAGAGGCACCTGGGGATTGGTGGGTAATGACGCAATTGCAGGCCGCAGTGGCCGTTTCTTTTACCTGTCTGATATCTCACTTGGAGGAGGCGAATACCGCTGGGGTAGTTCCTTTATGAATGCTTATCCTGGTTATACTATAAACCGCTATGCAAATCCGGATATTACCTGGGAGCTTTCCAAAAAACTGAACCTGGGAATGGATCTGAACCTGTTTAAAGATGCCGTGAAATTTCAGATCGATTTTTACCGGGATATGAGGACTGGAATTTACATGCAGCGCCAGAATTTTCCAGCTACTGCAGGTCTGGAAGCTTCTATCAGCGGAAACGTGGGAAAGGTTGATTCAAAAGGATTCGAAGCGCATATAGATTATAGTAAATCATTTCAAAACGGCCTGATGGTTCAGGTGATGGGTAACTTTACCTATGCCACCAATAAGCTGGTGGAAATAGATGAGAAGAATTATCCCGATGCCTATCTGAGACGCCTGGGAAGCAATATTAATCAGCAATGGGGTTTGGTAGCGGAGCGGCTTTTTGTAGATTCTGCAGAAATTGCCAACTCTCCCAAACAGGATTTTGGCCGGTACATGGCCGGAGATATTAAATACAAAGATGTAAATGGAGATGGGGTGATCAACTCCAACGACCGGGTGGCCATGGGTTATCCTACCGTTCCGGAGATCCAGTACGGTTTTGGCGCTTCAGCTTCCTATAAAAATTTTGATCTGAACTTTTTCTTCCAGGGTAATTCGAGGGTTTCTTTCTTTATTGATGCTACCGCTAACCTTTCCAGCACTACTGCGGGGATCGCACCCTTTGCCTTCAGAAGAAATGCCTTGGCGATTATTGCAGATGACCACTGGAGCGAAACCAACCCCGATATCCATGCCTTTTGGCCCCGCCTTTCTACCGAGCCGATGGAGAACAATACACAACAGTCATCCTGGTGGCTGAGAGACGGATCTTTTTTACGGTTAAAGAAAGTAGAGGTTGGATATAGCCCCCCCGCATCCTTGCTGAAACGGGTTGGCATTGCACGCGGCACCCGGATGTACGTAAGTACGGAAAATGCAGCGGTATTCAGTGCATTTAAACTCTGGGACCCGGAAATGGGACGAAAAGGATTGGGCTATCCTCCTAACAGAAGATTTGCCGCAGGAATTCAAGTGATGTTCTAAAAAAAATAACTATGAAATTATATAAAAATATACTATTTGCTCTTTTGCTGACCGGCGGGTTTTCCTGCTCCAAGTTCCTGGACGTGGTACCGGATAATACCATGCGGCTTGAAAATATATTTCAGAAAAAAGAAGATGCCTGGAATGCCCTGGCCAAGGTATACAGCTATATGCCTGCGGATGATAATACGCACAATACCTCCTGGCTGCTCGGCGATGAATGGATCGGGCGCCTGGATTTAAATGATGTTACCGGCAATGTTCACGGAATAAGGATTATGCGGGGGTTACAGTCAAAATCTTCTCCGCAGCTGGGCTACTGGTCGGGCAGTAATGGCGGTACCCCGCTTTACCAGGGCATTCGTCAGTGTGATGTGTTTTTACAAAATATCGACCGGGTAAACGATATGACAGAATCTGACCGGAACGACTGGAAGGCGCAGGTGAAAATGATGAAAGCCTACTACGTTTTTCAATTGATACGTTATTACGGTCCGGTGGTGCTGCCCACCAAAATGGCTACTCCCGAATCATCGAAGGAAGAGCTTTTTATTCCCCGTTCAAAAGTAGAAGACTGTTTCAAATATGTACTGGACCTGATGGATGAAGCCATTCCCCAGTTAAAGGAAAGAGCAAATGAGAACGATCTTGGACAAATTGACAAGATGATTGCCCTGGCCATTAAGGCGAAAGTGCTGTTGTTTAGAGCCAGTCCTTTTTATAATGGTAACCGGGAGTATTTTGGAGACTTTGTCGATAGTGATGGCAAACCGTTTTTCCCCATGGAATATGACCGCGAAAAATGGAAGCAGGCCATCGACGCCATTAATGCCGCCATTGTATCTGCAGAAGGAAATGGTCATGGTCTTTATACCTATCAAAAGCAGCCCTACCTGTATGATTCAGCGGCCTTCCGGCTTAATGGCGACAAAATGAAAACGCTGTACGACCTGCGCATGGTTATCTGCGATCCCTGGAACAAGGAAGTGGTATGGGGCTTCTCCAACCTGAATTATTATGGCCAGGGCGAAATAGCTCATGCCACCAATATCCGCCTGCCGGTTGGCTATGGAGACGGGGTTACCAACTCCGCAACATTTTCCTGGCAGTGGCTGGCCGCTACTTACCAGATGGCGGAGCGTTACTATACAAAGAACGGCTTACCCCTCGATGAGGACCGTACCTTTGATATGAACCTGAAATACGAACAATTAACCACACCCGGCGAGTCTGATCCGGAGTACAATCAACTCAGAGGCTTTATGCAGCCCGGTGCGGAAACAATCAACCTTTATATGAACCGGGAGCCCCGCTTTTACGCCAATTTGGGCATTACCGGTGGATTTTGGCGGGCGCATACCGTGCGGATCAATACCAAGATGTTTGCGAATTCGGATGGGGGCTTTAACTCTTCAGTAAACGCTACAGATTATTTGACCACCGGAATCGGGGTGCAAAAAATGGTACATCCGGAGTCCATGTCGGGCGCCTGGCAGCGAACCATTAAATTTCCATATCCGCTTATCAGGATGGCCGACCTGTATTTGATGAAAGCAGAGGCATTGAACGAATACACCGGTCCAAGCAGCGAAGTTTATAATGAAATTAATAAAATACGTCGTCGTGCAGGAATACCGGACGTGGAAACCGTTTGGGCCGATCCCAGTCTTACACGCGACCCCGGTAAGCATTTAACAAAGGAAGGACTCAGAGATATTATCCTTTATGAGCGTTCCATAGAACTGGCCTTTGAAGGGCAGCATTACTGGGATATGATCCGGCAAAAACGTGCGCCGGCGGCCTTCTCTGCACCTGTTTGGGGCTGGACGGTTACAGGCGCTGACGCCAAAACCTTCTTTAACCTGGAGGTAAAACAGCAACGGAAATTTACAATCACGGATTGCCTGTGGCCTATTGATTTGAACGAGATGAATACAAATGGCAGACTGATTCAGAACCCGGGATGGTAATTACAATATTGACAATGAAATATAAAGTTATTATGGAAAAAAGAATACTTGCCTTCCAGCTGTTTTTATGCGCGCTGGTGGTCATGGGATGTTCTAAAACAGAAGGTTTTAAAACCCAGGGAAATGATAAAACGCCTCCCGGAGCTATTGTATTAAAAAAATATACCCCATTGTATGGTGGCGCCCGCTTTTTTTACACCATCCCTTCGGATGAGGACCTGGTAGGAGTAGAAGCGGAGTATACCAACAAAAACAACCAGGTCTTCAGGTTTATGTCTTCCTATTTTCAGGACTCGCTGGATGTTTACGGTTTTGCAAGTGTGGATCCGCAAAAGGTTAAACTCTATGCGGTGGACCGTTCCGGAAACCGCTCACAGCCCGTGGAAGTAGATGTGGTATCCCTGGAGCCGGCTTATTCCAGAGTGGCTAACTCACTTACGGCAAGAGCCGGATTTAGCTCTTTCTTTGTGGATTGGAAAAATGAGCTGAAACAGAACATTAATGTGTATGTAGATTATGAGTTTCAGCAAAATGGCGCGGACCGGAAACTTACAACAGTGTTCTCTTCTAACATGGAACAGGATCGCCGGTTTATCAATGACCTGGTGCTGGGTGCTAATGGTAAGGTAAAAGTGAATGTAAGGGTAGAAGATAAGTATGGCAATATGACCATACCAATCAATAAGGGAGAATTGACCCTGCTGGAAGATGTGAAGATCCCGAAACAGGCCTGGAAGCTACCAAATGCCAACGATACCATCGGAGGTGTTCCTATGGTTTTTGGTGACGGTCTGGAAGGAAGAACTGCAAAAGTTATAGATGGAATTATTGACCGGGGCGATAACCTGAACTTTATGCACACACAAAGCCGGGGCCGTACCGGAAAGGCGGTTGATGGAAATATGCCCTGGAACCTGATGATTGACCTGGGAGATTATTATGAGATCAGCCGGATTGTTACCGTGCAACGGCATTCGGGCGGACTGGCGAATATAAGCCGCGGACAATATTATAAAACGGAAAACGTGGGCATTTACCGGTTCTATACCTGGGATGATAGTAAAAGTAAATGGGATACGGTGATGCAAAAGAAAATTGATGTTCCGGTAGGTCTTACCGAGCTGGAATTTGTAAAAATGGGCGAGGCCGGCGATATGGCGTATATGTACCCAGATGATCCCAAGTATACAAAGCCTACCCGGTGGGTTCGGTACGAGGCGGTAATGGGATTCACCAGTAACTATACCCTCGCGGATGCAAATTGCCTTTCTGAGGTAACCCTCTATGGTAGAAAAAAGAATTGATCATTTGCCAAAAAAAGACTTTATGAGCAAACAAAAATATATACACCTGCTGATTTGTCTATCGGTAATAACCGCTACGATAACGGCCTGCAGCAGAATGTACGATAACATTGATAAATATGCGGGAGAAGTGGTTTATCCCGGGAAATTTGATACGATCGTTGCACGGATTGGCTATGAGCGGGTAGAACTTGATCTATCCAGGGCAGGAAGGATCCCGGCGTCCAGGATGAACCTGGGTAAAGCAAAAAAGACCATTATTGAATATGATGATGTAAAAATCATTAAGGATTCTGTTGTGTCCTGGGTAAATGTTACCAATCTGAAACAGTCAAAGCTGTATCGTATCCGGGTATATACGATCGATGAGTTTGAGAATAAATCCGTACCACAGGAAATAGGTGTGATCCCCTACACGACCAGTGATCTGGAACGGCTGCAGGTGGCCGCACCAAGGGTGCTGGCATCTCCATCCTCCGTTGCCCTAGACTGGCCATCCGGGCTGTCCTCTATTTTATCAAGCTATTATGGGCTGAGTTATAGCTATAAGGACCGGTTTGGTGAAGTGAAGACCGGCGACCGGAAGGATAAACCGAGGATCTTTATGACCAATCTTGTTCAGGGAGAGGCTGCACAAATAGACATCCGGTACAAGGTGGTTCCCAAGGTAAACAATGTACCCATTCTGGATACGGTTACGCTGGATCAAACGCTTCAGATAAATACACCAACGCCCAGCACAGTGTTTAAACCGGCAGAGCCCGATATCCTTAAAGCGAATGGTATTACGGATTTTACCGCAAACGGAACAGCAGCTGTTCAAAAACTTACCTTCCCGGTACATACCCTTACTTTACAGGATATTTTTTATTTTCCGAATGTTAAGGAGATTGATCTCACCGGAGGTACATTGTTTCAAATGAAAACAAATGCGTATAACAGGAATAGTGTTACCAAAACGATCGGCGGGGGAAACCAGGTTTATTTTGCAAGACGTGTTGGTGATATGCCCGAGGCAAATGTATTTTTCCTGCTGGATATGCTGGAATCTGGTCAGCTTACCAAGGTTACATATATGCCCGGCTCCTTGGGCATCGACGCCCTGCTGCAGCCTTATGTAGATAAAGGAATTGTGCAGCTGGTGTCTATGCCGGATGAAGAACTGATATCATTTGATCGCTTTTTTATCGATGGAGTGGTGCAGGACGCCGCCTTTAAGATGGATGCAGCAGCGGTATCCTCCGGGTACCCTGCAGGTACCGATCTGCAAAATGTGTTTAAAGGAACGATATTGGCCAAAAATGCCTCTATTGTAATGATGATTCCAAAGGAATATGAGTTTAATGTGGCTCAATACCGGTACATCCGGTTTAAAATATATGCGCCGCCAAAAGCGGCTATATCCGGAAACTATAAAGATTACCAGATCCTGTGGCCCCGGTTTATGAACTATTTATGGGCATTTAGCACCGAAAGTACGTTTGGGCAACAGGGATGGGACCTTGGGAAAACCGACTACAAGCTGCCGGATGCTGCACTTCAAACCTGGTACGATGTAAGGCTGGATCTTACCCAGGCAGTAGGCAGGCATAACCGGGTGTTGGTGCTTAATATCGGGGGAGAAACGTCTACAGCGTTTACGGCACCTGCCCAGCCCATTGTCTTTTATTTTGCTAATTTCCGTTTCAGCAAGAATTAAAGAATAAAGAACACTGCTTTTCATTGATTTCCTGCCGCAGCATTTTGTCTGCGGCAGTTTCTTTATATAATGCGGTTATGGGCAGGAGCCGGCGTATCTGTGTGGTTTTGAAGATCAGGCTGTTTTGAATAATTCGAGCAGGGATGCGGTTTTATAATTTACTTCCGCAGTTTCCAATAGCTGAAAAAGCATTTCCAGTTCTTTGTGATTCAGGATCATTCCATGGCCTTCTAAAGGCGTGGGGATGTAGATAGTTTTACGGTCGGGGTCTGTATCAAACGGACTGTATTCACGGTTTTCTTTCACCAGTGTGTGAAATACCTGCAGGTCCTGTGCCGTCATGGTTAGTAATGTTGTTTGAAAGGCCAGCTGAAAGTGCTGGCAGTCATTGCACATGATCAGGTATCCATCGGGTGCGTAATAGAGTGTTTTAAAGTTGCACATGGGCTTTTTTCTTCAAAAATATCTGCCCATTTTCTTCCGGTGTTTCGAAAACAGGAAAAGAAATTACGCAATCCGGAAAAAGAAAACGCCCCGGAGAACCGGGGCGACTTACTAACCTTGTTTATATTCAAAAAATTATCCTTGCATTTCTTTGATCTTTTCCCGGATCCTGGCTTCTACTTCAGCGGCCATTTCCGGGTTATCGAGCAGCAGTGCTTTTACCGCATCCCGTCCCTGACCCAGTTTATCATTATTATAGCTATACCAGGAACCGCTTTTCTGTAAAATGCCCAGTTCCACTCCCATATCAATAATTTCGCCGGTCTTGGAAATACCTTCTCCAAAGATGATATCAAATTCAGCGGCGCGGAATGGCGGTGCTACCTTATTCTTTACCACTTTTACCTTTACCCGGTTACCAATTGCAGCATCCCCGTCCTTGATTTGGGCAGAACGGCGGATATCCAATCGTACGGAAGCATAAAATTTTAATGCGTTACCACCGGTAGTTGTTTCAGGGTTGCCAAACATTACCCCGATCTTTTCCCGCAGCTGGTTGATAAAAATGCAAATGGTATTGGTTTTTGAAATGGTGGCCGTCAATTTCCGCAATGCCTGGCTCATCAAACGGGCATGTAATCCCATCTTGCTATCGCCCATTTCACCTTCCAGTTCACTTTTGGGTACCAGGGCCGCTACAGAGTCAATCACCACTACATCCAATGCACCGGAAAGGATCAAACGGTCGGCAATTTCCAGCGCCTGCTCCCCATAATCGGGTTGCGAAATCAAAAGATTGTCTACGTTCACCCCCAGTTTTTTAGCATAACTGCTGTCAAAAGCATGCTCGGCATCGATGATTGCGCACATGCCACCTTTTTTCTGCGCTTCCGCAATAACATGGGTGGCGATGGTTGTTTTACCGGAAGATTCCGGGCCATAAATTTCAATGATACGTCCCCGGGGCAACCCGCCAATTCCAAGGGCTGTATCCAGTCCGATGGAGCCGGTAGAAACGACTTCCTGGGTTACTTCGGCTTTTTCATTCATTAGCATTACGCTGCCCTTTCCATAGTCCTTATCAATCTTGTCCATTGTAAGGCGCAGCGCTTTCAGCTTTTCGCTGTTCATGTCTATTTCTGTTGTTTTATCTGTTTTTGCCATAACCAAAATTACAATTTAGCCCAGTCCGCGTGAATGAATTTATCAACAATACAAAGCTAATATATTTAGCAATATAACGCTAATATTTTTGGAAGTTTTTTTATACTGCCGCAGAGGCACAGAAGAACAGAAATACCGGACTGCCTGTATATCAGGAATCCTGTCATCCGGTTTTCTGATGTAAAAGCAGTGGATCGTCTCCGGAATCCCGGAGAATGGGCCTGTATCCGGAAAAATGCAGGCGATTTGCCTGCGCAGGCTACAGTGTTTCTGTGAACGGCAACTACACCACTATTTGGGCAATCAGTAAGCCCAGGGTGCCGGCTATCAGTCCAAAATACACTTCTCTGGCCGTATGATCCGATAAAAGCAGCCGGGCCGTGGAAACCAACCCGGTAATCAGCAGGGCAATCATAATATACATCCCCATTCCCTGGCCATATTCAAAGCCAAGCAGGCATAAAAAGGAAACAGCGGTACCAAGGGCAATACCATGCATGCTTACTTTCATGTATATATTCAGCAACAGGCCAATGGAGGAGGCCATAAAAACGCCCATCGCAAAAACGACCATTTCCCGCGGCATCCCTTCCAGGCCACGCCACACATACCAGATCCAGAAATACCAGATATTACAGATAATAAAAGGAATGATCCGGTCCTTCCGTTCTTTAAGTTTTATGGACGGAATAAATTTAAGCCCCCGCAGCAGCAAAACGGAAACCAGGGGAAAGAAGGTATAGTTTACAACGCCCTGCAGCAGCACCATCAAACGGCCGTCTACCGTTGTGCCGTAGAATAAAAACGGCTCTATATATAATAAAAAATAAATAACATAGATGGGCACAAATACCGGGTGAAAGATATACGAAAGGAGGGTGGCAATGATCTTCTGAAATTGGGGTTGCCGGTCTATTTTTTCACGCAGCTCATTGTCGCTGTCTAATACCATTCTGGAGTCCATTTTGCAAAGTAAAGAAATCCGGGTGCGAAAACCGTTTCTTTTCTGCATCTTTATCATTCCATATGAAAATCATTAAAAAAATATTCAAAGGAGTGCGCTGGGTTGTGGGCCTGTTGCTGGTATTTATTGGCGGGTACCTGCTTGCAGAGCGAACGCTTTCCCGCAGTGCCGTTGCAGAAAAGCAGGATGGATTACCCCGGATCATCACCGCATTTGTGCTGTCTAATGGTGTTCATACAGATCTTGTGCTTCCGGTTGCTGCGGCGGGTAAAAACTGGAGCCAGACTTTTTCCTACCAAAATACCATCAGCCGGGATACCGCTTATCAATGGGTGGCCATTGGCTGGGGTGATAAAGGATTTTACCTGAATACACCGGATTGGCAGGATCTTACGGCCGCAACCGCTTTCAAAGCCGTTACCGGACTGGGCGAAACCGCGTTGCATGTTACCTATTATAAATATATGACCGAAAATGCCCGATGCCGGAAACTATCACTTTCAGAATGGCAATACCACAAGCTGGCAGCATATGTGGAGGCGTCGCTGGACAGGGATCGCTCAGACCGGCCGGTTGCCATTGTTACCGATGCCCGGTATAACCGGGATGACGCTTTTTACGAAGCAAAAGGGGCCTATAGCCTGTTTCACACCTGTAACAGCTGGACGAATAGCGGACTGAAAGCTGCCGGGGCAAAAGCCTGCCGGTGGGCTGCATTTGACAAAGGCATCCTCTACCAGTACCGCTAGCAGCTGGTTCCGGAACCGGTTTTTGATAGCGGGGAGCTGCGAGCGGCCTGTTGCCGGTAATTTTCGCAGGAACAGGGTTGCAGAACGGGAGCTGTTTTTGCAGGTTAAATCACATTATTTCCAATGGCTTTGAGGGAAGCCTGTTATATTTGTAGCATAAATTTTGATTACTATTTTAAATAAAGCAGTTTAATGATGCAGTTGACAGGTACATTGGTTCAGATATTGCCTTTACAAAAAGGAACGGGAAAGAATGGAGAATGGAAAAAACAGGATATTGTTGTGGAAACACAGGCGCAATATCCCAAAAAAGTGTGCATCTCTATTTGGGGAGATAAGATCAATGAAAGCCTGCTGCAGGTAGGAAAAGTGCTGACCATTTCTTTTGATGTGGAAAGCCGGGAGTATAACGGCCGCTGGTATACCGACGTAAAAGCCTGGAAACTGGAACCGGCGGGCGGAGCTGGCAGCAACGGCGGTGGCAATCAATTTACCGATAACAATCCTTCTGATAGCTATTCCGATCTGAATGAAGGAGCAGATGATCTTCCTTTTTAAACAGGAATCAAACGTATTCTTGCACGGAAAGCGGATCTGAAGATTCAAAAAAGGACAGCATATGATGAAAAAACAATGGGTGTGGTCAGCAGGTTTTAGCTTGATGCTGGGGTGTATCATAGCCGGTTGTAACGGCTGTAAGAATAAAAGTACAAAACCGGGATCTGCAGATGATGATTCAAGCGGGGTAGATATTTCGGAAAGACATGACACCCTGCAGCTGGTGGGAAGAGATACCATTACTGAATTCCGGGTAACGGAGGCCAATAAAGACAGCGTATTGTCCGCTACTACAAAGGAGATCCTGACCCTGTTTAAGAATAAAGAGTATGCAAAGCTGGACTCTTTTATTCACCCGGAGGAAGGTGTCCGTTTCTCGCCTTATGCTACCGTGGAACCGGGCTCGGACAAAAAATTTTCCCGGAAGGAGTTCCTGGAGCTCATCACCCAGGATAAAAATAAAAAGATCAATTGGGGAACGTATGATGGCAGCGGAAATGCCATCATGCTTTCTCCAGCCGAATATTTTGGGAAATTCGTTTATGATGGCAATTTCCTAAGCCCCAAACAAGCGGGGGTAAATACCATATATGGAAAAGGAAATTCCCTTAACAACCTGAAAACGGTGTATCCCGGCGGGGAGTTTACGGAAAACTATGTGGATGGCACCAGGAAGAACGGAGGTATGGACTGGAAATCGGTACGGCTGGTATATAAGCTGGAGCATGGCCGGTATTACCTGGTAGCCATCGTGCATGATCAATGGACGATTTAGCGCTTATTGGCAAACCGCATTAGTAGAGAAAGCACCCCTTTACTGATCAAAACAGTTTAATCTGCTAATGGATAATGTGCATTCTTTACAGTTTGATGTTATCATTATAGGTTCCGGGGTCGGAGGCCTTACTGCAGCGGCGATTCTTAGTAAGTCCGGATTAAAGGTGGCGGTCCTGGAAAAAGAGCCGCGGACGGGCGGCTACCTGGCAGGTTTTCAGCGCAAGGGATTTCGTTTTGATACAGCCATCCACTGGCTGAACCAATGTTCCGCTACCGGCAGTGTTTCCAAAATATTTGATTTTATCGGAAAGGATCATCCCTCGTTTAAATGCCTGGAAAAGATCCAGCGGTACAAAAGTGAGTCCATCGATTTTTTACTGACCAACAATCCCGATGAATTAAAAGCATTGCTGATTAAAACCTACCCGGAGGATCAGCAGGGGATTACGCGCTTTTTTCAAAAAGCAAAAAAAATAGGCGCCTCCTTCAATAATTTTAAGTCGGTAATGCTGTCTGCCGAAACCATGAATGCATGGGCGCGGATCAAAAATATATGGAACAGACTCCGGTTTGCCCTCCCGTTTATTCCATTTATAACATACAGCGGAACAAGAATGAAAAAAGGATTGAAAAAGTTCTTTTCCAACGAAAAAATTCATGATATCTTTTCCGCGGAGACGGATTTGTTATCCTGCCTTGTTCCCATTGGCTGGGCTTACTATAATGACTATCAAACACCTCCGGCCGGAGGCGGACAGGTGGTTCCGCATTGGCTGGCGCATGTGGTAAAGCAATATGGAAATAAACTGTTTTTAAATACGACCGTTAAAAAAATAGTTACGGAAAACGGCGCTGTAAAAGGCGTGGAGGCATTGTCGAAGGGAAAAGCATTGGTGTTACATGCAGATTATGTGATTGCCGCCTGTGATCTGGAAACCGTTTACTGCAAATTGCTGCCGGAAGGGGCGGTTAGTAAAAAAATGATCAGCCGGTTAAATGCTGCTGAAATTTATGCGTCGTCCTTTACTCTAAGCATTGCATTGAATTGCAGCGCTGCCTCCCTGGGTTTTGGAGAGGAGATGATCCATTTATTTAAGGATGGCCTTAATAAGGATCTTCATAACAGCGGAGATCCCGATTTTTCTGCGCTCAGCATCCTCGCTCCCTCACACAAAGACGATTCGTTAGCGCCGGAAGGAAAGGGTTCCCTGGTGGTATTTATGCCCGCTTATATGCACCAGTACAACCACTGGAATACCTGTAAGGATATGGAGCGGGGAGAAGCATATACAGCGCTTAAAACCCAGATAGCGGAAAAGCTGATCAAACGGCTGGCCCTGGTTTATCCCGGCATTGAAGCCCATATCCTTTTTTATGAAGCGGCAACGCCGGTTACCCACTGGCGCTATACCGGCAATAAAAACGGAACCATGATGGGAACGCGCCCCAATAAAAAGAACATGCAATCAAAAGTGGCCCGTTATAAAACGCCGGTAAAAAATTTGCTGATCGGCGGTCATTGGGCAGAGCTGGGAGGCGGTGTTCCCATTGCCGTAAAAGCCGGTACCAATGCCGCATTGATCGTGCTTAAAGAACGCATGCCTGCAACCTGCCGGAAATTGATGGCTTATCTCAATGCAAAAATTACGCTGGATGAAGCGCGCCTGGCCCCGGAATTTAAACCTTATGCAGAAAACTGGTCCCTGCGGTTAAAGCGGGCGCCCTAATGCATGTTTTAACGTCTAAGGTTTAAAGTTTCACGTTGGATCCGTTTCATGCTTGATGATTCACTGAAAACTGAAAACTGATAACTGATAACTGAAGGCTAAACGCTGATTGCTGATAACTGAAGACTGAAAACTCAAAGCCCGGCCACCAATACTGATCACTATCCCTAACCGGACTCATGCTTGCTGAGCCATTTCCTTAAAGCCGCAGATGCGCAGATTTGTTGTTGGCTTAATTACAACAATGTCGCAGAAAAGCGCCGCAGACACAACCATCGAATCAGCGGCAACCATAAAAATCGCTTAAGGAAACGGCATTGATTCACTATTGCCCATTGTCCATTCTCAAATTTACACATCTTCAAATTCTCAAATTAAAATTGGCGCCATTCTTGCGCATAAAGACGGGTGCTACTGACCTGTGTAAATGATTGCATTTGCCTCTAAGCCCTGGCGTTTATTTACAGATCCTTAATGTTAAAGAAAACTGCCGGTAATACAGGTGCCCTTCTTTTGCAAAAACTTTCAATATGTATAAACCAATCCGGGCAGTTGGACTGCTACTAACCATGGTATGGCTTCATGCTACAACACTGATCGCCCAAACCACCCAGGCCTCTATCTCGGGCCTTGTAACCGATTCGGATAACAAGCCGGTAGCGGGCGCAACCGTTCTTGTTTACAACCAATCGACGGGATTTAAACAAACCACACTCAGCAACAGCAAGGGCAATTATATTTTTAACGAAATGCCGCTGGGTGGTCCTTACTATGTACAGATCACCTCCACTGGTTTTACCGATCAGAAAAAGGAAAATCTCTTTCTGAACCAGGGCGACGCCCTGCGGGTCAACATGCAAATGGAAACGAATGTGCAAAACCTGGAAAATGTTACCGTTTCCTCCGGTCTTAAAGCAAAGGTGGAAAACATCGGTGCTGCCACTGCAATCGGTTCCAGGCTGATGACGCAACTGCCGGTAAACGGAAGAAACTTTGCAAATCTTACCGAGCTTTCCCCGCTTGCAGGCCGTAACGGAAGTATCTCCGGACAGCTGAATACCTCTACCAACTATACCATTGATGGGATGAATGCCAAGAACCCTACATCGGCCGGACCTACCACCAGCCGCAGCGGGGCACCTTACTCCATATCCATTGAAGCCGTACGAGAGTTTAAAGTGGTCACCAACCAGTATGATGTAACCTACGGACGCAGTGGTGGTGGAACGGTGAGTGCGGTTACAAAGTCTGGTACCAATGATTTTCACGGGTCCGTTTTCGGGTTTGGACGGGCTAATGAACTTTCATCGCGGTATGATATTGTAGGCAACAAACGGAATAACAACTATTCCACCTACCAGTATGGTTTTTCACTGGGTGGTCCCATTATAAAAAATAAGCTGCACTTTTTTGTAGCCTGGGATCACCAGCTCGATCAGCGTTCCCTGGTCATTGCCGATATCCAGACACCGCAGGATGAACTGCGGCTGAAGATAAAAAAGGATACGCTGGACAAGCTGATCGATTTTGCCCGGAAAAATTTCGGATTGTCGGATCATGCACAATATGGCTCCTTTCCTAAAACGCGCAATTCAGACGCGGCCTTTGCCCGTATCGACTGGCAGATCAATGATAAAAACCTGCTGACCATCCGCAATAATTTTACCAGCGATCAGAATAAGCTGGGGCTGATCGATAATACAGCCATCAACCTGTATGAATCTGCCGGGAATGATTATAACCGGGATAACAGCCTGCTGGCAACTTTAAGGACCTCGGTAAATTCCCGCATGACCAATGAGCTCAAGCTGCAGCACCTGCATACCTACCAAAGCAGTGAGCCGGGCGATGAATTGCCCCGTGCAAATATTCCCCGGGCCATTATCCGTAATATTCCCTCCGTCATCGACGGGAAGGAGTATAAAACCAATGTACAATTTGGCGGACACCGTTTTGCACAGGAAGGATTTAAAAATAATGTGATCCAGCTGGTAGATAATTTTTACTGGAACACCGATAAGATCAAATACGTTTTCGGTTTTGACCTCATGGGCACCTTTGCAAAGTCGATCTACGGCAGCGAGGTAAACGGGAGATTTGAGTATAACAGCCTCACCGATTTTTTCAATGGCAAGCCCAGCCTCTTCTACCGCGAGGCGCCCATCAATCCGAACCAGGAGGTGAAATCTTCCATCTGGAATATTGGAGCCTATGGGCAGCTGCAGACAAGGCTGGCAAAGGGACTTGATTTTACGGGTGGCCTCCGGATCGATTATGCCAAATATCCTTCCGCTCCGTTTAATAAGCTGGTATTTGATGAACTGAAATTGCGCACCGATAGTAAGGTAAACTCGCTGATCGTACAACCCCGTTTGCAGTTCAGCTGGGATATTAACGAGGCGCATACGGATTACATCCGGCTTGGCGCAGGCATCTTCGCATCGGATATCAACAACTATATGGTGATTAATAACCTCGTTTTTGATGGTACGCACCTCGCAACCGTGGATGTAAGAGGGGCCGATATCCCGGTTCCTGATTTTAACGGATATCGCAGGGATCCTTCCACAGCACCCATGTTGCCGCAGTTCCAGGTGCCCACCATCAATATGAACGGTAAAGATGTAAAAGTGCCCACGGTTTATAAGGCCAACCTTTCTTATTCACGCTATATTACCAACCGCCTCCGGGCCGGCATCACCGGGTTTATGACATTCGGCCGGAACAATTATTTCTACCTCGATCGCAACATGGCAAAGACCCCTTATTTCACTATACCCAATGAAGATAACCGGGGCGTATTTGTACCATTGCCATCCATGCCGGCCAGTGGTAATGCCGACTGGAAGCAGGGCCGCATCAGCAATAAACTGGGACGGGTGCTGGAGTTAAACAGTATTGGCAAGGTTAATCAATTTGCCGTAGTAGTGGATGCTACCTGGCAATACTTCCGGGATGGAGAAATTTCTGCAAGCTATACCTGGAACGATAATAAAGACAATGCCACCTATAACGGAAACGTGGCCAACACTGCTACACTGGTGTTGCCGGTTAAAGATGATCCCCGGGACCTGAGTCATATGTCGTACTCCGACAACCAGTTCCGGCATAAAGTAGTGGTTTACGGTACTTCGCCTACGCTGGCCGGCTTTACCATCGGTGTGCGGTATACCGGTATGGGCGGTACCCGTTATACACTCCGTTCCGGTGTAAACAGCAATGGCGATTTTGTAAACGGCGATAATGACCTGGCTTATATCTTCGATATTAATAATCCGGCGGTTGCCGAAAACATCCGCAAAGGGCTGCAAGCAGTGCTGGATAACCCCAAGGCCAGTCAGAGCATTAAAGATTACATCCGTAAATACAATGGTCAAATTGCAGCGCGCAATGGGGGCATCAACGGGTTTTTTGGTATACTGGATCTGCACGTAGGAAAGAAATTCAAAATTGCCGGCACTCATGCCCTGGAGTTATCGGGTGATTTGTTTAACGTAGTGAACTTCTTCGACCGGTACAGGGGATCCAGTAAAACGCTGGGTAGCCAGGCCATCTACTCCCCGCAATCAGGAACGGCATTTGATGCGGCTACGCGTCAGTTTTTATACAACGTAAATACGGCAGGTGTGGTTACCCCTTCGGGAGATCCGTACCAGTTCCAGATCGGGTTGCGGTATAGTTTCTAAGAACCGATGCGAAATAGTAAGGATGCGGAAATGTGGTGAAGTATATTTCCTTTTGTCACCCGAATTCAGCGTTCAGAGCAAGGTTGCTCACCGGTTACTCAGGTTTGCACAGGAGGGCCCAATGCCTGTGTTTAAATTGGTTCTGTGATAGCCAGCGTAATCTGTGAGAGCAGCCTTTTGTGTAATGGGAGATTCCTGTCTGGGAAGTGCTTATAGCCGGGGCATATATCAGGCCAATAAATATATTTTGAAGCTGATGGTGCGCCATCTGTAATCAGCCAAATTGTAATCAAAAAAAATATTACAGTTTGGCTGATTACAGATTTGTAATAAATATTTTGTGATATTTTTTTGTATTACGAAAGCATATATTACAAATCATAACCATCCAGCCAGCATGTTTTAGATTGTTGGGTCCTGTGTTCAAAAATATGCGGAGCGTTATACCAGCTCTTTTCTTAGCCTTGCTACCGGAATATTGAGTTGTTCGCGGTATTTGGCTACTGTTCGGCGTGCAATATTATATCCTTTTTCCTGCAGCAGTTCGGTGAGCTTTTCGTCGCTGTAGGGATGTTTTTTGCTTTCATTTTCGATCAGGTCCGTGAGGATCTTTTTTACCTCGCGGGTTGATACTTCTTCGCCGCTATCGGTACTCAGCGATTCGCTGAAGAAAAACTTTAAGCGGTAAGTGCCAAACTCGGTTTGTACAAACTTGCTGTTGGCTACACGGCTAACGGTAGAAATATCCAGGTTGGTCTTTTCCGCAATATCTTTCAGGATCATCGGGCGCATGGTGGTTTCATCACCCGTAAGGAAAAATTCTTCCTGGTGCTCCATAATGGCAGACATGGTATCCAGCAACGTATGCTGGCGTTGGCGGATGGCATCAATAAACCATTTGGCGGCATCAATTTTTTGCTTGATGAAAAGTACGGCTTCCTTCTGTTGTTTGTCCTTTTTAGAACCTCGGTCGTACTCCTTCATCATATCGCGGTAACCTTCGCTGATGCGCAGTTCCGGCGCATTGCGGCTATTGAGGGTCAGTTCCAGCTTCCCGTTATTGTTCATAATGAAAAAGTCGGGAACCACATAGCTTTCTGCTTTGTTTACAGCGCCGATATTGCCACCGGGTTTGGGGTTCAGCTTTACAATCTGCTGCATTACCTCCTTTAATTCATCCTCCGTAAGGCCCAGTCCGCGCTGTATCTTTTCGTAATGCTTTTTGGTGAACTCGTCGAAATATTTCTCAATGGCCAGGATCGCTTTGTCTACATCCTTTCCTTCCAGTTTCTGGCGCCTGAGTTGCAGCAACAGGCATTCCGTCAGATCCCGGGCCGCAACACCGGCGGGGTCAAACTGCTGGATCTTTTGAATAATGCTTTCTACCTCCGCAGCGGTGGTTTCAATATTCTGACGGAAGGCCAGGTCATCTACCAGGGCCGGGGTATCACGGCGCAGATAACCGTCTTCGTCAATGCTTCCGATGATATGCTGCGCGATCTGGTGCTCTTTGTCTGAAAGCGAGAGCAATCCCAGCTGGTTTTCCAGGGTATCATAAAAGCTGGTCTCCGTTTTTATGGGCAATTGCCGGTTTTCATCGTCCCCGTAATGATCTTCACGGGTTTTATAATCGGCAATATCATCATCGCCCTCATGCACATAATCACTTACGTCGATGGTGTCATATTCATCCTGTGTGCGTTCCGGTTCCTCCAGGGAGTCGGAACCGTCTGTAAATTCATCCTTCAGCTCCCCGTCATCGCTGTGCTTGCCCTCATCCAGCTCCAATGCCGGATTTTCCTCCATTTCCTCCTTGATGCGCTCTTCCAGGTTGGCTGTAGGCACCTGCAGCAATTTCATTAACTGGATTTGCTGTGGGGATAGCTTCTGTAAAAGCTTCTGTTGTAATGATTGTCCTAAAGCCATGATAAAAAAAATGTTGGTGCGTCTCAAAAATCGAGCCGTAAATTACAAATATATCCATTTGATCGGCAAAAAAACGGACCGATCACGCTATTTCACCCAAAATTAACGAATAAATACCTGATTTATAATGTTGTGTACTGAATAATCTTTACAGAACATAAGAAAAAGGGGGCGATCTGCGAATGATTCTTACACAAACGGTTTACTTATTAGAAATTGTTTAAATAACAGGTCAGGCAGTGCTTCTAACGATTGTTAGGAAAAGGCTACCTTTACAGTTCTAATTTTTAAAAACAATTAACAGTCCCAACCATATTGAAAACGAATGGCCGCTGTTGCGGGAGCGGATTGCTGAGGGAGACGAAGGGGCATTTACCCGTTTGTACGGCTTGTTCCATAAACGGCTTTATCATTTTTCACTGTCGCTGGTCCGGCTTCCCGATACGGCCAATGAAGTGGTGGAAGATGTATTTACCCGGATGTGGTTGAACCGTGCCCGGTTAAAAGAGATCCATAATCCTTCCGTGTACTTATATGTGGCGGTAAAAAATCAGTCGTTGAACCGGCTGGCTGTAAAAGCCCGGGAATGGATCGTTTCCGGGTTGGATGAAACCACTACGTCGGTGGCGGCCATTGACGGCGATCCGTTCACACAGGTGGTAACCGCTGAAATGCTCCGCCGGGTAAACCATGCAGTGGAGCAACTGCCGCCCCGTTGTAAAATGATCTTTAAACTGGTACGGGAGGATGGGTTGCGTTATAAAGAAGTAGCCGAAATTTTAAATATATCCGTAAACACCATCGATGTGCAGATGGCAACCGCCGTGCGGCGCATCAGTGAGGCGCTGGGTGTTGCTCAATACCTGCGTCAGAAACCAGCCCTGAAAAAAAAGTAAAAATTTTTGTGCCCGGTATAGTAGATCGTTCCCCGGTTGCTGTCCTTTATTAGTATGGGCAACCTGGTTGCTTATTATACATGAGAAATGATGATTTCATATGGAATCTGATGGCGCGCGCCATTTATGGAGAGGCGTCGGCGTCTGAAAAACAGGAGCTGCAGGAATATCTTGCAAAAAATCCGGAATTGCAGCAGCAGTATGAGTTGCTGCATCAGTTGCTGAGGCGATCAGAAAGCAGTGGTCACCTGGTAAATGATGATCATTCGGAGCAGGTGCGGATACTCCTGGAGCAAACGGAATCCCCCATTTCATCGCTGCATCCCCGTGCAAAGAACGTCCGGCGCCGGCTATACTACTATGGTGCAGCCGCTGCAGCAGTAGTGGCACTGGCGTACTGGGGCATCATGCGGGTGCATGCGCCCGCACGCGGTCCGGAACTGCCGCCGCACTACCAGCTGGCCCTGGCTACCGCTAAAGGAGCCCGGAAGCAGTTGCAGTTACCGGATGGAAGCAACGTGTGGCTGAATGGGGGATCCCGCCTGTTTTTTGTAACGGATTTTAAAGGCGGCAGCCGGGAAGTAAAACTGGAGGGAGAAGCCTTTTTTGACGTGGTGCATGCACAAACGGCAACAGGCGCCAAAAGTCCCTTTATTGTTCATGCGGGTAATATCGATATAAGCGTGCTGGGAACGGCTTTTAATATAAAGGCCTATGCCAATGAAAATGTGACCACCGCTGTGCTTTACCGCGGCCTCATCAGCGTAACCAAGCACGATGGGAAAACAAATTTTCAGCCGGTTTTGCTGTATCCAAATCAAAAGCTGATGATTCCTAATGCTGTTGCTGCTACGCACCAGGTTACCGGCGAACCTCAGGAGGCGCTGAAAATTGAAGCCATCGACAGTACAAAAGCCGTGGAGGCACGTACGGAAACCGCCTGGATGTACAACCGGCTCGAGTTCAGGGGAGATGATTTTGTAACCCTTGCCCATAAATTGGAGCAATGGTATAATGTGTCCATTCACTTTACCGATGATGCCGTAAAAAAATTGAATTTCAACGGATCGTTCGAAAAAGAAACGATCGTCCAGGCGCTCGAAGCGTTAAAGCTTGCAAATGCGTTTAGTTATCAAATAGAGAACAAAGACATCTATATAAGCACATCCCGGTAAATTTTTGCTGTGCAAAAGGAATCGGGATCAAATAACGATCGGTTAACTTTACATGAAGCAAACTGGATAACGAATGCTTCATGTGATATTATTAAAAAGACAATATTTATCACATGAGACGCTTAAAACAGGGGTTATTCCCCCTCTTCACAAAAAAAGTTTTTCTCGCTATGAAATTGACGGTGCTATTTCTGCTGTTCTTTACGCTGAACATTCATGCCAATGGGTTTGGACAGCAACGCATCAGTTTAAAAGTAAAGAAAACAGCACTTGCAGAAGTATTGCGGACCATTGAGGAACAGACGGCATACCGATTCCTGTACAATAATGATCTGCCGGCGCTGAAATCAAAAGTGACCCTCAATGCAAAAGAGGCCACCATTGAGGAAATCCTTCCTGTACTGCTTTTTTATACAGATATGACGTTCCGGCAAATGGAGAACAACCTGATTGTTATCCGTGAAGACCCGTCGGCAAAAAAAGCGCTGACTATTACCGGCAAGGTTACAGACAGTTCCGGGGCTCCGCTTTCCGGCGTTTCGGTACAGGTGAAGGGTACCACCATTGGAACAATTACCAATGCTGATGGTGCTTTTACGCTTTCCGTTCCGGACGCCAACAGCACATTGGTTTTTTCGATGGTAGGCTACGATGCGCAGGAATACCCATTAAACGGAGCCGCACAGGTAACAATTTCCCTGAAGGCCTCCCAGCAGATCATGGACCAGGTGGTGGTGATTGGATATGGTACGGCCACTAAGCGGGATTTAACAGCTCCTATAACGAGCGTCAATACAGAAGAGCTGGCAAAAAGAACGACCAGTAATGTAATGGGAGCATTGCAGGGGGCAGCTCCGGGAGTACAGATAGTAACCAGCGGTGCTCCCGGTGCTTCTCCAACCGTTCGGATCCGCGGTGTTGGATCGTCAATGAATGAAAATCCGCTTTATGTCGTTGACGGGATGCTTTTAACAAATATAGATTTTCTAAACCCCAATGATATAGCGGATATGAGCGTATTAAAAGATGCCTCAGCCGCTGCTATTTACGGGGTACGGGCTGCAAATGGTGTAGTAATTATTACTACAAAAAAAGGGAAGTTGAACATGAAAACCCGGGTTACCTATAATGGCTATGTGGGCCTTCAGGTACCGACGAATGTGCTTAAAATGGCAGATGCAAGGCAGTATGCAGCGATGCAGTATAGCGTGGGAAACCCGGGCGATTCGGCGCTGGTGAATCAGGCGCTTACCAAATATGGAGGAACGGCTGCCAATCCAACAACCAATACGGATTGGTATGACCAGATTTTAAGAAAACAGGCGATCATGCACAGCAGCAGTATTGATCTGGCAGGAGGAAGCGAAAAGGTAACGTATTCCCTGGGGCTCAGTTACCTGAATCAGGATGGTATACTTAATGCCAAAAACAGCTACAACCGTTATAATATACGCACCCAAATGGAGGTAAAAGCATTTCCCTGGCTGAAGGTTGGGTTTACAGCGTATTATAATAATTCTACGAATTATACGCCCAATAATGCTGCATTTACAAATGCATACTATGCATCGCCGCTATACCCAGTATACGACTCGAGTAATAAGGCTGCTAACCCCACCAAATTTGCTTCACCCACTCAAATCGGATACAATAACGGCGTGTATGTAAATCCCGTTGCTGCGGCCCACTATTATTATAACCGCATCAAAGGATTTCAGATATTACCTACGCTTTATGCTGAAGCGAATATCATTGGCAACAAATTGATTTTTCGTACACAGCTGAGCCAGCGGTATGAATCAGATCAGACGATTAACTACTATCCCCAATATTATGTAGACAATTTTCAAAAGAGGGATCTGTCGCAATTGACCTCCGTACAGGACCGGTACACCGATCTTGTACTGGATAATTTGCTCACCTATAAAGACGGAAAAAACGGGCATCACTGGACGGTACTTTTAGGACAGTCAGCAAGAGACGAGCGATGGAGGCAAACCTGGGTAATGGCGAATGGTGTTCCAAATGTGGAGGAATACTGGTATGCCACACAAGGTACGCGGTATCAGACCGGCTATAATGAAGACGGAACCAGAAATACCGGTTTGTCTTATTTTGCCAGGGCCAGCTACGACTACCAGAATAAATATCTTTTAACAGCAACATTCCGTGCAGACGGAAGCTCAAAATATCAGACAAAATGGGGGTATTTTCCTTCAGTAGGTTTGGGTTGGGTATTAACGCAGGAAAATTTTCTGAAAAACCAAAACGCATTTTCACTTTTAAAACTGCGCGGCAGTTGGGGTAAACTGGGAAATGATGGGGTACGGCCCAACCCAGGATACCCTGTGGCATCCGTTGGCAATGACTTCTCTGGAATTTTTGGTAGTTACGGATCCGGGAATGGTACATTTATTCCGGGTTACAATGTCAATCCTTTTTTTACCCAAACCCGCTGGGAAGTGGTTGAGGAATGGGATGCCGGTTTAGACTTCACTGCTTTAAACAATAAGCTAGACGGATCTGTAGACTGGTATCGCCGGGTAACCCACGATATGGCGTTTGACCGGCCGGTTGCCAATTTTAACTCTGTTTCGGAATATGGTAACTGGGCGAGCGTATTAAATACTGGATGGGAACTGGCATTGAACTGGAAAGATAAAGTGGGCGATTTCAATTACAATATCGGTGGCAACATATCTACTTTAAAAAACCGGGTATTGGAAATTACCGGCATTGCCGGGGGAATTCGTACCGGAAGGCAGGAGTTTCCTACCCGTATCCAGGTTGGCCAGCCGATCAATTATTTTTATGGATACGAAATGACTGGTGTTTATCAATCGCAGGCAGAAATTAATGCAGACCCGGTTGCTTCGGCCTATAACAAACAAAACCCCGCCAGTCCTATAAAACCGGGATTTTTAAAGTTTAAGGATCAGAATGGGGACGGATTAATAGATCCTGTTAATGACCGGGTTAACCTGGGGAATTATCTGCCAAAAATCACCTATGGTTTAAATATCGGGCTGGGCTATAAAAAGTTTGATCTGAGCATTGCGGCGCAAGGTGTAGGCGGCAATAAGATTTTAAATTTTAATCGTGCGCAACGCTCCCTGTACCCGGTGATGAATGGAGATGCTGCATATGTAACCAGCCTGTGGACAACCTCAAACCCCACCAATAGTTTTCCATCGGCAGAGGCAAGCCGGGGCAGCTGGAGTAATGCCGCAAACTCCTTTTTTGTAGAGAACGGTGCTTATTTCAGGATCCAGAACATTCAGCTGGGGTACAATTTTGAAGTAGGCAAATCGGAGAACCCTGTACGTATGCGTGTATATGCTACTGCAGACAGGCCTTTAATCTTTACAAGGTATAGTGGATTTACTCCGGAAATAACCGCTCCCAAGCCTTCAGCACTAAGAAATACATCTACCGTTGCTCCGGGCCTGCCCGCATCAGGAGACAATCTTGCCAATACAGGGTATGACAACAATGTATACCCGGTTGCTGCTGTGTACAGCCTTGGGGTAAGAGTTAATTTTTAACCAATTAAAGTTTTGAAGCATGAAAGCGATTAATAAATATATAATTGGAATTATTGGTGCGTTATTGATATTAACCGGTTGTTCCAAGTTCCTGGACCGGCCTACAGAAAACCAGCAGGATGCACAACTGTTGGATTATACCCAACTGGGAAATATGTACCAGCCGGTATCCGGTCTTTACCGGTTAGCTGGTGGCAATAATCCCGGCCTGATACACTGGGTCGATTTAGGAATAAGGGCCGTGCGTGGAGATGATTTTACAAAGGGAAGTACCCCGCAGGATCAGGCAGGCCTTTCAGATATTAAAAATTTTAGCCTGGGTGCCGTGCAAAGTTTTTTTGGCCTGGAAAATAGCTGGAATGACTATTTCGGGCTGATCATGAAATGCAACCAGGCGTTGACAGAATTGGACAAATTTGGGGCAAATATCCCCTCCGGGGATGCCACCAATCAAAAGCTTTACAATCAATACAAAGGAGAAGTTCGGTTTATAAGAGCGTTTACATTACTGGTTGCTTCCCGGGTATTTGGCAATGTGCCCATTATTACGGATAATAGTACGGTTGGGTCAGTACCCCGCAGCTCTATTGCAGATGCGCGCAATTTTATAATGTCTGAAATGGATTACTGTATTGCGAACCTGGAGGATGCTGTTCCCAATAAGTCTATACATGTAGGAGCCGTTACAAAATATTCTGCATTACTTTTAAAGGCAAAAGCTGCAGCGGATTTGGCGGGTAATGATAACGGAAACGCCAATTGGGATATTGTAATATCCACTACCGATCAAATTATCAATAGTGGTAAATGCACCCTGTTCCCCGATTTTTATAACCTGTTTAAAATACCGGGTAAACTGTGCGATGAATCTCTTTTTGAGCTGCAATACTCTGATTTTGGAACGGGAAGCGGAACATCTGTCAGTCCCGATCAGTTCTTTGCATTCCAGGGACCCGGGGGAGACCAGAAAGGAAGTCCTATTTCCGGATGGGGATTTATACCGCCTACAAATATCATTGCAGATTTTTTAAAAAGCAGAAACGATTCTGTGCGGATAAAAACAACCCTGCTTAATTGCGGAAACCCAGCATTGGTCAATACTTCAGGTTTTTTAAATTCGTCTTCCACTACACCCAGCGGGGATGTTGTTTATGGTAACACCAATAACCAGATTTATTTTAACGGGAAAGCGTACCTGCCTGTTAATCAAATGACCTCGGGAAGAACAAGTTATGGATCTAACAACAATGTTCGTGTATTGCGCTATGCAGATGCCTTGCTGTTAAATGCAGAAGCCAAAGTGCGAAAAGGGCAAAACGGAGACGCCACTTTTAATTTGGTAAGAGTTAGGGCAAAATTAAGCCCGATTACAGGAGTAACGCTTACTCAGGTGTTAGATGAGCGTCGTGCAGAATTTGCCTGCGAATGGTGGGGAGAGCGATACAACGACCTGATGCGAACCGGCCAGGCCGCAACCGCATTGCCCGGCTTTACACAAAATAATGCATACCTGCCGGTTCCGCAATCTCAGATTGATCTGAACCCTAATTTAAAATAAATAAAATACAGACCGGAGTCGTGCATTACTGCTCCAGGTCTGTATTTTAGCCTTTCCTGAATTTATAGTGGCGGGCATAACATTTTTCTATTGCCCCAACGGTTTATCGATATCATTCAGGGAACAGACGGCATGTGCTTTTAAAAATTACTTCCTGTAATGAAAGCGGCAGGAATGTATGAGAAGCTGCCCCTCATTGATTTTATAAACAAGACGATGTTCTTCTGTGATACGGCGACTCCAGTAACCCTTAAAGTCTCCCTTTAACGGTTCTGGTTTACCGATACCTGTAAAAGGATGCCGGTTGATTGCTTCAATCAGTTCTAATATCCGGATAGCAACTTTCCTGTCTTCAGCAATCCAATGGTGTAGGTGTTCCATAGCGGTTAGCGAAAAACTAATCATTGATCATGTTTTTAAGATCTTTTAAGGTGTGTGTTGTTGTGTTACCGTTTTCAATTTCCTTTTTGGCTTTATACATCATCGCCTTATTGGCATCAGTGCTGGTGAGGTATTCCGTTTCATCATAGCTGTTAAAATCATCCAAAGAGATCACCACCACGGTTTTACCACTGCCGGTTACGATTAGTGTATCATTATTATCATATACATTGTCAATGTAGGATTTAAGATTTTTTCTGAATTCAGAAATATTGGCTACTAACATGGTACAAAAATTTGTACAAAATTATGTACTTTTTTTTATTAAAATTGTGGATGAAAAAGAAAATCGTCTGCTATTGTTGTATCCTGCTGGCACTTACAGGCTTCGGTGCACAATGTAATAAAAATGGAAACCCGGGCGCAAAGCGGACGCATGCTTCGGTTGGGCATGCAGCAATCTGGTTAACAAAAGCAGATCAAACCGTTTTGCTCAAAAAGCAGACGGGGAAAGAGATCCGCTTCGGAACAGAACAAAATGCCTGGCCTTACCTGGATGTAGATGAACGTACCGCATATCAAACCGTCGACGGGTTTGGATATACCCTCACCGGGGGCAGTGCACAGCTCATTCATCAAATGGATGCGGCTTCCAAAAAGAACCTGCTTAAAGAGCTGTTTGCAAAAGATACCCGCTCCATAGCGGTTAGTTATCTTCGCATCAGTATGGGCGCTTCCGACCTGGATGCATCAGTTTTTAGTTATAACGATCTGCCGGAGGGACAAACCGATGTGACGCAATCAAAATTCAGTTTAACTCCCGACAAAAACGCGCTGATACCCGTACTGAAAGCGATCCTTGCCCTTAACCCATCCATAAAGATCATCGCAACACCCTGGAGCGCACCGGTATGGATGAAGGATAATCACCAAAGCAAGGGCGGGAAACTGAAGCCGGAATATTATGAAGCCTACGCCACTTATTTTGTAAAATACATCCAGGCGATGAAGGCCGAAGGAATTTCAATTGATGCCATTACGCCGCAGAACGAACCGCTACATCCCGGTAATAATCCCAGCATGCATATGACTGCAGAGGAGCAGCGGGACTTTATAAAAAATAGCCTGGGGCCGGCATTCAGGGCAGCAGGATTAAGCACAAAGATTGTGATATACGATCATAATCTCGACCGGCCAGATTATCCGGCCATCATTTATAAAGATGCGGAAGCTGCTAAATATGTAGATGGTGCGGCCTTTCATCTTTATGCAGGACCTGTGGAGGCGATGGGCCGATTGCACCGGGAGTTCCCCCAAAAAAATCTTTATTTCACGGAACAATGGACCGGGTCAAAAGGCAATTTTGATGGCGATCTGCAATGGCATATAAAAAATGTAATCATCGGCACGATGCGTAACTGGAGCAAAACAGCATTGGAATGGAACCTGGCCAATGATCCCTCGTACGGGCCGCATACACCGGGAGGCTGTACGCAATGCAAGGGGGCGCTCACCATCAACGGTTCATCCGTTTCCCGGAATGTTGCATACTATATCATTGCACATGCCTCCAAATTTGTACCTCCGGGTTCCGTAAGAATTGAAAGCAGTGCGGAAGGTGGGGTGCCCAATATAGCGTTCTTAAGGCCAGACGGGAAAAAGGCATTGATCGCGTTAAACGAAGCCGGTGCACCGTATACTGTTAATATCCGCTATAAAAATACATGGGCACCTGTAACAATTCCCGGGAAATCGGTTATTACGATGGTTTGGTAAGGAGAAAGCGCTGATGATAATATCTGCTATCTTAGCATCCCTCTATATCCTTTTCGGTTTAGATGGAACCGTAATGAATGCAGGGATTCGCAAGGTGCAAAAATAGTCAGACGAATGCTATAGCTCATTGCGTTCTCCTTTCCGGTAAAAGACTGCGGTGAACAGATGTTGCAGGGTTTAGAAGAATAGCGGTTATAGAACGCTTATTTCATTACCTCCCTTGCGGTAAAAAAATGAACTGCAATGAATGCAGCCGGCTCCCAATGTGTTGACGCAACACAAAGAAACGTATTGAACTCCGCTTTATTTATTATTTTGCAGGCTATAGAAATGGATCCGAACCGGCATTGCCCGGTTTATGAAAACCAGGATGAATTGCTTTAACAGGGATGCAGAATAATCGTTTACCATATTTGATAGCTGCAATTGCCGAAAATAATGATGAGCAGGCATTTGATGAGCTTTTCAGGATGTTTTATCCTGCATTGCTATCTTATGCGCAATCCTGCCTGAAAAACAAACCGGTTGCGGAGGAGATCTGTGTGGATGTAATGTTGAAACTGTGGTCCAACAGGAAAATGCTTGGTACCATCAATAATATTTCCAATTACCTGTATGTTGCAGTAAAGCACGCTGTGATAAGCTATATGCGCACGAGCGGGTATCAGCGCGAAAAAGGGAATATTTCCCTGCAGGAAGCGGGAGAGCATCTGCCTTTTGAGTTAAGTAACCAGGAAACAAGAGTGATCAGCCGGGAAACACTCGATCAGATCAACAAGGCCATTAATGAATTGCCTGACCGGTGCCGGCTTATTTTTAAGCTGATAAAAGAAGACGGGCTTAAATATGCAGAAGTGGCCACCCTGCTTGAAATATCCACTAAAACAGTTGAAAATCAGCTGGCTATTGCTATTAAAAAGCTTACGGAATCCTTAAAAGCCGCTTTCCGGGAACGCCGGAAAAAATCTTCCTGATTTTTTTTTAAACCTTTGGGGGTTTTATGCAGTGAATTGCGTCCCTATATAAAAGGATCATTTTCTGTGCAACCGGACCGTCTGGAATATCTCTTAATGCAAAAAGAAGCTGGAGCCATAACGCTTGCAGAGCAGAAAGAATTAACGGAACTTTTAAGAGCAGATGCGGAAGGCCAGTTCATTGCTGATGGTTTGCACGAAGCATTCAGCAGCAGGATCAGCTATGATCTGGACAAGAAAGAAGTGGAATCGGCGCTTGCACAGTTCCATGAGCGATTGGCAAAAGAGCCGGCGCTTGCTCCGCTGGCCGGCGGCAGCCGTAAACAATACCGGTTATGGGCCGCGGCGGCCATAGTGCTGCTTGCGCTTGGAAGTACATTTTTTTTCATGTACAGGAAAACGACTTCCCCAGCGGAATCCTGGTCGGAAAATATTGTTACCACAAAGAAGGGTTCCAAAACAAACCTGGTGCTTCCGGACGGAACAAAGGTTTGGGTGAATTCGGATTCGAGATTAAGTTATCACAAAGATTATGGCAATATGAACCGGGATGTGTTTCTGAGTGGCGAGGCCTTCTTTGAAGTAAAGGAAGATAAAGCGCATCCCTTTATTGTACATACCCAAACCCTGGATGTAAAAGTGTTGGGAACCGTTTTCAATGTAAGAGCATATGACAACGAGCAACATACGGAAGCGGTCCTGATCAGAGGTTCTGTTGAGGTACAGGTAAAAAACGGCAAAACGGGGAAAATAACCCTGAGTCCGCACGAAAAAATTGTTGTGCAAAACGAGGACAAACAGGTGAAGAATAAGCCGGTAAAACCATTACCGGAAGTACAGCTTTTTGATGTGCATGTAAGCAGGACCGATTCCATGGCGGCGGAAACCGAATGGACAAAAAACCGGATTGTTTTCGACCAGGAAAAGCTAGAGCATATCGTTCCCGTTCTGGAGCGATGGTATGATGTGAAGATTGCTATAAGAAAAAAAACAGATGGCCAGCTTTACAATGGAACCTTTGAAAATGATAAACTGGAAGATGTGCTGGAAGCGTTGCAGCTTATTGGCAATTTCCGGTACCGGATCGATAAAAACAATGTAGTCATCTATTAACGAACAATTCTAAAATAACAGCATATATGAAAAGAAAGAAAATGACGTAGCGCTATAAAACAAGAACGGAAAATGCTCGCAACATTTTCCGTTACTAAGAAACAGATACGCTGCTGACAAAGCAGCAAACGCATCACTAATAATTATTGCAATATATGAATAAAAAGGATTGCCTTGGCCGGCTATGCCCGCATTGTGGGTATATTAAACTATTTCTTAAAATGAACCTTTCCGTCGTATTTGTTCTTTTGACCTCCCTTCAGGTTTTAGCTTTCAGCGGACACTCTCAGGAAAGACTCAGTCTCAACATTAAAAATGCTACCATCCCTGAGATTCTGAAAAAGATCGAAACCAATCACGCATACCGGTTTGTGTATAATGATGAAGTACGGCAAAGTACCAACAGGATCGACCTGTATGCCCGGGGTGCCACAATTGACTATGTGATGGAGCAATTGCTGAATCACTCTGCCTTTTCCTATAAAAAAATCAATAAAGGGCTGGTTGTGGTTATTGGTAAACCCAGTGAAAAAGCCACGATTGTAGTGGAAGGCAAGATCATTGATGATAAAGGAAGCCCTGTTTCCGGCGCGAGCATCGTAGAAAAGGGTACCACCAATGGCCGGTCTTCAGGAGAAGATGGTATGTATGCCATTGAAGTAAAAGATCAGGATGCTGTATTGGTGATTTCTGCTATCGGATACCTCAGCAAAGAAGTGCCGGTAAATACAGATTTGCACCAGCTG
This sequence comes from Niabella sp., assembly GCF_030150205.1. GTDB lineage: Bacteria > Bacteroidota > Bacteroidia > Chitinophagales > Chitinophagaceae > Niabella. Next base: position 79,489 of record NZ_JASLGT010000005.1, read on the forward strand.
GTAGTGTTAACCGCCGCAGATACCAAACTTACAGAAGTAGTGGTGGTGGGATATGGTACGCAGAAAAGAAGAGATCTTACAGGATCCATTACTTCAATAAAAGGAGAAGACCTGGCAAAAATGCCCAATACCAACCCCGTAAGCTCATTGCAGGGAAAGGTAGCGGGCTTAACCATTGTTAACAGTGGCAAGGCCGGAGCATCGCCCACGGTGCGCATCCGGGGCGTGAACAGTACCAGCAATACGGATCCCTTATATGTAGTAGACGGCGTTTTTCAATCCAATATCGATTACCTCAACCCGGGAGACATTGAAAGTATCGAAGTATTGCGCGATCCCTCTTCGATTGCCATTTTTGGTCTTCAGGGTGGTAACGGGGTGATTATTGTTACCACAAAAAGGGCGGCCCGCGGACAAACGAGAATATCGTTTCAAAGTATGGTGGGTGTTCAGAAGGTGACCAAAAATATTGATGTAACAGACGCAGAAGGATTTAAAAAACTTTATAATGCGCAGTTGCAGAATCTTGGAGCTGCAGCCTTCGACTATACCAATTATACAGCAAACACTGACTGGCAGCGCCAGATATTCCGGCCTGCACTAATCAATAACAATACCTTAAGTGTTTCCAATAGCGGTGAAAAAACCACAAGCCTTTTTAGTTTGGGATACAATGTGCAGGAAGGCGTATTGAAATATGATCAATACAAAAAACTGATAGCCCGTTTAAACCAGGAGATACGCATTAATGATCATATCAAAATAGGCGGTGATGTAACCGGGTTTTACTGGAAGCAGGACGAACCGATCGGCGATGCCTTCAACTACGCAATCTGGGCTACGCCCATTGTGCCGGTACAAGCGGGTGACGACCTCTATTATAGCATGCCCAGTTTTCAGCGGGCGCAGATCGCAAACCCTGTGGCAAGGATCAACCAGAATAGGGGTAATACATTAAAAGACGGGTACAGGGCCGTTGGAAATATTTTTGCGGAGATCAGGGTTCTTAAAAACGTTACCTGGCGGTCTTCTTTTTATACAGACTTAGGATTTAATAATACCAGGGGCTATACCGCGCTGCCCTACCGGTATATAAACCTTGGCGAGGGCAGCGGGAAAACAGATACCTCGTTTAATAATCTTGCCAGAACTTCGGTGAACCAGGAGCAGATCCAATACCGGAAATTTCAGCAGGACCATACGCTTACATTTGCAAAAACTGCAGACCGGCACAGCATAACAGCGCTGGCTGGTTTTACTACCCTGTTTCAGGGAAATGCAAAAGTAGGCGGCAGCAGAACAGATACCACCTTAACCATACCCAGGGATCCCGACTACTGGTATCTGGATATTGTAAACATCAATAACCCCCTATCGAATGTAGGCAATGGAGCAGAAGAAGCTTTTATGTCGCTTTTTGGCCGGGTAAACTATGCTTATGATAACCGGTACCTCGTTAACCTGAGCTATCGCAGGGATGGTAGTTCCAAGTTTGCAAAGGCCAATCGCTGGGGGAATTTTGGCAGCCTGGGTTTAGGCTGGGTGATCAGTGAAGAAAATTTTTTCCGGAGCATTCCGGCAATCAATTTCTTAAAGTTACGGGGAGCCTGGGGAACGGTTGGAAGCGGAATGGGACTTCAGCCTAATTTGTACCTGCCGGGGCTTACAACCGGTAATTCCGGTGTATTTGGAGACCGGGTATACCTGGGGGTAACTCCGGAATATATCCCCGACCCCAACCTGCATTGGGAAGTGGTACGGGGTGTAGACCTGGGCATCGATGCCCGGATGTTGAACAACCGCCTGTCTTCGGAGATCACTTTTTACGACCGTACTACAAAGGATATTATTACCAACCTGACGCTGCCGGGCACGGCCGGAAATTATACCTATAAAACCAATTTGGGTACCATCTCCAACAAAGGCATTGAGGTGGCGCTGGGCTGGAGAGACCGGATCGGTGATGTTACCTACGGGCTTTCTGCCAACTACAGCTACAACAAAAATAAAGTCGTTTCCATTGGTGATAAGATCAACTTCGAGATACTGGGCAACAGCGGAGCCAATAAAACCACTACCGGAGAATCGATCGGTTATTTCTACGGCTACCGCCAGATCGGGATCTACCAGGTCACGGCCGACTTCGACCGCCAGGCCAGCTTTTTAAACTCCCGCGTAGGCGATATTGCCTTTGAAGATGTAGACAAAAACGGCATCCTTGATTCCAAGGATCGTACCTACCTGGGAACACCCTTTCCACCACATAATTTTGGAGCTTCGATCAGTCTGGGGTATAAAGGCTTCGATCTGCTGGTAGATGGTCAGGGAGTTGCCGGAAACAAAGTATATGCCCAACGGCGCATCTCTACCTTTGCCGTATTAAACTATGAAACCAACCGTTTAAATGCATGGACCGGCCCGGGCAGTACCAATGTGGAGCCCATATTGGACAATACCAGGGGCAACAACTATCTCTTCAGCAGTTATTTCCTGGAACCCGGCGATTATTTCCGGATCCGGACACTTCAGTTAGGATATACCTTCGCTCAAAAGCTGCTTCAAAAGGCATCCGTAAAACAATTAAGGGTGTACGTAAGTGGTCAGAACCTTGCCACTTTTTCAAGAACAACCGGGTACACGCCGGAGGCGCCGTTAAGCAATCCCATCGCAAGCGGTGCTGACAATAACCTGTATCCGGTGCCGGCCGTTTATTCGGTTGGCGTAAACGTAACTTTCTAACTATTAATTGCAGCGATTATGAAACAATATAAACGAGTACAGATTTTTAGTGCGGTAAGCATTTTAGCTATTTTGCTGTTCAGCGGATGTAAAAAAGGATTCCTGGATCGGGATCCCCAGGGAAAATATACGGCAGAAACCTATCCTTATCCGGGAGGTTCAGGACCCTATGATTCTTATTTATTTGCCGCGTATGCCGAATTAAGGGCCTTTAATGTACATAGCCAGGCATTTATTTGTGCAACCGGTATCCGGAGCGATGACGGTGATAAAGGCAGCACGCCCTCTGATGGCGGGGCTGCTGCTGCGGATATGGATAATTTTCCGGTACAACCGAATTACTCCTCGAATGATTTTGCCAACGCACTTTGGGTTGGGTACTATGCCCTTATTAATAAAGCCAATATTGCTATAGATCAGGTACAAAACAATAAGGATATAGAGGCAACAGAAGACGTTAAGATGCAATCAGAAGCAGAAGCCAAATTCATTCGTGGGTATGCATACTTTATGCTGGTGCGTTTATTTGGCCGGGTGCCGGTCATTGATAAGGTATTTACAGACCCGGCAGCGCAAAGCAATGTTCCGCAAAGCAGCGCGGACCAGGTGTATACACTCATCGAAAGTGATCTGCAATTTGCCACACAATACCTGCCCCCTTCCTGGGATCCGCAGAAGTTTCCCGGAAGACTGACAAAAGGAGCGGCCAATGGCTTACTGGCAAAAGTATACCTGACTCGTAAAAAATGGGCACAGGCACAAGCCGCCGCTAACGCGGTAATGACGGCCGGTTTGTACAATTTAAACACTACGTATGACAAAATATTCCGGGAAGAGGGCGAAAACAGTTCCGAATCTGTATTTGAAGTGCAGGCCACCGCAAACTTTACTACCAAAACGGCATTGGGAGTGCAATATGCACAGATCATGGGCGTTAGAGGTTCCGGAAGCTGGAACCTGGGCTGGGGTTGGAATACGCCCAGCAGGAGTTTAGATACGGCCTATGAGGCCGGTGATCCCCGCAGAAAACGGACCATTTTATATACCACCGGCGACAGTGCCGTTTCTATTTATGGTGAGGTGTTGCCAGCAGGATTGCCCAATCCCCGGTATAACAATAAAGTTTATTCCAATCCTTCCATGCGGGGCACGGTGGGCGATCAGTTTGGCTATTGGATGAATGTACGGATTCTTCGCTACGCAGATGTGGTACTGATGTTTGCAGAAGCCGCGAATGAGGTGGGCGGCGATGCCAATATCACCGCAGCTCGGGATGCGCTGAATGCTGTAAGGGCCCGGGCCCGGGCAGGAAACAATGCCATTCTGCCCAATGTAACCACCACTGACCAGGCCACATTAAGAAATGCCATAAGAAAGGAACGGCGGATTGAACTGGCGATGGAGCACGACCGGTTTTTCGACCTGGTGCGCTGGGGCATTGCAGCGGCAACCTTAAATGCTGCGGGCAAGACCAATTTCCGGGACGACCGGGATGTGTTATTACCCATTCCAAAGACGCAGATCGATTTGAGTAAAGGAGTGCTGACTCAAAATCCGGGCTACGGGAATTAATTTATTTACGTTAATTAATCTTCTTAAAATGAAATATAATAAATACAATTCATTTTTATTATTGGGGCTAATGGCGATCCTTTTCCATGCCTGCAAAAAAGATGGGAATCCGAATCATTTGCCCGGTGTTTCTCCGGCTGACTATGCAGATAAGATAGACGGGTATACCAGTTCGGATGAGATCAATCCAAAAAAATTGGTGGCCTACTGGAGTTTCGATGATTCAAAAAATGAATTAAAAACGAATACGGCTCCCACGCAAACATTAAATGATGCCCTTGTAAGCGGCGGGGTGAGGGGCAAGGCGCTAAACCTCAATGGAGGATATCTATATTTTGCAAAGCAGTTTGACGCCTTTAAAACAGATGCACTTAAGTCATGGAGCATCAGTGTGTGGGCAAAATTAAAGAACAATGGAAGTAAACGTACCATGCTTTTACAGCTGGCAGAAAAAGACGTCTCTCTTAATGGCAATATCAATTTTTTATTAAACACCCAAAGTTATCCGGCAACAAATGATTCTGTTTTACGGATACAGCCAACATTTAGAAAAATAACCGGAGCCGCTGGTGCTGTAGAAGATAATTTGAATAGTATATTGGACAAAACCAACTTGAATAACTGGAATCATATTGTGCTTACATACGATATAACGACCGGTGTTTTCAATATCTGGTTAAATGGTGTGAAAGTAGGGAACTTTCCCAACAGAGGAACTACAAATTTGTTTAACTCCTATGAACCGAATGAGTTTATAATCGGGTCAAATTATAATGGTATACCAGGAAAGATTCCCGGATCGGACGCGGCCGTTGCTCCAATGACCGGTATGGTCGACGAGCTGAGAATATTTAATGAGTCCTTAAAGGATGATTATATAAAAGCATTGTATAAGCTGGGACTGAAAAACTTATAAATACACGCAGCAGCTGTATCAAAAGCTGGATGCCGGCGTGGTCATGCGGCTTTTGATACGGCTTTATGCTGGTAGTTAGATGACATATTCTCACCGCTAAGTTTGCCTGCCGGCAAACATATGGAATACAAAGCAAGCATGATGGCTCCGGAGATTAAAAAAGAAGCGTATAAAACTTGGATCTCGCAATCCCCGGTTGTAACTTCAGGAATCTTAAATTATAAATATGTTGAGAATTATTGCACTTACCATTTTCCTGGTTACAGGCAATCTTTCTTTTGCCCAAAAAACGGCAAACAAGTCCGATGCCATTCCGTATACCTTAAAGATCGATCGGAATATTTCCGATTCTGCTTTGGTAGACCTGGTTCAGAAACAGACCCTGCGTTATTTCTGGGATTTTGCGCACCCCGTAAGCGGCATGGCCCGGGAGCGGAGCAATCAATCGTTTAATTATGGTCAGGAAGTGGTTACCACCGGGGGTACGGGTTTTGGAGTAATGGCCATTGTTGCTGGGGTGAACCGCGGATGGATCCAAAGAGATACGGCTGCGCGCTTTCTGCTGAAAATGGTAAAATGGCTGTCGAAGGCCGATTCCTACCACGGAGCGTTTCCGCATTGGTATAATGGCGCAACCGGTAAAACCATTCCCTTCAGCCGGAAGGATGACGGTGCTGACCTGGTAGAATCTTCATTTTTATTGCAGGGATTGTTATGCGTGCGTCAGTATTTTGATAAGGACCTTCCCCTGGAAAGAGAATTGCGCGGCCGCATCAACGGGTTGTGGAATGAAGTGGAATGGGATTGGTTTACCCGGGGCGGACAAGAAGTGTTATACTGGCATTGGAGCCCGAATAACGGGTGGGCTATGAACTTTCCCTTAAGAGGGTTCAACGAATGCCTCATTACCTATGTGCTGGCGGCCTCGGCAGAACGCTATCCCGTAAGCCGGCGGGTGTATGACCGGGGTTGGGCGCAGAGCAACTTTTTTAAAAATGGAAAAACGTTTTATAACTATACCCTGCCGCTGGGTTTCGATTATGGCGGTCCGCTCTTCTTTTCGCACTATTCCTTCCTGGGACTAAATCCGAAAGGATTAAAAGATCAGTACGCCGATTACTGGGTGCAGAACCAGCATCATACACTCATCAATTATTCCTATTGTGTAGACAATCCAAAGGCCTTTAAAGGGTATGGCGAAAATTGCTGGGGACTTACAGCCAGTGATGATCCGGGCGGTTATGATGCACACCAACCCACAAATGATAACGGAACCATTACACCGACTGCCGCCTTATCGGCATTTCCCTATACGCCGCAGCAATCGATGAAAGCATTGCGGTATTTTTATGGAACGCTGGGCGATAAAATATGGGCCGAATATGGCTTTACCGATGCCTTTAACGAAACAAAAGGCTGGTATGCAAAAAGTCATCTTGCTATTGACCAGGGTCCCATTGTGGTAATGATCGAAAATTACCGCACCGGTTTGCTCTGGAAGCTTTTTATGAGCTGTCCGGAAGTGCAGAGCGGATTGAAGAAACTGGGTTTTACCAATGCCTATCAATAATAAGCATGACACAACAAGAAACCCCGCTACCGCTAAACGAAAATGCATTGCTGGAGTTGGTACAACGGCAAACCTTTTCATATTTCTGGGACTTTGCGCATCCCGCCTGTGGTTTGCCCAGGGATCGGGATCATGAACATTATAAAGATGTGATTACCACCGGAGGTGCTGGTTTTGGGGTGATGGCCCTGGTTGTGGCAACCGAGCGGAAATGGATCAACCGCGCGCAGGCCGTTACGCGTCTTTTAAAGATCCTTTCTTTTTTGGACAGGGCCGAGAAGCACCATGGGGCCTTTCCTCACTGGCTCAACGGACGCACTGGAAAAACGATCCCATTTGCAAAAAAGGATGATGGTGCCGACCTGGTAGAAACGGCTTTTTTGTTCCAGGGCCTGCTGACGGTTCGGCAATATTTTAACCGGAGAAACAAAGAAGAGCAAACCATCCGGACAACGGTAACCAAACTCTGGAAGCAGGTGGAATGGAGTTGGTTTACAAGAGAACGCGATGTACTGTACTGGCATTGGAGCCCTAAACATCATTGGGCAATGAATTTGCCGATAGAAGGCTATAATGAAGCGATGATTACTTATATACTGGCGGCCGCCGCCCCGGAATATTCCATTTCTAAAAAAGTATATGAATGCGGCTGGGCACGGAACGGAGCCATGAAGAACGGCAACACTTTTTACCGGACAAGGTTACCGCTGGGACCGGATCTGGGCGGGCCGCTGTTCTTTGCGCATTATAGTTTTACGGGGCTGGATCCCAGGGGACTGAGCGATCGCTTTGCGGATTATGAGCGCCAGCACAAAGCGCATGTAACCATCAATTACCGGTATTGCGTAGATAATCCCGGGCATTACAAAAATTATGGCAAACAGTCCTGGGGATTATCAGCCTGCGATTATAAGCGAAGATACCGGGAACACTCCCCGGTAAAAGACAATGGCACTATTTGTTGTGCGGCCGCACTTTCCAGTTTACCCTATCGCCCAAAAGAATCACTGGCGGCCCTGCGGTATTTTTACGAAGTGCTGGGCGACAAGATCTGGGGCCGTTATGGCTTCTCAGAAAGTTATAACGAAACGCGGAAATGGTATGCCACATCGCACCTGGCCATCAACCAGGGCGCTACCATCCTGATGATCGAAAATTACCGCACCGGGTTACTTTGGAAATGGTTTATGAAAGATAAAGAAGTACAGCGGGGGTTGAAGAAACTTGGCTTTAAAAGCCCGCATCTGAAATGATGCTACAGAGCCCAGATGAGCGCCGGTACCTTCTTCCTGGTTAAGCCGTTCAATAAGGCCACAGATGCGCAGATTAAAGGGCAGTTAATCAACGGTCCTAAATGGGTTGAGAACAAAAAGGAAAATATTGTTTAAAGCGAAGCTGCAGATGCGCTGATTATAAGGATCAGCTAATCATCTGCGAATCAGCGGCTTTAAATAGCCCGGAGATAGAAGAAAAAATCAATGTTTAAAAACTGAAGCCGCAGATGCGCTGATTATAAGGATCGGCTAATCATCTGCGAATCAGCGGCTTTAAATAATCCGGAGACAAAAGAAAAAATTAATGTTTAAACTGAAGCTGCAGAAGCGCTGATTATAAGAGGCCAAATAATCATCGGTACATCGGAGGTGAAAAGCAGCATTGCAACCTACCTTTGAAATGAGAAATCGTTTATAAAACGATCGTTAACTAATCACCATGAAAAAAAACTTTAATGAGAGGGCGTACCCTTTGCAGTCAGAAAGCTATATGCTAATTAGAATTGCAATGGAGATCCATCGGATATTGGGCAAAGGCTTCCTGGAAATTGTATACAAGGATGCATTTGACTATGAATTAAATAGCAGGGGCATTCTTTATGAACGAGAAAAAGAATATAATGTTACATATAAAAAGATCATATTGCCGCACAAATTTTATGCAGATTTTGTGATTGAAAATAAAATCATACTGGAGTTAAAATCAAAAAAGGGAATAATAGAAGATCATTACGCGCAGGTGATTAATTATCTTGCTGTATCCAGGTTACAATTGGGATTGCTGGTAAATTTTCATGAAAAGTCGCTGGAATATAAACGGATCATACTATCAGAATGAAGGCCGTTCGGAAAATCATCTGCGAATCAGCGGCCTTGAAGTCGCAAAGCATGCAGCCTGTACTGTTTGATTAGGAGCCGCAGATGCGTTGATTATAAGTGCGGGTAATCATCTGCGAATCAGTGGCTTTAAATGGGTTGGAAGCAAAAGGAAAATATTGTTTATACATGAGCCGCAGATGCGCTTATTAGAAGGCAAATAATCATTTGTGCATCAACGGCTCCAATAAAATAAGATGAAAAAATACATATTGTTATCCCTGCTGATCTTTTCTGTTTTTAAATGGTCGGTAGCCCAAAAAACATATTGCAACCCTATCAATATTGATTATGGGTATACACCTATTCCAAACTTTAGTGAATGGGGGCGGCACCGGGCTACGGCGGACCCGGTGATCGTCAATTACAAAGGTGATTACTACCTGTTCAGCACCAATCAATGGGGCTACTGGTGGAGCAATGACCTGCTGAACTGGAATTTTGTGTCAAAAAGATTTCTGCGTTCCTGGAATACCCATACCTATGATGAGCTTTGTGCTCCTGCTGTAGGTGTCGTGGGAGATACCATGCTGGTATTTGGGTCTACCTATACAAAAAACTTTACGCTTTGGATGAGTACCAACCCCAAAGGCAATGAATGGAAGCCGCTGATCGATTCCTTCGAAATCGGTGGCTGGGACCCCGCTTTCTTTACCGATGATGACGGCCGGTTTTATATGTACAATGGCAGCAGCAATGTATACCCGTTATATGGTATTGAACTGAACCGGAAAACTTTTCAACCGGTAGGAACCCGCAAAGAAATGTATTTCCTGCAAAGCTGGCGGTACGGATGGCAGCGGTTTGGAGAATATATGGATAATACCTTTTTAGATCCCTTTATTGAAGGCGCATGGATGACCAAGCATGATGGGAAGTATTACCTGCAATACGGAGCACCGGGTACAGAATTCAGTGGTTATGCAGACGGTGTAGTGGTGGGCGACAGTCCGCTGGGTCCGTTTACGCCTCAATCGGATCCTTATAGCATTAAGCAAGGCGGCTTTATAAGAGGCGCCGGGCATGGCGCCACTTTCCAGGACAACTTTAAAAATTACTGGCATGTTTCCACCGGCATCATTTCAGTAAAAAATACATTTGAACGAAGGATCGGTATCTGGCCGGCGGGGTTCGATAAAGAGGGCATCATGTATTGCAACACCGCATTTGGGGATTATCCCACCTATTTGCCCTCGTCCCTGGATGGAGAAGCGGGCGATACGATGCGGTCCTTGTTTACCGGGTGGATGCTGCTGAACTATAATAAGCCCGTACAGGTTTCTTCCACATTGGGCGATTATACACCCAACAATGCGGTTGATGAAAAAATCAAAACCTATTGGAGCGCAAAAACGGGTGACAAAGGGGAATGGATCCAATCTGATCTGGGAAATCTATCCACTGTTCGTGCGATCCAGATCAACTATGCAGATCAGGATGTGGCTGCTGATCATCTTGGAAAAGTAAACGGTCAATTCCATCAGTATATACTGTCCTGTTCAACGGATGGCAAAAAGTGGAATGTGCTGATCAATAAAAGTCAGAATAAAAAGGACGTGCCCCATGATTATGTGGAGCTGGAGCAACCGGTACAGGCAAGGTTTATCCGGCTGGAGAATGTGCATATGCCAACGGGAAAATTTGCCATCAGCGGCCTAAGGGTATTTGGAAATGGTAACGGCTCCAAACCTGCGATGGTAAAAGATTTTGTGGTGCTGCGTACTGAAAAGGATAAGCGCAGCGCGTATATCAAATGGCGCCCTGTGGATAATGCATACGCGTATAATATCTACTACGGAACCGATCCCGGTAAATTGTATACCTGCATCATGGTGCATGCTGATAATGAATACTGGATGAAGGCGATGGATGCACAGAAAGCCTATTATTACCAGGTAGAAGCCGTAAATGAGAATGGAGTAAGCGAACGCAGTAAAGCCATAAAGGTGGAATAAGCTTTTCAACGCTTTCAACGTTTATAACGGTATGAGGGTAATTAAATGGTCTCCTGGTTTCTTAGCCCCATAGGTCCGCCCGCAGTTTAGTAAATTTGGAGAAAATAATAGAATATGAAGAAAATTAGTTTGTTGATTGTTTTGCTATGCGTTTATGGACTTTCGATCTGGGGGCAAACTCCTCCGTTCTATAACGATATTCAGCAGTTTAAGGCGCAGGACCAGCAACAGGCTCCGCCAAAAAAAGCGATACTATTTATTGGAAGTTCTTCCTTCACCAAATGGAAGGACGTAAGCGATTATTTTCCGGGGTATACCATCATCAACCGGGGTTTTGGCGGGTCAACCCTAAAAGACCTCATCTATTATTTTAATGATTTGGTGCCCGTTTATCGGCCAAAGCAGATCGTGATCTATTGCGGAGAAAATGACCTGGCAAACGATCAAACACCGGCAGACAGTGCCATCAGCCGTTTTAAACAGTTATACGGATTGATCCGCGGATATAATAAAAAAGTGCCCATCGATTTCATTTCCATAAAACCCAGCCCCGTGCGTGCTAAATATTTTACGAAGGTGCAGGAGGCCAATGCGGGTATCAAAGCATTTATCGCCACCCGGAAACATACGCGCTATATCGACGTATTCCCGGCGATGCTGGGCGGTAATGGGAAACCGATGCCCCGTATTTTTCTAAGCGACAGCCTGCATATGAATGCCGGCGGGTACCAGATCTGGCAAAAGATCATTCAGCCCTATTTGAAAAAATAAAAATAAACCGGCCTGTTTTTAAACAGTGCTATATCATCAGTATATGATGCCCGGATGCCGGAAAAGACACAGCTTGCCCCGATATTCTAATAATAAAAATCTGAGACCATGATAAATGAAAACAAAAACAGTAAGACATGGCTTAAAAAAATAAGCATCCTTTTTTTGTTCAGCACAATTGCTGTTGCGGGTGCACTTGCGCAGGCAGGCGGTGTAAAATCCGATAATGGCCGGATGCAAACATTCATCAGCACGCTGATGAGCAAGATGACGCTGGAAGAAAAGATCGGCCAGCTGAATTTGCCCAGCGCGGGAGAATTTACAACCGGTACCGCCACTAACTCCGATATTGGTAAAAATGTAAAAGAAGGCCGGGTGGGCGGATTATTCAACATCAAAGGCGTTGAGAAAATAAAGGCGATCCAGAAAGTGGCCGTTGAAGAAAGCCGTATGAAAATTCCCATGCTGTTTGGTATGGACGTGATTCATGGCTATGAAACCACCTTTCCCATTCCCCTGGGGCTTTCCTGTACCTGGAATATGAAGGCTATAGAGCAGTCGGCAAGGATCGCGGCCACCGAAGCCAGCGCCGATGGCATTTCCTGGACCTTCAGTCCCATGGTAGACATTTCCCGCGATCCCCGCTGGGGGCGGGTTTCGGAGGGAAATGGCGAAGATCCCTACCTGGGTTCGCAAATCGCAAAAGCGATGGTAACAGGATACCAGGGCGATTATTCAAAGAACACCAATATTATGGCCTGTGTGAAGCACTATGCGCTGTATGGTGCAGCGGAAGCCGGGCGGGATTATAATACAGTAGACATGAGCCATCTCCGCATGTACAATGAATATTTTCCTCCCTATAAAGCAGCGGTAGAAGCAGGTGTAGGCAGTGTAATGGCCTCCTTCAATGTGGTAGATGGCATTCCGGCAACCGGTAACCGGTGGCTGCTCACCGACGTGCTGCGGAAGCAATGGGGCTTCAATGGATTTGTGGTAACGGATTATACCGGTATCAATGAAATGATGGATCATGGAATGGGCGATCTGCAGGCTGTTTCGGCCTTGGCATTAAAAGCGGGTGTGGATATGGATATGGTGGGCGAGGGGTTTTTGAAAACGCTGAAAAAATCGCTGGATGAAAAAAAGATCAGCCTTGCGGAGATCAATGCCGCCTGCCGCAACGTATTAGTGGCAAAATATAAACTGGGCTTGTTTTCGGATCCATATAAGTATTGCAATGAACAGCGTGCAAAAACGGAGATCTACACGCCGGAGCATCGCAATATTGCGCGGCAGATTGCAGCCGAAAGTTTTGTGTTGTTAAAAAATGACGGGAATATACTACCGCTAAAGAAAACGGCGAAGATTGCATTAGTAGGTCCGTTGGCAGACGCCGCCAATAATATGGCCGGTACCTGGAGTGTAGCCACCGTACAGGATCGTTCTGTTTCTGTACTGGCCGGTTTAAAAGCAGCAATAGGCGACAAGGCAGCGGTACGCTATGCCAAGGGCTGTAACCTGACCGGGGATGCCGACCTGGAAGAGCGGGCAACCATGTTTGGAAAAACATTGAACCGGGAGCGGGATACCCGCACCCCCGAAACGATGAAAGAAGAGGCCCTGGCCCTGGCAAAAGAATCGGATGTGATTGTGGCCGCCATGGGTGAGTCTGCCGAATTCAGCGGCGAAAGCAGCAGCAGAACCGATTTGAATATTCCGCATATACAACAGGATCTGTTAAAGGCGCTGCTTAAAACCGGCAAACCTGTGGTATTGGTATTGTTTACCGGGCGTCCGCTTACCTTAAACTGGGAACAGAAAAATATACCAGCTATCCTAAATGTTTGGTTTGGCGGATCAGAAGCGGGCGCGGCAATCGCGGACGTGTTGTTTGGGGCTGTTAATCCTTCCGGAAAACTAACGATGTCCTTTCCGCAAAATGTGGGACAAATTCCCTTGTATTATGCACACCTGAATACCGGTCGTCCGCTGCCGGAGGGCAAATGGTTCCAGAAATTCCGCTCCAATTACCTGGACGTTTCCAATGATCCATTATATCCGTTTGGCTATGGTATCGGTTACGCTGCTTTTACATATGGCGATCTTACATTGAGCAGCAAATCCCTGAAGGGGAACCATATATTAAAAGCGGGGATCACGCTTACCAATAGCGGAAAATACGATGGAGCTGAAGTGGTGCAGCTTTATATCCGCGATATGGTAGGCTCTGTAAGCCGGCCGATAAAAGAGTTGAAGGGCTTTCAGAAAGTTTGGTTAAAGGCCGGGGAATCTAAAACTGTTACGTTTGATATCACAACGGACGAGCTTAAATTTTATAACAGCCAGTTGAAATATGACTGGGAGCCCGGTGCATTTGAGATCATGATCGGCGGCAATTCCAGGGATGTTAAAACCGGGCAGGTAAACTGGGAGAAATAATCGCCTTTAATTTTCCCGCGCTCCAATATAAAGCGGTTGGTTGTATACCTCAAATACATAGCAGGGCCAGGTAACCTTATGCGCATACAGGCCCTTTTTGTACCAGGGCATATAGGTGGCCGTTATATAAAGATGCTTACCCGGAAACCGGGTGGATGTATAATGTTTTTGAATGTCAGCTAACCCCAGGTAATACGCGGAATCTGCCAGGCGGAACTCCAGCGAATCAAATGCTGCGGCCAGCTGGTTAGCCAGCTCCTGCCGGTGTACCGTATGTGCAGCTCTCCAGGAAGATTGCGGTTCTGCAGACACGTAAAAAGTGGATAAAGGCAGTACCCATTCGTTACCCGCGGTATCGGTTATGGCAGACCGGTATTGCGCCGCAAACATTCCCTTCGACGCATGCACAAAATCCCGGTCGCGGTCCTTCATATACAACTGTACACAGGGCAGGTCGCGGCAATCGGCCAGCGCTATTAATTCCGGTGCACTCAGCGCAGCTCTCTGCGGGGTGTACTGCACAGATGTGGTACTATCGGTGGCCTGCACGGTTTCCAGGTCCTCCGGGTTTACAGCGCGCCGGTTGGAAGGACTGGTACAGGAAAAAAGGATACAACATCCAACGAAAATGTATAACACAGTTCTCATGACTAGTGAAATGTTTTTATTCTAAAAAAGACCAAACCCGCGGTATCGAGCCGGCCACCCGCATTCAAAACCATTTTGTCATATCCCTGGTCCAGTGCCGCAGCATCATACGGTGTAATGTACGCAATGTAATGATTGATGATGGTATCATCCTTAGGGCCTATTGCAATTAAACGGGGATAGTCATTGCCTGTTCTGCCACCGGCGGCCCTTGCTATTTCGTAGCGTCCTTTTATGCTGGTGGTATCACGGGTGGGGCCTGCCACCTGCTTGTAGCTAAAGGTTCCATCCCGGTGCAGCCGGAACAGGATAAGCCCTTTATCCGATTTTTGTCCCCAGGAGCCAAGGTATTCCTCACCCTTCCTGATTATTTCCGTGTCCTGCTTTTGCTCGGTACGGTTGTCCATCCATTTGCGGATACCCAGGTAACTGCCGGCAAGCACAAACAAAAGCAGGGCCCCTAAAAGATAGGGATATGCAAGGCGGCGGGTAATAATCGGAAGGATGAATTTAAACATGTACAAAATCATTGTTTTACCGGTAGCGCCTTCTTCCTGATAATTTCTCCTCCCTGGTCCGGATCTTCTGTTTTTGGAGCAGTAAGTGTCAGCTTTTTCCAGTTGGTGCCGGCTTTTGTAATGGCTGTATTTTTTGGATCAATAGAAACAGAGATCCTGCAATCTGTACAACCGCTTTTTGAATAGCAGTTAATAGCGCCGTCAGTAATGCCCACGGTGCAACCCCCGGATCCCCGTTCGCAATCACAGGAGAAGGCACCCGTTGTTCCGCCTGCTTTCGCTTTTTTAATAATAAGTACCTGGTTGTTATCGGCATAGCTGGTTTCATATCCTCTTTTTAACACCACCTTGCCGTTTTTTAATTCGGCTCCTTCGGGAAGTAGGTTGCTTGCGGCATAAGCCAGCTCCTGGTTTGCATACCGGTCGTGTGCATCCTTTACATCCGTCCGGCCCTGAGCCTGTGTATGAATGACCAGGGTAAGTATTGGCATAGCCGTCAATAGTAGTATCTTTTTCATATTGCTGCGTACAGATGATAAATTTAAGTGTGCTGTTTTTGTTCCGCCTTGTTGGAGCTCTATTTTAATAAGTATCGCACTGGTGCTGGTATTGGTATACCTGCGTATAGCTGCCAGACGATGCCGTCATGGAACGGATCTTACCATCGCTGTCAAAAGCATAGCTATAGTTCGTTATTTCGGTTGCGGGATCAGTAGAGCCGGCATCGGCAAAAGTGCTGGTATATTTTTTTACCAGGTTCTTTGAACGGTAGATCTCTACGCCGGCCGACATTTTATCCCAGATATGCATGTCTCCATCCTGGTAAGGCTGATCCGGGTAATATTCATACTCGATCTTTTGCCAGCTGTTATCGCTGTTGCTGAAGCTGATGCGTTGCAAATTACCATTACTCCATTGATAGCTGCGGACGGAAGTGAAACCGTCCTTTGTTGTATGGGTTTCCTTTGCCATCAATGCTCCGTTGTATTCAAAGGTTTTTTCAGTCCAGAGGGTTCCTGCGGTATTATACTCCATCCTTGCGCGCGTTACCTGCCCGGTGCTGTTGATCGTGTATGTCGTTTTATTGTAGTAAGATCCGCTAATCGTCAGGGCCGTAACGGTGTTGCCACTGTAAGTGAAATTGGTGACCATGGTGCCGCTGGACTTTGTTGCAGTTAATTTGCCTTCTGCATTATAGGTAAACGTATAGCTTTCATCCGGAGACGTCATACTGGTAATGCGGCAGGCCGGCTTTTGCTCCGCTCTTTTGTCTTTGCTGCAACCGGTTAATGCCATCGTCAAAAGAAAGAAAAATAGAATAAATGGTTGGTTCATGGTATTGTTTTTAAGATGATTAGTCGCCCATGAGTTTGGCAAAACAGGGCCGCCGTTTTATTTATTTTTAATGGTTTTATAATCGGGGATCATACGTTGCTTTTCCATAAAAAGAGGACCGTTGCCATTTCTGTAATGGCAAAAAATTTAACCGGCCAGTTGTAGGCCCTTCCACTTAATTGCGCTGCTACAAGAAAAAGTAATACACATAAAATGGTTGTCCATATGAGCGGGTACCGGTGGTGCTCCTGCATCGGGCTGTAGCAAAACACACCTGAAAAGACGCCTGCTACCGCAAAGCAGGCAATCGTAAATGCATAGGAGGAAAACCGGAGCAGCAGGGAAGACAGGATAATGTCTAAGCCTGCTGCAGCAATCAGTAATAGCAGGTTGATGCCTGTGCATACCAGCAGGACACGTATGTTTTTTTTGAAGCGCATTGCTATTGGTGCAGGACCTGCATTTCTTTTTCCATGCAGGGCTTTATCAGGTTATAGATAGAGTCCCGTCTTTCTGTGTTCGCCTTAAAGCTTTCATCCATATTCTTTTCGTAGATGATTTTGGCGGCCACTATTCTTTTTAGCTCCGCTTCGGTGCCGTTTTGTGCCGCGGCGATGGATTGATCCACCAGTCTGCAATAGGCGTTTGCTGCAGCAACAGCATCACTGGTTGCCAATGGTAACATCGCCTGTAACGCATCTGTGGCATCGCCGCCACCCGCGGGCGCAGCAGCCTGCATGGCATCACATTTTTTCATGCCTTCCAAAATGAGTTGATAGGTTTTGTTATCCTTGAAATACCGGTCGTCCACTTCCTTTTCATAGGCTTTCTTTTTGGCTGCTGCGGCTTCTTTAGCGGCAGCAGAAGGCGCTTCCTGCTCCTTTGTATTCAGCTCACAATATTTGTTGATCACTGCTTGCGCATCGTTTGAGTGATTGCCACATGAAACGGATAGCACGAACAGGGCTGTTGCCATAGCTGGTACCAGGGTTTTGTACGTTGTCATTTTTGTATGCATTGATATAGGTTGACTAATTATTTTGAATGGCTGCTACCAACTTGTCGATATTCATTACACCATAATTGAATGTATGAACAGAATCGTCTGACATAGTAATGAGTACCTTTTTTGAAAGAAAACTTTTTTGAGCGGCTACATTCCTGATACAAGATTTGTCCAGTACGATCAGCCCCTGCCGGTTATAAACAGAAAGAGATAAAGAGTCGGCACCATGCTGCGGCAGAAACAATAACCGCTGGTTGGTAATGGTGAGCTTGCCGGTAGCTGTCTTACTATTGGGGCCCACGTAGTTGATGGCCCAGGTGTCGATTGTCGTTTCGTTGGGTTGTAATTCTAATTTCATGATCGTTATCATTATGAGGTAAAAAAATCCGGGTTTGCCTAATTCTTTTTAACCAATGGTTTTTGCCGCAGCGTTTTATTGCTGACTGCCAGGCTATCTGCCGGCTTTCGCGTTGATGCGAGAGCAGACGTTTTCTTTTTAGCCGTGTCTGTAGTTACAACAAGAAAATCCCGCTGGCCCTCGCCTGCTTTACGGCTTTGAGCGTCAGCAACGGATTCGGCAAAGAGGAGAACGGCAAAGAGTATAAGACGTTTCATAATTGGTGATTTTTAAATGATCATCTTTTGTTGTTAGTTGTTAAAAAGGGTTTATAAGCATCATTTTCCTCCGGAGCAACCTGCGGGTTCGGATTTGATAAAGCTGGCACGGCTGGCGCCATATGTTCCGCCCCCGCTGTAATCCTGCACAATATTTACATAAATGATCCGGCAGTAACCATCATCGGTGCTGGTTTTGGGATATTGCGCATAGATCATTCCGTGCTTAAACCGGGCGGTTGGGATTCCGAACTCGTTTTTTGAGATCAGCCAGTTCGATTCCAGCAACCCGGTACCCATTACTTTTGCCTGCGCCAGGTCTGTAACACCGCTGCGCAGGATCCGCTCCTCTGCTGCATTGTGTACGTTATAGCCAACCGGTTTATACAGGGGGAGTGTTTTTTGTGCCGCCTGGGCTATTTCATCAAGAAGCCCGGCAAGACAGGCGTAGAGGTGCCCATATTTTTTTTCAAATTGTTTGCGCTCCGATGGTGAAATAGCGGCTCTCAGGTATTCGTTCCACCCGTCATTAAAGTCCTGTACATACCAGTCTCTCCCGGGTGTAAAGCTTTTTGCCTGTTCCAGGGTTTTTTGCATGTTTTCTTTATAAATACCTACACGGGTCTTGTCGATATCGCTCAGGCGACTGCAATCGCCGGCATCGGGCAGATCCGCTACAATACATTGGTAGTATGCCTCCCGGTTGGTAAGAATATCATCCCAGATCGCAGGGTTTTCGTCGAACCCCTTGCCCGTGTTAGGCCGGGATGGAAACATGCGTTTAAATTCGCGCTCAAGCTCAGCCAGTTTTGGCAACTCGTTCTTCAATTGATTTTTTACATCATAATCGGTATTGCTGATGCGGCGGTTGGCGTATCCCAGTTTATCCCGGTCGATATGGTATTTCCTGGCGTAACAGTCCAGGTAAGGGCTGATAAAGAACGCGCGGTCTTCGGCTACAACGCGGTTGGGATCGTAACCCTGCCGGAATTTACCAATGGCCATAAACCAGCTTTCACCATTAGGTCCCTCATCGGCAGAAGGATTATTATTTGATGTGTTGGCCGCTGTTTTTTCCTTTTTAGTTCCGGGCAGCCTGGGCGTTCGTACCGATAGGGAGATCTGTGCTTCAAGCGATGTATGCCATAATAATACGACCGGAAGCATAAGGAATGACAGGAAATTCTTTTTCATTTTGAAGTGTGTTATCATGTTAATAAGAAGTATTGGCGACGGATTATTGTTTCAGGAATTTTACAATGCGATCAACATTCCGGGCGGTCTTGGTTCCCTGCTTTATTCCTTCTTCGCAGGCACGCCGGGTATGAATACCTCCATACAATCTTGAAAACGCAATATCATTCACCATATCATCAAAAGAGTGATAACTGCGGCTGCCTAAAAAGACCGGAGTGCCATCAATTATTTCCTGTTCGCCGGAATAGGTGCTGTTGGTAAAGCTTACATGTTCGCCAAAAATACTCGTAAGCGCAAAAGCAAAGCTGGAGCTGAATATGGCATGGTTTGAAGGAAAGTCAGGATGCGCAGGTGTTGGAATGTACGATTTCCAGATTTTTGCAGCATTATCTGTTTGCCCCATGACTCTTTGGATGAATTGAAAGGGCCGCTCCGTGGTATATATAAATTTAGCACTGAACGAACCGATGGTGCCATCCATCAGGCTGATACCAGCTTTGGCATAGGCCTGCGCAGCTTTGTCAAGCGATGGCGCCAGTTGCTCTATTACCTGTTTTAATATAGGGAAGTAATGGGCGCCGGCCGGATAACGTTTACCCGGGTCATCGTAATATTTCGCCTGTAACTTTTGGTTATAGGTGAGGTGTTTAGAAACGGTATATACTTCCTGCATATCATTATAGTAAGCAGAGCCGGGTGTTTCATCATAGGTATTTGGACCGGAAATGGTGTTGTCGATGCTGCCAGGAACAATGGTGCGCGTTTTGCCCCAGTAGGCGAGTCCCTTTGCAACCATATACGGTGCCGGCGGATTGTTTTCAGGCCACCACCGGCCGGCACCATTGTCTGTAAGTAAAAAATCGGGTAATGATGTCCAGGGATGGTCGGTGGCCGCCCAGCCTGCAACCGCGGTGCCAACTGCCTTTCCAAACGCCTTCGACCGTTCAAAAATATCCGTATTCCCGATTTCGGTTGCATACGCCTCGTTCAGGGAGTCTTCCAGTTGCTTTACACGGGCACCGGTAGCAGGTGTAAACGTGAAAAGATTTCTTGTAACCTCCGCCAGGGCTGCATTTGCGCAGGTAGGCCAGTGATAGGCCCTGCCGGGTTCCGTTTTAGGCATTTCCGGCATCTGGTTCAGTTGGCCGTAAAGGCTTTGGTAGGCCGGCATTCCGGGTTGCACCGCTTCATACAGCGCCACACCACTGTATGCCATATATCTGCCGGCATTGATTCCGTAAGAGTTAGGTGGCGCGTACAACAAAGCAGTTTGTACCTCCAGCCATTTTTTTACCACATCAGCCGTAAAGGTTTTTGTTTGTTTTAAATGGCCATTTGTTTCATTGTTTTTACCCGTGGCAGCCCGTTCTGCAACTTTCAGGGAAGAGGGGGACTGCATCTCTTTCCGGCAGGCAAGAATGAGTATTGCAGTCAGGAAGAACAGGATAAGGCGTTGGTGTGCTATTGGTTTCATAATTGAAGCGTTTAATTCGGGTGTGATTGTTTGTTTCTGTCAAAGCTAGCTTGCGAAGGCGCCGTTTGTGGAAGTAATGAGCGAATGGTGGCGTTGAATGAAGGAGCGGTCCGGTCCTGCAGATTTATTTTTGGGGACTTCAATCCATAAGCGGAGGCAGTTGCTGCATAAAAGGCGCCTGTTGCAGGATTACCGGCAAATCAGCCGGCCCGCCACCGTGGCAGGGTATTTTTTGTTGGATAGTATTGTTAACTTTACGAGCAGGAGAAAAAGCCCGGTTACTAAAATGATACCTGCTTGAACTTTTTAAGAACCA
This sequence comes from Niabella sp., assembly GCF_030150205.1. Taxonomy (GTDB): domain Bacteria; phylum Bacteroidota; class Bacteroidia; order Chitinophagales; family Chitinophagaceae; genus Niabella. The sequence goes on from NZ_JASLGT010000005.1 coordinate 100,713, forward strand.
TAAATGATTGCATTAAGGACACCTGGAAAGGAAGCGGTCTTACTTTGATCACCGGGATTTATTTTTGTATGTTCCTTAATGCGGAGCACCTGGTTGCGCAGCCCTTATATTTTGAAAATTATACCTCAGAGCAGGGCCTTTCACAAAACAGTTGCTATAGTATTGCCCAGGATGACCTGGGCTTTATGTGGTTTGGAACCCAGGATGGATTGAACCGCTATGACGGGCGGGAATTTAGAGTGTACCTGAAACAGCAGGCCGGCGACCGCCTGCTGCCAGCCAACCATGTTTCTTCATTGTTCTTTGATGACCGGGAAAAATTGCTGTGGGTAGGTACCACAAGAGGCGTTTGTTTGTATAACCGGCGGGGCGATTCGTTGCAGCGCATATCTGCTGTATATCCATTCGCTGCCATGCTGGATACCATGCCGGTAAAAAAGATCGTGAGTTTTGAGCCCAATGAATACTGGATCATCACTCCCCGGAAAGGCCTGCTGCACCTGAACCTGCAAACCCGGACCAGCGCTTATTATTTTGATGACGTCACCAACAGGGAAAGTGTAACGTCCATTGTAAGATACAGGGGTGAGGTTGTAATGTCATTGCTGCATTCCCTCTATATTTTAAAACCATCGGAGAACCGGTACATACCCGTACGGAAATGTGCCAACACGGTATTTACACAAATCAACCAGCTGTATGCACACAATGATCTGCTTTGGATTGGTACCCTTTCGTCGAATTGCTACTATATGAGCCAATCCATGGACGATGAAAAAAATATTCATTTAATAAAAACAATGCCGGGCGGTATTAATGTTTTTTTACAGGAAGATAATGGGCGTATTTGGGCGGGATCCAGGGGCAGTGGTATTTACAGGTATCATATTAAAGAGGCAACCGTACAGCGGGTTGCCAAGAACCCGTACGACCCTGGCTCTCTGGCCACGGATTTTATATTAGACGCGTATAAAGATAAACAAGGTATTACATGGTTTGGTCTTAGTGGCGGTATTGCTAAGTACGATCCCATGCGTCAGCAATTCGGCTACCTGGGTGAAATGGGCTGGCCCCAAAAAGCACTGCCCGAAAAATCGGTTTACATGATGTATAAAGCCCGGAACGGCCGGTTGTATATTGGCACCCAAAGCCATGGGATATTGGAGTGGAACCGGTCTGCCGGTACCATAACGGCCATAACACAACCTGCAACCATTAACGGGGTTAACAGTATGGTGTACAATATAACGGAAAATACAGACGGACATATATGGGCCGCTACGGTTTCCGGCCCTATGGAGTATAACCCACATACGGGGAAGGTGCGCTTTTACCAGGACAATGGTTTAATAGCGCTGAACAGAACCGTGGCCCTGCTAAAACTGAAACAGGCAAACAATATGCTGGTGGCTACGGAAAACGGGTTATGGTATTTCTTCCCGGCCTCCGGACGCTGGAGCCAGCAGCTGGAGCTGGCGCATGCCGGTGCGCAAATAACAACTCCGGTATATACACCGCGGTATATGTATGAAGACGAAGATAATACGGTATGGATCTGCACGGAAGGTGCCGGACTACTACAGTATAGCTATCCCGGGAACCGTCTTAAACCGGTAACACCAGTGAATCATATTTCGTTATTTGTGCGCCACCTGTTAAAAGATGGCAACCTGCTATGGCTGGCAACAGATGACGGAGTGATCGTCTACGATTACCGGCAGCAAAAAATAATCCATCACCTCGTACCGGAGACCCGGAACCGGTCGAGCGTTTGTTATGCCGTGCTAAAAGACGATGACGGCTTTTATTGGGTAAGCACCAATTTCGGATTGTATAAAGTAGATGCTGCTTATAAAGTCCGGCAACATTACGACATCTCCAATGGGCTTCGCTTCCTGGAGTACAATACTGCTGCTGCTTTTAAAGATACCGATGGCATGCTTTACTTTGGAGGGATGGGAGGTATTACTTTCTTTCAACCCGCGGCATTAAAGTCGAACAATTTCAGTCCACGGCCGATGGTTACCGGTATGGTAGTAAATGGTAGCCCCCGCTCCGTTTTGGAAGGCAGACCGCTGCAGCTTCAGCACAATGAAAATTTTATTACATTCCAATTTGCCGTTACGAATTATTCCAACGAAAAAAATAACCGGTTCAGTTACCGGCTTAAAGGCTTAACGGATAACTGGAGTCCCTTTGCTACCGGGAATGTGGCCGACTTTACCAGCCTGCCTCCTGGCGATTATGTGTTTGAGCTGAAATCCGCAAACAGTGACGGAAAGGGAGGCGACGATATCAGCACGATGCCCTTTACCATTCGTACACCCTGGTGGCAGCAATGGTGGTTTATAGTAGTGGTTCTATGCCTGCTTACAGGTATTGCTGCCTGGGTAATCAGAAGACGCATCCGGGTAATAAAAAAAGAGGCCGGTTTAAAGCAGCAAATAGCAGAAGCAGAGATGATGGCCATGCGGGCACAAATGAATCCTCATTTTGTGTTTAACAGTCTGAATAGCATACGGGAAATGATCCTGAGTAATGAAAACAAGGAAGCCTCTCATTTCTTGGGAAAATTTGCCGGCCTCATCCGGATAACCCTCGACCAGTCGGGCGTGCCCTTTGTTACGCTCCGTCAAACAATGGATCATCTTACCCGCTATATAGAAATGGAACAGATCCGCAACGGAGAATTTACCTGCCGTATCCTGGCAGATGACGACCTGGACCCCGATGAAGTGATGCTGCCTTCCATGCTGATTCAGCCCTTTGTGGAAAATGCGCTCTGGCATGGCACCACAGCTACCCGGAAGAACATTAATATCCGGATCGATTTTAAAAAACAGGCAACACAGCTGCTTTGCGTTGTGGAAGACGATGGTATCGGCATCCGGCAATCCCTTAAAAATAAGGCCAACGGGAGTAAAACCCACCATTCCGTTGGTATTGAAAATATTACCAACCGTATCCGGTTGCTGAATGAAAAGTATGCCCTCCGCTGCAGTGTGCATATCGATGATAAAGCTGCGCTTGATTCCTATACCGGAACCGGAACGGTTGTACAATTATTGCTTCCCCATCAAATAAACAGATCATGAACGCTGTTACTGCCCTGCTCGTGGATGATGAGCCCAGAGGTCTTTCCTCGCTGCAAAAGTTGTTGCAGCTCAATTGCCCCGAGGTCCATATCCTGGCCTGCTGCCAGGATGCGGAAGATGCCATCGAAAAAATAGAACAGTTGCGGCCGCAATTGGTATTCCTGGACATTGCCATGCCGGGAAAAAACGGATTTGACCTGCTTCGCAGCCTGGACCGGATCTCATTCGAGATCATTTTTGTAACCGCACACAACAGCTATATGATGCAGGCCTTCCGGTTTAGCGCCGTTGATTATCTTTTAAAACCGGTGGAGGACGAGCTCCTCGCTGAAGCGGTACAGCGTGCCGCGAAACGGATCGCCGACAAAAATGAGGGCATGCAGCTGAACGCTTTTTTGCATAACCTGCAGCAGAACGGTGCTATAAAGAAAATGAAACTATGTGTGCCTTCCCTCCGGGGCGTTAAAGTGATTGAGATTCCGGATATCATCTATTGCGAGGCAAGCAGCAATTACACCAACTTCTACCTGGCCAACGGCAGTACCCTTTGTTCCAGCAAACCCATTTTTGAATATGAAACGCTGCTGGAGGATAGCTCCTTTGTACGGGTGCATAAATCGTTCCTCGTCAACCTCGAACATATTAAAGAATACATCCGCGGTGAAGGCGGAACGGTGATGATGACCAATAATCATGAAGTGGAAATCTCCCGCAGGAAAAAAGAATTGTTTATTAAAAGAATGCGGGAATATTATAAATACTGACAGTTGCCGGGTAAAAGCATACTAATGCCGGCTGGGATGAATAAGATGGTAATACAGTCTTTGGCTCATAGTTGTTGTATCAACTAGGGGCGGAGGACTCACCCAATTTGGGGATCCTGTTTTTTTTGCAGTGTCGTTAATTTTACAGATTAAAACCTACAAACATGAAGCAGTTTATATCCCCTCTGCTAATTGCTGTTGCCTGCATGATCACCAGTAATGCATTTGCACAAACAAAGAAAGCGCCGGCTGCTGCTGTAACCAATGATCCGCAGCTTGCGAGTGGTACCTACTTCCTTGTTAACGGAAATGTAGCGCTAACACCGGAAGCCGCTTCGCTTGGGCAGAATGTATTTCTGAAGCCCTTCCGCCGCAGTGGTTTGCAGAAATGGGTGGTTACCAAAAGCGGAACGCCAAAGAACATCATCTATACCATAAAACTGGCAGGAGATGCTGAGGACCTCTGGTTTCAGCCGTTTCCCGGCATCAGCGACCGCACACCTATTGTCAGCTATAAGGAAGGGAATGTATCCTCCTATAAAATAATACCGGTACCAGGCAAAGCGGAACTTTGGTATATTAAAAGCATAAAAAATAACGGCGATGCTTTACGAGCCTATATGTCCGATGCAACGGCGCCGCTGGAAATGCGGTTTGACCCTGTTGAAGAAGGAAGTGCAAAATTTTACTGGAAATTTGAGCCCGCAAAAGAGTAAAAGTAGGTCGTCCGCCGCATTCATAAACAATATCCAAATACAAAGAGTGATGAGCCCAAAAACATTTCGCATTTTTTGTTCCATCGGAACAATCTATTGGGGTAGCCGGTATGCAGCAGGTGAACTGTTCTAATATAGGGTTCTAAAAGCGGCAAGCATTCATAAACAATATCCAAATACGAAGAGTGACGTGCCCAAAACCATTTCGCATTTTTTGTTCCATCGGAACAATCTATTGGTAGCCGGGTTACGGCCGAAGATCATTAGGTGTGCCGTAGGTACACCCTATAAAGATAATTTGGATGCTGGTTCAATATCACGTAGATCAAGAAACAGCGGGATCGGTCACCACGTTGCCGTTTTGCAGCACAAACAAATAATGCAATACCCGGTAACCGGCAACACCCATGCACCGCACGGTGCATGGTAAAAAAGTATCGGTTTTTGATAGAATCGTTTCACATTTGCCAGTCCCCGCTTAAAAACGACAACTTTTCTTTAGTGAAAGATCAAACTTTAGTAAGTTTGAGAAGAGGGAGCGGCTGTGTGCGGATGAATTTTCCCGGACCGGTTCGATTAATGATTGCAAAATACGATGGCTCATTTTTATTACAACAGAAAGATGCTGCTGGTGTTGGCCGTTTTGATAATAACGGGCATTGCTGCCTGCTTTACCAGCCGGTCAAAAAAAGTAGATTTCAGCGCCGATGTAAAACCCATTCTGAATAAAAAATGCATCACCTGTCACGGGGGCGTAAAAGCAAAGGGCGGTTTTAGCGTATTGTTCAGGGAAGAAGCCCTGGCAAAAACAGAATCCGGCAAACCAGCCATTATTCCGGGTGATCCGGATAACAGCGAAATGATTCGCAGGCTTACCTTAAAGGATCCCGAAGAGCGCATGCCGTATAAACACGAGCCGTTGAGCAAGGACGAAATTAGTATCCTGCGCCGCTGGGTTAAACAGGGGGCACAATGGGGCGATCATTGGGCATATCTGCCCGTAAAACAAACCGCCGTACCGGATGAAACCAATTCGTGGGTGCGGAATGATGTGGACCGGTTTATTTATGAACAATTGGATGCCCGCGATCTGAAGCCCGCGGCACAGGCAGATCCGCAAACCCTGTTGCGAAGAGTGAGCCTCGACCTGATCGGGATGTACCCTTCTGCTGCCATTGCGGATCAATACCTGAAAAACAGCGATGACAAGGGATATGAGCGCCTGGTGGATGCATTGCTGGCCTCGCCGCACTTTGGTGAAAAATGGACCTCCATGTGGCTGGATCTTGCGCGGTATGCAGATACCAAGGGATATGAATCGGATGGCGGGCGCAATATCTGGCGGTACCGCGACTGGCTGATTGACGCGTTTAATGCAGATAAACCCTATAATGTCTTTTTAACCGAGCAGATCGCCGGAGACCTCTTTCCGGGAGCTACCGATGCCCAATACATCGCAACGGCATTCAGCCGCAATACAATGACCAATGATGAAGGGGGCACCGATAATGAAGAGTTCCGGGTGGCGGCCGTAATGGACCGGGTAAATACAACCTGGGAATCATTGATGGGCACCACGTTTTCCTGTGTGCAATGCCATAGCCATCCCTATGATCCGTTTCGTCATGATGAGTACTACAAATTCATGGCGTACTTTAATAACACACGGGACAACGATATCCCCGGCGAGTACCCGGTTCTGAGAGAATACAACGATTCGCTTAAAAATGAATTAACACAATTAACCCGCTGGATCAAAGATAATGGCACGGAAGAACAGTCGGAGCGGGTCCGTCATTTTTTGAAAACCCTGCAACCGGCTTTTTATGCAACCATTGCCGATAGCTTAAAGAATGCGCTGCCTACCAATAAAAATGGGCCGCTAAATATGCGCAACCAGTCTCATGCCCGCCTGAAACACATTCAGCTGGACGGTATGGGGCAAATCGTTTTTATGTTCCGCTCCAACAAGCCGGGCGGCAGCATTGTGTTCAGGAAAGATCATCCGGCGGGTGAAATTCTGGGTACCTATGTGGTGCAGCCCGAAGACCGATGGCATTATGGTGTGGCAAACACGATTGCATCAACAGGCGTTCATGACGTATATGTAACCTATCAAAATCCAACGGAGAGGGGAGACGATATCATGGCCACTTTCGACTGGTTCGGATTTCTTCCGGAGCTGCCGGAAAAAGGTACGCCTGATTTTGAGGCACACAAAAAAACGTACTGGAACCTGCTGAATGCTTCCGTTACCACTACACCGGTGATGGTGGAAAATCCTGTCTGGATGCAACGGCAAACTCATGTATTTGAAAGAGGCAACCGGCTCACTTTAGGAAAAGAAGTAGAACCGGCGGTACCCCAATCGCTAAAATTTGCCATGCCGGCCAATGCACCTAAAAACCGGATGGGACTGGCCCTTTGGCTTACCGACAAGCGGAATCCCCTGGTGTCCAGAACCATGGTGAACCGGCTCTGGGAACAGCTGTTTGGAACGGGCATTGTGGAAACGCTGGAAGATATGGGCACCCAGGGTATGCTGCCCACACATAAGGAGCTGCTGGATCATCTTTCCTGGAGGTTTATGAACGACTATAAATGGAGCATCAAAAAATTGCTGAAGGAAATGGTGATGAGCGCCACTTACCGGCAGGATTCAAGGCTAACCCCCGAGCTCAAGGAAAAAGATCCGGCAAATAAGTTTTATGCAAGAGGGCCGAGGGTGCGGTTAAGTGCGGAGCAGCTGCGGGATCAGAATCTCTGCATTAGCGGTTTAATGAGCTCCAAAATGTATGGACCGGGTGTAATGCCCTGGCAGCCGGATGGTATCTGGCTTTCGCCCTATAATGGTGCGCGCTGGCTGAACAGTGCCGGGGACGACCAGTACCGGCGGGCGGTTTATACCTATTGGAAACGCACGGCTCCCTATCCCTCCATGATTTCCTTTGATGGGGTACAGCGGGTATTGTGTACGGCGCGGCGGATAAAGACCAATACGCCGCTGCAGGCGTTAACAACGCTCAATGATTCAGCCTATATTGATATGGCGCGGCATTTGGCATACCGGATGGAGCAGGAGGGCGGTAGAGACGTGGTGGCACAGATACAAAAGGGATACAATCTGATATTATACAAGCCGATAAAGGAGGATAAGCTGAAGGTGTTTGAAACCCTGTATCAGCAAGCCCTGAAAGAATTCCGGTCAGATACCGGGAAAACGATGGCCATGGTAGGGGGGCAGCAGGAGAAAGCGGTACCGGCTACGGCGGCCCTGGTAGTGGTGGCCAATGCCCTGTTGAATTTGGATGAAGTAGTTGTGAAAAATTAAACAACGCACAAAAGGATTACAATGACAAAAAAAGACCTTATTGATCAGCGGTTGGTAAAGGAGGCCGAACAAATGGTGATGCGTACCCACACGCGGCGTCATTTTATAAAAGAGAGTGCCATGGGCCTGGGCGCACTGGCCATAGGATCGTTGTTGGGCGGCTGCGGTGGCAAAAAGAAAGCTGCGCACTCCATTGTATTTGATCCGGCACATCCCTTACTGCCCAAGGCTTCCCCGTTTTTTGGAAAGGCAAAGAGTGTTATCTTTTTACATATGGCCGGCGCTCCTTCTCAACTGGAACTTTTTGATTACAAACCGGAACTGTCAAAAATGGATGGGCAGGATTGTCCGCCCTCCTTTCTGGAAGGAAAACAGTTTGCTTTTATTACCGGTGTTCCCAAGATGTTGGGACCGCAGGCCGCTTTTGCGCAGCACGGCCAGTCGGGGGCCTGGGTGAGCGAGCACCTTCCGCATCTTTCACAGGCGGTGGATGAGATCTCTTTTCTCAAGGCGGTAACAACCGACCAGTTTAATCACGCCCCTGCGCAGTTGCTGGTGCATACCGGAAGCCCGCGGTTGGGAAGGCCCAGTATCGGAAGCTGGGTAACCTATGGCCTGGGCACGGAAAATCAGAACCTGCCCGGGTTTGTGGTGCTTACCAGCGGCGGAAGTTTTCCCGATGCCGGTAAAAGCGTTTGGGGTAGTGGCTTTTTGCCTTCGGTATACCAGGGCGTGCAATGCCGCAGTGAAGGCGATCCTGTATTGTTCATAAAGGATCCGGACGGTATGAGCAGAGATCTGCGCAAGGCATCCATAGAAGCCGTTAACCAGGCCAATATGCAGGAGTACCAGGATTATAATGACCCGGAGATCCTTTCCCGCATCTCGCAATACGAAATGGCCTACCGGATGCAGATCACAGCGCCGGATGTCATGAACATTAATGATGAACCGCAGTACATCCACGATATGTATGGCACAAAACCGGGAAAAGCCTGTTTTGCCAATAATGTATTGCTGGCGCGCAAGCTGGTGGAAAAGGGGGTGCGTTTTGTGCAGCTGTTCGATTGGGGTTGGGACGCGCATGGCGACAATGCCAGCAATGCGCTCAATATCGGCATCATCAATAAGTACAGGAGCGTGGATAAACCCGTTACAGCCTTGCTGATGGACCTGAAGCAAAGAGGCCTGCTGGATGAAACCCTGGTAGTATGGGCCGGCGAGTTTGGACGTACCCCGATGATGGAAAACAGGAACGGGGCACAAAACCCCTTCAAGGGAAGGGATCATCACACGGAGGCATTTACCATTTGGATGGCTGGCGGCGGTATTAAAAAAGGCTATACGCATGGCGAAACTGATGAGATCGGGTATAGCGCAGTAAGCGGAAAAGTAGATGCCTATGACATTCAGGCAACCATCTTAAATCAGTTAGGATTTGATCACGAACAGTTTACCTATCCCTACCAGGGCCGGCCATTCCGCCTGACCGATGTGGGCGGTAAGGTGATTCAGGAGATCATTGCGTAATATCCGGAATTGCATTTTCTTATATTAGGATCAGATTAATGCAACAAGATCGGGAAGCGTTTTATGAAACCATTCCGGTAATTGGTCCGCAGTGACACTCTCCTGAACAGTTCCCGTGTTGATGATCATAAGTTGCATATGCTCCATTGTGGAAGTGTCTAAAATAAAAATAGTGTCAAATATTTTAAATCGTTTATTTAATTGCTCCAGATTGCCAAAAAAATTCTCGCGCAGGGTTAGCGCATCTACAAAATGTCCCCCTTCTTTTGCTCTTATTAAAACACGGTTTGAAGATAGCTCCGGACTATTAAGACAGAAAAACACAAGATGCAGCGAGTATCCTTCTTTTTTAAACACGTTCACAATGTTCCAGCTTTCCTCTTTTGAAAAATGTCCCTCATACGCAAAGTCAGTCTTGCTTTTCAGGGCGGCTTCAGCTAACCGGAGGAACTCCTTTTCTACAAAGTCAGAAGCACGAATGTTTAATTCCTTTTGAACTTTGATACCATCTTTCCATAGCCTGCTTTTGGTTTCAAGGTACAGTTTGTCCCCATCAAAAATTGAAGTGATATGTTCAGGAAAATAACTGTATCCGACTGTAGACTTACCAGCTCCGTTCGACCCGGTTATAATATACAGCCCTGGCATGATGTCTATACCAGTTTGTATCGAACCCGTATTTGCCGGGCCGCTTCGGCACTTAATGTATGTATTTCAACAAACTCAGTTCCTGCCCTGTTTTGGCGAACAAGCTTTATTTTTCCGTCAGGATATTCCAGAAAACAAGTATCATCCTGGAGCTCCCTGGAATTGATCATAAACGGTAAGCCTTTGGAAAGCTGCCGGGACCGTAGTTGTTTTACTGCGAGGTTGGCTTTTTTTGTAAGTATGGCTGTATTAACAAAAGACATTTTTTGTTCTTTTTAAGAAGAAATACTAAGGTACAAAAAAAGCGGATTACTTTCATTGGTATGAGTATATGCCATATCAATGCCGTAAATTTGACTGTCCACAAACGATTGCAGCATATGAACCATAGCAGAAGAAGTTTTTTAAAATCATCATCCGCTGCGGCTGCAGCGGGTTTGTTTTTGCCTTACGGAGATCTAATGACAAAGCCTGAACAATTGAAAGCGCCTGCAAAAGCAGGCTTCCGGCTGATGGTGCTGGCAACCAATTGGGGATTTAACGGGTCTGCAGAGGCTTTTTGTGCCGCGGCAAAAAAAGAAGGCTATAATGGCATTGAAGTTTGGTGGCCGGGAGAAGCGGCACAACAGAAAGAACTGTTTGATGCATTACAGAAATATCAGCTGGAGGTAGGGTTTCTTTGCGGTGGCTATCAGCCCGTTTGGAAAGAGCACCTGGAATCTTTTAAGAAATCCGCTACTGCAGCGACGAGGAACTCCGCTCAAAAACCGGTATACATCAATTGCCATTCCGGAAGGGATCATTTCAGCTATGAAGAAAACAAGGCATTCATCGATTTTACCAGCGGGCTTTCTGCACAAACAGGAATTACCATCTGCCACGAAACCCATCGCTCGCGGATGCTGTTTGCAGCACATGTGGCGCGGCAGTTTATTGAAAAAAATCCCTCGTTAAAATTAACACTCGATATTTCCCACTGGTGCAATGTACATGAAAGCATGTTGGGTGATCAGCAGGAAACCGTAGCGCTGGCCCTGGCTAAAACCGAACATATTCACGCAAGGATCGGCCATGCTGAAGGACCGCAGGTAAACGACCCGCGGGCGCCGGAATGGGAAGCGGTGGTAAAACAGCACTTCAACTGGTGGGATGTGGTTGCCACAAGGAAACGGCAGCGGGGAGAAACCATGACGGTACTCACTGAATTTGGCCCTCCCACATACATGCCCGTATTGCCTTACACGCAGCAACCGGTAGCCGACCAATGGGCCATTAATGTACATATGATGAAAACCCTTAGAAACCGGTATCAATAATTGTTTATGACGATGCTTGCATTTGTGGATTTTATCGGACGATTTCACCCTGTGTGGGTGCACCTGCCTATCGGGATCTTATTGATGGCTTGTTTATTTCAATTGTTTGCAAAGCGTTTTCCTTTACTAAAGCCGGCCATTCCGGTATTGTTGTTTTGGGGCGCTATGACGGCCATTGCCTCCTGTATTACCGGCTATCTGCTGTCTTTAAGCGGTGATTATGATGACGCGCTGGTAACACAACATCAGTGGATGGGTATTGCTACAGCTGCGGTATCATTGGTCTTGTATTTTTTAAACCGGTTTTCATTGGCGTTCCGGTATGCCCGCCTGGGCGCAATTGTAGTGCTGCTATTGATCATGATTACGGGACACCTGGGTGGCTCCCTGACCCATGGCGCCGATTATCTGACCGCAGGTTTAAATGGAGCAGGCGCGGAGCAGGAAATGAAACCGATCCCAAACATACAGGAAGCGGTTTTGTATACAGATGTGGTACAGCCGTTATTGCAGCGAAAATGCTATAGCTGTCACGGCAGCAGCAAACAAAAAGGCAAACTACGTTTGGATGCCGAAGCACAGATACTGAAAGGCGGAAAAGATGGAAAGGCCATTGTAAGCGGTAAACCGGATGAGAGCGCCCTCATTAAACGCTTGCTGCTGCCGCTGAGTGATGATGATCATATGCCGCCCAAAGAAAAACCGCAGTTAAGCCCCAACGAAGTGGCCATTTTGAGCTGGTGGGTAAGTAGCAGAAACAGCTTTACAAAAAAGGTAAAAGAATTACCACAGCCGGATAAAATAAAACCGGTATTAGCGGCCCTGCAATCCGGGGGCTCCGGCAATATTGCAAAAAAGAACGAACTGCCACAAGACGAAGTAGGAGCTGCGGATGAAGCGGTGCTGAAAAAGCTAAAGGATGCCGGTATTATGGCAGTGCCCGTTTCCAATGAAACCAACTATCTTTCGGTGAGTTTTGTTACGGCTGGCAGCCAGGCGCAGGAACTGGTTACGCTCCTGGAGCCCATAAAGAAACAGGTCGTATGGCTGAAACTGGCGGAAAGCAATATTACGGATGAAGGATTGGCCGCCGTTGCAAAATTGATCCATCTCACGCGGTTGCAATTGGCCAATACAAAAATAACAGATGCCGGGCTGGTACATCTGAAAGCATTGGAGCAGTTGCAGGTATTAAATCTGGTAGGTACAAAGGTTACGGAAAAAGGATTGGCCGCGTTGAAGGACCTGAAATCGTTGAGGGCCCTCTATCTTTATAAGTCCGGCATTGGAAGTACCGGATGGGTGCAGTTAAAACAATGGTTCCCTAAAACGGTACTGGATTCCGGAGGCTACGCGGTACCCATACTGCCAACGGATACAACCCTGGTTACTGCAGAGAATAAGAAATAACCCGGTCTTTATCCACGTTTGCTTCCCGGCATAAAAGGCCAACCATGACCTTCGGCCTCGTTTACCGGTATCCGGGACAGCTAATTATTTTTCCATAGAAATAAAAAATAGCAAGAACTGGTTCGGTTTATTAGCCTATTATATATATTTTAATAATAAATTCGTTTTTAAGTCGATATTTTGTTTTTAAGTTTAATATTTTTATTACGAAATTGTTATATTTTAAAATAGCTAATTTGTGTTTTATTTGGAATGCGTTTTCTAGTAAAATTGCAAGCAGCCCGTTTATCGGCGTTGCCCATACACTACCAGGGCTCCCTGGCTGCAGCCATCCGGCGTATTCTTTCTAAAAGTAAATTGGCCGCAGCAACCTTTTCGCATGAAGAGGGCTACCGGCAGGATGCCCGGCTTTTTTCCTTTTCAAATATGCATTGTGCGTTTAAGCCGGAAGACGACCGGTTGTGGTTGTTGAATAAAGAACTTTCCTTCTATCTTGGATTGCATTTGCCGGAACAGATGAGTGCCTTTGTCATTGGGCTTTTTCAATATGAGCGGCTCTTTATCGGAGACGCCTATACCACAGCTTCATTTAAAATAAAGGCACTGGAGCAACTGCCGGAACCGGAGTATATACCGGAAGAGGGGATCTTTACCTCTTTACTTGTAAAACCGGTTTCTCCGGTGGCATTGCACAATACTTCGGGAACGGGCTTTTTGTTTCCGGAGGAGCCGGAATTTATAACGACGCTCAATGCCTGCTGGCGACAAAAAATAGCCGAAACCTATGACATGGCGACCGCGGAAAATGCATTGCTGACCACGAAAATAGTAAGCGGAGGAAGCAGCGCCCGGTTCCGTTTTGCACGTATTGTCCATGAAGACGGAACACATAGTTTGATCCGGGGATGCTTAAACTTTGTATTAAAAGTGACTGCCCGAAAACACTTTCTGAACCTTTTACTCAATACCGGGATGGGAGCGTATAATCACGAAGGCCTGGGATTTCTGGAAGTAATTCCCACCGGAAGCGGCAGCTAAAATCCGGTAGCGGCAAATCCTTGCGCCATACATAATACGTTCCGGCTCTAAAGCCATCGGACGAAGCCATAACAGCTTCTTTTTTTGATCCCGGTTTCAAACATAATATATCCATTAGAAAATCCTTATATTCGTCAAGGACAACCAACCGTCCGCTACAATGAGCCCTTTTTTTTATAAAAGAAAAACTGTTCCGTTGATCGCACCTTCAGGATATCAACATGAAAAACCGGAAGACCGGCTGCCTGTTTCCGGAAGCAGGATATTGTATAAAAATAGTTTTCTGTACCCCTTGCTTCCCGGTTGCTGAAGGGATGGCTTTGCTGTAACAAAATGCGATTCTGCCCATTGAACGGATAACTCCTCTACTCTTAACCTACATTACCACAGTTGATGTTCTCTTCATTTTTACGAAAGAAGTTCAGAAGTATTGCCATTGCTCAAAAGCTATACTTTATGATTGGAATAATGGCGTTGCTGTTAACGCTGGAACTCTGTACCCTCTGGTGGGCATTGGGAACGCTTTCGGCAACCAGGGCTTTTGTAAACGGTGAAGGACTATGGTCAAAAGGTCAGAAGAATGCCGTAACCAGCCTGTTGCTATATGCACATTCGCGGGATGAAAGCGATTATCAGGACTACCTCAATTTTTTGAAAGTTCCCATGGGCGACCGTAAGCTCCGGCTGGCACTTTCCGGCAATCGTCCGGATATTACTGCCGCAAGGCAGGGAACGCTGGAAGGGCGTAATCATCCTGAAGATGTGGATGGTGTGATCCGGCTTTTTCTTCGTTTTAAGAATGTATCCTTTCTTAAAGATGCCATTGCCATTTGGTCGGGGGCAGATACCAGCCTGGATGAACTGATCCGGGTGGGCAATACGTTGCATGGCCAGATCCGCACAGGCACGGCTTCAAAGCAGGATATCGACGCATCGCTGGCCCGCATAAAGCAATTGAACATTACGGTTACACAACTGGAAGATGATTTTTCACGATCCCTGGGAGCAGGTGCCCGCTGGCTGGAGCGGGCGGTGCTGTGGCTGATGCTGGCCTTGTCGCTGACCATTGGCACCATCAGCCTGCTGATTGCTATGTCGGTAAGCAGAAGTATTGTGAACGGGGTCCGGGAAATCATACGGGGAACGGGCCTGGTAAGCAAAGGTGTACTGGATACAAAAATAAACGTGTATTCCGATAATGAAATCGGGCGTCTGGCCAAATCATTTAACCAGATGATCGATACGCTGGAGCTCAATCTGCACCAGATACAACAGCTGGAGGACACCGGTGTGAACCTGAAGCGGGAAAAAGAAAGAGCAGAAGCATCGGAAAAAGCAAAACAGCTCTTCCTTGCAAAAATGAGCCATGAAATACGCACGCCCATGAACGCGATCCTGGGCTTTGCCCGCCTGCTCGAAGATTCGCTCACTACCCGCGAACAGCAGGAATATATTCGCATTATTATAAAATCGGGCGACAGCCTGCTGATTATCTTAAATGATATCCTGGATTTTTCCAGGATGGAGGCTGGTAAGATCGTTTTTGAAAATGCACCCTTCAACCCGGGAGATGTTGTTCATACCGCAAAACTGATGATGGAACCCAGGGCCCGGCAAAAAGGCCTGGTCATTGAATGTTATATTGATCCGCAGTTGCCGGAAAAAGTTATGGGAGATTCCGTGCGGCTGAACCAGGTTTTGCTGAACCTGTTGTCAAACGCCATAAAATTCACCAGCATGGGCAGTATCCGGTTATCGGCCCGCTTAACAGCAACGCATGAAGATTATTACATGGTAGCATTTGAAGTGGAAGATACCGGCATTGGCATCCCTGCGGAGCAACAGGAACGGATCTTTGAGAGCTTTGAGCAGGTGGCGCATATGAATGCGCACCGGTTTGGTGGTATCGGGCTGGGACTGAGCATCGTTAAACAGCTCATTGAACTGCAGCGGGGCGAGTTGTTCGTAGACAGCAAACCGGGTGCAGGATCGCGGTTTCATTTCAGGTTGTCCTTTACAAAATGCGGGGAAACAGAACCGGCAGTAACAGAAAATACCGGCGCTATCGATACAGATTGCCGGGGCATACGGGTGTTGGTTGTGGAAGACAATAAGATCAACCAGATGCTGGTCATAAAAGTGCTGAAAATGCAGGGATTTGAAACAGAACTTGCGGAAAACGGACTGCTGGCCCTGGAAAAATACCAGCAGGCTGATTTTGATATTATCCTGATGGACCTTCAGATGCCGGTAATGGACGGGTATGAAGCGGCGCAAAGGATCCGGGTGCTGGATAGCAGCAAAAAACAGGTCCCCATCATTGCCTTATCGGCCCATACCTTCCAGGGCGAATATGAACGCTGCATGGCAATGGGCATCAATGATTTTATTTCAAAGCCATTTGACCGGGAAGAGTTATGCAGTAAAATCCTTCGCCTGGTAAAAAGCAAAAGAACAGAACAGCTGTTGATCCCTTAACTACCGGGAACGGGTTTCAAAAAGACGATCGCCGGTAGTACATCCGGCAACACCGGAGGTTTGAAAAACAGGTGGTTTTCGACAGATAAAACCTTAAGAACAAACGGACCACTCCAGGCGATCCGCTATTTTCTGCTTCATGATTTTGCTGCAACCTGCTTTTTATTACCGCTCCGGACGGGTTTTCCCTGTATTTTTTTGTAGTTTAGGTGCCAAATTTTACCAATGAAACGGATTCGCTTGTTACTTATGGGCCTGCTCCTGCAGTTTACTGCTGTAGCGCAGATAAAGCCCCCCGCTCCGGGCAAAACCGCCGCCAATGGTTTTGATGAGGAGCGCCTGCAACGCATCAGCAATGTGATACAGGATTATGTACAAAAGAACTGGATCAACGGAGCGTCGGCGCTCATTGTACATAAAGGTACTATTGTGTACAACAAAGCATTTGGTATAAGCAATGCCCAAACACCAATGAAGACGGATGCGATCTTCCGGATCGCTTCGCAAACCAAGGCCATAACCAGCCTGGCAGTAATGATGCTTTTTGAGGAAGGGAAATTTTTGCTGGACGATCCTATTTCAAAGTACATTCCTGCGTTTGCAAACGCTAAAGTATTAGACCAGTTTAATGCGGCAGATTCTACCTATACTGTGGTGCCAGCAAAAAGAAGTGTTACCATCCGTGATCTGCTCACACATACTTCAGGGCTGGATTATGCACAAATAGGATCACCCAGCATGAAGGCCATTTACGCCAAGGCTGGTATTCCCGCAGGATTTGTGATACATCCCCAGCGTTTGGCAGATGCGATCGATAAGCTGGGAACCCTGCCATTGGTGCATCAACCGGGCGAGCGGTTTACCTATGGATTGAATACCGATGTATTGGGCCGGCTCGTTGAGGTTACTTCCGGCATGAGCCTGGATGAATTTTTCCATAAACGGATCTTCGAACCGCTGAACATGAAGGATACATATTTTCAGTTACCGGATGCAAAACAATCGCGCCTGGTAAGTGTTTATACAGAAGATAAAACCACCCGGGCTCCCATTCCCTGGGCCGATACAACCTTTCGCGGAATTACGGTGAATTACCCGGTAAATAACAATGGGTACTATTCCGGTGGCGCGGGCCTGGTTTCCACTACCGCGGATTATGCTGCTTTTTTGCAGCTGATCTTAAACAAAGGCGTATATAACGGAAAGCGCCTGTTGTCCCGGCATTCTGTAGAAATGATGACCCAGAACCAGATCGGTGATCTTTCCCTGGGCAACAATAAATTTGGACTGGGCTTTGAAATTACAACCGATAAAGGATTTTTAAAACTGGGACAATCTGCTGGAAGCTTCGCCTGGGGCGGATTCTTTGGTACCTCTTACTGGGGCGATCCCCGGGAGGAGATCGTGGCACTGCTTTTTGTACAGCAATGGCCGTTCTCACACGGAGAGTTAGAGGATAAATTTGCAGCCCTGGTGTACCAGGCATTGAAATAAAACAAAAGCAATTCTTTTAAATAAAAACATGAGATGGAACACAAGAACGTATTCATTTGTATATCCGGTTGAATTGAATATTTTCCTATGCGAAATTCCATCGGACGAAAAACAATTAAAGTAAACAGATGAAACAAGGATTATTTCCGGCGGCGGTACTGGCCCTATTGTTAAGCGGCAGCATACCGGCAAACGCACAATCTTCAAAAGGTAAGGTAAGTTTTGCCGCCAATCCCATTGTGGCGCATAGAGGGGCATTTAAGAAGAACCAGCTCCCGGAAAATTCCATTGCGTCCCTGAAACACGCAATCGAATTAAAGTGTACCGGGTCCGAATTTGATGTACAGATGACCGCTGATGATTCACTCATCATCAACCATGATCCGCATTATAATAAACTATCCATCGAAAACACCTCTTATGCAGATCTGATCAAAACGCCATTGTCAAACGGAGAATCATTGCCCACATTAAGAGCCTATCTCCAGGCTGGCTTAAAAAATAACCGGTCAACCCGCCTGGTGCTGGAAATAAAACCATCGGTGATCAGTAAGGAACGGGGACAATTGGTGGCACAACGGGTGGTAAACCTGGTGCACAAACTGGGAGCCGCTCCCATGACGGTTTATATCAGCTTTGACTATGATATCTGCAAAAAGGTAAAAGAACTGGATCCCCGGGCCCATGTGCAATACCTGAATGGTGATAAATCGCCGGAAGCGATCAGGGCCGGAGGATTGGACGGAGTGGATTATCATTATTCGGTATTTCAAAAACACCCGGATTGGATTGCGCAGGCCCGGCAACACCAGGTGGTGCTGAATGCCTGGACGGTAAATACAGCGGCCGAAATGGATTGGCTCCTGGCAAACGGGTTTGAGTTCATTACTACCAACGAACCGGAACTGCTGGCGGAGCGGATCAAAGCGATGCCTGCATCCAAGGGATGGAAACTGGTATGGAGCGATGAGTTCAATCAGAACGGGTTGCCGGATGAAAGTAAATGGGGCTATGATGTGGGAGGCCATGGCTGGGGTAACCGAGAACTGCAATATTATACAAAGGCCGATAGTAATAACGCCATCGTTAAAAACGGGAAGCTCCTGATCATTGCCCACAAAGAAAAACGGGAGCAGAATACCTATACCTCTGCCCGGTTGGTTACAAAGGGAAAAGGCGATTGGTTATATGGCCGGGTAGAAGTAAGTGCCCGTCTGCCGGTTGGCCGGGGTGTATGGCCTGCCATATGGATGCTGCCTACCGATTGGAAATATGGTGGCTGGCCGGCAAGCGGTGAAATTGACATCATGGAAAATGTAGGCTATAACCCGGATACCGTCTTCAGCAGCGTGCATACCAAATCCTTTAATCATGTAATCGGTACACAAAAAACAAAAGGCTTCTTTTTAAAGGATGCCGGAACAAATTTTCACCTGTATGCTACGGAATGGAATAAAGACCGGATCGATTTCTTTGTAGACGACCAGTTGTTCTTTTCATTTAAGAACACCGGGAAGGGATTTAGTGAATGGCCCTTTGATCAAAAGTTTCACCTGCTGCTGAATATGGCCATCGGCGGAAACTGGGGCGGTGTTAAAGGAGTGGATGAGCAACTCAACAAAGCGGTGATGGAAGTAGACTATGTACGGGTGTTTCAAAAATGATCCGGATATACAGATGAAAGATCCGCATAAACGAAATACTAATTATAAAATGATATGATGAAAAAGGGATTGCTGGTACTTGCTGCTGTTTTGATTTCGTTCATAACCCATGCACAGGACTATTCGTTATTTCAGAAATTCCGGTTCATACAAAGCGGTGATACATTACCCTACCGGTTATTATTACCTGAAAACTATAACCCGAAAAAGAAATATCCGCTGGTATTGTTCCTGCATGGCCGCGGTGAAAGCGGTAACGATAATGAAGCCCAGTTATTGCATGGCGCCGCCCTGTTTTTAAAAGCAGAAAACCGGAAAAATTTTCCGGCGATTGTGGTCTTTCCGCAAAATGCAGTAAAGTACTATTGGAGCAATGTGCAGACGATTGCAGATGCAGACGGAAAGCGGAGTTTTTATTTTACAGAGGATGGGCCGCCTTCGCCCAGTATGCAATTGGTAATGGGATTGATGGATAACCTGGGCCGGCAATACCGGATCAAAGAAGACCAGGTATATGTGATGGGGTTAAGTATGGGTGGCATGGGCACTTTTGAAATTGTAAACCGCATGCCGCATGCATTTGCTGCCGCTGTTCCCATTTGCGGTGGTGCCAATCCGGCCATTGCCGCGCATTTAAAAAACACAGCATGGTGGGTATTTCACGGCGATAAAGATGTAGTGGTAGCACCGGAATATTCCCGTAAAATGGAGGAGGCTATGAAAGCCAAAGGAGTGGATGTGCGGGCCACTTATTATCCGGAGGCGGGGCATAACAGCTGGGATTCGGCCTTTGCAGAGCCCGGATTATTGCCCTGGCTTTTTGCGCATAAACGAAAAGATAATTTTGGAAAACCATCCAACAATTAGTTCCTACTGCTGTTAATTTATTATGAATTAGCAATCGGTTAATAGCCGCTTGTGCCATTCACAGATATTTTTGCATATCGGTAAATGGAAATTTGTTGCTAACGCTCATTCGTTTAAAAATGATAAAAAGCAAGCAACTTTTGCCATTTATTTCATATCTTACAGTTATGAATAAATAGTTTTGAGTGATGAAGAATACGTATCGTTTAATAGGATTTGTGATTTTGGGAATCGCTGCATCTGCAGTTACAGGTGCGGTATGTGAAGCACGCAGAAGAAATGCGATGAAACGATTGCTGGATACCGCAAACGAAGGCTATGAAACTGCCCATGATATTATCTATCCCGGAAAAGGGCAACGTCGTGCAAAAAAACTCCGTTACGGCCCTGTTTACCCGGGCATGTAACACAAGGATCAATTCGGTTGGAGCAACCTTATTGACCTGATAAATCCCAAATATGTAATTTTGAAACCATGCGCCGGTTTCTTCGGTCCCTTTTGTTAAAACCCGTTTTATGGGCTGCCAGAAAGTTTGATTCCAGCCCGGATAAGGCCCGGATCTATGATGCGCTTACCAGGCTTTTCAATCATATTTTAAACAATCCCGGTAAACTGGGGCCGGTGATCAGTTTTGATAATCAGGCAGACCGGTTGATTATTTTCTCCGATCAGCACAAGGGTGCACGCAATGGTGCCGATGATTTTGCAATGGCTGCCCCGGCTTACCGGGCGGCATTAAAGTATTACAATGAACGGCTCTTCCGGTTTATAAACCTGGGCGATTGCGAAGAGCTTTGGGAAAATACGCTTTCAAAAGTTAAGAAATACAACAAGGACGAATTTATAGCGGAGCAGGCGTTTGTACAACGCGATGCTTTTGTGAAGGTGATCGGCAACCATGATCTGTACTGGGGCAATGACCCGCTGGCGGGGCTGGAGCTGGAGCTGCTGTATGGGGAAAAAGTTAAAGCCTGGGAAGGCGTGCTCCTCCGTACAGAGATCAATGGGGAAGAGCTGCGTATCTTTTGTACACATGGGCACCAGGGCGATATGAACAGCGATGGGAACTGGTTTACCAAATTTTTTATCTCCCGGATCTGGGGACCACTGCAGTCGTATCTGCAGATCAATACCAATGAACCTTCCAACAATGCGTATAAAAAAACGGTGCACAATGAAATCATGTACGAATGGTCGGCAGAGCAGGACCGCATCCTGCTGATCACCGGTCATACGCATCAGCCCGTTTTTGAATCGCTGACACATATTGAGCGGTTGTATCGCCAGATGGATATCGCCAAAACAAAGAACGATGAGGAAACGATCAAAAAGATACAGGAAGAAACCAACCTGTACCAGGACCGTTTTAATAACCTGGTATTTGATTATAAGAAAATGCTGCCTACCTATTTTAATACGGGCTGCTGCTGCTTTTCAGATGGCGATATTACCGGCATCGAAATAGAGAACGGGTCGATCCGCCTGGTAAAATGGCAAACCAAGGGCCAGGTACCGGGCCGCACCGTGCTGGAGGAAATGCCGCTGGCTGCTGTAATGGCGCAGATAAACCGGTAAGTACTCACTGGTTTCAGGTATACTCCGGCTTCTGTTGCCAGCTTATCTTCAGGTCCCCAAATAAATCATCATGGACCGTCGCCGTTTTATTCGCCAAAGCACACTGTCTGCAGGAGCACTGATCCTTTCCGCACATACGCCGTTCAACCGCTATTTTTCAAAGAAGCCCGAAGTTATTGTGATTGGTGCCGGCTTTGCAGGGCTGTCTGCTGCGTTGCGGCTGAAACAGAAAGGAATTGCGGTAACAGTAATTGAAAGCCGGAAGAGGATCGGCGGACGTGTTTTTTCGCATCCTGTAAGTGAGCAACTGGTTGTAGAGCTGGGAGGAGAATGGGTGGGAAATTCGCATACACGCATGCAGGAACTCTGCTCAGAATTCGGTCTGGCATTGGAAAATAACCAGATGAACACTCATCTTATTTACAAAGGGCAATATAATGCTCCCGGTTCATGGGATTATAGTGATGCATGGAACACCAAATTTAAAGAAATACTGGAGGCCTATCCGCATTTAAAAGAAACCGATAAGCAGCAGCTGGATCAATACGATTGGTGGCGGTTCCTGGTTAACAACGGTTGTAATGGCCGCGATCTTGACATACGGGAACTGTTGGATAGTACCGATTTTGGGGAAAGCATCCGCCATGTTTCTGCCCTTGCAGCGCTGGCAGAGTATGCGGAAAGCAGCGAGAAGAATGAGATGGATCTGAAGATTAAAGGGGGCAATGCCATGCTGGCGCAAAAAATGCGGGAACAGATCGGTGGGGAACATATCCATTGCAATCATCATGTTGCCCGTATTATTCAAAAAGACCGGGTAGAAGTGATTTGCTCCAACGGAAAGAAATTTACCGGCGATAAACTGATCTGCGCTATTCCTGCTTTTTCTGTACAGAAGATTGGATGGGACCCGGTACTGCCGGAGTCGCTTGCTGCTACCTTAAATGCGCTGCAGTATGCCCGGATCAATAAACATGCCCTGCATTTTTCGGAACGTTTCTGGAAAGAAGAAGCCTTTGACCTGGTATCGGACCAGTCGCCGCATTATTTTTATCATGCTACTAAAAATCAGCCCTCCGCCGGAGGGGTATTGATCGCCTATAGCATTGGGGATAAAGCGGCATCCAATGCCAATCAGTCCAATGAATTTTTAGCAAATGATGTATTCCGTTGCCTGGAACCACATTTTGGCAATTTGCGGCCCCTGCTCAAAAGCCAGGCAAATTATTATTGGGGCAATGATGCGTATTCGTATGGCGCATATGCACTTTATGGCATCGGGCAATGGTTTAAGGCAGTGCCCGAACTCCGGAAGAACTTTTTGCATACTTTTTTTGCAGGCGAGCACATGGCGGATTGGCAGGGCTTTATGGAAGGGGCGGTGAATACGGGTGAAGCCGCGGCAGATGCGGCAATAGAATGAATCGGAGCGACATAGCAAAGCAGCGCCTTTGATACAACCTTATTGAAAAACCGGCAATGGCCAGGTATATTTCGGCAGCGATTTGCCGGCCTTGGCATACCTTTCTGAAATCGCGCGCTGGTATCAAAATCAATTCCTGTGAAGCACCGGCCATTTAATGATCGCTTAAGCCGGATGTTAACCATATTCGGCCAGGCTCTGTTCCAGGGCTGGTGGGCAACCTCAGTAAGGCAGAGGATTTTGAATCCTGTATTTTGGCATTATCCGGTATCTTTACACCCGATTGTACCAAAACAGTGATCAACAAATGAGAAACATTTTATTTACGATTGGGTGTAGCTTTTTATTGTTAATGGCTAATGCGCAGCAGGCTTCCGTACGGAGCCTGGCAAAAATTGAGGCGGGCCCCGGCGGTATCGGTTTCGGATATGAAGCCAAATTAGCCGCTACATTTACCCTCGATGCAAATATTGGCGTAGGCGGGAATTATGAAATTAAAGACCATTCATTTTCTTATGTTTTTGCAAGCAGCAAGTATGAAACCCCTGCGCTTTACCTGAATATCAATCCCCGTTTTTATTACAATATTGCAAAGCGGGCAAGCAGGGATCGAAACACCTCGTTGAACGGTGCCAATTATTTTGGCGTAAAAGTAAAACTGGTGGCTCCTTTCGACACGGACTATTATACCGGTACATCGCTTATCAATGTACATTGGGGCATACAGCGCAATATTGGAGGAAAATGGCTTATAAATACACACGCAGGGCTGGGGTATGCCGTGTCCCAGGTTCAAACGAGCACCATTTATTATAATAGCAACGGGTCCAACACGGTCATCAGACATCCATCGCCCAGTTCTTTTTATCCTGCTATCGATATAAAGTTTGCCTACGTACTTTCAAAAAAAGACGGAAAAAAGCGGGAGCAATGGTAACCGGGGATGTTTATGGTTTTGCCAATACCAGGAAACTATGTTGTTTACCATGATACTGGTTGTAAATGATCACGCGTTCAATACCGGAAGGCACGGCCCCTTTCTTTAAAAGGGTGGCAGGCACCGCCTGTTGTTGCAGGATGTAGGCAGCCAGCCAGGCAGCAAAAGCGCTGGCGGTGGGATACTCGCCGCATAAATGCTTAAACCGGAGCAGGGTGGTGAAAGGAATCAGTGTTTCGAGATTGCTGTAAAAAAAACGATAGCGGTTATCACCGTTATCACCCGACAGCCAAAGGGTGTTTGGGGTAGCCGGGTAGGTTGCCAGCAATTGTTCCAGCCGTTTTGCTACATACTGCGGATCTTCTGTATGCAAGATCTCCACGGCTTCAATCCGGGCCAGGGCGCCGTCCGGGGTTCCGCTTAACAAAAACAGGGCGGCACCTTCGCCGGCAATAGTAGCCGTATGCTCTGTTTGAAAGAGCGCTGTACTGGTCAGTTCCGGATCATACCAGCCGGCCAGCCGGTCAATATTATAATTATAGGTCGATATTTCATCCACGGCACCCGTGAGGTATAGCTGCTGCGGGTTATCGGAAAGAAACATTTGGGCATCCAGTAGTGCATTTTCAAATGCCAGTCCCAGGTGCACATGCGTGGCATTGTAATTCCGGTTCTTAGTGATCAGGCTCAGTTGACCGGCGATGGCATTAGGTGTACTTTGAACAAAATTACCGGGTGTGAGCATCCCTTCTTCATAATCAATGATCTGGTTCAGGAATTTGATACAATCTTCCATACCGCCGTTTGCTGTGCCGATAATGATTCCATCCGGTACTGCGTCCTTTAACAGGGGTAACCCGGCCCCAATACCCATACGAACCGCCTTGCTCATTCTACGCAGCATACCCGGAGGCACCCCCTCCAGCACCGGTTCAAGGGCCACCAGTTTTCCGTTTGCAGCAGGAATCACTGCATCCAGGTTTACCGGATCAACGGTTTGCTGTGGCGAAATACAAAGCTGCTGTCGAATGTACACAGATATAATTTTGGGGCTAAGATAGGTAAATTAGTTTTCAGGCGTCAGTTTTCAGTCGTCAGCGGTCTACTGCGCTGCTAAAACTAATAACTTAAAACTGATAACTAACGACTGCTAACTGAAAACTCCTAACTGATAGCTAAAAGCTGATTCCTTCTTTAACGAAACCATAAAAAAAATTATACGTACTTCGCAGGGTTAAATGAATCGTGTATGAATATTTTAATTACCGGCGCTTCGCAAGGGATCGGGTTTGCCATAGCTGAAATTTTTTCAAAAAAAGGGAACCGGGTGCTCATCACTTCAAGAAATGAAGTGCGGCTTTACCATGCGCTGGAGTCATTACAAACAAAATACCCGGATGCGGATTTCCGGGCTAAAGCGTTCGATCTTTCTATAAAAGAACAGGCACAGGCACTGGCTGGCTGGGCCCTGGAGCAGGGCGTGCCGGATGTATTGATCAATAACGCCGGTTTTTTTGAGCCGGGTAATGTAAGCGATGAAGCCGATGGCGTATTGGAAAGCCAGCTGGCCACCAATTTGTACAGTGCCTACCATCTTACCCGGGCCTTGTTGCCTGCGATGAAGGAAAAACGCAACGGTTTTATATTTAATATTTGTTCGGTGGCCGGATTACAGGCCTATCCCGGTGGGGGCGCTTATAGCATCAGTAAGTTTGCGTTGAACGGTTTTAGTCAGAATCTCCGGGAGGAATTAAAGCCACATGGGATAAAAGTGGCAGCCTTATTTCCGGGAGCAGTAATGACGGCTTCCTGGAAGGGATTTGACAATAGCGAAAAGCGGATTATGGAAGCGGCTGATATTGCCATGCTGATTGAAACAAGCACCCGGCTTTCTGATGCAGCTTGCGTGGAAAGTATTATCTTAAGACCGCAATTGGGTGATTTATAAACAGGACGCGATTTGCTGTGACCGCCTATAGATTTCCTGTAGTTTTCATTAAACGGCCTGCCCCGGCAGGTAGCATCTTTAAAAAGCACGCATGAAACGGTTTGGTTTATTGATATTCCTGCTGATGGCTTCTTTTTCTGTAAGGGCCCAGCGGAACGTATTGGAGGCGAGGTTAAGAAGCAATATTTATTTGAATGTATATGCCAATAAAACCAATTGTTATGTTGGCGAGCCGATCATTGTTACCTATAAACTCTACTCTTCACTGGAATCGGTTTCTGAAGTAGTAAAGGACCCTGCCTTTAAAGGGTTTGAGTTCCGGGATCTGATCAGCGCCGGCGATGGAATGGTGAGCCGCGAAACGGTGAACGGAGAAACCTTCGATGTACATACCATCCGGAAAGTGCAGCTGACGCCCATGGAGGCAGGAAAGCTGGAGCTGGACCCGATGGTGATCAGCAACCGCATCCGGCTGGTAGATGCATCCGGTAACCGAAGTTCGATCCTGGAAGGTGCTGATGACAATATTCCCTTGAAGAACGGGGAATACCGCATGACGATTGCTTCCGTGCCTATTTCCATTAATGTGGAGCAGGCTCCGGCCAATGCCCCTGCAGCCGTTTATAACGGGGCGGTGGGCGATTTTAAAATGAACATAAAGCTTTCAAAGATCAACTTTACACCAGGCGAGCGGGGAACCCTGCAGATTATCATTTCCGGAACAGGCGATTTTAGCCAGGTAACACAGCCTGCGGTAGAATGGCCCAGGGAAATCGTGGTATATCCGCCCGGTATAGAGGAGCAATACAACCGCAACAGCCGTACCGCCGCGGGAGTAAAAACCTTTACTATCCCTTTTACAATTGGAAAGGTAGGTACTTACACCCTTATGCCGATCCGGTTTGCCTATTTTGACGCCCGGCAAAATCGCTATAATACGATCAGTAACCCCGCCATCACATTTTATTCCAGGGAACCCGGATCGATCCGGCGCGATCAGGCCCCGGTAACGAATAATGCAGAACGCAATGATAATTTTGGCGCACTGCTTGTTGGCCTGTGTGGGGTAGCGCTGTTACTGCTGGTGCTGTTCCTGGTGCGGCGGTCAAAAAGAAAACGGGCTGTAAAGTTGCCTGCCCGCCAGCAACCAACGGCCACAAAGCCCGTAACATACGAACCGGTTCCGCAGGCACCGGCGGGGATCGATGCATTGCTGCAGCCCGCGGAAAACGCGGTTGCCAAGGCCGGCAGCTCTTTTTACAGCTTGCTAAAACAAGGCATGGTGCAATACCTGGAGCAGCGTTACCAGATATCAGCCGCCTTGTTCAATAAAACCGGTTTAAAAGAGCAAATGACACTCCGGAATGTTCCCCAGGCACTTCAGGATGAGGTATTCCATACGCTTACGGAAATTGAAATGAATATTTATTCGGCAGGAGGAATGGATGCAGACCGCATGCGGATGCTGGAAAAAACAAGAGCCGTGTTGAAAAAACTCTAGGCGGGTACCGGCCATACAGATAATAACTTGTTAGCGGCATCCGGAAACGGGTGCTGTTTTTTTATTATATTTATAGTGCCAGACAAAACGAACGCTGTGAAACAATTCCAAAAGATACATGGTCCTCCTGCACCGGTCTTTGCTCTATAGCCGGTGATCACTACAATAAATATGCGGCAGTACTGGCTTTATTACCCGCTTCAACTATATTTCCATGAATCCACCT
Organism: Niabella sp.; assembly: GCF_030150205.1. Taxonomy (GTDB): domain Bacteria; phylum Bacteroidota; class Bacteroidia; order Chitinophagales; family Chitinophagaceae; genus Niabella. Next base: position 128,675 of record NZ_JASLGT010000005.1, read on the forward strand.
CAAAGCAGTATCACATAATTGAATAAAAGCTTCAGGGCAACCCGGATATTCCTGTATTATGGGAAGCGATAAACGCTATTGTAACGCCTTTCCGGTGATACCGATGAACGTCCATACCGCCCAGAGCATACCGCCTGCAGACCCCCGGCACATGGTGGGCGGGCGTTCTATGCAAAAACTGTGAACGCATTTTTGTGAACAAAAAAAAAGTTCACAAAAACAGGTTCACAATTGTAACCGTCCTGAAAGAAGTTGACATAAGCATGTGTGTTGCTGCTTTATTGCCGAACCGGCATTATTTTATTTTCCCTGAACGCACCAGCGCTACTTCTGTTTTTGTAACGGCACTGGCATTGTTTCCGAAACTCTTCCGGATATAGGTAAGCACGTCTGCCACCTGCTGATCGGTCAGTGCTTTAAACGGAGGCATATTGTTTGAATACAGTTCCCCGTCAATTTCAACCCGCTCCTGCATGCCATGCAGCACAATGTTTATGAGGGACGTTTTTTTCCCCATTACCTGGCTGGTGCCAATGATGGGTGGATTCAGATTAGGCACTCCACCACCATCAACCTGGTGGCAGGAGAGGCAAAACTTTTGATATACCAGTTTCCCGCTCTTCAAAACTGCTGGCAAACCGGCTGCCGGCGCGGCCTTTTTTACAGGGGCAGCTTTCTTTACTGTTTGGGAGAACACGGGAGAAATGCAGCCAAACAAAAGCGCTGCAAGGATCATTTTTTTCATCTGTGGCCAAATAGTAGATATGATGTGTGCAAACGGTTCGGATGATCCGCTTGCTTTTTCAATTATTTTTATACTCGATCTTATAAATCGTGCCCTTAACATCGTCTGTTACATACAGGGAGCCATCGGGTCCCTGGGCCAGTCCGCAGGGGCGGTGCTGCGCCTGCCGGGGTGTAAGCACTTCCGGAACGCCGGCAAAGCCGTCTGCAAATACTTCCCAGTCGCCGGCGGGTTTACCGTCTTTAAAAGGAACAAAAGCTACCATAAATCCTTCCTGTTTTTCCGGTGTCCGGTTCCAGGAACCATGAAAAGCAACAAAGGCCCCGTTCCGGTATTTTTCCGGAAACTGGTTGCCGGTGTAAAACAGCAGCCCGTTGGGGGCCAGGTGCCCGGGAAACGCTACTACAGGGTCGATATAGCCGGCACTGCCTTCTTTTTTGCCATCGCCGCCATACTCAGGGGCAAGGATCTTTTTCTTTTGAAAAGGATCGTAATAGATAAAAGGGAAACCGGCATTATCGCCTTTTTTAACCATATACATACATTCCGCAGGAAGTTCAGCCGATTGTTTTGCTGTGTACAGGTCCGGGAAAAGATCATGCAGCTGATCCCTTCCATGCTGCATCACAAAAAGGGTATTGTTTTGGGTGTTCCAGTCAAGACCGACAACATTTCTAAGCCCGGTGGCATACCGTGTGCCCTGGGGATAAGACTGGTTTTGTTTATCGGCCCTGAACTGCCAGATGCCACCTGCAGAATCCAGCAGCGGACAACCGGGAATACCCATGGATCCGGGCTGCCGGTCTTTTTCCTGGCAGGAGTTCATGGGGAAGCCGATATTTACATAGATGTTCCCGTCGTTATCCAGTACAACGGATTTTGTTTCGTGCTGCCGGCCCATTTTTAAACCGGTAATGATGGTTTCCGGCTGATCGGGATTTACCACCTCGTTTTTTTCATTGAGCTTATACCGGAAAACAGCTTCATTGGAAGAGGCGTATAAAAAACCATTTTTTAAATAGAGTCCCGTTCCGTTGTAGTTTCCAAATCCACCGGTAACCTGTGCCTTTCCGTTGGCGCCTTCCTGCAATACCAGGATGCCCTTGCCGTTTTTTGGGCGCGATAGCTTTACATAAATAATGCCTTGCGGTGTTACCACAATATCCCGCGCTTTTGCGGTGCTGTCGATAAGGGTATGAGCGGTAAACCCTTGCGGAAGCCTCAGCGGCGGAGGTGGGGTAGGGGCTGTTTGCTTCGGCTTTTCTTTGTGAAGCGGTGCAAATGCGCTAAAGGCCATGCTGCAACCAACCAGCAGGAGCGAAAGAAACAATGTATAATGATTCCGATGTATCATGGTGTAAAATGATTAAGAGTCCAGACTTATTGGAGGTAATACCTGTTGAAACCGATGCAAGTGACAAAATACTTGTTTAAAAATACCACGGTTCATTAGCCAATCAGTAAATTATTTTGGCTTACAGCAGACCACACGCATCCTGGATTGCTGTGTTGCATGCAAAGCTGCGGTGGTGCCAAGGGGCGTGTTACAGAAGATCCGGGCTGGGAAGATACCACAGCTTACAGGCTGGACCAGCTGATCCCGTTGTAAAACATCCATAAAATACGGCGCTGTTTAAGCAGTAAATTCTTTCTGGTACATCATGGGACTTTTTCCCGTGATAATTTTAAAGTATTTATGAAAACTGGTAAAGTTGTTAAACCCGCTTTCGAAACAGAGCCGCTTCAGACATTGATTGGTTTCGATCAGCAATTTACAGGCATGGCCTACCCGCAGTTCAATAAGAAACTGGGAATAGGTTTTGCGGGTACGGGATTTAAAAAAGCGGCAAAAAGAGTTGGGACTGATATTGGCCACATCGGCAATCTCTTCCAGTTTGATCTTGCGTTTGAAGTTTTTAATGGTATAATCAAAAATGGCCTGTATCCGTTCGTTATCGGTAGTAACTCCATCCGGTTTAAACCCGATGGAGGACAATTGGAAACAGTCTTTTTCTTCGGCAATGATGGCCAGTGCTTCCAGCATCAATATGATCCGCTGACTGCCTTCAACGGTCAGCAGTTTTTCTAAAATAGCGGCAACCTCAGCCCTGGCATGTCCCTGCACCTGTAATCCCCTGCGTGATTTTTCAAGCAGGCTCCGGATACCATTGTTTTCCGGCAGTTGAAGGAACTGGCCACCAAGAAAATTTTCGTTGAAATGTGCCACACGCACATCGGTAGTGCGGCGGGATGCCTCTTCGAAAAACAGGTCATCAAATTTCCAGTAGTGCGGTAAGTTGGGCCCCACCAGTATCACATCTCCGCTTTGGAAGGATGTAATGCTGTCCCCGATAAATTGTGTGCCTTCCCCGCTTTTAATATGGATGAGCTCCAGCTCTGCATGCATATGCCATCGGTTATTTACATGCGGAACGAGGTCCCTGCGGACATTAAATGAACGCTGCGGTTCATTAGCAACTTTAAGCAACTGAGGTCTCATAGCCAAATGGATTCGTCAAACAATTGTTATTACAAGCAGGAATAAAATTAGAAGTTTATAGACTTTTGCGCGAAAAATCTACGCAATCGTTGTCGAAGTTTTTCACCGAAAGGAGCATAGAGCTGCCGGTTTTTAGCATTTTACCAAATATTTGCGTTTTTTTATAAATTTATTCAAGAAATCGCCCGGGATTGTGAAGGTTAAAATAGTTGCATTTATTGCCAATAAAATGCAATAGCCGGCCGCTATGTTTCTGTTTCTTTACAGGGCTGTAATATTTATAAACTTTGCTGTTATGAAAAAAAAGATGCTTTTTATTTGTCTGTTGATTTCCGGTATGGCAACCGCACAGGTGCATAAAGTTGAAAAGCTATGGGAAACCGATACCATCATCCCGGTACCGGAATCGGTGTTGCCCGATATTGCGGCCAATACGCTTTACGTGTCGCTCATCAATGGTGGCGGATGGGATAAAGACGGCATCGGGGGCATCGGAAAGCTGGACCTGAACGGCCGGCAATTCAACGGCCATTGGATTGAGGGACTCAATGCACCCAAGGGCCTGGGACGGGTAGGAAACAAACTTTTTGTAGCGGATATTGATGAAGTAGTGGTGGTGGATATAGTCAAAGGACGTGTTGAGAAAAAAATACCCCTGGAAGGCGCCACCGGTTTAAATGATATTACCACAGATAGCAAGGGGGCCGTGTTTGTTTCGGATTCCCGGAAGGCCAGGATCTGGAAACTGGAAAATGGACGCCCGTCCGTATACCTGGATAGTGTTAAAGGTGCCAACGGGTTAAAAGTAGTAGGAGATGCGCTGTATTTTGCAGAAGGAAAAAAATTAAAGAAGGCAGACGCCCGCAAGCAGGTATCCACCATCGCAGAGCTTCCACAGGGGATCGATGGTATTGAGCCGGTTGGGAATGGCGATTTCCTTGTAAGCGCATGGAGCGGATACCTGTTTTATGTAACAGCATCGGGACAAGTGGAGTTGTTGCTGGATACACACCTGGAAAAAATGAACACGGCCGATATGGGATATGATCCCGTTAAGCGGATTATTTATATGCCCACTTTTAACGCAAAAAAGGTGGTGGCGTACCAGTTGCGGTAATGCATTTTAACAAGCTTTTTTTACCGGCGGTAGCAGCCCCGCTCCCATTATACGAAACGATTGTTTAGTCCCTTCTGTTCATCAGGATGGAAATGTATTGCAACAGGGTTACCACGGCTGCCAGGGCTGCAACAACATAGGTGGTGGCCGCCCATTTTAAAGCATCCTTCGCCATGGGGTATTCGGTGCTATTGGTTACATTGGTATGATTTAACCAGGCCAGGGCCCGCCTGCTGGCATCAAATTCAACCGGCAGGGTAATTAAAGAGAATACCACTGTAATTCCCATTAACACAATACCCGCCAGCAGCAGGGTATAACTTCCCGAAGCGGCCATAATGATACCAGCCAGGAGCACCCAGTTTACGATCATGGAGCTGAACTGAACAGCCGGTACCAGCTTGCTGCGCATCTGAAGTGGTGCATACTGGTGGGCATGCTGTACGGCATGGCCGCACTCGTGCGCTGCCACAGCTGCTGCAGCCACCGTTTGTCCTTCATAAACTTCCGGACTCAGGTTTACGGTTTTTTTAGCCGGATCATAGTGGTCGCTCAGGAACCCCTGCACAGAAGTTACCTGAACATCGTAGATGCCGTTTTCCCGGAGCATTTTTTCTGCAACTTCTTTTCCGCTCAGGCCGGCAGCCAGCGGAACTTTACTGTACCGGCTGAATTTGCTCTTCAAAATCATTGATACGATCATGCTGATACCCATAAATAGCAGCGATACCATCATAATTCCTGGTGTCATATTTCTTGAGTTTTCTTTATACCCAGCAAATCTCCATCCAATGATAATATTGGAGATTTGGCTGACTTTTTGTCATGTAGATAAGTTTTTTTGAAGATATTTGAAGCCTGGTTTTGTTAATAAATAATTAATAATCAAAATATTGCTTACTTTTTGGCGACTGAAATTTCAACAGTTCTTAATTTCTTAACCCCCTGCTTACTGAATTTGATTTTTTATTTCTAAGCCAGAATTGTACCTTAGTATCAGAATTTAATGGGTTAGTAAGTATTAAGGTCAGTCGAAAGATTGGCCTTTTTACTTTTTTAGAAGACCGGATCCGGAAGCAGGAACTGGTTTTCTTTAGTGCTTCTAAAAACAGCAAAACTTCCTGCAGGGATACGGTTCCTTTTCATATGCAATTCTCATTCCAAATCGCCCGCTCATTCACAGAACTTAAATCTTAACGCTCCACTTTCAATTCTGTTATCTTTACCACATGGCTAAGGTTAAGAAATCATTCTTTTGTCAGCAATGCGGATATGAAAGTGTTAAATGGCTGGGGCAATGTCCGTCCTGCGGTCAATGGAATTCATTTGTTGAGGAGATCATTGATAAAGGATCCGATAAAACAGATTGGAATCAATATACCGGGGAAGTAAAGCGCAGTAATAAAACGATCTCCATACATGATGTCATCAGCCAGGAAGAAAAGCGGATCATAACCCGTGATGTGGAATTAAACCGGGTTTTGGGCGGCGGTATTGTAACGGGAAGCATCATCCTGGTTGCGGGAGAGCCCGGCATCGGGAAAAGCACGTTGTTTTTACAATGCGGACTGCAATTTACAAATACAAAGGTTTTATATATAAGCGGAGAGGAAAGTGAGCAACAGATAAAGATGCGTGCCGACCGTTTAACTGCCGGCGGTAGTGAAAAGATCAATGATCAGTTTTACCTGCTTACCGAAACCTCTACCCAAACCATTTTCCAGGAAATTAAAAAGCTAAAACCGCAGATCGTTATTGTAGACTCTGTACAAACATTACAGTCTCCGGTCATTGATGCTTCACCCGGAAGCATCTCTCAGATCCGGGAGTGTACATCCGAATTTCAGCGGTACGCAAAGGAAACCCATACGCCTGTATTCCTGATTGGCCATATCACCAAGGAAGGAAGCATTGCAGGACCAAAAGTGCTGGAGCATATGGTGGATGTGGTACTGCAGTTTGAAGGAGACCGGCATTACGCCTACCGGATCCTGCGCACATTAAAGAACCGTTTTGGAAGCACTTCTGAATTGGGCATCTATGAAATGACGGATATGGGTATGCGGGGAGTGCTGAATCCATCGGAGATATTAATTACGCAAAAAGAAGACCAGCTGAGCGGTATTGCCATTGCGGCTACCATTGAAGGGGTACGCCCGCTGCTGATCGAAATTCAGTCGCTTGTTACACAATCCGTTTATGGAACACCACAACGTACGGCTACCGGCTTCGATCTCCGGCGCCTGCAGCTGTTACTGGCCGTGTTGGAAAAGCGGGGCGGCTTTCATTTCGGTGTTAAGGATGTATTCCTCAACATTGCCGGTGGCATCAAAGTAGAAGATCCTTCCATTGACCTCGCCGTACTTTGTTCCTTATTGTCTTCTTATGAAGATGTGCCCCTGGCCCAAACCATTTGCTTTGCAGGGGAGGTGGGCTTAAGCGGCGAGATCAGGGCTGTAAACAAAATCGATCAGCGTATTGCGGAAGCCGAAAAGCTGGGCTTTGAAAAGATCATCGTATCAAAATACAACCAATCCCTGAAAAATACAAGCCGCTTTAATATTGAAGTGATCCGGATGGGCCGGGTAGAAGAGGTGTATCAATACCTCTTTTAAGCCGTTCACATCATCATGTGATACGCTAAATTTTTTATTGGAATGCATTTCTTTCAATTTTGCAATGGATATAGGAAACTATGCTGCTTTTTAATTGACTTTTCCTCTTAAATTTTTAAGAATGCACAAAACAACCAAAAACAAGATCGTGCTGGCCGCTTTTGCCGTTTGCATGATCAGTACTGCCCAGGCTCAATTACGCACCGTTGCGGTTAACGTAGAGCTAAAAGATGTAACCGGAGTGTCGCCGGTAGCCCCAACAGGATCAAACGAAGTAAATTTTGTTTACGAGACAACGGCCGACTACAACAGTGAAAAAACAGTAGAGATTGCGAACCAGTTCCGGGTTACCAGTACCAAGCCCTACGATATAAAGGTGCACGGTACGGCTGATTTTACTGCCGGCGGAGGGAGCTCCCTGCCTTTAAGTATCTTAAAGCTGGCTGCGCGTATCACCGGCGGAACCAGTTTCCCAGCCGATATCACGCCTACACAAACAGATCAGACCCTGATTTCAGGTACGGCTACGCTGGATCAGGGATTTGATGTACAATACAAGATCCCGCAGAATGCAGCATTGTTAACGGCCACAAAAACCACCTATACAACAAATATCGTTTATACCGCTACTGCACAATAAGCGGTTGTGGTACTTAAAAGCAGAAATTTTTGACATTCAAAAGTTTCTGCTTTATTATTTTAAATAGTACACGTCTCAATGAGCCAGCGGTCCCTCAGCCTCCTCTTCTTAAGCCTCTTTTTTTGTTGCGGTTTACCGGCGCAGCAACTCTCCTTTTCTCCTATGCGCCTTTTTTTCAAAGGTGTTCCGGGAGAAACCGTGAGTGAAACCATTACAGTATTCAATACCACAACTCAGTCTTATGAATTCTTATTAAGCCTGAAAGACTGGAACCGGGATTCGCTGGGCGTTAAACAGTATTTTCCTGTAAACAGCCTTCCGCATTCCAATGCAGCCAGTATCATCCTGCCCCAGACAAATTTTGTTGTGGCACCTGGTGAAAAAAAGACCTTTACGGTCAATATGCGGATCCCCCTGGCGGATACCCAAAAAACGGCCAGCAATAGCATGTTGTTTTTTACACAGGTAAATGCGCCCCGCACAGCGGCAAAGGACAAATCCGGTATCGGCATCCGGATCAGCATGGAATTTGGTATCCAGCTTTTTTATACACCACCGGCTGCGCAAAAAGGCACACTCCGGTTCCTGGCCTTTCATTATGAACCCCCGCATGTAAAAGATAGCGCGGTGCACCGGTTGGTGGTAAAATATCAAAATACCGGGCAGGTGCATAAAGATGGTTTTATCCGGTTTGAACTAACGAATAAGCAAACGGGGGAAGAAATAAAGCCGGAGCCGGTGCCCATTGCCATTACGCCCGGAGATGACCAGGTGATTAATTACCCGCTCCCTAAGCTGGCCGCCGGAAACTATCTTGCGGTAGCCATACTGGACGCCGGGGCCGACAATGAATTAAAAGTTGCAGAAAAAAATATTCATGTGGAAGAATAGGGTCATCCGGCCTTTTTGGCTGGTACTGTTGCTTTGGTATCCGCTTGTGCTGCGCGCCCAAAATGCCCAGCTGATCATTAATGAAGACGCCTTAATAAGCGGATCAAAAAGTGTAACGGCAAGCGGATACAACTATAACCCGTTACTGGCACTGCTGCCCAATATTCTGGTAAAGGGCAACGGCGATCTGAACCCATCTCCTGTTACGGGCATTGTTGTGCCCCTGTCAAAGATTTCTGCCAGATTTATCAAAGGAACAAACCAGGATAATGCCGTTATCCTTAATATGTCTAACCAGCCGATAACCAGCGCGCTTTTAGCATTAGGATTGCTTAACAAAGGAGATTTTGAAGTAAAATATGAGGCTGCCAGTCTTGGGGCAACGGCCTGGCAGGCGGGTACCTACTCCAATACATTGGCTTACTCGCTTAGCGGGATCAGTGTTGGAACCGTTACGCCTGCGGAGGTGATCCTCACTGTGGTTGTGGATCCGCTTATAAAAGAGAGCATGGCCCCGGCAGATATATCGCTGCTGGTAGATAACCTCAAATACTTCCGGAATATCACACTGGAATTCAATAACGCATTTCAGCTGCGGCATACGGTACCGGTACAGCTGAGCCTTGCCGCAAATACAACGCAGCTGGGTTTTACAAACGGATATGCCGGTGTAGCGGACCCGCAAACTGCTGTGGGCAAAATACAGGTGCAAATGACTACACCCACAGGTGCGATAATGCCGCTGACGACCACCAGCCAGCAATTGGTTGCCAATGCCCCGGTGCCTGTGGGGAATAAAACCAGTTTTACAGCCCGGTTTTTTATTAGCCCGGCGGATTTAAAAACGGCGTTTATCAATAAGGGAAATTACAGCACTACCCTTGCCCTGCAGGGAACCAATGCCAGCCCGGCGGCTATTTATAGCAAAGTACTAAACCTGAATGTTATCGTAAACGACCTTTCAGAATTCAACCTGTCAACCACGGGTGTAACCCTGCCGTTTCAAACTGCGGCAGATTACAAAAACGGGGTGGCATTGGATATTGCCAATCATTTGCAGGTAAGCAAAACAACGCCCTATGATATCAGTGTAAGAGCATCTGCTGCTGATTTTACGGGTTCCGGGACAGCTTCCGGAGCCACCTTGCCGGCAAGCATACTGGAGCTAAGCCCCGTCGCCGGTCAAACAGGTGTGAACACCGTAAGTGCTCTTTCTACAACCGATCAATTGCTGGTGAGCGGAGCGCTTCCGGTTGTGGACCGGTATCTGAATATACGCTACCGGATACCTCCTTCCCGAACACAATATTTGATCAACAAGCCCGCCGGTACTTATACAGCGGTGATTAATTATACCTTAACCGCGCACTAAACGCTTAGTTAAACCGGGTAACCTCAACCTTCCGGACCCGGTAAGTATACTTCAATTCAATGGCTTCCTGGCGCTGTTGCAATATCTGCACCGTTTTGTTTTCCTCAAGCATGGTAAAGCCCAGGGCACCGGCTTCCACAGAAAGCATGTAATGATCTTCGGGTAGGTAAAGATGAAACAGGCCTTGCTCATTTATAAGGGTCGTAAATGAGGTCCCGTTCTTTGAAACCGCCTTTACCCGGATGCCGGCGGGCGGTGGTGGAGCATCAGCATATTTATCGGCCACATAGACCAGCTTCCCCGTTAACAACGCTGTTTTTACAAGTGCTACTTCAAACCGGCTGTTTTTTCTCAACACAATTTCGGGACTATACAACAGGCTCCAGTTCTTATGATTGAGAATGGAAACGGAATAGCTTTTGTTTTTTTGCCCGGTAAATTTTACAAGTCCCTTCTTGTTGGTGATGGCCATCGTTCCGTCGATGCGTACCTGAACGCCCGGTGCGGCGGGTTCCCCCTCGTCATAACGGCCATTGGCATTCAGGTCTGCATAAAAGAAAAGTTCCAGCTTCCGTTCCTGCAGTTCATCCTTACTGTGAAAACTTTTTTCTATTCCAAACCGGAGCTGCCTGTTGCTGTAACGGTATTGCAGAGAGGGATCGCCGGGGTCATAGCTGTTGCCGGCGCCCTGGTTTACACTATAGGCCATTGGCTGCACATTGATCCCATAAAGTACATCGGTTGTAACAGCCCAGTTGTTTTTCAGGTGCCAGCGAAGGTTGCCGTTTACAGCGTAATTGGAACTATGATTGTAGCCGGAATAATTATAGGTAGCACCGGTATTTACAGACACCCGCCGCTGAAAAAGCATAAAGCCCGTGGTTGGTCCAAGGGATAGGAACGTATATTTCGGTTGCTGCAGGTTCAATGCCAGGGCATCGGTCAGATAATAGCTGTTAAACTGTGCAAATGCAGAAAAGCCCAGCACCTGGCTTTTGTAGGAGGTATTGATGCGTGAGGACAGGAAGGGCGCCTGGGGTCTTCCGGAGGTGTTCTGGAAGGTATAGCCGTTGTCGGCTTCAAGAAAAAAAGTACTTGCAGCATATGTATAGCCCAGGTTTATTTTCCCGCGAAGGGATGCCGACCTCCAGTTTTCGTTTTCTGTTTGCAGCCGGATATGTTGCGCAAAATAATAAGGTCTGAAGGCAAGGTTCCAGTTTCCAAGCCGGGCTCCGTAACCTATTTCATAGGTGCTGTTCCCATACCGGCTGGCAGCAGCAAGATATTCGTTCCCGAAATAGTAAAGCAGCCTGGGGTTATTATTCAGCAGGCGTATGGCTGCTGTAAGGGTATTACTTCCGCCAAGATCAAAAGAAATAGCATTGTCTAGCTGAAGCAGCCCTCTTCTTAGCCCGCCGTAGTAGGGTGTTGAATAATAGTTATAACTATAGGTTCTGAAGTGTTCATGGTCGTGTACGAATTTTAACCCTGCGGCAAATCCAGACCGGGTGTCTGCATTTTTTATATAGAGCAGGCTGGAACCGGCTTCAACTCCAAAATAAGTTTTTTTATTAACAGGTATGGTAATACTTCCAGACAGCAGCGAGGTATGGATATGGCTCCAGGTGTTCGCATGCTGTAACAGGATCAGGGATTTATTTTTTACGGGAGAGGACTGATCCTGGTAGGCAATGGCAAAGGTTGATCCCTGGTTTTGGGGGATGTGGTAAAGGTTGTTGTATAACAGGTAATTGTTTTCAACGCCGTATACCTGTAATGATTGATGGGCGCCGGTTTTTAAACTGGCTTTAACTCCTCTTCCATTCAGGTTAAAATCAAGCAGCTCATAAATCGTTCCTGCTTTCAATCCCCATTTACGGGATTGGTAATCGACATAGGTATCATAGAGATTGAGCCCTTTTTGTACAGGGCTGTTTAAATAGTCTGCGTTCAGCCGGTACCGGAGTTGCTGACTATCGGCCAGAAAAAATAAACCGTTTCCCTGCAGCTGATAGGCGGAAAGCCCTTGATTTACCGACAGGAAACGCAACCCGATCGTATTGGGCGGGCTTTGTGAAAACGGAGCCTGGTTCAGGAACAGCCGCTTGTCGCTGCTTATGCTCATCATCCGCAGGTTTTTTACAGCAAGCAGGCTCCCGGTTTTATCAAGGGCGCGGATAAGGACCAGGAAGTCGGAGGCGGTGCGGCTCCGCAGCTTATTTACGGCCGTGAATACAATGGTTTGCTGTTGCCCCGGTGCCAGCGTTCGTTCATCTACATCACCCGTAAATTCCAGCCCTGCCGGAATATTGCTTAATTCCAGGTGAAAACTGACCGGGATCAGTCCGTTATTATAGCAACGAATAGCAACGCTGGTTTGCCGGCTGATCTGGCTGAGATAGATCTCCGGCTCATCCGTGTCAACCATCAGCCCCTGTGTTTGCCGGAGGTGGGTAACAAAAGACGCCGCGTTTTGTACGGGTATTTCCTTTTGTACGGCAGCGAGCAGAAAAAGAAACTCCTGGAAATTGCGGTGAACCGTACGCCGGTCGGCAAAATATTTAAGCGGGAACCACTTTTTTTCCCGCGGTTGTAAATGCATACTGTCCGGCAGATTCAGTAACCCTTTTACAGATGCTGCGGCATTTGTTTGAAAAAGGAGCACTTCGGTGGCGCCGTTGTTCTCGATCCAGAGGCTATTGGAAAATGTTTCGCCGGGGCGGATGGCTACTGTATCGTATTTAAAACCATAGCGCACCAACGGTTGCTGCGCTGTAGTAAGCAGGCAGCCCAGAATACCCAGGATAAGAAAAACAATGCGCACGGAAATGAAGCAGTAATAGAGGTATGATGATTGCACAAATGTACGCGGTAGCCCTTCTATTTTGCAGAAGGCATAACCACATAAAGATGTGATTACAGGTAGTGGAATTTAAGCAGGGCGATCAGTTCGGCCTTACTGTTGATCCGGAACATTTTATAAATGTTCTTGATGTGTTCCCGTACCGTATCGATAGAAATATTATGCTTGTATGCAATAAGTTTGTAACTAAGTCCTTCCACAATCCCTTCTACAATTTGCTGCTGCCGGTGTGTTAGCTTCCCGGATAGCTCAACATTGTGGTGGAGGTAGTCAAAGATCTTACCGGTTACTGCCGTGCTGATAAAGGCTTCGCCTTCGATGATTTTTATCAACGCATGATTAAATTCCGCAACGGAAAATGAACCGGGGATAAATCCCCGCACACCCGTCCGTATGTATTTCAGCAGCAGGCCCAGGTCTCCCACTTCGCCCACCGTTACGATCACGGCCCCGGGAAACGATTGAGACAGACCCGACAAAAGTGCCAGGCTTTCCGGCCGGGTAAGATCTGCTGCAAGTAAGATCAATGGCGGACGCGAAAAAAGAAGCCGGTAGGCATGTAAAGAATGATCTCCGGAGTCCGTAGCAACCTGTACCCTGAAGTTAAAGGCGGCACTTTGCCTCAGAAAGGTCGTTAGGTGTTCAGTAAAATAAACATCATCCGATACGATCATCGTATCGATAATAGCGGTAGAGGGCATAACCATAATTTTCATTTATGTCAGCTCCATAGGGGGGCGTTCCGATTAAACTTAGTCCTGGTTGAACGCGGTTCAAATCTAAAAATAAAAATCCGCTTTTGTACATGTTTATTTTTTATATTTGACTAAGAAGCTAATAAAGATGAACACCCTGCACTACACCTGGAGCGCCCTTACGCATCTTTTTTATCCGCATATCTGTGCCGGCTGTGGCAGTGATGCATTGCCTGCGGGCAGCGAGCTTTGTCTTTCCTGTATATATGAATTACCGGTAACAGATTTTGAAGTACATGCAGACAACCCGGTTGAAAAGATCTTTGCCGGCCGGCTTCGGGTAGCAGCCGCCGGCGCACACTGTTATTTTTCCAAAAAGTCATCCATACAGCACTTGTTGCACCAGCTGAAATACGGGGGAAACAGGGCGTTGGGGCACCAGCTGGGGACTATCATGGGTACCGCGTTAGCCCGGTCAATGCGCTTTAACGACGTCGATCTCATAGTGCCCATGCCGCTGTTTGCTGCCAGGGAACGCCGGCGGGGTTACAACCAGGCGGAACTTTTATGCGGCGGTATTGCGGCGATAATGGGCATGCCTGTTTGCAATACATTGGTTTACAGGTCAGAATCGACGGAAACACAAACAAGAAAAAACCGGGTGGAGCGTTGGATCAATATGCAGGGCAAATTCAGGGTTCCGGTCGATTCCGTGATCCAAAACCGGCACCTGCTGCTGGTGGATGATGTGGTAACAACCGGTGCAACGTTAGAGGCCTGTGGCAGCGTCTTACTAAAAATTCCCGGTGTGAAGCTGAGCGTTGCTGTCCTGTGTTTTGCCAGTGATTGATTGCCCGGAGTCCGTTGTTTAACAAAAGAGAATTGAAAAAACCGGTTATCTTTAGAAATAAATTGAATATATGAAAGTACTTCTTACAACGCTCCTGCTGGCTGCGGTAATGGCAGCAGGTTCCATCTATGATTTTAAGGTGAACGGATTGACCGGCGGATCCATCAATTTTAAAGATTTTAAAGGGAAAAAGATCCTGATCGTGAACACCGCCAGTAAGTGTGGCTACACCCATCAGTATGAGGGGCTGGAGGAATTGTATAAAAAGTATAAGGACAAGCTGGTGATTGTTGGCTTTCCGGCAAACAATTTCAAGTCACAGGAGCCCGGTAGTAACGAAGAGATTGCGGAGTTCTGTAAAAAAAATTATGGTGTCAGCTTTCCCATGGCCGGCAAAGTTTCGGTTCAGGGAGCAGACATGGCACCCATTTATAAGTATTTGATTGCTGAAGCGGAAAAAAAAGGAATAAAAGATCCGATCAAGTGGAATTTTACAAAGTTTTTGATGGATGAAAAGGGAGCGTTGGTTGCTGTGTTCCCTTCGAAGGTAGAACCCATGAGTGAGGAGCTTTTAAAATACCTGAACTAAGTTTTCTATATATTTTTTTCTGACAACAAGCAATTAATGGCCCCCATAAAAAGGGGCTATTTTTTTATATTCGTTGTAAAATAGTGTATGTATAAGCTGGCCATTCTTGTATTTATAAATGTATGTATGATTGCCTGTAGCCCTCAAAAAGAAGCCGACCTGCTGGTATTTAACGGAACGATCTATACCGTGGATGCCTCTTTCAGCAAGGCGGAAGCCATGGTTGTTAAAGATGGTAAGATCATTGCGCTGGGTACGAAAGGCGACCTGGAAAAACAGTATACCTTTAAGGAGCAGCTCGACGCTGCAGGAAAATTCATTTACCCGGGTTTTATTGATGCGCACGCACATTTGGCCCTTTATGCAAAGGGACTTTCCGAAATGGACCTGGTCAATACGCAGAGCTGGGAACAGGTGTTGCACCGCTTTAGCGATTATAAAACCGGGAAGGATTCCAATAGCTGGATCATTGGGCGGGGCTGGGATCAGAACGACTGGCCCGTTAAAGAATTTCCTACCAATGAAGAGCTTAATAAAAGATACCCCAACCGCCCGGTATACCTGGTACGCATTGATGGACATGCGGCCATTGCCAATAATAAGGCGCTGGAGCTGGCCGGCGTAAAAGCGGGGGATACCATTACAGGAGGTGAATACCAGGTAAAGAATGGCGTGCTTACCGGTATCCTGATCGACAATGCAATGGATAAAGTAGCGTCGCGGATCCCGGAGCCTTCGCTTGAAGCGCTGAAAGCGACCCTTCAACGGGCGGAAGCCAATTGTTTTGGGCAGGGACTAACCTCGATCCATGATTGCGGACTCAATTATGATATGGTGGAAAAGATGGAGGCCTTACAGAAGAGCGGCGACCTGAAAATGCGGTTATATGTAATGTTGAGCGATGCCAAACAGAACTATGATTACCTGCTGAAGCGCGGGATCATTAAAACCGGCCGGATGCATGTGCGGGGATTTAAGATCTTTTCAGACGGAGCGCTGGGTTCCAGGGGGGCATGTCTTTTGCACGATTATGCCGACAAGGCAGGATGGAAGGGTTTTTTACTAAGCAACCCGGAGCATTTCGATTCCGTAGCCCGTTTTATTGCTGCGCAGGGCTGGCAGATGTGCACTCATGCCATTGGAGACAGCGCCAACCGCACCATACTGGAAACCTACGCGAAATACCTGAAGGGTAAGAATGATCTGCGCTGGCGGATCGAGCACGCCCAGGTGATCAACGGTAACGATTTTCATTTCTTTGGCGATTACCAGGTCATTCCTTCTGTGCAGCCCACGCATGCTACATCGGATATGTACTGGGCCGGCGACCGGCTGGGAACAGAACGTTTAAAGGGCGCCTATGCCTATTTGCAATTGCTGAAGCAAAACGGATGGATTCCGCTGGGCACCGACTTTCCGGTTGAGGATATTTCGCCGTTAAAAACCTTTTATGCGGCCGTAGTCAGAAAGGATGCAACCGGGTTCCCGGCATCCGGATTCCAGGTGGAAAATGCATTAACCAGGGAACAGGCTCTACGGGGAATGACGATATGGGCGGCCCGTGCGGCATTTGAGGAGCAGGAAAAAGGAAGCCTGGAACCAGGAAAACTGGCTGACTTTGTGGTACTGGATCGCGATTTGATGCAAACTCCGGAAGCGGAATTATTAAAAATAATGGTGTTGAAGACCTGTTCGGGAGGGGAGATGGTGTTTGAAAAGAAATAAGAAAGACCTATGAGGTTTACAAAAAAGCCTCATAGGTCTCTGTTGGTTTTACACGTCGTACGTAGTAGACGCTGTATCCCCGCCTCTTCCGGTCCAGTTGGTATGGAAGAACTGTCCGCGGGGTTTGTCTGTTCTTTCGTAAGTATGGGCACCGAAATAATCGCGCTGTGCCTGCAGCAGGTTTGCCGGCAGGCGCTCCGTGCGATAGCCATCATAGAAGCTGATGGCTGCGTTCAGGCAGGGCACGGGTATGCCGTTTTGTATCGCTGTGGCGGTTACCTGTCTTAAACCATTCTGGCAGGCCTGGATTTTTTCAGCAAAATACGGATCCAGCAACAGGTTGGCCAGGTCCGGATTTTTGTCAAATGCTTCTTTAATGTTGCCCAGGAAGCGTGAACGGATAATGCATCCGCCTCTCCACATCAGGGCGATATTGCCATAGCTCAGTTCCCAGTTATATTCTTTCGCGGCCGCTTTCATCATCTGGTAGCCCTGTGCATACGAAATTACTTTTGCGGCATACAATGCATCTCTTAAGTAATCAATGAATGCCTTTTTATCGCCGTTAAAGGCAGGTGCAGGGCCGGCAGTCAGTACTTTAGATGCTGCTACGCGCTCATCTTTTAATGCAGAAAGACAACGGGCGAACACCGACTCCGTGATCAGCGTCAGCGGCACACCCAGTTCCAAAGCTACGGTTCCGGTCCATTTACCGGTACCTTTTTGCCCGGCGGTATCCAGGATCCGGTCAATGATCGGCGTGCCATCCGCTTCTTTATAGGCCAGGATATCCCGGGTGATTTCCACCAGGTAGCTATCCAGTTCACCTTCGTTCCATTCTTTAAAAACTTCATGCATTTCATCGGCGGACATGCCCAGCACGTTCTTCATGATGTGGTAGATCTCGTTGATCAGCTGCATATCGCCATACTCGATCCCGTTATGTACCATCTTTACAAAATGGCCGGCGCCACCGGTACCTACCCAGTCGCAGCAGGGTGTACCATCGGCTACTTTTGCAGCAATACCCTGGAAGATGGGTTTTACCGCAGGCCATGCTTCTTTAGAACCGCCCGGCATAATGGAGGGCCCCAGCAACGCGCCTTCCTCTCCTCCGGAAACACCGGTACCAATAAAATACAGTCCTTTGCTTTCTACATATTTCACCCGGCGCTCCGTATCCGGGAAATGGGAGTTACCGCCATCAATAATGATATCACCTTTATCTAAATGCGGAATCAACAGATCGATGAAGTCGTCCACGGGCTTACCGGCCTTTACCATCAGCATCACTTTCCTGGGAGACTTTAATGAACTTACCAGGTCTTCGATTGATTTTGCTCCGTAAATATTTTTGCCTTTTGCCCGGCCGTTTACAAAATGTTCCACCTTATCAACAGAGCGGTTGAATGCGGTTACATGAAAGCCCTTGCTTTCCATATTCAGGATCAGGTTTTCACCCATCACTGCCAGGCCAATTACGCCTATGTCGGATACTTCATTCATAATTACGCGAGATTAATGTATAAACTAAAATGATTAAATACTATAAGGGCTCAAATTTAACCCCCAGGGCCATTAAATCCAATTCCTGGCCACGGATATGGGCTATAATTATAAAATTTACAATTAACCGGGGGCTTTTATAGTACTTTTTTAAGAAGGATCTGGTTCATTTCCCTCCGGCAACCGTTTTTAGCAGCACCATATATACCGGAAAATGGTCGCTGTATCCACCCCGGTATCCATCACCGGTATAGCTGCGCAGGGGATATCCCTTATAAGGTCCTGTGTTTTCAATGAGATCGCTGTTCTTAAATACCGCATTTTTATAAAAGAAAAAACCGGATTGGGTTTTATCTAAAAAGCCTTCTGAGATCAGGATCTGGTCAAAAAGGCTCCAGGCATCCTGGTAGGCCAGGGTGCCCGTTCCGTTTTTGTAAAGTGCCACCCAGGGATTGTATAGCTGGCCCATTTTTATGGCTGCAGCTTTGTCTGTTGTTTGTAGTCCTTTTACAATGCTGTTATTCACGGGCTCGTCGTTAAAATCGCCCAGCACAATAATTTTGGTCATGGGATCGTGTTGGATCAGTGTGTCTATAAACTTCCGGATGGTGTATGCGGCGGCCATACGGCCCGGTTCCGATTTCTTTTCGCCTCCATAGCGGCTGGGCCAGTGGTTTACAAAAACCTGTATCCGTTCTCCATTCAGCAGGCCGGTTACCCATAAGATATCGCGCGTATAAGCGGAGGTTTTGGCGCCTTCGGGAAGCGGCACATACAATGCTTTGCTTTTGAGTACGCGAAAATACCGGGGGTTATACAGCAGCGCCACATCGGACCCGCGGGCGTCTTTTGAATCATAATGCACATACCGGTAATTGCGGCCGGTAAGTAAGGGGTGCTGCGCCAGTATCTGCAATACTGCACCGTTTTCGACCTCAGATACCCCCAGCAGGGCCGGGCCATCAGGATTGACATCGGTTCCGATCCTGGAAATTACGGTTGCCAGGCGGGTTGTTTTTTCATTGAAAACGGCGCTGGTATAGGCTTTGGAGCCATGAGGCGTAAAGGTTTCGTCATCATAGCGGCCGTGGAAAATGGTATCGTAATAGTTTTCGAGATTATAGAACGCGATGATGGCACTTTTGTATTGCCGGGGTTGTGCGGAAGTGCTGACTGAGCTGATAACAACCAATATCAGCAGCAATGGATTTTTTTTCATTTGGTTCAGGTTAAAGTAGGACACATATAGATCTCCGGGTTTTGTTTTTCTCACTGATTTCTCAGATGTGCACAGATTTTCTGAGTGGTTCTGTGAGAATCTGTGTAATCTGTGAGCAAAGCTGGCCTCAAAAATCGTTCTCCGGTTTTGTTTTTCTCACAGATTTCTCAGATGTGCACAGATTTTTTGAGTGGTTCTGTGAGAATCTGTGTAATCTGTGAGCAACGCTGAATTTAGTAGTCGTTCTCTATTTGCTCCGGATCATTAATTAACAATTCTTATCAAACTTTCTTTTGCTATTATCGAGCTGCAATTAAAATTAACGAGTAAGCCAATCTTCTTTCCCGACAAGTTTAAACAGGTTAACAATTGCTTTTTATGAACATCATGTAATCGTTCCACGGACTTAACTTCAATAATCAATCTATTTTCTACCAGTAGATCGGGTCCAATCCCAATTCCAGCTGGATCTTTTCATATACAACGGGTAAGCCTACCTGTGTTTTAATGCTTATGTTATTTTGAATCAGTTCGTATGCCAGTGCTGCTTCATAAACAGACTCCAATAATCCCGGTCCTAAAACCCTGTGTACTTTAAATATAGCACCCCGTACCTGGTATGTAAGTTCATTGATGTCCATAGGCGTTTTTTATAAGTTTTATCAAACGATATGGTCGCCACAGGATTTTTTATGAAAATGTATAGCGCCTGTGCGTATGTCCCATTTTGCTTTCATTACAAAGGTGGGAAAGATTTTTCAAATAAAAAATTTTCAATATTCAATGTTTTTAGTATATTTATGGTAACCTATCAAAAAACAATCGCAAATGAAAACCACCATCGTGCTAACGCTTGCGTTCGTGTACCTGTCTGGGAATGCGCAATCCCTCCCGTTTTTGACTGCCCGCGATACCATCCCCATAACCGATACGCTGATCGGAGATCTGAAGGCCGAAGTGGCAGAACAACTGCCGGTAATCAGTCTGGACGAAGCCGATCCGGATGAAGGCAGCGGCACCACTGTTTCATCGGTTCTTTCTGCAGGACGAAATCCTTTTTTAGCCGCAGCTGCTTTTAATTTTTCGCCGGTACGCTTCCGGCTCCGGGGCTATAATAACGGAGACGCTGTGTATCTGAATGGCATTGATTTTACCGGGTTGGATAATGGGTTTGTTCCTTTTGGTTTATGGTCCGGGCTTACCAATATCATGCGTTCCCGGCAAAACGCTTATGGATTGGAAGCGGCTGATTTTGCGCCGAACCGGCTGGGTCTGCATACCAATATCGATATGCGGGCAGGCGCACAGTGGGCACAAACGCAGGCAGGATATGCGGTATCTAACCGGAACTATCGCCACCGTTTTTTACTAACGCATGGGTCCGGATTTAATAAGCAGGGATGGGCTTATAGTTTTATGTTTAGCACCCGCTACGCGAAAGAGGGATACGTGCCGGGTACGTATTACCGCAGCCTGAGCTATTATGCCGCTATTGATAAAAAAACAAACTCCCGGAACCTCTTTTCCTTTATTGCCTTTGGAGCACCAACGGAAAGCGGCCGTCAAACAGCCAGTGTGCAGGAGGTCATGGACCTGGCAGGCACGCATTTTTACAATCCCTCCTGGGGCTATCAAAATGGCGAAAAACGGAATGCGGCGGTAACTGCCACGTTTCAGCCTGTTTTTATGGGTGTGTATGAATACAAACCTCATATCAAAACCAGTTGGATCACTACCCTGGCCTATACCTTTGGTAAGCGGAAATTGTCGGGGTTCGACTGGTATAATGCGCCGGACCCGCGTCCGGATTATTACCGGTACCTGCCCGGCTATTATGCCAAAACCCGGCCCGCTGCTGCTGCTGAACTGCATGCATTACTCTCGGGTGATCCGGACCTGCTGCAGGTGAACTGGAACCGGCTGTATGAGGTAAACCGGGCCAATAATGTAACCATTCGCAACGCAGGTGGGGTGGCTGGCGAAAATGTTACAGGTACGCGCTCCTTATATATTTTGTCCAACCGGGTGAATGCGTTGCAGCGTTATATGGGCAATATGGTTTACCGGACCCGGTTTTCGGGCCAGATCGGATTTGCAGCAGGTGCGGGGTATCAGCGCCAGGAAAATGAACACTACCTGGAAGTGAAAGACCTGTTAGGCGGTGATTTCTGGCTGAATGTAAACCAGTTTGCAGAGCGGGATTTTCCCAATGATCCCCACTCCCTGCAATATGACCTGGATCATCCGGATCAGATCAAAAAGGCCGGAGATCCGTATGGTTATCATTACCGCATGATCATGAGCCGTATATCCGCATGGGCACAGCTAACCTTTACCGGGCGGCGGTTGGATGGTTTTGTTACTGCCAGTGCCCTTCAAACGCAGTTTTACCGGCAGGGGCTCAACCGGAACGGTCTTTTCCCGGATGATTCCTATGGCCCTTCCGCCCGTCAACAATTTGTGGATCCGGGTTTAAAAACGGGGATTACGTATAAACGGAACGGCCGGAATTATTTTTTTATCAACGGAGGATATTTTCGCACACCGCCGTTATTTGATCATGTATTCATTTCGCCACGTACCCGGAATGCCTTGCAGCAACACCCGCTGAAAAGTGAAACGGTATGGTCGGCTGAAGGTGGATACAAGCACCATAGCCCAGCTGTACGGATCGGACTTACCGGCTATTATACTGAAATAAAAGACGCCTATGATGTAATGACCTTCTATCATGATCAATACCGCAATTTTGTCAATTACGCGTTAAGCGGCATTCATACGGTTCATTTTGGCGGAGAGATTGGTATGGAGATCAAACTAAGTACAGCGTGGAGTTTCAATGGTGCTGCTTCTGTAGGGCGGTACTATTATAATGGCCGCCCGCGTGCAGTAGTGACCGTTGACAATGATGCGGCGATATTGACGGAGCAGGTTGTATATCTGAAGAACTTCCGGGTACCTTCTACTCCCCAGAATGCTTATAGCGCCGGTTTTTTTTACCGGTCACCACGATACTGGTTCTTTAGTTTGAGCGGCAACTATTTTGATCATTCCTGGCTCAGTGTAAATCCTATCCGGAGAACAGTTGCGGCCATCGGTGATGTGGATCCCTCCTCATCCGGCATACGGGAGCTCATTGAACGGATGACGGTCCAGGAAAAGTTTCCGGCACAGTTTACGCTTGATCTTTTTGGAGGATGGTCGAAGCGCCTTCGGTATGCCATCCACAAAAAGCCGGCCTACCTGGTATTTGGCCTGGGAGTAAACAACCTGCTGGATAATAAAAATATCCGTTCGGGAGGATTTGAACAGCTGCGGTTCAATATGGAAGACAAGGATCCGGATACCTTCCCTCCAAAATACTATTATGCTTACGGATTGAATTATTATGCCAGTGTAATGCTCCGGTTTAAATAGCCGGACAATACCTGTATTGTTAACCTGAAAACTCAACTTTATGCAAACATATACATCCACCCTGAAGAGGCACATGCTCCTGGTTTGGGTATGGACCTTAATGATTTCCTGTAACCGGACATTTGATGTACCTTCCGTAAACACCGATCCGGATATACCGGTAAACATGACCGTTGCGCTATTAAAAGAACGCTACCAGGGATATGGTATTTTCCAGAAGATCTATGATGATATTACGATTGCTGGTGTGGTGACCGCCAATGACCGGTCTGGAAATTTTTATAAACAGATCGTGATACAGGATGAAACCGGTGGCATACCGGTTTTACTGGATGGGAATAACGTATATACTTCGTATCCTGTTGGCCGGCGGGTTTTTGTGAAGTTAAAGGGCATGATGCTGGGCGATTATGGCGGTACTATTCAGCTTGGACTGGATTCTGTACGCGATGGCGGATACCTGAATCTTGGAAGGATTCCCGTTGCGCAGTTCGATCAGTTTATTGTAAAAGGTTCATTTGGCAATACGGTAATGCCCCGGATTATTACACCGGCAGAACTTTCAACCAATATAAAAGATCCTTTGCAGAGCATGTTGGTACAGCTGGTGGGTTACCAGTTTGCAGAACGGGATACTTCCAAAACGTATGCGGATCCTGAAAAAGGTGTAAGCGCTGTAAACTTTACAATCCGTAGTTGTGAGCGGCAGTCCATTGTTTTACGCAACAGCAGTTATGCCAGTTTTGCTGCCTTAAAAGTGCCTGCCGGAAGTGGAACGATTACCGGGATTTACAGTATGTTCAATGCCACACAGCAACTTTTTATACGGGATACGGGAGATGTACAGTTTTTGCAGGCCCGCTG
This sequence comes from Niabella sp., assembly GCF_030150205.1. Lineage (GTDB taxonomy): Bacteria > Bacteroidota > Bacteroidia > Chitinophagales > Chitinophagaceae > Niabella. Next base: position 152,283 of record NZ_JASLGT010000005.1, read on the forward strand.
CGGACAGGAAGAACGGGCGCCCATTACCATCGCGGGGTTACGGCAGTTATACCAGGGTACAAACAGGGCGCTTGGCCGGTATACAGTAGGTGGCACGGTTATTTCCGATGCGGGATCCGGTAATATTGCGGCGGGTTCTGTCGTCATCCAGAGTGATCGCAGCGGGTTGGTGGCCAACCTGGGCGGCACGGTTACCTATCGTACCGGAGATTCCATTTTATTATTGCTTTCTGAAACGGATTCGCTGGTCAATGAGCACGGATCATTACAGTTGAAAACAAGCCCAGGTTTTGTAAAGCCTGCTCCGGTTGCAACGGACAGGGTGGTGATACCGCTTGTAAAAACTTTACAGGAAGTACATACGGCCCTGGGCCTGCCGCCGGGCGATGCCGGGAATTTTGAAGCTACATTGATTACGGTTGTGGAAACCACGGCGGCCCCGGGATTTTTTTCAGGCAGCCACGCGTTTACGGATAATAGTGGCTCCCTGGAATTGTATACGAGGGAACAGGCGCTGTTTGCCGCGGCAATGATTCCTTCCGGCCCTCAAACCTGGACGGGCTATGCGGGAAATTATAAGGATAGTAAACAGTTCTGTATCCGGAATACGGATGATGTTTCGGGGTTTGTGCCTTCTGTACCGTTTACGCTGCTGTTTGGTTTTGCAGGTGTTTCCGATAAAACCGGCACAACGGATCCAACACCATTGCCGGTAATCAGCAACCTGGTGATTTCGCCGTTCAGGGCCGTTGGTGTCAGTGAGCATTCCAATGCCAGCGGACGTTTTTCTTTTACAGGCTGGCCTACCGGTGCCGTAAATGGGTCGGATGTGTTTAGCGGGGCTGTTAATGAGGGCCGGTATTATGAGGTGACTATTGCCCCCGCGGCAGGGTTTGCCCTGCATCTTTTCAAGATAACCTTTACCATACGGCGCTCCGGAACCGGTGTACGGCAGATTGTAGTGCGTTCCGGATTGGATCAATTTAAGGAAAATTTACCGGTAGCTGTTCCTTCTGACAATAAGAATATGCAGGTTACACCTGCCCGCGTACTGCAGGTGAGTGATGCTTCAACAACCGATAACGAAGGCTGTATGGTAACGATGGGCACGGAATTTATGAGCCTGGAGGAGCCCCTCACCATTCGCTTTTACGGGTTCAACAGCGAAGCAGCGGGCGGTACGTTTAGTCTGGATGATGTAAAAATAACAGGAAGTATCCGGTAGTGGCCCCCAGGAGAATGTGAAATATTAAATGAAAAAGGAGCGGCGCTGTTAGGGACAAACTACTAAGCGTTAGAGGAGAAACCCGTCTTCTGTTATTGCTGATTTCGAAAAGTTAAGGACAACGCCATATTTCAGAATTTAAGGTTGGATGGTGGTTTTTCTGATGCCGGTGCCCGACTTCCGGCTCTTAATTTTCATTGCATCGGGCAGGATTTTGTTAAAGGAAAGATTCCGGAGTATTAACGGAATCTTTCCCTCAACATTCAGTCTTTTACATTGGATATTTATATTTCTAATTCCCCTGTTTACGCAGGTATTTGGTCAGGATCACGATAGTTTGTCCTTCAATCTTTCCTTCAATCTGTTCGGTATTATCTTCTACAAGGCGGATGTTTTTTACAACGGTACCCATTTTGGCATTCAGGGTAGATCCTTTTACGTCCAGGCTTTTAGTAAGCACTACGGTATCCCCGTTCTGCAATATATTCCCGTTGCTGTCTTTGTGCAGGTCAACAGTACCGTCGTCTTCATGATCCCCGGTAGCTTTTGCCCAGGCCAGCGTTTCATCATCAAGGTAAAGCATATCCAGGTTGTCTGCAGCCCAGCTTTCGTTGCGGAGGCGGTTCAGCATGCGCCAGGCAGTTACCTGTACGGCGGGCACTTCGCTCCACATGGATTCAGAAAGACAATGCCAGTGTGCCGTATCCAGTGGTTCTTTCTTATCGATCTGTGCCACACATTTACTGCAGATAAAGATTGTTTGGTCTGCATTGTTTTGGGTTTCGGGTGCTACCTGATAGGCGTTTATTCCGGAGGTGCTCTTACAAAGTTCGCAGCTATTTCTGCTTCTTTCCGTTAGTTCATTTGCCATGCGCTGATTTTTGCCGGCAAATGTAGGGTTATTTATCAAATGACAGCAGGTAGGATGGCCCTGCCACCAGCCGGAACGTTTACCCGTAAGTGTATTTAATGCAGGAATCAAATTGGGGTATTCCGGATGCCAAGTATAACTGTTTGTCAATAGAACCTGAAAACAGGTTGCTAGTGACAGATGTCTACTGTTTTGAAAATCAGTCTTTCTTTGTTATGAGGTTGTATCAAAAGTCTTTCCGATAGCGACGGAATTGTTCCGGCATCTGTTTATTACTCGCTTTGGATCCTGATCCGCCGCGACGGATAAGGATCCAAAGGCATGTATGTTGTTACTACATGGATTTTACCGCCCCCATAGTTTACTTTATGTGGCTATACACAATAAACGAGCTTTAAATCATTGCCCTTATAATGCCCGGCTCTACGGTTTATTATACAAACCGCTGGCCCTGCGTTTTAAGAATAAAAAGCGGTAAAACAGCAGAAACTGCCTACCTTTGCAGCCTTTACGTTAATCCTGCCCTGTATTTGTTCATCTTCCCCCGTGCAACTATAGGTGTTGTTTAGCGTGGTATTGGTATCGTATCCTCATTTTTTGTTGCTGACGCTACCCGATTTATTCATCTTAATTTTATTTAATTGTCGTTTCATACTTTACAACTGATTGACCCGATACTCAAGGCATTAAGCAATGAGGGGTACACCAATCCTACGCCGGTACAGGAAAAATCCATCCCGGTAATCTTACAAAAAAGAGACTTGTTGGCCTGCGCGCAAACGGGAACAGGTAAAACCGCTTCCTTTGCCCTGCCGATATTACAATTGCTTTATAGTCAAAAACAAGCGCCTTCCCGTAGTCCAAAGGTGTTGGTGCTGGTGCCTACAAGAGAACTGGCATTGCAGGTGGCAGAGAGCTTTGCGGCCTACGGCAGGTACCTGCCGCTGAAACAGGTGGTGATCTTTGGAGGGGTATCCCAACATAACCAGGTAAGGGCATTGCAACAGCCGGTAGATGTGTTAATTGCAACGCCCGGACGCTTGCTCGACCTGATCAACCAGGGGTATCCGCTCGTAAAAGAAATTGAATACCTGGTATTGGATGAGGCTGACCGCATGCTGGACATGGGTTTTATTCATGATGTAAAAAGGATCCTGTCCCGGTTGCCGTTGCAACGTCAGACTATCTTTTTTTCGGCTACCATGCCACCGGAGGTACAAAAGCTCTCCGATTCGTTGCTGAAGCAACCCATAAAAATAGAGATTACACCACCCGCCACCACGGTGGAAAAAATAGAGCAATCGGTATATCATACAGATAAATCGAATAAACCGGCCCTGCTCCTGCACGTACTCAAAGACTTTGCGGCAGAATCCACGCTGGTTTTTGCAAGAACAAAGTATGGGGCAGATAAGATCGCCAAAGGCCTGAACAAGGCGGGCATCACTGCAGCGGCGATACATGGTAATAAGTCTCAAAACGCCCGGCAGGCGGCGCTTGGAAATTTTAAAACCGGCAAGATCCGTGTACTGGTTGCAACGGATATTGCAGCAAGGGGCATTGACGTAGATGGTATGGGCTGTGTGATTAATTATGAATTACCCAATGTGCCGGAAACTTATGTGCACCGGATCGGCCGTACCGGCAGGGCAGGCGCCAGTGGCATTGCCATATCGTTTTGTGATGCAGAAGAACAACCGTATTTGAAAGATATTCAGAAACTGATCAATAAGACCATCCCCGTGGTAAAGGGCCATTCTTTTGAGGCCGCAGCGCCTCAACCGGTTATGCCTGCACCAGCGCCACAGGCTCCGGCCGAAAAGCGGCAGCAGAACTGGAAGTCGCGGAAAGGTCATCATTTCCACAACCAGCACAAAAAAGCAGATCAGAAAAGCCCGGCGATGCGGGGCAGCAATATAGCCGGATAAGGCGAAAAGATTGTTGCTGTAGTTGCAGGTCATCCATTTTGCAGATATCAAAACATCAGGCATATGCCCGGTGGTACTATGGAAGCGGTTTGTTAGCCGGTCCTCAGTTTTGAATTGCAATAATAACCAGGGGTATTGCATACCGTCAATTGTATCGGTTTTGGCAGGCATATACCATCGTTTAAAAGATTCTTTGATCTGCTAAAGGTTATACTTATTGGGATGGCCGTTGTTACAAGGAATGATGAGGCTCATCATCTTTATAATATCGCTGGTCTAAAGCTGTTTAATACCTGACCGGAACAGTCCGGACACCTGCTGTTACAGCAATATTTAACAGAAGCTGTTAAAAAAAAATGGTACATTCAGCGTCTGTTAATTACTCCACTGATTGTTCTACTGTTTTTGTAAGGCAACCGTATAGTAACCCTGACGCGTACATCGGCTTACTCAAAACAACAACAAATGAAATTTTCTTCAGTCATTACCGGATCGGGGGCGTATATCCCCGGTGAAATACGCAGGAATAGCGATTTTAAAGGGAACCTGTTCTATGAAGCATCCGGTGAGCCGATCGGTATTGATACCGGTGTGATCGTTGATAAATTTAAATCGATAACCGGCATCAGCGAACGGCGCTATGCGCCGGCGCATATCAACACCTCCGATATGGCTGCTGCGGCCGGCTGGCAGGCATTAACAGATAGTGGTATTGACCCGGAAACACTGGATCAGATCGTGGTTGCCCATAATTTTGGCGACGTCACCTATGGTTCCGTCCAATCGCAAAATGTGCCAACCCTTGCCAGTAATGTAAAACATATACTGGGTATTAACCGGCCGGAATGCATTGCCTATGATGTGCTGGTAGGCTGTCCCGGCTGGTTGCATGCCGTTATTCAATCGCATGCCTGGTTTACGGCAGGTATGGCAAAAAAAGTACTGCTGATTGGTGCAGAAACATTGTCGCGTGTTATAGATGTATCCGACCGGGACAGTATGATCTTTTCGGATGGCGCGGGCGCTATTGTAATGGAATACAAACCCGAAACCGCCGGAAGCGCCGGCATATTAGGTTGTTGTGCTCAAACGCACAGTGTGGAAGAAGCAGATTATATCAACATGGGGAAAAGCTATAAACAGAAGGACGATGATACCCTGTTTATAAAAATGAAGGGGCGAAAGGTATACGAGTACGCGTTAAAGCATGTGCCGCTTGCCATGAAAGCCTGTCTCGATAAAAGCGGTATCCACATCAGCCAGGTACATAAAATCCTTATTCATCAGGCAAATGAAAAAATGGATGAAGAAATTGTAAAAAGGCTTTACAATCTTTATGAAGAATCCCCTCCACCAGATGTAATGCCAATGAGCATTCAATGGTTGGGTAACAGTTCGGTGGCCACCATCCCTACACTGTACCACCTGATACGGAATGATAAAGTAGCCGGACATACTATTTCAGCAGGCGATATTATTCTTTTTGCTTCCGTGGGCGCCGGAATGAATATTAATGCGGTTTGCTACCGGGCCTGATGTGGGGCGATAAATAACCTGTAGCATGCGCCTGCTTTGTTTTCCGCAGATAATGGATTGTGTTTTCGTAAACCGGCTTTTTGTTGAAGCTGGGGTTTAATAAGGAACCCCGGTATCAAAAATATCTTTATAAATTCATGCCTGGTCATGAGGACACTGTCCGTGGCACATGTCATGGTTTGCGTCTTCACGGGAGAACCGCCATTTTAATAAAATAGAAACGGTCACACACGGCATCGGGTAGTTGCCTGCAGATTTACAGGGGCATTGGAGTGCATTTATTCTGAAATAAAAATATGCCATCTGAGCCAGTTGAAAACGGATCGTTCGCTTTTGGCCTCAGTTGGTACATCGAAATGAATCCGTTGTTCTATGAGCTTGCCTTCGCGCAGGGTAAACTGCTCTGCAAGCGAGGCGTAAAAATTTATAAGAAACAGCACCTGGTCGCCGTTGTTTTTATCAAAACTTCTCCTGCTGGGCTGCCCCTTAAATATGTGTTCACCGCTGGCCCAGTTATAATGTTTATGTACAAGGTCTTGTTTTTGGAAATGCATAGCGCCTCTTTTAAGGGTTATTGAATGAATACCTGTCTGCACGCCCGGCACCGGTTGCATTGAAGGGTTTGTAGCCATCGTAGATAAATACAATGCGCTTCCCTTTTTTATAAGAAATATTGCTGATACCGGGTATATCTGCACAAATGCTGAGCGCTTTCAGGTAGTTTAACAACGATCACCAGCCGGTAGTGCCGGCTAAAACCTGACTGTTCATTTATGTTGGCCTGGCTTAAATGGAGAAAAAGAAAAACAGTATAAGAGGGTTTCCAGTTAAACCAGCATAATCTTCTATGTTCTATGAAGATACTCTTTTTATTTCATAATTTCAGGAATTATTTGCAGCAGCTTTTAAATGTGATGTACACCTGGTGCAGGTATGCTGATTGTATAAAATTACCGCCCCTGATGATATGGTAGTGGGTTGTTAGTGAATGTGTTACGATAAGATGGGGTGTCAAAAAAGGCCATATGCGCTATTATCCGTATCTTTGCACGGTTAGTTTGAGTCACTGCTCTATTATAAGCACTTGCTTTTCGGCTTTTCCGCTTTATATATTTTGCACCTTTTCTCGAATCATTCATCACCTTATTAAAATTAAAAAAAATGAACATTTTTGTGTCCAATCTTGGGTACAGTTTCAGCACTGAAGACCTTACTGAATTATTTGCTACCTATGGAGCTGTTGACTCCGCACGTGTGATCACCGATAAATTCACCAAACAAAGCAGGGGCTTTGGTTTTGTTGAAATGTCTGACGAAGCAGCCGCTACAAAAGCCATTAAAGATTTAAATGGCACTATGCAGGACGGACGTTCTATTAAGGTAATGGAAGCACGCCCTAAAGAGGAAAAGAGCAGCTATTCTAACCGTTGGTAAAACCGGAGTGCCGGCTCTATAGTTAAAAACGCTAAAAAGAAAAATTTATGGATGTAAACGCAATAGAAAAATTTTTGACTTCGGCTACTAAAAATACCGGGGCAGTAAACATTCACTTTAAAGACCGTTCTACCGTAACCGGCATTTTTATCAGCTCGCGCGATTATGAAGAGCTAAAAGCAAAAAATTTCTGGCGGGTTGTAAGTTCAAAAAACCTGCAGCAATGGGAGCGCACACGGGATGTAAATTTGTCCCGTCTGTTTAGCGGATCCGGGTTTACCCGTCTTAGCGCTGCAACAAAGTAAGCCCGTATAACAATATCAAAATAATTTATTCATTTAAAACAATCGAATGGGAGAAACCTGGAACAAAAGAGAAAGAGAACAAAAAAAGCGCAATGCTAAAAAGCAAAAAGAAGAAAGGAAGCAGGAGCGTAAAGAAAACTCCGGCAAAGCCAAAGGGCTGGATGATATGCTGGCCTATGTGGATGAATATGGAAACCTTTCTGCAACGCCACCAGAGCGAAACGCTATAAAAAGCGACTACATACCTCCGGTTGTAGCCAATAGCCGGGAGCTGAACGCCATTGATGATACCCGGAAAGGGGTGATCACTTTTTACGACAGCAATAAAGGGTATGGATTTATCAAAGACAGTACTACCGGGGAAAGTATTTTCGTACACGTCAACTCCGCATCTGTACAACTGAAAGAACAATTGAAAGTTGCCTTCGAGGTGCAGAAAGGCCCCAAGGGCATGGTTGCTGTAAATGTAACGGCAGCATAGGAACTAATTCCGGCATTACAGCTACGATATGTTCCGTTTGACCGTTTGAATATGCAGTTTCTTCTGGTTAAAATACTTCTAAACCGGAGATACGGACATTTTCGTCTGGTGATGGCAATGTCAATTCAATAACAGAGATAAACCTGAGCCCAATGTGCGGAATTATTTCGTCAGCTGGGTTAAGGTTTTTATTTTTTGATTTAACTGGTGTTCTACCACAAGATCGTAGTCAGATTTTGTGTCGTTGGTTTTGCTGACTACCACAAACAACTCCAGGAACATCAAAAAGCAAAAGAGAATTAAATAGAAAATTCGAGCTACCGGCCGTTCTTTTAATATCTCAATGATTGCACTGAGCTCTTCCAGGAAACCTTGCTTGGATTTTAATTCCCGCCTTAAAGAGCCTTCTGCCTTCATTTTTCTTTGGGTGTAATCCTCTTTTTGTTTTCTGAGCACAGCAAGATTTTGCTCGTTAACTTCAGTTTCTTTTATTTTAGGATTTGGTATGGGCGTAGTTGATACTGAAATTTGAGATCTGGTGGAAGTACTTCCATCACTGTTTTTGGTCGGTATATTCGTAACCGTTCTTGAAACTATTGGAATTGTTGGTCGACTTGAGATTTCTTCGTACAGCGCCAGGTTTTTCTTATCCAGGGAATCGATTTCTGCTTGAAACTCCTGTAGCTTTTTGTCAATAATTGTTAAACGGCCAGGCAGTTGTTCGTTTACCTGCCGGTCTACGATCTGAATCATTTTCTTTTCAATATCATCTTTGAAAATAATCTGGTCGAGTATCGAGGAGCCAAGAATGGCCATAATAAAAGCGATGGCTACACGAAACCAGCTAAGCCATTTACTCTTACCTACCGTAAGGATGATCTGACGCTCTATCTGAACAATGATCAGTACAAAAATTAAAGCCGTAAGAATACGACCCCATGAAGGTGCGTTTATATAACGCTCTGCGAAAGAATATCCGATCAACGACCAAAGAATGATCAGAATTAAAATAGCAGATGCATATTTTTTCAACTGTTTCCTGCTGGCTTCGGTGCAGGTGCCCAGTATCTGATAGTTCCATCCTGTTAACAAGCAGCCGGTCTTTGTCCACCAATCTTTCATAATGTGTTGTCGATTTTTAAATTGTGCAAGGAAAGTGATGCCAGTCCCCGGGTAAACCCTACTTCGTAGGATTTAAAGATCCCTGTCATATACAGTGCTTCTTTGTCGAGATCTTCTTTCATTTTTTTCAGCTCTTCTACATGTTTTTCATAAGTGTTTTGTTTCGATTTGAGTAGTTCCACAATGTCTGTTAAGCCGGCCTGCCCCCGGGAGTGAATATGAAAGGAAATTTCCCTTAACATATCTTCATACTTCAGAAAAACCTGTTTGAATTTTATTTCCAGGTTACTACGAACGATATCCAGGTTTGCCCTTTTATAGGATTGATCGGGGTTGGTTAAGGCGTCGTTATAGGCCTTGTTTTCATAATCTTCTTTCAAAAAACCATAAACAATGTCTATGGGCAATTTTGATCCAAACTCTACAGAATAGGTTGTTGTGTTTTCTGACGTTGGATTGGAATGGTCGATAAAATCTTCCTCTCTGATTTCCGGAAGGGTAGTACTGTTTGATGTTTCCGATATTTCTGCCTGAGCCGGCGCGCGCCTTTTGAATAAGTTAAAAAGTCCCATTGTTCAGTTTGTTTTTAGTTGAGTATGCTGCTTTTAAATGTATTTTATCGGAACCTCATATCGATAGTGACCACGGCTATGACAGCTTTCGCATAAAGTGGTTAACAAGCCATCGCTGTAGTCCCAGGGATCTACATGTTTCTGCAGGCGTTTAACAAAGTGATATTGCTTATGATGTACATGCAGTTTTCCCTCTGCCTTACCACAGATAACACATCGGTTATTATCCCGGTCTAAAATCCGTTTCCGCTTTTCGATCCATCGGGGATCAAAAAGTTTTTCGCCATAATGAACTTTATCTTTCATTGGATGATGCTTCTGTTTCGCCTTTCTGCTGATAATTGTTAACAGTAGCCAATAGTTCTTTCCGGTACCGGTAGATGTCATCCAGTGATTCCAGTAACTTCTTTTCACCGTTATCTTTCCCGTTATGAAAAAGCTCCAGGTATTTTTTAGAAAAGTTGAAATGCAACCTTGCCACAGGCTTCCGGTTATTATCATCCAGCAAAATACCAAAGTAGGATTGTGTATCTCTGAAGGCGATCCTGCCGGCCGGCACGACTTCTCTTAAAATGGCTTTAATGATTTGTGAGCCTTCTATTTCTTCTTCGGTGGTAATAAATTTAGACGCTTCCGGTGTGCCATCAACCGGGGTAACTTCCGGGTGGTCTGATTTTGATGGATTTTTTTCATTGATGTTTAAAGCGCTCTTCAGTCTTGAATTGATGGACTCATTGATTGAATTAGATAGGGCTCTCCGGGTATATTCTTTAAAACTGGCCATCCGGGAGGCTGTTAGCGGCTTTTCAAAAAAACGGCTGACTAAAAGTTTCACCAGTTCATCAGAGGGATCCTGGAGTTCTTTTTCAAATTCGTTCCGGATGGCTTTAATATATTTCAGATCTTCGGCAGAATCCAGGATGCCTGTGAAATCGTAGCCCTGCTTGGTGAACTTTTCGAGAAGCTTAATGCTAGCGTCTTTAAGGTTGGCCAGCTCCAAGGTAAAAAACGGTTTATCGTCCATAATATTGGGTCGTTCAAGGTCCGCATAAAAATTATAGACCAACCCGTTGGTAAGCACACCAAACCGCGATTTGGAAACATGGTAGTACCGGTGTAGCTGGGAATTATGTGCATCCGCCTTCTCCTTCCAATGTTTGCACTCGATGATGAGTACGGGCTCACCATCTTTTTTAATAACATAGTCGATCTTTTCACCTTTCTTGGTTCCAATATCGCAAATATATTCCGGTATTACTTCTGTGGGATTGAAAATATCATAACCGATGGTCTGGATAAAAGGCATCACAAAGGCGTTTTTTGTAGCTTCTTCTGTATTGATCTGGTCTTTTAATGCATCTACTCTTTGATGCAGCTGCTCCAGCTTTAGTTTTAAGTCATTCTCCATGTTAAGATCGTTTATGAGATGTAAGCAATAGGGGCGTCCCGTACTGTACGGATCGCTTCAGCTGCTAAAGTAATATGTGAGAAGGGGCTTCAATTACGGAAAACCGTAAAAGACTGGATTTTTATTTTTTGGAAGATGCGGATTCAGCCATCTTACCATGAAGTTGTAGTAACCCTCTACCGCCGCCGCCATTCCCAGGGAGGCATAGGAGCTTCATCTGCCCACAGCCCTTTTCGCTGCTGCCGGGCTGCCGTTTCCAGCGCTGCATATGCTGCATCATCGGAATATTTTTTAAAATGCCAGGCAAGTCCGTTTCTCACCAGCTCTTTATTGAGATTTTGCCCGTCATCCAGGATCACTTCCGCAATGAGGCGTTTGTTGCGGTCGTATTGGTGGTGCTGCAGGAGGGCTACATACTTTCCGAAACACCGGTCGGAAACAAATTGTTTGGCACGGTTTCCAAAGGGCTGTTTCTTTTCCGGGCAGTCTATATGCGCAAATCGTACAACCTGTTCCCGGTCGTTCATCAGCAACACAAAGGTGTCGCCGTCTTTTACACGAACGACCTTGTAAGTTGTTGAGGGATCCGGTGGTCCGGACCGGTGTTGCTGTGGTGAACGACTGCAGCCGGCTAAAAACAGTAACAGAAGGGCTAAATACGGATACATGGTGAAGTTATTAAAGATGCAGCCTTAGGCAAATACAGGCGTATTGCGATGCTGCGCAAAGAAATATTTTTTGGAAATTTTTCCGTTGATGCCCACTAATGTTTTAGCGGAAGAATATGTTTTTGGTATATATGTTCCGTCAGCGGATTCAGGGTTCGCTCTGTATAAACCGGGTGGTCGCCCTTCCGGGTATAGTACTCAATGTTGCCATTAAGCCGTATATAAGATATCCGGTTGATATCAGCTTCGGTAATGGTATCCGGCCGGGTTATCTTTTTAAAATGGACCTGTTTTTCTGTGTCCAGCGGAATAACAAGCGATCCGTATATTTTTTGATTACAGGGAATGGACTGGTAATGATCGCCGGTCCAGTACATGCATTCGGGAACATGTTGGAAACCGGCCTTTATATATTGGTAAACGGGCACAACGGCAGATGCCAGCACTACAGCAGCTACCGGTATGGTTATGGCTTTAAAATGAAGTTTGAATGTTGCCGGAGACTTTAAAATGGTTGAAAATGCTCCAGGTTTGGGATCCTTAATTACCGGATCTTCTGTTCCTGTTGCTTCGGGCCCCGGCGCATCGGCTTCGCCGGTATCTTCAGCAGGCACAGCGTATGCGGTATCCGCTACTGCCGGGTCGATGCGTTCTTCCGCTTCCTGCTTTTCCGGAGACAGCCCTATAGCATCTTCTTTATCCTGCTTTTCCGGATTCTTTTTTTTCCATAGCTCAAAGGGCCTGGGCTCAAAGTTGATCAGCCAGGCCAGCAGTTCGATATTTTTTTGGTTGGTGTCAATCGGTGAATTATTTAAAAATTTGATCGGCTGCTTAAATTTATTGATGTCGAAGTTGTCAATAGTATGCCGATACGTTTTTTGATCAATTGATGTTCCAAAAAATGTTCGCAAGGTTGGCTCATCTTTCCGGTCCCATCTTTCAGCACATACGATCAGGCACTCATCTCTTAGCTGAGCCGGAGTAGGCTCCTTGAGATTTAGCGACAATGTTCCGGCGAGCTTCTTTTGCGCATAATCCAGCAATATTTGGTCGATGTAGTCCTTATACATTGTACAAAGATTGTAAAGTAACAACCAGTATGTTTACGGAAACCCGTATTGCTGCTATTGCATAGCGGATTATTTTTGAATCCGAAGAATGTAATGTTCAACAGATTTTAATTTCAGCATCCGGATGATCAAAAAAGCATTAGTCGCAGAAGACCATGAATGTGTTAGTATTTCGGTTCAGAAAGCGCTGGAAGAACTCCGGTTGCAGCAGATCGATCATGTATCTTATTGTGATGTTGCGCTGATGAAAATTAAGAAGGCCCTTCAGAACAATGATTCCTATGATATTCTTATTACCGATCTCTCTTTCAAAAAGGATCACCTGGATCAACAATTAAGCGATGGGGCGGCTCTTATTGCCGCTGCCCGGAAGGTGCAGCCGGATCTGAAAGTGCTGGTATTTTCTGTTGAGGACCGGCCTGCCGTTGTCAAAAACTTATTTGATGCGTTTGGAATTGACGGATATGTACCAAAGTCCAGGGGGGATAAAAAAGAGCTAAAGAAAGCGTTGGACCATATAAATGCGAATCAGCAATATTATCCGCCAAACCTGGTACAACAAATAAAGGAACAGGAAAGGCACCTGTTTACCGCTTTCGATAAAATGCTTATCGCACAAATGCTCCAGGTAAAACGCCAACCGGAAATTGCGGAGTATTTTAAAAAGAACAATATCCGGCCTTCCAGTTTAAGCAGTATTGAGAAGCGCCTTGCCGTGATGAAGGAGGCATTGGGTTTTGCTACCAACGAACAATTGGTTGCGCATTGTGTAAAGAACGGTATTGTCTGATATGCACGTTATCCTGCGATGTGGCTGGTAACGATCGGCTTCGGGCAGCTCCGCTCAGCAAACCTGCGGAAATCGTTCTGCTCAGCGTTGCACGTGTATATGTAAAAAATGCAATCGCTGGTCTTCATTCCGCCTGGCCTGAAGCATTTTCTGGAATGTGGAGGGCCGCTGGTAGGTCCTACGCGTTTTTCATTTGCTCAACGGCTGCCCATCCCTCCGGTGTAATTCCCATGATCTCTGTAACCACACCTAATGTTTGATAAGTGTCGAAGAAGGCCATACGTGCAATAGGATGATCTACTTCGCTGATGATGGCATAACCCTGTTCCTGCAGTGCGCCGGAGGCCTGTTCAAACCCATCTACCGGCAACCGGTAGGCAAGGTGCTGTGTACCGCCCTCCGGATGTTTTGCAAGATAGTCGTGAAACATGCTTTGCCCTGAAAGCGGCTGCACCAGTTCAATAAAGATACTACCGTTATAAACCTGTGTAGTCAGCCACTCACCGGCTACGATCCGGCCATAATACGTCATGTTCAGGTCCTGCGCCCGAACCTGCTGAGGTGGCGGAAAGCCGGCAAGTTCCAGGGTGCCGGCAAGTAGTGTTACAGCGGCGTGGATGTCCGGAACTACCCAGCCGATCTGTGCCAGTTCAAGTCCTGCGGTGGATGGATGTGTATGTTTCATATTTATTGTTGTTACGGATAGTAAAGTTAAAATGAATAACCCGGTTGTTCCGGGGGGATTTGCGCCGGTATCAGGGCGGTTTGCGGCGTTTTCCGCAGGGCTGATGAATGGACGATTGAAGGACACCAAAAAAACGACGTTCGCTACCACTTACCGGCTTTTTTTCCAGGTTTACCGGATCGGATCAGAAAATCTGGGGTAAACTATTTATCTTTATGATCAAGATAATTAATCATCAAGATATATGCCGGTAAAAGAAACAGAAAACCTGGGCGATCTGGGAAGAGAGGTCTCCGATGTTACCATATTGATGCATGAGGCTATCGCCAGGGCTGCAGGACTTACAGGGGTGGATCATAAGTACCTCAGCCTTATCCTGCGACAGGGGCCATTAACCGCAGGTGCGTTATCCGGCCTTACCGGCCTCACTACAGGGGCTGTAACGGCCCTGATTGACCGGCTGGAGAACCGGAAGCTGGTAAGTCGCGAATTGGACAAAACCGACCGGCGGAAAGTATTGATCGTTGCGAATAAGGCTAAGGCAAAAAAGCTATTTGAGCCATCCAATCACCGGCTGAAAGCGGATGTAGAAAAACTGGTTTCAACTTATAGCAGGAAGGAGGTGCAGCTGATTGCCGGCTATTTCCGCTCATCGATCAGGATTATGAAGGCATTCACCAGTGAACTGAATGCAAAATCAAAATAAACGGCTTGCTTCTTTTACAGGAAGTAGCAGCAATTATTAAAACAAAGCATTATGAGCAATGTTAATATGGAGTATATAACAAGGGCCGAGAGCTGGTTATTGATAACCCTTCTTGCATATTTTTTGCTGAACGGAGCACAGCTTTTTGAAACGGCAGTACTGGTTCCCAAATGGACGGCTGCTCCACCCCGCTCCTTCCAGTATTTTAAAGCACCTTATGGAGCCGATCTCAAAACGTTCTGGATCATTGCTCATTCGATCCATGAGCTCACATTTATACTGGCCATCGTTTTCTGTTGGAAAATTGATCCGGTCAGGAACGGGCTGCTGTTCCTGTTTGCCGTGCATTTTATATTGCGGGTTTGGACCCTTATTTATTTTGCTCCCAACATCATCGAGTTTCAGGCCATTGCAAATGGCAAATCCTTTAACATCGACTTATTAAGCCGTACAAAACAGTGGAGGGCATTGAACTATATCCGGGTCGGTATTTTTATGGCTGTTTCCGTTGGCTTAATTCCCCTGTTGGTAAAGCTCAGCGGTCTCAAAAACGGGTAAGCTTTTTTATGGCCCCGCTGCAGCACATATGGCCGCTTCGTTGTGTCACTCACTTCAGCACCTTTTCATCATCCCGGCTAGGTTTGCCGAAAGCGGACGAGTGGAGGGCGTTTCCGTACTCCGGGAACTCGTCTCAAAACGTATATCCTGAATAAATTCTTTTCTTTGCCGCATATGTATTTATCAAAGGCATTTTCCATAGGAGATCAGAATCTGGAAATCTGTATGCCTCAGCCGGATAATATCCAACAGGGATACCAGCACAATAAAAACGCCGCTTACTGGGCGCAGGTATGGCCCGCGGCGATCGGCCTTTGTATGTTCTTACAGCAGCATAAAGAATATGTTGCGGATCAGCAGGTACTGGAACTGGCTGCGGGACTGGGTCTGCCGGGGCTATACGCTGGCTTCCTCGCCAAACAGGTAACCATCAGCGATCGGGAAGCGCTGGCATCCGATTATGTAAAGCGGTCGGCGGAACAATTACAGCTATATAACGTAACCGCAAAACCGCTGGATTGGAAGGATGCCGTTACACTGCCGTTGCCAGATGTTGTTTTGCTGAGCGATGTAAACTATGAACCGGCAGTGTTTACCGAATTAAAAAAAGTGATTGACCACTTCCTGCAAAATAAGGTTACAGTCATTATCAGCACGCCGCAGCGGCTGATGGCAAAGCCGTTCATCACCCCATTGCTGCCCTATGCCACCCTTCAATGGAACTGCACCGTTACCCTTAATCATACCGGAACGGATATAAGCATTTTTGTATTAAACCGGGAATAGATTTGCAACCTTGAGGATGGTTCTATAATGCGCTGTACAGGAAACCCGATGATGTCCAATCCCTGGTTTGGTGCCTATGGCGGCTCTCTGTAGCCGGGTCCGCATGTAGATTTGTTATCGCTGCAGCCCATGCACCTGCCTTTGTATGACCATGCACCATCGGCGCAGCCGGGGGAGCGTGCTTTTTATTGAAACAGGCCGTTCAATTACTCAATACTAATGCGCTATATTTTCATTAATTAAGTTATTTTTATAGGAGTAAGGAGTTTAACAATCCTTGTATGAAAACAAACAAGCTGCTAAACGCTTACTGTCGTTGCTTGTTATCGCACAGCAATCGGGGTTGTGTCCGCTCAAAGGCGGGGTTGAAAAAAATACAACGGCAACGTTTTTTTCTGGGTTATCAATTAGACGTGGGTTATACAACCGGGTGCAGCTAATCAGCCATAAAAGGATAAAGCAGGCTGATAAATGATAGATTGAACGTGGTAAAAACGAACAATTAAACCAATAGCCATGGGTGATGAACTGCATATTACCCGCAAAGAAAACTGGTGGGATAAGGATCCGGCATTAAATATTTCTATGCAGGAGTGGACGGAGCTCGTGAACCAGGGTGCTGAAATGCGGCTGAATCATGAGGCAACGGCTACTACAATAAGTGGCGAAACCATAACCGTTCATAGCGAAGGATTGGCTGTATGGACGGCCTATTCCTGCGATGGTATCCATGGTAATCATCCCTGGTTCTTATACCAGGATGGAAATATCTGCGTAAAGAACCCCGATAAGGAGATCATTCGCAAAATGCAGGCGATAGCGGTCCTGCTTCATGCAAAGGTGGTGGGAGATGAGGGACTGCCATATGTGCCGGACGAACCGGCATCCACGCCGGGTTTAACCAAAAGATGGTGGAAGTTTTGGTAACGATAAGCCGCTTGCTGCCTTCCTTTTTAAGATGCGGAGGTGGTGAAGGGTTTCTTTTATCGTTGCATTGCTTAAGTTTGGTAAGCAGGGGCAGGGTGGGATATGAAGCCGCGCGGTGTATAATGAAGCGACTGTTCCGCCATACGGCCGGTTCCACACTTCCGGCCTGTAAGAGCTGTAAGCAGTCATACGATCGTATTTGCAGGAGATTATTTACCAGGAGTAGCTGTTGCGTTTTTAAAGAAAGAACCGTTTTATCAAAAAAACATAATACATCTCATGAGAGCAACGGTTATCATTGTTTGCTTGCTGGCCATTTTTACAGCAGCCTGTAAAAAAGACAATAATCAGCCCAAAGGCTATATGTTTACCACTGCCTTTAAAAATGACTTGCCGGTACCGGTGGAGATCAGAAGAGGGCGGTTATGGCAAAGAGGGCCCGCTCAACCGGATACCCTGGTATACCAGGATACGCTCAAAATTGCTGCGCATGGATCGTATGAAAAAGGACAGTTTATTTGCACCGAGAACTGTAATGCTCCAATATTGGACTACACCAGTTATCTGACTGTGTTTGAGATTGCAAAAGTCGTTATTCAGGATAAGGAGCGTATGGACAGTTCCTGCTTTACAAAAGCCTACATTTCAAAAGACCAGTTTTTTAAATGTGACGAATCGGTAACCGGCACCCCCAATATATATACGTACAGTCAATATAAAGAAACAAAGGATCTCCGGGGTAATATCATCCGGAGGGAGTATATATTTGATGCGGACGATCTGGCAGCCGTTAAGTAGCTGTTTCAGTTACCGGGCCGCATTTTGTTCTTTTTACCATTCCCGGGGAGAATAATACCCCTTCTTTTTACGATCAATATAACGGTTCAAAATAGAAGGCTCCGCCTGCTTCGAAGCCGGTGTAACATTTTAGCATTTTTGCGTATAAGGGATATGAGATCCATCGCTTGTTTGTTCGGTGCCATTTTCATCGTTTTTATGGGCCTTACGGGACGTGCACAAGCCCACCCCGTGCTTTTTTCGCCTGAGGAGCTGAAGGAAGACCTTGCCAGCCTCCGGCACCTGATCACCACTGTGCATGTAAATCCCAATAGCGAGTTAACGCCTGCTCAATATGATGGGCTGTTTAGTACTATTGCCGCTTCGCTGCAGCATGCGGCCACTGCTACTGAGTTTTTAAAGAAGATACGACCGGTAATGGCCCGGCTTTCGGACGAACATGCGCAGCTAAACCTAAAACCTGAGCTGCTGGATATTGCATATCGACATGAGCCCGTGTACCTGCCTTTTACATTAAAAAAGCGAGGTGACCGTTACTACATTGATCAATGCCTGGGCCTTGTGGCTGACAGGTATAGCGGACAGGAAATACGTAGCGTTAACGGGGTGCCCGTAGCGGATCTGCTGCATCGATGTGCGCTGACTATCACCGGTTACCCTGCCCAGCGGATGGAAACAGCCCTACGGCAGTTTGGGTACCTGTATCCCTGGGCGGTAAACGCATTAACTACCTTTTTTATCATAGGAACTGCCGGCAAAACGATCCATATGCCAGGTGTCAGTCTGAAGGAATGGGAGGCCTTTCGAGCGGCGCAGGCGGTACCCGGTTGCACGGAGCGGTTGTCGTATACCCGCTATGGCAGCACCGGTTATTTGAATGCCTGCTCTTTTGATGTACAGCCAAAGGAACCTATTCCCGCGATTCCATCCGGGCCAGGATCGACGGAATTTTTAAACAGATACAGGCAGATAATATAACCCAGCTGATTATCGATGTAAGTCGCAATGAAGGCGGAAGCACGGCCGTTGGCGATTACCTCATCAGTGCTATTTATCACCAGCCCTACCAGGGCTACCAGACCAATTGGAAGCGGAGCGACGAATATTTAAAGCTATTGCGGTCCTGGGGATTTGACAATGCGCAATATGCTGCTGAGCCGGTGGGCCGGATATTGCATTTTGCATCGGAGCAGGTAATACCTGAGTTGGTTCCCTATCCCTATAAGGGAAAAGTAACGGTGGTAATAGGCCCTGCTACTTTTTCCAGTGCCATGAATTTTGCTACTTTGATTAAAGACAACCGCATGGCCAGGTTGATAGGGCAAACACCCATTAATGGGCATCCTACCAGCATTGGCGAAATGTATTATACCAACCTGCCACATACGCAGCTCTTTGTGCGCTTTGGAGTAAAGGAACATATCCGGCCTGCCGGTAAAGTATCGGATAATAACCTGCAGCCGGATATTATATTAACGGACGAACAGATGCGTGATGTGAACCTTCTGATTCAAAAGGTTCATTAGTCCGTGCAGGAGCCGGCGGTGTATGCACCAGGTTGCATTTTATTTGTTATAATGCGTTTGGCTGACTGCAAGCTATAAGAACGGATAATCGCTTTCTTCAACCGTAATCCGCAGCGCATCGCAAATAAAACGGTCTCATTTATTTCAACTGCTCTTTAAAAAAAGTTATAGCCTTCAGTCCGCGTTTTCATACGCTTCAATACACCGTTTCAGCACTTCGTCGCAATAGATTTGCCAAAAGCCGCGCAGGGAGTGAGTTTTGTGCCCTCAAACAAAAACAAACGGAAAACAAAAGATATGAACCCGCTGCTGAAGAGACCCCTGCAACGATTTTTAAAGGCAACGTTTTTGCAAAGCCTGCTCTTTTCCCTGCCCATTTATGTGGCACTTCGACTGGTGTTTTATGGGATGGATTTTAGCCCGCTGGAAGATGCCCGTATTTTATGTAACTATATTGGTACGGGCTGGTTATTGACGACCTTGCCGGCCCTGGCAGGCGTACCGGTGCTCCGGTGGATGCGCCTGTGTATGAAAAGCCGCGTACAAGCAAGTCGCAGGGCCTGGATACAAACGGTTCTTGTTGCAGTGCTGCTGACCGGTTTTTTATACAGTTGTCAGGCGCAGTCCACCGGCATGCAACGACAGTCTGGCACGGGGCTCATAACCCGGTGGAAAGGGCTTACTGCCGCCCAAAGCCGCGTGATGATGAATAACGAAATATTGAGACATCATGATATTCCCCTGGGTGCATCTTTTGAGCTCATCAACACCGGGGTAAAAGGATTGGTGACAAAAGGGGGCAAGGTTTCCGTAGGTTGTGCATTGGCGATTGCCGATCTCAAGGGAAATATATTGATGGCTGAGAAAGATCTTTTTACCGGTGCGGATATTTTTGATGCCCGTAAGCTGGACTACCTGCGCTGCACTGTTAACACCGGCAAGCCTATGGATTGGGAGCGGGAGTATAAAGTGCAGGTGCGGTTTTGGGATAAATTCGGCAAAGGGATGCTCACCAATACGCTGGTGATCCGGATCATTGATCTGCCGTGAGCAAAAGCAATACCTGATGATGTTATTATGCACATATCCTTTGTTCAACGTTGTAGATTTAAATAGGAACGGCGCTGGATGTCATCAACAGGAAGCTGGATTCAGATCTTTATTTTTTGCAATTCATTCATATTCGTCGCTGAACGGTTCTTTTTAGCCGTTTGTTTGTGTCAAGATTTATGATGAAGATGAACTATTTAACCTGACGCTCATGCGATAGAGCGAAGGGCCAAAAACGTTTTTCATTGCTGAATTGATTTGCGGCGGATCGCTTACGCATCAGGGCGCGTGTGCAAACAGGCATACAGTTTGTGCCATTTACAGGCGTAATGGCATTTTTTTATAAAATACATATATTATGAAAATAGCTGAAAATCATCTGGCGGAATTACTGAATCGTTGCGCCGCGGTGTGCGATCATTGCGCAGCCGCCTGCCTGCAGGAAGAAGCCGTGGAACACCTCGCCGATTGTATCCGGACAGATATAGCCTGTGCAACGGTTTGCCGTACCACGGCGCAATTGCTGGAATTGGGTATTGGAGAGCAGAATGCTTTATTGCTTTGTGCAGAAGTCTGTAAGATCTGTGCAGACGAATGCAGCAAGCATGATCATGATCACTGCCGGGCCTGTGCGGAGATTTGTAACGAATGCGCAGTAGAATGTGGCCAGTCTGCCGTGGCATAAAGCAGTGTTGATAATTTTCCCGATCTGTGTATCTTTCTGCTCAAAACATCATGAAATTGAAAAACCGGATGATTTGGGCTATAGTGATCGTTATGTTAATGAGTTGCTCCGAACCGGCAGGTGACAATGGGTATTCGCTTACCAAATCTGAACAGGCTATTTGTGATAGCTTGCATCTGGACCCGTTTGTTATACAGGAATTGCGTGCGTATAGCCAGGTACCGGTAACACCTTTTCATTACTCCCGTGGTAAAATATATGCGGATAATAAAATGACCGAGGTGGACCCTATCCGTTTTCCGGGAATTGTTTTTAGTGAAACGGAAGACAATGCTTATGAGCTGATTTATAAATTGAAAGATAGTTTGCGAAACCGGGGATACACCATCTTCAAGGTAGAACTAATGGGAGAAGCGGATAACTGGAAACACCGTGTAGGCATTGTTAAGGAAACGAATCCGTACAGCATCCTGAAAAAGATGGAAACGGAGGGCATTAACTATGATATAACCAACGATCGTCTGTTAACCATTATAAAGGACCTGGATAAAAAATACCAGCTGGAACTGATCGGTGCCTCCGGCGATTACTGCGAGTTCATCATTCACCGTCCGCCGGCAGACTGGAATCAACTGGCAAAGGAAATATATGCAATTTGTCCGGATACTGTAGAGCAAGGCGTAGGTTCCGTAGAGGCGCTCGCCAGGGAGTTGAAGCAAAACCGGCGCTTATACTTCTGGTGGGACTAGAAGTATAAAGCGCACCATGAAATTTCATGGCGCGCGGGCCTTATCTCTTTCGCACCTGTGCTGGTTCATGGTATTCAGCATGGGCAAATAAATGCTGTTTGTTAAAACGGATGTTGCATGTCATTGTTTTTTTAACGAGTATTGCAGTTCAGGAATGCATATGATACCTCAGCAAAACAACATTGAACTGCGTACCGCCACTGCTGCGGATGCGGGTGCCATTTGGCAGCTATTGCAACAGGCGATTGAAAAAAGGAAACAGGAAGGCAGTGCCCAATGGCAGGATGGTTATCCAAACCCGGACGTAGTAGCAAAAGATATCGAAAAAGGATATGGATATGTTTGTACCAACGAGGCCGGCGACGTTATAGGTTATACGGCGCTCATCTTTGACGGGGAACCGGCCTATGAAGCGCTGGAAGGACAATGGCTGACCAACCGTCCTTATGCAGTTATACACCGGCTGGCTACGGTTACCGGCCCAAAGGCGATCAAAGGGTTAGGAACCCGGATTATGATGGCCGTGGAAACCGTTTGCCGGAAGCAGGGTATTTTCAGTATTAAGGCCGATACTAATTTTGACAATACGGGCATGTTGCGGGTATTTGAGAAACTGGGATATACTTATTGCGGGGAAGTGTATTTCCGGGGTGCCGCCCGGAAGGCCTTTGAAAAAAAACTGGATGCTTAAAGCCAGCAGCGTTTAAATGTAATAGCTATTGGTTTGGTTTATTGTGGGCGCTGCACGCTGTAGCTCGGTTTGCGTTTAAATAAACAAGGATGCAACAACAAAAAGATCTTTCTGAGGGTGAGCGTGCCCGCCTGTTGCCGGTAGCAGGGATATTGCTTTTTGTATGCTGTTATATCATTGCTGCTGTTTTATATCCGGGTGGGTCCCAGGCCGATAAAAATGCGCAAGGGTTTAGCTGGCTGCATAATTACTGGTGTAACCTGTTAAACGACCGGGGTATTAATGGTCAGCCCAATGCCGGCAAATGGTGGGGCCGGATGGGGATGACGATCCTGGGGGCATCGCTTTGTGCTTTTTGGTGGATATTTTTTCGATATGCTGGTTTTTCAAAACGGGTTCGTTTTATCATTACCGGTTGCGGCGTAGCTGCCATGATCCTTACCTTGTTCCTGTTTACTACCCGGCACGATCTGTTGGTAACCCTATCCAGCTTGCTTGGCTTTATTGCAATGGTGACAACCTTTGCCGGATTGTACCGGTTAAAGTGGAAACAATTGTTTTGGCTGGGGATTATAAATGTTTTTTTAGTAGCGGTCAATAACGTCTTCTATTACACGCCCTCCCTGATTTACCTGCTTCCCCTGGTTCAAAAAATTACGTTTTTATTATTCCTGGTTTGGGTATGTGCCATCTGTTTCAGAATACCGTCTGTAACAATAAAGTTTAATCGCGACTGAAATACTGAACGTACACATTGATGGGTGTGCCCGCTTCGTAATTGCACCGGCGGCTTTTTATGTTTTTCTGCTTATACTGGCTTATATTTATGATAGAATAATTGCCGCTGGTCGCTGTTCGAGACCACTGTTCGAGACTTCGAGTCTCGAAACAACAATACATTTTTACAAAACGACTAAAACATAAGAATATGGCAGAAGCAAAACATCAACAAACCGCATTGGGCGATGTAGCTGCACGGCAGCTCGCCATTGCCACCCGTACCGTTCCGCAGATGGTCACTATTTCGCCCCGCTGGTTAACGCAGTTGATGAGCTGGGTGCCGGTAGAGTCGGGCGTATACCGATTGAATAAAGTAAAGAATGCAACACAGATCGAAGTGGATTGTTCGGCCCGGGATGAACGGATATTGCCGCAAACCTTTGTCGATTATATTGAAAATCCGCGTGAATACAACCTGGCGGCCGTGCAAACCATCGTGGATGTTCATACCCGCGTATCGGATCTGTACAGCAAGCCGTATAACCAGATATCGGAACAGTTACGGCTGGCCATAGAAACCATCAAGGAACGGCAGGAAAGCGAACTAATCAACAATGCCGGTTACGGGCTCTTACACAGTGTAGCAGAGGGACAGCGGATAAAGACCCGCACAGGCGCTCCCACTCCAGATGACCTGGACGAGCTGATCGCTAAGGTATGGAAGGAGCCCGGTTTCTTTTTACTGCATCCGCGGGCGATTGCTGCCTTTGGCCGGGAATGTACCCGAAGGGGCGTGCCTCCACCGACCATATCGCTTTTTGGCTCCCAGTTTTTAACCTGGAGAGGTATTCCATTGATCCCTTCGGATAAGCTGCCGATCGTCAATGGAAAAACCAGGATCATCCTGCTGCGTACCGGTGAAAGCCGTCAGGGAGTGGTAGGCCTGTTTCAGCCGGGTTTGCAGGGAGAGCAAACACCCGGACTGTCTGTACGGTTCATGGGCATTAACGACCGGGCCATTGCATCTTATTTGGTTTCATTGTATTGTTCATTGGCGGTGCTGGTAGATGATGCCATTGCCGTACTGGACGATGTGGAAATTGATAAATACCATGAGTATAAATATTGATGAACAAACAGGGCTGCCGGATCTGACGCAATTGCAGGAACTGGCAAATACGTTTTTCAGGGCCTTGCCTGACCAGGCGCAACAATCGGCATCGCTTCATCCAAAAGATCATCCGGATGCCATGGCCATGGCCGGAAAAATGGCGGGCAACGGAGGCCTGCCGGATCTGAGCACCACTAATCATGATCTGGTTGCCGGACAGTCGGGAACTGCCCTTCAGCAAACACCTCCGGTACCACAGCATCCTTTCAGCGGGTTGCAGACACCGCCGTCGGCAATGGGTCTGGGCGCATCCTCTTCGGTGGTAAGCTATGCCCCGCTTATTGATTTGCCCATGACACAGGAAGATAAGGCTGCCACTCAACATACCAGTACCAATGGCGGAAGGATTCCGGCTTCCGTAGCAGGCAGCGGCGCATCGCCCTCCCACCTGGAGCAGGGGCAGCATTTTGATATTAAAGATCCTGAAACCGGTTTCCCCGATTCCAATATTTCCGGAGCTTCGAAACCGGCACCGGCTGCCGCCACATTGCCGTTGGAAGCAGAGCAGCCCTACTGGGCGGATATAAACGCGCTGCTAAAACAGATCACTACACCATCATTTGTACCACAATTACCAGGATTTGATACAGCGGTCCCTTCGTATTATTTTGGGAGCCAGCCGCAGGTGAACAGTACCGCGCTCAAACAACAGGCGGGTATACCTGCTTTTAATGCCCATCTGTTTAAAAAGGATTTTCCTATTTTGAATGAGCGGGTGAACGGAAAACAGCTGGTGTGGTTCGACAATGCCGCTACCACGCAAAAACCAAAAGCGGTCATGGACCGCATCTCCTGGTTTTATGAGCACGAAAATTCCAATATTCACCGGGCTGCACACGAGCTGGCTGCCCGTGCCACGGATGCCTACGAAGCCGCAAGGGAAAAAGTACGGGCATTTTTAGGCGCCCGTTCAGCAAACGAGATCATTTTTGTACGCGGTGCTACCGAAGCGATCAACCTGGTGGCACAAAGCTGGGGTGAGCAATACCTGCAAAGCGGCGATGAAATAGTGGTGAGCTACCTGGAGCACCACGCCAATATTGTACCCTGGAAACGGCTGGCGGATAAAAAGGGGCTGAAGCTGCGGGTGATTCCGGTAGACGATGACGGACAGATCCTGTTAGACGAATACGCCAAACTGCTCAACGCGAACACAAAACTGGTGGCTTTTACTCAGGTATCCAATGCTTTGGGAACGGTAACGCCGGCGCAGCAAATGGTAGCCATGGCGCATGCGGTTGGTGCCAAAGTGCTGGTAGATGGCGCGCAATCCGTATCGCATATGACCGTAAATATGCAAACATTAAATGCTGACTGGTTTGTATTCTCCGGACACAAAGTATTTGGGCCAACCGGCATTGGAGTAGTATATGGAAAAGAAGGCCTGCTGAACGCCACCCAGCCCTGGCAGGGAGGGGGCAATATGATACAGGATGTAACCTTTGAGGAGATCCGGTATCACAATGCTCCCGGCCGTTTTGAAGCCGGAACCGGAAATATTGCAGATGCCGTTGGACTAGGAGCGGCGTTGGATTATATAACCCGGATCGGGATGGAGAACATCGGGCAGTACGAACATTTTCTGCTGGAATATGCCACGGGGCTGATCAAACAGATCCCCGGGGTACGGCGTATCGGAACGGCGGCACACAAAGCAAGCGTACTTTCTTTTACCATGGATGGGTACAGCAATGATGAAGTAGGAAAAGCGTTAAATGACGAAGGCATTGCGGTAAGAACGGGCCACCACTGTGCACAGCCCATCCTGCGTCGCATGGGCGTGGAAACCACGGTACGCCCCTCCCTGGCCTTTTATAACACCTGTGAAGATGTGGACCGGTTTATAGAGGTGCTTTGGAAGTTGAGGAAGAAAAAATAGGCTGTGCGAGACTTGAAGTCTCGCACAGCCTATTGCACAACGAAAATTCGTACCTTTGCACTCATTTTTTACCTACTATGAGTGTGAAATACAGAGAATATTCGGGTTTGAACCTGCCTTCCATAGAGCAGGAGATATTGACGAAATGGAATGAACAGCAGGCATTTGAGAAAAGTGTATCCCTCCGGGACGGTGCTGAGTCATTCGTTTTTTATGAAGGCCCTCCCAGTGCCAACGGTATGCCGGGTATTCACCACGTTATTTCGCGCACGCTCAAAGACCTGGTTTGCCGGTATAAGACCATGCAGGGATTCCAGGTAAAACGCAAAGGCGGCTGGGATACCCACGGGTTGCCTGTGGAACTGGGCGTTGAAAAAGAGCTGGGCATTACCAAAGAAGACATTGGAAAGAAAATCTCCGTAGAGGAATACAACCAGAAATGCCGCGAGGCCGTACTGCGGTTTAAGGACAAATGGGATGACCTTACCCGCAAAATGGGGTATTGGGTAGACCTGAACGCCCCCTATATTACCTTTAAGAACGAATATATTGAAACGCTTTGGTACCTGCTGAAGCAATTGTTTAACAAGGGATTGCTGTATAAAAGCGTCAGCATTCAGCCGTATTCACCTGCGGCGGGTACCGGGTTAAGCTCACACGAGCTGAACCAGCCGGGAACTTATAAGGATGTAAAAGATACCAGTGCTACGGTACTATTTAAGGCGGTACACAATGAAAAAAGTGCATTCCTGTTTAAGCTGACAGCTGACAGCCATCAGCCTTCAGACCTGTTTTTTATGGCCTGGACCACCACGCCCTGGACCCTGCCTTCCAACCTGGGGTTGACCGTAGGCGGCAATATCGACTATGCGCTGATACAGACGTTCAATCCTTATACGCATCTCCCTGTAAATGTGGTGATTGCCAAAGCGTTAATATCAAAATATTTTAAGCCTGAAGGCGAGAACGGTGATTTTGAAAACTATACCGCGGAAACCAAGCTGTTGCCCTGGAAGATCCTTGCAGAATTCAAGGGTAGCCAGCTGGATGGTCTGAAATACGAGCAATTATTGCCATTTGAATCGAACTCCCCGGAAAAAATACAGGAAATCACGCCCGGTGCCACTCCTTTTAAAGTGATGGTAGGCGATTTTGTGACCACCGAAGATGGAACGGGTATCGTACATACCGCGCCGGCCTTTGGTGCGGATGACTATAAGGTAGGAAAGAAAAACAATATCGGTATCCTGACCCTGGTAGATCGCGAAGGGAAATTTATTGAAGGTACCGGCGAGTTCAGCGGACGCTATGTAAAAGATTATAAAGATGAGCAGGATTATGTGGATGTGAATGTAGACATCAGTGTAAAACTAAAAAAAGAAAACCGCGCTTTTAAGGTAGAAAAATACGAGCACAATTACCCCCATTGCTGGCGTACCGATAAACCCATCCTGTATTACCCGCTGGATGCCTGGTTCATTAAAACCACGGCGCTGCGCGACCGGATGGTGGAGCTGAATAAAACCATCCACTGGAAACCCAAATCAACAGGGGAGGGCCGTTTTGGAAACTGGCTGGAGAATATGGTAGACTGGAACCTGAGCCGCAGCCGTTTCTGGGGAACGCCATTACCCATCTGGTCAACAGAAGATGGCACTGAAATGAAATGCATTGGCTCGGTAGAAGAGTTGAACGACGAGATCCGGAAGGCCAGTGAAGTGCTGGGGGGCGATGTGAACAAACATTACCTGCACGATGGTATCCTGGACCTGCACAAACCCTATGTAGATGAGGTAGTGCTGGTTAGTGAATCCGGCAAGCCCATGCGCCGGGAACCGGACCTGATCGATGTATGGTTCGATAGTGGTGCCATGCCCTATGCCCAGTGGGGATTAAATTATGAAAAATTAAAGGCGGGAGATCCGCATCCGTTCAACCAGCCGTTTGATACCAATTTCCCTGCAGACTTTATTTGCGAAGGGGTAGATCAAACCCGCGGATGGTTCTATACCCTGCATGCCATTGCATCCCTGTTATTTGACAGCGTGGCCTTTAAAACCGTGGTAAGCAATGGATTGGTGCTGGATAAGAACGGTAACAAAATGAGCAAACGCCTGGGCAACGTAGTAGATCCTTTTGCCACCATTGAAACCTTTGGGGCAGATGCAACCCGCTGGTATTTAATTACAAACGCTTCCCCCTGGGATAATTTGAAATTTGATATCGATGGTATCAAAGAAGTACAGCGTAAATTCTTTGGTACCTTATATAATACCTACCAGTTCTTTGCCCTGTATGCCAACGTAGATGGCTTTACCTATAATGAAGCCAAAATTCCGGTAGCAGAACGTCCGGAGATCGACCGCTGGATCATCTCTTCACTGAATACGCTCGTAAAAGAAGTGACGGCCGCCATGGACGACTATGAACCTACCCAGGCTGGCCGTTTGATCGAAGATTTTGTAGACGAACATTTAAGTAACTGGTATGTAAGGCTTTGTCGCCGCCGTTTTTGGAAAGGGGAGTATGAAGCAGATAAAATTGCCGCTTATCAGACCTTATTTGAATGCCTGGAAACCGTGGTACGCCTGATGGCACCCGTGGCACCCTTCTTCAGTGATGCGGTATTCCGTAACCTGAATGAGGTTGCTCAACGGTACAACGTACAATCGGTACACCATGCCCTGTTTCCAAAGGCGGACGAAACGCTGATGGACCAAAAGCTGGAAGAGCGGATGCAGCTGGCCCAGGATGTTTCCTCGCTAATCCTCTCCCTGCGTAAAAAAGTGAACATTAAAGTGCGTCAGCCGTTACATAAGGTATTGATCCCGGTTCTAAATCCGGCAATGAAAGAACAGCTGGAAAAAGTAGCAGAGCTGATCAAATCGGAGGTAAATATCAAGGATGTAGAATACCTGGTTGATACAGAAGGATTTATCAAAAAGAAGATCAAACCGAATTTTATAGCGCTGGGTAAGAAGCTGGGCGCTAAAATGAAAGCGGTTTCCGGCGCTCTTGCTGCTTTTACCCAGGAAGACATCAGCAGCCTGGAGCGGAATGGCCAGATAGAACTGGATATCAATGGTGAAAAAGTGCTCATCCAGCTTAATGAAGTGGATATCAGCAGCGAAGACATTCCGGGATGGACGGTAGCCAACAAAGGCCCGTTAACCGTAGCCCTGGATATCACGATAACCGAAGACCTGAAACAGGAGGGAGATGCCCGTGAATTTGTAAACCGGATCCAGAAAATAAGGAAGGACAGTAATTTTGATGTAACGGACCGGATCAAGGTACAAATTGACACAAATCCTACATTAAAAAATTCGTTAACCACGTATAAAGACTATATTTGCGCAGAAATTTTGGCAGATGAGCTGGAATTTAGTCCAATTTCAGCAGGCGGAACCGAAATTGAAGTGAACGAACATCAGTTATATACGATTGTAACAAAAAAAGGGTAACAACATGGCTACAAAGAAGAAAACCGCAGCAAAGCCTGCCCGCGCTACCAGCACTAAAGCTGCTCCCGCAAAAGCTGCAAAAGCAGCCGGAGGGAAAGCAGCGAAAGCCCCTGCAAAGTCTGCAAGCGCCTCAAACGGGAAAGCCAGCAAACCTAAAACTCCGGTAAAGGCAGCAGCTAAACCCGCCGCCAGCAGCAAAACAACACAGAAGGCAACTCCTGCGCGCAGTGGAGCATCCGTGCGTGGAACTGGCAGCAAAACAACAAAAACACCTGCAAAGCCGGCAAGTGCCGCCCCTGTAAAAGCTTCGAAACCAGCCGCAAAAACACCGGCAAAGGTGGCGTCTAAATCGGGCAATAAAGCAACTCCGGCTCCGGTGAATGAAAAAAAAGCAGCGGCAAAAAAACCGGCTGTTAAAGAATTGGTACCTGTAATAGAAAAAAGCGTGGCAAAAAAAGAAACAAAAGAAGATAAAAAGACAGCAAAAGCTCCTAAAAAAGTAGTAGTTCCAAAATTGTCTACAAAAAGTTCGGTAAAATATCAGCCGGATTTTACAAAGAGCGTGCTGGATACTCCTGCATTCGAAAAAGCAACCTCCGTGATCCGTTATTCAGACAGTGATCTGGCAGAGTTTAAGGAAATTATCCTGCGGAAACTGGATGCGGCAAAAAAAGAACTGGCCTATTTGCAGGGGTTGATCACCCGCCGGGATGAAGGCGGCGACATGGATGAGGGCCGTTACATGACCATGGAAGACGGTAGTGTGAGCATGGAACGCGAGCAGCTGAGCCAGCTGGCCAGCCGCCAGATCACCTTTATCGATCACCTGGAAAAGGCATTGATGCGTGTGGAGAACAAAACATATGGCATTTGCCGGGTAACCGGTCACCTGATCGACAAAGCCCGCTTACGCGCGGTGCCACATGCTACATTAAGCATGGAAGCAAAATCGATGATGAACCGTTAATTAAAACGGCTCAAAATAAATTCCGGAGGCGAACCTGTATTATGGGTTCGCTTCTTATTTTAAACGGATGGGTAAACCTGCGGGTGGTTTTTCTGTTTTACGCTTATCTTTAGCCCCGGCAAATACCCAAAAAAGTACACAATGACCATCCACTTCGGTTACGATAAAAAACAGGTGATCCAGGCGCTGCGCTATCATTTTATTTCCAAAAAGGAAATCCGGATCATGATCATCCTGGTAAATGTATTTGCCATTCTTTCGCTGGTGCTGTATGCACTGCATAAGATTACCCCGGTTGCCTTCCTCATCAACTCTTTTTTATGGCTGTTATTGATGATTAGCCTATGGTTCATTCTGCCCGGTGTGGTGTACCGGCGCGCCGAAACCTTTCAGCATGAATTTACCATGTATTTCAGCGATGTTGATTTTACCCTGGAACATACCAAGGGTAAACGGAGCTGGCCTTACACCGCCCTGCATTCATACCGGGAAAGTCCGCATTTCTTTCATTTGTATTTTGACGAACGATCGTTCTTGCTGGTGCCCAAGTCGGCCTTCGCTGACAGTGACGAAGTATCCAAATTCCGGCACCTGCTGATGGATAAGTTACAGCGGAAATAGTCGCTCTTTAAATGTATTTTTTCATGACAATATGGGGGATGGTAAGATTGGTGAATTCATTGCTGGACTCACGATACCCCATCTTTTCATAAAAACCGGCCGCGTTTTTGCGGGCATGCATCGAAATTTCACGGTAACCCATATCCCGGGCAATGTTTTCGGCAAACTGCATCAGCGCCCGGCCGATGCCTTTTCCCTGGAGGTCGAAGATTACGGCCATTTGCCGCAGTAAAACGATTTGTCCGGGTTGCTTCACCAGCATACAGCATCCCAGCATTTTTTCATCTTCAAAAGCACCGATCAGGATATGATTTTTATCGGCATTAAGATCTTCTTCGGTCAGCAGCAACCCCAATGGTTTCCGTAATATCTCATTACGAAGGTCAACCATTTGCTGGTACTCTTTTGAACCATGATCTATAATTTTTAATGCCATAAAACGGTTTAAGATTTGATGAAGATCACAGGTGGCTAAAAGCTGGAATTTGTATCGTAAATTAAGGATTTTTAGGTGTTCCGGAGCATTTTTAGTTTTTTTTTTCTTTCCGATGCAATTTTGGTCAAAAACTCTATTTTTGCACCAATAACTAAATTAATAAGATATGTCAGACATTGCATCAAGAGTTAAAAAAATCATCGTTGACAAACTGGGCGTTGACGAAGCAGAAGTAACGAATGAAGCTTCTTTTACAAATGATCTCGGTGCCGATTCATTGGATACCGTTGAACTGATCATGGAATTTGAAAAAGAATTCAATATTTCTATTCCAGATGAGCAAGCCGAAACAATTACTACTGTTGGTCAGGCTGTATCTTATTTGGAAGAGCACGCCAAGTAGTTTATTGGCTAGCCAACTTGGCTTTAAACGTAAAACAACTCATACACCGCCTTTGACTGTGGTCATCCATATACAAAGGCGGTTTTATCATAAAAAATAAGGACAACCAGTTTATGGAATTTAAAAGGATCGTTGTAACCGGGATGGGCGCATTAACACCGTTGGGAAATACAGTAGATGAATACTGGAACGGGCTGATTAATGGAGTTTCTGGTGCAGCGCCGATCACCTTATTTGATGCCAGTAAATTCAGAACGCGATTTGCATGCGAGGTAAAGAATTTTGACCCTACGCAGTTTCTTGATAAAAAAGAAGCCCGTAAGGTAGACCGGTTCACCCAGTTTGCTTTGGTAGCCAGTGATCAGGCTGTTAAAGATGCCGGTCTTACAAAAGAGAATATGAACCCGGACCGTATTGGTGTGGTATTGGGAAGCGGTATCGGAGGGTTGATTACCTTCCAGCATGAGGTAATGGATTTTGCAAAAGGTGACGGCACGCCCCGTTTTAATCCCTTTTTTATTCCAAAAATGATCCTGGATATTGCGGCAGGGCAGATCAGTATGCGCCACAATCTCCGCGGACCAAATTATTCTGTGGTAAGCGCCTGCGCCAGCAGTACCAACGCTATGATTGATGCCATCAATCTGATACGTTTGGGCAAGGCCGATATTATTGTAACCGGGGGCAGTGAAGCCGTGATCAGTGAAGCCGGAGTTGGCGGATTTAACGCTATGAAGGCCATGAGCGAGCGCAACGATGACCCCACAACCGCCAGCCGTCCTTATGACAAAGACCGGGATGGTTTTGTAATGGGCGAAGGCGCCGGCGTATTGATTTTTGAAGAGCTGGAGCACGCAAAAAAACGCGGAGCCCGCATTTATTGCGAAGTGATCGGTGGTGGAGCTACTGCAGATGCGCACCATATAACCGCTCCACATCCCGAAGGACTGGGGGCCAAGAATGTAATGATCGAGGCCATGAAAGATGCCGGCATTCAGCCCACAGATGTAGACTATATTAACACACATGGCACTTCCACGCCGCTGGGTGATATTGCAGAAACAAAGGCCATTCTTGAAGTATTTGGTGCACATGCATATGAGCTCAACATCAGCTCTACCAAAAGTATGACCGGCCATTGCCTGGGCGCAGCCGGAGTGATTGAAGCCATTGCTTGTATCAAAAGCGTTATACATAACATTGTACCGCCTACCATTAACCATTTTACCGACGACCCCGAACTGGATCCGAAATTAAACTTTACGTTTAACAAGGCACAGGAACGCACCATCAATGTGGCCCTGAGTAATACCTTTGGGTTTGGCGGTCATAATGCCTGTGTCATTGTAAAAAAATATTCATAGTCATCTGTGAATTTTATAAGAGGGATTTTTAAGGGAAAAAATGATGCCGCTTTAAAAAAGCAGTTACGCAATATATTGGGATTTGCACCCGATAATATTTCTTTATACAAAACAGCGCTTACCCACCGTTCGCTTGGGGAAAACGTAGACGAAAACAATGAGCGGCTGGAATACCTGGGAGATGCCGTGTTAAGTGCACTGGTAGCCGATTATCTTTTTAAACGCTATCCCTATCAGGGAGAAGGTTTTTTAACCGAAATGCGCAGTAAAATGGTAAACCGCCAGCAGCTGAACGAAGTAGCCCTGAAAATGGACCTGAAAAAAATTGCCCATTTCAACAAACAGGATCATACGTTAAGAGGCAGCCATATCTTTGGAAATACACTGGAAGCCCTGGTAGGTGCTATTTACCTGGATCTTGGCTATAAAAAAACCAGCAAGTGGGTGTACAATTATATTATTGCTCCGCACATGTTCATGGATGAACTGGAATTGCGGGAAATTAATCATAAAAACAAGCTATACGGCTGGGCCAACAAGCAGGGAAAAACACTTGAATTTGTAACCATTGAAGAAAAACTGGAAAATGGACGGCGGTTATTTACAATTGGTGCAGTTGTTGATGGGGAAATAATAGCACAGGGAAAAGCATTTAATAAAAAGGATGCCTCCCAGATAGCGGCCAGTCTCGCTGTAGGTTCCCTTGGAATTAATAATAACGAGGAAGGCCTGTAAACCCAATCATTCGTACCTCCTGAAACGGCCGGCATAAAGTATTTTTTTATGCGAAAACGTACACCGGTATATTCCCGGTTCGCCTGAAACCGTTCACTGCCAGAGGCACGGTCATTTAAACCTTCAATTATGCAAATGAAATCTTTTTTTATGATGGCCATACTTTTTGCCGGGTTCGCTGCGGGCCTTACTGCCTGCGGAGAAGCCGGAAAAAAAGGATTTGCAAAGGCCGGAGACTATGATCAGTATATCATCTCCCGCATTGAACAGATGCAGCAAACCTTATTTGCCGTTCAGAAAGCAACCGGCGGTGATGATACGGTAACAACGGACCTGGGGCGGTTTACACAACAGATCGACTCTGTAACTGCCAACCTCAAAGAACTTCCGGATTACAAAGGAAATACCAGCTACCGCGATGCGGCCATTCGGCTTGCCGATTTTTATAAACGGTCCATCAGCGGTTCTTACGCAGAAATTGCAAGGGTTTATAAAGAAGTAAAAGATTCGTCCCTGGCGGATAATAAGGTAAATGAACTGATTATCAGGCTGCAGGAAGAAGAAACCCTGGCTGATGATGCCTTTGTTAAAGAACGGGAAGCATTTGCTGCCCGGAACAAGATCCCGCTGGACGAGCCTCCCGCCAAATAATTTCCTTAATTTAGTAGAAGCGCTGTTGACACAAACCGGCAGCGCTTTCTAGTTGATATATGCTCCGGTTCCCGATATATCTTGATAACTGCGCCACTACGGCCTGTGATGAGCGGGTGATAGAAGCCATGCTGCCCTATTTTACACAGTATTATGGAAATGCATCCAGCAGAAGCCATTCTTTTGGATGGAAGGCTGAAGCTGCTATAGAGGAGGCGCAGCAGCGCGTAGCGGCATTGATTGGGGCCCGGCCGGAAGAAATTATATTTACCTCCGGAGCTACTGAAAGCTGCAACCTCGCATTGCGGGGCATTTCCGATTTATATGCGGGATCCGGCCGGCATATCATTACGGTAAAAACAGAACATAAGGCCGTGCTGGATACCTGCCGGGAACTGGAAAAGCGAGGTACAGAAATAACTTATCTGGAGGTGGATCAAAATGGTCAGATCAACCTGCCGGCGCTGAAAGCAGCTATTAAACCGGCCACGATCCTTATTGCAATAATGTGGGCAAATAATGAAACCGGCGTGGTAATGCCCGTGCATGAAATCGGCGCCATTGCCCGCGAACACCAGGTATTGTTTTTTTCGGATGCCACGCAGGCTGTTGGTAAAATACCTGTAAACGTAAAAACAGCTGGCTTAGGTTTAATGGCCTTGAGCAGTCATAAGCTATATGGTCCCAAAGGTGTGGGCGCGCTCTATGTAAGCCGGAAAAATCCGCGTGTGAAACTGGCTGCACAAATCACCGGTGGCGGGCAGCAGCAACAGGTAAGGAGTGGTACGCTGAATGTACCAGGCATTGTGGGCTTTGGAAAAGCGGCCGCACTTTGTCAGGCTGCTATGGAGGAAGAAGCCATACGTCTTCAAACATTCAGGGATCAGCTGGAAACGGCGCTTCTTCGTATCCCTGATGTATATATCAACGGAACCGCATCTGAACGGCTACCCCAGGTATGTAATGCTTCTTTTGGCTACCTGAACAGTAATGAAATCTTATCAGCACTGAATAAAGATCTTGCTGTTTCTTCGGGGTCTGCCTGCACCTCCGGCTCACTGGATCCTTCCTATGTCTTAAAAGCCATGCAGGTACCGGACGCCCTGGCAAAAGCTGCTATCCGGTTTAGCTGCGGCCGTTACACTACGGCTGAAGAAATCGATCACACCATCCGCTTTGTAACAGATACGATCCATGCATTAAGAGCGCAGAGTCCTGCCTGGCAGCTTCGTGACTGATTTTTTACTAACTTTAACCAACGGGCTGGTTAATCTTAATGAATGGTACGATTGCGTTTACTCTGTACGCTCCTCTTTTGCTGCTGCTTTTTGAATATAAAGGCGCAGGAAGAATTTATAGACCCGCCCAGCAAACACCTCGTCACCATTCCCTTTGTACAGTTTACCGGAGGGGTGATCGTATTCAGGGCGCTCCTGGACAATTTTAAAGATTCGCTCAATTTTATCCTGGATACAGGAAGTGGCGGTATTTCGCTGGACTCTACCACCGTGGAAAGCCTGGGATTGAAGCCAGGCCCCCCGGAGCGGATCATACGGGGCATTGGCGGTGTGCGTAAAGTAGGCTTTTTAAAGAACCGGAGCCTGCACCTGGGCGGATATGAGATCGACAGCCTGGATTTTCACATCATTGATTACGAAGTGCTGGCTTCTCTTTACGGGCAAAAGATCGATGGCATTATCGGGTATTCTGTCCTGAGCCGTTATATTCTGAAGATCAATTATGAAAAACAGGAGATCAGTTTTTTTACAAAAGGGTCCATCAAATATCCCAAAGGCGGGTACCTGATGCGTCCCTATATACGGATGCTGCCCTATTTAAAATCAACGATCAGTGATAGCCGCAAAAGCGGATTCAATTATTTGTTTGATCTGGGAGCCGGTCTTACTGTTTTATTTTCCGACGATTTTGTAAATGACAGCGCATTCCTGAAAACAAAACGTAAGCGGCATCTGAAGCAGGGAGAAGGATTGGGGGGAAGAGTAGATATGTACCTGACGGTGATGAAATCGCTCCGCATTGGTCCATACCGGTTCCGGAATGTGCCGGTAAATATTTTTAGTGATGATTACAATGTAACCTCTTATCCTTCATTGGGCGGACTGATCGGGAACGAGATCTTCCGGCGGTTTAATGTGATCCTGAACTATGAGAAACAACAGATCCACCTGACCCCCAATCGTTTTTTTACGTCCCCCTTCGACTATGCATACTCTGGTATTGAGCTATACCTTATCAACGGAGCGGCCGTTACAGGAAAGATACCTGCGGGTTCTCCTGCAGAAAAAGCCGGGTTAAAGGAAGGTGATGAGATCCTGGCCATCAATAACCGGTTTGGCCTGCAGCTGGATGATCTGAAACAGGCACTGCAATCAACCTATGGAAAAGTAAAGATTATTTACCGGCGTAATGGAGAGCTAACAACCACAGTGATGAATGTGATCAATATTTCGAAGAAATAAGCAGGTTATATGCTGATTCTTAAAATACCGCCTCCGGCAATTTTTTCAAACGTAGCACTGTGATCTTTTACGGTTACCTGGCTGATTTCATATATTCCGGCACTGTTCAATGTGGATGTATAAGATACCTCGAGCAAAAGACTGGTTTTTATTTTAAGATAAAACCGTGTTCTGTCGGGCATCGGGAAAATAATGACATTCTTCAGATCCCCCGGTGAAGCCACAGAGATATTGGAACTGATCGGCTGGTTGGAGGCACTCCGGAGCTCAATATCGGCTGCTGTGATATTACTGGTGCTGATATAGTTGGCGCCGGAACTTTTATCGGTAAGCTCTACATAAAAACGCACGGAAGTACAATTCGGTCCGGGGCAGGCCGTACTTGAACCGGTAGCGCCAGTAGCGCCCGCGGCACCCTTAGGACTTTGGTCATAGTTAAGGGCCTGTCCGGTCTCCCCCATCTTTTTACACTGTACCAGCGATAAAAGTAAAACAGATAAATAAAAAAAGAATCGCATAACTGCTT
This sequence comes from Niabella sp., assembly GCF_030150205.1. Taxonomy (GTDB): domain Bacteria; phylum Bacteroidota; class Bacteroidia; order Chitinophagales; family Chitinophagaceae; genus Niabella. The sequence goes on from NZ_JASLGT010000005.1 coordinate 190,271, forward strand.
TTTCTACTAAGACGGGCAAAATACAAAAAACGAAACAGATCTGGTTGATTTTCCTGAAAACGATTACATTTTAGGCTCTAACTGATTGATTATTAGTTTGCTGATTTTCTTGTTATAAAAGTGTTGGAAGTGCGGCAAGATGATCCGGTTGCCCTGATGAAAAAAATCATGCGCTTCTGTTGAAGGTCTCCTGCTTCATTTTTATTTATGATATCTTTGGGCAACGATGAATAATCCCAATTTAAATAAAGAAAAGCAGGGGCTGAGCGCTGTGGAAAGCGATTTTGAGAATACGATCCGCCCGGGCCATATCAAAGATTTTGCCGGTCAGCCGCAGCTGGTGGAGAACCTGGTGATCTTTATACGGGCGGCAAAAATGCGGGGAGAGGCGTTGGATCATATTCTGTTTCATGGTCCTCCCGGGTTGGGAAAAACCACCCTGTCGAGGATTGTGGCCAATGAATTGGGCGTAAACATCAAAGAAACCAGCGGGCCGGTGATTGAAAAACCCGGTGACCTGGCGGGATTGCTAACCTCCCTGGAACCCAATGATGTATTGTTTATTGATGAGATACACCGCCTGAGCACGGTGGTTGAGGAATATTTATATGCGGCGATGGAGGATTACCGGCTGGATATTTTACTGGATAGCGGGCCCAATGCCCGGAGTATTCAGCTTTCCCTGAACCCGTTTACATTGGTAGGTGCTACCACCCGGAGCGGGTTGCTGACGGCACCGCTGTTGTCGCGCTTTGCGATTAAAGCACGCCTGGAATATTATTCGGCGCAAACATTGCAAAAGATCGTGCTCCGGGCAGCGCAAATACTGGGTGTACAAATATCGAAAGATGCGGCGGCTGAAATAGCCGGCAGGAGCCGGGCTACCCCACGGATCGCCAATGGACTTTTAAGGCGGGTACGCGATTTTGCCCAGGTATTGAACGATGGTATCATTGATGTGGGCATTACACAGCACGCCCTGAAAGCGCTGAACGTAGATGAATATGGGCTTGATGAAATGGACAACCGTATTTTACTGGCCATTATTGAAAAATTTAAAGGCGGACCAGTGGGCATTACCACCATTGCTACTGCGGTGGGAGAAGAACCGGGTACTATTGAGGAAGTATACGAACCTTTTTTAATACAGGAAGGTTTTTTACAACGAACCCCCCGGGGACGTGAGGTAACGCATAAAGCATATGAGCATTTGGGTAAAAAGCCCAATAGGGGGAATTCACAAAATTTAGCACTTGATTTGTAATAGGATACCAGGGCGCTTGATCGTTTCGTTTCTATATGGGGCGATGATGACCTGCCTGTTTAGTTGTGTTTCGATAAAGCAACAGAAACTTGAAGAGATATCACCCCTTTCTTCAACAAAATCTTTAGAAGGAACCTATTTATTATATAAATCATTTGATGTTGAAAAGAACACAATCTTGAAGGAAAAAAAAGAGACTTCGGGATTTCATAAGATTTCATGTAACATAATTGCGATTAACAAGACAAAAATACTCGTTGCAAATTTTTTGGACGATTCATGTATTTCCAGAGAATTCATCAAGGGAAGAATAAAGAATAATTTTTTTGTATCCCGAAGAAAATTTAAAATTATCCCGCTTATCGTTTATAATACATGGAAAAGCAGCCAAACCCAGTTTTACCTAGGGGCTAATCAAAATCTAAGAGTAGAACAGGTAAGCAATGATGGTGGATGGGTGCTTGTAATTGCAGGAGGGCATTATTGGCATTTTGTTCGTGAATATATACGGTGGTGTCCTGAGAATGCTTCGGCAGGGAGAGAACTATAATGTTTATTCCATAAAAAAAGCCTCTTATATCCGACAGGCAGATATAGAGGCTTAAAATAGGTTATCTAAAAAAATCAATCCTGCACAACCAACCGGAAACCATTTCCGTGAATATTCACAATTTCAATCTTTTCATCATCTTTCAGATATTTGCGCAGCTTGGCAATATACACATCCATACTTCTGCCGTTGAAATACGTATCGCTGCCCCAGATCTTTTTCAATGCCTGCTCACGGGGAAGCAGGTCGTTTAAATGCTCCGCCAGCATTTTCAGCAACTCATTTTCTTTTGGAGAAAGTGTTTGCGTGTTGTCGTTATGCGTCAATTGCCGCAGCTTGGGATTAAAATGATAACTGGAAAGCTGGTATTCTTTATTCTCTGTTTCTTTATTCAGTTCCTCGTTTCGTTTAAGGATCGCTTTGATCTTTAACAACAACACCTCGCTGTCAAAAGGCTTGGTAATATAATCATCCGCACCCAGTTTATATCCCTGTATAATATCTTCTTTCATGGTTTTGGCACTCAGGAAGAACAAAGGAATATCAGGATCTACATTGCGTACCTCTTCTGCAAGGGTAAAACCATCCATATGCGGCATCATTACATCCAGCAGGCAGAGATCAAATTTTTCACGCTGAAAGGCTGCCAGTCCCAACCGGCCGTCCCGCTCCAGGGTCACATCATAATCATTCAATTCCAGATAATTTTTCAGCACATTGCCGAGGTTCGGATCATCTTCGCACAATAATATTCTGGGTTTTTTTGTTTCCATGTTGCTGTGTTTATGTTATTAGATGGCAAATAAAGTTAATGCTTTTTAATACACTAACAAATGGAAACGAATTTTTTGTTAAAAGTGACCCTGTTACGGAAGACTGCATCACTTCTTAAAAATGCGGAAAGTGCCGTTGCCGTTCGTGTTTGCGCCCGATCCCCAGGTTCCGTCCATCGTTGTAAAACCAGCATCAACAGCAGCGGTTGTTGAGTAGGAAGTACTGGGCGGATAGGTGTAGGTTGTTTTTATGGTGGTGCCGGTAACAATATAGGTACCTTCTGCCTTGCCTGCCGTGGCGGTATCACTGGCATCTGCATATACACGTACGGTGCCATTGGAACGGTAGAGGAAAAAATAGGGTTTATTAGGCACGGCACTGCCGCTACCGTATTTGCCCTCCCAAAAGCCGATCACAGAAGGAGCCGGTATATCTTCTTTCTTTTTTTTACAACCGGCGATCATTGCTACAACTATCACTAAAAGGTAAAGTTTTGTTTTCATAATAACTGTTTTAATAAATGCGTTTATAATTCAAAACTACCAGAAGCGGGCAGCCTTCGTCTGCGTATATCTGCGCTTTTTCGTACCGTATTTCTACGTATTTTTAGCTTTAGAGCCATGCAAACAAGCATGCATTCAAATTTCCTGCAGATGAGGAATTTTATTCTTTTTTTCAAAAAACTTAAGGAATATTGCAATACCAAATATTTAGTTATGGCGGATACCACTCAATTTTTGCAGACCGTAAAAGATGGCTATACCTTTAAAGGAGAAAGTTATAAAATAGGCCGGGCCATTTTAAATGGAGCTGTTGTACCGGAAGCGGATATAAACATTCCTTTTAAAACACTGAACCGGCATGGATTGATTGCCGGGGCTACAGGAACCGGTAAAACAAAAACCCTGCAGGTGCTGGCAGAAGGATTGAGTGATGCAAGCATACCAGTGTTATTGATGGATATAAAAGGCGACCTGAGCGGGATAGGGGCTGCCGGTACCGTAAATGATAAAATTACGGAACGGTGCCAGCTGCTTGGTATTGAATTTAAACCCGAAGCATACCCGATCGAATTCCTTACGTTGAGTAAAGAAAAAGGTACCCGGCTGCGGGCCACCGTAAGCGAATTTGGCCCGGTGCTGTTTTCGAAGATCCTGGATTTAAATGACACCCAGGGCGGATTTGTAGCCCTTATTTTTAAATACTGCGATGATAATAAGCTGCCGCTGCTGGATCTTAAAGATTTTATTAAGGTATTGCAATTCGTAAGTGATGAAGGAAAGGCGGAGCTTGAAAAGACCTATGGAAAAATATCCACGACTTCTACAGGAACAATCCTTAGGAAAGTGATTGAACTGCAGCAGCAGGGGGCCGACCTGTTTTTTGGCGAACGCAGCTTTGATGTAGAAGACCTGATGCGGATCAGCAATGACGGGCGGGGTATGATCTCCGTTGTGCGGGTTACGGATTTGCAGGATCGGCCCAAACTGTTTTCTACCTTTATGCTGCAACTGTTGGCAGAATTGTATGCCACCCTGCCTGAAGCCGGTGACCTGGATAAGCCCAAGCTGGTATTGTTTATTGATGAAGCGCACCTGATCTTTAATGAAGCCAGTACGGCATTGCTGAACCAGCTGGAAACGATCGTGAAACTGATCCGTTCGAAAGGCGTGGGCGTGTTTTTCTGTACACAAAATCCAATGGATGTACCCGCTTCCATACTGGCACAACTGGGTTTAAAGGTACAGCACGCCTTGCGGGCTTTTACGGCCGCAGACCGGAAGGTGATCAAGCAAACCGCAGAAAATTATCCGATCAGTACCTTTTATCAAACGGATGAATTGCTGACACAGGTAGGTATCGGGGAAGCGTTGATCACCATGCTGAATGAAAAGGGGGTGCCTACGCCACTGGTGCATTGTATGTTGCGGGCCCCGCAAAGCCGTATGGATGTTTTGACGGATATGGAAATCAACGCAATTACGACTGCATCAAAAATTGCCGCGCATTATAACGAGGAAATCGACAATGAAAGTGCCTATGAGATCCTCACGCGGAAGCTGAATGAAGCAGCTGAGAAAACGGCACAGCAGCAGGAAGAAAAAAAGCCGGCAAGAGCAGCGGAGGAAAAAGGCTTTTTCGATAATCCGATCGTAAAAAGTATGGCCCGTACAGCAGGAAATACCATTGTACGTTCGCTGCTGGGCGCCATTGGTTTGGGCGGCCGGGGAAAGAAAAGTATTTTCTGATCAATAGCAACAGCGTGGCACGAAAAATTCAACTGTAATGCCTCCAGGGACCGTGTTATAAACCCAGGGATGAAAGGCTCCTGATACCGTTATTACACCGCCGTGAAATATAGGCCTTCTATGTTTCAGTGTGGAAGCGCACACCGTTAAGACCGGTTACTTTACTGTAAATGTAGTTTCTGAAAAAACGGGGGTTCCTTTACTGGAAATGCCCTGCAATACTACTTTATAAAGGCCCCTGAAGTCGGAAGTAAAACAGTTTAGTTTTAATGGTTCGCGGCCTTGCAGCCGGATATCCGGCTCCCAAAGCAGTGTGGTCCGGTTATCGGGAATCCGCACATCACCTTTATCCCCGTTGGCATAAACGGGTGTATAAAAGACCCGTTGCAGCTGCAGTCCTTCATAGTCGATGGCAACCGCTGCGGGATCCAGTTCAAATCCGTCAAATTTTGAATGATAGGTCTGGAAACTTACAACACCGGAATAAAGTGAACTGCCCAGTATGAATCTTCGCGGAACCACATCCAGCCGTTTAACTTTATAAGGGTCGTAGTTAAAGATGCTGTTGTAATCGGTTAAAGGAACCCCATCCAGCAACACCAGCACCGCATATTTGTAAACGGTTTGATATTTTTCATCGTAGATCGTCATGTGTAACTTACGGTCGCGCAGCACTACGTTTACAGGCCGTACATATTCTCGCAGCACTTCCTCGATGGTAGAAAACCGTTTGTAATCATCCAATAAGTAACTGATCTCTGGTTTCCCGTAAAAAGGCAGGGTATCTGCATACTGGGGAACTGCATAACTATTGATCCTGTCTTTATAATAGATATTGGTTGTTTGCATGGCAATGCTGCGTTTGAGCAGATGGGCACTGTCTGCAGGACTGGGCAAATAAGGAAATTGGGTAAAAGACCTGTTGGCGCTGTCAATAAACGGAGAGATAATGGCTGCCTTGTAACTACCCGCCTGGCTTGTTGCCGGAGTGGGTTTCAGGAACACATCGCCCGGGCCAAAGTATCGTTTTACATTGAACCGCACAATACCGCTGCTATCACTGGTGCCGTTATAAAGTCCAAAGGGCATAGACGGTACGGTTAACAAATACGGGGCTCCTGCTGCCGGCTGATTATTCCATTGGTTGAGCACCCTGGCCATAACAACATGTCCGTTATATTCGGGGAGGTAGGTTATGGCCGGATCAAAAACAGGCGTACCGGCATCAAAATGCCGCCAACCATTTACCAGCATCAGGTTCTCGATCGCATTTCCCTGTGCGGCTTCGGGCGTGAAATAAAAGCCGGGTTCCTCAATGTTTCCTGACAGGCCGGCTGTAAGCTGCAGGTATTCCCCGATACCGGATGTTTCTGCATGCTGATCCATGGCATAAACCGAAAGAGAGCCCTGTATAATATCCTGACCGTCTCCGCCTGTTGCGGGAATCAGCTGTATACCGGCATTGTCCCTTACCGGGAGTTGCTGTCCGTTGGTACTGATGGTAATTTGCCTGGGCGGGATGGCTGAAGGAATAAATACCAGCCGCTCGTTTACCGGTTTCCGGTTTTGATTGAACAGGGTAAAACAGGTAATACCTTTTCCCAGTTTTGCTTTGCTTACGGTAATTTCAGCCGTATTGTTGGTCTGCAGATCTACTTCCGTTGCAAAGGTGTTTTTCTGTTCGTTGTGTGCCACCAACACCATTTTTTGCGGCACTGCCGCCTGGTGCGCTGCTATTTTAACAAGATAGGCGTCGCCTCCGTTGTCCGTAACACTTAAAACAGTACCATTGTTTTTGGGCGTAGGCAGTTCTTTTTTAATGGTGCCTTTGCCAGGTACCGATACTGCCGCTGTATATTTTCTACCGGGCAACGGTGTATAGCTGAACTGGCCCAGCCCAAATTTTAGAAGCTGAAACCGGGCCACGGTGTCCGTACCGTTTTCGATAATGCTTCCGGTTGCGGGCAATCCCTTTATCGTTTTCGGGTCCAATACCTGAACCCCCATTTTTGAAGAAAGGCCTTCGATCAGTTCTCCGCCTTCCGGAAAAAAATTGAGGATCAGTTCCGGCGGTGCCGGGCGGGGCATTTGCTCACCGGCGGCGATCGTATTCGTGATCAGCAGTTTTTTCCGGAACAGAAACCGGGTATCTCCATTCTTCATCTGGTTGGTATAGGCAACAAGTGTATATGCGCCGGTGGCGGCATTCACAGGCAGGTAGAAGCTTCCCTTTCCGGTACCCCCGGCTACGGGTACTTTCGACTGGATCACGGCCACACCGTTATCATTCAGCAGTTCCAGGTACACAATGCTGTTGTAATCGGTAAGGGTATGCGTGCCGGCATGCATCAGGTAGGTTTTAAACCATACGAGCTCTCCCGCCAGGTAAGATTCTTTGTCGCTGTGAACAAAGATGATCTCCGGAGCCGGCCCGCTCTTTTGAGGCTGCGCCGGTGCTATCAGGTGCAGCTGCAGGCAAAGGGCAATGAGCAGCAGCCTGGAACCACAAAAAAAAGAATGTATCATCATATTCATGTTCGCTCTGAATTATTGAGGCCAATAGGCCGGTCTTTGTGTATTGCCACCCCTGGTTCTGCAATCAATACATGTAGCAGAGGATGAAAGATATCCGTCGGCCTTGTCCTCCGCCCTTGATGTATAATCAATGGGAATCGCGGCCCCGGTAGCAAATGCCTCTCGGGTACTGTCTGCATTCATGATCACAAAATTTGTTACGCAATATTGCTGAAATGCCCATCCCGCCGGACTGTCTATAAATATCCGTTTTTGTTTGGGCTCGGTTGCCGAAATATACCCGATAACGATCTCTTTCGGATCGCTGACGCAATGCATATTTCCTCTTAGTTCAGAAGGGAGGGGACCGAAAATATCCCCGATGGATTCCGTATTCTTTTTCATCAGATCATAAAATTCGTAGGCGGCCTTGTCCATTGCATATTGCCGTAACAGGATGCTGTATTTAACGGAAAGCCGCTCGTTACCGGAAGGGATGAGGTTCAATGGCTGCTGGTAAATAACGTCGGAGGTGAGTTTTGCGGAGCTGCCGATATAAATATTGGAAGACTTTCCATATTTCCAGCAATAAAATACTTCTTCCTGCGGAAACCGGCGACGGCGCACACCGAAGGGGTCCGAATCCTTTGAAGCAGCATCATAAATTAATCCCGAGTAGTAAGCGCTGCGGATCTCCCAGGTTTCGTCATAATCCCAACGGTAATACACCGTACTGTTACTGGCGTCATGTGTATTTACATATAATTGAACGCCCTTATCGCTTTGTTTAAATCCGATACTGTCAATTTCGGGCGTTGTTTTTACGGGCACAAAGTCCGACAGATACTCTTTGCCGCCGGAGATCCGGATCCGCACGCGGTAACGGTTACCGGACGAAAGGTCCAATACGCCCTGGTAATTGCCGGCATTGCCCATGGTTAAATTTTTTACCGAATTATCGCTCCCTTCTACTGTAACCGTAGCGTTCGCTTCCGGTAACAATCCTTTGCTTCCATTGAGCGGAGTGGTTCTGGACAACTGCAGGTTGGTTGTTGCATTTCCGGAGATCAGGGTGCCTTCCACCACAAGATAATTGGTATTTATTGAGTCTATGTTCGGGTAATACCGGTCTTTACAGGAGCAAAGAAGGGTGACGACCAGCAGCAGTAAGAAATATCCCTGTTTCATTTTAAAAGCGAATATTGTAGTTGATAAATGGTATGGCGCTTCCGAAAATGGATAACTTGTACCCGTTTACAACCGCGTTCTCCGATACAAAGTATACCGAATAGGGGTTCCTCCTTCCCAGGAGATTGTATACGCCAATGGTCCAGGAATTATGGGTTTTCTGATGCACTTTATGATTTCCGTCGATATTCATAGAAAAATCAGTCCGGTAATAATCGGGGATCCGGTATTGGTTCCGGTCCGAATACAGCATCCGCTCCGCTCCCTGGTAATAGAAACGGCCGATCGGGTAGGTAATGGGTCTGCCGGTGCTGTACGTTGAATTGAGCGACAAACTGAACCGGTGGTTAACCCTGAAATTACCCACGATCGTTATATCGTGCGGTTTATCATAGTTGGCCGGATAAAAATCGCCATTGTTGACTAAAGAGCCAAGGCTTTGATCGGTAGACCGAAGCAGGATACGGGAGTACGTATACCCGATCCATCCATTCAGTTTGCCCACTTGTTTTTTTACCAGGAGCTCCACCCCGTATGCCTTCCCCTTTGTATTGATCACATCGGTTTCGATATTGTGATTCAGGAGCAGTGTGGCCCCGGGCTTATAATCCAGGTAATTTTTGATGTTTTTATAATAAACTTCAACGGAGGTTTCGATGGTATTGGATTTAAGATTTTTATAAAAGCCCAAAGAAAACTGGTCGCCTGTTTGGGGTTTGATATTCGGGTCGCTCAGCTTCCAGATATCGGTGGGAGAGATCACCGTGGTGTTCGATAGCAAATGAATGTATTGCCGTAAGGAGTTGTAACTGGCTTTTACGGAGAAGCTGGGCGTAAAGGCATAACGCATGGAAAAGCGGATCTCCGGCCCCTGGTAATTGTTGATGAACTTTCCTTTGCCGTAGGTAGTGGTTCCTGTTCGGGTTGCATCGGTTATTGGCTGCCCCTCGCGGTAATAGCTAACGGTTTGCGGACCTAGATACGAATAAAAGGAGTAGCGGATACCGGTACTGAAGGAAAGCTGGCCGGTTGCATTAAACCGGTGAGTGATATAAGCTGCATTTTCCCATGCCCGCTGTGCACTCACTGTGTCGGGCCTTACCTGCGACCGGTCACTGGCCGGATCAAAGGTTCCGGGATTGAGCAGGTAGGACAAAGAGTTGAGACCAAAATCGAAGGAATGTTTTTGGTTGAGGAAGTATACAAAATTCAGCTTGCCGTAAAGTTGCCGAATATCAAAAAACAGTTTGAATCCGTTGACCACGTTGGAATCGCTGTTGATGCGGTACCGGTAATAGTCGTAGCCCCCGATCAGTTCTGCCTGTAACCGCCGGGTAAAGTTTTTCTTCCACTTCAGCGACAGGTTCCGGTTGGTATACCCATAGGTAGTATCATTATTCAGGTTAAAGCGGTCATTACTGTAATAGGCATTCAGGTAAATATTGTTGCTGGAATCAATCCGGTGACTGATGCCCAGGTTCAGATCCTGGAAGGAGGCCCTGCTTTTATCATATTCTTTGGGCAGCAGATCGATCAGCCAGTTGGCATAGGTGGTACGCCCGCCAAAAATAAAGGAGGTTTTATCTTTTACGATCGGACCTTCCAGCTGAAGACGGCTGGTGATCAACCCGATGCCGGCAGAACCGGTGAGCTGTTTCTTATTTCCTTCCCGGCTGTTTACATCCAGTACTGAGGCAAGCCGGCCGCCATATTTGGCCGGTACAGAACTTTTGTAAAGCTCTACATCTTTCACAATCTCCGGGTTAAACGCTGCAAACATGCCAAAAAAGTGCGACGGGTTATAAATAGTGGCATCGTTGAACAAAATGAGGTTCTGGTCGGAGGAGCCGCCTCTTACATTAAAGCCTGTACTGGCCTCGCCTACTGTTTTTACGCCAGGCAATGTGGTAATGGCACGCAGGATATCGGCCTCGCCAAAAACGGTAGGAATGCGTTTTATTTCCTGGATGCTCAGACGGGATACACCCATTTGTACGTTGCGGACATTCCGCGTTTGGGTAGAGGAAACAACCACTTCCTTTAACGTAGGTACCTGCTCCTGCACAGCAATATCCATACGCCCGTCTGCATATACCTGCAGGTTCAGGTTGGTTTCCCGGATGCCCAGCCCCATAATATTAAGAACGTGCTTTCCGGGTGGAATGCTTAAGGAGTAATTACCATAGGCATCGGCGTTGGTAAAATATTCGTTATCGATGGCCACGGAAGCGTTAGGATAGGGCTCGCCGGTACGCGCACTTTTTACATTGCCGGTCAGCAATGCCTGCGGATGCCGGGGCGCATTCCGGTTGCCGATTTCATAGACCCGTTCTTCTGAAGTAACGCTTCTTCTTTCTTTATCGCTTAACCCGTAATCGCTTACCGGTGCCGGTTTAAGAGAAGGCGCCGCTTTGCCGGTTTGCCGGTACATGCCGGCGGGCAAAACAACCTGAACCCTCAGGTTACCGGTAATGTATACCTTCTTTTCATGATCATCGATGGTATAGGTCAGTGGCGTTCTGTTCAGCGCCTTTTGCAATACGGTGGCCAATGGTCCGGTTTCTTCGGGCCGTTTGATCTTTATCGAATCCACCTGCGTATGGTCGTAATAAAAATAATATCCTGATTGTTGCTCCAGCTGCAAAAAATAAGCCGTTGCAGGAATGCTGTCTGTGCTGACGGGGCCCGGCGCTGTTGTTTGAGCCACTGCTGAAGCGACGGTGCACAGGTTAAAACAAATGATGAATATAAATAGCCTGTTTAACATTAGTCCTGGTTATAGAGTTGAGTTGCCATTTTGATCGCAGCTTCTGGATTTTTTCTGAACCGGATATCGTTTCTTTTTAATGCTTTGTGGATGGCCGCTTTTTTCTCTTTTATGATTGCGTATAAATTTCTCTTTGAGTTTACAGGATAAAACACACCATCCTTATGGATAAAGAACCGGTTGCCCCATATAAATTCCCGCTCTACCACGGATTGACCGGTTGTTTCTTTTATCGTTTTCCTGCGCAGCACAAGAGCCGTTAATCTTCCCTCACTCAGGATTTCATAAAAGCCCGTGGATAGCTGGTTGTTGTTGCCCATGCCCAGTTGTACAAATTTCCGTTGGCCCAGTGTAAAGGCATAAAGCCGGTTATTGGGCAGGATCACCGGCATTTTAGCGGGATTTTCGACCTGTAATTCACCTGCTACCGCATCATATTTCAGTTGCAGGTCTTTATACCAGGTGCTGTCAAAAAAAACGACCCCTCCAATCCACTGATCTTCGTCCACGAAAGGTGTTCCGGTAATGGTGGGCAGGTATCCCTGGTACAGGCGCCCGTTATAAACCGGTAAATCGTTACGAAAAGTCTGGTAAAATGTTTCGGGCAGGTATTGGGGCGCGCTGAAAGACAAAAAGCCATCCTGTTGAGCATGGAGATCAGCGGCAGCAAGGGTATACAAAAGCGTTAGTAAGACTGTTTTTATTTTCATAACGGTCAACAATACAGTGTTGATGTAAATAATAAAAATAGGCCAAATGCGCTTGCGGGGCAAATTTTTTGGATAAATATTCCCGGCCGGCGCCATTTATCCGTCCCGGGATCCGTTCAACCGATTGAACAAATAGCCGGAAACCCTTCTTTTTTATGCCTTTTTTCAACACCTTTGCGGGGTGCCCAATCTTGCTGCACAGTTAAATTATTTTTATATGAACGAGAATTTTACAAAACGGATCGGAGCTGAAGTTGAAGAAATCAAAGCTTCCGGTTTGTATAAAAAAGAACGCATCATCGAAAGCGAACAGGGTGCAGAAATACGGGTGAATGGTAAAACGGTGATCAATTTCTGTGCAAACAATTACCTGGGACTTTCGTCTCATCCGGAGGTGATCAAAGCGGCCCATGCTACCATTGATGCCCGCGGGTATGGCATGAGCAGTGTACGCTTTATCTGCGGTACACAGGATATTCATAAAGAACTGGAACAAAAAATATCGGCCTTCCTGGGTACAGAAGATACCATTTTGTATGCGGCGGCTTTTGATGCGAACGGTGGTGTTTTTGAGCCCCTGTTCAGTGACCAGGATGCGATCATTTCCGATGCGCTGAACCATGCCAGCATTATCGATGGCGTGCGGCTCTGCAAAGCGCAGCGCCTCCGCTACGAGCACAATAGTATGGAAGACCTGGGAGCAAAACTGAAAGAAGCTTCCGGAGCCCGCAGTCGCATCATTGTTACCGATGGCTCATTCAGTATGGATGGTACCATTGCGCAGCTGGATAAAATTGTAGCGCTGGCCGAACAATACGATGCAGTGATTATGATTGATGAGTGTCACTCTTCCGGGTTTTTAGGGAAGACCGGGCGGGGTACCCATGAGTATCGTGGTGTAATGGGAAAGATCGATATTATTACCGGCACATTGGGTAAGGCACTGGGCGGCGCTTCGGGTGGATTTACTTCGGGCCGTAAAGAGATCATTGACATGCTGCGTCAGAAGTCAAGACCCTACCTGTTTAGCAATACCCTGGCACCCTCAATTGTTGGAGGCTCTATTGCGGTACTGGATATGCTTTCATCCTCCACTGAATTAAGAGATAAGCTGGAATATAATACCCGGTACTTCCGTGAAAAAATGACGGCAGCGGGTTTTGATATCAAACCGGGCGATCACCCCATTGTGCCGATTATGCTGTATGATGCTGTACTGGCGGCCGATTTTGCGGCGCAATTGCTGGAAGAAGGTATTTATGTGATCGGCTTCTTTTTCCCCGTGGTACCCAAAGGACAGGCGCGGATACGGGTACAGCTAAGTGCCGGCCACGAACAGGAGCACCTGGATAAAGCGATTACTGCCTTTACCAAAGTGGGAAAAGAGCTGGGCGTACTGAAATAAGAAGAACCGGCGCTTGATATTATCGAACGGATGAACCATTGAGAAGTTAGGACTATTGAGAAAGGACTTAATGACGCTTAACTTCTTGATGGTAAAAAATGGCTTTATGTGGATACGATTGCTTCCTGTTGCCTTTTTAATAGCAGGCGCCATCAGCGTTACTGCCCAAACAACTACGCCACAAGCCCAGTACCCCTCACCTATGCAGGAAACCGTACGCCGGCATGAGCGCATCTCCTTTGATATGCAGCAGGGCATTACATATACGATCGACAGTATTTTAGCTAAACCGGTATTTGTATATATTCCCAAACGGTTAAAAAAAGCAGCCTGGGCCGATCTGCTGATCCACTTTCATGGAATGAATTATGTGCCGGCCTGTACCGCTGAAAAAAGTAAAACCAATCTTGTTGCCGTTTCAGTAAACCTGGGATCCGGCTCCGGCGCCTATGCCCGGCCTTTTCAAAATGATACGGTATTTAAAAAGCTGATAACAGCCATCTGGAACACCGTTCAGGAGCATCTGGGAAACCGGATCCGGCAACGGAAGATTATTTTGAGCGGATTCAGTGCGGGGTATGGCGCTATCAGAAGTATTTTGTCTGAGACCGATGGATTTGCATCTGTAAATACCGTGTTGTTACTGGATGGTTTGCACGCCAGCTATATTCCCGAACGGAAATTGCTGGCGGAGGGCGGGCTGATCGATACTACCGGGTTTGTACCCTTTTTGGCATTTGCCCGGAAAGCCATATCTCCGGCTACCGGTAAACGGATGCTGTTTACGCATTCGGAAATTTTTCCCGGCACCTTTGTAAGTACTACGGAAGCGGCCGGCTATCTGCTGCAACAGCTGCAGTTAAAGGCGGTCCCCGTTTTAAAAGGAGGCCCGGGAGGAATGCAGCAGATCAGCGAGGCCGGCAAGGGGAATTTTACCGTACTGGGTTTTGCGGGAAATTCGGCTCCGGATCATGTGGACCATTTTCACGGATTGCCTTTTTTCCTCCGCAGGCTGCTTTAAAGGTGCCTGGTTTTGTACGCACCACTGATACAATAGATGGGCCAGCCTTTAAAAAAAATCAGTAGGTTTGATCCATTCTTTGCGATAAATATTGATCATGAATAAACTTATTCTCTGCTGCTTTGCTGCAACGCTTGTCGTTTTCCATACTGCCGCCCAGGCTCCAAAGCCGGCAGCGGCGCCTGTTAAGCAGGAAACCGCGGCAGATGCGCGGAAAAATACCTCACCGGATCTGAGCTTTAACCCGGACGCTGTAGTAACCACGAACCATACGGTTACCATTAAAGGGCAGAAAGTTGCCTATAAGGCCATTGCAGGAACCCTGCCGGTTTGGGATGAGGATGGAAAGGCCATTGCCGGTTTATTTTATACCTACTATGAACGGACCGATGCTGCTAAAGGCGGACGGCCACTGGTCATTTCATTTAACGGCGGCCCAGGCTCTGCTTCTGTTTGGATGCATATCGGCTATACCGGCCCAGTGCTGCTGAACATCGATGATGAAGGGTACCCGGTACAGCCTTACGGTTATAAAGAAAACCCCTATTCAATACTGGATGTGGCGGATATTGTATATGTGGATCCGGTAAATACCGGCTATTCGCGGATTGTAGGTAAAGATGTACCCAAGACGAAATTCTTTGGTGTAAATGCAGATATTAAATACCTGGCAGACTGGATCAACACCTTCGTAACCCGCTATGATCGCTGGGGATCGCCCAAATACCTGATCGGTGAGAGCTATGGTACCACACGGGTTTCGGGGTTGGCACTGGAATTACAGCAGGCACACTGGATGTACCTGAACGGGGTGATCCTGGTGTCGCCCACCACCCTGGGCATTGAACGGGGAACGGCAACCGATGCGGCATTGCGCCTGCCGTACTTTGCTGCAACAGCCTGGTATCATAAAAAACTGGCAGCAACCTTTCAGCAAAAAGAACTGGAGGCTTTTTTGCCGGAAGTAGAAGATTTTACCATGAACCAATTGCTGCCCGCATTAAATAAAGGCAGCCTGCTGGAAGAAGCTGCCAAAAGATCCATTGCGGAAAAGATGGCCGCTTACTCCGGTTTGTCGCAGCAGGTGATCCTGCAGAATAACCTCGACATTTCTGCAAACCTGTTCTGGAAGGAGTTGCTACGCAATGAAGGATTTACCATCGGCCGGCTGGATTCGCGTTACAAAGGCATTGATAAACGGGATGGCGGGGAACGGCCCGATTTTAATGCAGAGCTCACGGCCTGGCTGCATGCCTTTACACCGCCGGTTAATATGTACCTGCGGAATGAACTGAACTATAAAACGGATTATCCGTATAACGTGTTTGGATCTGTATGGCCCTGGGATAATAATAATGACCGTACCGGAGAGAACCTGCGCAGCGCGATGTCTGCCAACCCTTATCTGCACCTGCTGGTGCAATCCGGTTATTACGATGGTGCCTGCGATTATTTTAACGCCAAGTACAACCTTTGGCAGATGGATCCTTCCGGCCGGTTAAAAGACCGGATTCAATGGGCAGGATTCCGTAGCGGGCATATGATGTACCTGCGCAAGGAAGATCTGAAAACAAGCACCGAACAGATCCGGGCGTTTATCAGGGCGTCCATTCCCAGTAAAGCAGCAAAGTATTAACAGTTGCTATAGCCACAAAGACTCTAAGGCGCAAAGATGCACAAGGGGCGATATCCCTCGTATGTTACTGTAGTCCTCTCTGCAGCCCTGTTACCGGATAGCCATGTGCTGCCTGCTGTTTTATGCTCTTATCGCTCCAATAAAAATCGTTTACAAAAGCATTATCATTCATGTCAGAATAATCACTGTATACCCGGTTAATTTCTTCTTTTATTGTCCTCATTTTTTTTGTGCGGTATTTTCAAAGCTCCGTCTACAGGTACCGGGGCTGCAAGAGTGGGAACTGGTGCTACTTTATCATCAATGGCCGTTTCCTTTATGTTGTTGTATTTATAGGACTTTTCCGGTTCTTCGCAGGTAGTGTAAAATAAAGAATGCGGGTCCGTCTTTTCTGCATTATGTATCTTTTCGATCGCTTCAAGTTTTATCCGGGTATATTTTCTCAATACCAGGTCGGCATTATAGTCCTCGCTTTTATACAGCGTATAATCTTTCTTTTTGTCAAATACTTCTTTGCTGATATATTGGTTTGAAGCGCCATCATATGTGTAGTCTGCGGTATCCGGTTCCTCAAACGGGCGGTACCGGTCATTGGTATACATAATAACGGTTTCGTTCCTTCGGGATTGTTCATATGCTGTTTTCAATTGTGTCACCTCCTCCAGGTTATCCGGTGCTTCTTCCTGTTTTTCGAATTGCCGGCTTGTGAGCGTGGTCTCCAGCAGCAGGATCCCTTCTTTCGTAAGGATACGCCCTTTAAACGGATCGTGATACCGGTCTGGCTGATGATAAACCAGGATATAATCGTTGTGGGTTACCGGGAACCGGAAAGAACCGGGCTCTTTTTTAGTTTCGGGCAAACGCCAAAGGGCTTCCAGATGATGACTGAGTGCTATCTGTTTGGGATGATATGCCGTATCGTAAACAAAGGGTGCCGAAAAACAATTGGCATTTTTATTGAACACCCGTTTTACCGGTGCTTCATCAAACCGGATCAATGTGGTGCCGCGTTCAAATCCGCCAAAGGCGAGCCGGATGCCCTTGATGGTCTTATCATTACGGGCATATACAGTGAACACCTGTTCCGGCTTATCCGGATAAAAAGAAAGGAGTTCTTTTTCAATGTTGTATTTCCCAAATACCATGGTGGCATAACCATATAGTAGAAAGCTGCTGTCTTCAAACAGGTAAATGCCATCGGAAGTACCGCCATACCGGCCCTGTATGTTTTTATATGAACGACCGTCCTGGCCAAATGCTGAACAAACGGCCAGCAACAATAAAACGGGCAATGTGATTTTCTTCGGCAAGGTATGATTCCGGATTTGCACCCGGATTGCTGTTAAAAAGGTGTTTAAGCTTGTGATCATCTGAACTGCAAATATGCCGCTTTCCCTGCAAAAAAGAACGGGCATAAAAAAAGCGATCCGGATGGATCGCCTTATGAAAATTATTTCAGGAATGGATTATGCCTGTTTTACCAGTTCTGCATTGATGTGCAGTTTCACATCATCGCCTACCACAACGCCTCCGGTTTCTGTCATGGCGCTCCAGGTCAGTCCAAAATCTTTACGGTTGATCTTGCCATTCAGTTCAAAGCCTGCAACGGTTTGGCCATACGCATTGGGTCCGATTCCACCCAGCTCAACATTCAGGGTAACGCTTTTTTTCACTCCGCGGATGGTCAGGTCTCCGGTCATTTCAAACTCATCCGTTCCTTTAGGAGCAATGGATGTTGATTCAAATGTTAACTTGGGATGGTTGGCCGCATCAAAAAAATCAGCCGATTTCAAATGCTCGTCACGCTGTGCAGGGCCGGTTGAAATACTGTCAATATCTGCACTAAAGGATACTTTCGCATCGCTGAAGTCATCGTTATCCGCGATAACAGTGCCTTCAAAGCTGGTAAATTTCCCGGATACGTTTGAAATTACCAGGTGTCTTACTTTAAAACCTATTTCCGAATGCATCGGATCCATTGTCCATGTAGCCATAGTTGTATTTGTTTTTTGTGATTTGATAACACAAAATTAGTACCGGAAACAGGGATGGAAAATAACCTAGATTAAGATTGATGGTTAAGATTTTGTAAAGAAGCTTCTTTTGGGTACATTAGACCTCTTTCATAATTCGAAATTCACATTGGTGTAAAAGTTTTTGATATGAAGTTGGGGTAAATTGGTTTTACCTTTGTGATGCGCTATAAACAAATCGGGAATCTTTCGGCTGCTCAGTTTCAAAGGGCT
>NZ_JASLGT010000017.1 GCF_030150205.1 Niabella sp.
CGGGCAATAACGATTTATAATGAACCGCGTTCAAAATGATCATTGGCATTTCGCTGAGTAGCCGGTACGCAGCAGGTGAGTTATTCTGATATAGGGTTCTATGGCATTCATAAACAATATCCCAATACAAAGCGTGACGGGCTCAAAAACATTTCACCTGTTTTGTTCCATCGGATGGCAGATATGCGGGCATGGGCGAGTTGAACGGGGTTGAATAGCAGATCTGCTGTCATGCCGGAGGGCAATAACGATCCATAATGAACCTCGGTCAAAATGATCATTATGGCATTTCGCTGAGTAGCTGGTAAGCAGCAGGGGAGTTGTTCTATATGGTTCTATGGCATTCATGAACAATATCCCAATACAAAGCGTGACGGGCTAAAAAAACATTTCACCTGTTTTGTTCCATCGGAACAATCTACTGGTAGCCAGGTTACGGCCGAAGATCATCGGGTGTGCCGTAGGTACACCCCATAAAGATCATTTTGGTGCCGGTTCATTATAAAAAGGATGTAACGTCAACACATAAGCAAGCAATCCAGCCCGGGTAATTCTTTACCGGGGCTTTTTCTATTTCACGCGGCGACGCAAGGGAGCAACGGGCGCGGCAATGGCATTTTCCGGGTTATCAGGATGATTTGTGAGGTCTTGAAAAGACAACAATATTCCTGTCTATTAAAACCGGCTGTTATCAGTGTTTTATAATGAACCGGAATCAATTTTATTAAAATGAATCGTGGTTTGTGATGCCTCCATAGCCGTCAACTTAACAGAAGACACTTACCAAAATAAGACATACGTAGTCTGAAGGGCTACAATGTGAATAACTCCCGGCTGAAAGTCGGGGGGCACGAATACGTAAAACACGCGGCCCAAACGGGGTCGTACGTTTAATGTTCCGGAACTGGCAAGTCCAATCTGCCTTCATCATATTCGACCCCTGCCGGGGCCGCGCGCTACCGACCCGTTGCCCCCAGCTGACGCTGGGAGCCATGCACATTATACCCTTCGGGTACTTTAGCAACGACTACAGAAAAATTACTTCTGCACAAGCTCCCGAAATGTGTGCACACGATAGGTTGCGCCAGGGGCAATGCAGATTAGACCCTTCGGTGTTTCAGCGGCTCAGCAGCGTTCTTTCACGCAACGGTTTTTCTTTTTCTTAAGCCGGCATACCTCGTGCACGCACGGCATCAATGACCATTGACCGGCCGCTATATGTGACTGCGAAACGCCCTTTCATAATGATCCGCGGTCAAAATGATCATTATGGCATTTCGCTGAGTAGCCGGTATGCAGCAGGTGAGCTGTTTTAATATAGGGTTCTAAAAAGGGACAAAGGCATTCATAAACAATATCCCAATACAAAGCATGACGGGCCCAAAAACATTTCACCCGTTTTGTTCCCTCGGAACAATCTATTGGTAGCCGGGTTACGGCCGAAGATCATAGGGGGTGCCGTAGGTACACCCCATAAAGATCATGTTGATGCCGGTTCATGATCACGTCCGCTAAAGCGTTATTCGGTAACCGCCTTTACTACCGGGGAATAGGCAACGCTGCCATCTTTATTCACCTGTTGAATGCGCACAAATAACGGGGCATTGCCCGCCTGGTCAATGGCCGGGCCTTCTTTTTTACAGGAAGGCATGGCCAGGCCCAGGCCCATCACCAATACCATCAGCTGCAGTCTGCAGTTACGGCGGCGGAAGAGCAGCAGCGCCATGCTAAATGCAAGGAACGAGATCCCCAATGCCTGGGTACCGGCCATACTGATGGTATAGGAATAATGCGTCTCCTGGTCCGAGTTGCCATTGACCGTTGACGCTACCTGGCCGATTGCCGTGAAATGCTGCCCGTCTTTTGATACTTCGATCACAAAATGATCATTGTTTTTTTCCATTAATGTAGACCAGGATACGGAGAGCTGATTCCCCGAAATGGTTGCGCTCAGTTTTCCAAATACCACCGGAAGCGCCTGGCTGTACTGCAGTGTAAAGGTAGCCGGCGTGGGATCTTTAATACCGGCGATATCCACCACAGCATAGGTAAATGTGCTTTTATTGGTACCCCCGGGGGTGGCGGCAGTAGCCATCATTACAAGCTTTGATGGATCATAGTTCGGGATCAGGTATCCGTTGCCGGCAACATCGGCTGCGGTGATGGTATGCCCGTTATATATAAGGTTGAAGCCGTTTGTAGGCAGCGTGGATATATACAGCGGTTTGCCGGTCCAGTTAATGGTTGTTGGCTGCACGATAGGGTCACTGCCTTTCAACGGTGCGTCTGCCAGTGAAACCGGTACACCGGCTACCGGGGCGCCGGTAATATTTTTGGTTACATCATAGCTTTCCGGAGCCTGCTCAATCGCAAAATTGAGGTTAGACATATCTGTATTCGTAATGCCCAGGGTAATGATACCATCGTCGGGCCCTGCTGAAGCCTGTGTGGCCCCGTTCACATTTTCGCCAATGATGGCATACCCGGCCGGCGGGGTGGGGGTGTTAATGGTACCGCCCACGGCAATATCCGCAGTGGAATACGTGATCTTCATACCGATATCAACGGTGGTATAAGGCACCCCGTTATTGCCCGTAAATGTATAGGTGCCGTCTGCAGCGATGGGCGTTTTGGAAATAATGGTGCCGTTGCTCTTTGTAAGGTAGGCATACATGACCGGTGCGGTTCCGTTTATGCCGGGCTCACCAGTGTCCTGTATTTTGTTACCGTTAACGTCGTTGAAAATTTTTCCGCTTACCGTAACCACTCCCATTTCTATAAGAATATCATCAATAGCCAGGTCATTGCCAAAGGTGGAGGCATTGTTGTCGGAATTAAAGAAATTGAAATACAGTGCCGGTGCATTATAACTTGCGGGCAGGATAAAATTTACGTTTTGCTGCTGCCAGGGCAGACCGTTATTCGCGGTGGCCCTGGGCAGCACCCATGTTTGGGGCGCGCCCGTGGTATTATAGATGGTGCCGGTATTATTGGGTGTATTCCTTACCGATAGCCCGATATAGCCATCTTTAAAAACGCCGGGGTACTTTGTTCCTGTGGTATAGTCCATAAGATTAGCTGCCCAGAAACTGATCCGGTAATAGGCCCCGGGAATATCAAAGGCGGAAGAGCTGTACAGGTAATAAGCACCGTTTGCTTCTCCCTGTTTGGCCGGGTTGGCGTTGATCATCATCATATAGCCGGATCCGGTATGGTCGCCTCCAGTCTGCCACAGGTTATTCAACGTGGAGGTTGGATAACCAAAATAGCCATAGCCGCTGGTGTTCAGGGCAACGGCGTAACGTCCATCAGCCAGTGTGGAGCGGGTCGTTTGCGGCGTATAGCTGGTAGTGCCCGGCGCAATAAGCGCGGCAGGAGTCGTGCTCGGATCGGCGGTTCCGGTTCCGAAATCTTCATTTACCAGCTTTTTCCAAAGAGCAGGCTGGGCATCCGTATAAGCAGCGGATAAGAGCAGGAGTGCGCATATAAGCGCCTTTGACCAATTGCGGTTAGACATAACTAAAAAAAATTAATTCAATGAATGGCGATAAAATTATAGGGCATCCGTCAGGGAGCCGGTAAATGGCAAAACGGATTCGGCCGGTTAGGGTATTTTATCTTTAAACACTGCTTTTTTTTCGACGGATTTTTGGGCTTTCTGAAGGAGCGGTAGGCTGCCGTTTTAAAAAAAATGCCGCAATCGACCTTGTAGTATGTCGTATTTGCGGTTTGTATGGTGTTTAATAGCTGCGTAATTTAGCGCTAAAATACTTTCTTAATCGTAAATATCATCCGGATGGAAGAACCGTTAAAGACCGGACAGATACAGCAGGTGGGCACTGTATTTGTTCCCGTGGCCAACCAGGACGATGCCCTGGAATTTTACACAAGGAAGTTAGGCTTTGAGAAACGGGTAGAAGCCGTTTATGCCGGTGGAAAACGCTGGATTGAAGTGGCTCCGCCAAACTCAGTTATAAATATTGCACTGGTGTCGGATGAAGAGGGAACCGGTACGGCGGATGACCGGACCTGCTGTGCTTTTTCAACAAATGATATTGAAGCCACTTTTAAAATGCTGAAGGAAAATGGTGTTGATATGGTAGACAAAGAAATAGGAAGACGGGGCACAGGCCGGTTGGGCCTGTTTGCTGCTCAAAAGGTTATTGAAGATCCCACGCCGCCTCAATTTTCATTTCGTGATCCGGATGGCAACCGGTTTCTGATCGTTGAGGTCTTATAAAAAAAATACTTAAACGCTGTATTTATGAAATCAATATTCGATAGCCAAACAAGGCATGAGGTCATCAATAGAATGGATGCGCTTACAGAAAACAGCCGGCCACAATGGGGAAAAATGACCGTTGCACAAATGGTAAGGCATTGCGCGCTTTGCGAAGAATATTACTATGGTAATGTAAAAGTTGGCCGGTCATTTATTGGACGTATCTTTGGAAGGGTGGCCATTAAAGCAATTTTGAAAGATGAATATTCAACCATCAGAAGCAATGCGCCTACTTCGCCGGCGTTTAAAGTAACCGATACCATTAACGATTTGGAGATCGAAAAATCAAAATGGAAAGCCCTGATAGAACGGTATAGCGCATTTCAAGAAGAAATTTTCCGGCATTGGTTTTTTGGGAAAATGACCCGGGAGCAGTTAGGGCAGTTCATTTATAAGCATTGTGATCACCATTTGAAACAATTTGGAGTGTGATCATAAAACGGGGGCGCACCTGAGGATACCGCCGGAGGGCTTTTTATCGTTGCTTTTATGCCGGTTGCTTCAAACAACATGAAATGGTCTGCACCGGATATACGATAATGCGATCCATTGCAGGACCGTTAAAAAAATCGGAGGCCTTATGATTGATGATCTGGACCTGGATGCATTAAGAAAAACACGCCGGATTGGCTATTACTTCCGCTACCCCTTGCATCGCAATGATTTTCATGATCTCAAAATCGACAATGAGCTTCGCGGGCATTATACGGCCAAACCGCTTTATGGCCGGCTTACGCCGGAGGGGCGGGTAGATACAACAGCCGGGTTTAATGGCGCTATAGCGGTGCTTTATGTGCCGCTGAAGGCAGGCGACCCGGACCAGGCAACACTGTTTATTACACATACAACGCCGGATGTGCTCCGCCTGTCAAACGGTAAACGGAACTGGAAAAAGATCCGTGCAGTGGCCGTAAAAGCGATCATAGAACGGTTGGCCAAAGAGGGCCGGGGAGCGTGATCCTCCGGCAATAAGCAGCCTGCGGAATACCGTTAAAAACCTGTTCAGGAGCCGGGTTCCCTAAACATTATTGCCAGCCTTCTTTTTACTGTAATACATACAACTTTTGTAAAGACGGAAGGCGTTTCCCCGATATTGTTTTTCAATCCGTTCCGGATCTTATATTTTCTATATCTTAGACGACTTCAAACCATTGCTTTCAAATTGGACGGTTGGTGAATGAACTCAAAAAGATAAAAGAAGGAGACGCAGCTGTTTTTAGCCGGGTTTATAGGGCCTACCTGCATAAGCTGGAAGGGTATATCTATAGTAAAACCCGGTCCCGTTATCTTGCTGAAGAAGTGGCCCAGATCAGTTTTGAGAAATTATGGAAAAACAGGGCGGCCATAAAAGAAGACCTGCCACTGGAAGCCCAGCTATTCCAGATCACAAAAACCACACTTATTGATGAAATACGAAAACAGAATAACTTGCTGGGAACATTGCAAAAGGTTGCCGAGCAGCCGCCTCCCGGCGAATGCTGGGACCAGATCCGCCTGAAGGAAATCAATGCTGTTTTTCATAAAAGTCTTGCGGCCATGCCACCGGTACGGCGTGAAATATTTACATTAAGCCGGTTAGAAGGATTGTCTAATAAAGAAATTGCGTATGTTCTTTCTGTGTCCGTTAAAACGGTTGAAAAGCATATAACACTGGCGCTTAAAGAATTAAGGAAGACTCTTTTGTTCATACTCCTGGTTTTGGAAACAATATTTTTAAAATAACCATAGGGTCTTCCCATTTTAAAACGTAATTATATATAGCATGGTGTCTCGGGAGTTAATTAAGCGGTTTTTTGAAGGTCCTCTCAGTCCTGAGGAAAGTGAAGCGGTTGTACGCTATTTGCGGGAGCATCCCGAGGTTATGGCCTCCCTGTTTAGCGAAGAGGAATGGCAGCAATACATGGCTGCTGATACGACGGTTGCCGGGGAAAAAGCGCTTCCGCCCTTATCTTATTTAAGACCCGGTACATCTAAAAGCACATTAAAAAGAATTCTTCGCTGGTTACCGGCTGCCGCTGCAGTGATGGTGCTGGCAGCAGGCTTCTATTTTTTAAATAAAAAGAAACCGGGGCCGTACCCGCACCAGGTTTTTTCAAATAACGGAGCCGATTCCATGGCACTGGTGCTTTCGGATAGTTCTGTAGTGCATTTAGCGCCCGCCAGCGATCTTGCATTTGAAATAACGCCATCCGGCGAAAGAAGGGCGCGTTTGAAGGGCGGTGCCTTTTTTTCGGTGGTCCATAGTCCGCAGCATCGTTTTATAGTGGTTGCGGCGGAAATTCAATCGGAGGTATTGGGAACCCGGTTTTCCATAAAAGCAAACCCGTCTGATTCGGTTGTAATGGTGCAATTGCACTCCGGGCGGTTAAAAACCCACTGCGTTACCAAACAGCTGTTCCCCGGAAGTTACATACTGCAGCCGGGCGATGTTTACTATTTTTCCAGGCATTCCTATGCACAACAGCTGATCCGGCCGGCTGAACCCGGCAAAACGGCTATAAAAAGCAAAACGGCTGCACCGGAAAAGGCGGCTCCCAAACCTCAAAGCGGCACCCATTGGTATATGTTTAATAACCAGCCTTTGGGCGATGTGTTTGAACAGCTGGAGCGCATTTATAATGTTCGCATCAAATATGATACAGCAGATCTGTATAATCTCACCTTTATTGGACGCATTGACCAGCGGGATACGCTGGAACGTATTCTTACAGACCTGACCCGGCTCAATGGTTTAAAACTCACCAAAGAGCAGGATGGATTTAGCATAAAAAAATAATTCAAAAAAAAACACCGGCTGAGGTAGGGTTGGGCTCCTTTCATACGTATCCTCTATATAACGGCTTCGGAAATTGACCCGGTCGCTTGTCTAATTTAAAATTGAACTATGTATTATTGTCTTTGGCTCCGTAAAGGAACGAGCATCCTGTTGATGTTACTGGCCCTGTTTATGGTAAACGGCTTGTTTGCCCAAACCTCTAACGTAATCAAAGGGCAGGTTCGTGATGAGGAAGGCCGGTCTGTAGCAGGTGCCTCCGTTGTGGTAACCAATACCACAACCGCATTTAGTGCAGGAACGGTTACCGATTCGTCGGGTTATTTTGAACTGAAGAACATCCCTTCAGGGGATGCTTATTCCTTTACCGTTACCAATAGCGGGTACCAGGAGGAAAAAATGACGGGGTATAAGATCAGGACCCATTCAAATATTTCTTTGCTGGTAAAATTAAAGCTGCAAACAACCGATATGAACGAGGTGATTGTTATCGGTTATGGAACCCAGAAAAGAAAAGATGTAAATGCGGCGATTGTTTCGATAAAACCAGAGTTGCTGGATAAAACCTCACAGCCTTCCGTTGATAACCTCCTCCAGGGGCAGGCCGCCGGTGTTACGGTAACAAATGCAAATGAACCCGGCGGAGGTGTTTCTGTATTGATACGCGGGGCTACTTCCGCGGCTGCTGGGAATGGCCCGCTGGTGGTCATTGATGGCTTTCCTGTTATTTATGATCCGGTAGAACCCGGCAGCGGCAATAAGTACAATAACGGGGGACGGGGCGCATTAAATGATATTAACCCCAATGACATTGCGTCGATCCAGATCCTTAAAGATGCGGCGGCTACTTCTATTTACGGCGCGCGCGGAAGCAACGGGGTAATCCTGATTACCACCAAGCGGGCAAAGACCGGATCCCAGGTGGAAGGTGCTTTAAATACCTCCTTTCAAACCATTGCACGCCGCCCGAAATTGCTGACGGCTAAAGAATTCCTCACTGAGCAAAACCGGTATGCCTATGAAGCGTACCTGCAGCAAAATCAATTGCCGCCTTATGGGGGTATCAACCCTTCAATAGTGCCGCCATTTGTACCACCCAATCCGGATGCGCTGATGAATGAAACAGGAGATGGTACAGACTGGTATAAGCTGATCACACAAACGGGGCGTATTGACCAGTATAATCTTAGTATAGCGCAGGGAAACGAGGTGACAAAAATGTTCTTTTCGCTGAATTATTTTAACCAGCAAGGTGTAATAAAAAAGACCGGCCTGGAGCGGTTTACAGCCCGGTTTAATTTTGACCAGAAGATAAAAAAATGGTGGGACTACGGAGTTTCTATTACCGCAGCATCAACAAAGTACCTAAACTCACAGCTGGGGAATGAACGGGATGAAAGTGCCGGCATCATTGAATCTGCATTAAACTACAGCCCGTTAATTGCCGCCATGCGGGACTCCCTTACCGGAAAATGGATCGAAGATCCAAAGCAACCGCTTTTAGCGCATCCGTTATCTTACCTGGATATTGATGATAACACCAAGGCCTACCGCTTTCTTGGAAATGCTTTTACCAATTTTTACCTGACGGAAAATAAAGATATCTGGTTCAAATTATCTTATGGAGCGGATGTCCGGAACAGTGTACGCAAAAGTTATTACCCGGTAACCAGCCGCTATGGCAGCCAGGTAAATGGTGAGGCAGATATTAACCGGGCAGAGCGGGCCGATTACGTAGGGGATATGACCCTGAACCTGAGTAAGCAATTTGGAACACAACATAAGCTGGATGGTGTTGTAGGCTATTCCTACCAGAACTACAACGGGGAGGGCTCCGGTGCCAGGGCGCAGAACTTTACAACCGATGCATTATCATATGATCTTATCCAGGCAGGATCTCAGCGGCCGTTTGTATCATCCTACAGGGACCGGCATGTATTGGTATCCTATTTTTCACGTCTGCAATATGCCCTTGAAGACAAATACATCATCATGGCTTCCGGCCGTATAGATGGCAGCGACCGTTTTGGTGCCAATAACCGCTATGCGTTCTTTCCATCGCTGGCACTGGCATGGCGTTTATCGGGCGAAGATTTTCTGAAGAATGCCCGTGCTGTTTCTGATCTGAAATTAAGAGCCAGCCTGGGGCAGGTAGGGAATGAAAACATTCCGAACGATGCGGCATCGGAGTATTATATTTTTGGCGGAAGGAACTATTACTTTAATGGCAACCTTAGCCAGGGCGTTAACCTGGCTAAGCTGGGAAACCCCAATTTAAAATGGGAAACCACCACAGAGATGAACCTGGGGCTTGATTTTGGCTTTTTAAAGAACCGGATCACCGGCAACGTCGATTTTTACATCAAAAACATCAGGGACCTGCTGAGCTATCGGGCCTTACCCCAAAGCTCTGTTGTGGGTTCTGTACCCTGGAATATTGGCAGTACCCGGGGCAAGGGGATAGAGTTTAGCCTGAATACCGTAAACCTTACCGGTCCGCTCCGCTGGACTTCCATTGCAACATTTACGGCTTACAGAGACTACTGGAAAGAGCGGGATCCTAAAGTGATGCTGCAGCCTTACCAGGGGGCAAAAGATCCCTTAACGGCTGTATATGCGCTGATTCCGGATGGTATTAAACAATACGGAGAAGCAACCCCTGTGATGCCTTCTCTTTTGCCCGGGCAACAAAAATTTAAGGATATAAACGGGCTGGATGAAAATGGGAAACTTACGGGGATGCCGGATGGGGTGATTAACCAGGCAGACGTGGTGTATATGGGAACAAGGGCCCCTAAGTTTACATCAGGCCTGAACAATATACTCGAGTACCGGAATTTTGAAATCCTGTTTTTCCTGTACGCTTCGGTAGGCGGTTTAAAATGGCCGACCACCTATATTGAACATGGCGTATATGGAAGTTATGGCACACAACGTTTCCGGGACAATTTTAATTTCCTGAGCGAGGTAAAGGACCGGTGGACCTCCACCAATCCCAGCACAACAATGCCCAGCGGTGAAGTGAATAGTTACGCT
This sequence comes from Niabella sp., assembly GCF_030150205.1. Taxonomy (GTDB): domain Bacteria; phylum Bacteroidota; class Bacteroidia; order Chitinophagales; family Chitinophagaceae; genus Niabella. Next base: position 10,092 of record NZ_JASLGT010000017.1, read on the forward strand.
TCTTATGGTAGTCCCTATTGGCAGGATGGTTCCTATTTAAGATTAAAAACGGTTTCATTGGGATACGCATTACCTAAGGGGCTGTTGCAACGTTGGGGCATGCAGCAGTTAAAAATTACAGTGGGCGCACAGAATTTGTTTACCATAACAAAGTATACCGGCTTTGATCCGGAAGCCGAAAACAGCCGTGCCGCTTATCCGGCTCAAAAAACATTTTACGCAGGTTTAACCTTTAAATTTTAATGTATGATGAAAAATATAATGCTATCTGTTTTATTAGTAGTCCTGCTGGGTTCCTGCGAAAGGCGACTCGATCCGGAGTTGCCGGGCACAATTAATACGGGCAATTTTTTTAGAACCCAGGCCGATCTTAATGCTGCAGCAACAGCGCTCTATCATGAACTGCGGCTGGGCGGCTGGGGGCCTTACCTGTTTTGCGATGGCAGTTCCTTTGTGATGGATGAAGTAGCAACAGATGAGTGGACGACCAAATGGGCATGGTCCAATTTCCTGAACGGGAACTGGATCGTTAATGAAGCAATGACCGTAGGGTTTTACAATTGGTTAAACCCGGCGGTGACCCGGGCTACGTATACGCTGGCAAAAATGGAGGAGTCGCCTGTAGCAGCAGCGGCAAAGAAAGTAGTAACGGCGGAAGTGCGGGCGCTTAGAGCATTTTTTGTATACGATCTTTACCGGTTCTATGGTCCTTTACCGCTGATAACCGACTATAAACGGGCCCTGGCTCCCGATCCGGATTATAAACCACAGCGGCCACCGGCAGCAGAAGTGGAGCAATTTATACTGGGCGAGTTACGGGCGGCAGCCAACGATCTTCCGGTAGAACAGGCTGCATATGGGAAAATAACAAAAGGCGCGGCACTTCATTATATGTTGAAATTGTACATGCGCAGGAAAATGTGGAAAGAGGCCATTGGAATCGCCAATGAAATCATTGGATTGAATTATTACCGTCTTGAGTCCGGTTATGAAAAAATATTTTCTGTAGACAATAAAAAGAACCGCGAGCTGATCTTTGTGGTTACAGGGGAGGCGCTGGATTCATATGGAAACCACACATACGTGAATATTATCCCGGGTGATTTCCAATCACCTTATGGAAATTCGCTTGATGGATGGAACGGGCACCGGATGCCCTGGGAATTTTATAACTCATTTAATGAATCGGACCTGCGCAAAAAACTTGCCTGGGCACAGTATACCAACAAATCAAACCAGCTGGTAAATATGCGCAATACGGATATTGGGGCACTGCCGTTAAAATATGGTATCGACCCAAAAGCCTTTGGTATATGGGCGGGTAATGACAAAGTGCTGGATCGCTATGCTGAAGTATTATTATTCAAAGCGGAGGCGTTAAATGAGCTCAACGGGCCGAACCAGGAAAGTATTGATCTGATCAACCAGATCCGGGCGCGGGCATTCGGATATGCTGCCGGGGTACTGCCGGCACAGACAGTGCTGGAAGAATCCTTTAATAATCCTTTGAATGGAGCGAAGGCCGGTATCTTCAGCATGAACAGGTATGATGATGCGGCTTCCTGGGAATATGCGATTGATAATACCGGTAAACTGGGGAGCGGCAATGCACTAAAAATTGATGTAAAAAATTCCGGTAGTGCCTTTTGGGCGCTGCAGGTACGTAATGAAAGTTTTAACTATGAAGCGGGGCGAACCTATAAGGCCAGTTTTAAAGTGTTATCCACAAAAAAGATCAGCTTCGATCTCCGGTTCGAAAATGGATTCGACTATATAAAAACCATCACGCTGGAAGCCAACCAGCCCACAACAATTGAAGTGGAAACAACCGAATCTTCCCGCACCGGCAGCAATGCAAACGTAATGCTGGCGCTGGGTGGGTCCGGCTCCGATTACACATTATGGGTAGATGATTTCAAGGTGACGGCTATGGAGAAGCAACTGGGCGGCGATTTTCCCAATGCATTGCGCCTGGCTGATTTTTCCGGTACAGCTACACTGCGGGAACAGATTCTGAAGGAGCGGGGCTGGGAATTTTGGTATGAAGGAAAGCGACGGGAAGACCTGATACGGATGGGCCGGTATGTGGAAGAAGGTAGAAAACATGCCTTTAATTTTTCTGAAAAGAACCTGCTGTTTCCTATACCGCAGGCGGCAATGATAGAAAACCCCAACCTGAAGCAAAATCCAGGGTATTAAATGAAGTTTTTAAAAGCAAAAAAGTAGCGCATATGCGATTCCTGTATATTATTTGTCTATCGGGCCTGCTGCTGACGGCCTGTAAAAAAAAGTGGGGTGAAAACCCGGTAAGTGTGATTGATCCTGTAAAAGTGGAATACCCGGTAGCCTTTGAACAGCTGGAAGGGAGAGACCCGTTTGTGTTTGTGGATACGGTTGCTAAAAAATATTATCTGACCTTTAATAATAAGCCGCATTTCAGAATGTACAGCAGTCCCGACCTGAAGAACTGGAAAGATGAGGGATATGCCTTTACTGCGGCGAATGATTTTTGGGGAAAACAGGATTTCTGGGCCCCGGATCTGTATAATTTTAAAAATAAATATTACATTTTTGCTACATTTTCCGCACCGGGAACAAAAAGGGGCACTTCTGTATTGACGGCCGATAAACCGGCGGGTCCTTACAGTGTGTTGGAAAACCGGGCAGTAACGCCGCAGAATTGGGCCAGTTTAGATGGCAGTCTGTTTGTTGACGAAACGGGTAACCCATGGATGGTATTCTGCAGGGAGTGGCTGGAAGTAACAGACGGACTGGTGTACGCCATGCCCCTGGCAGATGATTTAAAAACGGGAAGCGGGAGTCCTGTGCTGCTTTTTAATGCTTCATCGGCAAACTGGGTGGCACCCATACAGTCTGGAAGTACAAAGGGCTATGTTACGGACGCTCCTTACGTTTTTAAAAATAACAGCGGCAAGCTGCAGATGTTATGGTCCAGCTATGATAAAAAGGGCAACTATGCCATTGGGCTTGCAACGTCTGAAAGCGGTACGATTGCAGGTCCGTGGAAGCAATTGCCGGATCCGTTAAATGATGATGACGGCGGGCATGCGATGACTTTTAAGGGGCTGAATGGCCGGCAGTACATTGCCTATCATGCGCCCAATACCGGTGTTTCCAGGCCCAGGATTTATCCGGTTCAGGAAGAAAACGACAGGATTTATATCATAAAACAGGAAGCAAACAAAAAATGAAATACAGGAGCTGGCTTTTAATTTTGGGAATGACGGGTATGTTTGCCGGATGCAGCGGTATGAAGAAAGGGCAAACGAAGCCTGCTGCAGCACAGGCTGTATCAGAACGCCTGCAGCTGCGGGATCCCTTTGTTTTTTATGATCGTAAAACCGATTGGTATTATACCTATGCCAATAACAAGCACGGAATAAAGGCCTGGCGCAGTAAGGATCTGCAGCATTGGGAAGCGCTTGGAAATGTGTTTACGGCTTCAGAAAACTTTTGGGGCAAACAGGATTTCTGGGCGCCGGATTGTTATTTTTACAAGGGGAAGTACTATCTTTTTGTTACCTTCTCCGGCACCGATAAAATGCGGGGCACATCGGTGCTGGTTTCGGATGACCCGGATAAAGGCTTTGTTCCGCTGGTAAATGCACCCGTAACCCCAAAGCACTGGATGTGCCTGGATGCGTCCTTATATATAGACAAAGCGCAAAAGCCCTGGCTGTTATTCAGCAGGGAATGGTTAGAGGTTTCAGACGGAGAAATGTATGCCCAGCAGTTGAGCAGTGATCTGAAAACGACCATTGGAGCACCGCAATTACTTTTTAAAGCCAGCGCCGCTCCCTGGACAAAAGCCATCTATGCTAAAGAATGGAACAAGGAAGGCGTGATTACGGATGCGCCCTTTATTTACCGGATGAAAAATGGCAGGCTGGCCCTGCTTTGGTCCAGTTTTGATAAGAGCGGAAAATATGCAATGGGGGTGGCATATGCCGCTTCCGGCAACATAACCGGTCCCTGGGTGCAATCTGCTACAACCCTGAATGCGGATGATGGCGGTCATGGTATGTTATTTCATACAAGGGAAGGGAAACTGAAAATCTCCTATCATAGCCCGAACCACAGGGGAGCGCGCCTTACCATCAGGGATGTAGTGGTTCGGAAGGGACGTATTGTTTTAGAATAGACCATTTTTCCCCGGTTCTTACCGGAAGAGTGGTGCCCCGGGGTTTTCGTCTTTTGCTTTTACGGGAGCAACGCTAATGCGTGACCGGTAGTTGATTTATTTTGTATATTTATCTGGTCAGGTTAAATTTTAAAGCGATGCAATCCGAAACTGCTACCATTTGCCAAAAACTGGCTGTTGTCGCTGTGATGCTCCTGGGCTTTCCGGCTTTTTTGTACGCCCAGGCACCGTTACACATGTCTTCCAATAAAAAGGCAATTCAGCTATACTTTTCCGAAGTCATCAACAAGCACGATCTCTCCAAACTAAAACCGGCGGTTGCTGTGGGTTATGTCTGGCATGCGCCGGATGGCGGGCCGGCTCACCGCGCAGCCGACAGCGCTCATTTTAAGATGTTACAATTTGTTTTCAGCGCAATTCCCGATATACAGTATTCAATCGATAATATGATCGAAGAAGGCGACCTGGTGGCTGTAAATACATGGGTGACCGGAACGGCCAATAAGGAATTTTTTGGCTTTCCGCCGGGGAAAAAGACAATCACATTTAGACAAATGTTTTTCTTCCGTCTCAAAAATCAAAAAATAGCAGAAGAATGGGAAGTGCTTGATATGGGAGGTATCAGGGACCAGTTATCAAAAAATTAAACGGGGCGGTTTCTGCCACACTGGAGCGGTAACAGATATGGAGTCCGGGCTAAAAAGGAAATTCATGTGCCATCCTTTTTTATTCAGTCTGTTAGGCTACCTGGAGGCTTATTCATTCAGCCCCCTTTTGATTGCTTCTTTTACCAGCCCCGCTGTATTTTTTACTCCCAGCTTTTGGTTGATATTGAGCCGATGGGTTTCCACGGTTCTGAGGCTAATGAATAACGTATCCGCGATCTCCTGGTTTGACAGGCCTTCTGCTATCCGCTTTAAAACTTCCTTTTCTCTTTTGGTGAGTGGTATTTCATAAATAGAGCGGCGCTGGCCGGTAATGGACTCCTGTAACAGGATCTTTTTGATCGTTTCATCCATAAACTCCTCATCGTTCATAACTGCTTCAATCGCTTTTTCGATGGTCTGCCTGTCAGCATTTTTCAGCAAATACCCTTTAGCGCCGCTACGAAAGATCTGTTTTACATAATTGCTGTCATCAAAGCTGCTAAAGGCGATGATCTTTATGCGTGCATGCAGCCGTAATACCTGTTTGCACAAATCAATGCCATTAATACCGGGCATTTGAATATCCATCAGCAGCACATCCGGGATAGTACCCTGCAAAAGGTCCATCAGCTCGTTGCCGTTTTGTGCTGTACCGTCAATCTGCAGGTTCGGGCAGCCTGCGAGCATCGTCCTCAGTCCATTGATGACCACTTCATGGTCATCGATAATTGCTACACTGATCTTGTTCATGCTATTGTTATTTCTCTTTTTAGATGGGATACCTCAAATTCGAGGTAGGCAACCACACCGGCTTCCCCCGATCCCTGCATTTCAATTTTCCCATTCATTGCTTCTATGCGGCGCTGCAGGCTTTTCAGCCCCATTCCATCCGATGCATGCGCTTCTTTTTCAAATCCAACCCCATCGTCTTCGATAGAAATTGACAGGAGCCCGTTCTGCTGTGTTAATTGCACCATTGCCTGTTTGGCTTTTGAATGTTTAATGATATTATTCAGCAATTCCTGTACAATACGATAAACCGATAATTCAAAGCTATCCGAAAAGCGGTCTATTGCGCCCCATGAGTCGTATTGAATTTGCAATCCCCTGCTGTTATTAATGCTGTTGCAATAGCGGTTCAAAGCAATGTCGAGGCCATGCTGCAATAATACTTCGGGCATCAGGTTATGTGAGGTTTTACGAATTTCCTCTGTTGCTTCATTCAGCAGCCTCATTCCCTGCAGGTAGCTTTCGTCTTTTGAAAGTTCCCCGGCAAGCACCGTACTGCTAAAGTGCATTTTTACGGCGGCCAGCATACCGGCCACTCCATCGTGCAGGTCTTTTGCAATACGATTGCGTTCTTTCTCTTCTCCCTGCATAAGGGCTTGCAATAATTGTAACTCTTTTTGCTGCTGAATGGATTGCAGCGCCCTGGCATGCGACATTTTTTTATACCGGGATTGCAGGTAAAGAATGGCTGCAATCAGCAGGGCTCCAACCAGGGCTGCCAAACTGTAATATATATAATTCCGGTTCTTTTGAAGTTGCAGGTCCTTTTGTGCTAACAGCAATTTGTTTTGGGACAGGATTTTCTCTTTTTGGGTCGTCTGGTATTTTAGTTCCAGCTCGGTGGCATTCCTTTTTATTTTTACATTGCTGGCACTGTCGCGGTAAATAATAAATTTTTTATAATACTCCAGTGCTTTGCCATCATCGTTCAATTGTTCATAGTCCTCCGACAAACCTTTGTAAATATCATCCAACTGTATTACTGCAGCTTTTTCCCTGCCCAGCCGCAAAGCCTGGCTGTAGTACCGGATGCTTTGTGGGTAATCTTTTGCAAGACGGTAGCCGTCTGCCAGGCCAAGCATGCCAATTAACTGGTACTGTACATCGTTAGCTGCAGTGGCGAATTCCAATGCCTTTTTTGCATGTGCAATACTTAAACCGGGCTTTTCCCATTTACGGTATACTTCCGCCAGGCTGGTATGCGCTACAGATAAGCTATAGTCCTGGCCACGTAAAGCGGCAATACGAACTGCTTCATTTGCCTGGGATAAAGCTGTATTGAATTTCTTTTGCGACGACAAGCAATTTGCCATCCCAAATAAGGCTTCAACCATTACAGCGGTATCCTTATTTGCTTTTGCTATTGCCGCTGCCTGTTGAAAATAGGATAATCCTTTATCAAATTCGTCGAGGTTAAAGAACAGTACCCCCATGGAACTATAGGCGTTTGACAGCAGGCGCTGAGATTTTGTGTTTTGTAGCAGGCGTATCACCTCTGTGATCCGGCTGATCTTTTCATTTGTGTTGCCAAGCCGCTCCGCAATGGAACCAATATTCATATGTGCATACGCCAGCATATCGATCCGGTCAGTCTGTTTCAGATAAACTACCGCCGAGTCGAAATGCCTGATAGCGTCTGAGTCATTTGCCGCTTTAGCGTTTATATATCCCCGGTTGTACCACACCATACCCACCCAGTAAGGATCGTTTAATTTTTTGCTAAGTCGCATCAGCTCATCATACAGCCTGGTTGCTTTCTTCCTGTCGGAATCAACAAAGCTGTGCGCATAATCGGCCAGTTTTTTTATTTTGGCCGAGTCGTCTCTGGCAGCCAGTATCTTTGTTTCTTCTGCATCCTGTGCCGATAGTGAAAAAAAGAAAAGAGTAAAGCAGGCAATAATGGCAATGCGTATCCTAATCATTAAACGGGATCCTTTTAAAATTGTTGCAAAGTTAATTTCCCCGGCTCAATTGTAAAATGCTTTTTATGTATTTGTACCATTTTAAAAATTTACCGGTTTTTAACCTCGCTGTACCGTACTTTAAACAGGCCCATGATGGAACTTACTTTTATTTGGTCGCCGGTGGCATTGTCAATCAGCCCGGCCTGATCAATGCCAAACATACCTGTGAAGAATTTTTGACCGGCTTCTTCTTTTTCATCCACTGAAAAAAAGCCTCCGCTATCGCGGGTTTGCAGCCCGTCATTAAAAACGGAAACATACATTTTCTGAAAATCGGGCTCGGTGTATTCAAAGATTACGTGATTTTCTGTTTCACCCAGCATCGACCACGGATAAATGCCATCCGGTTTTACTCCTTTCTTTTTTGGCCACATAAAAGTGATCTGCGGCTCGCCCGCAGAAATACGCAGGTTTGCCAAACTGTATATATCCGTTTCCGGAACGCTCGTAGCGATACCCGGATATGTTTTCCAGGCCCCGCCATCAATACTAATCTCAATGCCCTCTGTAATAATATAAATAGTGCTGATAAGCAATACCTGTTTTCCCTGCACATTGAGCTCAAGCGTAATAGTAGCGGTTTTATTGGGCGGCGGGGTGGAAGGCGCGGTATACACCGCTGTGTTTCCCGTGCCTGTCAGTTTTCCCGGCCCATCTAAAGTCCATTTTTTGATATATTCTTTTTGCAGTCCCAGGGGCTCACCGGTGCCGGCTTCAGGAAGCATCAGCGGCACAAGAAAGTCGTCTTTGCTGGCAGGGAAAACATATTGCAATGCTTTTAGAGAAATCGATTCACCCGGACCAACTGTTTTTACAACTGGTGATAACTCCATAGATGTAACCAGCGCCCAGTCGCTAAAATGACTGGTTTGTACATTGATCGTTTTATTGATTTTATCGTTTTTGCTATTTCCGATGCAGGTCCAAATACCCTTGTCGTTCTGATAAGCGATTTCCAGTGCCTCATTGCCGGCGATCCGGCGTTCATCGGTTTTATAATGAAAGCGCAGGGTTACTTTTTTTTGAAAAGTTTTTCCATGAGGCGTAAGGCGATAACTGAACCCAATACCACTGAGGGCTGTATTTTTTAAAGGTTCGATACCGATTTCTGTTTCTTCGGTAACGGCGCCGGCAGGAAATTCCACCTCCAAACGGCCGTCTTCGCTTTGCAGCACTCCGCCGTTGGGCCCGATGAGCCCGATTACTCCATCGGAAACCGGTTCTCCCACCGGGCGGATGCTTGAAGTATTCATTTCCGGTGGTTCCATGGTATCATTTTTTTTGCAGGAAATGACGGTGAAAAGAATAATGGCAAGGAGGCAACTTTTGAATTGAATGATAGGCATGAACGAGACAATTTAAGGTTAAATGATTCCTGATGTATGAAAACAATACGGGGACGTGGTAACGTTATCCATTTTTTTGGGAAGCAATGATGGAAGCGGTACCGGGGAAAACCGGCAATAGAATAAATGCGTATGTTTCACTTTAACTGATTGTTTTTTGTGGTGAATGGGCTTACAGCTTAATAAACTCCACGCGCCGGTTTTGGGCCCTCCCTTCCCGCGTTGTATTGTCGGCAACCGGTTGCGCTTCACCAAAGCCACCGGTTTCCATTCTTGATGCGGTTATTTTATACGCATTCGTAAGGGCATTTTTTACTGCAGCGGCACGGCGTTTAGAGAGCTCCAGGTTTTTTACATCGTCGCCATCACTGTCGGTATAGCCATTGATCTTTACATGTAAAGCAGCATTTTCGTGAAGTATGGATGCAATTTCCTTTAATACAGCGGCACTTTCGGGCTTTATTTTATCGGACCCGGTGTCGAATAAAATACCGCTGGTTACCAGCTTTCCCTCTGTGATGAGTTTGCTGCGCATGTCGGGTGAACCCTCTGCAACTCTTATATTTGACACATATACGCCTGTATTTTCCTCCTGGCTGTTATCAGACATCAGAAAGCCAAGATGATTGAAGGCGGCCCGGGGGGCAATCGCCTGCGGTATGTCATATATTTTTTCCTCATTGACCCAGCAGCGCAGCCGTTGCTTTTGCACCCAAATGGCCACGTGAAAAGGCTTCCGGTAATTGTTGCTGAATTTTTTCAGCGCTTTATTGCCTCCTTCAAAGTACATAGCACCTTCGTTGTAGCTCTGTATATAAATAGAGGAACGGTCTTCATAAGCAGGTTGCACAATTAAACTCAGTTTGCTCACTTCATTGCCACCTTGTGCATACAGGCGGGCGCTTTCTGCGCCGGGCGCCAGTTGCAGTAACTGCCATTCGAACCGGGGAAAACCGGCCCCGAAATCCGGCTCATCATTATTGACATAGGTCAGCAGCATATCAAATTCAACCGTAAAGTTCTCTGGCAGCTTTTTGATTTCGGCCGATACAAACGCACCAATAAACATCCGCATCCATTTATTGGGTAATCCTTCAATGGTAACGGTTTCGCCCCGGTTATTAGTGGCCCATTGTATGGGAAATTCTCCAATTACATCCTGTGAAAAATCTTCCGCATACCGCACATTTTCACCCCGCACAAAATCGTAGGTTGAATAACTTCTGAAGGCGATACCGGGCTCACTATCCGGGCGAACCGCTGCGGCTTCTTTTTTGTCGTTATGAACGCGGTCTGTGGCTTCCGGTTTTTCTTGAATTGCTGCTTCCGCTTGGTCGATGACCTTGTCCATGGCCTGGTCCGTACGCTGCTCTGCACGGTTTTTTACTTTGTCTTTGAATTTGTTTAAAACATCCTGGGTTTGACCGGCAAACGGGACGGCCAACGCAAGCAGTATTACAATGATTCTTTTCATTTGATGTTGTTTGATCACACAAAATAAATTCATGTCAGCCGTCTGTTTGTGCGAAGGAATACGGATCTTCAGATATACGTAGTAGTACGTAGAAAGCAGGACCGGTGCCTTTATTTACGCATGAAAAAATGACCAATGCGCTGTTCATTGAACAGTATTTCGCCCCGCTCCAGCAGGATCATTTCCATCCAGATCATGCGCTCTATCGATTCCAGGGCCCTTGCCTGCACATCGGCCATTAAAGGCAACAGCAGTTGCTGTGTATCCGGGCTTAATTGCTGTCCATAATTAATTTGCAGCAGTAATTGCTGTAATACAGCAATACTTTTGCTATATTTCTGAAAAGAGGATGACCATGCAACGCAGTGCCGGCTATACAACGCATTTTGAAATAACGTTTTTTCCCTGATCATTTGCGCGGATAAAGCCGCCTGTTTTTTTTCATCTTTCTGTAATCCGTATTCCGTTTGTACTACCGGGATTTCATCCTGCAGCTTTTGATTTTTGGATTCCCATTGGGCGGTCTTCTGAATAAGTTCCTTTTGAAAGCCGTCGTATTGCTTATAATAGCTTTGCCAGTCGAAATTTTTCTCCAATTCCGCCAACCGGGACACGATGTTTTTGATTGCCGGGCCTAGAGACGCCGCTTTTTTGAGGGCCAGCGGCCCCGCCGGCGGACGGAGCATTAATTTTAGCTTTTCATCGTCATACTGAACTTTATAGCTCATGTCCTTGCGGGGATGCCCGCGGATTTTTCTTTTTATTTCTTCATCATGAATGTCCGCTATCCAGGCGTTTACCTTTTCAAACGGCGGGTTCAAAGCCTCATTATAGCTAAATTCTTCCCCGTGTTTTGTTGTTTTTGTATATCGCCGGTGCACTTCTTCCGGCAAACAGGGTAACTGCGGTACCGATTGCACAAAGATTGCTATATCCGTTTTTATCAGCTTTTGTGCTTTTGTGGCAACAGCTGCCAGCAAGGTCATAATTGCAAGGCAGCTGTAGCGCAGGATTATATTGGCCATGGATTGAATATGCTTTTTGAAAAAGCAGGGAGGCTTATTGCGCATAACTGTAAACAAAAACCGGATCCAGCTTTAATGCATCGTTTGCCTCGTAAATATAGAGTAATGTCTTTCCCGCGAATATTTTTGTCTCCCATAAATAAGTTTCCTGTTTAAGTTCATCCGTTGTGGCCATACGTTCCGTGCTCCCATTATTGCTACATCCTTTTTTGACGGTTCTGAACCTTCCTTCTACCGGGTATAGCGTAAGCTTATCGGTGCCTTCGAAAGTGATCGTGCCTTTTTTTGTAGTATATATCTCCGTAACACAGTTACCGGCGTTTCGCATACCCAGGTATTGGGTGAATTCAAATCGCCCTTTACCGTTTACTTCGGCGAAGCGATATTCTCTGGCTGCTTCCGTAGCATTGCCTACCTGATGTCCGTCACGGTCGTAGTAGGAAATGGGGCCAATACTGCCCCAGAACCAAAGTCCGCCGTTTATTTCAGCAGGAATGGCAGTAGCCGGGGAACTGCCGTACAAATCATGTTGCAGGCTTTCAGATTTTTTGCACGAAAGTGTGGCCAGGAACAAAGCAAAACAGACCAGGCATACAGAATAGATTCTTCTTTGCATATTATATTTTTGAATTGCAAAATAAGGCGGTGCCCTGCTTTTGTTTGATAGTAGAAAGGCGTAATTGTAAAACTCAGTAGAAATACGTATAAGGAGGAGGCGATCTGTTTTGATCTTTTTCCTTTGTAAAGCCTTATCTTGACGCCTTAATCAATTATACCATGTTTGACCGAACCTTGATTAACGATCATTTTGTAATAAAAAAGGGGCGCCGGGAAGATCTGGCTGCGTTGCAGGAACTTTATGTAGAAACCATAAGGAATGTTTGCAGTGCCGATTATGACACCCGGCAGATTAACATGTGGGCATCGGGCGTTGAAAACAAAAAACGATGGAACGATGTTTTGACGGAGCAGCTTGTTTTGGTTGCCTGGAAAGATGATAAAATTGTGGGATTTATTACACTGGCCAACGGAAACTATGTTGATCTCCTGTTTGTTCACAAAGATCACCAGCGACAGGGGATTGCGCAGATACTGCTTGCCAGTATAGAGGCCGAAGCCGGGAAGTTGCAGCAGACGGTTTTAAGCGCTGATGTAAGCAAAACAGCAAAGCCGTTTTTTATAAATAATGGTTTTAAGGTCCTGGAAGAACAAACCGTTAATATAAAGGGAACAGATTTGACGAACTATAAGATGTCAAAAAGTTTAAAAATCTAAAGCCGGTCGTCAATTGATGAAGCGAATAAGTTTGCAAATTTTAGGAATTGATGCCCGCTATGTAAAGTCATTATCAACCGGTTTGTATTGGGGGGTACCCTACGATGCCGGCTTTGGGACCTGCCTGCTGCTATATGCGGTTGATTATCATTTGCTTTTTTTTATTTTGAACGGTAGGCATAGATATTGCGTATATAAATTTAAAGCTAAGTGTATGAACGTGAAACGCATTTTTGGAACCATCCTTACCGTTTTAGGTATCATTGGGTTAATTTATACCGGGTATGAGCTGATCAATAAAAGTACCAGCTACAGATCACTGATTGTTATCGGTGTTATTGGATTGATCTTTTTTTCTTCTGGTATAGGCCTTGTAAAAAATACAAAAGACGAAGCCTGAAAAGGATGTCTTCATTAACGGATAGCCGGAAGGGAGCCCGGCCGGTATTATCCGTTCTTTAGATGCCATAAAGAATCCTTTGGGGAAGTAAAAGGTTTGCGTAGCTGCAGCAACCGCTCGGGTACCGGTTTGTTATTGTTCCTGTTTTTCAACGTCGGCACTTTTCTTTTATGCAGCACCAACGGCGAATATGTAAAAGTTTTTGTAACTTGGCCGCAAGAACGATTGGGTGCTGTGAATACCTTTAATATTGAAAACGAATTACTACTCAGAATAAGTCATGGCGATCAGGATGCTTTTAAGGCCGTCTATGATCGGTTCCATGAGCAGGTATACACGTTCTCGCTATGGTATCTTAAATCCGAGACCGAAGCAGAAGAAGTTGTGCAGGAGGTTTTTTTAAAGTTATGGCAGCTTGGTGCCGGATGCGCCAACATTGAGCACCTGGCTGCTTTCCTCAGAACACTTACCCGTAACCGTTCGCTGGATATTCTTCGCAGCAGGGCCAGGAAGCACCGGGCAGATACCGCGCTCGCCGCAAACAGGCAGGTCACCCACAATGATACGGAAGAACAGGTGTTGTTGAACGATGCAAAAAAAATATTGGAAGAAGCGATTAACCTGCTGCCGGAACAGCAAAAACGCGTGTACCGGTTGTGCGGCCAGCAGGGATTGAAGAATGATGAAGTAGCAAAACAGCTCAATTTGTCACCACTTACGGTGCGTACTCATATGAAACTGGCATTGCGGTCGTTGCGGGCCCACCTGGTTAAGCACACCGATGCAGTGATGATACTGCTCTTATTGAAATTATTTTAATTTTTGTTACCCACTTTTTACTTTCCGAACGTCATCTGTATAGGAATCCTATTGTTGGTTGCCCCGGTTTAACAAAGCCAGGTACTATAGATGATTAAAAGAATAACTTTTTTGCTATTGCTTCCGGCCGTATTGCTGTCGGCGATTCCCGGATTGGCCCAGGAAAAGGATGGCTATATAACCAACCCGGCTTTCAGTTTTCGTACGGATAAGGGCCTGCTTTTAAACGTTCAATTGCTTTCAGATCCGGAAAAAATGCCCGCTTTATATGCTGCACAGATCATTACCACGGTATGTTCCGATAGCCTCTGTAAACCGGTTAATTTACGGGTTTACTGGAATTTACTGGGGCATTTTGTGGATTATAAAACGCCGGAAAACCAGCCGCTTACTAAATTTGATCATGTAGTATTTACAGCCGCCGATCATAAAAAGCTGCATGTTATACTGGCAGACGATCGCTCCATGCTTAAGGATTATGAGGCGGAAGATATGATAGACCGTAGCGTTAAAGTATATTCGGGCAAGGTTGACGGTGTAACGGGTGCCACCAGTAAGTCGTTCCAGGATGTAGTGGTACCGGGAGCCGTTTATACGGTACATACATTGTGGCATATTGTGAACGGGCCGGTTGCTGCCCGGATATTGGAACATACCCGGAAGTTATTAGACGATCGTTTGATCCGATCGATGCTGACATCGGGAAATGTAGATTACCAGCGCTTCATTCTAACGGAACTGCCGGATGCCCAACTCAAAAATTTTGTGCCCGATATCATTGGGCTCATTGCCGGTAAGGATGAATGGATACCCCTTCTGGCATTGGAGAAAATTCCCGGTGCGCGCTGGAAAGATGCTGCTGCCCAGCAATTAATACTGCATAATTTTCCCGGCCTGCGCCTTGAAGTTCAGAATACCTTACTGCAGAAACTTAAGGAGCAGCCGCTTCATACAGCAGCGCTGAAAATACTGGTGCACAGCCTGGATAAACTGGATAAGCACCAGGTTGATAAGGTCTTTGATTTACTTGCAACTAATATTTTATTTATTGACGAGGCACTGGAAAAAGACTTGTCAGCACAGGCAGGTTCAAACCCACTCATAGCCCCCAGGGTTGATGAAATTTTAAAAAGTGCCAGGCGCCGGCCATAATTTTTATTTCTTCATTACCCACTTTTTATTTCCGGACCGTCTATATATAGAAGAGCCTTTAGTAATGGATAAAAAAAGGATAGCATATTTACATCAGCAGCACCTGGATGGGAACCTGTCCGGGGAGGAATTGCAGGAATGGCATGCGCTATTGAATGATAGTGGATGCCGGGCGTTCCTGGCGGAGCTGATGGACGCGCGATGGGATGAAATGACCGCTGACGATAAGGTGCATTTAAGGGATAACCGCTCGGCGGAGATTCTGGCCTATATTAACGCCCGGCCACAGAAAAAAGTGGTTAAAATGAAATGGCGCTTACAGGTTGCCGCCGCTGCTGCGGTTATCTTTATTGCTGCGGCGCTGTCTTTTTTCATGGCCCGGCGGCATCCGCAACAGCATCCTTCAAATGCGCTTGCCCGGCAGGTTACCCCCGGCAGGCAAGGTGCAACGCTTACACTCGCTGATGGTAAACAAATCAGGCTGACGGATATTTCAGCCGGGGAAATCGCCGAGGAAGCCGGTATCAGCGTTACTAAAACTGGAAACGGGGAGCTTATCTATGAGGTTAAAAAAACTGAAGGTGACCCTGATAAAACCAACGTTCTGGCAACCGCAAAAGGGGAAACGTATATTTTAACACTGCCGGATAAATCGAGGGTATGGCTGAATGCCGCTTCGAGTTTAACTTATTCCGCTGCCTTAAAGAAAGACGGTAAACGGTGGGTAAAGCTGGATGGAGAGGCGTATTTTGAAATCGCCAAAGATCCGCTGCATCCCTTTGTTGTAGAAGCCGGGGGGCAGGAGATACAGGTATTGGGTACGCATTTTAACGTAAACAGTTACCAGGATGAATCCGTAGTTAAGACAACATTGATGGAAGGCAGTATTAATGTAGGTATAAAAGGAAGTGATAAAATAACACGATTGAAACCCGGTCAGCAATCTTTGTTAGCCAATGGAAATTTCCGGGTTCAGTCAGTGGATGTGGAGGAAGCGATTGCCTGGAAGAACGGCTATTTCCAGTTTGATGGAAAAACGCTGGAAACGGCGCTGTCGGAGATCGGGCGATGGTACAATGTTGCGATTGAATATAAAGATAATTCATTGCGCAAACGGCTGCTGGCGGGATCCATTTCAAAGTATGAAAACGTAAATAATATATTAAAAGTAATGGAGCTGACCGGTGCATTGCATTTCAGCCTGGAAGGCAGGAAGATCCTTGTCGAAAAAAAATAGCGCAGCAAACAGCATATTCATATAAACCAAATTAAACCATGAGCCATATAGAAAATGATCCATAGCGGGTCTATGCCAGAAAATGACCGGAAGTGCTTGGAACCACCCCCGGTCTGCATCTGATCTGAAACAAAATGAGTATTGTCAACCATTTCTGAATTTAAACCAGATTATCAAATGTACAATTTTTATCCGGGAATTTTATCCTGGTCCCGTCGCTACATATCAAAAAAACGGCTCATGCAAGTTAAGCTAACTACTGTCTTATTAATCGCAACGATGGTACAGGTGAGTGCAAGGGGATTTGCGCAAAAGGTTACCCTGAGCCAGCCGAAAATAACCGTCAAACAGGTTTTCCGGGAGATCAAAAGGCAGACCGGCTATGATGTTTTTTATTTACCTGAAATCATAAAGGACAAAAGGGTGATCAGTGTCCGTTTTTTCAACACGCCGCTGGCAGAAGTCATGAAACAGACGCTGGCCGGCCAGGAGCTCAGCTTTACCATATTTGAGAAAAGCGTGATCATCAAAGAGCGAGAGAAAACGGCATTGGATCAGCCGGAAGTTCCATTGAAAAAAATAAATGTCAATGGCAAAGTTGTTGACGAAAAAAACAATCCTTTATTCGGTGCATCTGTTACCGTAAAGGGCAGCCAGAAAGGAACCTCCTCCAGCAGGGAGGGCGCATTTTCTTTACAGGATATTGATGATGATGCCGTTTTGATCGTTTCCTATGTAGGATTTAAAACACAGGAAGTACCGGTTGCATCCCGTACCACGATCCATGTTGTTTTAACTGAAGAAAAGAGTGACCTTTCTGAATTGGTTGTGGTAGGGTATGGCCGCCGGAAAAAAATGACCACAACCGGGGCAATGGCATCGGTGAAAAGCTCGGAACTGATGCAAACCCCTGTGGTGAATGTTGCCCAGGGTTTGCAGGGAAGGGTGTCAGGCGTTCAGGTTACTCAAAATTCTGCTGCACCGGGGGGAAATATCAGTGTGCGGGTCCGTGGGGCCAACTCTATCAACGGCAGTTCGGAGCCCTTGTATGTGGTAGATGGGATACCGCTGACCAATTCCGGTGGTATCAACGATATCAGCTCACTTTCTGCAATTAATCCCAACGATATAGAATCTGTAGAGATCCTTAAAGACGCATCTTCTACGGCTATTTACGGGGCGAGGGGCTCAAACGGGGTGATGCTCATTACCACTAAAAGAGGGAAGGAGGGGCGCACCCGTGTCAGCTACGAAGGGTTTTATGGAACGCAGCAGGTGAGTAAGAAACTGGACCTGTTGAACGCCGCGGAATTTGCCGCGTTGGAAAATGAAATTTACAAAACAAATATCTATCCAGACCCGGCCTCCCTGGGAGAAGGGGTAGACTGGCAAAACCTCATATTCAGGACCGCACCTATGCAAAGCCACCAGGTTGCGGTGTCAGGCGGCAATCAAAAAACGCAGATGATGCTCTCCTTAAATTATTTTGATCAGAAAGGAGTGGTATTAAATACCGATTTTAAGAGGTATTCATTGCGGTTAAACCTGGATCACCGGATCAATGACCGCTTCAGGACCGGGATCAGTATTTTAGGAAGTTACAATATCAACAATAACCCTGCCACCGCGGCTACGGATTTTATTGGGATCGTCAGTACCGTTTTAGGCGCTACAGTTGGTGCGCCGCCTACACTTCAGCCCTATCGTGCAGATGGTAGTTTTTTCCCTTTTTTGGATCAGATGGAAGGGCGCTACAAGGAAGTGATAAATCCGCTGGGATTAACAATGCGGCTTAACCGGCAAAAACTGAGCAGAACGCTGACCAATCTGTATGCAGAGGCCAGCATTCTCCCGGAGCTGAAATACCGGGCCTCGTTAAATATTATACTGTCTTCCGGCCTGGGTGATTTTTATTCGCCCCTTTCAAGGTTATCTGCTGCTGAGATCAATGCCACCTCCGGTAGTGCCAGGAAAGAGAACAGCAATTCCACTGTTTTGCTTCATGAAAGCCTGTTAACCTATGATAAACAGTTTGGGAAGGATCATGCCCTGAATATCACCGGCCTGTTTTCCACGCAAACCAATCTTAATGATGCAAATGCAATCAGCTCCTCCGGATTTCCCAACGATGCAACTTTAAATGAAGCATTGCAGCTGGCGTTAACGTCAACGGTCTCCAGCTCCCGTTCGCGCGAAGGGCTGGATTCCTACATGGGCCGGGTTCACTATGGCTTTAGGAATAAATATCTTTTGGATGTTACCGCCAGGGTAGATGGTGCTACAAAATTCGGGAGGAATAATAAGTACGGATATTTTCCTTCCGCCGCCGCCGCATGGAGGATCAAAGAAGAGCGCTTTATGAAAAATGTGGGCTTTATCAGCGACTTAAAGCTTCGGGTGAGCTATGGTGTAACCGGGAATGCGGCTTCTATCAGCCCCTATAAATCATTGCCCCTGGTTGGAGCCGGGGGTGGATATTCCTTTAACCATATCTACCTGACCAGTATCAGCCCAACGGCCATCGCTAACAGCAACCTGCGCTGGGAAAAGTCGGCCCAGGCAGATATCGGGCTTGATATCGGCCTGTTGTCTAACTGCATCAATGTAGTAATAGACGTGTACGACAAGAACACCAAAGATCTCCTGTACGTTAAAAGTCTCCCTTTATCTTCCGGCTACAGCAGCATAACCGGCAACTTTGCCGGAATTGACAATAAGGGCCTTGAGTTTGCTGTGAATGCCCGGATACTGGACGCCGGTGTAAAATGGAACCTTGGCGGCAACATCAGCTTTAACCGCAATAAAGTAACCGGTATAGATGGTGGCCTCACCGACGAGTTGTTTGTTAATAATTATACCATCCTTAAACTGAACTCCCCGCTAGGCCTTTTTAAAACCTATGTTTTTGACGGTATTTACCAGACCGGTGAAACCATTCTTCCCGGGTCCGACAGCCGGACGGGCGGAACAAAGATCAAAGACCTGAACAACGACGGACAAATTACGGCATTAGATCAAACCATCACCGGTGATCCGAACCCGGATTATATATTTGGAATTGCTACTGATCTGAACTATAAAAAAATTGATTTCAGCATGTTCATTTCAGGTAGCCAGGGCAACGATATCTACAATATCAGCCGCAATACTTATGAAAATCCCCTGGGGCAGCGAAACACGTTAAGCGGGGTCCGCGACCGCTGGAGCCCTTCCAATCCTTCAAACGAATTTGTAAGCGGGTTCCAGGGAGGCCGGCTGCCCATCACAAACCGCTTTATTGAAGACGGATCTTTTGTCCGGTTTAAAAATATAACGCTTGGCTATACGCTGCCGTTAAAAAAGGGCCTTTCAAATATGCGGGTATATGTAAGCGCCAACAATCTGTTTACCATTACCAAATACAGTGGCTATGATCCGGAAGTTAATTCATTCGGAAACAGCAATACGCAGATCGGTATCGACAACCTCGTTTACCCCTCTGCCAAATCGTTTATTGCAGGTATCCAGGTTAATTTGTAAACGGTCACAGGAATTTAATTAAAAAAAGAAATAGCATGAACAAGATATTTTATATAGGCTTATGGGGCGTTGTGCTGGTAAGTCTGCTTTCGGGATGCCGGAAGCTTGAGGAAATTCCCTATTCATCCATTTTTATGGAGCAGTTTTACAAAACACCGGCCGATGCCGAGGCCGCAATCAATGGCGTTTACAATGATATGGCCGGATTGTATGCCGGACCTTCCGCTTTACTGGTACCTGACTTTAGCGCCGACCAGGTTTATCCCCGGCCGGTAGTAGGCAGAAATACATTGACACTTTTTATCTATGACCCTGAATATTCTGTTCAGAGCAGCTTTGACCGGGTCGCGGAATCGCCCTTAAATATATGGGAGAAAAGCTATGCCGGTATCGAAAAGGCAAACTGGGTTTTAGAAAAGGTTCCGGCAATTGAAATGACCGGATCACGAAAAAAGGAAATTCTTGGTGAAGCCTTTTTCTTGAGAGCCTTTTTCCATTGGATGCTGGCTAAGAACTTTGGAGAAATACCCGTTAAAATTACGCCCAGCAGATCGCTGGAAGAAGCCTATGTGGGTAAAAGCAGCAAGACCGCAATTTACAGGCAGATCTATGCAGACCTGGATAGCGCCATAACCAATCTGAATATCTATTCGCCCGCAGGAACGGTAAAAGGCAGGCCCAGCAAAGAAGCCGCCATGGCCTTGTATGCAAAAGCGGCGCTTTACAATGAAGATTGGCCCACCGCGTTGCAGAAGGCAAAGCTGGTGCTGGAATCCGGTAAATATTCCCTGTTGGCTGATGTGTATGATATTTATGATGTAAATAAGGAAGATGCCGCCAGGCAGGAAAATATCTGGGCTTTTGAGGCGGAACGCGAAAAGCCCGGAAACTCCAGTAGCCTGTTATCATTGTATGGCCCTGCCAGCAGTGCGGGTCCCGCATACGGGAAATCGACCTTTGGGTCAATATTTGCTTACCCCGCTTTTTACAATTCTTTTGATGCAGGAGACAAGCGTAAGGAAAAGCTAATGGCCACCAGCTACATCAATAAAAGCGGTGCTGTGGTACCCCGGAATAAAATTACACCCATTACGCCCGATGCTGTTTTGGTTAATAAGTATATGGATGCAAATACCATCGGGTCGGCAACCAACTGTAATATACCCATATTAAGACTGGCGGATGTTTATTTAATTGCAGCCGAAGCGGAAAACAGGATGAATGGTCCGGCTGAAGCCTATTCATACTTAAATGCAGTTCATAAAAGGGCTACGGGTGCCAATGTGGCGGCGGGTTTATCCCAGCCGGCGTTTACAGATGCGGTACTGCAGGAGCGGTCCTGGGAGCTGTTTGCTGAGGGAGATCGTTGGTACGATCTGAGCCGTACGGGTAAATTCCTGAGCGTTATACCTGCCGCGGTGAATGATGTGTACCCTGCAAGAAACGTACAGCCCAAACATAAATATTTCCCCATACCGCAGTTAGAAATAAATGCGAATCCCAAACTGGAACAAAACCCTGATTGGAAATGATAACGAAAAAAAGATACAGCGTTTTCTGATCAACCTGCCTTATCATATCAGAAAGTTTTATTTTCCTTAGGCCGGGTAACACCGGACAGAAGGCCGTTGTTTATGATTTATATAAATTAAATTAGGATTATGAAAGAAGATAGAAGAGGGTTTCTAAAGATGCTTGGCTTAGGCTCCGGAGCATTGCTGATGAGCCCTGTAGCCACGTCAGGCGCAGAAAGCAAGCAGGGTTTAGCCGGTTTTGCACTTCCCAAAGAAGTATTTGCAACCCGGAAGCTGGACACAGATGTATTGATCGCAGGCGGGGGAATGGCGGGCGTATGTGCGGCGATAGCGGCTGCCCGGAATGGCGTAAAAGTGGTACTTCTTCAAAACCGCTCCCGGTTAGGAGGAAATGCCAGCAGCGAGATCCGGATGCATATTTGCGGTGCCACCCAATTAAAGCAGGTATGGAGGGAAACCGGGATCCTCGAAGAAATTATGCTGACGGAATCGGTAACCAATCCGCAGAAATCGTACGAAGTGTTTGATTATGTTATGTACGATAAAGTGATGTCGGAAAAGAACATTACCCTGTTATTCGATACCATGCTTTTTGAGGTACAAACCAAAAACGACCGGATTACACTTGCCAGGGCTTTCTGTTCAGCCACCGAAGAATTATATGAAATAAGTGCCAGGTATTATACAGACTGTACCGGCGACGGTACGATGGCAGCACTTGCCGGCGCAGCATTTATGACCGGTAGGGAAGCCCGGTCTCAATGGGGAGAGTCTTTAGGCCTGGAGAAAGCAGATAGTATCACCATGGGCAACAGCATCCTGTTTATGGCTGAGGAGCAGGATAAGCCAGTGCCTTACACACCACCGAACTGGGCCAGGAAGTATACGGCTAAAGATTTTATTTACCGGAAGATCAGATCCTGGGAATATGGTTACTGGTGGCTGGAACTGGGAGGGACGGTCGATATCATTAAGGACGGACAGGCTTTACGGCATGAATTACTGAGCGTGCTGTTTGGCGTATGGGATTATATCAAGAATTCGGGGAATCATCCTAATGCTGATAACTGGGCTTTATCCTGGATCGGTGCTATCCAGGGAAAAAGAGAAAGCCGGCGGATTACCGGCGACTATGTCCTGGTTCAGAAAGATATCCAGTCGCCGCAGTTATTTGAAGACCGGATCGCTTATGGGGGCTGGCCTTTAGATGATCATTTGCCAGCCGGTATGGATGACACCTCCTTAAATCCCTTCCGGTCTATCCCGTTAAAAGGGCCCTATTCCATCCCGATGCGTTCACTGTACAGCAAAAGTTTTAGTAATTTATTAATGGCCGGGCGCAACATCAGTGTGTCGCATGTGGCGTTGTCTACTACCAGGGTAATGGCCACCTGCGCCTTATTAGGCCAGGCGGTGGGAACGGCAGCTGCTTATTGTATTCATAAAAGTATTACGCCTAAAGCGCTATGTGCCGATCCTGCGCAAATTGCCGGGTTACAACAACTGCTTTTGAGGCAGGATCAGGCTATGTTGGGTGTTCGCAATACAGATCCGGATGATCTGGCAAGGCTCGCGAAGGTAAGGGCCTCTTCCGAAACGATGGATGGAAAAGCGGCTAATGTCATTGACGGGGTCAACCGGGATATTGCCGATGGCAACGCGCATCAATGGCGGGCAGATATGAGCGCAGGCGAAGTATGGATAGAGCTGAAATGGCCGAAACCCCTGAGCATAGCTACGGTAGAATGTACTTTTGATACCGGCTTAAACAGGTTCCTGCGTATTTCCGGGGAAAAGGCAGTGATGAAAAACCAGGTAAGAGGCGTTCAGCCGGAAACGGTAGCGGATTATAAAATTACGATGCTGCTGGATGGTAAGGTGGTGCACGAAACCGTGTTTAAAAATAACTTCTTAAGAAAGGTTGCCCATACTTTTTCTGCGGCTAAAGCAGATACCGTACGTATTACGATAACCAGGACCAATGGTGATCCGCTGGCCCGTGTATTCGAAGTACGTTGCTATGCCTGATGGAGGATCTGTTTGACAAGGAAGGGATGTTATTTCCCCGGAAAGAAAAAAGCTCCAGGTATTGAAGTGCGATGTTGCTTACAAATTTACTGCTGCATAAGGGACCGGCTTTTTTATCTGGAACGCTATCATAACGTCATCACGAGTTAATAAGATAACAAGGCAGGACTTTTTTTTTGATAAGTCACCCCGCGGGATTTTCGGATTGAGCGGGTCAGCTTCATATCCCATTTGTAAAAGCACCTTTTAGCCAGCTGTTGTTCTAACCGGATAATTATGTATTTTGTATTAGTTGGTGCTGCGATGTGGAGTGCAACCTTGTTTTGGGTTAAAGGTTATAAGCCGGAGGAGCGTGCTGCTGCAGATTTCTATAAAATGCAGTAGCATTGGGAATAAGATCGTAATGGATGAATGGAAAAAACTGGATGCTCAATGAAGCAAAAATGGGCTTTTTTAATAATGGCGGTGCTTCTAAGCGGCTGTGCGGGCAACCGGAAGATCGGCAACGCGCCGGCAAGTCTGAAAGAAGCGTATAAAAAAGATTTTTTTATAGGCACAGCACTTAATGCCGTCCAGGTTGAAGAAAAGGATACCGGCGCTGCCTTGTTGGTACCGCGGCAATTTAACGCCATTACACCCGAGAACGTAATGAAAGCTGATGCCATACATCCGCAATGGGAGCGGTACAATTATAAGCGGGCGGATGATTATGTAAATTACGGAAAACGCCGGCATATGTTCATTGTAGGACATACGCTTATCTGGCATAGCCAGCTACCTCGTTTTGTACATGCCATTCAAAGCCCTGATTCGCTCCGCCTTTTTATGCAGCAGCATATCAGCACAATTGCCTCAAGATATGCCGGCCGGGTAAACAGCTGGGATGTGGTCAACGAAGCATTGAATGAAGACGGTACGCTGCGCAGATCGGTGTTCTTCGAAAAGCTGGGCCCTTCTTATATTGAAGAAGCATTTAAGCTTACAGAGAAAGCGGCGCCTGGAACACTTTTGTATTATAACGATTATAATATTGAACGGCCGGCAAAACGAAGGGGTGCCATCGAGCTCATAAAGCAACTACAGGCCGCCGGTGCAAGAATTGATGGGGTGGGCATCCAGGCACACTGGCACCTGGGGCAGGTACCTTTTAAAGATCTGGAGCAAAGCATCATCGAGTTTTCCGCGCTGGGTATTAAAGTAGCGATTACCGAGCTGGACATTGATGTCCTTCCACGCCCTGGAAATACCACCGGGGCAGAGGTGACTCAAAAGTTTGCTCCGGCCCCGGAAATGAACCCCTATCCAAATGGTTTGCCGGCGGCACTGCAGGAGCAGCTGGCGAAAGATTATGAGCAATTGTTTAGGCTATTGGTAAAGCACCGGCAGCATATCAGCCGTGTTACCTTCTGGGGAGTACATGATGCGCAGAGCTGGCTGAATAACTGGCCGGTGCCCGGCAGAACCAATTATCCCCTTTTATTTGACAGGCAAGGCAAACCCAAGCCGGCTTTTGATAGGGTAATGGCTGTAAAAAAATAAAACACGGCCGGTTTAAAACTTTTTAAATAAGAACAACACGGCAAAGCGAACAGGCGGTATGAGGATTTTCGAACCGGGGTTATGCTTTATTGCAGCGCAGCGCCGCAATTGATTTTAAGTTATTAAGCATCGCCTTTTTTAGTGATATTCAAAGTCGACAGAAGTTAATAAATTAGAGCAGGTATTTTGTTCATCGGCTTTAGTCACACCATAAGATGATATAGGAATTGGAGGTTATTTAAACTGCCTGTCGACAAATGAGACAGGAAGCGAACGAGAAAACATGAATGCTATGCTCTTACGAGATTTCTTACCAGATCCGGGACTGAGAGGGTTTATACAATGTTACAGGATTGTACATTTTGAATCTGATAAAACAAGCGAAGTTTTCTTTAAAGTTTATCCACCCAAACCGGAAGTATGTTTGCATTTTGTTCTTCAGGGTAGCATAGAAAATAAATTCGCTGACCGTAATACAAAGGAGCTTTTATTCCCTGTTACGTTAGCGGGCCAGCAAACCTCCGTTACTCCCAGGTACAACAGCAGCAGTCTTTTAAATTTCCAGATTGTTTTTCAACCGACAACAGTATTTCGGCTTACAGGTATTTCCGCATTTGAATTGACTAATAAATACCTTGACGCTGAAGCGATTTTTCCAAAGATTCGTTTTGCATTTGAAGAATTGCAACAGGCAAAAACTTATGATGAGCTCCTGGCCATTGCGCAAAGGATTACAACATCTCTTGTGGGTAACATACTAAAGGATGTTCATCAACTGGATGCAGCAGCCAATTGGATGAAGAAAAGAGGAGACGAAATCTCTCTTGATTGGTTAGCAAGGCAGTCCTGCCTTTGTAGCAAACAATTTAAAAGAAAGTTTTATGAAAGGGTAGGTGTGAATCCTAAAACTTACGCAAGAATCATAAAGTTCAATAATGCTTTTAATATCAAAAATGCAAACCCTGCCTGGGATTGGTTAAGGATTGCAACAGCATGCAATTATTACGATTATCAGCATCTTGTAAAAGACTACAAAAACTTTACCGGGCAAACCCCAAAGGAATTTCATATATTGGAAAACAATTCTCCCGAATGTAAACTCGGGCTTTCTAAAGAGCTTTACCGGGATCGTTTCAGATCAGGAACCCTACAGTTATAAAAAGTCCTTTTTTTACCACTTTGCAATGCCAAACACAGTGCAATTTTGCTAACATCATTTATTGTTGGCAAAAATATTTTCTTATCAATAATACTGTTTTTGTTTATGGCACATTATAAATTTTCTCAATCCCCTAACAAAACATACGTTTTAGTACATGGTGCTGGTCATGGTGCATGGTGTTGGAAAAAGATAATTCCGGTTTTAGAGGCCAACGGATATCAGGCAGTAGCGCTTGATTTACCCAGTCGTGGAAGCGATCCATCAAAACTTGCAAACATTACCTTAATTGATGACGTGAAACGTGTGACGGATATAGCCAACGCTACAGATGGACATGTTATTCTCGTAGGACATTCAAGCGGTGGAGTGATTATTTCACAAGCCGCCGATCTTTTGGGGGCTAAAAAAGTAGACAAATTAATATATCTTGATGCGTTCTTGCCACAAAATGGCGAGTCCGTATTTTCATTAGCGGAAAAAATCGGGCAAAACAAAGAGGGCCCTTCTGTTGCGAAGCAGGAGATGCCCGCACCGGAGCGGTTTCTTTTTACAGAAGACAAAAAATCCTTTAAATGGAACCCTGAACTTGTTCAGCAACTGTTTTATCATGATTGTTCACAGGAAGACATAACCTTTGCTCAAAAGAACCTTACCTGGAATTCGGTTGCAAGTATTGCAACACCCGTAAATGTTTCAGACGATAGTTACGGTGTCATTAAAAAATATTATATTCTTTGTGCGGAAGCCAGGGATTTAGATAAAAGCAGTATGGTCACTAATGTTCAATGTGAGAAAGTTTATAAGCTTCCCAGTGGGCATTCTCCCTTTCTTTCAATGCCCGGTAAACTTGTGGATATTTTAATTGAAATGTATTAACTGGTGCACACCTGTTTATAAATGAGTAAGTCCTTTTTTGCCATTCACTGCGTAAATTATTATCAATTTTGTTACAGAAAATGGCAATTGAGTTTTACGGACCAGGTCTCAATTCCCAAGTTCCAAATTGTCTTTACTATAATTTAATGGTTATCTTGCTAAGAACTCGATAACGCGAAAAAGTGAAACATTGCGTTTTATATTGGGAGTTACTGTAGCTTTTATTATAGAAGCGTTCTACTCAGCGTGGTTAATTTATAAACTAAAGCAATTAAAGAGGTAGTTTGTTTATAAGTATATCTGTTCAAAGAATCCGGAGACTTTTATTAGTTTGAGCCTGACAGCAAGCAAAATATGCTTGAGCTTTGTTGTAACACCGGGTATTTAGTCAATTGATTGCATGTGTATGAAATAGTGATTTTTTGGGTAGAAAGGGAATGGTTGCAGCTCGTTATTAAAATAGCTGTAAATAGATTGAACCAGTCTCTGATGAAAAAAGCTAAATGTCTGGCAAAGAGTAAAAAAGTTCACATCTCCGGAGCGTTTCATGTGCAACTTCTTTAAAATAAAAAAGGCTCGCTTGCGCGAACCTTTCTATCTGATTGATACCAGTGCCCCAGGCGGGACTTGAACCCGCACTGACATTGCTGCCAACAGGATTTTAAGTCAAACTGAGAACCGAATTTATCTAAACTTGGTTTAATTAAATTTTACTTAATTATTTGATTATCAATTATTAATGAGAGATTTGTTAGCTTCGTTTAAACGGATAAAAATCCCGTTTAACCGCTGATTGTATGCAAATCTGTATGCAAATCAAATGGAGATTTTTTTAAACAAAAAAATCTTTAAGCTATGGAAGTAAGTATCGCTATTGTCTTGGACACCAGAAGAGTTAAAAAAGAAAACCTTTATCCGGTTAAGCTGCGGGTAACATTTAATCGCAAACAAGAATATTACCCTACTATTTACGATCTTACACAGGAAGACTATAACAAATTTTCGGCGCCCCGAATAAGTGAAGTACTGCAAAAAGTAAGAGCATCATTACTGGAAGTAGAAAGGAACGCAGCTACAGCGGTGAAGGCTATTAATCCATTTGAGTTTGATTGTTTTGAAAAAGAATTTATAAAGAATAATCCTCTATTCAAAGAGCGTAAGAAAAAGGCAGAAAAAAAATGCATAGAAAATCAGCCGTCAGAACTGAAACAACAAGAAATATCAGTTGAATTTGATTTTTCCCCCTACGAAGAACGCTTTCCAATCTTCAAAGAAGAAAGCCCCGCTGCCGATTACATCGCAGTAACCTTTACCAGCTATATAAAGAATTTATTGATGGAAGGTAGGATAGGTACGGCATTAAGTTACCGGGATTCTTATACCTCATTAAAGCAATTTCGGGGTAATGTTCCGTTTTCAGCAATTACCCGCCAATACCTTTTTCAGTTTGAGCGTTGGATGATTGATGACAATAAAAGCTCCAAAGCCACAGTAGGAATAAAGCTGCGTTCTTTACGTGCGGTATTTAATGAGGCGATTGATCAAGGGTTGGTGAAAGCGGATATTTATCCTTTTGGAAAGAAGAAATACAAGATTCCGACAGCCAAGAAGGCAAAGAAATCATTAGAACGTAAAGAGGTTCAATGTTTGTATGAATTTGAGCCGGAAGAAGAACACATCCAGAGAGCAAAAGCTTATTGGTTTTTCTGCTATTTCGGCAATGGCATGAATCCTAAGGATCTTGCCTACCTGAAATATGAGAATATTGATGGAGAATTTCTTCATTTTATCCGGGCGAAAACGGAGCGCTCGATGAAAGATGATCCCATAGTAATTACAGCTTATATAAATGAAGACATGCAGGCTATTATTGAAAAGTGGGGAAATAAGGATCGGCGCCCGGATAATTATATCTTTCCGGTATTAGATGCATCAATGAACCTGATGGAGCAGTACAGCCGCGTTAGAACATTAACTAAATTTATTACTGACGGGATGGTCATTATTGGGGAAGATATGGAACTATCAAGGAAGCCAAACAATATGGTGTGCCGTCATTCCTATGCCACACATTCCAAAGAGTCCGGAGCGACTACAGAATACATTAAGGAGTCTTTAGGCCACGCCAGCCTGACAACAACAGAAATCTACCTGGGCGACTATGGGCGAGAAGTTAAAAAAGAATTTTCGGGTAGGTTGCTGGCTTTTAAGAGCGCAACAAATCAAAATGATACAGCCCTAAAGGCAGTTTAAAGTATTGATGATCCTAACCTACACCCTGACAGTAAGCCACTGTCAGGGATTTTTTATGCCTGTTCAGGAATGTATAATTTTTATTAACTTAGGTAGTAATATTTCTTCCTAAGAAAAACGTTAGTCTATGAATATAAGAAAATGGTTGTTTTCCCGGATGATTTTTAGGAATATGCTGGCTACATTCGGTTTCCGGTCGGGATACTCTGCTACTCCGGGAGGGTTTACCGCCTATTTTGTTTACCGGCTTGGAGACTATGAGCAGAACTTTTATCTGTATTTCCCTAAAGAGCCATTTGCAATACGCTATGTAAACGAAATCTTCAACAAGTTGTATGAATACGAAGGATTTGATATTATCCGGTATCTTGAATTTCATTATAGCCTGTATCCGGATAAAGCTGATTTTCTCCGGTTTCTTAAATATGAGATCAACGACCGGCTGAAAAGAAAAGGCCACCAACAAAGGAAATTAAACGCCGCCCTTGAGTGGGTTACTGAAAAGCAATCCGAATTGCATGACCAGATCCGGGAGAAAATTAATCAGGAACAAAATGATTTAAAACAGGAACTTTCTGCGGGTGTTCAATCTATTATCCAGGAGGTCGGCACGACAAAAGAAGCCAATACCGACCAGCAGGTTAAAATACTGGTTGAAAAATTATCCGGCCATATCGACCAGATTATGAAAACAGCCGATACAGAACTAAGGGAACTAACCAATTCTTTTAGTACCGGAAGTATTGAATTGAATAACCGCAACCATGAAATGTTGATGATCCAACTGCTGATCCTGCTGAAAAACGTTCAGGCCCCTTCGTCCTTGCAAAAAGGTGAACAGCTTTTTAAAAAGTTTTCGGATACAGATATTGCGGCGATACTTGCTTTGCACTTTGAAGCCTTTAAGAATCTAAAATTAAATACACTGCAAGGGAAAGCCCGCAGCCAAAATGAATTAATAAACTATAAAAGCCCTAAAGTAAAACAGCTTATTCAGGCATTGGAAGATTTTTTTTACTGATGAAGCTCTTTTTATTTACCCTTTCACTATTCCCTTACCTGCGTCCACTTGCCTGAACTTCGTTGTAACTGATTTATTACTAATCCCAAAAAATCCATACTCCATCCATCATTGACTTTGGGTAAAATCTGATCCATGTTGCATCCATAAAAATCAATTTTATGGATACACTATTTATTCCCAACGAGGGAGATTTTCGCAGGTGGATTAAGGAAGCAATAAAGGAATGTTTAGAGCAAATTCCTGCACAACCAACGCAAACCGAAGGTGAAGAACCCTTACTAACCCGTAAAGAGATCGCTGGTATGTTCCGCATCTCTTTGGTTACCCTGCATGACTGGATGAAACGCGGCCTGCCCTGCCATAAACAAAGAGGTCGGGTGTATTTTCTTCGCTCCGAAGTATTGGCCTATCTCAAACAAAAAGGCCACAAACCCATCATTGAACCAGAGTACCCACCGTACCTCCCTGTTTCTGCTAACGCTATAACCAGTAAAAAATAAAAGAATATGCCCGCACAAATGATATTTGAAGAAGCAAAAAAAGTGGAACTGGTAGCACTGTTAGCATCTCTTGGCTTTATGCCGGATAGTGTAACAAGGCAGGATTATTGGTATAAGTCCCCCTTTAGAAATGAGCATACCGCTTCATTTAAAGTAGACCGTACCCGTAATATTTATTACGATCATGGGGAAGGAAAAGGCGGCAACATCATTGATTTTGCCGCAACGTTTTTCCGGTGCGATGCCAAAACAGCAGCAACAAAAATTATTGAGCAAAATATGGGAAGCAATTTTTCTTTTCACCAGCAACAACATCCCTCGCTCATGGCTGGTGAAAAGAAAGAGCCAGGCGGGGAGAAAATCATTATTACCGGCTCTCGGCCTTTACAAAGCTCTTCGCTACTTTCCTATCTGGAAGAAAGAAAAATCCCGCTTCACATTGCGCGGCAATACTGCAAAGAAGTTGATTTTTCACTGTACGGAAAACAGCAAACGGTGATCGGGTTTGAAAACCGGTTGGGTGGTTTTGAGTTGAGAAGCCCAACGTTTAAGGGCAGCAGCTCACCAAAAGACATTACTTTTTTTGACAATGGCAGCCGGGATATTTCTGTATTAGAAGGCTTCTTTGATTTTCTATCACTGCCAGTCATACGACCACAAGCGGGTTTGGTTTTGACCAATTACCTGGTGCTTAATTCTCTTTCGTTTCTTGAAAAAAGCCGCTCCCTGATGGAGCAGCACCATACGATCTCCCTGTTCTTAGACCGGGGGATTTCCGGCAGGCAATACACACAAAAAGCGCTTGCCTGGAATAAAGAATTGCAGTCTGAAAAATACACCGACAGCAGCCATTTATATCAATACTGTGATGATTTGAATGAATGGCTGATCGCTCAATCCAAACAGCAGGAACAACAAAGAACGCAGAGAGGTAGAGGGCTTTGATTTTACACAACAACAAATTTTAATCATAAAAAATTACACAATGCAACAGTTTCAATTTAACATCCAGGCCAAAGGCGGCACCGGTAAATCAATGCTTACTTATTTACAAGCCCTAAAACAACAAGGTAATGACCGGGCTTATTTTGTGGACTTTGACAGCTCGGTAAAATCAAGCTGCCAGCAGCTTCGATTCCTCCAGGGAAGAAACCCTTCCCGCTTTGCAGAAATGAGCCTATTAGACATCCGGGAAAAGCTGGATCGCCAGCTCCTTTTTGAAAACCTCTTTCAGCTATCGCAGAAAGATTATGACTCGTTCTACCTGGACTTTGGCGCCCCGGAAAGCGACCAGCTCCCATCGCTGTTTTCAAAAGATTATACCATCGGAGAATTTAAGGCTGTGCAGGATGAGCTAAACGCAAAGTTTACGTTCAATGTCGTGATCGCGGGCGGCAGCGCTTATGCACCTTGTACGCAATACCTGGAAAAAATTATCCTATTGAATAGAGGTGTTTTTGAAACCAACATCTATATCAATGAAAGCACGTTTACGGGTACACCACAATTAATCAAAGAGTTGACAACATTCGGATCGGTAGCAGAAAACCATATAAACGCCATCCGGTTTTTTGGAGATTTTGATAGTACAACAGCCCCGCACCGGAGCATTCTCCAAAAAGTCAGCGAAGGAAAGGGCATGGAAGCCTATCAGTTTGTCGAAAAAATAAAAATGCAGAAAGAATTATCCAAAATATAAGAACATGCAAACATCCCGGACTGATTTAAAAAAATTGAGGGCAGCGATCTCCTTACAATATGGTATTGAGCTGGATGAAACTTCCCTTACTATTCTTACCATTTTATTGCAGGAAGTGAGGCGGCAGTTTGCACCGATGCAGGCAATGCTGAATGAAATGGCAGCGCAAATACAATACTCCAAAAAATCATTGCAGGTAGATCCCGATCATCCCCGGTGGCAGGCATTCTGGCATGGCATGGGCCAGTGGGGCCTTGGCTTGTGCCTGGCAGTTATTGTGGCCCTGACAGTTTTTGCCATTGACCTTAACAAGGAAAGAGAGGAAAAGAAGATGATGCAACAGGAGCTCGCATGGTATAAACAGCATTACGAAGCAGCAGCACAAAAGGCAGACGCTAAAACGGGTGCTGGTACTATCGAAAAAAAATCCAGGCCGAAAAACAAACAGTTCAAATGATGTACAAAGATTTTTTAAGGAAACACCTATTGGAGAACACCTACGGTATCTACGGCAAGATACTGGAGATGTACCGGGAGCAAATGACCGTCTTGAATACAGCTTCCCTTTTTCGTAAGTGGTTGGCTGATGAACTGGAGGTACCAATTGAGAAGATCAACCTGAATAGCCTGAACTCTGTGTTAAAACGCGAGCGAAAGAAAAAAGCATCAGCTAAGCAGGAGCCACCGATCTCATCGCAGGCAGCATCGGTTCAGAGCCAACCCGGCAGCTTTAAATTTTCTACTCCCAGTTCAGATGATGAAAAAAAATCGAGAATCAAGGAATATTAATCCGCCAGGCAGACAAACCTTCAGGAACACTCCTGAACCAGCAATAAGCCCGCTTGCAACAGATATAGGCGTTAATAAACCTTCTTAAACCCGAATCAACCTAAACAGACTCCAAAGCACCCCCACAAGTTCATACCGGTCTTTGCCGGTTCATTTAGAAACGGGGAAAATCAGGAGCCAGCTATGTTCTCGTAGGCTCGTAACCTCACCTACTTCGAACAGCTGGCCCATTCATGCCGCTTTGGGGCGGCATTCATGGGGGCGCAAAGCGCGGTTGTCAAACATTAAAATTTATATAGTATGAATATACCACATGAAAAAAACAAAGGCGGCAGGCCAAAGAAATCAGTTAAACGCAGCTACCGCCTGCGCGTGGCTTGCACTGCATTGGAGCTACAAATAATTGAGACAAAAGCCAAACAGGTGCAGCTTACCGTCTCCGAGTTTTTACGTGAGGCAGCTTTCAACAGCCATATTGACACCAGACAGAAAACATTGCCCAAAGAAGTTTTAAACTTTACCGGGCAGTTGAATCACCTTGCGGCTAATGTTAATTCACTAGCCTATAAAAATAATGCGGCACAGGCTTTTAATGCCTTTGAGCGTACAGAATTAAGACAACTGGCAGCACAGCTAAAAGAGTTGGCAGAGGCAATTAAAAACAGTTTAAAATGATTGGTAAGGCCATCACAGGAAAAGGGTTCGCCGGCTGTATCTGCTACTGCCTTGAAGATAAAAAAATGGATATCGATAAAAATCAATCTATGATGGAAAACCGGGCAGAAATTTTGCTGTTCAATAAATGTTTCGGCAATAAAAAGGAACTGGTGCAGCAGTTCAACGAAGTGCGAAGACTTAATCCCAAGCAATCCAAACCAGTGTTTCATTTTACCTTAAGCATGGCACCAGGGGAACATTTATCAAGGCCACAGCTCATCCAGGTTGCCCAGGATTGTGCAAAGGAATTCGGGTTTGCTGATAACCAATTTTTAGCAGTGGAGCATAAAGATACCCAGCACCAGCACATTCATATTGTGGCCAACCGGATTGGCTATAGCGGCAAAACGAATGTGTCGGACAGCAATAGTTATAAACGCATGGCTCAGTTCTGCCGGAAGATGGAGCAGAAATACCAGTTGCAGCAGGTATTAAGCCCCCGTCGTTTTTTATCAAAAGATCAGCAATTACTTCCCAGAAATGACCAGCGAAAGGATCAAATTAAAGTACAGTTGCGGCAAATACTGCAGTCATCCAAAACAATGGAAAGTTTTCAACAAGAGGTAAGAAAGATGGGATTTGAAATTATCAAAGGCCGGGGAATATCTTTTATTGATAAGGCCGGTGTAAAAATAAAAGGCAGTGCTATGGGGCTTTCTTTAAGCACTATTGAAAAACAGTTGCAGAAAAACCAAACTCAATACCTCACTCGGAATCTGCAGGAAGGAATAGGTCCGGAAACCAGGCTTGCAAATACCTGGCGATTGACTGTACCTTTTTCACCATGCAAGAGAAATCCGCAGGAAAGTACTTTCATTAGCGCATTTATACAATCAATAAAACAAGCGGTAGAAAATACTGCCGACCTGGTAGCCGACTTATATAAAGTACATTATCCATCACCAGAGGACTATGCCACGTCACAAATAGAGCGGGAATACTACCGGAATATTAGAAAGAAGAAGAAAAAAAGAGGTTATCGACTCTAGATTTATTGAAGCAATAACAAGATCGTGGGGGTAGAAAAGCCAAAATCTGAAGCTGAGAGAATACAGAAATCAATGAATCGCTAACAAGTTTGATAAAATTTTGTACCTTAGAACTGGTGTTTTTCATAGGTTAGCAACGGCCAGCTTTTTCAAAGGCAGGCCTTTTTAGTCTAATAAATTCGCCCAAATTTGAGTATTAGTATATTTTTTTCTCGTAATGCTCAGGCTAATGCGCTGTTTAGTCCACAAAAATCTCTTTTTGTTACATTCTTCATCAGATCTGCCCTGCTATTATTTGCTTTGTTGGTAAAATAAAGGGCAAATATGTAAGTTTGGGAATACAAATAATGATATGAATAACCGGTTTACAGATATTATACAAATAATAACACAATCCCGTGCTAATGCCATCAAAGCCGTTAATACAGAGCTGATAAACCTGTATTGGACCGTGGGTGCGTATATCAAACAAAAACTATCCGTTGCGGAATGGGGAGATAAAACAGTAGATGAATTAGCGGATTTTATAAAGAAAAACAATCCCGATCTGAAAGGTTTTAACCGAAGGGGAATTTATAGAATGATACAGTTTTATGAAACCTATGCTGAATCCCTAATTGTGTCCGCAGTGAGGACACAATTACAACACGCTGATAAACAATCAAATAAAGTTGTGACCCCAGTGAGGACGCAATTTGGCTTCCAAATTCAAGACATCAGAAATACTATTTTAGCTCAAATTAGCTGGACACACCACCGAACAATATTTTCGAGATGCAAAACCGAAGAGGAACGGGAATTTTATATAAGAATGTCTGTCAAAGAAAATTACAGCGTTCGGGAATTAGACCGCCAGATTTCCGCCAGCCTTTTTGAACGGACAATTTTAGGTAATGCAAAAACCCCGACATTGCCCAAAGAATTTAAAGCTGATATAACAAATGCTTTCAAGGATAGCTATGTGTTTGAATTTTTGAATTTACCCGAACCGCACAGCGAAAACGATTTGCAAAAAGGTCTAATCAGGCAGATGAAAAAATTCATTTTGGAATTAGGCCGGGATTTTATTTTCATGGATGAAGAATACAAATTGCAAGTGGGAAACAGCGATTTCTACGTCGATCTTTTGTTTTACCACCGCGGCCTGCAATGCCTCGTGGCTTTTGAGCTAAAAACAGACAAATTCAAACCAGAATATCTGGGGCAATTGAATTTTTACCTGGAAAGCCTGGACCGGGATGTAAAAAAGGAGAACGAAAACCCAAGCATCGGCGTATTATTATGCAAAGACAAGGACAGCGAGGTAGTAGAATATGCATTAAGCAGGAGTTTGTCACCTACAATGGTTTCCGAATATAAAACACAATTACCCAATAAAAAATTGCTGCAACAAAAACTGCACGAGCTGTTTGAATCCGGTAATGGGGAAAAATGATCCTGTTTCATAGAACCCTCATTGGAAGGACTAATGTAACGTATTTTTGTGCTTAACAGAGATAATGAACGTCGCTAATATTTTAAAACAATTCCGTATCAGTTTTAAACAATATTAATATTAACAACAATGCTTGTTTCATCAATGACTGTACAGGAAATCCACAAAGAAGTTTTTGAGGATATTCCTAACCTTCGGAGTAAAGTTGATAAATGCCATAGTGATTTCAGAAAAACAGTTTTAAATGCCCGCCGCTATCCTTTGTCAAAATCGTATGATTGTTGCACAAAAGAAAAAGGTAATTTATATATAGTAGATTTTACAGCGCTGAAAAGGAGCGACTGGAAAAAACCTGTCCTCTCCATATATACAACCTATTTACGCCCCGAAGGCAAATATGCAGTTACCCTGAGCCTAGACATGAATATGATATCCATATATCCGCCACACTTTTTTAAAAGGTACCGGGAGCGTATATTAAAAGACAGTTCTGCTTCAAACGAAGCTGTTATACGGGAATATTTTAAAAAAGACTGGGGCTTTATGGGAGCCTTAGTAAACAGGGACTTTCAATCAGTATATCATTCTTTAGAAAAGGATATTGAAGGCGAAATGGTTAGCTTTGTTGCAGCTACTTCACTGGGATATTGTTTTGGGGAAAAGCAAGGGAATATCAATATCATTAAAACAATTATTTCTGAGAATATGCTGTTTGACGATCAAAAAAACATTTTTAATGATCTCAGAAATGCCTTCAACAAAGCCAATAAGGAAAGGTATGGTACGACTGTATAGAAAGATTGGCACTAAGTCGCCGGCATGACCCGCGTGCAACACCAGTGACGGAAGTGCAATATAGGACTTACTCTTGTTTATGCTACTTGGATACTAACTTGGTTACCGCTTAGTTACTACTCTGTGGATTATTTGCAGGTGATAATACCTGCAAAGGTGAAAAAGTAAAAGGGTGGTGTAAAAACTTGTTGTACGCACATTCAATAAAACTAAGTATTTTAGCGTTATGACCTGCTTATGAGCAGCCGTATAGAAAAAGGTGAAAACTGTGGCATTGGCAATTTCAATACTATCGTTATTTATTTCGGCGTTAACATTCTGGCTAACCCGGATCTGGAAGGGTCAATTAAAAATGACCCGCCCCACGATTATTTGCCTTGTTGGCAAAAATGGAGGTGATGAGCCAAAAGTCTTTCTTAGAACCTTACTTTATTGCACTTCAGATCAGGGGCAGTACATCCAAAATATGTTTATCCGTATTTATACGCCACAAACAGGTTATGATTTTAATATTTGGGCCTATGGAGATAGCGGCTTGGTGCGAGGCAGTGGTTTATTTGTTAGTAAAACAGGTGTTTCCATCTATCACCATTTTTTACTCTCTAAAAATGAGCAATTGCGTTTAATTGCGGGTAATTATAAGCTTGAAGTATACGCGGAGAATAGCAGGAATGTGGTAATAAAACTATTTGAGCAGGAGTTAACGATAACTAATGAACAGGCTACAGCTTTGGGGAATGAAAAGGCCGTATATTTTAACTGGGCATCAAATAAGGGGCAATATGTTCCTTTTATTGAAAGTAAGGTAAACCTACTTGACATTACTAAGTAAAGAATAATAAATAACAGGAATTATAGTATTCTTCATGATTACAACCGAAAAACTCGAAACGATTACTGACAGTAGCTTATTTGAACAACTAGCAAATGCTATTTTGAGAATTAAATTTCCTGAACTGGAGAACCTGATAGAATCAGGGATCAACGCCAAGGGAAAAACGATAAAAGATCCGCTCGATGCATTTTGTATGATAAGCGAAAATCATTTCGCATTGATAGAGCATACTATTAATAGTACAAATCTTGAAAAAAAATGGTTAAGTCCTGGCAACAACAGCAAGTCCCCCGAGGGAGATTTACATAAGGCGATTGCATATGCTGAGAAAATTCGCGAGCACTCCCCACAAATAAGATTCACAATATACTTGGTTACTAACCAGCGTTTAAGATCCGATCTGCAAGAAAAAGTTTTGAAAGCTACAACAATGAGTTTTATAGATATCGTTGTAGTTGAGCAATCTATTATTGCCGATTTTCTTGATAACAATTCAAAAGGACAATATCTCAGATTCAAGTATTTGGGAATTGACGCTGTGTTGTTATCTGACTTATTACTTAGAGACTTGCTAAACAGCAATCACCATAGATACAGTAAGGAGTGTTTTCTTGATGAAGAATCTATTGTTCAAACAGAGGCTATCTCAAAAGTTAGAAACGAGCTAGAATTAAGTACAAGGGCTCTCAATTTTCTAATCGGTGGTTCGGGTTATGGGAAAAGCACAATCGCTTACTTTTTACTAAAACAGTGTCAAACCAATAATTTAAACGCTATTCGTATAGAACCCGATATAGCAGAAATTAGCTGTTCATTGATTGAAGCAATAGAACTTCAATTAAAAAAGGAACATCCCAAAATATTTACCTCAAAACAAGAAATTGAGGCATTTTTTTATGGATCAACCTTGGTTATTGTAGACGATGTTAATAAATCAAAGAATTCCGAGTATCTGTTAGATCGACTAATATCTTGGTCGCAATCCACAGCAGAATCATGCAATGACATAAAAATCCTTTGTCCTGTATGGCCCAAGAACTTTAAGTTAATCCAACATCAAATACAGAAAGAATCGTTATATCATTTAATTCCTAATCCAGAAATGTCGATTGAAGACGGTCTGGCTATAATTGAACATGGGCTTGATAAACAGATTTCAATAAGCCGGCAGCAAATGACAGCGATCGCTTCAGAAACAGAAAACAATCATTTGTTGCTAAACCTTCATCTTAGATTAATTAACAATAGAAAAGCTTATATACCCAACCAGGGAATAGAAATTATCAATTCTTTTATCGAAGATTCATTAGCTAAGCTAGCAGAAGAAGGAATAGGACTCGCTTTCAAACTTAAGAAAGTAATCGAAATGCTAGGAAAAGCAATGATAACGCACAGATTAATTTCCCCGACTTATGATGAGTTCGAAGATTGGTTCGCTGACGATAGAGAATATTTGAGTATATTGGAGAGAATAGCTCAAAGGCAATTATTGTTTTATTTTAACGACCATGGAACTTGCATCTTTAGACATGACAGAGTCCGAGATTGGATATTAATTTCAGCACTGGTCAAGTTACTTGACGACAGCTCTTCTTCAACTGAAATAATCAGTGAGCCATTCTTTTCAGAATTACTTGGTTGCGCCATAACTATAACTGAGACAACCGATGATGATATTGACATATTACTTAAACTAAACCCGCTTGCCGTATTTTATTCGCTAAAATATTTACAAGACAAGCATAAAGAACCTAAATTCTTACAAATAATCGAAAAGATTAAGATCTGGAATAGTGGCCTAAACAAACTAGGCCACCGAAATGCATTAGCAGAGGAAATTTCGAGAGCCTTCTTAAATTTTGATACAAAGTGTATCGACGAATTAACAAACGGCCACCCTGAATCTTTAATACTCAGCCTTGCCCGGTTCAGAAACGGTAATTGCCTCGCTGGAATCAGATATATTCATTACAGCAATACGTTTCAGCCCGCTTATGGGAATTATTGGAGAGATATAGTTCTTGAACACGTTAAAACCTTCCATCTCGAATCTGTTGTCGACTCCTTATCTCAATTACTTCGGGAAAAAATAACTCCGGAAGGAAGGCTGTCGGCCTACCAATTGGCTGGCTATCTGAAATCGCCCCGGCTTATAAAAGCGTTAACTGAAAGCTGGGACAAATCAGACAATGAGGATGCATTGATCTGTTACATTTGGGCTATTATAAACTGTGCAGATAAGAATGATCTAGACATCTTAACAAATACATTTAATGAATGGGCCAACTTAAAGAGTCTAGGTTATAGTGAAGCGAACTTACCAAAAGGTGAAAAGAATAAGATATTAGACACACTTTCTTATACAAAATGGCATCTTACACAAGAGCAAATTGAATCCCTGTCGAAATTTGCATCCAATAAAAGATACAAAAGAATAATTTATACCATACTTTCAAAAATTGATGCACCAATCGCAGTACAAATGGTTATTAAAGAGCTGGGAAATTCAAAAAACAATTCCACGCGCCTATCAATAACAGAAGATCAATGGGAGCGACGCAAACTGTCTCAGGAATCTAAAGACTGTATCCTACGGATTTGGAAGAACACAAACAATTTGCCATCTGAAAGACTTTTCGCATACAGGATTTGGTCTAAAATAGAAAAAAAAGAGATTATATTAAAGGAGTCAAAGGCTATTGAACCAAGCGACTCAGAAATCTTTGACCATTCTATCTTTAAAAGAACACTTTTGGGTGATGAGGATGTAATAAAACCATATTTAAACCTAATTGAAAGCAAACCCTGGGCTGTAAGTTGGATTGCCAACATATGGAGTAAGGAACTAAAAACAGAGTTTAAAAAAATCATACAAAAAGCTATTGAGAAAAAAGATGGAAGCACGTTGCATCATGTTGTTGAAGAATTACGTGAAATTGATCCTATTGACGCAGAAGAAATACTGATAGAATTTTGGGACAATCTAAAATCCGTATACTCAAGTATAGCTACGGCCTTATTTCTATCTACCTCAAAAACCAGGGAATTGGCTCATATCAGGATATGCCAGCTAGGATTTAATAATTGGAAGCGTATTTCAGAATACTACAGAGGAGTCATGGATCAAGAATTCACTATAAATGAACACAACGAAAAGTTATCGCAGGAAGAAAAAGACAACGCCGATCTTTTAGCTGATGAGTTTAAGTATATTCATATGCATTACGGCTGCTTTAATTCAGAAAGAGAAAAATATATTTCTATTGAGAAATTAAATAGCTTGAAGCCTTATTTTATTTTGCTCAGTAAATATGGCTTAGGTCAAATCGCCGAACAATGCCAACGTTCCAAGTATTATGAATGGCTTAAGACTGAATTGTATCCTCACTTGTCAGACGAATATAAA
Source organism: Niabella sp. (assembly GCF_030150205.1). Classification (GTDB taxonomy): domain Bacteria; phylum Bacteroidota; class Bacteroidia; order Chitinophagales; family Chitinophagaceae; genus Niabella. The sequence continues at coordinate 51,483 of NZ_JASLGT010000017.1, forward strand.
AAAATCTTTTTACCCTCTAATCAGGACATCCTAAGTGATTTGGAGGAGTTTATCGAAGAGAACAAATCAGGAAGAATCGAATATTTTATCAACGACTTGGCAAAACGCGGGGTAGAAAGGGCCCGGTTTATACTGTGTTTAGAGATATTTATACAGAAAAACCGTAATAGCTATAAGGCATTTCTTGTAGTATGCAACTGTTTAAAAGAAATTGGGTTAAGAAGTGACTTGCGCCTTCTTGACGAATATTCAATTGAAGACAACTCGCTGGTAGAAGCTGTAGCGCAAAAGAAAGAGAATACAATTTATCGCGTAATGAGGAAAACTATTGCATAAACATTTTTTTATTAAGGTCTTTTGTCAAGTTTTGGACTACGCTTTATTCTTCCTAATTAGAATTTATTCTTCTGAAAAAAGAAAATAAATTGGAGTATTAAAATAACTCCAAATGTAATATTTTTAAATACCCTTTTAATTGATAGATCGCTTATGGATTCAAACTTCAATAATTTCAGAGAAAGTCAACATCTTATTCCTATTAATATTGAGAACAAGGAAAGATACTACCTTGATTTAATAAATATTGAACATAGTTGGACTGGGCGGTTGGATGCGCAACTTGCAAATACATTTATACTTGAATCTAATCAATTATTGATAAATGCCATCGTCCTTTTTGAAAAGGGCTATTTTGACTGTGCCTTTTACTCATTACGTCAGTCATTAGAAATATCTACAACAATGACTTATCTTGTAGATAACGATGAAGAGTCTCGAAAAATTGAGTTGGAGAAATGGAAAACGCAAAGCTCCTTCCCAATGTACGGGCAAATGATTAAATTTTTACAAGAAAAACGACCAGTGTTTTCTGAAATAAAAGGGAAAATGGCTGACTATTTTGAGGAGCTAGAAAAGGTTAAAAAGAAATTAAACAAATATGTTCATAAACAGGGGTTTAAAACATTTTATATTTCCAGAAACCATCCTTTAAACTGGCGAGAGGATAATAGTAAATTTACCTCCGAGTTTGAAGAATATTTAAAGAAATGTATTGGTGCAGTCGCCGTATTTCGGCTAACAATAGACCCTTTTCCAATTTTACTATCAGACGAAAATATTTATCTGAGAACCGGAGATTTGTTGACAAGAGGATACGATGATAATTTTATCGAAACTTATATTGGGCTAAATCATATTGAAAATTATAAAAAAACAGATTTGTATATAGGCCACCTTGAGTTCTTTCTTCAAGAAGAAGCCAAAGAGCCTCATACGGCTGATGTCGTTAAAAATCAATATATAGACAAACTCCAAATTGATAACATCTTAAAACAAAAGCATCTTTTATCAATGCACGATCTGGCAGCTGTTGTTTTAGCTAGGGTATCAGAAAAAATTGCGAAAATTTATTGCATCGGTGGGATTCATATGTATTTTACCAGCACCAAATCCAAAAGAGAATCTTGGTCTTGGAGTAGTGATGACTTTAAATCATTTAAAGAAAGCGAAAGTAAGTACAATCAGCGATATGATGAAGCTTTTATTTCATACATTGAAATACATGAAGAAGAGTATTATGTCGAGCACAATGAAAAATTTTTCGGTGAAGAGATTTTGAAGCTTGAAGAAGTTAAAAACCTTACCTATAACAGTTAGATATTTGCATTTTTAGTATGGGGGGAAAAAATAAGTGCCATCAATCTTTTCAATGAGTAAACTCCACTCACTTATCGCTTCCGCCTATATTCATTCGTATTCGCTTTTATGCCAGGTCTTTTTTCAAGAGCCCCATTATTATCGGCAGCCTTTGTAAGCAATATTTTTGAAGTTTGAGGAGATTTTAGCTGCACATTATATTCTGCGGCTATTTCTTTAATAATTTGGCCAGTGCTTTTATAAGTATTTAGAAACCCCATATCAATATAGTCAGTTAGGATAAAGGAAGTCATGCTTTTTGACACCAGCGATTTAACATCAATGTCTACTCCAATTTGTTTTACATATTTTTTTAGAGCAGATATCAGTTTCTCTCGTGATGGAGCAGCAACAGTCAGGTCATAAAATAAATTCTTTTCAATGCCAAAAGCTTGGGATAATGTCGTCAGGGTCGCATTATTATAATTGATCGAACCTTTTTGAATGCTTGCCAGCGTAGCAGTTGAGACACCAGTAATCTTATATAATGCATTAAGAGAAATTCTTAGTTTTATACGTAATTCCTTGAGGCGAATAGATTCTGTACTATTATTTTTTCTTTCTTCTGACACATAACAAAATGATAAGAAAATAAAATACCTTTCATTTTATTTATTAAACAAAAGATATCGTATATTTGTATTAGTATGTAAATTGATATTAAAGCTTGCATACTTGATTGCATAAATAGCATTTTAAAGAGTCTCGGCTGCGAATTCTGACTTTTACTTTGGGCGAGACGATGGGAAATGCTCATGGCGATGTTATATCTTTGTGTATAGCAAAAGCCATGGGCTCCTGTCGCATAAATCTGCCCCAAGGGCGTCAGAACCCAGCAGCGCAGATGACAGGGCTCATGGTTTTTGCCTTTATATCTGCTATGAGACTCGCTTCTACCATAAATGAAAGCGAGAATCAGTCATATTACTTTTTCTGCCGGGCCAGAGGTGCGCCACTTGGGAGGTGTTTATCCGGCTCAATATAATTTCTGGTACGCCAGTCATCCGCGTAATCCGGAATGATCATTTGCCGGGCGGTGGGCCGGTTTTCTCATGCAACGGCCCCACCTGCTCCGGCGGCTGCAGGGCGCAAAACACCTTTTACAATGCTACACCTATACCCATGCCCACCCGTTTCCTAAATAATATTGCATCACCTAACGATGGTTTATAATGAAAAAATTTATGCTGGTAAGCGTAGGGGCTATTTTATGCCTGTACGCGGCGGCCCAGGAAAGCACCATTAAGCCCTTGAATGTAGGGGATATTGTACCGGATATAGCCTTTATCAATTTATATAATTATCCTACCAAAACAGCCCGGTTATCAGACTTTAAAGGGAAACTGGTGATACTGGATTTTTGGGCTACCTGGTGCGGAAGCTGTGTGAGAGCGTTCCCTAAAATACAGGAGTTGCAAAAGCGGTTTAAAGACAGCCTGCAAATAATAATGATCAATGCAGATACCAGCGAATCAGCAGAAAAAGTAGCATCGTTCCTGGATATAAGAAAGAAGCTTACCCACTTTAAGTTAACATTGCCTTATGCCGTAAAGAACCCCTTTTTAAATGATCGTTTCCCATTTAAGGTTATTCCGCAATATGTATGGATCAACTCCAGTGCTGAAGTAGTTGCTATTACTGCTGCTGATGAGTTAACAAAAGAAAATATTGAACGCACACTGCGGGCAAAAACAGTTGCGCTAAAAGAAAAGAATGACGGGCTGCTCTTTAACCCGGATGCTCCTTTTTTGGTAAATGGAAACGGAAGCAGCAATATTGGGTTTATTTACCGTTCCGTTTTTACACCTTTCGAGGAAAACCTGGGCGGTATTATTACCAATAAAACGAATAGTGAAGGGCTTATAAGCCGCTATACGGTTATCAACTATCCTTTAAAAACGTTCTTCCAGTTAGCTTATCCCGAAATAGCCCCGATACCACTTAACAGGCTGATAGTGGAAGATCCTCTTGATCAAGACTTGCTGGATCAGAAATATTGTTATGAATTAAACACGCTTCCTATTCCAAATGCTGAAGTACGCTTCCTTTTAAAGGAAGACCTTTACAGGGCCTTTGGAATAAAATTAAAAATAGAAAAACATGCTTTTAACACTTATACGCTAACTACGAATAACAACCTGAAAAAATCCGCCACAAAAGGGGGGCCTGCTTTTGAAGATTCAGAAGATGAGAAATCCGAATCTATTTTTAAAAACCGGCCTTTGAGCCGGCTGGGAAACTATTTAAGCAGAATATTAAAAAAGCCGGTAACCATAAATAACACTGCTCCTCTGCCTAATATGGATATTATATTTCCAATAGGCTTTAGTAATTGGTCACTGCCTGAAATACGATCATTTCTTTCAAAGAAAGGGCTCGACTTAGTAGAACGACAGCAGCTATTGGATGCTGCCATTGTTTACCGGCCCATTGTTAAACTCAAAAAAGTGAACCCATGAAAAAAACAATTGCAATAATAATGCTCCTTGCGCTGCTTGGATTTTCGAATGAATCCAAAGCTTTTCAAACTGATTCCTCCGCTTTTATATCAGTAACTGGGATAGTGAAAGATGTTGATCAGCTGCCCGCTTCGGGGCTTATGGTAACAATTAAAGGAACGCTTAATAATGCCGTTACAAAAAAGGATGGTAGCTTTTTATTGAATAATGTTTCCCGAACGGCTACGCTTATTATTTCCGGGCTTCACATTGATACGTTGGAGCTGCCTGTAAAAGCTGATATGGGCATATTAATAGTTTCTCCACGATATACTTCAGCAGAAACCGTAAATATTGTTGCCAATACCGGCTATCAATACACACGACCCAATGAAATAAATGGCTCAGTATCCGTAGTGGATAATAAAAAACTGAACCAGCAGGTTGGAATTAATGTGCTTAAACGGCTGGATGGGCAGGTGCCGGGCCTGTATTTTAATGTAGGGAAATCGGCCGGTAATAACCCGCAGAGTGATAAGGGGGTATTGATACGGGGGCTGTCAAGCATAAACGGACCATTGGACCCAATAATTGTGCTGGATAACTTTATTTACGAGGGCAGTATTGATAATATTAACCCTAATGATATTGAAAGCATAACAGTTTTAAAAGACGCGGCGGCAACTTCTATTTATGGCGCACGTGGTGGAAATGGTGTAATTGTACTAACAACAAAAAAGGGAGGACTAAACCAACGTCTTAAAATTGATGCTTCAGCTTCCGTAATCGTTCAGCAGAAGCCAGACCTTTACCGCATTCCTCAAATGAATGCTGCGGATTATATTGATGTAGAGCAGTTTTTATTTAACAAAGGCTATTTTGATGGAACCATCGCCAATCAACGCTATTTACCATTAACACCTGCCGTGGAGATTTTTCAGCAGCGCCGCTTGGGCAATATTTCTGCACAGGATTCCGCAACACAGATTAATCAGCTAAAACAAATTGATAACAGAAAAAACCTGGAACGCTATTATTATCAAAAAGCAATAACACAACAATATGCATTAACCTTTACCGGGGGCAGCAATAACTTAGCGTGGGTGATTTCTGCGGGGCACGACCGAAGTGAAACGGCCCTGGCCGCCAGAACTGAAAGGTCCGCAATACGGGCAGAGAACCAATACAGGCTACTTAAAAATCTTGATCTTAATATTGGGATTAACTATACCGTCAACCAAACCACAGGCGGCAGGCCGGATTACACTACTGTAACAACGGGCAGCCGTTCAAATATCCCTTATCAAAACCTTGTTAATGACCAGGGGGCGGCTATGCCGATAGCAACAAATTACCGGCCGCAATATATAGATTCAGTGGGTAAGGGCACATTGCTGGATGGAAATTTTTATCCATATAAGGATTATTTGTTTGACAGGATTACGGAAAGGAACCAGGACCTTGTTACCAAGGCCGGGCTGCGCTGGAAGCCGATAAATGAGCTGACAGCATCCGTAAATTATCAGTTGGAAAAGCAAACTTATACCAAAATAAGAAATGCTGATGTAAACAGTTTTTATACGCGTACTCTTATTAACAGGTATACAGGTATAGCTGATGATGGATCTATTACTTACAATGTACCTAAAGGCGCCATTTATAACGAGGGCACAGGCACGTTAACGGCTCAAAATTTAAGAGCACAGTTGGATTTCAGCAAAGGATGGGGAATACATAGCGTTGCGGCCTTGGCCGGGTTGGAAGCCAGGGAAATGGAATCAACCGGAAACAACTATACCTTATATGGTTATCAAAAAGATCCGCTACAATATTCCAGTATGAATTACGATATGGTTTATCCTGATGTGATTACCGGTTTTTATATGGGAATACCTGGTTCACCGGTTCAGAGTGTTGTAATCACTAACCGGTTCCTGTCTGCCTATGCCAACGCTTCTTATCAACTTAAAGGCCGCTATCTTATAACGGGTAGCTTCCGGAAAGATGGCTCTAATATCTTTGGCCTTAAAACGAATGATAAATGGAAACCACTTTGGTCGGCGGGTATCGGATGGGTTCTTTCAAAAGAAGGTTTTATTAATTCTACAGCCCTTAACTATTTAAAATTACGGCTGACGTATGGCTATAGTGGCAATGTGGATTTAAGCCGGTCTCCGCTTCCAATTGCTAATTCGGCAACCAATTATACCACACAATTACCTTACCTAAGAATATCCACTATAAATAACCCTTCGCTTAAGTGGGAGCAAAGCGGTCAATTGAATATGGGTGTTGATTTTTCAATGTTAAAAGACCGGCTATCTGGTACGTTGGAGTATTATTTAAAAAAAGGCAGCGACCTTTATGGATTAACAGCCTATGACTATACTACCTGGGGATTTGTAAGCCAAATAGTGACCAATACCGCCAATATGAAGGGCAAGGGTATTGACTTTTCGATTAACAGCAAGAACATTATTGGCGATTTTAACTGGAGTACGGGCTTCTTGTTCAGTTATAATAATTCAATTACTACCAAATATAACGCTGCTAAAGCAGAGCAAATAACTACCTTACTGGGAGGAAACTCAAATTACATAAGGCCTGTAGTGGGCAAACCACTTTATGCTGTGGTTGCCTATAAGTGGGCCGGCCTTGATGATAATGGCAACCCACAAGGTTTTTTAAACGGGCAGAAAAGCACCGACTATGCCGCAATGCAAAAAGCGGCCCAGGATAATGGGCTGGAAAGCGGAGTTATAAAATATGTAGGGCCCACTAACCCCACAATCTTTGGAGCTCTGACAAATACATTTTCTTACAAACGCCTGTCATTAAATGCCGCTGTTACTTATAAAATGGGCTATTATTTTGCCCGCCCTGCTTTGTCCTATTCCGCTTTATTTTCAGGCGGGATAGGCAACAAAGATTATGCAAACAGGTGGCGGCAACCCGGGGATGAATTGAAAACTAATATTCCTGCCATGGTTTACACAGATGATCCTCAATTTAACTACAGGGATAATTTTTATTCCTTTTCAGAGATCAATTACCTGAAGGGTGATCATATCCGTATTCAGTATGTGAATTTGGGATATGATTTTCTAATAAAACGAAGAGAAGGAAATATTACACCCATACAAATCCAGGTATACGTAAACTGCGCCAATCTTGGAATTATCTGGAGGTCGAATGATGAATGGCTGGATCCTGATTATCCGGGAACTCCGGGTTTACAAAAGACCTATGCCGCCGGAGTACGAATGAAATTTTAACATTAATAAAATTTAAAAAGTATGAAAATATTTTTTATTTATATACTGTTGGTGGCAATATTTTTGCTGCCCTCCTGCAAGAAATTCCTTGATAAAAAGAATGATTCCTCCGTTTTGGTTCCTTCATCTCTGGACGACCTGCAAGAGCTCTTGGATGACGCGGATTACATGAATTTAGAACAAACCCCTTCTTACGGAGAATCTTATGCAACGGACTTTTTTCTGCTGCCAAAATCTTATGACGGACTACGGACAGACTGGAAAAAAGTATACCAGTGGAACCCGGATGATAGTTATGCACCTAACGATTGGCAGTATGCATATTTTCCAATATATAATGCTAATTATTGTTTGGATGAAATTGGGAAAATACCAGTTTCTGAGACAAATAAAGTGGAGTGGAATAATATATATGGCAGCGCTTATTTTTTTAAAGCGTATTATTATCTGAATCTCCTTTGGATTTATGCAAAAGGGTATGATAAAAATCAATCCGGCAGTGACCTGGGAATTGTATTGAGAGCATCTTCGGACTTTAATGTACCGTCCGTTCGTTCAACGGTTGAAGAATGCTACCAGGAAGTAATCGCTGACGCAATGAAGGCTGCGAAATTTTTGCCCAATAAATCCATACATCCCTACAGACCGTCAAAGTGTGCTGCCTATGGACTTCTGGCCAGAACATACCTTTCTATGAATAGGTATGATAGCGTATTAAAATATTCAGCTCTTGCCCTTTCTATTACTGATACATTGCTTAACTATAATAGTGCAGAAGTTAAACCATCGAGCTCTGTGCCTTTTAAGCCTTTTAACCCCGAAATTATTTTTTTTACAACAATGAATATTCTGATCAGATGCCATGCTACGAACATTGCTTCTGTCGACACTACTTTATACTCTAGCTACTCAGAAAATGATTTAAGAAAAACTATCTTTTTTAAAGCTTCGCAAGGATACCAGGCTTATAAAGGAAGTTATGCAGCAAGCCCTAGTTTGTTTTTTACGGGCATTGCTACTGATGAGTTAGTATTAATGAAAGCAGAGAGCCTCGCCCGGCTGGGGAAGATCAACGAAAGCCTGGGGGCCTTAAATGGCCTGTTAGTCAATAGGTGGAATAAGACTTTGGTCTTTATTCCATTGACTGCAAATACGTCCGATGAGGCACTCGCGATGATCCTGGCAGAACGACGTAAAGAACTCTTAATGAGAGGCCTTAGATGGCCGGATATAAAGCGGCTAAATAAACTAAATCCAGATCTTACACTTAAGAGAACAATTAATGGAACAGCCTATGTGATTGCGCCAAATGATAACCGGTCGGCTATACCGCTACCAAAAGATATTATTAATCAAACAGGAATGCCTCAAAATCCCAACTAAGTAAGAGGAATCAGAACTATGATATTGTTACCTCACAGGCAAAAAAAACGAGCCTTGTATTATTAGCTCGTTTTTTCATCGTCTCAGACCGTAGTTCTAATTCTTATTTTGTATGCTGGAAAGGTTGGTGCCTCCCGATACATAGTAGTCTCCTGGGTCAGAGCCTTCAGCCGCATCAATTACAACATCTGACTTTAATTTGCCATTGGCATCAATATGGGATGGGTCTACCTGAATGGAACAAGCTCTATCACTACCAGCTGAACAAGACGCGGTTCCCTGGCTCCAGTTGCTGTTTGTGGTTACTGCATCGTAACTGAAGTCGCCAGGTGAAGTTGGCGTATAATTAAAAGTTACTGGAGTGAGCTTTGTGGTCTTAATCTCATTCTTCGGCTTTTTATCAAAACTGCTGGTGCCAAATACCAGCGCAGTGGCAGTGGCTATAGCAGCCACTCCCAACATGATTTTTTTTGTAACCATTTTTGGTTAATTTTAAATTGAGTTTAAATGAATAATTAGTAAGAATAACCTGTGTTATTTTTACAGATTGTTTAGAGGGTATGAGGTTATTGGAGTAACAACATACCCTTTCTTCGTTTAAAGGCCGCCCGGCCATAACATTTCTTGCTTTGCTGACAGAGAAGGCAATTAAATTTATATGGTAAACATTGTTTCATATTTTATTTTTTGCTGTTGTCTGGTTAAATAGTTTTTTGTTCCAAAGGGCCACCAGCTCCAACTGGTAAGGTGGTATCCGCCACAAAAGAAACAGTAGTAAATCCTCTTTCCTCCTGGCTTCAGACCTCTGTGCTTGATTCGTTTACCTGTTTCATCTTTTCGATGGGAGGCATGCTTTAATTTGGCAAGGGCTTCAATCGCTTCAATTCGACTTTGATGAATCACCTTTCCGGTTTCACCACATCGTTTTACGATATAATCAAGTCGATCGTTATTAAAAAGAGAATTCATGATGTTGATTTTTTTACCGCCATTCCTAATGCAGGATTGAGATTCCAGAGCGCCCAAAAGAAACATTTTGAAGAAAAACCTGCAGTTTTGGCCATTTTACGTCACGTTTTACAAAAAGCCTGCGATCCAATTCGGTTTCAAATAGCTACCCCCGTCAATCATTTTCATATTCCTTGCAGCATGCCTTATCCGGGTTCATTCAAAACATTTTTTTGATGATTTTTATTTTACGAAAAGCGTAAAACAACCAGAAGTAATGCTTAAATTAGTATTGCCAAATCAGTTAATTAAGCAACCCTTCTAATATATTATACGTAAAAAAGAGGGTGTACGGGTGAATTGAAATCTGACTTTTTTTTAAAAATTTTCTTTCCCCTGCTCCTTCCCCTAAACCAGTAATTCGTTTTTGCGGGTTACTACATGAAAAAGGAGGTAGTATGCTATTTGATCACCTGGTATCCGGTTCGGAAAAAGATCTTTCCGAAATTATTGCAACCTATCACAATAGATTGTACGCATATGTTAATCGCTACGTACGAAATCCCTGTAGCACAGAAGAGATCTTACAAGATACCTTTTTAACGCTTTGGGAACACCGGCATTTAATGGATAAAATTCCCTATCCTGAAGGTTGGTTAATCCTTACCGGTATGCGTAAAGCCATTGATTATTTACGAAATGAAAAAAAGAATCCTCCAATAACTTCTTTGCCGGATGATGATGACAAGATACCGGATCCTAAAAGCCTGATCGATATTCTATCCCACAAAGAAACCCTTCGTCATATAGATAATGCTTTGCAACAGCTATCACCTATGCGAAGAAAAGTAATGGAGTTGTTTATACATACGGGTATGTCGCGCAAGGAAATTGGGGCAGAACTGGGTATAAAAGACGAAACTGTAAAAAGCCACCTGGCCGCGGCTCGGGACTACATTACCGGCTATCTGAAGAAAAGAGGGCAACTTCCTGTTGTACTCATTTTATGGATCTTAAAAATCTTCAACAATGACTGATAATACACTTGTAATAAAATCATTGATAAAAAAACATTTGGAAGGTAGCGCTACCGCACAGGAAGAAGCCGCATTCATCCAGTTATGGAATTTATACGACGATGAAGAGCTGGCACAGTTGATAGAAGAAGTAAATGCGGAAATGCCATCACCGCCAGCAGAAAATCTGCCAAAGGTGGATGCAGCTGCTTTAGCCCACAAAATTGTGACAATAGCAGCTGCCCGAAAAGCGGCACAAAGAAAACAAACTTTGGTAAAATATGCTGTACCTATTGCTGCCAGCGTATTGCTTGCAGTTGGGTTGTGGATGAACAAAGTGCTTTCAGAAAGGCAACAATATAAAGTAATATGCGGTGCTTCAATAGAAGCCGGTGACATAAATACCACGGAATTTAATTGCACTATTAAAGATGGCGAAAAGAACTATCTGGCGGATAGCAATACAAGCCTGCAGTTGCGATATAGCGGTCTAAGGGTAATACAACGGCCTGGAAAGATTGTTTATCAACAACATAATGGCACCGATGACACAACTCGTTTCCAAGGGCACGAAATTAGCACAGCTCCGGAACAACAATACCTGGTGGTGTTACCTGGCAATACCGTTTTGCGACTAAATGCCCAAACCAAGTTGAAAATTGCACCTGACCCATCAACAGGCACCTTAACAGCATCCCTGATGCAGGGAGAAGTATTTGCTGAAAGCCAGGGAGCGTTAACAATGACCGGACCTAATATCAATATCACCAGCCAGGGCGGCAGTTTTGACCTGCGGGCCATAGAAGGCGGCAGTTTGATTGCTGTATCAAAAGGCAGCCTGGAAGCCAGTTTACCTTCAGGTAACTCCGAAACTTTGAACTTTAGCGATTGGTCCGCCTTTGTCAAAATAAAAGATAAAGAGATAATTAAGGATAGTATTATGACCCAAAGGTGTGGGGATATCGAAGGTCTTACTGTTTGGAAAAATACAGAACGGGTGTATGAAAACGTGCCTCTGGCAGCTTTTGTAGACCAGATGCAGTATTGGTATGGGATTCGGTTTACAGATCTGAAATGCCTGGATAAGCAGAAGAGAATAACTACCCGCTTATGTTATAAAGCCACCCGGGAGGATTTTTTTGCTGTATTGCGGCATAATGGTTTTAAAGTGTATACTACCAGCAGTGGTTATACATTCTGTAATCCGGAGCGAGAAAAAAAAGAGCAAATAGTGGCAAGACAATAATTGGTAAAAAACAAATTAGACGAGATTGCATTTTAAGTTTCTAAAATATCTCTTTATTAAATACCATTGATGCCAGAAGCTATCGCTAGGAATATCCAAAGCGCCAGATACCGGTCTAAAAAGGACACTGTATCATAAAGTGTGTAAGTTAAAATCGAGTCTTAACAGATTCGATTTTTTAACTTTAAACACAATATGAACAAATGAAAGCAGAAGATTTCTTATCCGATGACTTTTTGAAGCAGTTCAAAACAGGTGAACAGCTCAATGAGTTCTTAGCCAGTATCCAGAACAGGAAGCTTTCAGGCTGCTTCAAAAGTCCTATTGCTCGGCAAGGTATGATGCAGATTTTGAGGTTGGATATGCACAGCTGGAAATCGTGAGGCAGAAAGTGAGTCGGGCGATACAGGAATTAAAAGAGATTGGCTCTCTTATATTTAAAGAGGCAGGTCGCTTTCCGCGGCTAAATATAGTTTAAAATGGATTTTGATTTTACGATTATTGCGCCCTTATATCGTGCTGTTACAGTCAAATTTTGCCGTAAACAAAAATTTGTTTTATCCAAAAGAGAATTTTAAGTAGCTTTTCAAAGCAGTTTGTTTAACTAAAATCAAATGTTTAATCCCGAGGCACTAATTCAATATGGCGGGTTACTACTTGTTTGCCTGGCAATTTATGGGCAGGTAGGCCTTTTTTTCTGTTTCTTTCTTCCAAGTGGAGGGCTGCTTTTTATGGCAGGCGTATTGATTGCTACCAATGTGCTGGACCATAGCTTTTTTACGCTGTGCAGCTTAGGAATTTTAGCTTCGCTAATGGGAAATATTACGGGTTATATTGTCGGTTATAAGACAGGGACTGTTTTATATCGCAGGGAAGATTCAGCTTTTTTTAAAAAGCAGTATTTAACAAAAGCGAAAAACTTTTATAAAAGATATGGCGGCATGGCATTGATTGTTGGTGCATTTCTTCCTTTGATTCGCACTTTCACTCCCATTGTTGCGGGCATCATCCAACAAAAATTCAGCCGTTTTTTGTTATTTGCCTTTATTGGTTCTGTGGGATGGATACTTTGTTTTTCAATTGCCGGTTATGTAATAGGAACCATGCCCTTTTTACGCCCTTACCTTAATTATGTAGTGATGGCAATTATTGTGCTGGTTACGGTGCCTGTTGTAATTAAAATTATACGAAGATTCAAAAAAGAAAAACAATCTCCTGATGCAGATATTTAATCTTCTTTTTGTAAAGGGAACCATATTGAAGCAACTCCATCTGATATCTTCTAAATTTATACCTGATTTCCTTTTTTGAGTCCAGGTAATCCGGCAATATATTTTTTTTGTTGTAGTATGTTATTAATAGTGTATCTTCTGCAACGCAATAGCACATAAAGTAATTTAAATTTTCTACGGTTCTTATTTCTCTGACTTTTTGTATTCCTGTCTCTTTCCGTTTTCATTCACGCAGTTTAACCAAAATCAATCATAAATAACGGTTGGGTTTCAATAAGGAAGCCTGATAACAGAATTGGGGGAGTTGGGTATTTCTTCAGTCCTCCAAGTGTTTTGATCACTATTTGAATTTGATACCATGTATTTTTAAAAGACAGCACCGGGCGCACATGCAGTTTAGCTGGATGAATGAAGCCCATATTATCAGGCATAATCGTTGAACAATAATTATGCACTTATAGACCATTGATCATTATAAACAAACCTGTTACGTCACAAACCTTCCCGATAAATATATTTACTTATATGACATCCGAACAAATAGCCAGCGCCATACAAAAACAAAACCGACCCGTATTCGAGATCTGGTTTAAAAGTCGTTCTTCAATTAAAGGGCTATTTATACAAACAACAGACTATAATGAATTAAAGCTGAAAAATTTTTGGCGGATTGTAGATGAAAGCAGGATTGCTGAATATGACAAGACCGGAAATAAAGATCTGGCCCGTGTTTTTTATGGAGATGGATTTACAAAGCTGGAGATTACCGGCTAATGGCGCCTTCTAAAGGCTACCGGCTTTTCTTTTAAACTCCAACAGGCAATACGTAATATGCTCAGTAAGCGATTGCTGTAACTGTAATATGTCGTTTCGTTTATAAGTGCGTATCAAATCTTTGGCCTCCAGGCCCAATTGGTATTGCAGCCGGCGCTCGTATCTTCCACACAACTGGTGAAATACATTTTCGTCTGTTTGACGGTCTAATTTCCCAGCCTGCTCTTTAAAATCGTGGTAAAGCTCTTCAAACAATCGAAACGCAGTTTTCCGGAAGCTGGTTATTATTAAAACAGGATCTTGTTCCATGTTGTTTCGTTCTGCGGTTAATAAACATAATAGCAAACTGATATCCATACCAACGCTTACCGGCACCAAAACGGACTGTGCCCTGTTGGAGATTTTAAGCCTGTTATTCAGTCCCGTATCCCGGGAAAAAAGCTGCCGAGCTAATCCCCTGGCTTTTCCTGTAATGATACCCAAAAATCCCTAAAAAAGTAGAACAGGTCATGGGAGTAATTTACAGTTCCTGAATATACCGCTTTTTTAGGGCAAACTCGTTAATATATTGCTGAGCTTTTTTAGCGTGTTTACTCTTTATACGAACAGTTCTCAAAGAGCGGCCCCAAAATTGTTAACTAATTTGGCCAAACAACCTGTTTTATGACCCGGGGCCATACAATTCATAAAAAAAATCGTCCCTATTCCTTAAATCTATTGTTTGCCTTTTATACACTTGATATAAATAACCAGGTTTTTGCGCTGCCCAGCCAGGTGCAGAGTAACATAATTACCATTTATTTCTAACACGGTATATTGTCTTTTAGAATCGAACGGAGACTGCAGTGTAACTGTGTCTCCGATTTTTATATTTTCCATTAATACATTTTTATGCCACTGTATTTTATGATGCAGGCTTATTTCCTGAAAGCTTTCACCTAAAATAAAAATATGGCTAGGAGCTCTGGCACTACTGCATTGTTGATTAAATATGCTGCATAAACGACCGGCCCTTTCTTTTAGCCGGGCGGTTTGTTCGGCGCGGTATCTGCAACGAATCCGCTGCTTTAAAATCATCTCCGTGCATCAGGGGTACATCAAAAGCATGCCCCTTTATAACCGGTATGGTTTTACGGATCAGTTTTTGAATATCGCGTAAATACAATTTCTCCTCATAATCGCAAAAAGAAATAGCAATGCCTTCTGCGCCTGCTCTTCCCGTACGCCCGATACGATGTACATAGGTTTCCGGTTCATTTGGCAGCTCATAGTTGATCACATGTCCCATGTGGTCTACATCAATCCCTCTGGCTGCAATATCCGTGGCCACTAACACCTTTATTGCCCCTTTTTTAAAATTCAGTAGCGCCGTTTGCCTTGCAGACTGCGATTTGTTTCCGTGTATGGCAGCAGCTTTTATACCCGCACCAGTAAGATTTTGGGTAATCTTATCGGCTCCATGTTTTGTTCTCGCAAATACCAGCACTGTCTGAATGCGCTCATCTTTCAGTAACTGCAACAACAACGAAGGCTTAAACCGCTTTTCTGTGTAATACAACGATTGTTGTATACGGTCAACTGTTGTTGCCGGTGGCGTTACTGTTATTTTTATTGGCTGGCTTAACAGCGTACCGGCTAATTGTTGAATTTCCGTAGGCATGGTTGCAGAAAACAGGATTGTTTGTCTTTGCAAAGGTAATCTGGACAGGATCTTTCGCACATCATTCACAAAGCCCATATCCAGCATACGGTCAGCCTCATCCAGTACCAGGTATTGAATATTGCTTAAAGAAAGGCAGCCCTGGTTAAGTAAATCCAGCAAACGGCCGGGAGTTGCAATAAGAACATCAGCCTTTTGCCGCAATGCTTTCACCTGGTTATATTGAGATACGCCTCCAAAAACTGCCAGGTGTTTTAACGAAAGGTACTTTCCGTAAACACCAAAACTTTCCGCCACCTGTAGCGCCAGCTCCCGCGTAGGTACTAAAATTAAAGCCCGGCAATTATTTTGCTTTGTTGCTCCCTGCAGGTGCAACAGTTGCAATAGCGGAAGGGCAAAAGAGGCCGTTTTGCCGGTGCCGGTTTGAGCACAGGCAAGCACATCTCTGTTTTGCAAAATTACCGGGATGGATTGTTCCTGTACAGGAGTGGGTGTAGTATAGCATGTGTCGCTTAGCGCTTTTAGCAAAGGCGCAATGAGCTGTAAATTGTTAAATGACAAAATTAAGTAAATTAAAAAATGATAAAATAGGGCAAGGCTATTCACAAACAGTGCGAAGGCGATGCCTGTCTTACGTTAAGCAATCACTATATTTGAATGGAGGAAGGAAGACAAATCCAGTGTAGGATAACATACAAAGAACCGAAGGTAGTTCATTCAACCGGTATTGATCATTATATTTTCACAGCGGTGACGTTTCGTGCTTTTTCTGAAAAATAGAAATCATTCATTACCGGTGGGTTTTGGCTTTGTTTATAATCAATGTTTTATATAAACCCTGGTAGTCTATAACAGCAAATCAAAGTCAGGTGCTTGATGAAAATTTCATTTTAAAAAAGGCCTGCATCCATCTCAGCCATTAGAGGTCAGCCAATTATCGAATACCGGCCGCAGCAAACAGGGTAATAAATACGTTGCCTTATTAACCTATTGCAAATAATCAGAACTATTACAATCCCGATAATGGCGATTCTTTAACACCGGCAAAGCCAGTAAATATCAATAATGCCGGTTTAAATAAGTATCTTACGAAAATATTTAACTACATATTTAAAATGTCTGCCTGAAACGGAGCACAATTATTATTCTCCACACAACACAATGTGCGAAATTCAAACCAGCTGCTAAAGTCTTCCACCAACGGCGAACAATAATAGAATATACGGATAAATCCGATGCGAGAGAGCTTTTCGAATCAAAGGTTACCCCAATACATCGGGCGTTTAAAAACAATAAAAATTTACGAATGAAAATTTTAGCCGCCTTAACGGATCCCGTTTATACAAATAAAGCCCATTTTAGCCGCTACGAAAATTTCTGGCTCCGCTTTATGAATGACAAACGGGATCTTCCCTTTATGTATCTGCTTACCCGGATCCATATTTTTATATTGCCGGTTGCACTGCTGCTTTTTACCCCCCTGTTAAAAGGATGGGCATGGTGGTTGGTAGCTGGTGTTTATTTTTACTTTTCCCAGTTTTATTTTAAGGGCCGCTTCGGGTTAATGTTCCATTGCCTGTGCCATAGGAAAATGTTCAAGCCCGGTTATCAGCAAAAAATTCATGGATACATCAGCTGGATTATTTGCCCGCTGTTTGGACATACTCCGGAAAGTTATTTCAGCCACCACATGGGAATGCATCATGTTGAAAACAATAACGAAGAAGACTCCAGCAGTACGATGCATTACCAAAGGGATAGTTTCAAAAGCTTTTTATCCTATTTCTTTAACTTTCTGTTTTTGGGAGTGATACAAACCTTTCAGTATTTATATAGCCGTAAAAGGAAGAAATTGTACACCCGGTTAACTGTTGGAGAATGGTCATACATCATTTTTTGTATTGTGCTCTGTTTTGTCAATTTGAAGGCCACATTAATGGTATGTGTTTTTCCGTTGCTGTTTGCCCGGTTTGTAATGATGCTGGGGAACTGGGCACAACATTCGTTTATAGACGGCAGCAATCCTGAAAATATCTATACAAATTCAATTAACTGTATTAATACGCCCTATAATCACACATGCTGGAATGATGGGTACCATATCATACATCACCTGCGGCCGGGTATGCATTATACAGACATGCCGCAGGAGTTTTTAAAGCGGCAGGATGAGTTTGCACGGCAGAAAGCCATTGTATTTGATGGCATCCATTATCTTCATGTTTTTTATTATTTAATGACCCGGCAATATAATAAACTGGCCAGTAATCTGGTTAACATCAATAATACATTTGAAACCAGGGAACAGGCTATTTGCCTGATGAGGCAGCGCACACAAAGGATCCCGGGTAAATCCTGATTCATGCCATTGATCTTTTCCTCAAAATGAGTCTTTTGATAACATGCCTCACAATCAGGCCCGGATAACAACTCTGTAAAGTGTGAGTGTGCGTACATGATGAAACCGGCCGGGGAGGAATTCTAGCCAGGTAAAGCGTAGCAATGAGGATATATATAAAATACATGGTAAGCCTCCGATGCAAAATGGTAGTACAGGAGGAATTGAAAAAACTGGGTATTCAGCACGGTTCTGTAGATCTTGGCGTGGTTGATCTTCAGGAAACAATTACCGAAGGCCAGCGCCATCTGCTTGGAATAAACTTGCTTAAATATGGCCTGGAATTACTGGACGACAAAAAGAGTATCCTGATTGAGAAAATAAAAAACGTTGTAACGGAAATGATCCACCATGCGGACGAATTACCTAAAGTAAACTATTCTGATTATATCAGTAAACAGTTAGGATACAGCTATACTTATCTTTCCAACACCTTTTCAGAGGTAAAGGGCATCAACCTGCAGCAATTTATCATTATGCATAAAATTGAAAAAGTAAAGGAATTGTTATTATATGATGAGCTGAACCTGACAGAAATTTCTTACAGACTTAATTATAGTAGTGCAGCGCATTTATCTAACCAGTTTAAAAAGATCACAGGACTAACTCCTTCTTTTTATAAGCAATTGAAGCTAAAACGTAAGCAAAACCTCGAAAACCTGTGATATTTGTAAGTTTAATGAATGCATGTGTAGTAATAGCGACTCAAAAACACCTGACCTTTGTTGCGTAACAAATCCGTTACAAATTAAATAAAATGTCATGTACACAGGTAAAATCACAAACAATGAAAATTTTAAAATGATAGGAGATTGGACCAGTCAGTCAAAGACACTTAAAGAAAAATATCCGCTTTTAGTGGATGCCGATCTGAAATTTGAAAAAGGAAAAGAGAATGACTTACTCACCAGGGTAGGAACCCGGCTTAACAAAAAAAGAGACGAGGTAATTAATATTCTCAGGAAAGTACAACCCATTGCCTAACCCTTCATCTGTTTTATATACCAGTAAAGAAATCCATCTTATTGAAAACGCGGGGCAGAAAGAAATCTTCTGCCCTTTTTTGTTGTTGCATTATAGCCATTAAAAAGGCGAAACGATCCATCGCCCATCGCTACAGCTATCGCATTCTATTTGACCATATGATCAAAAGGTTGTATCTTTAGCTGGTTACAGATACAGCGAAACATCCACGGGTTCCCGCTCCCCTTCTTCTTCTCATTCAAAAGCGGCTCCTTTTTATACCGTTTTCTGCATTCCTGTTTTACGCATCATAGTATTATGACGATTTTAATTTTTTTTGTAGCGTTGTGGTATCTTTCGCTATTCAGTCAGACTTTTTTTCAGCACCGGTATGCGGCGCATGGCTCCTTTACGATGAGCAGGTTCTGGGAGCGCTTCTTTTTCGTGTTTTCCTACGTAACCCAGGGATCTTCTTACATGAGTGCGCGGGCTTGTGCAATCATGCACCGGATGCATCATGCTTATACAGATACGGAAAAAGACCCACACTCACCTAATTTTTCTTCCAATATGTTTAGCATGATGTGGCGTACTAAAAAAATCTATTCAGCGATCGTACACCAGCGATATCCTATAGAAAAACGATTTGAAAAGAATCTGCCCCACTGGCACGGTTTTGATCGCTGGGCAAACTCCCCGCTGTCACGTATACTTTGGGTAGTGATCTATATTTCATTTTTTTTGATTTTTGCTTCTTCGTTCTGGTGGTGGCTATTGCTACCTGTTGTTATTACGATGGGCGCTTTTCATGGAGCTTTGGTAAATTGGTTTGCACATAAATACGGATATATAAACTTCAGACTCAGAAATACATCACGCAATTTACTGGTGGTAGATGTGTTAATGCTGGGAGAATCGTATCATAACAATCATCATAAACATCCGTCTTCTGTAAATTTTGGTAACCGCTGGCACGAGGTAGATCCGGTGTACCCGGTTATCCTGTTATTAAAATGGCTGCGCATTATACGCTTTGCCAAAAAACCGGTAATGGCTTAAGGAAACGTATTTTTCTACCCGCTTTATTTACTATAATTTAAAAACAACTTTTATGTCCAAAAATCAATTTCATGCAGGCAACAAACTGAACATCCTGGGCGGGGATAAAGAAAACATATCGACGAATGTCTGTTTTACCGGGAACGCTATTGCATTGTTAAACAATTATGCAGCCACAGGTATTACGATACATTTAGACGATTGGGATGGCTATAATGAATTAAGAAGCGGATCGCTCTACTACATTGTTACCGATATTAAAAAAGCAGCTATTTCAGTTTAAATCGTTTATTCCTGGCTTTAAAGAATATTCAGCTACCAGAAGATTCACGGAATTAATAAAGAAGCTTTATTCGTCTCAGTAAGGAATATAGTGTGCCTGGTTGCTCAAAAGAGAGCTTCCTTTGTGTTTATACTACGATATCCTTTTCTGCAGATCGTTTTCGGCTGTAGTGTCTTTCCTTTTGTACTACTTCCTTTCCGGTGCCTGCTTCAATCATCATTAAAATTTTTTACCCGCTAAATTGTTTGATATGACCAGCGAAAAGATCTTAACAGCACAGGTGCCGTTATTACAGAAAGGAGATATTATAAAAAGATTTCCTTCCAGCGGAGCTCCTGAAGAACAATTTGATGAGGAACGCAAAAAGGATACGGATGTATTTGAGATCTGTTCTATAAATTCCAAAAACGATATAATAGAACTCATAACACCATGCAACGCGCGTGGTATGTTTCCATCTCCAGGCGATGTCACTCATTTGTTTATAAAATCCTGCAACCTTGTGGCACAGGGCATTTGGTGGATATAAGATGCAAATGGCATCCCTGCTTTAATTCTCTTAATCCCTGAAAAAGAAAAAATCATGTTTGCCTAAAAAGCCTTATCTTTACAAGGATAGGCATAAATACTCCATCACTTCAAGTCAGGATCAGTTACATATCTACTACGCACCAATAGCATTTATTTTTCTCCTTCTTCTTTTTTTGCTGCCGCATTTAGCCTTTATTTTTTAAAAGAAAAATTTTTTACAATGAACATGTATGTTTCAAACCTGGGGTTTCATGCCTCTGACGATGATTTGCGCGAACTTTTTAGCAGCTTCGGACAAGTGTCTTCTGCCAAAGTAATTATGGATAGAACCACCGGGAAGAGCCGGGGCTTTGGTTTCGTAGAAATGGGCTCAGTTTCAGATGCCACACTTGCAATGAAAGAGCTGGATGGCAAGGATGTCGATGGCAGGAGAATTGCCGTTTCGGCTGCAAAAGAACGGGAAGAGCGGTCTAATAGAAAATGGTAATGAATGTTCGAAGGGGCCGGACGACCCCTTCTTTTTTAATAGTATAACTGTTGTGAGTACTCAGTGCGCTTCATTTTAAAACATGTACCATGCATTTCCAAAAACAAGATCTGTCGGGCACCCACTATACCTGGAACAACGAACAGCCTGCTTTTACTGGCCAGCCCAGCCGCAGAAGATTTGATAAAAATAATGGCGATCAGGTGCTTTACCTGATCAACTTTTACGCATCATTGGCCGGGCGGGTAAGCCTCCTGGAAGGCAGGATCATTGAGCAGACCATTACGCGGGATCTGCCGGATGCTGCGAAAAGTGAGGTTTCAGCTTTTAACTGGATCAGGCGCAGCGCTTTCCCCACTCTGTAGAACTCAGGTGCCCAAAATAACTGCAGCAATTTTTATCAGTCTTCTCCTGCATCCACATATGGCAATAGCTGCAGGGCTATAACCGGAAAGTATCCCTGTTGGGTTGTATATTGCCATCCGGAACGTTCTGTTTTAAAAAATTCCCCCACTTCCCGGTTGTTAATATATAGCCGGTAATGTCTGGAATTCATCTTCCTGCTTCTTCTCAGCTCACCAAAGATTTTTTTTCCTTCAAATTCAAATTGAACAGGAATATGCATAATTCCTTTTATTAACCCCTTAACTTTTTTGAAAATGTATTCAGACGCTGATTTTAAACGTCCTTTTTACATCCTCAGGTGAACAGTATGTTAACAACCGGCCTTATGTAAAGGCCCTCTTTTGAATGAATTTGTAGCACCTGCTAAAGGACGTCGTCTTAACGGCTATAAAATGATGGTTGATCCTTTGCTTTGCATTATTACACATTTGGAGTAGTACATCATTTGAAACATCTTCAAAAACAAAATCATCCGGCGCTTCTATTATAAATTGAGCCACTTTTTCGATACGTATAAAATTTACAGCCATTATTTTATACACTGTGCTCAGTTTATCTTTTGTATTAAATAAAGGCATTTTTTGCATAATGCAACCTTTATATAGGAAAAGGGTTATGGTTGACATTTGTTTTTATTAATAACAGATCTTTACCTGTTCAATAAATTTGCTACAGCTGTATGCTTCTTACAAATTTTAGAATCCGCTCACGCATCTTTGAATAGTTAGCTAGTACCCCCCGGGATGATCTCATCTTTTTTTCTTTCAGTTCAAGTATGGACCAGGGTTTTTTCAACCCGATGGTTCCCTTTTCCGTCTGTTTCAGATTTACTTTTCCGTCCGTTACCGGTTCAAAAAAGCGATTGCTTTTAGTAGCCATTATGTTCATAATTTGAAAATGCCTAAAATTAGATGGCTGCGAGGTCAATGTTTAAAGATCTTCAATTTATCGTTATTTGCGTTACATATTTATATGCCAGACTTACATATATCACAGGTTTGATGTTTATCTGCTATGACCGGTTCCCCGCAAATGTTTTTTTATAAAGAGCGCATATAAAGAGCCGCTAACAGGTATTTTCTTTTTACAAAATCATTGCTCAGATATTATTTTTCATTTTCAAGGGAAAGAAGGGGTAATATTTTCCTCACCAGGAGCCAGCACTGCGTCAGGAAAGAACAGCATTATAGAAATTAAACTATGCATAAAAAGGCACTACTTTTGATTGCTATTTCAATAACTGTTAGGCAGGACTAACTACTAAAGAGTTTTTGTTAATATGCATAGAATGGGCCTTTCGTTTATAAATTCACGTTCTAGCAGGCGTATATTATAGGCACTATAGAGAATTTTGCACAAAACCTTATTTATGGATTGAAAATTGTGGTTTTGTAAAGATTGTTGGGCTCCCTGGCTCTAAAAGGTTCCCAGCGCATTACATACATACTTTATAAAATGAATAACCAGAGTTTGGGATTATTAGCAGAAGAGAAACAGGCATTGCTGGCAGCGATTGTATCCTCTTCTCAGGATGCAATAATAAGTAAAACCCTGCAGGGTATTATAACAAGTTGGAACCCCGCTGCTGAACGGCTCTTTGGATATTCAGAAAAAGAAGTACTGGGCAAGCACATATCATTGATCATACCAGAAGACCGGATACACGAAGAAGATTTTATCATACAACAAATTTCCAAAGGCTTGCGTTTGGAACATTTTGAAACGATGCGTGTTACCAGCGATGGCAGACAAATCCCTATTTCTCTTACTTTGTCACCGATATTTAATGAGCGCCATGAAATTATTGGAGCATCTAAAATTGTGCGGGATATTTCTGAAAACATTAAGGCCAAGCAGGAAAAAGAACAGCTTTATGAGGAGATTAAAATGTTGAACAAAAAAAAAGACGAATTTATCGCACTGGCAACTCATGAACTAAAAACGCCCATCACTTCTTTGCGAGGATTTTTAGAAGTATTACAAAAGAATGTTTCCCCGGAGGGAATTAATTTCAGTTTGCTTGAAAGATGCAGTCGGCAAGTGAATAAATTAATTATGTTATTGAACGATCTTTTGGATGTTTCCCGCGTTCAACTTGGAAAACTTCAGCTTCGTTATGAATACTTTAATATTGTTAGTATGGCAACGGAGGTCCTCTCCAGCTTTATCCACTTTGAAAAACACACCCTCAGCGTTAAAAACAGGGAGCCCATAATCGTTTATGCTGATAGAATTCGACTGGAGCAGGTACTTACAAACCTGGTTAATAATGCAATTAAGTATTCTCCATCAGGAGGAGACGTTGAAATAAAAATATGGGAGTCACGTGACAACATTCATTTATCAGTCAGGGACGAAGGCATTGGCATTGATAATGAACATTTGGCTGAAATTTTTAGTCAGTTCTACCGGGCCGTTGATGCTCAGTCAAATATTTCCGGGTTAGGAATTGGTTTATATATAAGCAAAGAAATCATTGTTCGACATGGAGGAACAATAGAAGCAAAAAGTCGGAAGGGCGGCGGATCTGTTTTTACCGTTTCACTCCCGCAAAAGAAGGATTAGAAACATTTTATTAAGTAATTTATTTTATTAGGTGTGAAAAAAGATGTTTTAATAATAGAAGATGATGATGATATACGCTATTTGATAGAATATATTCTTAAGGGCGCGCTTTATGAGGTTAGAACAGGTAGTTCAGCTAAAGACCTGAATGATGCCCTTGCAGCAAAGCTTCCTGATATAATCATACTGGATATTATGCTTCCCGATGGTAATGGTATTGATTTGTGCAAAATGATAAAAGGAAACGGCTTAACAAACCATATACCAGTGATCATTATGTCGGCATATCAGTTTAGCAATGTAGAAGAGGCCTGCGCTGAAGCTTTTATTAATAAGCCGTTCGGCATTCATGAAGTTATTACAGCAGTGAAACAGGTTTCTTAAAAATAATGACCTGCTCAATGTCTGATTTTAACAATCTCCTGTAGCCAAACGGTTAGATTTGATACGTAATCGTCGTTAATGCTTCAAATAAACGGAAGAACTATCCCCTTCAGTTCATGTTCCTGTATTCATTAGGAGTTACGCCGGTTTTTTGCTTAAATAAGCGAGTAAAATGTGCAGGATATTTAAAACCTAAGTCATAAGCAATTTCGCTGATAGACTTACTACCATCAAAAATCCGCTCTTTGGCTACGTTGATTACCTTGGACTGTATGTATTCCTGTGCAGATACGCCTGTTTCTTTTTTGATTAAATCTCCAAAATAATTAGCTGACAAATTCAATTCTTCAGCACAATAAGCAACAGTGGGTAAACCAATATTAAGAGGCTTTCCAGACAAAAAATACTCATTCAGTAAATCCTCAAATCGTTCTAAAATCCCCCTGTTTACATTGTCTCTTGTAATAAACTGGCGGTCATAAAACCGGGTACAGTAATTTAAAAACAGTTCAATATTAGAGACAATCAATTGTTTGCTGTGTTTGTCAATAGAACGCTGCAATTCATACTCTATTTTAGTCAGGCAATCCGAGATAATTTTCCTTTCCTGCTCCGACAGGTGCAAGGCTTCGTTTACTGCATAGGAGAAAAAATGGTAGTTATTCATATTTTTTCCAAGCGAAGTACCTAACAGCAAATCGGGGTGAAATACCAACGCTATACCTTGTGGTTGATAATATTCATCTCTGCTTTCACCAATTACCTGGCCCGGAGCAAGGAAAATCAATGTGCCTTCTTCATAATCGTAATGGTTCAAGCCATAACGCAGGTCTCCACAATGTATCTTTTTCAGAAAAACGGTGTAAAATTCGTAACGCAGGCGTCTGTGTTTTCTCGGTTCGGCTTTATCCAGATGAACTACACTTACCAACGGATGCAACGTTTCCTGATTGTTGAAAGCATTGTAGTCCTTGATGCTGCTAAAGTTAATAATACCCTCCATTCTTTACCATTTTAAAAAGTACGATACAAATTTACTGAATCAAATGGCATTTTTTGAGTGTTGCATGAGGTTTGAGCCCTCAATAAGTAGTATTGGTAAGTAATACAGTAATTGGTATAAGTGTAGGTTAATAATTACCAGCAATTTTGCATTACAGAATATATTAAGTTAATTATATCGTGTTAAGACATAATACGGTAAGATATGGATAGTATGATAAAAAGACGAACCTGGATAGTGCAGATAATGCTGTTGGTACTGCTGTTATCAACCTCTTGTATAGCTGCACAACAGGAAAAACAGGGTATAGTTATACAATCAAACATAAACCCGGAACAGACGTTAATCGTTTACCTGTCCCGAACCAAGAATACAAAAACGGTTGCCGAAATCATCCATAAAAATATAGGTGGTAAGTTGGTTGCGTTGGAGTTGGAAAACCCTTATCCCAAAGATTATCAGGCCAATGTTGACCAGGTTAAAAAGGAGCTTGAAACAGGGTTTCTTCCGCCGCTTAAAACAAAGATTGATAGCATTGAGAAATACAATGTCGTCTTCATTGGCTTCCCAACGTGGAGCATGGAACTCCCGCCACCAATGAAAAGTTTTCTGAAACAGTACGATTTAAGCGGCAAAACAATAGTACCCTTTAATACCAATGCAGGCTACGGAACTGGAAATAGTTTTGAAACTGTAAAGAAATTGTGTCGTGACAGCAAAATACTGAAAGGATTTACAACCAAAGGTGGAAAAGAAAAAGACGGTGTTTTATTTGTGATGGATGGCGAAAAAGAAACGCAAGTGCAGAAAGAGGTAAGGCATTGGTTGCAGGAAATTAAAATAGTAAACTAAATTGTCCTTAGTATGGTAATAAAAAGAAAATCAGTAATAATATTTCTCGCCGCAATAATTTGTATGATAGGCAGTATAAAGGCACAACAGAATATGACAACAGAAAACGTATTAAGCCCAAAAGAGCAAAGCATTATTTCCATTGCTGCATTGACAGCAAAAGGGAATTTAGATAAGCTAAAACCTGCCCTGACCACAGCACTGGAGGCAGGTTTGACTGTCAATGAAATAAAAGAAGCATTGGTACACTTATATGCCTATTGCGGGTTTCCCCGAAGTATCAGAGGATTGCAGACCTTTATGGAGGTGCTTGATGAACGCAAAGCCAAAGGCATTGGCGATAAAATTGGTAACGATGCATCCCCCATTGACCAAACAGCCAGTAAGTACCAACGTGGAAAAAAGATTTTGGGAGAATTGACCAAAACACCACAACCCGACACGCTTACAGGATATTCGGCATTTGCACCGACAATAGATACCTTTTTGAAAGAACATTTGTTTGCAGATATTTTTGAGAGAGATGCATTGACCTATGTGCAAAGAGAATTAGTAACCATTTCCGTAATAGCTGCCATCGGTAGAGCAGAACCTATGTTGCGTTCGCATTTAACGATTTGCCTGAATGTAGGTTTAACGCCCGAACAGTTACGACAGTATGTTCAGGTACTAAAATCAGCCATAGGAAAGAAAGAAGCAAAGGCCGCACAAAAGGTTTTGGAAGAATTGCTTAAAACCAATAAATAAATTAAAGATTATGCAAAAAAGAGCATTAGGAAATAACGGTTTAGAAGTATCTGCATTAGGTTTAGGCTGTATGGGTTTAAGTTTTGGCTATGGGCAACCTACCGAAAAAACCGAAGCTATAAAACTATTGCGCTCCGCTTTTGAGCAGGGCATTACTTTTTTTGATACTGCCGAAGCCTATGGACCTTACGCCAACGAAGAACTGTTGGGCGAAGCCCTTGCACCATTCCGTAACAAAGTAGTGATTGCAACTAAATTCGGTTTCAAAGACGGTAAGCCAGATTTGGGAATGGACAGCCGTCCCGAAACAATCAGAGCCGTTGCCGAAGCAGCAATGAAAAGGTTAAAGACTGATTACATTGATTTGTTCTACCAGCACAGGGTGGACCCCAATGTGCCGATTGAGGACGTAGCGGGAGCCGTAAAGGAATTAATCAAAGAGGGAAAGGTAAAACATTTCGGTTTGTCCGAAGCGGGAACCCAAACGATACGTAAGGCACACGCTGTACAGCCAGTTACCGCTTTGCAAAGTGAGTATTCAATGTTCTACCGTGAGCCTGAAAAAGAAATTATCCCCACATTGGAAGAATTGGGAATTGGCTTTGTTCCGTTCAGCCCGTTGGGCAAAGGCTTTCTGACAGGAGCAATAACCAAAGACACTACATTCAGCAAAGATGATTTCAGGAACATGGTGCCACGTTTCCAGCCTGAACATATCGCAGCAAATCAGGCATTGGTTGATTTAGTAGGTGCTATAGCAAAAGAACATAATGCTACACCTGCACAGGTAGCATTGTCCTGGTTATTGGCACAAAAACCTTTCATTGTCCCGATACCGGGTACAACAAAATTGAACCGCTTACAGGAAAATATTGGCGGTGCAGGCCTTGTATTATCGGCAGATGAGTTGAGCAGAGTAAATGCGGCATTGGCGGCAATCAAAATTTCAGGCGAACGCTATCCTGCACACTTAAAAGCAAGAGTTGGAAAATAAATGATAAAAGTTATGAAACTGATAGCAATTTTACTAATAACAATAGCTATGGCAGTAGGTGTAAATGCACAAAATCAAAGACGCAAAAATCTGCAAAAGCCGTTGGTTATAGAAACGCAAGGCAGCTTTGCGGTAGGTGGCTCGATATTTACTGCGCCAGGAAACTTCGAGGTAGCTAATGCGTTGAAGCCTGACGGACAAACTTTTCATGGCGACCACGCCTATGTTTTCTATCAGGTTCCGTCAAAAGCACGAAAGTTGCCATTGGTATTTTTACACGGGGCAGGACAGTCTAAGAAAACGTGGGAAACCACGCCTGACGGACGTGAGGGCTTCCAAAATATCTTTTTGAGAAAAGGATATGGCGTATATCTGCTTGACCAGCCACGGCGTGGCGAAGCGGGTAAAAGTACCGTAGAGGCAACAATTAAGCCTACTCCTGACGAACAGTTTTGGTTTACACAGTTCAGGATAGGAAACTATCCCGATTACTTTCCAAATGTGCAGTTTCCCAAAGGCAAAGTCTCACTAGAGCAGTTTTACCGGCAAATGACCCCCAATACAGGCGCTTTTGATGCGAATATTGTTACTGATGCTGTTTCACAGCTATTCGATAAAATTGGCGATGGCATTTTGATTACGCACTCACAGGGTTGCGGGGCGGGTTGGCTCACGGCTATGAAAAATGATAAGGTTAGAGCGGTCGTAGCCTACGAACCTTATAGTGGTTTCGTATTTCCAAAGGGAGAACTGCCACAGCCTATCAACTCAACAGGGCTTTTCGGTGCATTAAGTGGCGTGGAAATACCGTTAGCTGATTTCGAGAAGCTGACCAAAAAACCTATCGTTATTTACTATGGCGACAACATCGCCAAAGAGCCGACTTCCGTATGGAACAAAGACCATTGGCGTTCCGGGCTTGAAATGGCAAGGCTGTGGGCAGCAGCCATCAATAAACACGGAGGCGATGCCAAAGTGGTGCATTTGCCTGACATCGGTATAAAAGGTAATACGCACTTTATAATGTCCGATTTGAACAATGTACAGATAGCTGACCTTATGGCTGATTGGCTGAAAGAAAAAGGGTTGGATAAGTAGTTTTTGTTGCAGCAAAAATGCAATCGCTGTCAGGCTTTCCGTCCCAATCTTTTGCTACGCCATGTTCTGCAACAGGATTTTCGCTTCTATTCCACCCATTAAGCGGACGGATTGAAATAGAGTATAACTGTTAGCAAACAAAAAATTGGAACAACAATTATAAAGACAAATACTATCAGCTCAATTCAACATCCGGTATTCATTCGGGGTATATCCCGTATTTTTTTTGAAAGCCCTTGTGAAATGTGCCGGATATTTAAAACCCAGTTCGTAGGCAATCTCATTAATGGTTTTTTGGTTATCCAGTATTTTTTGCTTCGCTCTATCCGTAATTTTAGAATGAATGTACTCCAGAGCCGTTTTACCTGTTTCCTTTTTTATCAAATCGCCAAAATAATTCGCAGAAAGGTTCAATTGCTCCGCACACCAGGTAACAGACGGTAAACCGATTGTCTGTGGCTTATCAGATTGATAATATCCATTCAACAGTTTTTCAAACTGGGCTAAAATATCATTGTTTACATCATTTCGGGTAATAAACTGACGGTCGTAAAACCGTACACAGTAATTTAAAAACAGTTCAATATTATCAACAATCAGCATTTTGCTATGCTTGTCCATACCCCGCTCCAATTCGTATCTGATTTTGTCGAAACAATCCAATACAATCTTTCTTTCCCTTTCAGACAAGTGCAGCGCTTCTTTTGATTCGTAGGAAAAAAATGTATATTTATCAATATGCTGGCCCAGGGATGTACCGCGTATCAGATCGGGATGAAACAATAAAGCGTAGCCTTGCGGTTTGTAATCTGCGTTAATATCGACATTGATAATTTGCCCCGGAGCTACAAAAAGTAAAGTTCTGTCCTGATAATCGTAAGTATGACGCCCGTATTTCATATCGCCGCACATCACTTCCTTGAGATACACCGCATAAAAGCCAAAATTCATTTTGGAAGCATAGATTTCCGGCACTCTCCCGTCAAAATCCATTATGCTTACCAGCGGATGTAAATTCTCTTTGTGATAAAAGGCATCGTGTTCGCTAACCGTATCTATTCTCAAAATTTCGTCCATTATATCTGCACTTATAAATCAATACAAATTTACCTTTTATTCCGTTGCCTTTACATATATAGGTGTAAATCAGTGAAAATGGTAGCACAATCCGTGGTTTGTATAAGCAATTTTTATTTATAAGGTAAGAACTTTGTACTGTAAAATTATAGCGTGATGAAAATCACGGTAAACAGCAACAGAATTTTTAACAAAAATAGTAAACAAAGAATTGATTATGAAACTGATGGAAGATAAAGTTATTCTAATAACAGGAGCGGCACAGGGTATTGGATTTGCAACCGCAAAGGCTTTCGCCGAGGCAGGGGCATCGGTAGCATTAGCTGATTATGACGAAGATTTGGTAAACAAGGCAGCAGACCAGCTAACGGCAGAGGGCTACAAAACGCTTGCTATTGTTTGTGATGTTTCAGATGACAAACAGGTAAAGGCAATGGTTGACAAAACAGTGCAAACATTCGGAAGACTGGACGCAGCCTACAACAATGCAGGTATTCAAAATGAACTGGCAGATGCAGCAGACCAGACGAGGGACGATTTTGACAGGGTTACGGGGGTAAATTTTCGTGGTGTGTGGAGCTGTATGAAATACGAATTGCAGCAGATGCGGAAACAGGGCAACGGCGCTATTGTGAACTGCTCGTCCATCGGTGGCATTTTGGGCGGTGCGCAAAGAGGAACCTACCACGGAGCCAAGCACGGTGTAATAGGGCTTACCAAAAGCGCAGCGTTGGAGTATGCTTCAAAAGGGATACGTATCAATTCCATTTGTCCCGGTCTAATCCACACCCCAATGGCGGACAAAATGATGGCTGGCGGTCAGCAGGATGCACTGGATGCGATGTTAGCAGCCGTACCTGTTGGTCGTTTGGGACGTCCCGAAGAGATTGCCAATGCGGTGGTATTCCTATGCAGTGATGCGGCAAGCCTTATAGTCGGGCATACGCTGGTCGTGGACGGTGGTTACAGTATTCAATAAAAGCGGTTTAATCAACAAAAAATAAAGATATGAGTAACGAAACAGAACTTCAAAACAACGAGAACAGCAACCCTTCCAACCGTCGGGATTTCTTAAAGAGTGCCGCCCTTTTAGGAGCGGCTGCCTGCGTTCCTACCGTATTGGTACAAAGCTGTACAGAAAAGAAAGCAACCTCTTCAAACGATAGCCAAAACGAAAACAATATGCCTATTATCACACAACGCCGTACTTTAGGAAAAGGCAGCGCCGCAATGGAAGTTTCTGCATTGGGCTTTGGTGTAATGGGAATGAATTACCACCGTGGTACTCATCCCGATGAAAAAGCAATGATAAAACTGGCTCATCAGGTAGTGGAGCGTGGCGTTACCCTTTTTGATACGGCAGAAACTTACGGACCCTTTTTCAACGAAGAATTGGCAGGTAAAGCATTGAGCGGGTTTAAGGACAAGATTGCCATTACTACAAAATTCGGGTTCAACTATGCCGGAAACAAAATCAACGAAATGCCTGCCGGGGCAAACAGCCGCCCGGAACGTATCCGTGAAATGGTGGAAGCATCTTTGAAACGCCTGAATATTGATGTGATAGAATTGCTGTACCAGCATCGTCCTGACCCTAACGTACCCATTGAAGATGTAGCAGGAACAGTGAAAGACCTCATAGCGGAGGGAAAAGTGAAACATTTTGGTCTTTGCGAGGTCGGGGCAACAACCATTCGCAAGGCACACGCCGTACAGCCTGTTACCGCCATACAGAGCGAATACCATTTAATGTGGCGTGAAGTGGAAAAAGAAGTATTACCAGTATGTGAAGAGTTGGGTATCGGTTTTGTACCATACAGCCCCGTAAACCGTGGTTTCCTCACAGGAGCAATCAACGAGTATACCAGTTTTAATTCAGGCAACGACAACCGTAATATCCTGCCAAGGTTTACCCCCGAAGCGATAAGGGCTAATCTTAGAATAGTAGAAGAATTAAATAAATTCGGACGTACAAGAGGTATTACTATTGCACAGGCAGCATTGGGATGGTTATTGCAAAAAGCACCGTATATAGTTCCTATTCCAGGAACTACGAAGTTGTCACATCTGGAAGAAAATTTAAGGACATTGGATTATACTTTTTCGGCTCAGGAATGGGAAGAATTAGAAACCGCTATTGCTGCAATTCCCATCATTGGCGACCGTTATCCGGCTTCCGAGCAAAAACAGGTTGAAAAATAACAGAATGAGGCTTTCACAAAGGTCTATTCATAAAAAATTATATACAATGAATGGTTTTAAAAATCAAAAGCTGATAATACTTTTTATGAGTATAGCATTAACAATATCAGCTTGTAATAACGATAAAAAAACAGAAGCAATGCAAGAAAAAAATAACACTTCGCTTTTCACGAAAGGCGACACAGCACCCAAAGATTGGTTTACCGGCGATGCGTTTATACATCCGTTATTGGCAAAGGATAAGAACAATGACTTCGCATTAGGCAGCGTAACCTTTGAACCAGGCGCAAGAACGATTTGGCATACCCACCCCAAAGGGCAGGTATTGATTGTTACCGAGGGCAACGGTTGGTATCAGGAAAAAGACAAAGCCGCACAAGCCATTAAAAAAGGAGATGTGGTAAACATCCCCGAAAATGTGGAGCATTGGCACGGAGCATCAGCCGATAATAAAATGGTACACATTGCTATTACGAACTATCGGGGCGAAGAGAATGTAATGTGGCTGCAACCTGTAACAGATGCTGAATATAGCCAAGTAAATAAACAGTAAAATGAAACGGATACGAGTTATTGCAGCCGCATCCCTTATGTTATTGGGACTGGCTTGCACAGAAACAAAACAAAATAAACAGGCAAAAGAAATGAAACAGGAGGATTATTTAACTTTTAAGTTAAGCGATAAGGTAACAAGAGAACAGGTTACATACCGCAACAGGTACGGAATTACCATTGCAGCAGATTTGTACCTGCCAAAAGACATTAATACCACTAAGAAATATGCTGCCCTTATTGTAGGTACACCTTATGGTGGCGTTAAGGAACAGGGCGCAGGTATATACGCCCAGTCAATGGCAGAACGTGGCTTTGTAGCCATTGCATTTGATGAAAGCTATAATGGGGAAAGCGGTGGCGAGCCAAGACGGATTTCATCACCCGAAATATTCGTAGAGGATTTCAGTGCATCAGTAGATTACATCGGTACACGCCTTTATGTGGACAGGAACAAAATCGGGGTAATCGGTCTTTGCGGCAGTGGCGGTTTTTCAATCAGTGCGGCGCAGGTAGATAGACGTATCAAAGCCGTTGCTACGGTTAGTATGTATGATATGAGCAGGGTAAAACGTGAGGGTTTTAAAGGTTCGCTCACAGAAGAAGAACGCAATAAATACCTTGACCAGATTGGCGAACAACGTTGGACAGAATTTGAGGGTGGCAAGGTAAAAATGAATTTGGGCACACCCGAAACGATTGATGAAAATACAGACCCGATTAGCCGTGAGTTTGCCGAGTACTACCGTACACCACGTGGGCAGCATCCCAATTCAAATACCGAGTTTACGATGACGAGTGATTTTTCATTTATGAATTTTCCATTGCTTAACAACATCAAATCCGTTTCGCCAAGGCCTATTTTATTCATCATTGGCGAACACGCACACTCACGTTATTTCAGTGAAGATGCTTACGCATTGGCGGCAGAACCGAAAGAACTCTACATCGTTCCGGGTGCCGGACACGTTGATTTGTACGACAGGACGGATTTAATACCTTTTGGTAAGTTGGAAACGTTTTTCAAAGAATATTTGAAGTAAAAAGGCACATATAATGTACAATCCCAATCTGTAATATTGGTAGGTAAAACCGTAATCGGTATAAGCATAACCTCATTTTATCTCAGGAAATTTGCAGTAGCAAATAAGGTTTGGAAATCATAAAGATGAATAAAATGAAAAAGTTAATATCAATAGCAGCATTGGCTATGTCCACAGCAGTAACAGACACCGTAAATGCTCAATCCCACAGGGCAGACCAAAATCCCTATACATTAGTGTATGAGGGGGCAATTACTGAAAATGTCAAAGGAAAAGTAAATATCCATCCGGTTACCTATAAACTCAATGGGATTGATATAGCTGCTAATGTTTATACCCCTGCGGGCTATGACCCTGCACAGAAATATCCGGCTATAACGGTAGCACATCCCAACGGAGGCATTAAAGAGCAAACCGCCGGACTTTATGCCCAGCGTTTAGCGGAAGCAGGTTATATCACCATTGCTGCCGATGCAGCCTATCAGGGAGCAAGTGGCGGAGAGCCGCGTCATACGGATAAGCCTCAATACCGCACAGAAGACATTCGTGGTATGGCTGATTTTATTTTGCAATATCCGGGTGTGGATGCGAACCGATTAGGCGCCTTAGGCATTTGTGGTGGCGGCGGTTATACGTTAAATGCCACTAAATCGGACAAACGGTTTAAAGCTGTTGCAACATTAAGCATGTTTAATTCAGGTGAGGTAAGACGTAACGGTTTTCTTAATTCCGAAATAAATACCATTCAGGAACGTCTAAAAAAGGCTTCGGATGCCCGTGCACAGGAAACAGCAGGTGGTAAAATTATCTATGCCGGTGTAGCAAGCATAACAGATGAAGATATAGCTAAGGTTCCCACCAAATTCTATCGTCAGGGATTTGAGTATTATTACAGA
Source organism: Niabella sp. (assembly GCF_030150205.1). Taxonomy (GTDB): domain Bacteria; phylum Bacteroidota; class Bacteroidia; order Chitinophagales; family Chitinophagaceae; genus Niabella. The sequence continues at coordinate 86,689 of NZ_JASLGT010000017.1, forward strand.
ACCCATGCACATCCCAACTCTACCTTTTTATATACTATGAGCAGCCTTCTTGACTTGATGACCTGGGATGCCACCGACCAGATTGAGCTAATAAACCAACCTTTGCTAATGATAGCCGGAAGTGAAGCCCAAACAAAATACATGACGGACGAAGCATTTGCCAAAGCAACGAATGCAAAAAACAAAGAATTATTTGTGGTTGACGGTGCAACCCATATAGAAACATACTGGAAACCCGAATATGTATCACAGATAGTAAGCAAATTGGTAAAATTCTATCAGACGAACTTATAAAGACTGAATCATGATGAAACATAAGTTTAAGTATATCCTGCCGCTTGTAGTCGTGCTATTTACAGCGTGCAACAACAATCAGAAAATGGAAGAAACAAAAAAGCAAAGCGAACTTGTATTTCCGCAAGGCGAAAAAATAACTAATGCGAATTTTACGGGAACCGCCTATCTGCAATCACTGATAGATGCAGACAGCCTTAATTCCATATCCGTAGGAAATGTAACCTTTGAACCTGGGGCAAGAAGCAAGTGGCATACTCATCCGGCAGGACAAATACTGTTAGCTATTGACGGGGTGGGCTATTATCAGGAAAAGGGAAAACCAAAACAAATTCTTCGTAAAGGTGATGCTATAAAATGTCCGCCCAATATTCCCCACTGGCACGGAGCAAGTGCCGACACTGCTTTTGTTCAGGTAGCTATAACCGGGCGGGAAAAAGGCGAAACAGTTTGGTTGGAGCAGGTAACGGATGAAGAGTATAATCAGGAACCCCAAAATAACCAATAGACATCGCAGAGCAGGATAGTTTTGCTGTGGGAGGTATGAGTTATTACCAGCTCAGGAACTAACAAAAGCTTTAAGAGACGTGGTTTACCTCTCAGAAATAAAGCCAGATTTTAAATACCGATAAAAAATAATTAACTTAGATGTAATTAAGTTCTTTTACATCTCCAAATGATTTTGTATGCAAATTGTATGCAAATTTCTCAAAAATAAAAAAGGCTCACTTTCGTGAACCTTTCTATCTGATTGATAATCAGTGCCCCAGGCGGGACTTGAACCCGCACGGACATTGCTGCCCACAGGATTTTAAGTCCTGCGTGTCTACCAATTCCACCACCAGGGCAATATTTTTAAGAGCTTGATCCGTTCGCCGGCGCTGCCTGCCGGAAGAGATCTGAAGTCCTGCGTGTTTACCTCCCGATACTTCGGGACCACCACCAGGGCGAAAAAAAAAGTTATCAGTTATCAGCCATGAGCTATCAGTAATGATTCCAATAACAAATAACGTATAACGAATAACTTTTTCAAAGAGAGCGGAAGACCGGGCTCGAACCGGCCACCCCGACCTTGGCAAGGTCGTGCTCTACCAAATGAGCTACTTCCGCGTTGATAAGAACTTTTTGTTTTTTCTTAAGTATTGGCTTGTTACTTAAGGGGTTGCGAAGATAAGGAGTTTTTTTTAACTACAAAAAAAATCGGCAACTTTTTTTTATTTATATTTTGGAGTGTACAAAGTGCTCTCCTGAACGGTAACGTTCGGCTTTTCAAAATGCTTTGTATAAAGACGGTAGCAACCTCCCCAGGTAAATAAAAAGAGGCATGCATAAACGAGATAGAATAAAAAACGGGAACTGGAAACCCAGCTGAATTTAAAATCCTTATTCTGGCTTTGTTTTAATTCTTCCTGGTATTCCTGCTCTTTTATCTGCTCAACGTCAAAATTATGTTCCATTCTGTATCAGTAATATTGTGTCGCAAAAATAAGGATCTATTCATTAATTTGTCACTTCTTTGTCAACAATTTCGGAGAACTTTTTTTTCCCGTTGACAAAATGTGCCCAGGCAATGTTTTTTTTCAGGAGTCCTTCTAACGGTCCTCTTTTATTTTTAGGAAAAATGCTTTTCTTCTGATCGGCCAGTATCCATTTTACAAAAGAGAGGTGCGCACTGGCTACTGCCACAAAATAACCGCCGTCTCCGCCTAACAGGCTTTTAAAAGCGGAAACGCCATCCAGGATCGCCCGCAGAAAAATAACATATAGCCGCCGCCAGCCATACATATTCTTATACATCATGATATGGTTGTTGCGGAAATTGAGATAGGTTTTTAAAGAATTGCCCTTGGGAAGGGTGCCGCCGCCTACATGGTAAACCACCGATTGGGGACAGGAACGGATGCCATAGCCCAGCAACTGGATACGCCAGCAAAGATCGATCTCTTCCTGGTGCGCAAAAAAATACGGATCAAAGCCCCCGGCTTCATGAAATACCCTTGAACGGATAAACAGGGCCGCACCGCTCGCCCAGAAGATGGGCGCTGAAACATCGTACTGCCCTTCATCCGTTTCGGTAAAATCAAAGACCCGGCCTTTTGCAAAGGGATAACAAAAATGATCCATCCACCCGCCGGCAGCTCCTGCATATTCGAAGTATTTCGGATGATTGTAGGACAGGATCTTGGGCTGACAGGCGGCCAGGGAACTGTCTGATTCGAGCATATTCAGCAGGGGATCGATAAACCCATCGGTAACCTGTACATCTGAATTGAGCAGCAGGTAATAATCGGTATCCACCTGCTCCAATGCCAGGTTATATCCCCTGGCAAACCCGTGGTTCTCTTTAAAACGGATGATGCGTACAGCAGGAAAATGCTGCTCCAGCCAGGCAACTGAATCATCCGTAGACCCATTATCGGCCACTACCACCTGCAACGGCGTATAACGGGTTTGTACAACGCCGGGAAGGAATTGCTCCAGGTATTTTTTACCGTTCCAGTTTAAAATAACAATAGCGACAGATGGGGGCATCATGGACTGCAAAGATTCAAAAATAATGCAAGCAAATCAAAATCAAGCCCTTTTATCTTCAACAGGAGCCGGCTTTTTAACAAAAAGATGGTAGAGCTGAATAACGGCGATAAGCCCGTTGGAAATAATGATGGGCCATTTCCATCCCAGCAGGATACCGTAAGCCACAAAAAAGAGGCAGCCGGCAAAATTAATGACCCGTATGGCTTTCAGTTGTTTGGGGATGAATGAGATCACCAGTAAGGCCATGGCTATATAGCCGATATATTCAACAGATGCATGCATGAACGATGTTATCTTTCTGAAAAAATGAGGCTTCGGTTCTTATTTGCGTAAAGTTATTCATTTGTAGCATTATTTTTGTTGCAACTTATACCGGTCTCCGTCAATCTATTAGAAGCAATGAATCGATAAAAGCGGAAGATTGGCCGGTAACACGATATAACCCCAGTAGCTATGAAGTATGTATTACCTTTTTTGATGTTATTCCTGGGTTCCCAACTATGGGCGCAAACAGGCGGAGTGGCTGTATATAAAGATCCGCGGATCGACCTGCTGTTGAAAAAACAGGCCGATGTAAATAACCTGTCTACCCGCAACTCTTCCAAAAGGAGAACCGCATCGGGGTACCGGTTGCTGGTCATCAGCACCAATAATAAGGCGGAAGCCATTGCGGCGCGGACAAAGATCTATTCCAATTTTCCCGAATTAAAACCCTATATGTGGCACCAGTCTCCTTATTTTAAAGTAAAGGCAGGCAACTTTACCTCGCGGCAGGATGCACAGGCCTATCAAAAAAGGCTCAGCGCCTTTTTTCCCGGTGGTGTGTTTATCATGAATGACATAGTGGAGGTGAACCCGGATAGTTCCGAAAGCGAGGATTAATAATTGGGGTTTAATAGCGAGCTGCGTTTCGTTTGAACCGGAGGAGGGCCCAGGTGCCTGAAGAGATATAGCGGCAAGCCGTTGCGGTTTTTGCGGATACCTTGCGAACATTACGGTTAAATTCCAACACCTGCTGAAATATAATAGCACTCAATAGCCTTCAAAAAACACGGCTTCTGGGCCATCCACGGCCGTCTGACTCCTTATTATGGATCTGTTTTTTCCAATGACCGGATTATCAGTTATTTTTGCCGGATGACGGATAAAATACAATTGCTGGCAAAACAGTATGCGCCGGAGTTGATCGAAGTGCGCCGGTACCTGCATGCGCATCCTGAATTAAGCTACCAGGAATTTGAAACTTCTAAATATATACAGGCCCGGTTAACCGATCTGGGCATTCCTTTTGAGGTAAAAGCAACCACCGGTGTAATCGGATTATTGAAAGGACGTAACCCGGAGAAGCGCATCATCGCCCTGCGGGCAGATATGGATGCATTGCCCATCCAGGAATTGAACGATGTCAGTTACCGTTCTGTAAATGAAAATATAATGCACGCCTGCGGACATGATGTACATACGGCCTGTTTGTTGGGCGCGGCAAAGATCCTGAATGAAATAAAAGACCAATGGGAGGGAACCATCAAGCTGATCTTTCAGCCGGGGGAAGAAAAAAATCCGGGTGGGGCCAGCCTGTTGATAAAGGAAGGTGTACTGGAACATCCGGCTCCGGCGGTGATCTTCGGGTTGCATGTACACCCGGGACTTGAAGTGGGTAAACTCAGTTTCCGGGAAGGAAAGGTAATGGCCAGTGCGGATGAGCTGTACATCACTGTAAAAGGAAAAGGCGGCCATGCGGCGGCACCAAATTTATGTGTAGACCCGATCCTGATCGCATCACACCTGGTGGTGGCACTGCAGCAGGTGATCAGCCGGCGTAATAATCCGCAAAACCCTACCGTATTGTCCATAACGGCCTTTAATGGAGGCACTACTACCAATGTGATTCCGGATGAGGTAAAACTGAAAGGAACCTTCCGTGCCATGAATGAACAGTGGCGGTTTGAGGCGCATGAAATCATCCGGAGTATTTCCGAAGGCGTGGTGAAGGGTATGGGCGGGAGCCTGGATCTGCATATAGATGTAGGCTATCCCAGTGTATACAACAACGAGGCGCTTACGCAACAGGCAACAGCATTGGCGGCAGCCTATGCCGGTGCGGCACAGGTTGGTGAAACGGAGATCCGTATGGGCGCCGAAGATTTTGGCTATTATACGCAACAGATCCCCGGTTGCTTTTACCGCCTGGGGGTGATGAATGTGGAGCGGGGCATTACAGCAGGTGTGCATACGCCCTTATTTAATGTAGATGAAAATGCGATCGAGCTGGGAATGGGTATGATGGCCTGGCTGGCCGTTGCAACGGATTTAACAAAATTGAAGGGATAATCGGCGGCCTCATTGCATCATTGAAAAAAAGAATCATGATTAAAGCTATCATTGCCGGCGTATTATTTACGCTATGCTCGTTCACTGCAACGGCACAATCCAAAAGTGACTCTGCAAAAACGGCGCGCGATTTCCTGATCCAACAGGAAGAAAGTCATGGAAGCCATCCGGACAACCGGAACAGGAACCGGATCGAAAATGTCAAAACAGCGCCGGATAGCAATGCCGCAACAAAAAAAGCGGAAACAAAGAAGAAGAAATGCTGGTTCAGCCGGAAGAAGAAAAAAGATAGTGGAGGAAAGCCGGCCAAGGATGCGCTTGAAGACCGGAATACAAAAGACCCCAGGATCGATAAAGGCCCAAAAACCAATACAAAAGCAGCGCCATCCATTCTCAAAGACGCTAAAAAATAGATCAACAGCTCCCGGCAGAAGGAGTGAATCAGTTCCTTTTACGTTTCTGATCTGCGGTTACAATCATGTCCTGGATATTGGTGATGTTTCCTACACTACGGCCAATGGGGCGGAATACCTCTGTTGAAGAAGTTGCTGCCATTGTAACCTGGGCAGTTCTTGCCAGGGACAACGCCGGGTTATAATTATCATTACCGGTTATTTTGCGGATGGCATATTTAAAACAGGCTTCATTTGGATTTCCAAAATCATAGCGAAGATCATCCAGTACCTGTAAATCGGTGCTCATTCCGTCGTAATAAGTGCCGGTTTGTGTACCGTTGATCTGGTTTTTGTTCTTTGTTTCAAAATTGGCCATATACACACTGTAATTACCGAGGCGTATATCAAAAAAGCCAACAGGCTTCCCGTAGGTTTTTTTCCCATTATCGCTAAATACGGCGCCAATAAGGTAAATATTGTCATAGTAAGGCTTCAGGGAATTGATCAATAGCTCGCTGGCGGACGCGGTGGAGCTGCTTACAATAAAATACAGCTTTTTTGTTGTATTGTTATTATTGAAGGGCCCCGTTTTGCTGATGACAGTTGTATTTACCGCAACACTGTAATCCACGTCAAAATAAGTAAATCCCCGGGGCTGGTTATTGGCATCGTATACCTGTTGGTTTCTTAACAAGGTAGCCTGCTTGTTTTGCATGGTTGGGTTGTAAAATTCAGCAAATAATACCTGCCCGTCTATACCGGCCGGTGCCAGAAGGTTGCCAAAATATGCGGCTGTTTTTACAACGCCTCCTCCGTTGTACCGGAGATCAACGACGATATCTGTAATGTTGCCAAATTTGCTAAATGCTTCGTCCAGCGCAGGCTGGGCATTGCTTAGGTCGGTAAAGGAGCGGAATGCAATGTAGCCTATTTTCTTTCCCGCAACATCCAGTGTGGTATCTTTAAATACAGGGTTAAAGGTATAAAGCGTTTTTTGTATAGGTGGAACATCCCGGCTGGTTTGTGTACCGGGATTGTAGACTGCAACCGTAATACTGGAAGCACTTAACGCTGCATTAATTGCCGATGCGTCTGTTTCAATTCTCAGGCTTTTACCATTGATTTTGGAGATAATATCCCCTCTTTTTAGTCCCGCCTGGTACGCCGGTGAGCCTTTGGTCACATAACGTACAAGTCCTACCATGCTGTCTTTATTGGTATAGGGCAGGGGATTTTGAACGGTACTTGCCTCTGATACGGGCATATAACCCAGGATAAAGCCCAGGCTGTTTTCTTTTCCGTCCAGTGTCATCTTTATATTATCAGCAACGGAATGGGGCGCGAAAACGGCAGCCAGCCCTCCCGAATAAACATCGCTTGTTTTTAAAATATATGAAAATTTACATTCTGTATTGTCGTTTACAGGGTTGCCGGCACTGTTATAGGAAATTTTTTGTTCGTAAGAAAAACCGGTTGCCGGGTTGGTTGCAAATCTGCTGATGGCAAACATCTCGTCATTAAGGCCTGTTATCGTATCTGCTGAGACCAGTTTCCTGGGATTAAAAGCGGAAATGTCCGGCAAGGTGTTATTCCAATAGTAGATTTGTTTTGCATATAAAAAAAGTGAGTCTGCTAATAATTCAGGACTAACGCCTGTGGGGGTTGGCGGAAGCATGTCTTTTTTCTTGGAAGGACAGGCTGTTAGAATGGTGATGCAAAGGATGGCTGCAACTATGCTTTTGCGGAAATACATAAACTTTATTTTATGAAGATAGGAATTAATTTTCTTTTTTATTTGAAATTTTTATAATGTAGGATTTCACCGGCCGGAACGCAGTTGAGGTATTAAGAAGATCAAAAGCCGTTTTAATCTGGCCCGGGCTGCCGAATTATTAAAAAAGAGTGCAGAAAATACCGTTTTTATTACAACAGCCCATAAGCTTGCTACCGCAACATATTATCGTAATATTGTTTTTTTAGTTGTATTTCGGGTACCTGGGTAGCTGCCCGGGCAGTGGTGCCGGTGGTAACAGCTACTTTCACAGGAATGCCATCGATCAGATCTAACGCAACTTTTGTGCAGTCTTCAGTTACATCCCCCCAGGCTTTGTCTACCCCATCGTATACTTTATAATCGGGTGTAAAGCCTGCATAGGGAACCTGGGTATCCGTGCTGTTTTTGGTCATAAACGAAACCGTCCAGAAAGTGACTTTTTTGAACAGGTCAACGGGGAAAAATCCCACCGGTTTTCCAAACGTGTTATCATCCCCGATCAGTTTGATATTCCCGTTGAAATAAGGCTTCAGGTCGTTTATAAGCAGCTCGGCGGATGAAGCAGTCTGCTTGCTTACAATTACAAATAAATTACCCGGATTGATGGGGAATCCTTTTGTAGCGTCTGTTTTGTTGAAGGTAACGGTGTTGCCATAGGCGTCTGGTTTATAATAGCTGGCACTATAAGCGTGCCGGGTACGCATCAGGGGATAATTGCCTGCCTGCAGATCCGCATTATAGTAATAAGTATACATTTTGTTGCCATTACCTGCCGTTGCCGGAGCCAGGCTATTGGCCAGAAAGTCTTGCGTACGGGTAAAACCACCGTTATTATAACGCAGGTCCAGGATGATATTCTTTACTCCCGCATCGTTAAAAGAGCGGAGCGCGGCCTCTATAGCCGGCCGGGAATCTTCCAGCTGATCAAAAAATTTGTATACCAGGTACCCGGCTTTTGCTCCCCTGGGTGATTGCAGGATATTGGAGTATAATACGGAAGACGGTATGAAAGAGGCTATGGACAGATCCAGTGGAACCTGCTCGCCTGTTGGTTTTTCGAAAGTAACCCTGGCCGATTTGGTGGTTTCATAATAAAACATGTTATTAAGGACTGCTACGGAGGGTGTATTATTACCTAAGGTGGTCTCGTCTACTTTGACAATTTTCCAACCCCGCTGAACCTCATTTCTCCCGGCATATGAATCGGGGTATACATAAGTTACAAACCAACCCGTAAAGCTTCCCGTAACTCTGTTCTTACCCGATTTTACAAAGAAGCCATAGCTGTTTTCTGGCTGTGTGGCCATGCTGCCCGTTTCGGCGTTGTAGTAATCGGTGGCATAACTGTATTCTTTTGCTGAATCATAGGAATTAAAGCTGCGGACAGCGGCGATAGTGGCCTCAGCGGTCTCCACATCAGTGCTCTTAACGTATTGCCTGGGATTAAATGATGTGTAGGTGGTACGGGTGCGGATCTCATCCCAGAAATAGATCTCCCTGGAGAACAGGTACACTGAATCGGCAACAAGTTGCAGCTCTGTGCCATTGGGCGTTATACGTACATCCTTGTTCTTATCTCTGCAGGATGCAGCCATCATCAGCAGCAGGCACCCCACAACGCCCATATTGAATACACGCATAGATTCCGGAATATTTGTGAAAAGTTAGCTATTAATTGTGTTTTTTATGTGAAAATTTTGATAACCTTTTGAAACACCTGTTCAGGGGTTATTTCCTGCATACAGCCCGCTGCTCCATGTACCGGGCAGGGTTTATTGCCAAAAACAGAAGAGGGACGGCAGGGAAGATCGGTTTGAACCGCATTTTCCAGGTCCTGTCCCCAGCCATAGAAGCCCAGCCAGGGATGTGTGCCGCCCCAGACAGAAACCACCGGAACCCCATAAAGTGAAGCCAGGTGCATATTGGCGGAGTCCATGGTCAGCATTACATCCATTTGGGCGATCAGCTGTAATTCTTCTGCAAAGGAATACCGGCCGGCAACCACGCGGATGTTTTGATGCCCTGCGGCCCATTGTTCCAGTACCGGGGTCTCCGCCTTGCTGCCAAATAAAAACAGGGTGTGTGCTTTGTTGTGTTGCAGCAGGCGTACCACCTGCTCCATCTTTTCCAACGGGTACATTTTGGCCGCATGCTTTGCAAAAGGCGCAATACCGATCCGGAATTGCTGATTGCTGACAGCTGATGGCTGATTGCTGACAGCTGATGACTGACAACTGATAACTGATAACTGATCACCGATGCTCACCGGCGCTCCCAGTTTTCCAAACACATCCGCATACCGCTGAAACGTGGTTTTTAACGGGCGCAGTTTTTTATTATAGGGCCTTGTCAGTTCTTTTTTTTCTTTACGGCCTTTGTCAATCACAGCGGTAGGAACAGCTCCCAGGAACAAACGGATGATTTTGGTGCGCAGTACATTGTGCAGGTCGGCTACCGCATCAAACGGAATATCCTTTTTCAGCCGGCGGCCCAGTTGTATCAGTCCGCCTATTCCTTTGTATTGTTTCCGGATATCAACCCCATAAAAATGAAGGCGGTCAATAGCTGCAAAAAGCGGTGCATGAAACGGAACGGATACCATGGTGATTTCCAGTCCGGGATGTTGTGCTAATAAAAGCCGGAGTACGGGAACGGTCATGGCTGCATCTCCCAGGGCAGAGAACCGGAATACCAGTATATGTTTGGGAGGGGCCTTCATTACTTTTTTTGCTGGTAAAGCACCGGATTCAGACTTTCATCATTATACATCTTCATTTGTTTGTACACTTTCATGTATTTCCTGCCGGCGGCGATATCGCCCAGCAACTGGTCAATGGCGGTAGACAGGTCTTCCCGCTGCGTCAGCAATACATTCAATTTGTTGGTACAGGCCGCCCGGTGCGCTTCAGAAGCATCTTCCCGGGTGGCTTCCTGGTGCATATGGTAGATCTTGAGTTCAAGAATCGATAACCGGTCAATGGCCCATGCGGGGCTTTCCGTATTGAAGGAGGCATCTGCTGCGGGCGATACCTCGCTGTATTGCTGCAGGAACCAGCTGTCGATGTATTCCACCATATCGGTACGGTGCTGGTTCGAACGGTCGATGCGCCGCTTGATCTCCAGGGCCTTTACAGGGTCGATCTGCGGATCGCGGATAATATCTTCCAGGTGCCATTGTACCGTATCGACCCAGTTTTTCTCATACATCAGGAACTCAAGGGTGTCTTTTGCATAAGGGTTTTGAACCCGGGTATCTACATCATCCGTTTTATGATAATCGGTAATACTTTGCTGAAAAATAAGGATCCAGTCTGCCGTGCGCATGGTCAGTTATTATTAAGTAGCGGTAAAATGAATTAAAATCTCCCGCAAATGTAAGCGTTTGAGCGTTGAGATCTGGTATTTGAAATTTGTGATTTCAGATTTAAACCCTGCAATTTAGAAGTGGGATTTAGAATTTTAAGTTTCGTATTTAAATTTAAACTTCTTCATAATTCAGATCCTTATGAAAGGTTTCCGGCAGGGTGATAACGGCAATGGAGGAAACAACCATTACAATAGCAGCGGTAATGATGGCGCCGTTTACATAACCGATGCTGCCGATGCCGCGTATTTCTTTAAAAATTAACAGGATTGCCGGAAGCAGCCCGCGTACGAAATTCGGAACGGTGGTAGCGGCCGTGGCCCGCAGGTTGGTCCCAAATTGTTCGGCCCCAACGGTTACAAAAATAGCCCAGAACCCGATGCTGAAGCCCAGGAAAAAACAAAGGGTATACATCCAGCCGGGCGTACCGTTCCACTGCGTGGTAAAATAGAGGAGCATCGAAATAAAGGTAAGGGCGTAAAAAATGTACAGGGCCTTCTTGCGGCTTTTGAGCCACTGGCTTACCAGTCCAATCGTAATATCACCAAGAGCCAGACCTATATAAGCATACATGATCGACCGGCCGGGGTCTACATCACCAGTGATCCCGAACTGTTTTCCAAACTCGCTGCTGAAGGTGATGAGTATCCCGATTACCAGCCATGTAGGCAGCCCGATAAAAATACTTTTCAGGTATTTGCTGAACCGTTCCCTGCTGCTGAACAACATCAGGAACTGTCCTTTTTTTACATCAGCGGCATTCATGCGGTTATACATGCCCGATTCCAGTACCGATATCCGCAACAGCAATAAAAGGATCCCCAGTCCGCCCCCGATAAAGTAACAGGTACGCCAGTGAAATTCCTCTTTTATTAAAAAGGCTACCGCCGCTCCCAGTACGCCAAAACCGGCAACAATAGAAGTGCCGATGCCGCGTTTTTCTTTAGGCAGTAATTCCGCCACAAGGGTAATGCCGGCACCCAGTTCGCCGGCCAGACCAATCCCTGCAAAAAAACGGATGGCCGTATATTGCTGTACATTTTGAACAAAACCGTTACAGATATTGGCAATGGAATAAATAAGGATGGAGCCAAACAATACTTTTACCCGGCCTTTCTTATCGCCCCAGATCCCCCAGAGGATGCCGCCGATGAGTAACCCGGCCATCTGGGCCGAAAGGATCCATTCGCCCTTGGTGGTGATTTCATCAGCGGTTAAGCCCAGTTCTTTCAGGCTGGGAATACGGATAATACCAAAGATCAGCAGATCATAAATATCGACAAAATATCCCAGCGCGGCTACAATGACAGTGAGACTGAGAATGGAAGCGGTTTTTTGTTGGTTCATATGGCGTTCAATAATTACTTTTTTTGATCCTGGAAATAATGCACCGCCAGTTCATAGCCCTTTAATCCAAGCCCGATAATGCTACCGGCAGCTTTGGCGCTTACATGCGATATTTTCCTGAAATCCTCACGGGCATGCACATTGCTGATATGCACTTCTACTACCGGTGTGTTGATCGAAGCGATGGCATCACCGATGGCAACAGAAGTATGCGTATAGGCAGCAGGGTTCAGGATAATGCCATCTGCTTCAAACCCGTATTGTTGCAGGGCCGTTACCAGCTCGCCTTCGATATTGCTCTGGAAATAATCAAAGCGGATCCCGGGATAATTTGTCTTTAGCTGGTCAAAAAAAGATTCAAAACTGGAGCTGCCATAAATACCCGGTTCCCGTTTGCCCAGCAGGTTGAGATTGGGACCATTGATGATTACAAGATGCATGTATGAAATTTTAATGGGCTAATATAAACATTTGGCAGAGGAAACCGTGTATTTGGAATTGAAATTTTAGCGACGGGCTTTAACTGAAGGGGCAAAGGGACCACAAAGGCGTACAATGAAGATCAGCAGCACCCCGGATAGCGAACCTCGCGGATTCTTTGCGCGCTTATCGGTTAACTATACAGGACTTTGTTTTTTGAAACGGTTCATTTATTTTTAACCAAAACGTTTACTATGAGCACTCAAAAAATAGGCTTGCTGGTAGGCAGCCTTCGGGCGGCCTCTTACAGCCGGAAAGTAGCACAGGAATTGATCCGGCTGGCCCCTTCAGCCCTGGAGCTGGAAATTTTGGAGATCGGCGACCTGCCGTTGTATAATGAAGACCTGGAGCAGGCCGTTCCGGAATCCTGGATCCGTTTCAGGGATGCAATGCGGGCAAAAGACGGCGTTATTTTTATTACCCCGGAATACAACCGTTCTGTTCCCGGGTTGCTCAAAAATGCCATCGATGTGGGATCACGGCCTTATGGAAAGAGTGTTTGGAACCGGAAGCCGGGCGCTGTGGTAAGTGTTACACCGGGTGCACTGGGTGCCTTTGGAGCCAATCATCACCTGCGACAATCGATGGTGTTTTTAAATGTGCCCATGATGCAGCAGCCGGAGGCCTACCTGAGCAATATAGCAGCCTGCTTCAATGATCCGGAATCGGAAGACCGGAACCGGCTGGATCAGTTTCTGGAAGGCTTTTTAAAAGCCTATGCAGCATGGGTGCAGGAAATTAAAGGGAGCGGGGAATAGGATTACATCTGGAATAAGGCCCTCAGCTCCGCAGCATCGGTGGGTTTCATTTTGCCACCCAGTATCAGCCGCAGCTGCCGGCGGCGGAGTGCGCCTTCAAAAAGCAGGAACTCTTTATCGGTAACAGGTTCCAGTGTTGGTACCGGCGCAGGCTTTCCATGAGGGTCCAGTCCTACAAAAGTGTAATAGGCCTCATTGCTTTTATACCGGTACCGGTTTACCAGGTCCTCGCCATGTACCACCATATGCACTTCCATTGAAGAATTAAAGGCACGGGTCACTTTTGCTTCAATATGTACGGAATTGCCCAGTTTGATGGGGTTTTCAAAAGAGATATTATCAACGGATGCGGTTACTACCGGAAGATTGGCGTGTTTCTGTGCAGATAAAGCGGCGGCAATATCCATCCAGTACATCAGGCGGCCCCCCATCAGGTTGCCAAAAGTGTTGGTGTCGTTGGGCAATACCAGCTCGGTCATCACAATCAGGCTGTCTGCAGGATTCTTTGCCATTTTCAGATTTTTTGCAAAAGTAACGGGATATGGCTAATTTAGAAAACCGCTGCTCAAACGGTTGCGCCGGATCAATTTTTTTATAAAGGGAACTGCTAGCGACCTTACCTTTGCCGGATATTCTAAAAGGTTATATGCAAGAAACAAGGTTGCCGGTATCATTCGATAACACGGAATTCGCATTTAAATACAAGTCGGATAGTGAGTTAAAAAAAGCAAGGCTGTTGTTCTTGATGATGGGACAGCCCACGCTGGTAAAACTGGGCACCCGCATTACTCCCTGGGCGATCCGGAATAAGCTGCCCGTTAAAGGAATGATACGGAGCACGATCTTTAAGCAGTTTGTAGGCGGTGAAACACTGGATGAAACCGCAAAAGTAGCTGCGAAATTAGGACAGTATAACGTACAGGTGATCCTGGATTATGGCGTAGAAGGAGGTGAGGATTCCGAAAAAGAATATGATCATGCCGCCGATGAATTCATCCGGGTGATTGACTACGCGGCCACGCAATCCAATATTCCTTTTATGAGTGTAAAGGTTACCGGCTTTTCCAGGTTTTCGTTGCTGGAAAAGATCGATGCGGGGATGACCGCAGCTGGCGGAACCCTTATCAAACGTTACCTGCAGGTAGTGGAGCAGCTGGATACTGCTGAAAAAGAAGAATGGCACCGGGTGCGCACCAGGCTACTGCGGATCTGTGAGCGGGCCGCTGAGAAAAAAATAGGCGTTTTAATCGATGCGGAGGAAACCTGGATACAGGACCCCGTGGATGCGCTCACCATCCTGATGATGGATTCCTTTAATAAAACAACACCGGTTATTTATAATACAGTGCAGTTATACCGGCATGACCGGCTGCAGTTTCTGAAAGACTGCTATGAAGCGGCGGCGGAGCGGAATTTTCTGCTGGCAGTAAAACTGGTACGCGGCGCCTATATGGAAAAAGAACGGGCCCGGGCTGTGGAGCAGGGCTATCCGTCACCTATACAACCGGATAAAGCCAGTTCCGACCGCGATTATGATGCCGGCGTACAATTCAGCCTGGAACACCTGGATCGGGTTGCGCTGGTTATTGCCACCCATAATGAAAAGAGCAACCTGGATGCGGTGGCCTGGCTCCAACAACACCAGGTTCCGTTCAATCACCCGCATGTGCACTTCAGCCAGCTGTATGGAATGAGCGACAATATTACCTTCAACCTGGCTGCTGCCGGCTGCAGTGTTAGTAAATACCTGCCGTTTGGTCCCATCGAAGATGTGGTTCCTTACCTTATGCGGCGTGCGCAGGAAAACACTTCGGTAAAAGGACAAACAGGGCGTGAGCTGGGGCTTATTCAAACAGAACTTCAAAGAAGACGGAAAGGGTAAATTTTTTACCGTCATCCGTATGATTTATTTACGCTGCAAAAACAGTGAGGGTATCCCGTTTCCCGGACGATGATGAGCAGGGTTGTCATGATTTGTATCTCCACGATAGCCGTCAACATAAGGGTTAGAGGAGGAAATTGCTGGATTGTCAGATTCCGTTAGCGGGCTATCGTGTGGACACATTCCGGGAGCTTGTGCGGAAGTGATTTTTCTGTAGTCGTTGCTAAGTACCCGAAGGGTACAATGTGCATGGCTCCCAGCGTCAGCTGGGGGCCATGGGTAGGTAGCGAGCGGCCCCGGAGGGGTCGGATATGATGAAGGCAGGTTGCACTTGCCAATTCCGGAACATTAACCGTACGACTCCGTTGGGGCCGCGTGTTTTACGTATTCGTGGTCCCCGGCTTTCAGCCGGGAATTATTCACATTGTAGCCCTTCAGGCTACGCATGTCCTATTTTGGCAAGTGTATTCTGTTAAGTTGACGGGTATGGTGGAGACACTGACCGTGACTATGCCGTGGTTTGTATCTCCACAAACCATTTGGGGGCATTTTATTAAAATTGACACCAGTTTGTATAAATCATCGACGGTAACCGGCAATGAACGTATCTGCCTGCGGGCCGGCTTTTAAGGGCTGTACACTGCCTGTTTTGAATTTTTGAATATAAATTATGTAATCGATTACATAATTTTAAAAAAGTAGTATATTTATCCCGGGTGACGACTTGTTATTTGTTGAAAACGGTTACCCGGTATTTCTATTTACAGATTCTAAAAGCAATTTTTATCCTTATGGCGGAAAATAATTATGACGCAATTGTGATCGGTTCCGGTATCAGCGGTGGATGGGCCGCCAAAGAGCTGTGTGAAAAAGGACTGAAAGTTCTGTTATTGGAACGCGGCAAAGATGTAAAGCACATCACCGATTATGTAAATGCAGGCAAGGCGCCCTGGGAGTTTGAACATCGCGGTGATATGACCTGGGCACAAAAAAAGCTTTATCCCAATCGCATCCGCGGGTTTGGCCCCAGTGAGATAAACCTCGATTGGTGGGCCAACGATTCGGAAACACCGTATACGGAAGTAAAGCAATTCAACTGGTTCCGGGGATACCAGGTGGGAGGTCGCTCGTTATTATGGGGCAAGCAAACGTATCGCTGGAGCGATATTGACTACGAAGCCAATGCCAAAGATGGGATTGCTGTTGACTGGCCCGTACGGTATGGCGAAATTGCCCCCTGGTATGATCATGTAGAACGTTTTATTGGCGTTAGCGGTAGTATGGAGCAGCTTCCGCAATTGCCGGACGGACAGTTTTTACCGCCCATGGAAATGAATATTGTGGAAAAGGATATTGCCGCCCGTATCAAGCAGGCCTATAACGACCAGCGCCGTATGATCATTGGGCGCTGTGCCCATCTTACAGAGGCGTTACCCGGGCGGAATAAGTGCCAGTACCGCAATAAATGCCACCTTGGATGCCCTTATGGCGGTTATTTCAGCACCCAATCCTCCACACTTCCTGCAGCTATGAAAACGGGTAATCTTACCCTGCGTCCCTGGAGTATTGTAACCCGCATTTTATATGATAAGGACAAAAAACGGGCAACGGGAGTAGAGGTACTGGATGCAGAAACCAACAAAACTTATGAATATAAGGCAAAGATCGTTTTCCTGAACGCCTCCACGCTCAACAGTACCTGGGTATTGCTGCACTCTGCTACGGATGTATGGCCCGGTGGTTTGGGCAGCAGCAGCGGGGAGCTGGGCCATAACCTGATGGATCACCACCTGGGTTCAGGCGCCGGTGGACGCGTGGAGGGCTTTGAAGATAAATATACCTATGGCCGCCGGCCGAACGGCGTATATATTCCCCGCTACCGCAACCTGAATGGCGAAAAGCGGGATTATATCCGCGGGTTTGGCTACCAGGGAGGCTCCGGGCGGGGAAGAGGCACCAGGGCTGCCGAAGAAATAGCGGTAGGGGTTGCGCTGAAAGAAGCGTTAACGGAGCCTGGAAGCTGGAACGTATGGATGGGCGGATTTGGAGAAGTATTGCCCTATCATGAAAATGTGGTAACCCTGGACAGGGACCGGAAGGATAAATGGGGCTTGAACGTATTGGCGATTGATGCTGAACTAAAAGAAAATGAGCAAAAGATGCGTAAAGAAATTGTAAGCGATGGAAAGGAAATGCTGGAAAAGGCCGGCGTAAAGGATGTATATGGTTTCGACAACGACGGCATCATGGGGCAGGGCATTCATGAAATGGGAACCGCCCGTATGGGACAAGACCCGAAGACTTCCGTGCTGAATAAGTGGAACCAGGTATGGGATGCGCCAAATGTATTTGTAACCGATGGATCGTTTATGACATCGGCCGGTTGTGTAAACCCTTCACTCACCTATATGGCCTTTACGGCGCGGGCAGTAGACCATGCGGTTGAAGAATTGAAGAAACAAAATCTTTGAGATTTCGTAGCGTCCTTGTTCCTCCACATCGTTGCATAAAACCGGAACTGCAAACACTATAAAACCTTCGTGTGTCTTGGAGCCTTGCGGCTGGCTCGTGGATGGCACTTGCCTCGCTGCGTTGTTGCGCGAATTGGCACCGCAAAGTACTAAGCCTTGCGGCAACAATGGTTATACCCGTATATCGTCGGCCTTCCAGCTCCGGATCTGTTGTTTAATGTTCCGGGAGGATAGCGCTTCCTTTAATGTTTTTTCGATCAGTGACGGCAGTTCTTCATCCGGAGCAAACCGGAGCGCGGCAATCTGGGAAAACGATAATTGCTGTTCCAGGGGCTCAAAATTTTTCCCGGTCAGCACAAAATACCGGTACCGCATTTCAAGGAGTACAATCCGGTTCTGTAAGGTTAACGCATAATGCTGACGCAGCATGAAAGACAGCCAGCCGGTTATTAAGAGCAGCAGGGCTATAAAGATCCATACCAGTCTAAGCGCGGGATCATTGAACGCCTGGTAAACGGCCCCGGCTTCCAGCACCAGGATCACCGGGTAAAAAACAAAATGATGAGGCGGGTAGTAGCGTACATGATTGCTGAACTGCTGAGCGGCCATAGTAGAAATTTGCCGTTAAGTTAGCTGAAATTGTCCGGTAACAAAAAAAGGGGTTGATAAAAATTTAACATTCCGGGTTTCTTTTTTAAAGAGCCGGTTATTATCTTTGTACTGTAATAAAAATAATTACATAATGATCAACGGACGTTTTGCAACAGCAATCCACATTCTGACACTCCTGGGTAAGGAGGAGGGCGAAGTGGCCTCCCCGTATATTGCAGGCAGTATCAATATTAACCCGGTACTGGTACGAAAGGAGATCAGCATGTTGCGGGAGGCTGGCTTTGTGGCAACCCAGGAGGGAAAAAACGGGGGTAGCCGGCTTGCGGTGTCCCCCTCAAAGATCCGTCTTTCAGATCTTTATAAAGTGATTTACGAGGAAGGGTTATTTGCCCATTCCAAAAATCTGCCCAACCAGCATTGTGCCGTAGGCAGACGTATCAGCACCATTATGGATGAGCTCAATACAGAAGCAGAACAGGCACTGTTAAAACGCTTACACGCCATTACGATCCAGGATTTGCTGAATAAAGTATAATTTTTTTTAGATATAACTGTAATAAAAAAAAATACATTTAAAACAATAAAAACAATAGAAATGAAAATGGTCATTATTGGGGCTACCGGTTTTACAGGTAGTGCTATTTTAAAGGAAGCTATTCAGAGAGGTCATACTGTTACGGCATTGGCGCGCGATACATCAACCATCGAAAACGCCGGCGGGGCTTTGAGAACGATCGATATGGATGTGACAGATGAAGCGGCACTAACGGAAGTAATAAAAGGAAATGATGTGGTGATCAGTGCTTTTAATGCTGGCTGGACAAATCCAAACCTGTACAACGACTACCTGACTGGCGCGCACCATATAGAAGCCGCCGTTGAAAAATCGGGCGTAAAGCGATTGATCGTAATTGGCGGAGCCGGGGGGCTGGAAATTGATGGAAAGCAACTGGTTGATGGCCCGGATTTTCCCGAAGCATATAAAGCAGGTGCCATGGGGGCAAGAGACTATCTTACGCACCTGAGCAGCAACGGTCAGCTGGATTGGGCTTTTTTCTGTCCGGCCATTGAAATGAATCCGGGGGTTACCATCGGTCGTACCGGCCATTACCGGCTAGGCACCAATGCCCCGGTTTTTGATGCGAACGGCAGAAGCTTTCTGTCTGTGGAGGATCTTGCTGTAGTAATCCTGGATGAAGCGGAGCACCCGGCACATATCCGCAGCCGGTTTACCGCGGGTTACTAATATTGAAAAGCGGGTAAATAAACGGAGCTGGCTAAAGATCCTTGCCATCAGCCCGGTTGTGGCGAAGGCAGCCTGGTTTTTAGTCAGCGCCTTTATACTTTTATCCTGTTTGATACTGCCCGGAGTTGTAACTTTGAAAGAAATGCCGGCGATGAAACAATGCTTATTATTGGTGGGTTTGTTGTGGTGCACCTGCTGTTTGCATGCACAGGATTCTACCAGCATAAAAACACTCCTGATGCAGGGCATCCGGTTACATGACCAGGGGCAATACACTGATGCAATCAAAAAATATGATAGTGTGCTGGCCGTGGATCCCGCTAATCTTGTGGCTCAGTATGAGAAATCGTATTCGTTGATGGCATCGAAAAAATATAAGGAAGCCATTATGTTGAGCCAGTCCATTATTGAAAATAAAAATACAGAACCAGGCATGGTTGGTAACGCCTATAGTACCTGGGGCTCGGCGCTGGATGAAAGCGGTGATCATAAAGGCGCATTGAAAATATACGATGAGGGAATAAAAAAGGTGCCGGAGTATCATATGCTCAATTATAATAAAGCGGTTACCTATTTCCGGATGAATGAGATGGAAGAAGGGATCGGCGAATTGAAGCAATCCTTATTAAAAAATCCACGTCACCCGGCTTCACATTTTATACTGGGGCGGGTTATGTATTACCGGAAGAACAAAGTCGCAGCCATGCTGCCTTTGTTAACCTATCTTTTATATGATAACAAAAGCAAGCGGGCGGAAGAAGCTCTGGCTAATCTGCGTTCTATTATTGAAGGCAATGTAAAGCAACTGGATTCCGGAAAGTATTCCGTAGACATCGATCCCAAAGCATTGGCAGAAGCACCTAAAAAAGGGACTGCCGCAGATGATGATTTCGGATCTATGGAATTGCTGCTGGAACTGGGCGCCGCATCGGCGATGGCAACAAAAAAAGATATGCTTCCGGCTGACCGGTTTGCTTATTTGCTAAAGCAGATAATGGGCAGTTTGGCGGCACAGGATGGGCATCATGGATTTTACGGAACTTTTTATATGCCTTTTTTCGCTGGTATCTATAAAAAAGAACTTACGGAGCCCCTGGCGCATTTTGTATTTCTACCCTCGGGGAATGTGATGAACCAGGTATGGCTCCAGGATCACCGGGAGCAAATGGAACAGCTCCAGGCCTGGACGCAAGCCTATCAGTGGCCGGGAGGAACAACCCGGAAACCCTGAGTATCCCTGCTTTGGCCGGGGTAATGTTCCAGGTTGGATCGATCAACGTTGAATACTAAAGGCTGAATGCTGAAAACTGATTGCTGAAGACTTTTGTCGAACGTTCAATGTTCCCGGTTAGATCCATTTTTATATGCTCTCATTTGCACATTTTCATATCTTCAAATTTTCAAATTAATCGATGTGCGCAGACAAATCTGTGAACGTTCAAATTAGATTTCAACCTGGCAGGTTAAACCTTAAACGGCCTATATACACAGGTTTCACACAGGCGCAGCAGCAGATTTCCGCGATGGCGCGATAATGATTATCTTGCAGCCATGCAGCAGTACTTAGATTTATTACAACATATTCTGGATGAGGGAGTTGAAAAGACCGATCGTACAGGTACCGGTACCATTTCCACCTTTGGTTATCAAATGCGTTTTGATCTTCAGCAAGGATTTCCGATGGTGACCACCAAGAAACTGCATCTGAAAAGCATTATTCACGAATTGCTTTGGTTTCTGAAAGGCGATACCAATATTGCCTATCTAAAGGAGCATGGTGTGC
The DNA here is from genome assembly GCF_030150205.1 of Niabella sp. Taxonomy (GTDB): domain Bacteria; phylum Bacteroidota; class Bacteroidia; order Chitinophagales; family Chitinophagaceae; genus Niabella. Next base: position 107,961 of record NZ_JASLGT010000017.1, read on the forward strand.
GTATATGGGATGAATGGGCCGATGAACAGGGAGATCTGGGCCCCGTTTACGGAAAGCAATGGCGAAGCTGGGAAGGTAAGGACGGTAAGGTAGTGGACCAGATCACGGACCTGATCCGGCAAATTAAAACAAACCCGGATAGCCGCCGGCTGATTGTAAGCGCCTGGAATGTGGGCGAGCTTCCGGAAATGGCGCTGATGCCCTGTCATACCTTGTTCCAGTTTTATGTGGCGGCGCCAAAAACGGCGGACGGAAAACCGGGCAAACCGCGGCTCAGCTGTCAGTTGTACCAACGTTCTGCAGATGTATTCCTGGGCGTGCCCTTCAATATTGCTTCCTATGCCTTGCTCACGCTTATGATTGCGCAGGTATGTGACCTGGAGCCGGGTGAATTCATTCATAGTTTTGGAGATGTGCATATTTACAGCAATCACCTGGAGCAGGTAAAGCTGCAATTATCGCGCAGTCCGTATCCGTTACCGCAGATGCGCATTAACCCTGCGGTGAAAGATATTTATGGCTTTTCATTTGAAGATTTTGAGCTGGTCAATTACCAGTCGCATCCGGGGATTAAGGGAGTGGTAGCAGTGTAGAAATATAAAATGAGAAATATGAAATAATAAATTTAAAATACCAAACTATGAAAAATACCACACAGAAGTTTGATCTTGAAGATCGATTGGTAGATTTTGCCGGTATGTGCTTGGATGTTTGTGAACTGTTGCCCTCCACCAAGGCCGGACAAAACCTGGAATATCAATTATCTAAAAGCTGTACCGCCAGATAAGGTTGAACGTGCTTTTGATGAAGCAACCCAGTTGATGGCGATCTTTATAAAAAGCGTTGAAACGGTCAGGATGAATAACCTGCGTTCATAATTACTTTTTTATTTATAATTTAGCATTTCTTATTCCTGATTTTTATGATTATTTCTTTAGTAGCCGCAGCATCCAATAATAACGTGATTGGTAAAGACAACAAACTTCTGTGGTCGTTGCCAAACGATATGAAACATTTTAAGAATGTTACCTGGGGAATGCCGGTAGTAATGGGCCGCAAGACCTTTGAGTCTTTTAAACGTTCGCTGGCAGGCCGGAAAAATATCGTGCTCAGTACCAATAAGAACCTGAAGATCGACAATGCCATTGTAGCCCGCAGTCTGAAGGATGTAGAACTGCTGGTTAAGGAAATGGACGTAAAGGAACTGATGGTGATCGGAGGCGGGGAGATCTACAAGCTATACCTGCCCAAGGCTAACCGTATTTACCTTACCCGGGTAGACACGGCGCTTGAGGGGGATGCTTTTTTCCCGGTCTTTGACCAAAATGCCTGGACCCTGAAGAGTACACAGGAATATAAGGCAGACGAGAAGCATTTGTTTGATTATACATTTGAGCTTTGGGAACGATAGGAGACAAATCCTAAATTGCAAATTCTAAATTCCAGATCTCAAATCTCAATCTCAAATCCCAAATTCTAAATATACTTGGTTTATTCTCCCTTAATTGCCGCATCAAAATATTTTAAATATTATATCCATGCTTCCAATAGCAAGGGACATGGTATGCATTCTCCTTTTGTGTTTGAGTTTATCACGAAAGTGATGAATGATTTTACGGCGTATCCGGACTATGACCGTATTGAAACCCTCCGGAAAAAGCTCCTGAACGATGCATCGGTACTTACGGTGCAGGATCTGGGTGCTGGGTCTGCCAAAACCCGGACCAATACCCGGAAAGTGGCATCCATTGCAAAGAACGCCGCCAAGCCTGCCAAATACGGACAGCTGATGTACCGGATGGTTCGTCATTATGGGGCAAAGCGCATCCTGGAGCTTGGAACTTCGCTTGGGATGACGACAGCATACCTGGCGGCAGCCGGTCCCGAAGCCCGGGTGGTAACCCTGGAGGGCGCTCCGTCGGTGGCACAAAAAGCGCGGGAGAACTTTGCGGCACTGGGATTAAAAAATATAGAACTGGTTGAAGGGAATTTTGATGACACGCTACCCGCGGTTCTGAATGACCTGTCCGAAGTGGACCTGGTATTCATTGATGGTAATCACCGGCAGGAGCCCACAGAACGCTACTTTCAACAGTTATTGCCCTATATTCATAATGAAACCCTGCTGATATTTGACGATATTCACTGGAGCGGGGAAATGGAAGCCGCCTGGAAAAATATCGTGGCACAGGATATGGTTACCTGCGATATTGACCTGTTTTACATCGGTATTCTAAGCTTCCGGAAGGAGTTTAAAGAAAAGCAGGCGTTCTCCGTGCGGTTTTAAATTTCCTGATCGGTGCTGTAAAATTTTTCAATACGCTTGTCGGGGATGAACCAGATAATGGCAACGAGGGCATAAATTCCGATCCCGATCCAGGGTGAAATAAAACTGCCACCGATCCCCACCAGGTACAGCATCCAGGACGCATTTCCTTTTGTATCAGAACCAACAGCCTTTGCCAGTTTGCAATCCGGCCCTCCGATTTTAATCAGCTCTTTTTGCAGCATCACATACGCGATCCCCGCCATTAATAACACAAATCCATACAAGGCAACCGGAATCGGTTTGTCATAGTGTTTGTCCATCCAGGCTGTAGTAAAAGGAACGAGGGATTGCCAGAATAACAGGTTAAGGTTCTTCCATAATACCCTGCCGTTTATTTTGTCTACCATATGAAACATATGATGGTGATTATTCCAGTAGATGCCTACATAAATAAAACTGAGTACATAACTGAGAAATGTGGGGATCAGTGGTATCAGTGCTTTGAGGTTTTGTGCTTCTGCAGCTTCCGGTACTTTTAATTCCAGCACCATAATGGTAATGATGATGGCCAGCACGCCATCGCTAAACGCTTCAAGTCTCGACTTAGTCATATATACATAAAAAAGGAGTATAAATATAAAGAGAATTTATACACCTTGAAATTTTTTAAGAAACCGGCTATTGTAAGGCAGTCAGGGCCGATTCATAATCCGGTTCTGTGGTAATTTCCGGAACCTGCTCCGTATACACCACCTCGCCATCGGCATTGGCTACTACAACCGCACGGCTCAGTAAACCTTTCATTGGGGAATCGGCAAATGTAACCCCATAGGTGTCGCCAAAATTGCCTCTGAAATCAGAAAGTGTTTCCACATTGCTGATCCCTTCTGCTGCACAAAAACGATTGAGGGCAAAGGGAAGATCCTTAGACACATTCAATACTACGGTATTGTCCAGCGCTGCAGCTTTTTCATTAAACTTCCGCACGGAAGCGGCACAAACACCGGTATCCACACTGGGAAAAATATTCAATACGATTTTTTTACCGGTATAGTCCGAAAGTTTTTTCTCTGCCAGTCCGGAATTCACCAACGTAAAATCTTTCAGTTTGCTTCCTTTTTCGGGTAAACTGCCCACGGTTGTAACCGGGTTTCCCTTCAATGTAATTTCAGCCATAATATAAAATTTATTATTTTGATCAAATGAACGTAAGGGTACAAAGAAAATACATTTATGTGTGAAACGGCCAGTCGGGAAAAGAAAAATGGCTGTTGCGCGCCCTGTACCTTTAATCCCTGCCCCAATAACTATACCGCCTTTTAACAACGGGCTGGGATATTTGTTGCGGTGGCATCAGCAGATCTGCTTTTTCCGGGGCATATGAAATAATTAAAAAACAATCAGCGGCCGCCGGTTATTACAATTAAAATTGGTAACTTACTTATTATAACCCTTGTTATGATCATTGGAGTTTTACGTGAACCTTCTTTTGAAACAAGAGTGTCTTTGCTGGCAGAAGCCGTGGCGCAGCTGGCAAAAAAGAATCTTACGGTTTATGTGGAAACGGGAGCAGGAACAGGTGCTTTTTGTTCCGATGCAGACTATGAAAAAGCCGGCGCCCTTGTAAGAACAAGGGCAGAACTAATGACAGTTTCAGACATAATTCTGGCCATTCACCCGGTTGAACGTGCTCCGGTTTCTTCTCCTTCCTTAACGGGAAAACGGCACCAGGTTTTTATCGGGGTCTATCAGCCTTTAGCCAATCCGGCGTGGATCCCTGTTTGGGAGCAGCAGGGGGATACAGTATTCTCCCTCGACCTGTTGCCCCGTACCACCCGTGCGCAGGCCATGGATGTGCTGAGCTCCCAGGCCAATATTGCGGGTTATAAGGCGGTACTGCTGGCAGCCGGTATGTATACCCGTTATTTTCCGATGTTTATAACAGCGGCAGGAAGCATTGCACCGGCAAAATTGCTGGTACTGGGAGCCGGTGTAGCCGGGTTACAGGCCGTGGCCACTGCACGCCGGCTGGGCGCAGTGGTGGAGGTGTTTGATAGCCGGCCTTCAGTAAAAGAAGAAGTAATGAGCCTGGGGGCAAAGTTCGTGGAAGTGGAAGGCGCGGCAGATGCCAGTAAAGCCGGGGGGTACGCGGTGGAACAATCGGCTGAATATCTTCAGCAACAGCAACAACGGATCGCAGACAGCGTTGCAAAGTCGGACGTAGTGATTACTACGGCGCAGATCCCCGGGAAAAAAGCACCGGTGCTGATCACCGTTGAAATGTTGAACGCTATGCGAAAAGGATCCGTGATCATCGACCTGGCCGCCGCCGCCGGGGGCAATACGCCGCTGACAAAAAACAATGAAACGGTGCTGTATAACGGCATTTCCATTGTAGGACATTCAAACCTGGCCGCAACCATGCCTGCAGATGCCAGTAAACTGTATGGAAAAAACATGCTGAATTTTTTACAATTGCTGGTGAATAAGGAGGGCGCCTGGAGCATAGATCTTACCGATGAATTGGTGAAAGGAACCTGTGTAGTATACGAAGGGAAAATGATCAGCGAAAAAATAAAGCGGTAAACATCCCCTTAAAATCCCGGGATCCGGGTTTAGAATTTAGTACTTATGATTTAGTATTTAATATAAAATCTGCTGAAATGAACTTCTTCAACTGGATCGCCGAGAACCAACAAATCATCTACATCGTGATCCTTATGATCTTCGTCGGTATTGAAGTGATTGCACATGTGCCCAGCGTGCTGCATACACCGCTGATGAGCGGCGCCAATGCCATACATGGCGTGGTGATCATCGGCGCCATCATCGTAACGGGTCGCGCCGCACCCGGCAATTACCTGGCCCTGGTGCTCGGATTCCTGGCAGTGGTGGTAGGCACGCTGAATGTAGTAGGAGGTTTTGTGGTAACGGACCGGATGCTGGAAATGTTTAAACGGAGGAAACCTAAATTCTAAATATTAAATTCTAAATCCAAAGATCTAAACAATGTTCTGTGATGTCGGAAGAAAAAAAATATGATTTAGAAGTGAGAACAGAGCGGTTTTCGTTACGGGTTCGGGATTTCTGTTTAAAACTTCGTTTCGATATATTTAACAGGGTCTATATTGCTCAGGTGCTTCGGTCTGCAGGATCAGTAGCTGCAAATTATATAGAGGCTAATGATCATTTAGGAGATAAAGATTTAAGGCATAAAATAAGGATCTGTAAAAAAGAATCTAAGGAAACAAAACTCTGGATGAAGCATCTTTTGATTTATGATCAAACAGAATTGGAACGGGAGCGGGAAGTATTGATTCAGGAAAGTGAGGAGCTGATGAAAATTTTTGCTGCTATTTTACGAAAACTTGGAGGATAGACAGATCCTAAATTAGTATTTAGAATTTAAAAATTAGAATTTAGTGAATACACTCGCATTCACCTACATACTCGCATCCATCACCTTCATCATCGGGTTGAAGATGTTGTCTGGTCCGGCAACTGCCCGGAAGGGAAACCTTGTGGCAGCGGCGGGCATGAGTATTGCCGTATTGGGAACGGTCTTTTTATACAGGGATGGTTCCGGGCAACGACTGGGGAATTATGGCTGGATCTTTGGCGGTATCTGTATCGGCGGAATTATTGGAACGCTGGCGGCAAAGCGGGTAAAGATGACGGCTATGCCGGAGATGGTGAGTATTTTTAATGGCATGGGCGGACTTTGCGCTGCATTGATTTCGATTGTTGAGTTTTATTATTTGGTAGGTGCTCAATCGCATGCAGCTTATGGAAGCAGTGAAGCTGCGGTTGTTCCGGGACATTTGATCATTATTTTGCTGGGACTCATCATTGGGGCGGTTTCCTTTTCGGGAAGCATGATCGCCTGGGGAAAACTGAACGGCAGCATCAGAGACCGTTCCTTCAGGGGCCAGCACCTGGTGAACCTGCTGATCCTGCTGGTGATTGGAATTGCAGCGGTATACCTCGTACTGCGGTTTGATCCTTTGCTGCACTGGTTGTTTGTGCTGATCCTTGTACTGGCGCTGGTATATGGCCTGCTGTTTGTTTGGCCCATCGGCGGGGCCGACATGCCGGTGGTCATTTCCCTGCTCAATTCCTTTACCGGAGTAGCTGCGGCCTGTGGCGGATTTTTATACAATAACAAGGCCATGCTTACCGGCGGTATACTGGTAGGCGCTGCCGGAACCTTGCTCACGATTTTAATGTGCAGGGCCATGAACCGCTCGCTTGCCAATGTATTGATCGGCTCCTTTGGTGGAAATGCAGTCCGCACCAGCGGTGAATCGGCGCAGGGTACCATTAGAGAAATCAGCATACCGGATGCGGCCATTGTAATGGGGTATGCAAACCGGGTACTGATCGTTCCCGGCTATGGACTGGCGGTAGCCCAGGCGCAGCATGCCTGTCATGAACTGGAAAAACTGCTGGAAAGCAGAGGTGTTACCATTCAGTATGCAATTCATCCTGTTGCGGGCCGTATGCCCGGCCATATGAATGTATTGCTGGCGGAAGCAGACGTGCCCTATGAAAAACTCCTGGAAATGGACCAGGCCAATGAGCTGTTTTCTCAAACAGACCTGGTACTGGTGCTGGGCGCCAATGATGTGGTGAATCCTGCTGCAAAAACAGATCCGGCCTCGCCGATCTATGGAATGCCCATACTGGAAGTAGAGCGGGCCAAAATGGTCATCGTCAATAAACGGAGCATGAAACCGGGTTATGCAGGCATTGAAAACGCATTGTTTTTTGGCGCCAGAACCTCCATGTTGTTTGGAGATGCTAAAAAAGTATTGCAGGACCTGGTAGCAGCGCTAAAAAATAGCTGATCCGGAAAGGTGCCGGGGGCATATCGATTAGCAGGGATCAGCAGCCCTTTATGATGATTTGAAAATACCGGATGAACCTGAAAAAATAAGATGCGCTCAAAAATAAGTTCCCCGGTTTCTATACTTTTGCTTTGTGCAATTACCATCCGCATTATTACAGTCTTTACAGGGGCTTCCGGGCTTCGATGAGCCGGCATTTATTGATGTACATCAGTCGGCCACGCAGGTTACCTCTGTACGGATCAACCCTGGCAAAATCTCCCGGCCTCCCTTTGCCGTTGAGCATGCGCCCATTCCATGGTCCCGTTACGGGTATTACCTGTCTACACGTCCTTCGTTTACCTTCGATCCGCTGTTTCATGCGGGCTGTTATTATGTACAGGAAGCCAGCAGTATGTTTTTGGAACAGGCCCTGCAACAGACCGTTGACCTTGGGCAACCGGTAACTGTTTTGGATCTTTGTGCGGCACCGGGGGGAAAGACCACGCATCTGCAGTCGCTGATATCGGAAGCCAGCTTGCTGGTAAGCAATGAAGTGATCCGCAGCCGTGCTGCCATATTAAAGGATAATGTTATAAAATGGGGCGCTCATAATATTGCGGTAACCAATAATGATCCGGCCGATTTTCCGGCACTGCCAGGCTTTTTTGATGTGGTAGTGGTGGATGCCCCCTGCAGTGGCAGTGGCTTGTTTCGCCGGGATGAAGAAGCCATCGGGGAGTGGAGCCCGAATAATGTAGCGCTCTGCAGCCAGCGTCAGCAGCGCATTCTGGCAGATGTATTGCCGGCATTAAAAGAAGATGGCATATTGATCTATTCCACCTGTTCCTATTCTGAACAGGAAGATGAAGGTATTCTGCAATGGCTGAATACCCTGAATATGGAAGGCATTGAACTGGTTACCGATCCGCTTTGGAATATCATCCCCGTAAAGACCGGGAACAATTTTGGATACCGGTTCTGGCCGCACCGGTTGAAAGGAGAAGGCTTTTTTATAGGGGTATTCCGGAAAAAAGCCTCAGTGGAACAACCGGAAAAATACCGGCCGAAAACGAAACCGCTTTCCTCCAGGGATACCGGAGTGTTGCGCCCATGGATCAACACAGAAGGGCAACAATTTGTGGTATTTGGCGGGCGCATTTATGCCTGGCCGGTACATCTGTATGCAGCGCTGGATCAATTGGCAGCGAAAATGAAAGTGGTCTATTCCGGTGTGCTGACAGGAGAACTGATCCGTGATAAACTGATTCCTGATCATGCCCTGGCGTTAAGTAACGGATTGCCGGATACCATTATAACCACCGAATTGTCTGAGGGCAATGCCATCCGCTATCTGCAGCGGAAAGATATTGTATTGGAAACGGCGCAAAAAGGATGGCAGCTGGCTGCGTTTGACGGACACCCGCTGGGATGGATGAATGTGCTGTCTAACCGGATCAATAATTATTATCCAAAAGAACTACGGATCCTGAAAGAACGGTCGCCGGATATATAGTATACTTGTTTTTTAAATTACTGCATATATGAATCAATCGCTTCCCTTTTTAACAAAACTCGCACTGGTACTTTTTTGCATGATCAGTATGGGGTATCTGTTGATGCTGGGGCAAACCTTGCTGGCCCCTATGTTTTTTTCTTTCCTGATGGCCCTGCTTTTTTTACCCGTAGCTGTATTCCTGGAGCGCAAATGCCGGTTGAAACGAACACTTGCCACAACACTGGTAATTATACTGATGCTGCTGACCTTTGCCGGAGTGATTGCGTTCTTTAGTACAGAGGCACGGTCGTTTACAGAAGACTGGCCAAAACTGAAGCAGAACGGTATGCAGGCATTTGAAACAACACAGGACTGGATCCGGACAAAGTTTCATATCAATGCAAAAAAGCAATGGGATTATATCAACCAGGGAGCAGAAAAAATATTTTCCCAGAGTGCTGCAATTGTGAGTACTACCTTGTCTACCGTTTCTTCTACATTTATTTTCCTGGGATTTACCATGTTGTTTACTTTTTTTATCCTCAATTATCGAAGGGTATTATATGGATTCCTGGTTTCGGTATTCAGCGATGTGCATAAGCCGCGGGTTGAGGGAATTGTACGGCGGGTAAAGACAATCATCAAGAAATATATTATCGGACTACTGATCCAGATGCTGATCGTTTCGGTGGCATTGATCCTGGTGCTTTCCCTCATTGGTGTTAAGTATGCTGTGCTGCTGGGATTTATGGGTGGCATTCTGAATGTGATCCCATACCTTGGTATCATTACGGCGCTGCTGTTTAGCTGCCTGGTGACCTTTGCTACGGTGGGAAGTGGAAAGGTATTGCTGGTAGTGATCGCCTTTATCATTGTGCATGCCATCGACGGCAATATCGTAATGCCGTTGGTAGTGGGTTCTAAAGTGAAGCTGAATCCCATGATCGCCTTTATCGGGATCATTGTAGGCGAAATGCTCTGGGGAATTTCCGGTATGTTTTTATGTATCCCGTTCCTGGCCATATTGAAGATCATCTTTGACCGGGTAGATGGTTTGCATGCCTGGGGAATGCTGATGGGAGAAGAGGGCGAACTGGACCGGGGTATGCGGCGCATCGTAATGGCGCGGGCAAAAAGTAAAAAATGATGAGGAGCTTCCAGGCAACATAGGGATTTGAGAATTTGAAGATATGAAGATGTGAAAATGTGGAAATGTGAAAATATGGAAATGAGGTCGTGCATCGAGTATGAAACGGAGCTCATCGGGGCTTTCTCAGTTTTCAGTCACGCTTGTTATTAGTAAAAAGTAAGATGTTTTGTGGGGCTGTAATCAGTCACAGCGCTCCTTCATCCGTTTCCGTGTCTCCCTTGCTGGAATAGGCGATCAGCCGTCAGCCATCAGCTAAGCTATGGCATTCCTGTTCGGGGTATGATCAATCTATTGAGGATTAGCATCGGATAAAAGATCTGCTTATCCCGGACGGTATCATCTGATAACTGATAGCTGACTGCTGATGGCTAATGCGATGAGCTTTCAGTTTTCAGCGGTCAGCTATCAGTTAGTTATGTCCTGTCCTGAGATAAAGTACGTGCTATCAATCGAAATCTGCCTGAAACTTTGAATTTTTAAAAAAGTTCATCCATACAAAGAGCCGGAAACGTTTTCGGTGGGGTTTTATAGGCCATACAATCCGGTTTTTCGGGAGTTTGAACAATTTTGATTAACTATTGAGACATTTTAAAGCCTTTATTTGCGCTTTTTTGTAGAATTTCGCCGGAAGGTCTGGATCAAACAGCCCGCCATATGAATGGATCGCAGATCGCTGTTCCGCGATCCGGTTCCGCCCATTTCTAAACGGCAGGCCTATTCCATGATGACCGCTCAACATAATTAAAAACGAAATCAATAGTTCTATGGTTCAGTTATCAGGAATCCGATCGTGTCTGTTATTAATGATCTTCATGCTTTCGGCAGGTGCGGGCTATAGCCAGCAAAAGGCGCCTGCCTATCCGTTGATCACCCATACACCTTATTTTAGCATCTGGAGTAACACAGATCAGCTGAATGAATCGGTAACCACCCATTGGTCGGGAACAGAGCATTCGCTGGTTGGTATTATAAAAGTAGATCATCAATTTTACCGGTTTATGGGCCGGGAACAGGAGCAATTTGCCGCAGTAGCTCCCACAAGTGATGAACAGGCATACACGGTTCAGTATACGGAACAAAAGCCCGGTGAAGGCTGGAATACTGCAGCATTTAATGACCGCAGCTGGAAGACAGGGGGAGCGCCTTTTTCGGACGACCGGTCCGTTGCAAAAACCTATTGGGGTTCCAATGACCTTTGGGTACGACGCACATTCCAGGTAACAGGTCCGGTTAACGACGAACTGTATCTCAAGATCAACCACGACGATAATATTGATGTATATCTAAATGGCACATTGATCTATCATAAAATCGGTTGGGTAAACCGCATGACCTATCTCAACCTCAACGATGCCATAAAAGCAAATTTGAAGACCGGCAAAAATCTGCTGGCCGTTCACCTGCGCAATACAGCCGGAGGCCGTCACCTGGACCTGGGCATTTCCCGTAAAGTGCCGCCACCTCCTTCCGAACAACTGCTGAAGGCAACGCAGGAAAATGTAACCATAAGTGCATTGCAGACGATCTACGATTTTAAAGCCGGCGGTGTTGATCTGAAAGTTAATTTTACCTCTCCGCTTTTGTTAAAAGAAATAGACCTGATGGCCCGTCCGGTATCCTATATTACGTACACTGCAAAGTCCAATGACGGGCAGGCACATGATGTGAAAATTTACCTGGGAGCCTCCTCCAATATTGCCGTAAATGAAGCATCGCAGGAGGTAATGGCCAATGTAGTGAATAGCGGCAAGCTAAAACTGCTGCAAACCGGAACTACCAGTCAGCCGGTGCTGGCAAAAAAAGGAGATGATCTCCGGATCGATTGGGGTTATTTTTATGTGGGAGGCAATAAAGACATCACCACACAGTTCATTACCGCCAGTCCGCGGGAAGGGATCGCCGGTTTTATCGGCAATCAATCAGGAACTGCTGAGCGGTCCGGTATCCGCGGGCGCAACCTGGTATTGAATACCATTCTGAACCTGGGAAAAGTGGGCACAGCAGGGGCGGAGCAGTTTATGCTGCTGGGGTATGATGAACTGTACGCTATTCAATATTTTCATAACAACCTACGGCCCTGGTGGAACAAGAATGGTAATAAAACATTTACAGCAGTAATGGATGAGGCCGCCGGTACGTATAAAACCGTTATGCAAAAGGTAAATGCCTTCGACAAGGTGGTGCATGAAGATGCATTTAACGCTGGTGGAGCAGACTACGCAAAGCTTTGCGAACTGGCCTACCGGCACAGCATTGCCGCCCATGCGCTTGTAGAAAGTCCTCAGAAAGACCTGTTGTTTCTATCAAAAGAAAATTTCAGCAACGGATCCATCAATACCGTGGATCTTACCTATCCCTCAGCGCCGTTGTTCCTGATGTATAATACCGCCCTGCAAAAGGGGATGATGAATGGCATCTTCTACTACAGCGAAAGTGGAAAATGGACCAAACCTTTTGCCGCCCATGACCTGGGCACCTATCCGCTGGCAAATGGTCAAACCTACGGGGAAGACATGCCGGTTGAAGAGGCTGGTAATATGCTGATCCTGATGGCCGCCATTGCAAAAGTGGATGGGAATGCCGCTTATGCAAAGAAACACTGGAAAACGCTGACCACCTGGGCCGAATACCTGGGTAAAGATGGATTTGATCCTGCCAATCAGTTGTGTACCGATGATTTTGCCGGGCATATGGCACGGAATGTAAACCTGTCTGCAAAAGCCATTATGGCATTACGCAGCTATGCGATGCTGGCTGAAATGCTGGGTGATGCGGCAACGGCAAAAAAATACAAGGCGCTGGTAACACCCATGGTGCCTAAATGGATGGCGTTGGCCGACGATGGCGATCATTATACCCTGGCCTTTGAAAAGAAGGGAACCTGGAGCCAGAAATATAACCTGGTTTGGGATAAGGTGTTAAACTTTAACCTGTTCCCGCAATCGGTGTATGATAAAGAGATCCGTTTTTATTTAACCCAACAGCAGCAGTACGGGTTGCCGCTGGACTCGCGGAAAACCTATACAAAATCAGACTGGATTATATGGACGGCAACTATTGCCAATAACCGGAGCGATTTTGAAAAATTCATCGAACCGCTGTATCGCTATGCCACAGAAACCAAAAGCAGGGTACCCATAAGCGATTGGCATGAAACAAAGGACGGAAAGCAGGTGGGATTTCAGGCGCGCAGCGTTGTAGGAGGCTATTATATGAAAGCCTTTGATTTCAAACTGAATAAACGATAAAGAACGTATACCCTGTTTTTGAAATGGGAATGCCAACCGCAGGTAAGCATTTCCCGGACGTGAAATGAGTATTATGTTGTGTATTGACAAGCCTGTTTTTAAACTTAGAGCAACCGGGAAAAAGCAACCGGTTGCTTTTCTTTTAACATCTTTAAGTATGAGCCGCAAAAAATATGAACTATTCAAAAGACTGGCCGGGCTGCTGATGGCCATTGGTATTGTTTGTACATCCGGCGCACAGGTAAACGAACTGCCCTACCTCAACAACCGGGCACCGCTGCAGCCACTTCAGTTTTTAGAACTGCCGATTGGATCGATAGTACCTGAAGGATGGTTGCGGGAAATGCTGGTGCGACAAAAGAATGGCACCACCGGTAAACTGGATCAGCTATGTCCCCAGGTAATGGGCGCCCGCAATGGCTGGCTGGGCGGCGATGGGGATCAATGGGAGCGGGGCCCGTACTGGATCGATGGGCTGCTGCCGCTTGCATACCTGTTAAAGGACAGGGAACTGATCGCAAAAGTAAAACCATGGGTAGAATGGTCGCTAAACAGCCTGCAACCCGATGGGTATTTTGGTCCCGCAAAGGATTATCCTTCGGAAAAAGGGATTCAACGCGATAACAGCCGGGACTGGTGGCCCAAGATGGTAATGCTGAAAGTACTGAAACAATATTATGATGCAACCAGTGATCAGCGGGTCATTCAGTTGATGACGGCTTATTTCCGCTATCAGCTCAAAACCCTGCCGCAGCATCCGCTGGATCACTGGACCTTCTGGGCCCGGTACCGGGCGGGCGATAACCTGATGGTCGTACTTTGGCTTTACAATATAACCGGGGATGCATTTCTGCTGGATCTTGCAGACCTGATTCACAAACAAACCTTTGATTATACACACGCTTTTTTAAATACCGATCTGTTAAGCAGGGCCGGCAGCATTCATTGTGTAAACCTGGCACAGGGAATTAAAGAACCCGTGATCTATTACCAGCGTAAACCAGATGCGTCCTACCTGCATGCGGTGGATAAAGGATTCGATGATCTGCGTAAGTACAATGGCCTGGCAAACGGATTATTCGGAGGCGACGAAGCGCTGCATGGCAACGACCCTGTATTTGGTTCGGAACTTTGCACCGCCGTTGAAATGATGTTTTCCCTGGAAAGTATTTTAAGAGTAACGGGAGCAGTAACCTATGCAGACCACCTGGAACAGGTTGCTTTTAATGCACTGCCCGCGCAAATAGATGAACAATTTATGAACCGGCAGTATTACCAGCAAACCAACCAGGTAATGGTGACCCGGCATATGCGGAATTTTAGTGTAGATCATGATGGGGCAGATATCTGCTATGGCTTACTGACCGGTTATGCCTGCTGTACTTCTAATATGCACCAGGGATGGCCGAAGTTTACCCAGAATCTTTGGTATGCTACGGCTGATAAGGGATTAGCGGCCCTGGTGTATGCCCCTTCCATCGTAACCGCAAAAGTGGCAGACGGAACGGGTGTTACGTTTAAAGAGCAAACCAATTATCCGTTTGACGAATCGATCCGGTTTGTGCTGGAAACAACGGCCCGGAAAGCCATTCAGTTCCCGTTTTACCTCCGGGTACCCGGCTGGTGCGGGGAAGGAAGCATCAAAATAAACGGAGCTCCGTATCAGAAAGAAAAAGGGAATGCGGTTGTAAAGATCGATCGGGAATGGAAAAACGGGGATGTGGTAACCCTGGAGTTGCCCATGCGCATCCGGAAGCACACCTGGCAGCAGAACGCTGTTTCCATTCAGCGCGGACCGCTTACCTATGCGCTGAAAATCGGGGCCGAAAAAAAATGGGTCACTAATACCATGGATCCGGTTGAAAACGGAGCATCGTATTTTGAAGTGCGTCCGCTTACTCCCTGGAATTATGGACTACCCAATTTTTCAGAGGCACAACTGAACGAACATTTCAAGGTAGAACAATCGGACCGTATAGCTAAATATCCCTGGACGCTTTCAACGGTGCCCATATCCATTAAAGCAACGGGGAAACGTTTCAAACGCTGGCAATTGTACAACGAATCGGCGGGGCCTTTGCCTTATAGTGTTACATACGGGCTGCACCTGGATAAAGAGGATCCCATCACCCTGGTTCCTTATGGAGCCACGCAGTTACGGGTGGCGCAGTTCCCGGTGTATTGATGGCTTATTGTATATTCGGTCACAAAATGCGGTATGGCAGATACGGCTTTAAAACGGAGGTTTAAAAAGGGTTATGATTATGGAGGTATTAAAAAAGAAGTTGTTTACAGGATGCATTTCTGTAATGGCGGCAGGCGCTTTGTTTGCGCAGCCCCAATTGGTTCAATACGTAAATACATTACAGGGTACGAACTCATCACATGAGCTAACCCGCGGAAATACTTATCCAACCACAGCCTTGCCCTTTGGAATGCATACCTGGACGGCGCAAACCGGGCGTAACGGTGATGGTTGGAAGTACCAGTATGCTAAAAATACGATACGGGGTTTTCAACAGGCGCATCAATGCAGTTCCTGGACCAATGATTATGCTGTGTTTTCCCTGATGCCCGTGGTTGATAACCTGGTAGTAAATGAGCAGGACCGGGCAGCTGTATTCCGTCATGAGAAAGAGATCGCTCAACCGCATTATTACCGGGTGGCGCTGGAGAATGGCATTACCACAGAAATGTCGCCCACGGAAAGAGGTGTACACCTGCGGTTCCGTTTTCCGCAGGGTCATAAGAGCTTCCTGGTATTGGATGGCTATACCGGGTTGAGTGGGGTAGAGATTCATCCGGAGACACAAACCATTACCGGATATGTGAATAACGGGCGCGGATTTCAAAAGGGATGGAAGAGTTTTTTTGTGATCCGGTTCAACCAGCCCTTTACGGCATATGGCACCTGGGAAAACCGCACCGGAAACATCAGCGCCGGTAGCAAAGATGCAGAAGGCGAAGGGCGGGGCGCTTATATCCGGTTTGCAGATGGTGTTACAGTACAGGCAAAAGTAGCTTCTTCATATATCAGCCCGGAGCAGGCTGTATATACCCTTGAACGGGAACTGGGCGCTGATCGGACCCTGGAACAAACGAAAGAAAAAGCAGCAAAGATCTGGAATGATCATTTGTCAAAAGTGCTGGTTGAAGGCGATTCTGAAGCAGATAAAGCCACGTTCTATTCCTGCTTTTTCAGGGCCAGCCTGTTTGCACGCAGGTTTTATGAGTTGGATAAAGATGGCAATCCGTATTATTTCAGTCCTTACGATGGCAAAGTACATAAAGGATACCTGTTTACAGATACCGGTTTCTGGGATACGTTCCGGGCGCAGTTCCCGTTAAATGCATTGCTGCATCCCACCATGCATGGCCGTTATGTTAGTGCGCTGCTGGATGCACAGGAGCAATGTGGCTGGCTGCCTTCCTGGTCCTTTCCCAACGAGCAGGGTAGTATGATCGGTAATCATGCCATCTCTTTGCTTGCCGATGCCTGGTCAAAAGGTATCCGGACCTTCGATCCGGTAAAGGCATTGGAAGCCTATGCACATGAAGCCAATCATAAAGGACCCTGGGGACCGGCCAATGGCCGGGATGGCTATAAGGAATACAATGAAATGGGCTATGTACCATATCCTAAGTACCGGGAAGCCACGGCTAAAACCCTGGAATATGCTTATGATGACTTTTGCGGGTATTACCTGGCCAAAGCTATTGATAATAAAAAATACATGGATCTGTTTGGCACAAAAATGTTCAATTATAAAAACGTATATGAACCCGGCCGGGGATTTATGCTGGGGAAAGATGCCGATGGAAACTGGATCAAAAACTTTGATCCTACCGAATGGGGCGGGCCTTATACCGAAGGCAATGCCTGGCATTGGGTATGGTCGGTATTCCATGATATAGCCGGGCTAAAACAATTGCTGGGTGGGGATGCGTCATTTACTGCAAAACTCGATTCTGTTTTTTCAGTCCCCAATACGGTTAAAGTAGGTACCTATGGCGGTTTGATTCATGAGATGACGGAGATGGTGATGGCAGATATGGGACAATACGCCCATGGCAACCAGCCCATACAGCATATGGTATACCTGTACAATTATGCGAATGAACCCTGGAAAGCACAGTATCATGCGCGGGAAGTCATGAAACGGTTGTATAATGCTTCGGAGAATGGTTACCCCGGCGATGAAGACCAGGGACAAACCTCTTCCTGGTATGTATTAAGCGCCCTGGGACTTTACAGCGTTACCCCCGGTACGAATGAGTATGTGATCGGCAGTCCGTTGTTTAGAAAGGCGACCATTACCCTGGAAAACGGAAAGCAATTCATTATTGAAGCACCAGGGAATTCAGAGAAAAATGTATATATCAGCAATGCGCTGCTCAATGGTAAACCTTATTCTAAAAATTTTATAACCTACCAGGACATCGTTAAAGGTGGCCGGCTGTCCTTTACTATGAGCGGGATGCCCAATAAAAAAAGAGGGTTGGATAAAAAAGATCAGCCGTTTTCCGTTTCCCGTGAATTGCAATAGGGCATGTTTTCGCAGAAAAAGAAACGGACCGCGAAAAAGATCTGTACAATTGGCGGGAAAAGAGGTCCCGCAGATTCCGCAGAAAGTGAACAGTGAAGCGGATTATGGATCTATTCCGGTTACTAAGAGATCTATGTTGATCAAGGAGATGTATTCCCGCAGATTTTCACAGAGATGAGATGGTCCGCGCATATCAGCGAAAAAGAATCTGCGCCATCAGCGGGAAAAGATGCCGGGCAGACCAGTAGGAAAAGCTCCATCTTGGAGGAATCCGTTGCTTTTTGTAATTTACAGGCTTGTTGAAAGCAAAATCGTAACCAAAATAAATTACGGGAACAACATAAGATGGAAGCATGGATCACCGATCAAAAAGAACTGCATCCGGTAGTATTGCTGGTGGATGATAACGAAGAAATCCTGGATTACCTGGCCGCAGATCTCAAAGAACATTATACCGTATTAACCGCGCGGGATGGCCGCGAAGCATTTTCGATACTGGATGCGGAACTGGTGCAGCTGATCGTTAGTGACGTGATGATGCCGCATATGGATGGATTTGAATTTTGTGAAAAAGTCAAATCCGGCCTGGACTACAGTCATATCCCGCTAATCCTGCTTACCGCAAAAGATACGCTGCAATCCAGGATCCAGGGGTTAAAGACCGGAGCCGATGCCTATATTGAAAAACCGTTTTCATTAGAACACCTGATTGCCCAGATGGAAAACCTGCTGGAGGGCCGTGCCCGGCTGAAAACGTTTTATGCCAAATCGCCGATGGCTCATATCAGCAGTATGGCGTATTCAAAAATGGATATGGAATTCCTGGAGAGCCTGCACGCGCTGATTGTGCGGAACCTGGATGATCCGGACCTGGATGTGGAGCTCCTGGCACAGGGCATGAATATGAGCCGGCCCACCTTATACCGCAAGATCAAGTCCATTTCCGGCCTTGCGCCCTATGATATTATTAACCTGATCCGTTTAAAAAAAGCCGCGGCACTTATTGGTGAAGGAAATCACCGGATCAATGAAGTAGCAGAGCTGGTGGGATATAATTCTTCCAGTCAGTTTAAACGAAACTTTCTCAAGCAATTTAAAATGACCCCCACCGAGTATATTGAAAAAGTTTCGGACACTTTTAATAAGCATAAAGAGTTATAAGGGCGGCCTTGTTCAATGGTTATATGTCCGCGGGGGTAATAAGGGGTAAGATCAGTATAAAATGATTCAGCCCGTTTGCTGCCTTATATTCCAGGGTGCCCTTATGCAGTGCGGCCAGCGAGCGTGCCAGTGATAAACCGATTCCGGCCCCCGGCTGCGAACTGCCTTCCTTTGAACGGAAGAAAGGGGCAAAGATCTTGCTGCGGATATCGGCAGGAATCAGGCTGCCATCGTTGGAAATACTGATCATGACTTCTTTTGAAAGTGCCGTTCCGGTAATGGCGATCTCGCAACGCACCAGTTGATGCCCGTATTTAATGGCATTATCCAGCAGGTTACTGATGATCTTGGTACAGGCATCTTCATCTGCATTTAAGGGAATAGAAGCATCGGTGGTATGGAACTGGTAGCGCATGCCTTTTTTCTCTGCAGCGGGACTAAAGCTTTCCCAGATCATGGCGGTTAAAGCAGCGATATTGATGGTAGTGCGTTGCAACTCATAATTCCCGGATTCGATCCGCTGGAAGTTCAGGAGCTGGTTGGTAAGGGCCAGTAAGCGTTCGGTGTTCCGGTTCATCACCGATAATTCCCGTTCGGCTGCCGGCATTTTTCCCGCCATCTTCAGCAGTTTATCCATGGGCGCTTTTATCAGCGTAAGCGGCGTACGGATCTCGTGTGCAACCGTTGTAAAAAAATCTACCTTGGCCTGGTTAAGTTCTTTTTCTTTATTCAATGAAAATAACTGCATCTGCCGTTGCTGCTTTTCCTGCTGTCTCCGGTGTAGCAACTTTAAAATGCCAAAGAGTAATAGCACTGTAAAAATAAAATAAAGCATGTAGGCTGTTTGTGATTTCCAGAACGGAGGATCGATCTTCAGCCGGATAAATGTTTCGTTAGATACCCATAGCCCGCTGCTATTGGTTGAGCGTACTTTGAGCAGGTATTTCCCCGGAGCCAGGTTGTTGAAATGTACCCTGCGTTCTGCTCCGATAAAATTCCAGTTCTGATCCAATCCCTCCAGTTTATAAGCATATTGCAGGTTATCCGGGGAGGTATAGCTGAGCGCCGAAAAATCAAAACTCAGGGTGGCCTGGTTATAATCCAGGTTTAGATCACCGGTATTTAAGATGGAAGTACGGAGGGGGGAGTGGGGTGTTTGCGGTTCCACATCCTTATTAAAGAGCTGTAGTTTTGTAAAATAAATGGAGGGGATGTGATGATTAACGGTATATTGGCCGGGGTCAAATCTGATCAGCCCCTTTACACTTCCGAAGTAGAACATGCCGCTGCTGTCTTTAAAGGCCGAGCGGTGATTAAACTGCTCGCTCACCAGGCCATCGGTTTTTTTAAATACCTTAATGGCCCCGGTTTTTTGATCGATGCGTACCAGGCCCATAGACGTGCTGGCCCAGATATTGTGAGCCTGGTCTTCCAGGATGGCATACACCATATTGCCGGGCAACCCGGAGTTGGTATTATACAGGCGGAATGTTTTTTGGGCGGGATTAATACGGTATAAACCGTTCTCTGTGCAGATCCACAACTGCTGTTGGCGGTCTTCAAAAATATTCAGGATGCGGCTTTCTTTCAACAGATCCCTGCCCCGGGTAATCAATGATAATTTTACAAGCTGTTGCTGGTTGTTGAGGTAAAACACGCCTTCGTGATGGGTTCCCAGCCAGAGTTGCTGCTGATGATCTTCCATGATGGCCGAATAAAAAGCCTGCGGGGGAATACCCTTAAACGGAAGGAACTGTTGTGTTGCCGCCTGGTACCGGAACAGCCCGTTGGCCGTACAGATGATGATATGGCCGGCTTTTGTTTTATAGATGATATTGATGTAATTGCTGCCGATACCTTTGCCTGTGCCGTCGGCCTCGAAATGTGCCAGGATCCGCTCACGATCCAGGTCCATAATATACAGCCCATGTTCAAAAGTGCCGATATAAAGATAGCGGCCGTCTGCCAGTAACCCATGAATATTCGTAGAGGCGATTGCCGGCCGCATCGGTTTATCGATAAAATTCTCAAATTGTCCGGTAAGGCTACTGAGTTTGATCAAACCTTTGTCTTCTGTGCCGATCCAGAGATTGCGGTGCTTATCTTCTGTGATTTCCCGGATTACATTGCCGGCGATCCGGTGTTTGCCGGGCGATGGGAAATCTTTTTCAAAATGGAGGATCGCATTCGGGTGATAGTTAATGCCGCCAAAATAAGTGCCCGCCCAAATACCGCCTTCTGCATCCCTGCACAGCGCATAAACGGCGTTATCGGAAAGTGCATAAGGATGGTTCCGGATCTTTTGAATATGCCGCGCTGTATCATGCCGGCTGTTATAAATAAAGAGGCCCGATTCAGTAGCAATCCAGTATTCGTCGGTGCCGGTTTGAAGAATACTTCGTACAAATAATTTCTTTCCGTTAAAGGCGGTTAACCGGCTGGCGCCCCAGGAGCCGGTAGCCGGGTTAAATCGTTTTAACCCTTCCCTGGATGTCCCGATCAGCAAGATGCCATCACTGCCCTCATATATTTTTTCAATCGAATTGTTGTGTCCTGCCCCCGGAATGGGTGGCAATGTTTCAAATTCATTAGCCTTTGCACGATAGCGTGCCAGTTGTCCCTCCCCATAGCCCACCCAAACCGTACCTCCCCGGTCGCAAAGAATGGAGGAACTGTTTTTGATAACGCCTTTACCCATCTCTTTGATCTTCTTTGTGGCAAAGTTGTACTGGTAAAGACCGGTGTCTTCAGCAAACCAAAGATGGCCGCTGCCGTCATCCTGGATCGCCCGTATCGTTTTTCCGGAGGAACCGGGAAGCAAAGTGAAATTTTCACTATTGGAGCTAAATGAATAGAGGCCTTTTTCGGTACCTACCCAAAGGGTGCCTGCCTTATCTTCATGCAGGTAAAAGATCGCATTGCTATTGAGTGAATGAATGCCGCCGCTCCGGTAAATCTTAAAAGCATACCCGTCAAACCGGTTCAGTCCATCGGGGGTGCCAAACCACATAAACCCTTTTTTATCCTGTAAGGCAGCAATCACCGAGTTATGGGAAAGCCCGTTCTCCACTTCATAATGCCGGAAATAAACGGATTGACCATACCCGGGAGCAGCGATCAGGGTAGATAAAAGCAATCCAAAAATACGTATCCAGTTCATCAGGAAAAGATTCAAAATATGACTATGGCCGGTTGTTGTAATGGTATATGCAGCGGCCCGCGGATAAATTATAAACGGGCACACTGTTTATTACAGCAGAGTGTAAATTAATAAGATCTGTTTAAAGTATTAAAAAATGAGACAATTTGAAATGTTTTTGATCAGAAATGAAGGAACACATTTTTAGCGACTTTTTAATTTTGACCCTCAGGTTGCCGATGATTAAATAAACTGAATTTCTTGCATATGAAAGGGATCATTCCTTTAGGGATTGTGGCTATACTGCTTCTACTGCATGATTTGTTCCATAGCACTATTGCTGTTTAAAAGGGCAGCAGCCTGGTCATAAGCGCATTTCCGGGTGCTATTTCTTCCTGCGACCAGTACAATAAATATGTTTAATAATATGATAAAGTCAGGACCTGCGATTGTTGTTTGGAAGCCTTCCCGTACTACCGGTACAGGAAACGGCAAGTGGATGCTTAAAACCGGCCAGTCTGAAATTTTTGGTGTCATACCGCAGACAGGCCGGGCCGGTGATCCGGTTACCGGGTGGCCCGTCGTAAATAATGGCTATCCTTCCCACACCCGCGGTTTTGCCTGTAAATAATACTAAAAATAAAATACATACAAATGAAAAGATCTGGTTTGTTATTATTCAAATGGCTGTTTGGCCTGCTGGCAGTAATGGCTATGGCCCCCGCCTGCAAGAAAAAAGGTATTGTTGATCCTGCAGGCGGAACTCCTTATAACCCGGCAGAAGAAGTGGTGGTAAAGGATTTTTTTCCCAAAGCGGGCGGTAGCGGACAGCAGCTCGTAATTTACGGGAGCAATTTTGGCAACGACAAGTCCATCGTTTCTGTCAAAATAGGCAACAAGGATGCTACACTGATAAATGTGCACGGCGATGCCATTTATTGTATTGTTCCGGACAAAGCTTATACAGGTGAGATACAGGTAAAAGTAGGAACGGGTACCGGGCAGGAGGTAGCAGTGGCAAAAGAGGCGTTCAATTACCAGAAAAGAATGGTGGTAACTACCCTGGCCGGCAAGAAAGATGAAAGAGGCAATTACGATATAAAAGACGGCACTTTTAGCGATTGCGGAGGCTTTTTAAATCCTTCATGGCTCATCTTCGATCCTAAGGACCCCAACCTGTTGTATATGGGCCAGGATGGAGGAGATGTAAGACTGCTGAACTTTGGCAATAAAGCCGTTACTACCCCAATTACACGGGGCATGGGCGGTTGGGAGCGCATCCGGACAATCGCTTTTACGCCGGATAAGAACTATATGATCATTTCCAATGACCAGGGCGATGTGAATGGCAAAAGCACCTCCATATTATCCCGGACAAGCGGCTTTAAAGACCCGCAGGTGCTTACTTCCTATAAGCAATGTAACGGGGCCTCTATACATCCTGTAAACGGTGAACTGTATTTTAACAGCTATGAAAAAGGACAGTTTTACAGGTTTGATCTGAACAGGTATGTTGCAAATCATGACCTGGGTATTAAAGATTACCAGGAGCTGTTTAAGATCCAGGACAACAACTGGGAGTTTAATATTAACATTGCGCCGACCGGCGACTATGCTTATATTATTGTCATCAATCAGCAATATATATTAAGAACCGATTATGACTGGAACAACAAAACCTTTACACAGCCCTATGTAGTGTGCGGGCAGCCGCGTTCTGCGGG
The DNA here is from genome assembly GCF_030150205.1 of Niabella sp. GTDB lineage: Bacteria > Bacteroidota > Bacteroidia > Chitinophagales > Chitinophagaceae > Niabella. The sequence goes on from NZ_JASLGT010000017.1 coordinate 131,523, forward strand.
TTGGGTTGATGGTGTTGGCACAACGGCCCGGTTATCAAATCCCTATCAGGGGGTGTTTGTCAAAAATCCGGACTACGCCGGGAAAAAAGATGAGTATGATTTTTATTTCACTGAGCAATTCAATCATGACATCCGTATCCTCACGCCGCAGGGAAAAGTGACCACTTTTGCCGGAAGGGGCAGTACAAGTATTAATCCTGATGCGAAAGGTTATATTGATGGCGGGCTTCGCACGGAAGCCCGGTTTAACGAGCCCAAAGGGCTGGCCTATGACGCAGTAAACCAAACGTTTTATGTGGGGGATTGTCTCAATCGTTGTGTTAGAAAAATTTCATTAGAAAATTAAAATATGATTGCTATGAAGAAATTGCTGATGAAAAAATTTGCTGTTTTTTTCCTGCTGTTTTTTACCGTCACGGCGGCCTTTTCGCAAAATGAGCGGATGACTGTTCATGGGAAAATAAGCGACAGGGAAAGTGGAGCGCCTTTGTCGGGAGTAAGCGTCTCGGTCATTAACTCGGCCGGGTTGGGTACATTTTCAACAAAGGAAGGTTCATATACCATTAAGGTGGAGGCCTACCATAAATTATTGTTCTCGTATGTGGGTTATGACACGGTAGAAGTGCAGATAACCGGTCAGGACGACGTGAATGTTTCGATGCAAAAGTCGAGTAAGAGCGTTATGGACGAGATTGTTGTTACCGGTACCCGCCTTGAGAAAAAAATTAATGTTACCGGTGCCATTACTACGGTAGATATGGAAGCCATCAGGAAATCGGCCCCAAGCGCCAGTATCGTCAATTCATTGGCGGGCAACGTGCCGGGAATTATGGCTATGCAAACTTCCGGTCAGCCCGGAAAAGATATCTCCAACTTCTGGATCCGGGGCATCTCTACATTTGGAGCCAACAACAGCGCGCTGGTACTGATAGACGGATTTGAAAGAGATATTAATGAAGTGAGCATTGATGATATTAAATCCATTTCTATACTTAAAGATGCCTCTGCTACGGCAATGTATGGGTCTAAAGGTGCCAATGGTGTGGTGTTGATCACTACCAAGCATGGAATCGTTGGTAAAACCAATATAAACGCCAAAGTAGAATCTTCTTATAACACCCGTACCATCACCCCGGAGTTTGTTGACGGGAACACCTACGCCCATTTAATTAATGAAGCGCAGATCACACGGAATCGCGCGCCCATATATAGTCCTGTTGAGCTGGAATTACTACGTTTAGGCCTGGATCCTGATTTGTATCCGAATGTGGATTGGTCCCGTCAGCTGTTAAAAGACGGAGCGATGACCTATAACGCGAATCTGAACCTGAGCGGGGGCGGTACTACGGCCCGGTATTTTGTATCCGGTGCTTACCTGGATGAGAAAGGTATGTATAAAACAGACGATGCGATAAGAAAAGATTATAATACGAATGCCGATTTTAAGAAATGGACATACCGGCTCAATACCGATGTGAATGTAACCAAAACGACTGTATTGAAGCTGGGCGTATCGGGCTCTTTGAGAAAAAGGAACAGTCCGGGTTTGGGAGATGCGGATGTTTGGGGAGAGCTATTTGGCTATACCGCTGTTCGTACGCCCATCTATTACTCCAATGGATATGTGCCGGCTGTGGGCACCGGTAATAAAACCAATCCCTGGGTGGCCGCCACTCAAACCGGTTTTAATGAAACATGGGAAAATAATATTCAAACAAATCTTACTGTAAACCAGGACCTGAACTTTATAACAAAAGGGTTAAAATTTGAAGGTAGTTTTGGCTACGATACCTATAACTCCAGTACGATCGAACGTCGCAAATGGCCAGAGCAGTGGAGGGCAGAACGGTATAGAGATGCTGCGGGTAAACTGGTTTTTACTAATATGTCTGGCCCAAGCGAACTGCATCAGTCAAGCTACTCGAATGGCAGCCGCAGGGAATTTCTTATTGCGTTGCTCACCTATGGCCGCACCATAAAAAATGATCATAATATAGGGGTCGATGTGCGATACACGCAGGAGGCCAATACTTTTACACAGAACCTGGGAACTGATATTAAAAACGGTATCGCAAAAAGAAACCAGGGGGTTGCAGGCCAGGTATCCTATAACTGGAGAAATAAGTACTATGCAAATTTTAATTTCGGCTATACCGGATCGGAGAATTTTAGTCCCGGGCACCAGTTTGGTTTCTTTCCGGCGGGTTCCGTTGCATGGAATATTGCTGAAGAAAGGTTTATTAAAGATCACTTAAAGTGGGTCAATTTCTTTAAGCTCCGCTATTCTTATGGTAGGGCAGGGAATGATAACCTGGGCGATAACCGGTTCCCTTATTTATATACGATACAAGAGTTTAGGGATAAGAACAACAATCCTATTAATGGTTATGAATGGGCTGAGTTTGGGAACTCCAAGACTTATGGCGGATTAGGGTTCTCGCAGGTGGCATCGCCGTATGTAACCTGGGAGGTTGCGACCAAACAGGACGTTGGTATGGACCTGTCGCTTTGGAATGATAAGTTTTCTATGACGGTTGATGCCTTTAAAGACGAGCGCACAGGCATTTATATGCCGAGAAACTTCTTACCTGGTTATGTTGGCCTTACCAGCACGCCCAGCGCAAATGTAGGCGCTGTACGTTCTATGGGTGTTGACGGAAATGTTACCGTGAAGCATGATTTTAATAAGGTAAATGTAACCCTGCGTGGTAATATAACTTTCAGCAAAAATGAAATACTGGAGCGGGATGAGCAGCAAAGTGTATATCCCTACCAGATGCAGAAAGGATACCGTGTTAATCAAACGAGAGGCCTGGTTGCATTAGGGCTGTTTAAAGATTATGAGGATATTAGAAATAGTCCTACGCAGACCTATGGCGTTTATCAGCCCGGCGATATTAAATATAAAGATGTAAATGGGGATGGGGTAATCAATGATGATGATATTGTTGCGATAGGTTCAACCAGCACCCCGAATTTAATATATGGCATGGCCGCTTCCGCCAGTTGGAAAGGGTTAGATGTGGGTATACGGTTTCAGGGCGCAGGAGAATCCAGTTTCTTTATCTATGGAAAAACAGTGTATGCGTTCAGCGAAGGCGAATGGGGCAACGTTCTGAAAGGTATGGTTGAAGACCGGTGGATATCGGCGGATATTTCCGGAGATCCGGCAACCGAAAACCCTAATGCACCCTATCCCCGGTTAAGTTATAATGGGAATGGCAATAACTATCGTAATTCCACTTATTGGCTGCGTAACGGGGCTTATTTAAGGGTTAAAAATGTGGATATTGGCTATACGCTTCCTAAACAAATGCTCAATAAAATTCATATGAGCAGTTTGCGCGTGTATTGTTTAGGTACGAATTTATTAACCTGGGCGCCTTTTAAATTATGGGATCCGGAAACAACCGACCCAAGAGGCGAAACCTATCCTTTATCCAGGTCAGTTACTGTTGGACTAACAATCGGTTTATAATATAAAACGTATTTTGATGAAAAAAATAACAACCATATTCCTTTTTATTGCGGTGGTTACGCTATTGATTTCCTGCAAAAGATATCTGAATACCGATCAGTATTTTAAGGATCGGATGACCTTAGATAAATCATTTAATAATGAAACGTATATTGAAGAATGGCTGGCGAACGCTTATTCATACATTACCGAGATAAATGCGGATGTGGCAAGTAAAGGCTACGAGCCATTCAATTTTGGTGATGATATGTATTACGGAGACAGGGATGGGGCGTATGATCCACAGAACGCCAACTCTTTGAATTATAATAAATTTAGTCTTGGCAATTATCATGAAAGCGACGTTCAGTCCTGGACGAAATGCTTCCAGGGAATCAGGAGCGCGTCTATATTTATACAAAATATTGATCAATCTACCGCAGTAGACGCGGCCAGGAAAGCGGATTACAAGGCGCAGGCCCGGTTCTTACGCGCTTATTGTTACTGGATCTTACTCAGGAAGTACGGGCCTGTTCCTCTTCTTCCCGATGAGGGAGCGGATTATACGGACAGTTATGCCGGTTTAGCGTTGCCCAGGAGTTCTTATGAACAATGTGCTGTATATATTGGCAAAGAAATGGCGCTTGCAGCCAGGGATCTGCCACAGAGCCGTGGTCAGTTGGCAATAGCCCGGCCAACCAAAGGTGCGGCATTGGCAACCCGTGCTAAAGTATTTTTGTATGCGGCAAGCCCTTTGATGAATGGCGGGAAGCTGAGTATGGATTATAAAGCACAATTAGTAGATGATAAAGGAACGCCACTGCTTTCACTTACCTATGATGAACAAAAATGGGCAAGGGCAGCCGCTGCGGCAAAGGATGTAATGCAACTGGGTGTTTATTCCCTGTTTGTTTCGCCCTACAAATCGTCCGGTACTGTAACCAATCCGGCTACAATAGCGCCTCCATATAACGCAGCGTATTCAGACAAGCCGTGGCCTGAAGGATGGGCTGATATAGACCCATTTGATTCTTACCGCGCCCTTTTTGATGGTGAAGTACCTGCTTCTTCAAACCCGGAGCTGATCTTTACACGTGGGCAGAATCAATCCAGCGAAGGTATCAATGTGATGGTGGTGCACCAATTACCCCGTATAGCCTCCGGCTGGAACACACATGGTTTAACGTTAAAACAGTGCGATGCGTATTATATGAACGATGGTGCCGATGTGCCCGGGAAGAATATGGAGTATGGAAGCGGGGATGGCAGCCAGCGGGTAGGAGGTTTTGTAACCGATCAGGATGTTGCAAGTGGGAAATATAAACCCCTGGCGTCCGGCGTATCCTTACAATTTGCAAACAGGGAACCGAGGTTTTATGCATCGGTGGCCTATAATGGCAGTGTATGGCACCTTACCAATGAGTCGCAGGTCAATAACAGGGAAAAGCAGGTTTTTTATTATCGTGGGTCAGGTAATGGCTATACCAATACGATGTTTTGGCTAAGAACCGGTATCGGGGTGATGAAATATGTAAATCCGCAGGACACTTATGAAAATGGAAGTTTGGGTAAAGTTGTACCAAAGTACGAGCCGGCCATTCGCTATGCAGATATATTATTGGCCTACGCCGAATCTTTAAACGAATTAAACGGCTCCTATGCTATACCCAGCTGGGATAGCTCGGCCGTTTATACCATTGCAAGGGACGTTGATGAAATGCGTAAAGGAATCAGGCCTGTCAGGATAAGGGCAGGGTTGCCCGATTATTCCGGTACCATATATTCAAACAGCGCTCAATTGCGTACCGCGATAAAACGGGAGCGGCAAATTGAATTAATGGGTGAACAGCAACGGTATTACGATTTGCGCAGATGGGAAGATGCAGCTACAGAGCTAACCCTTCCTATATATGGCTATAATACGCTTATGACCGCCACTCAAAGAGATTTATTTCATCAGCCGGTGGCAGCTTTTGCGCTTCAAAGCACCTTCGCATCCAAGATGTATTTTTGGCCGATTGCAATCGACGAATTGAGGCGTGATGCCCGTTTAACGCAAAATCCGGGCTGGCAAACTTATAAATAATTAAAACGTTTACGTATGAAACGTCCATTATAAAATGTTCATTACACAGGGAAAGAAAATTTTATACCGGATAAGTTCCATTCGGCCAAAATCAATAAAATATTTACGAATGAAAAAGATAGCTGCATTCCTGTCCATCCTGTTTGTTTTCGGAAGTATAGCCTGTAATAAGGATTGGGTTTCAGAACAATTTAAGCATTATGTTTCTTTTAAAGCGCCTATAAACGGAGATGATGTTACACCTATTCATATCCGCTACAAACCCAACGGTGCTGTTAATTATCAGTTGCCGGTAATCGTTAGTGGTTCAACGAACAACGACAATAATTTACTGGTGCATATCGGGGTAGATCCCGATACCCTGGCCGCCTTCAATAATGCGAATTTTCAAAACAGAACAGATCTTTATTATAAGGAGCTGACCGCGCAGTATTTTAAAATTCCTGATACCGTGTCCATTCCAAAGGGGCTGAACACCAACATGATAAACATTGGGTTCTCACTTAAGAATATCGACCTGGTAAACAAATGGATACTTCCGCTCACCATTCAGCCTTCAAGCGGTTATACGCCAAACCCAAGAAGGAATTACTCGAAGGCATTATTGAGGATCGTACCGTTTAATGATTATTCGGGGGTCTATAGCGGTACGGCGCTCAAAATTTATTTGAAAGGAGAGGAAAACGGATCCGCAATCGTGAAGAGCGAAATAGAGGCTTATGTTGTTGATGAAAATTCAGTCTTTTTCTACGCCGGTACCGTAGATGAAAATAAAACCGATCGGAGATATTATAAAATATACGCCCATTTTGATGATCAGACAAAGGCCGTTACGCTTAGTTCTGATAATCCTTCCATGAAGTTAAATGTAAATCAAAAAATCTATTATTCTGTTGAAGATGTTAAAGATGCGCTTCAGCCCTACCTGGTTCACAGGTATGTTACCATCAACAATATTGATTACAATTTTACCGATTATACATCTGCAACCAACGCGTCCATCGATTATACCGTTCGCGGATCGCTGATTATGGAAAGGAAGATCAATACACAGATACCGGATGAAGACCAGGCAATTCAGTGGTAAACGCTGAAATAATGGCTGCATAAGGCAGAGAAAGCATACGGATCACAACCGGATTCCATAATTTTACGAAAACATTTCATATGAGAAAAAACAGGACGATTGCTTTGTTGTTGGGTGGTGTTTTATTTTTTACGGGTGCTGCTGCCCAGCAAAAATCAACAGCACCGTTTTGGGGCATCTGGGAATTAAAAGAACGGAAAATATCGGGGCAAGCTGATTTTACTCCCGTAAGCCCCGGACAATACAAGTCGTTTACCAATGATGGCAACATGCAGTTATTCCAGGCTACCGACAGGGGAACGGTTGTTACCTCTTATGGTACCTACCGGATATTGACGGATTCAACATTAGAGGAATCGTTTACAAAATCTATTTATTTTGCCAATCCCAAGCCAGGTATTACCGGTTACAAATTTTTGACCTCCGAAAAATTGAACTCAAGATTTGGAAAGCCCGGTGCGTATAATGAGGAAATATGGGTTCGCATTCCTTACGCCGGGGATGGAAAATAATGCCGGGTCACGATGATGGGCATCAGTCTATGCGTTCATTTTGAATTATGGTTGTCTGTATGGTTGGGGTGCTTGCCTGTCAGCTTGTAGTCCAAAACTTTGGAACCAAATAATCTGTATGCATCCGGTAACCGTAAAACGGACAGGCGCATTATGGGATGTGTGGGCTCATCAAGTCAATGTTTTTCCCAAAAGGAAGTAACAGGATGCCTTTATTTACGCTAAAGGCTGTTGTAATCCGTTTTTTTGCCTGTGCAATCGTTTCCACTAACATTGGTTTTAAGGGGGGAATGATGTATTTTGCCATCTACTCAATTCATCATCATGCGTTATCTTCTAACAACCGCCTTGCTTTGCACCTTTAGTATTTTAACGGCCCAGGACGTAAGTCTTGCCCTGCAGAAAGAACCTGCGGTGACCGTTGCAGAAAAAAATGCCCGATGGCAAACCCTGAAAGGGGGCACTGGTGCAGGTTTCCTCAATAGTAATAAACGATATCCGCAGGACCGGGTTCCGGAAGACATTGCTAAAAATGCAGCAACACTGGTGGCCTGGAAAGGAGAGCGGGTGCATACACAACTGGGCATATGGTCTGCAAAAGAAGTTCCGGTAACGGCGGCGGTTGGTACACTAAAGGCTAAAAATGGTGCAGTCATTCCGGCTGATGATGTTCAGATCGGGTTGATGGGTTATGTAATGACAGATGAGTTTCGCAATGGCTGCGGATACCGCAAGCCCGAGGATTTTGATTCATCACTGGTGGCTGATGCCATCGATTTTAAGAAGCACAGTGGTACGGTAAAGCAAAACCAGGTACAGCCCATATGGGTAAGTGTGGATGTGCCGGCAACTGCAAAACCGGGTACTTATGAAGGCATCATTACTGTAAAGGCCGGTAAAGAATACCGGTTAAAGCTGATGATAAATGTATTGGATAAAACCCTGCCGGCTACTGCCGACTGGTCGTTCCGGCTGGACCTGTGGCAGCACCCTGCGGCTATAGCCCGCGTACACCATGTACCACTGTGGAGCGATGCACATTTTGAGCTGATGCGTAAGTATTATACATTACTGGCAAAGGCCGGACAAAAATATATTACGGCCAGCATTGTAAATGAGCCCTGGGGACATCAAACCTATGATGACTATCCCAGCCTGATTAAATGGACCCTGAAAAAAGACGGTAGCTGGAGCTTTGACTACAGCCTCTTTGATAAATATGTGGCCTTTGTAATGAGTACGGGAATTAACCAGCGGATCAATTGCTACAGTATGGTGCCCTGGAAGGTAGCGTTTCAGTATTATGACGAAAACCTGGGGCGCGATACGGTATTTACCGGCAAGATCGGATCAGACGAATACAATGCCTTCTGGACACCCATGTTAAAAGATTTTACCGCGCATCTGAAGGCAAAAGGCTGGTTCGGAAAAACAACCATCGCTATGGATGAGCGACCGATGGATGCCATGAAAGCGGTGATCAAACTGTTAAAGGGCATCGATAAAGACTGGAAGGTGGCACTGGCGGGAGATTATCATGCGGAGATCGAGAAAGATATCGATGATTATTGTCTTGCTTCTGCGCACCAGTTTCCCGCCGAAGTGCTGGCCGCAAGGATGCAGCGTGGACAGCTGAGCACCTGGTATACCTGCTGTACTGAAAAATATCCCAATGGCTTTACCTTTTCCCCGCCGGCAGAGCATGTATGGGTGGGCTGGTATACGGCGGCCAAAAATATGGAGGGGTATCTGCGCTGGGCCTATAATAGCTGGGTAGCTGATCCGGTAAACGACAGCCGTTTCCGTACCTGGCCTGCAGGCGATACCTACCAGGTATATCCCGGGCCGGTAACCTCTATCCGGTTTGAAAAAATGATCGAAGGGGTTCAGGATTTTGAAAAGATCCGTCTTCTGAAAAAACAATACAAGGATAGCGGCAACACCGCCAAACTGCAACAGCTGGAAGCGGCCCTTACTGCATTTGACATCAAAAATCTCCAACATCAATCCGCAGCCGATATGGTATTGAAGGTAAAACCGTTGATCAATTAGCAAAGAACCGTTTAAGGTTCATCGTTTCACGTTAGATCTGTTCTACACTTGATGCGGCCGGATAGATTTATATTGCGGACATAATCAACTGAAAACTGATTGCTGACCGCTGATAGCGATAGCTGAAAACTGAACGCCGTTTCACGTTCAAGGTTTAAAGTTTCACGTTGGTTCCCATTTGGTGTCTGATGATCTATCCGCTGTTCACTATTGCCCTTGCTTTGGGGGACATATAGACTGGGGGACCCCGGAATTATTTCAGGATTAACGCCCGCCCACACGAGCCATCCAGACGGGGGGATGGGCAGGTTTAACGTTCGGCGTTAGATCCGTATTATACTCAATGCCAGATGCCAGATCATTGATCCCGGAAGAATCAACTGATAACTGAAAACTGAATCTGATAGCTGAAAACCGTTCAACGTTTCACGTTAGATCCATTCTACACTTGATGCGGCCGGATAGATTTGTATTCCGGACATAATCAACTGAAAACTGACGGCTGACCGCTGATAACTGAAACCTGCCCGCCATAGCGGGTTGGATTCAGTTTTTAATGAACCGGCATCAAAATGATCTTTATGGGGTGTACCTACGGCACACCCGATGATCTTCGGCCGTAACCTGGCTACCAATAGATTGTTCCGATGGAACAAAACAGTCGAAATGGTTTTGGGCCTGTCACTCTTTGTATTTGGATATTGTTTATGAATGCCATTGTCCCTTTTTAGAACCCTTTATTAGAGCAACATACCGGCTGCTCAATGAAATGCCATAATGATCATTTTGATCGCGGTTCATTATTGCACTTGATGTGGCCGGACAGATTTGTATTGCCGACGTAATCAACTGAAAACTGATGGCTGACTGCTGATAACTAAAGCTGTTCCAGGTTTAACGTTCAACGTTTCACGTTGGTTCCCGTTTGGTGTCTGATGATCTATCAGCTGTTCACTATTGCCCTTGCTTTGGGGGACATATAGACTGGGGGGACCCCCGGAATTATTTCAGGATTAACGCCCGCCCGCACGAGCCATCCAGACGGGGATGGGCAGGTTTAACGTTCGGCGTTAGATCCGTATTATACTCAATGCCAGATGCCAGATCATTGATCCCGGAAGAATCAACTGATAACTGAAAACTGACGGCTGACCGCTCCTAGCTAAAGCTGTTCCAGGTTGAATTCCGTTTTACACCTGATTGCAGGATAAATTTATCTTCCGGATGGAATCAACTGAAAACTGATGGCTGACTGCTGAAAACTTTTGTTTAAGACTCCAGTTTAGATCCGTTTCATATTAGCTTTCGGCGTTTAGCTTTTAATGTATCTTTTACCTGTCCGGGAAATTATTTAATGATCTTAAAGAACCGTTTCCAGCGGGGACCGTTCTCATAACTGAACCAGATCATCGCGGCTTTTCCGACTACATGATCTTCGGGTACAAATCCCCAGTAACGGCTATCCTGCGATTTATGACGGTTATCACCCATCATCCAGTAATAATCCATTTTAAACGTGTATTTGTTGGTAGGTGTACCATTGATCACAAAACTGCCGTTTGGATTTTCAACCAGGCTATTCTTTTCATATACCTGTATGGCCCGGCGGTACAGCGCAATGTTTTCCGGGCTAAGGGTGATGGTAGCGCCTTTTTTAGGGATCCAGATGGCTCCGAAATTATCCCGGTTCCATTTGAAGTGTACCGTATCAAAAGGAAAGGTTCCCGGCTCTGTATAATGGGCGGGGTAGGTATCTTTTACAATGCTGTTGGGATCTACTACCGATAGCTTTCTCAATATGTCGAGTTCCGGAAGTGTAAGGTTGATGCTATAGTTGCCTCCGCTCATCATGCCGAAATCCGGACCTGAGCCTTCCATATTCAGCCGGATGCCCGATTCCCGCAGGAAGTCGGCATCAATAGGCGCATTATTACGGGTACGGAAGAAATAGTAGGTGGCAGAGGTAGGCGGCACAAAACCCGGTTCATTGTTGATATATACAATGCCATTCACGATCTTCAGCGAATCACCGGCAACGCCGATGCAGCGCTTGATATAGTTGTCGGTTTTGTCAACCGGGTGTACCGCCAGCGGCTGAAATTCGGGGTTGTTTAATACCTGTTCGCGGCCATATGCCCTTACAAGCGAATAGTAGGGCTGGAAGGACTGGAAGCCTTCCCGGTTAATAACCGTATCTCCTTCAGGGAAATTGAACACCACACAATCGTTTCTTTTTACCGGTGATGCAAACCAGCGGATATAGGGCAGCTTAATGAGCGTGGAATAGGACTTGGCGCTGCTTCCCGGCAGGTAATTATGTAAAAAAGGCACGGAAAGCGGCGTGTTGGGGATCCGCGGTCCGTAACTGAATTTACTTACAAAAAGGTAGTCATTGATCAGCAGTGTTTTTTCCATTGAACTGGATGGAATCACATAGGCTTCAAAAATAAAGATACGGATAAGGGTTGCGGCTACAACAGCAAAGATTGCGGCATCCACCCATTCTCTCCATGCGGGTTTTTGGTGATGTTTAACGCCTTCGGCTTTGATAAAGCGCGCATCTTTGTTGCGGGCCAGCCATGGAAAATAAAAGGGTGCAAATAAAGCAGCAAAGAAATGATCCGAGAAAGAAAAGCGACAAAATACTTTTGCAAATTCAATGAAAATACCCGGTGTGATAAACCAACCTACTACCGGAATGAACTGCCAGAACACCCAATGCTTCGGCCGCCCGGTAATTTCCTGCATGATCCAGGTGTTATAAAAAGGAACATAAGCTTTCCAGGAAGCCTGTCCTGCTTTTTTAAACAGGGGAGCCAGGCCAAAGGAGGGAAGAAATACCAGGAGGATACTGATCAGATAAACAACAATTAAATGGTGCAGTGGCATCGATTCAAACTATTTTAATCAACAAATTTATTGTAAAGGGGGCATAATGTACCCTTTTACAATATATAATTAACAATTTAACGGCATCTAATGAAAGAGGCTGCCCCCAAATATATGGAAACAGCCTCTTGCTATAACAAAAATCTTTATTTGCGTTTCTTGGCAGCCGGTTTTGGCGCCGCGCCGCCTTTTTGGTACGTATCGGCCAGTTTAACCGCTTCATAAGCGTTTATGATACCACCGCTTGTGCACAGGTCGGAGAGGGAAACCAATGCCCCGGTTTCGGGGTTGGTTACTTTTTCTGTGGGTTTTACTACCGACCGTTCAATGATCTCTTTTACCTGCAGGGCGCTGAGTTCAGGATAATAACTCATGATCAGCGCTGCTAACCCGGTAACCACCGGTGCTGCCATACTGGTGCCCTGTTGATTGCCATATACATTACCACCCGGCAGCGTGGAATAGATCAATACGCCGGGTGCAAAAACATCCACCTCTTTCTTTCCATAATTGGAGAAGTTGGCCACCAGCCCGTTTTTTGCGTCGGGCCCGCTGGCTCCAACGGTGATCCAGGTGGCCGGTCTGCTTTTATCCAGGTAGTATGCCGAAGGGAAATTATATGTGGTGTCATTATCCTGTTTATCGTTCCCGGCTGCGTGTATCAGCAACACCCCTTTATCTACGGCATATTTAACGGCTTCGTCCACCCATTTTTTTTCAGGGGAGTACCCTTTTCCAAAGCTCATATTGATCACACGGGCACCATTGTCTACCGCATACCGGATGCCCAGTGCGATATCCTTGTCGTGCTCGTCGCCATTGGGCACCGCACGTACGGCCATGATCTGTACGTTATCGGCTACACCGTCCATACCGATACCATTCATTCTTGCCGCGCCCACAATACCGGCCACATGCGTGCCGTGCATTGCCGATTCGTCATCTACCGTAAGATTGTTATTGCCATAATACCGGTCGTTAATGTCATTATAATTATCTTTTACCACCTCATCGCGGTAAGGCTCAGGAGCCCGTTTCCTGTTATTCATTTTTTCCACATCCCGCTCTACCACTTCGATCAGGTCTTTGTTGGTAAGATCGTCACTGTTATTGTCTTTGCTGAAAGCGGTCAGGAATGCCTTGAACTGGTTGGCATTTACCGTGGTGGCCCGGTATTCAGCAAGGTCTTTTACCGTGTATTTTTCTTTTTTCAGATCAATACGGATGATCTCGTCACCTGTTTTCATCATTTTGAGGGCCCGGTCCAGGAACATATCATCCGACCCGTTTTCATCGGGCTTAAAAACCTCGTTTTTTGCGCGCAGCCAGGTATTATAGGCTTCTTTCTCTGATGCCGGAACCTGGTCGGCGGTCTTATCCTGGTATTTGTTTCTGAATGCCCAGTAAACCCGGGCCGCTTCATAAGAATCTTTGGTCACATTGGCTTTTCCATCGCGACTGCCGATAAAATTCCAGCCATGCACATCATCGACATACCCGTTCTTATCATCATCGATCCCGTTGCCGGGGATCTCACCTTTATTGACCCACAAAACGGGCCGAAGGTCTTCATGGGTGGTATCGATCCCGGAATCGACAATGCCCGCAATCACCGGCGTGCTTTTTTTGTTTTTTGACTTTAGAAAATCATAGGCTTTGTCCAGGCTGATGCCATAATAACCGTCTGTTTTCAGATCTTTCAAATGCCATCCTTTCGGAACCTCGGATTGTGCATAACCTGTCATGAGCAAAGCGCTTCCCAACAGGGACAACCCGGTTTTTTTCAACAATTTCATCATGTATTGTCTAAATTGAGTTTTCGTAATGCAAAAGCTGCAAATTTAGCGGATCTGCTTTAAAGATTATCTTAAAAGAGACCTCCTTAAAGCCAGGGTCCGGTACTATTATTTACGATGCAGTGTGGTTTTGAACCGTTGCACTTTTGTTGTTCTTTAAGTAATATTTATCAGTTACAGGTCAAACCGGATACCCTGGGCCAGGGGCAGGGCCGTGCTGTAGTTAATGGTATTGGTTTGACGCCGCATGTAATTTTTCCAGGCATCGCTGCCGCTTTCCCTTCCGCCGCCGGTTTCTTTTTCTCCGCCAAAAGCGCCCCCGATCTCCGCACCGGAGGTACCGATATTGACGTTGGCAATACCACAATCGCTTCCGGCTGCCGAAAGAAATTGTTCAGCTTCCCGCAGGTTCAGGGTCATAATGGCGGATGAAAGTCCCTGGGGCACTTCGTTCTGTAACGCAATAGCCTCCTCCAGGGTATGATATTTCAGCAGGTACAGAATGGGAGCGAAGGTCTCTTCTTTTACAATAGAATACCCGGGTTTAACTTCTGCAACACAGGGTTTTACGTAACATCCGCTTTTGTAGCTATCACCCTCCAGTATGCCACCTTCCACAAGAAAGCGGCCTCCTTCTTCCCGGCATTTTTCAATAGCGCTGATATAGGCCTGCACGGCGGCTTTGTCGATAAGCGGGCCTACATGATTCACCGGATCAAGCGGGTCGCCGATCTTTAGCTGGCTATACGCCTGTTTTAATTTTTCTTTTGCGGTTTCATAAACGGACTCATGAATAATAAGACGGCGGGTACTGGTACAGCGTTGTCCGGCCGTACCTACGGCACCAAACAGCGCCCCTGTTATCGCAATATTCAGATCTGCGTCTTTTGAAATAATGATGGCATTGTTGCCACCCAGTTCCAGCAGGGAGCGGCCCAGCCGGCCGGCTACTGTTGCGGCTACCGATTTGCCCATCCGGGTAGAACCCGTTGCTGAAACAAGGGCAACCCGGGTATCTTCAGCAAGCCAGGCACCGGCTGCTCTTTCACCGGAAATTAAATTACAGACGCCTTCTGGTACATTATTGGATTCAAATACTTTAGAAACAATATGCTGACAAGCTACGGCACATAACGGTGTTTTCTCAGAAGGCTTCCAGATACAGGTATTGCCACAAACCCAGGCCAGCATGGCGTTCCAGCTCCATACAGCTACCGGGAAATTAAAAGCAGAAATAATACCCACCACTCCAAGCGGATGGTATTGCTCGTACATCCGGTGGCAGGGCCGTTCACTATGCATGGTAAGTCCATAAAGCTGCCGGCTAAGGCCTACCGCAAAATCGCAGATGTCGATCATTTCCTGCACCTCGCCCCAGCCTTCCTGGAGGCTTTTTCCCATTTCATAGGACACCAATCTTCCAAGAGCATCTTTATGCGTCCGCAGGGCATCGCCGATCTGCCGCACCACATCTCCCCGCCGTGGTGCGGGCCATGCGCGCCATTCGGTAAAAGCGGCCTGTGCCTTTGCCACCACTTCATTATAGGTGGTTTCATCTGTAGCTGTTACGGTTCCGATCAGCTGACCGTTTACCGGCGAGTACGACATGATATCGTCTGAAAGCGCACCCAGCCAGGTGCTGCCCGTGCTGGTACCCCGGTTGTTTTTTTCAATGCCCAGTGTTTTTAAAAAATCCATAGTTGTGATTTTGATCGGGGAATTTACGAAAAATAAACCGGAGTCGTTCGCCATGGAAGCACAGAACCACTGAAGCTTTTTAGAATCTGCGCGTTCGATGATTTTTGTGAGGTACACCGGAATATGCAGGACTATTGATCACTGTTGTTTTTTTGGGTGTTCCGGTTGCAAAAAAACAGAAGCTGTTTGTCATTTTGGACTCCGTTATCCGGCACGGGATGGCGGTTTGAAAGTGATGAAGAGATACAGGCATTGAAGCACCCTGTTTTTCTGTATTTCAGTATTTCTGTGACATAAAAGAAGCAACAACCGGTCATGATTTTCCGTTGATTTCCTGTAAGTTTGAAGTATCTACTTAAAATAAAATCAATAACGTCATATGAGTGAAAAACGGATACGGGTACTGGTAGCAGGCTGCGGAAATATGGGTAGCTCGCATGCGGCCGCCTATCATCAAATGGAAGCCTTCGAAATTTGCGGACTGGTATCCCGGGGTAACAGTAATCGGGAACTAAACCAGCAACTGGCTGCGGATTACCCGCTTTATTCGGATTATTACGAAGCACTTGCCGAAACAAAACCGGATGCCGTTTGCATTGCCACCTATCAGGATACCCATGAAGCGTATGCTATAAAAGCCCTGGAAGCCGGCGCCCATGTATTTATTGAAAAGCCGCTGGCAGATTCTGTTGCCGGGGCAGAGCGGGTAGTGGAAGCTGCTAAAAAGCATCAAAAGAAATTGGTGATCGGTTATATCCTGCGGCATCACCCTTCCTGGAAAAAATTTATCGAACTGGCCGCCGGGCTGGGCCGTCCCCTGGTAATGCGGATGAACCTGAACCAGCAAAGCAGTGGCCATGCCTGGCAGGTGCACAAAAAATTTCTTTCCAATATGAGCCCCATCGTAGACTGCGGTGTGCATTACATTGATGTGATGTGCCAGATGGTGCGCTCAAAACCGGTACAGGTAACCGCTATCGGTGCGCGCCTTTCGGAATCCGTTCCGGAGGGGAACTATAACTATGGCCAGTTGCAGATTAGGTTTGAGGATGGATCTGTTGGCTGGTATGAAGCGGGATGGGGACCCATGATCAGTGAAACGGCTTTTTTTGTAAAAGATGTGATCGGTCCGAAGGGTTCAGTTTCCATCGTGGCTAAAAATGCAGGCGGAGTAGGCGCTTCTTCCAATATTGACGCGCATACAAAAACAGAATCTATTTTATTGCATCACGCAGATATCGATGCCGATGACCGGTTTACAAAGAACGATGAATGGATCGATATGCAGGATGAGCCTGGCCACCAGGAGCTTTGCAACCGGCAGCAGCGTTACTTTTACGATGCGATCGTTCAGGATACAGACCTTACGGATCATATGAATGATGCGGTAAACAGCCTGCGGATCGCATTCGCCTGCGATGAATCGGTAAAGACGGGGCAGGTGGTGATGTTATAGGATTTAATCGATAGGGAATAGGCAATAGGCAATAGTGAATGGAGAATGGGCGGCAGGGAATCAATGCCGTTTTCATATTACTAAATAAAAAGAGGCTGCCTGTTTTCAGGATAACCTCTTTTTATAATAGGCATTCACAACTGAGACTATTGACTGTTCACTATTCAATACTTTTCCTTAAGCCAGATGTTGGGCCGGAAGACTTAATGCCCGAGATGATCTTTTGTATCAGGTTGTATCAGGCTTTGAACGGGGTAAGCGGGCCGATTCTCTTTTTTTATTTCAGCAAGCCCACTATACCGGTAAGTGAGAACTTTAAAAATACTCAATAGTGCAACGATGGTGGTAATGGCTATAGCAGTGTTGTTTTTTATAGCAACAGTGATGGAAATAACGACCAGGCAACTCAGGATCACTATAGAAACCAGGCCGGCGTTTGATGCCATGAAACCTGGCTGCCGGGCTATATGGTTTCCGGGTGCCTGACGGGCATTATACTCCTGTATTTTTTTCCTGATTTCCTGAGTTAGTTTTTTTGTTTCCAATGAAAAGCCGCATACCCTGTTTTTGGTTGCAAGCAAAAATGATGTTTTGGCCCCGTTTGTATGGGAAAATTTCAGGCGATCGGCAAAGGGATTAAAAATATAAAGCGTATAACTCTTAAGCGAGGAGAGCGGGATCTCCTTTCTTTTTATAATATGTCCATTCTTATCTAAGTACCCGATGCGGATGATATCACTATCGCAGTCAACCCTGATGGGTTTGCCAAAGTAGTCCTCAAAAAACAGGCCCAAAAATACCAGCAAAATCATCCCGGCAGCTACCACCACAATACATGTTTTCATAAGGAGCGGCTCATTGTGTTGTTGAAAGTAATATCCCACTCCCAAAAAAAGAATGAGAACCACCATTGCAATCCATCCGATCAGTGGTCTGTTTGTTATATAGCTGATCATACCGTTTATTATAGCTGCTATAAATATAGCTTATTGAAATCAATCTGCAATGCAGTGTCCGGGAATAGTTCATAGTCAATGGTCAATAGTAATGGGCAAGCAGGGAATCAATGCGGCTTCCACCTTTTATCAAATAAAAAGAGGCCGCCCATTTTCAGGACAACCTCTTTTTACGATAGTCATGGGCTATTTGCTGTCAACCTTTCACTATCAACTTCTCACTATTCACTATTATTTCTTCCCCATATCCTTTATCCTCAGGTTCCGGAATTTAACATAGGAGCCATGTCCCAGGAACCCGATATGCCCGGTCTTATTCAGCAAGCCGGGATGTTTTTTATGATCCGGTGTATCGGTATTGTTCTTACTGGCCTTGGCAATATCACCATCTACGATGGTCTTACCATTCAGGATCACGGTAATGTGATTGCCTACGGCTCTTACTTCCTCGTAGTTCCATTCGCCCACCGGTTTTAAATAACCTCTTAAGGCCGGGATGATTCCATAAACGGAGCCATGATACTGGTAAGGCTGCAGCTCTTTATAGATAGGCGCTTCGTTGTCCAGGATCTGCAGCTCCATACCCTCATAAGCGGCATCGCCGGTTAACGGGGCACGGATACCCAAACCATTGTTGGCACCCGGTGTTAACTGGAATTCGAAACGCATTACAAAATCGCTGTATTCTTTTTCGGTATATACGTTGCGGTTAGCACCTTCCGGAACGGCAATGGTAGGATCGCAGATGATGTTGCCATCCTGGGCAAAATAGCCCTCGGTATTGCCGGTCCAGCCTTTCATGTCCACGCCGTTGAACATCGGTACAAACCCTTCTTTCTTTTCCTGTTCATTCAGTACATAGGGCTGGGGACGGGGAATTTCGCGCACATATACATCGCGGAATTCGAGCCGGGTACCGTGCGCCTGCAGTTCAATCGCCTCTTTAGAGAAGATGGGAATATTACGATCCCAGTAATTTTCCAGTACGGTGTTGTTGGTAACCAGCTGACCATTCAGGTAAACGGTTACTTTGTTGCCCACCATCTTTATGCGGAATGTATTCCATTCGTTGATGGGGTTATCGGCAAAAACAAGCGGCGTGCTCCGGTTTTTCTGGTTGTTATATAAACCTCCGGAACCAACCTGGGCGCCTACATCGGTACGCGAAGGATCCCAGGTCTGCACCTGCGGAGAACCTCTTAAATAAACACCACCATCGCCTTTGGCTTCCATTCTCCAATCTACAAACATTTCAAAGTCTTCGTACATTTTAGCAGATACCAGGTTGTCGAACCCTTTACCGTCAAACACCAGCACTCCGTTCTCTACCCGCCAGTCTCTGCGCATCAGTTCATCGGCTTTTTGCTGCGCTTCTGCCAGTTGCTGAGGCGTCATCTTCGCCCTTGTGAGCGGATTGCCCACCAGGCCTTTCCAGCCGGAGAGGTCCCTGCCATTGAACATAGACACATAACCCGGTTCCTTTGGAAGACCCGCCAGTTGTTTTACCCAGGCCGCTTTCTGATAAGCTGCCTCGCCATCTTTGTTCAAAGAGATCGCTTTGTTTACAATGTCTTCTACCATCGGTCCGTAAAGATCGGTATGATCGGTAACGATCGCCATTACCGCCTGTACGGCGGCTTGTTGCAATGCGGCATCATCTAAGTATTTGGAAACAAATACCAGGGATAATAAGGAACTGTTGCTGGAGATACCCCGGAGGATATTTGTTTTTTGTGTATTGTCAGCAGCCAGGTCCATGGCCTTGCGGAACATCAGGATCTTCTGATCGGTTGGATTTTTAGAGCGGTTGATGCCTGCAATAAAGCTATTGAGTGCTTCCTTTTTAAAAGCGGCATTGGCCGGGCCTTTGGCAATGGTATAAAGTGCATCCAATGCTGTAAAATCACTCCAGGATGCAAGGGCTTTCAATGCCGCGGCTTTCTGATCCTGGTTACCGGTATTGAAATCGTTCCGTACCACATCCAGGGCTTCTTTACCACCAATATCACCCAGTACGGAATAATAGTGGGTTTTGCTGGCGCCCGCACCATTCATCAGCTCTTTTACCGCTGCAACCTGGTCTGCCTTTGTTTTCTTTTCTTTAATGGCTGCAAACAACGACTGTTGCAGGGCATCGGCTTCTTCTGCATTGGACGTTTGGTTCAGCAGGGCGGCGATCTTTGCTTCATCCCCGGCTGCAGCTACATAGGGCAGGGCCTTTATTGCGGCAAGCCGTACGGCGGCATCGCTGTTGGTAACATCTCCAAAAACGGTGGAGGCGTATTGCTCACCTCCACGGCGGGCTACTATGTCCATCAGAGCGGTGCGTGCCGTGCCCGAAGCCTGAGGCAACAGGGCTGCGGCCTGACTGGCTACCTCGGCGCCTTTGATGGTCAACAGGGCATTTTTAGCTGCACCGGCTATTGTTGCGTCACCGGATTTAACCAGGTTCAGCAATGGCGCAATGGCCTTGTCTTCACCGGCACGTGCAATAGCGGCGATGGCTGCCAGCTGCACCTGTTTGTTATCAGAACCCAGGAGGCTGGTCAGCAGCGGCAATGCCGACTGATCTTTATGCGCTCCGAATACATATAACAGGTCTGCCTGCTGATCGGGATCGCTTGCTTTTTTTACAGCATCCTGCAGCTGTGCAGCTGTTTGGGCATTATAGGATTGCTCCAGCAAGGCTACGGCTGCTGCACGGTATTGTTTATCGGATGATGAAAGTGCTGAAAGCAGCTCCGGGCGCGCATTTTCTCCGGCCGTTTTATAAAGCAGGGCCAGGGCTGCGTTTTTGAACTGTGCGGGCAGGCCGTTCATGGCCAGTAAGGCACGGGCCGTTGTTTCGGCTTCTGCTTTACCCGTACCTGCTGCTGCTTTAGAAAGATAACGCAGGTAAGAGTTCATTGTATTGGATGCTTCCGCCTTATAGTTTACCTTTTGTGCAGCGGCTTTCATGGTAGCGGCTGATTGCGGATCACCGATCACTGCCAGTGCATACAGCAATACCTTTTGAGTATTGGCATCCTGCGCAGTGGGGTACAGTTGCTGCAATTTTTTTGCTGCAGGTGCATATCCCATATCGCCTAATGCTTTTATCAGTGTGATCTGCTGGCTGCCTTTTGCTGTAGTTAATGCATATAATAATGCGTTTGCTGAAGTGGTGGTATTAACCCGTACCAGTACCCGCGCAGCAGGATCGCTGAGGCGTTTGCTGAGCAGGTAGCTTTTTACAACGGGTACTACTTCATCACCGGCTATATACTGGAGTTCCTGCAACAGGAAGTCTTTTACTTCATCATTTTTGGCGGCTTTGATCCCGTTTGTGAGGGCCATGGCCGCAGTACGTTTTGCCGCGAGATCGGTTCCCTTGCCAAGATACTTGGTCAACCCGCCAATGGCATAGCGGGCCGCTTCATCGGTCCGTTTGCCGGGAGGCTGAACAGCCGCAATAATCTTCCGGTAACCGGGTTCTCCGATGCTTACCAGTTCTTTCATGGCCGCATCCAGTGCCGCTGAATTTTGCGGCGGTAATTTCATTAAAAGATCGGCCACCTTTGTTTCGGTGGTGCGTACATCTGTTTTTTGCTGGGCAGGAGCCATACCCGCCAGCGCTAGCAATATAAAAGTTAGTATCGTGAATTTTTTCATCATCTGTTTTTTTAGGATCATCAAATGGACCAGGGGCCGCGCATGGGTTGGTGAATAAGTGCATTGGCTGCGGCGTCGTTTACGAATTCCAGTTTTACCGGATCAAATTCCAACGAGCGTCCCAGGCGCACAGCAGTAATCGCCAGGTTCACCATAGTAGAAGAGCGGAAACCATTGTCTTCATTCAATGCAAACTTCTGACGGGTTTTTACCGCCTGGGCAAAGTCGCCCAGTTGTGGTTCCGGATCCGGCATGGCGGCCAGTTTTTTATCAAGATCGGGGATGGTGGTACGGAATCCGTTGAACACTTTTCCTTTTGGTCCTTCAATATAAGCGGCATTGGTATCGCGGTTCTCACCATCCAGGATGATCTTGCAGCCATCCTCGTACGTGAGTTCAATGCGCTTCCAGGTGCCGGCCGCATCCGGGTCCTGCTCAGGAGCATCCACATCAATTCTTACAGGACTGGTATGGTCCTTTCCTAAAAAGTATTGAACCGGGTCCAGGTAATGTTGTCCCATATCGCCCAGTCCGCCGCCATCATAGTCCCAATATCCACGGAAGGTCTGGTGCACGCGATGGGGGTTATAAGGTTTAAAAGGCGCAGGTCCCAGCCAGAAATCATAATCCAGTTCCTGTGGCACGGGTTGTACATCGAGTACAGATTTGCCTACCCAGTAAAATTTCCAGTTAAACCCGGTTGCGGCATTTACAGTTACTTTCAGCGGCCATCCTAACAAACCGCTTTCCACCAGTTTCTTGATGGGCTTTACGGTAGTGTTCATCCCGTAAAAATTATCTTTAAAACGGAACCAGGTATTCAACCGGAACATGCGTTCATTTTGCTGGATCACTTCCCGAACCCGTTTCCCTTCACCAATGGTGCGGGTCATGGGTTTTTCGCACCAAACATCCTTACCGGCGTTGGCCGCATCTACACTCATGATACCGTGCCAGTGCGGAGGAGTGGCGATGTGCACAATGTCGATGGCCGGATCCTGCAGCAGCTCCCGGTAGTCGTGATAGGTTTTGGTTCCCTTTGGAGATTTGCCCAACGCGTCGTTCAGATGCTTTTTGTCAACATCGCAAATGGCTACCAGGCGTGCACCGGGATAAGCAATATGACCTTGCCCCATTGCACCAACACCGATGATGGCCTTCGTCAGCTGGTCGCTGGGCGCAATATGCCGGGGACCTCCCAACACATAGGACGGCACAATGCTGAATGCTGCAAATGAAGCAGCACTGTTCTTAATAAATTTTCTGCGATTCATATGAATGTTTAATGGCTTTAAGAAGTTAGTAAACCGTTAATGCTGGTTAAAGATAAGTGTGGCAGATAAATAACTAAAATAATCAGCGTTGTTTTTTTGTATCTTTTTAATAAAGAAGTCGGTTTGGTAAAAATTATTATTATACAAACCGCTCTTTTTGTAAAAAATGATAAAAGTGTTGGGCCAGAGGCAACGAAATATATTTTTAGGAACAGCCCGGTAAAACAGCTGTGTCAGCCATATCCTCGTGCTGTTTTTTTACCTGTGAGATGTTGCAGAAACCGTTGTTAAATGGACGGCTCCTGTTTTCTGTTCATTTGCTGTGAGGCGCTTATTTAATAAAATTTTCAACGCCGGGCAACCTAAGACGGCATCCTGATTTCTGCTTTATCAGGAGAAAGGAACATCAGCTATTACAGGGTACAAGGTAGAATGGTCTATCCCGATAGCTTGCCTGCTCCAATAAAAAATACGTTGCAAACCGTTTACTGCACTGTTGTATAAGAAAAGCGCCAATCCGGAGATTGGCGCTTCTTAAATATAAATCAGGATGTTGTTGAAACAATCCTGATTTTTTCGCTCTTAATAATGCCAGCGAACAAAGGCTTCCATGGCCGCATAGTGCGTCAATCCAAGGTCGGCATAAATAGTGGCCGTATTGGCGTTCCGCTCTTCCGCGCGCTGCCAGAACTCCCGGTTATCAGATCCCTGGAAAGGTACCATGTCTTTCTGCGACTGGTGAATAAAGATGCCAAACCGTTTTCTTAATACCTGCTCCGGACTCATGGGAATGGCCATTTCAATGTCTTCAATATTCCACTCCTGCCATGCGCCTTTGTACAGCCACAGCCAGCAGTCATTGATCCACTCGTCGCCTTCTTCGCGAAGCCGCTGTAATGCGGCCACAACTGCGTTGAAGCATACCAGGTGGGTACCATGCGGATCGGCGAAGTCACCGGCGCAGTAGATCTGCTGGGGTTTTATTTTACGCAGCAATTCCATCGTGATCTTTACATCTTTTTCTCCAAGCGGCTTCTTTTCGATGGTACCTGTTTCATAAAAAGGCAGGTTCATAAAATGAATATTGCTATCAGGAATGCCTACATAACGGCAGGTAGCGCCAGCTTCACCGCGACGGATCAATCCTTTAATTTCGCGGATCGTGGGCGTATCGATCTGGTTGGGTTTCTTTCCTGCCACATATTTGCGTGTTTGCGAAAGGATTTTGGCCGGCTTGTCGGAGTCGATCTTTGCGATGCTGTTAAAGCCAACGGCAAAATCCAGGAAACGGGTTACAAACTCATCGGTTACGGCAATATTTCCGGAGGTCTGGTAACCTACATGTACATCATGGCCCTGATCGTGCAGGCGCTGAAAGGTACCGCCCATGCTGATGATATCGTCATCCGGATGCGGGGAAAAGATCAGCACTGTTTTAGGATAGGGGGTCGAACGCTCGGGATGGGAAGGGATCACGGCATTGGGTTTGCCGCCGGGCCAGCCGGTAATGCTGTCGCGGAGCATATAATATACTTCCAGGTTGATCTCGTAGGCATTGCCTTTCTCCACCAGCAGATCGCTTAAACCATATTCGTTATAATCTTCGTTGGTAAGCGAAAGCACGGGTTTTTTCAGCTGCAGCGCCATATGGATCACCGCTTTCTTGATCATTTTGGGTGTCCACTCTACCTCCCCGGTCAGCCAGGGCGATTTCAGGCGGGTCAGTTCAGATGCTGCCGGCTCATCTACAATAAAGGTAACATTGGGATGGCTTTGCAACAGGGAAGCGGGTACATGCTCTGCTTCATCCTCTTCCACAGCGGCTTTTACCGCTTTTGCCTTGCCGGCACCCCAGGCCATCAGGATGATCTGTTTCGATTTTAAAATGGTGCTGATCCCCATGGTAACTGCCATCCGTGGCACTTCAGAAATATTCGCAAACTCATAGGAGTTAGCGATCCGGGTAGAGTTATCCAGGTTGATGAGGCGGGTCTTTGTATAAATACCGGAACCCGGTTCGTTAAACCCGATATGCCCGTTGTTACCAATGCCCAGTATCTGTAAATCGATGCCGCCGGCCTTTTCGATCAGTTGCTCGTAAGCCGTACAGGCTGCTTTTACATCTTCTTTTTTTACCTCACCATCGGGGATATGAATATTTTTTGGATTGATATCTACATGGTCAAACAAATGCGTCTGCATAAAGCGGTTGTAGCTCTGGATGGCTTCCTTGCTGATGGGGTAATATTCATCCAGGTTAAATGTAACCACGTTTTTAAAACTCAGTTTTTCTTCTTTGTGCATCCGCACCAGCTCTGCGTACAGGGTTTTGGGACTGGAGCCGGTAGCCAGGCCAAGCACACATTTTTGTTTCAACTTCTGTTTGTCGCGGATCAGGCTGGCGATGGTTTTTGCGATGGCCAGTGAACCGGCCTTCAGATCCGGGAAGATCTGCACTTCTACCTTCTCCAGTGTGTCTAAATGATTTTGCTTAGCAGTTTGTGACTTAGGCATTTGATATTTATTTTATATTGATTTATGAATGGGATGAAACAGTAAAGCGGTTATTTGCCAAAATAATTGGCTCCCCAGAGGTCGTACCGTTTCTTCTGAACCTCCAGCCGCTTTTTAAAGTCGTCAAAGTTACGGTCTGCTTTCGGTTTCCACAACGCTTCGCTTAATGCGCTCATTCGGGGAAACAGCATATATTCCGCTTTTTTAGGATTGCTGATGTATTCGGTCCACAGGTTTGCCTGGCCGCCCCAGATCAGTGGCCGCTCTTCTGCGGTTAAACTGTCCGGAACCACTTTCCAGTTGTATACTTTTTCTATGGGCAGGGAGTTCCGGTTATTGGTAATGGTAACAGAATCTTCTTTGGGCGACTGCTGATAGTCGAAGTACACGTAATTGTTCGGCGTCATGATCACCTGGTGTTTCTGGCGTGCCGCGGTGATACCGCCTTTTTCGCCTCTCCAGCTCATAACCGTTGCATTAGGCGCTAAACCTCCTTCCAGGATCTCGTCCCAGCCGATAATGTTCTTGCCTTTAGCATTGATGAATTTTTCCATCCGCTGAATGAAATAGCTTTGCAGGTAATGTTCCGGGCTGTGTTCTTTATCGCCTTTTATGCCCAGCTCTTTGATCCTTTTCTGGCATAACGGGCATTTTTCCCAGTTCTTCTTGGGACATTCGTCGCCGCCGATATGTACGTACTTTGAGGGGAATAGCGGTAATACTTCGCTCAGCACATCTTCCAGGAATTTAAACGTACTTTCTTTCCCTGCGCAGAATACATCTTCATATACGCCCCATGCCTGCTGTACCTTTTTACCGGTTTTATCACCGGCCCAGGTGCTTTGTTTGGGAAAATAATCGAATGTAGGTTTGTCCGGAAAACAGCTTAAATAGGGGTAGGCCGCAATGGCGCCGCCGCCATGCCCGGGCATTTCAATTTCCGGAATTACGGTAATATATCTTTTGGAAGCATAGGCTACAATATCTTTAACCTCCGCCTGGGTATAAAATCCGCCATATCTTGTGTTATCATTTCCTTTGCCGGGAAAATTACCAATGATGGTACCGTTGCGCCAGGCACCAACAGATGTTAGCTTGGGGTATTTCTTGATCTCAATTCTCCATCCCTGGTCTTCTGTAAGATGCCAGTGGAAATAGTTCATCTTATGCAGGGCAATATAATCGATGTATTTTTTTACAAAGGCTACGGGAAAATAGTGGCGTCCCACATCCAGCATCAGGCCTCTGTAAGCTACGTCCGGGGCATCGGTGATCGATACGGTGGGGATAGACAGGGTGCTGCCTTTTTCAACCGGCAGCAGCTGAATTAAGGATTGTGTTCCATAAAAGGTACCTGCTGCCGAATTACCGGAGATCCGGATGGCCGCTTCATCGGCTTCAAGGGTATACCCGTCGCCGGAAGCAGATTTTGTGCTTAACAGGATGCCTTTTGTTCCTTTTGAAACCACCGGCAGGGTAAATCCGTAATAGGATTTGAGGTAGCTGTTAAAAAGTTCCGCGATATTTTTATCGTCTTTTGACGGGGCTACAATGGATGTAGCGCGGCTGAGCGTAAAATGACCGTTTTTAACAATAACCGACTTTGGTTGGGGAATAATGTTTACTTCCTGTGCCCGGATACTGAAAAAGGCAAAACAAGCAACAAAACATAAAATGACACGCATAACAGGGATTGAGTTTTGTGGGCCAAGTTAAGGATTTTTTTGAGATAGAAATTAAGAAGGAGCAATGCAAACGATTGTCTTATTTTCGCGTTTTCCCCGGGGGATTTAAATCATATAATTTACGCGAGCTTTATACAGGATGACGAATATTGAAATCATTGATTTGTTTTTTACGGCCTTTAAAAATCTGGACCACCAGGCCATGAATGCATTATACAGCGATGACATCGTTTACAGCGACCCGCTTTTTGGAATGCTGGAAGGCGAAGAAGTAAAGGACAAATGGGAGATGGTCTGTAATGATATCCGGGATTTCCGGCTGACGGTTATTAAAACAGAGGAAATAGACCACGAGTATGCTACCTGTCAGTGGAAAGCCACCTGGATCTCTTCTCTTTCAAAAAAACAGATCGTTTTTGAGGCCAAATCGTTTATGCGGTTCTCCGGCAACCAGATCATTGAGCACAGCGATGGCTTTAGTTTGACCAAATGGATTGCCCAGGCTTATGGCATAACGGGACAGTTTTTTGGCTGGCTTAACTTTATGAAGCGCAGGGTACAAAGGAATTACCAGCAACGGCTACAGCAATTCTCCAATACCAAATCTGCCCTTCAGGCCGGTGATAAGCGTGCTTATCGTTCCGATTCGTCGGATCAATAACGGAAAATTGGAGATGGCTTTAGCCGGCAGCGGTGAGCAATCAGCTATCAGCCATCAGATTTTAGTTATCAGTTGGTGATGCCAGGTTTGAGCGCTGGATCTTGTATTTTGAGCTTGGCTCTTTGGATCTTGTGTCTTGAGATTTGGGCCTTTGGATCTTGTTTTTTTATTCCTTGTTTTCGGCGTTACGTTACCCTGGCTTCCGTTCCAATTCCCACATTCCCACATTTTCATATTTTCACATTTTGAGATTCCCACATTATCCGGAGAATGCGCGGGAATGATTAATTTCGAAAAAAAATAGGTATATGATCAACAGAAAGCGTTTTCTTCAGCTTGGATTGCTCTCCGGTGCAACGTCGTTATTGCTCAAAAATAGCCGCGGGCAGGTGGTATCACAAAATGGGCCGGTTGTCATATCTACCTGGGATGCCGGTTTGGCTGCCAATAAAGGAGCCTGGGAAATTCTTTCAAAAGGAGGTAATGCGCTGGATGCGGTAGAGAACGGTGTTAAAATAACGGAGGCGTCTCAAAACTGTTGTGTGGGGTTGGGCGCCAATCCCGACCGGGATGGCATTGTTACGCTGGACGCGAGCATCATGGATCATCAATTCAATTGCGGGAGTGTGGGCTTTTTAGAGCGGATCAAACATCCTATTTCTGTTGCCCGCCGTGTAATGGAAAAAACACCCCATGTAATGCTGGTGGGAAGCGGAGCCCAGCAGTTTGCGGTAGCAGAAGGATTTCCACTGGAGCCGCAGGAATTATCGGCGGATGCACAAAAGGCGTATAAGAAATGGCTGGAAAATTCTAAATATGAACCGGCGATCAACCGCGAAAATAAAGGACATGGCCCTTTTGCACCGGAGCGGTTCGATAATGGCGAATGGAATCACGATACCATTGGTATGCTGGCTATGGATGCAAAGGGCAATCTCAGCGGCAGCTGTACCACCAGTGGCATGGGCTTTAAGATGCGTGGCCGGCTGGGCGACTCACCGATCATTGGGGCCGGACTGTTTGTAGACAATGAAGCAGGGGCTTGTGTAGCTACCGGGCAGGGCGAAGATGTGATCCGGGTTGCGGGCTCGCATAGCGTGGTAGAGATGATGCGGCAGGGATACGGGCCGGAAGTGGCCTGCAGGAAAATTATTGAACGCATCGTAAAGATCAAAAAAGCAGATGCGCAGAAAATACAGGTGGCATTTATTGCCATTAACAGGAATGGGGTGGTAGGTGCCTACGCCATACATAAAGGATTTAGCTATGCCATTAAAACAAATACAAAAGAGGCCCTGGTAGATGCGAATTATTATTTTACAAATAACAAATAACAAATAACTTTTCACTAACAACATCTTACCAACCCCCACATGTCTCATATATATAACGACTTCACCATTGAAATAGCTACAACCGATTTTGAATCGACAAAGAACGCTGTTGCGGGAGGTGCCGATCGCATTGAACTTTGCGCCAACCTGGGCGAGGGAGGTACCACCCAGTCTTATGGTGTGATCAAAACCTGCCGGGAAAAATTTGATCTGCCCATTTATCCGATTATCCGGGTAAGGGGTGGCGATTTTTTATATACCGATGATGAATTTGAATGCATGCTGGCAGATGCCATTAATTGCAAGGCACTGGATTGCGATGGAGTGGTCATTGGTTTTTTAAAAGCCAACGGGGAGATTGATACCGATCGCACCGCGCGGATTGTTGAAGCCGTGTATCCATTGGGCGTTACCTTTCACCGGGCATTTGACCGGTGTAAAAATCCCCTCGAAGCCCTTGAGCAGATCATTAAAACCGGATGTGAACGGATCCTCACCAGCGGACAGGAATTAACGGCCATTCAGGGTGCTCCGCTGATCCGCCAACTGCAGGAGCAGGCCGCGGGGCGGATTATCATCATGCCCGGGAGCGGTGTGCGCGCTGATAATGTAAAGGCCCTTGCCAAAGATACCGGATGCATTCAGTTTCATAGTTCGCTCCGGGAAATGATTTCTTCAAAAATGAAATTCAGCACACCGGCCTTTATGAATGATACCGAAAGCATCCGGCATTCCGGTATCGATCCCGTGGCGGTTACTGCTTTTAAAAAAGCGCTGAGCTAAATTCTAAATCCGGTCCGGAATGTATTACAGAACCATCCTTTTGCTGATTTGTTCCAATGTTTTTATGACATTGGCCTGGTATCATCATCTGAAGAATGAAAACTGGCCTTTGTGGAAGGCGATCCTGCTAAGCTGGCTGATTGCATTTTTTGAATACTGTTTGGCCGTACCCGCCAACCGCCTGGGGCAAAAAGCAGGCGTGAACCTGTTTCAGCTTAAGATCACGCAGGAAGTCATCACCCTGGGGGTGTTTACCATTTATGCGGTTGCATTTGCCAATAATGCCTTTCACTGGAAATACCTGGTGAGCTTTTTATTGATGATTGGTGCGGTATACTTCGTGTTTGCAGACATCAAATAGTGAATGAGCCACAGAGGCGCCGAAACACAGACTAATTTTTCTATTCGCACTTGCGGCCCCAAAAACCATCCAGTGCTTCTGTGTTTCAGCGGCACTTTCCCAATAAAAAAGGTTGCTTCTTTGCAGAAACAACCTGAATCTATTTTAACGATTGCTGTTATTTTGAGATACCGCTGAAGTTTGCGGCGATTTTACCGGAAGCGACCGTTGTATTTTTGGTCATTTCCTGTTTCACCGGTGCCGGCTGTTTGGCAACATTTCCTTCAACCTGTGCAAGCGTAGGCGCAATAACCAGGGATACGATCGACATCAGTTTGATCAGGATATTCATAGACGGACCGGAAGTATCTTTGAACGGATCACCCACCGTATCGCCGGTTACAGATGCTTTATGCGGATCCGATTTTTTGTGGAACATTTCCCCGTTGATCTCTACGCCTTTTTCAAATGATTTTTTGGCATTATCCCAGGCGCCGCCGGAATTATTCTGGAACATGCCCAGCAATACACCGGATACGGTTGCACCTGCCAGGAAACCACCCAGGGCTTCTGCACCAAATCCGGGTAAAAAGCCGATGATGATGGGGGAGATAATAGCAATGGCACCCGGTACCACCATCTTTTTCAAAGAAGCTTCCGTAGAAATGGCCACACATTTATCGTATTCCGGGGTTGCTGTGCCTTCCATGATCCCGGGAATAGTGCGGAACTGCCGTCTTACTTCTTCCACCATGGCCATCGCCGCTTCGCCTACTGCCCGGATGGCCAGTGCCGAGAAAATAAACGGAATCATGGCACCCAGGAAAAGACTGGCCAACACATTCGCCTTATAAATATCGATGCCCTTAATACCGGCTACTCCAACAAATGCCGCAAACAACGCCAGCGCGGTTAATGCTGCAGAAGCGATGGCAAACCCTTTACCGGTAGCAGCAGTAGTATTTCCAACGGCATCCAGCACATCGGTTTTTTCACGTACTTCTTTGGGCAATTCACTCATTTCGGCAATGCCTCCTGCATTGTCAGCAATCGGACCAAATGCGTCAATGGCCAGCTGCATGGCAGTGGTTGCCATCATAGCGGCCGCTGCAATGGATACCCCATATAAACCGGCGCATTTGTAAGACGCTACAATGCCTGCGGCTAAAACCAGGATGGGTAAAAAGGTAGACTCCATACCTACGGCCAAACCGCCGATCACATTGGTGGCATGCCCGGTAGATGATTTTTTAATAATAGAGTTTACCGGGCGCTTGTCCATCGCCGTGTAGTACTCGGTGATGATCGTCATTAAAGCACCTACAGCCAGTCCTACCACAATGGCGCCCATTACCCCGTTTTGGGTAAATGTAAAACCGCGCAATACCATTTGCTCCGGCAGGATCCAGTAAACCAATCCGGCAGATGCTACCGCAGTTAATATAATAGAGCCCCAGTTACCCATGTTCAATGCTTTCTGAACCGTTTTAGTGCTGATGCCCGCATTTTCGCTGATCTTTACGAAAAAAGTACCGATAATCGAAAACAAAATGCCAATGCCGGCAATCAGCATCGGCAATACTACGGGAGAATAACCTCCCAGGAAATCGGCACCATCCGCTACATCGATCTGCTGTCCAAGAACGATGGTGGCCAGTACCGTAGCTACATAAGACCCGAAAAGATCGGCACCCATACCCGCTACGTCGCCCACGTTATCACCCACATTGTCGGCAATGGTGGCGGGGTTGCGGGGATCATCTTCAGGAATGCCTTTTTCTACTTTACCCACCAGGTCGGCACCCACATCAGCAGCCTTGGTATAAATACCACCACCCACACGGGCAAATAACGCAATGGATTCTGCCCCCAGTGAAAAGCCGGTCAGCACTTCAATGGTGGTCAGCATTTCGGAGGAATTAAGGTCGGCATCCGGCGCAAAAAAATGTTTCAGGATAATATACAAACCACCCAAACCCAGTACCGCCAGTCCGGCTACACCAACACCCATTACCGCACCGCCGCCAAAAGAAACATTCAGCGCTTTACGCAGGCTGGTTCTGGCCGCGTTGGCTGTACGTACATTGGCAAAAGTAGCAGCCCGCATGCCGATGTAACCTGCTACGGCGCTTAATACAGCTCCAATAACAAAGGATACGGATATCATCCAGTGGGAGTGCGGGTTGGCATTGGCCAATACACCCAGTAAAATGGCAACAATTACCACAAAGTAGCCGAGGATCTTCCATTCGGCTTTTAAGAAAGCCATAGCGCCCTCAGCAATGTGGTTACTGATCTCTTTCATTTTTGGTGTTCCTGCATCTTGTTTAACAACCCATCGAAATTTTAATAAAGTGTAAATGAGGCCGATGATAGCCATTAGAGGTACTAAATAGATCAGATGTTGCATATAAATTTTCTACATTAATATATTATATAAGGCATAAGCAAGGTTGCAAATATAAGTGTTGCATTCAATAAGTGGAATCTTATTTTTAATGTGGCAATTAGACGTTTTTTGAGCAGATAACTGTTTTTATTTAAACTTTTAAATCATTTATAAATCTTTTTTGAAAGCTTTGAAAAAGAGGGAGAAAGAAGGCTTATTCCGGCAAAAAATTCCCCACCGGCGGCTTAAAATTGCGGCAAATGAAACAGGTGTTACCGGTTGCATTTTTATAGCAGTTTTTCAAAGGCTTTTCCAATATGTTCAATGATGTCTGTGGCAATCATGGCATCCATTCCCAGGGCGGTGGCGGCAAAATCGCCCGCCAGTCCGTGCATAAATACACCCAGGATCGCCGCTTCTTTTGAGGTATAACCCTGCGCCATCAAACTGGTCAGCATTCCCGTAAGTACATCGCCGCTGCCGCCTTTCGCCATGCCGGCATTGCCCGATATATTGAAAAAGCCGGTACCATCGGGCAGGGCCACCAGTGTGCGGTGTCCTTTTAATACAATTACAATATTAAATTCCACTGCTTTAGAAATAGCTACCTCTATTTTTTTAAAGTCGTTTTCATAGGTTCCAAACAGACGGGCAAATTCTTTTGGGTGCGGTGTAAGAATGCTGTCTGGCCGCAGCAGGTTTAAAAGCTCTGGAGTTTCGGCTATAATGTTTAAGGCGTCGGCGTCCAGTACGAAACGGCCGGTGATCCGTTCCAGCAACTCGCGTAAAAAGAACCGGGTTTTGGTGGCGGTTCCAATGCCTGGTCCAACCCCGATTGCCGAAAAATGACCGGCCGGATAACCCAGCTGTGTAATGCAGGTGGCGTCGGCATCCGGTAGTACCATGGCTTCCGGGGCGGCGGTTTGCATAATGGATACGCTTTTCTCCGGTACATGTACGCTTACCAACCCGGCTCCGGATCTCAGGCAGGAGCGGGTACTGAGGAGCGCCGCGCCGGTTTTGCCATAACTGCCGGCAATGATCAGGGCATGCCCAAAATTGCCTTTGTGGGCAAATGCTGCCCGTGGCCGGTATATCCGCCGTGCCAATGCCTGGTTGATGATATGGAACGGAGTGCTTACAAGATCCGGGAAGGATGGATGAAGGTTGATGTCCATCAAATGCACCTGTCCGAAAAAAGCTTCATTTTCGGCAACAAGGAACGCCATTTTGAGCGTCTGGAAGGTGAGCGTATGCCGCGCCCGTACAATGCTTTGATTTTGGGATGACTGGTCACAAAACAGGCCGCTGGGGATATCGATGGCAATGGCAGGAGCCAGGGCATTGTTTAAATGCGTAACCAGGAGTGCCGCCAGGCCGGTCAGTCCCCGGTTCAAACCCGTACCAAAGAGTGCATCGATGATCATGCAGGATTCCGGGATCACGGGAAAATCCTGCTCCGACCGCAGCTGATAAATGGGAATGGCGGACAGGTGGTGCAGGATATTGAAATTGGAAATATAGTCATCCGACCCTTTGGCATCTGATTCCAGGATAAAGACCCTGGCCGTTTTGCCGGAGTTGTAAAGCAGCCGGGCAATGGCCAGGCCGTCGCCCCCGTTGTTGCCCTTTCCGCAAAAAATATAGTATACGTCTGCCAGGGTATTCTGAAGCAGCCAGCGGGTACAGGCATTGGCAGCACGCTCCATCAGCTCCAGAGAAACGATGGGTTCATGTTCCATGGTATAAGTATCCCAGTCCCGTATTTGTGCTGCACTCAGTAATTTCATGGCTGATCCTAAAGATAGGAATCTTTAGCATACTAAAAACAGGCAGGCGATTTACCAGGAGATAACAGGAGGCGCTTCAGGCTTTTGCAGTATTCCCGGACGGCGCGCCGGGAGTTCCTCCATCGCTGTAAGTTTCCTGGTTTCAGATGGTGCGCTGCTTTGCAGGAACAGCAAAAGTTTGTGTACAAAAGATTTGTGTACAAGGATTTTGTACACAAAAAAGCTGTACACAAAAACACGGCGGGCAGATTTGTGTACAAAAAGTGTTATTCACAAAAAAACTGTAAACAAGCGGTGATCCGGGTCCTGATCCTTGCTGTATATAAATAAGACAAACCCGGAGGCCTCTGGTGGTATTCAAAATATAGCAGCCATAAAAAAGCTGCACCCTGTTCTGATGCAGCCTGGATAAACTATAACTAAAAAAACAAGATCCTAAAAATCAAACTTCAGCCGGATACCCATACCTGTGTAATTGAGTTTCTGATCTGAAACGGTTTTCATCGGTACTTTCAGGAAGGGTTCAATGGCTACATTGTTTTTGGACGTGATCTTTTGTTTGTAGCCCATCGACAGGTTATAGAAGCCTATAAACGGAGTGCGCTCTTTTTGAGAAGCTTCCGGTGCGGCGTTGGAAGTGGCATATTCCATTGTTCGCATATTTTTATCTTCCTGGAGAATGCCTTCATTATTTTCTACCGAAACTCTTGTGTTTGTGCTGGTTACGTAAGTGTATTGAGTATTATCCTTTACAACAACAAGGCCTGAAACACCGGCACTTGCATAAAGATTTTTTGAAATGTTATAGCTGATGTCTACGGGAATATCAAACCCGCTTACCGCTGCTCTTACCGTTTCGAGCTGTGGTTTGGAAACAGCGGCGTCCGCATTAACCAGACTTCTGGCTGCCAAAAGCGCATTGCTTCCTGAACCACTGAGCGAAGCATTGGAGGGGGGAGCTGTTACATCAAAATCCCTTGAGGCGGTCAGTTTGTTATGGGCAACACCGGCACTTACTTTTATCCGGTCGTTAACGGCATAACCCAGGGAGATACCGTAACCTACATTCACATCCGTTTCTCCAAACATGGGTGAAATATAAAGGCTGGGGGTCCATTTTTTTGAATGTTCCCGCTCCCGGGCCGGTGTGGGAAACTGCGCCGCCAACGACGAATAGGAATTGTCAGGATGAGAAGGGGCATTATAGGGAGCCGGTCTGCCAGGCTGAACGGGGCGCTGCGCCGGTGGATTATCGACCGGCGGAGACTGTTTCACCGGTTCCTGACCGGCTGGTGCGCCGGCGGACGGATTGGGGTTTGCCGGAAGTTCGGGCGTTTCTTTTACCGCATCGTTCTGTGCCAGCTGTCCCTGCTTACTTACAGGATAGGAAGAAATAACAGTGCCGGCTTCTTTTTCGGGTATCAAACCATGGTTTTCAGGTGATGGATCGCCGGTTGCTGAAAGATCCGGCCGGGAAGGTGTGGATGTGATTGCTTTTTCAGGAGCTGGCGCTGTTTTTTCGGGATGGGAATGTTCGCCGTTTGCGAGATTTCCCTGCTGTTTGCCGCCGGTGGTAATGAAATAGTTGGCGATCAGAAATACGCCTGCAAGAACTGCCGCCGCAACAGCAATTCTTCTCCATAAAGGAACAATCCGCGCCGGTTTGGCCGGAGCAGCCTGCAGGTGCTGCCGGGAAAATTGTTCCCAGGCACCTGGCCGGTACTCCTCCTCCTGATCCCGGAGCACGTCCTTAATGTGTTTTAAAAAATCATCCTGATGGTCTTCCATGACTTTTTATTAAAAATGTTTTATATAAAGCGCTTTTAATTTATTCTTTGCTCTCGAAAGATATACCCGGCAGACATTTTCGGAAATCTGCAGTAAGCGGGCAATTTCTTCGTGGCTGAATCCTTCGATTTCGTATAAATTAAAAACAGTTTTTTGAATTTCTGGTAATTGGTTCAGCAAGGACATGATATCTTTTACCTCGCTGGTGTGCACCCCGGAGGGCTGCTGTTCCGGAAAATGATTCTCCGACGGCTCCTCCTGCAAAAAGTTCATTTTCTTCTTCCTCAAAAAATCAATGGCGGTCCTGGATTCGATTTTTGCCACCCAACCTCTAAAAGATTGTTCGATATCTGAAGAAAAACCTGGGGCTTTAAATGTGTTCAGGTTATTAAAAATTTTTACAAAAGAGTCATTCACAAGCTCTTCCATTACATGATAATCATTTACATAACGCCTCACCACGCCTTTTATAAAGCCATAATAGCCTTTATAAAGCGCTTCTTTATGCGGTACTGAGTCCTGCTCGCATTTTTTCAGCACCAGTTCCAGTTCGGCGTTCTGTATTCCCAATTCCCTTTTTATGTTTTACACTCTTCTTTAAATATAGCAAAAATCAGTCAGCCTGTTTTTGACAACGGCGGACTGATTTTTTATGGAAACGTATGGGATATACTAATAATAATGCGCCATTAACTCTACAATAAGTTTCCCGTTGTCTGTATTCATCGACTTAAAGCCTGTTGTCCAGATAGTATATTGATTTCCATTAAATAAATTCTTTGTATCCGATGTTGCCAGTACTGTGTTCGTGCCCGCGGCCCTTGCCTCAAATTTGATATCCTTATCGGATTTAAAGCTGACAAAGGTACTTACATTTTTGTATCCGATATTTTGAGCTATGGGCTTGGTATTTCCTTGCAGGTAAAGGTCAATGGCGCCGGCATCCGGGCTCATATTGGCAAAGCGCAGTAAAACAGAATCTGCTTTGGGCTCTATTACGCTGTCGCGCACCAGCACGGCATCCATTTTGCTTAAGGTATCCACTAAAAATACGGAATAGCGCTTGCGGGGCTCAAAGGTCATGTTTTTTGAAATCAGGACTTTCGATTCACCTCTGTTAAACACGTAGAGCTTCCGGTTGCCGGAGTATACGGGTGTATAATTGGTCCGGTACTTATAATTGAACTCGTTCAGCAACCAACGCTGGGTTCCCTCAAATTGGATATCCAGCGGCATGCCCAGCGGAGCGCCATTGATAATGCTTACTGCTGCGGCATTTTGAAATTCGGGACTGTCATAATAACTATCCTTGTGTTTTAAGCAGGAGCCCAGGAACACAACGGTTAATAGTAAAAGACCAGCCAGGGAAACTTTTTTCATCATTTTAATATTTTGAGGAATACACATATTGTTCTGTCTGAAGTAACGCAGCAACGGACAAAAACGCAACATCAGAGCACGAAAAATCTGCCGGATAGGACAAAATACGCCTGAAACAAGCCGATACTTGTTCCGGATCAAGTTTTAATAGTAGAAAATACCTTTAATATAGAAAGGGTTACCAGAAAGCGGTATACAGGGCCGCCAGGATGCCGCAGATAAGTACCGAACCCATCAGGAACTCCGGAGAAACCCGGAAAAGCCGTTTGTCTAATTCGATGGAAGCGGTAACCGCAGTTTTCTGCGGGGATAAAAGGCTGATGACCGCCATTAAAAGTACCACGCAGAAAAAAGTAATGGTCATCCGGTCGAGAAAGGGATAGTCCGGAAAGGCACCACGGGTCCAAACCGGCAGGAATTTGAGCACGGTAGAAATCGGAATGGTAAGCAGTGCACCGGCCAGGGCCGCACCGGCAGTGGTGCGCTTCCAGAACATACCCAGCAGAAAAATGGCCAGCACCCCCGGAGAAAAAAAGCCTACATATTCCTGGATGAACTGGTAGGCCTGGTCCAGCGACCTGAGCGCCGGTGTTACCAATGCGGCCAGTACCATTGCTGTAATAACCGCCCAACGTCCAACACGTACCAGCTTTTGTTCGGAGGCTGCCTTGTTAAAGAATTTTTTATAGATATCCAGCGAAAAAATGGTCGAAATGCTATTGGCTTTTCCGGCAAGGGAGGCCACAATGGCTGCTGTAAGAGCGGCAAAAGCCACACCTTTCAGGCCGGCCGGCAGCAGGTTCATAAGGGTGGGATAGGCATGGTCCGGTTTTACTGTTCCGGCTGCGTCGGCCATTTCTGCCTGGAACATGCCATTCTTATATAATACGAACATGGTAATGCCCGGCAATACCGCAATAACGGGTATCAGCAGCTTTAAAAAGGCAGCAAAAAGAATCCCTTTCCTTGCGGTCTTTAAGTCGGCTCCCAATGCGCGTTGTACAATGTACTGGTTACAGCCCCAATAGGCCAGGTTATTGATCAGCATACCACCAATGAGCACCGACATCCCCGGCAACTCGTAATAATGCGGATCATCTTTTTTAAAGATCATGTGGAAATGGGTGGGGGCTTCTTTTCGTAAAATGCCCAGTGCCTTCCAGATATTCCCATCAAAACCAAAGCGGTCGGCCAGCAGGGAAAGCGCCAGGTAGGTAGTGATCAGCCCGCCAATGATCAGTACGATCACCTGTACCACATCTGTATAACCGATCACCTTCATACCACCCAGGGTTACCAGAACAGAAAATACACTTAACCCGACGATAGCGGCTTCAAAGCTCAGGTTACTGATCGATGAAATGGCCAGGGCTCCCAGGTAAATGATCGAGGTGAGGTTTACAAAAACGTATACCAGCAGCCAGAAGATCGCCATAATGGTACTTACCTTATCATTGTACCGTACCGAAAGAAACTGCGGCATGGTAAAGATCTTGTTCTTCAGATATACCGGTATGATAAAGATAGCCACAATGATGAGAGTGGCAGCGGCCATCCATTCGTAAGAGGAGATGGCCAGTCCCAATGCAAAGCCGGATCCGCTCATACCGATAAAATGTTCGGCAGATATGTTGGATGCAATCAGTGAGGCCCCGATGGCCCACCAGGTCAGCGAACCTTCTGCCAGAAAAAAATCCTTTGAACTGGTAGTAGCCGATTTTTTACGCCGGTAAACGTAATATCCGTAGGCAGATACGCCCGCAAAATAGATCAGGAATACAAAATAGTCCAGTGGTTGTAATTGATGCATCAGCGATCGTTTGGCTTAATGGAGTGGGAAGGATTTGAGAAAACAAACGGCAATCATCATTACCTTTCCAGTTAAAGACGGGTTTACCGCTGTTTAGGGGACCAGGCAGGTTTCGTTATGCTCGTTGAACATGTAACATCCTGGAAAGGGACGGATCTACCGGCATTCGGCATCCGGAAACCGGCAGATCCTGTGCTTCCCGTCAGAATTTTAATGTGGAAGGAAGATAGCTCTTTACGAGGTTCTCATAATAGGGCTGTAATTTTTTCCAATCCGGCGGTTCCGGATTTTTTGAATACAGATCATAGGGATTGAACATTTTTACCCATTTCAGCATTTTCTTATCATGATCATCGGTTAAATATTCGTAAGCCCCTTCGCGGTGCCAGGCATAAAAAGAATGGTAGCGAAGCATATACAACCCTTCTTCCGGCAGATGTTCTTTCATGATCTGGTAAATGTATTCATCATGTCCCCAGGACATGGTTACGTTGCGCAATCCACATCCCGCCTCATATACGCCCAGCTTGGTACTGTACCGGGGATTATCGAAATCGGGGTTCTCCTTAAAAAATTCCGGATAGACGATCTTATCGGAATATGCGCATCCCACGGGAAATGTAT
This sequence comes from Niabella sp., assembly GCF_030150205.1. Taxonomy (GTDB): domain Bacteria; phylum Bacteroidota; class Bacteroidia; order Chitinophagales; family Chitinophagaceae; genus Niabella. Next base: position 171,535 of record NZ_JASLGT010000017.1, read on the forward strand.
CACCTACCACGGCCCATTGCGGCTCGCCAAAGAGACAAAGCACTTTACCCATATCGTGCATAAGTCCTGTAAGTACCATCCAGTCCGGATGCCCGTCTCTGCGGATGGCTTCGGAAGTTTGCAACAGGTGCTGAAACTGGTCGAGGTCCGTGTCGGGATCTGAATCATCGACCAGCTGGTTTAAAAAATCAAATGCATCCCAAACTGTCATTTCCTTCCGGTTGAACTTGAGAAAATCGGCCCTTTTTTTCATTACGAAATCGTGGGTTTGGAAGGTATGGTTCAGGCGATAAAATTCTTTTACGGTATCCCGCTGAGGATCTTCATAATTCCTGTATTCCTCTGTACCTTTTGATGTGGCAATGGTTTCAGGATCGGGGTACCTGCGCAGCAAATCATCTTCCCATTCATCAAGACTGGCCAGGGGGGCATTTTCCGAGTTTGTTGTACTCATGATGGCGGTTTAAAAATTAATAGATTTCGAATCGTTTAGTCCTTCTAAACTAATCATTTTATTTTAAACGGGAGATGAATTTTGGGATTTTACCCGCAGCCACCGGTAATTTTAACAGAATAGAAATGCTCCACTCCAGCGCATCCGGCCGGTTTTGTGATTTTGAAATTCATATTTTAAAATAAATATATGTTTTAATAAATTCGTATCTTTAGGTATGGCTACTATGAAAAACCTGTCGATGGCCCCGATAGGCCGGTACATCGACCCGCTGACTGACTTCGGATTCAAAAGGATATTTGGTTCAGAACCGCACAAAGATCTGCTGATCGCTTTTTTAAATGAGTTGTTTAAAGGCCGCAAAGTCATACGCGACCTGGTGTATAATCCGCAGGAAAGCGGCGGTCCGGCGAAGCATCATCGAAAAACCATTGTTGATCTTATATGTACGGGCATGGAAGGTGAAACTTTTATCATTGAAATGCAACGGGCGGGTCAGAAATTTTTTACAGACCGGGCTGTTTTTTATACGGCCAGCAAACTACAGGCACAAGGGCCAAAGGGTAGTAAGCATTGGAACTTTGAATTAAAGGAGGTCTATTTTGTAGGGTTAACAGATTTTAATTTTAAGCATTCCCGCCCTGGAAAGTACCTGCACCATGCGCGGCTGATTGAAGAAGAAACCGGGGAAGTATTTTATAACAAGCTGGGGTTTATATTTTTAGAGTTACCCAATTTTAACATGGGACCCACAGAGCTCGAAACCGACCTCGAACGTTGGATGTATATATTGCGGAATATGGCACAATTAGATAAAATTCCGGTAAATTTGCATCAGGAGATATTTAAGAAGCTGTTTAAAATAGCTGAAATCGCTAATCTAAAAAAGGAGGAATATATGTTGTACCAAAAAGATGTTTTAGATAAATGGACCGAGTACTCCGTGTTAGAAACTGCCGAAGAAAAAGGATTGGAGAAAGGCGCAGCACAAAAGGGCTATGAAGTTGTATGTAACCTGCTCTCCGGCACTAATTTCGATGTTGCCAAAATTGCAGCACTGGCAGGCGTTACTGAGGCGTTTGTAAAAAAAGTAAAAATATCCCTGAAAGAGAGAAAATAAAAATATCAAAAAGTGATTGTAAGCTGTTCCTGTTATGGTAACAGCTTTTTTTATGGACCAAACGCTGCCGCCGGAAGCCCGTATAGAAGGGTTAATCTTAAATTGAATGTTGCTGCTTCATCATAACCGCTTTCAAAAACCATGGTTGGTTGGATGGTGCTTGCCAGGCTTTTTTAATCTATACTAACGACTGATAGTGTTCTGCTGATTGCCAAACCCGAAATTCCCCCGGAATTCCTCCAAAAGGCGTACCTTTGCAGCCCTTGAAAATGAGGGTATCAGCATGAAGAATATACGGAATTTTTGTATTATAGCACATATCGACCACGGCAAAAGCACCCTGGCAGACCGTCTGTTACAGGCCACCAATACCATCAGCGACCGTGAAATGATGGACCAGGTACTGGATGATATGGACCTGGAACGGGAAAAGGGCATTACTATTAAAAGCCATGCCATCCAGATCAATTACCGGTCTAAAGCCGGTGAAGACTACGTGCTGAACCTTATCGACACCCCGGGTCACGTAGATTTTAGCTACGAAGTGAGTCGCGCCCTTGCGGCCTGCGAAGGGGCCCTGCTCCTGGTGGATGCCACACAGGGAATACAGGCACAAACCATCAGTAACCTGTACCTGGCAATTGATAACGACCTGGAAATTATTCCGGTGATCAATAAAATTGATATGGACGGGGCCATGATCGACGAGGTGAAAGACCAGATCATTGACCTGATCGGTTGCAAACCCGAAGATATTTTACTGGCCAGCGGAAGAACGGGGTTGGGCATTGATGCGGTGCTGGAGGCCATTGTAGAAAAAATTCCGGCGCCCAAGGGTGATCCGCAGGCTCCGTTACAGGCCCTGATCTTTGATAGTGTGTTCAACAGTTTCCGGGGAATCATCGTTTACTACCGGATCCTGAACGGAGCACTGAAAAAGGGCGATAAAGTGAAGTTTGTAAGTACCGGACAGGAATATGAGGCGGATGAGATCGGTATCCTGAAACTGAAAATGACCGAACGGAATGAAGTGCGTGCAGGGGATGTGGGCTATATCATTACCGGTATCAAAAATGCCAAAGAAGTAAAAGTAGGGGATACCATTACCCTGGCCGGCAATGCCAGTCCGGTGGCCATTAAGGGATTTGAAGAAGTGAAGCCAATGGTATTTGCTGGTATTTACCCGGTAAATACAGATGAGTTTGAAGAACTGCGGGATTGCATGGAAAAACTCCAGCTGAATGATGCTTCACTGACCTTTGAGCTTGAAACCTCTCAGGCGCTGGGATTTGGTTTCCGGTGCGGCTTCCTTGGAATGCTGCATATGGAGATCATACAGGAGCGGCTGGAGCGGGAATTTAACCAAACCGTAATTACTACGGTACCCAACGTTAGCTTTATTGCACACACTACAAAGGGTGAAACCATCATTGTAAACAATCCTACCGAATTTCCGGATCCTGTAAAAACAGACCGGATCGAGGAACCTTATATTAAGGCACAGATCATTACGAAACCGGATTATATCGGTAATATCATGACCCTTTGCCTGGGGAAACGGGGTATCCTGATCAACCAGAGTTACCTGACCACAACGCGGGTGGAACTGATCTTTGAAATGCCGCTGACAGAAATCGTATTCGATTTTTACGATAAACTGAAATCCCAGACGCGGGGCTATGCATCCTTTGACTACCATCCTTTGGGATATCGCGAAAGTGATATCGTAAAAATGGATATCCTGCTGAACAATGATAAAGTGGATGCGCTGAGTGCATTGATTCACCGGGGACGCGCACAGGATTTCGGAAGAAAACTTTGCGAAAAGCTGAAGGAGCTGCTGCCGCGTCAGCAATTCCAGATCGCCATACAGGCGGCCATTGGAGCCAAGATCGTAGCCCGGGAAAACATCTCCGCTATGCGAAAAGATGTTACCGCCAAGTGTTACGGAGGAGATATCAGCCGGAAACGGAAACTGCTGGAAAAACAAAAAGAAGGAAAAAAACGGATGCGCCAGATCGGTAACGTAGAGGTTCCGCAGGAAGCATTCCTGGCGGTGTTAAAGCTGGATGATTAAGAAAAGTGAATAGGCGATAGTTAATAGTGAGGGATGCTGAACGCATAATGCTGAAATCAGAAATCCCAAATCAGAAATTAGAACATGAAGAAGACAGCGGTTATTGTAGCAGGAGGTGCGGGTACGAGAATGGGGGTGGAGTTGCCCAAACAATTTTTATTATTGAAAAACAAGCCTCTTTTATACTATACAATCGATACGTTTTTAAAGGCCTATGAAGACCTGGATATTATTCTGGTATTACCGGAGGCGTATACCGATATGGGCCAGGAAATCATTGATGCCTATTTTGATAAAGACCGGGTTCGTATTACCATTGGCGGTGCTACCCGTTTTGAATCGGTTAAGAATGGCTTACAGCTGGTAGAAGATGAAGCCATTATTTTTGTACATGATGCCGTACGGTGCCTGGTTTCGCCGGAGCTGATCCGTCGTTGCTATGAGCAGGCTGTTGAAACCGGCAGTGCGATCCCGGTGGTTACTGCCAGCGATAGTGTCCGGTTACTTACAGAAGACGGCAGCGATGCACTGGACCGCCAAAAAGTAGTGCTGGTGCAAACTCCGCAGGTATTTCACAGCAAACTGCTGATCCCCGCTTTTTCAATTGAGCAGAAAGAAAAATTTACCGATGAAGCTTCTGTTGTGGAAGCTTTTGGTATGAAGGTTTCCCTGGTGGAAGGTGAAAAGAACAATATCAAAATTACGCACCCGATCGATCTGATGACCGCGGAGCAATTGCTCCATAGCAACCCGGCTTCGCGCTGATAAACCTGCTATGACCAGTACCCGTTCGCCGCATAGGTGACCGTCATTCCCATATATTGATCAGGGATTCAAGAGCAGTTTTCCTGTACGATGGCCGGTTTTGATTGTTTGAAGAGCCTCTTTGGCATCGGACAGCACATATACTTTTTCTATCGTTACTTTTAAAACGCCATCCGCCAGTTGCTGCATTATTTTTTCCAGGCGTTCGGCATTGGGACCACCAAAGATCATTTTTGCATGTACCTGGTGTTGCGCCGCCTTTTCTTCAGAAGGTGGCTGTACCAGGCTGATGAGCCGGCCGCCTTGTTTAAGCACTGTGAAAGAATCTTCCTGGGTTTTACCCCCGATGGTATCGAGTACGAGATCTAAATCTTTGGCAAATTTGGTAAAATCCTGTGTGGTGTAATCAATAAAAATAGCTGCTCCCAGGTCTTTGATCCGCTCCTCATTTTTTCCGGACCCAGTGGCGATAACATGGGCACCAGCTGCTTTTGCCAGCTGTACAGCCATGGCGCCAATGGCCCCGGATGCCCCATGAACCAGGATTGTTTCACCGGCTTTTAATCCGCCCTCATCCAGGATCGCCTTTGAGGCGGTAAGTGCTGCTACCGGAATTGCAGCCGCAGCTTCAAAAGAAACGGCCCCCGGTTTTTTCACTACATCGGTTGCTTTTACCACCGCGTATTCGGCATAGCAACCACCAAAGCTGCCCAGGTTACCGCAAACCGCATCGCCGGGTAAAAAACCGGTAACGCCTTCGCCGGTAGCTTCCACGATACCAGAAAGTTCAGAACCGGGTATTACCGGAACCTGAACACCTACCTCTTTTCCATATACTTCTACAACCTTACGATCGTAAGGGTTTACGGCGGCAAAAACCACTTTGATTAATATTTCACCCGCCTGCGGCTGTGGAACCGGAACCTCTTTAAATTGCAGGTTATCGATACTTCCGAATTGTTCAAGAACGATCGCTTTCATTCGTTGTTATTTATGCGTCTGTTGACTTCTTTTTCTTTTTTTTGATGTACTGGCTGTTTCGTTATAGGCCGTCGCCAGTCCAATCCAGTATTGAAAATCTTTTTTTGTTTTTAGCAGAGAGACAGGAACATATAAATAGCCCCGAACCACTTTATCCCGGTGCATCATTTCGCGAAAATTGCCGGAGGCTGCCAGTGCATCATGCAACTCCGGGTCGAAGCGGCACAATAGTTCCTCATTGCGCACACCCAGCAGCATTTTATCATTCATCATAAATGCCAGTCCCTGAAAGGCTGGTTTTTCCTCGATACCAGGAAATATAGAAAGGTGGGCCCGTACTTTTTCGGCCAGTGCTTCATCGTATGCCATAACATGGAGCCTTATATAATTGAAACGTCCCTCTAAGTTAGCGCTTCTCTTCCAGTTCTGTTATTTTTTTCTGGATCAGCTGACGGTCACTTTCAGAATGCGCCATCCCTTTTGCCGTTTGTAAAAGTGTTTTGGCTTTTGCGGGATCAAGGTGCTCGTAAAGTTTGCCCAACAGTACAAAATAAAAATGATTGTCGGTCAGTTTTAGTTTTTCTGCCTCAGCAATGGCTTCGTTAATGCTGTTAGCCTTGGCCAGAGCATAAGTACGGTTAAGGGCCGCTATGGGGGTGTATTCCAGCATCAGCAACTTGTTGTACAATTGCAGGATGGCTTCCCATTTTTCTTTTGAATCTTCGGGATGGGTGTGCCAATATGCAATACCTGCTTCCAGGTGAAATTTGCTTACCTGGCTGCCGTTTGCAGAGCTGTTGAGATAAAAAATGCCTTTTTCAATCAGGTCTTTATTCCAAAGCCGGATATCCTGGTCTTCATAGAGGATGATTTCACCGTTACTATTGATACGGGCTTCAAAGCGGGATGCATGAAAGCACATCAATCCCATCAGTGCGTTTGTGGCCGGTGTATGAGTAAGCGGGTTCCCCAGTAATAGCAAACAAAGGCGCATCGCTTCCATGCAGCAGTCTTTTTTCAGGGGGTGATCTCCGGAAATCGAATAATATCCCTCGTTAAATAACAGGTAAAGCGTTGTTAATACGGTCTCCATCCGCTCTGCCACCATCTGAACGGTAGGCGAAGCAATAGCAATATTTTCTTCCCGCAATTTTTCTTTGGCACGTTTCAGCCTTTTGTAAACGGTTTCCTTATTGGTTAAGAAGGCATCGGCTATTTCCTGTACGCCAAAACCACAAAGCAGGTTTAATGCCAGGGCGATCTGCGCCTCCCGGGAAACAGAAGGATGGCATACGGTAAAGATCATGGCCAGCTGGCTGTCGGCAATAGCCGTAGTAGAGAGGTCGATATCTGTTTCGGTTTCTACAGCCTGGGACCTCAGGTCAACGGCGATCTTTTTTTCAAAAAGCTGGTGGCGTTTTAAATAGTTGCGGGTTTTGTTTTTTGCAACAGTATACAACCAGGCGGCGGGATTTTCCGGAACACCTTTCATTCCCCAAAGTTCTGCAGCTGTCAGAAAGGTATCGCTTACGATATCTTCCGCTACTTCTATATGGTCCATACCGAAATGATTACAGAGTACAGCAATGATCTTGCTGTACTCTGTACGGAATAAATGGGGGAGCAAACCAGTTTGTTCCATGATCTTACATTACACTGATTTCACGAACTTCTACGGAACCTCCGATTTGATAAACGGGGCATCCCATTGCTATTTCAGCTGCTTCATCAATGGTAGCGGTTTTCACCACAATATAACCTCCCAGGCTTTCTTTTATTTCGCAAAAAGGTCCGTCGGTGATCAGGTTGCCGGGCCGGATCACGCGTCCGCCGGTTTCGAGCCGGTTGCCCCGGTCGGCCAGTTTATTTTGCGCGGCAATACCGCCGATCCAATCCATCCACTTTTTGGTCATGGATTGCAGTTCTTCCGGGGAGCGCTTGGCATATTCCACGTAATCGGCACGAAACAGAAATAAAAAATCTTTCATAAATCTAATTTTAAAATTTTGTAACTATTGTTTATGCAAACTGTCCCACTTTATAAGCGCCTACGGGTGCACCAAACGCAATATTGAAGCGGTTATAGGTATTAATAGTGGTTACCGCAAGGGTCAGGTCTACCAATTCTTTTTCAGTAAAAAGGGCAGCTGCTGTTTTATATACGTCGTCCGGTACCAGGGTGCTGCTTAGTTTGGTCAATGCCTCCGCCCAGGCCAATGCAGCGCGCTCTTTATCGCTGTAAAAGGGTGCTTCTCTCCAGGCATCCAATACATACAGACGTTGCTCGGTTTCCCCGCCGGCCCGGAGGTCTTTGGCGTGCATATCCAGGCAAAAGGCACAACCATTGATCTGTGATACCCGGAAATAGATCAAATGCAACAATTGCTGATCGAGCGTGGTTTGCTTCAGGTACCTTCCTACAGGGTACAGTGTAGATAATGCGTCTTTTCCTGTTTCTGTGAATTTGATTCTTTGTTCCATGGTTTCAATTTTTTTTTCCCGTTGTGCGGGACGGTTATTAAATGTTTTATACTACCATAACAACCGGGTGGTTTGAAATTGGACAAATCTTAAAAAAAAAATATAAAGATGATAAATTTGAACAACAAATAACCCATTTTGCATGCGTATGTTTATTAAGGACCATATTCGCCTGGTGAAACGGAGGGATCTGGATGCTGGAAAATGGAACTCCTGTATATCCAACGACCCAAACGGGGTTATTTACGGACGCACCTTCTTCCTGGATGCCGTGGCAAAAAACTGGGATGGACTTGTTTTAAATGATTATGAAGCCGTGATGCCGCTGGTCTGGAATCAAAAATATGGGTTGCAGTATCTGTATCAACCATTCTTTACAAACGCCCTGGGTATCTTTTGTAAAAATGCCGAAGCTGAGCTGGTAAGCCGCTTTTTACAGTCAATACCACGAAAAGATGTTTACTGGGACATCGCCCTGAAAGAATCGAACTGCTTTCAAAATATTACGGCAGGACGTCCTTTAAAAATAACAACGCGCGCAAATCATCTGCTGCCTCTTTTTGACGCTTATCCTGCCATTTTTCGTGGGTATGCACGGTCGGCAAAACGAATGGTCCGGAAAGCAGCTGCTGCAGGAATGTATATAGAGCGGCAAGTGGCTATCCCGGAAGTGATCAGGGCCTATATTGCCGAATATGACAGCAAGGTTGGCGGGTTGGCGGCAGATGCTTATGAACGCATTGAAGCCAGTGCGCTCGAAGCTGAAAAGAGGGGCATGGCTGAGGGATACTATGTGCGCTTCCCCGACGGCCGGATTGCTGCTTTTTTAGTATTGTTTAAAGATGAACGTTACCTATATACGGTATTGGGAGGTGCCACAGAACAGGGGAAGCAGCACGGCGCGTTCTATCAATTGATTGACGCAATTATCCGGGACCATTCAGGTGCGGACCGGATATTGCGCTTTGAGGGGTCTGACCTGCCGGGCGCCGCACAGTTCTTCATGAAGTTTGGTGCTGAAAAGATCAGCTATTTCAGGATAATTATGAACCAGCTTCCCCTGCTGATCCGGTGGTTAAAAAAATAGGGTTATACCCGGCATAAAATGGGAATCATGGAGCCTGTAGCTGTGTACGGTTGTTTATCAGCGGATCGTACCTGCCGGAGTTTAAAGCCGGCATAACAAATGTCATTTGGCTATTTCCCTTTTCCCTGTAAAAGGATCCGAAACGTATGCAATAAAATTTTGAGGTCCAACAGGAGCGAGATATTTTCGATATACATCAGGTCGTAGCGGTTGCGTTCGATCATTTCTTCGAGGTTTTCCGCATAGCCAAACTGCACCATTCCCCAGCTGGTAAGGCCGGGCCGGGCCTTCAATACGTACTTATAAGAAGGGAATTGTTTTATGACCTGGTTAATAAAATAGGCCCGTTCCGGCCGGGGGCCTACCAGGCTCATATCACCTTTCAGAATATTCCAGAGCTGGGGAAGCTCGTCGAGCCGCCATTTGCGCATAATTCTTCCCCAGCGGGTAATGCGCGGATCATTTTTGGAGGATAGCAGGGGTGTGCCGGTTTCGGCATGCAGGTACATCGATCTGAATTTATAAAGTATGAAGGGCTTTCCCTTGTACCCGATCCGTTCCTGCTTGTAGAAGATGGGGCCGGAACTGCTCAGTTTTACCCGCAGGGCCACAAAAAGATATAGTGGAAATAAAAAAATCATACCCCAAAAGGCAACGGCTACATCCAGTACTCTTTTAATATTCGACTGCCAGTTGCTGAGCAGGGTATTGGGGATGTTTACAAGTCCTCCGCCAAGCAGGCTGCCGATCTTTACCGAACCGGAAAGGATATCGATTGTTTTGGGAACGAGGTTAATCTCTACGTCTTTTTCGCTCAAACGGCTTACCAGGTCCTCAACCGGCAGTGCAAAGGATGCACTGTTATTGTTGATGATCACCATTTTTACGTTATGCTGCGAAATAACCGTTTCCAGTTCCGGCAATGCACCCAACCGCGGCAGGTGAACAGCCGCTGCGTGCGATCCTGGCAGCGGCTCTATATAACCCACATAGTGAAAAGCCGCTTCCGACAAGCCTTTCCCGGTATTTGTTACAACTGCATTTACTGATTGCGCATCACTGAGCAGCAGGGTATTAAAAACAACCGACCTGTTCTTGATCTGCCGCTTCACCACCGTAAGGATCAGTCCCCGGAAAATACAGGTAATGGTGCAATGTAAAATGATGAGCCGGAACAGCAGATGCAGGATGCCGATATATAAATGATATTTTAGCTCAGGAAAAATAAAGATCAGGAAGGTGCTGCCAATAACGGAGCAAACCAGGGTAACCAGGAATTCTTCTGCTCTTGATTTCTTATATAAATTGCCATAGCTGCCTGCCAGTGTAAACAATAAAAGCCACAACACCGGAACAATAAAAAGCGTAACCAGCCAGTCGGCAGGCTCCAGGTTCCCGATGCCTCTGCGCAGCAGGCTGATAAAGATCAGCCAGGATAGTGCTGCTCCCGAATAATCAGCCAGCAGGTACCAGGAAGCGGAAATGCTTTTAGGTTTTTCCACTACTGTTTTATTGTGTTATTGCCAATCTTTTCCAGGATCTGGTGTGCAACATCCATGGCCTTTAGACCATCAATTTCTGATACAACCGTTTGGGTATTGTTTAAAATGGCATCCCGGAATTCTTCCAGCTCTTTTTTAATGGCGTTTACTTCCGGAACCGCCGGGTTCGCCATTGCAATGGTTTTTTTTCCACCGCCAGGCGTATCAATATCAAATGCAAATACATTTTCGTCGGTAACTTCCTTCAGTTTGATGATCTCTGTTTTCTTGTTGAGAAAATCGATCCCGATATAGGCATCTTTTTGAAACAGGCGCATTTTCCGCATCTTCTTCATAGAAATACGGCTGGAGGTGAGATTGGCTACACAACCATTGTCAAATTCGATCCGTACATTGGCGATATCTGGTGTTTCTGTAAGCACCGCCACACCACTGGCTGAAATTCGTTTTACATCGCTTTTTACAATGCTCAGGATAATGTCGATGTCGTGAATCATTAAATCCAGAATCACGCTCACCTCCGTACCCCTGGGGTTGAATTGTGCCAGCCGGTGTACTTCGATGAACATAGGTTTAAGTGACACGTTCTTTAATGCCAGGAAAGCAGGATTAAAACGCTCTACATGTCCCACCTGTAATTTTATATTGGATTCTTTTGCCAGCTTCACCAGTTCCCGGGCTTCTTCCATCGTGTCTGCAAACGGCTTTTCTACAAATACGTGGCGGCCGAGCTTAATGGCTTTTTCACACCATTGGTAATGAAAGGTGGTAGGAGTTACAATATCGATCGCATCGCAAAGCGCCAAAAAAGCGTCCACATCAAAGAAGCGTTTGATGTTATATTTTTCAATAACTTCTTTAGCAGTTTCCTCGTTCGGATCGTAAAACCCAACAACTTCAACTCCCTCAATTTCCAGCCAGTTATTCAGATGAAATTTTCCCAGATGGCCAACGCCAACAATCCCTATTTTTAACATATGTGATTTTGTGTGTTCAAAGATAATTGAATACGATGTATCTATAATAATGCAGGTGCTGCCGTTGCTATAATTTTAGCAGCGTGATGCAGGTTTGGCAGGATCTATACATAAAAAAAACGGTACTAAATATTTAGTACCGTTTGTTGATCCATAAGGATTCGAACCTTAACTGACTGAACCAAAATCAGTAGTGCTACCGTTACACCATGGATCAATCCGCCCTTTGTGCTGACATCTGTCAGATTTGGGATTGCAAATATAGGAAATCAAACGATTGTAACAACATGTTCTGTAATATTTTTTTTGATTTTTTTATTTCTTGAGGGTTTTTATAACGGCATTGGTTTATTGAAACGTAATCAGTTAAATTTGTTTCTATTCAATTCATCTTTAAAACGATTATATGAAAGTTACTGTAGTAGGTGCCGGAGCTGTCGGTGCTACCTGTGCCGACAATATTGCCAGGAAAGAATTAGCATCGGAGCTGGTGCTGCTTGACATTAAGGAGGGCGTAGCTGAAGGAAAAGCTATCGATATGATGCAAACAGCCGCGTTGCTGGGATTTGATACCAAGATCAAAGGGGTTACCAACGATTACGTAGCTACCGAACAATCGGATGTAGTGGTGATCACCTCCGGGCTTCCCCGCAAACCGGGCATGACGCGCGAGGAATTGATCGGCGTTAATGCCGGAATTGTAAAAAGTGTTACCGAAAATATTTTAAAATATTCTCCGGATACCATTATCATTGTTGTATCCAACCCGATGGATACGATGAATTATCTCACACTTCAAACCTCTGGGTTGCCCAAGCACCGCGTGCTGGGAATGGGCGGGGCACTGGATTCTGCACGTTTCCGGTATTACCTGAGCCAGGAGCTGGGATGCTCACCCGGTGACCTGAATGCGGTAGTAATCGGTGGGCATGGCGATACCACCATGATTCCGCTTATTCGCCATGCAACCTGGAACAGCACACCGGTTACAAACTTTCTAACAAAGGAACAGCAGGATAAAATTGTAGCGGATACCATGGTTGGCGGAGCCACGCTTACCAAACTGATCGGCACCTCTGCCTGGTATGCACCTGGTGCCGGAACGGCTGCCATGGTAGAAAGTATTTTGCGGGATGAAAAAAAGCTGATCTCCTGCGGAGTGGCCCTGGAAGGAGAATATGGCCAGAACGATATTTCGCTGGTGGTACCGGTGATCCTTGGCCGTAATGGCTGGGAACGCATTCTCGATTTTAAATTGTCGGATGAAGAGCAGGCGGCCTTTAACAAAAGCGCCGATGCCGTGCGGAATATGAATGATGTATTAAAAACACTTTAATAACGGTTTTATCGATTTGAGATCCCGGCTGCAAAAGGCCGGGATTTTTTGTTGGCGTAGGTGCCGGACGATCTGGCTTTTAGCAAACCGTTTAAGGCAACAGTGCTTTCAGAGGCGGCCAACCGCGGGTAGGTCATATGCAGCTTTTTATTGTTTGAATGGTTAATTTTGCATCAAACTAAATCGAATATGATGCACTTACGTATGCGGTTTTTTATCCTTTTATTGCTGGTGGCCCGGCCGATGTTTGCCCAGCAGTTTCAACCGGTATTTGATGTAAAGGAATATGCCGACTTTTTGTCGATGGCTTTTTATGAAAGCAGCATTCCTGATAAAGCGCAGCGGGAACAACAAAAAGATCCGTACAAATTGGTGTATAAATCACCGGAGGTAGGGATGAAGAATCTTTGGTGGTTGTACCTCAATGAGCAAAATCAGGCGGTGATCAATATCCGGGGAACCGTGGGGGATATGGTCAGCTGGATGGAGAATTATTATTGCCCCATGATCCCGGCCACAGGTTCCCTGCAACTAAATGCGACTACAAAGTTTGATTATAAGCTGGCGGAAAGCAAGGATGCATATGTACATGCGGGCTGGACAATCGGTATGGCCTACCTGGTAACGGACATGATGCCGAAGATCAAAGAACTGTATCAAAAAGGAGTGCGCGACTTTTTTATTTTCGGACATAGCCAGGGCGGGGCACTGAGCTACCTGGTGAGCTCTTATTTTTATTATCAGCGGCAGGCGGGAGCATTGCCGGGCGATATCCGGTTTAAAACCTATGCGAGTGCGGCTCCTAAACCGGGCAATATGCAGTATGCCTATGATTTTGATTTCATCAACAAGGGAGGCTGGGCCTATTCGGTGGTAAACGCGGCCGATTGGGTGCCCGAAACACCTTATAGCATTCAGCGGGTTTCGGATATGAGCACGGTAAACCCTATCGTTGATATTCCGGGAAGCCTGAAGAAGCAAAAATTCCTGCTGCGCTTTGTTGGAAATATGTATTATGGAAAGCTCAACCGGAAAACCAGGAAAGCACAAAACACGTACACGAAAATCCTGGGACATAAATTGTATAAACTTGCAATAAAAAAAGCATTACCCGATCTGAAAGAACCGGAATATGCTCATTCAATGAACTATATGCGGGCCGGTGTGCCTGTTATCCTGATGCCGGATGCCGGATATTATCAAAAATTTGGAAAGGACGCCGCCGATAAGTTTGCACATCATCATTTTGCTCCCTATCTGTACCTGCTGCAAAAGCAATATGGAAAATAACAGTAGGGGCGTGTTTTACACATTGAGGTAATGCGTTAACTCCCTGAATATTTTACATGGATACCGGTATTATGGCAATGCTATTTTTCCAGCTTGTAACACCAGCGGAACAGCTTGCCTTCAAAGTCGAAGGGTGTTGTAGCCCGGGTAATGTCTTTTATTTTATCTGTTTGCAGTTGATCCGTTTCCAGTACAAATGTGCGGGCATTGGTGCTAAAATAGAGGATGCCTCCCGGTGCCAGTATGCGCAGGCAATCATTGATCAGGGACACGTGATCCCGCTGAATATCCAGGATCTCGTTCATCCGTTTACTATTGCTAAAGGTAGGGGGATCCATTACAATCAGATCGTATGTCCCCGAAGGAATTTCTTTAATATACCGCAGCACGTCGGCTTGCACAAAAGAATAGCCCGGCTGATCCAGGCCGTTTAACTGCATATTTCTCTCGGCCCATTGCGTATACGTATTGGAAAGATCAACCGTTGTAATAGCAGCTGCTTTTCCTGCAGCGGCATATACGGAAAAGGAACCGGTATAGGCGAAAAGGTTCAGCACCCGCCGGGCCTCGCTTTCTTCCCTTACCATTTTCCGGGTTAAGCGGTGATCGAGGAAGAGACCGGTATCCAGGTAGTCGTCCAGGTTTACAATAAATTTTAATCCCTGCTCCTGTACAATGAACTCATTTTTCTTGGAATCTGTTTTTTGGTATTGGCCCTGCCGCCCTGCTTTTCGCTGACGTAGTTTGGTATGGATCTGGGTTGATGGAATACCGGTGATTTCTGAAATGATGGCGATGGTTTGTTCCATCCATTTATGATGTGCATTTTCATCCAGCTGGTGCCTGCGTTTGTATTCGGCTACATAGGCATGATCCTCATACCGTTCAATGGAAACCGGAAATTCGGGGAGATCATGATCGTATACCCGGTAGCAGGTAATGCCTTGTTTCTGTGCCTGTTTTGAAAGATGCCGGTAAACCTTGGTCAGCCGGTTGCGAAACATGATAAACTTTTCTTCGTTCAAGTTTGTTTTTTTTGCGAAATTAGCCTTTTACAGGAATGCAATACGCAATTGTTGATATTGAAACAACCGGCACCTATGCAGCAGCAAGTGGTATTACGGAAATCAGCATCCAGGTACTGGATGCCGATGGGGTGGTGCGGGATCGTTATGAAACCCTGGTAAACCCGGTGCACCAGATCCCCGGCTATATCCAGGCACTTACCGGTATCAGCAATGGAATGGTAGCCACAGCACCCCTGTTTGAGGCCATTGCGGAAAAGATTTACGCATTACTTCAGGATAAGGTTTTTGTTGCCCACAGCGTTAATTTCGATTACTCTTTTGTAAAAAGCCAGCTGCAGGCCTGCGGGTATGAATTAAATACTCATAAACTGTGCACGGTGCGGCTAAGCCGGAAATTATTGCCGGGACATGGCTCCTATAGTCTGGGCAAACTTTGCCAGGCATTGGGTATCGGACATTATAACAAACACCGGGCAGGAGGAGATACCGATGCAACCGTAGCGCTCTTCCAGTTGCTTTTACAAAAAGACACAGAGGGACATATTACAAAAAGTCTGAAAAAAACATCCAAAGAGCAGGCGCTACCACCGAATGTACCCAAGTCTGATTTTGACCAGCTGCCGTATACGCCGGGGGTCTATTATTTTCATGACGATAAGGGTAAAGTAGTATATGTGGGAAAGGCCAAAAATATCCGGTATCGCGTAAGCAGTCATTTCAGCAATAATTCCACCGGAAGGCAGCGGCAACATTTTATGCGCTATGTGCATCATATCAGTTATGAGGAATGTGGCACAGAACTGATGGCCGCAGTGAAAGAGTCTACAGAAATTAAGCGGCTCTGGCCACGTTTCAACGCTTCGCAAAAAAGGCGCGAAGAGCTGTATGGCATCGTTTCCTATGAAGATCAAAATGGGTATTTACGGTTGGGCATCGACAAAATGGTACGGGGCAAGCTGCTGCTGAACTCTTTTCATCATCTCGAAGGTGCTAAAGCTTCGCTGCGGCAGCTGGTGCAGGATTACCGGTTGTGCCCCCGCCTGTGTTTTATTGATGAAAAGCTGGTTGACGAAACAATGCACCGGCTGCTTTGCGGCGGTGCCTGTGAAAAAAAAGAAGCTCCTGAACGTTATAACGGTCGTGTGTTGGAGGCTATGGAGTACCTGGGGAATCTTCCATCTTTTGCAATTGTAGACCGGGGCATCCACCACGACGAACGGTCCTGCATTCTTGTTTGGAAGGGCAGTTTTTATGGGATGGGATTTATTTCGGGCGAGATGCAGATCGAGCGGGCGGAGCAGCTGCGCGACCAGGTAACACCTTATAAAGAAAACAGCACCATTACGAATATGCTATTTGCATATGCCAAAAGATATCCTTCGAAAATCATCCAGTTTGATCAGGCCAGCTGACCGGATGTCATTATTTTTGCACATGTACCTGGAATCTGTGAAAAGAAGATGAGCCCGGGTTAATGATGTTGAGATTGTAATTGCCACTATATTAAAAATTAAATACGTTAACGATGATGAAAAAAACGGCATTGCTGTTGCCTTTTGTATTAATGATGTTCGCTTTTCAGCCAGTTAAGAAAAAGAAAGTAATCTTTTTTGGAGATTCCATTACCCAGCAGGGCGCGGCTCCCGGGGGATATATTACGCGGATTGATAGTATGAGCAAGCTGGAAAAGCTGGCCGACCAGTTTGAATTTGTGGGGAAAGGGATCGGTGGAAATAAAGTGTATGACCTGTTCCTGCGGTTTCAGCCCGATGTGCTGGATCAGCAGCCGGATATCGTTTTTGTATATGTAGGCATCAATGATGTGTGGCATAAAGCCATGGGCACCGGTACCGATTTTGATAAGTTTGGGAAATTTTATGATGCCATTATTGCCACGTTGAAAAAACGGGGGATCCAGCCGGTGGTATGTACACCTTCGGTAATTGGTGAGCGGAATGACTTTACCAACCAGCAGGATGGTGACCTGAACCTGTATGCGCAATGGATCCGGGAGTATGCCGCTCAAAATTCCGTACCGCTGGTAGATCTTCGCAAGCTGTTTTTGGATTACCTGAAAACGAACAACCCGGAAAATAAAGAAAAGGATATTCTTACAAGAGATCGCGTTCACTTAAATGAGAAAGGCAACCAGCTGGTGGCGGATGCGATGTGGAAAGTACTTAAGACCCTAAAGTAAACTCCAGGGAATGTAAAATAATCCATGTGAAATTTTAAATGTAAAAGTATCGGACTGTATTGTGCGGTATCATTCAGATCGCAGCATGGAGGCCACTTTTACATTTAAAATTCGATATTTTGTATTTTAGCTTGTTACCTCCGCCAGGTAATAGTTCTTTTTCCCCTTTTGTAATAAAATATAGCGGTTATGTAAAAGATGCGCATTGGTAACGATGAGTTGAGCATCATTTACTTTTTCACGGTTGAGACTGATCCCACCGCCCTGGACCAGTTTCCGGGCCTCGCCCTTACTGGGTGCTATCCTGGTTTCCGCCAGTAGCGATATGATATCGATGCCCTGCTCCAGGCTGGCTTTTGAAATGGCTGCTTTTACAACACCTTCCAGGCCTTCAAGATCTTCAATGCTCATTTCAGATGCCGGCCTGCTTTGATTGGCAAACAATTTCTCGGTGGTAACAACCGCCTTTTCATACTCCTCTGTACCGTGTACAAAACTGGTGATCTCCCTGGCCAGGGTTTTTTGAAGCAGGCGTGCAGCAGGGTTTTGCTGATGTCCGGCGATCAGATTTTGAATGGCCGGTTCGTCGAGGAAGGTAAATATTTTGATCCATGTTTCCGCATCCTCGTCGCTTGTGTTCAGCCAGAACTGGTAAAACTGGTAAGGCGATGTTTTTTCCGGATCGAGCCATACATTCCCTTTTTCCGTTTTCCCAAATTTAGTGCCGTCGGCCTTCCGGATAAGCGGGCAGGTAAAGGCAAAGGCTTCTTTCCCGGCTTTCCGGCGGATGAATTCGGTTCCGGTGGTAATATTGCCCCATTGGTCACTTCCACCCATCTGGAGTTTTACACCTGCCGTAGTGTATAAATGGTAAAAATCAAATCCCTGCATCAGCTGGTAGGCGAACTCGGTATAGCTGATGCCTACTTCTCCCTCAAAGCGCTTTTTTACGCTATCCTTCGCCATCATATAATTTACCGTAATGTGCTTGCCCGCGTCCCTCAAAAATTCCAGGAAGCTGATCTGCTTAAACCAGTCGTAGTTGTTTACCATAATGGCCGCATTGGGATGCGCAGGTGAAAAGTCGAGGTATTTCTCCAGCTGACTTTTTATACCGGCAATATTTGCCGCCAGGGTTTCTTCATTGAGCAGGTTCCGCTCTTCACTTTTACCGCTGGGGTCACCGATCATACCGGTGGCGCCTCCTACAAGGGCAACCGGGCGATGTCCGGCCCGCTGCAGGTGTACCAGCAATAAAATAGGTACCAGGCTTCCGATGTGCAAGCTGGTTGCCGTAGGATCAAACCCGATATAACCGGTTGTCATTTCCTTGTTCAGCTGTTCTTCTGTACCCGGTATGATATCCTGGATCATACCCCTCCATCTCAATTCCTTTATGATATTCATAATTTTATACCCTTTGGTAGGGGCGCAAAGGTACGCCATCCGGATTTAAGAAAGAATGTTCAAATATGGTTTTATACGGTTGAGCGAATAAAAGGGGCGACTGGTCTAAAAAGCGCTGTTTTTAGCTGCTTTATGCCTAATTTCGCTATGGATAATTATACTTATCAGAAAATTGTGGACCCTAACTAAATCGTATTATAGATGAAAGCATTGAAGCCATGCTTTTTATTGCTGCTTATCCTGGCTACCCTTGTTACAAGTGCCCAGTTCCGGAAATACTCCAATGAGTTCCTGAATATTGGCGCCGGTGCCCGGGGATTGGGGATGGGAAGTGCCCAGGTGGCGAGCGTAACCGACGGAACAGCCGGGTACTGGAATCCTGCAGGGCTTGTAAATGTTCAGGATAATGTGCAGGTAAACCTGATGCACTCCGAATATTTTGCAGGGATCGGTAAATACGACTATCTGAACGTAACCCTGCCTACAACCAATTCCAAACGTACATTAGGGATCACTGCATTGCGGTTTGCAGTGGATGATATTATGAACACCCTGTTCCTGGTAGAGCCGGACGGATCATTGAATTACAACAACATTAAATCATTCTCTTCTGCGGATTACGGGTTCCTGTTGTCGTACGCTCAAAGCCTGAAGCGTACAGAAAACAAGCATATAAATTTTGGTCTGAATGCAAAAGTGATCCATCGTAGTGTGGGTAGTTTTGCCAAGGCCTGGGGGTTTGGCCTGGATGCCGGCTTGCAGATCATACAGGATAAATGGCGGTTTGGGATTGTGGGCCGGGATCTTACCACCACCTTCAATAGCTGGGCCTTTAGCTTTACCGACCAGGAAAAGGAAGCGCTATACCTGGCAAAGAACGATATCCCTGTAAAATCAACCGAAATGACTTCACCCCGGCTGATACTGGGAGGCGCCCGTGTATTTCCGCTGGGTAAAAAATCGGGACTCCTGGCAGAAGCCAATCTCGACCTTACGTTTGACGGAAAGCGCAATACGGTGGTAAGTGGCGATCCGGTGAGTGTGGATCCCAAGCTGGGACTGGAATACAATTATAAGGATGTGTTTTTTATAAGAGGAGGGGTGAATAATTTTCAAAAAGGTCTGGCAGATGGAGATACCCTGAACCTGAAAAAGGTGTGGATCTTTCAGCCAAGTGTGGGGGTAGGGTTCCGGATCCAATCCTTTATGATCGACTATGCATTTACTAACCTCGCGAACCAGTCGAACCCGCTTTTTACCCATGTATTCTCTCTCAAAATGGATTTCCGGAGAAAAAGAAACGATCATCAATAAGTGGCGCAAATGAAAAAACTGTTTACGATAGGATTACTGATTTTTTCCATTGTAGCCCATGCACAGCAATTTGGCAATGAATGGATCGATTATAACAAAACCTATTATAAATTTAAGGTGGCGGCCAACGGCCTGTACCGGATCCCGGCTGCAACGCTTGCGGCTGCAAACCTGGGTACGGCAGATGCGAGCTCTTTCCAGTTATGGAACAACGGGGTGGAAGTGCCGCTTTATATATCGGTGAGCTCCGGCCCGTTGGGTGCAGGGGATTATATTGAATTCTGGGGGCAAATGAATGATGGCAAGCCGGATAACCCGCTTTACCGTACACCCGATCAGCAGCTTTCGGATTCAAAAAGTTTGTTTACCGACTCTTCCGCCTATTTTTTAACCGTAAATCCGGCGGGAGGAAACAAGCGGTTGGTTAATACCCTTAATAATATTCCGGGCGGCGCTACGCCGGAACCCTACTTTATTTACAAGGCCGATTCCTCTTTCAATGAACAATTGCATTTAGGCAGAGCTGATGGAAGTGGAAACAGTACACACTATGTGGCCTCTTTTCAGGATGGCAAGGGATGGGCATCGGCGGAGTTCAGTGAAGGGCAGTCCAGAACATATCAAAAAAATCTGTACCCGTATTCCGGAGCAGGAACTCCAGACCTGCAGATACAAATGAATGTAGCGGGGAGCAATGACGCCACCCGGAGGGCACAGCTGACAGTGAATGGAAATGCTGTTTTTGATCAGATACTGCCCGGTTTTGGTTTTTTGAAACTTTCGAAAACGCTTCCGGCCAGTGTGCTGAACGGAGGTAACGAAACCTTTTTGATTACCAATTCCGCAACCGTTCCCAGCCGGATGCGATTGGCCTCAGTGTCGGTTACCTATGCCCGGCAATTTAATTTTGGAGGTGCCAGCAATTTTCGGTTTAGCCTGCCTGCACGCGGATCCGGTTATTACCTGGAAATAGCGAATTTTAATTTTTCCGGCGGTGCACCGGTTTTATATGACCTGGCCAACGGAAAGCGCTATAGTGTTGATGCAACTAACCCGGCTTTGGTAAAGGTGTTTTTACCCGGTACGATCGCCACACAGGACCTGGTACTAACCAGTCAGGCGGCAACAAATATACGGCTGGTGTCCGGTCTGGAGCAGCGAACCTTTGTGAACTATGGGGCCACCGCCAACCAGGGAAATTACCTGATGATTACCGACAGGTCGCTTTTAACAGGCAGCAACGGTTCCCAGCCGGTAAACGATTACCGTAATTACCGTGCATCTGCAGCAGGCGGCGGGTACAATGCCAGGATCTATTTGATGGATCAGTTAACGGACCAGTTTGCCTATGGGATCCAGTATCATTCCCTGAGTGTCCGCAATTTTTTAAGATTTGCAAGAGCCCGGTTTGCTTCGCCGCCCGGGGAAGCATTTCTGATTGGTAAGGGAGTTTCCTATGTTTCCTCGAGATCATATCCGTCCTATGACCTGGCCCCGCAACTATCGCAGCTAAACCTGGTGCCTACTTTTGGCTATCCTGCATCGGATGTATTATTGAGCGCTGAAGGGAGCAGCTCCCAGCCGTTGACACCCATCGGGAGGCTGTCGGTTGTAAACGGAGATGAAATCGCTGTATACCTGGGCAAGGTAAAAGAGTATGAGCAGTACCTGGCAACAACTCCGCCGGGCATCAGTGAAAGTGCCTGGAAAAAGAATATCGTCCATATTGTTGGAGCCAGTGATGTAGAAACCATCACCGCCCTGAACGAAATATTGCAGGCACATAAAAAGATCATCCAGGGACCATTATTTGGTGCCAATGTATCTGATTTTATAAAAAGCATTACAGGAAGTACTCAAAACGCCGATCAGGAACGGCTGCGGAGTTTAATAAATGGCGGTGTTGGATTGCTGACTTATTTCGGACATTCATCCACCACTTCCCTGGATTATAACCTGGAAAATCCGTCCAACTACAACAACAAGAGCAAGTACCCGATTTTTAATATGATGGGATGTAATGTAGGCGATATTTTCGGGTATAGTACGGCACGGTTGACCCAGCTGGAAACCCTGTCTGAAAAATACCTGCTGGCAAAGGATGGTGGCAGCATCGGCATGATGGCGGGTACCAGTGTGGGATTTGTATCTACCTTGGGTGTATATAATAATAATCTTTACACAATCCTGTCCGGAACAGATTATGGGCAGCCAATCGGAGCGCTGATGGCCCGGACAGTGGCCGGGGTGTACAGTGCCATCGGGGAAGATAACTTTATGCAGCGCGCCCAGTGCGAAGAATATACGCTGAATGGAGACCCGGGGATCCGGCTATACCAGTTCGATAAACCCGATTATGCGGTAGAGGATGCTTCCGTGACCATTGCGCCCAGTTTTATTTCGGTTGCGGAATCTGAATTTACCGTTAAGGCCCGGATCAATAACCTTGGAAAGGCCATTAACCGTAAAGTAATCATTGAATTAAAGCGAATATTTCCCAATCAGTCGGTACAGGTTTTCAGAAGAGATACGCTGGATCCGGTCATGTATGCCGATACGCTGACATATACCTTACCCATCGACCCTTTACGGGATAAAGGGACCACGAAAATTACCATTTCCATTGATCCGGAGAATACGATTGAAGAACTGAATAAAGGGAATAATACCGTAACGAAAGAAGTGTACATTTACGAGGAAGAGATCCGCCCTGTGTTCCCTTATGACTACGCCATCATAAACCAACCCAATATTAAACTGGCTGCATCTACGGCCAATGCATTGAGCATATCCCGTACTTACCTGATGGAGTTGGATACAACGGCGTTATTCAATTCACCGCTTAAAAACTCACAAACGCAGATCTCCACCGGAGGAGTGGTGGAGTTTACGCCCGGTGGAAGCCTGGTAAACAATACGGTGTATTACTGGCGGGTGGCGGCTAAACCGGATAACAGCGATCAGCCACATTGGAACAGTTCGTCATTCCTGTATTTGAACGGAAGCCCGGCTGGGTTTAACCAATCGCATTATTACCAGGTGCTGGAATCTGATTTCTCCCAGCTGATGGTTAAAGATAACGACCGGGCTTACCATTTCGATTCTACGATAGCCAGCATTACGACTACAATGGGTTTTTTCCCGGAAGCAGCCAGATCTGCGGAAAATATGGAAATGCGTATCAATGATATAGCCGTGCAGCGGTGGATGCTAAGTCCCTTTAGTGGTCCTGACAACGTAAATGATTACGCATTGCGTTTTTATGTGATTGATAACCGACGGATGAAAGCATGGATAAATGTAGATCTGGGTACGTCTGGCATGTATGGAAGTGTGCGCCCTATCAAAGCTCAGGATAATACGGTACCTACCTTCTTTCAGTTTAAAGTAAAGACGCCACAGGACCGGAAGACGGTGATGGATTTTATTGACCTGATTCCAAAAGATTTTTTTGTTGTGATGACCAGCAGCCCGATGCTGCCCAATGTATTGCCCTCCGAATGGCTGTCGGATGCATCGGTTTTTGGAACCGGCAATACGCTGTACAATAAACTGGTGAAAGAGGGTGTTACGGTTCTTGATCAGATAAAAACAGATGCTCCATTTATCATCTTCCTGCAGAAGGGATCCGGCCGGCCGCTGAAACAGGCTCTTGGCGCAATAGCAACTGATCAACTGATAGAATCTGTAACAGTAAAAACATTGTTTCATGAGGGCAGCCTGAAAACCCCGGTATTTGGGGTTGCAAAGGCCTGGGACAAGCTGGCCTGGGATGGTAACAGTACCGAAACCACTTCCAGCGATCAGCTATCATTCGATGTATATGGTATCAATAATACCGGTGCCGAAGTGCCGCTGAAAACGATCAATGGTATTACCGCAGGCAAAACGGCGGATATTTCCGACATTGATGCATTGCAATATCCCAGGATCAGGTTAAAGGCAAGCATGGCTGATACGGCGAACTATACACCTTACCAGCTGAAATTCCTTCGCTTGTTATATACGCCGGTACCTGAAGGTGCCATCGCTCCCAACCTGTACCTGAATGTAAAAGATACACTGGAGATTGGTGAGCCGCTGAATTTTGCGGTGGCCTTTAAAAATATCAGCAGCAGCAAGTTTGACAGTATTGCCGTAAAACTGAGCATACGGGATAAGAACAATATTGAAACGATCATTCCTGTACCCAACCAAAAAGCATTACTGGCAGGTGACACGATTAAATTGTCGGTGCCGCTGTCCACGAAGAATTACAGAGGAACAAACACCCTGTTTGTAGACTTTAACCCGGGACCCTTGCAGCCGGAACAATACCCCTTCAACAATTTCCTTTATAAAAATTTCTATGTAAAAGGAGATTCAACCAGCCCTTACATGGATGTAACCTTTGATGGGGTGCATATCCTGAACAAGGATATCGTATCCAGCAAACCGGATGTACTG
The DNA here is from genome assembly GCF_030150205.1 of Niabella sp. GTDB lineage: Bacteria > Bacteroidota > Bacteroidia > Chitinophagales > Chitinophagaceae > Niabella. The sequence goes on from NZ_JASLGT010000017.1 coordinate 195,997, forward strand.
GTGAAGCTGACGGATAATGCCAAGTGGTTACTGCTGGATGACCCCAGCCTGATTAAGGTGCAGCTGTTAGACAAGACCCGCAACATCACCTATAATTATAAAGCAGGAACAGATACCCTGCAATTTACGCCGGCAGGGCAGGGAAAGGAAAATACCGCCACAATGAATTTCAGGCCGCGCCTCCAAGATGGAGATTATGAACTACAGGTAGCTGCAAAAGATCAAAGCGGCAACGACGTAAGTCAGATCGCTTATAAGATTGGGTTCCAGGTGATCAATAAGCCGATGATCTCCAATATGCTCAATTATCCCAATCCATTTACAACTGCCACCGCTTTTGTATTTACCTTAACCGGGTCTGAAGTTCCGCAGAACATCCGAATACAGATCCTTACCATTACCGGTAAGATTGTTCGGGAGATCACAACGGCCGAATTAGGGCCCTTGCGTATCGGGAGAAATATTACAGAATTCCGTTGGGATGGTACGGATCAGTATGGTCAGAAGCTGGCCAACGGTGTTTATCTTTACCGGGTCATTACCAACCTGAATGGGAAATCACTCGATAAATACAAGTCGAAGGATGACAATACGGATAAATTTTTTAACAAAGGATATGGTAAGATGTACCTGATGCGATAAAAGATCTGCATCAAGTGGAATTGCGTTTATAAAGTTTGCCTGAATGGAAATCTCTGACAACCGGTTTACAAACTCGTTCGATTTTTTAAGGTTATTGGGCGCCATTGGAATCATTTATGTGCATTCGTATGATCTTCTGCGCAGGGATAAGCTGGAGATAACAGTTGTAATACTCGCTATATTTTTTACAGTAAGCGGTTATTTTATTGCCGGAAGCGCAGAAAAATCGCGTTCACTGAAAAACTATCTGTGGAAGCGGTTGCTCAGAATTCAACCACTATTGGTTGTTGTGTGTTTTTTGTCGGTTTTAGTGATCGGTCCGTTGTTTACAGAATGGAGTGTAAGCGATTATTTTAAAAGTGGAAGCTCCTGGTCGTACCTGCGTACCATTGTACCAGCACTGGGAATACAATTTCAATTACCGGGTGTTTTTGAGCACAATATCGGGGAGCGGGGCGTAAATGGTTCATTATGGACGCTGATCATTGAAGAACGGGTGTACCTGATGATAGGATTGCTGTTCCTGGTTCAATACCGCCGGAAGCAGTGGTTTATTGCATTTGTAGCCGGTTTAAATATCCTGTACCTGCTCAATTACTACAGGGTTGGGGGGCTGCAACTGGGCGTATTAGATAACTATGCCACGCAATATTATGTGCTTTTTTTTAACGGGGCTCTGTGCTATTTTCTAAGGATTCCGTTTCACCGCATCAATCAGGTAGTCACCATTTGCATCGTTGCCGTTATCTATTATTTGGCCCGTAATACCATCGGCGCTACACTATTTATATTGCCATTGCTGATCCTGCTGATCGGGAGCCGGAAAACGGTATTTTCGGGTACGGCCAAAAGGGGCGACATTACCTACGGGCTGTATGTGCTGTCTTTTCCTGTGCAGCAAATGCTGATCCACCTGTCGAAAAACAGCATTCAGCCTGCCGTATTATTTATAACAACCCTGGTTATCTGTACGCCGCTGGCGTATCTTTCCTGGCATTTCCTTGAAAAACAATTTTTAAAGCTCCGGTATCTTGTACAGTAACATTGCAGGATTTACCTGTTTTAAAACATATTTCCCAATCACATCAAATTCGAGGTTAACAATATTGCCGGGCGCTACCTGGCGCATATTGGTATGCGTGATGGTGTAGGGGATAATGGCTACGGTAAACGTGGTTTCGGTTACATTAAAAACCGTAAGGCTGATGCCGTTTAAACTGATGGATCCTTTTTCAATCACCAGGGGAGCAAAACTACGGTTAAACTCAAAGGTATATTCGGTACTTCCTTCTTTCGAAACCACCTTGTTGCAAACGGCAGTTCCGTCTACATGCCCCTGCACAATATGCCCGTCCAGGCGGCCATTCAATACCATACAGCGTTCGAGGTTTACCAGGGTACCGGGTTGCCAGCTGCTGAGGTTGCTTACATCCAGGGTTTCTGCTATGGCCGTTACCTGGTGCCGGTTTTCCTGAACGGCCTCTACAGTTAAGCAAACCCCGTTATGGCTCACACTCTGATCCTCTTTCAATTCTTTCGACACAGGACTCTCGATCCAGAACGTAATATTGGAGCCTGCTTCCTCACGGGAAACAACGGTTCCCATCGCCTCTATAATTCCTGTAAACATGAGGTCAAATTTCAGGGAAGAAATTGAAAATTCAGCATTTAGGATTTGAAATTTGGTATTTTATATTTTTCCCTTATCTTTGCGTCCTAAAAATTACCAAAGGAGGTATAAAATATTTATGTTAATCATTGATTCTAAAGACTGCGAAAACATTGACAAGGCTTTAAAGAAGTACAAGAAGAAATTTGAGAAGTCAAAAACTTTGTTGCAATTGCGTGAGCGCCAGGCGTTTACCAAGCCTTCTGTGAAGAGCCGTGGCCAGCGTTTGAAAGCAATTTACAAACAGCAGATCGCAAGCGGAAAAATAGAATTATAAGATATTTTATATTTTATATAATATTGTAACCTCAAGTGCATACTTGAGGTTTTTTTTATGCCGGAACGTATCGTTGATCATATTGAGCCATTTGTGAATTATCTGAAGTTTGAAAAAAGATATTCCCGGCACACCATAGCGGCCTATACCACCGATCTGCAGGAGTTTTCCGATTTTATGGAAACCCTTTACGACAACACCCCGCTCCGGGATATTTCCTATACATATATCCGGAGCTGGCTGGCCCGGTTAATGGAGCAGGGGATCACCCCCAGAAGTATTAACCGCAAGATCTCTACGCTCAAGTCGTTTTTTAAGTATCATATCAAAATGGAAACGATTGGCGAAAACCCGATGTTCAAAGTGATTGCGCCCAAAGCCAGCAAACGGCTGCCGGCCTTTGTGAATGAAGCGGATATGAAGGCATTGCAAATAACGCTTGCCCAATCCACGGAAGACTGGAAAAGTCTGAATGCAAAAATGCTGATCGGGCTGTTCTATGGTACGGGGATGCGGTTGAGCGAACTGATCCAGCTAAGGGGCGGCCAGGTAGACCAGGCCCGCAAGCAGGTAAAGGTACTGGGGAAAGGAAACAAAGAGCGGATATTACCACTGGGACCGGAGCTGCTCTCCCTCGTACAGGAATATGAAATGCTGAAGCGGAAGCAATTTGCCAACCTTCCGGAAGAATTGCTGGTCACCGAAAAAGGTAAAAAATTATACCCGAAATACGCCTACCTGCTGGTAAAACAACACCTGTCTTCCATTGCAACACTTGATAAAAAAAGCCCGCATGTGCTCCGGCATAGTTTTGCTACGCACCTCATGAACAACGGCGCCCAAATAAACGCTGTAAAGGAGCTGCTGGGCCATGCCAGTCTTGCTGCAACCCAGGTATATACCCATAATTCCATCGAAAAACTCAAAGAAGAATACCGTAAAGCGCACCCAAAAGCCCGCTAAGCAAACGAATACAGGCATTGCAGAAATTCTCTTAAAAATTAGCATTTAATTTTAGGAAACGCATTCTTTTTTGATTAACTTTAGATTAAAGAACAACAGGTCTTTGAAATAGGAAAATATCGATTATTCACTTTTAAATTCAACTATCATGAATGTGAACATTCAAACAGTTAATTTTAACGCAGACAGGAAGTTGATTGAAACAATCAGTCACAAAATGGACAAATTAGCTACCTTTCACGATCGCATCATTGGTACGGATGTCTACCTGAAGCTCGACAATATCGTGCATAACATCAAGGATAAGATAGTAGAGATCCGCGTGCAGGTGCCCCGCCATAGTTTTTTTGTAAAAACCACGAGTAAATCTTTTGAAGAATCATTTGAAAATGCGTTTGATTCTTTAGTAAACCAGGTAAAACGGCGCAAAGAAAAAATGATTGCATAAACCCATCTACAACGTATAAAAGAAAAATAATTTTATTATCTATATTATTCAGCCCCGCTCCGGTTTTTCCGGGGCGGGGCTTTTTATTTAGGGGTATGCCCGGCTAACTGCAGTACCTGGTAAAGGGCTAACGTTCGTTTTGTGTGAAAGAATGCTAAAGTGCGCATTTTTAGTGCTTTGGATGTCGTTTTTAGGCTTCTTTATAAGAGTTTGGCACAGTTTTCTATAGGATTAAATAGATTTTTAATTCGGACTTTTAAACGTATCTATTATGATGAAAAAAATAATGCCTTTTGCTGTAATTGCATTCATGTTGTTGGTTGCCGCGTGCCGCAATACGAAGAAAGAGGACAATGCCGGCGCCATACCAACGCAGGACACATTGGGTTTGGCAGAATACCAGAAATGGAAAATGGAAAATGAAGTGCGCAACCGTTTGCAGCAGGAACAGCAGCTGGAAAATACGGGCGCTGCAGTTCCGGCAACTTCTTCCCGTTCTTCGGCCAGTTCATCGAGGAGCAGCTCCAGGAGCAGCAGCAGCCGAGGAACCACCTATAGAAGCGGTGGTGGAGATGGCGGTTATGCTTCCGGTTCTTCAGGCACTGTAGCGCAGGCTCCCGCACCTCAGCGAAAGAAAGGTATGAGCCATACCGCTAAAGGAGCTATTGTTGGGGCCGCTTCCGGTGCAATTATTGGTGCTGTGGCCAACAGGAAAAACCGTTTAGGCGGTGGAGTGGTTGGTGGTGTCATTGGTGCTGCAACCGGTGCGGGTGTAGGAGCCATTGTAGATAAGAAGCAACGTCAGCGCGATGGTTACTAATAGCTTGAATGACATTGAAACGGTCTGGTAAAATCCGGACCGTTTTTTATAACAGGATTCATTATTGGCAGCATATTTGTTTTGTATACGTATAATTTAAATTCAACATCTTTAATTATGAAAAAAACTTTAGGTATTGTATTGGGTGTTGCCCTGCTGGCCGCCTGCAACAGTTCAGAAAATCAGTCTGCGGAAAATACTGCGGATTCATCCGGTAATGCAGTGGTAACCGTTGATACCAACACTGTGGCGCCCCCGGTTACCGTTCATTACACAGAAGGTGATGTAATGCTTAAAGAGGGGAAGACCTATGTGTATACCAATGGGAATTGGGTGGTAACAGAGAAAGAAGTTAAGCTGGATAATGGTATTGTCATTGCTCCCAACGGTGAGGTAAAAAATAAGGATGGAAAAGTGGTTGTACTGCAGGAAGGGGAATATGTAAATAAATCCGGCGGTTTTTTTGACCGTGCCGGTAATGCTGTAGAAAATGCCTGGGATAATACCAAAGAAGGCGTAGCCAAAGGTGCAGAGGCCACCAAGGATGCGGCACAAAAAGCAGCTGAGGCCACAAAAGAAGGTGTGCAAAAAGGGGTAGAAGCTACAAAAGATGCCGCGCATAAAACCGGGGAGGCCCTTAAAAAAGGGGCTCAGAAAGTAGGTGATAAGACAAAAGAAGTTGTAGAAGATATTAAGAAATAAACAGCACGATCTTTTCGATTATGTTTTGACAAAGGGGCCGGATAACCGGCCCCTGTTTTTATGTTTGGTGTGGAAAACCAAAGAAGCGCTGAAAAATATACATAGTATCATTCATTTTGCTTCCTTTAATTACTTTTGCTGCTCGGGTCCTGCCTTTGAGCAGCCAGTCCTGCTCCATTACTATTTTGAACGGGTATAAGCATCTTTACCAGTGCGTATGACCGGCTTTTATCGTTTTAAAACCGTATCCGTGCCACGCTTCCCCTGGGGCCAGCCAGGAAGGCGGTCTTGCTTGCGGGATCTGTATAAATGGAGTTAAAAGGCTGGTTGGAAACGGGTTTCCAGTTTAGTCCGCCATCGGTTGTGATATCCACGCCATTTAACCCGCAGGTGAGCCAGGTATTCCGGTTCAGCGGGGCTACGGCGCTGCGGTAGCCTCCAGGGGCATTTTTTGGAAGCCGGAAGGTTTTACCGCCGTTCCGGCTCACTAATAATACGCTGTCACGCCGGTTAGGATATTGAAAATCGCCACCTGCTATCATCAGCAGCGACCCCTGTGCCGCAATACTATTGGCCCCGGTAGTGGCCGTACCCTGCATGAGCGGAAGTACTACACTGTTATCACCATCAAAAAGCCGGGATACGGACCCGCCACTGACCATCAGCGGTTTTCTATTCCGGATGAACAGGTTGCTTCCGCTGGCGGCAAAAAATGCTTCTCCCTGCACAGCAGCCGGACCAGGCAGGGGCTCCCAGCTGTTTCCGGCATCGGAGGTACGGGCAATAAAAATTTTTCCTTGAATAGGGTCTCCGATCACGTATCCCTTTTCCCTGCCGGCAAAGGCCATCGCGTCCAGGAACATAGCCGTATCCCGGTTTTCGTATACGGTTTTCCAGGAACGGCCGCCATCAACCGTTTTAAGGATATAGGCCGGGCTGGCGATGGCCATTACCAGGGCCGTGTTTTCATCGAGCACCGCGATATCGCGAAAATCATGCATTTCAAAACCAGGTACCTGCTGCCATTTCCAGGTTTTTCCCGCATCGGAAGAACGGCCAATGTACCCATTGCTGCCACTAACCCAAATGGTTTTGTTAAAAGCCCCGATCCCGCGGAGGTTGGTGGCTTTTCCACTGTTAATGATTTCAAGATCTTGCGAAGCTGCCGCTAAACTGCAGCAACATAGAAAAAACAGCAACAGGTTTTTGAACATCGTGAATGGTTTAAGTATTAAAGATACCAGGTTTCCGGTTTAAAAAATACCAGCGGGCCTGCAAAGTGCTATATGCTTAATTTTAAAAATGATATAATGTAGTTAATTTGTTTGTTATTAAATAATTGTGATTGTTTATTTGTTTTTTATAATTATATGTGGCATATAGATATTGACTATATGCCACATAAGAATTATCCGGAGATCGCACCATTTCTCCGGCACTATTTTTTTACTGTAATTTAAATTTATGTAAATTATTTAACTAGCTGATATTGATGTGTAATAGTTGGTAAAAAGAAACGGCGACCAGAACACTGCCAATCGTGCACTGGTCGCCGTTCCAAAGAAAGAGTAGCGCTAAATAATTTTTACCGGATCATGCCGCAATGAACAGGGCGCCTTCCGGCAATACGCTAAAACCGGCTTTTAAGACGGCCCCGTTTTAGGGTCTGTTATGATGCATCTTCATCATCTTTCCTTTCCATTTTTTCATAGCCGCGGAGTTGATCTGCATACCCAGGCTCATGGTGAGGTTACGATTGGTGAAGGAGGGACTTTCGCTGGGATTGTTGGGTTTTTGTTCTACAAAACCGTGATAATAATTGATTTCATGGTTGATGTAAAAACCGTCGAATACACGGATATTCAGGCCCAGTGAAGCGTTACCGCCCACATCTATTTTAGTATTCATGGCCTTTGTGGTATACAGCCCGGCAAATGCGTCGTTGTCTGTTTTGACAAACGTTTTGCCACCTACGAGGAATTGTACAGAAGGTCCGATGGTTAAGCGCGGGCGTACCCGTTGCTCTGCGTCGCCGAAATTGAAGCTTGCAAATACCGGCACCTTTATATAGTTTGCCCGGTTGATCACGCGATTATCCGAATTTTCATCCTTAAAGCTGGTTCCCTGGCTGCTGAAAAAGGTACCAAAACCAATTCCGGCAACATCGGTAAAATTGTAGGTGGCGGTACGGCCGATCTCAAAAGTGGGGTGAAATTGCCGTTTGGCATCCTGCGGTTTGTTGCCTACCGTCCAGCTGTGTCCAAAGGCAGCCCGGTCGCCGATATTCCAGCCGGTTTGCGCGGTTGCCGCCAGGCTTCCTGTTGCCAACAGCACTGCCGAAAAAAATAGTTGCTTCATTATTTACGTTTTTTGAATGTTTAGCGACCCCGTTCTGTTTTTGTTGGGTAGTTGCGTTGAATATTTACAGGATCCGGGTCCGTTCATAATATATAAGATCTGTTTATCAAGTAAAAGGCCCGCAAAACCATGCCAAAACATCACTTCAGGGGTGACAAAAGTCAGCATTCGTTCATTTGCTCCCGTAGTACAAACAAAGCCATTCCGAACGGAAGCCTTCCGCAACAAGGGTTATCCTCTACCGGCGCTATTGATCTGCAGTAGTAGCTGTGCGTTGTTTTATGGCAAAATAACTGCGTCCTGATAGCCATTGATGACCGGGGCAGCCCGGGGACTTATTTGCCATGGCCGGGTTTTCATAGGGCTATTTGGGGCGGTAACCGGCCCGGGAAATCAATTGCAGATATTGCCTTTTGTGTAGTGGTGATACTTTGTTAATTTTGCCACCTTATTTTATTGAATTTTAATGAATATGATCAATATTACATTTCCCGATGGAGCCCGGCGTGCGTATGAGGCCGGCGTTACAGCGCTGGACATCGCCAAATCCATTTCAGAAGGATTGGCAAGAAAAGTAATTGCTGCAAACGTAAACGGCGAAGTTTGGGATGCCACGCGCCCGATTCATACGGATAGTGCGGTTATTTTATTAACCTGGAGTGATGCAGATGGTAAGAAGGCATTCTGGCATTCGACGGCACACCTGATGGCGGAGGCTGTAGAGGCTTCTTTCCCCGGCGTTAAGTTTTGGGTAGGTCCTCCATTGGATTCCGGTGGTTTTTATTATGATATGGACCTGGGCGATCGCAAGCTTTCTGAAGAAGACCTGGGAGCCCTGGAAAAGAAAATGAATGAGCTGGCGAAGCAAAACAACGCTTATGTACGTAAGGATGTGCCCAAGCAGGAGGCTATACAATATTTTACAGAGAAGGGTGATGAATATAAACTGGACCTGCTGAGCAACCTTACGGATGGAAATATTACCTTCTACACACAGGGAAACTTTACAGACCTGTGCCGTGGACCGCATATTCCGGCCACGGGTATCGTTAAGGCCATTAAGCTTACAAGCGTGGCCGGCGCGTACTGGAAGGGCGATGAAAAAAATAAAATGCTTACCCGTGTTTATGGGATCAGCTTTCCGAATCAAAAGGAACTGGATGAATACCTGCAGATGCTGGAAGAAGCTAAAAAACGCGACCACCGTAAACTGGGCAAAGAGCTGGGTATTTATACTATGGACGATGATGTGGGCCAGGGCTTACCCCTGTGGTTACCCAATGGTACCATTGTTATTGAAGAACTGGAAAAGCTGGCCAAGGAAACAGAGGATGCCGGCGATTATAAGCGGGTGGTAACTCCGCATATTGCCAAGGAGAGTATGTACCTTACCAGCGGTCACCTTCCTTATTACCAGGACAGCATGTATCCGCCGATGGAGGTAGACGGACAGAAATATTACTTGAAATCCATGAACTGTCCGCACCATCACAAAATATTTGCAGCAGAGCCCAAGAGCTACAAGGACCTGCCGCTGCGCCTGGCCGAATACGGAACCTGTTATCGCTATGAGCAGAGCGGGGAGTTGTTCGGACTGATGCGGGTGCGTTGTTTGCACATGAACGATGCGCATATCTATTGCAACAAAGAACAGTTTGGTGATGAGTTCCGTGCCGTAAATGATATGTACCTGAAGTACTTTAAGATCTTTGGCATCGATCGGTATGTGATGCGGTTGTCGTTACATGATCCGGAAAAACTGGGACAGAAATACATCAATGAGCCGGAACTGTGGCTGGAAACAGAGGCCCTGGTGCGGAAAGTGCTGGTAGAATCCAATATCCCGTTTGTAGAGGTAAAGGGTGAGGGCGCATTTTACGGTCCCAAGATCGATGTACAGATCTGGAGCGCTATCGGCCGCGAGTTTACGCTGGCCACCAACCAGGTAGATTTTGCCCAGGGACGGCGGTTTAACCTGCAATACACCACGGCGGATAACGGACACGATGTGCCGCTGATCATACACCGGGCACCATTGGGCACCCACGAACGGTTCATCGGGTTTTTGCTGGAGCATTATGCCGGGAAGTTCCCGGTATGGCTGGCCCCGGTACAGGTAAAGATCCTGCCCATCAGCGACAAGTTTTCGGAATATACCAAGGATGTATATCGCGCCTTGCGCAGGGCGGGAATCCGTGCGGAAATTGATGACCGTAATGAAAAGATTGGGAAGAAGATCCGCGATACCGAATTAATGAAGGTTCCCTATATGCTGGTGATCGGAGAAAAGGAAATGAATGAAGGCAAGGTTGCCATTCGCAGACAGGGCAAGGGCGATGCCGGTGTAAAATCCGTTGAGGACTTTATTACAGGGGTTAAAGAAGAGATTGCCAACAGGGAGGATGCGGTGTAGGGTTTGAAGTTTCAGGTTTGAGATTTAAAGTTTCAGGTTTCATGCTCCATGAACTATTCACAAGCCTGGTTTTTATGATATGGATTTGGATTTTGGCGGGAAGATAATTGAATGATAAAGGGATCTTCATTTCCACATTTTCACATTTTCAAATTCGCATATTTCCCAGTTAAAAAAGCTGCCCTTTGCACTGGTGCGCAAGCGAGTCCCGATGGTTATCGGGACAAGGAAGATGATAGGAGCACAACAGTCGATATAAAAAATAAAAAAAATGAGTTTTACCGTAGCAATTGTAGGAAGGCCCAATGTGGGAAAGAGCACCCTCTTTAACCGCTTGCTGGAGCAAAAAAAAGCGATCGTTGACGATGTCAGCGGTGTAACCCGCGACCGGCAATACGGGATCAGTGAGTGGAACGGTAAAACGTTTAACGTTATTGACACCGGTGGTTTTGTACATGGCAGTGAGGATGTTTTTGAAAAAGAGATCGCCAAGCAGGTATTGGTAGCAGTGGAAGAAGCCAACGTGATCCTGTTTATGACGGACGCTGCCACGGGTATTACGGACCTCGATGATTCGATGGCCCGGGTACTGCGCAAAAGCACGAAGCCGGTTTTTTTAGTGATTAATAAAGTAGATAATAATGAGCGTTTGCTGGAGGCCAGTGAGTTTTACAGCATGGGCTTTGAGCAGCTGTTCTTTATAGCAGCGGCCAGCGGAAGTGGTACCGGGGAATTACTGGATGCCGTTACGGACCTGATGACGGAAGATACCGGCATTGATGAACATATTGCGGAACTGCCGAAGTTTGCGATCATTGGTCAGCCCAACGTGGGTAAATCTTCCCTGCTGAATGCATTGATCGGGGAGGAGCGCACCATTGTAAGCAACGTGGCGGGTACTACCCGGGATACGATTCATACGCACTATAACCTGTTCCAGAAAGAATTTGTGCTCATCGACACAGCCGGTATCCGCCGTAAGGCCAAGGTACACGAAGACCTGGAGTTTTATTCGGTGATCCGTGCCATCAAAGCCATGGATGAAGCGGATGTTTGCATATTGCTTCTGGATGCGGAAAAAGGGATCACGGCACAGGACCTGAACATTTTTAGCCTGGCGGCAAAAAAAGGAAAGGGGATCGTATTGCTGGTAAATAAATGGGACCTGATCGAAGATAAGAAAACCAATACGGCCAAAGAATATGAAGACCTGCTGAAGAAGCGACTGGCTCCGTTTAGCGATGTGCCCATTCTTTTTGTATCGGCAACCGAAAAAACAAGGATTTATAAAGCGATCGAAACAGCGCTGGAAGTATACCAGAACCGCAAGCGCCGGATCCCTACCAATAAACTGAATGAGGTAATGCTGAAAGCGGTGGAAGCGCATCATGCACCGGTAGTGCGAGGGCATTCGATCAAGATAAAATTTGTTACGCAGCTGCCCACGGTAGTACCTTCCTTTGCCTTTTTCTGCAATTTCCCGGATGATGTAAAAACACCTTACCGGAACTACCTCGAAAACCAGCTACGCAAAAATTTTGATTTCTGCGGCGTTTCTGTCCGTCTGTTCTTTAGAAAAAAATAACGTTCATGGCAGGTTACTTTGAGGAGATACCGGAATCATACTGAAAATAAAGATCGTTATGAAAAATGAATTGAAATTAACTGCCCTGGGACTGGTGCTGTTTATGACCGCCTGCAATTTGAGCTCGGGTAGCTCTTCAGAAGCGAATAAGGACTCACTTTCTTTTGATTCTGTTTCAAAGGTTACAGACAGTACGGCAAAAGCTGTTGCAGACAGCATTAAAGCGGCCGGTAAGGATGCAGACAGTTCCCTTAGAAGTTTGGGTGACTCGCTGAAAGCAGATATCAAAAACGCAGCCGATAAAGTGAAAGACCGTTCGGTAGAACTGGGCAATAAAGCCAAGGAAACGGCACAGCAAGGGATCAATGCGGTGAAGGAAGGTGCTGCAAAATTGAGCAGCGCTGCAAAGGCCGGTGTGGAAGCGGGTAAAGAAGCGCTGAAAAAATAGAAGCCGGATGGGGCACTCCCTGAGCTGTAAAAAGAAGCCCGGTCTCGTAATTTTTCCATCGATATTTCGCCGGCGACTATGGAGCCGCTATGGGTGGCGAGGCCTTGCATCAACATCACATTGTCCCCAGGTCTGCCCGTCGTCCTAAGCCTCCCTTATGCAATATCATTGATCAATTGTTCCACGGTATTTTTAAATTGGGCTGCTTCCTGCAGCTGTTCATGAATAAACGGGTTGTCTTTGAGCGCTCCTACAACGGCTTCCATTTCTGCTGTTGATGCGTAAACCATTTTCCGGAATGGGTTTTCATAGTCCTTGGCCTTTGACGCATAAACAGACTGCGCGATCCATTGTTTAGTGTCTGCAGCCAGGGTGAGCAGGTCTCGGATCAGGAAGAAATCAATGGTATCGGCTGTAAAACCCCGGATCTCCATCAATGCCTGCAGGGCATGCCGCAGTTTACGTTCGGGGTAAAGGTCGGCCTGTTCTTTGTAAAATGCATGAATGGCCGGCCATCCGTTTTCCAGCTTCCCGTTTTCGATATTTCCAATCAGGTTATGGATATCTGCTTCAGGAATCAGCTGACCGCCGGCATTTAACCAGGTGGCCCGTTCTGCTGCATCCGCAAAAAGTTTCCGGATGGCAGGCAGGCTTTTGTCCGGAGCCTGTTCAAGATGCTTAACAAGAAGCGACGCGCCGTAATAGGCAATCATCTTTTTATAAATGGCATATCCCTCCTGTACTTTCAGCAACAATACCGGGCGGTGCGCGTTTTCAAAGCCGGAGGCATATACTTCCAGCTGATCTACCACGGGAGCATGCTGGTCGAGTAATGCTTTTCCCTTCTGTTCATGTTCCGCGCTGCTGCCGGTCATCTGGTGCTTTTGATAAAATGCCTGTCCGGTAAAGCGACATAATAATTGAAGCGCTACAAAGATTTCGTTGACGGTATCCGGTGCCAGGAAATCATATTCCAGTAACTGCGCCTTTTCCTGGCGTTTATCCCGGTCGGCAAATTTCCGTTCATTGCGAAGGATCGCATACATATTATACATGAACCAGTAGCCGGGCATTACCAGCAGCCGGTCCTTATGCACCTCGTTGCTCACCAGGCTAAAGGGCAGGGGAATGTTCAATTCTGCCGGGTAGTCGCCCTTGGCGATCATGGTAAAGGATGCAAATTTTGAATTGTGTTTGAGGCTTACACAAAGCCCCGGCCAGAAGCCGCGTCCAGCCTGTAGCTCACCATCTGCTGCCCTTGAATTATGATTGGAGCCAATAGTGGCACCTGCGGCAATATTGCTTTGTCCCATTACCAGTGAAGCACATAAGAAGGAGTTATTGTGGTGTTGCTCATGAGCCGGAAACAACAGGGTATTTAATACCTCGCAACAGGATATGGTAGCGTTTTCGCCCAGGTAGGAGTTAATTAACCGGGCACCATATTTGAGCTGGGAAAAAGGCGCCAGGATAAAGCGCACCGCTTTTACTCCATAAAACGCACGGCTGCCCGCACCCATAATACCATTCACCATTTCGCAGCCTTCACCGATCTGTGACTTGGCCGTTTCATTGGAGTTGATGGTAAGGTTCTTTAATTTGTTGGCGCCCTTGATATAGGCGTCGCTGCCGATTTTTACGTCTTTTACAATGTGGGTGTTCTTGATCACGGTTCGTTTACCAACCGTTCCGTAAGTACCTCTGTATGTACCAAATTTCTGATCGGTAAATGCTTTTAAGGCATTTTGTAACCGTTCATTTGCCCGGTACTTCGACCAAAGCCAGGCATCCCCGGGCAGCATGCCATCAAAAGGGATCACTTTCCGGCCGGCGTTTTCATTACAGATCTCCAGCCAGATCCGCACGTCCTCTGCTTCTCCATCTTTTACTATGCCATTGCCGAATTTGCTGTGCGAGGTACAGGACATTTCATTAACATTGATGAGGATGGCCTCGTCTTCAATAATATAATGACTCAGCATCCGCACATTATTAATGGCCACATTATTGCCGATATCGCAACTCACAATCAGGTTGCGATAGAGACCTACCGGTGTACGCAGCTGGCTGAACTCAAGGAAATAGGGTTCCAGTTTACCGATCCGCACCAGTCCGAAGAAGGTACATTCTTCAATGAGCAGGATATCGATCCCGTCCCGAACCAGTACCTGTGACCAGTTATCGGACCGGTTGCCATTGGATTTCAGAATGGCGATCTCCTGCCGGGTAAGTGGCCGGTAGTCCGTAGAAGGGTTCTGCTGAAAGCGGATATAAAATTCATCCTTGCCCTCCGGTAAAAATTCCTGCGGAATAAAGTTATAGCCCAGGTTTTCTACCGGATGTTTTTTGATCTGGTTCATTGATGTATTTAGATATTAGAGGATATAGTCCGATATAGATGATCGATGGGGCCTGAAACCGCAAGGTCCTTTCATTTTCACATTCTCACATTCCCACATTCTCATATTCCTAATGTTTCTTAAACAAACACATTATTTACGGAACCTGGAACATTAAATCTGAAAGGAAGCTTATTCAACGGTAACGCTTTTCGCCAGGTTCCTTGGCTGATCTACATTGCATCCTTTTGCCACACCGATATAATAGGAGAGCAGCTGAAGGGGTACAACGGCCAGCATGGGCGCAACGATTTCATCGGCTTCCGGAATGCTGATGTAATCATCACAAAGCGCCTTACTGGTTTCATCACCTTCAGTAATAATGCCGATCACTTTTCCTTTGCGGGCTTTGATCTCCTGCATATTACTGATGATCTTTTCATGAAATGCATCCCTGCTGGCAATAAAAACAACGGGCAACTGCTCATCAACCAATGCAATGGGCCCATGCTTCATTTCGGCGGCAGGATATCCTTCCGCATGGATATAAGAGATCTCTTTTAGTTTCAGCGCGCCCTCCAGGGCAACGGGAAAATTGTATCCCCGGCCCAGGTAAAGGAAATCATGCGCGTCTTTATATTTTTGAGCGATGGTTTTTATCTGCTCGTGATGATTCAGGATCCAGGCTACTTTTTCGGGGATGGCATCCAGTTCCAGCAATAGTTTCTTATAGCGGTTTTCATCAATGCTGCCCTTGATATAGGCGATCTTCAGGGCGATGAGGGTTAATACCACCAGTTGTGCCGTAAAGGCCTTGGTAGATGCTACACCGATCTCCGGGCCGGCATGGGTATACGCCCCGCCATGACTGATCCTTGCAATGGAAGAACCCACCACATTGACCACCCCGAGGATGATGGCGCCCTTTTCTTTTGCCTTTTCAATGGCTACCAGCGTGTCTGCGGTTTCGCCACTCTGGCTTACGGCGAGGATCACGTCGCCTTTATTAATGATGGGGTTGCGGTACCGGAACTCCGATGCGTATTCTACTTCTACATTGATGCGGCAAAGCTCTTCAAAGATATATTCTGCCACCAGCCCTGCATGCCAGCTGGTGCCGCAGGCAATGATGATAATACGGTTGGCATTGATGATCTGCTCGGCATATTGCTGAATGCCGGCCATGGTTATGGTTCCGCTGGAGGAATTGAGCCGTCCGCGCATGCAATCAAAAATAGTTTGGGGCTGCTCGAAGATCTCTTTTAACATAAAATGATCAAAGCCTCCCTTTTCAATGGCGGCCAGCTCCAGGTCCAGTTTCTGTACATAGGGCGTAATGCGTTCGTTGCCCAGGTTTTTAAGGATCAGCTGGTCCGGACGTACAATGGCCAGTTCGTAATCGTTGATGTAAACCACCTCCTTGGTATACTCCAGCATGGGGGAAGCGTCGGAGCCCAGGAAATGTTCATTTTGTCCAACGCCAATCACCAGCGGACTGCCTTTGCGGGCTGCAATGATGGTATCCGGGTTGGCCGTTTCGATCAGCAGGATCACGTAGGCTCCCGTAACCCGTTTCAATGCAATGCGCACGGCTTCCTCGAGGGAACAGTGATTCTGTTTCCGGATCTCATCAATAAAATTGAGCAACACCTCTGTATCCGTGTCACTGGAAAATTCGTAGCCTTTTTTCAGCAACTCATTTTTCAGCTGGGCATAATTTTCAATGATGCCGTTGTGGATCATGGCAATGTCGCCGCTTTTGGAAACATGCGGATGTGCATTTTTATCGCTGGGCTCTCCATGCGTGGCCCAGCGGGTATGCCCGATGCCGGTAGTGCCTTCCACATTTTTGGTTCCGATAGCTTCTTCCATATCGGCCACCTTTCCTTTCTTCTTATAAATTTTAAGCTGATCCTTATCAAGAAGTGCAACGCCCGCACTATCATAACCCCGGTATTCTAATCGTTTTAATCCTTTAACTATAACAGGGTACGCATCCCGGGTACCGGTATAACCAACAATTCCGCACATGATGTTTCGTGTTTTTACTAAAGAAAACGAAGATACATAAAGTTTTGTGCAATCGTTTGCGCACAAGTATTAAAATATGTTTAAAGAAGGGTGCCCTTTAAAACCATATAGGCTACGGAGAAGTAAATAATGATACCGGTTACATCAACAAGGGTTGCTACAAAGGGGGCAGAGGAGGTGGCCGGATCGAGTTTTAGCCGTTTTAAAGCAATGGGCAGCATGGAACCGATAAGGCTTCCCCATAAAACGATGCCGGTGAGCGTAAAGAAAATGGTGATACCTACCAGCAGCCAGTGCGGGCCGTAATCATACAGGTGCAGCTGCTGCCACATCATAATGCGGAGCAACCCGATGGTGCCCAGGGTAAGACCCAGCATAACGCCGGAAAATAGTTCACGCCGCATCACGCGCCACCAGTCGGCAATGGTTACTTCGCCCAGGGTCATGGCCTGGATAATAAGCGTGGAGGCCTGGGAGCCGCTGTTACCGCCGCTGCTCATGATAAGCGGAACAAAAAGCGCCAGCAGGGTAGCCTTTTCAATCTCTACCTCAAAAAACTGCATGGCGGTAGCCGTTAGCATTTCGCTGAGGAAAAGAATAATGAGCCAGCCTACTCTTTTTTTGTACAATTTAAAAATGGCGATATCCAGGTAGGGTTCTTCGAATGCCTGCGTACCCCCCATTTTCTGCATGTCTTCGCTATACTCTTCGGTTGCTACCCATAATATGTCGTCGATGGTTACGATCCCCAGCAGCTTATTGCTCTGGCTTACAACCGGCAGGGCGATCCGGTTGTTCATCTTAAATACCTCGCTGGCCGTTTCCTGGTCGTCGTAGGCATTGAGCGAAATGACCCGGCGCTCATCCATCAGGTCAGAAACCAGCGTATCCGGAGAACTTAATATAAACTCACCGATCCGGATATCATCCTGCAGCTCGCCTTTATGATTGATCACATAGATCACGTTGATGGCTTCGCTGTTTTTTCCATACTTCCGGATGGTATCAAATACCTCTGTTACGGTGTTATACGCATATACATATACATAGTCCGGGTTCATCAAACGCCCGATACTGTTTTCGGGGTAGCCCAGCAGGGACAGCGTAATTTTACGCTCTTCCGGATCCAGTAGTTTGATCAGTTCCCGTACAGCGTTGGAGGGCAGTTCTTCCAGGAAGTCGGTACGGTCATCCGCTGGCAGATCATTGAGCAGTTCGGCTGCTTTGCTGGGCGGAAGTTTGTGAATGATGTCTTTTTGATTAGCCGTTTCCAGCAATTTAAAAACGCTGGCTGCGCGGTGTATCGACATATTTGCCACGATCTGGCTGTCGTACTCCGGCATTTCGTAGATCAGGTCAACCACGTCGGTAATATTCTGGGCATCTAAAAATTTTTTGATCTCCAGTTTATCCTCCGTAAGGATGATCTCTTTAAATATTTCTACCAGTGTTTTATCTTCTTCTTCAAAAGACATGCGTCAAACGTACATAAAATTTTCCATTCCCGTTTCAACAGGTCTGCGGAAAAATTTTGACGGTCCGCCGGCTTTTGAACGCCGGCCCACTGAATGGATTTTATCCCTGAAATCTTTAAAGTTTGCGTACTTTGCGGGTTAAGGATCCGGGTATGGAAGGGTTAAGTTTGTATTAAATACCGGATCTTGTTTTAAATGACAATTGGCGTGATCGCACCAGGTTTATATATCGCGGATACAGAGAAAATGGGCAGGGGCGTATTCACCAGTGTGGCGATTACAGCCGGATCGGTGATCGAAGTAGCCCCCGTTATCGTAATGTCGCAGCGGGAGCGGTTGCTGCTGGATCAAACCCTGTTGCACGATTATATTTTTGAATGGGGGGCAGATGCGGCTCAATGTGCCATGGCCCTGGGATGGGTAGCTGTTTACAATCATTCTTACACGGCCAATTGCGACTATGAAATGGATTATACCACCGATTCTATACAGATAAAAACCGTAAGGAACATTGAAGCCGGGGAGGAGCTATTTATCAATTACGGAGGCAGCTGGGATGAACAGAAGCCGGTTTGGTTTGACGCGCGATAGGTTTTGTTTCAGGTTGAGTTACGTTTCATGCTTGATCATACTGAAAACTGATAACTGAAGACTAAGAACTAAAACTGAGCACTAACTCCTAAAGTGCAAAATCTGGCTCCGTTTGTTAGTTTTAAAAATACAAAAATCAAATAACAAGAACCAATTTACCCTCAAAGACAGTACATTCTGATAGCTGAAAACTGAAAACTGATGACTGAAAACCCTTATCGCTGAGGGCTGAAAGCCGAACGTTATTCAAAATAAATCCGCACTGTTTGATACAGCAGCTGGTTTTGCATGATATTGGAAGATTGGCTGGCCTTGTCTGAAAAGCCTTTTAATCCGAACAACCCTGCAGCATTGCCTTTATTGATGGCAATTTCGAGGTAGCCGGCACTATTAAAGAGCGCAAGTTTATCTCCTTCCCGCACATCGGCATAAGATTCGCTGATCCGGTCAATGACCTCATCCCGTTTAAATACGATCTTAAAGCCACGGTTATTGCGCTGCTCTTCAAATTGTTCGCGGGTGATATTGACAATCACATTTTCAAAATTGTCGATAAAAATGATCTGTCCTTCAATATAGTTACTGTCAACCAGCGGTTGCAGCGGGTTCTTTTCCCGGAAATTGAAATCGGGTACGCCGATTTTCTGTATGGATTCCCCATTTACCAGCCGCTCTACAGTTTTGGCCATCACTTCCGTTACATACAGGGTATTTTTTATAGCGCTCCGGCTCAGCGGAATCCCAATAATGATATCGGGTTTTTCCTCAAGGATCATGCTCAGTAACCCATTGTCGGCACAAATGATGTATTGGTTTTTATGAAAGGCCACCAGCAGGTTTTCGGGCCGGGTACCAAAAAGATTGACCAGGATCAGGTGAAACGTAAATTCGGGAAAGTTCTTAAAGGCGCCACGGCACACGTAGGAGGCCTGGGGGAAATTGAAGGGGGTAATATTATGCGATATATCTACCAGCTGAAGGTCTGCATTTACTTGTAACAATTGAGCCTTAATGGCTCCCACTAAATAATCCTGGTACCCGATATCAGATGTTAATGTTACAAAATTCATTTCCTGTTCAGTAGATTCACGTATTTTTTGTTAGGGTATATCCTGCAAAGTAAATGAGCATTTACTACTTTATCAACTCTTTGTTTTTAAAGTAAAATTTATGAACCAGTTTATCGGCGAGTGAAGGAAAAAATTTATTCAGGAAAACGGTTTCTTTTCCGGTTGTGGTCATTACGATGGTGCGTTTCTTATTCCGGATAGCTTTCAATATACGCAGGGACACTTCTTCGGCGGTCATCATCTTCCCTTCATCCATGGGATTTTCTTTTTGTTTGTGTCCCTTATCATTAAGCGCATTGTCGCGGATGCTGGAAGCGGTAAAGCCGGGGCTCACCCACATCACGTGCACCTGGTCGTCGCGCAGTTCCGTCATCAGGCATTCGAGAAAACCCTGTAAGGCAAACTTGCTGGAAGAATAACCGGTTCTCCCCGGAAGCCCGCGGTAACCGGCAATGGAAGAAATGCCAACGATGGCTCCCTTGTTTTTGATGAGCCAGGGCAGGGCCAGCTTGGTACAATATACGGCCCCGTAAAAATTGATGTCCATCAGTTTTTTAATAACCGCCACATCCAGGTCCTTAAAAAGTCCACGCATGCTGATACCGGCGTTGTTGATGAGCACATCGATACCGCCAAAAACTTCTATAGTCGATTCGATAAAGCGCTGACAGTCGGCTTCCGAGCTTACATCCGCAACCAGGGTATGTAAAAAGGAAGAAGGATGTGCGGCCTGCAGGGCATAGAGTTTATCATGATTGCGCCCGCAGGTGGCTACCTTTGCACCAAACCCCAGCAGGGTATCTACCAGGGCACGACCGATCCCGTCTGTTCCTCCCGTAACCACGACCACCTTATCTTTGTAATACTCGTTCATGCGGCTAATGAAAAAATTTCAACAAACCTACTTATAAAATATTAAAAAATAACTTTTAATACCGTGTATATGGTACTGTTGCTTAAGAAAATACTGCTTGTGATCGTTTTGGGAGCATTCTTTATTACGGGGCATGGTCAGTCCTGGGTACGGATCAATCAATTGGGCTATACGGAAAAGGATGTGAAGGTGGCCGTGCTGGTGTCTAAAAATGTCATCGCCTGCAAACGGTTCTCCCTCGTGGATGCTGCTACAAACAAGGTGGTGTTCAGCGGTGACCAGGTACAGGCCTTCCCCGCCTATGCGGCATTCAAAAGCGGGTTCCGGTTACATTTTACGGCTTTTCAAAAACCGGGGATTTATTATATAAAGGCGGGGGATGCCATTTCCCCGGTATTCCAGGTAAACAACCGGGTTTATGACGGCACTGCGGATTTTATCCTGAACTATATGCGGCAGCAACGCTCTAAATACAACCCGTTTTTAAACGACAGCTGTCATACGGAGGATGGGTTTATCGTGTACCATAAGGATCCCCGTAAAGATTCTACCCGTTTAGATGTAGCAGGCGGGTGGCATGATGCATCGGATTACCTGCAATACCTGCCCACATCGGCCAATGCCACTTACCAGATGCTGTTTGCGTACATGAAAAATCCCGGGAGTTTTGAAGACCGGTATGATGCCAGTGGAAAAAGAGGCAGTAACGGGGTGCCGGATATCCTGGATGAGGCCCGCTGGGGATTGGAATGGATGGTAAAGATGAACCCCGGAAAGGAAGAATATTATAACCAGATTGCGGATGACCGGGATCACCGCGGTATGCGGCTGCCCAACCAGGATACGGTAAAATATGCTGCTCATATGGGGCTGAGCCGGCCGGTGTATTTTATATCCGGCAAACCACAGGGCCCCAAATACCAGAACCGCACGAAGGGAGTGGCTTCCAGTGCCGGCAAATTTGCCTCAGCTTTTGCGCTGGGTGCCCGGATCCTGCAGCAATATGACCCGGCGTTTGCGGCCACGCTAACGGCGAAAGCCCGGGATGCCTACGCATTCGGAAAAAAATACCCGGGAAATAACCAAACCATTCCTTTTGGCGCACCGTATTTTTATGAAGAGGATAATTATGTAGACGATATGGAACTGGCCGCCCTGTCCCTGTACGAAGTAGATAAAAAGGAACAATACCTGCAGGAGGCGATCGGTTTTGCCCGGCAGGAACCCGTAACACCCTGGATGGGGGCCGATACTGCCCGTCATTACCAGTGGTACCCTTTTTTAAACCTGGGACATTACCTGGGCTCCGGGCACAGCAATAACCGGAACGAATATCTTTCCTTTATGAAGGAAGGCATCGACCGGGTGAAAAAACGCGGCGCCGGAAACCCGTTTTTGATGGGCGTGCCCTTTATATGGTGTTCGAACAATCTTACGGTAGCCATATTAACACAGATCAGTTTGTATAAAGAGGCCAGCGGCGATCATCAGTATGACGAGCTGGAAGCGGCGCTGCGCGACTGGCTGCTGGGATGTAATCCCTGGGGTACCAGCATGATCTGTGATCTGCCGGAAGCGGGCGTAGCTCCTAAAGATCCGCATTCGGCATTTACGCATTTGAAAGGGTATAAGATTTCGGGGGGATTGGTAGACGGACCTATTTATGGAAGTATCTGGGATAAGTTGATCGGGATCAAATTGTATAAGCCGGATACATTCGCCGCCTTTCAGTCGCCCCTGGTTATTTACCACGATGATTATGGCGATTATTCCAGTAACGAGCCCACCATGGACGGTACTGCCAGCCTGAGTTATTATTTCTCAAAGATGCAGGCTGCGGCTTCGGATACCGTTGGGCTGCGCAAGGATACAGAAGGCGCGGTGACCGGGATGCCCGGCAAGACGGTATACCTTATTTTTTCGGCGCACGACAAAGGAGAGGGTGGTGCCTATATTCAGCAGGTATTAAAAAAGCAGGGTGTAAAAGCCAGTTTCTTTTTTACGGGCGATTTTTTGCGCAATCCGGAATTTAGGCCCCTGGTGGTACAGTTGAAAAACGAGGGCCACTATATTGCGTCCCATTCCGATAAGCACTTATTATATAATGACTGGAAAAAGCGGGATTCCTTGCTGGTTACAAAGGAGCAGTTTGTGGCCGATCTGAATAATGCATACCAAACACTTCATGAAATGGGGATTCCCAAAGGCCGTTGGTTTCTTCCGCCTTATGAATGGTATAATAAAGATATTGTAGCCTGGGCAAGAGAGCAGGGATTGACGGTTATCAATTTTACACCCGGCACGGGTACCAATGCGGATTATACCTGGCCGGAACTGCCCAATTATAAAAGCAGTGCACAGTTGCTGGCCCAATTAAAAAAACTGGAATCAGAGAAAGGATTGTCTGGCAATTTCCTGCTGATTCATTATGGCACGGATGAACGGCGAACGGACAAGTTTTATCACCAGCTGGAAACCATCATCCGTTTTTTGCGCGCCCGGGGCTACCGGTTGGAACGATTGCCTTAAATAGAAAGCGTTTGACGATGTACTGTAAGTATTTAAAGGAACGCATGTTGGCCATTATATAAAAGAAAAAAGCTGTCTGTGAAGACAACTTTTTTCTTTGTGATCCCGCTGGGACTCGAACCCAGGGCCCATACATTAAAAGTGTATTGCTCTACCAACTGAGCTACGGAATCAACTGCGTTCCCGTTTGGGAGTGCAAAAATAAGGGAATCAATTTATTGCTCCAAAAAAAAACACGGAATTCTTAAAATATTTTTCATTTTTTTTATCAGGGATCATATAAGCGCCTGTATACTTACCAGCTAATTTTCAATACATCTGCACTTCGCCAAACAGCTTCTAAACAAAAACAAATTATGATGATATCTCTTACACCTCTTGCCGCGGCTCTGAACGTTTTATTTTGACATTAAAGATCCTGCTGCAGCATGGGTACTTCTGGTATCAAAATAATTATGGATACATTTACGGTGGATTTCAATAGACCGGGCTATCATTCGAAAGCCCTTTTAACTTTATCATGCTGATATAATTTTGATATTTGCCATATAAATTTATAGCGATGGACGAGCAACAGCCGATCAATTCCCAGCGCATTGCAGAAAGGACGGACTATATAAAAGTCAACTCAAATGAAAACCCTTATCCCGCTGCGGATATTCAGGAAAAAGTTCTTCAGCCACGTAAACTGATTTCGTATTTCATCGTATTCATTGAAAGCGGCGCCATTACCTACAACCTAGACCTGCAGGAAATTACGCTTACAGACGGACAATTGCTTTTCGCGATGCCTAACCAGGTTTTTACGCCACCCCATAAAGCGGATAATCTTAAATACTTCAAGGTGTTATTTGATGAAAATACATTGGCATTGCTGCCACAGCAATTTCCTTTTTTAGTGAACCCTTTAAACGCACAAACAATAATTTTTGACAACACTGCAAGACAAAGGGTAAAAAAGGGGTTTGAAATTTTAAACCAAATACTTTATATTGATAAATATCCAACGGACACCGAAATAATATTGGCTTATTTAAACGCACTGTTAGTTGAATTGAACAGCGCCTATTTCAAAAATAACCAGCCACCCGGTATTTTGAACACGAATCTTTCAAAATTTATTGCGTTTAAATTGGCGGTGGAAACTCATCTTACGGAGCAGCCTTCCATTAATACCATTGCGGAACACCTGGCGTTAACCACAAACAGTTTATACCGGATTGTAAAAGAGTATTCCGGAGTTTCGCCTAAGGATTTTTTTACCAATCGTTTAATGATCGAAGCGCAGCGGAAATTACGTTATGCTACCCCTTCCGTAAAAGAATTAGCGTATGAATTAGGGTTTAATGACCCCGATTATTTTTCAAGGGTTTTTAAAAAATGTATCGGGAAAAGTATCAGTGAGTTTCTGGAAGCGCAGCAAGATTTGTCAAGGGAATAAATGGATTTGTCCATCTGCTCTTTTTTTTAGCGCTCTACTTTTACGTTATAAATTTTAAAACGAAAAAATGAAAACAGCATTAGTAACAGGGGCTAACAAAAGCATTGGTTTTGAAGTTGCACGGCAACTTGCTCAAAAAGGAATTTATGTTTATCTGGGCAGCCGGGATGTAGAAAACGGGTCAGAGGCCGTTCATAAATTAAGAACGGAGGGGTTAAATAATGTAGAAGTCATCGGGCTTGACATTACAAATGATACATCTATAGAAAATGCCCGTGTGGCAATTGGTAAAAAAACAACGATGCTGGACATACTCATCAACAATGCAGGTATCTATGGGGGCTATCCGCAGACAGCTCTTGATGCAACCATCGACCAGTTCAAGGCGGCATACGATGCCAATATTTATGGTGTTGTTAGAGTGACACAGGCATTTATAGATTTATTAAAAAAATCACCGGAACCTCGTATTGTGAATGTGAGTTCGAGTCAGGGCTCTATTACATTACACAGCGACCCTTCATATAAATATTATGACTATAAAGGGGTTGTTTATCTTTCTTCAAAATCAGCCTTGAATATGTACACGGTTGTTTTGGCTTACGAACTGAAAGAGAGCAACTTCAAAATAAATGCCGTTTGCCCCGGATATACAAAGACGGATTTCAACGGCCATCGTGGTCCGGGAAGTGTTGAAGATGCCGGAAAACGAATTCTAAAGTATGCTTTGATTGACAAAGACGGACCTACGGGGGGATTTTTTAGTGAAGAAAATAACCCGGAGACGGGAGTAATTCCCTGGTGACATTAACGGCCTCAGACCTTCGGTTTCTACATCAGCAAGATCGTAGAAAAAAGTTGCCCTTACCGGCCGTTTTTTGTAATCCATTGTTGCGTTTCTTCATGGATTTACGTTTAAAATGATAAAAATGACTTATTTTCGAAAAATATCTGCAATCAATAACAAACTATTATGAAACGACTACTGATCATTGCTGCAACGACTACATTATTTTTTTCTTGTAAAAGGGATGGCGCGATTGAAGAAAAAGCGCCAACTGCCGCTTCGGGGGTAACGGTTCACCTGGTAGCTGAATATAAGCCCGTCAGCTATACCCGAGCGTATGGTATGCATCCCCTGGGCGGTGGTAATGAAACGGCTGATAAGCCTTTTGGAAAAGGATATGGCCTGGTGCAACTGTTTTCAAAGGAAGAAGGGGGGACGGTTTCCAGTGCATTCGTTGTGATGATCAATAACGATGGAGGAACCTGTGGCCAGGATACGGTTGCCGTGAAGCCGCTGACACCGGATACGTTTGAACTGCTGAGTAACAAAATAGGCTCCTGCACGCTTAGCAGCCGTGCTTATATCCGGATATCACCAGTAGATAACCAAACACGAAACGTAATCGTGGGGCAGAATGCCCTTATTAGTTATGACCCTCCGTCGGCCGGTGTAGTGGACTGGGTTTACCATGACTACCAGACCGTGGTCCGGACGAAATAATTGCCGGAGACGGCATGCAACACCCAAACAATCGTTGTGGCTTTATAATGGGAGTAAATGTATTCCGCTTGGCTTAAACGGATTACAACGAAAAACGGGTGCGCATTTGTGAGCCTGTTTTTCGCCGCGGCTTCAACTGTTTTTTACTTTTTTTCTGAACATTAAAAATTCTGTAACCGTACATAATAAATAGATTATTGAAAAAACTAACGGTGTTTTTAGAGGGCTTTCGTTGTATTGGCAGATATTCATCGAAACATCAGCAGCTAAAAAAATAACGCAAACGAACGGTATTCCTGAAAATGTCAAAAAAGACAACAGGGGATTGTTTTTGATTTTTTCTATCCGATTTAGAAAAAACGTTAAGGACCCCAAAACCATCATAGCAAAATATATAATGGAAAAGCCAAGGTTAAGCAATACATCGATAATATACAAAATCTTTTCCAGCAGGGTTGTATCCATTGGCTTTATTCCGGCGATAACCATTCTATAGGAAACATATAGTGCAATACTTATTATAAGATTGACCAGCCAAAGCCTAAGTATCATTTTTTTCATTTCTTACCAGTGCCGTTTTCTGCTATTTTTTTACCGCTGTTTGATTGTATTTCTTTCGTAATTCAGCTACTGCATTGGGACCGCCGATGGGCAGGTTGCTTACAATTAAATTCAGTGATGGTTTTTTGATGTCATCCGTCGCTTTGGATATGGTGATAAATGCGCTGCTGGCCCGCTGCTTTCCGCAGCGCCGGTCTCCGCCGGATAGGCTTCCCGCTTCCAATGCGGCCATTAATTGTTCACCGATGGGTAAGGATTGTTTTTGTGCCTTGAGGACTGCTTCCATAATTTTCCGGATCTCCGATGTATCGCTGAGTGTGTTCCCCTGCACCGATATCCCTTTGCCCGTCATGACACCACTGAAGGCCGGCACATTTTTTCCGGTATACGTTTTGACCGCTGCAGTTTTATAAAGACATACGACGCTGTACTGCTGATTTTCCGGATCAAACCATTCGTTCCGCAATGAGTCAATGATTTCCTTTGGCGACCGGCCGTTCATGATCATTTGTATGCCTGTCATCTGTGCGATTTTGTTGCTCATCGCCTGTACTATTATGGCCCCTTTACCGGGAATAATGGCACCGATTCCGTATACACTGGGTGTACACGAAGCTCCGGCAATGCCAATTTCTTTTGTTTTTGAATCAACAATGATAATGGACCAGGTAGCGGAGGCCGGTATACTGCCCAATAGTAAAATGGTCAGAAAAACGGATAATGCTATACGCGCTTTCATGAATAGATTTTTTGGAAATTGAATATATCAAAAAAACGGACACCTCAGGATTTGTTCGAGGTCATTTTGATGAATGACGGCATTAAGGCTCATTCAGCATGATCTCAAAACAGGCTCAGTTGTCCCAGGGTTAGCGGAGTGCCGGGAGCACCTGCGTTCTTTCCGGAAACCGTATATACCGGTGTTTCTTCATACCGTGATGCAATAATGATATGTGTGGTGGCAGCTTGTCCGGTAAAAAGATCGCGGACCAGCTCCGGATCGTTATTGTCGGCAGAAAGATGAGAGAGGAACAGGTGGCTCATATATGCGGGTCTGCAGGACAAAAAAAGGTCGAGCGCTTCTTTGTTGGACAAATGCCCCTGGCCGCCGCGGATCCTTTTTTTCAGATGGTAAGGGTACCGGCCCTGCTCAAGCAAGGCTTCATCATAATTGGCTTCAAGGAAAGCGGCATGGCATTTCCTGAAGTGCGCACTCAGGTTTTCGCAAACCTTCCCGATATCGGTAAAAATACCGATGCAGGTATGGCCATCCTCCACCGTAAAACTATGCGGATCTGCAGCATCATGCTGTTTTTGAAATGCATTGACCGATAAAGCGCCAATGGATACCGGTACTCCCGCTGCTAAAGGACGTACAAGGCCAGGGTCCAGTTCCAGGCCCGAATACCGGAGCGTTCCGGAAGAGATGTATACCGGAAGCTGATGTTTCCGGGAAAGTACTTCGAGGCCCCGGATATGGTCGGTATGTTCGTGAGAGATAAAGATGGCTTTTACTTTTTTTAGGGTCAGCCCCAGCCGGAGCATCCGTTTCTCCGTTTCCCGGCAGGATAGGCCGGCATCGATCAACACGGCCTCCTCATCGTTACCGATATAGTAACAATTTCCATTACTGCCGGAATTAAGAGCGGTAAGATAAAGGCTGGTCATGCCGCAAAATACTTCTTTTTAACTAAACAGATCCAGGGTTATACACCAATAAATATTCAGCCCGCAGATGTTGCTGATATCGATGGAGGAAATGATAAACTATTTTTTTGATATATACGCCCAGACCGGGTTGTTTATCGGTCAGCAGAATGCATGCTTTTTAATTTCATGGGTTTGAATAAAAAAAGGGGAGGACTTTTCATCGGTAACGGATATCCTGTCCCTGGTATGGGAAATTAAAAGCCGGTCTATTCATTAGCACGCCCTGTTAAAGACCAGATCAATCATTTTTTAGAAATTGTCTCATCATTATATCGGTTTGCTCCTCATTTCCCAACCGGAACACATGTTTGCCGAATGGAGCGAAGCCGTTTTTTTCATAGAACCGGATGGCTCTGAGATTCTTTTCCCATACGCCTAGCCACACATAGTCAACGCGCTTTTCCCCGGCTATCTTCAACGCCTGCTCATACAATAGCTGACCGATTTTTCTTCCGTGATATTGTTGTAACACATAGATGCGTTCAATTTCCAGGCCGTTACCGTCCTGTATTTCTGTTTGAGCCTTGCCCCAGTTTACTTTCAGATAGCCAATCACTTCTTTATTGAGCAGCGCAAGATAAAATCCGGAATATGGGCTGGTCAGTTCTGCTGTTAACCTGGCAGTGGAAAAACCTTTTTCCAGGTATTCAGCCATATTTTCCGCTGAATTATTACCGGAAAATGTTTCAAAAAAAGTAGTTCTTCCTATTTCCTGCAATTTTTTAATATACGCAATATCGACTTTTACAATTTCTATATTTTCCATCCTGCTGGTTTTATATATGCTGTTAAATTAAATGCTCCATTCGTAGTGAAGCCAATTTGTATCTTGCGTTGCACCCAAACGTTCATAGAACCGTTTACCTGCCTCATTCCACGGGGCTACCGTCCATTTTATCTGCGTACAATTGGTATTCCTGGCTTCTTCGCGAAGGGCATGCATGAGTTGTTCCCCAATTTTTTGTCCTCTGTATGGAGCCCCTACATAAAGCTCTTTTAAATAAATGGCGGGCCTGTTCTGTGCAGTATAGGGCAGGTAGTAATATACCAACATCCCGGCAATGGTGCTGCTATCTGCTGCAATGATACAATGAAAATCCGGGTTGCTCTTTTTAAAACCACTATTGCGCACAATGTCCGGCGTAATAGCAAAGTCATTGATATAGCGTTCGAATATTGCCAGTTCTTTCATTAAGATCCAGATCTGCTCAGCATCTGATGCTACGGCTTTTCTAATAATGAACTGTGGTTTTGTCATATAATAATATTTTAAATCAATAGTTGAAACCAAAGGGAATCAGGGAGTTGCTCCCTGTATATAACAAAACTAAAAACAAAATGGCTTATATTTATAGTCCGATTTTAATAAAATGGATAATCCGATTCTTTTAAAAGTAGTTGAGGATATTGTTCTCGTCAGCAACAAACGTTGAATCTGAAGCCTTTTCACCATGTATTTTAAATGCATCATATTAACCGGGGCATTGCTTGCATTGGGTGCCTGTCATCAAAGCGATAAGACGTCCCGCAGCCTTCAGCACCGTATGGATAGTTTGGAAGCCCGGCTGGCAAATACTTACAAGCCGGGGCTGGGTGAGTTTATGAGCGGTATCCAGGTGCATCATGATAAACTTTGGTTTGCAGGTATGGATCAGAACTGGGCACTGGCTAATTTTGAAATCAATGAGATCCGGGAAAGTCTGAACGATATCCGGGTTTATTGTACCGACCGGCCGGAAATTAAGCAGCTGCCCATGATTGATCTACCCCTGGAAAGTCTTCAGTCTGCTATTCAACAGCAAAATGTGATAACGTTTAAAACGGGGTTCATCACCCTGACCAATACCTGTAATACCTGCCATCAGGCTACGAAGCATGCCTTTAATGTAATAAAGGTTCCTTCGGCGCCTCCCTTTAGCAACCAGGATTTTGCACCCGACAATAAAAAGTAATATCGGGCCGGCAGTCATCTGTGCGCCTTTGTCTGAATTTCCCCGTTATATTGTCCGTTTTGGGCCGCCAGCAAACCCGTTTCTATTGCTACCTTTGGTCTGCAAGCATTGCGCATTTGGTATAGCCATCATTTTCAGGTTTACAAAGGATGGCGCTGAATTAAAAGGTACAAAAATCGTTTGTTTTTAAAAAGAAATGACTATGCCAACGATTCATCAGGCAGTACTCATCGGAGCATCTGCCACAACCGTATATGATGCGGTTACCAGCAAGGAAGGATTGTCTGCCTGGTGGACACCCCATGCCACTGCAGATCCGGAACAGGGGAGCATTGCGCGCTTTCCGTTTGGTGACGGGTATTTTAAAGAAATGAAAATAACGGTGCTGAAACCGTTGGAAGAAGTACACTGGATTTGTATAGCCGGTGCGGATGAATGGATCGGTACGTACATCTCCTTCATGCTTTATACCGGTAGTAAACATACCCTGCTGAAGGCGTATCCGGAAATCAGGGGCCAGGCAGAGCAGCTGGAGCAGGATGCTCCGGCGACCCTGCTGATTTTCCGGCATACAGACTGGAAAAAGGATTCGTTGATGTTTGCCGAGTGCAGCTATACCTGGGGACAGTTTTTGCGCAGTCTGAAGTTATACTGTGAAACCGGTACCGGCCGGCCCTGGCCGTATCAGCATCGTACAAACCAATAAGGGAAGATGTTTGTTGAAGTGCTTTCAGTTTTTCTCAATGGTTGAATACCTTTCGTTCCGCTGGTTATTGAAATCCCGTATCGTTTCTTAAAGCCGCTGAACGCGCAGATTTGCCACCGGCTTTAATAGTACCCAGAAAATATCATAAAGCGGTGTCTCAGGCGCAATCGGCGAATCTGCGGCAATCATAAAAACCACTTAAGAAACAGTATTGATGAACGATTCTTTATCTGTTCGTTGAGCCGGCAGGTGCGACGTATTCCTGAGATATCAGTTGTTCGCTAATCCCTTTTAACGTGGAGCCAGCTTTCCCAGCTTGCTGATCTGCACTATTGTTTTCGATTGCCTGTAAAGCCCGGTGGCCGCCATTTGTGCGCCCCAGCCAATAAGGGTGCCATCATTTAAAAGGGCAAAGCCCAACCCGTTTCCGGCTTTTACGGCCTTTACACCTGACAGGCTGTGTACCCGTACCGGTGTGGAGGTTACATCGCCACCCAGGGGGCCAAGCGCATAAATATTTCCCCAACCCCAGCCCATAACGGTTCCGTCTTTGCAAAGGGCCAGTATACTGGCATTGGCGCTGATCTGTTTTACATTCGGAAGTTTGATTACTTTAACGGGTACCGGGCTTTTTACAAATTTAGAATCCTGGTAAAGATCGGCGGATGGCACGCCGTTTCCAAGTTGGCCTTTATAATTGTTGCCCCAGGCACTTACCGTTCCGTCCTGGTGGAGGGCGAAGCCGCCATCGATGCTGGCGGAAACGGCCACTACATTTTTTAATCCCGCAATTTGGGCCGGAGTGCTGGTTGATTGGGTAATGCCCGTTCCCAGTCGACCGTTTACACCATCGCCCCATGTCCAGACGGTTCCATCTTCTTTAAGTGCCATAGCCCCTGCGATGGCTTTGACATGATCGAGCCCGATGACCGGTACGGGGCTTTTTTTTCCTGCTGCCCCTGCGCCATACAGGCCGCTAACCAGCTTTCCGCCGTCGCCGCTCATCCCGTTATTCCCGTTACCCCAGGCCCAAACCGTTCCGTCGCTTTGCAATGCGTAGCTCGAATTTCTGTATGCACTGATAGCGGTCACGTTCTTTAGCCCGGCAACCCGTACCAGGGCCGCACTTTCCCGGATCCCTTTATCGGAAAGATCGGGGTTGCCCAATTGGTAATATTCATTTTTGCCCATGGCCCAAACGGTTCCGCTTTTATCCAGTACCAGTACATGCTCGGTTCCGGCCGAAACCTGTACGGCATCCCGGATACCCGCTACTTTTTCCGGAGTGCCTCCGGCTTCCCAGGTCATTAAACTGCCATCGGATAACACCATTACGTGTGTTGGTTTTGCGTTAGACAGATAGGTTGCGATCCAGTTTTCTGCCGCAGATTGTGCATAGCTGCTGAAAACGGCAAGTGCCAGTGTACATATAAATAAGCATTGCTTCATAGCGATTATTTTGATTAATGGATAGATTTGCTTCGCAACTGCGGTATTGTTGTAGCGGGCTACAAATCTAGTCCGGGTTGAATACGGCACAAGGAATCGTCGATGGAAGCGTGTTTTCGCCAATAAAAAGCATACCATGGCGACTAACGAATGTGGATGGCTGTTAAACTTTAAACAGCGTTTAGCGTTCAGCCATCAGTTTTCAGTTGAAGTTGATTACGTCCGGGACCGGCGATCTGGCATCAGGTGTTGAACGGAACGAATGTTAAACCTTGTACCTGAAAGTGAGAACCTGCAACTGTATGGGAATTTGAATAAGAACTTAAAGATCAAAGCTGCAGCGCAGCGTTGCTATTGCCAGCAACGAACGCGGGAATGAATGGAGGTGCAGCGCACCGGTAATATAAAACGCCTCCAAAAAGATTCCTGCCGTGCTCCCGTCACAAGGGGTTCATCGGGTGGGCGCCTTTTTGTTATCAAAAGATCAGCTCTTTTTGGTCTCAAAGACGTATTCTTGCTGCATTGTAAGGCAATAGACCTCCTTTTAACTTTGCGCATAAGCGATTGCTATCGGGAGTGAAAATGGAACAGTCGTAAACAGGAGCTGTTATAAAAATGTATAGAAAGATGAAATGCTCTATAGCTCATCTAATAGTATAATCCCATTCCGTATCGCAAATTTGATCACACCCGCGATATTTTTTGCCTTGATTTTCCGCATCAGGTTGCTGCGGTATTGCTCAATCGTCCGTTCCGACAGGAACAGGTTTTTACTGATTTCTTTTGTACTCATCTGTTTGCACAGCAACCGGATAAGCTCGATTTCTGTTCCCGAGAATTTAATATTTGCAATCAGGTGTTTGATGGCCAGGTCATCGGTAGAAGTGGTGAACCGGTTAATGATATGGCTTCTTGCTTCTTTACAGAAAAAATCCCGCCCATCCATTAATAAATGGATCGCCTTAACCAATTCCTCATCGTCTTCTGTTTTGACCACATACCCGTTTACACCGGCTTTAACCATTTTTATAACCACATCGGGCGTGTAGGAGAAGGAGTAGGCCAGTATTTTAGCTGCAGGGATTTTGTATTTTATTTCACGGGCCAGTGCATCTCCTGGTGTATCTGGTAAATAGTAATCAAGAATAATCAACGCCGGGCTTAGCTCCAGGGCCTTGCTTAACCCGGTTGCGCCATCATATGCCGCATAAAAATTTTCAAAAAGAGAACTGGTGATCAGCTTTATACCATTTGAAATCATTTTGTGATCATCAATTACTAATAAAGAATGGTACAACGAATCAGCCATGTTTATGTTTGCCGGGTTTTCAAAATAATGGATGCCCGAGGATCATCTCAGTTGCAAAGATATGTTTATATGGTATCCGTTGGGATATTCATTAGTCAGCAGAAAATCGCCGTTCAGCCGCTGTACTCTTTCTTTAATGTTTTGAATGCCGGTCCCTGTACGATCGGCCTGGGTAGCCCATCCTTTACCGTTGTCCTGGTAGGTTACGGACAGCCGGTTACCCTGTTGAATAAAGGCTGTCTGTATTTCGTTAAACTGCGCATGTTTGATGGTATTGGTAATGCATTCATTTAAAATCGCTTTCAGTTCGGTGAATTGATAATGGCTGATAAACCGGTTGGTATCTGCCGGCGCGTTCACGCCATATGTAAACGAACCATCTGTATTCAGTTTGTTTAATACCGTTCCGGTATGGCGGATAAGGTCGGCAATGGTATATTGCTGCTCCGATTTCAGATCATATGACAAACTGCGTATAAGGGATATCGTATGTTCTATATTTTTCTCCAGTGCTGTTTTCTCCCTGGCGCCGGAGTTCCTGGAGGTTCTGGCCAATGCTATGGCATGCAAAAGAGCGGGATTGGTTTCATCATGAATATCCCTGGCCAGGTTTAACTTGAATTGCAGAAACTTGTTTTTCTGACGTTGCCGGAAATAGAAAAAGGCAGCGATAAAAATCAGTAAAAAAATCAGGCTGGAATTGAGAATGACGCGCAAACGCCGTTGTGATTTTGCAGATCCGGCTGCTGCTGCTTTTAGCAGTATTTGCTGATCCTCTGCCTTCACCCGGGCGTACATCATTTCATCGATATCATCGACCAGGGTAGCCCGGTCGCTATCCAGGATGGTGGTGGCCTCCGTTAACAGATCGGCGCTTGCTTTAAACTGATTCTTTGCATACAGGTTTTGCGCTTCGTATTTCCGGAGCAGGTACTGGTTGTAAGGAACGGCTTCGTCTTTAATAAGTTCTTTATACAAATTGATATAATGTGTGGCACTATCTGCGTTGTAGTGGGAGAGATAGAAGGCTACTTTCCATTCAGTAAGCGATGTATCGATACAATATTTTAGATAACCGGGGGTCCGCGGGTCTTCCCGGAGCGCTATCATATCCCGGAAACACGCTGCCTGCTTCGCCGCATTGTATTGCGCGGTTGCATATCGATAGGAAGCGCGGTTTTTCGAAAATACAATATTGGTCTTTACCACGTCGCTGAGGTCAGCCCGGCTATCTGCTATCCGTTCAATTTTATTGAGCAGGGTCAGGGCCTGGAAACCAGCCAGGATGTCCCTGAGCTCAAAAAGAGCCTGTGCCGATTTTTCCAGGACCATTGTTGCCTGAACAAGGTCGTTGCCTGGGAAGCTCTTTTGCATGGCCAGTTCCGGTACGCCTAACAGATAAGTTTTATTATGTTCATACAGTTCTTTTACCTTATTATAGGAAGCATGTGAAAGGTAGTAACCGGCAATAACTGTCAGGGCTGTAAGTGAGGGGCGCCCGTTCTCCTTTTGTTCCAGCTGGTTGATGCGTTCGGCATAATAAAGCATTTCGCCATATTTCCCATTCATCTGCGCCAGGGTACAAACAATACCATAAAAATTTCTTTTATGGGGTTCACTGGATGGAGTATCCCAGATGGCTGCTCTGTAAGGTCCCAATAGTTTTAATGCTTCATCACCGGTAAATGGAATGTTTGCAGACAGCGCCGAACGCATGACAGCAAATACGTTATCGAAATAACCAGGCCCGTTGAGTTTACCGGTTTTATAGGCATTGTTTAACTGCCGAACGACCTGTATGACAGAATCTTTAGTAGTATTGCTATAGCCGTTAGTGACGGTTAATAGCAGTATTACGATTAAAGCATAAAATATTTTTGATTGCCTATGTATCCGTTTGCTCCAATTCATGTTGTGTTTATTTGAATTTCGGTTATAATAACTAATACCGGAGCAGGGCCGTTCGCATCAGGTTAATAATGCTTGCCGGGTAAACGGTTTGTTCAGATGACTGGTTGTTGCCGAACGTTGATGGGTTTCTGAACATTTTTATATTTTAGAAGAAAGAGGCGGAACCATGGTCAGGAAAAACCCGGAAACGCGCTCTTACCCTTTAGTACTTTTTTAAATTTTATTCAGCTGTATCCGGCTGTACATAAACCTGGCGGAACCCTGCACCTCCTCGTTACCACCAACTGCTGTTCTTTCATCAACTATTTGTTTCCCGTGCGTTCACACTGCTATTGAAGTTGTAAAAGGTTTCTTTGTTTTTATGAAGAAGTCTGCTAATCCGACGGTTCTCCAACTAAAAGCAATGTTGTAAAAGAGCGGGTTGATCGTTAGACCGCCGTAGTGAAAAAGCTATCTGCCGGCCCGGTATATAACTGCTTTTATTTTTTTGCTTTTGTAAAAACGGAGTTAAGATTGCTGAATAGATTATTCAATAACAAAGCTAAACCCCGGCTATCTAAAGCGGGTAAAAAACCGTATTTACTCAATGGATTTATAGTAAAAACTCAATAATAAAAATATGAGGGCCTGAGGGGGGCGGCTGCTTGGAATAGTTTAAAGGTATATGCGAATGTTAACGAACGATTGTTTGTCGATTGTTTACAATGAACTTATGCCTGCGGCGCTGTAACAGACTTCAATAAACGAAGCGCAGAAGCCCGGCGCCTGAAACGTACAGGTTTTATATTCTTTGCCTTGTTAACCAGCTTTAATTATCGGGGCAGAAAAGGAAATGGATGCGGACGCAAAGTGTATAATGTGCTTTAAACAATGATCCGGGAGAAGCTAAGATCTTTGTCCCGGTTTTATATTTTAAAAATCGAATATTGATCAAGCTATATGTAAGAACTATTACCTGTATAAAATACAGGATGTATGGAATATACTTATAGCATCTCTCCAATGTTCCGAATATATAAACCACCAGGGAAATATCACGGCATTGAACGGGTTTTTATGGCAGGCATATGGAAGATCAGAATTGGAGTAGCAAAACCCGGTGGTGGATCCTGTTGCTTCAGGAGTGCTTTTTGAAATACTGGATCTCCCGTTCGTGGTTCTTTGCTGCTTCCAGGGAATCAAAAGTTCCCAGGTTCCTGCGCCGGTTCGTTTTCGGGTCTGGTTTTCTTGAGTAGATGCGGTATTTACCGGATTTAAGTTTGCGTATCATTGCTTGTTGTTTGATGAGCAGGGCCGAATTTAAACGCTTAATGTACCAGCTTGGAGTCCACAGGATTTTTGCCGTCACAGAATTTTTTCTAATTGCGCTACAAAAATAACGGGCTATAACGTCATGTTCTTTTCATGCCTGCCGGTGAGCGTAAGCCCGGGATGATATCTTTAGGACACCCATAAATTTAATGGTCATCCTTTATTGATCAAACTCCTGTAGCAGATCTGACCGCCCTTTTGAAGGCTGCCCAATACGGCCACGTTTTATTGTACAACAGCTGCAAGAAACGGGCCGTTTGCTTTCCTGAAACCGGCATTAACGGGCAGTGCTGTATGCGGCAGCATTTTTGTAGCTGCAATGGTAAATGACACAATCATGAAAAGAGAAACGGGCTCCCAGGAAATGAATACGATTAGCGAATGTATCCAAAATGCGGTTAAAACAGGCTATACCCTCGATTTCTTTATTACAGAAGAGGGGCTTTCCTATAATGGTGCCGGAAGGGTATACGGTCCCGGGGATATTACTATAAAAAACTTTTACCGGTTTGAAGGAGAAAGTGATCCGGCAGATAACGCCATCCTGTACCTGATGCGTACACGCGATGGTGCCAGGGGGACATTACTGGACGCTTATGGCGCGTATTCAGAAGCGCGTATTGCCCGGTTTGTAAAGGAAGTGGAGGATATTCAAAAACGGGCGCCGCATATGAAGATGAAGCTGGGCCGGTATTGGAAGATCGGACTGGGCGCCGTTGTAGCCGCTGGTGCATTGCTGGGACTCCTTTATAAAAAGCGTGCACACCGGGTGCCGGCTTTTATGGCCGGCTGATAAGAGAACGATGCGGATTATTTGATGCTTCATCATGAAAAACAAAACAGCCTTATGACACTCAAGCAATTTCTCCAGGTAAGCGAGGCAGAACAACTCCGCGTTTTATGGAATGCCCGTTTTATTTCTGAAAGATGGGAGGAAGAGGTACTTTGTACCCGCTACCAGGTTTTTGATTTCTACATTGAAGTATATGTAAAAGACAATGCCGTTACGGCGTTTAATTACTTTGATGCGGACCAAAATGCCGGCCAGGCGGCGCTTCAGAGC
Organism: Niabella sp.; assembly: GCF_030150205.1. GTDB lineage: Bacteria > Bacteroidota > Bacteroidia > Chitinophagales > Chitinophagaceae > Niabella. The sequence continues at coordinate 234,151 of NZ_JASLGT010000017.1, forward strand.
CGGAAATGTGTGTAGAAAAAAATACCCATATTGTGTATGGAAGTCCACATTTTCCGTTAACTCAGTAAAAAACGAGGCAGGTATTTTTGCAGGAAGTGAAGGGGACCGGGAAGATCGATTGTAACAGATAGGTGACCAGGTGCATAAGGGAGCAGCATTTGATTGTTAAATTAACAAAATACATACATGAAGGAACAACCTTTTGAATCACATGAACATGACCTGGTGGGCTATGCGGCGCTTGATCTTAAAAGCGGACCTGAAGCATTTTTGTCTGCGGTATTTCCCAATTATAACCCCGGACGCTTTGTTCCCGTGGCTATTAAAGTGGCTTTTGGGAAGGATCATTTAACCATTGCTTTATATGCCCACGCAGCCGGTGAAAAACCGGCGACCGGGCAGGAGTTACCAGTTAAGAAATTTAAGGGCGTACTGGATATGGATGTGTTTGCAACCTATGTAAAACATTTTTCTGTTTCTTTTTCAAATGATCAGTTTGATATGGAACAGATGCGTGTGACCAACCGGTAAAGGGTAAATAAAAGATTGCCTGATTGTTTTGAAATATGATGCCGCAATTTAACCCTGGTTCAGGTTTTTCAAATGATGCCGGACGGGGGGCTAACCCACCGTGGAGGACAGGAGGGCAACAGGTATAAGCGGTTTTGACACCGCTTTATCAGGAGCAAACCACTATTCAACCCAGCGGGGGAATCCGCCATTATCGGATACCCCCGCCTTGCAAAGGCCATTCAAATCGCAGCCCTTTCAGGTTACATTCTTATATTGAAAAGGAGGATCAATGAGGATGCGATCTGTACGGTTTGCCCGGAGCAAACTGTAAGAGTGACCGGCGGATAATTTTCGCTAACGATTACTGAGGTGGTTTTTCCTCATGAAGTGTTGCTATATTTTCCGGCCTGAAATAAAAACATCTCACAGAAGTATCCTGAAAGATTTAACAAAAAGATTTTAACGGAGCGGGCTTTCTTAATTCCGGTAGCCGGTGCATTGCTGAGGTCCGCGCCCGCTGTACATTTTACCCGTTCCGGGGCCGGTGACATCACCGGGAAGCAAACTGTATACAGGCATCTTTTCCGGGCTTGACAATAATGGACACGGTATTGGCGCATTGCTTGTTCCGTTTTGTAAAAGCGTTGAAATCTATTGTTAAACCTAAAAAAAATATTATGAAAGCAAAACAGGGAACACGGGGTTCTAAAACACATCACACAGATACCTCCGTTTTTGAAGAGATCTACAAATTAGGCTATAAGCACGGGTTTGAAGATGCAAATGATGAAGATGCGTATGATGACGATTTTTCGGATTATGAGGATGAGTATGATGATTACGAGGTGAGCAGTGAGCATGGAGGGCATGAAGGGCAAGAGGACGACGAAGAGGAAGAAGACAATGAAGACGGGGAAGAGGAAGCACCCGGACAAACCCGGCAACGGCGCAGTTCTCAATCAGGTGGAACTGCCACACGGAGCAGCAGCAGCAGTGCCTCCTCAGGCAACGGAAAAAGCCGTAGCTCCGGCGGAAGCAATGGTGCTTCTTCCGGGGGATCTTCAAAAAGAGGATTTGCCGCAATGAGCAAGCAACAGCGCACCCGTATTGCCAAAAAAGGTGGTCAGGCATCGCATGGTGGCAACAGCGGATCGGGAAGAAGATCCGGCAGCCATCGTTAAACGTCCCGTTCTTAAAAAGGGGCTCGAAGCCAGCTTAGAACATTATCCGGCAACGCGCTATGTGTATGTGATCATATCAGCAGCAGCTGGCGTATTGCGGCCTTTGAGCCCCTTTCTTTAACGGATATATAAAACAATACTATGGAAAAGAAAAAGGAAGAAACATTACGCCCGGAACAGGTACAGGCAAGGCCTGGAATTGAAAATGAAATGCTGCCCCGGCCGGAGAGTGAACCGAAGCAGCATGAAGGCGGAAGACTTGCAGGTAAAATAGCATTAATCACGGGTGGCGACAGTGGCATTGGCCGGGCGGTTGCCTTGTTATTTGCAAAAGAAGGGGCCCGGGTAGTAGTGGTGTACCTGAATGAAGATGAAGACGCCGTTTATACGCAAAATCATATAGTGGCTGCGGGAGGCGTATGCCGGCTTGTTAAAGCCGATCTCAGCCAGGAGGCGCAGTGCAGGTATGCTGTGGAGGAAACGGTGAACCTGTTCGGCGGACTGGATATCCTGGTCAACAATGCCGGAACGCAATGGGAACAGGCTTCTATTGAAGACATCAGCACAGAGCAGCTGCTGCAAACCTTTTATACGAACTTCTTTTCCTGTTTCTGGATGACGAAGTATGCGGTAGGTCATATGAAGCATGGTGCGGCCATTGTAAATACCACCTCTGTTACGGCTTACCGGGGCAGCCCTTCGTTAATGGATTATGCGGCTACCAAGGGTGCCATTGTAGGGTTTACCAGAAGCCTTGCCGGTAACCTGGTAAAAAAGGGCATCCGTGTAAATGCTGTTGCACCCGGGCCGGTATGGACCCCGCTTATTGTGTCTTCATTTGATAAAGAGAAGGTTGCTTCTTTTGGTAATGATGTGCCTATGGAACGGGCCGGCGAACCCAATGAAATAGCACCCTGTTACGTATTCCTGGCCAGTGATGATGCCAGTTTTATGACCGGCCAGGTACTGCATCCCAACGGCGGGGAGATCATCAACGGTTAAAAAAAAGCATATTTTCTAAATTCTATAAAAAGCCCAACATGAGAAAACAGCATTTTTTAAAAGCAGTGGAGATCCGCTCAGGCAATGTGGCCGCACAGGATGTACGCAATACACATAACCATACCGAAATGCCGGCAGATGCAAGGGCTTTAACCGGAAGCGCCCGGTTAAAGCGCATGACCGGACGAATTACGGGATGGTATCGTTCGCTGCTAAGGAGGCGGCCCGACCGGGGCGCCGGTGCGGAGTAGATGCATTCTTTAGGGTTTATAGCTGCGGGTAGGAATGCAGGGAGGGGTGCGCATTATAAAATGTATTAAAATAATTTTTTATGAAACAATATGGCTTTTCATTCCTGGCGGGAATGGTTATGATAACAGGTATGAGCCTGTTGTCCTGTAATACCGGCGCCGATAGTAAAAAAGCTGCCGAAGATTCGAATGCGGTTAAATTTAATAAAAGCGACACGGCCAATCCTTCTTCGGCCACACTTGAAAAAGATGCTGATTTTGCGGTAACGGCCGCAGATGGCGGACTGATGGAAGTAGCGTTGGGGCAATTGGCTCAGCGTAATGGTGCACATGCTGAAGTAAAAGACTTTGGTCTTATGATGGTAAAAGATCATAGTGCGGCCAATAACGAGCTAAAGGCGCTGGCCACGCAAAAAAATATTTCTTTGCCCGATTCGCTGAGTGAAGGACTAAAAAAGAAATATGACCGGCTGCGTAGTTTGAAGGGTGCCGCTTTTGATAAGGAATACATAAAGCTGATGGTGGAAGATCATAAGGAAGATGTAAATGCCTTCCGGAATTATACCAACAAAGGCGCTGATCAGAACCTGGTGCAATGGGCCGCCGGAAAATTGCCGGTACTGGAAGCGCACCTGCAGCATGCGCAGCAGGTCGATAGCCTGTTGGAATAGTTAATGGCGGTAGAGAGCCATTTGCCTTTGAAGGGATTTATGCGGATCAGCAAATACAGACAGTTATTGTATATGGATTGCCCGGCTATGTGGCCGCTGACGGGTTGATGTGGGTTGTATTCAGAGCCGGTTTATAGGGTGTTGTTCTCCGCAATCCTATCATTCCCGGGCCTTCGGTTTGCATTATAAGATCAATGCCGGGGGCATCCCGTTTTTTCATCATCCTGACCGCATCGGAAGAGGTCCCAACGGGAAGTCTGGTATTAGAGGGGGCTTCCCCTGCTATCCGCCGGCGGCAGCTACGCTCAGCACGATCGTATGATTGGCCTTCAATATTGAATATAATCTGTTATGAACAACAGGCAGCAACCTTTGATACAATTGCGAGGATAGAACTTAAGGTAACAGAACCTGCCGTGGTTGAAGATACTACAGCCGCACAGGTTTTCTTTATATGTTTTTTATGCAACGTTTAGCTGTATTTCTTTTAGCAGGCGCATTCCTGATGGCTGTTCCGGCATTTGGAATGCTGGTGGATCAAGACCTGGCAATCGTTTGCAAGGTGCTCTTTTTTGTATTGTTCTTTGGGGTTATCGTAGTATTGTTTATTCCGCCTCAAAAGAATCCCTGAGCATCATTGCAAACCATTCCCGGATTCATGCCGGTTACAGGTATTGACCCGGCGGATCCTGCAGGCGCCGGATGTTTCGTTGATTATCGATAAGTACCTGTTTTTGATGTAACAGGATCTGTCTTAGTTCATGATCGGGAGCAAGATCTGCCAGAACAATTTCATAGGCCCGGATAGTGGCGTCTTCGTTGCATTCGAATGCAGTGAGCAGGCCCGTTGTTTTATGAACCGGGTACAGCGCCCGCAGATCATACCAGGTACGGTAAACGCTGCGGTTGACTGCGTTTAGCCTGGCGGCAGATGTTTTACGAAGATAGGAGCGGATCAGCCAGATAAAATAATGCCCCTGTTGTACCAGGTCTTCTACAAATTCGGCCAGGTAACACCCGGCACAGTATTGTTTGCATTTTTCATAGATTTCAATCTTATCTGAGTGAATCTGTATCAGGTCGTTCAGCGCTTCCATTTCCCGGATTTTGTTTCTTGTATTGTGCATGGCGTTTGTTTAGAAGGTGCAATATGTTTAACTGTTATAGAATTTCAAGTATTGCGCCAAATTTGAACAAAGCCCGTTACTTTTTAGCCCGAAAGCTTTTTGATGCATTGCAGCATATTGATGCCCCTGCCCAGTACCGGCCGGAACAGGTCTCCGGTTTTTTCCAGTCGCTGATGTATGTTTTTTATTGTGAACCGGCGTGGATCCAGGCCTGGTTTTACCTCTTTCCAGTTTAAGGGGGTAGATACTGTAGCACCGGGCCGGGGCCGTACGCTGTATGCACAGGCAATGGTTTGGCCTCTCCGGTTCTGCAGGTAGTCGATGTATATTTTTTTGTCGCCCCTTTTTTTCAGGTTCCGCTCAAGGGTGGTTGTTTCCGGGAGCAGCTGCACTACCTGCATGGCAATAAGGTGTGCAAAATTTTTCACCTGTTCATAACTGTATTTATTGCCCATTGGAATATACACATGCAGCCCCGTGGCGCCGGAGGTTTTACAAAAGGAAACCGCTCCGCAATCGTCCAGCACCTGTTTTACAGCAAGCGTGGCTTCAATGACCTGTTCAAAGTTGTTCTTTTCAGATGGGTCTATGTCCATGATCAGGTAGGTTGGCGCATCGGGCTTTTTAATGGTGCTGTTCCAGGGGTTCAATTCAATACAGCCAAGGTTGGCAAGATAGAGCATGGATGCCCGGTTATTGCATACCACATAGTCGATTTCTTTATGATTGCTTTCCGAATAAATGGGCGCAGTGCTGATCCAGTCCGGAACGGTTGCCCCCGCGTCCTTTTGATAAAAGCTTTCCCCGGAGATGCCGTCCGGGAAACGGTTCAAACTTTCAGGGCGGTCTTTAAGATAGGGAAGGATGAAAGGCGCTACCTGGTTGTAGTAGTCCACCAGGTCGCTCTTGGTATAGCCCTCTTCCGGCCAGTAAACTTTTTGCGGATTGGAAAGCTTTACCGTTTTACCATCGGCTTTTATAATCGTCTCTTTTTGCTGCGGTGCTGCCGCCTTTGCAGCGGTGCGCTTTTCTTTTACTGTTGCCTTATCTGTCATTGCATTTTCGTTTTTGGGGATTACAACTTCTGTTGCTGCTTTATCCTCCCGGAGTCCCTGAAAAACCGGCTGGCGGAAAATGTGCTCCTTCGTCAACTCAGCAAATTTGATCGTACAAACAAGCTTGGGGCGTACCCATATCGCCGGCATATTCGTTTTTGGTGGTACTTCAAAGGGCGATTGCCGTATTACCAGGGGCTGCATCTTTTCGAAAAGCGCATTCAGGGAGCGTTCGTCAAACCCGGTGCCGGTATGCCCGGCATAAACCAGCTTTCCTTCCTGGTATCGTCCGAGGATCAATGCCCCGAATTTTTTTCGCGAGCCTCTTGGTTCCGTATAACCGGCAATCACTACCTCTTCGGTATGATGGTGTTTGATCTTGAGCCAGGCCGTACTTCTTCTTCCCTCACTATAACTGCTGTCTGCCCGTTTGGCTATCATACCTTCCAGGTTTTTTTGCTGAATCACTTTGAAAAACTGTCTGCCCTCTGCTGCCACGTGATCACAATAACGCAGCCAGTCATTTTCCACCAGGGCCTGTTGCAGCAGTTCTTTCCGTTGCAACAGCGGCAGTTCTTCTGTCCGGTGCCCGTTCAGGTAAAGCAGGTCAAATGCATAATAAACGATCGGAACATCGGGATGCTCGCCGTAATGTTGCAGCGTTTGAAAATCGGGTAGCCCCGCATCATTATAGGCTACAACCTCCCCATCGATGATCATATCCTGTTCCTGTTCCTGCAGCGCGGCGGCAATGACCGGGTACCTGCCGGAAAAGTTGAGCCCGTTCCGGGAGTAGAACCGGAAGTTTTTGCCGGTTTCGGCAATGGCCCGGTAACCATCCCATTTTATTTCGAAGATCCAGTCCTTATCCGTAAACGGACGGGGCGACAGGGTAGCCAGCATCGGTTTTATGAAATGGGTATACTTTCTTCCGGTACCGGTTTCCTGTAGTGTTCCGGCAGCTACCGGCCGGAGGGTGGGCGTTGCAGCCTTATTCTTTTGGGCTTTTTTTTCCCGGACTGCGGCGGTTACCTTTGATTTTTTTTTTACATGCTCCTCTGCATTATAAGAAGTGCTAACGGCATAAGAGTCCTTGTGCTTTAATAAAAGCCAGGCATTGTCTTCCTTGCCGGTCTTCATCCGCACCAGGGCAAATGCTCCTTTTAATTTTTTACCATGGAGCATGAATTTTAAGGAGCCGTTTTTTAACTCCTGCAGCAACACTGTTTCTTCTTTCCTGCGGGGCTGTTTTTCAAGTGCTTCATACGTGCCTTTATCCCATATCTCCACTTCCCCGGCGCCATAATTGCCTTTGGGGATGCTGCCTTCAAAGTACTGGTAGTCGTAAGGGTGGTCTTCTACCATCATCGCCAGCCGCTTATCAGCCGGGTTAAGTGAGGGCCCCTTCGGCACCGCCCAGCTCTTCAATACACCGTCCATTTCTAACCGGAAATCATAATGCAGCCGGGTAGCTGCATGACGTTGTATTACAAAATGCAGGGCCCGCTTTCCGGAGCCCGTCTGCTTTCCCTGAGGCTCCGGCGTTTCTTTAAAATCCCGTTTTTGCTTGTATTTTTTTAATGTAGCCACAGCTGTTAAAAAAATGATTAAGGGTGTTGAAGGACGTTAAAACGGTGTTTAAGACACCTTCTTTGTTTTTGATGCCGCAAGGCTGGCTTTTAGCTGTTCCATCAGATCTTTGGACTTGTTATACACCACTTTCATTTTCGGTTGGGTGATCTTCTTTCCTTTTGCCTTGGCCCGGATGATCTTTAACAGCTCATCGGTATAATGGTCCTTGTAGGCACTGATGTCAAAAGATTGCGATAACTGGCTGATCAATGCCGTGGCCATTTTTAATTCAGATGGCTTGATGGTTCTTTTAGGAACATTCAGTTCTTTGACATCTCTTACTTCCTGGGCATACCGGATGCGCTGAAAGAGCAACAGGTCTTCATAAAAACGAAGCACCCCCAATGCCTCCTTATTACGCAGTACAAAAGTACCTACGCCCGCCATTCCTGTTTTTTTTAAGGCTTCGGTTAAAAGTCCGTATGCGGCTTCCCCGCCTTTTTGCGGCTCCAGGTAATACGGCGCTTCATATAAAATACTATCAATTTCGTCCACTTTTACAAACTGGTCAATCGTCAGCAACTTTGTTTTTTCGGGCATTGCCTTTTCAAAATCAGCCTTATCCAAAACAATGTATTTTCCTTCATAGTCATAGGCCTTTACGATGTTTTCCCAGTCTACTTCTTTTCCTGTATGTTCGTTCACTCTTTTAAAGCGGATATTACTGAGGTCTTTTTTATCCAGCATATCCAGGTCCAAACTACTTTCTTCCGTAGCTGTATACATTTTTACGGGGATGTTTACAAGGCCAAAGCCAATAGCGCCGGTCCATATTGCTTTCATATCTGATAAGGTTTTATATTATTAAAAGCTCCGGGAGCATTGCATATAGTTGCATCGCTATAGTATCAAAAATCATGCGCATTCGTCTGCCTGGGAAATTCTTTCTACATCTGTGTGGGTTTTTCCGCACCCGCCGGTGGACATATAAAATAAAGAGGCTGTATCCCGGTGTTTTTTAAACAGGTTTATACAGCCTCTTTTATCCCTGTATGGGAATGCCGCATGCTTACTCCATTACCGCCTGTTCATTTACAAAACTTTCGGCAATTTTTGTGAGGGCTACATCTGTTGCCTTTTCATTGTCAAGGGTTTGTTGCAGCAATTTTGCAGCTTCGGTATGTCCCATTTGTGCTGCAAAAGCGCAGAGGGTGCCATAGGTCGCTATTTCATAGTGTTCTATTTTTTGTGCGGCCAGGATCAGCCCCGCATCCCTCGTAAAACTATCTCTTTCCGTATCGGAAATGATCGTTTCAGCTTCTTCCAAAAGTCCCTGCATGGCCTCACATTTTTGTGCTGCCGCTTTTTCATCCAGGCTTTCAAAAATTTTTTCAAGCGTAGCAACATGGATTTCTGTTTCTTTTGTATGCCGTTCAAATGCTGCAGCCAATTCTTCGCTGTTGCTGGCCTTTTGCATTTTTGGAAGCGATTTTGCTAAATGTTTTTCGGCCCAGTATATATCTTTGAGCTCATCTACAAAAAAACGGTGAAATTCACTGTTTTTCATTTCTGAACTGATCTTTTCAGTTTGTTGCTCCGGATTTGTTCCTGTGCCCATTGTCTTTCCTGATTTTGTTTGTGCCATGATCGTTGTTTTTTGTGGTTCTGAATTGAATAAATGATGCACGCCGGTCCGATACGGGTTTTGTTGTAAAGGACCGTTGCGGCCCATGTAATAAGAAAAAAATCAAGCCAAACCGGGCCTAACGGCCTCTTAATATTTTAAATTTTATCCTATGGTGGAAGCGTATCTTATGGAATGCGGAAAACAATTGAAGGAACGGAAGCTTACTATTGCATTTGCCGAAAGTGCCACGGCCGGGCGGCTCACTGCCGAATTTGCCCTGCTGCCGGGCGCCGGTGATTTTCTAAAAGGAGGTTTTGTGTGCTATGATGCTTCCCTGAAGGAGCGGGTACTGAACGTAGCTGCAGCGCTGGTTGAAAGGTACACACCCGAATCTGAAGCTGTAACGGAGGCCATTACCCGGGGATTGGTACCGCTGATCCCAGCCGATATACATGTGGGCATTACAGGGCTGCCGGCTCCGGGAGGAAGTGAAACGCCGGAAAAGCCCGTTGGAACCATGTTTATTTATGGAATGAAGGCGGGCGTGCAGCTTTTTTCCGACAGGGTGGTATTTGCCGGGTCACCGGAGGCAATCATCCTGCAAACAATTATCTATACCGCAAAACGAATTATAGATACGTTCAACCCGGCGGTTGCTGCATCGCTTTAGCGTAACCGGAATATGGCAGGGTTATCAGGCCTTTTGTGTTTTTTTATGGCTTGCCTTTTTAGGAACCTTGGCGCCTTCCTTCCGGGCTTCTGATAAACCGATGGCCACCGCTTGTTTGCGGCTGGTTACTTTTTTGCCGCTGCCGCTTTTCAGCTCACCTTTTTTCATTTCATGCATGGTTTTCTCAACCTTGTCACCTGCTTTTTTTGAATACTTTGCCATAATCGTATATTTTTTATTAGTTGATAAACAAAAGCCTTGCCAGTTACCGATAAAAGAATCGGCGTAACCTGCGTAGCGATCTGCATAAATCACCGGAACGTTAGCCGCAGATGGCGCAGATATAACGCAGATAAATTGATCGGCGTAATCAGCGTAACAATCCGCGTAAATCAGCGGGACCAGGTGTTTCGCAATTAGCACAGATAAATAACCAGAGCATCGGCCGGAACCCTACCAGACAGATCATTCATACCAAAGACTGATTTGCGCACCGATGGTATTTACCAGTTTCTGTGGTTTTACATCGGTCATCCGCCAGCCATTTTTTGTACAACGGATGATGCCGTAATGTTGATCATTTAAGGTGATATCCAGATCCCGGCATACCCCGTCTGCACAGGTGGTTAGCAAGGGCACGGCTCTTCCTTCATATTTTTTCGACTGAAATACAAAGTCCAGCGGAATTACTTCGGTTTTTTCAGGTTCACTTTCCAAACTGGTGATAAATGCCTTCAGCATTTTTATTAATAACTTCCGTTTGGCTGCTTCCGAAAGATTCCATTTGTCCTTATCTGCACGCTTGTGTGCAATCTTAAATTTAATGCCGGTCATCGCGGTGCTATAGTCATTGGCATTGAGTTTATGCACAAACTGATGCGATAAAATAAACCAGTGATAGCCGGTACCTACCGGCACACCCGAACCTTCGGGAGCCTTGCCTGCGCGCCGTTTTATAACGGAGTAAGTCAGATCCCATTGATCGGGTGTTGCTTTGCGCTCCTGCCATACACCTTTGTCGTAATTCCATTTATGACTCCGGCCTACCTGCATGCCGGTATAGACCTGGCCGCCAAATTCTTTAAGGGCATTGTAATCCTGCCGGCTATTGCGGGCTGTTGCTTTCTTCCGGGTTGTTTTTAATGCTACAGACATAAAAAATATTTATATAGATCCTGCTCAAAAATGCTGCCTTAATACGTGGGTTAACGGCAGCCGGACATGGGTTGGGGTAACCGTTTTTTAAACAATTGTATTTCTTATTGTTCGAGGAAAAAAATGACCATTCGTTTGGGCAGGTGGGCAGAAAAAGCAACATTTAACAGCAGATCCTGCGTTTCTTAAGGCCATAATGAAATGGCTTCATGTTTGAACACTTAAGAGAAAAGTGTTTCCTATGATCGCAAAAGAAGACCGGTTCCGGATTTTTACCTGGCATGTACATGGAAGCTATCTCTTCTACCTCTCCCAAGGTCCGTTTGAAATCTTTATTCCCGTTAAGCCAGATGGTGGTGAAGGATATTATGGCAGGGGCAATACCTTTCCTTTTGGCGCCAATGTAAAAGAGATCCCGACGGAAGACGTAAAAGAACTGGATTTTGACCTGGTACTATACCAGTCTGCCCGTAACTATCAAAAGGACCAGTACGAGATCCTTACCGCAGCCCAGCGAAAGCTGCCCTGCATTTTCCTGGAACATAATACGCCGCATGGATCTGCCGTAAATACCCGGCATTGGGTAGATGATCCGGATGTGTTGCTGGTGCATGTAACGCATTTTAACCGCCTGATGTGGAATAATCATCAAACACCTACCACGGTGATTCCGCATGGTGTTGTTGATTATGGAGTGCCGTATAAAGGAACATTGCAAAAAGGATTGGTCGTGATCAATCACTTGGAGCAGCGCGGGCGTACCCTGGGATGGGATATATACAGGGATGTTAAGAAGACCATCCCGGTTGACCTGGCAGGTATGGGTAACGGGAAAGACGGTATTGGTGAGGTATTGCATCCGCAGCTACCGTTGTTCCGCAGTTATTACCGCTTCCTGTTTCATCCCGTTCGTCATACCAGCCTGGCACTGGCCGTTTGCGAGGCCATGATGCATGGAATACCGGTGGTAGGATTGGCAACAACCGAACTGGTTACCGTTATTGAAAACGGTAAAAATGGTTTTATTCATACAGATCCGGAATACCTGAAAGAAAAAATGATCAGCCTGCTGGAAGATCCTGCACTGGCAAAAACGATCGGAGCTGCCGGGCAGGAGACGGCCCGCCGGTTATTTGATATAGACACATTCATTGGCCGGTGGATGGATGTATTTGAAACAGCACTCTTAAAAAAACGCACATTAAAGTCTTCCTTTTTACAAGGTTAAATGTTGAATTATGGAAAAAAGAATCGCATTCATTAGCGAACATGCATCTCCGTTAGCGATGCCGGGAAGTACGGATTCCGGAGGTCAGAATGTGTATGTAATGGAATTAACCCGTGAACTGGCGAAGGTCGGGTACCAGGTTGATATTTTTACCAGGTGGGAACATGCGTATATGCCCCAGGTTGTTCGTTGTAATGACCGCATACGGGTAGTGCATATTCCTGCCGGCCCAAGGCAGTATGTAGAAAAGGAGCAGCTGCTGCCTTATATGACGGATTTCAGGCGTCATATGGTAGACTTTATCCTGCAACAGGGATTGGAATATGAACTGATCCATGCTAACTTTTTTATGTCGGCCCAGGTAGCAATGGAAATCAAAATCATACTGGGGATTCCCTTTGTGGTTACGTTTCATGCGCTGGGACATATACGCCGGCTGCACCAGGGAAATAACGACCGGTTTCCGGTAGAGCGCATCCGGATTGAGCAGGATGCGATCCGTTTTGCAGACCGGATCATAGCCGAATGTCCGCAGGACCGGGAAGATCTTATCCGCTATTACCATGCCCCGGAGGAAAAGATTGCGGTGGTGCCCTGCGGTGTCAATACTTCCGAATTTTACCGGGTTCCGCGGGAAGTAGCAAAACAGCGTTTGAACCTGCCGGAAGCTGCGTGTACACTTTTGCAACTGGGAAGGATCGTACCCCGCAAGGGTATTGCGAATGTGATCCGGGCCCTTGCCGTACTTCGGCGTCAACACCTGGATGCCCGGCTTTTGATTGTTGGCGGCAACCTGCAGGATATGGAACGGGATACCGAACTGAACCGGTTACAAAATGTTTGCGGGGAACTGGGCGTAACCGCAGCGGTTCGTTTTGAAGGGCAGAAAGAACAACAGGAGCTGAAGTATTATTATTCAGCGGCGGATATTTTTATAACCACGCCCTGGTACGAGCCTTTTGGTATTACGCCACTGGAAGCAATGGCCTGTCAAACACCTGTGATCGGATCGCGGGTGGGGGGCATTGCTTATAGTATAAAAGAGGGTGAAACCGGAGCATTGGTACCGCCGGAGAATCCCCAGGTACTTGCGGATACGGTTTTAGACCTTTGCAAGCAGCCCGGCTGTTTAACGCAATTGGGCGTTAACGGACTGGCAAGGGTACAAACATTATTTACCTGGCAACGGATCGCTCATAAAATGGCTGCCGTTTACCAGGAGATCACCGCAGATGCCAATATGGGAATGGAAAAAGTGGTCTGAGTCAGCAACCGCATCAATATATTTTATGAACCGTGCAATATTTATAGATAAAGATGGGTGCTTTATAAAAAATGTACCGTACAATGTAGATCCGGACCGTATTGAATTAAATAAAGGCGCGGCGTTCTTCTGCAAGCTGATAAGGGCCTGCGGGTTTAAGATGGTACTGGTAACCAACCAGCCCGGTATTGCGCTGGGCTATTTTTCAGAAGCTGATTTTAGGACGGCAGTCACAGCTATTGAAAAAGCTGCCGGTGCGGTTTTCGACAGTGTTTTTTATTGCCCGCATCATCCTGAAGGATCGGTGGCTCCTTTTAACAAAAGCTGTAGTTGCCGCAAACCTTCGCCGGGCATGTTCCTTGAGGCAGCAACTGCAGAACAGATCCGTTTGAAAGATTCCTGGATGATCGGCGACATCCTGGATGATATGGAGGCGGGTAAACGGGCCGGATGCCGCACAATCCTTTTAGACAACGGAGGCGAAACCGAATGGAAAATGGGCCCTTACCGCATGCCGGATTTTGTGGTGCCCGATCTTTTTGAAGCAACTACGATCATTCTTAAAAACATAGCATATGAACTGTTTTCCTAACGAGACGGTGAAACAATTTAATAAATGGAAGATCCTGGTGATCGGTGACCTGATCCTGGATCATTATGTGCAGGGGGAAACACAACGCCTGTGCCCCGAAGGTCCGGTGCCGGTAGTGGAAGTGATGCTGCGTCAGTATGCCCTGGGCGGCAGTGCCAATGCGGCACTTAATTTTTCCAGCCTGTCGGCCCAGGTTACTTACTGCAGTGTAGCGGGGGGCGATCCGGAAGCAGCAATAGCCATACAGATGCTGCGGGATCAGCAGATAGAGGTAAACGTATTAAAAGATCCCGGGCGCAGCACACTTTTAAAAACAAGGGTAATGGCCGGCAGGCAATTGCTGGCCCGGTTTGATTCGGGTACAACGGATCCAATTTCACCGGAAGCAACCGAATGGCTGAAAACAACGCTGATGCGGGAAATTCCCAAACACGATGCCATTGTTATTTCCGATTATGATAAAGGTATTCTTACGGCGGATATCATTGACGTTATACAACAGGCAACCGCAATGCATCACCGGTATATTGCTATTGATTCCAAAAGACTGGACCGGTTCCGGGAATTGCAGCCGGAGTTTGCAAAGCCCAATTATGGGGAAGCCCTTCAATTGCTAAAAGAACCATCCCGGAACGATGGGCGTATGGAGCAGGTACGCGGTTTTGGTGACCGGCTGTATGCATGTGCCAATGCCCGCATCCTGGCGCTGACGGCCGATAAGGATGGCGCTGTTGTTTTTAACGAGGGAAAACTGGCCGGACATTGCCCGCCGTATCAACGGGAACAGGTGAACGTGGTAGGGGCTGGTGATGTGTTCTTCAGCGCCTTTACCCTTGCCCATCTTTCGGGTGCTCCTGAGCCGCAGTCCCTTGATATAGCATCGGCAGCAGCGGCCGTGGGTATGATGCAAACAGACCGTACCTGTTGCTGTACAGCTGCTGAACTGGCTGCCTTTTTTTCAAGGGGCACCAAAGAACTTTCAACAAAGGAGCAGGTATGTTCGCTGGTTGCAGTGTACCGTTCGATGGGGAAGCGAATCGTTTTCACCAATGGTTGTTTTGATATCCTGCACCGGGGACATATCAGTTATCTTTCACAGGCCCGCGCGCTGGGCGATGTTTTGATTGTGGGGATTAATTTTGATGAAAGCGTGCGAAGGCTGAAAGGGGCACAGCGCCCGGTAAATCCGCTTGCAGACCGGAAGGCAGTGCTGGCCGCACTGGCATGTGTTACGCATCTGATTCCCTTTGGCAGCGCCGGTGATGATACAGCCATGGAGCTGATCGACTGGATTCAGCCGGATATCTATGTAAAGGGCGGCGATTATTCCCTGGAAAAATTACCGGAGGCATCGCTGGTAGAAGCCAGGGGCGGCAGGGTAGAAATCCTGCCCCTGATGCCGGGCCGTTCCACCACCGGTATGATTCATAAGATTAACCCAGCCATAGCACTTAAAACCGGTTCCTGATATGAAGGTAGCCCTACCGATCCGGAAAGTGCTTTGTATGCGGCTGGACAATATGGGGGATGTATTGATGAGCACGCCTGCCATGCGGGCGTTAAAGGAAACCTTCAACGCAACAATTACGCTGCTGACTTCTGAACAGGGCGCGGCTATTGCGCCTTATATTCCGGTGATTGATGAAGTGCTGATCTTTAATGCGCCCTGGGTACAACATCGGGGAGCAGAAGGCTCAATAGCCGGTTTAGCAGAATGTTTGAAGGCCGGTAATTTTGACCTGGCTGTTATTTTTACGGTTAGCAGCCAGAACCCGCTTCCTTCGGCCATGCTGGCGTATATGGCCGGCATTCCTGTACGGCTGGCCTATTGCCGCGAAAACCCTTACCGGTTGTTAACACATTGGATGCCGGATCCGGAACCGCTCCGTTGTATGGATAAACACCAGGTACAACGGGACCTGGACCTGGTATTTTCTATAGGTGCCCATACCGCTGACCGGCAACTGCAACTTACAGCCACCGCTGCGCCTTCTTTAACCGGGAAACTGATCGAAGCAGGACTGGATCCTGCCGGTGGCTGGTGTTTGCTGCATGCCGGTACCCGTGATCTTCGCCGGCAACTGCCGGTACCCGCCTGGGTTACTATTGGTGGCGCCCTGCTACGGGAACTGCAGCTGCCGGTGGTGCTTACCGGCAGTGCAGAAGATATGCCGGAGGTGGCAGAGATCCAGCAGCAGATCGGAGCCGGCAGTTATATGTTTGCCGGGAAACTACAGCTGAATGAGTTTATTGATCTCGTAAACAGGAGCGCCCTGTTAATCAGCATCAATTCACTTCCGTTACATATTGCAGCAGCTGTTCAAACACCGGTGATTGCCCTTTATGCCAAAACCAATCCACAGCATTTTCCCTGGATGGTACCTTCCTGTACCTTGTTTTTTGAGGTGGCGGAGGAGCAGCGTAGCAGGAATGAGATCCTGCAATTTATGCATCGCCATTATTTATGGAAAGATATGCCGGTTTCAACCGGAAATATAATGGCGGCTGCTCATGAATTGCTGCGATCCGGAAAGAGCCGCTCTGCTGCTGCAACCACGGCGTTATAATCATGGCAATTCATCCAGTCGATTGTTTGATGCAACTGCTGGTTTAATGGTGCCCAGCGATGCGGTTCTCCATCCATACTAATGACTACACTGCTGCATTTTAATGCGGCGGCGAGGTGCGAGACCCCGGTACAATTGGTAACGATTCCGTTGGCCCGGCTGAGTAGCACGCCCATACTGCCCAATGTGGTGACACCGGCCAGATCAATGGACGGGGCCTGCATCATACCGGCTACGGTTGCGGTAAGTGCCTTTTCCGCCGGCGTACCCGTTAATACAATCGGGTAACCCCTTGCCGCAAAATGATCCGCAAGCTTTGCAAAATACCCCGGCGGCCATTGCCGTTCCGTAACGGATGCACCGGGGTGTATGCATAAAAATCCGGTTGCCGGCAGCTGGTGCTGTATCTGATTAAATTCGGCAACGTCTTTTGGGGTGATGGGGAATTCCAGCGCATCACCGGCTGCAGGTATTGAAAGCTGTTGCAGTAACGCCAGATGGCGGTGAATCTCGTGCAGATGAGAAGGGTACACCAGGAAGGACCTTTTTTTGGCGCGGCGATCTTCCGGAAGGCAGAAGCCGGCCAGGAGTCTTGCTTCAAATTGTTCCAGCAGGTCATTCACAATGGAACCATCGCCCTGGAGTTGTAAGAGCAGATCGATCTTTCTTTTTTTGATGTTTGCCAGGAAAAGCTGAAATGCAAGCGGCGAAGCTTCCTGCTCCGGCAAGCCGGGATAACCGGGAAAATGAAGAAATGCGTCAATATAAGCAGCATATCGTTCTGCAAATGCGGCCGCCCAGGGCATCCCCATTAAGGTGATATGTGCTTTGGGAAAGGCCTGGCGCAACGCGCGAAAGGCGGGAACCGTGCAAAGAAGGTCGCCGAGTTTCAATACTCTGAAAATAACAATATTCATGAAGGCTTTTGCAAAGTATAAACGTTCTTAAATTTCCGGCGTCCCTGCAGGTTCCAGTACACAGAAGAGAAGGGAATGCAAACCGATGTACAGATCATTTCCAGCACATGAGCGGCTGACCGGCTGGTGTGCCGGAGCCGTTTAAAAACAAAGACGCCCAGGCAAACGATCCAGGTAAGTAAACAAGCATAGGCCAGTGCCGGCCTATTCAAAAGTGCGCATAGAAAGGCACCCAGTGCTGCCACAACCGTTACATAATAGAGGGGCGGTATAAACTGGCGGACGTACTTCCTGTAATACAGCGGGTATTTTTTATAAAGCAGGGCATTGTACAGGGCCTTCTTTTGTTCCTTCATGCTAATGCCCCAGCCCGGTGTTCGTACCGGATGTACCACCAGTGCTTCCGGAAGCGATTGAGGGATGATGCCGTTATCCCGAAGAGCAAACTCCAGGTCGCTGTCTTCCCGCCAGGCCATACGGAACCGCTCGTCGAACCCTCCGGTTTTTAAGAGGGCGGCCCTGGTACAGGCAGCATTAGCGGTTATAAAGGGCGCATCTTCCAGTAAGCGGGTGTTCCATTCATGATCTGTGGGGCGGTGCGGAAGGGGCACTTTTACTTTGCCGCGAAAGGCGGCTCCCTGCCCGGTTTCAAAAGCGTTTAAGATCGCTTCCAGCCAATGGGGATCGGGCAGGCAGTCGTCGTCGGTAAAGGCGATGTATTTTCCATGCGCCTGCATCCAGCCGGCATTGCGCGCCGCCGCAGGGCCCTGGTTGCGGGGTAATACCAGGTACCGCGTTTGTATGGCGGCGGTTTTTTGAAAAGCCCTTAATAAAGCGGTGGTATCCGGGTCGGGACCGTCACATACAACAATTACTTCAAACCGGGTATGGGAGAGCGTTTGAGCAGCCAACGCGGAGAGGCAACGTGCCAGGAGCTGTGGCCGGCGGCAGGTGGGGATAATTACTGAAACAGGCATATACATAAGAAAAAAATTTAAGGACGTGTCAACAATGTTTTTCAATAAGAACGGCGGTGTTGGAGCCTGTTAACCGGCGATCCGTTTCGCATACTGTAAAGATCAGGATTTGGAAACATGACAGTTGCCGATAATAAGATCGTCAAAAGGAGTGGTCCAAAAGCATTCAAGGGCGTCTCTTGGACTGCAAACAATAGGTTTGCCCAGGGAGTTAAAAGAGGTATTTACCAGTATGGGTACACCTGTAAGCTTCTGAAAGGCGCGGAGTGTTTCATAATAACGGGGATGTTGCTCCCGGTTGATGGTTTGGATCCTTGCAGTGCCATCTACGTGACAAACCGCGGGTATCCGGTTGCGGACCTCCGGACGTACCTGGTGAGTAAATAACATAAAGGGCGATGTATGCGCGGCTTCAAACCAATCGGCAGCCGCTTCTTCCAGTACCACGGGTGCTACGGGTCTGAAATCTTCCCGGTCCTTCAGTTCGTTTAAACGGTCCTGCATAGACGGTGTAATGGGGGAGGCCAGGATGGAACGGGCGCCCAGGGCTCTTGGGCCAAATTCCATGCGCCCCTGGAACCAGCCAATGATGCGACCCTGCGCCAACAGCGAAGCGGTTTCGGCTGCCACGTCTGCTAATTTTTTATAGGGTGTTTTAGACCATTTTAAAAAATTTTCAACGGCTTCGTCTGAATAACCGGGTCCCCAGAACGCGTGCTCCATTTTAAAATTCCGTTCCGGCTGGCCACCCCGCAATTGCGCATCAGCCCATAAAGCGGCACCCAGGGCCGTGCCGGCATCTCCTGCGGCGGGCTGTATCCAGATGTCTTTAAATAATCCTGCATCCCGCAGGCAGGCGTTGAGTACGCAGTTCAATGCCACTCCACCGGCAAGGCACAGATAGCGTTGCCCGGTTTCTTTTTTAAGCCAGCTGGCTAATTCCAGCGCTGTTTCCTGCAAAACGACCTGTACGGAATGCGCAATGTTGAAATGATGGCTGGTAAAGGGAGCGCCCCTCTTCCGGGCAGGACCTAAGCGCCGGGTAAGGTCTTCCTGGCTGATGGTATAGGTACCATCGTTATTCAGCGTAATCATATCCCGGAATTCGGTTACAAATGTGGGCTTTCCAAAAGAGGCAAGGGCCATTACCCGGTATTCATCGGAGGAATGTAAAAATCCCAGGTGACGGGTTACCTGCTCATAAAGCAATCCCAATGAATGTGGCATATCTACCTGCCGGATGCGTTGTATGTCGGTGCCGGTGCCTACATTAAAGCTGGTAGTGGCCAGCTCACCCCGGCCATCGAGGGTTAATATGGCGGCCTCATTAAACGGCGAAGGCAAAAAAGCGCTTGCCGCATGTGCAAGGTGGTGGTCAATAAAATGCCAGTGTCCCGGCCGTACCCGAGCCTGGTAAAAACGCTCCTGCAGGTGATGCGGGTATCCGTCAACCAGGTGCTCCGGCGCATTGAGAATATAGGACAGGAACAACGGCTCCCAGGGATTGGCTTCATTTTCTGCCTGCTGTTTAACCGGTGACCGCAGAGGGAGCCGGATCTCTTCCTTTGCTGCAGATCCGTTCAATAACAAACGCGGATCAAAGGAGTATGCCATATGGTCTATTTCATTTATATGGATGCCGGCTGCCTGCAGGCAATAATCAATAGCATGATAAGGCAGTTCATAAGTAGAGAAAGGGATGGGCCGTTTACCGTGTTTGATTTGTGTGAACCGTTCCTCTTCTGCAGCTGCGATGAGCTTTCCGTCTTTTACAATGCTGGCTGCAGAGTCGTGAAAGGCAGCGTTGATTCCTAGTGTATACATAATTCAAAAATTTGAAAGGGTTTGCTTATTACTGGTGGTATCAACAAATAACCCGCCATCTGAAAATAAAACGCTCCTGGTATCTGCAGGCGTTTGTTTCTTTTTTAAACCGGCAAGAAATGGCACAGCAAATAACGCAGGATGAGGAATTATTTCCCCGGGGCAAACAAGAAGACGTATACCGGAATCGTTCGCATTGTATGACTACTATGCATCTGGAATACATTGCAACTTTTCGCAGGTTAAAAAGAATACGCGCCTGAAGCAGTTGTTTATGAAGGAGTGCCTGGCTCAACAAGGCCTGCATCGATTGTTAAAAACTCAATGTTGAATCATCATTCTCAAAAACCTGAAACCGGGATAGCTTGCGCAATAAGCCCGGGGCGACATCTTCAGCGGATAGCAGGAGCGGTTGTCATCACCGCACTGGTGTTGCAGTGCAAACAGTATAGCAGTATGGCATTCCTTTTTTTGATTTCATTCATAGCAAAGATTTGAATGACACCCGCATTTACCTGACGGGTTATAATTCAGGAAAATTTTGTATATTTACGAAACCCTATCTCATATCGGCCCATACAGATGGGGTAACACGCACTATGTAAGAACGATAAATAGGATGGGCACTCACTTATTTCCCCTTTGGTCCGGCACCTGCCTCTTATAAAGAATTGTCTGTTGCATTGTAGTCCGGTCTTTATATAACTTTTTCATTATGATATTATCCTTGAATAAAATAAGGTTTGGGTACGCCCTTTCTTCCCTGTTGCTACTGGTGTCGTATATCCTGATCTTTGCAACTAACCGCCGGCTGCAACAGGAAAAGAACTGGATCGTTAGCAACTATACACTGATCAATAAGATGGGTGATATCAAAATGGCCATAAGTGAAGCGGAGTCAAATGTGCGTGGTTATATTATCAATCAGCAACCACAGTTCCTGGATGGTTTTTATGCTGCCCAAACGAACCTTGATCAATTGCATAAAGAAATGCAAAAGCTAACGGAGGCCGATCCGCTTCAATCGGCAAATGAGGACCTGTTACATACGATAACCAACCGAAGGCTATCGGATCTGTCCGGCGCCATTGCACCGCATCAGCAAACATCAGAAGCTTTACAAAACGCTGCAGTTGGGCCGGAGAGGCTGGCTCAGGTGGATCGTATTTATGCGCAGATCGGAACCATGACTGCGATCGAAGAACAGCTCATGAAAAAGCGGATGTCGAAGCTCAATAATTTTTATACCAGTACAGAGGCAGTAACGCTGTTGTCCCTGTTTATGGCGCTGATTGCGGTATTGTATGCGGTCATCACCTTCAATAGTCAGTACCGGCAGAAAAAGAAAGCAAATACGGTTGCTGACCAATACCGGCTGGAGTTGGAGGGAAACATAAAAGAACTGAGCGATAAGAATATTGAGCTGAATGAGCTAAGGGGCATCGAAAAGCTGGCAAGCATCGGCCGTGTATCAAGGGTGGTGGCACATGAAGTGCGCAACCCGCTTACCAATATTACCCTGGCTACAGAACAATTGCGGGATATTTCCTGCATTGAGCAGGATGAGGAGGGGCAGCTGCTGATCAACATCATCCGGCGCAATTCAACCCGCATCAGCCAGATGGTTGCGGATCTGCTGAACGCCACAAAGTTTATGCAGCTGGATCAGCAACGGGAAAACATTAATAATATACTGGATGAAAGTCTGGATATGGCAAAAGACCGGCTATTATTGCGGAAAATACAGGTAATTAAAAATTATTCGCCGGATCTTTGTGATGTGATGGTTGATAAAGAACGGATGAAGCTGGCATTGCTGAATATTATTGTGAATGCCATTGAAGCTATGGAACACGTGGAAGGAGTGCTGGAACTGACCACCCGGAAGGATAATGGCAAATGCATTGTGGAAGTGCGGGACAACGGAAGCGGGATGGATGAGAATACCTTGCAGAACCTTTTTGAACCGTATTTTACATTAAAGAATAAAGGAAACGGGCTGGGCCTCACCAATACGCAGAATATAATCATCAATCACAAGGGAAGTATCCGGGTAGACAGCGCGCAGGGGAAGGGGACCGTTTTTATTGTTGCGCTGAACCTGGTCTAAGGCATCAGGGCTTCAGGTTAAGGTTCGGGTGTTATCTGGTCTACGATAGAAAGAATGGTTTGTTTGGTAAAGGGTTTTCCGATAAAGTCGTCTGCACCATTGTTCTGCGCCATTTTCCGGTCATAACTGGTATCATAGGCGGTCATCATTACAATGATCACATTTGCAATGGCCTTAAACTGCTGGATGTATTGAAACCCCAGGCCGTCGGGCAACCGGTTGTCGAGAAAGATCAAATAGGTATCCGGGTTCTGCTTCAGAACCTTTAACCCTTCCTGGATGGAGCCGGCATATACCGTGTCAATATTGCGTTGTTTCAATATATTCCGGAGAAGATAGTACATATCATCTTCGTCGTCAATGATCAGCGTTTTGAGTAACGGCTTTTTCGGCGGGGGTACGGATTGATATGGGAAAAAGCTATTTTCCACTTCTACTAAACTGGCAATTATTTTGCCAAAATCCGGACGGGGAATTGCTTTTTCAGAATTATGAAAAGTCGGCACGATTTGCGCTGTAAATAGGATGTGTAAAAAAAACCTCAGAATATGCCCACTAAGCTACTTATTATTGATGATGATGTTGATTTGTGCCAGTTGCTGGCACGTTATCTTTTAAAGAATGGTTATGAGGTGGAAACCGCCTATTCCGGCAATAAGGGAATTGCCAAATATAAAGCGGACCATTTTGATGCCGTTATTGCAGATTACCGGTTAGGCGATATGAATGGAGCCCAGCTGGTACGGGAGCTGAAAACGCTCAATAGCAAGGTGGCTGTTTTGATCATTACCGGTTATTCCGATATCCGCCAGGCGATAGAAGTAACCCGGCTGGGTGTATTTGACTATATTCCCAAGCCCCTGGTTCCGGAGGAAGTGCTGGAACTGCTGAAAAAAATGACCACGCTGCAACACCATAAAGAAGTGGAAGCCACCACGGGGAGCGGCGAGCATGCCTTTGTACAGGATTATTATATCGGGAAATCGAAACCGACTGCGGCTTTGTACCAGCAGGTAAACGTGGTGGCACCTACCGATTACAGCGTTATTTTATATGGTGAAAGCGGTACCGGTAAAGAAGTGATTGCCCGTACCATTCACCGTAACAGCAAGCGGGCCGGAAAGCCTTTTGTGGCCCTTGATTGTGGTACGCTTTCGCGGGAGCTGGCCGGCAGTGAGCTTTTTGGCCATGTAAAAGGCGCTTTTACCGGGGCATTGCAGGATAAGGAAGGACATTTTGAAATGGCCAATGGCGGAACGCTTTTCCTGGATGAGATTGCAAATCTTTCCACAGATATCCAGGCCATCCTGCTCCGGATCATCCAGGAACGGAAGTTTAAACGGGTGGGCGGTAACCGTGAAATTGATGCCGATGTACGGATCATTGTGGCGTCTAACGAGGAATTGAAAATGGCCTGCCAGAAGGGGCGGTTCCGGGAGGATCTGTATCACCGGCTGAATGAGTTTGCCATTCATTTACCCGCATTGCGCGACCGGAAGGAGGATATCCGGCCACTGGCGGAATTCTTCCTGAAAAAATCCTGCGAGGAAAGTGAAAAGCAGGTGGAATATTTTTCAGAAAGGGTACTGGCAGCTTTCCAGCGCTACGACTGGCCGGGGAATCTTCGTGAGTTGCGCAATGCCGTACGCCGTGCCGTATTATTAACGGCTTCAGGTAGTCCTATTGGCGAAGAAGTGCTGTTGCCGGAGATCATTTCCTATAATGATATGGAACTGGATAACCGGATAACGGATCCCGTGCCGGTTCAGGAACAGGACCTGCTGAAGGAAGTAGCGGGCCGTGCAGAGTACCAGGCCATTATGTCGGTTTTGCAAAAGGTGAATTTTAATAAGAAAAAAGCTGCGGAACTGCTAAAAATAGACCGGAAGACGCTGTATAATAAATTGAAGCTATTCCAGGGAATGGAATAGTTTACCGGGTTTGTGATCCTTTGGTATCAGGACCATTGCCAGTCTTTTATTTCGGGCATGTCATCCAGGTGCTGCCGGATATACACATGATGTTGTTTCAGCTTTTCTTCAAACAAACGGATCACATACCGGGCGTCGTTACTTTGCAGACCTGATCTTTTTATTGCAGCGATGGCGAGCTGGTACCGGCTGAGCTCATTCAGCACCGTCATATCAAAAGGTGTAGTGGTAGTGCCTTCCTCGTTATACCCCCGCACATGAAAACGGGTGGGGGTGGGGCGGCCATGGATCAGGTCATGGATAATGCGCCGGTAGCCGTGGAAAGCAAAAATGACCGGAACATCTTCGGTAAAGATGGATGAAAACTGCCCGGCAGAAAGGCCATGCGGGTGATAACCGGTAGGCGATAACGCCATAAGGTCGGTTACATTCACTACCCGCAGTTTCAGGCTGGCCAGGTGTTGTTTTAATAACCAGGCAGCGGCAACGGTTTCCGTGGTGGGCACATCACCTGCACAGGCAAGAACGATATCGGGCTTTTCATCGCCGCCGGTACCCGCCCATTTCCATACAGACAGGCCTGCCTCACAATGTGCGGCGGCATCTTCCAGGTTTAGCCATTGTAATGCCGGCTGCTTCCCGGCAATGATCAGGTTGATCTTGTCTTTGGAACGGAAGCAATGGTCCATCACGCATAAAAGACTATTGGCATCGGGCGGCAGATAAATACGGATGATATCGCTTTTTTTGTTGATAACGGTTTCAATAAATCCGGGTCCCTGGTGGCTGTACCCATTGTGATCCTGGCGCCAGGTATGCGAAGTAAGCAGGTAATTAAATGAAGGCAGCGATCGCCGCCAGGGAACTTCTTTACGCTGTTTCAGCCATTTGGCATATTGGCTGAACATGGAATCGACCACAGTGATAAAGGCTTCATAACAGGCAAACAAACCATGCCGGCCGGTTAGGGTATAGCCTTCCATCCATCCCTGGCAAAGGTGTTCGCTTAATACTTCCATTACCCTTCCTTCATCGGAAAGATATTGATCACCGGGAAGCTGGCTGCCCTGGTAAAAGCGGCCGGTGGCTTCGAACACAGCGCCCAGTTTGTTGGACAAGGTTTCATCCGGACAGAAAAGCCTGAAATTTTGATTTGCTGCATTCATCCGGAACAGATCGCGGATATAATTACCCAATCTTTTGGTTGCCTGGTCTTTCTGCAGGCCGGGGCCGGAGATGGCAATGGCGTAAGCGTGTTTATCGGACAACACCAGGTCTTCCTGCTGCGGGCCGCCATTGGCATAAGGCGTCATGCCCATCCGTTGATTGCCTTGTGGCGGCAATGCGGCGAGCTCGGCTGTTAAGGCTCCGTCTTTGCTAAACAGGGATTCTGGCTGATAACTACGCAGCCAGCTTTCGAGTAGCTGCAACTGTTCCGTATTTTCCCGCACTTCCGCCAGCGGCACCTGGTGTGCGTGAAAAGTGCCTTCAATCTTTTCACCGTTCCAGGCCGCAGGACCGGTCCAGCCCTTGGGCGTACGCAAAATGATCAGCGGATAGCTGGCGATGAGATAGGGGGCTTTTTGCAATGCCCGTTGTTTAATGTGGCTGATCTGCTCAAATGTTTCATCGAGTACCTGCGCAAGGGACCGATGTACCTGCATGGGATCCGTGCCTTCCACTACCCGCACCGTATATCCCCGGGCTTCAAACAGTTTTACAAGGTCGGCCGTAGGCATACGCGCCATTACGGAAGGACTGGAGATCTTATAGCCGTTAAGATGTAAAATGGGCAGTACAATGCCGTCCCTGGCCGGGTTCAGAAAACGGGTTAGTTTCCAGCTGCCTTCCGCCGGGCCGGTTTCGGCCTCGCCGTCGCCCACAACACAGGCAGCAATCAGCTCCGGATGATCGAAAACGGCGCCTGTGGCATGGGCCAGGCAGTATCCCAGTTCCCCGCCCTCATGCAGGGCACCGGGGGTAACGGCGCTTACATGGCTGGGCACCCCGCCCGGAGTGGAAAACTGGTGTACCAGTTTGGCCATACCGCTTGCATCCTGTGTGATCTGCGGGTATATAGCGGTGTAACTTCCCTCCAGGTAGGTGTTGGCATAAATGGCCGGTGCTCCGTGCCCGGGACCGGCAATAAACAACACTGCGGCTCCGGTTCTTTTTATAAGCCGGTTGAGATGGGTATAAATGAGGTTGAGGCCCGGGCAGGTACCCCAATGGCCCAGCAGCCGGGGTTTGATGTGCCGGGGCTGAAGCGGTTCCTTAAGCAGCACATTATCTTTCAGGTAAATTTGCGCTGCCGATAAATAATTGGCTGCCAGCCAATACCGGTGCATATTTTCCAGCTCTTTTTCTGTGGTCATTTTTAACTATTTTTAAACCGGTGCTGCCGGGCCAGGCAGCCGGCTGTTTGGCGGGCAATAACGCCCTCTTCATCGGATGGAATCACATAAACACCTTTGACGGCTGTACCGGAGGCACCGGGCACATGCGGTTGCAGCGGATCTGTTTGAATACCCAGGAACGTTAATCCTTCGCAAACCCGCTCCCGGATAACGGGAAGGTTTTCACCAATGCCGCCGGTAAATACCAGGATGTCTGCACCGCCCAATACCGCCGCCATGGCCCCGATCTGTTTTTTAACCTGGTAGCAATACATCCGGATGGCCTGTGCAGCAAGAGCGTCGGATGATTCCCGCTCCAGTAACCCAGACAGGCTATGCTTGCTTTGGGAAACGGCCTGTAAACCGGAGTTCTTGTTAAAAAGCAGGTCCAGCCCTTTGGAAGTAAGCTTCTTTTGGGTAAGCAGGTACACGGCCAGGCCGGGATCGATATCGCCGCAGCGGGTATTCATCATCAGTCCCCCGGCCGGGGTAAAGCCCATTGTGGTATCAATGCTTTTTCCATGCAGTACCGCTGTAATACTGGATCCGCTGCCCAGGTGTGCAATGATGATGCGGTATTTGCCGGGATCTATTCCAATATCCTGTAAATATTGTAATGCTGAGATACAGGAAAGTCCGTGAAACCCATATCTTACCAGCCCTTCTTTCCACAGGTAGCGCGGAAGCGCATAATGTCTTGCTTCAAATGGCATATGACGGTGAAAACCAGTGTCGAAGCAGGCCACCTGCAACACCGCCGGAAAAATACGTTGAAAAGCCGCAATGGTTGTCAGCGCCTCCGGCAGGTGCAGCGGTGCCAGGGCTTTAATGCTTTCCAGTTTTTTTAAAAAGAAATCATCAATAATTTCGGTAATGCTGCTATGAGAACCGCCATGTACCACGCGGTGTCCGATGGCCCGGATAGGGCGTTGCCTGCAACAAACTGCTAATATACGCGCTGTATATACGGTTAGCTTTTCAAAAGTATCAAAGGGCATGGTTTTTTCCGTTGTTCTCTGGTGCACCCGGTCGTTTAGTTTTAACATGGCTGTTCCGGAGCCGATACCGGTGATGGAACCTTTTAATAACAGGTGCAGATCGTCATCTGCCGAAAAAACAGCGAACTTGATGGAAGATGAACCGGGATTTACAGAAATCAGCAGTCCATGCTCTTCCGGCAGATTTCCTGTTATAGAAGCACTCATATAATTGAAGGGGCAAAAAGCCCGCCATGCGTTTTCACAATTCATAAAATGCAGGAGGTGACAACCCGTAATCATTGTGTGGATTTTTTTGCCCGTATGCAGAATAATATCTACACCCGATACCCCGGTTAGCTGGTAAAAGGAGGTGGTTCAGGTTCCGATTTTGGGCTTGCTTCTTGGAACGGATACATGTATACGTCATTAAAAATAAAACATTATGAAAACCATTTCTTATAAAGACCCGGTGCAGCAGGAAGTGATCGACATTGCCTATTGCGATTATGGGGCCGGCAGGCCGGTATTGCTGATCCACGGCTGGCCGCTGAGTATGGAAATGTGGGAGTATCAGTTGTCGGACCTGGTAGATAACGGAAACCGGGTGATCCAGTATGACCGGCGGGGTTTTGGACATAGCAGCAAGCCCTGGCTGGGATATGATTACGATTCCCTTGCTGCCGACCTGGATGCGCTGATGGTAGCGCTGGATCTGCAGGATGTAACACTGGTGGGTTTTTCTATGGGCAGCGGTGAAGTAGCCCGGTACCTGAAAAAATACGGGCACAGCCGGGTAAGCAGGGTGGTGCTGATTAGCCCGGTACTGCCATTTCTGATGAAGACCGCCGGAAACCCTGATGGTGTGGATGCTGCTGTTTTTTCAGCCATGATCTCCGGTGTTAAAACTGACCGCATCGGGTTCCTGGAAACCTTTATGAATGATTTTTTTGGTACTTCGCTGTTGAATAAACCGGTAGGCAAGCCGTTGCAGGAATATTACCGGGGGCTGGCATCCTGTGCCGCTCCACATGCCACGGTACATTGTGTTACCAGTTTTTCAGCTACGGATTTCGGACCCGACCTGGATGCCATGGATCTTCCGGTATTGCTGGTACATGGCGATGATGATGCCATTGTGCCCCGGGAGGTTAGTTCAGACCGGCTGGCCGCACTGCTGCCACAGGTACAGTATGCGGTGTATGCAGGCGCCCCGCATGGTTTGTTTTATACCCACCGCGGACGGCTGAATAAAGACCTTGTAAACTTTTTGAATGGCGTGCCATACCAGGAGGATACGGGTGAATCCCTGCCTCCGGTTATTCCGCCGATCCTTTTTTAAAAAATAAAGACCATGAAAACAAATAAGAAAGACCAGTCAAAACTGGAAGCCGTACCTACCCGCAAGACGGCCCATCGTCAAAACAAAGATGCGCTGGATAGCCGCGAGGGAGAGGAACAATTGTTTAAGGGCGATGATGTAACGCATAACCATAAGGAAAAACAACATGCGCGGAAAAACCTGAAAGAATGACCCGGTGATGGTTTGCAAAAAAAGAACGGGGCAACAGGTGATCATATCTCCTGCTGCCCCGTTTCCTGATAGCTTAACAAATAAAAGCGGTTTTATTATAGACGCGCTATTTCCAGTATTTTGCTTTTATACTTTTTGCTGAATCCAGGTGCTTCTGAAGCTGGGGAAGGGTTTGATCTGCAAAGGCCTTAATGTCCGGGTCCTGTGCGTATTTAACCGCATCCTCAAATTGGGATACAGCATTTTTATGTTCATCAATGACCTCATTGATATAAGCGCGGTCAAAGCCGCTGCCTGCAAGATCCGATAACCGGCTTATGGTTCGTTCATCACCCGCTGCTGGCGGAATGGTAATATTCTTCCGGGCTGCCAGGTCCTTGATGGTTTCGCTTAACTTTTTATGCTCCCGCGATAACATCCCCGAAAAATCCTTTACAGTGGGAATGGTGGCTTTTTGTTCGGCGAGTGTGGCCAGGTCCCCTTCTTTAAGCGTGTTGTCTGCTGCTCTTACAAGAAATGCCGCACTGGTACTATCGGCGGTAACAGCAAGGCCACCTGCAGAACTATCTTGCTTTACCTCATTGGTTGAATCTGCCCGGGCAATGGGGGTTTTGGGGTTTTGACCGCAGGATAAAAAAAATACTGCAGCAACGAATACGGTACTTATAGTTTTCATTTTTTTTGTTTTTTAATGATCAATAAATGAATGGTCCGGTCCGTATTAAGACAAAGCAGGAACTTCGCCAACGATAACAGTAAAAAAATGATGCCGGTTTATTTTCTGCCCTCTGAAAAATAATCCCATCATCATATACGGCAATATTTTAAATAAATAACCGGTTGATTGTGCGCAGCGCCGGCGAAAAAACTGTGCCCCGGATCCTGTATGCAGGCCATTTCTTTATTAAAGGATCCCGTAAAGATTTCTACAGATCCGGGAACCTGTTCCCCCTTAAATATTAAAATCTGCTTTGAGCCGCTGATATCCGGAATGGCCGGGCGGGAACCAGCCCATCGTCCAACGGAAACAGCTGTGATTTGTGACACATAAAAATATTGGGGCAGCGCTCTCTTGTAAGAAGAATATTCCTGAAATACCGCTGTAGGTGTTCCGTGCATATCCTGTTTATGCCTTTTGCATATTTCTTAACACTTTTATCTGGTTATGCGCTTCCTGTAAGGAAGCTTTTTGCGAAGAAAGCAATGCATGGATCTCTTCAGGCAATCCCGGTTCGTTCAATGCATCATCATAAGCGCTTTGTACAGCATCTTCAATTTGTTCACAATCTTCGAGCGCTGTTTTTCGATCAGAGGTTACTGTAAATACTGCTTTTACATCCAGCCAGAGCCGGTACAGTTTGCCGGATCCGGTTGTACCTGTTGCCGGTTCACCTCCCAGGAAACTTACCATTTTTGAGAGATCCGTATTGTAGTCGTAGCTATTGGTAATCATTTTACCAAAAAGAATTTTGAGATCCGTATCATATCCTTCTCTTAATTCATTGCTTACTTTTTCATATCCCGCTATACGGTCGTTGTTGATGCGGATAAGGTCATTTAACAACATACTGTGGTCCTGGTAATTCATAACATATATTTTTATCGGTTTACAAAAAGGTGTTTTATTAAATGGGGATCGAAGCCCTTTTCTGATGTCTTTCCCGGTACAGGTAGTTAGTTGAGCTCAACTATTACGCCAAACACCGAAGGATGGGGAATGGTTTTTTGAAGGTGCTGCTGGTATAGTCTTTGTGATTTTTGGGTAAGGTCATACTTGGAGGTTTCAGCGGTGCGTATTGCCGTACCGCTGAACAGGGACCTAAAACAAAATGTATTGACAGACGTACATCAAACAATTGAAGTATTGAAACGAAGACCACTGGTTTTTGATCTTTTTATAAACCGGCTCTACAGCTGGTGGCCCCGGGCCTATACCTGGGCAGGGGATACACTGGTAAATATCGAAATTGATGCGGTTGCTGATGGCTGGTGTACAGAAACGGGTCCGCTTGGATTCCGGTGCAACTGGGGGCGCTTGGTCCAGGTAGTACCGGGTGAAAAACTGGTATTGCTCTGGCAGATCAGTCCATCAAGGGCGCCTGAACCGGATCCTGATAAAGCAAGCCTGGTGCAGGTACAATTCGATGATGCCTCACATGGCGCTACACGCGTAACGATAAGGCATATGGGTTTTGAAAACCATGGAGATGGAGCTGCTGGTTATGCAAAGGCCATGGATTCAGATAAGGGCTGGAAATACATCCTGGAAACATTTGCAGATTTTGTACGGGATTATGCAGCGCCGGTTTGATCGATCGTGTAGAAATAACGCCCGAAAATGTGATCTTGTACACAAACTGAGGAAGAAAACGGGAACCGGATCTTCGGAAAAAAGCTGTTTGGAGCGGGCTACTCAGCTATTGAAAAAATAACTGTGCATAAGAAAAGGCTCTTATTGGTTGTTCCTCAATGCTTGTTTTCACAAAATTAAAGATAACCTTTTCTTAGCCCCTGGCTTTAAGCCGGTTTGGCAAACCTTTTGATTCTCTTTTATA
Organism: Niabella sp.; assembly: GCF_030150205.1. GTDB lineage: Bacteria > Bacteroidota > Bacteroidia > Chitinophagales > Chitinophagaceae > Niabella. The sequence goes on from NZ_JASLGT010000017.1 coordinate 265,847, forward strand.
AGTCACTTTCCTTAATTGAAAAACAGCAGTGCTTGCTATCCTGTGAAAATACCTGGTAAGCCCGATCATGAATCTAATAAAAGAAAAATATGAGACCACCTGCAAAAAAACATGATGATGGAATCTTTAGCCCGGATTTTCGTCATAAATTCCCGGTAAGTTTTACCGCGGATGCCATCAACCAGCTAACTTCGGCTGAACCCGCGCGGTTTGATATTAAAGAGTGGGTATGGCATATTGAAGTAGTTAACGGCGTGCAATATTGTATTGTTACGGACCGGTTACCGCATCCGGAAACAGCAGAACAGTGTGTGATGCCGGATCCCGTTGATCCTCCGGGCGTTTCATGGGGTATTTAATTTTTTTCTTTTTTCAGAATGCGCAGCAATACGGACTCCGTACGGGAATTGCCCTGTGCAGACCTGCCGGCTGCATACCGGGATAATCTTCCTGTTTCATATACGGTTAGTACAAGCGGATGTACATAATGTTTTTTGCAGACCGATCTCGTATTGCCCAGTGTAGCGGCTACTTTATCGAGTGCTTGCAGAATATGATCATTTTTTTGTTTTTCGGTTTCAAAAGCGCCGGCCTTTAACAATGCTTCCACGCAGGTAACGGTTCCTACCCAGGTGCGAAAGTCCTTGCTGGAAAAAAGATCGCCGGATACCTCCTGGATATAGGTGTTGATATCTTCACTATGAATGGCTTGGTGCTGGCCGGATTCATCTATATATTGAAACAATTCTTTACCCGGAATTTCCCTGCATTTGGCAATAATGCGGGCCAGCCGGGCGCTCCGGAGGGTGAGTTTTTGTTCAACCCCTTTTTTGCCTTTAAAGCTGAACAGAAGCTGATCACCCCGGATCCGGAGGTGGCGGTTTTGAAGGGTAGACAGGCCAAAGGATCCATACAGTTTTTCATAAAAATGATTACCTACCCGCAAGCCGGTTTTATCCATGATGCTGACTGCGGCGGCCAGCACTTTTTGCTTTGACCAGCCTTTTTCCTGTAAGTGCTTCCGGATGGTTTTTCTTAATTGCGGAAGTGCTTTTCCGAATAATAAAAGACGATGAAATTTTGTTTCGTTTCGCAAGGCATTCCAAGATGGATGATACCGGTATTGCCTGCGCCCCTTTACATCAATTCCGGTACATTGGAGATGCCCGTTTGGGTTTTCACAGATCCATACATCCCGCCACGCGGGAGGAATGACCAGGCTTTTGATCCGCAACAGGGTATCTGGATCCTTTAGCGGCTGTGCATTTTTCAGATAGGCGAATCCTTTTCCTTTTTTAATTCTCCGGATCCCGGATCCATTAACAGTGATATACGTTAAAGAGGCGGCAGCGGCGCTTTTAACCGGATCCCCGGAGAGGATCCCGGATATATGGTTTGACATGGGCAGAGGGGTATGTATGGTTGCTAAATGCAATGGATGGTTGTTTAATCTTTTGAATGGTTGCGGATAAACCGGATTTTCTGCTGTACAAATCCAAAACCGGGCCGGTGTAAACAAGGCCCATATAACGATTGATATGATCATAGTGGATGACTGGCGGGAACAAGGCACTACATAAAATGTGGAAACTTTTACTCAAAACAATCTAAGCCGGCGGTTTATAAACCGGGTTATGGATGGTAATGCCGGGATGTAGGGGGGAAAAGACTTTGGCCCGCTGCTTGCGATTTAGGTGATGAAGAAGCAGTTTCCGGTAATTCGGGGGTTTTGGTATCCGGAATCGGGGGAGTGCCGGGGTACTCCCCGTTTTTGTTTTAAGATAAAACAGGAGCGTCATTTTTAAACCGTTTTCCATGCGTATATATTTATTTTTTATTGGGATGATATGCAGTGCTGCAGGAATATTTTCCTGTAATCAGCATCCTGCCAACCAGAAAGATGCTGCCAATGACAGTAACGCGGCGCGGTTTAAACAGCATAGCCGGAATGCCGTTTCCGCAACATTGGAAGGGGATGCCCGTTTTGCGGTGGATGCCGCCGGATCGGGTATGGCGGCGGTTGAACTGGGAACGACGGCCAGTGACCGGGCGTTAGAAAAACCGGTGCGGCAATTGGGTGATAGTATGGCGCATAACTATTCAAATGCAACGGCAGCCCTGAAGCGTATCGCCGAAACAAAAAAAATCAGCCTCCCGGCAGCGCCGGCGGATGGAAACAGGTTACGCGAGATGCGCGCTTTAAAGGGCAGGGCCTTTGATGACCGGTACCTGAAGCAGGTAAAACAGATGCATAGTGACGATATTGAACTATTTAAAAGATATATCAGCGCCGGAAAGGATTCGGATCTTCTTCATTGGGCCATTCTTCGGCTGCCGGTTTTAGAACAGGGCCTGGAGTACGTAAAACAGGTAGACAGTCTGGTGGCGCAACAACGCCGGACCTATTAAGCGGAGGGTTGGGATTTTCAACTGCTTCCGGCTGGTTTAAGACATTTTTTTATAAGGACCAGGGGTATGAAAAAAGGAAAGATCTATATCGGAACTTCGGGCTGGCACTATAAACACTGGAAGCAGGTGTTTTATCCGGATACAGTGCGGGAGCAGGATCAGCTGAAATATTACCAGGAGCAGTTTAAAACAGTAGAACTTAATAATAGTTTTTATCAGCTGCCCGCTCCGGAAACTTTTAAAGCCTGGGCTTCCATGGTTGCAAGCGATTTTATTTTTTCGGTTAAGGCCAGCCGCTTTTTCACACATATGAAGAAGCTGCTGGTAACTAAAAAAGACCTGCAACCTTTTTTTCATAATGTGCAGCAGCTAAAGAAAAAGCTGGGACCGGTGTTGTTTCAATTACCCCCGTTGTGGAATGTAAACCCCGGCCGGCTGGAGCAGTTTCTGCAATTGCTTCCAAAAAAGCACCGTTATGCTTTTGAATTCCGGAATATGAGCTGGTACGATGAGCGGATCTATATGTTATTGAAAAAGTATCATGGTGCTTTCTGCATTTATCACCTCGATAAACACCGGTCGCCCCTGGTTGTAACCGCAGATTTTGTTTATGTCCGCTTACATGGTCCGGGAGGTAAATACCAGGGGAAGTACAGCAGGCCGGTATTAAAAACCTGGATGAAACGGTGTAAAGAATGGCAGGCAGCAGGGAAAGATGTATATATTTATTTTGATAACGACCAGGCGGGGTATGCCGCAGCTAATGCACAAAGCCTGTCCCGGATGCTTGAATAATGCGGGCACTGTGCTGTACTGCCGGAAAGGTTTCTTACTTGTAGCCGGTCGCTTTAGAATGACCGGCAACATACAGATCATTTAAAACAACCTATCAAAAAATAATAATGGAAAAAGAAACATCATCGGAGAAAATGAATACTATTTCAGAATGTCTTCGCAAGGCTGTAGCTTCGGGGTATGTGAACGATTTTTTTGTGTTGGATAACGGACTTTCTTATAAGGACGCGTTACAGATCTATCCCCCGGAAGCAGTCAGCATCCGGAATTTTTACCGGTTCGAAGGGGAAAGTGATCCTGCTGATAGTGCGATCCTTTATCTTATACAGACAAGAGATGGCGTTAAAGGAACCTTATTGGATGCCTATGGGATCTATTCGGATAAAGGCATCAGTAATTTTGTAAGAGGCATCAGGCGCATGCGCAAACAGCAGCCGCGGCCTCAGATGCATAGGGGCGTGCGTATGGTAATGGTGGTAATCGCCGCTTATACCTTGTGGAGGATCAGCAAACGGCTGCTTCGTTAACTACCTTGGAAAGGAAGGAAAAAAAATGAGGCTGTATCAAAAGTCGCTTTATGGCCTGTTGTCATGCTACCCGTCGCGCTCGCCGAGACAATGAAAGGTGATCCTGAACCTTCGTATGTGTGTAAAGTTAATTTCAAGGGCTTAGATCAAAGCTGCAGCGCAGCGTTGCTATTATTAGCAACGAACACAGGAAGGAATGGAGGTGCAGCGCACCGGTAATATAAACCGTCTTACAAATGATTCCCGCCGCGCTGCGGTTAACAGCAAGTACCTGGGCGAGACGCACGACCTTCAGGTATACCGATTTTCCGAAGTGTTTGTCATGGCTGCATCCGAATGTTCAGATGATCGGTTCTGCCTGCCGAAAACCAGGCCTGACAATAAAGACTTTCGACAGTACCGGAAGATGCCGCATGATCTGCGGATAATGTTACACAGAATAGGAAAAAAAATATGGGGAAACGGGATCAGATGCCACGGTTTCCTGGGCCTGAATTGTGGCGTTTTAAGGGAAGGATCCGGTATACAAATAGAGTGGGACCGTAAACTATTAGCACTGAAACCGTTGACCGGTGCGGGTCCGGCGATTTCTCCATCCCCGGAATCGAAACAGCAGAACGGAAAGGTTTGGCATTGTTTTTTTACTTTCATTAGAAAGTTTTCTTCCGGGGTGTGTCCTTATCGAAAGATATGCACTGAGAATAAACCCGTAGAACCTGAAACGGATCATGCCGGCGAAGGAAGAAAGAAAATTTTTGTCCCCCGCTTTATGCGGGGGGCTTTTTTATAATGGTTATAGAACTCAATATTGTTTCCTTAAAGCTGCGGATCACGCCCGGGGCGCGACAAGTTGCGCAGGTTTGGTGCCGGCTTTAACCACATCAATGTTGCAGAAAAGCGCCGCAGGAGCAATCAGTGTATCTGCGGTAACCATAAATTGCTTAAAGAAATGGCATTGATATGTAACTTATTATGATCGGGGATGCACTCCTTTGTCCGGTAATTGAAGTAAGCCCATATACAGACTGTTTGTTCAGATGGCACAGGATTACCAGCCGGCGTTCGAATAAAATGCCGGGAACGGATGTCTGCCTGAACATTACTTCCTGGGTTTAGGAAGCATAAATGTCAACAGCAGTATAACAACGATTGCCAGGATGGCTGTAGAAAATACAATTGGAAACATCTTTTTTTATAAGTATGCCCAAATTTTTTGCCAGCAAGGGCTGGTGCCATAAATAAAGTACCAGCCGGGGATCCACATCTCCGGAAAAAGACGTGGATGACTGGCTAATTGAACAACAGCTCGTCTAAAAATACCCAGCCTTTTTCACCCTTGCCGCGGTGCCAGGAGGGCAGCGGGTTTACCGGTTTGGCGACTACTTTAATGATCTGAACCGGTTGTGCGGAAAATTTACAGGTATAGCCGGTAATATAAATGGGTGCAGCGGAAGCCGGTTGCGGAGGCGTGGAACGGCCCAATAATTTCAGCGACCGGGCGGAGGAGCCTCCCCATACCTGCAGTTCACGGGCCGGCATGATGTAACTATCAATAGCAACCAGGGTGCTGAAGGTAACGGAGCTTACCGTTACCGGTTGTTTAAAAAACAGGAAGGCTTCAAACGGCGCCTCTTTATATCCGACCCATTCCTTTGTGCCGAAATTTTCTCTCCCCAGTTGCCCGTCAATAAATGCTTTTCCTCCTTTTATTCTTGCCTGGTATTCTTTTTCTGGTAATGTAGTCAGGTGAATACTGTCTGGCTGAATGCTGCTTTTATAAAAACTTTCTTTTGCCAGGTCGCTGGTGGTCCATCCGGGAAGATAGGAGCGCGCCTTAACGGTAACTGTTTTGTCAATGGTAACGGGGGCGGTATAGGCAGGAGAGGTAAGACTGTCCGGCTCGCTGCCATCCAGCGTGTAACGGGTTAGGGCCCCTCTTACCGGGTTTTTTAGTGCTAATGTAAGCGTGTTTTTAAAGATCCGTTGATCCGTTTTAAATACGGGGGTACTCAGTTTGGCTACCACGGTATCGCCCTTATAACCGATATCAAACGTTGTTTTGGGAAACCGGCTCTTTAGCGGCCCCAGATCGTTCCCCGTGAACGCCGTATTCCAGATCTGTACGGAGCGGAGGTCTTTTAGAGGAGTCAAAACGGAAAGCTGTTCCGGCCGTACACCGGTTCCCGACAGCGACAACTGCTTCAGGTGCGACAAACCGGTAAGGTACCGGAGACCTTCTCCTTTAATGGCCGTAAATGCCAGGTTAAGCGTGCGTAGATTGGAGAAGGTGCCAATCGTTTTAAGATCCGGATCTGTTACCGGCATTTTATCCAGCTGCAGGGAAATGATATTGTCTTTGATCTGCTCCAGTTCTTTTAGTTGTTCGGAACTGAACCGGGCGCTGCCATAAAAATTTACAGAAAGGGCCGGGGAGCCTTGTGCCAGGGGCGTAACCACCCGGTATGCGGTATTAAGACCTGCAACCAGTTTTTCATCGGCAGCTTTAAAATTGTATTCCTCTGTTTCGCTGCTTTTAAAGAAGGAGGCGGCAATCGTCCCCAGGGAATCGTTGCCGGGCAGTTCGGTTACCTTCTTCGTAAAACTGGCACCATCCTTTATCCAGAAGTAAAGGAGCCGGGTTTCTTCATCGCTGAGTTGGGGTTTGCCTTTGGGGGGCATATGTTCCTTGCTTTCCAGGGGCAGATGGAGCCGTTGCATCATTAAACCGAGGTCTGCGGCTGCAGTATCCCATAATTTTCCGTTCTTTCCGCCTTTAAGCAATAGCCGGGTTGTTTCCATGACCAGCTCTCCTTTGGCCTTGCTGCTGTTGTGGCAGCCCATACACTTGTTTTCGAAGATGGGCTGGATCAAATGGGTATACACTACAGCTTCTTCCAGGGCTACCTGCGGGCCTTTATTTACAGTCGTTACGGGTGACAAAAGAAAATTATCCCCGTGTGTGATGGTGGCTCCTTTATGCCCGGTAACCAGCAATACTACCGCAGATAAAAGACCCGTACCAATAACCGTGGAGCGTTGCGCACGTATGCGATTACGAAAGACATACCACAAAAAACTGATAAAGGAACAAAGGATGCCCATCCATTTATGGGTGCTGATGGCTGCGGCGTCGTAGCCCTCTTCTTTTGATAAGAGCAACCCCATGAGGGCCGCGATGACCGTGGTAAAGGAAGCCGCCAGCAACAGGTTGTCGGCTATTTCCTTCAGCGCGGCCTGCCTGGGCGAACGAAGCATTATTTCGAACAGCACGGCGATGAGCAATAATACAATCGGGAAATGCAGCGCCAGCGGATGTGCGCGGCCAAAGACCTGCAGAAAAACCGGTATCTTCAGGTAGCGATCAAACAATACCAGGAACAGCAACAGGCCATTCAATGCAATACATGCATTAAAAATCATTTCCCTCCACTTCAATTGCTTCATGATCGGTTTATTTGCTTGCTCCAATAGTTAAGGTAGGGGTGTTCTAAACCACCGGTTCCAGCTTATAAGGATATACTTTCCCGGAATTCCACTGTGCCACATACAGGTTTTCTTCATCATCGATGCATACATCATGCGGGTACTGGAAAACCGGGTCGGTCTGGTACATTTCCTGCAGGTTGCCCTCTGCATACAGGGGCGCACAACCGGCGAGGTTGGAGATGACCTGGTTGTTTTTATCGAGTATGGTTACAAAACCGGATCGCTGATCCTGTTTGCTGTTGGTTTGCAATACCGCCGCATACAGATGATCGCCTTTGATCACGGGGCGGCATACCCAGGCGCCCGGCATCGCGATCGTGTCGATATAGGCACCTTCCATGGAATACCGTTTAAATGCATTTTCCCTCCGGGAGGTTACGATCAGTACCGGCTTTTTATGGCGCCGGTCGATGCAGATGCCATGTGCGTTGAGCAGGTGTTTGGGTTCATTGCCCCGGCCGCCGAAATGCCGGATATAACGCCCTTTATGATCATATTGTATGACAAAGTCTTTTCCATAGCCATCCACCACATAGATATCTCCATTCGGCGCTATGGCTGTTTCTGTAGGAACGTATTCTTCTGCCCTGGTATACGCCCCGGTTTCTTTGGGATAATCCAGTACCAGTAATACCCGGCCGTCGATCGTGGTTTTAATGACCTGGTGCCGTTTATTATCGCAGATGAACAGTGTGTCTGTTCCGTTTTCATGAAACAGGGTGAGCCCGTGCGCCCCGGGATAGTCGGTGCCCCAGGTGTTTAGTAACTTACCGTTCTTATCATAAATGATCACGTTGTTCTTTGTTTCATTGGTCAGCAACAGGATGCGTCCTTTGTGATCCTGTACCATTTCGTGGCAGTCGTTAACCGGGTATCGGGCCACATCGGCCTGGCTCCATTGGGTATTTAAACGGTACCGTTTGTTACCCTGACCCAGTACTACCTCGTTTTTTATCAGCCATTCAGGAAGATAAAACGCACCGGCCATACCCAATGCCGCATGTTGAATAAAATGTTTTCTGTTCATCATTTATTGATTGGTTTTGGAATGGTTGCTTAAATTTCCACATTTCCACATTTTCACATTCAATAGGGCGACCGGGGCGACACAGCACAATTGCGATGTTTTGAAACCGGCGCTTATTTTTTGCAATTTGGTTCTTGTTTTTTGTAATTTGTTTTTTGTCTTTTGGTTCCACATTTTCACATTCCCACATTTTCAAATTTCCAAATTACCCTACGCCATCAAACCCGTTACAATTTTACCCGCCACATCGGTAAGCCGGTAACGGCGTCCCAGGTGTTTGTACACCAGGCGCTCATGATCCAGTCCCATCAGGTGCAGGGCCGTTGCGTGAAAGTCGTGTACATGCACCGGGTCGGAGATGATATTATAACCGAATTCATCGGTTTCGCCATATACACCGGGCTTTACGCCGCCGCCGGCCATCCACATCGTAAAGCAGCGGGGATGATGATCGCGGCCGTAATTGTCCTTTGAAAGGGCTCCCTGGCAGTAATTGGTGCGACCGAATTCTCCGCCCCAGATGACCAGGGTTTCATCCAGCATTCCCCGTTGCTTCAGGTCAGTGACGAGCGCTGCGGATGCCTGGTCTGTATCCTTACACTGACCGGCAAGCTCGTTGGGAAGATTGCCATGGCTATCCCATCCCTGGTGATACAGCTGTACAAAGCGCACACCGTTCTCTGATAATTTGCGGGCTAAAAGACAGTTGGCTGCATAAGTGCCGGGCACCAGGCAATCGGGCCCGTAAAGCTTAATGATGGACTCGGGTTCCTTACTAAGATCGGTTACTTCGGGCACGGCGGTCTGCATCCGGTAGGCCATTTCATATTGCTGTACCTTGGCTTTTATTTCCGGGTCGCCTACAACGCCGTAGCTTTCATTGTTCAGTTCGGAAAGATGATCCAGCATTTTCCTGCGTTCGGTCTTGTCCATACCATCAGGATCATTCAGATAAAGCACCGGGTTTTCGCCGTTACTGAATTGTACTCCCTGGTGTACCGAGTCTAAAAAACCATTGGTCCAGAGCTTGGAATATACACCCTGCCCATTGCCCTTTCCTTTGGAGAGCAGTACGCAAAATGCCGGCAGGTTTTTATTTTCGCTGCCCAGGCCATAGCTCAGCCAGGCGCCCATACTGGGACGGTTGCCGACCTGTGCCCCGGTTTGAAAAAAAGTAAGTGCCGGGTCGTGGTTAATGGCTTCGGTATAAAGACTCTTTACAATGCAAAGGTCGTCTGCAATACGTGCCGTATACGGCAGGAGATCGCTGATCCAGGCGCGATGCGCGCCATACTGGTTGAATTTAAACACCGTGCCGGCCAGGGGAAACTTTGCCTGGTTGGCCGTCATGCCGGTGAGCCGTTGACCCTGCCGTATGGATTCGGGAAGATCCTGGCCCTGCATCTCGTTCAGTTTGGGTTTATAGTCGAACAGGTCCAGCTGGGAAGGCGCTCCGTTCTGGAAAAGATAGATGATCCGTTTGGCCCGTGGTGCAAAATGCGGAAGTCCCGAAACAACGGCTTCTTCCAGGTCCTTGCCACTAAAAAATTCAGGGATCAGCAACGTGCCCAGCGCCGCACCGCCAATACCCATTCCAAGCTTCGTAAGAAAGCGGCGGCGGTTGTGGTTGAGGCCATGCTCCAGTACTTCTTTTTCCATATCATCCGTTTTAAACTTTTACAATCGTTTCTTCCATATTGTAGATCATATTGATCACCCGCATCAATGCCGCTGTTTTTGCAATACCGGCCGGGTTGCCGTGATGGGGATATTCGCCGGTAGCGATCGTTTGCTCTGCAATGGCCCGGTTTGCTCCAAACAACTTCAGCTGATCATCGTAATAACTGTTTAATACATCCATTTCCCGGCTGCCGGGTTTACGGCAAAGAATGCTTTTAAATGCCGTGGTAATGGCGGCCTGGGCATCCTTTTCCGAAAGGCTTTCTGCAAACACCCGCGATGCTTCCAGCACCGTGGGGTCATTCATCATAATCAGCGCCTGCAGCGGCGTATTGGTCGTAAGCCGGCTTACCTCGCATTGATCCCGGTTGCTGGCATCAAAAATGATCATGGAGGGTGGGGGAACGGTCAGTTTTATAAACGTATAAATCCCCCTGCGGTAAAGATCGCTGTCGCTATCCTGGCTGTAAGAAGTAAGGGCTCCCCGTCCGGAGGTAGCCGCTTCCCACAGGCCTTTGGGCTGATACGGTTTTACGCTGGGGCCGCCGATGGTTTTATTCAGCAAACCGCAGCTGCCCAGCACTACATCCCGGATGCCTTCTGCCGGTAAACGGATACGGGAAGTGCGCGCATAGTATACATTGTCCGGATCTTTTTCCAGGGCTTTGGGATCGATCTTTGAAGATTGCCGGTAGGTAGCAGATAATACCATCTTACGGACCAGCTGTTTCATATCCCATCCGTGCTCCATAAAATCTACAGCCAGCCAGTCAAGCAGTTCCGGGTGCGTAGGCAAATTACCCTGCATGCCAAAATCGCCCACTGTTTTTACGATGCCTTTGCCAAAAAGCTGTTCCCAGAGCTGGTTTACAAATACCCTTGCGGTAAGCGGATTTTGTTTGTTTACCGTCCATTGTGCCAGTCCCAGTCTGTTTTTGGAATAGCGGGTAGTGTCGAAACGCATTACGTTCTGTAACGCCCCGGCGGTTACCGGCTCACCATGCTGATCATAAACACCGCGGTTTAAAACATAAGTGGTCCGAAGGGTATCCAGTTCGCCCATTACCGATACATTGATGCGGGCGGTGTCTTTCCGGTTGATAAAACGGAGCAGGTTTTGGGTATCATCAGTGGTTAAGGTAAGGATGGGTGTTTTTGCCGGTCCTGAATTTACCAATCCTTCCAAACCCTGTTCTTTGCTGTTATTAAAGAAGGCAAAGAGCTTGTAATAGTCTTTCTGTGATATGGGGTCGTATTTGTGATCATGACACTGGGCACATTCTGCAGTCATAGCCAGGATGCCCTTGGAGAAGGTCTTTACTTTATCAATAGCATATTCCACACGGTATTCCTCCGGTATCACACCGCCCTCTTCGGTTATTTTATGGTTGCGCAGAAAGGCCGTGGCCAGTAATTGTTCTTTCCCCGCATCCGGAAGCAGGTCACCGGCCAGCTGCCAGGTAATAAACTGATCATAGGGCATATTGCTGTTGAACGCATGAATAACCCAGTCGCGGTAAGGCCATTGTGTACGGATATCGTCATCCTGGTAGCCGTAGCTGTCGGCATAGCGTGAAATATCGAGCCAGTGCCGTGCCATTTTTTCCCCAAACTGGGGGCTTGTCAGGAGCCGGTCCACCGCTTTTTCATAAGCCGTATTACTGTTGTCGGTTTCAAAAGCCTGCTGCATTTGCAGATCCGGAAGCAGGCCGGTAAGATCCAGCGATACCCGTTTCAACAGCATGTCTTTGTCTGCTGCGGCATTGGGCTGAAGCTGGTGTGCTTCCATCTTTTCCGCTACAAAGTAGTCGATCTCGTTCCGGGCCCATTCCTTGTTGCCGATATCGGGCAGGGCTGCCTTTTTGGGTGCGATAAAGGCCCAGTGCTTTTCATAAGGGGCGCCCTGTGCGATCCAGCGGGTAAGGATGCCGATTTCTTTTTCATTGAGCACACCCAGGTGCGATTCCGGTGTGGGCATCTGGTAGGCGGGATCGGCTGATGTTATTCTTTTGATCAGTTCCGATGCTTCCGGTTTTCCCGGAACGATTGCATAGGCCCCCTTTGTTTCACGCAGCGGGGCTTTGGCATTGGCCTCGATGTCGAGGCGCAACCCCGCTTCCTGTTTGTTTTTATCGGGGCCGTGGCAGGCAAAACATTTGTCCGAAAGAATGGGACGGACATCATAGTTATAGCTGATCCTGTTTTTGGAATTGCGCTTTTTTGCCTGGCTCCGGCAACCCGCAGCAAGTGCAGCAAAGATGAATACCATGAATGTGATGGCGGCAAACGTCGTAAGTTTCATTTCTATACGTATAAAAAAGAAATGGTGCTGAAAACGCGCTCTCAGCAGGATAAATTTAAGCATAAAGTATCGTTTGGAACGGGGTTTTGGTGGCTGTAGCATAAAAAAACATCGGAGCGCATACATGATGTTCAGACATATGGATCGTATGTATGATGCCGGTTGTTTAATCATGGGTGCTGCCGGCGGTGATGGCTGACCATTGGTTCTGACAATCTGCACGCTGTGGCCGGAGGTACCGCTTAAAACAACAGGGGTTATGGTTTTCATACCATTGCATTTTTTTGAAACGTTGAGTAATGAATACGCATATGAAGCTGGCACTTTTAAGTGCAGGTTTCTTTTTCTGACCGGTAATGAACGGCTTCTATATCTTTTGTACACCGCTTCTATATTGTTTCTGTATCGTTTGTTCGGTGCCCATATAGCTGTTGGTTGCGCTTCAACGGGTTATCCCCGTTTCTTGAAACACAGTTCCGGGGCATTGCGTGTTTTGCTATGAACCTTGCTTCCTGTACCCATTCATTTTTCAAATGCCTTATTTTGTTACCTTTATGAGCTATACAGACAGCATAGCGTTTTTTACGGATGGTGGATTCTGAACATAAAAACATGAACAGTTACCGGTATGAGGCCCTTTTTAACCAGGCTTCGATGGGTATTATAGTGGTAGACAATACGGCCGAAATACAATCGGCGAACCCGTTTGCACTGGCCCTGTTTGGTTATTCGCTGGAAGAGTTGCTGCATAAACCCATTGAGTTACTAATCCCCGGCCGGTATCACAACCGGCATGTGACACATAGGGACGGCTATACACATCATCCCAAAGCCCGGCCGATGGGCGTGGGCATGGATCTGTTTGCGGTCAAAAAGGATGGAAGTGAATTTCCGGTAGAAGTGAGTCTGAGCAATTACCAGGATGAAGGAAAGCAATTCATTATTGCCTTTATCAGTGATATTTCCATCCGGAAAAAGGCAGAGGCAGAAATTGAAGAATTGAACAACAAGCTGGAGTCTACCGTAGAACAGCGTACCCGTGAGCTTACGGCTGCCATGCAGGACCTGGAGCAGTCGAAGGATGATCTGTCAAAGCTGCTGGAGCGGGAGAAAGAACTGGGGGAGCTGAAGTCGCGGTTTGTTACCACTGCTTCTCATGAATTCCGTACCCCGCTGAGTACGATTCTTTCGTCTACTTACCTGATCGAACGGTATACAACCACGGAAGAGCAGCCCCGGCGGGAAAAGCACCTGCAGCGCATCGTATCTTCCGTACAGTTGCTCACCGATATCCTGAATGATTTCCTGAGCGTGGGCAAAATTGAGGAAGGAAAGATCCAGGTGCGGTTTACGCGGTTCGACATCGGGGAACTGGTATCCGGTGTGGTACGGGAAATGGAAGTGACCTTAAAAAAGAACCAGCAGCTGGTGTATCATCATAAAGGTGATCCGGTGGTCGAATTGGATGCTTCGTTACTGAAACATATTGTGATGAACCTGGTGTCCAATGCCAGTAAATTTTCCCCGGAAGACGGTCATATTATCATTGAAACATCCTGTGATGCGAAAACGATGTCGCTTTCGGTAAAGGATAATGGCATCGGCATTTCAAAAGAAGATCAAAAACATCTAATGGAGCGTTTTTTCAGGGCGGCCAATGCGGGTAATATACAAGGTACCGGCCTGGGATTGCATATTATTTCAAAGTATACGGAATTGATGAACGGTTCGATAAAATGTACCAGCGAACTCGACCAGGGAACGGAGTTTATTATTACATTTAACAACCATATTGTGGCAGCATAAAAGGCGATAACAGAAAGAGGTAGATCTGATGAAAAAAATATTACTGATTGAAGATAATGATGATATCCGGAACAATACTGCGGAGATACTGGAGCTGTCGAACTATACCGTCATTACAGCCGAAAACGGCAAGGTTGGAGTGGAGCAGGCCATTGCGCATGTTCCCGATCTGATCATCTGTGATATTATGATGCCGGTGCTGGATGGGTATGGCGTATTGCATGCCATTCAAAAGAATGAATCGATCCGGAATGTGCCCTTTATTTTCCTGACGGCTAAAACAGAACGCAGTGATTTCCGGAAGGGGATGGAGCTGGGGGCCGATGACTATATTACCAAGCCATTCAGCGGTACGGAATTGCTGAGTGCAGTGGATGGGCGGCTTAAGAAAACGGACCTGTTGAAACAGGAGTTTTCGCCAGACCTGAACGGATTGGAGCAGTTGCTGAAGCTTTCCGATAATAAGGCTGCACTGACGGCGCTGACGGAGAACCGGAACACGAACCGGTATAAGAAAAAGCAGGTTATTTATACCGAAGGCAATCATCCGGCCCGTTTGTATTATGTACTGAAAGGAAAGGTAAAGACGTATCGTACGAATGACGATGGCAAGGAGTTGACCACCGCGCTTTACAGTGCCGGTGATTTTTTAGGGTATATTGCACTGCTGGAAGGAACGGCCTATAAGGATACGGCAGCGGCATTGGACGAATCGGAGCTGGCCATTATTCCCAAAGAAGAGTTTACCGAGTTGATCGATCATAACCGGATCGTTGCGCAAAAGTTTATCCGGCTGCTGGCAAAGAATATTTCTGCCAAAGAGGAACAGTTACTGGGGCTGGCCTATAATTCGCTACGGAAAAAAGTAGCGGATGCATTGCTGTTACTCGAAAAAAAATACCGGGAGGAGGAAGAGGATGCCTTTGCCATTACGATCAGCCGGGAGGGATTAGCGGCGATCGCGGGCACAGCTACGGAATCGCTGATCCGTACGCTGAGTGACTTCAGGAGTGAAAAATTGATCGATATCCGGGAGGGACATATCATTATTTTAAACCGTAAAAAGCTGGAGAACCTGCTCAACTGATGGCGCACTTCCTGCCAGCTGCGGGTACCCCTTTTTAGCATTGGCGTTTCAATGTCGTTTTCTTAGCCGCAGATCACGCCCGGGGCGTGACAAACTGCGCAGATTTGGTATCGGTTTTAACAGCAGTAACGTCTGATAAAAGCGTCGCAGGTGCAATCAGCGTATCTGCGGCAACCATAAAATTGCTTAAGGAAACGGCATTGATTGCTGTTTAACGCAAAGATGATTCCTGGCGGCCTTACGGCCGGTGAGATGACAGGGGTTTGTCTCCTGATAAATTCTTTTTCAGCAGCAGGACCCTGTAACGGATATCACTGTAAATAATACCGGTAAACAGGATGGCCACAGCTAGGAAAAGGACCCGGGTATGGAACCAGGTAAACCCGATGCCGCCGGTTACACATCCCAGGAAGAAAAAGCTGATGATGGCAAAACGCAGTTTTACCGATGCTTTTAATTTATGCTGTTGATCGGGTTTCCGGTAAAAGAACAGTTGTGAAAGCTCAATGCCCAGGTCGGTGAATAACCCTGTAAGGTGCGTGGTGCGTACCACGGCATTAGAGATACGGGTAACCATGGCATTTTGAAGGCCCATGGTAAATAAGAGAATGCCGGCAACAAGTTGCGCAAAGTGGTGAATGGTGTTGGGGGGCAACAGCGCAATACCGGTTAGCAAGATGATTTCTGTAAATACGGGAATGGCGTCGGTATAACGCGGGTTGATTTTTTGAGTAGCTTCCACAAGGGTATTGGATACAAACGCTCCGGAAAGATAGGCCAATATATAGAGTAGGAAGACGCCTGCGTTTTCAAAATCCCGCTTTATTATGTTGTCGGAAAAATAAGCAAAATGCCCGGTTACGTTGGTGGTAAGTACATTCACCGCAAAAAAGCCCGTCACATTTACAATGCCTGCTACGAATGACAACAACGAGGCCAGTTTGAGGTTATGAACGGGCCGGCGTGCCTTTCCTTTGTGTCTGAACATAACAGGTATGCGATAACAGTTATAAAATAAAAGCCCAATGTAACAAATAACAGGTGCTCCGGCAATTTTTGAGTCTATTTCTTCTAACTTGCCGAACGCTTCATCTGGTCCAGTAAATACTGGTTGAATTCGGATTTAAGTTTGGCGAATTGTTTTTCCATCTGAAGCAGATCGTTGTGCAATACACGGATCCGGGTTTCAAATAGCTTTTCATCCTGTTCCGCGAGGTAGCCGGTACCGGATTCGTTCAACAGGACCAGGTCGCTTCGGAAGATACCGATCCGCTCGTCATTCCGGATAAGCTTGTTGAGCAGGAGTTCGATGCCTTCGAGGAGGTTCCGGTTAAAATGTGTTCTTAACACTTCAGACAACCGGTTTTTCATAATGACGGATTCTTCCATCATGAACGTTACCGCCCTTTTCCAGGTATCGCATTCATATTGTATCTGTTGAAATTTCGGGTCGTCCATATTATTAAAAAAACGTTTTTAGTAGTAAAAGCCATGTTCAATAGAACACGGCTGGTTGAAGCGGGCAGCGGCCTGCTTACATAGCAGCAATTGGTTTGGCTGTACGCTCCCGCAACGCTTTTGGAACGGGGGAACAGGATTGATATTTCATTACGAAGGTATATTGTATAGGAGTTATGAACGAGCTGCCTGTGATCCCGGGCGATAAAAGACATCAGCTGCCGGCCGCTGATCTTGTTATATAACCGCGGTTCAGTCCGGTAATGTTTACTCCTGGAATTAACGCATCAGCGGACCGCATCATTTCGGTGATGCTGCCGGCGTAGGTGGCGGAGACAAACCCTCCGGGATAGGCCGTGTGGTCTCCGTTCCGCAAATGATCTGTTTTCATTGCTGTTCGTTTTATATAAAATGCTAAAATAGATTTACCGGGGCGCCAGGGCAATGAGGAGGATTAGGGCTCCCGCTGATCGTTGTCATGGATGCGGCTCCCGGTACAGGGTTGCGAGGCATTCCCGGACCGGCCGTTGCCGGTTAATGTGCCATAAAAACAGGGGCCACATGATCGGCAATAATTTTTGTAACAAAGCTTTCTTTAAAAGCCGTAGACAGGGCCGATCGTCCGAATGCACCGCTGATGAGCAGCGGGTTGCGGAAGCATCCCACCCAGGTGCTGAAATGCTTATCGGAGTCCCAGTGCAGTTTCTGGATCTTCACGTTTGTAAAATGCGCTTCGGCATATTCGGTTAATAACTGAACCCCGGGGATATTGTTACTGTCTTCTTCCTTTACATAAGCGATCCGCACCGGCAGTTCCCGGTAATGGGGAAACAATAAGCAACATTGTTTTAAGGCCTGCATACTTTGCGCACTGCCATCATAGGCCACCAGCAGGTGTTCCGGAGGAACAGCGTTATCCGGTACGGAGATCACCGGACAAACTGCCCAGCGCAGGAGTTGTTGCATGTAGCTGTTGGGCTGACTGCCGTTTGTGCCGGCATACAATAAATCCTGGCTAAAGATCAGCAGATCCGCATACCGGGTTTCCTCCTCCCAGAAGGCTTTTTGCCAATCGATTTTGTTTTTTTCAACCGCATAAAAGGAAATGCCGTGCTTCTGGCACTGGTCTATAAAATGCTCCGGATCCCTGCTGCTGAAGCCGAGGGTATTTTCTGCATCGCCGGCAGCCGGATGCATGGACCCTGGTACATTGCCTGTTTTAAAAAACAGACCTTTTACGAGCAAGGGCTCCTGCTTGCGCAGCGCTTTGATCCATTCAAATGCTGCAGGTGAGTAGTGATTTTCGTCGCATACAAAAAGTATCTTTTTCATAAAATGCCGTTTGTGTTCCGCCGGAGACCGGTGTCGTTTCTATTTTCTGCAAACTACGGTTTAAAAAATGTCCACCGCAATGACGGTTATTGGCTCGTGGGATGATTGCGGTCAAAACCTCCGGAATGGAAAGCTGCAGAAAGCAGGACCGGGGGTGCCTGAGATCCCTCTCGCACTGCGACAATATTTTTTTAAAAAAAGTGGTTCATTTAGTTATTGGATCTTGAATTTTACCTATATTTGCAACCCCTGCCGAGGCAGTGATCCGGAAACGGCACTTTAAAGCAAGTAAGTTCTTAAATTTGATCCACATGATCGTTGTGTTTGATACCCGGAAATATCCCGGAATTCAATAACCGTATGAACGATCTGCAGATAAATGCCCGGGTGGCGAAATTGGTAGACGCACTGTCTTCAGGTGGCAGCGTTCGCAAGGATGTGCTGGTTCGAATCCAGTCCCGGGCACCCGAAAAAGGGTTGTAAGTAGTAACTTGCAGCCCTTTTTTATGCCCCTGAGTATCCCCTTTAAGATTAAATACAGGGTCTGATTACCGGACAGTGATAGTTGTTTATATTTTTCTCCTTTTGCTCGCGGTCTGTAGAGGAATGATCCTGGAAAAATAAGCCGACACATCATCCGGAAGCTGCTTTCTGAACCTGGTATAAACCTCACGGGCCTGCGATGCAAACCTGTTGTCCATTTATCCGGAAAGGAACGGGTTACAAAATCATAAGAACGGGACCGGTCACCGGCAAAAAGAATGGTTTTGCGATTCTTGTATGGTCTGTTCTATTTCAGCAGGGATAAAGGGATTATTAATGTTTCCGGTGTTTCAGTATTCCCCCATCCGCTTCTTTTATAGCAGACGTAAAAATAAAGGCCTGCGGATCTATCGCATAAACCAGGTTCTTCAGTTTCCGGAATTCGAGACGGGTGATGATGGTAAATACGATATCGCAATCTGTGCTGATATTGTAACTTCCGGGTAAGAAGCCTCTTTCGCCTTTGTACACGGTAACGCCTTTGCCCATTTGATTGACCAGTTGAAACTTAATGGCTTCATTTTTTCCGGACACAATGGTTACGCCGGTATAGGCCTGTATACCTTCCACCACATAGTCGATGCAACGGGCCGCGGTAAAATAAGTGAGGATGGAATATAGGGCCGTTTCAATTCCAAATTTGAAGGCGGCAATAGTGAATATGAGGATGTTGATACCGAGAATAATTTCAGTAATGGTGAACGATGTCCTGCGTAGCGCATATAGCGCCAGCACTTCTATGCCATCGAGCGCGGCGCCAACGCGCATAATAAGCCCAATGCCTATGCCTAAAAAGGACCCGCCAAAAATGGAAATGAGCAGTTTATCTGCCGTAACAGGATGATTGGGAATCAGGAGCAGGAAGACGCCCAGCAGTACAACGCAACATAATGTGCGGATCGCGAACTTTTTCCCTACCATAAAATAACTAACTCCTATAAGTGGCAGATTGAGCAGCAAAATCAGCAATCCGAGATTGAAATGCGTGGCTTCGTGTGCCAGCAGGGATATACCTGTAATGCCGCCATCAAAAAAATGATTGGGCACGAGGAACAGTTTCAACGCCGTTGCCGCGATGGCGGCGCCCAATATGGCCAGTAAAAGATCTTTGGCTTGTTGCCTTCCTGATTCGGGATGATGGTTGTTTTTTTGCTGCAACTGTTTTTGCAGGTTCTCCAGTGTTTGTTCTTTTTGTTTCTGGAGTTTCTTTTTTGCGGATCCGCTAAAAAAGCGATGTGCGGACAAAAAACTGATTTGCTGTAATAGCCAGTCCTCATCGCTTTCAGGCGTTTGTGTGGATGTGAGCTCCTGGCGGAGTTTTGCGGCATTATGATAATAACTTTCGGTGCCTATGTAATAGAGGTCTGCATCGCAGAGAATTTCTGACAAGTGATTAATGGGTGTTTGAGGCAAACGGGTGGCCATAATCATATCGCAGATCTGTTCTATCTGGTCCGCGGTATAGCCATAACCGGGAAGATGCTGGCGGGCTATTTTACAGGAGCGTTCTTCGTGATGGTGGTAGTGATCTAAAAAGCCGGTATCGTGAAATAATGCTGCTGTTTTAACAAGGATCAGGTTATCGCCGGTAATCTTTTCTTCCAACGCCAGTTCGGCTGCTGCCGTTATTACCTGCTGTGTATGTTCCGCAGTATGGTAGGTAATATAATCAGGAAGATCCGCCTTTAGTTTTTTGATGATAAAGTCGTGTGCGTTTTGATATAGCATGCCTGTGTTTTTGTTGATGATGATTGCATTCTCCATAGGAAAGCGTCGTATGTGCCGGAATCGTTTTGTACAAAGAAAGGGATAGCGTCGCTTTTGTGTTGACTCCATTAATCAAGCACTTCATAAAGCATCATTGCTTCCGATTTGTTTTTTAAGGCCACGGCCCCGATGGGGGCACAATTAAATGATTGTTTTATTTTGTGGTAACAGTACTCGTTGATCACTACCTGGCCGCGGCTTGCGACGCTCTGAATGCGCTGGGCGGTATTAACGGCATCGCCGATAACGGTATAGTCCAACCGTCGTAATGTTGCAGAGCCTATATTGCCGGAGATCATTTCTCCGCTGTTAATGCCAATGGAAACTTTTGGCGAAAAATCGTGCTCCTCCGGAAGTGTATTAATACGATCTCTTATCGACAGGCAGGCGTCTACGGCACGATCCAGGTGATATTCGCCTTTGAATACGGCCATTACACAATCGCCTATAAATTTGTCGATGATACCGTTTTGCGCAATGATTTCTTTAGAAATCATGTCAAAATAGCGGTTGAGCATTTTTACTACAGTGTCGGGTGGTTCTTTTTCGCTGATGGATGTGAAGCTGCAAATGTCAACAAATGCTACGGAGGCTTCTACATTTTCATTATCTGTTAACGAGTGCTCATATTCCCGGGTGCCCATGAAGTTGAGCACGCTGGCATCCACATACATTTTGAGAATATTGTTTTCTTTGATCGCCTGCAGGGTTTCTTTTAGCTGGAACACATGCCGGATCGTTTTTTCCATGGTTAGCTCCAGGTCGTCGAAGTTCACCGGCTTGGTTA
The DNA here is from genome assembly GCF_030150205.1 of Niabella sp. Taxonomy (GTDB): domain Bacteria; phylum Bacteroidota; class Bacteroidia; order Chitinophagales; family Chitinophagaceae; genus Niabella. The sequence continues at coordinate 286,853 of NZ_JASLGT010000017.1, forward strand.
CAAAATCAAAGGCGCCCCTGTTCATAGCGGTTCGTATATTATCCATATCACCATAAGCGGAAACCATGATTGTTTTGGTGAGGGGATTGGATTCTCCGATTTTGCCAAGCAGGGTTAGTCCATCCATTTCCGGCATGTTAATATCGCTGAGTACAATAGCGGTATCGGGATGCGCTTTCAATTGACGCAGCGCTTCATTCCCATTGGCCGCAAACACAAAATTGTAGCGTTGTTCACGTATATGCCTGCGGAATTTTTGCCGGATCAATGTCTCCAGATCCGCTTCATCATCGGCTACCAGTATTTTTATCATGATGCAAGGAATTTTAGTTTTTCTTTTAATACCGTAAAGTCTACGGGCTTGGTTAAAAAGTCATCAGCCCCCAGTTTCTTTGCCCGGTTATAATTATCCGGATCTCCATAGGCTGTAATCATCATTACTACGGGTGGCGGCTTATGATATTGTTGTTTGATATACTCCAGCAGTTGCAGGCCGCTCATGCCGGGCATATTGATATCGGACAGAATTAGTAGGGCCTCCTGTACATTGCTATTGAGATAGCCCAGGGCGTCTTCGCCCGAATGCGCAAAGGCAAAGTGCATTGTTCCGGAGCGGATTTCTTTTCGGAACCGCTGTTCAAAAAGCGTACGTATGTCTGTTTCATCATCTACTACAAGAATCTTCATAACTCAGTTGTTATAATGGTAAGTATATGGTAAACGTGGTTCCTTCGCCCTCTTTTGATTGTACGTTCAGTTCTCCGCCGGCTGTTTTAATGATATCGTAACTCATGCTCAGACCCAGCCCTGTTCCCTGGCCGGAGGGTTTTGTAGTGAAGAATGGCTGAAAGATTTTTTCAATAACCGGCTGCGGTATGCCACTGCCATTATCCGAGATATTAATTTCTATTCCCGGGATTCCGGAAAAATTGACAGCGACGGTTTTTATGGTTACTTCAGAATCGTAGGGCATTTCACCGGCTTTGCCCGCCAGGTGTTGTTTTTTTTCGTTTACAGCATAGAAAGCATTGGTAAGCAGGTTCAATATCACCCTTCCGATGTCCTGGGGAACGACATTTATTTTACGGATGGCCGGGCTAAAATCGGTTGTGAATTTTGAATTGAAGGATTTGTCCCTGGCACGTAAACCGTGATAGGCCAGGCGCAGGTATTCGTCACACAGGGCGTTAATGTCTGTAGGTTCTTTTTGCCCGGTCGACGACCGGGAATGCTGTAGCATTCCTTTTACAATGGCATCTGCCCGTTTCCCATGATCGTTTATTTTTCCGGAATTATCTTTTACATCATCAGCAATCTCGTTTGCCAGGTCCGTATTACCAGCTGCCAGTTCTGCTTTCATTTCATCGATCAGTTCCACATTCAATTCTGAAAAATTATTGACAAAATTCAATGGGTTCTGAATTTCGTGTGCAATACCAGCGGTCAGTTCACCCAGCGAGGCCATTTTCTCGGAATGGATCAACTGCTGTTGCGTGGCTTTCAGGTCTGCATAAGCTTTTTCAATTTTCTGTTTATCTTTTTGTTTGCGGCGATTGTTATTATATAAAATCATCGCCAGTAGTAACAGTAACACGGCTCCTCCTATAAGGCCATTCCGTACGGTTTTTTGCTTTTGTATTTCCAGCCGGGTAAGGGCATCTTTCTTTTCCTGGGCGGCCCTGGCTGCCGCTTCTTTTTTATCATAAATATATTGTGCTTCTTTTTTAGCCACATCACCCTGCTGATCTAACTTCTGCAAACTATCGCGCAGGTTAACGGCTGCCACCAGGCTTGTATAGGCCGACTTATAATCTCCCAGCTTTTCATAGGCCTGGGTCATATATTCCCAGATGGTCAGTTTGCCCTCGTCATATTTATTTGTGACGGCAATGTCCATGGCCCGTTTTTCATAGTCAAGAGCGGTTCGGTAACGCTTTGCCGGGGAAATGCCCAGGTTGGCCAGTACGTGTTGGGGAGCGGTCATGATGAGATGCCCCATATCCTTCAGATACAATAGCTCACTACCTTTATCCTTCAGCTTTTTAGCTAACGAATAGGAGGTGTCATAATATTTTATCGCAGCCGGATAATCAGCCATTAACTGGTATTCTACAGCAACATTTGCATAGACGGCTGCCAGACCTTTTTCATCCTTTAGCGCCTTTAGTATTTGAATCGATGCATTATATTTTTTTAGAGATTCCTCATACTTTTTTTCATTCATGAGGATATTTCCCGTCAGGAGGTACATATCTGCGGCATTGCGTTTGTCGCCCAGCTCCATGTACAATGACAATGCTTTCTCAAAGTATACATAAGCCTTCGATGATTGGCCCATAGAAACGTATACCGATCCGATACCACGGAGTACCCAAACGACCCGTTCTTTTTTGTTCATCGGTTCATAAATTATCAGTGCTTTGTGGTAGTACGCTAATGCCTCAGGATAATTCAATGTTATTTTGTAGAGGTTCCCGATATTGCCCAATAGGGCTGCTTCTTTCTCCTTATCGTTTATTTGTGCATTTATGGCAAGCGCACGGCGATAATTATCAAGGCCGCTGGTAGAATCAGCTCTCAAATAATAACCATTTCCGGCAATATTGAATGCGGTGACCAGCCCTTTTTTGAAATCAAGTTTATAAGCCAGTTGTATGGCCTGCCGGGCATAAGATAGTATAGAATCCGTTTGTTGTGTAATATCGTCTTGATGTTGCAGGCATATATCATAATACGTGCCGCTAATTTCAATTAACAAATTGGCTTTGGTACTATCTTCTCTTTTGTGTTGGTGCAATGCGGCGAACAGCGAATCTAATTTTGGCTTTCCCTGTAGCTGGGCATGAACGCAGGTGAAAGCGCCGTGCAATAACAGCAGGAAAACGCAAATCGTTTTTAGCCGTTGCTTCAAACGAATAGTAATGGCTGCAATGACAAGCTGCATAGTTTGGTTGGTTTAAAATCGTATGTGCTGAATGGTTTAACCCCATGGGTAACCATCAACAGATGCGCATGGCAGCTATTTAAAAAGGTTGTTTTTAAATAATTCCGGCATCCCTTTTCATACTAACGTTAAAGATAACTTTAATTTGTTTATAATGACAGATTTCGCAGGAAAAGCCTTCCTTTTTCTACGCGGCTGATTTTGATTGATGCTCATCCGTTGGTGTAAATGGGTTACAGGAGCAATGATACGGGGCATTACACCGCTATTTGACCGGATGGCGAACCCGTGCGCGATCGGGGGTGGGCAGTAATGATAGTGGCCTTTGTGCCGTTTTGTAGGCTGTTAACCATTGAAAGCGCAGGGTAAGGGGAAGCCGTACACCCAAAAGTTGTTACGGCGCAGCTGCATAATACTGAGCTTCTATAGAATCCCTTCCAACTGCCGGAAAACAGGAACCAGGGATTGCCCTTTTTCAGTTAAATGGTATTCTATATGTAATGGTTTTTGCCGGATCACTATTTTTTCCAATAAGCCGATTTCTTCCAGCTCTTTTAATGCCATCGATAACGCCTGCTTGTTAGAGCCGGGGATCTGACGTAACAGACTGCTGAACCGTAAAGGCGTATCAACGGCCAAACGGAATATTTCAGGTTTCCATTTGCCGGACAATGACTTTAAAAGCCCCTGTGCCGGGCAGGTTTCTGCGTCTTGTGTCAAATTTGAGGTAGTCATAAATTCCTGACTTATTGCCGGTGATTGGGATACTCCGCAACTTTGTACAAAGATAAAAACAAATTAAGCGATGGAACAGCAAAATAACCCGCTTTTGTGCGACCCGGAAACGGGCGTTTGCGCAATACCTGCCGGGACGTTTGAAAAAGAAGTGCCGGTTCTGAAGGCGGAAAAACCGGTTAAGGTTATTTATTTTACCGACCCGATCTGTTCGTCCTGCTGGGGCATTGAACCGCAGTTAAGAAAGCTGAAACTGGAGTACGGGGATTGTATTGAAATTGAATACCGCATGGGTGGTTTGTTGCCCGACTGGAGCTATAACAGCGGTGGCATCAGCAAACCTTCAGATGTAGCGCATCATTGGGACGAAGTAAGTGTTTACTACGATATGCCGATTGACGGAGATGTTTGGCTGGAGGATCCGCTGGCTTCTTCCTATCCGCCGTCCATCGCGTTTAAGGCGGCACAAATGCAAAGCAACGAAAAAGCGGTGTTGTTTTTAAGGGTGATCCGGGAAATGGTTTTCCTGCAAAAAAAGAACATCACCCGGTGGGAACATATAGCAGCTGCTGCTAATAAAGTTGGATTGGATGCTGTACAACTGGAAACCGATTTTGAAGGTAAGGCGAAAGTGCTTTTTGAAGAGGACCTGAACCTGGCCAGAACATTGGGCGTGCGGGGCTTTCCTACCATGTTCTTTATAGACCCCCCGGGTAACCGGGAAATGGTATATGGAACAAAACCTTATTCGGTTTATGAAACGGCCGTGTTAAAGCTGCATCCCGCTGCCGCCAGGACTACATATGATAAAAACTGGGCGGCACTTTTTTCCAAGTACGCGTCGCTGACGGCAAAAGAATTTTCCATATTAGCGGAAGTGTCCAGGAAAGACAGTGAGGACGAATTGAATGAACGGAGTGCAAAAGGTGATTTAGAAAAGCAGACCACTAAGAACGGCTCGATCTGGATAAAGAACGTGATAGCGTAGTATCATCTGAATGTAACTTATAGAAGTAATCCAAATTGACAGCTGCAGGATCTGGATTACTTCTTTATATTTTTGCCTTGTTACACATTCGTTTTTAACGTGTCTTTTAAACCGGAGGTCGCTTTTTCAACAACTTTCGCCGCTTCCGGATCCGTGTTATTTTCATTGAGGTCATCTCCGGTTTGAATCAGGAATTGGTAGCTGCCTGCTTCCAGGACTTCAAACCCGATCTCACCGTTTTGGCTGACCCTTAGCTGCGTTATAGCGCCGCCTGGATTTTTGCCACCTTTAACGATGATTCCTTTAATGGGCTGACCGGGATCTGCCATTGCTGGCGCGGCGCGTTTAACCCCCTTTTCGGAGATACTTTTTCCCTGTGAGGTTTCCTGTATGACAAGTGTAAACCGGTAATTACCCGGTGCCAGGTTGTTTAATTCAAACAGCCCCTTTTCATTACTTATAGTAACCAGCATATTTCCACCGGGATTTTTGCCGCCTTTAACCACGATGCCACCGATGGGCGTACCCGGCCTGGCCTGGTTAGCGGCTTCCGTTAACGTGCTGTTGCTATTACCAGACGTCATGCCCTGCGCCACTTTTTCTCCGAAAGACATACCCTGTGTTTGTTTAGTAGTGGTGGGTGTCATAGACAAACGGCCTGCCGCGTAGGAAGATGAAACAGCTCCGCCGGATTTTGTACCTCCGCCAATGCCTGAGACTCCGGTTACCACAGCCGGCGTGCCTGCCTGAAGACCGCCGGCCACTTTTTCGCCAAAATTGGCAGACCGGTTTTGTCCGGCGCTGTTGTTGGCTCCGCCGTCAATGGAAGCAAGAGTGGAGGATTGTGCGAAGGCGTTTGTAGTGATTGCTGCAACCAGGGCAACAAGTAAAAACTTTTTCATAATAGATTTGATTTTGGATGAATTGTATGTTTTACAGGGAGATCAACCGGGGGCATATTTTGTTACCTGTTTCAAATGAAAATTTTTTCGAAAAAGGAGCGGGAGATCGGGTTTGCTGCCCGGAGTTTTCCCGGTTATCCCGGAAATGCGGTTTTTTAGGGCGATAAAGGAAACGGAGTTTGTCACTAAAATTCGTGATACGGGGCTATTGAAATATTGAATAATTTGCACATTCAATTGAACAAGATTAAAACTTAGAGTTCCGGCCGGGGTCTTCACCCTGGCTTTTGTTTTGCATGCTATTTAAAATAACAAAGCCGGCAACATACCGGTGTGGCGATAGACGTCGGCAGGGAGGTTTCCCCAAAAAAAATTTCTTCAGGAAAAAGAAAGTCTATAACTTAGTGTATTACTTAACTAGTACACTATGATCGAGGTAGCAAACTTATCCTTCGGATATAAAAAAAGAAAGCCGCTTTATAGAAACCTGAACCTGAACCTGCCGGTTGGAAGTATTTACGGGTTGCTGGGAAAGAACGGGGCGGGGAAGTCGACACTGCTTAAAAATTTTACAGGGTTGCTGTTTCCTACCCAAGGTACACTTACCGTAAATGGCTTTATACCCCGGAAAAGAACGCCGTCGTTTTTGCAAACGATTTATTTTATACCGGAGGAAGTATATGTGCCGCCATTGACGATGGAGGGCTATAAAAAATTGTTTGCGCCATTTTATCCGGGCTTTAATGAAGCACAATTTCATTCGTACCTGGAACAGCTGGAGGTTCAGGATAAGGGCAAGCTCAATACGTTTTCGTTTGGGCAGCAAAAGAAGTTTATCATTGCTTTTGCGCTGGCCTGTAATACAAAGATCCTGTTGCTGGATGAGCCAACAAATGGGCTGGATATTCCTTCAAAGATCCGGTTCCGGAAACTGATCGCCTCTGTTTTTACGGAAGATAAAATGATCTTTATTTCTACCCACCAGATACGCGATCTGGATAACCTGATCGATCATGTGATCATTGTAGATAACGGGGAGCTGCTGCTACAGGCATCGCTTGCGGAAATTGAACATAAATTGAGCTTCAGGATCGTGGATGAGCTCCTGCCGGAAAACGAACCGTTGTATGCCGAACAGACACTGCGGGGATATGCTGTGGTAACCGAAAATAAACAGAAGGATACCACACAGGTAAACCTGGAGTATTTGTTCAACGCCATTACAGGAAACCCGGAAAAGGCAAAATCAATTTTTAATACCAAATAAATTTTATGAGCGATCTATTCAATGCAAAACGATTCGCACTGCTGCTGAGAAAAACAATTGCGGAAAAACCGATGCAAACCATTGGGGTTGCTGCCTTATTGCTGGTTTTATCGGTGATCCTGTATGCGATTGTTAAAAAGATGGCAGGGTTTGACGCGGCCCAGAAAATTACTTTTTTCTTTGGGCTGGCCATTGGCACCCCTTTTCTGGCCTCTTTCGTTTTTGGGTATTTTAACAGGAATGCTATTGGCTGCTCTTATCTTACGTTGCCGGTATCGTATGTTGAAAAATGGCTAAGCGGTATTCTGATCGCCGGCATTTTTTACCCGGTTATTTTTTTGCTGGTGTATCATTTAACCGACGTTGTTTTTGTTTCGGTATATCATAGCAGCCTCGACCCTAATTCCGTATTTTACAAACAGCAATATGAACGGGTTTATACCTTTGATCTGAATAACATCGTGGCGTGGCGGATATATGGTTTTTTCCTGTTTTATACGGGCGCTATGTTTGTAGGAGGACTTTATTTTAATAAAACGGCTTTTATAAAAACGGCGATTGTGGTTACAGTCTTGTTTCTTCTTATTATGGGAATGAATTGGGTAATGGCAACCCTGTTATTTCAACATGTGCAGGATGCGGCGCCTTACAATCGTGTATCGCTTTCAATTGGTAAGGAAACCGGAACACTGGCATTGCCAACCAGGTGGCAGCATATTTTTTATTATGGCCTGGCTTTCGTTCTTCCCATCGGGCTATGGTTTTTACCATTGATCCGGTTCCGGGAAAAGGAATTTTAATGAACATACATGGAATTTAAAGAAAACCCCGCAATATATATACAGATCGCAGAATACGTTTGTGAACAGATCCTGTTAAAAAAATGGAAGCTGGGTGAGCGGCTGATCAGCATCCGGGAACTGGCCATGCAAATACAGGTAAATCCGAACACTGTTCAGCGTTCCTATGATCTTTTGCAGCAACAGCATATTATCAGCAACAAAAGAGGTGTGGGATATTTTATAGAGGACGACGCCCATGAACGGATCCTTCATTTTAAACGCGAGCAGTTCATAGAAAACGAGCTGCCGGTATTTTTCCGGAGCCTGTTTTTACTGAAAATAGATCTGAAAGAATTAAAACCGATGTTCGACAAATTTGTACAGGAACATTTCAAAAATAAATTATGAAGATAACAACAAGAATACTGTGTTTTATTTTAATTGTATTGATGGCGGGTTTACTTTCATCCAATATGATCTTAAAACAACAATATGATGCGGTAGATAAAACGGATCTGTACTGGACCTATACAAAGGTGTTAGAACAGCCCTTCAGGCACCTTCACATTACCGGTGGAAACGGTACACATATTTTCTATGAGCCGGCCGATAAGCCATCGGTGCGGCTTTTGCAGGAATGGATCAACCAGTATGACGGTAAAATAAATACAAGTATAAAAAACGATACCCTGTATCTTAACTTTGATCATGTTCCTGCAAATCCTTATGAGAAATTCTGGTTGCAAAATGCTGCGCCCGTCCGGATCTTTTCACCGGAGTTATTGTCCGTTACCGGTCATAATACCAATTTCGAAATGCAAAAGCTAAAGCAAAAGTATATCACTGCAACGATTACCGGCAAGTCGAGGTTTGAGATCGAGACCCTGCAGGAAATGGATACTGTAAATGTGTACGGGAGCGATTCTTCCTCCGTAACGGTTGAACTATCGCCCGATTATAAGAAAGCCGCCCCGCCAGCCGAAACACAGCAGCCCATCAGGGTTAAAGCAAAAAATGGTAATGAATTCTTTTTTACACCGGCAGCGGCTCAGAACAGTTTCAACGAAAGCTTCTCTATCCGTTCTGTGAATGCCGTCATGCAGGGACATTCGATATTGGATATCGGCCATGCCCAGGTGGGGAACCTGAAATTACAGCTGGCGGATAGTGCTGCCATCGTTGTATCCGGAGATGCGTTGAAAAAAGCAAATAAGTAGCGCCGTTGTTTAACCTTTAGAAATACAATGTAGTTTTCTTAAAGCGGCAGATAGCTGAGAACGCAGCGCCTGGAAAAGTATCGTAGATTCCTTTTATAAACCATCGCGGTTAAATTGAACCGCGGCTTTAGCTGTATTCCAGAATATCTCAGCGATGGTACTGCAGGCGCAATCAGCGTATATGCGGCAACTATAAAAAACCTCAAGGAGACGGCATTAAATAGGGGTGCATAGCTATTCAATGCTTCAGTGTTTCGGTGACCAACGCAGCAAATAAATGGGCGCTACGTACAAAAAAATAAGAGGGAATACAATGATCTGGAAAGATCCCGTAGCCCTCTTAAGCCCTCTAAACCGTGATAAAAATAATACAGATATCCGCCTGTGTTTTTATTATTCGATGAACTGCCGGAGATTTTCGCCACGATACCCTAAAATGAAGCCGAAGCATTTGGCGGGTTTGTTCATCCGGGAAATATTTCGTGATGATCGCCGTAGATGCATATTTAAGGCGATGCTGACTTTTGTAAAATCAGATCAGTATTTCTTTTGATCAGCTGATACCTTAATATAGCGTTTTCAGACAGTGGGGGCTTCCGCCCGTTTTTAGCCTGGTCTATTTTTGTGTTTCAAACCAGACGCAGGATCCTGACCTGGCCTGATTCACAAAAAAAAACATTTTATGACGGAAACTTTTAAATCTACTGCAACAACAGACAATTCGAGATGGTACATGGGGCATTTATTTACCTGGCTGGTAACGGCAAAACAAACGGGGGGTAAATTTTCCATTCTTGAGGCCACCATCCGCAAGGGGCTTGAGCCGCCACCACATATCCATGCACTGGAAAGCGAAACCTATTATATCCTGGAAGGGGACATGCGTTTTTTTGTCGGCGACCGGGTTTTTGAGGCCCGGCCGGGAGACTGTGTTTATCTACCGGCAAACGTACAACACGGCTTTACACTCGAAAGCGAAACGGCAAAATGTATCATCCTGATCGAACCGGGCGGATTGGAAGATTTCTTTGCTGAATTTAGTATCCCTGCACCGGAATTGCAATTGCCTCCTGTACCGTCCGAACCACCGGCGCCTGAACTGATCCGGCAATTTGTTGCAACACTGGCCACTTATGGGGTTACATCTCCCGGGGAAACAGTGGAAGCCTGCTAAAGCCGCTAAAAATTATCCGGTCGTTGAGTAACACAATAATACCAACGTGCACGAGTTAAGCCGCTCCGGGTTTTGTTAGAGCGGCTTAACTTATGAAATACAAACATCAGATGCATGTCATCACAAATGCAGGATCTACCAGGATTTACTTTTCTTCAGGTATATTGCAACCTGTGATTTTATTAAACAACTCATTGCTGGTTTAAGCTGTGGAAAGCCGGCTCATTCCGGTTTTATATTTTTTTTAGCCCTGGTTTTTAATTATTATGGTAGATTTGTGGGGTATGATCAGGTGATTATGGACCAGAATTTTTATCAACAGATATTTGAATCGCAGAAAGGTGTGCCCGTTGTGCCTCCAAACCAGGTGATTTCTTCCTGGGCAGATGCGTTGATTTGTTTATTGTTTCCAGAGCGTGCTGATTGTTTTCCCATCAGTACCGAAGAAGTGCAGCATAAGTTCGGCCTCCGGCAGAAGGAGCTGGAATCGATCCTTGTAGTTACGGATACCTGTAAGCAGATCTCCAATAAGGCGCGTAATTTTTTTCACCGGCTACCCGAACTGTACCGTTTATTGAATACAGATATCGAAGCAATCCTTTCGGGCGATCCTGCGGCTAAAACCCGCTTTGAGGTGATCAGGGCCTACCCGGGCTTTTTTGCTATTGCTTATTACCGGATCGCCAATGCCTTGCTTACCCTGCAGGTACCCCATTTGCCGCGGATCCTCACAGAACATGCACACGGTATTACCGGTATCGATATTCACCCAGGGGCTACCATTGGGGCCTATTTCTGCATCGACCATGGCAGTGGTACGGTGATTGGAGAGTCGACGCTGATCGGTGATCATGTGAAAATTTACCAGGGGGTTACGCTGGGCGCTTTAAGTGTAGACAAGAGCCTGATGGACCAGAAGCGGCATCCGACGGTGGAAGATGGTGTAGTGATTTACTCCAATGCTACCATCCTGGGTGGCGATACGGTAATCGGCAGCAACAGTATTGTGGGAGGGAATGTGTGGCTTACACGTAGTATTCCGCCCAATTCAAAAGTTTACCACCGTCCGTCAATTGACCTGGTAGAGCAGGACGTGCTGGGGTAGCTATCAGCAATCAGCTATCAGTTATCAGCAATCAGTTATCAGCTATCAGCGGCAACTGAAGACTGAAAACTAAAAACTGAAAACTAAAAACTGAGAACTGATAACTCTTTGTAAGATTTAACGATATAGAATTTATAAAAACATGGCTTCTTTACTGGAATTGATCGGCCATACGCCGATGGTGGAATTAAAAAAACTCAACAGTAATCCCAGCATTAAAATATACGCCAAGCTGGAAGGAAACAACCCGGGCGGAAGTGTAAAAGACCGGGCCGCGCTGAATATGATTGCATCTGCGCTGGACCGGGGTGATATTCAACCCGGCGATAAAATGGTGGAAGCTACCAGTGGCAATACGGGTATTGCGCTGGCGATGATCGCCCGGTTTTACGACCTGGACCTGGAACTGGTAATGCCCGACACTTCTACCCGTGAACGTACGCTGACGATGGAGGCCTTTGGTGCCCGGGTAACCCTGCTAACGGGTATGGAAACCTGCCGCGATTATGCGGAAGAAAAAGCTGCAAGGGGAGAAGCCTTTATTTTAAACCAGTTTGCCAATCCGGATAACTGGGGTGCCCACTATAAAACCACCGGTCCTGAAATATGGAACGATACCGGGGGCACTATTACTCATTTTGTAAGCGCCATGGGTACCACCGGTACCATTATGGGCTGTTCTCGTTACTTAAAGGCACAAAACCCGGGTGTGCAGATCATCGGTTGTCAGCCCACTGAGGAAGCCTCTATACCGGGTATCCGCAGATGGCCGGAAGCCTACCTGCCTAAAATATTTGAGCCACAGCGGGTAGACCGGGTAATGGATATTACCGAACAGGAGGCCACGGAATACACCCGGCGGCTGGCGAAGGATGAAGGCGTATTTGCCGGTATGAGCACCGGGGGTGCGGCTGCTGCCGCTTTACGGCTTGCGTCTGAAATAGAAGCAGGAACCATTGTGTTTATTGCCTGCGACCGCGGCGACCGGTATTTGAGCAGTACCCTTTTTGGATAGGTTAAGCTACGCGTTTCAGGTTTCAAGTTTAAGGTTAGATTTCGTTTGGCTTGCCGTGTGGTTGCAGCATTTACTATTGACTCATTTTCACATCTTCAAATTTTCAAATTCCCCAGCCATATCTTCTGATAGCTGAAAACTGACGGCTGAAAGCTGTTTAAGGTTAGATTTCGTTTGATACTTGTTGATCTATTGACCATTCATTGTTGCCTTTGGGGGGGACATGCAGACCGGGGAGACCTGGGGGCTTTCAGCGTTACAAAATGATTCACCCTTGCGATCCCATAGACCCATGATGAAATAATCATCCTTTCTGTTTACTTCTCCGGCCCTGACTTGCTGTGTGGTTGCAGTATTTACTATTGACTCATTTTCACATCTTCAAATTTTCAAATTCCCCAGTTATATCTTCTGATAGCTGAAAACTGAAGACTGACAGCTATTTGACATTCCCACATCTTCAAATTTTCAAATTCCCCTACAGCGTTTGCGCAATCCGGAAAAAAAATAGCCCGCTTCTTTTTCCGGATATCGAAACGGCCTCCGCATAAACCACAGCTACATTTGCGTCCTGATTTTAAATAAAAAGGATATGATAAAGAAGTTTGTGCTGGTATTGTTTTGTATGAGTAGCGCTTTGTTTTTATGTGCACAGGAAGCTTCCATCTATGGGAAAGTGACCACCGCCGATGGGCAGCCCGTATCATTGATCAGCATCGTGCTCAAAGATACCAAATGGGGAACAGTCTCCAATGAGAACGGCTTGTTCCGGATAAAAAATATTAAGCCCGGGGAATATACATTGGAGCTTTCTTTTACGGGCGATACCCGGGAAAGCAAAGCCGTTTTTTTACACCCCGGCACCAATTTGGAACTCAATTTCAGCATTCACGAAACTTCCCGACAACTCAGCGAAGTGATCGTTGAAACCAACAAGATCATGAACCGCGCAAGTGTATACTCGAACAAGATGCCGCTTGCAAACCTGGAGAATGCGCAGGTGGTTACAGCCATCCCGGATGTGATCCTTAGAAAACAGATCGCCATGAGCCTGGAAGATGCCATGAAGAATGCAACGGGCGTATCCAAGATCTGGGACGCGACCAACCGTCCGGATGGCGGTTCTATTTTTGTGAGCCGTGGCTTTCAAACCACCACCAAGGCCCGGAACGGGTTACCCAATATTGTGAATACAAATGTTGAAATGGCAAACCTGGACCGTATTGAAGTATTGAAAGGCCCTTCGGGTACCCTGTTTGGCAGTATCGTAAATTCTTACGGAGGACTGATCAACCGGATTACCAAACGGCCTTACTTCTATAACGGGGGCTATGTGGATATCGCCTATGGCTCGTATAATTTTATGCGCGCCTCCGCCGATGCCAACGTGGTGCTGAAGAAAGACCAAATGGCTTTCCGGATGAATGTGGCGGGACAGAAACAGGATAGCTGGCAAGACGCAGGCTTTCAGCAAAGCTATATTATTGCGCCATCCTTTATTTACCGGCCCAATGACCGCTTTACGCTGAATGCAGATGCGGAGATCGTAGGCTCCAGGGGCAACAGCAACGGGGGAAATTTTATGTTCATCCTGCCACCCAGTACCATTAATGGTTTGCTGAGCTCCATGTTATACGCCCGGTTACCTAAAGAAATGGCCGACGGCATAATGGCCCGGGCCCCAAAAACATTGAAGGAAGCCTATGGAACAGATAAAATCAACGAACTGAAACTGGATTATAACCGGTCGTTCATTTCAAACGATGTATATTCCAAAACAAATACCAACTCATTTTTTGCAGATGCCAGTTACCGGTTATCGGGTCATTGGACCTCCCAAACAGCCCTTACCTATAGCCTGAGCCACAATAACGGGTATGCAGCTTTCCAGTACCTGCTTCCCAATTATCCGGCCAACCTGCTCCGCTCGCTGGCCGGCGGTACACCTGATTTTGGAGTCCCGGGTACAGACAGTATTGCCCGCATGGTTTGGAAACCCGTGGGGAGTACCAAAACCCTCGATATACAGCAAAACTTTGTTTCGGACTATACATTTGGTAACCTGCGGAACCGTGCAGTTCTGGGCGTTGACTACTTATTGTACCGCTCCGATGTTACCTATTATTACTTCAGCGGATTATTACATGGCGTAGCACCATATCCCTATCTTTTTGACGTGGTGGATGTCAATGGCAGATCCGGATCGGGTCTTGTTTATAATAAACCGAATATCGACAATGCTTACCAGACAAGAGGGAATGTGAACGCAAGCCCCTATATCCAGCATTCGGATGTATTTAGTGGTTATATCAATAATATCACCAACATTACGGATCAGCTGATCGTTTCGGCGGGTGTGCGGGTAGACCGGTTCAACAATAAGCAGGAAGGCGCCATTGCTGAAAGGGTAAAACCGGTACAAACGAAAATTTCTCCCAAATTCGGATTGGTCTTTATGCCGGTCAAAGACCAGCTGTCGCTGTTTGCAAACTACCAGAACGGGTTTACCAACCAGTTTGGGCTGAGCAGGGATAGTGTTGCTTTCGAACCGGAGGAAGCCAATCAAAAAGAAGTGGGAATCAAATATACCCTCCTTAAAAATAAGCTCGCCGGCAGCATCAGCTATTATGATATCCTTGTAAAAAATGTGGTGCGCCAGGATCCGGCAGATCCCAATTTCAGCATCCAGGACGGAGCACAGCGTAGCAAGGGTATTGAGGTAGAAGTGCTGGCGAATCCTTATAAAGGCTGGACGCTGCTCTTTGGGTATGGCTATAACGACAGTAAAATGCAAAAGGCTGATGCGGATGTAGACGGCCTGCGCCCTGTTCCGGCGGGGCCTTACAATACCTTTAATTTCTGGACCAACTACACGTTTACCAAAACGGCCCTGGAAGGGCTGGGAGTGGGTTTCAGTCTGAATCACTCCGGGGAATCCAACGCGGTGAACAGTAATATTGATGGCAAACTGGTACTGCCGGCAGCCACCATACTGGGTGCACACCTGACCTACGATCGTCAACATTACCGCCTGGGACTAAAGGTGAATAATGTGGGCAATGAAAAATACTGGAAAGGCTGGTCCAATTTTATACCGCAGATGCCGCGGCAGCTGATCGGAACCATTGCCTATAAGTTTTAACCGTTATGATACCGGTGACCGTTTTCTAAGAATGGTCATTTTTTTAATAATAACGTTGTTTGAATTTTTACGGGAAACATGCAGCAGCGTTTCCCCGCTGATTTGAGGCAGATTAAATACATCGCAGATCCTGCAGATCCGTTTCCTGCGAAAGTCAGCGCAAAAGATTGGCGAACATCGGCCAGGACCTATCAGAAAGTTGCAACAAGTTCAATATGATGGAACAAAAAAATAAACGACTGAAATGGGCCGTTCACCAGAAACGCTGGTTTGGAAAATGGCACCTGTACCTGGGGATCATTGCCGGTGCAATACTTTGCGTGGTTGGACTTACCGGCAGTATCCTCGTTTTTGCTGATGAGATCGATCAGGCATTGAATAAAGACCTGTTCCGGGCTATGGAACACCAGCGGCGGCATCCGATCGAAGCGGTCGCCACGCTGGTGCCGCAAAAGTATCCGGGCAAGAAAGTAGACTATGTATTCCTGCCAAAGGAAAACGATCCCAATATCAGTTATGTCTGCTATAACTTTACCACGGAAGAACAGTTTTTTATCAATCCCTATACGGCAACCTTAACCGGAAAACGCTTATACCATAGTTCGTTTATTGGTTTTGTAACCGAATTGCATACCAACCTCCTGATGCATGGGCCCGGACAGTACCTCGTAGGCCTGGCTACACTTTGCCTCCTGATCCTTACCATCAGCGGACTGCGTTTATGGGTGCCGCAGCAGTACCGGAAATGGAAACAATGGCGATCGGTACTTACGGTAAATTTCAGGTCCGGCTGGAAGCGGCAGAACTATGACTGGCACAATGTATTGGGCGTTTATTCGGCACCCGTGATCGTGATGCTGTCGCTGACGGGATTGGCGCTTACATTCGGACCCGTCTTTATCGCGCTATTATTTATGCTTACCGGCCGTTCGCCGCAATCGGTACAGCAGATCTTCGCACAAAAATCAGAATGGGTACCGGGCCGCAAGGCACTTACACCGGCGGAAGCTGCTGCTGTTGCCAGCGCGCAATTTCCACATGCCGTTATCCGGGGCATCGCTTATCCTGCAGACAGTACAGCGGCTTACCGGTTCGATATGCGGTCCGATGGCGTATCGAAAGAAGGGAACCGGATCATGCTGAGCATTGATCAGTATACCGGCAAACTGCTGTTAAACAGTGAAACGGATTTTCCGAATATCGGCAATAGTTACCTCACCTGGCTGGTGCCTTTACACCTGGGTACCTTTGGCGGACTGCCCACCCGGATACTTGCTTTTTTAGGAGGGCTTGTACCATTGCTATTGTTTATAACCGGCTTTATTGTCTGGTGGCCCCGGTTCAAAAAGCAGCAGGGAAAACAAGGTGCTGTTCCGCCGCGGCCATCTAAGAATGAAAAACAATTACAGGCGATCCGGGCACTGCCTGCCGGAAGCTATTTTTTAGTTCACTTTAAAAAAGGATTGAAGTATGGCGCCCTGTTGCTGGGATCGGCATTGCTGGCAGGGTTGCTTTACGGCCTTATTTCCGGCATACCGGTTCAGCCGGCTTTGTTTGCCCTGTTATATACCGGTATTTCCGTTATTGTAAATGTTGTGATCGCATTGCTGGTGTTGATGATGGGAGGCCTGTTACTCCTGCTGTTAAAAAAGCCGGTAAAAGGCTTGCTGAAATATTTTTCGTTATCGCTGGGCATACTGCTCGTTTTTCTCCCGTTTGTGCTGGCGATTGCCCTGCTCTCAAAAAACCTGTTTTAATTGCAGGCAATTAAAAACGGCAACAGTCAGTGCCTACATATAAAAGAAGATGAGGGACTGTTATTGATCCCTCCGGCTTTCTACCGTATATACAAAAGAGTCGGCCTTATAATAACCCAGGTTGTATTCAATCGGGCGTTCGCCCTGGTCGTATACAAACCGTTTACGGAAGAGCACCGGGTCGCCCTGGGGAATCTCCAGTTTTTCGGCAATAAATTTTGAAGCCGGTTTGGCGCTGATCTCTTCTTTGGATAGATTCACTACGATATGGTGGTTTTTCTCCAGCATTTCATACAGCGGTGTATTAAAATCTTCTTCACCGGTAAGACCGATCCGGGGATGAAAAAAGGAAACAAAATATACAAAGGGTGCTTCCGGACGTCCGCGCAAACGCTCCAGCTTCAGGATCTTCTTATCCGGCGCGATCTGGAAAAAATTTGCAATTATCTCTTCCGGATGTACCCAGCTTACATGCAATTCATAGTTTTTAATAGGGATACCCCGGGTTTGCATTTCCTGGGAAAAGCTCAGCCAGTTGTTGGATTTTGAGCTTACAGCGGTTCCTGCAACACGGGTGCCGATCCCTTTTTTCCGGATCAGCAACCCATCATATACCAGTTTGTTCAATGCCTGCCGTAAGGTGGTACGCGAAATCGCCAGTTGCTTAGCAAGGTCTACCTCATTGGGTAATAATTTTCCATTGGCAAACTGGGGATCCTTGATCAGGTTGCGGAGAAGCTGTTCTGCCTGCACGTGCAGCGGAATATGATTTTTATGATCCAGCGAAAGTTTCATCATTTTAATGCTTAAAGACAAAAATAGAACTATTTGAACATTTATCACCTGTTATGGCACTATACATATGGAGCATACCAGTGGCCGATGAAAGGTACAAAAAGAATGACAAATAGCTGGTTTCCTGTTGTATTATCGGCTTTTGAAGGAAAAATTTTGGTAGATATGGGCAAACATTGTTCCGGTTAAGCCGTCATTTTGGGTTGTATGTTTTTATGTATGAACAATTAATGGCCCTCAGTAAGGCACCGTTTTATGCCGGTTACAGGTATTCATGCGACCGGGTACCAGGCAGATCATTCCTAAAAGCTGGTGCGATAGCATTTATATGATTTGTTTGAAAGCGCCGGCAGATAGCTTTATGCGGCCGTTTGAACAGACGATCCCACGGGAGTTTCTTCTTCCAGGGATTTCATAAACGCATTGTATTCTTTTTCATCGCGGTTCATTTTATCATACCAGTTCTTTTTCAGAAAAAGGGTGGTGATGCCCAACACGAGAATGGTACCCATCAATGACAGTTGCTGCTGAAGCACAATGTACATCGGGACCAGGGTTAAACAGCATTGCCAAACGATTCCGATGGCTACGTTAAACATGTCGCGCCCAAAAGCGGTATTGGTTTTCAGCCCCGGATACCGTTCCCTGGCTTTTTCTGCCACCGGCTGCCAGTATCCCCACGGACGTACTTTTACATAAAAGCTGATCAGGGTTTCCATATCCGTTGGTTTGGAGGTAAGCGTACCGGCAATGCAACCGGCCAGCGACAATACCAGCAGCACGGGAAAATAATAAAGGGGAAGGGTGTCCGGAAAGAATTCAGGGATGATCATTGCAGCGGCAATACCGGTAAGCATTCCCCAGAAAAAACCATTGCCATTAAACCGCCACCAATACCATTTCAGTACATTGGCGGCAATATAGCCCCCATATAAAGCAGATACGATCCACTGCAGTACCGTATTAATGTTGTGCATATAAATACCGATGATGGTACTGAAAACCACCACCACCACGGCAATAATATAGCTGGCGCGTATCTGTACTTTTGATGTAGCGCCGGGATTGATGTATTTCAGGTACACATCATTAATGAGATAGGCGGGTGCTGCATTTACGGTAGAAGCGAATGTAGACATAAAGGCCGATAGCAGTGCCGCCAGCAGCAGTCCTGTAAGTCCAACGCCCAGGAATTGATGAATGGCCCGGGGAAGAATGGTTTCAAAATCAATCCCGGTTCCTTGTGCACGAAAGTCGCTGCTGAAAAATATCACCGCCAGTACCGTAAATCCCATAATCATAAGATAACGGGGGATGAGCAGGAATACGGATACGGAGCCGCTCATTAATGCCGCTTCCCTTGGCGTTCTGCAGGCCAGGATCTTCTGCATATCGTAGTTGGGTGCAGGACCCGCCATGCTGAAAAAAATACCTTTAAACAACATCATCATTACAAAGATGGAAAACAGCCCATACTGGTCTTCCGCTATTTTATGCGTAATGGAGGGCAGCAGCAGGCTCCAGTCGAGGTCGAGCGTCCAGCCAAAAAAAGGCGTATCCCAGCCGGCAGGTATATGGGCCTGCAACAGCTGCGGACTTACCCTTGTGATGGCTGTAACGGCAATCACAATTCCTGCGGTTGTTTTTATGACAAACTGGATCACATCGCCCCATACAATGCCCTTCATGCCTCCCAGCATTCCATAAAAAGTGGCGATGGCGGTAAAAAAAATACCATAAATATGTGGTGCATATTGCGGATCGACGGGGAAGGGGAAGTAGGGCGCTACTGCTTTCCAGGGGAGGAATACTTCAATAAATTTGCCGATTCCTACAAAGCCGTAACTCAGAAAACCCACTACGCCAATAACGGCATAAAGCACCACAATGGTATGCGAAAGGCCGGCACCCTTACCATATCCGAACCGAGTGCGGATCCATTCTGCGCCGGTACGCACCCCGGAGCGGCGCAGCCATATGGAAAGATATACCATCATAAAGATCTGGTTGAATACGGGCCAGAGCCAGGGGATCCAGAGACTTTTTAAACCATAGGTAAACGCCAGGTATACCAGCCACATAGTGCCTGAAATATCGAACATCCCGGAAGAATTGGAAAGTCCCAGCAGGTAAAAGGGCATGGTTTTTCCTCCCAGGAAATAGGTGTCCATATTCTTCGACGCCTTTTTCTTGAGCACCAGTCCGATAACAACCATGGTGACCAGGTAGATGACAATAATCAGGGCATCGATCCATTCAAGCTTCATGCAGCGTAATTTATCCTTTAATCGTTAGATGCGCAAATATCGGCTTCTTTGAATCATTTTCATAAAGCAGATTAAGGCCCCGTTGCTGCGTCCGTTGCAGGTAATGATCTTATAACACCGGTAAAAATATGCGGTTATGCATATTGTTCCAGGAATGCATTGTTCTTGTCGATCAGCTCATTGATCTGTCGCACGGATTCGGCGGAGCGAAAACCGTCCCGCGGTGTGTTCAGGCAATAGTCCAGCAGCCGGTCAATGGATGATACGGCTACATGCATCCGGGTATCGCTGGAAGCATAGTAGATATATACCGTGCCGTCCTCATCCGCGATCCAGCCGTTGGAGAATAATACATTGGACACATCACCGGTGCGTTCTTCATTTTCGGGCGCCAGCAGGTAGCCGCCGGGTTCTGCGATCAGTACCGACGGGTCTTTCAGTGATGTAAGATATACATACAATACATAACGCAGGCCGGAGGCACAGCCCCGTACGCCATGGGCCAGGTGCAGCCAGCCTTCAGACGTTTTGATGGGAGGGGGGCCTTCACCGTTTTTCAGTTCCTTTATGGTGTGATAATACCGGTTGTTGATGATGGTTTCCGACCGGATCACCGGGTTGCAGATATCATCGATCAGGGCCCAGCCGATTCCTTCTCCTTTTCCCGCCAAAATAAAATTATCCTGTGGCCTTGTATAAAGCGCATACCGCCCCTGTACAAATTCGGGATGTAGCACTACATTACGCTGCTGGCTGCAGGCTTGTATATTGGGCAGCCGTTCCCAGTGTATAAAATCGCGGGTACGCACAATACCGGAGCTGGCAAAGGCCGCTGTAAGGTCGCCGGGCGCGGCATCCGGATGATGGCGCTCGCTGCAAAAGATCCCATAAATCCACCCGTCTTCATGTGCCGTAAGCCGGATATCGTAGATATTGGTTTCCGCCGGTGAAATATCGGGCAGGGAAACCGGCCTGGGCCAAAAGCAAAACTGATCTATTCCATTGGGACTTTCGGCAATCGCAAAAAATGATTTGCGGTCCACACCCTCCACGCGTACCATCAGCAGGTACCGGCCGTTCCATTTAATAGCGCCGGCGTTTAATGTGGTATTGATGCCAATGCGCTCCATAAAAAGCGGATTGGTACGGGGATCGAGGTCGTAGCGCCAGGAAACAGGTACATGCTGCCGGGTAATTACAGGATTCCGGTATCTGCGTACGATGCCGTTATAATCGTTTAAGGGGGTATTGGTTTTTGCGATCAGGAGCTCCTGATCGCGGATGATTGTTTCCAAACCTTGCTGAAAATGTGCTGTCATAATTGCTGTCTTTCTTACACGGATCCTTTTGATCATTATCAGAGATTGTCTGGGTAAAGCGGCATGCGGGTTACCCGGTGAAATGCGGTACCGCTCGGTGCAGCGATCTCCATTTCAAACAGGACCTCATTGGTTGCGGGGTCTATTTCAACAATACGCCCCCCGGGGCCAATGGAAGTAGGTACGCCCATTCCCGGGCAGAATAATACGTGCTTTGTCTGGGACAGGAATTGTACCCCGGAAATAGCCTGTGAAAAGCCTTCTGCGCCCCGTTCCTTGCCAAAGGACCAAACCTGCTGTACGGTCTTTTTGTCTTCATCAACCCGGTATTCCACTACACGGCTGTAATTGGTGACATCCGAACCAAAGTTTGGTATCCAGTTCCGGTTATATCCGTTGTCAAATACCAGGATGTGGTTGTCTGACAGCACAACAGGTGTATGCGGGCCCCAGGGCCAGTCGAAACCTGCTGTTTGTGCATCGCCGTTTATAACCGCGGGGTCTGTTACAGGAACCCCGTTTTCATCAACCGGATTTAACAGGTAGGGCTGATAGGAGGCCCCCCAGTATTTATGCGGAGAAATGATCCACCGGAGCTTGCCGGCATGGGTAAAACGGAAAATCCCCTGGTACCTTGCGGTGGCCAGCAGATCATTTCCCATCTCATTAATCGAATTGTTATGCGCCCAGTTTGTAGGATTCTGTGAGTATTGCGGGGGCGTGATCCCATCCGGCTTCACATAGCGGGAGGTGTCCAGCAGGGTGGCCAGATCCCATTCGCTGACCAGTGCACCAGACTCCGGGTTCAGCTCGATGATGTGGTCATTGATCCGCGGCTGACCGTTCCTTAAACGTGCGGCGGGCCTGGTAACAGTGATCAGGAAATTTCCATTGGCGGCTTCTTTAACTTCGTGATGAAAGGTATAGCCGGGTTTTTGAAGATCCCATTGATGCAGCAGGTTCCCGAACATATCCAGTTCCACGATCCTTGGCTGCGACTGGTCTCCGGCGATGAAGCTGCCTTTTTTTGTGCGCTTTAAGCCGATGGATGTAGAAAGCTTTTGCAGGTCGGGCGATGATTTTAAAAGCAATAACCATCGCAATTCCCCTTCGTTGTCGATCATATAGGGAAGCGATACATCTGCTTCCGACATTCCGGGATAGTTAACCAGGTTGATCCCCGGCTCCATTTGCCCCGGCAGGCTTTTCATCAGTTTCCATTTTGGAAAATCCTGTACCGTAAGCGGCGCTGTGCGGATATGGATCGTTGTACTGCCGCGCTCCCTGCCATCCCGGTCGGTAAAAGTGAGGTCTACAACATTGTCATGGTCGGCATATAGGCCAAAAACAGGCACGCTCTGGCGTGGCTGATCTTCGTGGCACAGGTGCGTAATGGTGCCTGTTTCCCCGTTTTTACCATGTACCGTTACCTTCACCCGGCCATAAGTAGGCAGCCATACATTTACCAGGGCAGCGAGCGGGTTGTAGCCCGATGGATTAAGCTTTATATCCTCTACTATATAATCGAGGGCTGCACCTTTTGAAGGTATAACCAGTCCGGAACCGTCGCTGAAGGTGATGCCGGTGCGCCAGTGTTCCGGCTCCGGTGCAATCCTGGTAATATCCTGCATCGGGACCTGCAATGCCCCCTGTTCAAAATTAAAAATGTATTCACCGCTATTCCTGGAGATATCGAGCAATAAATCGCCTTTATCTGCCCTGGCACTTAGGGATTGTTTTGATGCTATATCCGGAAGCGCATCTTCCCGGCGTGTACAGGAAAACAGCAATACCACGAGGCCGAATAACAAACCGGGCAACACGCGATGCTTCTTTAAGTAACGGGAACGGGCTATCAGCATATGGGATATTGTTTAACTGTTGCTTTTACACTGCGGAATATTTTCCAACACCCGGCAGCAATCAAATAACCTTTTGTTGAGCGATAAAAACGGAACAAATCATCAGGCTAAACTCATTAAAAGCCTGTTGCCGGAAAGGCGCGCTGCCGGCGGATTGTACCGGGCAGCGCGCGTATCTTTGATGATACAGTATGGCTTATCTAGCGCCACAGTGCGTTTTGTTGTATTGCTGTATTGGTATTTATTTCCGCTTCGGGAATGGGCAGATAGTAATGTTTGGGCTGAAAATTATTGGCGCCCTGTTTTTGATTGTTTACAAAGATCTGCTTCATTTCAGCGGGAGTGTACCAGCGTTTCAGGTCAAAGAAGCGATGCCCTTCAAAGAAAAACTCCAGCTCATTCTGCCGTATCACTTCGTTCATGAGGTCGGTGGCACCCGCCCAGGCTTTGTTTTCGTTAAGCCCTGCGCGTTTCCGGATGCGCTTCAGATCGGTAATAGCATCCGGCAGGTTTCCGTTTTTGATACAGGCTTCTGCGTGTAGCAATAGCACCTCGGCAAAACGGATGATGCGCAGGTTATTATTATTATTGGCCGCATTATACATACTGTTGGCTCCTTCTTCGTTCTTATAAAAATTAGTGTATTTCTTTAATAAGAAACGTCCGGGCTTATTACCTATTTGCGGATAGGTTAATCCGGTGTTCACCGACATTTTTGCCTGGGCTTCATGCCAGAGCCAATCGAAATCATGATTGCCAAACCAGGTGCCATCGGTAAGCCCGGTTTCATAATCGGAATACTTCCAGAAAAAGCTGGTGTACATCCGTTTGTCGAAACGGGTATCCGATCCAGCGGGGCGTTCTTCGCTCACAAAATCGCGCACAATGGATATACCGGGTACGAGTTTAAACCATGCACCGGTACCGGCCGGTCCGCAAAAATTAGGCAGTGCAAAACCCAACTGGCAGGAGGCGCAATCGTTGCCCCATATTCCACCCGAACCTAGGAAGCCATCATAGGCCAGTTCAAATACCGATTCTTTGTTGAACTCGGAGGTTTCTTTAAAATTGTCTTCAAAGTTCTCCATTAAATCGTAGCTATAAGGCGCGGTGAGCAGGGCCTTTAACTCGGTCTCGGCCTCGGGATACTGTTTGGTATATACCAATGCCTTACCCAAATAAGCAATGGCTGCACCCTTGGTAACCCGGCCGGTTTCACCAGCAGGCCTGCTCACAGGCAGGTTGTCCTTGGCTACCTTAAAATCGGCAATTACCTGTTTCCAGATATCCGCTTCCGGTGTGGAAGGCTTGTTGCCTCCATCCGGATCATCGCCTGCAGGTAAGAGCCGCAGCGGTACATCGCCAAAATTGGCGGCGAGCAAAAAATAATACATACCCCGTAAAAAGCTTACCTCACCGATCAGCTGCTTCTTTTTACCATCATCCATTTTTACCCGGTCAATATTTTTCATAAAAACATTGGCCCTGTTGATCCCTTTGTATAGATCTCCGAAATTGCTTCCGGCGGTACCGGCAGAGTTCAGGAAATTAACATACTCCCAGGTAAAGGGCTCTTCCCCGATCAGGAACCACATATCATCAGCCCGGTTCAGGGTCTGATAGCCGGAGTAGGCTCCGTAATAACCGTCCATTTGATTGCGGATGGGTGAATAAATGGTGGGAATGGCGGCTACCGCATCAGACTCCATTTGCCAATAGGTTTCTTCTACCGGAAGATTGGGGTTGACCTTGTTTAGAAAATCTTTGCTACAGCTGCCAAGGAACAATAGGGCCGCTGCTGTTGCCGTATATATTTTTATCGAACGTTTCATTATTGACATTTTTTAAAAAAGTAAGATTTGTTATAAAAGGCTGTTCCGGACTAAAAATTAGCCTGGATGCCAAACATAATAGTACGTGCCAGCGGAAAACGGCCATAATCGGTGCCGGCTGAAAATACACCGGAATAGTCGCCGTTTTCACCATTGCTTTGTCCCAGATCAGGCGTATAACCTTTGTATTTGGTTGCGGTAAACAGGTTGTCGGCCGCCAGGAAAATACGGCCATTCTTCAGAGTGACCCTGCTTAACCACTGTTTAGGCAGCGTGTAACCAACCTCAACCGTTTTTAAGCGAAAGAATGTACCGCTTTCTATCCAGCGATCACTTACCCGGCGCTTATTGTCGTTGGGGTCCTCCCGGGTATAGCGGGGAATACCGGTATTGGTATTGGTGGGCGTCCAGGAGTTCAGCAGGGCTGCCGAATGGTTGTTTACCTCGTTTGTTTGCTCCATGCGTGCCCGGGTATAGTTGTATATTTTGTTGCCGTACATACCGTCAAAGAAAAATGCTACATCTATTCCTTTGTAATCCAGCCCGCCTCTGATACCATAGGCCAGTTTGGGAAAAGGGCTTCCTACATACTGGCGGTCATTGTTGTCAATTTTTCCATCGCCGTTGAAGTCTACAAATTTAATATCGCCGGCTTTGGCTTTGGGCTGTATCACATTGCCTTTGGCATCTTTGTAAGCCTGTGCTTCGGCATCTGACTGGAACAGGCCATCGGTTTTAATTACCCAGAAACCGCCAATAGGGTATCCTACTTTAGCCCAGCTTACAACGCCTTCTCCCCGTGGATTAAAGCCTTCAAATTGCTGTACATTGCCCACGGTTACAGCGCGTACTTCGTTTTTAGTCATAGACGCATTTACGCCAATCGTATAGTTTAAGACGCCAACAGTATTCCTGTAATTGGCTAAAAACTCAAAACCTTTATTGCTGATGGTTCCGGCATTCATAACCGGCGTGCCATTAAGTCCTGTAGAAGGAGGCTGGTTGATGTTTAACAGCACACCCCTGGTTTCGCGTACATAGTAGTCCGCGCTAATGCTGAGTTTATTCTTCAAAAAGGCCAGGTCCAATCCTATATTACTGGTAACCGTTTCTTCCCAGGTCAGGTCCGGGCGCGAAACCCAGTTGACACCCGTAATGGATCCCTGCCAAAGCTTGCCGCCCTGTATGTAGTTGATGCCATAGGAAGTAATGTTTTGCGTAGTATAATTGGGTATTTCCTGGTTGCCCAGTCTACCGTAGCTGGCGCGTATTTTAAACTCATTTACCGTATTTTTTGCAGTCTCAAAAAAGCGCTCGTTCATCACATTCCAACCCAGGGCAACGGAAGGGAACAGCCCGTAGCGATGCCCTTCTGCAAACTTCGAAGATCCGTCCCGGCGCAGCGATGCCGTCAGCAGGTAGCGGCTATCGTAGCTATATATTAACCGACCAAACTGAGACAGGAGCGATGCTTCCTGCAGGCTTCCCGATGTAGATTGATCAAGCAAAGCCCCGGCATCAATAGCATCTGTTCCTAAAGGAAGATCTTTCCGGCCGGCTGCAAAACCCCTGTTGGCATTGTTCTGGGCGGAGTAACCGGCTAAAACATTTAGGGTGTGTTTGTCGAATGTGCGATCGTAATGCAAGGTATGCTCAACCAGCCACTGGTTGTTGAAAAAAGCACCTTCACTGAGGTACGATTTGTTAAGGGCTGTGCCATATGTATAGGCCAGACCCCGGTCATAATTTCTTCCGGTTGTCCGATTGATACCCACATTGAGTTTGTATTTTAATCCTTTTACGAACAGGTCTGCTTCGGCATAGCCATTCAGCATAATATCTGTTTGATATACATGCTTGTTGTGCAGGTTGATAAAACCGACAGGATTTTCTAAATTTTTCATCCACGGCGCATACGTGGCATAGCCCCCTACCATAGCAGGATCATAAATCGGCAGCAATGCGTTCTGACGCAGCACATCGGTGATGGTTAGGTCGGAATATTTCCGGTCTCCCGATTTAATCAGGAAGGTATTGCCCATACGGAAATGATCGTTGAAAAAGCTGAAGGTATTTTTAGCACGTACCGTAAATGCCTTATAGCCGGTGGTTTTTAAAATACCTTTCTGGTCTATATAACCTGCAGAAACACTGTAGGTAGATCGCTCACCACCTCCGGATACATCTAAATTCACTTTGTTAATAGGGGCCGTTTGAAACACTTCATGCTGCCAGTCGGTATTGGCCGTAAAGCTTTCTGCCTGGGTAGGCAACAGGCCGTTTTCCTTTTCAATGGCTTTCCATTGCGGGCCGCTCATTAACTCCATTTTTTTAGGAAGGCTTTGCACTCCTGTAAAGGCATTGACGCTGATAACGGCCGGGGTATTTTTACGCCCTCCCTTGGTGGTAATGATTACTACTCCATTGGCCGCGCGTGAACCATAGATGGCTGCGGCAGATGCATCTTTCAATACTTCGAGGGAAGCAATATCGTTGGGATCTACCAGGTTGATATCGCCAAACACTCCATCAATAATATAAAGCGGGGCGTTGTTGCGCAAAGAGCCCAGACCGCGGATATTGATGCTTAAGCCTGCGCCGGGTGTGCCCCCGGAGTTGGAAACGGTTACACCCGCTATACGGCCCTGTAAAGCGCCGGCAGCGCTTTTGGCCAGGTTCGATTGTAAGTCCTTGCCGGTTACAGAGGCAACGGCACCCGTAAGATCTTTTTTCTTAATGGTACCATACCCGATCACTATCACCTCATCCATCTGGTTGCTCTCGCGCAGGGATACAGTGATGGTGCTGTTGCCGGTAACGGTGGTTTCTGAGGCTTGCATGCCGGCATAGGTAAACTCCAGGGTTTGCCCTTTTGCGGCGTCTAAAACAAAGTTTCCGTTTTGATCCGTTACGGTGGCGGTTCCCGTTCCTTTTACGGTTACGGTAGCTCCGGGCAGGGGATTGTTGTTCTTATCCCGTACCGTTCCTTTGATCTGTAGTACTTGTTGTGCCCACGTGAGGTGGCTAATGGCTCCTAAAAGCAGTATGAGTAGTATTTTTTTCATACATATGGCTTGTTTGGTAAAAAAATTTGAGGGTAAAACTAAATGAAACGGTAGCAGAAGCATTTCACAATCACATCAACTTCATTGAACAATCCGTTCTTTTTATGGAGTTGAAATATGGACCTGTATGCATCGATGACCGGTGTGGTGAAACAGGATTTTTAACCGTAGAGAAAGAAATGTAAACAGCGAGATGTATACGGATGTACAGATAGGGACTTTGGGTATGGCTGCTTGTTTTTTACCTGTTGAAGGAATATTTATTGAACGATTGGCTCATTTGGGTTGAAGAATCTGCTCAGGGGAGGGGAAGCGGTAGCGTTTGGTATTTCTATCGTTTTTAGTTTTAGCCATCAATGAGTAACGGGCTGACTGGTATGACTTGTGGGACATGGAGTAATACTTTATTGTATTGCAGGAGACAGAATCGCTGCTTGAATAGAGCCTCAGAAGTACTGAGTAATGTTTAGTATAAGTATTGCGTCGTCAGGGGAAGTAATAGCCACAAAGGCGGGAAGACACGAAGAAACACAAAGAGCGATCAAAGCTTAGTGTTGCTTTGAGCCTTTGGGACTTTGTGGCGAATAAACACGAAGCGATATAACGCGCTGTGTTCGCAGCACCTTTGCGCCGCTGCGTGAAACAAGCCATCCCGGAGAACGCTCAGACGATCACCTGTTGCTTTTTAAAATTGTTACGGAATTCGGCCGGCGTAACGCCTTTTGCTTTTTTAAATACGCGGTAGAAATAGGAGATGCTGTTAAAGCCGCACTGGTCGGCCACATCCTGGATGGAAACGGTGCCTTTAAGCTTTCGCATGGCCACATTGATCCGGAAATCGAGTAAATAATCTGTAAAACTCATGCCGGTTTGGGTTTGCAAAAAACGGGAGAACGTGGAACGGCTCATATTGAGCAGGGCCGCAGCATCGGAAAGGCGGATCATATCGGTGATGTGCTGGCTAACATAGTCCTGGAGCCGGTTGAAACGTTCGGCGCTCCGGGTGATCTCGGGCGGAGCCCCACTGGAAAGCTCGCGGCAATCCTCACTTTTCGATAACTCATGTAAAAGGATCAGCAGGCGCATCACCGAATAAAATCCGTCGTTTTCCATGGTAATGATATGCAGCAGGGGCTGGATCCTTTCGATGGTGGCAGCACCAAAATACAGGCCCTTGGCTGCCCGTTCAAAAAGACGCTGAATACTCCGGAACTGGTTTTTATTCAGATATTGTTCAATGAGTTGCGGATGAAATTGAATAGTGATCTCGTGAATATTGCTAAATGTGCAACCGCCATCCTTCCAGGCATGCTTTAACTCAGGATTGGCGATCAGTACCAGGTCCTTTGCACCGATACTTTCTACAGAATCGCCGATGATGCGCTGTGCACCCGCGGCGCCTTCTACAAAATTGAGCTCAAATTCGGGATGTACATGAACCGGGAAGGTAAAACTGGACTTACGGCGATCAAATACAACAAAACAATCTTTTTCTGACAAGGGCGATTTTTCGCGATAAATCTCTGGTACAACCATTTCAACATTTTTACATTCTGTTACCTATGCTCAAATGTAATGATTTTTAAGGGTGATGCTTTAGTTTTAGCGCTTTTGTTTGATACTCATTGATTTAGCTGTTTTGTCTAAAGTTTAAAAGGGGCATTTCCACATCTTTACACTTCCATTTCCACATTCCCACATCTCCACATTTTCACATGCTTTGTGCGACAGGAGGATCGATGGAACAGGGAGCGTTCCAAACCGCCGGTTCCTGTTTAACGTTGGCTTTTGTATAATGCACGGCGACCAACGCTGCTCAATAAAAACCTTTTACCAGACCTTATTTAAATGAACCATTGCCGGGCAGGCCGGCTTCATTTAAATGATTCGGTACTATTTTCGCAGGCATGGGCAAACTTTGTGTAACACTTTTGTTTGGGCTGATGGCGCAGGTAGCAGCGGCACAGTTTAATGACTCCGTACATCATTATCTCAATGCGGGTTTATCCGGTACCCTGAACCAGTCTTCGGGAAATAAGAATTATCTTCTGAACAATGCGCTGAAATACAGGTTTTATAAACAGAAGTCTGAGCTGAATGCCAACGCCGCCTGGATCTATGGACAGAATAATGACGGCCTCACCAATAATGACCTTACCACGGCGCTCGATTTTAATATTTACCGCGATACGGCTTCCCGCCTGAATTACTGGGGACTTGCGGCATATACCAGCAGTTATTCCTTACGGATCAACAGCCAGTTCCAGGCCGGGCTGGGAGGGGCGTATAAACTGGTGGATAATGGATTATGGTATTTGAGGATGAGTGACGGTATTTTATTTGAACAAAGTAAGATCGCACCCACCGACAGCACACTGGAACGATATCACACCTTCCGGAATTCGCTGCGTTTGCAGTTACGCTGGTATGCTTACCGGGCACTTTCTTTTGAAAGCACTTCGTTCTGGCAGCCATCGTTAAAAAACATCAATGATTATATCATTACCTGTCAGCTGGGCCTTAACCTTAAGCTGGTGAAATGGCTATCCTTATCAACCCGGCTGAACTATAACCGTATCAGCCGGACGCAGAAGGAGAACCTCCTGTTTACTTATGGAGTATTGTTTGAGCGTTATTTCTGAGTGCGGCCACAGAAGCACTGAGCCACAGGATAGAATGTGTTATGTCATTTTTTCTTTGCGGTTCCTGGCGTCTCTTGTGGTTTTATATTTAACCGCTATGTACGCAAGGCGTGCGCAGTGATCGCAACGGGATCCACTTGGATGTTTGATGCCTCTGCGGTAAAGCGCAATCGAAATACAGAAGGAAGTATTAACGTTGCACTATTGATATTTGGGATTAAAGAACGAAGCCCCGGAGGCCCCATCTTTTGTAAGGTTGCTACCCGCGACCGGCTTTTGAAAATGATAGTTTAAGGCACCGGTTGTACCGGCTGTAACGTCGATCGTTGTTCCGGTGATCCGGGCTGCCTTTCCGGAGCAAAGGAATACAGCGGTATCTGCGATATCTTGCATGAGCGGTAACTCCTTCAGCATGGTATCATTGCGCATATTGCCCAACACAGTATCTGATAAAGCTGGATACATGGCTGCAAAATCGCGGAATACTTTCGAGTCGGGGGAGCCAGCAGAGCGGATGTTGACCACCCGGACACCATAGGGGCCCAGCTCTGATGCCAGGTTCCTTGAAAAGCCCTCAATGGCACAACAGGTGGGGCCAAACCCTCCGGTTAACGGGTATCCAATGCCTCCGGGTGTTGCCGTAAGGGAAAGAATGATGCCTGTACGTTGTTGTTGCATGATCCTTCCTGCAGCTGTTGCGGTGATGAAATGGGAGCGCATGGCCCGGCTAACCGGTTTTAGAAAATCCTCCAGGTTCATTTCGGTCAGCGGAATATCCTGGGTATCCTCAAGTCCGATCAGGTTCATGGAAATGTCCACGGTGCCGGCTGCTGCCACCCGGAGCAGGTGTTCGTTTACTACCGGTTGATCCAGCGCATCTACAACCGCCATGGTAGCCTTTCCTCCGGAATCGTTAATTGCGGCAGAAAGTTCCTGCAAGGGTTCCTTACGGTGACCGGTAACAAATACATGTGCCCCTTCTTTTGCAAGGGCGCGCGCAATGGTTGTGCCGAGCGAACCGCCGGCGCCGTAAATAACTGCATTTTTATTTTTTAATAACATCGGTTCTTTTTTTGATGAAAACACAAAATTAAAATCGCCAGTTGTTTTGTATGATTGAGAGATCTGACAATATAAGGGGGCGTTTGCGACATGCGACGATTGAAGATGATATGATTTCCATTCGTGCAATGCCATCAGTGAAAAATGCCGCTTATCGCATCGCCTTTCGCCGACTGATTGGGGGCTGTTTTTGATGCGCTATAGAGAGGAAACCGTTTTACGATGCCAAATCTTTAGTATATTTAGGAATTGGATAACAAACGGAATGGAACCAATAATTATATCAAACAGATGAAAATACAGCCACAATGTTTACAGCATTTTTAAATAAGGATAAATTTGAAGAGGAGCCTCAAACTTATTATTCCGGAGTTGCCGATGGTGCTCTGAAATCAATATTGACGAATAAAATAAACGAAGCCGCCACGATTTTCGAGAAAATTTCAAGGGATGAAAATCCATCTGAAGACAAATATCAGGATGCGATCAAACAGGGGCTTGATCTATTCAGCGATATTTCTTTTGATCTGGATACGGAAGAGCGGGAACGGATTTGTTGCTATTTTGAAGAGTTAATGGTTATAGCAGGAGTTGAAAGCTCCAATGGAAAGCTAAATATGTTTTTGTATGGTTTCGAACCAGGCAAACTCATCGGGTAAAAATGATGGAGATTGCCGTATGAAACCAATATCTGCAACTACGGAATTATAATATGCGCAGTTGATCAACAGTGGTGAAAAGTAAACCAGCTATATCTTTATTCGTATTGATGAGTATTGCATGCAATACCTTCAATGACAAAACTGTACCTGTTAGATCCGATACCGTTTATCAGCAAACACGGGAAGAAAAGGATGCTCAGCTTCCGTATTATGATTCAATGATAATGAGCAAAGCAGGGAGCATTGGTTACCAGGATACATTCTCATTGGACCATACAACATTTAGAGTGTTGCACCATGATACCTTATATGACGGTATCGTTCAAAAACTGGATCGTAGTGGCTGGAAGGATATTTTAAGATTTGAACAGCTGGGGAATCATAACAACTATTTTACGAATAAGGACTTAAACGCCGATGGCTTTAATGACCTTTGTCTGGAATGGAAATGGGATATGGATGTTTTCTTCTATGATCCTACACAAAGATCTTTTCGAAGTAAACCATTGCGCCTGTCTTACGACTGGCATTTACTGGATAAAGAAAAACGGCTTTATTGCAATTACCAGCAAACAAAAACTGCATCGGCTGTGTCTGAATTTTATACCATTCAAAACTTTGATAAAACGGTGTTGGCCCATATCGAATTCCGGTCAATGGTATCCGATGACCAGGTTTTAGATAAGGCTATCCTTTTCAGGGGCCAAACAATGATGGGGAAAATAGCAATGAATAAAGATGCGGAATTTGACTACGTAAAATGGTGGAGGGATCATTATAAAAAATTGCTTTAAAACATCCGTGTAATACCTTCCATTCCCGAAAGGGCTAAACGCTTTCTTCGCTTGTTTTTCAGTTGTAGTATGCATACTGAACGGCTGGATCGGTACATTTGGAAGGAATGGCTTACTTTTAATGAACAAGTATGCATAAATAAAACGATTATGGCCAGATCCCTTCTACTGATCACTATGTGCATGTTATCCGCCGCCTTCGCTTTTGCTCAAAAGCCGCTGAAAGTAATGGTCATCTTTGCCCATCCGGATGAGGGAGAGATCTATACCGGCGGTATTACTGCGCTGTATACAAAAATGGGGCACCAGGTGAAATTTATGTCTTTAACCAATGGGGATGCAGGACATTATTCGATGAAGCCTGCTGATTTGGCTAAGATGCGCTACCAGGAAGCTATGGAAGCGAAACAAATTCTTTCCCTCGGAGACTATGAAGTACTCGATTATCACGATAAATATTTGAAGAATACAAAAGAAGTACAGGATAAAGTGATCAAAAGCATCCAGGATTGGGATGCGGATGTCGTGTTTACGTATTACCCGGCAGAGGGCGGTCACACTGATAATATGACGGCCGGATATATCGTCCGGGATGCCGCACCCCGTTTGCAAATGAAAAAGAAGCCCGTCTTTGTATATATCCGCGATTTTCACACCATCCGGTTCTCATATATTCCCGATTTTGCTGTAGCTATAGATGCCGTATGGCCCACCAAGCTGGCCGCATGCGCCGTTCAGCGCTCGCAGGTAAATGATGCCATCCCCTATAAAATGGGTATACTGGACGAAGTAAGGGCAAACCCCGAAAAGCAGAAGAAGCTGGTATATGAAAATACCTATCCCTACAGCAGCATTACCCCGGTGAACCTGCCGGCATTGACAAAATGGTACGGTGCTGCTGCTTCCAACATTCAATATATTGAATCGTTTGAAATAGCGGAATTTGGCCGCCAGCTTAATGAAGACGAAATGCGCGAGCTATTCCCGATGCTTCCCCGGAAATGATCGTGAAAAAGTTTTTCTGCAGATAAGGTAAACCTCGCTGATTGCTTTGCCGATCGCCTGCGGGTTTTAATATTCCCGGAGCGGACGCCGATAGCTAATGTGCGTGCCCTTCTGTATTGGTCATTTTCGCCAGTAAGAAGAAGGCGCCTTTTACCGCTACTTTTGCATCCGGGGGTATGGTGGCCAATGGGGTGATTTGCGTATAGCCTACATCCGATACGCCGCGTGCCACCGGGATCATGGTGAAATGCGTTTCCTCCGCATGTCCTTTTTCGTGCTGTGCATGTTCGTCGGCCCCGTGCGAGGGTTTATCAGTGGCTACGATAAAAATATAATCCTTTCCCTGGAAATTGACCAATGATGCATCCGGAACAGCGGGGGCCGTTCGGGTATTTAAACTGATATTGGCCGTTACACCCATGCCATCGATCAGACCGGTTTTTTCGCCGGTAACCGACGCATGTACCGGCACGGATTTGGTATCTCCTTCAAAAGCCGTTCCGATCGAAAATACTTTTGCATCATACTCTTTGCCGGGGTTGTTGGTCAGTGTAAAATGAATCACCTGGCCCATGCTGATCAGCGGCAGGTCTTTTTCATACACATTCAGATCCAGGTGGATCAGGGAATTGTTCACTACTTCGGCAATAGGTGCACTGATGGTTACGTTGCTGCCGATCTGGGCCATTACCTTGCTTACGGTACCACTAATAGGTGAACGTACCGGCAATGTGGCTGAAAAGGAATGGCCGGCCCCCATGGCATTCAGCTGTTGCTCAATACCCGCCCGCTGACTGCGGAGGGTTTTTAATTCCGTTTGGGCGCGCTGATAGTTTTTCAGCGGAGCTGCATTGCCTTTGTACAGGTCCTGCTGACGCGTTACTTCCAGCTCGGCCAGCTGGATCTGGGCATTGAGCTGCTGCAATTGTTGCTGCAGGGGAATCAGGTCGGGATTCACAATGACGGCCAGTACCTGCCCCTTGTTTACAAATTCGCCGGGCCGTACATTGAGGGTACGCACCACACCCCCGGATAAGGGGGTTACAAAGGCTTTGTTTTCATTTGGCACGGTCAACATGCCCATGGCCTTTACGGTATTGGAAAGCTCTTTGTTTTCGATAGGGCCCAGCTGTAGGCCGATGGATTGTATCTGGTCGGCCGTCATGGATACGCCATCTTCTGCGTGCGCTTCCGTTTCGGTGGCTTCTTTTTCTTCAGCGGCCGGCCCTGGTTTGCTGTTACAGGAGAAAAAGATGCAGGTAGCAAATAATAAGGGGAATATATGAATTGGTTTCAACATGTGCTTGAATTATTGATGAATAAAATATAAATACTGAATTATGGCCTGGTTGTACCGGTTCAATGCATCGAGGTGATTTTTTTGGATATCGGTTGCCTGGTTCAGGTATTGCGTTAGTTCCATAAAGGTGATCTCGCCGCCTTTATAGCCAATGGTAGCGGCTTTGATGATTTCATCGGAACGGTTCAGACCACTGTCTTCATAATATTGCAACAAGGCATCAGCCTGTGCCGTTTCGGTAAGGGCCTGCTGTTTTTGATGTTCCATTTTTTGCGTCTGCCATTCCAGGCTTTTTTGCTGCGCTTCCATTTCTGCCTCCGCAGCCAGGATCTTTTGCTTATTGGCACCTGCGCTAAAGAGTGGGATACCTACTGAAACGGAAAATCCTGAATAGGGATTTTTCATCCCATACAGGGCCTGGGAAAAAAAGCGCCCGGAAAATTCAGGTTTTACGGCATTCTTTTGTACGCGGATATTTGAGGAAGCGATGGCCACATTTTGCTGCTGAAGCGTGAGCAATGGATGGGGCTGGCCGCTTTCCCCACCTGGAAGTAATAACTTTCGCAATGGGGCATCCAGGGGCAACAGGGACTGTTCGGTATTTAACAGCAGCATCAGTTGTTGTTGCTGTACGCCCATTTCGTTTTGCACCTCCTTTGCCTGTGCCTGTAATTCTTTAAGCCGCATTTCTGCCGCGATTTTTTCAATACCCGCGGCTTCTCCTTTTTGATACCGCAGCGTGGCGGCTTGTAGCAACGCCCGGTAGGTACTATCCAGCTGGCTGTATAAACGGTAGCGATCCTGCAGGTACCAAAGCTGATAATATGCTTTCCGTATATCTTTTTTTAGCTGTACTTCTATTGCGGAAGTATTCATTTCGTAATACCGGGCCTGTTCTTTAAAATACTGTTGCCGGGCTTTATAAACGCCGGGCCATTCGATGCTCTGGCTTACGCCGATTTTTAAAACGCCCTTTGCATTGCCGGGTTGCAGGTCTTCATTCTCTGCAAAGATGCCGGTATTGGCCAGGCCCTTTGCTGTTTTTGTAAGCGCATCCGCTTTTTTTAGTTCCGCCTTATTTATCGAGTATTCAAGGTTGGCACCCGCAGTGCTCAGGGCTTCGACGATGCTGATGCGCTGTGCGGCAACGGTACCGGCGCAAAGCAGACTGAAACAAAGAAAATTGAGATATAGAATCCGGTTCATTGTGTTAATTTTCGGAGTTGATAGAAAGATTGGGATCGACCGGTGTTACACTGCTTTTGGTTTCTTTCGGATTGAACAAAAGATAAAGACAGGGTAGCACGATCAATGTAAGCAGGGTAGCGGAAATGAGTCCGCCAATCACTACTGTTGCCAGGGGACGCTGTACTTCGGCTCCCGCACCCTGGCTCAATGCCATAGGTAAAAAGCCGAGGGATGCAACGGCTGCAGTCATGAGTACCGGACGCAAACGCGTCATAGCCCCTGTTATCACCCGCCGGTAAATGTTTTGTTCGCCCTCCGTTTTTAATTGGTTAAACGTACCCACCAGTACAATACCATTAAGTACGGCTACTCCAAACAATGCAATAAAGCCTACACCGGCGGAGATGCTGAAGGGCATACCACGGATAACCAGGGCGCAAATGCCGCCAATGGCACTTAGCGGAATGGCTGTAAAGATCAATAAGGCCTGTTTTACAGAATGGAAGGTGAAATACAAGAGTGCAAATATGAGGAGCAGGGCTACCGGAACCGCGATCTGCAAACGGGCCGATGCCTCTTTCAAATTTTGAAAGGTGCCGCCAAACGTGGTGTAGTAGCCGGAGGGAAGCTGGAAGCGCGGCTGCTTCAGCAATTGCTGTATCTCTTCCACTACGCTTTCAACATCGCGGTTGCGTACATTAAACCCGATCACGATCCGGCGCTTGGCATCTTCTCTTGTGATCTGTGCCGGTCCTTCTTTAAAATGGACGGCCGCCAGTTCTGAAAGTGGTACCTGGTGACCGGCCGGTGTTGGAACAAACAGGGAGGCCACGCTTTCGAGTGAGCTCCGGTAGGCACTGTCTACACGCACTACCAGGTCAAATTTACGTTCGTTCTCAAAGATCACCCCGGCGGCGGTACCGGCAAAGGCGGTGGTTACCACATCATTGATGGCCGCAATGTTCAGCCCGTAACTGGCGATACGCGCACGGTCGTATTCAATAGTGATCTGGGGCAGGCCGGCGATCCGCTCGATCTGTGGTGAGGAAACGCCCTTTATCTTACTGATGGCTTTTGTAACTTTTTGCGCCTGTTCCAGCAGGGTATCCAGGTTTTCACCAAAGATCTTCACCGCTACGTCCTGTTTGATGCCGGTCATGAGTTCATTAAACCGCATCTGGATGGGCTGACTGGGTTCTGCAATAACACCCGGTAAGGTTTCCAGTTTTTCCTTCATCAGCTCCGCCATTTCCGAATAATTCTTCGTGGTGGTCCATTCCCGTTTATCCTTCATAACCACGATCAGGTCGGAGGCGTTCATGGGCATGGGGTCCGTGGCTACATCCGCAGAACCGGTTTTGCCTACTACCATTTTTACTTCGGGGAAGGTGCGCAGCAGTTTCTCAGCCTGGAATGCCGTTTCGATGGTTTGCGCCAGCGAGGTACCCTGCGGTAATCCAAACTCAATGGCATAGTCGCCCTCTTCCAGGCTGGGAATGAATTCGCCCCCGATGCGTGTAAACAGCAATACCCCACCCACAAACAATACCAGGGCAATGGCTGCCACCGTTTTCTTAACGCGGAGCGTTTTTTGCAAAATGGGATGGTAGAACCGTTGCAGACGCTGCATCATGCGATCGGAAAAGGTTTCCTTCTGCGCTCCTTTTTTTGAAAGGAACAGGGCACACATCATGGGGATATACGTAAGTGAAAGCAGCAAGGCGCCCAGGATGGCAAAGCTTACGGTTTGCGCCATCGGACGGAACATCTTGCCTTCGATGCCTACCAGGGTAAGGATGGGCAGGTATACAATAAGGATGATGATCTCTCCAAAGGCCGCGCTGCTCCTGATTTTGGAGGCTGCCTGGAATACTTCAGTATCCATCTGCTGCTGCGTCAATCGCTGCATGCGTTTTTTGTTATAGAGGTGATGGAGGGTGGCTTCTACAATGATCACGGCTCCGTCTACAATCAGTCCGAAATCGATGGCGCCCAGGCTCATCAGGTTGGCACTTACGCCAAAAAGGTTCATCATTCCCAATGCAAATAAGAGCGAGAGGGGAATGGCGGACGCTACAATAAGCCCTGCGCGTAGGTTTCCCAGGAAAAGCAGTAATACAAAGATCACAATCAGCGCACCTTCGATCAGGTTTTTCTCCACGGTGCCAATGGCCCGGTTCACCAGGGCGCTGCGATCGAGAAAAGCTTCCACTTCTACATCTGCCGGCAGGGATTTTTGTATGGATAACATCCGCTCTTTTACCCGCTTCACCACTTCGTTACTGTTGGCGCCTTTCAACATAAGTACGATTCCGCCTACCACTTCTTTTTCCCCGTTGTAGGTGAGCGCGCCGTACCGCGGGGGCGATCCGAACCGGACGGTGGCTACATCCTGCACCAGGACCGGAATACCGTTGGAGGCCGTCTTGATGACCATATTTTCGATATCCCTGAAATCGCGGGCCATACCAATGCCCCGGATAAAATAGGCATTGGGTTTTTTATCAATATAGGCGCCGCCGGTATTCTGGTTGTTTTTTTCAAGGGCTGCAACGACCTCTGGTATCGTAACGTTCATAGCCTGTAACCGGTCCGGGTTCAGGCTTACTTCGTATTGTTTGGTAATACCCCCAAAGCCACTGATCTCGGCCACGCCTTCAATACCGGCCAGCTGGCGCGCTACAATCCAGTCCTGGAGCGTGCGCAGGTCCATGGGTGTATATTTTTGTTCGCTACCCTTTTTGGGGTGTAACACATATTGATAGATCTCGCCCAAACCGGTGGTAACCGGTGCAATACCCGGACTGCCCATTCCTGGCGGGATCTGTTTTTCGGCGTCTTTCAGTTTTTCGCCAATGAGTTGCCGGGCAAAATAAATGTCTACATTGTCCTTGAACACAATGGTGATCACGCTTAACCCGAATCGGGAAAAAGAACGCATTTCTACCACATTAGGAAGGTTGGCCATTACCCGTTCAATAGGACTGGTTACAAACTGCTCTACTTCCTGGGCGGCCAGGGTGGGCGATTGGGTGATGATCTGCACCTGGTTGTTGGTGATATCGGGAAGTGCATCAATCGGCAGTTTGCCGGCACTCCAGGTTCCCCAGATCACCAGGGCCAGGGTGCATACGGCAATAACCAATTTGTTTTGTATACTGAAACGTATGATTTTTTCTAACACATGAATGTGATTTAATGATAAAAGACAGTGATGCCTTTTCAGGCGCACTAAAATAAGGGGATGTGATGGCGCGGCAGCACAGGTACCAATGATTCCGCGCTGATGCATGTGCATGAGTGCGGGTACAATATGGGCTTACAAGACTGGCCCATCGCCAAAAAAATCAGCAAACGGGTTTGGGAGGCTGCCAGATCCGGGCGGTGAAACCGGCAAGATACTGGTCTGCATAAAGGGCGGTTTTAAAACCAGCAGGAACAATGGTTCCGGATATAACGGCGGGTGCCAGGGGGATTTTTGCCACAACAGTATTGCAGCAATTACACAAACAAAGCGGTGTGCAATGTTCGGTGGTATGGGTATGATGATCGGAAGCTGTCTGAAGGGTGGTTACCACACCACCGCCCTTACAGGCATCCCCGCTATCGGAGCAGGGTATAGCGGTAAGCGATAACAGGTAAAACCCAAAAAGAAACAGGAACCATTTCATTGAATGCAAAGCTAAATCATCGGGCTTTGACGAACAAATATTCCGGAGAGTTTTAATGTAACCATAGTGCAGAATTGCGAGAGAAGCCTTTAGCTATCAGTTTTCAGTGATCAGCTTTTAGTCACAGCCTTTAGCAATCAGGATGCATTCTCTTTCTTGAAGTACGAATTGATTTTTGTTATTTGATTTTTGTATTTTTCAACTACCAACCCGAGCCGGATTTAGCATCAGACATTTAGAATTTAGAGCTTAGTATTTAGCATTTAAATTGGTTCTTGCCATTTGATTTTTGTATTTTTCAACTACCAACCCGAGCCAGATTTTAGTATCCGCCATTTAGAATTTAGTGCTTTGTATTTAGTATTTAAATTGTTTTTTGTTATTTGATTTTTGTATTTTTTAATCAATTGCCGGAGCTGGATTTTAGCATCAGACATTTGGAATTTAGATTTTAGGATTTAGAATTTGCCTCCGGTATCCCTTTTCTTCCAGTACCTTCACTGCATGTTGATAAGTAATGTCCAGCATCTGCGGAATACCTCTTTTATCAAAAAGGCTGAATTGTGTCATCCCCGGCGGATCAAAAAATAAATCACAGGCATGTGCTTTAGAATAAACAGATTTTCCGATAGCCAGGTGCACCACCCGGTCAAATACCTTACGGGCACTTATTTTTTTCATATCGTCATACACCAGTGAATTTACATGCGAGCCGATCAGCACATCGCATTTACTGTAAATAGGTTCAATCGGAAAATTATTCAGGATGCCGCCATCCATATACACTTTTTCGCCAATCCGGATCGGGGGAAAAATATAGGGAATACTTGCCGAAGCCAGCAAGGCCTGGAAGAGTTTGCCATCGGAGAAGTATTCTGTTCTGCCGTTGGTAACCTCCGTTGCGGCCGCATATAAAGGAACGTTGAGCACATTGAAATTGTCATCCGGAAAAGATTCTTTAAACAGCCGTTGTAAAAAAACGGTATTAAAGATGCCGGTAGTGCCCAGGCGGAAAGACGACCGGGAGAAAAAAGAGGTCTTTATCACGATCTCCTGCATCTGATCGGGAGAATAGCCGGCGGCATAAAAGGCGCCAATAATGGCACCGGCGCTGGTTCCGGATATGATGCCGGGTTTAAGGCCAAACGCTTCCAGTGCTTTTAATACGCCGATATGTGCTACGCCACGCATGCCGCCGCCGGAAAGGGTAAGCCCGATGATCTTTTGTTTTTTTCGGAATGAGAAGAGGCTCATGGTGAATTAAAGAATATAAAATCTAAAATAAGGAATTTAAAATTTCTGCAGCGAAGATGTTTTCAATGAGACGTCGCCGGCAACGAATACGCTCCTTCATTACGGTAGGCTTTTACCGCAAAGGTCACAAGGGACTCGCAAGGAATACGCCATGGAATTGTTAGGTCATTACTGAAAACGCTTCGCGTACATTGCGAAACACGTTGCGTACATTGCGGTTTGGCTTTTACCGCAAAGGTCGCAAGGGATCCGCAAGGAGTGCTATGGAATTGTTAGGTCATTACTGAGAACTCTTTGCGTACATTGCGGTTGTACTTTTTCCGCAAGGGGCGCTATGCCATGTTCTATAAAGTTTGAAACAGTCGGCTATTGTTCAAACAATGCAAAGCTGCCTCCCGTCCAGGTTTTGTCCTTGTTAAAACGTACGCCGATCATTTTGCCTTTACTCAACCGCGCCAGGTTATTCACCGGCCGGGGCCTTGCGGCGCCTTCTTCCCAAAAATAAAAAATGCGTATCTCCGACTTGGCCGGCTCGTCGGGAGTTTGAATGACGGCGGCATATTCCACTTTTTTCTGCAGGATCCAGTTTTCGGGGTCTTTAATGGCCCGGATATCTTCGGGTGTTACGTCAATAACCACCCCCTGTCCTGCAAAAGAAAACAAGGGCTTTAATACATAGTGTTCCAGGTCTGCGGGAATTGTTTCCAGGTCGCTCAAAAAACGGGTCTCCGGTATATTGGGATGATGGATCATTGGCAGGGTGAATTTGCTGATCCGGTAAAACCAGTTGGGATGGGTAACCCATTCCACATCCAGCGCTTCAAACAGGATCTTCGCCTTTTCCTGGATGGCAGCTTCCTGCTGTTGCAGCTCGTCAAAGATCACCCGGTTATAGATCCGTTTGATCCGCGTTTCCTTTCCGTCTTTCAGGTAAAACAACTGATTTCCTTTTTGGATCAGTTCGGTAATACAAACCATTTTTATACCCAGGTAATCTTCCGTACAATAAAAATCAATATTGGTTTTTTGCTGTTGGGGAAAGAGCTCCAGCAGGACCACGTTTTCCGGGTCTTCCGCTGCGATCACGATCCTGCGGAAGAGCTCCAGGTACGTTTCCCGGTTTAATCCGCCCAGGTAAGAGGAATAGCCCGGAGGAATACCGAAATGCGCATCAAAAACATCATCCAGCAGCACCTGGTAACCAAAGAGGGTGGGGAAGCCCTGCATTTCTATAAGCTGCGGTTCCAGTTCACCGGCGGCATTCCGGCAAACGCCAAAATCGAAGGCAATAAAATGCGGGTGCTCATTTTCATTGGGAACTCTGAAATTTTTTGGTATGGCCCGTTCTGTTTGTTCCCTGAAATCGGGTCGGGTTAATACATCCACGATCTGCTCACAGGCATCGATCATTTGGCGGGAAAAGCCTTTGGATACAAAAACGGGTGTTTCTGCAATCCGGAACTGGATCGGGCTGCGATACCGGTTCAATGCCTGTACAAAATCCCTGAATTTTTCATCGGTGAATGCCGCATTATAAGCCTGTCTGAGTTCCGGAACCATAGTGTCAATTTGTGTTAACAAGATACTGCTTTAAATTCAGAAATTAATACTTGATATTAATATTTAGGATGCTGGACCTGAATTGGCAGTTGGGATTTGAGATGTGATATTTAGAATTTCAGTATACAGTATTTAACGCTTAGAATTTAAATTTTCCCCCGTTACTTTGCAGTTATGAAGCACTTAGGCGCGCTGGGCAAATATTTCTGGAAGTATCGGGTACGGTTGGGAGCGGGCATTCTTTTTGTGGCATTGTCCAATTATTTTAACGTATTGTCGCCTCAGCTGATGCGCTTTATCGTCAATTATGTAGATCAGTCACTGACCCTCACCGGCAACAATCATCTTACAGAAACCCGCGGCTATGATGTGCTGGTAAAGAAGATGGTGGAATGGGTGACGGGTTTTAGCAGTATTGCAAAAGTAGTGTTCATCGCCAGCATCATTATATTGATCATGGCATTGCTGCGGGGCTTTTTTATGTTCCTGATGCGGCAGACCATTATTGTAATGAGCCGTCATATCGAATATGATCAAAAAAATGAGGTATATACCCAGTACCAGCGGCTGGACAGTCTTTTTTTTAAACATCATACCACCGGTGACCTGATGAACCGTATTGCTGAAGATGTAAGCCGGGTGCGGATCTTTACCGGTCCGGCGATCATGTATATCGTGAACCTGGTTACGGTCATTGTGCTCAGCGTGTTTTTTATGGTACAAAGCAGCCTGGAGCTTACGATTTATGTGCTTATCCCGCTGCCAATACTGGCGGTGATCATTTATATTGTAAACAGCAATATTCATAAAAAGAGCGAAAAGATCCAGGCCGCGCTGTCGGACCTTACCACCAATGCGCAGGAATCTTATTCCGGGATCCGGGTGATCAAATCCTTTGTTCAGGAAAATGCGATGTTCCGCTTTTTTGCCATCAACAGTGAGCAGTACCGGAAAAATGCCATAGCGCTGGCCCGGGTGGAAGCGATCTATTTTCCGTCGATCCAGCTCCTGATCGGCATCAGTACCTTATTTACCATCATGATCGGCGGACTTTATTATATCCAGCATGAGCATAACATCACCCTGGGAACCATTGTAGAATTTATCGTTTATGTAAACATGCTCACCTTCCCGGTAAGTGCCATCGGACTAACGGCCAGTATGGTGCAGCGGGCTGCGGCATCTCAAAAGCGGCTTAATGAGTTCCTGGATATTGTGCCGGAAATAAAGAATGAAACGGGGGCCACACCGGTTGCGCTCGACGGTACCATCGCTTTTAA
The DNA here is from genome assembly GCF_030150205.1 of Niabella sp. Classification (GTDB taxonomy): domain Bacteria; phylum Bacteroidota; class Bacteroidia; order Chitinophagales; family Chitinophagaceae; genus Niabella. Next base: position 331,439 of record NZ_JASLGT010000017.1, read on the forward strand.
CAAAGTCAATTTTACTTATCCAGATACCGGGATCCGGGCGTTGCAGCAATTTGATCTGAAGATCCGGAAGGGTGAAAAAATCGCCATAACGGGAAAGACCGGTAGTGGTAAAACAACGGTGGCGCAACTGCTGTTGCGGATGTATAATGCCGACGAGGGAACTATCGTGATGCATGAGCGCAATATCCGGGATATGGATGTGTTTGGACTGAGGGAGCAGATCAGTTATGTGCCCCAGGATGTATTTTTATTCAGTGATACGGTAGAGAATAATATCCGGTTCGGTAAGCCGGATGCTACAAGGGAAGAAGTGATTGCCGCCGCGGAAATAGCGGGCGTGGCCAGGGAGATCGACGGATTTGAAAAAGGATATGATACCATGATCGGTGAACGGGGGGTAACGCTCAGCGGTGGACAGAAACAACGGATCTCCATCGCGCGGGCCCTGATCAAGGAATCGGCCGTTATTATTTTTGATGATTCCCTGAGTGCCGTGGATGCAAAAACAGAAAAAGAGATCATGGGCCGGTTGAATGCATACCTGCATGAAAAAACGGCCATTATTATTACACACCGCGTGTTTTCACTGCTTTCGTTCGACCGGATTATTGTACTGGATGAGGGCCGGATTGTTGAACAGGGATCTCATGAAGCGCTGATGAAGATCCCCGAAGGATTTTATGCCCGCCTGTATCAACGGCAACAAATGGGACTGGGAACGGAAGATGCATAGCCCATTTTCCCGGAGCCGGCTACCCAAACAAAGAGCGATTCCCTTTCCCTGATTTTCACTCAAGCTTGAATGATATGCCCACAATCTGCGTTATAGATGCCTGATTTTGTGTATATAATAAAATGTTTAAGAAAATATGGTAAAACTTCAATAAATTTAATTTTTATTGAAAACATACATATATTTGTTTGTGTATAAATCTTTCTACTTAAAAAAAGAAACACGTGGAGAACGAGCATAACGATCGTAAATTGGAGAGCATCTACAGCAAGAGACTCCGTGCCGGAAAAAGAAGGACCTATTTTTTTGACGTAAGGTCTACCAAGGGGAATGACTATTACCTGACCATTACAGAAAGCCGCAAGCGTTTTGATGATAACGGGTATGACCGTCATAAAGTGTTCCTGTATAAAGAGGATTTTAATAAGTTTTTGAAAGCATTGAATGAGGCAATCGATTATGTGAAAACAGACCTGATGCCCGATTTTAATTTTGATGCATTTAATCATGAAGATTATGATGAAGAGGGGGGATCTGCAGCCTACCACCAACCGGCTCCGGTTGCTGCACCTGCTGTAACCCCGGCTGCTCCGGAAGAAGAAGACATTGCACCCGCTGCACCTGTTGCCAGCGAAAAGCAGGAGGAGGAGATCAATATTCCTGCTCCACAGAACGATGCACCCGCTTCCAGCAATCATGAGGAAGTAGAAAAGTGGTAAGACCTTTCTGAAAATAAAATTTTTGAGAATAAAGCCGTTCATAAAGGACGGCTTTATTTATTTTATCTACTATTTGAAAATTTGAAGATGTGGGAATGGTTGGTAGATCTGCAAGCATGAAACCGAACCAGACCTGGAACATTAAACGGTTTTCAGCTATCAGTCGTCAGTTATCAGAAGGTATGGCCGGGGATGCAGTGCCAGGCATCAAACGAAATCCAGCCTTGAGCTTTTTGCCTTCAGCATAGATCATCAGGCATCAAACGAATCTAGTGTTGAACATTGAACCTTAAACTGCTTTCAGCTATCAGTCGTCAGTTATCAATTGACCTGTTGGATCTTGAAGTGCTGTCTTTACTTTTTGGATCTTGTTTTGCTTTTTAAGATTTGGTTTTGTTTTTTGATTTTTGGACTTTGCTTTTTTCAGGTTTTTTGTCAAGCAAAGGATTGCTTACAATGATCGGCTTAGCTTTTACCACACTGTTCTCTGCCTCCAGTTCTATTTCACCAATGATCATGCTTTGCGGACATATAACAGAATAAAACGACTGGTTCCATAAAACCTGCTGATCTGCGGCGGCAATGAACCGGCGGAGGCTGCGCATATTTAAGTTTGTGAATTTGAAGCCGGTAAGCAGTTCCTCCTTCATGGTAGCCGTATCTACCCGGTAAAGGTAGGGCACCTGGCCATAGCTTACGTTAACACCCCGTACAATATAGGCATAGGGCAGGCCCTCTTCCCTGGCAGCTTTTACCAGTTCTTTCTTCATATTGCTTAAGGGAGTAACCGCATCTGCAGTAAGCTTTAATACGCCGGCACTGTAACTGCGTTCTCCGGCAGCAAATCCTCCCGGTTCCCGGAATTTTTGTGTAGGCGTTCTTCCGTTTAGCAGGCTCTTAAGCACCCCGCTCCGGATCAGTTCCAATGAATCGGGCGGGGTTATACCATTATAGTCGATATCAAAAGCACCGGTGGTATGCACACCGTTGTAGGCCTTTAAATGGGGAAATGCCGTAAGGGATAAACCCGAGGCGATCAGTTTCTGGCCGATTTTGTCTTCGTAAAAAGTAGTACTGTTATCGGGATAGAGTATGGATTTTCTGCTTACACCAAGGCTATACCGGAAAAAGCCGGAAATAAGATCAGAAAGGGAAGCCCCTTCAAAAAGCACCGGCCCCAGGTAGGAACCTTCAAAGCGGGGCGCGTTATCCCGTTCAAGTATCTTTTTGATCAGTGCCCGGGTGGTATCCTCCAATGCTTTATAGTCGGGCAGCTCTTCTATATGAGTTACATATTCATTAAAGGTTTCAAAAATATTGCTGCCTTCCTTTCCCTGCATCGAGGCTGCAATGGTCAGCGCAATTTGAGAAACGGGTTTACGGATGATGGAACCTTCACTGGATACCAGGTACTCTTCTGCATTGTTAACAGCAAGATAGCAGGCGGAGGATGTGATCTGCGGGTAGGCGGTAAATAAGGCGGAAAGCTTTTCCAGCAGCGGCTTCCAGCGTTCCACCCCGGAGATGGCCGGAAGGCTTCCATAGTCTTTAACCACCGGTTGAATCTGAACAAGGTCCGGAAGATCGAGCTCTTTCTGATCTACCGTTACCCTTTTTAATGCAGCCATGGTTGCATTGTATTGCTGCGCCGTGGTCTTATATGCCCGGTCGGTCTCCAGCCAGAGCAGCCGGCGAAATTCATCCATATCGTTTTCATCCGGCAGCAGGACATAAGAACCGTCATCAAAAAGATAATCAAAATTCCGGTGATAGTCGCCCACCAACAGTTTTACAGATGCCGTCTTTGTTTCCGACGGTCCGGAGAACGGGGTTACGATGTGGCCCCGTTCGGCCCGTATCGTTTGGGACACACCATTCCTTAATTTATAACTGATGAAGAAAGGCTTTCCCAGGTCCGGAAGGCGTAACCGCTGGATGTTGCGGTTTAGTTCCTGCGAAAGGGCTTTTACATAAAAGTTATCGCGCAGCTCCTGTGCATCCGTTGTTAAAAAGAGGAAAAACGTACCTGCAGACAATAATAGTTTCTTTAACATCGGATGATTTTAAAATGAATGAGGTGTGGAGGTAAGCGATGTGCTGTCGAGATCGGGCCTGGGTAACACGGGTAACCGGTCATTCGATTTGCTTTTTTTCTGGGTTTCGATCACATCCACGAAAATAGCAGGCGAGGAGGCTGAAACCGGCACCCAGCCGGAATTGGAGCCACACATCCCGTTAAATGTTTCCAGCGTATTATCGGCTGCAATGATCCTTCGGAACATGGAAAGCGGTGTACCGATCAGGTCCACGCCCCGCACCAATTGATCCGGGCGGCCATCTGCAAATACCCGGTATACTTCAATCGGCATTACATTAAAGGCATTCGGTGTAGTGCGTCCAACGGTAGTAAAACCGCCCTGTACATCTTCAAAATAATATCCGTATTCATGCCCCTGTTTTTTGGCCTCATTGCGCAGCAGTTCCTTTAATGCAGCGGCCGTTTTTGTAGCGGTGGCATTTACTACCAGGTTGCTTTGCCGGCTTTCCGGAATCCCTCCCGGAGCCGTGCGGGCATGCCCGTTGGATCCGCTGGAACCATTGATGGGGGTGCGGGTCATCAGGAAGCTGCGGAGGATACCATTTTCCACCACGTTCACCTTCTGGGCCGCCACACCTTCGTCATCATAGCGGTAAAACCCGTTCACCTCTGCATTGCCTACTTTTTTTATGGTTGGGTCCAGGGTGATGCTCAGGAAATCCGGCAGCACCGGCGTGCCGATCTTATTTTTAAAGGTATGACCGTCAAAATCACTTTTCATCCGTTTACCCTCCAGGCGGTGACCAAAAATTTCATGAAAAAATACACCCGATGCCCGTCCGGATAAGATGGCCGGCCCTACAAAGGGATCTGCCACGGGAGCGGACCGGAGCGCGGTAAGCTTGGCGCTCATCGTCCGTACATCTTTTAACACACTGTCCCTGGAAGGAAGCCCGGAGGGCTCGTATGCGTAGTACATCTGAAACAGCGGCAGCTCCATGCCATCCGGCGCCTTTGTTAAACTGTATACCGACTGCCAGGCGCTGGTGCCGTTCTCTATAATGGAAGAGCCATCTGTATCTGCAAAATATTTGCGAACAATTTTGAATTCGATCGTGGCAACCCCGGTCAGGAGATCCGGGTTGGATTTTAGAACCGCCGAATACGCCACAAGATTTTTAGTAAGTGCATTGATATCCGGCCGAAGCGCGGCATAACGCAGGGGCGGATCCTGGTAAACCACTTTGGGAGCCGGCGAAAAATCAGCGGCCGAATCTTCTTCCGCTACCTTTACCTTTTTATTAGTAAGGATCTGCTCGTAGGCCTGTACGGCATTTTTATAAGCATTGTCGGTATTTTTCCAGATGGCCAGGGTTATGATATCCGCATCATCCGCTATGGGAATGCCACCGGGAAACTGTCCAAACCCCACGTTATGTGTATTATCCAGCTTATAGCTACCCAGTCGTACAGAAGGGGAAAACACCCGGTACCGGGAAGAATCAATACCGGTAACGGCTCCAAAAGAAGTGCGGATATTATAGGTAGTGATATCATCTACCCGGTAACTCATATAGTACAGGCGGTCATCGGCCTTTTTCAACTGTTCAAATTCCCTTTGCAGTTCCTTTGAAAGCGTGGTCATGAGCAGGTCCTGGGCAAACAAGGTTTGTGTAAAGAAGGTTAGTCCGATTGCAATAAGCCCCGATCGCAGGTTAAAGATCATATAATGGGTTTAAATAATTGTTTTGATAAAAGGATCAGATCCATCACGGAAGATACCGATTTTTATGTTCCCATTCATAAAGTCCTCTATTAAAAACATATAGCAGGGTGGCATTTAACAACGCTGACGATCCGGGATAAAATAAACACGGCTTTGGAAAGCGGCACGCACCGGCACCGGGCGGGTTCGATGTTGTTTACAGCTTTTTTTGAACAGCAATTTCTGTAAACAGATTCGTCCGTATCTTTTTTGTTTACAGCTTTTTTGTGTACACGATTCCTGTACACAAATTTTTTGTACACAAAAATCGTCTACATCTGGCAGGAAGCTATATAAAATACGTCTTACCGCGTAGATAATAACGGACCGGGTTCGTAATACAGCGGACGTTTATAAGAATGCGGTTGCCGGGTGGTACTGTCCGGCTGCGGTTTGTTCCATAAATTGGGCATCTGGTCCGTGTTTTCCTTGTTATTCCCGGCATTCAGCATTCTTTTCCCGGTTCCGTACGGGAGCAATATTGGCATGCGGTCCTGGCGGGCAGACCCTATATAAAATTTATCATTAAGCTTTCTAACTGCCCCGGTGTCAATAATATAGGGGTTGGGTGTTAGATAGAAGTCTGGATAAACAGGCTTTTTGAATGTCTTTGCTTCCTGCGCCCGGGCTGTGGTGGCGCAGCATAGTAGCAGAATGACTAAATATTTCATGTCCGGTTTTACGGACATGATGCAGCCATTCCGGTTTTTACATAAAAAAAACCGGGAAAAAATCCCGGTTCTTAAAATTTTATCCTTTCAATTGGTTGATGGCTGCTGTAAGTTTGGGTACCACTTCAAACAGGTCTCCCACAATTCCATAATCGGCTGCTTTGAAGAAGGGGGCTTCCGGGTCTTTATTGATCACCACGATCACTTTGCTGCGGTTTACACCCGCCAGGTGCTGGATGGCCCCGGAAATGCCTACAGCCAGGTAAAGATTTGGTGCAATGGCACCACCGGTTTGTCCCACGTGCTCATTATGCGGGCGCCAATGTGCATCTGCCACCGGGCGGCTGCAGGCAAGGGCCGCATTCAGCGCTTTGGCCAGGTCTTCCAGTATACCCCAGTTTTCCGGACCTTTCATACCGCGTCCGCCGCTTACAACCCGTTCTGCTTCTGCCAGGGGCACTTCCGCCGATTGGCGGTTCACACTTACCGTTTTCACTTTTGGTGCATCCACCGTCACTTCAGCCGGAGTAACGGTTGCGGTGCCTTCTGTTGCTTCAATGGTAAAGGAATTGGGATTGAGTGTAATGATCTTTACAGGAGTAGCAATTTTAATATCTGCAAACGCTTTCCCGGAAAATACCGATTTTCTTACTACAAAACCGTTGGCTGTTTCCGGCAGTGCTACGGCTCCGGATACCAGTCCGGCCTTTAAACGGGCCGATAACCGCGGAGCCAGCGCCTTGCCATCCGTGTTATTGGAGAACAGGATCACATTTGCACCGGTTTTTTCGGCTACCTGTGCAATGGCCTTTGTATATACCTGTGCGTCAAAATATGCCAGGGCTTCGTTTTGAACCTGGTGAATGGTTTGAACACCATATTTACCAAGTGCTGTCAGCTCTTCTTTTACCGGTGCCAGCACCAGGCCTTCAGCCGGTACGCCCAATTGTTTTGCCAGCCGGGCTCCATAGGTTAACACTTCAAGAGAGGTTTTCTTTACAGCACCTTCTTCGTTGATATCGATGAATATTAAAACAGACATAGTTAATTTGAAAATGTGTGAATTTGAAAATTTGAAAATGAGCTAAACCTGAAACTGCTTTAAATTACTTTCGCTTCTTCGTGTAATAACCGAACCAGTTCCTGTACATGCTCCGGATCTACCAGCTTTACACCGGCCTTTGCGGGCGGCAGACTGAAGGCCGTTACCTCTGTAAGGGCATCCGCTGCTGTGGGCTCTACCACTTTAAGGGGCTTTGTACGCGCCGCCATAATGCCGCGCATATTCGGGATCCGCTGCTCGGCCATACCTTTATTGCAGCTTACTACTACTGGTAGGGACACTTCACATACTTCCTCGCCACCTTCTATTTCGCGGGTAACTGTAGCTGTTGTGCCATTCAGTTCAAATTTTGTTGCCAGTGAAATATAAGGTAGGTCCAGCAATTCGGCTACCATACCGCCTACGGAGCTACCGTTATAATCGATGGTTTCCTTGCCTAAAAAGATCAGGTCATAATTATTTTCTTTTGCCACCTGTGCGATTTGTGTGGCAATACCAAAGCTGTCCAGGTTTTCTGCATTTACCCGGATGGCTTCATCGCCGCCCAGGGCCAGTGCTTTCCGGATGATGGCATCACTATCGGCGCCGCCTACATTGATCAGGTGAATGGTCGAAGAAGGATCGGCTTCCTTCAGCTCAATGGCTCTGACAAGCGCGTAATATTCATCATTCGGATTAATGATCCACTGCAGACCCGCCGCATCAAATTTCGTATTATTATCCGTGAAGGCTATTTTTGCCGTGGTATCAGGTGTCTTACTAATACAAACTAATATCTTCATTATGGTATCACTTTTTATATTTGAAAGTTGTTTATGCAACTGTTTATGTAACCAAACAAAGATAACAGTTGTAAGGTAAAAAAGGGTGTGATCACAAAAAAAAATGTTCACAATGGACCGGATCGAAAAATTGGAGGAATTGTTGCGGGAAAACAGCGGGGATGCGTTTTTGAACCATGCGCTGGCCCTGGAATATGTAAAGTTGGGTGATGATGTAAAAGCCGGTGCGCTCTTTAGGGCGATCCTGGAAAAGAACGAAACATATGTGGGCAGTTATTATCACCTGGGCAAATTGCTGGAACGTGCCGGTGATGAGGCAGGAGCGATCGGTATTTATAAAAAAGGAATGGAAATAGCACAAAAACTGGGAGAACGGCACGCATATAATGAGCTAAGGGCGGCCTGCGAATATCTGGAATTTTAAAAATCATCAATGGACCTGTTAACCCGTTTTATAAAGCATATTCACCAGCAGCATCTTTTTACAAAAAATGACCGCCTTTTACTGGCGGTAAGTGGCGGTATTGATTCCGTGGTGCTGGGGCAGCTTTGTAAGCTGGCCGGTTTTGATTTTGGTGTGGCCCATTGCAATTTTCAATTGAGAGAGGCCGATAGCGATACGGATGAACTGTTTGTGAAGAAACTTGCAGAAAGCTGGGAGGTACCCTTTTACAGCATCCGTTTTAATACCCGTGTTTTTGCTGCAGAGCAGAAGCTTTCGATACAGGAGGCTGCAAGGGAATTGCGATACGAATGGTTTGGAGAGATCCGGAAGCGGGAAGTGTTCGATTATGTACTTACCGCGCATCATGCCAATGACAATATCGAAACCGTGCTGATGAGTTTTTTCAGGGGAACCGGTATAAACGGGCTTACGGGCATTAAGGAGCGAAATGGTACGGTGGTACGTCCGCTGCTATTTGCCAAAAGAACGGAGCTGGAACAGTTCCTGCAGGAGCAGTCCCTTTCATTTGTACAGGATGCATCTAATTTAAAAGACGATTATACCCGCAATTTTATCCGCAACCAGCTGCTGCCCCAGATAGCAACCGTTTACCCGGAAGTGGAACAGAACCTCACCGGTAGTATTCACCGGTTTCAGGAGATACATGCGTTATATCAGCAGTCTATTGCACAACACCGGAAAAAACTGGTAACCGAAAAGGGGAGTGAACTGCATATTCCCGTGCTGTTATTGCTGAAAACGGTGGCACCGGCTACGGTACTGTTTGAGATCATCAAAGATTTTGGTTTTAGTGCCGGGCAGTTGCCGGAGGTTTTTGCGCTTACGAAATCCGATCCCGGGAAATTTATTGCATCGGCTACCCACCGGGTGATCCGCGACCGCAGGCACCTGATTATTGCGCCATTGGCCACATCCTCCGGTTCAAGGATACTGATTGAGGCTCCGGGAAATTATTTCGTTGAGGAAGATATGCTAAAGATCCGGCAAAAAACAAAGGAGGGAGCGATCCCAACAACGCCAGACACTGCATGGATCGATGCCGGTCAGTTAGCGTTCCCGCTGACGCTCCGGCCCTGGAAAACCGGGGATTATTTTTACCCGCTGGGGATGACCAAAAAAAAGAAAGTGGCCCGCTTCCTGATCGATCTTAAACTTACCACTACCCAAAAAGAAAAAGTATGGGTATTGGAAATGGGACAGAAGATCGTTTGGGTGGTAGGACTGCGCATCGACAACCGTTTCCGGGTAACGGATACTACCGGGGAGATTATTGAATTAAATTATCTGAAATGAACATAAGACAGCTCTTGCCGGCGTTGGCACTACTGTTGCTAACCTGCTGCAAAAATGGCGGTGAAAATTACCAGGAGGCTTCATCTGTTGAAGATGATCAGGGCAATCTTATCATTTTTGCAGATTGGAAGAACGCTGATGGAACGACAAAACATTTTGAAAGAAAAGTTTTCGTAAAAGGATATACAAAGGGACAAAAAGATTCGCTGAGAAACCGCATATTTGACTCGTTACATGTTTTTCGTACGCAGTAGCAATTGTCCGTCATTTAACAGAATCAAACCGTAAATATTCAAATGGCAAAAAAGAAAAGAAAATCGCCGTATATCCTGTTGTTGCTCGTTTTGCTGGCAGGATTCTTTGTTTTTAAATTCCTGGGACCCGCCACGCATAAAGCAGAGAAGGGGTTCCTGTATGTAAAAACAGGAACAACAATGGCGCAGTTAAAGGAACAACTGGTGACAGAAAAATTTCTCTCCGGAACTACCTGGTTTAATCTGGCAGCAAAGGCGCTGGGATATACAGCGGTAAAACCCGGTAAATATAAGGTTGGAGGCGGAACCAGTTTGCTTTCACTGGTGCGGATGCTGAAGAACGGCAACCAGACCCCGGTAGAACTGGTAATTACCAAGGTCCGGACAAAAGAGGCGCTTGCCGGAAAGATCGGGAAAATGTTTGAATGCGATTCCCTGCAAACGATCCGGTTCCTGGGAAATAATGACTCGTTAGCCACTTATGCGCTGGACAGCAATACGGTGATGGCGGCGGTATTGCCATTGAGTTATGAAATAAAATGGAACACAACGCCCCGGGCCATCTTTGACCGGTTCTTTGATGCCTATAAAAAATTCTGGACCGATGAACGGACAAAGAAAGCAGCAGCGCAGGGACTTTCACGGTTAGAAGTCATTACGCTGGCTTCCATTATTGATGAAGAAACCAATAAAGCCGTAGACAAGCCTAAAATAGCCAGCACCTATATGAACCGTATTGAAAAAGGAATGCCTTTGCAGGCAGACCCCACGATAAAATTTGCCCTGAAGGATTTTGGACTTAAACGCATCCTCTTCGGACACCTGGCCGTAGTATCGCCCTATAATACGTATAAAAATAAAGGCTTACCTCCCGGCCCCATTTGTACGCCCCAGCAATCGACCATCGATTCGGTGCTGAATGCACCCAAAACCGACTACCTGTATTTTGTGGCCAGCAGTAATTTTGATGGCTCGCATATCTTTACCAGCAATTATGCGGATCATACCCGGTTTGCCAAAATGTACCAGCAGGCCCTGGATGCACAGATCCGGAAAAGAGACAGTCTCAACGCCATACCATGAGCCCTATAAAAAATATCGCTAAACGGATCAACGGTTCCCGGAGGATCGGCTGGTTGCGGCACAAAGGTGAAACCACCGCCATTCCCGGCTTTGAGCGTGTTTCGGTATTAGACACTTTCCGTGGGTTCCGGAGGCAGATCAAAGATGATAATATCATTGAGCGCGCATCGGCCATTTCGTATAATTTCTTTATGGCCATCCCGCCTACCATGATCTTTTTATTTACACTGGTGCCCATCATTGTGAGTCTGCTCCCCATTGAAATTAATTTTGAGGACGAGATCACCGACATCATCCAGGGTGTTGTGCCGGCAAAAAAATATAATGAACCGATCCTTGAGTTTATAGGGAGCATTATCCATGGGCCCCGGCCCGACCTGCTTTCTGTGGGTATCCTGTTATCGCTTTTTTTCTCTTCCAATGCGATTATGGGACTGATGCGCTCCTTTGATAAAGATCTTCCCGGATTTATTAAGCGAAAGGGGCTTCAGAAAAGAGGCAATGCCTTGCGGGTGACCCTGGGACTCGATTTTCTTTTTATTATTTGTATTGCATTACTTGCGGCCCAGGGGAACGTATTGATCTGGCTGGGTATTGAACAGCGTTGGCTGATCAACCTGATCAGCAGCACCCGGTGGATTTTGATCTTCCTGCTCTTTCTTACCATTGTGTCCTATATATACCGGGCAGTACCTTCTGTAAATAAAAAATGGCCCTGGGTTACGCCCGGTGCCATCTTTGCCACGTTCTTTATGGTGGTGCTGGCACTTGGTTTCTCCTTCTGGGTAAGCAGCTTCGGCCGGTTTAACAAGCTGTATGGCTCACTGGGCGCTGTATTGCTGGTACTGGTGTATATTTTTATCAACTCACTGATCCTGCTGGTAGGTTTTGAGATCAACGTGAGCATTCGCTCCAATGCCTTAAACCGCGACGCCCGCCAGGAAGACGCTTTTACGGAGGATGTGTTGATATGAGGAGCTAAACCGGGCTTCGGGGGACAGGAAGACCTGGGAGATGGGGGATTTCGTTTAATACCGTAGCTACATCCCCGGCCATATCTTCTGATAACTGATAGCCGAAAGCTATTTAAAGCTCAATATTAGCCCCGTTTTATATCCAATGATCATGCTTAGCGTATGTTTGGGGTTCCAGGTTCCAAAGCGGGCTTCGGGGGACAGGAAGACCTGGGGGACGGGGGATTTCATTTAATGCCGTAGCTGCATTTCCGGCCATACCTTCTGATAACTGATAGCTGATAGCCGAAAGCTATTAAAAGTTCAATATTAGCCCGTTTTATTTCCAATGATCACGCTTAACGCATGTTTGAGGCTCCTGGTTCAAAACCGGGCTTCGGAGGGCGGGACGACCAGGGGGACGGAGGATTTCATTTAATGCCGTAGCTACATCCCTGGCCATATCTTCTGATAACTGATAGCCGAAAGCTATTTAAAGCTCAATATTAGCCCCGTTTTATTTCCAATGATCATGCTTAACGCATGTTTGAGGCTCCTGGTTCCAAAGCGGGCTTCGGAGGGCGGGACGACCAGGGGGACGGGGGATTTCGTTTAATACCATAGCTACATCCCCGGCTATATCTTCTGAAAACTCCTATGTTTGATTATAAAAAGTTCTTTGAGATATAGATCAAAGTTACCAATAGTTTTGAGTTTAATAAAGGTGAGAGGAGAGTGAGAGCGGGCTGAACGCTAAATAACATTAATAGTATATTGTCTATCAGATATCG
>NZ_JASLGT010000009.1 GCF_030150205.1 Niabella sp.
CTATATAAAAGACAGAATGAGCATGATTGCCTACAATAACATTGAAGACTTACAACAAAGGCTAACGCAAGTCGTTAACAACATTACTACAATCATTACAAAATCAATCTGCGGAAATGAATTCTACCTAAAAACCTTTAAGTATAAATTTAATGTCTAATTGGTATAACATTAGAAAATAGAAAAACAGCCCCTTATGTGAAATAGTTTTGATCTGACAGTTTGGGATTAATTTTAAGTAACCACACTTAATATATTAATTAGCCTCCAAAAGTCAGGTTATGAATTTAGAGACTAAGTTAATGAACTGCGCCGGAAGGGATTTTTATTTCAGCAGCAGGTGTTCGGTGCGTGTGGCGACGTCATGATTTAGAAACTTTTGAAAAACGCTTAAGCGCATTAGAGGCCCGAATGGCGCAGGAAAGCCTGGTGTTAACAGAGGCTCAGATGATGGCTATGGAACGTGAGCAGGAAAAGCAGGAAGCTCATGGCGAAATAAAGACGGAATACCCGGCTTATCTTGGCTCTCAGGATATCTACTATGTTGGAACCATCAAAGGCGTTGGGCGTATTTACCAGCAGACTTTTATCGACACTTATAGCCAAGTAGCCTTTGCAAAGCTCTTTTCCAGTAAACATGCTATCACATCAGCATATATCCTCAATGACCGGTAATTCTATTTTTGAGCAACAGGAAATCCCGCTGCTGCGTGTGCTTACGTGACCGGGGCACAGAATTTAATGGCCGGCTTGAACACCATAAATATGAGTTGTATTTAGAGATCGAGGGTATTAATCACAGCAAAACCAAAGTCCGTCATCCGCAAAGTAATGGTATTTGCGAGCGCTTTCACCAGATGGCCCAGGACGAATTTTACGCGGTCATCTTCCGATCATATGATCCTCCTTCATTCTCATGAATATGGCAGAAGACCCCGTCTTACTGTAAGAATTACGGCCAGCCATTATCCGTTCGTTCTCATTATACTTTGCAGCGTTGGACGGCCAGTTCTTGCCGGCTTTATTTAGCTTTTGCTTTACCCTCCTGTCTACAGTCTTATCTTTTAGGGCTGCATTAAGCTCATCAATAATTTGTTGGACATTGGCCGGATCAATAGGTGCGAAGCTTGACAGCCGTTTATCTTTAAGCTCATCAGCTGCTTCCAACTCGGCGTAATTCCATAAACCTTTCAGGCCGGCTGCTATCTTGTACCTATTGGTTTTAATAGTGTCTCCCCATACAAAAGGGTAATGGTTTGCATTGGCTTCAATTTTTGTGTTATCTAAATTAATATCTTTCAAACCTATGTGGCCACTGGATATCAGTAGCTGAACTATCTGGGTAAAAACATCTTTTAAAACTCCCGTAAGCTTGTCTGAGCGAAAGCGGTTGATTGTGTTATGATTAGGGGTAGACATGGCTGTTAACCACATAAAATATACATCCCGCTTCATTGTTCTATTCTACGGCTGTTGTACTCGTTACAGATATAGACATATACAGAGCCTTGAGCAGTATACGCGGATGATAGCTACTGGTACCTCCGCCTTTGTACTGGCTGCTTATACCATCAATATTCAAATGATCGATTATTGTATTGATGATCCGTACCGGGTATGTCTTTTCTATTAACTCTTCCAGGTCTGCAGGAAGTAACATGGCCTGCTGCTGATTGTACGTTTTAAAAAGACATTTGAGTTACTCATGCCTTATTAACGCAAATACAACATCCACAAGTACAAACTCGGCAGTCTGTTTTTATCTACAAGTGTGAATAACCCAAAAAAAGAGAGTGTCTTTTGTGACACTCTCTTGGTATTAAGCTTTATTGGAAAATTCCATTACAAGTCAGGAATAAAAATAAACGTTCTCGAAAGTCTAATTTATTCCTTCCAGAATCTTAAATGTAGCTGAAAAGAATTACCAGCACGCTAAAAACAAAATAACCCGTGGAAGTTGTATCACACCTAAAGTCCTCCATTTGTTAAAAGAATTTTTTTCTGGGCTGTAGTTGAACCACAGGCATTCGATAAGGTTAACTTAACTTGAAATACATATTCATTAAATTCTATAAATGGAGTTGAGGTTTGTACCGTATAAATATTATTGTTTTGATCTGTTATTGTCCAATTATAAGTTTGAGCATTAGAGAATGGGGCATATGAGCCAGCGAGAGATACTCTATAATTCATATTAGGATCATTAGCAATTGCGGGCGTTTGAGCTAAACTTATTATTGGGCGTCCGATCCAGATGTTTCTATTTACGGTCAAAGATGAAAGACCTGTTGTTATCGTAGCTGTTAGACTAACCATACCGTTGAAATTACCAACAGCGGAAACTACAGCAGTATTGTTGCTTGCAGAAATGCTTACATTACTGGTGCTCGCGCTCCAGTTCACTGTTGCACCAGTAGGTAAATTACTAATAGAGTAAGTTCCTGAAGTACAAAAAGATGATGAGCCAACAATGGACGGTACTAAGGCTTGGCTGGTAGAATTAATCCAGGAAAGATACTCAGATACTTTTGTAAAGGCTGATGGCACATCATAACCATCAGGACCTGACATTGATGCTACACCTACAAGAACATCCCCTATACCGGGTATGCTGACTGTCAAG
Organism: Niabella sp.; assembly: GCF_030150205.1. Lineage (GTDB taxonomy): Bacteria > Bacteroidota > Bacteroidia > Chitinophagales > Chitinophagaceae > Niabella. The sequence continues at coordinate 2,624 of NZ_JASLGT010000009.1, forward strand.
GGCCCCCCGCTATCTCCTTCTGCAATACCCTCTATTGATGGTTCATTTCTGTGCGCATAAAGGAGCTTATCAGACCTTGGCATAAATGGATCTGGAATTAACATACTATTTTTTCCTATGAGTTTCATGTGTACCCAACGTAGCTGATCCCGACTATCATTACCACCACTACCAGTATGTCCCCAGCCTGAGGCGCTGACTGTTTCTCCAACATCCTGATATGATAGCTGATTTGATGCTATACAGTTAATTGATTGAGATGCATTGTCTAGAACTAACGGTTGGGAAAGGCGCACTATTGCAATGTCATAAAGATGTTTAACATTACCATCCCATAATGGATGAATTACTACTGTATCAATACTTCTACTTTGGCCGTTAAAATTTACACTTGCTACAGAAGAAGTTGAACCTGCCCCGACTGTCCCGTTGTAGGGGATCGATGCGTTATCAAAAAGATGTGCTGCTGTAACTATAATAGTAGGACTAAGAATTGACCCGCCGCCAAGTGTAAAATTCCCATCATTTAGGTGTATTGAGAAGGAAACTTGATAAGCTCTATTATCAATACTGATAGGATCCCCTCCAACAATTGAGGTTGTTTCTGGCTTTTTAAGATCTTTTTCAGTTTCCTGGAGCTGAATTTTGTCCTTTTTCTGGCATCCAACAAAAATTAGCAATAATAAAGCAATTGCTTGGTAAGCATGTTTTTTTTTCATGGCTTGTACTTTAGGTAAAAAAAAATGTTATTCAAACTGGTACTACATAAAAATAGTATTTTTAATATGTGTTAGCAAATTATTTATAACTACAAAAAGCCCGAAAAGCTTTTGAGAAAGCCCTTTTGTCGGGGTCGACGCATACAGGTGTTCTGCCCTGTTTATTTTGTCCTGATTGGGTAAAAAGAAGCTTGATTGAAGTATGTAATTTGTTGATATTTAATTGGCTGAGGTTTATAATAAACACTTGTGCTGAATGCGGCACTCGCCTGGCAATTGGTACATGAAGAAATAGCACAATGAGATAGCACTTGTTAACCCGATAAATATTTGCCTCATGGAAAGAAATCATAACATTCATGTTTTGCTGTGGTATTTCTTCAAAGCATCTGAAATACGCAGTATGCCCATAAATGATAAATAAAGCTGACCCAATTCGACCATATGGATCGACATGAAATGGTCAATTTGGGAGTCTGATATCTCAGTCTGGCCAGGAAAAAAATCTTATAAGATATTGGCAAACAAACGATTGTTATTTATTCTGATTGATGTTTGTATATTTATTGTTAATATTTTTTGAAAATATTCTTAATAGTGGCTAACTTGATAGTGTTTTTTTGGAAAACTACTAATTGGTTTAACTTATTCGTTAACAAAAACACATTACATGAGAAGTACTTTATTACTAAGCATTTTGCTGCTGGCCAGCAATTTTTTGCTCCGGGCACAAACAAAACCCATTACAGGTACTGTAAAAGATGAGGCCGGCAACCTGGTTCCTTTTGCCACTATTTCGGAAAAAAATACCCGGAATGCCGTATCTGCGGATGAGCAGGGAAACTTCCGTATTACTGCTAAACCAGGCGCGCTGTTGGAAGTGTCAGCTGCAGGATTCCAAACCCAAAGCGTGAGTGCAACTGCCAATCCTATGAATATTGTTCTTAGTGCAGGACAGGGACAGGTGATCCAGGAAGTAGTGGTTACCGCTCTTGGTGTTAAAAGAAACAGAAATGATCTTGGCTATGCGGCACAAACCGTCAACGCCGAAGAGCTGTCGAAGGCTGCGCAAACTGATGCGTTGAAGGCACTTTCGGGGAAAGTTGCGGGTGTACAAATCACCAGCTCCACCGGTACGCCGGGCGGAGCCTCCTATATACAATTACGGGGCGCTAATTCCATTACCGGTGACAACCAGCCTTTGTTTGTTATCGATGGCGTTCCTATAGATAATGGTCAAAATTATTCAGGAGATCCGGCAGATGGAACGAATAATGTTCTTTTTGGAACTACAAATACCAACAGAGGGGCCGATATTAACCCGAATGATATTGAAAGCGTTACCGTTTTAAAAGGGCCTGCCGCCGCTGCACTGTACGGTATCGGAGCTGCAAACGGAGCCATCCTTATTACTACAAAAAGTGGGAAGGCTGGTAGAACGCAGGTAGAATTTAATTCGACGCTCTCTTTTGACAAAGTGAATCGTTATCCCGGACTGCAAAATCAATGGATCAAGGGATCCTTTATAGATCAAGCCCGATATATAGCGGGGTACCCTTCATCAAACAGGTATTCATGGGGCGCTAAAGTTGATACCCTTTTCTGGACGGGCGTTCCGAATGATTTTGATATACACGGCGAAGTGGTCGGTAAATCTGACCCCAGGGCGAAAATACCTTTTGTGCCTTATGATAATATGCGTAGTTTTTTCAGAACGGCCCCTTCCTATACGAATTCTATCTCCTTCTCCGGCGGTAATGAAGTGGCCACTTACAGAATGGGGTATACCAATCTTTATCAGAATTCAATCGTTCCTACGCAATCTTTTCAACGGAATTCATTGAGTTTCGCAGGATCGTTGAAAATATCAGAAAAGTTTAAGGCATCTTCTACGATAAATTACACCCGAAGCAATAGTACCCAACCCCAGAATGGTAGCAATACTTCCGGTATTATGCTGGGGTTAACGAGGACGCCAATCGATTTTGATAATTCAAATGGCGCTAAAGATGCAAAAGATCCAAAGGCGTACCTGTTTCCCGTTGGAAGCGAATTTGCAGGTTTGCAAAGAGCTTATCGATTCAATGGTGAATTGGGCGTTTATGATAATCCGTATTGGACCTTGAACAAGACCCCTTTTACTACGGATCTTAATCGTATTATTGGAAATGTTCAATTGGATTATAATATCGGCAACGGGTTTACAGCGCTTTATCGTCTAGGCTCAGATATTTACCAGGATAACCGGCAGCAATATTACGATAAAGGGTCAAGTGCGTATTCCGATGGCCGTATTTTCTATGACCGGTACTCATATACCAGTCTGAATTCAGATCTGATTCTGGGATATACAAAAAAGATCTCTGAAGCATTTAAGTTTGATGGTAAGGTGGGAAATAACTTCTATTCCAATAAATTAAACGAGTTGTATACGCAGGGAGATGGGCTCGTATCCTCCGATTTTAATAATATGGATAACGCCACCGTTGTGAAGTCGGCCAACTTTGTTACTCCATACAGAAGATCGTCTGTATACTTTGATCTTAATCTGGACTATGCCTCTATTTTATTCCTTGAGGTAACGGGAAGGAATGACTGGTCATCTACGCTACCTGTGGATAAACGGTCATTTTTTTATCCGTCGGCTAATTTAGGTTTTGTATTTTCTAAATTAGGAAATCTGCAGAACAGTAATATACTAAGCTATGGTAAAGTAAGACTGTCTGCGGCCCAGGTTGGTAAAGATGCCCCGGCCTTTGCGTTGAATGGATATTATTCCAAGGCCACTTTTTCAGATGGGTATACTTCCGGAATTACGTATCCAAATGATGGCGTTGCCGGCTTTGGAAGGGTTTCAGTTTTAGGCAACCCAAATTTAAAGCCGGAGCGGACAACATCCTATGAAGTTGGGTTAAACCTTCAGTTCTTTAAAAACAGGCTGGGCCTGGATGCAACGGGTTATTACTCCAAGGGATCTGATTTGATTGTAACGGCTCCACTGGCAGCCTCTACAGGATACAATTCCCAGGTAATTAATTCAGGTTCTATTGAAACAAGAGGTCTGGAACTTCAGCTGACGGGAACTCCTGTTAGAACCAACAGCTTCAAATGGGAATCTTTTGTAAATTTCAGTACCTATAAAAACAAAATTCTGAAATTGGCCGACGGAGTACAACAAATAGACCTGAATGGCTTTACCGGAACCACCATTGCCCAAATCGCGGGGTACGGCGCCGCTTCCATTTTTGGCTATGGCTACGAGCGGGATGCCAATGGTAATATTGTTGTTGATGACAGGGAAGGCGATGCGCGGTATTATCCGATAGCGCCGGCTGTACAAAAATTTCTGGGAAATACAAATCCGAAATTCTTAATGGGATTTGGAAATACATTTACGTATAAGAACCTTTCCCTCTATGCTTTGCTGGATTGGAAAAACGGAGGAAAAATGTGGAATGGTACGCGGGGATCTCTTGCGGCGATCGGAACCTCTGATTTGACCAATAACCGGGATAAGATGTATTTATTCCAGGGTGTGCTGGGGCATTTAAATGATGCCGGCGAACTGGTGCACAATGATGCAAACGGAAATGAGGTGGCAGGGCCGGGAGCTGCAAATACAGTGGAGGTGCCTTTAAACGAAGCCTGGTATCGCGGTAACGGCGGCGGCTTTGGCAACCTGAATGAAGCCTTTATAGAAGACGCTTCTTATATCAAATTGAGGGAAGCAAGTATGTCATATGATTTTTCATACCTGCTGGATCAACGGCGGTTTATAAGGGGAGCATCGCTGGGCGTTTTTGTGAGAAATGTAATTCTCTGGACACCCTACAAAGGGATCGATCCGGAAACAAGTCTGACGGGGGCTACCAGTGCCCAGGGCATTGATTACTTCAATATGCCAGGTACGGCTTCATTTGGTGTGAATCTGAAAGTAAAATTCTAAAAGATGCACCCAAAATACAGCCACTTCTTTTACATAAACTAAATCAAGTAATAATGAAATATTTTAATAAAAAGCTTTCTGTAATTCTTCTTACTGTTACAGTCATTTTAATAAGCGCCTGTAACAAGAAGTATTTTTATGATGGGATTAATGATGATCCTACACAGCTTAAAAATCCCACACCGGCATTATTGTTATCGCCGATTCTTCTTGCATCGGGGTATGAATACGGTGGTGATGAATCCCGTTTCCCTTCTATTTTTATGCAGCAGGTAACCGGTGCCGCTAATCAATCTTATTCAGCAGGTATCTATAATATTTCTCCGGATGATGTCGATAATATGTGGAGCTTTGGATTTTATGGGGGGCTGATGAACAATACCTATGATCTAATTACAAAATCAGGAGAACTGAATCAGAAGTACTATCACGCCATCGGGCAGATCGTAATGGCCAATTTGCTTCAAAGAGCAACAGACTTATGGGGAGATATTCCTTATGCACAGGCGTTTAAAGGAAACGAAAGTAAAAATGCAGCATTTGATACACAGGAGTCTATTTATGCGACTGTTTTCTCGCTTTTAAACGGGGGCATAGCAGAGATCGAAGCTGGCGATGAAGGCGCAACCTTACCCGGGCAGGAGGATATCCTGTATCGCAATGCAAAGAATGATATTGATTTGCAAATAGGGCATTGGAAAAGATTTGCACATGCGCTAAAAGCCAGGTGTTTTATTCATCTTGCAAAGGTTTCCCCGGTTTATTATGATTCTGTTTTAAAGGAAGTGCCATTGGCGTTTAAGGATAATTCAGATAATGCGATCGTACCTTTTAGCGGTTCCAGTGTAAACTCTTCCAATCCTACTTTCCAGTTTAATGATCAGCGGGGAGATATCGCTTACGGCAGTAATTTTTTATATTACAAATTATTGGGAAATGATCCCCGCTACAATATCTATTATGATACAACCATGAAGGTAGATAAACAAACCGGCAAAATTGATACGTTGGTAGACCTGGGAAGTTTTAATGGTGCCGCCAGTTCTTCTATATATTTAATGACTTATGATGAGCTGAAATTCATTGAAGCGGAGGCCCAGTTCCAAAAAGGAGCAAAATCATTAGCGGCGGATGCCTATAATACGGCGGTAGCAGCCAACCTGGCAAGAACAGGGGCCGATGACGCTTATGCAGCTGTAGTAGCTAAGACCGCTGCAACCATCACGTTAAATGATATTATGACCCAGAAATACATTGCACTTTTCTTATCGTCGGAAGTGTGGACGGATTGGCGCAGAACTGGCTTGCCCCAGTTAACCCCGGCAAGCGGAAATGTTACCGGTGGAATTATTCCCCGGGCATTGGTTTATCCCAGCAAAGAAATAAGGTATAACAGCAATACCCCTAAGAACAGAACGCTCACGAGCAAGCTTTGGTGGGATAAATAATGATATATTTCCTTATTAATTTTATGAGGGGCTTTCTTCAAATGAAGATGGCCCCTTTTTATATAGAGATCTGCAGCACCTGCCTGGCCATAGCGTAATAAACCAAAAGAGCGCGGCTTAAGGTAGTAAGAGAGCCGTTAACAGAAATATGTTCCAAATAAAAAATAGGAAATTTAAAAGTTCCTTCAATTTTGTTCCTTAACAAAAACATGATTTTAAACCCGGTACCGACGCAGTACTTTGATACTACTTCTTTTATTACCTTCGTTCAAACAAATAAAATGAACGAACAACAACAGAACCAGTTAAATATAGAAATTTCGGAAGAAGTGGCAGAAGGAACCTATGCAAACCTGGCGATCATCACCCACTCAATGGCGGAATTTGTGATCGACTTTGTAAATGTAATGCCGGGAACACCCAAAAGCAAAGTAAAATCGAGGATCGTATTCACCCCGCAACACGCAAAACGCTTTATGAAAGCGCTGATCGACAATATTGAGAAATTTGAAGCTTCGCAGGGGGTGATCAAGGACCTGGATGAAATGCAGGTGCCGGTAAACTTTGGCGGACCTACAGCGCAGGCCTAACTAATTTGTTTCAGGTTTAAAAGTTTCAGGTTCCAGGTTGGCTTCTTCGATTACAGATCATAGAGCGAAAACATTGTCCGGGGATATAAGTTTGAAGCAGATCCGGCCTCTTAAAACGATGATATAGTACGCGGCATCAGGTAGCAAAACGGATCTGACGTGAAACCTGGAACTTCAAACGTGAACTTCAAATCTATCGCCTTTTCCTGCCGCGGGGGGCATCGGATTCATATTTGGGCAGGGGAGGATCCGGTTTTTGCTTGATCCAGATAACGGTGCTTTGTGTCATTTTAGGATTTTGCTTTAGCGCTACTGTTATAGACACTTTCTGTACGGTGGGCGCATCCGGTAATACCAGGCTATTGCCTTCAAATTTTCCGTAATCGGTAGTAAACCGGAGCTCCTTGTCGGTAAGGGGCAACCAGCTGCCATCGCTCATTTTGCCATCAATGTTAATATAATTATAGGTACCTTTTTTCAGACTGTCTGTATACAGGTGAAAATGAATGCTTTCAATTTGCTGCGCCCTTGCGGTTATCGCTGCTAGCATCAATATAAGGAAAACGCCGGTCTGCTTCATTTTTTTTAACACTGGTTCTTTTATAAGACGCAGCGGGAAGGCAAAAGGTTGTTATACCGGCATGGCTCCGGCCGCTTCAAGCAGTTCCGCTATTTTGGGATATTCCAGTTTCTGCGCATGTGCCAGCGGGGTAACGCCCTTTTTATCAGGAAGGTTTACATTGCAGCCACCGGCAATAAGCTCTGCCACAACCGGCGCATGTGTTTCATCGCCTTCACCAAGGATAATGGCTTCCAACAGGGCGGTCCAGCCCAGTTGATTGACATGGTCAATGGGAAATCCCGGGGTGTTTACGAGCAATCGTACAACTTCCAGGTGTGCTTTTTCTGCAGCCGGAATCAGCGCCGTACCTCCATAGCGGTTGAAAATGTTAAAATCCGCACCATGATCCAGGCAGGCTGCTACCACGGTGGTAAATCCCTGTGCACCGGCATACAAAAATGGGGTAAAAAGCACCGCGTCCCGGGCATTTACGTTTGCGCCATGTGCGATCAGCAGCAGGGCTATATCGATCTGTTTTTTGTATAAGGCGTATAGCAACGGGGTTTGGCTTTCCGGATTGGTTGTTTCCAGGTTGGCCCCGCCCGCAAGCGCAGCCCTAATATACTCCGTTTTATGATCGTCGATGCACTTAAAAAGGTTGATACCCATGTTGTTTTTATATAATGATCCCGCTACGTGAAATCTGCCCTGCAATAATAAGCTGTTTTTAATAAACGGAAAGACAATGTCTGCAGATTAAAATGCAGAAACCGGATGCCGGTTTACTGGTTAAGTCTTGGTTAAAAAAGCTACCGGTTCATAGTAAAATATTTATTACGATCTTTGAGTGATGCGGGTATCCAAAAAAGATGCAGAAGTCATTCACAACGCTATTGACCACTGGGAAGCAGAAAAGGTAGTTGATACAGAAAAAGCGGCGCAGCTGCGAAATGCGGTTGATGTATACAAAGACGACCTGGGCTCTTTTACCTTTTATGCGTTTGTAGCGGCGGTTTCCTGCGCCATCCTTGCGTTTGGTGCCATTGTGCTGGACGAAAAATGGATCGAAAGGCTTCGCCGTTTTTTTGCATTTTCGGAGGTATTGATCGGCGGCATTTTTTTAGGGCTCTCTGCGGTGCTGATCTGGTTTGCCCGGAGACGGAAACAAAAACACCCCGATGCTTCTCTAAGTAATGAAAGCTTTAATATACTAACTGTTTTGAGCCTGGGCGTATCCATCACCTATTTAACCCGGGGTTTGGGAGAAGGATACCGGTTTTATGGACTGGTTGTTTTCGCACTGGCTGTCAGCTATGGCTTCGTAGCCACTTATCTGCAGTCGAAGTTGATATGGATATGCGCCTTATTAGCACTGGTGGTGAGCTGGTGTATTCAAACCTGGACCTGGTCCGGCCCTGCCCATTTATATTTCCTTGGTATGAACTACCCGTTGCGGGTAACGGTTTTTTGTACCGTATTACTGGCAGCAACTGTTTTCCTGCGCCGCCAGCTGCAAATGAAGCACCCGCCTTTTTATGAAATTACGGTTTATTTCTTTTGGATCTTCCTGCTGCTTTCGGGGTTGTTCCTCTCCGTATCCGGCAATCTGAGTTATGATGTATGGAGTAATATCCGCCAGGGACGCCTTTTTCCCTGGGCCTTGGGTTACACGCTGTTATTGTGTGGTCTTATTGCATATGCCTATAAGCTAAAGGATGAGCTGTTTCGCGACCTGGTATTACTGTTCTTTCTGTTAAATATTTATACCCGGTATTTTGAATATTTCTGGGACAGAACGAACAAAGGCATCTTTTTTGCAATCCTGGCACTTTCCTTTTGGTTAATCGGTCGTAAAACGGAGCAGATGCGCAAGCGATTTACGAAAGGCTAGTGACGGTTTGCTGTTAGCCTTCAGCTTTGGGCCAGCGTGGGAAGGTGCCGTGCCTTAAGCGGTTTAAAGGAGCATCCACAACCGGGCACCAAATATGTGTTTTGCCATCCCAGGCTGATAGTTGACCGCCGCTAACCTGCTCTTAAAACATCAATCCCAATCCCAATGTGCCGCCTGCAACCGTATGATCACCGTATCGCTGGGCTTTAAAATTGATTGAAGGAACCAGCGAAAGCAGGTCGCTGATGTAAAATTTATAAGCGGCTCCCAGCTTGAGAAAGGGCCCCCCGTTAAAAAAGGGTTTATGCTCTTTGTTGCTGGTTTGTAAGGCCGGTGCATAGCCTGCATTCACCAGGAACATGGTTCCATTGATGCTGTTGCGGGGATAATACCGGAAATCGGCAAAAATGGGAAGCGAAGTGACCCGCGCGCCATGAGCATGCAGCGTATCATCGGTTACAGCAGCCGATGGATAATATTTATAATGCGAAAACTGCAACCCAACGCCAAGGCCAACAGAGAACTGGGGATTTACAAAATAACCATTGATGGTCTGCATTTCAAACCCCGCTTTAAACCGGGCATTGCCTTCATTCAGCATCGCCGAATCAATGGACCACATTACCTGGAGTTCTGCGGGGGTAGTGATATTGAAGTACCCTTTTTCCTGTTTTGTCTTTAAGGATTGTCCCTGCGTAAGGATCGTTACAATAAGGAGCAATGGTAGCAGCAATGCGCGGCTGGCAATCTGTAGCATGGTCAATCGTTTAATGGTTGATGAAGAAACAAGATGGTCCGAATACCCGGCAACAGCTGCGTCCCCGGCGTATTACAGATACGTGCAGGTGTATAAAAAACAGTCTGTTTATAAGTAAAACAACCCTTTATTAAAAGTACATTATAGTTTTCTTTAATCAAAATAATGCGACAAAAACATTGCATTTTTGTAGCCCTAAAATGTTGAAACGATGTTTACCGCTGGTGTGGCCCGTAAGGGCGTGTTGATGCTTTTATGTTGCATGTGTCTTTTATGGGCTGCTGCCCAGGATATGGATTCGGCCCGGTTTGTAAAAACGGCCTGGAAAAAAGAGCGGTTGGGTTCCGGTGTCCGGCTGTTTACCCGCCAGTTTGAAAACAAAGAACTCTTTGCATCGAACCAGTTCATTGCTTATGCGGTGGTAAAAAATCGTGGTGGGCGGCGACGGTTTCGTATCGCAGCTGAAAAAAAATTGTTGAAACCGGTATCCGTTTTTGCTAAGGAAGGAGACGCAATTGTGGCGGTGAACGGTAATTTTTTTAATACAAAAGACGGCGGTTCGGTAGATTATGTGAAAACAGACGGTCAGGTGGTTAGTGAAAATCTTGTGGGAGCGCATGGAAAACTGAGTGTGCACCAGCAATCTGCCGTAGCCATCGAAAAAGGCAAACTGTCTATTGTAACGGGCGGAGATGATTCAGGCTGGACGAACCATATCGCTGCCAGCTCCGTTTTAGCCAATGGCCCTTTATTAACCCTGCATTCCGTTGATGCAGTAATGGATGCTTCGGCTTTTTCGCAGAACCGGCATCCCCGTACAGCCGTAGGCGTTACCAAAAAAGGGAAGGTGATCCTCCTTGTGGCCGATGGGCGGAATGCGAATGCGGCAGGTTTAAGCCTGAATGAGTTACAGAAAATCATGCGTTGGTTAAACTGCACTGCTGCCATCAATTTCGATGGTGGCGGTTCTTCCACTTTGTGGACCCGGAAAAGCGGAGTGATCAACCATCCGACAGATAATAAGAAATGGGATCATGAGGGCGAGCGGGCGGTAGCTAATGTATTGTATTACAGTAGATAAACGGCCTGTTTTGCAGATTTATCAGCCCTTTTTCCACAAGCTGTCCAATTTACCGCTTTCAGATATGGAAATCTGGCGATTAGCGCTTACTTTTGCGCCTTAAAATCACGGATATTCCGCATTAAAACAGTCAGAAAACTATGGCAGGTCAGTTAAAAGAGGTTCGCAATCGCATCAGTTCGGTACAAAGCATGCAGCAGATTACCAAGGCAATGAAAATGGTAAGTGCGGCAAAATTCCGTCGTGCACAGGATGCCATCCTTCAAATGCGGCCTTATGCCCAGAAGCTGCAGGAAATGCTGAGCAATATCGTGAGTAATAACGACGGTGATACCGAAATGGCACTGGCTGCTGAACGGCCGGTTGAAAAAGTACTGGTGATCGCCATTACCAGCGATCGTGGATTGGCGGGAGCGTTTAACGCAAATGTAGTGAAGCTGACTAAATCCCTGATCCGCGAAAAATACCAGCGCCAGTTTGAAAAAGGCAATGTAACCATCTGGAACCTGGGTAAAAAAGGATATGAGGCGCTGACAAAGGCCGGGTATAAAACCGATGATACTTATAAGGATATTTTCCTGCAGCTCTCTTTTGAGAATGTGCAGAAGATTGCTACCGAAGCCATGAAGGCTTTTGAAGAGAAGCAATTTGATGCAGTGGAGATCGTATACAGCCAGTTTAGAAATGCGGCAACACAGGTCTTTACAGTGGAGCCCTTCTTACCCATCCCGAAAGTGGAGAAGAAAGAAGGTGTTGTAAAAGCAGATTTTATTTTTGATCCCAATAAAGAAGAGCTGATTGGAGAGCTGATGCCTAAGATCCTGAATACGCAATTGTTTAAGGCAGTGCTGGATTCAAACGCTTCTGAGCACGGCGCGCGGATGACTTCCATGGACAAAGCATCAGAGAACGCAAATGAAATGTTGCGGAACCTGAAACTTTCCTACAACCGGGCGCGCCAGGCGGCCATCACTACAGAGTTGACGGAGATCGTAAGCGGTGCCGCAGCCTTACAGGGATAATTAAGTTTGAGATTTGAAGTTTTTGGTCTGATGTTCAGCCTCAAATTTCAAATTTTTAACATCAAACGCTTATCATGGACATAACCGGATTGATTCCACATATTGAAGCACTGATCTTCGCAAGCGATAAGCCGCTTACCCCGCTGGAGTTGACGGACCTGCTGAACAACGCATTCGGGTTCATGGAAGATAAGATCACGTTGGATCAGGTAGAAGCCTCTATTGAAGGGGTTGTAGAAAAATATAACTCGGAGTTTTACCCGTTTGAAGTACGTGAAAGCGGTGGCGGCTGGCAATTCCTCACCAAAAAAGATTATCATAAAACGGTTGCCCAGATCAATGGGGATAAGTTTATGAAACGCCTGTCGCCGGCGGCACTTGAAACCTTATCGATCATTGCGTATAAGCAGCCGGTTACAAAGGGCGAGATTGAAGCCATCCGGGGCGTTAGTGCAGACTATGCCATTCAGAAATTGCTGGAAAAAGAACTGGTGATTATCAGCGGCCGGAACGAAAAGCTGCCCGGTCATCCCCTGGTGTATTCCACCTCAAAAACATTTATGGATTATTTTGGCATCAATTCAGCAGAAGAGCTGCCGAAAATAAAGGAAGTGCTGGCAGAGCAGGAGATCCTGCCTACGCCGGTTGATGAAGAGGGAAATGCGATTGTGCCGGATGCCGTAGTTGATGATGCAGCTCATCCGCTTGTTGTGGCGGAAAATGGAGAACTGGTAGAAGCCGCCGGAACAGATGATGCCACCGCTACAGCTGATGAAGTCCAGCAGGAAGAGGCTGTATCTGAAGAAGCGCAGGAAGGAGAAACGATAGAAGGGCAAGAAGATCCAGAACCTGAAACCCCATCGCAGCAAGAAGACCATGCGGAAGCGGATACGGATATAGAAGCAGGAAATAACGAAGAAGATTCAACAGAAGATAACTCGAAGAAGCCGGAGGAAGAGTAACTGCTGCCCGGCATATTATTTTTTATGTAGCAGTAATTTTACTGCTTTTTTTGTAAATACCATTATGAGCGAACAATTAACAAACGAACAGCTGATCCAGATTGCACAGGAATTTGGAACCCCGGTATATGTATATAATGCTGATAAAATTGAAAAGCAATACCAGCGATTGCGTACCGCTTTTGATGGGGGGCGCGTAAAGATATTTTATGCGGCAAAGGCATTAACCAATCTGAGTGTGCTTCGTTTTATTCATAAACTGGGCGCGAATGTGGATTGCAGTTCTATTAACGAGGTAAAGCTGGCGCTGCAGGCGGGTTTTGAGCCTTCGAGGGTACTGTATACCAGCAATGGGATCCATTTTTCTGAAATTGAAGAGGCGCTGAAGCTGGGCGTGTTTGTGAATATCGATAGCCTTTACAATCTTCAGAAACTGGGTGAAAAATATGGCGCCCAATATCCGGTGGGTGTGCGGCTGCGTCCGAATATTATGGCCGGCGGCAATCTTAAAATATCAACGGGGCACGACCGGAGCAAATTTGGTATTCCTGTGGAGCAACTGGGGCTGTTAGAGGCGCTTATAAAGCAATATGATATCCGGATCCACAACCTGCATATTCATACCGGAAGCGATATTAAAGACGCGGATATTTTTATAAAAGGAATTGATGTGCTATTTGATATTATTCCGCATTTTCCCGATCTGAAATCGATTGACCTGGGCGGAGGTTTTAAAGTGGCATATAAAGATGGTGATCCGGTGATCAATATCGAGGAGCTTTCGCAAAAAGTGCTGGCGGCCTTTGATGCACATGAAGCCGCACGCAACCTGGAGATCTGGTTTGAGCCGGGTAAGTTTATGGTAAGTGAATGCGGGTACCTGGTTACATCCGTGAACCTTTTAAAGGAAACGGCGGCTACTACCTTTGTAAGCATCAACAGCGGGTTCAATCACCTGATCCGCCCGATGTTTTATGATGCCTACCACCGGATCGAGAATCTAAGCAATCCCGATGGGGCAACAAAGCCCTATTCGATAGTGGGAAATATTTGTGAAACGGATACGTTTGCCTGGGACCGGCCGCTGCCGGAAGTACGGGAAGGGGATCTGCTGGTGTTTTATAATGCCGGAGCTTATGGCTATGAAATGGCCTCTACCTTTAACTCCCGTTTTCGTCCTGCGGAAGTGATTGTGCGTAATGGAAAAGCGCAGCTGATCCGTAAAAGAGATACACTGGAAGATCTGACCCGTAACCAGGTAGTGGTGGAGCTTTGATGTTTTTTGAGGAGGGAAGTCCGTATTTAACCATAAGATGCGGAAGCGCAAAGAATCCCGGAGGTTTTGATAACATATTTGAGGGTATCGGCTTTACCGATGCCCTCTGTGTTTCAGTGGCATAAAGAATGCGCGTGATTATAGTGGCCGGGATGAAAAGAACGGAATATGAAGGTGTTGTATATCACCCCTTCGGGGTTTAAATCTCCAATGATTCGATGCTAGTATCCTTGCATCCCTTCGGGATTGAGAAAGCTGCTATTACATCCAAACACTGCATATTTGTCCTGGTTTAAATAAGAGCGGAGCGCATCTGAGTTATTATATCACTCTCAAACAGCTACCGATCATTTCTGCTCTTCAGGATTCAGCAGGAAAGACCAATGATTGATCCATGAGCGGTGCAACAGGTAAATCCCGAAGGGATGACATGATTATAACAACTAGCCCCGGAGATCAGGAACCCCGAAGGGGTGACATGAATCATCGGAGTTGGGGTTGTGCCAATTTTTGCAATGTTGTATATCACCCTTTCGGGGGTTAAATCCTTCAATGATTCGATGCTAGAGTCATTGCATCCCTCCGGGATTGATAAAGCTGCTATTACATCCAAACACTGCATATTTGTCCTGGTTTAAATAAGGGCGGAACATATCTGATTGTTGTCCCATAATCAAACAGCTATAAATTATTTCTTCTTTTCGAATCCACGTGAAAACCGATGATTGATCCGTAAGATGTAAAATAGGTAAATCCCGAAGGGATGACATGATTATAACAACTAGACCCCGGAGATCAGGAACCCCGAAGGGGTGATATGAATCATCGGAGTTGGGGTTGTGCCAATTTTTGCAATGTTGTATATCACCCCTTCGGGGTTTAAAACCTCAATGATTCGATGCTAGAATCATTGCATCCCTTCGGGATTGAGAAAGTAATGATTCCTTAAACTCAGCGCGTTTGTTCTGGTATAAAGAGGAAAATGCATCTGAATATTATTCCATAATCAGCAGCTATAAATCATTTCATAGCAGGTGATAGATCCGTAGGAGATGAAACAGGTAAATCCCGAAGGGATGACATGATTATAACGAAAACGAGCCACGCAACTGTATGCAGGCGTTATAAGGAAACACCCTGCACCGCTGCAGAAGTGTGCGATCCTCCGCGGCGGACAGGTACATGACCGCCACCATAAGTGCCATCGCCTGGGCTATAAAAATTATACGTTAAACCGGAAATGCATGATGTCGCCGTCTTTCACCGGGTACTCTTTTCCTTCAATACGAAGCTTTCCTGCATCACGGGCTCCTGCTTCGGACTTGTATTGCACAAAGTCATTGTAAGCGATCACTTCGGCTTTGATGAACCCTTTTTCAAAATCGGTATGGATCACACCGGCACATTGAGGCGCTTTCCACCCGTTGTGGAAGGTCCAGGCGCGCACTTCCTGCACGCCCGCAGTGAAATAGGTATTTAGTCCCAGTAATTTGTAGGCCGAACGGATCAGGCGATCCAGGGCGGGTTCCGTCATTTTATATTCATCCATAAACAGCGCCTTGTCATCCGGATCCTCCATTTCAGAGATCTGCGCTTCAATCGAATTATTCATCACGATCATTTCCGCATTTTCGCTCACAATGGATGCTTTCAATGCTTCTGAAAATTTATTACCGGTGTGCATAGAAGGTTCATCCACGTTTGCAACATATAAAACCGGCTTGTCAGTAAGCAGGAAAAGGTCGGCAACAGTTTCCTTTTCTTCTTTGCTCAGGTCCAGGGAACGAATGCTTTTTCCCTGCTCCAGGTGTGCCTTGCATTGCAGCAGCACTTCCAGCTCCACTTTTGCCTTCGGATCAGTTTTGGCCTGCTTTTCTTTTTTCTGGATCTGCTTTTCCACGCTGTCCAGGTCTTTTAACTGTAATTCCGTATCAATAATTTCTTTATCACCCACGGGGTTAATAGCCCCTTCATCCCGCAAAATATTCTCATCCTCAAAACAGCGGATCACATGAATAATAGCATCTACTTCACGGATATTGGCCAGGAATTTATTGCCCAGCCCTTCGCCCTTGCTGGCACCCCGCACGAGTCCGGCGATATCAACGATTTCGATCTGCGTAGGCACAACCCGCTCCGGTTGTACCAGCTCCGTAAGTACGCTCAGCCGCTCATCAGGTACGTTTACAAGACCCACATTGGGCTCGATGGTACAAAAGCGGTAATTGCTTGCCTGTGCTTTTGCACTGTTGCTAACTGCGTTAAATAACGTTGATTTTCCTACGTTGGGTAATCCCACGATGCCTGCCTGTAATGCCATTATGCGATAAAATTCAAATTACAAATACGAAATACTAAATTCTAAATCTCAAATTCCAAAACCCAGGTTCCAAATTTCAAACCCGGCCTTCGATCTTTGGATCTTTGGATCTTTGGATCTTGGATCTTTGGATCTTTGGATCTTTGGATCTTTGGATCTTTGGATCTTTGGATCTCAATTTTCCGGCCGCAAAGGTACAAATTCTCCGGCGCAATTCTCAAATAAAGCCTAACTTCCCGCTTTCGATTTAAAATCATAATCTGACGCATTATGGCATTGAGCAGGATCTGGTCGGCATTTATCATTATCGCTATTCTGGTTGCCGCCTTCAAGTGCTTTTTTCTGGGAGAAACACAGCTTTTCAGCTACATGATCAGTGGCAAGGCCAGCGACCCCGCCAACCCGCTAAAGCTGGATGGGGTTATTGAAACCTGCTGGGTTGCTGTGGAGATCTGTCTGAAACTGATCGGGGTCCTCTGTCTTTTTATGGGTTTTATGAGCATCGCGGAAAAAGCCGGGGGGATCCGGTTTTTATCCCGCATCATTGGTCCCTTTTTTTCAAAGATCTTTCCGGACGTACCCAAAGATCATCCGGCCATGGGACATATGGTGATGAATTTTTCGGCCAATTTCCTGGGACTGGATAATGCGGCAACACCCTTCGGCCTTAAAGCAATGGATAGTCTGCAGGAACTGAACCCGAATAAAGAAGTAGCCTCCAATGCCCAGATCATGTTCCTTTGTTTACATGCGGCAGGCTTTAATTTAATACCGGTGAGTGTTATCGCTATCCGGGCGGCTCAAAACGCTTCTGACCCTACCGATGTATTTATTCCCTGTATGATCGTGACCTTTGTGGGAACGCTGGTAGCCCTGATCATTGTTTCATTCCGGCAAAAAGTGAATCTCTTTCAACCGGTGATCCTGGCCTGGCTGTTGGGCATATCGGCAGCCGTGGTGGCCCTGGTGCTTTATGTATCTTCTTTAAATGCCGCTTCGATCCAATCCTTTTCCGGCGTCCTGAGCAATGGACTGATCCTGCTGGTGTTTATACTGATCGTATTGGGAGGCGTATATAAAAAAATCGATGTATTCAGTTCGTTCATCGATGGGGCCAGGGGCGGTTTTGATACGGCGATAAAGATCATTCCTTATATCCTGGGTATCCTGGTTGCTGTAAGTATGCTGCGTACCAGCGGAACTTTTGACATGGTCATAAACGGGATGAAATATGTATTTCATGCCATGGGAGCAGATACCCGTTTTGTAGATGCCCTGCCCACCGCATTGATCCGTCCGCTTAGCGGAGGCGCGGCCCGGGGAATGATGGTAAGTACCATGACCACTTTTGGTCCGGATTCTTTTGCCAGTAAGCTTTCGGGCGTATTCCAGGGCGCTGCCGACACCACGTTTTATGTAGTGGCGGTTTATTTTGGTGCCGTGGGGATTAAAAATACACGGTATTCCATCGGCACCATGTTGCTGGCCGACCTGGCTGGTATCATAACGGCCATCGGTATCAGTTATTTGTTTTTTGCTTAAACTTTTCGCCTGCTTCCCTGTTTTAAGTTTTTATGGAAACGCCTTCCCGTTACCAGGTTAATACGACGTCCTTTGATCATTACTGGAAAAAAGGAGCAGGGCGTTTATTATTGCAGCAATTAGGATATACACCCGATATCCGGAATGCAGACTCCCTTAAACGATACCTGCTGGAATGGGACCGGGCCGGAGATGCCGTGGTACACCAGCTTTATAACCAGGTGGGGTTTGCAGCAGCGCATGCGGAGTTGGAAGCCTATCTGCGGAACGACAACATAAGCAGGAAAGCTTCGCTTATCCTGGGTACTTTCTTCAATACTTTTGAAATCAATCCCTCCTGGCTGGATCATGATAAAATAGATAAGGGCATTGAATTAAGTCAGCGCTCCGGCATTCCCGGTTTGCTGGTATTGCGCAATTATTGTTTAATGGGCGGCTATGAATCTGCAGCTATCAATAAGCCACTGATCTACACCGGGGCGCTAAAAAAAGGTGCTGCGAAACGGCTCACTGAAACAACGCTTTTCTGGATCAGCATTACCCGTTCCGGAGCCTTTAAGAATGGCGGACGTGGATTGTTCCAGGTGCTTAGTACCCGCCTTATTCATTCGTATTCCCGTGTAAACATCCTTGAAAAAACAGATTGGGATACAGCGCAATGGGGTGTGCCGCTGAATACCTGGGATATGCTGGCTACACAACTGGGCTTTTCACTGGTTTTTCTTACCGGTCTGCGGCGTATGGGATTCCGGCCCTCTGCTGAAGAAACGGAAGGCCTTTTTCATTTGTGGAAATATATCGGATACCTTCTAGGCATTCCCCTGGAACTGTTGCCGGAGAACGAACCGGAAGCGATCGAAGCCCTCTACTACTGGACCATGACCCAGTCGAAAGGTGATGCCGATTCGGTGGCCCTGGCGCAGGCGCTGATCAGTGAAACCGTAACTTCCGGCTTTCCGAAATCGATATGGGCGCGCAGGCTGATGCAGCAGTTGCACCTGTTTTACAATCATTTCTTCCTGGGGGGCTATTCCTGTAGTTTGCTACAGATTCCCAGGCCGGTGGTTGGAAATATCGCCTACTTTTTCTTGTGGCGCCTTAGAAGGCTGGAGCGGAAGATGCACCAACCGGAGTTTCGTGAAAAAGCTATCCGGGAGGGAGGAGCACGCCAGGCCCGGGCGCTGGAAATTTACCTGAAATATAAACGGTTCTAATATCAGTTAAGGCAGGTGCAGGCAGTATAAGCCCGGGTTCCGTCCTTTTGCTGTTCGACGGTATATACTTTTTTGAAGCTGCCATCGCTGTCTCTTTTTAATAATGCAACACCGGTATGATATTTTTGAAGTATATACGCCATTGCAGCTTCTTCTGTAGCTCCGCCCCAACCTTTCAATTGATTGATTTCATCAATTAATAACTTAGGGAAGGTAGGCTGGTATTGTATTTGGGCGATGGTATCCCGAATGCCCCGGGTTCTGGGAAAGCGGGTGTTAAAGACCCTGGCAGCCTGTGCGCTGACAAGCACCAGGGCGTACTGCGTGCCGTTGGGTAGTACGATAAATTTTTGATACGTTTCATTATTGGCCATTGCCTGGTCAATAAAATGATACAGATCACCACTGGATGGCGGACGGTTTTCCGGATGATTATGCAGGTCTGCAAAACGATGGGTGATAGAGGGAACAAGGGCCGTATTCACTGTGCCGTTACTGATCGCCGAATGTATGATGCTGTCGTTGGAGGCAAGGCCAAAGGATATGGCATGCTCCTTTTGATCGATCGCAGCCCTGGTGATCGCTGCCAATGCAGCACGGTACATCATGTGTTTTGAAAAAAGCGTGGCTTTTTCTGCGATGGCTTTCGTTTCTGCACAGGGATCCTGTAATGCGTATACCGGTGTCATGGGCGGACGAAAACAGCCCGTTACAAAAGAAAACAGTGCCGCCGGAATCAATAAAGAGATGCTCTTTGTTATGCGGGCATGATAACCCGTCATAACGGCTGCTGATTTTTTTGCATGTATGCTGCAATATAGCGCTCATTGCTGTCCTGGCTTTGGGCAAGGGTATGAATGATCTTTTCCTGTTCGGCTGTTGTTTTGTTCTGACTCAGCTTTTGCTTGGCCTGGATTTCGGTAGCCCGGATTTTAAACGCCACAATGCCCTGGCTCATTTTAAGTTTAAAGTCTGGCGGAAGCTGATCATACCGGGTTTTATAAGCCTGTTCATACTGCGCAACGGTCTGGTCCAGTATTTCAAAGACGGCATCCTGTTCTGTAATCAGGGATCCCTGGCCGTAAACATGAACGGCTATATAATTCCAGGTAGGTACATTGAGTTCCTTTTCATAGTGAAACGGCGAGATATAGGCATGCGGTTCCTGGAAGATCACCAGCACCTGTCCATTGTTTTCAATCTGTTTCCACTGAGGATTGGCTTTGGCGAAATGAGCAATCAATACCAGTGAATCATTTTCCTGTTTCATAAGGAAAGGCAGGTGCGTGGCGATGGGGAGCGCCTCCGCGGCTGTTGTAACAATCGTTCCGAATGAAAACCGTTCTATAAAGGAGCGGATCTCTTCATTGTTGGTCATGCGATTGATCGAAGGAATATACACAATTATAAAAAGTTGTTTTGCATGGATCGAATCCTGTTGCTGAATACCAGCTCATCAAAGTTAACCGCTTTCTTTGAATATGGATCTGTTGGGAGGATGCCGGAGAAATGATTAATTTAGCAATGCATGTAACAATTCTTCAAAAAGCAGGAGCTACCGGATAACAGCCCCCTGTATTTTAAACGCCTTAAATCTTTACCATGGAAAGGGAACACTATTTAGAAGTGCATTATATTAACCGGAGCGGATGGCTGCGGGCTGCGGTGCTGGGCGCCAACGATGGCATCCTGTCTACATCGAGCCTGGTGATCGGTATTGCTGCGGCCACCGATCTACGCAATCCGATTGTACTGGCGGCGCTGGCAGGTATTGTGGCCGGTGCCTTTTCTATGGCGGCGGGTGAATATGTGTCTGTAAGCTCGCAGTCGGACATTGAAACCGCTGATCTGAAAAGGGAAGAAAAAGAGTTGGCAACCATGCCGGATGTGGAGCTAAAAGAACTGGCGAAAATATATGAGGGCCGCGGACTGTCTCCGGAACTATCCATGGAGGTAGCCCAGGCACTTACGGCGCACAATGCATTGGAGGCCCACGCCAAGGATGAGCTGGGCATCAATGAAATGACGCAGGCCCGTCCGTTTCAGGCGGCAATCGCTTCCGGAGCTTCCTTTATTGCCGGTGGTGTGCTGCCCCTGGTGGTGGCTATTTTTGCGCCGGTTAAATACATGGTGGTTAGCGAATATCTAAGCTCCATTGTGTTCCTCGCCATTGCCGGTATGATAGCTGCCCGGGCCGGTGGATCCAGTATCATAAAAGGAATCCTGAGGGTTTGTTTCTGGGGTACGGTGGCCATGGGCGCTACCGCGCTGGTGGGTTATTTGTTTGGGGTGCAAACGGGATAGGAGACTGGTTTGCCAGGGAGGAATAGCAATTAGCAGGTAGCTATCAGATGATCCGGTCCTGTTTGAGGTTTTGTCTTTTGATCTTTGATTTTTATTCCTGGCGCTTTAGAATTTAGGGTTTAATATTTTGATTTTTTTTTTGGATCTTGTCTTTTGATATTTGTGATTTGGATCTTGTTTTTTTGACCCTTTAGAATTTGGTATTTAATATTTAGAATTTATTCCAGGTCAGGAGCTTTCAGTTTTCAGCCATCAGTTATCAGTTGTGATGTCATGCGATGAGGTCTGTCTCTCTCTCTCTCTCTCTCTCTCTTGGAATTTTTTTGGATCTTGTCTTTTGATATTTGTGATTTGGTTCTTGTTTTTTGACCCTTTAGAATTTGGTATTTAATATTTTAGAATTTATTCCAGGTCAGGAGCCTTCAGTTATCAGCCATCAGTTATCAGTTATCAGTGTCATGCGATGAGGTCTGTCTCTTTCTTTTGGATTTTTGGGATCTTGTCTTTTGATATTTGAAATTTGGTTCTTGTTTTTTGGTTTCCTGTATACAGAATTTATTGACCATTCACTATTCCCCCGGGGCAGGGGTTAATCTTTTCCTAATTCAAACCTATGGGTTCGGTTGCGGGTATGCTTCCGGCTATTTTTGTGTATTACTAAAATAAGCAACCAGATGTCTATGAAAAAATTAATGCTTTTCCTGTTGTGGATGTTTTGTTCCACTGCTTTATTTTCACAGGTATATAAACTGGAACCGGTATTTACGGGCAGGATACAAATGACCTATCTTTCTTACTGGAAACAACTGGAGAAGCAACCGGGTCAGGAAAAGACCGACACATTTTCGCTTTGGGGATACCAGCTTTATCACGACAGCTGGGATACGGGCGCTTATGAAGTTACGTATTTCAAAGGGAATGCGGCGGAGACATACCGTTTCTTACAGGCGATTGATGCGTTTGCTGAAAAGTATGAAAATGAAGATAAGGTAACAACCACTATTTCGGGGGTGCGCGTTAAAACTTTCAACCAGATGCGGTTTAAGTATACCCTGGTGTTTGACAGGGAAAATAAAGTGGTTTGTAAATTTACTCCCAAACAATGGAAAAATATCCGGACTCAATTTGAATCCTTTTGCCAGACTAACCAGATCCGGTATAACAGCCGGTAATGTTTTATAAGCTACAAAGGATTTCAGTCGCCGCTTCCAGTATATCATCGTTCTTGGCAAAGCTCAACCGTACCTGCCGGATCCCCGGAGGCTTCCGGTAAAAGGCACTTAATGGAATAGTGGCTACTTTATGTTCTGTTGCGAGCCAGCGGGCAAACGCAATATCATCCATATCGCTGATGGCGCTATAATCGAATAGTTGAAAATAGGTGCCTTTTGACGGGGCTTTCAGCTGAAACCGGGAAAGCTGCATCCTTTGAATCAGCAGATCGCGTTTGGTTTGCAGCATTACTGAAGCGGGCTCCTGGTCAGGCAATAAAAGATATTTTGCCAGCGCGTATTGGGCCGGTGTGTTTACACTAAAGCTCAGGTACTGGTGAATGGAACGGAAGGCTTCGGTGAGTGCCGGGGCTGCGATTAAGAAGCCAACCTTCCAGCCGGTAATATGATACATTTTCCCAAAGGAATATACCGACAGCACTTTCCCTTCCAGGCCTTTTTGAAGAAATCCCGGAAGGTGTAGCTGTCCGTCATACACGATGGTATCATAAACCTCATCCGATATAACATAGATCTCCCGTTCGCCAATGATCGAAGCCAGTTGATCCCAGTCGGCAGAGGTCCATACCCTTCCGGTTGGGTTATGCGGTGTGTTAATGATAATGGCTTTCGTTCTTTCCGTAATGGCATCCCTGATCTGCTGCCAGTCGATCTCGAAGTTTTTCTGTTCATCGAGCTGTATACAAACCGGAATGCCCCCGTTAATTTCGATGGCCGGCACATAACAGTCAAAAGCCGGTTCCAGGTAAATGACTTCATCCCCTTTATTCAGTACCGTTGTCAGCGCGGTAAAGATGCCGTAGGTAGCGCCCGGCGTAACAGTGACGGTGTCCGGACTGCAATAATCTGTTTGGTGCCTGTTGTTAAAAACGGCCGCAATATTTTCCCGCAGTTCCGTCAGTCCTGGCATTGGGGCATACTGGTTGAAGCCTGCTGTTGTCGCCTCCTTTAGTAAATCACTTAGTGCCGGGAACACCGGAAAATCGGGCAGACCCTGTGAAAGATTGTAGGCATTTTCTTTCCGGGCCAGTGACGACATAGTGGTGAAGATATTGAGCGCAGCAGCTGTATGTTTAGGAATCATTTTCATGTTTATACGTTATAGGACCGGATTAGTTTAAGCCATTCCATTCCTGGTAAAATTGTTCCACAAAGGTTTCCATAAACCTGTGCCGGTCTTCGGCCATTTGTTTGCCGGTTGCCGTGTTCATCTTGTCTTTTAATAAAAACAATTTTTCATAAAAATGATTGATAGTGGGGGCCTCGTTGTTTTTGTATTGTTCTTTTGTGGTATAATGCGCCGGTTTTATGGCCGGGTCGTATAATTTCCGGTTCTTATACCCCCCATAATTAAAAGCCCGGGCAATGCCGATAGCGCCCAGTGCATCCAGCCTGTCCGCATCCTGCACAATGTCCAGCTCAATGGTTTTATAGTTTTCTGATGTATAGCTTCCTTTAAAGGAAATATGGCGGATAATATTTTCCACTGCGGTAATAACCGGTTCGGCCACCTGTTCTTTTTCCAGGAATTGCCGGGCAATACGCGGACCCAGGGTCTCATCACCGTTATGAAATTTAGCGTCGGCGATATCATGCAGCAAAGCTCCCAACTCCACCACCAGGAGGTTGGATGTTTCCTGTGCTGCAATATGTTTGGCAGTTTTCCAAACCCGCTCAATATGAAACCAGTCGTGCCCGGCCTCTGCACCCTGTAGCTGCTGCTGAACAAAAACAAGCGTCTTTTCAATTATCTCATTGTGTGCTGTCATGCTGATAAAGATTCCGGAACAAAGATATTTATTTCGGCATAAGCGCACGCAGGGCCGGTATTTTAATTAAGTGTCCGGAGTGGCTGGTGATGACTTTGACCGCAGATACCGCTGTGTTTTACGCAGATGTTCGCCGGCCTTTCCTGGCGAAATCTGATGTCCTGTATTATTGTGCTTTCATAATCCCAAAGGGATGCAATACTAATAGCATCGGGTGATTGGAAGGGTTTTAAACCCCGAAGGGGTGACATACAACACTGTAAAAATTGGCACACCCCTTACTCCGATGATTCATGTCACCCCTTCGGGGTTCCTGGTCCCCGGGGCTTAGCTGTGTTATAATCATGTCATCCCTTCAGGATTTACCTGTTGCACCTCTTATGGATCAATCATTGGTCTTTCCTGCTGAATCCTGAAGAGCAGAAATGATCGGTAGCTGTTTGATAGTGATATAATAACTCAGATGAGCTCCTTATTAAAACCAGGACAAATATGCAGTATTTATGTACTAGCAGCTTTCTTCAATCCCGAAGGGATGCAAGGATACCAGCATCGAATCATTGGGTGATTTAAACCCCGAAGGGGTGACATACAACACTGCAAAAATTGGTACACCCCATACTCAATGATGCATGTCACCCCTTCGGGGTTCCTGATCTCCAGATCTAGTTGTTATAATCAGATCATCCCTTCGGGATTTACCTGTTTCATCTCTTACGGATAACCTGCTATGAAATGATTTATAGCTGCTGTCAATGGAATAATAATTCAGATGCATTCTCTTTATACCAGCACAAACACACTAAGTTTAAGGAATCATCACCTCCTCAATCCCGAAGGGATGCAAGGATACTAGCTTCGAATCATTGGGCGATTTAAACCCCGAAGGGGTGACATGAGCCATGTTCTCGAAATTTTCAGGAGCATTATCCCCGGAATCATCATCATTGGTGGATGTAAATAATTTAAAGACGTTTTCCCCTGTAATTTAAAGCGGGTGTGTTAATTTTACTGCTTTGCCAGGATATCCGCTACAACGCATAAATACGCTATCGCATTATGGATCTGAAAAGAAAGGTACATGCCGCCGCCGCGGCGATCAAAGAGGAAGTAACCGGCTTCCGGAGACACCTGCACCAGCATCCGGAGCTTTCCTTTAAGGAGTTCCGGACTTCGGCATTTATAAAAGAAGCACTGGACAGGATGAACATCCCCTGGAAGCCCATTGCAGGAACGGGTGTGCTGGCGGTTATAAAAGGAGCGGGATCTTCTGATAAAGTAATTGCTTTGCGGGCCGATATCGATGCATTACCCATTACAGAGGCGAATGCGGTGGCGTACCGGTCGGTGCATGATGGGGTGATGCACGCTTGCGGACATGACGCGCATACCGCGTCCCTGTTGGGTGTGGCGCGCATCCTGGAATCGATGAAGGCCGATTTTTCAGGAACCGTTAAACTGATCTTTCAGCCGGGAGAGGAATTGCTGCCGGGCGGGGCAAAGCAGGTGATTGAAGAAGGTGGATTAACCGATCCCCAGGCGGATGTGGTGTTGGGGCAGCATGTGATGCCGGCGATTCCGGCAGGAAAGATCGGAATGCGTACCGGTTTGTTTATGGCATCGATGGATGAAATAAAAATAGAAGTATACGGAAAAGGCGGCCATGGCGCAGAACCACATAAAGGGGTGGATCCGGTGATGATCACCTGCTCGCTGCTGCAGGCATTGCAACAGGTGGTGAGCCGCAATGCGCCGCCGCTGATGCCTACCGTTTTGTCTTTTGGAAAATTAAAAGCAGACGGCGCCATCAATATCATTCCGGATATGGTGCTTATTGAAGGTACGTTCCGTACCCTGGATGAGTCCTGGCGAACAGAGGCTCATCGCCGTATAAAAGAACTGGCGCAGACCCTGGTATCTGGCATGGGAGGGCGATGCGAGATCGAGATTCGCAGGGGATACCCGCATTTAAAGAATGATGAAGTCCTGGGGGAACAAATGCGTACCTATTTTGAGGAATATGCGGGCCCGGAGCAGGTCCTTCCCCAGGATATCTGGATGGCCTCTGAAGATTTTGCTTATTATAGCCAGGAACTGCCATCATTTTTCTATCTGCTTGGCGTGCGCAATGAAGGCCTTGATATCTGTTCGGCCTTACATACGCCCACCTTTAATATCGATGAAGAAGCGCTGGAGCTGGGAATGGGGTTAATGGCCTATGGGGCCCTCCGGTGGCTGGAAAATGCTTCGAATGCTTAATCCAGTAACAATCCCATCAGTATATTATCGGTAAACCGTCCATCCGGTTCTTTTATATAATGCGATTGCCGACCGGTTTCCCTGAATCCCATTTTTTGATAAAGGGCGATGCCCGGTTCATTGGTGGCATGTACATGCAGCCAGATGGTTTTCAATATGCCCTTGCGCTGGGCCCAGTTTACAGCGGTACCGATCAGCGCGGTTCCCAGGCCGATCGATTGCCATTGTTTCCGGATGGCAATTCCCAGCAGGGCATTGTGCCGTATCTTACTACGGGGTTCCCCGCGCAGCTGAAGATTTCCAATGATTTTGTGATTGTATACGGCCACCAACAGCAAGCTGTTGTCGCTTTCGTTCAACGAGCGGATCCAGGCCTGTTCCTGTGATTTTGTAAAGTTAAATTCATTAACGGTAGTGATCAGATAGGGACTTTCCTGCAGATAACGCCAGCCGGCTTCCAGCAAGCCCTCGGCATCTGTTTTTATGGCGGCTCTGATGGTAATGCTAACCTGGTTCTTTAGGGTTACAATAACCGGATCGATTTTCATACCCAAAATTAATAAAGCGGCAGGGTATGATCATTCATTTAATATGATACATTTGTTTTTATGAAATGGCTGGCTTGGATACGTACGCACAGGACCTGGGTATTGCTGGGAATAACAGCACTCGTTATTAAACTGGTTTCCCTGTTTCCCGGTTTTGTGGAAACCTGGTACACACGTGGCCTTTATATGGGCATTTCAAAAACATTGCGGTTCCTTTTTGGATGGCTGCCTTTTAGCATCGGGGATGTTTTTTATGCAGTCCTGATCTTTTATATCCTGTTCATCGCTGCCCGCGGCATTAAACGGTTCTTTAACCGGCGCAAACAGCCCATACGGTGGGCCGCCGGTTTCCGGAAACTGGCTTTTGCGGTGTTATTGCTTTATGTGGTTTTTTATGCCGCCTGGGGGTTGAACTACAGCCGGCAGGGTATTGCTGTTCAGTTTGATCTTCCTGAGAAAAACATAACCACACAGGATATGGATACGCTGGTGCAGCTGCTGCATACCCGCATTAATCATGATATAACCTTATTGCGGATACAGGACCGGGATTCGCTTACCAACCAGGAATATCTTTTTAAACAGGCAGAAGAAGCGTATCGCCTTACCCGGAAAAGATATCCCTTTTTAGACAGCCGGCCGGTATCGGTAAAGTCCTCGCTTTTTGGCAGGCTGATGAACTATACAGGCGTGCAGGGTTATTACAATCCATTTTCCGGGGAGGCGCAGGTAAATACTACCATTCCAGACTTCCTGTTGCCTTCTGTAGTTACTCATGAAATAGGGCATCAGGCGGGTTATGGAATGGAAAGTGAAGCCAATTTCCTGAGCTTTTTGACCAGCCGGCAACATCCTTCTATTCATTTTCAGTATGCAACCGATTTTGTAATGTATGCGTATGCCCAGGGCATGTTATATATGGCCGATTCAACGAAGGTAAAACAATACGACAGTACCCTTCACCCGCAGGTGCAACGGGATATGGCGGCCTATCGCGCTTTTTATGAAAAGTACCAGGGCAAAGTAGAAACGGTTGTCAGCTGGCTGTATGCCAATTACCTGAAGATTAACAACCAGCCCGCAGGAAAATATGCATACGATGAAGTGGTATACTGGCTGGTGGCCTGGTACAAAAAATATGGCAAGGATGCTATATAATGTTTGGTAATTACCGGTGTTGAAAAAGTTTAATAAATGTTAAAGGCAGTGTTTTAACGTTTATGCAGACTCAAATAACGCAATAACAAGTATCTGCATTTGTCTGGCGCAGCATATATGAATAAGGCATCACTTGTGTAAACCCGGAATTATTTCGTAGTTCTAAAATTTCGCAAAGATTTTCTAACCTGCCGCTATTACGCGCTTCGTTTCTTAAATTTGGTAAAATTTCAGATCAATGGACGTATTGATTCGGGAAGAGCACAGTGCAGATGCAACGGCCATTTCGGAAGTAAATGAAGAAGCTTTTGGAAGGGCAGATGAAGCGAACCTGGTAGACCTTCTCAGAAACAGCAGTGCTTTTGTTCCGGAACTTTCGCTGGTAGCGGAAATGGACGGCACGATCGTTGGGCATGTGCTTTTTACCAAAATAAAGATTATTGACAGTTTCAATCATCGTTTTGAAAGCCTGGCGCTGGCGCCCATAGCTGTCCGCAGCTCCTTTCAGCGGCAGGGGATCGGTGCAGCGCTGATCCGGGCGGGGTTGCATAAGGCCCGGGAAATTGGTTATCTTTCTGTAATTGTATTGGGACATGAGACCTACTATCCGAAATTTGGTTTTCAACCCGCTTCGCGCTGGAATATACAGGCCCCGTTTGATGTGCCGGATGAGGCTTTTATGGCAGTGGAACTGGTAGAGTGCGGTTTGAAAATGGTATCCGGTATTGTGGTTTATGCAAAAGAATTTGAAGCGGTTTAACCAACGCAGTGCGCTGATGTTGCCAAAATGTAATGCTTCGGGAAAAGTATATATATGAAACGTTTGATTGTAGACATGGATGGAGTGCTGGCTGATGTATATAGCCAGTTCAGGAAATATGAGCGGTTAGACCTGGGTATTGAGCAGGACGAAGCCGCAATTATCGGGAAAACAGAACGGGAAGCCTTTAAAAATGTACGGACCTATGTAAACACGCCCGGCTTTTTCCTGGAAGCGCCGGTAATACCGGATAGCGTGGAAGTAATGCAGCAGCTAAACCAGCAATATGATCTGTATATCGTTTCTTCGGCTATGGAATTTCCCCTAAGCCTTTATGAAAAATATCAATGGCTGCAACAACATTTTCCCTTTCTTATCTGGGAGCAACTGGTGCTCTGTGGTTCCAAGAAGATCGTTCAGGGCGATATTATGCTGGATGATCACTTTAAGAACCTGGATCATTTTGGTGGTAAAACCCTGTTGTATTCCCAGCCACACAACATGCAAAGAGACGCCGGCAAACATCAGCGCGTAGCAAACTGGCAGGAGGTACGGCTGGTTTTGCTATAAAGCCGGATCGGCCTCCAGGCCCAAAATTACCCGGCGCAATAATAAAAGTGTCTGCATGGTAGTGATCTCGATGTTTTGTTCACGGTCAAACCGGAGTTGCAGCAGTTTGGTAACCACCCGGTCCTGGTTTCCTGCAGCGATCCAGATTGTGCCCACCGGTTTGTTAGGGGTACCTCCATCCGGCCCGGCAATGCCGGAAGTGGCAACCGCATAATCAGTACCCAGTTGCTTTAAAGCGCCCTTTACCATGGCCTCCACGGTTTCGCTGCTCACCGCGCCCTGCATACGAAGGGTTTCAGCCGGTACTTCTAAGAGCGCTTCTTTAATAAGGTTGGAATAAGAAACAATGCTTCCGTTGTAATAAGCGGATGCACCGGGTACGCGGGTGATCCAGTGTGCAACGTTGCCACCGGTGCAGCTTTCGGCGGTAGCCATTGTTTTTTGCTGTTGCAGCAGCAGATGGCCGATTACTTTTTCAATGGGCTCATCTTCTTTTGAAACAACGATATCATCGAGCAGGGCCGTCATCTGGCCAAACTGGAAATTTATTTGTTCGGTAAGTTGTTCCTCCTGCTGCCCCTGCGCCGTAAGCCGGAGTTTTACAACACCATAGCTGGGCAGATAGGCCAGTTTTATATGCCTGGGCAGGGCTGCTTCAAAATCCAGCAGCCGTTCGGCCACCATCGATTCACCCATACCTGCTGTAAAAGCCGTACGGTGTATGATAAACGGAAATTTAAAATGTTTCAGCAGCCGGGGAATCACTGCTTCTATCAACAACCCTTTCATTTCGTGTGGTACACCCGGTAATGAAACGAAGACCACATTCCGGCCATTCACATTTTTTTCAAACCACATACCGGGTGCCGATCCGCGGGCATTGTGTAATACTTTTGCTACATCTGGTACCTCTGCCTGCTTTTTGTTGCGTTCGGCAATGGGGCCGGGCCGGCGGTATACTTCCCGGAACAGGTATTCGATGTGCCTGGCCACATCCGGGTCAAGCACCATTTTACCCCCGAAATAATTGTTCAAAAGTGGTTTGGTAATATCATCGGCCGTTGGTCCCAGTCCACCGGTAAGAATAACGATCTGCGCCTCTTTGGATTCTTCATCCAGTGCCTTTTCAATGTCTTCCGCTACATCGCCCACGGCTACCCGTCTTTTAACCCAGATCCCCTTTTTATTAAATTCCTGTGCAATAAAAGCGCTGTTGGTATCGATGGTTTGGCCGATCAGTAACTCATCTCCGATTGTAATAATGGACGCATTCATAAATTTCCATGCATTTAGTTTGCAAATATCCTTATTCTTCCGTTACCGGGCTGAAACAGTTTGAATGGAAAGGGCATGGTGCTGCTCTGAGGACTCAGGTTTGGGAGTTGCCGCAGAGATCCCTCCACTGCGGTCGGGATGAAGAGAACGACCCTGGCCTGGATGATGATGGCGGTCCGGTTTGACCGGATATGCTGCCTGTTTGACCGGCCTTATTTTAATTTTTTTAATTGAATATTCCTGAAGTCGATCGGCTGGCCTTCGCTTTGCAGGGCAATATAGCCGGAGGTAAGGGCTTTGCCATCGATCTTCTGATCGGGTGCATACCGGTTTACCACGGGGCCTCCGATCTGGGGTTTTGAATATTGCATTACGGTATCCCCTTCGATAATATGGGTGATCAGCGAATCGCCGTGTACGATCAGTTCGCCTTTTACCCAAACGCCGGGCGGGAATGTTTTGGAAGAAGAGTTGATGCAATGCCGGGTATCCAGTTTGCCCTGGTAAAAAATATGCGTACCCGGTGAGCACATGTTGCCGGTTGTTCTTGGCTGGCCATCTGCCAGTCCGGCCAGTAACTGCATTTCAATAGAGATGGGCCAGTCCTGCTCTTTAGGCATTGTACGCGGGTCCTGGGAGTGATACATGATACCGCTGTTTTCAATCGTATATTCCGGCGCATCGGTTCTCCATTCGGATTGCGGAAGAAAGCGGTATTCAAATTTCAGGTGATAATGAGACAGGGGTGTTTTATAATAAAGGTGACCATAACGCTCGTTAAAATGATCATAACCATCATACCGCACTTTGATCATGCCGTCTTCTACGCGGAATGTATTGGCATAATTGTCGCCGGTTTCATGATGATGGATCTTTACGATCCAGTTGTTAAGGTTTTTACCATTGAACAGCGACTCCCAGCCATCCTTTGAAGTGGAGTTATGCGTACCGGTACAACCATTGAAAATGACAACAACGGCCATGAAAAATAAAAGTGCGGGTATGTAATGTCTGGAAAACATAAATTGGGTTGGATAAAGATAGGGAATTGTATAAAAGAAGCAGGGACGGTTTTCTGGTAGCCGGGTATAATGTGAAAATGTGAAAATGTGGAAATTTGAAAATGAAGCTGCCGTTACAGCTTCGGGATTCTTTCTTTAAACAGCTTTCAGTGATCAGTTTTCAGCCTTTAGCCGATTACGCCCGGGATTATAAGTTTGTCTTCTTGCATCAGGTGTCAAATGGATCTAGCTGGAACTTTAAAGCTTTTCCTTCTTTAGGAATGTGAAAATGTGAAGATTTGAAAATTTGAAAATGAAGAGGCCGTTATGCTTCGGGATTCTTTCTTTAAACAGCTTTCAGTGATCAGTTTTCAGCCTTCAGCCGATTACGCCCGGGATTATAAGTTTGTCTTCTTGCATCAGGTGTCAAATGGATCTAGCTGGAACTTTAAAGCTTTTCCTTTTTTAGGAATGTGAAAATGTGGAAATGTGAAAATGAAGCGACGGTGCTTGCCTGGAGATTTTTCTTTAGCCGGTATACCGCGTGGCGTTCTGCAGGAATGTAAAATATTGAATACGAAATGTGAAAATGTGGAAATGTGGAAGTGCAGGAACAGATCACCGAGCATGAAATGGCTCCAACGTGAAACCTTAAACCTGAAACTTGAAACAGCTTTCAGTCGTCAGTAATCAGTTTTCAGTCGATTACGTCCGGGGGCACAGATTTGCCTTTTCTCATCGGGCATCAAACGCAACCCAACCTGAAGCCGGAACGCAATGCCGAGCAGTGCACCGGGGCTCAAGTGAGTGACACAAGTAAAGCTGATAGCAGTACTGCCGCTGGGTACCTAAAAAAAATCAGTACTCAAACTTTCTTAAGGTAGGTGTTTTCAGCCAGGCTGCGGCCACTACGATCAGCGTCATGCCACCGCCAAAAATTACGGAAGGGATAACGCCCATTACCCGCGACATCATGCCACTTTCAAACTGTCCCAGTTCATTACTGCTGGTAACAAACATGCTGCTGACACTGCTTACCCGGCCGCGCATATGATCCGGCGTTAATAATTGCATCACAGTGCCTCTTACTACTACACTGATACCGTCGAGGATACCGGAGACCAGTAATGCAAAGAACGAAAGCAGGAACCATTTGGATAACCCGAATAAAATGATACAGATGCCATAACCGGCAACGGCGATCAGCATCTTTTTACCCTGGGCCTTTTTCATGGGGGAGAAGGTGAGGGTTAGTACAATAATGATGGACCCTATGTCTGCAGCGGCGTTCAGCCAGCCATAACCCATGGGCCCGATCTTTAGAATATCGGAGGCAAAAACGGGGATCATGGCCACGGCTCCGCCAAAAAGCACGGCAAACATATCCAGTGCCATGGCTGCCAGCAGCGCCTTGGTGCGGAATACAAAACGCAGGCCTTCCTCTACACTTTCCCATGTTTTCTTTTCAACATTGCCTTTAAAAGGCGGTTTGGGCTTTAGCCGGGTAAGGGCCAGCAGGGCCAGGAAAATAAGAACCGCAATTACAATAAAGGTGTTGGTGATACCGGCCAGCGCAATCAGGAAGCCGCCCACGGCATGCCCGGTAACTGAAGCAGAAAGCCAGGTGCCCTGGTTCCAGGTAGTGGCGTTCTGAAGCAGGTGCCTGGGTACAATCGTGGCGATCATTGAGTTTAAGGAAGGACCGGCAAAGGAGCGAAGTATACCCGTGAAGAAGAATGTGCCATAAATAAACCAGGTGATGTGCCGGATATGAAAGGAATGCCCGGCCGCGCTGGTAGAAAGAAATAAGAGAAAACAGGCTGCGAGGAAGTACCCGGTGATCGATTGCAGTAATAGTTTCTTTTTGTCGCTCACATCTACCTTATGTCCGGAATACAGAGCCAGCATAAATGCGGGAATGACTTCCGAAAGCCCGATTAACCCAATGGCCGCGGGATCTTTGGTAAGTTTGTAAATCCACCAGCCTACAACGGTGGTAATCATGCGCATGGCGCATACAAATAAAAAGCGCCCGGTCATTAAGTTCCGGTATTCAGGAATGCGTACTGCTGCAAAAGGATCATCGGTTACCTGGACAACAGGTTGTTGTTCATCTTCCATGGAGGGGACAAAGGTACGGAAGGTTTACAATTAATACCTGGTAATCGGTGCTAAAAACCGGGTGTGTAATTCTAAATACTAAATGCTAAATTCTAAAGGGCAAAAAGCAAGATCCAAATTACAAATCTCAAAAGACAAGATCCAAAAAAATTCCAAGAGAGAGACAGACCTCATCGCATGACACTGATAACTGATAACTAATGGCTGATAACTGAAAGCTCCTGACCTGGAATAAATTCTAAAATATTAAATACCAAATTCTAAAGGGTCAAAAAAACAAGATCCAAATTACAAATCTCAAAAGGCAAGATCCCCAAAAAATCCCAAAAGCAAGAAACAAACATCTTCGCCTGACATCACAACTGATAACTGATGGCTGATAACTGATCACTGAAGACTAACAGCTGATAGCCGGCTGTTCAGGGCTCCAGCGAGATGGGATGTAACCCAGCAGTATAGGGCTTTTCGAGCGCTGCACGGATGATGTCCAGGTGAACCTGGTTGGTAATGAAATCGGCTCGCGAAGCATCTACAAATAAAATCGGCAGGGGAAGTTGTTTAATATATTGCAGATAGGTTTCCTGGATACGTTGCAGGTATTCGTCGGGGATTTTTTGCTCGTAGCTGCGTTGTCTTTTTTTAATGTTTTCCTGTAGCTTTCTTACAGGAGCGTGCAGGTAAATCAGCAACTGCGGTTGTATCAGTTGCTGCTGCACGATTTCAAACAGGCGCTGGTAAAGCTTGTATTCGTCATCCGAAAGTGTAACCCGGGCAAAGAGCAGGGATTTGGTAAACAGGTAGTCGCTGATCGTTAATTGCTGGAACATGTTTTTTTGCACCAGCAGCTCCTGTAATTGCTTGTACCGTTCGGCCATAAAAAATAGCTCCAGGGGAAAGGCAAACTGCTGCGGATTTTCATAAAATTTTGGCAGAAAAGGATTGTCGGCAAATTCTTCCAGCACCAGGCGCGCATTGTATGTTTTGCTCAATGCCGTAGCAAGGGTTGTTTTCCCCGCTCCAATATTTCCTTCGATGGTAATAAAATCGTACTGCATGTAACCGGCTGCAAAGTAAGCACAATTTTGAAACCTTATATTTTTTTTACGGCGGAATCGTCGCTTACCGTGGCAAGCAATTGCCGGATGGTTTGGTGCAGCACCGGATGTTGCAGTTCGGGGGCGATTTCATCCAGCGGTGCCAGCACAAACCGGCGTTCCTGCATCCGGGGATGGGGAAGGGTTACCTGGGGCAACGCGCAAACAAGGTCATTGTATAATAAAATATCGATATCAATCACCCGGGGTCCATACCGTTCGTTCCGGACCCGGCCCATACCGGATTCGATCTTTAAAATCATTTGCATCAGCGGCTCCGGCTGCAATGCCGTAGAAACCTGCAGGGCCTGGTTGTAAAAATCCGGCTGATGCACCAGTCCCCATGCTGCGGTTTCATAGATGGCCGACGTTTTCTCTATGGTACCAATATGCCGTTCAATCAATGCACGGGCTTGTTCCAAATGGGCAGTACGATCGCCCAGATTTCCTCCTATTAATAAAAATATCCGGTTCATCCTGAATATATAAACGATAATATTTTTGTGTGCTGCCTTTTCTACCGTGGAGCAGCATAACGGCTGAGCTCCCACAGCGCTGTATTGCCACCGCCTGGCATTAGCTCTGTTTCTCCTGTTCTCTGCGGTTAATAAAAATGTTCTGCATTCCTGCACGTCAAATATCTTTAATTTTGACATCTCATCAAAAGAAGATCCGTTTTAAAATTAACTATAATGCGTTCCTTTTTTAAAATATTCCTGGCCTCCTTCCTGGCGCTCCTCGTTTTTTGTGCCATCATCTTTTTCTTTTTTATGGGAATGGCCAGCAGTGCGGTTTCCAGCTCCATTCCGGTCATTGCCGATCCGTCGGTGCTGAAAATTAACCTGGGAGCGCCTTTTACAGAAATCTCATCCAAAGATATGCAGTCAATCGTACAGGCAAAATCATTGGAAGAAACGCCTACCTTATATGATGTGATCCGGCTGATAAAAAAGGCTAAAACAGACGACCGGATCAAGGTGATTTACCTGGAGGCGAACGGAAATGCAAACGGGTTTGCATCCAGCGACGAGATCCGGACCGCGCTGGCAGATTTTAAAAGTTCAGGAAAAGAGATCATCGCCTTTGGAAATACCATGACCCAGAAGGCTTATGCCGTGGCAAATATTGCCAATAAAGTGTATGTAAGCCCATCAGGGGATTTTGAATGGGTTGGCTACCGGGTAAACTACCTGTTTTTGAAAGGCGCCCTGGACCGGCTGCAGATTAACCCGCAGATCTTTTATGCCGGGAAATTTAAAAGCGCAACAGAACCGTTGCGGGCAGAAAAAATGACGGAGGCCAATCAACTCCAAACAAGCGTTTGGCTGAATGATCTGTATGCGGATCTTTTGCAAAAGACGGCGGCAGAGCGAAAGCTGGATACGGCCGTTTTGCATCAATGGGCAAACGAAGGTGTGATTGTTACGCCGCAGCAGGCTGTAGAGCGTAAACTGATTGATGGGGTTCGCTATGATGATGAATTACAAACTGAGATCAAACGGCAGCTGAAAATAGACAGTACCGATAAAATAAATTTTGTAAGCATTGGGCAGTATGCACAGGTAAACAAAAACCTGGGCGGCAGCGGCGAAAAAATAGCGTTGATCTATGCCGCAGGGAATATTGTTGATGGTAAAGAAGAGGAAGGTGTGATCAGCGATGGTGCTTATGTAGACTTGTTGCGAAAAGCGCGCCTGGATCCTTCTATAAAGGCCATCGTGGTACGGGTGAACTCAGGAGGCGGCAGTGCGCTGGCCAGTGATCATATCTGGCGGGAGATGAAACTGGCCCGGGCGGTGAAACCGCTGATGGTGAGTTTTGGAGATGTGGCGGCATCCGGCGGCTATTATATGTCCTGTGCGGCAGATAGTATTTTTGCATTGCCCGGAACGCTTACCGGATCAATCGGTGTATTTGGCGTGATACCAGATATGAGCGCATTCCTGAAAAATAAACTGGGGGTAACGTTTGACGGGGTTAGTACAGGGCCATTGGCCAATGCAGGTTCCATTGACCACCCGATGACCGATCAGGAGAAAAAGATCGTGCAGGGGAGCATCGAACGGGTGTATGAGCAGTTTAAACAGCGGGTGGCGGAAGGCCGTAAAAGAGATACTGCCTATATAGAAAGCATTGCCCAGGGGCGGGTGTGGACAGGACTGCGAGCCAAGGAGATTGGGCTGGTGGACAGTTATGGCGGTTTGCAGGATGCCATCAATGCGGCTGCAAAAAAGGCGGGCCTGAAAGAGTTTGAAGTAAAAGAATACCCACGGTATGGTAATTTGCTGGAACGGATCCTGGGCTTTAATAAGAACAGCAGCACCGAAACCATGGTGAAGCAGGAGCTGGGACCGGAATATGCAAAAGTATATCAACAGCTGAAATCGGTAAAGCAAATGACCAACAGTGTGCAGGCCCGGCTGCCGTTTGAATTTTTTGTTCAGTAAGCGGGGAAATGGTGAAGAGTGAATGGTGAAGAGGCAATGGGGAGAGATCAGATAAGGGAAATACTGGACTCATATAGGAAACGGAAATATTGAAATTAATCGGGTATCAACGAATAAAAATGAAGTATCGTCAGTCACGGGCTCTCTGGGCCATTACCAAGGCAAGTTTTAAGGCTATATTCAGCCAGCCATCTTCTCTTTTTTTTAGCTTGCTGTTCCCGATCATATTTATCCTGATTTTTGGAGCATTTACAGACAGGCCACCGGCTGCAAGAAGTGTGGCGATTGACCCGGTGGGCGATACCTCCGGTGTATTTTTAGACAGCCTTATAAGCAGCGGATTTATAAAAGTAGTGCCTTATAAAGATACGGCTGCCCGTAACGCCGACCTGGCTAAGGGAAAGCTCGATGCCGTGTTGCAGATCCGCAATGCAGCAGACACGGCCGGTGCAAAAGTGCTGATCCGGACCAGCGAAGCAGGAATGGCGGCTTTACCAGGATTGGTACGCACCATTGATTATGCGGCACTCCGTATGCAGCTGAACACAGCACACATAAAAAAGAACTATACCATTCAAACGGAGATCGTGCCGGGAAAAAAATACCGGTCGATCGATTTTGTGCTGCCCGGGCAGCTGGGCTTTTCCGTACTGTTTGCTACGTTATTTGGTATTGCCTTTATCTTTTTTAACCTCCGGGAACAGCTGGTATTAAAACGCTTTTATGCGTCACCGGTAAAAAAGCTGAATATCCTGATCGGTATCGGGGTTAGCCGTCTTTCCTTTCAGCTCATAAACGTAGTGGTACTGATCCTGTTTGGTCATTTCTTCTTACACTTTACCCTGGTGCATGGGGCCCTTACATTTGTGGAGATGCTGTTATTGTCGGTAGTGATGTTGTTCCTGCTGATGGGGGTAGGGCTGATCATCAGCAGCATTGCAAAAAACGATACGGTCATCCCGTTAATGATCAATGTTTTTGGATTTCCGCAGATCCTGCTTTCCGGAACTTTTTTCCCGGTAGAGGTATTCCCGAACTGGATGCAGCGCCTTTGTGAGCTGCTGCCGCTTACGCAGTTCAATAATGCTATGCGCAAAGTATCGTTCGAAGGACTTCATCTGTACGACTGCTGGAAGGAGCTGGGGTACCTGGGCATCTGGATCGTGGTGATTTATTTCACCGT
The DNA here is from genome assembly GCF_030150205.1 of Niabella sp. Lineage (GTDB taxonomy): Bacteria > Bacteroidota > Bacteroidia > Chitinophagales > Chitinophagaceae > Niabella. The sequence goes on from NZ_JASLGT010000009.1 coordinate 41,675, forward strand.
TTCCCGGATCATGCGATGGGAATAACCCAGGTATAAATGTATTAACTGTTAGGGCCGGCGACCATATCCTAACCGGCAAATCCAATATCAACTATGAAGTATATAAAGCTTTTGATTTTTAGTGCGGTGATCCTTTTATTGACCATTACCGGAGTAACACTTTTGTTGCCTTCACATGTGCGGGTATCAAGAGCCGTAAACCTGTATGCGGGGAATGATTCGGTGTTGAACCAGGTAAGTGACCTGGCTAAATGGAAAAACTGGTATCCGGGTTTTGATACGCTGGAACTGAAGGACGCTGTAGTGGAGAACGGCCGGGTAATCAGGGCCTCTGTAAAGAATATACAACTGCAGGTGATCAATACCACCGATTCGCTGGTGACCGTTCAAATGAAGAAGGGCACACAGCCGGTACGCAATAGCTGGAAACTCATCCGCTATGCCCATTCAGATTCATTGACGCTTCAGAACTATATGGAGTTTGATTTTAAATGGTATCCCTGGGAGCGTTTTTCGGGTCTGCTGCTGGATGGCTCCTATGGCCGCATCATGGAGCAGGGATTAAGGCAGCTAAAGGAGCAAATGCACAAATAGCTGGAACCACAAAGACCCGAAGACACAAACTATCACAAAGGATGGAAATAAATCCTTCACGTTTCTTGGCGTCCTGGTACCTTCATGGCCACTACAAAACCCCGGAATACGCGCCTCCTATGTTTCTTAGTGCCTTAGCACCTTGTGGCAGAAATCGCTTAGTTTTTAATAAACTCCAGGTTGCGTTGAATGCCTTTAAGCTTTGTTCGCTTGATCGGCGAATGTTTGAAGACTATCCGGAATTGTTCTTCCGAAAACTGTTCCCATTCCCGGGTAGAAAGATTCAGGATCTCCGGCAGGGGCATAAATACTTCCTGCTGATGCGGCTTACTGAAGCGGTTCCACGGGCATACATCCTGGCAGGCATCACAACCAAATACCCAATCCTGGAACTGTCCTTTTACCGCATCCGGTATCAGCGCTTCCTTTAATTCGATGGTAAAATAAGAAATACATTTGCTGCCGTCTACCACTTTCCCGGGAAGGATGGCCCCGGTTGGACAAGCGTCGAGGCATTTCGTGCAGCTGCCGCAAAAATCCCTGGTGTAAGGATCATCATATTGCAGTGGCAGGTCGGTAATAAGGGTAGCAATAAAATAAAACGATCCGGCCCCTTTTACCAGCAGGTTGCCGTTCTTTCCGATCCAGCCCAACCCGCTTCTCCGGGCCCAGGTCCGTTCCAGCACAGGGGCAGAATCTACAAAGCCCCGCCCGCTGATATCTCCGATCTGCACCCGGAGACGGTGCAGCAGCGCATTCAACCGGGCGCGGATCACTTCATGATAATCCTGTCCGTAAGCATATTTTGAAACCCGGGGGCCATCGGTTTGCTGTAATTGCGGCGGATAATAATTCATCAGCAGGGTGATTACCGATTGAGCACCAGGAACCAGCTTTGTGGGGTCGATCCGCAGGTCAAAGTGATTTTCCATGTATTGCATCTGGCCATGCATGCCTTTTGACAACCATTGTTCCAGCTTTCGCGCATCTTCATCCAGCTGTACGGCTTTTGCAATGCCACAATAGTCAAAGCCCAGTTCCCTGCTGTATTGTTTAATAAGCTGTGTATGCTGTTCAATCGGATTCACCGGCGTAAAATTACGGGCTCCGTTAAATTAAACGGTAAATTTGTTCTGGCTAAAAACAGGAATGTAGCAAACGCTGTTGTTTCCAGGCGGATGACGGCCTTCTGCTTCTCAAATGTCAGGACATTAGAATGATAACCGGCAAGGGATCTCAAAGGAAATGCTGTTGCAGCGAATGGTTCCTGCTAAAATTTCATAAAACATTTATTTTGACTGCATTATAGTCAGTTTTGAAGAGGGTTTCCTGACAAAATTTCCATAAAAACCGGCTTGGATTTTGATTTGCTATCTCAATACCGGTCACCATAACTGATCCTGGATGCCAGGCATTCAGAATCCAAAATCAGGGAATGGGTAACCATTAACAATACAAATTATGAATCTAGGAAATTTTACAATTAAAGCAGCAGAGGCATTTCAACAGGCCCAGCAGTTGGCCTTTAATGCTAAAAATCCAAACATAGAGGTAGAGCATATCCTGAAAGCTTTGCTGGACCAGGAGGATTCACCGGTGGAGTTTCTTTTAAAGAAAAACAACGTGACATTGAACCTGGTACATGCCAAGCTGGATGAATTGATCCAAAAACTGCCTGTTACAAATGGAGAACCGGCACAGCAGATCAGCCGGGATGCTAATAACGTGGTTTTAAGGGCCGGGGCTGCCTTAAAACAATTTAATGATGAATTTATCACCCCGGAACACCTGTTACTGGCCATTGTACAGGGGAATGATGCTGCGGCAAAATTGCTGAAGAACGCAGGCCTTACCGAAAAAGGGCTGGTTATGGCAATCAGGGAGCTGCGAAAAGGCGATACTGTTTCATCGCAAACGCAATCGCAGGAGTTTAATGCATTAAATAAATATGCAAAGAACCTGAACGAACTGGCCCGCCAGGGTAAACTGGATCCGGTGATTGGCCGTGATGAAGAAATTCGCCGTACTCTGCATATATTAAGTCGCCGTACCAAAAATAATCCCATCCTGGTTGGGGAACCCGGTGTGGGTAAAACGGCCATCGTGGAAGGATTGGCCCACCGGATCATTAATGGTGATGTGCCGGAGAACCTGAAGTCGAAAGTGATTTATGCCCTGGATATGGGGCTGCTGATTGCCGGGGCTAAATACAAGGGCGAATTTGAAGAGCGTTTGAAAGGTGTGGTTAAAGAGGTAAGCGGAAGCGATGGGGAGATCATTTTATTTATCGATGAGATCCATACGCTTGTAGGAGCCGGCGGTGGTGAAGGGGCCATGGATGCCGCCAATATCCTGAAGCCGGCATTGGCGCGTGGTGAATTGAGAGCGGTGGGCGCTACCACCTTAAATGAATATCAGAAGTTTTTTGAGAAAGACAAGGCATTGGAACGGCGCTTCCAAAAGGTAATGGTGGATGAGCCTTCGGTGGATGATGCTATTTCTATTTTGCGTGGGTTAAAAGATAAATACGAAACCCACCATCATGTACGCATTAAAGATGAGGCGATCATTGCTGCTGTAGAATTGTCGCACCGTTATATTACAGACCGGTATCTTCCGGATAAGGCCATTGACCTGGTTGATGAGAGCGCCGCAAAGCTGCGGTTGGAAATGAATTCCATGCCGGAGGAGCTGGACCGCCTGAACCGTCATATCCGCCAGCTGGAAATTGAACGGGAGGCGATCAAACGCGAGAATGATGACGAAAAATTAAAACAACTCAATACCGATATTGCCAACCTGTCTGTAGAACGGGACACGCTGAAAGCCAAATGGCAGGAGGAAAAAGAACTGGTGGAAAAGATACAGACCGGCAAATCGAATATCGAAGATTTCAAAATTGAAGCAGAGAAGGCGGAACGGAATGGTGATTATGGCCGGGTAGCAGAAATCCGGTATGGTAAAATAAAAGAAGAAGAAGCCAAGATTGTCCGGCTTACAAAAGAGCTGAACGATACGGCAGAAAGCCGTTTGCTGAAAGAAGAGGTGGATGCAGAAGATATTGCCGAAAGCATCGCCAAAGCTACGGGTATCCCGGTTACTAAAATGATGCAGAGTGATAAAGAGCGGCTGCTGAATCTCGAAGCGCACCTGCACCAGCGGGTGGTAGGTCAGGACGAAGCCATCATTGCGGTGGCTGATGCTGTGCGCAGAAGCCGGGCCGGGTTACAGGATCCCCGCAAACCCATCGGATCCTTTATTTTCCTGGGTACTACGGGTGTGGGAAAAACGGAACTGGCAAAGGCCCTGGCCGAATTCCTGTTCGATGACGAAGGGATGATGACCCGTATCGACATGAGCGAATACCAGGAAAAGCATACGGTGAGCCGTTTGGTGGGCGCGCCTCCCGGGTATGTGGGATATGATGAAGGGGGGCAGTTAACCGAAGCCGTGCGGCGGAAGCCCTATAGCGTGGTATTGCTGGACGAAATTGAAAAAGCACATCCGGATGTATGGAATGTATTACTGCAGGTGCTGGATGATGGACGCCTGACCGACAATAAAGGCCGGGTGGTAAACTTTAAGAACACCATTATCATTATGACCAGCAACATCGGCAGTCATATTATACAGAATGCCTTTGAAGATGTAAGTGAAAAAAATGTAGAAGAAGCTACTGAAAAGGCGAAAACGGAGGTGATGAGCCTGCTGAGGGAAACCATTCGTCCCGAATTTCTCAACCGGGTCGATGAAATCATCATGTTCCACCCGCTGTTGAAAAAAGACATCGTGGACATTGTGAAGATACAATTGGAGGCATTGAAAAAACTGGTGGCCCAGAATGGCATCCAGCTGGAATTTAGCAATTATGCGCTCGAGTTCCTGGCCGATCAGGGATATGATCCCCAGTTTGGAGCAAGGCCGCTGAAACGGCTGATCCAAAAGGAGATCGTTAACCAGCTGAGCAAACGGATCCTGCAGGGCGACCTGGACCGGTCTAAACCGGTATTGGTTGATGTATTTGATAATATGGTCGTTTTCCGAAATGAAAAATAAGGCTGAACGAAAAGGACAGAACAGATCCCCGCAGTTGCGGGGATTTTTTTTAAGAAGAGGAAGGATGGGGTACAAATTGGAGCATCGCAGCCGGTTGCTCGCATGGCCTTCCGGGAGATCCGCGCCGCCCGGAAATGGTCTTAAATAAAATGAATTCGGGATGGCTTTTTATTGGCTGACAACCAGCCATTTGTATATGGCTATTTATTCCCTCAAAGAAAAAATTTGTAACAAGAAAAAAAAAATTATCTTCAACCGCTTTTTTGAGATATTTGTTGTATTTATGTATTGATTTTTAAAAGTTTAAAATCAACGCCGCCCTTCCAAACCAGAAAAATTTTTAAATTGTATGAGTCTGAAGAAAGAATCTGAAGAAATTATTGAGCCGAAGGACATATTTGTGGGCAAAAAAGACGCGCCTGTCGTATTGATGGAGTTTGGGGAATATGAAAGCGAAGAATGTGCCCGGGCCAATGAAATTGTAAAACAGATTTTGGAAAATTATGAAGGCACGGTAAAGCTTAATTTCCGCCACTTTCCTCAAACAAGAATTCATCAGAGAAGTTTGAAGGCAGCCGAATCCGCAATTGCTGCTGCGCAGGAAGGTAAGTTTTGGGAAATGCACAATGTGCTTTTTCAAAACAGACGGAATCTTGGTACCACAAGTCTGAAGTTGCATTCCAAAGAAGCGGGCGTAAACAACAAAAACTTTTTGGAAGAGCTGGTAAACGGAACCTATGGCTGGCAGGTGCAGGACGATCTGAAATATGGGATCGACCTGGGTGTAAAAGAAGTGCCAACCTTTTTTGTAAACGGCCAGATGGTAAAGGGAAAAACAACCTATGCGCTCCTTAGTCAGGCCATTGATGAAGCCCTTAAAGGTGCAAAGAAAAAGCCTGTGGATAAAGCGAAAGCAAAACCCAAAACAGAGCCCAAAGCAGAAGTGAAGACGGAGGTAAAACCGGCTGCAAAAGCACCTGTAAAAACAAAGACAAAAACCAAATAATTTTTTATTACAGTCCGCGCTTTGCAATACTTCTGTTGCAGGCGGCCCATGCGGATTTCTTGAAAGAACGGAATAGTGAAAAAGAACATTAAAAGGCTGAAATCCTTTACAGTAAAGGGTTTCAGCCTTTTTGGTGGAAGCGGCTTCCGCTTAATTGTTAAGCAGCGGGCAGACATGTGTGCCTTCTTTGCAGCACCAGCATTGTTTATATTTTCAGGGATTTAATTGAAAAAAATTCAAGAAACAATCGGAAAAAAACTTTTTTGTGCGATACGTAAAAAAAATAGAAGATTAAATTTTTTTTATGTTGAATAAATGTGGATATTCGCTGTCCCGCGAAACTTTTTTATCGTTATGAGAGGATGGTTTTTTGCTGGACTTTTAGGAGAAACATTATCGTAAATGCATCAATAAACTTGGTAACTTCTGATGGAGAAAAATGTCGAAAAAATCTGGTCGAATTGTTTAAAGATTATTAAAGACATTGTGGAGTGGCAGCACTATAAAACCTGGTTTGAACCGATTAAAGCAATTTCATTAAAAAATAATGTGCTGGTGATCCAGGTCCCCAGCCAATTCTTTTTTGAGTATCTTGAAGAACATTACGTAAATTTATTGGCAAAGACATTGAAGCGTGAGTTGGGGAAAGAGGCCCGTCTTGAATATCGCATCATGGTCGACAGTGGAAACAGCAAGAACAAACCACTGACAATGGATGTTACAGGTACGGGATATAAAACCTATTCCAATAACGAAATGGATTTTCCGCTCGTGATCAATAACCCCGTAAAGAATCCGTTTGTCATCCCGGGCATTAAAAAGATGCAGATCGATCCTCAGTTAAACGTGAACTATACGTTTGACGCATATATTGAGGGCGATTGTAATCGTGTTGCCCGCCGTGCCGGTAAAACGGTGGCGGAGAAACCCGGAGCCAATTCGTTTAACCCATTGGTTGTATATGGCGGTGTGGGATTAGGAAAAACGCACCTTGTGCAGGCCATCGGTAATGAGGTAAAGAAAACACATCCCAATAAGATCGTACTTTATGTAAGTTCCGAAAAGTTCATCAACCAGTTTATGGACCATAGCCGGAATAATGCCATCAATGACTTTATTCATTTTTACCAGCTGATCGATGTGCTGATTGTTGATGATGTACAGTTCTTCAGCAAAGCCGAAAAATCGCAGGATGCTTTTTTTGCCATTTTTAACCACCTTCATCAGTCAGGAAAGCAGCTGATCCTTACTTCGGATAAGTCGCCCAAGGACCTGGAAGGGGTGCAGGAACGACTGTTGAGCCGCTTCCGGTGGGGACTGAGTGCGGACCTCCAAATTCCTGATTATGAAACCCGTATCGAGATTCTTGAACGGAAAATGAAGGCCGATGGCCTTGACATGCCCAAGGAAGTAGTAAAATATATTGCGTATAATATCAATAGCAATGTGCGGGAACTGGAAGGTGCGCTGATTTCATTGCTGGCCCAGTCTTCCCTGAACCGGCGGGAGATTGACCTGGACCTGGCTAAGAAAGTACTCCGGAACTTTATTAAATCCTCTAGTAAAGAAATTACGATAGACACGATCCAGAAGATGGTTTGCGATTATTTTAATGTACCCTACGACAAACTGTTACAAAAAACCCGCAAACGGGAAATTGTGCAGGCCCGCCAGATTACGATGTACCTGGCCAAGTCTTTTACAAAAAACAGCCTGAAGACGATCGGGGAACATTTTGGTGGAAGAGATCACACTACAGTGATTCATTCCTGTCAAACGGTTAAAGACCTGATGGATACCGATGCTGTTTTTCGTGAAAATGTGCTGGAATTGCATCAGAAAGTGCAGTTGGCTGCCATGTAAAAGCGTCAGAAATCTTTTTGATTTTTTTTCATGAATTTGCACACAATTTTTAGTTTATATAGTTGAGTTTCTATATTTTTGCAACCCCTGAAAGGGGATCAGCCCCGGTGAGGTGGATGAGTGGCTGAAATCAGTAGTTTGCTAAACTGCCGTACGGGTTAAACTGTACCGCGGGTTCGAATCCCGCCCTCACCGCAAAAAAGAATAAGTGCTCCCAAAAGGGAGCATTTTTTTTGAGGGACCACGGAGGATAATTTGCATAAACGCCTGCGGCAATGATCTTTTAAAGGACTCTCAGACGTTCTTCTTCCAGATCCAGCTGGTACAATTGTCCCCGAATCAGCTCTTCGCTTATATCGGGATCTTTATTCAGCTCAACAAGGTATTTGCGTTGCATGTCAAGCATTTCTCTAAATACGATTTTTGTTTCCGCATTCATCCAGTCGTCATCGGTGGCCCTGCTTTTTTCTTCCCAATGCTGCATCATTTTTTGAATGACCATATTATTTTGAAAATGCCCGTTATCATATTTGTGTTTTAAAAACAGGCTTATTTCTTTTTTTAATCCGCTTTTTATTTTTTGCTTCTGTGCTTCTTCCGGGGATTCGGCAAAGGCTTCAAATACTTTGCTGCGCACGATAAAGTAGGGCAACGTAAGCCCCTGAACCACTAATGTGAGCAAGATGACCAGGAAGGTGATAAACAATATTAAATTACGTTGTGGGAAAGCAACAGGAACAGATAATGCTGCTGCCAGCGATACTACCCCTCGCATACCTGTCCAGCCCATTACCAATGGTGCATACCGCGCCGTTTTGGGAATCGTGGCCGGCAGTATTTGCCTCCTGAAAATAAAGGTGGCTAGCTGTGCTGCATAACCGCAAACAATACGGATTGCTATTAAAACAACAGTTACAAGCACTCCATAGCCAATTGCGGTGCTTAAGAAAATACCCTCCGCTTTTAGCCCCTGCACAATTTCCGGCAGATCCAACCCGATAATAAAAAACACAATACCATTGAGGATAAATACAAAACATTCCCATACACTAAATGCCCGTATGCGACTGGTGCTGTTTAGAAAAACGAGGTATTGATTGGCCATCAGCAGGCCACCACTTACTACGGCCATTACGCCGGAACTATGCACCTGTTCCGCAATCCAGTACATGCAATACGGCTCAATCAGCATAAAAGCGATATCAGAGGGTGCATCTGTAGGAAGTCGCCGGTGCATTTGAACAAATATCCAGCCCAGCAGCAACCCAATGCCGATGCCCCCGAAAATCATCCACAAAAAACTAAGTGCCGCAGCTTTCCAGATAAACTGTCCTGTGCCTACAGCTATCAGCGCAAACCGAAATATGATCAGTGATGAGGCATCATTCATAAGGCTTTCTCCTTCGAGAATGGTTGCTATTACTTTAGGGATTTTGACAAACCTGGTGATGGCTGCTACACTAATGGCATCGGGCGGAGATACGATACCACCCAGTAAAAATCCTAGCGCAATAGAGAACCCCGGAATAAAATAATTGGCAGCCACTGCTACAGTGCATGCTGTAACAAACACCACCAGAAAAGCAAAGCTGCTGATCATACGCCACCATTTGCGCATTTCTTTAAAAGAAACAGACCATGCCGAAAAAAACAATAAGGGCGGGAGGAAGACAAAAAAAATAAGATCCGGATTGATATGTATAACGGGCAGGCCGGGAATAAAACTGATCAATAGCCCAGCAATAATCAGCACAATGGGATAAGCTATTTTTAACCTGGTTGCCAGCATATTGAGAAGTACAATGGCAGCTATCATTGCTAAGAAAAACGGCAACAGTGTATGCATTGAACCTTAAATTTTAAATTGAACGAGAATGTCACAAAGGCTGAGCATTGGTATCTTAAGTAAATATATATAAAAAAAGCGCCTTCTAAAAGTGATTCTTGGCTTTTTTGTAAACAGTCCGGTTCGCTGGTATAACAAGCATCGTATAGTCTGGCTGGAAGTATGCGGCAAATATTTTAAACTGAAAACACCGGCCGGTTTTTGTTCTGATGATAATAACCCTTGGCTTTAAATGATTTTAATTAGGATGAAGGATGTTGGAAGAGTGACAGAAGGTTGAAATAATGCCATAGCAAAAGGCAGATCCGTTTTTGAACGGACCGGTACTTTGTTTAGCTTTAAATACGCGCCCTTCGGGAGCATTTAAGCTTACAGGCATTTGTGTTGGTAACGTATTAGAGCCCGGAGCGCGGTTTTCTTCACCACGCTGACCGGCCGTCCATTGTTTCACTACCGCCCTGAGTCATTCGGCGCGCCTTCCCAGGTGCTGGTATCGTGCGGATCTTTTAGCTGCTGTGTGCCGGTTGTAGTTGTAGAACTATCCGGAGTGGTAACCGTTCCGTTTACGCCGTCTGTTGGAGCGGGGGCTTTGTTCGATGGGTTGTTGCAGCTTCCCAATATGACTGCTGCGATCATGAATACCAGGATCTTCATAAAAAATAGTTTGAGTACATAGATAATCTGCCAAATACCATACCGGGAAACCGAGGTCAGACAACCGGCGGAAAGAAGGTAAGCGAACATTTATGACAGGTTTTAGTGATGTGCTGCGGCTGCCAGTTCCTGTAAAAAATACGCATTGGTATACCCGCTTTCAAAAGTGGTATTATTAAAATAAATAAATACTTCTTTTGCAACCGGCAGTTCCTGGTACAGCTGCATTAGTTGTTGTTCGGAATAGGCCGACTTAAACAATTCCGGTACACCATGCATGCGACGGTATAAAAAGTCACCGGTGATAATATTTTCGGCCGGTAGCCCGGGATAACTGACGCTGCAAAAATTAATACGATGTTTTGCAAGGAGATCAAATACAGCCGGCTGCCACCAGGAAAGGTGCCGGAACTCAATAACATTCCGGTTGCTGAACGATAGGTGTTCAATAACATGGGCCAGTCGTTCTTCCGAAAATGTATAGGATGGGGGCATCTGGTACAGAATGCAGCCTAATTTATTTTCAAGTCCATCATGCAGGATGTTCATGAATTCCTGTATCGTATCCTTAACACCCGTCAGCCGTTTGGTGTGGGTGATGACCTTGTGCGCCTTCACAGAAAAAGAAAAGTTGGCCGGTGTGCGGCTTGCCGATTTCTTTAAGGAAGCAACCGTTGGAAACCTGTAAAATGTATGGTTTAATTCGAGGGTGCTGAATTGCGTAGCGTAGTACTCCAGCCACCTGGATGCCGGCCACTTATCCGGGTAAAACCGGCCTTTCCAATAAGGATAACTATAACCTGATGTGCCAATATAAAGCATTCGCTGTATGGATGATAAGACCGTGATATTGATCACCGTCTTATAAAAGCGGTTCGAGTATAATTACAGAAGATTTATTGAGCTAGGGTGCGCTTCTTTTTCCCATAAAAAAGGACAGGATAAAAAGGATTACGAAAATAATGAATAATACTTTGGCAATGCCTGCAAAAGCAACGGCAATGCCTGTAAATCCCAGTACACCTGCAATGATGGCGATGATCAGAAATGTGATGGTCCAGCGTAACATAAGAATGTGTTTTAAATAAGAAAATATGCTATACAAAATAAGCTGATCGCAAACCTGTTTCAATAAAAACAAGAACTATACCAACGTTAACAGGTGGTTTGGACCATGGGCGGCTTCCATCATACTGTTGTTATCGTCCGCGTTTTACCGCTATAACGGGGAATTTTTAACACAATGTAGAACGGCTGCAACACATAAGGGCGTATCACAACGTGCAATTGATATATCGCGGGTTCTGCATTGCTCTTTTACTGCATTATATAACACAAGAGGTTTCCGCATGTTGCCCTGCAAAAATTACTTATATCAGGCGTTAGCGGGAGGGTTTAACCTTTCCGCCAAATTGCTTTGGAAAATAGGAAAGCGTTAGCTGGAAATAGCGTTGTAATCCTTGCGATACGCTGGTGGTAGTGGTGTTCCCGTTTGAGTAGCTGTTTACCGTCTGGTTTTGTCCCAGGATATTGAATACGGATACCCGGGTTTCAAACATTTTTGTTTTCCTGGGAAATGCGTAGCTGGCAAACGCATCCCAATTGAGGTTCCGGATCGGTTGCCGGTCTACCGAAATGTTTTTGCTATATCGGAAACTGTTTCCTAATGTGAAATTTTTGGGTACTTTAAGTGTCGCTCTTGCAGTAGTGTTATACGATTGTGTTTTTGCGGGGGGGTATGGATTGCGACCACCAGATTGTTCCGTCCTGGTCCTTGAAATGGATTGCTGTACAGATACTTCAATAATGCCTGGTGCATTAAAGGAAAGCACAACAAAGTGATTCAGCCGGTCATTCTTGTAGGTTAACAGGTCGCCATCGATATATTGGGGTCCGCGGGAACTGCCCCAATTGCCATTATAGTTGAACTGGTAAATATTTTTTTTCACTGGATAGGAGATGTTCAGGGTGGCACCGCCATTAAAGGAACTATTGGTGCCGGCCCCCGAAGCATAATAAGTACGGCCGTTGGCATACCCGCCATTGGTGTTTACGTGAACGGTTGTTTTTTTGAGCATTAACGATAACCCCGCATTCAAACCGGCGTTAAATGTTTTAGTTCCGGGCGTATTAATAAAGTAAGAAATACTGCCCCCATTACCATCATAGATCGTGCTATCCGATATGCCGTTCCGCTCTTTATTGTAACCAAGATTTAAATTGGTATTGTAAGCGTATTTGCTTTCAAATAAGCTGCCTTTATTATAAGATAGGTTAAGATTATAGATATTGCTGAACCGGGATTTTAGATTCGGATTTCCTACTACCATATGATACCGGTTGGCAGCACTATCCTGTATGGGATATAACTGGTCAATAGTGGGCGCCGTAGCAGAACTGTTATGGGTAAGGTTTGCCGTCATACTGGGACCGTCCGTTTTTACGTAGTTATAGGAAATACCGGAGCTGGGTGTAAAAAAGTTATAAATGAATGTGCGGTTCCGGTAGCTCAGCGTAGACTGGTTCTTTTGATACAGCATCTGGTTCAGCAGGTTGGTGCTGATTTGTATGCTTCGCTGAAACCGGTCGGTAATGTTTTTTAAAAAAGTTTTTTCCAGTTGAAAGCCGGTCCTGTTATTAATATTCGTGGTACTGCTGATATTCGAAAGATTGTTGTTCCGGTAATAGGTATTGGCGATCGTGTCCCGGTCGCTTACATCCGCATGTATTTCCGAAACGGAGTACTGGGTATTATTGTTCAGTCCCATATTAATATTCCAGAAATTATGATTCTTTAACAGGAGCTGCCGTAAGCCGCCGTAATTTATGCCCAGGTTCCCGTTCAGGTTTGAGTTTCTGTTAACATACTTCCGGTCGTAAAGATTGGTGTATATGCTGTCTGTCAGCGCTTCGAAACGGCTGTAGGTATTGTTGTTGCTTAGGGTTGTTCCATAATTTAGCGAATAGTTCAATGAGAGATTTTTTGCCCCCGGCTCCTCATTCACCGAAGTATTGCTATAATTGCCATTCACATTGAAGTCGTTGCCGGTACTTTCGGCCTGTGATTTATTGGCCGAACGGCTGGCGGGTATAGAGTCATCCCGGTATGAAATTACATTCCCTTCAGAAGCTGAGCTGGAATTGGTCCGGCGATAGGAAGCGTTCATGGAAAAAGACCGTTCTCTCTTCCGGAAATTATATTCTCCCCGGAGCGATTGTGATAATACGCGGGATAGATTGTAGCCGCTATTGACATCGGTAAATCGTGTATCACCCAGGCTTCTGACCGTGGTGCGGTTGTTGATCGAACTATTCCGGTTACCGGAAACTGTATACTGTCCGTTGAAGGATCGGTCGTTGAAAAAATCGGCAGCCTCGTTGAAGTTTTTCCGGTAGGAGAGGCCGGAGACCCAGTTGTTTTGAATGTTCAGGTCTTTGTTTTGCAGTACGGGCTCTATATTGCCCAGGGCCTTTTTTATATTATTCACATTGGCATTCAGGCCCAGGTTCGTTTTTTTATTATACAACTGCATTGACGTATTGCCACCATAACTTTTATTGGTTCCGGCGCTGGCCGTAACATTGCCAAAATGGCCTTTACGCTTATCTGCCTTTAGCTTTATGTTCATCACTACGGTGGTGTCTTTCTGTATGTCTTCTATTTTTTGTTTATAAAAATCGCGCTCCTGGTATACCTGTATTTTGTCAATGGCATGTTTAGGCAGGTTCTTCAGCGCCATGTTAAAGCTGCCGTCAAAAAAAGGCCGCCCATCTACCAACACTTTTTTTACCCGTCTTCCGTTTACGGTAAACGAGCTGTCCTGCCATTGGGTTACACCAGGGGTTCTTAATAACACTTCTTCAGCAACTTCTGTGGAATCCAGCCGGATCCCCGCCGGATTAATTTCCAGGGTATCCCCATTGATGGTTACGGGTGCTACAGTTTTTACGACTACTTCTTCCAATACCTGCCCGGTATCCCGTATCAGGCTTATATTGTTAAAGTTGTAGTTACTTTTAGCGGAATCCAGGTCAACATCTTTTATAAAGGGTACAAAACCGGTGTGGCTTACTGAAATGTATAGCGGTGTTTTTAGCGGCAGCTCTTTTATCTCAAACAATCCTTGCGCTTCCGTTACCTGGTAATTGACGACGGCGGAATCGGATCGCTTAAAAACAGTAACGGTTGCGGAAGGTAAAGCACTGCTGTCAATAGAACTGAGTACCGTGCCCTTAACGACGCCTTTGTTTTGCGCAAAAGATGCGAGCCGGAAAAGAAGTAGTAGGATAACCAGCAGCCGTTTCATAGGTTTATCAGTCTTGTTTTGGCTTTAAACGCAGAATGACCGGATTGTTCTCCGGCTTGCCGGTATCATAAAAACGGGCAAGACTTTTTTCATAATGCGGTGTATCCTTCCCGGCTCCTTTTTTTAAATTAAAAAGAGCTCTTGCGGAAAAGCTTTGATAAATATTTGTTTCATCAAAGGCCAGTATCGGCGTTCGCAAAGGAAATATATAATTATTGCTGTCTGCCTTTAATTTACTGCGGTCATACAACCGGGTTTCGCGGGTATCAAAAATGTAATTGTTGTAGCTGCCTGTGGATTGCTGCACATTAAAAAAAATAAACCGTTTCTGGCTGATAAAGTTGGTAACGGTATTCGCGTTATTCAAAGAAAGACCTCCTTGCCGGTTTTGCGATCTTCCGGATCTGATCGTAACACTGCCAATGGAAATTTGACCAAAACTTGCAAATGAAAACCCCTCCGGTGGCGTCTTATTGGCCGATGCCTGGGAGGGCGCGATTTGATAGGCTTCTGTAACGGTCCGGGGCGTAAGCCTGTAGATAAAGGGCTGAAAAGGGCGGGACATGAAAACCACCGAATCGTTCAGTGTTGGGAAAAAGCTGCACTGCCGGGCCGTTGAACCATAAAAAGCAGAATCGGTCTTTAAATGATATGGGAAATGCTTTTGTATCAGGCTGTCATCCTTTACTACCTGTAATTCATAATCCTGGATATCGGGGTTTTTTTGATCGGACCAGATAAAGCTAAACGCAAATTGGCCATTACCCAGGAAAACGGGGTTCGTAAGCAG
Source organism: Niabella sp. (assembly GCF_030150205.1). Taxonomy (GTDB): domain Bacteria; phylum Bacteroidota; class Bacteroidia; order Chitinophagales; family Chitinophagaceae; genus Niabella. Next base: position 56,791 of record NZ_JASLGT010000009.1, read on the forward strand.
GTAGGCCGGTGTTGATAACGATTCGGTATGATGAACGTAGGGATCATCAAGATAAAACCGGGTAGCCATTGCCAGTGTTGATAAATTTTGGCTGGCCTCTTTTGCCAAATATTTTTGCAGCTTGGCCGCTGTAATATTGTAGTTACGGTTCTGGCTAAAAACGAGCAGCGCATTATGGAGCAGGTCCTGCTGAATATAGGTAATACGGTAGCGGCTAAGCCTGTTTTTATATTTTGTAATAAATTTCCCCTGTTTGTTAAAAAAAAGAATGGCGTCCGTGTCTGTATCCAGGATGATAAAGTACCGGTCGGTTACCACCAGTTGTTTTATAACGCCAAAGATCGATTGGCGGGTTGTTTCCAGGGGGATAAATTCGGTTTCTTCAAAAATGCCGGAATATGTGGTGTCTTTAGCCTTAGCCGGGTCTAACAATACCGGCGGAGGCTGGGCATGTATCAGATGCCAGGCCCCTATAAGCAAACTCAGTAGCATTAGTCTTTTCATAACCGGAAGCGCATTGGTCTGTATATCAAATGTACGGGTGCAACGGCAGATGCCCCGTTTTTTTTATCTAGCGATTTGTTAATTCTCCGGGTAGCTATCACCGCGGCCCACGAATAGGTTACTTGTGTTTGAAATGTTTTGGTGCAACACCCATAATCTTTTTAAAAACCCTGGAGAAGTGATACTGGTCTTCATATCCCAGGCTATAGGAAATGGTTTTGATATTGTGTGAGCTATCCATCAGCATTTGGCAGGCCTTCTGTATTTTAAGGGAGGTAAATAAATGGATGGGGCTGGATTTGACCTGCTTTTTAAATAAGGAAGACAGATGAGATGCCGAAAGGCCAACGGCGGTGCTGATCTCATCCAGCCGCAGCGGTTTGTCAAGGTGTTGCTTCATAAATTGAATACACTGCTGAATGACGTCTTTTTCGTTGGCTGTACGCATGAGCTGGGTGTTTTGAAAAGAAGCAAGATAAGCGTGTATGCAACTGCAGCTATAAAGGATGTTATCGGAGTTGTCCATCAATTCCAGGTGTTGCAGGATATCATAAAAAATAAGCTGCCGTGAGGTGCTTACGACGGCGCTGACCGGCGCTTTCCCCTGTGTTTTGGTAAGAAACCGGTAGTAAAAATCTGCATCTGCGCCTGAAAAGTGCAACCAGTAAATGCTCCAGGGATCTTTGCTATCGGCCCCGTAATGATGTGCAGCTCCCGCGGGAATAATAAAAAAATCGTTTGGCTTTACCGTATACCGGTGTTTTCCGCAGGTATACCAGCCCCGGCCTTTTACACAATGAATTAAAATATACTGGCTACAACCCTTCGGGCGCTCGCGTTCATGATCTGCTGCGTTTGGATAATACCCGATATCAGTAATGTAAAGGTTTTTGCAAAAAATATGCTGCGCGCAGAATTTGATTTTGGCTTGCGGCAGGATACAGGCTAACTGGCCTGTAAAGCCTTCCATTTTTTTCTGACCGTTTTCTGTGCTCGTTAATTTCATCGGAAATCCGTTTTTGTTGCGGAACCATCCGCAGCCTTAATGGTTGTGTAAAAGTATTTATATTTTTAACAGTCTGTAGTACCGGGGTAAAAATAATGCAGGCCGGCGCTTGTGTTGCCCGCCCGGGCAGCATTGAATAAGACCTAAAAAGTATTATTTTTACCGGAAGCGTTGCCCTTCTGTGTTCAGATTGCCATGTACAGAGAATAAGAAATAAGATGCTTGCCGGTTGAACCTGTTTTTTCATCAGCGTGGATCTGTTTACAACGAAATAAAGCAAGAATAAATGCAATACAAAAGACGGATGATTAAAAAGATACGGTTTGCGTTGCTATTGATACCTGTTACCGGCTTGCTGTTGGCCTATGGTGAACAACCGGGTATCCCTGATATGAATCTGGAGCATCGGGATGAAAAAATAATTGTTACGGTTGACCCGGCAAAAGAGCAGCAGGTGATACATAGTTTTGGAGCTTCCGATTGCTGGACGGCAAAATTCATTGGTCGCTGGCAGGATGTGCAGAAGAAGGAAAGGATCGCCGATCTGCTCTTTAGTATGGATACATTAAAAGATGGAAGCCCCAAGGGTATTGGATTATCATTATGGCGGTTTAATATCGGGGGCGGAAGTTTTGAACAAGGCGATTCCAGTCATATAAAAGATGAATGGCGGAGAGAAGAATGTTTTTTGAACGCAGATGGCTCCTACAGCTGGGATAAACAACGGGGGCAGCAATGGTTCCTGCAGGCGGCCCGTAAGCGGGGCGTGCGGTATACACTGGGTTTTTCGCAGACGCCGCCGGTTTTTATGACGCAAAATGGAAAAGCTTATAATGCTTCCGGCACTACAAGGATGAATATCCGGGAGGGAATGATGGATGCTTATGCAGGCTTTTTAGCAAACGTTACCAATCATTTTAAGTTTGATTTTCTGAGTCCGGTAAATGAACCCCAATGGAAATGGGGAACGGCAAACGGTGCCAGCCAGGAAGGCACACAGGCGGTGAATACGGAAATCGCGGACCTTGTAAGGGCCATTGCTCCTAAAATAAAGGGGAAGCATACAAAGATCGTGGTAGGAGAGGCCGGGCAGTGGAATTATTTATTTGGTAAAAATGAACAGGGATGCGGTGATCAGATCAACCAGTTTTTTACTCCGGCTGCTCCGGCTTATATAGGCGGACTGCCAGCGGTGGCTCCTGTTATTTCCGGGCATAGTTATTTTACTACCTGCCCGGACACCGTAGCAGTACGCATCCGGCAACAGGTGCAGACAGCCGCAGCGCGTGTAGCGTCTTTACAGGTATGGCAAACCGAATTTGGCATCCTGGGCAATATCTGTAACCAGTACAATGGCGCGCCCCGGAATACAGGCATCGAATATGGGTTGTATGTGGCGGATGTAATGCACCAGGATCTTACGGTAGCCAATGTTAGTTCCTGGCAATGGTGGCTGGCAATGGCTCCCTATGATTACAGCGATGCGCTGGTGTATATCAATGCGCCCTCCGGTAAAATCGATGTACCGGGTAGTAAAGCGGATGGTGTGGTTACCGACTCAAAACAACTTTGGGTAATGGGCAACTTTGCCCGGTTTGTGCGGCCCGGGATGAAACGGATCGCTGCAAGCCTGTCCGGAAGCGCAGATGGCGTAATGGTATCGGCCTATAAGGATACCAAAAAGATGGTACTGGTATTGATCAACCCGCAGCATCAGGCAAAAAATATCACACTCAATGGATTCAACGATCAGCTGGTTGACGTGTATACAACAGACCAGACCCGGAACCTGAAACGGTCTGTAGCACGCGCCGGCAATATGCAGCTGCCTGCCCGGTCGGTAGTAACGGTAACAGGAACTTATCGCCGGTGATGACGGCATTTATAACGCGATCATGGAAAAAATAAAAGTCTATCCAATAATTACACAGCTGTTGCTGCTGTTCTTTATCCTGCATTGGGCAAACAGAGCCGCTGCACAGGCCGATACGCAAACCTACCTGGCCGAGATAAAAACAGCGCTACAAAAGAAGTGGCCGGCTAACCGCACGATCAACCTGGTATTTCACGGGCATTCAGTCCCCAGCGGATATTTTCAAACACCTGCTGTACATACGCTGGAGGCGTACCCGCACCTGGTACTGCAACAGTTAAAAGTACAATATCCTTATGCGGTGATCAATGTCATCACCACGTCTATTGGTGGTGAAAACTCCGTCCAGGGGGAGAAGCGGTTTGAAAGAGAGGTGTTGCCGCATCGTCCGGATGTATTGTTTATCGACTACGCTCTTAACGACCGGGCCATTGGTTTAGAGGCCTCGCGGATCGCCATGGAAAAAATGATCCGGCAGGCTTTGAGGAAACAGATCAAGGTGGTGTTGTTAACACCCTCACCGGATCTGGCGGTAGATATATTGAAGCCGGACAATATACTGAGCCAGTTCAGCCGGCAGCTGACGGCACTGGCGGAAAAATACAAGATTGGTCTTGCAGACAGTTATGCTGCTTTTTACGAGCTGGCCGGGAGCGGAAAGGAACTCAAGGATTATATGGCACAGGGCAATCATCCCAATGAGAAAGGACACCGGCTGATCGCGGATCGGATCCTGCGTTGGCTGCTTCCAAAATAAGAAACGGTTATTGATGACAGTTACTGGTATTGGTGCAGGGTTTGTTGCTGTGAAACGTCAATCTCTGCCAGCCGCCGGCATTGTTTCAGATGCCGGGATATTCCTGTATAACAGGGCTGCATTGCCATAAAGACCGGGGTAACTCCATGGAAACATCCTATAGCCGGTACCGGCGGCACGCTGTGTAACCCTCAACATCAGAAAATCTATCTTTTTCCGAAGAATAGCTATTGAAAAACCGGAAGGGAGGCGCTATGTTTGGCTTTCAATATGGATGTTGCCGGTAAGCAACTGAACTTGCAGGAGGTGTATGAAATGCAGGATCCGGAAAGGCTTATGCGTTTAACGGCAACAGGATATCCCATATGAAATAATAAAAAATGAATTGCGATGACAAAGCCAACGCGTAGATTATTACCGGCAGCGATGCGAAGTTTCCTGCTATGTTTTTTTCTTTTGATCCTTATACCGGTGCAGGCGCAGCAGGATATTTCGCTGGCAGGATCATGGAAACTGCGGCTGGATAAGGACGACCGCGGGCTAAGGGAACAGTGGTTCCTGAAAGATGAAGGCAGCGTTATACAACTGCCCGGAACCCTGGATGATGCGGGGATCGGGGAACGGCTCAACCTGGATACCAGCCGGATGAATAAGGAGGTAATGATCCGCCTTACACGGAAACACGCTTATATCGGGCCGGCCTGGTATACCAAACGGATCGTGATTCCAACGGGGTGGGCGGATAAGCGGATCCGCTTATACCTCGAACGGGTGATCTGGAATACCCGGGTTTGGGTAGACGGTAAGGAAGCAGGCACAGATGAAAGTCTGAGTACACCGCATGTATTTGAGCTGGGCGCTTATCTTACGCCCGGCGCGCACCTGCTAACCATCCGCATCGACAACCGGAAACAATATGATATTTCCGTGAATGATATGGCACATGCTTATACAGACGGCACACAGATTATTTGGAACGGCATAATCGGTACGCTGAAATTAAACGCCTGCACCCCCCTTTCGGTAGGGGCTGTACAGGTTTATCCGGATGCAATGCAAAAACAGGTGCGGCTGAAAATAACGCTGGAAAATCAGCAGGCAGGAGCTCAAAAAGCCTGGTTAAAGACAACCATATTGGATGGATCAAAACGGATACGCTCCATAAATACTCCGGTTACCCTGGGGCCGGGATCGTCCGGAAACGAGGTCAGCTGCTCCCTGGGTGCGGATGCAAAACTATGGGATGAATTTGATCCGAAATTGTACCGGGTAGAAGTTACTTTACAAAACAGCAGCGGGAAGTTGCTGGATCGCAAAGAAACCCGTTTTGGACTGAGAAGCATAACCAGCGATCAGCAGATCCTGCGTATTAACGGGCGTCCGGTGTTTTTAAGAGGCACGCTGGAATGCAATATTTTCCCTTTAACAGGACATCCGCCAATGACGCATGAGGGCTGGCTAAAGGTATTTCTTGCGGCCAAACGTTACGGGTTGAACCACCTGCGTTTTCACTCCTGGTGTCCACCGGATGCAGCATTTGAAGTGGCTGATTCCCTGGGGTTTTACCTGCAGGTAGAATTGCCGTTGTGGAGCATGCATGTGGGAAAGGATGCCGCTACCAACCGGTTCCTGGAGCAGGAAGCTGCACGGATCAGCGAAACCTATGGCAATCATCCTTCATTTTGTTTCTGGTCGTTAGGGAATGAATTGGAGGGCGATTTTAACTGGTTGAAGGAGTTGCGGACAGCACTGAAACAAAAAGACAACCGGCACCTGTATACCACTACTACGTTTACGTTTCAGCAGGATCATGGCCGCTGGCCGGAAGCGGGCGATGATTTCTTTATTACGCAGTATACAAAAAAAGGATGGGTGCGCGGACAGGGCGTATTTAATGATCATACCCCTGATTTCTCCACCGATTATACAGCAGCTGTTGAAGGTGCACCCGTGCCCCTCATAACGCATGAGATCGGGCAGTATTCGGTATACCCCAATCTTAAGGAAATTTCCAAGTACACCGGGGTGCTGGACCCGCTGAATTTTAAAACTGTCCGGAACGACCTCCGGGAAAAGAACCTGTTATCCCTGGCAGATTCATTTACACGCGCCAGCGGCGTTTTTGCGGCCCTGCTGTATAAAGAAGAGATGGAACGGGCATTAAAAACAAAGGGCATCAGCGGTTACCAGTTACTGGACCTGCACGATTTTCCCGGGCAGGGAACGGCGCTTGTTGGTGTCCTGGATGCGTTCTGGGATAGTAAGCAACTGGTGTCTCCGGAAGAGCACCGGATGTACAATTCAAAAGTGGTACCCCTGCTCCGTTTCGGCAAAGCTGTTTATACCAATGACGAGGCATTTGCCGTTACAGCGGAGATCGCTAATTTCAGTGCGGGTGCATTAAAGCAGGCGTTGCCGCAACTGACCATTAAAGATCGTTCCGGTAAGCTCCTGTTTAAAAAAGAATGGGCGGCAGCGGACCTGCCGGTAGGAAATGGAAACCGGGTTGGAGAAGCCCGGTTCGCGCTAAGTGGCATCAAAAAAGCGGAGGAGCTGACCATCGGGCTGGTGCTGAAAGGAACAGCTTTTAAAAATCAATGGCGGATCTGGGTATACCCCGCCACCATCGACGAAAACGCAACGGATGTACACGTTACGCGTTCATTTGCAGAAGCCCGGCAGTTATTGGAGGAGGGCCGGAATGTGTTGCTCAACCCGGATACGTCCGAACTGAAAGGTGTCAGCGGCCGTTTTGCGCCCGTGTTCTGGAGCCCGGTACATTTTCCGGATCAGCCGGGTACCATGGGTATCTTATGTAATCCGAAGCATCCTGCTTTGCAACAGTTCCCTACAGCATTTCACAGCGACTGGCAATGGTGGGATTTGATCACTTCTTCAAAAACAATGATCATTGATTCATTGCCGGACATGACACCGGTGGTGCGCGTGATCGATAATTTTTTTAAAAACCGGAAGATGGCGAATGTAATTGAGGCGCGGGTGGGAAAAGGAAAACTGCTCATGACCTCGGTTAATATAACAGACCGGCTGGATCAGCGGCCTGTTGCACTCCAACTGCGTTACAGCCTGTTGCAGTACATGAATAGCGCCGCATTTGTACCGCAAACAGTGCTGACGCCGGAGCAATTGCTATTGTTGAAAAGGTAAAGCAGCCAGGCTCTTTTTCAAATTATGGGCCAGGCCGGATTGATTGATAAATCAACCGCGTTCCATATGCTGCCAGTTGTTCCGGTTCCGCCAGTTCAGGTATGTCAACCCTTCATAAGATCATCCTTTTTTTTCATAAGGATATCCATTCTGTTTACCTTTTAATGTGTGCATCTTTGTGATGTTAAAAATCGCTTCAGTATGAAAAGTCAGTATCCGTTTAACACAACCTATATCATCGGTATTTCTTTTATCTCAGCACTGGGCGGTTACCTGTTCGGGTTCGACTTTGCGGTGATTGCCGGGGCACTGCCCTTTCTGAAAGAGCAATTTGGTTTTAATGAGATCCAGGAAGGATTTGCCACTGCATCGCTGGCACTGGGATGTATTGTAGGTTGTTTACTGGCCGGCCGGATCTCTGATCGCTGGGGGCGCCGGAGAGGACTGATGCTTGCTGCCGCTGTATTTTTTGTTTCCTCACTGGCCATGGCATTTTCGCATAACAGCCCCGTATTCATAACAGCCCGTTTGGCTGCAGGGATCGGAGTGGGAATGGCTTCAGTATTATCACCCATGTATATTGCAGAAGTGGCACCCACCCATATGCGTGGCCGTATGGTGGCCATCAACCAGCTGACCATTGTAATCGGCATCTTTGTTACCAACCTGGTTAACTATAGCCTGCGGAACGAAGGGGCAGATGCCTGGCGCTGGATGGTGGGATTGGGAGCTGTGCCCTCAGCGCTTTTTTTACTGGGCGTTTGCTGGCTGCCGGAAAGTCCGCGCTGGCTGGCCAAGGCCGGTGATCTTGCCCTTGCTGAAAAAATATTAAAAAAGATCGGTGGCGGAGCTTATGCCGCACATACGCTGGAAGCAATCCGGAAATCGGTTGCCGGTGATACCGTCGTCCGTTATAAAGACGTATTCCAGCGTTCCGTTTTCCCGGTGGTATTGATCGGCATCGGACTTGCCATATTTCAGCAACTCTGTGGCATCAACGTAGTGTTTAATTACACCGCAACTATTTTTGAAAGCGTGGGGTTCAGCCAGGACGACCAGTTAAAACAAACCGTATTTATCGGGTTGGTGAATATGATCTGTACCCTGGTGGCCATGTGGCAGGTAGATAAGCTGGGCCGGAAACCGCTGATGTTATTGGGGGCTATCGGACTAACCCTTCTCTATATCGTAAGTGCTCTGCTGCTAAAACAAAAGTCTGCTGCGGCTTCCTGGTCTTTGCTAGCCGCCATCGGATTATATGCCATGACATTGGCGCCGGTTACCTGGGTGCTTATATCGGAGATCTTCCCCAATAGGGTGAGAGGGGCTGCTACATCCATTGCCGTGCTGGCCCTTTGGGCATCCTATGCGGTATTGACCTTTACCTTTCCCATACTGGCAAAATACCTGGGTACCTACACCCCGTTCTATATGTATGCGGGAATCTGTGTGATCGGCTTTTTGTTTGTAAAGTTCAGGGTGAAGGAAACCAAAGGGAAATCGCTGGAAGAAATGGATACCGTTTTTTCCGGTCATTGATATCGGCAACTAACATTTAATTAAATTATAAACGAAGATGATGGAAGTGCAAGCCTGGCAGGAAGTGGTTAAAATTCCCACATATAAAACCGGGCAACCCGACAAGAACCCGATGTTCCTGGAAAAACGCGTATACCAGGGAAGCAGTGGTGTTGTATATCCTTACCAGGTGATCGACAAAGTGTACGATGAAAAAGAAGAAAAGGAATGGACGGCCTTATATCTGGAGAACGATTACCTGAAAGTAATGATCCTCCCGGAGCTGGGCGGGCGCATACAGATGGCTTATGATAAAACCAACGACTACCATTTTGTATATCACAACCGGGTCATCAAACCTGCACTGGTGGGTTTACTGGGGCCCTGGATCAGCGGCGGTATTGAATTTAACTGGCCGCAGCACCATCGTCCTACCACTTTTGATGCCACCGATTTCCAGATCGTTGAAAATAAAGATGGCAGTAAAACCATCTGGGTAAATGAGTACGAGCAAATGTTTGGCACCAAGTGTGCCCTGGGCTTTACCCTGTATGCAGAGAGGGCTTACATAGAACTGGAAGCAAAACTGTATAACCGTACGCCTTTCCCGCAAACCTTTTTATGGTGGGCGAATCCGGCGGTTGCTGTAGATGAGCATTACCAGAGTGTATTTCCGCCCGATGTAAATGCGGTTTTTGATCATGGCAAACGGGATGTAAGTTCATTCCCCATTGCAACCGGTACCTATTATAAGGTAAACTATGCGCCGGGTACCGATATATCAGTTTATAACAATATTCCTGTGCCTACATCTTATATGGCCGTTAACAGTGCTTTCAATTTTGTGGGCGGCTATCACCATCGGAAAAAGGCAGGGATCATGCACGTGGCAGATCATCATGTAAGTCCCGGGAAAAAACAATGGACCTGGGGCTGTGGTGCCTTTGGCAAGGCCTGGGACCGCCAGCTTACAGATGAGGACGGTCCGTATTTTGAATTGATGTGCGGCGTATATACAGACAACCAGCCGGACTTCAGCTGGATCATGCCCAATGAAGTAAGAACATTTAAGCAATACTTTATGCCCTATAAGAACATCGGGTATGTAAAGAACGCTTCCACAGATGCGATGATAAACCTGGAAACGACCGGGCAGGCAGCCACGGTACAGGTGTATATAACCCGGGAGCGGACGGTGACCATAAGATTAAAGCAGGGAGAACGCAGCCTGTTTTCAGAGACGGTGACATTGTCGCCCTTAAAAAGTTTTGAAAAGCAGATCGGCATTGCCGAAGGAACAGATCCCCGGCAACTAAAAGCAGAAGTATTGGATGCTGAAGGAGCGTTACTGATCGCTTATACACCGGTGAATCGTAATACCGAGGCGATACCGGATCCTGCAAAACCCATATTACGACCGGAAGATATTCCGACTAATGAAGAATTGTACCTGGCCGGTCTGCACCTGGAGCAATACCGGCATGCAACCTATATGCCACTGGATTATTACCGTGAAGCGTTAAAGCGCGATGCAACCGATATCCGATGCAACAATGCCCTGGGGCTTTGGTACCTGCGCCGCGGCCAGTTTGAAACAGCCGAACCCTATTTTCGCACAGCGGTGGAAAAACTGACTGCAAAGAACCCCAATCCGTATGATGGGGAGCCCTTGTATAACCTGGGCCTTTGCCTGCGTTACCAGCACCGGTGGGAAGAAGCCACCAGCTGGTTGTATAAAAGTACCTGGAATGCGGCCATGCAGGACAACGCCTACCTGCAACTGGCATATATCAGCGCTGTCCGCAAGGATTGGGAAGCCTGCCTGGAGTTTGCAGAAAAGTCGGTGCTAAGAAACTATAACAGCCTGAAGGGCCGCCACATAAAAGCGGTGGCATTGCGGCAATTACAACGCGGAGAAGATGCTGCGGTATTGTTAAAGGAAACACTAACGATCGATGTGTTTGATTTTGCGGCGCGGTTTGAGTGGTGCCGTTACCTGCGGCAAAAAGGCAATATGGAGGCGGCTGAAAAAGAACTACAGCAATTGCTGAGGCAGATGCGCAACCGTTCTTATTCTTTTATAGAAATGGCTTTGCAATATGCAACGGCAGGTTTATATGAAGATGCGATTTCCTTTTTATTATTGGTAGTTAATAATACCACGGACCCATTGGTGTATTATTACCTGGGGTATTTCAATCATTTGTCCGGTAACAATAACCAGGCGGCCATATGGCTGGGGAAAGCCTTTGAAATGAGCCCGGATGGTATATTCCCCAACCGGATTGAAGACATTGCCGTGCTGGCAACCGCGGCGGAACTAAATCCCCGAGATTACAAGGCCCTCTATTACCTGGGTAACTTCTACTATGGGAAGCGCCTGTATGATCCGGCCCGCAGTTGCTGGGAACAGTCATTGGCTATAAACCCGGACTTCGCCACCACCAATCGGAATCTGGGTATTGCCTGCTACAATAAGTTTGGCAAAAAAGAAGAAGCCCTTCGCTTATTTCAAAAAGCATTTGATGCAGACCCTTCAGATTCGAGAGTGTTATTTGAGCTGGACCAGTTAAAGAAGCGTTTTAGCGTGGACCCGCATCTCCGGCTGGCTTATTTAAACCGGTATCCGGATCAGGTAAGGGAACGGGACGATCTGTATATTGAATATGTTGGATTACATTCTTTACTGGGCCGGTTCGATGAAGCCAGCCAGTTACTGAATGCCCGTAATTTTCATCCCTGGGAGGGAGGAGAGGGCAAAACATCCGGGCAGCATGTGCTGATCCATGTGGAACTTGCTAAACGGGCGCTGGCTGTGAACGATCTGGATGAAGCGGCAAAGCTGTTGCATAAGGCGCAGGAGTATCCCGAAAACCTGGGAGAAGGGAAGCTTTTTGGTGCACAGGAGAACGACATTCACTATTGGCTGGGGTGCGTGGAAGAAGCTGGCGGCAATATGCCGGCGGCAAAGATCTGTTGGGAGAAAGCGGCAGTTGGTCTTTCGGAGCCAACTCCTGCCATTTACTATAACGATCAGCAGCCGGATAAGATCTTTTACCAGGGGATGGCATTACAGAAATCGGGAAAGCAGGCCGAAGCGGAACAACGGTTCCGGAACCTGATCCATTATGGAGCAACACATTTGAATGATACGGTTACCATTGATTTCTTTGCTGTGTCGCTGCCCGATCTGATGATCTTTGATGATGACCTGAACCTGCGCAACCGTCTTCATTGCAATTACCTGATGGGGCTGGGCTACCTGGGATTGGGAGATGCTGTAAAGGCCCATCAATACCTGGAGGAGGTACTGAAACAGGATCCGGCGCATACCGGCGCAACCCTGCACAGAAGCCTGATCCCTATTTGATAGTGATCGCCGTATGGAGTATTCTTCGCCCGGATTTATAAAAATCCGGGCTTTTTGTTATAATAAACAAGTATCAAAATTATTATAAATGGTTTCAACTTCCTTTCCGTGAGTGGAGACACTGACCGGAGCTATGCTGTGGTTTGTGGCTCCACAAACCATTTGGAGGCATTTCGACAAAATTGGTACCGGTTTATTATTATTGGTTTCCTGAATTTTACGGGTACCTACCCGTAAAATTCAGCGAAGAATGGTTTTTTTTAATTTAAAGTCATTATTTTGCATGAGATGCTACCGGGTGGATCGATTGCTGGTATAAAAAAAAGGTAACATCAGGGCTTTGTTATTTAAATGAAATCAACCTTTAACGGTCTTTCAATACCTGTATAGCGCATTGCCCAAAACACCGTGCTGAGACGAATAGAGTGTATGGCCATGGAAAAGTAATCGGGTATGTTAGCGAAGCGTAATGAAGCATAAATGGGAAAAGCAATAGTTAAGGGCGTTTTCTTTTTTAGCCGGTCGGGTATACTGTACATATGGCCATTGTGATGATAACCAGGCAGGATAACGATATTGCAGTCACCGTTGGAACTTCTGTTTACGGTGAAAATGCCGGCGATATACGCGTTGTGAAAGAGATACATCCATTGTCAGTAATCCTTCATGTTATAACAATAAAACAATACAGATTATGAATGCCGCAACACTGGACAAAATGAAAGAAATGAAATTATTGGGCATGCACCGGATATTTAAAACCAGCCTGGAGACCGGAATATCCGCTGCTTACACACCCGATGAACTAATTGCTCAACTGGTGGAGGCTGAATGGGATGACCGCCAAAGCCGCAATGTTGAACAGCGGATAAGGAATGCGCGGTTCCGGTATAAAGCTGATATTGAAGATCTTTACTTCCATGGAGACCGTAACCTCGACCGAAACCAGATCCAGCAGTTTGCTGACTGTAGTTTTATAAACAAGGCTGCATGTATATTGATTACCGGCAGCACCGGTATTGGTAAAAGTTATATTGCTTCAGCGCTGGGCTACCGGGCCTGCAGCCTGGGGTACCGGGTAATGTATCACAATGTGCACCGGTTATTTTCAATGCTGAAAATGAGTAAGACCAATGGCAGTTACAGCAAGGAGATTGATCGCATAGAGCGGCAACAATTATTAATACTGGATGACTTTGGACTGCAGCCGCTCGATGCCCAAAGCCGGGCAGCACTGATGGAAATTGTGGAAGACCGGCATGGGAAAAGCGCACTGATCATTACCTCCCAGGTACCGGTTAACAAATGGCACGAGATCATTGGAGACCCAACGATTGCAGATGCCATCCTGGACCGGATTGTGCACCAGGCTTACCGGCTGGAATTAAAGGGCACGTCGCTGAGAAAATCAGAAACGCCGCATGCAGCTTAAGCGTCAGTTTGCAAATGGAAGCATTGATCAAATCACGAAGACAAACGTTTGCATAGCTGTCTCCGGATAAGATTCGATAAATTCGATAAAAAGATACATGAAAAGAGCTTGCTTCTGTATGTTCGTTCTGCTATTGTTTTTCCTGCCGGTGGTGGCACAACGAAAGGCAACCATTACCGAACTGAAACGAAACTATACGACCTATCCGTTTTCGGATCCCAACCCTATTCCTTCATTTGGTAAAATATATCCCTATTTCCGCTTTGATGGCTTTTCCGGCACTCCGGTGCAGAAAGAATGGAAAGTAGTGCAACTGGAGAATGATTTTATCCGTGTGGAAGTATTCCCCGAGATCGGGGGTAAAGTATGGTCGGCCTATGATAAAGTGCATCAGCGCTATTTCCTGTATAATAATAACGTGGTAAAGTTTCGTGATATTGCCATGCGTGGCCCCTGGACCAGTGGTGGAGTAGAGTTTAACTATGGTGTTATCGGGCATACTCCCAATACCGCTACGCCCGTAGATTACCAGTTAAGCGCGGGTGAAGATGGAAGTGTGCGCTGCACGATCGGGTACCTGGAGATGCTGAGCCGTACAAGGTGGAATGTAGAAATAAAGGTAGAGAAAGACAAGGCCTTTTTTACTACCCGTTCCTCCTGGTTCAATACCACGGCTACAGAGCAACCTTATTATCAATGGTCCAATGCTGCGGTATCTGCAAAAAAGGACCTGCAACTTATTTACCCGGGAATCGCAGCCATCGGCCATTCGGGGGAGTTGATCCAGTGGCCTTATGATTCTGTTGCCCGGAAGGCTATTTCACAATGGAAAGAAAATGATTACGGCGGCTCTAAATCCTTTCACATCATCAACAGCGGTAAACCCTATTTTGGAGCACATTGGAAGGCGGAAGATTTCGGAATGCTCCATTATACGGCCAGCGATGAAAAGCTGGGACGTAAAATGTTCTCATGGGCATTAAGCGATCAGGGCGCGATCTGGGAGGAGCTGCTGACCGATAAAGACGGGCAGTATGTGGAAATGCAAAGTGGGCGCCTGTTTAATCAGAACTCCATTCCCAGCAGCCTGACACCCTTTAAACAAACCCAATTCATTCCATATGGGGCCGATCAATGGACGGAGTACTGGTATCCCTTTGCCGGAACCGGCGGTGTTACAGATGCCAATGAAATGGGCGTAGTGCATGTGGAGGGAACAGCGCTCACCATTTCTCCCCTGGCTACACTGCGGGATACCCTGTATATCCGGGACAGGAGCGGAGCGGTATTGTTTGCAGCATGGGCCGATCTGAAACCACTGACGGTAAAAAAAATGGAGACCGGATTATTACCCGGGCAATGGAAAACAGCCGCCATCAGCCTGGGCAAGTATACCTGGACAGTGGATGATAAAGCATTGCAGCGGCCGCTTACGGCGCCGGCCGATTTTGATTGGAATGATGCTTATGGAAATTATTTGGAGGCGAGAGACCTGGCCGGATTGAGAAATTATGCGGAGGCAGAAAAGAAGGTACGGCAGGCGTTGGAAAAAAATAAAAACTATGTGCCCGCACTGGGCTTGTTATCGAGGTTACTTTATAACCGGATGGAATATGATACTGCTTTTTACTGCGCCAAACAGGCATTGAGCATTGATACCTATGATGCCGCAGCCAATTATTATTATGCCCTGGCAGCTTTAAAAACAGGAAGAATCAATGATGCGGTAGACGGGCTGGATGTTGCGGCGCTCACTACAGCATTTCGCAGCGCCGCTTATACAGAAATGAGCAGGATCTGCTTTCTCCGGAAAGACTTTTCCGGAACGGTGCAATATGCAGAGAAGTCCCTGCTGCAGAACCGGTATAATATTGAGGGGCTGCAGTTGCTATACCTGGCAAACCGGATAACCGGAAACAGCAATTCCCTGGTAGAAAAAAGCATCCGGGAGGCAGAGCCATTAAATCACTTCCTGCTATTTGAAAAATTTCTTGAAAAGGGAAATATTGAAGATGAAAAAGCTTTTACCGGTAGTATCCGGAATGAATTGCCATACCAGACTTATCTCGAGCTGGCCTCCTGGTATGTGCAGCTGGGCCGCACAGATGAAGCCCGGAAGCTGTTGGTGCTGGCTCCCAAAAATAACGAGGTGCTTTACTGGCTGGCTTACCTGAACCGCGACTGGCCGTCCGGTGCAACTTACCTGCAGGAGGCGATTACTGCGGAGCCGGATTTCGCATTCCCGTTCCGCGAAGAAGCAAAGCCGGTATTTGACTGGGCCATTACGCAAACTAAGAGCTGGAAGCCGGTTTACCTGCGGGCGTTGTTACTGCTGGCCAAAAATAACAAGGATGAGGCCCGTTTGTTACTGAACCGCATCAACGACTCTGTCAGCTTTGCACCCTTTTATATTGTAAGAGCCTCCCTGAATGAAAATGCTGCCCTACAACTTTGGGATCTGCAGCGCGCCAATAGGGTAGATACCGGCTGGCGGTATAAAAACTACCTCACGCGGTTTCATCTTGCCGCAGGCAATTATAAAGCCGCGTTACAGACCATAGAACCTTACGCTCAACAACATCCCGGAGATTATATAAACGGGATGTTATATGTACGGGCACTGATGCGGAATGACCAGTATCAACAGGCGAACGAAGTATTGCGAGGTCTGAAGATCCTGCCGTTTGAAGGTGCTGGGGAGGGACGGCGCCTGTATGAAGAAATAAAACTGGTACAGGCGCTGGAAATGCTGGCGGGCAGAAAATATATGGTAGCCCTGAAGTACATAACGGAGGCGGGGGCATGGCCCCGGAATATGGGCGCGGGTAAGCCGTATGATGACCAGATCGATAACCGGTTGGAGCAGTTTTTTACAGGCCTGGTAAAACTGGCTATGAAAAAAGAGCGGGAGGGGCGCCTGTGGCTGGAACAGGTTGCCGGCTCAGACAAAGCGCCTGGTTCTATCAATGCATTGGCACAGGTAGCGGCACTCACCTGGCTGAACAGGAAAGAGAAGGCGGGTGCTGTTTTTGACAAATGGGCCTCCGCACAAAAGAATGCCCAAACTGTTGAATGGGGAAAACGCTTTCTGAATGAGCCGTTGGATCCTGCCAGATTGAATATCGGCTTATACAACCAGTTGGTAAAACGGATCACGGAAACAGAAGATAAGCGGTTGTTTTAAGCAAAAGAGCACTTAGTAATGGAGGAATGGCTTGCTATCATACAGCGGTCTTTACGCCGGCAAAAGGAATGCCTGGCCTCCGGGAAAAAATAAATAACGAATGCATCCATATAAAATCGAGTCAAATTAAAAGATCATGATCAGGAAGTTCTTGCTAATGGCGGTTGTTTTTTCTTTTTCAAAGGGGTATGCGCAAAACAGTGCGGATCTGTACCAGGTAGATGCGTTGGAAAAAGTGTTCAGGGAAAGAGCGTATTTCCCGCCGCTTGCAGATGATACCATTCGAGCGGCAGCGGGTGAAACAGCCTCCATTCAATTGGTGATAAGAGCCAATCGCCCGCTGCGGGGTTTGTCCTTCGGAGCCGTTTGTTTACCGGGCATGGCTTCGGGACTCACGGCGAAAACGGGTTGGGTAACCTATGTGCCTGTAGGACGAAGCTATACACCGGCTTCCAAGGACCTGCTGCGTTCTGTTTCAGGTTACTTCCCGGATCCGATCGTAGATGATACCTTACTGAATTTGTCGCAGGGGGAGATCAATCCCCTGTGGGTGTCTGTGCCCATACCTGTCCATACCGCTGCCGGTGTGTACCGGATACAGGTAAGTGTAAACGGAGTCGTGAACGGGCGAAAAGAGCAGTTCCGTAAAACCGTTCCGGTAAAGGTTTACCCGGTGAAAGTACCGGAAACCTCGTTGTGGATCACCAACTGGTCATCGCACTTTAACCCGGCATCGCTGGAATTATTAAATAAAGGAAACAAGGTAGCGTTATATTCACCGCTGTACTGGGAGCTCCTCAAAGTGCACGCTGCAATGATGGCATCGCATAACCAAAACGTACATCGCATTTATGCGGCGTGGAATACAACCTATACGCTGCACAACGGACAATATACCTTCGACTTTTCCAACTTTGACAAAGAGGCGGAGTTGTTTGAAAAAGCAGGTGCACTCAAAAGAATAGAAGGTGGCCACCTTGCATGGCGGTCCGGTGCCTGGGATGATCCTTTCTTTGTGGAGGTACCGCTGGAAGATAATGAAGAAACAAAAAAGCTCAAACAGGCGCCCAATCCATCGATCAGCCTTTCCGGCATGCGCTCTGTACTGTTACCGGTAACCGATAGCCGGACGCAGAATTTTCTCAACCAGTTCCTGCCGGCGTTGAAAACGCATCTTGAGAAAAAAGGATGGCTGGCGAAATACATGCAGCATATTTCGGATGAACCAACAGCAAAAAATGCGGCTTCCTATGTTGCCATCAGCGATTATGTGCGGAAATACCTGCCCGGTGTAAAAATTATGGATGCGGTACTTACCTCAAAAGAACTAAAGGAAGGTATTGATGTGTGGGTGCCGGTGCTGGATGTATATCATAAGGACTATGCTTTTTATGAAGAACTGAAAAAGAATGGTAAGGAAATATGGTTTTATACCTGTGTGGGGCCACGGGGAAACTATGCCAACCGGTTTATTGAGCAGCCCCTGATCCAGACCCGCTACCTGCACTGGATCAATTATAAATACGGCGCTACCGGTTATTTGCACTGGGGACTGAACTACTGGGGTGGGCGCGATCCGTTGCGGGACGATGCTTCCCGCGACCGCGGCAAATTACCCGCCGGAGACGCCAATATCGTATATCCGGGATATAAAAAACTATATACCTCCATCCGGTTTGAAGCCATGCGCGATGGTATCTACGACTACGAGCTGCTGAAAATGCTGGAACAAAAAGACGCAGCAAAGGCGCGCAGCTTTGTAAACGACCTGGTCCTGAACTTTAATGAGTATGATAACAGTATCCTTTACTTCCGTAGAATAAGAAAACAGTTGCTGGAAGCATTGGCAAATTAATAATTTGATAATTTGAAGATTTGAAAATGTGGAAAGGAGACTCGAAATCCAAATCACAAATCTCAAGATACAAGAACCAAATTTCAAAACAAGGCAAGTGATCCGCGCCCTGCTTGTCTCCCTGTCACCCTATACCAAAGCCAGCGGTCAGCTTTCAGTTGATTCGTCCGGGATCGGGGATTTGCCCTTTCTCATCGGGTATGAACAGGCCCTAACGTGAAACGTTGAACTGAAACCTTTTCCTAAACCTTATACATCCGGTTCGCCGAATTGATATATTCCAGCGGATCAAATGTTTTATCAAAAGATTCCTGTAACTCCTTCATTTTAATTTCAAGGTCTTTGATCCTGCTTCCAAGTTGCGGATCGGTCCGGTATTTGTCAAAAAGCTCTTTGTATTTTAAGAGATTCTGGCTGATCCGGAAGGTAACCTGGCCAAACCGTTGTTTTAAGGACTGCACATCATTCATCTGCACATAGGCTGCCTGACGCCATTCTTTTGGATTGTTCTTTTTTTCGTTGGCTACAAAGCTGGC
This sequence comes from Niabella sp., assembly GCF_030150205.1. Taxonomy (GTDB): domain Bacteria; phylum Bacteroidota; class Bacteroidia; order Chitinophagales; family Chitinophagaceae; genus Niabella. The sequence continues at coordinate 75,994 of NZ_JASLGT010000009.1, forward strand.
AGCTTCATCCCGTACCCGTGTAAGGTATTGGTAACGCCTTTCCGCATCATTCTGCCGCGAGAAATTATTATCAAAATCCGCTTGCGACACTTTAATGATGCCTAGGTTTTCCTTCAGCGATTTGTCGTACTTTTTCTGGAGATCCTGCAGTTCGGTAGTGATGGCTTCCCATTCATTCTCGATCTGACCATTGTCGAAATTAAACTGGCTGACCTTCATGGTAAGGGTCAGCATTTCCTCACTTTGGGCTTTTAAAGCCTTTTCTTTTTTCCCGATATTGTCGATATAGGTGGTCATACTGGAAAAAAGCGCAGAAGTAATGGGGCCGGTAACCGGAACACCCTTGGTAAAGCCGCTGGCAAAATTGAGCAGGTTGCTGGTCACATTTAAAGCCGGGCTCTCCGCCTTTTTCTCTTTTACAAACGCCGCATAGGAATTGTACCATTTGGTATATCCTTCATAGTTCATGGGGTTGCCCGTTTCGCTCAGCGAATTAAAAAACGCCTTGGTAGAATTAAAAAGCATCAGCGGTTTAATCTCCCGCTCCATAGAAATAAGATTCACCATCGCCGATTGATAATTGGCCTGGAAAATATTCAGCTCGTTTTGTTCAATGGCTTTTTGTTTTTCTTCCACCGCCTGAACCCGCAGCACCAGTTTGTCGGCTTTATCCTTTACGTCTTTAGATTCATTGATCGATTTGTCAAGCGCCGACATCCGCAGGTCCAGTTGCGATACCGTAGAATCAAATGATTTGGTCTTTGTAGTAAAGTTTTTCTGAATATCATCCAACACCTTATCCCTCAGTGATTGAGCGCTGACAGGATCCTGCGCATAAGCGGGAAGAAGCGTATACAAAAAGGCAGATAACAACACGCATTTTTTCATCATGTACATTTATAGTTTTTAAATAGCATCCGTTAACAGATCCCTGCTAATCACAATACCCGGCAACAACTAGTCCTGCTGTGTAAAAACACAAATAATCAGCCAAAATTGGCCTTTTTATCAGAAACAGGTAGGGCAGCCTGGTATATTTGGGTTGGGAATCAGCGGTTTAGGGGTGAAATTACTAAAAAAATCAGGAAAGAAGCGATTGTCTTAATAAGAATTCCATTTGTTTGTTATTCTCTTCCAGCTCTTCGGTGAGCTTTTTGTTGGCACGGCTAAGGGCATAAAGTTCCAGACCTTCCAAAATGGTCTTTCTTAAAAGGGCCTCTTCCCAGGGCTTCTGTATATATTTAAAAACCCGGCCCTTATTAATAGCGTCAACAACGGCATCGATGTCGGCATAACCAGTAAGCAGCATACGAACAGCATCCGGATAATCCTTAATAATCGACTCCAGGAATTCGATACCGGTCGTTTCCGGCATTCGCTGGTCTGTAACGATCAGGTGGATCTCCTGCTCTTTTAAAATCCGTAAGGCTTCGGCTACGGTTTGCGCGGTGAAGACAGAAAAGTCCCGCCTGAAACATGCTTTAAAAGAGTTCAGGTTGTGCAATTCGTCATCAACATACAAAACGTTTGAATACTGAAGACTTTGTTCCATAATTTCTTTGGAATTAATATTTGTGTAAGTTTGTGTTTATGTTTATATGTGTATAACTTCAAAATTACTTAATATTTATGGAAAAAAACGCAACGGCTAATCACGCAGCCTTGTTGCAGGTACTATCGGATCCCGGTAAAACCTACAGACCCTTGTTTTTCAGGATATACAACCAGGAGGATCAAAAACTGTTCCGGGAACTGCGGCAAACCGTAAAAGACCTGGAAATACACGACCAGATTTTGAGCCAGCTTCATGAATACGTAAAGATTTGTTATATTACAAAATTAAACCCGGGCGATGATCCGGAACCCTTTATAGCCGAAACGCTGGGCGAACATACATTGGAAACATATGGCGTATGGGTTTATTATCCCTGGTCAAAAAAACTGGTGCACCTCCTGGATGAGGAAGCCTTCGTGGCATTGCGGACGAGCCGGAATACCTATAAAATTACACCGGAGGAACGGGAATTGTTGCGGACAAAAAAAATCGGCGTTATCGGGCTGTCGGTAGGGCAGGCCATCGCTCAAACACTGGCCATGGAACGGGTTTGTGGGGCCTTGCATCTGGCTGATTTTGACTCCATCGAGCTAAGCAATATGAACCGGCTGAACGTTGGAGTACAGGATATTGGGCTGAACAAGGCTGTTTTAGCCGCACGGAAAATAGCAGAGTTAGATCCTTTTCTGGATGTATTATGCTTTACCGAAGGCATTACAGAGCATAACCTGGATGCGTTTTTTTTAGAAAATGGTAAAATTGATGTGCTGGTAGAGGAGTGTGATGGTATTGATGTAAAAATTTCAAGCCGTTTAAAGGCACGGTCTTTGGGCATTCCGGTGGTAATGGATACCAACGACCGGGGAATGCTCGATGTGGAACGGTTTGATCTGGAACCCGGAAGAGCTATATTTCATGGCAGTATTGATGAAGAAATGGATACCACGAAGCTAAAAGGGCTAACAAACGAAGAAAAAATTGTTATTCTGGGCAAGATATTTGATCTTTCAAAAATTTCCGACAGAATGAAGATGTCACTTGGTGAAATGCGAAAAACAATTAATGCCTGGCCACAGCTTGCATCCTCCGTTGCTTTAGGCGGCGCCATGGTAACCGATACCTGTAGAAGGATTTTATTATCGGAGATACACAATTCCGGCCGGTATTATATTGACTTTAATGATTTAATAAAATAAGAATCTGACCATTGGAAATTGTAATAAGAGCATTCAGAGCTACTACCGACCCGGATACGTGTTTGAATTTTATCGAAGGGCATCGCCGGCTGCTTGAATTACATTTTGGTATCGTTGCCATTACGTCGAGTAACCAGGACTGGATGTATCATGATAATACATTTGTGATTGTTGCGGAAGATAAAGAGCGGACCAAAGTTTATGGAGGGGCAAGGGTACAACTGGCAGACGGGAAATTGCAGTTGCCCATAGAAACGGCGATCAGTAAATACGATCGGTCAATTCATACAATGGCACAGCAGCCCGGCGTTTCGGAGATCTGTGGCCTATGGAATTCAACAGAAGTGGTTGGATGGGGGATCGGAAGCTTTTTTATGAGCCGTGCGGGGGTGGCGGTTGCCTGCATGCTGAAATCTACAAAAGTACTGTTTTTAGCGGCGCCCATTACGGTTCGGATGGGCAAAAGAATGGGCGCAGAAATAGAAACATCATTAGGCAATAAGGGGAATTTCTTTTATCCGAAGGATGATTTTATTGCTACGGCAATGGCCATCAACGATTGCCCGGTACTTTCAAAAGCCGATGAAAAGGAGCGGACCCGCATCTATAGCATACTGGAGCATCCGGTGCAGCAGGCGCCGGAGGACGGCCCCAAAGGACAACTGATGATCGACTATCAACTGGACATAACCGGCTAATGTAATGTATAAGCTGATAACAATATTTCTTTTCTCTCTTTTTATAATCCGTGCCCAGGGGCAGCAGTTGACCAGCGTCGATGATAGTAAAAAAACATACCTGGTCACACATGCACAGATCGAGTACCTGGAGGATCAAAAAGGCCAGTACAGCTTTCCTGCGGTAACCCGGCTGCCTTTTCAGTCCTATAAAGGCCAGGTGCCCAATTTTTTTATAAGTCACTCCACATTCTGGTTGCGGATCCGGGTACGGAACAATACGGATTTTCCCCGGCTGTTGATTGCGCTCAGCCATCCAACCCTGGATGAAGTGGTGTTTTATGCCGTGAAAGGCGATGGAACATTCCTCGACTCTGTCATGATTTCCGAAAAGGAGCCGTTTAACAGCCGGATCAATAAGAACCAGAATTATCTGTTCAATCTTACGATGGAAAAGGGGAGCGAACAAACGGTTTATATAAAACTGTACGCGTCTGAACAGATATTGGTGCCCATAGAAGTGGGAACTATTAAGTCGATCCAGGAGGGACTTGCATTAAAGGACCTGGTTTTTGGCTTGTACACCGGGCTCATCCTGGCCATGTTTCTCTACAACTTTTTCCTGTTGTTTTCCACCAATGATAAAAGTTATTTCTACTACATTCTTTATGTGCTTTTCGTAGGGTTAAGCCAGGCCATGCTCCAGGGCTATTCCTTCCGGTTTTTGTGGCCCGGTCTCCCGGGAATCAATGCATATGCCAATGTGCTGATCCCGTTTTTCAATGGCATTGCCGCAGCTGAGTTTATCCGGCATTTTCTGAATCTTAAACAGTTGTCTGCAAAACTAAACCGGCGCATGCTGATTATTGAGCTGGCTTACTGTGTGGCTTTTGTACTTTGTATTTTAAAATTCAGACAGGAAGCCCAGGTAGTCGTGCAGTTTGTTGCGGCTGCCGGATCGGCCTACGTACTGGTCATGCTGAGTAACCTGAGTTACCGGAAAATAAGGGTTGCAAAATTCCTGTTACTGGCATGGACGGTTTTTTTATGCAGCGTCATTATTTTCGTATTGCGGAATGCGGGATTGCTTCCATATAATAACCTTACGTATTATGCCCTGCAGATCGGGTCGGCAGCAGAGGCCATATTGCTTTCCCTGGCCCTGGCCGATAAAATCAATACCTATCGCCGGGAGGAAGAACTGGCCCGTAAGGAAGCATTAAGAGTATCCAGGGAAAATGAGCAACTGATAAAAGAGCAAAACATCATCCTCGAAAAGGAAGTAAGGATCCGTACAGAAGAGTTACAACATACCAACGAAGAATTGACGGCGGCGATGATCCAGATACAGCATACGCAAGCCAAACTGGTGGAAAACGAAAAAATGGCCTCATTGGGTCAGCTTACCGCGGGCATCGCCCATGAGATCAACAATCCAATTAATTTTGTAACTTCAAATATCCGTCCGCTCGAAGCGGATGTTACAGATCTGCAAAATGTGATCCGCCGGTATGAAGCGCTGGACCTTGCAAAAGAGCTGCCGCCTCAGCTGCAGGCTATCGAAAAATATAAAAAAGAGATTGACCTGGAGTATGTGTATGAGGAAATTGCCACCCTGCTTTCGGGTATAAAAGAAGGCGCAAGCCGTACTTCTGAAATTGTCAAAGGGCTGAAGAGCTTTGCAAGAGTTGATGAAGCCAACTGGAAACGGGTAGATATTAATGAGGGAATTGATTCCACCCTGCTGCTGGTAAAAAATACATTTCCCCAGAATTTTGAGTTGATAAAGGAATTGGGACCCATACCCAGGATTGAATGCGAACCGGGAAAGATCAACCAGGTGATGATGAACATCGTTACCAATGCCATCCAGGCCATACGGGAGCGCATTCAGGAAAATGGCGCGCAGGGTGTGTTAACAATAAAGACCTGGGAAGAAGAACAAACGGTGAAAGTGAGTATCGGTGATAATGGAAAGGGTATGACAGAGGAAGTGCGGAACAAAATATTTGATCCTTTTTTTACAACAAAAGATGTTGGCGAAGGAACCGGATTGGGCCTGGCTATTGTTCAGGGAATTATCGAGCGGCACAATGGCACTATTCAGGTATTTACGGAAAGAGGACGCGGCACTACTTTTGTAATTAGTTTACCTGTTCGTTAAAAAAACTGAAGCGATGCCCGAAATTAACGTACTCTATGTAGATGATGAACAGCAGAATCTGAATTCTTTTAAAGCGTCCTTCCGTACCCGGTATCGAATCTTTACAGCAATTTCCGTATCGCTGGCACTCGAAATCCTGGAACGGGAAGAAATTCATGTACTGATATCCGACCAGCGGATGCCGGAAATTTCGGGAGTTGAGTTTTTTAAAATCACAAAAGAACGGTATCCGCATATTCCCAGGGTGCTGCTAACAGGGTACACGGATATTGAAGTGCTGGCCGAAGCGGTGAACCAGGGAGATATTTACCGCTATATTACCAAACCCTGGGATGAACTGGAGCTACACAACAGTGTGCTGAATGCCTATGATCATTATAAAGCGGATAGAGCCCTCCAGGAAAAAATTTCGGAACTGCAAAAAGCCAATGATGGATTAAACCGGTTTGTATACAGCCTTTCACATGAACTGAGAGCACCTATTGCTTCCGCCACCGGCATCCTGGACCTGGTAAAGATGGAAGGAAGGATCGATGACTCCGGAGGCTATTGGAAACTGATGGACGCCTGTATTCAAAAGCTGGATTATTATGTTTCCCAAACGGTTCAGTTTTATAAAACCGCCCGCTTTAAAGTGGTGCAGGAGCAAATTCATTTTGAAACACTGGTACGTTCATTAATCGACCTGTACCGTACATCTAATGGTACCAGGGACATTCATTTTAGTATAGCCGTGGATGAGCAGCAACCTTTTTTCGGAGACCTGTTCCGGGTGGAGATTGTGATTGCCAACCTGCTTTCGAATGCCATAAAATGCCAGCGTCCGGAAGAGCCCCATAAAAAAGTAGAGATCCGGATCACTACGGATGCTGATGAGGCCCGGATTGTTGTTGCAGATAATGGCATCGGTATGGAAGCGGAAGAGGCTACAAAGATTTTTGATCCCTTTTTTAAAGGCGCCCAGCCGGGAAGTTTGGGATTGGGACTTTTTATTTTAAGGGAAGCACTGGAAAAACAGAATGGAACGGTGACGGTAGATTCGCAAAAAGGCAGCGGAAGCACATTCGAAATTCATATTCCCAATAACCCTGAGCAAAAAGATTAAAACGGTACTGTAGTACTACACACCTGCCGTTTTCATTTAAAACAAATGTTATGAAGCAGCACTTATTTGTATTTTGCATTTTTTTAATCGTAAGTTCCTGTAATATGCCTGGTAAAGCCCCCGACAACATTTCAGATGCAACAAACCCGTTGTTTGAAGAAAGTACATTGCCCTATCATACCATCCCGTTTGATAAAATAAAAGAAAGTGATTTTGAGCCGGCCTTTGAAAAGGGCATGGCGGATGAAATGAAAGCGGTGGACAGTATTGCACAGAACCCGGCAGCGCCAACCTTTGAAAATACACTGGTAGCCCTGGAAAAATCAGGGCAGCTGCTGGATCGGGTGAATAAGGCCTTCAATGCGCTAACCAGTGCCAATACCAATGACCATCTTCAAAAGATCCAGGAGGCCATGGCGCCCCAATTGGCAGCTCATTCCGACTCCATTTATATGAATACCCGGTTGTATCAACGGGTAGATACCATCTATAAAAAACTGGGTCAGCTGCAGCTGGATTCCGAATCCAGGCGGTTGGTGGAATATTATCATCAGAAATTTGTGATGAACGGCGCTGCCCTTCCGGATTCAGGCAAGGCGCAGCTAAAAAAACTAAACGCAGAAGAAGCTACCTTAAGCACAAAGTTCAGTAATCAGTTACTGGCAGCGGCTAAAGCGGGCGCGCTGGTAGTAAAAAGTCCCGAAGAGCTGGCCGGTCTGTCGGATGCAGAGATCCAGGCGGCGGGAGAAGCCGCAAAAAAAGCCAATCACGAAGGTTATTACCTGCTCGCGCTGATCAATACCACCCAGCAGCCGGCATTGCAATCGCTCAGGAACAGGGATACACGCAAAGATCTTTTCGAGGCTTCCTGGACAAGAGCAGAGCGTGGCGATTCAAACGATACCCGTAAAAATATATTGCGGATCGCTGCCATCCGCCAGGAGAAGGCTCGGATATTGGGCTTTGCCGATTATGCATCCTGGAAGCTGCAGGATCAGATGGCAAAAACGCCACAGGCCGTGAATGCATTCCTGGGTAAGCTGGTGCCGGCAGCACTGGCGAAAGCGGCCGCGGAAGCCACCGATATAAAAGCTATGAAGCTCCGGGAAAAAGATACTTCCGGATTGGCACCATACGACTGGGATTTTTATGCGGAGAAAGTTCGCAAGGAAAAATACGACCTGGACGAATCCGCCATAAAACCCTATTTTGTCCTGGATAGTGTATTGAAAAATGGTGTGTTTTACGCAGCTACCCGGTTATACGGCATTACTTTTAAGGAGCGTACAGACCTGCCCGTTTACCAGGAAGATGTAAAGGTATACGAAGTGTTTGAGCAGGATGGCACTCCAATGGCGCTGTTCTATTGCGATTATTTCAAACGCGATAATAAAAATGGCGGTGCCTGGATGGATAATTTTGTAACGCAGTCAAAACTGTTCCATACAAAACCGGTTATCGTAAACGTATGCAATTTTGCCAAACCGGTAAAAGGACAGCCGGCCCTGCTGAGCTTTGATGACGTAACCACCATGTTCCATGAGTTTGGTCATGCGCTGCACGGACTGTTTGCCAGTCAAACCTATCCCTCCTTATCCGGAACCAGCGTTGCCCGCGACTTTGTGGAGATGCCCTCACAGTTTAATGAACACTGGGCACTGGATTCAACCGTGTTGAAACATTATGCCCGGAATCATAAAACCGGGGAAATCATTCCCCAGGTACTGGTCGATAAGATCCGGAATGCGGCCACTTTTAACCAGGGATATGCCATGACGGAGCTGCTGGCGGCGGCTAAACTTGATATGCAGTGGCACCTGCTTTCTTCCCGGGATAGCGCCGTAACCGATGTGGATGCATTTGAGCAGCAGGCGCTCCAAAAGAATGGAATCCTGATCTCTTATATCCCGCCACGCTACCGGTCTTCTTATTTTTTACATATATGGGCAAACGGTTACTCCGCAGGTTACTATGCGTATAGCTGGGCAGAGATGCTGGATCATGATGCGTATGCCTGGTTTACAGAGAATGGCGGACTTAAACGCGAAAACGGACAACGGTTCCGGGATATGATTCTTTCCCGCGGCAATTCGGAAGACCTTGCCGCTTTGTATAAGGCATTCCGGGGAAGGGAACCGGATATCACCCCGCTGTTACAGAACAGGGGACTGATCCCGGGCAAAAAATAAAAATAGATGGGGCTATTTAGGCCACATAAACGCAAAGGCACAAAGAACGCATGCATTTTCTGCTGTGTTTTTTGTGCCTTCTGCGTTCCGGACGGCTGTTAAATCCTGGAGTATACCAGTTACCGTGGTTTTCAAAAATACCAGTCGCTTTCGTGTTTGCAACCCTTCAGTGCCTGCGGCGGTCCCTGTACCTGGTCTCCTTCGTGGCATCACCTATATGCTGCCTGGCCACAGCTTTTTGAATGTTTGTATTAATGCTTTAAAATTACTTTAAACACATTTACATTCACTGCTGCATTGCTCAGCGTTGGCAGTGGCAATATCAAGGCTGCTGTTTTTTGTTCCCATTTTATTTTTTTACCGGAGCCCAGCAGTGAAACCGATTTTATTTTTTCGCCTGATGCTTTTCCCAGCGCTTTTACTGCAATCTTTTTTTCGGCGATGCTATTGGCAAAAACATAGACCTGGTTCTTTTTTGCAGTAAACCGTATTTCGGGAAATATACGTTTTGAGGTGGCATCATTCAATACATCCTGCATCGGATTGCCGGCGACGGTATGGTGGCGGAAAGTGGTTGTATCCGGTATTTCGCCGGCTATTTTCCACGGCCTCGTTCCATAAATAGCTTCACCGTTTATCTGCATCCATTTACCCAAGGTAACTAATCTTGTAATTGCATTATCCGGAAAGCTGCCATCTCCTTTGGGGCCAACGTTCAGCAAATAATTTCCTCCTTTGCTCACAATTTCTGTTAGCTGACGCACCAGTAATTCCGGGCTTTTCCATACAGAATCGTATCGGTTATATCCCCACATCCCACTCATGGTAATACATGATTCCCATGGACTGGTACGAATGGGGTTGCCAATTTCCTGCTCCATTACGGTATAATCGCCAAAGCCACCACCAATTCTGTTGTTTACAATACAGTTGGGCTGAATAGACAAGACCAGTTTTTTTAATGCTTCACTTTGCTTTGGGGTAACCAGCTCATAAGTGTCGAACCAAACGATACCTATTTCGCCATACTGTGTCAGTAACTCCCGTAGCTGTGGTTTCACCTTTCGTTCAATATAGCGGTTTAATACTTTTGCATCTTCATCCGGGTAATCCCAGGTGTTGCTTCTGCCGCCTTTTACCGGCCAATTGGTGGGTACATCAGGATCCTGCCAATCCTTGCCAAGCGAGTAGTAGATGCAGAATTTGAGACCATATTTTTTGCATGCCGCGGCGATATCTTTGAGCGGATCTTTGGCAAAAGGGGTTTGCTTTACAATATTATAGTCGCTTGACGGAGAATCGTACATGGCAAACCCGTCATGATGTTTCGCTGTAATGACAACATATTTCATACCCGCATCCCGCGCCATGCGCACCCAGGCGTCTGCATCAAATTTTTGAGGATTAAAGCGATTGCCCAGTACCGAACCATATTCTTTCCAGGGAATTTTTTCATACAGCATAAAATGCTCATTGCCCTTGTAGGGCTTGCCCTTCCAGTTGCCCCCGGCTTCGGAATAAAGCCCCCAATGTAAAAACATGCCAAACTTTGCGGCAGTCCACCATTGCATGCGTTTTGTGCCCGCCGCTGCCTTTTCATTACCCGGATCAGACATTGAAGTTTGTGCGTTCGCATTCACAAGTAAAAAAAGCACGAAGGCGAGTATGGTAAGGGGTCGATGCATCGTTTAATATAGATGGTTATAAAAATGTTTGGGATCTTAATTACTGCAAGCTAAGCGAAAGACTTCCATTTGGTGCCTGTACAATTTTTACAGAGTCTTTACCCCGTACCGGCGTATACATTTCATCCGTGAACCGGTTGGGTTTGTAAAATGAAAGATAGTACACCCATGTATTTATTTTGAAACCAGGCAACAACACTTTTGCATTTTTATTGTCGATTTCAGTAGTTTTTGCATTGCCCGATAGATCTGTCCAGTAGATTTCCGTTTTTGCATTTACCGTGTCTACAATTCCTTTAAACGCCAGGTAAACAGAGTCCATGGGTATTTTAGTGGAAACCTTGGTAGCCGGAGCAACGCCTGTTACCGGCCGGTTGTTGAGGCCGGCCAGGTATACATCGCCAATGCTGCGTACATTGCTTAAGTAAACCACTTTGGAATAAGTGCCATTACTGTAAACAGACTGAATCGTAAAATTATTGATCATATAATCCGGGATATTGGGAATGGTTAGTTTTACGAATGAAGCGGGATCGTTGGACGTAGCCGGAAATCGCATCGAATCTGCCTTGTTATTCCAGTAAACCACATATGCGGTAACCCTGGGGTCGGGGCTGGGATTGAACCGGAACGTAACCTGGTGATATTGTGGTTGAATAACTACGTTTTGAGGCGCCCCGGGGTAATTGATCTCATCGTCTCCCAGGTACTTCCTGTATTCAGTAGGCTTATTGCAGGCATGAATAGCTGCCATTATAAACACGATTCCAAGCAATAAATATGTACCTCTCATTTTATTTTCGTTTAATAGTATTTTAAGCATATACGATCCGCTTTTATTTTGCCATCTGTCCGAAGAATGTAAGTTCATTAAAAAGACATTCTCCCAATGATCCATCAAAATTCTGTTCGCAGGAGAACCGGATATATCGTACATCAGGAATATCAAGGTCAAAATCGAATGCGAAGCCGGCGTTAAGAAGTGCTACATCTGCGGTACTTACCCCGGTAGCCTGACCGGATGGCTTTGGTGGATGCAGGAACCGGCCCAGGCAAACCCAATTGCCTGCCACGGTTCCTTTTTCGGCACCCAATGGCAAAGAAACATCCTGTGGTACTACATCACTGCAGCCCCACATCGTCCATTCCATAGGATTTTGGTTGGTCCATGCAAATTGATTCGACGCGCCGTTCCTGGTATATAACAAATACCGGCTTAAAGTGCGCTTACCACCCAGATCAATGGTACATGAAACAGGAAATGCCGGGGCGCCGGTGCCACGCCAGCAGTTGGCGGCATCATTGTTATTGGCAAATGTATTATTGACAAGATTAACTACGGGCCAGGCCGGATTGGCATCCGTAGTTAATGCATATCCCTGCATGGTAGGATACTTAGGTAATTGTATTTCAAATATGGGCTTTATCCACTGGTAAATAGTATCGGAATGGTTTCCAAACTGATCCATGGTAACAAAGCCCCAATAATAGTTTGACGAATCATATCCGCGTACGGTAGTAGAAAGTATCGAGTCTTTACCAAAATGCTGTGTAATGGGTTTCATTACCTGGTAAGCAGAATCATATTTTAAAATAGCCACTCCTACATTAGCCCGGTTTTGGTTATTCAGCACTACATTTACTCCGCCAAAAGTACTCCTGATCAACATATCATCTTTCACCAATAAATAAGGCGGTTTTGTAGGATGCACGGTGGTACTTACCGGTTCGGAACGCACATTGGCCCTGCTTACCGCAACCAGTTCTACCTTATAATTCGCATCTGCAGAAAAACCATCCACCACTAACTGGTTGGAATAATAACTGGACACGGATTGCCGCTTTACACCGGGCCTTATTTCGTACGTTGCTTCCACATATAAAATATTATCCGAATGGGGGAGGGTATAGGTAATGGTGGCCGTACCGGCATCATTTTGTACCTGTACATTCGATACTGTACCGGGAGGAGTTTTGTCTACCGCAACAATGTCATTATAGCTAACCGGCTTGGTGCAGGCCACCGGAAAAAAGGCCGCTGTTAGCAGGATCCATATTATATTGAATATCTTTTTCATTCTTATTGTAATTTTTATTCCAGATTTTCAGGCAATCGTATTACCAGTATAAATTTTGTACGATGAGCGGGTTGTTTAAAATAACCGACTCATCAAACGGCCAGAAATAGTTCTTCTCAGTGATATTGGGGGAGAATAAATTGGTTAACCGGTAAAAATCAGCTGCCGTTGTGGTGCCCCGGTAATTCCATCCCTGGTAGGGAAGCGAGTTAACCGGAATGTACTCTTTCCACCGTTTCAGATCCCATCCAACTTCCCCTTCAAAGCATAGTTCAATGCGTCGTTCCTGGTGTATAATACTTCTCAATCCTTCTTTTGAAAAAGGTTTTGAGGCATTGGATGAGTAGCCGGTCCAGGACTGCACCACTCCCTGCAGGCCTGCCCTCAGCCGTACCGAATCAATATACCGGTACGCTTCTGCATTAGGGCCCTGGGCTTCATTCAATGCTTCGGCATATAATAATTGCAAATCGGCCAGTCTGATAACCGGGGGATAATAGGCTACTTCGGTAAGGGAATTTCCATTAAAAGTGGTTTTATAATTTACCAGCTTTTTGGCCCAGTAACCGGTGTAGCTGGATACCAGGCCCGGGTATCCTTTTGCATAATTGAGGCCACTGGGATTTGCCGCGTTTTCTACACCCATTCCATACCAGATGCCACGATCAAAAGCGAGGTCGGCATAAAAACGGGGTTCCCGGTTAAAATGCAATCTGGCTGTAGGCCCGCTTGAGCTGATATAATATTTATGATCGGCACCGGCGGTTGTGGTTGTATATCTGCCCGCATAATCGTAGGTTAAATCCTCGTTAATCGGCACCCCATGATTGGTATAAAAAAGCTCGGCAATATTTAAGGGAACCGCCACCACGGCATCACCGTCAACACTCCGTGTGGCGCTGGAGGAGGCCAATGGCGCAAAATAACGCTGATGCCTGTTGATAATATTTCCGGGCCAGATAACCTCGGGAATGATTGCATTCACCGACCGGTCGAAGTTAACGGGCCCCTGGATGGAAAGCAATTGCATGATGGAATCGGGAATATAATTTGTGTTATTGGTAGGCTTTATATATTTATACAGCGTTGCCCCCTGTTCTTCACACATATCGAGCGCTTTGCGGCAGGCCTGGGCAGCGGCGCTCCATTTGGATGCGTCGTAGGTTTGCGGAAACAGCCGTACACCATCTTTGTTGGCCAGTGCTTTAAAACTTTCATCCCCGTTAAATAAGGGACTTGCCTGTAACACCGTTGCCTTTGCTTTAAGGGTTGCAGCCATTACCTGGGTAAACCGGCCATATTCGGTGGTAACATCGTAAACCGCCGGCGGCAGGCCCGGAATTGCTTCATCGATTAGCGAATAGATATGCGCAAATACGGAGTCGCTGGGGGCCCTTGGCACGCGCGCTTCTTCCGTTGGTGTATAGATCGGCTGATTTGTTTTTACCAAAGGAACAGGCCCGTATTTTCTTACCAGCCAGTAATAATAAAAAGCCTTAAGTGTTTTGGCTTCAGAGATCCACCTGGTTTTTTCATCCAGCCCTAAGTCGGGAGCAATATTTACGTTTTCCAAAAACGTATTGCATCGTCTGATGGCGACATAAATACTGGCGAAATCGTTTTGAATATTGGTATTGGCTGCGGTGCCATAGGGCGATAAGTTGCCATACAGTACCCAGAAACCATTTACGTTATATTCACTTCCAAAATTAATACCGGTAAGATTGTTGCGCATAATCAATTCTCCTGAACTCGTCCAGCCCGGATTGTTTTCCGGCGCTTCTAAAGCCTGCATACGCTGGTAACAGGAGAATAAATAATTTTCTGTTTCATTTCTGTTTCTGAATGCGTATTCGATCGTAGCCACATTGTCTGGTATAATATCCAGGTACTTTTTGCAGGAGGCTGTTATCGCGATTACAAAGCAGATAATAATATATTTTTTCATACACTGACTATAAATTAGTTGATACTTATTTGTGCTCCGATATTGAATACTTTTTGAATGGGATAGGCGAACGCATTCCCATAACCATTGGAATCCCGCTGTTCCACATCCCATAGTTTAAACCCGCTGATCGTAAGCAAATTCATACCACTGGCATATAACCTCAGACTTTTTATCCGGAGTCTTTGTAACAGTTGATTTGGTAAAGAGTATCCCAGTTCCACACTTTTTAATCTCAGGAACGAACCATTGCGCATCCACCAGGTGCTGGTTTGCAGGTTATTCGTAATTTGATTGGATGCTGTGCCAAAACGGGGATATAATGCATAAAGGTCTCTGTTCGACTCGGACCAATGATCATCGGCAAAAGCTTGCAACAATAGTGTAGTGCTGGCCGGTGCTCCTCCTCCAAGGAAGGGACTAACAGCACTCGGATTTATAAAGAGGCTTGTCTTGGCATTTCCCTGAAAAAAGAAAGCAATATCAAACTGTTTTATCCGGCTGCTCAAGCCAAACCCGTAGGTGATCTGTGGCGTTGTGGGATCACCAATGGGTACCATATCGGCCGTTGTTATTTGTCCGTCGCCGTTTACGTCGCGGTACTTGATATCACCGCCCATGGTTCCGGCAAACTGGTAGGGAGAGTTTGCAACCTCCTGATCATCTACAAACAGCCGTTCTGCAATATAGCCATACCGCTGGTTAATCAGCGCCCCCGTTTTGCGGCGCCAGGGCTCGCCCGGATAATCGGGCTCTTCATTAAAAATGTATTTTGACTGTGTAGCGGTAAGATTTGCTCTTCCGGCAATCATGATGTCTTTTGCCACCATGGTGCTATAGTCCAGGGAAAGATCAAGCCCTTTGGATTCTGCCTTGCCAAGGTTTGCCCCGATGCCCGTTTCTAAACCCATGGATGCAATCGGAAGCCTTGTTTGGTAAATATTATCCCGTTTTTGTTTATAAACTTCTACAACCGTTTTTAGATCTTTTAAGATCGTTAATTCGGCGCCCAGGCTTAGCTGGTTAGACCGCTCCCAGGTAACCATCGGGTTGGGATAGTTAGAGATTGCAACCCCCGGCCTCGAGTAACCATTGATAACTCCGAATGAGGCTCCGTTGCCACCGGTGAGGTCAACATTGGAAAGATAGAAGAAGCGGTTGCCGGAAATATTATCGTTACCGGCAAAACCGTAAGAACCGCGGAGCTTAAATGAATTGATCACATCCGATAAAACCGATTCCTGCCAGAATTTTTCACGGGAAATGACCCAGGCCGCACCTACCGTTGGGAAAAAACCAAACCGTTTTTCTTCCGAAAAACGTTCGGATCCATTATACCCAAAGCTGAAGTCGGTGATATATTTTCTTCCGTAAGTATAGGTTACGCTGCCCGAGTAGTTGAGGTTCCTGTAAGGCAGCGTGCCTTGTAACGATCCATCGAAAGAGCCGTTAGCCGAAGTGCTTAAAACTCTTTCCTGACGGGCGCCGATTAATTTTGCGCTAATATTATGGTCGGCAAAGGTTTTATCATAACTCAATACGCCCTGCATATATACCTGTGATGTAACAATATTGGGCGACCTTCCAAAATCCAGGTATTCCGTTGGCTTATTACCGTCTGTAACATTGTTGAGCCATAGCAGGCGATACAGGTCTTTAACAGCATCATAGCTTTGCACGGCATAGAAAAAGGGATTGTAGGCCCGGGTAATACTATAATTGGAAAACCGGGTGGTAGATATCATCCCCGAAAACTTTAACCCGGGCAACAACATTTTCAGATCCTGTGCAAGATTCAGTTGGGCGTTGATGGTAGAACGGTAAAACTGGGAGTAGCCTCTCATCAGGCTCGCATACGGGTTAATAGAAAGCCCTCCATTGGTATTTCCAAACAAAATATGTTTTGTATACAGGTTGGCCGAGTCCGGTAAAAAATAAGCAGGAAAAGCAACCGGGTCTGTGTGCATCACAACATTCCATAAATCTGAAGCACCGCTTGGATCACTGGTGATAGGGCCATTGTACTGGTCAAAAATACCGCCCAGCAGCACAGACAAAACTGTTGATTTGGTAAGGTTCATATCGATGTTTGACCGCAGCTGATAACTCTTTAGCTTCACATTGTTGTTAAAGTTGTTTACGGGATCCACCTTCAGTATACCGTTATCTACATTGTACGAACCCGATACAAAATATTTTGCCAGGTTACTGCCTCCCCTGATATTGATATTGGCCCGCTGATTATTGGTATACTTTTTAAATAAAAGATCCATCCAGTCATTGACCGGGTAAACATAGGGGTTGTAGCCGGGGGCTTTATTAATTGTTTGCTGGGTAAAGTAGACCTTATCTGCTGTATAACGCTCCCCGGCATACGGATCTCGGGTAACTGAGGCCTCATTGTACATTTTCATAAACGTAATGGGGTCTGCCAGCTGGAGGTTTTTTGTAGGCCGCGATAGGGAATTATCAAACTGACCGCTTACCACCGGTGTTCCGATCTTTCCTCTTTTGGTCATTACCAGAACAACGCCATTGGCACCGCGGGACCCATACAGGGCAGTGGCCCCGGCATCTTTCAGGATGGAGAAGGACTCGATATCATTTACCTGCAGGCGTGCCAGATCATTGGTGCTGGATTCCAGGTTGTCGATGATGATGAGCGGGCTGCTGGAATAACCAAAGGTGGTTACGCCCCGTATAAAAAACTGCGCATTATCGTACCCCGGCTGTCCCCCGGGCTGATACGCAATAATGCCCGCTATTTGTCCGGCCAGAGACGTGGTTAAGTTACTGGATGGAATGCGCAGGTTTTCAGGATTAACGGTGGTTACAGATCCGGTAACGGCTTCACGCATCTTTTTTTCACCATATGCGGTAATGACAATTTCTTCCGCCCTGGTATCTGCCAAACTTAAAACAGCATCGATCACGCCTGTTTTGCTCACGGGAATTTCTACGGTATTATATCCTGTATAAGATATTTCAAGTGTTCCTCCTTCGTCGGGAATTGAAAGGGAATAATTCCCGTTCGCGTCAGTTTTGGTGGCAATGGAGGTTCCCTTGAGGGCTACGGTGGCCCCGGCAAGCGGATTGCCCGTTGAATCTTTTACGGAACCTACCACGTTAATACGCGGTGGTATGGCCGGCTCCTTTCTGGCAGGTTTTATAGCGGGGGCAACATCCCGTTTTTGATCACTTTTGGAAACAACAATGGTTTTGCCAACAATTTTGTACTCCAGGCCCTTTCCGTCTAAACAAGCATCTAAAGCTGCTGTTAAAGAAACGTTTTTTACATTTACGGTTACAGCACCTACTTCCCGTGTTTGTTCATAGTTATACAAAATGTCATAACCGCTTTGCCGTTGAATTTGCCGAAGCACATTTGACAGCGGCACCGTTTTTTCCGAAAGGGTTATTTGCGAAAACCCCGTAGCGCTCGCAGCCAGGCATGTAAACAGCAGCAGGATCGTTGTTAATTTCATTACACGCAATAGTTGTTTGATAAAGATTTTTTGTTTTGATTCCTTTTCCGGCAGCAGGCGCTTTGCTTCATTCGCAAAAGAACTGCGGGAAAAACAGCACTTCTGGCCGTACGATTTTAATACCATACCTTTGTTCTGATTTGAGCGTTAATTAATAAAAAATAGCAATCAGTTGTTATTGATTGTTGTTTGCCGCCCTTGCCTCCAAGCCCGGACGGATAAAAAGTTGACCTCTGTTAGACCGGGGCGTTGCAGCGCCGCCGGTCATTTATTTTCAGGCAATCGAAATTTGCAATCAGGGTATAATGGTTACCGTTTTTCCTTCTATCCTGAACTTTACCCCTCCGGTGGCTTCTAAAAGCTTCAGTACCTCCGAAACATTAACCTGCCTCGATATGGAGCCGCCGAAATGCGCGTTGATCTTTCCTGCATAATGCACGTCTATATCATACCATCTTGCCAGTTGCCGCATCAGCGTTTCTATATCGGTTTTTTCTCCAAAATCAAACCGGTCATTTTTCCAGGCCATCACCTCCTCCAGGTTGGAGTTGCCGGCAACAACCAGGTCTTCGGTTATGCGGGCCTGCTGACCGGGTTTTAACCGCGCAGCCCGTTTTACAGGAGCAGATGACGGAAGATTCAGGAGTACACTACCCTCCAAAAGAGTCGTCTTTATCATTTTTTCATCATCATAAGCATTCACGTTGAAGTGCGTACCCAACACCGTTATTTCGCCGCCCTGTACTCCTTTGAAAGAGGGGAGTATTACTTTAAAAGGTCGCTTCGCGTCATGAGCCACTTCAAAATATGC
Organism: Niabella sp.; assembly: GCF_030150205.1. Classification (GTDB taxonomy): domain Bacteria; phylum Bacteroidota; class Bacteroidia; order Chitinophagales; family Chitinophagaceae; genus Niabella. Next base: position 94,887 of record NZ_JASLGT010000009.1, read on the forward strand.
CTCCCCTGTAATGGAAACCTTTCTTTCATTGCCCACAAAAGCCGCGGGGTAGCGGATGGATGATCCGGAATTTAACCATATATGCGTACCATCGGCTAATAACATATCAATGACTTTGCTGCCGCGGGGATTGGTCAGTGTATTGTATAGTTCCTCTGAGGCAGAGCCTTTATAAACGATCCGGCCATCGGTGAGTTTGAGCACATTGACGCCGTCCTGGGCAACAAGTGCACCCTGTACCATGCTATCCAGGTAAACTTTTTGCCCGTTTGAAAGGGTGAGGGTGGCCCGGTTCGTTTGCGGAGCTTTGATGTCCTGAAACGCAGTAACAGGTTGCTGACTGACGCCTTTTTTGTAAAAGGCAAAATAAAGACCGGCAGACAATACCGCAAAAATAGCAACGGCCGCAGCCACCTGGTACCAGTGCATAAATAAGCGTTTACCCCGGGGAATTGGTTGCATTGTTTCGTTTCGGGAAACGATCGCATTAAAAATCCTGTCCCAGTCTACCTCACTAAACGTTTGATCCGGCTGATGACCGTTCCAAAGCGTATGAACATAGTCCTTTAGCAAGACGTCTTCCTGCGCATGTTGCATCCAATCCCAAAGCTCTTCCTCTTCCTGCGAAGTGGCTTTTTGAGATGTATAGGCTTCCAGTAAATAAATAATCCGTTCTCTGGATAATGGCATACAATTCAAATTAAAAAAGCAGTTTGTTCACCAGCTCTTCATAACAACTCTATAAAGATCCCTGGAAAACGATCTTGTACTAGCCGATCTGGATTTTTTTTTATTATTTTCCGATACTGTTGAAGATCAGTAACATATAAACGAGTGCGGCTTTGTCTAAATAAGCCCGGATAAATTTGGTTGCATCTGCAAGGTGGTTGCGCACGGTATTGGGGGAAATATGCAGTTTTTCGGCAATTTGTTCCCGGGAAAACCCATCCTGCCTGGATAAGGTAAACACCTTCTGCTGCTGTTGCGGCAATTTTGTTACGGCTTCATTAATAAGCCGCTCACTTTCGCGCAGCAATAAGGTTTCCTCGGTAATATTGTGAAAACTGGGAGATTCGGCGATCAGTTTCAGCAGTTTACGATCTAATGCCAGTTTTTTATAGTGTTTGTACACCTGGCGGTAAAGCGTTGTAAAAAAATAGGCATCGAGGTTCTCAATCTGTGTAAGTTCCGCCCTTTTTTGCCATATTTTGATGAAAATATCCTGAACCATTTCCTCTGCAATAACTTCCGATACCGTCATTTTTAATGCAACAGCATAAAACCGGCGCTTATAGTTTTCAAATAACACGCGAAACGATTTTTCGTCGCCCGCTGCCACCAGCTTCAGCAGTTCATGCGATATCATATTTCCGATTGAGTCACTCACAGTATTTGATAAACGGGGCGAAAGATAGCAAAAAGTTAAAACAAGTATAAATTTCGGTTCGGGGAATGGCAGGTTGGGCCGCTTTCTGACAAGGGAATACCTCCGGATCTAATAAATGTTGTCAGCGGCGCTTTTACAGATAAAGACATCCGGCTTACTGCGCCTTTGCAGTAAGGGACCGCATCGTTCTGTGTTTCGTACCTCAATGGCAATAGCGTTTAAATCAATTACCTTTGAACGTATCAAATGTTTAGTATGTCTGTAAAAGCTGATTTGTTTCAAAGCCCTGATTATTTTGCAGTAGATGCGTTGTTTACCGAAGAGCACCGCATGATCCGTGATGCGGTACGCGCCTATGTAAAAAAGGAAATTTCACCCGTTATTGAAAAATACGCACAGGAAGCCAGGTTCCCGGAGCATATTGTAAAACAGTTAGGCGCATTGGGATGTTTTGGACCAACAGTGCCGGTGCAATATGGCGGTGGCGGGTTAGACTATATCAGCTACGGGCTAATGATGCAGGAATTGGAACGCGGCGATAGCGGGGTACGCTCAACTGCGTCGGTCCAGGGCTCGCTGGTAATGTTCCCGATTTTTGCCTATGGCAGCGAAGAACAAAAAATGAAATACCTGCCCCGGTTAGCCAGCGGTGAATGGCTGGGATGTTTCGGGCTTACCGAACCGGATCACGGAAGTGATCCCTCCAGCATGGTGACCCGCTATACCGAAGACGGGGATCATATTATTTTAAACGGCGCTAAAATGTGGATCAGCAATGCACCTTTCTCACAGGTGGCCGTGGTATGGGCCAAGGATCCGGCAGGCGTGGTACATGGTGTGATTGTAGAACGGGGGATGGAAGGCTTTTCCACACCCACCACCCATAATAAATGGAGCCTGAGAGCTTCGGCTACCGGTGAACTGGTTTTTGATAATGTAAGAGTGCCCCGAACCCACATCCTTCCAGGGGTAAGCGGCATGAAAGGACCACTAAGCTGTTTAAATAAAGCACGGTTTGGCATTGCCTGGGGGGTGATTGGCGCCGCAATGGATTGTTATGATACGGCGCTGCGTTATGCAAAAGAGCGCATCCAGTTCGAAAAACCGATCGGGGCCTTTCAATTGCAGCAAAAAAAGCTGGCAGAAATGATCACGGAGATCACTAAAGCCCAGTTGCTCAACTGGCGGCTGGGAGTATTGATGAATGAGGGTAACGCCTCACCCCAGCAGGTAAGCATGGCCAAACGGAATTCCTGTGCCATTGCCACGCAGATCTGCCGGGATGCGCGCCAGATCCTCGGCGGCATGGGCATTACAGGCGAATACCCCGTCATGCGGCATATGATGAACCTCGAAAGTGTGATCACCTATGAGGGCACGCACGATATTCATTTACTGATTACCGGAATGGATATTACGGGGATGAATGCGTTTAAATAAAGAGGCTCCCGGTTAGTAGCAATCAGTTATCAGTTATCAGTGGGTCGCGTGAGGACTTGATGTTTGTTCTTTGGATCGTGTTTTTTGAGATTTGGATCTTTGGTTTTTGTATTTTTCTCTTTAGAACTTATTCAAGGCAATCAGCTATCAGCGGGTCGCGTGAGGTCTTGATATTTGCCCTTTGGATCTTGTTTTTTGAGATTTTGTTCTTTAGTGTTGGGAACATCGTGACAAATGGGAAACATATTTGTACCGGGTTTTAAATTTGGTCTTTAAAATTTATTACGGCATCACCAACATCTCACTTTAAACATTTTCCTATAAACCACTTCAATATCTCCCCCCAAAATATTTCACCATCCCCCCCGAATACCGGATATTTGCCGGGATCTCTATCGGAGCTTAATATTTGGATTTTAGAATTTAGTATTTAGAATTTACTACCGTTATGCGTATATATCTGATCGGTTTTATGGGTGCGGGGAAAACACATTGGGGAAAGATCCTGAGTAAAAAACTGGAGCTGCCGTTTTATGACCTGGATGAACTGATCGTTGCATCCGAAGGGCGGCCCATTACCCGGATCTTTGAAGAAGAAGGCGAAGAATATTTCCGGATGAAGGAAAAAGAAGTACTGTATATGATCACGGACAGCCATCCCAACCTGCTGCTTTCCTGCGGGGGTGGGGCCCCCTGCTTTTTCAATAATATCGATTATATGAATGGGCATGGTACCACCGTATGGCTGAATACGCCTTTTGAGATCCTGCTGGGCCGACTGCGGCAACAGAAGGCACACCGCCCGCTTTTAAGAGACCTGGACGATGAACAATTACAGGCGTATATTGTTAAGAAAAACAACGACCGGCGGATCTATTATGATCAGGCAAAACTAAAAGTAGACGATTGCCATATCCGGCCGGAAGAGTTTGTAAAAAAGATTATTGATGCATAGAGCTTATCTTTCTTTGGGCGCGGCATTGTCCGGGCTGGGGGTAATTCTGGGTGCCTTTGCTGCACATAAATTAAAGGAAATAGCGCCTGACTCGGTGCCTACGTTTCAAACCGGGGTGCAGTACCAGATGTACCACGCCATTGCACTGATCCTTGTAGGAATGCTTTTTGAAAAGTACCCCGTAAAATTCATGTCCTGGGCCGGTATAGCCTTCCTGATCGGGATTATCCTTTTTTCCGGATCCCTTTATGCCCTTGCAGCCCTGAAAGCTACCGGGAAAGTAGGCCTTGGCGGCTTGGGCATACTAACCCCGATAGGCGGATTGTTCTTTATTGCCGGCTGGGTGTTTTTTACACTTAGTGTGCTTAATAGTAAATAATTATATGCTATTGGTCAGGCGTATGATTCTTAAAAGCTGGTAACCGGCGGGTCAGGGGAGCGTTCCAGGTTTAAAGTTTAATGTTCCAGGCTTGCCCGCCATGGCGGGTTGGGTTTCGTTCCGGGGGCCTTAGCCTTTGTTTTTTGAGGTTTGTTTTCTGAATTTAATTTCTGTTCTTCATTCCCACATTCCCACATTTTCACATTTCCACATTTTCACATTTCCAAATTTCCAAATTCCCCCCAAATCCCGGTTTGGCACTTGATTTTTCATTCTTTAAACAGTAATAGTATCTTTGCTTTTATGGCGACTAAGAGTAAACCGAAGAATAAAAAACCAATAGCGCGGAATCATACTACGACTGGAACCTGGAAAGTTGAAAAAGAAGAAAAAGTTCAGCTCAAGGAGTTGGCCAAAGACGAACGCACCTGGAAAATTGCCGGAACCACCTTCCTGCTGATTTCCGTTTTCCTGATCATTTCCTTTATTTCCTATTTCTTCACCTGGCGGCAGGATTTTACCCAAATTTCCCGGGGAAGTGAGATCCTCTGGGACCCGGATGTAAAGATCCTGAACCTGCTGGGGAAACTGGGCGCGCTGATGGCGCATTATTTTATTTACCGGTTATTTGGCATAGCAGCACTGCTGATCTGCACATTCTTTTTTGTGGTAGGCGTAAACCTCCTGTGGCGCCGCCGGGTATTTTCCGTTTGGAGAAATCTGAAATATGTAACCCTGGGCATGTTGGTCGTATCGGCCATACTGGCATTCCTGTTGCCCGATGAAGAATTTCGCTGGGGCGGTGGTGTTGGCAATATGATTGCCGGATGGCTAAGAGGCTCGCTGGGTACCATTGGTGCCGGGGCCGTGCTTGGGCTGATTGTGATCGCCTATTTTATCTGGCAGTTTAACCCCGTGTTCAGTTTCCCTAAAAAACTGAAACGCCCGCAACCGGAAGAAGGGGCAGTAGCAGAGCCGGAAGCGCAGTCCGCAGTAGAAGAGGTAGCGCCGGAAGTAAAAAGCCCCGCAGCCACCGAAAAGAAAGGGGCGAAGCTGGTAATCGATAGCGAAGTAGAAAAGCCGAAATATGACATTAAGCTGATCAATAAAGAGCCGGTTGTACAAACCAAAGAGGAGGAAGAAGGCCATGAGCGGATTACGGTGTTAAAACCGGAAACGCGGAAAGCAACACCTGTTGAGGCGAAAGAGGAATTGCCCGGAATGGATTTGAATCCAGACCCTGAACCGGACCTGCCGGTGGCTCCCAAACCGGTAAAGCCCGTGAAGCCGCTTACGGATGAAGACCTGAAACTGGAGATCAATTCAGGCCCGATTGCACCCACGCCCGCAGCGGCAGCACCTGCACCGGCAGAAAAAACAAAGGCCTATGAGCCCGCCCTGGATCTGAAACATTATAAAAAACCGTCTGCGGACCTGCTGGAATCGCATGGCAGTGAAAAGGTAGTGCAGGATCCCGCAGAACTGGAAAATAACAAAAACCAGATCATCAAGACCCTTGCCAACTATGATATCGAAATTCAGAAAATAAGTGCCACGGTAGGTCCCACAGTAACCCTGTATGAGATCGTGCCTGCAGCCGGCGTACGGATTTCGAAGATCAAAAACCTGGAAGACGATATCGCGTTGAGTTTGTCTGCGCTGGGGATCCGGATCATTGCGCCCATCCCCGGGCGCGGTACCATTGGTATTGAAGTGCCCAACGCCCGTAAAACGATCGTAAGCATGAAAACCCTGCTGGCGTCGGATGCCTTCCGCAACAGCAGTTTTTCATTGCCGATTGCATTGGGAAAACGCATCGACAACGAAAACTTTATTGTAGACTTGGCTACCATGCCGCACTTGCTGATGGCAGGGGCTACGGGACAGGGTAAGTCCGTTGGGATCAATGCCATCCTGGTATCCCTGTTGTACAGCAAGCATCCTTCACAATTAAAGTTTGTACTGGTCGATCCCAAAAAAGTAGAACTGAGTGTATACAGCCAGATCGTAAATCATTTCCTGGCCCGTTTGCCCAATGAGGAGGATGCCATCATTACGGATACAAAAAAGGTGATCAATACCCTCAATGCATTGTGTATTGAAATGGATAACCGTTACGACCTGTTAAAGGATGCCGGTTGCCGGAATATCAAAGAATACAATGCCAAGTTTACGGCGCGCAAACTGAACCCTGAAAAAGGACACCAGTTCCTTCCGTTTATCGTACTGGTGGTGGATGAGTTTGCCGATCTGATCATGACGGCCGGTAAAGAAGTAGAAATGCCTATTGCGCGTCTGGCACAGCTGGCACGGGCCATTGGTATCCACCTGATCATTGCCACACAGCGACCTTCGGTGAACATCATTACCGGTATCATTAAAGCCAACTTCCCGGCCCGTATCGCTTTTAAAGTGAGCAGTAAGATCGATAGCCGCACCATCCTGGATGCCGGTGGCGCCGATCAGCTCATTGGAAAAGGAGATATGCTCATCAGTCTGAACGGAGAACTTTCAAGACTGCAATGTGCATTTGTAGATACACCGGAAGTAGATAAAGTGGTTGATTTTATCGCTTACCAGGAAGGTTACCCGCAACCCTTCCTGCTGCCGGAATATATTGATGAAAAAGACCTGGAAACCGGTGATTTTGATATGGACGACCGGGATTCATTATTTGAAGACGCTGCAAAGCTGATTGTGGCCAACCAGATCGGATCTACCTCCTTACTGCAACGTCGCATGAAGCTGGGATATAACCGCGCGGGACGCCTGATGGATCAGCTGGAACAGGCCGGCATCGTGGGGCCTAACCAGGGAAGCAAGGCCCGGGAAGTATTGATAAAAACAGAGGCGGAGCTGCAACAGCACCTTGAAATGCTGGGTTAAAATCTGTTAAAAACTGTTAACCTCCGCAACCCGGTATAAATCTTGACGTCTAAGGAGTATAAAAATTAATAAACCAATTTAAAAAAGAATATGAAGAAAGCATATGTAAGTGCCGTTTTTTTATTGATGACCGTTTGTTCGTTTGCGCAGCAGCGGGATCCGGCGGCAAAGGCGATCCTGGATGAGGCCAGCGCCAAATTTAAAACCTATAAGACGGTGGTTGCTACATTTGGATACCAGATTCAGAGTGCGGTAGGGAAGGTGCTCACAAAGAAAACCGGTACGGTGAATATGAAAGGCGACAAGTTTAATATCACTTTTGGAAGCAATAAAATTATCAGTGACGGAACTACCGTTTGGAATTATGATCCCGGTACCAAGGAAGTAACCGTTAATAATGCCAACAAATCAGAGAGCACGATCACGCCACAGAAATTGTTTACCGATTTCTATAATAAGGATTTTATGTACATGATGTCTCCGGATAGCAAGGTAAATGGAAAACCGGTATCCGTGATCCTTATGCAGCCGATCGACAAAAACAAACCGTTCAGCCGTTTATACCTGGCCATCGACAAAGCCAGCAAAACCGTGGTAAGCGCTACTGTGGTAGAGAAAAGCGGTAACAAATATGTTTACAGCATCGGGAGCCTGAAACCTAATGTAACCCTGTCTGATGCACAGTTCGCCTTTAATAAGGCCAGCTATCCCGGCGTGGAAGTAGTAGACCTGCGGTAATAAATATACCTTTTATTAAAGAGAATGAAATGCCCCGCTAAGGGGCATTTTTTATGTATGGTGAATAATCAGTTTACAGGGAATGCGTACCGTTGAAACCGGAAGGGGCGTGTCTGCCGTATGATCAATGTGCTTCAGCAGCAACTCCGCCGCGGTAATGCCCATTTCAAAAGAGTTTTCATCAATCGATGCACTGGGTTTATGATCCAGGTACTGGATCAGCGGCAGGTTACCAAAACCCACCATATCGATCTGCTGTAACCGCTTCGGGTATCGCTCCTTAACGAAACGGAGCGCATCAAGACTTACATAACTTTTGAAGGTAAAAAAAGCCGTGGGAGGATCCGGAAGGGCAAATAAGGCTTCCATCATATGATCGGTTTGCGTTACCGAAAAATCAATCTCCCTTACAAGTTCTGGATCATAGGGAATTCCCTGTTTTTCAAGTGCCCTGCGATAGCCTTCGTGCCGGAGATGACTGGTGCCCAGGGCCGCAGGACCCATCAGGTGAGCAATGCGGCGGTGCTGCTTTTTTACAAGGTAATCGATGGCCAGTTCTGCGGCATGCTCATTGTCGGTAACCACGGCATCAAACCCGGGATCATTCAGCGAGCGCGACAGAAATACAACCGGGATACCGGTTTGCTCCAGTCGCTGAAAAAGCCCGGTCTTTTTGGTGTTTTTGGAAATTGCAATGATCACACCATCCACGCGGCTGCTGATCAGGTTCTGGATGATCTGTTCCTCCTTCTCGGTATCTTCATGCGATTGCGCCACAATTACCTGGTATTTATTGGCACCCGCAACGGCCTCCACTCCATTAATGGCCAGCACATAGAACTGGTCCAGCAGATCGGGGATCACCAGGCCCAGGGTAAAGGACTTGCTTTGTTTAAAATGCCGGGCCGCTTCATTGGGAACATAGTTCCATTCGTTGGCCAGGTTCACTACCCGCTCCTTTGTCATGGTACTGATGCTGGAATTGTCGTTCAGGGCTTTTGAAACCGTGGAAACGGACATGTTCAGTTTTGCAGCAATATCTTTTATAGTAACGCCCTTTTTCACGATATATAAATAAGTTGTTTTCCAAAAGGTCAGGAAAAAAATGTGATTTTCAAAAAAAAACAAAATATTCAAACGTTGTAATATGGGGTTCGTGCACTTTAACGGGGTCGGCTGTTGTAAGCCAGGGGGATAAATAATATATTCGTGCCATCGAAAGCTGCGCCTATTGCCCTTAATGGAAACACATGCGCGGTTTTGCTTGTCGTTAGACTTTAAAATAAGAACTATGAGTGCATTTGATCTTGCCGGTAAGGTAATTGTTATTACCGGCGCTACGGGTATTTTGGGAAAAGCCTTTGTAGAAGGTGTTGCTGCTGCCGGCGGGGCTGTAGTCATTACCGGCCGGAATGAAAAAGTGGCGCGGGAGCGGGAAATGCAGATAAAAGCGCAGGGGGGAAGAGCGCTTGCTGTAATGGCCGATGTTACAAAGGAACAGGACCTGGAGGCAGCGCGGGAAGTGGTGCTGAGCACCTTCGGACGGATCGATGGGTTGGTAAATGCTGCGGGCGGAAATATAAAAAATGCCATCATACAAAAAGATATGGGCCTTTTTGACCTGGATATTACAGCCCTGCGCACGGTGATGGATCTGAATTTAATGGGAACCATACTCCCCACCCAGGTTTTTGGAAAAGTGATCGCTGAAAATGGCGGGGGCAGTATTGTAAATATTTCTTCCATGGCTTCGCAGCGGGCCATTACCCGGGTATTGGGATATAGTCTTGCCAAAAGTGCCATTGATGCCTATACCAAATGGTTTGCGATGGAACTGGGCAACCGCTATGGTGATGCTGTTCGGATGAATGCCATTGCCCCGGGCTTTTTTCTTACAGAACAAAACAAGGATTTACTGACCACACAGGAAGGCGGCATGACGGAACGCGGTGCTGCTGTTGTGCATCACACGCCCTTTAAACGGCTGGGCGACCCGGTAGAACTAAACGGGGCATTGATCTGGCTGCTCAGCGATGCTTCCCGGTTCGTAACCGGAACGGTGATCAATGTAGATGGCGGGTTCTCTATCTTCAGTGGGGTATAGCAGACATCTGTAACCGTGGCCCGGTTTAATAATATGATTTGATATATAAAAGATCAAATGCCAATCACTGCCCTAACGATTTTTATTGTTGCCACAGATGTACTGGTTACGGCTGCGACGCCCGCATCGCGCTATTTTGATCTTTATTAAAGCTGCCAGATCTGTACATCTACGGCTTTAAGTAAAACCACATTGAAATCCCAATATGTAATCAGAACTACTGCTGTGTAGCGGGATGCGGTTGATCAGCTTCAGGATAAAACTCCTGATGACCGGCACATTTATTAAGCAGTATCAAATAAAAAATAATCAAGGCGCAGTTTACTGGTCGTGCTTAGCAGAGCCCTGGTAATTGGCGGAACATATAACCCCGCGTTACAGGCGCATTCCTGGTTTTTTTGTGATCAACAAATTTGTAATCAGAATTAATATCACAAATTATTTATTACAAAAATTGTGATCATGATTTTTGTAATCACAAAAAATATTACAAAAAATTTTATTACAGACGGGGCGTAATGAACATCCAAAAAACCTCATCGCTCTTAAAGAGCCGGAGCTATGGGAAGATCGTCAGGAATAAGTACGCCGCAAAAATAACCAGCAATACTACTCCATAAAGAATATTGGTTTTACCGGTTACCAGGGATAGCATCACCGTAAAAATGGAAAGGATCAGCAGCACAACGGATGTGGTATCAATACCCAGTAACACCGGAGTATGGCTGAACATAGTATAAATGGCCACTGCAGGAATGGTAAGGCCGATACTTGCCAGTGCGGAGCCCAGGGCGAGGTTCATACTGGTCTGCAGCCGGTTTCTGCGGGCGGCCTGTATGGCGGCAATACATTCAGGTAATAAAACCACCATAGCAATAATGATCCCTACCAGGGAAGCCGGTGCTCCAATAGAAGCCACCCCTGCTTCAATAGCCGGAGAAAGCATTTTTGCCAGTAAAACTACAGCCCCCAGACTGGCAATGAGCAAAATCAGGCTGGTAAACGTGGTTTTGTTGGTAGGTGGTGCCGCATGCACATCCTCATTTTCCTTACCCTCCGGATCTGCCGGTAAAAAATAATCGCGGTGCCGGATGGACTGGATCATGATAAAGCTGGCATAGATGATGAGGCTAACTACTGCCGCAAAAACCAGCTGTGGCTGGGTATATTGAGGCCCGGGCTGACTAACCGTATAATTGGGCAGCACAAGGGTTAAGACCAGGATGGCTGTAAGCGCTACCAGTGCCGATGTGGTGGAGTGTTTTGTTACAAACTGTTCCCGGAACTTGGCGCCGCCGATAAGGATACAAATACCAATAATAAAGGTGAGAATGATCATGATGGCTGCAAAGACCGTATCCCGCGCCAGCGTGGCGGTATTGGCGCCGCCGGAGGACATCAGCGATACCAGCAGCGAAACTTCGATGACGGTAACTGCCAACGCCAGGATGATCGTTCCAAAGGGTTCGCCAACGCGGTGCGCTACCACTTCCGCATGGTGTACGGCGGCCAGCACCCCGGCAATAAGTACAATACAAAGAATGATCAGGGGAAGGGTCCCGGTCATTGAGCCCATCGTAAAATAGGCGATCCAAGCAATAACGGGCGTAATTAACGTCCAGGCGGGCAATGACAGGTTCAACTTCATAAAATAGGTATTTAGGTAGAAATAACGGCTTTCCGGATCCGGATCAGCTGGTCCAGCAGGGGCTCCAGGTAATCCAGTTTCAGCATATTGGCCCCGTCGCTTTTGGCTACGGCCGGGTTGGGATGGGTTTCTATAAAAAGCCCGTCGGCGCCTGTGGCAATCGCTGCTTTTGCAATGGTGCCAATAAGCTCCGGGTTACCACCGGTAACACCGCTGGTTTGGTTAGGCTGCTGCAGGCTATGGGTACAATCCATAACCACCGGTACCTGGTGCTCCTTCATCCAGGGAATATTCCGGAAGTCTACTACCAGGTCCTGGTAGCCAAAGGTATTACCCCGTTCGGTAAGGATCACTTTTTCGTTGCCGGCATGTGTTACCTTATCCACGGCAAATTTCATGGAAGGTCCGCTGAGGAACTGACCTTTTTTGATATTAACCACCTTTCCTGTTTTAGCGGCGGCTTCCAGCAGGTCCGTTTGCCGGCTCAGGAAGGCCGGGATCTGCAGCATATCTACATATTCCGCAGCAATGGCGGCTTCTTCATGGGCGTGAATATCGCTGACAGTAGGGATGTGAAAACGTTCTTTAACCTGTTTGAGCAATTGCAGTGCTGCTTCGTCGCCGATGCCGGTAAAGGAATTCACGCTGGTGCGGTTGGCTTTCCGGTAGGAAGATTTAAACACATAGGGGATGCCCAGGTTTCTGCAAATGCCGGAAACTTTTTCCGCCACTTCCATTACCAGGGGTTCACTTTCGGCTACACAGGGGCCTGCCAGCAAAAAAAAATGATTCGCGTCGTATTGCTGGCCGGCAAAAAGATCCGTTAAGAATTGATTCATAATGCAAATATAGCCTGTAACAGGGCGTTCGGCCAAAACAGGTTTTTTATCCAGACCTGGCCTTTAATTCTGTTGCATAACTTAATTTGCACAAAAAAAAGCAAATTTCAATCGTTTGCGCAGGAATTGCATCCTGAACAATCTGCCAGTATATTTGCACTTTAAAATACTGCGGCATGACAAAAGAAAAGATCCTGGTGATCGGTGCTTCCGGCCAGATCGGTGTAGAACTGACCCTGGCTTTAAGGGAAATATACGGAAACAATAATGTGGTGGCTTCTGATCTGAGAGAAGAGAACCCCCTGCTGAAAGGTTCCGGTCCCTACGTTAGCCTGGATGTGATGAACAAGGAAATGCTGCACGTACAGGTGATCCGGCAAAACATCACCCAGATCTATCTCCTGGCAGCGATTTTGTCCGCTACCGGTGAAAAGAATCCCGGCCTGGCCTGGCATCTGAATATGCAGGGGCTTTTGAATGTACTGGATATTGCCCGGGAAGAACATATCAGCAAAGTGTACTGGCCTTCCTCTATCGCCGTATTTGGCCCTACATCCCCCAAACAAAATTGTCCGCAGCAAACCATTATTGAGCCCACAACGGTTTATGGGATCAGTAAATATGCCGGTGAATTCTGGTGTAATTATTATAATATGAAATACGGGGTAGATGTAAGAAGCATCCGGTACCCGGGATTGATCTCTTATAAATCGGCTCCGGGTGGTGGCACTACCGATTATGCGGTTGAAATTTTTCACGAAGCACTGGAGGAGAAAAAATATACCAGCTTTTTAAGCGAGGATACTTACCTCCCGATGATGTATATGCCGGATGCTATCCGCGCTACCATTGAGCTGATGGAAGCACCGGCGGAGCAGATCTCTATCCGGACTTCTTATAATGTAGCCGGTATCAGTTTTTCTCCGAAGGAGATTGGCTCGGAAATAAAAAAGCATATTCCTGAATTTGAAATGGCGTATGAACCCGATTACCGTCAGCAGATCGCCGATAGCTGGCCGCAAAGCATTGATGACACGGTAGCCCGCAATGACTGGGGCTGGAAGCATGAATACAGCCTGGCCACGATGACGGAGGATATGCTGAAAAATCTTCCGGAAGCAGAAGCGTTTAAGGGATGAAATTCTAAATTCTAAGAACCAAATCACAAATTTCAAAAGACAGGATCCTCCCCAAAAAACAAAAAACAAAGATCAAATCTCAAGGCCTGGGATAATGATCCATGTCCCAGCTGTTCCACCTGTCTCCCAATGCCAAGGACCTGGAACTTTAAACCTGAAAGGGCGTTCCATCACTGCCACCAAAGCTTTACCCCCTTGGTATCTCCGCCAATGGCCGCTGCAGCAGCCTCCTTATTTTTATTGTTGGTATTGGTTTCCACAACGGGGTAGGTTAACCGGCTGGGCACCATGGTAACGTTGGGATCGAGCGAACCGGCAACGGGCGCTATGAACAACGGCGTTCCATCTGGTTTGGTAAACTGAAGCCGGAGGCGCTCATACCAGGATTGCAGTCCCTGCATATATAACGCGATCCATTTTTGTGAACCGATGAGGTTTTTCCAGTTGGAGCTGTTATAGGGAACGGTGTTGATATAGGTGTTGGCAGCGGCCTCCGGCACTTTCCAGAAATGCATATTGGCCCGGATCCCTGCTTTATAAAATGTTGCTGCGGTGCCGCCAACGTTCATGCCTCTCGCCGCAGCTTCGGCCAGCAGGAACTGTACTTCTGAAGCCGTTATTAAGATGCCGGGGAAGTCAGGCGCATAAACACGCACGCCCGGTGTGGAGTATTTTTGGGCATCGGCTGCAGAATTGGTGCCCTGTCCATAGGGCTTGCCTATAATGGTTTTTGAATTTTTTGCCGGACGGGCATAAATCTCCAAACGGGGATCGTTTAATGCGCGCAAATAGTTAACCATCGTTTCACTCACTACAAATTCTACCTGCTCCCTTCCAAAATCATTATAGGGGTTCTGATTGGGCGCCTGGCTGGTATAGGGAAATAAGGCATCGTCTGCACCATCTGTAATAACGCCATTTTTTACAGCAGCTTCAATCGCTGATATGGCTTCCGCTGGTTTGGCCTTGCTCATGCGCATTGCAATACGAAGGATCAGGGAATTGGCCAGCTTTTTCCATTGCTCAACGTCTCCGTTATAGATGACGTCTCCGGATGAATAGCTTTCTTTGGACGCGTCCAGTACGCCCTGGTATTCATTTAGTCTTTTTAGAAGATCGGTGTATATTCCAGCTGCATCATCGTAAGCCGGTGCAGGAATACTGTCCGATAACGCATGGGAGTAAGGGATATTGCCATAAGCATCGGCAAGCGTTTGATACAGCCATACCTGCAGGATGCCCGCGATCGCATTTTGATTGGGAACCGGGTCCTGGATAGCCGCGGTCCGGTTTAAATCGATCAGGGTCTGGAGATCTTTCAACGGACGATTGTAGAGCGACCATAATGTGGAGTTACCGGCTTCACCCAGATTGTAGCGGCTGTCTTCCTCCTTATCCGATGCCGCCCAGTATTGTGCATAGTGCATCCCGATGCGGTTATTGACCACCGAGTTATATAAAATATCCATCGCATTCTTTTCTGCCGAAAGCAATAACTGTTCGGGGGTTACGGCAGATGGCTTTACCGGGTCGGTATTTAATGCATCAAATTTGCTGCAGGCAGCCAGGTTACACAGGAGCAGGAACAGGATGGATTGATTTATTAAAGATTTCATCATGTTTTTTTTAGAATCCAATATTAAGGTTTAAGCCAAGAGAGCGGATAGATGGCAGCGCGCCACCTTCGAGGCCTTGTATATTCCCCGTTCCATTGGCGATATTGGAAGGATCCACATTGGGCGCATTGGATTTTATAAGCCAGAGATTGCGCCCGTACAGGGAAAGCGTGATATTACTGGCGCTTATTTTTTCGGCCCAGCTATGGGGGAGCTGATATCCTAATGTGACTTCGCGCAGATAAATATAACTGGCGTCATAAATATTGGCGGCATTGATGTTTTTGCCGAAGTTATTTTTGAAATGATCCATGGCGGGGATGGTTTTTGAAAACGGCGTTCCATCCGCTAATACACCCGATACGGCTACGCCGTTTTCCCTTACATTGTCATCGGCTGTTTCTGCCAGCAACCCTGAAGCCAACCCATACATATTGGTATAGGAAAAGAATTTACCGCCTTTGCTGTAATCGACCAGCGCACTTAATGTGATGTTTTTGTAAGTGAAGTTGTTGGTAATGCCCCCCACATAATCGGGGTAAACACTTCCCAACGGTACTACGGTTGCTGTTTTAATATAGTGGCCGGATTCATCGATTACCTTTTGTCCGTTCAAATAGGTATAATCAAAGCCATACAAAGTTCCCAATGGCTGGCCTTTAACGGCTACTACAGACACCTGGTTCAGTCTTCTTTCCGTACCGATATTGATGCGGTCGATTACCTCGTTGCCATTCTGTGCAAGGTCCAGTACCTTGTTCTTGTTTTTTGAAAAATTAAAACCGATGTTCCACCGGAAATTTTCAGATTGTACGGGCGTTCCGTCAAGCCGGAGCTCGATACCCTTGTTGCTCACACTGCCGGCATTTAACAGGTACTGGGTATAGCCATCGGCCGGTGAAACATTTACAGGGATGATCTGGTTTTTTGTAATGCGGTCATAATAGGTAAAGTCGATCCCCACCCGGTTGTTGAAGAGTTTCAATTCGATCCCCGCTTCTTTTTCCGTGGTTTTTTCCGGCAGCAGCGCGGGATTTCTTTTCAGATCATCTACAGATACAAATGGCGCTCCGTTAAAGAGCTGGGGCAATGCGTAGGTCAGGTAAATATTATAGGGATCGGTATCGCTGCCCACCTGTGCAATACCGGCCCGTACCTTACCAAAGCTCAGCCATTTGGCGTTCTTCAGCCAGTCTGAAAAAACAATGGAAGTAGAGGCTGAGGGATAAAAATAAGAACGGTTTGCGGCCGGCAGGGTAGATGACCAGTCGTTCCTTCCGCTTAATTCAAGGAAGATATTATTGTTATAGCCGATGGTAGCCGTTCCAAACAGGGAATTGATCTGCTTACGCGGACGTGCTTCTGTGATGGTAGGCGGTGCAGAAATATTTACCAGTGTATATACACCGGGGGTAATAAGACCGGCGCCTGCAGGAGTAGACCCCGTAAAAAGATGTACATTTTGTTTCATGATATTACCGCCAAGGGTAGCGCCGATGTTGAACCGCTGGCCGATATCTTTTTTCATATTGGTGGTGAGCATATAATTCATTTCGCGGAAGTCGATGGTATTACGGGCATAGCTCCCCAGGAAATAGTCTTTAGCCGTTCGTTCTTCCTGCAGCGTATTATAGCTGTCCATAAAAGCCTGGGCATTTACGGAAAGCCAGTCGAGTGGTTTGTATTCCAGGCCTACGGAACCAAAAAGGCGGCTGCGGTCATCGTTCTGGTATTCCATATAACGGGTCCAGTAAGGGTTGTTGGCAAAGTTAGGCGTGGGATCATCAAAGGTTTTCCGGTTCCAGCTGATCTGGCTTCCATCGGCATATTTATAATCTTTCATCCGGCTCATATCC
Organism: Niabella sp.; assembly: GCF_030150205.1. Taxonomy (GTDB): domain Bacteria; phylum Bacteroidota; class Bacteroidia; order Chitinophagales; family Chitinophagaceae; genus Niabella. The sequence goes on from NZ_JASLGT010000009.1 coordinate 111,874, forward strand.
CATTGCCGCTGCCCGTATTCACTAAACAGGTTCATCACATTTTGCCCGGTAAAGCCGGTACCCGGTCTTCCTTTGGCCTTTGTGTACGAATACCGCATCCCGGCGCTGGCGGTTAACTGTTCCGTTATTTTATAGGTTCCGTTCATGCCCACATTGGTTCTTGAAAGCTGGGAATTGGGCAATACAAAGCGCTGGCGGGTATCTGCCATGCCAATCCGGATGGAGCCCTTATCGCTGTTGCCGCCCGCGCTTACACTGTTGGTAACCGTTATGCCGGTCTGGAAAAAATCTTTAATATTATTGGGCTGCGGTGCCCAGGGTGCCGTTTGACCGAAATAGGGATTGTTTTTGTTTTTGTCAAAGGACCAGTAATGACGCACCAAACGCCCGTCCAGTGCAGGTCCCCAGGATTCATCCACGGCAAATTCGGGTATCAGGTCATAACCCCCGGATATGGGATCCTGGTAAGTTGGAGCCGTACTGTTTAAGAATTGTTCAGGATTATTTTTGTAAAAGAGTGTATCAAATGTTGACTTGGAGCCTCCGCCGTATTGATTTTGATAGCGGGGTAATATATATACTTTGTCGCTCTGCACATTCAGGCTATAGTTAACACCGATCTTTTTACCGCCGCCGTTTGTCTTCTTCGTGGTTACCAATACCACTCCATTCTGGCCGCGGCTTCCGTAAAGCGCAGTAGCGGCGGCTCCTTTTAATACCGATATCTGGTCAATATCATCGGGGTTAATATCCTGTACGGGACTGCCGTAGTCAAAACCACCGCCCCCGATCTGCTGCCCATAGGAATTGGTATTGAGATTACTGAAGGGAATGCCATCCACTACAAACAAGGCATTGTTATCGCCCAAAATAGATTTCGGCCCCCGGATCGTAACCTTACTCGATCCGCCCATGGATCCGCTGTTGGTGGTGATGTTTACGCCGGGAACCCTTCCCGCCAGGTTATTGACAAAATTAACCTCCTTGGCCGTCTGGATTTCCGAGCCCTTTACCTCTGATACGGCATAACCCACCGACCGGCTCTTTTTGGAGATCCCCATCGCGGTAACCGTTACCTGCTCCAGTTCTTCGGATGATTTTTTACCGCCCAACCTTACCGACAGCGGCTTGTTGGGATTGGTTAAGGTAACTTCAAGATCGGGTGTGCCTACATTGGAGAATACCACCTTTGTACCCTGCTGAAAGGGGATGGAAAACGAACCGTCTTCACCTGCAGTATACAATTTTCCATCCGGATAGGTGATGCTGGCATTAGCGAGGGGCTGTCCATTGCTGTTGGTTACCCGCCCTTTTATAAATACCGTATCACCGGCGGAGGCTGCTGCAACAGCAGCGGTTGCCGGAACTGTATCTGCGCGAACAATGGGTGTACTGGTGGCTTCGGAAACGGTATCTTTTAAAGCGCCTGCAGAGCTGCTCCATTTCCCGGTTTGTAGCTGATGATCTTCCACGCGGATCAATAGGCTGTCATAACCCGGAATGGCGATGGTGTAGGGCTGAGGCAACAGGGCATTTTCGATACGCAATGAATCGCCCTGTTTAGCTTTTATCAAAAACAGGCCCTCTGCATCTGTCAGTGCAGAATCGCCGGTGGCTATAAGTCTTAAAACAGTATTGGCAAGGCCGAGCCCGGACCGGCCAATGATCTTACCATGAATACCGGTAACTGTTTGTGCCTGCAATTGAATCGTTGTGGTTAACAATACGAGGGTGATGAGTAGCCGGACAGGTCTGCAAATCATAATAGAATTTCAGGTTTAGTAGCGTAATAGATCAGATCCGGGTTAGAGAACGGATCTGGATAAAGGTTATTATTTGTTAACGTGGAGTTATACAAAAGATTGTATGCTCAATCGTTAAAGTTGGCTTAATTAAGCTTTCAGTTATCAGCCATCCGTTATCAGTCTGTGATGTCTGGTTTTGAAATTCGGTTTTTATTTTTTGAAATTTTCCCGTTAAAATATAAGCTGTTAGCCATTCATCTCCGGTTATCAGTTGGTTGCATAAGGCCTTGAAATTTTATTTTGAATTTTGTTGCTTTAGCTCGTGTCTTTTGAATCTTAAAATTCAGGAAGTAACATTTATTCCGGTGAACAATAGCTCACTATCTACATCTCACTATCAACGTCTCACTAACGACTAAAAGAACAAACACCCCATAAAAAAAGCGGTCACTTTTAAAAGTAACCGCTCTCTCATTAATTGTAAATAAAATCAAATTATGCCACGGCCTTTTTCACCAGGTCTGCTGCTTCACTTAACAAGATGGCTGATTGTACTTTCAGACCGCTCTCGTCAATGAGTTTTTTTGCTTCCTCAGCATTGGTGCCTTGCAGCCGCACAATGATCGGAATGGTAATATTTCCCAGATTTTTGTAAGCTTCAATTACGCCGGCGGCCACACGGTCGCAACGTACAATGCCTCCAAAAATATTGATCAGGATCGCTTTTACAGCCGGGTCTTTCATAATGATTTTGAAACCGGCTTCCACCGTTTGGGCATTTGCAGTACCACCCACATCCAGGAAGTTGGCAGGCTCACCACCGCTCAGCTTGATCATGTCCATAGTAGCCATGGCCAAACCGGCACCGTTTACCATACAACCCACATTGCCATCCAGTTTTACAAAGTTCAGGTTGTATTTTCCGGCTTCTACTTCTGTAGGATCTTCTTCGGTAATATCCCTCAGGGACGCCAGGTCTGCATGACGCATCATGGCATTATCATCCAGGTTCATTTTACAGTCTACAGCAATGATCTTATCATCTGCCGCTTTAAACAGCGGGTTGATCTCCAGCATGCTGCAGTCCAGCCCTACATATGCATCATACAGGTTGGTTACAAATTTTACGCAGTTTTTAAAAGCAGCACCGGTCAGTCCCAGGTTAAAGGCGATCTTACGTGCCTGAAATCCCAGTAAACGGCCGGAAGGATGTACCCACTCTTTAAAGATCTTTTCCGGTGTTTCATGCGCCACATCTTCAATACTCATACCACCTTCTGTGCTGTACATGATCACATTCTGACCATTGCTCCGGTCCAGCAGGATGGATAAATAAAACTCCTGTCTTTCAGAAGGACCATCATAATACATATCCTGGCCAACAAAGATTTTGTTTACCACTTTACCGGCAGGTCCGGTTTGGATGGTTACCAGCGTTCCGCCCAGGATGCCTTTTGCATATGCTTCTACATCTTCCAGGGATTTGGCTACTTTAACCCCGTTGATACCGGTTTCTTTAATAGCGCCCTTTCCGCGTCCGCCGGCATGGATCTGTGCTTTCACCACTGCAAATTTGCTGCCGGTATCGGTTTTGATCTTCCGGTATGCCTCCTCAGCTTCCTGTACGGAGCTGCACGCATAACCTTCCTGTACCGGAACGTTGTATTTTTTTAATAATTCCTTGGCCTGATATTCATGAAGATTCATCTGTAAATAGTTTTTTTGTTTATGGATGATCAGATGAAATGCGCCCCCATTGTCCTCATACCGGAAGGATGAAGTTGTCAGGGCCCATTTCATTAAGAACTTCGCCACGAAGATAAGGATTCAAAGGAAACGGTCGCCATTCAAATTTTCGCAGTACGGGGCGCGTTCATCCCCGAACCGGTTTCCTGCAGGTTGATAAGACCAGGTGGCATCGATGCCCGGGAGCCGTTAAAACGCGCATTTGTTCTTTGAGGGTGCAACCCGGGGAATATAGAAATGGTCTTCTATAAAATTGTATCTTTAATCTGCACAGGGAACGGAGCAGGTATTATAAATTATAGCTACCGTTACCGCCGGAAAACAGCGCAAAGAATGCGAAAATACCGGGTGCAGATCCTTAATTAAACAAAAGAGAAATGAAAAAAAACACACCCGGGCTGCTTTTGATGCTGGCCCTATTGCTGGCAGCTACCACTTTTACGCAGGCGCAATCCGTATCCGCAGATTCCATTAAATCGCTGAAACTGCACAAAGAGATCCTGAAACAAACTACAGAGCTGAACAAGCAGAAGCTGAACCTTGCCGACTATCAGAACAAACTGGTAAAACTACAGAGCGACCTGGAAAAGGCCAACAAGGATGCCGCAAAGTCGGCTGCTGAAAGCAAGGATTATTCCCAGAAGATGGCAAAAAATCCCGGTGATGAAAAACTGGCCCGGAGGGCAAAAAAAGCGGCCAAGAGCGCCTCATCCAGCAATAACAAAGCTGAAAAGCTGACCTCCAATGTAGCCAGTATGCAGCGGAATATTACAAAGACCAGCAGTAAAATAACCGATCTTGAAAAAAAGATCTCTAACCTGCGCAGCAAGGGCTGAAACGCTTAACAGTGCTACAAATGCCGCTAAGCATTTGAATGTTAATAGTTTTAAAAGAAACACCGGATTCTTACAGGGGACGTGTGTGTAGCTGTTAGTTTCATTATATTTGCCCACACTTAATGCAGGATTTTATGTCAGAATCAATTGTGGAGCAGGTACGGGAAACCGTGGCGTTTTTACAGGCGCAATACCCGGAAACTCCGGAAGTAGGGATCGTATTGGGTAGCGGGCTGGGAAATTTTGCCGCGGCAATTTCCGTGGAAAAAGAAGTACCTTATACGGACATTCCTAATTTCCCGGTATCAACCGTAAAAGGACATTCGGGCAAATTGATTTTTGGAACCCTGGCCGGCAAAAAAGTAGTGGCCATGGCCGGGCGCTTTCATTTTTATGAAGGCTACACCCCGCAGGAGGTTGTTTTCCCCATCCGGGTGTTTAAGCTGCTGGGCATCCGGCAACTGCTGCTGAGCAATGCCGCCGGTGGCGTGAACCCGGGATTTTCGGTGGGCGATATTATGATCATCACCGATCATATCAGTTTTGGTACCCCTAATCCGCTGGTAGGAAAAAATATTGAAGCTTGGGGCACGCGTTTTCCCGATATGAGCGAACCGTATAAAAAAAGCCTGATCACAAGGGCAAAAGAAATTTGCGGAGAAGCGGGTATCGCCATCCGCGAGGGAATATACTATGCGGTAACGGGGCCAACATTTGAAACGCGTGCAGAATACAAAATGATTCATATACTGGGAGCCGATGCGGTAGGAATGAGTACCGTACAGGAAACCATCGTGGCCAACCACATGGGGCTGGATGTTTTTGCCGTAAGCATTATTACCGACCTGGGCATCCGTGAGGAGGAAAATGTAATTACGCATGAGGAAGTACTGGAAGCAGCAAAGGCAGCAGAGCCCAAACTGGCGCATTTATTTACGGAAATGGTAGCCCGCGCATAAAATCAATAAATGAAATTCTATTTTGTTTTATTTCTTATCCTGACGGGAATTTGTGCACAGGCGCAGGATCCGTTAGGAGGCATGGGGAACCGGTTCCGGGGTATTAAAAACGTTGGCTCCGGAAGTGACAGCCTGGCCCGGAGAGATAAATTTGAAGATTCCGTTACCATCTCGTACCGCTACCTGGACACCCTGCGGACGTATAAGATGGACTCCTCTATTAACGACCTTACCAAATATTACCCGATACCGGCTGACTATAACTATCTCGGGAACTTTGGAAATGCAGCACAATCTTATATTTTTAAACCAAGGATGCTGGCCGGCTGGGATCCGGGTTTTCATGCCTTTGATATTTACAAATATACCGTTGAAAAGGCCCGGTTCTTTACAGCAACCCGCCCTTATTCAGAGCTGAACTATATGTTAGGCACCCGCTCCGAACAGTTTATTGAGCTGATGCATACGCAGAATATCCGTCCTAACTGGAATATTCATTTTTCATACCGGCTGGTCAACTCCCCGGGACTGTTCCAGAACCAGAAGTCGGCCCATAACAATTATTACGTTACCAACTGGGTACAATCTACCAACAAGCGGTATAATAACTATATTATTATTGCCGCTAATAAATTGCAGAATACAGAAAACGGCGGACTGGTGAACAGCTCGTATATCGATAGTGTAGACTATGCCCGGCGGGATTATATTCCCGTACGCCTGGGGGGCGGCACCCGTTATTCTGCTGATTTTTTTAATACCAATATCACTACCGGCAACCGGTATGCAGACTTTAATGTACTGATGCGTCAGCAATATGACCTGGGCCAGAAAGATTCACTGGTAACGGATAGTACCGTGGTTCCCCTGTTTTTTCCAAGGGTACGGTTGGAGCATACGATCCGGTACAGTAAGTATACCTTTGAGTTTACCGATGCGGCTCCCGATACCGGTTATTACCGCCGGTATTATGGTATATGGAATGGCACTCCTTCATTAGCTTTTTCAAAGCGGGACGACTGGAAGGAAATGGTGAATGATTTTTCCATTTATACTTTTCCCGATTCAAAGAATACCCAGCAGTTTATCAAACTGGGAGCTGCGGTTCAAAACCTGTCGGGCGTATTTGATACCTTGCAGCGCAGCACCCCGCTGGAGCTGATTCAGGGCCGCGAGAAAAAGAGTTATTATAACATTTTTGGACACGGGGAATACCGCAACCGCACCAAGAACCAGAAATGGGATATGATGGTGAACGGCAAGATTTATTTTGCCGGTATGAATGCCGGTGATTACGAGGCCGGGGCCAGTATCCAGAGCCTGCTGGGTAAAAAGATCGGCAGCCTGATGCTGGGTGCGCAAAATGTGAACCGGACCCCATCTTTTTTAATGCAGAACCCCATCAGCAGCTTCTATATAATGCAGGATAACAATCCGGGTTTAAAAAAGGAGAATATCAGTCACTTGTATGCAACTATTTATCAGCCGCTGATCAAACTGGGGTTAGAGGGGCATTATTACCTGATGACCAATTACACCTATTATACAGACTATTATAAGGTGAATCAATATAATTCCCTGTTCAACGTGGTGCAGATTGGTGTGAACAAAGTTTTTGAAGCCGGAAAAACCAAACAGTGGAAATGGCGTACGGAAGTTTATTTCCAGCAGGTAGTGGGAGGCGCGCCATTGCATGTGCCGGCCATCTATACACGGAACCGGATCGGGTACGAAGGTAAATTGGGTTATCCCCGTCTGAATATAGCTATGGGATTTGAAGCAAAATACCGCACCAATTACAAAGGCGACGGATACTCGCCGTTGCTGGGACAATTCTTTTACCAGGATGATCAAACGGTACAGTACCGGTTGCCCAATATTGCGGCCTACGTAAACTTCCGGATCAATTCCTTTAAAGCATTTGTACGGGCAGAGAATCTGAATACCTTCCGCAATCTTAACGGAAGCTGGGGCTTTACCAATAACAACTTTGCCTCTACGGATTATCCTTATCCCGGATTGCTGATCCGGTTGGGCGTTTTCTGGGGATTTGTGAACTAAGCCGGCGGTTGTTGAACAAATGCTTATACAACCTGTTTTGAAACCAGGCCGTCTTATAAAGGCTGGTTTAATTAAAATGGATTCAATATGAAAAAATGGGCATCAATGCTCTTAGGTATGGTCATGTTATTGACTGCCTCCGGAGTTTACGCACAGGCGAAGACCGAAAAAATTGCAGTTTCCGGTAATTGCGGTATGTGCAAAAAAACGATTGAAAAGGCTGCAAAAACGGCCGGTGCGCGGGAAGCGGTTTGGGATATTTCCTCAAAAACACTGGCGGTAAAATACAATGCTAAAAATACCAGCGGCAATAAAATTCAGCAGGCTGTGGCCGATGCGGGGTACGACACGCAGGAGATTAAGGGCAATGATGCCGCTTATGAAAAGCTGCATGCCTGCTGCCGGTATGAGCGTACAAAAACCTATGCCGCGAAGCCCTAGCGGTATGCCTGCTAACAGAGGATGAAAAGGGCCGTCTGTATCGTTTTGTGGTGGTTGTCTGTGGCTGCGGCTCAGGCTCAAACAATGGTTGTCCCCACACCGGCGGTTCCGTTTGCGTTAATCGATCAGAAAGGAAGAACTGTTTCATTAAACGACTATAGGGGCAAAACGGTGCTCGTGATTTTTTGGGCTTCCTGGTGCGCGCCCTGCAGGCTGGAGAACCGGCAGCTGGTGCGCCGGTATCACCGGTTTAAGGACCTGCCTTTTGAGATCCTTAGTATTTCGGTAGATACGGACCGTGAAAAATGGCAACGCGCCATCTCCGCAGATAAAATGACCTGGCCACAGCTGATCGATACCCCGGATGGGGAAAACAGCGCGGCCCGTAAATGGAATGCGGGCGCCTTGCCGGCATCCTTCCTGGTAAACCCGCAGGGCGCCGTCCTTGCCGTGGACGCTGCCTTACTGCCAGTAGCAGATCCCCGGGGTTTTCGCAGCCTCCTCCAAAAGCTGGCGGGCATCGAATAAAACGATGCTTTTTTAAAAAATTCCCGAATTCGTAAATAACGGGAGTGCAGCCCTCGATAATTTTGCGGCCTATGCAGCGGGGAAAATTCAGAAAATTCTTTAATGATATTCATCTCTGGCTTGGACTGGCCAGCGGGATCGTACTTTTTTTGGTATGTCTTTCAGGCACCATTTATACCTTTCGTACAGAAGTAGAAGAGCGGGTGAATAAAGCCGTTTACTTCGTAGACTATAAAGCGGGAATGCAGGCGCAGTCGCTTACTGCACTGGTAGCCACAGTTGAGAAGGCACAGGGAAGCCCGGTTACCGGTATTACCATTCCCAATCAGCCGGAAAAAGCCTGGTCCTTTTCTGTAAAGCCCAAAGGGAAAGAAAAGGGCAGGGGAAAAACCGTTTTAGTGAATCCTTATGCCGGAACCATTACGGGTGATGCGGAAACCGGAAGCAGTAAGTTCTTTATGACCGTAATGAAGCTGCACCGCTGGCTGCTGATGGAGCAGTCTACCGGGCGCATTATTGTAGGGATAGCCACTCTCATCTTTGTAGTGCTCCTGCTTTCGGGCATCATTTTATGGCTGCCCCGGAGGTTGCGTTACTGGAAACAGGGGTTCGTGATCCTGTTTTCAGGAAAGTGGAAGCGGATCAACCATGATCTGCACAATGTGCTGGGATTTTATTCCTTTATCTTTTTACTGATCATGTCGCTAACCGGTTTATGCTGGTCATTCGACTGGTATAAAAAAGGAGCGTCAACCGTATTGGGCGCGGAAGTATTTGGCGGGAAAAAAGAAAAACCGCTCAAGTCAGGGGCTTCGGGAACGGCAATGCTTTCTGCCGATGATGTATTGAAAGTGGCCAATAGCCAGTTGAGCTATACCGGCATCACACGCCTGAGTTTTCCGGCAGACAGCTCCGGAACCTTTAGCGTTTCTAAAAATAATGCGGCTTCCTGGAACAGCGCAGCAACGGACCGGGTAATGATTGATGCCTATAGCGGGGCTCTGTTAAAAAAGGAATTTTTTGCGGCGAAAACCACCGGACAAAAAATAGCATCCAGCATCCGGCCGATACATACCGGGGAGATCTATGGACTTTTTTCAAAGATCATTTATTTTATCTGCTGTTTGATTGCCACCAGTCTGCCGGTTACCGGAACCATTATCTGGCTGAATAAACTGAAAAAGAAAAAGCCTAAAAGCAAGCATGTGAAACTTGCAGCAAAGGCACAGCCGGTAGCGGCGGTTGTTTGAGCGGATAAATAATTTGAAAATGTGGGAATGTGAAAATGTGGGAATGTGGGAATGTGAAAATGGACAATTCTGAAATATCGGACTTCAGGCCCTGGGTCCTGTTTTCTGATTTGGATTTTGTTTTTGATATTTGAATTTCCGGCTGTTGTTTGCTTCTTGTTTTTTGCTTTTTGGTGCTTGTTTTTTTAATTTTGGTCCTTTAGAATTCAGCATTTAAGTTGTGTCTCCCGGCAACGATTCCGTAATTATTGGATGAGTGGCAGCCCTAAGGGGTGTTTGCCATTATTTATTGCTTATCTTCATTCCCGAAAAGGATTTATAAAAAAGGGGGTAAGGATGAACATGGAACCGATCAATTTAAAAAGACTGGCGTCTCTTTTACAACTTTCTATAAGCACTGTTTCAAAAGCACTGCGCGACAGTCATGAGATCAGTGCCGATACAAAGAAGCGGGTAATGGACCTGGCCCGTGAGCTGAACTATGAACCCAACCCTTATGCCGGCAGCCTGCGGAAGTTTAAAAGCAAAACGATCGCTGTAGTGGTGCCGGATATCATCAATAATTTTTTCATTTTCGCCATCAAGGGTATTCAGGAAACCGCGCATGCGCGTGGATACCACGTGCTGATTTATATTACCAACGAAAACCCGGAATATGAAAAGGATGTGATCCGGCATATGACCAATGGCCGGGTAGATGGTGTGGTAATTTCCCTTACCAGCCCTATTGATGATACCGAACATCTGCAGGCCCTGCAGGAGAAAGGGTTGCCCATCGTATTTTTCGACCGGGTAGCTGAAGGGTTTAGCAACAGCAGTATTATTACCACCAATAACTATGAAAGTGCTTATAATGGCACCCGTTACCTGATCGAGCAGGGGTGCAAGCGCATTGCCCATTGCCAGGTTTCGGATAAAATTTCCATCGGTATCGACCGGTTGCAGGGATATCAAAAGGCACTGGAAGATGCCGGCATTGGCGTACGCCCGGAGTGGATCCTTACTGCCCGGAAAGATTATATGCACGATACCGCGCTGATTGAGCAGACCCTGTTGCAGGAAGATGCTCCGGACGGATTATTTACATCTGTGGAAACGCATGCATTGATTGCCTATGATGTTTGCCGGAAACATAAGATCGATATGCCCGGGAAACTGAAATTGCTGAGTTTTAGCAATATGCCTACGGCTCACCTGCTAAAACCATCGCTTTCGACCATCACCCAGCCCGCTTTTGAAATTGGGCAGGCGGCTGCACAGCAGCTGATCCTGGCACTGGAAAAGCCCGCCCGTTATGTTCCGGAACGCATCAATATGGATTCCATGCTGGTTAAACGGGAATCTACCGGAAAATAGCCGATCCGTAAAAAGTACCATAAATAGCCTTGTTTGGTCCGGGCTGCCGGAAAACTGTTTTGTACCTTTGCGGTGTCAAAATACAAGGGTGGTACAAAAGGAAAAAATACCTGTTTATTCAATTGGGAACATGCTGAAAGAGCCGTTACAGCAAACGGAGCTTCAGGCTGAATACTTTTCAGCCTACCTGGAAAAGCATTACGAGCACCTGCACCGGCCGCACCGGCATTCCTTTTATCATATGGTACTTTTTACTTCTGGACAAGGAACCCATACCATCGATTTTGACCATTTTGAGGTAAAACCTTTCCAGGTATATTGCATGATCCCCGGGCAGGTGCACAGCTGGCATTTTACTTCAGCAGTAACCGGTTATGTGGTCAATTTCCCGGATCATTTTTTCCGCGACTTCCTGTTTAATCCCTATTACCTGGAGCGGTTTCCTTTTTTCAGCGGCATCAGCGGGGAAAGTGTATTTCAGCTGCCGGCGCTGCTTCACCAAAAAGTGCCGGATCTTTTTGAGGCACTCATCAGTTCGTCCCTGGATGCGGAGGTACCGCCGGATCTGAACCGGGTGCTTCTGTTGCAGATCCTGCTGCTGATGGGAAATGCCATTGCCGGCCATCCGGCAAAAGCCGTTCCCGAACAAAAGAAAATGATTTTACATAACTTGCGGCGGTTAATTGATGTGCATTACAAATCTATACGGCTGCCAAAGGAATATGCAGATTTATTGTACATTACCCCCAATCATCTGAATGCGTTGTGCAAGGATCTTTTGGGGCAATCGGCGGGGGAGCTGATCCGTAACCGGGTATTGCTGGAGGCTAAGCGCCTGCTGATTAATGTAAACAAAACCGTGGCTGAGATCGCTTATGAACTTAATTTCCAGGATAACTCCTATTTTAACCGCTTTTTTAAAAAATATGAGGGTGTAACGCCCGATGAATTCCGGAAACAATTTTTAAAGTAACGTAATCATTATATATGGAACCTGTATCTACAATAGCAGCCGCAACCGATAAAGAAAAAGATAAAGTACCCAGTTACCTTAATGTGGTGGCCTCCAAATGCCCCAGATGCCGGCGGCACAGCATGTTTGAGGTGAAAAATCCTTATAAATTAAAAACAACCATGCGGATGTACCAGGAGTGCCCCGTATGCAAACAACCTTTTGAGCTGGAAACCGGTTTTTATTTTGGTGCGGGCTATGTGAGTTATGCGCTGGCTGTTGCTTTAAGCGTATCTACACTGGTGGCCTGGTGGGTATTGATCGGGTTGAGTATTTATGACGACCGGTGGATCTACTGGCTGATCTTTAACGCCGTTTTTCTTATTTGTATGCAGCCGGTGCTGATGCGTATGGCACGCAGTGTGTGGCTTTCCTTTTTTGTGCGGTACGACCGGAAATGGTACGCCAACGCACCATCAAGAGTGAAGAAGCAAGGGACTTGATGTTTTCCGGAGGGGATGCGTCAAATAGGGGACATGGGTGACTCAGAAGACGTAGGGTACCGGTCCCATCAGTCGCCCAGGTCCCCGGAAGGAAGGTGTAAACAGCCGCCCTATATTCCACAGCACCAGTGTGCGACGCAAGAATGCCGATCGTTGTGCTGAAGCTGACTAAATGAAAATCAAATACTTACGAATAGGGAGCCAATTAGGTCATTCCCCCGGAATTTCGTAACTTTGCAGTCCGAATTTAAAAACCTTCGGATTTTTTTATGTTTCAATTATTTTTTAAACAATTAAACGCTGATGCACAGGAGAATGCGGGTGCTGCCGGAGAACCGGTAGAGGAAGCTTCTACAGCGACAACCACTGCACCTGTAGAAGCTGCTAAGCCGGCAGAAGCACCTGTTGCTGTGGAAACTGCGCACGACGATTTCGATTGGAGCGTGGACAAACGCAATGTTTCTTCTTACTCGAAAGAAGAAAAAGAAAAGTACGACAAAGTGTATGAAAATACCTTCGTACAATTAAACGATGGTGAGCTGATCAACGGTACCGTTGTAGGTATTACCAACACAGATGTAGTATTGAACATCGGTTTTAAAAGCGATGGTTTGATCTCTCTGAATGAATTCCGCGATCTTCAGGGATTGAAAGTAGGTGATGAAGTAGAGGTGATGATCGTTGAGAAAGAAGACCGGGATGGTCACTTGAACCTGAGCCGTAAACAAGCCCGCACTACCCGTGCATGGGAGCGCATTGTAGAGGTGAACAAAACAGGCGAAGTAGTTACCGGACAGGTTACATCAAAAACCAAAGGTGGTTTGATCGTGGATGTATTTGGTATGGAAACCTTCCTGCCAGGTTCTCAGATCGATGTGAAACCCGTTACTGACTACGATCAGTTTGTGGGTAAAACCATGGAGTTTAAAGTGGTTAAGATCAACGAAACCATTAAGAACGCTGTGGTATCGCATAAAGCGCTTATTGAAAGCGATATTGAAGCACAACGTGCAGAAATCATCGGTAAACTGGAAAAAGGTCAGGTACTGGAAGGTACTGTTAAAAACATCACCGACTTTGGTGCGTTTATGGACCTGGGTGGACTGGATGGTTTACTGTATATCACCGATATTTCATGGGGACGCATTTCTCATCCGAACGAAGTACTGAAGATCGATCAGAAAGTGAACGTGGTGGTACTGGACTTCGACGACGAGAAAAAACGTATCAGCCTGGGTCTGAAACAACTGACTCCGCACCCATGGGATGTATTACCCGAAGCTATTGTAGAAGGTAACACCGTGAAAGGTAAAGTTGTAAATATTGAAGACTACGGTGCATTCCTGGAAATCACTCCGGGTGTTGAAGGTCTGGTTCACGTAAGTGAAATTACATGGGCAAACACGCCTGTAAACGCTAAAGATTTCTTCAAACTGGGTGATGAGCACGAAGCGAAGATTGTAACGCTGGATAAAGATACCCGCAAAATGAGCCTGTCTATCAAACAACTGACAGAAGACCCATGGAGCGATATCGAAACCCGTTTTGCAGAAGGTACCAAACATACCGGCGAAGTGAAGAACATTACCAACTATGGTGTGTTTGTAGAACTGGCACAAGGTATTGGTGGTATGATCCACATCAGCGACCTGAGCTGGCTGAAACGCTTCAACCATCCGGGTGAGTACACGAAAGTGGGCGAGAACATTGATGTGATCATCCTGGGTATTGATAAAGAAAACCGCAAACTGCAGCTGGGACACAAACAGCTGGAGGAAGATCCCTGGAATACCCTTCAGGACACTTTTGCCATCGGCAGTGTGCATGAAGGAACCATCGTACGCAGAGACGATAAAGGAGCTACCGTTCAGCTGCCTTACGGCCTGGAAGGATTTGCGCCTAACCGTCACCTGGCAACACAGGATGGTAAGTCTGTAAGCTTAGACGAAACTGCTCCGTTCATGGTGATCGAATTCGATCGGAATGAAAAGCGCATTGTACTGTCGCACGCACGCGTGTGGGAACAGTCTGCATACGAAGAAAGAGAGTCTGTGAAGAAAGATGCACGTGCTGAAGCAGAAAAAACCAAGAAAGCCGTGAAGAATATCCAGAACAAGGTTGAAAAAGCTACCCTGGGTGATCTGAGCGCTTTGGCGGATATCCGGAAGAAACTGGATCAGGAAAATTCTGGTAAATCAGAATAATACGGTTCGTTTTGATATTGAAAAGCTGCCGCGCGAAAGCCGGCAGCTTTTTTTATGCGCGCTATCGATGCATATAAAAAGTCATCAGGTGAACTTATTCTCTTTCTTAGCTTTCTCTGCATTCAGCATTCGGCATTTAGCATTCTGTGTGTTAATTTAGCGGCTTTAAGATTCAACCGTATGCAACTTACACAAATACTGGATCAGGTATATCCGCTGCCCCAAAGTGCCCGGGAAAAGATCATCGGGCGGGTAGGGGAAGTAACATTTGGAAAAAATCATTTGCTGATGCATGCCGGCCGGGTAGAGCGGAACCTGTATTTTATTAAAAGCGGTATTGTAAGAGCTTATGCAGATACGGAAGACCATGAGATTACTTTCTGGTTTGGGAGCGAAGGCGAAACCATTGTATCGATGAATAGCTATGTGGCGGGTAAACCGGGCTATGAGCATATTGAATTGCTGGAACCCTGTGTATTGTATGAACTGCGCGCGGAGGAACTGCAGCAGCTTTACCAGGAAGACCTGCAGATTGCGAACTGGGGACGGAAATTTGCGGAAAAGGAACTGATAAAAACGGAGGAACGATTGATTTCCCGGCAGTTTAAAACGGCCGCTCAGCGGTATAAGGAACTGCTGGCAGATAATCCGGACCTGCTGCAGCGGGTGGCCCTGTGCCATATTGCCTCTTACCTGGGTATTACGCAGGTAAGCCTGAGCCGGATCCGGTCGGAGATCCGGTGAGCGGGAGTTGTGTTTTCTGTGGCTGGTTTTCCCGCGGATATGCGCTGATATTTTGGTCGCCTTTTGTAATCTGAAGCTGTTTTTTCTCCCGCAGATATGCGCGGATTGTTTTGAGTTGGTTTTATCGGTGTATTCAGTGGCTATTATTTATCATTTGTAAAATTTTAATCCGGCGTGGGTCCTGAACTTTGCCGTAAATAAAAATATATGAACTGGATTATTCTGATCATTGCGGGATTGTGTGAGGTGGGATTTACTTCCTGCCTGGGTAAAGCAAAGGAAACGGAGGGAGCGGCTATGTACTGGTGGTATGCCGGTTTTTTTGTGTTTCTTACGGCGAGCATGTTATTGCTGATGAAAGCGATCCAAGGGCTTCCGATCGGTACAGCTTATGCGGTGTGGACGGGTATTGGTGCCGTAGGTGCAGCGTTAATGGGCATCCTGGTGTTTAAAGAGCCGGCTACCTTTTGGAGATTGTTTTTTATCACCACCCTGATCGCTTCTATTGTAGGGCTGAAGGTGGTTTCTTCGCATTAAAATTAAAAGCGGCTGTCTCCGGTATGAAGACAGCCGCTTTTGTTGGTATGGATATCGTGAGATGTTTGTTAGCAGCGAACAATTTTTAGTGAATGGTGAATAGTCAATAGTGAAGCTTCGGAACGGTGCGGGTTATAGCCTGTTTGTTCGCTGCATTTTACTTTTCACTACAGAACATATCATTAAAAAACATTTCACTGAAAACTTCTCACTAAATAACTTTTCACTCTTATTATTTCTTCGCAGCCTTCAGGTTAAACCCTACTTCCACATCTTTGCTGATCATCCAGTTTTCGGGACTGCCTTCTGTTTTATAGCTGATACCCCATGCGCTGCGGTCGATGGTGAATTTGGCATGTGCACTTACTTCGTTGTCTGTAACCGTAACCTGTGCAGGGAAGGTGATGTTTAGTGTGCTGTCCTTTAAAGTAAGATTGCCGCTGATCAGGTTGGTAGCGCCGGGTAACAGGCTTTTCTGCAGTGTGCTGTCATAGGGCGCCACTTTTGTGATCACAAATTTTGCGGTGGGGTATTTAGCCACATCAAAAAAGTCGGGGCTTTTCAGGTGCGCCTGCAGATCCGCTGCTTTTTTATCGGGCTCGGTAACGGATGCGGTATCTACGGTTAAACCGGCCAGGTTAATGGTAAAGTCACCGGAAGTAATGGTACCATTCTCCACAGAAAGAGATCCGTCGTTTACGCTGATAACGCCAAACCGGGGCGCAAAGCCACCTTTGTGTGTGGCACGCCAGTCAACGGTTGTAGACAGGGTGTCAATTGCATAGGAATGTCCGGTAGCTGCAGCAGCTTCTTGTTTTTCTTCGGTTTTAGCCTGATCGCTTGATGCGCCGCCACAGGCTGCCAGCATGAGTGCCAGGGAAAAAATGGAAATTGTTTGTTTCATATTTACGTTTTGTTTTACAAATTGGGCACAAAATTAAACGGTTCATTCTAAAAACAATGTTTAAACACTAAATATGGCAATTTCATAACAATTGCTCCGGAATAACGCCGTTATAATGGCCTGTTTATTGATCCTGCGCAAGTTTTTTGTAGCTGGCTGCATTTTCAAAATAAGAGACCTCACCATTATTGCCGGTAATAACGATATAGGCAGATGCTTTATCTACCGGTTTGCCGGTGGCGGGATCTTTTGCTTTTCTAACGGCAGCATCCTGCGGAATCCGGTTCTTGCACATTTCGCAGCAGCCATAATAGGTTTTGCCGTTAAAAGGCACGGCTATTTGCGCTTTGACCATATAGGCATCGTTAACCATACAAACAAGGTTGGAGGGTACGGCATCCCCTTTTTTATAGGCGGCGGCAGTTCCCGGTTGTGGTAGTGCCTGAGCGGTTGCGGGCGCCGGCGGTGTTATTGTTGTTCCCTGCTTTTCAGATGTACTATTACAAGCTGCCAGGGAAAGCGCTATGCAAATAATGAGGCTGGTTTTTATAAAGCGATTCATATAGAACGGTATTTATTTTTTTAAATGATAGGATGTATTCCATTGTTTGTGCTCGCGGATATCACAGACGACCACAGAAGGAAGCGGGATCTTATCTGCGTAAATCCGTGTAATCTGTGCGGAATTTTTATCTGTCTTTGAAGGCTGCTATTAATAGGTAAGTACCAATCCACCGCCAAAGCCATATTCGGTATTGTAATTGGCGGATACGCTAAAGTTCCTGTTAATGATATAGCGCAGTCCGCCCATGTATTCCCTGCGGGTGTCGAACGAGAAAGCGCCTCTCAACCGTTTTGAAAGTGGAATGTCTTCCCGGCCCAGTTCAACCCGTACCTGTCCCCTGGTATCGATCTGTGTTTGCAAAAGCACCAGCCAGGGGAGGGTATAGGCAAAACCAGCGGTGTAACGCGGCTTGCCATCATGTTTGAATGTTTGTCCGAACAGGTTCCGCTCTTCATGACTGTTTTTCTGATACCTCCATTCCACACCAATAAACGGACGGAACCATTGCATTTGCCCCAGGAAACGGCCGAAATTGGCTTCGATCTCATGTCCTCTTTTGGCGGTATAGCCCAGTTTCCATTCGGCACTGAGGGCCCATCGTGTATTGTGATACAGCGCTGATCCGAAATTACCATTGGATGCAACTTCGTTTTCGGCCATCAGGAAGAACATGCGGTCGTCGCGGTATAATTTTCTGATCGTTTGCTGCGGGTTGGTAATATATGGGTTGGGTGCCTGGTTCTGATAAGTGAAGATCCGCCCCATGCCCGCCATCATATGATACAGGATATGACAGTGAAAGAACCAGTCGCCTTCTGCGTTGGCTTCAAACTCGATCACATCGGTTTCCATCGGCATGATGTCGAGGACGTTTTTCAGCGGTGCATATTCGCCTTTGTCATTGAGCACCCGGAAATCATGTCCGTGCAGATGCATGGGATGGCGCATCATGGAGGCATTATATAATTTGATGCGTACGATCTCTCCTTTTTTGATCAGTATTTTATCCGTTTCAGAAACCACCTTATTATCCAGGCTCCATACATAGCGGTTCATATTCCCGGTAAGGGTGAACGTGAGTTCCTTAACCGGCGCGTTTTCGGGTAACACGGTTTTACGAGGCGCCTTTAGCATGTTGTAATTGAGGGTTACAATGGCCGGAGGCATCGCAGGATCTGCCTGCATGGTGTGCCGGGCATGACCGGTTGAAGCGGAGGTATCATCGTCCTTTTGTGGTTCCGCAGGTGTATGTTGCATTGCTGAATGACCGGCAGGGTTTGCATTATTTCCGGGTTGACTGTTATGCATATGCATTTCAGCTTCTGCTTCAGGCGCCGGTTTGCGTTTGGCTTTTCCTGAAACGGCCGGTCCGGTGATCTCCGGGTACATAACCGTATTCATATCCATTTGTTGCAGGCTCATGGCCATGCCCATATCATTCATGCTTCCGTTCATCCGCATCATGCCGTTCATCATCTTCATGCCTTCAAAGTATTTCAGCCGTTCCAATGGTTGTGCCAGCTGCTTTTTCCCTTCACCGATAAAAAGGGCGGTGGTGTTGGTCCGGTCTTCCGATGTGGCCAGCAGCTCGTAAGATATGCCTTGTTTGGGAATGGTTACCACAATGTCGATGGTTTCAGATGGCGGCAGGATAAAACGGTCTATCTCAACGGGCTCTACATCGTTACCATCATTGGCCACCACGGTTATTTTTCCACCGGCATAATGTACCCAAAAATAGGTTGAAGCCCCTCCGTTGGAGAACTGCAACCGTACTTTATCACCGGCTTTGAATTGGGATAGCTGGCTTTCGTTCCGGCCATTGATCAGCATTTTATCATAATATACATCGCTTACATCCATGGCCAGCATCCGCTTCCATTCATTCACCAGCTTGGTTTTAAAGTGACCGGCTTTGATGGCCTCTGCATAACTCTGTACGGCATTCTTTTTAATGGCTGCCCAGTCGTTGGCATTGCGCAGCATCCGGTGGATATTATGCGGCATAATATCCGTCCATTCACTTAAGATCACCGGAACGGAGGGCAGGTCATCAATGCCTTTCCGGAATGTAGTGTCACCGGGTTTTTTATGAAAGATCATGGAACCATACATGCCAATTTGCTCCTGGAAGCCATAGTGACTATGATACCAATGCGTACCATTTTGAATGATCGGGAACCGGTAGGTATAGGTGGTCCCCGGATCGATAGGCATTTGCGTTAAATACGGCACCCCATCTTCTTTATTGGGGAGAAATACGCCGTGCCAGTGCAGGGCGGTTGGCTCCTTAAGCCGGTTGTGTACCACGATTTCCGCGGTATCGCCTTCCGTAAATTCCAGGGTAGGCATGGGGATCTGCCCGTTAACAGCGATCGCCATTTTATGTTTCCCGGAATAGTTCACCATGGTATCTGTTACATAGAGGTCGTACCGCTTTACCTGTTGCGCGTATATATTGAATGTAAACAGGAGCGCTGCAAGAAAAGCAACTCCCGTTTTTAATCTGTAATACATTATAAGAAATTGTCTGTTAAGGAATGGAAATGACACCGGCGGGCCCGAACTTCTGATCGGCAACCTGCCGGCCTCTTAACGGGTTATTGGATCGTTTCCTTTGTAGCCCCGCAGGTCAGCATCCGGGAACCGTAGTAAGGATTCCTGATCCCCTGTTCGTTGCTGAGCCAGTTGGCGCCACCCTTATACATCGGGCAATGATTATAATAGATTTTATAGGGTAAGGAGGAGGCTTTTATCAACTTGTAAATGGTTTCCGTAAGCGGTACAAATGCGGCCCGCTGCTTTTCAATGCCACTGGCTGATTGCAGTGTGGATGCCTGCTTTTGTAAATCGCCCATTACGGCCATCCATACCTGGTGCTCGTTGCTGCTTAATGCACCCATTTTTACCGCCTTAACCGCCGCATTCAATTCCCCGGCTTTTTGTGTAACGGTCTTTGCATCCGCCTGTACCAGGGCATTGTTGATGGCAAAATAGGCTTTATATATAGGATCCAGTACTGAAGCGGCGACTGCTTCCGGTGTGCTTATGGCTGGATTTTCGTCCTGCATCCCGGAATGACCGGCATGTGCCTGTTGCGAAGCAGCCTCCGGATCGCCTTTGTACCGGCAGGCTTCCGGCAATGTGCGGTAAGTTTCAAGTGGGGCGTTATAACGTTCGTTGTCAAATCCGGCCAACGCCACCTGTTTCAATATCGCATCTTTAGTGGTGGCATGACTGTTATAAACCAGGGTTGCTTTTTGTGTAGCAGGCTCCCATGTTAACTGGGATTGCTTTTTTTGTGTGCCTGCTTTTTCGATCAGTGCTTTGCAGGCAGCCGCATTTCCCAGGATGGATACAGTGGTGGTTTTTGAATGTTTTATTATTTGTCCATCTGCATAAGAAAAAGTGGTGGTAAGGCCCATTAAAAGGACCAGGAATATATTTTTTATCGATTGCATGGTTGTATAATTAATCAGTGATAAATAGCATGCGAAAGACCGCATACTGCATGAGTGAACGCCGGAGCGTTACGGAATGGGCATAAAACACCCGTGTAATACTGATTAACTCAATCGGGGCGGCTGCCAGATCGTATAGGCATAAGCGGGGAGGTGTAACCTGTTCCGCCCGATGCGGTGACCGGTTACCGCTACAGGAAGGGAATTGATGCCCAGGTAGCTGACAGTATGTAAACTGTAGATGGATACCGGATGACAACTGTTGTCGGTACAGTTATCGTGGGTACAATGTCCTTTCTGCTGGTGTTTAGCGGCAGCATGATCGCAACAGGAAGCCTTATGGCGGGTATGAGCCTTCTTAAGGTGGGAAGCGCCCACCGCTACATGTTGCGTTGTTTTTTGATGCATTTCACAGGCACGGGCTGTTACTGACGGCGCCATGAAAAAGGCGGCCAGAGATACGATCAATACTATGAAACGCATTTGTAACACTCCACAAAATTACACCCTATTGTTTTCCGAACAAAAAAAATAGCCCTGATTTTAGATTCTAACAGATTGATAACAATTGATCCTCATTTACTTAGCATTTCTGTAAATGATGTAAGAAAACCGTGGAATTCTGTAAGCATCCGCTATGGTACTTCCCTTATTACGAAACCTTTAAGGGCTGATTTGCTTTACATACCCGGTAGAAGAAGCCTCAAATCCCATCTTTGGGTAGAACAGATGGGCGGCTTTCCGTTCGGGCCGGTTACCGGAATTGAGCCGGAGCGTACCGGCTCCAATGGCCCGGGCATGTGCGGTTGCCGCTTCCAGTAATTGTTTTCCAACTCCGGCTTTCCGCTGATCCCTGTGCACCACAAGCGCCTGGATCCATACATAGGTTCCTCTTTTTTCCCAGTACCATCCCTGCGCCAGGCCTGCATATCCCACTACCTGGTGATCCATCACCGCCACCAGGGTGCGGCAATGGCTGCAGATGGCGATTTCATTGATGCGCTGCTGCATTTCTTCTATGGTGGTTGGATAGCCCAGCTGATTTGTGAGGTCTGTTACCGCCCCCAGATCTTTTTGTTCGTAATCGCGGATAGAGATTGATGTCATTTTTTTGTGGTTTAAAGTGAAGATCACAATAGTTGCCGGAGCAGTACCATATCCTTGAGCTGCACACCATTTTCAAAAATCGGTTGAGGGTAATGGGTAATAAAGAAATTTTCCCGCAGCCCGTATTTTTTGAAACCATTGCGCTCATAAAACCGGATCTGCCGGAGCCCGGTATCGGCCGTTCCCACAATAAGCGTTTTGTATTGCTGTTTGCGCGCAACCGCAATGATCTGTTGGATTAAAAAAGAACCGATGCCTTTGTTTTGATGCGATGCAGCCACTGCCATGTTTTTTATTTCCAGCGCATCGGCCGATAACGGATATAAGACAGCAACACCAATCATTTCCTTTGCATCCATCAATACATATACTGCCGAATCATAGATATATTTTTCTATGGCTTCGATGGTTTCATCCGCCAGTAGTAATAAACCGAAGGGAAGTGCATCTGTTGGCCGGAGTTGTATAAGTTGAAGTTGCTGCATGGCGGGATCGCATTTTGCCGGTGTTGTAACGGGCAGGTAAAGTAACAAAATCCGGCGGAAAAATGCCGGCAATCCATAGCTGCTATTTATTTTGTTTTTACGATCCCTTCGCGGTATAGCCGGAGCATATCCTGCAGGATCCGGGTAATGGTTTTTACGGGCAGATCTTTGTGCGGATCAACCAAAAGCGTTTTCATGCGGGCCCGCTTTTCCTGTTGGAGCAAGGGATGATGGATGTGCTTGCCCTCCACAATCCCCAGGTAGGGGTGCCCCCGCTTTTTGTCGATCCAAAGGTAACAGCACATTTTTCCTTTGTAACAAAAAAAAGGCATTCCATACTTCCATGCGGCTGTAAGATGGGTATCCTGCAACAGGATCATCGTTTTTAAAGCGAACAGACAGCTTTTTACCGGCTCTTCCTGTTTGGCGTAAAAATCATCTAATGCGTTCATTCAGTTTCCAATGCTATAAAGATAGGCACTTCTGCATGTTCCGGATCCTGCGCCTCTACTCCGTACACTTCAAAATCGGTAGTGTATTTCCGGGACAAGGGCGTGTTCCAGATCTTGAGCCACTCGTTAAAGACAAATCCCTCACCCATGTTACCGGTTGCTGTAAAGCGGGCGTAATTTCCGGCAGCAATTTCTACGGCTTCCATGCCTGCGGGGATCTGGTCAAAACAGGTAACCCTGCATCCCAGCACGGTTGTGTATGGTTGTGTATGATCCTTTTCATACGCGGTGTAAATAGAATAGACCGCATCCCCGGCTTTGTTGGGTATTTGCTGTGCGATGCCTGTAGTCATGAACCGTTCCCAAAGTGCCGGGATATCGATGGCTGCCTGGTTGTTTGCATTGGTCGTCCGTACACTGATCCCGATTACTTTAAATGAGGTAATGTGCTCCTGTGTCATAAAATAAGGTTTTGATAAACGAAGCTAAAGTGTTGTTGTGACAACCCTATGTCAGGAGCATGCTTTTTTTCAGGATCTTACAGTATTCCGGAACGCAATGTTGATCGTTTGAAACAGCGGTTTGTTGATTGTAAATATAAGTATTGGTAAACAATTTCCCGGAAAGGCGTATTTTAGATCTGCAGATGGAATCCTATTTTTATAAAGAAATAACCTCACCCACCGGTCCCTTGCGCCTGGTAGCCAACGCCACACACCTGGTTGGAGTGCAATGGCGGATTGATGAAAAATACATTCGTGACGCACCTTTTTTTAAAGAAGTCAATCACCCACTGTTACTGGAAGCAGAACGCCAGCTAAACGATTATTTTGAGGGAAAACGAAAAGCGTTTGCATTACCGGTAATGCTGACCGGCAGCGAATTTCAGAAGAAAGTTTGGGCGCTGCTGGCGGATATTCCTTTTGGAAAAACGATCAGTTACGGCGAAATGGCCAGAAGGGTGGGCGATATTAAAACCGTTCGGGCGGTAGGCGGGGCATTGAATAAAAATCCTATTCCGATCATTGTGCCCTGTCACCGCGTAATTGGCGCCGATGGAAAAATGATCGGCTTTGGTGGGGGTATGCAACGTAAAATTTATTTATTGAACCTTGAAAACCCAAAGCCACAGCTGGATCTGTGGTAAGACGTTTGGTTTATGATCCATTCTTTTTCTGAAAAAACATTCAAACGTATCTGCAACCAGCTGGCGCAGAAGGATGCGCACCTGGCCGGCGTTTTGGCAACATACGGGCATCCGCCGATGTGGACCCGGCCCAATAGTTTTGAATCCCTGGTGCATATCATCCTGGAGCAACAGGTTTCGCTGGCTTCGGCGTTGGCTGCTTTAAAAAAATTGCAGGAATATACCGGGCATATCAGTCCCGAAACCATTCTGACGCTGAGTGATGAAACGCTGCGTGCCTGTTATGTCAGCCGGCAAAAGGCCGGGTATATCCGGGGACTGGCAGCGGCTATTACCAGCAGAACGATCGATCTCAATGCTATGCACCAGTTGCCGGATGCCGTGATCCGGGAAAAGCTAACAGCTTTAAAGGGGATCGGTAACTGGACGGTTGATGTATACCTGATGTTTGTACTGCAACGTGCAGATATCTTTCCGTCTGGGGATCTTGCTGCCGTAAATGCATTGAAACGGCTGAAGGCGCTGGATAAGGATACGCCAAAAGAAGCATTGCTTGCGATTGCAGCCAGCTGGGCGCCGCACCGTACGGTTGCCACTATGATCCTGTGGCATCATTATTTATCGGCGGGGAAGCGGGGATAAATTTTAGTGATCAGTTCTCAGCCTTTAGCAATCAGCCATCAGTCTATGGCATCAGGTGACCGGTGATCTGTTTTCGACGAGGGATCTGTTTAAGGTTTGAAGCTTCAGGTTTGAGGTTGGATCTTCGTTTCTGCCCGGGGGAACTTCGCTTCTTCCTGTTCACTACCCGCTATTCCCGATTCTCCTCAAATGTAGACCGGAGGAAAGTTCACGAAACAGAAACGTTATCTTCATTTTCACATTTTCAAATCTCCACATTTTCACATTCCCAGACCATCCGGATTGAAGCTGCCGGTCTTAAATCGTTACTACCCGTTTTGAAGTAATAATACTGGTAAGCAGGTTGATTTTGTTTTTATATTCCTGGGTGATTTCCTGGTAATCCGGTGCCATAAATAATGCATTGCGTACAATGGGTACACTGAAAGGAACCGGCCAGGCTCTTAATGATTTGGCTACGGCATCCATTGCATTGATACCCTGCATCGCCTGACCACCGTCTGCCCAGCAGATCAGCCCGATGAGTTTGTCGATCAGGTAAGGACGTTCTTCTTTAGAGCTCAGCTCCAACCAGTCGAGGCAATTTTTCATTACGCCCGTCATGCTGCCATGATAAAGCGGCGTGAGCCAGATATGTGCATCGGCATTTCTAAACAGGTTAAGCATCACCTGAACACCATTGGGTGTTTTTTGCAGCGTATAGTCAAATAAAGGAATGCCGGACTCTACAAGATTGAAAACGGAAACGGTTGCTCCCTGGGCTTCGAGATGTTCTTTCAGGTAGGCAGAAAGCTTTGTTGGTGTAGATCCTTCCCGTTGATCCAATGATCCGTTCAATACTAATATATTCATGATGTCGTTTCTGTTGATGGTTTGTGTAATTTATAAATAACTTTCGGCAGCCCGGGTTCGCCATACATAAGCGTGGTTACCAGGGGCATTAATTTTTCTGCAGCCTTCATATACACGGCCTCCGGCACAGCTGCGTTTGCGCGCAGGGTTACTTTTTCCTCTTTCAGACTGCTGAAATCTGCGGCCTCAATGTTTGCTACCCAGCGCTCCGTTTTATGCAGTTCCGTGCTGCCAAATATAATGCTTTTTGCGAATGGCTGTAATTTTACAGACAGCAGTATCCATACCCACTGCGGAATAATAGCCCCGGAAGTGCAATGCACTGATACAGAACTTCCGGCATATTCGCTCCAGTTAACCGCCTCCATCGCTGTTCTGAATTCTTTTTCTTTTAGCATCAGGCCCCGGTAACAGTAGGGGGTAATATCAAAAGCGGCAAATGGCTCATCCAGTGCATAATCTGCAAGGTTGATTCCTATAATACCCGATTGGGTTACTTTATTTGGTATGATATCCGGAAGATTTTGCATCATTGGGTTCCTGTATCTTAAGTCCCGTAAAAGTACTAATTTTGTATTTAAAATAAATAATTACTTTGTTTATTATGCATAATCATCTTCCCGATAATGAAAAAGCGCTGGGCATTATCAAGACCAGCGGGCCGCAAACCTTGCTGGAGCTGGCGGCAGCAATGGAGATCACCGTGGAAGGTGCAAGGTTTCATTTATTGAAGCTTGCAAAAGAAGGACTGGTGACCGCCACTACAGAGTCCAGGGGCCGGGGAAGACCACAGCAGATATGGGCGTTAACCGATATGGGGCATGCCCGTTTCCCGGATATGCATGCGGCATTGACGGTAAACCTGATCGAATCGATCCGGGGCATATTGGGACAGCCGGTCCTGGATAAGCTTATCGCAGCAAATGGTAAGGCCGGCCTGGAACGATATCTGAAGGAGCTGGAAGGCAAGGCGGGGCTTAAAGAGCGTCTGAAAGGCCTGGCGGCGATCCGCACCCGTGAGGGCTATATGGCGGATGTTAAAAAGGAAGGCGATCATTTTTTGCTGGTAGAAAATCATTGTCCGATCTGCGCGGCCGCAGCCAGTTGCCAGGGCTTTTGCGCATCGGAATTAAAAACGTTTAAAACGGTGTTGGGCAAAGCGGCCGAAGTAGAGCGTGTAGATCATATTTTAAAGGGAGCCCGGCGGTGTGCATACAAGGTTACACCGGTGGCCAGATGATGGGTTCCAGGTTTAACGTTTCAGGCATGCCCGTCGTGGCGGGTTAGATTCTTTTTATGCCTGATGTTTTCACGTCCAGGGCTAAAAACTAAAAACTGAAGACTGATAGCTGACCGCTGACCGCTTATAGCTTGCGATAATAACGACGAGCCATAAAGGAAAGGGGAATACCGATAAGAAGGATCAATATGGCTGCGTTAATGAGGATGCCGGAAACCGACCCGGGAAATTTCCCGATCCGGGATAACGGCACTACAACGAGGTTCATAACCACCCAGATAAAGAGGCCATAGAAGATGCCTGTTACAACCGGGTTCCGCTTCAGTATGTTTAAACGGGGATACAGCCAGAAGAAAAATACGGTAAACAGGAATGCAACAAGGTAATGCATCAGCAACCCGGTTATATAAATAGCAGCTCCTCCGGAAAAGGCGGCGGGCCCCAGTAAGGCACTGGCAATATACCGGAAGATAAAAAGCGGATTTTTGCCGGTTGCCAGGTAAAAATAGAGGAAGGCGGACAGGATGTCCAGTGTACCAACAATTATCCCAGCTTTCAGAACGGTAAAGGTGCGCTTGTTCATACAGAACCGGTTTTAACGTTTACAAAAGATAAGAAGGCCTTCGATCCGGTATGCCTGGCAGATCTGCAACATGCAGACAGACGGAGATAAGCTGGTTCATATCAGAACGGATAGCCGATACCAATATTAAATATAAGATTTTTTTTGCGCCATTCCGGATCACCAAGGCGGATCTGGTCAAATACCCACCGTTCCCCCGGTGGCAGCCAGGGTTTGCGGAACGGCATGGCCAGATCAAAGCGTACCACAAAGATTGAAGCGTCTACCCGCAGGCCCACACCTCCGCCAATGGCTGTTTCGCTCAGCACATTTCCCAGCCGGAATTGTCCGCCCGGCCGACTGGTATCGTTTTTGGCCAGCCATATATTACCGGCGTCAATGAACACTGCTCCCTGGATAACACTGAAAAGCTTGGCTCTTAATTCAGTATTCAGCATCATCTTTACATCGCCTCCCTGGTCGGCAAACAGACCAAGACTGTCGGCGTTCATATAAAAGGTACCGGGGCCCAGGGAACGGGAGCGGAATGCCCGGATATCATTGCTACCTCCGGCAAAGAACTGGCGCACATAGGGCAGTACCGAGCTGTTGCCATAGGGAATGCCATAACCCAGGTTTAAACGGTTGGCCCAGATTAAACCGGGGTTGATCTTGTAGTAGTCCCTGAAATCTGCTTCGAGGCGTACAAACTGGTTGGTGATTGTTTGAAACAACCGTTTTTTGCCGTCCGCATCTTTGGGAAGAAAAGCATTGATCAGGTTGCCTGCAGATTCAACAGATCCCATAAACAGGAAATTATTACGCAGCTCATTTTTTACCTGGTTGCTGTAGGTATAGGTATAGTTGGTTCCGATGATGAACTGGTTCTCGAAGTTGTTTTTCAACGTGGGAACCTTTTTCAGCATCGTATTGAAACTGTCGGTGGTATTGGCGGTGCGAATGTAACTTACGGAAAGCGGGTTGAACTGGTGCTCATTAAATTCATTACCCTTCCATACGTAACCGAATTCACCCTTTCCTGAAAGCAGGGTGTAATAATTGGCACGGTTTAACAGCTGTGATCCAATAGTAATATGGCTTTTGGGCACATAGGCGTTGTGGGTGGTAAATCCCTTAACGGGGATCAGGAACCGTGGAAACAATAACCGGGCTTCGGCGCCCAATGAATAGGACGTTAGATTTTTTTGCTGTCCGCTGAATTGCTTTTCAAAACCACCAGACAGACTAAGATTGAGTTGTTCTGCGCCCCGGAATGTATTCCTGTTTGTGTGCGTGACCTTTAATTCGGATCCGATAAAATTGTTGGACTTGCTGGTTCCGGTTACGGAAAGCGACAAGGCCTTTTTTTTGGATGAGGTCAGCATAAAATCTACATCCATATTATTGCTGGTGAGTGTGTCCATCGGGTTGAACTCCGCTTTTACAAACCGGAAGGTACCGATGTTCACCAAACGGTTCAGACTTAACGCGTGATCCGTACGGTTATACGGCTCGCCTTTGTGAAAGAAGATCAGGTGATCGAACAACCGGGGTTTATACTTGTGGTTGGGATCATAGATGGTAAAATCTTTGAACTGTACCGGTGTGGACGCCCGGGTAACGGAATCCCGCCGTAAACTGTAGTCCGGATAAATATTGATATTGCGGATGAAATAGGGCTGAAGCGCCGCCCGGGGAGCATCGTTTTTAATCTTAAGGTCGATATCTACCTGGTTTCCGCCAATGGTACTGTCTGCCTGTATCAACAGGTAGTTAGGGCTGAAATAGAAATATCCTTTTTCTTTAAGCTGTACATCAATGCGCTCACGTTCGGCTTTAAAAACATCGAGGTCATAGTATTTGCCCGGTTTTAACAGTGTTTTATTTTTAGATGCATGAATCAAACCGGAAATGGCATTGCCGCTGTCGCCCGGAAAGGTAACGGTGTTCATGGTATACCGGGGACCGGAATAAATCCGGTAGAATGCTTTACCCGTTTTGCCTTTGATGGTGGTGTCGCCGGATCCGGATGACTGCAAAAAACCTTTGCTGGCCATGTAGCTGGTCAATACATTTACATTGTTCTGCAGCCGGACCTGGTTCATTAAAACAGGCGGTTCCCCCAGTTTGTATTTTATCCAGTACTTAACTCCTTTTTGTTTTTTTGGTTCACTCACCAGATTATAAAAAAACAATTTATAGCGCCAGCCCAGTAATTTTTTATTGGGAGCGGGACGTACCTTTTCTTCCAGGGCCTTTTGAAAATGCTTTTGATCTTTAACAGCAGGTGTATCCGGGTTCAGCTTTACAGTGGCTCCTGTATAAAGTACTTCTCCGGGTTTTAATTTCCTGGTAGAGGAACAGGAAACGATTATTAATGAAAGAAAGAACAGGAACAGAAAATAAACGGGAAGGGATTTCTTGCGGCTAATAGCCGATGACCGATAACTGATAGCTGACGACTGACGACTGACAACTGATGACTGATAACTGATCGCTGAACACTGATCGCTGGTCGCCGAAGGCTGCGTGAGCATCAAATATGAAACATTCCGTTTACTCATCTCCCTTGTTTTTTCGGTTACTGCCGGAATTTCCGGTTCCGCGGCGCTGATCCCGTTTTCTGAAACTGCGGAATACTTCTCCAAATTTATTGTAGTCCACAACAATGATAAAGCCAACACCGGTTTCAATGATCTGGCCTTCAATGATGCCTTCCGTTTGGTTACGGCGATAAGCCCGGAGGCGGTAACGCCCGTCCCTGGAAAGCATGTATTCAATGTTTACATTGCTGGCCAGCTGTGCCGCATTCTGGTTGGTATTGGCGCCTTCCAGTGCAAAATTATTGCCTACGGTAACACTGAGGCGATCGTTCAGTAATCGCTTGGTAAAGGCTACGTTCAAATCGGTCTTGGTCTTTTCCTGCCCGGTGGAATAATCTTCCTGGGAGGTAAGGTCAAAATTTATGTCCACCCCTTTAATCAGGTCGGAAGCAAGGTTATTGAGCTGTTCGGTAAGCAGTTTGCTCACGCTCTGCCTTGCCAGTGCGCCCGCAGAGGTACCACCGGCAAGACTTTCAAATGGATTGTCGGCAATAAAGCGGTTGAGCGCCAGCAGGGCAAACACCTGCTTGTTTAACTCGCTTTCATTGGCGTTCACCTGTTGCAGACGGGTGTTTACAATGCCGTTGAGGGCATTGCGATCACTTTCCCGCATATCGATCTGGAAGCTGATGGTGGGCTTTAAAAGTTCCCCTTTCATTTTCAGGTATACATAAAAAGGGAGTTTTTGCCGGGATTTGGTGCGGGTTAAATTGTCGGTGGCATCAAGCTGTGCCGAAACCAAATCGATGGGCGAAGTATTGACTTCATAAATGGCGGTAATATCTGCATTGGCTTCTGTGGGCGCCCCGGTCCATTGTATCGAACTTCCCTGCTGGATCTTAAATTCCCGTTTTGCCAATCCGCCGATGGTCAGGTTATAGCTGCCTTCGGTGATCTCATACCGGCCCGTTAAAGTAGTGCGGCCGCTGGGATCCATTTGTAAACTAAGGTCTGCTTCACCTCTTACCCGTAACGCATCTCCGTTCTGCGGATCTACCACAATCGTAATTTCGGCTTCTTTATCGATGGTTATGTCTCCTGCAATATCAACACCGGTAATGGGGGAGCGGGTCAGACTATCTACGTTTACCGGTTGACGTCCGTTGAGCGGCGGTGCATCTTTATCTACGAATTCTACAATGCCTTCCTGGCTGGCCACCAACGGGTCATCATCGGGCACCACAAAATTGAATTTCGTTCCTTTATTGATGCGTGCCTGCATGTTTACCTTGGGTTTGTTCAGGTCGCCGGTAATGCGCGCGTTTAAGGTTACCAGCACCGTACCGTAGAAGAGCTCGTTGTCCTTAGCCGTAGAGTTCATAACCCTGAAGTTATTGGCGCGCAGCGTAAGGTCAAAGCCGGGGTTGGAAAAGTTGGGTAGTGTAATCCTTCCATCCAGTGTTAACGGCTGGTTGGCGGAATCCCGTATGGTGAATTGATTAAAAGAAATGCCGGGTTCGGTAAAGCGTACCGTTTCATTTTTGAGCTGGTAATACCCGTTCAGCTGTGCGATATTGAATCCCGCATCTTTAAAGGTGAGCGCACCCAGGATCACCGGTTTGCCAACCGGCCCCTTTGCGGTGAGCTTTCCGGTAAGGATGCCTTTCCCGTTTCTTATCTGTCCGCCAGTGACACTTTCGATATGCTTCAGATCGATCTTGTTAACCGCGATATCGAGATCGAGCGCACTATTGGGGGCGGTGTAATAAAACCCGGTTACAGCGAGGTCGTGTAAACCGGTTAAACGGATATCGGCCTGGTAAGCATTGGCCGTATTGTTGTTTACTTTTATCGATGCATCACCCAGGGCATCTTTCTGATACCGGAGCTGACTGATGGTAAGGTCGGCCTCAAATTTCGGTCCCGATGGTTCGGGAGTGGCAATATCGGTTACATCTACCACGCCATTGAGCTTTCCTCCAATCATAGCAGTATCCTGGTCGGCATACCGGGTTAAGGTTTCCAGCATAAAGTTGGTGAACGTTACATTTACCGGTGCGTTGGGCTGGGTGGACCGGCTGTTGATCGCCAGTGACTGCCCGTTGTTGCTGATCTTAAAGTTCCGTACATAAACACCGGCCTTACCATATTGGATCAGGTTATCGGGTGTTACATTCCATGGGTCGTAATTCAACAGGAGCTTTTGCGGATCCAGGGTGAACTGATAGGTTTGATCCATGGATTTAAACTGCCCGCCAATGCGGTATTTGTCTTTATTGCTGCGGTCTCTCAGATAAATATTCAAATCCAGCAGATTGTTAAGTGCAGCTCCGCTTACTTCTGCATTATACAGGTTAATAGAGGGACTCCGAATCTCCTTAATATTCAGCACATAATCCAGTTTTGCCGAATCGGTATTACCTGCCCTCAGTACTATGTTTTTTACATCGAAACTGTCGTATACTACATGGGGAAACGACGCATGTAAACGAAGGCTGTCGCGCTCTGTATTAATAGCTCCATTAATGGAAGCGGGGGCCAGTGTGGTTAGTGCCGGTACAAACTGTTGGATCAGCTTTGGATCAATGATGGCGATTTGGAACTGCATTTGCTGCGGTGCTATTTTTTTGGTGGGTGCAAATGCATAATATTTATTGACCTGGTTAATAAAGGCCTGCCCGATCTGGGTGAGCTGATATTTGCCGTTGAACTGCGCCGTTAAAAAGTCCGATTGCAATGATAGCTCATTATGCTCTTTGGTAGAAACTGCGCTGAGTGTTAATGTATCGATATTGTAAACAGACTCGTTGAAACCGATCTGAACGCTTTTAAGGGTGGCGGAGCCGTTCAGATAATCCGGATCTATAGAACCGAAGTCCATATTCACCAGTCCGGCCAGTTTTAACGGATCGGAATAGAAATTCAGTTTTTGGAGGTCAATGTTTTTGAGGTCTGCGGTTCCTTTTATAGCAGGGTTGTTTTTGTTGAGATCTACCTTTGTGTCTAAGGTAAAATGCGCATTACTGTCGTTGCTGATGGCCCGGAGATCGGCAATGTTCCCCGCATAAGCGCCTTCCAGTTTGATGTCTTTATAGTCGTACTTATTATAACGGGCATGATAGATCGTGCCGTTTAGTTTTGCACGCATCCGTTTGGGATCGAGGCTCTGTCCGCTGATATTGGCTAACAGCGATACGGTGCCCAGCTGCGCCTGCTGTTTTAATAAACGCCCCAGGTTGAAGTTGTTCAACTGAACCTTGGCGCGATAGATTTCCCTGTTTTTGGGGCCGCCCATGGCTGCCTGCAGATGCGCCCCTCCCATATCTGTTTTTAATTGCAGCGCTGTGGTGAAATTGGTAAGCCCCCCGTTGAATGTTCCGTTTGCTGAAAGATATGCGGGTAATTCGATACTCTGTGGCAGGGAGGCAGCAGGCACCAGTGCCCGTAAGTCTTGCCTGGATGTTTGCAGTTTTCTAAGGTTAAGGTTGAACACCGTTGTATTCATGTCGGGCAAACCCCGAACTCCGCCAGCAATGTCAATGCTGGTGCTGTTTAAACCTTGTACCTGCAATTTTTCAATAGCAAGATTGTTCAAATAACCGGTGAAGGCTGCCGCAAGGCGGATCTGCCGGCTGCGGTAATTGGCGGGCACCGATGGCATGAGGTAGTAAAGGTCCTGCATACCAATAATGGTATTGCGGAACTGTACATCCATCTTTACTTTTTCGGGGTGCTTGCTCAAATCATTTTGAGAAGTATAGGTCAGCAGGCTGTTATTATCGATTTGTGTATGCGGCGTTTTTAAAATAAACCCGTCTACCTTTAGTTGCTGGTCATCGTATATGATAGCTCCCTTCAGATCATTCAAGACAAAGCCGCTGGTATCTTTCAGTTGTCCGCCTGTAATGGCTGCTTTGATGCCGCTGCTGTCGATGGAAACTTTATTGCCGGTAAGGCCCAGCGCTTTTATATTAAGGTGATTGAAGTCCAGGTGTCCGGGTGTTCGCTTTTCCGCCAGGTTATCATATTTTACCTGGTTATTGGCCAGGATCACTTTGTTCAGCAACAGGCTGAAGGGAGATGCGGCGGCACTGTTGGCGGCCGTTTTTATAGCTTTTTCATTGGTGGCGGTTGGGCGGTAAGCAAAATCGATCACTGAGTTCTGCAATAATACATCTGAGGAGCGGTAGCCGCCGTTGGTAAGATCGAGCACCAGGTCCTGCAGATGAAATGCATTCAGGTCGGCCAGGGCACGGGTATCTGATAACCCGTCATTATAGTTGAGCAGCACATTGTCCAGCGTCAGCTTTCCAAATTCGATCAGCGGAAGCCGGCCACCTTTTTCAGCTGCCGTTTTATCGATGCTGGAATCGGCCTTCTGCTGCAATACGGTAAGCGGTTTATTCTGAAAATAATGCAGCCGGGTGTTTTTAAGTGCCAGCGCACTGAGCCCGTAATGCATCTGGTCCAGGTCAAAGGTTTTTACCCGGGCGTCAAGATGTCCCAGCATAACCCCCGCATCATTTCCAACCACATCATCCCTGAACCGGATGCGGATATCATTGAAGGTGATTTTATCCAGCCGGAATTTAAGCGTGGAAGTTGTATCTTTTTTTTCGGCCTCTTTGGGTTTCTTTTCATTGGATATAAGCGAATCGACCAGGAACTGATAGTTGAACATCGTATCCGGATGAAGGCGGTAAATATTGGCACGTACCGTATTGAGCTCTATACTGCTAACCTCCACGCGATTGGAGAGCAGGGCCAGCATATCCAGGTCCACCCCTAACTTTTCCGCATAGATCAGGGTGTCCTTTTTTTTATCGGCTACATACAGCTTGTTCAGTTCAAGATCTTTTGGAAACCCGATGCGGATGCGCTCGAGGCTGATCTCCGTATTGGTCTTTTTCCTGAGGTATGCTACCACTTTATTCTTGATCAGGTTTTGAACAAAGGGCAGGTTCAGCGAAAGGATCAGCAGGATGATAAGCACAAGGATACTTACAAGTATTTTTACAACGATCCTGATGCCTTTTTTAACTGCTTTGTTCAAGTGTGCAATGGGTTAATAGAATGAATGATGAGATTCTGTCCTGTTTTGCAAACCTAACAGATTTCTTAGTTTTTGCCTGCTTTTTATGGGGAATTCTCCAAATATTAAACCAAAATGCTTCAATCCCGCGATTTTAAGGTGGGTGCTGAAAAACTAAACCATAATGAACGGTTTGGCCTGAAATTCGTGGGGTTACAATAACGCATAAAAACCGATATAATGGCTTACCTGCAACGGTTCTTATCTCGTTATGACCTTACAGAACCTCTAAAAATAACAAATATGAAAAATCTTCTGTTTTATCTGCTGGCTGGCATGTTTATGTTTCAAAGCTGTAGTGCGGTAGAAGCCGTTTTTAAGGCGGGTATGTGGTGGGCTTTTTTCCTGGTGGGAATCGCGCTGCTGGGCGTATTCCTGTTATTACGGAGGAAATAGCGCATGTAGTAAAAGGCAGCTGCAAAGATGATATTGTTTTTGAAGATGCCGGTGAATAAATCAGCAGAAATCAGCGTGAAAATTGGCTGCATCTGCCGGCATATCATGGTCGGTATTTGTGGATTGCCCCATTAGGAAGCGTTTGCTTTTAGCTGCCGGTGAAAAAAAGGCCGCACTGTAAAAGTTCCGTATCTTAGCCGGAATCAGTTTACGTATGAAATTAAAGATCGTGTTTCTTTTAGGAATGGTAATGGCTGCCCTTACCATTCATGCCCAATCAGCGCCTGCTGCTGCAAAGACCAAATGGTTTACCGATGCCCGTTTCGGAATGTTTATACACTGGGGATTGTACAGTGCAGCGGAAGGTATGTGGAAGGGCGAGCGGCTGCGGTATGCAAATAATTATGCGGAATGGATCCGCTACCGTAACCGTATATCAAAAGAGGAGTATGGTACACTGGCAAAGCGGTTCAACTGGAAGCGGATCAATCCGGAGGAATGGGTATTGCTGGCAAAAAAAGCCGGTATGAAGTATATAACGATCACCTCCAAGCACCATGATGGTGTTGCACTCTGGAATAGCAAAGTGAGCGACTATAATCTTACAAAATTGAGCGGTACCAACCGGGATGTGATCAAAGAACTGGCTGCAGCCTGTAAAAAACACGGCATTAAACTGGGCTTTTATTATTCCCATTGGGTGGATTGGGATCATCCTTATGGATGGGATCATAATAAGGAACTGACTGGCATAAAGGATGAGGACTACAATAAATACTGGCAGGAGAAAGTAATTCCACAGTTGCGAGAATTATTGACGAATTATGGCGACATTTCTATGTTCTGGTTTGATATGTGGCTGAATTATAAAAAGACCGTAGTGAAGAAGGAACAACTGGACCAGGTGGTTCGCCTGATAAGGGAATTACAGCCCAACTGTTTGATCAATTCCCGGATCGGTCTGCCGGCGGATGATGCCGGTGTGGATTTTGAATCGAAGGGCGATAATGAATTTGGTTCGGCCTATACGGCACACCCCTGGGAAACCTCCGGAACCATTGCGCATTCCTGGGGTTATTATGGCCAGGAAAATGAGTGGAAATCGACCAGTCAGCTGCTGCAGTCGTTGATCGGTAATGTAAGTCTTAATGGTGACTTTACACTGAATGTAGGACCAAGGGCGGACGGATCCGTTCCTTACGAGGGGGTGCGCCGCCTGGAAGATATGGGCAATTGGCTATCGAAGAACGGTGAGGCGATTTATGGATGTACGGGCCTTGAGCTGCGTGCCAGTCAGCACGACTGGGGACGGATCACCACAAAAAAGGTTAATAATAAACAACTTGTTTATCTCCATGTATATAACTGGCCACTGGATAAAATATTGCGTTTGTCGGGTATTTTGTCTAAGCCGGAAAAGGCGGAACTTATAACAGCGTCGGGCAGGAAACCATTGCGGTTTACACAGAATGGCCCGTTAACGCATATACAGTTACCAGAACTGGCTGCGAATCCTTTTGTATCGGTTGTGGTATTGCAGTATCCGGCACCCGTAACGCTGGATGGAGAAATGGTACCGGAATCTACCTTTGGTGGCTTTGCACTTACAGCCACGAATGTATGGGAGCACGCTTCTAATTTTAAATTGGTGCGTTACGACGGGCTCCGTCCCACACACCTGGTAGTGGATAAAG
Organism: Niabella sp.; assembly: GCF_030150205.1. Classification (GTDB taxonomy): domain Bacteria; phylum Bacteroidota; class Bacteroidia; order Chitinophagales; family Chitinophagaceae; genus Niabella. The sequence goes on from NZ_JASLGT010000009.1 coordinate 148,878, forward strand.
AAGGCTCGATGACCTGGGAAGTATATATACCGGAAGCGGGCAATTACCAGGTAGATCTTTCCTATCATAACCATTCAAAAAATAACACGGATGTAATGGTACGGGTTACGGATCAGCACCTGGAACAGCAGTTGAAGCCATCGGGCACCATTGTGGCAGAACCGCATTCCAGCTATACGGATGAGTTTGAAGATACTTCCCTGGGACAATTGCATTTTTCGAAGGCCGGGTTTTACGAGGTTTCTTTTAAGGCAGCGCCGGGGGCGGAGGGACCTCTGTATTTTAACAGGATCTGGATCAGTAAGGCAGGGCAATAAGGAATTTATTGTGTTTTCCGGTAATTCCAAATGGCCAGGGTGTTAAGGCCAATGGCAAACAGCAATTCAATAAGAAAGGTTGGTGCTATATCTGTAAAGCCGCTTCCTTTCAGGATGATCATGCGAACGGCTTTCATAAAATGCGTGATGGGGAGAAAGGCGGCGATGGATCTTGCCCAAACCGGCATACTGTCTACAGATGTGAACAGGCCGCTCATTAAAACAAAGATCATAATAAAGAAGAAAGCAATGAACATCGACTGTAATTGATTATTGCTGACTGTGGATATAAATAAGCCAAATCCCAGAAGGGCCACCAGGTACACCGCTGCAAGCAGGTATAGGAGAAAAAGACTTCCTGCCGGAATGATCCCGTAAAAAAGGCGTGCCACCAGCAGGCCGATGGTCAATACAATCATACCAATAACCCAGAAGGGAACCAGCTTTCCTAAAATGAACTGCCATTTTTTTAGAGGAGAAACATTGATCTGTTCGATGGTGCCGATTTCTTTTTCCCGCACAATGTTCAGCGCGGAAAGAAATCCTCCGACCAGCGTTAGCAGTAATACTAAAACGCCCGGAACAATATACCAGGTGAATTTTTCATAAGGGTTGAACCAGGCGGAAGAGGCGATATCGATCACCGCCGGAGGGGCAACCGGCTGACCATTGCTCATCAGCCGGATATCCTGGTTGAAATCCCTGATGACGGCGAGCAGGTAGGCAGAACCGATCCCGGATTTTGTACCGTTAATAGCGTCGGTTGTAACGTTCAGCGACTGACTGCCTTCCCTTACAAGGTTGCGTTCAAACGAAGCCGGTATTTCCAGGATGATATCGGCCGCTCCTTCTTCCAGCGCGGGCAATGCCTGTTTGTAAGCCGGAGCTGCGGCCACGATTTTAAAATAACCGGATGCGCCGATTTTGGAAATCAGTTTTTGAGTATAAGTGCTGTGACCCATGTCAACGATCGCAATGTTGATGTTTTTTACATCGAGGTTCATGGCAAGGGGCAATATGCCCAGCTGAACAACCGGAAGTATGAGCATCATTGCCAATATGGTCCTGTTGCGAAACATCTGACGAAATTCTTTTTGTAATATAAAACGAAGTGTTTTCATGCTAACCTTATTTTAAACCGGTTTACCGTTATGGTTAATAACAGGATGGTCATGATACAGAGAATGCTCATTTCTTTCCATACGTATCTAAAACCTAATCCTTTCAGCATAACCGATTTTACGGCGGTGTAATACCATTTAGCCGGAACCAGGTTCGAAAGCCATTGAAAGGGCAACGGCATATTTTCCAGCGGGAAAATAAACCCGGTAAAAATGATGGTAGGCAGCATGAGCCCCATCATGGAGATAAGTAGTGCTACCTGCTGGGAGTTTGTGAAGTTGGAGATCAGCAGTCCGAATGATAGGCTGGTAGCAATGAACAGCAGCGTGATCACAAACAATAGCGCCAGGCTTCCCAGGATGGGTACCTGTAATATATAAACCGCCAGCAACAGGATAAATGCGAAGTTCACCAGCGATAATATCAGGAAGGGAATGGCTTTGGCTACCAGTACCATTACCGGTTTGAACGGGGATACCAGCAATAGCTCCATTGTGCCGGCTTCTTTTTCCCGTACAACCGCCACGGAGGTCAGTGCGGTACAAACGATCATCAATATGAGCGCTAACACTCCCGGTACATAATTAATGGAGCCATTCCCTTCTTCATTGTATAACATACGCAGCTCCGGCGTAATGGTTAAGGGAATGCTTGTTGTTTTTTGTTCATCCTGCTGAAAGCTCTGTACAATCGCGCTGATATATTGCAGAACGGTTTTGGATGTGTTGGGCTCCGTACCGTCTGTAAGAACCTGTAGCGTTGTATGCCGTAGCCGGGTAAAATCATTACTGAATCCGGCGGGAAAGATCAGGGCGGCCTTAATCCGGCCTTTTTTGAATTCGGCTTCTATGGCTGTGGGTGATAATCGCTTTTCCTGTACATTGAAAGACACGGAAGACTTAAGCCTGGCGGTAAGCCGCTGTGCCAGAAGGTCGTCGGAAACACCCGATACAACAATGGTTATATTTTTTACTTCACTGGTAAGGGCGTAGCCGAACAGCAGGATCTGCACCAGGGGCAGCCCAAACAGGATAAGGAGTGTGCGCCGGTCTCTGAAGACATGGTAAAACTCTTTGCGGATAAAAACGAATAACTGTTTCATTTTTCTGCCGGTTTGTTGATTATCTATAAGCAGTGGCCGGTAAGCACATACGAATTACTTTAGTTGTCACTACGCCGGGCTGTTCTGGCCAGCCGGTAAAATACTTCATCCATATTGTCGCAGGCAAACCGGAGCTTCAGATTCGCGGGGGTGTCCAGCGCTTCTATTTTACCATCTACCATAATGGTTACCCTGTTACAGTATTCCGCTTCATCCATATAATGGGTGGTTACAAAAATGGTAACCCCCTTTTCCGCTGCTTCGTAAATCATATCCCAGAACTGGCGGCGGGTTACCGGATCTACGCCACCGGTAGGTTCGTCCAGGAAAACGATCTGCGGCTGATGAAACAGCGCCACGGCAAATGCCAGTTTCTGTTTCCAGCCCAGGGGAAGACCACCCACCAGTTTGGTCGCTTCTTTTTCCAGTCCCAGTGACCGGATCAGCTCATGGCTTCGTTCCCGGATGACCTTTGCCGGAATGCCATAAACGCCCCCAAAGAATCGGATGTTTTCCAATGGTGTAAGGTCGTCATACAGCGAAAATTTCTGGCTCATGTACCCGATGTGCTGTTTGATCTTTTCCTGTTGTTTGTATACATCAAATCCTGCTACAGTAGCATGACCGGCGCTTGGGTAGGAGAGCCCGCATAACATGCGCATAGCGGTAGTCTTTCCTGCGCCGTTTGCTCCCAGGAAACCAAAAATTTCGCCCGGTTTTACGTAGAAGCTGATCCGGTCCACGGCCATAAAATTGCCGAATTTTTTAGTGAGCTCCCTGCATTCAATCGTAGCGCCCGCTGTTACCGGTGGTTGTTGCTGATGGTTAATTGCCGGATCCATGTGGTAATGTATTTGTGGTTGCCAGCCGTATAAAACTGTCTTCGATGGTTGGCGCAATGGAATGAAGGACTATTTGCTTATGCCCCCTGGCTTCCGCATATCTTTTGATAAGTGCCGTACCATCTCCGGTGTCCTGCCGGAGTGTTACATGCAGCCATTCTCCAAAGGCATAACAACTTTCTACGTCGTTCCAGGACCGCAGGTCTTTCAACAGCCGGTAAATGGATTCGGCTTTAACGGCATACAGTGTTACGGGAAATGCCTGGGTGATTTGAGAAGGCGTTGCTACTTGAAGCATGCATCCGTTTTGTATGAGGCCGATGCGATCGCAGCGTATGGCTTCTTCCATATAGGGCGTAGATACCAATATGGTGATGCCCTGTTGCTTCAGTTTTTGCAACATCTCCCAGAACTCCCTGCGTGATACTACATCTACACCGGTGGTGGGCTCATCCAGGAATAATACGGCCGGTTTGTGAATCAATGCACAGCATAGGGCAAGCTTTTGCTTCATACCGCCGGAAAGCTGCCCTGCCCTGCGATTGCTGAAGGGTTTGATCTGATCATAAATATCTTTGATCAGCTCGTAATGGGTGGCTACACTTGTACCAAAAAGCGTGGCAAAAAATGTAAGATTTTCCTGAACGGTTAGGTCCTGGTATAAAGAGAATTTTCCGGGCATGTATCCAACGGAGCTTCGGATCTGCCGGAAGTCTTTTGTGATGTCGTATCCGGAAACCCGGGCCTGGCCCTTGTCAGCCTGCAAAAGCGTAGTAAGGATACGAAAGAGGGTTGTTTTACCAGCGCCGTCTGGCCCGATCAGTCCAAATAGTTCCCCTTTTTTTACAGCCAGGGATACGCCGGTTAATGCCTGTACAGCGCCTTTGTTATAGCTTTTGCTGATCCGATCCGCTATAATGGGCGTATCTGCTGTATCTGCTGTGGGGATGGTATGCAGATTATTTTTTTTCATGGAATAAGACTTCGCCGTACATGCCAATTTTTAGATAGCCGTCGTTTTTGACCCGTATTTTTAGCGCGTATACCAGGTTTGCCCGCTCATTTTTGGTCTGAATGGTTTTCGGCGTAAACTCTGCTTTATCGCTGATCCAGCTGATGCTTCCGCTGTAATTTTTATAAGACCGGTTGCCATTGTCTATACGCACGGTAACCGGTTGTTGTATTTTAAGTGCAGGTAACTGATCACCGGTGATGTAGGCCCTCAATGTGAGTGTGTCCAGGTTGGCGATCTTATACAGGGCTTTCCCGATCGTGGTCATTTCACCTTGCAGTGCATATTTGGTCAGTACGGTACCGGAAACCGGGTTGATGATTTGCCCCTTTTCAACCTGAAGTTGCGTTTGCGCTTTTGCCTTTTCAAGCGGTGCCTGTTCGCTGAGAATGGCCCTGTTCTTTGTAACTGCATTTGAGTTGTATAAACGGATCTGCTGCCGGGTAACAGCCATTTGTTTTTGTGTTTGTATGATCTGGGCGTCCATATCGTCCAGTTGTTTTTGAGGTGCAGCGGCTGCGGCAACAAGGTTTTGCAGGCGGTTGCGCTCTTTGTGCTGGTTTTGTAAAAGCGATTCCTGAGCGGCCAGCTGGCGTTGCGCTACGCGGATCTCTTCCTGCGGCGATACGGTCTGTTGCTGAAGTGCGCTGATGCTTGCCTGTGTTTGCTCCTGCTGAAGCTGCTGTAGTGTTACATCAATCTGGCCAACTACCTGATGGTATTGCAATGAGTCTCCTTCCTGGATGGAGAATCGTAGAAGTGTGCCGTTTTGTTCTGCTGACACAATGACCTCGTCTGCTTCAAAGTTGCCTGCTGCATCAACGTCTTTTTTATTCCCGTTGCAGGCCAGGAGCATTAAAAGCAACGCGCTGAGAAAGTTTGATTTCATATTCGTACCGTTTAATGTCCGGAAATGGTTTGATAATTAACCTGCGCATTCAGCAATTGTATCTGGTGCAGGTTTTTAAATTGTTTTGCCAGGTGTTCCGCATTTAACTGGGTAATGTATTCGTGTGTAGTGATAACGCCATTCTCCAGCTGGGCGCGTGCAGACCGGGTGACCTGTGCCCGTAATGCAATGACCGTATCATCCTGTTGCAGCAACTGTGTATATTTTTCGATGTCGCCGGCCTCCTTTGTCAATGCCGTCTTTGTGTTTAGTATAAATGTTTCCCTGTCAGTTTCCAGCTCCTTACGGTTGAGTTCCATTATTTTTTTATTGTTCTGGTAGGTATATAAACTGCCCAGGGGAAAGCTAAACCGGATACCGCCTACGGCAAAGGCGTCAAACGAATTTTTTAATACATTCAATGCCGGGCGGCCATAACCCGCTTGTACGAAGGCCGCAATTTTAGGTGCCCAGCCTGTTGTAAGTGCTTTTTCCTGTAGCGCTACGTTCTTTTTCTGCAGTTCAAAGAGCTGGAGCTCCGGGCGAAGAATTCCGGAATCATTGCGTTGAGGGGCAGGTGGTATCAGTGGTCCGGTTAGCGGTGCTCCAATCAGGAGGCCCAACATTTCCCGGGTGGCTTTCTGATCGGAAATGATGGCCGTATTACTCATACCTGCGGTTATCAATTCGGCCTTTAATTCATTTACGCTGCTTTGCGCCACCGTTCCGTTTTTTTCGGCCGCTATCGCTTTTTCCAGGGATGAAGCGATATTGGCCTTATATATCTCCTGTTGTTCCAGTTGTGCATCCAGTAACAATATGGAAAAGAATAACTGGGCAACCCGTTCTTTAACCGATTGAAAACTGATTTCGATCTGCTGTAACTGCAGGGCCTCGCCGGTTCTGAGAAGCTCTTTTTGGCTCCGGGCAATGCCTCCGTCATAGAGTGTTTGTGTAACTTCTCCCTGTATGCGGTACTGATCCTTGCTTAATTCGGGTACATCTGGCAGGGCTATCGGGATCCTGGTAACATCCGTTTGATAAGTTGCCTGGCCGCTGACAGATAGTTGCGGTAACCAGGATTTTGTTGTGTTGTCGATGGAGTACCGGGCGCTTTGTTGAAGCAGCTGCTGTTTTTTAATCGTTGGGAAATTTTTTCTTGCCAGCTGATAACAGTCATCCAGACTGAGCGACTGTCCCATACACCCGAGGGGTAGTAACAGTATAAAACAGGATATCAACCGTTTCATATTCGTTGTTTATTGTTTGATTTAATCTCTTGATTAACCGTGGAACAAAAACTATTTAACCTTTAACATGGCACGCATCCACTTTGGCACCAGTTGCTTCCGGTCTTCCATAAGAACGCTGAATTGTACGCCGATCTCCGGCGAAATCACTTCTAAACCCGGACGCATGGCGAAGGGGAAAATACAGAGCGACATCATATTTATAAAAAGCTGTTCAGGTGCTATAACCGGATTTTTTTCTTTTAACTGTCTGGCAAATACGGAATGTAGTAAATGGTCGGCCCCTTTCAGCATCGCCGCGAACTTTTTAGGTGCGTTGCGCATAGCATTCAGCACAAACAGGGGCAGGTCCGGATTGTTTGCCAGCATGCTGATGTACCGGTCTGCAATGGTATGGATCTTGTCGTCGAGCGATGAATCGGGATCCTCCAGCACGGGCAATATCAGTCCAAAAAAGCTGCTCAGTTTTTCCTGCATGATCAGTTCAAATAATTTTTCTTTACTGCGGAAGTAGTAGTTTAACAGCGCCAGGTTGATACCGGCGGCTTCCGCAATATCCCTTGTACGGGTTGCGGCATAGCCTTTTTCCATAAATACCTTTCGGGCCGCTTCCTTTATCTTTTCTTCCGAAGACCGTGTTTCCTGTTGTTTCTTTTTTGCCATTACAGCACAAAATTGAACAGAAAAAATAATTTAAACAAATTTTTTAATCAAATGATTAATTTTTGAAACGATCTGATACCGGCCGTTCCCCGTAAATAATGGTTAGGATATGAGCCGCTAAACGTAAAACTGGCAGCAATTTTGTTTCAGATTTTACATCCGTTGCCGCACGCTGCAGCCCAATGTGCGGTTCATTGCATTATTCACCATAAAATCTATGTTATGAAACCCTTATGCCGTTCGTTTTTGCGTTTCCTTTCAGCAGGGTACCTGTTGTTATATGCCGTGGCCATCCAGGCACAGGAAGAAAAAGTAACCACTACCACTACCAAAACGCATGTTCAGATTCAGCCCTGGATGTGGGCGGTAGGAGGAGCGCTCTTCATTCTTATTCTGGTAGCCATTTTAAAGGGCAGCAACAAAAAGAATGGGTAGCATTTACTGTAAAATAACATCTAAAGCTGCCGGCTCAGTATATTTTTAAAACGGTTGATATCTACTTCCGGAAGCAGCGGGTGCTGATCCTGCAAATGCTTCACCAGTTGGTGTGCAAAATAGGGTGCCAGTGAGCAGCCCTTGGTGCCCATACCATTGAGTATGCCGATATTGGTATGAACCGGATGAAAACCGGCAAAGGGGCGCCGTTCTACGGTAGCCGGGCGTACGGAGGCCTTATGATCTACAATCGTAAAAGGAACCTTTAACCATTGTTTTAATGTTTGTGTTGCCGATTGCCGGAAATCGGCCGTAGGATTTTCATCCTCAAAATCCCATATATAATTGGTGCCGGTCCAGAAAATACCGGGCTCGGCCATCGGTGCCAGTAACATTGATTTTTTATACAGGTGGCCGGAAGGCAGATCGGGGGCTTCAATGATCAATGCTTCCCCTTTGTTTAAAGCAAAGGGCAATAATGAAAAATAAGGATTGGCTGCTCCGGCGGCACCATCACAAAAGATCAGCTTATCTGCTGTTTCATTTTTGTAATGGATGGCAGATGTTCCGGCCTGGAGTTGCGAAAAATCGAAGGGGGCTTCAATCAGTTTATGCTGCAGTATTAAAAAACTGCGCCAGGCCGGCAATAGTTGCTGCAGATGTACGATATAGGCGGGTTCTATTATACCAATGCCAAATTCATAATTGAAGTAAGGCGTATAGGGCGCTTCATCTTCAAGAATGGCAATGTAATCTTCTTTTTGCGCTAACTTTTTCAGAAAGCTTTCCTTCATGAATGGATTGGGGAAAAAGTCGATGATCCCGGTTTGAGTAATCGCAGACAGGTTCAGGAATGTTCCCATCGCTTTATATGCATTTTCGGCGAAAGGAATAATGATGTCATCCATCCAAACCTTAACCACCCTTCGCCCGGTTACGGGGTTGATGATGCCTGCTGCCACCCTGGAAGGCGCGTGAGCATTGGGCTCGTCGATAACGATAAAATCGATGCCTGCCTGGTAGCAAAACCAGGAGAGAAAGGTGCCGCTGATGCCCTGGCCAACAATGATGATTTTGGGATGATCCATGAGCGAATGTATTCAAATATAAAAGACTGGCAAATAGTTTTATCCGATTGATGCTGATCTATTATCCGAACGGTTTCGACGCTTATCTGATGGGCGTCTAGAAGTAGGCCTTTGAGGGCGTGTTGGCCGGAAAATTTAAAATAGTTGCTCGCATATTGCAATACAGGCAACTCTGCTTTTGTTGCAAATGTGAAACGCTATTATGACCTAAAGAAAAGATGATTGGGCCGATCTTTAATAGATATTCTTGATCTTTGCATATGCCGAATCCGTATTTCCATTTTAAGCAATTTGTAATTTACCAGGATCGCTGCGCAATGAAAGTGACCACGGATGCCTGCTTGTTTGGGGCCTGGGTGGCGGGTCATATGCCGGCCGAAGCTGTAACGGTACTGGATGTGGGCGCCGGAACAGGATTGCTGTCATTAATGATTGCGCAGACGGGGAACCGGTTGATCGATGCCATTGAAATACAGGAGGCCGACTATGAGCAGGCCCGGGAGAATATTGCACAAACAGACTGGCAGGCTTCAATCCGGCTGATACAGGGCGATGTGTTGAAACAGTCTTTCCCTGGTAAATATGATGTTATTATCAGTAATCCGCCGTTCTATGAACGAGATCTTAAAGGGGAACAACAGAATAAAAATATCGCGCACCACAGCGAAGAATTGTCTTTAAGGAACCTGCTTTCTTTTATCCGGGAACAACTGGCAGCTGAAGGGCGTTTTTTTTTGTTATTACCGGCAAGGAGGGAAGCGGAACTGTTACAGCAGCTGGATATGCTGGCGTTAAACATCAACCGTTGTTGCTATGTACATCAAACAGAACGGCATGTGCCATTCCGGATCATGGTGGAATGTGGCCATAATAAAAGCGGGTATCTGCAGGAACGGATCCTGATCCGTAGCGGAAATGAATATACCCCTGAATTTAAAGCCTTATTACAACCCTATTATTTATACCTGTGAGGAGGAAAGCATTGCAGCGAGTGTCTTCAGGTCTGGTAACTGCAGGTCTATATCCGGATGCGGCAGCACTTCCGAAGCATTGGTGGTTGTAAGATAAATGGTACGCATACCAGCATTACGGCCGAATTTCATATCGGAAATATTATTGCCTACCATTACCGATCGGGTAAGGTCGATATCCGGAAAGTCTGCTGCTGCCTGTAAGGCCATACCGGGGTTGGGCTTCCGGAAAAAATCACGCGCATCTACTGCCGTGGCAAAATAAATGGCAGGGATATGTCCGCCACTTTTTTTTACTTCATCGCTCAATAAATCATGAATGCCTTGTAAGGCCGCTTCATCCATTAAACCCTTGCCGATACCTCGCTGATTGGTCACTACGATCACATGCCGGAAGTAATGCGTGAACCGGTGAATGGCTTCCGGAACGCCGGCATAAAACAGGAATTCATCTTTATGAAATACATAACTGTCCGGTTTCTCTTCGTTGATCACTCCATCCCGGTCGAGGAACAAGGTCCAGTCCGAGGTTAATGTATCGAGGGTAAAAGGAGCGGCCTGGAAATCGTTCTGAGCGCGGTTGTAGTCTTCGGGAATCCCGATGTCGATAAAATAGCCGTCGGCAACAGCGCCCGAAAACTTCCCTTCGTTCACAAATTGTTCAAGAAAATCTTTTTCGAAAGAAAATTTTAACGGAAAATGCTTTTGAAGCAGTGCTTCTTTGTGCACCAGGTATACGCCGGCATTGATCAGCCCGCTTTCATAATATTGTTTTTCCCGGAAACTTACAATATGCTGCTGCCCGTCAGTGGTTACCACCCCATACCGGCTAAACTGCTGCATGGGTTTCAATGCCAGTGTACAATCGGCTTTGGCTTGATGGTGCAGTGTTATCAGTTGGGAGGCATCAAACGCAAAAAAGCTGTCTCCATTTACTGCAAAAACATCCGTTCCGGTAGCTTTCTGCAATGCCAGTTGTATGGCTCCTCCCGTACCCAGCGGTTCTTCCTCAATACAACAATCGTATTGTAAGGTCGGAAATGTTGTTGCCAGGTAATCTTCTATAACCGCATGCATATAACCCAAACTGAAAATGATGCGTTGTATGCCCTGCCGGCGCAGGTAATTGATTACATAATAAAGAAAGGGTTTTCCAGCAACGGGCGCCATACATTTGGGCAGGTCCGGTACCGCTTCGCGCAACCGGGTACCCAGTCCACCCGCCAGTACAATGGCCTCCCGGCCTTCTTCCCAGTTGCCCTCTACACGTTTTTGAAGCATGGCTACGTTTAATATTTGAAATTTGATGTTTGAGGTTTAACGTCAAACCAGAAAGGTCGGACGTTAAACACAATCAGCCAAAATATTGTTCCTCTACCAGCTGGCAAATGCTATGACCCAGCAGCATATGGCATTCCTGGATGCGGGGCGTATCGGAAGAGGGTATGTTGATTAAAAAATCGGAGCTTGTTTTTAAAAGGCCGCCACTGGCACCGGTGAATCCGATCGTGGTCATGCCTTTGGCCTTGGCCTGTTCAAATGCCCGCACGATGTTCTGTGAATTGCCTGATGTGCTGAGGCCGATCAAAACGTCGCCGTTTTTACCAATGCCATCGATGATGCGCGAATAGATGACATCAAAACTATAGTCATTGGCAACAGCCGTCAGATAGGAGGTGTTGCAATGCAATGCTTCTGCCGGTAATGCTTTACGGTCTTTATAAAACCGTCCGCTGAACTCTGCTGCCAGGTGCTGGGCATCGGCCGCGCTGCCCCCGTTTCCACAGAAATAGACACTATTGCCTTTTTGGAAAGCCGCAACGATGGTGTGAACCACTGCAGCTACGGTCTGCAGCAACTGGTCATTTTCCAACACTTGTTTTTTTACATCGATGGAGGCCTGTATAAGGGATTTGATCTGATGATTCATAATTAAACTGTCCAGGTTTTTAAACCATGTTTTACAAATTGGTAGTTGCGGTACTGACCGCCAAACTGTTCAAGACTGGTGCGTACTTTATATTTGGTATTGCCGGGGCAATAGAAAATCATAAAACCGCCGCCACCGGCGCCGCTGATCTTTCCTCCGGATGCACCATTGTTCTTTGCCGTTTCATAGATGGTATCAATCAGCTCGTTGTTAATACCGGCAGCCATACGGCGCTTTTGTTCAAAGCCTATATCCAGAATCCGGCCAATTTCATCCAGCTGGCCTTTCAACAGGGCTTCCTTCATCATCTGTGCCTGTTGTTTCAACTGGTGCATGGCTTCAATAGACTGACTTTTCTTTTCGGTTACGTTCTTGCTTTGTTCGATAATGATCTTTGCCGACTCCCTGCTGGTGGACGTATAATACAGGAGCAGATTGTTTTCCAGCTCATCCAGGTATCGCTGCCGGATGCGGAGCGGGTTTACAATCACCTTATCATTGCTATAAAACTCCATATAGTTTACACCGCCAAAGGTTGCGGCATATTGATCCTGACGTCCGCCGGCAAGCCGGAGATCACTGCGTTCGATCTCATAAGCGTAATGTGCGATGTCGTATTCACCCAGGGGGAGTTGCAACATTTCCACAAATGCACCAACGATGGCTACTACAAGTGTAGAAGAAGTTCCCAGGCCGGATCCGGCAGGCGCATCTACATAGGTACTTAAACGAAAGCCGTCATTGGTAAACGGGTAGTCTGTTTGTATGCGGTTGTAAACGCCTTTTAACAGATCGAGGTGCCCATTGAGCGGCAGTGAGGAAGACCAGCTAAAAGCCTCTGTTTCGTTCCGGTCCAGTGCTTCAAAGGAAATCATTCCGTCGGCCGTACGTTCAATAGTGGCGTTGGCATTTAAAGAAATGGTGGCATTGAGGATGGCGCCGCCAAACTCATCACAATAGGGGCTTACATCTGTGCCTCCGCCTGCCAGCCCGATCCTTAACGGCGCTTTACTTCTGTGAATCATCGTTTCTTGATTTATCAGCCAGCTCAACAATGGCGTTGACCAGGTGATCCCAGCTGTATTTTTCTTTTTCGCTGCGAAGATGTGGAATAAAGTGGGTTTCTCCTAATCGGAAATATTCCCGGATGGCGTTGGCGATGGAAGCGGGTTCCGGCTCCGCCACCAGTCCGCTTTTCATATGGGGAACCAGCGCCGGCAACCCGCCCACATTGGTTACGATCATTGGCTTTTCGAAATAATAGGCCAGGGGCGTTACGCCGCTTTGCGTGGCATTCCGGTAGGGTTGCACCAGCAGGTCGGCGGCGCATAAATAATATTTAACCTCATTGTCGGGGATGAATTCGGTTCTCAGGATCAGCGCCTCGCGGATGCCCAGCTTGTCGATCAACTCCTGATAACCGGCTTCATCTTCATAAAACTCACCGGCAATCAACAATTTAATTTCTGATTTCTGATTTCTGATTTCTGATTTCTGTTCCCGATCGCTACCGGGACTGATCTCTGATGTTTGACGTTTGAGGTTTGAGGTTTCATGTTCAAGACCGGCAAACGCCTTAAGCAGCAGGTCCAGCCCCTTATATTTCCGGATGAATCCGAAAAACAGGATGATCTTATCGTTGGCCGGAAGTTGTAAATGACTGCGGGCCGCTGTTTTGGAAACAGGTGTGCCAAAATTGTCATACAAGGGATGGTGTACCTGCAGTGCCGGCTTCTGCGTAAAGGTTCGAAGGTCGGTAAATACCTTTTCGCTCATGGTAATAAAACCATCACAGGCTTTTATAAAGTAGTTGGTAAAAGGGATGTCGCCGGGCCTTTTTTCATGGGGGATGATATTATCGGCAATGCAAATGATCCTTGTTTTTTTATTTTTCCTGATCTTCCTGAGTATGGTTCCCAATGCAGGTCCCATCAAAGGAAGCCAGTAGCGTACCACCACGATATCGGGTGCTTCTTTGGCTATTGCATTACCCACCTGCACCCAGTTAAGCGGGTTGATGGAATTGATGCGGGTATGAATGGCGATATTTTCCGGAGCGGGATCATCCGTATATTGTGATTTTCCCGGAAACAGAAAGGAGGGGTATTGTAAAGAAAAGGACCAGATCGCAGCCTGGTAGCCACCATCTTCAAATGCTTTTACAAGCCGGTGGTTGAAGGTGGCCAATCCGCCCCGGAGCGGATGTGCGGGTCCTATAATAATTACTTTGGGCATAAAAAGATGTTCACGTTCGCCTGACCCCACGACCAGCGTTAAGGTTCCTGTTCAACAATATACAGAACGATTAAAAGACCATATCCGCAACAGCATCCATTAATCCAGTCCTGTTTTTGCTTCAATTAAATAGGCGTTGCGGCCCGGCGCATTGCGGGAGATCAGTTCTCCGATAAAACCGGCCATGAACAACTGCACGCCTATGATGATGGCAACCAGGGAAATATAAAAAAACGGACGGTTGGTAATCGAAAAGTCGTTGCTAAAGACTTTTGAGATGAGCAGGTATAGTGCAGAAAAAAAACCGATCATAAAAAAGACCATGCCCCAAACACCAAAAAAGTGCATAGGGCGCTTGGAAAATTTTCCTACAAATGTAATGGAAAGGAGGTCCAGGAATCCGTTGATAAAACGATCCCAGCCAAATTTGCTGACCCCGTATTTGCGTTTGCGGTGTTCTACCACTTTTTCGCCGATCTTTTTAAAGCCGGCCCATTTAGCCAGTACGGGTATGTAACGGTGCATCTCTCCATACACTTCAATGCTTTTTACCACTTTCCGGTTATAGGCTTTTAAACCGCAATTGAAGTCGTTGAGCTGTATTTTAGAAACCTTACGGGTAACCGCATTAAAGAATTTGGAAGGGATATTTTTGGTAACGGTATTGTCGTACCGCACTTTCTTCCATCCGCTCACCAGATCGTACCGGTCTTCCCGGATCATCCGGTACAATTCGGGTATTTCATCCGGACTATCCTGCAGGTCGGCATCCATGGTAATCACCACATCGCCCCGGGTAGCGCGAAAGGCCTCATTCAGCGCGGCAGATTTGCCATAATTGCGTTGGAATTTAATGCCCCGGATATCCGGATTTTTTTCATGCAGGGAACAAATAACCTGCCAGGAGTTATCGGTACTGCCGTCATCCACAAAAAGGACCTCGTAACTGAAATGGTTTTCCTGCATTACCCGCTCGATCCATGCGGCCAGTTCGGGCAATGATTCTTCTTCATTTAATAAAGGTATAACTACAGAAATGTCCATTTTTAGTTTTTCTTTGACAAAGATAAGGTTCCTGCGGCGGCAGTGGTTACCACCACACCGATAAGTAAAAAGTCAAAAACGGTTCCGGCCAGCACCATCGGTATAAAATATTTACGGGTGTCTTTTGCCTGTTGATCTATTTCTAAAGGCGTTCGGTCTTTTGCGTTTTTAAGTTGAACTTCTTTTTGTTTGGCCACTGTTTCGTCCATTTTCTTTGGATTTGTTGCCCAGTAGATCCATGTATACACCACCATTAGCAGGGTTGCCATGATAAAACACCTGAATCCTTCGTTGAATAACGTTCCAAATTTTGTCTTGTCTTTAGAAGCAATGACAGCCCATACGATTCCTGTTCCGTAAAAGATATATCCTATATAATGCAGGGGAGAATTGTCGGGTGTTTTTAATGCCGATAGGATCAACCCTGCCAGTATCATTAAAATACCTGTTATCAGTCCCTTCCTTGTTGCGTTTAATATCATGTGTTAAAATGAAAGATTCGTCTGATTGTTATGAATGATGCCCAACGGCTTACCCGTAAAGGATCTTCCGATAAATGCCGAATTCCGGCTTTGAGAGCGGATGGCATCGGCATTTAATATCCACTGCTGTGCAGGATCAAAAACCGTAAGTGAGGCGAAGGCCCCTTCTTCAATGGAAGGTACCGGTAATCCAAGGATCTTCCGGGGATTAATGGAGAGCAGCTCCACCCAGCGTTGTTGCGGTACTTCCGGCAATACGGTATTGAGCACGGCATACGCGGTCTGCAGGCCCAGCATGCCGTTTTTGGCATATTCAAATTCTACCATTTTATGATCGGTATCATAAGGAATATGATGCGTAGCCACACAGTCGATAGTACCGTCTGTAATGCCTTTCAGGAGCGCCTTCCGGTCATTAACAGTACGCAACGGCGGGTTTAGCTTCAGGTTCGTATCGTAAGTTTGAAGGTCATCTTCGGTAAAAAACAGGTGCGCCGGTGTTACAGAAACGGTCACCTTTGTTTTTTTCTGCCGGGCCTCTTTGATCAGCTTCAGCGAGGCGGCAGTGGTAACACCGGTAAGGTGTAACCGGGAACCGGCATATTCGGCCAGTTTAAGGTCGCGGGTGATCAGCAGCTCTTCCGCGATGGCCGGCTTTGCCTGGAGGCCTAACCGGGTAGACACGACACCTTCATTCATCAGGCCATTCGGCTGTATGTCTTTATTGTCCGGCAACTGGATCAGTACCCCGTTAAAGGGTTTGATGTATTGCAGGGCTTTTACCATGATATCGGAAGACTGGATGGCATTTTTACCATCGGTAAAGGCAATGGCGCCGGACTGCCGCATATCGTAGATCTCGGCCAGTTCCTTGCCATCTGTATTTTTGGTAACCGCACCCAACGGGTGAATGCTCACCGGCAACTGCGCTGCTTTTGCACAAATATATTCTACTACCGATTTTTGATCAATGGCTGGTTTGGTATTGGGTACAATGCAAACATCGGTAAACCCTCCGGCGGCTGCAGCGGTACTGCCGCTGGTTAATGTTTCGCGGTATTCAAACCCCGGATCTGCAAAATCTGCAAACAAGTCGACCCAGCCCGGACTTACATGCAGCCCTTTTGCGTCCAGTACTTTGGCACCTTTCTGAACCAGGTTTTTACCAATAGACTGAATGCTTCCATTTACGATAAGGATATCTGCGGTGCGACCGTTAAAAGAGGAGGTGGGGTCGATGATCTTGGATTGCTTAATGAGAATTTTCATTAAGGTGCGAAGATAAGCGCAATTTCTGATTTTTAAAGGAATATGCGTGGAGATCCTGCCATATTGGGGTAGAAATAGCTGTGTTATGGGAGGGGAAACACAAAAGATACAGCAGGACTGAGATCCCCGGAGACGCTCGCCGTAAAAAAAGCCGTTTCTTTTGATAGAAAAAGAAAATGTATTATATTTGCACCCCCTCCCAACAACGTCTGTATTTATTTACGGATATGGGATCCGGTTCGGGACGTGGCGCAGCCCGGTAGCGCACTTGCATGGGGTGCAAGGGGTCGCTAGTTCGAATCTAGTCGTCCCGACTTAAAGAAGCTCAGCAGTAATGCTGGGCTTTTTGATTTTATACCGGTAGCGGATCCCGCAGTGGCGGGAGGGTCGCTAGTTCGAATCTAGTCGTCCCGACTTAATAAAAAAGCTTCTGATTCTTTCAGAGGCTTTTTTATTGCCTTTTTTCGGATCATGTTGGATATTTGGGGGATTGTAGGGATTAAGCATAAATATTAGCGAGTCTAAACAGGAAAAAAGCAATATCTCTTACCCCTCTTGCTGCAGCTCTGAAGGCCTTGATTTTAGCATTAAAAGATCTCGCAGCAGCATTGGACTATATGGATCAGGTAATTTCATTTTCCTTGTCCGACATCTTCATAGCTGCTTTTGAAGTATATCGTGAACAAAGCAATGACAGTCGGGCAGATGAAATAATTGAGTTATTCAAGTACAATACAAATAGTAAGGAGTATATACTTTTGTTGCGATACGTTTTTTCACCTGCAATGATCAAAGATATAGCGGCCTATATTCAGACAATTGGCGAGGTTAGAATTACGTTCCTTTCTACACATCCGGCATCGTACCTCCTGCATCATCGTTTCAACAACAAAAAAGCCCGCCCGTTTACCCGGGCAGGCTTCTTTATAATCGAAGTGTACGGTTTAATTGTTCACCACTTTTACAATTTTTGAGTAAGATTTGCTTCCGTTGGCATCAATCTGTACAACGCGGATATAGGCGCTCTTACCATCAGAAACAGGCTCTGAAGCTTTTTTCTGACAACCCATAGCACCTGCAAATATGCCCGTTAACAATAAGCTTGCAAATACCAGTTTTCTTTTGCGTGGCAATCCCATGGCCAGGCTACCCAAAGCTAACAGCACCAGCGCAATACCTGACGTAGCAAGGGCAACGCCCGACATATTCGTTGAAAACTCATAGCTTAAAACACTATCGGAGTTGCCATTTGGGGCTTTGGAATCCATAGAACCAATGGTAGTGAAATGAACGCCATCTGCAGAAGCTTCTATTTCAAAGCGCTTGTTATTTTTTTCAGAGGAAGTGGCCCAGTTTACAAGTAATACACCCCCTTTTATAATAGCTGATACATTCGTAAACTGTACAGGTAATGCTATCGGATCGTTGCTGATGCCAAAGTTTACCGGTGCTGTAGTAGTGCCACCTGCAATGCCATTCAGGTTGCCAATGTATAACTTACCGGTACGGTTGGAGTTGTCTATACCTGTGCTGCCACGGTTTACACCCGTATAGCCATAACCACCGGCAGGCGTATCTGCAGTAGGCAGGAGATCACCCACCTGTTTAGCGCTATTGGTAAGTACTACCGGGTAGTTACCACCGGCGGCCAGGTAGCTGGTAGCTATCTGGAAGGAGAACGTACCGTCGGTATTCACCCGTACCGAGGCGATTACGTGGCCACTGGGGTCGGTTAAATTAGCCCATAAGCCATTAGCGATACCGGCTTCGCTGCCATCTATTACGGCATTACCATTCGCATCGTTCCAGATGGTACCCGGTATGGTAACTTTGGCACCGCAGTCTTCCACATTAAATACTTTTACGATAGTGACAGAGCCACAGGACCCAGCGCTTACGGTATAGTTTACTCTTAAGGTACCTGCGCTGGTAAAGGTAAGCGTATTGCCGGACAGGGTGGCCGTAGCCGTACTGCCTGCATCGATCGCATAAGTACCGCCCGATGGGTTACCGATCAGCTGTACATTATTGCCAATACAATAAGGACCGTTATACGAAGCGTCGAGCGTTGCGCTTACAGTTTGGCTACCGCAAACCTGCACGGCATTGGTGTTAAAGTGGTATACGGGATCATACGTTGAGACAGTCGAATTATCACCCATACTGCCATCTATTCTATGTCCTACATACCCAAAAGTGCTGGTGCATTCCCGTAGGATCATAGTGGTATGACCACCGCTTTCGACAGAGATGACATTTGTATTAGAATAACCGGTCTGGAAATTGCTGGGCTGGCCAGGATTCACGGCACTGGGAGAGGAGTTATTGGAGCCACGACCTAGCATATTGCCGCTTTCGCAACCCCAGGTGTAGACTACTTTGTTATTGGTTAGCACATTAATGGAGGCATAGCCGCGGTCATGCTCGTTAGGTGATATCCATTTAATATCGTTCATAGGTGTTCCGCCTGTTGAATAGGTAGGTTGCACCCAGGTATTGGAATTGCTGGTATTCCAAATGCCCAGTTGGGCGTAGTTATTATTGCCCAGTGAGTATAGGGACCCATTTTGATATAAAACATAGTAGGTAGGAAGAAAATTATAAGCTGAGTAAGAGGCCCCGATCATTTTGATAGGCCCGGCACCGGGGGGCGGTGTTAAAATGGTTGCCCTGTTTCGACTGGCAGCTGCACTTATGCCGTCCCAGCTATTTCCCCATGTCCAAAGAATTCCCGCTGCATCCAGCGCAATAACGCTGCCGGAGCATCCCCTGGCGGCTACTATTCCTGTCAGGAAAGTTCCGTCTGTTTTTTGTACATGTGACCAGGTAGTAGCAGTTCCGGCACCACCACCACCACGCATGTCAGCGTTAGCGGCCAATACATATACGTTACCATCGCAGGTGGTTAATATAACTGCTTCATGTGTACCAAACATCATCTTTACATTGCTGGAAGTTACACCGGTGGGTAGTCCTAGACTTAATTGTGTGAAAGCGGGGGATGAAGCTAGCGTAGTACTTACTAAAAAGCCCGGCGCTCCCCAAACCCAAAGCTTATCGTCGCTGGTAAGAAGTAAAAACTGAACCTGATCTTGACCAAAACTGCCAATAGCCACTTTCAGCGGTGTGCCGGTCAATCCCGGATAATTACCCGGATTAATAGTCGTTGGCACCAGCCAGCTGCTAACACCATCTGCCTTGGTCTTTTCTCCCCATATTTTTAAAGAACCGTCCAGATCTCTTACCACTGTAGAGTGAAAGCCGGATACATAGTTGTCATACTCCAGGGTAGCAGCAGTAGTGGAGTTAAAGCCAAAATTGGCAAAATCCTGGCAGCCGCTGGCGCCATAGCACGCTTGGCCGTAAGAGTAGTTGATGGACCACAGACTGACAATCAGTGTCAATACAATGGTGCTAAGAGCTCGCATTTTTGTCATTGTTGTTTAAGTTTAGTTATATGATGAATAATAGTTAATGGTATGGTTTTATAGATATTATTTCGAATTTTCAAAAGGCAGGTAGCACAACACAATGCCGACTTTTGCCCATAGTGCGGGGTCCTGAATTCATTTTTAGCAATGATATTTTTCACATACCCGAACGCGTTACCTGGGTATGGCTGTTTTCAAAACTCCGGCACTGTTTTTTAAAAAATAACAAGCACCCGCTTTGTCCCCGATTTTCTTACAGCCTGGTTTTTAAATATGCATTTATAAACAACCAGGCCACAAAAGTAGAGCGGCGAAAAATGGAGTCGTTGCTTTTATGTATCTCTTTATGGTGTATTTGTCTCAGGTATTGACATGAATAGAATAGAAATGTTCAGCGCTCAAGGTTAACAGATGGCAGCGTGCGGATACTGGGTGCTTGATACCGGATACTGGATGACGGATTGTAGTTTATAGATGGTCGTTCCTGGTCAATCCGCTATGAGCTATGATCCATCATTATTTCCGGTTGCGCGAATAGTGCAGGGGCGATTGTCCGAATTGTCGTTTAAAGCTTTTGGTAAACTGGGAAGCGGAGTTATAGCCACTCATAATGGCTATTTCATTCATCTTGTACTGGCTTTTTTGTATCAGGTCGGTGGCCCGTCTTAAACGACGTTGCTCTACAATTTCATAAGGAGTTAGAGGAGTTAATGCTTTTATTTTACGGTACAAAGAAGCCCGGCTCATATGCAGGTGCTTTGCCAGGAATTCCAGGTCGAGCAGGGGGTCGGTTATATACTCATCAATAATCAGGTGCAGCTGGCTGATAAAGCTTTTTTCTCCATTTTCTTCGGCGTCACTGTTTTGTTTTTCCAGTATAAGATAGTCCTGTACCCTGGTGCGGTTTTGCAGGGTACTAATCACCTGGGCTTTTAAAAAATCGGGTGAAAAAGGTTTTTCAAGGTATACATCAGCTCCGCCATGCAGCCCCTGTATTTTACTTTCCAGCTCTGTTTTAGCGGTTAGTAATATCACCGGTATATGACTCAAACTGCCTGTTCTTTTAATAAAGCCGCACAGCTCATAGCCGTCTACACCCGGCATCGCCACATCCGATATTACCATAGATACCGGGTGTCTCTTTAATTGCTGGATAGCCTGTTCGCCATTGTCCGCAGCAATTACTTCAAACTCTGTTTCTAATAAGTCTGTTAATAGTTCTAGCACTAACTTTTCATCATCTACTACCAGTATCGTTTGTTTTTCCATAAATAATTATAGGGTATAACCATTTAAAAAAGTCCATGCAATCATTGCAAGTGCAAAAGGTATTTACTGTTTGGTAAACGCTGGCCAACAAGTTGCTGTCCAGATGGCAGGTCTTTCACATCTCAAAACTTAAGTTTTTCTTTTTTGGTAAGTTCAAAAAAACAATATCCGGTTGTCAGGATGTATTTTTTTGACGACTGGCATGAGGGCAATATACTTGAGGTACTTGTTGTATGCTGACCAATTTTCCAAAAAGCAGGCAGGCTTCTCCGTGCTTTCGATCGGTTGATATATAGCCAACAAGGCCGGGCTATTGTGTTAACCATGTTTTTTGAATTAGAATGTATGCTGGTAGGTACGGTCATTTTTACTATTGATTATTCAAATGTAAAATTTTGTATTGTAATGAAGTACGTACAAGTACTTTTTATTTCACATGACCCCTATTAGCCCTGTGAAAATGAAATTAAATTGTCGTTACGTGTCATTGTGTTGTTCGTGAGTGTCAATTTGATAAGGTCTTTATTTCAGGTAATCAAAACAATTATTTTTGACTGTATAAGGCCTTTACAGGTTTAAAAAATGTATATAGTGTCGGTATTCGATGGCTTATATGCTATTTTTTAGACGATACTTTTTTGAAGCAAATCACCTAAAAGTGACTAACACTTCGAGAAAGCAGTACCATTTAGCAGCATTAAACGATGACCGTCCTGGTATCCGGCAACGGTTGTTGGAAAATGATTCCGGGAAACAGTATGCTTTGCATTAATGAAATTCAGCACAAGCTTTGAACAGAGACGAACATGTTTTATTACCGCTTTTTTAATCTGGCTCTAAATTTACAAAAGGCAACAGGCTTTTCGATGTCACACCCGGTTTTTGGGAAAATATACCGGTGGTTTACCGTTAATGTTGGAGTAATTAAATGAGAGCGCCGGCTATTCTTATTTTAGATGACGATCGGGTACTCGTAGATCTGCTAACAGATATCCTGGGTGGTAATTACAGTATTGCCCCGGCTTTTAATGGCGAAGAGGCCTGGGAAGTCTTAAAAAGCACCCCGATCGATTTAATCATTATCGATATTATTTTACCTGATATAGACGGTTTTCAGCTTTGTTCCATGATTAAAGAGAACAAAGCGTTCGGACATATACCCATTATTATACTAAGCGCAAAAAGCGGCCTCGAAGACAAGGTTTCGGGTTTACAGAAAGGAGTTGACGTTTATATCGAAAAACCATTTTCTCCCGCCTACCTGGATGCACAGGTATTTAGCATTTTGCAAAACCGTTTGAAATTAAAAGAGCGATTCGAACGAAATACTGATTCTGGGGGTGAATCAGTTACTACTTTAACCGATCAGCAGTTCCTGGCAAGTCTGCACCTTTTGATTGAAACGCATATAGGCAATGCTTTGCTGAGTATTGAGTTCCTGGCAGAACAACTGCATATGAGCCGGTCTTCCCTGTATAGGAAAATAAGAGCTACCTCCAACTATTCACCGTACGAAATTATAGAACAGGTGCGGTTAAAAAGGGCGGCCGCACTCATGCACGAAGGACGGTATAAGATTAATGAAATATCTGTTCTTACCGGGTTTTCATCACCATCCCAATTTACCAGGAGTTTTAAAAGAAAGTTTGGTAAGGCGCCGCTTAGTTATTTAAGGGAATACGTGAAACGAAGGAATATGGGGAGTTTGTGAGGATGGCGAATGGTGAGTAATGAATAGTGAATGAGGAATAGTGAGTAGCTAATGGGGAATAGGGTATGGGGTGGGATGCTAATAGCTGCGTAGCTGCGAATAGCACAAGAATATATAAATTCACCGATAGTTGTTTGGAAACATAATAAGGGCACTGATAAAGTCAATACCCTTTACTATATAGATCAGCCCTGGCCGGCCCCGGTAATTTTAAGTTCGTTCAGATCTGACTGTAACCCGGTTTTGCGGATCTCTTCATCGCTGAAATATTTTTCCTTTCACAACCGGAACAATTCTTTTCGTTGATGTTACCGCCTCTGACTTTGTCATAATATACAACAAAAAATTTGATGCTGAAATTAGCACATGCCAAGCTTATATTAATTTACACTGTTGTAGCGGTAGTTTTTCGTTTTTCTTTTTTGGTTGCTTCATAGTAGTCCCAGTTAGCGCTGGCTTTGATAGCAAATTGTTTATAAGAAACTCTCTGCCTTACAAAATACTGGTTACGGGAATGATCGCCATGCTTCAGATCGTGTATATAAAGTCCCTGCAACCTGCTGTATAAACGCCAGTTGTGATCGTTTGACAAGGCTGGAAAAGTCAATACTTTGCTACAAAATGAGTTTTTTATAACAGCTGACTTATTAATGCGACTGCCCGATGTCAAGGCAGTCAAATTTTCCTTCTGCATTCAGGTGAAATTTAAAGAATACTTTGAAAGTGCCCCATTGGCCGGCTTTAAAGTTGCCGGATACATCCCTGCCTTCGTTTTCTACTTTGTCGATGGTCAGGAATTTTTCATTACCTAGTGCTTTTGCAAAAAAGCTTTTAAAATCCACTTTGTTGCCATCGTCGGTCATTTTTGGATCTGTTGTAAAAAATGTATACCAACTCTTGTCTCCGGCATCTAATGCTTCAATTGCCTGTTTTACTTTCTCGTTAGTGATTTTTGAAAAATCCATAGTGGTTTCTTTTTTATAGTTTGTTTGGATGATGTTGTAGCAGTACGACTTTTATTTTGCCCGCAGGCGGTAAGTGAAATACTTAATATCAATAAGCTGATCATAGAAGGAACTTTCATATCGCATGATTGAATGGGATAGATAAGTGGAATGTCTATGCCTTTTTTAAAGGATGTTGGAGGTAAATGATCACCAGGTTCAGTAACAGAAAAGGGAGTTCTACCAATACCCCTTTAAAATCTTTATCCATCAGGTGAAAACAAATGATCAGTAAAATACCGGCGGCCATTAAGAAATTACCCCATACAAATGTTTTGGGAAACAATATAAGTAAGGCTGCGATGATGGTAACAACTCCGTTGATCATCAGGCCCGATTTATTAAATCCCCATTTGCCAAACATTTCCAGCATCTCCGGTTTACCCGAAAACATGGCATAGCCCTGCTTTAAGCCCATAAAAACGGCCACCAGCATTAGTGCTGCGTTAATGATTTTTAATATCATAGTTTCAGTTGAATGATTAAAAAAAGATAACTGAAGGCGTAAGCCTTCAATTATCTTTTTCAAAAGGTTGGATCAATTATCTTGTTGTATAACCGCCGTTAGCGAAAATGGTCTGGCCCGTAATCCACCAGCCATCCGTTACCAAAAATTCGACTAAAGGTGCAATGTCTTTGATATCGGTAAGTCCGCCCAAAGCTGCAGCTGATTTATGATAAGCTACGGCATCATCAGCTTCCTGTCCGTAAAAGAATGGTGTATCCATTGGGCCAGGTGCAACGGCCGTAACAGAAATACCACGACCGCCAAACTCTTTTGAAGCAGCCCTGGTAAAATGCTCAACAGGCGCCTTCATACCAGCGTAAGTCGAATAAAGACCCGTATAGGCAGCAAGAAGAGACGTTACAATAGTGCAGATCTTACCATTGTCGTTCAGTTTCTTTCCGGCTTCCTGTATAAAGAAGTAAGCTACTTTAGCGTTAATATCACTCATGCTGTCATACTCGGCTTCGGTAGTATCTCCAAAAGGTTTTTTTAATACTTTACCTACTGTATTAATAGCGATGTCGATACCGCCAAATTTTTCGATAGCGGCATCAAAAAGTTTAGTGATGTTTTCTACCTTGGTCAGGTCCGATTGTATCAGGATGGCTTCAGCACCTGCCGCCTGTACTTCCTGTAAGGTTTGCTCTGATTCGGCTTTAGAGCTTTCGCTGTTGTAATGGATCACCAGTTTTGCGCCTTTTGCTGCAAAATCTTTGCTTAATAATCCGCCCAGGTTTTTGCCCCCTCCGGCTATAACCACTACTTTGCCTTTTGCGTCGTTTCTTGCCATGTTTTTCTAATTTAATGTTTAAGTGAAATGTGGCACAAAGGTCTGCCCGGTAAACGGGCTTACTATGGTGAACTTTTCGGTTTTTTATAATTCAGAATATTCTGCCGGTGATTTTTTCTAAATGATCCCGGGGTACAACCTATCCATTTAAGGGAAAATTTAGAAAAGTTAGAGGGGGGGTATGTAAGTGTGCATGCAATTTCGGCAATGGACAAATCTGTATGAATAATGAGTGCTTTTGCCTTGTCGATCATCTTTGCATCATAAAAATAACAGGGGTGATGCCCGTTTTCTTTTTGGATAACATCGGTGGGGTGCCGGTGCGAAATGGCCGGTTCCCGCGCGATCTGGTTCAGTTCCAGGAACTCGATAGCATCGCCATTAATGACATCCCCGATATGATGATCTAAAGAATGCAGGTATTGCCGGCTAATGGCAGTGCTGCTGCTTTCGGTCATCATATTATTAAAGGTTGTCATTTTTAAATTTTATTGCAACCGTATCCCGGTCACTAATCGTTCAAGTTTGTAGATCTATTTATCGAATCCAGCTGCATTCATCCAGTGTTTGATACAAAATATATTGTTCGACAAAAACAGCGTGGAATGTTATCGTTTCTATATTAAAGTTGAATGAAAGCAAATGAAATTAGTTTACTATAAGTCCCTTTTTTTTTGTTATTTGTATCAAACAGGGAGAGCGGTAGTAAGATTAAAAATAAATTGCTCAAACGTCTCATTTTTTGACCCTGTTAGTAGCGTCGAATTTATTTTGCCCTAAATTTGAATGATTGAACTGGTCCTTAAAATTGTAGAATATATTCATGGCTGCTTTTATCAAATTCGCATCTCTTATAAAAGGTCGTATGTTAATAGTAGCATGTATGCTCCTTTCATTGTCGAACCTAAGCCCTGCTAAAGGGCAGTTGAATGTGTTCACCAATTTCGATATTACTAACGGTCTTAGCAACAATACCACTTTCTGTGTAGCACAGGGCAAAAAAGGGTTTATATGGATAGGGACTGCCGATGGCCTGAATCGTTTTGACGGTAAGGATTTCAAAGTGTTTCGTAATTTTTCCAGCAAAGCCAGGGTTACTGGAACCTTATATGTATGGGATCTGCTGGTGCATAGCAGCGGCGCTCTATGGCTATCTACTAATAAAGGCATTTTTGTTTTCAATGATACCACTGAACAGCTGCTACAGGTTAAAAATGTACCTGATGGTACGGTATATGGTATGGCAGAAGATCCCGCAGGAAAGGTGTGGCTTTCACTTCGTAATGATATGTATGAATGTGATCCGGCAAACCGTGAGGCAAGAAGATATGCCAATCCCGAACGGCGCCTGTATACAGATGTTATTATTACTGATCATAAGCAAATGTGGGTGGGGACTGAGAGTGGTGAGCTCGGATTGTGGTTGCCTGATCAGCGTCGTTTCATTTTTTACCCGGTAAATACTGAGCAGCAGCCCGCCAGTACCCGGAGGGTTCTTAAAATTTTTGACAAAGGAAACGGCAGACTATGGGTAGGGGTGATACAGGGCGTGAAAGCGTTCAACGCACAATCGCACCAGGTAAGAGCGCTGCAAATGGGCATTGATCTCTCTTCGACCGTTACGGTACGTGATTTCGTTCAGGTGCATGCCAATGAGTACTGGATGGCCACTAAGAGGGGGATTTATATGCTGGATAGTTTAGGCCGGTTCAAAAATAAGATTGATGAAAACAGCCTGAACCGCAATTCGCTTGCGGCAAACGACGTGCAGGGCCTTTTAAAGGATACCGAAGGTGGTATTTGGTGCGCTACCTACTATAGTGGAATTAGTTACTATCCACCTGTAAGCAGCGCTTTTGAAATTTATATGCCGGGTACGGATGCCGGTAATAGTATAAGCGGGAAAACGTTCACTAATGTTACAGAAGATCTCAAAGGAAATATATGGATAGCCGGTGATAATGGCCTTAATAAATTTAACACAGCAACCCGGCAGTTTGTAACGTATGCTCCGCAGAGTAAAAAAGGGCGCCTGTCAGGTCCCGATTTGCTGGGGCTTGCCTGCGATGGTAACCAGCTATGGATAGGCGCCTGGAGATACGGAATAGATGTAATGGATATTGATAAGGAAGTTATAACAGATCGTTTTACAGAAGGGGACGGAAAGTCCGGTTTAAAAAGTAACCGTATTATGTCTATTTACCCCGATGCTGACAGCCAAACCGTATGGATAGGCGCAACAGATGGTATATCCCGGTATAATAAAAAAAACAGGGAATTTACAACAGCTACTTCTTTCCCACAGCTCACACCTTATAACGCTATTGCTCAAACAGCCGATGGCACCGTTTGGGGATTATGCCATGGCTTGTTTTTTTATAATGAGCAGAAAAAACTAAAAGGTGAATTGAAGGTAATGGTAGATGGGGCGAATATTTTACCCACAGGCATTAATTCGGCTCTTCTTATAGCCAGGGACGGCAGTTTTTGGCTGGGCACCGGCAACGGCCTGATACAGGTGAATACCAGGAATACCCGGGTGCATATTTATACTACGCGGCATGGCTTGCCTTCCAATATTGTTACGGGTATTGCGGAGGATAATGATGGAGGCCTTTGGGTAACTACAACAGGCGGTGTGGTGTTTTTTAATCCGGCTTCTCAAACCGTTACTAATTATCACCAGATAAAAGGTTTCTTCGGAAGCCAGTTTTCTTATGTTACTTCGTATAAGGCCCGCAACGGAGATGTTTACATCGCTACCCAGGGTAGTTTGATAAGAGTGAAACCGGGTATGATACGCCAGGCAAGTTTTATACCTCCTGTTTACATAACCGGTATTTCAATGCAAAACAAGCCTCTTGCGATTGACAGGGAAAACGGGCCCTTAAAACGTTCTGCTGCCATGACAGAGGCCATTACTTTTAGCTACCGGCAATCTTCTTTTGATATCAGCTTTGCTGCCCTTACTTATGCGGCTCCCGAGGGCGTGCAGTATGCTTATATAATGGAAGGCCTGGACAAAAACTGGCATTATATAAAAAGAAAGGATAACGTAAGCTTTACCGGGTTGCCTCCTGGTAATTATGTCTTTAAAGTTAGATCTACCGACAGTCGCGGTGTCTGGCAGCAGAATGAAAGAACACTTGAGATCAGGATTAATGGGCCCTTTTATACAACTATCTGGGCTTATTTATTGTATACATTATCGCTTGCTCTTTTAGTATTGCTGGCCTTTAGAATCTATAAAAACCGGTTGGCCGAAAAACAGAAAAGAATGACGATGTTATATGAAATTGAAAAAGAGAAAGAGATCTATGCATCGAAAACGGAATTCTTTACCCATGTTATTCACGAGATAAGGGCTCCGGTAACCTTGTTGAAAGCCCCTTTGGAAATGGCTAAGAATGATAGTAAGGACCTGCCGCGCACACAGAAATATCTTACCATCATGGAAGAGGGGGTTCAAAGGGCAATACAACTCATTAATCAGCTACTTACCTTAAAAAAGACGGAAAGTGCCCAGGTGCAATTACAGCCCGGGCTGATAGAACTGTCTCCCTTGCTCGAATCGATCTATTTTGTTTTCGACCCGCTTATAAAGGAGAAGGGCATTGTGTTTACATCGGAGATAGATAAAGGGCTGACACATGTACATGCGGATAGGGAGGCACTTACCAAGATTGTTACGAACCTGCTGGATAATGCGATCAAGTATGGTGACGGAACCGTAAACCTTTCGGCAAAGCATGACGGTGATACAGATACTGTGCAAATAAGTGTAGCCAGTAACGGTCCGTTGATTGCACCGGAAGACCGGGAAAAAGTATTTGAAACCTTTACCCGTTTAAACCAGAATAAAAATCAGCCCGGCACCGGTATTGGCCTGGCCCTGTCGAAATCCCTGGCGCTTTTACACAGGGGGGATTTACAATTACAAGCCATAAATGGACTCAATGTGTTTATTTTAACATTGCCCGCCCGACCGCAAAAAAAATAATGCAGGAAAGACCCCGCAGCCAGTGTTGCTTGATACAAATCAGCTAAAATGGCGTGCTAAAGAAATGCATTTCATTACTGTAAGTTGAACTGTGCACGCTTTGGCGGAAGGGATGCTGGTTCGAATCTGGTCGTCCCGGCAAATAAGAAAGCTTCTGATTATTTTCAAAGGCTTTTTTGTTGTACTATTTTGTAGCATAGCCGGTAGCGTATGGCACCATCCAAAACTCCGTTTTTCCGGGAAGACCGGACGCATTACGCCCTTTTCCCCATATTCCGGGAAGCGATACAAATTTTTTCATCCGTTATTTTTAATACAGCAAGCGCCACTAAAATTTTTGTGGCGCTTGCTGACGGTATCTGTAGATGGTCTTATGTTGTTACTTGCAGCACATTTCGGTTATGGTCCATTTGGGTATAGAGAGCCAGGTTCTGCCGCCGGCATTCGAAAACACACCCTCCGAGAATGCAGTGGCTTTTATATTCGCACCAAAACTTACTTTCCAATCGTTTTTGGGTATGGTATAATCCTCTGTGATGACTTTTTTGCGCTGAACCCTGAAATACCAGATCACAGGAGCCACTGCTATTACATTCCCCGCATTATACCCCGTATTGTATTCGGCAGTACCTACGCTGGCATGCCCGTAAAATGTGAACCCATACACCGTTGCGTCCCAATTAACCGTTTTCTGAACTTTTACATTGGCGCAGGCGGCATTGGCAAAGTTAACACTGCCTGTAAGACTAATGCTGGCAAGCGATCTTCCCCATGGGAACGGATAGGAGAGCGCAAGTGCATAAATGCCATTTGCCCCAATTCCGTATGCATAGGCATCTGATGCCATTGCTTTTTCGATATAGGCACTGGTACTTTGAATGCCCGGATAATAGGTGTTTCCTGCGCCCCATGTGCAAGGAGGGGTTGGTGTAGGGGGCGTTTTCGTATCGTCAGGATCAGCAGGGTAACGATCTGTATTCGGAGGGAGCATCCATGTCATCGAACCATTGGGGCGGATGATGTCAAAATAAAACATCAAAAATTCAGCATCGAATTTGATGAACCCCCGTAGTGCTTCCGGCAACAGACCTGTTATTTTTTCTTTATATGCTTTTTCATCTACCCCTGTTTCTGTCCAGCCTTTTTGTATAAAATCATGGTATTTGTCTTTCATCATATCAAGAAATTTATCCCGTTCTGCATCTGATTTTATGGTACCCAGTTTTTTTGCGTCTTCCTGGTACGATTTGTTTAATTCCGGGTCGATTTTCTCTAGAATGCTGTTTAATTTTTCCTGTACAGGGGCTACCAGTTCGGCTACGTCGTCAAAGAATTTTTGAGGTATGGGCGAAACAGATGCGTTCGAATCCTTCTGTTCCGTAAATAGTGTTGCTTTTGATATTAGGGCGGTTCTTTCCAATTGAACTTTTTCAATTTGTAAATTGGAACCGGTTTGGCTTTGTTTGGTACAATGGGATAGTACCAGGATAAGCATTAGTGATAAATAAGGGAATACGTGTTTCATGTCTTACTTTTTTATGGTTTTTAAAAATGATCAATACGTTTACTCCTATTGTATTGCACCCTGATGGTTTTTTAAGGGCTTAAATAGTATAGGCCGTTTATGTTGCATGCAATGAACGATGTAAAAATAGATCGGCAGGCTGCGACCATCAATCATCTAAAAACATGATTTATATAATAGGACTGTCACTAATATTAGGGATAAGGTTGTCTGGTTTCCTGTTATTTCCTGGCAAAATTCATCCATGCCGGATCGGGAATCGGGTTATCACTAAAAGAAACGGGTATTATTCCCAGCCATCTATTGTCTGCTCTGAAATTCCTCCGCTTTTTGGAAGGCGCTATCTCAATGTAAAATCCTTAATCACTTTATGAAAAACGGACCCCCAAAAAATTGAAGTGGATGTTATTGACAAAAGAAACGAAACGGACCTGCTGAAGACATATAATTTGACCGGGTTTTAAAAAAGGCGCCCGTTTACAAAGAAGCATTAAGCAATAATCATTCGTTGAAGCGGCAACAACTTTTGATCGCGAAGGAATAAACCCGATATTTGTATAGGTGGGCAACTAAAAAGTTACGCTAAGAGTTTAACAGATTGTTAAATGGAAAACGAAAGGGCTTTTGTAATTTAGTTGAGCAGCGGACGTTTGGCAATGTTCATCGTCCCTGCCGGAACAATAACCATTCTACGCCAGTTTCATGACTGAAATATTTCAAGACATCCGGAAAACATATAATTTCTTCAGGCCCGTTGAGCTTGCAGATTTTGTTGAGTTTTATGGCGAAACCTGCGACGCCAAAACGGAGCTATTCCTGAAGGGACAAGCCTACACGATTAAAATGTTTCCCAGCTGGACACCCACTTTTTATATCAATCTGGGCCGTTCTTACAAAATGTCCATTGGAAAACAATTATTTCATATCCGCAGGGAAAGCGATGTATTGATTCTTCGGGACCGGATAACGGAGCGGTTCAATCATCCGGATGATCATATTTTTATTACCAAATTTTATCCCGGAGGATTGGAATCGGTGTTGGGTATGCGCCAATCGGAAATGACGGAGCCGGTTTATGATTTACGGCAGGTATTGCCGCCGGTACTCATTCAGCAAATAAAAACAGCTGCATGTTTCCAGGACAGGGTAAAGATATTGAACGCACACCTTTTAAGTTGTTGCACCAAAAGAGCCGTAAACGATCATTATATCAAAATGATTCATGCTTCAGTGAGCTCCTATATGGATAGTGGCATGTTGCTCAATACCTCGGAACTGGCGGAGCGGCATTTTCTCAGTTCTAAAACGATCAACCGGTATTTCCAGCGTAAAATAGGGGTTTCTCCCAAGAAGTATTTTTCGGTGCTCCGGGCAAGAACCGCCCTTATTGATTGGGTACAGGACCCCGGGAAATTTGATCCCTGCGATTACGGATACTATGACCGCAGTCATTTTCAGAAGGAGGTGGTCCGGTTTACGGAAGCCAGGTTGCCTCCGGCCCTTTTATAAATTGTCCGTTTTTTACTTGTTGTGGCCGGTAGTTCCCGGCAATTTTGTAAAATGAAACGCAACATTTTAATCAGGGGGCTGCTGTTTGGACTTTGCCTGGTAGTAACGGCCGCTGCATTTACGCAATCGTATAAACCTGCTATTGAATGGAAGCAATTTGCCTGGAATGATCCCCGGTTGATTATTAAATCCGGGTACCTGATCGTACCCGAAAACCGCATGAAGCCCAATGGCAAAACCATTCAGTTGCCTTTTATTTTTATTCGGAGGCCCGATCAGCATCCGACCCGGAATATTTCTTTATATATGGTTGGAGGGCCTGGCTACAGCACCACGTTTGGCATTGATAGCATCGGGTACGAATTCGGTTATATAAAATTCGGGGGCACGATTATGTTGGGGCAACGCGGAACAAAGATGGCGATTCCCTGCCTGGAATGTGCCGAGGTAACAACGGCTAACAACCAACGTTATAAAACCAGTTTGAATTTCGACAGTTTAAGGCTGGAAGCCATTAAACAATGCCGGGAGCGACTGACAAAACAAGGCATCGATCTGCCGGCCTATACGACGATGGAAAGTGCTTCGGATATCAATGATTTACGTAAGGCCCTGGAACTGGATTCGTTAAATCTGATTGGGTTGTCTTACAGCGGAGGCCTGATGCTGGAAGTGGCGCGTAACCACCCGGAGTGTGTGCGTACCCTGGTATTGCGTTCGCCATTGCCGGTATCGGTTCATTATGATGAACACGCATTGTTCAACTTTAATGAAGCATTGGAGACTGTTTTTGAAAATTGCCGGACCGACTCCGCGGATCGGAAATATACGGGACTAAAAAAGCGTTTCCAGGCTTATTTTACCGGTATAACCGGACGGGAATTTTCCATCAATTACCTGGAAAACGGGAAGCAGGACAGTATACGGGTCTTTTATTCAAAAAGCGATCTGCTGGAAGTGATCAATGATAAACTTTCGGAAGGAGACGGGGCTCCTGTTCCTGCCATCATGATTGATTTCATTGAAGGACGGCATGAAAAATGGATCACCGCCTACTTAAATGCCTACTTTAATGGTAAGAGTAGTGTAGCGGCCGGCATGCGTTATACTGTTTTTTGTGCTGATCAAACATTAATGTCCAGCGAAGATTTACAACACCAGCAAAACGCCGTGTTGCCCTGGTTGTGGGGTTACCGCTATAATAACGTAGACCGGTCGGTATGTGCGTGCTGGAAGGTGAAGCCAGCGTCAGGGGGCTCTAAACACCCGGTGTTTTCGTCCGTACCGGTCCTTATCGGCGGCGGCGATCTGGATCCGGGATGTAGTCTTTTTTATAACCGGCTTATCCGGCGAACCCTGCCCAACGCGCAACTGCTGATCCAACACAATGCGGGTCATGGTGCCGGGTTTAAGATCGATGGAGTAGATTACCTGGAGGCTTTTTTTGCAGATCCTTATAGTAAACTGGTGTCTAAATCAAAAGATGTACGAATTGAGTAAGGGATTCAAAATGGATTGAATGGGTATCCGGTAATCCGGCTCCATGCTCCACGGCTTCCTGCTTTCACCAGGTGAATTTATATTTCAGATCCGTTGCCGGATCTGGTTCCCCGGTGCCGGAATTCCGGGGCTGGAACTTTTTTTGTCTCACCACGCGGCCGGCTGCCTTTTTTTACCGATGATTCCCGGATGAGCAGGGTACTGGGAATGGTAATGCTTTTGTGCTCGGCGGCTGCTTTGCCGTTTTTCTTTAATTTAATTTTTTCGATCAGGGTTTGTGCAGCCGTTTCTCCCATCAGGGTTCCCGGGTAATCGATGGTAGACAGTTTGGGGTTAATCAGGCTGCCAAGAATATCATTGTTAAAACCAATGATCCCGATATCCGCCGGTATGCGAACGCCTCTTCGCTGCAACTCGTCCATGCAAACAGCAGCAGCAAAGTCATTGGTAATAAAAAAAGCATCCGGCTTTTGCTTCAGTAATTTGTTCATCACTTCGAGTGTGTCTTCCCGGTTCAGGCTGCAGCTTTCTACGAGTAGCGGGTCAAAGGGAAGGTGACGGTCGGTCAGGGCCTTTTTGTATCCCCTGAACCGGTCTTCATAAACATTCCGCTGTAAACTGGCAGTGATATGGGCAATACGGCGGTAGCCCTGCTGCAGCAAATGTCCGGTGGCTTCGTAGCCCGCTTTAACGTTATCGATCACAATTTTGCTGCAAGGCATCTTTTTGGCTACCCGGTCAAAAAATACCACGGGGATGCCTTGCTCAAAAAACGGGTTAAAATGATCCGTGGCCGTGGTGGTCATGGCCAGCGATACGATCAGTCCGTCTACCCGTTTGTTAAAAAGGTTGCGGGTATTGGCAATTTCCCGTTCGCCGTCTTCACCGGAGTGGGCGATGAGGATATCATATTTCTCCTCTGTGGTAATTTTCTCAATGCCAGCCAGCACCGAAGTAGAAAAATAGGAGTTGACCTCATGCAGCAGTACGCCAATGGTCCGCGACTGCTGTTTGCGCAGGTTGCTGGCAATGAGGTTTTGACGGTAACCCATTTTTTCGGCCATGGCCCGGATCTTTTCCCGCGTTTTAGGCTTTACCAACGGACTATCATCCAGTGCCCGGCTGATAGTTGCCGTGGAAAGATTGAGCGCGCGTGCAAGATCATAAATGGTCACCTGTTTCTCCATAGCAGCAAATGTACCCTTTTTTCGTCCATTTTTATTTCGGTAATGAAATCGATTACATTTTAAAAAGCAGTATATTGCAGTCTGTTCCGGAACAAGGGACAGTAAAATGAAGGATTCATGATTGCCAAAAAAAATAATCGTTTTTTATTGGGTATTGATGTTGGAACGTCTGCGGTGAAAGTGGCGCTGGTAAATGCAGTTACCCGGGATGTTTGGGCCACCGCTTCCAGTCCGGACATGACGGAGCGGGGCATTAAATCCATGCAGCCGGGCTGGGCCGAACAGGACCCGGAACAATGGTGGGCAGATGTAAAAGCAGCCATTCATAAATTGGGTGAACGGGCGGACTGCGATCTGCAGGCGGTTGATGCGATCGGGATCACGTACCAGATGCACGGGCTGGTGGTTACGGATACTGAAAAGAAGGTGTTGCGCGATGCGATCATCTGGTGCGACGGCCGCGCCATATCCGAAGGTGAGCGGGCATTAAAAGCGATAGGAGCGGATAAGTGCCTGCATCATCTGCTGAACTATCCCGGCAATTTTACGGCAGCAAAACTGGCCTGGGTCAAAGAGCAGGAGCCGGCCGTTTACGAAAAGATCGATAAAGCGATGTTGCCAGGCGATTATATTGCGCTCCGGCTGAGCAATACGCTTACCAGCACGGTGTCGATGTTCTCGGAGGGTACCTTCTGGGATTTCCGCAGTCATACACTTTCGGAAGATATCCTGGATTTTTTTGGATTTGATGCCGGTCTTTTTGGCGACCTGCAGCCGGTATTTTCGGTGCATGGAATATTAGGTACAAGGATTGCCGGGGAGCTGGGTATGAAGGCGGGAACACCCATAACCTATAAAGCCGGCGATCAATTAAACAATGCGCTTTCATTAAATGTATTAAAGCCCGGCGAAATTGCAACCACCGCCGGCACCAGCGGGGTTATTTACGCGGTAACCGATCAGCTGGTGTATGATCCGCTTTCGAGGATCAATAGTTTTGCGCATGTAAACCATCTTCCCGGCCAGCCACGTATCGGGCTGTTGCTTTGCATTAACGGCGCGGGCATCAGCAACCGCTGGATCCGGGATTGTACCGGAGGACGGCATTCTTATACACAGATGAACGAAATGGCGGCGGAGGTAGCGCCGGGCGCTGCCGGCCTGCGCTATTATCCATTTGGCAATGGTGCGGAACGGATGCTGCAGAACACCATTGCAGATGCCGGCTTTTCGGGCATCGACCTCAACCTGCATACCCCGGCCCATTTGTACCGGGCAGTTCAGGAAGGTATAGCCTTTGCCTTCCGGTACGGACTGGACATCATGCGGGAAAACGGGCTGCAGGCGACCGTTGTAAAGGCAGGGAAAGCCAATCTTTTTTTAAGCGAAGTATTTGCCCGGGCATTTGTAAATGTAACGGGGCTTACGCTGGAGCTCTATCATACGGATGCCAGTGTGGGCGCTGCTATCGGCGCGGGCATTGGCCTGGGCATATATACAGAGGCCAATGCGTTTGAAAACCTGGAACGGGCAGCAGTGATGGCACCGGATGCTGCACTGCAGGAAGTATATGAACCCATTTACCAGGAGTGGCGGATACAACTGGATCAACAAATTCATCAAAATAAATAAGGTTATGCAGGTACTTACAGGAACTACTGAATATTTTAAAGGAATCGGCCCGGTAACATTTGAAGGGCTGGAGTCGGATAATCCCCTGGCGTTTCGCTGGTATGATGAAACAAGGGTAGTGGCAGGCCGGCCGTTAAAGGATTGGCTGCGTTTTGCCTGTTCTTACTGGCATTCTTTTAATGGGAATGGAAGCGATCCTTTTGGCGGACCCACGCATTTTTTTGCATGGGACCAATGCAGCGATGCGCTGGACCGGGCCCGGGATAAAATGGATGCCGCATTTGAGTTTTTTACAAAAATGTCGCTGCCGTTTTATTGTTTTCATGATGTGGACCTGGTAGATTATGGCAACGACGTGGCGGAGAACGAACGGCGGCTGCAGGCCATTACCGACTATGCGCTTGAAAAGCAGGCGGCCTCCGGCGTGCAATTGTTATGGGGTACAGCCAACCTGTTTTCGCATGTACGCTATATGAACGGGGCGGCCACCAACCCGGACTTCAACGTAGTAGCGCATGCCGGCGCCCAGGTAAAAGCGGCGTTGGATGCCACGCTGAAGCTGGGGGGCGAAAACTATGTGTTCTGGGGCGGCCGTGAGGGATATATGAGCCTGCTGAATACCAATATGAAAAAGGAACAGGAGCATATGGCGCGGTTTTTACATATGGCAAAGGATTATGCCCGGAAGCAGGGCTTTAAGGGTACTTTTTTTATAGAGCCCAAGCCCTGCGAGCCTACCAAACACCAGTATGATTACGATGCTGCTACGGTGATCAGCTTCCTGCGGCAATACGATCTCCTGGATGATTTTAAATTGAATATAGAAGTAAACCACGCAACCCTGGCCGGTCATACCTTCCAGCATGAATTGCAGGTAGCCGCAGATGCGGAACTCCTGGGTTCGATAGATGCCAACCGGGGCGATTACCAGAACGGATGGGATACGGACCAGTTTCCCAATAATCTGAACGAACTAACCGAAGCGATGCTGATCATTCTTGAAGCCGGCGGGTTCAGCGGGGGCGGGATCAATTTTGATGCAAAAATCCGGAGGAACTCAACGGATGCTGCGGATCTGTTTTATGCGCATATCGGGGGGATGGATGCTTTTGCCCGGGCGTTGATCATTGCGGATAATGTGTTGCAAAGATCCGAATACCGGCAACTGCGTGCAAACCGCTATCAATCCTTTGCGGAAGGAGCGGGGCGGGATTTTGAAGAAGGAAAATTAAGCCTGGAGGCACTGCGCGACCTGGCCGTTCAAAACGGGGAGCCGGCACAGATCAGCGGTAAACAGGAATACTATGAAAATATGATCAACCGGTTTATTTAAGATTCGAAACACTTTTTTTAAACGGAGGCCGTTTGCTTTTAAGGAGCAACGGCTTCTGTCTTTTTTGCGATCAGGCGTGCAAGGATAAAACAAAGCTGATCGATCCGTTCTTTCTGCGGGTGAAATGCGGAAACGTTTGAAAGAATGATGACGCCCTTTTGAGCAGCGATATCGATCGCCATCGATGAGGTATACCCTCCGGTACCCCCGTTGTGCCAGTACAATTGCCGGTTGTCATTGGTGCGAATGATGTGCCAGCCCAGCCCCATCTGCATCCGGTCGTTTACCGTAAATGTGGGCCTTCTTGTAAGCGCCAGCTCCTTATTGGATGTATCCCATTGCGCTGTTGCAAATAGCGCCAGGTCCTGTGAACAGGATAGCAGCCCTCCGCCACCAAAGAGTACGTCAAAATCCCAGTTAGGCACTTCATTGCCTTTTTCATTGAGCCCTTTTACAAGTGGAGCACCGGCCTGCAGGGCACTGGTATATGTATGCTGCATGTGGTACTTGTGAAGCACCCGCTTCTTTAACAGCAACGGGAAACTGGTTTTTTGCGATAACCCAAGGGTATACCCCAATAGTCCGGCGCCCAGGTTGGAGTATTCAAATGTTGCTCCTGCCGGTTGTTGCAGGGGCAATTCATTTTTCAGATAATCTTCCAGTTGCTGACTGCCGTAATTTTTATAGGGATTCAGCGGTGCCGTTCTTGCTGCCGCAAAATTGGAAGGAAGTCGCGGAAGCCCGGCAGTGTGATTGGCCAGGCTTTTAAGATCAGGTTGAATAGCCTGGTTGAATTGAAACGGGTAATAAGGATTGATCTTGTCTTCGAGCTGTAATTTTTTCTCAATTACCAGCGCTGCCAGTACGGTAGCGGTAAATACTTTGGTAATGGAGCCGATCTCGAAGATGGCGGTGCGGTTGTCAATAGTCCGGATGCTATCCTTCTCCTTCAACAGACCCAAAAAAGATGTGTTGCCGTTCTGGATTATTGCGATGGAAAACTGCGTCTTCATCGGAAAGTTATTGAGTTGTTCCATCGCCAGCTCCGGGATCCGCCGGTTTTTGATGCTATCTTCAGCGGAAATGATCTTTTCTCCGGGTAGGGAAGGGAGGGGATATACCTGGCGCCCCGGCGGAGCTTGCCGGGCAGGCAGGTGGGATGCCGGTAAAAAAAAGCCTGCAAGCAGGGGCAGGATCAAGTGCAGCGGGCGGTTCATTTAAAACGTTATCCTACGGATTTGACAATAGGAGGCTTAAAAATAATTAAATTCCAAATCTTAAGTTCTAAATTCTAAGAGCCAAAAAACAAGGAACAAAATGCTGGAGCCACGGAACGAAAGGGGGAATAACAAAAACCAACAATCAACGGGCAAAAAATCAAAAGACAAAAATTAAAACCATATATCCATCAAAAACACATTTCAGAACACGACACTGAAAACGAACCGCGAATACTGAATACTGAAAACTGATAACTGTGTACTGATAGCTGAATACTGAAAACTGATGTCTGAAAACTGGTGTTTGTTTCAGGTTTAATGTTCAATGTTCCAGGTTGGATCCGTTTGATGCTTGATGGTATCACCGATCACGAGGCAACAGTAACTGATGTCTGAAAACTGAATACTGAAAACTGAATACTGATAACTGACCACTAAAATCCGACCGCTGAAATCTCCAAAAACTCCTATCTTCGCGTTTCAAAATCTACTTTGATGAAAATCATTGCCGCTTCGATCGTTGTACTGCTCCACTAAGTATCATTAAACGATCTCCGTTGTAACTATTTGCCAAGTGGCGTTCCGCTGTTGCGGGATCGCATTTTATTTTCATTTAAACGAATAAGAAAATTATGTCTTTTGATCATAAAGATACCCCGAAGGTATCGGCTGCGCTGTTGTTTTTGAAACAAGCGTTTAAAGGAACTGAAACGGATTATACAACCATCAGCATCCGCAGGGCGGTATTGCTGATGGCCATTCCCATGATGCTGGAGATGAGTATGGAATCTGTTTTTGCATTGGTTGACCTGTATTTTGTTGGGCATTTAAAGGAAAGCAGTTTTGCCATACAAACGGTAGGATTGACAGAGTCGGTATTAACCGTTATGTATTCCATTGCTATTGGTATGAGCATGGCGGCTACAGCTGTGGTAGCGCGCCGTATTGGTGAAAAAAATCCGGAAGGTGCGGCGCATGCCGGAGCTCAGGCACTGCTGATTGCAACGGCAGTAACAGTACTGCTGAGCGGGGTTGGTATGTTTTATGCCAAAGAGATCCTGTTGCTGATGGGGGCATCGGAACCTGCTGCCGAACATGGGAAACAGTTTACGGCGATCATGATGGGCAGCAGTATTTCCATCATGCTGTTGTTTCTTATCAATGGTATTTTCAGGGGAGCCGGTAATGCGGCCATTGCCATGAAGAGCCTGTGGATTGCCAATATCTGTAACATCATCTTATGCCCGGTATTCATTAACGGCTGGGGAGGCATACCGGCTTTTGGTTTAACCGGCGCTGCCATGGCCACGGCCACAGGCCGAACGATTGGAGTGCTGTACCAGTTGTATCACCTGTTCCGTAGCAAAGGATCATTCAGGATGCGCCTTACGCATTTC
Source organism: Niabella sp. (assembly GCF_030150205.1). Taxonomy (GTDB): domain Bacteria; phylum Bacteroidota; class Bacteroidia; order Chitinophagales; family Chitinophagaceae; genus Niabella. The sequence goes on from NZ_JASLGT010000009.1 coordinate 189,545, forward strand.
GGATTGGATCTTCCGGTGATCCGGTCGATGGTAAAGATTGCGGTGCCCGGTATCTTCCAGTTTGTGATTGCATCCTGCAGCTGGATCGTGCTGGCGCGCCTTGTTGCGGTAACCGGCGGTGATGAGGGCTCTGCCGGCTATCAAACGGCGCTGCGCCTGATGATGTTTTTTATGTTGCCGGCCTGGGGCATGAGCAATGCGGCGTCTACACTGGTTGGACAAAACCTGGGTGCCAATGCCCCCGAGCGGGCAGAAGCCTCGGTGATGACCACCGTAAAATACAATGTATTGTTTATGGTGCTGGTAAGTGCCGTGTTCTTTTTGTTGGCCAATTGGCTGGTTTCTTTTTTTACCACAGAACAACACGTACAATCCATTGCTCAAACGGCTATGTATACGATGGCCTGCGGCTTTGTGTTTTACGGGGTAGGAATGGTGATGATCAATGCCTTTAACGGATCGGGCGATACCTGGACGCCCACCTGGGTAAATCTTTTTGGTTTCTGGTTGTTCCAGATACCGCTGGCGTATTTACTGGCCGTGTATGTTGGTTTGAATGAGCGGGGGGTATTTATTGCCATACCCGTATCGGAAGCCGCTATTACGGTGGTTTCGTTCATTTTGTTTAAACGCGGCCGCTGGAAGCTGAAGAAAGTATAGGCGCTGCAGTGCGCGGTTAAAAGAGGCGGTCCTGAAAAATCCGGTTGATGGTTGTAGTTATACCGTTTTTAATGCAAGCTGATTCAGGACAGGGGCCGCCTCTTTTTGCTTCTTTTAAAAAAGAATAAAAAAAATTTGTCAGTTTAAAAGAAAGTTTTACCTTAGTTTTTGAATACGTATTCAATAATGAAATCGGCAGGCAAAACAAATCCGGAAAAGCGAAATGCCACATCAGAAGATGTGGCGCAACTGGCGGGGGTATCACAGGCCACTGTGTCCCGTGTGTTTGCCGGAGGTGCCAATGTATCGGAAAAAAAACGGAAGAAGATCCTGGATGCGGCTGCAGAGCTCGAATACAAACCCAATGCCCAGGCAAGAAGCCTTATTACCCGCAAAACGATGATGGTGGGTATTATTATGCGCAATATAAAAGACCCGTTTTATTCGGCCGTACTGGAAATTTTTCATACCCGTTTAGCACCGCTTGGCTACCAGCTGATATTTAATAATTCGGAAAATGAGATCATCGAAGAATGGGAGATTGCCAAGCTGCTCGAATTTAATGTGGAGGGTATTATTGTAACCGATGCCCTGCTTTCAGAAGGTGCTACGCGTAAACTGAAACGGAGCGGAATCGTTTCCATCCTGTTTAACCGCCACGCCGAGGGATTGAATTGCAGCGCCGTTTACTGCGACAATTACCTGGCGGCACAGCAGATTGCCACCTACCTGGTGGAAATGGGGCACCGCACATTTGCATTTATATCCGGCCCGCGGAATACGTCTACAACGGTAGATCGACTGAAGGGGTTCCAGGAGGTGCTGCGGGAACGGAATATCAAAGAACTTACGATCATCCCCGGAACCTATACCTATGAAAGTGGATTTAAATCGGCGCAGGAGCTGCTGACCCGTAATAAAAATATTGATTGCATTTTTTGCGGCAGTGATATCATTGCGCTGGGGGTAATGGATGCTGCACGGCTGGTGGGTTTCCGCATTCCGGAAGATGTATCGGTAGTAGGGTTTGATAATATCCGGATGCTGGGCTGGACGCCCTATCCCTTAACTACCTGGGAGCAGCCGCTGGAGGATATGGTAACCAGCACCGTAGAATTACTATTAAAAGAAATAAACGATAAGAATGCCGCGCCCCGGATCGTTGCCATGAAAGGACGCCTGGTAATACGGAATACCGTAAGAAAGAAAAAATAGCTTTTTTTTCATCTATTTTGAATACGTATTCAAAAATCAGATGCAGCCATTGACCCGTGCGGGACGATGCAGGGGATTTTTGTTGCCAGGAAAAAGGCTGCAGATCCAACCATAAAAAAAATTGCCTCAAATATGAAACGAGTAATGATTCCACTGCTTTGCAGCATCCCGGCCGCAAAAAAGATACCGGCCCCGGATGGTCCCGCACGGCGGATTACCAAACGCTGTTTAATCATTTTTTTGTTCGGCCTCGTCCTGAACACTGCACATGCTATCGCTGCCGGTCGCACAGGCAGATCGCCATCCCTAACCTTCATACAGGACACGGTGCCGTCCTATATACTGAATGGTTTGGTACAGGATGAGAACAAGAACCCGGTGCCTAATGCTTCGGTGCAGATCAAAGGATCATCCCGCAGTGCGGTTACCAACCTGGATGGTAAGTTTATCATCGAAGCGCGGAGCGGCGACTCCCTGGTGGTAACCTCGGTAGGCTACCTGGAACAGGCGCTGCTGCTGGATAAGCGTCCAACCCTGGTGATCCAGCTGGCGCCCGACCTGGAAGGACAGAAAATGAATGAAGTTCAGGTGGTCGGCTACGGATCGCAAAAGAAAACAACCATGGTGGGCGCTGTTTCAACGGTGAGCGTGGCCGAAATCCAGAAGTATTCTACCCCGCAGCTTACCAATGCCATCGGCGGTAAACTGGCCGGTGTGTTAACCCGGCAAACCTCGGGGGAACCGGGCTATGACGCCGCGAAGATCTATATACGCGGACTGGTTTCACAAAGTGGCGTGAACAAACCATTGATCATCGTAGACGGGGTGGAGCGGGAACTGAACGATTACTGGACCAATATGAACATCCAGGATATTGAGAGTTTTTCCGTTTTGAAAGATGCTTCCGCAACCGCGGTATATGGTAACAGGGGCGCCAACGGTGTGATCCTGATCGTAACCAAGAAGGGCGTTATCGGAAGGCCGCGGGTAATCTTCCGTACAGAAACAGCAGTAGCTACTCCACAGCGGATCGAGAACAATATCAATGCCTATGAATATGCATCCCTGGTGAATGAATCCAGGGCCAATGTGGGGGAGGCGCCGAAGTATTCCGCTACGGAATTGCAAAAATTTAAAGATCAATCGGACCCTTATCTCTACCCGGATGTGGACTGGTACCGGACCATTTTCCGGAAAAACACCATGCAAAGTATCAACAACCTGGGTATTACCGGCGGAACCGAGATCGTACGGTATTATGTAAACCTGGGCTACACCCTGCAGCAGGGGATGTATGTAGAAGATCCCAAAGTAGAATATAAGACCAACGCAATGATGCGCCAGTATAACTTCCGCTCCAGGGTGGATGTAAAGCTGAACAAGCGGCTGACTGTAGATCTGGGGCTGGCAGGAATTTCAAAAGCTGCTAATTTCCCCGGCAGGGCACGGTCTACGATTTTTGATGTACTCAAGCTGACCAACCCCCTGATGTACCCGGTAAAGAACCCGGACGGATCCAACCCCGGTGCCTCGGGCGATTCAAGGATCAATCCCTATACGCTGGTTACACAAACCGGTTATACCACGCAGTTTTATAATACCATCACCAGTAACCTGAATGTGCGCTGGGATATGGGTGGTCTGGTGCAGGGCCTGTCGTTAAACGGACTGGCTGCATTTGATGTGGTAGACATTACGCAGAATGTGCGTTCTAAAGACCCGGCCACTTTTTATTATAAAAAGGACCCCATTACCGGCAAGGAAAGCTATACGCCCATTGTAACGGAAACGGCGCTGGGCTTGTATAACCTCAATGAGAATTACCGTACCGTATATGAAGAATTACGGCTGGATTATGTACGCAGTTTCGGAAAGCACAATATCACCGCATTGCTGGGCGCAAACAGGCGGCAATATAACAATGTAAATGCCGGCAACTCCATTGATAATATACCGGAACGCAGGCAGGGCCTGATCGGGCGGATTACCTATAACTATGATACCCGCTACCTGTTGGAGGTAAATGCAGGATATACCGGCTCCGAGCAGTTCCCGAAAGGAAAACGGTATGGCCTGTTCCCGTCTGTAGGACCGGGCTGGATCGTATCCAATGAAAAGTTCTGGAACTCCGGTTTGATCAATCTTTTAAAATTCAGAGGCTCCTACGGATTGGTGGGTAACGACCGTATTGGCGGTGGCCGGTTCTTATTTCAGACCCGGTTTGATAAAAATGCACCCGGCTATGTTTTTGGCCAGGACCAGAACATTAACCCCGGCGGCAAGCGGGAAAACTTTATCGGCAATCCGGATGTGACCTGGGAGCACGCGTATAAATCCAATATCGGGATGGACCTGGAACTTTTGCAGGGAATGATTACACTTACAGCAGATGTATTCCGCGAACGGCGGGAAGATCAGCTGCTCAGCCGGCGGATCATTCCTATCTATGCAGGATATCCCGATTTTATTATTCCCTTCGGGAACGTGGGTATTACCGAAAACAAAGGGATCGACGGCAGCTTCCAGTTCCGGAATACGACCAAGGGCGGCTTCTATTATTCCGTAAACGGGAACCTCACATTTGCAAAAAACAGGATCATTGAAAATGATTATCCCAAGCTTCAGTATCCATGGCAGGATCTGCGCGGTTATCCGATCGGCTCCAACCTGGGATATATTGCCGAAGGCTTTTTTAAAGATGAGGCAGATGTTGCCAACAGTCCGGACCAAACTTATTTCCAGTCCGTGATCCGCCCGGGGGATGTAAAGTATAAGGATATCAACGGCGATCATAAGATCGATAATGCAGACATGACAGTGATCGGCAAATACGGGTCGGAGCCGCAGATGATGTATGGCCTGGGCATCGTACTATCCTATAAAGGATTTGATGCCTCCATTTTCTTTACGGGGGCGGCCCGGCGCGATTTCTTCTTTACACAGCAATGGACCGCCATGCCTTTTGCTTCCGGCGAGAGCATGTATAATGTGATGCAGATGGTATACGATCAGCGGTGGATACCCGGCGCCGATAACAGCGAAGCAAAATTTCCCGCGGTACGATCGTTGAGCAAAAACAACTACGTGGGTTCTACGGTATACCTGCGCAGCGGCGATTACCTGCGGATCAAGAACGCAGAGATCGGCTATAATTTTCCCGATGCACTGATGAAACGCTGGAAACTCAATGGCGCAAGGCTTTTTGTACAGGGCACCAACCTGGCCACCTGGGATCATATCAAGGCCATTGATCCCGAGTCGGATTTTGGCACGGGAAGTTATCCCATTAGCCGCAATTTCAATTTTGGTCTCGAAGTGAGGTTTTAACGAAAAAAAAATTCATCATGAAAAAGTTGATACAAATAACAGCTGTCTTGCTGGTGTTCGCGTTCCTGTCCGGCTGTAAAAAAGGATACCTGGATAAAACGCCGGATGGCGACCTTACGCTGGATCAGATCTTTACCAATTCCGGGTTCACCGAGCAGTTCCTTACCAATATTTATTCGCAGCTGCCACAGGAACTGCGTATGGTAGATAACCCCGGCTCTGGGTTACCCAATAATCCCTTCAATGGCGCTTCCGACGATATGGAGATGAGTTACGAAGGGAATTTTGCCACCAATATGAACCTGGGGAACTGGAACCCCGTAACCTATACACTGGATTTCTGGTCGAATTGTTATTATGCCATCCGGAAGGCCAACCTGTTCCTGGAGAATATTGATAAGCTGGTTCCTTCCGACCTGGCACCGGTAACGAAGATCAACCGGTGGAAAGGGGAAGCGGTTTTCCTGCGCGCCTTTTATCATTTCCTGCTGATCCGGGTGTATGGTCCGGTACCCATCATTGATCGCACCTATAACCTGAATGAGGATTTTACAACGGTAAAAAGACAGCCCATCGATCAGTGTGTAAATTTTATTGTATCGGAATGTGATAAAGCGGCAGGATTACTGGAGCCCAAGGTGAGTTCCACCAGTGATTACGGACGTCCTTCCAAAGCGGCTGCACTGGCGCTCAAAGCCCGCACGCTATTGTATATGGCCAGCCCGTTGTGGAATGGCAACCCGGATTATGCCAGCTTTAAAGACAAAGAAGGAACCCGCTTGTTTCCCGACTTTGACGGCGGACGCTGGCAGGTAGCGGCCAGCGCTGCAAAACAGTGCATTGATGAAGCAACCGCTGCGGGCTACGGCCTGTACCGTGCAGCGGATAACAACCCGGTAAAAAATTACCAGGAGCTCTTTTATATGAACTTCAACAACGAGGTGTTTTTTACCTGTAATGATCCGGACTATCAGAATATCGATGCCTACAGTGAACCACGGGGCATGACGGGCGCCAACTGGCCGTTGCAATCGCCCACACAGGACCTGGTAGACGATTATGAAATGGCCAACGGCATCCGGCCCATCACGGGCTATAATGCAGACATGACGCCCATCATTGATCCGCTGTCGGGGTATACCGAAAATGCACAGGCTGCAACGGAAACGGATTATTATTATGCGGGCACCCGCACCATGTATGTGAACCGCGAGCCCCGCTTTTATGCCACCATCAATTTTACCGGGGCAAAATATAAAACAGGAACGCCGCAGCTGCGTAAAACGCCTTTACAATTCTGGAAACTGGGGCTGGATGGGCGCACGAATGTAAGCTCCGATTTTTACAGTAAAACAGGATACCTGCTGAAGAAACTAACCCACCCGGCATTTGTAATGTCGCCAAAGTCGGATCCCAAACGCACCTGGATTTTTTTCCGGTTGGGCGAACAATACCTCAACTACGCAGAGGCATTAAATGAAGCGCAGGGCCCCATTGCCGATGTATACAAATATGTGAACCTGATCCGTGAACGCGCAGGGCTGCCGGGCCTTACAGCCGGTCTTTCAAAAGATGCCATGCGGGAAGCCATCCGGCATGAACGGCGTATAGAACTGGCATTTGAAACCCACCGCTATTTTGATTGCCACCGCTGGAAGATTGCAGAAGTTACCGATAACCGGAATATATACGGCTTAAATGTAAACGGGTTGACCAGCGAAAGTCCCATCGTGCCTTATACGATCGCCAGTGATGCCTTTTATAAACGTACGATGATTGAGAAACGGATTTTTGATAAAAAACATTACCTGTGGCCGATACAGCAGCGGGATATCGATAAAAATCACAACCTGGTACAGAATCCGTTTTGGTAATGAATAAGCATTTTTTATGAGCATGTATTGTAATGATTTTACCTACGTAGGCAAGGTAATATTTAAGGTAGTTTTATTAGGGTGGTTACTGAGCTATAGCGGAACCGTGCAGGCGCAGCAGTTATATGAGCTGCCGGCTGCGGGTACGGAATCGCGGTGGATCAGTTTTGAGAATATCCGCGGAGAAAAAGGCGGGGCGGCAACAGAGAACAAAGGCGCGAAAGGCCATTCTTCCGAGTGGATCCTGCCGGGTGCCAGCAAAGTGCTGATGGATTATTCCGGCGCCGGTATCATTCATCGTATCTGGATGACGGTGATCGACCGGAGCCCGGCAGCGCTTCGATCGATCCGCATTGAAATGTACTGGGACAATGCGGAAAAGCCGGCGGTATCGGCTCCCCTGGGCGATTTCTTCGGGATCAGTCTTGGTTTGAAAACAGCCTTTCAGAGTGCTGCTTTTTCAGACCCGGAAGGGCGGTCGTTTAATTGTTATATCCCGATGCCGTTTAAAAAGCATGCAAAAATCGTTTTCATCAACGAGTCGAACGTGAAGCAGTTGCTTTTTTACGACATTAATTTTTCCGCGCTGAAACGGCCGGTGTTGCAGGCCGGGTACTTCCATGCATACTGGAGTACCAACAATGGCTCAAAGCTTGGGGACGATTTTGCGATTCTTCCGCAGGTACACGGGAAGGGCCGCTTCCTGGGTACCAATGTCGGCATAGTAACAGATAAAGTATATGGCAGTACCTGGTTTGGCGAAGGCGAAGTAAAAATATACCTGGATGGAGATCAGCAGTATCCCACCCTGGCCGGAACGGGTACGGAGGATTATATCGGCTCTGCCTGGAACCTGGGGCCTTTCGCTAATTTATACCAGGGGGCTCCCATCGTGGATAAGGTAAAGGGTCGCTTTTCATTTTACCGGTATCATATTCCCGACCCGGTTTTTTTTAACAGCAGCTGTAAGGTTACCATCCAGCAAATGGGCGGCGGCGGAAGGGATTCCATCCGGGCCATCATTAAGGCAGGCGGGCGTGCCCGGCCGGTAACGGTAATGACTTCAGAACGCCTTATCAAAATCCTGGATGAACAGCACTATCCGGATGTATTTGACGAACAGTTTCCGAAGGACGAGTGGACGAATTTTTACCGGGTAGATCATTATTCCGCCACGGCGTATTTTTACCTGGACCGCCCTGAATGTAAGCTGCCGCCGCTGCCGCCGGTGGCCGAAAGGATACAGGGATTGTAAACGTATGGCCGGTTATTCATTGCTGCTAAAAAAAGACGGCTGCAGTTAACAGAAGGTGGTTTAGTTGCAGCCGTTCTTGCCGGCACATTCAGTACAAAACAAAGCCCCGGGTTACAATTATGTAACTTCCCTGTAATAAAGTAATATTAAAATGAGGATTTGGAATCATCTGGATATTTGGATTGTGATCGGGTACCTGCTGCTGATGCTGGGGATCGGTCTCTGGCACCGGCGCTTTGCCAACAAGAGTATGGATAATTTTTTCCTGGGCGGCAGGAAGATACCTGGATGGCTCAACGGTGTTTCTTACACAGCAGCGCTGGTGAGCCCGGATGCCGCCACCGGTTACGGCGGTTTGGCTGTGGCCACCGGCGGGTTTATCTGTTGGTGGTATTTAAGCCGTTTTGGACTGGCGTTGTTCCTGGGCGGCGTGCTCTTTGCTTTTTTCTGGCGGCGGCTCAACCTGTTTACATCGCTTGAGTTTTATGACTTGCGGTTCCCAAAAAGGGCGGCAGGTATTATGCGGTTGTGGATCGCCCTGCGCACCTCGCTCATTGCAATGCCCGCCTGGACCGGCATCACTTTGCTGGCCGCTTATAAAATAATGGGCCCGGCCTTTGATCTTACAAAGTTTGAAACGCTTTGCCTGGTGGTGCCCGTATCCCTGCTGTTTGTATTTTCATCCGGATACAAAGGCGTGGTGATCTCCAATTTTATCCAGATGCTGATCTTCCTGGCGGGAACCCTGCTGCTGCTGTTCCTGACCCTGCAACATTTTGGCGGGGCTACGGCCATGGTAAAAGCCATCGAACAGGCATTTGGACCGCACAGTGCGGAAATACTGGGAAGCATACCGCCCCAAAAGCAGGAGGTGTTTCCGCTGGCCGCGGCCTTCGGATGGCTGATCGGGCAAAGCATCGGCTATGGCGGTGATGCTGCACCCATGGGGGGCGCTATGGAAGGGCAACGCATCCTTTCCACCCGTACACCAGCAGAAGCATTGACGATGTACGTGGTGGCAGCCATCTCTATGTTTGTATTATTACTGCTGGTAACCTTGCCCAGTATCAGTGCGGCCGTGCTGTGGCCGGAGCTGCGGCAAACGGGGGCGGACAGGGAGCTGGTATACGGCAGGCTGATGAAGATGCTGCTGCCATCTGGTGCCATGGGGCTGATGGTGGCGGCCATGCTGGCTGCAACGATGTCTACTGTAGGCGACAACCTCAACTTCGGCAGCCAGATACTGGTTAGTGATATCTACCGCCGCTGGTTTGTGCGCGATCGTTCAGAAAAGCATTACCTGTTTGTCGGCAAGATCTCCATGCTGGTAATACTCGCCGTTTCCATTGCCGTTGTATACAACGTTGTTATCATTACGGATGTGGCCATTTTTATGTTGTCCTTAAGTGCGGCTGAACTGCCGGCCAACTGGGCGCAATGGTGGTGGTGGCGGTTTAACGGCCCGGCACGGATTGCGGCGTCTTTTGGAGGTGCCGCCATATTTTGTGTAGTAGTACTGGGCCCCCGCTTACTCATATACCTGGGGGTGGCTGGCGCAGAGCGGCTGGTGGTTGCCTGGTACTGGCAAACCCTGCTGGTGATGGGACTTACCACGCTGCTCTGGATCGTTGTGGCATTGCTTACCAGACCCGATCCGCAGCCGCTGTTACAGGATTTTTATAAACGCGCACGGCCACTGGGTTTTTGGAAGCCCTTCCGGAGCAGCGGGGAACCCGGTGCGTACCGGCCGCTGCGTCCCATCCTGAAAGGAATCTTTATCGCCATCGTTGGAACCGTATCTGTTTCATTATTCATACTCGGGCTCACCCATGCCTGGTTTGCGCGGTATGGCACCGGCCTGCTTACCCTGCTGGCAGCTATATTGCTTTTTATCGCCTTTCGCAAAATGGCTTCCCGCTACCTTACAGAACTGGAAATAAGCACGGGCGACCGTAAAGCGGACACCGCCCATTATCACGAACCATCTTAAACGATCCATACCGGATTCATAAAACATATATAAAAGTTATGAGAGCAAAACAAGTAGTACGAACAAAAGAAGAGCATGTGCTGTACCTGGGCGACTGGGTTTTTCATGTAGGGCCCACGTTTATTGAAACACCATTTGGCACAGAAACAAAAGACGCGGATCTGCATTTTTACGGAGAACGTTTAACCGAAGCGCTGGAACAGCAGGCGGATGTAACGCCGTTATCCAACTGGGAACTGTACCGGCTGGAACCAGGCAAGCTGGAAGCATACCTGCAACAATCCGAAGCACTGATCATTAGTGATGTGGAGGCAAAATGCTTTCACCTGTATCCCAGCTTTTTTGACAGGGCGCGCCGCGAACATAAGATCGTTACGTTCCCGGACCGTATAGAGGCCATTAAGGAATGGATCCACAGGGGCGGAGGCATGATGATGCTGGGCGGATGGTTATCATTCAGTGGGGTGCAAAGCCGGTCGGGTTGGGGCCGGAGCACGCTGCAGGAGGCGCTTCCGGTGAATTGCCTGCTGATCGAAGACCTGGTGGAATCATCGGCCGGGTTCACCGCCGAGGTGGTGAAACCCGATCATCCGGTTGTAAAGGGGCTGGCCTGGGATACATTTCCGCCGATATTTGGCTATAATGAAGTGACCGTTAAAAACGAGGACGATGTAATCGTTCGGGTAAAAGAAACCGGACATCCGCTGGTGGTTGCCGGTGCATACGGGCAGGGCCGTGTGTTTACTTATATGTCGGATCCGGCACCGCATTGGGGCATCAATTTTGAGTTGTGGGAAAACTACAACGACTTCTGGCTGCAGGCCTACAACTGGATAAAAGGAACGCTATGAGTCAGTCTGAACTATATGCGGGCGCCGCAGTAACCGATATTACACCACCGCTGGAGGTAGGGTTGCTTACTTCATCTGTAAAAGCGGAATATGCTGCCTTTGAATCCATACATACACCTTTGAAAGCGCGGGTGCTGGTCCTGCAATCCGGAAAGGAAAAACTGGCGGTAGTAGCACTGGACCTGCTGTCGCTTACCGATACTTCGGTTGGGGGCTGGGAGCACTTTAAAGCGGAAATGGCAGATGCGGTTCCGGCCGCAAATATAGTGATCTGTTGTACCCACACCCACAGCGCGCCGGAGTCGGGCGGCCTTACAGGGCTTTACCAGACACCTGCCTTTATGGCCTGGTTAAAAAAAATGCAGCAGGATATCCGGGCTGCGATCCATACAGCGGTGGCCCGGCTTCAGCCCTGTACGTTATCGGTGGCAACGGCCGTACTGGAAGGATATTCATTGCAACGGCGGATCCGTTTACCGGAAGGTATGGTGATCTCCGATGCGCTGCAGCCCGTATCCGAGGCGCTGATGAACGGGGAGCCGGTAGACCGGCGGGTGAAGACCGTCCGCCTTACCGGTAAAGACAGGCAGGGCATTGCAACGGTGGTGCAGGCGGTCTGCCACCCGGTACATGAGATGTGTATCCCCGCGGTGTCTGCCGATTTCCCGGGCGAACTCTGCAAGGCACTGGAACAATCGGATCAAAACGGTACGGCATTGTTCCTGAACGGAGCCGCCGGTGATATCAACCCGCCTACGGTATCCATGGGGGCCGCTTATGCAAATGCACACGGCGTGGCAATGGCAAAACTGGTAGCAACACAGGAGCCGTTGCAACTGGCGGATACCGCATTTTCTTTTCAACGCTGTGCGATCCCTTTTGCGGTTAGGGAAGGATCCGGTATTACCAATCCGCTGGACGCCCTGGCGCGGATCAGCCTGCTGCATTTTAACTCTCTGGCCATCCTGTTCCTGCCCGGTGAGATCTTTGTGGAAACAGCCCTGGAGATTGAGGAGGCGTCGCCTTTTGAACATACCATTATTGCAGGGTTTTCCGAAAATAACATCGGGTACGTACCAACATTGCGTGCATTTGAAGAAGGCGGTTATGAAACCGGTCCCGGTAAATGGTCCTTCCTTGAAAAAAGTGCCGCGGGGCGGATAAAAGCGGCGGCGATCGACCTGCTGCAGCAACAATTTTATAAACGGAATACGCACCTGATAAAATCATAAGCATATGTTTTGGCGATATAAAATGACAGCCCTTCTTCTTGTATGGTGTATCACTGTTACAGCAACGGCCCAGTCTTTGAAAAAGAGCATTTCCTATTACGGGGGTGCAAAAAATGATCTGTACCTCTTGCTGAAAGCACAGGGCTATCTGGTAAAGCGCTATAATAGTCCGGAAGCTGCCATTCAGGCGGCACCTGCCGGATCCGGGGTTTTTATTACAGCAGACCGGTATCCGGCGCCGGACGCAAAGAATCGCATCAATGAGGCGCTGTTACAAACTGCAGCCTCCCGGAGGCTACGGCTCTATGTGGAATATCCCTCCGCTTATCCCGGACTGGATATTCCATCGCAACCGCTGGAAACACATCTGGAACGGGGTGTGGTGACAACCGATCTGTTTGGTGCCCGGCTGCCACGCCTGGCATTGCTGGGGATTCATAACTGTTATGTATGGCCGGTTAGTGCCACCGATCCATTAATGGTGCTGGCCAAAGTGGTAGGCGTGGATAAAGCAGAACTGGGGCTGGATAGCACGAAAACCTATCCGCTGTTATTCCGCAGGAACGGCGTGCTCATCAGTACCACTGCCCTCAGTAATTTCAAAACCGGACGCTATGGTCCTACGCAACCGGTGCAAACCGTTTTGTTGTATATCATAAAGCAGCTTACCGGTAACACTGCGGTTGCCATTAACCACTGGCCGCAGGATGTACGGCCCATGTATGACCGGAATGCGCCCCTGCCGGCGAATGCTTTGCGCAACAGTGTGCAAAAAGGAGTGGAATGGTTTTCGAACGGCCGCTTTTATGTACATCCCGGCTGGAAGGCAGACTGGATGAAATATGGCGGAGTAGACGGATTGAAGCCGGTAGGACCTCCGGTACCGCAGGAAAAGCCCAATGGCGACGGATCGCTGGGAATCATTGAAGGGCACACTTCCACGATCTATTACAACGGCAGTCAGCAATACCGTTACTGGATGCGCGCCGATGTACAGGGAGAAGCCAGTATGGCCCTGGCTGCAGCCGGGCAGCTGCTGAATAATACAGCGTATAAAACAAAAGCAACGAATATCATCGATTTCCTTTTTAAAACCTCCAACCTGCGGGCAGGCCCCAAGAATGATCCGGGCAGTCCTGCTTACGGATTGATCGGCTGGGCAACCACCAATGCCGGTACATTTTATGGAGATGATAATGCCCGCGCTATACTGGGCGCACTGGGCACGGCGGGATACCTGAAAACGGATCAGTGGGATAAGGAACTGGCGGAAGCCATCATGGCCAATTTCAGAACCACCGGCAAACGGGGGTTCCGGGGCGAACGGCTGGAGGAAAATGATATCATCAAAAACGGGTGGCCCTATTATTATAACCGCAACCTGGAACATCCTTCACCCCATTTTGAATCGTGGATGTGGGCCCTTTATTTGTGGTTGTATGATAAAACACACTATCCGCCGTTGCTGCAACGTACAAAGGAAGCCATCGCCATTACCATGAAGGATTATCCCGACAAATGGAAATGGGGCAGCAGCCTGCAAACCCAGCGTGCCCGGCTCATTTTGCCCCTGGCCTGGCTGGTACGCGTGGAAGATACACCGCTGCACCGGCGCTGGCTGGATGAGATGGTGCGCGAGATGCTAAAATACCAGGATGAAAGCGGTGCCATCCGGGAGGAACTGGGCAAAGGGAAAGGCATGTTCCGGGAACTGAAATCAAACAACGATTACGGTTCGGATGAAGGTTCGCTGATTTCACAAAACGGACAAAAAATATCCTGCATGCTGTACACAAATAATTTCGCGGTGTTCAGTCTGCACGAAGCAGCGCTGGCAACCGGCAACAAAGGGTACCTGCAAGCGGTAAACAAACTGTCTGATTTTTTGACCCGGATACAGGTGCAAAGCAGCAGGCATAAGGATCTGGATGGTGCCTGGTTCAGGGCCTTCGACTATGGTAAGTGGGAATACTGGGCCTCCAATTCCGATGCGGGCTGGGGTGCCTGGTGCACGCTTACAGGCTGGATCCAGAGCTGGATTGTGACCACACAGGCCCAGATCATGCAGCAGCAAAGCTTCTGGGATGTTACAAAGCACTCCGGCATGCGTACCACTGGTACGGCCGTTATTGATCAGATGATGAAAAAAACTGAATGATGAAAAAATCTGCAATTATATTATTAATTGGAATATGGATGGCCGGCACAGTTTGCGGCCAAACAACGGCCAATGACCTGGCCGCGCTTTCTATGATGCAGGACGGTGTGATCTCAAAGCGCGTAAGCAGTCATGATACGGCCGGCGCCGGTAATGATTTTATACGCATCGGTGAAAAGGAAACAAGAACCATTTTTGATGTAAAGGGGGCCGGTATGATCAACCATATCTGGATCACGATGGCGCCGGGGCCGGAGGCTTTGAGCCGTAACGATGTAATCCTGAAAATGTATTGGGATGGCAATGCATCGCCTTCCGTGATGGCACCCATCGGGCCTTTCTTCGGACAGGGATGGAATGAATCGTATACCTATAGCGCGCTGCCCTTATCGGCCAGCCCGGTAAACGGCAAGGGAATGGTCTGTTATTTTTCGATGCCCTTTGCGAAGGGTGCCCGCATTGAGATCGAAAACCAGGCCGGAAAGGAGATCAGTCATTTTTACTACTATGTAGATTATGTGGAAATGGACCGGCTGCCTGCAAAGGCCGGGCGGTTTCATGCCTGGTACAATAAGCAGCTGACTGAAACCTCGAAAACCGAAGGTGAAAACGAATGGGCCATGTTTGGAAAGCCGGGAAATAACACAAGCGGTAAGGACAACTACCTGATCGCCGATATCAAAGGCAAAGGACATTTTGTGGGTGTGAACTATTATGTACATGCACCCACACCCATGTGGTATGGGGAAGGCAATGACCGGATCGAGATCGATGGGGCAAAGGGCACAGTTCTTAAAGGCACGGGAACGGAAGACTACTTCAATACCGCCTGGTGCCCGAAATCCATTTATGAACATCCGTATTATGGTTATGCGCGGGTAAACAATGATATTGGCTGGCTGGGCCGCACACACCTGTACCGGTTCAATATCACCGATCCTTTCTATTTTAATACGGCCTTCCGTTTTTCGATCGAACACGGGCATAACAATGTATTAACGCTCGATCTGGCCAGCGTGGCCTACTGGTATCAGCCCGAGGCCCACGCGGTTCCCGCCATTCCTTCAAAGGCGGCAAGACAGCCCATGCCGATGATTGATATTGGCGACATTCACCGCTGGCGCAATGAATGGCGTAAAAGCAAAAACAATGATCCGAAGCTATGGGGGAATGAGCGGTAATAGTTGGTTCGGATCTACATTGTGCCACATGATTGGGACGCGTACTCCACGTCGCATCTGTCCCGCTTGTCACTGATAACAATCATCATCGCTCTAGTTGAATTAAAAGCATCCATGAAAAAGAATTTTATTCTGCTATTACTGCTGGCAGGCACCCTGCAATTGGCTGGTCAGGACCTGATGGGGCTTACCAGCATAAAGCAGGGCATAAAAACAAAACGGATCAGCAGTTACGACCCCTCCGGGGATAATCATGATAACCTGAAGGATATCAGGCCCGGTGAAAAACGTACGATCTTTAACGTTGCGGGAGCGGGGATCATCGATCATATCTGGATGACGCTTTCGCCGGAGCCCAATGTGCTCAGCCGGAATGATGTGATCCTCCGGATGTACTGGGATGGCAATACATACCCGTCTGTGGAAGCGCCGGTTGGGCCTTTCTTCGGACAGGGATGGAATGATACCTACCTGTTTACATCCGCTGCACTGGCCGCTACACCTGCAAACGGAAACGGACTGGTAAGTTATTTTGCCATGCCTTTTGCAACGGGTGCGCGTATAGAAATTGAGAACCAGACCGGCGGCAATATCAATGCCCTGTATTTTTATATCGATTACCAGGAAATGAAAGCCCTGCCCCCGCAGACCGGCCGGTTTCATGCCTGGTATAACAAGCAGCTGACGAGGCCGGTGGATAGCGTGGAAAATGAACACTGGATGTTTGGTGGCAACCCGCCCAATAAAAATGGCAGGGAAAATTATATGATTGCGGATATCAAAGGCAAGGGCCATTTTGCAGGCGTTAACTATTATGTGCAGGCACCCACGCCATACTGGTATGGTGAAGGGGATGATATGTGGTTTATAGACGGCGACACCCTGCCCACGCTGAATGGTACCGGCACCGAAGATTATTTTAATACGTCCTGGGGTGCTCCCAAACAACCGTATGCAACACCTTATTTTGGTTACGCAAAAGTGAATGAGGATATCGGTTTCCTGGGCCGTACCCATATTTACCGGTTCCATATTGCCGACCCGGTTTACTTCGACCGGTCGTTGCGGTTCTCTATTGAACATGGAAGTAATAATGTGTTGACGCTGGATCTGGCCAGTGTGGCTTATTGGTACCAGGATGTAGCCGCCCGGGTACCGCCCATACCGGATGCCTCCGCACGCCGGCCGATGCCGCTGATCGGCCCCACCGATATCCATCGCTGGCGAAACGAATGGCGGAAGAGCAAGGGAAATGATACCCGCCTTTGGGGCAAATGATGCTATTAATAATAACAAACCGATCAAAGCATTCAAAAGAATAATTATGGCACGTTTTATCAAACAGGGCAAGGCTGTAACCGAATTGCAGCAGGAACATTCGAACGTAAAAGGAACCGTGGAAGCGATGATCCGGAGTATTGAATCTGGTGGGGATGAGGCCGTGCGTGCGTATGCGGAGCGGCTGGATCAATGGACACCGGCATCCTTCCGGCTTTCAGCTGATCAGATACAGGCTATCGTAGACCGCACTCCGCAGCAGGTAAAGGACGATATCCTTTTTGCGCAGCAGCAGATCCGTTTTTTTGCAATGCAGCAGCGGAACACGTTGCTGGACCTGGAAGTGGAAACCCTTCCCGGAGTGTTTTTAGGGCATAAGAACATACCCGTAAACAGCGTGGGATGCTATATTCCGGGAGGCCGTTATCCGATGGTGGCTTCGGCACATATGAGCGTACTTACTGCTAAAGTAGCGGGTGTACAAAGAGTCATCGCCTGCACGCCACCCATACTGGGTAAGATACCGGAGGCAACGGTTTGTGCCATGCATTTTGCCGGTGCAGATGAAATTTATATATTGGGCGGGGTACAGGCACTTTGCGCAATGGCCATTGGTACCGGTTCCATTCCCGCAGTGGATATGATTGTAGGTCCTGGCAACGCCTATGTGGCAGAAGCCAAACGGCAGCTGTTCGGCAGGGTGGGAATCGATCTGCTGGCAGGTCCTACAGAAGTGCTGGTGATTGCCGATGAAACGGCAGATGCGGAGATGGTGGCCTGTGATCTTCTCGGACAGGCAGAGCATGGCCCCACTTCCCCGGCTACCCTGATCACCACTTCTGAAACACTGGCCCGGGAAACCATGGCCGCAATAGAGGAGCAGCTGAAAACACTTTCCACCGCAGATTTGGCTGGAGCAGCATGGAAGAACTACGGCTCCATTATACTGGTGAATGATAAGGTAGAAGCCGTGATGGAGGCAGACAAACTGGCCTACGAGCATGTAGAGGTGCTTACGGCCGATCCTTCCTATTTCCTGGAACATATGACCAATTACGGTGCGTTATTCCTGGGGCCCGAAACCAATGTGGCGTATGGCGACAAGGTTATCGGTACCAATCATACCCTGCCTACCATGAAGGCGGCACGGTATACCGGCGGCCTGTGGGTGGGGAAGTTCTTAAAAACCTGCACCTATCAGCGGTGCACCCCGGAGGCCAGCGCCAAAATAGGTATGTATGCCGAACGTCTTTGTGAACTGGAAGGTTTTGCCGGGCATAAACGGCAGGCCAGCTTACGGGTAAAGCGCTATTCCCAAAAATAATGGTGAATTAAATAAAATTTCGCAACTTTGAATGGTTGCTTAAACGATAAAGTAAAGCGCTTTCCTTTAAACAGAAAAATCATGAACAGACTTGCACAACGATTGCTGATTTTTTTTGCCGGTTGTTTGTTGAGTACCGCCGTTGCCGGAGCCCGTACATCAGACCCGTCTATGTGTGTATGGCTAACCACTTCACTGCAACGGGTATTTCCGCAATCACCCGCTCAAACCACCACCGAACTGGAGTTGCTGGCCGCACGGAACAGCCGGGTTTCATTCCAGGTTGCTTTCCGCAGCAACATGAAAGATCAAACGCATATATCCTGCAGTGTGGAGAACGCCGCAGCAGTACATCCGCAGGTGCGTTATGTAGGCCTGGTGCCGATGCCCCATTTTAATACCGATGTCAGCGCAGAGGAGCTGGATGGCAGGGGATACCTGCCCGGCTGGCTGCCCGATCCGCTTTACCCGGTATCCAAAACCGAAGCCAATCCGTTTGAAAGCCGTTCGTTCTGGATCACGCTTCAGGTTCCGGCTGCGCTGTCGCCCGGCATACACCGCTACAAAGTACGGATGCGCTGGCAGGAAGGGAAGGAAGAAAAAGATACGGCATTAACGGTTAACCTATCCGTAAGCACATTAACCTTAAAACCCCGAAAAAATTTCTACGTCACCCACTGGTGGCGGGGTGAGGCCATTGCGCTTCAGTACAAAACAAAAATGTTCGACGAACAGTGGTGGAAGCTCACGCGGGCCTGTATGAAAAACCTGATTGAACATGGCAATGACGTGGCATTTATCCAGAACTTCTTCGAGCTGCGGGCAGTGTTCAAAGAACCCTGTCAGATGCTGATCGTAAATGAACCAAGTCCCGGGAAATATGCATTCGACTGGTCGCGGATCAAACGCTTTGTAGATATGTGCCGGGAACTGGGGTATAAAAAATTCGAATGGGCACATCTCTGGCTGTACTGGGGCGTGCAGGACGCCATGCACGTATATAAAAAAGAAGGCGATGCATATAAGTTGTTATGGGCAGAAAATCTTTCGGGCACATCCGATACCTATATCAATTTTTTAAAACAATATTTGCCGGAACTGCACCGCTTCCTTATAAAGGAAAAGCTGCTGGAGGATTCGTATTTCCATCTCTCGGATGAACCCTGGTCCGAACACGTGGAAAATTATAAAAAAGCACGCGATATACTCCGCCGCCTGGCCCCCTGGATGAAGGTGATGGATGCGTTAAGCGATGTGCGGTATGGCCGGGAACACCTTACCGATATTCCGGTGCCCATCATCAGTTCGGATGAAGCGTACCGGAAAGAGCACATTCCGCACTGGGTTTATTTCTGCACAGGACCGCGCAATAAATGGCTCAATCGCCTGTATGATACGCCCCTGCCTAAAATACGGATGAGCGGATGGCTGTTTTATAAACTGAAAGCCCAGGGCTTCCTGCATTGGGGATATAATTTCTGGTATAAGCTGGATAAAGAGGAAGCGGGCGACCCCTTTACCGAAGGTGCTGCCTATGCTTATCCGGGTATCGCGTCCGGTGATCCGTTTGCGGTATATCCCGGTCCGGATGGTCCGTATGACTCGGTCCGGTGGGAGGTCTTCTCAGAATCGTTGCAGGATTACGCTATTTTACAATCTGCGGGTATACAGCCGGAAGATGCCCTGCTGGCTCCCCTGCATACCTATGAGGATTTTCCCAGGAGCGAGCAATGGATTCGTGAATCCCTGGAGAAAATTCTAACCAGCAAGCAATAAGAATCATATAAATCGTGGTTGAAAAAACAATGGTAGTATATAAGAAAAAATGGATCATAGCGGTCCTTTTATTAGGCCTTCAATGGATGCAGGCGCAGGCCCAAAAGATAGAAGTACCGCAGATCGCAGGCGCATGGGTGCATATCTTTGACCCGGCAGCTACCCGGGCAAAAGACAGCTCCTGGTATACCAATGATCATTGTTTTGTAAAAGCGGCCGATGGCTCCTGGCATGCGTTTGGCATCATACATCACTTGCCCATTGCGCCCTGGAAAGAAACCCGTTTCTTTCATATTACAGCGCGCTCACTGACGCAGGCACGCTGGGAAGATAAAGGCTATGCCATGACGGCGGAGCCCGGGGTGGAACGGGTATTGTGGGCACCGCATATTGTTAAAGAGAAAGGACGTTATCACCTGTTTTACAACACGGGTAATATGCAGGAAAATGCACCCAACTATGCTTCCTGGGGGCAGCTGCGCCTGGCTACCGGTACGGATCTGTATCAATGGGAGCGGCACGCGCTGAACCCGCTGTTCAGTGATGCCGGCCATGCCCGGGATTCGTACATCATGAAACATAAAGGCGTTTATTATTATTACTATACCCGTACGTTCAGCGAAACCGATCTCCGGTCGGTAGTGGCCGTACGCACAGGAAAGGATCTGTATCACTGGAGCGGGCCGCAGATCGTACATACACAACCCTACCGGGTAGATTGGGGCGGAGATGCGGAAAGTCCCTTTGTGATAAAAAAAGGCGGGCTGTTCTATCTTTTTATCTGCCGGGCAATGACGGAGTATAACCGTACAGATATATACTGGTCTGCAGACCCGCTGCATTTTCCTAACGAAAATCTTGTGGGCACCTTACCCGTACATGCTGCGGAAGTGATCTATGATAAAAAGGAAGGCTGGTTTATTTCCAATACCGGCTGGGATAAAAAAGGCCTTTACCTGGCTCCGTTAAAATGGATATCAAAAGAAAAATAAAATGAACATAAGGGGTTTAAAACAATGGTTGTTTTTGGGGCTGATGGTACCGCTGTGTGCAGCAGCACAGTCGCGGAAAAGTGTATTGTTGCCGGCACAGCCTTCCGGCTATGATGCCTATCAGCTGTGGAGCAGCCTGCCGCAGCAGCGGATAGGGGTAAGGGCCTATATGCGCAGTACCTATGACCGCGGCGGCGGTGGATACGATGCTTCCAATTTCCTGTTTATGAAAAAGGAAGATGAAAATGTAACGCTGGACGTAAAAGGGAACGGTACGCTATGGTTTTTCCGGGCTAATCACTGGCATGGCAGTCCCTGGCATTTTGTGGTAGATGGAACGGACAATATTGTTAGGGAAACAGCGACCGCCGATCCGGTGGACGCCGTTAAAAAATACAAAACAACCGCCTACATACCGGCAACGGCGCTTCCGGAGCCCTTCGCATGGACCTGGGGTACCACCAAAGGTGCCAATCTTTCCTGGGTGCCGATGCGGTTCAATGATTCGCTGCAGATCGCATATTCCAGAACCTTCTATGGCACGGGTTATTATATTTATCATCTTTATGCGGATAACGGATTGCTGGCGAACCGGATTGCTCCATGGAATCTGCAACAGGTACCGCCGGCAGATGCGGTTGCATTTCTAAACCGGGCGGGTACCGATATTGCGCCGGCAACAATTCAGAAAGTACAGGGAACCGTTGCGCGCAACCAGCAGCAAGTGGTGCTCGCTACATTAAAAATCGGGCCGGCCACGCTTCGTGCGCTAAAGCTCACGCTGCCATTGGATCAGGCGGAACAACTGGAACGGGTACGGCTGAAAGTGCGCTGGGACGGGGCAAAGGAGCCCTCCATCGATGCACCGCTCTGCCTTTTTTTTGGAGCGGGCACGTTTTTCAACCGGGAAAAAAAAGAGTACCTCGTGAAGGGATTGCCCATAAACATACGGTACGATTATGCAAAAGGAACCGTGGAACTGGCCTGTTATTATCCCATGCCGTTCTTCCGTTCTGCACAGGTTGAACTTGCAGGGCTTCCTCCGGGAGCAGGCACGATAGCATATGAGCTGCGCTATGAAAAACAGGTGGCGGGAATGCCGGCACTCAGCAGTTATTTTCATGCCACCTATCGCGATTTTCCAAAGCCGGCACTTGGACAGGATATGGTTTGGCTGGATACTAAGGGCCTGGAAGGACAGCAGGAATGGTCGGGAAGTTTCCTGGGCAATTCCTTCATTTTTTCGCACAATGCCAATCTGAACACGCTGGAAGGCGATCCCCGGTTCTTTTTTGACGACAGTCAGACCCCGCAGGCCTATGGTACCGGCACCGAAGAATGGGCCGGCGGAGGCGATTACTGGGGCGGTGAGAACATGACGCTTCCGTTGGCAGGACATCCCTGCGGTGCCATCGAAAAGAAAAAAGCTGTGAATGAAAAAGACCTGATCCAGTCGGCGTACCGGTTTCTCTGGGCCGACCTGATGCCCTTTGGAAAACGGGCCGTGATCCGCTTTGAGCACAATGAGAACGTTTCCCAGGAACATTATGAATCCGTTTGCTACTGGTACGGGCTGCCATCGGCTTCGCTGGTGGAAACAGATCGGCTGGACGTTGGCAATGACCAGGACGAGCAGCAGCACCATTATCATTCACCCCAGGCATCTGCGGTTCAAATCATCGAATCGAGATATGAATGGGGACCGGATGTGTATCCCGCTCATGCATGGGGATATGATCTTCCCAACCGCCCGGGGTATAAGGAATATATCGGGAAGGAGATCTATCCTGCCCAAAAGGAAGACGGACGTACTACTGAAGGTACTACTGAGTTTGACATCCGCTTGCGGAAGGATAACCAGGGTGTATTGTTGCGAAGGACATTGGATTATGGTTATCCGAATCAAACAGCCGAAGTGTATATTGCCGTGCCCTCCGGTAAAAAGAACATCGATGAAACCAGCTGGAAAAAGGCGGGGGTATGGTACCTGGCCGGTTCCAATGTGTCGATGACCTCCCGTCCGAAAGATGAGCTGGGCAAGCGGGTATATGAAGTGCGTACTTCCAACCGACGGCTGCGCGATGATGAATTCCTGGTTCCTGCGGCACTTACAAGGAACAGAACAACGGTACGCGTACGGATCAAAAACATCCCCAACCGGCAGGAGCTTTATCCCGGCCGTCCCTTTCCCCAGGCCAATAAATGGAGTGAGCTGCGGTACCAGGTTTTCTGCTATACCATTCCTTCATTTAAAGTTCCCGTAAAATGAACGTGAAAAAATTTTGTTTGATATTATCGCTTGCGCTGGCAGTGACTCATGCAGAAGCCGGTATCCGTTTACCGGATATCATTGGCAATAACATGGTACTGCAACAGCAAAGTAAGGCAAAGCTCTGGGGCTGGGCCGATCCGAATGAGAAGATCAGTATTACCACATCCTGGGATAACCGGGTATATGAAACCACCGGTTCCCGTGATGCCAAATGGACGGTTGAATTACAAACACCGGCAGCAGGAGGACCTTATTCCATTTGCCTGCAGGGGAAAAATACCCTGTTGCTGGAGAATGTACTGATCGGGGAAGTGTGGCTTTGTGCCGGGCAAAGCAATATGGAAATGAGCGGCAGCTGGGGATTGCAGGATATTCAAAAGGAATTGCCGCAGGCGCATCAGCAGGAGCTGCGGTTTTTTCATATACCCAAAACAACGGCCGCTTTTCCGCAGGAACAGGTAAAGGGGGAATGGGTGGTATGCGACAGCAATACATTAAAAACCTTTAGCGCAGTGGGCTATTTCTTTGGAAAGAATATTAGTCAAAAACTTGGGACGCCGGTTGGATTGATCGAAGCTGCCTGGGGCGGTACAGCAGCAGAAGTATGGACGCCGGATAGTATCGTGAACAATAATCCTGTTCTTAAAAAGGCGGCCGGACTGATACAGCCCAGCGGTATGTGCCCCTATATTCCGGGGAGTGCCTATAACGGGATGATCGCTCCCATCGTTCCGTATGCCATTGCCGGTGTTACCTGGTATCAAGGGGAGAATAATACTGATGCTGCCACTACGTATCGCCCGTTATTTACGGCCATGATCCATGCCTGGCGCCAGGCATGGGATCAGCCCCTGCCTTTTTACTATGTACAGGTGGCGCCGTTCCGTTACCGGAAAACAAACGCAGGCGCCCTGCTCCGGGAAGCCCAATGGCAATGCCGGGTGATTCCGCATACCGGTATGGTGGCCACCAACGATATTACCGGCAATGTAAATGATGTGCACCCGCAGAACAAGCACGATGTAGGGCTGCGACTGGCCAACTGGGCCCTGGCGGATCATTACGGGGTAAAAGGCATTGCCTGCAAAAGCCCGGAATATAAAAGCATGCAGGTAAAAGGAGCAAAGGCGGTCATAAAAATTTCCGGTGCTGACGGCGGGCTTCAGCTGCGGGGAGATAGCATCACCTCGATGCAGATCGCCGGTGCGGATAAGGTCTTTTATCCCGCGGAAGCGGCCATACAGGGGGATACCATTGTGGTTTGGAATACCAGCGTAAAAAGGCCAATGGCCGTGCGGTATTGTTTCACCGATACGGCCATTGGAAATGTATTCAGCAGTGCGGGACTTCCGCTGTTGCCCTTCCGTACCGACCAGTGGACATTTCCCGGGTTCTGATACGGGCAGCGTTGTGCTGCGGCTATTTTAAAAACAATTCGATCACTGGGATCTCGTAAGGTGGTTTTTGTTTGGGCAGTTCCAGGATCATATCTCCGTTCTCTGTTTTATAAATGATCTCGGAAGCATCATGCAGGAACTGCGCATAGCTGATCTTGTCGGCATAGCCGGGTAATACCAGTTTCCCGTAGTTGGATGGATAGGTAAACAGGTGCAGGTATAATCTTTTTGTTTCCGGGTTGTAGGTCTGTTTAATATCCAGCGCTTCGGGCAGCTTGTAGGTATCCGGCGGATACGTACAATTGTAAATAGATTTGTTATTGGCATGCATCCAGTAGCCGATGCTGTCGAGCGCGTTGTTGGCGCGGTAGTCAAACTCTCCACGCGCGGTAGGACCTACATTCAGGATCAGGTTGCCGCCATTTGCCGCAGAAGTGATCAGGAGGTCCAGCAACTGCCGGTGCGTTTTCCAGGTATTTTCATCCCGGTAATAGCCCCAGGATCCGGAAAAGGTTTGGCAGGTTTCCCAATACTTGCCTTTGTATTTTAATAACTCGGAAGGCTTTACCTGTTCCGGTGTTTCAAAATCATAGCCGTCTGTATAATCATTCAGGTCTAAACGGTTGTCTACAATAATGCCGGGCTGCAGCTTCCGGATCAGTTTTAATAACTCAACAGAGCCCCAGTCCTCGTGGCCCTTTCCGTTCTTCCCGGGGTAGGAAAAATCGAGCCACATGATATCGATCTTGCCATAGTTGGTCAGCAGCTCTTTGATCTGGTTTTGCATATACTGCCGGTACTTGCTCATATCCTTTCCCTTGTTCAACGGGGCGTAATCCGCTTCGGAGGCATCGCCGCCCAGCCGCTGCGGATGGGTACGGTCGATAGTAAAATCCGGGTGGTGCCAGTCGATCAACGAATAATAAAACCCAATCTTAATCCCTTCTGCGCGGAAGGCATCTACAAATTCTTTTACAAGGTCGCGTTTGGCCTGGGTATTGGTAGCCTTATAATCGGTGTATTTGGAATCGAACAGACAGAAGCCTTCGTGGTGCTTGGTGGTGAGCACCGCATACTTCATGCCCGCCGCTTTCGCTTCCTTTGCCCATTTCTTCGGATCAAATTCATCGGGATTGAAATGATCAAAGTACTTCTGATAGTTTTCGGTGGTAATGCGTTCCCGTTGCTTTACCCATTCGTGTCTTGCTGCCTGTGCATACAATCCCCAGTGGATGAACATGCCAAAGCGGGCATCGGTCCACCATTCCATCCGTTTTGCTTTTTCGTTTGGGGTTTCTTTAAATAACTGTTTCGGTTGTGCATGCAACAGGCCGGTTGTGATCAGGGCTATTGCCAGAAGGATTTTTTTCATTATGCTTACTGTAGATTTAATCGTGTACAATCGCGGCCGTAAAAATACAAAAGAAAGGTTTTGAGAAGCAGGCGGTTGCCGTTTACAGCGTAAAATGGGTAATATCTTTTATGAAAAAGGTAATTTAATAGAGCGGCGATAAGCTCCCCGAAAGGAATGGGCAGCAGTTCTGGTAAGCAAGGCTCCTTATAAAAGAAACGGCATCCGTTTGGGATGCCGCTTCAGGGTACGGTATAATTGGTATCGAACTATTTGGTCAGTGTAACAGTACCGATATCGGTCACTTTTCCAAACACTACATTGATATTGTTGATGGTGGTATCCCTGTATCCGCTGGTACTGTCTGCATCAATGCGAAGTGCATAAGCCCCATCCGGTAAACCCACAAAATGGAAGAATCCATCGGTTGCCGGAATGGCACTTCCAACGGTGTCAACGCCTTTCAATGCGTAAAGCCAGGGTTTCGCCTCCAGCGGTTTTACATAACCTCTGAATTGTCCGTTTGTTTCTTCGCTAAAAGCTTTTACTACGGGGTTCAGCATGTATTTGCCGCTTTTCCCGGCTGCGTGTACGGAACGGGCGGCATCAAAGTCGAGCCAGATTTTATAAACACCGTCCGGTGCAAGTTCTTTATGAAAATTGATTTTATAGCCGCTGGTAGAACCCGAAGGTACGGTTAACGCATGTTCCACACCGCCGATTACCACTTTGTTGTTGTCGCCAAGAATCAGGCGGATCTGTTCTATTTTTCCGGGAGGTAATATAAGCGGATCGCCCATCGCAATCACGGTGCCGTTACGGTAATCCAGGATATTGATGGGTGCACTGAATTTAGGATCGAGCGGGTAGTTGACCCATCCGGCGTCATTCGTACTGTTATTGATCGACACGCTTTTTACATCCAGGAAAATAGCGTCATAGGTAGCCGGGGCGTCGGTAAGCATCATCTGAACTTTTGCCTGTCCATTGGTGTTCTGGTCTGCGCTGCTGTTTTTTGAACAGGAGGCAAGTGCCAATAAGCTCGCTGCTCCCATTGAAAGGAATAGTAATTTCATATTAAGAGGTTTTACATTATTGAAACCAAAGCTAAAACCCAAAGATGAAGGTAATATGAAAAGCTGCGGGCTTTATTGGGTGAGATGGATTTCCGGAAAATGCAGTTCGAACCGCGAACCCCGGTCTGGTTCAGAATCCAGTGTAATGCCGATGCGTTGATAATCAGCGATCGATTTTACAATGGAAAGGCCCAGGCCAACACTTTCCCGCTGGGTAGTGGTCTTTTTAAAACGGCCGAAGATCCGTTCATGCTGCGGTTCTTCAATACCGATGCCGGTATCCTCGATGCATAATAAATACTCCTGGTTTACATATCGGTCGGTGATGATGATGCGTCCGTTGGGCCGGTTGTACCGGATGGCGTTATGAATGAGGTTATAAAATAGCTGGAACAGCAGATCCCTGTTTACATGATAAAGTATTACATCCGGTGTAAGCCGTTCTTCCACCGTAAGCGCCTTTTCGTCTGCCCGGTGTTGCAGTTCTTCCAGCACTTCGCGGATCATGGTTTTTACGGTTACCACGTCGTTCCGGTTATACTGTTCATTTTCGATACGCGAGATCAGCAGCAGGGCGTTTACGATTTTTTTAAGCCGTTTCATAATACGCATCGTGTCTTCCAGTTTCAGTACGAGCGCCGGCGGTAGTTCCGGATCGGTCAGGATATTCTCAATTTTGCTTTGTATGATGCTGATCGGGGTCATGAGCTCATGAGAAGCATTGGAGGTAAACTCTTTTTCTTTTTCAAACGCATGATTCACCTGTTGCATCAGTTGGGCAATGGTTTGATCCAGGTACCGGAAGTCATAGGTAGAGGTGGTCAGGGGGCGCTGAGGTTCGCGGAAGGGAAAGCTTTTTTTAATTAGCCGGTTGCGGATAATGGAGGCCAATGGCTTTAGCAGGTGCCGGGTGTAAAACAGCTGAACGAACGCCATAATAAGCGTTAGTACAATCAATACACCGATGGTGGCTCTTTGCAGCGCAACACTGTCTTCCTGGATGGAAGTGATCTTCTTCCCGATCTCCAGCAGGTATATATGGTGTTGCATCGAAAATGTATCTGTAAGGATCCGGTAATTGATCGTGTCGTCGTCGATGATCCGTTCTGCAGTTTGCAGCCGGGTAAGATCAGCGCCTTGATAATAGGGCTCCAGTGAAATGTATTCATCTTTGAGCATGGAATAGCTGCCGTATGCAGAGTCGCCCTGGAAGTAGTAATCGATTCCGTTTTTATGAATGGCATTTAAGGCCTTTTCCCGTTGTTGAAGGAGGTTCCGGTTGGTATTATCCGATGCGATTTTTTGCATGAGAAAGGGGAGCTGCCAAACAAAAAGGCCCAGCACCGCAATGGTTGCGGCAACAGCAAATAAGGTGAGCTTGGTATACAGCCTCATGCGTCGGTTCTTATTTTATAGCCTATTCCGCGTATGGTTTCCAGCCATTCGGTATCTGCATAGGCGTTGAGTTTTTTCCGGATATTCTTAATATGCACATCAATATAATTTGAATCATATTCATCATCGGCATTATCACCCCATAGATGATCGCTCAGTTGCATCCTGGAAAGCGGCCGGTTTTTGTGCAGCAGCAGATAGCTCAGCAGATCAAACTCTTTACGGGAGAGCATGATCTCTGTATCTTCGTAATGAACGGTCCGGTTCTTTACATGAATGGTAAAAGCGCCCAGTTTCAGCTGCTGATCGTGCAATTTGAATTTTCTGCGGATGATGGCCTGCATTCTTGATTGCAGTTCCAGCAGGGAAAAGGGTTTGGCCAGATAGTCGTCGGCACCCATGTCCAGTCCCCGTATACGATCTTCTACTTCTCCGCGCGCGGTAAGCATAATGATCACGGTTTCGGTATGATCTTTTCGGATCTCCTGCAACAGCCAGAAGCCGTCTTTATCAGGCAGCCCGATATCCAGTAAAATAAAATCATAGCTGCCGGTATCCGTTCGGTTCAATGCCTCTTTTGCAGAATGTGCGGTGTCGCAAAGGAAATGGTTCTTTTGGAGGGCGGCCTCAATTTCTGTTGCCAGGGATTGTTCATCTTCTACGATCAGTACGTGCATAGCGGGGGATTAAAACTGGTAGTAAGCACTTAGGGTAAAAAAAGAGTTGATATGGTCTTTATTGGCCGTATTGCTACCCAGCAGCGATAATTTTAAGGCAGCCTCTATCAAATAAGAGGCCCGGTTATAGGATACCGGTAATTTCAGATTATAAGAAAGCAGCCCATATTTTTTATAATTAATGGTTGTTTCGGTTGTTTGCCCCGGTGGATTATTGCCATTGCCATTTCCTTTTCCCTTACCGTTTCCATTGTTTCCTTTTCCATTTCCATTGTTCGCTTTTTCTACGAGGTAGGTCTCATAATATTGCTGGGTGCCGGCTGTAAGCGCCAGCTCCGGTGTAAAATTGAGAATGGCCTGCCCACCAGAAAGGTTAATATCAAAGGACTTTGAATTGGATAAGGTTGTGAAATAATCAGTTTGCTCACCAAACGCCAGATCTCCTTCTAAAGAGGTCTTTAGAAAATATTCATAAGCCAGTGAGGCGCTTGCGGTATTGGGACTGGAGGCCTGGAGGAAGGGCGATTTAGAAGGGAAAAAGGTGTGGGCAAAACTTACGTCTCCGGATAATTTGGGTGTGATCTTAAAGCCATAGCCCAAACTCAATGCGGAAGCGGATAGGAGTAAGCTATCTGAAAACAGATGAAAGCCTGTAGCTGAAAAGTAAAACCCCGCGGGAATTCTTACGGTGGCATTTAACGCCAGGTAGGGGAGCCGTTGTTCCGTGGTTTGACCATAATAATCAATCCCGGTTCCATACAATGCGGCAATGGTAAGGGTTGTTTTTTCTTTGACTGAATCTACCGGTAGCTGCATGCGGGTATCCGTCGTGTCCTGTGCGAACAAGAACGTAATGCTCATACAGCATACTAACGCAACAAATAATTTTTTCACAATATCCTTTCCTTTATCGTCCTAACCCTTTCCCGTTAATTTTTGGTTTAATAATCTTTACCGGCTTCATTTTAATAGAAGCAGGATTTACCATTTTGGGTTTTGCCTGGTTCTTGGCCCTGGGCACTTCCTTAATCGGCTTTCCTTTTGCCACCGGCTGCCGGCCTGCTTCTTTTTGCGCTGCCGGTATCTCCTGTTGTTGCTGGGGAATGGTATCAGCAATGACAATCCGTTCTTTTTTTATTTCTTCCTTGTATAACAAGCCTGTTCCGGCGTTAACCGGTAGCCATCCTGCCATCACTAAAAAAAGAAAAAAGATTTTCATAATAGAAAATATCAGATAGCAATTAAGCTATCTGATATAAAGGTACTGATTAAAAAGAAATCGGGCTGTTAGTTCCCGCTGTCTTAGGGTACAAACTTTGTTGCTTTTTTAGGAGCAACAGGATATTTTCGTCTGTTGTGGATCTTATTATATTCCTTTTTCCCATTGGATTTGGAAGATGCTACACGGCTTATGATCTTTCCATCATGGCTGTTATGGGCAACAGTGCGCACTACAGTACCATGGTTGAGAATGGGTTTTACCGGCTTTATTTTAACCGGTGCCTTCCCGGGTTGAGCGACTAATGCATTTGCTGTAATAAGCAGTACTATGAATACAAAAGTCATTTTCATCGCTCTTAGTTTATAAACAGGTATTTTAGCCTGTTAAGCAAACCTAGGCGTCAATTATGAAGATTTGATGAAAATCAAAACCCCTGGAAAATGCTTTTTCGGGTACGATAACGGGTTTAATGGGCCGGTTGCTGAAGGGACACCTGTTCCGTTTGATCAAGGGCCTGTTTTAATTGTGCTTTGTCCAGCTGCTTTTCCCAGTTGGCCACTACTATCGTGGCCACACCATTGCCAATGAGGTTGGTGAGGGCCCGGCATTCCGACATAAAGCGGTCGATGCCCAGTATCAGCGTCATACCGGCAATGGGTACTTCCGGTACGATGGCCAGCGTGGCCGCCAGGGTAATAAAGCCCGCGCCGGACACGCCCGCGGCGCCCTTGGAGCTAAGCATTGCCACCAGTAACAATAGCACCTGGTGTTCCCAGGTAAGGGGAATATTGCAGGCCTGCGCAATGAACAGGGCCGCCAGGGTCATATAAATATTGGTGCCATCCAGGTTGAAAGAATAGCCGGTAGGGATCACCAGCCCTACCACCGATTTGGCACAGCCAGCTTTTTCCAGTTTTTGCATCAGCGTAGGTAAGGCGGCTTCCGATGAACTGGTGCCTAAAACAAGTAACAGCTCATCTTTGATATAACGCATAAATTTAAAAATGGAAAACCCGTTATAACGGGCTACGGCGCCCAGCACAAGGATCACAAATAAGGCAGCGGTAAGATAAAATGTGGCCACCAGCAGTCCCAGGTTCAATACGGAACGGATACCGTACTCGCCAATGGTAAAGGCCATGGCGCCCAGGGCTCCGAGGGGTGCCAGCTTCATTAAGATTTCCACAACTTTAAAAACAGGATAGGTGATTGCTTTTAAGAAGTCGATCACGATCTTGCTTTTCTCTGCGGTTAAAGCCAGTCCTACGCCAAACAGGATAGCGGCGAATAATACCTGCAGGATATTATTACCGGAGAGCGGGCTCACCAGCGTTTGGGGAATGATGTCGAAAATAAAATGCTCAAGCGTTTGGTCTTTTGCCTGTGATACATATTTGGCAATGCTGCTGGCATCGAGGGTTCGGTGGTCAATATTCATACTGGCACCCGGACGAACGGTGTTGCTTACAATAAGGCCTACGATAAGCGCCAGCGTTGAAAACGCGAGGAAGTAGATAAAGGCCTTTCCGGCAACCCGGCCTACTTTTTTTAGATCATTCATGCCCGCAATGCCGGTGCTTACAGTAAGAAAAATAACCGGGGCAATGATCATTTTTATAAGCATGATAAAACCATCGCCCAGGGGCTTTAGTTTTTTTCCCGTATCCGGAAAGAAATGTCCCAATGTAATACCAATGACGATGGCAACGATCACCTGGAAATAAAGTACCTGGTACAGTTTCTTTTTTTTCACTGGCTTTTGCTGGTCGAGATCCGCAACAATCATTCGTTTTTGCCCAACAAGATAAATAAAATTGAAATGGGATGGTGTAATTTTTAAAGACATACAAATGCTTGTAGTAAGTGTTATCTTAAACAGGGTGTTAAACTTTATAACAGAAAATTGGATTTCGTCCGCTTTTGATTTACAGGCGCGTGTGTTCGAAAGGGGCGTATAAAAAAATGTGGTCAAAAACGTATCAATAAAAAATTGGTATTGTTTTTTCTTATGGCTATAGGTACCCTGCAGTAAAACTTGATCCGGATCCATTTCTTTTGAAAACCTGCAGCATTTTTTATTGTTATTTATGTAGATTAAATCTTATAGTTATGAAAAAGGTAGTTTTAGCAGCAGCGATGGGCATTTTATCCATCAGTTTTGTACAGGCACAAAGTATGAAGAATACCCTTAAAGTGGGTGTAATGGGAGGCGCAGCAGTGCCCAATGAAAATGCTGCGGCAAACCTGGGTGTAGATGTATCGTACCAGAACCTGGTTACACCGCATGTAGGTCTTGGTGTTGCTACCGGTTACAATCATTTCTTTGGGCGAGACAATGACCTGGGTAGTACAACGCTAAAGAACAATAGTTTTGGAGTAGTGCCCGTGGCCGCATTGGTGCGCTATTATCCGCAGGCTAAAGGTATTTATGTAGGTACCGACCTGGGATATGGTTTTATTACCGGCGATGAAAAAGTTGCCAGCAACAACAGTGTAAACCGTCCGGATGGCGGGTTCTATCTGAAACCTGAATTAGGATGGCACAACCGCAACTGGAATGTGTTTGCTCATTATACCAAGGTATTTACCGGGGATGACGGGAAGATCAACATTGGCAATGCTACCCAGAAATACAATGCAGGAAGCATTGGGATAGGTGTGGCTTACAATATTGGTTTGGGCAGATAGGTTGATTTTTTTTAGATTTGTGAACCGGATAAGCAGGCAGAAGTTGCCTGCTTTTTTTATTGCAGGGTTTATGGTGTTTGCTTGAGGGGACAGGGGCGACTGGTGGGGCATTGAGGCCTAACCGGCTTGCGCATATGTCACACCAGTCGCCCCTGTCCCCTCAAGCTGCGAAGCAGATGGTTGCTGCTTGCCCAGCAATTGCACTGCAGCACAAGAGTGCGACGCAAGACCGCCGATAGCAGTATCACGGCCGGGCCCATAAAAAAAGTCCCGCCAGAAGGCGGGACCGTAAAACCCATCTGTAAATATTGTTATAAGTGAATGGCTTCACCGTAGGCCACTTCAATAGCGTCTTTTACACTTTCGCTGATGGTAGGGTGCGGATGAATGCTGTTCAGCACTTCATGGTAGGTGGTCTCCAGCTTGCGGCCTACAACAGTTTCTACAATGATCTCTGTTACATTATAACCGATCATATGCGTACCCAGCCACTCGCCGTATTTGGCATCAAAGATTACTTTTACAAAACCTTCCGTATGTCCGGCAGCACTGGCCTTTCCGCTGGCGCTTAAGGGGAACTTGCCCACTTTTACTTCATAACCGGCATCTTTCGCCTGCTTTTCGGTAAAGCCCACGCTGGCCACTTCCGGATAGCAATAGGTACAACCCGGCACGTTGCCATAATCCAGAGCTTCCGGCTGGTGGTTGTATTTCTTTTCTCCAAAGGCAATATTTTCCACGCAGATGATGCCTTCTTTTGAAGCAACGTGTGCCAGGGCCTGGCCGGGAACACAGTCACCAATGGCATAAACACCCTCTACATTGGTTTTGTAATATTTGTCTACAACGATCTTTCCTTTATCGGTTTTTACACCCAGGGTTTCCAGCCCGATGCCTTCAATGTTGGCAGCCACACCCACGGCGCTCAGCAGCACATCCGCTTCAAGGATTGCTTCACCGGTAGCGGTTTTTACTTTTGCTTTTACGCCGTTGCCGGAAGTATCTACAGAAGTTACCTCGGCGCTGGTCATTACGGTAATGCCCTGCTTTTTGAGATTCTTTTCCAGTTCTTTTGAAATATCTTCATCTTCCACCGGAACAATGCGGGGTAAAAATTCAACGATGGTTACTTTTGTACCCAGGCTGTTGTAGAAATAACCGAATTCCACGCCGATGGCGCCGCTTCCTACTACAATAATGCTCTTGGGCTGCTGGGGCAGTACCATGGCCTCGCGGTAACCGATGATCTTTTTACCATCCTGTTTCAGGGCCGGTAATTCGCGGCTCCGGCCACCTGTAGCCAGGATGATGTATTTACCTTCTACCAGGGTTGTTTTTCCGTCTGTACCCTTTACCTCTACCTGGCCTTTGGCCTTCAACGTGCCAAAGCCCATAATCACATCAATCTTATTTTTCTTCATCAGGAACTGTACGCCCTTGCTCATTTTATCGGCCACGCCGCGGCTGCGTTTTACGATGGCTTCAAAATTGGGGGTACCAGAGGCTTCGATGCCATATTCCTGTGCATGCTGGATATCGTTAAAAACCTGTGCGCTTTTTAATAAGGCTTTGGTAGGGATACATCCCCAGTTCAAACAAATTCCCCCCAGGCTCTCTTTTTCAATAATTGCGGTTTTCAAACCCAGTTGGGAAGCGCGTATAGCGGCTACATATCCGCCCGGGCCACTACCTACAACTATTACGTCGTATGCCATAAAATGTGTTGTTTAAAAAATTAAAAGATCAGTGAGAGTGCGAATTTAGTTGAATTACGGTAACGGACAAAATGCCGTTTCAACCAAATACGCAATCGTTTTTGTAAGTCAATTACCAGAAATACAACAATTAAGGAGGGGCTTTGTTGGCGTGATACGGATAGTATTTGCTTCGTTTATGCGAGTGCGCCCGAAATAAACCAGGGCATATATACCGGATAAGAGTAGTGGGTATAACGGTCTCCCCAGGTTGTTGAGAATGTATTGCAAGATGCTGATTTGTAATTAATTACTGGTTTTTGGAGAAGGACAGGATAAATGAAATGATGCAGGCCGCTGGTTTATTGTTGCGAATAGCCGGGGAAGCACGTTATGATTATTAAACTGAATGAATTGCTATGAGTTGCCGTATTTATTTTAAAGGAGCTGTTTTAATGCTGCTTCCGTACATTTTTACCGTATTTGCAGGTTGTGTGTGTAATGTAAATACCCTTTATTACCGGTATGATTTTAATACGCTGGAGTTACGGCACTTGCAGAGTGCAAAGCCCATCGAGGGGAATACCGGTGCTTCAATTCATAAAAATGCCTACGGGATTGAGGCAAAACTTACGGCCATCACTACGTTGGCAAAGACGGAGGGGGCAAACGGATGGATGCTGTGGAACGCAGCCCATGCAATGACCAAGCGGCCATGCCGGTATTCGGAGTATATGCCCATGGACAGTATCCGGTCTATAGTTATAACGGATCATTTACAGGAAACCGGAGGCGGATGGTCTTCCGGAACAGACGTAAGCAGCCGGTTCAGGGTTTATAATGGAAGTTATTTAACCATCGCTGATTACCTGAAGTATTGGCCGTATCCCAATTATAATGATTCCCAGAAAATGGATGTCTCACTGGTAGAAAAGTACCTGCTTATGGAACCTTTGCCTGAAAATGGCTGGCATAAGTTTAAAATGGCTTTTACCATGAAGAGCGGCAGAATCATAGAACAAACCACCTCTCCCGTTTACCTGCAATAATGCATATGAGAACCTTCATATTTATAATTCTGCTGGCCGGCAATTTACTTGTTGCTAATGCCCAGGGAACGTCAACCTACAGAAAGCAGCTCATCGTAGGAATGGGCGGCGGGCTTTCGATGCCCTTTAAGAAGCCTAAAACGGCGGATCCGATGGATGCGCGGGTAGGGTACCGGGACCGGTACTGGGGCCTGAATCCTTCCCTTCATGTGTTTGTTTTCAAAAAATGGGGGTTTATGGCAGATTTTCAAATTGATGTTTCAGCCGTTAACAAAAAGCAGCGGGCAACGCTTGACCGGTCTTTTGAAGCACGGTATTCCGGGGATTACGAAATATTCACACACAAATACGGGCATGGCTGGCAACGGTATGAATCGCCTGCAACGTTCCGCTTTACGGCTGGCCCTGTTTACCGGTTTGAAAAAGAACATTTTTTAGTTTACGGAAGCGTGGGGGCGGGGGTCACAAATTTTGAAGTAACGGGGATACGGGCCAACCTGCTCCGGAAGTATTCGAATAATTACTACAACGTTCTGTTAGACGGCTGGAGAACGAAAACCCCGTTTACCGTAACCTCCGGGATACGGATCGGCTACCGGTTCTCCCCGCACCTGATCCTTGCCCTGAATACCAATGCCGCTTATTTTAAAACCTGTTTTTCGCAAACAATGATACGCAAGGATATTTATACGGGCACAGAAGTGGTGGATGGAAATTACAGGTATCAACGGCAACATTTGAACTTCAGTACCAATCTTAATCTCCAGGTGGCGGCCAACTTCAAAAAAAGGCGGTAGTTCTTAAAATTAAAAGCTGAACTTTGCAGCACGGAAGATTTCTCCCGGGAAATAGATGCTGATATTTAGTTATTTGATTATCAATATTTTTTTGATGCTACCTGATCGATCAGATCGTTAAAAAGGCGGAATTCAGGACAACCTCCCGCAGCTATTTCCGATGCTGTTCAGAAAGGTTTAAAAATAATTAAAAAATTATTACATAATGCCAGTTTAATTCCCTACCTTTGCACTCCTAAATTTTTATTCATTATGGCAAGAGTATGTCAGGTTACAGGTAAAACCCCAATTGGAGGCAACAAGGTTTCTCACTCCAATATTAAGACAAAGCGCCGTTTTTTGCCTAATTTGCAAAAGAAGAAATTTTACCTGGTAGAGGAAGACAAATGGATCTCGTTGAAATTATCTACAGAGGCCCTGCGCACCATCAACAAAAATGGTCTGTATGCTGTAGTGAAAGAATTGCGTGCGAGAGGCGAAAAAATCTAACTAAAGCAGTTTAAAGCATTAT
This sequence comes from Niabella sp., assembly GCF_030150205.1. Taxonomy (GTDB): domain Bacteria; phylum Bacteroidota; class Bacteroidia; order Chitinophagales; family Chitinophagaceae; genus Niabella. The sequence goes on from NZ_JASLGT010000009.1 coordinate 226,787, forward strand.
ACAATGGCGAAGAAAGCAAAAGGAAACAGGGTACAGGTAATTCTGGAATGTACGGAGCACAAAACAAGTGGCAGACCCGGAACCAGTCGTTACATTACTGTAAAAAATAAAAAGAACAACCCTGAACGTTTAGAGTTGAAGAAATACAACCCTATTCTGAAGAAAGTAACCGTTCACAAAGAAATTAAATAAAATAAATGTGAAAGTGTGTAAGTGTGCAAATGTGCAAATGATCTTTATTTCACATTCCCACATCTCCACATTTCCCACATTTCTCACATTTTCAAATTAATATAAGATGGCAAAAGCAGCTTCAAAGAACTCGAAGGTAAAAGATGCTAAAGCAGCAGCAGAGTCTAAAAACTGGACGAAGGTGATCCGTGCGATCCGCAGCCCCAAAACAGGTGCCTATACCTTTAAGGAGCAGATTGTGCACAAGGAGAAAGTTAAAGATTTTTTAGCTCAGAAATAAGCCCCTGCTTTCATTACAATATTAAAAAGCTGTTCGTTTTTTCAAACGGATGGCTTTTGTTTTTTGTTTGATGTTTGACGTTTTATATTTGATGTTGCATCTTTGCCGAAGCAATAACATCAAGCCCCGTCCGACCGGATCATCCGGGCGGGCTTAAACCACAAACGATAAACGTTTCAATTATGAGTTTTTTTGGAAAATTATTTGGAAAGAAAGAAAAGGAATCACTGGATCAGGGTTTGCAGAAAACCAAGGAAGGCTTTCTTTCAAAAATAGGAAAAGCGATCGCCGGGAAAAGCACCGTTGATGAGGAAGTGCTGGATAGCCTGGAAGAAGCGCTGGTGGGTGCCGATGTGGGTATTGAAACCACCGTTCGTATTATTGAAAGCGTGGAAAAGCGGGTGGCTAAGGACAAATACATGGGCACCAGTGAGCTGAACCGGATTCTGCAGGAAGAAATTGAAGGGGTGCTGGTAGATGCGCCTTCCGGATCGAACTATACTTTTGAAAGCGAACTGCCGGCTAAACCGTATATTATTTTGGTAGTTGGAGTGAATGGTGTGGGCAAAACCACCACCATTGGCAAACTGGCCTATAATTTTAAAAAGGCGGGCAAGAATGTATTGCTGGGTGCTGCGGATACGTTCCGTGCAGCGGCGGTAGACCAGCTCACCATTTGGAGCGAGCGGGTGGGCGTGCCGATCGTAAAGCAGGCCATGGGTAGCGATCCTGCTGCAGTTGCTTTTGATACCGCTCAAAGTGCGGTAAGCAGGGGCAGTGATGTGGTAATCATTGATACGGCCGGCCGTTTGCATAATAAAGCACACCTGATGGATGAGCTGCACAAGATCAAACGGGTGATCCAGAAATTTATTCCGTCGGCCCCGCAGGAGGTATTGCTGGTGCTGGATGGCTCTACCGGGCAGAATGCACTGGAGCAGGCCAAACATTTTACGGCTGCTACCGATGTAACCGCACTGGCCATTACCAAGCTGGATGGCACGGCGAAGGGCGGCGTGGTGCTGGCGATTGCTGATCAGTTTAAAATACCGGTGAAATTTATTGGGGTGGGCGAAAAAATGGAAGACCTGCTGGTATTTGATAAGCACGAGTTTGTAGATAGTTTGTTCAGCCTGGATAAGTAGGGAGGGCTGCCACGAAGGCATGAAGACACAAAGACACACAAAGAGGGTATAAAAAAGGTTTTACATTTCTTAGTACTTCAGCGCCCCTATAAAATCCTTAGTGTTTCCTGGTGCCTTAGTGTCTTTGTGGCAGTCGTAAAAGAACATTTACAATGTCTGATTATCAGAAATTCCAGCCCGCTTTAAAACCCACAAAACTTTTAGTTCCGTCTTTCATCCAGGCTTCATACTTGGTCTGCAGATCAAATCCCAGCACCCGTAATCCGACACCGGGCGACAGGATAAATGCCGAACCATCATAGTGATTGCCGCTGTATTTGGCGCTCCCTGCTTCCAGCTTTACATACAATAACGGAATCAGGCGGTATTTCAATCCCACACGGATAGGAACCGCTTTCAGGTCATACACCCGGTAAGGGTTTCCTGCTTCATCGGTACGATTTGCCCCCCGGAAGTACATATAGCCTACGGAACCGGTCAGCGCCAGCTTTTTAATCAGCCGGATATCGGCGTTGCCTCCCACACCCACGCCCCAGTTGAAGTTTTCGCCGAATGTACCCTGTGGAACGGCATATTCTCCGTAAGGACCAATACTGAATCCTTTCCATTGTGCTGATGATTGCATCGTGCAACAAAAAATGAACATCGTAAGCAGCAGGAAGCGAAATCTGTTCATGGGATAAGGATTTGTTGATTAAATAGAGGGTACTTCAACCTGGATACAATTATTGTACCTTTTTGAAAGAATTGTTCATCCAGGAGCGATTTTGAGACAAATTTAGGAAACACCATTTTGTAAAGGCGATCCCTTCTTAAGCAGCAGACTGGGATTGATTTTTTTCTGCGGGCTATGTGAACAGCGGGTTTACGTAGCTGGCAAGAAAAAGAGGTGTATCAATATTTTGATACACCTCCAATTAGGGTTGTGTGCCGGTCCGGCTGCCTCATTGGGTGCAGTGGCTGCACAATGTTCCGTTTTACAAAGCTGCCAGACTTTCCTCGATCGCTTTTATTTTTTCTTCGGCATCTGCCTTTTTGCGGCGTTCAATCTCCACCACTTCCGGCTTTGCATTTTGTACAAAGCGTTCGTTGCCGAGTTTCTTTTCCACTGATGCCAGGAAGCCTTGCAGGTACACCAGGTCTTTTTCCAGTTGCTCTTTCTGGATGCTGGTATCCAATTCCGTAGCCGGTAAAATGAACAGCTTGTCTTTACCCACTAATACGTTGATGCATTTATCAACGGATTCTGTAGTAATGGCCACCGCTTCCACATTGGCCTGGCGTTCCAGGATGGCAGCCAGATTGGTATAGTTATCCGGCTGTGCGGTTTGTACAAACAGTTTTACCGGTTCTTTGCTCTTAATGTTATTCTTCACGCGTGCATCGCGGATGGCGGTGATGGTTTGCTTCAACAGCTCGCCCTGTGCCAGTATATTGTTATCTGTGGCCCCGGTTGGTGCGTATTGTTTTACAGAAAGATCATCGCTTTGCTCGCGCAGGAGGTGATAGATCTCTTCCGTTATAAACGGCATATAAGGATGTAACAATTGCAGCAGCTCTTCAAAGAATGCAATGGTGGCCTGCAATTTGGTGCTGTTGGTAGGGGCGCCCTGTGCAGGCTTCTGCCATTCGAGGTACCAGGAACAGAAATCGTCCCAGATTAATGAATATAAGGTCTTCAATCCTTCGCTGAGACGGAACTCTTTGAAAAGGTTCTCCATTTCGGCCTTAGCCTGCTCAATGCGGTTGCGCATCCAGGTTGCAGCAATATCCGGTTCGTTGCCGGTGCTTTCAATAATGCCATTGGGATTGTTCTGCCACATGCGCACCAGCTTCAACGCATTCCAGATCTTATTATTAAAATTCCGGCCCTGTTCCAGTGAGCTTTCATCAAATAACAGGTCGTTACCCGCAGGAGCAGAGATCATGATGCCAAAGCGCACCGCGTCGGCTCCGTAGGTGTCGATCAGTTTCAGCAGGTCTGGTGAGTTGCCCAGCTGCTTACTCATTTTGCGGCCCAGCTTATCGCGCACCATACCGGTGAAGTATACATCCTTAAAGGGGATCTCTTTTTCATATTCCAGTCCGGCCATAACCATACGCGCCACCCAAAAGAAAATGATATCCTGCCCGGTTACCAGCACGGAAGTAGGGTAGTAGTACTTGATATCGGCATTGCCGGGATCGGTAATACCATGGAATACCTCACTTGGCCAGAGCCAGGAGGAGAACCAGGTGTCGAGGACATCGCTGTCCTGCCTAAAGTCGTCAATAGTGAATGGTGAATGGTCAATGCCTTTCGCGGATTCACTACTCCCTTTTGCCCATTGACTAAAAGCCGCTTCTTTATTCTCCGCCACTACAAAGGTACCGTCCGGTGCGTACCACGCCGGTATCTGCTGGCCCCACCACAGCTGGCGGCTGATGCACCAGTCCTTTACATTTTCCAGCCAGTATTTGTAGGTGGCCAGGAAGCGGTCGCCGGGGTGTATTTTAATATCGCCGTCTACCACTGCCTTTAAAGCAGGATCGGCCAGCTCTTTCATTTTTACAAACCACTGGGTAGAGATGCGGGGTTCTACCACGGCATTGCTGCGCTGGGAAAACCCGTTCTTGTTCACGATGTCTTCTGTCTTTACCAGGTTGCCGGCTTGTTCAAGATCTATCACGATCTTCTTCCGCACAGCAAAACGATCTTCTCCCACATACAATTGGGCCGCTTCGCTCAGGGTGCCGTCTTCATTCAGCGTATCGATCACTTCCAGGTTATGTTTCAGACCCAGGTTATAGTCGTTTATATCATGTGCCGGTGTGATCTTTAAGGCGCCGGTACCAAACTCCATATCCACGTATTCATCAAAAATGATGGGGATACGGCGATTGATCAAAGGCACAAACGCATAGGCCCCTTTTAAGTGTTGGTAGCGGGCATCATTGGGGTTTACGCAGATGGCGGTATCGCCCAGAATGGTTTCCGGGCGGGTGGTGGCAATGGTAATGAATTGATTTCCACTGCTAATATCTTCCTTGTTCGTTAAAATATCAAAATCAATAATTTTTGGTATCTTTGTGTCAGCGGGAGTCGTTTCGGACGTGTGAGAGAAGGATTCCACCCCCGGAGTTTCCGGGTTGTCGGAAGGCACAGCTCGCCCGCTTGTAAGGGAAGATTCTAAACCAGTCTTCCCTTTCATTTTGCGCATAGTTTGCAGCATCAGTTCCTGCCGGCCGGTTCTTATCTCTTCTAAATAAATAATGGTGCCGTCTTCAAATGTTTTGCAATAGGTGATTGTTTCTTTTTGTTGTTTGTTCGGTCCAGATGCAATTACCTCATCGGGTTGATTCAATACATCAATGATTAATTCAAAGTCTTGTTCTGTTATCGCAATCTGCCCCCGGCCTTCTTCTATAGCCGGGTTGCCATGGTTATTAAGTATGTGATTAAAACCGCTTCTGTCTATTGCGTGTACATAGCCTTCACTAATTTCAATGCCTGTAAGTTCCGACAGGAATGCAGCACCTTCCGGTGTTACGCTCCCGATAACCGTTTTATCAATGGTATTAGCGGGATCTGATTTGATTTTGTTTACAAGGCTCCTTACAATACTTTTTGCTTTTGCCAGCAATTCTTTTGCCGTCCAGATCTTCAGGAACGGTTCCCGGAGCATATTGCCGCCATCCAGCTTGTATTGTACATAATACAGCTTGCTCTGTACCTCGCGGTATTCCACTTCCTCATCGCTGAGGGCCGTTTTGGCAGCCGGGTCCCAGTTGATCATGCGGGCCCCGCGATAGATCAGTCCTTTATTATACAGGTCTACAAAAACCTTTATAACGGCTTTGTAATAGTGGTCGTCCATGGTAAAGCTAACCCGGTTCCAGTCTACACTGCAACCCAGGCGCTCGATCTGGTTATAAATGATGCCACCATATTTTTCTTTCCATTCAAACGCATATTTCAGGAATTCCCCACGGGTCAGGCTGTTTTTGTCGATGCCCTTTTCCTCCTTCAGCATCTGCACCACTTTGGCCTCCGTGGCAATGGACGCGTGGTCGCTGCCGGGGACCCAGCAGGCGTTAAAGCCGCTCATGCGGGCGCGGCGCACCAGTATGTCCTGCACGGTTTCATTGAGGGTGTGTCCCATATGCAACACGCCGGTAACATTGGGGGGCGGAATGACCACGGTATAGGCCGGGCGTTCATCCGGGGTGCTGTTAAAATACCCTTTTTCCTTCCAATGCCCCGTCCACCGGGTCTCAATAGCTGCTGGCTCAAAATTCTTTGTTAATTCCATAAGGCGGCAAATTTACTGCATTTCATGGATAAAAATCGCCGCAGATTGTGCATAAAAGAAGTGCTTTTCGACGTATATGTGGCTGTTCATAAGGTGTGGTGGACAAGGCTACGCTGTAACCCATCCCGGGGCGTTTATTCCCTCATTTTAGCCGTTCATTTCTTCAAACTACTCCTGGTTGTTAAAAAACAACCGTAAGTAGCGTACTTACAACCAAAAGTTGCTGCTTTTTTTTGGAACCAGGGAACGAATGCGGACACCTTTGTGTAATAAAAAAACATTTATGGAAGCAAAGACCATCGGCAGCAAAATTGCCACAGCACGAAAAAGAATCAATATCTCCCAGGCGCAACTGGCCGAACGTTTGTTTATCAGTCCGCAGGCAGTAGGTAAATGGGAGCGTGGAGAATCGGTGCCGGATCTGATTACCTTTAACCGGCTTGCGGAAGTTTTAGGGGTGGACCTTAACTATTTCTCTGAAAGTTTTTCATCCGGGGAGTTTACATCCGACGCTGAAGTGCCTGCATCCGAAGACCCCATCCCGGTTCTGCAACCTGCGAGGTTTGATGACAACCAGGCACTGCACGGAACAGGAACTAAAAAGCGGAACTGGGATATGTCGCGGGGCAACTGGGCAGATGCTGATTTCTCCGGTCTGGAAAACCTGCATGAAAAATTCAGTTCTTCCAATATGCAGCGCTGCAAATTCATCGGCTCGGATCTGTCGGGCCTGCTGCTGAAAAGCAACCATATCCGTCATTGCGATTTTTCGGGTTCCGATATCAATGGCAGCCGTATTCAGCATTCGCACCTGGCCAACAACCAGTTTACAAGCTGCTCTTTAAAAGAAGCCGAGTTTTCCGGGAGCTACATCCTGAGTTGTGACTTTTCGGGTGCCGATTTTTCCGGGGCAACTATTAAATCCGGAGGCCTCGAGAAAAGCACAATAGTAAATGCGGGCTGGAAGCATACCTCATTTATTGAAACCTACCTTGCTGATATTATTTTTGATGGGATCATTGATGACTGTTATTTTGAAAACTGTGCCTTTTCGCGGGTTACATTCCAGGATGCAACCCTGATCAATACCTTTTTTAAAGGAAGGAGCTTAAAAAAGATCCGCTTTGTAAATTGCCGGACCGACCGAATGACCTATGAGTTTCTGAAGAATGGGAGAGCCGATCTGAAAGGCGTTACCCTGCTGGCATCATAAACCTGACAAAACAGAAAGATGATCCATGTATTTAAGACATCTGTTAAAACCAAGAAGGATGTATTGCGGCTAAAGTTTGTTTTAACTGATTTGTTGCAATCATCAAACTGGAATTTTGATCTTGATGATTGTGATAAGATTTTACGGGTAGAAAGTTCAATTGAAATTGGGTCTTCCATCATCAAACTGTTGCTGGAATGCGGATTTGAGTGTGAAGAATTAAGCTGCTGACAAAATAAATCTGCAGGAAAAGTCTTCCTGCAGATCAGCGTTTGCTGCCCCCATACGCAAAAATGCAGTATTTTACATACGAACGAGTGTTCTGTGCAAATAAGCCGTATGCGATCACTATAATATGTCCCGTAACAAGTTGGTCAAATATTATGGCATGTGCAAATACTATTGCCGCAGGGTTTTCCGGTTGCAAAAAAAGTTTATTTTAGCAAAAATCAATTGAAAAAACGATAGCAGTGTGCAGCCGGCAAGCAGAACGAAGACAGGCAGGAGTTTTATATGTTTATAAGAGGCGGTAAATATCAAATATCGATTGCCTGTGCGTATAATATGTTATGGCAGTATGCTGCACCGAACAAAAGGAACAAATGAAAGAATTATCAAACAAACTGCGGATCATTTACAAACCGTTTTTACTTATCAGTATCGGGTTTATTTTATTATATACCCTGTTGCATTGGCTGCTGTTTATAAAGGCGGCAATACCCTTAAAGGAGGACATTGTCAAGCTTTGGTTGCCCTTTGGGTTGCCCTGGATACCTATTTTGATTTGGCTGCGTCCCAGGATCAGGCTCCTGAACTTTAAGAATGATAACGCAGCCTTTGGCTATCAGTTCCTGGCGTCAATAGCAATAGCCATTCCAACGATTATAGCGCAGGAGTACCTGGTTACTGCAACGGGTAAACTAACCCAGCTGGATAATATCAGTCAGATTGAAAAAACAAAAAAGACGAAATATTATGCGCTTAAGCATTATTATATCGATAAGGAACATATTGCTATTGAAAATGCTGCCACCATAACCGGGAAGCATAATGAAAATTTTAATATGCAAATTTATGTTGCTATGCCTGTTTTAGTGACCAGTGCTGATACTGTTAAAATGGGAAGTACCTGCTGGCTGGGGAAACGGTATTTTGAGCGGATCAGTAACCGGTTGAGCGAGCAGGAAAAGAATGATCAATACAAGGCCTTTGCAGAAAAGTCGCAAACTGAGTTTGAACAGACGGACTTTAGCAAGTTTACATATCTGGAAGTTATGGGTAATACAGATGATCATGACGGGTACAATAAGGCGTTAAAGAAATTGGGGGCCAATGCCCCCGGTCCGAATATGATCTTTGAGGCAAAGGCCGAGCCGTTTGAACAAAGGAACGGCAGAAAGCTGCCCTGGATTTTTGGCTCTTTTGCTATTGGTGCAGCAGTTTGGTTGTTATTCCTGTTATTCCCGAAAGTTGACCAGGAACGAATAAAGAAATTCAAAACGGGTACCTCTGCAAAAGAGAGTGGTCTTAAAGAGGTATTTGAAGTAATGCTACCAAGACGGGACTTTTTTATTACACCGATCCTTATCGATCTGAATATTCTTATATACCTGGCAATGGTATTTGCGGGACTTGGATTTATTTCCTTTCAGGGGACAGATCTGATTCATTGGGGCGCTAATTTTAGACCTTTAACAACAGATGGACAATGGTGGAGATTGCTCACCAACACGTTTTTGCATGGCGGGCTGATGCACCTCCTGGCAAATATGTTCGGGTTACTGTTTGTTGGCGTATTCCTGGAGCCGCTTCTGGGCAAATGGCGGTATTTGCTGGTGTACCTGATTGCAGGGATTTTAGCCAGTGCTGCAAGCATATGGTGGTATGATGCCACTGTAAGCGTTGGTGCTTCAGGCGCCATTTTTGGACTTTATGGTTTTTTTCTGTCGTGCTTGCTTTTAAAAATATTCCCACCTGATTTTGGAAAAACGTTCTTAATAAGTACACTGGTATTTGTAGGCGTGAACCTGGTTATGGGGCTTACAGGAGGTATTGATAACGCGGCACATATCGGAGGGCTACTGAGCGGCTTTTTGCTGGGATTGATATGCTCAACATGGCTTAAACGAAAGGCGGCAAATACAGTGGCCTATGAAATAGAAAAACCGGAAGCCTAAAGCAGCACAAACCGCATTTATCGGTGAGAACTGTTTCGCAGATAAATGCGGCCGAGTTATGAAACTTGCGAACTGGTGTGGAATGCTATATTTATCCGGCAGACGTTACCCGTCTTACAATACCGTAGTGTTTAGCGGGAAAATCAATGCGCATATTACCTCAATTGTGCTGGCAGTTATATATCAATATGTCCTCGTAATCCAAAGGCATGCACCGGTCCGCGGTCTTTGTTATAACCAGGATGTCGAATGAACTGGTAATCGAAAGTGACCGATAAAAACCGTGTCAGACGGGCATTGTAATAGGTTTCAAGAATGCCCTCCAATCCATAGTTTAGCCGCCCATCGCCAATGATAAAGCCATAACCTCCGTTTTTTAAAAAATCCCGGTGTGGTTTGGAAATGCCGTTCAGGCCGGCGGCGAGGCCCCATACATCATCCGGACGCTTCCAGCGGCTTCCTTTAGCAGAAAGCCCGGCGTTGATGGTATGGTCAATTTCGGTAAAGGCCCAGGATGCATATTGGCCGTCGTTCCAGCCCAGCCGGCTAAAGAAGCCGATATCATGGGTGATTTCCTGTGCTATGTTAAGGCCCAGTTCCAGCTTTTTACCGCCATAGCGGGTGTTTTCGGCATTGCCCTTTATGACCGCTAACAGGAAGCTGTCGTTGACGGCAAGGGCTTTCATACCGTCTGCGTAAGACGGCGCCCGGGTATGGGTATTGCTAATGATGAAACTGATCTTGCCTTTATGACTGTTGATGGAATGCTGGTGTTCCAGTTCCAGGGTTTCTGAATGCGCCTTGCCGGGCCGGTATTCCATCAAATGATAATTGGCAATACGGGGTACGGCTACTGTAGACAAACGTACTGCCCAACGGGGTTTGATGAGTTCTACCACTACACCCTCCGTATATCCCCGGGTATTGGCGGGATAATCCCAGGTGCCGTTGGCCCAAAGGGACCAGTTAAAAAACTGGGTACGGGGGTCATTGCTGTATTCGTTGGCGTCATAGAAATCAGAGATTGCAAATTTTCCGGCGCTGATGGTAATACGGCTGGCAGGTAACTGGTCTTCCAATTGATTGTTATCGTCACTTACTTTTTCATAGCTGGTATTACCCAATGGAATATGTTGTTGCAGGTAGGCCCGGGCAATAAATACCTGCGGGGCCACTTCTCCCACGCGATAGGTTTCTCCGTTTAAAGCACCCGCTACGCCCTGGGCAAAACTCAAACCCTTACCACCGGATACTTCCGGGTTCACATAGATTGCCGCGCCTTTCCACAATCTTCTTCCCAGGAAAAGGGTAGCCGTAAGACTGGTTGCGGTGGGTTCCACAGAATCGGCCAGAGAATTCATGCCACTGTATAGTGCCCTGAACCCGGAGTGTTTCTGTGCAATGACGGTGGTCTGAAAATGGGCGGTCCATTTAGGCAGCGAGCTGTCTTGCGGATGCTCCTGGGCCGTTGCCAGCTGAGCAAGCGCGAGTAAGCAAAGTGTGATAAAGCGTTTGGGGTTAGAGATCATGATAAGGTTTTTAGGATTGTACTGCAAATTAGCTTTTAAAGCCATTGATTGAATTTTTTGATGTACCAGTTTTTGATCAGCTGTGTCAGTAAACAATAGCTGGTAAGAATTGCTATCAGCCAGGGAAAATATTGCCAGGGGAGCGGCTGCATTTTCAGACTTGCTGCAAACGGGGTAAAGGGCAGGGCCATACCAATGAGCATGATCAAAGAGGTTAAAGCCACCACGGGTGCTGATGCCCAGCTTTGGATGAACGGGATTTTACGGGTGCGGATCATATGTACGATCAGTGTTTGTGACAACAGTCCTTCAATAAACCACCCGCTTTGAAACAGGGATTGGTGCTCCGGCGTGTTGGCTTTAAATAAGAAAAACATCAACGCAAAGGTGGCATAGTCGAAAATGGAACTGATGGGACCAATAAAGATCATAAACCGCTGAATACCGGAGGCATCCCATTTTTTGGGTTCCAGCAGGAATTCTTCATCCATCCGGTCCCAGGGGATGGAGATCTGCGATACATCATAGAGTAAATTCTGTACCAGTATCTGCACGGGCAGCATGGGCAGGAAGGGGAGGAAGGCGCTGGCCCCCAGCATGCTGAACATATTGCCAAAATTGCTGCTGGCCGTCATCTTGATGTACTTGATGATGTTGCCAAATGTGCGCCGGCCATAGATCACGCCTTTGCGCAGCACCATTAAGTCTTTTTCCAGCAGGATGATGTCGGCACTTTCTTTGGCAATGTCCACGGCCGTATCTACGCTGATACCCACATCGGCCTGGCGTAGTGCAGCCGCATCATTGATGCCGTCTCCCATAAAACCAACCGTATGCCCTTTGGCCTGCAATAGGCTGACGACCCTCGACTTTTGGATGGGGCTTAATTTGGCCAGGATGGAAACCGCATCGATCTGCTTCCGCAGTTCATCGTCGGTCATTTGTTCCACTTCGCTGCCCAGCAGGATGCTGTTGAAGTCGATACCCACATCCCGGCATATTTTCCGGGTTATCACTTCATTATCGCCGGTAAGCACTTTTACCTGCACGCCCAGTTTTTGCAGGGCCTCGATGGAAGTGCGGGCGGATGGTTTTGCGGGGTCCAGGAAGCCGATAAACCCGGTCAGGATGAGTTGTTGTTCATCCTCTACAGAATAGGTGAGCGCGCGGTCATCAAACTCCCGGATGGCAACGATCAATACCCGCAGGCCTTCTTCATTCAGCCGTTTTGAAGTGTCCAGGATGCGTTGCTTCATGGCTGTATCTATGGCGATGATGCTATCACTCTCAATATGCACCTGTTTATCATCACCGGGATCAAAGGCCGCACTGCACAGGTCGATCATTTCTTCCACCGCGCCTTTGCAAATGAGCAGGTGCCGGCCGCTTTTCTGCTTGAGTATGACGGACATTCTCCGGCGCTGAAAGTCAAACGGAATTTCATCCACTTTTACAAAATGATCTTCTACTTTCAGGTAATCGTGCAGGTCGGCATGTTCCAGTACCGCAAGATCCAGCAGGTTTTTTAAACCGGTTTGGTGAAAGCTGTTGAGATAGGCCCATTTCAATACCTCATCGTCATCTTCCCCGTTAATGTTCAGGTGGCGTTCCAGCACAATTTTATCCAGCGTAAGAGTGCCGGTTTTATCCGTACAGAACACATCCATGGCACCGATGTTCTGGATGGCGTTCAGCCGTTTTACGATCACCTTCCGTTTGCTCATGCTTACGGCACCCTTGGCCAGGTTGGCCGTTACAATCATCGGCAGCATTTCGGGCGTTAAGCCCACTGCTACTGCAATGGCAAACAACAGGGCTTCCAGCCAGTCGCCTTTTACAAGGCCGTTGATCACAAAGATCAGCGGCACCATAATGAGCATAAAGCGAATGAGCAGGAAGCTGACTTTATTAACGCCTTTATCAAAACTCGTCTCAGACCGGGTGCTGGTAATGGTGCGACTTAACGATCCAAAATATGTGTGATCACCGGTGGTAACTACCATGGCCGTGGCGGTACCACTGACAACATTGGTGCCCATAAAACAAATATTGTCCAGCTCCAAGGGTGATTTTTCGGTGGCGGCCCGTACAGGGAGGTGTCTTTTTTCTACCGGTAAAGATTCCCCGGTAAGCATGGCCTGACTTACAAAAAGATCCTTGGAGTGTATCAGCCGGCAATCGGCAGGAATCATGTCGCCGGCGGATAAAAAAATGATATCACCCGGTACGATTCCTTTTATATCAACTTCGTTTTTTACGCTGATGTCCGCGGTGCTTTTCCGTAAAACTGTGGCCGTGGTCTTTACCATGTTTTTGAGCTGTTCGGCGGCACGATTGCTGCGGAACTCCTGGAAGAAGCGGATGAGGGAACTTACCATGACCATGATTCCCACCATCATCACGGTTTTATAATCTTTTTCTCCGGCGGGCGCCATCCATACATCCATAATAAAGGAAATAATGGCGATAACAATCAAAATGGCAATGAAGGGATTTATAAATGCCATGAATAGCTGTTTGTACCAACTGTTTGCCTTTTTATGATGGACCTCGTTAGGGCCAAATTTTAACAGGCGCTCTTTTACTTCGGTTGCGGATAAGCCCTGGGGGTGACTGTCCATCATCGCCAGGAAAAAATTTTCATCTGCCCGGGAAGTATGCTGCAATTTTACCGCGGCGGCGGCATCACTGCCATTGGTGATTCGGCTGAAACCCGCAGCCAGCTGCTTTTTGATGGATATGCTTAATGTTTTCATGAGAGAGGAGTAGATAGGGAATGGTGAATGATGAATAGTGAAATGATGTTACTTTTTATCCGGGTGCTTACTTTTTAGAAAGAACCGGAGCAGGAGTAATACGGCGATGATCAGAAGACCGGTTATCACGCCGTTGCCGGGTGAGCGATGATGAGCGGTAAGCGTTTCCCGGTTTAACAGAAGATCCGCCAGGTAAATGCTTACCGCCAGCACACCCGCAGCAATAGCCCAGCTGCCTGTTTTCCGCATGTTGCCTTCGATTGATTTATTAAATGAAGCGGTACTTTTTTAAACGCTGTATACCGCGGTAATAGTTCCGGTTACGCCTTTTTGCTGCTTTAACATGGGCGGTCTTAAAGATCCTGCTATCATCAAGGCCGGAATTAGAGGAGCCGATAATAACTTCCGGTAATTGCCCGGCGCCGGATTTGCGGATGAGGGGACTTTTGAAAAAAGAAATGAATTTGAACATAACACTTGAATTTTGTTGCCCCTTTACGGGGAACACCATCAAGTATTCCTTCATAAAGCGGGTAGTTAATAATGGGGTTTACTGACCGGATCGATATCCATTTTTTATCTTATTTGTGTTTAAATGACATTCTTTGTTGAATGCATTGCAAAACTAATGCCTCCCATCCGCAAGGGCTGTTAGAGGGCTCTTAGAATGTTATTAGAAAAATATTAGAAAACGGGGCTGAACGCTAAACGCTAATTGCTGAGTGCTGAACGCTCGCCGATACAACATGCGGCAGCTCAATTGTAAAAATGGTGCCTTTACCTACGGTAGAGCTTACCTGGATAGAGCCATGGTGCAGGTCAATGATCCGCTGTACCAATGCCAGGCCAATGCCGTTACCGTTGACAAAGGTTTTGTTGCGCCCCCGGTAAAAAGGGGTGAAAATATTTTGCAGATCATCGGCCGCAATTCCGATTCCATTGTCCGAAAATTGCAGTATGACCCGGTTTTTAGTGTAGGAAATGTGTACCGTGCTTTGTGCGTCGGCGGAAAATTTACAGCTGTTTTCCATCAGGTTAATAAAGGCCGTTTTTAGCAGGTATTCATTGCCCTGTACTGAAATAAAATCATCGTTTTCGATCTCCCGGTCAAACAGGATATTGACATTATACTCCTGCTGAACGTGCAGCACATCATTGCGGGCGTCCAGCAATACTTCATCCAGACGGATTTCTTTAAACGAAATTTCCGTTTGGTCATAGTTCGCTTTTGCAAAGTCCAGCAAACTATTGGATAGGCGAATCAGTTTTTGCACATCCGTAATCAGGTGCCGGTTGGTTTGCCGGTATTCCTCCGCGGGCCGCTCTTTCAGCGCCGTAAGCTGTAACTCCGCCAGCATGGCCGTAAGGGGCGTGCGCAGCTCGTGCGAGATATTGGAAACAAATTGCTTTTGCGCATCAAAAGAATTTTCCAGCCGGTTCAGCATTTCATTAAAGGTAATGGCCAGTGCGGCAATTTCATCTTTACGGTTGCCTTCATTTACGCGTAAATCCAGGTTGGTGGCCGTTATCTTTTTAACCTTGCTTACAATGGCGGAAACGGGGCGCAGCGATTGTTTGGCCAGAAAGCGGCCCACAAAAAACGTAATGGCAATGGCTATTAAAAATGCAAGGATCAGCGTGTTTCTTAGCGATGCCAGTTTACCGTACCCGTATTCATCAATGGCCGCTGCAGTAATGACATATGCGTTACTGTTATGGGTGTATAAAAAGCCCACCACCTGCATGTTGCCCTGGTAAAACTGGATCTCTTTTTGTGCGACCACACGGCTGATCATAGCCCTGGTTTCCTTTACCTTATCGATGTTTACCGCATCGTGGTACAGCAGGTTAAACGCGGTATCGTAAATAGCCACTTCTTCCTGGAACAAAAAAGTGGGCGTTTTTTTGTAGATCAGTTGTAAAACATCCGGGTCTATTTTTGAATCGAACAGCAGGTTGGCCTTCGTAGTAGCCTGTTGTTTCAGCCGTTTAAAATATTCGTCCTCCCGTACTTCGGCCGATGTAATGTAGATCATGCAGGCAAATGCAGATAGCAACGCGGCTACCAACAAGGTAAATAACAGGGTAAGCCTTGTTTTTATCTGCATAAATCAGCCTTTTTTTAAAATAAATCCCATGCCCGGCCGGGTATGAATGAGCTTTACCGGAAAATCTTTTTCAATTTTTTTTCTCAGGTAGTTGATGTACACATCAATAAAATTGGTGCCCGTATCAAACGTTGTATCCCATACCTTTTCTGCTATTTCAGCACGACTCAAAACACGTTCCGGGTTTTGCAGCATGTATTCCAGCAGCTTCAATTCCTTTGGCGTAAGGTCTATTTCCCGATTTCCTCTTTTTACGATTTTGGTATGCTGGTTCAGCTCAATATCTTCATATTTCAGTAAAAAACTATCGGTACTTTTATTACTGGCCGCGCGTTTCAGCAGGGCGCGCATCCTTGCCACCAGCTCCCGCAGCTCAAACGGTTTTACCAGGTAATCATCCGCGCCGGCATCAAAACCCTCCACTTTTTCGTTGGTAGTGCCCAGGGCCGTAAGCATAATAATCGGTATATCCGGCTTCAGGCTCCGGATCTCCTTACACAGGTCAATACCATTCATTCCCGGTAAAATAATATCGGTAATGATCACATCAAAATGATTGTTAATGGCCAGTTGCTTGCCCGTTTCGCCATCAGCGGCCAGGGTTACGCCAAAGCCCTGTTCCTCCAGTCCTTTTTTTGTAAGGGCTGCTATCCGCTGGTCATCCTCAATCAATAAAATCGGTATCATTACCTGCTGCTTTAGGTACAAAGATAAGCAGGGAATGTGTCCCGCAGATGGCGCAGATGTTACGCAGATTTAGTGTTTGACTCACAGATTGTAAAGGCTGGCACAGGAAAAATCCGCGGAAATCGGCGAGAATAATCCGCGTTCATCAGCGGGGAAATTAGCCCGGAGCGCAAAATATATTATGATGCAAAAGCACCTCTAATATTCCCAAGTTCCTCAAGCGCTCCCCGTCCCCCAATACAAGTATACTCCAGCCCACTACACCTGCGAGTAAGCCGTTGGCACCAAAAAAGTATTAATGATCCTGGAAACGGTATTTGCATACTGGGGATCTGCGATCAACCGCTTCCAATCCGCGTCGGCAACAAAAGCGCCCCATCCCTTATCGCGCTCCTCCATATTATTACAGGTAAGCATGTAGGTAATACGCGGCAGCTTGTCGCCAGCAATCACCTCTCCCAAAAATACCGGGTTCAGCTTTGCCCGCTTAAAAATATCAAACTCCCCGTCGTGGAACATTTTTACCTTTCTTCTCACCGCGTCTTCACTATAGCCCTCATAGGTCCGCAATTCAAAGACCCGCGGTGCACCCGGCGGCACAGTCAATGCGGGCCAGCCCTCAAAGGCTGTCATCAGCGAAGCCGTAAAGCGATTGTATACCGGTTTGTCGGCGGGTATCGCATGGTACGCAGCACTGCTTTTAATATAATCGGCGTCTGCTTTCACCTTTGCGTTTACCAACAAATAGCTGTCGATAGACGCATAGGGGACCAGTACGTATAATTTAGCCGGCTCCGTTTCCTTCCATGCCTTAAAAACGCCCACTGTTTTAACACCGTATTTGTTCAGTGCCGGTATCAGCGCCGTTTTAAAATATTGCTCCAGCTGGCCTCTGTCCACTCCAAAGCGCATATCATATTCGCGCCATTCGTATACTTCCTTTTGTGCTGCGGGCCGCTCACCGGCCGATGCGCCCATTGTTGCCATGCCAGCAGTAGCTGCCAGTGAGGAGTGGAGGAACTTTCTGCGTTTCATCGTTTGTTTTTTTATAGATCGTTTTCGTGTGTTGTTGAGTTCGTACAAGGTGTACCTAAAAATAAGACATCTTTTTGGTATCATTTAAAAAAACGTATACGGTTATCGGCCAGGTAGGGGTATTATTTTTATTGGCCCGGCTGCAGCGCCGATGGCAACAACACTGAGCCTGTCCCGCTGAAAGCGGGATCACTCACTTGTGCTGCGGTGCATAGGGGCAACTGGCTATCGCGGGACCTGGGCGACTGGTGGGACATGGAGCGCTTGTAAGTATACTATCCCATTTTTTAAAGAGCTATTGGCCGGCGGATCATTACAACTCCGGAAATAATTGCGGGAGCCAAAACATGCTATGGAGTGGGAGTACCGTAGGAGCGGCTTATAGGGCATGTTTCCAGGGTTTTTTATTCCGGCGATCTAAGTACACATGGCCGGACCTGTGAAATTTTCTCCGGTTGTAGAAAAGAAGTATTTTAGCAAAGGAATCGTAATAAAGAAATCTTCTTGAAAAAGCATAATAATAATAATAATAATAATAATAATAATTCCTCCCTGGTAAATAAATGAATGAAATTGATGGTGCCCTATTTCAAAACAATACTATTAGCCATGTTATTCGGGTTGTGCAGTTGTAAAAATAACAGCAAGAAGGATGAAGTTTTTGAGGCGTTCAAAACGCAAATGGAAAAACAGAGGATGAAAATAGATTCGGTTGATGAAGAAGGGTTTATTTATGTAGCCAAGGGAGCTCTTACACTGAAAATTAGCCTTGATAATTTAAGGAAGGACTATGCCAGGGATAAAGATATGGCTGTTATAACAGATTTTGTAAAGACAATGGCCTCGCATACGTTAGATCTTCCTGCTTCCTGGGAAGAAGCAAAGGATGATGTTTACATTTCTTTATTTCCCGATGATTATGCGTTTGAAGACTTTTTAAATGAACCGGTAACGGAACATATGCGTAAAGTGTATATTCATAGAAGACCAGGAGAGCTGACATGGGTGTCGGATGAAGATCTGAAAAAATGGAATATAACACCGGCGTTACTGGCAGCCCAGGCGGATCAAAATGCAAACAAATTGCTGCAACAGGTATCCATAACGATAGATACGGTTGAAGGCCATAAGTTGGGTTTTATTGACACGGCACAAACTACTTTAAAGGGCGCGTTGCTTTTTGCATCCGGAATGAAGGAAAAGATAAAGGCAGATTTTGGATTTCCTTTTTATGCAGTGATCCCGGTAAGGGACTTTTGTTATTTGTTTTCGGAGGAAGACTTTAACTTTTTTTCAAAGAGGCTGGCCCCCACGGTTGTAGAAGAGTACAAGCAATCCGGCTATCCTGTTACAACGGAAATTTTAAAATTTTCCAACAAGGGGGTGGACGCGGTTGGGAGGTATCCGGTGCAGTAGGTTTCACTGTCGGATACCAGGAGCGTCATATGCTATAAAAAGGTCCTATGCGTATATTGAATATTTTTAGACTGCGAGGGACGTAGGAAAGAATCGGAACATTTTTTGGCGTCCCATCATATTTTCTTTATAGACATTGGCCGTTGGTGGAAGAAGAAGCTGACAGACGCAATATCTGGGCGATAAGGTTTTTGCCGGATCCAGGTTCAGTGTTTAGCTTTTCAATAAAAAAACAAGATGATAAATTTTATGATACGATCGGAGCTGATATTGAGGGTAGTGATTGGCATTTTGCTTAGCCTTTCCGGATGCTCAGAGGTAAAAAGAGAAAAAACTGAAAAGGAAGCCAGGCAAGAAAAAGAGCTTGAACAATATTTGAAGGCATTTAATGAACGTTCTATTTATAAAACACTTACCCAAAGAATCATCGATACAATACCGGATGATAAACTTTTGCAGGTAGTGTTCGATAATCTGATAGAGAAACTTTCTAACGATCATGAAAATGAGTATGAAACGGTAATGACCTGGAATAAATCAAGGCGGGCTATTTATATGATCTGGCTACTGGAATGGGAGGTAAACAATGGAGGTTATAATCAATTTTACTATAATCCCAGCGGACAATTCCGCGAGCTCTTACCGGATGCACTAAAATTAGTGGGTGCCAGCCAGTTTGCTGCGCTTACGCAAAAGGCAAATGATATCTATCAAAAGGAAAATGCAACGATAACGAAATATCAGGATGGATCGACAGAAGGTTTTAGCAAATCCTATGAAAGTAATCCTCTAGATGTTTGTGATGATGCATTTTATGCTCTTTATAAAAAAGAAAACCTACCACAAATTCAGATGAATTATATACGGACGCATAAGCAGGATTTTGTGGATGAGCCGGTTGAAGCGGAATAAACAACGTTTTTCTTACATACAGATTATCTGTTGATGGGTTTGGCCCCGTCGACTAGGCTTTAGTGTTGTTTTAGGCCCCGTAAACCGGTTGCCGGTAATTTTTCAGGGACCTGACAATTGGCGAACAGTCCTGCCAGGGTATTCAGCAGGTTTATTTATATCATATATGCGGCGGCGGTGGATCGGTTTGCGCGGCTGTCAGACCAGCCTGCAAGACAGCAGTAAGGCGGTGTCCATATTTGTTTTACCGTTATATTGGTTATTTTAGCATATTATGAGCAAGCAGCAATTTTATCTAAAACTAAATCCGCCGCGGCCCAGTTTTATACTGGATATGACGGCCGAAGAAAAAGCCACCATGCAGCAACACGTTGCCTATTGGACGCAGTTGCTCAACGACGGCATTGCCATTGTTTTTGGCCCGGTAGCCGACCCAACCGGTGGTTACGGGGTAGGCGTTGTATCGGTAAACGATGAGGACCAACTAAAAAAGATCATCGAGGCCGATCCCGCAAACGGGCTGAACCAATATGAGTACTATCCCATGCGGGCCGCGTTTAAGCAACACTGAAAACGGCAACAGTAACTCAAAAGGTAGCGGTGGGGCTTTGAGGCATCCCGGCCTTGTTATGGTTTATGTTTTGGCTTTGAGCAATGTGATAATAGACGTTTGCAGGCTTAGCCTCAGGCATATGTCAGCTGGCCACCTGGCACAATAGCGGGTTGCCAGGGCGTATGTAAGAATTTGGAAAAAATAAATTATTTTGTGGTGATCGCATTACTTTTGTTATATGAATAAATTCTACCAAAGCCGCTACTTCGTTCTTGTTTCTGTTTGCATCTTGCTTGCCTTCATGGTTTTTTCGAGATATATGAGAGACTCCGGCTATTTAAGCGTGCGCGTAAATGGTGTAATAGGCCTCTTATGTTGGGTACTGATCGTTTTGGTTGTCATTGCGGCCAGGCGAAGAAAGCGACATGAATTAAAGTGATTTCTTAAAAGAACAAGTACGTTTCACGCGCTCCTGCAAAGACCATCGGCCTGTTCACTCTCTACAACCCGGCAATTTATTTCGGAAGCCAAAACATCCTAAGGTGCAGGAGAGTGCCATCGGCACGGTTCATACGGTGGCCTCCCTGTACCCCAAGTCTTCCCCCCCTCACGACCTTCCAAATCTTTCAACCAAACCTTTTTCATAAATGCTAAAAAACAACTATATTAGCATAACAACCATTTGGAAAAACTGCCCAGGGCATGGAACACCAGAACGGTTGCGGAACAACTGGATTTTTAATTAACAGGTATTGAATAGCCGTATTAAGTATTTACAAACGATTATAAGCGTTTAATAGTTTACGGCAATGGAAAGTTGCCAAGTAATGCTATGACAGACTACGAACTGAAAAATATCGACCCGGACGACATTAGCGATATACTCGTTAAAGTTGAAAAGTCGTTTGACATTAAGTTTGGTGACACGGAGTTATTGCTCATTACCACTTTTGGTGAACTTTGTGACCACATTGCTAATAAAATCCAACTTCACAATACAGACAATTGTACAAGTCAGCAGGCGTTTTATAAGTTGCGTGACGCTATTGCATCAACACTCCAAATAGACAAAAAAACAATCGCCACGGATTTTTCTCTTGCAGAGTTCTTCCCGCGGCAAAGCAGACGTTTATGCATAACAAAGCTGGAAACGCATTTGGGTTTTAAACTGAACATCCTGCGGCCGCCACTTTTGGTGACGGGCATACTTGCTGTTTTACTGCTGGCAGCTTTCGTTACTCTTTTCTTTGATTGGCGAACCGGACTTGCAGGATTCATCTTTGCGATTGCAGGATTTTGGCTGGCAAATAAAACCGGCAACGAGCTCGACTTAAAAACGATTGGACAGGTAGCTGAGAAAATGACGAGAGAGCATTATGTAAAATCCAGACGAAATCCATGGACATTTAATAAGAAAGAAATAGGAAAAATATTAACGGATTGGTTTAGTGATGACCTGGGCTTGGACAAAAGTAAATTAACAAGGGAAGTAAAATTTGTATGAGCTTTGCGGTGCAACTTCCCGGGCCCAACAAAAAAATCCCGAACCTTGTGTGATATTATCTACAAATCAAACTACAAATGAATCAGGCTGATTTTTCTAATATTATTAAGACATTTATTATTGGAAGCTATCCTGAATTTGCCGGAAAAATTGTGTATCATGATGATCATTCATTTGATTGTGAGCTAAGAAGTGAATCAGATTTATTTTCAATGTGGATTGCAACATATAATTGTGAAATTACAATTGGTTTAAAGGATCCCACGGGAAAATCTGATATTCACACGCATATTGGATTCAGTCAATATGACAGTGAGGATTTTAAAGAAGCGTTTAATTCATTGAAAAATTTTGTTGAAGATATTAAAACCGAAAAATTAATTCTTATTAAAAAGAATAATGGAAATTATGATTGGCTGGATGTTGATGATTTCCGTGGATCAATGCATTCTAAAATTAACTGGAAAAAGAATTACAAAGTCACATAATATCGGCTTGGCCAAATGTGCGGTTAAGTGCAACATGAAATTAACCAGTCTTCGCAGATAAATATACGAATCTCAAACACCAACTCCCAAATGACCGAACAAACCACCTATATCAAAACCGGCCCCGGCAACATTTTAAACCTCGATGCGGACGATCAGGGAAATTTTATTGCCTTTACAGACGATAATACCGTCATCACCCATGACCATCGTTTAATAATAGACATCGACGTTCGTCATCCCGTCATTCGCCGGCTCAACAGCAACACATTCCTGCTTGCAGACGCGCGCACCGGCAGCCGGGTTAACGCGCATATGTACGATTTCGGCGGGCAAAGATTAAAATCCTTTTTAGCCGGGGATGCCATCGCCGATATTATTATCCAGCACAATAAAATCGTTATTACCTATTTTGATGAAGGCATATTGGTTGGCAATGGACCATGCGAAGAAGGCCTTGCCGTGTTTGACCTGGAAGGTAGCCTGGAGTTTGGCGTTAATTCAAGTGCGGACGATATGGTCATTACCGACTGTTATTGTATTTGCAAACACGGCGCAAGCCGGGTTTTGTTTTACGCCTATATGGATCTGAAGGTATTTGCGCTCGATCTTAACACCTTTCAAATAGAGCCGTTCCAAACCCCTGATGATTTTTCCGGGGCTTCGGCCATTTCAACTTATCAGGACAAGATTGTTTTACATTCCGGCTATGACCATAAACGTAGCTTTTTCCTGTGGGATCGCAGGCAGAACAGGGTTCTCAAATTTGGCGAATATCCGCCCGGCCTTAGGGGCCTCACAAACGGTAAGTTTTTAATACATGGCAATACCGGGTATACTATTGTGGACCCGATGGAATCATACAGCGGCTAACTGCTGCTATAAAAACAATGGCCATCATCCCCCCGGTTGGTCGGTCAATAGGGCGCCGCTCATCGCCCATAAGCATCCTCCCCGGTTCCACAATACAACCCCAACTACACAAAATTTTCCATCAAAGATGCTTTTTCATAAACAGTTAAAAATAATCAATTGGTATGGTAGAGATAGCTATTTGATAAACAGCTAATTATCACAATGTTTGCATTTCCTGAAAAAGATTTACCTTTGCAGTCTGAAAGCCATGAGTTTAGTTCCTTATATAAAATTTAGTAGCGACCAATTGGAAAAAATTGGTAATACTGTTGTTTATTTAGCAGAAAGGATTCCACAATTATCTAAGACTAAACTTTTAAAGTTGCTGTATATTTTAGACGAAATTTCAATTAAGAAAAGTGGTATTCCAATTTTAAACTTAAAATATAAAGTTTGGAAATTTGGCCCTGTTTCTGAAGAATTGTTTATCGACTTATCCACAGAGCCGACTTTATTAGACAAATTTATTGAAAGGGAAAATGACGGAAGTCATATTAAAGCTAAAGTTGGTTTTAATGATGATGAATTTTCTGACAATGACATTGAGTTAATGAATTTTGTAATTGAAAAATTTGGGAATAAGTCTGCAAAAGATTTGGTTTCCTATACACATAGAATTAATTCGCCCTGGTACAATACTGCAAAAGAAAATTCTGTTCTTGAATTATTAGAAAAGGAAATAATAAACAATACAGAGTTCTTAATTGATATGGGGCAAATTATCTCTCATGATGAGAGGAAATTAGAAATCTATTCTGAATACCTGGAATCTCACTAGAATGATTGAGGAAAGGAATGTTATTTATTTTGACCCATTTTATTTCAAAAACGGTAATACAGCAAAG
The DNA here is from genome assembly GCF_030150205.1 of Niabella sp. Classification (GTDB taxonomy): domain Bacteria; phylum Bacteroidota; class Bacteroidia; order Chitinophagales; family Chitinophagaceae; genus Niabella. The sequence continues at coordinate 250,834 of NZ_JASLGT010000009.1, forward strand.
CCTAAATACTTTGTAGTTTTAAAGCATACAGGCATAAAAAGCGTTATAGCCTCCCTTCCTACAAGAAAAGATACAATTCCCTTTGATGAAAATATTGATGAAGGCTGTATAGAACTGCCTGATATAAACCTTAATTGTTTTGTCTTACCTAAAGATTTAGAAATTACAGAATGTGGAAAGTTCTTTACTTTTAAGACGTATTTGTATGGTCATCAAATTGACGAGTATAACATTGAATTGTTGGAAGAAATTTATCCGAATGAAGGTAGCGACTATGAAATATGGGGGAAAATGAAATCTGAAATATTTGACAAATTGCTTGATTGTTTTAGAAACTCAAAGACAGTTAAAAGGAAATACAAAAAAATGCTTTAGCTTAATGTAACTGCCGCCAACAACGGGCAATTTTGCCTGGTGTCGCTAATGGGTATAGTGCTAAATGCCAGGATATATACGTGACTTAATAGCTTCTCGTAACGCCTAAGGTGCAAAACAAATTGTAATCGTCAGGGCACGGATCGTGTCAGGAGTTAACGGGATTCCACCCTGGCTAGTTGCCTCAATTTCAGTAGCTGTTTTTTACGATTCTCCAACCCCCTTTGTTAACAAACATATAAACCACCAACCCCGCCCTTTCATAAATAAAAAAAAACAACTATATTAGCAAAACAACCGATTGAGAAAAATGAAACTGCTATAGCTCAGGTGCCAGGACGGTTGCGGAAAATGTAAATTTTTAACCAGCAAAGCTATTGTGCCGCTTGGTTAAAATGCTCATCATAAGTAGAATCTTTAACAATCACCATAAATCCGCAGGTTATGAAACGTTTATTAATGGCCATCGCCACATTTTTGGCCATCCATGCCGGGGCCCAGGCGCAACAGGTAAAAATTTTCAAGAAAACAGAATACAGTAACGGCAACGTTTACCGGCAGCGCTACGACACCATACCATTAACACAGCAGCCTGTTGACCTTTATTTTTTTAGGAAACACTTCAACTTTCCGTATTACCTGCCGGAGAAGTTTACAGACGAAGCACTTAAAAATAAAACCATATCCGTTTTGCGAAATCCCAATGCCAAAAAGGAGGATAAAGGTAATTGGGAAAACACCTACACATACGACAGTTTTGGCCGCGTTACAAACTATACCTATTCCGGTTGCTTTCTATGTTCAAACCTTCCTTATAACTACAGCGTAACCTACAACAAAGACGGACAAGTAGAGCAGCTCAAAAATACCATCAATAATCAGGAAAGTTTCCGATTCTACTACAATGCCAAAGGAGATATTGTAAAACTTGAAAAATACTTATTCGGTAAATTACAGACGGAGGTGGTCAACTAAAATACACGCCACGGTTGGCCATTCCGCAATCAGCATCTTTATTTAGGCAGTTAAAATATTTTTTATGTTCCCGGCTTTAGTGCTTATAGTGGCCGGGGTGCGTCGCACACTTGTGCTCCAGTGCGGGTAGCATACGTCCGATTTGATGGCGCTCACTTTTTATAGGTGATTTGGCAGCAGCAGTTTGGTAGATGCAGCCGGCTATTTGGGGACTGGTGCGACCGGTGCGACATGACGCTATCCGTTTTAGCAAGTGTACTCAAAGTGCTTTTAGAGTGGCTATCGGCCGGCCGGTTAGTCGGTTGCAAAAGCACGCTCTGTAGGGAGAGTGGCCGTCTACCCCGTTCCACCAATGGAACCCCGCCCATGCGCAGCTATTAGCATTTATTTTGTATAAACCGCCGGAGACTGCTTAATAAACTTGGGAAAAATTAAGTATATTAGTAAAACAACCGGTTGGAAAAATAAACTGCTGAAGCAAGCAACAAACAAACTCCATTCATCATGAAAATAGTTAGATGTGTCTTTTGTATCCTGTCTTTTATGGTTTTAAGCTTCATGGGATATGGACAAAACTGCAAGGCTGTTTCTACAAGAAAAGACAAGGAAAATGGTATTATAACCGTTAGTGGAATCGCTACTTCAAAAGATTTTTATAGTTTATTGATCCAAAAACAAATGAGCTATGATGATACATTGGTTGCGCCCAGGTACCTTTTATTTCTCAACGCTGCATCAAGAGTAAAATTTTCTGATAGCACGCTCAAAACAAAAGGGACGTTTCATTTAAAACTTCTCGACAGTTCAATGATAAGTCTGGATAGTGTTTCTTTCATCAACCGGCCACTGGGGTTCAGCTCTCTTGGGTTTAAAGTGTATGTGAATGAAAAGGTGGTACAGGCTTTATCTTTAAACCCCATTGTTACACTAATGGTAGATGATAAACTGAAAACGGATTTTAAGCTAAAGGAGCAAAAAAAGCAACAGAAAATAGCTGGCTGCTTATTGCAACGGAAAGCATAGTATAGTTAAAATAGCTATTTTTTTCCTGTCCGTAGGCAATGGTGCGTTTTTTTATTGGCCCGGCAGGTACTTTTAATTGGCCGTGGTACACTAAGGGGGCGGTCAGCCCCCGGTGCCGGGGTTCTGTTGCACACCTGTCCCACAATGCATAGGAGTGAAAAAATGAATATCTTAGCAAGATCACTGTTGATTATAATGGATTTGTTATGCCATATATCCTGGCATGGGCACTTTGAGCCTTTAATTTGTATGATAACTATTATGACCGGCAAATAGTTACAACGCCGGATCCGAACATTCGGATTATTCCGGGGCAGCTGCCATGCTACCGGAGCGGGGAGTGCCATAGGCCCGCCCGGATGACCCGGTCGGACGGGCACGGCCCATAATAGCGCCCGCATGTCCCCCTGGTCTCTCAGTCCCACCAATGCATGCATATACACCACCACCCGCCGCATTTGCAAAGCAATACCTCCCTTACGGAAATCCGTAAAATGCCGGCTACTGCATTTCATAGTTTCGCGCAATAAAAAAATACTTATGATTATGATGTTCGCTAAATTTAGAGTTAGCACATTGCCCTTATTTTTTAAACTGTTCATGCTGCTGTTTTTTCTGGGATCTTGTAAGAAAGCAACCAACAACTTGCAAAAGCAACCGGAGCCCACTCCAACAGTTTTTGCTTACGAAGTTCATTGCGATTTGTGTAGTATAACTTATAATGATTTAAATGGTGAAAGCAGGACTGTAAGAAATAATACCGGTAAATGGAGTTTTAATATCCTGGGGAAAACGCCATCAAACCTCAAGCTAAGTGTTGTCACAACTTTACCCAGCTATCAGTCCATTCAGGCATACATTCTGAAAGATGGGGAGGTGGTTTATGGAAATCTTGGCTATAATCGTGCAGAGATTACCTACAGTACGGTTAATGGTAAGGGTACCTCTAGTTTTGGAACTTATATACCGTCAACTTCACCAGGGGGAAGCGATCAAAATGGAGGTACTTCCTCGAGTTCGTCTGTATGTGGTGCAAAAAACAAAACAGGAGGATATTGCAAAAGAGTAGTTGCTGGTGGTGGTAGATGCTGGCAACACCGGTAATTGGGAAGTAATAGTGGTCGAGCCATTCGCGTAGCGATCTTCCGGTATCTCTAACAGTGTCATCCTCATATCATGGGTAAGCGGCTGTAGTATAAATGCTTTTCTGTTGGTGTATATATATTGTCCCGGCTGCAGTGCTGGTAGCAGCTTCGTTGTGTCACTCACTTGTGCTGCGGTGCATAGGGCATCAGTTTAGCGCCCCATGTCCCCCAATGCAAGTGCAGGCCAGCCCAGCCCGCCCGATTCCCAAAACCCTGGCAATTAATTCCCTTACTGTTTCCCGTAAAAATGCTTTTTTGTTGGTGTATATATATTGTCCCGGCTGCAGTGCGTATGGCAACGGTCCTGAGCCTGTCCCGCTGAAAGCGGGATCGCACTCTTGTGCTGTAGTGCAGGTAGCATCGATATCCCGCTGAAAGCGGGATCACTCACTTGTGCTGCGGTGTCCCGATAGCGATCGGGAGCATCAGTTTAGCGCCCCGTGTCCCGCGTCCTCCAAACGTAAATGCTTGCCCATGTCCCCCAAGTCCCCCCGTCCCCCAATACAATCGCACGCCAGCCCACCCGCCCGATTTCCCCAAATCTTAGCAATTAATCCCCTTACGGTTTTCCGTAAAAATGACCCGTTGTTGAGGAATACATTTGTATGCAAAATACACTGTTATGAAAAAAATTACTTGCGAGTTATGTGGCAGCAGCCAGTTAGCCAAGCAGGACGACGCATATGTTTGCCAAAACTGTAATACAAAATACTCCGTAGAAGAAGCCAGAAAAATGATTATTGATGGAGTAGTAGAGATAACGGGTAAGGTAGAGGTAGATAGTTCTGGTAAGCTGAGCAACCTGTACCAGATTGCCCGCCGGGCGAAAAACGAGGATAATGCCGAAAATGCCGCCCGGTATTATGACATGATATTGATTGAGGACCCTACCAGTTGGGAGGCCGCATTTTACGTGGTTTACTTTAAGGCCGTACAATGCAAAATTGCCTACATCCAATCTGCTGCGGTTTCTGTTAATAATTGTATAGATGCAGTAATCGGGCTTATTAAAGATAAGGTGGCCGATGAATTGGAACAAGAACATGCTATTAATGAAGTAGCCAATCGAGTAATAGATATTTCCAATATGCTGTTTAATGGAGCAACAAACCATTATTATGATACTGATTTTGAAATACGGCAAAATTATGTGCAGGAATATATTAATAATGCCTTTGCCGCTTTTGGAACTGTTTACTATATGGGGGATGTATTGGAGAATAGTTTTGGCGATAAACAATACGCTTGCGAATTGGCCGCTACTGCCTGGAAGGCCGGGGTTAGCATGCATAGCAGGGTATTAAGCTTTTTAAATGATAAAGTGGGCAATAAGAATAGAATAATGGACTATGTAACTAAAATTGCCAAATATGACAGGTCATATGAAGCTCCAAAATTATCCACGGAGCAGCCGGCCAGCTCCGGTTGCTATATTGCCACGGCGGTTTATGGCAGCTATGATAGCCCGCAGGTATGGGTGCTCCGCCGTTACCGGGATGATACACTGGCCCAAACATGGTATGGCCGGGCATTTATCCGTTTCTATTATGCCACCAGCCCCACTATTGTAAAATGGTTTGGTAAAACGGAGTGGTTTAATAGCATTTTTAAAAAACTGCTGGATGATTTTATTGAAAAATTAAAAAAACAACTATATTAGCAAAACAACCAGTTGGGAAAAACTGCTGAAGCTCAAAAGCCAGAACGGTTGCGGAATTAATAATTTTTTGACCTGTAAAAGCTGTATAATAGCCGTATTTAAGTATTTGCAAACGATTATAGACGCTTAATAATTGCAGTAATCGCTAATTTATGTGTAATGCTACCCTGCAACATTGTCACAAATAACGGGAAGTAATGATAGCAAAATTCAAATCCATAACAAACCTTGCTGTTTTTCAAAATTTTAATTGGGACACAACTATTCGAGATGGAGGCAACAATGTTGTTACATTCAAACCTATTAATATTTTTTATGGGCGAAATTATTCTGGAAAAACAACACTTTCACGAATAGTTAGAGCATTAGAAACAGGAAGCATTTCTGATAAATATGAAAATCCACAATTTGAAGTAAGTATTAAAGACGTTGGAGATTGTACACCAGATAATTTAACGGCACACGGAAAGAAAGTTAGAGTATTTAATGAGGATTTTGTAAAAGATAATCTTCGGTTCATCATAGATTCAGACGAAAGTATTACGCCTTTTGCAATAATTGGTGGAAACGCAACAATTGAGGAAGCAATACAAAAATTCAAAGATGATTTAGGTAGTAATGAAGAAGGCAACGAAAGCGGATTCTATCTTGAGCTAAAAAATGCTAACTTAATAGCTAATATAGCATATCAAGCTTATCAAACTGAAAACAATAGTTTAAACCAACAATTAAATACAAAAGCATTAGACAGAACCACAGGTATAAAATATAGATCTGATAGGTTTGGTGACCAAAACTATACGACAGCAAAACTTTCATCAGATATTGTAACTGTTTTAAAAAGTTCGTTTCAACCTCTAACCAGTGATGAAGTAACTCAAAAACTAATTTTGCTGGATGAAAAGGCTAATGAAGACATTTCTGATATAGCAAAACCCAATTTAGATTTAAAAACGGTTAATACAAAAGCTAAAGAGCTTATAACAAGGTCAATCATCAGCTCTAATAAAATTGAGCAACTTTTGAAAGATGCTATTCTCAATCGTTGGGTTAAAGAAGGACGACAAATACACAAAAATAAACTTGAACAATGTGCATTTTGTGGCAATCATATTTCCGAACAGCGTTGGAACGAACTTGACAGCCACTTTGATGAAGAATCTGAAAAATTAGAAAAGGAGATTGATGAAGCCATTTCGGAAATTGAAGACTTAATCCGAAATGTTGACAAACAATTACAAATGGATAAAAATGCTTTTTATTCAAAGTTTCATTCGGATTTAGATAGATTAATTTCACTAAGACAGTATATTGTTGAGAAAATAAAAGCGGAATTAAATCGCATTAATGAAAATCTTAAAGAACGCAAAGGTGACTTGTTAAATTCAAAAACATACATTAGCATTATTGATAACAGCAGACGACTTGAATGGTGTTGGACAATATTTGAAAAATATAGAAGTGAAGCTAATAATTATAGTAGCTCATTAGGAAATGAACAAACTGAAGCAAAGAAGTTGTTACGACTAAGTGAAGTTAGTGATTTTGTAACAACAATACAATACACGAGTAAAACTGCAAGAATACAAGAGCTGAAAATGACCTCTGAAACAGAAACACAGAACAAGCAAGCGATAGAACATAAAATACAAAGGCAAATAGTACAAATTGAAGACAAAGAGCGCTTGATGAAAGATGAAGAAAAAGGAGCGTTAAAGGTAAACGAATATTTAAATAACTTTTTCGGGCACGATTTTTTAACTCTACAAGCTAAAGAAGTAGCAGAAAAGAAAATACGTTTTGAAATTATTAGGAATGGAAAGAAAGCCCATCATTTAAGCGAAGGAGAATGCAGTTTGATAGCATTCTGTTACTTTATGGCTAAACTTGAAGATGTTGAAACCAAAGGAAGTAAGCCAATTATTTGGATTGACGACCCAATTTCAAGTTTAGACAATAATCACATTTTTTTCGTGTATAGTCTTATCAATGCTGAAATTATTTCCAAGCAAGAATTTGAGCAAATATTTATTTCTACTCATAATCTTGATTTTCTGAAATACTTGAAACGACTACCAGGGGCGTTAAATAAAAATCAATGCAATTATTTTTTAATTTCAAGAGAAAAAGAAAACAGTAGAATTAGATTGATGCCAAGATATTTAAAAGACTATGTAACAGAGTTTAACTTTCTTTTCCATCAAATTTATATGTGTTCGATTGCCGATGCAGACGATGAATGCCAACACAATTTGTTTTATAACTTTGGAAACAATACACGGAAGTTTTTGGAAGCATTTCTTTATTATAAATATCCAAATGCCAATGACCAAATTGAAAAGCTAACAAAATTCTTTGGCGCCAACAGGCAAGCCTCTACAATGACAGATCGTATTAACAATGAGTTGTCGCACTTAGAAGGTTTATTTGAAAGAAGTATGACACCTATTGATATACCAGAAATGAAAAAAACAGCGGTATTTATATTGGACAGAATCAAAGAAAAAGACAACGAACAATATGAAGCATTGTTATTAAGTATAGGTGTCGAAAGTTGAATAGAGTTAGCACAGCCCGTGGCAGGGTATTTATGAAGAGGTGCTGGATTTAACCATCAATTTGTTTTCTACTATTACGCCTTGGTGTTTTTATTTACTGGGAATTTCTAAATTAGCAGGTAAAAACGGCTCATGGAAATTTTAGATCAATTAATCTTAGAGGGAGAAAGTTTAACTGCAACAATAAGTTTTGTGCCTCCTCCGTCGAATGTAATGAGGACTTTTTCTGTGTACAAAACTTCCAAAGATGAATATTACCAAAACTGGTTATCTTCTGTACGACGTTTTGTCAAGACTCATCATTCAAGCGACTTAGAGGATGTTAAAGAAGCTGCGAAGAAGCTTAGTCCAGACAATCATCGAAAAATATTAGGAATATTAAGAGCAATAAAAATATTGCCAACTGAACCAATCGAAACAAATGCCAAAGAGCCTTCTTCGATAAATAACATCAATATTACTAATAACCAAAATAACACTCAGCAGATGACGGTGAGTTTGTTTTTGGAAGCAATTGGAGATGAACTGACAGGAAAGGAGTTTAAGGAAGTAAAGGAGATTCTAAGGGGATTTAAAGAGGAACCAGTAAATACTAAAACAAAATTAATTGAAAAGATAAAGGGATTTGGAGGAGACGTTTTATCTAATATAATTGCAAACATTTTGACAAATCCCACTATTTACAATGGGCTAATTTGACAAAAGCTACCGAAGACATTATGTCTAGAAAAATATGAAGCGAAATCTACTTACAGAAATAAATGAAGTAAAATCTAGAACAGAACGTGATTTTAGATACAAGGCAGACTTTAGACTGGAGCAATTAGAAACTATTGTTACGCAATATTTAACTAATAATCAGAATGCTAATGTCGAACTAGTAAAGTACGTGCCTATTGCAACCGTTGCATGTTTTGAATCCTTTTTTCGTTCTGTCATTAAAGAACTTATCGATTCGGGAAAACCATATAATGAAAATGCAATTCAATTTAACCAATCTAAAAACATAAAATTCGATTTTGATATAATTCTCGCTATCCAAAGCAAGCGTGTAACAATCGGGGAATTTATCTCTCATATCTTACCCTGTAATAATCTTAATGACATCAATTCAAATCTGTCAACTTTAACTAACGGTGATTTTTTAGATTCACTCAAGAAGTATAAGCGCAAAAGTTTGTTTGAGGATGTGAATAAAATTTCAAAAGCATTTCGGGATAATTCCAGCCAGATAATATCTGACATCAAAAGAACTTTTGAATTAAGACATATCTTTTGTCATGAGTTTTCTGCTAACGTCAAAGTTGACATCAGCGAAGTACTTAGATGTCTTCGGAATTGTAGAATTTTTTTGAAGCATGTGGATGACTTCATTTGGAATTTACTTCATCCCAATGCTCCTGAAACCCAACAGGATATGAATATAAAATCGGGTAAGGATTTTGAGCTATTGGATAACGAATTGTCAGAACTAATTAAAACAATAAAGCAACTCAGAGGTGAAAACCAACTAGGCTTTATACACCCTCTGCTTTTTGATAAATCCATCGAAGAATGGAAAAAGTATAGAGATGCAAAAGCTGAAGCCGACTCTGCTAATTATACAGGTGGTACAATTTATCCAACTATATACGCAAATAGTCGAACGTGGACAACAAAAGAAAAAATTGCAAGTTTGAAGGAAGAATTTGGCTATGAATTAAAAGAACATAAAAATGTTTAACAGTATCTTGATGACGTGTAGGAATATTGAATATGTTCTTTAAAACTATACAGTTCGGCAAATGAACAATGAAATTACTATGGATCCCAGAGAAGCGTTTTTCAAAATTATACACAGCTATTATTTAAACTTAGCAGCCGACGAGATACCAATAGAGTTAATTAATGAGGTAAGTGATATTGTTACAGATTTCTATTATGAGCAATACAATAGATTTAATAGGCAATACCCAAAATCTGCAAAGCGGTATTCAGTTTTTCAATTGAAAGATCTGGAACATCCAACTGCTTTTGAAATGATCATTAAATATTTTAAGAAAAAAGATAGTGATAGGTATAAGGACTACAGTACGATCCTATTAAGAATGACTTTAGAGGAGTTGATTGCATTTGAAAAGAACAGGGAAGAATTTCACAAAATGTGGTAGCAGGTGTAGGGAGCTTCACGATTTGTAAAATTTGATTATCATTCCTCAAACTCAAATTCAAAATCCAACAACTTTTTCGGATAAACTTCCAGTTCCTTTGCTATGGCCACTAATGCGGATAAAGTTGTATTGTACCTCTGTTGATGATTCAATAAAGTTACGTAGTCTCAATTATCGAGTTTACTACTTGGCAAACTTTTGTTAATTGTACAGAATAACTATATTAACAGCGCGCCTTTGGAAATTGAAGGTTTTATAGTTAATTTAGAGGGACACTATGCCGATAATAAGAAGTTCAGATCAAAAGAGTGAAACACTTGAGGAATTCTATAAGGAATTAACAAGTGCCAAGGCTACCGTGACAGAAAATGAAATAGGAAAAGCAATGCTCTCTTTTATTTCAATGATAAACGAGACTTTTATTGACACTACGCTTTATGGATTGACTTCGCACTATGCACTTGTAATTCAGGCAATAAACAGATGGGACCATGGTTGGTTTGTTACAGTATACAGTATAGGCGATAAGAAGTTTCAGTTTGAATATCAAATGACAGAAACTAAAAGCCCTTGGAAATATGCTATTGTAAAAGGGCAGGCAAATACGATTGATGAGGCCAGAAGTTATTTGATTATTGCAATGACAGAAAGTGAAGGTTGGAAAGGCAACAATGAATTAAATGAACTTTATGCAGAACTTAAAAACGGAAGAATATTATAAAGACGAACGGATTGGTAAAGCTACATAGTGGATAGGGCTTTATCGAGAAATAAAATGTTAGAATGTGATTACTTTAAAACACATAGAAGTTTACAAAAAATACGATGGCGATGTTGATGGCTTTAGCCGATGTGCAATAGCCAAGAAAAGAATGGTTATGCAAAACGGCGATTGGACAAGAATAGAATCGTTTATTCAGGACTTGGTAATAATAAAAAAGGGGCTTGCTTCTAAAACTTTTGAACAGCTAACAAAAAATGCATTAGAAAACGAATGCGTAGATAGCAATGTTATTCAGGAGTTGAAAAGGATTGCTAACAAAAGCAACTCTTAACTTCTCAATCCTCAAACTCAAACTCAAAATCCAACAGTTTCCTGGGATGAATACCTAACCCTTTCGCAAGTTCAAGAATGGTTAGCATTTGAACATTAACTTGTCCTTTCTCAATTTTGCTGATTTTGCTGTGATCAACACTGCATAGCTGTGCAAGTTCTCGATAACTTAAATTTTTCTTCTTCCGGAAGGATGCTAGCTTGTGGCCCAGTTCAAAAAGAAATTTATCAGCGATATCTTTGTCCATGCTCAGGTATTTAACCTAAGGTGAGAATAGTTTAAAAAAATATTGTAGTCTTTTTCGACCACATTTAAATATTTCTCCTTATATTCGCATTAGAAATTATTTTTGCGTTTACTTCATAAAATTATTTGAAGCATTCGCTTTGAATCTCGCATTTTGGAAACTGGTAATTTTTAATTGCAACGAGATGATAAGCAGAATAGCTCACGACCTAGGCGTGGGCTCTCTTATCTGTTGCAAGGGTATACCAGTACCTCAAAAAGCGGTAAGTTGAGCACCACGCCTTTTTGTGCGGGTGCCGGCCTAAAACCTATTTGATATGAACAATGCCGTTGCTACACCCGCACCCAACACCAACCCCTGTTTTAACGAAGCACAGTGGCTGCAAGTACTGTTCCTGCTGGCAGATACGCAAAGCTGGCTGCAACAATTGCAGGAAGGCCTTATATGGCAGCTGCCGGTAAAGAACCGTAAAAAACTATTGCGCAAATGCTGGTACCTCACCGCAACCGCCCTGGCGCATATATTAGAGCGCCATTATTATAAAGTACCCCGCCACCCGCTGGCCAGTAAGTTTACCCTGTCCATCCCCGCCATAGCCGCCGCCATACGGGATGCTTACCAGCAGGCCCCCGCGCCCAAGCCGGATAGCGACCTGCTGCAACGCGTGTGGGACACCGGCGCGCCGCTGGGCTATGATACCACCGGCCGCGTGGTAAGTGTGCTTACGGTCATTAGCACCGCCGCCGGGGAAATAGTTACGGCTTTCCCGGGTACGGTAGATCTGCGGGGGGAGAAGGGTAACCCCGTTTCGCCGCCCTAAAGATCCGCCACGTAAAAAAGAGATGTTGCGTTACCTGCAGATGACAGCCGCTGTGATCCCGTTCCGGAGCAAAGGAAGAAAAGTCCACCCGATGAAAAAGAATCAAAAAGGTAAACGTGTTTTTTCTTAGAAGGTCGTCCGCCGGGCAGATGCTGAAACAAGTTCAGGGTGACGCCCGTAATTATACGTTCGTCATGTTGAGCGGATCCCGCGATAGCGGGAGTAGCCGAAACATCTCTGTATTCCAGGGGCGTCCGATATTTAAGAGACCCTTCCGCTCCTTCCGCTTTCAGCGGAATGCGGTCAGGGTGACGAAAGAGTGTTATGTCCTAGACACATTGGTTTTACAACGTAAAATTAAAAACTCGGCATAACAAAAGCATGATGAATCTTTTAACCTAAAACAATAACCGATGCAAGCCTTAAAAACAGCCGATCCCTTTCACACCGGGGGCTGGAGCCTGGAGCGCACCACCGATCCGTACCGGGTATTTGCCCTCTGCTTTTACCATGCCGGGGATATACATGAATTTCGCCAATGGCTGTTACACATCTTTCTTTTTATAGAGCGGTTTGAGGGGCAAACAAAAGTGCCGCCCTTTACCCTCTGTTGCGCGTTTATGGCCATTGATTCCGTCATTGATGCTGCCCATTATATTTATGAAAATGAGCTGGAGCCGCACCATCAGCCGGATTTAAGCACCGTTGCAGCCGAGCCCTTACCCGGTCAGCAACAGTTTGCTTCCTATTTTATAGAGGAGGAGCAGGTCGATATCCGCAAGGTGATTGAGCAGTTTTTTACCTATCAAACCTGGGATGAGTGGAAATCTGACCTGAGCCTGGTCCTGTATAACGGGGTAACGGAGCATGCCGTTGGCGTGGAGCTGGATGAGTTTTCCGTATGGTATTATTTAATGAAGCTGCTAGAAGCGGCGTATATTCAATCCCGGGGTGTGGTAATTTATGAGCTTTGCGGTTTTACAGAGCCGTGATGGGGGATACGCTGTTACCATGGGCGCATATCGCCAACTTGGTTCCGTCACCCTGAGCGCAACGGAGTGAAGCCGAAGGGTCTCACGAATATCGAACAGCGTGATACCACAGGGATGCTTCGGCTAGGCTCAGCATGACGTAAACGTGATTATCGTTCCGTCACCCTGAGCGCAACGAAGTGAAGCCGAAGGGTCTCACAATTTTCGGGTAGTTCGATATCACAGGAATGCTTCGGCTACGCTCAGCATGACGTGAACCATGTTTCGTCACCCTGAGCGGAACAAAGTGGAGCCGAAGGGTCTCACGAATATCGAACAGCGTGATACCACAGGGATGCTTCGGCTACGCTCAGCATGACGTAAACGTGATTATCGTTCCGTCACCCTGAGCGGATCCCGACTAAAGTCGGGAGGAGCCGAAGGGTCTCACGAATATCGAACAGCGTGATACCACAGGGATGCTTCGGCTAGGCTCAGCATGACGGAAGTGTGATTGTTGTTTATTACGTAATCGCTTGACGCAAACGTTGTTTCGTCACCCTGAGCGGAGGGGAAGGGGAGCGTTGGTTGCTCAAAATGATGACCAACCGGCCAATTCCTGTTGCAAAATTTTCTGTTGCAATATTTAGTGCAACGATAAAGGTTGCAACAGTTTTGTTGCAATGTTAGGTGCCGGAAAGTATTTTGCAACCAGCGGGGTGGGTGGGAGGTCTGCGCCCGTTGGAGTGTGTGATAGGGTACTCCCCATGATCGCATGACGGAAGTGTGATTCGCTTTCATTACCATGATTACATAACGCCAACTTTGTTTTGTCACCCTGAGCGCAACGAAGTGAAGCCGAAGGGTCTCACGAATATCGAGCAGTCCGATATCATAGGGATGCTTCGGCTGCGCTCAGCATGACGTGAACCATGTTTTGTCACCCTGAGCGGAATGAAGTGGAGCCGAAGGGTCTCACAATTTTCGGGTAGTTCGATATCACAGGGATGCTTCGGCTGCGCTCAGCAAGACGGAAGCGTGATTGTTGTTCGTTAGCTTGGTCGCGTAATACGCAAATATTGTTTCGTCACCCTGAGCGCAATGTAATGCGGCCGAAGGGTCTCACAATTTTCGGGTAGTCCGATATCACAGGGATGCTTCGGCTGCGCTCAGCATGACGGAAGTATAATTGCTCAATATAAAAGACTGTATATCTCTTTAGCTATTTCCTCATTAAGAACTTTCCACTGCGGGTTCTTTCGTACAATCAATTGTTCTTTCTTTTTCCTAACCCATCCCTTCAATTGTTTTTCCCGTTCAATTGCAGAATTAATCGTATCGAGCCATTCATAGTAAATTAGCAATGTTGCATTGTATTTATCTGTAAAACTACCGGGTATTTCATGATGTTCATGTTCCCATAATCGCGCCCGGAGGTTAGATGTAACGCCGATGTAAAGCACCGTTCTTAGCTTGTTTGTTAGGATATATACAAAGCCTCCTTTTTGCATAGTACAAATTAGTAAAATAATTTTGTTTCGTCACCCTAAGCGGAACAAAGCGGAGCCGAAGGGGCTCATAATTTTCGGGCAGTTCGAGATCACAGGGATGCTTCGGCTACGCTCAGGATGGCGGAAGCGTGATTGTTGTTTATTGCCTAATCGCTTGACGCAAACCTGGTTTCGTCACCCTGAGCGGAATGTAATGGAGCCGAAGGGTCTCGCGAATATTGAGCATTCCGATATCGCAGGGATGCTTCGGCTGCACTTCGTTTCGCTCAGCATGACGGGAGTGAGGTTGTCGTTCGTCACCTCGACCCAAGCGGAGCGATCTTTACGGAACCATCCAGGTAAAAGGAGTTTTGAAATTTATTTGCTAACAATAATGATGGCGTAAAGATTTCTCGGCTGCGCTCGAAATGACAATGATACTTTTGTCATCGAGGCCATTGATTTTGCATCGTAAATGAAATAATCGCGGTGACAAAGGGCATTACCCAAAAACAAACCAGCGGAAATAAATCCCGCTGGTTGCACAGATACACTCAAAAAACAAATCTGCTCTCTATACTTACTGATTATGCGATGATGCAGGCCTCTTCCGCTTCCTGTTCCGCCACTGCTTCAACAGGCGCAGCCACTTCCGCCGCAGGCGCTTGCTTAATCCTGCGCTGACCGGCCAGCAATAGCACCAGCGCCAGCAACCCGCTGGCGGCAATAATAATGGCCAGGGGCGCGGGCGTTTTATTGTCAAACACACCGGTAAGAGCTGCGGCCAGCGCACCCAGGCCCATTTGCAGCGCACCTAATAAAGCGGAAGCACTGCCCGCCTCCTTGCTAAAAGGCAGGATGCTGAGCGCGGCTGTATTGGGAGAACTGATGCCCAACGTACAGAAAAGGAGAAAGATAACGGCGATGGTACCATACAATCCTAAAATACCGGTGGTGATGCCCGCCAGCAGTACAAAGCCAATAATCGTTTGCAACAGGATGGACGCGGTCACCAGCTGCTCACTGGAATATTTTTTTAATAAGACCGCATTTAACTGGCTGCTGCCAATAAGCCCCGCCGCTATGATGGCGAAGATGGCACCATATGCGGTTTTGGATACGCCAAAGTATTCCATAAACAAATAGGGCGATCCGGAGAGGTAGGCAAAGAGCCCCGCAAAGGAAATGCCACCCGCAAAGGCATAGGTAAAGAACTGCGGATTTTTTAATACCCCGCCAAAGGCGTTGAGGATGGGCCGCGGTTTTAAGGATACCGATGCGTCCGGCGCGCGGCTTTCCCGGAACCGGAAAATAACGGCGGCCAGGGTAGCGGCAGCGATCAGCGCCAGGATGATAAATACATCCTGCCATTGATAATAAGCCACCACGTAACTGCCAAAAGTGGGCGCCAGGATGGGGGATACCCCTAACAACAGAATGAGCAGGGATAATACCTTGGCATTATCTTCCAGCGGAAACAGATCGCGGGTAATGGCCCGTGGTGCTACCATGGATACGCAACAACCCAGGGCCTGGATGAACCGCAGCACGATCAACGCTTCTGGCGTGCGTACCAGCACACAACCGATGGATGCGGCTATATAAATGACCAGCCCGATGATGAGCGGGCGCTTTCTGCCATACCGGTCCAGCAACGGTCCGCTGATCAGCTGTCCGATGCAAAGCCCGATAAAGAAGCTGGACAGGGAATAGGCAATGGTATTGATGGAGGTATGCAGGTCCTTTGCCATGGCCGGGAAGCCGGGCAGGTACATATCTATGGAAAACGGACCAATGGCGGTGAGTAAGCCAAGGATGGCGATGAGCACGATCCTTGTTCGCTTATTATTAATATCAGTTGTTTGCATAACGCTTGCTTTTTATGCCACTGAAGCACAGAAACACAGATTTTTTTGATGCTCCAGCGGCGGCTCAATTGCAAAGTGCCTCAGCTGCCTTAATTTATATGAGCCCAAGACACCGGTGTTTTGATGCCACTGAAACACAGAAACACAGATTTTTTTGATGCTCCAGCAGCAGCTCAATTGCAAAGTGCCTCAGCTGCCTTAATTTATATGAGCCCGGGACACCAGTGTTTTGATGCCACTGAAACACAGAGGTAAAAATGTTTTTAATGCTACAGCAACAGGACTGTTCGATGCTTCAGTTGCTTTGATTTATAAAAAACCAAAGACATCAGTGTTTCCGTGCTTCTGTGGCATCAAAATGTGCCGCACTATTTCCATCCGCCGCCGAGGGAGCGGTACAAATCTACCGCGGCGCTCAGCTGCAAACGGTGTATGTTGGCGAGGTTGAGCTCCGACTGCAATACATTGGATTGTGCGGAGAGCACCTCTATATAATTGGCCATACCGCTTTTAAACAGCAGGCGCGCATTTTTAATAGCCAGTTTTAAAGTATCTGCCTGACCGGCGGCAATGGTCTTTTGCTCCTTTAATTTTTCGGTAGCCACCAGTGCGTCGGATACTTCACCAATAGCTGTGAGTACCGATTGCCGGAATTCCAATACCGATTGCTCCCGCTGGATCCTGGCCGTTTCCAGCTGCGTTTTTAACTGCCGCTGCTGGAAGATGGGCTGGGTTACATTACCCAACAAGGTGCCAAACAGGGACGCGGGTATATTAAACCAGTTATTGGCCAGGTAAGAGTTTAACCCGCCTTGTGCAGTGATGGACAGGCTGGGGTACATATTGGCCTGGGCAATACCGGCCCTTGCGTTGGCGGCGATCAGCTCCATTTCCTTAGCCCGCACATCCGGCCTGCGGCTGAGTACTGCAGAAGGAATACCCGGGGTTAACCATTGCGGCACATCGGAGTTAAAAAGCCCTTTACCACGCTCCACGGCTGCGGGCAAACTGCCGGTTAAAATGCTCAGTGCATTTTCCTGTATGGCAATGTTCTGCTCCAGCTGGGGAATGAGCAGGGCAGTGGATTGCTTTTGCGCTTCTACCTGTTGTACGGCCAGGGTGGTAACTTCACCGGCGTTGCGTTGCAGGCGGGTAAAGTTGAGTGTGCTGTCGATTAATGCCAGGTTCTTTTTTGCAATCCCCAGTTGTTCATCCAGCATCAGCAGGTTGTAATAGCCCTGTGCTATGCTGGCTACGATCTGCGTCTGCACCGCTTTTGAAGCCTCGTAGGTTTGCAGATAACCGGCCATGGTGGCTTCCTGCTGGCGGCGGATCTTGCCCCAGATATCGGCCTCCCAGGTAAGGTTAAAGGCGGCATTGAAATCTTCCACATGCTGCTTTTTGATAAAGCTGCCGATGCTTAACCCGTTTAAACTGTTGTTAGACGGGTTGGTGGTTTGCCCGGTTACGCTAAAGCTAAGCTGGGGCAGCTGCAACAATTTGGCCTGCTTTAAGGTTTGCTCAGATGCGGCTACGCGTTTGAGCGCGATCTGCAGGTCGTAATTATAGCTAACACCCTTGCTGATGAGGCTTTGCAAAGCAGGATCTGTAAAGAACTGCTTCCACTCCACATCGGCAATGCTGCTGGTATCGGCCGTGGCTACTGCGCGAAACTCCTGTGGCAGCGGCACTTCCGGGCGTTTATATGCTTGTCCTACTTTACAGGATGCCGCCGTAACCAATAATGCGATCACCGGCAGCAGGTATTGTAGGGTATGTCTTCTTTTCATATTTAAATAATTCATAGTTGATTTTGATCCTTTTGAAGAACTTTTTATGATGCTATTTACTTTCTGTCGTCATGCTGAGCGAAGCCGAAGCATCCCTGTGTTATCAGGCTGTCCGATATTTGGGAGACCCTTCCGCTACGGTCAGGGTGACCATAAGTGTGTTTGCTACGACCTATCCCAATTCCCAATCCTCATCATCATCTGCTCTTTTGGATACGATCTTCTCCTGCAGGTACTGGAAGATGATGTACAGCACCGGGATAATAAATACACCCAGCAACACACCGGTAAGCATACCGCCTACGGTACTGTAGCCAATGGAGTGGTTACCGATGGCGGAAGCACCTTTTGCAAATACCAGCGGCAACATACCCACGATAAAGGCAAAGGAGGTCATCAATATCGGGCGCAGGCGCAGCCTGGAGGCTTCCAGCGCCGAGGCTACCAGGCTCATGCCTTTTCTTCGCCGCTGTACCGCGTACTCCACAATCAGGATAGCGTTCTTGGCCAACAGCCCGATGAGCATGATCAATCCGATCTGCACATAAATATTATTTTCCAGTCCGGCAAAGCCGATGAACATAAATACACCCAGTATACCCGCCGGTACGGTGAGGATCACCGCCAGGGGCAGCACATAACTTTCGTACTGGGCCGCCAGGAGGAAGTACACAAAGATGATGCTGAGCAGGAAGATGTATACCTGCTGACTGCCGGCGCTCCGTTCCTCACGGGTAATACCCGTCCACTCATACGAGTAGCCCCTCGGCAGGGCCGTCTTCGCCGTTTCCTCAATGGCACGGATGGCATCCCCCGTACTAAAGCCCGGTTTGGGTACTCCGTTAATGGTAACCGCATTAAAGAGGTTGTTACGGGTTACGGTTTCCGGACCAAATACCCGCTTCAAGGTAACCAGCGTTTTCACCGGTACCATTTCGCCCAGGTTGTTCTTTACAAAAATACCATCCAGGGAGGCGGGGTCTTTACGGTAGGGAATATCTGCCTGCGCCATTACGCGGTAGTATTTACCAAAACGGTTAAAGTCGGATACGAAGCTGCTACCAAAGTAGATCTGCATGGTTTGCATCAGCTCGCTTACGGATACACCTAATTGTTTGGCTTTTATAAAATCCGTTTCGATGGTATACTGCGGGTTGCCGGCGGCAAACGTAGTAAATGCATACGCGATCTCCTTCCGCTGCATCAGCGCGCCGATAAAGGCTCCCGCGGTATTGCCCAGCTTTTCCAGCGGACCATTGGTACGATCCTGCAACATAAACTCAAAACCACTTACGTTACCAAAACCCTGTACCGTGGGGAAGTTGAAGAAGAAGGTATTGGCGTCCTTTACCGAAGTAACCTTGCCGGTAAGGGTGGCCGCAATTTCATCCGGGTTCTTCAGCTTGCCGCGTTTGTCCACATCCTTCAGCCGGATAAAGCCGGCAGCATAAGGAGAGGCACTGGCGCTGCTGATAAAGTTCAGCCCGTCGATAACCCAAAGGTTATTGGTCGATTCTTCCTGTTTGATGATCTTATCAATTTCCGCGGTGGCTTTATGGGTGCGGTGCAGTGAACTACCCGGAGGTGTGTTTACGGCATACAGCACAAAGCCCTGATCTTCCGTAGGAATAAAGCCGGAAGGCGTTTTTTTGATGAGCCAGTAACTAACCCCGGCGATGAGCACGAGCGCACCAATGGCGATCCATTTCCTGCGGATGAGGAATTTTAAACTACCGATGTACCGGTTCGTTAAGGTGCGGAACCCTGCATTGAACGCGGTAAAGAAGCGGGCCATAAACCCTTTCTTTTCGTGCGGATGTCCTTTTTCGCCCGGTGTATGCGGGTTTTTAAGGAACAGGGCACAAAGCGCCGGGCTGAGCGTTAACGCGTTTACTGCGGAGATTAAGATGGCGATGGCCAGTGTAAAGGCAAACTGCCGGTAAAACACACCCGCCGGGCCCTGCATAAATCCCACCGGTACAAATACCGCCGCCATTACCAGCGTGATGGAGATGATGGCACCGGAGATTTCGTTCATCGACTGCACGGTGGCCTTACGCACCGGCATATCCTTATGTTCCATTTTTGCGTGCACGGCCTCCACTACCACAATGGCATCATCCACCACAATACCAATGGCCAGTACCAGCGCAAAGAGCGTTAACAGGTTAATGGTAAACCCAAAGAGCTGCAGGAAGAAGAAGGTCCCCACAATGGCTACCGGTACGGCAATGGCCGGTATGAGCGTGGAACGGAAATCCTGCAGGAAGATGAATACCACGATGAATACAAGTATAAAGGCAATGATCAATGTTTCCCTTACCTGGTGGATGGAGGCATCCAGGAACTCCTTGGAGTTATACATGGTAATGGGTTTGATGCCTTTGGGCATGGTGGTATACAGCTCTTTCAGCTGCCGGTCTACCTCGGTAAGAATATCATTGGCGTTGGAGCCGGCGGTTTGCAAAATAGCGAAACCCGCCACGGGCTTGCCATTCAGCCGGCTGTTGGCATTATAGGTAAAGGCGCCAAACTCCACACGGGCCAGGTCTTTCAGCTTTAATACGGAACCATTGGGATTTGCTTTTACCACAATGTTCTCGTAGTCCTCGTTCCGGTTCAGCTTGCCCTTGTACTTTAATACATATTCAAATACCTCGTCGCTGTTCTGTCCCAGTCTTCCGGGCGCGGCCTCCAGGCTCTGGTCACGGATGGCGCCCAGTACATCCTGGGGTGAGAGGTTGTTGGCGGCCAGGCGGTCCGGCTTCAGCCAGATTCGCATGGAGTAGTCCTTGGCGCCAAATACCTGGGCCTGGGCCACACCGGGGATCCGCTGGATCTGCGGGATCACGTTGATCTTAAGATAGTTTTCCAGGAACAGTTCATCATACTGGGCGCTGTCTTCACTATAAAGCCCGGTGAACATGATAAAACTGTTCTGCACCTTTTGGGTGGAGATGCCCGACTGCACTACTTCCTGGGGGATCTGGTTCACGGCTTTGGAAACGCGGTTCTGCACGTTTACCGAAGCGATGTCGGGGTCGGTACCCTGTTTGAAAAATACCGTAAGGGTCATGGTACCGTCGTTACTGGAGTTGGAGGTCATGTAGGTCATGTTCTCCACACCGTTAATGGCTTCTTCCAGCGGAGTGGCCACGGAACGCGCTACCACCTCACCATTGGCACCGGGATAGGTGGCGGTAACCTGTACGCTGGGCGGCGCAATATCCGGGAACAGGGTAACAGGAAGCGCAAAGAGTGAAAGAATACCCAGCAAAAGCAGGATAATGGAAATTACCGTGGATAACACGGGTCGTTGTATAAATTTCTTTAGCATGATATCGAGTTGTAAGTATGCTGTGCGTAAATAATGGAGTAAAAGATCCCTGTGCGGCAGGGGCTGCTGCTTGATCAGGGCGCTTTTACAGCGGTGTGCTGTGCCGCGAAGAATAAGTGTTGTTGAAAGGGTTGACCCGGGGGGCATCGTCATTTCGACTGGGGCGAAGCGGTCCCGATTGGTATCGGGAGGAGAAATCTTACGATCCCTTGTTCATACCGTAGAGATTTCTCGGCTCCACTACATTGCGCTCGAAATGACGCGGCGACTGCCGGGCCAGCCCTGTAAGCCCGTTAAATCGGATTCGCCTTTAACACGCTGTCGGCTGAAACGATCTGCGGCTGAATCGGCGTTCCGTCTTTTAAATTACCGGTTCCGGAAAGCACGATCTTTTCGCCTTTGGAAAGTCCTTTGTTTACAAAGTAGTAGTAGGAGGTTTTACCGGAAACGGCAATGGGTTTGCTGGTTACCTTGTTGCTGCTGTCTACTGTAAATACAAAGACTTTATCCTGGATCTCGAACGTGGCTTCCTGTGGTACCACCAATACTTCATTAAAGAGCTGCGGCAGGCGGATCTTACCGGTATTGCCGCTTCTTAATATTTTATTGGGGTTGGGGAAGGCTGCGCGGAAGTTAATGGCGCCGATGGTTTTGTCAAACTGCCCCTGAACCAGTTCGATCTTTCCTTGCTGCGGATAAACGGTATTGTCGGCCAGCAGCAATTCAACAGAAGGAACGTTCTTCAGTTTCTGCTCAATGGTTTCGCCCGGGTATTTATTTTTAAAGGCAATGAAGTCGGGCTCACTCATGGAGAAGTAGGCGTACATCGTGTTCACTTCGCTCAGCACGGTAAGCGGCTGCGTTTCGCCGCGGCCTACCAGGCTACCGGTTTTGAACGGAATGCTGCCGATATAACCGCTCACCGGTGCTTTGATCAGTGTATAACCTACATTGATCTGCGCGTTGCCTACCATGGCCCTGGCCTGCGCCAGCG
Source organism: Niabella sp. (assembly GCF_030150205.1). Classification (GTDB taxonomy): domain Bacteria; phylum Bacteroidota; class Bacteroidia; order Chitinophagales; family Chitinophagaceae; genus Niabella. The sequence continues at coordinate 273,292 of NZ_JASLGT010000009.1, forward strand.
CTGCAGTAGCGGCATTGTAGTTGGCTTTTGCGGTTTTCAGCTGTACGTCGGAGATCACGGCGTTATCTACCAGTGGTTTCAGACGGTCCAGGTCTACCTGTGCCTTTTGTACATTGGCCTGTGCCGCCAGTACATTGGCGCGTGCGTTGTTCAGCGCTTCGTTGTACACCTGTGCGTTGATCTTAAATAACGGTTGTCCTGCGGTTACGTAAGCGCCTTCGTCTACATAGATTTTCTCCAAGTAGCCGTCTACCTGGGGCCGTACTTCCACGTTTACCTTTCCTTCCAGCGAAGCCGAAAATTCCTGGTAAACGGTTACGGGTGATACGGGCGTGCCCATTACCGGCAGTGAGGGGGCCTGGGCGGCCTGGCTTGGATTGGCGGAGCCGCTGGTGCAGCTCTGCAGCGATATAGAAAGCGCAATAAGCGCAGGTACAATAAGGCTTGTGTGGATGGTATGGTTGTTTGCTTTCATCTGTAGAGTTGTTTTTTGAGTCAAAGAAATACATGTCCTGCCGGGGTACATACCGGAGAAAGGCGCCCAGGGTATTGCCGGGGCCAGTGATCCTGTTGATAATGCAATTTCTGCGTGTTAGGGAGTGGCAACCATTGCCCGTTGTCATCCCGAGGCGAAATGCACTAAAAAATAATTACTATTTGAATTGTCGTCTTTTTTGGCTTAAAGATTTTCTATAATGTTCACCACCATTTGATCGAGCACTGATACATTCATTGTTTGCGGAACATCAGCGCTTCTTGCGATCATGATTGAAGTAAAACCATGTATTGCCGACCAGAAAGCGTGCGTTTTATAACACGCGGATTCAATATTGGTTTTCTTTTCAACGATTATTTTTTTTATGATTTCATAAATTATATCCTGTAAGGCTCCAAATTCTGTTTTCATCTTTCCTTCTCCGCAACAAGGCATGCCTACGCCAAACATGAGTTTGAAATAGCTCCGGTTCTTGAGCGCAAACTTCCAGTAGGTATCTACCAGTGCTTTCAGCTCTTCGCGTGGCGACGCTTTTTTTGAGATGGCTTTGTGAATATTTGACAGCAGCAGTTTAAAACCGTCCTGCGAAATCTCAAAAAGAATGGCCTCCTTGTTGGCGAAATGATCGTAGATCACGGGTGCGCTGTACTCGATGGCATCTGCGATCTTCCGGATAGACAACGATTCCCAGCCTTCATTCTTTACCAGCTGCAAGGCTGCATCGATGATCTTCTTCCGGACCACTTCTTTTTCTCTCAATTTGCGCTCTGCTACACTCATAAAAAACAAATTTACCTAACAGTGTTAGCAAAGTTAACGGTGTTTTGAAGCTACTTCCAAATTTTTTTTCTGAAGGATCTGTTGCTCAAACGTTTGTTAGTGCTGCACCGTGGGAACCGTTTTTCTTAAAGTGTTGTAGTTGTTGACAAAGCGCCTGTGCCTGATTAATACAATTCCTGAAAAAAGGTAACCTGATTTTTTTGCTCCGGGTCAAAAGTAATTTCAAAAAACTAATAAACCAAATAAAAACTTTGTTTAATTTGTGTAAAATAATTGTTATGAAACGCCGCTCTTTTATTTGGAGGACCGAAGCTAAAACGGGGGAGTGACAACAGTATGTCAGGAAGAGTTTATTTTTTGCGAGCTGGTGGCTGGTGGGACATATAGTTGTCATTATTTTTAGAGGACTTTGATATGTATAGCGTTGCAATTGTTTTTCGCTATTTTATGAAAGCTGTTTATATTAGCGGTATAAACAATACTTATGAGAACAATCATATGCATACTTGCTACTGGAATGCTAACACTCGGCGCATGTAATCATCACCGGGTACAACCACAACCGGTGGCGAATATACCAAAGGCCCTGGAAGACCATGGCGCTTCTGATCAACTGATTTCAAAAAGAGAACCTGATGACCTGGTAGAAAGCCTCTATGGTGAGCTGGCAGAGAAGGACGCCGGGTTGAGACAACTGGAAACCACATTGGATGCGCTTAACCAACGTAAGGGCGATTCCGCCCGATCATTTCACCAATTTGATGCGAAAAGTCGGTCGTATTATAAGGCGGCGGATCAGCATATCAATATGATCAGTGATTCCCTTTTAAAAGATAAGATCAAAAAGCTGGTGGAGGAGCACCTTGCAAAATACAACGCGATCACAGAAAAGCATCAGGAACTGTTGAAGGCGATTGATGCAAAAACCACGAAACTGGCGGACCTTCACGCGGCATTAAAAATAGTGAAGACGCTTCCGGAGATTGCGACGTATCAAAAGGATAACCGGCCCGGAACTGCGCCGCTCGAGGAGTATAGTGAAAAGCAGGACGGTGCGCTTGAAGAGATAAATAAAATGACGAATCAATAATGACTGGCGGCTACATTTTTAGAACAAAATCCCAATGGAAAAAGTATTTATCATAAAAGAGCTGACCCAAATTCCGGGCGTTGCTCAACATCGGGATCCACCGCAATTTGGAATGTATAAGCGCCACGAAGGCTCGAAGACACCAGGAAACACAAAGAAGGACTTAAGCTTAGTGGGGCTTTGAGCCTTAGTGTCTTTGTGGCAAACAATCGAGCCAAAAGTGCGCAAGGAATCCGCAATGCCGGGCTACCGTTAATATCTTTGCGAACCTGGCGGAGCCTTCGCGCGCCTTGCGGTTGAAATTGAACTGCAAAGAAGCCGATAATGAAAATGACATGCGTTTGTTGCTATCCATGCGAAAGTTGAATGGATAACAGTAATTTTACCCAAACAGCGCATCGTTTATATGAAGCATCCCTACCTGATCCTGGCAATTATTCTAATGATAACATTGCTGTTGATTGTTGACCGGCTGGATTTGAAGAACCGGCGTATGCAGGATGGGGCAGATAGGAGAGACCCGCCAGACAGACGGTTGCCCGGAGATAAAGTAGCCAATGATAAGCTGATCCTTGTGGAAGGAATGAATGAGGTCCATATAAAAAGGATCATCCGGGATTTTTGCGGGTGGCATAACCGGGAAATGTTGCAGGTAATCCCGGTGGTAACTAAAATGACCGATCTGTTGTTTGCGATTACCTTCCCATATGATGTTCCGTTTGAGATCTTTTGCACGCTTATCAATTATCTGAATTATCCCAAAGGCTATAACCGGCGTTTTTATGCCATGGGCTGGGCTACCACACGTTCAACCGATATGTGGATGACAGCAGAAAACACCGGCAAACCAGTGCTGTTGTTTGTTCCGGATCTGGATATGGAATATGATCATGTGTTGATGACAACTGCTGACCAGCTGGGGTATCAACTCAACTTTTCCGCTGAAAAGGCACGGCTGCTGGAGCGTCCTGCCCGGCCGTATCACATACCTCCGTTTACTGCCGGTGATCTGGAGGCTGAGGAAACAGTTACGGTTGATTTTAAAGGGAGGTGACCGGGAGCTGGAATATGCAGGTGCTGTCGGCGGGACAGGGACGACTGGTGAGACAAGGATGCAATCTGCGATTTGTTGCATGATGATTGCAGGCCAGGCAAGTTCCTCGCAAAAAATAAGAAAGAGAAATAGGCTATTTTACAGCAGGCAATAGTACGGCTGGCCAATACAAAGTACATTTCGAAATAAAAGTGAATGAACGCTCACTTATTAATTTTCTTTTCCTATTTTTGCTTCCGTAATGAGGGCACGCGATTTAAATAAGGAACGCCTGGTGCGGGATACGGCCATTCAAATGCTGGTAGAACAGGGGCTCCAGGGCTTCAGCATGAATAAACTGGCGGGCGCCTGTAATATATCAGTGGCAACACTATATATCTATTACAAGGATAAGGATGATCTGATCCGCAAGTTGGGAGCTGATGTAGGCAGCCGGCACATGGATGCGCTGCTAAGCGGATTTTCACCGGAGATGCGGTTTCGCGAGGGGATCCGGAAACAATGGGAAAACCGTTCACAGTTTTACCTGAAATACCCGTTGGAGGCGATGTGTGCTGAAATCATCCGGCATTCGCCTTATGGTGAATGTATGGATAAGAAAAAGCTCCGGACCTTTAAGGATGCGATGACTGCTTTTGTTCAAAACGCTATCGACAGGGGTGAGCTGAAACCCATGCCGGTTGAAGCTTTTTGGAGTATTGTATATGGTCCGCTCTATACATTGCTGCGTTTTCACAGCCAGGGCAGCTCATTGGGCGGAAGAAAATTTGTATTTACAAAAGAGCTGATGCTTCAGACCTTGGAAATAGTATTGGACGCATTAAGGCCATCAACCGGAAAAAAGTAAGCCTATGAACAGCGATGGCAGCAACATACTGATTTTTAAAACCAATATTAAAACCTTCCGCAACAAAAACCGCGTGCAACGGTTGCTCGAAAGCAGGGAAGGCATCCGGGCTTTTAATGTAGATCAGCAGGATGCGGATTGTGTGCTTCGGGTAGTAACGGCTACCATCACAGCAAATGAGGTGATAGCGCTGGTACAGGAAGCAGGCTTTGAGTGTGCAGAGTTGGATTAAGGGACCTTTAATAAAAAGCTAAAAAAAATGCAACAACATACAGCGGAGTTAGTGCCGCTTTCAGGTTACCAGAAACTGGTTATTTTTATACTGGCGATTACACAATTCACCGTTGTGCTCGACTTTATGGTGATGTCGCCCATGGGGGATATTTTAATGAAATCGATGGGACTTACGACTTCCCAGTTTGGTGTTGCGGTTTCCTCGTATGCTTTTAGTGCCGGACTTTCGGGGCTGCTGGCTGCGGGTTATGCAGACCGGTTCGATCGTAAGAAAATCTTCCTGTTTTTTTACACCGGCTTTATTGCAGGTACTTTTTTATGTGGGATGGCCAGCTCTTATCCCATGCTGATTGCAGCACGTATAATAACCGGGCTTTTTGGCGGAGTGATCGGCTCTATTTCTATGGCCATCATCACCGATATTTTTGTGCTGCAGCAAAGAGGACGGGTGATGGGATTTGTGCAAATGGGATTTGGCGCCAGCCAGGTACTGGGCATTCCAATTGGATTGTTCCTTGCCAACAGCTGGGGCTGGCACAGTGCCTTTTTGTGGATCGCAGGGATGGCCGTCATCATTTTAGCGCTGGTTGCATGGAAGTTAAAACCCATCAATAAACATCTGGCTTTGCAGCATGATCATTCGGCGTTCCGGCATTTGTGGAATACGTTTTCAAAACGACAATACCGGATTGGTTTTGGCACTACGGCCTTATTATCTATCGGCGGGTTTATGATGATGCCTTTCGGTAGTGCCTTTGCTATCAATAATCAGGGCGTAACGGAGCACCAGCTGCCGCTGCTCTTTATGATCTCCGGCATCAGCTCCCTGCTGATCATGCCATTTATCGGAAAACTGAGCGATAAGAAAGATAAGTTTAGCATTTTTGCTACGGCTACCGTTGGGATGATGCTGATTGTGGTGGTATATACGAACCTGGGAGTGATTCCCTTTTGGTTGGTGGTACTTATAAACATCCTGATGATGGCAGGTATCCTGGGCCGGATGACGCCATCGACGGCACTGATAACGGCTGTGCCCGAAATGCAGGACAGGGGAGCTTTTATGAGCATCAATGCCTCCCTTCAACAACTGTCAGGTGGCATCGCCGCTGCGGTTGCAGGAATGATCGTGGTGCAGAAAACAAAAACCAGCCCTCTTGAACATTATAATGTTGTAGGCTATGTGGTGGCAGCCATCTCTGTACTGGCCATCTGGATGATGTTCCGGCTAAGCAATATGATAAAGCAACGGAACCCGAAGCCGCAGTAGTCCGACCAGTGGTTTCTTGATATAACAAATGCCGGCGTCATATAAAATGGCTTACCTTTAGTAAGCGCTATAAGCCAAACGGTATCTGAAACAGGAAAGTGATCTCCTAAACTCCAATGCCGCATTGGCATCCGGCCGCTCTTTTAAAAAATATAGGCCAGTTTTAACCCCAGGTTGTGCTCATTCACATTCGCAGGACGGTCCTTTTTATCAAACCGGGAACGGCCTACCTTAACTGCGACATCAAAATGTTTCGTGAATTCATATCCCAGGGAGAAATAATAGGTAAAGCCACCCGGTACTTTTCCCCTGTTATTGCGGTAATGTACATTGTTGGCAAAAGTGTAGCCCATGGCGTCCTGCCCGTACAGATTTTTGATAAGCGGCAGGGGATATTTGATCACGGCCAATACCGGAATGGCATTATAGGTTACATTTCCGGCAGGCATCAGTCGCTCCTGGCTGACAAATTGCAGGAAGCCGGTATTCAGGCCCAGGCCCAGCCGCTCTTTTACCTATACTTCGCCCTGTGCAGAAACACCAACACCCCAAAAGTTGAGGTCGTGATTAAAGGAGTGGAGAAATTCAGGCCCGGCATTGACCTTAATTGTTTGTGCTTTTATCGAAGAAATGAAGCTGAGCACTAAGGCTAGCAGATATAATTTTCGCATTTGTATGGTTTTATTAAAGTTAAACAAATCCGGCCTACAATACAACCTGTCGGGTGCATTTACGGGAACGGTTGGGTGTAGGAAGAGAAGGCATATGGTGTGCTAGTGCTCATACAACTCAACCGGCAATCCATCGGGATCCGGAAAGAACGTGAATTTTTTACCGGTATATTCATCTACACGGACGGGTTCTGCCGCAATATTGTTTGCAAGCAGTTGCTGTACGGCTGCTTCTATATCCGTTACTTCAAAGGCCAGATGCCGGAGACCGGTGGCCTCCGGCCTTGTAGGCCGTGCCGGTGGGGCGGGGAAGGAGAACAGTTCAATCAGATACTGACCGTTCAGGGCAAGATCCAGTTTATATGAATCCCTTTCCTCCCGGAATACTTCCTGCAGGATCGTAAACCCCAGGATTTCCGTATAAAATTTTTTTGAACGCGCATAGTCGCTGCAGATGATCGCGACATGATGTAGCTTTTTTAAATTCAGCATGATGTTGTTTGGTTCCTTTGAAAACCAATAATAGTTATTTTAGTCGGAAATCATTCTTTAGCCAGACGGGTTTCTGTTTCTGATCGCTGCCCGGCGTTGGCCTTCTTTATTACTTGTTTTTTTCTACTGTAACCCGAACCCCTTCGCTATGTGCGGTAAACTCAGGCGCATACATGCATTGAATGCTGGTGATGCCATTACTGAAATTGCCGGCTACCGTAGCAAACAGGCTGTATTCAAAAACATAGGTGCCTTTAGGCAGGTGGCCAAAGAAGAAATTGGTACTGGCATCCTTTGTGGTTTCATAATACCCCAGTCCGCCCTGCCATTTATAGGTGCTGAGCACATTGGTGGGTTCAAAACTGCTGGCCCGCATATCCTTCATATGCACATATTCCATATCCCGGTCTGCCCGCAGTTCTATGCGTACTTTTATCTTATCGCCTACTTTTATAGCGGCACCTTCCGGTATAGGCGTTAATACCGGTCCGCGGTCGCTGTTGGTTTCAATAAATAATTTTTTACTGAGTTTTAAAGGCGTTTCTGCAAATGTGATCTTGTCCAGGTCTTCAAAATATTGCCAGTACAGGCTACCCCAGGTAGGTAGTTTGCTTTGTTGCTTGCCGGATACCGGATCGGTTACGGAAACCATGATATTTCCCATTTCAGGACGTACTTTTTCACCGGGGATGGTCTTTTTAAGATAGCCGGTGCCAGCTTCTGTTTTTTCCAGTGCCGATTCTATTTTTAGTCCGCCAAGGTCAATGGTTACTTCGGGTGCAACGCTTAACCATTGGGTACCCTGCAACAATAACGCATAGCAGGCTTCCGCTGTGGCTTTTGTACTTTTCCAGTTATTGGTTTGCTTGTTTTTCAGTAACCATGTCCGCAGATCATCGGCCGTTTGGCGGTCTTTTGCAATTTCTTCAAAGGCTTCAATGATCAATGCCTGCCGCTCAACAGGCGCCTCATACCACCACCAGCTGCGGGCGGCATCCTTATAGTACATGCCCAGTTCTTCGTTATTGATGGATGTTTCTTTCAGCGATTTTAAAATGGCTTTTGGAGTACTTGCATCTCCTTTTCGGTGCAGCGCCAGCGCTGTCATGCCCTGCATATACTTATTGGTTTTTACCCATGTTTTGGCAGCGCGGTCGGTGAAATAAGCTGCGGCCTTTTGGGCATTTGGAGTGATGCTGATCTGGTTAAAGAAGCTCCGCATATATAAATACTGGATCACGTAATAGGAGGGAACATATTCGCCCAGCTTTGTTTTGTTGCGGATGAGTTCGTCATACTCCTCCTTTATTTTCCCGTCGAGATAGGGGATCGCTTTACTGATCATGTTGTCCAGTTTTTGTGCCTGTGATTTTTCGATGGCATTTATCTTCTTCAGGTGGCCAATGCCGGTTACAATATACTGCGTCATATAGCGATCGTCGCGCCCGCCTTTGAACCATACAAACCCGCCATTGGGGCTTTGCAGCTGACTCAGTTTATCGTAGGCCTTGTTCAGTTCCCCGCTCATCCGCACCAGGTCAAACAAAAGGGCAACATGCTTCTTTTGCTGTGTTTCATTCTGTGTCTGCAATACCCAGGGCGTTTCTTCCAGTAGCACGGCCTTTAACTCCTGGTTTTTCTGCAGGGTGCTCAGCAGTGCTGCTGTATCCTGTGTGCTCCAGGTATCGAATATCTTTTTGATCTTCGGCGAACTGTTGGCGATCAGGGTAGCCAGCGAGTTGGCATAATAACGGTTCCAGGTTTGCTCCGCACATTCATACGGATACTCCATCATATAGGGCAATGCCTGCACGGCATACCAGGCGGGGTTGGATGTGTATTCAACCGTTAAGGCCTGGGTCGTTAAGGTTTCACTACCACCGCTTTTCAACAACTTATCAAAACTGAATTTTTTTGAACCAAAGCCGCGTAGCTGCAGGGGCAGGGTTTCAGTAACCAGCATCCGGTTGGTGAGCACGGGAAGCATATTTTCCTCACCGTCGCTCAGGGCGGTTGCGTTGTCAGCATCGCCGGTCACTTTTGCCACGATGCGCCAGGTAACGGGTTTACTGAACTGGTAGGGCGCTTCAAGCGGGAAGAGAACTGCCTGGCTTTGTCCGGCAGCAATGGTGAAGTATTGCTGTGGAATGGCATTCTTAAACCAGCCATCCACCGGCTCATTGGTGGCTGCATCAAACAATTGCAGCGTGGCGATACCGGTTACTTCTTTTGAAGAAAGGTTCACTATTTTGCTGCTGAGTTCCAGCTTGTCGCCCTCTCTTAAAAACCGGGGCACATTGGGCTGTACCATCAGTTCCTTTTGCGTTACGATCTCTTTGGAAGAATAGCCAAACGCCAGGTCCTTTGTATGGGCCAGGGCCTGGAGCTTCCAGCGGGTGAGCGCCTCGGGCATCGTAAAGCTAAAACGGATAGTACCTTGGGCATCCGTTTTCAGGTCAGGGAAGAAGAAGGCGGTTTCATTCAGGTTTTTGCGGATCTGCGTTTCCGGTGTTCTATTATTAGGAGGAGTAAATAAATCGGGCTCCTTCATTTCGATAATCCCTTTACCTGCGTCCATCGCTGCCTGGGGCGCTGGTGCAGCTATGCGGCTAACCGATCCGGTAACGTCACTTTTCTTTTGTTTGCCATAACCTACTGTCACTACTTCATTCAGGGCGTTGCTTCTCACAGCGATTCCCCCGATAGCACCTCCCCATCCAGCCACTTCCGGAAGCACAGTGCCAAAGATCTGGTCATAGCGTTTATCGATATCCTGGTAATCGTAAGTAAGTGTTGTACGTCCCAGCGAATGGATATTGCTGAAGTTGGCATCTGCATTCCAGTTTGTATAATTATAGTAATTGGGCCAAATGCCGGGTACATCCCATTGATGCAGATAAAACTGGTCGAGGGAGGCATCGTACATACCGGCTAACATTTCTGCGGCTACTTTATCGCTCTTATAACCACTAAGCTGGATACTCCATTTTTCTTCAGCACCAGGTAAGGTTTTATCGCGGAAGGTCTCATAAGTGATCTTCAGCTCTTTGTTACTCCAGGGCACAGAAATGGTATTATTGTTAGTATATAGCCGGTTGTTCTTTACAAACATATAACTGACGCCATAGCCGCCCCGGTCTGCCTCCGTGGCGCCAAAATCAAATGTTTTGATTTCGTCGTTCAGGGATGTATAACTATAACTGGTTTTTGTTTTGTCCAAAGCCTGTACCAGGAATACATTCCGGGCGCTGCTCCCGATTTTTACGGCTGTTTTTCCGCCGGGTTCAATGGCACCGGATGCTTTTGTCCAAAGGTATTGCGGAATGGTGGGGCGCTGCTGTTGTTCCTCGTAGATCTCTGTAAAATGCAGGTCTTTTATGGTATTACCATCCTTGTCTTTGGCCGTTATTTCAATGGCATAATAACCGGGCTCTGTAAGGGCGCGCGATAACTTTATGATTCCGGTGGAGTCGGTAGTGCCCGACTGATTCAACACCTCTTTTTCTTTTGGCCAGCTGGCCGGATCGTTCTCGTTTTTATAAATATCATTGGGGAAATTTTGAATATAGGCTTCCCTGGTCATTACGAACTGATCAGGCTGTTCCCAGAACCGGCTTCTTAAAAGGCGCTGTTCGGGTTGCAGCCGGCTGATGTTGATCTGGATACCGGCTTTTTCAAAGTTACCGGCCATATTCTCCGTGCGGATCTTTAATTGCTTCGTCTGCTCCACGCTGATGCGCTGGGGAATATCAGCGTTTAGCAATAGCGATTTATACCCCACAGAAATGGGTTGTTCTCCGCTTCTGACTTCACCATTCAGATCGGTTACATCTGCATAAACCCGGTAGTCAAATACTGGATCCATTTTTGGGTCGATGGTAAGATCAGGGAGCGCATTAAAAATGATGTTGAATTTGCCATTGGCATCGGTTTGCGTTTCGCCCTGGGTGATCTCCATCTGCTCCTGGTTGATGGGCAGCCAATAACGGGAAAAGACCCAGGGGTATGGGAAGCGGGCATTACGTACCACCCGGTACTTTACACGGGCTCCGTCGATATGATTGCCGGCGTAGGCTTTTGCAGTACCGGTAACCGTGATATTTTCATTGAGCTTATACGTGCCTTTTTGCTTTTCAAAGTCTACAAAGAATTTTGGGCGTTTGTATTCTTCCATTCTAAATCCGGTACTACCCTGTGGTGTGGAGATGGTGAAATTACCATTTAGCCCGCCTTCCGGTAATTTGAAGCTACCGGAAAAGGACCCAAAATCGTTCGTGACGAGGTCTGCTGAGGTTACTTTCTGATGATTGGCATCGTAAAGCGTTACGGTTGTTTTAAACGCTGTTAACACTGTCGATTTTTTTTCCTTCGGTTCATGGCCCATGGCAATGCCCTTGTAATAAACCGTTTGGCCGGGCCGGTAGATGCTGCGGTCGGTAAACAGCGCAACAGAAGTGCTCTTTTTCAGCTGCTCCGCCTGCTCATAACTGTTATAGTAATAATAGCCATAGTTATTATCATCCATAAAAAAGCGTTCATCCTTATTGGTAATGTCCAGCAGATAATTATTTCCTGCGTTACGCTTTCCTTTGGACGTATTACCGGTATCCATCCGGAAATGCCCGTTTTTATCGGTTACTACTTCTTCCAGCTTTGTGCGCTGATACGTGCTGGTTTTATAATCGTATTGTTTTTGCCAGATGGTGACTTTTGCCGCTTCAAGGGGCTGGCCGCTGTTACGGTCCAGTACAAAAAAATCACTATTCCGGTTTACATAACTGATAGCAGAATAATATACAAGCTGAAATGCCAGTATGTTTTTATCCTGGGTAAAGGCTTTATTCAGGGAGGCAAAAATAAAATATTCTCCTGCGGGCAGTCCTTCTGCCTTAATCTCTGCGCTGTGCGAACGGTAATCATCGGAAGCCGGCAATGCCTGCTCCCGGGTTTGCACCGGCGTGGCCGCCGCCAGTTGCGTCCAGTATTTATCTTCGCCGTTGCGGTTTTGAACAGCGGCTTTGAGTGCTTCTGTGGCCTTTATGGCGCGCAGGTAAACGGTGGGCACATTCTTATAAGAAACCAGTATGCGGAATGGAATGCGGGGCAGGTTTACCTTTTCCAGCTGAAAGCTGAAAGCCGGTTGTTGCATTTGCAGCAGCAGGTTATTGGCATTTGTGCTGCCTTCGCTTTTCTCTTTTTTCGCAATGATTTTTTCCAGGATGTTTTTAGCAGTGATCATATCCCGGTTTTCGGGGTTTTTGCTGTTGTTCGGTAACTGCGCCTGATCGTAATGCCACCGGGCCATCAGGTACCGTGCCTGTGCGGCTGCCGGATATGCTTCATATTGTTGCGTGATTTTTTCCAGTGCGGCATAATAACGCGTTTCCTTATCCGGAAGCACCGCATGCTGGTATACAAATTGCAGCCGGCTGATATCGGCATCAATGAATGCATCGGGTTTTGAATCATTCAAATGGAATTGAAGCAGCTTTTGATAGAGCTTCAGCGCTTTAAATGATAACGAAAGCGTATCCCGGGTTTCGAACCGGGTGGCCGCAAAATCTGCCGCAGGCGCAAATGCCACCGGTTGGTTGATCTCAAATTTATAAGCGGGTTGGGTAACGGAGCGTTCGGGGTTTTGGAAATAACCCAATGCCCGGAAGGCCAGCAGGTCGTAAAGGGTAGGGCGCAGGTTCCGGGTATTTCCTTTTTGAATAAGGGCATCATAATCTGCCAGCTGTACACGGCGCAGCAGTGCTTCGTCCTTTAGCGATTGCAGGTAGAGGCTGCTGATCTTTTGTATAAAATCGTCAACGGTCCAGGTAGCGGGATCCGATTTCTGAAAACCGGCGGTATTGGTACGGTTATAAAGTTTATACCGGTTGCGGTTAAAATAAGATTGATAAACGCCGGCCAGGTAACTGTTGAGCAGTGCATTTACGGAACCTTTGCTGGCCGCAGCTTCTTTTTCCAGCTCCACAATACTGATCAGTTCATTGTTTTCGCGGTTTTCGCCCTGGAGCCGGTTCATATAGATCAGGGCTTTTACCTGTTGTGCTTCCTGATGACCGGCTTTTGCCCGGGTATAAATCTCCTTTACTGTGGTAAGTGCAGATGCCGGTAGCCCCTTGTTGATGTATTTCTCAACGGTATTCCATTCCGTTTCATAGTTTTTGATGGTTTGTGCATTTGGTTTCATACAGGTAAACAAGATGATCAGTAATAAAAAGATGCCACTGCCCGGTACTTTCATATAAAGACGTTTATTAATAGATGCGCTTTCCTGTAAAATTACATAAACCCCGCGCATTTTACTGAAGGTAACGGAAGGCGGGTGCAGAACGCAACAGGAATATTCGTTAAGGAGGCTTATGGGGATAAGATTTAACGGATATATGTGCCAAATAGCCCGGGCTTTTTTACATTTGCACTCTTATGAGGAGGACGTTAGAAGACACATACAGGCATAAGGGATTAAGGAAAAAGCTGGTAGAAGTAATAAAGGAAAAAGGAATAACAGATGAAACGGTGCTGGAAGCTATGCGTGCATTGCCCCGTCATTTCTTTTTGGATTCGGCTTTTGATGATGTAGCCTATGAAGACCGGGCTTTTCCGATTGGTGAGGGACAAACCATTTCACAACCGTATACAGTGGCCTATCAATCGCAGTTGCTGGAAACCGTACCGGGGCAAAAAATACTGGAAATTGGTACCGGAAGTGCATACCAGGCCGTGGTACTGGCAAAAATGGGTTTAAAGGTATTTACAATCGAGCGTCAGAAAAAGCTGTTTGAGGAAAACAAGAAATTTACCTATCTTAAACAATTTCCATTTATAAAATTTTTTTACGGAGATGGTTACCAGGGCTTGCCTACTTACGGGCCTTTTGACCGGGTGATCATTACGGCAGCGGCGCCGGCCATTCCGCCAAAGCTGGTGGAACAGCTAAAGCCGGGCGGAATCATGGTAATACCGGTAGGGGCAGGCGACGTGCAACAAATGAAACGGATCATAAAGCAAACAGACGGAACAATAAAGGAAGAATTGTTTGATAACTTTTCGTTTGTGCCGATGCTTGCAGGCAAAAACTAAATGATAAATCGTGAGTGAACAACAGGCAGGAGGTTTGATGCGGATTTTTTTTACGGGGATGCTGGTCAGCTTTCTCGGATCATTACCCCTGGGTACCCTGAACATTGCGGCTATGCAGATCGCGATCAGCCAGTCTGTTAAAAATGCGGTGTTGTTTTCCTTAGGCTCCCTTACTGCGGAGATGGTGTATGTACGCCTTTCCCTGGTAGCCATGGATTGGGTGCGTAAACAGGAAAAGATCTTCCGGTTGCTGGAATGGCTAACCCTGCTCATTATTGTAGCGCTTGCTGTTTCCAGCCTCTATGCAGCCATGCATCCGTCCCAGGGAAGAAATGTGATCTTAAATAATAACCTTCCGTCTTATTTGCTGGGCCTTACAATGAGTGCCGTAAACCCGGTACAGATCCCATTCTGGTTTGGATGGAGCACGGTATTGTTTACAAAGAATGTACTAAAGCCCAAAGCTTCGTTTTACAACTTTTATATTGTAGGCATCGGCCTGGGAACCTTGATGGGGAATTGTGTGTTTATTTTTGGAGGCCGGCTGATCGCCAATAAGATCCAGAACAATCAATCCTTAATGAATTATATCATTGGAGGGGTATTTGTGCTAACCGCCCTGATCCAGTCCTGGCGGATGTTTGTAAAAAAGAAAGGTATCAGTGCCAAACTGCATGAAACGGAATAGCGCCAAACCCTGGGCATACCCGTTTGATTGAAAGGCATCACGGGCACTGACAGGCTTCCAGCTCTGCTTGCATACGCTTTTCCCAACCCCTGCCATTTCTTTTGTTTAAGTAATCAGCGGTTAGTTGCTCGTAATATTCCGCTGCTTTTTGTGAAATCGGATCAAGTACGCAATCAAAAGTGGTGTAGATGCCATATTTCGCCTGGATGCTGTTTCTTTTCTGGTAGTTTGAGTCGGGAACTGGGAGGCCAAAGGAAGTAAAGGTGACGGAATCTCTTTTTATATTGTTCTCTGCCCGCTTTTCAGTTTCCCGGATGACTGCTTTATATTGTTGACTGGTGTTATAAAGATGGGTCAGCCCCAAAATAATAAAAAATGAAGCGGCTATACATTGGAGAATAGATGCGGTCTTTAAAAAGGTTTTAACAAGGGGATACTTCCGGGAGATAATAACTGCTAATATGAAGGCAAACAGGAGCAATGCGAGGTATAAAGGCAGTAAAGGATACCATTCCACCTGTTTTACCAGCTGCACGATATCAAAGGACTGTGGGTAGTCAAAAGCATAATAGCTGCAAATGATTATGATCCACATCAGCAAAGCGGTGATCGGGAATATTGCTCTTTTCATATCTATTCAGATGCATAAAAATGGTCTATTCCATAATTGAGTAGTCATGACTCCTGGTTTTATGCAATAAAAATCCGGCCGCCGGCAGCTCAGACCGTTGCCATCGCTAATCGAGGCAAAAAATAATTATCCGCCACAACTGTCACAACTGTATTCCAATTGAGGTTATAGCGGATAATATGTACGGGGAGTTAGAAGGGGGGCGGTTTGAATAGAATAACCAGCCATGTCACGGAAGTGCGTACGGCCTCCGGACCGAGGAGCTTAAAAGTGAAACATGCATCTACATCGTTTGTGTCCAGGCGTCCCGGTCATCCGGGCTGAACTTCCAGGGAGCAAAATTATTCTCTACATTGCTGAACATCGTATTCCATTCCTGGGGTGCATTGCTTTCTTCCATCACCAGGTAGCGGCGCAGCTGAAGAATGATATCAAGCGGATTGATGCTTACCGGGCATTCCTGAACACAGGCATTACAGGTAGTGCAGGCCCGCAGTTCCTCCACTGAAATATAATCATGCAGCAGACTTTTACCGTCATCTTTCCATTCTTTATTTTGGGTGATGTTTTTACCCATTTCCTCTGCGCGGTCGCGGGTATCCATCATGATCTTACGGGGAGATAATCGTTTTCCGGTGATATTGGCCGGGCAGGCTGCGCTGCAACGTCCGCATTCGGTACAGCTGTAGGCATCCAGCAGGTTCTTCCAGCTCAGATCGGTTACATCTTTTGCCCCGAATCGGGATGGGGGGGCGGCATCGGCCGGTGCCAGCTCCGGCTGCATAGCGTATAATACTTCGTTCTGTACCGCAGGCATATTCTCCATTTCACCCATGGGTTGTAACCGGGCATAATAGGCATTGGGAAACGCCAGCAGGATATGCAGGTGCTTGGAGTAAGGCAGGTAATTTAAGAAAGCCAGGATGCCAATAATATGAAGCCACCAGCAGGCCCGCTCCAGCAGTTGCAGGGAACCGTCGGAAAGACCGCTGAGCAAAGGCTGCAGGTATTGGGATATAATAAAGTTGCCGGTGAAATGTGTCGCATAATGCTCTGCGCCACGTGCCTGGAGCAAGGTATCGCTGGCGTTCATGGTCAGGAATAGCGCCATCAGCACAATTTCCGTAATAAGAATATAATTGGCATCACTGCGGGGCCAGCCGTTGAGGTCCCTGCTTAAAAAGCGCCGGATTTTCAGTACATTCCTACGGATCAGGAAAATGGCACAAAAAGTAAGCACGGCCAGGGCCAGGAGTTCAAAAGCATTAATGAGGAAGGTATAAAATCCTCCGAGTGCCCCCGCAAACAGCCGGTGCGTACCCAGTACACCATCCAGGATGATTTCGAGCACCTCGATATTAATAATAATAAAACCAGCGTATACAAAAAAATGAAGCACACCCACCAGCGGGTTGCGGAACATCTTTTTTTGTCCCAGGGCCAGCAGCAATACATTCCGCCAGCGCTGATCGGGATGATCATTAATGGCTTCATCCCGGCCCAGGTTGATATTCCGTCGGATCTGCGTTATTTTTTTTGAAAAAACTACAACAGCGATAATAAATAACAGTACAAATAAAATTTGTTGAGCAATTTGCATGAGCATTCAGTTACAAAGTGCTAATTTACGGCTTCCTTTACAAGTAGAGGCATTTTGAACGCAATTTAAACGCATCGCAGGTGAAAAAATATCTATTGAATACGGAAACGGTGGAGAAAAAATTGCAGCGGCTGGCGCTGGAACTGATTGAAAACAATCTGGATGTGCCGGAGCTGATCCTGGTAGGTATTGAGGAACACGGTGTGGTGCTGGCAAAGAACATACAGCAGCTGATTCAAAAAAACAGCAAGATCGCTACACAGCTGCTGACGCTTCAATTAAATAAGAAAAAACCCGAGGCCGTAACCCTGAGCCGGGAAATAGACTTTACCAATAAGGTAATTGTATTGATTGATGATGTAACAAACAGTGGTAAAACGCTGCTCTATGCATTAAAACCATTTTTGAACGCCCATCCGGCCCGCATCCAAACGCTGGTATTGGTAGAGCGCACCCATACCTTGTTTCCCATTACACCGGATTATAAAGGAATTTCGCTGGCTACCACACTGCAGGATCATATTTATGTGGAGGTAGAAGGCGATAAGGTTACCGGTGCTTACCTGGCTTAATTTTTGAGCTCCAGGTTCAATATCAATATTTGAAGTTTAAGGTTAGATTACGTTTCGTATTCGCAGATCATTTATTGGCTATGGAATATTAATTATTGTCTATTGAATGCCAGGGTTCGCCGCTGCCATAACAATTTTATTAGCCTTTGCGGATGCTTTGCGTCTATTGCGGTTAAACGAAACCGCTAAGAGCGCAAGGAACGGGCAAGGTGCGCCAGGATATCTGCCATAAAGTTTTCATTGCGAGCTTTGCCGTTAAACAAAACAGCAGGTGCAATCAGCGTATCTGCGGCAACTATAAAAAATCGTCAAAGGAAACGGCCATTGATGACTGCTCACTATTGCCCATTCCCGACTTGTGTACGCCGGCTCAGGAAAATATTTTCGCCAGGAATTTTTTCATTTCTTCCCAGGATGCCTTATCGGCCGCTTCATCATATTTAATATCCATCTTGAATTTTTCGCCGATGGCTGTAGCTCCCGGATTGGTAAACGCGTGTTTGGCATTGGGGTACCCGATAAATTGCATATTGGCGTGCGCAGCTTCCATTTCCTTTTTGAAATCGTTAACCGCACTTACCGGTACAAAGGAATCGGCATCTCCGTTTAAAACAAGGATGGAAGGTACAATGCCGCCTTTTCTTGCGGTGATTCCATTGCTTTCCAAACCTCCGTGAAAGCTTACCACGCCCTTGAGGTGTTCACCCAAACGCGCCATATTCAGGGCCATGGAACCGCCGAAGCAATAACCGATGGCCGCAATTTTGGTGGTATCCGCCTGGGGATATGTCTTGGCTATGGAAAGGGCATTATCAAAACGTTCCTGCGCCAGCTGGGGATTTTTATAGTATTTTGTCGATTCCCTGCCCGCATCTTTGGGGTTGTCCAAAACCTTACCCCCGCCATACATATCCACGATCAGGGCAAAATAGCCCAGTTCTGCAATTTGTTTTGCACGGTCTTTTATATAGTCGGTAACTCCCCACCATTCCGGAATGATCAGTACAATCGGCTTTTTACCCGCATTGGCACTGTCGTATGCCATAATACTGTTAAACGTCTTAATTCCATCTTCATATTCCACCGGCTCTGTTTTAACATGGGGCAGCTCACGTACTACAGCGGTGTTACTGATGCTGGCCGTGTCCTTTTCGGCCTCTGCTTCCGGAGTTTTATCGGTACCACCGTTGCAGGCCGTGAGAAGAAACAATGCACCGGCTGAAAATATAGAGGCGATTTGCTTTAGGATCATAGTCGAAGGTTTGTCTGAATATACGAATAAGATTTTAATTGAAGTACCAGTTGCAAATTTATTCTAAAAGCCACAATTTTCCCTTAATAAAATTGTATCTTGCCCTAGATTCCATGTGGGTTTGTAATCCGTGGTTTTAAGAGGGAGGGTTGATAAAATGAAACAGATTATTGTTGCGATAGATGGCTGGTCCAGTTGCGGAAAAAGTACCCTGGCCAAACAGATGGCGAAGGCATTGGGATATATTTATGTAGACAGCGGAGCGATGTACCGGGCGATCACACTTTATTTCCTGAGAAATCATATCGACTGGAACCAGGAAAAAGAAGTAAAAGAAGCGTTGGCGGATATTGAGCTGGATTTTCAGCCCAATGATCAGAATGGTACGAATGAAATCTACCTGAACGATGAAAACGTGGAATACCTGATCCGGGATCTGATTGTTGCAGAAAAAGTAAGCGAAGTGGCGGCCGTAAAAGCGGTACGGGAATTTGCGGTAGCGCAACAACAAAAAATGGGAAAGAAAAAAGGCATCATAATGGATGGCCGCGATATAGGAACGGTAGTATTTCCCAGGGCTGAACTGAAACTGTTTATGACGGCGGACAACGCTGTTCGGGTAGAGCGGAGGTTTAAAGAGCTGGTGGAAAAAAATCCCAATGTAACGATTGAAGAGGTAGCCGAAAACATCCAGATGCGGGATTATATAGATTCTAACCGTGAGGTAAGTCCGCTGCGCCAGGCAAAGGATGCCATAGTCATTGATAATACGAACCTGACCCCGGAAGAGCAGCTGAAGAAAGCATTAAAATTGGTAAAAAATATATCGGGATAACCGGCCGGCCTTCCCGGTCCATTTACGGCAGTGCGGCGATCCCTGAACAAAATATCGATCACATGAGTACACGCCGGAATTTCATTCAGAAGATAGGATTTTCTGCCCTGGGATTTTATACCTTCCAGGGAATCAACGCAACCATTTTTTCGCCGTTAAAGCCACGGGTGGCTGATGGCCCGGTGCTGCGGGTGGCCCTGATGGGGCTGGGTGGTTATGCCAGCCGCGTTGCAGAGTCCATGCAGCAATCAACAAGGGCAAAGATCACCGGCCTGATCAGCGGTACCCCGGAAAAGCTAAAAACCTGGGGTGCCAAATACAACGTGCCGGAGAGCAGCCGGTACAATTATGAAAACTTTGATGCCATTCGTAATAATCCGGATATTGATGCCGTATATGTCATTACGCCCAATGCCCTGCATCACGATCAGGTGATCCGCAGCACCCGCGCCGGCAAGCATGTGATCTGCGAAAAGCCGATGGGACTGAACGCAAAGGAGGGAAGGGAAATGGTGGATGCCTGTAAAAAAGCGGGTAAAAAATTACTGGTAGGGTACCGGATGCATTTTGAACCGCTCACATTGGAAATTCAACGGATGCGTACTGCCGGTGAACTGGGAAACATTAAATTTTTCCAGGGACTTTCGGGATTTAAGCTGGGCGATCCGAAACAATGGCGGGTAAATAAAGCCCTGGCCGGCGGTGGTTCATTGATGGATATCGGTATTTATGCGTTAAATGCCAGCCGCTACATGGTGGGCGAGGAGCCGGTTTGGGTTACGGCGCAGGAAACAAAAACAGACCCGGTGAAATTTAAAGAAGGGGTAGACGAAACCATTACGTTCCAGTTGGGATTCCCCAGCGGTGTTACCGCATCCTGTCTTTCTTCGTATAATATGAACAACCTGGATCGTTTTTTCCTGAACGGCGAGAAAGGATTTGCAGAGCTGCAGCCGGCTTCCAGCTACGGCCCCATTAAAGGGCGAACGCACAAAGGTCCGCTGGAGATTGCTACCGATCGTCCCCAGCAGGCGGTACAAATGGATGAAATGGCGGCCATCATCCTGGATGATAAAAAAGCCATCATACCGGTTGACGGAGAAGAGGGGTTGCGCGACCTGGTGATCATTGATGCGATTTATAAGGCTGTAAAGACAGGAGGAAAGATAAAATTGGGATAAGGGGGCTGTGGATGGTAATTGCCAAATTCCAAAAATCAAAAATCAAAAATCAAAAAGCAAAAAATCAAAAACCAAGTTACAGAAAAAGATACTGATCGCTAAAAGCTGATAACTGAAGACTAAGAACTGACCACTAAATTTCTCCTGCTTATTTCCCAACTGCACATTATTTTTATACAAAATTTAATCTATGCCTATCAGAATGACGGACGATCCCAATAGCGGGGACAATGATTTTAATGACGACCGTGGTGGTGGCGGATCGGGCCCCGGCGGAGGTGGAAACGGGTTATTTGGATTGCTGCCTTTGTTGCTGGGCCTGTTCCGGGGAAAAGGAATTATTGTATTGGTGATCATTGCTGCGGCTGTTTATTTTTTGGGTGGACGTGGTGGTTGCAGTAATATCGGTGGTTTAAGCGATGCCGCGCAGCAGCTGTTTTCTAAAAGTGGTTACAGCTATAGTCCGAATGAGTTCAATAAGGCCAAGATCTATGAAGGCCTGGAAGAAAATAATAATAAAAACCCGCTTCCGGAAGCCGTTTCATTACTGCGTTTTGCTCCTCAAAGAGGCGATCAGGGTGAGCAGGGAAGTTGCGTGGCCTGGAGCAGTGCTTATGGCGCACAAACGATTTTAACGGCTGCAGCAACCGGGCAGGATCCGAACACCATCGCATTCAGTCCCGCTTATTTATACAACCAGATCAAGTTGGGCAGCGACTGCCAGGGCTCCTATATACAACGGGCCATGGAAGCCATGAAAGCCAATGGGGGTGTGCCGCTGCGGGCGTATCCATACAACGACCAGGATTGCAGCAGGGCACCGGATGGTGCAACGCTTCAGGCCGGACGTCAGAACGCCATTCACGGGTTTACCCGGCTTACCCAGGGCGATAACCTGAACCAGATCAGCGTAAGAGCGCTTAAAGAACACCTGGCCAAAGATGCCCCGGTGGTAATCGGTATGATGGTGGGACAAAGTTTTATGCAGGATATGATGGGGCGGGATCTGTGGCAGCCGCAGGGAATGGATCAGTCGCAGGTGGGCATGGGCGGACATGCCATGTGTGTGATCGGGTATGATGACCGTAAATACGGCGGGGCTTTCCAGATCATGAACAGCTGGACGCCTAAATGGGGCAACAACGGTATAGCCTGGGTACGTTATGGCGATTTTAAAAATTATGTACGGGAAGCATATGGTATCGATCCATTACCCAAAACGGCCAGTGTAGCGGCCATACCATTGGAATGCAATGTGGGGCTGGTAGACAACAATACCAAACAATACATCCGGCTGAAATCAACGGGCACCAATGCCTTTCAGACCGTGACGCCTATAAAAGTTGGCACCCGATTTAAAATGGAGGTAAAGAATACCACCGAATGTTATATCTATATTTTCGGACAGGAAACAACCGGCAGCAGTTATGTGCTGTTTCCTTATTTAAAACCCGGGCAGGCGGTTTCCAAGCATTCTCCATACTGCGGTATTACCGGTTATCGCTTATTCCCAAGGTCCGAATCTATGGAAGCGGATAACCAGGGCACCCGTGATCAGATCGCTATTGTGGCCAGTAAAAAAGAGCTGGACTATAACCAGCTGAATGATGCCATTACGGCCAGTACCCAACCTACTTATGCCGGAAAGGTAAATGAGGCATTGAAAAGCCTGCTGGCTCCCGGTGCAGTTTATAACAGTACCCCGGATGGCCGTATCTATTTTAAAGCAACGGCGACGCCCGGACAAGCAGCGGTTACCATCGTGGCCTTTGACAAAGTACCCTGATCAGGAAGGCGTATAAAATATAACGGTTTTTATTGACGGCCAACTTTATAAGTGCAACCGCGTAGTAGAGACATTATATCTAAAAGGAATCATCCGGTTCCGGTTTTCGAATCGGTTAATTGAGCGGAATGCCAAACCAGGTAAGTTTCCGTTCATAAAACATCGCCTTGCGCTTTGATTTGGATTTGGACAGGTACTCATCCAGCCAGTCTTTTTGCTCCTTTAGCTGCGGTTCAAGCGACCGCATGGATTTTTGTAAAGAGGCTTTTGCAGAAGCAACATTAGAAAAGCTGGCGTCTACTTTCGATAGCCGTTCTGTGATGCCTGTAAAGATCCGGGTTGCTCCATCAAACATTTCCTTAATAGCCTCATCGGGTTTTGCAGGAGTAAATTGATGATTACGATAATCGATGTATTGGTTGATCAGGATGATGGCATTATTATAATCGTCTGTAATCTGGTTGAGTGAATCAACGGCCGCCTGCTGTTTTTCGTTTTGTTCCTTTATCCGGAGATTTTCCAGTTGCAGTTTAACGTGATGCAGCCGGTCAAAGACCATGGCATTGCCTACCCCGTTTTTTTCAATACGGTAAATGGTGCCCCGCAACTGATCTTCCAGGCCTGCCCGGTTGTATGCCCGGATTGAATCGGGGTAATTGAAATAAGGCTGGCCCTGGTTTTGAACCGCTTTGTTTTCATAGAACTGGGCAGTGGTTACCGGGTAGTTCAGGAACTGCCATAAATAATCAAAAGGCATGTGCGACCGGATCAGCTTCCCGGGGGATACCAGGTAATAATCATTGTTTAACTTTTTTACAAACTGCTTATTGGAAATATAACCGGAGCCCCAGGTGGGATCAAATAAATACCAGGAACCATCGATCCTTGCTGCGCACCAGGCATGCGGAATATAATCGGTAAAGCCATTCTGTTTGGTATATCCTTCTATCGTATAGGCTTCAATGTTCAATTGTTTGCAGATGCTGGTAAAAAGCAACGCAAAATGCTCGCAGATCCCTTTGCGGCTGGCCAATACCTTTTTTAATTTGTCATCACTGTTTTCATAAAAATTGATGGCAAACATATTGGCTACATCATAATCGATATTTTTGGTTACCCAGAAAAAAACAGCACGTACCTGTTCCGCTTCCTTGCTAAAATGGTCATGGATATAAGTGGCTACTTCCTGTACCGAATTTCCGGCTGCAGCAGGCATAGCGGTCATTACCTGGTCTGTTTGCCGGTAAGGGTTGGGGGGAGGCGTTTTTTGCTGGGCCTGGGAAAACGCAATGCTGGTGTAAATCATCATAAAGGTTGCAATAATCCGGATCCGGACGCAGTAGGGTCGCATACTATTTTTCGCCAAATATAGGCGTTCATCCGAAATTTTTACGGACGATAATTGCCTGGCGGGTATAGAAAAGATTTGTCCGGATCTGGTTGAAAGCAGATATTGACGCGGGTTTGAACGCGGAAACGCTTGTGAAATAGTAATTTAGTAGTAGTTACTACTTTTTTACTACCGCTATTTTTGGAAATATTGACCTAACTTCGCATCCAGTCAAAAGCAACAGGATGATGCAATTGGGCAAACCGGTTTCATTGTTTTTAGCTTTAATAAATGACTGCCGCCCTCCATACTGCGCTGAACCCATAGAAAGATACATAAAATTGAACACGTATTTGGAATCATATGCCGAATATGGGGCTCATATGTTAATCATAGTGTTCGCTATGGTTGATCTGCGTGGAATAAAGGGGTAGGTTATATTTAGTAGTATGTGCTGTAATCGGGGAGCTGTAAGATGCTGCAAAGTCGGCGGTTTTAATAGTTCCTTAGTTACGATAGATTTCCGGAACTGGATGGCCCGGATCCTACAGCTGCGTATGCTTGAATAGCTGCCTGTGTAAATCAATGAGGCCGAAATAAATAAAATGCAACCAAAATATGCGCATGACTAATATTACTTGCAGCAAAGAACCGGTATTTGAAATCAATTTGTTTGTTTTCACCGAAACTGTTGAATACCTGGGGCAGGATTGTTTTGCCAGGGAAATACATGGTTCTAGCGGATTCATATAACTAACTTAAAATTTCCGCAGTAACCGGAGCAGATGATGCCTGATTGGCAACAACATCTGCTGAATGGTTAACCGGCAGGGAACCTGGGATAAAATATGCATTGCTGTTATGAAAGATGACAGCAGACAAGGCCCGGTCGTTTTGTTTATTTCATTCATGTTCGAAAAGAATTATAATCTGGATACCACAACTGTACAATATCGTTTAGTATGTATAAAATAAAAGTAGCCATTTTAGCAGATGAGGAATTGTATGGGAATGCGCTTGTGGCTTTATTAAACCGGCAGTTTGAGATGGAAGTGGTGCGTACTTTCAGAGACGGCGAATCGGCAATTGCCGGTATCGGAAAACAGCCGGTGGACGTATTGCTTTTCGATATTGACCTGCCAGGGATTTCAGGAATAGAGGTGGTGGGACAATTAAAGGGGCGCTATTCAAAAATGGAATACCTGGCGCTGACAACTGATGATAAGGATCACACTATTTTTAGCGCGTTGAATGCAGGGGCGTCCGGATATCTTCTCCGGGATGCGGGAGACACCGCTGTGGTTGAAGCTATAAAAGATGTATACAAAGGCGGTTTCCCCTTAAGCAGTATGGTTGCCCGGAAGGTTATTGACCGGCTGTTTATAGCACCGGCACCCGGCCTGCAATCTGAAAAGCTTTCCCAGCGGGAGAATGAAATATTGCTGCAACTTTCAAAAGGGCACCGGTATAAAGAAATTGCCGCACATTTTTTTATCAGTGTGGAAACCGTGCGCACCCATATCCGGAATATATATGAAAAGCTGCAGGTGAATTCAAGGGCCGAAGCTATCCGGAAAGTGAAGGATAGTATGAAAGCCCATCTTCAAAATACATAGGAACGGGAACATGCCTTGTTTTATCAATAATAAAGACAGCAAAGGGAATACTACTCTTTTACCATTTTTTGGTATTGATACGCGGTTTATATTTGCAGCGCAACCGGATAGATATTATGCGTACACTGCTGTATAGCTGGAAATAAGCCCTCTCAGCTATAAACAATGATCCGGATGTTTAGAAAAGAACTAAGAGATATTGACGTTACCAGATGGACAAAGGTCCATACGTTTAAGTGTATTTAATGAGCTCTGGTGATTTGCACGTAGTATTTTGAATAGCCCTCAAAACCGCTGCAGATTTACAGCCAGGATTTTTATGATGTTGGGAGTGTTCCCAGGCAACAGGATGCCTTTGTTATATCAGCTTTGAGCGGTATGCTAAGGTGCCGCATCTGTTGTGCCCCTTTTGCGGACTCCGCGTTTTTGCTTCGGTTGTATAACCGGGTAATGAGCGCTGTGCTGTGAACGGAGTATGCATGGAATATGTTTTATTCAATAACCGCTTAAGTAATCCTGATAAAAATGATACGTTTAGATTTACCATTTGTGAAGCGGGTCACAAAGTTCATGATTGTACTGGATGTGACCGTATTGGGAATTTACCTGTTGGTAAAAATGATGTCTATAAATATAGGCTTCCAGGTGATATTATCTACATTACTACTTCAGGGTATTACCTGGTGCGGAATTACCGATTATTTTAACTGTTACAGCAATCTCTTTTTTAAAGAATCTACAGCGGTGTTTTCAGATACGCTGAAGGTATTTGTGTATTATTCGGTTTGTTCCTGCTGCGTGTATTTATGTACGCTTTATAATGTATTACTTCCGCGCGAGCTGTTGGTTTTTATTGCAAACTATCTCTTGTTTTTTATTAGTTATATCCTCATGAGCCGCATGGTGTTTTTTGCGGTGCGCAAGTATTGCCGGGAAAAAGGGGGCATTGTACAGCATGTTGTTTTTATTGGCGGCTCCGATTCCCTGCAGGAAGTGATGCGCCAGATGAACGAACATCGTTACATGGGGTATCATTGTGTGGGGTACTATCATACCCATGAGCTCAAATCGCTGCCGCTTACGTACCTGGGCGACTACCGGCAACTGGAAGCAGCAGGAGATATACATGCGCAATCAGAGGCGGTGATCAGTTTGTCGGCACTCAGTGAGGATGAAGTAAAACGCTTTTGCGAGCGGGCGGAGAATTTTTTGATCCGCACCCGTTTCCTGCCCGAATTTTTAAGTGTTGGGAAGTCTGTAGTCATGCGCAATATCGGCAGCTTTCCGGTATTGAGCGTGCGCAACGAGCCGCTGGAAAAGGAAGGAAGCTCCCTGGTAAAAGATGTTTTTGATTTTGCTTTTTCACTATTTGTATGTGTTTTTATTTTGTCCTGGCTCATCCCCATTGTGGCATTGCTGATCAAGTTGGAATCGCGCGGGCCGGTATTCTTTATACAGGACCGTTCCGGAAGAGGCGGCTCCGTATTCAAATGTTTTAAGTTCCGGACGATGCGGGTAAATGCCGCTGCAGACAGCATGCAGGCAACCAAAGGCGATTCGCGCATCACGAAAGTGGGTGCCTTTTTACGGAAAACCAGTTTGGATGAACTGCCTCAGTTTATCAATGTATTGAAAGGGGATATGTCAATTGTAGGACCAAGACCACACATGCTTTCGCATACCAAAAAATTTACAGAAGTGATCAGCACCTTTATGGTCCGGCATTATATTAAACCCGGTATCACCGGTCTGGCGCAGGTTAGCGGCTTCAGAGGTGAAACAAATGAATTGTGGCAATTGGAAAAGCGCGTGGAGCATGATATTACTTATGTGGAAAACTGGAATTTTCTGCTGGATCTTAAAATTATATTCCTGACGGTATGGAATATGGTAAGGGGCGAAAAAAATGCCTATTAATACTATCGAAAACATTCAATGTCAAATTCTTTAAAAGCAAACAACAAATGAAGCGACTGTTAATTTTATCTTTTACAATTTTGAGTGCTGCAATGGGGTATGCGCAAAAGGGAAATGATGCCGCATCCGGAGATGGATCGCGCTTTTCAACCGGAATTCATGTGGGAACACAGGGATTCGGCGTTCATGCCAACTACCAGATCCATCCGCGTTGGCTGGCGGGTTTGGCCACCAGTTATGCGCCTTATGGATATACAGCCACACGTACATTGGGCAAGAATGCGTATAACGTAAAAATGAAGGAAGCGCTTGGTAATGTACAGGCCCTGATCGGATGGAAACCCTTTGCCGGCGAACATTCCGGACGGTTCCTGCGTAAGTTGTATATAAACGGAGGTGTTGCCGTTTTTTACAAACAGGAAGCAAACGCTACGGCAACACCCAGAGACGATTATCATTACGGAGATATCATCATAAAAAAGGAAGACCTGGGAAAGGTAACTGCCGCCGTAAAGTGGGAAAAAGTAGCACCCTATGCCGGTCTGGCCTTGCGCGATGTTCGTTTGGGCGGACGTATTGCGTTCAATGCAGACCTGGGCACCTACTATCTTTCAAAGCCGGAGGTACATATGACTGCGGATAATCTTTTGTCTGAAAATACCACCCAGGAGGCCGCCGTTCAAAAGAACCTGGAGAACTACCGGTGGCTGCCGGTTTTGCAGGTGGGCGTAGCGTACAAGTTTTAAAGAATATTAAAAACACAGATAATGACAAAAAATCGTATTTCATTTATTGCGCTGATGTTTCTTGCTGTGGCAGGTATGATCGTTGCTTGTACCAATCCGTTTAAGGACCTGGAAATTTCGGTGAATAGCAATGTTTTCAAAAATGTGGTGAACCTGGAAGTGAGCAGCAGCATTGGCGGCACTTCACTGGATAATGCAACCGTTGTAATCACCGGGCCGGATGCGGATAAGATTTACAACGCAGAGGGTAAAAAGATATTTAAGATTACCGGTGGATTTTTGTTCCTGGCGGTGGATCCTAACATAGTGGTAAATGAGCAGGCACCGCTGAATATTAATGTAGCTATCGCTGCGGCAAACCACCTGGGGGTGCAGATGCCCGTTAAAATAACCGGTAGTGAAAAAATTACCATGCGGAAAGTAGTATTGTTAAATACCACCGCTGCTTCTTCTGAGATGGCTGTAAAAAGTACCTCCGTGGCATTGTCTGCCGATGGTACACCAGCTGCCAATATTACGGTAAATATCCCACCACCTTCCGGATCTTCAGAATCTGCCACGGTGATGATTCCTGCAGGAACACAGTTCCGGGATGCCAACAATAACGTGGTTTCCGGAACCGATCTTAAAGTAAGCCTGATCGTTCCCAAAACCGGATCGGAAAGCCTGGCCGATATATTTCCGGGAGGAACCGGTTTAACCCAGCCGGCTGTGCAAACAGCCAGTGGAACCAGTGCGGGAACCCTGCTGCCGGGAGGTATGTCGGAAGTAAGCTTTTCCCTGAACGGCACTGCTATCACTAACTTTTCTAAACCGGTTGACCTGGGCATTACCCTCGATCCGGAGTTTATGCACCCGGGAACGGGCCAGAAAGTAAAGTCTGGAGACAAGCTCAGTGTATTCAGTTTTTCTGCCAATAACCCAATCTGGAAACACGAACAGGAAGCTGTTGTGCAGTCTTCAGGAAATAAGCTTACTGTGAATTTTTCGAGCTCGCATGCTACCTGGTTCCTGGCCGGCAACCTTATTGAGTCCTGCAACGATGGCCTCAAAATAAAGTTAACAGCTGATTGGCTGAAGAACGGGGTAACACACCCGGTAACTGTAAAAGTGTTTTCGGGCATAGGCGGTAGCGCGGATAAGTTGCTGGTGCAAAAAAATATAACAGCAACGGATGGATCAGAGTTGAGTTTTGATGACCTGCCCCAGGCTCCCGTTATTGTAAAAACCTTTGATGCCGATGGAAACCGGCTGTCGGAAACAGCCATTGCCGATCCTTGTAACGGTGTGGTGCAAACCATTAATTTGGCGGCATCACCGGTTGCAGGTAATCCCAAAACCACTATGCAATTATATGTTCGCTGCCCGAATCAGGCACAACGCGTGAATGTGTTGCCTACCTTTTATCTCTATTATAAGATACATGGCCAAACGGGATTCAAATTGTTGGGAATTGTAACGAACGGATACATTTCTACCACGTTACTGGATCCTGCAAAGAAATATGATTTTAAAGCGGTATGGGGTTCTACCGTTAAAGAGGCGAATGATGTTACGGTAAAAGTAGATAATACGGCAACAGTAGGAGACAATCCGGCCGGCGGGGAAATTTTAGGCACCAAAGCCGGCGCCACGAACCTGGAACTACTGAAAGAAAAATGTAAAGAGGCCGGTTTATGAGTATTCGAAGAAGGTACGTATAGAATAAACAACACACAGGGAGATGCTTGCTCAATGCAACATCTCCCTAATTTGCTTCAGCGCCTGAAAGAATATTGGTATTGTTG
Source organism: Niabella sp. (assembly GCF_030150205.1). Taxonomy (GTDB): domain Bacteria; phylum Bacteroidota; class Bacteroidia; order Chitinophagales; family Chitinophagaceae; genus Niabella. The sequence continues at coordinate 303,259 of NZ_JASLGT010000009.1, forward strand.
TTTGAAGTTATTATTTTTGACACGTTAGAAAAACTAACGCCCTCCAAACACTGCTTTGTTTTCGATTTTAGCATGTGTTATTTTTAAAATAGCTTCCGCGAAGAAGCTGCATAAAGGCTGCCTGCTGCTACGGCCCTCTGAATAGTGGCTGTTGGCTGTCTTTTGGGGTCTGGTTACCCGGACTTTCGTGGTGGAATGCGCGACGGAACATATTGACTGTATTTATGTATAAAATCAGAAGAACAAATGCAATGCTGCTTGGCTCGTTCGTTCTGGCACTGACGGCCTGTACAACGTATCAGAAAGTTCCTTATTTCAGGAATATTCCGGCAGATAGTTCAGCTTATGCACAGGGACGGGTAATACCCACAGTAGATTACCAGGCGCTAAAAATTAAACCGGATGACCTGCTTGGAATTACGATCAGTACACTGGATAATAGTACTTCGGTATTAACCGAAACGGGAGCCAGATCTCAGGCGGTACCAGGAACTTCAATGGCATCAGCGGGAGGCAATGGTTTCCTCGTAAGCGCGGCCGGTACGATCGACCTGCCGCTTTTGGGTACCCTGCAGGTAAGCGGACGTACCACGGAACAAATAAGAGCACAGGTACAAACAAAGGCTGCCACTTATTATAAAAATCCTGTGGTCAGCGTCCGGCTTATGAATTTTAAGGTGACGGTGCTGGGCGAAGTGGGCCGGCCGGGAACTTATTTTGTAAACGGAGAGAAAGCTACATTACTGGATGCGCTTGGTCTTGCAGGAGATCTGACAATTTATGGTAACCGGCAGAATGTATTATTGCTAAGGGATGCAGAAGGAAAGCAAAAGTCCATTCGCTTTGATCTGAATAGCGGGCAGGCACTCACATCACCCTATTTATACCTTCAGCAAAATGATGTGGTGTACGTAGAGCCCGGAAAAGCAAAAGCGGCGGCAAACAATGCAGCACGCACGCAAACCTTTGCCATTATCGGATCGATTGTGTCGGTGCTCATTGTGGCATTGTCCAGGGTCCGGTAGGCATCAAAATTATTCAGGATTATTATTGAAGTATGCAAAAAGATATCAACTGGGAAGACGAGTTTGAACCCGAAACCCGGCAGGGCGATCATAAAACATTATTGCGTTTTATCGGCCGGGTGCGTGCAAACTGGTATTGGTTTTTAGTTTGCGGGATTATTGGGTTTTCCGGCGCTTATATTTATTTGCGCTATACCCTGCCCAATTATAAAATACATGCCAAGCTGCTGGTGTCCGATGATAAAAAAGGAGGCAGTCCTTTTCAGAATACGGCGCTGAGTGAGTTATCCGGACTTATGGGCGTGAAGAGCTCAGTAGATAATGAAGTAGAAGTATTAAAGACCGCAGACCTGATGCGTGAAATGGTACTGGCTGAAAAAGCCTACGTTTCCTATTTTAAAGCAGGCACGGTTCACAGTTTCCCTGTTATACAAACTCCCTATACGGTTACGGTTGAAACGGCACCGGATTCTATTCAGGCAACGTCCTCCTTTGATATGATTGCTGCCGGAAATGGTTTTGTGAATCTTCAGAGTCCGGACACTACGCTTCATGTTGCATTGGGTAAGGCATTCTTTTTGCCGGGTACCGGAAACGTTCTTGTGAACAGAAATCCGGCGGTAGGCTATAGCTCGGAACACTTTGGGTTTGCCATCACTCCTGTTCGAAAAGTGGTGGGTGGACTGGCAGAAGCCTTAACTGCAGAAGTAACCAATAAACAGGTTTCTACCATCGATCTTACACTGCAGCATAACCTTCCTAAAAGAGGCGAGCAACTGCTGGGCACTCTTATTGCCAAATATGTAGAGCGCAATCTTACAGATAAAAATGAAATAGCAGATTCGACACTGGCCTTTATAAACGCCCGTCTTGAGAAAGTAACCCAGGAGCTGGCAGAAGTAGAGGACCGCATCTCCGGATATAAAAAGGAAACACAGCTGGCCGATATTTCCCAGCAAAGCAGAATTTTGTTAGAAGGTGCTGCGGATTTTACCAAAGGGCTTGCACAGGCCGATGGTCAGCTGGCATCACTGGATATCGTTTCCGATTACCTGAAAGACAAGAGTCATCCCCGTGTGGTGCCCTCAGCCTTGTTGCCACAGGATGCAACGTTTACTGGCCTCACAGCCCGGTACAATGATTTGATCCTGCAACGGGAGCGGCTGCTTTTATCGAATACCGAAAACAATCCGCTGGTAAAGAATATGGATGGACAAATTGCTGGTTTAAGACAGGATATGATCAGCAATCTGGCCAATACCCGTAGCCAGTTGGAGCAGGCACGCCGAAGTCAGCAGCAGCTGGCCAGCCGGTTTAACGGCCAGCTGAATGAAGTGCCGGTGATCGAACGGGGATATATTGACTTGGCGCGTCTGCAACAGATCAAACAGGCGCAATATGTGTTCCTGCAGGAAAAGTGGGAGGAAACAGCAATTGGCCGTACAGCGAATGTGGCCAATTCTAAAATTATTGATTCTCCAAAGGCAGAAGAACGTCCATTTACGCCGAAACGAAAAATGATCTTCGCGTTGGGCACATTATTAGGCATCTTGTTCCCGCTTGGATTAGGATACTTAAAAGATCTGTTGAACGTAAAAGTGCGTGGTGTGGAGGATGTGCAAACCATTACCGGGCTGCCGGTGTTGGGGGTAATTGCACATTCGAAGGAAAAGAAGCCGGTAGTGGTAACGCCGGGATCCCGTTCGGTGATCGCCGAACAGTTCCGTGCAATAAGGACCAACCTGGAATTTTCATTGAATGGAGGTAATACGATCCTGTTTACTTCCTCCATGTCGGGAGAAGGTAAATCGTTTGCCGCATTAAACCTGGCACTGAGCCTGGCATTGCTCGATAAAAAAGTATTGCTGATGGAGCTGGATCTGAGAAAACCCAGTATCACTTCCAAGCTGGGCCTGACGCCTCATAAAGGCTTTTCTCATTATGTAGTGCGGACAGAATTGACAATGGAAGATGTCATTGTTAATTCGGGGTTGCATGAGAATGTGCACCTGCTGCAGGCCGGAACCGTTCCGCCCAATCCGGCGGAGTTACTGGTCAGCCGCCGGGCAGCGCAATTGATTCAGCAGGTAAAACAGCAGTACGACTATGTATTGATCGATACGCCGCCGGTAGGAATGGTGACGGACGCCCAGCTGCTTGCGCGCTATTCAGATATCTGTTTGTACCTGGTGCGTCAGCAGTACACTTATAAAGAACAGTTACGCATTCCCCGTGAATATGCGCAGCAGCGTAAAATGAAGTCGGTTCAACTCATTCTTAACGACGTAAAAGCCGGGAAAGGGTATTACAGCGGATACGGATATGGCTATGGGTACGGGTATGGCTACGGATATGGATATGGCGAGGATGGCCCTGGTGAAAAGCAGAAGAAATGGTGGAATTTGCGCGGCGAACGTAGTGCTGTTAAGTTGTAAAAATGAAACATCTCAAATTTTTGGATGGTATCAGAGGCATTTTTTGCGTCTGGGTGGTATTGTTCCATTTTACCTACAGGTATACGGAACTTTTTAATAACCATTTTATCTTCAGCTTTCAGAACGGAGGTAAGGTTGGTGTTTTTGTTTTTTTTATGTTGTCAGGGTTTTTAACCTTATTAACTGCAAACAAATATTACGAAAAGGGCACCTTTGCCTGGTTAAAAGCTAAGCTTTTACGGTTGTATCCGGCCTATTTTATTGCCTGTGTCGTGATCTATGGAGTCCTTTTTTATTTTCCATTAAAAGGAGTACAGCCAACATTTGAGCGTTTTATCAAAGACCTGTGTATGTTGCCATTTTTGTCCGGAAATGTAGAAGGGGCTCATTGGTATGTTTTTTCATTGGTTACATTTTATACCGCCTTTTCTATAATCGCAAAATATAAGCTACAGGACAAGGTGTGGTTTTATGCGTGTGTGCTTGGCATGACGGTATTGTCTTCTTTTTTAAACAGGATACATGGTGCAGACCTTTACGCTGAAGTGCTGTCTTTTGTAACCTTCTATTTTTTTAATATTCAGCTTTATTCGGGATTGTTGCTTTTGAAGGCAATCCAGCTTCCCGGGCGGTTCTTATGGCTTTTTATAGTGGCCATAGCTTTTTTGTCGCTTAAGGTTAGTTTTGTTTATGTTCCCTTAATAGCAGCATTTCTTTATGTGGCGATCCGGTATAGTGACAGGCTTTCAGGTGTTAAAAAGATATTGGAACATCCGGTCCTCTTATTTATTGCAGGCGTTTCCTACATGTGGTACCTGGTTCATCAGAACATCGGTTATATGTTAATGAATCAGCAGCTTCGCTACGGCTTCTATCCGGAAATTGTTCCTTATATAAGTATGCTCCTTACTTTTTTACTGGCAGCCTTATTGCATTTTTTTGTTGAAAAGCCAATGACTGAAAAACTTTTTTTTAAGAAAAGATGAACATCAGGTGTAGAACTATTGGTCGTTTATTGAAACCGGACATGAATTATTAAAGAGATATATGAATGTAAGGAAAAATAAATTATTGTCGAACTTACTGGTTACCGGCATCGGCAGATTTGGCGGAATGCTGATCCAGCTGGTCACTACATTTGTGTTGTCGAGGTTTTTATCTGCGGAGGATTTTGGTATTGTAGCGATGTGTTCGATCTTTTTAAGTATTTCGGAAATGTTGGTTGATTCCGGTATGGGAGGCTCGATCATTTTTTATAAAGATGTACGTGCCGTAGAGTTGCATACGCTGTTTTGGACGAATTTGGTAGTAAGTCTTGCAATTTATTTTTTACTTTTTTTAGGCGCCGGCTGGATTGCCGCGCTTTATAAGGTGCCGCTGCTGGAGATCATTATTAAAGTGATTGGAGTATCGGTGGTCGTTAATTCTTTGTGCATTATACAAAGCGCAGTACTGTCGAAGAATCTGCAGTTTAAAATACAAAGCAAAATCATGTTTTGGAGTACGGTTTGTGCTTCTGTGGTTGTTTTGCTGATGGGATATTATGGCGCTGGCATTTGGGCATTGGTAGCCCAGCCGGTTTTACAGCGCTTTTTTACCGTTATTTTTTATATGATCTATGGTTCCTACCGCCCGGCATTTCAATATTCGCTCGTTGCATTGAAAAGGCATTGGGGGTTTGGTTCCAAGCTTCTGGGAACCTCGTTTATAAAAACCGTGTACGATAATTTATACGTGCAAATCGTAGGCAAGGTTACAGGCCTGCAGGAAGCTGGTTTTTATGCACAGGCAAAAAGGTTCAATGATGTGCCGGTAAACCTGCTTACGTTCTCACTCGACAAAGTCGTCTTCCCGTCGCTTGCAGGAAGTCGGCATCAGTTAGATAAAATGGAACGGATAACCCGGTTGTTTGCGCTTTGTATATTCCCTTTTTTATTTTTGGCAGCGCTGGTATCCAAAGAATTAGTGGTGCTGTTATTGGGCGTAAAATGGATAAGCTCCGGCTGGATGCTGTCATTTTTAATGATCGGTACTGTAGGCGCTTCTATGGAAGTGTTAACCCGCAGCTTTTTAAAAGCAACCGGTAAGACCGGTGTTTTACTAAAGTTCGATATCGTAAAGAGGACCATCAGTATATTGATTCTGATCGTGGCGATGTACTGGTCTGTAAAAGGACTTTTGGTGGCGTTTATTCTCAACGGCTTTATTGGCTGGTTCTTTAATTGTGTTGCATTAAATAAAGCAGTTGGATATACGGTTGCCGGCCAGCTGCGCACAGCTATGAGCGTTTGTGTAATGGCTGCCTTTGCGTATGTTTTAATGTCTTTGACAACCGCATATTTTCATGATCACTATGCGGCGGCGCTGGTTTCCAAAGCTACAGGGTACAGTATCTTATATGTCTTTTTCGCATTCCTTTTTATGAAAGAGGATATGCTGAGGTTATTTAAGGCAAGTTTTTCGAAAAAGATAGTACAGGTATAGCAATTACAGGTGCCGGGTATGTGGAAGCCGGCCGTGAATATAGAATGGTTAACAAAGACCAATAGAACAGATGTATACAGTTGCAGAAAATAGGTTTATTTCAAAAAAAGCCCGGAAATTAAAAGCGGACAGGAAGTTTATATTCCTGATGTTTCTCCTGTTGCCGGTAATGGCTTATTTTAATATCGACGCAAAGTATACGGTAGTCTCCCTGTTGTTTGTGGCTGTTTTTTGTTATTATTATAAAAATGCGGGGTTTAAACACATAGCATTATCCCGTGGCCTGATGATCTGGTTGTTATTGACCGTTTATCATTGGGTAAACGGGATGATAAAGAAGGTTCCGGAAGTGGACCTGCTTGACCTGCTTCATGGGTTTAAGATCTACGCCTGTATTGTGATTTTTGCTTACCTCGCCCGCCGCAGTTTCCAGGCCACTATAAAGGCGCTGCTGGTGTGTTTTAGTGTATACCTGTTGCTGAGTTTTGTTGTAAATGATATTTCGAGCTCAAGTTTGCACGGGCGGATGTCCGGGGTGATTTATTCAACACAGCTGGGGCAAACGGCGGCGCTGTTGGGCATATACATCGCGTATTATTCGGTTAGCAAAAGATTAAGTCTGTTACAGTCGGCCTGCTTATACGTATTGCCGCTGGTTGTTATCTTACTGGCACAAAGCAGGAACGGGCTGGCAATGATGGCCATTGGTATTGTAGGCCATGCGATCGCCTATGCCGTTCAGAAAGGCGCAAAGTTGGCACAAACACTCGTGATCGTTACCCTTTTAACACTGCTTATGTTTGCAGCGTTCAATTTTGTAATTGATAATACGGCTATCGGTTCCAGGCTGGCCGATACGGATACGGCTGAAATGTCGAACATGAATAACAACCACCTGACCAATACCGTTTTTGATAAAATTGCAGGCGACAGGTTGGTCTATTATGTGCTGGGATGGCAGTTTTTTGTACAATCTCCCTGGACGGGTATTGGTATGTGGAATTTTAAATACCTGTCAAATGGAGATTATCCGCTGCATTCGGAATATATGATCCATTTATGTGAGGGCGGAATCATCGCGGCAATACTGTGGCTGTTATTTATAATTACGATCATAAGAGGGCTTTTGTACTCAAAACAGAAATTATCTATAAAAATAATTGCCTTCTTTTCGATACTTGAAATATTGTTCTGCGGACTGTATGCACGGGTTTTTTACTATGAGTTCTTTTACCCGGTTATCGGTATCGCCATTTCATTGGCTTATTATAACGGCAGTCGCAGGCATAAATACTCAAACAGGAGCTTAAGTTATCCAGGTGGTGACCTTCCTGATCCTTTTAAAAATATAATACATGAATAGAATCAAAATGTTGATTCGGATTTTAAAGAGGATGTTGCTCTCTCCAACTGCTTATGCACGGGCAATAGGCGTAACCATTGGGGAGGGGTGTATCCTTTATAATGTTGAGTGGTCATCTGAACCCTATCTTATTACGGTAGGCAACAATTGCCAGATAACAAAGGGCGTAAAGTTTTTTACGCATGGCGGTGCATTTGTTTTAAGAAATGAAATTCCTGATTTTGATTGCTTTGGAAAAATAGAAATAAAGAACGGCGTCTATATCGGTAACAACAGTTTGATATTGCCGGGTGTTACAATCGGAAATAATGTATTGGTTGCTGCAGGATCTGTTGTTAGCCGGTCGGTGCCGGATAATGTATGTATCGGTGGAAATCCCGCCCGGATCATTTGTACGTTAGAGGAATACAAACAAAAGAATATTGCATACAATGTGCATTCAAAAGCGCTTAACGGCCGGCAGAAAAAGGAATTATTACTGGCGCTAAACGATGAACGTTTTATTCAGAAAGCCGTTTTAAGTCATTAACCATGCATTCAACAAACAGGAAAAAAATTCTTTTTTTTATTAACCGGTATTCCGGTGGTGCAGAAAAAATGACGCTGAATATTGCCGGTTTTTTGCCGCCGGAATTGTATGATGTGGTGTTTTATATTGTGGGACCCGAACTTGCTTCCATCAGTAGATTCCTGCCTCCGGGTATACCGGTTCATCTGCTGAGAATTAATTCTTACAAAGACTATTTTATTTTTAAGCTGGTAAAGATATTATTGAAAGAAAAGCCGGATTGCGTATTCGCTTCATTAATGCCGATCAACTGGCGCCTATGTTTTGCGGCAGCTTTTATGCCGGGGATCCGTTTGATTATAAGAGCCGACTGCCCGGTAGATGTACAATCGTTCCATCAGAACTTGCGCCTTTGGCTGGCGTATCGACGGGCGGATAAGCTTATTATGCAAACACAGGAAATGCGGAAAGGGTATATTGAAAAGTTGAACTTGCCCAATAAAAAAGTGATAACGCTGGAGAACCCGGTGAATCAAAAGGAAATAGCGCGGAAGCTGCAACAGGCCGTTTGCCCCTTTGAAGAAGACGGCACACACTATGTTTTTATAGGGAGGGTGGATCCGGTTAAAGGCCTGGATATACTCATCAGCGCTTTTGCGAAAGTGTTGCAGGGTCGGCCCGATGCGCGGCTGTATATCGTTGGTGAAGTAACGCCCAAATGCAATGACTATTTTTCTGCGCTGAAGCATCAGGCTGATGATCTGCAAATAGCGCAGAACGTTTTTTTTACCGGGTTTGATGATAATCCATACCGGTATATAAAATATGCCGACTGCCTTGTCCTGCCTTCGAGAACAGAGGGATTACCCAATGCGGTTATCGAAGCATTGTTTATCGGTACCCCGGTAGCAGTAACCAACTGTGTGCCCATCATCAACAGGATTGTTAAGGAAGGCGTTAACGGACATGTTGTTGAAGTGGACGATGCCGCAGGATTGGCCAGGGCAATGATTGCAACGGCTAAACTGGGCAGGGTGCAATCGTTTTATAGTCCGGCCCAACCTGAGGACTTTGTTCAATTATTTTGTTAATACATTCATTGCACGGTTATGTCGTTGATAAGAGATTTTCAGGCCCTGGCGAAACATACGAACAGCAGGCTAAAGCCGTTTTTTAAAATACATTTATACAGCATGCTTTTCTTTAGGATCAGCAATGTGCTCTGTAAAGTTGGTTTAAAACCCCTGGGCCGGTTGTTTTGGCTCATAAACCGGTTGTTGCTTTCTATTGACATTGATCCGCGCGCCACATTAAAAGGCGGCGTTGTGATTCTTCATGGTGCCGGCATTGTTATCGGAAGATACGTGATCGCGGAGGGCGATTTTACAATATATCAGGGGGCAACGCTTGGTGGAAACAATAATAAAGAAGCGCTTTATAAGGGAAAAACGATCACGCAGCCTGTCTTAATGCACGGCTGCGTGATCGGTATACATGCTGTAGTAATGGGGCCGGTAATATTACACAACAATGTAAGGGTTGGGGCGAATGCCATCGTTACCAAAAATGTTCCGGAAAACGCGGTGGTGGTTTCTAATAACAAAATACTTAAATGAGAGAAAGGAAAGTAATATCCATAACCACCAATCTCAGCCGCTATGGCGGAGCTCAGAAAGTTTTAATGGATGTTCATAACGGACTAAAGGGACAATTTAATTGCCTTGTTACAGGACGGCAGGCATTTGAGCAACTGCATCCCAAATACCAGATCGCTGCAGAAGAATATATCCTGTTCCATCCCCGGGTGCTAAAGAATAATATTGTACTGGTACATGCAAGAAACCTGATTCCCTTTATTGTTTTTTTGAATAAGCTGCTCCGGCTCAACGCCCGCGTTATCTATATCTCGCATAATGTGTATAGAACATACAGACGCCTGACCTTTTTCCCGGAGAATATTGTATCCATATCTCAAAAAGTTACACAAAACCTGGAAAATTATTTTAAAGTAAAGGGCAAAAAAATAACGCTGATATATAATGGCATTAGAGATACCGCCGGTATACCAGAAGCGGCAGGCAGGCAATATAAGCAGCAGGATGCCATCAAAATACTTTATCCGGCCCGGGTAAACCAGGTGAAACGCCAGTTGCAGATTGTAAACCGGCTAAAGGATAAAATTGCCGCTAATATTGAGATCCATTTTGCAGGCGCCGGGGAGGACTTAGAGGCGCTGAAACAATGTTGCGATGGCCTCCCCAATTTCAAAGTACTGGGATTTGTAAATGATATGGAGCGCCTGATTCCCGGATACGACTACCTGATGTTGTATTCTGTGCAGGAGGGATTGCCGATCGCCTTATTGGAAGGCATTATGCATGGTAAACCGTTGCTCGTAAACGATGTGGGCGGAAATCTGGAGATTGGCGTTCCTCAGTTCAACGCTATCAGACTGGAGGATGGCTGGGAAGGGCTGGGTACACAAATTAACGGATTAAATGATGTTACCGGTCTGCAATATGCTGAAATGGCTGCGAACAGCCGCTCGCATTTCCTGGCGCGGTTTCAATATGGGCAGATGATTAAAGAATATGAGCAACTCATTAATACCTTAAGCACATGAAAGTATTTGCTGTAGCCTCCATGGGAGGGCATTGGATCCAGTTACTCCGGTTGAAGCCTGCATTTGAAGGCATGGAGGTGGTGTTTGTTTCAAATAACAAGCGCTTTTCCAGCATGGTGCCGGGAGAAAAGTTTTATGCGGTAGCCGATGGTAACCGCAACAGCAAACTTAAACTGATCAGGTCCTTTTATGAAGTATTGCGGATTATAAAAAAAGAGCGGCCGGATGTTATTGTTACCACAGGCGCAGCACCCGGCCTTATGGCCCTGCTTGCCGGGAAGTTGTTAGGCATCCGTACCGTTTGGATCGATAGCATTGCAAATGTGGAGCGTCTCTCGATGAGCGGTAAAATTGCACTAAAAATAGCGGGACGCGTGTATACGCAATGGGAAGATCTGGCCACAGATCAGATTCACTATGCCGGAAATGTTTTATTATGATTTTAGTTACTACAGGTACACAGGAACCTTTTGACCGGTTAATAAAAGCCATAGACGAAATGGCTCCCCGGCTTAACGGGCAGCAGATTATAGCACAGTGCACCACCTCGCAATACAAGGTAAAAAATATTGAGCTGACGGGGATGCTGCCTCCAAAGGAGTTTGATACCCTGATGGATCAGGCAGATCTTATTGTAGGGCATGCGGGCATGGGAACCATTATTTCGGCTCTTGTAAGGCGAAAGCCGTTATTAGTTATGCCCCGGTTGCTGCGTTTAAAGGAACATAGAAATGACCATCAGATGGCCACTGCAAAAAAAATGGCAGCAATGGGATATGTGGAGGTAGCGTTTGATGAAAAAGAGCTGGTACAGCAACTGCCCCTTGTTTTAAAAAACACAGCCGTAAAGAATATCGATATTGAAACCCTGGCCGCACCGGAACTGATAGGGTCACTAAGGGAATTTATACTCAGGGGAAAATAACGCCCTTTAATTTCAGATATTTACAAAAACTTACAGTAGTTGTAAGTTGCCGTATTGCCGGCTACTGGCAGACATGCAAACACCGCCGTAACCCCGGCAATTATTTTAAAGTAAAAACAAACAATGAAACAAATAAGAAAAATTGCCTGTATTGGTGCCGGCTATGTGGGCGGGCCAACAATGGCTGTAATTGCTCAAAACAACCCGCACATACAGGTAACTGTAGTGGATGTTAATAAGGAGCGCATTGCCGCCTGGAATGCTCCGGATCTGAATGATCTGCCGGTTTATGAACCAGGACTGGATGCTGTAGTGATGGAAGCACGAAACAGGAACCTGTTTTTTTCCACCAATGTGGAGGAGGCGATTGAAGAAGCGGATATGATTTTTATTTCGGTGAATACGCCTACAAAAACCTATGGGAAAGGGAAGGGGCAGGCGGCGGATCTGAAGTTTGTTGAATTATGCGCCCGGCAAATTGCAGCGGTAGCAAAATCAGATAAAATTGTGGTAGAAAAGTCTACGCTTCCGGTAAGAACAGCTGCTGCCATTAAAAGCATTATGGAGCATGCCGGAAACGGCGTCAATTTTCACATTCTCTCCAACCCGGAGTTTCTGGCAGAGGGAACAGCCGTGACCGATTTATTACATCCGGACCGGGTATTGATCGGCGGGGAAAATGCAGCAGCAATAGCCGCCCTGGTACAGATCTATGAAGCCTGGGTGCCCGCCGAACGGATCTTAACGACCAACCTCTGGTCATCGGAACTCTCCAAATTGGTGGCGAATGCGTTCCTGGCGCAACGGGTTTCTTCCATCAACGCGATATCGGAATTATGCGAAGCAACCGGCGCAAATGTGGATGAAGTGGCAAAGGCCATCGGGCTGGATTCGCGTATCGGCCCCAAATTTCTGAAGGCTTCCGTGGGCTTTGGCGGCTCCTGCTTTCAAAAAGATATTTTAAATCTCGTTTACCTCGCCCGTTCTTATAAGCTGGAAGCAGTGGCGGATTATTGGGAGCAGGTGATCCGGCTGAATGATCATCAGCGGGCCCGGTTTGCGGAGAAGATCATTTCCACTATGTACAATACGGTAAATGGCAAACGGATCGCTTTTCTGGGTTGGGCGTTTAAAAAAGATACCAATGATACCCGCGAATCGGCTGCCATTTATGTTGCCGACCATCTCCTGGAGGAGGAGGCGCAGATCGTTGTGTATGATCCCAAGGTTACAAAGGAACAGATTTTCCGGGATTTGGATTATCTTGGCACCCGCTCTCCGGAGGAAAACAGGCGGCTGGTACAGGTGGTAAACGATCCGTTCGAGGCATTGGCAGCTGCGCACGCCGTTGCGATACTGACAGAATGGGATGAATTTAAAACCTACGACTGGGCAAAAGTGAAGCAGCTGATGAAGCTTCCTGCGTTTGTTTTTGACGGCAGGCAGCTCCTGGAGCAAAAACAAATGGATGCGCTGGGATTTAGCTACTATGTAATTGGAAAGTAACCGGCCAAAAACGCCTCAAAAAAGAGCGAATAAAAGTAAATTGAAATTATTGCCCGGAGCAGAAACACTTACCGGGTCTTTATTATATCGTATATGAAAAAAATATTAATTACAGGAGGCGCAGGTTTTATCGGATCCAATCTTACGGCTTATTTCCTGGAAAAAGGATATGGTGTTGTAGTGCTGGATAACTTTTCTACCGGTTACCGGCACAATATTGCGCCTTACATGGGGCATGCGCATTTTGAACTCATAGAAGGGGATATCCGCAACCTGGAAGATTGTCAAAAGGCTGTGGCCGGTGCCGATTATGTGCTGCACCAGGCGGCCCTGGGATCGGTACCCCGTTCCATCAAAGATCCGATCACCACCAATGATGTAAATATTTCCGGTTTCCTGAATATGCTGGTGGCTGCCCGGGATGCAGGAGTAAAACGCTTTGTTTATGCAGCGTCTTCATCTACGTATGGTGATTCTGAAAGCCTGCCTAAGGTAGAGGAAGTGATCGGCAAACCGCTGTCGCCCTATGCCATTACCAAGTATGTAAATGAATTATATGCGGAAATATTTTCAAGAACCTATGGCATTGAAACCATCGGGTTGCGCTATTTTAATGTGTTTGGCCGGGGTCAGGATCCCAACGGTGCCTATGCCGCCGTTATACCCCTGTTTGTAAAAAAATTAATACATCATGAAAGTCCGGTAATCAATGGCGATGGTAATTTTTCGCGGGATTTTACCTATATTGACAACGTAATTCAAATGAATGAGCTGGCAATGTTGACAAACAACCCCGAAGCGGTTAATACTGTGTATAATACCGCAGTTGGAGACCGTACCACCCTGAATGACCTGGTAACCTACCTTAAAGAATATTTAAGTGCGTTTGATGCGGCAATCGCTGAAATACCCATTGTTTATGGTCCGAACCGTACGGGCGATATACCACATTCGCTGGCGTCCGTTGAAAAGGCAACAACGGTCTTAGGGTATCAGCCAACACATACAATCAGCAAAGGCCTGAAAGAGGCCATTAAATGGTATTGGGAAAATTTAAAATGAATTAATTATAAATAAGTATACATGAAAAGGATCGCAGTTATTGGCCTGGGTTATGTTGGATTACCGCTGGCCCGTTTATTTGCTACCAAATACCCGGTAATTGGTTTCGATATCAATCAGCGGCGTATTGATGAGTTGCGGGCTGGAAAGGACCTGACCCTGGAAGTGGAAGAAGCGGTGCTGCAGGGGGTCTTAATTTCCGAAAACCCGTTCCAGTCAGGTGGCAGCGGTTTATATGTATCCAATCAGCTGGCTGATATTGCCGCAGCCGATTTTTATGTGGTAACCGTACCCACGCCTGTTGATAAACACAACCGCCCCGATCTGACGCCGCTTTATAAAGCTTCAGAAACCGTAGGAAAAGTACTGAAGAAAGGAGATATCGTAGTGTACGAATCAACCGTATACCCCGGTGTTACCGAAGAAGAGTGTATCCCCGTACTGGAACGAACCTCGGGACTGAAGTTTAATGAAGACTTTTTTGCAGGCTATTCCCCGGAGCGGATTAACCCGGGAGATAAAGAGCATACCGTTGAAAAAATATTAAAAGTAACATCTGGCTCCACGCCGGAAACCGGTCTGGAAGTGGATGCGGTTTATAGGTCGGTCATTACAGCGGGAACCCACCTGGCCCCAACCATTAAAGTGGCGGAAGCCGCCAAAGTAATTGAAAACTCACAGCGGGATATTAATATCGCTTTTGTGAATGAACTGGCTAAAATTTTTAATATCCTGGGTATCAATACGCAGGATGTGCTGAAAGCGGCGGGAACGAAGTGGAACTTTTTACCATTTAAGCCAGGGCTGGTAGGCGGGCACTGTATTGGTGTAGATCCTTATTATTTGGCGCAAAAAGCGCAGGAACATGGTTATCACCCGGAAATTATCCTGGCCGGGCGCCGGTTAAATGATTCGATGGGCGGCTATGTGGCGGCGCAGGTTGTAAAAACGATGATCAAAAAAGGGATCAGTGTCAGTGGCGCATCCGTACTGATGCTGGGGATTACCTTTAAAGAGAATTGCCCGGACGTGCGCAATACAAAAATTGTGGATGTTATTTCCGCGCTACAGGATTACGGTATTGAAGTAACGACTTTCGACCCCAAGGCAAATCCTGCGGAAGTGCTGCATGAATATGGCATTGAAAGCACCACGATGCTGCCGGAAAATACCTTTGATGCCATCGTTTTGGGTGTGGCACACACCGAGTTCCAGGACCTGGACCTGGCGCAGCTTAAAAAAGAGCAGGCCATTGTGTATGATGTAAAAGGAATTCTGGAAGATTGCGATAATAAGCTATAGTATAACGGGTGTTCGCTACAAGGGCTCAAAGACACTAAGATAAAACGACATACTCTTCGCGTTTCTTTGTGCTTTTGAGCCTTTGTGGTCCCGATCTAAGCAACGCGTTTAGTCCGCTCCCTGTCCATTAATGTGATAACAAAATATCCTGGATCAGTTGGAAACAATGATGCTGCTTTGAAATTTATAAGCGGATTGGGATAAGCTGGTTTGAAATGCCGCAGGCTATTCTTCCTCTTCATAGCCCAGCAGGTTCAGATCAACCGACTCCAGGCCACTGATCCCGTCAATGGAGCCACGGATATGGGTGGCATTGAGCAGTACTTTTTCCAGTTGCTTTTCACGTGCTTTCCACAGGCGTTCCATGGCATCGCGTTCCTTTTGAATGGAGATCTTCATGCTTAAAAAGCCTTCCCGGATGGCTTTCCATTGTTCGGCAAACTCCGGACTGGTGAGGTAGGAGTATAGCAGGTGCATCTTGTCGCCCTTATTTTCCTGGCTTTTGGATGCATTGTATATTTTAATGATACCATCCCTCAGTACACTGGCCAGGGCCTTGGCTTCATTGAAATTGCAGATCCAGACCCCTTCTTTTTCGCCAAAGCGTTCCATATCTTTTGGATAGCGCCGGGTAACCAGTACGGCTACGTCTGCACCCTGGCTGCGCATATCGGCCTTCAGCTTTTCGATCCAGTCGCCTCCAAAGTTTTCGGCCCGTTTACTTTCCCAGATGATCTTGCCACAGGCCGCGCCCAAGTTGTTGCGAACGGTTTGAATGGAGTCCGCGCCCCGTACGCCTTTTCCCACTTCTTCGATGAGATCAAAAGGGAACGCCGCGGTCAGCATTTCTTCCAGCGCCAGTTCCTGGCTTTCACCCTGCAATTGCATGGAGCCTTGTTCCGCTTTCCGCTGCATTTCCGCCGCCAGCTTTTTCTGCTGTTCCAGCTGGGTTTCCAGTTCCTTAAGCTTCAGGTTGAATTCACTTTCTTTTAAGGCCGTTTTTTCGCCCTCAATACGCCGGAGCTCTTCTGCTATTTTCTCGCGCTCTGTATTTAATTTTTTCTGGACTGTAATTTCCAGCTCTGCCTCGCGGGTCTTGAAATCCTGCTCTTTCCGTAAAAAGTCGGCTTCTTTCTGCCGGGCCAGTTTTAGCTTTTCTTCGTTTTCTTCATTGGCTTTTTGTAAAGAACCAATACGGTTCTCAAAATCGGTACTGATGCTTTTACGGAGCTGCGCTTCCAGTTGCTGTTGCAGTGCCTGCTTTTCTACATTGAGTTTCTGCTGCCACTGTTCATTGGCTTTGGTGGCCTCCAGCTCTGCAGTTTTTTTCAGCTGTGCTATTTCCTCGTCCTTGTTCTTTTTATAATCCTGCATCTGCCTGCGCAGGCCGTCCTTCTCCTTTTCAATCGCATTTTTCAGCTCATCGGTAAGCGCAGCTTCTATCGGAAACTCATGCTGGCAGTTCGGGCACTTTATTTTTGTAGACATAATTTTCTCATTCTGTCGGTCAAACTTACAAAAAAAAACCACGCTGGTTTCCCAGTGTGGTTTTAATGAACCGGATTCTATTAAAATCAGGCCTCTTGCTTTTCTGCTTCGATGGCTGTTTTTTTGTTACCCAACAGTTCCCTGTTAGTGGCAACCCAAACATAAGTATTGTTCTTTACCGAAGGTGCAACAGAAGCCTGTGGTGGTGTAGGTGTAGCTGTTGAGTCTTCTTTAGACTTGTCTTTATCGTCTTTCTTGTCTGTTTGTGTGGAGTCTGTAGACACGACAGTCGAATCTGTTTTTGTGCTGTCTACCTGAGCAAATGCACTTCCGGTGATCACGGTTGCAGCCAATGCCATCATTACTGTTTTTGTAGTTCTTTTCATGATTAAAATTTTAATAAAAAATATAAATAATAAAGGTTTACATACTTCTTCTAAACGCAGGGAAAAGATTCAGTGTTATACAGGAATTGTTAATAAATAATATAAAAAAATATTAAACGTTGCCGGCTGTAGGCCAGTACTGTAAACGGTTTAAAGGATTATATCAAAGGATATAAAGAGCTTTTCTAAGTATCTTTCTGAATGATTAAAATACAAATACAGTACCACGAAGGCCAATAAATAAAAAGAAAATGTTAATGTAAAAGCAGTAATTGCTAACTGGTTGTGATCAACAAAAATAGATATAGCAATAAAGTAGCACAGGTTGGCTGGCGTCTGTTTACAGGTTCCAGTCTACGATCTGGTGCTCCCATTCCTTCCGGTAGGGCGTTGTAATACGGATGTAATTATCGGTATAGCCCTCCATCATACCATTCTTATTATGGTTCTCAAACAACACCTTTCGGGTTTGTCCCGTATGCTGTTGTTCAAAGTACTGCATCTTCATGTAAGACAGGTTGCGCAATGTTTTATTCCGTTCATTGCGAAGAGCTACAGGCACTACCGGCTCCAGTGTAAGGGCGTGGGTATTGGCTCTTTCCGAATAAGTAAAAACATGCAGGTAGGATATTTCCAGCTCATGCAGGAAATCGTAGGTTTCTTTAAAGTAAGCATCGGTTTCTCCGGGAAATCCAACGATTACGTCTACCCCGATACAGCAATGGGGCATCAGGGTTTTGATGAGGCCCACACGGTCGGCATACAGCTCCCGCTTGTATCTTCTGCGCATGGCACCCAGAACGGCGTTGCTGCCGCTTTGCAGAGGAATATGAAAATGGGGCATGAACTTTTTGCTGTTGGCCACAAATTCAATGATCTCGTTGCCCAGGAGATTGGGTTCAATCGAGGAGATCCGGAACCGTTCTATGCCTTCCACCTGGTCCAGCTCCTGTATCAGTTTGTAAAAGTTCTCAGCCCGGCCATTGATCGCCGCCGAGGCATTGCCATCCGGCCCTTTTCCAAAATCTCCCAGGTTGATGCCCGTAAGCACAATTTCTTTGGCACCCGAAGCCGCCAGCGACTGTGCATCCTTCAGCACCGCATCAATGGAGGCGCTGCGGCTTTTGCCACGGGCCATGGGTATCGTACAAAAAGAACAGGTATAATCACAGCCATCCTGCACCTTTAAAAAAGTACGGGTACGGTCATTAATAGAGTAGGAGCTGTGGAAACCGGTTACATCCTCAATATCGCAGCTGCATATTTTAGCGGCATCGTTTTTAGAAAGTTCTTTAATATGTTTTACAATATTAAATTTTTCCGCTGCACCCAACACCAGGTCCACACCGGGTATGTCAGCAATTTCTTTAGGCTTCAGCTGGGCGTA
The DNA here is from genome assembly GCF_030150205.1 of Niabella sp. Classification (GTDB taxonomy): domain Bacteria; phylum Bacteroidota; class Bacteroidia; order Chitinophagales; family Chitinophagaceae; genus Niabella. The sequence goes on from NZ_JASLGT010000009.1 coordinate 321,753, forward strand.
ACAGCCGGTGATTACCACCACGCTTTCCGGGGCCTTGCGCTGGATGCGACGTACCAGCTGCCGGCATTCCTTATCCGCGTTGTCTGTTACAGAGCAGGTATTGATCACATATACATCTGCAACATCGGTAAACTCCTTTTTCTCAAACCCTTCCTGTTCCATTAGCCTGGAAAGCGAAGAAGTTTCCGAATAGTTGAGCTTGCAACCAAGTGTGTGAAATGCGACTGTTTTTGTACCCTCCATAAAGGCTGCAAAATTACGGAAAATTAGCCGATGCGGCGTGTTTTGGCGGTTGTTGACAAATATCCCTGTGCTATTTTGCCGTAACCATTTATTTTTGAAGGACTAAGCACTATGTTTCGATTATTTTATATGATTTATGCGGTATTGATCTTCCTGGTCGTGATGCTGCTGATTTTCCCGCTTTGTATCCTCGCTGCTTTCCTGGGCCGGATAAGGGGGGGGAATATCATTTATGCACTTTGTACCTTTTGGGCCGATATCTGGTTTGCCATGATCGGCATACGGGTACAAAAAACCTATACCATGCCCTTCGACCCGGATAAGAAATACATCCTCATTGCCAATCATATTTCCTACCTGGATATACCGGTGATGGTAAAGGTGTTCCGGAAGCCGATGCGTGCGCTGGGGAAGGCAGAAATGGGAAAACTGCCCATTTTTGGGTTTATTTATAAACGGGCGATCGTGACCGTAGATCGTAAGTCAACAGAAGGCCGGGCAAAGAGCATCCGTATCCTTCGTTCCGTAATCAACAAAGGGATCTCTATTTTTGTTTTTCCGGAGGGCACGTTTAATGAAACGCATCAGCCGTTAAAAGATTTTTATAATGGCGCCTTTAAACTGGCGCTGGAAACCGGTACACCGATCCGGCCGGTGTTGTTCCTCGATACCTTCGACCGGATGCCCTATTGGCAGAAGCTTCCGTTAAACCCGGGCAAATGCCGCGTGGTATTTTTAGATGAAGTGCCGGTAGAGGGCTGGCCGGTAAAAGATCATGAACGGTTAAAACAATTGGTGTATGCGCAAATGGAGCAGAAGCTATTGGAGTATAATGTAACCTGGGTAGCACCCGGAATAAAGCAAGGAATGCATGAATAATGAACTGCCTTATCAGTCGGCCGTAACAACGGATTTTGCCGAAGTGGTCATTCCGCTGGCCCTGCCGCTGAATTATACCTGGGCCATTCCGGAGCATCTGAAAGAGGCCGCCCTGGTGGGGTGCCGGGTAGAGGTCAACCTTGGCAAATCCAAAAAATATGCAGGAGTGATCAAACGGGTGCACCAGACGCCGCCGGAATTTTTTGAGGCAAAGGAACTGGTTAGTGTACTGGACGCAACGCCTGTGGTATATGAATCGCAGCTGCGGCTTTGGGAATGGATGGCCCGCTATTATATGTGTACGGAGGGAGAAGTAATGGCGGCAGCCCTGCCGGCGCATTTTAAACTGAGCAGCGAAACCGTACTGGTGTTTAACGAAGAGGCCGGCGATGATTTTACGGAGCTGGATCATGAAGCATTCCTGGTGGCGGAAGCCCTGCTGTTGCGCAAGGAATTAAAGCTTGCCGAAGTGCAGCTGATCCTCGACAGTAACCATGTATACCCCGTGGTAAACCGGCTCATACAGGGAAAGATCTGTTATGTTTGGGAATCGTTGAAGGACAACTACAGTCCGAAAAAAGAAACCTATGTATTGCTGCATCCGGATTATGACAATGATGCGGCGCTTGAACGGCTGCTGAATACCGATACTAAATTGCAGCGGGCCGAAAAGCAGCTGGAGCTGTTGCTGGGGTACCTGCATTTTCAAAAAACGGAGGGGGCTATTACAAAACAAGCCCTTCTTAAAAAGACCGGTGCCAGCGATGCCCAGTTAAAAGGTCTTGCAGATAAAGGGATCCTGCTATTGGAAAAGCGGGCCGTGGATCGCATCCGCAGCCTGCCCAAAGATATCCGGATCAATTTTGACTTATCTGCAGCGCAATCTACGGCGTTGAACAGCATCCGGACGGTCTTTATGGAAAAGGACGTGTGTTTACTGCACGGAGTTACTTCAAGCGGGAAAACGGAGCTCTATATTCATTTGATCGAGGAGCAGATCCGCCAGGGCCGGCAGGTGCTGTATATGTTGCCGGAGATTGCACTGACTTCTCAAACGATCCGGCGGTTGCAGCGGCATTTCGGAGGACATATCGGCGTATATCACTCGCGGTTTTCGCAGAATGAGCGGGTGGAGATTTGGAATAAAGTAAAAGACGGATCGCTGAAGATCGTGCTGGGCGCCCGTTCTTCTTTGTTCCTGCCTTTCCAGGACCTGGGAATGATTGTTTGTGATGAAGAGCACGATCCTTCATATAAACAGATGGAGCCGGCTCCAAGGTATCATGCACGGGACGCCGCCATTTATTTTTCATCACTGTTTGAGGGCTGTAAGGTATTGCTGGGCAGCGCCACACCTTCTTTCGAATCGTATAATAACGCGGTAACCGACAAGTACGGGTTGGTACAGTTAACAGAGCGGTTCGGGAATATTCAGCTGCCACAGATCGACCTGGTAGATACCCGCCGTTACCGGACAAAGGAATTTGCGGATACCATTATTTTTCCGCCGCTGGCCGAAAATATCCGTCATACGCTGGAACGGAAAAAGCAGGTGATCCTTTTTCAGAACCGGAGGGGGTATACGCCTTACCAGCGCTGCAATACCTGCGGCTGGGTACCACAATGTAAATACTGCGATGTATCGTTGAATTATCATAAGGTATACAACAAGCTGGTTTGCCATTATTGCGGCACTAATTATCCCCTGATGGTAACCTGTCCCAGCTGCGGGGGGCATGATTTTGTTCAAAAACAATTTGGAACGGAACGGGTAGAGGAGGCCCTGCAGGAATTGCTTCCCCAGGCGCATATAGGGCGGATGGATATGGACACCGTGCGTGGAAAACATGCGCATGATCAGCTGATCCAGACCTTTGAACAGCAAAAACTGAACATTCTTGTTGGTACCCAGATGGTGGTAAAAGGATTGGATTTTGAACACGTGGAACTGGTAGGCATTGTAGATGCGGATGGTATTTTGTCCTTTGCTGATTTCAGGGTCAACGAGCGGGCGTTTCAGCTGATGGAGCAGGTGAGTGGCCGTGCCGGAAGAAAGCATGGCGTGGGTAAGGTAATGATCCAGACCACGCAGCCCGAACACCCGGTATTATTACAGGTACAGCAGCACAATTACCGGGCGCTTTTTGAAGATGAGTTGCCCAAAAGAGAAGCGTTTGGTTATCCCCCCTATACCCGGCTGATCCGGTTAACGCTTAAAAATAAGATCAGGGACGTGGTGCAGGATGCTGCCGCCTGGTTTGCGGCCAGCTTGCAGGATCAGTATGGCCGTTTTATCATGGGGCCGTCGGAGCCGCTCATCAATAAAGTGCGCAATCAATACCTGATGGAGCTGTTGTTAAAGCTGCCCCGGAATACCCGTTTAATCACGCAGTGTAAAAAGGATATCCTGTTTAAGATTGCCCAGTTGCACCAGGAAAAACGGTATAAATCGGTGGTGGTGATCCCGGATGTGGATATGTTATAGCCGCAGATGCGCAAAAAGAGCAGCTGAAATCTGCGGAAAAATCGGCGCTATCAGCGGGAAGACTGCCGCGATCACTCAATTGAAGGCATTTGCCCAGGTATTTTTATACCCAGCAACAAAAAAGTCTATTTTTTATAAGAACGGGGGTGCAAACCGGCTGTATGTGGCGTCGGGTACATTTTTTTTCAAAACTGTAATCAGACCGGTTGTAATAAAAAAAATGATTACAGATTTTTTGATTACAAAATGACCCGACCCGTTGCAAAAGAAGTTGACAAATATTTCAGCCTATTCGGTATCTGTCGCCTCATTCATACCGGTTTGTAAATAATCCGGATTGCTATGGTATGAGTGTCAGGGGAAGCCAGGATGTTTTTGAGACTTTTCGAAATGATCCCTCAAAAATCTGTGCATCTGCGGCTACATCTATCACCTTAACAAAACGAAACGAAACTTCTTTCCGTTAAAGACCTCCATAAAAAAAGAGGGTGCCTCAATCAGAAACACCCTCTTTGGTCTTGGTTAATGACTAAAAAAGTTAATTCACCTTCACTACAAATACATAGTCCTGGATCTTTTTCGTTTGCTGGGTACGATTGAGATTGGCGATGGAGGATTTGGTCGTCAGCTTCGCATTCTGGATGATGGAATCATTTTTTTCCTTGTTTTTCACCTCATTCAGCATATTGTAAAGATTTTTAGACCGGATAAAGAAGGCTACACCTTCCTGGTCTTTCTGCCGGCCGTTTAAAACGCCGATCACATCTCCTTCATCATTCAGGATCGGGCTTCCGCTGTTGCCGCGGTTTGCCGAGATCTGTATCTGGCAGCTGAGCGTGTCCCCGTTAAAGCCGGTTTTGGCACTCAGGTAGCCCTGGTTGTAAACAATGTTTTCGTCTTCGCGCGGGTAGCCCATGGTGAACACCGGCTCTGCCAGGTCCGACATTTTGCGGGAGAAACCATAAGGTACCGGGGGAAGTGGCTTAAAGTCTTTATCCGTTATTTTTAACAGGGCGATATCTCTTACAGGATCGGTATATACTACTTCGGCAAAGTATTCAACACCGGTACTGCTGGCCACAGCCACATTTTGCGCATTTTGGATCACATGGGCATTGGTGACCAGCAATCCCCTATTGTCAATCATAAAACTGGTACCACTGGAACTGTACGTGATCTCTGGTGTTTTAGAATCCGTGCTCCGGTTTTTAAGATCATTGATCTCCTCTGCCTGCTTCCGCGATTTATTTTCGAGCGAATTAAACTTTTTGCTCAGGGTTTCGATCTGGGCAATATGGTTTTTGGGCGTTACCGACCAAAGAATCGCAGATACCAGTAATGCGGTAAGACCTGCAATTGATGCTGCAATGGAGGCCACTCTTTTATAGCGGTTAAACAGGTATGCCAGTTTAGCCTTTCCTTTAAGGGCGGGGGAATCGATTTTCCCCTGGGCTGTAAGGTCGGTATGGATCTCATTTAAGGAGGCATGAAACTTCTGCCACTCATTGTAACGGTTCATGCGCTGCATAAACAGCGTATGGGTCACCACCATCTGGTCGATCTCGCTGTCTGCCTTTCTTAAATTTTCAAAATGTAAACGTTCATCAGGAGTCATTTCCCCGGAAATATACCGTTCCACCGCTTCGGTTAACAATATATTATCGTGTTCTTGCATTATCCAACTACTTTTTATATTGAGAAAAGAATATTTTTTTCAGCCGCATCAGGCATTTATACTTCTGAGTTTTAGCATTTTCTGCGTTGGTATAGCCAAATGTTTCGGCTATTTCCAGCATGCTCTTTTTCTTAAAGTAAAAGGCCTCCAATAAACTTTTGCAAGGCTCGCCCAGGTGCTGGATCGAATGATGCATCAGGTCAAATTCCTGGTCCTTTTGCTCATGCACTTCCAGATCATCATCTACTTTCACCAGGTTTTCAGAATCATTCCATTCTTCCGTAAACCGGCTTTGCTGCTGTAACCTCTTTAACCACAGTCGCTTAGCTACTGAATATAAATATGTTTTGATCTGGCAGTTAAGCTCAAATGTTCCTGACCGCGCCTTTTCAAAGAGTACCACCATCGCTTCCTGGAAAATATCCCGGGCATCATCGGCGGTACCATTATTATTGACTACCAAAGCCTGAATGAGGTTGTAATGCTGTTTGTATATTTCTTCGGTTGACTTCTTATCATTGCGCGCTAAACCCTTCAGTAGCAATATTTCCTGTTCTAAGATCGTCTCTTTCACGCTTTGTTCCGTTTATAATACTTTTTTTTAAAAATAGTAACCCTTTCCCACTAAGAAAAACTTTTTTATCGGCAGGCAGGTTACCTTTCCTGAATTTTTGTATTAACCTTAAATCTCTAATCTAAAAATTAAAGTAATGAAAAAAATATTTATTATCCTGGCAATCAGTTCTGTAGGTTTTGTAGCATGTAATAATAGTGGAGAAGGAGAAAAAGGTGCAGATACTACAGCCGTTGCTCCAACCGAACCCGCCAGCGTTACACCGGCCGCTCCTGCAAATACCGATACGGTGATCAATCTGGACACCAATCATGCACCTGCAGCAGATACTTCTGTAAAAAAATAAGTGATTCATATTCGGCAAATAAAAGGCCATCCCCGAACAGGCAGGATGGCTTTTTTATGTTTACTGTTCATTGCTGTTCGAGACTTAAAGTCTCGAACAGCAAAAAAAAGCATACCTTTGCGGGTTCATTTTATAAAAATATTTTAGTGGTTACATTTGAATCGTTGGGAATTGAAGAGGGACTCCTTCAATCATTACAGCAAATAGGGTTTCAAACCCCTACTCCAATACAGGAACAAGCAATACCGGTTTTATTAGAGGGAACAAAAGATTTTATCGGACTGGCGCAAACCGGTACCGGTAAAACGGCTGCCTTTGGTTTGCCATTGCTGCAACTGATTGACCGGTCATTTCCTTCTCCCCAGGCACTGATCATTTGTCCTACCCGGGAATTGTGTTTGCAGATTACGAACGACCTGCAAACCTTCCGTCAAAAGAATGCACATATCGGCATCACCGCCGTATATGGGGGAACTGCAATCAGTCAGCAGATCCGTGAAATAAAAAGAGGAACACATATTGTTGTAGCAACACCGGGGCGGTTAATTGACCTGATCGAACGAAAAGCGATCAACCTGGAAGATATTCACTACGTAGTACTGGATGAAGCGGATGAGATGTTGAACATGGGCTTTAAAGATGATATTGAATTCATCCTGAAGGAAACGCCCAACCGCCAGAGCACCTGGCTGTTTAGTGCTACCATGCCCAAAGAGATCCGGCAGGTAAGTAAGCGCTATATGGAAAATCCCTTTGAAATTACGGTGGGAAAAGCCAACTCAGCCAATACCAATATTGCCCATCAGTATTATCAGACGCAACATATCAACCGGTACGAGACGTTGAAACGCATTATCGATTTTAACCCGGGGATGTATGGCATTGTATTTACAAGAACCAAGGCAGATGCCCAGCAGATCACCGAACAATTGATTCGTGAAGGATATGATATTGAGGCGTTGCACGGAGATCTTACCCAGGTACAGCGCGATAAAGTAATGGGCCGTTTCCGCGAAAAATCACTGGAGCTGTTAATTGCAACGGATGTGGCCGCACGGGGCATTGATGTGCAGGGGATCACACATGTAATTAATTATGAGCTTCCTGATGATACGGAAGTATATACCCACCGGAGTGGACGTACCGGTCGTGCCGGTCTTAGTGGCATCTCCATTTCGATTGTAACACCCAAGGAAGTATACCGGTTAAGACAAATCGAAAAGCTGATCAACACAAAGTTCAATAAGATCGATATTCCATCGGGTAAGGATGTTTGCCGGAAGCAGTTCTTCCATTTTATCGATAAAATGTTGAAAGCCGATATCAGTCATGGGGAATACGAAGCCTATGTGCCGGTATTGGAAGAGAAATTTGAAAACATCAGTAAGGAGGAAGTGTTACAGCGTGTTGCAGCCCTGGAATTTGACCGCTTCCTGAAATATTATGAAAACTCTGTAGATCTGAACCTGCGGAACGACCGCGGCGGCGACGACCGGAAAGGCGCACGCGGGCAGGAGCGGGGTAGCCGCGGATTTGGCAACGGACAATACCAGCGCCTGTTTGTAAACCTGGGAACAAAAGACGGTTTTTACAAAGCCAGCTTCCTGCAGTTTATCCTGGACATGAGCCGCCTGAGTAAGGATAACCTGGGCCGGATCGATATGAAGGAAATGAACAGCTGGGTTGAAGTGGATTCCGCTTCTGCACGCATCATGATCAAGGCCCTCGACGGAAAAAACTACCGGGGCAGAAGGATTCGCATGAACGACGCCGAAAGTGGTGGCGGGCGCAGAAAGGGATAGGGGGTAAAAGAAATGTTTAAAGTGAGCAGTGAAATGTTATGCATTTCACTGCTCACTTTTCTGTTTATTTAACCACACATTCCAGGTTTACCGTAATGCTGGCGGTTTTGTTTTTGGATGAAGTATTAAAAGTGCCTCCATAGCTGTAATCCTCATTGGTGTTTTGTCCCGTGATCTGAAAGATCCCCATATTGGCCTTAACCACGTTGCCTAAAGCGCCGCCTGTGTTTTTGGCAATCGTCTCTGCCCGTTTGCGCGCATCTTCCGCAGCCTTTGCCAGCAGGTCTAACTTAAGATCCGCCAGTTTGGTATAAAAATACAAGGGCTCCGGTGAATTGAGCTCGATACCTGTTTCGATCAGTTCGGTAATTTCCCGGGAAAGTGCTTCCACCTTTGCAATATCACCCGATTCTACTTTTACATTCTGGGTAAGGTTATAACCGCCAAATGTGGTGGTGGTCGACTTGGTTTCTTCGTTATAGTTCGACCGGAAGATCTTATCGATCTTCACAGAAGAAAAGATCATCTGCTTGGGCGTAATACCTTTGCGGGTAAGGTAATTCCGTACATTGGTTTCATCCTGCTTTAATAATGCGTATGCCGCTTTTAAATCAAAGTCGGTGCGGTTATAGCTGCCGTTCCAGGCAATAAGATCACTGGTAAAATCTTTTTCAGCGCTGCCGGTTACCCGGATGGTCTGGCGGCTTTTGAATTTATATTTATAGGCGCCGGCTACAATAAACCCGGCCAGCAAAATACAAATTCCAATAATGGCAAGGCCTATTAAACCACGATTGCCGGAATTGGTGTTTGTTCCGGTATTTTCTGTGTTACTCATATAACTAAATTAGGCAAAAGGCTGCAGCTGGCAAAATTCACGGGCGTGCAGGGCAGAAGGGCCTGTTAGAATAAATGGGTTTTCTCAAAGCAGCTTATCTCTTGATTGTGAATGATTTTGGTTTTTTTCACAAATAATTTACAACCCACTTGTTATCTATTTACTGTTTTCAGCGTCTTACTTGTAGAAAAACAGAAGTAAAATGAAAAGCCGTTTAATAAAATTTTTAGGAGTGGCGGCGGTAATCCTGGTGCTGGCTGGCTGTGGTCCTTCAGCACACGTAGAAACTTCCCGCGATGCCAATTTTAGCCGGTACCGCACATTTGCATGGGCTGAAAAAAAAGACCGCCGGGGTCGCACCGGCAATAGTACTATGATGGAAAGCCAGGTTAAAAGTGCTATTTCAGATCGTTTGCAATCCCGTATGGGTTGGCAGCAGGTATCGCGTAATCCGGATGTGATCTTAAGTTATGATGTGTTGGTAGAGCGCGGATCACGGATAGAATCGGATCCCCGTTATGGCTGGGGAGGATTCCGTACTTTTTATAACCCCTACAGTCGCCGTTTTTATAATGTGTATTATCCTTCAACGTTTATGGGGTATGACAACTATGAAGTGCCCACAAAAGAAGGAACCATTACGGTAACAATGGTAGATGCCCGTACAGACGAAACGGTTATGCAGGGGTGGGCTACAGATGAGGTAAACAGCCGAAGGATTTCAGGAAGAGAGATCGACCGGATCGTGGATGCGATCTTCAGAAAATGGGAATCCGGCTCAAGGAATAACCGGTACAATGAGGGAAGAAGAAATTCCCGTTCCGGCGGACGGTATTAAAGATATTGAAGACAGTAGTTTGGTTTGGTAGTTACAATGGGCCTCTGTTATTTTTAACGGAGGCCCTTCTTTTTTGTTTCAGGTTTCCCGTTCAAAGTTCCAGGTTAAATTTCGTTTCATACCTGGTGGAGATGTCAACGCTCCAAGCCGTGGCGTCATCAACTGATAGCTGAATCTGATAGCTGAAGGCTGATGGCTGAAAACTGATGGCCGTTCCTGGTTTCACGTTCAAAGTTCCAGGTTAGATCCGGCCCCGGGCCTGAAGCTTTAAGGTGATGCGTTAAACATCGCGCTCTTTCAACAGCTGATCGAGATCCAGTTCGCGCGTATACATTTCAAGACTGCCGTCCGGGTGCTGCGGCCAGGCCTCCTTTGGACGGTCCCAGTAAAGTTCAACGCCATTTCCATCCGGATCGTTCAGGTACAGGGCCTCTGATACGCCATGATCTGCAGCGCCGGTAAGCGGATAATGCGCCTGTATAAGCTGGTATAAAATATTGGCCAGATCTTTTCGCGTGGGATAGAGAATGGCCGTATGAAAAAGGCCCGGTGCCTTTACCGGTGCGGGCGGTGCATCTTTGCTGTACCAGGTATTCAAACCAATATGGTGATGGTATCCTCCGGCGGAAATAAAGGCGGCCTGTGTACCATACATGGTGGTGAGCTCAAATCCCAGCAATCCGCAATAAAAATCAATTGACCGCTGCAGGTCGGAAACCTTCAGGTGTACATGACCGATCCTGGTTGCGGAAGGAATTTTATAATCCATAATTTTTGTTTCAGCCCGCCCGGACGACCGGGGTTTGAAGTTTAAAGTTTCATCTTGGGGATGGTACCTGAAACGTTAAACTGGAACGTTAAGCCTCCCAGGCAAGTGCACTGGCACCCAGGATCGCCGCATCGGCTTCTTTCAGTTCACTGAACACCAGCTTTACCTTGTTTTGAAAAATAGGCAGCAGGTTTTTTTCCATGTGCTCCTTCGTGGGCTTCATAATATAATCACCTGCCTTTATAACGCCACCAAAAAGAATAATGGCTTCCGGCGAAGAGAACATAATAAAGTTGGCCAGCGCTTCTCCCAATATCTGTCCGGTATAACGGAATACCTCCATTGCGGTTTCATCTCCTTTTTCAGCCAGTTCAAATACGGCAAGGGAATCAAGGTTTTCCTCCGGAACATCATTCAATGCGGAGTGAATATTTTCGGCTCTTAATTTTTTAGCGGTAATGGCAATACCGGTTGCGGAGCAATAGGCCTCCAGCGATCCGTGTGCACCTGTGCTCCAGTGTTTACGTCCACCCGGGCGTACGATCGTGTGCCCCAGTTCACCGGCAAACCCGTCATGGCCATACAGCATCAGCCCATTCGCAACAATGCCGCTGCCCACGCCCGTACCCAGGGTGATCATGATGAAATCTTTCATGCCTCTTGCCGCGCCATACATCATTTCACCCATGGCCGCTGCATTGGCATCATTGGTAAGGGTACAGGGAATGCCGAATTTATCGCTCACCAGTTTTGCAATCGGAATGACACCTCTCCAGGGGAGGTTTGGTGCATATTCGATCGTTCCTGTATAATAGTTTCCATTGGGAGCGCCCATGCCGATGCCCTTGATGCCAATGGCATTATTTTTTTCAATAATGGGCTTCATCGCCTCATAAAGGCCTTCAATAAATGCTTCAATAGTAGGATATGCATCCGTTTTTATATCTCCTTTATCCAAAATTTCACCCCTGTGATTCACAATGCCGTATTTGGTATTTGTACCACCTATATCAATGCCAATCGCTAATTCACTTGACAAGTCTAAAATTCCCATATCATTATTCATTTAATACATATTAATGTCCGCCCCCCGAAGTCTTTACATCATAATCGATGCCTTGCTGTTTCAGGGCGGCCTTTGCCCTTATGGCATAAAAGGCAAGATAAGCAAAGCAAGCGACACCAACAAAGTAAGAATACTGGATGCCCAGGTGTTCCGGAGCTGCCAGCCAGCCCTGGAGCAGGCTTACAAAGCCACCACCCATAATCATAAAAATGAGCAGGCTGGAACCTTTATTGGTAAACTTACCTAAGCCGGCGATGGACAATGTAAAGATACAGGGCCAGAGGGTAGAGCAGAATAGCCCTACGCAGATAAAAGCATAAACGCTGGTCATTTTATCGGCAAAGATTCCGATAAGCAGGGCAAGCATGCCCATGCAACTAAAAATGAGCAACTGTCTTGCCGGGTTTCCCTTACTTAAAATATCGCAAACGATGAGGCCCACAATCAGGAGGGCATAAATATAAAAAGGTGTGATATCATGGTTTGCGATCTTGTTTACCAGCAGGAAAACGGCAAACGCGATATAGGGCATCAGGAATCGCAAAATGCTTTTTGCACCCTTTGAGAGATCAAAAGCGCCTACAGACCCTGTCCAGCGACCGATCATCAGGCTGGCCCAGTAAAGGGATACAAAGGGTGCGATCTTATCGGTAGGTGTTTGCAGGTGCTCTTTCATAAACTCCGGCAAATTGGCCGCGGTGCTTACTTCTACACCTACATAAACAAATATGGCAATCATACCCAGCACCAGTTGGGGGTATGCAAAAACAGAATGCCGTGCCGGTGGGGTTACGCTGGTTTCCAGATCCAGCGATTGTTTGCTGCCATCTGCTTCCAGGTTATCCGATGTGGAAATGGCTTCAAGATCGATCTTATTCGGAACTGAAGAAAACCGGAAAATGATTGCCACAATCACAAACGCTAATCCCAACACCAGGTAGGGAACTTTAATGCTCTGGATATCTGCACTGGCGCTGGACGCGGTAACAGATCCGAAGATCGCAAAGCTTACGACCAGGGGCCCGATGGTGGTACCAAAATTATTAACACCACCGGCAAGGCTCAAACGCTGTGAGCCCAGCTTGGGATCTCCCATAATAATGGCCAGGGGATTGGCCGCGGTTTGCTGAAGTGAAAAACCAAGACCTACAATAAACAGACCTACAATAAATAAGGCAAAGGATTCCTGTTGAGCGGCAGGGTAAAACATCAGGGTGCCCAGGGCAGAGATGATGAGGCCCAGCGAAATACCATTTTTATAACCAATCTTTTGAAGAAGGTCTTTGCGGATGGCGCTGCTGATCAAAAGGAAGATCAGGGAGCCGATGGTATACGCTACATAAAATGCAAAAGAAACCATTTGGGATTGTACCTGGGTAAGGTGCAATTTTTCTTTAAACACCGGTATCAGGATATCATTACTGGCAGCAACAAAGCCCCAGAAAAAAAACACGATAATTAACGTTCCAAATTGAGACCATTTTGTCGTTTGATTCGCCATGTCAATCGTTTAATTTTTAAGAGGTAGTAAATGTAAATAGTTATCATCTAAATAAAAATTTTAATTCTTTCCATTGCAATTTCTATTCATTTATAAATAATGCTTACATTAGTAACGGAAGAAACTAGTATTATGGAAATAATTCATGTATCAGCAGAGTGTTATCCGATGGCAAAGGCTGGCGGATTGGGAGACGTAGTGGGGGCCTTGCCCAAGTATCAGAATGAGCTTGGACATACGGCTAAAGTAGTGATGCCAATGTACCGGACAAAGTTCTTATACCAGAACGAATGGGAGCTGGTACACGAGGGCGGGCAGGCATTGGGAAATGAATGGTTTAAATACAGTGTCATAAAGGAGAAGACCAATAAGCTGGGGTTTGATCTGTACCTGGTAGATATCAATGGGAAACTGGATCGTGAGCGGATCTACGGGTATGAAGACGACACCGAGCGTTTCATTGCCTTCCAGCTGGCGGTGTGCGACTGGATCGGACGCTGGCAGCACCGGCCGGATGTGATCCACTGCCACGATCACCATACCGGGCTGATCCCGTTTATGGCAAGACATGCGTACGCCTTCCGCTACCAGCTGGGAAGTATACCTACCGTGTTCACAATACATAACGGGGAATACCAGGGGCAATTTGGCTGGGATAAGCATTATTACCTGCCGGCCTATGATTCCTGGAACTGGGGATTGCTGGATTGGAACGATGCCATTAACCCGATGGCATCGGCCATCAAATGCGCCTGGAAGGTAACTACGGTGAGCCCCAGTTATATGAATGAACTGAAACATTCGGCAAACGGATTGCAAAACCTTTTCGAGTATGAAAAGGGCAAGTGCATGGGTATTATTAATGGTATAGATACCGAAGTGTGGAATCCGCAAACTGATGGGTTTATTGCAAAAAATTACGATACCGAAGCCGTAACAACGGGGAAGGATAAGAATAAAAAAGAATTAACGGCACAGTTTGGACTGGATCCCGAAAAACCGCTGATCACGTTTATTGGCCGGCTGGTAGGGGAGAAGGCGGCGGACCTGCTGCCTGATGCCATCAGTCAGTCGATTTACCAGTACCAGGGAAAGGCCAATTTCCTGATCCTGGGTTCCGGCGATCCTGAAATAGAAAATCAGCTGGATGCGATGAAAAACCGGTTCAAAGGTTATTTCAATGCCTATATTGGTTATAATGAAGGGCTGAGCCATTTACTATATGCCGGTTCCGATTTCCTGCTCATGCCCAGCCGGGTAGAACCCTGCGGCCTGAACCAGTTGTATGCACTGCGTTACGGAACGGTACCGGTGGTGCGGAACATTGGCGGGCTTAAGGATACCGTTGTGGACTTTGGTGATCAGGGTGGTTTTGGAATAAAAATGGAGCAGTCCAGTGTGGGTGATATCTCCTATTCTGTAGGCCGGGCCATTGATCTTTATTCTAACAAAAAAGATCTGTATGCGTCCATGCGCGGCCGGATGATGACCATCGATCATGGATGGGATATGTCTGCAAAACAGTACCTGCAGGTATATGAATCGCTTCAGCCAAAACAATAAAATAATAATACCGGGTTTACCGATTCCTTTTTATATTTATAACACCAAGCAATTTTAAACTATTCTATATGTCCATTTCAAATCAGATTATTGCCATGATCTTAGGCGGGGGAGCGGGTTCCAGGCTGGCTCCTTTAACCAGCACCCGCTCCAAGCCGGCGGTACCCATCGCAGGGAAGTACCGGCTGGTAGATATTCCCATTTCTAATTGCATCAACTCAGATATACATCGCATGTTTGTACTGACGCAGTTCAATTCGGCGTCATTAAACCGGCATATTAAGAATACCTACCGGTTCAGTGCTTTCAGTACCGCATTTGTAGATATTCTTGCGGCGGAACAAACACCGGATAATCCTACCTGGTTCCAGGGTACGGCAGATGCGGTGCGGCAGAGTCTGCGGCACCTGGGGCCTTTTCCCAGCGATTATGTACTGATCCTCTCCGGTGACCAGCTGTACCAGATGGACTTTAATAAAATGCTGGAGCAGCATAAAAAAAGCGGAGCGGAAATTTCTATTGCCACGATACCGGTTGGAGACCGTGAGGCACCGGAATTCGGTATTTTAAAGACCGACGAAAATCATTATATCTCTTCCTTTATTGAAAAGCCCTCGAAGGATATCCTGGAAGAATGGGAAAGCGATACCGGTGCTGCAATGCAGCAAAAAGGCCGGAACTACCTGGCTTCTATGGGTATTTATATTTTTAACCGGAAATTACTGGAATCGCTGTTGTTAAAGAAACATCCCGAAGCTACAGATTTTGGAAAAGAGATCATTCCCGCTTCGATCAGCGAATACAAGGTGGCCAGTTTTCAGTATGAAGGGTATTGGACGGATATCGGGAACATCTACTCCTTTTTTGAGGCCAACCTGGAACTGACTTCCGATATCCCGGAGTTCAACCTCTTTGACAATACCAAGGCGATCTTTACCCGTCCGCGGATGCTGCCGCCGGCAAAGATCAGCGGTACCACACTGGAGAAAACGGTGATTGCAGAAGGCTGTATCATCAATGCTTCGCGTATTGAGCACAGTGTGATCGGCATCCGGTCCCGGATCGGCTATGGCTCCACTATTGTGAGTTGTTATATTATGGGAAGCGATTTTTATGAAACGATTGAAGACCTGAGCCGCGATCAGAATAAGGGAATCCCGCCCATCGGTATCGGGAAGCGCTGTTACCTCCGTAATTGCATTATTGATAAAAACTGCCGCATCGGGGATGATGTACGGCTGAATGGCGGTACCCACCTGGAGAATACGGATCATGAGTTATATACCGTGAAGGATGGTATTATCGTGGTGAAAAAAGGCGCCGTGCTGCCCAGCGGATTTGTCGTGTAGGGTTCGCAGCTGTCCATAATTATTAAATAGGTTCCAACCGCCGCCTACCTGCCAGGTAGGCGGCGGTTGGGCGTTATAGCGAAGATGTTGAGGCAGGAACATATCAACCACAGGCCGGTAATGCATTTGCAGGCATGCGGTTCGTTGCTGTGGGAGAATGATTTCCGGAGCCGCTGAGCATAATGACTTTTAGAAGATGTGTTTTTTTTCAAAATAATTTATAATGTGTATTAAATACATATTAAATTTGCTGTTTAAACCCGGTTGCTATGTCTGTAACATTAAACGATCCAAAGCCAAAATTATCGCTGGCGGAGATCATCAACATGAGTGTCGGATTCTTTGGGATCCAGTTTGGCTGGGATCTGCAGCGCGCCAATATGGGCCGCATCTATGAGAACCTGGGTGCTGATCCGGACCAGGTGCCCCTGTTATTCCTGGCAGCGCCGCTGACCGGTTTGCTGGTGCAGCCGGTGATCGGGTACCTGAGTGATAAAACCTGGCACCCGCGATGGGGAAGACGGCGACCTTATTTTATGATTGGGGCGGTGATCAGTTCCGTCGCATTGTTCTTTATGCCGCACAGCAGCGCACTTTGGATGGCGGCCGGACTGTTGTGGGTACTGGATGTATTTGGCAATGTGGCCATGGAGCCCTTCCGGGCTTTTGTAACCGATAAGCTGCCGGATAGCCAGGTAAACCGCGGGTTTATCATGCAGAGCTTTATGATTGGGTTGGGCGGAAGTATTGCCTCGGCCCTTCCCTGGATGATGAAGAACCTGTTTCATTTTCAAAATACCGCGATGCCGGGCGAAATTCCTGAAAATGTAAAATGGTCGTTTTATCTGGGCGCCTTTTTTTTCCTGGCTTCCGTTTTGTACACCGTATTCACCTCGAAAGAATATCCGCCACGGGATTCAGCCAACAAAGAAACGGCTAAGGAATCTGCTAAAGGATTGGGAGGCGGCTTCCGGGAAATCATGCATGCGCTGCGCACCATGCCTCCCAAAATGCGGATCATTTCATTGGTACAGTTCTTTACCTGGCCGGGGTTGTTCCTGATGTGGTTTTATTATACTACGGCTGTTGCGGTAAATGTATTTGGTGGCAGGGATGCCAAAGACCCGGTATATGCGGCTGGTGCAGATTTTGGAAGCCTTACCCTGGCCTATTACAGCGTGGTTACTTTTTTATTTGCACTGGTGCTGCCGGCCATCGCAGACCGGTTAGGAAGGAAGGCCACGCATGCTTTATGCTTACTGGCGGGTGCGCTGGGCCTGATCAGTGTGGCCTGGGTTACGGATAAATATATGTTGTTTGTTTGTATGACCGGCGTGGGTATTGCCTGGGCAAGTATCCTGAGCATGCCCTATGCTATGCTGAGTGGGGTATTACCCAAAGACAAGGTGGGGATCTATATGGGCATTTTTAATTTCTTTATCGTGCTACCCGAAATCATCGCTTCATTAGGCTTTGGATGGCTGATGCGGAATGTATTGCACAACGACCGCTTACTGGCCGTACAGGTGGGGGGATGTTTAATGATCGTGGCTGCGGTTATTTGTTTTTGGCTGGTGAAGGATCCTCGATCCCAAGACAGATCAACTGAAGGTTGAATGCCGTTCCAGGTTTGAGGTTTAAAGTTTCAGGTTAGATCCGATTGTTACTGGATGTTTGATGCCGGATACCAGATTACATGACAGATCTGCTGAAGACTGAAGGCTGATCGCTGAAAACTATGGACGGTTTCAAGTTTCAGGTTGGATCCGTTTCATACTTGATGTGCAATACTGATAACTGAAGACTGATAACTGAAGACTGATAACTGAAAACTGATAACTGATTGCTAAAGGCTGATCGCTAAAAACTGAATACGAAAATAAAGAACAATGAAAAAAATTATTTTATCGTTTATCGTTTTGCTGATGCTTCAATTGGCACATGCTCAGTATGAACTCTATCCTACCAACTGGTGGGTACATATGAAATGGAACAAGGTACAGGTACTGGTACGGGCTGCCGGTAAAGATCTAAAAAACCAAACAGCAACTGTTCAATATCCCGGTGTAAAGCTGGAAAAAATTTCACGGTTCGAAAATCCACACTATCTGGTGCTGCACCTGGCAATTGGCCCGGAAGCCCGGCCGGGTATTGTAAATATAAAGATCGGTAAGGATGTGGTGCAATGGCCGCTGGGAAGCCGGCGGCCGGGTAATGGTACGGCTTTTGCAAACGGCGCTACTGCAGCCGACCTGATGTACCTGATCATGCCGGACCGTTTCAGCAACGGCGATCCTTCTAACGACCGGGTGCCGGGTATGCGGGATCAATCGCTGAACCGGGATTCGGTATTTGAACGGCACGGTGGGGATCTGAAGGGCGTGGAAAATCATCTGGATTACTTAAAGGACCTGGGTGTTACGGCGATATGGCTGAACCCCGTGATTGAAAATGATATGCCCAACCGCACCGAGCATGGTTATGCCTTTACCAATCATTATAAGATTGATCCCCGTATCGGCGGAGCGGCGGCCTATAAGGAACTGATCAATGCAACCCATGCCAAGGGAATGAAAATGATCCAGGATGCGGTCTATAATCATACCGGGCTGGAACATGTACTGTTCCGGGATCAGCCGGACAGCAGCTGGTTTCATCGCTGGCCGAAGTTTACCCAAACCAATTACAAGGACCAGGCAGTATTTGATCCGTATGGCTCAAAGATCGATCGGAAGATCATGGAGGATGGCTGGTTTGTACCTTCCATGCCGGATTGGGATCAAAGCAACCCGTTTGTGCAAACTTTTTTGATCCAACACGCATTGTGGAGTGTGGAGGAATTTGGTATCGACGGCTGGCGGGTGGATACCTATGCGTATAATGATCTGCCGTTCATGAACCGTTGCAACCAGGCGCTGTACAACGAATATCCGCGCATCAGCATCTTTGGCGAAACCTGGGTGCACGGAGTGGTCAACCAAAGCTATTTTTGTCAGAATAATTATTCCATTCCTTTTAAAAGCAACCTGCAGGCCACCACTGATTTTCAGACCCTGTTTTATGGAATCATTCCTGCGGTGACCCAGCCGTTCGGATGGACGGAAGGAGTGAATAAACTATACACCACGCTGGCACAGGATTTTGTTTACACAGATCCGATGCGCCAGGTGATCTTCCTGGATAACCATGATCTTGCCCGTTTTTATTCGGTTGTAAATGAAGATACGGCAAAATATAAACTGGCTTTTGCCTGGCTGCTTACCGGCAGGGGCATTCCGCAAATGTATTACGGCAGCGAAATCCTGATGAAGGGTACTACCTGGCCAAACGATGGTTATGTACGGCTGGATTTTCCGGGAGGATGGAAGGGGGATGCGCAGGATAAATTTGTTGCATCCGGACGTACCGAAAAAGAAAATGCGGTGTTTAACTATATCCGGACGCTGGCCAATTACCGGAAGCATTCATCGGCCATTACCAGTGGAAAGCTGCTGCAGTTTGCACCTTATGATGGGGTATATGTATATTTCCGGTACGACAGCAGGCAAACCATCATGTGTGCGATGAACACCAACAATAAGCCCGCAACCATTGCTACATCAAGGTTCGGGGAGGTGCTTCAGCGCTTCAAGCAGGGAAGGGATGTGGTCAGCAATACTTCCGTTGTGCTGGGTGATTCGCTTACGCTGCAGCCAATGTCGAACCTGGTGCTGGAGTTGCAGCAGCAAGGTACGTTGTAAGCTGTAATGGATCTTAATTTCCACATTTCCCTATTTTCACATTTCCACATTTTCACATTCCACACGCCTAAAGAAACGTTTGCCAGATTGTGGGCTGAAGGTACTTTGCCCCATCCTTGCCCCATGATTTACTCAGGTCTACCAGGGCCTGCATGATTTCCTTATCCGTTTTCTTTTTTCCCTTTGCAGGAGGTGCTACTGTACCTACATTCAATGTTAACGTGGTTGCTACCCAACTGGTATACATGCGCGGAATGGTTACTCCCAATATCATGCCGGGTAATCCATGCAACCCCATCGGTCCTCCACTTACGGTTATCTCATCGGTATAATAGGCAAACACATATACACTATCAAATAGGACAGTCGTTGCTTTCCTGCAATTGAAACCGGCAATAATGCGTTGATCATTGGGACTGATCTTCCACTGAATGGCGGGGAGCGGACCGGATATTAAATAATTATCATCGATAACTTTTAAATTGGTAAACGTATTACTTGCATAGTTGTTGTACCAGATATTGTCTTCCTGTGAACGGGAAAACCACATAGGCATTTTTTGTTTATCGGCCGTGCGGGCAAATTTATACAGTCCTGCCTGTTCATTAAACTGGTAGGTATAGTAGTTCAGGCTAAACTGCGGAATCTTGTCCTTTATCTGTGCCCAAAAACCGTTATCATCCTCATCGGTATCAAAACGGCTCATTTCCTTTTTCTGGTTTTTTCGTACTTCGTATTCAATGGTACCCCCGGTAATGAATTTTTGTGCGGTTGCGTTCAGCATTATCATCAGAGAACATAACAATAATATCGGTTTCATTATTTCTTTTTTAGTTATTTAGATGCCGGGGCAGGCGTACTGCCGGATTTGGTGATATTCCATACAAAGGATAACATCCAGAACCGTTTTAATACAGTCCGGTAGGATTCTGTAAAACTGGATGAGGAGAAATTACGACTATAACTCCTGTTTTGATTCAGGATATCATATATTGCGGCCCTTGCTTCAAATTTATTTTTAGCAAACTTCTTGGTAAGATTTGCATTCCATTTTACAAAGTCATAATTGCCCGGATATTTAGGATTTTTCTGCTGAAAGTAGGCATTTACATCACTGGAGAGGTCCAGGTTTTTAATGATCGTCCATCTTCCTGATATATAGCCGCCGCTGGTCCAGTATCGGATATCCGATTCCTTATTTGCAGAGCTGGCCGATATGTTATAGCCGATCTGGGGGTTGATACGGATATCATATTTTTCATCTTTATTCTTGGAAACGGAGAATTCGAACGTATAGCCTGTTGTCCGGGTGTTAATTTTCGTTGGGTCGCTGTTTACGCCGCCCGCTGCAAAATCTATGTTTTGTGCAAACTCCATTTGCGGACTGAATCCAAGAGAAATATTGGGCCCTTTTAGTTTTATATTATAATCCAGGTATGCTCCAAAATTATAAATACCATTGGCATTTACTGTTTGGTAGGTACGTATGGAATCTGTAAACCGGCTGAGGTTTACAAAGGCATTTTGGGTGAAGCTATACCGCATGCTTGCCCATATGCCTCTTTCTTTCAGCATTTTCCACGAATTATACGAAACCCTGAAGCTGTGCTGAAAGGAGGGATTTAGGCCGGGATTTCCGATCCGTTGATTTAAGGGATCGCTGTTGTCCCGTAACGGCTGTAACTGTTCAAGTGAAGGG
Source organism: Niabella sp. (assembly GCF_030150205.1). Classification (GTDB taxonomy): domain Bacteria; phylum Bacteroidota; class Bacteroidia; order Chitinophagales; family Chitinophagaceae; genus Niabella. The sequence continues at coordinate 343,120 of NZ_JASLGT010000009.1, forward strand.
GCATTGGTGGCTCCGTAATAGTTTAGATAAATACTCTCTGACGGGCGAAACTTATAATTGAAGCCGGCGCGGGGATAGTAGTTTACAAAGTGATATTTTCGTTCTGTATGCAGTGTCCTGTCCAGCTGTTCGTTTTCTGTAAAGCCGGTAATGGCGCCAAAAGAAAAATTGTATTTCTTTTTGGTCAGCCGGAAATTGAGCCCCGGGCTGTTCGAGAGCGTGTTGTACACAAAATCATTACTCAGCGAATCGATCCTGTTATCATAGTTGCCAGGTGTTCCGATCGCATTTACTTCGCGGTTATTGGTCCTGTTGTTTATTCCCAGGGCATAGCTCAGCTCCAGGTAGCCGTCTTTCATTACCGGTTCTGTGTAAGCAATTTTAGTATTCAGATTGTTCGATTCATTATTGCCCATGGTACGCTGATCAATGGTCTTCTGCCCGGTTGAATCGCCGTTTTTAAAGTAATCGATATCGGAAAACTGCAGCCCGGTTGTTTTCGATTTATTATAATCGAAGGAGGCATTTACAGAAAGGGTACGCGAGGGCTTTTTAAATTTGTGCATCCAAAGTAGATTGGTATTAAAGTTGCTCCGGTCGCTTTCGGATGACCCGTGACTCTTGTTGGTATTCAGGAACCGGCCCAACGTATCAGTGTATTCTGTATGGCCTGAATAATTGGAATTGCTGCTGTTCAGGTTGCCCCGTGCGATCCATTTCAGCGTATTGGAGGAATCCAGTTTTATTTCATAGGTAAGATTAATATTCTGTTTAAATGAAGAGCCGTAGGTGTTCCGCTCGTTGCTAACCAGCCAGGTGGAGTCGTGCCCGCCCAGGCTGATAAAGTTGCGTGAAAAGCTGCGGTTGTATGCCGGTGCATTGATTTTGGTAAACTTATAACCGGTGTTCAGGCTTTGCTTATCCTGATTGAATTTATTGCTGTAGTGCAGGCCCCCGTTCCAGTTGGTAGGAATGCCATCACTCCAGTTATAATCGTCGCCTCCGGAGTAAAACATAATTGAGCCGTCGCCGCCCATTTCTATATTTTCTGAATTACCACCGTATTTATTCCGGTCGTCCCAGTTCAGGTTAAGTGTACCTGTATTACTCATGATACCATAAGCTGCAATTTTCCGTTTGCCTTTAAAGGCATTGATCATGGCTGCATTATTAAATTTATTTTGAGAACCGGCGTCATCATTTTTACCGAGGCCACCTCCGGCTTCGATTTTTCCGAAGTACCCTTTCTTTTTATCTTCTTTCAGTTTTAAGTTGATCGTTTTCTCCCGTACGCCATCGTCGATACCGGTAAATGTGGCCTGGTCGCTTTTTTTATCATAAACTTCCACTTCTTTTACAATATCGGCACGCAGGTTTTTAGTGGCAATACCGGGGTCGTTTCCAAAAAATTCCTCCCCATCCACCAGCACGTTTTTCACGGTTTCACCCATGGCTTTAATCGTGCCGTTCCGGTCTACCTGGATCCCCGGTAATTTACGCAACAGCTCTTCTACATTTGCGCCTTCCCGTACTTTAAAGCTGTCGGCTGTATATACCGTAGTATCTCCTTTAATACGGATGGCCGATCCGCTTTTGACCACTACATTTTCAAGCATTTTTAATTTGGAGAATAACTGAATCGTTCCCAGGTTAAGCGGAGTGTTGGGCTGCAGGGTAACGTTATCAAAATAATCCGCAAAATAGGGATGGGTAACCATGACAATATATTTACCCGTATCAACATTGGCCATCTGAAAATCGCCCTGTTTGGAGGTTCTAGCGAATTTAATAAGCGTGGAATCTTTCTGACTAAGCAGTGATACCAGGGCGTTGGTAAGATCTCTATGTTCCGCCGAATCAGCCAGCTGGCCGTTGATCGTTCCGGCTGACTGTGCGGTGATGATTTGGCAGGTACAAAGCAAAAGCGTGAGCAAGGCGATTAATTTCAATCTCATGGTCTGTTTAATAATGGATTTATGGTTTAAAACGCGCCAAAGGAATTTTTGTTACGATATACGGAGCGAATCTACGAATAAAACGTAATAAAACTAAAATAATAGTTATTTTATTGCGGACCAAAGAGATTCTGCTGAACAGAATCCGGATCGTTCCACGCGGGTGCGATAAGCGTGTTTGCTGAAGGGCATTCCGGGGGGTATACAATTTTCCAGGATTGCATAAGCGGCAGGTAAATGATCGTCTTTTTTATTCTCATTGGTTATCGTTGGATGGTTTGTTCCCAAGGCAAATATTCCTATGACGCAAAAATGATGGTTTTCCACAAATTCCAACTGAAAGGAAGTTGTTCAATACGTTAAAGTATACAAAAAGTCTGGATAATGCCACCTGTTAGGGTAGTAAATCTCACCGGAAAATTCCTTAAAAATGTTGTACATTGCCTAAACAACTGTTCATATGCCAATAGATATAAAGAAACTCCAGGAAACATTTGAGGCGGCCAACTATATCGATACTTCCAAAACGGTGTGGAACTATTCCCTGTTAACAGACAATGATGTCCGGAATTTTCAAAACGGTACGCATTATGCGTTGTATGAAAAATTTGGATCACATTCCATAGAGGTGAATGGAACATGGGGCATGTATTTTTGTGTATGGGCACCCAACGCGCAATTTGTATTTGTAACCGGAAATTTTAACGACTGGAATAAAATTACCCATCCCTTAACGGCACGCTGGGATCACAGTGGCATTTGGGAGGGGTTTATACCGGGCTTTGAACTGGGCGAGTTATATAAGTATCATATTGTAGGTATGCAAAATACGGTAACGGATAAGGGCGATCCGTTTGCGCATTACTGGGAGCTGCGGCCAATGACGGCTTCTATTACCTGGGACCTGCATTACGATTGGAATGATGCGGAGTGGATGGCGAACCGGAAAAAGAAGAACGCGCTCAATGCGCCCTGGAGCGTGTATGAAGTACACCTGGCCAGCTGGCAGCGCCCGGATCCTTCAGACGAACATTCTTATAATTCCTATGACCAGCTGGTTACCAGCCTGGTGCCTTATGTAAAAGAAATGGGATTTACCCATGTGGAGCTGATGCCGGTGACCGAGTATCCGTTTGACGGGAGCTGGGGCTACCAGACCACCGGGTATTTTGCACCCACATCCCGGTTTGGAGATCCCCAGGGGTTTATGCGCCTGGTGGATGCCTTTCATCAGGCCGGTATTGGGGTGATCCTGGATTGGGTGCCCTCACATTTTCCTTACGATGCCCATGGTTTATACTTATTTGACGGGGAGCATACCTACGAGTATGCCGATATGCGAAAGGGATATCACCCGGATTGGAATTCTTATATTTTCAATTATAAAAGAGGAGAGGTAAAGTCTTTCCTGATCAGCAGTGCCCGTTTCTGGCTGGAACGGTTTCACCTGGATGGACTGCGCGTGGATGCAGTGAGCTCAATGCTAAAGCTGAACTATTCGCGGAATGAAGGAGAGTGGGAACCGAATGAATTTGGTGGTGATGGTAACCTGGAAGCCATTACGTTTATCAAACATCTGAATGAAACCATTTACCGCGATTTCCCGGATGTACAAACCATTGCCGAAGAAGCTACCGACTGGCCCGGTGTTTCCCGTCCTACTTTTGAAGATGGACTGGGGTTTGGTATGAAATGGATGATGGGCTGGATGCATGATTCCCTGGATTATTTTAAGCTGGATCCCGTACACCGGAAATTTCATCAGAACGACTTTACGTTTAGTATGATGTATTATTACGATGAAAACTTTATGCTGCCCATCAGCCATGATGAAGTGGTGCATGGTAAAAGTCCGCTGATCTATAAAATGCCCGGCGATCTATGGCAGAAGTTTGCCAATCTCCGTTTGTTTTTTACATATATGTGGACGCATCCCGGGGCCAAGTTATTGTTTATGGGATCGGAGTTTGGACAAACAACTGAATGGGATTATAAATCGGAGCTGAACTGGTCCTTATTGCAGCATAACAGTCATAAAGGCGCCCAGCAATGTCTGAAGGCTTTGAACGCTGTACTGGTGGAGGAGCCGGCGATGCATGTGAACCAGTTTAACCAGGATGGATTTGAATGGGTAGATCTGAATCACCGCACCGAAAGTGTAATGGTATATAAACGGAAGGGATTAAAAGCGGAAGATGATCTCCTGGTACTGCTGAATATGACGCCCGAAGTGCGCTATGATTGGGTGGTAACGGTTTCCGGAAAAACCTATACAGAAGAACTGTTTAATTCGGACCGGAGGCAATATGACGGAACGGGTGATGTATTTAATAAAGACATCCGTAGTGAACTGATCGACGCCGATACCCGGCAGTATAAGATTACGCTGAACCTGCCACCGCTGGCGGGGATTATTCTGAAGTAACTTACTAATTTGAGAATTTGAAAACTTGAGAATGTGAAAATGGGGAAGGGGGATATGGCTGTGTACAATAAACGATATACGTATACAATAGGCTATTGGATATGAACTCCCAGCATTCGGCATTTAGCACTCAGCATTCAATGCCGTTTCCTTAAGCAATTTTTATGGTTGCCGCAGATACGCTGATTGCGCCTGCGGCGCTTTTCTGCGATATTGTTCCCGTTAAAGCCGATACCAAATCTGCGCATCTGCGGCTTTAAGGAAGCGACATTGACTCAGCATTTAGTATTTAGATCATCGAGTGTTAGACGGATCCAACTTCAAACGTCAAACCTGAAACCGCTCGCGGAGCGGGTGTCAATGTGTGTTATCCACACAATTATTAACGCGGTAGTATTTTATAGCGATTTCTTGGTATAATTCACTTATTTTGCTATCCGTTAAATAAAGCGTATGAGTTTTGAAAATTTTAAGGTACCCTACGAGGTGGATAAGAATTATGAGAAAAAGGTTGCTTATTTCTCAATGGAGTTTGCCATTCATCAGCCACTAAAGATTTACAGCGGAGGACTGGGCTTTTTATCGGGCTCACATTTTCGCAGTGCGTATGAATTGCGGCAGAACATGATCGGCATTGGCATTTTATGGAAATATGGATATTACGACCAGGAACGAAATCAGGACCAAACCCTGGATGTTGCCTGGAATGAAAAACTATACAGTTTCCTGGAAGATACCGGCATCAAATTCCAGATCATGGTGCATGATGCGCCGGTTTGGGTAAAAGCCTGGTACCTGAATCCTGAAACGTTTAAAACGGCTCCCTTGTTTTTGCTGAGTACGGATCTGCCGGAAAATGATTATGTATCGCAAACCATTTCTCATAAACTGTATGATGCCAATGTGGCCACAAAAGTAGCGCAGTTTATATTGCTTGGAGTGGGAGGCGCCAGGCTGATTGACCTGCTGGGATTCAATCCCGAGCTCTATCACCTGAATGAAGCCCATGGCCTTTCTGCAGCATTTTACCTGTACCGGAAGTTTAACAATAACCTGGAGGAAGTAAAAAAGCGCCTGGTATTTACCACGCATACACCGGAAGAAGCGGGCAACGAAAAACATGATATTTATCTCTGCCATAAGATGAGTTATTTCTGTGGACTGAGTGTAGACGAGGTAAAGGCGCTTACCCGCGATTATAACGATCAGTTTAACCACTCGCTGGTAGCACTGCGGTTTGCGCATGTGGCCAACGGCGTTTCAAAACTGCATGGAGAAGTGTCGCGGGATATGTGGGGAAAATACGAAGGCATCTGTCCCATTGTTTCCATTACCAATGCACAGAACTGGAACTACTGGGCCGATAAACAAATGTATAAGTTCAAAGATGTAGGCGATGATTATGGCTTCGACGACCGTAAATGGTTTTTGAAGAAAAGGGCCTTTGAAATTGTGGCCGATCAAACCGGTAAATTATTCGATCCCAAAGTATTTACCATTGTATGGGCCAGAAGGTTTGCCGGATACAAGCGGGCGGGCCTGATCGCATCTGATCTGCGGCGGTTTAACGAGTTGCTCAACAACCCCGAATTCCCGGTTCAGATCATCTGGGCGGGTAAGCCTTACCCGATGGACTTCCCGGCGATCTCAGAATTTAACGAGCTGGTACACCTGAGCAAAAACTATAAGAATGTGGCCGTGCTTACCGGGTATGAGCTGGGATTGTCGAAACGGCTGAAACAGGCTTCGGATATATGGCTTAACAATCCCCGGGTTCCCAGGGAGGCATCGGGTACCAGTGGTATGACGGCGGCAATGAATGGTGCCGTAAACTTTTCTACAGATGATGGCTGGATTCCGGAGTTCATTAACCACGGACATAACGGGTTTGTAATTCCCAAAGCCGACTATGCGAATATGCATACACATGAGCAGGATCAGTATGACCTTGATAAGCTGTATGAGATCCTTACCGGTCAGGTGATTCCGTTGTATTACCGCGATTATAATACCTGGCGCCAGATCATGAAAAATGGCATGCAGGATGTACGCTGGCAATTTGAAAGCAACCGCATGGCACATGAGTATTATGCGATGATGTATAACGCCAATTATTAGAACTCTGTTCGTATATATTTTTAAGCCGCTTCTGTAACAGGAAGCGGCTTTTTGTATTTCGTTTCAGGATATTGGTCGGCCAGGTTCGGGGTTTCGGAACTATCCGCTTCAAGATCAAAAAACGAAGCGGGTCCACTTGTACAGTACGGAGGGTGAAGCCGGGTTTACAGGGCTAAAAAGTTTTCGGCTACTTTATCTGTAGGAACGGTATCGCTGAAAAATCCGGTCAGCTTTTCAATCACCCGTTCTACCAACGCATCCGGACAGGAAGCGCCGCTGGTCATCAGGATCCGTACCGGTGTATGTGCGGGAAGAAAATGCCTGGTGAGTAATTCCTGTTTGGTATGAAAGTTATAATGCAGGATCTCATCCCTGCTCAGGATCTTTTCTGCATTGTTGATAAAAAAAGTAGGCAGTTTTTCCTCACAAAGTTCTACCAGGTGTGAGGTGTTGGATGAATTATAGCCACCTACTACTATCGCAAAATCGGCCGGCATTTGCAGCATTTCACTTACAGAAGTCTGGTTATCGTTGGTAGCATAACACAGAGTATCTCTTGTATCTGCAAACCGTTCGGCCAGGTTTTCCTTGGTGAGCCCGTATTTTTCAATCATTACCTGTTTGAGATAATCGGCAATGGCCTGCGTATCGCTGGCCAGCATGGTGGTTTGGTTTACTACGCCAATGCGGCCCAGGTCCCGGGCAATGTTGAACCCCTCGCTGTATTGACCTTTGAATTCTGTATAAAAATCTTCGGAAGGTTTTTCTCCGGTAATATATTTCGACAGCTCGATGGTTTGTGCCATGTTCTTTACCACAACGGAAGGGGCATTGAATGCGGCATGTGAAAATGTAGCCCGGGTTTCTTCATGCGTCGGTTTGCCATGAATGACAATGGAATATTCTTTTTTGGCGATCACTTCACTCCGGTTCCATACTTTTTCCACAAAAGGGCAGGTAGTATTGTATTTTTCCGTGTGAATGCCGATGCTGTTTAGTTTTTGCTCAATTTCGAGCGTGGTACCAAACGCGGGAATCAGCACAATATCCTCGGGCGTAAGCTCTTCAAAAGAAATGATCTGTCGCCCATGGGTGTCTTGCAGAAAATGCACACCTCTTGAAAGCAGGTCTTTATTCACCTGTGGATTATGGATCATTTCGCTGAGCAAAAAGATCCGTTTGCCAGGGTTTTCGTCAATGGTCTTAAAAGCGATCTCAATGGCGTTTTCCACGCCGTAGCAAAAACCAAAATGCCGGGCCAGGTAAATCTGTACCGGTCCGAAATCCAGGAAAGTTGGCGAGAAGTCTTTTTTGAGCTTGTCTTTTTCCTTACGTTTTCTTTTTATTGCGGAAATCAACGGGCTCCTGTAAAAAACAGGTACATCAAACTGCTTCATCCTGCAAAATTACTTGATATCTTTTAAAGCACCATGATGGAGTACCAAATAGCAAATTCCAAATCTCAAATCTCAAAAAAACAATTATCTTCAGTTAAAAGAAGCAATATGAACAGATGGTATGCACTGATAACGTTGCTTTTGATAACGGGGGCTTGTAAACTCATGCCCAGGGAGGACTCAAAAAAAGAACCAGGCGGCAAATCAAAAACAACAGCAATGAAAAAGGAAACAGACTGGAAACATACGACGAATATTTACGAGGTAAACCTGCGGCAATATACTCCGGAAGGCACGTTTAATGCTTTTGCGGCGGCCTTGCCCCGGTTAAAAGATATGGGCGTGGGAACCCTTTGGTTTATGCCCATTACACCCATCGCCCGGGAAAAAATGAAAGGATCCCTGGGCAGCTATTATGCCTGCTCCGATTATACAGCAATTAACCCCGAATTTGGCACATTGCAGGATTTTCAAAACCTGGTAAAACAGGCGCATGAAATGGGCTTTAAGGTTATTATCGACTGGGTGGCCAATCATACGGGATGGGATCATGTGTGGACGCGTTCACATCCGGACTATTATTTAAAAGACAGCGTCACGGGTACATTTAAAGTGGCCAGCGGAATGGATGATATTATTGAATTGAACTATGGAAACCCTGAATTGCGGAAGGCCATGATCGATGCGATGAAATTTTGGGTTCAGCAGGCGGATATTGACGGGTTCCGTTGCGATCTGGCCTCCTGGGTGGAGCTGGATTTCTGGAAGGAAGCCCGTCCGCAGCTGGATGCGGTAAAGCCATTGTTCTGGCTGGGCGAATATGATGAGCTGGAAAACCCGGATTATGGGAAGGTATTTGATGCCAGCTATTCCTGGAAATGGATGCATAAAACGGAAGACTTTTTTAAGAAGCGTCAACCGCTGTCGGAATTATACGATCTGCTGCAACAGTACAACTCCATTGGCGATTCCAGTATGCGCGCCTGGTTTACATCAAATCATGATGAGAACAGCTGGAATGGAACGGAGTATGAAAAATATGGTGGACTGGCCATGCCGCTGGCGGTATTCAGCTGCACCTGGAATGGCATACCACTGGTATATAGCGGCCAGGAAATTCCTTTGAAAGAAAAGCGGCTGCAGTTTTTTGACCGGGATCCAATTCCATGGCCGGGCAATCGGGTGGCGCAAACAGATGGATTGGCATTGCATTCTTTTTATAAAGTATTATTGAATTTGCATACCACCAATCCTGCACTACGGGGTGGCGACCCGGCCGTAACTACTTTTAAACTCAGTACTACGGCAGACGACCGGGTATTGGCCTATCTGCGTAAAAATGGTACGCATGAAGTACTGGTGGTACTCAATTTTTCTGATGCTTCAAACCTGCATGTGGATATCACGGATGCGCATGTTACCGGTTCATTTAGCGATGTTTTTTCGGGCGCTACCCGGGATCTTTCCACCACAAAAAGTTTTGTGATGCAGCCGTACGGATACCTGGTTTTTGAGAAGCGATAAGGGGGTGTTTCATGTTCCAGGTTGGATTCTGTCTTTCACCTGATGTGTCAGGACAGATTTAAATTCCGGAACGTGATCAACTGAAAACTGATCGCTGAAGACTGATGACCAAAGGTTCCCGGTTTGAAGTTTCATGTTCCAGGTTGGATTCCGTCTTTCACCTGATGTGTCAGGACAGATTTAAATTCCGGAACGTGATCAACTGAAAACTGATCGCTGAAAACTGATGACTAAAGGTTCCAGGTTGGATTCCGTCTTTCACCTGATGTGTCAGGACAGATTTAGATTCCGGAACGGAATCAACTGAAAACTGAAGGCTGAAGACTGATGACTAGTAGCTAAAAGCGCAAACTGAAAACTGAGAACTGATGGCTGAAAACTGCGAACCGCTGTCTACCCGTTACTATGAATATAGTCCTGCAAATGATTAATGGTTTCCTTTTGCTGAAGAATGGTTTCCTTTACCACGTCGCTGATCGAAATGATGCCGGCGAGCTGTGCGTTGATAAATACGGGCAGGTACCGGATGTTTTTATCGCTCATCAGTTCCATACAATGCTCTACGGTATCATCCGGAGAAATATGCGGCAATTCCGTTGACATAATTTCCTCCACGGTGGTATCTGAAGAATGTTTCCCTTTCAGGATCACCTTACGGGAATAATCACGTTCGGTAATAATGCCCAGGTAATTTTCTCCCTTCTGTACCACCAGTGCACCAATGTTTTTTTCAGCCATCAATTCCAGTGCCTGGTACACGGAAGTAGCCGGAGCAATGCTGATCGTATTGTGCCCTTTACGGGCAAGGATATTGGAAACCTTAGCCATGATAGCAATGATTTAGAACAGCAATATATCAAAAATAGCGCAGAAAACCTAATCGGATTATCCGTCAATTGCTATATGCCATCAGTCTTTAGCTATCAGCCGCAGCTAAACGCTGAAAGCTCATTGCGCTTTATTAAACAAGCACCTCTGTGCCATAATCTTTGATCACATTGTAAAGGGTACCTCGTTCCACGGGTTTGCGGTGGGCCTGCCTTATCAGTACTACAAGATCCTGTGTAGACATGGACGGAACCTGTTCCTCTGCCCCGGCCATGGAATAGATCTTGGTGGTATCGTCAATGGTTCCGTCAAGGTCGTTTACACCAAAGGAAAGCGACAGCTGGGCATTCTGCCGCCCCAGCATGGGCCAGTATGCCTTCAGGTGCGGAAAATTATCGAGGTAAATACGTGCAATCGCATAAAGCCGCATGTCTTCTACCAGGGTAGACTCTGCTACGTTGCTCATATCATTGTTTTTGTTACGGAATTTTAACGGGATAAACGTATTAAAGCCACCGGTCCGGTCCTGCAGCTCCCGTAAACGGCGCATATGATCTACCCGGTCGGCAAAACTTTCAATATGTCCGTACAGCATAGTAGCATTGGTATGCATTCCCAATTCGTGGGCCGTACCATGAATAGCTAACCAGCCATCGGCATCTACCTTATCCGGACAAATCTGTTCACGCACACCTGCGGCAAAGATCTCAGCGCCACCGCCCGGCAGGCTTTCCAGCCCGGCGTCTTTGAGATATTCCAACCCTTCCTTCACGGTTTTTTTTGCCTTCCGGAACATATAATCCAGTTCAACGGCGGTAAATCCTTTAATATGAAGGTCGGGCCGGTGCTCCTTAATTTTGCGCAGCAGTTCAGCAAAGAACTCCAGGTTCATTTTAGGGTGTACGCCTCCTACAATATGTACTTCGGTTACCGGTTCGTTGTCGTATTTCTTCACAATGTCCATCATCTGCTCCAGTCCCAGTTCCCAGGCCTCATCCCGATGCGCGTATAAACGGCTGTAACTGCAAAAGTTACAGGTATAAATACAGGCATTGGTAGGCTCAATATGAAAATTACGGTTAAAATAAGTTATATCTCCATGTAACCGTTCCCGTACAAAATTGGCCAGTGAGCCCACAAATCCAAGACTGCCTTTTTCAAAAAGAAGCAATGCTTCTGCATCCGTAATGCGCTGGTTATCGTAAACTTTTTGAGCGATGTTTTTCAGATCGGTATCTGCTGTTAAAATAGATGTCTCTAACACTTCTGCCATGCTGCTGATTTTTTGCAAATTTAACGCTTTCTTGTTTAAGGCTCAAGTTCAAGGTTTAGGGGGGCAAGACTAAACGTTAAGGAGTATCCGTTACTGAACCAGAAATCGCCATCCTGTTTCCGCCGGAATCTGGTTTGAAACGCAATGCTTCAAACCCGGACTTCTTTTAACCCTTCTCAGCAATATTTTAATAAAACTTCGGGTTTAATAGTTATCTTCAATGGTTGTATAACAAGAGGGATAAACTAAAGTTTACTATGAGCTTAAAATTCAGATTGACGATCCTGAGCTTCCTGCAATTTTTCATATGGGGTGCCTGGTTGATCACGATCGGGGCCTATTGGTTTCAGACAAAAAAATGGTCGGGCGGTGAGTTCGGCGCTATTTTTTCTACCATGGGTATTTCCGCCCTCTTTATGCCCACGGTAATGGGTATGCTTGCAGACCGCGTGATCAATGCTGAAAAATTACTCGGTCTTTCCCACCTCATGGGGGGACTGGTGCTGATGCTGGTGCCGTTGGTAGACAGCCCAGTGACCATGTTCCCGGTGATGCTGATCAATATGATCTTTTATATGCCCACTATTTCGCTGGCTAACAGCGTTTCCTATACCTCCTTGAAAAATGCAGGGAAGGATGTGGTAAAAGACTTTCCGCCGATCCGGGTATGGGGAACCGTGGGGTTTATTGCTGCCATGTGGACGGTAAGCTTGCTACAGCTGGAGAAAACAGCCGGACAATTTTATGTAGCCGCAGGGGCATCTTTTTTACTGGCAATTTATTCCTTTACCTTGCCCAAATGTCCGCCTCCGTTAAAAGGACAGTCGAACAGGGAAGCGGGCGCAAGGATGGGAAAAGACATGTTTTCCTTATTCAGAAACCGGAAAATGGCACTATTCTTTATCTTCTCGATGTTGCTGGGTGCGGCATTGCAGCTAACGAATGCCTACGGCGATACCTTTCTGCATGATTTTGCCAAGATCGATCTGTATAAGGATACCGTTGCTGTAAAATATCCGGCCATTATCATGTCCATCTCCCAGATCTCCGAAACCCTGTTCATACTGGCGATTCCTTTTTTCCTGAAAAAGTTTGGAATCAAACAGGTGATGCTGATCAGTATGATTGCATGGGTACTGCGCTTTGGTTTGTTTGCCTATGGCAACCCCGCAGAAGGGCTTTGGATGATCATTCTGTCCTGTATTATTTACGGTATGGCCTTTGACTTTTTTAATATTTCCGGTTCGTTGTTTGTAGAAACACAAAGCAGTCCTTCCATCCGGGCAAGTGCCCAGGGCATCTTTATGATGATGACAAATGGGATTGGTGCGGTACTGGGCAGCGTGATCAGCGGTATTGTAATTCAAAAGTTTTTTACAGCGCCGGGTGGGGTTATGAACTGGCATGAAATCTGGCTGAGCTTCGCTGCATATTCATTGGTGGTAGCCGTTTTATTTGCCGTGCTGTTCAAGCATAAGCACAATCCCCAGGCGCTGGAACGCGTGGCTGGTCATTAAATGAACGGCTGTTAGCGGTCATTTGTCAGGCGCTTTACCCGTATTGACATTTTCTGCACAACTTTTTGTCAATATTGCCTGTTATTAAAATGGGAACTAAATTTGTAATTCTTTATCAATAATTAATCAATTAAAATATTCGAAATGGCAAAAGAATTTAATGATTCCAACTTTCAGGCAGAGGTTTTGGACTCTGATAAATTAACGGTGGTGGATTTTTGGGCAGAATGGTGCGGTCCCTGTCGTGCGATTGGGCCGGTAATTGAGGAATTATCGAAAGAATACGAGGGAAAGGTAAATATCGGGAAAGTGAACGTGGATGTGAATCCCCAGGTTTCTATGAACTATGGTATTACTTCCATCCCTGCCATCCTGTTTATTAAAAACGGCCAGGTGGTAGATAAGCTGGTAGGTGCGCAGCCCAAAGGCAACTTTGTAAAGAAGATCGAATCACATCTGAACTAATTCGGAAATCCGGACAAATGTTAAATTTTTTAAGCCCTGTCGAATTTTTCGCAGGGCTTTTTCTTTGGCTGTCCGCTCCATAATCCCGTCACCAGCTTTCCTCCGGCCAGGGTGTAAACAACCGGGAAATTGGTATACGAAGGTAGAAATGAACCAAAGCGAAATCGATTGCGCAAAAAAAAGCAGGTAATGAGGAACCCTTTGCTTTTTGGCTGAGATCTCTGCCAGGACTGCGTTTTACTACTTTCGCGGTGCCGTTTTATATGGCATGGATGCCCATGCCGGTATCGAGAAAAAAAACTGTTCCCGGTACTAAATAGCAAAAACCTGCTAATTTTATTCTATCCGGATCCGCAGGGAACAAAATTACTAAACGTCAAACTTTTTGATTATCTGTAGTGAAACATTTATCCATTAAAGACATTGCGCGGCTCGCCGGGGTTGCGCCATCCACGGTTTCCTTCGTTGTGAACGGAAAACACCAGGAAATGCGGATCAGCGAAGAAATGGTCAAACACATCCAGGCCATTATTAAAAAGACCGGTTATATCCCAAACCGGGCGGCTGCAAGTCTCCGCACCGGAAGAACCCATGTGATCGGGCTGATTGTGGAAGACATTGCCAATGCATTCTTTGCATCCCTTGCCAAGTCGGTTGAGTCCGTTGCTGCTAAGGTTGGTTACCGGGTGGTGTATGGCAGCACTGAAAACGACGATGGCAAAGGCAACGACCTCATACAGCTGCTGGCAAAGCAGGTGGATGGTTTTTTAATTACCCCTTCTATTGGTATGAAAACCGGGGTTCAGGCATTAAAAAAGACAAAGAAACCGTTGGTGCTGATCGATCGTTATTTTCCGGATGAAGATATCCCGTTTGCGCTTGTTGACAACTATGGGGGAGTAAGCCAGGCAACGGAGTATCTTATTGAAAAAAACAAGAAGAACATCGCCTTCGTAAATGTGGCCATGGACCAGGTGCAGATGAAGGAGCGGGAGCGGGCCTTTGTGGATGTGATGCACAACCGCGGGCTGTTTCAGAAAAAGCTGTTGCTGCGGCTTCCGTATTACCAGGACAAAACACAATATGAGTCAAGAATTCGCAGCTTTCTTCAAAAGCGACCGGAGATTGATGCCATTATTTTTGCAACCAATTACCTGGGCATGTTTGGGATCAAAGCTCTAAAGGACCTGGATATTGCCATACCGGGCCGGGTAGCGGTACTCAGTTTCGATGATACCGATCTTTTCCGTTTTTCATCGCCGGCCATTTCCGTAATCAGCCAGCCGGTACAGGAGATCGCTGCGCAGGCTATGCGATTGCTGCTGGAGCAAATGGATGCAGGGCAAAAGAAAAAGCACCCCGAGGGAGGCGTATTGGTATCCCCTGAACTTATTTTAAGAAATTCCGTATAAAAATTTTGTTAATTAAAATTATCCTTTTAATTTTAGTTTTGCAAAAACGATTTTGCTTTCTGAGGTACCGGCAGGAGAAAAGAGAAATGCCCGATAGTTAGAACCGGAACCTGGATGTGTTGCGGATGTATTGCTGTATGATTAATGAATCCAAAGATTGTTGCCACATTTAATGTACGTTTAGCTTAAGCATTTTTTCAGGAACTGAATCGTTTAAAATGATTTTTTTGGGGCGGAGGCGATCAATGACGGTACATTGTTGACCAAAAATGCATATTTGATTCTAACGATTATTAAACCAAATATTAATCATCTTCTATGAAGTACTTATTGTTGTTGCTGGCAATTTGCTTTGCTATCTGCCATGGAAAAGGATTTGCGCAACAGGCCGATCCGCGAAAAAAGATCACGGGTATTGTACAAGACCAACAGAGTATTCCGTTGCCGAATGTAAGTGTTCAGATAAAGGGAAGTTCTGTTGGTGTGATTACGGATAAGAATGGAGCGTTCAACATTACGGTATCGGATACTGGCTCTGTGCTGGTGTTTTCTGCAATTGGATATCAATCACTGGAAAAACCGGTAACCGGTGAATCTGGGATGGTGGTGGTTCTACTTCCGGAGGCCGACCGGTCGATGGATGAGGTAGTGGTAGTGGGCTACGGAACGCAAAAGAAGTCTACGCTTACCGGGGCAATATCGTCGATTAAGGGTGACGATATCCGTACGACCAAAAATGAAAATCCCCAGAATATGCTAACAGGTAAAGTGCCCGGAGTACGGATTGTCCAAAAAAGTGCTGAACCCGGTGCATTTAACAATGTGTTTGATATAAGAGGCTTTGGCTCTCCGCTGGTCATTATCGATGGGGTACCGCGTTCCAATGCAGATTTTCAGAGAATGAATGCGAATGACATAGAAGATATATCTGTGCTCAAAGACGCTTCTGCGGCTATCTACGGGGTACGTTCAGCAAATGGAGTGGTACTGATTACTACAAAAAAAGGGCGTAACAGGGAAAGTGTACTTTCTTATGATGGTAATTACACCTGGCAGTTTCCCTCAGGATTGCCTAAAACGGTTGATATTTATCAGTATCTGACCTTACGTAATGAGATCGCGCGGCATTCCATCATTGGTGGGCCAAGCAGCCTGGTATATAATGATGACGTCTTTGATGATTACAGAACCGGAAAGCGAAAAAGTTATGATTGGTACCCGCTGGTTTTCGCAAAGTATGCGCCACAAAGCCAGCATAATTTAAGTGCAACGGGAGGCAATGAGAAGTTTCAGTATTATATTGGGGGAGGATATCAAAACCAGGGAAGCTTTTTTAAGACCAATGACCTTAATTATAACAAGTATAATTTACGGACCAGTATAACAGCAAAAATTTCCAGACGTTTTACGTTGGATGCCAATGTGAATCTTGTTACGGAAACAACGAATCAGCCTTATCAAAGTCCCTGGTGGATCATCCGTGGATTTTGGAGGCAGGGGCCGCAGATTCCGGCTTATGCAAATGATGATCCAACCAAGCCCTACCATGGTTTGATTGAGGGCGATAACCCAATCTCCTTCATGAGCAAGGATATCAGTGGCTACAGGGTATATAAGAACAGTTGGGTGCAGCCGGTACTGAGTCTGCGTTATGACGTTCCTGCTATAAAAGGGCTTTATGCTAAAACCTTATTCAGTTATGATTATTCCATTTCCAACAGGAATTACTTTCAAAAAGAATATAAGCAGTACCGCTATGATGATGCTGCACAAAAATTTTTGCCGGCCTTCGTCCGGCAATCTCCCGACCGCATCACCCGGGAAGCCTATTTTTATTCTCAGTTGCTGAGTCAGACTTCATTAAACTATAGCCGGCTTTTTAACGGCGCACATAAGGTGGATGGAGCATTGATTTGGGAAACTCAAAAAAGACAGGGTGATAACTTCAATGCACAACGAGACCTGGCACTGCCATTGCCTTATTTATTTGCGGGAGTGCCACTAAACCAACAGGCAAAAATGAACACTGGTTCCGGTGATCTTTATGAATTTACCAATCTGGGATTGGCGGGCCGCGTTAATTATGCGTTTAACAATAAGTACCTCGCGGAATTTCTCTTTCGATATGACGGATCATCAAAATTCAACGGGGGCTATCAATGGGGCTTTTTCCCGGGGGGATCTGTTGGCTGGAGGATCTCGGAAGAGAAGTTTATTAAAAATGCTACCAGCCTGGCATTTATTAAACAGCTAAAGCTGCGTGCCTCTTATGGTGTAATGGGCGACGACGGAGCGGCGGCTTATCAATGGGCAAGTGGTTATAATTATCCAACCGGTACGGATTCCAGGAATTTTACCGGTGGATATGTTTTTGACGGAAATTTTATCGCCAGTGCCAGTAATAAAGGAATTCCCAATACGGCCATTACATGGTATACTTCCAAATCATTTGATGCCGGTATCGATTTCTTGGGCTGGAACGGATTGCTGGGCTTTACATTTGATTATTTTCAGCGGAGAAGAGATGGGCTTTTAGCAAAGAGAAACGGCGGCATCCCAACCGTGGTAGGCGCTGCACTTCCGGATGAAAATATTAACAGTGATCTGAATTACGGATATGATTTTGAAATACTGCACAATAGCCATATCGGAGAAGTGTCTTACAGTTTAAAAGGTATTTTCTCTTTCACAAGAATAAAGGCGTTATATGTAGAACGCGGGCCTAACGGCAGCTCTTATTCGAACTGGAGAAACAATCAAAACGATCGTCTGCAAAATGTGTGGTGGGGATATACAGGCAATGGCCGTTTTGAGTCTTGGAATGATATCTGGAACAGCCCGGTATATGTTGGACGTGGTACTGTACCCGGCGATTACCGTTATGAGGACTGGAACGGAGATGGCGAGATCAATGACTTGGACCGGCATCCGTTTCAGTTAAGTTCCACACCCTGGGTTAATTATGGTTTTTCAGCCAACTTTTCCTATAAGGGGATCGACCTGTTCTTTTTGCTTCAGGGCTCAGCACTGTCTACAGTGCAGTATGTGGAGCAATTATATCAGCCTTTATGGGGCAATAATGAATCCGGAGCAATGGTGCAGTTTATGGACCGGTGGCACCCCAAAGATCCCAAAGCAGACCCTTATGATCCTAAAACAGAATGGGTACCGGGTTACTACGGGTATACCGGAACCTTACCAGATGCCAGCTCTTCCTATAATTCAGTCAACGGGGCATATCTCCGTTTAAAATCGGTGGAGCTGGGTTATACGCTTCCGGGAAAATGGATAACAAGACTGGGCGTTAAGAATACCCGGTTTTATGTAAATGGATACAACCTGCTTACCTCAACAAAAGTAAAATATGTAGATCCGGAACATCCCACTGATAGCTATGGCTACCTGTATCCGCTGAATAAAACCGTGTCTGTTGGTCTAAATGTAACCTTCTAAAAGTATTCAAGATGAAACTGAAATATTTCTTATTTATATTGCTTGGTATCAGCATCACCATCTCGTGTAAAAACTACCTGGATGTGCCTCCAAAAAATATTGTTAACGAGTCTGATCTTTTTTCAAATTCAAAAGGCGTGTCTTTATACCTGTCGCGAATGTATAGCCAAATGCCCTTTGAGGATTTTAAATATTCTCCTGCGCGCCAGTTTTTTGACGATTGGCTAGTAACTCCGGGTACGAATGAAGGCTCTTCACTGGGAAGAGATGCTGGAGAGGCAATGACTTCAGAAGGCTGGGCCCGGAACGGTGCATATTGGGTACGGGCCTTTAACCTGTTGCGGGATGCGAATCTTCTTTTAGAGAACTTACCCGGATATAAATCCAATTTTGTAGATGCAGAGTTCAATGACTTTACCGGTGAAGCGTATTTTGCCCGGGCAATGGTCTTTTACGCATTGGCGAAAAGATACGGAGGCGTGCCGTTAGCAACAAAAGTGCTCAAATATCCGGAAAACCCCGCGGCACAACTGGAAATACCCAGGGCAAGCGAAGAAGAGACCTGGAATCAGGCATTAGCCGATTTTGATAAGGCCATTGAACTATTGCCCGAAACCAGCCCGGTTAAAGGGTATGCAAACAAATATGTAGCACTTGGATTTAAGTCGGAGGCCATGCTGTATGCTGGCTCCGTAGCCAAATACAATAAGATTACAGGTTTTGGCCAAAAAGTAAAGGTCAGGATTATCGGGTTTGATCCTGCAACTGCTGCTACTACTTCAAAAAAATACTTTACTGAGGCCTATAAAGCCGCCAGTACAATTATCAAATCGGGCAAGTATTCGTTGTATAAAAAGAAATGGGCCGCCAATGATAAAGACGCGCAGTATCAGAATATGGTAGACATGTTTTTTGATGCGACCAGCTCTGAAAATATTTATACAAAGGATTATAAGTATCCCGATTTGGCCCATGGGTATGATGCCTATAATATTCCCCGGCAGCTAATGGGAGGAAATGGGTACTCAGCAGGTAACTGCCCCACACTGGATTTTGTAGAGCTATTTGATGGTATTCCTAAAAACGCTGATGGTACCATCAAAGTGCTTGATGCCAATGGTAAATATCTGTTGTATGATAAGGTTACCGATCTTTTTGCAAATGCGGAGCCAAGGTTACGGGCCAATGTTATTTTGCCCGGGGAAATTTTCAAGTCGGAAGCGATAGAAATACGGCGGGGCATTTTTACCGGAAGTGTTACAAATGGAATTGCGCCGCTTCGTGCAGTGAACGGCGCAACAGACTATTCGATTGGAGGGCCTCAAACCTACAATCAGGTAGATGCGTATACAGCAAAGGGCACATTCTCTACAAAGTCACTGTTCCTCTCGCAGAATGGTACTACACATGAAGTGGTTACGCTCCCTGATGGATCAAAAATGAATGCGGGGGGTAAAAGCGGCCCGTTTGGAAATGCCGATCTGACTGCAGCTTTTACGGGATTTGTGGTGCGTAAATGGTTAAACCCAACCATGCCGCAGGCGCTCGTGCTGGAAGGGCGGTCGGAACAGTCGTTCATCCTAATGCGCTATGCTGAAGTATTGCTAAATGCAGCAGAAGCAGCATCCGAGTTAATGCTTGCAGGTGAAACCTCTTTCAATGGCGATGATTTGCAGGCGGTAGCATACAACGCCATAAAAGATATTCGTGAGCGGGCCGGTGCTACGCCGCTTGTGGGTTCCGGAGATGTATCAGGACCTGATGGGTTACAACGCATCCGGAAAGAACGCCGCAAGGAACTGGCATTTGAAAACAAAATTCTCTGGGATATCCGCAGATGGCGGACACAACATTCCGATATGTTGAATGGCTTTACACAGGCAGACGGTGCCTATTACAGAGGGTTGTATCCATTTTATTCTTCTGTGGCCAATAAATATTTTTTTGATGCTGGTTTTGAAGAATCCAGGAAGCGGTTCCGGATCACTGAACAAGAATATTATTTTATGATTCCATCCGGAGAAGTTACGAAAAGCCCGGTTATTGATCAGCAACCCGGCCGTTAATTTATTTATTGAAGAAACTACGTAAAAAATAATATATGAAAAGATCGCTTTATACGCTGTGGACACTAATCCTGTTAACAGGAATAAATGCCTGTACAAAACTGGATAATTATTCCGAGCCGAAGGAGACGCTTAAAGGTAAAGTAGTGGATGTAGTTACCGGGGAACCCGTATTAACGGATCAGGGTAGTGAAGGTACAAGAATACGGATGCGGGAACTGAGCTGGATCGCCTCAAACCCGGAAAACCTGGATTTCTATTGTATGAAAGAAGGTGTTTTTCAGAATACAAAAGTTTTTAAAGGAACCTATAATGTAAGAGTGGATGGGGCATTTATACCGTTAGTGCGGCTAAATACAAATGGAGACACCGTTGCCAACGAGTCAAAAACATTAGAAATAAAGGGCGTGACCGAACTGGAATTTAAGGTACAACCGTTCCTGAAGATAGAGTGGGTGGGTACGCCTACTGTTGCAAATGGTAAAATTACGGCAACCGTAAAAGTAACAAGAGCGGTAAGCCCTGCAGACTTTAAGGCAAAGATTGGCCCCATGGGCAACTATAACGATGCGGCATTGAATGATATGCTGAATGTAACGGACCTGCGTCTGTTTGTAAGTCAGGTGCCATACGTTGGTTACAGGGAATGGGATAGCCGTTACTCTACAATTATCAATTATTCGGGAAATGCATTTGAAGCTTCCCTGGGACAGCCGGTAACAATTACAACACAGGGAACAATTCCTGCAGGAAGAACGATGTTTATAAGAGCGGCGGCCAGAATTAACTATGCAACGGAGAATATTAAACGGCATAACTATAATGCAGCTGTTCGGGTAGATATCCCCTAATATTAAAACCTAAATTTTTTAATATGCCTTCTACGAAATTATATGTCATCAAGATATTGGCTTGCTTACTGATAACATCCGTTGTTGTAGCCCAGGAAAAAACAGCCTTTCAGATTGCTGCTCCCTGGAACGAAGCGTATGATGTACGTTCAGACATCGCCAT
The DNA here is from genome assembly GCF_030150205.1 of Niabella sp. GTDB lineage: Bacteria > Bacteroidota > Bacteroidia > Chitinophagales > Chitinophagaceae > Niabella. Next base: position 364,567 of record NZ_JASLGT010000009.1, read on the forward strand.
TGTTTACGGAATAAACGACGGTGGCCAAACCTTTGAAGAACGGGTTAAAGGCTGGCGCGATAAAGGGTACCAGGTGCATTTTATGACAGGCATTGCCTGGGGGCAGTACCAGGATTATTTTAAAGGTGGTTTTGACGGGAAGCAGCATTTCGATGAAGGGCAGGTACAACAAAATGGCGATACGATCTGGCATGGTAAAGACGTGCCGTATATCGTGCCCACTGAAAATTATCTCCGGTATTTTAAAACGCATTTGAAACGGGCTATTGATGCAGGTGTTACCGCTATTCACCTGGAAGAACCGGAATTTTGGGCAAGAGCCGGTTACAGTGCGGCATTTAAAAAAGAATGGCAGCAATATTACGGATCAGCCTGGCAGCCGCAGCACCAGTCTCCTGAAGCTACCTACCTGTCGTCCAAGCTCAAATATCATTTATACCTTCATGCGCTTCAGGAAGCTTTCTCCTATGTAAAAACCTATTCTAAAAGTCAGGGTAAAGTAGTACGCTGTTATGTGCCTACGCACTCTTTGCTGAATTATTCCTCCTGGCGGATCGTAAGTCCCGAAGCAAGCCTGGCTTCGCTTAAAGATATGGATGGATATATTGCACAGGTATGGACGGGTACCTCCAGAGAACCGGTATATTACAATGGTGTGAAAAAAGAACGCGTGTTTGAAAACGCCTTCCTGGAATATGGGTCGATGGTGTCCATGACAGCGCCCACCGGCAAGAAAATGTTTTTTCTTACGGATCCCATTGAAGATTGGCCCCGCACCTGGGACGATTATAAAAAGAACTACCAGGCTACATTTACAGCACAGTTGCTGTACCCGATGGTTGCAGACTATGAAGTAATGCCCTGGCCTAACCGCATTTACCTGGGACGTTTTAAACTGGAAAATGATACAGTGCGTTATCCTATTTCCAAAGCCTATGCTACCCAGATGCAGATGATGGTAAATGCGTTAAATACAATGCCGCTGTCGTCCAATAAGATCAGCGGCAGCCATGGCATTGGTGTGCTGGTGTCTAACTCCATGATGTTTCAACGCTTTCCTACCCATGCCGGATACGAAGATCCACAGCTTTCTAATTTTTATGGTATGTCCCTGCCCTTGCTGAAGAATGGTATTCCGGTAGAGACGGTACATATGGAGAACCTGGAACATCCAAATACGCTGAAGAACATCCGGGTGCTGATCATGAGTTATGCCAATATGAAGCCATTATCGCAGCAATATCACCAGGCCCTGAACCGATGGGTGCGCGGGGGAGGCATATTGCTTTATTACGGCCGGGATAATGATCCGTTTCAATCTGTAAAAGAGTGGTGGAACACCGAGGGACTTTCCTATAAAACGCCGTCCGAAGAATTATTCCGGTTATTAGATTTCAAAGAAGGGCAACAGGGATTCATAAAGGCCGGCAAAGGCTGGATAATGGTAAACCGTTTGGATCCGAAAGAATTGGTATTGGAAGCCGCGAAAGATGCGCCATTCCTGGATTTGGTGGCTAAGGCATATGCCCGTTCAGGAAGCGGAAAACTGGAAAAAAAGAATCACTTCTTATTAAAGCGTGGACCATATATCATCGCCGCTACGCTGGACGAAAATACAGATAGGGCTCCGCTAAGGATAAATGGTCCGGTTGTGGATCTTTTTGACCCAGAGTTGCCGGTGCTGAAACAAAAAGAAGTACAGCCCGGGCAACAGGCATTCTTGTACGATCTGAAAACCATTCATGAGCAGAGGCCGGTGATCCTGGCTGCAGCCGGGCGTGCATATGAAGAGCAATATCAGCAGGGGAAGTATTCCTTCCTGCTAAAAAGCCCCACCGGAACCATCAATATGATGCGTATATACCTGCCTGCAGCTCCAAAAGAAGTGCGGCTCAGCAAAAAAAATACGGATACGGATGTTCGGTTATTGCGGAAAGATTGGGATGCTGGTTCAAACACATTATTGCTGCAGTTTGAAAACGAAAGTGAGGGGATACGGGCTGTCATAAATTTTTAGGAAAAATTTTTCTATAGGGTAGTCGTATTGACTTATGCTGGTTCTCTTTTTATTAGAAAAGCGATTTTTTTTGTAATTTAATCGATTAAGGCCTATCTTCGGGCTCGTATTTGCTGCGAAAAATGGAGAATTCGGAAACCGGAATTATCTGTATGCTGCTTTTAATTCCTGTTAGTGTTATATGTTTATTTAAAACGATTGATTTGTTGGTTTTAATTGCGCTTACATGTACCAGTGGTAACAGTGGAATCATCTTCCGGTGTTTTTTTCAGATTTGTGCTAAAACGTTTTTGTTAAAAAACAGACTGGGTGGAATTGGAATGCCCTCCGGACGATCCGCTGGCAAAGAGTACTGAAGCGGCGATAAAACGAAACCGCTTGCTTAATAATTTTAAACTAAAGTATGAAAGAACAAAATGCTAAACAACTGCACAACCTGAGGGCTGTATTGCTGCTGCTGTGTGCACTTTTATTGCAAGGCGCATTTGAACGGGTGGCTTCGCAGGAAACCATGCATGTGTCCGGTATCGTTATGGACGAAAACCGGCAACCGTTGCCGGGGGTAACGGTAAGTAGCAGTAATGGAGCAACGGTTGCAGTTGTCAATGAACAGGGGCAGTATACCATCGCGGTACCCATTGGCGACACGCTCCAATTTTCACATGTTGGTTATGAATTGCAGAAAATTAAACCAGGTGTGAATGAAAAGCTGGATGTAGTAATGATCGGCCAGCAAGGTACGATTAATGAAATAGTAGTGGTCGGTTATGGTAAACAAAAAAGAGTTACCATGACCGGTTCCGTATCTACAATCACCACGAAGGACCTGCTGCAAAGCCCGGTATCGAATCTGACGAACGCACTGGCGGGTAGGCTACCCGGCTTAATCACCACGCAGCGAAGTGGGGAACCCGGTGTTGATGCTTCTGCCCTTTATATCCGGGGGATTGCCACTTTGGGCAATGCTCGTCCAATAGTAGTAGTAGATGGGGTGGAGCGGAGTATGGACTATATTGATCCGAATGATATCGAATCATTTAGCATATTAAAAGATGCGGCATCTACTGCCGTGTTTGGTATGCGTGGTGCCAACGGGGTGGTAATGGTAACTACCAAACGGGGTAAAAGAAGCACTCCTCAAATGAGTTTCAGAACCTCTTATGGAAAGCAGGAGCCAACAAAAATTCCTGAATTTCTGGGCTCATATGACTATGCCCGGCTTAAAAATGAGGCGTTAATGAATGATGGTAACCAGCCGGCATTTACAGATGCACAACTGGAATCCTATAAAAATGGTACAGGGTATAATACAGACTATTACAAGTTTTTAATACAGCCATCGCAGGTGGGAAATGCGAACCTGAACATCACCGGTGGAACGGATATTGTAAGGTACTTTTTGTCTGCGGGCCTGAATATTCAGGAAGGAAACTATAAACATACCAAGGAAAATGATCAGGGGTATAATTCCAATAACGTGATGAAGCGGTTTAACCTGCGCGCCAATGTAGATGTTGATGTAACCAAGAACCTGTTGGTAAGCCTGAATCTTGCCGGCATTCAGACAAACAGATCCGACCCTAATACTTCTGCCAGTACGATCATGAATATTATGAACCGGATGCCTCCTATTTATCCGATTATAAACCCGGATAGCTCCTTGTTTGGAAACGGTACCTATACTTCCAATTTGCTGGGTGAGGTAGCCAGAAGAGGCTATCGGATTTATCTTAACAATACGATCCAGGGAACCTTATCTGCTGTGCAAAAGCTGGATGTGTTAACAAAAAACCTCAGTGTTAAATTGTCTTATTCATATGATAATACAGCTACCCCTAACGTGAGCTATGGTAAAGGATATGCAGTGTTTTATCCTGTATACAAGGATGACGGAACCATCGACCGGTATGTGCAGGTGGGCAGTGACTCAAGAATTGATCCCAACGGAAGTTTTTCCGGTGGAGGTTTAGAGCGTATTAGTTTTGTTGAAGGAGCACTTAACTGGTTCCGGCAGTATGGAAAACACAATATTACTGCAATGGGAAACTGGAACCGGAGGTTAAGAAGATCGGGTTCTGCAATTCCCTATGCATTTCAGACATACCTGTTCAGAACACAATATAACTATGATTCCCGGTATATGCTGGAACTGAACGGCTCTTATATGGGATCCGAAAACTTTCCGCCGGAAAGCAGGTATGGCCTTTTCCCTTCGATATCCGGGGGATGGGTAATTTCTCAGGAAAAATTTATTGGTAATAATGATGCATTAAGCTTTATAAATCTTCTGAAACTCAGAGCCTCCTATGGTGAGGTTGGTAACGACCAGGTAGGTAGTGAAAGGTTTCTTTGGTTTACATCCTGGGCTGGTGCCGGTCAGTATTGGTTTGGTACAGGAAATAATCCTACACAAGCCAACGGATGGGCTCAGGGCGCTATTGGAAACCCGGGTGTTACGTGGGAGCGGGGTCGTAAATTAAACCTGGCAATCGAAGGCTCCTTGTGGAATGACGCCTTAAGTTTTACCGTTGAAGCGTTTAAAGAACGTAGAACCAATATCCTGATATCCAGGGGAACATTGACTGATGTATTTGGTCAGAATATTAAACCCCAGAACCTGGGGATTGTAGATAACAAGGGGATTGATGTGGATCTGGGACATAAGATGACCATTGGGAAGTTCTTTTATTTTTTGAAAGGGAACTTCACCTATGCCAGGAATAAGATCGTATTCCAGGATGAGGTAGCAAGAACCAATCCCTGGATGTACCGGACAGGTCTGCCTATCGGAACCAAGTTCGGGTTAGTATACACCGGATTTTTTCAAAGCAAGGCTGAAGTGGATGCCAGCGCCCAGCAGTTTGGAACGGTGCTTCCGGGCGATCTGAAATACCTGGATCTGGATGGAGACGGAAAGGTATTGGCCGGCTATGATGAACGGCCGATCGGGTACTCCCGTACTCCCGAAATTATGTATGGTTTTTCAGGTGGCGGGGGCTATAAGGGATTAGATTTTAGTATCCTGTTCCAGGGAGCCGCTCATGCCAGCGCATTACTGAACAATGAGGCGGTATATGAATTTTTCCAGGAAGGGAAAGTAAAGCCGTTTCACTTAAACCGCTGGACGCCGGAAACAGCAGCCACGGCAACCTATCCGCTCCTCCATAACAGCACCAATGCCAATAACCACAGGGGGTCTACCTTCTGGATCCGAAACGCTGATTATTTAAGAATCAAGAACGTGGAAATAGGATACACGTTGCCTGCGCAATGGACCCGGGCACTGAAACTGAAATCTACCCGGTTCTTTGTAAACGGTATGAATGTGTTTACCTTCAAAAATGCATTGAGCGACTATTTTGTAGATCCTGAAATTGATGATGGATATGGTGCAATGTATCCGATTCAGAAGATCTGGGCGTTTGGTATAGATATTAACTTTTAATTATTACTGTTATGAAAACAACAAAATATTGGGCAGTACTTTTAATCATATCCGGAGCTTTATTTGCTGCCTGTAATAAAGGATTTCTCGACCGGGCGGCTACCACACAGCAACAGGATAAGGATATCTTTACCTTGTTTAGCCAAACGGATATGGTTATTAATAATCTTTATAGCAAGCTGCCAAAAGTATATGGGTACCTGCAGGGGTATCAGATGAGCTCTGCTACGGATGAGGCAAAAGATGCTTCTAACTGGATGGCTTCCATGCGGTTCAATTCCGGCTCTTTATCGCCAACAGATAATCCGATCGGTAATACCTGGCGGGATTACTATGTAATGATCCGGCAAGCAAATTCCATCCTGGAAGGGATTGCAAAATACAATACGCCGGATAATCCCAACCGGGCAGGAGACTTAAAAAACAGGATTGGCGAAGTGTATTTCTTAAGAGCCTGGGCATTGTTTGAGCTGGTAAGGCAGTTTGGAGGGGTAATTATTGTAAATAATGTGATCCAGGATCCAAATGACGATGCCGCCTTGAAACGGCCGCGGAATAGTTATGACTCCTGCGTGGCTCAGATCGCTGCGGATTGTGATATGGCTTACGCCCGGGTGCAGACCGCTACTTATCAGCCGCAGGATTTTGGGCGTGTAACGAAGGCTGCCTGCCTGGCGCTCAAATCCAGGATCTACCTGTATTCGGCCAGTCCATTATGGGCGCAGACCGGAAAGACTACTCCATTCCCGGATGTCTCAGAAAATACGATCGCCTCAGATCCCGCAAAATGGAAAATAGCGGCCGATGCGGCCAAGGCGGCCATTGATTATTGCGCAACAGCCGGGTATAAATTGGAACCGAATCTTACCTCCCGGAAAAATATGTATATCCAACCCTGGAATAGTCCGGAGGTATTGTGGGTCCGGATGAATGAAGAAGGCGGATCTGAGTTTGAACGCCATTACTTCCCCTTTGGATATAGCGGATGGTCTGCAGCTGCTCCTACTCAAAATGTAGTGGATGATTATGAAATGAAAGACGGAACACCGATCGCAACGTCGTCGCTTTATAAAGAAGCTACGCCGTATGTAGACCGGGACCCGCGGTTTTATACGGATATCCTTTACAATGGCGCCCAGTTTAAGGGGCGGGCTGTAGAAACCTTTGCCGGCGGCCGGGATGAAGCCAGCACCAACACAGATCATTCAAGAACCGGTTACTATCAAAGAAAGCTGGTGGATGAAGGACAAACCGTGGGGCAAACATCCCGTACTACAGATGGCATTAAGTTTCGCTTGTCAGAGTTGTATTTAAATTATGCAGAAGCGCTGAATGAATATGCTCCGGGCAATGCCGATATAGCACAGTACGTAAATGCAATCCGGTCGAGGGCTGGCATGCCTGAGCTGCCTGCGGGTCTTACTCAGGATCAGATGAGAACCCGCATCCGCAATGAACGCCGCGTGGAGTTATTTGCAGAGAACCAGCGGTTCTGGGATGTGCGGCGATGGAAAATAGCGTCCCAAACAGAGCAGAACATATGGGGCATGAGAGCCATTAAGGAGGGATCCGGTTTTAAGTACGAGCGATTCCTGGTAGAGAAACGTCCCTGGCGGAACGCAATGCTGGTGATTCCGGTTACCCTGGATGAAACATTCAGAAATCCCAACCTTAAACAAAACCCCGGATGGTAATAGCCTTCGTATTTCATTTCTTAAATTAAACTAAAATGAAAAGAGTTCATAATATTATTTATGCCAGTATTACCGGTTTCCTGGTGTTGCTGTTGAGCGCTTGTGGTAAAAGTATCTTTGAAAAAGACTACCCCGGGTTCGAAGGTAAGGTACTGATGGCACAGGCAGCTCAGGGAAGGAATATCATTCCGCTTACAATGTCCAGCAAGCCAACGCAATTAGGGTTTGGTGCTTCATTTGGTATGTCTATGAAAGCTGCTCCGAAGGATATTCCTGTAGAGTTTGAATTAAAGGAAGATTGGATCGCCCGCTATAACCAGGAAAATAATACCCAATATGTGCCTTTGCCGGCAGGAAGCTATAGTATCTCCGGTTTTAGCTCTGTTATAAAGAAGGGTAAAACGACTTCGGAGCCGCTGACAATAACCATCGAAAGTAAGAAGCTGGATGTAAAGGCAAAGTATATGTTCCCTATTACATTAAAGTCTGCTGGTGGGGAGAAAGTAGATTCGGCGCTGACAACGACCTGGTTCCGGATCGATGATATTGTTCGACCAGAACGGGATGTAACGGCAAAGGGCACTTTGAGTGTAAATATTGATAATTCCGGAGGCGCTGATGCGAATGAGGGTTCAAAGAAAGTAGTAGATAATAATATCAATACTAAATTCTATACAGGAAGTTTTGTATCCGGGCTTTGGATGCAACTAGGTTTTCAACAGCAGATTAGCATTGGTGCTTATACCCTTACCTCTGGTAATGATGAACATGACCGCGATCCAAAAAGCTGGATATTCCAGGGCTCAAGTGATGCACAGACCTGGGTGAATTTAGATACGCAATCCAATGTTGTGTTTTCCGATTATAAACAAACAAAACGATTTGAAATGAGTAATCAGCAGCTATATAAATATTATCGTATTGTGATCAACGAAAAGTTTGGAACGAATGCGTCCTTCCAATTATCAGAATTCAGGGTAATCGAGTACTATGAACAATAGCCGCATTTCATATTACCGGTTTATGATCAATACGTTTAAGAGGCTTTTGTAAAAGGAGACCGTATTATTGCAGAAAAAAGGACCTCGTTATTGACGGCTTGTTGTTGAATCGAAGTCTTTTATTTTTACTATCGGATAATTGAGATGCCGGTACCCGGTAGCAGCGAAGAAAGTAGCATGCTATCGGGTGCCGGCTTCGCAAAAGGATAATGTAAAAGAATGAAGGGGGGAGTAATAACCTCGTGGTCTGGTGCCTTCGGTCTATGATGTGCTGTGCCTGGCTGAGTAGAAGCAGAAGCAGAAGCGCCGGTGACCCGGAATGTTTGGTGGATAAGATGGTTGCTCCTATCTATGCTTTAACGATTAAACAAAGCATATGAAACAATTTGCTGCCGGTTGCGCTCTTTTTCTGATGCTCGCCATTAGTTTAACAAGCAGGGCTCAGGTGCCGGTTACTTTTGCAATCGAGCTGGATCGCCTTTGCAGTTTGAGCACCCTGCCACGCTACCTGGACGGAACCCTGGTAAAGCAAATATCATCCTATGATACCACAGGAGGCAACGACGATGGTTTTGGTGGCAAATATTCATATCTGAGAAAGGAAGCTGATGGGCTGGTGATCTTTGATCAAAAGGGGCAGGGAGTAATTGAGCGCATCTGGACACCAACCCCAACCGATGATACCCTCGACTTCTATTTTGATGGAAACGCCTCGCCAGGATTGACGATAAAGTTCAGAGATCTCTTCAATGGAACAACCGCTCCTTTTTTACCGCCGTTGGCTGCACATAAAGTAGGGGGCTTTTACAGCTATATTCCCATTCCGTATAATAAAAGTTGCAAGATTGTTTTCCGTGGTGCAAAGATCCTGTTCCACCAGGTTCAGTACCGCAGCTACGATGCGCGTTACCAGGTGCGTACGTTTAAAAAAGAAGAGGCGATGGCTGAGCAGGGACGGTTAAAGAAGGCCGTTGCATTATGGAGCAATGCCGGCCGCGACATCCGGGCGTTTTATGCCGTAGCCCCCGCGGCCATTACAAAAGATGTATTGCTGCAACCTGGGCGTTCTGTAACCCTTGCGGCATTGCAACAGGGAGGTCGGGTACTGGGACTGGAGCTAAAATCTGCCACGGCATTTAACGGCATCTCGAAACAGCTGGATCTGAAGATTACCTGGGATGGTGAGCCCCGGCCCGCCGTGCTGGTCCCGGTTGCCGATTTCTTTGGCTTTGCCTATGGCTCCCGGTCCATGGAAAGCCTCTTCCTCGGAGCCACGCCTGCAAAGGTTTATAGTTATATTCCCATGCCGTTTGATCGAAGTGCAAAAATAGAACTGGTATACCGCGATGGAAATGCCGGTCAGCAACCGCTCGACCTGACAGCTACTGTATATTATGCGCATCAAAAACGGAACCCTGAAAAAGAAGGCCGGTTCTATGCATATTGGAAGCAGGAAGAGCCGCCGCTGGGAAAACCTTATGTTTTTCTGAAAGGTGCGGGGAGGGGACATTATATCGGAACAATCCTCCAGGGCCAGGCCACAGATGCTACGAATTTTACTGAATATTTTGAAGGAGATGATTATACCGCCGTTGATGGAGTAATGACTGCCCATGGCACCGGCTCTGAAGATTATTTTAATGGAGGATGGTACGCACAGCCCGGGGGATGGGTAGAGCGCCTGGGAGCGCCTTTGAGCGGTTGTCTTGATTACTCGCTACCCCTGGGAAGAACGGGAGGATATCGGTTCTTTTTGACAGATAAGATGCCGTTTGAAAAAAGCATACTGCACACGATTGAACATGGCCCCGTAAATAACAACCGGGAGGTACAGTATACCTCCGTTGCATTGTATTATGCAGCAGCGCCAATTGCCCGTTCAATAGAACCGGATCGCACCAATACCCAGGTATATATACCGGATACGATAACGTTTTATACCCGGCTGATGCGGCACCTGACCTATAATGGGAACTTGCAGTTAAAGCGGGATGTGGCAATGCTTACAGGCAATGACAATGCCAGCCTGAACATCAATGTATCAGAAGTGCCCCCAGGAAAATACCGGGTCTTTCTGCACCGGCTGAAGGCAGAAACCGATCACCTGGAAGTGCGTATTGCGGATGCTGTAAAGATCCGGGATTGGAATACTGTGCCGCTTAATAAAGGAGGGGCACCTGTAGATTTGCCCGTCGGAGAAATCGAAATAACCGATGGCTTCATACCGGTGAACCTGCTCTTCAGGAGCAGAGATACGCAACCCGGACTGGTATTTGACCGGGTAATGTTTGCAAGAATAAAATAGGAACCAACCCAGCGGCTTTTTTACATCCAGGATTAAATAGAATAGGCAAATCGGTTATTAGTGATCGTAAGGATCTGAACATCCCGGCAATGAATCAATGATGTACATGGAAGGTCATATCGGTGTTTTAGAATGCCTTACTTCCCGAAGGCAATTGACCAGGCTAAAGCCATAAATAACGGGAATATAAAAGAGGAAGCACTGAAATCTGAAAATAAACGGCGTGGAAAATATTTTATTCAGTCAATAATTCCAATTTTTGTAATTTAGGTAATAATCGGTCGTTCTTATGAGAATACGGGTATGGAACATCGAGAAATGATCATTCAATAAAAAAGTTTCATGATAAAGAAACGTGTATCGTTAAAAGATATCGCGCAAAAAGTAGGCGTATCCACCGCCCTGGTATCTTATGTACTCAATGGTAAAGAGAAAGAGGCCCGGGTGGGGGAGGCGGCGGCAAAACGGATAAAAAAAGTAGCGGCGGAAATGAATTATCAGCCAAATCTGATCGCCCGGGGACTGAAATTTGGAAAGACACATACGCTCGGGCTTATTGTGGCAGATATTTCCAATCCGTTTTTTGCGATGCTGGCCCGCATCATTGAATTAGAGGCCCAGAAGCGGGGATACACGGTATTGTTTGGCAGCAGCGATGAGCAGCTGGAAAAATCACAAAACCTGATCAATACTTTTTTAAACCGCCAGGTAGATGGGCTGATCATTACCCCGGTAGCCGGATCGCAATCGCAGATCGAAGAACTCCGGAATAAAGGCGTTCCCTTTGTATTAATGGACAGGGGCTTTAGTGAAGTTGAAACCAATGTAGTGGTTACAGACAACCATGATGCCATGTACAATGCTGTTAAGCTATTGATCCGGAACGGGTATAAAAAACCCGGAATTATTGCCTATGATACCACACTGACACATATGATGGACCGTATTGCCGGTTACAAGGATGCCTTAAAAGACAGCGGTATTAAATTCAATTCAAAATGGCTGGCCAGGGTTCCGTATGGGAACTACAAGGATCATGTTACCGCAGCACTGGAAGGCTTTCTGGACGCAAAGGGCCGGGCGGTAGATTCCCTGGTTTTTGCAACCAACAGCATCTCTGTACAGTCGTTAAAAGCGATTCACGCGCGGGGGATAAAGGTACCACAGGACCTGGGCGTAATCAGTTTTGATGAAAGCGATGTCTTTGACTTTTTCTACTCATCCATTACCTATATTAAACAAAACCTTCAGTCGATCAGTGAAAATACGGTTCAGTCGCTGATGCAATCCATCGACTCCCGTAGTAAAAAATGCATTAAAATTACCGTTCCATCCGTCATTGTAAAAGGCGAAAGCAGCAGCCGGCGTACCCTGCACGGCGTATAAATAATGTGTTGCTCATAAGGTGCCATTGAACAAGAATATGCCGCATAGGAATAAAAATTTGTGGATATGTGGAAACTTATTATTTTTGCTTAAACGTATAAGCTTTTATATTTACGATTGTTCATTAAAAAATGTCTGTATGAAAAAAATTGGACTTCTGTTCTTATCTGTAATTGCATTTTGCTATGGCTTTGCACAGCAGGAAAAGTTTAACGGCCTTGATATGAGCCTGGGAAACCTGTCGCGTCTTTCTGACGCAAAAACCCGATCCATTAGTCCGGAGAACTTTACCGGAGAGAAAGGTAAAGGCGGAATGGCAGATCCCGCCAGAGATAAGGGCAAACGCAATGTGGCCAATGCTGCCAATGAAGCGCGCGACCTGGGAAGGGGATGGAAAGTGAATCCCTTTATCATCATCGAACCCGGAGAAACCTTTACAATGGCTGATATCGCTGGCCCGGGAGCCGTACAGCATATCTGGATGACACCAACCGGAAATTTTAATTTTTCTATTTTCAGGATTTATTATGACGGTGAATCTGATCCCTCGGTGGAAAGCCCGGTAGGGCCGTTCTTCGGCATTGGCTGGAATGAGTTTTCTCCGCTGAATTCGCTGGCAATGACGGTAAATCCGGGTAGCGCCTTTAACACCTACTGGAAAATGCCCTTCCGTAAGAATTGTAAGATCACGATGCAAAACCTCGATACACAACCGATGCGCCTGTATTACCAGGTAGATTATACGCTTACGGATGTTGGACCCGATGAAGCCTATTTTCACGCCCAGTACCGCCGCAGCAAACCCAATACAACCTCGCTGCACACCATCCTGGACGGTGTAAAAGGCAAAGGACAATACGTGGGCACCTATATGGGTGTGGGCGTTACCAATAATGGTTGGTGGGGCGAAGGTGAGATCAAATTCTTCATGGATGGCGACGATGACTACGCTACAATTGTAGGCACCGGTACGGAAGATTATTTCTGTGGTTCCTATAACTTCGAAAACAAGAAAACCCGGCAATACCAGGAATTTTCTACTGCATATGCAGGATTGCACCAGGTGCTCCGGCCTGATGGATTGTACGGTTCACAAATGCGCTTTGGCATGTATCGCTGGCACATTATGGATCCCATCCGGTTCGATAAAGAGCTGAAGGTAACCATACAGGACCTGGGCTGGAAATCCGGTGGCCGCTATTTGCCACAGCACTCCGATATTATTACGGTAGCATACTGGTACCAGACAGAGCCCCATAAAAAGTTTCCCAAGCTGCCGGAGATGGATGTGCTGGAAGTGAATTAGGCGTTATAGAAATCTGTGGTTCGCTATCAAGGAGGTTAAATATTGAAGGTTGAAGTTGAGTGATAGAAAAACATTATGCATCCTTAATTATTTATTTCACTGTTTTTCTGCGAACACTTTTTCACTGCTCTTTCCAACATTAAAAACAAACACATGAAGATAAAAGATACCCTTTCTGTGATCGCCGCCGCCGCTGTTCTTGCGTCCTGCAATAGTGATACAAAAACACCAGGAGCTTCGGCTGACTCAACAAAAACGAATACAATTATGGAAAATCACACACCCGGAACTTTTGGATATGATGCACAGTTTCTGCAGCAAAAAGACAGCGGGCTGATCGTGCTGAAAAGCAGTGACGGTGCAAGCCAGGTCATTGTTTCGCCCCGTTACCAGGCCAAGGTGTTTACCTCTACTGCCGATGGGCAAACGGGTAAGAGTTTCGGATGGGTAAACTATAAGGCATTTGAAGGCCCGGAAGATGCGCATATGAATGCCTATGGGGGAGAAGACCGTTTATGGCTGGGCCCGGAAGGAGGAGTGTTCTCACTGTACTTTAAGCCGGGAACAAAGATGGAATTTGCAAATTGGAAAACGCCGGCATCCATTGATACGGAACCCTGGACCCTGGATGCCTCAGATGCTGCTACCGTTTCTATGAGCAAAACAATGAGCCTGCAAAACTATACCGGTACTGCTTTGCAATTAAAGGCCGTACGGCAGGTGTCGTTGATCAGCGCAGATGCGATTGCTGCAGACCTGGGACTGCCGGCAGGTGCCGGTGTTAAATCGGTTGCCTTTAAAACGACCAACAGCATTACGAACAATGGAACCGCTGCCTGGGATGAGAAAACCGGGGCGCCCTGTATGTGGAACCTGGATATGTTTATGCCTTCTGAAGCCTGCACGATCGTGATACCCTATCAGGATAATGCAGCCGGAAAAGTAGCTACTACCGACTATTTCGGCGAGATTGCAAAAGACCGGATCCGGTTTAGCAACGGCCTGTTATATTTTAAAGCCGATGGCAAATCCCGGGGTAAGCTGGGCATTCCGCCGGCGCGGGTAAAAGATGTGGCTGGGAGCTATGATGCCATCGGCAATGTGCTTACGATCGTAAAGTTTGATATCGATCCTGCCGGGAAATATTTAAACCAGGAGTGGCGCACAGACCGGGCTCCGTTTAGCGGAGACGCCATGAATGCGTATAATGACGGACCACTGGCCGACGGAAAGCAAATGGGTCCGTTTTATGAAATCGAAAGCGTGTCTCCCGCTGCCTTTCTGAAGCCCGGGGCCACACAAACCCATAAACACAGTGTATATCATTTCACCGGCGATAAAGCAGCGCTGAACACCATTGCAACAAAAGTATTGGGTGTGTCTGTAGATGAAATTGAAAAAGTATTTGGTAAATAACAGCAGTACGCGTAATCCTAAACCGGTACCTGGCCTTCCGGAACCCGGCAGGAAGTACCGTGAACAAACATCAATGATCAGTATCCAGCAATAACGAAACAATGAAAACAAAACAAAGAACAAATAAGCAGTCCTATCCGAAAATAGGGATCCGGCCCATCATCGACGGGCGTTTGGGGGGAATCAGGGAATCTTTGGAAGAAACCACTATGGGTATGGCCAGGGCAGTTGCGGCGCTTTATGCCCGGGAGCTGCGGTATCCTGATGGAACACCGGTAGAATGTGTCATTGCGGATACCTGTATTGGCGGGGTAGCAGAAGCCGCAGCATGCGCCGTAAAATTTGCAGCCAGCAATGTGGGCGTGTCGTTATCGGTAACGCCCTGCTGGTGCTATGGTTCCGAAACCATGGACATGAATCCGACGATCCCCAAGGCGATCTGGGGATTTAACGGAACCGAACGGCCGGGTGCCGTATACCTTGCGGCAACACTGGCGGCTCATAATCAGAAAGGGTTGCCTTGTTTTGGCATCTATGGCCGCGATGTGCAGGATATGGGAGATACCTCCATCCCCGAAGATGTACAGGAAAAGCTGCTCAATTTTGCAAGAGCCGGTATGGTGGTGGCATTAATGAAAGGACAATCATACCTGGCCATCGGATCCGTATCGATGGGAATCGCCGGTTCTATTGTGGACCCGGGATTTTTTCAGGAATACCTGGGCATGCGCAATGAATATGTAGATTCATCGGAGATCCTGAGGCGGATCCAGCTGAATATTTTTGACCCTGAAGAATTTAAAAAAGCGATTGCATGGGTAAAGAAATACTGTAAAGAAGGCAAGGATTATAACCGTAAGGAGAAGATCAAGTCAAGAAGGGAGAAAGATAAGGACTGGGAGTTTGTGGTAAAAATGACCATGATCATCCGGGACCTGATGATCGGCAATCCCCGCCTGAAGGAAATGGGATTTGCGGAAGAAGCGCAAGGGCATCATGCCCTGGTTTCGGGTTTCCAGGGACAGCGGCAATGGACGGACTTTTTGCCTGACGGTGATTTTTCTGAAGCGATGCTCAATTCTTCGTTCGACTGGAATGGTATCCGGCATCCTTATATGGTAGCCACTGAAAATGATTGTTACAATGGCGTATCCATGTTGTTTAATTACCTGCTCACCAATACGGCACAGATCTTTGCAGATGTGCGTACCTACTGGAGCCCACAGGCTACAGAACGTGTATCCGGATGGAAACCGGAGGGGCGGGCACAGGATGGGTTTATACACCTGATCAATTCCGGCTCTGCCACATTGGATGGAACCGGGCAGCAATCCCGGAGGGGAAAACCGGCAATGAAACCCTTTTGGGAGATCCGGGAGGCGGAAGCGGCGGCCTGTTTGGCAGCAACCACATGGAGCCCTTCTAACCGTGATTATATGCGTGGCGGCGGATATTCCTCCACCTTTCTTACAAAAGGCGAAATGCCGGTGACCATGTGCCGCTTAAACCTGGTAAAGGGGCAGGGGCCGGTACTGCAGATTGCCGAAGGATATACCATCGACCTTCCCGGTGAGGTACATGACATTTTAAATGAACGTACCGACCGGATCTGGCCTACCACCTGGTTTGTGCCTAACCTGACAGGTACAGGGCCTTTTAAAGACGTATATGCGGTAATGGCCAACTGGGGCGCCAACCATGGAGCTATCAGCTATGGACATATCGGCGATCAGCTGATCACCCTCGCCGCCATGTTGCGCATACCGGTAGCGATGCATAATGTTCCGGACGAAAAGATATTCCGGCCTTCAGCCTGGGGCGCCTTTGGTATGGATACAGAGGGATCGGATTACAGAGCCTGTTCCGTTTACGGACCGTTGTACCGGTAGGGGGAAAAGGTCAATAGGCAATAGTCAATGGGCCATGGGCAATAGGCAATGGTGAATGGGCGAATAGAACTGAGGTTCTGATAGCTGATAACTGAAGACTAATAACTGAACACTGATATCTGAAGGCTGATTGCTAACGGCTGCAGACCGGCTATAAACAAAATTCACATTTTTGTAGCTTATATTAACAAGGGGAAACCGGATTCTGTAAAAAAGCTGTATTTTACCGCCTCATTAAATTTAAAACGATCAGCGATGTCAATGAAAAAAAGCAAGACCTTCTTACTGCGCATACCGGGTGCAACCCAGGCTATTTCGCAGAGGATATGGTTCATTGACGCGGGTTGTAAACTAAATACACTTCGACGCATCCATTTATCCAACTTATAAAATTGACATGAACAAAAAGAAATCACTTTTTATCCGGGACGGTGTGAACTATGCGGCGCCATTTGCAGCGATCAGTGCGTTGTTCTTTCTTTGGGGGGTAGCACACGGAATGCTGGATACGCTGGACAAGAATTTCCAGGAAATGTTGCATCTGAAAAAATGGCAATCCAGTTTTATCCAGTTCTCTCTGTATGGTGCCTATTTCTGTATGGCCATGCCGGCGGCGATTTTTATGAAAAAGTATGGGTATAAAAAAGGTGTGATCTTCGGATTGCTGCTTTTCTCCGGCGGGGCATTGCTGGCAGCTGCTACGGCTCCCCTGGAATCCTTTGTTTGCTTTCTGTGCTGTCTGCTGATCATTGGTGCCGGTTTAACCACGCTGGAAACAGCGGCCAATCCGTATACGACAAAATTAGGTCCATCCGAAACTGCCGAACGCCGGATCAATTTTTCGCAGTCGTTTAACGGGCTGGCCTGGGTTGTTGGTCCCCTCATAGCATTGTATATATACGGTAATCAAAGTCATGTAGAAGGCGAAAAAATGATTTCTATCGTGTTACCCTTTGCCATTATCGGGCTCGCCGTACTTGCGGTAGCCTTTATTTTTATGCGCCTGAAGTTACCGGAGATCACGGAGGAAGATGAAAATGCGGCACACGGGCATGGCGCTTCTGCTACACCCGGGGACGATCCTGAAATTTTGCCGGTTACCGTTGGCGAATTAGGAACGCAGTCCGTATGGAAAAAGCGGCATTTTGCACTGGGCGTAGCTGCGCAAGCTTGTTATGTAGCCGCCCAAACGGGTGTGTTCAGCTACCTGATCAATTTTGTTACCGATCACGATATGTCGCCCCGGTGGGATACAAAATACGGACCTTATTTTTTATCGATCGGTTTTGCGCTGTTTATGTTGGGAAGAATAACCGGCAGCATACTGATGAAATATTTTAAACCAACAAAACTGTTAGCGTTTTATGCGCTTGCAGTATGCGTTTTATTGCCATTGGTTTCAGCCGAAAAAGGATGGCCTTCGCTGATCGCTTTATACGGTGTTTTTTTCTTTATGTCCATTATGTTCCCGACCATATTTGCATTGGCCATAAAAGGCATGGGAACCAGTACGAAACAGGCGGCGGCTTACCTCGTAATGTCTGTTGCCGGCGGAGCCGTGTTTCCGCCGCTTATGGGGGCTATTTCGGATACTTATGGAATGGCAAAAGGATTCCTGGTGCCAATTCCCTTATTCTTGTTTATCCTCTACTATGCCACCAATGGCTATAAAATAAAAAAGCATAATTAATATCCATTAAACATTATACAAAGCGCGGGCGATCATTCCCGCGCTTTTTTTATGCCGTTATTTGGCAGCAATGGGCAGGAAGGAAACCAGAGCAGTATCGGCCAGGCCGGCAGCAACAAGTGTGGCAGGTAATACGGCCTGATGGTAGAAAACAGCTGGCAGACAAAATACGTGAGAGGTATGCAGCATGTTTTTTTAAAATCGCCGGCTCTTTTTTTGTGAAATATAAAAAATATGCTATTTTTACTTAAACGATTAAGCTATTGTGGGAAATCCCGGCAAGGCCGGTGAGCTGCAGGTATTAAGAAACACTGACCGGTTGCATGTTTGGTGTTTTTTTTAATACCGTTGTTTAAACGATTAAGCATAACGATTGTCATTTTTTCAGCAGGGGACCTCCTGTATTTTAATAATCTATAGTTATGAACCAAAAACGAACCCTTCTTTTTCGCTGCCTTTTACGGCGGCACTGCCTGATGGTTTTATGGGCCGTTTGTATGCTGGTGATATGCCGGCAGGCATGGGGCCGCAGTACTTCACTCCATCACCATCTCAACTGCTTGCAGGATACCATTCCCGAAAAAAGCTGGGTGCTGCATGGTACCGTTACAGATGTTGCTCAAAAGGCGATTCCCGGGGCATCACTGAATGTACTGCGCGCCGGCACCCGAGGAACACTGTCCGACATATATGGAAAATTTATGATCGAAATGCAGCATGAGCAGGATACCCTGGAGATC
The DNA here is from genome assembly GCF_030150205.1 of Niabella sp. Taxonomy (GTDB): domain Bacteria; phylum Bacteroidota; class Bacteroidia; order Chitinophagales; family Chitinophagaceae; genus Niabella. Next base: position 383,456 of record NZ_JASLGT010000009.1, read on the forward strand.
TCCTATGTAGGATACCAGACGCAAAGAATAGTGCCCGGTAGCCGGCGCAACATATCGATTGTGCTTTACCCGGATGAAGAAGCACAAAAGATGAATGAAGTGGTAGTGGTGGGGTATGGTACTCAAAAAAAGATCACCGTTACCGGTGCCGTTTCAGAGTTATCGGCATCACAGATGCAACAGGTTCCCACACCCTCGCTCTCCAATGTGCTTGGAGGAAAGCTGCCAGGTATCATTACCCGGCAAAGCAGCGGCGAACCGGGTTACGATCAGGCGCAGGTATTTATCCGAGGCGTGGCCACATTTGCAGGAAGCCAGGGTCCGCTGGTATTAATAGATGGAGTGGCCGGCCGGGATATGAATATCATCAGCCCCGAGGAAATTGAAAGTTTTACGATATTGAAGGATGCTTCTGCCACGGCTGTATATGGGGTCAGAGGTGCTAATGGGGTCATCCTGATCAATACCAAGCGGGGAAAAGCGCGTAAACCTTCTGTGATGCTCCGTACAGAAGCGGCCCAACTGACCTCCCTGCGCATACCGCAATACATAGGTGGAGCAGAATATGCCGGCCTGTTAAATGAGGCCCTGCAGCATACCGGATCGGCGCCGCAGTATACGGCGGAAGACCTGCAAAAGTATGCAGATGGCAGCGATCCTTATTTTCATCCCAATGTAGACTGGACCCATACCATTTTAAAAAAACATACCTGGCAAACGATCAATAACCTGAGTGTATCCGGCGGAACGGATGTAGTACGCTATTATACCAACGTAGGCTTTTTAATGCAGTCAGGTATCTATAACACAGATGGGTTGAATAAATACAATACCAACGCCAATGTAAAGCGGTATAACTTCCGGTCGAATATTGACGTAAACTTGTCTAAGACCCTCAGCATTACAGTAGGATTAGGCGCTATTATTCAGAATGGTCATTATCCCGGTTCCAGTGCTCAGGATATTTTTAGCTCCTTATCCGTAATCTCACCCATTCAATATCCCATTACCAACCCGGATGGATCTGTGGCCGGGGGAGCGTCTTACCTGGGCCGTAATCCCTGGGCCCTGGTAACACAGCGCGGTTATTCGGACCAGGCCCGTCATACCCTGCAAAGCACCCTTGCTGCGAAATGGGATCTCTCAAAAGCCATCACAAAAGGGCTAAGTCTGAACGGCCGGTTTGCTTACGATTATTATGTATTCAGCGGTATTAACCGGACCAAAGATTACCAGATCAAGCAATACCTGGGCAAGGACCCGGTAACCGGGGAAGACCGGTACAGCATTGTACGGGAGGGGGGACCGTTGGGTTATAGTCCCTTTACGGCAGACAATAACCGGAAGAGTTATATGGAAGGATCTGTAAACTATCAGCGTACATTTTCAAATGTGCATGATGTAAGTGGTTTGTTATTGGTTAACCAGGAAGAGTCTACCAATCTTGTGGCGCCCAGTTCTATTTTGGGTTTGCCCTATAGATCGCGCGGGTATGCAGGCCGGGCCTCCTATGCCTACAGGAACAGGTACATGGCAGAATTTAATATGGGCGTTAACGGATCGGAACAGTTTCCGCCGGGTAAGCGCTTTGGCTTTTTCCCTTCCGTTTCTGCGGGCTGGATCGTTTCCAATGAAAAATTCTGGAACCTATCATTTATCAACCAGCTAAAGATCCGCGGATCTTATGGAAAAGTGGGAAATGACAAGATCAACAACGGACGACGTTTTTTATACCTGACAACGATCACCAAAAATGCCAATACTTATTGGTTTGGGTCCAGCCAGCAGGGCTTTCCCGGTTATGATGAAGGGCAGATCGGCTACCAGGATGTTACCTGGGAATCGGCCCTGAAAAAGAATATCGGGCTGGATGTAAGTTTGCTTAACAGTGTGGTGCAGTTGCAGGTGGATGCCTTTCATGAAAGAAGAACGCATATTTTAATGCAGCGGCAGGCCATCCCCTTTGTATCCGGCTTCTTTTCCTGGATCATCCCTTATGGCAACCTGGGTGAAGTAAAGAACAAAGGTATTGATGCCAGTTTGAAGATCCAGAATAAACCAACCGGAGACGGCTTCTATTATTCCTTTATGGGCAACTTTACCTATGCGCATAACGAGATCATTGAAAACGATGAGCCGGTTATGCATGTGCCCTACCAATCCCGGAAAGGCCATTCGATTGACGCTCCGTATGGGTTACAGGCAATGGGGCTTTTCCGCGATCAGGCGGAGATTAACCAGTGGCCGGTGCAGCGTTTTGCTTCTACGGTATATCCCGGAGATATTAAATATATGGATGTAAATGGCGACGGGCAGATAACCGCAGATGATTATATGTTTCTGAATGGTTATCCCCGTACCCCGGAGATCATGTATGGCTTTGGCGGAACGGTGGCCTGGAAAGGGGTAGACCTGAGCATTTATTTTGCGGGCGCTGCACGTACCAGTATGTTTACGGTAGGGCCTTCGCTGTTTCCCTTTCTCCGAGGCCCCGGCAGCTATAATATTCTTAGGGAATATTATGATAACCGCTGGACCCCGGACAATCCCGATGCGCATTACCCCGCGGCCACACCCGCTAATAATTCCAATAATTTCCAGTATTCGTCGCTGTACCTACGGAATGCGTCTTACCTGCGCCTGAAGAATGCAGAAGTAGGATATACCTTACCACGGGCGCTCTTGAAAAGATATGGCTTCAGCAGCTTCAGGGTTTTTCTGAACGGCACCAACCTGCTGTTGTTTGATCAGCTGAAATTTATCGATCCTGAAGTGAACAATGGCACCAATAACGGCCTGGATGCGGATAACCTGGGATTATATCCTTTGCAACGGACATTAAACCTGGGCTTACAAATCAATTTTAACTAACGCATTAAAAATACAGAAATGAAAACAAGATTATTGGTAGCGGTTATTGCGGTAGTGAGCCTGCTTTCCTGCAAAAAGTACCTGGATAAAACTCCGGATGAAGACCTTTCGCTTATGGATGTATTTAAAAACCGTCTTTATACCCAATCGTTCCTTACTTCCATTTATGCCGGGCAACCCTGGGAAATAAACCCTGTAGATCCGTCCAGCCGTGCTCCCTGGACGGGCGGTTCCGATGAATTGGAAATTACCTTTCCCGGAAGTTATGTGCATTATATGAACCGGGGCGGATGGAACGCGCAAAATATACTGGACAACTGGCAGTTTGCCTATCAGAGCATCCGTAAGGCAGACCTCTTCCTGGAGAACATCGACCTTTTACCGTTACAGGATGGGTACACACAGGAAGATAAGGACCGTTGGATTGGTGAGGCCCGGTTTTTAAGAGCCTGGGATAATTTTGCGGTGTTCCGGATCTATGGCCCCATGCCCATTATGGCCAGGTCCATGAGCACCAGTGATAATTTTAAGACCATCCAGCGATCAACCGTCGATTCCTGTGTAGACTTTATTGTGAAGGATTGCGATGCTGCCGCAGGCCTGTTGCCCATCACCGTTACCAGTGATAAACTGGGGCGTGCCACGAAGGCCGCTGCATTGGCATTGAAAGCAAGGGTATTGTTGTACGCCGCCAGTCCGCTTTTTAATGGCAACCCTGACTTCAGGGATTTTAAAAGTAAGGATGGCCGTCCTTTTTTTCCCCAGTCCTTTGATGCTAACAAATGGAAGCAGGCAGCAGATGCGGCAAGAGCCTGCATTGATGCCTGCGAAGCTGCGGGTTATGGCATATACACAGCCCCCAGTAACGACCCGGTTGATAATTATACCAACCTTTTTTTGCAGAACAACAATAAGGAAGTGCTTTGGGCGATGAATTACCAGGCCTTTCAGCATCTGGAACGCTGCTCCAGTCCCCTGAGTTACGGAGGCTATTCCATCATGTCTGTATCACAACAACTGGTAGATGCTTACCAGGATGCGCAGGGCAGGGATGTGATCACTGGTTACAATGCCGATGGCTCACCGGTTATTAATGCAGAAACCGGATACACGGAGAATGGGTTTGCGGCGGCAGCCGGAAAATACTGGGATGCAGGTGTCAGCAATATGTATGTAAACCGGGAACCGCGTTTTTACGCCAGCGTGCATTACTCCGGTGCCAAATGGAAAGGATCGCCCATACAAATGTACTTTAGCGGCAAAGATGGCGCTTCCAAAAATACAACCGACTTTTCCAAAACCGGGTATGTGTTAAGAAAGTTTGCCAACCCGCTTATTAATATCCAGACCAATACCGGGTGGGATCTGAAAACCTTTATCATGTTCCGGCTGGGCGAACAATACCTGAATTATGCCGAGGCATTGAATGAAAGCCAGGGGCCGGTTACCGATGTATATAAATATGTAAATGCGATCCGCAAACGGGCGGGGTTACCCGACCTGCAGGATGGATTATCCAAAGAAGAAATGCGGGCCCGCATCTGGCAGGAGCGGCGGACGGAGCTGGCTTTTGAAGGCCATCGTTATTTTGACGCCCGGCGCTGGAAGATAATGATCAAAACCAACAACGGTAACCTGCATGGGCTGAACATCAACAGCGGTACTTCGCAGCAGGACGTTGCTTTTTATAAAAGGACGGTTGCCGACAAACGCATCTTTATTGCGCCCAGGGATTATTTCTGGCCGGTACCACAGTCGGAGCTGGATAAGGCACCGGATATGCTGCAAAGTATGTACTGGTAAGCATGTCTTGGATTTTATGTAACAATAAAAACAGATCAATGAAAAAGATAGTTTATTTTATAATGATGCTGCTGCTGGCCGCTGTTGTTTCCTGTGATAAGTACAACAGTGGCATCAGCGATGCCGGTGTTTATAAGAATGTGTATATGCCCAGGGCTGCCAATGATTCTACGGTGCTGGCTGTAACAACGGATGCGGCTGAATATCATTTGGGATACAGCGCGTATTTAGGTGGAACGGAGAATGCCACGGGCGATATAACCGTATCCTTCAATGTTAGTGAAGCGGATGCAATGGCGTTTAACAACAGGTATGGAACAAATTACCCCCTGCTTCCCCCCGGAAATTATGCATTGAGTAATACTTCGGCCGTGATCCGGTCTGGCCAGAGGAGCACCGATAGCTTAACACTGACGATAAAATCAGACAATGCGTTATCCCTCTTTAAAACCTATATCCTGCCGGTAGGAATAAAGGCAGTGGATGGAGGACAGAGCAATCTTGCTAAAACGTATACTACTACTTATTACCTGGTACGGGTAGGGCAGGAAGAGATCCTGAATACAGGCGCTAACTGGGGTGGCATATTTTGCCTGGGGCCAAAGAATACGGTAATTACCAATGATAAAGTATCGAAGGATATATTGATGTATCTGCCGGATGACAAGGGCTTTTATAAACGCCCGCCATTGCGCATCGGTATTAACTGGGATGCATCAGAATCATTCTACTATGTGAATGAAAATGCCATGGTAGTAAGAAATGCTCCTTATTGGGCAGGATTGTTCCGGTTTGACATGCATCCGGAAAATATTGTACAGACAAATCCCAAACCGGCCGAGAACATCATTACTTCTATTGCAGATTGGAACACGTTCTGGCTGGGTGATTTTTGGAACAAGTATTTGATTGCAACGTTTGGCAGTTATATTTTAACCGTAGATAACGCCGGCATTTTATGGCGGCAGCCTGTTTTTTCAAAAATCGATCAGAACAGAACCCAGGTAGCAACCGGATTTAATTTTTCCCAGGTTGTTGCATATCCTGCTGTCAATTCCAATGCGCTGCTTTGTCTGACGGCCGGCGGAGATCTCTGGTATTATCCGGCGAGTGCAACCGCCGTTCCCGGTACCGGTAAGAAAGTGGGCAGCGGATGGAATGTATTTAAGAAAATTATGGTAAGCGGCAATGATATTTTAGCCCTGAGCGCATCTAACGGCGTATACCGGCTGGCATTTGATCCCGGTAAAAATTATATATTTTAAGCGTATATTGGTACTTATAATATGAAAAAGATAACACCGCTATTGTTTTGCTGTTTTGTTGCAGCTGTCTGTTGCTCCTGTGGAAAGAAATCTCCGGTTACTGAACAGAAGAAACCGGATCCGCCTGTTAACACGGGGCAGCCGGTTTATCAGGCAGATCCGACGATCTTTCCCTACCGGGGAACGTATTACCTTTATGGAACAGATGGGGCTACGCCTGATAAAGGGATCCGGGTATTTTTATCTTCTGATAAAATCCATTGGAAGCTTTCAACAAAATCAGCAGATGGTTTTGCGGTGAGAGTGCTTGAGTCATTTGGCACCCAGGGGTTTTGGGCTCCACAGGTATGGGCCGCCAATAACAAATTTTATATGGCCTATGTAGCCAATGAGCAGATCGCCATTGCCACTGCCGATAATCCGGAAGGTCCCTTTTATGCGCGGGATCCATTGGCCTTTGACCAAAAAAATATCGACCCCTATGTGTTTATGGATGAAGACGGCAAAAAGTACCTCTATCATGTGGATATTACCAACGGCAACAAGATTTATGTGGCTGCAATCAATGATGCATTTACAGAAATTGATAAGCAGACCCGCAAACTTTGCATTACCGCAACTGATCCCTGGGAGATCCTTCAGGCAAGGGTTGCTGAAGGTCCCACGGTAGTAAAACACAAAGGGCTCTATTACCTGGTCTATGCCGCCAATCATTTTGAAAACCAGCGGTATGCTGTTGGTTATGCCACGGCCACTTCGCCTTGGGGTCCCTGGACAAAAGCCGCAGAGAACCCGGTACTGAGCATGACCAATACCGGCAAGCCGGGGAGCGGACATGGCGATCTGTTTAAGGATCCGGATGGTTCGATGTACTATGTGTTCCACACGCATAACTCGTTAAGTAGCGTATCGCCCCGGCGTACGGCACTGGTGAAGGCGTCATTTGTGGCAGACCCCGGTGGCCCAGACAAGCTTGTGATGGATGTAAGCAGCCTGTATTACCTGCAGACAACACCATAAAGATTCAGTGCAATAGCAGGCAGGTACAGCTCCGCATCCTGCGGGGCTTCTTGCTTTAAGGAGCGTTTGACAGGAACCCGCATGGCGCATAAAAAAGAATGCCTTCAAATTTTTTTTGAATCAGAAGTGAAAAATCCTAACTTCGTTTAAACGATTAAGCTTTTTAATGGTCAATAAGCGGTAGAGGGTTCGAAAATTGCGCTGTAGTGGCGGCCGTATGTATCCCGCGGGAAATAGTGTACTGTTGCTGTATTTAGTTAAACGATTAAGCTTTTTATGAAAAAATAGGTTTGTTCCCATTCACTTTAATTTTTATTTTATGAATCAACGACATCGCATTCCCTTGAACCGCTGTTTATTGCGGTATTGCATGATGCTTATAGGGGGCATTTGCATAGGAGCCGTTTATGAGCCGGCATTTTGTAACACCCTGTCCCCGGGTATGCACGGGATGCAGGATACCATTCCCGGCAAAAGCTGGGTGCTGCATGGTTCCGTAAAAGACGAGGCGGGTAAACCGGTTGCCGGGGCTACCGTAAGTGTATTGCGACCGGGTTCCAGAAGCAGTGTGACAGACCGGGGCGGGAATTTCATCATTGAAATGAATGATGCAGCGGATTCCCTGGAAGTATCCTTTGTAGGATATCAAACACAACGGTTGGTGCCCGGTGAACAACGAACGATTACCATAACGCTGCTGCCTGATGAAGCCGGCCGCCAGCTGGAAGAAGTGGTGGTAAACACGGGGTACATGACACAGCGAAAGGCAGATCTTACGGGGGCGGTGTCTATTGTGTCGGCTAAAGAGCTTACCAAAGGGCAGGGTGTTACCAACGTGCTGCAGTCGCTGCAGGGCGTGGTACCCGGGCTCCACATTACTACAGATGGTAACCCCACCGGTAATGTAAGCGTAGAGCTGAGAGGGTTAACTTCGGTACGGGGAGGGGCACCGCTGATTGTAATAGATGGTATGCCCAGTTATATGAATTTAAGGGATATCAATCCCAATAATATCGCCTCTATACAGGTGCTGAAGGATGCTTACTCCGCCAGTATTTACGGTACCCAGGGCGGGGCAGGGGTTATTTTGATCGAAACAAAAAAAGGAAAAGCCGGCAGAACAAAGATCGATTATAGTACCACTATGGGGTTTGCCGAATTTAATAACAAACCTAAAATGCTGAACACCCAGCAATATGGACAGGCGATATGGCAGGCTTTTGTAAACACAAATGCCGGTGCGAATGAAGAAGATGTAAAAAAAGCGATCCGGTTTTATGATTATGACTGGCACCGGGATGCAAATGGATTTCCCGTTTTGGATAAGGTTACCCCCATCAAATACCTCACTGCGGATTCTACCATGCTATCTGCCAATACAAATTGGTTAGATGCTATTTCACAGCGCGGGCTTCAGCAAGAGCATCAGCTTACGGTATCCAGCGGTAGTGAAAAGGCAAGCTCTTTATTCTCGCTGAATTATACTGAAAACCAGGGAACACAGATCCATACAGGGTTTAAACGGTTTACCGCCCGGGTAAATACCGATTATAAGTTATTTAATAACCGTGTTACCATTGGAGAAAATATGGAAGTGTCTCATTTAATAGAGCGCAATATGAACGTGATGCACCAGGCACTGATAGAACCTCCGATTGTTCCGGTATATACCACCAGTGGCGGATGGGGCGGATCTGCCGTAGCCTTGGGTATGGATGATTACTGGAACCCGGTACGCGACCTTACCCTGAATAAGGACAACGGAAATAATTACAATAAGTTGTTTGGAGATGTACATGCCAGCATCCGGTTGTTGAAAGACTTTGTATTCCGCACGCAACTGGGGCTGATTTACACCGACGGGTATCACCGGAATATACAGTTCACTTTTAAAGAAGGCGGCGGAAAGGTGAACAATATAAACAGTGTGGATCAATGGTATTGGAGAGAGGCAGCGTTTGATTGGACCAATACGCTAACGTACAACCTCAGAAAGGATAAACATAGCCTGGATGTTTTGGCAGGTATGGAAGCCAATAAATATGCTACCGAAACTTCGCAAATAGGTCGTCAGGGTCTTGCTTTTGAAAATTACGATTTTGCGTATATCAGTACGGCAACAGGTAATACCATTATCAATAGTTACCAGGATGGTGGCAGCGGAGGCGATAAATACAACCTGTTGTCTTATTTCGGAAAATTTAACTACTCCTTTAATTCCAGGTATTTATTATCCGGTTCGGTGCGTTACGACGGATCGTCTAAGTTTGGTGTTAACAACCGGTTTGCCGTATTTCCGGCCGTTTCTGCAGGGTGGCGTATCAGCCAGGAAGATTTCTTAAAGGATAATGAAGTGCTGTCCGACTTAAAAGTAAGAGCCAGCTGGGGCAGAAATGGCAGTCTCGCTAACATCAACTCACTAAATGCACAGACTTATTTTCGTCCCAATTATAATTTTACTTCTTATGCTATCGGCGGAAATGAAACCGGCAATTTGCCTTCGGGATTTTACAAGGTTCAAACAGGGAATCCGAATTTGAGGTGGGAAGCAACCACGCAAACCAATATAGGTCTTGACTTTGGATTTTTACAACAACGGCTGTCTGGTACCTTAGACTTTTATAAAAAATACACCAACGGGATGTTGATCCAGCCGCCTTACCTCGGTACCATTGGTGAAGGCGGGTATCAATTTATCAATGCGGCCAATATGACCAATAAAGGTGTGGAACTAACTCTTACATATGGCAGTAATACCACTAAGGATTTTAGCTACCGGTTGCAGGGGAATGTTGCTTATAATAAAAACGTGGTTAATGATCTTCCATCTACCGTTACGTATTCATGGGGTGGAACGGTACAGAAACAGGACGGTATTGCCGGCCATCCCTGGGGCGCGGTATATGGGTTTATAGCCGATGGCCTTTTTCAAAACCAGTCGGAAGTAGATCAGTGGGCTGATCAGCCGGGTAAAGGTATTGGCCGTATACGGTATAAAGATATTTCCGGGCCGGATGGAAAACCCGATGGCAAAATTGATGATAACTATGACCGTGTATGGATCAGTGATGGAGGAAGGCCAAAGTTTGAATATGGATTAAATGTAAACCTGGCCTATAAAAACTTCGACTTTTCAATGTTCTGGCAGGGTGTGGCAGGTGTGAAAGTGTATAATGGATGGAAAAGCTATAGCGATTTCTGGAATGTTTGGATCCAAAACGGGTTTAATCACCCCACCCGCGTGCTGGATGCCTGGACGCCCACCAATACCAGCTCTACCATTCCGGCACTGTCGTGGAATAATGCAAACGGAGAGCTGAGAACCTCCACGTATTTCGTAGAGCCCGGCCAGTATGTAAAACTGAGAAACCTGCAACTCGGCTACAGTTTACCCCAATCATTGATTTCCAAAATCAGTATGGATCGTATATATGTATTTGTGATGGGGCAAAACCTGGCGATACTGAAAAGTAAGAAATATACAGGGCTTGATCCGGAAAATCCGGAGGGGAATGATTATGCCAACCCTTATGTGATTCCGAGAGTTTTTAAAGCAGGCATTCAAGTATCCTTTTAATTAAAAATGAAACTGATGAAAAAGCATTTAGTATACATAGTATGGGTAACCCTGTTAGTTTCAGCAACAGGGTGTAAAAAGTTCCTGGACGTAACACCGCAGGGCGTTGTAACGGTAGATAACGTGAGCACGCCTGATAAGGTGGATGGACTGGTAATTGCCGCATATGCCTGGCTGCCACATGAGGGTACCATTAACGCCCGTATGAGCCCCTGGCTGGCAGATATTAAATCCGATGATTCCTATAAAGGAGGAGGGGGCATCGGTGACCAGCTGCCCTGGTACCAATGGGAGGTTTTTACACTCAATAATGCCAACACAGGTAATAATGACGGTATCTGGTATGCCGAATACGAGGGGGTATCCCGGTGCAATACCGCCATAAAAGCGCTGAACAGTGTAAATGAATCGGATTATTCTTTAAAGCAACAGCGGATTGCCGAAATGAAATTTTTACGGGGGTATTTTTTCCTGAACCTGAAACGCTGGTATAAATGGATCCCTTATTTTGATGAAACCCTGCCAATAGATTCTATCAGAACAGTTGCCAACAGGCCGGATGGTGCTACGAATGATCTTGCCATCTGGCAAAATATTTACAACGATTTTAATGCGGCTGCCAACGGATTGCCACCGGATCAGAAAGATCCCGGCCGTCCTACCAAATATGCGGCACAGGCGTTGATGCTGGAATGTAAAATGTGGATGGCCTATGAGCAGGACCTGGCCAACAAGGTGGTGAACGTTAACAAGGAAACCCTGACGCAGGCATTGGCTATTGCAGACGGTATTATCAATAGCGGAAAATACAGTCTGGCGCCGGACTATGCCATCAATTTTCTTTTTGATTTTGATAATAAATCGCCTGAATCGATTTTTGAATGGCAATATTCGCATAGCGATGGTACCCCCAATGGTACTTTAAATGCCGGCACCCCTTTGAATGCCCCCTGGTGGCCGCCCAGTTTCAGTTGTTGCGATTTTCACAAGGCTTCGTATAATATGGTGAATGCGTTTAAAACGGATGCGAAAGGCATTCCCATGTTTGATGATTATAATGACCAGGATATTACCCCGGCAAACAGAAGTACCTACTTTAGCGGTAATAAATGGGATCCACGCATTGGTCATACGGTAGCCATACCGGGGCTTCCGTGGAAGTACCAGCAGAATTTATTGTTTGACAGCAGCGGCTCCCGGGATCCGGCTACGTTTGGCTATTTTAATTCGCTGAAGGAAAATGTGGAATCCAATTCACCAGGTTTAGTCAATCTTTTCTGGATGTGGAATTCTAAAAATGAAATAGCCGTACGTTATGACCGGGTGCTGCTTCAAAAAGCAGAAATACTCATAAAGCTTGGAAGAGAGCAGGAGGCATTGCCCGTTATTAATGCCATCCGGCAGCGGGCAGCCAACAGTACCGGAAGGCTGAAGTTTGCAAATGGTACTCCCACGTTGCCTTATAATATCAGTTTATATATAAATGGTGTCAATTGTAACTGGACCAATGATTTTGCCTGGAAGGCGCTGATGTTTGAGAACCGGCTGGAATTTGCGATGGAGGGAGTAAGGTGGTACGATCTTGTTCGATGGGGTATAGCGGCAACGGCTTTAAATGCGTATTTTGCCAAAGAATTACCGAGAGGCAGGTCGTGGTTGAAAGACGGTAAGTTTACTCCCGGACGTGATGAATTTATGCCGATCCCCCAACCTCAGATGAATTATTCTTTTGGCGTATATAAACAGAACCCGGGATATTAAAAGTTTTTGAAAAGCGGGCGTTGATATGTAGCTATGTAGGGCTCCATCAACTACCTGGCGGACTGTAAACCTTATGCGGATGAAGTATTTGCTCTTTTTGTTTTTTTTCTTTTGTTGCGGGGTTGCAGCCTTTTCTCAAAAAGATAAGGCGGCCCTCCCGCCATTTAAGATCCGGTTGACGAACGGCGATGGGTTCACGTACGAGCAGGTAGATAAAAGCAAGCCGCTGGTACTTATTTATTTTTCACCTTCGTGCGAACATTGCGGAGCCTTTACCGAAGCGTTGCTGAAACAAAAAAAGAAATGGACAAATAAACAAATCATCATGATCTCTTATGCGCATATCCGAGATGTGCAGGCGTTTGACCGGTTGTACCATTTGTCTGAGCATCCGGATATAAAAATAGGGTCGGAAGGGCAAACATTTATTGTACAGCAATATTACCAGATACAACACTTTCCTTTTATAGCGCTGTTTAATAAACAGGGCCGGTTAATAAAGGTAATAAGAGACCGGTTAACGCCGGAGGCAATGGTGCAACTGATGTAGCCGTGCTGCGGTTGGGGAATGGCCCCCGGGGCGGTAACGTCGATTTTAAAGTGGTGTATTCCGGGCGCACGAATGGATTGGTGAAACAAAACTCCGGTTATATTGCATTTAATAAATTGTTGGATAACACATATGAAGTACAGACGGTTGATGAGTGTTTTTTTACTGTTGCTGGCGGGCAGTGTAGGGGCTGCAGAACCCGTACCTCCCGCGTTTCAGGCGTATATAAAAGAGATCCGTCCGGATAAGATCGGAAATACACCGGGCAGGATCACTTATCAGGCGGTTGCAAGTGACCGCCTGTACATACGCATCACCTGGAACCTGCCGGCATCTGTGCCGCAGGATGGGCTTGATGTATCGGTTGTGCCGTCGTTTATACCCGGCTTTAACTGGGCGCCGTTGCTAACCCCGGAAAACCATCATGTGATTGCACAGCATGTATTCCGGGCACCGGCATTAATTGTGGCAGACGATGCAAAATTATTGTCGGTAATACCGGATCTTGACCTCTTGCAAAAAGGCAGTCCGGTACCCTGGTATATGGATATGGATGCCCTCAACAATCGGCTGGTGCTGGGTATGGGAAATACTTCGGTAAAAGAACATGTGCTGTTTACCAGGGCGCCGGGTGCCGTGTTTCCCAAAGGAACGGTTACCCTGGGTTTTTATTGTTTGGTTTCTGGAAAGAAGGACGCGGTCCAAAACCCGTTTCAGCAAACTGCATCGTTTTTATGGAGCAAATGGGGCGCACCGCTTTTCCGGAAAGAAACCACACCATCCGGGAATATGAACCTGGATCCTTATGTAAAACAAACCTATGCGTGGGCATTTAAAAACTGGCGCCCGGCGGTTTGGCAGGAGCTGGAACTGGAAGGTAAAAAAGTGGGCGCCCCGGTATTCATTGTAAATACTACGCAAAGCCCCAATTATAAGGGGGTACTCAATGAACGCGAGTTTCGCTCTGTCTGGAACCAGGCCTGGTTTAATTCGCTACGTTCTGCACAGGGACTGTACCGCTATGCCAGAAGAACGGGTAATGACTCGCTGAGGCAGTATGCCCTGCAAACAAAAGAGCTGGCCCTTTCCTTTCCGCAGCAGCAAGGCTTTTTTAAAAGTGTGGTGGCAACCGAAATGGAGGAAGTAACGGTTGACGGAAAACAATACATGCGGTCTAAAGGATGGAACACACGTTATTGGGGCAATTCCAATCGCAATCCCTATACCTGGGATGCGCGGATGGCGCCTTATCATATTGCCGATATGAGTTTTACGGCCTACTGGATGCTGGTATGGTATCTTGAGCTGGAAAAGGATCCGCGCTTACTGGCCTATGCGAAAACATACGCCGATGCATTGGTTGGTTTGCAGGATGCCATAGGTTTTTTCCCGGCCTGGCTGGATCTGAAGGATCTGAAACCGATGCAGCACCTCAACCGGTCGCCTGAAACCAGTATATCGGTAACGTTTTTATTAAAGTTGTACACGATCACCGGAGATCGCCGTTATCGCAATGCAGCAGCAAGGGCCATGGAGGCCGTTATGAAGCATAATATCCCGCAGGGCCAATGGGAAGATTTTGAAACCTACTGGTCTTGCAGCCGCATCGGCAGTGATCAATGGGTAGGGAAGAAAATCGCCCGGAACAACATGTATAAGCAAAATAATTTTTCTGTGTTCTGGACGGCACAGGCTTTGCTGGAAATGTACCGGGTTACCAAAGAAAAAAAGTATCTTGTTGCGGGGCAACGTACACTGGATGAATTGCTGCTGTGGCAGGCGGTATGGCAACCACCGTATATGGCGGTGCACACCCTGGGTGGTTTTGGTGTTATGAATGGGGATGCGGAATGGAATGATGCACGGCAAAGTCTTTTTGCAGAACTGATCCTTCAATATGGACAGTTATTGCATCGCAACGACTACATCCAGCGGGGGATTGCGGCATTGAAGGCTTCTTTTGTGATGATGTATACGCCCCTGAACCCCGGTACCATGCAGCAATGGCAGGCCCGGTGGCCCTTTTTTAATGAGCAGGATTACGGGTTTATGATGGAGAATTATGGTCATGATGGCGTTACCAACGCGCACGGTCTGGGAATCGGAGAATTTACGATCTACGACTGGGGAAACGGTGCGGCTGCAGAAGCCTATAACCGTATCTATGACCATTTTGGACCGGATTTATTTAAAAAAGCGTTCTGAATAAACGCATTGCTGTTACCGGCTTGCATTTGATGATATGTCCGGAATTGGGTATTTAAACGATTAAATTATCAAAAGCATAAATTGATGGGTATATCGCTGTGCAGCTTACGGGAGCCGCAAAGGCGGCAATGCTTTACAATAATTATCAGCAACAGTTTTGAATCCAGGATTAAAAGTGACATATGAAAACAAGTAAAACAAAGCTGATTTTTACCGGTGGTTTTTTGGGCGCCGGTAAAACCACATTATTACAGTATGTTGCCGGCCTTCTTACTGTAGAAGGTTGCACGGTTGGTTTTATTACCAACGACCAGGCGGAAGGATTGGTAGATACCCATCTTTTAACCAGGAGCAATGGCATTATTAAGGAGATCAGCGGCAGCTGTTTTTGTTGTAATTATACGGGGTTTACAGATGCCGTTCATGCATTGATCCATCATCCGCAAGGGATGGATGTGATTATTGCAGAGCCGATGGGCAGTTGCACCGATATTTCCGCTACCATTTTACAACCGTTAAAAGATCAGTTACAACAGGTGGTGGTCATGGCTCCGTTTACGGTATTGGCAGACCCGGAGAAACTGTCACAGATACTGGATGGAGGTAATGGCGGAATGCACCCCTCAGCGGCCTATATTTACCGGAAACAACTGGAAGAAAGTGATGTGATCCTGATTTCGAAAACAGATCGCATTGAGCCTGAACGGCTGCAACTGCTAATTGAAAAAGTGAACCTGGTATACCCGGACCGGCAGGTATTGTGCGCCAGTGCATACAGCGGTGCGGGGGTTCAGGCCTGGCTGGATTATGTGATGGCGAGCCCGGTTTCCGGTAGCCGGATTGTTGCGGTTGACTATGATGTGTATGCTGAAGGGGAGGCGGCTTTGGGATGGCTCAATGCCTCCGTTGTACTGCAGGGAACGGCCGTAGACTGGGATGCTTTTTTAGCAACTTATTTTCTCCGGCTGAATGCAGCGCTGGGGGCAGAAGTGCCGGTAGGACATATAAAGATCATGATCGAATGTATGGGCAACCAGTACCGGATCGGGAATCAGACGGGCACACCGGATACGTTGCAATTCAGGGGTACTGCAGGCATCAGTAATATTGCCCAGATGACGATCAATGCAAGGGTGGAATCGGATCCCCAATTACTGGAGCAACAGGTATTTGAAGCGTTGGCACAGGCGGTAAACGGGGAGTTGTTCTATGAAGTACATCAATGCCGGTCGTTAAGCCCCGGTTATCCGGAGCCGGCATATAAATATAATTATGTGGTAGTTTAAATGAACAGATACTTTAAAAGAAAATGGATTTTATGAGCAGTTCTAAAGGAAGACGATCATTTATTAAAAAGGTTGGATTGGGAAGTTTTGCGGCTGTTGCTTCAGGTGTTACAGGCGCTGTGGCTGCTCCTGGCGGCGATGGGGTGACTGGTTTATCATCGGCGCAACATACGGTAGAAGGAACAAGGGTATACAATGGCGTTTATACGGGTGCTTACCTCAACCGGGTTGCTTTTCCCATTGGCGGCCTGGGTGCAGGCATGTTTTGCCTCGAAGGAACGGGGGCCATATCGCATATGTCGATCAACAACCGGCCGGAAGTATTTTTTGAACCCAATGTATTTGCCGCCCTTTGTGTAAAGGGACATCAGCCGGTAGCAAAGGTGCTGGAAGGACCGGTGCCGGAATGGAAGATCTTTGGTCAGCGGGGAACCGGCAATGGAGCCAGCGGCACCAGCTACGGACTGCCCCGGTTTAGCAGTGCTTCCTTCCGGGCGCGTTTTCCTTTTGCTGCTATTGAACTGGAGGATGCCGAAATACCGCTTAAGATTACCCTTAATGGCTGGAGCCCTTTTATTCCCGGCAATGAAGATGATTCCGGTTTACCGGTTGGTGCTCTGGAATATACATTTGCCAATCATTCTTCAAAAACGGTAGAGGCGGTGTTTTCTTATAATGCCCGCAATTTTGTGGCCAGGGGAGAACGGGGACGCATCCGGAAAATGGATAACGGCTTTATTCTTTCCCAGGAGCCGGGTAAGGAAAAGCCCTTTACAAAAACAGACTTTGTTATCTATACAACAACAGATCAGCAACCGGTGATCGATTATTGCTGGTTCCGGGGCGGCTGGTTCGATCCGCTGACAATGATCTGGAATACGATCGAGTCGGGGGCGGTACAGGATCATGCTCCGGTAGAGTGGGATGCCCCAGGTGCCTCTTTATTTGTGCCGTTGACCATCGCACCGGGTGCCCAGAAAACGGTGCGGGTAATGATGGCCTGGTATGTGCCGGAGTCGGACCTGCGTATACAGGACAAGGGTCCGGATGGGAAGGAACATTGCAATAGTGCGGAATGTTGCATCTCGCCGGCAGATTCCGGTCTGGAGTCTTATGTGAAATTTACGGGAGATAAATACAAACCCTGGTATGCCGCTAAATTTAAAGACCTGCAGGCGGTTGCCGCTTACTGGGCACAGCACTATGCGGAATTAAAACGGACTTCAACGCTATTTAAAGATGCATTTTACAACAGTACATTGCCGCCCGAAGTGATTGAAGCCGTGGCGGCCAATCTTACGATATTAAAATCACCCACGGTATTGCGACAGTTCGACGGGCGTATGTGGGCCTGGGAAGGATGCGGCGATGATAATGGCTGTTGCCATGGAACCTGTACGCATGTATGGAATTATGCACAGGCCGTTTGTCATTTGTTTCCAAGATTGGAACTTGGATTGCGGAATACCGAATTTTGCGAAAACCAAAGTGCTCCGGGGCACCAGACCTTCCGGGCCAATATGCCCATCAGCCCGGTGAAGCACGATTTTCATGCGGCGGCGGACGGACAGCTGGGCGGCATTATGAAAGTGCACCGGGAATGGCGCATTCATGGAAATACTACATGGCTGAAAAAGATATACCCGCTGGCAAAACGCAGCCTGGATTATTGCATCGAAACCTGGGATCCAATGCACAAAGGTGTTTTGGAAGAACCGCATCACAATACCTATGATATCGAATTCTGGGGACCGGACGCGATGTGCACGACCTTTTACCTGGGAGCATTACAGTCCATCATCGCCATGGGCAGTTTTTTAAAGGAAGAGATAACATCCTATCAATCCCTGTTGGAAAAAGGAAAGACCTACCTGGAAAATCAGTTGTATAACGGGGAGTTCTTTTTTCAGAAGATACAATGGGAAGGCTTAAAGGCAAAAAGCCCTGCAGAAGCGCAATCCTTTGGCGGCGCCTATTCTAAAGAGGCGGTTGAAATCCTGCAGAAAGAGGGACCCAAGTATCAGTATGGCCGGGGATGTTTATCGGATGGGGTGCTGGGCAGCTGGATCGCGGCCGTTTGCGGACTGGAAGATCCGGTTGATCCGCAAAAGATCAGCAGTCACCTGCTTTCCGTACACCGGTATAATTTAAAGAAAAGTTTGAAAGGACATGTAAACCCCCAGCGGCCGGCGTATGCCCTGGGAAGTGAAGGCGGACTGCTGTTATGTACCTGGCCCAAAGGTGGTAAATTGTCATTGCCGTTTGTGTACAGTAATGAGGTGTGGACGGGGATCGAATACCAGGTAGCTGCGCATTTAATGATGATGGGCAAAGTAAAGGAAGGACTGGATATTGTGCGGGCCTGCCGCGACCGTTATAACGGTAAGGTACGGAATCCATTTAATGAATATGAGTGTGGCCACTGGTACGCCAGGGCGATGGCAAGCTACGGTATGTTGCAGGGGCTTACAGGCTTGCGGTATGATGCCGTAGACAAAACCCTGTATATCCGTTCAAGGGTTGGCGATTTTACCAGCTTTCTTTCCACCGCTTCCGGGTTTGGTACCGTGACGTATAAAAATAAAAAAGCAACCCTTAAAGTAGTGCACGGAAAGATTGATATAAACGAAATCAGAATACTGGTTTAATGCGGCTGCGGGATGATAGCCTTCGGACCGGTTTGCCTATAACATTGCATCCGTGTTATCATCAAAACTGAAAATGGATTTATTTGTATAAACAGACGATCAGGTGCAACGGTTGATATTTATTTTATTGCTGCAGGTGATTACCGGTATACCGGAGCACAAAAACTCCGGACGACCGCCAGAAGTGGTACCTTACAAGGTGGAACGGATCGCGCGTGTTACGGGTGCTACGGGTGTGCATGAAACCTTGCCCAATCCGAACCGCACAGATCTGCATTATAATGTGGGTGGTACCGACCTGGGCATTGCATGGAAGATGGGCAATGGAGCCGTTGGCTTGTTCTTTGGGGATACCTATGGCCGTGACTTCAGGCCGGGAGCAGGTGGCCCGGGTAATGCAGGTGACTGGCGTTCGAATGTGCTGGCATTTTCTACCGATAAGGATTTGTCCGATGGTATAACCATTGACGAAATGTTGCCGGATAAAAATGGCAATGCCAGAGCGGTAATTGCCAGCCGGCATGACCCGGATTGTAAGGGAGAACATACCCTGATCCCTACGGCGGCTATTCACGCAGGTGATGCAGATTATGTGCATTGTATGAATATTCATTGCTGGGAGGTCCCGGGGAAATGGAAAACGAATTACTCTGCATTGTACCGTTCTTCCGATAATGGAAAAAGCTGGAGCCGTTGTACGGGCGTTCAGTTTGGATCCGAAAGCAGGTTTGCACAAGCTGCCTTTGTAAAAAGAAAGGGTATGGTGTACCTGCTGGGGACGCCCGCCGGCCGCCATGGAGCCATTTACCTGGCGCGGGTAAGCGAGCAGGCGCTGGCTTTTGGGGATCAGTACGAATACTGGAATGAAGGCCGGGGCTGGGTAAAGAAGGATGAAGCATTTGCAACACCGGTGATAGCAGCACCGGCAGGAGAGCTGTCGGTTACTTATAATGAAACCCTTCAACGGTGGATTGTTGTATACCTGGATGTAAGCCGGAAAGCGCTGGTATTGCGCGATTCAAAGGAAATTGAAAAGGGGTGGAGTCCACCGAAGATCCTGGTAAGGAGTGCCGATTACCCGGGGTTATATGGGTCCTTTATTTATCCTTTAGAAACAGCAGGTACCCGTTTGTATTTCCTGATGTCGGTTTGGAAGGATTATAATGTGTTTTTAATGAAGGCCGATCTGAAGCTGGCAGAATGGCTAACAACAAATAGTAGTCCCATAGAATAGCTGGTAATGTAAAAGAGGCAATCCTACAGACTGCCCCTTTTTACTATTTAATGAAAGCAAAACTTAAAAATTCGGACCACCAGTGTCCCACCATAAACGGGTGGCGATATCATCTTTGGCTCCGGCTCCCATTTTACCAACGGCATCCGTTACCGCCGCCGTGTTGCCCGTTCTTTCAGCATTGATAAACGGCATCCGTTTGATCCACTGATCTGCTGCTATAACACCCCAATCCGGACCGCTGTCGTTCTTGGCAACATGAGGTATTTTAGGATATCCGGTTCTTCTGAAGTCCACCCAGGCTTCCAGTGTTTGTGTAAACGCCGCAAGATATTTTTGGGTAATAATCTTTTCTAATTTCAATTCATTATTATCCGCGGCATTCCATGCAACCGTAATGGTAGACGCTGCTGTAAAATTATTCCGGGAGTCTTTAGGGTCTACGTAGCTGATGGGTTTGCTCACCGCGTCAGTCAGGTAGGTGTCTGCACCACTGGCACCCCAATCTTCAAACGATAATTTTATACCGTTTTCATAATTGGTCTTGGGGTCCCCAGCACCGGCCCAGCCTCTAAGGCCTGCTTCCGCTTTAAGAAAAGCCACTTCAGCTGCACAAAAATCCCTTCTTTTGGTAACGCTTTTAAAGTCTTCCGATACTTTGGAGAACGGAACACGGTCGGCTTTTGCATTGATATAAGCGCCATTGCGAATACCTTTATAAGGGATGTCAGGATGGTCGGCGGCCAGGCTTGCATTACTCAGGGGGGCGAAATATTTAGAAATCCGGCCATCTTTCAATCCTACCATAAAGGATTCAATTACGGCTCCCATACGGGTATCATCCCACTCGTAGCAAATCTGTGCTACTGGCATCACAGCTCCATTCAGCGAATTGACGAAGTTGTCTGCATTGGTAGCAATTAATCCGGCGGCATCGCTCAATGCTTTTTCTCCTTGTATTTTGGCGGTTGCGGGGTCCACTTTTGACAGGCGCATGGCCAGCCTCAGGCGTAAGGAATTTACCACTTTCATCCATTGGGGAATACTGCCTTTGTAGTTGGTAGGGTCAAATTTTGTAAATCTTTTATCCGCTGCATTTGCTCTGAAGTCTGATTGAATAGAATCCAGCTGCTTAAAGAAAAGTGCATATAAATCAGACTCCTTATCGTAAAGAATAGAAGCTGCAGAGCTACCGTAATTACTGTAGATAACCGGTCCGTGTATGGCGGTTAATTTAGATACGGCCAGTATGCGTACCAATTTAGCCCAGGTGCCGAAAAGCGGCTGTTTATTTTCATCTGCTAATTGGAGCACCTGTTTTGCAGGCGACATTACGCTTCCGTATACACGGTTCCAGTAACTGTTCCAGCGAATGTAGTAAGTGGTATTATTTACATTGCCCACGAAATCGGTGGGCGTTCCCATATATCCCATCCAGTTGTCGTAACAAAGATCTTCTTCCACCTGGTGGCCGTTCAGGTTGAATATCATACCGGAAAAAGGAGAACCTAACAGGTTGAAATCCTGTTTAAGCATCTCATCGGAAATTTGATTGGGGTTCTGGTTCGCCGTCTCAAAGCCTTTTGTGCACGAACCCAATGCAATCAAACATATTAGTGCAACAATTATTTGTTTCATGTTGATTTGATTTAAAATTCTAAAATGTAAACTTCACGTTGAACCCGAATGACCGGGTGGAAGGCAGGCTAAATACATCATTTGACTGCATGGCATTACCGGTACTCATGGCCTGTTCCGGATCAAAAGGCGCTTTTTTATAGAAGAAGAATAAATTTCTTCCTACCAGGGAAACGGAAGCATCTTTAAATATGGGGTTTGCGCTCTTCGATCTAAAGTTGTAACCAAATACCAATTGTCCCAGTCTGACATTGGTTCTGGAAAATATGTAGGGTTCCATGATCTTATTTCTATCGCCTACGGCGGAATAATAAGTAGCCGGATCAATACTGGTTACGGCCGTTGTGCCCAAAATTGCGTTAATGGGTACGGCGCCCTGGTCCCGTGCTGCGGCTGTTCTTTCGCTTACGCCATAGGAGTCCAGGAATGCTTCTGTTTTTGAAAAGGCAACACCGCCAAATTTCCCGTTAACCAGGAAGCTTGCAAAGAAATTGTTATAACTGAAGTTATTGCTCCATCCAAGCAGGAAGTCGGGGTTCGCATTCCCTACTTTTTCCTGGGTAGGCGCTTTGGTGGGTACCGCTTTGTCGCTCAGAATGATCTGGCCGGAGGCGTTTCTTGCAAACTTATAGATATACACATCATTGAAAGAACCTCCAGCTTTAATAATAGAGGCAAAGCCCTCATCGTCGCCACCCACCTGGTAGTTCGGATTAGTGGCAATTAACTCCACAATTTTATTGGTGTTCCGGGAGCCGTTAAAAGCCGTTCTCCAGCTAAATTTTTGCGTGCGTACGGGGTCTGCACTCAGCGTGAACTCAAATCCATGGTTGTCGATCTTACCGGCATTTACATAGTAGGTGGTGAAACCTGAGCCGGAAGGTGCTGCAAGGGTAAGGAATTGATTGGTGCTGATGTCTTTATAGTACGTAAAGTCGAAACCAAGTCTTCCATCGAAAAACCGGGTCTCAATTCCATACTCATTGCTCACGATTTTTTCGGGTTTTAGGTTGGTGAAGGGAACCTGTGTATTTCTATTGATGCCACCGATGCCATCGGGGCCACCCGCACCCCCGATGGTATTCCAGGGGTTTACTACGTTGAACGGTACTTCATTGGCAGTTTGGGAAAAGGAAGCCCGCAGTTTTAAAAATGAAATGGCTTTGGGCAGCTGTACCATTTTGTTGACAATGATGCTTCCACCGATAGACGGATACAGGTACGAGTCATTTCCTGTAAGAGCCAGTGTGGATGCCCAGTCATTGCGGGCTGCCAGATCCAGGAATGCCATTTCCTTGTAGCCGATAGTTGCGTTTGCAAAAGCACCTTCTTTTATAGTGGTACTACCGGTACTGTTAATGATTACATTGTAGGGGATATTGGCAAGTGTGAAAAAGTTGGGGTATTGTAAAGCTACCGTACCATTGTTTACGTTCATGCCGTCATTAAAAATATTCTTCTGGTAGCTAAGACCTGCCAGTGTATTTAGGCTGATGGCCCCAAATGTTTTGTTATAGGTTAAAATTCCATCCGTATACAACGATTGGTCGGTATATTTTGTATAATCCCATTTACCATTGGCACTTACGCTTACGGTATTGCCGTTTGCTGCATAACGATAGTCCCGTACAACATTATTATAATCTATATTTCCCCGCACTTCAAACCGGAGACCTTCTGCAATGTCGTAAGCCAATTTCAGGTTCGCAATGGCGCGTTTGGAAGTGGCCAGCTTAGGATCCTTGTAAATTTCCCAATAAGGATTGTTTTGTTTTTCCTCGGTAGAGTACCAGTTCATTTTGTACATATTCCGGGTACTGTCGAATACCTGGTAATTGTTTTTGTACGTATCGAAATTTCGGTCTCTGGCAAATAAATACAAACCGGTAAGAGGGTTATTATAGTATCCGGCCCCGGGGCGGTTTTTAGATATTTCCCCAGACAGGATTATGTTTGAACTGATCGTCAGCTTGTCGTTAAACAATTTGGTGCTTTGATTAAAAGCAAAATTGTTTTTGCTGTAGGTGTTGGTCGGCATCACACCGGTTGCCGAAATATTCGCATACGAAAAATAAACCGTTGTTTTATCGTTTCCACCGGCTATGGATACCGAATTGGTTGCAGTAACGCCTGTCCGGAAAAAGTCCTTAATATAGTTTTTCTGATAATTATCGGAGGTAATATTTACTACCGGCGACTTCTGCATATTAATAAGATCCGTTGGCTTTATTCCGTCCACGCCAGTAGGGTCAACTTTGGGATAAACCCAGCTGTAATCCCCGCCGGTAGTTCCATAACGGTATTGAAATTTGGGAAGCCCAGATACCTGCTCAAAAACAGTGCTTGAATTAAAGTCGACCGACATCTTTCCCGTCCGCCCTTTTTTAGTAGTAATTAAGATTACACCATTAGCGCCCTGACTACCATAAAGAATGGCGGCGTTGGCTCCTCTTAAAACGTTGATACTTTCAATATCGGAAGGGTTGATCGAGGAAAGACCATCTCCTCCATCGGTGCCTCCATAAGAACCGGGCTGTGCGGTTTTGTTGTTCACCAGAGGAATACCATCAATTACATATAGCGCTTCACTTGTTCCAAGCAACGATTTATTACCTCTGAGTACGGCTTTGGTAGAACCTCCGGCGCCGGAGCCACTCACCTTGATATCAAGGCCTGCCGCCTTACCACTTAAGGCGTCTACAAAGTTTGTATTGGATGCTTTCCTTAGCTCGTCGCCACCCACTGTTTGTGAGGCATAGGTCAACGATGCTTTATTTCGTTTAATACCCAATGCTGTTACAACTACGGATGTTAATTCAGTGGCTGATGACTGAAGGGTTACATTCAGTTCATCACTGTTTTTGACCGCAACTTCCTGGGTGAGATAACCCACATAAGAAAAAACCAGGGTTTCTCCAACAGCGGCTTTAAAGTTGTATTTTCCATCAGCGTCCGTAAGTACGGCCCTGTTTGATTTTTTGATGGAAATGGTTACACCCGATAAGGGTGATCCGTCTGCTCCGGTAACACGACCGTGTACTGCTTTGTCCTGGGCCTGCACCGCAAAAGTGCATAGCAGGGACAGGCAGAAGGCAAGGAATTGTTTTGCTTTCATTTTTGATGATAGTTTTGCTTTAATGAATAATAAAAGACTTATTAAGGAGAAACAGGATTTTGTCCTGAATGGCAACGCACAATATTTCCCCTCGTCCACATAAAGTGGTCGTTTTTTTGTTGATACATAAAATGCACTTCCTGCTCCATAATCCAATCGATTATGGGCGATCCCTGGGAGTCAGGGTACTGTTATTACAGCATATGCGGATTTACACGCCGGGCAGGAGGCAGAGTGCAATGGATCGTTTCGCTCTCATGTATATATGATCTTTTGCAATGGTAAGTAATAAAATTTCATGCCAAGGGAGGCGGGAAAAGCAATTCTTTTAGCTTTTTTTCAACACATGCAGGGCACATACGCCCAGCAGAAGATGGAATGCAAATGGTTGTTTTGATTTCATGTGCGTAACCGATCTGTTTTCGTTAACAATAGGGATTTATATCAGGGGGCGGCTTCTGTTATGCGCCCGGGTTCTTTTATTTTTTCCGGATTTGCTGCGGACAGGCTGTTTACAACCAGTGCTGCGGCTCCCATAGAATACGCATTGTATTTCAGCGTAGACACATCCAGTTCCACACCTTCCATCAACCGGGGAATACTGTATGTATTTAAAGCCTGCTGTATGGGCGCCACTAATAGCCGTCCTACTTCCGAAGCCCGTCCACTGAGCAGGATCAGCTCCGGATTGATGATATGAACAAGGATGGCCAGGGCCTTGCCGATCTTATAGGCCATATCCGATAACAACTCAATGCAAAGCTGATCGCCCCGGCTGGCCAGTTTCATTACCGCATAAGCGGCTTCATCTACACACCTGGTAGCTATATTAAGATGCTCCAGCTTGCCATCATCGATCAACCGCAAGGCTTTTTGTGCTACAACCCTTAAAGAAGCTTCGGTTTCAAGGCAACCTCTTTTGCCGCATTCACATAAAATATTATTATCAGAAACAGGAATATGACTGAATTCACCCGCATAGCCGGCATGGCCGCGGAAGAGCTTTCCGTCTACAATCATGCCCAACCCGATTCCCCAGCTGATATTGATCACCACCACATCGGTTTTTCCGCGGGCAATGCCAAACTTGGATTCGCCCAGGGCGATGGTGCTGGAGTCGTTATCGATAAAAACGGGCATCCCAAACACCTGTTCTAAATGATCGCGAAGGCTAAGGGTGTTTTTTGTAAAAACATAGGACTGGTTAATGCCTTTTTTAATATTGATAAACCCCGGCATACCCAAACCCATTCCCAGGAACTGGTTGCGCGGGATGCCCGAACGTTCCAGCGTTGTGGTAATGGCCGTAATCAATGAAGGAAGGGATTCTTCATTGTTGAGCAGCTTCAATTCAAACCGCTGGGTATACACCGCATTGTTCAGGCTGGCATCCATTACAGACAGGGTGGTGCACAACTGGTCCATTGCCACCGAAAGGATATAAGAGGTTCCCGGTTTCAGCCTGTACAGCAGGGCTTTCCGGCCACCGGTTGAATCGGCATGTCCGTCAATAACCACGATTCCATCCTGCTTTAGTTCCGAAAGAGCTTTCGCCACAAGGGGAATGCTTTTGCCCAGAAGGGTACCCAAATCGCTGCAGGTCAATGCCTTTTCGTAATATAATTTTTCAAAAATATTGCGTTTTAATTTACTGTATATGGCAATCTTATGCAAGTAAATCGTTTTATTCATCCTAAGTTAATAAATCATTCTCAATACTTCTGAAAAAGTTTTAAGAAGTATCGGCTGTGCATAAGAAAACTTGGGCGAACATTTTAAAGAAGGTGGGGCCAGCCACGCTAACTCATTTACGGACAATTAGCTACATTTGTAGACAGAACAGATTATTTTTATGACAGAAGATTATAAAGCGGAAGAAAAAAAGAGCCTGAATTTCCTGGAAGAGATCGTGGAAGCGGATCTGACAGCCGGAAAATATAAATCGATCATGACCCGGTTCCCCCCGGAGCCCAACGGATACCTGCATATCGGACATGCCAGCAGTATTTGCCTGAACTTTGGACTAAGCCTGAAATACGGGGGCGGAACCAATCTCCGGTTTGATGATACCAACCCGGTAACGGAAGATACAGAGTATGTGGATGGTATAAAAAAAGACATCCAGTGGCTGGGATTTGAGTGGGCCAATGAACACTATGCATCTGATTATTTTGAGCAATTGTACACCTACGCGGTAACGCTGATAAAAAAAGGACTGGCCTATATAGATGATAGTACCAGTGAGGAAATAGCTGAACAAAAAGGAACGCCTACACAGCCGGGCCGGCGAAACGTTTATGCAGACCGAACGGTGGAGGAGAACCTGCAGCTATTTGAAGAAATGCGCAAGGGTCAATATAAGGATGGAGAAAAAGTATTACGGGCAAAGATTGATATGAGTTCGCCCAATATGATCATGCGCGATCCCATTTTATACCGGATCAAACATGCGCATCACCACCGTACCGGCGATCAGTGGGCCATTTACCCGATGTATGATTTTGCGCACGGGCAAAGTGATTCGATCGAGCATATTACCCATTCAATTTGTACGATGGAGTTTGTACCACATCGCGAGGTATACAACTGGCTTATTGAAAAGCTGGAAATTTATCCTTCTCATCAGTACGAATTTGCGCGCCGGAACCTGAGTCATACGCTTACCAGCAAACGGAAGCTGCTGCAGCTGGTAACGGAGAAATATGTTTCGGGCTGGGATGATCCCCGTATGCCTACCATTGCCGGTTTGCGGCGGCGAGGGTACACGCCCGAAAGTATCCGCGATTATTGTGAGCGCATCGGGGTGGGAAAAAGAGATAACCTGGTGGATGCCGGCGTACTTGAATTTTGTGCGCGGGAACACCTTAATAAAATTGCCTTACGCCGGATGGTGGTATTTGATCCGCTGAAAGTGGTAATCACCAACTATGAAGGAGCGGGGGAATGGCTGCATTCTGAAAATAATCCCGAAGATCCGAACGGAGGCACCCGCGCCATTTCCTTTAGCCGGGAATTATTCATCGAGCGCGACGACTTTATGGAAGATGCGCCCAGGAAATACTTCCGCCTGGCTCCGGGTAAGCAGGTGCGGCTTAAAAGTGCCTATATCATCCAGTGTGATGAAGTAATAAAAGATGCGGAGGGGCATATTACCCAGCTGAATTGTTCCTATTTCGCCAACAGTAAAAGTGGGGAAGATACTTCCGGTATTCATGTAAAAGGAACACTTCATTGGGTAAATGCCCTGGATTGTTTCCCCATACAGGTACGTGAATACGACCGGTTGTTTACGGTAGAAGATCCCGGAAATGCCGAGGGCAATTTTACTGATTATATCAATAATCAATCGTTGCAGATCGTAGAAAAAGCATTGGCCGAAGCTGCATTGAAAGAGGCTACTGTAGACGAGCGATTCCAGTTTTTAAGAAAGGGATACTTTACCCTGGATCCGGATAGTACGCCGGAGCAGCTGATCTTCAACCGCACGGTTACATTAAAAGATAGTTGGGCCAAGGCGAAGTAGCGGAGGGACAGTTTTTAGTTATCAGTGTTCAGTTATCAGTCTTCAGTTATCAGTCTTCAGTTATCAGCAATCAGTTATCAGCAATCAGTTATCAGCAATCAGTTATCAGGACAGGATCATCTGAAAGCTAAATGCTGACCGCTGAAAGCTTAATGAATCACGTTGAACACAAACAAAATGGTGGTGACGAACAACAGTCCCAGTCCTGCCAGGAACGCATAATCAGCATAGGTTTCCAGCCGGATACTTTTGATGCCGGATGATCGCATGGAAAGAAAGGATAGAATACAGCTGGTCATAAAGAACAGGATGGCAACGGCGGCGGCTTCATCGATTACAGTACGTTCGCCCCTGTTGCTAAAGATCCGCAAGGAAGTGATCAGGATAAAACATATACCGGTAAGGTTAGAAGCGGCGTTAAGGATATGTGGCGATTTTTGTTGATCCTGCTTCATTTCGTTTAATAATAAGGAACCGTTAAGATAGTTAAAAAACAAAGCCGGCGTACCGCGGGCAGTTTATTGCGGCTTGTTTTATCAAAAAATTAAGCACTCTCCATTATATTAACAGTCTTTTGCGCGTAGCCTTTAACTGGTATTAATGAACTATTAAATTTACCGGCAAAACGGGCGGTTTAAGAAAAATTGCCTAACTTACTTTAGTAAACGATTTCTAAACTTCTTAAACTTTAATTATGGAACTGAACGAATTTTTGTTAAATGAAGAGGAGTTGCATGTAACACGTGCGGCTGAGCAGGAATATTCGGAAATGGACGGTGACGGTGCAGATGGAGATGGCAGCGATGGAGATGGCTCAGATGCTTCGGATGGAGACGGCGGAGCAGACGGTGATGGTGGTGAGGATGGCGATGGCAGTGATGCAGACGGAACCGATAACGCCTGATAAAAAGGAATGTATTGAAAAGCTGCGGTATCTGAGATGCTGCGGCTTTTTTTATTATCTTGTATTATAAAACCTTATCCATATATGGCTGAATTTTTTGATAAGATTATCGCTCCCTGCTCCATTGAAGCGTTCTTTAACACCTATCACGAAAAAAAGATCCTGTATATACCCCGGAATGATGCCACCTATTATGAACCGGTGCTCACCAGCCGGGAACTGTCGGCTTTTTTAGACCGGCAGGACATTTTTTATCCCTCGCTGCGGATGGTAAAGAACGGGAAGGAACTTCCTTCGGGTGAGTATACACTAAAAGCTGTTCCCATCGGGCACCATAAGAAGGATGGGATCATTCATACGGAAAAAGCGTTTGCTTTATTTAATGAGGGTGCTACCATGGTGGTGCAGGCGGGGCAGCGGTATTTTAACCATTTATCGGCTTGTTGCATGGAACTGTCCCGGAAGTTTAATGCGCCGGTGCAGGCCAACCTGTACATCACTCCAAACCGTTCGCAGGGCTTTAATCCCCATTGGGATACGCATGACGTATTTGTACTGCAGATTGCCGGCACCAAAACCTGGAACCTCTATGGTTTTGAAAAAGAGTTGCCCACAAAGAACCAGGGTTTTGTGAGCAAGGGATATAGCAAGGAGCCGGAACAAACCCTGCAGTTAAGTCCGGGCGATTTCTTATACGTGCCCAGGGGCTATGTACATGATGCCGTGGCTGATGATGGCATCTCTGCACATATCACCGTTGGGATCCTTTCCTTTACCTGGATCCGGTATTTTTCAGAGTTGCTCACACAACTCGAAAATGAAAAAGCATTCCGCGAGGCCATTCCTTTCTGGCGTAACGACCTGGAAACCGTTATCGGGGAAAAAACCGGTCTTTTAAAAGAACTGCTGAGCCGCTTATCGGGTGACAATGCATTGGAGAAGCTGAATAACCAGTACCAGAAGATGCAGCCCCAGCAGGCGCATGGATATTTTGACGGGCTGCTGCACCTGGATCAATTGCAGCCGGATACAGTACTGACGGTGAACCGTAATGTGTTTTATGAACGGGGGAATGCAGCCGGGCAGTGCTTTGTAAAGTGCTTTGGTAAAACCATTTCATTTTCCGATGCGTTAAAGCCGGTAATTGATCATATATTTGATACCGACAAATTTACGGTGGCCGGTTTGCCCGGAGATCAGTCGGAGGATACAAAGATGGCTGCGGTTGCCCGGTTGATAAAGGAGGGCGTGATCTACCGGGATATTTTGTAAACACTATTAAACGCAAGCATTGAATAAGACAGGTACCGGGCAGGTTTTTTTTTGCAGCGCGGCATCGCGGTATTTCAGGGAAGATATTCATGGATCGGCTGCTAACTATAATGGGTTTATCCTGCTGGAGCATAGCGATCCGTTTCCTGAAAAACTAAGTCAGGCACATTTCGATCCGCATTTTATTGCGGGTCTCCAGGATCTGGCCAAACAAAAAAAGGCTAAATTGTTGCTGATCCGCAACCGGCACACAGGCTTTAAAACCTGCCGGCTGATTTATGTGGACTGTATTCAAAACCGGTACCTAACCCTGCATTCAACGCCTGCCGATGTGGCCGCCATCCGGCTGGAATATTACATCAATAATCCCCATACCATCTGGGAAACAGCGCCGTTTTATGTGGTGTGCACCAATGGTAAAAAAGACAAGTGTTGTGCTAAATTTGGTTTTCCTGTATTTAAATTTATCGAAAATCACGATAAGAAAGTCCCGGTTTTTGAATGCACGCATGTAGGGGGTGATCGCTTTGCCGCCAATGCCGTTTGCCTGCCAGGAGGTATTTATTACGGACGGGTAATGGTTGAAGATGTGGATGCGATCCTGGAAGCAACGGAGCAGGACCGCATTCACTATCCCAATTACCGCGGGCTTTCTACACGGTCATTTCTTTACCAGTCGATCGAATGCTACCTGCGCGAACAGTTGAGTGATTTATCGATGCATTTTGATTTTACGGTGGATGCGCAGGAGGAAGAAGATCTTCATATTCATGTGGAAGTAACGGTGCAGGAAGGGCAGCGATACCGGTTGTCTCTTTTAAAGAAAACGATTCCCTATCCGTATTATCTTACCTGCAAATCTTCGAAACCCGGTTCCATTACCAAGTACCTGCTGGAAGCGTTTCATGCGGTTTAAAGTTTAACGCAAAGCGCGCAAAGCTTCCGCAACGATCGCAGGGAGGACTGCTATAAGTAAAAACTTCGCGAACCTTGCGTGATCCTTGCGTCCGTTGCGGTTTGAAATCTAACCGCGAAGTGCAAAGCAGTTTTGTTACACTTTAGAACCGGCTCCTGGTCGCACCTGGCTTAGTTTTTTTTCAGGTCCAGCGCCATTTGAATGTTTACCCGTTTATAGGGGCTGGGACGGTTATTGATTTTTTTAAATCCCAGTTTATAATAAAGATTGATGGCGGGCTTTAAGCGGGTATTGCTTTCGAGGTATAGCCGGGATGCACCCAACTCTTTTGCCTTTTGAATGATGGCATCTGCCAGCAGCTTCCCGATATTTTTTCCCTGTGCTTCCGGTGCAACAGCCATTTTGGCCATCTCATAGTCATAATCGGGGTCATCCATTTTTATAAGTGCGCATACCCCAACCGGCTGTTTTTCGTACAGGGCAACCAGTATAACGCCGCCCTTATTAAGGATGTATTTGTCGGGTTGACTTAATGCACGGGTATCTGTTTCTTCTATTTCAAAATACCGGGAGATCCAGGCTTCGTTTAATGCGCGGAATACCGTTTTGTATTTCGGTTCATAATGTACGATGCGCACCTGGCTGCTTTCGCGGATTTTTTTCTGTTCCAGTACGCGGCGCGAAAGCGGCTGCTGTTCCAGCAGGAATTCCCATTCCCCGATAGCCTCCCAAAGATCATGCGTAGCCTCCTGCATTAACTGTTCCACTGCTTTGTTTACATCGGTACATTGTTCCAGTATCGCCGGTACCAGCGCCTTTCCCTTTGCGGATAATGCCACAAGGTTTTGGCGCTTGTCGCCCGATTTTTTATTTTCTTTAACCAGGCCTTTCGCCGTCATTTCGCGGATGATCCGGCTTACGGAGGGTTGCGAGTGCCCAATTTCCAGGGCGATCTCCGTAATTGTTTTCTCTTCGTTCTGCGAAAGCATATAGAAGACCGGGAACCATTTTGCCTTGAGCGGGATCCGGTTCTGTTCATAGATTTTTTCCGCTTCTTCTGTGAAAAGCGCGGACAACATCCGGAGCCGGCTGCCAAGTGCCATTTTACCGGTTCGGGTATAAAATAATTTTTCCATACTTAATTACATAACTGGTTATGCAAATATAGGGGGAATTCAGAAATGTACCGGTTTGTGCCGGGGCGTAAGACAGGCATAGGGTCAGCTGCCGGTGGTAATTTGTTACAGCCAGTAGAGTCTTATCCCGAAGTGTTTGAACGATATTACCCGGTTGTTTTTATAAGAATAATGGCCAGTATGTAAAATCCGATCCCATAAAATGTCCAGCGGGTTAATTCACCCGCTTTGCGATGGTAGCCATCTGCTTTAAACACCCCTGCGAAAAGAAGCGGAATGATACCCGGAAAAATGAATGCCAGAAATTTCCATCCAAAGTTTAAAGGAATCGCTGCCCGGACCTGGGCTGCTTGCTGATCAGCATCATTGGCTTCTTTTAATGCCATGTATGCGCTTTCGGAAAGATTCCGGTTGCTGAATTCGGCCCTGGCGGCTGCTAAAGCCTCCGGTTGATAATTGTCTTCCGGTGCAGCAAGGATGCGTAGGAGCTCTGCATCGGTTTGTTCTGCCATTATTGCCTTAAAATCTTCTTTTTTCATAATCGTTGTTTTCGTGTTTAAGGGGTGCTGAGTAAAAATATTTATAGCGCATTCTGATAAAGAAAGAAGCTCGTTAGTACTGTGCTT
The DNA here is from genome assembly GCF_030150205.1 of Niabella sp. GTDB lineage: Bacteria > Bacteroidota > Bacteroidia > Chitinophagales > Chitinophagaceae > Niabella. The sequence goes on from NZ_JASLGT010000009.1 coordinate 416,809, forward strand.
AGATCACCTGACCCTCAGGCCCTGTGGGTCCCGGGCAAACAGGTATGCATCGTATTCAATAAAGTCTGTAGCCTTAATCTGTACCGTTTCTGCCTTGCCATCTTTTACGGTAAAAGTAGCAGGAAAGATACCAAAACCGATATTGGAATAGGTGAGCCGGAATGTATGATTGTCCATATACTCCAGCGTAGCCGTAAGATCGGGATGGTGCTGGAAAGAGCAATGAAGCTGGTTGTTGCCTGCTTTTGTAATATGAATGGCTCCATAAACGGTGTTGTAATAATCACCGGTATAGGCCTCCAGCGGTATGGGGGTATTGGCGTGCGCATCGACCCGTTGCTGCATCTTTTTCAGATCGGTTTCCATCTGCTTGTTGTTTTTGGCAGCAATGCCCTGCAGGAACCGGCTCCGGTCTTTATAGGGCATGCCCAGGTAGGCATCCAGCAGTTGATAACGTAGGGCTTCAAAAAAGCTTTGATTATCGTTATTGGTCAGTATCGTAATACCCAGTTTTTCTTCGGGTACAAAGCAAACATTGGTTACAAAACCAAAAGCGCCTCCGGTATGCCAGTACACCTGCCGGCCATTATAGTCGGCGGAGTAAACGCCCAGTCCGTAGGTTACAAAGTGAATGGGGTAATTATTGTTCTTGCGGTTGTTCACCGTAATGTTCGCGTCCCTGGTTTTTTGCAGTACTTCCCAGGGCAGAATGCGGTTTCCTTCAAAACGGCCGCTGTCCAGCTGCATCCGTAACCAGCGTGTAAGATCCTTTACATTGCTGACCATACTGGCGGCCGGACCCAGATTATCAATCCGGTCAAAAGGCAAAACGGTAAGGGCGCTAAACATATTGCTGTGCGGGGAAGCAACATTCGACCGTTGTGCCATACCGGCGGTATTCATATAGGTATTGCGCATACCCAGGGGGGTAAGTACCTGCTCCTGTACATACTGTTCCCAGGTTTGTCCGGTTACTTTTTGAAGGACCTGGCCGGCTGTTAAAAAGCCCGAGTTGCAGTACCCGTAATCCTGCCGGAACTGGCCGGCAGGTTTCAGATAGCGCAGTTTCCACAAGATGGAATCCTTAGGAAGGCTGGCGTCCCAAAAGGTAAAGTCGCCCTGGAAGGTACGCGTGCCCAGCCGGTGGCACAGCACATCGCGGAGGGTGATCAGTTGGGTAGTGGTGCTATCCCACATACGGAACCAGGGCAGGTACCGGGTGATTTTATCGTTGAGGGAATAGTTTTTTTTCATGATCCAGTTTGGCAATAGCGGTTCCGGTGAATAGTTTGGAATTGGACGCAATCATAAAAAGCGTGTTTTCATCCACCTTGTCCGGTTTATTCACCTGGCGCACGCCATATCCTTTTTGCAGGATCACCTGGCCGTCTTTTACAATGGCGATGGCCAGCCCGGGGATCTGCCATTCTTTCATTCCTCTTTGGATATAGCTATCCAGGCTGTCGGTAATGAATGCCGGAGTTTGGGCCATCGACAGGGCCGCTGCAAAACTACCAGCTGCCAGTAAGATCCATTTTTTCATAATGCTGTTTCATTAAGGATGATGCAATGCGGGGATAAAAATAATAAAAGGGCGGCATAGCACCCATAAAAGGCGGATACAGTCCATCCGAACTATGAACAGGGAGCAGAGTATGGCCGCACTGCACCTGTATGATTGCTTCGATGATCTTCCCGGTATTTCCACAGTAACTGGTATTATCGTTTAATTTAAGGCCAGAAGATGACTGTTGTTGCGGCACTCAGTCTGGAAATGAACCGGTAAATATGCTCATTGACCGATAGCAATTGCCGTTTTGGCCATTGCTGAAAGCGAAGGGCTGCCCGGGAAACTATCTTCATATGGTTATTTTTAATACTTAATTTTTAATCTATACGAAAATGAAACGTCTTTTACTGGCTTTTCTGCTGAGCGGCGGTCTTTATGCAGCTTCATTTGCGCAGGTAACTCCGGCAACACCGGTAGCTGCAAAAGAACATAAAAAATCTACGGGTACTACAAAATCGGGGAAACCGGATATGCGGATAAAAGCAAACAGGGATGCAGCCAAAGCACAGGTACAGCCTGTTGCGCCGGCTCCGGCACCTCAGCCCAAACCCAAACCTGCAGTGGCAAAAGTGAAAGCCACCGTTCCTCCGGTCGTAGCTCCGGCACCAACACCGGCGCCCCGTCCGGCAGTTACTCCAAAAGTTCAGCAAACAGTAGCTTCGGCTGATCCGGTGGTGGGTACCGACGCAAAAGGAAGAACGATCTACAGGGGAAAAAGAGGGGGTACCTACTATATCAATAAAAACGGACATAAAGAATACGTAAAACAATAGGCAAAACTTAGAGGCAAAGACAGGCGTTCCGGTTTATACCGGGGCGCTTTTTTGTTTTCAAAATTCCATCCGGCCGGAGCCGGGAAAAGGCGATGTATAAAACGCCTTCTGTGCCGGAGCCTTCCAACGGAACCTTTATTTTAAAGGAGGGCTTTCTTTAACAGATTATGTTTTTCAATGGGATATTTAGTACATTTATCGGGATGAATGACCCGATTATAAAGTGCCTCAGGATCGCAGCAATTATCGAAGAAACAGCGCATGCAAAAACCTTTATTGTAGAACCGTTGGATGGCTGGCAACCGGTATACCGGCCGGGGCAGTTCCTCACCCTTGTTTTTCAAAATCACCTGGGGGAACAGCGGCGTTCTTTTTCCATTTCTTCCAGCCCGGTTACTGACCGGCGTCTTGCTTTTACGGTAAAAAAGCTGGATAACGGTGAATTCAGCCGGTACCTGATTTATAAAGCAAGAACCGGTGATGTATTGAAAACTTCCGGGATCAGCGGTTTTTTTGTGTTGCCGGAAGTGACCCAAGGTAAGCAATTCTGTTTCCTGGCAGCGGGAAGTGGCATTACTCCTTGTTTTTCGCTGATCAAAACGCTGTTAGCTACCACGGATGCGCAAATCATCCTGTTGTACAGCAACCGTTCAGAAGCCGATACGATTTTTTATGAAGCGCTAAAATTGCTACGGGATGCTTATGCCGGCCGGTTACTGATCCATTTTATGTTCAGCAACCATCCGCAGGTATTACAAAAACGACTCAGCCACTGGGTGCTTACGCACTTGTTAGCGCAACACCTGCCGGTACAGATCCGGAGGAATACGCTGTTTTATATATGTGGGCCCTATGATTATATGCTGATGGCCGAAATTTCGCTGAAAAGCAACGGGGTGAAGGGAAACCAGATCATGAAGGAAGATTTTTATCCGCTACCGCGCCTGGTAAAGCCCAGGCCACCAGACCTGGAAGCGCATAAGGTAACCATATATATAGGGCGGGTAGTACGGGAGCTGGTGGTGCAATACCCCGATGCCATAACCGCGGCAGGTAAACGGACAGGGCTCACATTGCCTTATAGCTGTGAGTCGGGCCAATGTGGCAGCTGCGTGGCTACCTGTACCTCGGGAAAGATCTGGATGGCGTATAATGAAGTGCTAACGGATGAGGAAATTGCCCGGGGACGTGTGCTTACCTGCCAGGGATACCCGATCGAAGGAGATGCTTCTATCGTATTTGAGTAGGAGTGTATTCGTGATCCGGCGAAGAATATCCGGCATTCATGGAATAAATACAGGCGCTCGTCGAATTTTTTCAATTAACATTTTTTTAGCGAATAACTTTATAACAGCTAAAGAGAAACATTGACTATTTCTGAAAATATTACATGCAACCACAGCTAACTGCTTTTGATTCTGAAAAACAATTCTCGTATTTTTTTAGTGGCGTAATTACTTCTTTGAGCAGGGGTTTAACGCGTGGTTATGGAGCCCGCCAGGAGTATTGAATCTCTTCGTTCCTGCTTTTTCATGATTTCCGGAAGCCAGGCGGATAAATGGCTTTTTAAACTGTCGGAAGAAATGCTAAGTGCCGCCGGATCTCCGGTAAGTTTAAACCAGGGACGGGGTTGCCCAAACGGGTATTGTCCAAATACCACAACGGGAGTTCCGTTTGCCACTTCCTGGTTATTCTTTAAGATCCATTGGTCTGCCCAGCTGTAAAGGAACTGCGCATCGCGCTGCTGGAGGCGCATGCAGCTATGGGATGCCGGATAGCCGGGCAGGGCATATTCATGAAATCCGATGCCCCAGGTATTATGTACGTTAAAGTTCCATTTGAGCACCCATTCATCGTTAACGGTACTATTGGTTTTGCGGGCCTTCCAGTTTGTAAAATACAGATGGGCAGGAGTGGGCTTGCTTTTGCGGCCGGTATTGGTTGGCCCTGTGAGCACCAGTTTGCCATTTTCATAAGCCGCAAAGGCCTGAGCCTGGAGCGAGAACACAAGGATCTTATGAATGTCTTTTAAGAACAAGGCCTCTTCAGGAAAGGGCATGTATGCGGTAAGGGGAAGGGAAAAATCGCTGGGTACCAGGATGCTGTCAAGGCTCCGGATATGGTTGGAATCGGTGCGGTTAATGGCTGTTAACAGGTCCAGATGACGGGCGCCATCAAAGCTGTCTTTTAATGCCTGCCATTCTTTCTTTTTTACAAAATGGTAGGTGAGCTGTGGGCGTTCCGGAACCGGTTCCGTTTTTACAACGGAGTCTTTCACCTGCGGCGGGGGGATCGGATTGGCTTTTTTTTCAACCGCTGTGCAGGCGATAAACAGCGTACAAATAACTGCAGCAGTCAGGAAGTTGGCGTTCATGTTATAGTAATTGCAGCGCAATATCGGTAAAAAAAAGCACAGAAGCGTAACGCTTTGTTTAAATCTTCATCACCAATTCCGGCGAGGGATATGCATGGTTTGGGAAGGGCGAAAAAGGGTGGAAGTAACTGCAGAAGCGGGGATACCGGGGCCCTTTTTCAAACAGAAAGATGTATATTCGTAACCATTCACGTTAAATAAAAATTACTATATGAAAAGAGAAAAATTGCGCGTTGGTATGATCGGTGGGGGAAAGGATGCTTTTATCGGAGCAGTGCATCGGCTGGCGTTTAATATGGACGGATTGATTGAGCTGAGCTGCGGAGCGCTTAGTGTGCATCCGGATGTGGCCCGGGAATCTGGTGAATTGCTTTTTCTGCCCGAAGACCGTACCTATCTCAATTATGAAGAAATGATCCGTAAGGAAAGTGAGCTCCCGGAAGATAAACGCATTCATTTTGTATCGATCGTAACCCCCAATTTTGTGCATTTTGCGCCGGCCATGATGGCGCTGGAACATGGGTTTCATGTGGTGATCGAAAAGCCGATGGTATTTAGCCTGGATGAGGCCCGGCAATTGCAGCAGAAGGTAAAGGAAACCGGGCTGATGCTTTGCCTTACACATACCTATACCGGTTACCCGATGGTGAAACAGGCCCGCCAGATGGTGGCGGAAGGGGCATTTGGAAAAATAAGAAAAGTATATGTAGAATATCCGCAGGGCTGGCTGAGCCGTTTGTCTGAGCGCGAAGGAAATGCCCAGGCTGCCTGGCGTACAGACCCGAAAAAGAGCGGTAAAAGTGGTTGTATGGGCGATATCGGTACCCATGCGGCAAACCTTGCGGAATATATTACCGGTCAACAGATCTCTAAACTTTGTGCAGACCTGAATACGATCGTAGAAGGCCGGAACCTGGATGATGATGGTGCGGTATTGCTGAAATTTGACCAGGGCGCATCAGGAGTGCTCATTGCCAGCCAGGTGGCTGCCGGTGAAGAAAATGCGTTAAAGATTAAGGTTTACGGAGAAAAGGGCGGATTGGAATGGCATCAGCAGGAACCAAATACATTGCTGGTGAAATGGCTGGATGCACCCACACAGGTTTATCGCGCGGGCAGTGGCTACCTGGGCGATTATGCAAAACATAACTGCCGTACTCCCGGAGGGCATCCCGAGGGATACCTGGAAGCATTTGCCAACCACTACCGGAACTTTGCTACGGCATTACAGGCAAAAATACACAACGAAACCCCGTCCAAAGAAAGCCTCGACTTCCCCTCTGTAGATGATGGCGTACGGGGCATGGCATTTATCGATAATGTGGTTGCTTCCGCGCAATCGGACCAGAAGTGGTGGGATTTTGCGGTTTAAGTTATTAGCTATCAGCCTTTAGCGGAACGTAGCTGAAGGCTGATTTTTTGTTCCATGTTCCAGGTTTATAAATGAACCGGCATCAAAATTATCTTTATAGGGGGTGTACCTACGGCACACCCAATGATCTTCGGCCGTAACCTGGCTACCAATAGATTGTTTCGATGGAACAAAGCAGGTAAAATGTTTTTGGGCCCGTCACGCTTTGTATTTGAATATTGTTTATGAATGCCATTGCCTCTTTTCAGAACCCTGTATCAGAACAGCTCACCTGTTGCATACCGGTTGCTCAATAAATTGCCATACTGATAATTTTGATCGCGGTTCATTATTAACGTTTCAGGTTGGTTTCGTTTTCGGCCTGGCGTTTTGGCTATTGGATACCGGCTCCATGATCTCCTTAAGATATAGGTATTCCAGATCAGAGCGGATCTAACGTGAAACATTGAACGTTAAACTGTCTCCGGCTACTGAAAACTGATAACTGATAACTGAGGACTGATAGCTGAAAGCTGATGAGCGCCCGCTATTTCAAAATAGCCCCCTTCAGCCGCATCAGCTCTGTTTCGGACAGTTTGGTATTATACCGGGCCTCAATCAGCCGGTCAAAAGCCTGGGCCATGCTCAGCTGCGCTTCACGTAACTGTACCAACGTAGCCATTCCTAATTTGTAGGTCTGAAAAACAATGTCTACATTTTCCTTAGCCAGCTCAATATTCTCCTCTTCCAGTTTCAGTGCGCGTTTTTGCTGGTCATAATTTTTGTAGGAATTGAGCACATTCAGGTTGATCAGGGATCGTTGATTATCGTAATTCAATTCTTCCATTTTTAACCCCCACTGACTTTGCCGGATATCCCGCCTTGCCGATAACTGGTTAAAGATGGGAATTACAGCCGTTAACCCGTAGTTATATCCATGACTTTGATTAAACAGGGTAGAGAAGGGGTTGATGACCTTTTTATTTTCCGTGCGCGTAAAATTGTACATGGAATTAAACGAAAGCGTGGGGTAAAGCCCGGCCTTGCTTTCCTTTAATGCATATTGCGCGATCTGGATCCGGGCCCTTGCCAGTTGCAGTGAGGGGTTGTTCTGTTCAATCCCATCCAGGATGTTGCCAAGGGCCAGGTCGTAATTGAGGGGAATGGTATCCGGAATATCGAAGGCTGCACCACTGATCTGGCTGTTCATCGCCTGGGCCAGTTGTTCTTTCAATTGGGCTACCTGCACTTCCTGTTGCATCCGCAATGATTTCTGACTGTTCAGGTCCACCTTGCTTTGCAGTACATCCGGTTTGGCCCCGGTACCGATATCCAGTTTATTCTGGGCCAGTTTTGCCCGCTCCTCATTCAGCTTTATCTGTACATCGGTGGCTTCAATTTGCTGCTTGCTTCTTGCAATGGCGTAATAATTGGCAATAACCGCGGCAATGGTGTTCACGATCTGCTCTTTGATGGTATAAGATCCGGCTTCCAGCAGGGCCGCTGCTTTGTCGCGGGTGGCAAACATTTTTAAGCCATCAAACAATACCCAGTTCAGTGAAACATTCGCCTGGATGTTATTGCTCCGGAGATTGCTGGACTTCCGCTGCGTACCATCGGCCAGGGTTTGTTTCTGGCTGTTATTGGTATTGGTAAGACCGGCATTGCCGTTTACACTGGGCAGGAATACCATATTGCGGTAGCTGTAATCGATGGACGCAATGGTGGAATCGTTTTTTGATAATTGTATCTGGTAGTTATTAAGCAGGGCGGTTGCGATGGCTTCTTCCAGGGTTAATAGTCGCTGGGCCCGAACCGGTGCGGCGCATACCAGCAGCAGCAGGAAGAGGAACAGATGCTGTATTTTATAAAAACCGTTGTTCATTTATTAATTTTTTTGTGTGCTATTATCTTCCTGCCGGAGCATTTCATCAAATTCTTTATTCTTTTTATTGGAAGAAAGATAACTGTAAATAGCAGGTATCACATACAGGGTAAGCACCAGCGAAAAAATGATACCGCCTACAATTACAATACCCAGCGGAATACGGCTGGTGGCCGCAGCGCCCAGCGACAAGGCAATGGGCAGCGCGCCCAGGGCCATGGTCATACTCGTCATAAGAATGGGGCGCAGCCGCTGGCCTGCGGCAAAAATTACGGCGTCTATTTTGCCCATGTTCTTCTTGCGGCTCTGGTTGGCAAATTCCACGATCAGGATCCCGTTCTTGGTTACCAGCCCAATAAGCATGATCATACCGATCTCTGAAAAAATATTGAGGGTATGCCCGAAGATCCAGAGGGAAAGCAGGGCACCCGCCAGGGCCAGGGGTACCGTAATCATGATGATAAGGGGATCCACAAAACTTTCGAACTGTGCGGCCAGGATCAGGAAGATGAGGCCCAGTGCCAGCAAAAAGGCAAAGCTGGTATTGCTGCTGCTTTCCGCAAAATCACGGGCAGAGCCACTCAGGGAGCTGGTAAAGGATTCGTCCAGTACCTTTTTTGCGATCCGGTTCATTTCTTTTACTCCATCACCCACGGTATGGCCTTCTGTAAGTCCGGCAGATATAGTGGCCGATTTATAACGGTTGAAGTGGTAAATAGTGGGCGGGGTAGTGGATTCTACCGCAGTGGTAATATTATCCAGGCTGATCAGTTGCCCCAGGTTGTTGCGTACAAATATCTTTTTCAGGTCGTTGGGATCGTCACGGTTTATACGGTCTACCTGCGCCATTACCTGGTATTGCTTTCCGCTCCGGGTAAAATAGCCCAGGCGCTGGTTACTATAGGCCGTTTGCAATGCCTGCGACACATCGCTGATGGTAACACCCAACTGTGCCGCTTTTAATCGGTCTACATGTACCCGCAGCTCTGGTTTATTAAACTTAAGATCGGCATCTACCTGCTGCAGGATATCGCTTTTATTACATTCATCCAGGAACCTGGGCAGGATCTCGGAAAGCTTTTCAAAGTCGTTGTTCTGGATCACAAACTGCACATCCTGTCCGCCGCGGCGGTTTACCTGGATGGTTTGATCCTGTATGGCGAAGGCCCGGGCTTCAGTGTATTTAGAAACATGCCGGTTTACATAATCCACGATCTCTTTTTGCGAGCGGCTCCGCTCATTGGGGGGCACCAGTCGTACCCGAACCATTCCGGAGTTGGCGCTTCCGCTCATCCTTGACCCGGTAATGGAAAGCACGATCTCTTTTTCAGGAACAGAATCGATGAGGAACTGCGACACCTTGTTCACATAGTCATCCATGGCATAAAAAGAGGTTCCTTCCGGTGCCGTAAGGTTTAACCGGAACTGGCTTTTGTCTTCCATGGGCGCCAGTTCCGATTGGATATTCCGGCCAATGAACAGAATGATACCAAAACAAGCGACAACGATCAGCCAGGATACCCAGCGTACATTCATAAATGCTTTAAGGGACCGCTCATAATATTGCTCCATCCCCCGGAAAAAGGGTTCCGTTTTATTGTAGAACCAGGAATGCTTATGTACGTTCTTTTTAGCAACAAAAACGTTTAAGACCGGCGTTAGGGTAAGCGATACAAAGGCAGAGATCAATACGGCACCGGCTACCACAATGCCAAATTCGCGGAACAGGCTGCCTACAAATCCCTGCAGGAAGATGATCGGAAGGAAAACGACCGCAAGCGTGATGGAAGTGGCGATCACCGCAAAGTAGATCTCTTTGGAACCTTCCAGGGCGGCTTTCCGCTTACTCATGCCCTGCTCCAGTTTTTTAAAGATATTTTCCGTAACCACAATACCGTCATCCACCACCAGACCCGTTGCCAGTACGATGGCCAGGAGCGACAATACGTTGATGGTATAGCCCATAACATACATGATGAAGAAGGCACCGATCAACGAAACGGGGATGTCGATGAGCGGACGAATGGATAGTACCCAGTCGCGGAAGAAGAGGTAGATGATGATCACCACCAGCCCGATGGCAATAAACAGGGTTTCTTCTACTTCCGTGATCGATTTTTTAATGTACTGGGTCTGATCCAGCGCGATATTTAGTTTGATATCATCCGGTACTTCTTTTTTTATGATTTCGAGCCGCTTGTAAAATTCATTGGAAATAGAAACATAGTTAGCGCCCGGCTGTGGAACAATGGCCAGCGCAATCATGGGAATGGCACTTTCTTTTAATGCAGATTCTTCGTTCTCCGGTCCCAGCACCACATTGGCCACATCTTTCACCCGGATATCGGCACCGCCTACATTTTTAACAATGATGTTTTCGAATTCTTCTTCGGTGTCGAGCCGGCCAAACGTCCGGATGGTGAGCTCCGTATTTTCACCGGTCAGTTTACCGGAGGGCAGCTCAATATTTTGCCGTTGAAGGGCCGATTGGATATCGGCCGCTGTAATGTTGAACGCGGCCATTTTATTGGGATCGAGCCATAGCCGCATGGCAAAGCGCTTTTGACCCCAGGTGTCGATGCTGCTGACACCGGGAATGGTTTGCAGGCGGTCGATCAGGTTATTGGTGGCATATTCTGTTAACTCCAACGGGTTCCGGGTACTGCTTTGCACCGTCATGGATAGAATGGGTTCTGCACTGGCATCGGCCTTGGTTACCGCAGAAGGTTCTTCGAGGTCGGGAGGCAGCTGGCGCTGTGCCGCAGAAACCTTATCCCGTACATCATTGGCCGCGGCTTCCAGGTTGGCGCCTACTTCAAATTCCACATTAATATTGCTGCTGCCGTTACTGCTGCTGGACGTAATATTCCGGATACCGGCGATACCGTTGATGGCATCCTCCAGGGGTTCCGTGATCTGGCTTTCGATGATGTCGGCATTGGCCCCGGGATAGGTGGTACGCACGCTGATATTGGGCGGATCAATAGCCGGGTAGTCCCGCACTCCCAGGAATTTGAAGCCGATGAACCCAAATACGATGATCACCACGTTCATCACAATGGCCAGCACCGGCCTCCTCAAACTTAGCTCAGAAATATTCATCAATAATGTATTGGATGATGTACCATCACCTTGTTCAGTTAACGATTTTATTTATGCTCACTTTTGCATTGGGCTTTGTAGCCATTACCCCGGTTACAAGGATGGTATCCCCCGGTTTAAGTCCTTTGATAATCTCAACCCGTGCAGAATCCCTGCTGCCCGTTTCCACATCTGAAAAGACGGCCTTGCTATTGTTCACCAGGATCACCTGTTTGCCACGCGCCGTAGGAAGAATGGATTGTGTGGGAATAAAAAGCGCGTTGCTTTTGGGCGCAAAGCTGATCTTCACCTTGGCAAAGGCCCCGGGTATCAGGCCCTGTGTGCTGCCCGTTACCGTTCCTCTTACGGTAAGGCTCCGGTTGGCAACCGCTACATTGGATTCTGTGGCCATTACTTTTGCCGCATAATTTGCAGGGCTGCCTTCAACGGTAAAATTAACGATCTGCCCGGGCGCTATTTTAGAGGTATATTTTTCGGGCACCACAAAGTCGATTTTAAGAGTGCTGGTCTGGTTGATGGTGGCAATAACCGTGGCGGGTGTTACATAGGCGCCGATGCTGATGGCCTTTAATCCCATTTTACCGGTAAAGGGTGCCCGTATCACGGTACGGGAAATTTCGGTACGGATCAATGCCATATCTGCCTGAATGTTTTGCATGGTGAGCAGGCTGTTGTCGTAATCCTGTTTGCTGATGCCCTGGATATCGACCAGTTGCCGGGCACGGTCTTCGTTTACTTTGGCAATATTGAGCTGGGCCTCCAGTTTTTTTAACTGCGCCTGCAGGTCGCCGTCATAGATCTTTGCCAGCACGGTGCCCTGCGATACAAACTGGCCTTCACGGATATTGAGCTGGGTGATGCGGCCGGACACCTCGGGATGAATTTCCGTTACTTCATTGGCAACGATCGTGCCCGGGGTTTCGATATTTTCAGCAAAGGCTTCTGTCTTTACAATAAAAGCATCCACCTTGGCAGTACCTTTTTTTTGACCGGCAGGCGCGGCTTTTTTCTTTTCATGACAAGCCTGGGTACCCAATAGCAGTATCAGCAGGAGTAAGGGCGTTGAAATCCGGTTCAAATGAATATTTTTTTAATTGTATGATTAATGATCGGTATAAATAGTTATAAGACTCTTTTATAGCGAAAATCTTGCGTAAAATTGCGGTTTTTTCGGTTTAGATGGCACTAATCGGCCACTAAAACACCGGAAACATTCCAGGCGCTGAAACTGGAGCCTTCTGGCTTTCCCTGCGGGATCTTCACCTGCAGGGTATAATCCCCTGCTTCCAGATGGCCAAGTTCAATGCGAAAGGGATTGGTTACTGTTCCGGGGCACCAGTTGGAACGGCTTAAGTCGGAAGAGGAGAGCCCGCTGTTAAAGTTACCCGATGCGGGATTGTACAGCCGGTATGAGCCACAGTCCTGTCGCCAGGGCACCAGGTCAAAGATGACCTTTTGATTGAGCAGGATCGTATTTTTTTTGGGTACAAACTCATCGCCATTGCCCCAGCCCCCATGCCCTGTGGAGGTATAAAGAAGATGGGCATTTTCCAGGGGATGATCGATCCGGAAATGTACCGTAAGCCCGTTTTCACTATCGAACATCGTGGCATAATCCTGTCCGGCCATTTCCATAATATTGAGGGTATTGAAGAGCGGCAGGATGGTTTGTTTTGGTTTGTCCGGACCGCCCCTGTGAATGGTAAGATGAGCGGTTATTTTATGTCCGCCCTTATCATAATTACCAATGAATACGCCGATATATACTTCCTTGTTATTGAGTGCGGCGGCAAAATCGGTGATATCCTGCCGGTAGGGAACCGCCTCCTGCCATTGTTTTCCTTTGAGCTGGATATGGTTGAACTGTTTTACACCAAAAGGGGTAAAAAAGCGCATCAGCTCCAGCGGTGGGGCATAATCCGGAGTAGCTACCACCCCCTGGTAGGTTTTGCCATTGCCATTGGTATAAGCGGGAAGGGTTTTGGCGCCGTTCTTTAATCCATCCAGGAACGACTGTTTGGCATTGGTTGGAATGAGAAATACCGTGCCGGTGCGGTCGTATGCATCCCCATTCGATTGTTCCCGGAGATCGAGGAACAGCGTGCTGCTGCTGTCCAGCGCGGGTATTTTTACCTTTTTTACGACGATGGTACCGTTGGCAAAACGCATTACATCGCCGGTAGCGTGGCTGGTATCGGAAAAATTAATTACCTGGTTGGTAAACAGCGGAATGGTTGTAAACCGGCTGTTCCAGATGGCATCGCGATAGCTCAGCAGATCGGTTTGTAATGCCGGACGGGCCATGAAGGATGGGCGGAGCATTTTCTGCTTTTCGATTTTTTCGGCCCGGATCACATTATTGCCGTTGCGCATCTGTTCCAGCACCAGGCCCAGGTTTTGTCCAAGGATCGAAGGTGCTGCTTTTACCGGGAGTTGATCCGTGTACCATAATTCGATGGTATTGGAGTTGACCACGGTTTTTGCCTTTTTACAGCGATAACCCAGTATTTCTTTGGTTTCATCCAGCAATTCGAAATGTTGACTGCGCAAGGCCGTGTCGGAAGCGGTAATGGTTTCGCGGTCATTAAGGAATGCAAAGAGCTCCTGCCGGTTGGTTAACCGGTCGATCATGGAGAGCTCAAAAGGATAGGCGGCTTGGCCGGTAAAATCTTTTTCCGTGGTCAGCAGGGTTTGCCGGGGACCTGCAAATACCCAGATCTTGTTTTGCCGCTCCGGCGTTTTCCCGTTAAAACTGGATGCGTAGGTGATCTTATATACCGGGTTGTCTGTAAAGGTTACCTGGGCATTTCCCGGCATATATGCACCGGTTAACAGGGCAACCAACAGAAGGATTTTTATTTTCATCATAATGCGATTCAGTGGTGCAAAGATAACCACCGGAGCGGTTTAAACCTTAACCGCAAAGCGCGCCAAGTATCCGCAAAGGTCGCCAGGAGCAATTGTTGTTTAATCATTTTGCAAGCCTTGTGAAACCCTTGCGTTCTTGCGGTTCATATTTTACCGCAAGGTGCGCAAGGAACCCGCAAGGATCGCTTACGACTCTTTGCGAACATTGCGAAAAAACCTGGCGTTTTTTGCGTTTCATATGAAACCGCAAGTGTTGCAATAACAGCGTGTCCAACATAATCTAAGCGTGCAACGAACCACCGCTTTCCGGCCGCTTGTGGTTAAATGTTTACCGCAAGGATACGCTATAACCCTTTGCGAACATTGCGAAAAACCCTTGCGGTGGAGTGTTGACCGCGATGTATGTAAGGCTCCCTGCGTTTAAACACAATCGCAAAAGCTGCCTTTTCAAAATACGGGATCCTACTTTTTATAAGTTTTTGTTTTAACGGATTGCCCGTTCCGGATCGTATATTCCGTGTAAAAAACCTTCGGACTATCTTCATAGGTCCGGACTTCCCGGACGAGATAGCATTTAGCGCCCACCCATTTATAGTAGGCATCGCCTTCGTTGCCCCGTCCATCAGCATCGGATTTCCGGAACTCTTTCGTATGCGCATTAAAGTCGAGATAGCCCAGGTCCGTTAGTGCTTTGCTGGAAGCAAATTGGCGCGTTTGCGGGTTGTAAATAAAATAGAGGAAAGAACCATCATTTTTTGTTGCCTGCGGAAAATAGATGGGAATCTTCAGGTCCGGATATCCATCAAAGTTAAGATCTTCCAGTTCTATTTCGCCGTGGTGGTTGTACATGGCCTCATCAAAACCGCCCAGCGCCTCGGTGCTTTTTTTTACCGGGTCGTGAATGATGAGTTTATTGGCCCTGGTATAGGTTTGCAGGGAGCCACCGGCATTTTCTTCTTTCCCTTTATAAAGCTGCAACCGGATATCCCATCCGGACAGCTCATTGATAAAATCGTTCTCCACCCGTTTTAACTGAACCGGAAGTGTACGCTGCGCATCGGACCAGGTACCGGTTAGCTCCCTGCTGCCGATGGCATTGAGTACAAATGCCCCTGTCTTTTCGTGTTGCCCTAATTGCCGGTTATAGGACTGCTCACTGATCTTTGCTCCGTTAGTACCTGTGGTTCCGTCGAGAGAAATGGTTGAGGAATTTCCCTTGCGGGTATAATAGTATTCTCCCCAGATGGAGTCGGCATTTTTGGTGCATCTTATTTTTACTTCAACCGGATAGCTGCCAATGGTGCCACTGTAGTGCACCCAGGTATAGACAATTGTTTTTTGAGCAATTGATAAATGGCCTGCGAGCAGCAGGAATGGAAGGAACAGTCTTTTCATCTTGTTATTAACGTTCACCGGTTATTAAAAGCTGGCCCTGACCACCCGCAATACATTTCCACCCAATATTTTCCGGATCGATTTTTTGCTATAACCCCGTTTCAATAATTCGGCCGTTATATGGGGATAGGCGCTTACATCCTCAAGCCCGATGGGAACGGAACCAATGCCATCAAAATCGGATCCGATACCTACATAATCATCACCCACCATTTTTACAATATAGTCGATATGATCCACAACATCTGAAACGGTTGGCCGTACTTTTTCCATTTCTTGTTTTTGATAGCCCTGCCATTGTTTGCGCGCCTGTTGCAGATCGCCGGTCTGTTTGAAAACGGAGTCGGTAAACTGTTGCCCAATGGTTGTATTTAGTGAGGTTAGCCGTTCATCAAATTTTTTGCTGATAAAGCCCGAATAAAAATTGATGCAGATAACCCCGCCGTTCTTTGCAACGGCTTTAATCTGGTCGTCCTTTACATTACGGAAAACCGGGCAAAGGTTATAAACAGAACTATGCGACAGGATCACCGGCCGGGTGCTGGTTGCAATAGCATCATAAAATGTTTGCTCGCCGGTATGGGAAAGATCTACCAATACGCCCAGCTCATTCAGCTTTCTTACGACCGATCGTCCAAAACTAGTGAGTCCTTTATGTTTTAACGTGTCGGCATGCAGGGTTTCATCCATGGCACTGGTAGCCCAGGAGTTGCTGTTGTTCCAGGTAAGGGTCAGGTAGCGCATACCCCGCTTTTGAAGCGCTTCAAGTTTGCCCAGGTCATCCTCGATCATATGCCCGCCTTCCACACCGATCAGGGCTACCAGCTTTTTTTCTTTTAAGCCGCGTTGAATCTCGTTAGAACTCTTCGCCAGCATGATCTGCTGCGGATGACGGCGGATCAATACTTCCAGTGAGTCGATCTGGTCATTGGCATCGGCATATACCCCTTTCGGGTTATGGGCTACTGGTCCCGTAAAAATGGAAAAGAACTGTACATCCAATCCTCCTTTTTTCCACCGGATAAAATCTGTTTGCCGGTCCGGCTGTGGCTGCGCAATGTCTCTTCCCTGAACGACGGATGCCGAAGTGACATCATTGTGTCCGTCTACGACGATGGCTTTGTTATGGATCCTTGAGACCCTTTGTGCAGTTGCCGGAAAGGAGCCAAGGAACAGGCATAAAAGCCCCATTGTTTTTAAACCGGATCGATTCATTTTATACCAGATATTAATATACTCATAACTAAAAACTAAAAACTGATAACTGAAAACTGATGACTATATCCGTTCCCGCTCTTCCTGGTTACTGTTGGCGCGCTCTGTTGCCGCAGCTTCTTTTTTACCAAATTTAAAGATCAGGGTTAATGAAAAATTCCGGTTCAGCTGCAGGTTGGCATATTTCTGCCGGATGCCATTGATCACCGTGGTATATGAAGCACCGCCGGTGCCGAATACATCCTGTAAATTGGCATTCAGTGATAGCTTGTCTTTTAGAAGTTGCGCATTCAAACCCAGATCAATGTTGTAATAAGCATCCGATTGATTCACGAGGGTTACTTCCCGGAACTGGTACCAGAAGTTTACAGCGGCCGACAGGGTTTTGTTGCTGTTTAAATAAAAAGTATTGCTGCTGGAAACATAGGCACCCCAACCTTTCCGCCCTTCCACATAATCGAGCATTGACCGTCCGTTGGTATAGTAAAGATTAAACAGGTTATTGCTTTCCCACCAGCGGATGGCGGAGAAATTATAGGTTTCAGAAACACCAATGCGGGTGCTATTGACAAAATTTTTGGGAGTGCGCATCACGAAATTGGTATCTACATGCGCAATGGTGATATCATCAAACCCGTTGTTGGTAAGGGCTACAAAAAAAGCACTGGTGAGTTTGTTGTTAAAGTTATGCTGCAGTTGAAAATTACTGTTGTATTCTGGTTGCAAAAACGGGTTGCCCTCGTAATAGCTATATGCCGTAAGTATGGAAATATAAGGATTCAGGTTCCAGAAAGTAGGACGGCGTACCCGCTTATTATAGCTAAGGGCAAAACTGTTTTGATCATCTTTTTTAAAATTGATCAAAGCGTTGGGGAATAATTTTACATAGTTGTTTTTGTTGCCCTGTTGCCGGATATAGGAATACCCGCTGGTTTGGGTAAGTTCTCCCCGCAGACCGGCCTGGAAGGACCAGCTCCCGGCTTCCCGGCTGCCGTTTAAATAAAGCGCCTGGGTGTTTTCTGTGTATTTATATTCATTGCTCAGTTGCCCGTCATAGTCATTACCGGCTTCAGTTACGCGGTAATACCGCATATTATTGTAGGTTTCAATAAAGTTTACCTTGCCGCCCCATTGCAGTTTTGCTACGCGGGTAGGAAACTCCATATCTGTTTTTAACGCATAAATATTAATGTTTTGCATGGTGTTATTGTAAAAACGAGCCGTGGAAGGGTCGATGGGTGCACCTTCCGGTGTAAACGTTTTAGCGGTTACATTGGATTCATCAGTTCGGTAAAAGGTAAGAAAACTGCCATCCATTGAAAAGGTTTTACCGGCCGTATCCAGTTTGGTTTTATAGTAAAGATTATAGGATTGGGATTTGGCCAGCGGTATGTAGGTGGCATAGGTGGTCAATACGGAATCCGTTTGTCCCTGCCCGTTGTAAAAATGATTACGAACATAATCGGCCCCGCCTTCAAAGTACCTTGAGAAACCGGTGCTGAACCCGATCTGTGATTTTTGCGAGAGCTGGTAGTCGGCCCCGGCATTCAGCACGAGGTTATGCTGTTTGTAATCGCCGGTATCGCTCATGATCCAGGAGCGGTCCGGGTAATATTCTTCCCAGCGGAAGCCGTATTTATGGCGGATCCGGAACAGGTTGGCATTGGCATAAACATTCCATTTGCCGGCATTATAATTGATATTGCCGGTAACATCCATACCCGGATAGTGCTGCCATTGTTTGTAACCGGCCTGGATGCTTCCGTTATATCCCTGTTGCTTGCTGCGTTTGGTAATGATATTGATCAACCCCGCATTTCCTGCCGCATCATAAGCCGCAGAGGGATTGGTGATGATCTCTATTTTGGAAACATTGCCGGCGGGGATGGACTTTAAATAGTTAAGCAGGTCTTTTTGCGAAAGCTGGATCAGCCGCCCATCCTGCATCAGTTGCACTTCTCCCTTACCCGGAATGGTAACCCGGTCGCCGTTCATCTGGAGTCCGGGGATCTTTCCCAGGGTTTCGGCGATACTGTTGCCAACAATGGTCATATTGTCTGCCAGGTTAACGACGGTTTTGTCGGGCTTAACTTCGATCAGCCTGGCTTTGCTGGTTACTGTTACGCCTTTTAATACAGTACTGCTGCGCGCCAGAATGATACTCAGTGTGGTATCGCCCTGTAGCTGAATGGCCAGGGCCTGCTCCTGGTACCCCGCAGCGGAAACCTGCAAGAGGTATTTTTCCCCGGCCCTGAGGGCATCGATCTCAAAGCTTCCGGAAGCATCTGCCGCTAATGTTTTTGCAGCCTGGCCACTGCTGTAAAATTCGATGGTTGTGCCGGCAAGTGGCGTGGCTGTTTCATCATGGATGGTTCCTTTAATGGATAGCTGGGCAAAACAAACGGTGTTTAATAAAACCAGACTCAGCAGTACTATAATCTGTCGCATCCTTCAAAAATAGGGAAACCTGAAAAAATGAAGCCAATCAAATCGTAAAAGATAAAAGACGGTTGGTTATTTTCTTTTAGAGATGACGGCTACAGAGCGGTAGCTGGGGCTTTTTAAAATGTAGCTTTTTTTATTGGACCTCTGAAATGCTTTGAAATCTTTAAAAAAAGAATGATCTCCGTGATCAGCAACACCAGGTTCAGTCCCAGGAACAGGATGATCTCGGAGTTTAAATTCAGTTCCATATTCTTTGAGGAAGCCAGGATGAAAAACGGGATCAGTGCTGCGGCGGCAAAGAGCCCGAAGTAAGCAGAACGAAGCAGGAGAAGGATCCGCTGCATATTTGCTTTAGCGCAGTTCTTTGGGTCTATTGCCAGGAACAGCAGGTTGTAACCCAAAAAGAACAGGACAGCCATATTTAGTATCATGGCTTTGAACGATACGATCCCGAAATTTTTTAAAAAGACAAACCAGCCGTTTTGCTCGCCGGTTTTAAAGAATAGCAGGATCATCAAAAGGCCAAAGGCATAACCCACCAGCCGGTTCCAGGATGGCCGGTATACCTGGAAGCGGGATAGATCCACGCGGGTCCAGCTTAACAGGGCCCATCGATCTGATTGCTTCAGACGGGCTGCTGCAATAAAAATGGCAGACAACAGGAGGATGAATACCGCACTGCCCACCTGGAATTGCAATGACCGGATCAAGCCGGTATAGTCTTCCCGGCTACCCCATAGAGCGGGGGCGTTGAGGATATAGGAAAGAATCACCACCAATACATAGAGCTGGTAGAGGATCCCCAGCAGTCCGCTTAATAAAACAATATTTCCATAAGTGACCCGGCGGTCTTTTTTATTTTTTGATCGTACGATCCGGGGGGCATCTGCAATACTGGAATAAATAATGCCGGTAATGGCCATCAGGAACACCAGGGAAATACCTGCGAAAATGCTAAAGTTGGCGGCCGTATTGCCCAGCAAAAAGCGGATGCCGGAGAGGATGGCCGGTATTAAGGCAACGAGGAGCCATTTGGGTTTGAAGGATAGGCCAAAGAGACCCATAAGGATCATGGTGTAAACAAATCCCAGGCCCAATCCGAACAGCAGAAGGGTTGCAGACATCCGTTCTTATTTATATTCACCAAATACATCAACCAGGGTGCCTGCAATTTCTCCCAGGGTACACCGGGCTTCCACTGCTTCAATGACCGAAGGCATGATATTCTCCGTTCCGGATGCTTTTGAGCGGAGTGCGGAAAGAATCCGGTCACAGGCCAATTGATCGCGGTTATTGCGTAACTGTTCCAGCCTTTGTTTTTGCAGGGCGCCGATGCTATCGTCTACTTTAAATATCGGAGTGGTGTTGGTTTCTGCTGTTTGAAAGCGGTTCACGCCTACGATGATCTTTTCATGCGATTCAATTTTTTGCTGGTATTCGTAAGCGCTGTGGGCAATGGCCTCCTGCATAAACCCTTCCTCTATAGCCGTAATACTGCCGCCCATGGCATCCATTTGATCGATCAGCTCCTGTGCTTTTTGTTCCATTTCGTTGGTCAACGCTTCTACAAAATAAGACCCGGCCAGGGGGTCTACGGTATCGGTAACGCCGCTTTCAAAAGCAACGATCTGCTGCGTTCTTAAGGCAATACGGGCAGCTTCTTCTGTGGGTAAACTTAACGCTTCATCAAAACCATTGGTATGCAGGGATTGCGTGCCACCCAATACGGCGGCCAGTGTTTGTATCGTAACCCGGGAGATATTGTTTTGCGGTTGCTGGGCCGTTAAGGTGCTGCCCCCGGTTTGTGTATGAAAACGCAGCATCTGCGCTTTGGGATCGGTAGCGCCCAGGTCCTTCATGATCTGCGCCCACATCCGGCGCGCCGCGCGAAACTTAGCCACTTCTTCAAACAGGTTGTTATGGGCATTAAAGAAGAAGGAAAGCCGTTTGCCAAATACATTAATGTCCAGCCCTTTTGCCAACGCCGCTTTTACATAGGCCTTGCCATTACTTAAGGTAAAGGCGACCTCCTGGGCAGCGGTACTGCCGGCCTCCCGGATATGATAACCACTAATAGAAATCGTATTCCATTTGGGCAGTTCTTGGGAGCACCATTCAAAAATATCGGTGATGATGCGCATAGAGGGTTTGGGAGGATAACGATAAGTGCCTCTTGCAGCATATTCTTTTAAAATATCATTCTGGATGGTACCGGATATTTTGGAAAGATCGGCACCCTGGGTCTTAGCCTGGGCTACATACAGGGCCAGTAAAATAAAAGCGGTGGCGTTGATGGTCATACTGGTAGACACTTCCTCCAGCCGGATGCCATTGAACAGTTCTGCCATATCTTCCATGCTGTCGATGGCAACGCCAACCTTGCCTACCTCACCTTCCGAAAGCGGATGATCGCTGTCGTAACCGATCTGGGTGGGCAGATCAAAGGCCACACTCAGTCCCATTACGCCCTGTGATAGTAAATAATGATAGCGTTTATTGCTTTCTGCAGCGGTGCTGAACCCGGCATATTGCCGCATGGTCCATAACCTTCCGCGATACATATCGGGTTGTATGCCGCGGGTAAAAGGAAATTTTCCGGGTAACCCCGGCTCTTGCTGCGGCAGATCCGCAGCGGTGTACAGGGTGTTTACCGGTATATTACTGTCTGTATAGATCTTTTTTTCTTCCATTTTTTATTTTTAACCTGCGTTCACAGCTGATATCTGACGGCTGAAAGCTATCAGCTTAGCTTTCAGATGTACTGCTGTACAAGTGTGCGATCCCGCTTTTGGCGGAACAGGCTGACACATTGATGCTATATATTCCACCGCCGGGTCCATAAAGATAACCCGGATCCGGCTACGCATTGTTTCGCATCAATTTCAGGGTGGTAAATATATGAACACTTGTTCGTTTAAGAAAACAGTCTTTTATATTTGTGGAAACAAAACGATGCACGCATGAATTTTCAATTGTCGGAAGAACAGCAAATGATTCAGCAGGCCGCCCGGGATTTTGCCAACCAGGAATGTTTGCCGGGAGTGATCGAACGCGATGAACAGCAAAAATTTCCAAAGGAGCAGATCGAAAAGCTGGCAGACCTGGGGTTTATGGGCATGATGGTAAAACCCGAATATGGCGGTGCCGGATTGGATACCATCAGTTATGTACTGGCAATGGAGGAAATTTCAAAAGTGGATGCCAGCGTTAGCGTATGCATGAGCGTAAACAACAGCCTGGTTTGTTACGGGCTGCAGGAATACGGTTCTGAAGTGCAGAAACAGCAGTACCTGGTGCCGCTGGCGCAGGGTAAAAAAGAAGGGCAGCTGTATATTGGCGCGTTTTTGCTGAGTGAGCCGGAAGCCGGCAGCGACGCTACTTCGCAGCAAACAACGGCGGAAGATAAAGGTGACCATTACCTGTTGAACGGAACCAAGAACTGGATCACCAATGGCAGCAGTGCTTCGGTATACCTGGTGATTGCGCAAACCGACCGCTCAAAAGGATCAAAAGGCATTAATGCGTTTATTGTTGAAAAGAGCTGGCCCGGTGTAACGGTTGCGGCTAAGGAAAATAAGATGGGCATCCGCGGGAGTGATACACATACGATCCTTTTTTCGGATGTAAAAGTGCCAAAGGAAAACCGGATCGGGGAGGATGGATTCGGGTTTAAGTTTGCCATGAAAACACTGGCGGGAGGGCGCATTGGTATTGCCTCCCAGGCATTGGGCATTGCGGGCGGGGCTTTTGAGCGGGCCCGGGATTATGCAAAGACCCGTAAATCTTTTGGAACAGAAATTATGAACCACCAGGTCATTGCTTTTAAACTGGCAGATATGGCGCTGAAAATAGAAGCGGCGCGGTTGCTGTGTTTAAAGGCTGCCTGGGAAAAAGACCAGCATCTGAATTATGATATCAGTTCGTCTATGGCCAAACTGTTTTCCTCAGAAACGGCCATGTGGGCGGCTGTGGAAGCGGTGCAGGTGCATGGCGGGTATGGCTTTGTAAAAGAATATCATGTAGAGCGGCTGATGCGCGATGCCAAGATCACCCAGATCTATGAAGGCACCAGTGAAGTACAGCGGATCGTGATCAGCCGGGGGATTTTGAAGTAGCACGGGCTGCCAAATCTGTGATTTCCGGCATAATCGACTGAAGGCTGATGGCTGAAAACTGAAGACCGGTTCAGTTAGATTCTGGTTTCATACTTGATGTTCTACTTGCCATTGACGTTGGCTCTTGCTTTTGGGGGAACATGTAGACAGGGCTGACCTGGGAATTTTTCGGAGATGCAAAATAATACTCGCTTACGGGGTACTGAAAGCTGAACGCATGTTTCAAGTTTAAGGATCCTGGTCAAATTGTTTTTAGCATGTACTTTTTTCTTCAGGTTCTTAATTCTGATTGCTTATTCGCGCAGCGCCAAGCACAAGCAGGAACGGCATCTCCACATTCCCACATTTTCACATTCTCAAATTTTCACATTCTCAAATTCAATTTTAATCTGCACAACCGTTTGCACATTTTTTACCGGCACATATGCTGTATTTTACCGCATCATCAAATTACATGAATATGAGAATCGGGCTGCTTACGGCTTGCTTATTGGGCTGGTTGATTGCGGGAGCACAAACTCCGGACATTGCACAGATCGAAAAAGATCTGAACGTTTTCAAATCTCCCATGGCGCTGGAGTTAAAAAAAAGGGTAACAAAAAAAGATATCGAAAAGATCAGCGATCCACAGTTAAAGGCAGCGGCCCTATCCATGGCCGATAAAAAATACGGAACCGGCTACCGGGTGGCCAATTATACGGCCTGGCTGAAACCTACCACATTGGGCCGTCAGCTGATGATAGGGGATGGTTATAGTAAGTATGAAGGTGTTACCGGCATCTATCTTCCCCTGGGCCGCCAGGTAGTATTGGTGGAGGGCATCGCCGCCGGAAAAGAAGTGCGGTTGTTGGTACCCAACTGGAATCGCCGGGCACCGGAGGGCATTGATCCCACCAAGGATCCTGCCGGCTGGGGCATTAAACGGCAGGAATTCCCATTGAAGAACGGGATCAATATCATCGACCTGGAAAAGCATGACGGACTGGCCTATATCGATTATTACTCCGATGAACCGGAAAAGGAGCAGCCGATCCGGGTGCACTTTGTAAACGGACAGGTAAACGGTTATTTTGACATTACAAAGAACAACGATTCGGATTGGAACCAGCTTATTGATCATGCCGTATACCCTGTGATCGATGCCAAAGGTCGCCATATCCAGATCGCCTACCCCGCTGAAGATTGTAAAAAATATGCATACGGAAGAGGCGTGGAGCTGATCAGTAATTATGATTCTCTGGTATACCGCCAGCATCGTATTCTTGGCCTGATCAAATATAATAAAGTGCCCAAAAATCATATACTGGCACGCGTAAACTATAATTATTACATGTTCCGCGATGGGGATGGTGTAGCTTATATGGGTACCAAACCAGGCAACGCCATGCCGCTGGTGATTGATCCTGCCCGGGTGATCAAGGGCGATCCCTGCTGGGGGTTTAGTCATGAAGTAGGACATGTACACCAGCTGCGGCCTTACCTGAACTGGGGCGGGTTGGGAGAAGTAAGCAATAATATCTTCTCGCTTTACGGAACCACTTCTTTTGGGAATAAGAGTCGCATCTCCGAACAAAAGAACTATCAGAAAGCACGGGACAGCATCATTGCCCGCAAGATCTGTTATCTTCAGGATAAGGATGTGTTTAACCGGCTGATTCCCTTCTGGCAGCTGCAATTGTATTTTACCGGCGTGGGCGGGTATGCCGATTTTTACCCGGATCTTTTTGAAGCCTTCCGCCTGCAGGGTGCCGAAGAAAGCAGTAAAGAACACCGTTCCGGCGGATGGGGAAACCGTGGGAAGAACCCGGCTGTATACCAGCTGAATTTTGTAAAAACAGTTTGCAAGGTGGGAAAAACAGACCTGACTGATTTTTTTGAAAAATATGGATTCTTTTATGTAGGGAAATTTGAATTTGGTGACTATGGTAACTACAATTACGAAATGACGCAGGATATGGTTGATGCCTGTAAGAAGGAGATCGCAGCGTGGAATCTTCGCAAGCCGAAAACAGATCTGACGGGGTTGGAGGATTAGGTGGGGGAAGAGCTATTAGCCATCAGTCATCAGCTATCAGCCATCAGCAATCAGTTGTCAGTATTCAGTTAGCAGTAATGTACAGGCATCAAAAGGATTTAACGTGAAACCTGGAACAAGCGTTCAGTATTCAGCTGAACGTTTATGAAATTGGGACCGGCATCAAACTGGAGCATACCCAAGCATCCTTAGAACGATAAGCTGCGTAGTAGTTAATTATTGATTTTTTAGTTCGCTTTTAAACGGATATCAATGAAAAAACAATTCCTCCTTTTATTAGCAGTGTGGATCATTATTTCAGGCGTTTATGCGCAACCCGGGAACTCCGTACAGGGACATCAGACTCCTATGATGGGATGGGCCAGCTGGAATCATTTTCGCGTGCATATCAATGAACGGATCATCCGGGCGCAAACGGATGCGCTGGTGGCCAGCGGCATGCAGGCGGCGGGGTACAGTTTTATCAATATCGATGATGGTTTTTACGGAGGCCGGGATGGAGCTGGTACGATTAAAAGTCACCCTGTGCGTTTTCCCGGCGGGATGGGCGCACTGGCAGCCTACATTCACTCAAAAGGATTAAAGGCGGGTACGTATAGCGATGCCGGTATCAATACCTGCGGTTCCTATTGGGATAAAGATTCCATTGGCATCGGGATGGGCCTTTATGGTCATGAGCGGCAGGACCTGGAGCTGATGCTGAATAAATGGGGATTTGATTTTATAAAAGTAGACTGGTGCGGTGGCGAGTGGCTGGGACTGGATGAACAAACCCGTTATACGGAGATCGGGCAGTTGATCAACGCCATAAAGCCCGGTGCACTGTATAATGTTTGCCGCTGGAAATTCCCCGGTAAGTGGGTGGTAAATGTGGCCAATTCCTGGCGGGTATCCGGAGATATACGGGAACAATTTGATGCGATTGCAAAGATCATTGATCTGAACGCGGAGCTGTGGCCGTATTGCGGGCCGGGCCATGTTAATGATATGGATATGCTGCAGGTAGGCCGGGGGATGAGCTATGAAGAGGATAAAGCCCACTTTTCGATGTGGTGTATGCTCAACTCGCCCCTGCTGGCCGGTAATGATCTTACAAAGATGTCGGCAGAAACCCTCCGGATCCTTACCAATAAAGATATGATCGCTATTAACCAGGATCCGCTGGTATACCAGGCACGCCGGCTGCGGGACGATGGCGACCAGGAGGTGTGGGCCCGTCCCTTGAAACATACCATGAGCGGTGAAATAGCGGTGGCATTGTTTAACCGGGCGAAAACAGGCGCAACCATAAAATTTAGTCCCGATTCACTGAGCATCGATGCCGGAAAAGGATATACCATGCGGGATGTATGGAACAGGAAAGACTATACCCGGTCAATAGATAAAGAACAATCATTTGAAGTACCGGCACATGGAGTGGTTATATTGCGCATAAAAGGGACCTCTCTGCCGTATAACGTATTTCAGTACAAATAAGGTCTGAATGTTGCAGCTTGTGATTTGATATGGGCTATTTGATATTTGGTATTTAAGATTTAGAATTTGATTACTTTTACCCCATGTCGGTAAATGAACAGAATTATAAGGTGGTCCTGGAAAAAACAAAGATGACAGGAGCCCGGCTGGTTGCCGTTTCCAAGTTGAAACCGGTAAGCGATATACAAGCCCTTTACGACCTGGGTCAGCGGGATTTTGGTGAAAATTATGTGCAGGAGCTGGTAGAAAAACAGCCACAGCTGCCGGAAGATATCCGCTGGCATTTTATCGGGCATCTGCAATCCAATAAGGTAAAATACATTGCACCGTTTGTGCACCTGATCCACGGAGTCGATAGTGAGAAATTATTGATAGAGATCGATAAACAGGCGCGGAAAAATAACCGGGTTATTAACTGCCTTTTACAGGTGCATGTGGCGGAGGAAGAAACGAAATTTGGTTTCGATGGAGCTGAAGTTACTGCTTTGATCGACCGGATCAGCTCCGGTGCATTGGTGCTATCTAATATTGCCATAAAGGGGCTGATGGCCATGGCAAGCTTTACGGAGGATACCGATAAGCTGAAGCAGGAGTTCACCGCAATGAAGACACTTTTTGAAAGGAGCACAAAACCAAAAACATCAAACCTGAAACTTGAAACATTATCCATGGGGATGAGCGGCGACTACGAGCTGGCGCTGGATTACGGAAGTACCATGATACGGGTGGGAAGCCTGTTGTTTGGTGCAAGGGGGTATTAGCCACGAAGCCTCAAAGGCCCGAAGATGCATGAAGAGAAGATGTAAAAATCTTCGTGTTCCTTAGTGTATTAGTGGCCCTATGTCTTCTAAAACCGCGTATATACTACTACCTGTATTACACTGTTCATCGTATTGCTGGCAGCGCCCTTTACCGCCTGGTTCAGGTATCCCGCTTCAATGTCAAATTTGGGAGATGCGCGGTATCCTAAGGCAATATAGGCGCGGTTCTGATCAAAGAAAGAACCATTTAGTTGGTCGTTATTTTGCAGGTTAAAAAACAGCTCATTCTGTATTGCAACAAATGGTCCTTTTTTAAACCCGTTTTCTGTCCGGGCCAGGGGTTGCACATCGCGGAAAAAATACCGCAGCCGTTGCGAAAAAAT
Source organism: Niabella sp. (assembly GCF_030150205.1). Classification (GTDB taxonomy): domain Bacteria; phylum Bacteroidota; class Bacteroidia; order Chitinophagales; family Chitinophagaceae; genus Niabella. The sequence continues at coordinate 444,557 of NZ_JASLGT010000009.1, forward strand.
ATCACGGTCCTGTCTGCCAATGAACCGTTGTTCCAGCCGGAAACGATGACTGAGGGTGCCGGTAAACACGGGGTGACTAACGGTGTACTGTTCCCAGATGCGGTGTTCGGTCAGCGTGCGGCCATCAGCCACACCTGGTGCCGGAAACGTGGGGGTATACAGGTATCCCACCGTGGCCGTTTGGTTAGGTGTTATATAATAGTTGATCCCCGGCCGCAGCAGTATATTGCGGATGCCGTTCCAGTTATCATAGGTACGTGCCTGGATATCGAAATACAAGCCCCATTTTTTGTTGAGTTTGGTATTATTGAACCAGGCGGCCCAACCGGTTTGCTCATACCGGGTCTGACAATATACCGCTGCCGGTACCGTAGAAAAAAGCAGAAAAAGGAGTATTCTGGCAATCATAGTTATCCATACTGGTTTAAAAATAAAAGGGATTTTTTCTAAAACAGGAAACCATAAAAATTGTTTAAATTTGATGGTAGAAATAATAACTTATGAAACACCTGTTACCTGCACTGCTGCTGCTGGCCGCTTGTTGGGCCTGCTCAAAAGAGCATCCTCAAAACCCGGGAGGCACCGGGGATACCGCATATTTAAAAAACTATTACAAAGCGCTTACCATCGTAAACTGGAATATCGAGTGGTTCGGTGCTGCCCGGTTTGGAGGCGATGCCGGCATCCAGGAGTCGAATGCTGGTAAGATTCTGCGTTATCTGGATGCAGATATGTACGGGATCTGCGAGGTAGTGGACACAGCCCGTTTCGGACGGATGATCCGGAACTATTTGGGAAATGAATTCAGCTACCTGATCAGTCCTTACCCAAGGATCGATCAGAAGCTGGCATTTGTATACAATAAGCATATCTTCCGGAATGTGCGGGCAAGACCCTTCATGAGCCAGAGCGCAACGGCTGCTGTCCGTTTTGCCTCCGGGCGGTTTCCGTTTTTACTGAGTGCAGACATGGTTATAAACGGGAAAAGGCACGCGGTACATTTTATATTGTTGCATGCCAAGGCAGATGCAGATACGGCCTCTTATAACCGGCGCAAAGAAGGGAGCGTGGAGCTCAAGGATAGTCTGGATCTTTATTTTAAGGGAAAGGATTGTATGGTGTTTGGTGATTTTAACGACCAGCTGAACGGCAGTATCGTTGCCGGTCGTGTTTCGCCCTATAAGAATTTTTTGGATGATGGCGGGCGGTACCGGGCCCTTACCCAGCCTTTAAATACAACGGGCTATCAGTCCACGCTTTCCTTTTCCAATTCCGTTATTGATCAGCAGCTCGTTTCCGGTAAGCTGCGCTATTGGTATCAAGACCAGTCGGCCAGTATCAGAACCGATGTTACGAAAGTGGTACCGGATTACCTGCAGCGAACTACTTCAGATCATTACCCTGTAACATCTGCGTATACTGTAACGGATTGAACAAATCCGTAGAAGAACTGCAGGAGGGACGCGGCAAAACCGGCAGCAGTTTTTTGACCGGGAGCCAGGGCTGCGCCGGTCTTTTGCCTGAAGTGATTGATTGACTTTAACTTAAATTTTCATGGATAGTGTATAGATGTTGTAACTTTGTACTGGTTCTTTGTTTATCAATCGTTCACCTTAAAATACAGCGCTATGACACTGATTCAACGTATTGAGTTCTGGGGTGAAAGGCATCACCCCGCCTGGATGGATATTGTCCGCATCGGATTGGGACTTTTCCTGATCGCCAAGGGCGTACAATTTGTCAATAACTACAATGTACTGATGGGGTTGATGCCCGACTGGATGTCGTTCAGTTCATTTATGACCATTCTTGTAGGACATTATATTGTAGGAGCGCATATTCTGGGTGGTGTGCTCATTACATTAGGATTGCTTACAAGAGCGGCCTGCCTGATGCAGATTCCTATCCTGCTGGGCGCGGTGTTCTTTGCCGGACAGTCTGGTAATGTGCTGCATCCTTTCTCCAACCTCTTACTGGCCCTTGTTGTATTGTTATTGCTGGTCTATTTTTTGATTGCCAGTAACGGCCCCTGGTCGTTGGATGCCATCCATGCGGGAGAGGAGGAGCGTAAGTAAATGAGATTGAACAGGAAAGGGTTCCTTTAATAAAGACCTTCAACAAGCCTTAAAGGTGGAGTATACCTAATCAATGACACATTCGCTTACCCTGGCATCTATTTCTCCGGTTACCAGATCGAGTTCGCTAGAAGTGCAATAAGTTGTATTGTCAAAGAAATTGTCGTGATAATTAAGTGCCAGGTGGCCTTTGCTGTTAATGCTGCACCAACATCCGCAGAGTTTATTGAGGTTTAGTTTTTTCCGTATTTTTTCTTTTGCAGTATTGTAGTCATATTTTAACGTTGTGTTACCCGACAATTGTATAAGTCTATTTCCCATTGTGTTCCCGTTAATACCTGAGAGTTGTATGATCTGATCTTTGGTAAGGTCAGCATCTACAGGAAGGCCACTCTTGTAAAATGGTGATTGCTCATTGTTGATCCGGATAATAATCTGACTATAGAGATTAGCGGATGCCCATTCAGAATGGTATTCAATACCGACATTCAAGTAGGTAGTGTTATTGTAAACAAATGTATCTTTTTGAAACACGTTAATGTGCTCATTGAAAAATGTTTCTGTTAAATTGTTTTGTTGCAGGAACATAGTTTTCCAAACCGGGTAATATGTATCAACCTGTGGTGCTTCACTTATATACTCGGTTCTTTCTATTTTATTTAGGGATTCATCGCTGCAGTTCACCGTCCGGTATTTGAATTCATGGTTCTTATTACAGGTCCAAAAGAGGCCTGCAACAAACAGAAAGGCAAGTGGGAGTAATAACTGGCTTCTCATAAAACGTTTTTTTTCAAAACGCAGCTGAAGAGCGAAACGCAACAACCCTGTAAGAAAGGATGTTGTAAATGGGAAATACTCCCGGCTGCTTTTCAGACCTCAGTTTTCAGCCCCGCCAGCTGAAAACCGATCGGCGCGGGCCTTGTGCGTTTGCCGGATACCGGTTCAGCATTACAGATCTCCGCCAGGGTGCAGGGTTCGGTAATGTTTTGCGCACATCCCAGATGGCCTGCCAGGGCTTTTGCTTTCTCCACGCCTAATTTTCCGAATTCGTATTGGGCAATCAGCCGGCCTTCCCGTAACAATGCCTCATCAATCAGTGTCAATGCGCTGTTGAAGGTGCAGATCAGCTGTATGTTTAAAAAATCGGCCAGTAATCCATCGGATATATTTAACAGGTTCGATACGGATGAGCCGGAACTGTAACGGCGGTCCATAATGATGTTTTCCGCATCCTCAATAATCAATACCGTATCCGGGTTGTTGATCAGCAGCTGGATAAAGTCAGGACTGGTTAAGTTGCCGGCAATGGAAGGAGAGAGGAAGAGCACCCGCTTCCGGATCTTTCCAACCAGGTAGCGGAGGTAGGAAGTTTTCCCGGTACCGGGTAACCCGTGTAGCAACACGATACCTTTATCCTTTTTCCGGTTCAGGCGCTGCCGGATGCGGGCATCTACCGCCTTGAAATCTGCTTCATAAAAAAGATCCAGGTTGAGTTTGTTCTTCTTTATTTCCATAGATCGCAACAGCAGCCGGCTCCCGTCGCGTACGATGAGGTTGATCTCCAACGGCTCCTTTTTTTTCTTTTCCTGGAATTGCTGCAGCAAGGCTACAATGGCTGCTGTTAATGAAGCCTGATGACCATCGTGCAGGATCTCGCACCAGCATTCATCCAATTCTATAATACATCCGTTTTCTAAAAGAAAGATGGCCGTTTCGTATTGGAATTTTTTATGCTTCCGTTTGAACCACTGGTGTTGAAAAATATGCCGGGTATGATCCGCTAATAATTGCTTTAACGGTACAAATGCTTTGCCGCCATCCAGCTGACCGATAAACAGCGTGCTGGGCAATTTTCCAAACTCATGCAGATACAGCACTTTTGCATTGATGAATGAACTTCCGAATAGTTCATTCGTATTGATGACTCTTTGTATGGGTTCCTGTTCCATTTTTTTTTGGTTAAACTTTATGACCTCACAAGACCGGAGGTCATAAAGTGGTTGGTGTAGGTGTTTGGGCAACGGCCTTATTGTACGATTTTATTGGCGCAGCTGGAGCTTGCAAATGCAAAAGGTTTTGCCCTGCAGATCCAGCCCATCCCGGAAACATAGCCCATGGCGGCGCTGAATGCGGCGTTACTTTTGTATGCAGGCGAACGGTTAATGTCGATATGTACTTCCGGGATGATACCATGCTTTTCAAGGACGGTATTCAGCTGCAAGCCTAACTGAACGGTTTTGTCCACTTCCATTAACACCCGCTCCCGGATGCTTATTTGCCGACGAAGCATCGTCTTTTGAAGAAACAGAAAAGCACCCTTCCCTTTCCGTACAAAGACGATCACCGTTGCAAATTCAATTACAGTGCCCTTTACCTGGCTGTCCGTACCCAAACATACCTGTATGGTATTGCCGGCATTCCATTCAGCCAGTAACGCGTTGTTCACTGCTTCAGCAATCGGTTCGTTTAAGGACGCACCTCCGAACCGCTGCCACTGCTGTTGTTCCATTGTTGTTGATTTTATTTGTCAATCTGTTTTTTTTGTTTTTAGCACGGGCTACAGGAATCGAACCTGTGTCGACAATTTTGGAGATCATCATAATACCATTATACCAAACCCATATGTTTGCGGTGCCCAAATCCTGATAGCTATCGGGATACCCTGAACTCCCGGTGTAAAAGACAGGCACTCTGAAATCCTTTTGAGTTACAAACCAATTTTTGTTGGCTTAGCAGGATTCGAACCTGCATCTCCTCATTCGTAGTGAGGTGTTCTGTTCCATTGAACTATAAACCAGTATCTGAAATCGTACGGCTTTCAGATTTGAACTGAAAACGATCACCCGCTACTTACCTTTCAGAAAGAAAGGGGAATGACCATGTTACCCTTACACCAAGCCGTATTGATTGACCCCGGTCCTGATCGGTATCGGGAGCACCCTGTTGTCCACAGTCACAATGTGGTGTTTTACCTGTTAAACCAGGGCCAACATAAACACCCTACTGCATCTCGCGGGTGTGTTTTCTCCTTTCCTGCAAGGAATAAGTTATCGTAATCGTACAGAAGCCGGATCATCGATCTTTGGTGTAGCCGGATCCGCTGTTGTGCCGGTTGTTTTTTTGCTGCCGGCGATTTTTTCTACAATAAATACCAGCAGTATGATGATAAAAATGATGTTCATGATACACCTCCTTTTCTGTAATAAAAAACCCGGCCTTCAAGGACCGGGTTTGTTACATCATCATGTTTTCTTTATACATGATGCCCTGTAAAAAACTCCGGTTCCCGTTTTTCCGATTTACGAATACGCCGATGCATAGCTCCGCCATTAGACCGGCTGGAGACGGTTATCATCATTGTAAATTGAGGGAATAGGGTTGTTCGATTCATTTATTCCATATAAATAAAAACCCCGCAATCTCTTGCGGGGCCTGAATTTTATTAAAAAATTATTTTTAACTTTCTACAGCAAATGCCCCGCAACGCGTATTCAGTCCTATCGGGCTGAACCACGCTTTTGTTTCAATATGTAAATTCCTGCGTTGCATTTTAATTTTTTTTATTTGCGTATGCAAAGGTGTAAATCCTTTTTTATATAGCAAAATTTTTTCTGATATTTTTTTTAAGAAAGGCAAAAACGGGATGTTGCGTTATGGCCGGCTGTAATGTGCGGACCTTGATTTGCAAGGATGCTGTATGTTCTTTTCTTTCTTTTTTTCTGCCGGAGTTATGCGCTGCATAGATGATATAATCATTGTTTAACCGGAGCCTGAACAATGACACTTGCAATAAATAGAAGTGTGTTTATACCAGCTGCTGATGTATTATCCGGATGCTTTATTTTTGAAATAAATAAAAATGCTTCATGATCACTGTAACACAAATCAACATGCAGGACCCTCTTTATAAACAGGAACAGGATCTGCGGAACCGTATTTTGTTACGGCCCATCGGCTTGCCGGATCATGGTTGGGAAATGGATGATCATAAGGCCTGGCACTTTGTGGCTGTTGAAGGAAGTAAAGTAATCGGATGCGTGATCCTGGTACCGTTTGAAGAAGGTTATGCCCAATTAAAGCAGATGGCGGTTGAAACCATTTGTCAGTCCAAAGGGATCGGCCGGTTATTGATCACAGCATTGCTTAGGTTTGCAAAAGAGCAGGGGCTGGCGGAGGTTGTTTGTCATGCACAAGACAGGGCCATTCCCTTTTATATAAAAAATGGTTTTGAAATTTATGATGCACCCTTTGTGGAAGTGGGCGTGCCGCACCATCACATGCGGATCAGGCTGTAAGGACATCCATCCTTGATATGTATTAGTGAATCCGGTCTCCGCGCAACTCCATTTCCTGCATGATCACGGCTTCATGTGCCAGCCATTCCGCCCAGCGTTTCCGCACCTTTTCTTTTGGAAGATAGGTTTCAGCCAACTCGATAAAGAGGGTATAATGCCCGGCTTCACTTTCCATAAAGCGGCGGTAAAATTTGCTCATATAGGTATCGTTCAATCCTTCGCTCAACCGTTTGAACCGTTCACAGCTCCGGGCTTCGATCATGGCCATGGTCAATAATTTGTCGAGAAAGAATTCGTCCGGACTGCCGCCTTTTGCCTGGAATTGCAATAATGCATTTACATATGCATCCTTTCGTTGGCGACCCAACTTTAGACCTCTTTTTTCAAGCTCCTGTAATACCAGACGGAAATGCCCCCATTCTTCAGTAACAATAGGCGCCAGTGATTTTACCAGTTGCTCTTTATCACTGTAACGCTGAATGAGGGAGATACAGCTGGTAGCCGCCTTCTGCTCACAATAAGCATGATCGGTTAAAATTGCTTCCAACGAAATCTCTGCAAGGTTTACCCAACGGGGATCGGTGGGCAATTGTAAACCTAAAATGTTTTTTGTGTCCTGTGAAAGTTCCATATGCGGCGAAATTAAAGAAATTATATGCAGATCGGGCGTGTTAATGTACCCCGCTTTGCAAGTAACCTTCCTGTTTTTTTTACGTATAAAGCCCCGTGTATGTGCGGGATCTTATTGCACTTTAATACGACCGTATTTGGGGCGTTGTTGTGAAGATCGCTGGTATAAAAAAAGTCCCCGGAGGGACTTTTTTAAAAGAAGCATCACCAGGGGCGATCAATAGCCCGGGTTTTGTTTTAAATTAGGGTTTACCGCAAGCTGTTGGCTGGGGAAAGGAAATAACAATGTTTTGGGGTCAGGATCTGCGGGTTTTTCCTGCCACGGCTGAAGAAATTTGCCAAAACGGATCAGGTCCTGCCGGCGCCAGCCTTCCCAGTATAGTTCTCTTGCCCGTTCGTCGAGTATATCGTCTAACGTTAGCGGAAGCAGTGCCAGCGATACGCCCCTGTTGGCCCGGATGGTATTAACCAGCGCGAGGGCCTGTGTTGCGGATCCTTTTCCTCCGCGCAGCATGGCTTCTGCCTGCATTAACAGCGCATCAGCATACCGGAACATCACCCAGTCATTATTTTTTTGACCCACACTTTTATAATCATATGCATACTTCATTACCCGGATCCCTGCTGTTTCAAGGGTAGCTCCGGAGGTTCTGATGGTAACTTCGCGGGTAAATATTAATGGTGCTCCGGCCGGGTTACGGGCATTAAGCGGCACATTGGTTCTCCAGTCATACTGTTGCCCTGCAAAGAAACCTACGTTTTGGCGGTGATAGGTGCTCTTTGCCCGGTTGGATGTGGTATCTGCCGGGTAATCATAGTAAATGCCCCTGCGCTCATCTGAAGCGTTAAACTTATCATAGTAATCAGATAAGGTGCACCAGCCGTTATTTCCGCCCGGCCACATATTGTAGTGCATGACCGCTGCCCAGGTATTGGCTACGTTGCCACCTCTTACACCATTGTCGTTGAGCAATGTGTAAATATTTTCGGTAGACACATCATTATTGTTGGGGGCGAAGTTGTCAAAGTATTTCCCCGGGGCGGAAACCGTATAGAGCTTGCTTGCGGTGATAGAGTCGCCCAATTCAACCACTTTATCCATGTCTGCTTTGTCAAACTTCGGAGCCTGCCGGTTTAAAAAAGTGCTTTTATTCAGATAAAGCTTCATTAATAAGAAGCGTGCAGCGTTTTTATTGGCAGTGGCAGCGATCTTGGGTCCAACATCCGGAAGGTCTTTGATGATCGCCGTAAGTTCTGCTGCTACAAAGTCCAGCGCCTCCTGTGTACTCAATGTTTTGGGATCCAGTTTAAAGTTGTGCATGGCTTCTCCATCCCGGTAAGGGAAGGCTCCCCATAGGTCGATTACATCAAATATAGCAAGTGCACGGATAAAACGGGCTTCGGCAGCCTGTTGCGGATTGGGACTGTTTTCCAGCACAACGGCCGCCTGGTAAGCAGCGGTGGTGAGTCCTACAAAGGTATTGTTCATGTACGAGTTATCTGCATTCCAGGTATGCAGGTGAATGGCGCGGTGGGTACCGTTATCATCCCAGTCGCCGCCCCGGGTAGGAGCCATGGCGGCATCGGTCGAAAACTCCTGTAGCGCCCAACGGTTGCCTTGTATATAAGGCCCGTACATTGAAGTATACGCAGCTGTAAGCAATAAGGCAGGATCTTTTTTTGCTGTTTGATCCAACTCACTTCTGAGCTGCTCATCGAGTTTGGTACATTGCGGCAACAGGAAGCTACTTAAAATGAGGATCAATAAAATATTCAATCTTTTCATATGTTTGATCTTTTTTATTTATAAAGAAAAATTAACACCCAGCAGGAAAGAACGTGCCGGAGGGTAAGGCAGGTATTCGATTCCCAAGGAGGGAACGCCGTTTACAGCACCATCGGTATTTACCTCGGGATCGAACCCGCGGTATTTGGTAAACACCAGCAGGTTTTGACCGGTGAGCGAAATACTCAGGTTTCGAATGGTGGAGCCGATGTTGCCGATATTATACCTTAATGTGGCATTGGATAGCTTCAGGTAGTTGCCTTTTTCCAGGTACCTGTTTGAGGGTGCTGCAGAATTGGAAGTAGATTCCTTTATTGATTTGTTAAACAGATCGCTCGAAATGTTTCGGGTGGGAAGATTGTTCATGCCCAAAACGGTAGCCAGCGTATTGTTGAACAGGTAATGTCCAAACGCTCCGTTCATATTCACGCTGGCGCTGAATTTTTTGTAAGTAAACAGGGTTGAAAGGCCCAGCAGTTTTGTAGGGTTGGGGCTGCCCAGGTAAAATTTATTTATGGCCGGGTCTACATTTGATGCAGCGGTACCGTTAAGCGATTCATACATGCTCATACCTGTTGAGGGATCGATACCGGCAAATTTTGCAAGGTACCAAACATTCAGCGGCTGGTTATTCACCATCCTTTGTCCTAAAACACCGGAAAAACCCTGTCCTCTTAAAGCGCCGGTTTCATAGTACCCGGGCAATCCTGTTACATTGTTCTTTAGAAACGTAGCGTTTACACCCAGGTTCCAGGTAATAGTACTATTGCGAACCAGGTCGCCTGAAAGCGCCAGCTCGATACCTTTGTTTTCTACTTCACCATCAAGATTTACCCAAATGCGACCGGCAGGGGCCATTCCTGCAAGTGTGCGCTCAAACAGGGCATCCTTTGTTTTTTTATCAAAAACATCTACCGATCCGGAAACCCGGTTATCAAAAAGACCAAAGTCGATACCGGCATTAAGGGTACTGGAGGTTTCCCATTTCAGATCGGGGTTTTTAAAGTTAACCTGTGTAATGGTTTGAGAAGTGAAGGTAAAGCGGTCGCGGGAGGCCCCGGACGGAAACTCCTGGTTCCCGGTTCTACCCCAGCCGGCTCTTAACTTTAAATTATTGATCGTGGTATTTCCTTTGAGGAAGGCTTCGTTCGACATATTCCAGGCGAGCGCAAGAGCGGGGAACGTACCGTATTTATTATTTGTACCAAATTTTGTAGAGCCATCCCTGCGGCCGGTTATGGTAAGCAGGTATTTGTCTTTATAGTTAAAGGAACCCCGCAGGAAGTAGGATTGTAATTGGTTCGTGGGCGTATGATACGAGTTGATCTCTCTTCCGGATGCGGTTGAATAATTGAGATAATCAAAAAAGTCGAGCCCGATATCCGTGAAGCCCAGTCCGCTGGCGTTATTCCATTTTGTTTCATAATCCAGGAATTCATAACCGGCTACGGCGTTGATGTTCAGATCGGTGGTTACCTGTTTGTTATAGGACAGGGTATGCGTCATCTGCTGATCGGTTTCCGTGTTGTTATTGATAAAGGCGGCTCCGTTATTGACATTACCGGGATTTAGTAAGCCGGCGTTAAAGCGCCCGTTCCTCCGGCCTATCTGCCGTGTTACACTGTATATGAATTTATATTCCAGGTCATTTGTGATTTTATAGGATGGGGCCACACTGGCAACAATGGTGTTCACGGTGGCCTGGTCTTTATAAGCTTTCAGAATGGCCAGGGGGTTCATAATCGTGGTGCTTACGTACGTTAAGGAATCACCGTTGCCACGCATGGGCCGGGTAGGGTTCCATTGCAAGGCCTGGGAAATCAGGTTTCCTCCTGCGCCAACAGTAACATCAATAGGAGCCAGGTTCTCATCCGTTTGAGTTACCAGTATATTAAAGTCGAGCCCCAGTTTCTTACTTTCAAGCAGTTTAAAGCTGGAAGAAAAGCTGGCCGTATATTTTTTCAGATCTGAGCTTTTCAGAATCCCTTTTTGGTTAAAATATCCGCCGGAAATGCGGTAACGGCCGTTTTCTGTACCGCCGGTAATATCCGCCGAGTAATTTTGGGAAAGCCCGGTACGGGTAATGGCATTAAACGGGTTGATAGATGCCCCAAAATCGGAAGAGGCTGCACTTTCAGGGGTGTAAAATTTAAGCGCATCGCGGAATGCATCAGCGCTTAAAACGGTGGGCCTTTTCAGGATATTTGCGATGCCTGAAGCTGCGTTGACATTGAGTACCGGGGCTCCTGATTTGCCTCTTTTAGTGGTAATAATTACCACTCCGTTTGCACCTCTTGAACCATAAATAGCAGTGGCAGATGCATCCTTCAAAATGTCCATGCTGGCAATATCATTCGGGTTCAGATACGTAAGCGGGTTGCCCTGGTCCGTAGAATAACCGGAAGTACCACCGGGTCTTGCGGAAGTACCCGAAAGCGGAATACCGTCCAGCACAAACAATGGATTGTTACTGGCCCTGATGGAGGAGTTGCCGCGGATGCGCACGGTAGCACTTCCCCCGGGCTGCCCGGTATTATTCAATACCATTACACCAGGTGTTTTGCCCTGGATCAGCTGATCGGGACTGGTAATAACACCTTTGTTAAAGTCCTTGGCGCTGATGGAGGCCACAGATCCTGTGAGATCCTTTTTTCTGGCCGTTCCATAACCAATGACCACTACTTCATTTAAAGACTGATCCGTTGAAGGCTGTAAGCTCACCTGGATGGTGCCCCCGGTGATGGCTACCTCCTGCCGGGTATAACCCACATAGGAAACCTGTAGCGTTTTTGCGTTCGCGGGCACGTTCAAGGAAAAGGTTCCGTCTTCACGGGATATGGTAGCCGTTTGCATACCTTTTACTTCAATAGTAGCTCCTGCCACTGGCTGATTCTTGTCGTCTGTTACCAAACCGGTTACCGCTTTTGTTTGGGCAACCGCAGGGAAAAATGCAAGGAGCAGCGCAAACCCCAGCAGGCTTTGTACAAGCAATTTCATTTTCATACGCATTCTTGTTGATTCGTTAATTTGATTTAGAATTTTGAGACCCTCATGTATTCGTATATATTATGTACAGTGTACACAATTATATTTGTTAAATATATCTAAAAAGAACCGACAAAAAAAATAATGCGGGAAAGATTTTGCGGGTGCCGCTGCACAAAATAACCGCCATGTACCGGCAGGCAGGATTTTCGGGGTATCGTCTTCAAAAAAAACAGAACGAGCGGGTTGCAGGGTATGTAAGCGGGATTGTTCGGGGAAAAAAGGACCGAGGCCGCTGCACACCAGCTGCCTGCCTTATAGCATATGGAGCGGATGCGTTTGGATATTATCTTGATGAGCGCATGGCTTTTACGACCTGGAGCGATTTGTCTTTTGAAAACTGCGCATATTCTTTGGTCTCTACTCCGTAAATGGCAATCTTGCCCTCCGCATTGCTGTGCACGCCCCATCCATACCGCTTTGTAAGCGGGGATGTTCTTAAACAGGGTTGTCCTTTTGAAAAGAATGCGGTACGTGCTGCTTTGTACCCGGCTTTTGTCAGATCATTTTTTTGGGCAAAAACCTCAAAGATCACATCGTCTGATGTGTACCGGTACGGATGTTTGCGGATCATTTCGAACTGGATATTGGCCACGGTAGGCTTATTGCCTTTTACCGGGGGGATTTCGCCGGCGGTGGCAGCACAATCATCGGCTACCTGTATAAAGGCGTTGGTATAGTTGGTGGTATGCTGTTTCATGGATGATTGTTTTGGTAAAGATAAAACCGAAAGCTGACAGCCCTATGTCAGCAGCCAGCGGCGCGGTTACGATTGCTTAAGGTGTGCCCTTCTTTTTTTATACTGTTCCAGCGCTGCCGCCAGGAGTTTTGCGATTCCCGGAGACGTTATTTGATCCTGGTTGTCAATGACTACATAGCGGGTTGTTTTTGCAGTGCCCTGCAGCAGCCCTTCCGGGTCCGGTATTTCCGGGCCCTTATTGAATCCCAGTTTTAATCCTTTTTTGGAAGGAAGGAGCACGCAGACCAGGCCGGCATATCCCGGACCATAACTGTAGGCGATCATTTTTGCCGGTAGATCCAGTTGTTCGCTGATGCCCGGGAGTTGCCGGAGGATCACCTGCCGGAGCAGTGCCGCATGCTGCTGCACCGGTATAGAATAGGAAGCCAGGAAATGCTCAATGGTAGGGGTATTCATGGTGCATCTTTTTATAAACAAAGGAATGATCCCTCTTATTGCTGCTGCAACTCCCGGATTTCTACATAACCCCCAAACTCAAAAATGGGGCAGGACTGCATCATGGCAGCGGCTGCATCCAGGTCGGTTGCGGTAATCATCAGGAAGCCTCCCACAATTTCTGTTCCGTTTTTGTAAATACCCGGTGTTGCCCCGGCCTGCGGATCTTTTAAGATCCGGCCATCGAGGGTGAGCCCGCTGCCGCCGCTGATCTGTTGCTGCCAGCGTTCCATCCAGGCGGCCCAGTTTTGCCGGTGTTTTTTGATGGCGTCTTCTGTGTGTTGTTCCGTTCTTCCGTCGGGTTCCCTGAAGAGGGCGATGAATTTTTTCATTTTTTAAAGGTAAGGAACCGGTACGGGAAATAGCGAACCTGGTGATTGAAATTTCTCCGGGTTTTACGAAATATCGGGTTGTCAATCTGCCCCGGGTGCCTGTAGTGGTATATATACGCCATAGGAGTGATGGGGGATACCGGCTTTATATTTCTCCGTCATCCTCGGGCAGGCAAAGCCCGTTTTTGTAGGTATAGGCCATAAGTTCTGCCACATTTTTTACGTCTGCTTTTGCCAGCAGGGCCGAGCGGTATTTCTCCACGGTTTTGATGCTCATAAATAAAGTGGTGGCTATTTTTTCTGTGGTATATCCCCGGCTGATCAGGCGGAGCATGATCTTTTCCGTATCCGTAAAAAGGGCCGCTGCGGCATGGGTGCGTGCCTGTCGTTTAAGCGTATCGGTAAGGATGGCAGAGGCGCTGTTGCAGTAATAGGTATGCCCTTCCATAACGGCAAGGATACCCGGTATCAGCGAGTTGCCCGCTGCCGCTTTAAACACAAAGCCATTGGCCCCGGCACCCATTATTTCTACAATACGGTCTTCCTCCCCGGCAATGGTATAGGCCAGTATTTTCAGCTGCGGGTATAATAAACGGGCCTGCCGGGTGGCCTGTATGCCGTCGATCACCGGCATATGAATATCCATAATAACTACATCCGGACTTAATACCGGTAATTGTTCCAGCAGTTCCGCACCGGTGAAGGCGGTACCGCAGATGGTAATGGCCGCATAGTCGCTTAATAACAAATGAATGGCCTGCTGGCAGAGCTGGTGATCGTCTGCCGGTAAAACATGAATCATAGCGGAGGTGTCCATAAAAAAATGATTGGTTATTGAAATAAGGAATGATGCATGCATCATTCCTGCTTGCATAAAATGCCTGATTGGATGGCAGCTTTCTAACAGGGCGTGGTGCTGTTCCATCGAAGCAGGTCCCTGGGCGCATGTGCCGGCCACGGAGCGGCGGTATAAACGTGCATCATAGCAGTGGCTTTGGTAAGCGAATTTGCAGGTATCATAGCATTATTTTAGGTTCGGCTGCTCTATAGCGCAGGTTCAATACATAGCTTCATACAAGCAGACCCGGTACCTTTTTTTCCTTTGATTCCTATAAACCGGGTAGCATGGCGTATCATAAAAACTGCATATATCCAATGCCTGCCGGATCTACTTTAAAATAACAATTTTTGCCGGGTATCATCCGTAGGGTTTTCCCTATATTTTCCGGTGCCTTGCCATTTATTACACAAATTATATAATTTTAAAATATAATTTGTATTTTTTTTTATTGCATCTAAACCCGCCGCTATGAACCAGTATTTCTTTATGCGCCAAAACATCACGGTCGGCTGTTGCCAGAACAAAGAACCCCCAGGCTGTACTTCTGGAAGAACGGTATAAATAAGGGAACCGGGAACAGCCCGGTTCAGGTTCGCAACACATAAACCGGCTATGGCCCGAAGGGGAAACCCACGCAAAACCTGTACCGTTTTTTTTGTAGCAATTTTAAACGGGTACAATTTTTTCGCTACAAAGGGCCGGCCATACCCACTAAAATCAATGCATCATGAAACAGATCCGGAAAGCATTTAACCTCAGTCAGCAGGAGCTGGCCCTCCTGCTCAATGTATCGCGCAGCACCATCGCCCATTATGAAAACGGCCTGCGCAGCTTGCCCGCCGGCGCCGCGGAAAAATGGCTGGCGCTGCAACAGCAATGGCAGCAAAGCGCGCAACGGGCAAGCGCACCGCAAACCAGCCGCGAGCGTTTTTTACAGGTACAGCATCAGCAAAGCCTGGACCTGCTCAACATGCATCAGCAAAGGGCTGCGGCCCGTTCTGTAAGTATTACACAGCAGCTAACGGCAATGGAGGAGCAATATGCACGGTTGATCAATAAACTGTATATTTTAAAGCGCCTGGTGCAGGAGGCACCGGCCGGCAGCCGGCGGATGGAGCTGCTGGCCAACCGGCTGCAGCTTACCCTTATTCAGCTATCGGAATGCTGCCCGCAGCGCCGTCAGCTACTGGCCTTTAAACTGCAGGTATTAACCGCGCAGCAAAAGGCCGCCCTGGCCGGTAAGGTTATTGTACAGCAGCAGGGCTAACTGTTAAACCTTTTGGAAAGGGCGGTACCCCGCTTGGAAACGGGGGCTGCAGAAGGGTAGGTTTGCTGTATTGTTCACCTCCGGGTTTCCCGGAATTAAAAATTAAAGCATATGGCAAATTATCCCCTAAGTCAGTTAACGACCGCTGAAGACTGCGATGCCCTCATCAACATTGCAGAAAAAGAGCGCAAAGACATGGAGTGGAAAAAGCTCAACCTCCTGCGGCTGAAAGATCAGTACTCCAATAATGCGTTTGTAAATGCCACTGAGCTCGGTATCCGGAAGAAAGAACTGGAAAACATGGATACCGTTATCGCCACCCTGCCGGACGGTACCTATAAAACCGAGCAGATAAAAAAGCGCACCACGGCCTGGTACAAGGTGTTCCTGTTAGAAAACCGGAAAACCAGCTTTGGCGATGTGGCCGTGATCGAAAAGATCTATGAGCTCAAAAGAATACAGTATGAGTTGGATGAAACAGTTAGCCTGATCAGCGAGTTACAGACCCGCAGAGCGGAACTGTAGCGTGTAAAAACCAGCTGCCCCAACAGCGGGCAGTTGGTTTTTTTACAACCAGGAACGATTCCGTTTTCTTTTTTAACAATTAAAATAAATCATATGAAACAAGATTCAAACAAGCTTCCGTTTACGGCGCAGCAGATCGCCCGCATAGCGGGCTGTTCAGAAGAAATGGTGTTACGTTACAGCGTGGGCGACCGCAGCCTTCCCCAGGAGGTGTTGCTGCAGCTGCAGGAAATACACCAGGTATGGCAACAGATATGTGCCGCGCAAAACGACGCGCCGGATCCATTCCGCAGGGCTTCTGAAAGCCAGGTTGAAGAATTGCGCCGGAAGCTGAACTGGGACATTACCCAGGCGAACCATGATGCCAACAGGGCCCGGTGGGCGCTGGAAAAGAAAGCCACCGATTTTGAGGCGGCGGGTCCCATGTACGCGATGGCCCAGGTGCTTTGCAAAGCAAACAGCACCAACACCCGACGCAACAAGGTACTGGCCGTATTAAATCACAATCTCTGGCGTATTTTAGATACCGGTGGCCCTATACACCAGTTAAAGATCCGGTACCGGCTGGTACTGGCAGGGTACAGGGCCGAGGCTGCCCGGCAGCTGATCCGGGAACTGGAATGGCTGGAAAAAGGCGGGCAAATAACAGGGCAGGAACCCGGCAATACCGGTTATCAAATACCGCCGGGAGGCGAAGATGCCGCGCGGTTAAATTAAGGCAGCACGCTAAACGCCGTTTCATGTTTAAGGTTTCAGGTTGGGTCCGTTTTAACACCTGATGGTTAATGCTGATAGCTGAAAGCTAAAAGCTGAATGCTAAGCGTATGTTCCAGGTTCCAGGTTCAAAGTTTCAGGTTAGATCCGTTTGTTACCTGATGAGCGATGTACAATTCCCTGTTTTTCGTATAAGATGTCAGATCATCGAATCCATACGTGATCATCTGAAAACTGATAGCTGATAACTGAAGACTGATAACACTGATGGCTGATAGCTGAAAGCTAACTGCTAAAGGCTACACGCGGTTTCATGTTTAAAGTTTAACGTTCAACCTCAGATGCCGTTTTTATGCTTGATGTACGATCCATTTCCACATTTCCACATTTCCACATTTTCAAATTTTAATACCATGAAACATTTCATTCAATACTGGCCCAACACGGCGCTGCTCACCGGCTTGCTGGTGGTGGTAGTGCTGGACTTTATTTGTGGCGTAGCCAAGGCCACCCTTACCGGAACCCGCCGCAGTTCACAGGGGTTCCGTAAAACCATTACCAAGTTTTTACAATACGGCGGCTGCATTATTGTGGCCATGGTGATCCTGAATATTGTGTATGATTCCGGCGAGGTGTTCAACAACAGCTTCGTCTGGCTCTTTGGCGATGTAATGCTGTACATCATGATCTATACCGAGGTGGTATCGGTATTTGAGAACATGGAAACCATGGCCCCCCGCAGCGCCTTTGTAAAGATCTTTGTACGCCCTGCCCGGCGCATCATTACATTTCAGCTAAGGCAGCTGTTTAAAGAAGACGAAGAGACGCTGGAAGCTGAAGGCTGAAGGCCGTTCCAGGTTTCATGTTTAAAGTTTCAGTTTAGCTCCGTTTGAAGTTGTATCATCGATCACGAGGTAACCGTGGCTGAAAGCTGAAAGCTAAATGCTAAATGCCGTTCCAGGTTGGATCCGTTTCATGCTTGATGATCTACTGAAAACTGAGCGCTGAAAGCTGATTGCTGAAGGCTGAAAGCTAAAAGCCGGGTATACTATCTCATTTTCACATTTTCACATTCCCACATTTTAAAATAATACTCATGAAACCGATATTAACAGAACAGGATTATCAGGGTGCGGCCCGGCTATTGGGTTGTGCGGTGGCGGCGATTAAGGCCGTGGCGGAGGTAGAATCTGCAGGAACGGGATTCCTTTGCAATGACGAGCCAAAGATCCTTTTTGAACGGCATACCTTTCACCGGCTTACTGCCGGACGGTTTGATGCGCAATACCCGGATATCAGCAACCCGGTAGCCGGCGGATATGGCAACCCCGGCGAACAGCACAAACGCCTGAAAAGGGCAGCGGCACTGGATCACCAGGCCGCCCTGATGGCCACCTCCTGGGGCAAATTCCAGATCCTGGGATTGAATTTTAAGCTGGCAGGCTTTGCCGGCCTCCAGCTGTTTGTAAATGCCATGTATACCAGTGAGCCGGCCCACTTGCTGGCCTTTTGCAATTTCATCCGGAACACCGGCTTACTCGCCGCATTGCGCGCACAAAACTGGCCGGCTTTTGGAAAAGGATATAACGGCCCGCAGTATAAGAAAAACCGCTACGACCTTAAAATGAAGGCGGCTTATGAGCGGTATTCGAAATAGCAGCTTTGCAGCGCATCATTTTGCCAGGAAAAAAAACGGTGTGGGAACAATCGCCTCCCAATCGTAGTTGCCAACGGCGAAAATATGAATGCAGGCGCCAATAGAATGGCAACTGTAATAACAGCCGTAATCATGCACTGGTAATTGACCTTACAACAATCTAAGTCTAGGGGAACGTATCAGGTTTTTATATTTCAGATCGTCGCCGGCTACCGGCCTGCAAGATCTGGATGGTCAATAGGTTTGCTGTGCTATAGAATTTTGCTCTTTTACTGTTTAAATGGGGAGCTTTGTCAGGCTTTCGGGGTACGCATTTATTATTGAAAATATTTTTTTATTTTAAATAACTCAAGTTGCCAGTTATAAAAGAATAAAAAGAGAAAGCATGTTATAATAATTTTGGATTACCACATCTAAAAAACTATAGTCATGCTTTCAGACAGTAAAATTATAGCTCTTTATTGTATTGTAGATGATATTTTAAAGTCATTGCAGCATACCGAGGATTTGCGAGTAAGGGTAAGCGATGCAGAAATTATCACCACGGCATTTGTATCAG
The DNA here is from genome assembly GCF_030150205.1 of Niabella sp. Lineage (GTDB taxonomy): Bacteria > Bacteroidota > Bacteroidia > Chitinophagales > Chitinophagaceae > Niabella. The sequence goes on from NZ_JASLGT010000009.1 coordinate 463,478, forward strand.
CCTTGTATTTTGGAGGCCATCAGGACAACGCCCGCCATTTTATGAAGCTGAAAGGATATGTGCCTGATATGCTGGACAAATC
>NZ_JASLGT010000010.1 GCF_030150205.1 Niabella sp.
AAAATATTCAACAGCCTTGACGATGTAGAAAACACATTAGTACGCGCGTTGGAGTCATATTACCAAAACCCCGGGGCAGTAAAACAACTATCAAAAGGATATGACTATTTTAGTAATAATGATAGCGGTTAATTATTAAACAGAAGTAATCGCTTTCTTTGAATCGTTTAGCGGGTAGTAATCATACCCGGTTCATATTCGATAACAGGATCGTATTGCTGTATAAAGTAATGGTGCTGGTATTGGATCACGCAGTGGGATAGGATGCAGGTTGGTCCATGCAGTTCCCTTGTCCGAAACGGTTTTGGGCCAAATACAGGTTTCGGAAGTATTGCGATTGGTTTTTATTTCTTACGTAAGTTTCGAACGGTTTACGAGAAGGAAAGGAACCAAAATGTTTTGAAATAAAAATCAGCAAAAAATCCGTTCTGCTATTTTTTGCTTAAGTTTTAATAGGTTATTCTATTTTTTTATAGAAGATTTTTTTATAGAGGCAGGTATTTTACTTTAATATTAAGGATTTATTAATTGTATTTTAACAAAAAAATTATTATAAAAAACTTTAAATAAGTTTTGCTGAATACATTTTAGTCTTATATATTTGAAATCTGTTAAATGAAATAAACATTTTTAAATTTTATTTAAAACTATTTGGAGGTTGTTTATGAGGATTAACAGGACGAATTGAGAATATTGACGAGTGCTTGCAGTGTATTTTTTCTCGCTCCCAGGAGCATTTATTTGGTGAATAAAACTTTTGTTTATAAATGCAGATGCATTTTGAAGCAACGGGGTGGGCTTTATATTGACTTTCGGATCCAGGAACTTCCTGCAAAGCTGCACCATGAGGATAAAAGAGTGAATATATAAAATAGATTTCTTTCTGAATTGATTAACTGTTTAGTATGCAATTGAAAAAGCTGTTTGTACACTGCGGAAAGCAATTGATTGTTTTTTTGCTGTTGGGAATAACGTTAAATGGAATGGCCCAGGTTGATTCGCTTTCCGATGCTGAGAAGCAGGATTCTATATTGAAGGTGGTTGCTGGTCAAAAGTTCAATCAGGAATTAAAACGTTCCAATCATCCAGGGCTAAGCGACTCTTCCTCTTTATTGACATTGATAAACCTGTCTGGAGTAAAAAAAGCGCCCTTTACCAGCGTACAGCAATACCTGAAGGGAAATGCAGCGGGACTCTATGTTAATGAACAAAGCGGAGAGCCGGGCGCTGAACAGTTTATGTATATCCGCGGATTGAATATGCCTGTATTTAATAAACAGGATCTCATTGCACAGCAACCGGCCATTTTTGTAAATGGGGTTCCGCTGGTGCAGGAAAATGCGTTAAGCTATAATATCCAGCGCTACGATTTCAACCGCATTGGTTCCGGTACCAACATCCTTTCTACAATCGACGTAAATAATATTGAAAAGATAGAAGTGCTCAAAACCCCTTCTGATCTGGCTGCCCTGGGACCCATTGCCTCTAATGGTGCTATTTGGATTACAACGAAGAATGCACAATCGGGATACCGTAAAATTAATGTGGATTCGTATTTCGGAATATTGAGCAGCCCTTCTGTATACACCGTTAACGGCCAATATGAGGCGGATTTCAGAAATCGCTATTATGATAAATATGCAACCCTGGATCAAATCCAGAATAAGCCGCTGTATGTAGCCAATACACTGGATCCTAATTTTTACGGGGCTGCTAACTGGAAGGATGTTTATTATAAGTCGAAACCGGTGCACTATTTGGGTGTAGGGTTACTGGGAGGAATGGACCGGGCTAACTTTATGTTCAATATCAGCAAGACCAAGGATCAAAACTTTGATGCTACTTCTCAAAATCGGTACAATGTTGTTTTTGGAATTAATATGTTGCCGGCTAAATGGCTGACTGTATCCGGTAACGTAAACGCAACGCGTATGGACCGCAATCGAAATCATAGTTTGCGCGATCGTTTTGCAGAAACACGATTTGTACCGGATCTGTCAAACCCGCTGGCACCCAACCAGAGCGCCTACAACAGTTTTTTGAAAAAATATACCGGGGCGGTGGATAAGAATATCAATAATTCCTTTTTCGGATCCTTTGGTGTGCGCGCCAAATTTGGTGAACTGGAACTGAACACAAAGGCAGCCGTGGACTATGAAGAGTCTTTACGGGATGTATTCTATCCGAAGGCGCTGATGGATAATAATAACTTCGGATCGGTATATACCGGGTTCAATCAACGGTTCTCGATCCTTAATAATATTAAGTACGCGCTGTCTTTTAATAATAATGCGCAAAAAATTCGCCTGGAGGCGGGACAGAGTTATATTTCTGATTTTATTAAATATGATTATGTGGTGGCCTATAATACGCCTAATGATTTTATCAAAATCAAAGAAACATACCTGACAGCTGATGGAAAATTTTACCTGAACCGGAATGATATTTTCGGGTATCCGTTTACCGATAAAACCAAGGCCAATCTTTCATCGGTGTATGGCCGTATCGGCTATTCGTTTAAAAACTTACTGGACCTGGATTTTGTAGGCCGTTATGACGGGTCATCTAATTTTTCGGAATACTCCCGCTGGTTGTTTACTCCGGTGGCCAGTGCCCGGTTTAACCTGCACGAACTGATAAAAGCAGATCCGGTCAGTATGCTGGTGTTGAAAGCCTCCTGGGGACAGTTTGGGAATCTGCTTTCGGACGATCGTTATAAGGTTGGACCACAATACCGGGTTGATTTAGGATATAGTGATGAACCAACGCTGGGAAGTTATGCCGGCCTGGCAGGTATTTCGCAGCCTTACACTTATGGATGGGTAAATGAATATTATAACTGGCCCTATTCGGTGCGCATGAACATCGGAACAGAGATCGGTTTGTTCAAAAACCGGTATGTAATTGGTATCGACTATTATAACAATAAAAATAAAAACCTGATTGCGCCAACGAATGTGGCAGCAGAAAATGGATTTTCGTTCAAATATGTTCAGGGAATGGAGGTGCAGAACAGTGGCCTGAACCTCACATTTAATGCAGGAGTGGTTACCGGTCAAAAAGATTTTGGCTGGAACCTTTATGGCAACTTTAGCTGGAATAGGAACAAATTGCTGAAACTTCCTTATGGGTTAACATCCCTGATATACGGCAATAAGAAATTGGAAATAGGAAAGCCGGTAGATGCTTTCTGGGTATATGAAAACAAAGGCATTTTCAATACAGCGGCCGATATACCCAGTGGAAGACTCAATACGGACGGAACGCGCGATCCCCTCACATTTAGCGGGATGATTAACTTTTCGCCGGGTGACGCCAACTGGGCAGATAATAACCATGATGGAACCATCGACGAAAAGGATAAAGTATTAAAAGGAAATGCGCTCCCTGTTTATACAGGCGGCCTGGGATCCAATCTGCGCTATAAACGCTTTAGCCTGGATTTTCAGTTTTATGTGGCGCTGGGCCAGAAGCTGTTAAACCGTTCCATGGCTAATAAGCTGGATTTTGTGAATACGGAAAACTCAAAGGATATTAGTTATGTAAAAGAAATTACGTTTTGGCAGAAGACATTTGATTATAACGATTATCCCTTATATAATCCCTGGAGCAGTACCATTCCATACAGGGTAGACCAGGATTTGTTCCTGAAAAATGCAGGTTACGTGAAACTGAGAACATTATCATTGGGGTATGATCTTTCAAATGTTCCTTATCTGGCGAAGTCGAAATTTAATAAAGCATTGCTGTATGTAACCGCCTCCAATCTCTTTACGATTTCATCATTTTCAGGAGGCGATCCCGAACAGGTGGACTATATGGGGTACTACGATGGAAGAAGCCTGCCCATTCCCAAATCCTTCATAATAGGAATAAAACTGGACTTTTAATTACAAAAGATTTTTGAGTTATGAATAGTAAGAATCTTAAACAAACGATCCTTTTGTTATTCGGATTGATATTGTTGGTGACTTTCGGTTGCAATAAGAAGCTGGACACCACCGTGTCCTCAACCGAAGCGTCTACAAATATGTGGCAGTCCTACGACGATGCGCGAAACGGTCTGGTTGCAATTTATGGCCTTTCCCGGGCAGCCCTGGCCGATAACAATGGCCACTGGTTATATGGCGATTTGCGTAAGGGCGATTTTGTGGCTACTTCCAGTGGGAACTACCTGGACGCGATTATTAAGAATGAGCTGAATAAAGGCTTTCCGCAGATCAAGAAACTGACCAACTGGCGCCGGTTTTATGCAGCCATCGACGCTTGTAATACATTTATCGAAAATGCGCAGCGATGCAAGGCGGATCTGCGTTATTCTGATTTAAACTGTACGGTAGATATTGCGCAGGCCCACATGTTACGTTCCTTCCTGTATTTTTATATGGTGCGGATCTGGGGCGATGTGCCATTGATCACAAAAGCTACCAAGAATGGGGAAACCATACAGGTTGCGCGTGCGCCGCAGGAACAGGTAATGGATTATTGCATTCGGGAGCTGCGGCAGTATAAAGACAGCTTACCTACCGAATACGGTGGCGATGATAAATCCAAACTCAATTACGACGGCAACTATTATGGTCAGGCCTGGAGCAGCTGGGGAAATGCGTTCTGGGGCTATTATCAATGCCTGGGATTACTGGCGCAGATGTATGCATGGACCGGCGACTATGCGGCTGTGCTTACTGCAACAACAGAGATCTTTAACAATGCAACGGCTGCCCGCACGGGGTTGATCAGCTATTCCAATTCGAGAGGATATCTTGCCGGCCGCAACAGTATCTTTTATAGTAACGGCGTCAAAGGGAATCTTTGTTACCAGATGATCTCATTCCCCTATAATATGACGAACAGGGAATCGGGGCCCAGCGGGGTAGGACATATAGAATCATTAACACTGGCTAGTCCTTATATGGTACGTGCCAAGCCGGATATCTACGTGCCAAGGGATACCATTGCCCGGTGGTTTCATTATTTTGGAGATGTAAGACATCCCTATCAGTCAGAATTCGGAAACTATGAGGAAATTTATTTCTCCAATTATTTTGGCAGTATCCCCGTATTTACAAAGTTTAAAAATATCGAGACGGGCTCCAGCAATTTCCCCATCTTCGGCTCCTGCATCCCCATTTTCCGCTGGGAAGACAACTTGCTGCTGATGGCGGAAGCCAACTATGCATTGGGTGATATGCGGGCTGCATTTGACCGCCTGAACGATGTACGCGAGCCGCGCAACTCACCCGGATTTTTTTATGGAAGAATCAGTGCCGTTCGTCCGGGATTTACACTTCAGCCAACAGAGGCCAGTATGGAAGGCGGGATCCTGTATAATATTTTCCGTGAGCGCCGGGTGGAGCTTGCCGGTGAGGGCAGCTGGTGGTACGACCAGATTCGTTACAACCGCCTTGCGCGCAATAATGCTGAATTTAATAAACTGCTGGATGAGGGAGGTATTTACTGGCCTATTGACCAGGATATCATCGATAAAAACCCTCTGATTGAACAAAACTCTTATTGGAAACGATAATTCAACGCAAAATGAAAAAGCAAATTATCCTCAGCTCATTGATGCTGTCAATGCTGTTCCTGCTGCTTTCCGGTTGTCATAAAGGCGGAAGCCCTTATTATAAAGCTGCAATAAGCGAGACTGTAAAGTATGATGGAACCGTACTGCAGTATCTTGAAAGCCAGAAAGGACTCTATGATTCTATGGTGCTGATCATTAAACGCTATCCTCATTTTAAACAAATGCTGTCGTCACCGGGCTCAATGACGATTTTTGCAATACCGAACACTGCTTTTCAAACGGCAATCAAAAGCTTTAATCTGGAGCGGGCCAAGCAGGACAGTGTGCCGCTGTATTTTTCACCCAATGATATGAGCCGGCCGGATTCAGGCATGGTTGACTACCTGGGCCTGGAAAAGCTGATTGCCCGCTATATTTTCAATAAAAGATATACATATGAGGACCTGGCGGAATCTTCCACCGGTTTTCCTACCGAATCCGTACTGGGCTATCAAATGAATCTGAAAGCCATTCAGCAAAACGCCGTGGGAGCGGTGAAGGACGGCCCTAAAGTAATTGAGTTAAGCGACATGAATAATTCCAGGTTTAACCGTTTTTGGAAATCGGCGCTTACCAGTACGATCGGGGCTGTACAAGCCGATAATGCGCTGGTGCATGTGCTTTCCCAGAATCATGAATTTGGTTTTGCCAGCTTTGCAGATAAGTTATTAGCCCCGGCCTGGGACCGCACGGGGTGGACGCCCATTGCCTGGCATTCGCAATACCTGGGTACCTGGGGCGGCACGGTGGCACATGCACTGGATAATGACCTGTCCACCCGTTGGCATAGCGTGTCGGGCATTCCGCTACCACTATTTTTTACGGTTGATATGAAAAAGAACCTGTTGATCGGAGGGGTTACCATCCAGGTGCGAACCGATGGCGCTCATGACGGTTCTCCTGTAGATTTTACGGTGCAGTTTGCAAAGGAGGGGGCAGATCTGAAAGACTCTTCGGTATGGACTTCCTTCCGTTTTGACTATAAAGCGGATGGCTCAACGATTAAGCTGCCCCATAAGTTTCCATTTGACAATAATGTTAAAGTGGAGGCCCGGTATTTCCGTTTTATAGTGAACCAGGTTTTTTCCGGTCGCTTATATACAGACCGGCCTTATTCGAACCTGGATGAAATCTGGATGCTTTATTAATTTATTTAGATATTTTATGAAGAGACTTTTTTTTGTGGCGGTATGTTTAGGAGCGCTGGTATCAGGGATCTCCTGTAAAAAAGGCCTGCCCAAGCAGTTGGATACAATCGACCGGTCGGCAACTTTTTTAACGACTAGTTTCTCGCCGATACTGGGACGGAATTATATTTCCCGTGGCCCCTTCAACTATGGTCAGTCTACGCTGCCGATGGAATTTGAAATTGTGAATATGCGTCGCTTCAACGGTGAGCCGGCGCCGGAACTGACGAATGATATTTATCCTGTAACCGTTTGGAAAACAACCGGTGCCGGCTCTTATACAGGAAATGAAACTTCGCTGGCAGAAATAGAGGCCAAAAGAACAATTGAAAACCACCGCATTTTTGAGATGCGGAAAGGCTCAGGCGACGTGGTGGTTTGGGGTGATGTAAATACTTCGAAGTTATTGACAAGACCGGATTCGGGATATGTGTTCGATGTAAAAGTGTCGAACAGCGGTGCTACCCGCTACTATTACAATCTCCGGTTTATGCCTTATAAACAAATTCCGTATGACCCGAACAATTATAACCAGCAAACGGGCATGGCATCCAGTCCTGCATTAAACGCTGGTACCAGCGGAATTACACTTGCAAACTTCATTCGTAATAAAGATGGCCGCACGATGACAACAGGAGAGGTGGATGTGTATTTTAATAAGTTAGTGGGTGGACAGGGAAATACATTAACGTTTAAATTTCTCGACTCTGCTTATACACCCATCAATCCTAAATTATTCAATCAAACCCAGTGGGACCGGCTGGTACATGGTTTTAATATGAAGCTAACCGATACGGAGGTGAAATATACGGTAGCTTATCCAATTCCGCTGGCACCGATCACCACCCCTTACACGAATGGGAACGGCAGCCGGGCTGCAGTAAAGTTTGAGTACTACCGTCTGGGACCTGGTGGCTTTGGTGTAACGGCAGGCCTCGGCTTTAGCTTCGCAATTTACCAAAAGGGAGATTGGGAAATTGCCTTCCACTTTAAAAATACATCACCCAAGTTCGCGAATGATTAATCTGCTTATAGAAATAGAAAATATAAACGAAAAGCTATGAGGATATTGAAGGGCTTAATGCTTACACTTTTTTGTTTTTCAGTGCACCTGGTGTACGCGCAACAGGTTGAAATACTCGGAAAAGTTGTTGACGATAAAACGCAGCAGCCGATAGAAGGTGTTTCTGTTGTGGTGGGTAGCCGGGGTGTGCATACCGATTCATCAGGACAGTTTGTGATTCGTATGACCCGTACAGAAACCCTTACTTTTTCCTATGTGGAGTATAAAAAGCAAACGTATAAGCTGAACGGGAATGAGAATGACATTACGATTTACCTGGTTTCGGACGATGCCAAAAGCGCGATGAATGATGTAGTGGTAATGGGATTTGCGAAAAAAAGCAAGGTGCTTTCAACCGGGTCATCAGTGGTCATTACTTCAGATGATATTAAGGATGTACCGGCCGCCAACCTGGCAGACCTGCTGCAGGGGAAGGTGCCCGGGGTGAATATTCAAACTAATAGCGGTATGCCTGGTGCCCGTAGCTCGATCTTTCAGCGTGGCTTAAGTTCTGTAGATGTTTCCGGTTCCGGTAATGAGGCCTACCTGGCTTCAACCCAACCCCTGATCATCATTGACGGGGTGCCGATTGATCCCAATACCGATTACGAATATGGTTTTGCCACCGCTGGTGCAGGGGTAAGCCCGCTTACCCTGATTCCTGCAGAGGATATTGAGGACGTACAGATTCTGAAAGACGCGGCCGCAATCTCTGTGTATGGCTCAAGAGGTGCCTATGGGGTATGGATCATTAATACAAAGAAAGGCCGGTCCGGTAAACCCGAGATCAACTATATCACCAACTATTTTGTCAGTACGGTTCCACGCCTGCGGGATATTTATGGAGGACGTATCGAACGCCAAACCAAGATCGATCAGCTGATTCGCTATAACCAATGGCTTTCGGAGCACGGAGGCTGGGCATTGGTCAACAACAACCCCTATCTTTCAGACAGTTTAAATCCTTATTATAATAACTCTACCAACTGGCAGTCTTATTTCTACAGGAACACAAACAACCAAAACCATAACCTGGGCATTAAAGGGGGCGATCCCAGTTTTAATTATAAAATCAACCTGGGTTATTATAACGAAAAAGGGATCATTCAAAATACCGGAATGTCGCGGTACACGCTGGCGATGAATACCATTTATGAGCCCAAATCCAAAAAAATGAAACTGACGGCCAGTATCAATGCCAACAATTCTATCCGGAATAATGGTAGTGGAGTAGGTCTGTTACAAACGGGTGTGGCTACCAGTGGTATGGCATCTACCACACTGCCTCCTCCCGGTATTTATACAGAGAACAGCGATGCCCTGGCAGCATTTCAGATAGAGGAGGACAACAAAACGGCTACGATTATGTCGAACCTGCAGTTTGACCTGGTAATCCTTAAAAATCTGCGGTTCCAGGCCCTGGGTAGCCATTCTTATTCACATTCCAATAGTAACACCTTTTACCCATCCTGGTTAAACAGTGGCAGTTCCTACTATCTTTTTACGGGTAGTAACCCCCTGGCTCAGTACAATACGTTTTCAAGAATTACCAACGGCTACTATAACCGGAACGTATTAACATATAGTAAAACGTTTAATAACGAGAAGCATTATATCAGCGGGTATGCGTTTTCCGATTTATCGGTGGATATGGTGCGTAGCAATGCCCTTTTATTATATGGTGCTCCTAATGACTATATCTCAGGTCCTATTGGCTATAACCTTTCCAACTCCCGTTTTGGAACCAATGGTGTACCCAGGAACAGCCGGATATTTGGCTACGGAGGTAATGTAAGCTATGCATATGAGCAGCGCTATGTACTGGAACTGAGTTACCGGATCGATGGAACCTCTACCAACGGGCCACTGTCCGGCTACAGCCATAATCCAACAGCAGCTTTTAAATGGAACCTCTATAAGGAACGATTTATGCAGGATGTGAAGTGGGTAGATTATGCTTCGGTGCGGGGCAGCTGGGGCAAAAATATTGTTCCGCAGGGAGATGTATACGCTATTTACGGGAAATATTATCCCGGCAGTACTTATATGGGACAGCCCTCGGTTGGCCTCAGCTTTGAAACCGCTCCAAATCCTTATTTCCTCCCGAATACCTCTAATTCCTGGAATGGAGGTTTTGAGGCCGGATTCCTGAAAGGCAAATTCGCGATCGAATATGATATCTATTATCGCACGGTTGAAAATATGAGCAGGAAAGTAGATATTGTTACAGAGTCGGGCTACATAAATAAGCCCACTAATGAGATCAGTATGGTAAACTATGGGCATGAATTATCATTACGTTTCAAGCCTATTCAAACAAAAAACTTTACCTGGAACATGAATATCAATGGGGCATTCAATAAAAACATATTGACCCATTTGCCGAATAATGCCCGGCAAATGGTTGTAAATCCCGGAGACGAATTAGGACTGCCGGTGCTCTACCGGCTGGGAAGTAATGCGCTGACCAATTATGTATTTAATACCAGAGGGGTATATGCAACCGATGCGGATGTGCCTGTAAACCCACTAACCGGTCAGCGTCAGCAAATCAACGGCCGCCCGCTCAGAGGCGGGGATCCTATTTTTGCCGATCTGAACGGAGATTATGTGATTGACAACAATGACCGCGTTGCGGTAGGAGATCCGCAACCCAAGATCACGGGAGGATTTATTAATAACCTGATCTACAAAAACTGGACGCTGTCATTGCAATGGTCCTATACCCTGTTCCGGGATGTATTGAATACACCGTTGGCCAAAAGGTTCCAGTATTTCTATTATCCCACTGTCCAAAGCTCACTTCCATTGATTGATGATTATAATTACTGGAAAGCTCCGGGAGATATTGCAACCTATCCGAATCCTTATTCATATGAACAGAATGCTACGATTAATTCTTTCAGGTATAACCAAACCCTGTTTATGGAAGACGGATCCTATTTTAAATTGAACACATTTACCCTGGGCTATAGTTTAAGAAAGGATTGGGTCAGCAGGATCCGGCTGAAGGGTGCACGGGTCTATTTTACCGGTTACAATCTTTGGGTGATTTCCAATTATTCGGGACCCAACCCGGAGAATGTTTCCGACCTGGGAAGGGATCAACCCAATGGATACCCCAATCCAAAAAAGTTTTCGATAGGCTTAAATGTGACATTTTAAAATTTAACGTATGTTCAGCAGAAAATATTTATTCATGATAGGGGTGGTTGCGGTACTATTTTCAGCAACCGGGTGTAAAAAATTTCTCAATGTAGATCCGGTGGATTCCATGTCCGGTAACAATTTCTGGAAAAGTAAAGATGATGTAGAGAAGTTTACAACAAGCGCTTATGTGCTGTTGCGGAATTATACCTGTATGGACGGATACACATTATTGGCCATGGCTGATTATCGCGCCACGGCCTGGATACCTTCCACCCCGGGCAAGGATTTGCTTTATGTTGGTGATTTGAACAATAACCGGATCAAAACGGTGGTGAATTCAACTGCAAGTACTTCCGGCTCATATGGCTCTTTTTACAAGACCCCAACGAATTTTGGCTTTAAAAACATGACCAACTGGGGATATCTGTACCGGGTTGTAACAACGGCCAATACAATTATTGCCAATATCGATAGCAAAGATATCCTGGATATTACAGATGCGGAGCGGAAACAATACAAGGCTGAGGCCATTTTTATCCGTAGTCTGACTTATTTCCTGATGGTGCGGCATTGGGGTGATGTACCTTACGTAACAGACCCTTCGGATGATCAGCCACACGAACGGATGAATCAGCTGGAGGTATTTAGAAATTGTCTGTCAGCTTTAGCAGGATCCAAGGATGATCTGCCCTGGACCTTCGGAGATCCTACCATGCGCGGCGTTCGGGCCATGCGGGGCGGAGCACTGGCGCTGATGATGGAAATGAATATGTGGATGGCCGGCTTTGACGAGAATAATGCAAAGACCTATTATGAGGAAACGGTAAGGCTGGGCACCGAATTGATTACGCAAAACGGGGGCGCCTATGAATTGCTGCCATTGGAGAATTTTAAGGAAATCTTCAAAGGAACATCCAAGGAGAGTCTTTTTGAAATAGGGCAGGATTATAACTTTGGGGAAACCTTCGGGCTGCTGGCATCTGTAGCCAATATTGTATTAAGAACTCCGTATAAGAAGAACGTTACGGCTACCTACCTGTATTATGCAACACCCTACCTGAAGCAATTATACGACCAGGAGAATAACGGGCCTGCAGATAAACGCATTGATAACTGGTTTGAGGAACCCAATATGTATACGAGCGACGGTCAGTTTGTGTTCAAGAAATTCCTCAACACCTTCGCCACCCAGCAGGAAACCGAAAATCCCAATGATGCCAAAATCCTGTTTCGCTATGTGGATGCCTATTTGTTAAGAGCCGAAGCGCTGGAGAAACTGGGACGTTATGCTGAGGCTGTTCAGGATGTGAACATGGTGCGGCAGCGCGCGGGTGCCGAATTGTACACAGGACTCGAAACAAACCAGTTTGGCCAGTTGCTGGGAGATGCCATCTGGTGGGAGCGTGAGCGCGAGTTAATGGGCGAAAGTTCCACATTTTATGACCTGGTGCGAACCCGGCGGATCCTGAGCGGTCAATACACGCCATTCCCCATTACCTATGATGAGTTTTTAAACGGAGCCTGGACGTATCCCATTCACCAGGACGTATTACTGGCGAATCCAAAAGTTAAACCCAATCCGTTCTGGATGTAATTATAAACGCATGAAAAGAAAATTCAGATACACAGTTATGGGTAGTTTGTTAGCAATTGTTTTGCTGACTACTGCCTGCCAGAAAGAGTATTATTTTAACTCAGGCTTAAGTAAGGCAAACTTTGACGGGTCGATGATGGAGTACCTGGAATCCAAGCCGATCATCTTCGATACCCTGGTGCAGGTGATCAAACTGGCAGGAATGGAGTCCTATTTCAGGGACAGCAATTTCACTTTTTTTGCTCCTGCTGATTCCAGTATCCACCTGACCGTTAATTATTTTAATGACCGTTTAAAAGATCTGGGTCAGGACACCATTTCCTCATTGGCTTCTGTAAATCCGGAATTCTGGAAGGCCGCCCTGTTGAACTACATGTACCGGAGCCAGAAGGGACTGGAAGATTATCCGCAGCTGGATATTAATAATAAACAGGCATTTCCCGGTGAGTTTTCCCGGTCCATGGGCGGAAGGGTCATGAATATCGGCGGGGTGTTTACCAGTGCGCGGGGGATCAAGTACCAGGGTTACCGGTATTTAAATATTTCTTACGTGCCCAGTGAAGCGGCCCCTTTTAATTCCTGGATACTGGCCCGGGTGGCCACTTGTAATATAAAGCCAAAAAACGGAATGGTTCATGTGCTTGCATATGCTACAGAATTGGGTACCGGATTTGACGGGGTGTATTATGCACCGCACTATTTTGGGTTCAATATTATAGATGCCTGGACCTTGGCCAGATATTATGGATTTAATAAACAAACGAACTGAAACAGAGAGTCATGAATCGAATGCGCATTAAAATACGGTTAATAATCGGCCTGTCTGTAATGATGGTGGCCGGAGCCTACTGTTCGAAAAAAAACGACGAGAGTTTTTCGGGGGCTTATAAGCCTGCCGTCAAGACCAACATAAAATTTACCGGTAAAGCTCCGGTTCCGGGCTATGGATCCGCGGGTACATTGGTGAAATTTAAAGTGGCAGGTTTGGATTCTCTGGTGAATTTGCCGGCCGGCCAGGTACAGTTTTTAATCAACGGTATTGAGGCGAAGATTGATAAAATATCGCCTGCTGATAGTACCATCATGGTTGTAATACCAGACAATGCTTCATCCGGATCGGCTACGATCGTGGTAAATGACCGGATGTATTTTGGTCCGCAGTTTAAAGTGAATGGTGGTGTCTGGATCGATTCAACCTTTAATAAACTGGCGAATGATCAGCAGGGAAATATCGTATTAGGTACCGGCCCCAATTCAACCGTCTACCGGATTTACCTGGAAGAAATCGGAGCTGTTCAGAACATTTATATCATGGGCTCTTTTGGACGCTACAACAACGAAACCACTTATATGGCCACATCGGCAACGGGCTCCATACCATCGGCAACCAGCTATCTGTTAAAGTTAAACCCAACCACGGGAGCTGTAAGTACGGAGTTTGCTAAAGGTGCCGGACCAAACGGGGCTATAACCGGAATACTTCCCCTTACCGGATTTTCGGGGTACCTGGCATATGGAAATTTCGGTACCTATGCCGGGCGGAAGGGCCCCTATAATATGACGCGGATCTATCCAACTGGTCAGATGGATTCCGTGATACAAAACGTTTATAATCCCAATCCCTTGGAGCCGGAACACAATATAGATACCCTGGCTGCGTTTATCGGGGGCTATAATACGCCGGTGCTGCGTGCCTTCCTTGATAAGAACAGACGCATCATCAGTATCGGGAATTTTGGATTCCATACCAAAAACCAGTATAATCAATCCACCTATACTGCGGTAGTGCGGCAAAATACCTATATGCGCAATATTTCCGCGATGGATCAGGATGGCAACCTGGATACCACCTATAATTACGACAACACCCGTGGATTGGTACTGAAAGGCGCGAACGCTGATATCAACGATGCCGTTCAGATCCGGGACGGAAGTTCTCCATACGGTAAGATCATTGTAGTAGGTAGTTTTACAAGATTTAATGATATTCCGGTACAGCGGATTTTTATGGTCGATCAAAATGGTCAACCGGATCCCACCTTTCAGGCAGCTGCCAATGGAGTGATTGCCCGGATTACTTATAATGCAACGACCCGGAAACTGATGGTTATCGGTACGTTTACAACATTTAATGGTATAGAAACACCCGCAGGCATTGCGATGTTAAATGAGAATGGCACAATGGATCCAACTTTTGTAATGGGCGATATGCAACGCACCGGCAGTACCGGAGGAAACTGGGTTACCTATGCCGGGCAGCTGAACGATGGAAAGATCGTGATTGGAGGAAACTTTGGCAGGTATAAGGCTCCCGGGTCAACAACGTATGTAACCCGTCAAAACTTTATGATCCTGAATGCAGATGGCACACTGGCGGCTGGTCTTAATAATTCCGGAGCAATGAGCGGTACCATCAACGATATGCTGGAAACAAAATCCGGCACAAAGCGGGCCTTGCTCCTGGTGGGGACGTTTAACCTGTTTGATAACGAGACAGTATCAAATATGATCAGAATTGGTTTGGAACCTAAATAAATCAAAGAATTATGAAGAAGCGATTTCATTTAATGCTGATTGCGGGATTTTTCCTTTTGGGTTTTTCTGCCTGCAACAAGTATGGATATAATTTTGCCGATGCCTACGAACATGGGGAGAATGCGCCAAACATGGAGGGAGGCCAGGTCGATTCTCTTGGAAAGGATCTTTCCAAATTATTGGCGGCCAAAAATTTCCCGGGCCTGGTGGGAGCGGGTGAACCGCGTTTGACGAATGTGGAAGTGACCACCGATTTTTCCGGCCGTTATGTTCCCGGCTCAGACATTCGTATTGTAACAACCCCCCAACCACTCTATAGTACAGGATTGTATGCGCCAACCGGAGAACCGATCACAATAGAAGTTCCCGCCGGAGTTACCGGAGTTGTGGCCCAGATCGGCGGCTGGACGGATAACCTGAACGGCGTTGCTGCTATAAAAAGAGATCCGCTGATCTACAACCAACTGTCGTTACAGGCTGGTAAAAATGTGATTCGCAATCTTTATGGAGGTTCAATTTACCTGAGAACCAATGGTACGGTAAAAGAATTGGGCACCATTACGGTGAAAATTTCAGGAGCGGTTCGTTCGCCGGATTTTATTCTGGGACAATCAACAGATGAAGCATGGAATGCGCAGGTACGGGCATCTACGGTTCCCTGGTTCCAGTTAAGAGGTAAGCGCATTATTTTCGAATTGCCAAAACTGTTTTTGGATAAACATCCGATTGCCAATCCTACCGAATTGATGCAGGAGTGGGATCGCATCATTGACGAGGATATTTACAAATTCAAGGGACTGGAAGATGTAACCAACGATTCGCTGAATAAAGCACCCAACCACCCCATTTGGGTAATTATGGATGCACAGCCGCGGTTAACCTACGCACACAATTCGTTTCCCGTGGTAATGCAAATGGATGAAAATTTATTTACCAATGAAATTGCAGACCACCGGTCGCTGACCACAAAAGGTGCCTGGAGAACCCTGTTTGAAATTGGAAGGAATCATAATACCGGTTTTTGGCTATTTAATGGCTTGAGTGGTACGGCTGCCAATCTGTATTCGGCCAAAATGGCCCATCGCCTGAATATTAATTATGGCAATTTAAATCCGCTGATGAAACTGGCTGTTGACACGGGCATCTGGTATTCCAATCAGGCTAAAACCTTTACAAGCCAGTTTAATAAGGACCTGACCGCCCGTACAAATGCCGATCTGATTAAGTTGTTGCCGTTTGTACAATTGTTCGAAGTCTATGGCTATGAATTGATGAAGTATATTGAGTACGATGCAAGGCAGTATACATTAGGATCGCTTAACGATCTGCAAAAGATGGATTATTTTTTCAATAAGGCCTGCGAGTACACAAAAACAGATCTTTCTGCATTCTTCCGGGCATGGGCCATTCCGGTTTCTGCCGTGGTAACTGATTCGATCGAAAAAAAGTATCCGTTTATGACCAGGACGGTGTTTTTATATAATCCTATCACAAAAACCGGGATAAAAGATTCTTTGATGCCCAGACCGCTTGAATTTGACCGGGCCTCCTGGTCTGTTGCTAATTTCTGCTGTCAGGAAGCGACTACCGGAAAATTCTATGCCAATTACCTGTTTGACGGAGATACCACTACCTATTGGAAGTCGAGCGTGAACCATACGCCGCACGTAATTACGTTTGATATGGGAGGCATTGCCGATGTGGGTGGTTTCTTCTACGCAAATGCTTCCTCTGCTTTCCGTCCTAAAACGATCAAAGTTTATGTAAGCTGGGATAATATCAACTGGACCCAGGCCTATTCCGGAGCAGGGATAGACAATGGAGGAACAGCGATCAATAAACTGGACTTTGACGGTAATAAACGTTATGTAGGCGTGCGCTATATCCGTTTTGAAATGGCTACGGCATTTCCGAATGCGGCTACTGTTTACACCGCACAAACGGCAGAATTCGGAGCCCGCAGAGGTGTAGCAACCCAAACGCCTGTTTATCCGCCAACCGCCGGGGGCGAAGGACAATAATCGTAATAATTCAAATTGAAAAATGAGAAGGAAATTATATCAGATAGCAACCATTTTTTTAGGGAGTGGTTTCCTGCTGGCAGGTTGTAAGAAATTTGCCGACCCGGGCATAATCATAGAGCAATATACACCGGATACAACGGTGAAGGCGGTATCGAACCAACGCAAGCTATTGCTGATCAATATCGACGGCCTTTCAGCTACTGTCCTGCAAGCGGTTAAACCGGCCACATTGCAGGGGATGCTGCAGCATGCAAAATATTCGTTCAATACAACGGTGAATGTTCCTGTAAACAACACCGCATCCTTTGGCTCTATGTTTACCGGTAATCTTGAAACCCGGTTATGGGATAGCACATTTTATGCGGTTCCGGTAGATTCCACCAGTACCATCCCTGTTCCCCTGAACCTTACCGCTTTTCGCTATATACACGATGTGTTACCTGCGAAGAAGTTTGCAGCAGTTGCTGACTGGCCCAACCTGGTAACAACGCTGTTGGCAGATGCAGATAAGAAGGTGGTTACCTCCGGGGATGTGGAAACCAAAACGAACGTTGAAACGATTTTAAAGTCGGAAAATATGGACGTGGTATTTGCCCGGTTCTCATCCGTTCAGAAAGCGGGGAAGCAATTCGGATATGCAGCGGGAGCTGATTATGAGGCGGCGATCCGGACTGTGGACGGATATATCGGGGATATTATGACAACGTTAAAAAGCCGTCCTACATTTAAAGACGAAAAATGGCTGACCGTTGTAACGACCACACAGGTGAGCGATTCTGTAATGAAATCAAAAGATTCGAAGGCTAAAATTCCGGGTTTCATGATTGCTCATTATCCCGGATTTACCGGACAGGATATCACAAAGTTAAATCCTGCGATCCTGGCTAAAAACGAAGACGTTGCTCCGATGATGCTGTACTGGCTGTCGGTGCTCAAACCCAGTACAATAGTTACTGGTGCCAATTGGATCGATCGCTTCGAGTTGGAATTTTTTACAAAGTAACGAATAACCGAGTAAGAGATAATATGAAACGAATTATGAATAGTAAGAATTGGATAAAAAGCAGTTTGGCGGTTTTGTTGATCTGCTGCATGGGTTCCTGTGCAAAAGAGAATTTTCCCGAAGCAACCCCTGCTTTAAAATCATACGGAAAGCTCTACCTGGTTCAGGCTAGTTTAAGCGGAAACATTAATTTCCGGCTCTATGTAGACTCCTATAAAAAGGATACTGCGTTTAACCTGATAAACGTTACATTGGGCGGACAGGATGTAGCGAGTCATGATGTGCCGGTTCAATTTCAGATACTGGATCAAACATATGTAGATGCTTACAATAACCAGAAGGGCATGTCGGCGAAATTATTACCCACAGCCAATTATGTGCTGAACAAGGATGTAACGATCAAAAAAGGAACGAATAGTACCGGTACGCTTCCGATCAGTCTCAATCTTAACGGGCTGTCCAATGGAGAGGTGTATGTATTGCCGGTAAAATTTCAGACCTCAGATCCGACCTATGAAATCGACGATCAAAAACAAATTGCGTATTATGTATTTACCTGTAAACTGCAACCCGTAGGTAAGTACATGGGAAACATTCCCCAGATAAATGATCCCCGGGTACAGATCTTTACTTTTTATGACGACCTGATGCTTCAGGATACGCTGGGTAATTTATGGGTATACCCGTTAAAGGACCGCGAAACAATCGGAGAGCCCGTCAAAGTAGCATCCGGTTTCCAAAATGTAACTTCTTTATTTTTCAACCAGGGCTACAACCGGTTGGTGGGCGTTATTACCCAGGGATCTTACCAGAACGCTGTAGTGAGCTGGACGGTTACCAACAGGCCGAATGTAAAGATCGGGGATACGGTTCTTGCCTATAAATCGGCGGATTATGCAGCAACTTTTGTTAACAGTTTCTTCCAGGGTATTAATGGAGGATGGTATGGCGTTTACAAGTCGGGGGTAACGGATGGAACGTTTTATTATTTCGCCTTTAATTCCAGTGCCACCGCTGCCACAAGAAGCAATATCAATAGCGGATGGACAAGAGACGTGTACCGGGATCCCTGCATTATTAACAATAACGTTATTGTTAATCATCCCACGGGGCTGTTATTATATGCATTGGCAGCCAATGGCGCTACATTTCCCGGAAACCGCTGGCAGGTAGGCAATGGGTTCTCTAAGTATAAAAAGATTTTCGCCTATAAAATGACAGATCTGATCGGGGTAAAGCCAAATGGAGACATGATTCGTTATGCAAATTTTGATATTAACGGCTTTTATATTGCCAATGAATAGCAGTAACTGAATCCGGAACAGAATCGTACGAAATTTTAAATGGCAATGGATCAACAGGCATTGCCGGAATATGAAATGATATTAAAGACATTAAATACAAGAGCGATGAAAACCTTTAGGAACCGAATATTACTGCTTTTAATAGCAGGATTTGTCCTTTCTTGTAATAAGGATTTTAAAGAAACAAATACCGGTCTGGAGGAAGATAAAGCCGCACCGTCGATTACCGGTTTGAGTAAGCAAAATGGAAGTATCGGGGATACCATCCGGATCTCGGGAAGTTTTCCGGAAGGAGGGGAGGTTTACTTTGGTACCCAGAAACTGAATCTGGTATCAATTACCGGTAATGAAATTGTGGTGGTGGTTCCTTATGGTACGGGCAGTGCTTTTATTGTGGTAAATGCGGGGTCTAAACGATCGAATAAGATGACGTTTACCTACGATGTTCCAGGTATTAAGCCCGGGCTGAAAATTGGAGCCAACTATTATGATATTGATACGACAACGCTCATGGATGTAGGACCAGGCACCCGGTATATGGTGCTGAATTTTGTAGATAAATACACGACCAATCACCTCAAATTACACCTCACTTTTATTGATGCTACCAACACCCGTCTCTCATTTAAATCCGTTCTGGCGAGGGATACAGTGCTCAATACGGAAACGGTGCCGGCCATGGCGGTACGCAAAACAGTTGCGGGCATCAATTATTTTGCAGGTATAAACGGCGATTTATTTAATAATACCGCAGGTAATGCCAATTTGGGAAGGGTGAATAACACCTGTATCGTAGATGGATTGATCACAAACATGAACTATGCGATGCCTTCTTATGCGCCGGTTTATTTTAATGGCCGAACCATATACTTTGATCCGTTTGAATTTATCTCTTATGTTCAGGTTCCCGACGGAGAAAAAGTAGGAATTAAAAACGTGAATAATAGCCGTGCCCAGGACGACCTGATTTTGTTTAACCCGGCAAGAGGAAAAAGTACACAAACCAACAATTTTGGAACAGAAATGGCGGTTACGCCGGTAAGCGGCGGATGGGGCGATTATACCAATGTGAAAGTAAGAATCAATACTAAGGTAGTATATGGTCAGCCCGGAAATACAGCCATACCAGCCAACGGAGCGGTAGTTTCGGGCCATGATTTCCTGGCCATCCCGTTGAATCGATATGGTATCGGTGATGTGTTAACCATTGCAAACTATGCCAGGAATACAGCCACGGGTACTATTGTACAGCAAATGGTTTCAGGCGATTTGCGTATTCTGGACAACGGGCAGATCATCAACCCGGTAACTGCCCGGGCTGCAAGATCAGTGATCGGTGCTTCCGCAGATAAATCAATGATCGTGTTCTGTGCGGCAGAAGGTGTGATCGCAGGCGAATCGGTTGGCATTTCAACGAATGACCTGGCAGAAATTTTGAAACTGTACGGGGTTGCAGATGCGGTGCATATGAACGGAGGAGCGTTGAGTACGATGTATGTAAAAGGTGCTGGTTTTAGTAATTCCGGGTTGGTAAACCGTCCGGGAAACACCACAACCGCTCCCAACGCAGGTAATGCCCTGTTCGTAGTATCCGACGCTCCCACAGACAACGTGGTGGTAAAATTGGTGGCAGATATGTACGCTCCAAGGGTAAAGGCAGGCGCTGCCATTACGCCTAAGTTCTATGGGCTCAATCAATATGGACATATCGTTTCTTCCGCCATCAGTGGCGTTACATTAACCGAAGCCAATGGCCTCGGCACGATTTCAGGAACGACCTTTACTGCCGGAGCAACAGCAGGCCGTACCGAGTTAGTAGGTACCTATAATGGAATGATAGCGAAGATTGCCGTAAATATTGTACCATAAGCTGTTTTTAAAATATATGGAACTGCCACTGGTTTTCAGTGGCAGTTTTTTTATGATAACAGGTTAGACGCTATAAATTCAGGTATAAAATTCGGCGATTTTGAAGTTTTGTACTTTTGTTTGATATGCCGAAGAATGCCTTGATTTTGTTGCAAGGCCTGCCTTAAAAAAATGAAAACCCTTGGCAAAAAAGAAATAACCACTTATTTATAGCCTGGATGATACGCCCCTATAGGCCACATTTTTTATATTTCGTCGTCCGGTTTCCAGTGCTGTCCCGTTTCAGTGGCTTTGGTTACCAGTAAACAACCCCTTATTCCATTTCCGGTTTCTGCCCTATCTTTGGCCATTATGCCGGATTTTTTTAAGAAAACCTATTGGTTGCTGGGTGGAGTATTGCTGATCTTCACCTTTGCCCATTTTAATAAACAGCCCGAACTGAGAGCCTTCCATATCAACGGTTTTGCCCAGGGTACCACCTATCATATTACCTATTATGCGGAAGACAGCAGCCTGACCCGGGCTCAAACAGACAGCATCTTTATTGCCATAGACAGTTCCTTATCTATTTACAAACCCTATTCGCTGATCACCCGGTTTAATAAGGCGCAGCGGGGCCTGGTACCGGATATACACCTGAAAAAAGTGGTTACAAAGGCGCAGGAGGTTTCCAGGGCTTCCGGAGGTATTTTTGATATTACTGTTATGCCGCTGGTAAAGCTATGGGGATTTGGTCCGGATGGACGATCCAAAACAGTACCTGCACCGCAGCAGGTAAAGGCAGTGCTGGCCTATGTGGGCTATCAGAAATTGTATTTTAAAGGGGATAGCCTGTTAAAAAAAGACCCGCGGGTTACGATTGATGTTAACGGAATCGCGCAGGGCTACACCGTGGATGTGATCGCCGATTTCCTGGAGTGCAGGAATGTTCAGCATTACCTGGTAGAAGTGGGAGGCGAAATAAGAGTAAAAGGCCGCAAACAACCTTCAGGAGAACGGATGAAAATAGGCGTGGAAAGTCCTTCGGAGAGCGAAGATGCAGCAGAACCGGTATTGATCAAAACTATTTTTTTAGATAACGGCGCCGTAACCACTTCAGGAAAATACCGGAATTTTTATCAGAATGGCAACAAGAAAATTTCACACCTGATCGATCCCCGGACGGGTTATACGCTTCAAAATGAAATGATCAGCGCAACCATTGTGGCAAAAGATGGAATAACAGCCGATGCCTATGATAATGTATTTGTGGGATTCCACCTGGATGAAGCCTTTGCCTTTCTAAAAAAACATCCCGGAATAGAGGGCTATTTCATTTACACAAAAGAAAACGGAACCGTGGCAGATACAGCTTCCGCAGGCTTTGAAGCGCTTAAAAACCGCAATTGAATCTTAACTGATTCCGGGCCGAATTGGTTATATTAGCAGTTGAAGCCAAATCTTATAATAATTGATTGTTATGAACAAACTATCCCTGACAATTTTTGCAATCGCCTTTTCCCTGATCGGAGCTGCGCAGCAGCCCGCACCATCCATTGCATTGATACCGGAGCCGGTTTCGCTGACCACACAGCCGGGTGTTTTTATATTACCACAGAATGTAACCATCAGTGTTCCTGAAAAAGCGGACCTGGGGCATACCTACGCGCTTTTAAAAGATAGAATCGCCAACACGGGCGCTACCGTGCAGGAACGGAAAGGGAATACTGCGGGAACGATTAATCTCCTGCTCAATAAAAGTACAGACAGCCGCTTAGGTGAAGAGGGGTATACACTTTCCGTAACGCCGGAGCGGGTAACAATAAAGGCCAATAAGCCGGCCGGACTGTTCTATGGAGTGCAAACATTTTTACAACTGCTGCCGCCCCAGATCGAAAGCGTGGAACGGGTAGACGGAATGCGGTTTCAGGCACCCGCGGTTGAAATTGTAGACTACCCGAAAGTGGGATGGAGGGGGTTGATGTTAGACGTATCCCGGCATTTCTTCACCGTAGACGAAGTGAAAAAGTATATTGATAACATGTCGCGGTTTAAATACAATATGTTCCATTTTCACCTGACCGATGATGAGGGCTGGCGGCTGCAGATCAAAAGCCTGCCAAAACTTACGGAAGTGGGCGCATGGCGTGTAAACAAAGTGGGATTGTTCAATACATTTACCCCGCCTGCACCGGATGAGCCTAAATCATATGGCGGGTATTATACGCATGAAGATATCAAAGCGCTGGTGGAGTATGCAAAGGCCCGTTTTATCAACATCATTCCGGAAATTGATGTTCCCGGGCATAGTCTTGCGGCCATTGCTTCTTACCCCGAATTGTCCTGTACCGAGGGCGCTGATAAATACCAGGTGCGCTCCGGCGAGCCGATTATGGACTGGTCACACGGGGCACCTCCGATCGCGATGGTTGATAATACCCTTTGCCCGGCCAACGAAAAAGTATATGGATTTATGGATAAGGTAATGACGGAAGTAGCACAGCTGTTCCCCTTTCCCTACATCCACGTAGGCGGTGATGAAGCGCCACATAACTTCTGGGAAAAAAATCCGCAGGTGCAGGCGTTGATGAAAAAGGAAAAATTAAAAACCATACCGGAAGTACAGGCCTACTTTGAAAAACGCCTGGAAAAGATTGTAAATTCAAAAGGGAAAAAGCTAATGGGATGGGATGAGATCCTGGAAGGCGGTATTTCACCAACAGCGGCATTGATGAGCTGGCGGGGTGAGCGATATGGTATTGAGGCTTCAAAATCTAAACACTATGTGGTGATGAGCCCTACCCAATTTGCTTATATTGATTATATGCAGGGCGATGTAAGTACAGAAGTGCCCATTTATGCTTCTTTACGCCTATCGCAGACCTACAAATTTAATCCCATACCGGAGGGCGCCAATGCAAAATATATTTTGGGCGGGCAGGCCAACCTGTGGACAGAGAACGTATATACCATGCGGCAGGCCGAGTACATGACCTGGCCGCGGGGATTGGCTATCGCCGAATCGGTTTGGTCGCCAATGGAAAAAAAGGACTGGAATAAATTTGCAGCCAAAACCGAACATTTCTTTGACCGTTTCAATGCAGCAGAGATCAAATATTCACCAGCGATCTATGACCCGATGGTGGCGGTTGCCAAAAAGGGAGATGCTTATTTTGTAACACTGACACCGGAGATGGAAGGACTGGATATCTATACCAGTTTTGATAATTCAGCGCCCGACCGTTTCTATCCGAAGTATAAAGAGCCGTTACAGATCCCCAAAGATGCCGATGAGCTGCGTATTATTACCTATAAAGGAAAAAAAGAGATCGGTCGCCAGATGACCATCAAAGTAGCAGATTTGAAAAAGCGGGCGAAATAGTCATTCATTTTTAATAGCGCGTTTCCGCTGAAGTATCTGTGAAAAAAAGCTTTAAAATGAGGAAACTCCTGTTGACGGGCTTTGCCGGTTTGCTATTGTGGAGCAGCTGCGCCACCAGCAAACCTGTTTCGGCCGATTATAAAAAAGACGTACTGCTGCACACAAATTACGGCGATATGGTATTGCGGTTAAATGACGAAACACCATTGCACCGCGATAACTTTATTAAACTGGTGAAAAGCCGGTATTATAAAGACCTGCTTTTTCACCGGGTGATCCAGCATTTCATGATCCAGTCGGGCGATCCGGATAGTCGTAAAGCACCGGGTGGCAAGCCTCTTGGAGAAGGAGGACCCGGGTATACGATACCCGCAGAATTCAGAGCCGGCTTGTTTCATCAGAAGGGAGCGCTGGCCGCTGCGCGGGAAGGGGATGATGTAAATCCGCAAAAAGCCAGCAGCGGCAGTCAGTTTTATATTGTTCAGGGCAAGATATGGACAAACAGCGGATTGGATACACTTGAAAAAACACGGCTCAAAGGCCGAACAATCCCGGCGGCCTGCAGAGAAGTATATACCACCATCGGCGGCACACCGCACCTGGACCAAAACTATACGGTATTTGGTCAATTGATAAAGGGATTCGATGTGCTCGATAAGATAGCCGCAGTGCCCACCAGTAAGGGCAAAGACCGCGATCGCCCGATCCGTGACGTCCGGATCCTCAAGGCAAAGATGGTAAAACGGTAGTTGCGGCGAACCTCTGTTGTTGCGAACCTACGTGTTGCGGCGAACCTACGTGTTCGCCACCTCCCACATCCCCATTTCAATAACCTTTTTACCCCCGCCATTTTTTAGGATTATCAATAATATATTTTGATATCCGTTCGTATGATGCCGTATTCCGGATGATATGTTCATAATAATTCCGTTGCCATAATTTGCCGTTAAAAGGCGCCCAGCCCAGGTTTTTAACCCCGCGTATATATTCATTGGTAGACATTGTTTTAAACCATTGTACCGCCCGCCCTAGGGGTGAACCTACGTGTTCACCCCGACCTACGTGTTCATCCCAACCTACGTGTTCACCCCGACCTACGTGTTCACCCCGTCCCGCATGTTCCCCTGGATCAGGATCCCCGCCGGATAATGGTCCCGGTTTTCCCGTAACCGTTTCAATAATACAATGAAAATGGTCCGGCATGATCACCATCGCATGACATTTTTTGCCGGGAAATTTATAGGCTATTTCGTAATACCATTTTTCGGTCATTTTTCCGGCATCGTTCAGGATCATTTTTCCATCGATGATCTTCCCAAACAGGCGCGCCCTGTCCTGGCAGCAGATGGTAATAAAATAAAACCCGGCCTGTGTGTAATCATATCCTTTCAGGCGTATGGACCGGCGGTGATGGTGTGCTGGATTGTACATAGGATAGCATTGGTTGCCTGTTGCAAAACAGGCCGGTTTTGTAGCATTTGCGCATACGCACTGGTATGCGCTATTCGGTGGTTACACCATCAAAATCTTCTTCGTTTTCTTCCGCTTCCTTCCTGGTATGCCGTACGATACCGTCTTTATGATGGGGCGGCGCATAAAGGGTATACATTTTCAACGGTTCGCTGCCGGTATTGATCACATTATGACGGGCACCCAGGGGAACAATAATCGCAGATCCGTCACTAACGGCATATTCGTGACCATCGATCACACATTTGCCGGAACCTCCCTCAAACCGGAAGAACTGATCATTTTCCGTGTGCACCTCAGCGCCGATCTCTTCTCCGGGTTGCAGCGTCATGAGAACCAGTTGCAGCTGCCTGGCCGTATACAGCACTTTTCTAAAGGCATCATTGGCCAGGGTATCTTTTTCAATATTTGTGTGAAAACCTTTCATCGTATTTGTTTTTGGGGTTACAAATCTTCTTCCCGTTCCAGCATCAGGATGGCGCTTTGCGGAACGATAAAATATTTTTCACCTTCATACATAACTTCAGTAGCGCCACTCAAAAGAAAAATTGCAAGATCGCCTTCCCGTGCCTGTAGAGGAACATATTTTACCTGGTCTTCATCCGATTTCCAGGGCTCGTCTTCCACCGGAACAGGAATAGCATATCCGGGGCCTGTTTTTATAACATATCCCTGTTGAACCTTCTCCTTTTCCTGCACACCCGGCGGCAGGTACAACCCGCTTTCGGTGCGTTCATTGCCTTTGATGGGCTGGATCAAAAGCCGGTCGCCAATGACAATTAATTTCCTGAAACGATTATCTGCGGTTATTCTCATACCTTATCTGAATTGAATGGTAAAGATAACCAATAAAAAGAAGTTGCACAAAGCGCGGCAGATCAGATAAGAAACGGTAAGCTTTACTCAAAAGGTCTTGTAAAAAGGTTCAAAAACGGTCATCCGGCAGTGAACGTTGCAATCCTCTTTCCGTTTAAACCGGTTGTTTTATTCGCAATGTTGTATAAAGAGAAGGTGCAGGAAGGGGTGTCTTAGAGATCAACCACTTTCCCGCCGGAAGGAAGGCTGTCTTTTTTATGGAGAACCTGGTGAAGCGAATCGGCATGTTTGTGCATTCCCTGAGCCGTTCTATAGATGCTGTCGGCTGTATGCTGTTGCTGAGCGGTTGCTTGTTTCAGGGCTGTACGGTACTGTTCGGATTGGGTATCGAGTACGGCATTCAGGCTTGCTTTCAGCTGGTCATCGGCCTGCTCCCAATCAATGTCTTTATATAATGAGCGCAGGATATTGGCGTTCTGTTCCCAGTTTACCTGGTCCATAACCTTCCTAAATTGTTCTTTTAATGCCTTTTTCTGTTGCTCTGTCACCGTTTCCGCCAAACCGTTTTCAATATGTTTCCAGCTCAGTTCGGTGATCAGTTTTTTAAAGGCTGCCATGGATTGTTGCACCTTTGCTTCTTCCGCATTATTAAGATCGGGTGTTACTATTACCGGGCGATCCACAAAAAGCACTAACGGCTGGGCCGGATCTGACTGTGGTGCCGGTGGCGCAGGAACTTGTATGATTCCGGCGGGATCTTGATTGCGCTTCACGTACAGGGCATCATCCGCCGGTTTACGTTCGGGCTTTTCAAGTACCGGTATGGGATGCACTTTGTAATTTTTTGAATGGTCAGCGGTTGTTAATGCTGCAGCAAAAACAGGTTTTATATCGCGGGCGCCGGTAGTGGCAGCGGGTGATGACTGCAGATCATTAAAGACGGCCGCAGTTGCCGGGGGCTGCGCATGTTGAAGGAGATAAAAGCCACTGGATAGTAACAGCATACCGGCAAGCATTCCGGCTTTTTTAAACGGGAATACCGGCCTGGAAGCGGCGCCCATAATCGATTTTACCCGGTCGCTTAACTGGCTTTCCTTTCCGGAAGCCTGCATCGCAAACCCGTTGGGAGATACCTGGTTCCGCGCCAGCTGCAAAAGGGTGGAGGCGTACATATAACGGCCATATTCAAAACGGATCACCCATTGGTCGGCCGATTTTTCGCGATCCAGTTCCTGTGCTTTTACAAGCATCCGCGCAAATGGATTGAAATATAAAAAGGTCAGAATAACCTGCATAACCAGGTTGATCAGGTAATCATTGCGCCGGATATGCGCCAGCTCGTGCAGGATGATCGCCTCCAGCTGCTGTGGCGTTAGCTGGTTGATCATTGCCAGGGGCAACAGGATCACCGGTTTTAAAAAGCCAATGGTCAGTGGTGAAGAAATAATGGAAGAAGTATACAGTTGTACCTTTCTTTTAATATTGAGATAACCGGCAGCATCGAGCATAAAGAGCTTTAATACACCGGGCACCCGGCCAATACCATTTCTGCGCAACTGACGAAGCCGGAATGAGTTTTTAAGAATATTCCGGAACGGAAATACCAGCACGGCCAGGTACAGTATCGCGCTGTAACGCAGCATGGGATGAATCCATTCCTGGCGGAAGGTCCATTTTAAAACACCTGGTGCTGCCGGCGGCGTTTTGAGGGAAATAAAAAAGGTAACAAGGAAAAGGATAAAACCGGCTACTAACCCGGAAAAACGCAACAGGCTGTTTGCCGCATCCGAAGCGGCAGGACGTAAATGAATATACACGGTGATCATCAGCCAAATAATGCCCATTTGCCAAAGGCTGCTGAACAGCGCGTTTCCCAAAGCAGTAAATAAATGGTAGATTCCCTCTTGCATGGCTAGTCTTTCTTTTTAAGCTGATCGATCATCAGTTGAATTTTGTCCAGCTCTTCTTCGGTTACCTTACCATCGCCAAGCGCCTGCATCACCAATTGAGAAGACGAGCCTCCAAATAGGTTGCTCACAAATTTGTTCAGCATATATTTTTGAGTGACCTCCTTATTTACTGCTGCTTTATAAATGTGCGTGCGGAACGAATCATTACGCTTTACCAGCCCTTTCTCATTCATGATTTGCATCAGCTTCAATGTGGTTGTATAACCTACATCTTTAAACGTAAGCAGGTTTTCATGAACTTCTCTTACGGTAGCATTTCCTTTATCCCATAAAACCTGTAAAATTTCCAATTCGCTTTCTGTGGGCTTCAATGATTTGTTTTCCGGCATAGAATTCCTTTTAACGGCAATTTACGATTTTTTTCGTAAGAGACCGGTCTGCGGATGGTTTTTAACAAATTTTTGAGCCGGAGGCGGGATCGGCCAATATTATCGGTAAGGGGTTTTGCCGCCCGCGAAAGTGTTTTAGGATCCCGTGGCAAGTCGGCTGAAAAAACAATATGCAGGCAGGCAGCGGCTAAGCATTGATAGATGTATTTCTTTAATGCCTCGAAAAATAGCAGATAATTCTACCTGTCTACGTGATTTTATTGCGCGTTTAACCAGGATGATTCATATCATGATCATACCTGACGGAAGACACGATACCGGCCTTTTTCATACAGGACCTTTGCCGGAGCAGAAGAAAATAGCACCGGAACATGACCGATACAAAAATAGCCTGTTACCATTGTGGGGATCCCTGCCCCAACCATCGTCTGAAAACAGCTGATAAATATTTCTGTTGTTCAGGCTGCCAGCTGGTTTATGAAGTATTACAGGAAAATGCCCTTTGTACCTATTACGATCTGAATGCGCATCCGGGACAGCCGCAGCGGTATCCTGCGCGGGATGGGCGTTTTGCGTTCCTGGATGATCCGGCGATTGCCGGTACCCTGGTGTCTTTTTCAGATGATACCCAAAGACATTTGACTTTATCCGTGCCGCATATGCATTGCAGCAGCTGCCTCTGGTTACTGGAAAATTTAAACCGGCTGCAACCGGGGGTACTGTCTTCGCGAGTTAATTTTTCAGCTAAGGAGGTCTTTATCATAATGGACCCGTCGAAGACTTCCGTACGGGAAGTGGTGGAAACCATGACCGGCATCGGGTATGAGCCCTATTTATCGCCCGGGAGAAAAAAAGAGGGAGGACGGCGGAACAATGTACGTATGGTGCAGATCGCCATTGCCGGTTTTTGCTTTGCCAATATCATGATGCTGAGCCTGCCCGAATATTTTTCGGTGGCCGGCTACCTGCAGGATCGCATTGGGGCGGCCTTCCGTTATATCGGGCTGGCACTGGCGCTTCCGGTTGTCTTTTATTGTGCACGCGAATTTTTTTCCAATGCCTGGAAAGGGATCCGCGGCGGTACCCTCAACATCGATCTTTCCATTGCGCTGGCCATTGCCGTTACCTTTTCCCGGAGTCTTTATAACCTTTTCCTGTTGGATGGGAATACCTATTTCGACAGTATGAGCGGGATTGTTTTTTTTATGCTGATCGGAAGATGGGCCCAGGATAAAACACAACGGTTCCTCGTATTTGACCGGGATTACCGTTCTTTTTTCCCGATTGCGGTTACTGTGAAACGGGATCAGGGAACAGAACCGGTGCTCATCAGTGCATTAAAAGAAAAGGACCGGATCGAGATCTATGACCAGGAAATCATCCCGGCGGATGCAGTGCTGGTAAAAGGAAAAGCGCTCATCGATTACAGTTTTGTAACCGGTGAAAGCCTGCCAAAGCTGATAGACCCGGGAAGCATCATTTACGCCGGTGGCCGGCAGGTAGGCGAAAAGCTGGAGTTGATCGTCATGAAAAGATCAGACCAGGGATACCTGACCAATTTATGGAACCGGGATGCCTTGGACAAAAAGGAGGCGGATCGAAACTTCCTCTATAAGGCCGCCAATCTGTTTACCGGGTGTGTATTGTTCCTCACACTGGCCGCGGCCATGTTCTGGTATGCCCGTGGCGAAACCGGTACCATGTGGAATGCCCTTACAACGACGTTGATCGTAGCCTGTCCCTGTGCCTTGCTGCTGGCCGCAACCTTTACAAATGGAAACGTGATGCGGATTTTAAAAAGATCGGGGCTTTTTTTGAAAAATGCTGATGTGATCCGGGCCATGGCTGCCGTAGATCATATCGTATTGGATAAAACCGGAACCATTACCCTGAATAAGCATTTTAGGGTAACGTATAACGGCCGCTTGCTGGATCCGCTGCAGGCATCGCAGGTGGCATCGCTGTTAAGACATTCTACCCATCCTTTAAGCAGGGCGGTGCTGGAGGAGCTGAAAACGGCGCCTGATGTTCCGGTAGACAGTTTCCGGAATGTTCCGGGATTGGGTATTGAAGGATGGGTGCAGGAGCAACATATAAAAGCCGGAAGCCGGCTCTTTGTGCAGGGCGCGGCAATATCTGCAACAGGTACCGGCAGCTCCTGTGTATATATCAGCGCAGACGGAGTAGTGCTGGGCTTTTTTGAATTGCAGAATACCTACCGGGAAGGCTTTGCGGCTTTCGCAGAACGGGTACAACAGCATATGGCATTGTCGATACTCAGCGGAGATAACAATGCAGAACTGGACCGCCTGGTAAAAATGACCGGCGCCGGTACGGCTATTTACTTTGACCAATCCCCGGAGGATAAATACCATTACATTAAAAAAATACAGGAACAGAATGGGCAAAATGTACTGATGGCGGGAGACGGTTTAAACGATGCCGGAGCATTGCGCCAGGCCGATGTAGGCATTGCAGTAATGGAGGATGGCGGGCATTTTACCCCGGCTTCTGATGCCATCATCCACGCCGGAGCACTTACCCGGCTGGATCGGCTGTTGTGGTTTGCCCAAAAAGCTGATACGGTCATTAAGATCAGTTTTGTGTATTCGGTTATTTACAACATCATCGGTTTGTTTTTTGCCCTGCAGGGACTGCTGACACCGGTGGTAGCAGCCATCCTGATGCCGGTCAGTTCCATCGGAATCATCCTCATCACCTTCCTGCTTACCGAATGGTATGGCCGGAAGTTAAAAACAAAACTACCCTGATCAATATCATGCACAGACCTGTATTGGGTCAATAGGTAACCGCTTTTATCATCAGACCTTTACCGCGCAATGAACATCATTATCATCACGGCCATTGTAAGTCTCCTGATCGCCGTCATTTTTTTGGCAGGTCTCATCTGGAGCATCAAAGACGGGCAGTTTGAAGATGACTATGCTCCGCCCAACCGGATCTTGTTTGAAGAAAAAAATGCATCAAAAAATAAATAACCAAAATGTATGGAAGTTCAGAAATTTAGCTATGATAACCGGATCCCCAGGCTCTTTGCCATTGCAACCATAAGCTGGGGCGTCATTGGTATGCTGGCCGGTGTGCTGGCTGCATTCCAGCTGGCTTTTCCGGTGATGAATCTTAACATGGAGTATACCACCTTTGGCCGCGTGCGACCGGTGCACACCAACGCGGTGATCTTTGCCTTTGTGGGAAACGCCATTTTTACCGCCGTATATTATTCCATGCCGCGGTTGCTGAAAACGCCCATGTGGAGCAAGGCCCTTGGCCGCATACATTTCTGGGGATGGCAGCTGATCATTGTAGCGGCTGCTGTTACGCTGCTGATGGGCTATACCAGCAGTAAGGAGTATGCAGAACTGGAGTGGCCCATTGATGTTGCCATTACCATCATCTGGGTGGTGTTCGGGATCAATATGATGGGTACCATCTTAACGCGGCGTGAGCGGCATTTATACGTAGCCATCTGGTTTTACCTGGCTTCCTGGGTTACGGTGGCCATGCTGCATATCGTAAACTCTTTTGAACTGCCCATTTCATTTATGAAGAGTTATTCCTGGTACGCCGGTGTACAGGATGCATTGGTGCAATGGTGGTACGGACATAATGCGGTGGCATTTTTTCTTACGACTCCTTTTCTTGGAATGATGTATTACTTTCTTCCGAAAGCTGCCAACCGGCCGATCTATTCTTACCGTTTAAGTATTATCCATTTCTGGAGCCTCATCTTTATCTATATCTGGGCCGGACCGCACCACCTCCTGTACACAGCCCTGCCGGAATGGGCACAATCGCTGGGTACCGCGCTGTCGTTGATGTT
This sequence comes from Niabella sp., assembly GCF_030150205.1. Lineage (GTDB taxonomy): Bacteria > Bacteroidota > Bacteroidia > Chitinophagales > Chitinophagaceae > Niabella. The sequence goes on from NZ_JASLGT010000010.1 coordinate 33,083, forward strand.
ACTGCTTCCCAGCTGGGGCGGTATGCTGAACGGCTTATTCACGCTCAGAGGCGCATGGGATAAAGTACGGGAAGATCCCGTATTGAAATTTATCGTAGTAGCGGTGATCTGTTATGGAATGGCCACTTTTGAAGGACCGATGCTTTCGCTGAAGAATGTAAATGCCATTTCACATTACTCCGACTGGACGGTTGCGCACGTACACATCGGCGCCCTCGGCTGGAATGGCTTCCTGACCTTCGGAATGATGTACTGGCTGATCCCGCGATTGTTCAACACCAAACTATACTCCGCTAAACTGGCCGGTACCCATTTTCTGATCGGCACTTTTGGTATCGTATTGTATGCGGTTCCGATGTACTGGGCGGCTTTCAGAACCTATTTTATGATGACGGCCTTTACACCGGAAGGGCAGCTGCAATACCAGTTCATCGATGTGGTACAATCCGTAGTTCCCTTTTATGCACTACGGGCCATAGGCGGAAGTATTTACCTGGCCGGTGTATTGCTGATGGTGTATAACCTGGTTAAAACTGCCCGGAAGGGAAGTTTTGTTGAAAGCGAAGAGGCCAGCGCTCCGCCCTTGCTGCGCGGGTACAAGGCTCCGACCAAAGCGCACTGGCATTCTAAAATAGAACGGAAACCGGTGATGCTGTTAATACTGAGTTTTATTGTAGTAGCCATCGGGGGACTGATTGAAATGGTGCCCACTTTCCTGGTTAAAGAAAATGTGCCCACGATTGCCAGCGTAAAACCTTATACACCGCTTGAATTACAGGGAAGGGATATCTATATACAGGAAGGATGTAACAACTGTCATACACAAATGATCCGCCCGTTCCGGTATGAAGTGGCACGTTACGGAGAGTATTCCAAGGCCGGGGAATCGGTGTATGATCATCCGCATCTTTGGGGCAGCAAACGCACCGGCCCCGATCTGGCCCGCGTAGGCGGCAAGTACCCGGATAGCTGGCACTTTAATCATATGCTGGAACCGGTTTCTATGGCACCAGGGTCTGTAATGCCACCGTATCCCTGGCTATTTGAAAAAGAGATCAATATCGGATCTACCAATTCCAAAATATATGCCATGCGCAAACTGGGCGTTCCTTATCCGGAGGGCTATGAGGCTGATGCAGTAAAAGATCTGAAACAGCAGGCGGTAGAAATCACGGACCGGCTGAAAAAAGAAAAGATCGCTATTGGCAGTGATAAGCAGATCGTGGCCCTGATTGCCTACCTGCAGCGCCTGGGAAAAGATATTAAAGCAGCAAATCATAAACCCGAATAATTGTTACCATGAAATTTATAAACTATTTGGAAAAGATAAGCGGAGTAAGCATTTACCCGGTTATTTCGCTGGTATTGTTTATGGCGTTGTTTATAGTTGTTGTTATTTATGCAATGAGAACAAGCGCGGAAAGCATCTCTGAAATGGAAAACCTGCCATTTGATGAACTTAAATAAAGCTGCAATGAAAGAGATAAAACGTTTAAAAAAAATCGTATGGTTTAGCGGATGGGGCAGCCTGGCAGCATTGCCGGCGATGGCAGCAGAACAAACGCCGCAAGCACCCCGGTTGGTCCTGGATGTAAATATGGTGTTGCTGATCGTGATCATTTTCCTGTTATTGATCATCGGTATGCTGGGTTTTACCTTAAACGCCTCCATGGATGTGTACAGGGAACGGAAAAAAAATCAAAAGGCGAACAATAACGGCGGAAAAAATACAGGAGCAGATTACATCAAACCGTTGCTGACACTGGCGGCTGTAGTTGTTGGGATGCAGGCATTTGGACAGGAGGATGCGGCGGCGGCCGTAACGGTTTCCAACCCGTTCACCGACGCTAAGATTCTGCGGTATATTTTGGTAGGGGTGATCATATTGGAACTGCTCACCATCTTCATTTTTATTTACTGGATCCGCTTTTTTACCGGTATCGAGGAAATGCGCGCGGCCAGTGTAAGTGCCAAAAAAGAAACCTATAAAGGATTGAGTGCCTGGTGGCGCAAAGCCAATAAGTTAAGGCCGATGGAGGAGGAGCAGTCGCTGGATGTAGGCCATAGTTATGATGGAATCCGCGAGCTGGATAATGCTACACCACCCTGGTTTACCATTGCCTTTCTGGCTTCGATCCTGTTCGGTATCGGTTATCTGTGGCGGTACCATGTAGCGCATGCGGCGCCCAACCAGTATGAAGAATATGAGATCGCCGTTACAAAGGGAAATCTTAAGGTAGCTGCTTATATGAAATCAAAGGGCGATGCAGTAAATGAAAATACCGTGGTGATGGCCGATGCCGCAGGTATTGAAGCAGGAAAGCAGCTATTTATGAATAACTGTACGGCTTGTCACGGCAACGCCGGTCAGGGAGGTGTTGGCCCTAATCTTACGGATGATTACTGGCTGCATGGTGGTAAGATAGGGGAGGTGTTTAAGACGATCAGGCTGGGGGTGGTAGAAAAAGGAATGATGAGCTGGAAGGATGTATTCTCTGCGGAACAGATCGCCGAAATCGCCAGTTATATTAAATCCATCCATGGCAGTAATCCTCCGGGTGCCAAGGAGCCGCAGGGCGATCTCTTTAAAGATGCACCTCCTCCAACAGATGTTGCACCGGCATTGGCCAAGGCGGATAGCGGCGTTGCCAGGTAAACCATTTATAAAAAGAAACCATAAAGGATGAAGGCAGAAGATGAAGCCGTTGGTCCGCAAAAAGTCAGCAATAGTTTTAGAGACCGGCACAGCAACATAAATGAAAAAGGGAGGCGTAACTGGGTATATGCGCTCCGGCCCAAGGGGAAATTATACCGGTACCGGCAATGGTTGTCTGCCGGTTACCTGTTGTTGTTTTTTGCATTGCCTTTTATAAAGATCAATGGCATGCCCGCTGTGGAGCTGAATTTTCCGGAGGCCCGTTTTATCCTGTTTGGAAAAATATTCTGGCCGGATGATTTCTTCATCTTCGCCGTGGCGATGGTGCTGGCCATTGTATTTGTGGCGCTGTTTACCGTTATTTACGGACGTGTCTTTTGCGGATGGGTTTGCCCCCAAACCGTATTTATGGAATTTGTTTTCAGGAAGATCGAATGGTGGATCGAAGGCACACCCACCCAGCAAAAAAAGCTCAATGCGGCGCCAATGAGCGTACAGAAGTTTACAAAAAAAGCAGTAAAGCACCTGGTCTTCTTTATCGTCTCCTTCCTGATCGCTCATACCTTTCTTTCTTATATCCTGGGCGTGCAGGAAGTGCTGGCGTTGATGCGAAGCCCCATATCGGAAAATATCGGGCTTTTTGCCGGGCTCTTGTTTTTTACCGGGCTTTTCTATTTTGTCTTCGCCTTTGTGCGGGATATTGTTTGTACCACTGTTTGCCCGTATGGACGACTCCAGGGCGTGCTGTTCGATAAAGATACCATGCAGGTTTCTTACGATTATAACCGGGGTGAGCCCCGGGGCAAGCTGGCAAAGAAAGAGCAGCAGTCGCTGGGAGATTGTATTGATTGCAAACTTTGTGTACATGTTTGTCCTACAGGTATCGATATCCGCAATGGCGTGCAGATGGAATGTGTAGGTTGCGCGGCCTGTATGGATGCCTGTAATGAGGTGATGTTCCGGATCGGCCGGCCGGAGGGATTGATCCGCATGGCCTCCGAAAACCAGATCTCAAAAAAACAACCTTTTCATTTTAACGGAAGAATGAAATTCTACTCCGTTATCCTGGTTGTTTTAGTAACGCTCATGAGCTTCCTCGTTCTTTCCAGGAAGCGCATCGATACCACCATATCCCGGGTAAAAGGGCAATTATACCAGGAAGTAGGGAAGGATTCACTGTCGAATCTTTTCCAGGCAAAGATCATCAATAAAACGCGGGAAGATATGCGGTTTGAATTAAAGGTGGAAGGCCCTGTGCCCGGGCGGGTGCGTATGATCGATTCCTCACATAATGTGTTGAAAAAAGAGCGCCTGAGTAACCGCACTTTTTTCATCGTATTACCCGTAGCGGGTATTAAGGCCCGGTCCACCGATATCCGGATCGGGGTGTATATCAACGGTGAAAAAACGGCAACGATAAAATCAAAATTTTTAGGACCCTTTATTTAAAACAAATGCAGATGAACTGGGGAATCAGGGTGGTGATTGTATTGGCGGTGTTCCTCGCCGGAATGAGCTTTATGGTGGGCATTGCCATGCGGCAGACGAATGAAACGGTAGACGCAAATTATTATGAGAAGGAACTGAAATATCAGCAGGTGATCGACGGTAAGCAACAGCTGGCCGCGCTGGGTCAGCCCGTTTCCATCCGCGATTCGGCCGGCAGCATTTGGGTCCGGCTTCCGGAAGCAGCGTCTGATCGTCTTGACTCGGGGCATATAGAGTTTCTCCGGATGTCTGCAAGTGCGGCAGATCGCCGGATACCCATTCAGTCCGGAAGCGTATCGGTTTATTCTTTGCCCCGCAGCTCATTTGTAAAGGGATGGTACCGGGCAAGCGTAGCGTGGGAGAACAATCATATAAGATATTACCATGAAGAAAATATTCAAATTCCGTAAATGGTAGCCGCAATACTTGCCGGTTTGGGCATGGGCATTGCAGGCAGCTTCCACTGCATCGGGATGTGTGGTCCGCTGGCATTGTCGATTCCGCTGGATGCGTCGGAATCCCATTCCCGGCTGCTATCAGTATTGTTTTATAACCTGGGCCGGGTACTGACTTACTTCCTGATGGGTGCGGTGCTTGGATGGGCCGGGTACCGGTTTGCCATCGTCGGGTACCAGCAGTATTTCTCTGTTGCCATGGGCGTTGTATTATTGGTGATGTTACTGCCGGTCCGGTACCTCCCGGAGATAAAATGGTTCAAGCGCATACAACAAACTATTAAACGAACACTGGCCCGGTTTCTTACCCGCCGTAACCGGCCGCTTTCATTCCTGTTGATTGGCGTTTTGAATGGATTATTGCCCTGTGGCCTGGTTTATATGGCCATCGCCACTGCATTGGTTATGGGCGGCATCTTCACATCGGGTATCTTTATGGCTGCGTTTGGCCTGGGTACGATCCCGTTAATGGCCGTTCTGATGCTTACGGGGCATCATCTTTCATTTTCTTTCAGGGTTCGTATAAAAAAACTGTTGCCTTATTTTATAGGGTGTGTGGCGCTACTGATGGTGCTGAGGGGCCTGAACCTGGGCATTCCATATATCAGTCCGGCCTTTTCAACAGGCGCTGGGACTGTGAATTGCCACCCGGTAAAATAAATGCCTATTTTGTTTTCTGAGAGGGGGGCGTATCCACCATCTTGTCCAGTTCCCGGGCCAGCTTTTCGATCAGGCTGGCAGTAGCGGCTGCAAGACTGTCTACATAGGGCTGACTGGTCTTTGCTAATTTATCAGCCTTGTTTTCAATAATGTTCCGGATCTTATCGGCGGCCCGTTCGGCTGCGGCGGCTGCTTTGGCAAGACTTGCCTCCAGTTCTTTCCCGCTGCTGGTGCTATCTGTATTAGACGGCATTGCCGCAACCGGCTTCTGACGGTTGGCCTCTTTTGTTGTTTGGGCCCCGCCGGCAAGTGCGGCTCCTGTTACAAATAAAAGGAGCAGGAACGGTTTTGAATAGTTTTTCATGATACAACTTTTATAAAAGGGTTAGACCGTAAAATAAAAGCAGGGGTTGCACCCGGAATAAAAGCGGGGTAGCAAAACAAAAAACAGAAACGCAGCAGGAACCTTATGGTTTTGAAAATTAATCCAGCAGGCGAATCAGCGATTCCAGCTCCTGGTACTGTACACGCTGAAGATCATTATTAAAACATTCCCGGAAGTCGGCTAATACCTGTTTAATAACCTCCCGGTTCGATTGTGGGCGAAGCAGGTCCGGCGTATCTTCCACAGCAATTTTTTTAAGATAGTGATGCAGGTCGGTATGTGTAAAAACCTGTCCCAGCGAAGGCTCTATAAAAAACTCCACTTCGTAATGTCCTGTGGTATCGCCCAAACCGGGTTTGCAATAGCCCAGTACAAACTGGTGGGGGATGCGCATCAACCGGATGGGAATATCCAGCATTTCTACCAGCAATAAATAAAGTGAGCCAATGCCGGTTTGATTTCCTTTTTTGGATTCAAGGATCTGCGGAAGCAGGTATTCATTGGGGCGTTCCGTATTATTGGTATTTCCCTTAAGGCCGATATAATTATAAATAATACTGTTAATAATGTGTACCTGTTCCAGCGGGGTAAGGTAATTGTTGATCTCCAGCCAGATGTTTCTGCGCAGCCGCTCCACGTTGTGCAATACTTTGGCAGCCTGCATCTCAGGGTAAAGAAATTTAGCAATTAAAAGCAGGGCCGGCAGTAGCTCGTGATGCCCGGCCTCGTTCCATTGTTTGAAATCGGTATGCAACCCGGAAAAATACAACCGGTGAATCAGCAATTCAATACGCTCCTGTACTTCTTTGTCTTCCGTGGTTTCCCATAAATGTTCCAGGTTGGGAATCATTGGAAGTCCATAAGTAATGATGCGGTTACTAACGGCCTCATAAATTTCGTTATCCGGGTCGTCTATCAGATTGAGCAATGCATTTACTTCGTTTTTCTCGTCCATCCGTTCAAAGATAGCCGGCTACAGGGTGCAGAACAAAAATATAAATCCACACCCGTGCATAACACGGTTTATGACGGTGCGCAGGAATAAAATTACGCCTGCTGCCAACTACCTTCGAACTGTGTAATGGCCGTTTGCCAAAGCCCGCTTTAAACAGTTTTTAAATTCGTTCAAAATGATTAGCTTGGCAGCTAAATCATGTAGATGGAACAGCGCAAGGGAACGATACCGGTATCTTTTATGTTGCGGCTTTTGGCCTGGATCCTGCTGAGCATTTCGTTTCCTGTTTTCAATGATTTTTACGCTCAGCATCCCTACCTGCTGCAGCTGGCATATGGACTGAATACGTTTCTTACGGCAAGTGTGCTTATTTCCATTGGTAAGTTTATCCTTGTTTCCTTTTATAACCGCAGGCATGCGTCAAATAAAGTACGGGGCAATTTTGTGCTGGGAATTAACCGCCTGGCAGCCATACTGAATGCTGTTTTTGCAGTGGTGTCGGTCATGATCGCGCTGGGCATCAATCCCAAAGACTTTATCACCAGCATGACCATTGTTGCCATGGCCATCGCAGTTATTTTTAGGGAATACATTACCAATATGATCAGTGGGCTGATCGTAATGTTTTCCGAACAGTTCTCCATCGGGGATCATATCCGCGTAGGTGAACATTCCGGTAAGATCATTGATATCACTTTTGCAAATATTGTGGTGTTGAATGAGGAGGAAGATATGGTGCTGGTACCCAATAATCTTGTTTTTACCGCTACCGTGATCAATAAATCGGCGCAGGTATCGGATAAGCTGACCGTGCGTTTTGAACTGCCCCTGGCTGATAAGATGGATGTGCAGACGTTAAGCACAAGGTTGGAGCCGGTGCTGAAAACCATGCCGGACCTGATTCCGGGAGGGGAAATGCTGGTGAGGATTGCCGATATGGGGAAGGATTTTATTAAATATAAAATAGACCTGCATGCGATCGACAGCAGCAACCGCCGGCAGAAACGGATTGAAAGCGCTGTGCTGAATGCCGTGTTGCAATTAACCGAAACCCACCGTGAAAGGCTATAAGAAAGGAGGGGCCTTTATCAGGAATAATGTAAAAACTGTGATTGAATTATATGCGACATCTTTATCTTTTTTCGCTGCTGCTGTTTACTGCAGTAACAGGTCTTGCCCAGCAACGGCCGAATATCATTTTTGTGCTGACGGATGACCTGGGTTACTCCGATATCGGTTGCTATGGCAACCCGGTGATCCGGACGCCGTTCCTCGATAAAATGGCCGGCAGCGGCTTGCTGGCAACCAATTATGTGGTAACCAGTCCGTCCTGCACGCCTTCGCGTGCATCCCTTTTAACCGGCCGCTATGCTTCGCGCTATAATCTTCCGGATCCGATTGCGCCGGGTTCCCCGCTGGGATTGCCGGATGCAGAGATAACGCTGGCTGAAATGCTGAAGAAAAACGGTTATCGTACAGCAATGGTGGGGAAATGGCATCTTGGCGATCAAAAAGCATACAACAAACCCAATGGCCAGGGATTTGATGCTTTTTATGGGCTGTTGTATAGCCATGATTACCGGTACCCGTATGTAAATACAGATACGGTCATTAAGATCTTCCGGAATACCAGGCCGGAACTGGAAAAACCGGCAGACTCCCTGCTTACGCGGTTGTATACCCGGGAATCGATCCGGTTTATTGAACAGCAGCAGCCCGGGAAGCCCTTCTTCCTGTACCTGGCACATAACCTGCCCCACCTGCCTGTGGCTTATGCCGCCACTGCGGCTAAACTTAAAGGGAAAGAAGGTGGTCCTTTAGGGAAAGTGATCACAGAGATCGATGAAGGCCTGGCTGATATCTGGAAGGTATTGGAGCAGAAAAAAATGGCTGATAATACGATTTTTATTTTCTCCAGCGACAATGGTCCCTGGAGCGAATACCCGCCAAGGATGGAAAAGGATGGAATTACGAAGCGTTCAGATGCCGGTGCCGCGGGTATCTTCAGAGGATCCAAAGCCCAGTCCTACGAGGGCGGTGCCCGTGTGCCGTTTATTGTTTATTGGAAAAATCACATACCTGCCGGGTTGCAGCTTAGTGAAGCCATCAGTAATGTAGATGTATTGCCAACCCTTGCAAAATGGACGGGCACAGCACTGCCGGCAGGCCGGGAGCTGGATGGGCAGGACATCAGCCGGTTGCTGGAAGGCAAGATAGCGCCCCGCAATTTTGAGCATCGGCCGATATTTATCGTAAATCATGGTAAACCCGAAGCGGTAAAACTAAAACAGTGGAAATACCGGGAGGCTCCCGCCTGGGAACACCCGGTTACCGGGCAACTGATCCCCGCAGTGAAAGAGCTGTTTAATCTTGATGAAGATCCATCGGAAAGGGTGAACCTGGTCAATAGCAATAAAGAAAAGGCTGCAGCCTTAAAAAAGGTCTTTGATAATTTTGCCGCCTACGGCGAATGATCCTGCACGGATATCCGATGTGCAAACCGCTTATGGATCGGATTTACAAAAAAACGAAATAAATCTTATCTTCCGGTTTCGTTAGGCCGGGTGCATTTTTTTTGAATAGCCCGGCTGTCAAAAACTAAATCATTAAATAAATCATTTTTATGCGTAAACGTTTTCTTGTTTTTGGTGTGAGTTGCTTATTGGCAGCGGCTTCCGTTCATGGCAGCCCGGCTTCCTGGGAAAAGCCGCAGCCGGTGCGCACAGCGGCGGCAGATGCTAAGGACCTGATCGGCCGCTGGGATATTACGGTAGACGTAGATGGTAAACCTTCTCCGTCCTGGCTGGAGGTGAAGCTATCCGGAACCAGAACACTGGTAGGATATTTTGTGGGCATCACCGGAAGTGCCCGTCCGGTAGCGAAAGTGAATTTTAATAATGGCAAATTCAGTTTTACCATTCCGCCGCAATGGGAGGAAGGGAACCAGGATTTTGTGATCGAAGGAACGTTGGCCGGTGATGGTATCGAAGGCACCGTGGTAACCAGCGAAGGTAAAAAATACAACTGGAAAGGTGTAAAAGCTCCGCTTTTAAAAAGAACTGCGGCGCCGGTTTGGGGCAAGCCGATCAACCTGTTTAATGGCAAGGACCTGAATGGCTGGAGAGCAGTAGGAGCGGCTAATCAATGGATCGTTAAGAACGGTGTGTTAACAAGCCCGCACTCCGGAGCCAACCTGATCTCTGATGAAAAATTCAATGATTTTAAATTGCACGTGGAGTTCCGTTATCATAAAGGCAGCAACAGCGGTGTTTACCTCCGGGGAAGATACGAAACGCAGATTGAAGACAGCCCGAAAGACGCGCATCCGTCAAGCGTTTTGTTCAGCGGGATCTATGGCTTCCTGACGCCCAGCGAAATCAATGCAAAAGGACCGGATCAATGGCAGAGTTATGATATTACTCTCATTGGAAGAATGGTTACGGTTGTGGTAAATGGTAAAACAGTGATCAGCAACCAGGAAATTCCGGGTATCACCGGCGGGGCATTGGATAGCAACGAAGGAGAAGCCGGACCGATCTATATCCAGGGCGACCATGGTCCGATCGAATTCCGCAAGATCGTAATTACTCCTGCTAAATAGCGGTATGAGTTAATATAGTTGATTAGGGCCTGTAAAGGCCCTTTTTTATTGGGTTGTTTCAGCCGTTTTCTATTGATTATACTATTCCGATAAACCGGCTTATAAGAGCTGGCCGGAATTGTAGCAAAAAATCTGTAGCAATTTTATTTTGCTACAAAAAAAATGTTACAAATTTGGACTGGTATATAAGCGTTTATATAGCCGGGGAGATTCGTGCCGGCATAAGGTTAACAAACAAAACATTAAAGTAGGTTCTGATTAACTGGAGCCATCGATATTTCCGAAATGGCCGAACAACAATGCTTCTTTCCTTGCAGGCTTGTTTTTGCTGAACCGGGATGCATGCCGTTAGCAGCAGAGGGCAGCATTATTCTGTCCTGTATCATTGTGGTAATATTAAATTTTACGGGTGGCTTAATCTACCTTTATTTTTACGTCCACCTTCTTTTTCCGTTTACTGGTTTTCCATTTAGGGCCCTTCTTAATAATGGAGATGGCTTTCTGCGCGGTAGCTTCATCCGGTGCTTTTACAACCGTGAATTTTTCGGGTAAACCATTTTCAACGGTAAACCGCAGGTGCAGATCCTTGGAAGCATTGTATTTATTAACGCCCATTTCGGCGGTAAGGTTATTATAAAAACTATCCCATCCGCCTTGCGGATATGGGGATTCTTTATAAGGAAGTGTATCTACCTTGTAACTGCTGCTGGCCCCTGTAAGCGCCTGTTTTTTTTGCTTTCTATAACCGACCACCACTACATCGCTCAGGTTACTGTCGGCCTGGTTCAGTTGAATGCCGGCCACTTTTCCGGCCAGGAGCTCCAGCGTTTTATCCTGATATCCCGGGGCTATAAAACTGAGGTTGCCGGCAGAGTCCAGCGCTGGCAGGCGAAAACTGCCGTCCACATTGGAAACGGTTGATTGATTTCGGAGAGTGGAAATTGTAACGCCCGGGATGGGATTACCGCTCTTATCCGTAACCTTTCCCATATAGTATGGTTCCCTGCGGTTAACCATCATAAAACCGTTTTCATTTTGAGGCGCTGCTTTGGCTATTGTACTGGCACCTCGTATACGAACAGGAGCATTGGTTGTAAAAGCATTTGCCTGTGAAGGAGGACTGGCCGCCTCAATAGTGGCCATTTCCGGCACCGGAGCCTGGGCTACCTGTTGATCCGCAGCCGCAATCTTCGCTTCCTCAGCCTGGAGTGCAGGAGGATTGTGCACAGTAATTGTTTTTCTAACTACATCTACGTGTTTTGCTGTCTTTTCTTCAGCAGCCGCCGGAAGCTGTTGCAGGGCGGCAGCGCTATCCCTATTTTTAAAAAGGTCGTTTTGAGCTGTAACTGAATCGGTAAGCGGCCGGGATGCAGATGGAGCCACCGGCGGACTATTTTTAGCTATCTGGCTGGTACTGTTGCCACCGGGATGCATAAAGAACCAGGCCCCTGTGGCCATTATACCAATCACCGCTGCGGCCGCCAGGCCACGCCACCATTTTGTTTTATGTAATGCCACTACCGGAGATTGCCGGGTAGCGTCGGGCTTTTGTGCGCTGATCCGGCTCCGGATCTCATTCAGATGCAAATCGGTTACGGCGGGCGTGGCCGTCCGATAGCCATCCAGCGCATCTGCCAGTAAGGGGTCGTCTAATGCAGCCTTTTCCATCTCATGCATTTCTGCAGGAGACATACTTCCGCTCAGATATCTTCGGATATCTTCAACGGAATAGGGGTATGTGGGATCAGTTGGCATTTTTATCCATACAGTTTTTTAAATTCCGCCTTCCGTTCTGGATCAGGCTACGCACTTTATTCCATTCCATGCCCGTTGTTTCTGCTATTTCGTTGTAGCACTTATTATCATAGTAAAACAAACGGATCGTTTTTTCCTGTTCCGACGGAAGCGATTCCATACATTTTTCCAGTTTCTTAAAGGCTTCTTCTTTTTCTATGATACCATCCAGATGCGAAAAATCGCCCGATTGCACAAGCTGTGTGTCTAAATTTACCGTTATATTTTTTTTGGCAGCTCTCAGGATCATCAAACAATGATTCTTGGCCAGCACATATAACCAGCTTTTAAAGTTCTGAACCTCATGTCTTTGCACCTTTTCTCCCAGCTCTTCATAAATGTTCATAACCGCATCCTTGGCATCTTCCGGATCTTCCAGGTACTTTAGGCAAACCCCATAAATTAAGTCGCTGTATCTCAGGTATAAATGCGCCAACGCCTCCTGATCTCCTTTAAATTTAAATTGATCCAGAAGTTCCGCATCGGTGGCTGTTGCGGCTACAGGTATGCTGACGATTTTACTCAAATAGATTAAAAGTTGCCTTGCGCGTCTTCTAACCTGTGCAAGATAATTTTTTTTTTCCAGAGGCCCATGTTCCTGAAAAACATAGCTGAAGCGAACTGATTTGCCCTGCCGGGACCACCGGTGTACAGCAGAAAACGGCAATAGCATATAATGCAATTCCTCCCGGAGCCCTCGGCTTTAACAACTCAAACTTTTGTATAATATATTGATATATAAATTTTTGTAGCCTCAAAACATGCATTTTTGAATTTTGGCATAATATTTATAATAGTAGGGTAGGCCGTTGCTGCATCCATGGTCAAAAAGATCAGCGTAGTTCTCTTCTGATTTAATACGCGACCATTCAACCGTTTATCCTATAAACTCTTAAGAGCGCTCTTTCAACGGAGCGCTCTTGTTTTATAGAACCGATTGTTCTTTATTTGCAGGATGAAAATTCTTAGTCGTTCTCAATGGCTGGCGTTACTGGCTGCACTCATTCTTGCGATCGCCTGTTTTATGCCCTGGTCGCAGATCCAGTCGATGAGGCTTACCTTGTCCGGAGTAGATACAACCGGTACCCGCTATGGCAGGCCGGCATATAATCATTTTATATTAACGGCTGGGATCCTGTTGCTTACGTTTATAGCCCGGATCTGGGCAAAGCGGCTGAATTTGCTGTTTGGCGTATTGAACCTGGCCTGGGCAATACGGAACTTTATTCTCTTTGGCCGCTGCGAGGCCGGTGATTGCCCTGAACGGCAGATCGGCCTCTACCTGATATTACTGGCCTCTGTCATCCTGATGCTGACGATCCTTTTTCCAAAGATGGAGTTAAAAGAGGATGGAGTGCAGGAAGACTAGGGCGTGTTTCTGGTTTAACGTTCAATATTTCAGGCGTGCCCGCCGTGTCGGGTTAGATCCGTTTAAGGCTTAACATAAGGTGCTTAATTCCCAATTTTCAATGCTTCTTACGTAGATGTAACGTCTTTATTCAGAGAAAGACCACTAAATAAACGTTCCGATCCAATAGGCGCCCACCGCTGCAAGGATGCCGCCTCCCGCGGTTAAAACAATGCCTCCCCAAACCGGGCGGCCAAATAACCGGTACTTCAGAAAACCAGTAATCATCAGCACGGCTGCCGGCATGAGGAAGAAGGTATAAGCCGGCAATATATTTCTTCCGGCGTTGAAGAGCACCAGGAGCCCACCGGCAATGCAGCCCGTAAAAATAGACAGGGCATAGCTAAAGGGCGGCAGGGGTTCACCCGGCACTGCTTTTTGATTCCATTCCATTTTCCACTCGTTACTTTCCCGTTGCGCATCTTTAATTAGGTCTTCCTTAATATGATCCGCCACATCCAGTCCTTTATAAACGTTCAGGATACGTTTGTCATGCGTATGCGACAGTTCTTCCCGGCGGGTAAAGAATCCGCCGGCCGCCATCAGCACAGCGGTTGCCAGTGCTGCATATGCAGTATAACTCCATGCATCTGCAGTGGAATGCCCCAGGCCGGTAAGGAAACAAAAAACGGTAAGCGGAATAATAATACCGTCGATGATACCGATCAGCACAGAGGAAAAGTAATGCGTGGGTATTTTAGGCATTGAGGCTGTTTAAGGAAACACGGATGATTTCAATAGCTTCTTCCAATTGCGCTTTTGTAATGCAAAGGGGCGGAGCAAAACGGATCTTATCTCCATGTGTGGGTTTGGCGAGTAGCCCGTTTTTCTTCATTTCCAGGCATAGGTTCCACGCGGCCTCCGGATCTTCTGCGTGAATCTCAATAGCGTTTAACAGTCCTTTCCCTCTTACGGTGCGTATATGGGGCGAAGAAAGATTCTCAAGTTGCTTCCGGAAAAACGCGCCCAGTTCCAGGGCATTACCGGCCATATCCTCATCGATCAATACCTGTAAGGAAGCAATTGCGGTAACGGCTGCAAGCGGGTTGCCGCCATAGGTAGAACCATGTTCGCCGGGCTTGATGGTTAGCATGATTTCATCATTGGCCAGTACAGCGCTAACAGGCATCATGCCGCCGCTAAGGGCTTTCCCAAGCAGCACAATATCTGGTTTCACCTGTTCTGCGTCACAGGCCAGGAGGTGGCCGGTGCGGCAAAGACCGGTTTGTATTTCATCGGCGATAAACAAAATGCCGGCTTCTTCACAAAGTTGTTTGGCCGTGGAAAGGTATCCTTCGTCCGGTACAATGACGCCCGCCTCTCCCTGTATGGGTTCTACCAGGAAGCCGGCAATATTTTTCTGTTTAAGTGCCTGGGCCAATGCAGGCAGATCATTATAAGGGATCTTCAGAAAGCCACCTGTAAATGGTCCGAAATTTTTCTGTGAGGAAGGATCGCTGCTAAAGGAGATCACCGTAGTGGTTCTTCCGTGAAAGTTTTGTTCGCATACAATGATCACGGCTTCATTTTCAGGAATGCCCTTTACTTCATAGGCCCATTTCCGGCAAAGCTTAATACCCGTTTCTACTGCTTCAACACCGGTATTCATAGGCAGTACCTTATCATAGCCCAGCAGTGCGGTAATATATTTTTCAAAATCGCCCAGCTTGTCGTTGTAGAATGCACGGCTGGTAAGGGTGAGCCGCTGTGCCTGCTCAACAAACGCGTCCACAATACGGGGATGACAGTGTCCCTGGTTTACGGCGGAATAGCCGCTCAGAAAATCATAGTACCGGTGATCATCCACGTCCCAAACAAACACACCTTTACCTTTGGTTAATACAACCGGAAGCGGGTGATAGTTGTGGGCACCATAAACTTCCTCCAGGTCCATAAAATAACTACCTGTATTTTGAGCAATTGCAGACATAATCAAAAAATTAATAAAATATGAAGTAAAAAAAGTCAGGAATCAAAAAGGGGCCGGAGCAATGCCGGCAATATACCACAACGGATGTCAGTGGTTCAACAGATCAAGATGCTGTCGCAAAAATGGAAGTTGTCGGATACCTGCTATAAGCATAGCCGCAAGATACGGAAAATTTGAATTAGAAATTTGAAAATTTGGAAATGTGGAAATGTGAAAATGTGGAAATGAAGATCCGGGAAAATGCTATGTTCTTTCCTCCTGTGAAAATTCCATATCAAGTATGAAAATCTTAAACCAAATATTTTTAGCTTTCAGCAGGGATGTAACCTGAAACCCATTCGTTGTTGCTAGTGCAGTAAGGGCGCATTCAATGAAATGCTTTTGACGAAATATGTATCCGGAAACATAGATATATCCGGGGGACTTTTAAACAAACCGAAAACGGTACTGCCGGTGCCTGTCATTGCGGAAAAAACAGCCCCCATGTCCAGTAATTGTGTTTTGATCGCGCTTACTTCGGGGTAGGCTTCAAATACGAGTGGTTCAAAATCATTGGTAACCCGTTGGTCCCATTGGGATGGCGGCATCGATGTTAATGCTTCAAGGGAATGAACAGGAGGGGCCGGTATAATCCGGCTAAAGGCCCAGGGAGTGCTGATATGAACCCCGGGATTTACCACCACCAGGCAATATTCCTGCAGGTTTAGTAAAACGGGCTGTAACGCTTCGCCCCGGCCGGTAGCATAACAGGGCTTGTTGAGTATAAAGAACGGACAGTCGCTGCCCAGGTGCAATGCGTATTTTAATAATTGTTTTTGGGACAGTTGTAAATCAAAGAAACGGTTCAATGCAAGCAAAGCGGTAGCGCCATTGGCACTTCCGGCACCCAGGCCCGCGCCGGCCGGAATGTTTTTTAACAGGTGAAAACGTACAGCAGGCAGCTCCGGCAGGTCCTGTTTTAACAGCTGCCAGGCTTTCCATACCACGTTATTTTCCTTATGGCCGGGAATGGGCAGTCCATATAACAGCAGCTCCGTTTCGGGAGCAGGTATCAGCTCCAATACATCATATAGCGGGAGGGGATAAAAAACGGTTTCCAGGTCGTGAAACCCGTCCGCACGTTTGGCTGTTATATGCAGGCCCAGATTTATTTTGCAATTGGAAAAGAATACCACGTAGCGGTGTATTAGATAAATAAAGGTATCCGGCTATTTCTGAGTCCGGCTATTGATCTCATCCCGTATGGCGATTGCCCGGATATAGTCTTCGTTTTCCAATACCTCGTTCAGCATGGTATTGAGCTCTTCAAGGCTCAATGTTTTCAGATCATCCCTGGATGGTTCGCTGGTGGTACCGCCTACCGCTTCTTCCTTTGTTGGCTTGGGTTCTCCCTTTTCATCCATAACGATACCCGCTGTTTCAAGGATGTGCTCGTATGTGTAGATGGGGCAGCCAAAGCGAACTGCCAGGGCAATGGCATCGGAGGTACGGCTGTCGATTTCCACCGTATCATGATCGGAGGAGCAAATAAGCTTACTAAAAAAAATCCCTTCCTGTAAATCTGAAATGATGATCTCATGCAGATCGATATTAAAGGCTACCAGGAAATTTTTCATCAGGTCATGAGTCAGTGGCCGGCTGGGACTCATTTTTTCAAGGGCTACCGCAATGGCCTGCGCCTCAAACCCACCAATCACAATCGGCAACCGCCGCAACCCATTCACCTCACCCAGCACTACGGCATAGGAATGGGTTTGCGTGATGCTATGTGATAAGGCCACAATTTCTAACTCGATTTTTTTCATATATCACCAATTCTTCAATACGGGGTATTTAATCGACAAATATAACCTTTTTTTACGGTCGGTAACCCCGTTTTAGGGGGATAAAAAACAGCGGCTCCGGCATAGGCCATCAACGCATTTCCTTATATGCGTTGATCAAACCCGATGTGCTGCTGTCATGTCCTGTAACCGGTGCATCATTTTCAAGCGCCGGCAGGATCTTGTTGGCCAGCTGTTTTCCGAGCTCCACACCCCACTGGTCAAAACTGTAAATGTTCCAGATCACTCCCTGTACAAAGATCTTATGTTCATATAAGGCGATCAGCTGTCCAAGGGTATAAGGGGTGATCTTCTTTACCAGGAATGAGTTGGTGGGCTTATTACCTTCAAATACTTTAAAGGGCGCCAGCCGGTCGATTGCTGCTTTGGGAAGTCCGGACTTTTTCAATTCGTCTTTTACCTCCTTCAGCGTTTTCCCGTTCATCAGGGCTTCAGTTTGTGCAAAGAAATTGCTCAATAATTTCTGATGATGATCGCCTACCGGGTTATGCGTTTGTGCAGGCGCGATGAAATCGCAGGGGATCAACGGCGTACCCTGGTGAATGAGCTGGTAAAAAGCATGCTGTCCGTTAGTACCGGGTTCGCCCCAGATCACCGGACCGGTTGCATAAGTGACCCTTTTGCCATTGCGGTCTACGCTTTTTCCGTTACTTTCCATATTGCCTTGCTGAAAATAGGCAGGGAAGCGGTGCAGGTACTGATCGTAGGGAAGTATGGCTTCTGTCTGTGCACCAAAAAAATCGGTATACCAAAGCCCCGTAAGCGCCATGATCACCGGGATATTTTGTTCAAACGGGGCGGTTTTAAAATGCTCATCAATATTGTACGCGCCTTTTAACAGTTCTTCAAAATGGTTATAGCCAATGGTAAGGGCAATGGATAAGCCAATGGCTGACCACAACGAATAACGGCCGCCTACCCAGTCCCAGAACTCAAACATGTTTTTTGTATCGATGCCAAATTTCCTCACTTCTTTTTCATTCGTGCTCAGGGCTACAAAATGTTTGGATACCTGTTTGATATCTTTCGCCTTTTTTAAGAACCAGTCTCTTGCCGTATGGGCATTGGTCATGGTTTCCTGGGTGGTAAAGGTCTTTGACGCGATCAGGAAAAGGGTTGTTTCGGGGTTTAACTTTTTAAGTGTTTCGGTGATCTGGGTGCCATCCACATTGGAAACAAAATAGGCTTCGATGCCTTTTACGGTGTAAGGTTTCAGGGCTTCTGTAACCATAAAAGGTCCCAGGTCGCTTCCTCCAATGCCGATGTTGACGATGGATTTGATTTTTTTACCGGTATATCCCACATGGGCCCCGCTATGTACAGCCTCGCAAAAGCGCTTCATCTTCTGTTGTACTTTGCGTACCGCAGGCATTACATTTTCACCGTTGCTAAGGATGGCATCCTTTCCAAAATACCGCAGTGCAATATGAAGTACCGACCGTTGTTCGGTTTGATTGATGACCGCCCCGGAAAACATGGCGCGGATGGCGTCCGGTAAATGTGTTTCTGTTGCCAGATCTGTTAACAATTGAAGGGTTTGATCAGTGATCCGGTTCTTGGAGTAGTCAAAAAGAAGCGCTTCGTGACGAATAGAGTACCGTTGAAAACGTTGTTCATCTGCGGCAAACAGATCCCGCATATGCACCTGTTTCATGGTTTCGGCATGTACGGTTAATTTTTTCCAGCTTTTGGTTTTGGACGGATTTTGGGTTGGTAACATATCTTTTTCTTTAATCTTTTTTTAGATGGCTTTGATTTTTTCAATGACCTGGTGTACCATCGTTTCCGTAATATCCAGGTGCAATACAAAACGGACCCTGTCGGGGGCTACGGCATTGCAACGGATCCCGCTGCTACCAAGCCGGGCAACCAGGTCGGCGGCCGTGATCCCCTTCGTTTCAAAAATAATAATATTTGTTTCTACAGGTAAAATCTTTTCAACAAAGTAACAATCCTGCAGTGCTCCGGCAATGGCTGCTGCATGTATATGATCGGTTTGTAGTCTTAAAATATGATGCTCCAGGGCATAGATCCCGGCAGCTGCAAGAATACCGGCCTGGCGCATGCCACCTCCAAGTACTTTTCGGAAACGTCTGGCCCGGGCGATCAATGGCTTACTGCCCAGCAGCACGCTGCCGACGGGGCAACCCAAACCTTTGGAAAAACAAACCGAAATACTGTCGAACAGCTGGCCATATTGTTCCGGTGTTTCTGCCCGGGCAACAAGGGCATTGAATAACCGGGCGCCGTCGAGATGAAAACCCAGCTGATGTTTTCTGCAAACCTGCTGAATCTGTTTCAGCGCTTCTATATCATAACAGCTTCCGCCACCCCGATTACTGGTGTTTTCAATGCATACCAGTTTGCTGGTAGATTTGTGCACATCATCGGGGTTGATGGCTGCAGCTACCTGTGCCGCCGTAATCCGCCCGCGGTTGCCGGGCAATAAACGAACGGATGCACCGGAATTAAAGGCAATGCCCCCGGCCTCATACTGGTATATATGGGCATCCGCATCACAGATCACTTCATCTCCGGGTTGGGTGTGGCACTTGATGGCAATCTGGTTGGTTTGGGTGCCGCTGGAGCAAAAGAGGGCTGCTTCCATATGAAACAGTGCGGCACAGCGGGTCTCCAGTTCATTTACAGTTGGGTCTTCTCCAAAAACATCATCCCCGGTTTTGGCAGCCATCATGGCTTGCAGCATGTCTGGGGCAGGGCGTGTAACGGTATCTGAGCGTAGATCAATCATGGATTCCAAAATTAGGATATTGAAAGAACCTTTCAACCGGTTTCTTTATACCATAACAGGAAAAAGATCAGGAAGCACCAGGTTAAGCGTCCGCAGTATATCGGCCGGGCAGCCGGGCACAGCTGTATGGCAACGGGGAGCAGGAAGACCCTGGTTTTTTTGTGACTTGTTCCGCAGCCGGAGCCGTTATGGATGAATATGCCTGTAGCCCCTCAATAACACGGAATCTGGTAAGAAAAGGGCCCTGCAAGTAGATGAAATCCAATACCGATGAACGGATTACATATTTTTTAACATATAAAAGCTAAATTTGTAGATAATTTGTAACCCGTTACCGAAATATCTGTCTCTTTTTTTCGTTGTATTGAGGGAGGGATGGTTATTGGTGCGGTGACGATTCTTTTAAAACAAACGGCGATTTATTATCCGGCGAATTATTATTGATTTAAAATGGCTTTAAAACAGAGAGGAAAGGCGGGGATCATTGCAATAGCAAGCATTTTTACATTTTCAATATTCAGCGCAGCACAAACATCTTATTCACCCGCGGCGTCTTACGGGGCCTTTTTTGACGCACAAACCAGTTTGCCGCGCCCCAGGGAGTCTTTTCAGAAAAAGGGAGAGTACCTGAAGAGTTTGTTTAAGCTGAAAGGACTGGACTGGCCGGCAAAGTACGTGTACCTCCGTTCCTTCAAATACGACAGTCAGCTGGAGGTATGGGTGAAAAATTCGGTTAAAGACGAATACAAGCTCCTGAAGATTTATAAAGTGTGTGCGCTTGCCGGTTCCTTGGGACCTAAAAGGTTTGAAGGCGATTACCAGGTACCGGAAGGGTTCTATTATATCAATGAGTTCAACCCTAACAGTACGTATTATTTATCGCTGGGACTCAATTACCCCAATGCATCCGATCGGATTCTTTCCGATCAGGCAAAGCCGGGAGGGGATATCTTTATTCATGGCGGATGTGCTACGGTGGGTTGTATTCCAATTAAGAATGACCAGATCGATGAGTTATATATTTTAACGGCCAGTGCTAAGAGCGCAGGGCTCGACTATATCCCCGTTCACATTTTCCCGGTTAATTACAGCGTAAAAAAAAGCTATGAGTACCTGAACAAAATGCTGGAAACAGATCCGTCATACAAGGCGCTCAATATAAAGCTGGAAGAAGCGTTTGAATATTTTGAGCAACACAAGCAGCTGCCGGTAGTAATGACAAAAGACAATGGTGAATATGTGATCAACGATGCGCCGGCGCTGGCACCACGGTTCCTGCCCAAACAACGCCCTAAAACAGATTTTGTTCCCAGTCACCGGAAGGTCGATTTTGTAGCCGATGCCGTGGCAAAATGGCCGGAATATCCCGGAGGTGCCGCAGCTTTTTCAGCGTTTATAAAACGCGTTGGTACCGAAATGTCAAAAGAATTACCCGATAGCGTTACGCACGCCTATGTACAGCTTGAATTTATCGTGGATAAAGACGGAAGCCCGGTGAACTTCAAAATTCTGAAAGGCGGAGTTGATGACTATTTTGACCGGGTACTATTGTCAAAAATGGAAAAAATGCCCGTCTGGTCTCCCGCCATTTTACGGGAGAAGCCGGTTGCTAAGAAAATGGTGCAAACCATTACGGTAAATGCGGAATAAATGATTTTGCAGCATCATTAACGATGCAGGGCGCGAAAATTCTTCAGCGTTTGCTGTCTTACCAGTATTTCTTTATTGTTGATATAATGATCCACTGCCGTTTGGTTATAATGCCGGATGGTGGTAAGGGTTAAACCGGGTGTTACATGTACATCAAAAACCTCGGCAGCGGCAGAGGAGAACCGGCTGATCTTTTCCTCCCAGTTGTCAAAAGCAAAAGTCAGGCTGATGGCGCCGTTTTGTGTAAGCGTGGGTCTCAGCGAATGTTCATTAAACCATTGGTACAGCTGATAGGCATGCGCATCTCCCACGAAGGAAAAATCCTTCGTTTTTAGTTCCATCATTACCTGGTTTTCTTTAATAACAATAATCGGTGGCAGATCTTTACTCATACGGTCCTGGATTACCGTTCCGGGCAGATCCGCATCCAGGAAACATTTTACATATAAGGGAATGTTTTTGTTTTGCAGGGGTTTAATGGTTTTGGGATGAATCACCTGGGCTCCGTAATACGCCATTTCTATGACCTCATTGTAGCTTAGTTCATGAATCGGTACAGCGTCGGGGATCTTTTTGGGATCAGCGCTCATTACACTTTCTACATCTTTCCAGATGGTAAGACTTTGCGCATCGAGCAGGTTGGCAAAAAGGGCTGCAGAATAATCACTGCCTTCACGGCCAAGGGTGGTGCTTTCGTTTTCATCCGTAGCGCCAATAAACCCTTGTGTGATGATCCATTTTTTTGATCGGAGTATTGGAGTAATGGTGGCATCAACCTGTTGCCGGGTATAATTCCAGTCGATGTTTGCATCCCTGAAATTATCATCGGTCCGGAAGATATCCCGCACATCGATCCATTCATTTACAATTCCCCGTTCAGAGAGATAAGCGCTTACAATGCAGGTAGACAAGAGTTCCCCAATGCTAACCACCTGGTCATAATAATAATCAAATTCACGAACCGGCTGATCATGCAGCATCCATTCCACCTCTGTAAAAAAGTCTTTCAGTCTCGCTTCACACGCCAGGTAATGGGTTACCAGCAGGTATTTGGCAATGGTAGTATGCTGCTTTTTTATTTCCTCAAACAGTTGCAGGGCATCTTCTTTTTTATGATCGTAGTAAGCCTGTACCACTTTTTCAAGTGCATTGGTGGTTTTGCCCATGGCGGAAATAACAATGACCAGGTCTTCGCCGGAGAAACGTTCCAGGATATCTGCTACGTTTGAAACCCGTTCTGCACTGTTTACGGACGCACCGCCAAACTTGTATACCTTCATTGCTTTTATTTTGCGGACGAAGGTCGTCCTTTTTTAAGAAACGCAGGAGGGCGCGGAAAAATAAATCCGGAGGAGGGAGCTTTTGGTATTCAGCCATCAGTTTTCAGTTATTAGTTATCAGTTATCAGTTATCAGTTTTCAGTCTTCAGTCTTCAGCTTTCAGCCGTGCTGTCCGGTTTGAAATTAATGGACCTATAGATGATATACATTGAAAGATTACGCCTCTTGTCCCAAACGGAATCATCTGATAACTGAAAACTGACCGCTGATAGCTGACAGCCATTAGCCTTCAGCTTTTAGCCGTGCTGTCCGGTTTGAAATTAATGGACCTATAGATGATATACATTGAAAGATTACGCCTCTTATCCCAAACGGAATCATCTGATAACTGAAAACTGATAACTGACCACTGGCAGCGAGGCATTTTGCTTTTAGCTCTCAGTCTTTAGCTTTCAGCAGTGCTGTCCCGTTTGGGCAATAACAGATCGATGGCGGATCTGCATTGAAAAAATGCGCATCTTGTCTCAAACGGAATCATCTGATAGCTGATCACTGAAAGCTGATAACCTTCAGCCTTCAGCCGTGCTGTCCGGTTTGAAAATAATGGATCTATAGATGATTTACATTGAAAGATTACGCTTCTTATCCCAAACGGAATCATCTGATAACTGAAAACTGATAACTGACTGCTGACAGCCAGGGATGAGGCATTTTGCTTTTAGCGCTCAGTCTTCAGCTTTCAGCAGTGCTGTCCCGTTTGGGCAATAACAGATCGATGGCGGATCTGCATTGAAAAAATGCGCATCTTGTCTCAAACGGAATCATCTGATAGCTGATCACTGAAAGCTGATAACCTTCAGCCATCAGCCTTCAGCCGTGCTGTCCGGTTTGAAGATAATGGATCTATAGATGATTTACATTGAAAGATTGCGCCTCTTGTCCCAAACGGAATCATCTGATAACTGATAACTGACCACTGCCCACTGACTACTAACAGCAGATACCCACCACCAGCGGCAATCTAAAAATAATCCTCCGGGCAATTGCCAACTTATTTGTAGTTTTAGCGCATGGCTACTCCCATCATTTCGGTCAATAACCTGGTAAAGGATTACGACCGGTTCCGCGCAGTAAAGGGCATTTCCTTTGAAGTATATGAAGGTGAAATATTTGGTTTGCTGGGCCCGAATGGTGCAGGCAAATCGACCACACTGGAAATTATCGAAACCCTGCGGGTCAAAACGAGCGGTAACGTGGTGGTGGGAGGATATAACCTCGATCAGGAACCGGATGCCATTAAAGGGATCATTGGCGTACAGCTTCAGGCCAGCGGGTACTATCCGGGGCTGAATCTTTTGCAGCTGGTAGATCTTTTCGCTGGTTTATATAATCAACGGGTGCATGCCATGGACCTGTTAAAAACAGTGAACCTGGAAGAGAAAGCGCGGGCAAAATTCAAAGACCTGAGCGGAGGCCAGAAGCAGCGTTTTTCCGTTGCCACTACATTGATCAATAAACCCAGGGTAATCTTTTTAGATGAGCCTACTACCGGCCTTGATCCCCAGGCACGGAGGAATCTTTGGGAGCTGATCCGGAAGATCAATGCAGAAGGTACTACAGTGATTATTACGACGCATTATATGGATGAAGCCGAATATCTGTGTAACCGGATCGCGATCATCGATTCCGGTGAAATTGTTGCGCTGGATACTCCCGATCAGTTAATTGATAACCTGGTAGCCACCGGCTTTGAGCGGCCAAAGGAAGTAAAGAAAGCAAACCTCGAGGATGTGTTTATTCATTTAACCGGAAAGCATTTAAGAGAGGATTAAGACAAAGCGTTCGCCGGCCGGAATAGTACATCCATTGTAAACTGATGCTGGATAAGACCGGCATAGTCGTCAGCATTTTTTACACCGAACGTAGTCATAAAACCGATGAATACGGTTTTCTTTGTTCCCGTCGTTTCAATAAAGAGTTCTTGTTTGTTGAATAAGGCCGACCGGTATGATTTAGTAATCACAAACATGCTGGCAGAGAACTTCATTTCAAAAATATTGATACAACGATCATTGCGGTCGATGACAAGGTCGATCTGAGCTCCCTGCCGTGCGGCAGTTGGAGCTGTAGCCCGCCAGATACTTTCCCGGGTATGAATGCCGGAAATGCCCAGGGCCGCTTTTAATTGTTCCAGGTGCTTTTGACAGATCGCTTCGAACGCATAGCCGCTCCAGCTTTTCCAGGAAGATGTGTTGAATAGTTTAACCCAGGTGCCCTTTCCGGAGCCTTTGTTGGGTGCAATAAACTTCAGATAGAACAGGCTGTATTCATCAATGAGTTTGTAAATACTGTTCTTTACGGTTTTACCAAAAGGAATATAGGATTTAATAAACCCCGACTCTGTTAGTTCATCAAGTGTTTGTGTAATGCCGCCTCCGGATGACAGGCGCAGGGCATCAATGAGCTCATTGCGGGTGAGCCCCGAAGGTTTTGCTGACAGGATTTTTACGATGGCAATATGATGCTGGGCGTTGTCAAAAAGAGAACGGTAAAGATTGCTGAATTCATTGGCCAGGTAGCTGTCTTTGGCGAAGCAAATCCGGTCGATGGCCTGTATAGCACTTTCGCCACGCTTTACCTGCTTAAGGTATTGCGGTACACCCCCCATTGCCATATACAGTTGTACGATCTGGTACCGGTCCAGTTTGATAGGATGGGCCCGGAAAAACTGTTCGGTTTCTGCCAGGGAAAAGGGTAACAGGCGGATCTGCCGGGTAAGCCGGTTGTGCAGGCCGCCTCTGTTGTTTACAATTTTACGGATCATCCAGGAGGCAGCAGATCCGCAAATGACTACGATAAGGTTCTTTTGCCGCGAAGCCCAGCTGTTCCAGAAATTTTCAAAGGCCGGCATAAAGCCGGAACGGGGGGAATCGAGCCAGGGGAACTCATCAAAAAAAATGACCTTTTTTCTTTTCGCTATCTGGGGTTGAAGCATCCTGATCAGTTGCTGAAAGGCTTGTAGCCAGGTTTCCGGTATCGGCAGTTTCTTTTTAGTGGTTGTCTTCAAAAGACAGTCTTTAAAGTTCTCCAGCTGCTCCTGCAGAACAGCATCATGCAATCCCGAAATTTCAAAGGCCATTTCTTTTTCAAAAAAGCTCCGGATCAGAAAGGTTTTGCCCACCCGCCGTCTTCCATAGACGGCAACCAGTTCTGCTTCCGGTGATCGTTTTATATCAGAGAGTATCTGGATTTCTTCAACTCTTCCAATGATTGCTCCCATAATTTATATTTCGCCAAAAGTACAAAATAAACAGGGTTTTGGCGAAATATAAATCTTTACTTCAGTACCGGGAGAATAACGATATTTCTTGCAACGCATGGGTATTGGTATAACAACGGCAATATTACATATCCATAATTACGGTACACTGGAATATACTGCTAATAGCACCCGTGGAACAAAAGTCCTTTTTGTTGTTGCAAAAAAGCAGAAAAGAAGGAAGTATAATTAGGGGTCTATATTTCGCCAAAACTTCAAAAAAAACACAGTTTTGGCGAAATATAAATTTTTAATAAATGAGAAATAGCTGGCGTATGGAGAGGATGCAAGGTCTGCTTCTGGTAATAGGGCCTGCATAAATAACGCCCTCATGGAAAGAAGTCTGCCGTTGAAACGGCTATATCCGGCACTTCAAAGGTGAACGGAAGGGCAGCAAAAACACCGCGTGTATTTGTACCGGATTCGTTACCTTTGAAACTATTTACTTTTATTGAAAGGATACAATAAACTATGGGACTACAGGATAAATTAAAAGCATTTATGAACAATAAAATAGAAGCGCAGAAAGAAGCCGGCCGGAAATTTCTGGAGGCCAATAAGGACAAAGAAGGTGTACAAACACTTCCCGAAGGAATTCAGTATGAGGTGATCAAAGAAGGGACCGGCAAACAGCCTACCGTGCAGCAATCTGTTACAGCGCATTACCGGGGAGCATTGCTGGATGGAACAGAATTTGACAGTTCGTTTAAAAGGAATCAACCATTCTCTGCGCCGCTGAGCGCCTTGATTAAGGGATGGCAGATCGCAATTCCGCTTATGAAAGAGGGCAGCCACTGGCGCTTGTGGATCCCGTCGGAGCTGGCATATGGCGACAGGGGCGCAGGCCGGGATATTCCGGGAGGTGCCACCTTGTTGTTTGAAGTGGAATTATTACAGGTGCACTAAATAAGATCTTCAGCAGTGTACGGCGCCTGGTTGAGCCATAAAGTCTTTTCAACGGGTTTGCGGCAAATGCGTTATTAAAATATTATGATCGAGAATCAATATCCTATAGGACGATTTGAGCACCGGGATTTTACGGTGTCCATAAAACAGGAGTGCCTGGGTGTAATACAATTTCTTCCCAATATGCTGGAGGCCGCCATTTCCGGCTTAGATGAGCAACAGCTGCAAACGCCTTACAGGGAAGGAGGATGGACCGTACATCAGCTGGTGCATCATGTTGCAGACAGCCATTTGAATGCATATACCCGTTTTAAACTGGGCTTAACGGAAGAAAACCCGGTGATCAAATCCTACGATGAAAAAGCCTGGGCCGAACTGAATGATGTACGCACATTGCCTGTAAATATCTCGATCACGTTTCTTTATGCATTGCATGCCCGTTGGTACGCGGCCGTTAAAGACCTGGATGAAATACAGTGGGCACGCACGGTGGTACATCCGGTTAAGGGTAACCTCCTGTCCTTATCCTATTACCTGCAGCTGTATGCATGGCATGGCAAGCATCATGTGGCGCAGGTGAATTTTTTAAGAGAAAAACGAAAATGGCAATGATGAACTGGAAGACGCTCGCTTCTGAATATTTATTTAAAGACCTTTGGTTTACCGTTCGTAAAGACCGGTGCGAAACACCCCAGGGAAAGATCGTGGACCCCTATTATGTGTATGAATTTCCTACCTGGGTAACGGCCTTTGCACTTACAGCGGATAACCAGGTATTGCTGGAAATGCAATACAGGCATGGGATTGGTGAAACCCATTACGAGATTCCCGGCGGTTGTGTAGATGATACGGATGCAAGTCTTGAAGCGGCGATTAAAAGAGAGTTGAAAGAAGAAACCGGCTACGAATTTTCGAATTATGAATACCTGGGTAAAACCTGTGCAAATCCCTCCACGAATAATAACTGGATGCATATGTTCTTAGCCACAGGCGGAAGAAAGACGGGGGAGCAGGAGCTGGACGCCAATGAAGAAATTCATGTGGAACTGGTGCCTATGGAACGTTTTAAAGAAATGTTCCGGAATAACCAGTTCATTCAATCGATGCACGTAACCTGCATGTTATATGCCTTGCAGCGTTTAGGTGAATTAAAAGTCTGACAAAAAACGATGGATCCGCTGGAACTGTTTGATAACTGGTACCGTGAAGAAAAAATGGCTTCCGGAGCTGCGCTTCCTGGAGCCTGTTGCTTCACCACATTGGGTCTTGATGGCTTTCCCAACAGCCGTTTCGTTTCGCTGAAGGAGGTGAAAGAGAACTGTTTTATTATTACGGGTTCAACAGCTGCGCGAAAGGGACAGGAGATAGCTGCGCACTCAAAAGTGGCGCTGGCGTTTTGGTGGCCGGTTACCGGAAAGCAGGTGCGGATCCAGGGTATTGCAACACCTGTTTCCGCAGCAGCTGCAGATCGGTACTTTGCCGAGCGGGACCGGGCGGCCAGGGTAGTATCGGCGCTTTGTGAGCAGGGAAAACCGGTAGCTGATTATGATCAGATGCTGGAACAGTTCCAGTATTTATTGGAGCATCAGCGTGATGTGGGTGATGAGCGTCCGGCAAATTGGGGCGGGTATGCGATTGCTCCGGTGCGGATAGAGCTAATGGTTTTTTCAGAGACCCGTTTGCATGAACGCAATTATTTTGAACAGCAGGATGGCCGGTGGGTACATCAAAAATTGCAGCCTTAAGAAACGTTTCACAGCACATAAAACTGTATGTTTTGGAAACAGAGAATGCACCCGTTGTTTATCGTTATCTGCCCTGGATTGCGGCCCTCGCGATCTTTATGCAATCGCTGGATGGTACGATTCTGAATACTGCCCTGCCTTCTATTGCTGCGGACTTACACCGCTCGCCTTTAAGCATGCAGTCGATCATTGTCAGCTATGTACTCATCCTGGCCTTGCTGATTCCGCTGAGCGGATGGATGTCGGATCGTTTTGGTTCGCGGAAAATTTTTATCTGGGCGGTGGGGTTATTTACTCTTGGTTCGTTGCTCAGTGCGCTTTCTACCAGTTTGGCGGCACTGATCCTTTCCCGGGTAGTGCAGGCCATTGGCGGCTCTATGATGGTGCCGGTTGCAAGGTTGGCAATCCTCTATACCTATTCAAAAGACAAACTGCTGGGCGTTATCAATTTTATAACCATCCCCGGGTTGGTAGGACCCATTATCGGACCAACACTTGGTGGCTGGCTGGTGGATGTAGCCAGCTGGCATTGGATTTTTTTGATCAACATCCCGGTTGGAATCGCCGGTATGGCCTTTGCCCGGAGGGTGATGCCCAACTATATTTACCGGGGCAAACCCTTTGATACGCTGGGGATGCTGCTTTTTGGAGGTTCCCTGGTTTGTATAACGGTGGCCATAGAACTGGGTTCGGAAAAGCTGGTAGAAGGATGGTACCTGTTAGGTGTTGCCCTGCTTGGTGTAGTACTGATGCAAGCCTATTATACGCATTTTAAGAAACAGCAATTTCCGCTGATCGATCTGCATCTGATCCGGATCCGGACATTGCGCATTGGTGTTTTTGGAAATTTGCTCACCCGCCTGGGCATTGGCGGTATGCCCTTGCTGCTGCCGCTTTTTTTTCAGGTAGGATTCGGACATACGGCCATGGTATCGGGTATGATGCTGATTCCCTCTGCCATCACCACTATTATGGTGAAGCCCTGGGTAGTACCTATTGTGCGGCGCTTTGGTTATAAAAAAACACTGATTGTAAACACCATGCTGATTGCTATGGTAATTATGCTTTTTTCGATTCCGAATGCGCAAACTCCGTTACCATTGTTGATTCCTTACCTGGTATTATTCGGTGCTGTAAATTCCATTCAAATGGCTACAATGAATACACTTGCATTATCTGATCTGAATAATGAAAATGCCAGTATGGGCAATAGCCTGCTGCTGGTGATGCAGCAATTGTCTATTAGCCTCGGGGTATCGGTGGGCGCTTATCTTTTATCAAAATATGGAAGTGCTTCCTGGATCCGGAAAGGAGATTCGGTTACTGTGTTTAAATATACATTTATGACAATGGGAGCGGTTACCGCATTGGCCGGGCTGATCTTTTTCCGGCTAAAGGCTACCGATGGCAGTACACTGGCTGGGCGTGGTACGGAGGCGCCTGACGGAAATACCGTCGAAAAACCGGTAACCCCGGAAGCTTAGTAAAAAACGATTTGTAACTATATTTCAGGAATCAATAAAATCTTCTTTGGTTAGTGCTATCCTATAAGCACCTGCAAGCTTAAATAAGAAACGCCCCGTTTCCGGAGCGTTCTCGTTTTAATTATTTTTAGATTGTTTGATCAGGTTGATAAAATCATCAAACAGGTACCGGGAATCATATGGACCGGGTGTGCTTTCGGGGTGGTATTGAACCGAAAAAGCCGGTTTGCCTTTGATCCGGATGCCTTCGATGGACTGATCATTCAGGTTTACATGTGTGATTTCTACCAGTTCGGAAGCCTTTACAGACTCCGGATCTACTCCAAATCCGTGATTTTGAGTAGTGATTTCAGATTTGCCCGTTACCAGGTTTTTTACCGGGTGATTCAGCCCGCGGTGGCCATGGTGCATTTTAAAAGTAGCGATACCATTGGCCAATGCCAGCAGCTGGTGTCCCAGGCAGATACCAAACATTGGTTTGCCTTCATTCAGGATCTCTTTCAGCTGCTCTACGGCGTAGTCCATAGCCGCCGGGTCGCCGGGACCATTCGAAATAAAATACCCGTCTGGATTAAATGCCTTTACTTCTGCCAACGGTGTTTTGGCTGGAAATACCTTTACAAAAGCACCACGATCGGTCATGCATTTGATGATATTGCGCTTGATCCCGTAGTCCATTACGGCAATGCGGATTGCTGCCTGAGGGTCGCCGGATTCATAAACTTCCGGAGTGCTAACCTTTGAAGCCAGTTCCAGCCCGTCCATTGAAGGTACTTCAGCAAGCCGCTTTTTTAATACTTCCACGTCAAAGATCTCGGAAGAAATGATACAGTTCATAGCCCCCTTGGTACGCACATGTGCCACCAGGGCCCTGGTATCCACATCATGAATTGAAACAATATTGTTTTGTTTCAGGTATGCATCCAGTGAGCCGCCGGCCCGCTTACGGGAATAATTTTCATTCAGATTCTTGGCGATCACCCCCAGGATCTTTACACTGTCCGATTCTACATCTTCATCGATCACCCCATAATTTCCCACGTGTACGGCATTCATGATCACGATCTGGCCGTAGTAACTGGGGTCGGTAAACACTTCCTGGTATCCGGTCATACCGGTATTAAAGCAGATTTCACCGGTGGTGGTGCCGATAGCGCCAAAGGCCTTACCACTGCAGATGGTTCCATCTTCTAATAATAAAATTGCTGGAGATTGATTATCAGACATTTATATTTATTATAAATTTAAAAAATCACGCGAAGATAAAAGAAAATTTCTGATTTTGAATGTATAATTTTCAATTTATAATCCCTTTTCCATGGCATCCTGTTTCATCCGGGCGGCCAGATCCGATCCCAGGTATTTTTCAATGGCGTTGTGTACCCAATAGATCA
Organism: Niabella sp.; assembly: GCF_030150205.1. Taxonomy (GTDB): domain Bacteria; phylum Bacteroidota; class Bacteroidia; order Chitinophagales; family Chitinophagaceae; genus Niabella. Next base: position 64,789 of record NZ_JASLGT010000010.1, read on the forward strand.
CCGGCGTCATCACGATTGCTACAATGAACTTATAAATATAGTTACCTACACAAATACTGAGCACGAGCACCAAACTCCAGGGCTCACCCTGGTTGGAAGAAACCCGGGGACCGATATAAAATGCAATAAAAAGCACCAGGAAGCTGTCTACTAACTGGGAAATCAGGGTGGAGCCGGTAGCTCGAAGCCAGATAGCTTTTTCACCCGTAACTTTTTTGATACGGTGAAAGACCGCCACGTCCAGGATCTGTCCCAGTAAAAAAGCACTGAGCGATCCGATAATGATCCAGGACCCCTGTCCCAGCATTACCCGGTAGGCATGATCGGCATTGGGTACATTATTTTTAGTAAAGTTGGAAACCCAAAAATCGGCCGGTGTAAGAAAAATGGCGCCCTGGAACATCAGGAAGGTATAACCGATCAGCCCCGCGGCGAGGAAGGAAAGAAAACGGACCCCCTTCATGCCGTAGTATTCATTAATAATATCCGTCATAATAAATACAACCGGCCATAGCAGTACGCCTGCCGTTAGATTAAAGGAGAAGGCATTGCCAAACAGGTTCAGGTTAAAGGGGGAAACACCGATCGTTTTTTCGAGGGAGAAGATTTTAACCCCGATCACTTCGGCGATAATGGCATTGGCAACAAAAAAACATCCCAGCAGTATAAAAAGCCGGGTTGGTTTATTTTTGGTAATTGTATGAATCATTAAATAAGGAATATATAGACAAAAATAAGCAGGAGGGAAGCCACATTAAAAAGAATTAACCACCGGGGCACAATGGTACCGGGTTTTTTACCCGCGATCCAGCAGATGAGGTAGATCAGGTTGATTAATGGAATGACGATCATTCCCAGTACATACCCCGAGGTGATGATGGCGCTGCTGATCGTTTCCCCTTTGTTCCATTCATTATAAAGGAGTGAAAGTGCCAGGATCACCATGATACCGCATAAAAACGCCACTCTTGACAAAAATATTAACCAACGCATAAGCTGATTTCTTATAAAATAGCATTATTTTGCCCAAATATATGCCAGGTTTTTGGTTTATCATCATGGTATACAGCTTCATAGTAAAACGGGTAAGCCACAAACATCTGCTAATAAACAAGGGTAGAAATGAAAAATAATTGGGTAAAAAAAGTTGTTCCGCATGTGATTGCCATTGTCATCTTTGCTGTGGTATCACTTGTTTTCTGTAAGCCGGTTCTGGAAGGCAATGTGCTGAACCAGCATGATATTGTAGGCTGGAAAGGCGCCGCTCAAAACGCCTTGGATGTAAAAGCAAAAACCGGGAAGGCTCCCCTTTGGAATACGGCCTTGTTTAGCGGAATGCCCAATTACCAGATCTACATGGAGGGGAAGTCTGTACTGCCTAATCTTACAAAGATCTTTGGTTTGGGGTTGCCCAATCCTGCAAATTTCCTGTTCATTGCCTGCATCTGTTTTTATATCCTGGCCCTGGCCATGAGATTGAACCCGCTGACGGCTGTTTTAGGTGCATTGGCCTACGGGTTCGCTACCTATAACCCGGTAATCCTTCAGGTTGGACATGAAACCAAGATGTATGCGATCGGCTTTATGCCGTTGTTGCTGGCCGGCCTGCTGCTGATCTTTAACAAGCGGTATTGGATCGGACTGGCCGTGGCTACATTGGGCGCTTACCAGGAACTGATGTCGAACCATCCGCAGATCAACTATTACTTTTTCATCATCGCTGCGTTTGTGACAATCTTTTACCTGGTGAAATGGATCCGTCAGAAGGACTTTAAACACATCGGCATCGCTGTGGTACTGAGCGGGATCGCCGCCCTGGTGGGACTGGGCGCTTATTACCTGAGCTATGCCACCACCAAAGAGTATACGGAGTTTACCATGCGTGGCGGAAAAGCGGTAGAGATAAAAGGAGACAAGGTAATCAACACCAAAACCTCCGGACTGGATGAGGACTATGCTTTCTCTTATAGTATGCGGATGCAGGAACCCCTGGTGTTGTTAATGCCAAAAGCAGTAGGAGGGGCCAGCATCGGAGATGGGACAACAGTGATCGGGGAAGAGTCTAAGGTGATTGAAAAATTGTCGGAGCAAGGCGTGCCGGCTCAAACCGCTGCGCAGCTGGCCAATTTGCCCATTTATTGGGGGGGAATGATCAACGCAACTGAAGTAGGTACAAATGGCCCACCTTATGTTGGAGCTATTATCTGTTTGTTGGCGCTGATCGGTTTTGTGATCGTAAAGGGACCGTTAAAATGGGGCCTTTTGGCTGCAACGGTAATGGGCATTATCATGAGTTGGGGAAGCTTTTTCCCGGGAGTAAATTTGTTCCTGTTACATAACCTGCCTTTGTATAATAAGTTCAGGGCGCCTTCCATGGCCCTGGTCATTCCACAACTAACGCTTGCTGTAATGGCTGTTATTACGGTGCAAAAACTGTTTTTTTCAGTGGATGGAAAGGACGTTTTAAAACAGCATTTCAAACAGATCCTGTATGTTATGGGAGGACTGGCAGGGCTGATCATTTTGATATACCTGGGACAAAGCTATACTCCAGGCCTGGCGGAAACCATGCTTACCGGTGGTGGTTTTGATAAATCAAATCCCAGCCTGTACCCTGCAGTATTAGCAGGCCTGAAGGCCGACCGGCAGTCCCTGTTTGGCGGTCAATTGTTACGCACAGTGGCATTTATGGCACTGCTGCTGGGCGTTCTTTATTTCTATCTTAAAAATACACTGAAGCCGGCTATCGCAACGGTTATTTTAGGGCTTGTTGTTTTTATAGATCTCTGGTCGGTTGATAAGAAATACCTGCCGGATGAAATGTATGTTCCCAAGGAAAGTGGAGATACAATGGCGTTTGCAAAAACGCCGGCCGATGAGCAGATCCTCCAGGATAAAGACCCACATTTCCGGGTGCTGAATTTTGCCGAAGGAATGGGGAATCATACATCCTATTATCATCGTTCTGTATTGGGCTATCATGCTGCCAAACTGCGCATTTACCAGGATGTGATAGAACGTTATCTCAGCAGTGGTCAGCCATCGCAGGAATTGTTGAATGCATTGGATACAAAATATATCATTACCCAGAACCAGCAGGGACAATTGGCTACCATTCCCAATCCTGATGCGTATGGTGCCGCCTGGTTTGTAAAAGGGCTGAAACCGGAAGCAGATGCAGCGAGTGAACTGCAGGCAGTTGGCAGCACGCACCTGAAAGACACAGCGGTGGTACCACAGGCAGCGGTAGCTACCATCGGAGCGGTGCAGGCCGATACCACTGCCCGCATCTCACTTACAAAGTATACCAATGATGAAATTGAGTATACAACCACCAGTAATACACCCCAGTTTGCTGTTTTCAGCGAAGTATATTACCCTGCCGGCTGGAAGGCAACCATTGATGGAAAAGAAACAGCGATCGTCAAAACCAATTATTTTATGCGTGGTATCACAGTTCCCGCAGGAAAACATATGGTAAAGCTGGCGTTTGAACCGCAAACCGTTAAAAAGGGGATCACTATTTCATATATCAGTTCCATCCTGGTGGTAATACTGGTGCTGGGCGGTTTTGGAATGCAATGGTGGGTGGACCATAAAACGAAAAATACAACAGCGGCTTGATAAAGATAGCTTCCTTGGTTCCGTATAAGATCGTTCCTCCGGTAACAGGTGGGGAAAAGGGGGTCTACTATTTTTTAAAAAACCTTGCTGCATATGGAACACTGACCTGTTTAACCGTTACGGAAAATGAGCAACTGGGAGCACTATGTAGTACGATTCCTTTGTTGGGAAGCAGCCGGAATAAATTCCGCTACATAAATCCGCTGCTTTTTTTCAAGATGCGGCGTTTTCTAAAAGAACAGGAGATCCGTTACCTGATACTGGAACATCCGTATTTTGGATGGCTGGGGATGCTGTTGCAGCGGCTGGTCGGTGTAAAGATTATTGTACACTCTCACAATATCGAAGCGTTGCGTTTCAGGGATCTGAAAAAAAAGTGGTGGAAGTGGCTGTTTCGCTATGAAAAGAAAGTACATCAAGTGGCGAACCTGAGCTTTTTTATTTCTGAGGAAGATCGCAGCTTTGCATTGCAGCAATATCAGTTGTTGCCGGAAAAATGTATCGTTTTGCCCTATGGCATCGAACTTACACATATTGCTGCGGAAACAAAACGGGAGGCTAAGCGCATTTTGTGCAATGAATTGGGCATTGACATAAATACGCGTCTGATTCTTTTTAATGGAACGCTCAATTACCCTCCTAACCTGGATGCCGTAATCATTATTTTGCGATCCATCAATCCGCTCCTAAGACAACAATACTCAAAACCCTATAAGATCCTCATCTGCGGGAAGGGCCTTCCTGACGCACTTATACCGGAAGTGAAAGAACAGGAAAAAAAGGATATCCTGTACCGGGGATTTGTGGAAGATATTCAGCTTTATTTTTCAGCGGCGGATCTTTTTCTTAACCCGGTGGCAGAAGGCGGGGGAATAAAAACCAAGCTTGTTGAAGCATTGGGTAGCAATACGCCTGCAGTATCGTATGAAAAAGGGGCTTTTGGTATTCCGGAAGCGCTGGCCGGAACGCATCTAAGGGTGGTTCCTGACAGGGATGATGAACAATTCGTGAGGGAAATGGTTTCAGTGCTTGAGATACAAAACAGCGCGATACCGGAGGCATTTTATGATTATTTCCGCTGGGACAAAATTGCGCAGCGGGCGATCGAAGCAATTGAAAAGATAAAGGTTTGATCATTGGAAATAGCATAATCACAAGGTGAGTTCCAGCTTAAAGCGTAGCGCAATTTGTGGTGTTACAGTGAACAGAATTACAGTTTCGGTAATAACCAATATGCGATAATTGTATATGGCCTTTTTACTTTATTATTAGCGCTTAATTTTTCTTATTTTTTAAAATGCTCATAATGCTTGTGTAGAGCTGTAAACTGCTTTGATCCCAGTTAAATGCAGTTTTGCGCAGGTACCCTTTTTCAACGAAAGCGGTTCTATACGTTCTATCTGTATCTATGCGTGCCATAGCAGTGGCTATTTCTTCTACGTTAAACGGATTTACCAGCAGCGCTGCTTCCCCGGCCACTTCAGGCATGGAGGTCGTATTAGAGCAGATCACCGGCACACCAGCCTGGAAACCCTCAATGATTGGTAATCCGAATCCTTCAAATGTAGGAACAAATACAAGCCCCTGACTGGCCGCAAGGAGTTGGCTCAGTTCTGCGTCATTAACCCTCCCTGTAAAGAGGATATCTGTCTTGTGCTGCAGGGATTGAAGAACGTTTTGCAAGGCCTCCGTTTTCCATTGAAGGTTACCTGCAAGGATTAATTTTGTACGGCTGCCCGTTGTATTTTTGAATATTTCGAACGCCGCTAAAAGGCGAGGAATGTTTTTACGAGGATGCATGGAGCCTACAAAGAAAAAGTAGGGGAACCCGTTAGAATACGTGTCTCTTACAACCTGAATTTCATTCGTTGTCAGCGGATGGAAAATATTTTTTGCTCCCAGGTACATCACGTCGATCTTTTCCGGATCGATATGATAGCGTGTTACAATATCTTTTTTAGTATACTCAGATACTGCAACAATACGGGTAGCCTTTTGGGCAAATCGTTTAAAAAAGAAACGGTAATACAGCCGGTTTCGTAACAAAAGATCTTTGGGGTTATGTTCGAAGTTAAGATCATGAATAACGGAGATCTGTTTGGAGTTTGCGCGCAGGCTGATCATTCCATCCATGCCTATAAATAGATCTGTATTGTTTCTTTTTAAGAAAGCGGGCAGTTGCACCTCCAGGTAAAGCATGTATAGCAGGGGATGGCGATACGGGGGAAATATATAGTGTTTCCGGGCATTGGGGAAATCAAAATAGGTTCCGTCAAAGTTTTTATCACACAGCAACTGAAAGTGGATTTCCGGATGCTGCCGGATGAGCCTTGAGATGGTTTCGATAATAACGTTTCCGATACCATCTATATTTTTATTCCGGAGATTCCAGCAATTAACAGCAATATTCATATGTCAAAAATACAGATCCTGAGCCAGGCGTTTCATTTTCCTTTTAGCGGGATGACCGGCGCAGCAACCGGTATAAATTCCCTGTAAGTAGATTAGAATCCAGCAGAGCTGCAAGGAGTATGGTTGGATCCCGGTATGGCTTAAATTTTTTCGCTAAACCCAGCAACCGGGCGTATTGCCTGCATGCACGTACGAATTTACCAGTGGTATATCGTTTTTTGAGGGGGGCTTTTGCCAGGCGGTGGCTCAAACTACGACAGTAAAAATATAAAAAACCGGCTCCCTGGTTCTTTATAGCCTGTTTCGCAAGGACGCTTTCTTCTTTAAGTCTGTTTAAAAAAGAAATGTAGCGTCCAAATGCTTGCCTGTAAAGATCCACGCCGGTGCTGATAGAAAGGCTGGTATGCAGCCGGTAGGCAAAGCAGGTAGCAGGGGAAACTGCCATAAAGGACTGAGTGGTAAGCTCGGCAAATAACTGGTAATCGGCAAAAAGCAGGTTCGGATAGCCTGTATCAAAACCTCCACATTGTATAAAATCAGTAGCCCGGAACATGTAACCTGTGCCCATGCTATCAATTGTTTGTCTGAATTCGCCTTCCAAAAACGCTTTTATATCCATTGTCTCGGGCATTGGCTGGCAAGGCCGGATAGAAAGGCCCGTTGCATTTATGTAATTAAAATGCGTTTGGTAGATGGAGGCGTCCGGATATTTCCGGATAAGCTGGTGCATGGTCTGCAGATAGTCTTTATATAACAGGTCATCATGCCCGATAAAAGTAATGTATTCTTTTGTAGAAACGGTCAGAGCCCGTTTCCAGTTTTCGGGCATAGACAGGTCTTTGTCTGATCTCAGATGAACAATGCGGTTATCCTTTATAGATTCGATATAGGCAGTGGTGCCATCGCTGCTGTTATTGTCCAGAATAATCAGCTCAAAATCCGTATATGTTTGCGCTAAAATGCTCCCGATACATTCCTTCACATAGCTTCCGCCATTTCGAACCGGTAATATAATTGAATAGGATTTCACAATGCAATATAAATAAATCAGCCAACCTTATGAAGATTGGCGGAATAAATGCGCTGCAATTGCAAATAAATTTAATAAAGCATCAGCAAACCTAAAACTCAATTGTTTTAGAATGGCGTCACATAGCGCCGGATATTATGAAGATATCCCCATACCGGTAACGGGTTTGTCTGCGCTGTTATTTGATTGAATTTAATTTACTGTTATCTCCCCAAAAATGCATGGGCTCAAAATCGGGATAGGGGTAAAACCCTAAATTCAGCCGGATATCTTTGTTTTTAGAACGCAGATGGTCTAAAACAAATTGCTTTACTGTAATTGGAGTGTTGCTGGATACATTGATAATGCCCTCAACTTTTTTCTGCAGGGCAATTTTTACAATTGCTGCGGCCACTTTTTCTACGGGCATGAAATCCCGGGTTTGTTCACCACCACTCATGTTGAAAATAAGTGCTCCTTTTTCCAGGGCTGCGTCCAGTTGCGGAATGAGCGATTGCGGGTGCTGACCTTCGCCGTACATGTAAAAAAGACGTATCCATTTCAATGAAAAGTGTTGCTTCTGCCGGAAAAGTTCCAGCGCCTGTCTCAAGGCATCCTTTGCCTGTGCATAAAAGTTTCCGGGGAGCGCGGGCATGCTTTCATTCAGACTTCCTTCCTGCATCCCATATTCGAAACAGGTACCCGAAACGGTGATGTCGGTCAGGCCATTTTCGATCAGGTTGTATAGAAACTGCTTATGTGCGGGAAGATTTTTTTCGATATGAAATGCCTGTTTATAGTTGGGCAATCCTTCCCAGGCCAGGTGAATGAGCGCATCCGGTTGTTCAAAATATTCAAATAAATTATGAGACTTTTGCTGCTGATGCAGGTCAAAGTTTTTCACCTGTATCCTGGGGTGATTGAAAATGCCGGTGGGGCTGATGCTGCGCGAGCTGGCAATGATCATCACCTCCTGCTTGAGCAGCGATTGAATAACGTATCTGCCGATGAACCCCGTGGCTCCTGTAACCAGTATTTTTTTCATGTTATTTGCAGCGCGGGAATGGCCGTAACAAATTGCCCGCCCCAGTCTTTAATATACGCTAATTGTTTGGTGATTTCTTCCCTGAGGTTCCAGGGCAAAATCAGTACATAGTCGGGCCTGGCCTGTTTTAAGTGGGCTTCTTCCACCACCGGAATATGGCTGGCTGGAAGGAACTTGTGTTGTTTATGCGGGTTGGCATCCACTACAAAATCGATGAAATCGCTCTTGATGCCGCAATAGTTTAACAACGTATTCCCTTTGGCTGCAGCACCATAGGCTGCAACCGTTTTCCCTGATTTTTTCTGATCCAGTAAAAACTGTAATAACTCTTTTTTAATGGTAAAGGCCTTCTGCTGAAAACCGGCATAGTATGGCAAATCCTGCATGCCCTTGTGTTTTTCTTTCGCCAGTAATGCAGCTACCTGATCCGTAACCGGCTTTGTCAGATCTTCCTGGTGCCGGGCATAGATCCGGAGTGATCCGCCATGCGTGGGCAATTCTTCTACATCAAAAAGCTCAAGACCGGCTGCTTCAAATATCTGTTTAACGGTATAAAATGACAGATAAGAGAAATGCTCGTGATAGATGGTATCAAACTGGTTATTATCTACCAGCTGCATGAGGTGTGGAAACTCCATGGTAATCACGCCTGTATCTTTTAACAAAAGTTTCATGCCTCCCACAAAATCTACAATGTCCGGAACATGGGCCAGCACATTATTGCCCAATAACAGGTCTGCTTTTTTCCCTTCAGCAGCCAACTGACTGGCAAGGCGTACTCCAAAAAAATCCACTACAGAAGGAACTCCTTTTTCAGCAGCGACTGCTGCAGTATTCGCTGTAGGCTCTACGCCTAATACAGGTATTTTCTTTTCTTTAAAGTATTGCAGCAGGTAGCCGTCATTGCTGGCGATTTCAATAACCAGGGAATCTTCGGTATAATGAAATCGCTGCTGCATCTTTTCTACATAAGCCTTTGCATGTAAAAGCCAACTGGTAGAGTAGGAGGAAAAGTAAACATAGCTGCTGTCAAAGATGGCATCGGATTTTTTATATTCATCTACCTGTACCAGGAAACAGGAAGGACAGGTATACACTTTTAACGGATAAAAGGTTTCGGGCTCATTTAATGCCTCCTTTGTTAAAAAGGAATTGGAGGCAGGGGAGTTTCCCAAATCTATAAATACATTGTTCAGTTCAGTTTTACAAAATCTGCAATTCATTGTGTTGCTTTTATAATAACGGGTGCTGCTGATCACGCGCGGATAATTCAATGGGTGTCAGCGGCCATTGTATATTTATTTTAGGATCGTTATACCGGACTCCGGATTCCGCTGCCGGCGTATAGAAGGCTGAATGACAGTATACCAGTTCTACATCATCGGTCAGTGCCTGAAACCCGTGTGCAAATCCTTCGGGTATGTAAATCATTTGCTTGTTGGCGGCCGAAATTTCGGCGCCAAACCATTGTAAATACGTTGCTGAGTTGCTCCGGAGATCAACCATTACATCGTATACAATACCTGCAATACACCGTACCAGCTTAATTTCTTCATGAGGCGGTTGCTGAAAATGCATTCCCCGAACCGTTCCTTTTAAGGCTGTATAAGAATGATTCATCTGCACCCATTCTTTGTTATGACCAATTTCGGCGAAGCTGTCTTTACTAAAGGTACGCATAAACCAACCCCGGTGGTCTCCAAGGACTTTGGGAGTAATTAAAAAACTGCCGGGTAAAGAAGTAGGTGTAAATGTCATAACGCCATGTACCGGTTAATCTGGTTGATAGTAAAGGCCGCTGCATCTGCAACCGGTTGCCGGTACCACTCAATGGTCCAGTTAATGGCTGCGGCTGCATTTAATTTGGGCAGCCAGTTTAACTGCTGTTTTGCCTTGTTGATGCTTAGCTGTAACAGATGTGCTTCATGCGGAGCCATGGGGTTGCTGCCATCTTTCCAACTGCCGCTTCCCCAGGTAGCAATGGCATGCGTAACCAATTGCTCCACCGTAAGATGATCTGCCGGTTCCGGACCAAAATTCCAGGCGCCGCTATAGGAAAGATCATTATGCAATTTTTCGGCCAGCAACAGGTAGCCGCCCAGTGGCTCCAGTACATGCTGCCAGGGTCGTACAGCTGCCGGGTTACGTACAATAATCTCCTGCTGCGCTTTTAAGGCGTTTACAAGATCCGGAATAATGCGGTCTTTACTGAAGTCGCCGCCACCGATTACATTACCGGCTCTTACAACACCAAGGGCTTTTTGATGATCTGCATAGGTTGCGGTATTGAAAAAGGCATTGCGGAAAGATCCAACCACTAACTCAGCACAGGCCTTGCTGGCACTATATGGATCATATCCTCCCAGGGCATCCTCCTCTGTATAAAGAATATGCTGCTCTTTGTTTTCGTAGACTTTGTCGGTGGTGATCACAAGCACGGTACATTTCCCTTTCACTTTTTGCACGGCTTCAAGAAGATTGGCTGTTCCTGCAACATTTACCTCAAATGTTTCCGCAGGAATTTCATAACTCCTGCGTACGAGTGGCTGTGCGGCCAGATGGAATATATAATCCGGCTGAAAAGCCTCTATCGCTTCGGATAACCGGCTTTTGTCACGAATATCAGCAATAATGCTATTGCCGGTTGTATAGGGCTGCGTTACATTGAAGATACATTGTTCATTTTCCGGGGAAAGCGCATAGCCGTTTACACAGGCGCCCAATTCCTTTAACCATAGGGATAACCAGGTGCCTTTAAACCCGGTATGCCCGGTGATAAACACTTTTTTTCCCGAATAACCTGCCGATAAGGTTGCTTTGTTTACCACACTTTCCATTTCGCATTATTGTTTTTCCACATGTCTTCCAGTTCGATCTTATCCCGTAATGCGTCCATTGGTTTCCAGAAGCCCATATGCTTAAAAGCGGCAAGCTGCGCATCATTGGCTAATTGTTCCAGTGGTTCATCTTCCCACATCATGTTGTTCATATTACCGCTGAGATAGTTGAATACTTCCGGCTTCAAAACAAAAAAGCCACCATTGATCCATTTGCCTTCATCTTTGGCTTTTTCCCGGAACGCAGATACGTTGTCATCAGCATCCAGCTCAAGTCCTCCAAAGCGCGAATCCAGCTGCACGGCTGTAACAGTAGCAATCTTATTGTGTTGTTTGTGGTAATCGAGCAGCTGCGAAATATTTACATCACTGACTCCATCACCGTAAGTGAGCATGAAGTCCTCGTTGCCAATGTATTTTTGCACCTGCTGTAACCTGCCCGCAGTTTTGGTAAGCGCGCCTGTTTCTACCAGGGTTACTTTAAAATGCTCGCTGGAGCTGGCATGGTAGGCAATCGAATTATTAGCGAGATCCACAGTAAGATCTGCATTGTGCAGGAAATATTGCGTGAAATATTCTTTAATGATATATCCCTTATAACCCAGGCATACGATGAATTCATTAAACCCGTAATGGCTGTAAATTTTCATAATATGCCACAGGATCGGCTTTCCGCCGATCTCTACCATTGGTTTGGGGCGCACGTCGGTTTCTTCCGACAAACGGGTACCCAATCCTCCCGCAAAAATGACCACTTTCATATTGATGCTGATTTAGCCTGAGTATTGGAACAAAAATAATTGTTCTTACGGTCAAATTCATTAGATTTCACATTTAATATAAAAAATGACGTTTTAAATGTAATACCTGTGAATACGGAGTTGATGATGCCTTTTTATATAAAGTTTTCCGCGAATCCAGGTGCCTTTGCCGAGATAGGTTGAGACGACCGGACAGGGTATCGGCCAATAGTGGCGGCACTTGCGGCGTATTGCTGAACATTTTCTAAGACTGGCACCGGTATAAAACTCAAAATCAACTGCTTTTTACCGGTTTGTTATACCTGCGCCGGTGGCAATTTCAGAACGTATAACACCGGGCGCACCCGTAAAATGCTGTTAAAGTTATCTCCGATGGATTACAATGCCATGTTATAGTAATGCGGAACCTGATCCACTGCCTGTGAGCCTTGTGGTTCGCTTTTCGTCAAAGGTCTGCAGCTGGAGACCAGGAAGTGTATGCTTATGGAGCGCAGGTGGATTTTTTATCAAAAATATTGGATAAGGCTTTGGACAGCGAGCCAACAGCGCTTTGGGCTTCTTGCCAATTAGCCGGTTATGCTTATCTTTACCGCCAATAAAGTCATAAAATATTCATGGAAAGTATTCAACATATATTTGAAAATTATTCGGGACCCCTTTTAAATAAATGGGATAATTATATTGATGTTTACGACTATTACTTTGCACCATATAGAAATAAAGAATTCGTATTCCTGGAGATCGGCATTTCGCACGGTGGATCGCTTCAGTTCTGGCAGCAATATTTTGGCGATAAGGTGAAAATATATGCCATTGATGTGAATCCTCAGTGCAAAAGATTTGAACGTGAGAATGTAAAAATATTCATTGGTTCGCAGGAAGATCCGGAGTTCCTGGAATCTGTAAAAAAATCCATTCCTCCCATTGATATTCTGCTGGATGACGGAGGACATACCATGAAACAACAGATCACTACCTTTAATGTGCTTTTTGATCATGTAAAGAATAACGGTATCTATATGTGTGAGGACCTGCACACTTCCTATTATAAGAATTATGGAGGTGGTTTAAGAAAGACCGGCACCTTTATCGAGTTTAGTAAACGGCATATCGATAACCTTCACGGATGGTTTGCAAAAAAAAGGCGGCGTCAGCAGATGTTTAATAAAATTACCACATCTGTTTGGGGGATTCACTATTATAATTCGATCGTAGTTTATCTGAAAGGAACCGTTAATGAGCCGCGCAATCTTTTTAAAGGCGATGAAACAATCACGATTGGTGATTATGCGGTGTTTGGACAAAAAAAATCAATTACTGGTCAGATTAAGAAACTGATCTCGGGAAAACGATCATAAAAGCTGTTTCAGTGTAACGCATATAAGCATAAGGAATATGAAGTTTGCAGCGGTTGTGATTACCTATTTTCCCGGAAATGATTTTTGGGGTAATATCGCAACTTATCTGAACGAAATGGATCGGCTTTATATTTTTGATAACAGCGAGCCCTCCTATTCTTTTCCGCAGGAAATCAGTCAGGATCCCAAAATTATCCTTATCGCTGACGGGGTGAACCGGGGGATTGCGACAAGGCTAAATGCGGCAGTAACCAGGGCTGCTGATGAAGATTTTGATTGGTTGCTGACAATGGACCAGGATTCCCGTTTTGACAAAGAGCAGCTGCAGCAATATATTTCCAATATTAAGCATTTTGAAAAGCTGGAAACCGTAGCCATGTTTGGGGTTGAAACTGAAAGAGCCCCGCAACCGCCTTCAACGGTATTTAAACCATCACGGTTGCTGATTACATCGGGAAGTATGGTAAACCTGCACCTTGCCGGGCAAATAGGAGGCTTTGATGAGCAGTTGTTTATAGATGGTGTGGATCATGCCTACTGTTTTCAGGCTGCCAAACGGGGCTTTGAAACACTCTGCTTCACCGGAATTTATCTCAATCATAACCTGGGAACAAAACATACGGTGCGCTCACTAAAAAACCTGCAGAAAACCAGTCGCACGTTGCATGCGCCTTTCCGGTTGTATTATATGTACCGGAATTTTCTGTATCTCTCCAAAATATACGGCATGGATTTTCCTGAAGCGTTTGCCCTTCTCAAAAAGGATTTGTACAACCGCATCAAGAATCATCTTTTTTACGGATCGGAAAAAAGGCGCGTGCTAAAAGCCATCCTGAAAGCCCGGAAAGATTTCCGGACAGGAAGGATGGGAAGGCAGCCGCTCAACTAATCTGTGACCGGTACCATTCCTATGTCTCTATAACGACTACCTCCATATTTAAAAGCTTTCCAAGTTTTTTAATCCTGGAGGCTATATGTCCAACACCAACCGCACAATGATGGGCCGGGCCATGGGCATTCCAGTTATTAATGAAATTTCTTGCTCCGGAAGGGAACCGGTAGCGGCTATTGGTGTTGCCGATCTGCAAAACGGGTCCTGCTACAGATGCTCCTTCAGCTACCAATAGCATCAGTTTTCCTTCCGTAGCCTCCACTACAGACAGCAGGGTTACGGGGCCATGTTTAACACTCATTTCTACAGATAATCCTTTACCCACTTTGCCATGGTAAACTCCCAGGGGGCGTACCTTTGTTTTGCCTTCGGCGATGGCAAGGTGGCCCGGCCCGTCGTGGCCCATTAATACCACATCCTCTTTAAAATCGATGGCGTAGTATTCTGTAAACGACCCGCCTGCTCCAAAACTATCCATGATCTTCATGGCCTGGGCATTTTTGATTTCATATTCTCCGGCTACGGGAATGCCGTTGGCTGTAAGCAGGGAGTTGCCCAGGATGATGGAGCTAATGGTATCTTCGTTTTCTGTATTTCCGGTTCCTTTATAATAATACGCGATAGAGCCCAATTGATACTTCGATACAAGCAGCTCCATTGCGATGGATGTACAGGCAGCGCGGTATAACTCAGCTTCGGGGCAATCGGGTTGAACATCGAACAGGTCCTGAAAGAGCCGGATCCGTTCCCTGATTTCTTTTTCAGCAACTGTTTTCCGGAGCGCTGAAAGTTCATCTACCTCCAGTAATTCGATATGCCCGCCAAAGACCGCATATTGCTGGGTAAGATCGGTGTAAATATCCAGCATGCCACTGTAATAATGTCCCAGGCAACCCAACCGGTTATGTGCCATTGTGTGGGCTACTTTCGCTGCTTCTACCCATTCATTTATTTCATTCCAGCAGCTGTCATCCTCCTGCAACATGCCCGTTACCTGGTAAAACCGGATACCGGTTCGTTTAAACACATTGGCGATTTCCGGCACCGGACAGGGGGAGCACCAGCTCAGCCATTCACCGGTCATTTTTGTGCGGTCATTCATCGCATTAAAAGCCGCATAGTCCATTTGAGGGCCGGGAGAAAGGTTTAAAATAATAACCGGCACTTTGGTACGCTGTACGGCCGGCAACACAGTAGCAGAGAGGGCATAAGTGGTTACATAAAGAAAGATCAGATCCACTTCTTCCTGCCGGAACCGGCTGCCGGTGGCGAAGGCCTTATCTACAGTGTCAACCAATCCGGCATTGACCACTGTTGGGTGAATCTTCCTGATGCGTTCTTCAACCAGCTGAAGATACCCTTCCAGCCGCTGCCGCAATCCTTCAAACTGCTCCCAATAAGCATCCAGGCCAATACCCATTAATCCGATTTTTAAACCAGTTGTTTGCATGTGTTTCTTATAATGATCTATTAAATAAAATTTGCGGTTTAATCCTGTGTACTCCGGAACAGGCGGATGTTGCCGAGCCCATAGTCGAACAGAATATAGCTGTTGCCCGGGGGATAGGTGGGGATGCCGTTCCAGCTGTCGGGACCGGTATACCCCTGCCGGTACGTTTTATAATGCGGCCCCATCAGGTTGCGTAAACTGCCCACGACTTTTACCTCAATGGTATTTGTTCCTTTTTTTATCAGTTTTGATATTTCAAGCTGATAAGGCGCCGCATATATCATTCCGGCCTGCTGTCCGTTTACGAATATTTCTGCCACGGATGCCTTCAGCGAGTCCAGCTGCAGCAAATAGCGGCCTGCTTCGTTCAGGGAATAGGTCCTTTGGTAAACAATCGTATGCCCGTACATGGGCAAGCCCTGGTTTTTCCAGCTTCCGGCAGTCAGTGCCCGGGGCTTAACAAGCTTCCATCCCTTTGCAGCCGACTCCAGGTTATAGTTGCCCAGGATAAAAAGCGGACCTATTTCTGCATATATGCGCATGGGGTCAATGGTCAGTGAAATGGTGTTATTTCCCGGTTTCAGATAGGGACCTGCCTGCAATACCGTAAACGAACGGTCAAGCCACCAGCCGGTGCCTGCTTGCACCGGCTGGCCATTGATCCGGATAGTGTTCCATAAGTGTCCCTGTTCAATAACGGCCCTGAAGTTTTTGGTATCCACATCTTTGTCTGCCAGGAAATGATACGATACTGTAAAGCCGGAGCCCCGGGAAAAGGTATCCCGCTGTACAAACTGGGTTTTGAATTGCATCTGGTGGTCCCAGGGATCTCCGGGAAAACCGTTTTGCTGAAATACCCGTTGGGTGGCATCTTTTACATGCAGGTCCTTCACCTCCGTATTGCGAACCTGAAGATCGCAGAAGTCGATCATCAGGGTGTTTTCTGCAGGACGTTGCACTATTATATTGCTCCCATTGATCTCTTTTTTATGTTGAATGGGATCGTAAACACCAGTGGCTTTTTGCTCTTTGTCAGCGATAAATAACAGGATACTGCCGGCAGGAGGCACATCAAATAAAAAACGGGTGCGGTGCTGGTTTTGGGTTTTAGGGTATTTCAGAATGGCACCGGTATGGAGGTCCATCAGGAATATAAATTTATCTCCGGCTGCTTCCACATAGCCTGCAGCGGTCTGCGTAAGATTTGCATTGGATAAAAATAGTAGCTGACCATCACTGACGATGCGCCGGTGATGCAGGAGGCTGCCTTGTTCTGTAACAGGCGTGGCCATATGGATGTAGAAAGCGTCGGACCGGAATATCTGCTCTATAACCGGAGGGTCCGGCTGTGGATAAGCGACAATGTTCTGCTGGTTGGCAGCGAATTGTTCCGAAGATTGCATGGGCGTACCATCGATACGGGTTAGCGGATGAAAGAGTATCAGCCGGCCGCCATTGGCAATAAATTGCTTTAAGAGGAGATAGGTTGACCGGTTAATGTTTTCCATTCCGGGGGGAATAACCACGGTTGTATACCCGGCATTTCCAATCCTGAATTGATTTTTGGCTACAGAGCCATGGTCTTTGATGATATTCTCAGAGCCCAGGTCATATTCGGCCTGCGCCTTTTCCAGTTGTGTAACAAATGCCTGGAACCGGTTGCCGGTTTCAAAAAAGCGATCGTTGCTCTTAACGCGGCTGTGATACATCCATGCGGTGGAGGTAGGCTCAAGGACCAATACCGTATTTTTTTGAATGCCACGGGAAAGCGCATAGGATAGCCGGGCAAAATATTCATTGAGTGGTTTATAATAAGGCCACCAGGAGTTCTGATAGGAAAAGGTTGTCGGATAATCATATTTCCGCACTCCGGCCATGCTCATCCAGGAAAGGTGCTGGTTCATAAAATTAACACCCAGTGCGGCCTGCCAGTCGCCCAGCCGCTTCAGATCCCTGAAGGTTAAATCCCATCCGGCTCCGCCATAGGTTTCGCAAAGTGTACGCTTTTTGCCCAATTGATTGGCGACACTGGATAACTCTTTCACCGAACGGATATTTCCAAATTGTGCATTGGGACTGGTTTCATTAAACTGGTTAAACAGCATGTCGATACCGGGCTGATCATGCCAGGCATACATGGCCATATTATCGGGGCCTTCACCGGGATCGGGCCAACCGTGTTCCCAATAGTGTCCGGTCCATTTCAGGTGATTTTTTTGAGTAAAAGCCTGCATCGGTTTCGACCACCGGTCGATAAATAACTGCAACAGTGTTTCCTGGTAATTGTGCCGTATTTTCTGCCAGTTGCCGGTTTCTTCAAAAAGAGAAGGCAGGTGTGGCACCAGGTCATATCCCCATTTTTTCCTGAACACCGCAAAAAGATCCGGCGTCCATCTTATGGTTTGGCTGCCATGGGTGGGAATGCTGGGTTCGTCGGAGAAAGTACCAGGAACGGTTTTGCCAAACGCACTTCCAAATGCCTTTTTATAGGGACCAAAGGTTACATCGATAAACTTTTCAGTAACACCTTTTACCAGCAGGTCTACCAATGGATAATTGGGCGGTCCTACCATACCGGCCTGGTTGGTGTAACTCAGCTTGCGGAACAGGTAATAACTGCCTTTTTCTCCGGCTGGCTGTGTTGCAGTGGCTGTAATATCTGTGAACCGGTCGCCCTCTTTTTTTAAACAAATAAAAAAAGAGGTCTTGTCATGGGGGACGGTATCGGATTTAAATAATTGAAGCATCTGCCCCTGGTTATAAGATTCGGGCATCTGGTCTGGCACCAATCCTCCGGCAAATCCTGTAGGATAGGAGTTTTCATCATAGATCCATACATGCATATCCAGTTCTGCAGCTTTTTGAACCGCATGTTTGTACAACGATAACCATTCTTCACCAAGGTATTCGGTAATGAGGCCGGGACGGGGATGTATAAATACGCCGCCGAAGGCATTGGCCTTAAACTCCACCAACATGGAATCAATAATTGCGGTGGTCACCTTTGTATTCCATACCCAAAGCGGAGCTGTTTGAAATTCTTTACCGGGATTGGAGAAATTTCGGAGAATGGTTGAGAAGGTAACAGGAGGCGCTGGTTTTATCAGGGATTGGGCATGTATGCCGGCCGTAAGGCTCAGAAAGAGCAGCAGGGCGGATACCACAGTTGCCGCTCTTTTTCCGCGATTTGTTTTTATAGCAATCATTGAACACCGGTCTTTTAACGGTACTGCAAAAGTCCTGAATTTTGCTCATCAAAGTCAATATCAAAAATGACCTTTGACCTGTATTTTTTGATAAATTTGAGCATCCATGAACAACTATTATAAATATCTTCCAACCAGCAATGTGGATAAAAGCTGGGGTTTATATATTGTAAACGCCGGATGTACAAAGATTGCAAAATCGCAGCGTTACCCGCCCGCAGATCATCCCTCACATCATTATTTCAACTGGGAGGAAGGGCGTATTCTTGATGAATTTCAACTGATCTATATATTAAACGGAACGGGCGTTTTTGAATCGAAAAGCTGTGCGCTGATGCCTGTAAAATCCGGAACCTTACTGATGTTGTATCCCTATGAATGGCATCGGTTTAAACCCGATGAGGATACAGGCTGGGAAGAATACTGGATCGGTTGTAAGGGCAATATTCTGCAACAAATCTGCAAGCACCATTTTTTTCCTAAGGAATCGCCTGCTTATTACCTGGGCAGCAACGAATCGGTGATCCGTTTATTTACCGATGTGATTGAGGAAACGCGATTGGAGAAAACGGGGTATCAGCAACTGGTGTCGGGGATGCTGCTGCACCTGTTTGGTGAAATTTTTTCGCTGTCAAAACAATTGAACTTTGATAAAAAGCACAAACACGAGGAGCTGATCAACCAGGCCATGTCTGTTATGCATGCCCATATCCATTCGTACCTGTCGTTTGAAAAACTGGCGGGCGATTTTTGTATCAGTTATTCCTCATTCAGAAAAGCCTTCAAGTTATATACCGGGATGTCTCCGCACCAGTACTTTTTGCAGTTGAAACTGAATAAGGCAAAGGCATTGCTGCTGCATTCGGATGCTTCCGTTAAACAGATCGCAGATCAACTGGGATTTGAATCTGCTTATTCTTTCTCCAAGATTTTTAAGGCAAAAACGGGGGATGCTCCCAATCATTTTAAGAAGAAGTTTCTGTTATAGGCGCAGCGATTTTACCCAACAGGTTTGTAAAACAGGTACCGTTATACCGGTGCAGAAAGGATCTTTAAAAACCGGTCCAGGCCTTTGCGCTTTTCTTCGTCAAGTGTATAGCTCAGGTCCTGTGAATAATATTTTTTAAGGTCGTAGATTCCCTCCGGTATCCGTGCAATCACTTCATCCAAATGGTCCAGACCGTAGGCATTGGCTTTGTCAAACTCCGCTATAAAATGATCCGGCAGCTTCCGGGTACTTACCCAGGCGGCGAAAACAAAGGGCAGGCCGGTAGCATTTTTCCATTCCCCGGCCAGGTCATAAATGTATTCAAATTTAGGACGCTGTTGTAAGGCGCGGTCGCCGATGATCAAACCGGCTGTGGTCCCTTTTATTTCGTCCACGAAAGATTCGCTGCGGGCATCTACGATCTCCGGCCGGATCTTCCAGTGGTTTTTGATCAGCCAGCGGCATAATGCTACCGATGACCGGCTTTGATAATCCAGGTAAATTTTTTCTACCTGCTCCAGCGGAACCTGGCTGAATACGCAAACAGAGGCTACATCGCCAATGGCACCAATGCAATAATTGCCGTTAATATAGTATTGTGGCAGTTTTTGCGTAATGGCCACCGGAACCAATCCTATATCAATCTGGTCATTCAGCAGCAATTCCGCCAGTTTCGCGGGTACATCTTCGATCAGGTCGATCTTTTCGGTGATAGGGGGAAACTGTAAACCGTATAAAAGAGGTCTTGTATTGAGGTAATTAATTATTCCAACTCTTATCTTTTCTTCCACGCCGAATCCTTTATTTTTGTGCAAATTTAGTTTGTTTGGGGTTTAATGTTCAAAGTTTAACGTTAAACCTTGAACCTTGAACCTTGAACATTAAACCTTAAGTATGTCTTTAACAGCAATTTCTCCGGTAGACGGCCGTTATCATAAACAGGTACAGCAACTGCAGGAATATTACAGCGAGTATGCATTGATCAAGTACCGTGTGATCGTGGAGATCGAGTATCTTTTTTTCCTGGCGGAAAAAAAGTTTCTGAAATTATCTGCCCCCGCCAAAAAACACCTGCGGGCTGTAATTGAAAATTTTAGCACAGATCAGGCAAAAGCGATCAAGGAGATTGAAAAAACAACAAATCATGATGTAAAGGCGGTGGAATATTTCCTGAAAGCGGAACTGGATAAAACCGATGCAAAGGAGGCAAAGGAATGGATCCATTTCGGCCTTACTTCACAGGATGTAAACAATACGGCCATTCCCATGCTGTGGAAAGGCAGTATGGAGCAGGAGCTGATGCCGGCTTATGTAAACCTTCAGTCGCATCTGAAAGCGCTGGCAAAACAATGGAGCGATGTGTCTATGCTGGCTAAAACCCATGGACAGCCGGCCTCACCTACGAAACTGGGTAAAGAGTTTATGGTTTTTGTAGAGCGGATCGATAACCAGGTGCAGCAGTTTTCCTACATCCCTTTTGCCGCTAAGTTTGGCGGGGCTACCGGTAATTTTAATGCGCACCATGTAGCCTATCCCAAGGTAGACTGGATCAAATTCGGAAATGAGTTTGTAGATGAAGTACTGGGCTTACAACGGATGCAATACACTACCCAGATTGAGCATTATGATAACCTGGCGGCGCATTTTGACGCAATCAAAAGGCTGAATACGATCCTGCTGGATCTTTGCCGCGACATCTGGACCTATATCAGCATGGATTATTTCAAGCAGAAAACAAAGGCCGGTGAAGTAGGCTCTTCTGCAATGCCGCATAAGGTAAACCCGATCGATTTTGAAAACGCAGAAGGTAACCTGGGCATTGCAAATGCATTGCTGGAGCATCTCTCCGCCAAATTACCGGTGAGCCGTTTACAGCGCGATCTTACCGACAGCACTGTTTTAAGGAATATAGGTGTGCCGGTGGCGCATGTTATGATCGCTATTAAAAGCATTGAAAAAGGGCTGGGGAAACTGGTTTTGAATGAAGCCAAACTGAAACAGGACCTGGAGGATAACTGGGCGGTAGTAGCAGAGGCAATACAAACCATCCTGCGCCGGGAAAAATATCCCAACCCGTATGAAGCGTTAAAAGCATTAACCAGGGGCAAGGCCGGCATTACCAAGATGGCCATCCATGAATTTATAAAGGGTTTAAAAATATCGGCAGATCTTAAAAAGGAACTCCGGCAGATCACTCCGCATAATTATACGGGGATCGTGGCTAAATATTAAGGTCCTATTGGGCTGGTAGCTTCATAATGAAGTGACCGGCGTTTGATCCACAAAACCATTTTCCGGCATGCCGCTTCAACAGTCATTGAGGCGGCATGTATATTTTAAGCACATCAATCACAGGAAATACTCCAGTGTTTCAATGCTTCATTGTTATCTGCCATGCACCGGAGACGCTTTATTGTCCGCAGGAAATGGAGATGAATCAAATATGTTTAGTCTGTTTGAACCATTCCGGCAACCACGGCTACTTCACCAGTCAATCGAGCGGATGCCTTCTGTTTCCTTCGCTCTTGCTTTTGAAGCCGTTTCAATTGTCTTTTTGCCCGCCCTTTTGGCTGTGTTATAATTACCCCGCCTACAATACCTTCAAGACATTGAGCCGGAACCGGAGCAAGTTTGGGCATCGGTACAATAAAAGGATCCGTATTTGGCACTACCTTGCCTATTCGTTTAGTACAGTTGCTGGTTACCACGACGTTTGGCAGTTCGTTTTTGGAAACCTGGGCGTTTCCGGCCCGGGAAAGCGCAAAGAGCAGCATAAACACCGCCGCAACCCTTTTTACCAGGGGCCAGCCCGACCGGGAAATATGGTTGGCAGCCAGGTATACTTCTGCCTCATATTCCATCGCCAATTGCGTTTCAGTGAACCGTCCGCATATTTTCTGTGACTGGTGTTGTACAGGTAAGCAGAAATGGCGTCGGGTGTCATGCCGGTAAAATCTACCACTGTTTTGCAACAGGTATTACAATAGCGGCCATTTTCACCAGGACGCATGGCCTCCCAGTTTTCATGACAGGGGATTGGGATCTGAATTTTCATAGTTACTGTTTTCCATTTGTGTTCAATACCACAATTCCCATAGTGATGATCTTTTTCTCAGTACCGATACTATCGCTTTTAAAGACCGGCAATTTTTCCTTTTTATAAGGTGTTTTCTTTTTTGCAGGTTCCGGTTTTGGCGGACATATAGCTACTCTTCCCCACAATGGTTGCTGAACAACAGTTGTGGAGTTGTTCCCGGTGTTTTTTTTAACCGTTTGAGCCTGTGAATCCTGGCTAAATGCAAGGAATAATAAAAAAACAGCCGCTAGTTTTCTGGTGTAATTCATTGCAGACTGCCATATGGACCTGGTTAATGACAGGAGCGTTGTTTCCGGGGTAAGCTGACTGGCCATAAATCTTCCGCAAATCTGCTGTGAGCGGTAATTTTTAAGATAGGTGCCGATGGCCTCCGGGCTCATACCCGTAAAGTCGGTAACGGTTTTGCAACAGGCATTGCAGAAACGCCCTTTTTCTTCCGGTTGCATTTGCTCCCAGTTTTCATGACAGGGATTGGGGATGCTGATATTCATAATCGCTGTTTTCACTAAGGATGCCGCTGTTGCAACAATTACATAAGTGTGCATCGTGAAATTTGAAAACAGGTCAATTATTGCACTTTATTGCATGAAAAGCAAGTCTATTAAGGACATGGCGGCTGAAGCGACCCTGTCAATACTCAATGGACCAACGAGTAGCCTGTTACCTGGATGGAATATGCGGTGCTGTAGTTACTGAAACAAGCTTCCGGAAGCACTATTCTTCCTTTACCCTGGAAGGCGTGTCTTTGCCCGCAATAATGGATTGCGCACTGATGCCGATAGACCGGATGATCTGTGTCATATTGCCAAGGTCCAGCGTTTCTACGGTATCACTGGGTTGATGATAATGCGGCTCTGTATCCATTTTTGAAGTGGAAATGGTGTGGGCCGGCACACCCAGTTTGGCCAGGGTGGCATTATCGGAACGGTAGAATAATTGCTGGTCGGGGTAAGGATCGGGATGAAACTCAAAACCGGTTCCGGCCAGGTTTTTTTGAAGAATGGCGCCCAATGATGATTTTTCAAAACCGGTGATATAAGCAGAATTCTTGCCCCATTTGCTATCGGTACCAATCATTTCAATATTCAGCATGGCCGCAATTTTAGCTGGATCCAGCTGCTGACTGAAATACTGTGATCCGAAGCCCCCGGATTCTTCCGCGGTGAAGGCCACAAAAATGATGGAACGCTCATTGTTTTTCAGGGTGGCAAAATGATCGGCGAGCAGCATGACGGCCGTTGTGCCCGAAGCATCATCGTTTGCGCCGTTGTAAAGGGAGTCGCCATTTACCGGTTTGCCGATGCCTATATGATCGTAATGGGCAGAAAAGATAACATATTCATCTTTGCGCGATTTGCCCGGCAGCAGTCCGGCAACATTGGCAAGTTTATGTTCGGTAATAACATGCGAAGCCTTGATGGCATAGGTTTGCAGGGACGGATTGCCCAGGATAAAAACTGTAGAGCCGGACCGCTTTAAAAAGTTCCGTTTAAAAAATACCAGTCGTTTAAAGTCTGGCGTAAAACTTTCGTCTACCAGTACAATATTGTTTTTGCCGTTGCTAACAGCTTCGGAAGCTTTGAGAAAAAGTGAACTGCCCGCGGGGATAGTGCTAACCGTATATCCAGATTTTTCGGTTACCTCCAGTTCCGGCTCCCCGGTAACTACGATTACGTTATTTTTTGAAACTTCTTTTTGATTAATTATGGCTGTAAGTCCTCTAAATGCGGCACTATATGCTGTAAATGGTTGTAAAAAAGAACTGCCCTGTAAGGGTTGTAAGCCACTTTTGTTAAAAGAGGCTGCAATAAAACTGGCAGCTTTATCAATTTCGGGAGTGTAAACTGCCCGGCCTTTCATTTCATCGGAGGCCAGAAAGCGGATCGTTTTTTCAACGGTAGCTGTATTGAATGCGCCGGTATTTTGGGCGGATATATAGGTGGCGGGAATGAATGCCAGAAAAAGGAATCTGAAACTGCGCATGCGTATGATTTTTAAAGGAAGATAATAAAAAATGCGGATCAACCAGCGGAAACCCATCCCACATGACGGCGCAGATTTCACATAGATAAATCGATCGGCAATATCAGCGATCAAAATCCGCGGCGATCCTCGGAAAAATTATATCCGGTAAGATATGTTTATTACTGATGGATCTCGCTGCTGAAATGAAACTCAATATCAGGATTATTGGTGATCTCTGTATTCAGGAACCATTCACTTTGGGCAAGGTATACCATATTGCCGTCCTTGTCTTCGCCGGTATTGGTTTGTTTGAATTTTCCAAAGTCTTCCAGCTTCTTAGCATCCTTACTGGTGAGCCAGCAGGCTTTGTAAAAAGGCAGGGCCCTGAATTCTACCGAAGCTCCGTATTCATGCAACAGGCGATACTGGATCACTTCAAACTGGAGTTCTCCCACACAACCTACAATTTTACGGGTGCCGCCAAACTGGGTAAACAATTGCGCTACACCTTCGTCTGTTAGCTGAAGTAATCCCTTTTCCAATTGTTTGGTTTTCATCGGGTCTCGGTTAATTACCTCTTTGAAAATTTCGGGAGAGAAGGAGGGGATCCCGGTGAAATAGAAATTTTCGCCTTCTGTCAGCGTATCGCCGATTTTAAAATTCCCCGTATCAAATAAACCCACTACATCTCCGGCATAGGCATCCTGGATAATACTTTTATCCCGGGCCATAAATGAATATGGATTGCTGAAACGAACATCTTTGTCTAAACGCACATGATGAAAGTATTTATTGCGCTCAAACTTACCAGAACAAACCCGGAAGAATGCGATCCGGTCGCGGTGTTTGGGATCGAGGTTGGCATGGATCTTAAAAATAAATCCGCTGAGTTTTTCTTCCTCCACATCTACTTTCCGGGTGGAGGTTTCGCGGCTTTGAGGTGGTGGGGCAATACGGATAAAGGTATCCAGCATTTCCTTTACCCCGAAATTGTTGATGGCACTTCCAAAGAATACCGGTGACACTTTGGCTGCCAGGTAATCGGCTACGTTCAGCTCGCCGTTCACGCCGTCTACCAGTTCCACATCTTCTCTCAGAAGGGCCGCATCGGCAGATCCCAGCCGGTCATCCAGGATCGGGTCCTGGATATCAGAAATAGCCAGGGTATCTTCTTCATCGGCCTTGGTATTGGCCGTAAACAACCGGATATTTTTATCGTACAAATTGTATACGCCCTTAAAGTCCTTGCCGCTGTTGATAGGCCAGGTCATCGGATGTAAGGAAATATTCAGTTCTTTTTCAATTTCTTCCAGGAGATCGAACCGGTTCTTGCCATCACGGTCCATTTTGTTAATGAATACGATCACCGGGGTATCGCGCATCCGGCATACTTCCATTAAACGGCGGGTTTGCTCCTCAACTCCGTTCACGCTATCTACCACCAGGATTACACTATCCACCGCTGTAAGGGTACGAAAGGTATCTTCTGCAAAGTCTTTGTGACCCGGTGTATCCAGCAGGTTGATCAGGATGTTCTGGTACTCAAAGCTCATTACCGATGTGGCGACGGAGATACCCCGTTGCCGCTCGATTTCCATAAAATCGGAAGTCGCTGATTTTTTAATCTTGTTGCTTTTTACGGCACCCGCTACCTGGATGGCACCGCCAAATAAAAGAAACTTTTCTGTAAGCGTGGTCTTACCGGCGTCCGGGTGACTAATGATCGCAAAAGTGCGCCGGTGCATGATCTCCTCGTGATACTTCATAAGTGCGCGAAGATAGGAAGGTTTCGGGTTTTCTGTTCAGGTTTTGTGGGTACCCATGAATATGACTTTTAGCCGCTGACGCGCAGGTCATTTTGATTTTAATCATTGAAATCGAGCGTATGCAGGCCCATCTGCGAATCTGTGGCTACTCTTGCAGCTTTATTTCCTGCAACGGCAAAAACAGATCGCGGTGATGCTCTTTATGCTTTTGGTTGTTGTGTTTCCTGCTCTCCGGTTTTACAGGGAGCGTGCGAAGATAAAAATCAGCGTATCAGCAATTGCTTTATTTCTTTGTTTTCTTTTTAGTTGAAGTAACTTTCTTTTTAGCTGACGCTGCTTGTTTTTCGGGTGCTTTTTTAATTTGTTTTTTTGCGGTAGACTTGCCAGATGTACGGGACGACTTTGCTGGTGCGGCCTTTACTGTTTTTTTGGCCAGACGCGGCGCCGGCTTTACATTAGATTCCGGCATGGCCGTGGCCGCAGCCGTGCGGCTTTCGGTTTCTTCTTCACCACCGCTTACCCGGTTTTGCATATAGTCCCCAAAGAAATCATAGGCCTTGCGCGCCATATTGTACATATTGGAGTTCATTTTATTACCCAGGATAATGATCACCGCCTGTTCATCCAACAGTCTTCCAAAAGCCGGTGTAAAGCCATGCCATTTTCCATTATGGTAGATCACATTTTTTCCATTGGGCAGATTCAGCATCCGCCAGCCTAAACCATAGTTATGGATGGATGCTTTTTCATGACTGTGTGGTTGATAGGCTGAATCCAGCAGGGATTGACGGATAAAGGCGGGATTGTAAAGCGCCCGGTCCCATTTAAACATGTCTTCCGGCGTGCTGTAAACGTTTTTGTCTCCGTAAGTATTGTCAAACTGATCATTCACCCAAAGTGCCCCGGAAGGTTTGTAAGACATGATCACATGGCCGCTGTCTGCAGGGGTATATACAAAGGTGTGCTGCATCTGCAACGGGTCGAAGATGGTTTCTTTAACATATTGCGGAAATTTTTTACCGGTTACTTTTTCAACGATCAATGCCAGCAATACAAAGTTTGTATTGCAATATGCAAAGCGGCTGCCGGCTTTAAACATGGGGGCCGGTTTATATTGTTCAAGGAAACGCAGCACATCGTCGTTTGATATCATCTGCCTGGGATTCCACTTGGTTTTATCTTCCATTACAGAAAGATAATTGGGCACTCCGCTTCTGTGCGATAACAATTGCTCCACCGTAACAGCGGGATAGGGAAACGACGGAAAATACCGGGTTACAGGGTCCTGCAAACCTATCCTGGACGCCTGTACTAATTTGAGCACTGTAACTGCTGTAAACGGCTTGCTGGTAGATGCGAGGTGAAACTGTGTTTGAGCGTCAATGGTATCTTTTTTTCGATTGGGATCCTGGAAACCCTGATACGATTCATAAAGTATATTGCCGCCCTTTGCAACAAGAATGCCACCATTAAATCCACGCCGAAGCAATGCCGAATCAAAAAAGTCACTGAGTACTTTATGATACCGGGCCTTATCGGCTTCGGTCATTTGCTCCACATCAAAAGCGATGACGTTACTGTGTGTCTCTCCTGATTTCTCTTTCTGGGCCTGTGTTTTAGACTTACAACCAATCGTTAATAATGTCCACGCTAAAATAACTGCAACAACTCTCAAGGTACAAAGATTTTTAAAGGGGCAAATTTAATCGTATCTGCCGCTGAACAAAACTAATGTTCTTAAAATTTTAATTTTTGTTAACTTATTTGGATATTTGCTCGTATGACAAATAAAAAAGAGACGAGTTACCCGAAAGAGAAAATCCGGATTTTGTTTCTGGAAAATATCAGTGATTTTGCTGTACAACGTTTTAAGGACGAGGGCTATTCGAAGGTAGAGAAATTGTCGAAGGCGCTTACAGAAGAAGAGTTGATCAAAGAAATAAAGAATGTACATATTCTGGGAATCCGGTCTAAAACGCATATTACCAAAAAGGTGTTGGATGCGGCTGAAAAACTGCAGGCAATTGGCTGTTTTTGTATTGGCGTAAACCAGGTAGATCTGGCAGCTGCCACCGAAAAAGGTATAGTGGTGTTTAATGCACCTTACAGCAATACACGCTCGGTTGCAGAACTGGTGATCGCTAACTCTATTATGCTCATCAGAAGATTGCCGGATAAGATCAAAGCGGCACATGATGGCATCTGGATGAAGGATTCTAAGGGCAGCTATGAATTAAGAGGTAAAACACTGGGCATTATTGGCTATGGAAATATTGGCTCACAGGTAAGTGTGCTGGCGGAAGCAATGGGGATGAAGGTGTTGTTTTATGATGTGGAAACAAAACTGCCATTGGGGAATGCAAAGGATGCTAAATCCCTGAAAGAATTGTTGCAGCAATCGGATGTGGTTACGCTGCATGTTCCGGATAACCCGCAAACAAGAAACCTGATTACTAAAAACAATCTGAAATATTTTAAGAAGGGAGCAATTCTTATTAACTACGCAAGAGGCGAAGTTGTAAACCTGGATGACCTGGCCAAATTTATGAAAGAGGGACATCTCAGCGGAGCTGCACTGGATGTATTTCCCTGGGAGCCGGAGAAAAATGGCGATAAATTTACCAGTCCGATGCAAAACCTGCCCAATGTGATTTTAACGCCTCATATTGGAGGAAGCACAGAGGAGGCACAGGAAAACATTGGTGTGGATGTAAGTTCCAAGCTGTTCAACTTTATCGAGAAAGGGATCTCCAACGGATCACATACAGTTCCGGCCCTGGCATTGCCTTCGCAGGATGGGGTGCACCGCATTCTTCATATACACTATAACAGGCCAGGGGTACTTTCAGAGATCAACACGTTATTGTCGAACAACAATATCAATATCACCGGGCAGTACCTGAAAACAAATGATGATATCGGGTATGTGGTGCTGGATGTAGAGAAAGGGGTTTCGAAGAAGGCGGCATCGATCCTGAATAATGTGAAACACACGATTAAAACAAGATTGGTTTATTAATACAATTAGCAGAATGCATAAGCATAATAAAAGCTCCCGGAGGGGAGCTTTTATTATGCTCTTGTTCGTTTGTTACTGCTGGCATTAAGCAAAATGAAAATTTGCAAATGCCTTTTTTCTCCGCGCAATAAAAAATGTTATGAATGCCATTAAAAAAGCCTCCGGTTGGAGGCTTTTTGTTTTATTGAACTTCGGTTACTTTGATCGTATTGGTGTGTAACTTCAGATGAACCGGCGTACTTCCGGTACTTACGGCAGTATCTCCACGTTTCAGGAATCCATTCTTTTTGAGGATATTGATCTGGTCTGCAAAAATGGTATCCAGGTCGTGCTGGTCATCGTCATAGAAGAAGGCGCGGATACCCCAGCTCAGGCTAAGCTGATCGATCAGCGTACGGTTCTTTGTAAATACATACAAAGGCACTTTAGGCCGGTAGCTGCTGAGCATAAAACCGGTGTAGCCGCTTTGCGTCATGCCGATCAATGCATCTGCCCTTGTGTCCTTCGCCAGGTTACAGGCGTTATAACAAATGGCATCACTGGAAAGGGAAGGAGAGTGCGGTTGTGGCTGCAACTCATTCGCCAGGTCATAGTGATATTCTGTTTTTTCAATTTCCAGTATGATCTTCCGCATGGTTTGCACAACCAGCGTGGGGTGCTTACCGCTGGCGGTTTCGGCACTCAACATTACAGCATCGGTACCTTCCAGCACGGCATTGGCCACATCGGTGATCTCACTGCGGTTGGGTTTGGAACGGTCGATCATGCTTTCCATCATCTGTGTGGCTACAATTACCGGTTTGGCACGGTGAATGCATTTGCGGATAATGCTCTTCTGGATCAAAGGCACTTTTTCTACCGGCAGTTCCACACCCAGGTCGCCCCGTGCAATCATGATTCCATCGGATGCATGTATGATTTCCCGGATATTGGGAATTGCTTCCGGCATTTCAATTTTTGCAATGATCTTGGCCTTGCTTTTGTGCTTGTCCAGGATCTTGCGGAGCTTTTTAATGTCTTCCACCTGGCGTACAAATGACAATGCCACCCATCCCAGCTGCTCTTTTATAATAAAATCCAGGTCTGCAAGATCTTTGGGCGTCAACGCAGGTAAAGAAATCTTGGTATCAGGAAGGTTTACACCTTTCTTGGAAGAAAGGAATCCGCCCAGCACTACTTCAACCTTCACATCATTATTAGGCAGGACCTTCCGAACGATCACTTCAAGTTTTCCATCATCGATCATGATCTTGTTGCCCACTTTTACATCCTTATGAAAATTGGGGTAGGAGATATAGATCTTTTCCTTGGTACCCACCATTTTTTTATTGGTGAAGATGAACGTATCGCCCGGTTCCACAATGATACCGCCGCCTTCCATTTCTCCTACGCGGAGTTTGGGACCCTGAAGGTCGCCCAGGATAGCGACTGTTGTTTTTTCTTTTTGATTGATCTCGCGGATGTATTCAATGATCTGTTTTTTTTCTTCATGTACCCCATGAGAAAAATTCAGACGAAAAACATTTACACCTGCTTTTACAAGATCAAGCAGTTTATCATAAGTATTACAGGCCGGCCCTACCGTGGCCACGATCTTTGTGCGGTTGAAGCTATGGTCTGTATCCTTTGAAACGCTTGCTGTTTCTACAGATTTCTTTCGAACTTTTTGAGTTTCTGTCATTTTTCGATTTCTAATGTTAATATTCCGATGGCATCGGAAAAGGGATTGCTGATTAAAACCGGAAGCTACAAATTAAAAACAAAAAACCGCGCAGCAAAGGCGGTTTTAATTGTATCTGGTTTTAATTTTAGTTCCACTCCAGGATGTTATTGAACAGATATTCGTCCGGATTGTCAAGATACTTCTTGGCGGCTTCTTTATCTGCATCTGTCAGATAGTGCAGCGCATTTGCAAATACGGTCTGTGTATCTGCGCTTTGCATATCGATCAAACGGGGTTTTACCTTGCCTTTTTCATCTGCTACATCTTTGAGGTAAAGCGGTTTAACGTTTCCGGTTGCGTCAACAGTAACCACGGCACCCGTAACCGTTTGATCAAAAAGTTGCTTTACACCCATTCCAAGGTAGGTACAATATTCCAGGTCGAAAGCGGTGGGAGCCAGGCAACGGAGTTCATACCCCAATTCTACCGGGCGGCTTTTTACGGAAATATTCAGTTTTTTTAATTCGTTCTGTAAAAGAATGTTGTAGATATGCGCCTTGCTTACGTTTCCAAGTTCGGGATGACCGTGATCATCGTAAGTGAACTGGATGCCGGATGCCGTAATATCATCATCGCTCATAAAATGGAATACCCCTTCACTTACAACGGCAACGCCATAAGGAATTTCCAGGATATTTCTTTTTACGATGGAAGAAACGATCAGTTTGGTGATCTTATCCAGCGTCAGTTTGGTTTTGTTGAACATTTCGGGGATCACGATCATCGGGTAATGACAGGCAACACCAATACCGAAAGCCAGGTGACCGGCTTCACGGCCCATGGCCGAAACAACAAACCAGTTACCGGAGGTGCGGGCATCTTCGTAAATGGTTTTGCCCAGTTTTACACCTTCTTCCCGTGCACTCTGGTAGCCGAATGTAGGCTGACCATAAGGAAGCGGAAGATCGTTGTCGATGGTTTTGGGAACGTGAATGTTTTGAACAGGCACGTTTTTGTTCCTGAGGAAAGTGGCAATCCGGTTAGCGGTAGAAGCCGTATCGTCGCCCCCGATGGTTACCAGTAATTTTATATTGTTTTTTTCAAAGAATTCGCTTGTAAACTCGTCATCTTTTGGTTTGTACCGGCTCATACGCAGAAAAGAACCTCCGCGGCTAAAGATGTCATCCGCCAGTTTAAAATCGATGTCGGTGGTAACTCCTTTCCCGTTAAAAAGGTTTTTATAACCATCGTGCAAACCAATTACCCGGTAGCCATCTTTCAAAAACGTTTTAGCTACAGAACCGATCACCGTGTTGATACCGGGTGCAGGACCACCGCCGGCAAGAATTACAATACTTTTCTCCATATAAAATTTATTATAACTTAAGTGCGCAAATATAAGAGAAATTGATTTTTATTCTGTTGTGTTTGTAGTTATTTAAAGATTATTAAATCTTAACGGTCGTTTGTGAAAAATATTTAAACGAAAGGGGGCATACAATCGTTAGCGGGAATGAAGCGGGTCCGTAGCGTATTTCTATATTCTGGTAAATAGGAAGTTCTCTGGGCAACCGTGTACCAGGTTTGTCAAGTCATAGTTTACACCTGCCGGAAGAGTTGGCGACTGGCAGGCCCCCGTCCTTACGTCTTTTGAGTTAGATTGGTTTTCCCGTTTTTGTTGAAATATGCGCGGGTTGTGGCAATGCCCGGCCCGGAATAACGGCCGCGTGCCTTAGGGTCAGCACCATTCAAACAAATATTTTTCATCAAAAGGAATGTCAAATGTGTTCAGGAATTCCACATATTCGGTTTTGAATGTTTTCCTTTGATGATGTGCTTCCTGGTTTAAAATATAATTGTATACCTGTTCAATTTGTGAATGGGCATAGGAAAAAGCTCCGAATCCTTCCTGCCAGGAAAATTTGCCATTGACGAGGTGCCGGTCATTGATGAAATTTGAGGAATTGTTTTTGATATCTCTTACAAGGTCTGAAATGGCCATGGCCGGTCGCAATCCTACAAAAATATGCAGGTGATCCGGCATGCCGTTTACGATAATCGGTTTTTGCCCCTTGCCTTTGATAATTCCTGCGATATACTTATGGAGCGCATCTTTCCAGGCGGGGTGAATCAGGTTTTGCCGGACTTTTACGGCAAAAACTATCTGAATGTAGATTTGGGAATAGGTTCCAGCCATGATTTTGGTTTTTTATAGGTTATAAAATGCCACCCCTTCGGGGTTTTGTCCGCGTCAACGTTGGTGCTATAATTATATCAGTCCTTTGGACTTTTTGTGACGAATTGTTTCTGGTTTTGAAGTTAACAAATTTTAAATAACCCAAGTTGCTAGTTATAAAAGAATAAAAAGAGAAAGCATGTTATAATAATTTTGGATTACCACATCTAAAAAACTATAGCCATGCTTTCAGACAGTAAAATTATAGCTCTTTATTGTATTGTAGATGATATTTTAAAGTCGTTGCAGCATAGCGAGGATTTGCGAGTAAGGGTAAGCGATGCAGAAATTATCACCACGGCATTTGTATCAGCCTTGTATTTTGGAGGCCATCAGGACAACGCCCGCCATTTTATGAAGCTGAAAGGATATGTGCCTGATATGCTGGACAAATC
>NZ_JASLGT010000027.1 GCF_030150205.1 Niabella sp.
CTGTTCAGAGATAATAAGTCTATTGAGGATTAACATTGAATATGGATACGTGTATCCTAAACGAAATCATCTGATAACTGATAGCTGACCTCTGATAGCCCAGACAAGTTTTCAGCATTCAGTTATTAGTTTTCAGTTGGAACTTCTCCTGTTCGGGGTAGTAGCCCGCTTTCAGCAATCAGCGTTTAGCTTTCAGCCGTTGCTGCTCCTGTTCGGAGATAATAAGTCTATTGAGGATTAACAATGAATATGGATCTGCTTATCCGGACGTAATTATCTGATAACTGATAGCTGACCTCTGATAGCCCAGACAAGTTTTCAGCATTCAGTTACTAGTTTTCAGTTGGACCTTCTCCTGTTCGGGGTAGTAGCCCGCTTTCAGCAATCAGCGTTTAGCTTTCAGCCGTTGCTGCTCCTGTTCGGAAATCATCAAGCTATTAAAGATCCGTATTGAATATAGATCTGCTTAGCCCAAACGAAATCATCTGATAACTGATTGCTGACCTCTGATAGCCCAGACAAGTTTTCAGCCTTCAGTTATTAGTTTTCAGTTGGACCTTCTCCTGTTCGGGGTAGTAGCCAGCTTTCAGCCATTGCTGCTCCTGTTCGGAAATCATCAAGCTATTAAAGATCCGCATTGAATATAGATCTGCTGAGCCCAAACGAAATCATCTGATAACTGATTGCTGATAACTGATAACTGACCTCTGATAGCTGACCACTGATAGCTCTATCCCGGCATCCGGGAAATATACTTTTCGATTTCTTTGATCTGGCTTACGATCTGCGGTGTGGTAGGTTTACAGGCCTTGGCCTTGCGGAAGAAATCCTTTGCAGCCCGGAATTCTCTTTTATTCATCATAATGCTGCACATCTGCAGATAGGCTGCGGCTTCGTTCTCTTTATCCGGCAATCCTTTACGGATGGCCTGGCGGATATAATTTTCGCCCTGGCGGGTATTGCCTTTTTGCATGGCCAGCATCCCCATTTGCAATAAACTGGCACCTTCGGCCTCTTTCATGGGCATACCCAGGTCCAATCCTTTTTTCATCATGGTTTCGGCACTATCAAAATCCTGCTTGCTCATGGCAATATTTCCCTTCAGCGTATAATATACGGAGCGGATCGGTTTGTACAGCAGGTTTGGAAAGCGAATGGAATTCAATACTTTTTCAGCACCATCCAGGTCCCCGGTTTCCATAAATTCCTGGATCAAACGCAGCGGTCCAAAGAAAAAATGACTAAATAAAAGAATGACTCCGATCAGGTACAGGGGAAACGCCGGCCAAAAACTGCCTGCATAGTTTACATATATACCCGCGAGGATTAAAATAATGCTGATCGGTAACCGGTACTTTATTAAAATATTATACGCTTTCATGCTGATTCTTATTTTGTTTGAAGGGTGGCCGCAGCCATCCTTTTGGGGCTGCAAAGATAAGG
This sequence comes from Niabella sp., assembly GCF_030150205.1. Classification (GTDB taxonomy): domain Bacteria; phylum Bacteroidota; class Bacteroidia; order Chitinophagales; family Chitinophagaceae; genus Niabella. The sequence goes on from NZ_JASLGT010000027.1 coordinate 1,444, forward strand.
GTTGCTGTTCACCGTAAAAAGAGGCATGCCTTTTTTTGATAGAATACCCTATTTTACTGCAAAGAAAGGGATCCGCACAGCTTTTGCAGCACCGCCGGCCACCTTTTCCTGTATTATCATTACATCCCCTTATAAAAAGGGCGTACACCGGTATTTCATAACCCTGTATTTTTGCAGTATGGTAATGAGTGATGATCTGCAGGTGCGCTGGTGGAACCTGGAAGCAAAATTGGTGGAACGGTTTGGGAAAAAACCGGATATGGAAACGCTTTTATTCCTGATCGGCATCCAGGAATTCGGGCAGATAAAGCCCAAATTCTCAAAAGAACAAAAGCAGGACCTGATGCATGTGGCCATATGCAGCTTGCTGGCACCCAGTGGTTATTATGTGTATGAAGGGAAAGACCAGGACGGCTGGCCGCATTTCCGGCAGCTGAAACAAATGCCCGTAATGAGTCCCATAGAACAGGAAAACTTCCTGAAAGACCATGTGCTGCTTTATTTTGAAGAACACGGCATCTGATGTCGCTAGATGCCGGCCGGCCTTTGAACAATAGGAGCGTTCTTTCATATCCAGTCAGTTATATCAGCCACCGCCCCCATTCATGAATAATGCGGTTAAGGGCAGGCTTCCCAGGCTTTTATTTCGTTTCGCCTGTAGTATTTCCCTATGCTGCGTACAAACGCAACGGCTTAACTGATCATTTTTCAGATAAACAAAGTGCCATTTAAATCCCATCTCCGGCAGACGGATCTAAATGGCACCTGTTAAATCTTTTCTATTTGCTATCCGTACCGGTTAATTCTTTACAAAAATAGATCCCTGCCTCTGCTATTGCAGGGTTTAACCTCGACGATTCTATTTCAATTTTTATTTCAGCGGCGGTTATGGGGTCAAAATGCAGCAATCGTTTATACCCGATGGTTGTTTCATTTGCAAAGGGCTTCCACTGACCACCCTCCTTATACCAGGCACTGAATTTTTCTACCCGCTGGCCCACCCGGATATCTTCCTGCAGGGAAAGCACATTAAATGTTGTCGGCTTTTTCAGTTTGAAGATGATTGCGGTGGCTGTATCCGTACCGGTTGTGGTAAAATAGGTAGCATTGTCCCCATCTAACAGCGCGCTTGCGCGCGTACCATTTTTACAAAGAATGGTTGATCCCCTGAGATAATTTGTACTGAAAAGCCCGTTGCGTATCCGGGTCCACTCCTGCAGGGAGCGTATATCGGCATCGGCGATCAGTCCCCGTTTATCGGGCGGCACGTTTAATAACAACACACTGTTCATGCCCACCGATGTAAAATAGATCTTCAAAAGTTCTTCCGGTGTTTTTACTTTTTTATCCTGGTCTTCATGATAAAACCAACCCGGCCTTATCGATACATCCGTTTCTGCCGGATACCAGACCAGCCCTTTGGCTGTTACAATTTTTTCGCGGCTTCCCAGATCATCACCCCTCAAATCGCTGATGGGTTTAAATAACAGCCCCTGTTGCGAGTTGGCGGCCACCTGGCTCTGATCAAGATTATTGGTAGTTACCACGCTCCATTCCATCCGGCGTCCGCGGCCGGTTTCTGTACCCACCCAGCGCACATCAGGCCCCATGATGGCAATGGTTGCCTGGGGTTGCAGTTTCCGTATCAGCTGGTACCAACGGTTAAAATCATATACCTGTTTTTTGCCATTCGGTCCCTCACCATTAGCGCCATCGAACCAAACCTCATCCACTTTGCCATAGCCGGTAAGTAATTCGGTCAGCTGCTGTACAAAAAAATCATTATACGCATCGGTACCATAAACCGGTGCATTCCGGTCCCAGGGAGACAGGTACACTCCAAAGCCCATATTGAGCTTTTTACAGGCCGCTGCTACTTCTTTTACCACATCGCCCTTTCCGTTTTTCCAGGGACTGCTTTTTACCGAGTGCATTGTGGTAGCAGTAGGCCATAAACAAAACCCATCGTGATGCTTGGCAGTTATGATCACCTGCTTAAAACCTGCGTCCTTCATGGTCTTTACCCATTGCTCCGCATTTAACGCCGTTGGATTAAAGATCGCCGGATCTTCTTTACCATCGCCCCATTCCCTGCCGGTAAACGTATTGATCCCAAAATGGAAAAAGGCGGTCAGCTCCAGCTGTTGCCAGCGCAGCTGCCGGGGTGTAGGTACAATATTCGCGGCTTTCTCAATAATCTGTTTTTCTGATTCACCGGGAAAGATCTGTACATAGTTTTGCTTTTGAGCGATGCCCGCATCATAAACCAGCATCAGCCCCATAAAAAAAAGAATCCGTTTGCTCATAACCCAAAGATTTTTTCTTTAAGAGATACACCGTGCAGGGACGCCACACAGTGTATCCGGAATGTTAAATGGAATTTAATCTGCCTATTTCAATCGTTGATCGAATTGCAGGGTGCCATGCCTGCAATATTACGCCATCTATGCTCACCAACCGGGATTTTGAACAATGGAGCCTTTTCCCAGGTTGATTTGGTCCTGCGGGATGGGATTTAGATACAACTTGTCGTTCCAGGTACGCATCGCCCTGGTATAAGGCGATATAACCTGCTTGTTTTTTCCATCCCAGTCCGTGATCGTAGCAAGATTTACACCGGTAAATATATTAGACCCGTAATAGGCATTATATTGGCTCCGTACATCCGCACTGGCTACAATTCCATAAACGGTTTTAGGGTTCTCAACTAATTTACCGGCATTCCATCTTACAATATCATCCCATCTGAAGCCTTCAAAAGCCAGCTCAATTCTGCGCTCACGCCTTATTTCATAAATAAGCGGGGACACCGCATAGCCATACCTGGATTTACCGGCAATGGTCGTGGCATTTGGATCTGCAGCAGGATTCAACGTCAGGCGAGCCATTTTACCCCCGGGCAGTGATGGTTCGTCTAACCGGGCCCGCAACAGGTTAATGGAATTATCCAGATCTGTTTGCGTGATATTACCCAGCTCTGCCAGCGCTTCCGCATAGGTCAGCAGCACCTCCGCATATCGAAATACAAACATGTCATAGGTGGTTTGGTTGGCCTCATTTTGCTTGGGGATCGGGCTTTTGAATTTAGACGCCAGGTACCCGGTAGGCGTACCACTGGCAACCGGGGACAAGTAATTGGATACAAGCGTAGTGTTGTTCAGGTTGTTTGGCAGGAACCGGTTATCGATCATATTCCGCAAACGGGGGTCCCTGTTTTGAAACTCTATTGCGGCAGAGTCATCACCTTTATATCGCGGACTAAGTGCGATGGGCAAACCATCATCACACAAAAAATCTTCAATCAGATCTTTACTCACGCCCACATTCGCCTCACCTACCGTTCTTGACAAGCCGCTGGTCAAGACATTCACTACATATATTTTTGGCATAACGCATTCCTTGTTCGGTGTAAGGTCTTCGGTAATAAACTGTTCCTTGTAATAAAGGGGATAATCTTTGGTGGCATAAGTATTGGTTTTTGCATCTACCAGGTCGCCATTTTTAAAATAATACAAAGCGGTTGGCCGGGGAATGGAATAGCCGCCATTGTCCATAATCTGCTTGGCAGCAGTAGCAGCGTTTGTAAGATAGGTTTGCCAGCCACTTACATTCCGGTACTTCATCCAGGTTCCCTGGTACAGGTTTACCCTTGCCAGGAGTTGCAACGCGGCATATTTATGCAGCCGTCCCAGTTCCGCATTTGCAGGCAGGGGCAGATAGGCTACGGCAGCATTCAGATCGGCAATGACGCTGTCGATCACTGTTTGGCGCGGCGTCCGGGGTTTGTACAGGAAGGCGCTGTCGTTAATGTTCAGATCTTTGTTGATCCAGGGCACATCACCAAAACTTTTTACTTTATTAAAATATTCATTAGCCCGGAAGAATTTTATTTCCCCCACATACCGGTTAATCAGGGCAGGGTCGTCAACTACCTGCTGGTACCGGGCTAAAAAATAATTGGCATTCCGGATATTGCTCCAGTTGGAATATCCCCATCCACCACCGGATGCAGGAACTACGGCATCTCCATACAGCCAGGTATTAACTGTATTAGGTACACTGTTATCACTTTGATTATCGGCTGTTGCACCGGGCACATAAAGCGAACCATAAAAATTATTACAATAGAGCTTAAGGTTGTCGATGCTGCTCCAGAAATTAAGATCGGTAATTGCATCCTGCGGCGTTCTGTCCAACACTTTTTTACAAGACGTGGCAAACACCAGGCATGCAAGAATATATAATAAATATCGTTGTTTCATCAGTTTGAAATTTTATTGATCCGTTAAAAGGATGGGTTAAAAATCGGCTAACGACCGGGAATCTACTTCAATGCAATGTTTAGCCCCACCGCCCATGATTTGGTGATCGGATATCCCAACAGATTGAGATTCTCCGGATCATACAACTTGGAAAGTTTGGTAATGGTAAGCACATTTTGCCCGGTTACATAAACCTTTATACTTCCAATTCTTACGCGCTCCAACCAGGGTTGCACAATATTATAACCGAGCGTTATTTGCTTCAGGCGCAGGTAAGCAGCACTTTGCATATAACGGTCTGTTCCATATCCCAAGCCACCCCGGTTTCCATGCGTACCATCAATGTAAGGCCGTGGCAGGAACCCTCCCGGGTTCTGGTATGACCAGTAATTTAAGGCGGCTTCCATGGGCACATCCCATTGACTGCCGATACCATAATAACGGCCATCCGGCATAAAGTCCCTTTTAGCTACGCCCTGTACAAAAATATCCAGGTCTAATCCTTTCCATGAGAAACCACCTGTAACGCCGTATTGATACCGGGGACTGGTGTTGCCAATAATACGCAGATCTCCGCTTGAATCGGCGGTGTTTTTTCCGCGTGTTATTTTATTATCTCCATCCAGATCGAGGTACCTTACATCACCCGCGTGCCATGCACCTCCATATAGTTGTGATTGATCAATAGGATAAGCGGCAGCCTCGGCATCTGATTGAAACAACCCGTCGGCTTTTAAGCCCCAAATTTGTCCTATGCGATATCCTACATAATAAGGATTATCGATCAATTTTGTAGGATTGTTGTCGAACTTGGTAATATAAGCGTCCGAATTTGACAAGACTACGCCAACTCTGTATGAAACGTTTTTGCCGATATCATCATGCCAGTTCGCCGAAAATTCCCAACCCCTGGTTTTTAGATCAGCCGCATTACGGGTGGGAGGTGTGGCGCCTAAAACACCGGGTAAGGCAAGCCCTGTAACAAACATGCCTGTTGTGTACCTGGTGTAATAATCATATGACAGGCCCAGCCGGTGCTGCAGTAATTCCAGTTCCGTTCCAACGTTCCACTGACTTACATTTTCCCAGGTAAAATCAGGATTTACCAAATTGCCCGGTGCAACCGCCACGGGGAGTGTAGTGGTGTTTCCCAATATATAGGGATAAGCGGTATTCGTGGCATAATTGGAAATATAGGGGAAGTATCCGTATTTGGCGGGATCCAGTGCCTGGTTACCCATTTTTCCATAAGACCCCTTCAACTTAAACTCGTTAAAAAGATTGGAAAGACCCGCATTATTTTTCCAGAACTTTTCATTGCTGATCCGCCAGGCACCGGAGATAGAGGGATTGAAAACATAGCGATGACCGGGAGCAAAAATACTGGTACCATCGTACCGGCCTATCAAACTTAAATAATACCGGTTATCATAGTCGTAATTCAACCTGCCAAAATAGCCCTGCACCGCCCAGCTGCGCAATTGCTCATTAACCGTCATGGTGCCTGTTGCCTGGTTAAGTACCGGAAGGTTATTATCGATCAGATTGGTTCGCTGAGCAGAATAGAACTTCAGCAACTTCACTTCTTCATTATACCCGGCCATTAAGCTGAGATTGTGAAAACCCAGGTGCCTGGTATAATTGCCATATATATTCAGCGCGTGATAATAATCATTATTATTGTTCAGGTTTACCAGGTTCGGATTGGTCCAGGGATAGATATTATAGGTACCATCTGCATGATATTCCCTAAACAGCTGCGATGTAAATTCAGTATTGGACGAATATGGATTGAATGAATAATCGATATCCAGCTTAAGGTCTTTTACCGGTGTGATGGTTGCTGCGGCTGTTGCCCACAGATCATTTTTCTTCGTTTGACTATGACCACCCAATGCACCTACCGCAAAAGGATTCGTAAAACTTCCCTGTCCTGCAAAATTGCCATCCGGATGCCTTACCGGCATCAATGGTCTCAAATCACCTTTGAGCGAACCACCGGTTGCGGTAAGCCCGGAATTACCGCCGGTACCACCAGAGGGATGATCTTCGAACGAATACGTGTACCGTATTTTACCGGATAGCTTTAACCAGGGCGTAACATCCGAAACAACGTTCAGGTTAATATTATGCCGCTGATAATAGTCGTTATAGGAAGACAGGAAACCATTCTGCCGCATATTGCCATAAGACATATAGTACGTGGTGTTTTTTGAGCCGCCTGTTAAAGACACGTTATTGTTCAGAATACTGCCACTTTTATACAATGCAGACGTCCAGTCTGTATTACCTACATAGGTATAATACCCTGTTTTATCAATAGACGGATCATACAATACATAAGGGTTATGGGCAGGATCATTAAAGTAAGCCGTTACCCCGTCCCGGATACGCTGTGAAAAATACAACCCGCCACCAGCATTTACGCTTGCCGAATCCATGTAATTGATATAAGTAAGCGAGTTTACGTATTTGGGATTTACGGTAATATCGTTCACTGCGTAAGAGCTGGACAGATTAATAGAGGGTGACTGATCTTTCCTTCCGGTTTTTGTAGTGATTAAAATAACGCCATAAGCAGCTCTTGCACCGTATACCGCAGCAGAAGCTCCGTCTTTTAAAACGGTAACACTGGCCACGTCAGCGGGGTTTACCAGGTTAGGGTCCTGCACCACCCCGTCTACAAGGATCAATGGTCCGGAATTAGAGGTTGAAGTAAAGCCCCTGATATTGAAATTGGATCCCTGTCCGGGAGCGCCGCCTTGTGGGGTGATCTGCAGATTGGGAATCAGCCCCTGCAGCCCTGCACCCAGGTTCGTAATGGGCCTGTTCTCCAACACTTTCCCGGAAACCTGTGTAATGGCGGCCGACACGTCGCCTTTTTTCTGGGTTCCATATCCTACAATAATGACCTCGCTTAAAGAATTATCAACAGAAAGCAGGGTTACTTCAAGCGCCTCCAGGTCGCCAACCGTTACTTCCTTTGTCTGGAATCCCACACTTGAAAATACCAGCACATCTCCTTTGTTGGCATTGATGGAGAAACGGCCATTTTCTGAAGTGCTAATACCCGTTCCGGAGCCCTTCACCATTACCGATACATTCTCCAGCGGCATCCCTTTATTATCTTTTACCACACCGGTAACGATCCGTTTGATGATTACGTTTTCGTCAGATAACGGATCACCCGCAGCTACCACTACTTTATTACCCGGCAGCTCTTTCCAGGCCAAATTGGCACCTGCAAGTATTTTCGTCATCACATCGCTCAGGCTGGCATTTTCAGCATAAATGGATGTAAAGTATTTTTTGGGCAGCACATCATTACTGAAATAGAACCGGTACGGGGATTTTTTTTCAATTTTTTTAAACACCTCCGTAAGCGATATATTTTCTTCCTTCAGGTTGATGGTATTTTGCCCGTAATTTGTTGCTGAGGCCTGCAAAGCGAGTGAAAGAAATACTACGGATAACTTCATAATGATAAAAAAATCCCTTAGGCGCGGTCTGACACCTCGCCCCTGGCAAGTACAATTTTGCATATATTTGTTTTGAGTTAATTAAACAATTCCGTTAAGGTTGGCGCTTTAACGGACGATTACTTAGGGAGAATGTGCTCGCATTCTCCTTTTCTTTTTAAAGCAGTTTAATCTGATTTCATCATATTATTCTATTTTAAGTTTTTACAATTGCAAGCGCTATTCTATGATAATTACATCTTTATCCCGGTGAAACCGGAAGGGCCGCGATAGTTTCAACAATTCCAGGATCTGATCCAGGTCCGTATCGTTATATGAACCGGTGTACCGGAATTGCCGGGCCTTATCCGACTGAAAAATAATTTTCACCCCAAAATGCTGTTCCAATTCTTCGGCAATCTCTGCCAGAGGCCGGTCATCAAAAAACAACTGGTTCTTCATCCAGGAGGTTTCCGCCACCACGCTGTCTTTAATGGTCAGCGGAACAATTTTCAGGAGTTCGGTCTTTTTTTCTTTTGCACGCGTCACCAGTTTTTGCCCCGGACGCAGTAAGATCTCTTCGTCTTCATGCTCCTTTAAGCGAATCGCTACTTTACCGCGGATCAGCGTAGTTTCAAAAAAACCGTTATCCAATGCCTTTACATTGAATGCGGTACCCAGCACTTTAATATCGCCCGCATGGGTATGAATGATGAACGGGTGAGCGGCATCATGCGTTACATCAAAAAAAGCTTCACCGGTCAACGTTACTTCCCTTGTACTGCCTTTGAACATTTCATCATAGCTTAACCGGCTGTTCGCATTTAGCATAACCACCGTTCCATCCGGCAATTTCACCTTTGATTTCGACCCTTTCGTTGTTGCCGTTTCATTGCCGGCCATATGCGCCGGCGGTTTCCGGTTAAATAGCATTGTCAAAGAAACAATAAGCAATACCACACAGGCCGCTGCAATGTATACGGCGGCACGTCTCCAGTAGCCCCGTTTACCAGGTACTGCCTGCGTTTGCTCCTTTTCCTGCCACAGTCCCTTCAAATGCATATCTACCGCATGTGCAGCAAACGATTGTTCTGCCCGGTCCCCGTATGCTTCATCTGCTATCACCGGCTTTATCAGTTCATCACAAAAGAAACGCAGTTCGGGATTCGCCGTCAGCAAAGTTTCCAACTGCTCCAATTCCTGGGCAGTAGCTTCCCCCGACAACTTCAACGCAAACAACCTGTAAAACTTATGTTCCAGTTTTTTGTCCATTGTCTATACTATTAGACTCAAAAAAATAGGGCTACCGTGACCCTGATCATGATTTTTTTTTCAAAAGATAGGCACTCAGGGCGGCTCTCAGTTTTTTCAGGGCCGTACACATATGCGTTTCCAGTGTATTTTGGGATAGTTGCAGAATGGTTCCCACTTCTTTATAGGAAAGTCCTTCCTCTTTGATAAGGCGGTACACTTCCTGGCATTTTTGCGGCAATGCGCGCACCGTCCGTTCTATCAGTTCAGAAAGCTCTGCAGTCATCAGCCGTTGATCCGGGATATCGGCAGCGGCCGCTTCCCGGTCCCAGGCTTCTTCAGGGATTGGGATTTGCGGTCCTTTCTTTTTAAGATGCGTAAGCGCTGTGTTGCGTACCGCAGTCAGCAGATAGGTTTTCAGATGTTCTACATAAGCCAGCCGGTATTCCATCGTCCAGATACGGATCATCACATCGGATACCACTTCCTCAGCCATGGTTTCTTCTCCCGCGATGACCAGGGCCAGACGATACATTGATGGGTAAAAATACAGGTACAGTTCTTTGTACGCTCCCTGGTCACGCGCATACGCCACCCGGTTCTGCAGATATAATAACGCCGTCCTGTCTTTTATCTGAACATCCATTGCAACACCAAAACAATATGAAGATAATCAATGTTAAGAATTAAATATAACGGGAGTTCAATAAACACATAAACCAGCCATCCCAAAGCTTGGCTTACCTATCAGCGCAGGTAATACTTTTTGAAGCCTCTTTTTAAAGCGCTTCCTTTCCCCAGGCAGCAGGAGCTTTTAACACTCTGGAAAATCATTGGACCCACATTTTCTTGCTCAACCAACGTCTTCCTGTGCCTGCAGATCCTTGCTTTATTTCCTAGACAATCTCTTTAAAATAAATGAAAGAATCGTATTCATTTGTCTCTTTTTTCCCAAATTTGTCTCTTTTTATATCCCATCGGCCTGTTCCGGATCAACGAAAGCTACAACTTCCGGATCTGGAACACATAAATTCCAGACCGCTGCAACTTGCGGGCTACCAGTATAACGCGATGAATTTGTTTTCCCCAAACAGCCTGCAAGCGGGCATCTTCCTGGGGAATGGCTTCGATCGCAGCTTCAAAATCCCGGCTGTTATACGTAAGTTCGGCTTTGCCGCCATCCTGTTCAACCAGGATCTTTCCGGGTGCGTTATTTTTTACGGTACCATAACAAAGGAAATGGACCTGGTTTTCTTTTTTGGGGTCAGCAATTGAAAACGCGTCTTTTATTTCCAGTGTGCCATTGTTCAGCCGGTAGCTTCGCAACCACTTTGTTATCCCGGCACTATCCGGGTACGCCTTGCCGATATCCAGCGAAAAGGTTTTGCCGGCCTCCTGAAATTGCGCGTTCCTGGCTTTGTAGGCAGCACCATTTCGCTGCTCATATCCATTGATGACCGGCACGTTGTGATAGCCACTTTGCATGGTCCAGATAGCATAACGGCCCGGTCCGAAGGTTTGGCGGGTATAGGTTCCCACGCCGGCGTCAATAAAAAACGGGGCATCGTTCATATATAAATTGAAAGAGCCTACATCATTGTGGTTATGACTTTCATTATTGTGGCCGCCTTTACCGGCAAAGAAAAGCGTGCCCTGCTTCATAAAACAAACCTCCGTTTGCGGATACCAGGTAACGGCCGGCGTATTATGCGCGGCTGTACATGCGGCCAGCTCTTTATCAAAGCGCAGCGTTTGAAACAACCGGTAGGCATCCCTTCCCTGCGACGGCACCTGCCCCTCTTTGCCGCTGCTCCGGATAAGAGCAGCCAGCTGCATCATCTCTGTGCTGTTCACCGCCTTACCATAGCGGTAAACCAATGGTGCATCCGGATAGAGTTTTGCCGAAGCGTCGGCAAAATTTACCACCCAGCCATTTCCCACATAGGCGCGGGAGATATAAGTTCCCATATTTTTAATAATGGGCTCTCCAAACAGAGAGATCTTTCCTCCGGTGATATCATGCAGTAGCTGAAGATAATCGTATAATTTACCGGCAGCATGTCCCCAGTAAGAAGGGCCTTCTTCACAAGCGCCGTCTTCATTGGTATAGTTGATAAACTGGTCTACAGACATCATCGTCCGGTAAACGGCGCGGGCCAGCTTTTCGGGGTCATCTTCAATAAGCGCAAATGTCTGCAAGACATTGGAATTGCACCAGGGGTTCCAGTTATTCACCAGGTCGCCGGATTTGTACCGGAGGGCCATCCACCAAAAATCATCCCGCTTCATATACGGCTCTATAATGCGGTCTTCCAGTTCTTTTTTTAACCGCATTTCCAGCAGCGGATTTATTTTCCGGAAGTCGTCATGAAAATAATAATAGATCCAGGCAAACAGGGAGCCCACATCTCCGGCCATCAGGTCAATGACCTGCTCCCGGTGGTCTGGAAATCCTACTTTACTCGATTGCAGGCTCAGATGTGCTGATAATGCCCAGGAAGTCATTTCACAGGCAGCAAAGACCCCATTGGCCAGCTGATTGAGGTACCGGCCTTTTCCTTCCGCCAGTTCTGCTGTAAACAGGTTTACAACAGCCGCTATGTTTTCATTGAAGGGCGCTTCCATAATTACCCGGGACCCACTGCGGGTATACTCCAGGTAATCCGTGGCCTTTACCACTTTCCACAGGTAGTTAAGCGCCGCATTGCCTTTTTCAATAAAGGCATTTTTATATCCACCGGTAAGCTGGTCCCAGCCCGCACGGTCTTTATAGGCCGGATACGGGATCCATTGCTCACGGGGTAATAACATCGTTTTTACCTGTTGCACATTGCCCTGTTTTTGCAGCAGGTCTCTTTTCACATATGCAAAAGTGATACCCGGCATCAGCATTAATAAAAGCAGCAGGGTATGCATGCATCCTTGCGATAAAAATTTGAACATTCTTTTCATATACCTGTTTTGATGATCCCGCATCGATGCTTGCCCAGGCAGCGGTCATTCATACCTGTTCTATTCGTTTCTTCCGTAACCGTTCTTTAGAAAGATAAAGGCCATCGCTCCAGCAACCGCGCCGGTGCCGAAAGATAATAAAATCAGCCATTGGTGCAATAAAAAAGCGGACCCAACGGATCCGCCTTCAAAAAAGTCATAAACCAGCATTAGAGCCCACCAAAGCTTAAACCAACGGTGAAGGGCTTTATCTCCGGCCCTGCGCCATCCTTCAGCAATTTGGTAAACTGGTAGGTTCCAAACAGGGTAAAATGGCCAACACCAATGCGGGCGGTACCCACGACTCTTGTTGTATTAAAATAACGTTTGCTCGATTCTTTCAGCAGGTAGTCGCCACTGGACTGAATCACTTTCGACCGGGTGGCCGCTTTGATCATGGTTCCCAGTTTCACCCCCAGCGCCACTTTAAAACTCCGGTCGCTATGCTCCGGATCGGATACAAAACGCAGCTCAATAGGAGCTTCCAGGTAGGCGGTGGAAAGTTTTGTTTTCTTTACGTCGAAACGGGCCGTATCATTAAAGGGAAGCTTTGCACCGGTGCCTCTTACGTTTACAAAGTTCAGGTTCTTATCCAGGGTCATATGATCGGAACCGATACCCAACCCAATGGCGGCGCTTAACTGCTGATTGCTTTTAAACGGAAAGTCGAGCATGAAATAAGCATTGATGCTCCGCGGCAGGTTTCCTGTTTTAATGCTATCCGGCAGATTTGTCCAATTGGTATATCCCAGCTGAAGCAAAAAGTGATCATTTGCCCGTTTGGAAAGATCATATTTTTTCTTTTTGGGTTTTGGTGGATTGGCAGCCATAACAGCTGCTGCTACAGATGTATCAACCTGGGCGTATAGTGCCCCTCCCAATAAAAAGCTGACAGCCAGGAATAGAACTATTTTCTTCATAAATATTTTAAGTTGCGCAAATATAGCTTCTCTTTGGGTTAAAATTAGGTTAATAACCCCTTGTTCTTGGAAAACTTTTCTCTTTGAAAACAGGATTTTCTGCTTGTGGAATGATTATTTTGTTTAATTTCGCCCCCCCTGAAGGAAGCCGGTTCCGTACAGGGTTGATTTAGATTCATCGGTTCTTTTGAAATATTATTGCTGTTAACAGCATTGGTCCTATAGCTCAGCCGGTTAGAGCATCTGACTCATAATCAGAGGGTCCCTGGTTCGAGCCCAGGTGGGACCACCACATTAAGGCTCACATAATTGAAATTCAATCAGTTGTGTGAGCCTTTTTTTATTGGGGTAAACATAGGGACAACATTTGACTATGCCTTATTTAGAACATCTTCCAAACATTTCACCAATTTTCCATTCTACGCGATGCATCAACTTTTCATTGCTCTGTTTAAAATATTTCCATTAATCTACCATTCTTAGCCATTCCCGGGATATCACTCCAATGATCCATCAAGCTATTGTAACTGGAAGCTTCTTTAAATAATTTAGACAACTCTTCCTGATTATACGCATCATAATTTTTGATTTGATAGACAGACTGTGCCATTTTTCTATATAAGAAAATTGGGCGAACCAAGGCCTAGCAGCAGGCTGGAAAATCTACATATTTCAGCTCCAACTGTATCATGTCATCATCACGTAACTCTAAATATTTTTCATACGCCCGGATTGGCCAAAGCCTCTATTGTTATGTTGACCCTTCTTTCAAAGCGGACGTGCTGCTGATAATATACGCCACTGTCGCCCTGAGTGAAACAAATTGAAGGCGAAGGGCCGCTGTACCGTCGGACGGGCCAGATCTAATCATTTGCTGTAAATATACCATTCATGAATGCTTACCTGGTGCCCACCCGGCGGCGCGGAATGGTAGGTATATGTTAAAAAAAGGCGCTTTCTTAAAACTCTGACGCATTCAGGATCTCCGGACAGGGGCCCAAGCGCTATTTTTATTAAATTGCAGGCAATGAAAGGAAAGGGTTTTTGGATACTATTCTATTGCTTACAGATATACCACTTCACCTCAGGACAACCCCTAACAACTATTGCCGAAAACAGGTATTTCAGAACGATTTCTGTGGACCAGGGATTGTCGCAAAGTACCGTGTTTGCGGTGCAACAGGATCATCAGGGATTTATCTGGGTGGGTACACAGGACGGACTGAACCGGTACGACGGAAAGACGTTTACGGTATTCCGTCCCAATAAAAAAGACAGCAGCAGTATTTTTTCAAGTTATATCAGGAGTTTATATACCGACCGGAAGGGTATGTTGTGGATCGGTGGCAACAAAGGCGTAAGCCGTTATAATTATAAAAAAGAGCGGTTCGATAATTACCCGTTGCCGGTAAAGCCGGGAGAATGGTTTATTTCCGGCATCGCAGCTGATCAAAACAACCGGTTATGGTTTGCTGCTAACTCGGGCGAGCTCTATTACCTGGATACGGCCAGCAACCGGTTTGTATCTTTTCCCTATAAAATAAGCGGTGCGCCCATCAGCACCATTCAGCAAATCCTTTTTATCGACAATCATTTGTTCCTGGCCACCGACAAAGGTGTATACGACCTGGATCCTGCCACAAAAACTGCAAAAGCCCGGCAACCGGCACAGGTCAGTGCCCGCATTAACGCATTATTGCGACAGGGCCAGTTCCTTTGGATGGGTTCCGAAAACAGCGGGTTGTTTTGCCTGGATCTGAAGAACGACCATGTCATTAAATATGTGCACCAACCGCAAACCGCAAACAGCCTGATCGATAATGATATCCGGAGCCTTGCATGGGATCAGGCCGGGAACCTGTGGGTAGGCACCTTCAGAGGCCTGTCTATCCTGGATACCCATACCGCAACCTTCAGCAATTTTGAGCACCAGTCCAACCGGCATTTAACCCTTAGTCAGAATTCTGTACGCTGCATTTTTAAAGACCGGCAGAACGGCATGTGGCTGGGCACTTTTTTTGGCGGACTGAATTATTATCACAAAGACGATATCCGCTTTAATATCCTGAGTCAGACAACCGGCAGTGTATTGCTGAACGACCAGGTGGTAAATGTGATCAAAGAAGGTCCGGAGCAGCACATCTGGATCGGCACCAATGATAAAGGTATTAATATCTGGAACCGGAAAACCAACCAGCTTAGCTACCTGTCGCATTCGGAAACCAATACCAATACCATCAGTTCCAACAATATTAAGGCCATTGCATTTGACCGGGAGGGCGATGCATTGATCGGCACCTTTAATGCCGGTATGAACCTGGTGAACAAGAGAACGGGCGCTGTAAAGAAATACACGTATGATCCGTCCAATCCCTTTTCCGTTAACAGTGATATGGTGCATGCACTGCTCCGGGATCAGCAGGACCGCATCTGGGTGGGCACCCGTTCGGGACTTAGCCGTTTCGATAAGGAACAACAGCGGTTTATCCACTTCGACCGGGATCCATCCGGCAAGCAACTGAGCTCCGAAGGCATCACCTCTTTGCTGCAGGACCGGAAAGGAAGGATCTGGATCGGTACCATCAATGGCATGAATGCCCTTAGCCCCGATCTCAGCCACCTCGACGTATTTGCCGGCACCACCCTTTCCAACGAGCTGGTAAACTGTATTGCAGAAGATCAGCAGGGCCGGATCTGGGTGGGTACCCGGGATGGATTGAATCTTTTTGACGAGCGGCAACAGCGATTCATCCCATACACGGGCACCAACAATGCCATCGAAGGTGCCATCTTCGGCATTCAGCCGGATGATCAGAACGGGATCTGGATCTCTACCAGCAGGGGCCTGATCAAACTTTATGACACGTTCAATAAGATCCAGCTCTTCAATAATCAAACGGGCATGGGCAATATGCAACTCAGCCTTCCGGCATTTTGCAAAGCCAGCGACGGACTGGTCCTTTTCGGAGGATTGAACGGGCTTATTTATTTTTACCCACCGGCGATCCAGCTAAAGCCTTTTGACCTGCGCGTTACCTTTACGGGCCTGGATATTTTTAATACGCATGTGGCCCCCGGAAGCAGCTACAACGTATTGGATCACTCCATCAGCGAAACCAACAACCTGCGCCTGTCGCACGAATACAAACAGTTTACGGTTTACTTCAGCACCTTCAATTATATCGCCCCCGGCAGCATTCAATATCATTACCGGCTAAAGGGTTTTGACAATGACTGGCTGGTATGTGAAAATATTCCAAAAGCCGTTTATACCAACCTGAAGCCGGGGAATTATACGCTTGAGGTACAGGCAACGGGGCCTGTTGGCGAAAAAAGTCCCATTCGCGCCCTGCACATCCAGGTGCTGCCTCCCTGGTGGCGGAGCAATGGTTTTTACCTGTTCCTTATTGCTGTACTGGCGAGCATCGGCTATATCGCATACCGCGTCATCAAAGAGCGCATAAAGGCCAAAACCGCTTTGAAAAAAGAACGGAGCGACCGGGAAAAAGCGGAATACCTGAGCCAGATGAAAATGGATTTTTTCACCAATATTTCTCATGAATTTAAAACACCGCTTACCCTGATTATTGCGCCGCTGGAAGAAATGCTGAACAAATCCGTTCCGGAAAAAAAGCTGCGGAAATATCATGAGCGCATGCTGGAGAATGCGCGACGGCTCTACCAGCTGGTGGATCAGCTGATGGACTTCCGGAAAACAGAAAACGGGTTGAAAAAGCTGGAGCTCACAGAGGGCGATATTGTTTCCTTTATGCGGAACATCTACGCATCCTTCCTGGAACTCTCTCTTCAAAAAAATATTAAATATTATTTTAAAGCCAACCGGTCGGAGTTTTCCTGTTATTTCGACAGGGATGCTGTTGAAAAAATATGCAATAACCTGCTGTCAAACGCTTTTAAATATACCCATCCGGGTGATACGGTGGAGCTAAACTTTGAGCACCGGAACGGGCAAATGATTATTACCGTAAGCGATACCGGTGTAGGCATTGCATCTACCGACCACGAGCGGGTCTTTGAGCGGTTTTACCAGGTGAATCATTCCGATGCCAATTGGGGCTCCGGCGTGGGCCTGGCGTTTGCAAAGAGCCTGGTTGAATTACACCATGGCACTATTTCCATAGAAAGCGTGCCCGCAAAGGGAACGGTATTTACGGTTCAGCTGCCGGTTAGCCGTGACCAGTACCAGACGGAAGAATTCAGTACCGATAATCATTATACGCTGTTGCTGGATAATCTTACCGCTGCCGCACAGGACCAGGAGCATAAAGAAGATGCACCCGACGAACCGGTGAAGCATGAACAGCAATTGCTGATCGTGGACGATAACGAACAAATTGTGGATTACCTGGCCGGCTATTTTGAAAACCAGTTTACCATTGTAAAGGCTTATAACGGACAGGAGGCCTTACAACGGGTAGAAGAGCAGGCCCCGGATATTATCATCTGTGATGTGATGATGCCGGAAACAGATGGCATCCAGTTTTGTAAAAAGATCAAGCAAAACATCATTACCTGTCATATCCCGGTGATCCTGCTAACAGCCAAAAGTGAGCCCTCCAACCAGGTAAAGGGACTGGAGGCAGGGGCCGACGACTATGTGACCAAACCGTTTTCGCTTCCGGTGCTGGAGGCCAAAGTGCAAAACATCATCCGGTCCAGGAGGCGGTTGAAAGAGTACTATTCCGCTGCAACGGAAATTGTTCCCGAAAACATTGCATTCAATACGCTTGATGAAGACTTCCTGCGTAAGGCCATCGGGATCGTTGAAGAAAGCCTCAGCGATCCGGAATTCTCCGTGCTGAAATTCAGCCGCAATATCGGCATGAGCCGCTCCAGCCTGTACCTGAAGTTAAAAGCCATAACGGGCGAGTCAACCACCGATTTTATCAAACGCATCAAGTTCAAAAAGGCGGCGGCACTTTTAGAAAGCAAGGAGTATTCCGTTACGGAGGTTGCCTATATGTCTGGCTTTAGTTCCCTTTCCTATTTTTCAACGTCGTTTAAACAATATTATGGTTGTTTGCCCACAGAATATGTAGCAAATAAACATGCCGATTCGTAGTGAAAAAGGGCGATGCCGTTTTTATGAACTGTAAAAAACAAATGATCAGGAAGTTAACGCGCCGTGATAAAGCACGCCCCGCTTTTTGGAGTAAAAAAATCACCCATTTCTAAAGAAATAAATCCATTTTTGAAATGGCTTGTCTGTGATGTGGCATTACTTTGAGGTAAGATGGGCGATCAAATGTTCTCCTGTATTCATTAAACACAAAAGCTGACAAAGATGTATGCAATTGCCATTGATGTGGGTAGCACCTATGTAAGATGCGGTCTTATCACCCTGAAAGGGGAGATCCTTTATTCGTTTAAAATGCCGTCGAGGGACGTGCTGACGGAAGGCGAGATCATTGCGCTCATCAATGCGGCAGTGCGTAAATGTGCCGGCGTTGCCGAAGGCCAGATCCTGGGGGTGGGCGTGGGCTTTCCCGGAATTGTAGAGAACAACGTCATCCTGGGAGGTGCCGATAACCTGCCGGGTTTTCATCATGTAGACCTGGGCGCGCTGATTGCGGCATCCACCGGCCTGAACGTGGTGGTAGACAACGATGCCAATATGATGGCCTGGGGCGAGATGCAATTCGGATCGGGGAAAAACTGCTCGGATGCGGTGTTCCTGACGGTTGGTGCCGGCATCGGAGGCAGTGCGGTGATCAATAACAAACTATATGGTGGTTACCGGAATAAGGGAATGGAATTTGGGCATATCATTCTCAACTTTGAGGGCCCGATCTGCTCTTGTGGCAGCCGCGGTTGTTTTGAGGCCTATGCTTCTATAAAAGCCCTGATCCGGGATTACGCATCGCTTACCGGAAAAGCACCTTCGGATCTAAATGGGAAAATGATCAGCCGGCACTATCTATCCGGCGAAGCTGCAGCCGTAGAAGTAATGGAGCAGCACCTGCATTATATGGCCATTGGTATTACCAGCCTGATCAATATTTTCAGCCCGCAAAAACTTATCATTGGCGGAGGAGTTTCCGATGCCGACAGTTTTTATGTACAGGAGATCAGCCGGCGGGTGGCAGAACGGGCGATGCCGGATACCTTCAGCCATTCTATGATCGTTCATTCTCAAATGGGAAATGACGCCTGTTTATTGGGCTGCGCCAGCCGGGTTTTTTCTACACCGATGCTGTTGCAGTCGAATGAACAGCCCTGATCGTTTTATTCCGGCTCATTATACGCCACTATTCAGCAAGCGTACTTCCTGCAGAACAGGCCCGGATCGTTGATTTATTCACGGTCATATTTCAGCACATCGGGTGTTTCATCCACTACTTCCTGCCGGGTCATCTTGCTGCCCTGTTTTTCCAGCAATATAGAACTGCCCTGCAATTGAGGCTTGATTTTTTTACCGGAAAAGTTCAACGGCAAATTTCCGTAATTAAAAAATGCATCGCCATCGCTCACCTGCAAAGCTGCCGGCCGGGCTCCGTTCAGCTGTGCATTTATGTTCCAGCCACCTGCCTGTACCTGCACCAGGCCTTGAACATTGCTGACCGTTTTCATCACTTCAGCGCTGCCCTCTTTGATCCTGATAATGGTTAAGAACCGGAACCGCTGTTCCGGAAGCGATGTAATGCCTACATGCCACTGGTTGGTATATTCCCGTAATTTATTTCCGTCTGTTAATTTCATCCAGTTGATGGCGGGCTCTGCAAACTGATCGTGCACCACCATTTGCAAAGGGGTGGCGGCAAACACGCTGGCCGTTACATTTCCCAGATCGGTTTTCACTTCAAAGTTCTGCTGGTTGGTATCATCCGTCTTGTCTGCCACGATGGTGTAAAAGGGTGCATGAAACTGGGTGGTCCATTTTACCGGCTTTTTCGCTTCCAGCTCGTCATACAATACAATATATCCTCCTTCCAGTTGCAGCATATGCCTGCGGTACAGGGTAACCCCGCGATCGCCGAATCCGTTTGACGCATCGGGCTTAAGATGCAACTGATCGAACCGGTTTAGCCAAAACTCACTTTTGATATCGCCATAGGCATTGGATGCATCGCCCAGTGCATACTGGATCCTGTTACCGCTGATAGAACGCGGCAGCCACCCGTATCCCTCCTCTCCGATACGCTGGCTCATACTGTCTGCGAGGATTGTACAATAGGCTCTTGTATTGCGATAGTCCAGTAAATTATGCCGGTCGCTAAACTGGCTGTAATAGCCGGTTGCTCCCAGAACCGTTTTTCCCTTATAATTAATAGTAATTGCGTTTTGGCCGGCATGTCCGTGCCCCGATGCGCCAAACGGGTTGCTGATCAGGTAACTGAATATATTTCCACCTGCTTTGGCAAAGCCATCGGTCATCGCCGCCAGGCCAACATCGTTAAACGACCGGGAGCGAGGCAGTCCCTCCAATGAGCCTGATTGCAGCATTCGGCCGGGTTTGTAGTTCAGTAAACGGAAAAACAGGTAGTCATCCGTGCCTTTAAAAAAATCCGGGTGCGCATCTTTTATTTGTTGTACATACCGGTTAAGATATGGATTGTCCAGTTTATAGGTAAGCGCTTCTGCAAACAACGCATATCCCTTGTCGATACCATTGCGCAGATCCTCCCACTGGTCGCCATAGGCCGTTGATGTACCTGAAGGCGGAAAGGAGTATAAAAGATAATAGGGTATGTTTTGCATCCATGGCAGTTGGAAATAATCCATGCCTGAAAAATCGCCAAATAACTGGGAGAGGTAGATGATGGAACGGAAATTTACGGAGAAGTAACCGTTGCCTTCCCGCCAGCCGCCATCGGTGGTACCCAATACAGGAAAGCGGGCCGACCAAACTTCGTACATATAGGTAAACCATTCCCGGGCCTCGGGCACTTCTCCCAGTAATGCTACCGTTCCGATTGCAAGATTGCGTAAGGTGATTTGCCATACATGATTATCGCATACATGCACTTCGAACCGGTTGGGCAGGTGCTCATAGATCCGCTTTGCCCGCTTTACCATTACCTTTTTAAACCATTCTTTTTCATCTTGGCTGATGAAATCATAACCCAGATCATAAAACCATCCCAGGGCTTCCAGTACGGCACCGTTATTGAAATCGCTTCGCGTAGCCCAGTTTCGTTCCGGGTCCATGCGGACCAGGTTCATTGCCCGGCGTTTTGCATCATCCATAAACCGCCTGTCTTTTGTTAAGTAGTAGGCGATGCAAAGATTGCGCACCGGGTTGCCCACCATATCGCCAAAGCCATGATACATCCGGTCCATCAGGCCATCCAATTCCCTGCCCTGCTTACCGGCGGTATCAATCTGGCGTACCGGACGCTCTCCGGGCAGCGGCTCGTTCATTAATTTTTCAGCAAAAGCAATCATTTTCGTGGCCTCCGGATTATCCAGGTTGTTTTTATACAATAGGTCCCTGGTTGCAGAAAGGTTCCAGAGATGCGGATGAGGGCCTTCGTTGCGTTGCAATACCTGGCTTATAGAGGGAGAAACTTTTTGATGCGCATACGTTGCATCGATCACAAAATCGTACACCGGTGACCAGGTCCATTTATGGATGCCTTTGAGCGTGTAGCCATATTTCCAATACCAACGCCCCGGTTTTAACGCCTGGTGCAACGGATATACGGCCCATGCCTGCACCTCGCTTTTAATAAGATTTGTTGTAAAATGCTTGTCCATCGCCAGCATTACCTGGTAACGCACGTTGCCGATGTTAGGGTCGTTGGGCACAATGCTTCCGCTTTCCATAGGCAATACCATTTTTACCCCATTGGTTGCCGGCCACATCAATGCAGGTGCATTGGCAGGTACCGTAATGCCGTTAACGGGGTAAGGCCATTCACGCACACGGGCATGCAATTTTTCTGCGTTTAATTTGATAATGGCAGGTTCCTGGGACCAGGTCGAAATAAAGGCAAGGAGAAAAATGACCAGGAAGTTTTTTTTCATCATTTTGAAATTTACCGGTACATCAATGAAACAGCTACGCTATCCAAACCTGTCTGGTTTATAAGCCAGACTGCTCCTTTCCAAACGGATCCCCATTTTTCTTACACCACGCCTTTAGGTAATGGCTCATCTGCTGCAATTGCTTTTTGTATGCCGGTTTTACGGCCAGGTTATCCATTTCGCCCGGATCTTTGCCAAGGTTAAATAACTGCTCCCGGATCTGTCCTTTGTTATAGACGATATATTTGAAGTCCTTTGTGATCACCGCGCGTCCGCTGATGCCCAGCAACGTTTCGTTATCGGCAAAATCCGTTTCAATCACCAGGGTATCCCGGAGTACTGCAGCCGGATTGTTTAGCCGTTTGCTGATATCCGCCCCCTTCAGGTAAGCCGGCGCCGGCACCCCCGTAAGTCCGCAGATCGTTGGAATGATATCCGTGCCATTGCATACAAGGGATGCATCCGTACGAGGCCTCCAGCTTCCCAGTTTTGAAAGAATAAAAGGAACCCGGGCCGATTCTTCATACAGGATCTGTTTCTGGTTCCAGGAATGTGCGGCATACCCATCGCCGTGATCGGCTGTAAACAGGATAATGGTATTTTTCTCAACGCCATATTTTTTCAATGAAGCCAATACCATTTCAATGTACTGATCTACTTTTTCCACCAGCCGGTTATAAGCCCAGCGGTATTGCCGCCATTGATCGCCCGTCCAGTTCACAGACGGATAGGTGCGGATATTAGACGATTGCTGGTCCCGTACGATCCTGGGCTCATTGGCCGGTATAGCCCAGTTGGCGGGCAGTTTCGGACATTGGTCAGGGGGCGGAGCTTCCGTCAGTACATCCATTTTTAAAGCATCGCCCCGGGCCCATTCACAAATATCATGGGGATTTAAAAAAGAGGCTACAAGCAAAAAAGGGTTATCCTTGTTTTCTTTTATAAACCGCGCACAATAAGCGGGAGTAGCGGCATCATTGTAATCCTGGAATTTTGTATTCTCAATAAAATCAAAACCATGCTGACTGACCTTCTCTGCAGGCAGGGGCAAATGCCATTTTCCTACATAGCCGGTTTTATATCCACCGTTTTTAAAGATCGCACCCATCATTAGCAAACTATCCGGCCATTGCCCGTCCTTTTCCGGTGCGTTTCCAATAAAGCCGGTCTCGAAGGGCATTTTCCCGCTAAAGATAGCACTGCGGGAAGGCGTGCATAAAGGCTGTGCGCAGTAGGCTCTTGTAAACCGTACCCCATTGGCAGCCAGCCGGTCCATACCCGGGGTATGCAGATCCTTATTACCTGCACTGCTCATGGCATCTGCCGTTTGCTGATCCGTCATAATGATGAGGATATTGGGACGATCTGCCTGCTGGCCAAAAGCCATACATTGATAAAGAACGAGCGCTACGAGTAATAGTTGTTTATACATAATCAAATGTTACATTGTTTAACGTTCAAAAGCCCGGATCCTGAATCCCGTTAAGGTTCAAACCTTGCAGCTTTTAAACGTATCAATCTTCCTCCCCCGTACCGGCTCCCCGGTGCTGCAACGGCAGGTCAATGCTTTCGCCATCCTTGCAAAATACAGAAATGACCGTATTACCGTTTTTAACAACGGAGCTTATGAGCGCAGGCACCTGACCGGTAACATACCATTCACCTTTTAATGTGCAGGTGGTGACCCGTCCCTTTGCCCAGGCATTGGTAATGCTGTCCGGCATATGCGACATATTATGATTCCACCGGGCCTGGCCAATATCCGGACCAGCCACAGTAAGCAATAGTCGCCCTTTTGTTTCTTTAAACTGGGCCAGCAGGGGTGCATCTGTTTTTAACAGCAGATCCCCCTTTAACAGTCCATTGGGCTCAAACACCGCATAGGCCGTAATGCCCAGGGCCTTGTGCCGGATACTGTGCGCTACATGATCCTTCTGCAATACCGTGTAGGTTTTAAATTGCAGATAGGGTTCCGGTTGCCGGGTATGCAGCAGCACCTGGTATTCATAACCGCCGCCGGTGGGATGTGTACCATGATCCAGCCAGGCTTTCAGGTAGGTACCTTCTATGGGACTATAGCTGGCGCTCTTCCATTGATAGGATTGCTGCGTACCCTGTACCCACCGGACCTGTTGACCTTTGGGAATGATGTACTGCAATCCATTCTGGTCTGTAAAATAACCGCCGTCTGCCATTTGTACCGGTTGCGATGTAATATTTTTTCCATTAAAATAATTGGAGCGCTTTTCATCCGTGCGATACTGGAACAGGGTGGTTACCGTTGCGTACCGGCTATCAGTATTCCGGATATCTGAACCCAGGCAAATAATTTCATCCCCGATAAAAAAATATGTTTTTTTGGCGCGGAAACTATTGTCAAACAAGGACCGGTCTGCATCCGGAAACACATCATCTCTCAGGTCCAATGCAAAAAGTCCGTTGGTTCCCTGTTTCAGGCCACTTGCTACCACACTCTCCGAAAAATTCCGGTGCTTGCTCTCCACATATTTCTGATCGGCCTGCGGGTAGTACAACACTTTATCTGCCGGTAATTTTTTTGTAGTAGCGCCCGGCAACATCGACCAGTCGAACCCTTCATTCAGCGCCATTCCCAGGCCATCAAACCCATTCTTTTCATCCCCCTGTGCGGTCACCAGCATGCCATGACTCAGGTAGCGCCCCAGGTTATTTTCACCCTTTCCGCCTTCGTAATCCCAAACATATTTGTTGTATCCCTTTACGGTAGCAAAGGCATTACCGCGCCGGTAAGCCAGCAAACCGGAGTAAGGCATTACCGTTACACCATCCGTGGGCACCTGTTGTATGGTCCCCATCTTACGATGCAGCCGTACCATCAGGTCCAGTGTGCCATAGGTTCCCGAATAAGTAAGCGCCGGCAACAACATTTTATTCAGCTCTTCTGGTTGCGCCACCGCATAAATATAGTTATACAGCGCGGCCAGTTCCGGATCACGGATACTGTCGCCAGCCATACTCATATATGCAAAAGCCGGCATGCTGTTCCCATCTATCGAACTATTATTAAGCGGAAAGCGGCCACTGACTCCATAATGAATTTGTACGCCATAGGCAATTGCCGCCTGTTGTTTTAATGCCGCAGTAAGCGTATGCGTTGCTGTAGCACCCATCGCATAAGGGGTTCCCTCCAGCAGCCAGTGGATCAATGCCATTGTGTTTAAGGCGTTGGTACCATATGCATTCAGGTAGGTACCCCGGTGGTGGTAAATAGAATAGTCTGGCTTAAAGGTATCGCTGTACCCGGGTGCAAATGCCGCCACATAATCCATATACTCCTTAAACTGCTGCAATAGCTGCTGTTTGCGCGCATCATCCTCCATCAGTAAAATGGTGATCAGCTTTACCATCGCACCACCACGCACTTTATCTGAATTTTCACCCCGGGTGGCATCCAGTTCCAGCAGGCCGCCCATACGGGTATGCCAGATCAGCATGTCTACCTGCGGTTTTAATTTGTTTTGTGCTTTCAGTTCATCCCGCATCAGGAAGATGGCTGTGGCTATTGGTGTTAACCGGATCACATGATCTACCGTACCAATGGCACTTCCTGCGGCCCATCCCTGGTCCAGGAAATAATCCAGTGCTGCCAGCAACTGTTCTTTGGATTGAGCGGAGCCATTTAACCGGTAGTCTGCAGCCAGGGGAAATAACAGGGTCTGCGCCACATTATCATAGACCTGTCCTTCCGGTGCCGGATGCTCATCCCTTATGGCAAACAGCGGCACTCCGTTTACCGTACCATTCCCCCGTTTTATGTTTAATTGTTCGTAGGCATTTTTTGCAGCCTTTAATTTCCCCTGCATTAGTTTTTCAATACCGGTAGCGCGTTCCTTCCAGTCGGCGGTTTGATCGCCCAGGATCAAAAATTCCAGGCGGGAGGCGATCTGCCGGCTCTCTTCTTTCAGACGGGACGCATTCACGTTCCCGTTAAACGTAGCCGCACGAAACGTCTGAAAGGGTTTCAGGATCTCATACCCATCCGCCGATCGCAGATTGCGTTTTTTATTTTCAAACTGAAGGTCGGAACTTCTTTTGTTGGATACAAAGCTGAGCAGGGTAAGATGATCGATAAACAGTTTTCCTTCCTGCTCCTGTACATTTTGGGGCACCACCACCAGGGCCTGCAATTCATCGCTGCCCTTATATCCCGGCACTTTGGCATCTTCATCAAAACAAACCCATACCGTTCGCCAGCCGGTAAAATCCAGGTTTACTACAAACCGGTATTTCGGCGATTGACGCGCTGCTGCTACTGTGCTGCCCAGCTGGAAAACCAACTGACCGGTAACCGGCTTTTCCTGGTATAACCAGATCTTCATGCCCCCAAACCGGGCTTTGGGATAAAAGGATGGCTCATAAATTTCGGGAATGCCACCGGGATAAACGGCTCCGGCCTCCTTTAACCCCTTAAGACCGGTAACCTCCAGTGATCCCGTTCTTTTCCAGCTCCAGCAAAGCGAACGCTGTCCTTCTTTATAATGTGCCGTGGATAAAGACAAACTGCTGTTTTGCGCCGCCCATCCCTCCTGCTCCCGGTCGGTTTCAAAACCAAATTGCCCGGTAATAATTTTAGTAGCTGCGGTTTCTTTAGATTGTGCCCAAAGTGGAACAGCGGCAGATAGTGCCATGGTAACAGCAACAAAAGCTTTTATTTTTTTATTCATATAACCTGCTTTACGAAGCATCGCACTGTATAACCGACTTCTTTCGTGCTCTTTATAATGCCTTATTAAAAATAACGGCCGCATCCGTATCCTTATAATGCCGGATCTGTTCCAGCAACTGCTTTTTGAGCGTGGCCACAATAGCAGCCATCTTCGGATCATCGTATCTATTCTTCAGTTCATGTGGGTCCTGCTGCAAGTCGAATAACTCCCAGCTTTCTACCTTATCATAGAACCGGATCAGTTTATAACGTTTCGTTTTAATACCAAAATGCGGCGATACGGAATGTTCCCCATTCTCATAGTAGTGATAGTAAAGCGCATTGCGGGAAGCATATTTTTTATTTTTCAGTAGCGGCAAAAAAGAGATGCCCTGCATGCGTTCCGGAACACGGGCGCCGGCCATTTCAACGAAGGTAGGTGCCAGGTCGATATTCATTACATAGTCGCTGATCACCCTGCCAGGCCTGATCACTCCCGGGTACCGCATCACCATGGGTGTACGGAAGGATTCTTCGTACATAAACCGTTTATCAAACCATCCGTGCTCTCCCATGTAAAATCCCTGATCCGACATATAGATCACCAGGGTATTTTTTGACAGGCCGCTTTTGTCCAGGTAATCCAGTGTTTTACTGATGTTCCGGTCAAGTGATGCTGCCGTTGCCAGGTAATCCTTCATATACCGCTGGTATTTCCATTCTGTAAGCGCCTTCCCTTTGGGCGCTTTTGCATCCAGGTCGGCCTTTACTTTGGCATAATAAGCAAACCATTTTTGCTGTTGCTCTTTTGTCATCCGTTTTACACTGTTCTCAATTGCCAGTGAATCGCCGGGTTCATATATTTTCAGGTCATGCATCATCCGCATGGTCTTTGCGATGGTCATGTCCTGTACGGCTGCCGCTTTTCGGGTGCAATAGTCATCATAAAAATCTTCCGGTAAGGTAAAGTTTATGTTATCGTACCGGCCAAGGTCTTCCAGCGCCGGCATCCAGGTACGGTGCGTGGCTTTATGCCCGATGACCAGGCAAAAAGGTTTGGAAGCATCCCGGTGTTCCAGCCAGTTTTCGGCAACATCTGTAATTACATCGGTCACATACCCATTATAACGGCGGGTTTTGTTGCCCGTTTGAATAAAATCCGGGTTATAATACTGGCCCTGTCCCGGCAGGATGCTGTAATAATCCAGCCCCTGGGGAATACTGTCGCCCAGGTGCATTTTGCCGATCCAGGCGGTTTGATAGCCTGCCCCTTGTAAAACCTTGGCAAAACTGCCCTGGTTAAAATTAAAATTGAAATTCACATTGTCCTTAAACCCGTTTACATGACTGTAGGTACCGGTAAGAATGGCGGCCCTGCTGGGCCCGCAAAGGGAATTGGTAACATACGCGTTGCTGAACAATGCGCCTTCTTTCGCCAGCCGGTCAATACCAGGCGTCTGGATTTGTTTATTGCCATAAGCACTGATTGCCTGAAAAGCGTGATCATCGGAAATGATCAACACTATATTCGGACGCTGGGCCTGCAGAATGCCGCCAAGCAGCACCAGCAATACCACAAGCGGTAATTTCCTTTTCATTTGGGTTGACAGGTATACTCGTTTCATGTTTTCCTTTAAAAATAAACGTTATTAATAACAGGCCCTTTAAATAATTAATACATCCTTTATGTTTATTGATCCGTAGGAACCGCTTCACTTCAGCGGGGCAACGGTCTTATACTAGCGCTGCACCTGGCTATATCCCGCCAGGTTATATACAACCGGTGTTGTACTGCTGCCAACACGGTAAATACCGAATTTGAAATAATACCCGCTTTCATCATTTCTTCCGATGGCAATGCGCTGATTATTGACAATATGCTCGCTTATATTCTTTTTAGCTTTTTGATACTGCATCACCACATCCAGCTTGCCGGGCTGTTCTATTTTATTATTTGCCCCGCCGTACACGGACCAGTCGATGGCAACGGTAAACGTTACCCAGGTATCTTTGGGAAATGTATCAAAAGCGCTTTTATACGCGATCGTTGAAATTTTATAGGCAGAGCGCACCGGCACCATGGTAGCGTCTTTGCCCGGGTTGGCCAGGGTACGGTCGGTTTTATCGGTCATCCATTTACTATCGGAATTAGCCTTTATGTAAAACATATTATTGGAAAATCCAAAAGCCAGCGGCGGGTAGCCTCCCTGCTCGATCTTCCAGCCATTTTTCCTGCCGGCTTTAAACACTTCGTTTCCTTTTTTATCAACCGCTTTTATCTTCTCATGACCCTGGTCTTTGTTAAACACCACGCTGTCGCTCAATTTTACGAACTGCTGTGGCGTCAGCTGCATAATTTTTCCCGAAGGATCCTGCACCAGGGTGCGGGAAGGCATTCCATGCCATTGTGCAAAAATGGTATTCACATCTCCTGGTAAGTCTGAAGGAACATATACCGAAAAGGTATAGGTCCATTTGGTTCCCTGCTTGCACTGGCCTTTGCCCCTGTCGTATACCATTTTCAATACCTGCTCCGTCGGATACGCATCCGGTGGCAATCCTTTAAAATCATCTGCAGTGGCATAACAGTAACAAAGCTCTGCCCGGCCCTTGGTGCTGCCCTCCTCGTATCCCTCCAGGGAATTGTCTTCTCCTTTCAGTTCAAACCGGTAGGACGGTTTCCCATTAAAACTGCGTGTGGCATCCTTTTGAATAGCATACGAGCGGTTGATGCCCACAGCCACCCACTCCCCGTCTACGATGTCTGATTTACCGGCCGTATCCGCCTGTACATTTACCCTGCCGGTAACGGGTTCCAGCCCTGATTGCTGCGCTGCTGCATTTGACGCGAACCATACCGTCAACAGACCTATGCTTATTTTTTTCATTCGTTATTTTTTATTGCCCTGGATAAATTCCGGATGAAACGGATTTTTATTGGTGGATGTAACTTTGACAACTCAAATGTTTATTTGTTTATTGACTATTGAAAAAAAACATTTCATCTATTGGCTTTATCTCGCTTTATTATTTTTTACGCGAAAAGATCTCTTTTAACGTCATCGTTTTGTTATTTACCAGGGGCTTTGCATACGCTGCAATAAAGAACAGGTAGCCCAACGTGATATACAGGAACAATAAAGCATAGCGCAGTCCGATCCAATCGCCCAATGCTCCTACAATAAAAGGTATCAACGCTCCTCCAAAAATGCCGGAGCACAAAATACCCGAAAAAGAGCCGTGATGCCTGCTGATGGAATTCAGCGCCAGCGAGAATACCACCGAAAACATTACCGAAATGGTAAACCCTGCAGCAGGAAAGGCCCACAGGGAAAGCTCCCTGCTTCCCAGCAGCGCTGCGCTCAACACGATGGCCGAAAGGACACAGGCGATCTTCAGTATCCATTTTGAGTCCCACAGCTTTAATACGACCAGTCCCAATAAACAACCAATGGTCATCAATCCCCAGAACCATGCAACGGCGTTGGCACCATCCGTAGCGGGATCTACCTGGTGATAGCGTTTTAAAAATTCCGACATCCAGTTTGCGAGCGACTGCTCCGTACCAACATACGCTACAATGCCCAGGAAGAATAACCATACATCGCGCTTTCCGAGCAATTCCCAGTATGCCGAAGCGGCTCCGGATTTTTCATCTTCTTTTAACTCCACTGCCGGCATCTTTATAAGCGCCAGCATCAACAACATCACTAAAAAGATAACGCTAAACAGCCAGTAGAGCGCCGTCCAGTGCAGCCCGTCCCGTACCAATCCGCCTAACACGCTCACCAATGGATTGCTTACCGGTTGCCCAGCCAATTCTTTCATCAGGTAGGTAAATACAAAGGGGCTTACAAAAGAGGCCAGGCCAAATACCAGCTGCCCCATCACCGAAAAGAACGCAAAATTTTCTTCTCCTCCCGCAGTACGCATCAACGGGTTGATGATTACCTGGAGCATGGCCATACCAATACCGATGATAAACAGCGAGGCCAGTGCCATGCTGTACTGGGGATTGAAGGCAAAGATCAATGCACCCGAAAAATTCAGCGCAAAGGCAATGAGCATTGATTTTTTTTCACCCAGCCGTTCTATCATCATGCCCGCCGGAACCGACATGATTCCATATGCCAGGAAAAAAGAAAAGGGCAGGAAGGCAGCCATCGTCAGACTCAACCCGTAAGTTTCAATAATAATGGGCATTAGGGGACCCAGGATATTGGTTACAAAGGAGATTACAAACCAGATCAGTAAGATGACCCCTACCAGGAAATTATTTCGTTGCTGCATCCGTTAATTTGTTGATTGGTTATATATCGTTGCGGATGTTGATCCGGCAAGCGATTGAAAAATTTTTGCGGCACAGCCCTGCAACCCGGCTTTATTTCCCAATGCAGCGGCTACCAGTATGGTTTGTTCGCTGGCCGCCGGCATTGCCAGCCGGGCCACCCTTTCTGTTATTTCCCGGATATAAAAATCACCGGCCTCACTGATACCTCCGCCAATCACCACTTTTTGCGGACTGAATATATTGATGTAGCCGGCGATACCCGCCGCCATATAATCAAAATGATACGCCATTGCTGCAAGGGCCGCATCTTCCTGCTGAACATAGCCTTCAATAATTTGCTTACCATCTACCAGCTCCGGTACATCCTGTTTTAGTAATTGATAATGCCCGATTAAAGCTGCTACGGAGGCGTACGCCTCAAAACAGCCCCTTGACCCACAGGAGCAGGCTATGCCCCCGTGCCGGATAATGATATGTCCCAGCTCCGTACCTCTGTTACGGTATCCGCCATATAACTGGTTATTGATAATGAGCGCCCCGCCAATGCCGGTGCCCACCGTTAAAAAAACAATATCACTGCATCCCTTTGCAGCGCCATAAATCCACTCGCCCATACCCATCATATTGGCATCATTATCTACAAGGGTTCTGTAACCGGTGCGCTCCTGTAACAGGCGTCCGAGGGGCAGCTGTTCAAACCCAGGCAGGTTATCTGCACCACCAATGACCACATTGTCTTCAACAATGCCCGGAAAACCAATACCCGTGCCACAAACCGTTCCACCTTTATCCGCTGCTGCAGCCGCCGCCTGTGCAATACATACCGCGATCTGTTCAATGATGCCGGCCTCCCCGCTATCTTTTTGTATGGTCTCTGTAAAGCAGTGAACCAGGTTTCCGTCTTCCGCTACCACGCCGCATTTCAGCGCAGAGCCGCCCACATCTATTCCTATTGCAAATTGTTCTTTCAAATGACGGTATCTTTTTTTGTATCGGGGCTGACTAAAAATCTGCTACATTGAATTGCCGTGCTGAGATTGCACCCTGAACTCGCTTCAGGATCTACAGTTTCAGCATTTATGAACAACCCGTATCTGTTTTAACTGCTGAAATGAATTCAGCATGACAAGAAGCCAGTTTTTGATCAGCCCCAATACCATTTATTTTATATAATCATACACAGAATCCAGCTTAAACTGCCGGATGGCTTCTGCACTTGGATGCGCGCGTTTATCAATATCGCTAAAATAAGGCGCCTTATCCCAGATGCTTACATCTCCGCCCGTAGCACGCGGATCTTTTGTTTTTACCAGGTAATCCTGCATTTGTGCCGCCAGCTTTTCTTTTACATTTTTATATGCGGGGTCAGCAGCCAGGTTATGCAGTTCGTAAGGATCGCTGGTGATATCGAACAGCTCTTCTGCCGGACGTTTGCCCATCCCCAGTTCAAACAGGTTTTTCACGGCAGGGTTCGCCTTATTGGCGATCATATAAAACTTGGCAGGACCAGGATAGTTGAGCATATAGGGATCTATATCTCCGTACAGCGGAGGATCTCCGGCCGCCCAGCGATCGGGTTCATAATTGCGGATATATAAATATTGTTTGGTGCGTATGGCTCTTCCGGGATAGCCCATTCCGTGCTGCCGCACAAAGGCATGCCGCTCCCTGCCCAGTACCACAAATTCCCTTTCAGTGTCCGGCTCTTTACTGTTATTATCCAGCACCGGCAATAAACTTTTTGCGGTCATTTCTGCAGGTACCGGTACACCGGCCAGCTGCAGGAAGGTAGGCGCCAGATCGTTCAGCGTAACCAATCCGCTGGTAACGGCTGCTTTCTTAAACTTACCCGGCCAGGAAATGATCAGGGGCACATGGGTTCCGAAATCATACAGGTTGGCCAGTCCGCGGGGCATCTGCCAGCCATTGTCACTGCAAACCACCACGATGGTGTTTTCCAGTTCACCGCTTTGTTTTAATAAGGCTAATGCATCGCCCAGTTCTTTATCAAAAACTTCTACAGAATGATAGTAATCGGCAATATCCGTGCGCACATCCGGCGCATCCGGAAGATAGCCCGGTACTTTTACCTTTTGCGGATCGATACCCGATTTAGCACCGATGCCTACTTCGTACGGACGATGCGGCTCATGACTGCTGATCCAGTAGGACCAGGGAGCGCCCAGCTTCTTTTGTTTTAAGAACTGGCCAAAGGTTTCATACGGATTTCCACCCGGGTTGCGCTTGCGGCCGTTGGCCTCAAAACTTCCCGGTCCCCAGCCTTTGCCCTGGAAGCCGATTTCATAACCCGAAGCTTCCAGCAAGTCGGTGTACAGCGGGTATTTTGTAGGCAATATACTCCATAAGTTGGCACCCTCTTCCAACCGCCAGATATCCTGGCCGGTGAGAAACCCGGCCCGCGATGGCGTACAGGAAGGAGAGTTGCAAAATGCATTGGTAAAACGTACGCCGTCGCCTGCCACCTTATCCATATTGGGTGTTCGTACGGTTGAATCGCCATAAATACCCACATGACCGGCCGACTGGTTATCGGACATCACGATGAGGATATTGGGACGGGACGCCGGCCGCTCCTTTTGCTGCGATTTACAACCGCCGGCAAATGACAGCAAACAAGCGAAATAAAAGAGATAGCTCCATTGTTTTAACATGATCAATCGATTTTATTATTTCTGTTTTTAAAGTCCTGTTTACCAGCCTGGATTCTGGTGGGTAATAGAGCTGTTTACATCTTTTTCATTTTGCGGGTAAGGGAACAGCTCATGCTTTCCGGCTTTGAAATTGGTTCCGGAAAGATAGGGATAAGAAGCTCTTATTGCCTGTGTTTTAGCATAGGTATCGGCTATTTTGGTACCCAGCAAATTCCAGCGGACAAGGTCGGAACGGCGCATACCTTCAAAGCACAATTCTTTAGCACGTTCAGAAACAAGAGTATCCAAAAACTGTTGCTTGGTCAATCCGCCGGGTATATAAACCTGCGCCGTTGTGGGTTTGGGTACAAGCGATGCTGTGATTACCGCACCTGATCCACCACCGCCGGTTAATGTAACTGTGGGAGCCGATGTATATCCATAACCGGGGTTATTTAAGGTGATCGCTGATAATTTATCACCAGTGCGTGTGGTAACGGTTACTGATGCGTAGTTGCCACCGCCGCCGGAAACCTGTACGGTTGGTACACCTGTATAGCCGCTGCCCCCACTGGTAAGGGCAAAACTTACCGCATTTCCCGGCATATCCAATCCATACGCTCTTCTCCGTACCTGGTTGATGGCATCAAGTGCGATATCATTGGGACCTTCATTCAATTCATTTTCTACTTCCGCACGCATCAGCAGCAGGTCCGAATAACGCATCACCACACAGTTGATATCGGTACTGGTCTGTTCCGTGATAGAATTGGTCTGATACTCACGGCTCCATTTGCCAGGTGCCCAGTTCTGATCACCGTTACCGGTTACGATATAGGTACGACTTCCGTCAGCAGCCACGTTAAAGCGGGCCACTGCAAAGTCCTTTCTAAAGTCACCCGCCTGGAAGCTTTCGTAAAACGGCCGTACAGTGGCCTCTCTTAAATTGGTTGAGCCATATACACCTTTTGAAGTTGCCGGCGCATTCCAGAATCCGAAGCGGGAAGAGTTGGGTACATCACCGGCCGGATCTGTTACAGTGTAAAGCGCTATTTGAAAAACACTTTCAGTAGGCTCTAAATTATGTTTGCACTGATTAATAAATACCTGGGGATAGCTGGGGTTCAGCTTATACGGGTTAGATGCCATGATCTCATTGATCTGGGTTTGTGCCGTTTTATAATAATCTTTGTAATTCGCAGGCCGTTTCATGGTACCATCGTTGGCCAGTGAGTAGCCTCCTGCAAACAGACAAACCCTTGCCAGCATTGCCTTTGCGCCCCATTTATTGATCCGTTCATCCGTGGGCATGGCAGCAGGCAGCAAATCGATCGCTTCCTGCATATCTTTAATAATTTGGGCATAGATCACATAACGGTCGGTTAAGCCCCCTTTCAGGTTATCACCGGCTTTGGAAGAGGTCGTTTTGAACGGCACATCGCCCCAAAAGCGCACCAACTCCGAATAATAAAATCCACGCAAAAACTTGGCCTCACCCAACATACGGTTCAACGATGCTTTCTGATCGTCTGTACCGGAGGCAAACAAGGTCATTTGCGGGATCTTTTCAATTACCACATTGGCCCGGTCAATGCCCTGGTACAATACGCTCCAGGTGCTGTAATAAATATCGGTTTCCGGGATACCCAGGTAATGAGGGATTACACGCCAGCTATCCACACTATTTCCCGATATCTGGCTGATGTCATTATCATTATCCAGCACCATCGGTACATACCAGCCATAACCCGAAAAATTTGATACAGCACCATATACACCCAGGGTGGCCATATAGGCTTCATCTGCATCGCTAAAAAAATTATCGCTGGTAAAGTACGAATACGCTTTTACCTCTAATGCTTTTTTGCAGGAACCTAAAGCAAGCAGCGAGCCGGCCGCAAGCGCCATCCATATAAAACGTTTTGATATAAGTTTCATCTGTTTGTTTTTTATTTTTTATTGCCAGATGGAATCCGCATAAAAATCATCATCGCTTTGTATATAATTAGCTCGCTGATTTTTATGCGCATTTCATTGTATAAAATCTTTAAATAAATTATAAGGATAAATTGATACCAGCCACAAATGATCTCGCCCTTGGATAAGCGCTGAAGTCTACACCCGGTGTAAGCGCATTGTTTACCACACTTACTTCCGGATCATAACCAGAATATTTCGTAAACACATGCAGGTTGTATGCGGTGATATATACCCGCGCATTTGCAATTTTTGCTCTTTTCAAAAAAAGCTTGGGCAAGGTATACCCCAGGCTGATATTGTTGATCCTCAAAAACGACCCGTCTTCTATCAGGCTGCTATAAGGTCTGTCTGATACAATACCAATATAAGAAGGTACGGTTTTCCCCTGGTTCAGCGCTTCCAGTGCAGCAGGATCCGTTACCCGCTGACCACTGGCATCAATCGTCATCCACCGGTCTGCAAAGCGGGCTAACGTATTTTTATAATCCTGGCTCAGCGCTGAATTGTTCAGCACATTGGCATTATAAATATCATTGCCTACTGTAAAATTTACAAAGGCACTCAGATCAAATCCTTTATAGGTAACCGTATTGTTAAAGCCGCCGGTATATTTAGGATTGGAATTGCCAATCACCGTGCGGTCCAGATCTGTGATCTTACCATCAGGTATTCCATCCGGTCCGCTTATATCTTTAAATTTCTGGTAGCCCGGCTGCACGGTACGGTTGTCCTGAACCACCCCTGTTTTTAATGTATAGGTATTGGTAGCTGCGTTAAAATCAAAATCGCTTACCTGGTACAAACCGTCTGCCACATAGCCATACATCATTCCCACCGGCTGACCTACCTGCAGGATATAATCGTTAATGCTGGGGTTACTGTTATAGCCGGTATAGCTGGGTAATACCATCGAATTTTCTCCCTGGCTCAGCGACAGTACCTTTGTTTTTGGAAAAGATATGTTCAGGCTGGAGCTCCAGCTGAAATCTGTTTTCTTAATATTTACGGTATTCAGCGTAAACTCCAGGCCCTTGCTGGAAGTGCTTCCGATATTCTGAAACTGGGTTACAAAGCCCGAACTTGAAGGGATGCGGGTGTTATAAAGCAGGTTCCTGGACCGGTTATCATACACTTCAGCAGTTAAAGTGATCCGCTGGCTTAAAAAGCCCATATCCACCCCAATGTTGCGGCCCTCGGTGGCTTCCCATTTCAAATTGGGATTGGGCAGATTGTTTTCTGCAGCCGATATCACAACCGTATTATTGAGATTGTAGGACCCCGTTCCATAAATACCCAGTGCCGCATAATTGGCAATACGGTTATTACCGGTAAGGCCATAACCCAGGCGCAGCTTTAAATCAGAAAACAGGGAATTGTTCTTCATGAAATTTTCGTTGATCACCCGCCATGCAAATGCGGCAGAAGGGAAATAGCCCCAGCGGTTATTTGCACCGAATTTGGAAGAACCGTCTGCACGCATGGTTGCGGTGAACAGGTACTTATCTTTATACCCATAATTAAGCCGGGTAAAATAAGAAAGTAATTTATCTTCCTCTGCATAGGATGAAGGTGTACCCAGTACTGTTCCCAGCGACAGGTTATCCCAGCCATTGTTTACAGATGGGAAGGCATTGGAACTGGCGCTGAAATCTTCATGATAGATGTATTGATATTCCTGCCCGGCCATTACATCCAGCTTATGTGCCGCCGCAAACGTCTTACTATAGGTAAGTGTGTTGCTGTAGGTAAAACGGGGATCTTTTGCCTGCCCGATGCTGCCAAAGGGCCCGCCGCTGCGGATGGCTGTAATCGACTCACTGGTATTAAACTGCTTGTCCTTGGTATCTTTAATCGTATAGCCGATTACACCGCGGTAGGTAAGATCCCTGGTAAGTTTGTATTGTGCGGTTACATTGGCATTCATAATATTGATGACGCGTTCCCGCAGTCTTGAACGGGCGCCAATTACCGGACTTTGAAACGTGGGAGCTCCTCCCGGGTTGTCTACCGGGTCCGTTGCATAATCGATCAGGTCATCATCCGATGTACTTCTGCCGGCTACAGGGCGATATTGTAAAAGGTTTTGCAATACAGCCAACCGGGCATTTCCCCCTTCAGCAGGAGACAGTCCCTCTATTTTCTGGTTGGAGTAACTTACAAGGGCGTTCACATTGAGCTTTTCGCCTACTTTTTGATTCACCGATAGCTTGCCGATATTTTTGGTGGAAGCGCTGTGAATCATAATGCCATTATCCTTATTCCGTGAAAAGAACATATTGATCTTTGTATCCTTGCTGCCGCCGCTTACACTTACTTTATGGTATTGATTATATACCGTGCTGCCGAATGTTTCTTTCTGCCAGTCGATACCGGGGCGGTTGCCATATAAAAGCTGCAACGAATCGAAAGTGCCGTACTGCTTGATAAAGCCGGCCAGGCGGGTCGGATCGCCCAGCGAACGCTCATAGCTCAGCAGCAAATAGTCGTAGCCGTTCATCACGGGAATTTCTTTCGTGATGTGTTTGGCACCTGCATAACCGTCATAGTTTACGGTTACTTTACCGGCTTTTGTTTGTTTTGTGGTAATTAATACCACACCATTACCACCACGCGCTCCATAAATAGCGATAGCCGAAGCATCTTTCAGTACATCTACCGACTCGATGTCCATCGGATCAAGAAAACCAAGACCATCGGTTTGAGGAATACCATCGATGACATATAAAGGCTGATTGCTTTGGGAAATAGAGGTTCCTCCCCGTATTTTTATGGAAGGATCGGCACCGGGCGATCCATCGTTCATGGTTACCTGAACACCCGCCAGCCGGCCCTGGAGCGCCTGCCCTACGTTTTGTACCGGCACTTTTGCCAGTTCCGCGCCGCTTACGGAGCTAACCGCTCCTGTAAGGTCCTTTCTTTTTTGGGTTCCATACCCTACAACCACTACCTGTTCCAGGCTTTTATCCTGCTCCATCAGGCTGATATCAATCTGCTCCCGGTTGTTTACCGTTACTTCTTTGGTCTCGTAGCCGATATGCGAAATGACCAACAGCGCGTTGGCCTCCACCTGAATTGAGTACCGGCCGCTTTTTTGAGAGAGCACCGTACGGGCAGTACCTTTTTCCTGAACGGTGGCGCCCGCCAGCGGCTCCCCCGACGCGTTACTGACAATTCCTGTTACCTTGATGGTTTGTGCAGTCAGTGTGCCAGAAACACCCATCAGTAATAATAATAGAACAAACGTTGATCTCATTTTAAGCTTGAATTTTAAACCAGGTGAAATGATTTTTTTTATGAGTGATTCATGGGGCGTTCGGGTACTTGCTTGCCGCTCCTGTTTCCGGGAACTGCAGTTGACGTGGCTGCTGCCTGTAATAACAAATGGCATAATCTGTACATTTTAGACGTTAAGGTCAATGGTTCAAAACAGCGTTGTCCGGATAATCAATCTTCAGTTTCAATGGCAACAATCGAAGCAATTACGTGTACCCCATTTTAAAACCCGACAAAGTGTCGTAAAGAAACCATTACCTTCATCCTTCCCGCTTTAATCGTTGGTCTTGCGCGGAAAAGCGCCGCTTTTAACACCCATAAATATAGAGCGCCTTTGGCCCGGAGGTTTTAAAAATGGGTTTTTCTTTTTTCAATTTTGGTTATTTTTCTGCTTCCGGATATTAATACGCAAAACTCAACATTGATAATCAACAATGTAAGAAACAACAAAAAACGCTGGGCCCTTTTTCTCCGGGCCGTGCTTTTCCCATTTATTTTCAAAATTTCATCCAGTTTTAAAATATTAAAATCAATATTGAAACAGCTTGCTGGTGCGGAATGCTATTTTTATCGGAAACTTTTAAGAAAAGAAAAAGCTCATGAAAAGACGATTCCATGCCATTATTTCAGGCATCCTTTTGTTTGTTACCCTACAGGTTCAGGCGCAACCCGGAGATACACAGGACTGGTTCCGGCATTCTGTTACCGTTATTGGCGAGCAGTTGACCCGTGCCGCAGGAACCTATACTCCCGGGTTAAATCCCCGCTCCGTAAACCCCAACGGCACGGTGCGAACAGCGCCTTATACCGACTGGACCACTGGTTTTTTTCCCGGCTCGCTCTGGTATGGTTATGAGTTAACGGGAAACAAGGCCCTGGCCACATCTGCCCGTACTTTTACTCTTGCCCTGGACTCTATCCGCTATATAACCAAAACGCATGACCTTGGTTTTATGCTCTATTGCTCTTACGGTAATGCCTGGCGCATTACGGGAGACAAAACCTACCTGCCTGTACTGGAAGACGGCGCACAACATCTTTATAACCGTTTCAGCCCCAAAACCGGAGTAATCCGCTCCTGGGATTTTGGCGACCACTGGAAGTTCCCGGTGATCATCGATAATATGATGAACCTGGAATACCTGTACTGGGCGGGCACTCAATTTAAAAAGCCGGCCTATAACCAGGCAGCCAACACCCATGCGTTCACCACCATGAAAAATCATTTCCGGAAAGATTATAGCTCCTACCACGTAGTGGATTATGACCCTGTTACCGGCAAAGTACGGAGCAAAGAGACCCACCAGGGGCTTTCCGATGAATCGGCCTGGGCCCGGGGACAGGCCTGGGGGCTTTACGGGTATATTATGTGTTACAACAACAGCAATAATCCCCGGTTCCTGGAACAGGCGCAACATATTGCGCAGTTTATTATGACGCACCCGCGGATGCCTAAAAACAAAATTCCTGTATGGGACTTTGATGTACACAATGCGCTGGATTCTGACGGCCGGGCACCCCGCGACGCCTCTGCCGCTGCTGTTATTGCCTGCGGACTCCTGGATTTGAGTACCAAAGTAAAAGACGGCAAAAAATACGCAGATTACGCAGAAGATATATTAAAGGCCTTGTCCGCGCCCGATTTCCTGGCAAAACCGGGCGAAAATCATTTTTTTCTCCTGAAGCATAGCGTAGGTGCCTTCCTGTATAATTCAGAAATTGATACGCCGCTGAATTATGCCGATTATTACTACCTGGAGGCCTTGAAAAAGTATGCGGCACTGAAGAAGATCGCTCTGCCATTGCAATAGACCCAGGGCAGGCCATTCAGGTATTTCGGTTTATTGAAGGAGAACGGGGCCGTATCAGAAGAGCTCATTTTGGGGGCTGACTAAAAAACTGCTTCTGTCATGCTGAATTTGTGCATTTGAACAACTTTTGATACGGCCTGTCTTTCTTTCAGATGCGGCTAATTTTAATATACGTTATAAATGAACAAACGATTTGCAGCCATAACGACCCGTATCAGCCTTATTGCAGCACTGCTGCTTTTTGTAGCAGCGGGTTCTGTTCTTGCCCAGGTTGTGGGAAAAACGATTTTAAACATAGACTACGAAAACGGTGCGCTCAATTCGGGCTTTCCGGATGTTGAGCCTACCAGTGCACCGGGTGCAGACGCCGTATATATGGTAAGCCCCGGCGCTACCGGCAATTATGCCATAGCGCATAAAGTGGTATATGGCGACAGCACTTATTATTCGGATGGAAACTGGAGAAGCGAAAGTGCTGCGCTCCAATATTTACCCGCCCGTTTTTCGCCGGGAATGGAACGCCGTTATGAGTTTAGCGTATTATTAAAAGACTGGACACCCTGGAACACCGGCGATCCGATCAATGAAACCAATTTTTTCCAGCTCAAAGTATCGAGCGGGCAGGA
Organism: Niabella sp.; assembly: GCF_030150205.1. GTDB lineage: Bacteria > Bacteroidota > Bacteroidia > Chitinophagales > Chitinophagaceae > Niabella. Next base: position 42,630 of record NZ_JASLGT010000027.1, read on the forward strand.
AGTACCGCTGCAGGTACGTACGCAGCGGAATGTGATCCGGCTTCGTTACAATGACGTTGCAAGCGGTGTTACAACAAAAGACATCCTGAAAGATCTTCTGCCTTATGTAAACCAATGGATCCAGTTTAGAATTGATGCAAAATGGACGCTGGACGCCACCGGGTACATCAGAACCTATATGAAGTTGCCCGGCCAGCCGGATTATGTGCTGGCAGATGAAAAAACAGATTATATAACATTTCCGGGTGGAGGAAACAATATCGGGTATATTAAATGGGGGGTATACGTAGTTCCGCCCGATATTACCCGTATTGTTTACCACGATGATATACGCATCATTGAGCTAAATCCATCGCCGGCAACAGCGCGCCGGGGCCTTATTTGGGGAAATAGCATACCGGATGCCAACCCCTCCTATTTAGACGGACCTTATACAAAAGCCGCCAACATTACGGCTCCTGCAGCCTATATCAATACCGGCAATACCATTTATATAGATCCTAATATACAGTACACTCCATCGCAAAACATTGTATATTTTAATAGCAGTTCGCCCGCTCCCGGGGCTGGAGACAATGTAGAAGGAAGCCCGTCTTCCGACTTCTCAAGAGCCTCGCTAACCGCCTCCGGCGCCGCGGGTACTCCTTTAGCGCCCGGGCCTGCCGGCCGGTACCTCGTTAACGGATTTAATATAGGAACAGCAGCCAGCCCCACTCCGGTGGATCTTACACAGTATTATGAATTTAAGTTGAGCCCTGTAACAGGCTATGTTGTCAATTTCGACTCCATTGTTTTTTCCTGGCGGCGCGGTACCATAACAGCGCCCAATACTTTTGTGCTAGGCTCCAGCAGGGATGGCTTCAGCACCGATATTTCGCCCCCCATTACCACCAACAATGCAGCGGGAGTAACCACCATCACAAAATACGACCTGTCGGCACTTACCGATATAACACAACCCATTACACTACGAATGTATTGGTATGGCTCCACAGCCGGCGGAAGCGGCAATAGTGTGGGACTTGAGGAGTTCCGGTTCTACGGTGAAACAGTACCCAATACCGCGTTGCCGGTAGTCTTTGGTTCCATATCGGCCGTCTTAAAAGACAAAGGATTGGTGGTAAACTGGCAAAGCCTCTACGAAACCAATAACAGGTATTTTGAAATCCAGGTTTCAAAAGATGGTAAAAAATTCACTGCCGTTAAAACCGTGCAATCCAAAAACGGCAACGCATCGGTACCGCAGCATTACGAATGGGGCATTGCCGCAACCGATATGGCAACCCTGTTAAGTTTGCCGCTGCTTTTCGGTTTACTGGGCCTGGGAGTATCTCGTTGCCACAGCACAAGAAACGCCTTATTTATGGCCACTGCAACGTTAACAGTCATCATTGCATCTTGCAGCAAGTATAATGATGCCGCGGTTTCGGGATATGGAGATAAAATATATGTAAGGATAAAGCAGGTAGATATGGACGGTAACGCTACTTTTTCAAAAATCGTAACGGCTACATCCGATCTGTAACCGGCATGAACGCTCATTATACATTCTAAAATTTACGTTATGGTTAAACTGATATACATCGCCTTTTTTTCATTTTTGGGTACATTGATCAACGCGCAAACCCCGGCGCCCACCAAAGAAAGTTTCAATGTCATTAACCTGAATTACCCCGGGTTGGAAAAGGTTAAGGCCGCGGTACAGGCACAGCGTTATGATGCAGCGGCGGAAGCTTTACTTGCCTATTATAAAAAGAAAAGTAAGGACCCGGATTTTAGCGCGGCGGAAGAAGAGATCGATTTAAACCAGCCCATCGATAAAGCCACGCGCGCTGCAGCAGACAGCGCGCTGGAGCATAAATTCAAACCGCATAAGGGTTATGGATTTTTCGATTATGGCAGGGACATCAACTGGCAATACTGGCCGGTTAAGGACAATGAAGTGCGCTGGCAGCTGCACCGGGTAAAATGGTGGCAGTCCATGGCATTGGTATACCGGGCTACAAAGGATGAGCGCTATGCAAAGGAATGGATGTTCCAGTTTACGGATTGGGCAAAGAAAAATCCGTTAGGCTTGTCGAAAGACAATGATAAATACGCCTGGCGGCCGCTGGAAATTTCAGACAGGATCTTAAACCTGGCGCCTTCCTTTAATATTTTTGTACACTCACCCAACTTTACGCCGGCATTCCTGATGGCGTTCTTAAACAATTACCACCAGCAGGCCGATTACCTGTCGGGCAATTATGCCGACCGTGGTAACCACCGGCTTTTTGAAGCACAGCGGGTATTGTTTGCCGGTGTTTCCTTCCCCGAATTTAAAAAAGCGGCCGGCTGGAGAGATGGCGGTGTTGCCATTCTCAATGATGAAATTAAAAAACAGGTGTACCCGGATGGTGTGCAATGGGAGTTGTCACCCAACTATCATGTAGCCATGATCAATACCTTCCTGAGTGCCCTTCGCTCTACGCAAAAAGCCGGCATGGACCAGGTATTTCCGGCGAGTTATAAAGAAACTGTTGAAAAAATGATCCTGGCCACCATTAACTTCTCCTTCCCCGATTATACCTACCCAGTATTCAGTGATGCCAAACTGGTAGATAAATCCTCAATGCTGAAATCATACGCCAGCTGGGCCAAGGCCTTTCCGCATAATGAAGTGATTCAGTACTACGCCACCGATGGCAAAAAAGGCAAACAGCCTTCTTTTCTTTCACACGGGCTAACCACTTCCGGTTTTTATACGTTCCGGAACGGCTGGAACAATGCTTCAACCGTAATGGTGTTAAAAGCCAGTCCTCCCGGGGCCTTCCATGCCCAGCCAGACAATGGCACTTTCGAGCTCTGGATCAAAGGCCGGAACTTTACACCGGACGCCGGCTGCTATGTATATGCAGGAGATTCTACCATCATGAAACTCAGAGACTGGTACCGGCAAACCCGGGTACATAGTACGCTCACATTAAACAATGAGAATATGGTGATAACCAAGGCCGCGCTGCAGCAATGGAAAACGGGCAGGGACCTGGACATTCTTACCTACACCAATCCCAGCTACACGGAACTGAATCACCAGCGTACGGTATTGTTTATCGATCAGCAATATTTTCTTATCATCGACCGGGCTATGGGCAAAGCAACCGGTACTATCGGCACACATTTTCAGCTTAAAGAAAACTGCAATGCTGTTTTTGATCAGGAGCACCGTCGGGTATACACCCGCTTTAATGATGCCAACAACCTGCTGATCCAGAACCTGAACCAGGAACCCGTTACATTAAAAGAAGAAGAAGGTAAGGTTTCCTACTCCTATCGTCAGGAACTGGAACGCCCCGCCTTTGTATTTGAAAAATCAAAAACAGGAAATGCCACTCAAACCTTTGTTACCGTACTGTACCCCTTCAGCAGCAAAAATGCTCCGGTCATTACGTTAAAAGAAAATGCAGGGAACAACTACGAAACAGGCACCATCCGGCTTACCTTATCGGTTGACGGGAAAAAGAAAGAGATTACGGTGCAACCTGCACGATAGTCTTTTTTGAAGAGGAATAAATGTATAGCTAAAAAGTGAGATGTACGGTCTGAAGCCTGCATCTCACTTTATTTTATGCGTCAACGCTGCTGCTACAAAGATGCAAACACATCTATTACAATCAGCTTCAGCTTCTCACCATTAACTATGCACTTCAGACTATAACATTTCTTCATCATTTCTGATTCACCACCGTCTCTATTACCAGGTATTCGCTCTCCGTATTACACCGGATGGTTGCCGTATCCGTATCCCATACACCCAGGGCATCCCGTTCCGGAACATCCACACCGTTTACGGTAACAGATCCGGAGATCACAAATACAAACAGGCATTTATTTTCAGGATTAAAAGAATAGGTAGTGCTGTTGTCCGCTTCAAAATAACCCAGACTCAATTTGGCATTCTGGTTGATCCAGCAATGCGCCTGTCCTTCCTCTCCGGACACGATGGTTACCAGCCTGTTCTTTCGCGTTTCTTTTGGAAAACTGCGGTACTGATACCGCGGCGTAATGTTTTGTTGTTTCGGATAGATCCAGATCTGTAAAAAATTCACTTCTTCTTCACCGATATTGTATTCCTCATGCCGCAACCCGCTTCCGGCGCTCATGATCTGCACCCCGCCTTCTTCAAATTCGGTATTATAGCCAAGCGTATCCTTATGGTTCATCCTCCCTTTCAGCAAAATGGAAATGATCTCCATATTCACGTGCGGGTGAATGCCAAATCCCTTACCCGGTGCCAGGTAGTCGTCATTGAATGCCATCAACGTGCCAAAGGCGCTTTTAACCGGGTTATAATAATTGCTGAAACTGAAAACAAAATTACTCTTCAGCCAGCCGGCATCCTTAACGCCTCTTTCGGATGCTTTAAAATGTTGTACCTGCATATTTTTAATTTTTTAAATGGATATACGATGCCACAGATGTATTGATTCAATAACAAAAATCATGTTTGAATAAAGGCCGCAGATGCGCTGATCCAACAACACAATTTGCGAATCAGCGGCCATCCAGCTCCCCGGCTTAAACAAAATAGTAGCGATCATTTTTGTCGTCTCCGCGTCTTTACAAAACCAGCATTAATGCCACAGATGCGCTGATTTCAATAACACAATCTGCGAATCAGCGGCCATCGAATTCCTGAATAGCAGCAAACCGCTGAGCTGTCCGCTGCCTTCCCCCAAACAGCTTACAAAGTAACAAAACCGGTAGTTATTACCGCTTAATCTACGTTAAGTGCTTCCCTGTTGCGGTATAGTAACTTTGTGATTCAATTAAAAAAATCACGATTATGGAAAATAAAGTTTTAGGATTGCATCACATCACCGCAATAGCAGACAATGCCAAACGCAACCATTCATTTTATACAAAGGTACTGGGGTTGCGGCTGGTAAAGAAAACCGTAAACTTCGACGATCCGGGCACCTATCATTTCTATTATGGCAATGAAAACGGCGCACCCGGTACCATCCTCACCTTCTTTCCCTGGGAAGGCATCGGCAGGGGCACAGCTGGTGCCGGAATGGCCACACATATCGGTTATACGGTTCCGGAAGGCAGTTTCGATTTCTGGAAAAAGCGTTTTGACGAAAACAAGATTGCATATACAGAATCAGAGATCTTCGGAGAACCTCAACTGGCCTTCAGCGATCCCGACGGGTTGAACCTTTCACTCATCGTTCCCGCTAGCGCAGATAACCGGGCGCCATGGGTTACCGAAGCGGTTGCTGCAGATGTAGCCACCAGGGGCTTTCACAGTGCAACGCTCACCCTGAACCAGGCAGATCCTACTGCCAGGGTACTGACCGACCTGCTGGGTTACCGGCAAACACTGCAGGAAGGCAACCGCTACCGTTTTATAAATGAAAACATTGATACCGCCAATTATATCGATATTATTGAAGATGCCAAAGCGGGGTATGGCCGCAATGCAGCAGGCACCAATCACCACATTGCGTTCCGGGTAAAAGACGACACGGTTCAGATGGAACTGCGGGAAAAAATAGCCGCGGCCGGATTAAACATTACACAAAAGATTGACCGGGATTATTTTTATTCACTTTATTTCCGCGAACCCGGTGGTGTGTTATTTGAAATTGCCACAGACAATCCGGGTTTCACCAGGGATGAGCCCCTGGAACAACTGGGCACGGCCTTAAAATTGCCTAAACAATACGAACCGGCGCGGACGAAAATTGAAGCCGTTCTTCCCGGATTGTAAAGCGATACCTGTCCCGCTGATGAAGCCGGGGACTTAGCCTTGCTATATTCTATCTGCGCATCTGCTACTGGTTATTCAGCACCTTGACTGGTGTTATTCATATGCCGCTGATGCGCAGATTTTTTCCGGACAGGTCTGAGGAAATTCAGTCTTATACATTCAAACAACCCAACAAACACATGCATACATTAAATATAATAACCGGCGGAAAGAAATTGAGTGAGGCCTCACGGGCGGTAATAATGCTGCACGGACGGGGCGGAACAGCCCGTGATATTCTATCGCTTGCCGGCTATTTGAATATAGCAGATGCCGCCTTGCTGGCGCCGCAGGCCACCAACCATACCTGGTACCCTTACTCCTTTATAGCTCCGGTACAGGAGAATGAGCCCTGGCTTTCTTCCGCCATTGATATGGTAAAACAAACGGTGAACACGGCATTGGAAGCAGGCATTACCACCGAAAACATCTATTTCCTGGGCTTTTCCCAGGGAGCCTGTTTAACGCTTGAATATATCGCACGGCATGCGCAGCGTTATGGTGGTGCCGCGGCATTTACCGGCGGACTGATCGGCGATCAACTCTATACCGGGAACTATCAGGGCGATTTTAAACAGACCCCTGTATTCATTGGCACCAGCGATCCTGATTTTCATGTACCGGTAGAACGGGTGCATGCCACTACAGCATTATTAACACAAATGCACGCGGATGTTACAGAAAAAGTATATCCCAATATGGGGCATACGATTAGCGAAGATGAAATCACGCTGGCTAACCGGCTCGTTTTTGACCGGCAACAGTAACGCAAAAGCAAATCCGAAAAAATCTGCGCAGTACTTTAAGCTGCGCAGATCAGCGGTAACATACGTTTCCTTCTGCAAATAAATAAACACCTAAACAAGCTCCTGCATTTAAGGGGCTGTAAAATGAAAATTAAATCTTCCCGAAGGGGCTACATCTCCGTTAACAATAAAATCGGTGATAACCCCATCCTCCTGCATATTATCGCTCCATTTAAAACCAAGATCCGCTTTTCCCGGTATACCCAGTAATGATCTTGGTATTTTAAGTTCCATTTTATTACCAACAACAGCGTATTCCAGTTCCCCCGCTTTTTGCCAGTACCAGCCTCCGTCCGATTTTTCAAGGATTGCTTTTTGTCCCGGGTTCAGCCGGTTCACAACAACATCATAGCCTTCCCACCCGGTATTTTTATCATTATCCGTATCAATAAAAAGACGCATCCAACCCGGGTCTGTTTTAGGTGTAAGTGCAGCAGCCGTCTCCACATAAAAATAAAAGTACTCGTTATCCCTTGCAACCCGGGCCGCAACAATATCATTACGCCCCGTTTGATTCCGGTAATACAGGCTGCCCCATCCCGGACTGTTCCGGTGCTGTGTGTTACCTTTATATGTGCGGAATTCAGGGATCACCTGCTTCCAATCATCAAACGCTCCGTCGATCCGGATGGAACCGGGTGCTGAAGCGGGTTGTGGTGCCGGCATCCCCTTGAACCGGCGGATATTGGTGACCATCTGGTAATAGTAGTTATCGCCATGCCCGCCCTTCATCGGCTCTACATCGCGGCTGCCCTCCTGGTCACATTCATCCGGGAATGCATTGGTCTGTTGCTGCCAAACCTTGTAACGGCCGGCGATCCATTCGTTCCAGCCGGTTATAAAAATAAACTCCGGATCCAGTTCCAGTGCCCGCTCCCATTGCTCCTGGAAATTGTATCCATAATTGACCGCACCGGGTGTTGTGATCTGTCCTTTTGCATGGGTATAACTCCGGCCAAAAGCGCCGGGAGCATTCATAGCGGTTAGTCCCCTTTCCTGGCTCCAGTTTTGTGCCACGCCTACCGTCACCTGCTCAAAGCCACCCTTTTGATTTTTTGCAAACCCGTGCTGCGGATATATTTCCAGCCAGCCCCAATGATCCGGACGCTCCGGTCCTTTATTATACACCGGCTGCCCGGGACGGAAAGTGAAAAATTGCTTCATAGCCACACGCAGTGCAGGATCATTGTTTTTACCTGCAATATCATCTGCGAATTCGGGCAATCCCATGATCAGTGGTTTTCCTTTCCACATAAACCAAAGATCTTTATAAAGCCCCGGCCGGTACAGGTCGTTGTATAGCTCCCTTAGTATCTCCTTACCTCCGTCGCTGGGCCAGAACGGAAGCATAAAGGCAATGCGGGGTGTGGGAACACCATCCTTCCGGGCTTTGGTAAATACTTCGCAGAGTTTCATGTAGGATTCTTTCCAGGTGATGTTTCCATTGGTACAGTCAAAAATAATCACATCCACACCTGCGTCCGCAAGCATCTCTGCATGTTTACGCAATACCCACGCATCGGTATCCAGATAATAACCCAGCAACGGCTCACCCCAGAACCAGGGGCTGTTGCGTTTAGGCCAAATAGGATGATCGTAATTATCGATGGCTTTCGGATCGCGGGCCAGGTATTTCGTTACATCAAATGGAGGATTGTCCTTACCCTGCCTTGTATGCCAGGTCCAGTAAAACAACCCCACAAATTTATCTTTCCGCGATGCACCGGTGGTTTCATAACCGGGAACACGCCGGCCCAGCGCATCTGTAGCCGTCAGCATGGAATGATAGGTTGTTAATGTTTGGGCGATGTCATACAGCGGCAATAGTAAAAAACAGCCGGCCAGACAAAGAAAACGAGGTATTGTCAAAATGCATTTCATTTGATAACCGTTATTATTGAAATATATTTTCTTTTATTATTCACCTGCTACCATCCGGGATTCTGCCAGTTCACACCTGAAAGACCCAGGATTTTATCTACCTCATTTTTGTCAATAGGATACATCAGGAAGCGGTCCGTTGTACTTCCCCTTTCGTTAAACCTGAACCGCGTATAGGTAAGGCCCGATCCGTTGGTTCTGATGCGCATACCGGTTACAAATTTATCCGTTTGATCCAGGATCTTCCAGCGGCGCACATCAAAAAACCGGTGTTCTTCAAAAGCCAGTTCGATACGCCGTTCGTTACGGTATTTTTTTTCAAAAGCCTCCTTGCTCATCCCCGCCGGAAAATCGGGCATACCCGCTCTTTTCCGTATCGCATTCACGGCCTGTCTTGCGCTCATGGAGGTTCCATTAACCGTAACAGGTACATCAGGTCCTGCTGCCTGGTAGGCCATTTCTGCAAAGTTCAGGTAAAGTTCAGCAAGGCGTAATAACCGGATAGCACCGTCGGCATTGGAGCTTTGGCTCGATACCGAATTATTAAATTTCCGTTGATAATAACCCGTGCGTGTATACCGCCTGTCGGTTTCAGAAAGACTGTCTGCACCGCCTATATAAGCAGCTACTTTTCTCCCCGTGGGCTGATTCAGGAATCGTACGGCCCCGTTGTAATATATAGAAGCATAAAACCGCGGGTCCCTTCCCACATAGGGATTATTGGGGTCATAACCAGATGCGGGATTCACGATCGGCACCAGGTGATCCGCGTCGCTATACCCAAGGATGGGCGGTTCTCCGTTGGCCATTTCATAAGCATCTACCAGGTCCTGGGTTGGACAAGGCCCCGCTTTGCTCATACCGGCGGTGGTAGGCATTCCTGCATCCCGCCAAACAGCCAGCTGGCTGCCCTGCTGAAAAATCGTCTCTTTATCTACGGTTCTTTTATCATTGGAGCTGGTAATGAAATAATAGGCATAAGCATTTTGCGCAACGGTTGCGGCCGGCGTTACATCAAACAGTTTATAGTCATTGGCCGTACATTGAAACAACGCTTCGGCAGTAATCTTCGCAGCTTCCTCAAGGGTAAATGTACCATCGTTCCATAAGGGGCTCACCGCATAGGTAATAGCCTGCGATTTTATGGCATAAGGTATGGACCGGTTCATGATCCCAAACTGGTTGTCATAAATATTCCACGGAAAACCAAACTGCGAATCAGGAGCCGTAAGCGCCGAATCACAATCAGCGAGGATAAACTTTACCACGTCTCCAAATTTCGCGCGGCGATCCTGTGAAAAATCATGCTTGATCCCCAATGGTTCTTTGAAGATCGGTACTCCGCCATATCTTTTTATCAGCTGTAAATAATAGAGCGCCCGTAAGGTATATGCTTGTGCCATCCAGCCTGGCTTTTCCTCTTCCCGCGCATAGACGGTAGCCGTTTTTATATACTTCAAAAAGGTATTGCACTGGTGTATTCCCTGGAACAGGGTCGTCCAGGGACTTCCGTCTGCCGAATTACTGGCATAGGTGGAAGCCGTAAGTGCACCCCTGTACCAGTTTATAAAATCGGATCCGCTGGTAATATCGTCCGCATCCTGTGCTTCGTCTGTAAATGAAGCACGGTTCATTGAGGGCGACGGGCAATAACCATAACAGGAGTTGAGGTAGCCCCGTACCCGGTTATAATCCGTAAACGCATCTTCAACATTCGGCAACCGGCCGTCCGCAGTAAAATCCAATTGTTTATTGCAGGCGTTCAGCAACAGCAGACAACCAAGCAGCCATCCCATTTGCAGCAGTCCTTCACCCCAAACATTGCTTCCGCTTTTGCGGCCGTTTGTTATCCTCCGCTTTCTATTTAATTGTATTGATCTCATATCAAAAAATTTCAGATAAATAATCCTAAACCGGAACTATTAATTAAAATGTTACTTTAACCCCTATATTGTATACGCGGTAAACCGGGAAGCCACTGAAACCACCTCCTTCGGGTCCGTAGTCATCCGTTCGCATTTGATCCCAGGTTATCAGATTCTGACCGCTTAACAACAAACGGATATGTTGCGCCCCAATAAACCGAACGGCTGCCGAAGGCAATACGTAGGACAACTCCATATTTTTCAGGCGGAGATAGGCCCGGTTTGAAGCATAATAATCACTTCCCTGATGACTGCTGCTGGCGGTTAACGAAAGCGCCGGAGCGGTGATCAGTTCCCCGTTCTGATAGCGTTCAGCCGTCCAGGCATTCCGGTGCAGTGCGCCAAAAACGCCATCATTAGAAGTTTCATATACGCCCATTCCACTTTCAATAGTTGTATAGGTCCCCGTTCCCTGAAAAAGAAAATTCAGTTCAAAAGACCGGAAGGTTACTGCTCCGTTAAATGCATATATCGCGCGGGGAATGGCTCCCGTACCAATCGGTGCCTGGTCTTTTTCATCGATGATGCCATCATTATTCAAATCTATATACTTCAGATCACCCAAGCGGGGCTTACCCACCCGGTCATAGGCCAGTTTATTTGCAGCCAGTTCCTCCGGAGTATTGAAGAAGCCATTGCCATTACTGCGGTCTACCAGGTATCCCCATGACTGACCTACAGAAAAGCCCTCTGTTCTTTTCCGGTATACATAATCTTCGGTTTGTGCGGCCTCGTTAATGCTGATCACCTTATTCCGGGCATAGCTATACATACCACCAATGGAGAAGCCCAGATCCTGATTCAGCTGTTTGCGGAAGTTGACAGAAATCTCATACCCTTTGTTCTCAAAAACCCCTTCGTTTAACTGGGGATATTCATTAAGCGGGAAGCCCTGGTATGCGGGGATGGTACCGGTAGCTCCAACAACCATATTTTCCATCCGCTCATTGAAAATATCGGCATTGATTGTAATCGCATTCAGCAATCCCAGGTCTATACCAAAATTCTTTTTGGTAGATACTTCAGCCATAATATCGGGATTGGCCATTTTATTTTCAGACACCAGCCACTGCAAATAGCCGATGGGGCCGCCCCTGGCCAGCCGGATATCATTCAGGTAGGCAAAGCGGCTTAAACCACTTTGATCATTACCTGCTTTTCCGTAGGAGGCACGTAACTTCAGTAAACTAAGCCATGACTGATCTTTCAGGAATGATTCATTCGATATCACCCAACCGGCCGAAGCCGCAGGATAACCGGTAAAACGTTTATTTCTTGCATACTGTTCGGACCCGCCATACCCCCAGTCAAATTTTACAAGGTACCGGTCGTTATATGCATAATCCAGTTCAGCACCGGCACTAACCCGGTCATAAGGCAGGGCCCCGGTATTGCTATTGTCATTTTTGATCAGGTCCTGGTAAAACATATAGCCAAAGCCGCGCAGGGTATGCTTTCCAAAAACACGTTCATACTTCAGGTTTGCCTTATAGGATAAGTGATAATAAAAGGAATGCGTTTTCCCATAGGCAAGCGGGCTGTTGGTGCTGGATCCCAGTTTGGAGAACGCCATGGTATCCAGGTTGGCAGATCTTGTATAGCGTTCATAGTCCTGTATGGTACTCATACTTCCCACGGCATTGGTTTGATAGGCAAACAAACCATCCATGCTCAGGCCCCTGGTTAAAAAGCTCAGATCCACATCCAGGCCAAACTGGGAAGTAACATTCGTTACCGTGTGACGGTAATAACCGGAGCGGTTTAACATTCCATAAGTAGGGCTGCTGATATTCGTAGAGGCCACCACCTGCCCGCCGGGAGTGGTCACTGTTCCTGCGGCATTCTTCAACTCAGGTGTAAGGGGACCGTAAAAGCTGGCAGGAAGTTGAAAGATACTGCTGTAGATCGTAGAATTACCCGATCCGGCCGTTCGCTCCCGTTTTACATTACCGGCTAACCGTACAAATGTTTTGATGTATTTGTTGATGACCATATCCACATTGGTACGGTAGTTCACCCATACGTTGTTGGCATTGGGGTCGTACTTTGGCTGATCGGTATTAAAATACCCGCCCTGGTGCATTACATTGATATTTGAATAAAACTGAACCCGGTCATTGCCTCCTGTAAGATTTACACTACCCCGTTGCATTTTGGCAAAGTCTTTTACAAAGTAGCTGTACCAATCCGTATTGGGATAGTATACCGGGTCAGCGCCCGTACGATATTTCTCTATTTGCGCCTCTGTAAACGGCAGCTTCTTACCATCATTTTGAGCCGCCTGGTTCCTGAAGCCTGCATATTCCGCTGCGCTGATAAACGCCGGTTTGGTGGTCACCTGCTGTACCGATTGATCAAAGGTCGTGTGTATCTGCAGCGCACCTTTTACTCCTCTTTTTGTTTTGACCACCAACACCCCGTTGGCCCCCTGGATACCATAAATGGCCTGGGTAGATGCATCTTTCAGCAGACTTACAGATTCTATTTCATTGGGTGAAATATACTCCAGGCTCTGGCTGGCATTGTAGGAAACCGGAACACCGTCGATGACCACCAGCGGACTATTTTTCCGGATTGAGTTGAAACCTCTCGCATAAATATTTGTGGTAGCTCGGGATAATTCGGAGTAGGTTTCCATGGTGGTAAGGCCCGATAACCGCCCGGCAAGTGTTTGTGTAAAATTTGCCACAGGTGCCCGTTCCAACACCTCACCGCTAACGGATGAAACCGCACCGGAAACATCTTTACGCAACTGTTGTGAATACCCCAGTTGTACGGTTTCGTACTCGTTGTGCACATCGGGTTGCAGTTGAACGTTCAGCTCCTTAAATCCGCTTACTTCGAAGGCTTGCGATTTATAACCTCCCTTACTTACAATAAATGAGCTGCTATTGTCATTAACGGTCAGCAGGTACACGCCTTTGTTGTTTGTAAAAGTTCCGTTTTTACCATTTGAGGAGCTAACGGATGCGTCCGGTACCGGTCTGTTCCATTCATCCGTGATCGTACCCTTTACCACGATCCCCGATTGTTGCGCGGCTCCTTTCATCAACGGGCCACTTAAAAGGAACGCCAGCCACATAATGACTCTGTTAATCATTTTATAGTCCATGTAATTTCTTATTATTTTCGATTAAACATTTTTACATCTACCAGCCCCGGTTTTGCCATGTCTGTCCTGTATTACTCAGGAGGATATTCGCTTCATTTAGCGGGATGGGGAGCCAAAGAAATTTGTTTTCATAGCAGGCCCGGGGAGTGGGCCGTACCAAACGGCGGCCGTACGTATACGTACCGTCTGTATTGCGTTTTATTTCCGCCGCTGTCAGCCATTTATCGGTTTTAGATAAGTCCCCTTCAGGGTTTGTCCATCTGCGGATATCGAAATAACGGTTTTCTTCCATCGCCAGCTCTACCCTGCGCTCCTGCCGCACCCGCAAAATCAATTGTTCTTTTGACAACCCCAGTGGTAAATCGGGCATGCCTGCTCTTCTCCGGATCTCATTCACCGCAGTATAGGCTTCATCCGAATGCCCTGACTCTGCGGCTGCTTCTGCAAAATTGAGCAGCACTTCTCCCAGACGGAACAGCTTCCAGTTGGCGCCGCCAACAGGGTTATTATTACTGCTGGTCGGATGCAAAAATTTACGTTCAAAATAACCCGTACGGGTAGCCCTTCTTACGGCCGGATCCAAACCGGTTTGCGGCTCGCCCACATAGGTAGTGATAATACGGGTACGTTGCACTTTTCCTCCCGGGTAGTTTTCGGGCGACTCCTTTACTTCATCAAAATTCCAAAGACAATATCTTTTGGATCCATTGTAATAGATCGATGCATAAAAACGGGGATCCCGGTTTGCATAGGGATTCTGCGGATCGTACATTTTATTATCCGGGTTATAATTGGGTCGCAAATGCTGTTCATCTATGTATGGATTTGCCAGGTCGAGGATCGGCTGTCCATCTTTGGTTTCATAAGCATCCACCAGTTCCTGGGTAGGGCAGGTGCCGGATTTATACCCATCCTGCGCGCCGATGCCGTCAATATCCCAGATATTGCCCTGCCCGTCCCGGCTTTGATAAATGGTTTCTTTATCCACGGGTGTAGCCGAATAAGCCATTGTTTGTGTAAAATACTCGTTATACAATGCGGCTTTTTCATTTTTATCGGGCCCGATAAATGCAATATCCGAAAGATAGGTTTGCGGCTGGTTCACTTTGTTATAAAGTTCATACCCCTGATCCCTCAGATTTTGTAACGACGCTTTATTAACCAGGTAGGCCTCCTCCCAGTAATTTTTTCCTCCGTTGTTTAAAGGGCTGGCGGCAAAAAGGATCATCTTTGATTTAATAGCTTCCGCCATCGCTTTTTGCACACGCCCTCCTTCGCCCGCAATCGTAATGCGCCAGGGCAAATCCGGGATAGCGAGCGCCGAGTCGCAATCAGCCATAATAAACTTTACTACTTCATAATAAGAAGCCTTTTTCAGCTTTGAAAAATCATCTTTAAAATTATAGGGTGCACTTTGTATGGGTAGCACCGCTCCAAACCATTTCAGTAATTCTGAGTAATAGTACGCCCGTAAAACATGGGCTTCGGCCTTCCAGCGGTTCCGGATCGACTCCTGTATGCCATCTACTGACTGTATACGGCTCAGGAAATAGCTGCAGTTATAAATCATATTCCAGTAACGGGCATAATAATCGCCGTTACCGGCATCGGAGCTGATATTCGTAGCGGGGTGATTGGCAGCCGAAGCATTTCCACTGTACATGCGTCCGGACGATAACGTAGGTTCTGCTTCAGCATCCGTATCCCAGGCCTCGTCGCTCCAAACCACCGGGCCCCTGCACCAGAAATAATAACGGGTACCTTTTGCCGGCATATTATTGTAGCAGGTATTCAGGTAAGCCGAAGCTTTTGCACTGTCAGCAAAAACTTCGTTCAATGTAATGCGCCCATCCGGGGCTTTGTTCAGGGTTTTGGTACAGGAAAAAAATAAACCTGCGGCCACCGACAGGAAAAGCAACCATTGTTTCCTGTTAAAAAATATATTGCTCTGTTTCATTTTTTGATCATTTGTTTTATTAAACAACAAGCTCTTTAAAACCATTTATGGAGATCAGAATGTAATGCTTGCGCCAAAATTCAACGTCCGCGTCACCGGGTACAATAATGCATCCGGCACTTCAGGATCCTGGTGATACATCCGTAATTTATCCCAGGTAAAATAGTTATACGCACTTACATAAACCCTCATGCTTTTTACCGTTAGTCTTTTCAGCAGGTCTGGCGGCAATGTATAAGCAAGCTCTATATTCTTTAACCGGATAAAGGAGCGGTCCATAATAAAAAAGTCGTTGGCCACATGGTTGGTCGTGCTCTGCGTACTGAGCGCCGGGTACGTAATCTTTTCGCCATTGTTGTAGCGGTCTGCAGTCCACGCCGTTCTCTGATATCCGAAATACGTGCCCAGCTTAATATTCTCGTATACACCCTGCTCGCTATAAAACGCCGAAAACTTGCCTACTCCCTGAAAGAAGGGCGTAAATTCGATGCCTTTATACCGGAGCGCGAACATAAGTCCATAGGTCACCCGCGGAGCACTGCTTGAATATCCGATAGGCGCCTGATCCTTGGCGTCGATTACGCCGTCGTTATTCAGATCGATGTATTTAAGATACCCCACCTTTGGCGTGCCGAAGCCATATTTAATTCTTGACAGGTATTCATCCAGCTCTTCCTTGGAGTTGAAATAACCATTGCCATTGCTGTAATCAACCCGGTACCCCCATTGCTGCCCCAGCGAATACCCCGTGGTCCGGTACGGAAACGGATAAGAATCATCACGAATGGGTTCATCCATAAACTTTACTTCATTATGATTGAACCCATAGTTTCCTTTTATCATTAAAGAAAGGTCTTTAGTATAGCTTTTGTTATAGGTTATTTCCAGTTCGTAGCCCCGGTTATCCACCACACCCATATTTACTTTGGGCAGGTTGCCGATCGGCATTCCCTGCAGCACCGGCACCGATGCCCGGGTGATCAGGATATCGGTCCGGTGATCGGTAAAGTAATCAAACGTAACAGATAAGTTCTTGAACAATCCCAGCTCGATACCATAGTTTTGTTTTGCAGCCGTTTCCCAGGTAATATCCGGGTTTCCCAGCAGCCCGATATTCACCCGCTGGCCACGGCCCAGGCTTCCGAGCACACCGCCGCCCAGGGTAATATCATCCAGGTAAAGAAACCGCTTTGAAGAAATGCCATCATTACCCACTTTACCGTAGGATGCCCTGAATTTCAGATTGCTTATAACAGGAACCAGCGGTTGAAAGAACTTTTCATTGCTGACTACCCAGCCGGCAGATACAGCGGGGAAAAAGCCAAACCGCTTGGCCGGTGAAAACTGTTCCGAACCGTTATAACCCATATTAAATTCCGCCAGGTACCGGTTATCATAGGCGTAGGTAAAGCGACCGGAAAACCCAACTACGTTAAAAGGAATATCACCACCCGTCGATTCCCAGTTATCACGTTGAGCCAATGCCATAACGGTTACCGCATGTTTGTCAAAGGAACGGTTGTAGTTGATGGAGCCCTGAAGGTTGATATTATAACGCGAATCGGCGCCCCTTGTAATGCTCATTAATTCTTCATCCGGACGCTTCAGACCGTAAGAGAGTTGGTCGTTATCGGTATTCACATTTGCCAGGTATAGCCGTTGCGACTGTTTTCCCTGCATAGCGGTGGTTGCCTTTGAGTCATAGGAGATCATTCCCTTTATGCTCAACCCTTTTGTTACGATCCGGCTCAGATCCCAATCCACTCCCAGGGAGGAATTTAAATTAGACCGCACCTCCTTTCTAAAGCCCGCACGGTTGATCACTTCGTATGCAGACCGGTCCAGGTATACGGGGTCAACCAACTGGCCGGGGGCCACACCAAATCCTTCTATGGTAGTAGGCCCTGGTGTAATGGGTAGAATGGTCTGCGCCTGGTACATGATATCCCGCATCATCCAGCGGGTATCATTACCAGGGTAGATCCAGGCAGCAGGCATGTTTACTTTTTCGATATAGCTGCCAATATTCAGAAATGCTTTCAAGGACTTCGTAATCTTATAATCCAGGTTCGCCCGGAAGCTGTACCGGTCCATAAATGAAGAGGGATCATAGCCCAGCTGTGATTTCGGCTCTGTTTTCAAATTACCGCCCTGGTGTAAAAATGTACCATTCACAAAGTAGTTGATCTTATTTGTTCCGCCACTGGCACTAAGATTTACCCTCGACTGCGGTGTATAACGGGAGATCATCATCCGGTAATAATCATTATCGGGGTACATATATTTTAGCGCAGTTGCCTTTCGTTCGTAGTCGGGATCTGAAGGGTCAAGGCCGGCAAGCGGGTTCGTATATTTATCAATATCTTTTTGGGTGTATGGCAATGCGATACCATCGTTGGCCGAAGCCTCATTTCTTAACTTCAGGTATTCTACAGAATGCAGCCGCTCCGGCTCCCGCGTAAATGAAGTATAGCTTTGGTCAATGCTCGCATTATACTGGGTTTTGCCCTCCACCCCCCTGCGGGTGGTAATCAGGATAACTCCATTTGCACCACGCACACCAAATACCGCAGTAGAGGAGGCATCTTTCAGCACAGAAACAGACGCCACTTCATTCGGATCCAATGTGCGTATATTGTCGCGTGGCACTCCATCGATTAATATCAACGGGGCATTGGAATTGGTTGTTGCCATACCACGCAGATACATGGTCGCATCATCGCGCCCGGGCTGACCTCCATCCTGCTGTACCACCGACAAACCGGCAAGACGGCCCGCCAGCGCATTTGCCAGGCTGGCCGATGAATTTTGTTTCAATTGTTCGGTTGTTACCGTAGATACGGCGCCCGTTACGGTCATCTTTTTTTGAGCACCGTATGCAATAACAACCACATCATCCATCCCTGTTACATTGGAAACCAGCTGCACCACCCCATTACCCAATGCGGATACAGCAATCGTTTGATCCTGGTACCCTACATGGGAAAACACAAGGCGCGCGGTTTCTTTCGCCTTGATTGAAAACTCACCATTTTCACTGGTAATAGTTCCCAGGGAACTTCCGGCTACACTTACGGATGCACCGCTAACAGGAAGCGATGTTTCTGAATCCAGAACGACGCCCTTTAAGATCTGTTCGTTCTGCGCCCATGCCAGGTTCAGGCAAAACGAAAACACGATCACCAAATAACTTCTAAATCTCATAATTAAGTTATCCTTGTTTAAATTTGAATAAAAGATCCCTGTCCCCTTAAAAAAGGGGTTTTCTGGGAGACATAAAAAAAGAGGCCTACCCCGGTAATCAACGATTGATTTCGAGAGATTCGCTCACATCGGACAGGCTGGTGTTATTACAGCTGCTAAATCAACAGCAGCATACAAGTCACATAAAAGTGAAAAAGGCCTTAACCGCAAACAGTTTCATCTGATTGGTTTTAATGGGTTAAAAATGACGTTTCATTTTGCTGAAATACATTTCGTTTGCAATGCAATCGTTTACGTTAACGAAAATCAGGAAACTTTATGAAACAACCGTCCTGCACTCTCCTGTTAGGCATCAACCGCACTTAAAAATTCAAAAATTATTAAAGCCGTTTTAAAAAAGGGACTTTTATATGTACCACTTTTTTTGTCTTCAGGTTACGCAGACGCTGACAGAAGTCATCGTATATATGCCAATCTAAAAGGTAACGTAATAGCCGGAGGCTTACATGACGCTGCGTATAAGATTACCGCCGCGCTGCGGCTGAGACCACGTTCGTTGCTTTATGCTATAATGGTAACGGCGCGCTGCGCCTTTATGCAATTGATGGAATGGATATAATCTGATAGAAGGCCCCGGCCTAGGCAAATGGATACCGATCCGCCACATTTAAAATTAAAAAAGAACACCGTCAGGTTAAACCTCGTCTTTTCAAAGCCGCAGCGCCGATCTTATAAGTAAACGACCAAACAGATAGTAAAAGTGCAGCGCACCGGTAATAAGAGGTTTACATCGCACGGCACACTGGATGACCATCATACAGCGGCTGAGACAACCGCTTGTTGCATCATGCGTATTCGCACGCTGGATCTTTATGCAATTGATTGAATGGATATAGTCTGATTGAAGGCTCCGGCCTAAGCAAATGGATACCGATCCGCCACATTTAAAATTAAAAAAGAACACCGTCAGGTTAAACCTCGTCTTTCAAAGCTCCAGCGCAGCGCCGATCATATAAGTAAACGATCAAACAGATAGCAAAGGTGCAGTGCACCGATTAAAAAGTTTACACGGCTGGAATACGTATGACTACAATAAAGACCGGATTTAAAGTTAGCCGGCATCATTTTTCATTACCAGATGGGGTAAAACAAGGATTTAATATTATATTTAATGTAGCAATTATTTAGTATAAAATATTTTTTCATACAATGAGAAGTAGGCTGCCTTTTTTAATACTGCTTACCTTGCTGACTTTCCGGGGCAACACACAGCAGCTAACCCTGCAGGACTGCATCGGCAAGGCACTGCAAAACAATACCACCGTACAGCTGGCCCGGCAATCGATCGAAACCCGCCGGCAGCAATACGACGCCTCCAAACTCAACCTGCTGCCCAAAGCCGACCTGATTGCCGGGTACAATCATTTAAGTGAACCGCTTACGCTGGATCTGTCGGGATTAAAGAGCGGGATTGTAGAGGGTGCCGCCAACCAAAGCGTGAACACCGCCAATAACGTTTACAACCAGATTACCGGTAACGACCTGCCCCAGGGTGTTAAGGATAAGATCTATACTTCCACGCAAAGCATTGTTGATGCATTTTATCCCAACCGCAATCCCGAGATCAGTAAACAGGATTTTGTTACCGCGGGCATCCTGTTCCGCCAACCCATTTACCTGGGCGGCAAATTAAAGGCCGTACAGAATCTGGCAAAACAGCAGGTCGTATCCGGACAGGTAAACCTGGATGCTGTAAATGACAATGTAAAATTCAGCGTCACTTCACAATATATTCAACTCCTGTATTTAAACTCAATGTTGCATAAACAGGAGCAGCTGGTAGCCGCATTGAATAAAACTAAAAAATCTGCTGAAGACCTGCTGAAAGCAGAGATCATCCCGCCCTATCAAAAAAAATGGGCAGATGTGCTGCAAACCCAGGGGCAAACCAACCTCGACAACCTGAAACTGGAAAAAGAAAACGCCTTGCTGCAGATGAAACAACTGATGGGGTTAAACCTGGAAGATCCGGTAGCGATCGATGATACGCTTTCCGACAATACACAACTACCGGCGGCCTTCCTGGACCCGGACCTCGGGTTAAACCCCGATCTGCGGCTGCTGAACAGCAAACAGGAAGAAGCCAATATCCTGGTAAAGACTACCAAGACCGCTAACCTTCCGAATATTTTTGGAATTGCCAACTACCAGTTCCTACAAAAGAATCTGCCCGCAATTGTACCACCCTGGCTGGTAGGCGTTGAGTTGCAGTGGAGTATTTTGGGCTGGATCGAAAACTCAAAAAAGGTAAAAGCGGCGCAATCACTGGCCAATGAAAGCAACCTGCTTATCCGGCAGAAAAAGGAGACCCTGAACCTGGGCACGCGCATTGCCCAGAATAAGATCCTGGCACTCCGCAACCAGATGCAGGCTTTAAAACTGGCAAGGGACGAAGCCATAAATACCGCGGGCATTGTACAAACCCGGCTGGATAACAGCCTGTCTTCCGTAAAAGATGTAAACGACGCCCAGCAATTACAGTATGAAGCCGAAAAGGCTTATTATACCTCCGTTCTGGCTTATAAAATTGCGGTAGCCACTTACTTCTATATACTGGGAAAACCCGATGCGGCTGCATCCTTCATTCATTAACTACCGGTGAAAATGAGTTTATAAAATGGAAAATCAAACAAGTTCCAAACAAAAGAAAACAGGATTTAAAAATTACTGGGCACTATTGATCCCCCTGCTGATCCTGCTTATTGCATTGCTGTTCCTGCTGCGTAAAGATAAAAAGCCCGGCAGGGAAACCATTACCGGCATGGTAGACGCCGCTACCGTTGATGTAAGTGCCGGCATGCCGGGACGGCTGGAAGCGCTGAATGTAAAAACAGGCGATACCGTCACCGAAGGGCAATTGCTGGCCACACTAAAAAGCGAAAGCCTCGATATCGTAAAATCACAGGCCGGCGATGCCGTAAATATTGCCCAGCAAAATCTTGATCTTTTAAAGCGCGGCGTGGCCCCTGAGGTTTTAAAATCAGCCGTTAATATCCAGGACATCGCCGAGCAGCAACTCCAGCTCGTAACCAAGACCTATGACCGTATGATCCGGCTTTATGATCAGGGGGTGATCTCCGGGCAGGAGAAAGACCTGATCAGCTTTAAATATGAAGCAGCAAAAAAAGAACTGGAAACAGCCAAACTCAATGTGGAACTGCTGCGCAAGGGAAGCAACCCCCAAATGCTCGGAAGCGCCCAGTCTTTGTTAAGCCAGGCCAAAGGCGCAGAGGAGCTGGCGGCAAACGTAAAGGAAAAAGCCAGCATCCACGCTCCTGCGGCAGGCATTATTACCACCCTGGTTTCCAAACAGGGAGAAATGGTAAACGCCGGGTACCCGATCATGACCATCCAAAAGGAGGCCTCTTTTTTTATCACCTTTAATGTACGGCAGGATCTGATGACCCGCCTCCCAAAGGGCGCTGTTGCAGACCTGAAGATTCCCGGTTGTGTTCCTGAAAATATAAAAGGAACCGTTACGGAACTGGCCCCGGCGCTGGGCTATGCCAATTGGGTCCCGGCCGATCAGTCGGGCCAGATGGAGCTGCGCACATTCAGCATCAAGGTAGTGCCGCAGCACATGGAATCCATACAGGGCCTGCGATCCGGCATGACTGCACAACTCCTGCTTCCGTAATGAGCACCCTTGCTACCATCATAAAAAGAGAGTGGAAGCGGATCTTCACGCTGCCGGCACATTACGTAGTGCTGCTGGTGATCCCCCCCGTGGTGTTCCTGTTCTTTGGCTTTATCTATAATAAAAAGTTTGCCGAGGACATGCCGGTAATGGTATGGGATGAGGATCAGTCGGCGTTGAGCACAAAGCTTACCGACATGCTGAATGCAACGGCCAGCATCCGCATCACCGGTATCGCGGCCAGCGAGCAACAGGTGCAAACCGCTATCAGGAGCGGCAACATATTCGGTGCGGTTCATTTTCCCCGGAATATGGAGGCCGACCTCAAAAGCAATCACCCAACAGCCGTAACCGTTTATACCAATGCCGCCGCCATTGTGCCGGCCAAACTCATTTACAAGGATGCTGCGGGCGTTATCATCAAGGGCGGCCTGGCAGTGGTGCTGCAAAAGTTTACCAAACAGGGCATGCCCGAAAGGCGCGCCATGGCTTTATTACAGCCCATACAACTAAACACGGTCACCCTTTATAACCCCGATTACAACTACCAGCAATACCTTACGCCCGGCCTTATTACAGTGGGCCTCCAG
This sequence comes from Niabella sp., assembly GCF_030150205.1. GTDB lineage: Bacteria > Bacteroidota > Bacteroidia > Chitinophagales > Chitinophagaceae > Niabella. Next base: position 65,596 of record NZ_JASLGT010000027.1, read on the forward strand.
ATGGCACTGATCCTCGTAGGCGTGCTGCTTCTTAACTATGAAGCAAAAACCGGCACTTTTAATGAGCTGGTGCAAACCGCAAAAGGCTCGGCCTCACAAATTGTGATCGGAAAGACCATTGCACATCTTACCATTGCCTGGCTGAATTTTATCCTGATTGCAGGCATCGTATTCCCGGTTTACGGTCTATCGAAGCCCGGCACCTTCTGGTCGTTCTTTATATTGTTTTCATTGTTGTCCCTGGCATGTATCGGCATCGGGCTGATGGTATCCGCCATTGTAGCCGATGTGATCACGGCTACGGATGTGGCACTGTTCTATACATCGCCGGCCTTTGTGTTCAGCGGGTTTACATTTCCCCGGTGGGCTATGCCCTGGTACGACCAGTTCTATGCCGGGCTTATGCCTTATACGCCCTTCCTGGACGGCTTTATAAAAGTATATTATATGCAGCTGCCGCTAGGCTATGCACAGCGCGAATGCGGGCTGCTGCTCATCTTTATCGCGGTAAGCCTGCTGGTGGCCATCCTGATGCTGCAGCGAAAAATAAATAAAACCGTATCCCCGTGAAGTCTGTGATCACCATATTTAAACGCGAGATCCGGCTGGTTTCTTCTCAAAAGGCACTGGTGCTTATTTTTCTAATTGCGCCGATCGCCTACGCCTTCATGTATGGCAGTATTTATACCAACAAACTGGAGGAAGAAGTAAAGATCGCCGTAGTGGATATGGATGGCAGCGAGCTTTCGCGTATGGTTACCCTGCAACTGGATGCCACACCCATGGCAACGGTTGTTCCGGCCCGTGATCTGCACGACGCCCAGCAACAGTTATATAACGGCAACGTACAGGGCTACCTGTTCATGGAAAAAGGCATGCAGGCAAAAGTGCTTTCGCTGCAAAACACTACTGTAACGCTTGCCGTAAATGCGTCCCGGTTCCTGCCCTCCAGTGATCTTACCGCCACGCTCTCAAAGATCTGTCTTACATTGGGAGCCGGTATCCGTATGAAGTATATCAGTAAGCAGGGGGCAGGAAATGAAGCCGCGTTGCAGCAGGCCAACCCTTTAAGCCTCGATTACCGGCCTTTGTATAACGAAAACTCCAGCTATGGGGCATTCCTGTTGCCAGGCCTGCTGGCCATCATCCTGCAGCAAACCTTATTAATAGGCCTTGTAGCCGCCATGGGCATCGAACGCGAGCAACGGTTCCCCGGTCTTTATGGAGCCGGCAGCTCTGCAATCCTTACAGGCAAGGGATTGTTTTACCTGCTCATCTTCCTGATCATCGGGCTGTTTTTTGTAACCATCAACTTTATGGTGCTCCGTATTCCCATGAGGGGCAGTGGTATAAACCTGCTGGTGTTAACCACCATTTTCCTGTTAGCATTGATCTCCATGGGGCTTTTTATTGGCTCGTTCTTCAGATCTCCGCTGATGGGTATGCAGGTGATGGCCTTTTCCTCCTACCCCATTTTCCTCATCACCGGCTATTCCATGCCCTATCATTCGCTGCCCGTTTTGGTGCAATGCATCTCCGATCTGCTGCCCACCACACCGTTTTTAAAAAGTTATCAATCTATGGTACAAACCGGTGGTAACTTGTTGGATAATAAAGACGCGCTGCTGCACTTGCTGGTACTATGGTTTGTATACAGCCTGCTGTTTTTATGGAGGATGAACCGGCTGCAAAAAAAACTCCGGATAACCGGCGATCTTAAACAATGAAAAGAATTTTATTTTTATTGATACTATTTATCGCAATGAGCAGTCATGCACAAACGCCCCGTGTTGCTACCTCATCGCTCCGGCTCCTGGGTACTCGCAGCTGGATCCGCGTAAGCTGGGATGCAGACGCAACGGCAACCCAATACCGCCTGTACTGGTCGCCGGGCCATAAGCGGCCGGCCCGGGCCAATGCCCTTCCGGTACAGGATACCCGTCATTACTATATACAGAACATTGTGGCCGGAGCCACTTATCATGTGTGGCTGGAACGAATCAACAGCGCGGGCAGCAGCTTCAGTGAAGGGACGGTTACCGCCAGCAAAAAATGGGAACAGGATCCGGAAGCGCTGAAGGAGTTAACAATCAATCCCAGTTCAACGGCGGTGCCCGAGGGCATGCAGTTATACTGGCAGGATGAGTTTAATGATGCACTGCTGAACCGGAGCAAATGGAGCACTAACTATTTTTCTTCGCTCAATTATCTGAATGAAACATCAAAAAAAGAAATGCTTGCCGGTCAGCTGCCTCAACCAGCTTACCGGCTGAATGGGAAAACCATTGATCTGTTTGTAAACGACTCCCTGCCCGCAAGATTGTATACTCCAAAAGGAAATCAAAAAATATCTTCCATACAAACCTACGACTGGCAAACCAACGAAAACCTGCTGGATAATAGCCGGGGCGGTTATTTTGAGGTAAAAGTGCGGCGAAGCAAATCGGGGAATCCCAAAGGCGTGAATACCGCATTCTGGTTCGACTCACCGGGCCCCGACCTGCGTTATTACCTGGAGCAGGGAACCGTATTGAACGGCACAGCGGGCATCCGTCCGCCCGGACAGGTTTTTGAAATCGATGTTTTTGAGCTGCTGAATGCACAGTTTGTATTACATGGACAGGTAGATAAAAACGGGAAGTTTGTACATAACCTGGCAACCCATATTGCAAAGGGCTACCAGCACGAAAACAACTGGATTACACATGGCGTGTTGTGGACCCCCACCAGCATTAAACACTATATCAACGGCGATCTCATCGGGGAATACACAGATAAGCACAAGATCTATGCACCCAATCATTTTATGAATGTGTTCCTGGGCACCTATGGTTCCGGCGGCCATGTAAATATGGAAGTAGATTATATCCGTTATTATCAATGGCCCTTGTCTGGCGGCAATGAGCTTCCCAACCCCGGCTTTGAAGACAACGTAACCCTGGCACCCTGGGAAAGCAATGCTTCGCTTGCAGCCGGCGCCGGCCGGAAAGGCAGCAACGGATTGCGCCTCATGCCCGAACAAAAAGCGGAGCAATATATTTACCTGGATCATAGTCAGGCCTACACGCTGGAATACTGGTCAGCAGGCAAGGGCACGCTGAAAGCCACGGTTGAAAATGTAACCATGGTTACCGGAGCACTTTCTGCCGCTGCAAGCCAAACAGTAGAAAGTAAACAGGCCTTTGCTTCAAACAGGTTAATTTTTAAAACCGGGGCAGAACTGGATCATCATAAAAAAACCATCCGCCTGGTCATTGAAAACACCGGGAACACAACCGTTGTCCTGGACGATATTACTATAAAAAAATAAAGGGCCCGACATCGGCAATCCGCCGGCCGCTTCAAAACAGGATACCCAACGGCTCCACAAAATCGGGATCAATGCGTAGGTGCATATATGGTTCTTCAACTCATAAAGTAGAATAACTAAAGGGCTACTTATGACGTTTTTTATCTTCCTGTCTCTTACGATCAATGTCCTTATTTCTTGCTTTATTACAAAAGAATAAGGCGCCTCACTCAGGGTTTAGGTTCACCGCTTATTTTCCCTGAATCGATTTAAGGATATCTGTCGACATCGAAAGCCCCATTGAAGGCATTACCAGTGCGCTCATGATCATACCAATAACTACATAAACCGCAATCATAACCAATAGGGATACTATAAAATAAGAAAGATGTTTATCTTCCGGTGTCTTTTTCATTTTTGGTAAACCCAAATACAGGAGGTACAGGCCATACAGGCTGAAAATAGCACCAACAAAGGCAAGAGGAGGCAATACATTGAGCAAACCGCCGATCCATGCTGGCGTATAAGCATAGGCGACCAACTGCACCGACCGGCCCATATTTTTTTCGGAAGCAAAACTGGGTGCCAGCGCATCAATTACAAAGGCACTGATAAATACGCCCAATATGCCCATAATCAATGCATTTGCTGCCTGGTAGATTCCCCAGTTAATGCCTTTTATTCTAAAAAAACCAGCATCCACGCCAATAAATGCATAACCGATAAATGCAGCTACAGCGGCAAGTCCTGCCAGCGGCAGTACATACCCGGTAATCACTTTTGCATTATCGGGCTGTTCCCCGTCAATAATATCCCATTCTGTTTTGGGAGAAAGGATCATGCTTTTTGCGCGGTTGATGACATTCATAATCAGACGTTTTTATAGTTTTTGAAATGGAGGGCTAAAGGTAGTCCTCCATCAGCAACGGCTTCATCGCTAAATCTGGCGATAAGCATACGCTCCTGGCATGATCCGGATCACTTAACCTAGTTTAAGTATAAATCTTTTATACGGTTGTAACTTTATAGTACAAGGAGTAAAGAATATGAAAACAGAAATTTTAGGCATCAACATTGGTGAACGTGCAATGCAGTTACTGAAAGCGCAGGAAAACAGCAACCTGGTTCAGGTACTTACGGCCGAAGAAGCGGTGGAGAAATTTCAGCTGGTTGATTTTGACGTAGTCGTAGCACCCGAAGCATACCTGAGCACTCATGAGGAAGCAATGCTGAAAAAATTGCTTTCGCTGAAAAACCACGACAGCATGTGGATTACTTATGCGCAGGAACAGGAAGCGGAACTTGCAACCGCAATCAACGGGTTCCTGAAAGAACTGGAAACCGCTCCGCGGCATTCGTTTTCCGTAACCGATCACGGGCTCACCCCCCCAATAAATATGAAGATTCTCTAAATAACAAGGAGTAACATACAATGGAAAAAACAATTGAAAAAATAATACCCCGGCCGGCTCAGCCGCATATGGTGGGCGACGGGTTCCGGGTATATGGCTTTATCCCCGCTGCTGTAGACCGCAGAAGCATGAGTCCCTTCCTGGTACTGGACTTTAATCCCGAATACAATTTTGGTCCGTCTGAAATTCCCCGTGGCGTAGGTGCACACCCACACAAGGGTTTTGAAACAGTAACCATTGCCTATAAGGGGAGCGTACAACATGCCGACAGCAGTGGCGGCGGCGGCGTGATTGGTGAAGGAGATGTTCAATGGATGACCGCAGGCTCCGGTATCCTGCACAAAGAATTTCATGAGGAGCAGTTTTCAAAAACCGGCGGTCCTTTTGAAATGGTACAGCTTTGGGTAAACCTTCCCGCAAAAGACAAAAATGTATCGCCCCATTACCAGGCAATCGGAAAAGACCAGATGGGGAAATATACGATTCCCGGGAACGGCGGTATCGTAAATGTGATTGCCGGTAGCTTTAATGGTATACAGGGACCAGCCAGTACCTATACCCCTGTTCATCTTTCGGACATCAAACTAAAAGCGGGCGGAGTGGTGACCACACAGTTCCCGGAAAACTTTAATACCGCCCTGTTGATTATCAAAGGTGCCGTAACTGTAAATGGGAAGCAGGCCCCGGAGCACAGCTTTGTTTATTTTAAAAATGAAGGCGAGGCCATTACGGTTTCGGCTATGGAAGATGCCGTGGTACTGTTGTTGAGCGGGGAACCGATCCCTGAACCCATTGCCGCTTATGGCCCGTTTGTAATGAATACCCAGGCAGAAATTTATGAGGCGATGGAAGCTTTTCAGGCTGGCGGGTTTGGAACCTTGGATTAATTTTAAACCGGTGCTGTTTCGCAAACAGGGATCGTGAACTGCACCGGTTTTCATTTACTTTTATAAAAACATTCAAGATGTCAAATATTGGAATGATCATCGAAGAGCGGGCTGCCGATATCGGTAATTTCCTGGTGGGCCGCCTGTTGCCCTTCCGGCAGAAACGCATGGTGGGGCCTTTTATCTTTATCGACCATATGGGCCCGGCCAACCTGAAGGACTACCAGAACCTGGATGTACCGCCGCATCCGCATATCGGGCTTTCTACACTTACCTATCTTTTTGAAGGCGCCATTATGCACCGCGACAGCCTTGGATCGGAGGTAGAAATTACACCCGGCGCCGTAAACTGGATGACGGCCGGAAAAGGCGTCGTGCATTCTGAACGAACACCGGCCCATCTGCGCACCACCGATAAACAACTGCATGGATTACAGATATGGGTTGCGTTGCCCAAAGCACTGGAACAAAGCGAACCTTCTTTCACACATGTAGAAGCCAATGCAATTCCTGTATGGGAGCAGGAAGGTGCAACTATTAAACTGATTTCCGGAACCGCATTCGGTAAAACTTCCCCGGTGCCGGTACACAGTCCGCAATATTTTATAAAGATCCAAACGCCCAAAGGCCAGGTGCTCAATATCGGTAAAGATCTTTATGGAGAAAGCGGGCTCTACATCCTGGAAGGCAGTGTGATCAGCGAGGGCAATACCTATGGTCCCAAACAGATCCTGATTGCCAAAGACAGCACGCTGTGTTCCTTTGAAACCACAGACAATACCACGGTTTTTATCTTTGGAGGCGAACCCTTCCCGGAAGAACGTTTTATTTACTGGAACTTTGTCAGCTCCGACAGGGCCGTCATTGAAAAGGCAAAGCAGGACTGGCTGAAGCAGCGGTTTCCGCCCGTACCCGGGGAAACCGAATTTGTGCCGCTACCGGAACAATCGGGTAATGTAAAATTAAAATAACAAAACCAATTCATGAAAGCAGCCGTTTTAAAACAGACCGGAACCGCCCCGGTTTATGAAGATTTTCCCGATCCCGTACCTGCCGGCGATCAGCAGTTACTGATCCATATAAAGACCGCCTCCGTCAAAAACCTGGATAAAGCCCGTGCAGCGGGAACCCATTATGCCAACTATACACAATTGCCGGTGGTGGTAGGTATTGACGGCGTGGGAACCCTGGAAGATGGTACGCTTGTATATGCACAGGGTATCTCCGGAACCATTGCCGAAAAAGCGATCATTCATAAAGGACAATACATTGTGTTGCCACCAGGCATCAACCCCGATGTGGCAGCAGCCTTACCCAACGCCATATTAGGCTCTGCCATGGCGTTAAGATACCGGGCTCAATTGCAGGCTGGTCAAACGGTGCTCATTAATGGGGCTACCGGTGTAACCGGAATGATGGCCGTGCAGCTGGCCAAATTGATGGGTGCCAGAAAAGTAATTGCCACCGGAAGAAATGCACGCCAGCTGGAAAAAGCAATAGCCCTGGGTGCAGATGATACCATTTCCCTGCTGCAAACGGATGCGGCCATTACAGAGCAGGTGAAACAGTTACAGGCTCAAACACCCGTTGACATTGTGCTGGATTATTTATGGGGCAAGCCCACGGCACTGATCCTGGATGCCTTCCGTGGAGGATCGGTACATCATACAGCCGGCAAAATAAAAGTGGTAACCGTAGGCGCAATGGCCGGTGATGCGCTTCCCGTAAGTTCTGCCGCTTTGCGTAGTGCGGATATTGAATTGATGGGCTCCGGCTTTGGCAGTTTAACGCCTAAAGACTTTGATGCCTTTAACAAAACCATGTTGCCCGAAATGTTTGAACGGGCAGCGGCGAAACAACTAAAAATTGATTTGGATATAGAGCCGCTGATCAATATAGAAGCGGCCTGGAATAAGCCCCTGGATGCGGGCAAACGGCTGGTGATTGAAATCAGTTGATTCAACTTTAAAAAACGAACAAAAACAATTGAGTTATGAAACCTGAATATACAGCCATCCCGCTTGTAAAAAATGACGCAGAAAAACAATACCAGCTCACCATTGAGGGGCATACGGCCTTCATTCAATTTAATGAAACGCCACACCATATTACCCTGGTACATACGGAAGTACCGCTGGAATTAGAAGGAAAGGGAGCCGGAACGGCGATTGTAGAAAAAACCCTGGAAGCCATTGAGCAAAGTGGCAAAACCCTGGTACCGCTTTGTCCATTTGTATTTGCGTATATTAAACGCCATCCGGATTGGAAGCGCATTGTGGATCCCGGATTTAAGGGATTTGGGGAGTAAGCTATCAGAGCTCTTAGCGTTCAGCATTAAGCCTTCAGCGTTTAGCAATCCCGGCGCTGCTACACCCCATGCTGTTTATACTCTTACCAACCGCATTAATGGCTCAAAGGAATACAGGGCAGGTTTACGGCCTGCTGCTTCCTGTTGCAAATAAAGTAACCCTTCATCAAGTAGTTTTTTAATAAACTTTGAGGCAGACTTTTCCGGTATTCCTGCACTGCGATACAAACTGGGTAGTCTGAATTTGGGATAAGTAAAAATATAATCCAATACCTGCATACTCCATTTAGAAGCCAGTGTTTCAGAAACACGCAGTTTCATATCTTCATATAATCCGCTTATTTGTTCTGCGATTTCCAGGTTCTGCCGGGCTTGTTCCTTTACGGCCGTTAAGAAAAAGGCGCACCATTGCTCCCAGTTTCCTGTTTCAGACACTTCCCGCATGCAACTGATGTATGCCTCTTTATGTTCTTCTAAATAACCACTGATATAAAAATGAGGAGCGCTGATTAATTGTTGCTGCCACAGGAATAGTGTTATCAGCATGCGTCCGATCCTGCCATTTCCATCTTTAAAAGGGTGCAGCGCTTCAAACTCAAGATGCATCAACGCGGTCTTTATTAAAACAGGATGATGATCACTTTTTAGATATGCAAATAACCGTTCCATACCATCTTGCAGCTTTTCGGGAGCAATGGGAATATAGGAGATCTGTCCTCCTGCCTTGTCGCCAATAAAATTTTGCTCCGTTTTATAAGCGCCAGGCGATTTTGAAGCACCCCGGCCAAAACTTAACAATTGTTGATGGATTTGCTTGATCAAACTATCGGATATTTCATATCCTGCTTCCATGCCTTTTTGTGCATTGCGCAAAGAACGCTGGTATAGAAAAGTTTCTATTACATCCGAACGTACATCTGTTTGATAAGCTGTTTCATGATCCTCTTTTACAGTAGCTTCCAATTCCATAATTTCATCAATGGTGCTAATGGTTCCTTCCATACGTGAAGAAAGCACAGCTTCCTGATTCCGAAGTGGTGTCAGCAATATTTCACTGTTGTGAAGATTTTTCAACATCTGGTCAAAGCGGGCAAGCGATTGTTCCGCAGCTAACAATTCATTTATAATAACCTCGTAACGAATATGCTCCGGGGGGAACAATCCGTCATGGTATCCGACTGCATTTTGTAAATTCATGAGAAACGCTAAATTTAAAGTCAGAATTATAGCAGGATATTTGTCCGTCCAAAAATACAAAAAACGGCGGACAAACGATTTTAGGGGTTTATTTTGGCGGACAACTGATTTTGTCCGCCAAAAAGTGCAAAAAATGGCGGACAAACGATTTTAGAGGATCATTTTGGCGGACAACAATGATTGTTCATTAAAAAACAATAAAACCGGCGGACAATTAGAGATAGAGGGTCATTTTAGCGGACAAACAAACGAAGTTGTCCGTCAAAAAACAGAAAAAGCGGCGGACAAGAAAGAAATCAGCCTTCCAAACGGGTTTCGTTTTAGAGTAAAGCAATAAGGGAATAATCAACTGGTAGCGCTTAGCATTCAGCGGGCTCTGCTTCCTAACCCGGCATCTTAAACTTACCCATGCCCGGCATCATGCGGCCAAAGGCACCCATCTTGTTCATATTCTTCATCATATCGCGCATTTGCTCAAACTGCTTCATAAATGCGTTCACTTCCGAAATATCTTTACCACTGCCCAGGGCAATCCGCTTACGGCGGCTGCCATTGATCAGGTCGGGGTTGCTGCGTTCATCAGGCGTCATGGAATCAATCATAGCCTCGATGCCTTTAAAGCTTTCATCACTGATGTCCAGGTCCTTGATCTTTGCACCCACACCCGGGATCATCCCCAGCAGGTCCTTCATGTTCCCCATTTTTTTGATCTGATCCAGCTGCATCTTAAAGTCGGCAAAGTCAAACTTATTTTTCCGGATCTTGCTTTCCAGTTTCTTGGCCTGCTCCTCATCAAATTGCTGCTGGGCACGTTCCACCAGCGTGGTAATATCTCCCATACCCAGGATCCGCTGGGCCATCCGCTCCGGGTAAAATACATCCAGCGCATCCATTTTTTCACCGTTACTTACAAACTTGATCGGCTTGTTTACGGTATATTTAATAGAAAGGGCCGCACCACCCCGGGTATCACCATCCAGTTTGGTAAGCACCACGCCACTGAAATCGAGGCGCTCGTTAAAGGCTTTGGCCGTGTTTACCGCATCCTGCCCGGTCATACTATCCACCACAAACAGGATCTCCTGCGGATTAACTGCATTTTTGATATTGGAAACCTCCGTCATCATGGCTTCATCAATTGCCAGGCGACCGGCTGTATCGATGATTACCACATTCTTATTCTTCGATCGGGCCGTTGCGATCGCATTCTGGGCAATCGATACAGCGTCTTTATTTTCCGGTTCAATATGTACCTCTACTCCGATCTGTTCTCCCAGCACCCGCAGCTGTTCCATCGCCGCCGGGCGGTAAATATCCGCTGCTACCAGCAGGGGGGATAAACCTTTCTTTCCTTTTAAAAAATTAGCCAGTTTACCACTAAAGGTGGTTTTACCGCTACCCTGCAGCCCTGCAATTAAAATAACCGCCGGGTTACCCTTTGCATTAAAAACAGCCTCTTCACCGCCCATCAGCTCCGTAAGCTCATCCTTTACGATCTTCACCATTAACTGGCCGGGACTGATGGCATTCAACACCTTCTCTCCCATTGCCTTATCCTTGATCTTATCCGTAAACTCCTTGGCAATTTTATAGTTTACATCCGCATCTACCAATGCGCGACGGATTTCTTTTACCGTAGCGGCAACGTTCAATTCCGTAATACGTGCCTGGCCCTTAAGATTTTTAAAAGCCGATTCTAATTTATCCTGTAGACTATTAAACATATTTTACCAAAGATTATTCGCTGAAAAATGCCCGCAAATATACTATTTTAAAAAGCAGCAACCACCAAAAACCGTCAGAAAGCCTCTTCCCATGCATTTTATGCCCCAGAAGCCGGGTTTATTAGGGAAAAAAACGCATCTGGCGGCATAAACTCAAAAAAAATTTTGAAAGTATGATAATTTTTATATTATTGTAGCTAATTGAGTTAATAAACACACCCCGAGCGATGAGTAAACAGCTATACACACTGGAGTACCCTGTACGGTGTTCTCCAACAATTTTGTTTGAATTTTTGGCCACTTCCAATGGGTTGGGTGAGTGGTTTGCAGAAAATGTGGATGAGCGTAACGGGCGTTTTTATTTTGGCTGGAATGGCACTTATGAAGAAGCGGAGGTGTTGGAACAGGAAGAGGAACGGCTGATCCGTTTTCATTGGGCCGGCGCTCCCAAAAATGAATATTTCGAATTTCGTATCGATAAATCAGAAATCACTAACCAGACCATTTTAGTGATCACGGATTTTGCTGAAAAAAGAGATATCAAGGATCAAAGCCAGCTTTGGGATTACCAGGTTAAGGAATTGTTCCATCGCCTGGGAAATTAAGCGCTGAACGATCATTCAACATTGGGCAGAAAACACCAATTCCTTTAGAACAATAACGCTAAAAATTTCCGGAAGGCTTTTTGCCAGATCTCCGGAGCCTGCTCTAATTGTGCAATCGGGGCAAATGAAGCCATCTTGATAAAGGTCGCTTTTTTTAGCAGGTCCGGCCATTGCTGCAGGTCCACTTCATGGAAAGGCTGGTAACTACTCCCCTGTACATCGTGCTCCCATTCATCACCATTGTAGCTTACATAAAACGCTTCATCCCCCAATAGTTTGTGTTGTTCGGCTAACCGGGGCGCAAACTGTTCCTTCCATTTGCCAGACAAATGCAAGGTGGTGCTCACCTGCTTTCCCCACCAGAACAGGCTCCGGATGGCAAAAATATGTTCCTGGCCAAAGTTGCGCGGATAATCCAGGATCAGGTAAGGCAGACCGTTATAGTTTTCCCCCTTTGAAATTTTCCCCGAGTTCGTAAAAAGTTCGGCCGGCAAACGGCTCATATTTTCATTAACATGTCCCTGCTGCCATTGGTGCAATACCTCCAGCGATCGTTTTACTTTATGCAAAACCGCATTCTTTGTTAAAATGATTTCAGGATCAGCAACAATGCCCCACTCCTCTGGAGAAAGGCTTAATTTTGTTTCTTCCATTATGTATACGTTATTTGCAAATTAAATGAATTGTGGTTGAAACGACAATAGACCTGCTACCTGTAACCGGAGCGCTATTGACGGGGGAACTATAAACCATCAACAGAAACCGGAAATAGTTGAAAAAGTTAGATAAACTGATTATTAAAGCATTTATTGGCCCGTTTGTGGCCACTTTTTTCATTACCCTTTTTGTACTGGTAATGCAGTTTTTCTGGCTTTGGATCGATGACTTTGTAGGCAAGGGACTGGATGCCTTTACCATTTTAAAATTCATCTGGTACCAAAGTGCCGTACTGATTCCCCTGGCCCTTCCCCTGGCGGTGTTGCTTTCTTCGCTGATGACCTTTGGAAACCTGGGCGAAAGCTTTGAGCTGGTAGCCATAAAATCCTCCGGTATTTCGCTTCTACGGTTTATGCGGCCACTGGTAGGGGTAACCCTCCTGATCAGTTTCTGCGCTTTTCTCTTTGCCAACTATGTAATTCCCGTGGCACAGCTGAAATCGCGTACCCTGCTGGCAGATATTGTACTGGCTAAACCGGCATTTGATATTAAGGAAGGCGTATTCTATGACAAACTGGATCGTTTTGCCATTAAGATCGGGAAAAAGGAAAAGGACGACAGTACGATCCGCGACCTGATCGTTTTTGAAAATAACTACGGATCCCTGCAGGACAACTTTATCATTGCAAAAAACGGCACCATGAAGCCTTCGCCCGACAAGCGCTTCCTGGATATCGTTTTCAGGGATGGATGGCGCTACCAGGAACGGGGCAGCCGGACAGATTCGGCTACAGAATACATCCGCCTGGGTTTTAAAGAATATAAAATGCAGTTGGACATCAGTGCATTTAACTTTAAATCTTCCAGCGACAGCAATAACCGGAACAACGAGCGGGTATTGAGTATGCGGCAGCTGGATAAGGCGCTGGATTCCATGACCAAGTATACCAGTATGGAAGTAGAACGCTATCAAAACAGCCTGGTAAATACATTCAGCCTGCTGCAGTATCGCGACAGCGTAACCAAGGGCATTACGATTCCCGACTCGATCCTGAATTTTAAGAAAAATAAAGACGCATTTTTAGGACTGTCCGTTACAGGAAAAGCAAAAGCCAGCCTCCTGCCGCCGCCGGCAAAGGCCGATACCGCATCAAAGAAAAAGGAAACTGTAAAAACTCCTGTGGCCAGGAAGCGACGGAAAACGAAAGCTCCGAAATACAAGCGACTGCATTTTGCCATCGACACCCTTAAAATAGCCGATACGTCGCAAAAGACGGCCATTGTAAAAGCAGACTCATCAAAAAAAGCAGCCGGCGACAGCGGAACCGCAAAAAAAGACACAGCCAAAAAGAGCATCAAACCCCAAAAAAAGAACGCCAATGTCTTTATGGCCTTTTTACCGGATAGTGCTTTGTCTAATGTAAAAGAACGTGCCAATGGTACCATCACCGTGGTAAAAGACAATGCCAACATGAACCTGACCAGTATCCAGGAACAGGAAAAGAACATTCGCCGTTATAAGATCGAATGGCATAAAAAAATTGTGCTGGCCCTGGCCTGCTTCCTGATGTTCATGATCGGGGCGCCATTAGGGTCCATTATCCGTAAAGGTGGACTGGGTACTCCCATGATCTTTGCCATTATCTTCTTCCTGATTTTTTATTTTTCATCCAATACCGGGGAAAAGATGGCCAAGGAAGGAAGCCTTACACCTTTTTCAGGAATGTGGCTGTCTACTTTCATCTTAGCTCCCATCGGTGCATTCCTTACCTATAAGGCCATGCACGATTCAAACCTCTTCAATAAAGAATTTTATCACCGCCTGAAACGTAAAATACAGGGCTATATCCGTTCCAGGAAAAACCGTGGCAACGCGAACCGGAAAACCGCATAATCGGATCACAATGACAACGCAAAGCTCCCGGCAAAACCTGAAAATCCAGAAATGGGTGGCCGCAGTATCTTTACTCTTGCTCATCGTAAAATCGATTGCCTATTTCTCTACGCATTCGGTGGCGATCCTTACCGATGCATTGGAAAGTATTGCCAATGTGGCGGCAGGATTTATCGGGCTTTACAGCCTTTACCTGGCCGCACAACCGCGGGATGAAAACCATCCTTATGGCCATGGAAAAGCAGAGTTCTTATCTGCTGCGGTAGAGGGCACGCTTATTGGCATTGCCGGCCTCGTGGTGCTTTATAAAGCCATTGACCAGCTGATACATCCGCAGCCTCTGGACAAACTGGACCTGGGCATTATACTGGTGGCAGCTACAGCTATTGTCAATTATGCGCTGGGCAGCATCTGCATCGCCACCGGCAAAAAAAATCATTCCATTGCGCTGGAAGTCAGCGGCAGGCATCTTCATACCGATACCTATTCTACCATAGCCGTGATTATTGGGTTGGTCCTTGTATTTTTTACAAAGATCTTTTGGCTGGATTCCGTTGTGGCCCTCCTGCTCACCATATTGCTCCTGCGCACCTCCTACACCATCCTGCGGCGCTCCATTGCCGGTATTATGGATGAAGCTGATCAGCAACTATTACAGGAAATGATTGCGTACCTGAATAAAAACAGGGCCCAGAACTGGGTAGATCTGCATAATTTCAGAGTGATCAAATACGGAAGTGTATTGCATATCGATTGTCATTTAACGGTACCCTGGTACCTGAATGTGGCGGAAGCGCATCTTGAAATTGACCAGCTGGCCGCACTGATCCGGAACGAATATGGCGAAGCGGTAGAATTCTTCGTACACTCCGATGGATGTAAATACTTTCAATGTACCCTATGCGCTAAACAAGACTGCCCGGTGCGACAGGCTCCCTTTGAAAAAACCATCCCATGGAACCTGGAGAATGTACTTCAAAATCAGCGTCACCGGTTAAAAGCCCGGAATTAGTATCAGCGGGCATGAGCAAGGCATTCTAAATATTCAAAAACGCTGAAAATAAATACGGTGGCAACGGTTGAACCTGTTAGCTTTTCAACCAATAGTTCCTTAACTTTATAACCGAACATTTGTTATTCATATATGCTCACAAAAAAATCACAATATGCCTTTAAGGCACTGAGCTACCTGGCTGATAAACAGCAGGACGGCCCCGTGCTCATTTCCGAGATCTCAAAAAAGAAACGGATCCCTTTAAAATTCCTGGAAAATATCCTGCTGGAACTTCGCAAAGCCGGCATCCTGGAAAGCAAAAAGGGAAAGGGCGGTGGTTACTTCTTTAAAAAAAATCCGGCTGATGTAAAAATGGCAACGATCATCCGGCTGATCGATGGCCCCATTTCCATGTTACCCTGCGTAAGCCTGTACTTTTACGAGCGCTGTAAAAACTGCGACGAAAAACATTGCGGACTGCATGATGTAATGCGGCAGGTACGGGATGTAACCCTTGAAGTATTAGAGAGCCGTACCCTCGCCGACCTGAAGGATTAGAGCCGGTTCGATTCGATTTCTTTTAACAGGTATGCAGAAATCATTTTGCTTGCAAGCGTCTTCATTTGGCATTTATTAATGCATAGAAATAAAAGATCCATCATCCTTATAACTCAGAAAGGCTGGCCCTGCATGGACCAGCCTTTCTGTAAATGATTTTTGTACGATTGTTATTTGGACATTTTAAAATATTGCATTACTGCATCGTAATTTTTATAGTCCACATTCTTTACAGCCACCGCATTGATGCTGCCGGGTATGATCACATACCGGTATTGTAACAGGGTGGAAAGATTAACACTGTTGCTATTGTCATGCGTAAAGCGCGTAACGCATATCTTTCCGTTCATGGGTATATAGTTGATCGTATTGGGTTTGCCGCCTGCATTCGATGTATAGGGTAGCACAAAAGTTCCACCTCCAAAGGTAAAATATACCTGTATGGAAGCATTGCCTAGAACAGCCGATGTGATATCCGCGGCCGCAATGTATCCTGCTTTAACATTGGTGTTGTCAATTACACTGTCATTAAAACTCGTCGCATATTTCCAGCCGGAGTAAATAACGTTAGCCGTACCGGGATCTCCTTTCGGTCCTACCAATGTAACGGGTACGCCCCAGCCGGCCACTGTTTTAGGGCCAAACAGGTTATAGGTAGCTTTATCAAGGTAATAATCGCCAACCACTCCGATACCAGGGGCAGGAATTCCTGTACCGGACAAAATAGTATTGCCGTTTGTACCATTGGTGCCGTTTATTCCGTTTACGCCGTTTGTTCCATTCGTACCATTTATACCATTGGTTCCGTTTGTTCCATTGGTTCCATTGGTTCCTGCGGCCCCGGTTGCACCTGTGGCCCCCGTTGCTCCTGTAGCTCCTGTAGCTCCTGTAGCTCCGGTTGCACCGGTTGCTCCTGTGGCTCCGGTTGCGCCAATAACTCCTGCAGCACCTGTGAGGCCGGCAGGCCCTCTTAAGTTAAGCGGGCTTCCCCAACCCGCGGCTGCCTTGGGGCCATAAAGATTTGAGGTAGCAATATCCAGGTAAAAATCACCTGTTTGCCCAACAGTCGTTGCAGGCACTCCGCTTCCGCTAAGAATCTGACTTCCATTGGGGCCCGTCATGCCCTGTGTTCCGGTGGCCCCGGCAGGACCTTGAGCACCGGAGGGCCCGGCCGGTCCGGTATCACCCTTTTTACAGGCCACAGCCATTAAGATGATCAACCCAAGTAATAATAAATTTGTACGCATCGTTTAAATTTTTACGTTTATAAATAAAAATGGATGCTTCAAAAATATTACGGCGGGCTACCGTTCCTTTCAGGAATTCCCCTCCTTTTTTATCGTATAAATACGGTATATATATACTGCAGAAAGAAGAAGCAAGGACGATTACGATTTTAAACACTCTAAAACCAATGCCGGTTGTTCAGCATTTTTTATTCTGTAACTTTAGGCCCATTGTACTTATCTAAATATAACAACCAATGAACGAAGACTTAAATATGAGAAAAACAACCGAGAAAGAAGATTACACCCACTCGCTGCTGACGCGGGAATCAAAATGGTGGAAAAAAATGCTGAATGTGCAATATCCCTACAAAAGAAATATTATTGGTCTGCACCCGGGGTTTGTGTTGGATATTGGTTGCGGACTGGGCCGGAACCTGCTGCATTTAAACGGCAATGGGATCGGGATCGACCATAATGAAACATCCGTTAAGGAATGCCGCGCTCGTGGACTGAACGCGTTTACGAACACTGAATTTGAAAAAACAGCTTATTATAAGCCCGGCACCTTTGATTCTATTTTATTAGCGCATGTAGCAGAGCATATGGGCGTAGCGCCGGCGGCTGCGTTGTTAAGGCAATACCTTCCCCTGCTCAAAGAAAATGGAAAAATCATCGTAATTACACCACAGGAAGCCGGTTACCGGTCAGACGATACGCATGTAGAATTCATTAACTTTTATAAGGTACAGGAAATTTTTAAACAGCTGGGGTACCGGCCGGTGAAGCAATATTCCTTTCCCTTTCCCAGGGCCATCGGCAATATGTTTAAATACAATGAATTCATCAGTATTGGCGAAAGAGTTTGATCAACAGTGGTCTGTGGTCAGTGGTCAGTTTTCAGTTATCAGATGCTGCCGTCGCATCCTGGAATTGGTTCTTGGGAACTTGTTTTTTGATATTTGGTGCTTTTGAGTCTCAGTCTTCAGACGATACTGCACGTTTGTTGTCCCCGGATTTCGACTATTTTTCCCGTTTTCACTATTTTTTACACTTTCATTCCAATATTTTATCGTACCTTGCAAACCACCCTATTAGTCTACTTGATTAGTAGGTTTATAAAAGAGCTATTTTATCACATAAAAACTGTTTAAAATTATGTCATTAAGATTAGGAGATACTGCCCCGGATTTTACCGCGCAGTCTACTGAAGGAGAAATCAAGTTTCATGAATACCTGGGTGATTCCTGGGGTGTTTTATTTTCGCATCCTGCAGACTATACACCTGTTTGCACCACAGAACTGGGAAAAACAGCATTGCTGAAAGGAGAATTCGAAAAACGTGGTGTAAAAGCGCTGGCAGTAAGCGTTGACCCGCTGGATTCGCACCTGGGCTGGAAAAATGACATCAATGAAACACAAAATGTATCGGTTGATTTCCCCATCCTGGCAGACCCTGAAAAAAATATCGCCACCCTTTATGATATGATCCATCCGAATGCTTCTGAAAAGGCAACAGTGCGTTCCCTGTTCATCATCGGACCCGATAAAAAAGTAAAACTGATCATTACGTACCCTGCTTCAACCGGCCGTAACTTCCAGGAAGTACTGCGTGTGATCGACTCCCTGCAGCTGACAGCCAACCACAGTGTGGCTACTCCCGCAGACTGGAAGCATGGTGAAGATGTGATTGTGGTTCCATCCATCAGCACAGCAGATGCCATTCAGAAATTTCCTAAAGGTGTAACTGAGGTAAAACCTTACCTGCGTTATACACCACAACCGAATATTTAATTTTTAGTTTATCGTTTATGGTTTATAGCCGGAATCAACTATAAACCATAAACGATAGACGATAAACAATAAACGTGTTTACAGAAGAACAAATACAGGAAATAGAGAACGCTTCAACAGCGGAGGCATTAAAACTGGTAACTGCACAGTTTCCGGTAGAAACCGTTTTTTCCACCTCGCTGGGCCAGGAAGACCAGGTAATAACCGAAATGATCGCAACCGAAAAACTTCCGGTGCGGATCTTTACACTGGATACCGGGCGCCTGTTTTATGAGCATTACGATTTGTTAGAAAAAACCAATGCCCGCTATAAAATAAATATAGATGTTCGCTTCCCCGAGGCTTCGGATGTGGAATCCTATGTAAAAACAAACGGGGTTAATGGGTTCTATGAATCGGTTGAAAACCGGAAAGCCTGCTGTTTCATCCGGAAAGTAAAGCCGCTCAATCGCGCACTTGAGGGAGCAAAGGTTTGGATCACCGGGCTCAGAAGCGAGCAATCGGATAACCGGAAAGACATGAAAATGATCGAATGGGATGCGGACCGCGGTCTTTATAAATTTAACCCGCTGATCCGCTGGAGTTATGATGAAATGATCGAATACATCCGCCAAAAAAACATACCGTACAATCCGCTGCACGACAAAGGATTTGTCAGCATCGGCTGTGCTCCCTGTACCCGGGCAATTGAGCCGGGTGAGGATCCCAGGGCCGGCAGATGGTGGTGGGAGGTTTCGCACAAAGAGTGCGGACTGCACGTACACCAATAAACGGGATCCAAAGCGCCAACCTTTAAAAAACCATTTTGATTGTTAAAAAAATCCGCGCAGGCGGGTCTGTATAAAAAGAACGTATGGGTGAGTACACATTAGATTACCTTGAGCAGCTTGAGGCTGAAAGTATTTACATTTTCAGGGAAGTAGCCGCACAATTTGAAAAACCGGCCCTGCTTTTCAGCGGCGGTAAAGATTCCATAACGCTGGTACAACTGGCAAAAAAAGCATTTGCGCCCGGAAAGATCCCCTTTCCGCTCGTGCACATCGATACCGGTCATAACTTTCCGGAAGCACTCGCCTATCGCGATGCCCTCGCTAAAGAAGTAGGCGCCGAACTGATCGTACGCAAAGTAGAAGACACCATTAAGCAAAAACACCTTACGGAACCTAAGGGCAAATTTGCCAGCCGCAACTGGCTGCAGATCCATACCCTGCTGGATACGATTGAAGAATTTAAATTCGATGCCTGCATCGGAGGTGCCCGCCGTGATGAGGAAAAGGCCCGCGCAAAAGAGCGTATCTTTTCTGTAAGAGATGAATTTGGACAGTGGGAACCCAAACTGCAGCGCCCCGAACTTTGGAACATCTATAACGGCCGGATCCATAAAGGCGAAAATGTACGGGTATTCCCCATCAGCAACTGGACGGAGCTGGATGTGTGGAACTATATCAAAAAAGAGGAGATTCCTCTTCCCTCTATCTACTTTGCGCATGAACGCGAAGTACTGGAGCACGAAGGACAGCTGATCGCCGTTTCAGACTACATCACCATCGATGAAACCGATATTATTTCCACAAAAAAAGTACGCTATCGCACCGTAGGAGATATGACCTGTACCGCGGCTGTAGAATCCAGTGCCACTACACTGGACGAAGTAGTAAACGAGATCATGGCTACCCGTATCTCCGAAAGAGGAGAAACCCGGATTGATGATAAGGTAACGGAAGCCGCGATGGAAGACCGCAAGAAAGGCGGGTATTTTTAGTTGAAAAGTTTACAGGTTAAAAGGTTTACAAGGCCTCCTTATCAGCTTTTAAACTTATCAACATGTTAACTTAAAAAAAACAACCATGGCTTATCAAAGTTTTGAAGATTTGGAAGTCTGGAAACAAGCCAGGGCATTAAAGAAAGAAATTTTAGTTCTTGTTAAAAATTTTCCTGAAGAAGAAAAATAGATTTTGCGTGGTAGCCAGGGGATCATTAAGTGAAACATTAAATCATCTGATTGATGCTTTAGATGAGGAATTTATTACAGCAAATGAATTAGAAAAATATAGAAACAAAATCACAGACGTTGAAAAGTTACTAAATGGGTATATCGCTTACCTGGAACGGAAGGCCAAAGAGAAGTGAAGGGTGACAGACTGGTTAACAAGTTCACAAGGCAGACCACCCCTTTTCAACCTTTCAACTTATCAACTTTTAAACACAAGAAACATATCAACGAAACATGGATATACTAAGATTCATAACTGCCGGTAGTGTAGACGACGGCAAAAGCACATTGATCGGCCGGCTGTTGTATGATAGCAAAAGCATTCTGGTAGATCAGCTGGAAGCGCTGGAAAAACAATCAAAGAATAAAAATGCCGACGGTATCGACCTGGCATTACTCACCGACGGTTTAAGAGCCGAAAGGGAGCAGGGGATCACCATTGACGTAGCCTATCGCTATTTCTCTACCCCAAAACGGAAATTCATCATTGCCGATGCTCCGGGCCACGTACAGTATACCCGTAACATGATCACAGGAGCTTCCAACTCCAGCCTGATCATCATCCTCATTGATGCTCGTGCCGGTGTTATTGAACAAACCCGTCGCCACTCGATTATCGCATCTCTGTTGAAAATGCCCCATGTGGTGGTAGCCATCAACAAAATGGACCTGGTCGGTTTTTCTGAAGAGCGGTTCAACGAAATCAAAGCCGATTATGAAAAAGTAGCGGCACAATTGAATCTCGAAAACGTTACCTACGTTCCGATTTCAGCGCTCCTCGGCGATAACATTGTAGACCATTCCGAAACCATGTCCTGGTACACCGGCCCTTCATTGCTGGAGTTCCTGGAAGCCGTTGAAGTAGCTTCCGATATTAACCACACAGATCCCCGTTTCCAGGTGCAATATGTGATCCGCCCGCAAACGGCCGAATTACATGATTACCGGGGTTATGCCGGACAGATCATCAGTGGAGTCTATAAGGTTGGTGATAAAATAAAGATCCTGCCTGCGGGCATCGACTCTACCATTAGCAAAATCGAAGTGGGTGGTAAAGAAGTGAACGAGGCATTTGCCCCCCAGGCAGCCGTATTGCATATTGCAGACGACATTGATATCAGCCGTGGTGATACCTTCGCTCATATCGACAACCTGCCCAAAGTAGCGAACGAAATTGAAGTGGTGCTCTGCTGGCTCGACAATAAACCCCTGATACAGGGCAACAAATATTTTCTTCAGCACAAAGGGCGTTTGCTCAAAACCGTTGTACGGGAAGTGGCTTATAAACTTGACGTAAATACCCTGGAACGTATACCCGCCGAAGACGGTGTAAAGCTCAATGAAGTGGTACATGCAACCATCAAAACCGCGGCACCGTTGGTATACGATGATTTTGCTACGTTAAGCGACTACGGCAACGCCATCCTGGTAGATGAAACCAGCAACAGCACGGTAGCAGCAGTTTTACTCAATTAATTCAAACGGTGCCCGGGTATACCGGCGCATCGTCGTTCTTATTAAGTCTACTTTTTAAGTAGATTATAAAAAACAACAGATGCTTCTTCAACATACATCATCCGTAAAAAAACAGCCCTTGAAGTGTACCGGCAAAGTGATCCTTGCCGGCGCCGGGCCAGGTGATCCGGATCTGATTACAGTAAAAGCCGCCGATGCCTTACGGAAAGCAGACGTAGTGTTGGCCGACCGGCTGGTCAGCGATGTGATCCTGCACCGCTATGTAACGTCCACGGCTGAGATCGTATATGTAGGAAAAGAATGCAGCAAAAAACGCTCTGTGCCGCAACAAACCATTAATGAACTGCTGGTACATTATGCCACACAGGGAAAACTGGTGGTACGGCTTAAGGGCGGCGACGCTTCCATCTTTTCCAATATCCTGGATGAGCTGCAAACCCTTACGCAACATTCCATTTCCTACGAAATCATTCCCGGTGTAACCGCGGCGCTCGGCGCAGCCGCCTATTCGGGGATGCCGCTAACGGCCCGGGGTTATGCCACTGCCGTGCGGTTTCTTACCTATTATAAATCGGACGTGGTTACCGATGCGTATTGGAAAGAGCTGGCCACTACCGAAGATACCCTGGTATTTTATATGTCGTCCGGCACGCTGGACCAGGTGGTACAGAAACTAACACAGTTTGGCATCGCAAAGGAAAAGCAACTGGCCGTTATTGAACAGGCCACCACCTGTTTTCAACAGGTACATACCTGCAGCCTTTACGATTATACCAACACCCTGAAAGGCGCGGTACTGGCCTCTCCCAGCCTGGTAGTAGTAGGCAAGGTAGTAGCGCTGCACCAACAGTTCCGGTGGCTGGAAAACAGCAACAGCCGGCAGTTATACTTTAGCCCGGTTACTGAAGAAATGATCAATGTTCATCAACAAAATAATTTAAAACATGCTATCTGACGCAAAATTGGGAGCCATCAAAAGTCTCACCCCCACACTTTCGCGGGACGAATTGCTTTGGGCAAGCGGCTACTTTGCCGGGCTTGCACAGGGCATTGCCGGCGGGCAGGAGACTGCTGTAGCTGCACCGGCCGCAGTTAAAAAAATATCACTGGTATACGGAACAGAAACCGGGAATGCCAAAAAACTGGCCACACAGCTGGCGGCCATCGCCAAAAAGAAAGGTATCACGGTGAAACTGACCGGGCTGGATCAATACCGCTTTGCTGATCTTTCCAAGGAAGAATACTTCTTTGTAGTGATCAGCACACAGGGTGAAGGCGAACCACCCCTGCTGGCCAAAAAATTCTATGATCACATTCATGAAAACCAGCTCAACCTGGGCAAACTCAAATTTGGCGTACTGGCATTAGGCGATAGCTCCTATCCGGAATTTTGTAAAACCGGGGAAGACGTGGATGCCCGCCTGGAGGCCCTGGGAGCCCATCGTGTACTGCCCTTAAAGAAATGTGATGTGGAGTATGAGGAAGACGCCCTGCACTGGCTGGATAATGTGGCGGCAGCCCTGCAGTCAACTGCAAGTGCGCCGGCTGCGGCCCTTCCCGCAGCGCCCAAAGCTACGGGCAAAAAATATTACATGGGCCAGGTGATCACCAATATCAATCTCAATGACAGGGGTTCAAACAAGCAAACCTTTCATATTGAGATCACCACCGATGAGCCCATCGATTATCAGCCGGGAGATGCCCTGGGCATCGTGCCGTCTAACAAACAAAGCATGATCAATAAGATCCTGGGCATTACCGGGATCGATCCGGATAAGGAGATCCAGACAGAGAAAGTAACCGCACCCGTGCGCGACCTGCTGAGCCAGCATCTGAATATTTGCTACCTCCTAAAATCAACGGTTAAGAAGTTTGCGGAGCTTACCAACCAGCAGATCCCCGATACACGCATGAGCCTGTACGATCTGCTGCGCATTTACCCGGTAAAGGATGCCGCGCAGTTTGAAGACGTGATCAAGATATTAACCGCACAGTCGCCCCGGCTCTATTCCATTTCTTCCTCACCCAATGCACATGGAGAAAACGAAATTCACATTACCGTTTCCAAGAACCAGTTTACGGTAGAAGATGAAGAACGTTATGGCGTTTGCAGTGAGTTTCTTTCGGACCTGGATGAAGGCCATGAAATTGAATTTTATATACAAAAGGCAAAACACTTTAAACTTCCGGAAGAGGCCAGCGATGTTATCATGATTGGCCCCGGTACCGGCGTGGCCCCCTTCCGTTCTTTTCTTGCAGAGCGGGATGCCACAGGTGCCAGCGGCCGCAACTGGTTGTTCTTCGGTGAACAGCATTTTGTAACCGACTTTTTATACCAGACCGAAATTCAAAGCTACCTGGAAACGGGTGTATTGAACAACCTGGACCTGGCGTTTTCCAGAGATACCGATCAAAAGATCTATGTACAGCACCGGGTGAAAGAAAAAGGCGCAGAACTGCTGGAATGGCTGAACAACGGCGCACACCTGTATATATGCGGAGCAAAAGACCCTATGTGTAAAGATGTGGAGAATACTTTTGTAGAACTGTTTAAAGCAAAAGGAAAATCAGAAGAAGAAGCCCGCAACTACCTCGTTCAGCTCGAGGAGGAAGGACGATATTCAAAGGATGTATATTAGTTAATAAAATTTATCGTTTGTGGTTTATGATTTATGGTTGGCAACAACTATAAACGAAAAACCAGAAACCAGAAACAAAAACAATGAGCGAGAAAAATAATTTATCAGGAACTGAAAAAATCAAAGTAGCAAGCCAGGGCCTGCGGGGAACGTTGAAAGAAAGTCTTACAGATGCCCATACCGGTGCCATACGTGAAGACGACCAGGCATTGGTAAAATTCCATGGCATGTATATGCAGGACGATCGCGACCGCCGCGAAGAACGGAGCCGCAAAAAGCTGGAACCGCTTTTTTCCTTTATGATCCGCCTGCGGTTACCCGGAGGCTTTATGACCCCGGAGCAATGGATCGGGCTGCATCATGTGGCAGGAAAATATTCCACCGGTACCATCAAAATCACCACAAGGCAAACCATTCAATTGCATGGCATTTTAAAATCGCATACCAAACCCACCATCAGTGCATTTAACACCATGCAGCTAGATTCGATTGCGGCCTGCGGCGATGTAAACCGGAACGTAACCTGTGCCTCGCACCCGAAAGAATCTCCCCTGCACGAAGAAATTTATCAGTTTGCCCGTGAAATCAGCGCTCATCATCTACCCAAAACAAGGGGGTATTACGAGGTATGGATGGATGCTGAAAAATTAGTAGAAACCACGGAAGAAGATCCCCTGTACCAGGATCGTTACCTGCCCCGGAAATTTAAGATCGGGATCGCCATTCCACCCAATAATGATGTGGATGTATTTATCAATGACCTGGGTTTGATCGCCATTATTGAAGATGGAATTTTAAAAGGATACAATTTTGCGGCCGGAGGTGGTTTAGGTTCCACACATGGTAATGCCAGCACCTATGCCCGCCTGGGCAGCATGCTGGGGTACCTGCCCAAAGAACAGGCATTAAAAGCCATCTATGAAGTGATTACCGTACAACGCGATTTTGGTAACCGCAGTGACCGGAAACAGGCCCGTCTTAAATATACCATCGATAAACTAGGGGTAGACGCCTATCGTGCAGAAGTAGAAAAGCGTTGCGGGTTTTCTTTTGAACCGGCGCGGCCTTACGCATTTACCAGTCGCAAGGACGCTTATGGCTGGTCCCAAAACCACGAAGGGAACTGGTATTACACCCTGTTTATCGAAAATGGCCGGGTGGTAGATGAAAATAATTATCCCCTAAAAACCGGTTTATTAAAAATAGCAGAAACAGGAAAAGCCAATTTCCGGTTCACCTGCAATCAGAACCTTATTCTGAGCGATATTGCAGATGCAGATAAAGCGGCCATTCAACAGCTTCTCGAAGAACACCTGATCATCCGGAGCACCGATAGCTCCAGTCCGATGCGGAGAAACTCCATGGCCTGTGTAGCATTGAATACCTGCGCGCTGGCAATGGCAGAAGCACAGCGCTACCTGCCCACGCTTATCAGCAAAATAGAACCGCTGCTACAGAAACATCAGTTAGCGGATGAAGACATTATTGTGCGCATGACCGGCTGTCCGAATGGTTGCGGACGCTCACCCAATGCAGAGATCGGTTTTGTAGGAACCTCTTTGGGAAAATACAACCTTCATATCGGAGGAGACCGGCTGGGTGAACGCCTGAATACGAAATATAAAGACAGCCTGGACGAAGCCGGCATTTTAGAAACCCTGGATGGTCTGTTTGACGTTTATGTGAAAGAACGCAATACCGGTGAAACCTTCGGTGATTTTTCACAGCGCAAATGGATCAGTAACAATCATTGAGTCATAGAAGAATTTAGATCGTAACCGGCTTTAGATTCATTAAAAATCACGGTGAATAGAACTGAGTGGCGGATGTTTTTTTATTTATTATACGAGCTGAAATCCAGTGCCTCTGTGGTCAATTTAAACAAACACAATGAACGAAAAAGATTTTTTAAGCCTGCTGCAAAAGCATAATAAAAAGCGCGCCGGTAATCTCCCGGATAAAGCGTTAAGTAACCAGTTTGTGGACGATATCTTTGGTTTCCTGTTCGTGCCCCAAACCGGCGTGAACCAAAAAGAAACGGATCTGGAAAAAGGCTGGTATTCGTTAAAAAGCCATCTTACCACGCTGATCTACGATGTGGTAAGCGATGGTGCAAAAGCGCAGGCCCTTTCTGATACGTTCTTCGCCGGCCTGCCCGGTCTTTATGAAACCCTGCAAAAAGACGCTTCCTTTTTCGTAGCCAATGACCCGGCTGCATTAAACAAGGAAGAAGTGCTGCATGCCTATCCCGGATTTTATGCAATTGCTGTATACCGTATTTCAAATGCTTTGTGGAAACTGGGCATCCGGGCATTGCCACGCATTTTTACCGAATATGCCCATAGCAAAACCGGCATCGACATTCACCCAGGCGCCACCATCGGTGCTTCCTTCTTTATTGATCACGGAACCGGTGTTGTAATTGGAGAAACCGCCGTTATTGGGGAGCAGGTAAAGATCTACCAGGGCGTTACCATCGGGGCCCTGAATTCTGCCAAGGTAAAAAAAGATCAAAAAAGACATCCCACGGTGGAAGACAATGTGATCCTTTATTCGGGAGCCACTATTCTTGGCGGTGATACAGTGATCGGCAAAGACAGCGTCATTGGTGGCAATGCCTGGATCACCTTTAGCGTACCGCCCGCTTCATTGGTATATCATAAAAGTGAAGTGGTAGAAAAAGAACATTTTTCGCATCAAAACTCAGTGAACGCCATCCTGAAAAAAAAGTAACTGCATGAAGGAACAGCAACAGGCTCATCCAAACGCAATACAGGAAACGTCCAATACCCTTTTCCCGGTTTTCTTAAAACTGGAGGCATTGCAATTGCTGATCATTGGCGGCGGCAAAGTAGCGCTCGAAAAGCTGGGTGCCGTACTGGCCAACTCCCCGGCTACCAACATACACCTGGTAGCAACCGTGATTGCACCGGAGGTAAGAGCGTTGACTACTTTACATGCCGGTTTACGTTTTAGTGAACGGCCTTATACTATTGAGGATATACGGGAATCCAGCCTGATCATTGCCGCAGTAAATGACCTGGATACAGCCATCCAGATAAAAGCCGATGCCGAAAAAGAAGAAAAGCTGGTAAACATTGCAGACAAGCCGGCCCTTTGCGATTTTTATTTAGGTTCCGTGGTAAAAAAAGGGCATCTGAAAATTGCCATCTCTACTAACGGAAAATCACCCACCATCGCCAAACGGCTGCGGGAAACCTTTACCGCGGCCATACCCGATGAAATGAATGACCTGCTCGACAATATGCAACAGATACGCGACCAGCTTTCCGGCAACCTCGATCATAAAGTGAAAGTGCTCAACAACATTACAAAGGATCTGGCTGTAAACGGCATTAGCAACGATGCCACTTTTAATATCGACAATCCACCCGAAAGTGAAGTGGTAGACAGCTCTGCACTGGTTGCCAATGCCACCCGGCGCAGTACGCCCTACCTGATCGGTATCGGTTTGTTCCTGGTACTGGCACTGGCGATTTATACCATTTATATTTTTGGGGTAAGCGATTCCATCCTGCATTTCTTAAACAAGGACAACCATATGTTCTACTGGATGCTGCTGGTAGGTTTCCTGGCAGAGATCGTAGCCGGGTCCATGGGTATGGGCTATGGGGTGATTTGCACCACCATCCTGCTGATGCTCAATGTAGCCCCTCCTATTGTAAGCGCCAGTATTCACTCTGCAGAATCTTTTACTACTGCAGCCGGCAGTATCAGTCACTACAAGCTGGGCAATGTAAATAAAAAACTCACCAAGGCTCTGGCCATACCAGCCGTTATCGGCGCCATCGTGGGGGCACTGGCCCTATCCTACCTGGGGGAAAAAGATGCCAAACTCATGAAGCCCTTTATTGCGGCCTACACCATGTACCTGGGTATCCGGATCCTGATGAATACCTTCAAAAGAAAACCGGCCGTTAAAAAAGCAACACAGAAAAAAACCAATATTACTGCACTGGGATTAGCCGGAGGCTTTATCGACTCCTTTGGCGGTGGTGGCTGGGGCCCCCTGGTAACCGGCACCTTTATCAAAAACGGCCGGACGCCGCGCTATGTAGTCGGCAGTTCAACTGTGGCCAAATGCATTCTTACCATTACCAGCGCCATCACTTTTGTATTTACGCTGGGCATCCAGCATTGGAACATTGTAGCCGGCCTGCTTATCGGAGGCATCATCACCGCTCCGTTCTCTGCCATGCTTACCGCGAAGCTTCCTGCCAAAAAGATGTTTGCCATTGTGGGCGTGCTGGTCATTATCATGAGTTGCATTACCATCTATAGAGCCATATTTTTGTAGCGCATTCAATTGGAAAAATATAAACAAAGCCCGGTCATGCCGGGCTTTGTGGTATGATCTCGATAACCTGTGGATCCTGCTCCAAAGCATTTCAGAGTGCCGGTATATGCAGGTTAATATTCAATAGCACAATAAAAAAACCAGGGTAAAATCCTAATGTATGGTGCTTCCTGTGTCATTAGTCCGGACCAGCAAATGAATCTTATTTAAAAATATTATCCTACTTTTTTGGTAGACTAATAAATTCCGCTATTTTTGCATCCTTAAATTTCTATATGATATCCGCAAAACACAACAGGCACTGCATGTTGGGGCTTTACTCCCCAACGCAACAGATGTCCCTGCGATGTTAAAACAGATCGTTCCTTTTTTTATCTATTTACTCTACAATTTAAGTAGACAATACACAATTCCAAACTTATACCATCCATGACGCATCTTAAAATAAACGTATTTCTAATTGGTGCCCTGCTGTTTACCAGTATACATGTTCCTTTTCTTGTAAAGGGCCAGGAAACAAATATGTTACAGATAACCGGAAAAATCACTGATGACCAAAAAGGAGAGCCCCTGTCTGGCGCCAGCATCCAGATAAAAAATACCGGTGAAGGAACCACGGCCGACCAGCAGGGGCGCTTTAGCCTGCGTACCCGGGCCAGGATCCCGTTCACTCTAACGATCACTTCCATAGGATATGACGTCCGGGAAGTAGTGGTAAAAAGTACCGGTTCCGACTTCAATATTGCATTGGCAACCCGTACTGTATTGGGAAATGAGGTGGTGGTAACCGCCTCCCGGGTTTCAGAAAGTATTTTAAAATCGCCGGTTGCCATTGAAAAGCTGGACATTCGCGCCATAAAAGAATCGGCGGCACCGGGTTTTTACGACGCACTGGAAAATGTAAAGGGGGTGCAAATGACTACTTCAAGTCTCACATTCAAAGTGCCCAATACACGAGGATTTAATATTCCCAATAATTTCCGGTTTATGCAGCTGGTAGACGGCGTAGATATGCAGGCAGCCACCCTTGGTGTACCGCTGGGAAATGCCATTGGCCCTACGGAACTGGATATTCAAAGCGTGGAAATCACGCCGGGCGCGGCTTCTGCCCTTTATGGCATGAATGCCATCAACGGGATGGCCAATCTCATTACTAAAAATCCTTTCACCAACCAGGGGCTGAGTGTTTATCAGAAGCTGGGGGTGAATCATGTAGACGGAACAGATCACGCACCAGCGTTGCTAACAGAAACAGCCATCCGGTATGCAAAAGCATTTAATGACCGTTTTGCATTTAAGCTGAATGCAGATTATATGCAGGGCACAGACTGGCGCTCCAATACGCGGCTTGATCAGAACCCCAATAATTTAAAGAGTGCCAACCCAGGCTTTCCGGCATTGAATGGCGCAGCCAACGCTGCCTTTGATGGATGGAACAAATACGGAGATGACGCGCTGGCGGGCAGTAATGTGGTATCCGTCGGAGGCTTAACCATTGACGGCAAAGCCAACCAGACATTGCGCGTTGCCAGAACGGGATACTGGGAAACCGACCTGGTGAGCCCAAGCGTAAAAAACATCAAGTTTGATGGCTCGCTGCATTTTAAACCGACCACGCAATCAGAAATTGCTTACACCTACCGGGTAGGCTCTATGGATGGCGTTTTTCAACGTGGCAACAAGATCCGGCTGCAGGATGTTATTGTTCAAAATCATGCGTTACAGTTTAAAAACAAAAATTTCTCCTGGTTATCTTACCTGTCAGTCGAAAATACCGGGAACTCCTATAATGTAAAACCGCTGGCCGATAATATGGATCTTTACAGCGGAGGCGCTACAGATACAAAATCTGCAACCAGTTGGGGTACCAAGTATAAAAATGCGCTGAACAGTTTTGGAACAGCACACGGAGGATTAAACAGCGCGAACCTGGCAGAAGCAACCGCTTACGCCCGCCAGCAGGCCGATGCCGGCCGTGCAGAACCCGGCACCCCACGGTTCGATTCTATTAAAAATGTCATCACCCGTATCAACAACTGGGACATTAAATCCGGAAGTATTCCGGATGCTCCTGTAACCGGAGGTGCGGCGCTGATACAAAAAAGCAAATTGTATCATACCGAAGCGCAATGGGATCTTTCCTCAAAAGTAAAAGTAGTAAACCTGCTGATTGGTGCAGATGCCCGTATTTATGCCGTGGTGCCGGATGGAAATAATTTTGTCGATTTTCGCCGGCCCATTAATGAGCGCAATACCCCACTGCCCGATGGCAGTTTTGGAAAAAATGTTTTATACAAAAAATTCGGCGGCTTTGCACAGGTGACCAAAACATTGTTTGATGAGCATCTGAAATTATTTGGTTCACTGCGGTATGACTATAACCCCGAGTTTACTCCAAGGGTTACACCAAGAATCGCGGCCGTTTACACCGCAAACGAGCGGCATAATTTCCGGGTTACCTACCAGCAGGGATACCGCTTTCCTGCCTTATTTGAAGCGCTGTCTTTTGTAAACAACGGCCGTGTAAAACGTGTGGGAAGCCTTTCCTACATTAACGAAGGACTGGGATATCTTGACAACAGTTACACACAACAGTCCGTTATCAACTTTAACGCAGCCGTAAGTGCACAGGGAAATACCGATGAAGCGGCACTCGCAAACCGCAGCCTCCTGGTTCCTGCAAATCTTCCCAAAGCCCGTCCGGAAAAAATCAATTCACTGGAAATAGGCTACAAAAGCATCCTGTTCGATAATAAAGTAGTAATTGATGTAGATGCCTATAGCAATGTATATGACGGCTTCCTGGGCCAGGTGCAGGTATATGTGCCAAAAGGAGAAACAATTGGTTCTGATGCAGGCGTATTGGCCATGCTGGATCGTAACCGGGATGCAACCGCAGCAACGGCAACCACCGCCGCCAGTAAAGGACAGGACCGGTACCGGGTTTATACCAACGCCAAAAACACCTATACCAATTATGGATCTTCACTGGGCATAACGTACAATTTTTATCGGAAATTCCTGGTAAAGGCCAATGCTGCCTACAATAAAATGAAGGCCAATAAAACAGATGATATTTTTGTAACCGGATTTAATACCCCTGACTGGACGGCCAATATCACTTTTGGAAACCGGGAAATCCTGAAAAACTTCGGATTTAATGTTACCTGGCGCTGGCAAAATGCTTTTTTATGGGAAAGTCCGCTGGTAACAGGATCCATCAATGCCTACCATACGGTAGACGCTCAGGTGAACCTGCGCATACCAGCATTCAAAACAACCATCAAAGCCGGGGCAAGCGATCTTTTGAATCACCGCTACCTGCAATATGCAGGAGGGCCTACCATTGGCGGACTATATTATCTCTCGTTTACACTCGACAATCTTCTTTAACAGACTCATCCATCCCGGTGTAACATCCGGGTATACAGAGCAATCAAAAAATGCCCTGCTGTTTTTACAGCGGGGTTTCTTTTTTAAAATAATCCGGGACAGGTTAAACCTGGCGGTGTTTCATTAGTCTAAGAGATGTATTTTTGACAATTATCGCTTTGACACAATTGACAATGAAAAAACTAATGTTTGTTTGCTGGGCCGTTTGGCTTTGTACTGCTGCTTGCGCCCAGGCAAAAACATTGTATATCGATCCCAGTAAAACGATTGGAGCTCCGGCTTCCCGTGTATTTGAAGAAGTGAAATTTATTCCGCTCGAAACAACCCGGAAAAGCGTTTTTGGCGCCATCCGGCAACTGGTGGTTACCGACTCACTTTTTATTGTGTTGGATAGTGATACCGATGCACTGTACTTCTTTAACCGGCGGGGAAAGTTTTTGCAGAAGTACCGCATCAAACGCTATAAGATCCGTGATATTCAACTGGACCGCACAAAGAATGCATTGCTGATCTTCAGTGTTAACAAAAACTATAACATCCCTTCTGTACAGGTACAGGAATACCTCGAGCAGGATTCGAAAAAAGATATTTCAAAATTTGCAAAAGCCACCTGGTTCTACCTCGACGATGTAACCGCCGCCAAAACCGAAGACCTCAAAAACTTCCGGTATGCCTTTACCAACCCGGTACGTTTTGATAAAAACAAGTTCGCCGCCAGCTTTATCAAAGCTAAAAGAACCGCCAGGGATACACTCGACTATCAATTAAAGATCATTGACCAGTCTGCCGTATTGCAAACCTATTTTCCCTATAATAAGAAAACCGAATCTGTTTATTACTATGCAGGCGCTTCCCAGTGCAGCATTATCCCTACGCAAAATGACTCTGTATTATTTGTAACCCGCCCTTTTCAATACGAAATTTATACCCTTACCCCATCCTCCATCACAGAAAGCTATAAGCTGATGCTGCCCATGGACAATGCGGTTCCTGCATCCTTTTTCAATACCGGCTTTTCCAGTCGCGGAGAAATGGATACTTATAAGATGGAACATCCTTCCTTTGCCCATAAGATCGAGAACGTAATCCGTTTTAAAAACCTGATGTTCTTTGACCTGAACCTGTTCAAAGGCTACAACCGGTACCTCTTCGATAACAAGACCAACCTGATCTACGATTATAACAAAATTTCATCCGACAGCAGCAGCTATTTCTTACCGGTTTCGGGGGTTATAAAAAGCTTTGATGAACAACATATTTATCTTTCTCTTTCCGCTAAAAGCATGTTTAATGCAAAAAAATCGTCAGAATACAGGAATCCTCAATATGACGATGTATTGACCCGCTTTTTTGCCACAAGAAAAGAAACAGACAACCCCGTATTGATCCAGTTAAAACCCAAAGAAGACTTAGCGACAAAATGAAGCGACACATTCTGATTATCTTGCTGCTCCTGCCCATTTTGTCATTTGCCCAAACCAGTGGCAGCGTGAAAGGGCTTGTTTCAGACTCTATACACGATTACGGCCTGCAATCCGCAACGGTTACCATATACAAAAAAACGGATTCCACCCTGGTCAACTACCAGGTTACCAATAACCAGGGCGAGTTTAATATTGGCGAACTGCCGTTTCGCACACCTTTACTGGTTTCGATTACCTATTCGGGTTATAATGACTTTAGTAAAGAGGTATATCTCGACTCTTTAAAAAAAGACTTCGATTTTAAAAAGATCGGGCTTTCTCGGGACACCTCCCGGCAGATGGAAGAAGTAGTGGTAAAATCGGTGGTTCCGGTACGTATGAACGGCGATACCCTGGAGATCAACCCTGACGCTTTTAAACTGGATTCCTCAGCGGTGGTGGAAGACATGCTCCTGCGGGTGCCGGGTGTAACCATGTGGAGCGATGGGTCCATTACCGTTAATGGCAAAAAGATCACCAATGTATTTGTAGATGGCAAACCGTTCTTTGGCGGCGGTGCCGAAATTGCCACCCAGAACCTTCCTAAAACCGCCATTGAAAAAATACAGGTATACCAGGAAAAAGACTACAGCAAACAGGATATCACCAATACCGAAATGGACTCCACTTTTACCATGAACATTAAGATGAAGCCGGAAAAAAGAAAAGGCTTCTTTGGAAAAATAGGTGCCGGGCTGGGAACCGATCATCATTATGAAGGCGACCTGACGATGCAGGCCTATAACAAAAAAACAAAACTGGCCATTGCCGGAAATCTTAATAATACCAACAAAACCATTCAGAATGTACGGGAGGCCATCGAAAACAATACCTTCCGCTCCTATAACCGCAGAAATTTCGGAGCTCCGAATGCCAATGCGGCCGGGCTGAATACCGTACATTACTTCGGGGCCTACCTGCAACATAATTTTGACGAAAGCACCAATTCCCGTTTTAATAATTCGATTGACGGAGAATATAATTTAAGAGACTCCAAAAACGATCAGCTCAGCAACACCACAAGCATTCAAAACACATCGTCTTATCAGCTTACAAATATCAGCGAGCGCCGCAATACCGGAAGCTCGCTCAATCAATCAATAGATGCGGGTTATGAAAACCGGAAACGGGCTACTTCTTTTTCTACCAAAGCCAATTACACCTGGAACAATGCCCAATCTGCATCTGAAGGCAATACCACTGCCTACCAGAACGATACGTTACTGGCCAGTAACCGCCAAAACAGGAATATTTCGTCCTCAACCTCCAACAGCTTTAACTTTAACGGCTATTTCAACAACAACGACTACGATGAGGGCATTAACAAAAAAAGTTTTTCTACCAATTTTTCGATAAACTCCAACAACAACGAAAGCAATAGCCACGAAGTCAGCAGGTATCAATCTTTCGTTGGCGATCTTTCTACCCAAAATACCGACCGGAAATCCCATAGGGAAAACTCCAACTTTAGCGCCAATCTCGGCCTGAATTATAACGGCCTGCGATCGCTCCTGTTTGGCTCCTATAATTTCTGGAACATCAATATTGGCCTGCGCAATAATATCCGGTATAATAAATCGGACCTCAACGCCAACGTGCTGGATCTGGATTCGCTTACGGATACCTACCGGGTCAACCAAGCCCTTACTAATATCAATTCTGTAGTTAACATCGATGACCGGTCCGGCATCAGCTTTTTCAAAACCGTTAGCAAAACGCTTTCAGACCGGTATTATAAAAGCATTTCTTTCCGTACCGATCTTCAAAACCAGTTTCTTTACCAGCGCAATACCTCTTCACTCAGCTACCGGAACCTGGAGCGTACCTTCCATTTCTTCACGCCCGCATCATCGGTCTATTATAATTATAACCGGTTCAATAAATACAACCTGACCGTAGGCCTCTCGCAAAGCAGTTCTGCTTCTGCACCTACTATCGACCAGCTATATCCGATCATAGACAGCACCAAAAAATATAATGTTGTAGTGGGGAATCCGGATCTGAAATCCCCCCTGGGCAACAATTTTAATTTTAATGCCAACTACAATACCCAGCGGTTTAACGAAAAAACCACCTATACCGTTGGCCTGAACCTGGGATACAATACCTTCCAAAACGGCATTACAGATAGCAGCTATATTAAGGGAAACGGAGAACGTACTTCCTATTTGCTGAATCTTGACGGCCGGCGTTCTTTTAACGGCGACTTTAATGCCAGCGCTTCCTTCCGCATCAACAATAAAAGCATGCTGCAGCTGCGTTACAATGGAGGCGCCGGAGGATCGCGTGCGCCCCAATATATAACTACCGAACTAAAGGATGGCTCACTCCAAACCCAATTCATTTACAATCAAACCCGGAACCAGAATCATTCGATTCATGTATTCTATAGTCTTACAGATATATTTAACCTGTCTCTTGGTCAAAGCATCAACACAAATAACAGCCAGCAGATTGGCCTTAACAAAGCGGCGCTTAAAGCAAAGACCTTTGGTACCAATGCCCGCTTCACCATACTCGTACCTAAAAATTTTACACTAAGCTCCAATGTAAACTATCTTAATAATATTTCCGCACAAAATCAGGCCAATGAAGCTACCATATGGAACGCCTATGCTACCTTACGTTTTATGAAAATGAAACAGGCCGAGGTGAAGCTATCTGTATTCGATATTTTGCGGCAAAACCGGAATATTTCCAACTTTGCCAATGATAACAATACTACCGGAACCACCATTACCAATGGCATTCAGCAATTTTACATGGTGACCCTTTCTTACTTTCCGCGGCAATTTGGAGGAAGAACCAAAAAATCCGGACGCTCCGGAGGACGCCGCAGCGAAGCCGGTGAGCAGCGGCAGCGCCCGCAACAGCAACCGCGCCAGCAAGGCAATATGCAACGGAGAGGGGGAAGGAATTAAGTTCAATACCACAAAGGTCAAAGGCATAAAGCACCATATGCAAACGGGCACAAAGTATGCGGGTAAAACATCGTGCTACTACACTTTTGTGTTGGCACATGAATAATCGCCTGCGGATATCATTATTTAAAATGAGGTTACAGCTATTGCTCTTTCAATAGTGGGAAACAAGAGGAACACTTGAGTTTGTTATTACAAAATGGCCTGCCGCTGCACCGGATCACAGCCCACTTTTATATGTCTGCGATTATCAACAAACTTTTCAAAATATTAACAGTTAACATATTAAATTTGGAAAACTAAATTAAAACGCTTGAGACACTGTTTATTGCCATTAACACTGATTTGCTTATGCCTTTTTACCAACGCACAACCCCAAAAAATATATTTAAATCCAAAATCGCCGGCCACGGAAAACCAATCGCATTTTGTAGACAGCGTGCGGTTCATTACATTAGAGCCGCAGGCGGGCGTCACCATCAGCAGTTGGGATAATATAGCCCTTACCAAAAACTACGTAGCTATCATCCAGTACTCCGCCAGACAACTGCTTTTATATACCTACGAGGGCCGGTTTATAAAAAAGATCAGCTATAAAAAACTGGGTGAGGGCTTTTACCCCGCGTACGATAAACAAAACGAAACTTTTCGTTTTTATGGGTCTAACAGAAATTATTCGCTGACACCCAAAGACGAAATCAAAATTGAGCTCAACTATAACGACCACCGCAACCAGAAATACTATAAAAAATATACCATCGACCTGAAGGACCCGAACTTTGAAATAAAAAAAGGCAGCCCTACAGAGTACGAGGTCAATAATATCTATCACCTGAATGGCGACTACTACCTGCGCTCAAAAGCTACTGCCAGCAAATTGTATAAAGACAGTGTGGGTTATGAGATAAAATTATATAAAGATCATAAGCTGGTAAAACAGTATTTTCCCTACAACCAGGTAAAAGATCCCCGGTTTCTGTATAGTGTTGGGTATAGTGCAACATCTGAATCGCCCGACCCCAAAACGATGTTTATCACAAGGCCCTTTTGCGATACCATTTATAAAATAACCGGTGATAGCCTGTACCCTGCCTATCAGGTAGTAATGCCCCTGGAAAATGCCTTGCCTGCCAGTTTTTTTACCAACCCGTTTAAAAACAAGGCCGAGTGGGATAATTTTCGTCAAAACAATAACTGGATGTTCAGTCAGATGTATCAATTCCGGGAAACACCCGCTTATTTTATCTTTTCCGCAGCATTTCTTTATAATTGGGGGGCGTACATTTACGACAAAAAAAAACAGATAGCCTACCAGACTTCAAAAATTAAGGCCGATAGCAGCACCTTTCATGTAGACGTTATACCCGGCAGCAATATTGATTATAAGGATGGATACTTTTACAAGGTTCTGACACCGGAGAGCATCCGCGAATCCTATAAACCGGTGGCCGGCAAACAGGCGCCAGCCGCTATTGAAGCCATTGTTAACAAGAAATCAAACGCAGCTATACTCGCTGTTCTTACCTTGAAAAACTAACGCATGAGATTCTTCATTTTCGCTATTTTTCTGCTGCTTACCAGTATCGTCTCCTATAGCCAGACAGGCAAGCTCACCGGGCTGGTAACAGATTCTGCCAGCAATACGCCCCTGGAATCCGCCACAGTAACCATTTTCAGGGGAGACTCCAGTATGGTGTCTTATAAACTTACCGATAAAAACGGAAATTATCTACTGGAAAACCTGCCCACCAAAGAAGCACTGACCCTGCATATCAGTTACGTCGGATACCGTAGTCATCACCAACCGTTGCACCTAACGCCTTCAAAAACGGATACAATAAACGCGGCCTTGCCCATCGGCTTTGATGAAAAAGACAATGTTACGGTAACAGCCGCCATCCCGGTAAAGATGGAAGGAGATACGCTGGTTATTAATCCAGCAGCATTCAAAATGAAACCAGACGCAGTTGCAGAAGAATTATTGACCCAGGTGCCCGGCGTGGTGGTTTGGTCCGATGGCTCTATTACCGTGAACGGACGCCTCGTAAAAAATCTGTTAGTAGACGGTAAAGAGTTTATGGGCTCCTCTGATCCCAAAATAGCCACCCAAAACCTGCCCAAGACCGCCATCGATAAAATTCAATTATACCAGGAGTATGACCGGTCCAAGATCGGGCAGCAGAAAACAGCACAGGATTCTGTGCTTACGATGAATATTAAACTAAAAGAGGAAAGCAAAAAAGGCTATTTTGGTAAGATAACGGGAGGGTATGGAACAGATAACCGCTATGAGGCAAATATTTCCTACCAGATATATGATAAGAAAAGGAGCCTGGGTATTGGAGGAGGCATTAATAATATTAATAAAAATATCGAGAACCTGCAGGAGCTGTTCCAAAATAATACCTATCGGACCTATAACCCCAACCTGGATTACGTGGGGCAATTTGGCGCCAACGGGTTGAACCGTAACCATTCCATTGGTGCCGTGTATACCCAGGACTTCAATAAAGTTTTTAATTCAAGACAAAACAACCGCATAACCCTCAACTATAACAAGTCAGGAACAGACGCTTATATTAAGGAGCTGATTTTGCAAAACCGCACCACTGCAGATGACCCCCAGTTTGTCAGAAATGAAGGGGTACAAAA
Organism: Niabella sp.; assembly: GCF_030150205.1. Taxonomy (GTDB): domain Bacteria; phylum Bacteroidota; class Bacteroidia; order Chitinophagales; family Chitinophagaceae; genus Niabella. Next base: position 104,996 of record NZ_JASLGT010000027.1, read on the forward strand.
CAACTGGGGAAGCAAACATGTATTTGGAGCAGATTATTCCAAAACAAGCAGCTACAATGACAATCTTCACTTGAATGGAAATGTAGAGCTGAACCAGAACCGGGGTAATAGCAAACGTTTTATGGAAGTGAACGATACCTCCGGCCGGGTACTGAGTACCAACGAGGTAAATACCGTTTCCTGGGGCCGGTCGGATGGGGAGCGGCTGAGCTTCAGCTATAGTAAATCCGACTGGCAGGAGCCGCTGAAAAACTTCACTATTTCATTGAATGGTGGTAATAATAATTCGACATCCGAAAGAGATGTAACCAGCCGTTTCAATTCCTTTACCGATACCGGGAAAGACACTACCTACAATCGTCATTATAAAAACGATAATAATGGCATCAACCTATCGGGCGATATTAATTATAACGGATTTAAACGGTTGTTGCTGGGGCGCTATAATTTTTTTGGCATCGACCTCAATCTTTCCCAACGGTTCAACTACAATAAGCAAACAAACCAGGCTTATGTTTCGGACTTTGACAGTACAACAGGGCAGCTTGTTATCAACCCCCGGCTTACCAATTCCAATACCAAAGAGTTGGTGGAATACACGCCGCAGCTTTATATCAACAAAGACTTTTTTAAATGGAGTGAGCAGATGAACCGTTCCATAAGTTTTAGCACCCGGTTTAGTGACGAGCTGAAATCAGAACGCAACCAATCCTCCTTCGCCGAGCGCAACCTCAACCGGTCCTTCCAGTTTTTCAAATACGAAGGATCCATCAGGTACAGCTACACCAAAAACAATAAATTCCGGACCTATTCAACCCTGTCGTATAACAGAAATTTTGATTATCCCTCTGTAGATCAGCTGTATGCCATTACAGATGACATTAACGTTTATTCAATACGGTATGGAAACCCTGGTCTCAAAAACAGCACCAGCCATGCGCTGAACCTCAATGCCAATTTCAATACGGAAAACCAAAAGTCGCCTTATTCAATCAATGGCGGGCTCTATGGCAACTACCGGAAAACACTGGATCCCGTAGCAGATAGCGTCATTAACGACAAAGGATCCGGAAAGCGGTTTTATTATTTTATAAACGTGGACAACAGTTCCAATGCAAACCTGAATTATAATTTCAATATCGCCCGTAAGCTGGGGAAAAGCACGCTGCAGCTGCGGTATAATGGTTACCAGAACTATTCCGTTTCGCCCAACTACATCGATGGATTGTATACCAATAGCCACAACAATTCCATCAGCAATAATTTTAACCTGCAATTTTCGCTACGCTCCTTGCTGGTGCTCAATATTGGCGAATCGTTTCAAACCAACCGGTCAACGCAAACCGCCAACGGACTTTCTTCCTTTAAAAACACCGGTAACACTACTAAATTTGGAGCCACACTCAACCTGCCCAAGAGCATCACCCTTAGCAGCACGCTTAACGTTACCAATAACACCGGGCTAAATAAGACGATGCATTTGTGGAATGCCTTTGCCAGCTACCGGTTTATGAAACAGCAGGCCGAACTAAAATTTTCGGCGATGGATATGCTGAAAGAATATCAGAATATTTTCAGCAGCGCTGATAATTATGGCACCTCTACCCGCATCACCAACGGTTTACAGCAATACTTCCTGCTTACGTTCTCCTATTATCCCCGCAAATTTGGCAAAAAGGAATTAAAACAAAAGGCAACCCAACAGGTCTGGTAACCCCTGCATGCGTTAGAAAAAAGGACCAATTCAAGACCGGCACAACCATTTTTTGTTCGCGCTTAGCGGTATCTGAAACAGACACAGGAATCTATTTTCATAGCTGTTGCCGGCCTTGCCAAACGGGCAGACCCACCGTCTATAAAAATATTATCACCGCCTTCTATTAAATGAAAAACAGTGTATATATTTGATTTGTTTATTTAATCCGATAATGGCCTGCTTATTCAGAACGGCGTTTCTTATTTTTATTATTCTTATCTCCGTATCCGCAACTGCGCAAACCCAGCGACAGGTGATCATTATATCCGAAAATGACGGGTATATTTCGGTGAATAATGACGGGTATTATACAAACGGACTAAAATTCGCTTATCAATGGAGACACACGCCCACCGCTGAAACGCGTCGTGAAAAAGTAAACACCTTCCAGCTGGGCCAGCTGATCTATACCTCACAGTTTGCCGGCGAAGCCAGGCTCGACCGGCCGATTACCGGCTATCTTTATGGCGATTTTCATCAATCGCTGTTCAATAAGAAGCAGGACCTGCTGAAATGGGGCATCGGCTTTGGGTTGATTGGCCCGCCAGCCTTTGGAAAGGAAATGCAGGAACGGGTACACCAGGTGATGCAGATCTATAAACCCAAAAACTGGGATAAACAACTGCGCGCCGATTGGGGGCTTATTGCAGACGCTTCCTGGTCGCCCCAGCTAAAAAAGGACCGGAACGCTTCCCTGCTGGATGTAAAACCCCTGCTTTCCGTAACAGCCGGGAATTTCTTTACACATGCCACCCTGGGTTCTGCCTTTTTACTGGGCAAATCGAATCTTAACAATGCTACGGCATTTTGGGATAATCATAAAGGAAGCACTAAGGCCGACCGGGAGTATTTTGTGTATGTGTTTCCTGCCGTATCGTTCAAAGCCTATGATGCCACCGTACAGGGAGGCATGTTTAAAAAAGGCCCGGAGCCCGTTGAAGGCCGCCTGAATCCCGTTTTTTTCCAAAGCCGGATGGGGGTTATGTACTCCGGTAATAAACTTTCCCTTGGAGCAGCCGCCATTTATGAAAGCAAACAGTCCCTTACGCAGACCTCCTCTCAATGGTATGGCAGTTTACAGGTAGGATTTATGTGGTAACTGTTAAAATTCTAAAGACCAAATCTTAAATTTCAAATCCCAAATATCAAATATCAAAACCGGATCGGGTTTATTCTTGTTTTGTCAGTTTTTCTGAATTTTCGGCAAACTGCAGCTGGTCAATAAATTCCTGGATCTCTCCGTTCATAAAAGCGTCCAGGTTATAAGAAGTAAGGTTGATCCGGTGATCCGTAACCCGCCCCTGCGGATAGTTATACGTCCGGATCTTGGCACTCCGGTCTCCGGAACTCACCAGGCTTTTCCGGTGCCGGGAAATTTCTTCCTCCTGCTTGCGCACCTGCTCTTCATATAATTTAGTCCGCAGCATTTGCATGGCTTTTTCCCGGTTGCCCAACTGGGTACGCTCCGTCTGACAAATGACAACCGTTCCTGAAGGAAGGTGCGTTAACATTACCTTTGTTTCAACCTTGTTTACATTTTGTCCGCCGGCTCCGCCGCTCCGGGAAGTTTCCATCTTCACATCACTTTCCCTTAGCTCAAAATCAATTTCTTCCGCTTCCGGCATCACGGCCACGGTGGCTGCAGAGGTATGCACCCGTCCCTGTGTTTCGGTATTGGGTACCCGTTGTACGCGATGTACGCCGCTTTCAAATTTCAGGGTACCATATACATCATCACCGGTTACCTCCAGCTGCACCTCCTTATATCCACCCACAGTTCCCTCGCTTTCGCTCAGTACCATCGTTTTAAATCCATGCCGTTCGCAATATTTTATATACATCCGCAACAGGTCGCCTGCAAAAAGGCTGGCTTCATCCCCTCCCGTGCCGGCACGTATTTCCATGATCACGTCTTTTTCATCCTGCGGATCTTTTGGAATCAGCAACTGGCGGATATGTGCTTCCATCTGCTCTTTCCGGTCTTCCAGGCCGGTTACTTCTTCCTTAGCCAGTTCGCGTAGTTCCTCATCTTCACCATTCAGTGCCTCTTTATTAAACTCCAGGTCATCCAACAGTTTTTTATAATCATTATAGGCAATAACGATCTTTTCCAGGCTCCGGTATTCCTTACTGGTTGCAGCAAATTTTTTATTGTTCCCTACAATCTCAGGGTTGGTCAAGGCAATACCCAGCTGGTCGTACTTTGCCTTTATGGCTTCCAGTTTATCTAACATCAAAAATTTTATTTTGGATCAACAGGGCGCAAAGGTAAACAATTTGAAAATGTGGAAATGTGGAAATGTGGGAATGAGATGGAGGGGCGCACATCAGGTATTAAAACGAAAGCGCGCCTGGAAGCTTCCCCCGAAAATAGTCACCGGCGTCTTTCAGCCTCAAACGTTGAGCATGAAACGTTAAACCCTTCGCGGCAGTCTGTTTCCGGTTACCTGTATAAAATGCCGTTGTGATATTATCTTTGAATCATGTATAAAAAGATAAAGCCGGCGCAATTATTTGATGGATACCGGCTGCTTAAGGAAAAAGTACTCATTTTAACCCACACCGGAACCGTTGTAGACATCGTAGATCCGGCAGATGCCGGTGAGGAAGTACAGCAAATCGAAGGCCTGTTGAGCCCGGGTTTCATCAACGGGCATTGTCACCTCGAACTCAGTCATATGAAGGGCATCATTGACGAACATACGGGTTTATTAAAATTTGTAAACCAGATTGTTAGTAAAAGATACGCCCATCCTGAAACCATCCCTGCTGCTATTGAGAACGCCGAAGCGGAAATGGTACGCAATGGCATTGTAGCCGTGGGTGATATCTGCAATACAACAGACACGCTGTTCCAAAAGGAAAAAGGACACCTGTATTATCATAATTTTGTAGAGGTGATCGGCTTTGAACCGGCACAGGCACAGCAACATTTTGATACCTATAAAACCGTTTATGACGCCTATTGCCAACGGTTTCATCCACAGCAGGTATCGTTAACCCCCCATGCGCCCTATTCGGTTGCCACTCCCCTGTGGAAATTGCTGGCCACGTTTCCGGGCAATCGCTTATTAAGCATTCATAACCAGGAAACTGAAGATGAAGACCAATGGTTCCTGAACGGCACGGGTGGCTTTAAGGCCTTATATGAACGGCTGCAATTAAAAGAAGTGCCCATTGCTCCCGAAGGCAAGACCAGTATTCAAACCTATGGCAATTATTTGCCGCAGGATCAGCGGCTGTTGTTTATTCACAATGTGTTTACCACAGCAGATGATATCCTTTTTGCACAGCACCGTTTTCCGGATGCCGCCTGGTGTCTTTGTCCCAACGCCAATTATTATATCACCAACCGGCTGCCGGATATTCCTATGTTACAGAAAATGGACATACGGCTGGTATTAGGTACAGACAGCCTTGCGTCTAATTATAGTTTGAGCATCTGGGATGAAATGCTGCGGATCCAAAAACATTATCCCCAGGTTTCGCTGGAGCAAATGCTTCCCTGGGCTACGATCAACGGAGCAAAGGCCCTGCAGATCGATCACCGGTATGGAAGTTTTGAAAAAGGGAAAGAACCCGGTGTGCTCCAGATCCTCAACAATCGCATCAGCCGGCTTTTTTAAGCGGAAGGAAATACGCTGTGTCAACTTAAAATGGCCCGCAGCACCGGCAGCGTGCGCATACGGCCAAATTCCGGCAGGTGCAGGGAATAATAGATCTCCATCAGGTCCAGCACCCGGTTCCGTTTCTGGGAGGAGATCCGGATGCTTTTTAATTCAACGGGAAGGCGTGCCTGCTGCAGCTCCGTAATCAGTAAGGTAGCTTCCGTATCCGCGTAATAATGATGTTCGGGGGGTGTTTCCCGGAATTCCCCGCTTTGCAGATCCAGCAAAAGATGCGGGGATTCCATCAGTTTTGCCGAAGGTATTCCCGGTGAAAAGCCCAGGATACTGCATAAATGCACGGCAAAAAAAACAGGAAAATTAGCTGTAACCGTTGCATCCGCCTCATCCAGCGCCAGCAGGCTGTCTTCCAGGAAACCAAACAGGTCTTCATTCGCTTCCGGCTGCCGGAGCGTTTTGTGCAGCAACTCAATCATAAACAGCGCTACCCCGTTTTTTATCACGTCGCTGAACAATTGCTGATAAATGCGTGAAAATTTAAACTCCCGCACGCGGTTCAGCGTTTTTAATTCATTATGATACACCACCATATCTAAAAGGGCTGCCGGCTGAAAGAAAACGGCCTTATTGCCGCTCCTTTTTCCACCGGACCGAACACCATTTATAAGATAGGATTGAAGTCCTAATTTATCGGTATAAAGGGTTGCAATAACGCTTGTTTCGCCGTATTTCGCCGTTTTAAGAACAATGCCCTTCGTTTTATGTAGAATATCTCCCAAAATTTGTGCGCATTCCTGCGATCTGCAAGGTAGGTTTTTTGGAAATAATGGCCATTTACCGGCCAATAGTTAGTTTTGCAGTACATGAGAACAGATCAACAGCGTATTATCTTTTTCAAAGGCTGGAACCGCCGTACACCTGCCCGTTTTTTTTGATTGATAAACGGCACCCCGTGAACGCCTTGTTTTTTGTTTCTTTGCAACTCATTTTTAAAGTATATCAACATTTATGTGGAAACAGTCTGGCCGGTTTATTCTTAAATACAGGTATCTCTCATTGTTCTTGCTGGCCGCCATTACGGCCATTTCCGGCTTTTGGGCCAGCAAAGTAGGATTGAGTTACGAGTTTTCAAAGGCCATACCTACCAACCACCCTGTAAATATCGCCTACCAGGATTTTAAGAAAAAATATGGAGAAGATGGCAACCTGCTGGTGGCAGGCATTCAAACAGAGCAGTTATTTTCCGAAAAAACATTTAATGCGTACCTGCAACTTCAAACCGATTTAAAAAAAATTCCGGGTGTGGAGGATGTCATCAGCGTACCCACGGCCATCAACCTGGTAAAAGATTCTGCCAGTGAAAAACTAACGGTAAAAAGAATATTTCCGGATGGACCGCTGAACCAGGCCCGGATCGATACCGGTGCCGCTGTTTTTAAACGCCTGCCTTTTTACCAGGGCCTGTTATACAACCCGGCTACCCATGCCTACCTGATGGGACTGCGTATGAATAAACAGGTGATCAATTCGGCAAAACGGGATGCGGCGATTGCGGCTGTAAAGGCCCAAACCGCCCGGTTTACACAAACCACAGGCATCGATATAAAGCTGAGCGGACTGCCTTATATCCGTACGGTGCTGGCGGCACGTATTGCACACGAGATGCGGTACTTCCTGGTAGCCTCCCTCCTGTTGTCGGCTGTGATACTGCTGCTCTTTTTCCGGTCGTTCAGCTCCATGCTGCTTTCGCTTTCTGTGGTGATCATTGGTGTATTGTTCAGCCTTGGCACCATGCACCTGCTGGGCTACAGCATTACCCTTTTAACAGCCCTGATACCGCCGTTGATCGTGGTGATCGGCATCCCGAATTGCATTTATTTCCTCAATAAGTTCCACACCAGCTGGAACGAACTTACCGAAGGGCTTGACGATGCGGAGATCCAGGCCCGCAAAATGGAACTGAAAAAGAAAGCCATAGAAAATATGGTGGCAAAAATGGGCATTGTTACCCTGTTCTGCAACCTGGCTGCAGCCGTAGGCTTTGCGGTATTTGCGCTTACCAAAAGCGAGATACTGCAGGAGTTTGGTGTGGTGGCCGGCATCAACATCATGCTGCTCTTTTTTATTTCGCTTATACTCATTCCGGCGGTGTTAAGCTTTCTTCCGGTACCAAAATCAAAACATACCCGTTACCTGTTCAATCCCCGGCTTAACCGCTGGCTGCATCGCCTGGAGCGCTGGTCCATCAACCACCGCAAACTGGTATACCTGGTAACGGTTGTAATAATCGGTTTTACGGCCATCGGTATTTTCAAGCTGAAAAGCAATGCCCATATGGTAGATGATGTGCCGCACAATGATAAAATATACACCGATCTTAAGTTTTTTGAATCCAACTTTAAAGGCGTAATGCCCCTGGAGATCCTGGTAGACACAAAGAAGAAGTTTGGCGTTACCCGCAACTTTAACAACCTGGTACGGATCGACTCCCTGGCGCAGTACCTGGCATCCAAACCCGAAATTGCCCGCCCCCTCAGCATTACAGAAGGGCTGAAATTTGCCAAACAGGCCTTCTATGAAGGAGACCCCGCCAACTATTCCATGCCTTCGGAACTGGACCTGCCCGGTCTTGCACAGTACCTGAATTTAGGCCGTGATCCTGGTACTACGTCTGCCTCATCTTTTACAAAACTGCTTTCCAGCTTTATGGACAGTGCCCGGCAGGAAGCCCGCATCAGCGTGAATATGGCCGATGTCGGGTCGCATCGTTTGCCCGTATTAATGAACGATATCCGGCAGCGTATTGACCAGTTATTTCCAAAAGAAAATTACGATGTAAAGCTAACGGGCACATCCATTACGTTTCTTGCAGGCGGACAGTTTATTATCGATGGACTAAAGGAAAGCATCTTATGGGCTTTTCTGCTCATCGCACTGTGTATGCTCTACCTGTTTAAATCGTTACGCATCCTCGTTTGCTCGCTTATTCCCAATGTAATTCCGCTGGTCATTACCGCTGGTATTATGGGATGGGCCGGAGTTCCGTTAAAACCAAGCACCGTGCTGATCTTTAGTGTGGCCCTCGGCATCGCCATTGATATCACCATCCGTTTTCTGGTGAATTATAAACAGGAACTTCCCCGTTACCACCAGGATGTGGCGGCAACAGTGGTACAAACCATTCACAGTACCGGTATCAGTATCCTGTATACGTCGATGGTGCTGATTGCAGGTTTTATCATTTTCTGCTTCAGCAATTTTGGCGGCACCCAGGCCCTGGGGTGGCTTACCTCTCTTACACTGGTCACAGCCACCTTCACTAATTTGATTTTATTACCAGCATTGCTGATCAGTTTTTCAAAGAAAAAAAGGAATCCGTAAACAGAAGCTTCCTGCCTGCAGGGGCATGAAACCGGGCAGGTGGCGTACCTGAAGGACCTTCTGTGATCAAAAAAGTTGTAATATTTTTTATAATTACAAAATCATTGATTACAATTTCTGTAATCACAATTTCTGTAATAAAAATTATTATTACAGATTTTTTGATCACAACACAGCAAAAGGAACAGCCTCTATATTTTTCTTTTATTACGAGACCAGTTAACCTGCAACAGACAGGCCACAGCATCTGAAAAGGATGGTCTGCCAATAGCTGCAACAACCTGATCGCTGCCGGTTGAGAAAGCTGCAGCGCAGCGTCGACCCAATTAGTACCCAACCGTGACAGATGTGAAGGTGCAGCGCACCGGTAATATGCAGGATTTACCTAACCCCGCGTAGGGAATTATAATAGACCAGCAATCTTTCGAATGAAAAAAGCGGCCTGGTTCGCCAGTGCCGCTTTCTATATTTTATACAATCTGTATTTACTTCTTGGGAGCCGGAGCTTTCGTACCTCCAGCCGGAGCTGCGCCACCAGCTGCGGGAGCCTGCTGATTTACGTTGATTCCCAGTTTTTGTGCAACCGGTAAAGACAGGTTGTCTGACTGAGGTGCGTCAAAGATCACTTCATCATGCAATACATACGTATATCCTTTTTCCTTGGCATAAGCACGTACCGCATCGGTTACTTTCTTAAACAAAGGCTGAAAAAGTTCTGCTTGTTTTCCCTGGATCATCTGCTGTGCATATTGTTGCCAGTTGGCTGCCTGCATTTGTAACTGACCCAGTTTCTCTTCTGCCATTTTCTTAACAGAGGCCGAAGTTTTAGGATCTTTTACCAGGGAATCTTTCTCTTTAATTTCCTCGCTGAGTCTTGTATATTCTCCACCAACTGAATCCTGAGCCCATTTTTCCAGTTTCTGCTGCGTTGCCTGTGCTTCCGGCAATGCGCCTACCAGCCCTTGTATATCTACATAACCGATTTTCTGAGCGGAAGCCGTAGTTGCACCCATCACAACCATTCCCAATGCCAGGGCAAGAAATTTTATTCGTTTCATTTAATTTTTTTTGTTTGTCCGCTCCCGCTGAAGCAGGGCCGGACGGTTTTTAAGTTTATTGTTTTTTTAATGTCTGAATTGTTTCAGAAGTGCCGACGGATTGATTATTTTACCGAAAGTAATTTCAATACCTCATCACTTTTGTCCAATTTCGGGTCGGCAAATATAATGGATTTCCCCTCACTTTTATCCAAAACCAGGTCATATCCCTTTTCGATTACCAGCTTCTGAACCGCCCGGTTTACCTTCTCCTGAAGGGGGGCCATCAGCTCCTGTCTTTTTTTGAACAGATCTCCTTCAAAACCAAAGCGTTTCTTTTGCAAATCGCGCAAATCCCGCTCCTGTTTGAAAAGCGCATCTTCTTTTTTCCGCTTGGCATCAGCACTCAACATGCTCTGCTGGGAATCATATTCGTCGTATGCCTTATCCAGGACCTCCTGTTTCAGGTCTATTTCCTTTTGCCAGGTAGCAGCCGTACTGCTTACTGCAGTTTGCACCTGCTTATAGTCGGGCATTTTGTCAAATATATACCGGGTGTCAATGATCGCATATTTCTGAGCCATTGCAGCAGAAGCTGTAAAGAAGAGGCCCAGGGCCAGCGCAATGATTTGTTTCATATACAAATTGGTTTTTTCTATACTTATTAGATGCAAAAAGAAGCGAAAAGGTTTACTCAGGCTCAAATCCAAGCATAAAGGTAAACTTACCTGCATTCTTCAGACCCTGTCCCGGCACCAAACGGTCGAGCCCGATACCATAGTCAAACCCAAGCAGACCGAACATTGGCAGGTAAAAACGCATACCCAGACCCACACTGCGGCGCAGTTTGAATGGATTATACTCTTTATAATCGTGCCATCCATTAGCAGCCTCAAAAAATGCAAGACCATAAATCGTACTTCCCGGGTTGGTTACCAGCGGGTAACGCAGTTCTGCCTGGTATTTGTTAAAAATGATGAACATATTGCGGGTATCGCCACCGCTGCCGTTATCCGGGTTTACGGTTGGATCCGAACTGTTGTAAACGGGATAACCGCGCTGTGCAATAATGTCGAAACCGGTTAAGGAATAGGTATTACTCATACCGGCATCACCCAGCTGAAAGCGTTCAAAAGGAGAATAGTTCAGGTTTTTATTATACCGGCCCATAAAACCATATTTGGCGGCCAGCTTCAGTACAAACTGACGGTTTTTATCTTCTCCCTTAGGACGACCCAGCGGTACATACCATTGTGCCCCAAAGCGCCATTTATGATATTCTACGTTTTTATACTGGGCCGAATCCGCCATCGCAACAGAGGATTTGAAAGCAGAATAGGGCGGAGTGGCCTGAACGCTTGCTGTAATTTCGCTACCGCTTCTGGGAAATATCGGATCCGACACCGAAGAACGGCTAAGGCTTAATTTAAAGCTGAGGTTATTGGACACACCGTCATTAAAGGGAAGTCCATACTGATACCCCATCTTCTTTACCTTATACCGGGTATACGCAACGGTATAGCCGATGGTAAAATAGTCATCCGGCCATTTCAACACCTTACCCAGGCCCACGCTGATCCCGTTCACTGTAAGAGACGTATCTTTTGAGAAGCGATATCCGCCGCTGCGGTAAGGGTCATAAAAAGATGCGTTATACTTTGTATTGTTATAGCCCAGGGTCAGGGAAGTCCGTTTCTTTCCACCCAGCCAGGGTTCGGTAAAGGAGAAGTTGTAGGACCGGTAAACCCGTCCGTTCGATTGTACCCTCAAACTCAGCTTTTGTCCATCTCCCACGGGCAATGGATCCCAGGCTTCTTTTTTCCAGATATTCCTGATGGAGAAATTATTAAAGGTTACCCCCAGGGTTCCGGTAAGACCTATACCGCCGCCCCATCCGGCAGAAAGCTCCAGCTGATCCGAAGATTTTTCCTTCAGCTTCCAGTTAATATCTACCGTTCCGTCTGCCTGGTTGGGTACCGGCTGCGGGTTGATGGATTCCTGTTCAAAGTAATTCAGTGTATTCAGCTCCCGAACGGAACGCATCAGGTCTGTACGGCTGAACAGCTCCCCGGGAATGGTTCTAAGTTCCCGGCGTATTACGTGATCTTTTGTACGCTCATTTCCCATGATCACTACATTTTTGATCCGTGCAATAGGTCCTTCCTGGATCCGGATCTCGTGATCGATGGTATCATTATAGATCCTGGTTTCTACCGGTGTTACGTTAAAGAACAGGTATCCTTCATCATTGTAAAGGGTGGTAACATCGTATACATCCTGGCTGGGTTCCAGGCCCAGCTTCTTATTTAACACGGTTGCATCATAGATATCGCCCTTGTTAATACCCAGGATGCTATTCAACACGGTGTCGGAGAATTTCGAATTCCCCTTCCAGGTAACATCTCCAAAATAATATTTATGGCCCTCGTTTACCTTCAGGTCTACATACATCTGGTTGTTCTGGATCACCTGTGTATCTGCTATGATCTGGGCATCGCGGTATCCTTTCGAGTTAAAATATTTGATTACTTTTTCCTTATCCTCCGCATATTTCTTGTTGTTGAACTTTGAGGAGCTGAAGAATTTGAACCGGAAATACGGGTCCAGCACTTTCAGGGTTTTGGTTCCTGTAAGAAAGCCCCATTCGTCCATATATTCATTAAAACTATATACCTGCCGTGCCCCATACGGGCTTACATATTTAGAAGAATACAACGACATCCGGGTCCGTTCCTTGGTACCCTTCATCTGTTTTTTTAACCTAAGGGCGTCCACATTCTCATTCCCAAAAAAGTTCACCTCATCGATCTTCACTTTTTTGCCTTTATTGATCTTGATCGTAAGGAAGGTAGAGTTGGGGTAAACGGGATCCTTTGATTCATCCAGGTTGGTGGTGATATCATAGTACCCTTTATCTTCAAAATACGTTTTTACCACCTGGTAAATATTCTGGCGAACACTTTCCGAAAGGATGCGTTGCTTTACGAGTCCGATTTTCTTGGTCAGTTCCTCGATCTCTGTTTTCTTAACCCCTTCAAATTTAAAGTTGCCCAAACGGGGCCGCTCCGTAACCTGTATTTCTACACTTACTTTTTCATTATCCACATGGGTTACATACACTTTTACATCTGCAAAAAGCTGCTGTTTCCAGAGGTTATGAATGGCGCGGGAAAAGATATCCGATCCCGGGTACATAAACTGCTGTCCTTTCTGGATACCGGACACTGATAATACGATGGATGAGTCGAGGTTGGCAGCGCCTTTCACCTTTATATCGGCAATGACATATTCCCGGGGCGTGGTGGCATGCAAAAATTCCTGCAATCGCGGGTCAACCGACGTAACGGGGGTAGTGTCAACCTGGGCAGAGGCATGATTTACCGCAAAAGAAAATATGGATAAAATACAAACTTTGTATATAAAAAAACGCATATAAGGGTTAATGTATTACGGTAATCAATTTTTTTTCGCAAAGCAGGAAGCCCTTAAAATTCCTTAACCAGTTACCGTCTGCAGCTTTTTCCCGGCAAAAAGCAGGCTAATGACGGCCCCGGTATCCAACACACTTCATTCCCATTGCGGCGGCAAATTAACGGTAAAATTTGGAAACTGTATGTTAAAAAGAGCCTGTATTTGCCATATGCGGCGGTTTTCACAAACAAATGGGAAGCATTTATGTTAATTGGGCCGATGTTTTCCCGAATCTTCTTTCCCGGCTCTGGTAATCCACTATGGCCGCATAAAGGTTCTCTTTCCGAAAGTCGGGCCAGCGTACATCGGTAAAATAGAGCTCGGCATAGGCCAGTTGGTACAACAAAAAATTACTGATCCGGTATTCCCCGCTGGTGCGGATCATGAGTTCCGGATCCGGAAAATTGTGGGTACACAGGTGTTGCTGCAATACTTCCTGGTCAATTGCATCCACCGTTAACTGCCCTTCCTTTACTTCCCCGGCAATCTGCTTTACTGCGTTCAGCAACTCCCATCGTCCGCTGTAACTAAGTGCCATAACCAGGTTCAGGCCGGTGTTCTGAGCCGTCATTTCCAGGGCCTCGTTCAGCTCTTTCCGCGCATGATCCGGCATCATGCTCATATCGCCGATCACATGCAAGCGTATATTATTCCGGTGCAGCACTTCTGCCTCTTTGCGGATGGTAGACACCAGCAACTCCATCAATCCCTCAACCTCATATTCCGGCCGGTCCCAGTTCTCTGTGCTGAACGCGTACAGGGTTAGGTACCCGATGCCCAGTTCTGCGGCACCCTCAACAATATCCCGAACGCTTTCTACTCCATGATAATGACCATAAAGCCGGTCCTGTCCCTGTTCCTGTGCCCAGCGCCCGTTGCCATCCATAATAATGGCAATATGACGCGGTAACCGGTTTTTATCTATTTGCTGTGCTAAATCTGACATAGAAGCTGCAAAGTAACGAAGATTCCTTCATAGTAGATGGGTCATAGTTCATGGCGGTTTCCATGAGCTATGACCCATCCGTTATCAATCAGGTTATATAAGATTATTCGCTGCCAGGTATTCCGCGATCTGAACCGCGTTGGTAGCAGCCCCTTTCCGCAAATTGTCGCTTACCACCCAAAGATTGAGGGTATTGGGCTGGGATTCGTCCCTGCGGATCCGTCCAACAAAAACCTCGTCTTTCTCATGCGCGTCCATCGGCATCGGGTAATGCTGGTTCGCCAGGTCATCGGTTACGATAACGCCGGGGGCTGTTTCCAGCAAATGCCGCACTTCCGCCAGTTCAAAATCATTTTCAAACTCAATGTTCACCGCTTCACTATGTCCGCCCATTACCGGAATACGTACCGTAGTGGCCGTTACCCGGATGGCGTCATCACGCATGATCTTTTTGGTTTCATTTACCATCTTCATTTCCTCTTTGGTATATCCATTATCGAGGAACACATCAATTTGCGGAATCACATTCAGATCGATGGGATATTTATAGGCCATTTCATAGGCTTCTTCGGTACCCGCCACATCTTTCAGCCGCTCTCCTTTAAGCTGGCCTACGGCCTTAACACCGGTTCCGGTAACACTTTGGTAGGTAGATACCACGATGCGTTTTGCATTGTATGCTTTATGCAGGGGCGCCAGCGCTACCACCATCTGTATGGTAGAGCAATTGGGATTGGCGATGATTTTGTCATTGCTGGTCAGCACATCGGCATTGATCTCCGGTACCACCAGCGGCACTTTCGGATCCATGCGCCATGCAGAAGAGTTATCGACCACCGTAATGCCGGCAGCTGCAAATTTTGGTGCCCATTCCGTAGAAGTACTGCCACCTGCCGAAAACAGGGCTACATTGGGTTTTGCAGCAATTGCTTCTTCCATGCCCACCACTTTATATTTGATACCCTTAAATTCTACTTCTTTTCCCACGCTTTTTGCAGAAGCAACGGGGATCAGTTCCGATACGGGAAAATTTCTTTCGACCAGGACCTGTAACATTTTGGTGCCCACCAGGCCGGTGGCGCCAACTACGGCTACTCTCATTGTTGTTTTTACTGTTTATCGTTAAAAAAAAACCTTCCGCTTTTGCGGAAGGCCTGTTAAAAATTTATGCTGACACACAAAAACCACTGACCTTCCTTAAGGACACTTTTTGGTAAACTTTGTATGTTTCTTTATCATCATCGGACCGCAAAGGTATATGGGAAATATATAATTGGCAAAAATAATTTCTTTCGGGTCCGCCCCCGGGTATTACCGGGCTTTTACGGGTATCACCCCGGTCTTTTTGTTGAAAAACGGCATTTTATTGGTCAGCAGCCACATAATGGTAAAGGTGGGGATAATATCCGTGCCCGGCAGTATTTCTTCTATAAAGTTAAAGACCCCGCCAAACACTCCCCGGGTGCCTCCGAAGGTTTTGGCCAGTATGATGGCGGAAACCGGTGCCCAGATCACATCAGCAAATTCACCTACACCCGGTACGGTAAAGGAAAGACACCCGATGATATCCATAATGATACAAAAGAGCAGGGATGGGGATTTTTTTGTTGTGGTCATCTTTTTTTATTTATAAGATTACAAACAACCCGCCAAACGTTGTATCCGGCTCCGTCATTCACCGATTTTTTGCGGGGCTTTGCCTGGTGCCAAGCACCAGGCAAAGCCAGACCTGTAAGGTTTCAAAAACTTTATAGGTCTAACCCTAATTCTGTTTCAAAGCTGGTAAGCTCCCGGAATAACCGGATCCGGCTATTCAGTTCCCCGGTGGTTAATTCCTTCAGACGGGTATTGCCGAACTTCTCTACACAGAAGCTGGCCATTGCAGAACCTGCGATAATGGCTTTTTTCATGTTATCGAAGCTGATATCGCCGGTTTTTGCCAGGTAGCCAATAAATCCGCCGGCAAAGGTGTCGCCTGCTCCGGTGGGGTCAAACACATCTTCCAGCGGAAAAGCCGGGGCAAAAAATACTTTATCTTCATAGAACAGCAAGGCGCCGTTCTCTCCTTTTTTGATAATCAGGTATTTCGGACCCATTTCCCGGATCTTTTTCGCCGCCTTTACCAGGGAATACTGGTGTGTAAGCTCGCGGGCCTCCGAATCGTTTACCATTAGCAGATCCACGCGTTTCAGCGCCTCCTCAAGATCCGGCATGGCGGTTTCCATCCAGAAGTTCATGGTATCCAGTACAATCAGTTTGGGCTTTTGTTTGAGCTGGTCAATTACGCTGATCTGCAGTTTTGGCATCAGGTTGCCCAGCATTAAGAATTCTGCTCCCTGGTAGCTGTCCGGAACTTTGGGGTCAAAATCTTCCAGCACGTTCAGATCCGTTACCAGTGTATCGCGGGTATTCATGTCTTCATGATACAGTCCTTTCCAGAAGAACGATTTCTTATTGGCTACTTTCTCCACTCCTTCCAGCTGCACCCCTCTGGCGGTGAGCGATTCCAGCTCCTCCTCCGGGAAATCGTACCCGATAATGGAGATCTGCTGAACGGGTTTTACAAAGTAACTGGCGGCATAGGCCGCATAAGTGGCCGAACCGCCCACAATTTTATTTGCTTTTCCAAAAGGGGTTTCAATAGCATCAAAGGCCATGGTGCCCACTGTAATCACAGACATGAATGTTGTTTTTGTTTTAAAATACGGCGGCGAAGTTACTACTTATTCACCTGAAGTTTAACGTTTCAGACACAGGGTTTTGCAGGTTTTGCTACCGGGGTGGCATTTATAAAATAACTTGTCTTTATTTTGGATAAAAAGCATAGTTTTGAAACATGGCCACCACAACACGTAAACGATCATCCAAAAAAGAAGAAATTCTTAAAACAGCTGCGCGGATGTTCCGGGAAAAAGGATATGCCGGTACTTCCATGCGTGACCTTGCCGAAAAAATAGGTATCGAAGCTGCCAGTCTTTACAATCATATCCATTCCAAAAGTGAGATCCTGGAAGAGATCATCTTTTCCATTGCGCGCGACTGCCGGGAACAGCTCGACAATATGGATCCGGCGGGTACCTCACTGCAAAAAATCGAATCCCTGATCCGTTTTCATACCAAAATGATGATCGATCATTTTGAATCGTATTCTGTAATGGTGAGCGAGTGGATGCACCTCGATGAGGAAAAACTGGGAGAATTTGTAAGTGAGCGCCGGCGTTATGTAAAAAAGATCGAATCCATTGTACAGCAGGGCATCGACAATAAGGAGTTCAAGCCCGTACTGCCTTACGTAGTGGTACTGAACATCCTGTCATCTGTTCGCGGACTGGAGTTCTGGCAAAAAAGCGCCAAAACCCATAGCGCAGAAATCATGGAAGAAAATATGGTACAGCACCTGATCGGGGGACTGAAGCTCTGAGCTTTTTTATCTTTTAATCAACTATAACAATGCCGCAAATTCGCTGATTGTGTTCGCGTATTTTAATCTGCGCATCTGCGGCAATATTATTTAGCTGATTGTATTCGTACAATTTAATCTGCGCATCTGCGGCTATATCTATTTAGCTGATTGTATTCATACAATTTAATCTACGCATCTGCGGCAATCCGATCTAAAAAATCTTAGGCCCGCCTCTTAAATAATTGCCAGGCTGGCGCTCATCTTAAAGAAAGTAGCTTCAGTACTTTTTAAAACAGCGTTGATCGCTATTGTAAGATCATCGGGTTGTTTATAATCGATCACCACCGTTAGTTCAGGCGTCTTTTCCGGGTCTACCATCGATAAAAATTTGCATTGGGCCGCTTCACCCAGGAACAGCTTTTTGCCCGTTGCATCTTCGGCAAGCTCCTTTACGATCTGCATCATGCAAACGCCCGGCAATACCGGTTGTCCCGGAAAATGCCCGTCAAAGATCGGATGCGCCGTATTCAGACGGATGTCCGCAGCCACAGAACCGGAATTATTTTCAAAAGCAGTGATCGTATACAGCTCATTCTTCAGCATGGTCGTAGATTCTTTTTAAGTCAATGGTAAAATTAAAGTTTGTATGCCGGATGTGCATGCTTTCCGGGATCCCCTCTTTCAGCGCCCCCCGGGTAGCCTCCAGTACCTTTCGCTTCCGGCTCCCCCGCTCCATCCGGATCAGTTGTGCACACTGGGTATCTGTAATATAATAATACACATCCTCCCCTGCGTAAAACGCATTATAGCGTTCGGCTCCTTTTAGAAAAACCGATGAAACAGTGGCGGTATCGACCACATCCATTAACAGCAGCTCAAAATCCTTGCGAAGGGTTTTCCGGACCGCTTCTTTATCCATTTTGGAAATGATGCTGTGTACAAAAAACCCATTTGTATGGGAAAATTCAAAATCAAAAAAGCTAAACCCAGCCTCGTTTGTAAATACAATACGGGTGGAGCTGTCCGGCATCTGTTTGATAAGCAAAAGCCCGCTCAGGTGATTGCCGGCCACATCCACCGATGCCTGGTATAACGCCCGCCGGATATGGGGTTTGAACGCAGCAATACAGCCGGTATCGCCCGCTGCAGGCTGTAATTTTTTATAGACCGCGGGTGCGCAGCTACCGAATAACAGTAGATTAACGAATAGTAAAAAGCGCATCCGGAAGATTGGTATTTAATTGTTGGCCGGAATAATTGATGGTAGTATTATCGCCCCGGTTATCTACCATTTGGACCTGGCTTACGAGAAAATTCGATTTTTGCAGCAGCACTTTTACCGATTTAAAAAGGGTCTTCATTTCTTTAGTCACCGGTGTCATATCGGCCAGGTAACTATTCCCGTTTTCCAGCAACTTCACCGAAAAATTGGGATTATCAAAAACGGTTCCCCTGGCACAATCCATCATCAGCTGGTTGGCCTGCTGAAACATTTTGCTGGAACCGGCAGACATCTTACTGGTCTTCTGTCCGTCTTTAATACTTACCTTACTGCCATTAATGATCATCAGGTATTGATACGGCGTGGTATACTCCATCCGCACCTGGCTGTTCTTTTTAAAATAGAATTTACCTTTTGAGGTTACTTTCTCTGAAAGCATACTCAGTGTTTTTACCTGGGTAAAATCGCTGGCGATACTGTTTATTTTCTGCGCTGCCGCCGCAAACTGCGCTTTAACGGCAGCCTCATTGCTTACCGGTTTATATTGAGCAAAACCGGAAGCCGTTGTAGCTAACAGTAACAGGATAAAAAAAAGTTTACGCATAGGGCTGCAAATTTATCAATTTATCAAGGGACACGATCTCATATCCTGCTTCTTTAACAAATGTTAAAAACTTTGGAAGTATATGCGCCGTTGCATGGCTGGTATCGTGAAACAAAAACACGGCACCCGGCTTCAGTTCTTTTTCTACTTTTTGCAACAGTTTGTCCTCATCCTTTATCATGGTATCCAGTGAGCGAACATTCCAGCCAATGGCGGTATATCCCATGGCCTTCACCGCTTTCCGCACGCCGGGATTGGTAACCCCATAAGGCGGCCGGAACCATTTCATTTCTCTTCCGGTTATATGATGCACCAGGGTCTGCATCTGTTGCAATTCGGCCGTCATTCTTTTAGCACCATGCATATCGAACCAAAAATCATGGTAATAAGAGTGGTTTCCCACAATATGCCCTTCCGCAAGGATCTGCTTCAATAATACCTCGTGTTCCGCAGCGCGGTAGCCAATGCAAAAAAAAGTAGCCGGCACCTGCCGTTCTTTTAAAATGGCCAATACTTCTGGTGTGTATTTTTCAAGGGGGCCATCGTCAAAACTGATCGCCACCTGTTTTTTATCCGTTACTCCCTTGCAGATCACCGGCATATAAAAGTTAGACCCGATATAAAAGCTACCATAAAAAAGCAGGAGCTTATATACCATTACCAATATAAAAAATCCATACCAGTGCCATCCATGTTGGAAATGAAGATAGATAAGGATGGCAAGCAGGAGCAGGAACCCGATGGTGGTATTTCTGAAATTTAACATGCAGACAATAAATAAAGCGACGGATATAACTGCTTATAGTTATTGTAGAGTAATACTCTTTTAGGAGCCGGCCCGTTTATTCCCGGTACCTTTCCGGTACCCAGGATATGGGCCGCCATCCAAAGGGCAAACGCAGAAGAAGTAGGATATTCTCCGCAAAATTGCTTATAGGTTATTGCCGGAATACCGTTAAACACCGATTGCTGCAGGGCTTCATAATGGGCATCATAACGGGCATCACCATTATTTCCCATAATCACCAGGTCAATAGAACCGGGCTGAATCTGGTGCTTTTTTAAAAAGTCTTCTACCAGGGCCGATACCGGAGACGCGGGTTTATACCAGTTTTGCCAGGCTTCGAGTTTTGCGAGGCTCCCGGTTTCCCGGCTATTGCTTAACAGGAAGAAAGCAGCGCCTTCACCTGCCATGGTGCCCTTTTCAGAGTCACCGATCAACGTTGCCGTATCGCCTTCTTCTTTATACAGATCAAACCGGCTTAAAATGGCATGACTTTTTTCAATAATCTCGTCCACGCCGCCCACCAGCGCCGTTTTAGCCTCCCCTTCACCGATCAGGCTAATGGCATCTGCCAGGGCGGCTTCAAAGGAGGATCCGCGATGCACATAGGTATTATTGTAATGATGGCATTTCAGCATCAGGGCGATCTGGGCGCCTACGGTATTGTGTGTAGACTGGATAAAGGCCGTAGGTGATAACAGCTCCTCCTTAAACTCCACCATACGGGTCAGGAACTGGTCGGTATCTGCCAGGCATCCGTAAGCCGTACCCGTGGTAATGGCATCCGGCATGGTTACACCTGCCTGCTGCAGGCATTCCATGGCTGCAGCGGCACCCATTTTAATGATGCGGCTCATCCGGCGGATGAGCTTCGGGTCGATATACGTTGAATAGTCCGGCTCTTTACAAACCAGCCTGCTGCCCAGGTATTGAGCGGCGTTTTCCAGCAGCTCATTAAATGACCCCTGCGGTGAAACGGCCTGGGCGGCCCGGATATATACCGGTTCCATCCTGTATTGCTGCATCGTTGCAGCTTCATTTGTATTTTTATTTTCCGACATTCAATTCCTTTAAAAGTGAGCTGCGCTCTAAAGGTCAAAACTAATGCATTTCGTGAAGAATTGGCAGGTATTGATGCTGCCGTACTGCAGGAGTGTTACCGTTTCCCTTTGTTTTTTTACCTTCGCTTCTGCCGGTATAAGAAAATGGTATGCTTCGTCCGGCCATAAATGAACGCTTGCTGTATATACCAGCTCAGATCAGGAACCCATTATCCGTTATTCTTATGCAACACTGCAACATAAAAAGCATTACCACCTTATTACTGGCCATCATCACCGGCCTGAGTGCTTCCATTGCACAAAAAGGGGTCAACTACGATGAAACAAAGGTTCCGCCATATACATTGCCGGAACTGATGCAAACCACCACCGGCATCCCTGTTACCAGTGCAGCGCAATGGGAAAAGCTGCGCAGACCGGAACTGTTAGCGCTCTTTGCTGCAAAAGTGTACGGGCGTACGCCTTCAGAAAAGATTCATGTAAACTATGCGCTGCTCCAGGAAGACAAACATGCACTGCACGGCAAAGCAACCAGCAGGCAGGTACGGCTGACTTTTTCTAACGGCCAGAAACAACTTGAAGCCCTGCTTCTTTTGTACCTGCCCAATGGTGTTAAGGGAAAGGTTCCGGTGTTTGTTAGTTATAATTTCAAAGGCAATCACAGTCTTACAACCGATACTTCTATCCGTTATTCCTACAATTTTCCGCTGGTGCGTAAGCCGGACCATCCCGACTGGCAGCGAGGCAGCCAATCAGGCCGCTGGCCGGTTGAAAAAATCATCAGCAACGGATACGCACTGGCAACCATGTGTTACCACGATATTTTCCCCGATGCCCCAGGACTAAAAGACCACAGCATTGTATCCCTGTTTGCCGATTATAATAAAGGACCGCAGCAACCGGATGAATGGCAGGCTATTGGTGCCTGGGCCTGGGGATCGAGCCGTATTGCCGACTACCTGGAAACGGTAACAGAAATCGATTCGCGGAATATGATCATCATGGGTCACTCCCGGCAGGGAAAAGCAGCATTATGGGCGGGTGCTCAAGATAAAAGATTCAGCATTGTTATATCAAACGATTCGGGAGCAGGAGGTGCAGCTTTGTCAAAAAGAACATTTGGAGAAACAATTGATATTGTAACGAATATTAAACCCGCCTGGTTTTGCCCTGCATTTGACCAGTTTAAGAACAACGAGCAGGAGCTGCCCGTTGACCAACATGAATTGATCGCTCTTATGGCCCCAAGACCTGTATATATTGCAAGCGCAAAGGAAGATCTTTGGGCAGACCCGAAAGGCGAATACCTGGCGGCTTATTTCGCCGGCCCTGTCTATACCCTGTATGGATTAAGAGGGCTGCCTTCAAAAGAACCGCCACTGGTGAACCAGCCGGCCATGTATGATGTGGGCTACCATATTCGCACAGGAGTGCATGATGTTACCGATTTCGACTGGACTGCGTTCATCCGGTTTTCCAATATGCATTTGAAGGGAAACAGCAAACCTTAATGTACCCGATAACGGGGCCATTCTTACTGAAGTTTACTAAACACCAGTGAACTGCAATTTCCCCCAAACCCAAAGGAATTGGACAAAACATGATCAATTTGTTTTTTCTCCAGTACGGTGGTTACCGAAAAAGGCAGGTCCTTCATGGGTGTTTGCAACCGCAGGCTGGGAAATACCAGGCCTTCCTTAATGGACAATACCGCGTATACCGCTTCAATGGCACCGCTTGCCCCCAGGGTATGACCGGTAAAGGATTTGGTAGAGCTCATGGGCGGATAATGTCCCTCGAACAAGGTGGCAATAGCCGTACCTTCTGCAATATCATTATTCTGGGTTCCGGTTCCATGGAGGTTGATATAACTGATGTCTGCCGGAGACAGACCGCTTTTTTTAAGTGCGCCTTTCATCGCCAGCAATGAACCAGTACCTGTAGGAGAAGAAGCCGTTTGATGATAGGCATCATTGGCATTGCACCATCCGCTGAGCGTACAAAACGGCTTTTTACTTAATGTAGCGGCAACCGCCCCAGATACCAATACCACATAACCCGCGCCTTCGCCCAGGTTCAGCCCCCGGCGATTTTCGTCAAAGGGCTGGCAGTATTGCTGATCCAGTATCATTAAGGTATTAAACCCGTTTAAGGTAAACCGCGTCAAGGCATCTGTACCTCCGGCCACCACTACATCCAGCAATCCCTGCCGGATCATCCGTGCTCCCAGGAAAATACTGTTGGCGGAAGAAGAACAGGCCGTGCTGATGGTTGTTACAAAATCCTTTATTCCCAGTGCATCTGCCACTATTTCTGTTACCGCTCCACACTCGTGGTTCACCACCATTTTCAAATCGCCGCTACAGGCATCTTCCAGGAAGCCGGGAAAGAAGTCTTCGGTTTTATCCATACCACCTACGGAATTGGCGGAAATAAAACCGCTGCGCCATTTGGAGCATTCAACACCCGCATCTGCAATGGCCTCCCTGGCAGCAATAGCACTCAGCAGTGCCGTACGGCTGATCGTTTCCGGCAACCCGGCCCTTGCGGCCAGCGCTTCGTTGGACAACGAAACCTCAGCCACCGGCAGCGTATCCTTATGCACCGATTGCAGCCGCTGCATAGCCTGCATGCCGGCTCTTCCGGAAACCAGCGCATCCAGGTTTTCAGTCACATTGTTCCCGATCGCCGAAATAACACCCAGCCCTCCTATATAAACGGTTTGTTCTTTTGACATCAGTTGTTGGATATTAGATAGTAAAAAGTTATTAGTGAAATGTTATTTATCTCTTCGTC
Source organism: Niabella sp. (assembly GCF_030150205.1). Lineage (GTDB taxonomy): Bacteria > Bacteroidota > Bacteroidia > Chitinophagales > Chitinophagaceae > Niabella. The sequence continues at coordinate 129,083 of NZ_JASLGT010000027.1, forward strand.
ATTCACTTCTCACTAATAACTTCTCACTTCCGTTCGTGTTCCAGTATATAATCCGCCATCGTATCTATAGAGCGAAATACGTCCTGGCCTTCTTCTGCATTCTTTAATTTGATATTGTATTCCTGCTGCAGCAATACGATCAGCTCCAGTGCATCGATCGAATCCAGCCCCAATCCTTCTACAAACAGCGGATCATGATCGCCGATATCTTCAGGTTTTTTGTCTTCTAATTTCAACTGCTTAATGATTTGCTCTTTTAAGCGATGTATCAGTTCTTGCTTATTTTCCATAATCTTTATTATAAATATCCCACAGGTTTTCTGTGGTAAAAGGTTGTCCGGTTGCGGAAGGCATTTGCTCCACCAGGAAGATACAGGCATCGGTCTGTTCATCCACTACATCGATCCATCCGCAAATGCATACCTTTAAAAGGTTCCGTTGCATGAGGTCGGTAACATACCAATGCATCCAGCCGGCATCAAAGGTGTCCGAAATAAAAAAAGCATTCTCCCCCTTGAATTTATACCGGATACTGATCTCCCCGATCACGATATTGGGCAGTGTATATACAAACAGCGCCGGGCTGGGATACGCTTTCGACGCTTCCAGGTACTGAACGTCTGCTTCAATGCTGGCATTCCGGTTACTCAGCACCATCCCTGTATCTTCCGACCGGAACTGCTCAAGATCAATGCGCTCTTTTAACAAGGCATCCACAGCAATGGTTCCCGTTTTACTGAGCAGATCCATTTTATAAAAGCGGGGATATGCCACGTCAAGCTCTTCATAGGCGGCGTTTAAAAAAGCGCTTCCTGTTTCAGTGCTTCTGAAAATAACGGACGCATCTTTTATAACGGCCCCTTCCCGTACGATTACTGCCGATGTGATCTGCATACTGGCTTCGCTCAACCCGCTACGCTTTATCTTTAAATCCGTTGTTAATATACTCAATACTGTCCCGGAGCCGGATCGTCTTGGCCAGTTTGTGCAATGCCGTATCATGCTCTTTTACATAAGGATTGTCGGTATCCCAAACATATCCCGCCAGTACGGAACAGATCATTTTCTTAATATCAGGATTCTGATCTTTGGCAAAGAAAATAGTATGAAGGGTGGTGTCGTACCAGCCCATCACATAACTTCTGAAGGTATTTACCCCCTGCATCATTACCTCAGTATATTCTTTATCCCAGTCAACCGCTTCTCCCTTCAGATGACGTACCACCAGCTTTCCGGCAATCTGGCTCGAAACCGTAGCCAGGGTTACCCCGGAGGAAAATACCGGATCCAGAAATTCTGTTACATTACCGGTTAACACAAAACCGTTTCCATAGAACTTTTCTGTAGTGCTGGACCAGGATTGCAGGATCTTTGGCTCCCACAAAAACTCCACTCCTTTCATCCGCTCTGCGATATAAGGTTCGTCTGCAATCACCGCCCGCAGTTGTTCTTCAGGGGTGCCGGTATATTTTTCAAAAAACGCCGGGTCTCCTACAAAGCCTACAGAAGTAACGCCGGTGGCAAACGGAATCACCCATACCCATACATCGGGTTTGTGTACAATTACCGTAATGCGATCCGGTTCATCATCCATCTGGCGGTTTACATCTTTGATGTGTACAAACAACGCTTTGCGCGGGGCCAGGTTAGACGGTTTATCCAACCCGAACAGGCGGGGAATCACACGCCCGTAACCGCTTCCGTCGATGATGAATTTTGCCTCGATCTGTTTTTCCTTTCCATCGTTATCCGTTACTGTTGTAACAGAAGAACCATCTTCATTGAACTGGATGGCCGTAACCGTTGTTTCATATTCAATAGATACCCCCTGTGCTTCCAGACCATCCGCCAGTGCCTGGTCAAAGTCCGCACGGGTTACCTGGTATGCATGATCCCAGCCATCCGTAAACTGATCAGCGAAAGAATAGTCGCAAACCACGCCATTGCGTACGAATTTGGCACCCGTCTTCCGCTGAAAGCCCACCTTTAACACGCTATCCAGCAATCCTGCTTCTTCCAGTGCTTCCATACAACGCGGCAGCAGGCTTTCTCCGATAACAAAGCGTGGAAATTTCATTTTCTCTATCACCTTTACTTTGTATCCTGCTTTATTAACAATGGCTCCGGCCACGGTTCCCGCGGGTCCGGCACCAATTACCAGTACATCTGTTTGTTCCCTTTGCATATTTTTCAATTCTGATTTAAAGTTTCTGTTTTGTGCTGATGGCTGCTCCTTTATAAATCAAAGTTAGCCCTTCTTTTTACATTTCAGCAAGGTGTGGCTGAGCCCGATACCCTGTACCTGCTCCACGATCTCAAAGCCTGCCTTTTCCACGCATTTCTTAAACACCCTGGAGTCATACATCTGGCTGTTGCCATTGGCAATGGCCGTAAAATAAATGGACAATTGCTGAATGCAGAACGCGGAGGTTTCAAACCGCTGATTGTCCCAGAACGCTTCCAGGATATAGATACTTCCATCATCGTTCAGTGCTGCGCCGCACCGTTTCATAATGGAAACGATCTCATCTTCTGAAAAACAATCCAGGAACTGGCTCATCCATACGGCATCATAGCCCACAGGGAAAACAACCGATTCATCCAGTACATTGGCCGGATAAAAATCAACCCGGTTGCCCAGGCCCAACTCCTCGATATTCTTTTTTGCCATGGCCGCCTGCCCCGGCAGATCCACAATGGTGATAGCCACTTCCTTATCGAATTTGGTAGATGCCAATGCCCATTTACCGGTATTGCCGCCGATCTCCAGCAGTTTTTTTATATGGTTCTCCGGCTTATAAATATGTTTTAAAACCGCCGGGAACGCGATATCGGAAAAGAAATGATCATATTCAAACCAGCTTTTTTGTTGCCGGGGAGTCAATTGTGAAAGCCCCTCATAAACGGTGGACCAGTTGCCCAGCTCCGGCAATCCGGCGGGTTTGCCGGTTTCGATGGCTTCCTCAAGATGATACATTCCTTTATAACAGATATCCTGTACAAAATTCATATTTACATTGGTAAGCGGATCGTGCAGGATAAAATAGCCTGTCTTTGTTAATGCAAATTTCTCATCGGAGGTATACTTTACCAGGTGCATCCCCAGGCCGGCTTCCAGCAACACCCGCACGGCATATTCAGAAAGGCCTACTTTTTCACAAATATCGTTTAATGCGATCCCTGCGCTCCGGGCTTCTTCGATTACCGTCAGTATCTGCTTATCTCTTAACACACGTGCTACCTGAAATACGATCGGTCCATGGGCAATGATCTGCGCCATGTGCTTCCCTTCCATCGCTGTATAATGTTCTCCTTTGTAGAAATCTATCATTATTTAAGTTTAAAAAAAATTATTGACGTTGTGCCATCTTATTTCAATCTGGAAGCCGATGCTCCTCAACGCTTTTCCTTCTGAACCACAATTGCCGCATTACAACCTCCAAAACCGGAGGCTGTTTTTAAGAACGCATATACCGGTTTTTTGGTAAGTGTGCTGCAAACATGAATGGGTTCTGCCGTTCCGGGCGTTTCAAATCCCAGGGTTGGAATGATGGTTTGATGGTGCAATGATTCAATACCCATAACCGTTTCCAGCAAACCGGCAGCACCCAGGGTGTGCCCGTAGTATCCTTTCAGACTATTTACGGGAACCGTTTGTAATCCGGCAAGGTTGATGGCCCTGCTCTCCATATCATCATTATAGATGGTAGCTGTTCCATGTGCGGAGATAAAGTCGATGGCTGCAGCAGCAACTTCCGCTTCCTTCATGGCATGATCAATGGCCATAAACAATTCTGCACCCGTTCTGGAAGGTCCGGAGATATGATTGGCATCATTGCTTACGCCGCCTCCGCTTATGATGACGGTGTCTGTTCCTGCCGGGCGCGTAGTGGAAAGCACCATTGAAGCGGCGGCCTCTCCCAGGTTGATCCCATTGCGGTTGGCATCAAACGGTTTGCAAAGCACATCGCTTACTGCATGAAACGATTGAAACCCCGACAGGATAAAACGGGTGATCAGATCTGCACCGGCTACTACAACCGTTTTATATTTACCGGCTTCCAGCATTCGTTTGGCGGTAATAATGGCCAGGGTTCCGGAAATACAGGCATGAGAAACGATCAGCGGAGGATGCTTAAAACCAAAATAGTCCGAAATTTTCCGGGCAGATACCGTTAGTCCTACCTCTTTTTTTAGCTCGCCGGTTACCGGTTGTGTTTCCAGCAAACCGATATTGCCCTTGGTAGTGGAAAGGATCCATGCCGTATCCGGCGCTGCGGGATCTATATCCGCCTGCCGGATCACATCCGCCATGGAAGCTGCCGTGAGCGCTTCAAAAGGAGTGAAGGAGGCGTTGTTTTCGTAAAATGCCGGATCCATCAACGCGGCACAAAACGGCACGGGGCTTTTGGAGGCGTCATTGTGTACGGAAACCGCTGTTCGCCCGGCAGACAGCGCTTCGAAGTTCTCTTTTGCCGTGTTTCCCAGGGGGGAAACAATATTCTGCGCTAAAACGAACACCTTCTTCATGCCCTTTATTTCACAAATTTTTGCTTCCACTCCTGAAAGAACGGAGGATTGTTCAATAAAAGGGTTTGTGTATCCTTATCCAGGAAAACCTGTGTGGTTCTGCCGGTTGCCACGAGGGACCGGTCTGAAGCTTTGTATAAATTAAACCGGAAATTGATCTTGGCCGCTTCACAAGGCTCGTAAATGGTTTCTACCACTACACTGTCGCCGAATTTCAGCGACTTCTTGTAATTGCATTCTGCGTGAACGATCGGCACCACCACATTTTCCTTAAAAAAATCAAGATAACCGATACCATATTTTTTTCCGAAAGCTTCCCGGCCATCTTCAAAATAGCGGATGTAATGACCATGCCAGACAATGCCCAGCGGATCGGCTTCGTTAAAACGGATGAGCACCTCGGTTGTATCTTTAAGTTCCTTCATTATTTCGATTTCCACGCAGCGTATTTACTGCTTTTAATATTGTCGATCACTTTTTTGAACCCGGTGGCCCAGTAGTTCCGGAAGCTAAAACCCATACCTACAGAACCCTCTACGCGCTCCGTTATCAATATCTTTTTTGAACGGATATCGAATAAAGTTACCCAAACCGATAATTCCTTTTTGGGCTTACTCATTCCATCTACTACAAACAAGAGCCCTGTACCTTTTTTATCGCCGGTATTAAATCCCTTTACCAGGGTAGTGATATCACTTTCCTTTAGGTGGTTGTAATCTTCTGAACTGGAAGAAAGCAGTGTTTCGGGGTCCCGCTTCTGGTTTCTCTTAGATACAAAACTGAGGTCGCTGTTGAGTTCATCTTTCCGGAACGCACCGGCAATGTCGTACTTTTTAGACTCATTTACCATCAGATCGTTAATACCATCAAACTGGCGGGCCACAATATCATCGGCCTTTGCAGCAGCGTCACCGATCAGTTTTGCTTTTGTAAAGTCAATGCCGAAATAATAGATCGGCGTTTCTTTGTTGGTCAATACCTCACTGAGGGTTTGGGCCTGGCTGCGCAATCCGGTTACTGCGGTAAATGCAAAAAGCAGCAACAATATTTTGGTGGAGATCTTTTTCATGATTTATGTTTGTTTTTAGTTGTTGAAAAAATTTTATCCGGCAACAAATATGCGCATTTCACAGGAAGCGATCACATCGCCATTTATAGCGATGCTGCCATCCACAATGGTGGCATTGAATACCTGATTTTTAATAAGAACAGACGTTTCCAGTACCTCGCCGATGGCCGGCAACCGGTTTATTTTTAACTGTTGTACAGCCCCGATAAAGCCCACCGGAACCGGTTTGTTTTCCTGTTTACAGCTGTATCCGATACGCGCTGCTGCCGTTTGAGCAATATTTTCTACCAGTCCGGGTTCTTTTAAAAACCCGTCTGCTACCAGGATATTGTCTTCTGTTACTGTAAACTGTGTTGTAGCGCCACTATCATCCGAACGCTCCAGCGTTTGCACCATCACAAAAGGGGGGCGTTGCGGAATATAAGGCAAAATGTCCTTGGCTATACTCATACTCTAATAAACAGTTGGCGTTTTCCAAGGCCAACGCGCTAAAATTACAGAAACTTTGGTTTGCAGCAGGAGTTTTTATCCCGGTTGTTATTTGTACCGGATCAATCGTCATTCGGGGTTCATGGAAAGGGAAACTACTGCCGCCGGGATCGGAAATCCCGCCTGTTTATGACCTGGTTTCATTCCAAAACGGGTAATAATTGTACCATTGATCGGGATAACGCTGTACTTTTTCGGCCATCTGCTGCGCAAAATCGGCCAGGATCGCTTCGGGACCGGCTTTTTCAGGGTGATTGCGGTATACCATTCCCGGAGTAGCAAAAAAATGATAGTGCCGGGATGATTCCTTTAATGCAAATACAAAAGAAACCGGCACCGGCAGTTTTGCCGCAATGGTAAAGGGCCCTGCAGGAAACCGGGCAGGGGCACCAAGAAAAGGAATGGTGAGCGTTTTGTTCCCTTCCAAAAACCGGTCCGCATGCATACAGACCAGTTCGTTATTATTCAGCGCCTCCATGATCTCGTAAATATGGGATATATTATCCCGGATGACGATGATGCGGGCATTGCGCCCGCCGGTAACCCCATCCAGGTATTCCTTTATTTGCCGGTGTTCCCCGTCATACATCACGATGTTGATCCTGGCATTGAGTCTTTTAAGCAGGTGGCCGGCAATTTCCCAGTTACCGATATGGGCGCTCAGCAAGAGCCCCCCCTTTCCGGCAGCCACCATTTCACGGAGGTGTGCTTCGCCATCAAAATCAAAAGAAAAACGGTTCCGGATGCCGCTCATCATTACGATCCGGTCGATGAGTGCCTGCCCAAACCAGTAATAATTCCGGTAGCGGAGCCGGAGGGCTTTTAAACCGGAATACCCTAACCGTTTGTGCAGGTAGTATTTTATGGCCTGGTTGGCCCGGGCACTGCATAAAAAATAATAAAATGCTACAAACCGCAGCAGGAAATAGGCCGGCGCTGTGCCTCCTGCTTTTAAAAGGCCGATAAAAATGCTGTAGCCCAGTTTTGTTCCCCTGGAGCTTCCATCCCAGTTTGCCATTAATCGGATTGAATTTTGCTGCTAAAAAAGCATTTTAAACGAAACAATATCGCAGATAACAATTTCGCTTGTATGATTTAAGTATGCAATTACGTATTTCTTTTTATAAGAAACACATCGATAATTCAGATCGGTCCACCGTTCATACTTACAGGGCTTATGAACTATCCTTTTATCAGCAAGTTTTTCAATAAAGGAGAAAATATCGTTAACAAATTTTTTGGCGGTTTGTGGCAGTCCTTTTGATTCAATAAAATAGGCTATTTCTGCTATAGTAGAAGCTGCGGTCTCTAAAATCCTTACTTCCCTTGTGACCATTTATCAATCAGTTTATATGCCAGTTTTTTCCCTTCCGCCAGTGAAAGTTTTTTTGCAGAAGCCGTTTTTTGAGCAGCCAAAAGCTCCAGCTTCTCAAATTTTTTTTCCTCAATAACAACGAACTTTTTCTTATCGATGACCAGGGTGCCCATAACACGTACTTTTAGTAAAAATACCTTTTTTTGTGCACACTTATAGCACTCAGAAAAGTTTTATTTCCCTGTTAACAGATTGCTGTTCATTCAATAATTAATAAAAATCAGGAGTTAGGCCGCCTCTTTTTTCCGGATCTGCGCGTGTATATAATTATAGAAATCATTGAAGGTTACCAGCGGCAGAAAATCGCCGGGCTGTACCTTAAAATGAAAGTTGCTTTCCAGGGCTACCACCAGATCGATATAATCCAGGCTATCCAGGTCCAATACTTCTTTGAGACTTGCCTCCGGCTTTATCAGGTCCGCATCGGCCTCAAATTCATCTACCAAAAATGCATTGGTTGTATCTATTATTTTCTCCATGCTTAGCATTAGCTCAAATTACCACTTTTTTACAATGAGGGTAGAGTTGGTTCCCCCAAACCCAAATGAATTGGACAAAAATACATCTATATTTTTATTCGTTGTATTTTTTACAATATTTAGGGCTGCAGTATCTGTATCCGGGTTTTCAAAATTGATATTGGGGGCTATAAATCCGTGCTCCATCATGATACTGGAATACACAATTTCGCTGGCTCCTGCCATCCAGCACTCATGGCCGGTCATTGATTTTGTGGAACTTACAGGTGTATTGCATCCCTGGAACACTTCCGCAATGGCCTTGGCCTCGCTGGTATCACCTGCGGGTGTGCTGGTAGCATGGGCATTGATGTAGTCGATCACACCGGGCTCCACCCCTGCATCATTCAGCGCCATCCGCAGCGATTTTGCAGGCCCTGCCACGGTTGGATTGGAGATATGCTCTCCGTTAGAGGAAAATCCATACCCGATCACTTCTGCCAGGATCTTTGCACCTCTTTTTTCAGCAGATTCCAGGCTTTCGAGGATTACCGTAGCCGCACCACCGCTGGGAATAAGGCCGTCGCGGTCTTTATCAAACGGACGGGATGCTTTTTCCGGAGCGTCTTCTCTTACCGAAAAAGCGCCCAGGGCATCAAATGTACCCATCGACAAATGATTGATCTCCTGCGCTCCTCCGGCCACAACACAATCCTGCAAACCCATTTTGATAAGGATATAGGCCAGCCCGATGGCATGCGAACCGCTGGCGCAGGCAGCACTTACCGTTAAATTAATGCCTTTTAACTTAAAGATGGTTGCCAGGTTCATGGTTACCGTAGAATTCAGTGTCTGAAATACGGCAGCCGATCCTACCAGCATGGTATCTTTTTTTTCGCGGATCAGGTCGGTGGATTCGATCACCGCCTTGGCTGAACTGTCGTTTCCATAAAGAATGCCCGGTTCCAAACGCGCCAGGTCTTCTTCGGAAAGACCGGCTTCGCGGAGTGCTTCAATTGTTGCCATATAGGCATATTCTCCTTCTTCCGGAAGCATGATGCGGGAGCGCCGGTCCAGCAGTCCTTTGAGCGAAGGACGCTCTACAAACCCGGTAAGGGCAGACCGGTATCCAAATGCTTTACGAACGGGATCAAATATGATTCCCGACTTTCCCTGGTACAAAGAGTCTTTTACTTCTGCAAGGTTCTTGCCGATGCAGGAATAAATTCCACGGCCTGTTATCACCACTCTGTTCATTCGTGCAAATTTAACAGGAAAACACATTCATGCCGGTCACTAAAAAGGGTTACACCCAAACGGGAGAACCCTTAGTATCATCTCTTATGAACGGTAGGCTATTTTACGGTAAACCCCGCTTCATGATCGCCCCAGGAAAGCGAAACCAGGCCATTGTCGCCAATGGTATAGGTTAATACTTCCGCAAATTTTGCCGGTTTTTTACTTTTTACGGTTACCCGGAGGGCATCATCCCCTTCGCTGTATTCCGTACCCCACTGATCCCATTTTTTACTGAAGATAAAGGTCCAGTCACCGTTTCCGGTTAATACATGCAATCCGTACTTTCCTGCTGGCAAGGGTTTCCCATTAATGGTGGCATCCTTGCTCAGTTCAAAAAGCGTGGTTTTGTTGGCTCCTGCGCGCCATACTTTTCCATCCATCGGTTCTACATCCTTGCCGATGGTACGTCCTTTTACAGATGGCTGACTGTAATTTATGGAAACGGTTACCCCCGATTTGGTCGTTTTTGAAACCGATGCCGGAGGGCTGGCCGGCTTTTTCTTTTCACCGTTCTGGGCCGATACACCGATCACCAGGCAGATCCCTGCTAAAAAAAATAATAGTTTTTTCATATAACCTTTTTTAAAAATTTGCATAAACAAGCCTTCTCTTCGATTCTTTTTCGAAACCGCACGCCTGATCCGGAACCTGGATTTAAGGGCGGCTACCCGGTACTGCATTTCATCAACACTTCAACCCACCCAGGCCGTCTGATAAAGATAACAAAAATCAGGACCATTGTTAAAAAAAAGCAAGCACTTCATTTTTCTTCGTTACCACTTATTCTTTAGCCTGAACGTACCGAAGGTTTAAGCAGATAAAAGGAATAACAGTTATCGATTTTATAATCGATCCGCCCCGCTACATCTGTGGTTTTTGAACCCTGACGCCAGCCGGTTCCTTCTACAAAGATCCGGGCTGACCAGAAGGCCGTTTGTAGTTAATAAATGCCGAAATATTCCGGCAAACCGAATCGTTAGCGCTGTAAAAACGGTCTGTAAATCATCCGTTTAACAAAGTGCCATTCAGGAATTTCAACATTTAGCGACTCTATTCCGAATCAATTATTCAAATGTCCGATTTTGTTAATACTTTCGCATCACTCCGGGAACCTTGAACCCTTGTTCCGGCCCTTTAATAAACATTTTTAAACTCTAAACCATGATGATCAAAGAATCATTCAAACTCGCTGCGGGTTTATGTCTCGGCCTGTGTTTGTATAGTTGTCAAAAAAGCGGAACAGATTCCGATACCTTATCCCAATCATTAACCGCAGCAAGTAAAGCGCAACGACTGGCTGAGGCCGGCTCAAACGAAGACTATGTTCCCGGCCAGCTGCTGGTAAAATTCAAAGACGGAACCCCGGCTAAAAATAAAACGGCCATTTTTACAAAACTAAAAGGCAAACAAAAGGGCAAACTCAATTCAAAAGCCATTCCTGGCTTTGAAGATGAAGGCGACATTGACCTGATCGAAACATCTTCGGATGTGATGGCCGCTATTGATAATGTAAAGGGTGCATCTGAGATCGAATTTATTGAGCCGAACTACATTTACCGTACGGCCGATGTTTCCAACGACCCTTATTTTACCAGCGCCCAGTGGAATATGCAGGCCGGCGGATACGGATGCCAGGCCAGCACCGCCTGGGGCAATCATAAAACAGGTTCCGCAAACGTATATGTGGGTGTAGTTGACCAGGGGTATATGTATGAGCATGAGGATCTGAGGAATAATGCCGGAGTGAACCCCGGTGAAATTCCCGGCAATGGAATTGATGACGATAAGAACGGTTATATTGACGACGTTTATGGCTGGAGCTTTTACGACAACGCCCCCACTATTTACAATGGCAGCGATTTTCATGGCACACATGTGGCCGGAATCATCGGCGCTGAAGGAGGCAATGGCATCGGCGTAGCCGGCGTGGTTTGGAATGTAAAACTGCTTGGTGCAAAATTTATTGAAGGTACCACAGGTAATGCATTTGCGGCAGCACTGGCCATTGATTATTTTATTGCTTTAAAAACAAAACAAAAACTCAATATTGTTGCGCTCTGTTGCTCCTGGGAGGGTAGTGCCAGCTCCAAAAACCTTGAAGCAGCCATTAAAAGAGCCAATAAAGCAGGCATCCTTATTATTGCGGCAGCCGGTAATAGTGCCAGCAATAATGACAAAACAGCCGTGTACCCGGCAAGTTATAAAGGAGACAATATCATTTCTGTTGCGTCTATCAACCGCGCAGGCAATCTTTCCAGCTTCTCAAACTACGGTGCCAATACGGTCGATATTGCCGCCCCGGGAGAAGTGATCATTTCTACCTACCTGAACAATGGCTATGCGGCTATGAGCGGAACTTCTATGGCTGCACCACACGTAGCGGGTGCTGCAGCACTGTATGCCTCAACGCATCCCGGTGCCAGCATGAAAGAAATAAGAACCGCAATTATGAATGCTGCTATTCCCACACCTTCGCTTTCCGGCAAGTGCGTTACCGGCGGCCGGCTGGATATCAGCAGGTTTTAACCGGGACCTTTGCATTTGTGCACGGGGCTGTTTTCTTACCGGGAAAACAGCCTTTTTTTAATAGCTTTCAACAGCCTCCCTATTGAAACATCCCGTATAATTTAAAACCCCGCATAGCCATTGAACAGTATTTAGAATACTGTATATTTGGGATACATTAATGCGTTCCCAACACATTCAATTATGAAAACCATCCTTACTGCTTTTTTGATACTGCTATTGTCGCTTCCTGTAAACGCCCAGCAAAAATGGTATTCCTATTATTTTGATGCCAACCTGTCCCCCACTGACAAAGAGCATGCCCTTGTATATGGTAAGGGTGTAAAACAGGATTCTGTTGTTTGGGTGGATTTTCTTTTGACAGCCAATAATCAAAAAATATTTTCGGCGGCCTACACCGACTCTTCGTTGAGCATATTGCACGGGATCAGTATCGATTACTACAAGAACGGCCGTGTGCAGCAGGTAAAACGCTACGTATATAATGTACAGGAAGGGGTTACCCAAAAATGGGATGAAAAAGGCCGGCAAACCGACTCCATGCTGTATGCCGGGGGAGTGGTTGTCTTTAAAAAGCAATTCCGGTATTTTAGAGAAAATACCATTCTTAATGAAACCATTACCGACAGCATTCATAATACCCTGCAGTATATCAACTACGACACAACGGGCCGGAAGACCCGGGAATTTGCTTTTTGGGGGAACAAGGGTATTGAGAAGATTTTCCATGCCGACGGCACGGTAACCAATGGCGACAGCCTCTATAGCCGGGAAGACAAAGACGCCAGCTTTCCCGGCGGGTTAAACGCCTGGGCCTCCTATCTTACCCGAACCCTGGATGCCGCTGTGCCGATCCGGAAGGGGGCATTTCCGGGCCAATACCGGGTGATCATCCAGTTCGTCATTGATAAAGAAGGCAATATTTCGGATATCAAAGCCCTTACCAACAACGGATATGGGATGGAAGATGAAGCCATCCGGGTGATCCGGAATTCGGGAAAGTGGATCCCCGCCCAACAATATGGCCGCGCTATTAAAGCATACCGGAAACAACCGATCATATTTACCATCACTCAACAAATGCCATCCACCCCGGGTAAAAATACCCCCCGGCGGTATCCCAACCAGGAACCTTCAGGATGGTGAGTGCGCGTTAGCCCTTACTTTAAGTTGCTTTTAACGGCTCAGGCAATTGTGCGCGTTAAACTTTTTCCCCTGTTCTTATTCCAATAATCGTATCCGTTTTATTGATTAAAACAATGTTCTATGAAAACGTTAAAAACAGTTATTTGGGGAATGCTGTTTATGCTGTTCCTCTCCGGTTTGGGCTCCTGTATGGTAAGTGCCTATCCGCATGGATACCGGCATCGCGTATGGGTACCCGGCTACTGGTCGCCCGGTTACTACGGCCATCACCACCGGGTGCACGGTCATTATGAATACCGCTAAATACGGCATAAAAAAGCTCCTTTTACCGGAGCTTTTTTATGTTCAATATCATTGCTATTAAAGCCGGTCCAACTCGCCCTTTACAAATTCCATCAAACCTTTGATATGATCCGGTGAAAGATCAAATCTTAACCCCGCCGCTTCAAAGAGTTGTGGCAGCGGGCGGGTTCCGCCCAGGCTCAGGGCCTGTATATAGTGCTCCAGGGCCTGTGTTTTATCCTGTTTGTATTGTTGCCAAAGGCCGATGGCCCCCAATTGGGCAATGCCATATTCAATATAGTAAAACGGTACCTCATATAAATGCAACTGGCGCTGCCAGCTGAAGTTCCGGTAATCTTCCAATCCGCTCGTGACCAGTGTTTGCGGTGTAAAGGAAGCCAGTATGGTTTGCCATGCGGAGCGTCGCTCCTCCCGGGTATGCGTGGGATGCTCATAGATCCAGTGCTGGAACTGATCGATGGTGGCAATCCAGGGGAAGATGGTCAGCACCCGCTCCAGTTGCTGCCCGTGCGCTCTTTTGAGTTCTTCCGGGGTTTTAAAAAATTCTGTCCAGTGTTCCATGCTGAATAATTCCATGCTCATGCTGGCCACTTCCGCAATCTCCGTCGGATATTCTTTAAAAGCCGATAATTTTAAGGGATGTGTTAAAAAAGAATGGATGGCATGGCCGCCTTCGTGCACCATGGTGGTTACATCATCCATGGTACCGGCCGCATTCATAAAGATAAAGGGCGCTCCTGTTTCAGCCAGCGGACAGTTATACCCGCCCGGCGCTTTTCCCTTCCGGCTTTCCAGGTCGAGCCGGCCCATTTCGTTCATCTTATGCAAACAGTCACCAAAAAAAGGTTTCAGTTCATTGAAGCAATGAATGGCCTTTTCCACCAGCTCGCTGCCGGTATTAAAGGGATGTAACGGTTCGGTGCCGGCGGGCTCCGCATCAATATCCCAGGGGCGTAATGTATCCAGCCCCAGCTTTTCCTTTTTCTGTTGATAGATCTTATCCACCAGGGGTAATACATGCTGCTTTACGGCTTCATGAAACTGGAAGCAATTTTCCTTGCTGTAATCAAAACGCCCCAGTTCGGCAAAACGGTAATCCCGGTAGTTTTCAAAGCCGGCGTTCAGCGCCACCTGGTGCCGCTTTTTCAGCAGTGCATCAAAAAGATCATCCAGGGCATCCTTATCCTGCAGGCGCCGGTCGCCTATTTTACGGTATACGCTCTCCCGCAATGTACGGTCCGGGTTTTCCAGAAATTTGGCCGCCTGTTGCAAGGTATATTCCTGATCGTTTACGGTAACGGTCATTTTTCCTGCGATGGCACCAAACTGTTGTGCTTCTACCGCCAGTTCCGATTGCAGGGGAATATTTTCTTCCCGGAACAATTCAATATTTTTTTTCACGTTACGCAGATAGGTAAAGTATTCCGGGGCCGTAAGCTCCTGTGAAAGCGGGTTTTCGATCAGCTTCCGGTTCAGCTGGTCGGCATAGGGCTGAATTTTGGGCTGAATTTCCGTCATAAAAAACGTAAAGGATTCGGCCAGTGCCGTATCCGTAGTATCACGGGTCATATTGATCTGGCGCCAGCAGGCCTCCTCGCTCACTACGGCTTCCAGCTCACTGATGTCCTGCAACCACCGGTCCAGCGCTTCTGCATCCGGCAGCACCCTGCCTGCCAGGTCTTTAAAATAAGGCTCCAGGGTTTGCCAGTCTGCTATCTTAAAACCGGCCGGTAAAAACTGTCTTTGTAAGGGTTGAATATTTGCGTCTAATTTCATGTTGATCATTTTTCTGCTGCTTTATGCAGGACAGCCGGGTGTATCCGGTTATCCGGAGCAGGAGCAGCAATATACTTTAAAAATGCAAACCATCCTTAAAACAATACGCCCCGGCAAAACCGGGGCGTTCACGAATTATAAAATGATGTGCTGATTAATCTTCCTTCTTTTTTGCGGCTTTTTTTGCAGCGGCTTTCTTAGCCGGTGCTTTTTTTACGGGTTCCGCTGCTTCGGAAGCTGCTTCCGGGGCCTTTGCAGCGGCTTTCTTGGCAGGGGTTGCTTTTTCTGCTGCTTCAGCTACCGGTGCTTCTTCAGCGGGTTCTGCTTCCTCAGCGGCTTCAGTTAACTTAATTTCGATGTTATTCTTTTGCAGAAGATCAAACCACTTTACGATCTTCTTCATATCAGAGGTATATACCCGGTCAAAATCCATATCTGCATATACTTTCTGAAAATACGCTTTTGTGGCTTTATCATCTTTCGCGTCTGGCAAAGGAGTGCCGTCGGCCTTCATGGCATTGAACACGTCTACCAGGTTTACATTATCCCGGATGGTATAAATCTCAATGCTTTCCAGGTGTGAAAACTGGTGAATGCGGGAAGACGCGAATTTGGTTGTTTTGTCGTTCAGGGAGCGAACAATGGCTCCGTCATTTTTACTGCTGATCAGCTCAAATAAGCCCGATAATCCACTTACTGCAACTAACTTATTATACTCCATGGTCATTTTTTAAGAGCCGCAAGATAAATGACTTTTTTTAAGAATATGCCTAAACGCGGTTATTTATGCGATTCTTTTCCGGTTTTAAGCAAAATCGAAGATGCAAGTCATTATTTATCAATATTTTTAAGGCATAACAAAACGATTGACCGAAAGTTTGAACCTTTTTCATCGTCCAATGGACTTTATACCCTTATTTATGAAGCATATTGCGCTATTATTTGTACTTGTGATGACTGGAATGGCTATGAACGGACAATCGATAAAAGGCACCTTGATGGATCCTGTTGAGGGGTCTACCGTAGCCGGGGCCACCGTTCAGCTGCAAAATGCTGCGGATTCTTCTATAAAAGCTTCCGCCCTTTCGGATAAAGAAGGAAAGTTCAGTTTTGGTAACCTCAGCCTGGGCGCCTATATTTTAAAAGCGACCTCCATCGGTTTTGAAACCTTTGAACAAGCCATAACGCTTTCAGATACCCTACGGGATGCCGACCTCGAGGATGTATATATCCCCAAAAAAACCACTACCCTGGAAGGCGTGGTAATTGTAGCCACGGCCCCAGCCGTAACCCAAAAGGGAGATACCACCCAGTTTAGCGCCAACCAGTATAAAACCAACCCTGATGCCACGGTTGAAGATCTGATAAAGAAAATGCCGGGCATTACGGTTGACAAGGATGGTACGGTAACCGGCCATGGCGAGCAGGTAAAGAAGGTAACGGTTGACGGAAAGGACTTTTTTGGGGATGACGCTTCTATGGCATTAAAAAATCTGCCCGCCGAAGTTGTAGACAAAATACAGTTATATGACCGGATGAGCGACCAGGCTCAGTTAACCGGGTTCGATGATGGAAATACGGCAAAAGCTATCAATATTGTAACAAAATCAGGCCTGAGAAACGGTCAGTTCGGGCGCATATTTGCCGGTTATGGAACTGATAACCGCTACTATGGCGGAGGAAATGCCAGCTTTTTTAATGGCAGCAGACGTATAACGCTCCTGGGCAATTTCAACAACATCAATCAGCAAAATTTTGCCCAACAGGATGTGTTGGGAGTTATGAGCAGCGGCGGCCGTGGCGGTGGTAACCGCGGCGGCGGTGGTCGTGGTGGTGGTGGATTTGGTAGCGGGCCGCTGAATGTGGGTCAGTCCCCGGGCATCAGCCAAACCAATGCGTTTGGAATCAATTTTTCTGATCAGCTGGGTAAAAAAGTATCCATTACGGCGTCTTACGATTTTAGGAACAGCACCAACAATAATGAATCGTTTACATTTTCGCCCACCGTTACCGAAGACAAGCGCACGCTTAACCTTTCTACAAACAACCGGTCTACCTCCAACAACAATATGCACCGGATCAATATGCGGCTGGAGTATAAGATCGACTCCAATAATACGATCATGTATATTCCCAGTTGGACGTTTCAGAATAACAGCAGCACGTCGAGCACCTACAAAACTGCTATCTACGAGAGTGGAGACAGTTCCTACATCTCTGACGGAAACAGCCGGTCTAACAGGAGCGGATATTCCCTGGGAAATAATTTAATGTATCGTCACAGTTTTAGAAAGCCGGGGCGTACGTTTTCTACATTCCTGCAGGCTAACTTTTCAAAAAATGATGGAGATAGTTATAACCTGACTAATCTCCAGAAATTTGAGAACATTAATTTGCCGGATGTCCGGAATCAATACAGGAAAAATCCTACAAACGGAGCTAATTACTCTGCCCGGATTAACTATACAGAGCCCATTGGTCAGCAGGGAATAATGGAGTTGAGCTATTCTCCGGGATTACGCATCAACAAAAGAGATCAGAAAACGTTCGATTATGATGGCATCGATTATACACTTTTTAATCCCGGTCAATCCAACAATTTTAAAAGCACCATTACCACCCATACCGGAAGTGCTAATTACCGGTTAGGAAAAGGGCGGGATAACCAGTTTTCTGCGGGGTTTGATGTTCAGTATTCTGACCTGAAAAGCGACCGGATCTATCCTTCCCCGGTTAAAACCAGCCAGGATTTTGTAGCTTTTTTGCCCAATCTCCGGTGGTCGAAAAAGATCAGCAATTATAGCAGTTTCCGGGCGTATTACCGGGCCAACACCGATTTCCCCAGTGTTGACCAGTTGCAGGATGTAGCGGATAGTTCCAGTCAAACGAATATTATTAAAGGGAACCCCAACCTTAAACAATCGTACAGCCATTGGGGATCGTTTCGTTACATTTATGCCAATACCCGCAAGGGCAATAGTTTTGCCGCTAACTTTTCTTACTCTGCGGCGCAAAATTATATTACCAGCGATGTGGTTAACAATAAGGGAATTACGAACACTACTTACATTAACCTGAATGGCTATCAGAACTTCAATAGCTTTTTGGTTTATGCATTTCCGATCAAATACATCAAATCAAACTTCAGCATCACCGGGAGCTATAATTATAGCAACACACCCAGCAAATACAACAACGTAGTGGGTAAAGTTGCTAGGAATACATTGGGAAGCGGCATATCATTGAGCAGTAACATCAGCCAGTATGTAGATTTTACGCTTCGCTACGATTTAAACTATACGCAAACAGCAAGTACGCTTGAAAATGCCGCAAGCGGGCAAAATTATATACAGCAAAGTCCCAGCCTGGCACTTAACCTGTTGTCAGAAAACGGATGGTTCATCAATACCAACCTCTCCTATGAGGGCTTCAATTTCACCAATAACAGTGCAAAAGGAACTTATTACACATTATGGAATGCTGCCGCAGGAAAAAAATTCCTCGCAAAAAAACAAGCAGAATTAAAATTATCAGTATTTGATATTTTAAAACAGAACAATAGTTTCAGCCAGTCACTCAACGATTATAACCTCATACAGACCACTACCACAAAAGTATTGCGCCAGTACTTCATGCTCACCTTCACCTACAGCCTGCGCAATTTTGGCAAGGGGAAAGCGCCAGCCCGTGAAGATGGCGAAGAACGGAGAAGGGAATGGCAGGGAGGCCCTCCGGGTATGATGCGCGGTGGCGGACGTCAGGGTGGTCCAATGTTTTAGCGGGTACTATCTGTTTTTTTTGTAATATCGCCAAATTAACCGGTATTACATTGCTGAACGAAGAAATATTAGTACAGGAATTAAAGCAGGGCAATGAAGCCGCGTTTAAACAGGTAGTTGACAGTTACCAGAATATGGTCTACAATACCTGCCTGGCCATTGTAAAAAGTGAAGAGGATGCGGAGGATATTGCACAGGATGTATTTGTGCAGGTTTTTCAATCGATCCATTCATTCAAAGGAGAATCTAAACTATCTACCTGGATTTACCGGATCGCCACCACCAAATCGCTGGATTTTGAACGCAAAAAAAAGCGAAAAAAACGGTTTGGTTTTGTACGCAGCATTTTTGGAGATGATAGCCAGGTAGTAGTAAATCCCCCGGATTTTCAACATCCCGGTGTGGTACTGGATAAAAAAGAAAATGCGTCCATTTTATTTAAAGCGATCGATCAGCTACCTGAAAATCAGCGTATTGCATTTATTCTAAATAAAGTGGAGGGATTGAGTTACCAGGAAGTAAGCGAAGTACTGGAAACTTCCGTGTCCTCTATTGAATCCCTGTTACACCGGGCAAAAAACAATCTTAAAAAAATCCTGGAAAAAGACTATAAACCCCGGGCGTAAAAGAAAAGCTGAAAAATGACGTCAAATACCATTAATAAGATATATTTAAATATTAGAGCGATCCTGAAACACTTTAAACCCGTTTTGTAATGAAAGAGCAAGATCATATTGAAACCATCCTCAACAGCCTGGATGATATCCGGCGGGCTGAAGCCCGGCCTTTTATGCATACCAGGGTGATGGCCCGTTTGAGGGAGGAATCCAATTTCTGGACAAGAGCCAGCAGCATGATCGCAAAACCGGCTGTAGCCGTTTGCTGCCTGGTAACAATCATGACCGTAAACGTTTACCTGATTGTTGATGGCAATAGTAAGCAACGGACAGAAACGGTAAGTGCTGCCGGAACGGAATCGGATATCCTGCAAAACGAAAACTTTATCCTGGCGTCCAACACCAGTTATGATTTTAACAAATAGAGGAATGAACAATACGGAACGAAACAGAACCCTTATTTTTATCATCGCATTGCTGCTGATCACCAACCTGGCATTGCTGGCATATACCTTTATTTTTTCAAAAAAACACCATTTCGATAAAGAGCGGGAAGGCTTTACCGCTGCCCTCAAAAACGAAGTAGGCTTTACCGATAGCCAGCTGGAGCAATTCAAGGCATTAAAACAAAAACACTGGACCAGCGCCAAAACAGATATGGAGCAGATCCGTAAGATCAAACAGCAATTATTTGACCTTACCCGGCAGCCCACTGTTGCCGACAGTACGATTGCTTTGCTGGCCGACTCAATTGCAATCCTGCAAAAAGGCGCAGAAATAAAGGCCTTTCATCACTTTAAAGCCACCCGGTCTATTTGCACGCCCGAGCAGCAGCCAAAATATGATTCCCTCATGACCAAGATTATCCGGCAGGGAAGAAATGGCCGTCCTGTTCCTCCCGGTGTTCCCAATAAATAAAAATTATACAGGCTTGCAACTTTCTTAAGGGCAAGAAGCCTCTTCTACTATATAATAGCATCAAATCACATAATTTTGTAACATGAGAAGCAGATTTATCCTGGTTTTAGGGCTGTTTTTGACGCTGAATAGTTCCCTTTATGCCCAAAAGGAAAGTGTTGGAGATAAGGTGGGCGCTGTTTTAACAAAATTTGATGCAGCCATAAAACCAGACAAGGCAAAAAGAAGCAGTATAGAAACCATCTTTACCGACTTTTATACCGCGCAGGAAAAATTGCGCGACAATATCCAGGGCTCTTCCACACTTGCACAGGGATTGCAACAGGATTATCAGAGTGTACGTAAACAGAACGAAGGTCTTTTTACAGAACGGGATAACCAGCTAAAAAAAGCCCTGACAGCCGACGAATATAAAAAGTGGAAAGAAGAAATTGAACCTGCTTTACGCAAAACGGGGAAAAAATAAACCTCGTTTCAAGCGCTAGATTACAGAAAAAAGGTACAGTTTATCGGTATGCGAAAGCGTTTCATGATCCTGAACCACAGCTACCTGGCGCCCATCATCGGACCATACCACTGAGTGGATCTCTTTTTTTACCAGTGGCAGCTGCAACTTTGAGAAATCGGAAATCCTCAATATAAATGCCTCCTGCTCACTGTTTATATAAAACATAAAACGGCCGTCCGGACTCAGCCAGGCCTTGCTGAACTCAACATTCAGCGGTTTCTTCGAAATAACCTTCCCCGACCGATAGGTAACAATAAAACTGGTATCCTCTGCCATCAGGTGATTATCATCCAGGTAAACCAGCTGATCGCCTGGCAGCATAGCAAATTTTGCATCCAGGTTACTGTAATGCCGGATACCAAAATTGTGTAATGTATCCTGCCCCCGCATTAACAGGTGGGAATATTCATTAGCCAGCCCGGGTGCAGAGTCCTGCGGACTGTATACGGTAAATGCATAGTTATTGCCGGAACCGTATACATCCCCCAGCAGGTCATATAACCGGTGCCGGATCCGGGCGCCATACAGCAGTTCTGTTTTCTTTGTAAAGAGGTTGTACCGGTGCAACGAAATACCGGCCGCATACGGGCCATTTACCGCATCTCCTGTTTTATAGATGATCCTTGCAGAATCAGTAAATACCGGATCCATTAAAAATCCACGCGCTGTTGTAACAGCGTCGGCTGCCTTTTTTGACTGTAATTCAAAAACCCGGATCCCGTTTCCTTTTAAGGATGCGGCCACGATCCGGGCTCCGTTAAGCGGCTTTTCCTGGTATGCATAAACCACCCGCTGGCTATTGGGCGAAAACCGGGGTGCCCAGCCGTAATCCAGCAACATGAGGCGCCGACTTTTCAGATCATAATGCACAATAACCGGGTCCAGCAAACGGCTGGTATCTTTTCCGTAACCGATCCGGTTTTCTGTGCCAGGAGGTACAGTTATTACAGCCCCGGCCTCTTTGTTCCGGAGCCGCTTTACAAATACCAGCTGATCATCCTGTTTATTTATAGAAACACCCTGGAGGATATGGCCCTCCTGGAACCATTCCAGCTGAAGCTGCGCTTTTGGCGTTTGCGCAATAATACCTGTAACAAAAAAAACCAAGAAAAACGTTGTAATTCCTTTCATCAATACTGAATCCGTTTAATTGCAATCGCATTATAAATATATCCATTATAAGACGCAAGGCCGGCGTATTTGTTGCCATGTGGAAACGTTTTTAATGTTTTATTAGCAAATAAGCTGCCCGGACGCAGGCGGAAAATCGTCATTTTTTGAAGCAGAACGCCTCTTTTTAGCTGTTTTTCAGGCCGGTACTCAAGCAGCAACATCAATGAGACCGTCATTGTTGTGACAATTTTTTTGTGACAAGAAAAGAGTGTCACAGATTTTTTGTCACAAAAAAACCCGAGTCTCTGCTATGAATGGACGATGGCGAATGTACGTTTAGTTATCCTGATTTGCCGTGGTGGACAATAGGATAAATCTGTAATTAACGTTCAATACATAAGCCGGCTGTCACTCGCAACTTTATGTTGGTAAGACCACCGAGGTGATAACCATCATTTCCCCTTAAATGCCTTTACGGCTGCGGTTCCAATATGAGGTTATCGCATACAGCGCGTACCACGCCTTCCTCATTATTATCAAAATTAGTAACAAAATTAGCCGCGGCAATAATACCGGGATGCGCATTTTTCATCGCATAACTGTATTTGGCCACCTGCATCATTTCCAGGTCGTTCAGGTAATCACCAAAAACCATGGTTTCATCATAACCCACGCCCAGCGCCTGCTGCACCAGCTTCACCCCTACTCCTTTATTGG
This sequence comes from Niabella sp., assembly GCF_030150205.1. Lineage (GTDB taxonomy): Bacteria > Bacteroidota > Bacteroidia > Chitinophagales > Chitinophagaceae > Niabella. The sequence goes on from NZ_JASLGT010000027.1 coordinate 151,706, forward strand.
CATTAAAAGCCGTAAAATCGAGCCATCGTTCACCGGCTACCGCTACTTTATAGGTGGTTTCATATTGTTTAAAATGCGGGTAGCTATTGGTTTCAGCATCGATCAGGTCACATAGAGATACTTTCAGGATCGGTTCCGTAACTTTTGTCAGATCATCCACCAGCTCATAGTGCTGGTAATATTGCAGTGCCTGTTTCAGCAGGGACTCTTCTTTATTTTCCATATAGGCCTTATCCTTGCCACAAAGCACAGGGTATACCTGGTTCAAGGTCCGGGCTTTTTGAACAAATGTGTTAACGGCTTCCCGGTCCAGCATTTCTACCAGCAATTCCTTACCCTGGTAGGTTACATAGCTCCCGTTATCCGATAAAAAGTAGGTATGATCCTTTATGGGCTCAAAAAGCGTCAGCAGGTTGTGGTGCGGCCGGCCGCTCGCAATGCCCAGCACTATATGTTGCTGCACCAGCTGTTTTTCAAATTCCCAAAATCCCGCGGGGAGTTCTTTTTTATCATTTAATAAGGACCCATCCAGGTCTGTAACAATCAATTTTACCATTTATCCGATACGGCCCCCTGACTTTGAATGATCAAACGGCTTATTCCGTTTTCAGAAAGCGCTGCAAAGGTAATGCCCCTGCAGGGAATGTGAGAATTTGAAAATGTGAAAATGTGGAAATGTGGAAATTACAAATTCCAAATACAAATGCAGATTCCGTTGCAGAAAACCTGTGAGACAATGGGAACATGGTGAAAATATTAAATGAAAAAGTAAAAGAGAATCATCTGCTTTGCTCAGCGAACTGCTGTCCTGGAAACAAATACCACTTCTGCCTTTCTCATTTAATATTCAATATTTTACATCCCTCCCAAAGGGAGGTGGCTACCACATCCGGATCCGGTCTTCGGGCTTTTTGTACAGTTTATCGCCTTCTTTTACATTAAAGGCTTTATACCAGGCATCCATATTTACCGGCGCGCCAATGGTCCGGTACTCACCCGGGGAATGCGGATCGGTTAAAATGAATTGAGCTGCTGTTTCCGGAAGAATATTTCCCCTCCATACCTGTGCCCAGGCAAGGAAAAAACGCTGATCGGGCGTAAAGCCATCTATCTTTTTGTTAGACTGACCTTGCTTTGTCATCTTAAACGCTTCGTACGCCACATTTAACCCGCCCAGGTCGCCAATATTTTCACCCAGCGTCAATTTTCCATTTACATGAATGGTATCCAATATGGTATAACCGTCAAATTGCCGGGCAAGCGCATCCGCTTTGGCATCAAATTTCTTCCGGTCTTCGTCTGTCCACCAGTTGCGGAGGGTACCGTCTGCATCATATTTGCTTCCGTTATCATCAAAACCATGCGACATTTCATGACCGATCACCGCCCCGATACCGCCATAATTCACGGCGTCATCTGCATTGGGATCAAAGAATGGGAACTGTAAAATACCAGCGGGGAAAACGATCTCGTTCAGCGTGGCGCTGTAATAAGCGTTTACGGTGGGCGGCGTCATTCCCCAACGCTCACGGTCTACCGGTTTACCCAGGCGACTGATCATAAAATGATAGCTCCAGTTATTTACATTCCTGATGTTCTGGAAAAAGTTATTGCGATCGATGACCAGGCCGTTGTAATTTTCCCATTTATCGGGGTATCCGATCTTCGGCCGGAAGGCCGCCAGCTTTGCCAGCGCCTTTTCCTTGGTAGCCGCCCCCATCCAGTCGAGCCCTTTGATCCGGATCTCAAATGCCTTCCGGAGATTGGCTACCAACTCCTCCATCCTGGCTTTTGCTGCGGGTTTAAAATACTCTTTTACATACAACTGTCCCAGCAACTCACCAATGTTTCCATCGGTTAAAGACGACATCCGCTGCCAGCGGGGCGTTTGAATTTTTTGTCCGGTTAATGCCTGTGTAAATGCAAAATTGGCGTTTACGAACGGGGTGCTTAAATAAGGCGCGGATCCTTTAAGCAGGTACCATTTCAGGTATACTTTCCAGTCATTCAAGGGGATTGTCTTCAGCAGTGCTGCTGCTGTTGTAAAAAATGCCGGGTTATTTACCAGGATGCTGTCCTGGCCTTTCACTTCCAGTTCAGACAGGATTTCTTTCCAGTTAAGTCCCGGGGTGATCTTAGACAGCTCATCGAGGGAAAATTTGTTATAGGTCTTGTATGCATCCCGCATTTCAACCCGGCTCAATTGCGCCGCGGCCAGTTGTTTTTCAATTTTAAAAATAGTGGCGGCATTTGCCCGGGCTGCTTCGGCAGGGGTACCCACCAGTTCAAAAAGCGTGGTTATGTATTTGGCATAGGCGTCGCGGATCTGCACCGACCGCTGGTCATCTTTTAAGTAATTGTCCCTGTCGGGCAGTGAAGTGCCCCCCTGGCTAAGCTGCGGGATCATCACCTCTACATTTTTACGATCCTGCCCTACAAAAAACCCATATACCGGGGAAGCCGTACCACTTACGCGGAGCCCGTTGATCTTCTGAAGCAGTTCCGGCTGTGTTTGTATGGCATCCACAGCAGCCAGGTCTCCCTTTATGGGATTATAGCCCAGTTTTTCGATGGCCGCACTATCCATACCAGCGGCATAAAAATCACCCACCCGCTTTTCTACAGAGCCGGCCGGCGCATTTTTATCGGCCCCGGCTTTTTCCAGGATGGATTTTACCGCGTTGATATTAAAATCACGCAGTACGTTAAAGCTGCCCCAACGGGTTTCCTTTGCCGGAACCGGGTTGTTTTTTATCCAGGTACCGCTGGCATATTCGTAAAAATCATTGCCGGGTTTTACGGAGCGATCCATATTGGCCGGATCAATAAATTTTTTCTGCTTTTGAGCCTGCACCGGAAAAGCACTTAACAACAGGGCCGTACCGGCGCCCCAAATACCCGCTTTTAAAAATATTTTCATTTTATATGATCAATTAGGGCATGAAAATAAATATATTTTAATTCACATGGCATAACGCATTTAAGATTTTCAAAAGAAGCTCGTCCTGTTTTAATGGATAAAGCGTCAGCTAAATTCAAAATGTGCATTTCTTTGGGCATAACCGGTTCAAAACCCCGGTTTTTGGTGAATAAGCGGCTTTTTTTGTGCATTTTATTGTTCACAACCACTGCAAAACAACCGACCCCGAAATTTGGAAATGGGCAGTTGCGGATCGTATCTTCAAATTGCAATTGACGAAACGATTAATTTATTAGACGATTTTGTCAAACGCGCACTGACAGTTTCTTTGAAATCAGGTTTGTTTGATGCCGCTTTTGTCTGACAGCAATGAAGGATGGAACCGGGGTTAAGCAGCCAGAAAAACAGGAACGTCTTCGCTTAATAAAGCAAGGACGGGGGCACTTGCTCAAAGGCAGAACAGCCGAAATACCGCAAGGTATTGGAGCGTTCGGCGTGAGGGAAGCGCAAACACCCGCCCGGAATTTTAAGCAAAACAGCGGAAGCCTTGCCGGTTGCCGGGAATCAGTCGTTTTAGCTGTGTGGTCTGTAAAAGGAATGCACAACTGTAACCAGGTTTCTCCGACAGCAACAATGCAGAAGCTATTAAAAAAGCATCGGGTTAGTAAGTGATGAGCCGGGAAACCGGTTTTGAACAGAAGCACGATGCTTTTTTTATTTAAACCAGTTAGGTCCCTAAGACCTAACTGGTTTGTTTATTCCCTATCCGCCAATTCACTGATCATTTCCGCTACCAATGCCGACCAACCGGTTTGATGGTTGGCGCCCAGCCCGCGACCGGAATCCCCGTTAAAATACTCGTAAAACAGGATGAGATCCTGGTTTTCCGGCAGGTTAAAGAACCAGTTGTATTCCCCGTAAATCGGCCGGCTGCCATTGGTATCTTTTTGAAACAGGCTGATCACCCGTTTGCATAATTCCGTTGAAATATTGAACAGGTTCATCATATTTCCCGATCCCGTGGGATATTCCATCAGGAAGGAATCGTGATAAAACTTACCCAGCCGCCTGATCGACTGGATGATGATAAAATTGATCGGGATCCATACCGGTCCGCGCCAGTTGGAATTGCCCCCAAACATATCGGAGGTGGAATCACCGGGGTCATACCGGATGGAATGCACTTCGCCGTTGATGGTAACGGAATACGGATTCGCTTCGTGATATTTGGATAAAGCCCGGATGCCGCCATCAGATAAGAACTCTGTTTCATCCAGCAGGCGCGTCAGCAGCGCCTTCAGCCGGTCGCGCTGCACCAGCGACATCAGCATTTCTTCACCATCTCCTTTTTCTTCATTGGGCCAGAACAGATCGTTCTTCAGCCGGTAATTTTTATACCAGTTAAACCGCTTCTTAAAATCGGGCAGTTTATCAAAAATATCCTTGTTCATGATGTTCACCGCGTACAGCGAGGTCAATCCTACAATTGACCGGATCTTCAGCGGCTGGGGCGGTGCATCCCGCATGCACAGTACATCATAAAAGAACTGGTCTTCCTCGTTCCACAACACATGGTCATTCAATGCCTCTGCGATCAATACAAAGTGTTCAAAGAACTTGGTCACCATGTCTTCAAAGGAGGGATCTACCACCGCGATCTCCAGGGCAATATCCATCATATTCAGCGCATAAATCCCCATCCAGCTGGTACCATCGGCCTGCTCCAGCTGCATTTCGCCTTTATCGTGATAACTGCGGTTAAATACCCCGATATTATCCAGCCCCAGGAAGCCGCCTTCAAAGATATTATCGCCCTTCAGATCCTTGCGGTTGATCCACCAGGTAAAATTGATCGTAAGCTTGTTGAATACTTTTTTCAGGAAATCGATATCCCCTTTTCCTTTTGCCTTCTTCTCTATTTCATAGATCTCCATCGCCGCCCAGGCCTGCACCGGCGGATTTACATCGCTGAAATTCCATTCATAGGAAGGCAGCTGTCCATCGGGTTTCATAAACCATTCCCGCATCAGCAACAGCAGCTGGTTCTTTGCAAATACCGGGTCTACCACGGCCATGGAAATACACTGAAACGATTGATCCCAGGCCGCATACCAGGGATATTCCCATTTATCCGGCATGGAAATAATATCCTGGTTCTTTAAATGCGTCCACTCACTGTTCCGTCCGGTAAGACGGGAAGGTATGATGGGTGTAATGCCATCGGATACACTCAGCCAGCGTTCCACATCATAATGGTAATACTGCTTACTCCACAGCAGCCCTGCCAGCGCCTGTCGCTGCACCCGTGCTATATTGGGGTTAATACCTTTGGGGAATATTGCTTCATAAAAGGCATCCGCTTCTTTTCTCCGGTCGTCGAACAATTGCAGGAACTGCGCATTGAACGGATCCTTCGCCGGCTGATTGGTAAGCCGGCAATAAATGGAGATCGTTTCACCGGCATTGACCGTACGCTTAAACACCGGCGCAAAACGGGTACCATGCTTCCGGTTGCGCAACTGATCGGTATTTTTCCCTTCGATGATCGCATCGTGAAACGCATCTTTTACAAAAATGCTGTTATTGGGGCGACCGAACAACTTTTCAAAATTGGTTTCATTGTCGGTAAACAGTGCATCATCAGCCCCCTGGAAATAAAAATAGTAATCGCCGATGCGGTTATGTGTTGCCCGCACCGTATGATCGTTTACCCATGCAATATCCGGTACCGCTGTATTAGAGCCGTTGGACCAGCGGTTATAAAACCAAAGCAACGGCAATACGGTAATGGGGGCAGCTTCGCTGTAAAGATTGGTAATATTGATCCGTATAGCAATATCCGTACTTGTTTCCTTTGCGTAGGTAACATGTACATTGAAATATTTTCGGTTGTTGAAGATACCGGTATCCAGGATCTCGTACTCCGTTTGGTTCTTATCCCGTATCCGGTTCTGCTCCCGGAGCTGTTCATAGGGGAAGGCCTCCTGTGGATACTTATACAGGTATTCCATGTAGTAATGCGTAGGCAGGTTATCGAGGTAGAAGTACAATTCCTTTACATCTTCCCCATGATTACCTTCATGATTTCCCAAACCAAAGAGTCGCTCTTTCAATATTTTATCCTGTCCGTTCCAAAGTGCTACTGCAAAACAGAGGTTTTGAAAATAATCAGAAATACCGGCCAGGCCGTCCTCGCCCCAGATATAAGCGCGGCTATGCGCATGATCGAATGGAAAATAGTTCCAGGTATCACCGTTCTGACTGTAGTCTTCCCGTACGGTGCCCCACTGGCGCTCACTTACATAAGGCCCCCACTGCTCCAACGGGATTTGCTTTTTTGCATTTTCCGCAAGACGTTTATGTTCTGCTGTCATCAATTTTCACTTTAACTAAAAACCTCCATATGGATTAGATATGGAGGCTACAAAAATATCTTTTTTAAAATTAAGGGGATTTCCGGTGAATCAATACTTCCGGTATACGTTGTACAAAACTTTTTTATCGTAATCTGTTAACATCGGTGAACTGTCGTTTTGTATAAAATGCAGCTTGAACGACTGGATGGCGGAAGCCGGCGTGGTAATATCGTACCCGATCACCCGCAGGGCCAGCAGGGCATTGAAATCTGCAGGTGGTTCTGCGAGGTTGGCAGAATCGTACCAGTAACCAAAGCCCGCTTCGGCCAGCCGCTTCCAGGGGAAGTATTTACTGGGGTCATTTTTACGTACCGGGGCAATATCCGAATGCCCGATAAAATTGGCCTGGGGTATACCGAATTTATCTTTCAGGTATCCCAGCAATTTGATGAGGGAACTGATCTGTGCGTCAGAAAACGGTTCGGTACCGTTGTTGTCTATTTCAATACCGATACTACAGGAGTTCATATCGGTAATGGCGCCCCATTTGCTTTTGCCGGCATGCCAGGCACGCATATACTCGTTTAGCATCTGGTAAGTAACCCCATCGCGTCCCACTACAAAATGCGCACTTACGCTGGTACGGGAAATGGAAAAGGTAAACAGGGTTTGCTCGGCGCTGGTTTGAGCCGTATGATGCAGGATCACAAAGTTGGGTTTCCGGACATCAAAGTTTACGGTGGTATACCATTGCGAATTTACCGCCGGATTTTTTGGATTGGGCACCACCGTCATTTCTTTAAACAGGTTCTCCGTTATTTTATAATAACTGGGTTTTGCGGCAACGCGCTGAATACTGTCTGTAATGTTCCTGTAAAAAGCCGGGGAGCGGTAGCCTGCCGAGGTATTGGCAGCAGCGGTATTGTCGGTTTCCGGTTCTTCCCTCCGTTCTACTTTTGTATTTACCACGGGCCGTTCTTCCGGAGGTTTCCTGGTGGTGATCTGTTCGGGTCTGGTAAAAGTGGTCTGATTGGGGTTACGGTTATTATCCGGAGGTTTCTGATTAGCGGGCGGCGATGTGTGGGACAACACATTCCTTCGGGCAGGTTGCGAAGTGCCACAGGCGTACAGCACCACCATCAACAATGCCATTCTAAATAATGCTTTGCTGCTCAACATTTCTGATCGTTTCGTTCAATGAATCTATAAAATAAGGCCGTTTCCTTAGGTGAAAGTAACGAAAATCCTCGTAAAATGGCCGATCCCGGCTAAAATTGTGCATTCGAACAATTTATTTTATGATTTTGTTAATGCAGTATTACCTTTAGAAAAAAAAGTTTATGGCTGCAAGATTTGGTATGATCGGATTGGGAACAATGGGTCGGAACCTGGTATTAAACATTGCGGATCATGGGTTTGAAGTTTGCGGTTATGACCGCGATGAAAACCAGCGAAAAATCACCGAAGAAGCCGGAAAGGGCAAACCTGTTTCAACCGCTGCTTCTTCTGCAGCGCTGGTTGCCAAACTGGAAACACCCCGCATCATTATGTTATTGGTTCCTGCCGGAAAGATCGTGGATGCCGTGATCGGCGAACTCGTTCCGCAGTTGCAGAAAGGCGATATTCTCATCGACGGCGGTAACTCGCATTTTATCGACACCGAACGAAGATACCAGGAGCTGCAAAACTCCGGGATCCATTTCATTGGGATGGGTGTTTCCGGCGGTGAAGATGGCGCCCGTTTTGGTCCCAGCATGATGCCGGGTGGCAACAAAGAAAGCTATGAACTGGTAAAAGATATCCTGGAAGCCATTGCCGCCAGGGCGGAAGGTGAGCCCTGTGTAGCCTATATGGGACATACCGCTGCGGGGCATTATGTAAAGATGGTGCACAATGGTATTGAATATGCTGTTATGCAGATGATCAGTGAGGTATATGGATTGCTGAAGAATGAAGGCATGACCAATGCGCAATTTGCCGACCTGTTTGAAGAATGGAACCAGGGTGAGCTGCAATCCTTCCTGATCGAGATCACTGCTGTAATTTTCCGGGAGAAAGATCCTGAAACCGGTAAAGACCTTATCGACCTGATCCTGGATAAAGCCAAACAAAAAGGTACCGGTTTATGGACCTCCGAAAGCTCACTGGAGCTCAACGTGCCCCTGCCTACCATTGATATTGCCGTTTCCATGCGGTACCTGTCGGCACTGAAAGACGAACGCACGGCTTTTTCAAAGCTCTATGATCACCAGAACCAAAAAACCGGTACCAACCTGGAGGCCCTTAAAAACATTTGCCGCGATGCCCTGCATTTTTCGTTCATGCTGGCCTATGCCCAGGGACTGGAGCTTTTGCAGGTAGCATCGGCCAATTACAACTACGAGATCGATATCAAGACCGTAGTAAAAGTATGGCGTGGCGGTTGTATCATCCGCTCCGTGTTGCTGAAGGATCTGTTCAACGCGTATGAAAAAGAACCGGCGTTAACAAATATTATCGGGTCCACACAGTTTTCCGGTGTATTGAAAGAAAAGCGTAAAGCGATCGTACAGTTCCTCAAAACCGCCATGGATGCAGGTGTAGCAGCATCATCGATATCTTCAATACTGAATTATTTTGATGCCTATACTACAGAGCGTTTACCCGCCAACCTGATACAAGCTCAGCGGGATCTGTTTGGTGCACATACGTATGAGCGTATTGATAAGCCGGGAAGTTTTCATACAGACTGGCCGTATACACCGGCAGAAGCACAATAGTTTTTTGGGCCGCGAAGGCGCTAAGACACGAAGAAACACGAAGATTTTTAATGCCACATAACCGCTTTGTGTTTCTTTGTGACTTTGGGACTTTGTGGTTCCACGGCAATTTCGCCACCAAGGCGCCAAGGCTCTAAGAAACACCAAGATTTCTAAAGTCATACCGCCCTTTGTGTTTCTTTGTGGCAATGATATTCTTCTTTGTGGCATTAGTTCCCTTTTCCTAACTTTATGTTCATTCACAAACCTAAAAAACACCAAAATGAACAGCAGTTTTTATGCCTACCGGGAAGTGTTGGCTAAGCAAGTAGTTGACATCGCTTATACCATTCATTATAAGCTGGGGCCTGGCTTATTGGAATCCGTTTATCAAACATGTTTTTGTTATGAACTTTCCAAAAGAAACATACCATTCATCCAACAAAGGAAAGTTCCGATAAAATATGATGATATAGAATTCCCCGAAGGATTAAGATTGGATATCCTGGTCGACGACCTGATCATTGTAGAGCTAAAAGCACAGGAAAATTATCATCCGGTTTGGGAAGCGCAGTTGTTGAGTTATCTTAAACTTTCAGATAAACATCTGGGCTTTATCATCAATTTCTCCGTATCGCTGATCAAAAACGGGATTAAAAGAATGGTGCTGTAAAACCCGGGCCACTAAGGCGCTAAGCCGCTAAGAAACACGAAGATTTCTGAAACCATACTATCACTTTGTGCACCTTTGTGACTTCGTGTCTTTGTGGCGAAATCCGTTCTTTTAAACATTCCTTTGCGTAACTTAGTGCCCTGTGGCTTTGTAGCGTAAAAAATTAAACCGTTTATATGAGCTTTAAACAAACACCCGCCAATATTGTGATTTTCGGCGGCTTTGGAGACCTTTCCTGGAGAAAACTGATCCCTGCATTTTATAACCTGTTTATTTATGGCTATATGCCGGAGGAGTTTGCCATTTATGCCGTTCACTACCAGGGCATGCCCGAAGATTCTTTTGAAAAGCATATGCTGGAAGGCGTGAATAATTTTTCCCGGAGCGGAAAGGCCAAGCCCGAACAATGGAATCAGTTTATTAAGAAGCTCTATTTTTTCCAGGGCGATTTTACACTGGATGATACCTATACCCGGCTTAAGACCATTTTGAATAAGAATGATAAGGACTGGAAGAAACGCGCTACCCGGCTGTTTTATTATTCGGTAGCCCCTACGTTTATTGATCCCATCTCCAAATCCATCTCCAAATATAAACTGGCGCCGCAGCCCAACAAGGACCGCATTGTGGTGGAAAAGCCCTTTGGTACCGACCTGGCATCTGCTAAAGCACTGAACAAATTGCTCAAAGATAATTTTGAAGAGAACCAGATCTACCGCATCGATCATTACCTGGGCAAGGAAGTGGTGCAGAACCTGCTGGCCTTCCGTTTTGCCAATTATATTTTTGAACCGCTTTGGAACCGGAATTTTATTGAAAACGTACAGATCAGCGTAACCGAAGAAGTAAGTGTAGGCACGCGCGGCAGTTACTATGATAAGAGCGGCGCCCTGCGCGATATGATCCAGAACCACCTGATGCAGTTGCTTTCCGTGGTAGGTATGGATTGTCCGAAGGGCAATGATGCAGAAGCCATCCGCAATGAAAAAGTAAAAGTACTGAAAAGCGTACGTCCCTTTACGCCATCAACGGTAGCTTCAGATGTGGTACGGGCGCAATATACCGCCGGCGAAATTGACGGGCAGCACCAGCAGGGCTATCTACAGGAAACCAGCATCACCAAAGGTTCCACTACGGAAACCTATGCAGCAGCAAAGATGTATATTGACAACGACCGCTGGAAGGGTGTGCCCTTTTACCTGCGTACGGGCAAGTGCCTGCAGAAACAATCCTCTCTGATTGTGATCACCTTTAAAGATTCCCCGTTTAAAATATTTAAGGATGATGTAACGCCCAACCAGCTCATCATCAGCATACAGCCGGAACAGGAAATCACCTTGTTGTTTGAAGGAAAAGTACCCGGGCCTGTGATGAAACTAAAGCCCGTTGAAATGGACTTTACCTATTATGAATCCTTTGCCGAACAACCGCCGGAAGCTTATGAAACCTTGTTGCTGGACGCATTGGAAGGGGATGCAACACAGTTTATGCGGGCAGACCAGGTGGAAACCGCATGGAGTATTGTGATGCCCATTTTGCAGGAATGGGAAAAGAATGGAAAAACCGGGCTGGAAAAATACCCTGCCGGTAGCTGGGGCCCAAGGAAGGCGGAGCAGCTTATTAAAAAAGATGGCTTCCAATGGGTGCTGCTGCCACCGCCGAATGGCAGAGACCGCTATATTTGCAAAGAACGCAGAAAAGAAATTAAATAATGAGCAACCCGATTCAACTTATTTGGAAAGATAAAGAAGCATTGAGCCTTGCTGCTGCTTATCATTTTGTAAGTGCGGCCGCAAAAAGCATTGCAGCCAACGACCGTTTTACCGTAGCTTTTTCCGGAGGCAGTACGCCCAAAAGATTGTTTGAAATTCTGGCTACACCGGCCTTCAGCAATAATATCGACTGGAAAAAAGTATTCATTTTCTGGAGTGATGAGCGCTTTGTGCCGCATACCAGCGATGAAAGCAATTATAAAATGAGCCGGACAGCCTTGCTGGACCATATCCGCATCCCCCGGAAAAATGTTTTTGCCACGCCCACTAAGGGAGAACCGGCTGCCTGCGCTGCAGCATATGAAGCCAATGTAAAAGCAGTGCTTGGTAAAAGTACGCAGTTCGATTTAACGCTACTGGGCATGGGTGATGACGGGCATACCGCTTCCCTGTTCCCCGGCACCACCATCTTAACCGAAACAAAACGGCTGGTAAAAGAAGTATGGGTGGAAAGCAAACAAACCTGGCGCATCAGCTTTACTTATACGCTTATTAATAAAAGTAAGGAAGTGATGCTGCTGGTGGGTGATGCGAATAAATATCCGATCCTGAAAAAGATCTTTGCAAAGAACGCCAAACACCTTTACCCCGTGCAGGGCGTAGCTCCGCAGAAAGGGCAAACCATCTGGATGCTGGATGAGGCGGCGGTTACGGGGAAAGGATAGCAGGAATAATTTTTTACGGCCGGCTGGTTTTCCCGCAGATTTTCGCTGATCTTTTTCGCAAATCTGCGCAGAAGCCTCAACGGACACCCGTGAAATCCGCGGGCATTTTATATCAAGGCCTGTGGGAGCTAAAACCCGAACCATCCTCCTTTTTCCATCGCTACGTACCATCCATCTTCCCGCTCTTCTACCGGGTAGGTTTTTAAAAAATATCCTTCACCGGTGGTATTGCGTCCCGTTTCCAAATTGAACTTGTACCGGTGTACGGGGCAAACGATATCGCCCTGTACGTTTACATAGCCCCCTGCCAGGGGAGCAGCTGCGTGCGGGCATTTGGCCGCGCAGGCAAAAAGCCTTTCATGAAACCGCGCAATGCATAAATGCTTGCCGCCGACCTTTATTTCCGCAAGGCCTTCTTCATTAAAATTCAACTCATTCGGGTGCAGGGCAAGCAAGTGCCACTCCAGCTTTTTACTCATGGTACTAAATTAAACTTTTAAACAGCAAGGGCGCGCATTTTAAAGTTTAACCAGGGTGTATTGTCATTTAAGGGAAGCAGGAGCAATGCCGATGCATCAGCGTTTTATCACTAATTTTAAAATAAAAAAAGTGGCATTAAAAAGCAGCGACATTGTTAACAGCCGTGGGCGGAAAATACAGACCATTCTAGCAGGTGTTTTATCCTTTGTTATTTTGTTGTGTATATCCGGCTGTAACGATGAGCCCAAACAAGCCACCAGAAAATCCTTCGATTATATAAAAGCAATACCGGGCCCAAGTGACCCTGTGCTGCCCGAAATAGCCAGCAAGGGCCAGGTTTTAATTGGTTATTCAGATTGTTACAGTTGTCATAAGGAAGACAGGCGATCCGTTGGACCGGCCTTTAAAGATATAGCAAAACGATACCCTGTAAATGAAGCCTATATTGATTACCTCGCAAAAAAAATAATCAGCGGTGGTAGTGGAAGCTGGGGAGCAGCAGTAATGACACCTCATCCGCAGCTAAGCGCTGAAAATGCAAAAACAATGGTTAGTTATATTTTGTCGCTGCGGGAGTAATTTGGGGAACGTGAGCGACCGGGGCGACATGGAGGAATAACCTACGCCCGAAGGATCGCTAAAAGGCCATGTCTCCCAAGTTTTATTTGTTGCCTCAATAACAAAACAATGTGACTTACCTTGCCCTATAAAGCGCTCATGCATTAAATCCCTTCCCTTAAAAAAACATCGTTTTATACGGATACCGCACCTGGTAAAGCTCTTTTACTTTATTTAGGATCGTGGAGCGCAATCCTTCTACATTCCGTCTTTCGGTGGCGGCTACAAATACGGCATTGCCACCGGTTTCATGGTTCCAGCGGTCGTACAGGTCCTGCAGGATCTCTTTTTTTGTATCCTCACCCAGCCACTCATCAAAGGTCTGCTGTTCATACAGATCCATTTTATTAAACACGGTGATGATGGGTTTGTCAAACGCTTTCAGTTCCTGGAGGGTTTTATTCACCACCGCCATCTGGTCTTCATACTGCGGGTGCGATATATCTATTACATGAATCAGTATATCGGCCTCCCGTACCTCATCCAGCGTGCTTTTAAAGCTTTCAATAAGGTGGTGTGGCAGTTTACGGATGAAGCCAACCGTATCGCTGAGCAGGAAAGGTGTATTATCAAAAACTACTTTACTGGTTGTTGTATCCAGGGTGGCAAATAATTTATTTTCAGCAAACACATCGCGTTTACTGAGCAGGTTCATAATCGTACTCTTCCCTACGTTGGTATACCCTACCAGTGCCACGCGGATAAACTCCCCGCGGTTTTTGCGTTGGGTTGCCGATTGTTTGTCTATTTCTTTCAGGCGGTTCCGTAGTAGTGAAATTTTCTCCCGTACGATCCGGCGGTCGGTTTCAATTTCCGTTTCACCCGGTCCGCGTGTACCGATACCACCCCCCAGGCGTTCCAGGTGTTTCCACATCCCGCGCAGGCGAGGCAGGATGTATTGATATTGGGCCAGCTCTACCTGGGCCTTGGCTTCGGCTGTTTTAGCCCTGCGGGCAAAAATATCCAGGATCAGGTCCGACCGATCGATGGTTTTTACCCCTATGGCTGTTGTAATATTATTGATCTGTGCACCGGAAAGCTCGTCATCAAAAATGACCAGGTTCACCTGGTGCGCCAACGCATACTGGCGTATTTCTTCCAGCTTCCCCTTTCCTACAAAGGTGCGGGAATCCGGGTGCTGCAATTTCTGTATAAACCGCTTCTTTGTTTCCGCACCGGCGGTTTCGGCCAGAAATGCCAGCTCATCCAGGTATTCCACCACCTGTTGCTCCGTCTGGTCCTTCGTTACTACTCCAACGATTACCGCCGTTTCCGTTCCTTGTATTATATTCTTCTTATCAAGCATGAATGGGCAAAGTTAGTACAAAGACCTTTAAGGTTTGAAAAAGGGAACAGGAAGTAGTAAATAGCAAGTGGGGATTTTTTTCCGATTCGTTTGAGCGTCTTTAAGAAAGTAAACAAATAATATTTATTTTGCAGCTATCCTAAAAAACATTCCACTTCCCTACTTATTCGCTATTCCCTACCCCCTATGAACGCTACCGCTGACTGGCGATGAGCAGGTTCAGATCGGTATACCGCAGATCAAACCGCTGACTTAAATAAAAATTGGTAAGGTATCCTTTAAACAGGTAGATGCCGTTCCGCAGGTGTAGCTGGTGCCATACCAGCCGCTCAATGCCGCCCTCATCGCCGGCCTCCACCAAGAGGGGGGCCAGTACATTGCTGATGGCCTGGGAAGCGGTACGGGCAAAACCGGAGGGAATATTGGGTACACAATAATGTATGACCCCGTATTTAATAAAGATCGGACTTTCATGGGAGGTCACCTCCGAGGTTTCAAAACAACCGCCCCGGTCGATGGTAGCATCGATGACCACCGAACCCTGTCGCATGCCGCTCACCATCTCCTCCGTAACCACCAGCGGGCTGCGGCCCGATTCATTGGCCAGCGCCCCCACAGCCACCTCACAGGTTTTTAATTGTTTGGCCAGCAGCTTGGGCTCCAGTACGGAGGTCCACAACCGGTGACCGATGGCATTTTCCAGTCGCTTTAAACGGGAGATATTACTATCAAATAATTTAACGGACGCCCCCAGTGCCAGCGCCGCCCGGGCTGCATACTCTCCTACAATCCCGGCCCCGATGATCACTACCTTGGTTGGCGCAATACCGGTAATACCACCCAGCAACACACCCTTTCCATGATTGGCCGAGCCCAGGTATTGCGCTGCAATCAGCATCACGGCGCTGCCGGCGATCTCGCTCATGCTGCGCACAATGGGATAGGAATCACTATCGTCCTTCAGGTTTTCAAATGAAAGCGCCGTTACTTTTTTCTGCATCATAGCATGCAGCACTTCTCTTCTTAAAACAGATAAATGCAGCGGGGAAATAATGATCTGGTTGTGTTGCAGCAGCGGGAGGTCTTCCTCCACTACCGGCGCACTTTTTACCAGGATGGGCGCCTTAAAAACCTCTTCCCTCGAATAAACGATCTTGGCCCCGGCCTCACTGTATTCCGCATCCCGGAAATGTGCGGCATCCCCGGCATTGTGCTCTACCATCACCGAATGGCCGTTGGCAATTAAAACCGCTACGGCATCGGGCGTAAGCGAAACCCGGTTTTCCTGAAACGCAATTTCCTTGGGTATGCCAATGGTCATACCACCACCCTTTACACGAATATCCAATGTTTCCTCCTGCGTTTCATAACTAAAGGAAGTGCTCACGATGGTTTTTATCTTACTCATAAAACAAGGGGCCGGGCGAAATGACTTTTAGCAAAAGGTTTAAATTGTGTGATATCGTTTTAGCTGTAAAATTACTTATTTTTTAGTATTTCTATTTCACGCTGCGCTCCTTCAAGTACCCTTAAAGATACATACAGGGTTCCCTCCGGGAAAAGATCCGGGGCCTTTTCCGGCCATTCCACAAAACAATGATGATTGCTATATAAACAGTCTTCCACACCCGCCCGAACGGCTTCTTCTTCATTTTGTAAGCGGTAAAGGTCTATATGATAAACAGAAGCGGGTTTACCAGCCTCCGTATAACGGTATTCGTTAATAATGGAAAAGGTCGGACTGCTCACCACGTCCTCTACCTGTAAAAGCTGGCAGATTGTATAGATCAGCGTGGTTTTCCCTGCGCCCATTTGTCCGTAAAATGCAATGTTTTTTTTGTCACCGGCTTCTTGCAGCAACCATTCGGCAACCTGTATAATCTCGTTGAGTGAAAACACTTTTTTCATGCTGCAAAGATAAGACGGCGGTTCGATTTGAGCGATACCTCCGCGTTACATAAGGCGGATGTGTAAAGATCAGGGATAAAGTCGTTTCCTTATCCGTTTGGTCACAATTCCGCATGAAGCGAGACAGTGCCACAAATGACGCTTTACAGGCCACAGATGCGCTGATTAAAGAAAAGCCCATCTGCGCATCTGCGGCCCAAACCCTACATTTCACAATAAAGCCATACCAGTTTTATCAAACCCCGGCCCTGGCGATCGTCCCTTCTCTAAAGCCAGATATGAGATGGCCCGCACATGACGCGTTGTAAGCCACAGATTCGCTGATTAAAGAACAAATCCATCTGCGCATCTGCGGCCCAAACCCTACGGTTCACAATAAACCTATACCGATTTTATTATGAGTCAAGACCAATGCCAACCCACTTGCGCATCTGCGGCCAAAAACAAAAAAAGTTGCCGATATGCACCGGCAACTTTTACCTATTAAACCAACAAAACTAAGCGTTTTATTTAGGGCTGCCCTGTCCGGGTGCGCCGCCGGTACCACCGCTATCACCGGCACGGTTCTTTTCATCATCCAGACCGGTTTTACGCTGACGCGCCGATTTGATCTGGGCACTGCCAAAACGGTAAGTAAAGTTCATTTTAAACTGGCGGCTTTCCCAGTTGGCGCCTACACGGGTATACTGTCCGGCATAGTCACTGGTACCGCGGAACCGCATGGTTTTGAAAATATCACTTACCGAACCTTTAAGGGTGCCCTTGCCCTTCATGATCGTTTTTTGCAAACCGGCATCCACAAATCCCATTGCCTTTCCTTTAAATGCGCCCTGCCAGATAAACGGAGAAATATACAGGGTGCTCAGTTCCGCCGTCCAGGTTTTGGCAAACCGCAGTGTACTTTGGGTAAACAGGTTGCCTGCGAATGCATCGGTATTGATCACCCGGCTTCCACCGCCGAAATCAGCTTTGAACTTGGAATAGTTCGAGCTAAGATTGGTAAACAAGCTGTACGATTTATAGCTGAACGGATAACTGATATTTAAACTGATCACATCCTGAGAAGCCAGGTTCTTGGTGGTCTGGAAAGATTTGGATCCGTCCGTTACATCCACGATCTGTGCAAACATATCTTTGATATGACTGTAATTCAAAGTCGTATTCAGCTTATACTTATACGTATAGGTAACGCCGAAACTGTTAGTGTACTGAGGCGTCAACTGTGTATTTCCTTTCATAAACGTATAATCATTCAACGCAAATTCAAAAGGATTCAGCAGACTGTAGTTGGGACGATCGATCCTCCGGCTATAGGTAAAGTTCCACTGACGCATCGGATTCTTATTGATGGTAATGGCAGCGCTGGGGAACAGATCGGTATAATTCCTTTTGAGGGTTGAATCATAATTATCGTACCGGTTGCCTCCTGCATTCCACACCAGGCCGGTAGATTGCCCTTGCGAATTAGTGTTTTCAACACGCAGACCTGCCTGTATCAGAAATCCTTTGAATTGCCGGTTATAATTTACATACCCGGCATTGATATTTTCCTTATAATCAAACTTATTGCTGTTGTTCAAGTCTGGCTTTTCCGTTGGCCCGTTATTGTCGAACCGCTGAAAATCGTTATTCGTATTTACCCATCCCAGTTTAAAACCATAACCCAGGGTTCCTTTGAAAAAACGTTGCTGGTAGTCGGTTTTAATGGAGTAGATATCAATACCGGTGGGCGTATACATGCGGTACAGATTCTTGTTTAAAATGGTAGATCCGTCCGCTGCATAGTAAATATTGGAAACCTGCTGGTTGTTCTTGTTGTTAAAACGGGCATAATCCAGATCCACGTTCAATTCATGACCCGAAGTATCCGCGTACTTATAATTCGCGTTCAGGTTATAGTTATCCCGGTTGCCCTTGGTAACTGTATTGGCCTGCAGGATCCGGTCTACGATGTTGGTATTCTTTGGTGTAATCGGCATAGGGCCGTTACTATTAAACCCGTCGTCATTCAACGTAGCATTTCCCATAATACCAACGGTACTTTTGCTGTTGATATAATAGTCTACCCCGGCCTTCATATTGTGGCTTTTGCGGTCCATGATCATATTGGTGCGCTGATCAAATAAGGTATCCGCCACATCCCTGTTCAGGGTCAAAATGTTGTTGTTCAAACCCTGGCTGTAATTATAATTGCCAAAGGCATTGAATTTCCTGCCCCGGTGATTCAGGGATAACCCGCCGTTATACTTGCTGTAAATACCAATATTGTATCCTGCGGTAAGGGTTCCGTTGGTACCCAGTGATTTGTCCTTTTTCAGCCGGATATTGATGATGCCGGCATTACCGGCCGCCTCATATTTGGCTGAGGGGTTGGTGATCAGCTCAATGCTTTCGATACTGGTAGATTGCAATGACCGCAGGTAATTACCCAGTTCTGAGCCTTTTAACGGGCTGGGCTTACCATCGATATATACCTCAACCCCGTTTTTACCAGCCATGCTGATGTTATCATCCTTATCCACCATTACGCCGGGTGATCTTCTTAACAGATCAATTCCATCGTTACCGGTTGCATTTACGGTTCCCTCCACATTCACGATCATTTTATCGGCCTTTACTTCTACCAGTGGACGGCGGGCGGTTACCACCACTCCTGTTAGCTGAGTTCCGCTTTTTGTAAGGATAATGGGTTCCAGCTTCAGATTTGCGCTTTTGTAGTCAAATGCAGCAGAATAGGCTGCAGCATATCCCACGCTGGTGGCCATTACCAGGTAGCGCCCGTTATTGATAGACTCGAACTGGTATCCTCCGTCGGCCTTTGCCGCATTTAATTTTACGATGGATGAGTCTTTTGCGTTTAATAAAGAAACCGTTGCTTTTTCTGCCGGCTTTCCCGCATCATCTTTTATGCTCCCTGAAATCGTCTGTGCCTGTACCGTTGCCTGAAATAAGAATAGTAGTGCCGGTGCTAATAGTAGTTTCATCAGTTTGTTTTTTATATTTTTTGTGGTCCATTCGAAACTGCATGTATTTATTTCCTGGTGTGAGAAAAAATCATCATGCGTTGTTTTCTAAAAAAGTAGTTTGTAGTTTATTTTTGAAGCAGCAAACTTATGTTGAAAATTGCAACGGGAAAACAGGATGCCGCTTAACGGCAAAAAAACTCCTGCGAACGGTATTTTTTGCCGGACAAGCTGCCCCCGGCGGCAAGCAACTGTTTTTTGCATATGCTGGTAATGCCCGTCAAAACAAAGAAGCTAAAGAACTTATAATAAAAAGCAGCGCCCCGGAAAGGCCCTGCTTTTATGATTGCCGGTTTGCTGAGTAGGATCCATGTCCCAGGTTCTCCGGCTATATAAATGGGTTTCAACCCGGCTTATCCACCTCCGCTTTTTACCCGGTTTTGTTCATCATCCGCACCACCGGTACGGCGACGGGCCGGTTTGATGTTGTTTTTTCCAAACTTGTAGGTAAACGAAATATTATACTGGCGGTTATCCTGCCGGCGGTTGTTGGCCACACTTAGATCCACATCTGCATAACGGGAATAGCCGCTGAAGTTGCTGGTGCGCAGCAGATCTCTTACACCAATTTTCACCGATCCGTTTTTATGAAACACCTGCTTTGCCAGGGCAATATTCATAGCCCCCATGGAGCGCGCAATTAATAAGCCTTCAGACGGGCTGGAGGCGTACCAGCCGCTTAATTCAGCCGTCCATGTTTTGGCAAAAGAAAAACTGTTGGTGATATTGGCATCCAGGTTGTTTACGTTCAGTACTACCGGTATATTCCGGGCACCATCAGTATACAATCCCTTGTACTGGTTATTAAATACGCCGCTGTAGAGGCTTAGGTTCCACCATTTTAGCAGCTGCTTGTTAGCAGAAACAGAAAAGCCCCATTGTCTTCTTTTGCTAAAATTTTCCGTGGTTTGAAAAGCCGTTTTCTTTTCGGTGTTTTGTTTAATAAGCTGCGTAATGATATTATTGGTTTGGGTATGACTTACCGTAAACGTAAGAAAGCGGTTCAGCGTATGACTCACTTCCACCCGGTTAGAAAACTCCGGCTGCAGGTAAGGATTTCCCTGTCCGTACGTGAGCGAATCCAGGAAGAAAACAAAAGGATTCAGATCGTCATAATCGGGCCTCCGGATCCGGCGGCTATATGCCACGCTTAACTGGTTTTTATCATTAAAGCTATATACAGCACCCACATTGGGAAACAGGTTGGTATAGTTTCGTTTAAAACTGCTATCGATGGTAACCTGTGTGCCTTTTGCGTTCGTATTTTCTACCCGCAATCCCCCGGTGAATTCCCATTTTTTTATGGTAGCCGTCATAATCGCATAGGCGGCGTTGATATTCTCTTTATAAATAAAGTGATTGGTACGTTGCTTATCCAGGTACCAGCCGGTACTGGTATCCCGCTGGTAAAGCACATTATTATCCGTGTTTACAAAACTGCTTTTAATACCCGTTTCCAGCTTCAGGTTTTTGGTAAACGGATGTACATAATCCATTTTACCGCTGTAGATATGAATAATGGAGGGAAAATCGCCATTGAGCAATACCGTATTGCCGCGTTTGCTGTTATCCGGGTTGTACACATTGGTGGTTAAAAAATTCCGGCCCCGGCTTTCATAGTAACCCTGATCAAAATCTACCGAAAATTCGCGACCGGCGGAATCAAAACTGTGTTTATAATTCAGGTTGGTATTGATGTTCTTCGATTTATTGGAATTTAAAACATCCGAAAGAAATATGGTATTGACGGCACCATCTGCATCCCGGAGATTGGAAGCACTTTCCTGCCAGTTTTTCCAGGGATTGATATTACCTGTAACTACTATACCGGCTACATCCTTCTGGGTAAAATTGTAGTCAAAACCCAGTTTGCCATTGTGCCATTCACTTTTATTATGCCGGTCTGTACTTTGGTCTGAAGAACCGGAAAATGCGCCGTCCTTATAAAAGTTCCGGTGAATGGTTAACGTGCCCAATCCTTCCCAGGTGCCGCCGTTATAACTTCCGAATACATTGATTTTATTATTCCGGTAGTTAAAGTTAGCGCCACCATTGTATTTGGGATAAAAGCCCTGGGCATAGTTCAGGTTCACATTTCCGTTCATACCTTTTACCACGCCTTTTTTTGTTTTGATGTTGATGACACCTGCTCCACCCGCTGCATCGTATTTTGCCGGGGGATTTGTCATAATCTCGATCTGATCTAACCCGCTGGACTGAATGCTTTTTAAAAATGCAGCCAGCTGTGTACCGTTTAAGTAGGTTTGCTTGCCATCGATCAGGATCAGTACGCCCGCTTTTCCTTTAAGACTCACATTTCCATCAGCATCTACCGATACACCGGGCGATTTTTCCAGGATCTCCAATACATTCAGCCCGGCGTTAGTAGGGGAAGCATCCACATTCACTACCGTTTTTCCTGCTTTTATCTCAACAGGAGGACGTTTTGAGGTAACCACCACGCCGGTCAGTTGCGTATTCGCTTTTTCAAGCACAATGGCGTGTACCGCAGCATCCTTACCATCAACGGTTACCGGTACCGAATAGTTTTTTGCGTAACCCACATTGGAAGCCATTACCAGGTAGGTGCCCGGCCGCAACTGATCAAACCGGTACTTCCCGGTTTTGTCTGCAGCGGTAAGCATTTGTACAGAAGAATCTTTTGCATTTAAAAGCGTGACAGAGGCTTTCTCTAACGGCTTTTCATCGGGACCGGTTACGCTTCCTGAAATGCTTTGTGCCTGTGCCCATACGCTCCATAAACAAAAACCGGCTATCATTAGCTTTTTCATATTTCTCTCATTGTTTGCTACAAAACTATTGCTCCGGTTTCCTCCAGACCAGCTTCTGCCGGTAAATGGGGCAAAACCTCCGTTAATTGTGATAAAATACCATTTGAATGGATTGGGCGGTGTCCCTGATATGCGGTTCCCTGGGGACCGGTAACCCCGGAGCTACTGTTTCCTGATACAATAAATCGCTCAGGAGAAAGAAATGTTACACCATTTATACAGCTTTTGAGAAAAAGAGCGCTCCCTTAAAAATTATTCCTTTAAAAATGGAATATTGGGTTCCTTTACTCATATTTGTACTCAAAAATATTGTTATGAGTTATCCTGAAACCTTGCGTTATACCAAAGATCATGAATGGGTGAGCCTTGAAGGCGATGTGGCCACTATCGGCATTACTGATTTTGCACAAAGAGAACTGGGCGATATCGTTTATGTAGAAGTGGAAACCATTGGCAATTCGTTAAAAGCGGGGGATGTTTTTGGTACGGTTGAAGCTGTAAAAACGGTTTCGGATCTTTTCCTGCCGGTTGACGGAGAAGTTACCGAACTGAACGAAGCGCTTGGCAATGCCCCGGAACTGGTAAACACCGACCCGTATGGTGAAGGCTGGATGATCAAAATGAAAGTATCCAATCCTTCGGATGTTGCCGCGTTATTGGATGCAGCCGGGTACCAGTCGTTGGTGGGCTGATCATGCGGACCAGAAAATAAATTGATTATATATTCAATAAATTTTACAGCCATTCACCTTGTGTGTTTGGCTTTTTTATTTCTAACCTGTAAATAATAGAATGGTGAAAACGGGCTATATTTTGATAGGTGCTTTTTTATATTCGGTGCTGACCGTTGTGCTGCTGACCCTGCCGGGTTCGGCCTTTCCTAAAGAGGATTTTTTCAGCACGATCCAACTGGATAAATGGATCCATATTGGCATGTTCTCCATATTGGCAGGGATCTGGAATTTCTGGTTGATGAAAAAAAAAGGACCCGGCCAAAAATTGTTCCGCCTCTTTTTAATGATCAGCATTGGGGCACTGGCATATGGCATTGCCATGGAATATGTTCAAAAATGGTACATACCCAACCGGTCTTTCGACACGGGAGATATTATTGCTGATGGGATCGGTGCTGCAATTGGATTATTTGCAAGTGTTTACCTATACAAAAAAATAGACCCCTGTGGAAACAGGGGTCGCAACCAAAACTAACTGCTTATGAGAAAATTGACTATCTTTTTTAAAACTTAATATTTGTTGTTCTTTCAAATAGAAACGCAATATCCTTGCCACTTATTACAATCGGAATGTTAAAATAATGCAAAACCGATTTTTCAAAACATTTTCTATATAAAGAACGTGTACAGGATACATAAAGCAGAAACTATGCCAAATCCGGAAATCATTTAAAAAATCCGGAAATTAAACCGGCCAGGCCTCCGGATTGCTGAGTTTGCTGATGTGTTTGTGCATTTTGTGTTACCTGGCCAATGATCTGGCTGATATCAACACTACCCTGCCCTGAAACCTGGTTTAACAATCCCTGAAAATCAAAACCACCGGTTGCTGAAGCCGTGCTATTGCCACCCCCTCCGGTTAAACTGCCAATCAGACTGTTTAGGTTAAAACCACTGTCCTGGGGTTCATTGCTTACAGTGCGGTTTACCAGGCCGTTGAGCACATTCGGGATCAGGTTGCTGGCAATATTATTGGCCGTAGCCGGGTTCAGGTTCATATTGGAAACCAGGCGGTTTGCCAAATGGCCGATCATCATGCTTACCATGGGATTGCTTAAAATGCTACTGCCTCCCTGACTTTGTCCACCACCCGTAAATAAAGAAATAATGCTTTGGAGCCCGCCGCCGCTGGCCATATTCTGGAACCCGCCGGTAATGGTATTGGCGGCCTCTGCCATTACCTGGTTATTGTACTCGTTTGGAACATCGGGGTTTTCAACAACAGACTGCTGCCCGTATTGTTTTACAAGGTTCAGGATTTGATCTAACATTTTGTTTTCGTTTTAGGTTTAAAAAATTTTCTACAAAATAAGATCAATGCCGGAGAATCAGGAATTTTTCTTTTCGTTGCGCCACCACCGGATCCCCAGGAAGGCGATCAGGGCCAATGGTAAAAAAGCCAGGTAAAGGATCCCCGAATTAAATCCCCTTGCGGGGCCATCGCCCATCTGCTGTGTGGTTTTGGTACAGATGGAGCATTGAGCGAAGGTCTGCACCGTTTGAATAAGACCAAGGACAAAAACAACTGCAAACAGTACTTTCTTTTTCATTGCGCAAAATTACTTTATTGTTCTTGCTATTTAAACAACCAGGTCCCCGAAATGTTGCCGCCCGTCAAATAGACGACCATCCGGCATAACTGCATTCCTAAAACAGCCTAAAAACTGCATTTGTTAAAAAATAAACCGGTACTCCAGAAACAAAAAATTATAACTATATTTATAGTTCAGGGAGATTTATGGAAAACGGAGAACGATGAGTGAGAAAAATATAGCGTGCAATTATTACATGAGACCTGTAGCAATGATCACCTTTCTTTTAGAAACAGCGCTTATGGTGCGGCAATGGAATCGCATTCTTTTTTAAATTTAAAATTCCATATAGGATATTTAAATTTTTCCGGGGACGTATAAACCTAAAACGACATACATATGAAATCAAAATTTTTGCTTACGTCCCTGCTGGTCCTGGGCCCTTTTTTTATATGGGCACAATATGTAAATCTCCGGTTCACCCCAGCACAGCCGAAGCCCGGTGATATTGTTTAATTTGAATATGACCCAATGGGTACTCCGCTGGAAAATGCTGCGGCTGTTACACCCGCCGTTTTCCTTTACGATGGAAATATCCGGGCTGCGGAAGTAACCGCTTCCAGAACAAATGGCAAATGGACCGGCAGCATTCCTACCAGCGACACGGCCAAGGCCCTGCTGATCGCTTTTAAGCAGGATAACCAAATGGACAATAATAAGGAACAGGGCTATTCTTTATTATTAACACAGGAAAACAAACCGGTAAAAAATGCCGCGGCAGCCCTGGCATCTCTAAATGATTTTGGAGGGTTTATGCTGGATATGAAAGTAAAACCGGAAACCAACCTGGCGCTTTACAACCAGGAATTTGAAGCCTACCCGGAACTTAAAATTAAACATGCCAGTCCTTATGCACGCCTTTTAATGAAAGCTGATAAAGAAAACGGAAAGCAAAAAGTAGAAGCGCTGATCGAAGCATTGCAGCAAAAAGCGGATAAAACAGAAGCGGATTATATTGCCCTACAATACACATACCTTGCTCTGAAAGACAATGACAATGCCGCGAAAATAAAAAAGGAGCTCCTGTCGATGTATCCCAAAGGAACCGCTGCTAAAAGTGACCGGCTCAATGTCTTATACCGGGAGCAGGATCTTGAAAAACGGATGCTGATGCTGGATAGCCTTCAAAAAGATTTTCCCGCAACCACGGCCATTGAAGCAGAAAGCTATGCAAACATGCGTGGCAGCATGTATGGCCAGATGGCCTTTAATGCCGGCGTAGCCCGGAAATGGGTCGACTTCCATAAATACATTCCTAAAACGGAAAGCAATACAGCACTTGCGCTGGCTTACAACGAAACCGCCTGGGAGCTTTCGGGAAAAGGGTTGGATAACAAAGGAGATAGTTTACAATTTGCAAAAAAACTGTCAGCCGAGGCGTTGGCTTATATGAAAAAAGAAATAGCAGCCCCAACCGCCAAACCGGACTATCGCACCAAGGCCGAATACCTGAAAGGCCTGGATTATAACCTGGGAAATTATATGGATACCTATGCCCTTATCCTCTGGAAACTGAACGAGCGTACAGAGGCTCTTAAAGTACAGGAAACGGCGGTTCAGAAAACCGGTAAAACAAATACCAATATTATCGAGCGCTACCTGGTTTTTAAAGAAAAGATAAAAGGTAAAAATGCGGTGCAAGCAGAGATCGAAGACCTGATCAAAGAAGGTAAGGGCACACCAAAAATCACCGAACTCTTAAAAAATGGCTACGTTTCCAAAAATAAATCAGACAAAGGGTATGCGGCCTACCTCGACAAGCTGCAGGCCGTGTACCGGGAGAAGCTGAAAGATGAGCTAAGGAAACAGATGATCAACGAACCCGCTCCGAAATTTGTTCTGAATGATCTCGATGGTAAAGAAGTATCCCTGGAATCTTTAAAAGGAAAGGTCGTGGTTGCTGATTTCTGGGCAACCTGGTGCGGCCCCTGCCGGGCATCTTTCCCGGGCATGCTGAAAGCACAGCATCAGTTTCAGAATGACCCGGACGTAAAATTCCTGTTTGTAAATACGCGGGAAGGCGCTCAACCCGGTGAGATGGTATCTAAAGTGGGCGATTTTGTTAAAAAGAACAAGTATGACTTCCACGTATTGCTGGATGCCAACAATAAGGTTTCCGACAATTTTGCGGTTGATGGCATCCCGGCAAAATTCCTGATCGACGGTAATGGCAATATCCGTTTTAAAGTAGTGGGTTTTGATGGCAATACCGATAACCTGGTGGAAGAAATGCGGGCTATGATTGAAGTGATGCGGAACTAACGGTGAAATAAGGACTATCCGGTAATAAAGCTTTCGTAATTGTTCCGGCTTATGGTATGAAATGCAGCATCCGGGTATGCTTTTGAAAAGGCCACCGGTAGCTTTGCAGCCGCATTCCATTTCATTTCGTATGCCGCAATACTGCCGGCCCTTTCTTCAATAAGATCGATCTCCTGCTGATCATAGGTGCGCCAAAAATAGCTGTTGACATTTATTTGCTGATAGGCGGTGTATTTTATACGCTCGCTTAACACATAATTTTCCCAGAGCATGCCGGTATCCGGCCGTATCGCCAATGGCTGAAAGCTATTGAGTAGGGCGTTGCGCACGCCATTGTCGAAAAAGTACCAGCGGCTGCTTTTTACAATTTCCTTTCGCAGGTTTTTACTAAAGCCCTGCCGTTTATACAATACAAATGATTTTGCCAGCAGATCCAGGTACCGCTCTACGGTGTTTTTGCTGATCCCCAGGCTTCTGCCCATTTCTTCGAAGGAAACATCCTTGCCGATCTGGTGCGCCAGCAATACCAGCAGGCTTTTTACTTTTTGAGGATTACGGATATTTTCAAAGGCAAGAATATCCTTTAATAAATAGGTGTTGACGAGCTCCTGCAGATATTGCTGCTTTTCTGAAAGGGACGTTGTTGTCAATACCTCCGGGTAACTGCCAAAAATCAACCGGTCGGGAAGGTTTTGCCGTGTTTGCAGGGCGTTTTCGCCGGGCGCCAGCTCCATCTGGGCAACCGGGTACATGTAATTCGTAATGGTACGTCCCACAAGCGGCTCTCCTTCTTTTTGCTGCAGATCAAAGCTGCTGGATCCCGTCAGGATAATATGAAGCGGTTTTATTTCATCGATCATCAACTTTACTTTCCGGCCAATATCAGGAATGTACTGGGCTTCATCAATGATCAGCAGTTTACTGTTTTGCAATAGCCGTTTGTAGTTAGCCACCGTACGCTCCTGCAGTAATTGGGCGGTATCTTCATCTTCACCATTCAACCACAAACAATCTTCTTTAAAATGCTCTTTTACCAACCGCAATAATTCCGTTTTGCCTACGCGCCGGGCACCTACAAGCAACGACACCTTTTGGCGGGCCGCATCCTTTACCAGTTTTTTAAAAAGCGCGCGTTCGATCATGGATACAAAAATACAGAAACTG
The DNA here is from genome assembly GCF_030150205.1 of Niabella sp. Taxonomy (GTDB): domain Bacteria; phylum Bacteroidota; class Bacteroidia; order Chitinophagales; family Chitinophagaceae; genus Niabella. Next base: position 179,709 of record NZ_JASLGT010000027.1, read on the forward strand.
ACGGAATTTATATAAATACAGTAATTTAACTGACGGAATTTACATAAATATAGTCATTTAACTGACGGAATTTGCATTTATATGCTAAAAAAATACGCTTCCGGTTATCCGAAAGCGTATAAGAAATTAATTTATAATTATTTAAACAGCTTCTGCGGCCATTTTCTTTGCGATCTTGTTGCGCTCAATTTCATCCAGTACTACTTTACGCATCCGGATAAAATTAGGCGTTACCTCAATGCACTCATCATGCTGAATGTACTCCATGCACTCTTCCAGGGTCATCAGCGTTTTAGGAGCGATGCGGGTAGCATCGTCGCTTCCGCTGGCACGGTGGTTGGTCAGCTTCTTTTCTTCTGTAGCGTTTACTACCAGGTCGCCCGGTTTGATGTTTTCTGCAAGCACCTGTCCTGCATATACTTCTTCACCCGGATCTACAAAGAAGGTACCCCGATCCTGTAATTTATCAATAGAGTAACCGGTTGTCCGGCCCTGGTTCTTGGAGATGAGCACACCGTTATTTCTGCCGGGGATCATTCCTTTCCAGGGTTGGTAAGAAGAGAACCGGTGTGCCATTACAGCCTCACCAGTGGTAGCGGTCAGCATTTGCGTACGTAAACCGATCAATCCGCGGGAAGGGATCTCAAATTCCAGGTGCTGCATTTCGCCCTTGGTTTCCATTACCAGCATTTCTCCTTTGCGACGGGTAACCAGGTCAATCACCTTGCTGGCAAACTCTTCCGGTACATCCACCACCAGGGTTTCGAACGGTTCGTGTTTTTTGCCGTCTATCTCTTTGGTAATTACCTGGGGCTGACCAACGGTTAACTCATATCCCTCGCGGCGCATGGTTTCAATCAGTACACCCAGGTGCAAAATACCCCGGCCGTATACCAGGAAGGCTTCACCGCCTTCGCTTTCTTCCACGCGCAGGGCAAGGTTCTTTTCTGTTTCTTTTTCCAAACGATCGCGCAGGTGCCGGCTGGTTACAAACTTACCATCCTTACCATAGAACGGAGAGTTGTTAATACCAAACAACATGTTCATGGTAGGCTCATCCACGCTGATCCGCGGCAGTGCCTCTGAATTTTCTGCATCGGCAATGGTATCACCAATATTAAAGTCTTCAATACCTACCACCGCACAAAGATCGCCGGCCTGTACTTCCGTTACTTTCTTTTTGCCCATTCCCTCAAACACATATAATTCTTTTACACGGGTCTTTTTTACACCATCTTCCTGCATCAGGGCGATCTGCTGACCTTCTTTGATTACCCCACGGCCTACTTTACCTACGGCGATACGACCCAGGAAAGAAGAGTAATCCAGCGATGTGATCTGCATTTGCAGCGGACCTTCTGCTACTTTTGGAAGCGGCACATATTTTAAAATACCATCCAATAAAGGATTGATATTATCGATCGGTGTTAACGAGTCATTGAACCAGCCGTTCTTTCCGGAGCCATAGAAGGTAGGAAAATCCAGTTGCTCCTCGGTAGCATCCAGGTTAAAGAACAGATCAAATACCGCATCATGTACTTCATCCGGGCGGCAGTTCGGTTTATCTACCTTATTAATAACCACGATCGGTTTTAATCCCAGGGCCAGTGCTTTTTGTAACACAAAGCGGGTTTGCGGCATCGGCCCTTCAAAGGCATCCACCAGCAAAATAACCCCGTCGGCCATTTTCAAAACACGCTCTACCTCTCCTCCAAAATCGGCGTGACCGGGTGTATCAATTACGTTAATTTTTGTATCCTTGTAAGTAACGGCTGCATTTTTACTAAAAATGGTAATACCCCGCTCTCTTTCCAGATCGTTGTTATCCATGATCAGTTCACCGGTGGCCTGGTTCTCACGGAAAACAGAAGTAGCGTGTAAAATTTTATCTACTAATGTAGTTTTTCCGTGGTCTACGTGCGCGATGATTGCGATGTTTCTTAAATTCATTTTTAAAATTTGGAGGCGCAAAGGTACGATAAATCTGCGCTACAGCACAATTTTTTGAACCGGCACCGGCCGATTTAATGAAAAAATAGCATAAATTCCGGCAATTTTACTACGATAAAGCACCCTGTTCACGGGCTTAAACCGTTGAAATCCTATTGATTGCCTCTTGGCCAGGACATTATTTTGTTTTTCTTTTTACTTTTAAAACCTGTCCCCTCCTCGTTTTTTGGTGCAAAACGGCCGGATTGCGGGCGAGCCAGACTGTTCCTGTTTATTTACAGGCATTTATATATGCATAAACACCGGATAACCTGGAATATGTATTATTTTCGGTCCTGATTCTTCAATTATGTTCCTTTTAATATATAGATGTACAATTTTAGCAGCCCTTAATTCCCCGATCTGTTTTTTTCTTCCTGGTTACCGGTTTTGCGGGTAGAAACGGAAATTTTGTTATTACCAAAACTATAGCTGACCGAAAGCCGCATCGCCCGCGAATCGTAGTACTGCGTGTAAGATTGCCGTATTCCATCTGCCAAAAAATGAATCATGGAATAGTCGTCCTTCAGAACGTCATAAAAATTAAGCCCCAGTACCCATTTCTTTTTGGCCAGCAGATACTTGAACCCGATGTCCAGCGAGGAAGAAGCGGTTACATTGTAAAAATTATTTTTTGAAGGCGCATTATAGCTAAAATAGACCGTCGTAAAAAAGGTTTGTGCGCTATTCAATGTAAATGTATTGGAAGTGGAAAAGCCGCCGCCATAGCCGGTATAATACTTGTTTACCTGGGGAATAAAATTGCGCGTTTTATTATAGCTGAAATTGATATTGGAATTGTGCTCCCACCAGGGAAATAACCGTTTGTTCAACGAGGAATAAACACCTGCGGACCAGCCATTATAAAAGTTAAGACGCCTGAATATCTGGATATCCTTTATGGTATCGTGATAGGTAAACTGGCTGTACCCATCCTTTGTATCGGAAAAGTAAACATTCGTATTCAGCAGATTGTTAAAACTGTGATTCAGCGAATAATTATAGGTAAAGGAGGGTTGCAAAAAAGGATTGCCTTCTGCATAGGAATTGGAGTTCATATACGTTCTGGAAGGATTGAGGTACCAGAATGTGGGACGGGAAATACGCCTTGAAAAGTTTGCCGACCAGGTATTTTTTCCGCCGGGTTTATACAGCAGGTAAATGGTAGGAAAGAGTTTAAAATAGCTGCGGCGCACCAGGCTATCTGCAGTAATGGAATGCGCCAAGGTTTGCGTGTATTCTCCCCTCAGGCCGGCCTTTGCTTCTACTTTACTACTGATCTTTTTAGTTGCTGAAAAATACAACGCCCCGGTTGTTTCCCGGTATTGAAACGTGTCTCTTTCAGAAAAATAAGCGGTGGCTTTCTGCGGATCATTAAAAAAGTCGGCGCTTACATTGTTATTCGTTTGGGTCGCAGACAGCTTGGCTCCATATTCCACAGTAGCCCATTTATAAGGCATATAAAAATCTGTTTTGCCGGAGTAGTTTTGAATATGCTGCAGACTGTTGTTGATCACGTATTGTCGCACAACACTATCCTGCAGGATGAAGTTCATATCGGATACGAATGCATTGTTGCGGGGATTCCGGTTATCGAAGTAGTCCAGATCGACAGAAAAATTTTTTCCCAGTGTGTCTATTTTTTGGTTGTAGTTTAGATTCAGCGAATGGCTGCGCGGCTGTGATCCGGTACTGCCATCCGTCCGGAATTCCTTTACCGGATTGTTTTCCGCAACACCCTTTGAATTGGTTTCTTCGTATGTAATATTCTTACCGGTATAACTATTATATTGTACGCCTATCGTTTTTGTTTTGGTAAGACTGTATTGAAGGTTTACAATACCGGAGATTCCTTTTCCGGTTTGTTTACTCCACACCTCATTATGCCATACCTCCCGGGGATAATGATAAAAAATATCATTGGTATATAATGATGTACTTTGCGAAACACCAAGATCTGCGAGCAGTGCTATTTTATTTTTCTTATACGAAAAATTAACCCCGGCATTCGCCTGAGGGTAATTAGCCTGCCTGTAACTGCCCCGCAGTGTAGTATTCCATGCATTCGCTTTTGCTTCTTTCAGTTGAATATTAATGAGGCCGCTGTTGCCTTCAGCATCGTATTTTGATGGCGGAGTGGTGATCACTTCTATCTTCCTGATACTGGCTGCAGGAATGGATTTCAGGTAACTTATTAACGCTTCGCCGGAAAGCGGAAGCAGTTTGTCGTTTACCATTACCCGTAAACCGGATTTGCCAATCATAACAATATTATCACCTCTTATTTGAACCCTGGGCGTAATACGTAATGCATCCAAGGCATCTCCTCCCAGTACACCTATGGAATTTTCCACATTAAATACCAGGCGATCTACTTGCTGCTCAATCAATGGCCTTCGGGCGGTAACGGTTATATTCGCCAGGCTGCTCTTTTCTTTTATAAGAACGATCCTGTTCAATGCCACTGTATCCGGGTAATGCAATTGCTGTGTTTGGGAAACATAGCCAACCGAAGATATTTCAACAGTATAGTGGGCATTTTTTTTAAAGGGAAAATGTAATTGAAAATACCCCCTCTCATCTGCTGCCGTGTTCATTAATGTGGTTTTATCCTGCAAAACAGAAACAGTAGCAAAAGGTACCGGTGCATTCTCCTCGCTCAATATCCTCCCCGAGATATCAGAATAAGCAAATGCTGTGGTTACTCCCTGTTTCCGCAGCGTTTCACTCCCAATTACGATTTTATCGTTACCACGCAGGATATAAAACAGGTTTTGGGGTGGCAGTATCATTTGCAATATTTCTGAAACCGGTCTGCGCACTGCTTCAATACGGGTACGCATAGTATCCTGCACTACCTCATCACTGTATAAAATATTATAACGCGCTTTACGTTGTATTTCTTCCAACACTTGTGGCAGCGGGCTATTAGTGATTTTCAGCGTTAGCTTCCGATCCTGTGCAGCGCCGGTAGCGAAAATAAAAAGCAGCATTCCGGTCAGGCACACAAAAAACAATTTATTCATAAATCCTTATTCTAGTATAATCACATTATTTTCTGTCTTAACTAAAAACGGGTAGGAAATCTGCAATGATTCCAGCGCCTCCTCCAGTGTTTCGGTAGTAAACATGCCGCTGAACCTTTTTTCTTTCAACAGCTCATTCCGGATCTCAATGCTGGCATTGTATTTTTTTGCAAGACGAGGCACCAGTGTTTCCAGTTTTTCCTTTTTAAAGCTTAGTGTATCGGCCCCGGGACCTGTATCACCGGGCAGCTGCAAAGCCGTAATGTCAAATTGCAGAGAGCTGGGTGTTGTTTCAGTAACGGATAATTTTTGGTTAGGTTTTAGCAGTACTTTATCATTTAGATTGCTCCGGTTACTTACTTCCACCAGTCCGCGCAGTAAGGCCACTGATACATTTTGAGGCGTTTTCTGATCTATGTAAAAAGCAGTGCCCTTAACGGTAATATTTACCGGGCCTGCCTGTACCACCAGGGGAACTGCAGCATTTTTTGCCACATCAAAAAAGGCGTTGCCGTGTAAAATAATATGCCGCTGTTTCCGGCCAAATGCACGGTTATAAAGGATAAACGCAGATGCACTCAATTGTACTTTGGTTCCATCTTCCAGTGTGGTATACAACGGTTGTGCTCCGCTGCGGAGCGTATCCATACCGGCAACAGGCGCCATTGCCGCTTTGTTGTTACTGTTAAATAACCAAAAAGCCAGCCCAAGCATTACCAACAGGACGGCAGCAATTTTCAATAAGAATCCATACCTCATTTTTTGACGAAGCGGCTCCAGTGCCGGCACCGGCCCGTCTATACCGGGTTGTGCAAGCCGTGCCCTGGTAGCACGCAGTTTGTCCTGCACAAATGGATCGGTAATGCCTGCCTGTGGCCATTCATACGCCGTTATAGCACCGGCGATCTGTGCATATTCGGCATTTTCGGTTATGGCCGTTTCCAGCAATGCCGCCTCGTTATCAGAAAGCTCCCGGCTTATTTTTTTCGTCAACAAGGTCAGAAATAAATCCCTGTCCATTTTATAAAATATTTTGTTTTTACATCAATAAAAGCAGCATCCCCAGGCTCCTGGCCATCTTTGCTTTTTGTGGATCATAGCCCAGGTGGCCGCTGATTTCACCAGCCAGTGTTTTAACCGCTTTGTACAACTGGCTTTCTACCGTACGTACGGAAAGGTTTAAAATGACCGCTACTTCCCTGCATTTGAGCCCGTCTTCCTTTACCAGCATAAAAATCAATTTTCGCTGCAGGGGCAGCGCCTGAACTGCTTTTTCCAGCAACCGTTGCAACTCCTTCGACTCCGCAGGATGATGATCCGTTCCCGGGTCATTGCTGTCTGTTATCATCCTAAGCTTATGTGCTCGTTTATAATTCAGACAGGTATTTCGGACAGCCGTATAGAAATAGGTTTCGGGATAATGAATCACAGGCAGATTTTTTCTCTTTTGCCAGAGACGGACAAAAAAAATGGAAACGACATCTTCCGCGTCCTGCTGCACGGTCAAAAATTGCAGCGCAAATTTTAACAGCCGCCGGTAAAACAGCCGGAAAAGCTGATCAAATGCCTGCGCATCATCCTTTTTCAGACCCTCAATTAAAGCGTTTATTTCTTCTGTATGCATGCTTCAAATTTGATCATTGATCTGGGGTTTTGTTTATTAGACACCCCATTCTTCTAAATTACTTACTGTATAACTATTTTTTATCCGGTACAGGAACCGGCTATTTTACACCTGCCGGTGTTGCAAAGAATACATTTTATCGTCAAAATATTTATCTTGCCGCTTACAAGCATTTGTTTATGAATCGGACAATCATTGCCGGAATCGGGAGCTATGTACCGGAGAATGTGGTAACCAATACGGAACTGACACAGTTTATGGACACCAGCGATCAATGGATCCAGGAGCGTACCGGCATCCGGGAACGGCGGTATGTACGCCGCTTTGAGGAAACCACAGCTACCATTGGAGCCGAAGCCGCGAAAATAGCCATCGAACGGGCCGGCATAACAGTCAGTGATATCGACTTTATCATCTTTGCCACGCTGAGCCCGGATTACTTTTTTCCCGGCTGCGGAGTGCTGGTACAACGTATACTGGGACTTAAAGATGTAGGCGCACTGGATGTACGCAACCAGTGCAGCGGCTTTTTATACGGACTCAGTGTGGCCGATCAGTTTATAAAGACGGGGATGTATAAGAATATCCTGCTGATTGGTGCGGAAGTGCATTCCTATGCCATGGATTTTTCCACCAGGGGGCGTAATGTATCGGTTATTTTTGGTGATGGGGCCGGAGCAGTGATCTTACAGCCCTCACCGGATCCGGAACGCGGTATTTTAAGCACCCACCTGCACAGCGATGGCGCGGACGCCGAAGTGCTGAGCATGCCCAATCCCGGTTTTCATGCGGGCGCACACCGGCCGGAATGGCGGCCACCCGTTCCGCCCCAAAAATACGGAGGCGTTTTTATTACGCCGGAGCTGTTAGATAAAGAAGATTTTTATCCTCATATGGATGGACAGGCCGTATTTAAAAAGGCAGTAGTAAAAATGCCGGAGGTCATTATGGAAGCACTCAACGCCAATCAGCATAAGCCGGAAGAGCTGCAGCTTTTAATTCCGCACCAGGCCAACCTGCGCATTTCCCAGTTTGTACAGCAAACCCTCCGGCTGCGGGATGACCAGGTTTTTAACAATATTCAAAAATATGGAAACACCACAGCCGCGTCTGTTCCCTTAGCTTTGTGTGAAGCCTGGGAAAATGGCCGGGTAAAAGAAAAGGACCTGGTGTGCCTGGCGGCTTTTGGCAGCGGCTTTACCTGGGGCAGCGCCTTGTTAAGATGGTAGATTATAAAACACCGAATGAAACGGAAAATAGGTTATATCATTAACCCGATATCGGGTACGAAATCGAAGGACGCGGTTTCCAGCATTATTGCCCGGGAAACCTTGCGGGAAGGGATTCCTTTTGCCTTTTTTCCTTCCGTGGCCAACGGCGATTATTCGTACCTGTATGATACGCTTATTGATGAAAAATACACAGATGTTGTGGTGATCGGTGGTGATGGCACGGTAAACCAGGTGGTAGACAGCCTGAAGCACCTGCCGGTGCAATTTGGCATCATCCCCTCCGGATCGGGTAACGGCCTGGCATTTGGAGCCGGGATCCCTAAAACACCGCAAAAAGCGCTGGATATTATTTTCAAAAATAAAAGCATCCCGGTAGACGGGTTCCGCATAAACGGCAAGTTTGCCTGCATGCTTTGTGGCTTAGGCTTTGATGCAAAAGTGGCGCATGATTTTGCCAACCAGCCGCAGCGGGGATTGATGACCTATGTGAACCAGGTTTTTAAAAATTTCTTTGGGGCCAAGCCCTATTCCTTTAAAATAAAGCTGGGCGAAAAACGGTTTGAAACAGAGGCCTACTTCATCAGCATTGCCAACAGCAACCAGTTTGGCAATCATTTTACCATCGCCCCCAAGGCCAGTCTGAGCGATGGTTTGCTGGATGTAGTGATCGTTACCGAGCAATCGAAAATGGCCATGTTGTATAATACGCTCATACAGGTGGGGGGCCGGAACAAGGTACAAACCGTTGAAGAGGTACGGAAAAAGCGGGGCATTATTTATTTTCAAACAGAAACCATCCGTATCAGCAACTGGAGCGAGGCCCCTATGCATATTGACGGGGAACCGGTAAACACCGAGAAAAAACTGAATATCGAAATTGAAAAAAGCTGTTTCCGGCTATTGGTACAATGACAAAGAAAGCACTATCTGATCTGCCCCGCCTGCGGCTTAATTTTCAGCGGGACCTGCTGGAAGCCGGCTGTGATGAAGCCGGCCGGGGATGCTATGCGGGCCCGGTATTTGCGGCGGCGGTTATTCTTCCGAAGCGTTTTCACCATCCCCTGCTCAATGACAGTAAACTGCTAAAGCCGGAGATCCGGACAGAGCTGCGCTACTATATCGAAAAAAAGGCCATTGCTTTTGCGGTGGCCCAGGTAAGTGTGGAGGAGATCGATGCCATCAATATTTTAAAGGCCTCTCAAAAGGCCATGCACCTTGCACTGGACGCCCTCAATCCAACGGCGTCCTTTATTGCCGTAGATGGAAACTATTTTATTCCCTACCGGCAAGTACCGCATACCTGTATTGTTAAAGGCGATGGAAAATATGCGCATATTGCCGCTGCCAGTATCCTGGCCAAAACCTATCGCGACGAATACATGCAACGAATTCACGAAGAATTTCCTCATTACAACTGGGTCTCCAATAAAGGATACGGCACGTTAACACACCGGAAAGCGATCGAGGAAAACGGGATCTGCATACACCACCGGAAAAGTTTTAACATTTTGCCGGGTCAGCCGCCCGCTCCTGAAGACGAATGGCATTGATTTTGGATATTCAGTTTGTAAAATAAATCTGTATATATGAAAAAAGTGTTTCTTTTAATGATGATTGCGGTATTTGCATTCATCAGTTCCGATGCGCAGCCGCGCCCGCCGAGGCCGCCGCATCCACCCCGGCCACATGCGCCTCATTACAAAAAACCTAAAAAACAGTATCACAAAAAGTATTATAAAAAGCGGCATGCCCATTACCGCCCGGCACGGCGTCCGCATCATCCGCCCCGGCCACCATTGCCACCACGTCCGCCCCTGCCGCCGCATCCATAAAATATACCCGGAATCAGGTATAACAGTATTCCTCGTTTCTTAATAATTTTGGTGGCATTTTTTGAGGATGTTTACTATTTAAATAAAACATATATGAAAAAATCTTTTCTTCTTTTGCTATTAGGAATGGGCCTTTTAAGTGCCTCCTATGCGCAGAGTGCTAAACCAGACGACAAGGACGATAAAAAAACAGAATCGAAATCGGATACAAAAAAATCGAAGAAGGCAGAAAAGGAAACGCCGGAAGAGCGCCATGAGCGGCAGAAAGAGTTCTGGAAAAAAGTGGGCACCAATGAGCGCGATTACTGGAAGGGCGAACACGACCGTCATGTAAAGAACAAAGAAGCGAGAGAGGCAAAGAACGATAAGAGCGACAAAAAAGAAACCGTTTCTAAGGAGTCTGGCGATTCAAAAACAGAGGCCAAGGAAAGTAAGGTAGAGAAAGAAGACCGCCGCCCGCCACATCCGCCCAAGCCACCGAATCCTTTTAAGAAAAAGAAAAAAGATAAGGAGGAGGATAAAACGGAAAGTACCGAATCGGGTTCTTAAATGTTTTAAATTAATTCACAAAAGCACTGGCATTAGCCGGTGCTTTTTTTTGCTCCCCCGCAGGGTCTCTCGCAAAGGCCCTGAGCTATTCCAATGTTACTGCTTCCGGCATCCCTTGTGGGAGACACCGTGACCGGGGCGACAATAATCGCCGTCATTTCGAGCGCAGCCGAGAAATCTTTACGTAAATCTTCAACAAGTAAAAATCCCATTTCATTGCTTGGGTATGCTCGTAGAGACCTCTCCGCTGCGGTCGAGGTGACGATGATCATCGTCATTTCGAGCGTAGCCGAGAAATCTTTACGCCATCATCTTCAATAAGTAAAAAAGCACTTTAATTATGACACAATACCCTTTCGTCACCTTGAGCGCAGCATAGCGAAGCCGAAAGGTCCCCCGATCGTCGGACTGCCTGTATGCACAGAGATCCTTCGGCTCCACTGCGTTACACTCAGGATGACAACAACAAGATCAGTTCCTCCGGTCCAGGCCCCAGATAAGTTTTGTTTGTAAAGTATGCAGGAAGTTATTTTCACTGAGGCGCACCAGCGCAATAGTAAAGGATTCTTTTTTCACCGCCAGCGATACGTTTTTGGTAACAATCTCCTTGCGGGAATCCAGCGCGCAGATGATATCATCCGACCGGCTTTCGATATCAAATGAAATGATGCTGTTGTCGTTGACCACCAGCGAACGCATATTGAGGTGGTGCGGCGCCACTGGTGTGATCACAAAATTGCCCGAATCCGGAAAAACGATCGGACCACCACAACTGAGCGAATAACCGGTAGACCCGGTAGGCGTTGCTACCACCAGACCATCGGCCCAGTATACATTCAGAAATTCCCCGTTGATGTAGGTGTGGATCTTCAGCATGGAAGCCGTATCCCTTTTGTGGATGGCAAATTCATTCAGCCCAAAAGGCTTGTCGCCAAACAACGGCATGTCCGCATCCAGGTGTACCAGTGTCCGCTGTTCGGTTACATAGGTTCTTAAAGCGAGGGACTTTATTGCCAGCCGCAGGTTATCGCGGCCAATGCTGGATAAAAATCCCAGCCGGCCAAAGTTAATGCCCATAATGGCAATGGGCTTATCCATGATCAGTGCTACCGTATCCAGCAGGGTACCATCGCCGCCCAGGCTTACAATACATTCCACGTCCCGGGAAAGATCGGCCGTGTGCTCAAATACGCGGGTCGCCTCATCCAGTCCCACATCCGCTTTGATCTCATCAAAAAACGGGCGAAACACGATATAGCTGAGGCCATAGGCCCGCAGTTCCTGGAAAAACGTTTTTACATCTTCCAGTTGTAACTGATCGATACCACGGCTGTAAACGGCAATAGTCATGCTAATAAATATCCTTCTTCTGTAAATATATACCGTTTTCACCTAAATGGTTGTAGGAGAACTCTACTTTCAATGTGAAGTTATTAACGGTGAAAATATCAAAGCCAATACCGCCGCCAAACAGCAGGCGGTTGGGCATTTTGTTGGTTGGGTTCGGATGCGGATTATATACATAGCCTGCATTCCCAAAGATCTTACTGTAAATCTTCAGCGGAACCGGTACGGGGAACACCCGTTTAAACGGAAGCGAAAAGCTAAAATTGGTCAGCCGGGTGGCCAGCGAGGCATTTACCAACCCACCCGCAACCCCGTCGATCACATAGTACTCATAACCCCGCAGGAACATATCGCCATAACCCAGCAGCTGCTGGTTATAATACGGTTGTTTAAACGGCACTTTGATGGTACCGCTGGCACCGATACTGTAATAGGAAAGCTTACCCAGGCGCCAGTAGCCAATGCTTTTTACGTTGAGTTGCCAAACGTTCATGTCATTGTTAAAGCCCTGCTTCGACAGGAAAATTTCTGCTGCATGGCCCTGAGTAGGATAAGGGGTATAATCCACATTCTGATACCGCATGCGGTAGTAGATCTCGCCATATTTTAATTGCTCGCCACTGCGCTTGATCACATCCGGGTTTAAACGGAATACGGTATCACCCAACCGGAGCGAATGCATACCCAGACCAAAATAATGTGTAGTATAGATCCGTTTCCGGTAAGAAAATTCAAGCTTGCTGTTGAAAAAGTTTCTTAAAAAACTGGAGTCCTTTATAAACTGCTGTTTATCGTGCAGGGTATTGTACAGCACTTCATGGTTCTTGCCCACATCTACCTGAACATTGATGCCCCATTTCTGTCTTTTATCGATGTACGGCCGCTGGTAACCGAAGCTCAGCTGCCGGGTATAACCCGTTATAAAATAAAAACGCAGCTTATCATTATTACCGGTAACGTTATCCCACAACAGTTTTACACCATAATCGATCCGGGCCGTGCTGGCGCCTTTTTCAAACAGCCATTGGTTCAGGTTGCGGTCGATGGGTTTAAAGTATGGCAGGGGCAGCAAGTACCATTTTTCAATCACCTCCACCCGTATATCGATATAGGGCGGATCAAACAACAATACCGATACATTCCCTTTTTGAAACAGGTCCAGGTTCAGGATCCGTGTTTTTGCCAGCTCGAATAGTTCGGGTATATTCCTTAATAAAATAGAATCGCCTCTTTTAAAAGGCAGCTCGCGCAGCAATATAGTATCCCTGGTTTTCCGGTTGCCGTCAAAAATAATATTGCGGATGATGAATTTCTTTTCCAGGGAATGCGGCAGGCTGTCAATACCCGGATCATTTTGTGTAACGGGTGAGGCTTTGTTGACCTCCCTGTTGCCGGTAGGAATGGTATCCTGCTGCGCAAATATAGTTGTGTAGCACCCCGATAAAATAAGGATAAGAAGGAGAACGCTATTTTTCAGGGTTAAAATTTTCACATTAAAAGATCATTACGGGTGCTATATATTCAGGTAGTTCATCAGGTTTTCGTAATTCTCTTTTAGCTCATTGGTGTATAGCTCTTCTCCAAAATAGTACTTAACAAAATAATCATACCGCTGAAAACTAGCTACAATGTCTGATACCTCCAGTTTATTAATCCGAATGGTGACTTCAAGTGCGTTCCGCTCCCGGATGGGCCGGGTATTTAATTGGGTGATCTGCGCATCATTGGCCTCCACAATTTTTGTGATCTCGGCAAAGGAATATTGACTGGACTCAATTTCCAGTACCATCAATGCCCCCGGATCCTGCAACTGCAAAAAGTCCGCTACATAGCCGGCCAGTCTGCCAGATTCGATCGCACCGATAAAGTTATTCTCCTTATCTACCACCGGTACCACTGATAAATGGTTGGCGGTAGCCAGCGCAAAGGCTTTTAAAAAATGTTCGTCTTCTTTTACGGAATAGCTGCGCAGCGGCTGTGGTATTTCGCTAATCAATAACTCGTCATCCACATCCAGCAAGGTGTTTTCATTGACCAGGCCCGCCAGCTTGCCTTCATTGGTTACCGCCAGGTCCATAACATGGTGTTCCTGCATCAGGTTCAATACCTGATAAACGCGGTCCGACAACTTGAGTTGTGGCAATGCTTCAAATGATAAATCTTTAACTAACATGGTACCGTCTGTCTTTACGGGTAAGACAGCTCTCAGGAGACATTTGTTGCAACAGCTCCCAGTCTTTGCAGAAAATTAAGCAAAATTTTATTAAACTCGGCCGGAACTTCCATCATGGGTGCATGGCCGCATTGATCAATAAAATGAAGCTCACTATTTGGGAGTAATTTTTTAAACTCTTCCGCTACAAACGGGGGAGTTACATTGTCGTTTTTGCCCCATATTAAAAGTGCGGGGATCGTGATCCGGCTCAATTCCTCGCCCAGGTTATTGCGGATGGCACTTTTGGCCAGCGCAATGATCTTGATCACTTTTAACCGGTTGTTGGTAATATCAAACACCTCATCTACCAGTTCCTCCGTAGCCATAGCCGGGTCGTAAAAGGTGTACTCCGTTTTTTTGCGGATGTACTCCCGGTCGCCTCTTTTGGGATAGCTGTCGCCCATACCGTTTTCAAAAAGGCCGGAGCTGCCCGTAAGGATCAGTGACTTCACCACTTTGGGTTCGTTCCTTAAAAGATATACCAGCCCCACATGACCGCCCAGGGAGTTACCCAGCAGGTGTACGTCTTCGTAGCCCCGGGTTTCAATAAATTTGTTCACGTACTTGGCCAGGCCACTTACACTGGTGTTGAGGATATCCATTTCCAGCAGCGGAAGCATGGGTACCACAACCTTCACATGATTTTTAAAATAATTGATCAGATCTCCAAAATTGCTCAAAGCTCCAAACAAACCATGCAACAGCACCAGCGTTTGTCCCTCGCCTTCCTCAATGTACCTGAACTTATCGTGCTGTTTTATTTCGTATTCCATTCCTTTGTTTATAGCAATATAGCTGCTAATATATTGATTTTAATAATGAATCAAAATGTTAATTTATATAAAAGTATTAAATTCTATAAAAAAAATACTGTCAAAACAATAGTTAAATTATTAATTTTTCAATTAAAGAACTGCTCCAGTTGCTCAAACAGGTTCCGGAAGGCCGGAATCAGGAGGCCGATGGTATCCATTGCCCGTTTTCCGAAGGATTGGGTAAAACCAAAGGTGGCGGAATCCTTTACCGTGTTTGCAGGCAGCAAATGCAGTTGGTTTAAATAAAATAACAGGATTGAGAACACCGCCAGGTACAACATAGTAAACAGTACCATACCCCCCAGCCGGTTGGCCCATCCCAGCATGATCTTTTCTACCGAAAACTGCAGCAGCTTTGCCAGCCACCGCACCAGCAGGATTACCCCTACCAGTACCACCAGGAAGGCCACCACCGGCAGCCATTTGTCGGACAGTTTTACAATGGTACCGATTTTACCGGCAACTACCGAAGATAATTTCATAGCCGCCGCCAGGCCGATCACCAGTGCCAGGTAGGAGAAAAGCCCTACGATCAACCCCTTCCGGTAGCCTTTCAACAACGCCAGGCATACCAGCACGGCAAAAACAAGATCAATGATCATCCGGTGCTTATTGAGCCAACAGTTCCTTTACCACGGCGGCAATGGTCTTTCCGTCTGCCTTACCGGCCAGCTCTTTTGAGGCCAGTCCCATTACTTTGCCCATATCTGCCGGACCAGCAGCGCCTGTTTGTGCAATAAAACCGGCGATAATGGGTTTTATTTCCTCCACGCTCAGCTGCGCCGGAAGGTATTTTTCCAGCACCTCAATTTCTTCTTTTTCCTTTTGCGCCAGGTCCGGCCGGTTTTGTTTTTCAAAGATCTCCAGCGAATCTTTACGCTGTTTTACAAGCTTTTGCACCAGCTTTATTTCGTCATCGGCAGACAGGCTGTCTTTGGCACCTTCCGCCGTTTTAGCCAGCAAAATAGCGGCTTTAATGGCTCTTAAACTGCGCAATGCTACTTCCTGCTTGCCCAGCATTGCCTTCTTTATATCTTCATTAATGGTTTGTTCCAGTGACATGTTATTGAGTTTTCAGTGTTCAGTCTTTAGTTATCAGCGGTCAGCTATCAGCTTTTAGCATTCAGCCTTTAGCGTTCCGCCTTTTGCATTGCGCATTTAGCGTTAAGCGTTCCGCATTTACGTTGCTTTTTGTTGTTCCAGTTGTTTTTCCTGGAACTTTTTATAAAATTCCTGGGCAAAGTCCTTCAGTTCCTTTACCTGGTCGTGGTACTGGGTGGCACGTCCGTAGGTATCGGCCATGGTCATCATCGACTGGTAAAAGAAATCGGCCATTTCATCCACCATCATTTCCTTGGTCCACAGGTCTATCCGCAGGGCGGCCCGCTCTGCCCCATCCCATAAAGACAGCATGACCGCCTTGGCCCGTTTCTCTTTTTCTGCCGTGCTGGCGGTGGCATTCCAGCTAATATCGGATGGAACCTTGTTTTCATCCAGTTCCACATTTATCGTGATCGTTGATTTCATCGCTGTTTTTATTATTTCTTTAATGACCCAGGTGCTAAAAACCGGTACCCCCGGATACCTTCCGCATCCTGCATTTTTGCGGCTATCGGTGCCCTTCAGGCAGCCGGTTGCAGCACCGCAAATGTAAGCAATCACCATCAGGCCTGCAAAAGCCGCTGTTGAAGCAGGTTTAGCCCCGTTTCCGGCGCCGGTTTTACCGGGTCCTGCTCCAGTTGCAGCACCAGCTGTTGCCGCAGGCCCTCATTTTTATACAGTTCCATCAGTTGCTGCGCCAGGGCGGCTTCATCGGCAAATAACAGGGCCGACGGATGTACCCGGCCCTTTTGTGCCACGGGGGCCATTACCGGCACCTGGCATTGGAGCGCTTCACAGGCGGCAGCGGGAAAACCCGCGTTTTGCTGAAAGGTAACGGCGGCATAGGCCGCGCCCACGGCTGCGGCGTAATCCCCGGGGCCGGCGCTTTCAAACAACACCACATCCTCCCGGTATTTATAGGTATCCAAGGCTGCAAAAACGGCGCTGAATGCGGACCGCGGATGGTTTCCCCCCTGGGTGATGAGCAGCTTCCAGCCGGATTGCTGCATCTTTTTAAAGCGTGAAAAGGCCTTTAACAAGGTCAGCAATTGCCCCCGTGTCCAATGCACATCGGCACAAATAAAAAACTCCCGGCCTTCCGTTACCCGGTCTTTAAAGTCAAATTGAGCATTTATGTCCAGGGGTTTTAAACCCGGTGCCATCAGCCCCTCCACCACCCAAACCTTGTTAGCGTGCACGCCTGAATGTTTTACCAATGCTTCCTTAAGAGCTAGGGAGCTTACCACCAGTCCGGCCGGTTTGTGCAGGGACGGGTGCCCGCTTTTTATATATGCGGCATCATCTGCCACCAGCAAAAACTGGGGCAGTTTTATATTTAACAGCTCTTTTACATCTGCCAGCAGCAGGGCCTGCGCATGGTTCTTTTTCAGCAGGTTGGGCAGGGTCCACTTCTTTTCCAGCGCCCGCCGCAGCCATCCGGACTGCTTTTTAAAAACCGGTATTACCCGCATATCCGGGTGCGGCAGGGCCTGCTCTGCGACAGCAACCGGTGAAAAAACCAGCATTTCCGCGCCTGGCAAATACTGCTGTAAACGATTTATTACCAGGTTATTAAACCGATCTAAAACAAGATCTTTTTTTATATTGCGACTGTAAATTGCTATTGACACTGCTGAATCCGGGGTTCGTTGAAAATTCTGTTCAATTAAATCGATTTTGTCTATCTTTGTGATTAGCTGCAAAGGTATAAGGTATAACGTATCCAAATATTGAACTTACATACATTTGAGCGATCCCAAACATTTTTATGGAATATAATACTACAAGGAATCATCTGACCATACGGGAGTATGGCCGAAATGTGCAGAAGATGGTAGAATACATCTTAACCATTGAAGACCCTGAAAAAAGAAAGAAAAACGCCTATGCCGTTATTGAGTTAATGGGCATCCTGAACCCTTCGTTGAAAAACGTAGAAGATTACAAACATAAATTATGGGACCATCTGTTCCAGATCTCCGAATTTAAGCTGGATGTGGATGCGCCCTATCCCAAACCTACCAAGGAAGAGCTGAGCGCCAAGCCGGATCCCATTCCCTACCCTACCCGCAGCTCCAAGCTGGCGCACCTGGGATCGAACCTGGAGGCCCTTATAGAAAAGGGACTGGAAGAAACAGATCCTGATAAAAAGCAGGGCTTTGCCAACAGCATTGCCTATTACATGAAGCTGGCGTATAGCAACTGGCATAAGGAAATTGTGCATGATGATGCTATCCAAAGCGAGCTGAGCGATATTACCAATGGTCAGCTGGCCTTTACCAATACGCCCAGTGTAAAAGCGTTTCGCCCGGATAATAATAACGGCCGCGATAACAAAAGCAACTTTAACAAGCGCAATAAGTTTCAGCCGCGCAACGGAAACGGCGGCAACAACAACGGAAACAATAACCGCCGCAATAATAACAACAACAACGGCGGTGGCTTTAAAAAGAAGCGTTTTCTTTAGGGTATTTACTAGTAATGATACAGCCCGGTTTTTAGCCGGGCTTTTTTATTGGGGGTGGTTGGTTGTATGGGGACAAGGAGGGCTGGGGGGATAGGGAGGACAATTTGATTTGCCCGGGTGATGCCGGGAACCACCGTAATATTGCCAAAGAAAACAGTTAGCGTAAACCGTTATAAAAGCAACGGGCCCTGCATTGCTGCAAGGCCCGTTGAGGTTGGGGTATCATTAAAAGGTAGGAGCCGTTTGGTTGGTGCCCTTGGTGGGGGTGCAAATCAGCTGGTCGGCCGTATTGCGGAACAGTACATCAATACAAATAGCGCGGTCGTTCCAGGCCTCGGTATTGGTGGTTTTTATACGGTAGATGAGCCAGCGCTCACCGGCATCATCCACCACCGTGTTGGGCGCACCCGGGCCATAAATACCCTTGGCCGGGTCCTGCGCCACCAGGGGGTTATTGCCCGTACTGGTACCCTCCACGGCCTTGGTAAAAGGCCCGGTGGGGGAAGCCGCATAGGCATACCCGATGGCATAACGGGGCAACGCGCCACCCGCACCATTGTACAACATATAGTAGCGGTGACTGGCTTGTGCGTTGGGTGCATAGTATACCAGCGGGTGCTCTATATTGATCTTTTCCCAATCCTGCGTAATCGTAAGCACCTGCTTATCCGTACCCGCTACCGTGTTTAACCCATCGGCGGTAAGCTCCACACAGCGCAGATCCGGCAGGGTACCCGTGCCCACGTTCCGCGCATAGTACAGGTATACCTTACCATTGGCAGGGTCTTTAAACACCGACGGATCGATGACCGGAATATAGCCACCGGAGGCATCCGTTTTCACCACCAGGTTGGCATTGGCATCTGTATACGGACCTTCCGGCGTAGTGGACGTGGCCACACCAATCCGTTTGTTATTGGCGCCCTGCACATAGGTATAATACAGGTTATAGGTGCTGCCGTATTTAAAGCTGCCGGCCGACCAAAAGGAGCCGGTAGCCTTGCTAAAGCCGGATGCGGTTCTCAGGGTCCAGTTTACCAGGTCGGGCGAGGAGTAGATCTTGTATTTATTATCATCCGGGTGCACCAGGTAAAACTTACCGTCTGCCGCCTTAAATACCTGCGGGTCTTTAGGGTCCTGCGCATTCGGTATTACCGGGTTTTGGTATACCGATGCCAATGCCGCCAGCGTTGATTTAGGGTTGGCGGCCCTGGCGGCCGTTAGTTCTGTATCTTTTACGTTTTGTTTGCATGCAGTAAGCAGCAGGCCAAGGAGGAGGATGCCCAGCGTTGTTGTTTTCATTGTTGTAGTTTTAATTTTGTAGTTAAGATGTTCCGCTTACCCGCATCAACAAATAAGCCGGAAACCCGGCGCTATTCCCCGGCTCTGTTTTGGTAACACAAAATTTACAGGGGCCCTACAAATTTTACAGCGGTAAGGTGCAGCGGGCAACTCCGGAATTCATTCCGGAGATGGCACCCGCTAATAAGAGACGGAGTGCCATAGGCAGGGCACATTTTGTGTTGCAGCCGCGGTGCGTGGTCTGCGGCCAAGTTGCGTGCCCTCATGCACCGGCATATATACATGCCGCAGCCCCTACTCCACCTCCCATTCGGCAAAGAGCCAGGCCGCTTCCAGCAGTTTAGAGAGGTAAAACCAATGAGAGAACAGGTCCACTACCACCGGCAGGCTCCAATGGGTGAGGGCATGGTACAGCAGCAGGTGCAGTTCGGCATTCCAGTCGTCACAGCTTTGGTAGCCGAAAAATATTTTCAGCACTTCCTGCAGGTTGGCATGTTCCGCTTCGGATATAAAGTAGGACGTATAACTGGTTTGTTCATAGGGCAGTTTGCTTTTGAGTACGGACAGGTAGCCCGGCCACCCGGCCACGGGCTCCGGCTCCGGATGGGTATAAATATAATGCGCTGCGGTAATAACGGAGTTAATGGCCATAAAGGCACAGCATACGCGGTACACGGGTATATCCGTTTGCGGCTCTTCCCGTTCCATAAACAGCAATACATGCTGTAGTATTTTGCGCAGCTCATGAATTTTACCCGCATGGCTAAAGCAGAGGTAAAAGGCACGGTAGGGATTGGTGGTAGCTTCATTGCACCAGAATTGGGTGTGGAAGGGGTCGGGTGTTCTGGGGTTTTTCATATGTTTTTTGTTTTGGGGTGATAGGTTTTCCGTCATTTCGACCGGAGCGCAGCGTAGTGGAGAAATCTCTGAAGTATTATTATCGCCAGTGCAAGCTGCTGCTATTTGGGGGACATGCGGACACGGGGGACAGCGGGCCGGTGTCGGCTGTTGTTGTGGTAGCGGCCTGCTCTTTGGCGGAGGGAAACCTGTGCGGTCTAACGCCCGCCGCGTACAGACCTCACTGGTCTGGCGTGCCGGGGAAGGCGGTAATGATCTCCCCCGCGGCATCCGCTATTACGGTTATAGTGGTTACCGGCTGGCCGCGGTTGTTATACCCCATGGTGGCCCCGGTATCATATACACGTTGGCAATGGCCGCCGGGTTGCGGCTGCTGCGGTGTTTGCTGCCCCGCGTCTTTTATGGCGGCTACAATGGCGGGTATGGGTATGGTAAATTTGCCGGCCAGCGGGTGGCGGGCTACTTTGTGGTAGTGGCGCTCTAATATATGGGCCAGGGCCTTTGCGCTGAGGTACCAGCTTTTGCGCAGCAGCTTTTTACGGTTTTTTACGGGTAGCTGGCGCAGATGCTGCCCCTGCAATTGTTGCAGCCAGGTTTGGGTATCTGCCAGTAAAAAGAGCACGGGCAGCCATTGCTCTTCATTAAAGGGGTGGGTGTTTTGTATAGGTGTAGTAACGGCGTGCATAGCGATGGATTTTAGCAACTGGAAAATTTTTAAAGCCGGACCACCGCACGCAAAAAGAAGCGTGGGTTAGTCCTTATTGTTCCTAAAGGGCTACGACACCCCGACAACGAAATAAGAACGCCCACGCTTTAATCTTTAAATATATGCTATATACAATAAAGAAAAACATGAGCGATTTACCTTATCATCCCGTCGTCATAAAAAGTCGTAGAATTTAGGAACGGAAATAAAGCAAATACGCTAAGTATTTTGCAGTCTATTGCTAAGTACTATTTATCCAAAAGTGTTTCATGGCTTAATCATTTTTTTAAGACTTTCTGTACGAATTTACAGTAAGTCGGACAATATCTCCAAATCTTTTTTCGATTTTCTGGATTTATTTACATTAAACCATTAATTATTTCCAGAAACTATTGAAACCCAATGACAAGACTTGGAGAATATTTACAGGCCCGATCGACTAATAAATCAGAAGTTGCTCGAAAAACCGGTTTAAGCAAGCCTCGGTTAAGTGAATTAACGATCAACCCTACTGCCAAATTAAGGGTTGAAGAATTATACCTGATTGCCCTGGCTATCGGTGTAAAACCGGGTGAATTGTTGGAGTATGTGTGTGAGGGGGTGAAACTGGTGGGGCAGAAATAGCTTTGTGTTTTATCTATTGATTATTTACTGTTCTTGCTTTTATGAAAAAATGGTCCACCGAATATTATATTGCTGTAATAACTGCTGTTGTTGCTTTTTTTGCCGCCAATTTTGCGTTTCTATTTGCCCCGGCTTATGAAAAGAATATAAAATTTGGCTGTGCAGCCGTTATGCTTGTGGTGCTGGCATACATCCTGATACGGAAGAAGAAATAATTCACGTTTGTGAATGTTGTTCAATTTCCAATAGTATTTAGAACGCTATTTATTTTAAGCAGCCAGCATAAAGTTAGCAGCGCTAATAGGAACACCATAACCAGTACTAATATGGTAATACTTTTCTTGCTTGGGTTGTTGGCCTCCAACTTAATTCCCCAAAAACTGATTTTTATATTTTCTTCTTTTGCCATTAAAGGCAAAGGTAATTTGCCTTATTCGTCTAAAAAATAGCAAGAAGTGACTATAGCTGCTTCTCGAGCCATGAAGTTATCTTTATTGATTTTTTGAAGTTAAATAGGTCCTACAACTTTAGTCACTAACTATTACATAAAATGTGTTACCCGTCTTTTTTAAAAGTAAGTCCGTAGCCCCAAGTATTTTTAAATGCTCGCTTTCCTTTTCTATTGCCTTTTTGGAAATACCAGGTTGCACAACATAAATGCTATAATCCAAGTTACAGTATCCTGATGTTATCATATTAGTCAGCGTCCTTAACTCTTCATCACCCCCAATCTCATACCGGCTTTTTTTATATTGGTCCATACGTTTGTTTTGTCGTCTTACCATATGCTGCAAAAGTTCAAATGTATTGTGTTTCCAATGAAAACTCCTTTGAGCTTGACCGCAAACCTCATATAGATCTTTGAGGCGACTCCCACTTTGGGTCTTTGAAGAAAATTTACAATGATAAAGCTCTATCCGAATGTTATTTGTTTCATCAAAGTTAATTGCTATAATATCGCTTGCTTCATTGGCATCATCGTCATCAAATATTAATTTGTAATCTCCTTGAGTTTTAAGTTTATTTATTATATAATACTGAATGGAATCATTTCTTTTTTCCTTTTTTTGTGATTCTTTTTTAATGTTAACCCCATCCCATTTTAAAGGAATTAACTTGCTGGTGTCGAATATTGATATTTTGCCTTTGAAAGAAAAAAATATGTTATTGTACATTTTGGAGTTGTCATGAAACCAAATAATCGGTGGAAATTCATGAAATAGCTGAATGATTTCAATTTGATCGCCTTTATAGTTAATGTTAAATGGCATTCCCGCTATCCGAGAATATTCATATCCTCGGATAGATTTTTTAATGACTAGTCGATATTGTGTTGCAGCTTGATTCGAGAATATTTGAAAATCTAATGAATTATTGCTATAAGCGAGGATAGTCATAGTGAAATCCACAATGGGTGTACCAAGGTACGTTGCCATATTGGAATCTATATATAGTTCTTCGTTCCATTTGATCGCTATGGGTACTTTATCGGAAGGAAAGTTTGTTTTCCTTTCGGGTTTTTGTATGAACTTGAAAATGTTTTTAACATCAATAGTGTCATCCAATAGTTTGTTTCCAAGGGCATCACACCACAAGCAAAATTCGGGAATCGTTTTGACCAACTTGGTCCACACTCGTCCTTTAGATGAGCATCCTATAGTCATTTTTTCTCCATTTTCGTAACCTACGCCAAAAAGGTTTGAGCTGGATTTTGTGTTTTTGTCTAATTCGTCCAATCCACTTATAATACTACTTCCAGCATACATAGTGAAACTAATAGGACCACTTAAAATTGATTTTAAACCCAGATTGAAGAGTTCTAATTGAAAAATGCCATCTAAACATTTATATATTTCAGCTTCATTAAATAAGCTCAAATTTTTACCAACAACAGCTTTTGCAAGTTTGTCGTGAGTAGTGCCATTATTTGTGCTATTGATAAATAACAGCTTTTGCTCAAGATTTAAATAAAGAATGTATAAGTCGTACTCACAAGTTAAGAGGTCTTCAATTTGACCCCATTTAACTGTGTCAGTTTTTTTTGCGATAATTACTAATAGGTTTTCCTCCTCATGTTCAACAGAAACTGTTTCATACTTTTCATTGGTAAAACAAGCGACATAATTTTCCGGCGTCCATTGTATTTCTGTATCATATAGCTTGAATACTACAGTACTCATGGCAGGTGTTATATTCCGAAGTGGGATTTTTGCCGAAATTTCTACATCAGAGAAATTTTGAAAAAAATCCTGCTCTTTTTTTACCGCACCCATGATGTCTTCATTAGCATGTCTAATGATTTTGTCCCAATCAGAATCTTTTTGATATAGTTTTTTCAATGTTCCCTTTAGTTTAGGGTCAGCGATGTTGGCAACTATAGAAGCTTTTCCCAGATTTAAAGACGATTCTCTTGTGAATCTTCCAAAAAACTGAAATGATGTAGTGATGTTTTTGTGAATATCATGTAAGGCACAAATCTTTAATTGCGGTAGGTCAAATCCCTCCCCGAGCATATCTACACATACAATTATTTTATGCTTCCCTGCTACGATATCTTCCAAAATCATCTTCCTTTCGGCAGATTTTATATTGCTATGAATAAAAACCGGATTATATTCTTTGTATGGTTTGTAAATGAACTCAAATATTTCTTCCGCTTTTTTCATTGTGTCAACTCTTGCCATTAATATGTGATCAAGCTTTTCCAATCTGTCGAGTTCTAGCAATGATATAGCCTTTTCGGCTATTTTTTTATCTGCTATTTTGGGATTGAATTCAAGAATAGGATGAAAAATGATGTTTTTATAGTAGTTGTCTTTTTGAGCTAAAGACAGAGGGTAATCATATATAATTTTTCCTGCTAAACGTTTTTTATCGTTTCGGAATGGAGTAGCAGTGAAAAGAAGTATTGGTTTATTTAGTGATTCAATCTGTAATTTGATAATATTCCATTCCTTTGCCTGGCTATGATGGGCCTCATCCATAATTAAATAACCACACCAGTTAAGAAAAAGATCTTTGATTTTAGAATCATCTTTCAAAATCGTTGTGATGATTTGCGGAGTAGATATAATAATATTTGAATTTAGAATACCATTTGCGTCATCAATATTTTTTATACCTGTTTTGAGAAACCCCACTATGGGATTCTTGGCTGTTTGAGCAATAACTTCAAAACCACTATTTTTTAGAATGCCGAGTGTTTTGAATTTATTAAAAATCTGAGTTCTCAATGAATCGGATGGGACTATAACCAATAGTCCTTGGCATTTTTCAGCAACGCTTAGACAAAGCATTGTTTCGGTTTTCCCAGTTCCGGTTGGCATTACAACTAACGCAGGCTTAGGTGAAATACTCCAATGAGCCTGAATCGAATGTAATGCGCCAATTTGAGGAGGCCTAAGACCAAATTGTATTATGTTTCCTGACCTGTCCTTAAGTTCTTTTTTGTAAGTAAAACAATCCTTCCAACTTTCTATAACATTTTGAATAGAGGGCGGTTTAATATACTCTAGTTTCTTTTTACATTTAGAAAGTATTGGAATAGTCAGTTTTTCTTTCGGTTTTTCTATTACAAATGCTGCATCATAATTCGGTGGGATTTGACTTTTATTTGTGGAAATAAAGTATTTGCAACCGTTGTCTGATATGAACTCATATCCAGAGTAGACATCTCCTGAAAATTTTTGCAGAAGGCCTTTCTCCGTTCCGATGAAATACTCTCTACGATTGCCTTTGAATTTGTCTTTATATATGCCATTGAAAGTAATCCACACTTTCTCTTCTGGAAACAAGCGATTCATATTTGGTATTTTATAATAAGCATTAAATCTTATCAGCTAGTAAGTTTTATATTTGAGTTATCCAATAATATCTGGAAAATAAGCCAGCCTCTTATAATGCCTCTTTGTATATCATAAATATAAGTAAAAAAGATCTACCACGCTCAGGCCAAAGGCCTGCGCGGCGCTGTTACTCAGTGTGACCTGCCTTGGGGATATAGCGATTATAAACACCAGCTGCAGGCAGCTGTCAAATAACGGATGGGCACAGGCCAGGAGGGACTGTCTGTTACGTTTGGAAGAAGCATCCGCCAAACTGTAACACTTAATTCAATCCAATATTGTTTTTCAAAATAACCGAGAGCTGGTTGCAGAAATGGAGAAGCGGATGAAGGAATGGAGTAAACCAGGTAAGGCCTAAGTTTCTATTTAAGCCATCTGAGCAAACCCTCCACACCGGAAACCGAATAAATAATAAACCCTATTATTATAACTATAGCGATAATAACTACCCAAACAATTGCTTTTATATTATCAATATCTTTCCTGTACTCGGGAGTTCCATTTACATAATTATAATGGGCTTGCTCTCTAAGCTTGCGCCTGCCATATTTGGTATTGGGATTGTACGGTTTGCGTTGTGTCATGGTTCCAATTTTTAGATCTTATTTTATCTTCTTCTGCTGGGCGCGCTCCTTGTATGAGGACGTACATAGGTACCGTCTTTTCGATAATATCCCTGCACATGAACTGGACCGCCGGTACCGGGCGTATATGTATCAGAACTACCAGAAGATCTGGCTTTATAGGCGCTGTCGTCTTCTGCTCTTTTCTTTTGAAAGTAGGCGATTTTTACTTCATTGCTCTTTTGTTTGTATGCCCGAAATGATGCGCCATACTTCTTTTTATACCTCTTCTTTGATATGGGGCGAGATAATGTAAAACCGTTGGAGCTGGAAATGTATCCAGCTTGGTCTCCATAAATAATTCCATAATTCGACTGTCCGAAGTTTTTCTTTTTCCGCAACAGGAAGTAATTATATGGAGCAACAAAATCTGTATTATATTCTGATTCCAGACTCGAAATAAAATCATTTGAGGAATATTTTACCGGATCTGAACTTTCAACTAAGTAGTACCGGTTGCATGAACTCAGAACAATAATGATTAATAGGATGGTCAAATTTAAAGGTCTCATTGGCAAATTTTTTAAATGTTTTTTATGCGTCTTTTCTTGTAGCCTTTCAGGCTTTTATGTTTAATAGTTCAGCAGGCACAATGCAACAATCTGCCATACGCACTGCATTTTTATTAATATAATAATATCCAGGTCTGCATTTCCTGCGTCGGTCTTTTAAAGCGGCAAGGCCGGCTCTTAACCCTTGCTGCCGGGTGATCCGGTATACATACCGGCTACAGGTCTCTTTAAAGAGGCAGCGCCGCCGGTTCTTTTCAGGCGTCAGCCAGTACAATCGTATTATAAGCAGCAGAAAATATCGCATTTAATTTTCTTTAGAAAACACGACCAATTGAAAGAAAGTGGTGGACGTTTTAGCGTTGATACCAAAACACCCGGGATCATCAACTATGGTTTCAAATTTCTCTACCGATTCGAACGTCCAGCCCTGAGATGCAAAATCGTTAATAAGTACTTCCAGCTTTTGTGCCACGCTCCCTGTGGTCTCTTTAACCGTAATATTGGCCACATAAGGCACTACTTTGTACGTTCTCATAATTGCTTTTGATACAAAAGTATCAGCGCTCAAAGAACAAAAATTACGGAAAACCGTAAAGCACATTACTCGCGCAGGCCTCCCGGCCTGTGCGGCGTTGTTACTTAGCTTAATATATTTTGCAGTACAATAATTACAGAAGCCGCTTTAGGTAGCACCCAAGTTACGGGTATGCACAGGCCGGGAGGCCTGCGCAAGAATGCACCTAAAAACAAGATCCCACAGAGCTTCCTCCCTCCCTCGGTCAACCGGGGCCGGTCGGGATGAACGGGAATGCTCCACTATTCATCAAGCTTTATTTTTAACTTTACCTAAAATATATAACCATGAAAAAAGAATTAATCACCGAATTATTACAAAAATTTGAAGCCGCCTGCTATGAAGTAAAAGGCGTGGAATGCTGGAGCGCCCGGGAACTTCAACCTATTTTGGGCTATAGCCGCTGGGAAAATTTTTTGAATGCGCTGGATAAAGCACGTAAATCCTGCGAAGCCGCCGGGGAAGCAGTGACGGATCATTTTCGTGATGTCACGAAAATGATCGAATTGGCTAAGGGAGCACAACGTCCTGTTCTGGATATTGCGCTTACCCGCTACGCCTGCTACCTGGTAGCGCAGAACGGCGACCCCGCTAAGCCGGCCGTTGCGTTTGCTCAAACTTATTTTGCGGTACAAACCCGTAAGCAAGAAATTATTGAACAGCGCCTGCTGGATGTGGCAAGGGTATCGGCCCGGGAGAAGCTGACCAAATCGGAGAAAAAACTGTCGGGCATTATTTACGAGCGTGGGGTGGATGAGCAAAGTTTTGCGTTGATCCGCTCTAAAGGCGACCAGGCCTTGTTTGGCGGCTTTAGCACGGCGGATATG
Organism: Niabella sp.; assembly: GCF_030150205.1. GTDB lineage: Bacteria > Bacteroidota > Bacteroidia > Chitinophagales > Chitinophagaceae > Niabella. The sequence continues at coordinate 207,777 of NZ_JASLGT010000027.1, forward strand.
AAGAAGAAGCTGAGCGTACCTGCGAATCGGACCCTGGCGGATTTTTTGCCTACGCTTACCATTAAAGCCAAGGATTTTGCTACAGAGCTCACCAGTCATAACGTAGTGGAAAAAGACCTGAAAGGCGGTCAGCAAATATCAAAAGAGCATGTAGACAATAATAAAGCCGTAAGAGATATGCTGAACGAGCGCGGCGTACAACCGGAAACACTGCCCCCGGCAGAAGACATTGCAAAACTGAGACGTAAGCTGGATGGCGATGCAAAAAAGATATTGAAAGATACCCGGAAAAAGTGAATGGCTTTTGTAGTACCGGCGCTGGCGCGGCGCAGGCCGGGAAGCCTGCGTTTAAAGGTACTGGTACTATTTTGGGGACGGGGAGACCCGGGGGACATAGAGTGTTATGTATGGGGCCGATAGCCCCTGGTGTGGGCGATGGCTGATGCTTATTCCACAGCTGAAGTAAGTGATCCCGCCTTCTGCGGGACAGGCTCCACTCCGCCGCCATAGGCATCCCGAAAACCTCCGGGACCGGATTCATAAAAACCGCCGCAGGAGAGATCCTTCCGCTCGTCCTGCGGGCTCGGTCGGGATGACGATAATACTAATGCCCCCCTACTTTAAAAAGCCGTTGAGGAGGTTCAACAGCGTGGTGGTTTGCTCCATAAGGCTTACATGCCCCTGCCCGGGTACAATGGCCAGCTGGGATGCGGGGGCGGGGCCAAAACCGGCCACCACATTGCCGCCCAGCAGCTGGTAGGTTTTGATGAGCTCCAGTTTATCCAGCCCGTCGTTATCGCCGGCAATGATGAGCACGGGGGCGGTAATTTTTGCAATGTTGGCATCGCCCAGGTTAAAGGGCCGCTGGGCGGAGGCGATCATTTGCTGCAGGAAGGGGATCCATTTTGTGGTATCCGGCGCTACGGCATTGTAGGCGGTGTGCATGGGCGATTGATCAAAAAGCCCGGGCTTCATTTGTTTAAAGGCGGCGTTTACCTGGGGCAGCCAGCCTTCACTTTTATAAGTGGCGGAAATGATGACGAGTTTTTTTACGCGCTTTGGGTGTTGTATGGCAAACTGGTAGGCGATGGCGCCGCCAAAGCTATAGCCCACCACATCCGCACTGTCTATATGCAGGTAATCCATTACGCCGGCCACATCGGCGGCCAGGGTGGCGTGGGACAACGGCCGATCGGAGTACGGGGTGTGGCCGTGCCCCTGCAGCTCCAGCGCAATGACCTTGCGGGTTTTTGAAAGCTCGGGAATAAGCGGACCCCAGTTGCCGTCGATGGTCATAAAAGCGCCGTGCAATAACACCAGGGGCTGACCCTGTCCATATACCTTGTAATAAACCTTGATGCCGTTGAGGGGCGCATAGCCGCTGTCGGCCGGGGTGGGTTGTGCCTGTGATGTAGCTGCTGTAAGCATAATAATGGTGATTAAAAGTAGGGGGTTGAAAATATTGCGGGTATTCATGCTCTTTTTCATAACGACTGTTTTTGCGTTGTATGCCTGTTTTATTGAACCTACAAAGATGGATGGGATTGGGGAATTGGATATTGGGTGAAAACGACAAGTTTGGGGGTGGATTTTGCCGGGGGGTGGCATTGAACGCTGGTAAGTTATGGATGCGCACAGGCCGGGAGGCCTATACGGGAGGAACCTATTCGTTACGCTGCGCTCGCTTCGTTATGCGGGGGCGCTCTATAGCTAAAGCGGCTATTTTAACAGCCTCTTATATTTTAAAATATATCAAATAACACTCATTTGTTTTATCTTTAATGCAGCACTCTTTTTACCAGTAATAAAAACTGCTATATATTAAAACACATCAAAACAACGCAAACAATTTTCCCTAACAATTTAAAACATCCATTATGACAAATGCAACCTTTAACCGGGTAGATGCTACCCTTACCCCCGCTGTTGTACAAACCGTAAAAGACCAGCTGATGGCTATTGAACAGGCCCTACCCTTTTTGGTGGGCCTTACCAACGCAGAGCGCATGGCACTGCCTAAAATTAGTGTGAGCAACAAGGTGTTTACCGAGGATGCCATACAGGCGGCAGCCAATAATGCAGCACTGCTGCCGGCGTTTATAAAAGTGGAGAATATGAAGAAGGACCTGGCTCTGTTCCATGCCCTGGACGAGCTGGTGATGCTGGTGCAGCAACTGGGAGAAAAGCTGGCGGATACGCAGCTACTGGCGGGCAGTGAGGCGTATTCCAGCGCCCTGGCAATGTATAAAATTTTGGGCGCAGCGGCGGAATCGGGCGTGCAGGGCACGAAAACGGTGTATGAGCAGCTGCGGCAGCGGTTTAGCGGTCAGGGTAAAGGTACCGTACCTCCACCTGAAAGCCGGGGGCCGGTACCTAATTCCTAAACCCGTATTGCAAATACCTGGGAGGGCCCGCCTTATAAGGTACCCCACCCACCTTAAAGCTTCGCTCGCGGAGCTTTTTTTTATACCCGGGGGTACCTCTTTACCTCAGCCGCCGGAGCCTGGAGATGGGTACCCCTACCTGTACAGGTGGGTGGGTTTGGGAAAAAGCTAAGGCCGCTTGGGTTTTAGGTAAGATGGGTAGGATTTCAGGTACGGGGCGCAGCCGGATGGGTGGGGCTTTTGCTTTTGGAGGAGGCATGTTTAAGAGGGGTAAGGGTGATGAATATGGCAGCATCAAGTTGTTTGGATCTGCGAATCTGCTGCGAAATACGAAATGCCGGAGAATCCGTCTCTATTGCTCCGTTACGCTTGTTTCAATCATTATATTACAGGATTGTGTAAATTTGGCACTTCATTCATACCGGAAACTTCATGAAATATCGCTGCTTTATATCGCTGATCATAAGCATTGCTGCTATAACCCCTGCCAGGGCACAACAGCTTCAAAAGAAAATTATTTTAAAAGATATTGACAGCAGCATCCTGCATGCAGAAGAGATTCGGTTTGATGAAAATGGCAATTACCTGGTCCGGGTTGAAAAAAATAAAAACGAGGAGTATTTTATATCCGGCAAGGATACCACCGGCCCGCTAAAAAGAAAGTCCTACGGCCAAATAGAAACCTTAACCCCTACAGCTAACAAGACGCACAAGTATTACCTGATAAACCAGCCTTATATTTTTGGCCCGGTAACAGGCAAAGATCTTATCGACTTTAAGTACCCGGTGTCCTATGACAAGCGTTTTATTGCGGTTCCGGAATGGAAGGAGGGCCGGATCAACTATTACGTAAATGGCAGCAAAATTATCGATACGGATACCATGATGACCGGATCCCGGTTGCTTAATGGAGGGGCGCCATCCCCCCTGGAGATTAAAGCCAGGGAGATCAGCTTTGATTATGAACGCTGGATACGCTTTAGTGACAATGGACGCTACATCTACTACGTTTTTGATAAAGGCCGTTATAAGCTGTTTGCCGGTAATCAATATATTGATTCCGCTGATTTTGCTTTCTCCAATTTGCAGATCAATGATAAAAACGGGTTTATTTATAGCCGCTACAGCAAGCGAAATACCCGGGACTCATCGGCCTTCAGGCATGTGGTATATACCCCGGGAGGTACTTATCGCCTTGGAAGTGAGCCTTCCGGATCCTTTCTTAAAAACAACAATGGCTATTTTATTGATGGAAGAAGAGATAGCATCCTGATTGTTAACAACCATCTGTTTGAAAATATAAAGGAGTATCAAAACCTGCAGGTGGTAGACCATAAGAACTTTTTGTTCAGTTATATAAAGGACAGCACCCCGCACCTTGTGGTAAATGGGGTGGATTACACACTGAACTATGATGAAATATACAGCCCGGCTATGGATCATAAGGGTAATTTTTCGGTTTATGGAAAAAGAAATTATTATTTATACAAATTTGTTAATGGAAAAGAGATCCCCAAACCCATTACCCGTTATGGAGTAAGGGCCGCGCCCATTTACATAACCCCGGAAGGCGTTTCAACTCATTTTTTTGTAACTGATGATTCTTTTTATGTATACCGGGGTCACCAACGGGTACTGGGTGGCTATGATAACCGGAGGGATACCATCCATCTTTTTCCCGTACACAATTACTTCTCTCCTACCTACAAACAGATGGAAAATGCCCGGGAGCAGGAGCCTTTAAGATATTTGCAGATCAATGATAAGGGGTACCTGATTTATAAAGGGCGCCTGTCTGGCCCAATGCTGGCGTTTAAGGAAATGAGTTTCTGCAACAACAAGGAGCCCGGAGAAATTGTATTGGGAGACCTGACAGCGGATGGCTTTTTCGTAATTCAAAAAACCGGTGAAGGAAGCTATTTCTTAAATATCAATAACCGTGTGTATAAAAAGCTGGAGCAGTTTAGCTATATATACCCATCCTATGCCTTCTTTAACAATCACCTATTGATCTTTTACGCCCTTGAAAACAAAAATATTGTACAGCTAAAAATCAACTACTGATGAAACGGTTTATTTTGACATATTTTATTGTTTTATTAATGACCGCCGCGTATGCTCAAAAAATGCCGCAGGATTATTTCAATGAAGCTGTTCAGTGGGAAGGAGCCGGCAAACCGGACGCAGCAATTGCAAATTACCACTACATTATTAAGCACCACCCCAGGAATAAGATATATGTAAATGCACTTTACAATCTGGGAAATGCATTTGCCACTAAGAAGGACTACCGGCAGGCAATAGCAGCTTATGAAAAAGTAGTAAACAGTGGATATGATGATAAAACACTGGTTGGCGGCGATATTATGGCCAGCCCTTTTGGAAATTTGAAGCATTACGCATCTATGGGCATTTATGAGGCGTATGACAGTCTGAAACAGTACGACAGCGCACTGGTATACCTGAACCAGGCGAACAATGTAAACTCCTATGAACATTTTTGTGGCAATGCCCAGGCAAGCAAGGATATCTATATGTCATTAAGATATGCTGATCTTTTTGAGCACCTAAAGGATAGCACAAGCAGCGAAAAAGCCCTGTTACAAACAATATTTCACGAATCTGAAGGCAATACGGAAGTCGTTCAACGGTTAATCTCTCTGTACAAATACCGCGAGTATAAGCGCCTGGCGCTTGAATTTGATAAAGCTGTTGACCTGCTAAAGGAAGAAGCCGACTCCCGGTACCCGGCAATGAAAAATTATAGCATCATTTTTAGAAAAACGGAAATTAAGATCCCGGATTTATTCTATATGTCTGCCGATGAGCCAGACAGGGCCGCCATTCAGGCAAAGCTGAAAGGGTGCTATTTTAGAGGGATGCTGGAATCGTTGTAACTTGTTTGAAGTAGAGCGTGGGAAGCACTGTAGGCTTTTAGTCAAACTTCCGCACGGTAGGATGAAGATGGCTGGGCTTTTATCTTCCTTCGGCAATGAGCTCTCCCTGTTTTTGTAAATTTGCACGGCAAACTTTTGCAGGTATATACTGTCTACCGCAGACCGGGTTACATATCCTACGCCGTAGGCCGGAACGTTCCACTCTTTCGTGATCTGGATGGCATATCCCTCGTTCATTACGGGATAAAAAATGGGCTGATCCGGCAACCGTGGCGGAAACCGTTTATAGCCGGACCGTGCAATAAGATCCAGCTCGGTTTGGTTGACGGGACGATACAGTAAGGTGATTTCTTTTGTTTGCATATAGTACCAATAAAAATAGAATATTTTTCAGAATACAGGATAAAAAGAGAAAACCTGTTAAATAAGGGATGGAGATCGCTATCCCCTCCGACGCAGCAAGGATGATGGAAGCCATGGCCTTTGCGCCGGCGACTGTGGAAGTTATTTCACCGTCGCCAGGTCCTCCGCATCAAACACATACTCTCTGCGGATAACATTTCCTTTTGCGTCTTGTGTTTCCTTATACTGATAGTATGCGTAAATATTTGGAGTGCCGGTGGGCCCATCTTCGCATTTGAAAAGCGGATCTTTTAAAATAAGGGCTTTTGTATTGCAGGCGGTATCCATACGCTCCTTACCCTGGATCACTATTTTGCTTATGTTATATGCCGGTGCCACACTGGTATATTGAACCCGGAAGGGGTTGCAGTTTCCGGTGCAAATGAACTGTTTATTTTCATATACGCCGCCGGCTGCAATTTTAAGCGTATCCCTGTACACAAGCGTATCGGGCATCAGCGGTTTCCTGGGCCATAACTGTCCCCTTCTTATCTCTACCGGTACCGAAAGTTCATTTTTAAACGCCATGGTAAAAGTATAGCCGTCCTGCAGGTTGTTGTCTTTTTTACAGGCTGCAATAACCGTTAACAGGCAGGCAATGGATGCAATGATTCTCATAAATTTGTTTTGCTTTTTGGGTAATAAAACGAGGTATTTGATCAAAACGCAACAATAGCAGGGTTTATTCGTGAAATGCGTCCTCTGTATGGCATGTATCGCCATACCGGTAATTAGCAGATTTTCGTTACGTTGTATATGGATGCTTCACGTTTTCGGTATTCCTTTTTTAACGCCCGTCCGACTGGTCATCCGGGCGGGCAAAGTGCGCTATGGATCCGCAACGATCGCAATGAAGGACTCCTGCTGTTGAACATCCTGGCGAAAGCGCTCCCCAACCCATCCCGCGAAGGCTTTTAACAGAATCTTTTACCATCTTGAAATCAAAACAATTATATTCGTTTGACGACATCTTTATCTAAAAACATTTAACATGAAAAAGCTACTACTGTTTATGGCGATGGGAGCTGCGATTACTGCCGGCGCTCAAAATGACCTGGCAAAAACGACAATCCCTTCTGCTGCCTTTCTTTTGAAAGACCCTCAATCGAAAACCATATTCCAATCTCCCGATGCAGCAAAGGCGCAGATGCGTGCGGCTAAAACGATTGAGCATTGGCAAAAACTCCGGAGGTCGGGGGCTATATTAACCGGCGGGGGTGTTGCCTGTATCGTCGGTGGTATTGTACTGGTTGCTGCAGGAGATAACCAGGCCAATAACGGGTATAACTACTCCTCAACCGATACTCCGGGAGAAGCAAAAGTGGTGGTGGGTGCGATGGGTATTGCAGGTGGCATTATGGCCCTGGGCGGGGGTATCACGATGTTGGCTATTAGCAACAACCGGATAAAAAAATACACAAACCGCATGTCTTTTGATATGGGCAACCGCTCAGCAAAACTGGCGTACCGGTTTTAAGAAGCTGCGGGGTTATATATCAAAGGGGTTGTCTCAAAAGTCTTTCATTTGTCATGCCGAACGAGTTTCGGCATCTAATAATAATTATCTATCAATAGATTCTGAAACAAGTTCAGAATGACAACACACTATTAAGTGACTTGTGAGACACCCCCTTTTTTGACCGCAAACAATAAGGCGATGACCCACCTTCTTGCATTGGCAACATCTGCATAACATCGCACGCAGATAAAACGGTCTCCCCTGTCTCACCAGTCCCCTGCATACAGGCACCAGCCTTTGAGGCTCTTTGGCTCTGCGCCTAACACACAAAAAGGTCTGGCTACACTTGTAACCAGACCTTTCCCTTGCGTAGCTGCGCGTTATTTCAGCGACAGCAAAAAGCCAATGGTAAAATTCGCATCCCAGTCAAACACAAACGTGTCGCAATTGGTCGCATCCATAATGGCTTTGTAAATATTTACACCGCTCTTGGTTTTTATTTTATCCGATTTATAGGTATCGGGGCCATTCAACACGGTATACCGCTCTTCACCGTTACGGATCTCCTTGGCCAGCTCAAAAGGCACCCCACCCAGGATAAAACATACCTCGCGTTTGCCGGATGGTACTTTTGCCGCTGCGGTTTTTACCTCGTTGTAAATGGCATCATCTTTCAATCCCTTTTCATAGTACTTGGCCCCGGGTGTTTCTACGGCCTGTACACTGCCGCTAGCATCCACCCAGGAAATTTTTGTATTTCCAGAGCCGATATCGGTTACAAAAGAATTATCCCTGTAAGCCGCGGGCAGCACGGATTTGAGCGCCAGCTTGCCTTCCTGATCCGGTGTTACAAGGTTTACCACATAGCCCATCTTCTTAAGCTCTGATGCAATGACCTGTGTTTTGGGTTCCTTCTGCGCTCCGGAGCTGATCACAAAATGTACGTTCTTTGAGCGTACGCCTTTATCAAACATATCGCCGATGTATTTCTTCAAACCCGCGCGGATATCTTCTGTAGTAGCCATGCCCTCATAGGCAAAGGACTGGCCAAAATCTTTGGAAACGATCTCCCAGCGCTTTTCCGCATCCATGTTGATGATAAATGAATTAAACCCGGAGGCGCCTACTTCTACCACACCTTTCAATTCGCCGTTTACGGGTTTTTCCGGCTCATAGTTAAAAGTTCTGCCGGAAGCGGTAGTCTTTGTTTTTGCTTCCGAAGGTTTAGCGCCTTCGTCGCTGCCGGTAGTAGTGGTGGTGGCCTCGGTTTTTACATCATCATGGCTGTTAAATACGCCGCTTTTATATCCCCAATAGCCGACCAGGAAGATGGGAATCGCAATAATAAACGCTTTAATCGGCCAGCGTAACCGCGACCAGGTTGATCTTTGTTCCATAGTATGTGTCTGTGTTTTGTTGTTTGATTAATCCAGCAGTGAAAAGCCCCGGTCTACTTTTTCTTCCGGCTTCAGTTCATAACTGGCACTGGCCATTTCGGTTACATTGAGCACTTTCAGATTGCGCTCATCCACTTTTTTGATAAAGTCTTCCAGTTCGCTTTGGGAAGGCGTTCCCCCAACCGTAATATTGTTGTTCTGATCCAGGAAATCGAGGTTGGAACGGATGGAGGCAATGTTTTGGCTAATGGCGCCGGTAGCGGCATTCATGGCTTCCTGGAAGGCCCAGCCGTCCTTAATGTTAAATACATCCGCCAACCCTTCCGTGGCGCTCTTCATTTTTTGGGTGGCTTCCAGTTTTTTGGCAATAATGGAAATGCTGCTGTTGAGCGTGCTTACATAAATGCGCGCGGCACTCTCATTATCTTTTAATACTTCCAGCACTTTGCTGAACTGGTTGGCATATTGCGCATAGCTGCGGGCATTCTGCTCTTCTGCCTCGCCTTCTTTACCCAGCAGGAAGGCCTTGGTGCGGGTTTCCTTTGCATCACGGGTAAATTCATTGGCCTTTTCGTTATTGCCGCCGGCTGCCGCCTGTTTGGCTTTTTCCTCCAGGTTGCCCGCTTCGGTGGTAAAGCGCCGGGCATACTGGTATTTTTCTTCGGCTGTTTTTTGCGCGTTCTCACCACTGGTGATCATATCGATACGCACGCCGTCTACATTGGCGATCTTATTCTTTACGCGCTTTAAGGTATCTTTTGCATCCCGCTCCAATAATTGCAGGGTTTCAATAGGGTTCTTTCGGATGATCTCTTTCTCCCCCTTAAACAACAGCACGGTTCCCAGGCGGTTCAGCAGGGAAATGATCTTGGGTGCCAGCAATAACAGAGATACGAGCAGGATACCAAAAATTACCAGCAGCACGCTCTTCTGGGCATATTCCAGCAGCACGGGCAGGTATTTAAAAAATGCAAACGCACCGCCAATAACCAGGGCCCAGAAAAAAACAGCGGAGATTGTTTTTTTACCTTCCGGCGTCATTACCTGTGCCGGCAATTTATCGCCCAGTACCTGGAAAATGGGTAACTGACTTTTTATTTCTGCCGGGATGTTGATTACCTGAGATTTTTCTGCCATTGTCAATTTTTAGTTTATGTTTTGTTCAATAATTGAAAGCGCTTTTTCAATGTCGGTCACCACTTCGGTTACCGCAGCCTTACCGATAAGGATCTTCTGATCGATATCTGTAAGCTGGCTATCATAAGCGCCGTCCAGCGTTTTATAGGATTGCTCCTTTGCAGCAAGCTGTTGCTGCAGGTCTGCAATTTTTGCCTTCAGGTCCTGGATCTCCTTTTCAAGCGATTGCTTCTCCTTTACCAGGTTATTTTGAATGCCCTGTTTCTGATTTTCCTTTTGTGCCACATCCTGGGCAATCACCTCCTGTATCCGCACCGCATAGTTGCGACCGGTTTTTAATAACTTCTCTTTGGTGAGCGATTTGTCTACATACTTTAAAGAGGTAAATGCCGCCTTTATAGAGGTAGCGTCGATGGTGCCCATATCTGCAGCAGCGTTCCACACTTCAAAAAAGTCGATCCCGTCTTCATTGAGCTTTTCCAGCAGGTCCAGCACTTTTCCTTTCATTTCTTTAAGGTCGGTACCGGGCATGCTTGCCGTATGCACGGGCTGCACATAAACCGGAACAACGGGTGTAGCCGCCACAGGTTCTGGTGTTTTTACAGGCGTAACAGGAGCAGGATCGGGTGTTCCTGTACTTTCTACATGTTCATCTTCAAAAATCAGCTTTTTAATATTCCGGAGAATTCCGAAGCTCGTCTTACCAGGCTTTGTATCCATATTCAATAAATCTAAGCTAAAATACAAAAACTCCACAGAAAAAGCAGTACCCCGGCGGCGAACAGAGGTCGATTGCCGGTGAACTGCTGAAAAAGAGGTCTGGAATTCCCCATCGGGACGGAGGGCATTCGCCTAACCGGCAAATAAATCACCGGATGATCCTTATAGGTTTAGTACAGCAACTATAACCATCAGCCAACAGGAATCCAAGGGCAAATACCCTGTCAGCATTCACTATTGATTCCTTGGCATATTCGGTTGTTTTACAGGAGATAAGATTGATATGGCATCATCCCTCCTGCCAAATTTATGACCAGGGACAGGCATTGCCGGTAACGCTGCTTTTAATTGGCCCGTTGTGCTTCCCTGAAGTCAACCCGCTTCCCGTTCTCCTTTACTTTTGGTTTGCCGAAGAGGTAAGAAATATTCAAGCTGAATGTGCGGTAGTGGTAGTTGGTATTGGTATACTGGGTAAAATCTTTGTAATAGAGCCGGTACCGGTTTTTGGATCCGTCGAGGAACGAAAGGCCGATGAGTAGTTTATTATCCATAAACGAAGCCCTGAAGCCTGAATTGACATAGTACTGACCATACGTATACACATTGGCCCGCGTATTGCCCGGCATATACGACGCACTTAAAAAATAACGCAGCCATTTTGTTAGCATGAATGTGTTGTTGGTGCCGTAATTGAGCATTGCCCCACTCTTTACTACAATATCCTGCAGGGATGATTGCGAGCTGGAGCCACTATAAGAAACAGAGCTGTTATTTTCCCACCACTTAAAAATTTTATAGTTGAATGACGCATAGGCACCAAAATTATTTTGGGTCAGATAATTGGCCGAACTGATGATAACTGAGCTACCATCTACTTTTACGATGCTGCCGGCCCCGTTCAATGTACGCTGCCCGAATACGGTAAACGATAACATACTTTTGTACAGGTACGATAATTCGATATTATGACTGTACGAAGGCTGTAGCAACGGGTTTCCTACATAATAACTGTAAGGATTTGTATAAAGTTTGCGCGGGTTGATCTGGCTCAGGGAAGGACGATTGATCCGTTTGGAATAATTCAATGAAAAGGTATTTACATCATTGATTTTATAGGTAACATAGGCGGTGGGAAACAGCTTGCCGTACGCATAGTTAGTTCCGGTCTTTGTTGTGGGCGAAAACCCATCCACAACGGCATATTCATATATTAACCCCGCCTTTGCAGACCATTGCTTACTGAAGCGTTTTTCAGTGCTGATATATGCCGCAATGTTTTGTTCCGCATAATTGTACCGGTCGCTTTTTGCCGTATCTGAAACATAATCTGTTCCTGAAAGATTATAATAATCATTCGCGGCCGTATTATCAAAATACGTATACTTTGCCCCGGTTTCCAGTTTCGCCCATTTATAGGGCAATGTAACATCCGACTGCAAGGCCCAAACGTTGTATTGCGCATTACTATTATTGATTACCTGGTCAACCATTGATGACCGGCTGGATGTTGTGGTAAAGGACCGCCTGCTTTCCGGTCCGTTTGAAAAAAAGCTGAAACTGGTATTTAACAGCTTGCCCAGGGTATCGATCTTAAAATCGTGATAAACGTTCAGGGTGTGCGTTGTTGCCGGCTGCTTTGTATAGGAGGGCGTAAATAATACGGAATCGGAGATACGATTGGTTTGATAAGTGGTAGAACCTTGCTGGTCAATTTTATAATCCGACTTATTAACATCATAAATAAAGCCGATATTATTTTTATTGCTCAACTTATAATCCAGGGTCAGGTTGGCGCCCACCCCCGATGCAGCTGTAGCACGTGGAAAACGATTGAGTATCTGAAAAGTAGTTCCAATCTGGTCGGCCGTTTCATCGGTAAAACCCCGCCGCACGTTCTGCCGCAACTTAAGCGAACTGCTGATGCGTGCCGACCGGTAGTTCAATGTAAAATTATTACTAAACCCTGCCCGTATCCCCTGGGAATACGTAGCACCAACAGCGCCGCTCCAGCCCAGCAACGGGTTCTTTTTTAATACGATATTAATTAAGCCGCTATTACCGGCCGCCGAATATTTAGCAGGCGGCGAGGTAATCACTTCTATCTGGGCTACATCATCGGATCGCAGGCTTCTTAAATACTGCATCAGATCGGCGCCGCTTAAATAAACCATCCGGTCGTTGATCATTACCCGCAGTCCGCCCTTCCCAATCATGGAAATACCATCCTCCCTTACCTGCAGCATCGGCGTGATCCGCAGGGCCTCCTCCACTGAGCTTCCCCGGGCAGCAATTGAATTTTCTACATTAAACACCAGCCGGTCTACCTTCCGTTCCAGTAACGGTTTTGTGGTATTCACCGTAACAGACTGAAGTTCTTTTGCATCCCTGTACAACACGATCGAAGGAACTGTTACCATCTCGTCCCGAACCAAAAAAGGGGCAGAAAATTGCGCTATATAAGCGGTGTGACCGGCACGGATGATATACGATCCGGGGGTCGCTTTTTCAAACAGGAACCTGCCGAAACTGTCTGTTATAGCATATTTAATGGCAGACGAATCCTTTTCCTTTAATAAGGCTACAGTAACATTCCCAAACCCTGCGCCCTGTCCGTTTTTTATAGTACCTGAAATATCCTGGGCACTCAATCCCAGCGTGCTCAACAATAGCATTGTAAACATATAGCTCCAGCCTTTGTTCATATGGGTTGTTTTATAATTGAATGAATGTCGTTTCTTAACAGCCGCAGATGCGCAGATTTCGCATCGGCTTTAATCGTATTCAATAGCATTGCGGAGAAGGCGCAGCAGGCGTAATCAGCGCATCTGCAGCAGCTATAAAAACTGCTTAAGGAAATGGCGTTAATAAAAATAAATTGGCATTTTAAAGCATACCACTCCTTTGCTGTTTCCGTTTGCTGCATATAACATAGTAGAACAGTTCAATACAAAAAGGCTTTTTGCACTATTGCAATAACAGGTTCCCGAAATCGCTATAAATCGTTACCGGTACCTTGCCCGACCCCATGCGCCCGGCATAAGCCCGTTTAAAGGAGAACCCGAATGATTCTTCCGGCGTTGTTTGAGTGATGTTGGCAGTCGTTTGATTCTCCAGTTTTCCATATTTTGTTTCGATATTAAATTTCCCGCTGAAAGATGCGGGCAATGAAAGCACGGCATTTTTTGAATAAGACAATTTCAGATCCAATGCTTTAAGCTGATCTGTCAGTCCCAGTTTCAACTGCTTGCAAAGCAGGAAATCTCCGTTAATAGTACCAGCGAGACCTTTGATATCTACCTCCGCATGACCAATTTTAAGATGGACGTTTTTCAAGAAGCCCATAGCTACTTTTCCCAGTTTGCTATCGATGTTGCCCCCGTTTGTTAAGTCGCCTGTTGTCAGGTCGCCCAAAAGCTGTGTAATATTGGTTGTACCGCTGCGACTGGAAACAAAGGTATTGCCCAGCGTGTTATGTACATCAAGCCGGTTGCCTTCAGGCACATACACTGCATAATTAACAGATATTCCTTTATTGCCAGCCTGTACATTTTCTGTAATATGTGTTGCAAAACTGATCATTTCCCCCTCTTTGCTTTCCATGGTAACCGCATCAAGGATGTCTTGTGCCGCAGCAGGATCGGCCGCCCGGGCAATGATTGTTACTTCCACCTTTACCTGGTTTTGGTTCCAGCTATGAATTGCTACGGTACCAAACCTGTTTGTAACGGATACGCCTTGCTTTTTACTCAATGGATAGTGTTGTTCCATTTTTTTTTGCGCCTCATGTTCCTGTGCCTTTGCGGTAAATGAAAAGACCAGGATACTAAAAAAAGCGATCAGCAGCCGGTTCCTTTTTATTACGTAGTTCATGTTCTTTACCAGTTGTTTTATGGATGTTATAAAATCCGCGCATTGAATGAGAACGATTTATTCTCTTTTAATGTGCTATCCTTCCTGCGGCGTTCCTTATAGATTTCCAGCTGACTGTTTAATAATTCGGTCTGCATTTTCAGGTTTTCAATCATCGCCTCCAGCAATTGTTCCTGGTTTCCATTTTGCCGGAACTGTTCTTTTAAGTCTTTATAAGAGTTCTCAAGGGCCTTCATATCCTGCGCAAATGCCTTGTATAAGCGCGGTTCGGTATGCAGTAATGCATTGAGCTGGTTTTGTTTTATTTCAATCAGCCGGGTGTAATGGAACAGTGCTTCATCTTCTTCTTTTTCTTCCGGTTCTTTGTTGCTGCTTTTCTCCGGATGCCGGGTATCTTTAGGTACCGGCACTGTTGCCTCCCGTCTTTCCGCAATGCTGTCAGGGGAAGCAATAGGCTCCCGTTTTGCCACCGGTTGATCTCCGCCGGAACCGGTGTTACCATGCCTGGAAAAATAAAACATGCCGCCAAGGATCAGCACCAGTATGGCCGCAGCGGCTCCATATAACCAGGGTTTCGCAACCAGGACTTTAGCCCGTTTTTCATGCCGGGAATCTATATCATGCTTTACCCGTTGCCAGAGCATCGCTGGGGGTTCCTGTGCGTTAAAGAAGTCGCTGTTTTCATTCATCCACTGCTCCAGCGGATCTTGATCTGTATTCATTTTGTAAATACTCCTTTATTTTATTTTTTGCCCGGTGATAAATCGTGCGCACATTGCTATAGCTGATCTTAAGCATTTTAGCAATTTCCTCCTGCGAAACGTGGTCGATTGCATATAAGGTGAAAATGATCCGGTAATTTTCCGGCAACCGATCAATGGCCGCCTTTACCTGGTCATTCGTAAACGCATATCCGTTATACGGAATCTCCGTTCCCACATCCTGTTCTATATCGATCAGATCCACATCAACCCATCGCACTTTTTTTCTTTCCCGAAGCAACCCAAGCGATTTATTGATCACAATACGCATTAACCACCCTTTAAAAGAACTTTTGTACGTGAACGTCTCCAGCCTGTCGAATGCAATTGCAAAAGATTCCTGTACCATATCTGCCGCATCTGCCGGGTTATTGAGTATACGCATACTGCTGTTCAACATCAGTTTCGCATAACGGTGGTATACCTCATAAAAGGCTTGTTTATCCCCCTTACGGCAACGTTCTACCAATGCGTCCTGGTTTGTAGTATCATTCAAATGCGTCTACCTCTTATTTTGTAATAACAAAAACTGAAAATTGTTACAGTAAGAAAGTAAGATTTCTGGAGAAATGAACAATATTTTGGGTCGGGGGACCTCCGGTAAGCAGGCCACCTGAACTTTCACCAGGTATTTTTGGGGTATCGATCCACAATAAAAAAAGCCGGTAATACCGATTGGATATCCGTAATACAATGTCGTTTCCTTAAAGCCGCTGATGCGCAGATTTGGTATCGGCTTTAACTACAATAATGTCGCAGAAAAGCGCCGCGGGCGCAATCTGTGCATCTGTGGCAATCATAAAAATTGCTTAAGGAAACGACATTGATCCGTAATAGACCAATTTCATTGGCCTAAACGGCTATCTCATCGGCATTATACGGGAAAACATCGATCTAAGTTATAATTCACTTTCGTATAACAGGAATTTGCGCGGAAATGCACATAAAAAAAGCACCCCTTTCGGAGTGCTTAAAGCTATTTTACAAAACCGGTGAGGTTTATCCTAATGCTACTCTTTTGAATTCGGTAACGGTTACATCACCGCTTTCTTTGAGGTAATCTGCTACAGATTTACCGCCATCTTTTACAAAAGCCTGGGCCGTTAAGGTCTGCTCTTTAAAGAATGCAGCCATTTTACCTTCAGCAATTTTAGCCAGCATTTCTTCCGGTTTGCCAGCCATCTTCGGGTCTTCTTTCATGATATCGATGATCACCGCTTTCTCGCGTGCCACCACATCAGCAGGAACGCTTGCCGCATCTACTGCTACCGGGCTAAGAGCAGCTACCTGCATCGCCACATCTTTACCTACTTCAGCAGCTTCTTTATTCAATCCTACCAGTACACCAATGCGATAAGCACCATGAATATAAGCAGCCACATAAGGAGCATCTACTCTCTCGAACCGGGTGATACCGATTTTTTCGCCGATAGACGCCAGTTTATCATTTACCAGGTCTGCGATCTTTGCACCGCCGATTTCAGCAGCATTCAGTTCGTCAACACTCTTAATGTCGTTGGCGATTGCCGTATCTGCAATGCTTTTTACAAAAGCAACAAAGTCTTCATTTTTGGAAACGAAGTCGGTTTCGCAGCTTACACATACAACGATACCAGACTTATTGTCTGCTGTAGTTTGTGCTACTACTACACCTTCTTTTGCTTCACGGTCGCTTCTTTTTGCCGCTACTTTCTGACCCTGCTTGCGCAGCCAGTCAATTGCAGCTTCAAAATCACCGTTTGTTTCTGTTAATGCCTTACGACAATCCATCATACCGGCGCCGGTTGCCTGGCGCAGCTTATTAATATCCTGTGCGGTTATAGTTACTGTACTCATTGTTTTTGTTTAAAGTTTGAGATTCAAGGTTTGAAGTTCGGCACTTCAGATCTTAAACCGGACTTATTTATGGAATCTTATTGTTATCAATCCGGCTATGTATTACAGCGCCGGATGAAAGTGAGTAAGGTTTAAGATTCAGGATCTGAATACTAAGGCCCTGCCTTAAATTCAAACGTTGAACCTTAAACCTTAAACGTTTATTTATCTTCTGGGAGCTCCGCCTCTTGAACCACCACCACCGGTAGTTGTTCTGCGACGTTGACCCTGGCCCTGGCCTTGACCCTGACCGGCACCTGTACCGGTTCCACGTCCACGACCACCGCGGCCAGCTTCTGCTTCAGCCTCAGCCTGCATTTTTGCAGCTTGTTTTTCTTTTTCGTCTGCAAAATTATCTTCTACATCCTCATCTTTTGCAGCTTGTCTTTCGCTCAATCCTTCTGCAATAGCAGCAGTGATGTAGTTTACAACAATGGCAATGGATTTAGTAGCATCATCATTCGCAGGAATTGCAAAGTCTACTTTATTAGGATCTCCGTTGGTATCTACCACACCAAAAGTACCGATGCCCAGGCGTTTTGCTTCAGCCAGTGCAATGTGCTCATGACCGATATCAACGATGAACAAAGCAGCAGGAACACGACCCAGCTGGGCGATCCCTCCCAATACTTTTTCCATTTTCTCTTTATCGCGGGTTAATGTCAGGCGCTCTTTCTTTGTGATGCTGTCGAAAGAACCGTCGCCCAGCATTTTTTCGATGCTCTGCATTTTCTTAACCGACTTACGTACGGTATTGAAGTTGGTAAGCATACCACCCAGCCAACGCTCGGTTACATAAGGCATTCCTACTCTTTGTGCGCACTCCGTTACAATATCTTTCGCTTGTTTCTTGGTACCTACAAAAAGTATTTTCTTACCGCTGCGTGCAATTTGTTTCATTGCAGCTGCAGTTTCCTGCAGGCATTCTACGGTTTTGTTTAAGTCGATGATGTGGATGCCTTTTTTCTCAGCAAAAATGTACGGCAACATTTTAGGGTTCCATTTCTTTTTTAAGTGACCGAAATGTACACCTGCTTCCAGAAGCTGCTGTTGTAAGGATGTATTATTATTTTCCATCTAACTAATTTGAAAATTTGATAAATTGATAATTTGAAGATACAAGGATTAACGCTTGCTGAACTGGTAGCTCTTTCTTGCTTTTTTATGACCGAATTTCTTACGCTCAACAGAACGGGGATCCCTTCTTAATAAACCAGCTGCTTTCAAAGCAGGACGGAATTCAGCGTTCACTTCCACCAGTGCACGGGCAATACCCAGCATGGCTGCTTCTGCCTGGCCTTTTACGCCTCCGCCGGTAGCAGTGATCTTTACATCAAATTTATCCGCTACTTCAACGGTTCTCAGCGGGCGATCTACCTGGTTTTGCAGATATACCAGCGAAAAATAATTTTTATAGTCTTTATCGTTAACGGTAATAGTACCAGTACCCTTAGATAAGAAAACGCGGGTAATGGCTTCTTTACGGCGTCCTACAGCATTTTTTTGCTTTTCCATTATTTATTTCTTATTTGATCCCGATTGGGATGTGATTTGTAACTTATGATTAGAACTTCAGTTCTTTGGGTTGTTGTGCAATATGCGGATGAGAACCGCCGGCATATACAAATAACTTTTTGTACATTTTACGTCCCAAACGATTTTTAGGAAGCATTCCTTTTACAGCCCGCTCAATAATTACTTCCGGGCGGCGTTTTTGAAGATCAGATGCAGTTTCCTCTTTACGACCGCCGGGATAACCACTGTAGGTATCATATACTTTCTGATCCATTTTGCTACCGGAAAGCTTTACTTTCTCACAGTTAATCACAATGATGTAGTCGCCGGTATCCACATGAGGTGTATAAATGGCTTTGTTTTTTCCACGTAAAATAGCAGCAATACGGGAACACATACGTCCTACAGTTTGATTAGTACCATCTACAACGTACCAGTTACGCTGCACGGTAGCCTCGTTCGCATGTTTCGTAGTGAAATGTTGTTTACTCATTTTAAAATTTAATTTTTTAGTGACCCGGGCTATCCCCCGGCCCTTTTTCTAAGGGAGTGCAAAGGTAGACGAGTATTGCTTAAAAAACAACGAAAAAAGGAAGTATTTTTAACACATCCTTTGTAATTAATTGACTATCAGCAATAATTTTGATCTAAAAAATACATCCTATAGTCCCAATGAACGTTAAAAGTCTGTTTGGACCACAAAAACCTGGTCAAAACAGGTGAAATTTTAAAACACACCGGACCTCATATAATAAACAGGAAAAGCCCGATGCCAATAACAGGAGCAGCCCTCCTCACTGTAGTGAATGCATGATGCCAGAGCAAGGCAGTTTTATTTACCGGCTACCACCACAGTGATCCTGCAGGTATCTGCCGGTGCTTTATCCGTTTCCCATACCCGCTTTTGAACGATCGTGATGCGCGAACTTCCCGGTTTTAATCCGCGGATCGCCACATTCAGCGTTACAGCCGCACCGGGAGGTAGCTTCTTCGCAGCTGCATTATCTCCGGCTGTGCCCACTATAACCTCTGTAACGGCTTCATTGTTTTCTGTAACTACCCAGCTGTACCCCGCCCCTCCAAGGCTGTCCAGCTGCAGCTGAAAAACCTCGTTCACTTTTAATGTAATTTTCTTTTCCATGGTTGTTTATAAAAGTTGCTTAAACTATTATTTGGCAGCCTTTCTCCTGGCTAAATACCAAAATCAGTCGGCGAAAATCTGCGCTGCATTTTAATCCGCGAAGATTAGCGGGAAATCAAAATTAAAATAAACTTTTTACGCCCTTTGCTATCAAAACAAGGATTGCTATCTT
This sequence comes from Niabella sp., assembly GCF_030150205.1. Taxonomy (GTDB): domain Bacteria; phylum Bacteroidota; class Bacteroidia; order Chitinophagales; family Chitinophagaceae; genus Niabella. The sequence goes on from NZ_JASLGT010000027.1 coordinate 227,507, forward strand.
ACTCTATCCGGAGCAGAAAGCAATCCTTTCTATTTCCTGTTTTACTTACCAGGCGTATATTTCATAAACCTTATTATCGGCTTCGATCCGCACATTTACAACACTGTTCTTATCGCGTGCATGTGCCCCGATCATTAAAATGGCCAGTAATGCCTGGGTATTGCTTTCCTTGATTCTTCGAAATCCCATACCACTCACATTCAGCCATGCATTGTTATTTTCTGCAATGCCCCAGGTGCCCACAATTTTTACATTGTTATTCCAGGCCGTCAATCCGCCTGCGCCCGGAGGCAGCAATGTAGGTTCGTTAGCTTTTTTAGCCGCCGCAGCCGCTGTGGTAGTAACCGCTGCAACCGGAGCGGTTGCACTTTTCTTTGTTGTTTTTTTGGCAGATGCCTTTTTAACTGCATTCATTGTATGATTATTTAATCCGGTGAAACATTTAATTATAGATCTGGTCGATGATGCCATTGGTAAGGTGAATACTCACGGCCGCTCCGCGGTTCTTGGCAGAAATGCATTGCGTAAGCAGGTTCAGGTGAATATTGTCGCTGGCAGGTGAAATCTTGCGCCATCCGAAATCAGCAATATAAGCCCATGCGTTATTGGCCGCATCATTCGCCCAAAGGCCGATGATCTTCTGAGCTCCGGTCCACAGGGTTTCCACGATACCATTCACCCCATACATTTCTGCGTCGATACCACACTGGCCATAACCGATGCGGAAAAATCCGGATTCTCCAAAACCAACGCCCCAGCTGTTTTTGCAGATCCAGCACTGGTTTACATCATCATAGCCCACTATGGATACGCAGTGACCGCCTTCCACATGGTTATTGGCTCTCCGGTAAATGCCGGAGCGGTAGCTAAAGAAATCGGTGTACACCGTAAAACAGGCAACCAGCGCACCACGGGTGCTGATCCAGTCTTTCATAGCGGCAGTGGTGGTCAGCTTTGTAAAGCCGCTTATTTTCAGCAGCCGGTCTGCCGCATTGCTGCAGGTATTGCAGGCCTGGTCTCCGGGTGTATACGGGAAGCAGGCTTCGTCTACCAGCCCTTTATCGCGGAAGGCAATCAGGGCCCGGTCCGGCCACCAACCATTGGCGCAATTGCGCCCTTCGCTTTTTGCATAACAATAAAACAACTGCGCTTCCGAAAAATCAATGGCCAATGCAGCATTTCCCCGCTGGATGCGGTAGGCCGTTTCCGCTGTGGCAATGGTCCCAAAAGCCACGCAGGATCCGCAGGAACTCTGGTTCTTAATGGAAGTAACAAAATTTTGACCGCTCCGGTTGCGCCAGTCAAAGAGCGTCGGATATCCAAATGCTTTTTTCTTTTTGATACCCTTCCCTGCAGCAGAGAGCTGAAAGGACCGCAGGGCTTTTTCAGCAGCATCTTCGCGGGCCGCCAGTGACCGCTCCTGAGGACCGGGTGTAAAACCCAGGAAATACTTACGTTCCGCCTCCGTCATAGCGGTAAATTCGTTATTGGCGGCTTGCCAGGTTAAGCCCGATTCAGTGATGGACGACTGAATGGCCGCAACGTTGATTTTTGACATGTGTTTGTTTTTGCTTATTAAAAAAATGGGATTTAATTGATGACAGAGCACAGGTTCCCACCCGGTGCCGGCGGGCATGCATCTCCTGTTGCGGATTCAAACCGGTTGAACCGCTGTTGCAGGTACAGATATTATGATCAGGTGAATTATTCTACATCCCGGATGGTCCAGAAGTCCTGGCAGAACGAGGGATTGGAGATATACATATAGGGCATCCAGAAGTAACCGCTAATGCCCCAGTTTTTGCTCCAGGAATTGCGCACCAGCACCGCTTGTGATTCATCGTTATAACCCACAGCCAATACGGCGTGGCCGCCCATTACGGATTCCTTTGCAATATTGGGCATGGGCATGATGCCGGTATCCGCAACTTTTTTAGTCATGAAACTTTCATACACCGTAAAACCAAATGAGAACGGGTACCCTTCCGCCAGGCATCCTTTAACAGATGTCAAATTCACAGGAACCCGCCAGTATGAAAGTACCTGGTTTTGCAGAGCTGTTTTGTAGCAGGTGGCCGGGGGCTTTTGCGTAAATGCCGCTTCATGATATGGCCAGTCCTTCTCGGGGCAAATGCCTTGTTTGTTCAACGATTTAATACCATCACGCAAATAGGCGCCGCTATCAGACTGTACGGTATTCATCATGACCCGTTCATTATAGTAAAGAAACAGCCGGGAGGGACGGAACGTTTTTTTATGCAGTTTCTTTTTTTCAAACTCAAATGCCGCGCTCAGGGCATTGGCCGTACAACTGCCCAGGCTTCCCTGGTCATACACCGGCGGACAGGTTTTTCGCAGATCCATTTTCACAGGCAGCTTCTGCATCACTTTAAGTGGCGCTGCATAAAGAAAATCTCTTGCATCGGGAAGATCGGGTATCCAGCCCAGAGAGCGGTTCGGTAATTGTTGAGAAGGCTTTGCCATGGTATTTATTTTTGGTGTGGTGTATCTTTTTAACGATACAATATTACACCGCCATGCAAGGGATGTCAATACCTGAATCGGGCGAAAGGAATAGTACGCAGGGCAGACCGTATTTTTACGGTATCCGTTTTAGTCCGTTTCCAATTGCTTCAACCGGGCCCGGAATGCACGCGGCGTCATTTCCTTCTTTTTAAAGAACACCCTGTTGAAATAAGTAATGCTTTCAAAGCCCACTTCATAAGCAATATGCGTGATATTCCGGTCCGTTTCCAGGAGCAGTGTACAGGCTTTTGCAATCCGTACATCGTTTACATAATCGGAAAATGTTTTACCGGTGATTTTCTTAAAAAACTTACAGAATGCACCAGGCGACAAATGGATCAGCCGGGCAAGCTGATCGATATGCAAAGGCTTTTTATAATGCCGGTACAAATGTTGAAACACTTTGTTAATACGCGCTTCTGCAACATCTGTTGACGTATGAGGTAGAACGGATGTACTTAAAGATATTGCCGGCAGCTTGCCCAGGTGATGCAATATATCGATCAATCCCAGGAGCTTTTCCATACCGATTGCCGTTGATAGTCGCTTTATTTTTTCCGTTACTATATCCTTCCGCCTGTCAAAAAAAAGCCCCTTTTCAGACTTCCGCAACAGTGTGGCAATACCGGTACATTCCGGGTATTCCAGCAAGGGCGTGATAAAGGCCTCCGAGAACTGGATCACAACCGCCGAAGCCCGTTTCCGCGCCGGTTCGCTCGTCCAGGTATGCGGCAGGTTCCCACCCAGCAATACAAGATCACCCGGCGAAAACGTTGCATAATGATCGCCCACCAGCCGCTTACCGGATCCCGAAGTAATAAGGGTGAGTTCATACTCCGGATGATAATGCCACTTAAATGGGAAGTGGGAAGTTTCATACTGATATACAACAAAACTCTCCCCGGCCTGTATCCGGTTGATATGTTCAAAACTCGGCTTCATTGATACAATATTGTACTATTAACTGGATAAATTTACAGAAAAGGAAAGTATAGTGTATATTTTGTCAATATAGTGATGAAGCGCCTTGCAAAAAGCCATTAATTTTATATCAAAATCTTACAACGATGGCAATACCCCAACGCATTCTCAAGGAACTTGCACAGCCGTATGCGCTCACTGACGAGCAGCTCCGCTTTTATGATACGCATCGCTTTATTAAATTAAAGCAGGTACTTTCTCCTGCAGCTATCGCCTGCTTCCGCGATGTAATTTCAGAACAGGTGGCAAAAATGAATACCATAAAAACCACGCTCCAAGAACGGGACACCTACGGCAAGGCCTTCTTACAGCTGTTTAACCTGTGGCGTGAAAACGAGGATGTGCGGGCCCTGATCTTTAGCAAACGGTTGGGCAAAATTGCAGCCGACCTGATGCAGGTGGAAGGCGTACGGATGTACCATGATCAGGCACTTTTTAAAGAAGGCGGCGGCGGTATTACCCCGTGGCATGCAGACCAGTATTACTGGCCGCTGCAAACCGATAAAACGATTACGGCCTGGATTCCTTTACAGGAAACACCCCTGGAAATGGGGCCGCTGGAATTTAGCGCCGGCAGTCACCAGATTGTTGAAGGAAGGGAACTGGCCATTGGCGATGAAAGCGAAACCCTGATCCAGCAGCGCCTGCGGGTAACCGATTTCCAACATGTCATTGAAGCCTTTGACCTGGGGGAGATCAGCTTTCATTCCGGATGGGTGTTTCATCGTGCAGGTGCCAATACCACGGATGAGATGCGCCGGGTAATGACGATTATTTACATGGACCGTGATATGCGTTTGAAAGCCCCCGAAAACAAAAACCAGCAGAACGATTGGGATACCTGGTGTCCCGGTGCTAAAATCGGAGAAATCATTGATACGCCTATTAACCCGGTATTATACGAACCGGCTTAACCGGTATGATGCTTTATTGCAACGCAGCCGCCGAATAATTGAGGGCTGTTGTTTTCATATGAACCATTAAAAAATTTAAATTGGCATGCAGGTTCTATATCTCTGCCCGCATTGGGGACAGGAACAATTAACACCCGAAGCTTTTTTACAAAAGGTAATCGGCGCCGGTTATCACGGGATCGAGATCAACCCCGGAGGACTGCAAGATCCTCATCATTGGATCACGCTCTTAAGGGAGCTCCGCAGGCAACATAAGGATTTTATCGTGGTGGCCCAGATGGTGCTGGAGGAACACTATGGAACATTTAATCAATTCCAGGAGGCGATGACTCACCGGCTGGAACTACTGACCGGCTTTGATCCGCTTTTTATTAATTCCCATACGGGCCGGGATTATTTTAGTTTCCGGGATAACTGTGCCCTGATCCAATCCGCTGCCGATTTTTCCAAACGATACCAAATCCCTGTTTATCATGAAACCCACCGCGGACGTTTTTCCTATGCGCTGCACCGGATGCCGGAATATTTAGAACGGTTTCCGGAACTGGAATTGGTTGCCGATTATTCGCATTGGTGCGCCGTTTCTGAAAGCATGCTTTCCTTCCAGGAGCATACGTTGGGGCGGCTTACGCCACATATCAAACACATTCATGCAAGAGTGGGGTACGAGCACGGCCCTCAGCTTCCGGATCCCTTCGTGCCTGCTTATCAGCAATACCTCAACCGGTTCACTTCCTTGTGGCAACGGATACTTGACCATCACCGGCAGCAAAGAACCGTGTTTACCATTTGCACCGAAGCCGGCCCCGTGCCCTATATGCCGGTAAACCCGGTTAACCAGCAGCCGCTGGCCGATCAGTGGACGATCAATGTCAAAATACTGGAGCACCTCAAATCTTCATTGACCAGCTAACCCACTCGTTCCTAAGGTCACTCTTTAAAAGCGGCTTGTCGCAAAATGGTTTTACCAATAGGAAGGAGTTTAAGAGTTGTAATTCTATTTGAATTTTGCTCGCGGGCTTTTATTCGTATACCGCCCTGTTGATATACCGCTTCATTGTTATGGATGTATCCGTATTCCTTTTTTTCATGCGGCGAATACAGGTAATCTTTAAACTGAGCCGTATATACTTTTCCTTTGGTGGCTACTGCCGGAATCGGATAGGCATATACCAGCGGACCATAGGCAAAATAGTGTGCAGCTGCTGCATCTTTACGATCCGTGACCTGTGTATGCCACTTCAGGCAGATCTGGTCATTTTTCTTAAACACTTTCCGGATCACGATAAACCCATCTTCTTCTTCATAAGGCTGATCCAATTCCACAGCGCTGGCCCAATCCGGCCTTCGTATTTTTAATGTAAATGCCGAAGGACGCTGTTGCCGGATCGAAAACGTAAAGGTCAGACCATACGGATAGTCTGTTACTGTACGCACTTCCACATTTGCACCTTTGATGGCTGTTCGCACAAGGGAGGGGCCCAGCAAGGTCGCCACTAATACAGAATCGCCCTGCTTCATCCACATGTTTTGAACGTAATACGGTGTGATCCTTGCCGCATTGGGCACACAGCAGACCGCTGCATCTTTATGCGCCGGCGAATATTTATACCGCGTCTGCTTCAGGTCTCCGTTTGCACCTCCGTTCAACGGTCCGGTCATAGCATATGAATTATCCGTTTTCAGGTAGGCAATACAGGAGTGTTCCGGATCCCGCGCACCCTGCGCAGCGTTAAAAAAGGTATTCTCGATCTGGTCTCCAAAACGGCCGGTGCCTGTTTTTTGCAGCAGGCCGGCATAACTATCGAGTAGCTCCTGCAAGGAGCAGTACTCGTAACCGGTTTGCGTGGCGTTTGCCTTTCGCCCCCCAATCCACTCATCGCCAATGGGCCCGCCCGCAACTGTTGTAGCATCCTGTATCCGCTTTAAATAAATTTCAAGCGCTTCCGTATATTTTGGATCCTGCGTACTGAAAGCGGCCACTGTTAACGGGCGCAGGTGTTCATAGGTATGCACTCCGTGCCCGGATAATTTATAGTGCGGATTAAAAATGCTGGCCCATTGTACATCTTTTTCAAATGAAAAATTAGCAGAAAAATTCTGATACAGGAACAATGCATATGCCCGGTATTTTTCATCGCGCGTAAGACGATACATTTCATCGCAGATATCCGTAAATGTAAGTCCATGAGCCACACCTCCGGAAAATTCCTTCCCGGCAAAAAAAGGATTGGAATGATGGATGGGATAATGTTTCAATACATCATCCACGGCATGTACGATAGCATTCCAAACCCTTTTATCCTGTGTGGCTTCATAATAAGCCAACAATCCGCGCAGCAAAGTGGTCTTTGCCCAAAGTTCTCCGTTCTCAGATACAAACTGATACCGTAATTCCGGGTCATAGATACCCAGGTACCCGTCACTGTCCTGCGTGGCCAGTATACGATCTACATATTGCTTTGCCTTTTTCTTATCGGCAGCATTATCCAACAACAGCGCATGCCGGATAAAGCCGTCGCGCCAGTTCGATTGCGTTTCCGAATTCCACCATTTGTACTGGTCGTCTCCACCAATATCGCCCTCTTTTAAATTGCCAAGATTCTTTGCCTTACTGTGTTTATGCAGCCGCGCTGAATAAATGGGATCGTTGACCAGGTCCGGCACAATTGCATCCAGATGGCCCGCAAAGCCCTGCATATCTTTTTCCATCTGGGTTTTAATCCAGCCTGTGGGTTTTACTGAACCAAAGGATAATCTTTCAAATTTTTCCGCACGAAGCTGAAAAGGGGCTTGTTGTCCGGAGGCTACAAATGGCAGCAAGAGCAATAGTCCTTTTATTAAAACCTTCATCTCTAAAATTACTTATAATTAAACAACAAGTAACCGCTTCAATTGTATAAATAAAAAATACCCGGAGGTTACGATACCGGGTATTTCACGTATGATCACATAATTTTACTGCTTCGTTAAACTAAATTTTCCTGTTACAAAATCTACCCTGATCTCATATGCTCCTGTTGCAGCGGGCGCCATGATATCGCCGCCTCCGGGCTTAAAGTTATCTCCCAATGAGTTGTTTTTGTTATTGTCTCCGTCGAACCCATACTTCGGATCCCAGCTTCCGTTAACAGGAAGAAAGAGATAAGAACCACCTCCTGTTAATGTAACGGTTATTTTGTATACGCCTGGGGCATCCTTGTCCAGAGTAAGTTCCTGATTGTCGGGAACAGGATTGCTCCACCCACCTGGAGTTGCCGATCCAACCATAAAAAGCCTGGCGGGCAACGGATATATCACATCCAAATAGGAAGTTATTACCATCTTAACCACATTTGAAACCACGTTTCCAACATCGCTTTTCAACCGGAACGAAAAGCTCTGCGTTTGTCCCGGCTTCGTAATTTTTAGCAGCGCCGCATTGAGCATCTTCACAGAAAGCACGGTTTTTAAATCTGCCTTAGCAACACTCAACTCCGCCACCTGCTTAAAATCGTCCGTTGCAGACACCTGCAATGTATACTTCAACGCATCGCTAAATCCGTAGTCAACATTATTCCAACTCAATGTTACGGCCTGCAGACCTTCATTCTCTTTTGAAAGTACTAATGGCCCCGTACTGCTGCTGCTGAGCACAGGCTTGTTATTGTTCATTACCACCTTCGTTTCATCTTTTTTGCAGGAATGAAAAAGAAGAGCCATAAGGGCGGTTAAAAAGCATATTGATAAATACTTCATATTGCCAGTTTAAAGATTAATAGTTGGGGTTTTGCTGCAGGTTCGGATTGGCGTTTTTGTCTGCAGAAGGAATCGGGTAGATATTTCTCCAGTCCTCCACGGCCTTTCCCGCAGAAACACCTCCTTTCCAGGGCCAGACATAATCAGCTGTAGTAAACCGTTTATACCGGATAAGGTCGGTACGCCGGAACCCTTCCCAGTAAAGTTCCCTGCCCCTTTCATCTAAAATAAAATTAGTGGTCAGCTGGCCTGCTGAAATGGCTGTTGCCCCTGCCCTGCCCCGCAGCAGATTGATATACCCCAATGCCGTAGTAGCATCACCTCCGGCGCCACCTCTTACAACCGCCTCCGCATAAATTAAATATTGCTCTGCCAACCGGAAAATGGGAAAATCGACATCCGCAAAATCAAAACTGTTGCCGGGGCTATTCATCGTTCCTATTTTTATGTTTTTAAACTTGGTAATGCCATATCCCTGATCAAACTTAGACTGGTCGCTGATCTCCAGCGACTGACCATCGGTCCAGAACTGGGCGCGTTTATCCGTGTTGCCACTGATATCAGGGAAGAGGTTTACCAACCCTTTGGTGGTTCTGAGCCCGGCCCAGCCACCTCCGATCCCGAAGTCCGATGCTTTCATAGAACCACCAACCGGTGCATGCGTTAAAAAGGTAGTACCTCCATAGTTCTGCGTATTGTTTCCGTCATAGTTAATGGTTAAAATAAATTCACTTTTATTCTTGTCATTGTCTGCCCGCATCAGGTTCCGGTAATCGCCTATAAGACTAAGGCCTCCGTTAATTACCTTTTTGGAGTATGCTACTGCATCATTATAGTTAGCAGTGCCGGTATAAGCCTCGGCATTCAGATAAAGCCGCGCAAGCAACGCCTGTACAGCCGCTTTATTGGCCCGGCCGTAATTTTCGGCAGCCGGATCGGGCAGCAGATTTTCCAGGTCTTTAAGTTCTGATTCTATATACTGATACAATTTCACTTTGCCGATCTGCTGTGGCAGTGTGGTAGAGCCGATCACAAAATCTTCCGTAACAAACGGCGGGTTTCCAAAAACATCCAGTAATACCCAGTACTGATAGGCTCTTAAAAACCGGGCTTCATTTCTAAAATGAACAATATTGACAGCATCTGCACCATCGATCCCTTTCGCAGCAAGATCGGCATCACCTGCGTGCTTTATAAAATCATTGGCCAGCGTAATCTGGTACATGCTCCTGTAATACAAACCGGTTAAAAAGGGATTGCTGGAAGACCAGTTCATATTGTGAAAATCCTGCAGACCCGCATCTCCCCAGGTAATCACTGCCTCATCCGTACTTAACTCCTGCGCACACCAGAACAACCGTAAAAAATCAGATGTGCCCTCATCAATACCTTTGATATCGGCATTCCCCGCCGGGCCTTTGTTACCGGTTAACGCAAAAGCGCCGTATACTTTTGCCGCAGCTTCTATATAGCCCTGCGGTGTATTGTACACCTGGCCTGCAGTTACATCATTTTTTGGCAGGCGATCCAACTTTTTACTGCAGGAAAGCGCCAACGTTGCAATTAATAGTATAAAGAATATCTTTTTCATCCGTTTACGTTTATCGTTATTACAGCGGTTTTAAAAATTGAGGTTTAATCCCATTCCGTAGGTCCTCGGTCTTGGATAGAAATTATAATCCAATCCGCCCGGTACTTCCGGATCAAGACCTTTGTATTTGGTGATTGTGAAAACATTCTGCACGTTCAGGTTTAGTTTCAGATCACCTGTTTTTTTGAAGATCTTCCCAAAACTATAGCCCACGTAAATATTATCCATTCTGAGGAAAGATGCATTTTCTATAAAGTAGTCAGAAAGCAGGAACTTATCGCTACCGCCACCAAAGTCCGTATACAATACATCGGTTGTTGCATTATTCAATACGCCAATGGGATTGATCATATTTTTACCGAATCCGGTAGCGGATATTACGTTATTATACACATAGTTTCCAATACTCGCCCTTGCACTAAAACCGGCACTTAATTTTTTATAGGTAACCCCGGAACTCAATCCCAGGAACCACTGTGGATCGGGGCTCTTATAGTGGTGCAAATCGTTTTCATTGATAATACCATCCCCGTTTCTGTCTACATATACACCTTCAACCGGCTTCCCTTCATTGTCATATACCTGTTGGTACAAATAAAATGAGGAACGGGGAAAACCTACAGACTGGATCTGAACGGCATTGCCGGTACCACCTTTAATATAGCCGGCAGCATTACCTGCAAACGACGGATCATCCGCAATGGTCAGCCTGGTGATTTTATTTTTATTATACGTTGCATTAAAACCAATATTCCAGGTAACATCCTGTGTACGCACCGGAACCACATTCAATACAAACTCCAACCCACGGTTTTCCATATTACCAATATTTGCCACGATCCGGTTGGTAAAATTGGTTCCTGCAGGCTGGGCAATCTCGTTCAACAGATCTTTTGTCTTTTTATAGTATACATCCAAACTTCCGTAAATCCGGTTATCAGCAAAACCATAATCGATCCCGGCGTTATAGGTTGCGGTCTGTTCCCATTTCCGGTTATAGTAATACCCTTCCGGCCGGTACATACTATAAAACTGGTTACCCAGCTGGTATTGTGCCGTATTCTCACTGAGCTTATAGTAGGAGATATAATCAAAATTACCAATTCCATCCTGCTGCCCGGTAACCCCGTATCCCAACCTTAATTTTAAATCACTTATCGCCGGAGAAGACCGCAGAAATGCTTCATCTTTTATTTTCCAGGCAAATGCTGCTGACGGAAATACTCCCCAACGATTATCCGGGTTTACCTTTGAAGATCCATCCGTTCTTAAAGTGGCTGTTAACAGGTACCGATCCCGAAAACTATAGTTAATCCGCCCGTAATAGGATATGAGTGTGTACCGCGGTTTATCCAGTATATATATTGGAACGCTCGCGGGTATAACGGTACCATCGTATGTTACATCCGGATAGTTGATATTACGGGTGACAAAATCATAGTACCCGTAACCGGCTGTTGCCTCGATCCTGTGTATCCCGATATTTTTCAGATAGTTCAGGTAAAATTCTACCAGACCATTATCGCGCCAGCCGGAATACTTGTTTCGCTGACCTCCATGCTGTACGCTCTTGAGATCATTGTAACGCCGGTATTGCTGGGCAGCACTATCGTTAACCGTTACCGTGCCATAGCCGTGCGCAACATCATAGCCCAGGTTCAGGTTGGCCCTCAGTTCCGGTAAAAAATGAAATTTATAATCAAACTGGATATTTCCGATACTGCGGATATTACTTCCCTCGTTGTTGTAATCTAACAATAACCCCAGCGGATTGCGGGGCGCCAATGTTTTGAAACCGGTGGCAGATGAAGCATCGGGATCCAGCCACTCATAATAACCGTTATAACGGTTGCTACCAGAATAAACCGGTTTGGTCGGATCGAAGTTCACCGCAGCAGCGATGGCATCTGTATTGGCAAACCTTGAATCAGTTTTCGCCAGTTTTACATTTACATCAATCTTTAAATGATTATCAAGCAGGGATGGGTTGAGGTTGAACCCAAATGATTTCCGTTCCAGGTCGCTGGTTTTGAGTACCCCTTTTTGTTTTAGATATCCTGCAGAAAAACGATAGGGCAACTTTCCTTTCGCTGCCGTTCCGGAAATACTTAAATTATTATCAGACCCGATACCCGTTTGATAAATTTCCTTTTGCCAGTTCGTGTTGGCATTACCCAGCATAGCAACCTGTGATGCATCGCCGTGCGATTGCACATAGTTCCTAAATGCATCAGCAGAGAGCACCGATGCATATTTCGCCAGTTTTGATACGGTGAATTGTGTATTGAAATTAATAACCGGTTTCCCCGATTTCCCTTTTTTGGTAGTAATAATAATGACACCATTGGAGGCCCTTGAACCATAAATAGCCGTGGCTGATGCATCTTTCAGAATCGTAAACGACTCAATATCACTTGGATTAATTAATGACAAAGGATTGGGCGAACCCGACAACACATCATTGTTAAGCGGCACACCATCCAGCACGATCAGCGGATCATTACTGGCAAATAAAGAAGCACCGCCACGAACACGGATGGTACTTCCGGAGCCGGGTGCACCGCTGTTGGAAGTAATTTGCACACCGGCTACTTTTCCGGCAATCAATTGCTCGGGCGTAGCAGCCGGCACCTGGTTAAAGTCTTTTGAACCAATGGTGGTTACGGCTCCTGTAAGATCCTTTTTCTTTACAGTACCATACCCGATCACCACTACATTCTCCAGGTTGGCAATTTCCGGCACAAGGGATACATCCAATACATTCCCCGTTATTTTCACCGTTTGGGGCGCATAGCCGATAAATGAAAACTGCAGGGCACCCGGCGTGTTCCCTGCAATAATGCGATAGGTACCACTGGAGTCCGTTAAAGTAGCCAGTGAACGGCCCGCAATTGAAACGGTAACTCCTGCAAGCGGCTCTCCTGTTTTGGAGTCGGAAACAGTACCGCTAATGGTATGGGTTTGGGCACTGGCAATTACCGGAAATAACAACAGCAGAAGCAGTGCAGGTAATGCTGCAAACAATTTTCTCATGTACATAGACAAACAATTATTATTTTATATCAATCGTGTACCTGATACACGTTAATTGAAAAATACAATGTCAAAAGTACATCATTATGTGTACAAAGTACACAAAGGGTGTAAAAAAATTTATAGCTTATACTAACTTATTGTTTTTGATCAGCTTGGGCTTAAACTTATAGAGTTTTCCGGGGCGGTGAGACACGTTATCTTCCATTTCATTGAGGTCTACCAGCCAATTTTTGAGGGTAATTTTTTTACGGAAATTACGGCGATCCAGCGGTGTATTAAGAACGGCTTCATAGACTTCCTGCAATTCCCGGAGCGAAAATTTTTCATCCAGCAGGTTATGTACCACCGGGTGTTCTTCGATCTGCCCACGCAGATGCAGCAGGCTGGTGGCCAGGATCTCCTTATGATCAAATGCCAGCTTATGAACGTTTTTAACCGAATGCCAGCGCAGGTCGTTATTGTTGATCTTGAGCTTGTGGTTATTGATGTTTACCAGCGCATAATACGCTGTTGAAACAACCCTTCCTGATGGGTGCCGGTTTATAGAACCGAAGGTATGCACCTGTTGCAGGAATACATCATCCAGGTCTGTGCGCTCTTTTAACACCCGGTAAGAAGCCGTGTCCAGATCCTCGTCCGGCCGTACGAGATCGCCCAGCAGGGAATACAGACCAGCAAATTCTTTAAGGTCGGATTTGATCAGCAGTACCTTTAGTTCCTTTTCTTCATATCCGAAAATGACGCAATCGACCGACACCGCAATTTTAAAATACTCCAGGTGGCTGCTTTTCTCCAGCGCTGCCGTTTTCAGATTTGAACTTTTAGCCATTGTTTTTGTGATGGTTACAAAAGTACAATTTGAGTTATAAACTACCCGTTGTTTAGCAGCATTTTCCAGAAGTACTTTGAAAAAAATACTAACAACCGATCGTTCATACAGTCACAATAAAACGTTAAACACACTACGAAAATATCGTAGAAAAAAAATCCGGGGTATCTTTCGCAAAACTTTTTATGAGACATTTTTTGACCGTTGCCTGCCTGCTCCTGTTAAGGCTAACTGCTTCCGCACAGGACCAGGCGCTATATATCGTTCCGGATAATGCATTGGGTATAAAAGCGGCCAACCTCTTTTCGGAGATCCGGCTGATTCCCCTTGAAACCACCTCAAACAGCTACTTTAACAACATGGCCGACTTTGTGGTAACCCCGGACCGGCTGGTGTTTATGGACAATGAATCCAATTCGATACTCATATTCGATAAGAATGGGAAATTTTTACATAAGTATAAAAAGAAAAAATACAAACTGGGACAGCTCCAGTACAGTTATGCTAAAAACGCCATCTTTTTTACAAGTTCCAATAAAAATTACACCATCCCGTTTTCCAAAGTCCTGCAAATGACGCAAAAGCCGGGCAACAGGGATTTTTCCAAATATAAGAATATTGAATTGTTGTACCTGGGTGACAAAGAACAGTACCGGGTCGAAAAACTGCCGGTGCCTTACTATGCGATCAACAACCTGTACTATATGAACGGGTGCTACCTGGTGCGTAACAGCCGTTACAATAAGTATGCAAAAGATACCGTATTGTATCACCTGGATATTATGAATGGCAATACCAAGGAGCGTTCTTACTTTCCGTTTCTGAATGTTGCCAAACTCCCCACCGATTTTGATGATATCTCTATCAACATTGACCGGACCTTAAACGACTCCACTGTTTACATTCAAAAAAACTACGACAACACGCTTTATAAACTGGTGAACGATTCGCTGATATCCGAATACCGGTTTGTATTTCCCGCTGCCAACACCATGCCGGCTTCTTTTTATACCACGGCATTCCGGAACAATATCGATTACACCAGCTATAAAACAAAATACGGAAAAGCCATCCGGTCTTTTTTCAATATCATCGACCTGGAGAAGGTATTGTTCTTTGGCATGAACGATAATGCCTGGGGCTACAAACGCTATGTATTTAATAAAAATGCCTCCCTGCTCTACGATCTTTCAAAAACCACTTCAGACAGCACCACCTGTTTCATGCCCGCTGGTATTTTTTCAAAAATTAGCAATAGTGACCGCGAGTATGTGTACACGTATGTTTCCCCCGGTGACTTGCTAAAGGAAAAAGCCAGTATACTTTCGAGGTATAACAATGCGCCGCCACCATTTTTAAAAGAACTGCTGGATCAGATCGGCAAATTCAGCAACCCTGTTATCATCCAATTAAAAATTAATCCTGCTATAAAATGAGACGCCTTGTACTACTGATCCTGATCCTGCTTCCAGCCGCACTCTTTGCTCAGAAAAAAACAGGCGCCATAAAGGGGATCCTGTATGATTCGATAAACGACTATGCATTACAGTCGGCCTCTGTGACCGTTTATAAACAGGCCGATTCCAGCATCGTGGAGTTTCAGCTCACCAATACGCAGGGAGAATTTGACATTAAGAATATCCCTGCAAAAACAGCCCTGTACTTTATTGTTTCTTACGCCGGGTACCGGCCGCTGGTCCGGAATTTTCAGCTGGATACGTTGAATATGCTCACTAATTTTGGCAAACTATTCCTTACCCATCAGGGCAAGGATGAGCTCGACGAGGTGATCGTAAAAGCCGTACAGCCATTGCGTATGAATGGCGATACCCTCGAGATCAACCCCGACGCGTTCAAGCTGGATTCCAACGCCGTGGTGGAAGACATGCTGCTCCGCGTACCCGGCCTTACGGTTTGGGGCGATGGTACCATTACCATGAACGGCCGGAAGCTGGAAAAGGTATATGTAGACGGCAAGCCCTTTTTTGGTGGCGCGGCACAAACAGCCACCCAGAACCTTCCAAAAAATGCCATCGAAAAAATACAGCTGTACCAGGAAAAGGACGTTTCCAAACTAACCAATACCGAACAAAAAACCGACTCTCTTTATTCGATGAACATCAAGTTAAAAGGTGACAAGAAAAAAGGACTGTTTGGGAAAATAGGTGCGGGATATGGTACAGATGACCGTTATACGGGGGATGGTGTTGCCCAGGCCTACGACAAAAAGAACCAACTGGGAATAGCCGCCGGCATCAACAATATTAATAAAGAAGAAGGTACCGGTGAAAATGCCTTTATGGAAAATACGTTTAAATCTAATTTCCGCTTCTTTTATGGAGGCAGGGGCAATGCCAATGACGGCATTACCCGGAGAACCTATGGCAACCTGAAATGGCAACATAGTTTCACAGAATCGGACAACTCCCAGTTTTATAACCGCTTTACTACCGACTATGGATTTCTTAATACCAACAGCAATATTACCTCAAACAGCACCAATGTGCAACCGATCAACGATTACAGACTAACCACCCTCAATAAAAACAGAAGCATCAATGAAAACACCAGCAACACGGCAAAATTCCTGTATGAGAACCGGAAAAAATTCGGAAACTTCGTAAACATCAGCGCCAATTATGTAAACCAGTACAGCTCCGGCACCTCCGCTGCTTCAACGGACATGTTCCGGAATGATAGTACAGCTGTAAGTCGCACCAACAGCAACAGCTACTCCAGCAGCAACAGCAACAATTTTTATATGTTTGGATGGCTACGCTCTAACGATTTTGAGCTGCGCGACGATCCTCGGAAGAATTTTTCCATCAATTTCGGAGGCGGGTATAACGAAAACGTAAGCAACAGGGGTACGGTAAATACCTATGAATCACTCGTTGACAGTATCTATACCAATACGATCGACCGCAAATACAACAACAAGAACAAAAGCTATAACGCCAATATCGGTCTAAACTACGACGGGTTCCGGCAATTCCTGTTCGGCATTTATAATTTTTTCAACATCAATATGTCGCTGATCAATAACATCAGCTTCTCCCGGAATGAGCAGGACGCAGCCGCTTTTGACCTTGACAAGCCGAACAATCAATACGTGATAAACCGGCAGCTGACTAATACCAATACGCTTACCAATTTTTCCTATAACCCCGCGCTCAATTTTAATAAGTCCTTTAATAAATCTGTTTGGGGAAAATATTATTACTGGCTGAGCTTTGGACTGGACCTGCGCTACCAGTTCCAAACCCAGAAAAACGAGTCGAGTATCCTTAACCGGAATATAGACCGGTCAATGAACACCTTTTTACCCTCGTTAAACGCGAATTTCAATTATCAAAAGGAAAACGCATTCCGGATCTATTCCTATTTGTGGGCCAATACGAGTACGCAGCTGCCTTCAATTGATCAGCTATATCCCATCATCGATACAACCGAACGTTATAATATAATTGCGGGGAATCCCTTCCTGAAGGCATCAAAAGTTCAATATATGAATTACAATTTTGATATCAGCCGTGCCAGGCCCAATAGCAAAAGCAATTACGGGGTAAGACTGGGTTTCAACTTCAACAATACGCACAACGCAATAGGTGACAGCCTGATATACCTCCGCGACTCATCCGGAAGAAGCATCCGTCACTTAATTAATGTGGGTTATCAGCGAAACCTTTCGGCAAACCTCAATCTCAATTTTTCACACAATATCAATAAAAAGAGTACGATCGGGTTTACCTACATCCCGTCGTTAAGCACCTATATCCGGCCGGGGTATGTTGACAGCCTGCAATCTACCTCCCGGAACTTTACACTTTCCAACAACTTCAACCTGCTTTATAACCTGATCGACAAATTCAATATCAGTATTGGTGAAATCATTTCTACCAACCGCAACCACCAATCGAACAGCAAGCAGCAAGCTTCCGCAATCCGCAGTTATACAACCACCAGCAACATCAATTACTTTATCACCAAATCCCTTTCCCTTAATACTTCTGTTAACTACCAGACCAATACAGCGGCTAACAGGAACGCTGAGGCCTTTACGATCTGGAACGCCAATATTCTTTACCGTTTTATGCAACAAAAAGCCGAAGTAAAAGTATCTGCTTTTGACCTGTTGAAACAAAACAGGAACATCACTAACTCCCTCGGGTACAATTTTGCCTCCACCACCGTTACCAATGGGCTTCAACAGTATTTTATGGTCACCTTTTCCTATTATCCCCGGAAATTCGGCGGTGGCGGCAACCGGCGCCCTGCTCCGCCCCAGGGTGTCATGATGATAAGACGGTAATACTGTCCGAACTTAGAACCGGTTCACCCAGGGAAATTATCTTTACTCATGGCGTTGCATTGATATATTTTCTGCCTCTCGCTGTCTTTGGTAGCTGGTGCTACATAAAGACGCGATGTAGCATAGGTGCAATTAATCACGACCCCGACCACTATTATGTATCCTGGTCCGGGCCGGTCAAAATGATCTGTAAAAAATCATTCTTTAGACGTTAAAGAGTCCCTGTTTCCCCGTTTTCAAGTACTTTTAGATCCGCAAATTGCATCTATGTATACAAAAGAAGAAATACGGGCGCTACAGGAACAAACCCGGGCCTTTTTAAAAGAAGGAATTCATTTACCGGCAACTCCTGAGGAACTGGAAACCCTGCGGAATGTGCTGCGCTTTCATGAACACCGGTATTATGTACAAAACGATCCCCTGCTGGCGGATACAGAATACGACCATTTGTTTAAAATGCTGGAAGCCGTGGAAAAAGATCAGTCGGATTGGATTACACCCGACTCTCCTACCCAACGCGTAGGTAAAAGTTTGAACGGTAATTTCAAAACGGTACAACACCTCGTGCCCATGCTTTCGCTGGACAACTCGTATAACAGCGACGATCTCAAAGATTTTGACCGGAAGGTGTTGCAATTGTCAAAAAAAGCTACGGTTACTTATTGTGTGGAACCCAAGTTTGACGGAGGAAGCATTTCCCTTATTTACGAAAATGATTTATTGGTAAGAGGTGCTACCCGGGGCAATGGTGTGGAAGGCGATGAGATCACCACCAATATCCGCCAGATCCGGACCGTGCCGCTTTCGGCAGCCTTCAGCCGTTATGGAATCCAGCAGATCGAAATCAGAGGGGAAGTACTGATCAACAAAAACAACTTCAAAAAATACAACGAAGAGCTGGCAGAGAAAGGACAGGCGCCGTTGGCCAATCCACGCAACGCGGCCTCCGGTACGCTCCGGATCAAGGACCCGGCAGAAGTTCGCCGCCGCAACCTGGAAGCCTTCGTATATCATATCAGCGATTATACCTTATTGCCCGGGCACGCAATTCCGGAGCCGCTGCAAACCCATGAAAGCTCCCTGAAATTATTGTGGGAACTGGGCTTCCGGAGCCCGGTAAAAGAACTCCGGACCTTCGAACAAATCGAAGACGTAATCCAGTATTGCGCCGATTTTGAAGCAGGAAGGGACGAGCTCCCCTATGAAATCGATGGTATGGTAATAAAGGTAAATGCCATCGATGTGCAGGAGCAACTGGGAATGACCTCCCATCACCCCAGGTGGGCCATCGCCTTTAAATTTAAAGCCCGGCAGGCCACCAGCAAATTACTGGAGGTAAAATTCCAGGTAGGCCGTACCGGCTCTGTAACACCGGTTGCTAAAATTGAACCGGTGTTTATCGGCGGGGTTACGGTAAGTTCTATTTCATTGTTTAATGAAGAAGTGATCCGCGAAAAAAACCTGAAAATCGGCGACACCGTTCTGGTAGAACGTGCCGGCGATGTGATCCCCTACATCGTAAAATCGATGGAAGACCTGAGGGATGGCAATGAAACCGATATTCATTTTCCTAAAACCTGCCCAGTATGCAACAGTGAGCTGTTCAAGGAAGCAG
The DNA here is from genome assembly GCF_030150205.1 of Niabella sp. Classification (GTDB taxonomy): domain Bacteria; phylum Bacteroidota; class Bacteroidia; order Chitinophagales; family Chitinophagaceae; genus Niabella. The sequence goes on from NZ_JASLGT010000027.1 coordinate 247,049, forward strand.
AAGAAGCTGTTTGGCGCTGCATCAATATCGAATGTCCGGCACAGGTGGTAGAACGGATGATCCACTTTGTGAGTAAGGATGCCCTGGATATCCGCGGTTTTGGAGAAGCCAATGTTCGCAAATTTTATGACCTGGGCTGGCTGAAAGATATTCCAGGCATTTATAAGCTCGATTTTGAAAAGCTGGGCACCCTTGAAGGATTTGGAAAAAAATCCATCGACAACCTGCAGCAAGCCATCGAACGAAGCAAAACGCAGCCCCTGCACCGCGTTATATTCGGACTGGGCATCCGGTTTGTAGGCGAAACAACCGCCAAGGTACTGGCCAGCAATATAGGCCACCTGCTGGAATTGCAGGACTTTTCACAGGAGGCCCTGCAAGGCCTGGAAGACATCGGCCCAAAGGTAGCCGGCAGCATTGTACACTTCTTCAGCAATGCCTCCAACATTGAAATGATCCGGGAGCTGGAGGCACTGGGCATACAGCTTACCAATACACACAAGCAACTGGATACTGCGGGAGCGCTGGGTGGCCAAACCTTTTTATTTACCGGAACCCTTCCTACCCTAAAGCGCAGCGAAGCCGAGGCCATGGCGGAGGCGCAGGGTGGAAAGATCGTTAGTGGGGTAAGCGCCAAATTGAATTACCTGGTAGTGGGCGAAGATGCCGGCAGCAAGCTGGAAAAAGCCAAGAAGATCAACACGGTAAAGATCATTTCCGAAGCGGAGTTTTTGAAGATGATACAGTAAGACATGGGAATGTAAAAAAGCGAATATCCAATTTAAAATGTAACAGTAATGACCACTCAAGGATCGGGATCGCAGAGTGGCAACGGCACCTTGCCGCTACACTTAATATGTTACATTAGGCATTTTAAGTTTCCTCCGGGCTATTTGTTCCCGCTTTTGTCTGCCTCAATAAGTTGCAGCGCCCGTTCCATTTCCAGGTCGCGATTGTTCAGATAGTCTTCAAGGATGTAGGTTATTTTTATATCTGGCTGTACTCCATGCCCTGTTTCTGCTATAGGGTTGGTAGCATTGAAAGGGATCAACCCAAAGGAATAAGCGATACCGGTATACCTCATCTGGTTATGATACATGATACCCGCGGTGGTGGTATTGCGGCCGCCACCGGTTTCTTCGCCGATCAGCACCGCCCGTTTATCCATACCCAATGCATTGGCCATAATGGCTGCTGCAGAAAAAGTGCCCCCGTTTACCAGTACATATAGCCGGTTTTTATACGATCCGCTAAACGGCACTACATTACCCCATCCCTGCAGGTTATACTCTTTTACATATTTCAGCTGATTCCGCTTAACGGTGTCCGCGGGCGGTAGCACCACACCTTTTATCAGCTCCGAAGGAAATTTTATGGGCTGAACCGCCGTTGTAATCAGTCCTTTCAGCAACATCAGCATCAATCCCTGTTGCCCGCCGGTATTGCCCCGCAGATCCAGGATCAAATGACTTGTTTGCGAAAGCTCTTTTAAAAACACCATTGCAAACATCCGCTGATCTGCCGTATCCCATGCCGGTTCAAAGGTATTTACCTTAAGATAGGCCGTACCTGAATCCATCCGCCTGAAGTTGAGAAAGGGGAGCTTCTGACTTTCCGGATCCGGCTTCCGATCCATTGAGGCGGCCGGTTTACCATGTACCGTAATGCTGTCAACAGACTGGTTATTTTTATACACCACATTCAAGGTTTCGCAGTTATGAAATACGTATTCCCATAGTCCGTTCAGCGGCCGGTAGTTCAGGAAAAAATATTTAAATGTGGTATTATAGCCGTCTGCGTTCATAAACCGGAATACAGAATCAATGACCGTTCCGGATGGCAAACCATTAATCCGGATCACCTCTGCTCCCGGAGGAATCGTTTTCTCCGCTGCGGCATGGTTAAGTACAAAGATCTTTTTATCAATAAATTTCAATTGCAGCTGGTTCAACGGAGAATCGTAAGGCAGTATGAATTTCGAAGCATCGTCGCCGGTGATTTTTTCCGGATCAAAATAATGGCAGGCCATATGACCGTCGCCGATCCGGCTCATAACCGGAAGCAGCCGGTAATAAAGCTGCTGGGGAGTGAGTGAATCCGGAATCTCCTCCCGCAGACGGTCAAAATTTTTTTTCAACTCATCGGGCGAAATATACTGCTCAAGATTCAGGTGATATTTCTTAAGATCTTTATACAACTGTGCAATATCACTTTGAATAGCAGCACGCGCATATTTCTGCACTACCCTTCCCTGAAGATACTGGGCATGACAGGCACCATAGATCATCACACATAAGACCGTCAGTTTCAGCAATTTCATTTTGAACTACTTATTTTTTTTCGGTAATACCAATCGCTTCCGGCCCCTGTGGAAGATGATCGCCTTTTTTGCCAAACTCAACACGATAGATCTGGATCAGCAGTAAAAAATAAGACATGAACAACGGACCAAAGATCAGCCCCATCACTCCAAAAAGTTTCAGCCCCAGGATCACACCAAATACGGTGATCAATGGATGAATATCGCCGATTTTTTTCAGGATGGTGAACCGCAATACATTATCAATACCCCCTACTACGATCAGGCAATACAGGGTAAGGCCAATACCATTGCCTACAGTACCTGTGGCAAATACAACCACGCAGATCGGCACCCAAACGATCATGGTACCAACGGCCGGAACCATCGATGCCGCGCCGGTTATCAGGCCCCACATTACAAAATTGTCTACACCAAAGATCCAGTATCCCAATACCGCTACCAGCCCCTGGCAAAGGGCCAGGATGGGAATTCCCAATGCATTAGAGCGTACCATCATCTTTGTTTCTTCCCAAAGAGTTTGGGTATTTTCGTCACTGAACGGAATAAAAAGACGCACCCGCTTTTCCATACCCCGTGCATTTACCTGCATGAAATAGAGAATAAACAATGCCGTAAAAATGTTCACAAAGATCTCCGCCACCGAATTAAGGATGCTGGGAAAATAGGTGGTTACTTTTCCAAGGGTACGCATCATCGATTCATCGGAAAGGTTGATCCGGTTCAACAACGGTTTACTGGCAATAAACGCCTTTACGGCATTGAACTTTTCGATGATCACCTGTTTGTTGGATAACAGATTTCCGATCTGCGGAATCATTACTTCAATGATCAGCCATAGGGGCAACGCAATCACCAGCAATGTAGTGAACATCAAAATAAAGCTGGCCAGCGACTTTCGCCATTTTTGTTGTTCCGTTAAACGGAAAAAGGTTTTACGAAACAAAATATACAAAGTGATTGCTCCCAGGGCGCCCGGGGTAAAATACCGGAGGTGAAAAAAGATCATAAACCCAAGCAGTCCGATCAATAATATCAATACGATTTGCCGAAGTATATTGTTATCAATTTTTCTGTAGCTCATTCTATGATTTTATGCCTATAAAAATAGCTTATTTTGGTCACCGGCCCACAAAAGTGGAGAATAGGCGCGGAAATTTATTCATCGGAAATTTTTGTTTTAAAACCGATGGGCGCACGTGGCCTGGCCCGCATTTTTGCTTCCATGATTTCTTTGATCCATTCAAAAATTGTTTCGATCTCTCCATCATGCATCGCAACATCATGTCCCATCATGATCAGCCTTTTATCCAATTGTTCCAGCTTTAACAACAGCTCCTGGTTTGTGAGCAGCGCTTCCCGCAACCGTACAAAAATTTCGATGATCTTTATACTTACTTCTACCGCCCTGCTGCTTTTAAGCACATTGGCCAGCATCAGCACTCCATGTTCTGTAAAAACACTGGGTAATTTCCTCCTGCCACCCCAACTTGATATCACATTTTGTGATTTCAAGTTCGTCCACTCCTCTGCTGTTAACCGGAACATAAAACTTTCCGGGAAACGGTTTTCATTCCGGCTTACCGCCTGGTTCAATGCTCTTGTCTCTACTCCGTATATTTCTGATAAATCACTATCCAGCATCACTCTGTTTCCCCGAACCACGTATATCCTGTTTATGATTTCCTGTTCCGCAACAGGGCTCAGCAGTTTTTTAGTTGCCATGGTGTTTAATATTTAGCATTTGTTTCTGAATCTGATAGTTATGATTGAAATTTTTATGCCTGACTTTGGCATTTTGCGTATTAGTGTCTGCATGGTTAATGTTTTAAAAGGTGCTTTATAAAGATACAAAATAATAGCAATACCTGTTACCGGCCCCTATCCCACCTATATTAAAAATTAACAGCTATATTTGTACTACCTATTTGAACACACCAAAAGCGGCATCTCATTGTCTGAAAAAATATACAATATCATAGAGTTCACGCAGCGGAATGTTTTCCTGACCGGGAAAGCCGGTACAGGAAAAACAACCTTTCTGAACAACTTTATACGTACAACGATCAAGAACAGCGTGGTGGTGGCTCCTACTGGTATTGCAGCCATCAATGCAGGCGGTGTAACCATCCATTCCATGTTTGGGCTACCGCTGACCACTTTCCTTCCCACAGCGGATCCTGTAGACCGGAACGAGGCGATCAATATTCCCCAGCTATTGCCGCATTTTAAATACCGGAAAGAAAAGCTGGACCTTTTAAGAGCGCTTGAAATCCTGATCATTGATGAAGTGTCGATGCTCCGGGCAGATGTGCTGGATATGATTGACCTGGCACTAAAAACCGCCCGGCGTTCCGCACTCGCTTTTGGCGGCGTGCAGCTCTTACTAATCGGCGACCTGTACCAGCTGCCGCCAGTAGTAAAACCCAATTCAGAAAAACTGATGTCGGCCTTTTACACAGCGCCGTATTTTTTTGAATCGAAGGCGCTTAAAGCCACGCCTTTTGTTACCATTGAACTGACAACCGTTTTCCGCCAGAGCGATCCGGTTTTTATATCCCTGCTCAACTCCATCCGCGAAGGGGAGACCAGCCGCATCGATTTTAAATTATTGAACACCCGGTACCAACCCGGCTTTGAGCCGCAGGATCGTTATGTATACCTGGTTTCGCACAATTATATGGCGGATAATATCAATAGCCGGCAACTCAAGGAACTGGCCGGAACGGGCATTGCCTGTCCTGCCATCATCAGCGGCGACTTTAAGGAACACCTGTACCCCAATGATCCCAACCTGTTGCTAAAGCCCGATGCGCAGGTGATGTTTATCCGTAATGATGCATCCGAATCAAAAAAATATTACAACGGGCGATTGGCCCGGGTATTGCGGGCAGAAGAAGACAAGATCATTGTAATGCCGGAGGGATCGGAAACGGAGCTGGCGGTGGAGCGGGAAATATGGGAAAACAAAAAATATTACCTGGATGATAAAAAAGAGATCCAGGAAGAAGTGATCGGCAGCTATGAGCAGTTTCCTTTCCGGCTGGCCTGGGCCGTTACCATTCATAAAAGCCAGGGACTTACGTTTGATAAAGTGATCATTGATGCCGGCGCCTCCTTTACCAGCGGCCAGGTATATGTAGCCCTGAGCCGCTGCCGTACACTGGAAGGCATTGTTTTAAAATCAGCCATCAGGTCTTCCAATATCTTCCGGGATGAACGGATCGCTGGCTTTCATGAAGCAACCGACGCTTCCGGGAAAATTGAACGGATCTACGAAACCGAAAAACATGCTTTTGCCGCCAGCAAACTGCTCCGCACGCTGAATTGCGCCCCATTTTTAACCGTTATGGAAAACTGGATGCAGGCCGGCCGCGAGAAACCACTTAACGATGAGGAAACCTTCACCCGGATAGCAGCATCGATACAGGAACACGGCCGGTCGCTCGAAAGCACCTTCATCAAATTTGAGGGCTTTGTGCAACGGAAGATGCGCGATCCGGCCCCCGATATCTGGGATACCATTTCAGAAAAAGGCGCGGGAGCCGTTAACTATTTTTTCGACCAGGTACAGGAACAGATCCTGACTCCGCTAACAGCCTACTATAATAAGACCCGGAATCAAAAAGGTGTAAAAAGCTATATCCGTTCAGTGGAACTATTGATGACTGAGCTGGAGGCCTACCTGCAGGGTTTAAAAAATGCCAGTTTTCTGGAAAAGAAATTGCTGGCTGCAGAAAAAGATATTGAAGTAGCCGTAAAAGAAAAAAAAGCCCAGCCCTCGCACCTGGTCAGCTACCACCTGCTGGAAGAAGGGCAAACAGCCGAAGAAATTGCAAGTGCACGCAACCTTGCCGTTAGCACCATTTACGGACATTTTGCGCGGGTAGCCCAGGTGGGCATACTGGATATTCACCGCCTTTTTTCAGAAGCGCAGCTACAGCTATTTCATAAGGCATTTGAACCAGATAAATGGTCCTCTGTTACAGCAGCCAAGGCGGCACTTCCGGCTTTTGAATTCCATGAATTAAGAGTGCTCATCAATCATTTCACCTATTGGGCCGGCAAAGAAAAACAAGCCGCAAAGGAACCATCCGGACAAAACAGCTAAACCAGCCACTGAGGTACTGAATACGATCTTCCTGGCTTGCCCCAGGTGCAAAGTTCTTCAGGCAACATTAAAATTTTTTGTGGCGTTACCCCTTATATAAACAATCTGAATTTCCTGTGTTTCACTGGCGTTATTGAAGCCTGAGCTCCTCCCCGGAATTGGCGGTGTTTTTCCGCGCTCTAAAATCGTAACTTTAAGAAAACTTTTTCCGATGCCTATAAAAACAGGGGCGATGATCCCTCTCCTGCTGCTGTTTTTTCTTGCCGCCGGCGCCCAAAAAAAACAGGTCACAGAATTTACAAAAGGGGGTATTTTACTGGTGAAACTCAACAATGGGCTTACCACCGGATTTGGCGCCCTTACCCCGGACCTGTATACCGGGGGATTTGCATTAAGCCCACAGGTTACCGTAATTGCCAACACATTGCGATTGGGTGCTAATGCCGGACTTGTGTATCACAACAAACAGTTCTCCGGATTATTTGGCCCCACAGCGGCTTTAAAATTAGCAGATCTTCGAACCAGCAAACCCATGGCACTGGCATTTGGGAACCTGCAACTCCTTGCGGAGGCAAACTGGGGAACCCATAAGCAGCGGATGGCCGGCGGCGGCATAGGCCTGGAGTTATTGCAAAAGATCCAGCTGGGCCTCACCGCACAGCGGGATTATCATCTGAACCAATGGTGGTTTCAATCCTTTATTGCCTACCAGTTTAATAAAACAAAAAAGATCAAACCGCAGTTTGAATAAAAACAGCCATGAACAGAGCACTCATTATAAGCGGCGGCGGCTCCAAAGGCGCGTTTGCAGTTGGTGTTGTAAAAGACCTGGAAACAACCTACCGGCTCAGCTTTGATACGGTAGTAGGTACCAGTACTGGGGCGTTGATTGCTCCGCTTGCAGCCCTGAAGCGGCTGGATGTGCTGGAGGCGTTATATACCAGTGTTACAACGGAGGATCTGCTGGAGGCGCAGGACCTGGGCGTCAGCATCTGGAACAGCAATGCGCTGAATACAGCCAATGGCCTTGGTTCCAAAATACGGCAAATCTACACCGATGATTTTTACAACCAGCTGCTTGCATCTGCCGCCAGGGTATACCTCACCACTACCTGTCTGCAAAGCCAGGAACTGGTGGTTTATACAACCCATCCCGCGCCTGCCGCCGGAAGTTATTACCGTATTGAAACCCTAAATAGTGCCGAGCAGTTCCGCAGAGCCGTAATGGCCTCTGCCAGTCAGCCCGTATTTATGCCTCCGGTGCGGATCAACATCGGTCTTCCCGGTGCCATAAACCCGGGGTTTCAGTATGTAGACGGAGGTACCCGGGAATATGCCGGTGTGGGCATTGCGTTGGAAGCCGGCGCCCAGGAGCTGTTCACCATATTGCTTTCTGCGCGGAATCATGCGCCCGATCCCACAACCTACAAAGACCTCCTGTCGATCCTGCTGCAAACGGTTTCCGTTTTTATAACCGATGTTGCGGATAACGACCTGTTTGCGCCACGGCAGTACATCCATTTTATCAATTATATCAACCAGGTAAAAGCCGCCATGAAAGCAGACGGCATTGCTGACGCGACGCTGGATCGTTATTTTGGCAGTACCAACCCGGATTATCAGAACCTGCTGCACCGGGCACCCATAAAACTACACATCATCCAACCGGATACGGCCCTGGAGGGCGGCCCCGGCGGATTGGTCTTTCAACCCGATAAAATGCAACGGATGGTGCGGCTGGGCCAAATAGCCCTGCAAAACTATGTAGCCCACTTAAAACCCGGGGAAACCGATTGGGCTTAGCTGGTGGGTTCGGACATACCAGACCGGATGTTGCTTACAGCAAAACAATCAAGCCGATTGTAATCAGAATATTTGATTACAATCGGCTTGATTGCAAATTCCGTGTAAACGATCACCACATTAACCCACCAAGGTAGCGGCGGAAGTGATCTTTGTATTCAATAATTTGCTGATGGGGCAATTGGCTTCGGCGTCTTTAATAGCCGCATCAAATGCCGCCTGGTCGATGCCGGGTACGGCAGCTTCCACATCCAGGTGGCTTTCGGTTACTGCGCCGTTTTCGAATGTAACCGTACACTTTGTGTCAATATTGGTGGCTGTAAAACCGGCTTCATTCAGCACAAAACTCAGTTTCATGGTAAAACACCCTGCGTGTGCGGCAGCTACCAGCTCTTCCGGGTTGGTGCCGGGGTTGCCTTCTTCAAACCTTGTTTTAAAAGAATAAGGCGTATCGCTTAATACACCCGATTGTGTAGAAGTTTTTCCGGTTCCTTCTTTTCCCGTTCCCTGCCAGTTGGCTGATGCAAAACGTTTCATGAGTTTTTTATTTTTATGGTTAAGAGAATGTGGGTTCTATAGCGGTCATGGCTTCCTCGCGGTCTTCCGGTGGTATATATTCCAGGATAAAATTATTCTTACCTTCCCCGATCATGATCTTCAGAAAACTTTGCTGCACCAATTCCAGTACTGAAAGAAAAAGGAAAATCGCATGCACACGGGTTTCTGCATAATCAAACAGTTTTTCAAAAGAAAGTGTTTTGGAACGTTGTGCCTCATCCATTACCTGGGTACGGCTGTTTTCCATGGAATAATTATACCGCACCACCGTATGCACGGGGGTATTAACCTTATCCGAATATCGCTGCATAGCCCGTTCAAAAGCCTTCATCAGTTTAAACATGGTGATGGCGTGGATCTCTGTACCTTCCCCGGCTTCTTCTCCAATCACTGATAATTCCTTTTGAATATTGCCCCGCTTTACCATCAGCATCCGCATGGCTTCCAGTTCGGCCATTTGAGCCGATGCTTCTTTAAAGCGTTTATATTCCAGGATCTTATTTACCAGTTCTTCGCGCGGATCGATCTCATTGCCCTGCGCATCCAGCTCCTTGCGCGGTATCAGCATTTTTGCCTTGATGCGCATCAGCGTGGATACGAACAGGATGAATTCGCTGGACAACTCAATGTTCAGCGCCTCCTGATCTTTTATGTAAGCGAGGAAGTCGTTCGTGATCTGTGTAATGGGAATATTGTAAATATCCAGCTCATCCCGTTCAATAAAAAACAGCAGAAGATCAAACGGTCCTTCAAATTGAGAAAGTTTTATCTGATACGTTGCACTCACTTAAAAATATTGAATCTGTAAAAGAAGACAAATGTAACAAATAAGGCCCTGACACTAAAAAACGCCCTGCTTTTACAGGGCGTTTTGTGCATAAATTGGGCAGATTTTATCGTTTTTTCAGCTCATCGCGGATTTCGATCAGCAACTGATCTGTTGAAGAGGGTCCTTCAGCCGGCGGTGGCGGTGTTTCCTTCTTCATTTTATTCATAGCCTTTACCATCCAGAAGATCACCAGCGCCAGTAACAGGAAATTAATGGCGATCGTAATAAAATTACCATAAGCAAAAATCGATGTGTCTGCAATCTTACGGGCTTCCTCCAGCTTGGTTCCCGGGGGAACATTGCCTTTTAGCACCAGGTATAGACTGCTGAAATCCGGTTTGCCGATGATGGCACCCACAACCGGCATAATGAGGTCATCGATAACGCTGGTAACAATTTTGCCAAAGGCACCGCCGATGATCACACCCACCGCCAGATCGACAGCATTGCCTTTTATGGCAAACTCTTTAAATTCTTTGAGCATTCCCATGTAACTGAATTTTTAAGTTTTATAAATAGTGATTCGAATTTCTGAGATGCGCTGGTATCATCTTATGGCTTAAACAGCCATAATTTCTTTTTCTTTTACGGCAAGGTATTTTTCAACAAGTGCAATGTATTTATCGGTCAGCTGCTGGGCCGCGGCTTCAGCATCCTTTACACCGTCCTCGCTCAGGCCTTCTTTCTGCAGTTTTTTAACGCCCTCAATCACTTCACGGCGCGCACTCCGCACACCCACTTTAGAATTCTCTCCCTCTGCATAGCTCCGCTTTACCAACTCCTTTCTGCGCTCTTCTGTAAGTGGTGGCAGAAACAAACGGATATTAACACCATCATTTTGCGGGTTGATGCCGATGTTTGCTGCGATGATGGCCCGTTCAATAGGCTGCAGCATATTCTTTTCCCAGGGTTGAATGTTAAGGGTGCGGGCATCCAGCACAGTGATATTCCCAACCTGGTTAATAGGCATTGCAGATCCGTAATAGTCTACATAAATCCCGTCCAGTATCTGCGGGTTCGCCTTCCCGGCCCTTATTTTGGCTAGTTCCGATTCCAGGTGTGCGATGGCTTTCTTCATACCCTCCTCCGATGATTCAATTAGCTTACTTACTTGTTCCTGCATAAAATCAAAAAATTTTAAGATTGCAAATCTAATGAATTGGAACTGAAACTATGGCGTATAGGGCTGAAATGCGGAAATTACTACCGCTTAGCGAATCCGGTCCTGAATTTTTTCCTTGGTCTGCAGGTTGATCACTTTAGACTGTGAAGGGGCACTGAGCCGCTCTTTGTTTGCCTGGTTTACCACATATCTCCGGTGAATAACAAGTTTTCTTTTGGGCAGGGTATAGTAAAGGATTGCCAGTGCAACAAAGGCTGTTCCAAACAAGGCCAGGATCAACGCAGTATTTCCAAAATTGCGACTTAAATAAGTTATAAGAATTAAGGAGATATTGGCCGTAACGCAGATCAGGGTTACAGTGGAATGCCCAAGGCCGCGGTCCAGCAACAGGTGGTGCACATGATTCCTGTCTGGTGAAAAGGGCGACCTTCCCCGAAGGATCCGGTTTCCAAAAACACGGATCGTATCTACCAGGGGTACAATCAGTACTGAAACACCTACTGCAACCGCAGAAGTGATGGGCAGCGCTGCACCCGGCTCACTGGCCACATGAATGAATTTCAACACAAGTATCGATACCACCATGCCTACCAGTAAGGATCCGGAATCGCCCAGGAAGATCTTGGCGGGGTGATAGTTAAAGATAAGGAAGGCCATCAACGCCGCCGAAAGGCTAAAGGAAAAAGCCGCATAGGGATACATTTTGGCCAGCAGAAAATAAGTGCCAAAAAGCAGGGTAGCCATCAGACCCAAACTGCCGGATAAACCATCAATACCATCAATTAAATTATAGGCATTAATGATGAGGATGATGGTAAAATAGGTCAGTGGTACACCATACATCGGATCCAGGGTTTCCATTCCTAACACGCCATGCATACTTTCCAGGCGTACACCGCCCAGATGGATGATAATGGCTGCTGCGATGATCTGGGCCACAAATTTCTTTGTAGCAGACAACGCGATGATATCATCTTTAAGACCGATAAAGAAGGTCAGCGTAGCCGCAGCGAGGAAATAGCGCATTTCCGGAGCATTGGAAAAATTAATGCACAGCAGACCCGCAAAAAGAAAACCGACAAAAACACCCACTCCGCCTAAAGAAGCTATTGCATGTGTGTGGAGTTTACGTTCATCCGGTATATCATACAGTTTCTTCTTGTCAGCAATGAGCATTACAACCGGAATTGCGAGAAACGCGACTATAAAAGCTATTATAGCTGTTACCAGAATTTCTAGCATTAAATAAGGTTTACAGGGGCAAAAATAAGCTTTATAACCTAGATAGCAATTTTTGGGCAGATTTTAATCCCAAAATAAATCCCCGGGAGCCCAGAATTCATTGCTAATGAACAGGAATTATCAAAAAAAAAATGCACTTTTGCTCTTCAAAAAACAAACTATGGCAAGTTTACAGGAAATCGCATCACAGGTTAGACGTGATATTGTAAGAATGGTTCACGGCGCAAACAGCGGCCACCCCGGAGGATCTCTTGGATGCGCTGATTTTTTAACAGCCCTGTACTTTAAGGAGATGCAGCATGATCCTGCTTTTCATATGGACGGTATCAATGAGGATCTGTTCTTCCTGTCGAACGGCCATATTTCACCCGTATTTTATTCGGTTTTAGCCCGTTCCGGTTATTTTGATGTAAAAGAGCTGGCTACCTTCCGCAAAATAAACAGCCGTCTGCAGGGCCACCCGGCTACGCATGAGCACCTGCCGGGCATCCGCATCGCAAGCGGTTCACTGGGACAGGGAATGAGCGTGGCTATTGGTGCTGCGCTGAGCAAAAAAATGAACCAGGATTCACACCTGGTATTTTCATTGCATGGTGATGGCGAGCTGAATGAAGGACAGAACTGGGAAGCGATTATGTTTGCTGCTGCCCATAAGGTAGATAACCTGATTGCAACAGTGGACTGGAATGGTCAGCAGATTGATGGTCCTACCGACAAGGTGCTGAATATGGGTAACCTGAGCGAAAAGTTCAAAGCATTTGACTGGGAAGTAATGGAGATGAACGGTAATGATATGGACGAAGTGGTAGCCACACTGGATAAGGCGCGCGCTGCTACCGGTAAAGGAAAGCCGATCGCTATTATGATGCATACCATCATGGGTAAAGGCATCGACTTTATGGAAAACGACCATGGCTGGCATGGCATTGCCCCCAATGACGAGCAACTGGCCAAGGCGCTGGAGCAATTACCGGAAACACTGGGCGATTATTAAGGTCCGGTTTCACGTTTGAGGTTTCAGGTTGGGATCCGGAGATTTAAGAAGTCCTCACCAAAAAAATATATAAATGGTTACAGCTTAAAAGCGGTAACCATTTTTTTATGCCTTTTATTCTGCCTTCAACGAGAATTCTTTTCTGGAGGCCTTGCGAGCCGGTGTCCAGGATGCTACAAATGCGATCACCAGAACGGTTATGGCCACCAGCAGAAAGTCTCTTATTTTTAATGCCACGGGGAAATAATCGATCAAAAAGGAGCCGCCCTGCAAGGGAACCAGGTGAAACTGTTGTTGGAGGATCACCATCAACAATGCCAGCAGCATGCCCATGCCACCGCCGATGGTGGCCAATAAAAACCCTTCACTCAGGAACACCTTCAGGATAAAACCCTGGTCGGCACCAAGTGCATTCAGCACACTGATATCTTTTTGTTTTTCCAGCACCAGCATGGTCAGGGCGCCCACCATATTAAAGGCAGCTACCACCAGGATCAGGCTCAGGATGGCATAGAAAACCCAGCGCTCCAGGTTCATGATAGCGTAAAGGCTCTGGTTTTGCTGGTAGCGGTCCTGCACCTTATAGCCGTTGCCAAACAACCGCTGAATGGCCTGTTGGATCTTTGCAGTTGCCGAAGGATCGGTTACTGCAATTTCAATGGCGCTGAATTCACGTGCATCCAGGCCCATTGCCTGTTTTAGAAAATCAATCTGCGTAATGGCGTATTTATTATCAAAATCCTGCTGAATCACAAAGGTGCCTGCACTCCGTATGGTATCCGGCGTAATATTGCTGGCGGCATCAAATTCTTCCGAATCGCTCTTTCTTGGAATGTAAATGCTCATGGGTGCAGCCTTGGGAACAGACCGGATGCCCAGCGAGCCTTCAATACCGCCCCCCACTATCAGCCGCGGATGCTCTGCGGTACCGATATCGAACCGGCCGTTTACGATATGATCGGTAATACCGTTAATGCTTTTAAAGCGGTCGTCAACCCCTTTTAACGAAACCAGCGCCTGGTTATCCCCGTTCCGGAGGATGGCTTTTTCCTCCACCACAAGCGAAAAACTACGCACGCCACCAACACCCCTTAATTGCTGCAATTGTTTTTCATCGAGCGCCAGGTATTTTCCGGATGCCGGCGAAACCCGGATATCCGGATAGAACGAGGAATACAGCGATTTTACCAGCCCCTCAAAGCCATTAAACACACTCAGCACCAGGATCAATGCCGCCGTGCCGATCATAATCGCTACGATGCAGATCCACGCGATGATGTTGATAACGTTGGTCGATTTTTTTGCCCTGAAATAGCGCCAGGCGAATAGGAATTGCAATGGAGATGATTTTGATGATGAGTCAGTAATCAGCTTTTAGCCGAGGTATAACAGCTGAAGGCTGATTGCTGATAACTGATAGCTGATAGCTGATAACTTAAAACAGTTCACTGCCCACTATCCGGCTTCCCCTGCTGTTTCCGCTCGTCCTCTATCTTCTTAAACAGCTCTTCCATTTTAAATACATGGTCCAGTGTATCGTCTGCAAAAAATTTCAGCACCGGCATATTGCGCAGCTGGTGGCGAACGGATGCCGCCAGTTCTTTCTTTATTTCATGGTGCCGTTCCTCTACTTTTTTCAGCGCCGCTGCCGCGTCGGTTACCTGGAAAAAGCTCAGGTAAAAACGCGCTTCCAAAAGATCCGGTGTTACTTTTACGCCTGATATGGACACCATTCCGCCCCCCATCATATTCAGCCCAAGCCGCTGAAAAATGCCATTCATTTCTTCGTTCAGCAGCGCTGCCACTTGTTTTTGCCGTTTACTTTCCTGCATAATCTTCTCTTTCTGTTCCATGTAAAATTAGTTACTTTAGAGGTTTTAGTGCACACAACCTTCCGGAATGAAAAAATATTCAAGGATTTTATACTACCTGCGCCCCTATAAAGGCGGCATTCTGCTCTATTTTTTGTTCACCATCTTATCGATTGTTTTTGCGCTTTTTAGCTTTGCGCTGCTACAGCCTTTCTTTGATATTATCTTTTATGGGAACAAGCCTTCCACTCCGGCGGGAACAGATCCGGGCCTTTTAACCGATATGAAAGGTTATTTTATGCACCTGGTTGCCGGAGCTCAGTTGAGCGCTGCGCAATTGCTGGGCGCCATATGTGTGGTACTGGTAGTTGCCATCTTTCTCAAAAATCTCTTTCTCTATCTTTCTTCCTATGTACTGAACCCGATCAAGAACCAGATCGTGAACCATTTCCGGGCAGATATTTATGATAAGATCCTCCGGCTCCCGGTGGGTTATTTTACCGAACAACGGAAGGGCGATCTGATCAGCAGGGTAACCAATGATGTAACCGAAGTGGAAAGCTCCGTAATTGGTGTGCTGGAAGGCTGGATCAAGGACCCGCTCAATATCATTTTTACCCTGATTGCGCTGTTCCTGATCAGTCCGCTCCTTACGGGATCCATTTTATTGTGCATTCCCGTGATCGGCCTGATCTTAGGCCGTATTTCAAAGGCCCTGAAACGCCCATCTAACGAAGCAGCGATCAAACTGGGCGAATCGCTCTCCATCCTTGATGAAACCCTGAATGGGCTTCGTGTCATTAAGGCTTTTAACGTGGAAGGGCTTTTAAAAGGCCGGTTCGATACGGTAAATGATCAGCTGATGGATGCCAAAAACCGCATCAGCCGCCGCCGGGATATGGCCTCTCCGATGTCGGAGTTCCTGGGAGTAATGGTCTTTGTAGGCATTTTATGGTTTGGCGGCCGGCTGATATTGTCGGACAGTATTGAACTGCGGGCACCGGCCTTCTTTGCGTACCTGGCCATGTTCTATAACCTCATCAACCCAGTAAAAACGCTCTCTACTTCATTCAGCAATTTAAACAAGGGATCCGCAGCCATCAGGCGGATTGAAGAAGTTCTGAATACGCCCGTTACAGTAGACGATAATCCCAGGGGTAAAATACTGGAGCATTTTGAACAAGAAATTGAGTTCCGGAATGCTTCCTTTGCCTACAACGACCAGGTGATCCTGAAGGATATCAACCTTAAGATCAAAAAGGGACAAACCGTTGCCCTGGTAGGATCTTCAGGGGCCGGAAAATCGACACTGGCCGACCTGGTTCCCCGTTTTCATGATGTAACAGCAGGCGGGGTATTCATCGATGGCATCAATATCCGAGAATACGCCCTGCATTCCGTACGGAACCTGATGAGCATTGTAACCCAGGAACCCATTTTATTTAATGATACCATTGCGCATAATATTGCGCTGGGACATACCTCTGCTTCAAAGGAGGCGATTGTGCAGGCTGCAAAAATTGCCAATGCCCACGATTTTATCGTTCAAAAGGAGCTGCAATATGATACGAATATCGGCGACCGGGGCGCCAAGCTCAGTGGTGGCGAACGCCAGCGCCTTACCATCGCCCGTGCGCTTTTAAAAAACCCGCCCATCCTGATCCTGGATGAAGCCACGTCTTCCCTGGACACCGAAAGCGAACGACTGGTGCAAGACGCCATCAATAAGATGATGCAAAACCGTACCAGTATTGTAATCGCCCATCGCCTCAGCACCATCCGGAATGCCGATGAGATCATTGTGCTTCAAAAAGGACAGATCGTGGAGCGGGGTACCCATAACAGCCTGATTGAACAGAACGGCTTTTATAAGAAACTGGTGGAAATGCAGGAAGTAAAATGAGATTTGAGATTTGATGTTTTTTTTCGTACCTTAATAGATTGCAATCTCAAATCTCAAATCTCAAATCTCAAATCAATCCCAACGTATGCTGGATCCGTTTGATGGTTTCTTCTTTCCCCAAGATCTCCGCAATATCAAATACATGCGGGCCAAACTTTCCCCCCACCAGCATAATACGCAGCGGCAACATGACCTCTCCGGGTTTTAACTGGTTGGCCGCCGCAATTTCCTTAAAGTTATTTTCCAACGTCTCCGCTTTCCAGTCGCCGGACAATTCATAATTGCGGATCACTTCGGTAAAAAACAATTGCTTGGCTTCATTCCATTTGGGCTGAATGGCCGTGATATCGATATTTTCAGGTGTTTTAAAGAAGTACGCCGTTTGTTCATAAAAATCGGTCAGCAGCGTAGTACGGTCCTTCACCATTTCCACGATCTTCTGTAATAGCCGGTCATCGGAAACAGCAATATCTTTTGCAGTCAATACTTCTTTCACACGTCCGGCCAGGTCTTCCGGAGCCAGCTTCTTGATCCACTCATGATTGTACCACTTTGCCTTTTCATAATCAAATTTGGCGCCAGAGCTGTGCACGCGGTCAATCGAAAACCTGGTAATCAGTTCATCGAGTGAAAACAGTTCCTGCTCGGTACCATCATTCCAGCCCAATACCGCCAGCAGGTTGATAAATGCTTCCGGCAAAAATCCTTTCTCTTTAAATCCTTCGGTCAGCTCACCGGTCTTGGGGTCGGTCCAGTTCATCGCAAACACCGGGAACCCGTATTTGGCGCCATCCCGCTTGCTCAATTTTCCATTCGGACCCAGGATCAGCGGGAAATGGGCCCATTGGGGCATATTTTCCAGGCCAAACAGGTATTTCCACAACAGGATATGTACCGGCGCGCTGGGCAGCCATTCTTCCCCGCGAAACGCATGCGATATCTTCATTAAATAATCATCCACTACCACCGCCAGGTGATAGGTAGGCATGCCATCGGCCTTCAGTAACACTTTATCATCCACCAAAGCGGTATTAAAGCTTACTTCGCCGCGGATCATATCGGTAAAACCTACGCTTTCATGCTCCGGCATTTTAATACGGATCACGTGCCTTGTATTTTCTTTTAACAACCGGTCTGTTTCTTCCTTTGAAAGAGTCAGCGAGTTCCGCATCTTATCGCGCACCTGGTGATCGTATTGGGGAGAAGGATTTTGTTCGGTTTTAAAATCCTGCCGCATTTGCTCCAGTTCTTCCGGAGTGTCAAAGGCATAATAGGCCTGTCCGTTTTCCACCAACTGCTCCGCATAGGCCCGGTACAGTTCCTTGCGCTCGCTCTGACGGTAAGGGCCATAATCGCCTTCTCTTTTTACGCTTTCATCCGGCTCCAGACCGGCCCAGGCCAAACATTGAAAAATATAGTCCTCTGCACCCGCTACAAAACGGGTTTGATCGGTGTCCTCAATTCTTAAAATAAAATCGCCGCCGTGCTGACGTGCAAACAGGTAATTGTATAAAACGGTCCGTACACCACCCAGGTGTAATCCACCGGTTGGTGAAGGCGCAAAACGCACTCTTACTTTTTTATCTGTACTCATAGGCTGCAAATTTAAAGTTTCATGCTCCAGGTTCCAAGTTTCAGTGGTCAGCGATCAGCTTTCAGCGATCAGACCACTGGCGATCGGCGATTTGTTTTAGAAGCAGTGACCGGGAGCAACAAAACCCCACTTAACTTTTATTGCTCTAATCCCCAGTCAATGCCCTTGTTTACGGCTGGTACGCCTTCGGTAATCCACCGGGGCGGTTTGGCACCCTTCAGCAACCAGTCGAAAAACTGTTGTTCGCGTATCGAAATATCCTTCCTGTTTTTACGTTGCACGAGGTTGTGTTCCTCTCCGTTGTAATTGAGCATCCATACCGGTTTGCCCAGGCGGCGCATGCCCGTAAATAATTCGATGCCCTGGTACCAGGGAACGGCGCCATCATTGTCGTTGGCCATAATCACCAGTGGTGTGGTTACCTTCGGAAGATGAAAAAGCGGCGAGTTTTCAATATACAACTCCGGTTTTTTCCACAAGGTAGCCCCAATGCGACTCTGTGTTTTTTCGTACTGGAACTGCCGGTTCACCCCGCCTTTCCAGCGAATACCACCATAAGCACTGGTCATATTGGCTACGGGAGCCCCGGCCCAGGCCGCCGCAAACATCGGCGTCATGGTAATAAGCTGTGCCACCTGTATACCACCCCAGCTTTGCCCCTGGATGCCCATGTGAGCGGCATCTACCCAGGCATGACGGGTTAAATCTTTGGCCCCGCTGACAATATAGTCATAAGCGCTTTTTGCCGGATGACCGATCGTATAAGAAATATCAGGTGCCAGCACTACATAGCCCCGGCTTACAAAAAAAGAAATATTTAACCGGCTGGGAGTAGGTGCCGGCGGAATGTACCGGTATAAATTATCGGAAAGCTTTTCATAAAAATAAAGTAATACCGGGTATTTTTTTGTGCTGTCAAAATCTTCCGGCCGGTACAGGATACCCGTAGCGGGTTTACCGGAAAACGTGGTCCAATGGTATAAAGCGGCTGTTCCCCAGTTATACTGCCCCTGTTGCGGATTGATGGCAGAAAGCTTCGCTTCTTTTCCGTTGCCGAAAACATACAGATCGGGCGATTGCGTATAGCTTTCCCTGGTGTAGGTATATACAGGAGCATCCTTCGCCTTTACCACCGAGTCGTAATAGCAGGCCTGCTCCCCGAAAAGTTGCAGAGGAAACAGGGATGTGGTCAACCGGTTGTTTTCCAGTATGGCAAACCCGGCCTTTTTATTCCCGTTGTTAAGCGTACTCAGCAGGTTTTTATTTGCCGGCCGGATATACCGTTCTTCCGGATCGGTTGAAATATAACGATAGGTCTGTTTTTGTTGCCGGCCGTTCTTTGTAAGATTTACCGGAGCCTGTTTACCCATCGGATCCACCATCCAGATATCATACCGGTCATAAATCAGCACCGAACGGTCTCCCTCTGTCCAACCCATCACACCATAGGGCGATGGATCATCCGGCACATCATTCTCTTCATCGTATAAGGGCGTTTTGATGGCAGCGGTAATATTACGGGTGGCCGTACCATCAAAAACAAAATAATGTTGCTTCCGGTTATCATACCACAGCACATATTTTCCTGAAGGGGCGATCCAGGAGCCCGCTATTTGCCCGTCCAGGTCCTTTACCACCGGTACAAACCGGCCGTCATTGATACTGATCCGGTATACATCCTTGGGCGTGCGCCCCGTCCATTGGGAGGCTACACGCCGGCCGGTATCGGTAACAGCCACAAAATAATTACCATCGCCTTCCAATGCTTCATAAATATACGGGAGGGCCTTCCCGCTCACCTGCGTCATGCGGCTTTGATCAAAATCATAAACAGCCAGGTAGCTTCGCTCCTGGTCTTTTTTCTGGTTCTCCAGCTGATAGGGCTGCAAATAATCATCCCTGTAATTCCATATATCTACATTTACCTTATCAATATCCACCAGGCTTGTATCTTTCGGCGGCCGGATGGGCGCTGTGCCAAATAACAGCCGGTTGCCGGACTTACTAAAACTCACCTTGCCGTATTCACTTACCGTACTGCCCTGGGGAAGGTTTTGGGTAAGTGTATCCACCAGCACCATGGCACTATCCATACCCTGGCGGTAATACCACAACTTATAAAATTTTTGCAGCGCTTTGGGACGGGCATTTCTTTCTGCTACAAAGGCCGCGCGGGTTCCATCGTCGGAAAGTGCGAGGTTTTTAAAATCATTGCCTCCGCGAAGCAGGGTATCGGTTCTTTTTGTGGCCAAATGATACAGGATCACCCGCGCCGAACGGGCCGTATCTTTCAGATCGAGGGTTTGACAAATCAGTAGCTGGCTGCCTATTTTATTAAACACATAGTCGCTTACATTGGTAAAATAGCGTTGTTCGCCGGTAGCCGTATTGATCAATAACAGCCGGTTGTTTTTGCCAAAATCCGTTACACTGTCTTTATCAGCGTCTCCTTTTACCGGTTTCAGGTTATTGATTACATACTGAAGGGAGTCGATCACCTGCCGCAGGCTATCCTTGCTTTTATCCGACTGATACAGATTTTTTTCTTTCGGTTCATTTTTCAGAAGGCCGGCGACCCATTCGTTCTGATCGCGGGGACCTTTGTATGAGATCAGACCAGGGAATTTCAATACCCGGTCTTCACCCAATGTAACGACAGCAAACGAATCCCGGGGCATATCGGCAGGCTTTTTCTTTTTGATCTTTGCCTGCCGTATTTCACTGTACAGCGGTTTGATTTTAAAAACCACGGTGCGGTTGTCCCCGGTGATGCGGGCATCATAACCTCTTGCTATCATTTTTTTATAGGATTGATCAGCCGCCTGTATCACCAGTTCGTCATCGCCCTCCTGCACATTTATATTGTACACTGCCCATTTACCGTTATTGCTCAGCACCGTTTTACCAATAGATTGCCAGCGGTCATAAACCGTATGATCCAACGGCTTTTTTTGAGCGATTGCCACAAGGCATACCAACCCTGTAAGGGTGGTCAAGATCAATTTCTTCATTCAGCCAATTTTTGGCTAAATTATTACTATTTGTTAAAAAAGGAAAACAGGTATTTAGCCCGTGCTGGAAATGCGCCGTGCTAATGCCAAACACCGACCAGAAACAAAGCGGCATCAGAACTGTAAACGTCTGATGCCGCTTTATGATAAGCTGTATTTTTCCCGGCTATTGCGGCAGTGATAACGGCTGTTCCGGCACAGTAATGATTTTTACCGGGCCCAGCAAACCGGAAACCCGCAGCAGTTTTTCCGATCCCTCTTTTTCAAATTTCACCACGTTGGTACGGGTCTTCCGCTCTGCTTCGGGCAATTTGCTGTCGCCGATCAGCCGGTTTGCCCAAAGATTTATTACGGATATGCTGATCTCATTGCGGCCTTCTTTAACCAACCCGGTAATGTCGGCACGGTATGGAAAACACCAGCTGGTTTCCAGCGTTTTTCCATTGATGGTAATGGTTGCCAGGTCCTGAACATTGCCCAGGTCAATAAACACACGGTTGTTTTTAAGCGCATCTGCTGGTAACACCATTGTGGTGGTATACTGGCCTTTTCCTGAGTAGAATTTTGCGTTGGGATCCTCCAACTCCGTCCAGGATTTCAATGTATCCAGCGTCAGCGGGCTTGCAGGCCCCCAGGCCGCGTCAAACTGCAGTTTCCAGGGATTGCTGATGGTATATTCCTTCTTGTTTTTTTGCGGATGCAGGGTGGTCGTTTTCCCGTTAGACCAGGTAAATGTATACATGCCTTCTTCATAAACAGCGGCAACCACCTGCTGCTGATTCCGGCGGATCTGCACCGGTACCTGTTCTGTTGCCTTCCTTGTATTACCAGGGAAGATCGCCTGTCCATTCTGCGTGATCGATGTAATATGCACATCCGGAGTACCCGCCTTTTTAAATACAATAAACTTTGATCCGCCGGGTTCAAAATGAAGCGGAATAACGGTGCGATCTTTTTCCTGCCGGTATACCGCAATGTCCGTTACTTCACCTGTGCGGGGATCCCATAACTGCGGTACTTTCCCGGTAACACGAAAACTGGCTTCGATCTGTTCATAACGGTCCGGCACTACCGGCAGATACCGGTATTCAAAATCATTGAACTGCCGGTGTTCAAACCGGTTCGATAAAAAATAGATATCGGCATCGTCTGAACTGCGATGAATATAATCGAATGAAGCTTGCGGATCCGCTGCTGTGAAACTAAAGTCCGGAGCAATCTTCATCGATGCCAGCACTTCGTTAATATCCCGTCCCCAAATAACGCGTCCCTTACCATACCGGTTCTCTGTTACCGATGTACCATCTATATTTCCCCATAAGCGGCCGGCGATCCGCACCAGTTCCTGATCGCTCTGCGGATATTGGGTTAAACCGGTAGCAGCCTTCGGACGGGGCGCATATACCGTAATGCCTTCTTTTACGAGCTGTTCTACTTTTTTCAATACGTCCAGGCTGATGGCCTGCTCCGGAGGCAATACCAGCAGCCGGTATTGCATACCATCCGGCAATTGTATGTAGCCGTTCTTTGCGGAAAGCCGCTTCAGCACCACATCACGGGAGCATTTATCCCAATCGTATCCAAACCGTAGCTGCGGAAATTCTTCTTTCAAAAAGACAAAATTGGGCACATCATCCCCGTAATAATATAATACATCCGCTACAAATACGCCCTGCTGTAACAGGTAGCTGGCCCGGTTTAAATACGAAACAAAAGCGCCGGCCTCCTGCCACCAGGTCACATTAGGATTCATATGCGTTCCTGCAAAATATTCATTCCCCGGCAAACCATATTCCTGTGGTGAGGAAGTGAAGGTGTGCCATACAATACGGTTAACACCGGAACAGAAGATACGGTCGATATTGCTTTTAAGATCCTTTGGAGAACGCTCCCATTGCGGTCCGATGCTGGTAGGCCCTTCGGCTCCCACAAAGCGCTTTCCATTGGTATGCGCCACGGAGGCACTTTGCTTTACGATGAGCCTTGCAGCATCGGAAACCCGGTGCGTGTTAGACATGGCCCAAAATTCACCCTGTGGAAAATCGTTGATCCCCATTACCTGCAAGGCATCGATCGGTGCGGAATGCGGCCCCCCGGACTCCGGATGAATACCCATACCGTTCTGGTGCGCGGTGTTGTAAAATAAACGATAATGATTATCGAGGATACAATCACCCACGGTTTTCCGGAAATCGTATAGGAAACGGTTGGTGAGCTCCTGGCTTTCTACCAGGTACCCGGCCAGCACTGGCATAAACCGTCGGATATCGTATCCCCTGCGGTTCCGGAATTCTGTAGGGAAATCCTGTGTCCAGTTGATCACGCCCATTTCCCAACTATCGGTTTGCAGGTAGTGCACGCTGTTCCCGGCAGACTTTGCGGTTTGGATCAACGGGGTGATCACCGAACGGTTGAACAAGTTAAAGGCCGCCGGACTCATATGATCCAGGGACAGACCGTTCCAGCCATCGCTGGTAGTGGAGGTTACCACACCGGTATTCGTCCAGCCATAGCGAATGATGATCCATTCCCCCGGAGGCGCTTCCCAGTTTAGCTGCTTTCCATCAAAACGGCTGGTAAGATCGATGATGGTCTGCTGCTGCAAAGGTGTTGTTCCGGAAACCGTATCAAAGCCCGACCGGAATTTATACAGCGGGTAGATGCCGGCGCCACCCATGGAACGGTTAAATGTTTTTAAGGACCAGTCGGAGATGGCCGCATCTTTTAACAGCATATTGCCGGAAGGCTTGCGGATGGCCTGCACCAATACATCGCGGTACATCAATGTTTCCGGTGGCCGTGGCAACGCCAGGGAAAGCTTCCGGCCTCCGCGGATAAGCGTGTCTGCTGTCACCAGCTTTTTGAGCGCATACTCCGGTGTAACGAAGGGCCCGCCGGGGTTCCAGCCGCTTTGTATATTTACGCTCAGTTCAATACCGACCCGGTCCGCTTCCTTTACCGCATGTTTATACAATTCCATCCATTGCGGGCTCATAAATACCGGACCGGCGGCGGTTTTCCGCGCTTCATTATAACTGGAGCTGCCGGCATCTACCAGTGATGCACCGCCATATCCCTTTTTTTTCATTTCCTCCAGGTCCCGGGTTATCGATGCTTTGGTAGCCATGCTATTGAGCCACCACCAGTAGCAACGCAGTTTTGACTCAGGCGGTGGTGTACCAAACCCTTTTCTGATCTGATCAACAGAAACATTTTTACTGGTGTGTAAATCATACCCTCTTTGCTGTGCGTTCAAAAATTGCGCTCCAGCAATCAAACAAATATTAAAAAAAACGATGCGGCGTATCATTTGCTAAAGATATTTTATAGAATGGTACTAATGTTTATTTATTTATCCAGTCAGGGTTCTGTGCAATGACCGCATCTTTATTGGTTTCAATTACCTTTTGCGGAATGGGCCAGAGGTTAAAATTAAAGGTCAGCGTAGCCTGTGCTTCCGGCCAGTATGCATATTTTTTTATCCGTTCTACTGCAATGGTCTTGCCCATTCTCAGCAGGGTGTTCCACCGGCACTCTTCATATATCAATTCCCGGGCGCGTTCATCCAGGATCAGATTGAAGTTATCATCCATGTCTCCGGCGGTAACTTTGTAACTGCATTGTGCACGGGTACGGAGCAGGTTGATATCGCTGGCCGCACCAGCTTTATCACCGCTTCGCTGTTTGGCTTCGGCGCGCAACAGGATGGTTTCCGGTAAACGGATGATGTATTCATCACGAAACAGGTTGCTCATGTTTTCACCGTCCGCTATCCCCGTATATTTATCGGTAGCGATCTTACAGGAAATGGGGTAGCAAAGGCTCCTGTTATTGATATTGGTGGTATTGTCTGCACTGCCATTGTATAAAACCGTCCAGGGTACATCCTGCCGGTAATAGGAGGAAGCGGCTACATTGCCTTTAAACCTGCGGCGGAAAGCTGCATCGCTGTTACGCATATCTCCACCCCATTTAGAGCTGAATATTTCCTCTCTTGCATAAAACGTGGGCATCATCTGCGAAATGCCACGACCGCCAACATCCTCATTGGTTCCGGTTATATTGCCAGAAGATCCATCCCTGAATACAGGTCCATAAGTTCTGGAATAGGGCAGCTTCGATTTTCCGTCGCCACCCCGGTAAGCGGTATAATCAACCTGCGCCGCCCAGATGCATTCTTTATTACCATCCTGGTAATTCACATTTCCATCCTGGAATAAGTCCCAAAAAACATTGGTTGCCTGCTGAATCGTGTCTACAATGTTCGCCGTATTATAAACACCTCCCTTGTACACCGGAATGCTGACCGTTGCTTCCGTTGCCCGTTTACCAAACCTGCTTTGCATTAAGGAATAAACCCCACCATCTATTACATCATTGCCATACTGAATGGATTTATCATAGGCATTTTTTGCCTCTGCGGTCTTCGATGTGGCATCCAGCTCAATACCCTTTGCCAGGTAAAGTTCACAGAGGTTATGCTGGGCAGCACCTTTTACCACGCGCCCCCCGGCCGCCGTTGTAGCAGGTAAATCATTTAATACGGCTTCCATTTCCGTAATGGCAAAATCATAGGTTTCAAGCCTGGTAGAACGGGTGAAATCGTATTTGGGGACGGTTGAGATCTCCGTAACAATCGGTACACCGCCAAATGTTTCACCCAGGTTCCGGTACGCAAAGGCCCTGAAAAAGCGTGCCTGTGCCAGGGCATATTTTTTTTCATCATCCGTATTCCACTTCACCTGCGGCAGGTTGGCCGCATAAATGGCCAGATTGGCTTTGCTGATCAGATCGTACCAAAAGCTATAGATATTATAAAAATTGGCGTTATCCGGGTTAATGTTGGCGTAGTTGTTAAACGTACTGCCTCTCCGGATACTGGGCACATCAAATTCGTCGGTTCCGTTGCCTTTGAAAATAAACATCCACCCCTGCTCATTGGGGTTGGTCCAGGCTTCCCGTATATTTGCATAAATACCAATAAGCACCTGATCCACCTGTGCTGAAGTTGAAAACGCATTATCCACCGTATAGAAGGTTTCCGGTTTTTCTCGTAGAAAATCCTTATCCGACTTACAGGAATGCCCTAAAAAACAAATCAATAATCCTGTTAAAATATGTAAGAACCGTTTCATGGTAATCAGTTTAAATGAATTTAAAATCTTGCAGAGAATCCAAAGGAATAGGTTGCCGGCACCGGGATGACATTATCTTTTACGGTGCTTCCCAGTTCCGGATCACCACCATCCCAATGGGTAAATGTTGCCAGGTTTTTTCCCGAAAAGAATAACCGCAAATTAGATACATGCAGGTGTTGCATCCAGGGCTGCCGGAAGGTATAAGAAAGGACCACATCCTGTAAACGGACGAAGCTCCTTGATTGTAACCCTAAAAATCTGGAATCGGCAGAGTAAGTAGCCGATGGATAAACATTGCCGGCGTTTTCCGGTGTCCAGTAGGGAACATATATAGAGTTATCATTAAACCGGTTAGACCTTGACAGGTAAGCCCCCGTATTGTTGTTGAGATAAAAACCATTTCCTCCGAAGATTCCGGAAACCTGGGCGTATAGCTCAAAGTTTTTGTAAGATACCGTATTGCTCATGCTCATTCTGAAATTTTCTTTAGCATAACCCAGAATCTTCCGGTCGTTCACCGATATCCCGGGAGTGCCATCGATATCGTTGTATTTGGGATCACCGGGGGCCGCACCATTCAATGCGATATAATCTTTGTCTGCCGCCTGAACGATCCCGATCTGTTCATAGCCATAAATCGCTCCCAGGGATTTGCCGATAAACAGGCTGTTGGCAATATCATCATCTTCTTTTCCGTCTCCGTTCCGGTCCGTACCATACAGATGCACCAGTTTATTCCGGTTAATCCAGTAGTTTAAGGTCGTAGACCAGTTAAAATCTTTTTGCTGGATATTTACGCTTGTTACGGATAATTCCAGTCCTTTATTCGCCACTTCGCCCATGGATGCATTAATGGATTTAAAGCCGGTCATGATGGGTATTTCCCGAACGAACAGCTGATCCGTAGTTTTAGAGGTATACAGGTTCAGGTCAAAAAGGATCCTTCTTTGCAACAGGGCCGCTTCAATACCAAGATTCCAGGCAGCTGTTGTTTCCCACCCCAGGTCATTATTACCCAGGGTTGACTGCGCCAGTCCATACAGGATATTGCTTCCGGTATTGGAAAACTCGTACCGGTAACCACCGGAAAGACCGTTAACCACCTTGGCCAATGTTCCGTAGGGACTGATACCCTGGTTTCCGTTTTGCCCCCAGGAAATTTTTAATTTAAGATCATTGACCGGTGCAATATTTTTCATGAACTCCTCGCCTGAAATACGCCAGGCAAGACCTACGGCACCAAAATCGCCCCATTTTGTATTAGACCCAAAAACCGACGCGCCATCTCTCCTGAAAGAGGCATTCAGCATATACTTATTGGCAAATTCATAGTTCAGGCGGGCAAGGTAACCGATATTCGCCCGTTGGGTTACAACCAGGGCATTTTGCTGCACTGTTGCTTTAGACAAGCCCCAGATGCCTAACAAAGAGTTGCCATTCGCTGCGAAATCGGAACCAATGATATTGGCACTGTCATTTCTTGTAAAGTCCCTTGTAGCAACCGCAGTTAAATCAATGGAATGCTGGCCAAACCGGTTTTTATAATTCAGGATATTGTCAATAACATAATTGTAGTTGGTTGTGTGCTGCAGATTGCCATTGGCTTTGGAGAGGAGCCCGTTAATGGCAGCGGTGCTGTATCGCTGTATGCCTTCCCCTTCCGCTATATAATAATTTTCATAATAAAAACCTCCGGATTCATTTTTGTCCATGTTTGCAGAATAATTCAACCGGTAGCTCAGCCCTTTTACCCAGGGTACCGAAACCACCGCGTAGGTATTTAACCTGAAATTATTCCTCCGGTCCAGGTTGTCGATGGTGCCATCCTGTACGCCCCATAAGGGGTTTATCGCCGATTGTGTATACGGATATTTTTCCAGGTGGTGCTGATCATCGCGGTACATAACGCCATAGGGAGACATCTGTTCTGCAGAGAGCACATTTGCAGATACCCCTGAATAATCCAATACATTATACGCTCCGTCAAGGCCCAGTTCCAGCCATTTGGTAACCCGGGCATTTACTTTACTTAAAACGGAGATGCGGTCATACCGGTCGCCAATTACAATACCTTTATTATTGTTGTAGGAAGACGACAGGTAATAATTTACGTTTTCAGAAGCACCTGAAACGGCCGCCTGGTAGTTTTCAAACGTACCCGTGCGGGTAATCGCATCCAGCCAGTTGGTTTCCCTGCCGTTATTATAATTTTCAAGTTCGCCGGTCTTCATCCAGTTTGTAGACCCCGGCGTATAGTTGTTTCGGGCGTTTACGGATTCAATCCATTGCGCACCGTTCATCATAACCGGCCTGTTTTGCCAATACTGCACACCGTAGGAAGCATTCAGGTTAATAGAGGGTTTACCCTTTTTTCCCTTTTTTGTAGTAATGGCAATTACCCCGTTGGCTGATCTTGATCCATATACGGAGGCCGAAACAGCATCCTTCAACACATCTACAGCGGCGATATCATTGGGGTTGATATCATTGAGACTGCCCAGGAAAATAACCCCATCCAGCACGATCAATGGGTTGGTATCTCCATTTATAGAGTTTTGTCCTCTTATAAGCATCGACGGCTGGCTGCCCGCAGCGTTTGCCACGCCTATATTTAAACCAGAAACATTTCCTTTCAACACATCCAGGGGACTGGAATTGGGCAGCATGCCTACCGCGGCATCTTCTACTTTTACGGAGGCAACGGCGCCCGTAAAATCTTTGCGCTTTGCAGTACCATATCCAATCACCACCACCTCATCCAGCTGTGCGGTTTCCGCAGATAAACTCACATTTATCGTGGTTTGGCCACCAACGGGTATTTCCTGCGTTTTGAACCCAACATTCGAGATGGTCAATACATCGTTGCGGCCGCTTACACCAATGGAGAATGCACCTTTTGAGTCGGTGGCCGTTCCCCTTCCCGTGTTGCGGGCAGTAACACTGGCTCCGGCAACAGGACTGCCCGCCTCTGAGCGCACAACCCCGGAAACCGTTCTTAAATCCAATGCGGGCGCCACATCCCGTTCTTTTTCCCGTTCGGCGACGGGCTGCTTTTCAGATGAAGGCTCACCGATCCGCTCTTTTGGAACAATGGTATAATAATTCTTTTTTACATACAGAAAAACCAGGTTATTCGGGTATAGTATGCCCTTTAGTACGTCTTCTACCTGTTTTGATTTTAACGGATCCGGAGCGTAATTGGTTGTTTTGCCTTTTAACAGATCCGGATCATACACGAACTGTGTACCGTACATTTTCTTTACCTGGTTTAAAGCTTCTTCAATGGAAACTTTTTTGCCGCCGGCCTGCGCCATCAGCGCCGGGCAGTAGAACATACACCCCAACAGGCATAGGGATGCTATAAGCAACAAGCGTTTTTTTAACATATGGACATTTATTATAAGTGAAAAACTATTTGAAGTTTACTCTTATGCTATCACCCTCGTTAGTGAATGATATATTTAAAGCAGTTGACATCACAAAAAGCGCGTCATCCAGTGAATCTATTAATATGGGACCATTCAGTTTTTTCCCGGCCAGTTCCGGGTCTTCCAGGATAAACCGCTTGCCGTAAATATCTTCCAGGTACTTAAAAATTTCCGACAGGGCCGGATCCGAAAGCACCAGTTTCTTTTCCTTCCAGGACGAGGCATTCAGCGCATGCTCTATATTTGAACTGCGATGGATTACCTGCAACGAATCTACCAGCAATATATCGCCCGGCTTCATAATTACCGGCTGCATTCCGGCTCTTGAAAAGCTTACCCGGATCGCACCTTTTTGTAAAGCGATCTCCGTTCGCCCTCTTCTTTCGCGGATATCGAATGACGTTCCCAATACCTCCACGGTCGTATTGTTCGTATGCACAATAAACCGCTCGTAATTTTCTATTTTATGATCGTTGTCAAGGTGCTTTACATCAAAAAAAGCTTCCCCGTTTAACCATAATTCTCTTGGCGCGTTTTTGTCCCATTTTTTTCCATACTTTACCGTGGAGTTGGCATTTAATACCACCACAGAGCTGTCTGGTAAAACCAGGCGGGAAAATTTTCCATACCCGGTTTTGATCGCATATAGCCCGGGCGTTTTTACCCACCAAAAAATCAATGAGCTGATCAACAGCAATGGGATCAAGATCGCTGCCACTCTCCAGCGCCGGATTGCTATCAAAAAGCCGTGTGCTCCTGATGGCTTTTGTGCTCCTTCTTCAATAGCAGCCAGCGCCTGGTTCAAAGAGGCTTCTACTTTTGCTGGATCCGGACTGCTGATCTTAAAATCAATATGCAGCAATATCTGGCGTGCTGATTCGACCTCCGCTCTCTTACCGGGGTTCGCCTGCAGCCATGTTTCCCAAAAAGCATGCTTTTCTTCATCAGGCTTATGTACCCAATCCTGGAAATATGCATCACATAAAAAATCCCTGAGCACGTATTGCCTGTATTTGTCTGCTTTTTTCATCCCTCCGGTATAATGAGTAAGAAAAACAAAAAATTACCCCATCTGTTAATTAAAATTTTCCTTTAATAAGAAAAAAATGTAAACAAGGGGAACCGAAACCTTGTCCCGTAAGGTAAGAAGGCTTCTTGCCATGAGTTTGTACGTTGCCTTTACCGAAATACCGAGGATAGATGCCGTTTCTTCATAAGAGAACCCCTCATAAAAGCGGAGGAACAATGCTTCCCGCTGCCGGGGTGAAAGTGTATTAATGGCTGTAGTTAGCTTTTCTTTAAGTGCCTGATCTGTTTCCTGTTTAATAAAAACAACATCTGCAGCAAACTCAGGCTCGAACGCTGCACTGTCAATGGCCCTGGTTTTTGCAAGGGAAGCAACCCGTTTGCTTAATGCTCTTCTAAAAAGCACATAATAATATCCGTCCGGATTTTTTATAGAACGCAGCCCTTCACGGTTTACCCATAACATCATTAAGATTTCCTGGATCACATCTTCAACCAGTCCGCTGTCCGCTATCAATTTTATACCGTAATTATAAAACCGCTCATACAGCTTCCTGTACGCATTGGAATAAGCGTCCTTGTCTCCAACTTCAATACCTGTCCAGGAAATTTCCAACCCTTTTTATATTAACTCTGACAATGAGCGATGGAAATTATGGAAAATTTCTTTGAAAACTTAAGTGGCCATCCATAATAATCTTTCAAAAGCGGCCATTTATTCCCCAAAAACAATTGTCCTTACATGCTGCAGTTTTTTACAATACGCATCGATCCTGCCAAAAATAGATCATAATACGGTTGCAACCATCCTGCGGTGTCATGTACCGCTATGGTAGGATGAGAGGAAGGATGCCCCAGGCAGTAACATCTAATACCCGTTGTAAAATTTACATACCTTATTCATCAGGCATATTTCGCATTTCGGGTTGGTAGGCCGGCAAATTTCTCTTCCTAAAAATGACATGGCCATACCGGCATCCCAGTCCTTTTGCGGCAGTATGTCCATAATCTGCTTTTCTATTTTTTTGGGATCGGTTCCGGTGGCAATGCCCAGCCGGGGCGCTACTCTTACCACATGCAGATCAACGATCACACCCTCGGGAGCTTTGCCGCTTTCGCGGAGGATCACATTTGCAGATTTTCTGCCGATTCCTTTTAATTCCGTCAGGGCCTCCAGGTTTAGCGGAATGGCGGCATCTCTTTTTAACGATTGTGCAATTTCAGAAAGCCATTGGGCCTTGTTTCCAAAATTGCGCACATCACTGATCTGCGCTGCAATGGCCGCTTCTGTAGCTTTTGAGAGCGCCGTCATTGTTGGAAAGTTTTTAAAAAAAGCCGGGGCAATCTGGTTGATGTGCCGGTCAGAATCCTGTGCAGAAAGCACTACCATCACCAACAACTGGTAGGTATTTTTATAATCCAGCGGATGTTTGGTGGCTTTGTATTTTTTTAAAAGCGGTTGGATGGCCTGGGGCCAGTTAACAGGGGCGCTCATAAAATAGAATTTGTATTGAAATTACGACTTTTTGAGTGATGCAGGATTTGGTTTTCTAAACACTGAATCATTCGAACAGAAAGGAACGGATACAGACTCTGACAGCTATTAGCTGAATGCTAAAGGCTGAACGCCAGAAGCTGACCGCAGATGGCGATCCCTAAGGCTGCTGTTCTTTCTTTTCCAGCGCTACCTGCATAAAACTTCGGTCCTGTTTGTACGCCTCCCAGTCAAAATTCAGCAAAAACCGGGTGGCCGCTTCCGCACCGCGTTCAAACAACACCTGCTTTTCTTTATCGGTAATAAAAAAGTTCAGCCAGTTAAAATCCGGCAGGGAAATGCGGCCGATGCCACGGGAATAGACCTTGTTCTTCAGCTGAAAATCCTTGTCGTAATAATTCCGCACCGTATTAAAGATCCTGAAAAAATAGCCGCTCAGGGTCCATACCGTCGTATTCTTCCCGGTATCGCCGGGATTGCTGTCATCCAGGTCAATTCCAAATACGGGAAGCCGTGGCACCACCACATGGGGGTTGTAAAAGATATTAATAGGAAAATTGGATAGAATTCCTCCATCTACAAAACGGGCTTCCATAGGCGGTTCCTGCGCACCAAACGTATCCATCCATGCCTTTTTTACCTCCCCGTTGGTATGTGGTATCCCATAAATAAAATAAGATTCAAAAAACAGGGGAATGGCCATCGATGCCCGCACCAGGCCGGCGGGGTGCAATTCATGCATCCGGTCAGCAGGCCGGAAGAGGTTACACATTTTCGGAAATTCGATCTTATTCTCTGTGATCAGTTCCGATGCGATAATTGTTACATCCGGCGCCAGGCCATCCAGTCCATCGGGATGCGCCTGCCTCAAATGAAGCCCTTCTATCTGCTGACCAGCCTTGCGGCGAAAGTCGTCCAGGTGCGCTACCCCGTTCTCTTTCATCAATTGCTTCAGCCAATCATAAAAGAAATTGCCGGGATTAATGCCATAGCCGCTGGCGCGCAATCGCTTTAAAAGGCGACTGATATACCAGGCGAATACGCCCAATAACAGGGTTATGACCAGCAACACGACTACCAGCGTTTGTGTAAATTGCTGCATTGGTGTGTTATGCGGCAGCAACCATAAACATATGAATGTAACGGTCAGCAATATGGAATAGAAAATGCCCAGGCCATTCGCCCACCTTTTTATTTTTTCTAAAAAACTGCTTTTAGTGATGAACTTTTTAATCAGCCACCGGGCCGCAGGGTGGCCGTCCACCAGGTCAAAGAAATCCAGTTGTGCAATTGCTTCCAGGATCTTTGCTGACTTTTGTTCTTCTTTATTCCCGGTAATGGCCAGCAAGGCGGTATTGATCGCCCCCGCACTGGTTCCGGCAAGGCGCATAAAACGGATGCCCATCTGCTCAAGAATATAGGTATACCCCACCAGGGCTACACCCAGCACACCGCCTCCTTTTTGAACAAGGTTCACATACTGGTGCCCGTCTTTATCCAGGGTATCCGAAATTACCAGGCGTTCGCCATTGGCACCAAATTGCGCGCTTAATTCCTGCAGGTTTTGCAACACCTTTGGACTGTTGATAAAATCAAGGGGGGTTAATCTTTTAGAGGCGCCCATCGCTTTTAGTTTTATTAAAGGAGCCCTATAAAGATACTTTATCCCCTAATATTCCGGAACACCATCGCTGTTTTTGGTTATTCACCAGATCTGCTCCCCGAAAAGTTGAGCCCTGTTTTCCCCGACTCAATTTCTTCCGAATAGCGCACCATTCATTAAATACATTTCAATACAGACGGTAAAGCTGTATATTGCGAAAATTTCTTAACTATCAAAATGAAACATTATGTACATTAAAAAACTAACACTGGGCATTATTGCTGTAATGAGTGCCGCAATTATGAATGCACAATCGGGGCTTGGAATCCAGGCGGGTGTCAACTTTGCCAATGTAACCGGGAAGGATGTATCCGGGTCTCAGTTAAAAACAGGCTTTCAGGTTGGCGTAAATTACGATCTTAAAATATCGGATGAATTTTCAATTCAACCGGGATTAAACTATCTTCAGAACGGGCTTAAAACAAATGGCACCTTTGACAATACCTCAGGCGAATTAAAATTAAACCTGCCTTTTTTACAACTGCCCATACTTTTTAAGTACAATCCCGAGGTGAGCGGTGGCAACAAGGTCATTTTAGCTGCTGGCCCTTATTTTTCCTATGGAATCGGAAAAGTAAAAGCCAGTTCCGGAAACATGTCGGAAACAGAAGATTGGGGCAATATGGATAGTGAAGGGTTTAAGCGATTCGACGCCGGTGCAAAACTTGTAATCGGGTACGAATTAAGAAGCGGACTGTCTTTAAACCTGAATGGCGACCTGGGTCTTGCAAAAGCCGTGAAGGATGTAAAGGCGCACTACAGCGCATTTGGAATTACGCTGGGATACCGGTTCAAATAACAATAGCATCCCGGAAATGCAAAAGGCGGCGGTACAAATACACCGCCGCCTTTTATTTAAATGCGTATTTTTTTACAAATAGTTTTCTATTTCTTCGATCAGTTCCTGCTTGGTAATAGGAACGCCCATAATTTTATGGTATCCTTTTGCATCAATGAGGAATTGGTCGCGGATGATCTTTATCAGCTGGCCGTTGTTGATTTCCGGGATCAGTACGGTTTTAAAGCGCCGCAGCAGCTCACCCAGGTTTTTGGGAAAGGGCCTTAAATGCCGGAGATGCGCATGGCTCACCGATTTTCCGCGGGCCTGTAATTCCAGGACGGCGGATTTGATCACCCCATAGGTAGATCCCCAGCCCAATACCAATACATCCCCTTCCGATTTTCCCGTATCGATTTTCTGCTCCGGAATGAATTCGGCGATCTTGTCTACTTTTTCCTGGCGGACCTTTACCATCTGCTGGTGGTTGGCCGGGTCGTAACTGATATTACCGGTAATATTCTGTTTTTCGATACCGCCAATGCGATGTTCCAGGCCTTTTGTACCGGGCACTACCCAGGGCCGCACCAGGTTCTCATCCCGGATATACGGCTGAAATTTATCTTCATGATGTCCCAGCTCCGTTTTAAACTTCACATGAATGGGATGCAGGGAGGCTTCAGTTGGAAATTTCCAGGGTTCTGCTCCGTTCGCAATGTACCCGTCGCTTAAAAGGATCACCGGTACCATATGTTGTACGCTGATCTTTACCGCTTCATAAACCGCATCAAAACAATCTGCCGGGGAAGCGGCCGCGATCACGGGCATCGGGCACTCGCCGTTACGGCCATAATAGGCCTGTAACAGATCCGATTGTTCGGTTTTTGTGGGCAGCCCGGTAGAAGGTCCTCCACGTTGTACATCAATAATCAGCAGCGGGATCTCCAGCATTACCGCCAGTCCCATGGCCTCCGTTTTTAAGGCCATACCCGGTCCGGATGTAGTGGTTACCCCCAATGATCCGCCATAAGAAGCACCAATGGCAGCGCTGATAGCGGCAATTTCATCCTCCGCCTGGTAGGTGCGGATGCCAAAATTCTTATACCGGCTCAGTTCATGTAAAATATCTGAGGCCGGTGTAATGGGATAGGTACCCAGGAACATGGGTAAACCGCTTTTTTGCGATGCGGCAACCAGTCCCAGCGCCAGCGCCTGGTTTCCCATAATGGAACGATACGTTCCGGGCTCCATACGCGCCTTTTCTACTTTATATGTGGTGGTAAACGCTTCCGTGGTGTCGCCGTAATTATACCCCGCCTGCAATACTTTAATATTACTATCCAGGATTTCAGGGCGTTTTTCAAACTTCTCCTTCAGAAAGTTAATCGAACTTTCCATATCCCGGTCGTACATCCAGTATAAAAAGCCCAGCACAAACATATTTTTGGCCCGGTCTTTTTCCTTGGTGCCCATGGTAAATTCCTTCAGCGCCTCGCGGGTCATTTTGGTTACATCCATCTTAATGACCTCGTAATTCTGCAGGCTGTCATCCGCAATCGGGTTCTCCCCGTCCGGATAATTGGCCAGCCGCAGGTTTTTAGCGTCAAATCCATCGGTATTTACAATGATCTTTCCCCCTTTCTTCAGGGTAGCGAGATTGGCCTTTAATGCTGCTGCATTCATCGCCACCAGCACATCATAGTTGTCACCGGGTGTGTAAATGCTATCCGATGAAAACCGGAGCTGATAGCCGCTTACGCCGGGAAGGGTCCCTAACGGAGCCCGTATTTCTGCGGGAAAATCGGGAAATGTAGAAAGATCATTCCCTAATAAAGCTGTATTATTGGTAAACTGCGTTCCGGTTAATTGCATACCATCGCCACTGTCTCCTGCAAACTTGATGACTACATCCTGTAGCACCTCCTGATTTCGAACCATATCAAAAATAATTGGGATGCAAAGGTACAACAGTTATCGGGAGCTTCTACCACGAATTTGTAAAATGACGGAGCCCGGGAGCTTTCAGCAGGTAGTGATCGGCTTTCAGCCGTCAGCTTAATTAGCCATCAATATGAAGCTTCCAAGGCTACGAGCTGAAGACTGATAACTGATAACTGAATCTGATAGCTGAGGGCTAAAGGCTGACAGCTGTATTCCTACCGTACTGCGATCATGCTGATCTCTACATTCACAAACTTGGGGAGCGCCGCCACCTGAACCGTTTCGCGGGCTGGAAAATCGATCGTAAAATATTGACCATAAACACTATTGATCTCTGCAAAACGGTGCATATCCGTGATAAAAATGGTCGATTTGATCACGTTGGAAAAATTCAGCCCGGCCGCTGCCAGGATGGCTTCCAGGTTGCGCATACATTGGTGTGTTTCTTCTTCCAGACTGCCGTTATTCAGCCCGCCGGTTTGAGGATCAATGCATACCTGGCCCGAAATATATAAGGTGTCACCTGCCAGTACGGCCTGGTTATAGGGGCCAATGGGGGCCGGGGCTTTATCGGTGGTAATGATTTTCTTTTCCATATAAATGATTTGAAAACGAATATAGTTTGAATGGATTGCATGCACAAAAAGCTGTTTGTGTTATTTTTGTGGAATGGCGTTGTTTTTAAATATAGATACCGCGGTGGATTATGCATCAATCTGCATATCGGACGATGAGGAAATAATAGCTTATACAGAAAACGCCGCTACTACCGCCCATGCTTCCTGGATTGGCAATGCCATCCGGGATCTTTTTGCATCTAACAATATATTAATGAATAAGTTAGATGCCATCTCCGTCAGCAATGGCCCGGGTTCTTATACCGGGCTCCGGATCGGTTTGGCCACTGCAAAAGGATTGTGTTTTGCGCTTCATAAACCCCTTATTTGCCTGAGCACCCTGGAAATAATGGCCAACGCCGTAAAAGAAACGCCGGCAGACCTGATTTGCCCGGCTATCGACGCGCGCAGGATGGAAATTTATACCGCCGTGTACAAAAAAGATTTAACAATCGTTCGGCCCCCGGAGGCCCTGATTGTGAACGAACACAGTTTTGAAGACCTGCTGGCAAGCTACCAGGTGCTGTTTACCGGTAATGCGGCAGAAAAATTACAGACCACCATAAAACATTCAAATGCAATCTTTAGCAACACCCGTTACCGTGCAGCAGATATGCCTTTTTTAACGATTAAGCACTACCGGGAAAATCAGTTTGCCGATCTTTCATACGTTGAACCGTTCTATTTAAAGGCGGTATATTTTAACAAAAATTAAATTACGGAAATTTATATACGATTTTAGTACCAGCAAATATCAAATAATTTAAATGGATGTATAACTTTGTTGGCCATTCAAATAAACTCTATTTATACAGAACAATGAGCAATTACCAGATTTCTTTTACGTTAAAAAAAGAAAACAGTAGCCACATCACTGTTGATACTCTCAATGTAAAAAAAGCCGCCTTGATCCTGAGAGCCTTTAACCACAAATTGCGACAGCAAATTCTGAAGCTGATCGACACCCAGGACAAAATTACCGTTACTGAGATTTACGTAAAATTACGTATCGAACAGTCGGTAGCCTCACAACACCTTGCGATTCTCCGCAAGGCCGAATTTGTAAATACAGAGCGCGATGGAAAATTCATCTATTACACGGTAAATACCGATCGTATGAAGGATTTAAACCGCTTTGTGTCCGATCTTCTTGGTTAAGATGTAAGGCCTTTAAAGATCTTTTCAAGTACCCTCTTTTTATAAGAGCGGTACTTTTTTTTACCCATAACTTTGCGGCTGTTTAAACAGATTGAAGAAATGAACACATTAGCGTTGAACGATTTTTTACAAATGGCCGAAAACGGCCCGGTGATCCTGGATACGAGGGCTACCGAATTATTTAAGGTTGGGTTTATTCCGGGAAGCATTCATGTGCCGTTTGGCGCCAAACAGTTTGAAGAGTGGGCTACCGCAGTGCTGGACAAAGCCACACCGGTACTGCTCGTAGCTGAAGAAGACACAGCCGCACAGGCTGCAGAACAACTACAGCGACTGGGCTATAACGTTGCAGGAAACCTCGAAGGTGGATTTACCAGCTATGCCAATGCCGGCAATCCCCTGGATATGATCATTGATGTAGAGTCCGATGAACTGATGATGGACATTCCCTTTGATGAGCACCTGATCGTTATGGACGTTCGCAAACCCATCGAATTTGCGGAAGGGCATCTCAAAGACGCCGTGAACCTGCCGTTGGGCGAGCTCAATGATCCCCTGCGCACTTCTGCCATCGAAGACAAGGACAATCTCTACCTGCATTGCGGGGGTGGCACACGCAGTGTGATTGCGGCATCTGTTTTAAAAAGACAGGGGCTGCACAACCTCCGGAATGTGGCCGGGGGCTGGAAAAAGATCAAGGAAGAACCCCGGGCCCAGATCGTAAAGGAACCGGGAATGCTGAATTAGAAAGAGAGTAAATGGTTGATGGATCGGGGTTCATGGATAAAAGGAATGATTATGAACGATGAACCATTTACCATGAACTATGAACAATTTTACCTAATTTTATAGCCTCGATTGCCTGGTTACAGGCATATTTTTTTTAAACCAACGGTATAATGAATTTATTTGATGTTTACCCCTTGAACGATGTTACTATTGTAAAAGCGAAAGGGTCGTATGTTTGGGATGACCAGGGCAACCAGTACCTGGATCTTTATGGCGGACACGCCGTTATCAGTATCGGACACACACATCCGCACTGGGTAAAACGAATTGAGGAGCAGCTGGAAAAGATCGCATTCTATTCCAACTCCATCCGGATACCGTTGCAACAGGAGCTGGCAAAAAAACTGGGTGAGGTTTCCGGCAAGGAAGATTATCAGCTGTTTCTCTGCAACTCGGGTGCTGAAGCAAATGAAAATGCTTTAAAGCTGGCGTCTTTCTACAATGGCCGCAAAAAGATCATCGCCTTTAATAAGGCCTTCCATGGAAGAACCTCCCTGGCTGTGGCTGCTACCGATAATAAAAATATCGTAGCCCCCGTAAACGAAACCGACAACGTCGTATTTCTTCCTTTTAATGATGAAGACGCATTGGAAGCATATTTCGACAAACATGGCAAAGAAGTATCTTCTGTGATCATCGAAGGGATCCAGGGTGTGGGCGGCATTAATGTAGCCAGCGAATCCTTTTTAAAACTGATCCGGGCCCTGTGTACCAAATACGGTGCCTTATATATTGCAGATAGCGTGCAATGTGGTTATGGACGTACCGGGAAATTCTTCAGCCATGATTTTGGAGGGGTCAATGCCGACATCTACACGATGGCAAAGGGTATGGGGAACGGTTTTCCTGTAGCCGGTATCATCATTGCCCCACATATTCAGCCCAGGCATTTTCAACTGGGTACCACATTCGGTGGCAACCACCTGGCCTGTGCAGCAGCATTGGCCGTACTGGAAGTGATCCGCGAAGAAAAACTGATGGGCAATGCCGTAATGGTAGGTAAATACCTGCGCGAAGAGCTGGCGGCACTGCCGGAAATCAATAATGTAAGAGGACGTGGTCTGATGATTGGCTTCGATGTTCCCAGTGAGCTCGGTGCCCTGAAAAAGAACCTGCTGAACAATCATAAAATATTTACCGGAGAGGCCAAACCCAATGTGATCCGGCTGCTGCCTTCTTTAGCTTTAAAGAAAAAAGACGCCGAGGAATTCATTGAGGCCATCAAAGAGGAGATTGCGGCGCTGCATGCCACGGTGTGATAAAGGTTTTGTGCAAAAGACGGGTACAAACAACAAAAGATCATTGCTGCGTTGCCCACAACAACTGTAATGCAAATATATACTGACGATACCGGCAAAGCCGGGAATTTGCTGCAAAAAAGCAAGTATTGTTTTACCTTAAAATGCTAACTTATGAAAAAAGAAACCACCATCCAGGTCTTTGAACAAAAGCAGGTGCGCTCCGTTTGGAACGAGGAACAGGAAAAATGGTATTTTTCCATCGTGGACGTTGTTGAAGTTTTAACAGAAAGTCCAAACCCCCGGAAATACTGGAGTGTTTTGAAATTGCGGTTAAAAAAAGAAGGAAGTGAGTTGGCTACAAATTGTAGTCAACTGAAACTGGAATCTTCAGATGGAAAGTTTTACAATACAGACGTTGCCGATACCGAACAATTGTTTCGTCTTATTCAATCGATCCCCTCCAAAAAAGCAGAGCCGCTCAAGCTTTGGCTGGCAAAAGCGGGCCGGGAACGTATCGATGAAATAGAAGATCCCGAAATTGGCATCGACCGGCTAATGGAAACCTACCTCAGGAAAGGATATAGTAAGGAATGGATCAACCAACGTTTAAAAAGCATTGAAGTAAGGAAAGAGCTAACCGATGAGTGGGAGCAGCGCGGCGTAAAAAAAGGACAGGAATTTGCGATCCTTACAGATGAGATCACCAAAGCCTGGGCAGGTCACTCCGTAAGAGAATACAAGCAGCTGAAAGGGCTAAAAAAGGAGAGCCTCCGGGATAATATGACCAATCTGGAGCTGGTGCTGAATATGCTGGCAGAAGCCACTACAACAGAGATCAGCAAAGAAAAAAAGCCTGTCGATTTCCAGGGCAGCAAGCAAATAGCGCGTGAAGGAGGTACCATTGCCGGCAATACCCGCAAACAAATTGAAGAAAAAACCGGGAAAAAAATAGTAACAGGTGCAACAGCCCGGAAACAATTAACGAACAAAAAAAACAAGAACTGATACCATACAATGTCTCTTTTAAAAGCAAAAAACTTCATAAGCGCAAACGATGTAACGGACATCAATGCGCTGGTGTCAAAAGCACTGGATTATAAAGCCAACCCGTTTAAAGACAAAACCCTGGGCACGGGTAAACGGATCGGCTGCCTTTTTTTAAACCCAAGTATGCGTACACGCCTGAGCACGCAAATTGCGGCACAGAACCTCGGCATGGAATCCATTGTCTTCAACGTAGGCTCTGAAGGCTGGAAACTGGAGTTTGAGGACGAAGCCATTATGAGCGGTTCTACGTCGGAGCATGTAAAAGATGCCGCACCCATTATGGGAAAGTATTTCGACATCCTGGCCATCCGCACCTTTCCTTCCCTAGCCAATAAGGAAGACGATTACAGTGAACTATACGTAAACCAGTTTATTAAATATTCCGGTATTCCGGTATTGAGCCTGGAAACGGCTACGCTGCATCCGCTCCAGAGCCTTACAGATGTCATTACGATTAAAGAAACCTTCCAGGAAAAACGCAAACCCAAAGTAGTACTTACCTGGGCTCCCCATGTAAAACCACTGCCGCAATGCGTAGCCAACAGCTTTTCGCAATGGATGAACGCCTGGGGTGAGGTAGATTTTGTGGTAACCCATCCGGAAGACTATGAACTGGATCCGGCATTTACCGGCAATGCCACCATCCTGCACAACCAGGATGAAGCGTTAAAAGACGCTGACTATGTATATGTGAAGAACTGGAGCACCTATACCGATTATGCCAAGATTTATAACAATGATCCTTCCTGGATGCTGACGCTGGACAAGCTATCAGCTACCAATAACGCAAAAGTGATGCATTGCCTGCCGGTACGCAGAAATGTGGAGCTGAGCGATGAAGTGCTGGACAGTTCGCACAGCATTGTAACCCAGGAGGCCGGTAACCGTGTATGGGCCGCCCAGGCGGTGTTAAGCGAGTTACTGAGCCAACTCAATTCCTGACATTCAAACCATAAAGTCTCTATAAGTTCTAATACATGTGATTGCCGCATGAATGATTTCAAACAATTGATAACAGCCATTGAGCAGACGCACCAGCGGTTACAGGCACAAGCCGCAGGCGCAATAAACCAGGCACTGACCATGCGGAACTGGTTGATTGGCTATTACATTGTAGAATTTGAACAAAAAGGGCAGGAACGTGCAAAATATGGGCAACAGCTCCTGGAAAAAATAGCAACAGCCGTTAAGATCAATGGCCTTTCTGCTACCAATCTTAAGCTGTTCCGCCAGTTTTATATAGTTTATCCGCAAATTGGTCAGACAGTGTCTGACCAATCCTTGTTTTATATTGAAAATCAATACCCTATAATTCGTCAAACAGTGTCTGACGAATTGCAATCAATATTACCCTCCGTTCAAAATGGCCATCATCCTTCTGTGGCGCTCCCTCCCGAAAAGATCATCAGCAGATTGTCTTTTTCGCACCTGGTAGAACTCACAAAAATAGAAGATCCGTTAAAGCGCTGTTTTTATGAAATAGAATGTATAAAAGGTACCTGGGGAGTACGGGAATTAAAACGCCAGATCAATACGCTTTACTTTGAACGCAGTGGTTTATCTGCACAACCGGAGAAACTATCCAGACTGGTTCAGGAAAAAATAAAACCGCAAACGCCCATAGATATTGTCAAAAACATCTACGCGTTTGAATTTTTAGATCTTCGTCTGCATCCTGTTTTGGAAGAATCAGACCTGGAAACTGCATTGCTGGACAACCTCCAGGGATTCATAACAGAACTGGGCAATGGCTTTTGCTTTGAAGCAAGACAGAAACGTATTTTAATCGGCGACACTTATTATTTTATTGACCTCGTTTTCTACCACCGGATTCTAAAATGCCATGTACTTATAGAATTAAAAATCGGCGCTTTTGAACACGGGGACATCGGGCAGTTAAATACCTACTTAAATTACTTTAAACAGGAAATCAGCGAGCCGGAGGACAACCCCCCGGTTGGTATTTTGCTGGTTGCAGAAAAAGATCATGCACTGGTAAAATATGCCACTGCAGGGATGGATGAACATCTTTTTATTCAAAAATACCTCATCCGGCTGCCCAACAAAGAACAATTAGAAGATCATATTAAAGAGGAATTAAAAAAATTGCAATGAGTACAGAAGACAACAACAGCAGCCGAAGCAGGGAGCCTTATACGTCAAGTCAGCTCTTCATCATAAAAATAGGCGGGAACATTATAGACAATCCCGCGGCGCTGGAAACCTTCCTGGCCGATTTCTCCAAAATAAACGCGGCCAAGATCCTGATACATGGCGGCGGAAAGATTGCCACCAAGATCGGTGCACAGCTGGGCATTGAATCCAACTATGTAGATGGAAGACGCATCACCGATGATGCAACCATCGACCTGGTAACCATGGTATACGGCGGACTGGCCAACAAAAAGATCGTGGCGCAGCTACAGGCACTGGGCACCAATGCCATCGGACTTACCGGGGCAGACGCCAATATTATCCCCGCCAAAAAACGGCCGGTAAAAACCATCGACTATGGATGGGTAGGTGATGTAGACGCCACAACGATTCAACATTCCACTTTACATCTTTTTCTCGAAAAAGGCATTACCCCGGTATTTGCCCCGCTTACACACGACGGGATGGGGCATATCCTCAATACAAACGCCGATACAATTGCAGCCTCATTAGCTGTAGCGCTTTCAGCACATTTTAAGGTACGCCTGATCTATTGCTTTGAAAAGAAAGGCGTGCTGGAAGACGTAAACAACGATGCATCGGTAATCCGTAAACTGGATCGGCCTTACTATCAGCAACTCAAAGAAGAAAAGAAACTGTTCGAAGGCATTCTCCCAAAAATAGACAATGCTTTTGCTGCCATTGACGCGGGTGTATCCCAGGTACTGATCGGCGATGCCCGCGATCTGATTAAAAATACCACTGACGATAACGAAGGAACATTGATTTATTAAACAGGCCCCAGGGCTATAATTCTATTTTATGCAGGAACAACTTTACCAGGAAGCAGTAGCGCTGTTA
Source organism: Niabella sp. (assembly GCF_030150205.1). Taxonomy (GTDB): domain Bacteria; phylum Bacteroidota; class Bacteroidia; order Chitinophagales; family Chitinophagaceae; genus Niabella. Next base: position 291,684 of record NZ_JASLGT010000027.1, read on the forward strand.
AAACAATTGATTGAAACCCCCAGTTTCAGCAAAGAAGAAGACCAGACTGCAGAGCTGATCATTGCTTACCTGGACAAGTACCAGGTCCCTACCAAACGGTTGGGGAATAATATCATTGCCAAAAACAAACATTTTGACGATGCAAAGCCAACACTGTTATTAAACTCGCATCATGATACGGTAAAGCCCAACCCGAAATACACCCTTGATCCGTTTAAAGCCATTGAAAAAGACGGAAAATTATTCGGCCTGGGCAGTAATGATGCCGGTGGCTGCCTGGTATCGCTGATCGCTACCTTTATTTATTATTACGAAAAAGAAAACCTGAAATACAATGTGATGCTGGTGGCCAGCGCCGAAGAGGAGATCTCCGGTTACAACGGTATTGAGGCTGCGGTAAACATCCTTCCCCCTATCGATTTTGCCATCGTGGGCGAGCCTACCAAACTGCAGATGGCGGTGGCGGAAAGGGGCCTGATGGTGCTGGACTGTACGGCACATGGAAAAGCCGGACACGCCGCCCGTAATGAAGGTGAAAATGCCATTATCAAAGCCATTAAAGATATTGAATGGTTTCACTCTTACCGCTTTGAAAAAGTATCGGAGCTGCTGGGCGACAGCCGCATGACCTGCACCGTTATTGAAACGGAGAACAAGCAGCACAACGTTGTCCCTTCTTCCTGTAAGTATGTGGTGGATGTGCGGTTGAATGAATTGTACAGCTTTGAAGAGATCCTGGATGCCATTCGTCAGAACGTTTCCAGCGAGGTAAAGCCCCGGTCCACCCGCCTGCGCTCTACCTCTATTTCACTGGATCACCCGATCGTACAGGCCGGTATTGCCATGGGCAAAACCACTTATGGCTCGCCCACCACATCCGACAAGGCGCTGATGCCTTTTCCGGGTTTGAAAATGGGCCCCGGCGATTCCGCCCGCAGTCATACCGCAGACGAATACATTTACCTGCATGAAATCGAGGGCGGTATTAAAGATTATATCGAGATCGTAGGAAGGGTGGTTATTTAGTTTAAGGTTTAACGTTTCATGTTTGAGGTTGTCAGATAAGCTGAAACCCAGAACCAAACCTTGAACTTCCTTCCATTCTCTGTTACCTGAAATGTTTCCGGCTGTAGATCATACGGCTTAAATAAAAGCTAAAAACAACGCCCCCTTTTTATGTAATTCCGCAGATAACGCATCTTTAGAAAAAATCTAGCGATGCGTTATCTGTTATTATATAGCTGTGTGCTGCTCAACGCGGCTTGTCTGAATGCTCAAAAGGGCCATCCTAAACAAAAGCCGGTTTCCCCAACCCAGGCGGCCATCACGTTTGAAATTGAGCAACTGGAGCCTCCGACGGATATCCTGGCAGAAACACCGGATAGCCTTTTATTCCGGAATCTTTTTTTTATTGATGCCAATAAGGTATCAAAAGATCCCAGGGCCCTTATCCAAATCAACCAACGATCGGTGGTAGCCCATTCGGGTATACCGGAAAACCTGGTGGCCTATGGCTATCATTCTTTTTTCGACGGCATATACCGGGCCTATGCAGAACATCGTCCACTGGTGTTTTCACCGGATATGATCTGGCTGCTCATCGCCCAGGGCTTTTCGCAACACATCAACCATAACGCAGAAAAATACCGGAAGCTGTTTGTAGCCCATTCCGGCCAGGCTACTTTAATGGTCCGTAACGACGCCATCCGTCTTGATGATGCCAACAGCCCCTGGGAGCAGGTATTTCCGGAATTTACCCGGCAGATTGCCAGCTATACCGGCCCCGATCTCATTCATACGCTTACGGCCGATTTTTCCACCACCACCCCCACTACCCGCCTCACTTCCCAGATTACCATTATGGATGCTATGAAGTCCTATTTTGAATACGTGGTTTTCAGGATAGGCTGCGGTATTCCCAGGATTACGCTGGAAGGCACGCCGGCAGATTGGGAAGCCGTTTACAAAAAGTCAAACAGCTTAAAAAAATACGACCTGGAATGGTGGTTAAAGGAGCTGGATCCTGTTCTTACCCAATTTATAGCTACTTCCAAAGGACAGGTAGACAAGGATTTCTGGCGCAACCTGTTTAAAGTGCATAAGGCCGGCAAACCCTACCAAAGCGATAAAATAGATGGCTGGTTCGTAAAATTCTTCCCTTACACCCGGGATGGTAAAAGAAATGACCTGCAAACCCTGGCGGGCAGTGCCAACCTGCCGGATGAGATCGTAAAAGTGCCACTCCTCCATGTGTCTCAGCATCCGGACGGTTCTACAGTACAAACGCCGCTGGAGCTCTGGGCCGGCTTTATAGGGCTGCAACAGAACAGCCGGAACTTTACGCTAAGGCCCGAAACCGGATGGATGATCAAGAAAAAGGCCGGCGCAGAAAAAGAACTACAAAATGACCTGGAACGGCAATTATCCGGTACTCAAGGCATCAGCGGTTTTCCTGTTGAAATACGCGTAACCGCCATTCCGGAAGCCATCCTCAACCTGAAGCAGATCCGTAACCTGTCGATAACGTTTACCGACAGCATCCGGATACCCGATGCCATGGGAAAGATCTCCATAGATGCACTGACCTTAAGAGGAGCCATTTCCAAAGATGAAAAAGAACGGATAAAGCAACTCTTACCCAATACCACGCTCATCATCAACATGGAACTGATCAACCAGTCAGCAGCAGACAAAGAACGGGAGCCGGCCCAAAAAGAAGCACTTAAAAAAGTGATCAACAGAAGCCGGTAATGATTTCGCAAAAAAAATAGCATCACTTAAGATATAATGGCATCTTTGCAGATAAATCGTTTTTATTTGTAAGATGAAACTTTGGAAAAAAAATACAGACTCTTTAAAAGAAGTAGAAACTTTTACTGTGGGCAGGGATCGCGAAATGGACCTATACCTGGCGCCCTTTGATGTATTGGGCTCGCTGGCGCATATACAAATGCTGGAATCGGTGGGCCTCTTAAAAAAAGACGAGCTCACCGAACTGCAGGGCGCGCTGCGTACGATTTATGCCGATATTCAAAAAGGGGCTTTTGAACTGCAGGACGATGTGGAAGATATCCACTCACAGGTAGAACTCTTACTAACCGAACGCATCGGCGAGGCCGGTAAAAAAATACACAGTGCGCGCAGCCGGAACGACCAGGTGCTGGTAGACCTGAAACTGTTCCTGCGCAGCGAAATTGAAACAACGGTGAATGCCGTTCTGCCCTTCTTTGAGCTGTTACAAACCCAAAGCGAAAAATATAAAAGCTTCCTGCTGCCGGGGTATACCCATTTGCAACTGGCCATGCCCTCTTCTTTCGGGCTTTGGTTTGGGGCCTATGCAGAGAGCCTGGTAGATGACCTGGTTAGCCTGAAAGCTGCTTACGACATCATCAATAAAAACCCGCTGGGTTCCGCCGCCGGGTATGGTTCCTCCTTTCCCATTAACCGCACGCTTACCACGGAATTGCTGGGCTTTGCTACGCTCAATTATAATGTGGTATATGCACAAATGGGACGCGGAAAGGCAGAGCGGGTGGTAGCACAGGCGCTGGCAAATATCGCCGATACCCTGTCGCGGATGAGCATGGATGCCACTTTATACCTGAATCAGAACTTTGGATTCATCAGCTTTCCCCCGGAACTCACCACCGGCAGCAGCATTATGCCGCATAAGAAAAATCCTGATGTATTTGAACTGATCCGCTCGCATTGCAACCGCATCAAGGCATTGCCCAACGAGATCCTGATGATGACCACCAACCTGCCATCGGGCTATCACCGCGATCTGCAGCTGCTGAAGGAGCATTTGTTCCCGGCTTTTAAAACGCTTAGGGATTGCATTGAGATGGCCGGTTTAATGTTCTCCAATATTGAAGTAAAACCCGATCTTCTAAAGGACGAAAAATACAAGTACCTGTTTACCGTAGACCTGGTAAACCAGCTGGTGCTGGAGGGTATGCCTTTCCGCGATGCCTATATCCAGGTGGGCCGGTCTGTGGACGACGGCACTTATAAAGTACCCGAGCAAACGGTTATCAAAGATCCCCACGAAGGCAGCATCCAGCATTTATGCACGGAACAGATCCGTTCGTTAATGACGCAAACGGTTGCCTCTTTTGATTTTGGAACCGTACACCAGGCTTATCAACAGTTATTGAACGCAGAATAGCAGTTGAACCGGAACGCTCTGGCCTCCCATGCTTTATTGGTATTGTTTATTTTACATAATCATAAACGATAGCGGCATGTTTGTGGCTGGTCGTCAGCGGATCAGTGGTTCTTACAGAAGCAGCATAAAGCGTTGCATTACCAGCCCTTCATTTGCCGCAGGTGCGCAGACCTCTTAAAGAAACCGTAACTATAACGCTGAAAACAGCGTTCATCCGTACAGTGTCCTGCCGTTTATCCATAAACAAGCTTTCGTTTCATGGATCCGTTTACCTTTGCACTTCGTTACAGGAAAGTAACCCCTAATTTATCTGAAGAAAATGACATCGATAACCGAAAAAAGAACTGAAGAAACCATTTTCCCGATATTGATCGCGTTGAGTGTTTCCCATTTATTAAATGATACCATTCAATCCCTGATACCGGCTATTTATCCCATTATCAAAACCAATTATGCGCTAAGTTTTGCACAGATCGGCCTCATCACGTTATCCTTCCAGTTAGCCGCCTCATTGCTGCAACCATTTGTAGGTATGTATACCGACCGGAAACCGCAGCCCTATTCCCTGGCTGCCGGGATGGGCTTCTCGCTTATCGGGTTGATCATTCTTGCCAATGCTTCCCGGTTTCCCATAATGGTGATGGCCGTTTGTCTCATCGGGGTAGGCTCTTCCATTTTTCATCCGGAGGCCTCGCGTATGGCCCACACCGCCTCCGGAGGACGCAAAGGTCTTGCCCAGTCTGTATTTCAGCTGGGAGGTAATTTTGGCAGCTCCCTGGGGCCGTTGCTGGCCGCCTGGATCATTGTACCACACGGTCAGTTCAGTATCATCTGGTTTTCGCTGGTAGCGCTGTTTGCAATGGTTATTCTCTCCTATATCGGTAAATGGTATAAAGGCATCATCCGGGAACACCGCAAAAAAAGAACCGTATCTTCCGCCGTGGCCCCCACCCTTCCCAAAGGGAAAGTAGCACTGGCGGTAACCGTGCTGCTGGTCCTTATTTTTTCCAAGTACTTCTATATGGCCAGCCTGACCAATTATTTTACTTTTTACCTTATCGATAAATTTCATGTATCGGTATCGGCCTCCCAGATCTATTTGTTCGTGTTCCTGTTCTCCGTTGCAGCGGGCACCCTTATCGGCGGCCCCGTGGGCGACCGCATCGGGCGTAAATATGTGATCTGGGTATCCATATTGGGGGTAGCCCCCTTCTCCTTACTGCTGCCGCATGTAAACCTCTTCTGGACGATCGTGCTGATCATCCCCATTGGGGTGATCCTGGCCTCCGCGTTTTCGGCCATCCTGGTATATGCACAGGAGCTCATTCCCGGAAAGGTGGGTCTCATTTCCGGACTGTTCTTTGGTTTTGCATTTGGAATGGCGGGTATCGGGTCTGCATTATTAGGAAATCTGGCCGATGCCACCAGTATTAAATACGTCTTCTATATCTGCTCATTTCTTCCGTTGATTGGCCTTTTAACCGGTTTTCTGCCGGATATTGAAGGAAAACGGAAGAAGAAAACAGCCACTGAAATACCGCAGCCATAAGGCTTTTATGCCTCCGGAGGCCGGTTCATCCGTGCGGATGAACCCCAGATATATCAGCGGAGATCCGCGAAAAGGATCTGCGGGGAATAACGCGCGGATGCACAATTCATAAGATGGCCTCCCTGGCTTTCCCGCCTCCAATTTGGCAACCTCCGGGTTTTGAGGTAACTTTGCCTTAATGCATCTGTGTTATATACATACAAAGGCCTATCTCCTGTGCCCCGCTGGTGAGCTCCTGTAACTGCTTTCCGGCTATTCTTTTTGCATTATTTTTTTCTAATTATTTATTTTTTCAATTATGAGTACGAACAGTAACCCCGTTATTCTTTGCGAATCCGATTATAAAAAACTTACAGCCGTTGTAGTGCTGGATAAAAAAACAGAAGCCACCGACAATACCCTGGCACATGAATTAAGCAGGGCGGTTGTGGTAAAAGATGAAGCATTGCCCCCTAACACCATCCGGATCGGCTCTACTGTCCGCATCCTCGACATCGATGCAAAAAAGGAGCGGGAATTCCAGATCGTTATGCCTGCTGAAGCCGATATCCAGGCAAAAAAAATATCCATTTTCACACCCATGGCAGCCGCCATCATAGGCTTCCGTACCGAAGATGAAGTGTCCTGGAAGATGCCCTCCGGTATAAAACGCCTAAAGATCGTTGACGTACACAACGCATCTCCGGTAAAGGCTTAGCCTGCCTGCGGCTTTTGCAAACAACGCCCGGTGGAGGAATGCATGCAACAACATAAGATAACCGGTTCCCTCCTCAGGGGCAGATGCCGGAATTGGTGCAGCGATCACCCAATAAAAAACAGCTGTAATTCAAGGTTCCTTTCATTATTTGGCTTATTTTACACGTTTTTCGATCGCTTACTAAAAATTAAACTTCCTGAAAAATGAAAAAAGGCTTCTTATTCCTGATGTTTTGCACAGTTCTTATGGCAGCAAATGCCCAAAAGAAAAAGACCGTATCCTTATTCAATGGTAAAGATCTTACCGGCTGGAAAATAAACGGCACTGAAAAATGGTATGTAGATAAAGGAGAACTGGTTTGCGAAAGCGGGCCCGACAAAAAATACGGGTATCTTTCTACCGACAAGTCCTACAAAAATTTTGACCTCACCCTTCAGTTCAAGCAGGAGGCCAACGGCAATAGCGGCGTTTTCTTCCGGTCAGACATCGAAGGTGTAAAGATCAGCGGCTGGCAGGTTGAAGTAGCACCGCTCAACCACAATACCGGTGGTATTTATGAATCTTATGGTCGTGGCTGGCTCATTAAACCCAAGCCAGAAGATGAGAAAATTTTAAAAGAAGGCCAGTGGAATACCATGCGCATTAAAGTGGTAGGCGATGAAGTAACCACCTGGTTAAATGGTCACCAGATGGTATACCTGAAAGATGAAAAGATCGGACAGGCAAACGGTTTTATCGCCCTGCAGATCCACGACGGCGGCGGCATTAAAGTAAGATGGAAAAATTTCAAGCTGAAGGAGCTGTAAGCGTTTAGCCATCAGCTTTCAGACGTCAGCTTTCAGCTATTAGCTTTTAGCAATCAGCTGAGATACATTTTTATTCAAAAGAGGTTGTTCAGAAACGGATAACCTCTTTTTATTGAAGATCCGTTCATTGTGATCTTTGCGGATACGTTGCGACCATTGCGGTTAAATCGAATTGCAGATTGGGCGGAAGCTTCAGTCGTATTTAAAAATATCCCGGAAACGGCATTGATTCAATATCGCCCATTGCCTGCTCACCATTCCCTATTGACTATTCCCAACTGCCTATTCACCACTGCCTGTTTCCCTTCTAACAATCCTTACAAAACCGCCGGTAAATGGCTTCATACTGCGGTATGATCGCATCGATATTGAATTGCTGGGCGTGATCAAATGCCCGCTGTTTAAACTCGTTCAGGATCGTATCATCTTTTAAGATATACAAGGCCTTTTCGCTCATGGTATCCACATCGCCTACATTGGCCAGGAAGCCGGTAACCCCCTCTACATTTACTTCACCCAAACCACCGGCGTTGGTAGAAATAACCGGAACCCTGGATGCCATCGCTTCCAGCGCTGCCAGTCCAAAACTTTCATATTCCGAGGTCAGCAAAAACAGGTCTGCCACGGCAAAGATCTCCTCCATTTGTTCCTGCTTTCCTACAAACACCAGTTTATCAAAGATCCCCAGTTCCCTTCCATGCTCTTCTGCGGTTTGCCGTTCGGGGCCATCCCCCACCAGCAACAGTTTTGCGGGAATGTTCTTTTGCACCTCATAAAACACCTTCACTACATCCTGTACCCGTTTTATTTTACGGAAATTGGAGGCGTGCAGCAGGATCCGTTCTCCATTAGGTGCCAGCACCTTTTTAAACGCATCCAGCGGCTTATGATTAAACCGGGTTACATCAATAAAATTATATACCACTTCAATATCCTTACGGATATCAAAGTTTTTATAGGTTTCTTCTCTCAGGTTATTGGATACTGCAGTGATCACATCGCTTTGATTGATGGAAAAAGCCACCACCGGCGCATAGGTTTTATCCCGGCCTACCAATGTAATATCCGTTCCATGCAGCGTGGTAACCACCGGGATATGTTTACCTTCAAGTTCCACGATTTTTTTGGCCATATACGCTGCCGATGCATGCGGAATGGCATAATGCACATGCAGCAGGTCCAGGTTATGGTTCTTGATCACATCCACCATGGTACTTGCCAGCGCCGTTTCATAGGGTGGGAAGTCAAACAACGGATAGGTAGGTACCTGCACTTCGTGGTAATAAATATTGGGAATAAACCCGTTTAGCCTTACGGGTTGCTGATAAGTAATAAAATGTACAAAGTGGCCTTTTTCAGCAAGGGCTTTCCCCAGTTCTGTTGCCAGTACACCGCTTCCGCCGTAGGTAGGATAACAAACGATTCCGATTCGCATACCCAAAGATATGTTTTGCTTTGATAATTACAGATCCGTTTCTTTGGAACGGGAGATCCCTTTTTTGTTAACCGCAAAGCATGCGATAAAAAAAGAGAAGGATACCCCCTCAACTTTCAGAACCGGATCATTGGTAAAATTTTACCTTTACAGAAAACAAATAACAGCATGGGTAAGAAATTGTTTTGGATCGCAGGTGTCTTTTTTTCGCTGAACCTGCCGGCTCAAACAAAAGACGAAGGATTCATCCGGAAGATAGCCGATGAAATACTGGTAAACAGCCAGGCTTACGAAAACCTGAGAACCCTTACCAAAACCATCGGCGGCCGGCTGGCCGGCTCCCCTCAAATGTACCGGGCAGAAGAATGGGGTTACCAGCTGCTTCAGAAAAGCGGCAGTGAAAACACGTTTAAACAGGAATGCATGGTCCCCCACTGGGTACGGGGTGGCAAGGACGAAGCCTGGGCATTGCCGCGCCCGGTGCCCCTGCGCAAAACAGCCGAAAAGATAAAACGTCCGCTGGATATCCTGGCACTTGGCAATACTGAAGGTACCGGCAGCAAGGGGATTATGGCACCGGTGATCCTGATCAACTCCTTTGATGAACTGGATGCAAAAAAAGACCAGTTAAAAGGCAAGATTGTTTTTTATAATTATCATTTCAATCCGCGTTTTATACGCACCTTTGAGGCCTATGGCGACGCGGTGAAGTACCGTACGCGCGGCACTTCCCTGGCCGCAAAATACGGCGCCCTGGCCAGTATGGTGCGCAGTATGAGCCATAGTACAGATAATAACCCGCATACCGGCGGCACAAGGTATGACTCCGCTTATAAAAAGATACCCGCAGTAGCCATCGGGCTGCAGGATGCAGACTGGCTGGCAGCCGAACTGGGCAAGGGCAATCCTGTATTCGTATCATTGAAAACGATGGGACATTTTTTGCCGGATGCAAAAGGGCATAATATCATCGGGGAGCTGAAAGGAACCGAATTTCCCAACGAGATCATCACCGTTGGCGGACATCTGGACAGCTGGGATATTTGCGAGGGTGCCCACGACGATGGCGCCGGCATTACACAGACCATTGAAATATTAAGAGCCTATAAAGCCCTTGGCTACCGGCCCAGGCGAACCATTCGCTTTGTGCTCTTTGCCAATGAAGAAAACGGCGCCAGAGGCGGCGCTAAATACGCAGATGAGGCAGCAAAAAACAGCCGGGAAAAACACCTGCTGGCCCTGGAGAGTGATGCCGGCGGCTTTACACCCCGCGGCTTTGGCGTTACCTGCAATGATGCGCAGTATGAAAAACTAAAAAGCTGGATCCCGCTGCTGGAACCTTACGGAGCCAACCAGTTTACCCGCGGCGGCGGCGGCACCGATGTTTCCTTTATCCACGAAAAGTTAAACGTACCCATGGCCGAACTGCTGCCCGATTCGCAGCGCTATTTCGATATTCATCACGCCCGCTCGGATGTGTTTGAAGCCGTAAACAAACGCGAACTGGAGCTGGGTGCTGTAAATATGGCCGCGTTGATTTACCTGGTAGATCAGTATGGATTCTGAGGCTCATTTTTTCTTATCAGCAATATGGAACCCAATATCACCCTTAAAGAACTGACAGCAGCGGACCTGCCCGTGGTAAAACAGATCTACGACTGGTATGTGCTTCATTCAACCGCTACCTTTCACACCGAACCGGTAACGGTCGATGAGCTCCGGGATTTTATCTACATCGGGCATCCCCGGTTCAAATCATGGCTGATCCTGGACCAGGAACAGCCGGTGGGCTACTGCTATCTTACCAATTATAAGAAGCGGCAGGCCTACGATAGAACAGCGGAACTGACCATTTACCTGGCGTATGACCGTGCAGCAAAAGGGACCGGGAAAGCAGCGCTTACACAACTGGAGGCACATGCGCAAGCGGCCGGTTTTAAAAACCTGCTGGCCATTATCTCCGGCGACAACGACCGGAGCATTCATTTCTTTGAGAAGAACGGGTATTTTCAATGCGCCCATTTCAAAAATGTAGGAGAAAAATTCGGGAAAGTGCTGGATGTGGTGGGCTATCAAAAGGAACTATAAAATCGCAGAAAGACAGTACAAGGCGCAAATACGAACGCCGGGACTGTTATATTTTATATTCCCGCCTGAGCGGACTATTTTAAATTGTTCAAGGAGAATGTTGTATCATGATTAAACAATCGCATCATCTTAAAAAACTATGTTTATGAACAAATCATTTTTACTCTTATGGCTGCTGCTTGTAGTTATAACTGGCCGGAGCCAGGATGCCACGGCCCCTGCACTCCCATCCAGAATGCAGGCTTCAACACCTTCTTATGGCCTGCCAAAAGTTAAGGGACTGATCGATCTGGAACAGCGCAAATATGGTCAATCCTTCGCCAAAAGCACCTTGCCCACGGGTGCCTACGATTCCCTGTCCCTGCAGGAGAAATTTACGTATGCCATGATACACCCGGAAAGATATGCACAAAATTGCAGCCTCATTCCTCCGCAACTCTTTGAACCGGATAAGATATTTGGTACCCTCATCACCACCCTTTATGAGCATACTTTAAGCAACCGGCAGGTCAGTTTTCTCAAAGACAACAGGAACGCTGTAATGACATGGATTACCAGTTCCGTTGAGGAAAGCAAAAAAATGGGCGTCAATTATAAAAATGCCATCACCATTATAGATGGCTGGGAACTTATCCCTTTTATGATCAAATATTATAAAACCGCTAAAAATGACACCGATGTGCTTACCACACTTATGTTGTTAATGAAGCAGGGAGCCTTTGATGCATTTACTACAGCATCCTTTTACGAACAGCTATATGGAAAAAACAGCAGCTACAGATCGTACGTCAGCTATTCCCCCGCTACGGAACAATTGCTTTTAAAAATGGCGATGGACTATTACAAGAAAAAAAGCGCGGCCATTCCCCTATAAATACAAAAATTTTGAAAAAATCCTTATTGATATTCCTGCATAGCGCCTGCTTCTTTTTTGCCCAGGCCCAGGAGGACGGCGTTTACCAGCAACCCTCAAAAGAAGCCTTGGCCTACCGGGAATTCCGGCAGAAAACCACCATACCCCCTTACGGACTGGAAAATGTAAAAAAGCAGATCGCAGTCATCAAAGACAAACCAGGTGAGAGCGGCGACGAAGGCATCAGCGCATTAACAGACGCCGTTTATCAATCGTTGCCGCTGCGCGAAAAGTTCACCTACACCATGATCCACCCGGAAATGTATGCGCAGAACTGCGACATCAATATGATCCACGCCAATGAGCACAAGGAGATCTTCGGGTACCTGGTATCGGAAGGTGATGAAGAAACCTGGAGCAAACGGCAGCTGAATTTTTTACGCAACAACCGTGATTCGGTGATGGCATTGATCCGGGAGTCGGCCAACCGAAGCCGCCGGATGGGCGTGAATTATAAAAATGCACTGGTAGAAATGGATGCCTGGGAAATGATTCCCTATATAATCGATTTTTATACCGCTAATAAAAAAGACAAAGACCTGCTTACGGTATTGATGTTATTGATGAAGCGTGGAAAGTTTACACCTTTTATACGTTCCGCTTCTTATAAAAAACTATACGGCATGGACGGCAACCATGAACAGGCGCTGGATTATAACAAGGCCAATGAAGACCTTATCATAACAAGAGCACAAACCTATTATAAGGAACGGAAGCACTCATAAAACAGGGAAGCCCCTGCGTTTATGGAAAAAGATGCCGGCTGCGTCATAATTCCATCAACATGCTTTACCAATGATCTTCGTTATGAGAATTTTCCAGGTCCTGCTCTGGACTGTAATGAGTTTTATGGCGGCTGCCCAAAACAGCGGAGTCCCTGATTTCAGACGGCCCACAGGCCCCGACTATGGGATGGAGCGCGTACAAACCTTCATACGGCAATACAAGAACAGCAGGGAATCCTTCATAAATAAACCGGTATCCGAAGGCGCCTATGATTCGTTAAGCCTCCGGGAAAAATTTACCTATGCGATGATCTATCCGGAACGGTACCTGCAGAATTGCGCCGGCCCCCGGAATTTCTTTTTGCGCGGAAAACTATTTCCGAGGCTAAGCTTTGGCTACAATGAAAATATGTTAAGTTTTCGCCAGGTACAGTTTTTGAAAATGAACCGGGATTCTGTGATCACTTTTATCAACGAGCTTATCCAACAAAAGAAAAGCTGGGGCATCAACATCAAACAGGCCATTATTGAAATAAACGGGTGGGAGTTCATCCCTGCCATGATGACTTACTACCGGCAACGGCCGGACGATACGGATGTTCTTACTACCTTTATGGTGCTGATGGCCCATGATGTCTTCAGCAGCTTTGTACAGTCGGAATATTACACCCGCCTGTACGGCGATCCGGCCGGCTATCATGTAACCGTTGATGCTGATAAAACCACAGAAGCTTTTATTTTAAACACAACAATGGCCTATTATAAATCCAGGACGGGAAAGCGTTCATTAAAAACATTGGTAAAGTAAACGCGTTATGAAAACAATAGTGATCCTGCTGCTGCTTATTGGCTGTTATACCGGTGTAGGTTCCCAGGAGCAGTCATTTATAAAAATACCCGCGGGCACTTATGAAATCGGTCTTAAAGGAAGCGTTGAAAATCCACGGCGCAGGATCACCCTAAAAGCATTTTCCATAGCGGCCACGGAGCTCACCAATGCCGAATTTGAACGGTTTGTGGTAGTTACCGGCTATCAAACCGAGGCCGAGCGTTTTAAAGATGCCCTGGTGTTTGAGCCGGGACTGGAAGAGTTTCAATGGATGGATGACAGCACCGCTTACTGGCGCTATCCCAACGGCATTACCCGGGGCGGCATCAGCCATAAAATGAACCACCCGGTTACGGGCATCAGCTTTACCGATGCGCTGGCTTATTGCAAATGGGCCGGTGTGCGGCTGCCTACGCTGGAAGAATGGGAGATCGCGGCACGTGCCGGGTCCCCGACAAAATATTTTAAAGGTGTTACCGCTGAAAATATCAGCCGCTATGCCAATATCTGGCAGGGTCGCGATCATCTGCAGGCAGATAGCGCCGATGGCTTTATGTATACCGCTCCGGTAGCCCGCTTTCAACCCAACCCCCGGGGCTTATATGATGTATTCGGAAATGTATTTGAATTTTGCAGCGGGTCCCTGCCAAGAGATAAAGGCCGCCGGGTAGCACATGCCCGGGGCGGTTCCTGGTGGTGCAGTAAAACCGCCTGTAATTTCTTTAATGCCATAGATATTGGTTCCGTTAATCCCCACGCTTCGTTCAGCAACCTGGGATTCCGGGTGGTGAAAGATCAATAGCCCGGCCTGCCTCCCGATACAGTCAGCTGATCCTGGTAGCACCCACGCGCAAAAACACCCATTTCCCATTTACTTTTTTAAAGTAAATATCTGATACTATTACGGCGTCATAGGAAAGCCGCACCATTGCAAGATCGAGGTTCCTGCTAAAATAAAAAGCCCGGAACCGAACAACATAATCCAAATGCCCAACCGATTCACGGCGACTTCCTGCCATTGTCTTTATCACGCCAGGTTCAGACAGGTCCGGAAATAAATGATTTAAGAATCGGGCCCTCGCCTTGCCGTCAACAACAAACCCGGCCTGCGGATCTTTCTTTGCAAGAAAATCATTCAAAGGTTTACTTAACGTTGAATCAAAAATAAAATCATCAAATTGTACCTTTTCTTTTCTTAACGGATAGTTGGTGAAATCATAAATAAAGCGGTCTCCTTTGATAGCACTTTTTTCATTTTCAATGTTTGCAGCGTCCGTCACAATAACTTCCATAACCGGGGGGATAAACCGGTATTGGTGTTCGATAGAATCATTTTGAAGACCCAGGTATTTGAATATTTGACGGTTCTTACGTGTTGTGTTCTTGTCAGTGCAATACTGGTACATTATTTTTTCTACCAATGTCGCGGTATTTTCACAAACCGGATCACCGGGCTTGCATGAAAAACGGTTCTTCACCCTGTATTTATCAACGAGGCCCGCTATAGCATCGTAACGGTTTTCTTTAAAAGCCTTTTCCATTTCCATCATAAGCTGGGAAAACGAGGACTTCGCCAGCGCAACAAAAATAAGCACAAAGAAAAAATGTCTGCAGTAAGCCATATGTCTCCTTTATGGATGAACTTGCTCAAACTTTTTGCCGGTGCGATATGCTTCCCCGGCGAGCGAAAAAACAAACCGCTGAAACCTGCACCATATCTGATCCGCACCAATCCTTTTTTATGATCCATGCTTAAAAGCGGTATATCCCGGACTGCAACTCATAAACCGTGATCCCATTCCTCTTTTCTGCAACCCGGATCACCCCTTGTTTTTCTTTAATAAGCAATCCGTCCGCATCCGCAATTTTTAATAATGCGGTGCTGTTCGGCGGGATCTCCAGGTCCAGGTGAAGCGTTCCATCTTTCCGGCTCCAGTTACTTTTTATTAGCCCCGCGGGTGATTCAAAGCCCGCTTTTACCCAGCTTAGTTTTGAAGCTTCAATTTGCGGGGGCTGGATCACAAACCGGCGGTAACCCGGTTCATCTACTTTAATACCGGCCAGTCCGTCCATATACCAGGCACCCGGGTATAAAAAAGAGCTATGCAACAGCGAATGGCCGGGCAGGTCTTTTTCCCACATCTCCCAGATGGTTGTAGCTCCGTTGGCTTTCATATATCCCCAGCCCGGGTAGTCGGTTTTGGAGGTCATTTCCCATAAAAGATCCTGGCGGTTTTGCTCCCGCAGCAGTTTAAACAACAGCGCTCCACCGGTTATACCCACATGAATATGCCCCTTTCTGCGTACAAGGATCTCATCTTCCAGCCGCTTCCATACCTTTTCCCGGTAAGCATCGGGAACCACGTCTGCAAGCAGGGCCCCAACCAGGTTCCCCATCGATCCGTCGGCATAGGAAGTATCGGCTTCATTGAAAAACTTTTTATGGATCACATCACTGAAAGCAGCCGCCTGCGCCCTCCATTTGCCGGCCCATTCTTTTTCACCGATCTGGTCGGCGATCTTTATTGCTGTCCGGAGGTTATAGATCCGGTAAAGATTATTAAAACACAGGTTCTGCGGCGAATCATTATTCATTCCTTCTGCGGTGGCATTGGGCCAGAGCCAGTCGCCTAAAAAATCCCATCTGCCGCCAAAGCGCTGCAGCACCCCATCGCGGGTTTGGGTTTCCAGGAAACCGAGCCAGTTCCGGATCAGGGAAAAGTTTTTCCGGAGGATCGTTTCATCGCCATATTGCCGGTAAAAGTACCAGGGCAGGGTAACCACGATACCGCCCCAGGCCGGACCACCGCCGCCCATATAAGTAGGAGCCGTATGCGGCAGGATGCCCGGGTGCAGGTGGCGCCCGCTCATCACCTCTTTATGAGCAAACGCCGTATCATACATATTGCCTACAATGGATTCGGTACCGCTTACATCCCGCCAGTCTTCCATCCACTTGGTATACAGCGCGCCTACCTGGTAATTCAGCATCCCGGTTTCACAGGTGGCATGCGCATCGCCGCCATAACCCAGCCGCTCCCGCTGCGGACAATCCACAATGAATCCGCCCAGCGACAGGTTCTCGTAGGTCCAGCGTACTGTTTTATAGATCCAGTTCTGCAGACTGTCGGAACAGCTGAAGGTGGCAGCATCCCGGTAGCCCGTGCGCACCAGCCATCCGGTGATATCGCTGAGCCGGGGTTCTTTTGTAACCCCTTTTATCGTGATCCACCGGCCGGAGCCATAATTGAATTTATTGCGGAAAGTTCCTTTTCCGGTACCATTAAAAATATATGCACTGTGTAGCCCAAAGGTCATTTCCATATTTTCACGTTCTGAAAACAGGAGATCGGCGCGATGACCGGGTTTTCCTTCCAGGTTCGCCGCGATCCAGCCTGCAAAGTTCACGCCCATGTCTACACGGTAGGTGCTGTCGTTGATCTTTTTGATCGCTACAGGCTTTATTTCGTCGAAGCGCTGATTTTGCTCTACCTGCTGGGCAGATACCTGCAGCCGGGGTGTATAACTGGTTGCAGGGGACCACTGATCGTCCCGGTAGTCTACGGTGTTCCAGCCAGGCTCTTCCAGGTTGGCATCCCAAAGCTCTCCGCCCATCCGGTTTGAATTCCAAACACCCAATAGCCTGCCCGGACTGCTTTTGATTTTCCAGCTGGCGTCGGTGCGCACCGTGGCAAAAGGCTGCACTGCCGCATCCGGATCTTTTTGTTTATAAAAATCTACCTGCGCTGCCACAATCGGTGTATTCGGCCGGTCCTTTGTTACGTAAGGCCCGTGTATGGACCAGGATGTACCCAACCAGACTGCAATCACATTGGCCCCTTTATTCAGGTAAGGAGCGATATTATAAGACACATAACGCGCCCGTTTGGTATGGTCAGTTACCGCAGTGGGCATTACATCCGTGCCCACCCGTTTTCCGTTTACATACAGTTCATGAAAGCCCACGGAAGCTACGTGCATCACGGCCTGTGCCGGAACGGATTCCAGCATGAACGACTTCCGCAACCAGGGATCCGGGATATTGCAATCTTTCTGGGTTGGATCAAAAACAACGGAAGACCCGATCCACCCGGCCTTCCAGGTTTCCGGCTCCAGTATACCGGTATGCCAGTATGCCGTTTCACTCCAGCCGGAAACCGCGTTCTTTTCATCTTTCACCGCCACTTTCCAATAGTAACTGCGGTCTGAATGCAGCCGCCCTGCCGGCAATATCACCTGGCTCATTTGGGCAGACGGTTCCCATTCAGAATCCCAGATATCACCGATACCGGCATTGAGCTTTTTTAAAGAACTGGCCACCAATACCCGGTATGCCGTTTGCTTTTGACCATACAATCCCGGTCTGGTACTTTTCAGCGTCCAGCTAAAACGGGGCTGCAGTACATCCAACCCCATGGGCCGGTCCAGGTATTCTATTTTCAGATTTACGGGTAGCAGCGGCGCATTTGCGGCCAATCCCCAAAGGGGTAACAACACCAGAAAAGCAACGAAGATTTTAAGCACACGGGAAGTCAGTATCATGTTATCGTTATCCGTTTTAAATGTATTTAATCAATCCGGCAAAGCCGTCGTTATCCGGCTTCAGGGTGGGTCCATAAGCAATCCGCCGTTCAACGTTTTTCCGGGACATTTAACGTCCGTTGAACCGGAACAGGCGTCCTTCCCCTGGTGCGAAAGATACAGTTATTTTACCATTTGTAATTGAGGGGACATTCATTCGTTCCGGCTTGCGCCGGAATAGCTGCAGGTTGCTACCAGGAGCATGCAGCCGATCCGATCATAAAAGTACGTGCCGCAACGGGATCAAGGCCAATATGCCGGTTTCATTTATAAAGCTGAAGACGAGAGCAAATCATCATAAGCATGTTTATCATTGTGCTGTTGATGTTGCAGCTCCCGTTTCATCCTGGGTAAACAGGGCCGCAAGCGCAAAAAGAGCCGCAGGTCCATAGCTTTTTGCAACGGCAAGTTGGGGCGATTGCGCCCGTTGTTTGGAGTTGCACATACTTCCCGCCGCATGTACCAGGCCATCCATTTCAGCCAGGCTTTGCCCAAACCAACCACGGTGTTGATCAGCAGTGTAGTCAGCAAAAATATGCGCATAGGGATTATATGGTGTTTTTTAGGTGTTTACAGAGGTCCCTTCCCGATCGCCATTTTATAGGCCAGTACCGCTTCGTCGATGGGCGTCATGGCATCCAATAAGGTATGATAGGTTCCTGCGCCCGATAATTCGTCGGCTGCTTTTTTGATCAATGCCAGGGTGGCCTTCATCAAACTGGAGCCCAGGCTTACGCGGGCCACGCCCATATCCTGCAATTCGCGGATGGAAGGCGGCAGACCGGCCCCGATGGTGGGGTTGCAGAGGATGTTAATGGGTGCATGGATTTCTTTTACCAATGTGGCAATGGTTTCCCTTTCCCATACCGGCTGCACAAAAATGCAGTCGGCGCCGGCTTCCCGGTATTTGTTGCCCCGCCGTATGCATTCCGCTAATTTTTCTGCCGCAGTGCCGGAGCTGGTATAAAAAGCATCCGTTCTTGCATTGATCACCAGGTGAAAGCCCAGCGCATCGGATAGGGAGCGGATGGCGGATATCCGTTCGCAAAACTCCTGCTCATCGATCAGTTCCGGGCGCAGCTCTATGCTGTCTTCAATATTGATGCCCACGATGCCCGTGGCAATGACCTTTTTAACCGATCCGATGATTTCATCAATATTGTTTCCATACCCCGCCTCTATATCTACTGTTACCGGGGCCTGCACGGCTTTTACAATGCCCGTGATCACTTCCAGCATTTCAGATAACTGCATCACCTGGCAATCCGGGTAGCCCAACGAGGCGGCGATGCCCATGCTGGTGGTGGCAATGGCTTTATAGCCACAGGCCTCAATCAATTTTGAGCTCCCCGCATCCCATGAATTTAACAGCACCAGGATTGCTTCATCATGGTGAAATTTCAGGAACCGTTCCGCTTTTTCTTTTTGAAGGGGAGAAACCATAATCTGCTATTTTGATATCCGCCGGATGGTGTAGGTTGTTCCGGATATAGTAAGTTAATCATATTTTACCACTCCCGGAAATATTTCACCCCTTCAGGGTTTTAACCCTATGCTCATCAAATATTGCTATGAACCATTTTATCCCCTTCGGGATTCAACATCAACATAAATACGATTGGCACCAGGTACCCGAGCCCTATTCGCGCTCCCCATACCCTTTTTCAATAACAGGAACAATAGCGGCTATCAACATACGTTTTATTTTTTTTTGAATTGATATAGTAGCAGCCTCCACTCTTGCCCTTATAAAGCAAGTGCCCGTTATAGGACCCGCAATTACTGATTTCCCCTTTACTACTGATAATATCCCGCTATCAAAAATACTAAAATAATAATTTCTTATCTTTGCGTTCAAACTTATATACATGCGAACGCTAAAGTTGATAAATCACCTGAGCGATGCAGCCATAAAAGAGCAGCTTTCAATCATGGCAGGAAAGC
>NZ_JASLGT010000020.1 GCF_030150205.1 Niabella sp.
TTGAACACGCTTAAACTGAGAAGGATTTTGCTTCTGTAAATGACGGAGTTCTGGAAGGCTCTCTTTAATGAATAGCTCTTTTAATTTACCCATAACTCAAATATACAAAAAGATATTAAATTAATGTCTAATCGGTATTACTCTTCCGGGAAAATATAGAGAGCCCAGTTCTTTTCAGTGAATTACAGGGCTGGCTTTATTCTATAGCATTATTTCTCAGCGGCCTGCCGGCCCGCTCACCTGTATGCTTCCCGCCATCTACCGTTACTTTCCCATTTACCAGCACATATTCAAATCCTGTGGAATAAGCATGCGGTTTTTCAAAAGTGGCACGGTCCTGCACTTTTTCGGGGTCGAAGATAACGATGTCGGCTGCCATGCCTTCTTTAAGCAGGCCGCGATCGGTAAGGTTGAATTTTTGCGCCGGCAGCGAGGTCATCCGGCGGATGGCTTCTTCCAGTGAAAGCACGTTTTCGTCCCGCACATATTTAGCCAGTACCCGGGCATTGGTACCATAGCCGCGGGGGTGTGGCATGCCTTCATTCAGGATGCGGATAGAAGCATCACTGGCAAACATATTATACGGATATTTCATGATGTATTTTACATCTTCTTCGCTCATACCATGGAAAACGGCACTGGCACCACCGTTCATCATGATATCGATAACGGTTAATGCTTCCTCCCGGGCCTTGTGTTTGCGGCCTTTCATCCGGTTGATCTGCTCAATGCTTTTGCCGTTATAACTGGTGTCCGGTTTATAATACGCGACTACAGCGTAACTGAAATGTTTTAATTTCCGTTGTTTCAGGCTCTTCAGCATATCGTCTATAACGTATTTCCGTACTTCGGGACGCTGCAGGCGTGCCCGTACACTATCCTGCCCGTCTGCCAGCACCTCGCTGGGTAATAAGGTGCTGATGGATGTGCTGCTGGCCGTATAGGGATATTGATCAATGGTTACATCAATGCCTTCCTTTCTTGCATTTTCTACCATGGCTACGGTTTCCTTACTACGTCCCCAGTTTTGCTGACCGCTTAGTTTAAAGTGCGAGATCTCTACAGGGATCGCTGCTTCGCGCCCGATCTGCAAGGCTTCCCGGATGGCATCGGCTACCTGGTTGCCCTCGCTCCGCATATGGGAGGCATAAACGCCGTGATATTGGGCGGCGACTTTTGCCAGCGCAATGATCTCATCCGAATGGGCATAGGTGCCGGGTATATAAATAAGGCCGGTAGAAAGTCCCACGGCTCCGTCCTTCATCGCC
Organism: Niabella sp.; assembly: GCF_030150205.1. GTDB lineage: Bacteria > Bacteroidota > Bacteroidia > Chitinophagales > Chitinophagaceae > Niabella. The sequence goes on from NZ_JASLGT010000020.1 coordinate 1,269, forward strand.
TGCATGGTTAGCCGCTCCATTTTTTTGAGCTCTTCCGCAGATGGCGCGCGGTTGGCACGGCCCAGAACGGCTTTCCGTACATCATTGTGACCAATGAGGGAAGCTACGTTGATGGATAGTTTGAGTGAATCGAGCCAACGGAAATACCGGCCGATATTCAGGTTGGAAGCACCACAGTTGCCGGCTACTACGGTAGTAACCCCGTCATAGATAAAGCTCTGTGCCAATGGGTCTTTATCCTCATCGCCTTCAATATGCGTATGTACGTCGATGAATCCCGGGGCAACAATAAGCCCATCTGCGCCGATGGTAGTTGCTGCCTGGTAGTTAAGATTTTTACCGATGGCCCGGATCTTGCCTCCGGATATGGCAATATCTCCGTAAAACCAGCTGTTGCCGGTACCATTCATGATCTTTCCGTTCCGGATCAGTATATCGCAGGAGGACTGGGCCAATGCCGGCAGTGTGCCCAATATGCAAATCGTCAGCAGTGCTATTTTGTTGAACATAGCAGGTAAGGTACAAAAAAAGGGTGAATGCCACTGAATCACAGAAGCGCTGATATTTTAGCGGCTCAAAAGACCAAACAAATCAGTGTTTCAGTGCCTCTGTGGCACCCCTGCATCATAAAAGCAACGGGTCGCTAAATGATTCCTTGCCGCTTTCCACACGTCCGGCAAATTTCCGTTCAAAATTTTTATCAGCCTTATTAAAAACGGAGAAGTCGTACCAGCCAAAGCTTTTTTCCAGTACCAGTACCAGGCGCTGGGTTCCCATAGGAGGCAGCTTATGCAAAAGTTCCCGTTGTCCATAACTGTTATCACGGATGAGGATCTCCTGCTGCCGGTCGGAATGATTACGGATAACCAGTTGTACCTGTCCGTATCGTTTTCCAGGTCCCACTATGTACCCGCATTCAACGGAAAGCCGGGCTTCATCTCTGTGACCTTTTATTTCACGGTAAAAGCCGTTAGGACCAAATAGTGCCAGGTGATAATCCTTTCCGGCAAAACCGTTCAGCGGCACCTGGTATTGCAATTCCTCTCCGGCGGCTACAGCGAAGGACCAGTTGCGGTTGATGACCTTTTGCCCGTTGGTATCTGCGTAAGGAAGGTAGGCGTATAAGGAGAACGGACTTCCCATGGCCCGTTCCTTGAAAACGGAGATGGCAGCCTTCATCACCAGCTGCAGGTGCCGGCGATCTGCGTCTAAATGCGCATCGGCATACAATTCATAAGGAAGAGCGCTGGAAGGCTTTAATCCCTTTTCCTGCATAAAATAATGGCGGGTTTTGCCAAAGTTGCTGCGTATGGCCTGGATCTCATCTGCCGATAAGGGCGATACGCCTTGCGGAATGGGACGGTAACGGGCCTCATCAATCCGTTGCAGATAAGCATTCCGCTCCAGGAACTCCGGTTGTTTTACCGGTTCGCCGTTATAAGGACGGAATACGGACGAAAGATTACCGCATACAGCCCTCCGCCATTCGGAAAGATGGGGAAGCTGCAGCTTTTTTCCGGTTTTGCGCGATGCAAATTGCTCGATGAACTGTACCACCGAAGTATGGTCAAATACCTGGGAGTTTACATAACCGCCCCGCGACCAGGGACTGGCCACCACAAAGGGTACCCGGTAACCCAGACCAATGGAACCTTCCCGGGCATTGGCCTTGCTGACCCCTTTCTGGCGGATCTCATCATCCAGCGTTACAAATTCTTTATCAATATTGGTGATACTGGCGGATACAGCCCCGGTAGCGGGGTTCCGGAAATCCGGAGCGGTAAAGGGTGGCACATGGTCAAAGTAACCATCGTTTTCATCGTAGGTAAGGATGAAAACAGTCTTTTTCCAGATTTCTTCATTGTGCGTAAGAATGTCCAGTACTTCCGAAACATACCAGGCGCCAAACCAGGGGGCAGAAGGATGGTCTGAAAAATACTGCGGAGCTACCAGCCAGGAAACCGCGGGGAGCTTTCCGTTTTTTACATCTTTCCGGAAATTGGCCAGTACATCTGACTTTGGCACCTGCATCTTCCGTTTGGTGCCATGATCGTCGTATTCGATGGTTTCGGTTTGATGATAGTCCGGATCAAATGCATTGGTTGCAAAGGCTTTGTCGTGCAAGGCCTGCTGATCGCTGCTTAATGGTTCGGCAAGCTCTTTGCGGCAACGCTCCAATTCGGCATCATAGCGCTTTTTGCGTCCGTGTAAGCTGTTCAGTGCCCGTTTGATTTTTTGATCGTCTGGCTGCTCAATGGCTTTTTGCTCCAGTCCGGGCAACTCCTTTTCCAGGGTAGTGATCTGTTGTACCAGGTATTGCTCATATTTGCGGGAGCGGCGTACCCGGAACCGGGTGAACCATTCCAGCGGGTTATCAGTAAAATTACTCAGCCAGGCTTCTGCTTCGCCATCAAGTCCGGAAGGCAGGCTGAGCTCATTTTGATACACTTTCCAGGAAATATCGTGCTCCTGCAGCAGTTCCGGAAGCGTCTTCCAATCGCTTTCTGCACTGTAGTCCGATTCGCTGTTCCGGACCAGGGCAGGGCTGGATGCCAACCCATCTTTTCGGAGGGTGCCGGACCAGAAGTATAAACGGTTGGGTGTGGTACCCGTAAGCGAGGAACAAAAATGCTGGTCACATACCGTAAAGGCGTCTGCCAGGGCATAGTTAAACGGAATGTCTTTCCGTGTATAATAGCCCAGGGTCATCGGTTGTCCTTCAAACCCTTTATAGCCGGTTCTTTTCGCCGTCAGCCATTGATCATATTGTCCGTTATTGCGGGCATCCACCTGGTCGCCCCAGCTATGCGGAAGTCCGCCCATCCAGGTGATCCTGGTTTGCTGCATATCCAGCCGAAAGGGAAGATAGGACTTCTTTTCTTTGTCTGTTTGCAGCCAAACGGGATTACCGTCGGCGAGTTTTAACACACGTGGATCGTTAAAACCCCGCACGCCTTTTAAAGCACCAAAGCAATGGTCGAAAGAGCGGTTTTCCTGCATCAGCAATACAATGTGTTCGGCATCTTCAAACGTGGAGCCTTTAGCCGGGTTAATGGCCATCGCTTTTTGAATGGATGCAGGCAGCACAGAGAACACCCCGGCGCCGCCAGCCAGTAAACTGGTCTTTTTTAAGAAATTTCTTCTTGAAAAATCAATTGGCATGGTTATAACAGTTTAACGTTCACCGTTCAAAGTTTCATATTCAAGCAATATGGAGTGTAAACTTTGAACTAAAAAAACAGGTATGAGCCGTACACAACCCATACCTGCAAAATAGTTTTTATTGATGAAAAAAGATGGTTATTTCAGCAGCCACATTACCTGGTTGGCATCGTCCGAACCTCCGTACTGTGATTGAACGGCCGCAGCCACATTAGCTCCATTGTTATCCAGTTCCAACTGCGGGTAAAGCCAACGAACCGGGAACTGGTTGGCGGGAAGGTTACGGTTGGTTGCTGGATTTAATACAAACGCGGGGTAGCCGGTACGCCTGTTCTCATACCAGGCATTATAATCAACACCCTGTAAGAATCCGGCCAGGTATTTTTGTGTAATGATCTGTTTAATCTGGTTTTCCGAGCTGCCGGTAAGCGCTACTGCAGCCGTTGTAGGGTAAGCGGCAATGTAAGGCGCATCCATTGCCATGCCATGATTATATGCTGCGGGCGTATAATTTGCCAAAAAGTTCATGGAACTTTGTATGCCTGCCGCGTAGTAGGATTGCGCACTGGTTCCGGTGATCCAGCCTCTTACCGTGGCCTCAGCCAGGATAAACTGGATATCCCAGTAGTTTAACAGTCCAACGGGTTCTGCGTTGAACAACTCTTTATACCTTTTGTTGAAATCACAGAAATTACCAGAACTTCTTGCTGAAGTGGTTACGGAAAACAGGTCGGAAGCCTCTACACTCGCATAGGCATCCCAGTCGGAAGGCAATTTACCTGCGGTGATCTGTGCGGGCGCGGGCTCTGCATAGTAAAACAGCCGCCTGTCTTTTAAGGTCTTTAGTGGGGTAATCAAAGTGGCACCCACCATTGACTGACTGGAAAAGGAATTAAGCTGTATAGGCGTGCTGCTCCAGGGATACGCAAACCCAGCGGAATTAACATAGGTCACTGCAAAGTTATCATTATAATCGCGCATAAGTGGCCGGTTTGCTACGATATCCTTGAACCGGTTCACCACATTCAGGTCTGCATCGCCCGTTTTTTTATACAGCTGCATCAGTACATGCAATTCAAAACTGTTGGTGAGCCGGCGCCATTTATCTGCACTTCCCTTATATATGAAATCGCCTGAAAAATCAGTGCCTGCAGCAAATAATGTATTGGCACTGTCCAGTTCATTTAATATGCCAACAAATACCGATTTCTGGCTATCATATTTCGGTTTGATAATGCCGTTGCTTTCGCCCTTAAGCGCATCGGAGTAGGGGATATCGCCAACCTGCATGGTGAGCTGGTAAAACTGCCAGGCCCTTATAAAATATGCCAGTGCCGTATAAGAGTTTTTTAAACCTGCTGGTTCACTGGCTGCATAATTGAGCATGGGCGCTACATTGCGCAATACGCTCAAACGTCCAAAGTTGGTCCGGGCTATTTTATTGTACTGCAGGTCTTCCTGCCTTTCCGTCCACAATACATATTTCGACAGCATAAAAGGCGAGCAGAAACTTTTTGTACTTGCAATATCATCGGATGTGATGGATGTAAGCATATTGGTAGCCAGCCAGGCATCGGTAGATGTGGTGGATTTATCGGGGTTGGTATTGATGGTATCAAATTTTTGGGTGCACGATGACCATAGTATGGCCATAATCAGCATAGCCCTTATATATTTCAGCATAATTTTCATTTGTGTATTTTTAAAAGTCATACAATCTCGTTCACTTTATAATCCCAGCTTAATGTTTAAACCCAGCATTCGCTGCGAAGGCGCATTTAAGTTTTCATTTCCAAGATCGGGATCAGAGAACGTGAATTTTGTCCACAGGGCCACATTTTGTGCCGTTAAGGATACTGAAGCGTTTTTAATGCCGGCCTTGCTGTATAATCTGGAAGGGATCTTGTAGCCTACTGAAATTTCCCTCAGCTTAACAAAAGACTGGCTTTTTAATCCATGTTCATAGCTGTCGGTGTTATTCAGTTCCTGCATAAAGGCCTGGTATCCTACAGCTACGTCATTGCGATCAAATTTGCGGGTATCGGTAAGAATGCGTCCGTATTTATCGTAAGTAACATCACCGGAAACAATTTTTACACCTTCACCCACATAATTGGTAAGTCCTTTAACCACCTGGTCGTAGCGCCACTTGGTATCCGTTTCGGGGTTGGTGCCGCTGTCAAACATCTTGTTCCAGATATAATCATACATGATGCCGCCGATGCGCCCGTCGATGCTGATGCCCACAATGAAGTTGTTAATGGTAAAGTTGTTCACAAAGCCAAATGAAAACCTGGGATCTGTATAACCCATATTGGCCAGGTAGGGGCCAGATGCTACCAGTCCGCCTACAAGAATGAGGTTACCCTGTGGGTCCCGTAACAAGGGCTTGGATTCATATACGTCTTTTCTTGCGCCGGGTTTTATCCAAAGTTTATCGGGTGTGTACACAGAATCTAAATGAACGTAGTACCTATGATTGAAAGAATAGTTGATCAAGGAGTGCCATTCAAAATGCTTCCGTTTGATCACAGATCCGTCTACCGTTACTTCAATCCCTTTTCTCACATAAGTTTCCTGGGTGTTGATCAACGCTTCGTTAAAGCCGGACCCCTGGGAGATCTTGGGACTGATCTGCTGCTGGTAATAGTACTTGTTGAAATAGGCTAAATCTACATGTAAACGTCCTTTAAGAAAATACGCTTCTGTACCTGCTTCCCAGGTTCTTGAGGTAGAGGGTAGTAAGTCTGAAGCCTGCAGGTTAATCGGATAACCGGTGCTGGGCAAACCCCACGAAGTAGTGGGCGTGTACGTACGGTTGTTGTCATATACGCCTGCAGGTGTTTTACTTTGTGTCCAGGATCCGCGTACTTTCCACAGGTCTACGACCCGGGGCATATTGATAAACTGGGAAAGGATAACGCTTCCCGCAAAGGACGGGTAGAAGTAGGAACGCTGAGAAACGGATTGCGTAGAGCTCCAGTCGTTACGTCCGGTTATATCCAGGTAAATAATGCGGTTCCAGCCAAGGGAGGCTTTACCATAAAGGCTGTTTACCTGTTTTCTCCAGGTGCCGAAATTGGATTTAATTTTGTCGACACCCACCGTGGTAGATGCCACCGCATTGGCCAAAGAGTACCAGCCCGGAATAGCAAGGCCATTTACTGTTTGGGCGCCCTGCTCCCTGTTAACAAAATAGGTGATGCTTCCGCCACCCAGCAGGTTCATATCAAAATTTCCGATCTTTTTATTGTAGGTTAATATCAGGTCATTGTTGGTACTGAAGCCCCACATCTGGTTCATACCAAACATACCTTTCCCCCCGTAGTTCCAGGAGAAGGTAGATTTAATGTCTGTCGATCCAATAGTTGGACTTGATCCCCCCCGTGTGGAATTAATACCGGCAGGGCTTTGTACTGTTTCTTCATTTTTATAAAAATCATACCCGGTGCGGAACATCAGGTTCAGATCCCTGGTAAATTTATAATTGGCAGTAAGACTAGCGTTAAGCTTGTTTTTTTGAATACCATCTAATTTTTCATAGGCGATCATGTAAGGATTATCATACCATTCGGAGTATAACCAGTTTTGTTTTGTATTGGGAGTTACCCAATAGTCCCTGTACTGGCGGATATCATAATCGGGCCCTGTCCACATCTGCAGCTGGTAAATATAGCCCTGGGCTCCGTAACCTTGTCCCCAGATCTGGGGAGATTGCTCCCAGGTATAGCCCATACTGCTTTCTACACTTAGCTTCTTTCCTATTTTTAAAGCGCCGCTCATCGTATAATTAATGATGTTCAACTTTTCGTTGGGAAACTGCCCTTTGTTATAGATATGGTTGATACCGGCTCTGAAGAAGCCGTTTTCTCCATTTTGAGTAACAGTGATATTGTTATTGGTAATAAGGCCGGTTTGCAGAAAGTTCCTGAGGTTATTTTTGCCGCTGGATACCAGGGGCATTTTTTTGTTCTGCTTACTAATGGGGTCCCATTGCACAGCGCTGTCTCCGATATCTAATTTTGGACCCCATACATAGTCGGTAGCGATCTTTCCATCGAGGCCGTGACCGTAGGAGGTTTGTATTTTGGGTATGGCCAGGAAGCCCGATGCCACCATGGTGTTGCTGTTGATGTCGATAGACAGGCCGCCGCCTTTTCCTTTTTTGGTCGTAATCATAATGGCACCATTCGCTCCTTTATAGCCGTATAAGGCTGCAGCGGTTGGGCCTTTCAATACGCTGATGTCTTCAATATTATCCGACGGAATATCACGCAGGGTCATATTTTCATAAGGTACACCATCAATAACCAGCATCGGTTTCTCCCCGCGTAACTCAATGGTTGGGCTTGTGTTAAATTCGGTAGAATTTTTTATAACCAAACCCGATATTTTTCCGGTAAGCGAGGTAGCGGCATCTACTCCTTTTACGGTTTGGATCTGGTTACCACCTACTTTTTGTACTGCATAACCCAGGGCCTTTGTTTCGCGTGTGATACCCAGCGCCGTTACTACAACTTCTTCCAACGCACGGTTGGCTTCTTCAAAAACGATGTTGATGGTCTGCTGGCTGTTGACCCGAACCACCTGGGAGGTATAACCCACATAGCTAAATGTAAGCTCATCATATTCGTCTACTTCAATGCTGTATTCTCCCTTGTCGTTGGTAATAGTAGCCTTTCCCTTATTGGAGGAAACCGTAGCACCTGCAACAGCTTCGCCCTTTTGATTGGTTACGACGCCTTTTACCAGGATGTTTTTTTTAATGACCGCTTTTTCGCGGATCACGATCAAATTGTTGCTCATTTGCTGGTATTCCAGCCCGGTTCCATTGAGGATCGTTGGCAATAATGATAAAACAGGGGTGTTTTGTACTTTAATATTTACCATGCCGGTTTCATCTACCAGTTTATTGCTGAACACGAACCGGTAGTCGGTTTTTTTCTGGATGGTTTTTAAAATAGTAGACAGCCGGGCATTTTCCAGCTGCAGTGAAACAGATTCCTGGCCGTAGCCTGTATAAGCCGCAACCTGTGATGCCGTCGCCAGCATCAGGGCAAGACATAATTTCATAAACAACAGTTTTTTGAGCAACCGCCGGGGCCACTCATTCGCGTAAGCACATTTTTTCATACTTTTATTTTAGTTTTTTATTAAACGAGTGGAAGGTCTTGTTCCTTCCATTTTCCTGGGGGGAAATGGCCGCAATCCGTTTCTCCCTTTTTTGCTGGCTGATTTTTAATGTTGCATTGCTCTTATTTATATATGGTAATTTGATTTCCTTCCTTTTTATAAGAAAAAGAATAAGAAAGCTGTAAAGCTTTCAACACTTCTTCAATGGCTTCGTGCTGAAACGTAGCGGTATAGTGATAATGCGCTACATCGCCGTTCGTAATGGTGATCGTTACATTATATTCCCGTTCCAGGATATTCTTGATTTCCGACAGCGGCTGGTTTTCAAAAATCAGGAGATTGCTGACCCAGGCTGTTTCGATGTTTTGGTTGGAGTCATGATAAGAAAGGGGCAGCACTTCGGGTTTTGCTGCAATCTTCGCTGTAAGGCTGTCCGGAACGTTCATTACAAATTTCTGGTTTACCTCTAAGGTTTTATAAACAATATCGTTATTTCCCTGTGGAAGGAGGATCTGTACTTTTCCTTCCAGTAGCGAAGTTTCACTATACAGGTCATTGTTATACGCCTTTACATTGAACCGCGTACCAACCGCCTTAATCTTATAAGTTGCCACGTGCACAATAAACGGAAGCGTCTTATTATGGGCCACCTCAAACAGGGCTTCCCCGGTCAGGTATACATTCCGGTTCTGTTTTCCAAAAGCGGACGATACCTGCAGGCGGGAGCCGGCATTCAGAAAGACCTTTGTACTGTCTGGCAAAAAAATCGTTTTGCGCTCACCGGGTTGCGACTGGGCCGTTTCGCCGGAGCCGGTATTGGTTTTAGCGGCTAACGAAGATGAGGTTACCAGTGTTTTGGGCCGGTTTTGCAAATAAATACCTGCCATAACGAGGAGCAGGAGGCAGGCCGCAATGGCTGTCCATTTTTTCCACCCGATGCGTACCGGCGGAGGCGGTTGTTCATTGAGCGCATGCATGCTTTTGCCGGAAGCAACATATAACGCATGTTCAGGCGATTCGTCGGTAGCAGACAATTCATTTTGCTTTTTTTGCAGCATGTATCGTAATCCCAGTACCAGTTTTCGGGCCTCTTCAATGGTTATCAGTGCTTCCGGGTGCTTCAACAGATAATTATCCCATCGCGCAATGTCCTGGGAATTACTCCGTGTACAATAAGCGATAAAGGAATCATCGATGACAAGTTCTTCTACAGTATATGTCATATTTGTAAGGCCGGTTTCTATTACAGACGACAGCCTTTACAAAATCTAACCGCTTTTTTTAACTTTTTTATGGAAGCAGGCAAAGCATAAAATTTACCAGTCGTTCCAGCACGGCATCTTTTTTAAGATGCTGTCTTAAATGCTGGATCCCTTTTGAAAGGTTGTTGTAAACCGTTTGGTGTGTAAGGCCGGTTAATGCAACAATTTTTTCGGTAGAATGACCCTGGTAATATTTCATATAGATCACCCGCCGGAACCGGGCCGGTAATTTTTTATAGGCAGACGCGATATGGTTGATGAGGGCGGCGTCTGTTTCCAGTTTTTCAATAATCTCCTGGGTGGAGGGTAAGTTAAAGGATTCGATCTCCATATAATTTCCCTTTCGCTGCTGGCTCCGGTGCAGATCGATAAGCCGCCGTTTAAAAGCAGTTACCAGCCAGGCTTCGGGGTTTTGAATGGCATCGGGTATGTTTTTTTGCAGGAGGTCCAGGAAAAACTGGTGTACAATGTCTTCGGCTTCCTGAATACTATACCCAAAATGGCAGGCGATTGCTTGTAGCTTGGCCTTAAACGCAGTATACCAGGAATCGATCAGAAGCATAAGTCAAACTTACGCGAATAATTGATAAAAGAATGCGGGCGCTTTTAAGTTATTATTAATTGTTTGATAATGATTTGATTATGCTGGATGCGATACGTTGGAACAGGCCATAAATCAAACAATCCCTAGACTAGCGCGCGTTTGTACATTTAATATGAAACAAACAACTATATATGTGTAGGAAAAATGTCCCTTTGGTTTGTGCAAACGGTTGCTTAAAACGTTTTCGTAAAAATTTTCAGGACATTGGAAATGGATTAATGCTTCGAGCCTTACCTTAGGTTGTTATTTAGCATAAAAATAACAAAATTTATTTGGGAAAATTGCTTTGTTTTTATAGAACATCAACGATAGGCTTGTATTATTCCAATTGTAGATAACCAGTTGCCGGGCTTGCGCCATAGCGGGGCAGTGGATTTATACTGGCAGAAAATAACATGCTGCCACATGTAGAACTTATTTTTTAATGGCTGCTCAAAATATCAAAGATTTCATATGCTTCATCACCAAAACCGAAAAATTGCAGCGTTCTTGTTTTTTGCCATAGGTCTATTATTTTCTTTTACGGGGAATGCACAGGTGGAGCCGGGACGGAAAAAGATCCAGATCACCGGTTTGGTTACCGATTCTGCCGGAGCTCCGTTAAACGGGGTGTCTGTAGGCATTAAAACCAATGCCTCATCCGGAACAATAACAAATGTGGATGGCCAGTATATTTTTGAAGTACCGGCAGGAACTACCCTGGTCTATTCGTTTGTTGGTTTCGGGGAAGAAGAACGGCGGGTTGCAGACACCTCCAAAGTGATCAATGTAACGCTGTATTCAAAAGGCGCCAGCCAGGATGAAGTGGTGATCGTGGCATATGGTACCCAAAAGAAGAAAGAATTAGTGGGGTCTGTAACCTCCGTATCTGTAGAAGATCTTCAGAAAGTGCCCACTAGTAACCTTACCACGGCCCTGGCTGGAAGGGTAGCTGGCCTTATTGCTTACCAGCGTACAGGTGAGCCGGGCCAGGATAACGCCGACTTTTTTATACGTGGAGTAACCACATTCGGATATAAAAAGGATCCGCTGATCTTAATTGACGGAGTGGAGCTGACCACAACCGACCTGGCGCGTCTGCGTCCTGATGATATTGAAAGTTTTTCGATCATGAAGGATGCGGCTTCTACTTCGTTATACGGTGCCAGAGGAGCCAACGGGGTGATCCTTGTAAACACCAAACGTGGTAAAACCGGTGCTGCAAAAATTGCCGCAAACTATGAAACCTCCGTTTCTCAGCCTACACAAAACCTGAAACTGGTGAACCCGGTGGATTATATGAAACTGTACAATGAAGCTGTTTATACCCGTAATCCCATCGGTGATAATACCATTTACTCCGATGAGAAAATTGCGAATACAGCCGCCGGAATTAATCCTTATGTTTACCCGGCCAACGACTGGCTGAATGCCTTGTTCAAAAAGCAAACGATTAACCAGCGGGCCAACCTCAATGTAAGCGGGGGAGGAACCGTGGCCCGGTACTTTGTTTCTACTTCTTTTACCCAGGATAATGGAGTATTGAAGGTGGATAAATTAAATAATTTTAATAACAACATTAATCTCAAAAGCTATACCCTGCGTTCTAATGTAGATATTGATCTTACAAAAACGACCCAGATCAAAGTGAACCTGGCCGGAAACTTTGATGATTATAATGGTCCTCTTGCAGGAGGATCTGCCATGTATGAACGGGTAATGCACTCCAACCCCGTGCGCTTCCCCGCCTATTATCCCACGCCGCCGGAACTATCTTACCTGAAGCATACGTTGTTTGGGAACTACAGGGAGTCTGAAACGTCCCCGCTGCTTGCAAATCCTTATGCGGATATGGTTAGAGGATATAAGGAAGAATCGAGATCTTTTATGTCAGCACAGATGGAGGTGAAACAGAACCTGAATGTTTTAACCCAGGGGCTCAATTTCCGGATCATGGCCAACGTGAACCGTACCTCTAACTTCAGTACCACACGGCAGTTCTTCCCGTTTTGGTACCAGGTTTCTAACTATGACAAGGCATCAAATACCTATTCGCTCATGGGCCTGAACCCCGAGCTAAGTACAGAGTATTTAAACTACATTCCGGGAGAGCGCAAACTGTCGGCGTCCTTTTATATGGAGTCTGCATTAAACTATAGCCGCACTTTCGGAGCCAAGCACAGTGTTGGCCAGATGCTTATTTACACCCTGCGGCATAAGGTAGATCAGAATAACGATGTACTGGCTTCCCTGCAGCAGTCGCTGCCGTACAGGAACCTGAGCCTCTCCGGAAGAACCACGTATGGTTATGATAGCAAATACCTTCTGGAGTTTGATTTTGGTTATAATGGAACAGAACGGTTCTATGCAGCAAAACGCTTTGGTTTCTTCCCTTCAGTGGGAGCGGCCTGGCAGGTTTCTAACGAGCGGTTTATGGAGCGGTTTCATAAAGTGATCAGTAATCTCAAATTAAGAGGCACCTATGGTATGGTGGGTAATGATGCGATTGGTGAAGCCGGTGACCGCTTTTTCTATCTTTCAGAAACCAATCCGAATGATGCCAGCAGGGGTGCCGTTTTTGGAAAAGATAATACCTATGGCAGGCCCGGTTACCTGGTAACCCGGTATCCTAATGCTAATATCACCTGGGAAAAATCCTACCAGATGAACCTGGCTGTTGAAGTTGGGTTGCTGAATAAACTAAACTTTATCGGGGAGTATTATACCAACGACCGGAAGAACATATTGATGACCCGGAATGAGTTTTCTACCATGGGATTGTCTGCCTCCACAAGAGCAAATGTAGGCCGCGCTAAAAGCAGGGGCGTAGATCTTTCCTTAGATTATTCAGATCATTTCGGCAAGAACTTCTGGGCTTCTGGAAGGGCCAACTTTACTTATGCGAAAAGCCGGTTCCTGGCATATGAAGAACCGGAATACCTGGAATATTACCGGTATCATACCGGTTATCCTATTGGTCAGCAATGGGGTTACATAGCAGAGCGCCTGTTTGTAGATGATAATGAGGCAGCCAATTCGCCTTCTCAAAACTTTGGAGGCCCTTATGGTGGTGGCGATATCAAATACCTGGATGTAAACCGGGATGGGCGCATTACAGAAGCCGACCAGGTGCCCATAGGCTATCCTACCAGTCCGCAGATCGTATATGGCTTTGGTTTTTCTTTAGGGTATAAAGCCTTTGATATTTCTGCCTTTTTCCAGGGGTTAGCACAGGAATCTTTCTGGCTGAACACGGCACGTTATAATCCGGTTTCCAATAAAGGATCTACGTTGCCCTTTATAGATCAGGGCGCCATGCTTCAGACTTATGCGGATGATCATTGGTCGGAGGCCAATCAAAATGTATATGCGCTTTGGCCCCGGTTAAGCACCACCGTTATTTCAAGCAATGCACAGCGAAATACCTGGTTTATGCGGGATGGAGCTTTTCTTCGGCTCAAACAGGCGGAGATCGGCTATACCCTGCCAGCAGGTATTTTAAGACGGATTCACAGCAATTCCTGCCGGTTTTATATAAACGGTTCCAACTTATTTAGTTTTTCTAAATTCAAATTATGGGACGTGGAACAGGCAGGCAACGGCTTTAACTATCCCTTGCAAAGAGTATTTAATATTGGTGTGCGCATCACCTTTGATTAAGAACCCCGAATTCAAACAAAAGAAATGAAAAGAAGATTTTACATATCAGTGGCCCTGGTTTTTATAGGACTTTCTTCCTGTAAAAAATTCCTGGACATTATCCCGGATAATATTGCCACCATCGAAAACGCGTTTGCATTAAGAAATGAAGCAGAAAAATACCTGTTTACCTGTTATTCCTACATTCCTGCAAACGGTAGTATGGCGGGTAACCCGGCGTTTAGTGCTGCAGACGAAATTTCATTGATCTACCCGCTCACCATAACCGCGCCGGCATACGGAATTGCCCGTGGCAACCAGAGTGTAGTAAACCCGATCTTAAACCTGTGGGATGGAGCCGGGGGAACCAGTAAGGACCTGTTTGGCGGGATCAGGGACTGTAATATTTTCCTTGAGAACATTTATCGTGTTCCGGATATTACCGAGCAGGAGCGCAACCGGTGGATCGCGGAGGCAAAGTTTTTAAAAGCATATTATCATTTTTACCTGTTCCGGATGTACGGTCCTGTTCCATTAATAAAGGTAAACCTTCCGGTAGATGCGCCTGCAAGCGATGCCAAAATATACAGGGAGCCGGTAGATAGTTGTGTTAATTATATGGTGCAGCTGCTGGACGAGGCAAAGAACGATTTGCCCCTGATAGTGGCAGACCCTGTTAACGAACTGGGCAGAATAACACAAGGTGCTGCCTATATGTTAAAAGCAAGGATCCTGGTTACCGCCGCCAGCCCTTTGTTTAACGGCAACCCGGATTATGTGAATTTTAAAGATAACCGGGGTATAGCGCTTTTTAATTCCACCGCCGATCCTTCAAAATGGGAAAAGGCAACCCTGGCTTGTAAGGAGGCACTTGACATTTGCACCAACGCGGGAAACAACCTGTATTACTTTACACCGGATGCCAGCCAAACAGGATTGTCTACCCAAACCCGTACACAAATGAACCTGCGCAATGCCGTTAATGAAAAATGGAACCCGGAGATCATTTGGGGTAATACCAATAGCATGACAAGCGCGCTGCAAACCAATTCTATTCCCCGAGGACTGGATCCGGCACTAATTTCTAATACTTCTCCTGCTGGTCTTATTTCTCCTACATTAAATATGGTGGAATTGTTCTATTCTAAAAACGGGCTGCCCATTACAGAAGACAAAACCTGGAACTATGCCAACCGCTATACTTTAAGAACGGGAACGGATGCTGAGCGTTACTATATAGGATTGAACTATGTTACAGCGCAGCTGAACTTTGACCGGGAGCCGCGGTTTTACGCCAGTATGGGTTTTGACGGTGGTGTATGGTTTGGACAGGGAAAAACGGATGATAAAAACCCGTTTATTTTACAGGCAAAGGCGGGGCAGGCTGCTGCGGGTGTAACGGTATCGGCCTACTCTACAACCGGCTACTGGACCAAAAAGTATGTGCATTACCAGGATGTTATTGGCAGTTCAAATAATACGCTGTCTATTCAAAACTACCCCTGGCCGGAGATGCGGCTGGCTGATCTTTACCTGATGTATGCAGAGGCATTGAACGAATCGCAGGGGCCGGTTGGCGAAGCGTTAAATTATTTAAACCAGTTGCGTACAAGAGCTGGTATTCCTACTGTTGAAGAAGCCTGGAGCCAGTATTCCATCAATCCTTCCGCATATACGACTAAAGAGGGGCTCAGGAATATCATTCACCGGGAGCGCACGGTAGAACTGGCATTTGAAGGTAGCCGGTTTTGGGATCTTAAACGTTGGAAAGAAGCAAGCGGTGCTTTAAATACACCTATAATGGGATGGACATTGGACCAGTCTACTGCGCAAGGCTATTACCAGCCGCGAACGATCTTTACCCAAACCTTTGGCCTTAAAGATTATTTCTGGCCGGTTCGCGAAGGCAGTATCAATATTAACCGTAACCTGGTGCAAAACCCGGGATGGTAGTATATTCAGATAACTACGAACATACAGACTCTAAAATGAACGAACGATGAAACTGAAAACTATATTCGCATCTATATACCTACTGGCGCTGCTGGTAAATACCGGGTGTAAAAGAGAAGACATGCTGACCTATACGAACCAGTCAACGATGGCACCCGCAACTGTTGCAAATATTAAGGTAGAAAACCGGCCGGGGGGCGCTGTTATCACCTATCAGCTGCCTAATGACCCCAACCTCTTATATGTAAAGGCTGTTTATAAGTTCCGCTCGGGGGAAGAAATAACAACCAAATCTTCTTATTTTTCAGACACCCTGAGAATTGAAGGGTATGGTGATACAGATGAGCACGAGGTAAGCATCTATTCCGTAGGAAAAAATGAAAAGCTGTCCGCGGCGCAATCCGTTACCATAAAACCGCTAACCCCACCCGTACAAAAGACTTTTTCTTCTGTGGTACTAAAAGAAACATTTGGTGGGGCCTTGGTTAAATTTTATAATGAGGCAAGGGCTAACTTATCCTTTGTCCTGATGTCTGATTCCACGGGCCGGGGCGACTGGTACACGGTGAATACTTTTTATACAAAAGCAGATTCCGGCAACCTGACCATCCGGGGGTTTAGACCGGAGGAGCGGAAATTTGCTGTTTATGTGCGCGACCGCTGGCAGAATAGATCCGATACTCTTGCAAAAGCCCTGGTGCCGCTGGCGGAATCATTACTGGATAAAGGCAAGTTTAAGGAACTGAGGCTGCCTACGGATAATTGGCAGGGGCATACCTGGTCAGGACTAAGCCTTCGTTCTATGCCATTCCTGTGGGATAACAAATGGAACGATGGAAATAATGTGTTTCATACTGTTCCCAATTCAGGAATCCCCGCCTGGTTTACATTTGATATGGGGGTTAAGTATGCGTTGAGCCGGTTTAAATTTTATCATCGTGCCGGTAACAACAATGACCTGTATAATAATGCCGATGTAAAGCTATTTGAAATATGGGGCAGTAATAACCCCAACCCGGATGGTACCTGGGCCAGTTGGGACTCTCTTGGAACCTTTGCTTCGAGAAAACCCTCCGGTCTCCCGCTTGGACAGGTAAATAATGAGGATATTCAGTTTGCCCGGGTGGATGGAGAAGATTTTGATATGCCACCGATGGCTGATGGGTACCGCTACCTGCGTTTTAAGATTCTCCAGGTATGGGGCATTGCGCAGATGTTTTATATTTCTGAACTTACTTTCTGGGGGTCTCCTCAATAATAAAATGACAAGATGATGAAAACGAAGCATAGATTTGAAATCGTACGGAACTGTGTTATTGCCTCCGGGTTATTCTTTTTGCTCTTTTCCTGTGCAAAAATGGATGACACCTACAAGGGCTTTGTGGTGCCGGATGGCCTGGTATATGTGGGGAAAGCCGATCCGGTTTCCATCAATTCCGGCAAACAAAGAATAAAAGTAAGTTGGCTGAGAGGCACCGATCAAAAGGCCACGATGGCAAGAATCTACTGGAATAACCGGGCCGATTCACTGAACGTTCCTATTACTGCTACCCGGCCGAAAGACACGATTTCTGTGATCATTAATAATCTGAATGAAGGCTCATACGTCTTCCAGATCTTTACCTATGACAATGCCAAAAACAGTTCTATTCAGGTAGATGCGCTTGGCGTTTCTTATGGTATGGTATATGAAAAGTCTTTGCTGAACAGGGTTATTACAGATATCAAGAAGGGTTCTGATACTGCTATTCTTACCTTGCTTTCTGTAGATGCCACTTCCCTGGGCACAAAGTTTAGCTATACAAATAAAAATGGTGCCAGGGTAGATACACTTGTAGACCAGAAAGCTCAGACCTTGCGGTTGCCCAATATGAACAAGGATACCGCTTTTACCTATGTTACAATGTATAAACCCGTAATAAATTGTTTAGATACGTTCTATGCTCCGTCTGGGAAATATCCAAGGTAAAACTTCTTAATATTCCATGTTTTCATCCCCGGTTAATCCTTCTTTCCACATAGGGGGCGGCAGTAACCCCAGCTTAAACCGTTCATAGGATTTTTTAATGTATTCGTGGAAAGTATAATCATTAACCCGGTTGGTAAAAAGATAACTGGGCTGGTACATTGCCATAAAATCATTGATAATGCTGTCTTCAGTCATACCCGTAATACGCCGAATGAGGGCCTTACTGAACCGGTAGCGTATATAAGCATTCTGTTCATCGGTAATCAGTTTATCGCGGAACCGGGTTAATTTCCGGGTTCTTCCGAAGCGGAAGGCATTGATGATTCCGTCCAGGTCAAAGGCGGCGCCAAACCCATCGGTTACGGTCATGGTAGAGAGCCCCGGTTTCTGAAAATCAAAGTACTTCTGGTAGGTTTCCCGGTTTTCGATAGAATCCTGGCGATAATCGCGGTTACGGACCTTTACTTCGGGCAGGTCCGGGATGCTGATGCGCAGCGAAATATCAAAAGCATAGGGTGTTGCAATATTTGCCACAGGAAACTTACGGGTTGGTTTATTTAAATAACTGAACCAGATCGAATCCCTCGGGTGCACCAGGATGCTGTAACTTCCGTCTGCGCCCGTTGTGGTACCGGATCCCGAGCTGGTAAGCACAGAAACCAGTGGTACGGGGGTACGGCCCAGGCTGTCATAAACGTTTCCCTTGATCTGTACCTGTGCTTCTGAGTGAAGAAATGCAGGGAGCAGTCCCAATACAAGTATGGCTCTTAGTACATTCAATTTTTACAATTAAGACAACACTGTCTACGGGTTGGTTGGACGGCAAAACAAGGAAAGAATTTGCAAAAACTATGGTAAAGTGTATTTAATCAATAACCGGTATTCGGTAATTAATGGGAGGAATTGATATTTAACGCTGTATCCTGGCTTCATGTTTGACGCAAAGTCCATTTTCACATTTCCATATTCCTGGGTTTTTATAACTCTTTTAAAATCAATCGCTCCACTACTGGCGCAAAATGCTGATGCTCCAGGAAATGGATCTTTTGAGCCAGCGAATCAGGGGTATCGGACCCGGATATCGGGCAGGTGGTTTGGAAAATGGTAGCTCCATGATCATAATGCTCGTCTACAAAATGAATGGTTATCCCACTTTCTTTTTCCCCGGCAGCAATAACCGCTTTATGTACAAAATGTCCGTACATTCCCTTTCCCCCATATTTGGGTAAGAGCGCCGGGTGAATATTAATAATATGCTGTGGAAAAGCTTCAATGAGCGATGCGGGTATTTTTAGCAAAAAACCGGCTAAAACGACAAAATCAATGCCTTTTTCCAGCAGTTTTTGCACAAATTCGGCTGATTGAAGCGATAAACGGTCCGTCAGGAGCAGCTCAATGTCCTCAGTTCCGGCAATATTGGTAACACCTGCCCCGGGTTTATTGCAAACAATTAAGGTAACCTCAGCAAATTCATGATTCCGGAAATAATCGATCAGCTTTTGGGCATTGGAACCGGCCCCGCTGGCAAAAATGGCGATCTTCTTTTTCATATTAAAGGATCAAATATCTTACAATTTGTTGAGATATTGCTATTGAAGCGCTGAACACAAAGGTTTCTGCTAACCGGTTACCATCAAAAAGCACGAAAAACACAGAAGGACTGGTTTTCCATCTTCCGGGTAAAAAATATATGCAGGTCCTTTCGTCCGGATGTTCAAAATACTGCGCGTAAGAATATTCAGTGCCCGGCGCTCTGTGGCCGTGTTTAAGCCTCTAAACACCTCAAAATCCGCAATTTAATTACTGTCGTTTGTATGTATGCGGATAAAAATTGATATAAATCAAGAATAGTGCTGGCCGGGCGGGATGTGAACAACTCATATAAATGCGAAACCGATGACTTTTTAATGACAAAGATTTTTTCAATTAGAAAAAATACACCTGAAAATCGGCTGAAACACAGGCTGGTAGCGGGTTTAAAAAATTTATAAAATGTTGCTGTTTTGTTAAGCCCGACCCTTATTTTTGCAGTTGATCAGAGACATTTATCCACATTTTTAGATTTAATGCGTTTATGACTATTTCTAAGTATATAATTAACCGATTCTCCTTAATTATAATAACGCTTTTCACTCTTTCCTGGTTTAATTCTGCTATTGCACAGGACGCTGATGGTAAACAGTTGTTTATCAGCAAATGTCAAAGCTGTCACTCCGGTGATATGAAAACCGATATGACCGGTCCACCGCTGTTTGGAGTAGAAGGCCAGTGGGAAGATAAAGGCAAATTGCATGAATGGATCCGGAATAACCAGAAACTGATCGCTTCCGGTTATCCCCAGGCTGTAGAGGTTTCAAAACTGAAGCCGACAGCGATGCAGACCTTCCCTGATCTTACTGATCCTCAGATAGATGCGATCTTAAAATACATTGATGAAAAAGGAAGCGGCAAGCTGGATGCAGGGAAAGGTGCAGCAGCTGATGCTGCAAAAGGTGCGGCAGCCGGAGAAGGTGATTCCAGCCAGCACCCCTTATTATATGGTATCATTACCCTGATCCTGGCCCTGGCGGCACTGATCCTGATCTTTGTAAACAAGAACCTGAGAAAAATTTCTGACGATACTGAAGGTAAAAAATCGCCGGCGGCCGTTCCGTTCCTGCAGAACAAGATCTACATGGCCACTGCTGCCATCCTGCTGTTCATCATCGGCGGTTACTTTACCACAAAGGCAATGATCAACATGAACCGCCAGAAAGATTACGAGCCCAGGCAGCCGATCTTCTACTCGCACAAAGTACATGCGGGCATCAACCAGATCAACTGTTTGTACTGTCATGGCAATGCATGGGAAAGCAAAACAGCCGCCGTGCCTTCTGTAAACGTTTGTATGAACTGTCATAAAACGATCCAGAAATACAATGGTCCTGAGCTGAAAGATAAAAATGGTAATTCGATCGATGGTTCTGCAGAAATTGCAAAACTGTACGAATATGCCGGCTTTAACCCTCAAAATCCGGATGCATGGGATCCCAATAAAGCAAAACCGATCGATTGGATAAAGATCCATAACCTTCCTGACCATGTTTACTTTAACCACAGCCAGCACATAAGAGTGGGCAATGTTCAGTGCCAGACCTGTCATGGTGAAATTACCCAGATGGATGAGGTACACCAGTTTGCAGAGCTGAGCATGGGATGGTGCGTTAACTGTCACCGTCAGACCAAAGTAAACTTTAATGTGGATTCTACCAGCGGCAACCAGTTTTACAGTATTTACGAGAAGTTCCATAATGACATCAAATCAGGTAAAATGGACAGCGTGACCGTGAAAGATATTGGTGGTCTGGAGTGTCAGAAGTGTCACTATTAACAGAGTGCGGGAGCGCGTTTGATACCACTCCCAACGTATGCGTAAATTTTCAAATATTCAAACAGAGATAAATGAGCAATAAATACTGGCAGGGTTTCGGCGAATTAAATGATTCCGAAAAGTTTCAAAAGCGGGTTCAGGATGAGTTTCGTGATGAACTTCCTTTTGAAGATTTTGACAGTAAAGGTTTAATGGATGCAAAAGCACCCAGGAGAGATTTCTTAAAATATCTGGGTTTCAGTACTGCTGCGGCAACATTAGCGGCAAGCTGTAAAACCAAGGTTCGGGAAGCCATTCCTTATGGCAATAAACCCGATAACCTGATTCCCGGTGAGGCAAAATATTATGCAACCACCTATACACAGGGTGGGGATGCGGTTCCGGTTATTGCAAAAGTGCGTGATGGCCGCCCCATCAAAATAGAAGGAAACGATTATCTGTCTGCAACCAACGGCGGTACTTCTGCCCGGGTACAGGCTTCGGTGCTGGATCTTTATGATATGCACCGGCTGCGTTTTCCCCAGCGTAAAGTAGGCGATAAGTTTGAAGAAAGCATGTATGACGTACTGGACAAGGCAATTGCAGCGGACCTGGCTGCCGCCGGTTCGGTTGTACTGCTTACAAGCACCATCAACTCTCCTTCTACACTGGACCTGATTGCAAAAAATCCCAAGATCCGCCTTGTTCAATATGATGCGGTAAGCTATAATGGTATCCTCCTGGCCAATGAAGCATCAGGCTTCGGACGGAAAATACCTTCTTATAAATTTGACCAGGCCTCCGTTATTGTGAGCCTGGGTGCAGATTTCCTGGGTACCTGGCTGAGCAGCGAAGAAAATGCAGCGGGTTATGCAAAAGGAAGAAGAATCGACGAAAAGAACCCGGTAATGAGCAAACATTACCAGTTTGAATCGTTCCTGAGTTTAACAGGTTCCAATGCTGACGAGCGCTTTACCCATCGCCCATCTCAAACCGGTGCAGTGGCACTGGCATTGTTGGCGGCAGTAGGCGGCGGTGTAGCAGCTCCCGCAATCGCTGATGCCAAACTGAATGCGGGTATTGCAAAGGTGGCGGGCGAACTGAAGGCCGCTGCAGGTAAAGCCCTGGTGGTTTCCGGCAGTAACGATGTAAACATCCAGCTGGTGGTAAACGCCATCAACAACGCCATCGGCGCTTATGGTACTACTATTGATTGGTCCAGGGCCGATCAGTCCCGTAAAGGAACCGATAAAGAATTTGCAGATCTGCTGGCCCAGATGGAAGGCGGACAGGTTGATGTCCTGCTGATTCACGAAGCCAATCCTGTTTTCGATTATTTCGACGGCAAACGCTTTGCCAGCGCGTTATCAAAAATTAAAACCACAGTTTCTTTCGGATATCGGATGGACGAAACCACAGAACTGTGTAAATATATCCTGCCTTCTCCCCATTATTTAGAAAGCTGGGGCGATGCAGAACCCAAAACAGGCGTTTACAGCTTTATTCAGCCAACAATTTTCCCGCTGTTCAAAACACGTCCCTTCCAGACTTCCTTGTTAAAATGGAGTGGCAGTGCTGAAGATTATGATACCTATGTAAAGAATTACTGGCATCAGAAAGCTGGCAGCGAAGCGGCATATCATAAAGCACTGGAAAATGGAGTGGTGGAAGAAGCCGCCAGTGGTTCGGGGGCTTTTAACGGAAGCGCATTGGCCGCAGCTGCTACAGCCATTGCAGCGCATCCGGCTGGTGGAAAAGATGAGCTGGTGTTGTATGAGAAAGTATCCATCGGGCCTGGCTATGGCGCCGTAAACCCCTGGTTGCAGGAATTACCGGATGCGGTTTCCAAGGCAAACTGGGGCAGCTATGCGCTGATTTCCATTCCTAAGGCTAAAGAACTGGGTATTGTAACCGATGTAGATTATGAATATTACCCGGATAAGCCGGTAATCAAAATAAGCGATGGCAAAAACACCGTCGAATTGCCGATCCTGGTAACACCCGGTATGCAGGCAAATACCATTGCGGTAGCTTATGGTTATGGCCGTGGTGAAAAACTGGGCAGAACTGCCGCGGGTGTTGGGGTGAATATGTTCCCCTTTGCATCCATGGCAAAAGACGGAAGCGGCATCAGCTACTTTGTTTCGAATGTAACGGTTTCCAATACCGGCAGAAAAGAAAAGATCGCACAAACACAGATCCACAATTCTTATGAAGGCCGTGTGGAAGTGGTACGCGAAACCAGCCTGGCTACTTATCGCCAGAAGCCCAACGAGATCCTGGATTTCCGCAATAAGCTGGTAGAGAATTATGCAAAAAATACCGGTGATTTCAGAAAAGAGGCTACCCTTTACGGTGATCATGAGAAGCCCGGTATTAAGTGGGGAATGAATATCGACATGAATGCCTGCACCGGCTGTAGCGCTTGTGTGGTAGCATGTCATGCAGAAAATAACGTACCTGTAGTAGGAAAGAGCGAGGTATTGCGCTATCACGATATGCACTGGCTGCGGATCGACCGTTATTTTGTAAGTGATGAAAAAGATCCGGATAACCTGAAAGGCGTGGTATTCCAGCCGATGCTGTGTCAGCATTGCGACAATGCTCCCTGTGAGAACGTTTGTCCGGTTGCTGCTACCAACCACAGTGCAGAAGGGATCAACCAGATGGCATATAACCGTTGTATCGGTACCCGTTACTGCGCGAATAACTGTCCGTTTAAAGTACGTCGCTTTAACTGGGCTGATTATACCGGTGCGGATTCCTTCCCGAACAACCAGGATCAGAAACTGGTAGGCGTACTGGATCCGGTGGTACACCAGATGAACGACGCGGTAAGCCGTATGGTGCTGAACCCGGATGTTACAGTACGTTCCAGAGGGGTAATGGAAAAATGTTCTTTCTGTATCCAGCGTTTGCAGCACGCAAAACTGGACGCGAAGAAAGAAAACCGTCCGCTGAAAGATGGCGAAGCAAAAACTGCTTGCCAGCAGGCTTGTGCTACCAATGCCATTGTATTTGGAGATGCAAGAGATATGCACAGTGCTATCAGCCAGGTGCGGTTAAACAACCCGCAGCGTTTGTTCTATTCACTGGAGCAATTGCACGTGTTGCCAAACGTAAGCTACTTCTCCAAGATCCGGAATACAGATGAAATTATCGGAGGCGGTGAGCACGGAGCAGAAGGTGGTCATGGTGAAAATCATGGAGCGGCAGTACCGGCAGCAGAAAAGCATGAAGAAGCGGCACATCATTAATAGTAGAAAAGTATTAAAGTTAAAGGGTGGAAAAGTTTAGAGGAAATAACTTCAGACTTTAAACTTCAGACCTCAAACAAAATAAAAGTATGTCACTAAACAGATACGAATCGCAAGTACGGGGACCATTGGTGGAAGGAAGCAAGGACTATCACCAGATTACAGAAGATATATGTCGTCCTGTAGAGGCCACTCCAAGTAAACTCTGGTGGGTTGGGTTTATCATTTCCATTGGGTTATTGATCTTTGGTATTGTTTCCGTTACAATGGAGGTTATGTATGGTACCGGCCAGTGGAACCTGAATAAAACCATCGGTTGGGGTTGGGATATTACCAACTTCGTATGGTGGGTAGGTATCGGTCACGCAGGAACCCTGATCTCGGCGATCCTCTTGCTGTTCCGCCAGGGATGGAGAACGGGCGTAAACCGTGCTGCGGAGGCAATGACCATCTTTGCGGTAATGTGCGCGGGGCAGTTTCCCATCTGGCACATGGGGCGTGTGTGGAATGCCTTCTTCGTAATGCCTTACCCCAATACCCGTGGTCCGCTGTGGGTAAACTTTAACTCCCCGCTGCTTTGGGACGTATTTGCAATCTCTACTTATTTTACCGTTTCGTTACTCTTCTGGTATTGCGGTCTGTTACCTGACCTGGCCACATTGAGAGACCGGGCAAAATTGAAATGGCGTAAATTCTTTTATGGTCTGGCTTCTTTTGGATGGACGGGAAGCACCAAACACTGGCAGCGCCATGAAGCATTATCACTGGTACTGGCCGGTTTAAGTACCCCCCTGGTACTTTCGGTGCACACCATCGTATCTTTTGACTTTGCCACTTCCGTAATTCCCGGATGGCATACAACCATCTTCCCTCCCTACTTCGTTGCGGGTGCGGTATTCTCCGGTTTTGCAATGGTACAAACCCTGCTGCTGATTACCCGGAAGGTATTGGGTCTGGAAGAATACATTACCATGGAGCATATCGATGTAATGAACAAGGTAATTGTACTGACCGGATCGATTGTGGGGATCGCTTATTTAACTGAGTTATTTATTGCATGGTACAGCCATGTGGAATATGAGTGGTTCGCCTTCCGCGAAAACCGGGTAAACCTCAGCAGCCCTTACGGCTGGAGCTATTACCTGATGATGGGTTGTAACGTATTATCTCCCCAGATCTTCTGGTTCAAGAAAATGCGCCGTAACCTGCTGGTAACCTTCTTTATGAGTATCCTGGTAAATATCGGTATGTGGTTCGAGCGTTTTGTGATCATCGTTACCTCTATCTACCGCGATTACCTGCCCAGTTCCTGGAGTACCTATTATACGCCTACTATCTGGGAGATCGGGTTCTATATGGGTACATTCGGATTGTTCTTTACCTGTTACTTCCTCTTCTCCAAGTTCTTCCCGGTTATTGCAATTGCGGAAATCAAGCATATCCTGAAGCGCAGCGGGGATAATTTCAAAGAGCAGATGGGGCATGACGAGAACGAGTCACTGGAAGCATTTGAGCATGCGAATGCACACCATTAGGAATAGTTTCAGGTTTCACGTTCAATGTTTCACGTTGATATCCGTAACCTGAAGTAGTAAAATTGAAAAAAATAATAAGGTAAGAGGGATAAACATGAAACGTTAAACCTGGAACCTGAAACAAATAGAAAATATGGCCATCAAGAAGTTTATTACAGGCAATTTTTACGAAGAAGCGGTGCTTTTTCCTGCGGTGAAGAAAGTACGTCGCGCCGGTTATAAGATACAAGATGTGTATACACCCTTCCCCATCCATGGTTTAGACAAGGAACTGGGGATGAAGGATACAGACCTGCACATTGCTGGTTTTATATATGGTATTACGGGAACTACTACGGCGATCAGCTTTATTGGCTGGGCGCTGGCGCGCGACTGGCAGATCAATTTTGGAGGTAAACCCTTCTTTTCACTGCCGGCGTGGATTCCGATCATGTTTGAGTTGACCGTTCTCTTCTCCGCTGTTGGGATGGTGCTTACTTTTTGCTGGCTTTGCCAATTGGCGCCTTTTGTAAAGAAGGATCATTTTAACCCGCGCAGCACAGACGATACATTTGTAATGGCAATTGAGTGTACCGATAAAACAAATGAAGAAGAAGCCATCGCTTTTCTGAAAGAAACCGGTGCGCAGGATGTACAGGTTCAAAGCCGGGAAACCGGTTGGTGGTTTGGCCGTTACGACCGGGAAACAGTTCGTTTTGGTAAAAAAGTAGCTGCAGTATAAAAGTTTATCGTTTGACGTTTCTTGTTTGATAAGATCATCAAACGTTAAACCTCAGACTTCAAACCTCAAATAAATGATAATAGGAAACATGAATAAATATATATTTATAGCAACGGTGACGTTTAGCGCAATGGCGGCTGGTTGCGGAGCAGACAGTAATCCGGGTCGTTCATATATGCCGGATATGACCTATAGCAGAGCTTATGAAACCTATGCGCCAACTACCGATCTGGAAAACGAAGGTGTTTTCTATAACCGCAAACCGGTACCTGGTACAGTAGCAAGAGGAGAAGATGTTGAGTTTGCGTTTAACCTGCCGCATGATTCTGCGGGCTATGCCCAATCGGCTCAAATAAAAAATCCCCTGGATTCCGCCGGTGCAAAAATCGACATGAAAGAATCGGAGCGTTTATACCTGATCAACTGTGGTATTTGCCACGGAGCAAAACTGGATGGCAATGGTCCGCTGTTTAACGGTGGTGAAGGACCTTTTACCGCGGCTCCTAAAGATTTTATGGCTGCAGATATGAAGGCCCTGCCTGCCGGTACGATGTTTTATTCAGTTACTTATGGTAAAGGACAGATGGGAAGCTATGCCTCCCAGCTAAGCCCCAAACAAAGATGGGAGATCATCGCCTTTATCAAGTCTAAACAGGGTGGTGGTGCAGCAGCTTCCGGTGCAGCTACGGACAGTACTAAAACGGCCGGGGCAGCAGTGGCAGCAGATGCAACAGCAAAAAAATAATAACTAATTCACAGAACTATTAATATAAGATTCGAATGTCAACGTCAACTACGGAAAAATTCATACCTGCAAAAAGATATAACACGATAGCGTTCGCGTTAATGGTGGTCGGTGTCATCGCAGCTATTTCCCTGTTTGTGACAACTGGAGGAGAGGGGGATCACGATAATCGTGCGCGCTTTTGGGCCAGTTTGCTTCAGAACAGCGTATACTTCCTGCTGGTAGTAAATGCGGCTATGTTCTTTATGTGTGCTACTACTTTGGCCTGGGGCGGATGGCAGATTGCCTTTACCCGTGTTACCGAAGCGATTGCCTCCTGTGTGCCGGTAATAGGTGTTATTGCACTGGTAATTTTGCTGGCGTTGTGCTTTGGAGACCATCATACGATTTATCACTGGACGGATGCTGAACACGTAGCACATGATCCGGTTTTACAGCATAAAAGTGGCTTTTTGAGCAAGGGCTTTTTTGCCACCGTTACCATCCTTACTGTGGTGTTGTGGTCGTTCCTGGGTTGGAAGATGCGCCAGATGTCTTTGAAAACAGACGAAGGAGACGTTGTAAGCACCCTGGAGAAAAGAAAGAAATTTGTTTGGAACAATACCGTAATGGCGGCCCTGTACATCGTTGTATTTGCATTAACTGTAATGTCTTCTGTTCCCTGGCTGTGGATCATGAGCATTGATGCGCACTGGTATAGTACCATGTTCAGCTGGTATAACTTCGCCAGTACCTTTGTAGCTGGTATGTCGCTCATCGCCCTGTACGTGGTATTCTTAAAGAACAATGGCTACCTGCCCCTGGTAAATAAGGAGCACCTGCATGATCTGGGTAAGTTCATTTTTGCCTTTTCGATCTTCTGGACTTATTTGTGGTTTGCCCAGTTCATGCTGATCTGGTATGCAAACATTCCTGAAGAAACCGTATACTTTAAACCAAGAGCAGAAGGTATTTACAGCGCTATTTTCTGGATGATGCTGATCATCAACTTCGTGGCTCCGATCCTGATCTTTATGAGCCGGGATTCCAAAAGAAATTATACCGTGGTTACCATTGTATCGGTACTGGTGATTTTCGGGCACTGGCTGGATTTCTTCCAAATGGTATTCCCTGCCGTATCTCCCAATAAAGTACCGATGATCCTGTTTGATATGGGAATTGGCCTGGGCTTTATCGGTATCATCATGTTTGTGACCGGTAAAACATTAAGTAAATATTCTTTAACCGCGCGGAACCATCCGTTTGTAAAAGAAGCAGTCATTCACCATACTTAATCCGGGAAACAGAAATTTAAATATAGTAGTTGAAATAAATATTAGAACAACATCGTATGCAAAACTTTTTAATATTCGCCATTTTAATATTAGGTTTTATTATAACCTTTCAGATTGCAAGGGCAAGCGAATTTGTTTCTGTGATCCGGGGGGAGGAAAAAACCAGGAAGCAAACCAATAAGATCAATGCCACCCTGTTGCTGGTATTTCTGATTGTTGGATTGTTTGGAGTATACTGGGCGCATCATACACTTGGCGATAAGATCCTGAAGTTTGGATCATCAGCGTCGGATCATGGTATTTTGGTAGACAATATGATGTTGTATACCATCATCGCCACCGGGGTCGTATTTTTTATAACACAAATATTGTTGTTCTGGTATTCGTACAAATACCAGGAATCTGAAAACCGTTCGGTTTATTATTTCCCGCATAACAATAAGCTGGAATTGATCTGGACTGTAATTCCCGCTATCGCGCTGACGGTTTTGATCGGGTTTGGACTTGTGTACTGGTATCGTATTACGGGTGCAGCACCGGAAAATGCCATGCAGATCGAAATTACCGGCAGCCAGTTCAAATGGGAGTTCCGTTACCCGGGTAAGGATGGTGTTTTTGGAAAAAAATATTATAAGAACATTGATGAGGCGCATGACAATCCGCTGGGACAGATCTGGGATGACGCTGCCAACCACGATGATATTTACGTAGTTTCTGCTCCGATGCACCTTGTAGTAGGTAAACCGGTAAAGCTCATTATTGGAGCTAAAGATGTGATACACAGTGTGGGATTGCCGCATTTCCGGTTGAAAATGGATGCGGTTCCGGGTACTCCCACTACCTTGTGGTTTACACCAATAAAAACCACAAAGGACATGATTAAAGAAACCGGAAATAGTAAATTTGTATACGAAATTGCCTGTGATCAGATGTGTGGCGCGGGTCACACCGGAATGCGGGGCGAAATCGTAGTAGAAACTCAGGAGGAGTTTGATCAGTGGATGGCTTCTCAGAAATCTCAATATGCAAAAGCGAAAGAATCAGCAGCGCCGGCAGCCGCAGCAACTGCTCCCAAAGATTCGGTTGCCGCACCGGCCGCTAAAGTAGCAACAGATACTGTTGCAGTTAAAAAAGATTCCGCAGGCAAGTAATTTTTTGATAAAGAAAGAAGGTTAGTTTTTAAAAGTTAATTATGAGCGATACTTTACATATTCAGCATGGGGTTGCGAGTCATGGTCATTCCGGAGAGCCGCATGTTCATCATCACAAAGAAACATTCATATCGAAGTATATCTTCAGTATGGATCACAAGATGATTGCCAAGCAATTTCTTGTAACAGGTATTATCTGGGCGATTATCGGCGGCTTATTTTCGGTACTGTTTCGTTTGCAACTGGGTTTTCCTGATCAGTCTTTCCCTATCCTGGAAACGTTTTTCGGTCGTTGGGCTGAAGGTGGAAAGATCAAACCTGAATTTTATTACGCGCTTACTACCATGCACGGAACCGTGCTGATCTTCTTTGTATTAACAGCGGGATTGAGCGGAACCTTTGCCAACCTGCTGATTCCTTTGCAGGTAGGTGCCCGGGATATGGCGTCTCCGTTTATGAACATGCTTTCATACTGGATGTTCTTCGCCGCCAGCATTGTAATGTTGTCTTCTTTATTCACCCAAACAGGCCCTGCTGCCGGCGGTTGGACAGTTTATCCTCCGCTGAGTGCATTAGGACTGGCCTCTCAGGGCTCTAAAAGTGGTATGGATCTCTGGATCATTGCCATGACCCTGTTTGTGGCCTCACAGCTGCTGGGTGGGTTGAACTATATTTCTACCATTCTGAACATGCGTACCAAGGGTATGTCTATGACGCGGTTACCGCTCACCATCTGGGCGCTGTTGTTTACGGCTATCCTGGGTGTACTATCCTTCCCGGTACTGCTGTCTGGTTTGGTGCTGTTAATGTTCGACCGTCACCTGGGTACCAGCTTCTACCTTAGCGATATTTTTGTAGCGGGTCAGGCCCTGCCCAACGAAGGAGGTAGCGCCATCCTGTACCAGCATTTGTTCTGGTTCCTGGGGCACCCTGAGGTATACATTATTATTATGCCAACGATGGGATTGGCATCGGAGATCCTGGCGATCAATTCCCGTAAGCCGATCTTTGGTTATATGGCCATGATCGCTTCACTGATGGCGATCTGCGTACTGGCCTTCCTGGTTTGGGCGCACCACATGTTTGTAACAGGTCTGAATCCATTCCTTGGATCGGTATTCGTATTACTTACATTGCTGATCGCGATCCCTTCGGCTATTAAAGTATTTAACTGGATCACTACGATCTGGAGAGGAAATATCCGGTTTACCCCGGGCATGCTCTTCGCCATTGGTTTTGTGAGCATCTTCATTTCTGGTGGTCTTACCGGTATCTTCCTGGGTAACTCAACCATCGATATTCACCTGCATGATACCATGTTTGTAATTGCCCACTTCCACATTGTAATGGGTGTATCGGCCTTCTTTGGAATGTTTGCGGGTATTTATCACTGGTTCCCCAAAATGTTCGGGCGGTATATGAATAATACGCTGGGATATATCCACTTCTGGGTAACCATCGCTTGCGCATACCTCATCTTCTGGCCCATGCACTATCAGGGGTTTGCGGGCATGCCCCGGCGTTACCTCGACAAGAGCAGCTGGGTAAGCTTTAGCCAGTTCCATGGCCTGGATGCAATGATCACAGTTGTAACAATCATCGTATTTGCGGTGCAGCTGATGTTTGTCTTCAACTATTTCTACTCGATATATAAAGGAAGAAGGGTACGTACGCAGAATCCCTGGGAGGCAACAACCCTGGAATGGACAACGCCGATTCATCCCGGACACGGTAACTGGGACGGAGAAATTCCTGAAGTACACCGTTGGGCATATGATTATGGTAAAGACGGAAGAGACTTCATTCCGCAGACAGAGCCGGTTGGTGAGAATGAAAGTACACATTAGAGATGAATGGTGAGTAGTCAATAGGAAATGCCGTTGACCATTGACCGTTGACTATTGACTAAATATAAAAAATTGAAAAAATCAGCAGAGGGCGGAGTAAGGGATTTTCTCCAGTTGATGAAGCCCTCATTAAGTATCATGGTCGTTTTCAGCAGCGTAATCAGTTACCTGCTGGTGCCAGATGTGATGTATGATTGGTGGAGGATCGTTTTGCTCTTTGTAGGTGGATTGCTGGTAACGGGTAGTGCCAACACCATCAACCAGGTTGTAGAAAAGGATACGGACGCACAAATGAAACGGACGGCAAAACGTCCGATCGCTGCCGGCCGGTTAACCCCGGAGCAGGGTTGGGGATTTGCCATTTTCAGCGGTGCGGTAGGGATCTTTATTTTGGGGTATTATTTTAACTGGACAGCAGGAGCATTGGCAGCATTTAGCCTCTTCCTGTATGCCTTTGTATATACCCCTTTAAAAAAGGTAAACTCTGTGGCCGTGTTGGTGGGTGCATTTCCCGGTGCGTTTCCTTGTTTGATCGGGTGGGTGGCCGGCTTTGTTCCCGGTCAGCAGATCAACTGGTTGGGTGGCATTGTTCTATTTGGGATCCAGTTCCTGTGGCAGTTTCCCCATTTTTGGGCCATTGCCTGGGTGGCGCATAAAGACTACAGCAGTGTAGGTTTTAAGCTACTGCCCAGCGATAAGGGACCTACCCGGTTTACGGCCTTGCAAACAGTAGTGTATTCATTGCTGATGCTGCCCATAACCATTGCGCCTTTTTTTGTAGGGATCTGCGAGTATGGAACCGTAAAAGGCATGATTGGGGCAGTATTGATCATTTTGGCGAATCTTTTTCTCATTGGAAGAGCCATTGCTCTTTATAATAAAATGGATGTACCTTCTGCAAGAAAAGTGATGTTTGGAAGTTACATTCATCTGCCGGTGGTTTTGCTGGCGCTTTTATTGGCGAAAGCCTGATTTTTTTTTTGACAGACGGTTATTGATAAGGAATTATTTATGAACACAACAATCGTGAGTGAACAGCAACATAGAAAACTACATCCGCATAAGTTTGCGCTGTGGGTGGCTATTGCGAGTATACTGATGATGTTTGCCGGGCTCACCAGTGCTTTTATTGTAAAAAGCAATCAGGCCGGTTGGAGAACCTTCTCGCTGCCCAATATTTTCTGGGTGTCTACGGTACTCATCCTGGCCAGCAGCCTTACAATGCTGATGGCTACAAAGGCTTTTAAAACCCGGGGGATGCAGCAGTATCGCGGATTGCTGGGGATCACCTTCCTGTTAGGTGCAGCCTTTGTCATCTGCCAGATCATTGGTTTTTATCAGCTCTGGAACAATAATGTTCAGTTTAAAGGCGCTTCAGGGGCCGGACAGTTCTTTTATGCCATTGCGGGCCTGCATGCCGTGCACGTGATCGGTGGGGTGATTGCCCTCCTGGTGATCTTTTTAAAATCGATTGCCGGGAAAACAAAATCTTATGATGCCGTGCCTGTTGAAGTAATGGGGATGTACTGGCATTTTGTGGATTTGCTTTGGCTGTATTTAATGCTATTTTTCATAATTCTGGGATAAACAACTTTTACAAAATTGATCGAATCAAATATGGAACAGACAGTAACACATAATACCAAGTGGTGGAGCGGGGGAAAAAGTCCGTTTAACATAGAGTATGGAAAGATAATGATGTGGTATTTCCTGCTGAGTGACTCCTTTACGTTCGGAGCTTTCCTGATCTCATTGGGTACCGTACGTTTCGGACTGAACTACTGGCCGGAGCCCAGCATCGTATTTAATACATTTCCTTTTGCAGGACACGCAAACCTGCCACTGGCATTTGTGAGTGTGATGACCTTTGTGTTAATTATCAGTTCTGTTACCATGGTGCTGGCGGTGCATGCAGGACATAACCGTGATCGGAAGGGTGTGGAAAAATACCTCTTGCTGACGATCATCGGGGGATTGATCTTCTTAAGTTGCCAGGCCTGGGAGTGGACCCACCTGTTGACCGCTAAGAACCCGGTTTTAGTTGGGGATCATATTGAAGTAATGGCACAGCGGAACGGCTTTAATCCCTGGGGAGAGATCGTGTTGCCGCAGGATGTAACTCCGGCACTGGCAAAAACTTCTCCGGAAACACTGGCCACCCTGGTACATGAGCAGCATCTTTCTCATGCGAGCCATGCTGAATTGCTGCAAACGCCCAAAGATCAGTTGATCCAGTTACTTTCCAATAGTGAAATGGTAGTGCGTAAACCCGGACCTGCTGCATTTGGTGGATTTTTCTATGGCATTACCGGGTTCCACGGTTTTCACGTATCTGTTGGGGTGATCCTGCTGATCATTATGCTCATCCAAACCAAAATGGGAGTGTATGATCGCAGAGGACACTACCTGATGATTGAAAAAATCGGGTTGTACTGGCACTTTGTAGACCTGGTTTGGGTATTCGTATTCCTTTGCTTTTACCTGGTATAAAGGCTACCCAACCGCTTTCCGGAAGAGAACGGAGAGATTAAACAGACCTTATATTTGGAATTTGATATTTGAAATTTAAAGAAATTATGTCACAACATTACGATCCAACAAAAGATATATCACCGTCTGCCGCCTACCCTGAAGTAAGCTTTGCACATCATACAGACGATGCCACGTTTAAACACCGGGTTAAGAAAACGACCCTCATTCTTACATTTTTAACGCTGGCGGAGCTGGCCCTTGGGTTTACGATTTATGCCCTGCACAAAGGAGAGCCCAGCCACGCGCTGTTGCTGTTCATAAAAGGGGTGGTTTGTATCTTAACCCTGGCTAAGGCATATTACATTGTGTCTGTGTTTATGCACCTGGGCGATGAAATACGGAACTTCATCATGACGATTGTTGTTCCATTGATGCTGTTCATCTGGTTTATCATCGCCTTCCTGTCAGACGGACATTCTTACAAGAATATGCGGAATAAGTACGATCCTTATTTCAAGGAAAGCACAACGCCTTCCGGTCATCCGGTGATTCCTTCTGACGTACACAAATTCAACAGCCAGAAAGGACAAAGACAATAACAAAAAGACGTTACATAAAAGAGGGTGTTTCAAATTTTTGAGACACCCTCTTTTCATTTTGTGAAAATGCAGAAATAGGCAATAGTTAGTGGGCAATAGCCAATCAATGCTGTTTCCTTCGCGATTTTTATGGTTGCCGCAGATACGCTGATTGCGCCTGCGGCGCTTTTCTGCGATATTGTTGCCGTTAAAGCCGATACCAAATCTGCGCATCTGCGGCTTTAAGGAAACGACATTGAATAGCCAATAGGGAATAGAGCTTCGGGTATTCAATGGCCCCAACCTGGAATCTGGAACCTTAAATCTGGAATCAGCCGTTAGCTATCAGTTTTCAGTCATCAGTTAATTATGTCCGGGATCGGCGACCGGGTATGGAGTGCCATGGGCGATCGAACCCGGAACTTGATAAGGGCGCCCCGAATCGAGACGTTACATCAAGTGTAAAACAGGGCCTGATCTGGAACATTGAACTTTAAACCTGGAATGTTCTTTTACTTCCCTTTATTGCGCACCCGCTTATAAATGCGGATGACCAGCATCAGGATAAAAATCAGCAAAATCATGCCTACCAGGCCCCATATAACACTGATTTCTTTTTTTACCACAACCAGCATTACAATGGCCACCAGGAAAATAGTAGCAACTTCGTTCCACATCCGCAGTTGATCGGAACTGTATTTATAAATACCGGCCATTTGTTGTTTAAAGATCCGGTGCAATGAATAGTGATAGGCGTATAAAAACAGCACCAATACCAGCTTAAGCAGGAGCCAGAACCCGGCGGGTGTTAATAGTATTTGTGCCCAGGAGCCTTTAAATAGCACAGAAAGTCCCATGATGAGCGTAATGACGGCGGAGGGCCAGGTAATACCATACCAAAGGGGCTTCATCATTTTAGCAAACTGACGATGTAAGACATCCTGCGCCGGCTGCGGCTGTTCATTGGCCTCTACATTGTAAATAAACAAACGCGGCATGTAGAAGAGCCCTGCGAACCAGGTAACCACAAAAATGATATGAACTGCTTTTAAATATAAATAAGCCAATGGAAGTGTATTTAAAGGATATGAACCCGCTTTTGAAACAACTAAGATACCAGCTTTCTGTAAACCGGAAAACAGTTTCCATAAAAATGGCCGATTTTTTGCAGAAGGATTTTCGGTGTTTTACCGGATTGAGGAGAGCGCAATGGCTTTGCTGTCAGCAAGATAAGGCTTTATACGGCTGAAAAATATCGACTAAAAAGCCGGTTATTACCGCACAAAATCCCGGTATGAAAATGTAAAAAAGGAAATACCTGCTTTCTTTTTGTATTAGAATGATAATATATATAATTTTGGCCTCTCGAAATTAAGAACCTTATCGTTGGGAAGAACAGGCATCACGGGTTGATGCAGCACCATGGGACCTTTTGTAAAATCAGTGCCCGGCACTTAATTAATATTATATGTAATTATGCAAAAAAGAAACTATAACTATTTTTTGCTTATTTTCTTTGCTTTTTTACTCGTTGCTAGCATCATTTTCACGCAAACACTTACCGACAAAGCTACACAGGCGTTGCAGAAGGGAAACGTAGAGGCTGTTGAAACCTTTAAGACCAATAATGAAATGCAACACCTGGTAAACATGTCGTTTACCCTTCAATCCCGGTTCAGTCTGATGAATGCGAATACCCAGGCAAATGCATTTGATGTACTGGGTGATTCGCTCACGTTGTTTGGATACAATGCAAATATTCTCAACGAAGCTATTGGCCGGAAAGGACATATACCCAATTTGAAGAGTTTGATGGACGCCGTTAATGCCCAGCTGAATCTTTCTTATGCGGTTTTAGATGCCCGGCAACAGAGCGACACCCGTTTACTTGGCAGCCTGACAGATTCCCTCCGGAAATCCAAACCGGCAGAAGATGTATACCGCTATGGAGTACTGGTTGAAAAATTCCTGGAAAACCAGTTACAGCATACCCTGGTTAAAAATTCAACACATGCCAGCCAGCTTTCAGTATACAACCGGATATTGTCCATAGCAGCTGTAATTGCCGTACTGATCTTTACCACCATTATTGTAATCCGCCAGTGGCAACAGCTGGTACTTATAAAAGAGCTGAGCCTGGCACGGGAAGCTGCCGTCAAAAGCAAAAATGCCAAGGACGAATTCCTGGCCAATATGAGTCATGAGCTACGGACGCCTTTAAACTCGCTGATCGGTTTTGGAAACCTGTTATCGGATACAGCCCTTAACCATACTCAGAAGGAATACACGAATACCATCATCTCAAACGGGTACAATCTTTTGCATATTGTAAATGATATACTGGATTTTTCTTCCATTGAAGCGGGAAAGCTTCGCATCAAGCGCATTCCTTTTAATCTTCCGGAGTTGTTTGAAGATTTGAAGCGTATGTTTTCGGCGTTGGTCAATGAAAAAAAGCTGACCTATCACTGGGATATCGATCCGCAAACACCACCGTTTATAAAAGGAGATCCGGAACGGCTGAAGCAGGTACTGGTTAACCTGATCAACAACGCCATTAAATTTACATCTTATGGCGGGGTTCATATTCACGTGGGGGTATTACCCTATGAAAACGCCGATGTTCATAAACTGGTGTTTAGCGTAAAGGACACGGGGGAGGGCATTCCAAAGGAAAAGGTAGACCTGATTTTTGACCGCTTTGAACAGTTGGAGCAAATGACCACCCGCCAGCATGGAGGTACCGGCCTGGGATTAAGTATTGTAAAAAGCCTGGTTGAAAATATGGGAGGATCGGTTTCGGTAAACAGCGAAATCGGCCTTGGATCCAAGTTCTCATTTACGGCTATTTTTGAAAAAGTGGCGGATGCCCCGGTTGTAATCAGTAAAAAAGTAGGTAAGCCAACCGCCGATTTTTCGGGTCATACCGCATTAGTAGTAGAGGACAATGCCGCCAACCGGGTGCTGCTTAAGCACCTTCTAAGTAAATACCAGCTCAATATAGAGGTGGCCGAAAATGGCCTGGAAGCCCTGGAACGGATACAGGCGCAGCACTATGACCTGATCCTGATGGACATTCAGATGCCACATATGAATGGCTACAAGGCAATATCCATCATTCGTGAAGAGTTGCACATCAACACACCCGCTATTGCGATGACGGCCTACGTTATGGAAAATGAAATCAAGCGGTGCTTTGCTGCGGGATTTAATGACTATATATCAAAACCCATTGAGGAATCCGATATCATCAGTAAAATTTTAAAATGGATGCCGCTCCGGTCCGGTGGCGTCCAACCGGCATCTGTTGCGGATATCACAACCGGGTTGGAATTTTTCAGGGAACTGGTAGGAGGTGATGAAGCAGTGATGAATGAATTGCTGTTGGAAATACGGAAACAATGGATCCTTGATAAAGAGGCGCTGCGCGCATCTGCGGCAACCGGTGATGCCCGGGAAGCGGCGCGCATCCTGCATCGCATAAAGTCTACATTTTCAGCATTTGGTCCCAACCATCCGATCCTTGAATTGTTAAGGAAGCATACAATCACTTCAGAGGGCGGTGCCGAAACAATGGTTAAGGATTGTGAGATGCTGATTCAACAGATAGATACAGCCGGATCCGTGCTTATATTATAAAAATGACCCAATGTGATGGTACTTCAACAACGCATAAAAGACACTTTAAAACAGGAACGCCCGCATAAAACCATCTGGTTGATGCTTGTGGGGTTGTGGGTAATTTCACTTGCACTGATTCTTGGGCTGGTGGCAAACTGGCGCATTCAGGATGATCCGGAACATAGTGCAGATATGTACCGGCAGCCTTCTTTAGATGAAATGCTATTGTCGTTCAGTGAACTAAAGCTAGGCAACAACACTACACTGATCAATTTACAATTAAAAGAAATTGCCCAGATCTCCCAGAAAAAAGCCAACGCAGATACAACCAACAAAGAAATAATAGCTGATTACCGAAAGAAAATTTATGACCGGATGCTGGAAGAAAAAATAAAGACCCGGCAGCCCGTCAAACAAGATGGCTTTACGATTAAGCCGGTACCTCAATAATTGACTATGAAGTTTTATCCTTTTGTCTTCACCATGCTGATACTGTTGTCCTGTGGTTCACAAAAACAGCTGACAACCGCCAGAGCCACCAATGAAAAAGCCAAGAAGATGGTAAACGCAGAATCCGTTAAACTGGATTCTATAAAAAAAATACTCGATGTTAAAGCTGGTAACCATACCATCGACAGTGTTTTAAACAATGATGTTCAGCAGATCCTGGATAAACTCAATGGCCGGTTGAACAGCGTTCAGGAACTGGCGCTAATTATGGACGCAGCCACCAAAAGCAGGGCCTCGTTTAAGAAAGGGATCAATTTCTCTGATATCCTGGCAAAACTCATTGTACTGGATTCCTTTAATACATCGCAAAAACGGCGCGAAGAGGTGTACAGCATGTTGCGTGAATCGGTAAGCACTGCTAAATACCAGATGTTTCATTATGCGGCGTTCTTTGATCCGGGTGTATACCGGATCCCGGAGTCGGCCATGCCGTCTATACGTGAGTATTTTACACCGGTCATCGACTCCTTATCTTATCTTTCAAATAAGTATGCCGGCATTGC
Source organism: Niabella sp. (assembly GCF_030150205.1). Taxonomy (GTDB): domain Bacteria; phylum Bacteroidota; class Bacteroidia; order Chitinophagales; family Chitinophagaceae; genus Niabella. The sequence continues at coordinate 40,533 of NZ_JASLGT010000020.1, forward strand.
ACGCGAAGCGCGGATCGTATTTGTAGGCTATTCAGATTCTACGCCGGTGGCCCGCAACGGACAACTTTATAAAGAACTGACAACGATCCTGGGCAATGGCAATCCATCTCAAAAGCTGATGAACCAGTTATTATCGGATTTGCGTGCAAAGGAAATGGTACGCAATATGAAAATAGTGCTGGGAAGCAATACCGAAAAGTTCAAAAATTTTAATACGCTTAAAATTGGATATGTGGCCTATGGAAAAGGAGAAGAGTATCCTTCACCACGGATCGCCGATTATAAATCCACCGACGAGCGCAGGCGTATTGTACTCAGCTATTGGACGGTACTTCCTCAACTGGAAGGCCTGTAAGGTTGTTAACTCCTTACTGGGCCTGGGTTTCTTCCACTAATTGCAGTACCGTATCCACCCAAAGTTCGTTGGTATTCATACAGGGAATATAGGTATAACGTTCTCCCCCGTTTTCGATAAATTCTTCCTTTCCGCGCATTTCAATTTCCTCAAGGGTTTCCAGGCAGTCGCTAACAAATGAGGGACATACCACTACCAGTTTTTTGATCTGCTCTTTCGGCAGTTCCGGTAAACGTACCTGTGTATTGGGCAGCAGCCAGGGATCGCGTCCCAGGCGGCTTTGATAACTTTGCTGCCACTGATCTTTACGCAATCCCAGCTTTTTTGCCACCAGCTCGCTGGTAATGGTAACCTGGTGCCGGTAACAGGTAGGATGGGAAGGGCTCGATTTGAAGCAGCAGTTCTCTACCTGCATACAATGCTTTTTAGTAGGATCACTTTTCAGTACATGATGCTCTGGTATACCATGATAACTGAACAACAACTGATCAAAATCGTCCTGCAGGTAAGGCCGCATGCTTTCGGCCAATGCATTGATATAGGAAGGATGTTTATAAAACGGTGGAACCACTTTCAGTTTAAATGCATAGTTGTTTTTTCTATGGGCCTCTTTCATATGTTCCACGGCTGTTTCAAAACTGCTCATGGCATAGTGTGGGTACAAAGGAACCAGGATCACATCTTCTACATCCGGCATGCGCTTCAGCAATGCATCATAGGCAGCCTCCGGTGTGGGGTTGCCATAACGCATAGAGAGTTCAACAGGGAGATCCGTCTTTTTCTGAACGGCTTCCTGCAATTGTTTCGATAATACAATAAGTGGGGAGCCTTCCTTCCACCAGATGGTTTTATAGGCTTCTGCCGACTTTGGTGCCCGGAACGGAACAATGATACCCTTGATGAGCAGGAATCGCAACAACCAGGGCTTATCAATCACCCGCTTATCCATCAAAAACTCATCCAGATACCGCTTTACATCTTTTACCGCCGTTGAATCCGGTGAACCCAGATTCATTAATATGATTCCTGTTTTACGCATTTTTTTGTTGTATAAAATTTGTACTCCTGTTTACAACAGTTATTTTCGGGGAGTACATAACATTTTTATCATCTGCCTTTTACCGCTGAATAAAGCGTCCGCCGAAGTGTTGCATCGCTGTACGATCACTGCTCCACATAACCTCCGCTTCACCTGATCACTTCGATTTATATAAAAATTGTTGTACACACTTGTGCGGACCGGGTTTTACACCGGTGGTACAAACGTATAACAACCGGCAAAGATACAGGTTACAGCAAGACAAATCATACGGTCTGTAGTAATGAAAAATCATGATAAAAATCATGTTTTTTTTAAGGCCCGGTGACAAAAGTATGACGATACTACCACTTATCCTTTATACATTTGCGCCTGAATTATGTCGTTAGAAGAATTTCATATTTCAAAGCAGGTTTTAGATCGTTTTTGCATTGCGGGCATCAACTATCATAAAGCAGATGCAGCAACCAGAGGACTGTTTTCCATTACAAATGAGGCATTTGTCACATTGGGAAAAAGTGCAAAGGCGGCAGGGCTGAAAAGCGTCTTTGTAGTATCTACCTGCAACCGGACGGAGATCTATGGATTTGCAGAATCAGTAATGCAGCTGGTGGAGCTGCTGGTGCCCCATACTAATGGTGATAAAGCGGCTTTTTATGAATGCGGCTATTTTAAAAATGGAGAAGAAGCACTGCAGCACCTGTTTAATGTAGCTGCCGGGCTCGACTCGCAGATACTGGGTGACTATGAGATACTGGGGCAGTTGAAAAGAGCGGTGGATACAGCGCGCAGCCAACAGCTGATTGGCCCTGTTATGGACCGGATGCTGAATTTTGCATTCCAGGCTTCCAAAAAAATAAAAACAGAAACCAATCTCAGCGATGGAACTGTTTCTGTTTCATTTGCCGCAATTGAATTGCTGCAGAATATAAAAGAGATCGCGCAAAAGAACGTGCTGATCATCGGCGCCGGGAAATTTGGAGTAAATGTTTGCAAAAATCTGAATACCTATTTGCCCCATACCTCCGTTACAATTATGAACCGTACGGATGCGGTGGCGCGGCAGATCGCTGCTGATCATGGGATCAAGTTTGCTTCATATGCGGATAAAGCCACTGCCATCCACGCATCCGATATTGTAATTGTATGTACCAATGCCGGCGAGCCCATGGTGGTACCGGAACATGTTGCACCAGGCACCAGGAAATTATTCCTGGATCTGTCCGTACCGGTAAATGTACATCCGGCCATAAGAAAAATGGAACAGGTTACGGTCATTGATGTGGATGAGATCTCCAATACCATTCTGGACAAAACGCTGGCAAAACGCAAAGCGGAAGTGCCCAGGGCGCTCACCATGATTGAGTATTTCAAAAAGGAATTTCTGAGCTGGTTAAGAGATCACCATTATGCCCTGCACCTGAAAACCTGGAAGGACAAACTACGTGAAATTGATTTAATGCAAACCGGTGTTTGCGAATTTTATAAGGATAAAGAACTAATCAGTGAAACAGAGCGGGTAATGCGCGCCCAAAAGGCGGTAAAGCAGCTGGCGGTAAACCTCAAAGTGCGGCACGACAAAGGCTGCCAGTTTATCAGCAGCATCAACGATTACCTGCAGCTTCTCTGACCCCGGATATTTTATGATGATCCGTATTGGTACCCGAGACAGTCAGCTGGCCGTTTGGCAGGCCACACAGGTAAAAAATCTCCTGGAAAGTTTAGGCACCCCCGCGCAGCTGGAGCTGGTTAAAAGCGAGGGAGATCTTGACCTGGTAACCCCTCTTTATTCCATGGGGGTACAGGGCGTTTTTACAAGAGTATTAGATACAGCGTTGCTCAATAACAGGATTGATGTGGCAGTACACAGCATGAAAGATGTGCCGGTGCAATTGCCCGAAGGCATTGTGGAAGCCGCTGTTCTGGAACGTGCTTCCTATAGGGATATTTTGGTATTAAATCCCAACTGGCAGGCGCCGGATAACAGCTTTCAGCTTTCAGATCTCAGCTTTCAGATCTCAAATCCGGAACCTGGAACTTCCCCCGAAGCTTCAGGACTGAAACCTGAAACATTTCCCCTGACCATCGCCACCAGCAGTGTGCGTCGTAAGGCCCAGTGGCTGAACCGGTTCCCGGGTCATACCATCGAAAATATCCGCGGAAATGTAAATACAAGGTTGCGCAAACTTTCCGAAAGTAATTGGTTCGGAGCCATCTTTGCCGCAGCAGGTCTGGAACGCATTGGGCTTAAGCCCGATAATAGCATCGATCTTAACTGGATGTTGCCGGCTCCTGCGCAGGGCGCCATTATGATCACCGCCCGGAAAGGAGATCTTGCGGTACTGCGTGCCTGTAGCCGCATCAATCATACTGAAACCGCATACTGTGTAAAAGCCGAAAGAGATTTTTTAAGCGCACTCATGGGAGGCTGTGCTACGCCCATCAGCGCGCTGGCAACCGTTCATCAAAACAACCTGCATTTCAGGGGAAGTATTGTTTCACCCGAAGGGGCCGAAAAGATTGAGGTGGATGAAGTATATGCGATCAATTCAACCGTAGCGGCTGGAAAAGCTGCGGCAACAAAGATCCTTGAAAAAGGTGCCCGCCCGTTAATTGCGAAGATGAACAATGAGCAATAAACCGCTTCATATTTTAAGTACAAAGCTATTGGATGAGGTGCTCATCCGGCAGGCAGGAACCCGGGTACAGCTCGATTGCAGCTCCTTTCTGCAAACGCAGCCGGTAGCTCCGGAACAGGTTGCGATGTTGATGGCCGATGTTTCGCTTTCGGAGCAAACCGTAATTTTTACCAGCGCCAATGCGGTAAAAGCAGTGGCGGCGGCACTTACAGACAGCCCGGAATGGAAGGTGTTTTGTATTGAAGCCGCTACCCGTAAAAAAGTACAGGAGTTATTTCCCGGAACAACAATCGCGGCGTCTGCTCCCAATGGAGCACAGCTGGTTAAAAAGATCATTGAACAGGCTCCGGACCAGGTCGTTTTTTTTTGCGGAAACCTGCGCCTGGATACCATTCCGGATGGATTAAAAAAGAACGGCATCCCTTGCAGGGAGAAAATAGTCTATGAAACCATAAAAACGCCTGTGCCAATTAACCGGCACTATGACGGAATTCTCTTTTATAGCCCGAGCGGAGTAGAAAGTTTTTTTTCTTTAAATGAGATCAACCCGGCAACAAGGGCATTTTCTATCGGCCCTTCCACAACCAGGGCCTTAAAAGAATATACGTCAAACATTGTGGAAGCAATGCAGCCCGATGTGGAACAGATGATCAGATTGATTGCAGACCATAACTGGTAAAGTATCGATCTAAAGAATTTTAAATATGCAACAGGAAATAAAAAACGACTTGATCTTAAGAACGCTTCGCGGAGAAGCTACAGAACGTACCCCGGTTTGGATGATGCGCCAGGCAGGAAGATACCTGCCGGAATACATACAGTTAAGAGAAAAGTATTCTTTTTTTGAGCGGTGCCAGAATCCCGAACTGGCTTGCGAAATAACCCTGCAGCCGGTAGATATTGTGGGCGTGGATGCAGCCATCCTGTTTTCAGATATCCTGGTAGTGCCGCAGGCTATGGGAATGGAGGTGCAGCTGGTAGAAAAGCTGGGTCCGCTATTACCCCAGCCTATAAAAAACCAGAGCGACCTGCAGCGTATCCGGATACCGGATGTAAACGAAACATTGAATTACGTATTTGAAGCGATAAAGCTGATCAAACAGGAACTGAACGGACGCGTACCCCTGATCGGGTTTGCAGGAGCTCCCTGGACGCTGTTATGCTATATGGTTCAGGGAAAAGGCAGTAAAACCTTTGATGAAGCCAAGGCTTTTTGTTATCAGCAACCAGAAACCGCGCATGCGCTGTTGCAGATGATCACCGATACCACCATTGCATACCTGAAAGGGCAGGTGGCCGCCGGTGCGGATGTATTGCAGGTGTTTGACAGCTGGGGTGGATTATTAAGCAAGCATGATTTCGAGGAGTTTTCACTCCGCTATATCCGTCAGATTGTGGCCGCATTAAAAGAAAGCGTACCGGTGATCGTTTTTGCAAAGGGTGCATGGGGCTCGCTGGCAGAAATGGCGGCAACCGGCGCTGCCGGGTTAGGCATTGACTGGTGTATTGAGCCGCAGGTGGCCCGGAATCTTGCCGGTGATCATATTACCCTGCAAGGGAACTTTGATCCGGCAAAATTACTGGCGCCCATTTCCCGGATTGAAAAAGAAACAAAAGAAATGCTGCGCGCTTTTGGCCCGGGCCGCCATATTGCCAACCTGGGACATGGCATCCTGCCCAATGTGCCGGTAGATCATGCAAAGGCATTTGTAAATACGGTGAAAGAATTTAGATTTTAAGAGCATTAAAAATAATCGCCTTGAATAAACTACCTTTTTTAATAGCGGCTTTTGTGTTGCAATGCACGGCTGTTGCGGCACAGGAGCTTTATATGCCCCGGAACATTCAGAATGCCGTTAAAAAAGGAACCCGTACCACCAATGGTTTGCCCGGTGCAAATTACTGGCAGAACCGGGGCGTGTATGTTATAAACGCTACGGTAAATACGGCAGAGAAATCCGTTTCGGGCAGTGAAAAGATCAGCTATTCCAATAACAGTCCGGATACACTAAAATCGGTAGTGATCCGTTTTATAAATAATATTCACAAGCCGGAAGCGCCAAGGGCCGGGCAGGTGCCGGCGGATTTTTTAACCTTCGGGTTAAAGATCCTTGGGTTTGTGGTAAACGGGGAACGCTATACAATAAATAGTGATGATTGGGGAACCGCTAATCCTGTAAAACTTTATACCCCGTTATTACCCCGTTCAACTGCGGAATTCGAGATCGAATGGTCCTACCCGTTATCAAAGCTCAGCGGTCGCGAAGGTCAGATTGATCCGAATACGTTTTTCTGTGCCTATTTCTATCCGCGGATCTCGGTGTATGATGATTATAACGGGTGGGACCTGCTGCCACATACCGATGGCGGTGAGTTTTATAATGATTTTAATGATTATACCGTTTCCGTTAAAGTGCCGACCAACTATGTGGTTTGGGCAACAGGCACTCTGGAGAACGCAAAAGAAGTATTACAGCCGGCGGCGTTTAAGCGTTTCCGGGAATCGATGAACAGTAATAAAGTCATTCATGTGGCCACAGCCAAAGATATGGAACAGGGGGCGGTGACCAATTTCAGTGAATGGAATGAATGGAAATTTACAGCCAGGAATGTGACCGACTTCACCTTTGCCACCAGCAACCATTTTGTATGGGATGCAGGAAGTGTGGCCCTGGCCGATGGTAACGGGTTAAAAAGGGTAAGTGTTCAGGCGGCCTATAAGGATACCGCCGGTGATTTTAGAAATTATGTAGAGTGGACCAAATACGCCATCCGGTGGTATTCGGATAACCTGCCGGGTATAAACTATCCTTATCCGACAATGACGGCCATCCAGGGATACGCAGATATGGAATATCCCATGATGGTAAATGATGCGTCCTTAAGAGATCTGATGGATTCCCGGCTAACGGTGGATCATGAAGTGGCGCATACCTACTTCCCTTTTTATATGGGCATTAATGAAACCCGCTATGCGTTTATGGATGAAGGCTGGGCCACCACCTTCGAATACCTGATTGGTATTTCCGAGAATGGAAAACATACGGCAGACAGTGCGTTTAAAAGTTTCCGGATAAAGAACTGGATCAATAACCCTGCAACAGAAATGGATCAGCCCCTGATCACCATGTCGTCCCAGTTATCAGGAGCCGGGTACGGAAGAAATTCCTATGGAAAGGCCTCCCTTTCTTACCTGGCTTTAAAAGACCTGCTGGGCGATATGCCTTTCAAGAAAGCACTGATCAGTTATATCAATAACTGGAACGGGAAACATCCCGTGCCGTGGGATTATTTTTATTCCATCAATGCCGCCGCAAAACAGGATCTTACCTGGTTTTGGCAAAACTGGTTCTTTAGCAATAATTACATCGATCTTAAAATAAAAGAAGCCCGGCAGGGCACCCATAATACGACCATTACTCTGGAAAATACAGGCGGCTTTGCAGTACCTTTTGATGTGATCCTGAAACTGGAAAATGGAAAGGAAAAAAGCTTTCATTATACACCGGCAATCTGGAAGAATAAAGAAAAGACGGTCACGTTTTCGGTGCCCAGTAATGGCAAAATAGAGCAGGTTACCATTGACGGAGGCATTTTTATGGATGCAACTCCGGCAGACAATACTTATCGGTTATGAAATGATCCGTATAACGGATACATATTATCCGATCGATAAAGATCGTTCTGCAAAATGGGGGGTAAATAAAAATATACGGATGAAAAAAGAAGCAACAAACGCATTTCGCCAGCAGTGGATCGAATATGTATACGGTCTGCAGGATCGTATCTGCAAAGCGCTGGAAGCGGAGGATGGCCGGGCCGCTTTTAAAGAGGATAACTGGCAGCGCGGTGAAAACGGAAAGGGCGGTGGGGGGCATTCCCGCGTCATGGAAAATGGAGCCGTTTTTGAAAAAGCAGGTGTAAATGTTTCGGTGGTATATGGACATATTACTGAAAAAATGCAAAAAGTACTTTCTATTTCCCCCTCTACCCAGCGTGAGGCTGAAGGAACCTGGTTTGCCTGTGGCATCAGCCTGGTATTGCATCCCGAAAATCCGTTTGTACCTACTACCCATGCCAACTGGCGCTATTTTGAAGCCCATGACGGGGAAGGTACGGTTACCCATCGCTGGTTTGGCGGCGGTGCGGATCTGACGCCTTATTATTTGTTTGAAGAAGATGTGACCCATTTCCATTCCACGTTAAAGCATGCGATGGACCCGTTTGGATTGGAGTTGTACCCGAAATATAAGCAGCAATGCGATGAATACTTTTCCAACAAACACCGGGAAAATGAAATGCGCGGTGTTGGCGGTGTATTTTATGACCATCTCTATCTGAACAGTGAGGAGGAAGCGGCACAGCTGCTGGTCTTTCAAAAAGCCAATGGAGACGCATTCCTGGATGCCTATTTGCCCCTGGTGCAAAAAAGAAAGAACACTTCCTGGAATGCTGAAAATAAAAAATGGCAGGAGATCCGGCGGGGCCGTTATGTAGAATTTAACCTGATCCACGACCGGGGAACGATCTTCGGACTGAAAACAAACGGCCGTACAGAAAGCATTTTAATGAGTTTACCCCCTACGGTACGGTTTATCTATAACTACGAGCCGGAGCCCGGAAGCCTGGAAGATAAATTATTACAGGCCTGTAAACATCCGAGGGAATGGGTTTGAGATGTGTGATGGCTGTACAGATAAAACAAACAAAGCAAAAATTAAAAAATGATTTTTTATGCTGATTAATGATAGTGACCCCGTTGTATAAATATGAGTACGCGGCATATAAAAGATCATAAATCAGACATCATAGATCATAAATCATAAATTATGATACTACAACATAGAAACAGGATTTTAAGAAGAACCGCTGCCATCCGGGAGATGGTTGCAGAAACACAATTACGGGCGAGTGATTTTATTTTACCTGTCTTTGTTACAGAGGGTAAAGATGTGGTGGAAGCCATCAGTTCTATGCAGGGCTATTTTCGACGCTCTCTTGATAAGACCGTAGAAGAAGTAAAGGAGTTGTGGAGCCTGGGCATCCGTTCCGTATTGCTGTTTGTAAAATGCGATGATGCATTGAAAGACAACACGGGTAAGGAAAGCTGGAACCCGGATGGGCTGATGCAGCAGGCAGTAAAAGCAATAAAAGATGCGGTTCCGGAAATGGTGGTCATGACCGATGTGGCACTGGATCCTTATTCGGAATACGGACATGATGGTATTGTGGATGTAAAGAATGGCTATATCCTGAATGATGAAACGGTGGAAGCGCTTACAAAAATGAGTCTTTCACATGCAGTGGCAGGTGCCGATTTCATTGCGCCCAGCGATATGATGGACGGACGAATTGGTGCCTTTCGCAACGCGCTGGAAGAAAACGGGTTTTCCGGTGTGGGTATCATGAGCTACTCCGCAAAATATGCCAGCTGTTTTTATGGCCCTTTCCGGGATGCGTTGGACAGTGCGCCGGGTTTTGGAGATAAGAAAACCTACCAGATGAATTATGCCAACCGTACAGAGGCGATTAATGAAACGCTGAAAGATGTAGCGGAAGGAGCCGATATTGTAATGGTAAAACCCGCCATGTCCTACCTGGATATTATCCGGGAAATAAAAAATGCCGTAACAGTTCCGGTAAGTGCTTATCATGTAAGTGGTGAGTATGCCATGATTAAGGCGGCGGCAGAGCGCGGCTGGCTCGATGAAGAGAAGGCTATCCTGGAAAGCTTAACGTCTATAAAAAGAGCCGGTGCCGACCTGATCGCCACTTATTTTGCCAAAGACGCCGTTCGTTTATTACAGTCCTGATAAGATGCAAACGATAACCATACCGGTAAATAAAAAAAAGATCATACGCAACCTGGTGGGTGCGGCAGTGTTCGTATTGCTTGGGATTCTTTTTGTGATAAAGCCCTTTTTATTTATCAGAAGCGACGATCCCACAATGATCCGGATCATCGGTTATATCTGCACCGGTTTTTTTGGGGTGGCGATTATCCTGTTTGTTCAAAAGCTACAGGATAAAAAGGCCGGGTTGATCATTGATGAAGAAGGCATTACCGATAACTCGAGCGGGATCGCAGCCGGAAGGGTATTATGGAAGGATATAAAAAACATCCGGACAGAGCGGGTAACGGATCAGCCATTTATTATGCTGGAGATTAAGAATCCAGAAGCATATCTTCAGCAACAGAAAAACCCGGTTAAGAAGCGGGCCATGGAACTAAATTACCAGCTATACAAAACACCGGTAGGCATTTCAGCACAGTTTTTAAACATCGGGTTTGAAGAACTGTTGCAGTTACTGGAAAACGCATTTAAAGAGGGGCGTAACAAATAGGCTGTTTTCCCCTGGGAGTTCTTCAACCATTTTCAAATTCGCACATTTTCTCCTGCTATTTCCTGTTAACCAGGATCCGCCGATCGCTTCAAATCCCGTATTTTTATACAAACAAATTCCATGCAAACGGCTTCTAAGAAAGTGATCAACGGGTGGGCCATGTACGATTGGGCCAACTCTGTGTACAACCTGGTTATTACCACTACTTTTTTTCCGATTTATTTTTTAGCGGTTACCGGCAATAATTCCAATGATCATAAGGTACATTTCCTGGGAAGACAGTTTGTAAATTCCTCCCTGTATGATTATGTGCTGGCTGCTGCTTACCTGTTTGTAGCCATTCTTTATCCCATACTTACCTCTATTGCAGATACCCGGGGGAACAAGAAAAACTTTATGCGGTTTTTCTGTTACATGGGCGCATTGGGCTCTGCGGTGCTGTTCTTTTTTACAAGTGATACACTGGGTTTGGGCGTGGCCGCCTTTATGCTGGCGGCGATGGGCTATGTGGGCAGCCTGGTGTTTTATAATGCGTATCTGCCGGAAATAGCAGCGCCTGAAGACCAGGACCGGGTGAGCGCGCGCGGATTTTCTTATGGGTATGTAGGAAGTGTCATTATGCAATTGGTAGGTTTTTTACTCATTGTGTTGATGCCCGACAAAGGCCTGGCTACCCGGCTTACTTTTTTGCTGGTGGGTATCTGGTGGTTCGGCTTTGCACAAATCACTTTTGCCCGGCTCCCGCAATCGGCGCAACCGGCTAAGATCGGTGGCAGGGTTTTGCAGGATGGATTTATCGAAATAAAAAAAGTGTACCTGCAGGTAAAACAAATGCCGGTGCTGAAACGGTACTTGCGTGGTTTCTTTTTTTACAGCATGGGCGTACAAACGGTAATGCTGGCCGCCACGCTGTTTGGCAGCAAACTCCTGGGGCTGCCGGACGACCGGCTGATCATATCCGTTGTAATGATACAGCTGGTGGCCGTAGCCGGCGCCTGGTATATGTCCCGGCTTTCGGCCCGGTATGGAAATATCAGGGTATTGATGGGTGTGGTCATTTTTTGGATATTGATCTGTATTGCGGCATACCTTACTGCGATGGTAGCGGAAGGCGGCGGTAATGGGGAGTACCTGTTTTATGGACTGGCGGTTGCTGTGGGCCTGGTGATGGGCGGCATTCAATCGCTCAGCAGATCCACTTATGCTAAATTGATGCCCGATACAAAGGACACCGCCTCTTTTTTCAGTTATTATGACTTCACCGAAAAGCTGGCCATTGTAATTGGTATCTTTGCTTTTGGTTTTATTGAAGAACAAACCGGCAGCATGAAAAATTCGGTATTGTCTTTGATCCTTTTCTTTGCGATTGGCTTTTTCTGGCTGTACTCCGCACTGGTAAAACAACGGAAGGCGGGGAATTAGCCGTCAGCCATCAGCGATCAGTTTTCAGTTAAGTCCGTTGCTGAAGGCTATAAACTAAAAACAGTTCACTTCTCACTAAAAAAACATGAACCTATATACAATCAATTGCGGTCATTTCAAGCTGGATGGTGGTGCCATGTTTGGTGTAGTGCCTAAAAGCATCTGGAACGGGTTAAATCCTGCCGATGAAAATAATATGTGCAGCTGGGCCACCCGTAGCCTGCTGGTAGAAACGGGTAACCGGCTGGTGCTGGTAGATTGCGGTATGGGCGATAAACAGAGCGAAAAGTTCTTTGGCTATTATTACCTGCATGGAGACGACAACCTCGATAAGTCGCTGGCGCAATATGGTTTTCACCGGGATGATATTACCGATGTATTTTTAACACACCTGCATTTTGATCACTGCGGCGGTGCCATAGAAAAAGAAGGAGACCGGCTGGTGCCGGCCTTTAAGAATGCCGTTTACTGGAGCAACGAGGCGCATTGGGAATGGGCTACAAACCCCAATCCAAGAGAGAAAGCCTCCTTCCTGAAAGAGAATATCCTGCCCATACAGGAAAGTGGTCAGTTGAAATTTATCCTGGATAAGGAAGGTGATGGAAAAGACCTCGCATCAGCACCGTTCCTGGAACAGGTTGATATCCGGTTTGCGAATGGACATACGGAAGCGATGATGTTGCCCCAGGTTCAGTATAAAGGAAAGACCATCGTATTTATGGCGGATCTGCTGCCTTCCCCGGGGCATATTCCCCTGCCGTATGTAATGGCTTACGATACCCGCCCGCTAATGACCATGACCGAAAAAGAAGCGTTTTTGCAGGAAGCCGTAAACAAGGAATACATCCTGTTTTTTGAGCACGATCCGCAACAGGAATGTTGTACGCTGAAGAATACGGAAAGAGGCATCCGTCCGGATCAGTTCTTTAAGCTGAGCGAGCTATAGGAAATTTTGGAATTTGAAAATTTGAAGGTGTGGAAATTTGAAAATGAAGATTCCGTTCCTGTTCAATAATTTCACTCCTGTAAAGATTATAAGATCCGGAAATTGAGCATTTCATATCAAGCAGAAACGAAACTCAACCTGAAACTTTAAACGTGAAACCAGAAACCTGGAACTGCTCCCTGTAACTGCCGAAGCCTGATCAGCTTTTCTTGATCAGCGCCGTCATCGGGTTTTTAAGTCCTTCAAAGCTGGTCATTTCAATCTTCACCTTACCTACGATAATCGGACTTTCCACGCGGATGGGAACGCGGTTGGCATCATCGGTTACCCATACGGTCATCTTCTCCCCACCCTCAAAAATGGTTCCCTTAATGGTAAGCGGTTTGATCTTTATCGCCTTAAATTTCCCGTATTTAGTGGTGATGGTTTCTTTACCCATGTACCGGATATACATACCAAAAATCTCATTATCTAAAAACACGCTAAAGGGTACTTTATCGCCGGGTTTCAGACTGTTGTAGTCTACATTACGGGCATAAAATACAGAGCTTACCACATCATGCACGCAGGCCGGTACATTAAAAGTACCTTCATTGCTGACAGCGGTATTGGCCGATTTAATAAAGCTGACCTTCTGATATTTTTTATAGCCCCCTTCATTGATATTGCGCACAAATTGCAGCGGCTGAAAGGTTTCCACATCTACATACGTTTCGTAGGTGTCGTAAGCCTTATACGCCCATTCGTAAGAGGAAAGTGTGCGTCCGGTTCCCGTAATATGGTATACGGAGCGGCCGTTCAGCCTTTCCATGGTCGTAAAAAAAGATCCCGAACCTGCCGGTACAAAGGCTCCGGCCACACTATAGCCCACTGTAAATCCCACTTTTTCACCAGCCTGGAAGGCCGTATTGGGGATCGAACATGCCGGCGCAGCGAAAACCTCCGGGGCTGCGGGAGCAACCGCCTTTTTATTGCCATCTGCAACCAACATAAAGAACGGAACCAGAAATAAACTAAGCGTTTTCATTTTTGCTTTTAAATATGCTTTTAATACCCAATACCAGCACACTTCCGATGAGTGCGGGTATAACCAGGTTAATTAACCAAATGCTTGCCGAAGTTAAGCTAATACCCAATTGATTAGCGTTAAATAATCCTAATATTGTCAGGCTCAGGCTCCCCCTTACACTCAGATCTGTAAAAAGTGCAATGGTGGGAATAATGGCCAGGATCAGAAACAATACACTTACGCCCGTCCAGGCCTGCCAAAAAGAAACCGTTACTTCAAATAACTGAAATAATAAGAAATATTGCAATATAAAAATAAAAAACCGTGTTACAGATAAAGACAATAATCGGAGCAGTACCGTTGCATTAAAATGTTCCAGGGCTTCTATGGACCATGAAAATTTTTTCCCCGAGGGTATGCGGCTGATCCATTTGGCCATCCAGGAAATGCGGAAGTAAAAAAGCAGCAGCAGCACCGCGCAGAATGCCACAATATAAAAAAGGGCATCAAACCACAAAACTGAAATGATCCCGGCGGTAACGATCGGTTCTTTTAAGAAATAAAGGGAAAAGAGCCCCATCCATATGGTAACAAGCAACTGGCTGAGGTTGCTTACCACCGTAAGCGTTGCAGCCTTAATACGCTTACCCTCATCTATATAAAGGATCCGTCCCACGTAATCGCCAATACTATTGGGAGTAGAAACGGAAAATGATACACCCGACAAGGTAGCTTTCAGCGCACGTAAAAAAGACAGATGCTGCACACTTTTAATCGCAATGCGCCATTTACAGGCTTCCACCGTCCAGTTAACGGCCATTAAAATGATTACGGCCACCAGGTACAGGATCTTTGAGCTGGTAAGAGAGGCCCTGATCTGCGCCCAGGATTCGCTTAACCCTTCCTGCAGGCTCACCTGGTTATAAATAGACCAGCACAGCCAGATAAACAGCAGCGGCCCTAGGAAATAATTGAAGAATATTTTGATATTTTTGTTGATCTTCATGAATCCTGGTAAAAATAGCATCCCCTTTGCAAACAGCCGCCAAAATAATCCTGGGTATTGATCCCGGTACACTCATAATGGGCTACAGTGTTATTGCCTGTACTGGTCAAAAAATACAGATGCGCGAAATGCATGCCATAAAATTTCCCGCCCGGCTGGATAGTTATGCACGGCTCAGCCGGATCCATGAAAAAGTAACCGAACTGATCCGGGCCTACCAGCCCCATGAATTTGCGATTGAAGCCCCGTTTTTTGGCAAGAACGTACAAAGTATGCTCAAGCTGGGACGGGCGCAGGGGGTGGCTATTGCCGCCGCCATGCATTTTAATATTCCCGTTACGGAATATTCGCCCCGGAAAATAAAGCAGGCCGTAACCGGCAACGGGAACGCGGCCAAAGAACAGGTATGGAAAATGTTGCAACAGATCCTTTCGCTCAAAGAGGCCCCGGAACATTTTGATGCTACCGATGCACTGGCCGTAGCCCTCTGTCATCATTACCAGATCAGCAGTCCCATAAAAATCGCCGCCGGCTTTAAAGGCTGGGAAGATTTTATAAAGAAGAACCCGGGACGGATAAAATGATAAAGTACCCGGTTTTAGTGACTGCTATAATGCAGGTTGAGGTTAGCTATTAAAAATAGATCAATTCCTGTTTTATACCTTCCAAATACTAGTTGCTGCTTTTTAAAGGAGCGTAAACAAAATAGTTTAGCTGGAAATTTTTTTATGAGAAATAAAATGTTGATCATAATTGCCACAGGAATGAGCAGTTTCCTGTGCTGTGGGGCAAATTCCCAGATAAACATCCAATTCCCTTCCGGGCTTACTTATAAACAAACGCAAACGGAAGGGGGCGTAGCTGCCTTTAATAAAACCGGTAAATGCTTATTCCGGATATCAATCTTACCTGCAGACACAAATGCTACTCATTACTATCCGCTGCACCCGGTTGAAGAACAAAAAAATTTCAGCTATTTCCCCAATACGCAAAATGTTAACCTGTCTTTTTTTGTAGCGTCTTCAATACCGGTTTCTAATATGCGGTACCGGGTTTTGCGAAAAAATTCATCCGATTCAACACAATGGAGCCCGGTTAACGGAAAAATGACAAAGCAAAATGAGCCCGACGGTACTTTCACAACCAATATTTTTATGGGCCCGGTTATTTGTAATAACGACGTTGTTACTATTCAGCTTTATAATGTGGAAGATCCGGAAAATATTTTGACCCAAGATGTTAGTACAAAAGCTATTGAAGCACCTTCGATTTTTGGTGTATACGAAGAACGATTTGAGCGAAAAGAAACGGCCAGCGATGGATCTGCTGTTTCAACGGTTTCCGGTGCAACCGTTGGCCTCCGATATATTACGCTTTATAGAAAGGAGAAGGATCAGAAAGCAGACATAACAGGGGGCAACCTGTTTCTCATTACCAATAACACCCCCCTGATTTTTGAAACGTATATTATTCGCGATATACGTGGGCGGGTGGATACTATTGCTCTTAAGACAAAATGGAAAAAGTTTAAGCCCTTGACTGGATTTTTTGATCATCTTTTTGAGAAAGGTGCCATTAACTGGAGCAAAGGCGATGCCTATCAAACCTCGCTGCCGATTGAATTTATTAATACCGTGGGAACGTATAAAATACTTGTGGTTCCAGGGTTTATGCAGTCTGCGGGCTCTAGCAAATCAGTTCGTTCCTTTCCTGATAAAGTTACAACCATCGAATACCGTGTCTTGCCTCCGGAAAACAATATTTTAGAGATACTCATATTATTAAGTGGGTTTGGTGTTTTGGCGCTTCCGGTAATAGCCTATATACTGATCAAAAAGAAACGACAAAAAAAGAAATTACAAAGGCAGGAGCAATTGACAAAAGAGGCACGACTGAAACTTGAATCGATTCGCGCTCAGCTCAATCCGCATTTTGTATACAATGCTTTGTCCGGAATTCAAAATCTCGTAAACAAAAATGATAATGCCGCGGCAAATAGTTATCTAACAAAATTTTCCCGTTTATCCCGGAAAGTGCTGGAGGATGCGGAAAAAGACCTGGTCACGATTGAAGATGAGGTTAAATTGCTGAACGATTATTTACAGATGGAGCAAATGCGCTTCGGGTTTGCCTATTCCATCTCTGTGGAAGAAGACATTGATCAGACAAATACGGAAATCCCAACAATGCTTTTACAGCCTTTTGTAGAAAATGCAGTAAAACATGCCATGCAGGCAGTTGACAGCGGAAGGATTAAAATAAAATTTGAAAAAGCAGGTAAAAGCGTCCTGGTTACAATCGGGGATAATGGAAAAGGTTTTAATGTAAACACCGCCCTGGGCACCGGATCGGCACTGTCCAAAAACAGGATATCTTTATTGAACGAAGTGTATAGCAGTACGCCTGTAATCCTGGATGTTCGGTCCGGAGAAAACGGCACCACCATATTACTTACATTAAACGACTGGCTGGCATGAACGCGATTATTGTAGACGACGAGGCGCATAACATTGAGAATCTGAAAAGAATGCTGAACCGGGGCTTCCCGGAGCTAACCGTTTCGGGCGTGGCGTCAACCGTCGATGCCGCAGTTGCACTGATTGATACCCACGCTCCGGACCTGGTATTCCTGGATATTCAAATGGGAAAGGAAACAGGTTTCGACCTGTTAAAGAAGCTTTCGGGCAGAGCATTTGAAGTGATCTTTGTTACCGCCTATGATCAGTACGGTATCCAGGCCATCAAATACGCTGCGCTGGATTATATACTAAAGCCGGTTGATGAAACCGAATTGAGGGCAGCAATAGAAAGGGCAAAGGAAAAATGGAGCAGCAAACAGCGTTATAACCAGCTCGATTTTTTAGTAACGCATCTTAAAAGAGCTGAAAAAATACCCCAGAGGATTGCGCTGCCCTTGTTCCAGGAAATGCGTTATGTAGCGATAAACAGTATCGTTCGTTGTGAAGCGCAGAATACCTATGTTTATTTCCATTTAAATAACGGGGAAAAGATACTCGTCTCCCGGCCGCTTAAAGAATATGATGAGCTGCTGGCCCCGGGCGGCTTTATCCGCTGTCATCAAACACACCTGGTAAATCCCGTTTTTATAAAAAGCCTTTTGAAAGAAGACGGGGGCTGCCTGCTGTTAACCAACGGAGAAAAAATACCGATCTCCAAGGCTAAAAAGGAGGTGGTGAAGCGGGCGTTAGCAGGATAAAACAGGATTTCGATCCGATTACGGTTAATGGTTTCCCGGTCTCCTGTTGCCCCAAAGCGGCGAAGCAGCAATATGCTGTTGTTGCCGGTATTTTACAAACCGGGTTTATTAAAGCTCAGGAAAAACTCCTGACATACAGCTGTCACCAACCCTGTATTACTTTGTATCAAGGGCGGAAAAGTCCTTAACACAATGATGAAAACGTCCATAGAAGTTTTTAAAACCAATGTGCAGCACAGACCCGCAGCAGCAAAGCTGATAAAGAGCCTGGAGGCGCTTTTATGGCAGGCAAAGGTGAATTTTGACCTGGAGGATTGTGATCATATACTCCGGGTTGAATCTGCAGCACAACTGGATACCGAAATGATCACCCGTTTTATGCGCCGGGAAGGTTATGATATTGCAACCCTGCCCGGATCACTTGTAATTTTAAACAAAAAATAAAATCGTTATGAACAGAGTTGAAGTTTTTCAGCGTGATTTTGAGAAAGAAATCGCTACTACCCGTAAGTTTTTGGCCATTGTACCGGACGATAAATACGACTGGCAGCCGCATCCGAAAAGTATGACCATCCGCCAGCTGGCAACGCATATTGCGGAGCTGCCTACCTGGGTGAGTATGGCCCTGAATACGGACGGGATTGATTTTGCCACGATGGACTATAAGCCCACACCGATCAATGATACCGCGTCACTGGTAGCGCTGTTTGAAAAAAGTGTAGCCGATGGTCGTGAAAACCTGGCAAAAGCAACGGATGCAATACTGGATAAGCCCTGGACCATGCGCAAGGGGGAAACCATTTACAGTAATGATCCGAAAGCAGATGTGATCCGGATGTCTTTATCGCAGATCATCCACCATCGCGCACAGCTGGGTGTATTCCTGCGCTTACTGGATATTCCGATACCGGGTAGCTATGGTCCCAGCGCGGATGAGTCGTTTTAACGATCGTTCCTGGTGACGCGAGGCGTCCAGTTCTGCTCCAGTTATGCGAGGCGTCCACGCCTCGCATCATTATTCCATCACCTGTGGCGATGCAAACATTGCGGGATTTTTCTTAATATTGTATATGCTCCCGCTTTGGCAAAAAGTAATAAAAAGTCC
Source organism: Niabella sp. (assembly GCF_030150205.1). Taxonomy (GTDB): domain Bacteria; phylum Bacteroidota; class Bacteroidia; order Chitinophagales; family Chitinophagaceae; genus Niabella. The sequence continues at coordinate 59,616 of NZ_JASLGT010000020.1, forward strand.
TACGTAGCGCTCCGCATTCCTGCGGGGAGCGCTGCCTGTTTTGGATGTGCTTCCTTTATGGCATTTTCATTTTTATTGATCATCCCAAAAACAGTGTATGGCAACCACCATTATTGAACCCTTCCGTATTAAATCGGTGGAACCGCTACGGTTCACCACAAAGGCACAACGTGCCGGCATTTTAGAGCAAGCTTTTTATAATCCTTTTTTGATCCATGCAGACGATGTGCTGATTGATCTGCTTACCGATAGCGGCACATCGGCCATGAGCAGCCGGCAATGGGCCGCTATAATGGAAGGTGATGAGTCCTATGCCGGCAGCAGGAGTTTTTATCGCTTTGAAGCCGCTGTAAAAAAGATCACCGGAATGAAAAACATCATTCCCACACACCAGGGAAGGGCATCGGAGAAAATACTGTTTACGATTACCGGGGGTAAGGGAAAATACTTTTTAAGCAACACCCTTTTTGATACCACGCGGGCGAATATTGAATTTTCAGGGGCAGAAGGGATCGACCTGCTCACGGAAGCAGGCCGGCAGCCAGCTACCATTGCGCCTTTTAAGGGAAATATCGACCTGGTTGTCCTGGAAAAAACCATCAAAGAAAAAGGAGCCGCACAAATTGCCATGTGCATCATTACCATTACCAATAATTCCGGTGGCGGGCAACCGGTGAGCATGGAGAATATCCGCGAAGCGAGCCGGATTTGCAAAAAACACGGTATTGCATTTTTTATTGATGCCTGCCGGTTTGCAGAGAACTGCTATTTTATAAAGCAACGGGAGGAGGGCTATGCTACTAAAACGATGGAAGCGATCGCCAGCGAGGTTTTTTCCTACGCAGACGGCTGCACCATGAGCGCTAAAAAGGATGCGTTTGCGAATATCGGGGGCTTCCTGGCATTGAATGATGATGCCTTAACCCAGGAATGCCGGAACCTGCTGGTGATTACAGAGGGCTTTCCTACCTACGGAGGGCTGGCTGGCCGCGACCTGGAGGCCATTGCGGTTGGGCTGGAAGAAATTATGGACGAGCATTACCTGAAATACCGCATCCGCAGTATGGAGTACATTGGTGAAAAGCTGGAGGCAGCGGGTGTACCCTTTGTAAAACCGGTTGGGGGGCATGCCGTATACCTGGATGCAAAAGCATTTTTGCCACATATACCGCTGCATCAGTACCCGGGCCTCACGCTGAGCAATGCATTGTATATAGAAGGCGGCATCCGAAGTGTGGAGATCGGTTCCCTGATGTTTGGAAAATATGCAGCGGATGGCTCCCTGATCCCTGCGCAGATGGAACTGGTACGGCTGGCTGTGCCCCGCAGGGTATACACACAAAGTCATATCGACTATGTAGCGGAGATCATCATCGATGTATTTAAGAAGCGGCAGGAGCTCAAAGGGTATGAAATTGTTTATGAAGCGCCGTTACTGCGGCATTTTACGGCGAAACTGAAACCGGTAGCATAACAAAACCACCGGCAGGTTGTTTTTTTCAGGTTCTCCCAGGATCACCCGGAAAAATGCGCCACCTTTTATAAGTTCCCTACAATCCGTTCCTGCACTTCCTTCATTTCTTCCGGAGATAATTTTAGCTTGGGTTGTAGAAAGTTAACATCATTGGCATTATTCAGCGGGATCAGGTGTACATGGGCATGTGGTACTTCAATACCTACCACGCTCAGGCCGCAGCGGTTACAGTCAAAGCTTTTTTCAATAGCTTTTGCAATTGGCTTTGCAAATACCAGTAATTCCGAAAGAAAGTCATCGGGTACATCAAACAGGTTGTCTACCTCAATTTTGGGCACCACCAGGGTATGGCCTTTGCGCAGGGGCATAATGTCCAGGAACGCAATGAATTTATCGCTTTCTGCAATTTTATAGGAAGGGATTTCTCCCGCGATGATTTTTGAAAAGATGGTCATGAAGCGCTCTTTTAACGCTAAAGATACAAAATAGCGGGCAAGCCGGCCGGCACATGCAAATAACCATGTGCCGGCCAGCACCCTGAAAAATGCGGTTATTTTCTTTTTCGCCTGGCGGAGTTACCGGTTGACATGTATTGACCAAGCAGGTCAGCTAATTCAGAAAAATCAGGTTCATCATCGCTTGAAAGGAAGTCTTCAATAAGCTGCTGTACCACCGGCAACGTCATCTTTGGATCGGAAAGATCTGTTAATGTATGTTCGATACTTTTTTTAATTTCTTTTAATTGTTTCAATTCAGGCTCCAACCGCAGCTGTTTTAATTGCCAGGGAAGGTGCACAAATTGGCGAAGGGAAGCATAACGGGGATGTTCATACAGGTCATCGATCTCGTTTTCGAGGTTCAGTACCTGCTCTTTCATGATTTCGTTGTATACGGACAGCTTTTCATCCGTGAGGCGGTTATCTGCTGCTTCCTCATTTTGCACCCATTGCAGTTCCAATCGCAACAGCGTATGCAGATCGTTGTTTTCATAGGCTGTTGTAAGTTGCTTCATCAGCTCTTCTTTTTGCAGCTTCAGACCGGGGTCCGGCTCAAGGTCCGGGTGAAAAATTTTTGCAAGTTGTTTGTAAATACTGCTGATGTTCTTGCTTTTTGCTGCTTCGGCCTGACGTTCTTTTTCTTCCCGCTCCAGCTGTTTTTTTGTTTTTTTACCAGTTGGTTTTTCCTTTTCTTCCGCCTGCCTGTAAAGGGTTTCTTCTATTTCTGCTGTTTTTGCAAGCATCTCTTCCGGAGTCATTCCACTGTGCAGTTCGTCGAGGTTCATCGAAAATCCGGCCGCTTCAAACATAGATTCTATGTCGCTTTTCATATCCTCAAAGTATTCATCCATTTCCCGTTTTAAGGCAGCATCGTAGCTTTTATTAAATACGGCCTTAAATATGGATTTTATCTCATCATCCGGATGTTCCTCTTCTGCCAGGTATTCATTCAGCTGCGCTTTTAACAGGGTCTTTAAATACTTGCGCCAATTGGACAGCTGCAGTGATTTATCTTTATAGATCGCATAAAGTTGTTTTAACAGCGTGTTCCGGAGTTGTGTCAGTTCTTTACTGACCGGGTAAACCTGTTCTGTATAATAGTTCAGTTTTTTGTCAAGCGCTTCAGTGGTGGTTTTAAGCTCAACCTGGAGCTTCTCTATTCTTTTTACCAGCCGGTTAAAAGTCTGCTGTACTTTACTAAGTACATCCTTCGTATGCTTTTTTGTAATTGTTAATGCTTTTTTTCCGGCTGCATTGTTGTTAAACTGGGGCTGTTGCATATTTAAGCATATATTGATGTGTGGGCAAGTTAGCTCAAATATTTCGCCTCCCGAAGAGATATTTTATTGCTATTATCCTGCTCTTTTTTTGCGGCCGGGCTGCGGATGCCTGTTGGTTTTGCGATGTTTCATCAGCCACTGTTTTTATCCCGGTTTTTCCCCGAAACAAAAACCGCCCCGGTTGAACCGGAGCGGCTTAAAAAAGCTGAGTTTAGTACTGCAGTATAAGTGAGTGACACAAGAAAAGTCCGGTCATGCACCGCTGCCGGCTAAAAAATTATATCGAGATTTCTTCAATTTTAAACTGAATTACACCAGCCGGTGCCAGTACATCGGCCACATCACCGGGTTCTTTTCCCAGGATGCCCTTTCCGATGGGGGAAGTAATGGATATTTTTCCGGCTTTTAAATCGGCTTCCTGCTCACTTACGAGCTGGTAAATAACCTGTTTTTTTGTTTTGAGATTGGTGAGTTTTACTTTGGTTAGAATGGATACTTTACTGGTATCAATCGTGGACTCATCTAACACACGGGCATTTGCCAATGCACCTTCCAGCGCCGCAATTTTTGCTTCAAGAATACCCTGGGCCTCCTTGGCTGCATCATACTCTGCATTTTCTTTCAGGTCTCCTTTTTCACGTGCTTCAGCAATGGCCTTGCTGGCAGCCGGCCGCTCTACACCCTTCATGTGCTGCAGCTCTTCCTTCATTTGCTCTAATGTTTCCTTTGTTACATATTGTATCGTCATATGCGTTACTTTAGAATAAACAGAAAAAAATAACAACGCCTCAGACATTACTGAAGCGTTGCATTACCTATATAAACAAATATAACTAAAAAGGATTACAATTCCTTTATACCCAGCTTTTTTAACAGAACTGTAGCCATTTTGTAAAAGGCTTCATGACTGTATCCGGCAATATGCGGTGTGATGATCACATTCGGTTGATTCAGAAGTGCTTGCAAGGTTTCTTTTTCTTCCGGTGTGTAGGTGTCCAGTTTTTCATTTTCCAGTACATCCAGGCAGGCACCGGCAATCAACCCCTGTTTGAGTCCTTCATACAGTGTGGGAAGATGAATGACCTTACCACGGCTGGCGTTGAGGATAATGGGTTTTTGCTGCATGGTTTTCATGAGCTCAAGGGTGAGCATGCCCTTTGTATCGGAAGTTAGCGGCACATTAAAACTGATCACATCCGAATAGCGGCAAACCTGTTCCAGCGAAGCTTCTTTTACATGGTCGTGCGCAAAATCATTTTTGAATTTATCGTAGGCCAGCACGGTTACATTAAAAGGCTGCAACAGGCGGGCGAAGGCCCAGCCGGTATTTCCATAGCCAATGATGCCCACCGTTTTCCCGGTAAGTTCGGTACCCCGGTTCTCTTCCCGTTTCCAGATGAACTGCTGTACTTCCGGAACGGCAATATTCATTTTATTGAGCAGCATCAGCAGCATACCCATACTTTGTTCCGCAACAGCATTGCGGTTGCCCTCGGGGCTGCTTACACAAAGAATGCCCTTGCTTTGAGCATAAGGTACATCGATCAATTCCATGCCGCTTCCCAGGCGTCCGATCCATTTAAGCGCAGGAGCAGCATCCAGCAACGGTTTATCTACCGTAATGCGGGTAGTTAATACCAGTCCGGTAATATCCCGTGCCTGTGCCATCAATTCTTCATAGGTGATTTTTGGCAGGTAGGAAACCTCAAATCCTTTTTCCTCCAGGGTTGCCTGGAGTATGGGATGTGCGTTTCCTGTAATGATCACTTTTTCTTTCATCAATATTTTTTTTTTTTTAAAATAAATAAAACCTGGAGCGATTATTTCATTTTAAAGCTGAGTGCAGCAAAATCGCTGACCGATAATTGTTCAGCACGTTTATTAAAGATATCGTCTTTTAATGCTGCTTCGTCGAACAAGGATTTTACGGCATTTCGCAGTGTTTTCCTTCTTTGATTGAACGCTGTTTTTACCAGTACGGTAAAGGCCCGGTCTGACTTTACAGGTTCGGTCGTTTGTCGTCTCCGGAGCCGGATCACCCCGCTTTTTACCTTGGGTGGTGGATTGAATGATTGTTCGCTTACATCAAACATGTAGTCTACTTCATAAAAAGCCTGCATCAATACGCTGATCACTCCATAAATTTTGGAGCCGGGTGCTGCGGCCACCCGTTGTGCCACCTCTTTTTGAAACATCCCGGTAATGACGGGGACCTGTGCTTTCCAGTCGAGGATCTTAAAAAGGATCTGTGTGGAAATATTATAGGGGAAATTGCCTACGATATGAAAAGTACCTTCAAAAGGGGCCGCTGTATCCAGTATGCTTTCATGGATGAGCTTGTCCTTCAGCTGTGGATAAGTAGCCGAAAGATATTGTACCTTTTCTTCATCCAGCTCTACAGCCTTAAACGATACGCCTGGCAGCTGCACCAGGTAACGGGTGATGGCTCCGCCACCGGGGCCTACTTCCAGGAGTTGCTCCGGTTTTTCACCGGCAACGGCATCAACGATTTTCCTGCAGATATTGTCATCTTTTAGGAAATGCTGACCCAGTGATTTTTTTAAAGTATACATATTGCAAAATTAGGCGCCCGGAAGCTTAATCCGTTTTCCTGGGAGGCAGGGCAAAAGCAACCGCTTCATGTTCAAAATGTCCTTTATGGCTGCCATCGCAAAAAGGTTTATTTACTGATTTTCCGCAGCGGCAAAGCGATACGACGGTTCTTCCGCCCAGGTCATAGGGATTTCCTTCCTTATCCACGATTTCAAAATCGCCTTCAATTCTTAGCGACCCGTTATTATTCACTGTAATTTTTGTAGTTGCCATAGTTTTTTATTAGGCGGCAAAGATAGGGGCTGTAAGGGCGAAAAATATTTCACCCTTACAAAAACCTATCTTTGAACCATGATTAAAAATGTAATTTTTGATTTTGGGGGGGTATTGCTGAATCTTGATTTTAAGCGGTCATTTGCTGCATTTGAGGCCCTGGGGTTTGACGATTTTGAAGATAAGTTTTCGCAGTATAAAGCGGCGCCTATTTTTCAGGAGCTGGAGAAGGGACTGATTGCTGCACCGGCGTTTTATGAGGGGCTCCGGAGCCTGCTAAAAAAGCCCATTCCGGATGCACAGCTGGAGCAGGCCTGGAACGCCATGCTGCTGGACTACCGCAAGCCCAGTCTCGATTTTTTAATACCCCTTGCCAGTAAATACAACCTGTTTTTGCTCAGCAATACCAACCAGATCCATTATGATCATTTTTCAAAAACGCTGAAAGAAGAAACGGTTTATCCTTCATTGGAGTCTTTTTTTACAAAGGCGTATTATTCCCATGATATCAAACGCCGGAAACCGGATATAGATACCTATGCCTTCGTATTGGAGGATGCAGAGATAGCGGCTTCCGAAACCCTGTTTATAGACGACAGCTTTACCAACCTGCCCACGGCGCAGGAGCTGGGTATACAAACGCATTTATTGCTGCCGGAGGAACGGATTGAGCATCTGGAGCAGCTGCAATAGCTGTATTGACCGGTTACTGTCTTTGTGCAAAGACCAGCACGTTTCCCAGGCTGTCTTTTAACCAGACTCCTGACGTGCTCACAGAAAAGCTCCTGAATTTTCGCATAGCATCCCATAAACCTCTGTCATTGTCTACCTTTCCCAGGCAGCCCAACGCCGACATTTGGGTATAGAAGGGTTGGAGCTTATCGTTTAAAATATTAAAGCGAACCAACATGTAATTGCATCCGGCCCGGGCTGCGATCTCGCTTCCAGAATTGGAAATGATGATTGCATTTGGATTGTAAATGAGGGTTTCTCCAGTAATATAACGGATTGTCCACTGACCATCTAACAACGTTGCATTCTTGGTACTCCCTGAATCAGGTAGAAGCAGACTTTCCTTTAGCTGATAGCTTGCTTCTTTGGGAAGCTCAGGTGGGTTTGACTCCGGCGGATTTGGTGTAGCCTCTCTTTTAGATTTTGTACAGGACAAACACAACAGAAGGAGAAACAACGGCAATATATTTTTCATGCTTTTAGTTTGGTGGTCATAAAAATAAGGCAATGCAACGGGAAGGGATTGGTGCATTACTGTTACTAAGATATGTTATTTTATTTATATGAAAGCGGCAGGGGGCTAAAATTTTGAATATTTATTTCGTTTCAACTATACCCGAAAACGGTTGTATGGTCTTTTCTTTTAAGTTATGCTAATGCCAGGTATCGGAATCTTAAAAAACCGCCCCTTTTTCTGCAGTATCTATATGAAAAAAGAAAAGCCCCATTCTTTTGGAACAGGGCTGTATTATTTTTTAAAGGAAGTATGCTTACCGTACCTTGTAAATAAAATCATTATTCTTAAACTGTTTGGAAATAGCCTTCAGATCATAGCTGATGCTGGCGTCTACCATTTTATCGCCCATTTCCAGAACAAAACCTCCGATGATATCGGGATTAACGGTGGCTTCCAGTTCAATATTTTGCTGACCGGATGCTTTTTTTACCTGCTCGATGATATTGGCCTTTACCGCATCATTAACCGGAACGGCTGTTGTCAGCTTTACAGTATGAATGTTGTTCAACACTTTATACTGCTCAATAAAAGCCGGTAAAATCTCAGGAAGGATGGCTTCCCTGTTTTTTGAGATAAGCAGATTGGCAAAGCCTTTGGTAAGGGCGCCGATATGATTGCCGGTAATGGCGTTTACGATGCTCTTTTTCTTATCGGCCTTGATAATGGGGCTACGCAACAGATTTACGAATTCCTTGCTTTCTTTGCATACCGCCTGCAGCCACTGCACATCAGCAAATACAGCCGCTACCTGGTCTTTTTCTTTTGCCAGGTCTAACAGGGCTTTTGCATATCTGGAGGCTAAACGGGGATTAGGCATAACTTAAATGTAGAATAACGAATATAAAATGTGAAATGTAGAACGATTCCGGAACCGGTTTAGTTCAGTTTGATAGAGTGAACCAGGCTGTTGATATACTCTTCCTGCTTGCCCTGACCTGCCAGTTGTTGTTTCAGTACTTTTTCGCTTACCTCGATCACCATTTTACCCACTTCATTCTTCACATCGGTAAGGGCAGCCATTTTTTGAGCATTGATAGCCTGCTGGGCATCAGCAATGATTTTGCTTGCTTCGGTTTTGGCCTGCTCTTTAGCTTCATTAACAATTTTATCTTTTGTTTCACGCGCTTCTTTAAGCAGCTGTGCCCGCTCTTCACGTGCTTTTGCCAGCAACGCTTCGTTCTCACTTTGTAACTGGGCCATTTCTGCTTTTACTTTTTCAGCAGAGGCAATGGCTCCGGCAATATTTTGTTCCCGCTCATTTAAGGATTTGATGATGGGCTTCCAGGCAAACTTTTTCAGTATAAGGAATACAACGATGAAGGCAACCAGTGCCCATACAAAATAACCGAGATTGGGAGTTAATAATTCCATTTTTGTGTATTTGACATTTGATGTTTGATGTTCGGCGTTTTAAACCTAACAAAAAACCTCGAAGAAGAAACTTAAAATTTACTGTACCCATTGCCCTTTGCTCCGGGTACAGTAATGTTTTGTTTGTGAACGCTGATCTTACTTCAGTACGGCCAATAAACCGGCGATTACCGCAAACAGGGCAACACCCTCGATAAACGCAGCAGTTAAGATCATAGCGCCACGGATGTCGTTAGCAGCTTCAGGCTGACGGGCGATACCTTCAGTAGCGCCTTTACCAATTTGACCGATACCGATACCAGCACCGATTGCAGCAAGGCCAGCGCCTACGGCACCACCAAAGTGAGACCAGCTTCCGCTTACTTCCAACAAAGTGTTCATTAAACTCATGACTCTGATTTTATAATTGATTTAAAATAAAAACGTATTAATGATGGGTAACAATGTCTTCCTCATAATGATGATCACCAATAGCACCGCCGATGAATACAGCTGTAAGGTTGGTGAAGATATATGCCTGGATGAATGCTACCAGAATTTCAATTAAATAAATGAATACCGCAAAGGCAATGGAAACGGGGGTGAACAATACTCCCGCAGTTTTTGACATTTCGGTAAAGATGAAAATTAAGCTCACAAAACTCAGGATGATAATGTGCCCCGCTGTCATGTTGGCGAACAAACGGATGATAAGAGCGAAAGGCTTGGTAAATACACCCAGCAGCTCCACCGGCATCATCAGCAGCTTAACCGGCAGGGGTACACCCGGAAACCAGAAAATATGCTGCCAGTAGTGTCCGTTTGTGTTGAACAGGATCACAAAGAAGGAAATGATCCCCAGCATTGCAGTAAAGGCAATGTTTCCGGTTACGTTGGCGGCACCGGGGAGTAATCCGAAAATATTGTTAATCAGGATAAAGAAGAAAACGGTTAATAAGTATGGCAGAAATTTTTGGTACTTGGGGCCCAGGTTGGGCTTGGCCACATCATCCCGTACAAAGGTGATTACCGGCTCAATGGCATTTTGCATGCCTTTAGGAGCAGAAGTAACACCCTGGCCGGTTTTGTATTTTTTTGCCATGGTGGTCAGCAGCCATACCAGAACGATCAGGGCGATCAGCATCTGAACCACGTTCTTGGTCATGGAAAAATCATATACTTTAACGGTTTCATCAGGGTTTCCGGCTTCGTCAACCGCGATTACCTTGCCATGTTCCAGTTTGTATCCGTTATGTGCCTCTGTTTCATGATGAAATGCAGAAGACATAAAGGCGCTAAATCCGCGCTGGGGTGAGTATAGGATCACCGGTAGGGGAATGGTACCATGAAATTCGCTTCCGTCGGCATTTTTCAGGGAGAAGAAGTGCCATTCATGGGCATCCGCAATGTGATGCAGGATGGCTTCACCAGGGTTGAATTTTTCTTCAGTGGCAGCGCCCTCCGCATGCTCCTCATGTTGTGCAAAAACGGATTGTGCCGAAGACACCAAAAAAAGGCTTAAAGCCGCTACCATAAAGGATTTGAACCATTTAAAACCCATACTGCTCTGAAATTTGCGGCAAAGATAAGGCTGAAATGGATAAAAAAGGGAATTTACAGGCGGGTATTTAAAGTTTTTAGCGGTAAGCGGATCCCTCTTCCAGGATTTTTTTAATCCGTTCCAACTCGATCACATCGATCTGGTCCTTGGGGCGGTTTACAGCTTTTTTATTGGCGATTAGATGGTTGATATGGAGAAAGGGAACTTTAATACCATTTAGATCGGCAATGGTCGCCTCTTTCAGACAGTCGTCAAAGCTTAAATGTTCCAGCCCTTTCATAGATGTCATAATGTCCAGGATCAACCCATTAGCAATATAAAACTCGGTCCATCCAGGCACAAATTGCATGGTCTCAAAAGAAGGATAGTCTCCATATCCCAGTTCATTAAACGCATTCCTGAAATTTCTCCGGTTCTGTAGTTCGTCTTTTAACCAAAGATCAGAATCTTCTGTTGCCCTGTTAAAACCTTGCAGATTAACGGCAAACCCTCCAACCATAATATATAAGACCTGGTGTTTGTTTAATACTTTCCAGAATTGCAATAATTCTTCATCAAATATATCCATATCCTGGTTTTACAAACGTGACGTTTTTCCGGCCTGGGAGAGCATTTTGCCAATCCGTATCATACGGCACATGATTTGGAAGCGCTCCATATCCGTACGGGCAAGGTTTTTTTTCAACCGGTGTAAATCTGCTTCTTCCTGGGAGGAGAAGGTTTTCATCCATACATCCGGTTCCTGCAATACGGGCAAAGGCGTTTCTTCCTGCGGGTATTTTTTTTCATCTATCACTACCGCAATTTACAAAACTTCCGGGTATTGCCATTGGCCACGGACTAAAATGAATAAAGCCGCCTTCAATTTTTTTAGAAGACGGCTTTCATATAAACCTATTGAACCTCTGCATAATGATCAGGGGGCAGGAGCGGCAGCCCGGCTCCGCACTACCACCGGCCACCTGGGATAGCTTATAGAGACGCCTTTATTAAGTCCCATGATCATATTATCGGATACATAATAATAAAGCGGCCATCCGTTATAAGCCAGCTGCTTTTTACCGGAAGATGTGGTGATTACCGTAAACCTGGTTTTGTCAAGGTATGAAGGCACTACTATTTTGTCCATTTCATAAACCGGCCATACAGTGGCGCAGCCTCCGGAGCAATTATTGGTATTAAGCTTGTCATTGGTGAAAGCGTAAAGAGTTATGCCCCTGGCGTCAGTAAGGTAGCGTGTTTTGCTGAAGCCGCTGATCACCGCCAGGTTTGAATCATATTTATTACCATCGGCACCTACCAGCTGCGCGTTCGTAACTGTAATGGTATAATCGGGTTTGGCCACAAACCAGTTATTGCCCACGCCCTCGCCTAAAACCTGGCCGGCAGCTTCAGGGGTATTGGTGCCGTTGGTTACAGGGGCATAGTAATATAAAGGCCGTCCCTTATAGGCTAATTGCATGGACGGCCCGGTGCCGATGGTGTCAAAATCATTGATATCCAGCCCTTTTCCTAAGGTTTGAGGGGTAATACCTGCAAAAAAAGTAGGCCATAAAGCCTTACACCCGGCAGAAACACAGGTGTTTACGGTGGCAGAATCATTTGCAAAAAAGTAAAGGGTCCGGCCATCTTTATCTACCAGGTAATCTCCCAGTGCTGCATTTGTGGCCAGCTTTACCTGCATCACCGGAGCTGGTGGGGTATAACTGTCGTCGCTGGAACAGCTGGCAACAACCAGTAATACCATTAATATAATAAGACCGGGAATAAGCGCATGCCTGCGGGAATGGGTAGAAATATAAGCGTACATAATTTTTTGTTTTAAGTGTTTAAAAAAAGGAACGGATTAAGATCGGGTGGTGCTTCTCTTCTTTCCAATAGTAAATACCCGCGACAGGTTGAAACCAAAACGTATTTCCCCGCTGCCCCAGCTATCGGTGGTATTGGTAATAAATGCTTTTTCATTCATACCGGTGGCGTTGGAGAAATGGAGTTGGAATACGTGCCCGCCGGTTTCAATATCAAAACCCAGCGACAGGGGATTTTTATAGAGATCTTTGTTCAGGCCGGAAACAACGTAATGATAATCAGCTACAAAAGCCACTCTTTTAGAAAGCTTCAGCCGGCCGCCGATCCCCACAGCATAGGTATCATTGTCGTCGGTATGGTCGGGCACCAGGTTCCGGTGTACATAGGTGGGCGACACCTGGAGGCTGAAGGCTTCCGTGAACTTACGGCCGATGATCACTTCACTATAATAGGCCATCCGGTGTTTGGTATCGGTAAATTTTGCGTCACTGGCAAATTTTTGGGTGGTGAGCGCTGCCCCGGCCGCCAGTACCACGGAAACGGGTGATGCACCTTTACCCCCTGTAGCCTGTTGTATAGGCCGGTATTTGATAAAGCCGTCCAGTTCTTTGTCGGCTGTGCTGCGGCCAACGCCGATGGTGAGGTTTTTTCCAAGACCATAATCAAATCCCATGCGCATAGCAGCCTGGTCGAGTCCGAAAAATTCCCCGATACCGTCGTTCACTCGGCCAAACCGGTGCAGGATGCGTACATCCAATACATGTTTCCCGATGAACTCTATAGAATGACCATTGATCACCCGGCTCGATTTAAAAGCGCCGGTAACATATGCTTTCTGTCCGCTTCCGGCAGAATCGATCAAATTGAGGAGATCTTTTTCCTGGGCCTGGATAACGGAGACCGCAAAAAGAAAGATCGTTGTTGTTAAATACTTCATAGTAGTTGGGTTTGTAGTTGAAGCGTTATTTTAAAACAGTATAGTTACAATTCACGGACACCATGGCGGTTTTGGCTATTTTGTCGCTCACAATACCGGGGATGGAAATATTGTAATCCGCAATGGTTACCGGGAATTTCGCCAGTGCCTGAACGCCTACGCCGGAAACCGTCAGTGATCCGGAAGCGGTCACCTCTTTCTTTACACCGTGTATCTCCAGGATACCTTTTACGGTTACCGGGTATTTGCCCGGTTTTTGAAAGGCAACATCTGCCAGGTTAACGATCTTTCCTTTAAATACCGCTTTGGGGTATTTACTGCTTTCCATGTAATTTTCGTTGAAATGTTCCTGCATCAGGGCCCGGCGGAACTCAAAACCTTTTATCAGCACGGCAAATTCCAACTGGCCGGTTGCGGCATCCAGCACACTGGCGGTGGTTTTATTCGTGGCGATGATATCTTCCAGTGCGGTTCCTGCTTCAAACGAAACGGTGCCGTTTTTTGTAAAGTATTTCTGTGCGAGTCCTGCATTTGCCAGCAGCAGGAGCATACAAAGCGCAAAGGCTGTTTTTTTCATGATAAGAGTTTTATTGAACGATACTGCATTTGTTAAGGACCACATCTATCAGCTTTCCGGTGCATACGCCTTTAATAGTTACCTGCTGGCCGGTTGACAGTTTTTTTACTGCTGTGGCCTCAGTATCGTAAAAGCTGCAGGTAACGGAAGTTGTCGGATCGCTGCTATCCAGAAAAACCGTTGCCTGCCCCATGGTGTCAATTTTTACATCGGTGACCTTACCGGTTACTGCAATGATCTTTTCCACATATTTCCGGTTGGCAGCGGATTCGTCATTACTAAAGGCGGTCACCAGTGCTGCCGCATCTGTGGTGATTTCCGGCTGCTCCGCCTTTACATCTGCCGGCTTCCGGTTGTACTGGTAATACGCGTAACCGCCACCCAGCAGCACAGCGATCAGCAGGAGCTGCAAAACCCGTTTTCCTTTTTTCATAATCTTAATTATTAAAAGTTCTGTCATTGATTCAGCGTCCCAATATCTTCTTCTTGTCTGCTGAGGCACGGATCCGGTACTTATGCGATAAGTTTAACGAATGAAGATGATTACTGCTTATTTGCTAGTTATTGTACTTGCCTCCCGCGTTTACCCATGCGGTAATTTTATCTTTATCCCCCTGCGACAATGATGGCCCGCCCTGAGGCATATCCCCAAGGTCAACAGCTCTTGCTTTTATACGTGCTGCCTTGCTAACAATAGTACAATTGTCAGCGAAATTGATACCGGATTGTGGACTTGAACCGCCATGGCAACGTACACAATTAGCAGCCAACACGCTTTTTACAGCCGTAAAATTGACACCAGCTGTGAGCCCTGTTGTGCAATCGTTTGAAGGTGGAGGAGTATCAACGGAATTTTTTTTATCGCCGCCGCAATTAACAGCCACAAGGGCGATAAAGGCCAATAGGATTCCTGTAGAAAAAAGATTCTTTTTTTTCATGATGACAGATTTAAATTGTATAAGAGGATTATTTAGTTGTATATTATCGCATTACAAGATTTTTTATCGAAAAGGTATATATTGAAATAATTTACTAATTTAAAAGGACGACAAAAATTGCTACTAAAAACTAAACGTAGTTTTCGGGACTTTAGATAATGTAGAGGTACGTAATGTTTCCCCTGTATCTAAAGATTTTTCTACCAGCGCCACTTTAACATCAGTACATGAAATACCTTCCCATGTACCATCCACTGTTAATAATTTACCTGTATTTATACCACGCAAGGTTGCTTTGTATTTCATATTAATAAGATATCTGCCAACCGTGGCGGTAGCTGTAACACTTGTCCTGGGAGCCACGTTTATTGGAAAATTATAGGTTTGAGCGTCTTCATTTGTTTCGGTCTTACCATAAGTTGCACTATGATTTGCTGATACAGTTGTTTGAATTCCTCCATTGAAAAAAGGAACTTTAACGTTAAGGTTCACTGATAATGTAAGAGAACCTCCTGTTGTTTGAGAAAACGAAGATGTTTGAGTTGCTCTTTGAGAGAAAGAAGTGGACATACTTTGCTGAATAGAAGTATTATTGCTATAAAACCATTGAGTTATGAAATCCGGTTGTTGAGAAACGGTGGCATATGCGTCATTAAAATATTCAATATCAACAATTTCGAATTCATCAGCGGGCCTTATTTCAAATTCCTGACGACCAGTGCTATAAGCCGTGCTGGCGTAAATATTATCACCAGTTAAGCTACATCCCAGTAATCTGTTGGATCCAACATTTTTTAATACATAGGAACCTGGATGATTTGTCGCTCCACTTAGTATTCTCCAGGAATATAACGGCTCTGATGGGAATACTGGCTCTGATACAATATCAATATCTTTCACTATTAAAGTTGTATCGCCCACCCAAGCACTGGGTTTATCAATCCCTGAGACTCTGGCCTCCATAAAACCACTACCGGCGGCTCCGATGATTCTATAAAACTGCAAATTCCCTTGAGGATCTATTCTCAAATAATAGGCTTGCTTACTTTTAAGATATTCATAAGAATATCCACTTGATGAAGCATCAGCCTCTGTATATTTAGAAGCAAATTTGAAATCTGATTTGTAATCTGTTCCTAGAGGCCAAAACGTTAAATACATTTTCCCGGAATTATTTTCCTTTACTATTATGTGTACTGGAAAGTCTACCAGATCAGAAAATGTTGATGTTACATCATTCAATTGGGTAATTGATGTTGCTGCTCGTGCTGTAGCTTGCTGACGAAATTCTACATTCTTGTTACAGGAAATAAATAAGATGCTAATACACAGGAATGAGATTGTTAAGTAGTTGTTCATTGTAGTTGGTTTTTTAAAGATTATAGTATGGAATTAATATGTTGCATTACAAGTCTTTTTTAATGGAGATCTGTGTGCCTACCCCGCCCAGGCTTAAATTACCATACCCAATCTCACCCATCGGGATCTTTACATAGGGAGCGATCTGTACCGATACATGCTCCCATCTTTGCTCGTAGCCGATCGAAAGGTTGGCTACCGCATATACACTTTTTCCTTTGCCAGATACATCCCGGTTGATGGGCACCGGCCCTTCACCCCGGTCAAAATCGTAGATATAACTCTGTTTTACGATCACGGTTGGCGACACACCGGTACTTACAAATGCCTTGTTCTTTTTGGAGGCCACTACGTCATAGCGTACGTTTACCGGCACATCGATCATGGTACAGGAGCCTTCGATATTGGAAACCTTGGCGGATACCGGTTTGCCGTTGGGGTTGAAGTCTGCATTGTTCACATCGTAGGTCATGGATTCGTATACCACACCTGATTCTACAGAAAAACGCGATTGTCCCAGCTTACGCTGTACCAGCAGACCGGCGTTCAGGCCTGGCTTTTTAGATACATCTCCCCGCACCATTCCCAGGTTGGAACCGGCAATGAGCCCCACCTGCCAGCGGCTGTTTGCCGTTCTTGCCGGCGTAGCTCCTTCTGTCAGGAACGGATTATAGTTCCCGGGAACTGCCGGGCGCCCGCCCGTAGATTTATCACGCAGTGAAAAATAGGGCCTCTGTGGTTGGCTGCTATCCGCAGGGCGGTGTTCCGGTGCGACTCCGGCATTTTTAAGCGGAGCCGGAAACGTCTGTCCGTTGTTTGCCTGGGAGCGTTCGCTCCTTTCCAGGGGAACCGTTATCCCTCCCGGTATAATTGTATTCAAAGAACGAAGCGCCTTCTCATCATTTTCTGTAGCCGCTGTCACAGGGAGTTGATCTGTAGCCGCAGAAACAATCGAATCTTTTTTAAAGACATCCGAAGCCATACCTGCTACGGATGAACTGCCTGCAAGTCCTGTCAACGGATGCTGTTGAAGCATCCATACCAGTCCCGCTATGGCCAGCAACAGGCAGGCGGCAGCCAGTTGCCAGAAGCGTCGCAGCACCGGGGGACGGCGTTGCCCGGCATCTTTTCCGGCGGGAAGCATTTTTGTTTTATAAAAATCATCCCATGCACCTTCCGGGGCGTCCGGATGCTGAAAGCGGCTGGCTGCATCGCGAAAGAGTTTATCTAACGCTTCATCGTCCATATTTGAAAATTTTTTATTCATTTAGCTGCTCCAGCATTTCCCTGAGATTTTTACGGGCCTTCATCAAGTTGGATTTTGAAGTGCCAACCGATATGCCCAATGTTTGTGCAATTTCTTCATGACTGAACCCTTCAATGGCAAACAGGCTGAAGGTGGCCCGGTAAGCCGGACTTAATTTCTGGATCAGTTTTACCAGGTCCAGGTACGCCATATGATCTGCCATAGTTCCGGATGCGGCTGCAGGCAGCTCTCCGGGGCCGGTATCAACCCGCTCTGCTTTTCTTTTAGCAGACTGGTAGTGGTTGATGCTTGTATGAATCATTATTTTCTTTAACCAGCTCATGAAAACTTTTGATAAATGTTCCTGGTCCTCCGGTTCCTGAAAATGGGCCATGCCCCTGAATACTCTTACAAATCCGTCGTTCACCATTTCCAGCGCCTCTTCCCGCGAAGCGGTATACCGCAGGCATACGGAAAGTGAAAACCCAAAGTATTGCTCATACAACCGCCGCTGCCAGGAGGGTATACCCAACTTACAGCCACCTACAATACTTGACAGGCTATACTCGGTCTTCGGCGGTACTGACAAACACTATGTATAAGGTTACGAAATGGTTTATATATAAGTACATACAGCAAATTTCCGGGGCAGGTTGCCTCGGTTAACAATTTTTTTTTATTTTCAGGAGCCCGGAGCGCGGATAGACTAAAACAGAGTGCATCACCGGTATACGGGAATAGGGTTCAGGCAGAAACCTGCCCGGCCTGCTGCTCAAACTGCATTTTATGCAGGCGTGCATAAAACCCGTTCTTTTGCATCAATTCGTCATGGGAGCCCATCTCTACCAGTAAACCCTTGTCCAATACAATTATTTTGTCGGCTTTGCGGATGGTGCTTAACCGGTGGGCAATAACAATGGAGGTGCGGCCTTTTACCAGCGTTTCGGTGGCTTTTTGTATGAGCAGTTCACTTTCTGTATCAATGGAGGAAGTTGCTTCATCCAAAATGAGGATGGAAGGATCATATAGCAGGGCCCGGATAAACGAAAGCAGTTGCCGCTGTCCCAGCGATAAGGTGGCACCCCGTTCCTTAACATTGTAATCGTATCCGCCTGGCAAACGCATAATAAAATCGTGCATATCGATCATCCTGGCAGCGGCGATCACCTGCTCCTTTGATATCTCCGGGTTCCGGAGGGTTATATTGTCCAGAACCGATCCGGAGAACAGGAACACATCCTGGAGCACCACACCAATATTTTTACGAAGGTACGCGGGTGACAACGACTGTATGTTCCGGCCATCTACCCTGATGGTGCCCTTTTGAATGGTATAAAAGCGGTTCAGCAGGTTGGTAATCGTGGTTTTACCACTGCCGGTATGCCCCACGATGGCCACGGTTTCGCCCTGCCGGATGTGGAAGCTCAGGTTTTTGAGCACCCATTTGTCATCCACGTAGGCAAAAGAAACATCTTCAAAATCAACGGTACCTGCTACCCGGTGTTGCGGATCCTGGTATCCGCCTGCAGGCGGCTGATCCGTATCCGGGTTGTCCATTACCGTAAACACCCGCTCACTGGCAATGATGCCCATCTGTACCGTATTAAACTTATCGGCCAGCATCCGTAAGGGGCGAAACAGCAGGTTGAGGCAAAGGATAAAGGATACGATCACTCCCTGCTGCCCCTGTTTCAGATCCAGGGCTTCGCGGGCCGTGTACCAGATAATAAGCCCGATCGAAAGCGCCAGTACGATTTCGATGATGGGGAAAAAGACCGAATAGGCAAAAATGGACCGGATGTTGGCATCGCGGTGTTGTTTGTTAATGGTATTGAACTTGTCAAATTCTTTTTCCTCTGCATGAAAGGCCTGTACTACACTCATACCGGATAGATGTTCCTGCACAAAGGCATTGAGCGCGGCCACGGCATTGCGTACCTTAAAAAAAGAACGGTTAATGCTTTCCTTAAAATAATACGTGGCAATGATCATGATCGGGAACGGAATCAGCGCGATCAGCGTCAGTCTCCAGTCGATCCAGAACATATACAGCAATACACAAAGAATCGAAAGCAGGTCGGCTATAATCGGGATCAGTCCGTCAGAAAAGATCTCGTTGATGGATTCGATATCATTGATGGTACGGGTGGTAAGCGTGCCGATGGGCGTGCGGTCAAATTGCCGCAGGTTCAGACGAAGGATCTTTTTGTAGATAGCGTCCCGCATGTCTTTTACTACTGCCTGTCCCAGCCAGGCCGTAGTAAAGGAAAAGGAGAAGCGCATGACGGTTTCAATCAGGATGATCACCAGTTGGAGCAACGTTACATAAACCACCATCCGGGGAATGGAATGCGTAATATAATCGTCTACCGTAAGCTGGATCAGCATCGGCCGAACGGGTGTAATAAGGGCCAGAAGGATTGCCAGTACAACAGACAGGTAAAATTTTTTCTTATACGGTGCTGCGTATTGAAATACCCGCCTGACCTTTGAAACGTCAAAAAATGCCTTTTTTGAATCTGCCATGGGCCTGCAAGATAATTATTCTGGAGACAATTTTTTTTTAAGACCCGTAAACTTATCTATCTTTCATGCTTCTAAAAAGAAAACGTATATGGCATCCATCACATTGGCTATTGATATTGGCGGTTCCAAGGTAAAGGGCTGTACCCTCAATGCGCAGGGTGAAATGGTGCAGGATTATATCAAACAACCAACGCCTGTTCCGGCCACACCGGAGAACCTGGTGCATACGATCAAAGAACTGGTGAAGGATTTCAAATACGACCAGGTGTCGGCAGGGTTTCCCGGTTATGTGCGGAATAATATCGTGTATACGGCGCCCAACCTGGGTTCGCAATACTGGAATAAGGTAGACCTGGCCGCATTGCTTTCAAAAGCACTTGGAAAACCGGCACGGGTGGTGAATGATGCGGATATGCTGGGGCTGGGCTGTATTGCCGGCAAGGGATTTGAAATGATGATCACCCTGGGCACGGGTTTTGGTACGGCGTTCTTCCTGGATGGAAAGCTGTTGCCCCACCTGGAGATCGGGCAACATCCCTGTATTAATAATAAGACCTATGATCAGTATATTGGCCAGCGGGCTTATGATGACCTGGGAAAAAAAGAGTGGAATAAACGGCTGCATGCGGTATTAAAAATCCTGCAAACCACATTTAATTACGATCATTTGTTTATTGGCGGCGGACTGGCCAAAAAAATAACGCTTGAACTGAAAGACAATATGACCATCGTTTCGAATATCGATGGCATTGACGGTGGCGTGCAGCTTTGGAAGCAGTGATTTTTTTGTTTAAAGTTCCAGGTTCCACGTCACATCCTGATTTACACTCGAAGACCCGCACCGTTCCCGGTTTCACCTTTTTACATTGGATCCAGTCTCAAGGGCCAGGTTGAAGCCGTTTTTTATGTTTGATGTGTTTTTGGGGGTTCAACATCGAACGTCAAAATGTCTAATCGCTGATTGCTGTGAATGTCGAATAGAAGAAAAATCACGAGGCGGTAACGAAATCTTCATTTTCACATTTTCACATTTTCAAATTCGCACATTTACAGATCCTCTTCCCCCGTTTCTTTTTTGTATGCCTTGATGAATAAAGCGCCCAGGTTTTTGTACGGCGGAATATAATCCTCCATACCGGTAATATGGGCTGCTGCCCTGAATTCTTTCCAGAAGGGAATCCAGTCGATATCTTTTTTATTTCTTAAAGTTTCCAGGAAGATCCGGATAAAAGGCAGGTTGATATCCCGGTAACCTGTTTGCTTGGACGAAATGATATGGGCGTCGGATGAGCGCCTTAAGATCGAGTCGATGAGATTAAAGCCACCACAGGAACCCATAAATACCACCCGGTTGGTAGGACTTACATAGCCCACGCTGGTCATGGCATGATAGCTGTGCCCCCGGTGGAAGGTAACCGTGGGCGACAGGTTATTCTTTTCCAGGTAATCCTCCATGGCTGTTTGAGCCACATAGTCCTGGTCGTCTTCATTGGGCAGGGGCCGGTTGGCATATACATACACCGGAACGCCGCTGGTGGTTTTAGCTACCACAAACTTGCTGTTGCTCTGATCCAGCTTCCATTTAGGATCTGAAGAGAACGTCCGTACAAAAATGTCAAAGTCCATTTTTCCGTCATCATCCCCGTAAAAGAACATTTGAGTGATCACTTCTCCTTTTTCGTTGGTCAGGTTGGAGAAAGGCACCATATAAACCGGCGGAATACCCAGTTCTTTGGTAAGGTCGATATTATTGGCAGGATTGGCCGACATAAACAGCTTGGAGAGGATGGTATAAATGGCAATACCCCGTTGGTTGCCATTGCGCCGGTTACTCTCCAGGTTCCGCTTAATATTGGCCAGCATCTGGCGTGCCAGGTCCGGCAGGGTTTCATAAAGGCTGGCATAGGAATCGGCCACATCCACCCCGTCTTCCAGCCCTTTGGATTTTTCCAGTCCGCTGGCAAATGCGGTCATCAGGTCCTGGGCATGCGCTTCACTTTTGAAAGTAGTGAAAAAATTCTTCAAGGTGTTATACGAGGCTGCCTGGCTGATAAATTTACGGTAATGGTCAAAGGTAACACTCACCAGCAGTGAATCTCCCCGGTTGTTGATTTTGCTCATCATCAGGGGATATACACCACTTACATAACTACTGGTATAAATCAACCCATCAGACAATACGGCCAGGTAGTACAGCTCCTGTGCATTCAGGGGCTGCAGGCATTTAAAGCGAACTGCGTTTGGCGACTCATGCAAGCCGTTGATTTCCGAAATAAAGTCCTCCGCGGCCTTCCGCTCCAGTCGCTTGGTTAATTCAGCGTACCCGATGGCGGTGTCGCCGGCAAGTGCCCGCTTCGTGTAATCAATCTGGGTATTTACCAGCAGGCGGTAATATTTATACCGGTCATCCTTGGCAGCATCCAGCTGGGCGGTTGTAATCTTTCCTTTTACCAGGTTGTCCAGGAAGGGAAAATAGATCTGACCGCTTTTTTGCTGGGATAAGGCTACTACCGTTTTTACAAATTCGTCGTTCTGAATAGACCGGATCTTATAGCCCAGTTTATTATTGGCCTGAGCATAGGAATACAGTTGTTCAGGATATTGTTTCCCTGCTACTTTTATCAGGCTATCTGCTGCAGGAGCATCCGGGTAATCTGTAAGCGCAATAAATGTTTTGTAAGGGTATTGCGTACAATACTTAACCAGTAAAATATCTTTTATTTGTTTATAGCTGGGGTTTTCCTCAAAGATGCGGGGCAGGGTGGCAGTGTACACAATATCGTAGGGAAAGTACGATACATAAGGTACCAGTGATTCTTTTTTCTGATTGGCATCGATCAGTTTCTTATACAGTGCAATGATCTGGTCAAAATGGGTAGGACGCACCTCTTTTTTTAACCACCCGGTACGCATATGACTTAAAATGGCCACTAATCCGGAAAGATAGCCGGTTTTCATACGGTTATCAATACTGGGTTCCGTTTCAATTTCGTATTGGAGCCAGTCTACTTTTGTAGTAATCGCTTTTGTGGCGATCTGGCTGGCGCTTTCATTATTATCAATGGTAAATGTGTCGTTTGCTTTACCATCGCTGCCCAGCAACAGTTTCTGCTGCTTATTTACATTGTCGTGGGCCAGTTGCCGGGTAATGGGAACTGTATATTCGGGTATATTGCCATTTTCTGTTTGTGAAAATGCCTGGGTTACGGACGCAATTACCAATCCTAAAACAAAAGCCGATCTTTTCATAAAAAACGTACTAAAAATTCATGCGATGCGCAAAGCTACCCCCTTTTTGTGCAGTAAGGAAGCTTGCGATGATCTTTTAACAAAACCAAGACGCAAAAAATCAGATATCGGTTTCCCCGGTTTCTTTTTTATAGGCTTTTATGAAAATGGCTCCCAGGTTTTTGTAGGGGGGGATGTAATCTTCAAACCCCGGAACATTGGCCCGGCCTTTAAATTCCTTCCAGAAGGGGATCCATTCGATGTCTTTTCCTGTGCGGAGTTTCTCTGTTAACAACAGAAAGAAGGGTTTGTTAATGGCTGTTTTGCCAATTTGCTTGGAGGCGATGATATGGGCATCTTCCGATTTTCTCAAAATAGAGTCGATGAGGTTAAAACCGCCACAGGAACCCATAAACACCAGCTTTGATGTGGGCGACATATAATCGATCGTAGTAGGTGCATAGTAACTATGGCCCCGGTGAATGGTAACCGTGGGATACAGGTTATTTTCTTCCAGGTAAGCGTTCAGTGCACGCTGGGCCTTGTCATCCTCTCCCTTTGTTTCATCCAGCGGCCGGTTAGCGTAAATGGAAACCGGGTTGCCCTTGGTGGATTTGATCACCACCCATTGCTTATTGCTGCGGTCGATTTTCCAGTTGGATGGGTTAAACATATTCAGAAAACCGTTAAAAATATTCCGTCCGTCCTGATCTCCATAAAAGAACACCTGGCTGATCACTTCCCCTTTTTCATTTGCCAGTGTACTGAAACTGATATCGTATACCGGCGGAATACGAAGCTCTTTGGTAAGGTCGATCCGGTTGGAAGAGTCGGCGGAGAGAAAAAGATAATTCAGGATATTGTAGATGGCCACGCCTTTTTTATTACCTGCCTGTTTATTACGGGCAAGGTTTTCTTTTACATCGCTCAGCATCTGGCCTGCCAGGTCCGGGAGGGTTTCATAAACGCTGGCATAGGAATCGGCTACATCCACCCCGTCTTCCAGCCCCTCTGTTTTTTCCAGGTTGCTTACAAAAGAAGTCATCAGTCTTTTTGTGTCGTCCTTATCCGCAAAGGTGCTCAGAAAATTTTTGAGGGTATTGTAGGAGGCGGCCTGGCTGATAAATTTTCGATAATGATCGAAATTGAGGTTTTTCAGCAATTCGTCGCCTCTGTTGCGGGCCTTCCGCATCATGAGCGGGTATACGCCATTGGTATAACTGCTGGTATAGATCAAACCGTTGGTCAGTACTGCCACATAATACAGTTCTTCCGCACTCAGCGGCTGAATGGCGCGGAAGCGGATGGCATCCGGGCGCTCGTGCAGCCCGTTGATGGGCGCTACAAACTCATCTTTGGCTTTTTGCTCCAGTTTGCTCAAAAGACTCCGGTATCCGATCGCAGTATCTCCCGCGGAAGCCCGTTTTGAATATTCGATCTGGGTTTTTACCAGCAGGCGGAAATATTTTACAGGATCATTCTTAACGGCGTCGATCTCCTTAATCGTTAATTTATCGGAGGAAATGAGGTCCAGGAACGGAAAGTAGAACTGCCCGCTTTTATTATCGCTTCGCGCCATACCCACAATGCTTTTTATAAGCGCATCGTCTTCAATATTCTGGATCCTGTAGCTGAGTTTATTATTGGCCTGGGCATAATCGTAGAGTTGCTGGGGATATTTGTGTGCCATTACCCGAATCAGGCTATCGGCATACGGAGAGTCCGGGTTGGTCCTCAACGAGGCAAAGGTCTTTTGCGGATACCGCTCGCTTAATTTCAGCAGGAGCACATCTTTGGTGTCGTTGTAGCCAACATTGTCTTTAAACACCCGGGGCAAAATGGCGGTATAGGCCACATCATACGGAAGATTGCGGATCAGGGGCGCTATGGACTGTTTGTTGCGGTCGGCAGCGATGCACTTTTTATACGTGGCAATGATCTCCGGCAGGTAAGCCGCATCCACGTCGCCCCGTCTCCATCCTGTTTTTACATACCGTAGGATTTCTGAAAGTCCCAGAAGATAATTCGCTTTAAGTCGTTGATCCATAGTAGGATCTGTTTCTATTTCGTACTGCAGCCAGTCAACCCTTTTGGTAGCGGCATCGCCTGCTGCGGCATTTACGCGTTCGTCTGCGGAAACGTTCAGCTGGGCATCGGCTTTACCATCGCTGGCCATTAATGCCTTTTGGTCGGCATCCACCGTTTCATGAAGCTTTAACCGGATCATTGCAGGCGTATAGGCCGGAATGGTGTCTACCACTTCAACAGGTGCCTGTTCCCGCTTTTTTTTTCTTTTGGATCTTCTTTGTGCATCGGCCTGCACAGATAATAATAGCAGTAAAAGGAACGGTATAAGCTTCTTCATATACATTTAATCACAAATTACACAGCCTGGTAAGAATATTTGGTTAAAAATCATGCAAAATTTATACCATGATACCCGCAGGATAAAACCAGGCAGTTTTCAGCGTAATTTTATGATGATGATTAGATTAATTTATTATTAACTCTCTTCAATCAGACCTGCAGAAAGGCCGTATATCAAAAAAATACGGTTAGGTTTGCTTTAAATTTCTGTTAAATGGATAATAAAGGGTATAAAATTCTCGTTGCGGATGACGAACCCGACATTCTCGACATTTTATCTTATAACCTGATAAAAGATGGTTACGATGTAACCACGGCCAGGGACGGTGAAGAGGCAATTGACCTGGCAAACAAGGTAAAACCGCATCTGATCATCCTGGATATGATGATGCCGAAAAAAACCGGTGTGCAGGTATGCCAGGTATTACGGGCCCAATCGACTTTTAAAGATACCCTGATCATGTTTTTGACCGCGCTTAATGATGAATCTACACAAATCCGCGGGCTGGAAACTGGAGCAGATGACTATGTAAACAAACCCGTGAGCCCGAAAGTATTGCTGAGCCGGGTGAGCGCACTGCTGCGCCGTATTCATAAAGACGATAATAAAGCCATCAAAGTGGGACCGGTAACCATTGATCCGGAAAAATTTGTGGTTTTGAACGGAGATAAAGAGATCATCCTGGCCAAAAAGGAATTTGAGCTGCTATACCTGCTGGCGTTAAAGCCCGGGCGCGTGTTTTTAAGGAATGAGATCCTGAACGCGATCTGGGGAAATGACGTAATTGTGGGCGACCGTACCATTGATGTGCATATCCGGAAAATACGGCAAAAGCTGGAGCTGGATTGTATTACAACGGTTAAAGGCGTGGGATACAAGTTCGAAGTATAGGATGGTATCTGTTTCCGGAATGATTTTAATGGCTTGAGCATGTTTGACCCTAAAAACCTTTCACCAAGAAAATTATCGTTTTATACGGCATTGGGTCTGGCAGCTCCCATCAGCCTTATCGATTATGTATTTGAACAGAAATGGCAACCCGCCGTTGCTTCGTTCTTTGTGGTACTGATCGGCGGATTTCTGCTGGTTAGTTTTGTACTGGAACGGTTTATTTACCGTAAGATCAAGGTTATTTACAAGTTTATTTATCAAACCAAGGCCACGCGGCGGCAGGAAACCTATTATAAATACATCCTTCCCAAAAAAAGCCTGGATGAGGTGGCGGTAGATGTGGAGACCTGGGCGCAGGAGAACCAGCAAAAAGTAGCCACACTGCAGGCCAATGAAGAGTTCCGGCGGGAATTTCTGCAAAATCTTTCCCATGAATTTAAAACCCCTGTTTTTGCCATACAAAGCTATGTGGAAACGCTTTTGGCCGGCGATATGGTAGATCCGTTGATCAGCCGGAAGTTCCTGGAAAAAACATCCACGAATGTAGAGCGGCTGACCAACCTGTTGCAGGACCTGGATGAAATCTCCAGCCTGGAACGCGGGGAAATTACCATTGTAAAACGGAATTTTATTATACAGGACCTGTTGAAGGATTCTTTTGAGGGCATTTCGATAAAAGCCGAACAGAAAAATATTCATTTCAGCATTAAAAAAGGCTGCGAAGGTCCGATTATGGTCAATGCCGATAAGGAAAAGATCCGCCAGGTGGTAATCAATCTGCTGGAAAATGCCATTAAGTATGGGAAGATTAACGGCAGTATTAAGGCCGGTATTTATAAAACCGATGACAAACGGATCCTGGTGGAGATCAGCGATGATGGTGTGGGAATTACTGAAAAAAGCCTGCCCCGGATCTTTGAGCGTTTTTTCCGCACCGAAACGGGTCGTAGTATGGATATCACAGGCAGCGGCCTGGGTCTTGCTATCTGCAAACACATTATTGAAGCACACCAGCAGACGATCCATATCCGCAGTACAGAAGGGGTAGGCACAACCATTGGGTTTACCCTGGCGGCGAAAAAAGATTGAGGGGCGATTTGAAAATTTGAAAATATGTCCCGCTCTGGCGGGATGAAAATTCAGCTGATTCTTTCTTTTACCTGTTTTACATAGGCAACGGTAACCTGGGCTAATGCAGCAATTTTTGATACTTCAAAATCGGTATTGGTAAGAAGGTTCATTACAAATTCAAAGTCTCTTTCTTCCCTGCCTTTTTGCTCACCAATCCTGATGCCTTCTTCTTTACCAGCCTCCCGGGCATAGCTCAATACACTAGCATGATCCCATTTATGTTTTAAGCTCTTATCGTAAAGCATCTTTTCTTCTTTTGTAAGGTTACTGTATTCGGCAATGTGAAATAACTTCTGAAATATTGTTTTTCGCAGGAATACCGGCATTTTTTTCATTTGCCCCAGGTTCTTCAGCACATACAGCCATTTTTCCAGATCTGTTTTTAATGCTGCCTCTGTTTTCACAAATTTATGTAATTCTATATAAATGAATCCAAGCTTATCATAAAACCGTATTCCTGATCCGGCACTGCAAAGCCCTACATCATGGAGTACAGATCCGGTGGAAAGCTCTTCCAGCTCAGAATCTTCCAACAATGCAACCAGGAATACTTCCGGTAATTCATAATTCCAAAGATGCCGTTTGCCTTTAGGTGCCAGATCACTAATAAGGCGGCTTGTATAAAAAAGTGCCCGCTCCTTAAAGTTTTTTTGATTGCTGCGCTGTACTTCAATGATGAACTTTTCACCATTGTCGCCGGTACATAACAGGTCAAAAACGGCCCCGCCTCCATTGGTGGTATCTCCCGTATATTCTGTTTTGCTGAAATTGAGGTCTGTGATATGTTTCCGGCCATTGAAGATGCAGTTTAGAAAAGCAATAAGCAGGTCTTTATTTGGCTCTGTTCCAAAGATGCGTTTAAAACCAAAGTCTGTAAGCGGATCAATATAAACAGCAACATCTCCCCGGTGTTTTGCAGTTGTCATAGGTATTTGTTTTAACAAAGATGCTCTATAAAGATAACGCCTTTAGCCGGTACTGCAATCAGATACGCCTGCCCCTGACAGGAAGGATGTTTTTTAAAGGTATTGCCCGAAGATTAACGAGCTACAATTGCCTCCGAATCCAAATGAGTTGGACATTACATAACGAAGGGGGCGTTTTTCGTAAGCCGTTACCGGAACCAGCCCGGTTTTTTCAATGGGCGTTTCAAAGTTTAAAGAGGGATATACTTCCTGATGATAGAGATTGAGGATACTGTAGATGGCTTCAACGGCACCGGCAGCTCCCAGCGTATGGCCTGTATAGGATTTGGTGCTGGCAAAAGCGGGTACCTTATCAAACAAGCGCAGCATGGCTACACTTTCTGTTTCATCATTATTTTCGGTAGCCGTTCCATGTGCATTGATAAAATCAATGTCTTCCGGCTGCAGGCCTGCTGTTTGCAAAGCTCCCTGCATGCAAAGAAAGGGACCGTCGGCATTTTCTGAAGTAGAGGAAGGATGATAGGCATCATTACTGTTGCCATACCCTTTTAGTTCTGCATAGATCCGGCGGGAAGGCACAATATGCTCCTCTTTTTCCAAAACGATAAACGCTCCGGCCTCGCCCAGGTTCAGGCCTTTCCGCGCTATATCAAAAGGCCGGCAGGGTGCATTTGATAGGATCATCAGCGCATTGAAACCATTGATCGTAAATTTTGCAAGACTATCGGTACCGCCTACGATCACCCGTTCTGCCCGTCCGCTCTTCAGCAGGCGCGCACCATACATAATAGCATTGGCGGAAGAAGAACACGCGGTATTAAAGGTATTGATGATACCGCCGATATTAAAAAAAGATTGCAGGAACAGGGTGCTGGCGCTATTAGAATAGGATGCCAGGTAAGGGCTGCCTGTAGGCACATCGGCATTGGCATCGGCATACATATTATCCGTCAGGCACATACCTCCAACAGTGCTGGCGCCGATCAGCGCTGTAGACCGGCTGCGTAATTGCTGCTCAGAGAGCTGTGCATCTTCGATCGCTTCCTTTAACGCCTGCAAAGCGATCAAATCGGTACGGGTAGCCTGGGCCTGGGGGGCGTTCAATCGGTCTGCCAGCGCCTCCGTGCTTTTTTTTACTTCTCCGAAAGGAAGCAGGGTTGTATATTTCGATTGCAAAAAGGCCGCATTCCCGATACCGGAACGTCCTTCCTTCAGCGACTGCCGGTTTGCTGCCACTGTATCGCCGATCGCAGAAGTGAGCCCTATGCCGGTAACTAAAATCCTGCCCAAAACGGAATTTTATTTTGTACGGTGTTGTTCAATATAATCTACCATTGTATTAACAGTAGTTAAAATTTTTCGTCCTTCTTTAGGATCCTGGATGTTGATGCCATACTCGCGGGAAAGCATCACGATCAGTTCAATGGAGTCGATGGAGTCCAGTCCGAGGCCATCCCCAAACAAGGGCTCTTCATCCTTAATATCTTCAGGTTTTACATTATTCAGATTCAGAAACTTAATGATCTGTTCTTTTACCTGTTGTTTCAGTTGTTCTTTTTCCATTGTTATACTTCTATAAATAGTTATC
Source organism: Niabella sp. (assembly GCF_030150205.1). Classification (GTDB taxonomy): domain Bacteria; phylum Bacteroidota; class Bacteroidia; order Chitinophagales; family Chitinophagaceae; genus Niabella. The sequence continues at coordinate 89,377 of NZ_JASLGT010000020.1, forward strand.
AAAAATAAGGATCACGGGTGGTTGTTGCTACCGGTTTTCTTTTATGATGCGGTGTTACCGGTATTACGTTGCAGCGGTAAACTGTTTTAAGAAACGCACATCGTTTTCGCTGAACAGGCGGATATCATTAATGCCATATTTTAACATTGCCGGCCGCTCTACGCCCATGCCGAAGGCAAAACCCGTATATTTTTCGGGATCTATATTGCAATTTCGTAATACATTCGGATGTACCATACCGCATCCTAAAATTTCTACCCATCCTGTTTTTTTACAGATATTACAGCCTTTACCTCCGCAAATAAAGCAGCTCACATCCATTTCGGCACTGGGTTCTGTAAATGGAAAATAAGAAGGACGGAACCGTACCCGTACATCTTTGCCATACATCTCTCTTACAAAGAAATAAAGGGTTTGCTTGAGGTCGGCAAAAGATACATTTTCGTCAATATATAATCCCTCCACCTGGTGGAAGAAGCAATGGCTGCGGGCACTGATGGTTTCATTGCGGTATACCCGTCCCGGGCAGATAACGCGGATAGGTAGTTTACCTTTTTCCATTTCGCGGATCTGCGTATTGCTCGTATGCGTACGTAACAGCCAGTCAACAGCCGTATTTTCTCCCGCATCCACATAAAAAGTGTCCTGCATATCCCGTGCCGGGTGATGTGCCGGCATATTCAAGGCGGTGAAATTATGCCAGTCGTCTTCGATCTCAGGGCCTTCAGCCACCGCAAACCCCAGTCGTTGAAAAATGGAAATGATCTTATGCCGCATCAGGGAAATGGGATGACGGCTACCCAGGGGAACCGCATCACCCGGCAGGGAAAGATCCGGTACAGACTGATCAGCAGCACTTGCGCCGGCTGATTCCTTCAGTTCGGCGTATTTATTTTCAGCAAATAGTTTAAATTCATTCAATAGTTGTCCCGCCTCCTTCTTCTGTTCAACGGGTACATGTTTCATTTCGCCCATTGCTTCTTTTACCCGGCCCTTGGAACCCAGCCATTGAATACGGAATGTTTCCGCAGCTTGTTCGCCGGAACCAGAGAATGCCGTAATCTCGTGTTTGTAAGCATCTAACTTTTGAATCAAATCCTGCATAGCGGGCAAAGATAATTAAAATGAAGGAGGCAAGATAACGGTAATTTCGGGGAGGCGAAACCATTTTTGCATGACCGGCGTTCCGGGCACATGATTCCGGCTAAGGCGAGGATGAATCAGCCATATAGCATATTTCCGGAAGTCATGAAAATGCTGTAAATTGATGACGAAAAATGTTCTAACCATTGAAAACAAATGAAAGTACCATGCAATTAACTGTTATTCAACAAAAAATTTATGAAATAAGAGATCAGCGTGTAATGATCGATTATGATCTCGCTGATTTGTACCAGGTTGAAACAAAGCGGTTGAAGGAGGCTGTAAGGAGAAACAGGAATCGTTTTCCCGACGATTTTATGTTTGAACTGACAAAAGAAGAGTACGATGCTTTAAGGTCGCAAATTGCGACCTTAAAGCATGCTATTGTTGCAGAGGATGAACTGGTAGTTTCAAAGCGTGGCAGACACTCAAAATATTCGCCCTTTGCCTTCACCGAACATGGTGTAGCCATGCTGGCGTCTGTACTAAACAGTGAAAAGGCCATTGAAATGAATATTGCAATTGTACGGGCTTTTATAGCCTTGCGGCAATTAACCCTGCTGCGTAATAACTTCCTGGAACAATTGCAACAGCTTCGCATTGAATTGTACCAACGTATTGATGGACATGATGCCCAGCTGAGCCAGATATATGACGCACTGGAAAACATGCTGGATACGGAAGCTGAAAAGAGACACCAAGAGAAGGCCAAAGCAGAATCATGGAAAAACAGGGAACGGATCGGTTACAAATGAACGGTTTTCCGAAAAACCTAATAAAAAAAGTCTTACAAGAGTGGCTTGTAAGACTTTTTAAAAGCTGTAGGGGGAGGGCTCGAACCTCCACGAGGCAGTTAGCCGCAACACAAATTCCGTGGTGGTCAACCCCGGTCGATCCCAACCGAAATTGGAACCGGCTCTATGCTGTGTTTATCCTGGACTCCTCACCCCCGAGACAAGAGGGCATGTCTGCCAAAAATTTCATCACCCCACAGTGTAAAAGAACCCGCTGTTTAAGCGTTTGATAGAACAAAAATAGAGAATCTTCCCGGTTCATTCCAAATAATTCAATAAAAATTTTGAAAATATAGAAAATGTTTAAATATTTGCAGTGATTGTTAAATTATTTAAAATCAATATTGCCTAAATGAACAATAAATTGAATCTAGACAAACTCGATTTGCAGATCATCCAGCACATGATGGAGGATGCAGAGATTTCGTATGCCGATCTTGGCAAAAAGCTTTTTGTATCGGGCGGTACCATACATGTGCGTATTAAAAAATTGCAGAAGGATGGCATAGTGAAAGGTACGAAATTAAATACAGACTTAAAACTATTGGGATATGATGTGATTGCTTTTATCGGAATTTATCTGAAAGAAAGTTCCCTGTATGATTCTGTAGCCAAAGAATTGTATAAGCTAAAGGAAGTGGTTCGTCTTAACTATACTACCGGAAATTACAGCATGTTTGCGGAGATCATCTGTAAAGATATCAGTGAACTGCGAACCGTACTGCATGAGAAGTTGCAAAAGATCAAAGGGATTGAAAGAACCGAAACGCTGATCTCCCTTGAGGAAAGTTTTGCCCGGAATGTAAGAGTACTGGACTAAGCCCATTTTCGATTTTCGGTTTTTAATACCTGATTTGATCAAGCCCAAAATGGACAATCCCGATGTAGCAGGCAGGGAAACGGATTTTCTCAGAGCTTTCCCCGTACATTGAGTGCATCCCGCAACCCGTTTCCAAAAAGATTAAAAGCCAGCACAAGGATCATTATGGCAAACCCCGGCGCCAGCGCCAGCATGGGGTTTTGCGTAATAATAAAATTATAGTTTTCCTTAATCATCAATCCCCAGCTGGGTTGAGGCGGCTGCACGCCAACGCCAAGGAAACTGAGCCCCGCTTCAATAACGATTGCTGATGCAAAATTAGCGGCTGCTATCACTAATACGGGCCCCATAATATTGGGCCATATGTGCCCCGCGATGATGCGCGCATTTCTAAATCCAAGGGCCCGGGTTGCTTCAATATATTCCAGTTCTCTTACCGCCAGTACCTGCCCCCTTACAAGACGGGCCACATTCACCCACATGGTTAATCCTACGGCGATGAATACCTGCCAGAAGCCTTTACCAAGTGCCAGTGTAATTGCAAAGACCAATAGCAGTGTCGGGATGCTCCAGATCACATTGATGAACCACATAATGGCTTCATCAATTTTGCCCCGGTAAAATCCGGCAAGGGATCCAAGGATCAATCCGATGCTGATTGATATCAGCACAGTGATCATTCCCACACTCAGGCTAACCCTTGTTCCTACGATCAGCCTGCTGAGAATATCCCGTCCGTAGCTGTCTGTTCCCAACCAGAATGTTTTGGTAACAATTGGCGTTTCGGTCAGCTGTGTTTTTGAGAAATGTACCTTTTCTGTAACCCCTTCATCAATGTATTTATCAACATAGACGCTATCGGCCGTGTATTGGTAGGCTGTAATGGGAATATAGTCGGCCTGGTCTGGCCGGCCGTTCAGCAGCCGTTGTATAAAGCCGGCGGGATTTGGCTGCTGGTCTTTTTTTATTTTTAAAAAGGTTTGTTTCCATCCGGGTTTGGCCCCTCCGATCTCAAGAATGATGCGGTTTGCATTGGGTGAAGCATCTTCCGCAAGAAAATAGCAAAAGATCGCCACAAAGATGGAAAAAAGAATCACGTACAAACCCACCACTGCTCCTTTGTTTTTCTTGAGCCTTTTCCAGGCAGACTGGCGAAATATGGAGAATAATTGCATGCGTTTCAAATGTAAGAAAAAACCGATCCGGAATCACTTTATTTTACCCGGCGCCCTTTCCATTCATACCGGCCAAAGCTTCCCAGGAACCCTGCAAGTATGGTATATGCAATATGTAGCGGCTGAAATAAAAAAAAATATCTTAACCGCGACTGTTTGCTGAAGAACTGCGCCACGCTGCTGATAAACGGGTATTCGATAATGGTTTTTAAGAGCCAGCATGCAAATAATATATATAGGTAGCTGCTGTGTATAAACCCTGCAATGAGCAACACCAAAAAGGAAAGATTAAAAAAATACACCAGTAACAACACGGCAAAGATGCGCTTATCGTCGTAACTGGTGGCCTTACTGGCCCAGCGGATGCGTTGGTTAATGAATGCATTCCAGGTGGGTGCCGCCGCAGTTTTTACAATTGCCTGTTTGGATTTGAGGTAGGTAATCCGGTGCGGATATCGCTTCCATATTTTGTGCATCAGCAGCATATCATCTCCGGAGGCGATGGTATCAATTCCGCTGAATCCGTTTACTTCTTGATATACATCTCTCCGGTAAGCCAGGTTGGCGCCATTACACATAGTATGGATATTCTTATAAACAGAGGCTCCGGTAATGCCCTGCAATGTAAGGAAGTCCAGATCCTGGAATATATTCACAACCGTTCCTTCCTCTATAAAAGCAACAGGAGCTGCAATAAATACCGGGTCGCTTTCATGAATAGCCTGCGCAAATCCCTGTAACCAGCCGGGGGGAACGATACAGTCCGCGTCGGTGCAAATGATCCATTCGTGCTGCGCTGCTCCGATGCCGGTTTCAATGGCTTTTTTCTTATAAGAGTTGAGTCCCCCGCCGGTGAGCCGGATAAGGGTTATTAAAAGATTTTCGCTGTTGAGCGCTTTAAATCCTTCCACGAGGGCTGCGGTATCATCGTCTGAATGGTCATCCACCACAATCACTTCAAAAAGATGGGCGGGATACTGCTGACGTTTTATCGATTCAAGGAGCTGCAGAATGTTAGCTGCTTCATTCCGGGCGGGGATGATGATGGAAAAGGTAGCTGGATGACCAGGAACGGTATTGCCGGTATTTGGAGATTGCAGGGGGATCTGTTTCCAGCTTTTTGTGTAAAACAGGATTAACAGCGTATACACCAGGAGTAATAGCAACAGGACACCAATGAGCCACATGTTGGCAAAGCTAATGGTTCGTGATTAAATGAAACTACCTTAAAATCCCGTGATGTAATGTCTTAAATACGGGCACTATTGGTGCGTTTAACGGGAGTGCGCTGTGTTTTCACCGTTGGGCGCTTTTTGTGGCTGGTAATGGTAGCAGCCTTCTGCCGGTTGTAGCGGTTTGCAGCTGGCTTGCGGGAAGCTGTATGCCTTGTATCGGAAACTGCAATCCTATTCGCGGCGGTTTCATGCACAACAGGAGCTGCCCGGCGACCATTAGACGATTTGATATTCCCATTACCGATGTGGATGGAATGCGTTCCGTTTGGATTTACGATGGTTTTTGTTGCTCCGTTATTAAGAATGGTTGAGTGCGTACCATCGGGGTTAACGATTGTTTTCGTGCGGCCGTTATTAACGATCGTAGCGTGTGTTCCGTTTGGATTTACGATGGTTTTTGTTGCTCCGTTATCAATAATGGTTGAATGCGTGCCATCGGGGTTAACGATTGTTTTCGTGCTGCCGTTATTAATGATCGTAGCGTGTGTTCCGTTTGGATTTACGATGGTTTTTGCTGCCCCGTTATCAATAATGGTTGAATGCGTACCATCGGGGTTAACGATTGTTTTTGTTGTTCCATTATTGATAACCACCGAATGTGTACCATCTGAATTGACAATAATGGTTTGTGTCATGCCCGGATACGCTAAAATTACATCAATAATCAGCAGCAAAGGCCATTTCATATAAAAGTATTTATGCCCAATTTACGACAGGCGAATCAAAAATTTTTTGTAAAAATTGCCTGTACCGTTCTGTCCTGCAGCAACCGGTGCCCCGCTTCCAGTACATAAGTATGGGCAAGTGCTTCGATGTTTTTTACAAACCGGTCGCCACGTTTTGCAGGAATCACATTGTCGTATCTTCCAAAATAAAGCTGCGCGGGTGTTTGCCGTTGAGCAATTGTTTTTTTTATCTGTGCGATATCGGGTTTAAAAAATCGGAATGCGGTCCATGTGGTATACAGCATTTTGCGTACCTGCGACTGGTGGAGGTAATGAACCGCAAACTTTTTAACCCCCGCATTAATGATCCCGGCCTTATGCAGCGCTCCCGCAAATTTTATCAGCCATCCCGGCTTTTTCATAGTCCTGGCAAAAAGACGATTGCCTGGTATGGTATGTGCAGCGCACCAATACCAGAAGCTCATTTTCAAGCCATCCGGGGCCAGCAATACCAGCTGCTGAACATTTTGAGGATATTGCTGGTAATAGGAAAGACATATACGTCCGCCCAGGCTGAATCCCACCAGGATTACCGGCTGTACGGCATTAAAAGATTCTTCGTTCAATAAATGCTGTATGATTTCATGAAGCTGGGCCGGCGTAAAACGGAGCCCTTCCCTCCATTGGGTACTACCATGAAACGGTGCATCAATGGCAATGATGGTATACTGATTGGCACTGTTTTTAAGCACCGAAAACGACTGCGCCGATTCGTTGAAACCATGAAAACAGATCACCGGTTGCGGCCCGGTGCCGCTAACGCCATAACTAATGACCGATTGCCTGTATAAAAGGTACTGCTGTTTCAGATCCGCTGTTGAGTTGCTGCAATTTCGGTTTTTTTATGGCCGGCCGGTTAAACGATAACATTTTTATTCCTGGAGTGGCACTTGATGACATGCACTATGGCTTATCCCCCCCTGATCTATATTCCGTCGAATTAAAAAGAGTACCACTTTTGCGATCCGGCACTAAAAATGCAGTTTCATCACAAAAAAACAGCAATTCGTTACATGGGGTGAATGCAAGCGGAGCCGGATGCATACTTTTGGTAAAAAGATGCGTTTTACCATAGGTTGCCTTTTAGTGCTTGCAATGACCGGTAGCTGCGATAAAAAAAAGGATCCGCCGCTACAGGATCCGCCGGGAGCAACCATACAATATGTTGACCTGCACAACCGGGCCATCACCTTTGGCCAGCAGGCATCGGTTGATGCGGATGGTAACGGAACGGATGACCTGATTTTCAGAACATCGCTGCTGGGAGATCCCATCAATAAAGAAGACAAACAGCAATGGAAGGTGCAGGGGTATGCCACTACCCGGTTGCCGGTGAATACAGACGACCATATCCCCGTGATCCCTCAAAAACAACGGATCGGTATTGAAGATTTTAACGGCTATCACTGGGCAGAAGGGGTTGCCGCTTTGCTGGCAGAAAAAGTAACAAATGCCAATGACCAGGTCTTTTGGCGGGGCGATTGGACGGCCGCAGATCACCTGTTTATTCCTTTTAGGATCACGCGCAACAGCCGCATTTATACCGGATGGGTTGAGGTGAGCTTTAGCAAGATCCAGGAACAATTAATATTACACCGGGCCGCTCTTTCCACAAAAGAGAACCAGGCCATCGAAACCGGTAGCTAACGTTTCATATTTACGAATCATCCCTGAAATGGGGTGGCCAAAGGCGGTATCAAAAGTCTTATTTCCCAACGGAGCAGGACTTTTGATGCCGCCGTTTTTTTATTTGTTTTATTGAGCGGAATCAATCCCGAAAAGTTGGATGGATGAAAAAATAAACTAACTTTGGTTAGTTGTTAAAACAACTATATGCCAAACAACCAATTTAAAAAAAGTGAATTGTACAGCTTCATCACCGGTGTAGCCAGTACGGCTATTGCCCGGAGGTTGCAGAAGAAGTTCAACCAGGCAGATCTGAGTCTGACCATCGAACAGTGGAGCGTGTTGTACCACTTATGGAAAGAAGATGGCATTAGTCAGCAGGACCTTTGTAAGGCCACTTTCCGGGATAAGCCCAGCATGACGCGGCTGGTAGATAACCTGGAAAAAGCAGGAATGGTAAAACGGATCTCTTCGCGGTCCGATCGCAGAAAGAACCTGATTTATCTCACAGACCGTGCAAAGGAAATGCAGGAAACCTGTTACGGCTTTGCAGAGGAAACCGTGGAAGAAGCACTTTCCGGTGTAAGCCAGGATAAAATTGAGGTTTGTAAAGAAGTGCTGAAGATTGTATATGAGAATTTAAGGTAAGAATGAGCGTTCAGCATTACCCTTCAGTTATCAGCGAACAGCTGACGACTGATAACAGAATGCCTCAACATTTTAAAACTTAAAAAACAAAAACAATGGATGCTGCTGTAAACAATGAAACAATTACCAAAGGGGCAGAGTGGCTGATAAAAGAACAGGACCCGGCCGGAACATTTATTGCCAACGACTTTGATGAAGAGCAGTTGATGATACGTGATCTGTGTAACCAGTTCCTGGAAGCGGAGGTATGGCCCAACCTGGACCGGATTGATAGTATGGAGCCGGGGCTGATGAAATCGCTGGTACAAAAAGCCGGGGAACAGGGGCTATTGGCCACTTCGTTTCCCGAAGAATACGGCGGACTGGGAAAGGATTTTGTAACCTCCACCATTATCAATGAATACCTGGGTGCGGGGCATTCTTTTTCCGTGGCAATTGCGGCGCATACGGGTATCGGAACCCTGCCTATCTTATATTTTGGCAATCCTGACCAAAAACAAAAGTATATTCCCAAACTGATCACCGGTGAGTGGACGGGCGCTTATGGGCTTACAGAACCTAACAGTGGTAGTGATGCCCTAAGTGCAAAAACCACGGCTAAGCTGAGCGAGGACGGCAAATATTATTTATTGAACGGACAGAAATGTTGGATCACCAATGGTGGTTTTGCGGATGTATATACGGTTTTTGCAAAAGTAGATGGTGATAAATTTACCGGCTTTATTGTAGAACGAGGTATGGAAGGTTTTACCCAAGGACCGGAGGAACAGAAGATGGGGATCAAAGGATCTTCTACCGTACAACTGTATTTTCAGGATGCGAAAGTACCGGTTGAAAATGTGCTGGGTGAGATTGGCAAAGGACATAAGATCGCCTTTAATATATTAAACATCGGGCGTCTGAAACTTTGCGCAGCGGCCCTGGGCGGTGCGCGCAAGGCGTTTAATATTTCGCTGGAGTATGCAAAAACACGGGAACAGTTCAAGCAGCCGATCAGCAATTTCGGGGCCATTAAACACAAGTTGGCGGAAATGGCCATTGGCATGTTTGCAGCGGAATCGGCCCTGTACCGCACGGCAAAATGGATCGACCGGTTTGAACAGAAATTACTGGATGAAGGTAAGCCCTTTAATGAAGCATTGCTGGGAGCGGCAGAGGAATATGCTATTGAATGTGCCATGTTAAAAGTTTTTGGAAGCGAGTTGCTGGACTTTGTAGTGGATGAAGGCGTGCAGATACACGGTGGTAACGGGTTTAGCGCTGAGTATAATATTTCAAGAGCTTATCGCGACAGCCGGATCAACCGTATTTATGAAGGTACCAACGAGATTAACCGGTTGCTGATTTTGGATATGACCCTGAAACGCGCAATGCAGGGGCGGCTGAACCTGATGGGACCGGCAATGGAAGTACAAAAGGAACTGATGAGTATACCAGACTTTGGTAGTGAGGATGAAACACCGTTTGCGGAAGAGCGCAAGCTGATCGCCAATCTTAAAAAAGCCATCCTGATGGTGGCCGGTGCTGCCGCACAAAAACTAATGATGAAAATCGAAGGGGAACAGGAGATCCTGATGCATATTGCCGATATGGCAATGGACGTATTTCATGCAGAAAGCGTGCTGCTACGTACTATGAAAACGGCCGCAACCAGGGGCGATGCAGCTGCAGCCGACTATGCGGATATGACCCGGGTGTACCTGTATGACGCGGCAGATAAGATCAATAAAGCCGGTAAAGACGCCATCAATGGGTTTGCCGAAGGCGATGAGCAACGCATGATCCTGATGGGATTAAAACGGTTTACCAAGGCTCAGCCTTTTAACAGCAAGGAGGCACGTCGCCGTATTGCAGACAAATTAATTAATACCGGCTATTACTATTTTTAATACCCTCCGTATGAACATTGAGAAATCGGGGCCCTGCCCCGTTTTTTTATGAAAAGAGGCCAGGCTACATTAAATGGTGTGCCACCCCCCCCCCAAAAAAAAATCTTAAATATATAAATGCCTTGTATTGAGGTTTGTTCTCCCCGTAACAACGATTGGCAACAAACACGGTAATTGTTTTGAAGTCGCTCTTTCTTATGTTCGGCCGTATTGTACAAAGGAATTGGCCGGTTAAAAATTTTTTCGTTGTTAATGGAGCTTTTATATTTGTTGCTGGAATTAACTATTATGAGAACGACTTTATTTTCTGTACTGCTTTTATTGACATTTTTTTTATTCCCGATTGCCGATGCCCAGGAAGGGACTAATCTCAAATTTGGTAAGGTTACGGCTGCTGATTTTACGCTCCATTCGCCTGTAGTGGACTCTAATTCCAGTGCCGTGGTGCTGGCCGATGTTGGTTCTTCCCGGATCGAGGGAAACAACAAGGGCTGGTTTTCGCTGATCCATAAGCGTACTACACGAATCAAAATACTGAATAAAAAGGGTTTTGATGCGGGTAACGTATCTATTGAGCTGTATGTATCTCCCGAAGGTGAAGAAAAACTAACCGATGTAAAAGGCATTACCTACAACCTGGAAAACGGCACGGTACAGCAAACAAAGCTGGAGGCTGCAAATATTTTTAAGGAAAAACAGGACCGGCGCTGGACTGCACGTAAATTTACATTCCCAAATCTAAAGGAAGGGTCGATCCTGGAATATACTTACACCATTGAATCGGAATTCTTATTCAACCTAAGGCCCTGGGAGTTCCAGGGAGCTTATCCCCGGCTATTTACGCAGTATACCGTTTACATTCCTGAGTTCTTTCAATATGTATTTTTATCACAGGGCTATATACCATTGAAAAACGCCAAGAAAGATGTTTTTAAAACCTGGTCGGTGTCGGAGTCAAACGGAACCCAGGCCACAGAACACTACTCGCTTACGGGTTATGAAACGCAAAACACCTGGTCTGCAACAGATGTTCCGGCATTAAAAGAAGAGCCGTTTACTTCTTCGCTTCACAACCATAATTCCAAGATCGATTTTCAGCTTTCCCAGTATCGCTTTCCCAATACACCGGTTAAAGACATCATGGGGAACTGGGTTACTGCCAGTGAACAATTGTTAAAACATGAAAATTTTGGGGCGGAGATCACCAGGCCCAATTTCTGGCTGAATGATGTGGTAAAAGAGATTATACCCGCGGGCGCCAGTGAGCTGGAGGCGGTACAGGCACTGTATTCCTTTGTGAGGGACCATTTCACAACCACCCAGGCAAACGGTTTTTATATTTCTGACCAAACTACCCTGAAAGACGTATACCGGAAAAAAAGCGGAACGGTTGCGGAGGTCAACATGCTGTTGATTGCTATGCTGAAACAGCGGGGGATCGCCGTAAATCCGGTGTTGCTCAGCACCCGCAGTCATGGCTGGGCAAACCCCTTTTACCCGCTGCTGGGCCGGTACAATTATATTATCTGCACTGCCCGGGTAGACGGAAAATCTTATTATCTGGATGCCACACGGCCCCGGTTGGGTTTTGGAAAACTACCGGCCGAATGCTATAACGGCATGGGATTTATGGTAAGTACCACACCACAGAATATAAACTTTGATCCGGACTCATTGCGTGAACAAAAAACAACCCTGCTATTCCTGGTGAATAAAGCGGATGGAAAGGGGCTGGAAGGTTCTTTTAGCAGTACGCCCGGCTATTATGAATCGTTCCGGATAAGAGATCAGCTGGCAACAAAGGACATGGATAGCTATTTTAAAGAGGCTGAAAAATCCTATTCTTTTCCAATGAAGTTATCTGATACCCAGGTCGATTCATTAAAAAAGTTTGATTTTCCGGTCACCGTGAGATATAAAATGAGTTTTGACACAGAGGGGGAAGACATGATTTACCTGAACCCCATGTTCGGGGAAGCAGTAAAGTCAAATCCTTTTGTTTCTGCAGAACGGAAGTACCCGGTAGAAATGCCGTTTACCATGTATCAGGTATTTGTGCTTAATATGGAATTGCCAAAGGGATATGAAGTGGAGGAACTGCCAAAATCAACACGGGTGATGCTCAACGATAACGAGGGTATGTTTGAGTATCTCATCAGCTCCTCCGGCGGAAGGATTATGCTGCAGAGCAAGATTGATATCCGGAAAACAACTTTCCAGGCAGAGGACTACCAGACGCTGCGGGATTTTTTTGGTCATATTGCAAAAAAACACGGCGAGCAGGTTGTATTAAAAAAAATCAAACAGTGATGAAGGCATTTTTTCCCAGCACTGCTGCGCTCTTTCTTATTGTAGTACTATGGCCGGTACTGGCCAGGGCTGAGTATCCGGTGAGCTCCATTCCGGAGGCCCTGCTAAAAAAGGCAGACCTGGTTAAGCGCCTGGATGAAACCACCATAGAAGTACGGAATATCGGAAAGGCCATCTATCGCAGACACTACGTGTACACCATTCTTAGTGAGGCCGCAGACGAGTACAGCGCTCTTGTTGTGGGCTATGATAAGTTCCGGCTGATCAATGATATTTCCGGAACACTTTATAGTTCCGATGGAAAAAAGCTACGATCGGTAAAGCGGAAAGACATCCAGGACGGCAGTGGAACGGATGGGTCCAGTCTGATTACAGACGGAAGATACAAATACCATAATTTTTATTACAAAGAGTATCCTTATACTATTGAATATGATATGGTAATGGAGTTGAACGGGTTGTTTTACTTTCCGGAATGGATACCGCAGAGCGGTCCAAAAGTGGCAGTGGAAAACAGCCGGCTTATTTTTGAAACCCCAAAGGATTACAATCTGCGCTATAAGATGTTTCATTATACCGGAGCACCACAGGTGAAGGACCTGAAAAATACAAAGATGCTTTCCTGGGAGCTGGGGCCGGTACCGGCCCGGGAGGAAGAAGCTTTTGCACCGGAATGGAACCAGTTGGTGACCCGTGTGTTAACGGCACCTTCGGATTTTGAGATCGGAGGCTATAAGGGAAATATGGATACCTGGCAGCAGTTTGGAAAATTTATGACCACGCTTTATGCCGGGCGCGATGTGTTGCCGGCCGGTATGAAAACAAAAGTGCAGGAGCTAACGGCCGGGTTGAAAACCCGGGAAGAAAAAATTGATACCCTGTATCGCTATATGCAACACAACGCGCGCTATATCAGTATTCAGCTGGGCATAGGTGGATGGCAGCCGCTGGATGCCACCTATGTTGCTGAAAAAAAGTATGGCGATTGCAAGGCCTTGTCGAATTATATGGTGGCACTGTTAAAAGAAGCAGGGATCAAAGCTCATTCTGTGCTGATTACCGCAGGAGCCGATGATAAAGAGCTGGTGAGTGATTTTCCGTCTAATCAGTTTAACCATGTGATCGTTTGCGTACCCGGGGCACGGGATTCCATATGGCTGGAATGTACCAGCCAAACCGTTTCACCGGGGTATATGGGAGGCTTCACCGGCGACCGTGAGGCCTTGCTGATTGATGATGCAGACAGCCGGCTGGTACGAACACCCGCTTATCTTAAGTCGGAAAATACGCAGTACCGGGTGATTGATGCCCGGCTGGATGCGGCAGGTACATTAGACGCAGCTGTTACAACCCGTTGCACGGGGCTGCTGCAGGATGACCTGCATGGCGTGATACACGGCCTTTCGGATGAAGAGCAGCAAAAAAGACTGCGCAGCCATTTTTCGCTTCCTAATTATGAAATCAATTCGTTTAATTACAAGGAAGCGGGGAGCAATACCATTCCGGCTGTTACCGAAAAAGTGCAGCTGGTATCGAAAAATTATGCAACCATTACCGGGAAACGCCTGTTTATTGCACCCAATATTCTGGCAGTTGATACCCGTAAACTTTTGGATGAGGAAAAACGGGAAGAAGAAATTGTTTATCCTTATGGTTTCAAAAAGTCAGATAGCGTTTCAATCAGGATCCCACAAGGTTACGTCATAGAGTCGATGCCCAAGGCCGTAACGGTGAAAAATGCATTTGGTGTATATGAGATCCGGTTTGAATTAAAGGAAGATATCATCAGCATGACCCGCCTGTATGAGCGTAACAGCGGCCGTTTTCCGGCCAGCGATTATAAAACAATGGCCGATTTTTACAATAAGGTTTATGCCGCAGACCGGGCACGAATGGTATTGGTGAAAAAAGGAGAATAGATACATATCGGATAGCTTTCCGGCAGGAGCATTGAACCTATTTAGCCGGCCATTTGAAAACAGCGGGTTGGATGTTTTTATACCAGCTGGTTGCTGCAGGAAGCTCCGGGTTGCAAGCTGCAAAGATTTGCTCCGGTGTGTATTGCTCCGCTTCGGAAGCGCTGATATCCCTGGCCCAGGGCGCCCGTTTAGAGTTGGCCATTCCCGGTCCCTGGCTGCCGTATTCGCCGTAGTACACTGTTTTTTCATTATCGGGGTTGCCCCAGTTATGCCATCCCTCCGGGGTAATGGCGGCAGGCATTGCACAGTGAAGGAATACTGTTTTGGCATATGCCCGCCACGGGCGGCCCAGGAACAGTTTTTTTACGGAGGGGTCTGCCAACAACCTGCAATGCGTAAATACCAACCCGTACTTTTTCCCTTTTGTAGTGCTGGCAGCCGTAACATATGAATTGGACTTCGCTTTAATAATACAATGGCTGTAAAGAGCCGTGGCCGGTCCAAAAATAAAATCCGTGGTACCCTCAATATAACAGTTCAGAAAAAATTGCCGGGCCGTTTCACCCCCGTTAAAAATAGTGTCCTGGTTACCGATAAACCGGCAGTTCTTAAACATAGCCTGGTCTGCATCTACATATAGTGCCAGTGCCTGGCCTACCGGACCTGCGGCATTTACAAAGGTGATATTTTCTGCGGTAAAGCGGTTTCCGGATATTTTAGCAGTATAGGAAGTGAATGTAGTCAACGGGCCCTTACCCGAATAATCATCGTAAGTAATAATTGTGCTGTCTACACTTTCTCCAATAAAACTAACATCTGTATTATTTGCCGGCAGTTCGATTTTTTCGTTATAAACTCCGTTCCGGATATAGAGGGTTATCGGAGCCAGAGGATATCCGCGCATGGCCCGGATCGCATCCTGGATCTTGGTGAAGTTTCCGCTGCCATCCTGCGCTACGGTAAAAATGTATTGATACTTTTCAGGATTTGCTGTCTGACTGAATGCCGGAACGATGGCAAAACAGCCTAAAAGAAATGCGGTAATAATGGATTTCACGTCAAAATTATTTGGTGGCTGCTGATAAGTATGGGCTGGCAGGTTTGGGTATTTGCTGGCGGGTGGGGGCCGCTGCCGGTGTTGGGATCTCTCCTTTTCCCGGTTCCGTATGGATCGTTCCCTGGCCATCAGTCAATGTGCCTGTCAGGTCCCGTAAAAATACACGGTATAAAAGACGCCTTTTTTGCATATGTCGAATTGAAATGACTCAGATCCCAAAAGGGGAAGAGCGCCGGGGCGCAAACCTCACAAATACAAGGTAGGATTATTTCCCAAAGGGCGATCTGTTCTGCAGGGCAGTATTTACGCAATCGTTGCCGGTAACGATTGTATAATATAGAGTATATTCGCCTACTGTTAAGATATGGATATATGAAACTCAATGCCATCACCATAAAAGACATAGCCAGGGCACTTGGACTATCTGCTTCCACGGTTTCGAGGGCATTGCGTGACAGCTATGAGATCAGTGAGGAAACAAAAAAAAAGGTGCGGGACTATGCCAATGCGAATAAATACCGTCCCAATCTTGCGGCATTGAGCCTGCGAAAAGGCAAATCCCGGTCGATCGGGGTTATTGTAGCAGATATTGCCAACAGTTATTTCAGCCAGATCATCGCCGGTATTGAATCGGTTGCCAATGAAAAAGGGTATAATGTAATCATTACACAAAGCAAGGATTCTGCGGAGCGGGAGCAGATGATCGTAAATGACCTCACCTCGCGGTCTATTGACGGACTGATCATTTCACTGGCGGCCGGAACAACTGATTATTCGCTGTTTGAAGAGATGATTGAACGGAGCGTCCCCATCGTTTTTATTGACCGCATCGCCGAAAATATTGAAACACATAAGGTGACGGCGGATAATTTTACCGGTGCCTATAATGCTGTTCAGCACCTGGCACAAAACGGGTATAAAAAAATAGCATTGATCGCCAACAATAAAAATCTTTCCATATCCAGGGAACGGATTGAAGGGTGTATGAAAGCGTTTGAAGAGCTGGGACTGGAGCAGGATGCAAAATGGGTGCAGTTTTGTGCTGCAGGCGGGTCGGATGACCGGGAGATTGAAAAAGTAATTGCCTCATTGCTGAATATGAAGAACCGGCCCGATGCGTTCCTTACCTTGTCGGACACCCTTTCTTTAAAAACACTTCGCATCCTGAAGCAAAAGCAGGTTCGGATTCCTGAGGATATCGGCCTGATGGGATTTTCCAACTTCAATAACTCCGAATTGCTGGATCCGGCCCTTTCCGTGATCTATCAACCTTCTGTGGAAATGGGCAGTACGGCTGCCAAACTGTTGCTAACCGACATTGAAAGTAAGCGACCCGTGACGGATTTTACCAAACAGATGTTATCAACCCGCATCATTACACGAAAAAGTAGTGCGCCTGCACATTTATAAATCGCTTATTTTTGGGCGATTCAGTATTTTTAAACGATAAAAAGAGCATGAAACAAACGCAAAATGCCATGATCCATACCATGCGCTGGTATGGGCCCAATGATCCTGTTAGTTTAAATGATATAAAACAATCCGGCTGTACCGGTGTGGTTACAGCCCTGCACCATATCCCGGTAGGCGCCATTTGGGAGATAGAAGCCATCAACAAGCGAAAGGAGGAGGTGGAAGCTGCCGGACTTACCTGGGAGGTGATTGAAAGCCTGCCCGTACATGAAGATATTAAAAAACAGAGTGGCAATTTTGAGCAATACATCGAAAACTATAAGCAAAGCCTGCGTAATGTGGCGGCCTGTGGCTTGCAGGTGGTAACGTATAATTTTATGCCTATCCTCGATTGGATGCGCACCGATATTCATTACACCGTTGCAGACGGAAGCAAGGCGCTCCGTTTTGAAAAGGCGGCATTTATAGCCTTTGATGTGTTCCTGCTGAAACGTCCGGGAGCAGAAGGCGACTATACCGCAGCCGAACTGGAAAGTGCAAAAAGCTGCCTTGAAAAATTAAGTGAGGCCGATAAAGAAACCCTGTACCGCAATACCCTTTTAGGTTTGCCGGGAAGCGAAGAACGTTTTACGGAGGAAGAGATCCTGAAGGCGTTAAAAACATATGAAGCCATTGATGCGCAAAAATTAAAACAGCATTTATTCTATTTCCTGCAGCAGGTGGTTCCTGTAGCGGAAGCCCTGGGTTTAAAAATGGCCATTCATCCCGATGATCCGCCCTTCCCGATCCTGGGATTACCCAGAATTGTTAGTACGGAAGCCGATGCGCTGGAACTTATCAATGCTGCGCCCTCACCGGCAAATGGTCTTTGCTTCTGTACCGGTTCTTACGGCGTGCGTGCAGATAACGATCTGGCCGGAATGGTGGAGCGCCTGGGCGATCATATTCATTTCCTGCATTTGCGTAGTACGAAACGGGATGAAGCCGGTAACTTTTTTGAAGCGGACCACCTGGATGGGGATGTTGATATGTATGCTGTGGTTAAAGAAATTGTAAAGACCATGCACCGCAGGAATGTATCCATCCATATGCGTCCGGATCATGGCCACCAGATGCTGGATGACCTTAAAAAGACGACTTACCCGGGTTATTCGGCGATTGGGCGGCTGAGAGGACTGGCGGAATTAAGAGGTCTTGAGCTGGGAATTCAGCGCAGCATTTAAGCAGCGTTGATTTTTTTATAGAGATCCTTTCCCGGGAAAAATAGAGTAAAGACCGGGAAAGGATCTGTTTTTTATTGCACACCGGCCCACAGCTTCAGAGCACTACCGCGGTTAATGACCGTTTTCAACGATTATATCCGATTTTTGTATCTTCATTAATAAGGTATGAGAGCTTTTTTACTGGAAGATGATAGCGTTTTGTCGTCGGAGATCTTGTTTTATCTCAAAGCCCATGGTATAGACTGTGTGGCAGCGGCTGATGGAAAAACGTTCCTGGACCGGGCGTTTAAAGAACAGTTCGATGTTTATCTCCTCGATATTAATGTACCCCTGATCAACGGGCTGGATGTTTGTAAAAAAATACGTGAACAGGATGCCGGAACGCCCATCATCGTTATATCGGCCTATGATGATATCCTGGAAAAAAAAGAAGCCTTTTTGCGCAATGCGGATGACTACCTGGTAAAGCCGTTTGTACTGGAAGAGCTTTTACTGCGCATCCATTCCCGGCTTCGCAGTGCTGCTCCAAAAGAAAATAGTTCCCGTATTGTAATCGAGGACCTCGAGATTTACCCCGACGAGTATAAGGTGTTCAGAGCCGGGCAGGAGATTCAATTGACCCAGAAGGAATTTCAGCTGCTGGTATTACTGGCAAAGGCAAACGGAAGAACACTCTCCAAACAATACATATCAGATGAGGTTTGGCAAAACCAGTTTCAAACCACTCATAATACAATAGAAGTGTATATTAATTTCTTAAGAAAAAAAATTGACAGGCAGTTCGACGTAAAGCTTATTCATACCCGCCCGGGGTTCGGCTATTACCTGAAACCGGTTTAAATGACATTAAAAAGAAGGATAGCGCTTAGCTGGAGCATTGCTTATTCGCTGCTTTTTGGCGTGCTGATGGTGATCATCTATTATGCCTTTTATGATTTCAGGCGGGATGAGTTCCGGCAGAATCTGAAGGACAAGTCGATGGTGACGGCCCATTTTATTGCCAAAACGCCCGATTTTATAAAAGGTGTTCCGCAGTTTTTAAGTGAATCGGATGATGGGTTATACAAAGAAGAGATCCTGATCTTTAACCAGGATAAAAAATTGCTTTACAGTACAGTAAAGGACGAAAGTGTTTCCTGGGATGCCAACCTGCTAAAGGAGCTGGATCTGAAAAATGAAATTTATGTAGAAAATACAACGCCGGAGTATTTTGGTGTGCTGGTTAACATTGAGGATCAGAAGTTTTATATATTAACCAGTGCTGAGGATGTAAACGGACGCTCTAAACTTCGTTTTCTTGGTTATATCCTGTTGCTCACCTATGTGATCAGTACTGCTGTGGTTTGGCTCAGTAGTTATTTCTTTGTACGGAAATTGCTGAGCCCCCTGGATCAGCTAACGCAGCAAATAACGGATATTACCGCACACAACATCACGGAACCGGTGCCGGAAAAAGGATCCAATGATGAAATTACGGTATTGGCCCGTTCTTTTAATACAGTAATGCGGCGTATTAATGATGTGTTTCAATCACAAAAGGATTTTACATCCAGTGCCGCGCATGAAATCCGCACCCCGTTAACCCGTATTGCCTTTCAGCTTGAAAACTTAAAATACCAGGAGGGACAATCGGAACAAACAAGGCATACCATCACCAATATCATCAAAGATGTACACCAGCTTTCGGACCTGACAAGGTCCCTGTTACTGCTTTCAAAATTTGACAAGGAGAATATCAGCAGTATTTATGAAACCGAACGCATTGATGAGGTCATCTTTAATGCTTATGAACAAACATTAACGCAATACCCGGAGCTGAAAATGGATTTTACCATTGTTACGCAGGATGAGAAAGAACCGGTACTTCTTATAAGCGGCATTCGCTCATTGCTGGAAATTGTATTTATAAACCTGTTGAAAAATGCAGCGGCTTATTCCATAACATCGCAGGTAACCGTTACCATCACGGAAACCGATGAATGGATAGAAGTAGATGTGTGCAGTTATGGCTCCCTCCTTCGGGAGGAAGAACAGCAGCGTCTTTTTGAGCCGTTCATGAGAGGCAGCAATGCTCAACATCTTGCCGGATCAGGCCTTGGCTTGCCCATTGTGAAACGGATCATTGATTACCATAAAGGGCAGATCCGTTATTTGCCGGTTGCGCCCGATCAGAATATTTTCAGGGTCCGGTTTCCTTTGCAGGTATCAGCTACCAGCCTTCAGTGATTAGCCACCAGTTATAAGTTGACATAACATCACATCCCGGAGCTAGTCTTCTGATCCTGTTTTTTTGAGATTTGAATCTTTAGCATTTAAGTTATCAGCCATTAGTGATTGATGTCCTGTTCTGAAATTTGTTTCTTGGGATTTGGACCTTTGGCATTTAAACGGTTAGCCATTATCCAATGCCCGCTAACAACTGGTTGTTCCGCCCCGTTTTTTAAGCAGATTTTAAGCTAAACTTAAGGCGGCTTTAAGACCCGTGTTTCAATTTTGCCCTGAAACAGATCATGTATGCGGGGATTATTATTTTTTGCAGGATTAATGGCAGGCATTTCGGGTTTTAGCCAGGAGAAAATGACCCTGGAAACCTGTGAGGCTGCATTTTTGAAAAACAATTTGTCGCTCCTGGCGCAGCAATATAATATTAGCCAGGCAGATGCCGATATTGCGCAGGCGAAAATCTGGGACTTGCCCCAGGCGAGTTTCCAAACCAATCTTTATAACCCGGAAGCCCATAAGGCCTTTGATTTGAGCAAAGCCAACAGCCTGTCTGTTCAGCAGCTATTATACCTGGGCGGGAAAAAAAAATATGAAGTAGCCTATGCCCGCAGTAACAAGGACCTGGCTTTGCTGGAATTTGATCAGCTGCTTGCGGAACTAAAGGCCCGGTTGTATGAAACCTACTACACGCTGCATTACGAGGAAAAAAAGCTCATCGATATTAACACACAGCTAACGTATATGACCGATCTGCTGGATGCTTTTAAAGTACAGACGGCAAAGGGCAATACGGCCCTGAAAGAGCAGGTGCGGTTACAGGCCATGGTGGTACAGCTTAACAATGATAAGATCGGGATCGTAAACACTATACTGCAACAGCAGCAGCTCCTGAAAACGTTTACCGGTTCACAGGAAAACATTCATACGGCCATCACGGATAATGAGGACAGTGCCCTGTTGGCGCAACGTCCGTTAATGCCCCTGGATGAGCTCAAACAACAGGCATTGGCGCATAATGCTGATTATCGCTATTCATTAAAAAATATTGAAGCCAATAAAGTAAATGTGAACTGGCAGCGCTCACAGAATGTGCCGGACCTTACGCTGGGCGGAGAATGGGATCAGCTGGGCGGCGCCTTCCGGAATGAGGTAAATCTTACCGTAGGCATTCCCATTCCGCTTTGGAAACGGAACAAGGGCAATGTTACAAAGGCGCAATACCAGGTAAAGGAAAGCCAGGCCAATAGTGATATGAAGAAACTGGACCTTGAAACTTCCGTGGAACTGGCGTATCAAACCTGGCAAAATCAATACAATCAGTATGCTGCGGTTAAAACGGAAGATTTGCAAAACCTGCAGACCGTGCATGCAGGAATGCTGGCCAACTTTAGAAAAGGAAATGTAACCCTGGTTGATTTTACAGATTTTATGGATAGCTATCGCCAAACCATCCTGCAAATGTATGAGATGAAAAAACAACTCATGATTGCCGCACAGGAATTAAATCGCTTAACACAATCAAAAATATTTTAAGAATGAATCGCGTATCGATACTGCCGGCACTGGTGATGATCTTATTGGTGTCTTGCGGACAAAAAGAGAACCAGAAGGAACAGACTATTATTAAGGGATTTGAGCTTAGTGATGTAATGATGCGCTCCACCACAACAGAGGAGGTGCACCGGCAGCCCATTGAAACGGAAATGAATTTTTTTGGAAAGATTGCCGCCGATAAAAACAACTATATCGATGTGTTTCCGCTGGTAGGAGGCAACGTGATTAGCGTAAACGTGGAGCTGGGCGATTTTGTACATAAAGGGCAGGTGCTGGCAACCATACGCAGTACAGAAATGGCCGGTATGCAGAAAGACATCAGTGATGCTAAAACGGACCTTGCTGTGGCACAAAACAACCTACGGGTAGCACAGGAAATGTATGAAGGAAAACTGAGTACGGAGAAAGAAGTCCTGGAAGCGCAGAGCCAGCTTACAAAGGCGCGCGATCAGTTAAAAAGAGCCGAAGCCGTGGGAACCATTTATAATATCCGTAATGGCAATATTTACTCCGTGGTAGCGCCCATCAGCGGGTATATTGTGCAGAAGAATATTAACAAAGACATGCAGCTGCGGAGCGACCGGTCCGATAATATTTTTGATGTGGCCAATACCTCCAATGTATGGGCAATGGTGAATGTAAACGAAGCCGATATCGATAAGATCGGTTTGGGAATGAAAGCAGAGGTAGCCACATTGAGCTATCCGGATAAAAAATTTTTTGGAAAGATTGATAAGATCTTTAAAATCATTGACCCGCAAACCAATGCGATGCAGGCCAGAGTAGTGCTGGACAATGTGCAGGGACTGTTGATACCGGAAAGTAAGGCCACTATTAAAGTGTTTAATACCCAGGACAGCACTGCTTTTGCGGTACCCTCCCAGGCGGTCATTTTTGACAATAACAAGAATTATGTGGTTCAGTTCCTTTCTCAAAATAACCTTAAGATACGGGAGGTAAAAGTATTGCAGCAAACCGGTGCCGTTACCTATATCTCCGAAGGGTTAAAAGAAGGAGACCGGGTAGTGACCAATAACCAGCTGATGATTTACCGCTCGCTCAACGATCAGTAAACAGGACTGCTGAAGATACAATCATGAATGAAATTATTGAATAAATACGGGCGCGAATGAACAGGTTTATAAAGAGCATCATTACTTTTTCTCTGAAGAATAAAGTATTTACGTTTGTGTGGGTAGGTATACTGGCCATTGCAGGGCTGATCAGTTTTAAGAACATGCCCATTGAAGCGTTTCCGGATGTGACGAATACCCAGATCGTGATTATTACCCAGTGGAGCGGCAGAAGTGCAGAAGAAGTAGAGCGCTTTGTAACCACCCCCGTTGAACTGGCGATGAGCCCGGTGCAAAAAAAAGCCAGTGTGCGGAGCACTACGATGTTTGGCTTATCGATCGTAAAAATAATTTTTGATGATGGTGTAGAAGATATGATCGCCCGTAACCAGGTAAATAACCAGTTACGGACGGTGAGCCTGCCGGAGGGAGCAGAACCGGAAGTACAACCGCCTTATGGGCCTACCGGAGAAATTTTCCGGTATATCCTAAAAAGTCCTAAAAGGGATTCACGCGATCTGCTGACCTTGCAGACCTGGGTGGTAGACCGCGCATTACGGGGGGTGCCCGGAGTGGCCGACATCAATGTGTTTGGTGGCCAGGATAAAGTGTTTGAACTCAGCATCGACCCGCGCAAGCTGGATAAATACAATCTTACACCCCTGCAGGTATATGATGCGGTAACAAAAAGTAACCTGAATGTGGGTGGTGATGTAATTGAAAAAAACGGCCAGTCCTATGTGGTGCGCGGTATCGGGCTGCTCAAAAGCCAGGATGAGATCGGAAACGTGACCATCCAGACGGATAATGGCAACCCCATCCTGGTTAAAAATATTGCTGAGGTGCGTGAAAGTTCATTGCCGCGGGTTGGCCAGGCGGGGCTGGACAGTGTGTCTGACGTGGTACAAGGCATTGTGGTAATGCGTAAGGGAGAAAATCCAAGAGAAGTGCTGGATGGCGTAAAGGCAAAAATAAAAGAGCTGAATACCAAAACGCTTCCAAAGGATGTAAAACTGGTTACCTTCTACGACCGGGATAACCTGATGGATTTTACCACGCATACGGTATTGCACAACCTGGTGGAGGGAATCGTATTTGTAACGGTGATCGTTTTTCTGTTTATGGCCGACTGGCGTACCACGCTGATCGTATCCATCATTATTCCGCTGTCGTTGCTTTTTGCATTCTTCTGTTTAAAACTGGCGGGTATGAGTGCCAACCTGCTTTCCCTGGGGGCGGTTGACTTTGGAATTATTATCGATGGGGCGGTGGTGATGGTAGAAGGGGTATTTGTAATGCTCGATCACAAAGCCCGGAAGTATGGTATGGAAAAATTTAACAAGCTGGCAAAAGCCGGCTGGATCCGGCAAACGGGAACCGGCCTGGGCAAGGCGATCTTCTTTTCCAAACTGATCATCATTACTTCCTTATTACCCATCTTTTCTTTTCAGAAGGTAGAAGGGAAAATGTTCTCACCGCTGGCCTATACCCTGGGTTTTGCATTGATGGGCGCGCTGTTATTTACACTTACACTGGTGCCGGTGCTTTCGCATATTTTACTGAATAAAAATGTACGGGAGAAGCATAATATTTTTGTGAATTTCTGGGATCGCATTGTTGAAAAAGGATTCCGGGCAACATTCCGCAATAAACGCCTGAGTTTGCTTGTGGCGCTCGCCTTTCTGGCGCTGACCCTTTTTTCCGGAAAATTCCTGGGAACCGAATTCCTTCCACAGTTAAATGAAGGCTCATTATGGGTAACGGCGGAAATGCCGATGAGTACTTCACTGAGGGAGTCGATGAAAACAACGGATGAGTTAAAGAATGTGATCCGCAGTTTTCCGGAGGTGACCGGCGTACTTTCTCAAACCGGCAGAAGCAATGACGGAACGGATCCGAATGGTTTTGGATTTGTACAATTTGCCGTGAACCTGAAGCCCCGGGATGAATGGAAACGGAAAATAACGATGGACGAGCTGATTGAGGAAATGGATCAGAAGCTGAAAAAGTTCCAGGGTATTACGTTTAACTATTCCCAGCCTATTTCTGATAACGTAGCAGAGGCTGTGGCAGGGTTTAAGGCAGAGAACGGGATCAAGATCTTTGGAGATGATCTGCAAACACTGGATGGCCTTGCCAACCAGGTGCTGGAGCAGATCAAAACCGTACAAGGTGTAAAAGAACCGGGAATCATTAAGAATATTGGTCAGCCCGAAGTAAGCGTGGTGCTGGATCGTAATAAAATGGCGGCCTATGGTGTACAGCCGGCAGATGCGCAGGCGGTGCTGGAAATGGCATTTGGCGGAAAGACCGCTTCCGAAATGTACGAAGGGGAGCGGAAATTCGACATCCGGCTGCGTTATGCTTCGGAGTACCGGAAGGACGAGGAAGATATTGCCCGGCTAATGGTGCCCAGCCAGGATGGAACCAAGATTCCTTTAAAAGAGATCAGCGATATTGTTAAAGACAACGGTGCCGCATTTATATACCGGGATAATATCAAACGGTATATCGGCGTTAAGTTTTCTATTCGCGACCGCGACCTGGGTAGTACCATTGCGGATGCACAAAAAAAGGTGGCAGGTATTGCATTGCCGGATGGCTACAGTATCGGCTGGACAGGTCAATTTGAAAACCAGGTGCGGGCCTCGCACCGCCTGGGGCAGGTGGTGCCGGTAAGCATCCTCATGATCTTCTTTTTACTGTTCATTCTTTTTGGAAACATGAAAGACTCGCTCCTGGTGCTGGCCAATGTGCCGTTTGCATTGATCGGGGGTATTATTGCGCTGCATATTACGCATATGAATTTTGGGATCTCGGCGGGTGTGGGCTTTATTGCGTTATTTGGTATTTGTATACAGAACGGCGTGATCCTGATTTCTGAATTCCATAACAATATAAAGTTAAACATGCCGTTGAACTATGCCATCCTGCAGGGGGTGAAAGTGCGTACAAGACCCGTGGTAATGACCGCGCTGATGGCTTCGATCGGGTTGCTGCCGGCAGCGCTTTCCACAGGTATCGGGTCCGAATCGCAGAAGCCGCTGGCCATTGTGATCATAGGAGGACTCATCACCGCAACGGTATTAACCCTGCTGATCTTCCCGATTATTTTCTGGGTGTTTAACCGGACGAGGAAAGAACAAATTACCTAGGCGCACAGCAGACCTATGAGCTTTAAGAAATCTCATAGGTCTCTCATTCTTCCCATTCTCCCAATCCTTTCCGCACCAGCACGTTCTCGTTGCCGGTACAATCGATAATGGTAGAAGGAATCATTCCACCGATGCCGCTGTCAATAACAATGTCTACAAGGTTCTGGTAATGTTCGTGGATGATCTCCGGGTCTGTATAATCTTCTACTAATTCACCAGGAAGCGTAGTACTTAAAATGGGATGTCCCAATTCCCGGATCAGCGCCTGCGTGATCTTATTATCCGGAACACGGATCCCAACGGTATTCTTTTTACTGTGCAGGATCTTGGGCACCTGCTTGCTGGCTTCCAGGATAAACGTATAGGGCCCGGGAAGGTATTCTTTCAGCAACCGGAAGGTGCTGTTGGAGATCTGTTTGGCAAAATCACTAAGATGACTCAGGTCTGCACAAACAAAAGAGAATTGCGCTTTTTTAGGGTCAATTTTTTTGATCCAGGCGATACGTTCGATGGCCTTGGTCTGGAAAATGTCGCAACCCAAACCATAGATGGTATCCGTAGGATAAATAATGATCCCGCCTTCGCGCAGGGTATCGGCTACCTGTTTAATCAAACGCGGCTGGGGATCTTTGGGGTGGATGGGGATAAGCATACTGCAAATATCGGATGATAAGTTAATAAGTTTAAAAGTTAACAGGTTTATAGGATGACAGGGAGCTATTATGAAGGGTATTCCTTATAAACCTATAAACTTATCAACCTGTCAACTAATGCTTCACCGCCGTTAATGCATAAACCATGGGGATCTTATTCCCCAGGTGTTGAATGCGGTATTTTTTAGGCGCTATTTCGGTGGTATGCCGGAAGCAATTATAAGGAGAATAGTCAAATTCCTCAAAGGTGGTCAGCTCAAGTCCGTTCTCAAGGAGGCTGCTGAGCACTTCGGCCGTACCGTGGTTCCACATTACATATTCCTGGTGCAACTCCGCATCGCGGTCGGCATACGTGCCGGTATAGGTTTCGGCAATGGGCCCGGTATTAAAATAGCTATAGCCTATTTTATCAAAGTCGTCGTCAAACATCCATACCACCGGGTGAAATTCCACAAATACAAACCGGCCTCCGGGTTTTAGGAAGCTTGAAATAACCGCCGCCCATCGGTCTAGGTCCGGCAGCCAGCCAATGGTGCCATAACTGGTAAAAACGATATCAAATGTTTCATTCAGATGATTGGAAAGATCATAGAGATCGCAGCAGATAAACCGGACATCCGTATGGGTTTTGGCTGCCAGGTCATTGGCGGCTTCAATGGCTTTGTCAGACAGGTCGACCCCGGTAACCTGCGCACCCATGCGGGCCAGTGAAATGGAGTCCTGTCCAAAATGGCATTGCAGGTGCAGGATGCGTTTGCCGCTGATATCACCCAGCAGGTTCCGTTCAATATCATTAAGGGAAGAGGTGCCGTTTATGAAGCCATTTACATCATAGAAATCCGATTCCAAGTGAAACCGTACTTTATTGTTCCAGGACGCTTTATTAATGGCCAGGTAGTCTTTTACAGGGTCCATTGTATATGTTTTCTGATCCGTTGGTTTTTGCCTAACAGGATTACCGGACGCTGAAGGGAGTGACACAACCGGGCTCAATAGTAGTGCTGAAGCCCGGCTCAAAAAAAAATTATTGAATCGCCCAAACTTCCTTACCACGCAGCAGTGCATCCAGGTCCGGTGCCTTGCGGGCCCTGGCATCTTCCAGCTGCAGGGCCATCATTTCTTCATAACAGGGGCGGTCCGCTTCATAGAACACGCCAAATGGCCGGGGCAGGTGCCCTTCCAGTGCCGGGTTATCGAAAATGCGGGTGAGCAGCTGTGCTTTAAAAATGTCTTTTTCATCGTGTATCCACAGATCATCGGCGCTGTATCCTTCGCCCAGGGTTACCACCTGCGGTTTAAAGCCATCCAGGCGAATGCCTTTTTTGCCTCCGGCGCCAAAGATCAGCGGCTTGCCATGCTCCACAAAAATGGTTTCTTCGGCCTTTGAACTTTTTTCTGTAAACACCTCAAAAGCACCATCGTTGAAGATATTACAGTTCTGGTAAATCTCCAGGAAGGAAGCGCCCTTGTGCTGGTGGGTGCGGATCAGCATGGCCTGCAGGTGTTTGGGATCGCGGTCCATGGTACGGGCCACAAAGCTGGCATCGGCACCCATGGCCAGGGCCAGGGGATTGAACGGGTGGTCGATGCTGCCAAAAGGCGTGGACTTGGTTACTTTATTTTCTTCGGATGTTGGGGAGTACTGCCCCTTGGTTAACCCGTAGATCTGGTTGTTGAACAGCAGCACATTTACATCAAAATTCCTTCTTAATAAATGAATGGTATGGTTACCGCCGATGCTGAGTCCATCTCCGTCACCGGTAACGATCCAGACACTCAGCTCCGGGCGGGTGGCTTTAAGCCCCGAAGCGATGGCCGTGGCGCGGCCGTGGATCGAGTGCATACCATAGGTGTTCATATAATAGGGAAACCGGCTGCTGCACCCGATACCGGAGATAAATACAATGTTTTCTTTGGGAATACCCAACCCAGGCATTACGCGCTGCACCTGTGCCAATATAGAATAATCGCCACAGCCGGGGCACCAGCGTACTTCCTGGTCGGTTGCAAAATCTTTGGCTGTTAAGGCGGGAGTGATAACTTCGGACATGATCTTAAAAATAGGCTGCAAAGTTAATCATTCTGTGGGATTGAAAGGATTGTTATCCGGATAACAAACGACTGTTTATGGTGCGTTGTGCGTTCAAACCCTTGTTTCTCTTGATTTTTCCTAAATTGCGGTTAGTTGTCATTTATTTGTAAAAACTTATTTTATGAGATATAAAAAGATTTCCATCGTATTTACGTGCATTCTTTTAACCATTATGGCGGGCACTTCCTATTCTTTATACCGTCCGCCACATAATCTGAAAGTGCTGCCCCAGGATATTACACATGAGCGGCTGGACAGTATTATGGATTCTTATAACAAAGCATTGGGGGTAAAGTGCAATTTTTGTCATGCAAAAAGAAAGGATTCGGACCGGCTGGATTTTGCTTCTGATGAAAACCCAGCCAAGGATGTGGCCCGGAATATGCTGCGGATGACGATTGATATCAATAAGAATTATTTCCGCACCGATTCGGTGATCCATCCGGCCTATCTGAATACCGTTACCTGTAATACCTGCCATAAGGGAGATGCGTATCCGGAACATTAATTTTTAACGGCAGCGGAGGTAGCCATAAGGCGGGAAGCCCTTGTTTTTAGGAGTAATTCCAATGTGGCCGATATGCAGGTGTTTGGTCTTTGCCAGGCGCAATAACTATTGAACTGCTTCTTTTGAATGTTCCATATACTAACGAGCTTTTTTTCTTTCATTTATTGACAGTATTTAATCAAATCTGTCTATTTCTATAACCTGTTCCGGTTTTTCAGGAATTTTTATCCTGTCTTTTTCAGTGATTAACCGTAGCCGGAGCGGCTCCGTTTACGCTGTTTTACTCCGGTGTGCGGTGAATAAGGAAATCATACATGGCGTATGTACGCAAACCTGTAAACGAATAAGCAACGGGGTTACGGATATGGAAAAAATATAATGCATATGTTGCTTTTGTAAGTACCTTTGTAGTATCACAGGATGGCTATTGTGCATGTAATGTGAGCCAGGGCCTGAATGCGCATGCTTATGATCAGCAACCAATAGACGGAGCACTGAATATACGATCTGCGCCTGCAAACATATTGCAGCAAAATGCTGCAGTAGCGGGGAACAGCGTATAAAGGAAACAGGATTTTATCATTAATGATAAAACAAATGAAACAGAAACTTCAACTACTGCTTTTGTTATGGATATTATTTCCAACAAATGGTAAAACTGCCCAGGGCTCCGCCGCAGATAATGGCAAAATAGCTACCCCGTGTTTCGGGTTTGCGCTGCAAGCCGGTCGCATAATGCCTGGGTGTAAAGCAAAGGGGCAGCCACTGCCGGAAATGACGCCGCCTGTACTTAATAATTCATTTCGTTCCCCCAACAGGATACCGGCAGGTGAAAGCGCAAGCTACATTGAAGTAAGGGCATCGGTAGATGGTATATGTATTGAGGATATGAATACCATGAAGCCGGGGTATGCGGATAGGCGCCGTTCCGGAGCAATGCGGGAACCGGCTTATGCTGTTTCAATGGCCAGTGTTTTATTGGTAGCTGCAGCATTTTTCAGAATCGGCAGGAGGCGCCTGATGGTTGCCGTATTGATTGTGCTGACCCTCGTATCGGCTATTATTGCCTGTTACCATAACGGGCGGGATTCCGGAGGGCCGGGATCTATTCGTTTCATACGCATTGCAGTAACAGATAAAGAGGGTGTGCGATCGTATTCTGAAGTGGTAAGTGTGCATGAAGTGGGAAGGCATTGATAAAGCCGGCCTGGGTATGCCCGGCGGCGCTTCGTTCAATTGAATTTATATCAAAGCTAAATTACTTATTATGGAAGTACTGTTTCGTAACAGGGGGCGAAAAGTAAAATTTCGGTCGGAAACGGGTCTGGTTCAGTGGATGCGCAAACACGATACCGAATATACCCGTAATATTTTTGAATTTATGGAGGTTTATAAGATGCGCAAGCTGCTGTTTGAAAAAAAGACGCTAAGCTCCAGTTCTCCGGAAGATTTTGTTTCGGACCTTATCCGCAATAATATTATTTCGGTTATCAGGAAATGATGACCGGCAGCAAATAGGGATTGGCTTTTTGAACGCATACAGACCGCGTACCGGTGATTTTTATGCAATGACATTTCTTACTCTGAGAGCAGTGTTGTTACATTCTGAAATAAAGTATAACTTCAGCAAAATGAACGAGAATGAACCAATCCCCGATCCATCGCCTGTTGCTTTATTGCAGTATATTGATTTTAGCAGCTTCCTGTGCGGATACAAATCAACCCAACCGGTTAACAAAGGTGGAAAAAGAACAGGGATGGACCTTGCTGTTTGATGGTGCATCTGTCGCCGGCTGGCATTTATACAATAAGAAAAATACGACTGCCGGCTGGATAGCCAGGGATGGTGCATTGGCCGTAGATACGGTTAATAAAACAGAGGTAAACGACCTGGTATCTGATAAGTCTTATACCAATTTTGAATTGCAGTTCGAATGGAAATTATCGAAAAACGGAAACAGCGGCGTATTTATCAATGTGCTGGAACGTCCGGATATTACTACCGCCTGGGCATCGGGGCCGGAGTACCAGCTGCTGGACCCGTTGCATGCAGATAATGCAAACCCGTTTAAAAAAGCAGGCGGCCTGTTCGCGCTGGACTCACAGAAAAATGCCGTAACGGCGCTTCCGGCGGGTAGCTGGAACCAATCGCGGATACGGCAGGTCAATGGCAAGGTTGAATTTTACCTGAATGGGGTGCTGACGGTGCAGGAAGATCTGAATGCTCCTGCCTGGCAAAACAAGGTTACCCAAAGTCATTTTAATAAATTTCCTGAATTTGGCAAGCGTACCAGCGGCCATATCGCACTACAGGATTGGGCCAGTGGTGTGGCGTTCCGGAATATAAAGATTAAGGAACTGTAGCAGTAGCTTATCGGTGGTTGCTATGGTATCAGCGGTTTACTGTTATCAGCAGGTAGGTAGCAGTGATTGCCGTATGGTCTGCTGTTCCGCTTTCGTTTTCGGTGGTAAACAACTCTTCCAGTTCCTGCTGCAGCTCCGCGGATCTGTTGTCCTTTGCCGCTACTTCAAAGGCCGTCATGGTAGGACCGTAAAAGTGGCGGAATACGGCTGCAAATTCAACAGGGCCATACGGAGCATCAAAAGTCCAGGGTTCCCTGCTGAACGTAATATTTTCTTTAGGGATACCGGCCTGTTCAAACCGTTCAATAACATGGGACTCCAATCCCCAGGTCATAGGGCTGATAAAGCCTTCCGGGGGCGGCGGTGTGTAAGCAGCGCTGATCTTTAATAGCCGGGCCACCAGTGTGGGGTCGCCCGGTATCCAGTTGCCCATCAGGATTTTTCCGCCCGGTTTTGTAACGCGCACCATTTCTTTGGCTACGTCAAAGGGCCTGGGTGCAAACATGGCTCCGAATATGCTTACAGTGGCATCAAATGAAGCGTCCGGTACATCGCTTAACTGGCTGGCGTCTCCTTCGCGGAACACACAGTTTGCAAGGCCTTCCTCCTTTGCACGGATATTACCGGCCTGTACCAGGTTGGCCGCAATATCAATAACGGTTACATCGGCGCCGGTCTTTGCCAGGGGGATGGCCGTGGTGCCGTCGCCACCGCCCAGTTCAAGTACCTGCATACCTTTTGCAATACCCATCCGGGATGCCAGCGCTTCCCCGCTTTTGCGCATGGTTTCCGCAATGCGGGTGAAGTCGCCCTTTTCCCATAAAGCTTTGTTCGGATTCATTATTTTTTATTTAAAGTTAGAGAAATCAAAGAGGCATACGCCCGGCTATATAAACCATCTTGGAGTCTTGCGCTTATAGGTTAAATAGGCTTCACCAAACCACTGCTCCATCCATTTTTCTTCTTTCAGCACGAATTGCGTATGCAGGATGATAAAACATACAGGGATCATAAACAACGGGGAAACCGTGCCTAAAAGAACGGCCGTACCCATAAGCATGATCACAAGACCAGCATACATCGGGTTTCTCGTATACCGGAACGGTCCCCCGATCACAATAAAGGTTGCCTGGGCGCCCGGCCGGAGCCGGGTACCTGACTTCCGGAACAAAAGAGCGCTTCCTGCACTGAGCGCAAACCCTCCGGTTAATAAGATAATTCCCAGATAGTTCCAGGGCTTCTGCAACCAGTGTGCCACCGGGAAGTATGCATGCAGCAGGAGCATCACAATCAGCGACAACAGAAAATAAACCGGAGGCGGTATACGGGGAATTGAAGTATCCATATTGTAGCGATTTTTCAATAACCATGTATTGCTGCAACAGACCTGGAAGAAGCTATGTCTGCGGAAACAGGAACGATGATTGCGGCCTACTGAACTTACAAACCGAATTTAATATAAAAATGCAGCACTTGTACGGCTATACCCTATTTAGGTTATACCGGCTGTGGACCTCCTGGTGTGTGCAAAATTGCTGTGGCCGTCATCCCTTGCATATCAGATATTGCTGTGGGTGTTAAGAAACCTGTAACCAGGCTTCCTCACTTTTGGCCAGGGCCCGTGTATGATTCCTTGGGAAAATCAGCCATCTGTTTCTGAAATTGTTTGGATTGTTTGCCGCCATTACCTACGGCCCACTCTGCCATTGCATACAAAACAGGTCTTAGTGCTTTTCCCTGTTTGGAAAGTTCATAGGTTACATAAGGTGGTACCACCGGCTTGGGTTTCCGGATGATCAATCCATCTGTCTCTAATTGTTTTAAATGCTGTATCAATACCTTTTCTGTAATGGCCGGGATCGATCGTTTCAGTTCACTATACCGTTTGATGCCTGATAATAAATTAAACAAAATAATCGGCTTCCAGTATCCGCCAATCCGTTCCATTACAAAGGTTACAGGGCAGGCTGCAAAGGCATTGCTCTTGTTTTCCTGTATTACTGAAGATGCTTTTATTGCTGTCATATATATACATACTATAGGGTAAGTACTTCCATAAAAGTAAGTATAAATATACTTTTGTGCAAACAATTTAAAACAGTAAAAAATGAAAGTAACAGTAACAGGCTCTTTAGGAAACATCAGCCGTGTGCTCATTGAAAAATTGGTAGCTACCAAACATGAAGTAACCGTTGTAAGCTCTGACGCAGCGCGGGCGGAAGGCATCCGGGAACTGGGTGCAAACCCGGTGATTGGTTCCGTTGAAGACTACGGGTTTGTAAAAAAGGCGTTTGAAGGAAGCGAAGGGGTTTACCTGATGATACCGCCCAATTTCCGTACAACAGACTTAAAGCAATATATAAAAACGGTTGGTGACCAATACGCCCGCGCGATCGCAGAAACGGGTGTTCGATATGTGGTTCATTTAAGCAGCATCGGCGCACACCTTGAAACCGGTCTGGGACCCACGGGTTCCAATTTTTATGTGGAGCAACAGCTGGATGCATTGCAGGATGTACACGTGTTGCACCTGCGGCCGGGAATGTTTTTCACTAACTTTTATGGGGCAATACCCATGATCAAACAACGGCAAATGCTGGGCAATAATTTTGATGGTGCGGTTCGTCTGCCGCTGACACATCCGAAAGATATTGCCGCAGTGGCCTTTGATGCGTTGCATGAGCGTTCTGTTTCCGGTAAACAAATTCAATATATTGTCAGCGATGAAAAGAATGGTTTTGAAATAGCGGAGATCCTGGGGCGTGCCGTGGAAAAACCGGATGTGCATTGGGTGACGTTTTCCGATGAGCAGCTTTTGGATGCGTTGGTGGAAAACGGCTTTTCGGAGCAGATGGCCCGTGTGTACATGGTAGAGATTGGCGTTGCCCTGCGCGATGGCAGTTTTATGGAGCATTATAATGAAAACAGATTGCTGTCCGTTGGCGGAACCACCCTGCAGGATTTTTCTAAAGAGTTTGCAATGGCGTATCAGTATAATAATTAAATATCCGGTCAGGATGTAAAACGTATTGATGGAATATAAGATCAAATCGGGGCGATATCAAATGCAGGCATGTTGATCGGGAAACTATTTGTGGAGTTGCATTGCGGGTAGTGATAATAACAAATGGCAGGAGACGGTCAAACTTTTTTATCCATACCTGAATCGCCCAGGCAAAACGTATGCATGTCTTTCAGAAAGTCATAGAGCGACTTCATTGAAGGAATGGGTTCTGCTACCAGTAAGAACAGCCGCCCGGTTTGTTTCAGGCGGGCCTTATTGGTGCCTGTTTGTACATACTGGATGATCTTCTGGAAAATATCCGCTTCAAAATAAGGCGAATCGGGGCGGTTGATGAAATGACAACGCAGCGTTTCGTTTTTCAGGGTCATTTTTTCAAAGCCCAGTTCCACGGCCAGCCTGCGGCACTTAACGGTTTCAAAGAGATCATCCACCGGGCCCGGTACGGGTCCAAATCGGTCCTGCAATTCGGTGTACATTTCGGCCAGTTCTGTTTCCGAATCGCTGTTGTCCAGGCGTTGGTACAGGGAAAGGCGTTCGGTAATGCTTTCTACATAGTCATCCGGGATCAGGATCTCCAGGTCGGTATCAATGGTACAATCGCTTACAAAATCGTCCTGTTTGCTGATTTCTTCCTTAAACAGGTCTTTGAACTGGGTCCGTTTTAATTCGCGGATGGCCTCATCCAGGATCTTTTGATAGGTTTCAAAACCAATCTCGGCCATAAACCCGCTTTGTTCACCGCCCAGCAGGTTTCCTGCTCCACGGATATCGAGGTCGCGCATGGCGATCTGGAACCCGCTGCCCAGTTCACTATGCTGCTCCAGGGTTTGCAGGCGTTTGCGTGAGTCTGCCGGCAGGGTGCTCATGGGTGGCGCCAGCAGGTAGCAGAATGCTTTTTTATTGCTTCGTCCTACACGGCCCCGCAGTTGATGCAGATCGCTGAGTCCGAAATGATGCGCGTTATTGATGATGATGGTATTCACATTCGGGATATCGACCCCGCTCTCCACAATATTGGTACAAACCAGCACATCATAACGATGATCAATAAAGTCCAGTATCTTTTCTTCCAGCCTGGAACCCTCCATCTGTCCATGCGCATAACTGATGGAAAGATCGGGGCAAAGTCCCTGGATCATTGCCGCCATCTCACTCAACCCTGCTACCCGGTTGTGGATGAAAAATACCTGCCCGCCGCGCTCTGTTTCAAAGTAAATGGCATCACGGATGGTATCCTCATTATATACCAGTACTTCCGTTTGGATGGGCTGGCGGTTGGGTGGTGGTGTATTGATGATGCTAAGGTCCCTGGCACCCATCAGTGAAAACTGTAACGTGCGGGGAATGGGCGTTGCGGTAAGGGTTAGACAGTCCACCGTATTGCGCAGCACCTTGATCTTTTCTTTATGCGCTACTCCAAACTTTTGTTCCTCATCAATAACCAGTATGCCCAGGTCTTTGAATTTTACCTCTTTGCCCAGCAACCCATGCGTGCCTACCAGGATGTCGATCTTACCCTCTTCCAGTTTTTTGAGGGTTTCCTTTTTTTCCTTGGCCGATTTAAATCGGTTCAGATAATCGACCGTTACCGGAAATTCTTTTAAACGGTCGCTGAATGTTTTATAATGCTGGAAGGCCAGGATCGTTGTAGGTACCAGCACGGCCGCCTGTTTCCCATCTACGCAGGTTTTAAAAGCGGCGCGGATCGCGATCTCCGTTTTTCCAAAACCCACATCGCCACATACCAACCGGTCCATGGGCGATTCCGACTCCATGTCTTTTTTTACATCAGCAGAAGCCTTGCTCTGATCGGGCGTATCTTCATAAATGAAGGAAGCTTCCAGCTCTGTTTGCAGGTAATTATCCGGTGTATGTGCAAAGCCTTTCTGTGCCTTGCGCTGTGCGTATAGTTTAATCAGGTCGAAGGCGATCTCCTTCACCTTGGCCTTTGTTTTTTCCTTTAACCGGGTCCATGCATCACTACCCAGTTTATTTACTTTGGGAACGCTGCCGTCCTTCCCGGTATACTTGGAAATTTTATGCAGGGAGTTGATGTTTACATACAATACATCCTTGTCCTTATAGATAATGCGTACGGCTTCCTGCGTTTTCCCGTTTACATCCATCTTCTGTAAACCGCTGTACACGCCCACGCCATGATCGATATGCGTAACAAAATCGCCTGGTTGCAGTTCTCTTAGCGTACGCAGGGTGATAGCTTTGTTTTTATTATAGGCCTGTTTGACCCGGTATTTATGATAGCGCTGAAAGATCTCATGGTCCGTATAGCAGAGGATCTTAAGATCTTCATCGGTAAAGCCCAGGTGAATGGCCGCCGAAACAGGGTTAAACACCAGGCAGGCATCCTGGTCATCGAAGATCGATTGCAGGCGCTGCAGCTGTTTGGGATTCTCCGAGAAAATATACAGGGCAAAGCCTTTTGCTTCATGTGCTTTCAGGTCTTTGATCAGCAATTCAAACTGCCGGTTAAAGGCCGGCTGTTCCCGGGTACGGAATGCATATTCCCGGGTTACGGATGCCGGCATTTGTTCCAGGTGCACCACGGGCCTTGCCGTTAACGCGGTTTCAAAATCATCGGCCGTTATAAAATCGGCGCTGCTGAGGTCCTTTTTGATCAGCTTATCGTCCCGGTTATCTTCCGCACGTCCGTTGCCGGTATCCTGCAGTTCCAGGAAATGTGCCAGCTCGGCAGCATTGTCTTTTAGCCGCTCTATACATAAGGAGGCGTCCTGTACCCAAACGGCGGTATTCTCCGGCAAAAAGTCAAAAAGGGAAACATGCTCCTCTTTGGCAAACTGGGTATCTACATTGGGAATGATGGATACCTGCAATAACTTGCGTTCGCTCAGCTGTGTTTCGGGGTCGATGATCCGGATCGAGTCAATATCGTTTCCGAATAATTCGATCCGGTAAGGTTTATCGTTACCAAAGGAATAAATATCGAGGATCCCTCCGCGCAGGGCAAATTGTCCCGGTTCATATACAAAATCGCTGCGCTCAAAACCATACCGGTCCAGTTTTAGCAATAATGCTTCTATATTGAGCGGATCGGCCGTCTTCAGGTGAATGATATTTTCAGCCAGGGTGGAGGATACCACTACTTTTTCAAAAATGGCATCGGCGTAGGTTACCAATACCTTTTTATTTCCGCCCCCGGCCAGTTTGGTCAGTGCCTCTGTACGCAGCATCACATGCGATGCATTCAGCAAGCGGTAATTCTTCGTGGTCTTAAAAGAAGATGGAAAGTAAAAGATATCGAGTGCCCCGGTAATATTTTCCAGGCTGTTCTGGAAATAAGCGGCGTCTTCCGGCTCATTGAGAATGATGACATGATTCAGTGCCGGCGTTTGTGCCATACAGGCGCCCACAATGAACTGGGAAGCGCTGCCCTGTACGCCGGAAAGTGCCAGTTGCGCGGGTTGAAGCAAGGAGAGTTCGTTCGCTATTTGTAAACAGCGGGGGTCCTCACCATAAAAATTCTTCAACACTTCCGTTTGCATGGGGGCGCAAAGATACGACGAGTTTAAAAAAAATCCCAACGTTGGACTGTTTAAAACCATTCGTTGTGCTCAAATAGTTGTAAACCAGGCATTCCCGGCGCAATAAAAAAACAGTGCGGTGGTGGCAATTAGTGCCGCGCCCACAAGGGTTTTACTAAAATTTCATTTATCTTACAAAGAAAAACAGGATGCCCCTTACTTGGCTTACAGGAACGATTGTAAAGATTGTCGACGAAACCTATAATACTAAACGGTATTTTATACAGGCCGATGAAACCGATCATTTCCATTTTACGGCCGGTCAGTTTGTAACGCTGGATCTTCCCATTCATGAGAAGCCCAATAAACGCTGGCGCAGTTATTCCATTGCCAGTGCTCCGGATGGTACGGCCATCTATGAACTGCTGATCGTACTGGTGGAGGACGGCCTGGGTACACCCTATATGTTCAAAAACTGGGCAGTAGGCAGCAAGGTTACCTTCCGGGGACCGCTGGGCGTGTTTACACTAAAGGAAGAGCAGCTGCAGCACGACTTGTTCCTGGTATGCACCGGAACGGGTATTGCACCGTTTCGCAGTATGTTGCATACGCTGGTGCGGGAAAACATTCCGCATAAGAATATTTATCTTATTTACGGCTGCCGTACGCAGCAGGATCTGTTGTATTATGAAGAGATGAAAGCCCTGGAGCTGGAAGATTTTCACTATATCCCTACGCTATCGCGGGAGGAGTGGGAAGGGAAAACAGGGTATGTACATGCCATTTATGAAGCGCAGGCCGCGGGAAAGGCGGATGCCAACTTCTTTCTTTGTGGCTGGAAAAATATGATTGATGAAGCCCGCCAGCGGATTGTACAAATGGGATTTGATAAAAAAGCGGTGCATTTTGAGCTGTATGGCTAGGGATGAGCCGGTTATACAATGTTATTTGAACGGCTCCCGCAGATTTGCGCGGATTGTTTACGCTGATATCCGCCGATTGGTTTTTTCTGCGCTATATCCTTGAAATCTGCGGGAATTTCTACCCGAGTCTCCAGTAATAGCCGTCTTTTACTATATTTGCAGCCCTCCTGAGTTTATCGTCCTTCGGCAGACTCAGGGTGATGGTCCCGTAGTTCAATGGATAGAATAGAAGTTTCCTAAACTTTAGATACAAGTTCGATTCTTGTCGGGACTACAATTTTGCATTATGTTTTACGCATACGTCTTAAAAAGCGTTGAGCATGATTACTACTACAAAGGTCATTGCCAAAACCTTGAGCATCGGTTGGTGCAGCACAATGCCGGTATGACGAAATCAATAGTTTTTCTAAGTTAGATATGTTGGCAGGAACTGTGTTTAATTCTTTGTAAATAGATTGCATTTCGATTGTTATATGCTCCAAAGTAATGCTATATGTTTCTTTGTCGATTTTACCCATACCGCAACGAATTGTCAGTTCCTTTTTTCTTTTCGAATTGTTTTAACCGAATTTTCAAAAGTTGATTATTTTCAAGATTCTCCTTTTGGTAGTGGTTGAACACTTTAGTGAGTTGCTTTAAAACCAAAGAAAATATTGATTTTGGAATTTCGAACTTTCTTAAAAAAGCCTGGAATAGCTCGAAAGCCCCAACACGTCTTGCTCTAAGACTTGGAGTTTTGGCTGTTAAACTAACCCCAGGGCATTTTAAACATCTATAATAATGAAGATCCTTTTTTGAAACGTAGTAGCCGACCAGATAACTTCCACAGTTACTGCATCGCAATAATCGCAACAATGGACGGTTCTCTTCTTCTTTTTGATGTTTATATCCACAATGGTGCCCAGTCAAAATTTCCTGTACCTTCTTAAGTCTTCTATACTGACTATCACTTCCCAATTGCCTTTGACAGGTTCTTCCAGAAGGTGATGGGCTAAGACTCCGCAGTAAAATGGTTTTTCCAAATCGTGCTTATTTTTTGGGGTGTAAGTTTTAATCCCCGAGCTGATAGTTTTGACAATATCTGGGCATCGTTATAAATTCCTGATGCTTTCCAAATCCAGGCTTCTCTCAATAATTCTCCATATTTATTAATCACAACTTTTTGCTCTTTACAAAAGAACTGTTCTCTTTTTATCCTTGGTCCGTATTGATCATATCCGAGAGGAACATTTACAAGCCAAAACCCTTTCAGCAGTTTTCTTCTCATTGCTGGTATTATTATTTCCTTTCTTTTGATATTTTCTTTATATGCGTGAAAAAGGCTTTCATATATGGCTGCATTATCTCTCGCTGAGGTAATTGTAAGACCGGTGCTTACTTCAATTAAGTGAACTCCTAATTCATCAACAACTTTGTAATAGCCATGCAAGAGCTTGCCATAAAAACTGCCTTGTGTTTGGTAAATATGACCGGACTTAAACCAGTAGTAAGAATGCCGAGAGTGAAATTGAGGTGCCACATCCGTTACTTGGAATAAAAAAGAGCGCTCTGAAGAATCGATGCGTACCTTGCCACTTTAGTATTGGGCGTTAGTACTATTAAAATATAGAATAAAAGATAGCAGTAATGAATGGGCTGCTCGATTCATAAAGGGCCAATTTTTTCTTGAATATAAAGATAGGAGATACTGTTTCGGATTTACACTTATTAAGGCCCTTAATTGCTATACTTTCAAAAAATACGTATCGATACGTATTTTTTTTGTTAAATGGTATTTATAGCTTTGAGGAGGAAATGATAGTATTACCATTTTAATTAGTTGCATATGAGCTTGCTAATGTTTCAACGAATTTCTTGGATTAAGATAAGTTGGGTTCTCTTAATCTTGTTGTTTAACACTTCAGCTAAAGTAAAAGGGCAAACGCCGATAGATTTATCACGTCCGGTTAATATGACTGAAGGAGTGGCGGGTAGTAATGGTACAGGCGGGTCTTTATATACAATATCAGTTGAGCTGCCGGATGGAGTTAAAGGTGTGCAGCCAGAAGTTTCACTGAGTTACAGTTCTCAGGGTGGTGGTAATGGTTTTAGTGGCTATGGTTGGACCCTTGGATCGCTATCTATGATCACTAGGTCAGGAAAAGATGTATTTCATGACGGGATCGCTACGCCTATTGATTTTACTGGGGATAATGACGTATTCTCTCTTGATGGACAGCGATTGATGTTGATTAGTGGAAATAATAGTGTAGCGGGCGCTGTTTATGGTACCGAACAGGAAACGTTTACAAAAATTGAGGCAATTGGCGGTAATGGCAATTCTCCTGAATATTTTAAGGTTACCACCAAGAATGGGTTGACTTTAGAATATGGCACTGACAATAGTAAAATGATGACAAATGATGGAACACAAGTGATTTTTTGGGCGTTACGGCGTGTAAAAGATGCAAGTGGGAACTATATGCTTTATAATTACTCATTTGATAACGCAAATCGCTATTTTAATTTAAGTAGTATTACATATACAGGAAACGCAACGACTAGCACTGCCCCAACTTATCAGGTGTTATTTACTTACGCAACCAAGACGGATTGGCAGAGTTCACCGGCATATATTTCTGGATCAACAGTATATTCTGCTCAATTGTTGGACAAAATTGATGTGAAAAAATCTGATGGAACGCAAATAAGGCGCTATAACTGTGCCTATCAATATCGACAAAAGAAATACTTTTTAACGAGTGTAACAGAATCTGGCGCGAATGGTACAGCAATAAATCCCGTAACTTTTTCGTATGGCAAGAATCCTTCTGTGCCAGATTTAACATTGACTGCAAATTATTCAAATTCAACATTTACTAATATAAATAATGTTGGTGATTTTGATGGCGATGGACAGCAGGATATTATGACATTTGGGTATAGTGCATATACCCGAAATGATAATGAAACATTTTTTAAACAGTATGCACTTCGCTCTTATAATGCAGGTTCGGTGGAACAACAATATTATTACCATATAGATACGGACATCCCCAATAGTGATGTTAAAGTCATTGGAAAGGAGCCAGCCCAGAATCCATATGCCGTTATGGATTTCGATGGAGATGGGAAAGACGATGTACTTCTGGCAAAGTTTAATAAAAATAGTTACAATCTAACAGGGATAAATATTAATTATTCCCGAGTTCGATATAGCGGTTACCGCGAGGTTACGTATAAGAAAATGGAGTACAATACGCTCCCGTCTTCTACATCTGGCCAGCATTCACTATGGAAACAGGGAGGCAGCTTTTTTACTTCAGGCGATTTTGACGGTGATGGCCATACTGATTATATTTTAATCCTTGGTGTCAATGCTAGCTCCTTTAAAGCATTTCTATCTACACCCTCTAAGAATATATTTAACATGGAAGTCGCAAATTTTGGGACTGGTGTAAATGGAGCAAGCGGAGCATTTTCTGCAAATGTCATAGCTGAGTCGAAAAATATAGTGCCCATAAATTTCAATGGTGATTCCAAAACTGAATTGTTAGTCGTTAGAGATGAAGCAAGTTACATTTTAAGTGTGTATCCTGTTTCTAATATGCCTGGCTACAATTTTGCAAGCTCTGTGTTATATACTACAGCGGATATAAAAACAAACTATAAAATTTACCCTGGCGATTTTAATGGTGATGGAAATACGGACCTTCTAGTTCGTCCTCCTGGTCGCTATGATCAGTGGAAAATATTTACGAGTACCGGGAACGCATTCAATAGCGTTAATTTTAATTTTAGTCAGCTAGTGACTTTACATAATGATGGTACCACCTATTCTAACTTTCTTTCAGTTGGTGACTATGATGGCGATGGCAAGACGGACATATGGCATTCTGGTGATATTAACAGTTCGACATGCCGACACTGGATTTACTATTCAAACGGAACATCTTTTGCGATTGAAAACTTTGATACTTCTCCTACTCTGAATACAGAGTTTGCTGCTCCGTCTGGTGATTTCAATGGAGATGGAAAACTTGACTTTTTAAAAGTAAACACCGAGAGTTCATCAACTTTTTATGGAAAATATCTTTTTCTAAGGCCCTTGAAGGAACAAAACCTATTAGTGGGTATTAGCAATCTTGGCCATTTAACAAACTTTGATTACGGGTTGTTAAATAATAAAGATAATAGTGGCGTATATAAGCGCACTCAAGGCGATTATAGCGCATCGGATCTAAGCTCGCCTTCGCCCTATTTCCCAGAGTATAGCGTTTCTGCGACGCCAATGTATTTGTTATCAAATATTAAGCGTCCGAATGGAATTGCATTTCAGTCAAATGAGTATTATGCATATGAGGACATGATTGTTCATAGTTCAGGACGGGGTTTTTTGGGATTCTTGAAAATAGAATCTCGTAATGATATGGGAGCTCTTTCCTGGAAATGGGATACAATTAATTTGAATTACTCTACTCTTATCCCTTGGGTAACTCAAAAGCACCTAAATGCTGGGGGATTGTTTACACGTACTAGGTATCAAATTGGTTTTAATGTTGTTTCATCAAGCTCCACCAGTAATCGAAGATTTTTTATGAAACAAGACCGGACTTTTACTCATGACTGGCTAACTACTGAGGGTACCGAAGTATTAAATACATATGATAATTATGGAAATGTTATTCAAAGTATCGTAAATAAAGGAGCGACTGATGATTTTAATATTACATCATTGTTAGAGAAAGATACCGTTACGACAGTTTATGGAACATTTGCGGGTGGACCATTTCCCGGTTTCCCAACTTCTGTTACTAAAACGAAAATTCGGACAGGGAAGCCTCTCGTTAGCAAAATAACAAATTATACATACACCGCTCAGGGGCTGCCGCAAACTGTTACGGAACATGCGGGTACGGCAATTGAAACAGTAGTTACGAATACATATAACAATTTTGGTTTACCAACGCAAACGTCAACTAGTGC
The DNA here is from genome assembly GCF_030150205.1 of Niabella sp. Classification (GTDB taxonomy): domain Bacteria; phylum Bacteroidota; class Bacteroidia; order Chitinophagales; family Chitinophagaceae; genus Niabella. Next base: position 133,389 of record NZ_JASLGT010000020.1, read on the forward strand.
CCCAGGCGTGACGACGCCTGTTATTTCTTATGTTTATGATCCGACCGGTAGATACGTTTTAGAAAAGAATCGTACCGGAGGGGGCGTTATAAAGAAAGAGACTGCGACATTTGATGATCGTTGGGGTGTTCCGCTTACTAATACCACGCCTGATGGACTAACAACTACGTATCAATACAATGAATTTGGTGAATTAATTAGAACTAATTACCCAGATGGAACTGCTGCTACTATTACTAAAAGTTGGGAGACTACGACGCCATATGCTCGTTATAGTACATTGACCCAAAGATTAGACGGTAGTAGTCCTGTGAAATCTTATTTTGATATTTTAGATCGTGAGATAAAAAAGGAGAAACGTGGATTTAACAATAATTGGCTAACATCAACAAAATCGTATAATTATTTAGGACAACTTGATAGTGAAACGCTTCCTTTTTATTCCAATGAACCAATTCATTATATATATTATTTCTATGATGCTTACGGTCGTTTAGACTACTCGAATAGTAAAACGGGCAATATAATTATGGCCTATTCAACAACTGGTGGGTCGACACTAACCGTTCAGACCACTAACAGTCTTGGGCAATGGACCAGTAAAACGAGCGATGCAAGTGGCAAAATTATTTCTGCCAGCGACAATGGTGTAAATACATCGTTTACCTATGATAGTTGGGGGAACCAATTGACGGTTTCAAGTAGTGGACAAACTTTCGTAACATATGGATATGATAGCTATGGTAGAAAAATTTCGGTGAGCGATATCAATGCCGGTTCAATATCTTATGAGTATAACAGTATTGGACAGCTTACCAAACAAACGGATGCTAACAATAATGTGGAAACAATTGCGTATGATGTTTTTGGAAGATTGTTAAGTAAGACTGGTGTGCAAGGAACGACAACCTATGAATATTTCTACGATGCTGTAACCGGAAAAAGTAGCGATAAAATTACTCAAGAAGTGGGCTTTGGTGGGGACGTTCACTCCTATCGATATGATGGTTTTCAGAGATTGTCAAGTGAAAGTATGACTGCTGCCGGTAACACTATGACAAAGTTATATGATTATGATACTAGAGGTAACCTTAAGTCAATCATATATCCGGCAGGCTTTTCAATCCGAAATGTATATGATGATAATGACATTGTTACCCAAGTGAATTATTTAGAGGGTTCGAGCACTCGCAATTTGTTCACTGCCACACAAATGAATAGCCGTGGAACATATACCGGCTATAATACAGGAAACGGAAAATCCAGCTCAGTAACCTGGGACTATGATCGAGAGTTACCAAAAAGATATTACACTTCAGGAATACAAGATCTAAATCTGGATTATGAAGCATTCACTATGAATTTGTGGCGACGTAGAGACGGAATTAGAAATATAACTGAGAACTTCACTTATGATGTTCACGACAGGCTAACCAGCGCTCAGGTAAATGGTGTTCAACAATTTGGAATTCTTTATGATGGTAACGCACAAGGGAAAATATTGCAAAAAACAGATATTGGAAATTACAACTATAACACGGCTAAGCCTCAAGCAATTGCTAGTTTAAGTTCGGGAAGTAGCGGAGCAAATCCTAGCGTATTATTTGGAACACAGTTGCATTCTATTACATATACTTCCTTTTTAAAACCTGCGACAATTACAGAGAGTGGGTATCAGTTGTCTTATTCATATGGCTCTGATGAACAACGAATTACTAGTACTTTGAAGCTGAATGGTTCGACTGTTGAAACTAAAAGTTATTGGGGAGAAATTGAAGGCCTGACCAAGGGTAGCAACACTTATGAAATTTACTATATTCAGGCAGGCAATGGGTTGAATAATATCATAGTTAAGAAAGATGGAGTTATTAGTATTTATTATGTTTATACGGATCAATTAGGGAGTATAGTCGCTGTAACTAATGAATCTGGATCGGTAGTTGCAGAGCAAAATTTTGATGCTTGGGGTAGAAAGCGAAATCCAGTTAATTGGGGTTATTCTAGCGTACCTGCTGTTCCTGATTGGTTATACAGGGGCTTTACCGGGCATGAACACATTACGGCATTCAATCTCATAAATATGAATGCCCGATTGTATGATCCAATGACGGGTATGATGATTTCTCCAGACAATTTTAATCAGAATCCATTTTCGCCGGCAGGCTATAATGGGTATTTATATGCGAATGGCAATCCTTTAAAATATATTGATAAAGATGGAAATTTTGCTTTTGTTGTTGTTCTAATTCCGATAGTTAAGGCTATAGTAATTGGGGCCGCAATTGGTGCAGCGACGTACACAGTGGGAGTTGCATTCAGCAACGGAGGTTTTCAGAATTGGAATTGGGGTCAATTTGGAAAAGCCGCCGGCTTCGGTGCAATTAGCGGGCTGGTGACGTATGGCATAGGAAGTGTGTTTGGAACGGTTGGGAGTATGGGAATTATGGGGGAATTAGGGCGAGCTGCAGCCCATGGGTTGGCTCAGGGTGGAATTTCGGAATTGTCTGGAGGTAACTTTATGACAGGACTGGCGACGGGTGCCTTTAGCTCCTTAGCAGGGTCTGCATTTATGATGTATGGCGGAAAGTTTGCAAACAGTGACATTGGCATGTATGCATTTTCTGCCGCCGCAGGAGGTGCAACAGCTGAATTAACTGGTGGAAATTTCTGGGAAGGTGCAGCATCTGGTTTAATTATCGCGGGATTGAATCATGGTCTAAATAGTTTCTCCGACAAATTAGCTGAGGCTGCAGAAAAATACAAAAATGACCCAAGTTTGTATAAAAAAAGATGGGATGTAAACTCTGCTCCGAAGGGCGCTCAAAAGTGTAACTATTTTTTGAATGACTTATCTGAAGAAATTGGTATACCTTTAGATAGAAGTTATTCAGCGGGCGAATGGGCTGATCCAAATGTTGATATTCCTGGGTGGAGCAAAGCATTCGACGGAAAGCCATCCAGGGGAACTTCGGCTGGTTTTAAATATAGTTATGAAAGCGGAGCGACTGGCCACGTAGGAGTTATTACAGATCCTAAGACTAGATATTTAATTTATAATGGACTTCATGAAATTAGAGGAACAAGTATCAACAATTACTCTGGTTGGAAATCACTCAACTGGCGATACCGAATTCCTGTTGGAAAAAAATAGAATTATGAAGGCAATATTTACTTTTATTTTATTTTCAGGTATATTTTTGCAACCAGTACAAAGTCAAAAAAGTAAATTTCCTGACATTATTAAGGGAATGGAATTAAGAATTGATCAATCATTATCTTCTTTGGGTGGATGGGAAGATTTGATAAATATACCAGATATTCTTTTTCTGGAATTTACTCAGAATAAATCCCTTCATAGAGTGTTTCAACATCCTAAATTATATCAGAATGATATATTGAATTATATAAAGAATCCCAAAAAAAAATGGGAATATAAATATTATGTTTTAGGTCTGCTTCAGGGTTTATGCATTGAGGATTATTTAGTGATATTTCCAATTGTTTATAAAGTTGTCGATAATGCGATTAAAAAGAATTCTATTAAGAAAAATGAAGATTTTCTTCCATGGAAGGGATACCCATATATTGACATGTTATATTTACTCGTAGACCAGGATAATTTAAGTAGAGAAGTCAAACTAAATTTTAAAAATCCGCAGGTAAAAAAATACCTAATACAGATTCAAAAAGATCATACAATTCCAGCAGAAATTAGAAATCATTGTAATTTCATATTAACTGGACATGCTGCTTTGGTCAAGGATAAGGAAAGATCACCACTTTTTACGTGTAAATAGATAAGGATAATAGCTTGAGACTTATTAACTAAATTGTAGTCTCCCCTTTTCTAATAATTTCAATCTGCGATTAAAAAATACGTATCAATGCGTATTTTTTTTTAGGATTTCTTGATATAGATTTGAATATTGAAAAATGGCAATTCCAATGCCTATTTACTATCCTGCAATTAGATTAAACAATACGAATAATGACCAATTTTCTGCCATATTTTAATAGTGCGTAGCCTAATAGGTTCGGTGTTTTGCTAGGTTTATAGAAGCTGAAGAAACTGACTTAAGAATAGAATTTTTGTTCTTTAAAAGATCAATTCTTTGTGTACATAAAATCACTGTATGAGAAAACTGCTTTTTTTAACTTTTACGTTGATTTCGTCATATTGCTTAATGGGTCAGGTAAGTGTAATAGACTACAACTATGATAACGCAGGTAATCGCTCTAGTAGGCAAGGTGGTTCTTCAACATCTGTAGGGCAATGGGCATATACTGGAAACATCAGGTGTGCTGTAAATGCTAATTTGATAAACACAGGAAATATAGAAAAAGAAGAAAGGGATAATAATCCAAATAGTAGTACCTATAATCAAACAAGATGGATAATTAGCGGCTACAGTGCTGCTACTTGTCCTTTGCCACCTAATTGGGTGAATACTGGGAACTATCGATGCGAATCAGACGGTAATAATGGAAATACAGGTTATGAGGAAATAGAACAAAGAGATGACAATCCCGGAAGTGTTACTTACAATCAATTAAGGTGGATTTTGGGGGATTATAATAAAGATGCGTGCCCATTACCTTGTCCTAATAATAATTGTGCATCACTTGGTCCAGAATATAGATGTATAAATGGAGATTGTGAGGAAGGGATCAGGGTTTGTATTAGTTCAAACTATTATCCAGGTATTGGGTACATTAATGTTTTCCATTACGAATGGAGTGATGGGACTATTTCTGAAGAATATGAAAGGGAAGAATGTTGCCCGTGTAATTAACCCAAGTTGCTAGTTATAAAAGAATAAAAAGAGAAAGCATGTTATAATAATTTTGGATTACCACATCTAAAAAATTATAGCCATGCTTTCAGACAGTAAAATTATAGCTCTTTATTGTATTGTAGATGATATTTTAAAGTCGTTGCAGCATAGCGAGGATTTGCGAGTAAGAGTAAGCGATGCAGAAATTATCACCACGGCATTTGTATCAGCCTTGTATTTTGGAGGCCATCAGGACAACGCCCGCCATTTTATGAAGTTGAAAGGATATGTGCCTGATATGCTGGACAAATCCAGGTATTGCCGCAGATTGCACCGCTTGTCAGAGCTATTGCTATTCATGTTCGCAGCAATGGGCAAGCAACTCAAAGACATGGCAGGAGCAGCCGATTACCGGCTGGATTCCTTCCCGTTGCAGTATGCGATAATATCCGCATTAACCGGTCAAAAGTATTACAGGGCGAGGTATTCCGGGGTAAACATGCCGCCATGCGCAGGTATTTTTATGGTGTGCGTGTTCAGGTAATGACACTGGATGGCATTCCGGTAGAGTTCTGTATGGTACCGGGTAGCGAGCATGACAGTCAAAGTTTAGGTAAATTACCTTTCGATGTGGCTCCGGAAAGCAGTATTTATATGGACGCGGGCTATACAGACTATTTGAGTGAAGATGATTTATTTGAGGCAGCGCTCATTCATGCAAAAGTCTGTCGCAGAAGCAATAGTAAAAGAAAAGATGAGCCACACGTTGCATTTTTAAAACAACAGATGCGTAAGCAGATTGAAACAGATTTTAGTATGATTAAAGCAAAAATGCTTAGAAAAGTGCA
>NZ_JASLGT010000031.1 GCF_030150205.1 Niabella sp.
ATTTTTAAAACAACAGATGCGTAAGCAGATTGAAACAGATTTTAGTATGATTAAAGCAAAAATGCTTAGAAAAGTGCATGCTGTAACAAAAAATGGATTCTTGCTTAAAGTCGCTCTTTTTGTTATCGCATACACTTTCGATAAATTAACTTAACTGGCAACTTAAATTATTTAATTAAAATGAAATAGATATGAGTTCGAAAGAAATATTCATTTGTTGTTTCATATTTCTATGTAGTAATATTTGCTACGCTCAAAGAGATTCCTTGAATAAGTCAACCACAGTGAATTCAGCAACGAAAGCAGTAATCTTGAAGGCAGCTCAAAAGCAACGTGATGAGCGAAGTAAGGCAATTAGATTGGACAGGGCACGGAAAATTGCTGATCGTATGGCTGATAGTCTAGGTTTAAGTATTAGTATGAAAACTGAAATACTTAATATAAATGAAATGCTAGAAAATCAAAAAGATCTTGCCTTTAAATCGAATCGGAATAGGGAGGACATTGGTCGCGATTTAAAAAGAATTGAACGTCAGCGCGATGTATTATATCGAAATATTTTAAAGGACGATCTGTTTAATAAGTATACTTCGAAAAAGAAAAATCTTCTTAATCCATAAATTGGAAGCAAAATATGAGATTGGGAATTTGGACTAATTAATCTTCAGATTTGAGTTCTTTTGTTGGGGTGTATATCTTTATTTCTTTTTTGTCTTCCAATAAAATACGACGTACAGCAAAAAAAATACGTATCAGTGCGTATTTTTTTTTTGCTTTTCTTATTTTAGTTTTGAGTTGAAGGTAAATTACTGCTTGTAAATTTGAATGTCCATGGCTTATATTTTTGGTTGAGCTTGAAATTTATAAATGAAAGACTTCGTTTTGATAAAAATGAAATGAAAACTATATGAAACTAAACTCCTTTTTTACATTAATGGCGTTGGGTTTAACTGTTTGTTTATTCGCTCAACAAGAGAAAGTATTGTTGCCGCTTAATATTCAAAATAGGCAGCTGTCTGATTCAGGTAATTCGGTCGCAGGGAAAGCTTTAGAGATAGTAGACTTTACAGGAGACTCTCTTACTTTAGGTTACATGGAAACTGCAAACAAGGGTAATGATCGGATTGCGATTACTGCACCACTTGCAAAAAATGAATATTTAAATGAAATAATTGGAAATGTTGCGGATAATATATTTTTAACACGGAACAAAAGAGGATTGCTTCTAGTTCGGGTTCTAAGTGTTGGAAAAATGTCTCCAGGAAACTATGTTCATATTAAGGCAACTTTATTTGAAAGTCCTGTAGCGGGCAATGCTTTTGTGTTGGTTAAGGAAATCGATGACATTTTTTCTAATAATTCGAGTGAAATTTCTTCTGTTCCAGCTATACTTGCAACTTCTATTCTTAACGCTATGTCAATGCCGAATGGGGCAATTTTAAATTCTTCTAATGGTGATGTTAAAACCAAAGAAGAAGTACTGAAATTTGAACAAGAAAAGTATAAGTTCATTAAAAATGGGGTTTTTAGAACAGGTATTTACATGAGTTATGAGGATTTTAAAAATGGATCTCCATCCTTCGGGCAGTTTTATTTGAGAACAGATACTGCGTCAAAATTTGTGGAGGTTAATTCTTTTACAATAGAAGATAGCACTTTAAGACCAGTTAAGCCATGGGGAATCGCGGTTGCAAATGAGTTGTATTTGTACAACAACGGGGTGCTTTATCCAATTGAACCTTTAGGTAATAACCTTGTGTTTTCCAAATATTTGGATCCAGAAATTAGAAGGAATAATTCAATGTATTGGCGTATGAATGTTGGAAATAGGTTCAGTGAATTTCAGGCAGGGAATCCATTTGATAACAGATATGTTTTGAATTTAACGAATTATCTAAAGAAAGGAATTTCTGGAGAAGCCACAAAAGTAGATGCTGATACCGGAATGCCGGCATTGTAAGCAATCAGATGCTTTCAACGGAAATTATTTGTTAAAAAAGCAAGCAATAAAGAAGTAGTTAATATGTAACGGCCGAGGCGCATAATCTCCGGTATGTTGAGGTATTACAAAAAATCCTGCAGGGAACGCCGTATTCCTTCTCGCAGCGCCTGATCCAGCTGCATCACCGTTCGGTAGATTCTCTGGTGCACTTCCTGCCGGATGATCTGAAAAAAGGATATTTCGGTAAAAGAGTTTAGGAACTGAGTGCCTTTCTGGACACCGCTTCAGCAGCTGGCCGATTACCAGGTTCAGGTAGCTCAGCCAAAATTTGATTCCCTGGCAAAACTGATAAAAGATACCGTTACCAGCAGCAGTATCCGGATCATTACGCTGGAGCAGGGTAAAAAATACCAGTGGCGGGTACGCGCAATAGGAAAAATACAGTGAGTCCTTACAATGCTCCCTGGATGTTTTTTATACAAAACACCACCGCAAACCGAAGATACGCTTTCTACCTGCTTACGGCAGAAGCTTATCCCGACCCGTTCAGCAATGAACTTGCTTTGGAAGAGGAAGATATTGAGCAAAAATCTTGGTTGTTTCCCAAAAAACAGGAGCGCCAACATTGAATAATCAGTCGAATTCTACAATTCAAGAAATTCCCTTGGCTCCGATACCTGAAATAAAATGCAGTGGATATATTTATAATCCCTCCACAAAGAAAAAAACTGCAATGATTACATTAAATGGTAGGGCGATGACGGTAAATATACATGAAAAAATAAGTGATCAGATAAAAGTATTAGATATTTCAGACCAAAAAATTGCATTAGGAGGCTAACATAGTGGAACTGTCATTTTGAACGTTTATTACTTTAATGGATATTACAAATAACTGTTTTTATTTAAAGTTTATGAAGTTTTTCTAGAAATATAATTTATTATGTGATTAATAAAATGTCGAGGCTGGATGTAAAAGATATAGTAATACAAACAGAAATCCTTATGGCATTAATTAATGCGGAAGTGCTGTTGACTTTAAATTTTTTGAAAATGTTTTGACGGTGTTTATCAATAGTTCGTTTGCTTAAAAACAGTCTATCGGACATCTCTTTTGAGCTCAATCTTCTTACGATCAGGCCAATTATTTCTTGCTCTCTTTTTGTAATATGTAGGGTTTCCCGAATTTGTCCGGGTAGCTGATTGCCAATCATTTCTTGTAATCGCTGACAAACAACAATCTCTCCGGATTTAACTTGTTTAATAGCTGAAACAAGCTCTCGGGTGGAAATGTCTTTAAGTAAATATCCTATCAAATTTGATTTTTTCATATATTCAAAATATTCTATATCAGCATAATCAAATAGAGCTATAGAAGGAATTTTAATTTCTTCGTTTTCAAGCCAGCTCATTAGGCCGTCCCTTGAGTTGATCTCCAATTGATAATCTAATAGAATAATTTCGGGCTGTTCTGATAAAACATAGGTTTTGGCTTCATTTAAATTTCGAGCTTGTATGACTAAGGTCTTTGAGAAACTGGGAGCCGAGTGGATCATATCTTTTAACCCCGCTCTTATAACTTCCTGGTCATCTACAATTAACAGTTTAGTTAAAGTATTCATTTGCAAAAGGTTAGGTTACTATGGATCTTCTTCAATAAAATAGCGTCATATTAGCGAATTGAATAGTTTATATTCATTAGCCAATAAACAGTAGTAGTATATAATGCTTTTTAAAGAATTTCTTTAAGGGGCAAATTGTTCATCGTTGAATTGTTTAAAGGCCAAACGAAAAAAGAAGTTTACTGTAAAACGAAGTCTGTCAAAATTGCGTTAGCTTGCCGTTTTCATAAATTTAGTTTCCCAGTATCTTTGGTTACCTAAAGTAGGATATTAATTTGATATATCCAAAAAACTTTTTCTTTGGCAGTTGCTGCTCAATAAGGACCTTTTCTTTTAGAATAATTTCAATTGTCCTTCTTCCTGGTTGTTTAAATCGCCTCCGGGCAGATCTAAAACAGGCAACTTCTGGTAGTAATGCTTTTTTAGGGGATCATGTGAATTCAAAAATCCCTTCGCAAGCGTATAATACCTCATATCCCGATATGGTAGTTGAAATTGTGCCAATTCAGCTATTCTCGCTTCCGATTTTTCACCAAAAGGCCTCGCAAGCCAAATCATCAGGTAAAATGGTTGGTTGGCGCTCCTTTTCCTCGCCCGTTTTCTCATCAACCCGGTTATGAATTTGGCAGGATACCAAGTTTCCCTTGGTGGTTAATATAGAAGCGGTATTTACTTTTTCATCAGTCAGCGCATCTTCCCACTCTTACCAGATGCCGGCTATGAAAAAATACTCCCTGTCCGCCAGTTGTATCCTGTATGGATACTGCTCAGAGGTGATGCGCGGTTCGCCGGTTTTTTTATTACGTGGAAAATATGCCGCCACTCTTAATATCCGGATGAAAGAAATAAGCACGGCCGATGCCTTGCGGCCTGCCGGTAAACACTTCTAGGTTGTAGTATCTTCTCTGAAACCGCGTTCAAAAAGTCATACTTTATAAACTTCCACTAGTATCCTTAAAGCCACGTCGGCCATTGAAGACCTGTTCTCTTGTTTCCCAAAACGGCCAGGAAAGTGGATCAGGGATAAAGCCCCATTCCATCTGCTTTATTTCAAAATCATCTTCCCCATTTTCATTTTTTATTGGAACTAGAACTGCAGATGGCCCAAAGTCAAAACCGTTTATTACATCCCTATTCAAAAACTGATAATTTTTCACCAGTTTTTCAAGATGCTTTAACCGGATAAACTCGCTCTTTGTTACTTTTTGCCCATTGTAATAACACATTTTATTTATTCCTTTCAGTTTAAAAATTCTTCGATTAGCTGTCCAACACCTTCCGCTTCTTTTTGCCACCCTTCCGGTACCGAAGTCCAAAAAACATTCTTATTGGCTCCCAACCACATCCGCTTGCACCTCGGGATTACCTGGACATCAAAATGCCAACGAACAAAATGTTCCCGACAAAGGGTGCCTGATGGTCAGTATTCAGTTGATTTGACATTGGAGCCCAATCGAGTAGCAGAAGCGGATCCTAATACGGGCGAAATTCTATCAGACAATAGAATTCAAAAAATACCAAGTTCATTTACTGCAAGAGAGAGCAAAGCCTACATATCCCCTGATGGGGAACAATGAGGGCTAAATTAAATCCGAGCGCAGGAACACAAACTTTCGGCAGGCATTCATTTTATCTTCACGACTCTCATAAAGGCTTTTCCCATGGCTGCATTGAAGTAGGAAGAGGTTTTTTCCCAAGATTATTGAGATATACTAACTTCGAAAAGTCGTTAAATGTTATTGTTAGTTATCCTTGTAATGCTTCAACGTTGGGGAAAACTTATTATTAATATTATGAAAACGTTCAAGAAAGTTTCGTTAATACTTTTTATCCTGTTGGCTAATTTTTGCATTTGCTATAGCCAGATACGTTTCAGCACCTTAAAGCCAGATTATCGTTTGACTGAAAAACTAACTTTTGAGCTATTTAATACATCTCCCAAGAAAGTTTATTGCATCATCGGTTTGGAGTTTTACAAGGGGGGAAACTGGCGGCCTTTAATCAATGATGTGGAGAATCCAGAATCAAAATCGAATTTAGTAAGTATCATTTTACCGAAGGCAAAGATTCATAAAAGTCTTTCCTTAAAGAAACTATTATATGACAGAGCGTTTGAGACTTTCGATAAGTACAGATTTAAAGTTTCATATGGCTATTCTTTAAATATCATGAAAGTCGATTGCTATTCGGAATCCTTCAAGATTCGCCCTTAATCAAAAACTTAGGTCGTCAGGTAGTTTTCAGGTTTTTCTGAAAATTGAACTAAATTATTTCCATGCCTGGCTGATTACTGCACTTATTGGCGCAACCATCGGAGCTGCTCCAAATTTCTCAGACAGCTCGGCTTCTGTCGTATTTATGATCGCATCCACCCATGCAGGGTTCTGCCTTTTGATTGCTTCGAAAAGCGGTCCATTTTGCACAAGGCCAATCGCAGCTTCGCTTGCTGTAGCGCAAACGGAGTTCTTTTGTACTTTTTCTATGGCTATTTTTAAAAAACCTGCATCTTCTAAAAGCACTCTTATACCGGCTTCATCATGCATGGAAGTTGCCAGGTTATGTGATGCAGCCATTATCTCTTCACAATATTTTTTTGCGGCCATCCGGGAAATATAGGACGCAGCATTATGCTCCAGTTTATCCCAGGTGGTAAACAAAAACAGGCCTTCATGTCTTAAAACACGATATGCCTCTGCAAATGCTTTTGGCTTATCCGGAACAGACATGTATCCGAAACAACACACAATCAAATCGACACTATTGTCGCTAAAGGGAAGCTGTTGCGCATCTATAGTTTGCCATTCAATATTAAGATGTGCCAGTTTTTCCCTGGCAACGGTAAGCATATCCTCATTAATATCTGAAGCAATTAGATGGGCGGAATCCGGGATCCGTTTTCGTATATGACGCGTAACACGGCCTGTTCCGGCGGCAAGTTCGAGCGCAACAGAAACGGCACGAAAGGGGATGCGCTCCGCCACCTCTATAGCATAGGGTTCGAAGAACATGGGGCCAAGAAACGCATCATAGCGTATGGCGCTTTGCCTTGAGGAGTCAAAAGAAGGATTTGCATTTGATGTGGTATTCATAAATTATATGCTTTATTTGTTTGCCAAAGTATAAGATAGCGTTGCTTTTTCTATACAAATGTATTGGCTTTGGTAACGCAATCGAAAAATATCACATAGTACCGTTTGAGGGGAAGCCGGCAAAGAACAGCAGGGTCAGCGCTTACGCATACAGCGACCTCGGGGGAGCGCCGGTTGGCGCAGCACAATGCAGGTGTAGCGAAATCAACCGGTCTTTTCTCCCTTTTGGCGTTGCTTATTATGAAGCGTTTCAAACAGGGGAAGAAGCTATTGCAAGAGAAAATATTTTAATCTGCAGCCGGGAATGCGCTTCGTTTGGCCTCAAAATTGCTTTTTTTGATGTAACCTTTTTTTCAATTGATAAATCAGCGGATAACATTACTCTTTAATTGCTGTGTATAAATGAATGCTGAATTTTTATCGAAGTGCTGCGGAATGCTGAGTGCATTTTGATTTTAAAATGCTGATGTAACTTTATTAGGTCAGATCATATATTCCTAACTTAAAAACAACCCGCTTAATTATGGCTAAACACGCTTCAAAAAAAGACCTGAAAATGGCAGATCTGCAATCCAGCACTACCAATGCTGCCAACCAGTTCATGACAACCGACCAGGGACTAAAAATGAATGATGACCACAATTCCCTTAAGGCAGGAGAGCGCGGTGGTACGCTTTTGGAAGACATTATCCTCAGGGAAAAAATTACCCATTTTGATCACGAACGCATCCCCGAACGCATCGTTCATGCCAGGGGCAGCGGAGCACACGGCGTATTCCGGCTAACCAAATCATTACAGCAATATACAAAAGCAGCATTTTTAACGGATACAACACGGGAAACCCCCGTGTTTGTCCGTTTTTCGACGGTAGCGGGTTCCCGGGGTTCTACAGATCTTGCCCGCGACGTGCGGGGCTTCGCAGTAAAATTCTATACCACGGAAGGTAATTATGACTTGGTTGGAAATAATATCCCTGTATTTTTTATACAGGATGCTATGAAATTTCCAGACCTGGTACATGCAGTAAAACCGGAACCGGATAATGAAATGCCCCAGGCGGCTTCCGCACATGATACCTTTTGGGATTTTATCTCCCTGATGCCGGAAAGTACGCATATGATTATGTGGGTTATGAGCGACCGGGCCATTCCGCGTAGTCTCCGCATGATGGAAGGATTTGGCGTACACACGTTTCGGTTGATCAACGCAAAAGGGGAAGCCTTTTTTGTAAAATTTCACTGGAAGCCGGTATTGGGCGTGCATTCTGTAGCCTGGGATGAAGCACAGAAAATTTCCGGCAAGGACTCCGATTTTCACCGGCGCGATCTTTGGGAAGCCATTGAAGAAGGCCATTTCCCCGAATGGGACCTGGGTCTACAGATCATCCCGGAAAAGGATGAACACAAATTTGAATTTGACCTGCTGGATCCTACCAAGCTGGTACCGGAAGAGCTGGTGCCTGTGCAACACATCGGAAGGATGACACTAAACCGGAACCCGGATAATTTTTTTGCAGAAACCGAACAGGTCATGTTCAGCCCTGCCCACCTGGTACCGGGTATTGATTTTAGCAATGACCCCCTGCTGCAGGGACGGTTGTTTTCCTATACGGATACCCAACTCTCGCGTTTGGGTGGGCCAAATTTTCACCAGATCCCTATCAACCGGTCGGTGCATACGATTTATAATAACCAACGGGACGGGCACATGCAAATGCAGATCAATAAAGGGAAAGCGGCTTATTCACCCAACAGTATTGGCGGTGGCTGCCCCTTTCTTTCCAAAGCGGCGGAAGGAGGATTTACCAGCTACGCGGAACGGATTGATGCACGTAAAATAAGGGGGCGCAGCAAAAGTTTCCTGGATCATTTCAGCCAGGCGATCCTGTTTTATAACAGCCAGAGCGCGCCGGAACAACAGCATATAAAGGATGCCTTCAGTTTTGAATTATCCAAGGTGACCATTCCGGAAATAAGGCAGCGGATGGTTGGTACACTCACGAATGTAAATATGGAACTGGCGCAATATGTGGCATCCAAATTGGGGTTACCCGTTCCCAAAAAAGTAATGCCTGTTATAAATGGTGCCATACCGGCAGACGGGCTTGCGAAAGATTATAATCCCATAAAGGTGAGTCCGCCGGTTGAAAAATCAGCAGCCCTAAGTATGGCTCAGCTAAAAAGCGGCAGCATCGCTACCCGTTGTATTGCCGTGTTAGCGGCCGACGGCACAGATGCGGCTATGATTGCAGAGCTGAAAAAGAAAGCGGAGGCGAAGGGCGCTAAAATTAAAATCATTGCGCCCAACCTGGGTAGTATAAAAGCCGCCGGTAAACAGGTTATAACCGTTGATGAAACGCTGTTTAACACTGCATCGGTTTTGTTTGATGCCGTATTCATACCCGGAGGGGTAAAAGCCATCGAGGCGCTTCGGGAAGAGCCGGACGCCCTGCATTTTGTAAACGAGCAATTCCGGCATTGCAAGGCAATCGGCGCCGCACCGGATGCAGCTCCGTTCATACAAAATACGTTCGTAAAAGAAGGGGCTGGTATTTCATCAGACGGGAACATCGACCGGTTTCTAAAGGACCTCGGCCTGCATCGCTTTTGGGAACGGGAAATGGAACGGAAAGTACCGGCATAAATGCAATGCCATGGATGACTTATCTGCGTAATCTTAAAAGAAGCAAAGCCGGAGCTTTCTGGATTTTCCAGCGAGTTCCGGCTTTTATTTGATTTGTATGCTGCTAATAGTGAGCATGTTAAAACAGGAATCCATTAATTTTCTTGGTCAGAGATGCCTGTTTTTCGGAAACATAAAAAATCCCTCAGGAAACAGGATTCTATGAAGTATACGTTTATAGAAAACACCTCAGACACAGCAGATCACCGGTGCCTGCAACAAACCTGCAAAAATTAGCCGGGAATTAATTTTATTCTTGATGCCTGTTATGTTAAATTCACCATTAAAATAGTGGCTGATTAGCAGACGGGGATGCCCGATGGACCCGGTTCCTGCTTTATATTGTATGTAACATAAAAGCGAATCTTCCACTGTTTTTTAAAGTTAAAATCCTGGTAATGGAACCTATTGAACAATCAGACAAACCCGTTATTTCGAAACGCATTGATGGTTTCTTTATTACTGTTTACGAAATTTTCGGGTTTATCAGCCGTTTTTTCCGCGAAGTGGTGCGCCGTCCTTTTGAAACCCGGGAATTCATCCGCCAGTGTTTTTATATCGGTAACAAATCACTGCCGCTGATCAGTCTTACCGGCTTTATTACCGGGCTGGTGTTCACGAAGCAGTCCCGCCCTTCCCTGGCGGAATTTGGTGCCACTTCCTGGCTTCCTTCGCTGATATCGATTGCCATCGTGCGGGCGTTGGCTCCGCTGGTAACGGCACTGATCTGTGCCGGCCGTGTAGGATCAAGCATGGGCGCCGAGCTGGCCTCTATGAAAGTTACCGAACAGATCGACGCGATGGAGGTTTCGGCAATCAATCCCTTCAAGTACCTGGTGATGACGCGGGTGCTGGCCTGCACCGTATGCCTGCCGCTGCTGATGTGCTATAACGGGCTCATCGCCCTCGTGGGCGCTTTTGTAGACATTCACCTCAACGAGCAGACAAGCATGGACACGTTTATACAGAATGCATTTACCAATATTTCGTTCCTGGATCTTGCTGCTTCCCTGGTGAAAGCACTGATTTACGGGTTTACGATCGGTATTGTCAGTTGCTATCAGGGCTTTCATGCCACGCAGGGTACGGAGGGTGTTGGTAAATCTGCCAATGTATCTGTGGTGGTTTCCATGTTCCTGATCTTTATAGAAGAGGTGATTATTGTTCAACTGGTGAATATGATACGATAGCTATGAAATCTTTTATCCCCAATATCGACAAACAGCAAACGGTGATCTCCATCAGGGGGTTGTACAAATCGTTTGGCAGCAATCATGTACTGCGTGGGGTAGACCTGGATCTGCACCGCGGCGAGAACATTGTGGTGCTGGGGCGTTCCGGAACGGGTAAGTCCGTTCTGATAAAAGTGATCGTGGGACTGCTGTATCCTGATGCCGGCACGGTACGTGTACGGGAACAGGAAGTGCCGGAACTGGATGCTCATGCGCTGAGCGACCTGCGCCTGAAAGTGGGCTTCTGTTTCCAGCATGGAGCATTATACGACAGCATGACGGTGGGCGAAAACCTGGCTTTCCCACTGCAGCGGAATGAACCGGGCATGAGCCGTAAGGAACGCGATAAACGCATAGAAATGGTGCTGGAAGCCATCGGGCTTTCCAATACCATCGACCAGATGCCGGCCGAGCTATCCGGCGGGCAGCGCAAGCGCATCGGCATTGGCCGTACACTCATACTCCGCCCGGAAATCATGTTGTATGACGAACCTACGGCCGGGCTGGATCCCATCACCTGCACGGAGATCAATGACCTGATCAATGAAGTGCAGCACCGGTTCAATACCAGCTCCATCATTATTACACATGATCTTACCTGTGCCAAATCCACGGGCGACACGATCGCCGTACTGAAAGAAGGACGGTTTATACGGCAGGGCAACTTTGAGGACGTGTTCCGTTCTGACGAAGCGCTGATCCGCGAATTTTATGAGTATAATTTTATTCAATAATATATGAAAACAGCTGATTCAAGAAGGGCCACCACCGTGGGCATATTTATTATTTTGGGGCTGATCATTTTTGCCACCGCCATCCTCATTTTGGGCGGACAAAAAAAGACGTTTATCGATTCGGTGCAGGTAAAAGCAATATTCCACGATGTGGGCGGTCTTTCCAAAGGCAACAATATCTGGTATTCCGGAGTAAAAGTGGGCACGATCAAAAAGATCCGTTTTATCGATCACAGTCAGATTGAGGTACTGATGAATATCGATAAGAACGCCCGGCCGTTTATTCACAAAGATGTTAAGGCGCGGGTAAGCGCCGATGGGCTGGTGGGCAATAAGATCATCGCCCTGGATGGCGGCACTGCCCAAACCGCTCCCATCGAAGACGGTGATGTGATCATTGTGGAACCCAGCATCAGTACGGATGAGATCATGAATACGCTCCAGGTAAACAATAAGAACCTGGTGGTCATTACCGGTAATCTCAAAGACATTATGGAAAATCTTGCTGCGGGCAAAGGCTCGCTGGGCAAACTGATAAAAGATTCATCCGTTTACGATCAGCTAAACCGCACACTGGCCATACTGCATAAAACGGCCGGCAATACCCAGCAGTTCACAAAAGACCTTACCGGGTATACAGCCCGGCTGCAAACCCCCGGCGTGCTGGCCAGCGACCTGGTGCGTGACACCGTTGTTTTCAGCAGGCTCCGGAATACCGCAAACCAGCTGCAGGAAGTAGCCACACAGGCGAACGAGGTAGCGCGCAATCTTCAGTCGGTAAGTACGGATGTCAAAGGCCGTTTGAACAGTAACGAATCGCCTGCCGGTGTGCTGCTGAATGATTCTGCAACAGCCCGGCAGCTGCAGCAAACGATCCGGAACCTGGAAAGCAGCACCGGAAAACTGGATGAGAATATGGAAGCAGTACGGCATAATTTCCTGTTCCGGGGCTATTTCAGGCGACAGGAAAAACAACGTAAAAAGGAAGAAAAGCAGCAGCAAAAAGAACTGCAACGGCAATAAAAGCGGACATGACAGCCATCTACATACGGATGTCTTCACAGGCAAAGAACGGAAAGAAATGCTGCGCTTTGTTGAGACAGGTGATAAATAGTTTGAATTGATCTTGCATGAGTAGCGTAAGAAAGCGTGGTACCCAATATTTACTCAATTGTATGAAATATCTGGCTGGCAATATGTGAATCTATCACAGCAGCCGGAACAGGAATTTTTTTGAATCGGTCGTATGACCGTAACATTGTATAAGAAGCATCGGCCCCACTATAATACGAAAACTTTCGCATATATTTGAGTTGCAACAAGCTTGAAACAAGCCGGGCATCATACTAAAAATGCCATATATGAATACATTAATTGCCAAACAGGGGATTCTAAGATTCGCAATTTTTATGCTCTTTTATTCTTGTTTTGTTAATGCACAGGCGCAAAGGTTAACTCCCCAACAGTATATTGAGGATCTGGAATATTTAAAAAATGAACTTCCTAAGAAGCACAAAAATTTATTCGCTAAAATTTCAGAAAAGGAATTCAACATCCGGGTTAAAAACATTGAGGACAAAAGCAACGATTTAACTGATGAAAGTTTTGAAATTGAACTTTATAAATTGATTAAAGAAATTGGCGATGAACATACTTCCATTGTACCGGTTTACAAGACAATTTATCCTTTAAATTTTGGCTTCTTTAAAGAAGGAATATTTATTACGAATACCGATTCATTACACGCTCACCTGCTCTATAAAAAATTAGGTGGAATTAATGGCACTAAAACAGAAGGTATTATTAAAAACTTTAAAAAAATTGCTCAGGATGATAATCAATCCTATTTTAAAAACCGCTTTCAATATTTCATAAAGTGCCCCGGTATATTAAAAGGCTTGAGCATTACCTCTTCCGATTCAATGGCCAGCGTTATTTTAGATAATAAAAAATATCTGATTACCTCCATGCCAATAGACAATTTTTCACCCAAAAATACTTCAAAGCTTTTGAGGTTTAGCAATTACGATAACTATTGGTATCAGCTTATTAACGATGGAAATGTTTTATACTTTAATTACCAGGCCTGCTCCGAACAAGAAGGTAAACCATTTGACATTTTCAACAAGGAGTTATTCAACTTCATTGAAAGCAAAAAACCTCAGAAAATAGTTATTGATTTACGAAATAATGGTGGCGGAAATTCGGCTATTTTAGAACCTTTTCTAAACAAATTAAAGGACAACTATCTTAATAAAAAGGGTTCTTTGTATGTCCTTATCGGCAAAAACACTTTTTCTTCAGCGGTGATGAATGCAGTGGAATTAAAGAGAAATTATAATTCAATCCTGGTAGGAGGAGAACCCACAGGTGGTAATGTAAACCATTACGGTGAAGTTCGTGGATTTCAGCTTCCGAATTCAAAAATAACCGTTGGGTATTCTACGCAGTATTGGGAAAATTGGAAGGGATACAAAGGACCTTTGCTGCCAGATATTAAAATAGAATACTCAATATATAACTTCAGGAATAATATAGACGAGGCTATTGAATATGCAAAAAAGGCGAAATAGAACAGGCTCCGACGCCGGTTTGCAACATTGCAGTCCTTTCCCGTTTACCTGTGGGCCATAATAACGGCGATGGTGCTCTTTTTCTATATCCGGTATGCTTAATCTGTTTGTATATTTAAATAAAATATGAAAGCCGTTAATTTAGATGTTCCGGCATCCTCCCTGGGTGAAGGTCCTTTATGGGATTTGGAGCAACAATGTCTTTGGTGGGTAGATATTGATGCGGGAAAGGTGCATCAATACGATATGGTTCATAAGGTTCATAAAGAAATACATGCAGGTCAATTATGCAGTGCGGTCGTACTATGCAGGTCGGGGCGGTTAATGGTGACGGTAAAAGACGGCTTTGCATATTTGGATGTGGTATCGGGGACGGTAGATGGTTTTGTACCAGTGGAGGAGCTCCTGTCCGATAACCGGTTTAACGATGGTAAATGTGACCCTGCCGGAAGGTTTTGGGCCGGTACGATGGACTATAGAAAAGGATTGCCGCAGGCGGGGAGCCTGTACGTGTTGGAAAAAGATCGGTCGGTTACAAAGAAGCTGGCAAATATAACCTGCTCCAATGGGATGGCGTGGAGCCCGGATCAGAACATTTTTTATTACATTGATAGCC
Organism: Niabella sp.; assembly: GCF_030150205.1. GTDB lineage: Bacteria > Bacteroidota > Bacteroidia > Chitinophagales > Chitinophagaceae > Niabella. Next base: position 14,492 of record NZ_JASLGT010000031.1, read on the forward strand.
CAACCTATAAGGTAATGGCTTTTGATTATGATAAAGCAACCGGAGCAATCGGCGGCGGACGGACGGTTGTTTCGATTCCGGAGTCGCAGGGGATGCCCGATGGAATGACGATTGATACCGAAGGAATGCTTTGGATCGCTCTTTGGGGCGGGGCAGCTGTTGCGCGGTACCATCCTTTTTCCGGCGCATGTCTTTCGATGATCCCGTTGCCGGTATCAAATGTTACTTCCTGTACTTTTGGAGGAACGGATCTGACCGATCTTTATATCACTACAGCAAAGGCCGGGCCTGGTAAAACGGACGCAGCTCAGCAGCCGCTGGCCGGACAAGTATTTGTTTGTAAGAACAGCGGGGCAAGAGGCATCGCCCCGTTTAAGTTTATGGATTGAGGGGATGAGGTTCTGCGGGATTAAGGGCGCATAAAACGATTAAACGATAAAAAATGAAAATTGAAATGGTCAGGAAATTATTTTTAGCAATTTTCTTGTGGGGATGCAGTGTGGGGTTTGCCCAGGGACAATCCCGGTCATCCACCATGATCCAGGTATTGGTGACACCCAATAAGCCGGATTGGAATTACCGGTTGGGCGAAGAAGCCGCATTTGAAATTACTGTGTTGAAGCACCAGGTGCCCATGGAGCAGGTAAAGATCAGCTATGGGGTTGGTCCTGAAAAGATGCCCCCTGTGGAAAAAGGAGAAAAAGTGGTACAAAATGGAAAAAGCATTATCGTAAAGGGTAAAATGACCGTGCCGGGATTTTTGCGTTGCGATGCGGCTGTTCTTATTGATGGCATTCAATACCGTGGAATGGCTACCGCAGCCTATCAGCCGGAAGCTATCCAGCCAACACAGGTGCTGCCAAAGGATTTTTCAGCATTTTGGGACAAAGCTAAAGCAGAAGTATCCGGCGTTCCATTGGACCCGGTGATGACGCTATTGCCGGAGCGCAGTACGGAAAAGACAAATGTTTATGAACTAAGCATACAAAATGATGCGGCCGGATCCAGGGTCTATGGTATTCTTTGTGTTCCCAAAGCACAGGGAAAATATCCTGCGCTTTTACAGGTACCGGGCGCCGGAGTGCGGCCGTACCAGGGACAAATTGCTTTGGCTGAAAAAGGAATCATTACACTGGAAATTGGCATCCATGGGATACCGGTTACCCTTCCTGCCACGGTGTATACAAACCTTGCCCAGGGCGCATTACGGGAGTATAATGCCGTTAATATGGATGACCGGAACAAGTACTATTACAAAAGGGTTTACCTGGGTTGTATAAGGGCGGTGGATTATCTGACGTCCCTGCCGCAATATGACGGAACAAACCTGGCCGTATCGGGGGGAAGCCAGGGTGGCGCTTTATCAATCATTACTACAGCCCTGGATAAAAGGGTTAAATACTTTGTAGCCCTGTACCCGGCGCTATGTGATATAACGGGGTATCTTCACAAACGGGCAGGAGGCTGGCCTCATTTGTTCATGCAGCAAAATGGCTCCGCTGCGGAAAAAGCAAGAATAGAAACCTCTGCCTATTATGATGTAGTCAATTTTGCCCGCCTGATCAAAGTGCCCGGTTTTTACAGTTGGGGATATAATGATGAAACCTGTCCGCCTACCTCGTTTTATTCTGCCTATAACGTAATCAGCGCTCCAAAAGAGTTAATGCTGGTTCAGGAAACCGGTCACTGGACCTTTCCGGAACAAAGCACGCGCGTGTCTGGTTGGCTTGAAAGTAAGTTGAAACAATAGGATACTGGAGCGGTTATTAGCCTGCTTTTTCATGCGTGCGGTATCAATTTTATTGAAATGCTTCCAAATGGTTTGTGGAGATACGAACCGCGACATAGCACGGCTATGATGTTTCCACTGACAGGAAGGGGAAGTTGAAAATATTTATAATAATTCTGATACCTGTTTATTATTAGGCAATGTGCCTGTTTAAAACGTTGGGACCGGCGGTAACAATGTTAGCAACAGCTGCTGATCGTTAAAAGTTTTTCGAAATGCCAATACTGGCAGATTTGCCAAAGTTGACAGCCAAATACGATGGTTTATTTTTTGCATCTTTTGCACCATATTTTTGATACTCAATACCACCAAACGACAGGTTAAGCCCGAAGTTTCGTTTAACATTAATGAAAACAGCAGGGAATAATCTGAATCGTACACCTGTAGAAGATGATTCTGAAGTGTATGGTTGAGGTTGAGGTTGCATTCCGGGGTACCTGCTTTGTGAGGCCGTGTTGGTTTTCCCATCCAGATACAGGCCTTCCAGTTGTCCGAATACCGAAAAAATATCGGATAGTTGCTCTGTGTACCTGATAAAAGGTCCTATTGCCAGACTCTTATTTTTTGACATGGTTTCGACAGTAATTATTTCAGAACCACCGGTGTAATAGTCCATCGTATTTTCCTGCCTGGAAGATTGAATAGAAAGGGTGGCTCCGGCTGTTAGCTTTTCCCCCAATTGATAACCAACATAGGGAGACAGGTTGGTTGAATGACTTTTGCCTTTGGTTATGGAACTGGCGGTAAGAAATTGGGTGTTATCGTCTTTCCGAAATTCAATATTCCCGCCGATCAATACAGTATGTTTCTGAGCGAAGCTGACACTGGTCATCATTATTCCCATAGTCAGCAATAAAATGTTTTTCATAAACTGTTATTTTGGATTTGCCATGCAAGTTAACACATTTATTTATAATTGTTTGTAGTTATTTGGCTTCCTGGATGATTTACATCAACACCCAGTTGCCGGTTTATCCCTGGTCATACATATTCGATAGCGTCGACACTGGAGCCGTCACCAGTGGCCGGATTTTGCTCCCGGTGGTGTATTACCGCTCTTTTTAGGCTAAATAGCTGCAAAACGGGCTTTTATAAAATAATTCTGATTTTTTTTCTAATTTATGCAACATTTCAATGCATCCGGCGCCTTAAATACAGAGCGCGGGAAATAAAATCGTTCAGGAAAAAAGGAAAACAGCATATACGTGTTGCAATTATCGGAGAAATTAGATGACCAGGAGCTGATGAAGCGTTGCCGGCAAGGCCGTGCGGATTGTTTTTCCGAACTCTATGGGCGGTATAAAAAGGCGGTTTTCAATACCATCCTGCGCCTGGTAGCAGATTATGCGCAGGCAGAGGATTTATTGCAGGAGGTGTTCGTGGCGCTTTACCAGGAGATTATGAAAGGCCGGCAGATTGAGCATTTCGGTGGCTTTTCCAGGCGTGTTGCAGCCAACAGGGCCATCAGCTTTTTACGGCAGCACAAACGTACCCTGGTTTTTGAGGAAGATCATGAAAATATTGTGGAAGAGGAAGCGGAGGACGAAGGGCTTTTTGAAATGCGGGTGGAGGAAGTAAAAAAAGCAATCAGCTCCCTGCCGGAGGGATTCCGGACCATTGTGAATCTTTATGTGATGGAAGGATTACCACAGGAAGAGATCGCCGGTTTGCTGGGTATTTCCCATGCAACGGTGCGCACACAATATCATCGCGCCAAAAAGAAAATATTGTCGCTCGTACAAAAAGAGATCGTATAAGATGAAGAAAGATATTTTAAAAGAATTTGTATCCGAAAACAGGGATGATTTCGACGATCAGGAGCCGGGTTCAGACGTGCTCAGGAAGATCCAGGCTCAATTGGGATTGGAACCATCTGTTGCTGCACCCCGTAAAAAGGTCGTCCGGCTTCAATATTGGTGGGCCGCTGCGGCGATCATTGTTGTGATCATTGGAATTGCAGTGCTTTTTCAACCGCATAAGATCATTGAAACGCCAATCGCAGCAACAACCCCACCGGCATCCGAAGCACCAGCCATTCCTTTGGATAAAAAAGATTCCATAGCAAGCGGATCATCGATGGTAGCAGGTGTGGCGCATCCGGAGCAAAAGAAAGCTGTTATAAAGAAGCGGCGGAAAATGGCAACGGAAAAAAATATAAACGCCGGCATGGATGCGCAAACAGAAATAGCAGCATCCGATAACACGGCGAATGACTGGCGCAGCGCGTTGCAAAACGAAAGCTCCTCTACCCGGCTGGCGGCAATCCTGGCCTCCGGAAAAGGAAATGTGGTTTTATCCAACAATGATTTGCAAACGCTTTCCAACACCATGAATAATGACGAAAACAGCAATGTACGCCTGGCGGCCCTGGAAGTACTAAAAAAACAGGAGAACCAGGCAGTCGTAAAGGATCTGCTCTTACAATCGGTTGCCCGGCAGGACGATCCGGTGGTACAAATGGAATTACTGGCTTCTCTATCATCAGATCAGGCTACAAAAGTTAAACAAAAACTATTAGATATTACTCAAAATCCAATAACGATTGACGCAGTACGCAATCAGGCCTATGCGGCACTGCTTCGGTCAGCATCCAATTTTTAAAAAAACAAGATACCAAGATGAAAAGAATATTAGTACCCATTATTTTGTCTATTGCATTTGTTTCTTTGGCCAATGCGCAGGGACGGCAGTTTAAATTGTCAAAAAGGACAGGAACATTGAAAATTAATCTTTCGGGTGTAACCGTGGAAGGATACGATGGCAGTGAAGTTGTTTTTGCTGCACCCGAACTGAAAAGAGAGGACAATGATGAAAGAGCCGCAGGCCTTAAATTGGTTTCCGGGTCTGGTTTAACGGACAATACCGGCCTGAATTTAAGCGTGCGGGAAAACGGTGATGTTATCGATGTGGACTATGTAGGCAAAATAGACCGGGAACGTATTACCATAAAAGTGCCCAACACCATGTCTGTAAAAGTGGCAACAACGGAGGTAATGAATGGTAACAGGCCCGTAGATATAAAAGATTTTAAAGGAGAGTTGGAGATCAGCGTCATGTACAATGGTATTTCCCTGCAGAATGTTACCGGCCCCGTTAATGCGAAAACCATTTATGGAGAACTGAATGCAAAATTTGCTGCTGCAGTAAAAGGCCCGGTATCCCTGGTGTCCGTCTATAAATTTGTGGATGTGACCATTCCTGCCGGTCTGAAAGCCAATGTTAACCTCTCCTCAAAAAATGGGAATATCTATGCGGCAGATGGCCTGGATATAAAAAGAGAAACGCCAAAGGACCAAAAGAACAGTGATGGCGAGGATCTTACCGGACTAAAAGAATGGAGCCGGTCTTCAGATATCATCGGAACCCTTAATGGCGGTGGCCTGGATTTGATTTTGAAAACCAGCTATGGTAAAATATACCTGCGTAAAAATTAAACAGGATCTGATCGCAGCATAAACGATTTACGTTTTTTATTTATTTCTTCCGTTTTAAATTCATATCGCTATGAAAAAGGTATTGCTTTGCCTGCTGTTAACAGGTATTACGGAGCTTTTGTTTGCACAAAGAATTATTGAAAAAACATATAAAACTTCTAAAGATCAGCCGGTATTATTAAAGTTCGATTTTCCGAAGGTAAAAATCAGTAGCTGGAACAAGGATGAAATTTATGTAAAAGCAACGGTCAATATCAACGACAATAAGCAGAATGACCGGTTTGAATTGTTGGATCAATCCGTAAACGGGAAATTGGTTATCAGTGATACGATTGATTTTAAACATATTGACCAGCAATACTATGTAGAGACGGATGGCGTAAAGAAGCGTTTTGAAAGCAAAGCGGATTATGAAAACTACAGGGAGGCACATAAAAATGAAAAGATCAGCTCTTATAGCACGAACAGTACTGATATTGCAATTGAAGTGATGCTGCCTGTAAAGGACTATATAAAAGTGCAGTCTAAGTTTGGATTGGTGGAAGTAAAGAACTATGCCGGCCCATTGACGGTGCAAACAGAGTTCGGAAAAATTGATGCCGGCTTAAAAGAGTCGCATGTTGGAAAAATTAAACTGACAAACCATTTCGGAAAGATCTACTCCGATTTTAATCTGAAACCGGTTGAGAAAGAAGAACGATCCTTCTATACTTCCATTACCGCAAATCCGGGTAATGGGCCGATGTATGAATTAAGCTCCAAATTTGGGAATATCTATTTGCGTAATGCAAAATAACAACAGGTTTGCAGCGGGCGACCCTGAATATAAACGATCCCTGTTTGGCAATATTGCTCCGGAAATATACGTGCAGAAATGATGCGGAGCCGTTTGCCTGATGCCCCTGTATAACAAAAGTTCCCGGGGCGAACATGGCATCGTTGCCTGTTGCGCTCCGGGAATTATAGAAGGGTGATGGTTTACCGGATTGTTGCGTATCCGCCATCTATCACAATTTCGGCACCATGCACATAGGACGAATCGCCGGATGCGAGGAACGTTACTGCTTTGGCAACTTCAGCAGCTTCCGCAAACCGTTTGTATGGAAGCTGGGTGGTAATGTAGGCCTTTGCTCCGGCAATCTGTTCTGCAGACATGCCGGTCTTGTTAAAACCATCTGTGGCAGTGTACCCGGGGCTTACGGCGTTAACCCGGATGTTCCTGGATATCAGTTCTGCGGCAAATGTCTTTGAAAAGGATTGAACGGCAGCCTTGGCTGCAGAATAAATACTGGCATTTTGACTGCCATAACCAGTTACTACGGACGTGTTAAAAATAATCGTACTTCCTGGTTTCATCATCGGTAAGGCTTGTTGTACCGTGAAAAAAGTACCCTTTGCCAGCACATTAAAAAGTTCATTGAATAGTTCCTCATTTACTGCATCTACGGGTGCAAATTTCCCGTAACCGGCATTCGCAAAAACAATATCAAGCTGCGGCGTTATATCACCTATTGCTGTTGCCAATTGAAAGATATGGGCGAGGTTTCCATGATCACAAACAATGCCGTGGCAATTGCTGCCAAGCATGGCCGTAACAGCATCGATGCGCTGCTGATTCCTGCCGGTAATAATAACCGTAGCGCCTTCCTGAATAAATTCCTCTGCGGTAGCAAGACCAATGCCACTTTGTTTTTTAATTTTCCCATCGGTATAAAATTTTAATACCGCGAAGTTGCAACGCTTTATATAAGCAAACAATCCGCTTCTTGCTATGTTTTAGTATGGGCACAAAAATCAAAGTTGGAAAAATGACAGATCCGGATTTGGTAATTTAAAAGAAAGAAATAAGCATACACCGGAACGATGCTGACAATAAATTTGGGTGGTGGGGCCGGTGCGGATCAGAATGATAACGGAATCGCTCCTGGCAGGTGTACGTGCGTTAAGCTTGTCCTTTCCTGATTGCCCGCGGCGTGGCATTTGTCCAGGATTTAAAGGCCTTTCTGAATGCTGTAAGTTCGGAATAGCCCAGGATGTCGGAGATCTCAGATATTTTTATAGCAGGGTTTTGCATTAACTGGAAGGCAATTTCTTTTCTTATGGTTCCCGCAATATCCCGGAAGGTTGTTTGTTCCTGAAAAAGCTTACGTTGCAGATGCCGGGGCGTCATATTCAATGCGGAAGCCGCTTCTTCAATGGTGGGTATTCTGCCCTTGAACTGCATAAATAGTACTTGTTTTAAGTTTTCGACGGTACTATTGGTTGTCATCAGCGCCTGCTTATCTGCAACAATGGAGTTAAACAACTGGAACATGGATTGATCACTGGTAAGGATCGCAGTCGATATATCTTTCTTGCTAAAAACAATACGGTTGATCTCCTTATTGAAAAGAACCTCACAACCGTAAAATTTCCGGTATACAGAAATTTCCCGCATTTCAAAGGCCAGTTCAACCCTTAGCGGAATAATGTGCTTCCCTGATAATGCGCTGCAGGTATTGACAATTGCGGCCAATAAAAAATCATTCGCATGTCTTGCGGGTTCGGGATGTTTCATCAGCCATAGCTTGTTCTGTGTAATCTCAAGGACCGCCACATCCTTAACGGTATACCGGTATTCAACCATGGGTGATGACATATGACCATACCGGCTGAACATGTCAAGTGCCTGGTCAATGTCTTTACAGCTGCGGATTAAAAAGCCAAGCATTCCATGAAGCGGTTTGTCTGCGCTCATACCAATACGCAGGCCGATCAACGGATCACCCGATAATTTTAACAGGGGCACCCAAATGAGTGCGGCTTTCTCCCATTCAACCATATTTTCGGAGTCGCTGATTTCCTCCGGGCTTACACCAGACTGCTGGCAAAGGGTATCAAAAGCCGCTCCAAAAGAAGCTGCTGTCTGAAAAATCGACCGAATAACCGTTCCTTGTAGGCCCATGGTGTAAAATATATCGTTTAAGGCGGAAAATACCCTTTTCCCTGCCTGTACAAGGGGGGTACTTTGCAGTATCAATTACAAATTTATGGAATCAGTTAAAAACATGTTTTTAAAAAAATGGGTAGCCGGCAACATCGCCGTTTACACCGGTGCATTGGGTTTTTTGCACCCGCTTATTGCGCATGGACTTACCGGCGATCATGACCGGTTGTTAACAACTCCGCAGTTCATCATGCACACCCTGTCTTTATTTGTTTTTATGTTTTTTTTGGTGCGAATGCAGAACAAGCTGTTTCAACGGATGGGTAAACGGAACGCCCTGACCGGCATCTGGCCTTTTTTGTTTGTGGCGCCCTGGGTATTCTGGCTTGGTTATTATACCCTGTTTGTGCCCTTCGATATCCTGTTTATGTTCCTCTCCATCGGTATCATCAACGCCCTGCAATTAAAACCATTGATGAAGTCCCCGGCAAAATGGATATGGCAATGCATCCTGGGCTATTTGCTGGCGGCTGTAGCCGGTATTGTTATTGGATTGGGCGCGTTCCTGTTATACTATAAAAATCTGCAGGGCATTGCGCGGGATATGGCTACCTGGATCTCCATCAGCATTCCTGCTGCCATCGTAGTGGCCTGCTATTTCAGGTATATATTCTCCAACCAGATCGTTTGGCCCGGAATGGATGCATCCGGTCGCATTCCCGGAGCGGAGGCTCATTTTTCAAAAGCCGCCTGATAATGAAAACCAGGAATCAAAAACAGTACAAATGAAATACATGATATACGGAGCAGCGCTGCCATTTATAGGCAGCATTGTTTTAGCGGCCTGCAGCAAAAATGCAGGAGATAAAGAGAGCGCTGAAACGCCCGGAATAAAAAAGGGCATCGTCAGCGGAATGGTCACCGATAGCAAAAATATGCCGGTGCAGGATGCCCGCATCACCATTGAGCATACCGTATGGTATAACAGCTATCTCTTTGGCGCCAGCAACACCGAAGGAAAATACCAGGTATCGTTGCCCGATGACCCGGCAGGCGACTGGACGGCCAAGGCCCAGCTTACCAGAACGGCTTACGGACAAACCTATACCTTCGACCTGGAGCCGGAGCAAACCGGCGCTTTTAATAAAGCAGGCGGCGCCGTGCGGAATTTTAAATGGAAACTGAATGGCCTGCGGCCGGGTGGTACGGGGTACTATGGCGCCCATGTAGATCTGTATCCGTTTGGTACAGATGTGGACCTTACAAAAGTAACTCTATCATTTACCCCTTTTCCCGGAGAAACCCGTGTTATTGACGGATCCAATGCCACTGCATTAGAAAGGCCGGTTGAGGATGTAGCCGGAACGTTTATGGTAAAAGATGTGCCTATTGGGAAATATACGGTTAAGGCCATCTACGCCGGTAAAAAACTATTACTCAATAACCGTCATATCGACGATGCCAATGAAGAAAGTAAGACCGTTGTTTTTGGAAAATATGGCTACCTGGGTGCCACTGAATACAATATTGAATTTTATGTGGTCGAATAGACCGGTCCATAACGGATCGGGCTTGCGGATCAATTCAGGCAAATCTTTGCATCGGGACGATTTTTTCCGGGTTGGAACGCGGCAGCGCCCGGTAATTAAAGTAAGGTATATGCGCGGCGCATGAGATCACCGCCGCGTTGCGGCCAGGCTTTCGGTTGTTACCTCAAGGTACAAAGATAAACGGCGTGCAGCGCCATGTTTATGGGATACCGTGTAGCCCGGGTTCCGCTAGTAAAGGCATATGACTGGTTGTATATCAGGTCATTGAGATCGTCCGATGCCGGCGATGCTGCCCCTCTGCATATTTAGGCATAACTTTTGAAAAATATCTGTTGATAACGGGAATCCGGTATTCGTCTTTCGAACAGGAAGTGCAGACGAAGGCTTTGATTTCAATTATTAAAGGGTATTGGTTTCAACATTTGTTAACCAGGAAAGTTATGATGTAAATATGATAGAGGCAAATAAACCGGCTGTTAAACTAGCTGATGACCAGGTTGCATATAAACAGATACAGGGAACAGAGGATTACAATAAGACGATCAAATGCACCTATTTTTTGGTAGTGCTTTTTAAAGAAGGAAGCGGTATTCATTATGTAGATGATAAAGCATTTCCGATTGGGAAAAACCAGCTGCATTTTTTATTTCCCGGGCAACAACATCATTGGGTAACCGGACCCGAAACGGTGGCGCATAAGGTGGTGGTAGGGAGAAGGATCTTTGAGTCGTTTTCAAGTATGGAAGCCTTTCACTTTATACGGCATAATCTGAAACCGGTTTTCAAGCTTTCGGATACCATCTTCCATTCGGTAAATACCGAAATGGAAAGTATCAGGAGGGATCTTGAAGTACTGAATGAGGATGCGTCCTGGAAAAAGATCATACAGATCCGTATGGACCTGCTGGCATCGATGATGAAACGGGAGGCAGAGCAGTATATCCGGGATACCTTGTTAGCCAACTCAAGTCCCACGGTTAAAAAATTCTGGAACCTGATCAATCAGCATTATTCGGAGCAACGCATTCCAAAATGGTATGCGGCCCGGCTGGCTATAACCCCCAACTACTTAAATATGCTATGCAGAAGACACCTGAATATAACCGCCACCGATATGATCCATCAGCGGATCATGCAGGAAGCCAAGAACCAGTTACGGTTTTCAGAAAAATCCGTAAAGGAAATCACCTTTGATCTTGGCTTTGAAAAAATGTCTGGTTTTTCTGCATTTTTCCGGAAAAAAAGCGGCTTTTCGCCTACGGAATACCGGGAGTTATAACGGTATCTGCCGCCATTCTGCCTGATCCTCTTATCATCGCCTTGGAACTTTACCGGGTGCAATTCAGATTTCCGGTACAGCGATTGCTGAGCGGCGCTTTGTTAAGCGCCTGCAGGACCGACCCCGGCCAATATTGATAATTTATATAACAGACAGCAAAAATTTCGAAACAAAACAGGGCGCTTTTGATGGTAGTTTTGCAGGCATCAGTTGCAGTTTTTTGAATAATAGCCAGCATTGGTCCAATCGAAGTCTCCCTTTTCTTTGGGGGACTTTCATTTTTATCAAACAGGTCGTAAACAGCGCTGCGTTTGCTCCAATAATAACCGGCTCGCTGTATCGTCAACGCGATTTTTAAATGAATACCGGTTGGCTGCTACGTCCGCCCTGCGATCTTCTACCGGATCTTTTGTGTATTTTTCAATACCCCGAAGCAGTCGAACCGGATGGTCTGTTCTTCTTTGGAAACAGAGGCCTGTATGTAGAGATCGGATAGCTTATAAAGCGTCATTATATGATGCTCCTCTTTTCGTTCCCAAATAACTTTAGCTGTCTTGATCGCCTTTAATTGATCCACCCTGTTGGCGGTTAAAAATTCATCTTTTGTCATAAATGGTTAGTTTAGGTAATACGCGCATGCGAGGTTACTACTCACAAAGGTAGGCAATCCTTTTCCCGGGTGTTTTACAAGTTTCCTGCTTTATGTTATCAATTTTATAATAAATGAGCCTATACCGCTGTAAGATACCTGCAGAGCGGTATGCGTCCGGCGTTTTAGCCGTTCATATTTTACTGCAAGGGGCGCTATAACCCTTTGCGAACATTGCGAAAAACCTGGCGTTCTTGCGTTTTATATAAAGCCCCAAGTGGGGAGATCGTTGCCGCTATAAGGAACGGCAAACCAGATTTCAGAATCAGCGCAGGCGCCCGGTAAGGTCAATCGCGCTTCGTTGCTGCCGGAAGGTTTTCGTCAAGACTGAGCCGTATAAAATGGTTTTCAAGATGATTGCGCATCCCGTTCCGGAATGCCTCCGGTGTTCCATTTTCCAGGATGCTGACCAACTGTTTATGCGAAACAAATTTTTTGGGATTCAGTACCGGGGCCAACAACGAACTTTTTTCAACATAATCGAAGACCGGGAACAGCAATTTTTGAAATTTCATGAGGGTTTCATTGTGACTGATCTGGTAGAGCTTTCCATGAAAAGCAATTTCATAAGAGGCTTCAAACATCCGGTTGCGGGCCGCCGCAGGTTCGTTCTTTACGATTTGTTTCAATTCTTTTATATCGTCTGCCGTAATATGTCTGAATAACAGGTCGGCCATCCCGATCTCCAGTACCAGGCGTATCTCAAAGATCTCCTTTAATGTATCGTTACTGAGCACATAGGGGTTCATACTTTTTGCCAGGGTTCCGAAAATATCGGGGTTCGTGATTACGGCGCCCTTCTTTTTCCGGCTTTCGATAAGCCCCATCAGACGAAGCCGCATAAGCGCTTCCCTGATAACGGTACGGCTTACGCCAAGTGTGGTGGATAGCTCCAGCTCCTTTGGAATACTGTCGCCTACTTTTAGTTTACGTTGATGTAATAATTCGATCAGGTTGGCTTCCACCTTGTCAACAAGGCTCCGGTTTTCTATTGCGGTGAATAAACGTTCCATTGTAATAATAATGCCGTAAAGTAAATTATTTAGGCGTATACCAGGGAATTTTTTTTAAAAAATTTGGAAATCTGAAATTTGTTCCTAATTTTATTATGTTATACATAATCCTAAAAACGATAAATTGTCTGTTATGCAGCAAATCTGCTCAAAATGTAGCCTGCTTATCCTGCTTTTTTTATTTGCCTTGCCGGGGTTGGCACAGGTAAGGACGGTGACCGGCCTGGTGCGCGATGAAACAACCGGCACTGCACTGGCCGGGGCCACCATTGCTATTAAAGGCAAAACCACTACAGTGGTTGCGAATGATGAAGGCGCTTTCTCGATTACTGCCGGAACAGGTGATGTGCTCCTGGTATCGTATACGGGCTACGATTCCAAACAGGTTACATTGGGCGGCCAAACAACGATTTCCATCACCTTATCGGCCCAAAACAGTTCCAAAATGGATGAAGTCATTGTGGTTGGTTATGGCACACAAAAAAGAAGGGATTTTAACGGAGCTGCGTCAAAAGTAAATCCGCTGGCACTTGAGCACAATCCCAGTACCAATGTTGCCACAGCATTGCAGGGCACGGTGCCGGGGCTGCTGGTACAGCAAACAACCGGACAACCGGGCTCCTCACCAAGGATCGTTTTTAGAGGCGGAACCGGTTTTGACGGAACCGGTGATCCGCTGGTAGTGGTAGACGGTGTGGTGCTACCCAGTCTGTACGGGTTAGATATGAATGATATAGAATCGATGGACGTATTGAAAGATGCCGCTTCCACAGCTATATACGGAGCGCGCGCCGCTAACGGCGTGGTACTGATTACCACAAAAAAGGGCAAGAAGGGAAGAACCCAGGCGCAATACTCCATCCGGCAAACCATTAATGATCCCAGAAGTATTGCCGGCGATTATCTAAGTGCGGCAGATTATATCCGGATGAACCGGCAGGGATTGCGCGCCCGGTATATAGCAGATTCATTGACCGGTACGGGCGTTACCGGGGATAAGGGCCAGCTTACGGGTGCATGGGGTTGGGCGCTTGGTGCTGCCAATACGTCGCCTGTAGGCCTTTATACCACCCAGCTGGTTACCAATGCGAACCGGAAATACCTTACGGATCCTAACTGGAAATTGCTGGTTGACCGGAACCCGTTTTCACCAGCAGTAATGGACAGTATTTTATACCGTGAAATAGCTACACAGGAGCGCGAGGCCATGCTGATGCAGCGCACCAATACCACTGAACATTCCCTGGGCTTTTCGGGGGGGAATGATCAGGGAGCGTTTGCACTCAACCTGAATGCGGTTAAGGACAATGGGGTGATCATCGGATCATGGCTGAAACGGATCAACATGAACTTTAATGGTTCGCTGAATATTGGCAAGAACCTGAAAGTGGCGTTAAATACATCTGCGTATAATATTGACCAGGGAGTACCTTATTCAGAACCGGGCGTTGCTGGCTCCACCGGTGCTACCGGGGGGCTGATGCAACGCTTTTTAGGGGTGGCACCAACCGTGCGTTATTATAACGATACTTCGGGTGTGATACTGCCGGGTCCCAACGACGTTTCATTAGGTAATCCGCAATACTGGGGCAATTTATATATTAACAGTACCAACCAGCAACGGTTTATGGGAAGCCTGAATATTGAATATACCCTGCTTCCGTTCCTGAAATTTGTTGCCAACGGATCGGGCTATATGCTTTACCAGAATAATAATTATTTTACCAAGGCATACCAGCAGGGAAACGGTGGTTCGCTGAACACGACCCGGTCGGCCTCCTTCAGCAATTACCGGGATATCCAGTATACCTATAACGCCTTTTTACAGTTCGATAAAAACATCAACAATCACAATATCAGCTTTATGGCAGGCGGGGAGTTTTCGGATTACAAACGTTATACCTTCTCCGGTTCGGCGTCGGGCGCGCCCACGGATATCATCCCCTGGCTTACAGCCGCTACGCCGCCGGCAGTGGTGAATGGTGTAATTGTAAACCCTTCGGTAGCCTCCTCTAATTTTCCTTCCTGGGAGCGGCTGGCTTCTGCCATTGGTAAACTGAACTACGCTTACCGGGGCAAATATTTCTTTACGGGTATCCTTCGCTTAGACGGATCGAGCCGGCTTGATCCGGTAAACTATTACGGCCTGTTTCCCGGAGCCTCGGCCGGATGGAACCTGCATAACGAAGACTTTTATAAAAACAGCAAACTGTCAAAATATATCAGTACGGTAAAACCCCGCATCAGCTACGGCGAAAACGGGAACCTGCAATATTTTGGTACCAATTATTTTCCTACGGCACAGGTGTACGCCAATGCAGGCGTTTACAACGGTCTCGGAGGCACCTACGCACCAAGTTATATCAACCCGGATCTGAGATGGGAGCGGACCAATTCGCTGAACTTTGGTGCAGACCTCGGCTTCTTCAGGGATCGCATTACCGTTATCGGCGATTATTTTATCCGGAATGTGTTTGACAAGCTGGCCAGTTTGCCTATTTCAGCGCAGACCGGTTTTACAAGTTATACGACCAACTTATCACAATTACAGAACAGGGGCTGGGAGTTTTCCCTGAATGCAAAAGTAATCGTTCCGGAAAAAGAAAGTGGGTTCAGCCTTGATGTTGGTGCTACGTATTCAACCGTTAAAAGCTATGCGGTTAAACTTCCTTACAACGGCCTTCCCGGAAACCGGCAGGGTACCATCCAGGTATGGGATCCGGCCAATCCCGGCCAGTTAATGCAGGTAAATGGTTTGATCGAAGGACAGCGTGTGGGATATGATGAAGTATGGGCACCCAAATGGTCCGGTATTTACACTACGCAGGATATGCTTACTGCAGACGCCAGCGTGTACAATGCCTTCCTCCCTTATACGGGCGACAACAAAAAATTTAAACAACTGGGCGACGCCCGCTGGTACCAGGTAAATAAAAACGATACCATCGATTCGAGGCAGTATGTTTTTGTGGGCCGCACCACTCCAAAAGCATCGGGCAGCTTCTTTTTAAATGCCGGCTTTAAAGGGTTCCGTCTATACACGGCATTTGATTACGCGTACGGCTTTGTGATCCTGAACAATAATAAGCTGAGAGGCTTAAGCCAGGTACAGG
Source organism: Niabella sp. (assembly GCF_030150205.1). GTDB lineage: Bacteria > Bacteroidota > Bacteroidia > Chitinophagales > Chitinophagaceae > Niabella. Next base: position 30,245 of record NZ_JASLGT010000031.1, read on the forward strand.
GTTCGCAAAACAGCACAAAAGAGGTACTGGATACATGGACACCCGATCATCCGGATGCATCGCTGCCCATGTTTTATTGGGCCAACCAGGGCCGGAATTTTGCTACCGACGCATCGGGCAATAATCCCCCGGCCAATCTTTGGGAAAAAGGCGATTACCTGATGTTAAGAGAAATGACGTTGAGCTACAGCCTTACCCGGGAACTGCTGGCAACCCTTCTCAAAAATAAAATAAAGGGACTTAACTTATCCGTAACGGGTTCTAACCTGGTGTACCTCACAAAGTACAGTGGAATTTTCCCGGAGGTAGGTGGGTTTGACAATGGCCGTTATCCATTGCCCAGGCGCCTGACATTTGGAGCACAGATCACTTTTTAACTACATATAAACTTTACCATAATGAGATCGAATCAATTCTCTTTCATAATTGGCTTGGCTGGGATTACCCTAACCGCCCTATCGTGCAGGCAGCAGCTCAACGAAGTGATACCGCAGGACCGTATCAGTAAATCACTGGCACTAACGGATGCCGGAGCCACGCAAACCCTGTATGCCGGAGCCTATGCGTTGTTCCGTTCCAACGTGGGTACGTTTTTTAACCTGGGCGAAATGCGTTCGGATATATGGGCCGATGGTATTTTTACAGAATCAGTAGATGGAACCGCTCAGCAACTATATACGCATAATATCAGCGCGCTGAATGTACCGTATGCGAACTGGGGCGGCTTTTACAACCTGATCTATAATATTAATAATGTTATAGACGTGCTTCCCAAAAGTCCGGTGGATGCGGTTACCAGCCAGCGGGAACTGGCCGAGATGTACGGCCTGCGGGCATATATCTATTATACGATGCTGAAAACATGGGGTGGTGTACCGGTTTCTACTGCGCCGGTTGTGACCATTAACAACGCAGCAGAAACCTATAAGGCCAGGAGCACGCCGGATTCGGTAATGCTGCAGATTAAAAGTGATATCGAAAAATCGCTGCAATTATTTGGAAGCAGCAATACCTTTTCCGCCGGCAACCGCGTTTTCTGGAACCGCGTGGCATCACTGGCATTAAAAGGAGATGTGTACCTGTGGTCCGGTACCCACCTGGGCGGCGGCAACGCAGATTTTACTACAGCCAAAACCGCGTTGCAGGAAATCATGAGCCTGCAGGGCAGTACCTTAAAATTACAAGCCAATTATGCCGATGTTTTTGACCCTACAAAAAAGAGCAATAACCCGGAAATCATTTTTGCGGTGAATTATGAACTGGGGCAGGCCACGCAGGGTACTTTTGGTAACTTTCTGGTAAACAATATCCAGGCTTCCGGCCTTTCCTTTGCCAAAGCCGCTACCCCCACGGTTTCATCCGTGTATCCGTATGTAGGGGGCGCCAACCGGGTGGGTATGTCTCAGGCAACCATCGATAAGCTAACGGCCAATGCCGCAGACCAGCGCATTCCCTATTCCTTCAAAGTGATGTATGCGGCCGCTGCACCCTTTGCCACAAGGGGGGTGATGCTGACCAAGTTTATTGGTACCACTTCCGGTACAACGCAGGTGTATAATAATGATTATCCCATCTTCCGCTATGCCGACATATTACTGCTGATGGCCGAGGCAAAAACCAAATTGGGTGAAGATCCGTCTTCAGAGATCAACCAGATCCGGACCAGGGCCTACGGCGCGGCGGCACCGGTTTTTAGCAACGGATCCGTTTCCGATAATATGAACGCCATTCTGGAAGAATACCTGCGGGAATATATTAGTGAAGGTAAACGCTGGTGGGCCTTAAGAAGGGCCGGCGATACCTATGTGTACGCCGCTATTAAACCGGCGTATCTTTCTCCATCCACGGTGGCCAAATTATTGCTGCCCATTTCTCAATCGATGATGAATAACGACCCCCTGTTAAATCAAACACCAGGGTACTAATCCATTCGCAGGGCAATAACAGCTGGCAGCCCGTGAGTATGAAAAAAATGTTTTCATCCAACAGTATATCTGAAATTTATGATTTATAAAAAACTGACCGGCCTCATTGCCGCACCTTTTACACCGATGCATCCGGATGGCCGCCTTAACCTGGAAATGATCCCCGCGTACTACCGCTTTTTAAAACACAACAACGTGATCGGTGCTTTTATCAATGGATCTACAGGTGAGGGGGCTTCTCAAACGAAGGAAGAAAAAAAGAGGGTAGCCGAGGCCTGGGGTGAAGCTACCCGTGGTGATGATGCGTTTAAGGTCATCAATCTTGTAGGCGGTACTTCACTGCGCGACTGTGTGGAAATGGCCGAACATACCGCCCATGTTGGGTTGTACGCGGTTTCCTTTACGGCTCCCTATTATTTTAAGCCCTTTACGGCGGCCGCCCTTGCCGAATGTTGCAGGGAGGTTGCTGCAGCGGCACCCCAGACGGCCTTTTATTATTACCACATCCCGGTGCTGACCGGCTGCCCGGTCAGCATGTATGATCTGCTAAAGGCAGTCGACGGCTCCATTCCAAACTTTGCCGGTATTAAATACACGCATGAAGACTTTATGGATTTTCTTTCCTGTATGTATGTAGACGGCGGCCGGTATGATATGCTTTGGGGGCGTGACGAAAACATGCTTTCCGCATTGGCCTTGGGAAGTTTTGGCGCTGTGGGCAGCACATACAATTATGCTGCACCTTTGTATCATGCATTGATCGATGCGTTTAAGGAAGGAGCATTGCAAACGGCAAAAGATCTTCAGTACCGGTCTGTCGAAATGATCCGGCTCCTGGGCAAATACGGCGGCATCGCTACCGGGAAGGCCTATATGAAGCTGGTGGGTATGGATTGCGGCGCATTCCGGTTGCCGGTACTGAATTTGAATGCTGCGGCGTTTGAGGCCTTTAAACAGGAAGTGGCCGGCATCGGGTTTGAATCATTCCGTTCCCGGCAGCCGGTAGATTGAATCCGTTCAGGACATGTGTATAAAATTCCGATATCTGTATTATTTTCTATTCATTATGAGCATGCAATGGGTGGCCTGTCATCCCCCGCACAACCACAAAACGGTATTTCAATGGAAACAGTTTGCCGTACTTCCCTCTTCAGAGGGGACTGCTTCGTTGGGATATGCCGGCCCGGTTACGGGCATCCAGGGCAACCGGTTATTGATCGGAGGCGGTGCCAATTTCCCGGGCGGCATGCCCTGGACGGGAGGTAAAAAACAATATTACAGCCAGGCCTATGTTACTGATATCAACGAAAAAGTGCCTATCTTCAGGACGTTCAGCCTGCCTTATGCGGTTGCTTACAGCGCCAATTGCAATACGCCCTCCGGTATTATTTGTGCAGGCGGCGAAACGGATAAAGGCCCGCTCAGCCAGGTGCTGCGTACTCAATTTGATAAAGACGTTCCCGTATGTACCGCATTGCCGGCGTTGCCGCTGGCGCTTACCAATGCCGCCGCTACAGCAGTCGGAAACCATATTTACGTGGCAGGCGGGGAAACCGGAAACGCTGTGTCTTCCCGGTTTTTCAGGCTGGATCTGGAAGATACCCTCAAAGGCTGGCAGGCACTGCCGGATATTCCGCACCCGGCATCGCACGCCGTACTGGTAGCGCTGCCGGAGGATGGGAAAATCTTCCTGGCCGGCGGCAGAAGGAAAATGCAAAACGGCATCAGCACCCTTTATAAGGACCTGTTTGAATATGATATCGCTGGCGGGCGCTGGACGGCAAAGAAAAACCTGCCCTATGCCTTAAGCGCCGGAACCGGTGCCGTTATTAAAAACCGGTATATTGCGTTATTTGGCGGGGATAAAGGCACCGTTTTTCACAAAACAGAATTATTGATCAGTGCTATAGAACAAGAGCAGGACCCGGCAACCAAACAGGCATTGATCAAAGAGAAGAACCGGGTGCAGGAAACCCACCCGGGCTTTAGTAATGAAATCCTGCTGTATGATATTAAAGACGACCGGTGGGCGGCTGCCGGAAGCATTCCGGGTAATATACCGGTAACTACAACCGCGGTAAAGAGCGGCAACCGGGTATGGCTTCCTTCCGGAGAAATAAAAGCCGGCGTGCGCAGTCCGTTCATTCTTGAAGCAACCATCCGAAAATGATGACAACAAATACAACAGCTCCCAACAAACGGTCTGCATCCTATGCATGGGTGGTAGTGGCGCTTTTATGGGGCGTAGCCTTGCTTAATTATATGGACCGGCAAATGCTGAGTACAATGCGGGAGGCGATGCAGGGCGATATAGCGGAGCTGCAATCCGCCCGGAGCTTTGGGTTCCTGATGGCGATCTTCCTGTATATCTATGGGTTTACCAGTCCGGTAGCCGGCGCTGTTGCCGACCGTATCAGCCGCAAATGGCTGATCGTGGGCAGCCTGCTGGTATGGTCTGCCGTTACCTATGGAATGGGAATGACGACCAGCTTTAACCAGCTGCTTTGGCTACGGGCCCTGATGGGCGTTAGCGAGGCATTATACCTGCCGGCGGGCCTTGCCCTTATCACCGATTATCATACCGGTAGAACCCGGTCGCTGGCCATAGGCATTCATATGACTGGCTTGTATGCGGGCCAGGCGCTGGGCGGATTTGGGGCTACAGTGGCCGCCACGTATTCCTGGCACACAGCATTTCACTGGTTTGGCATCACCGGTATTGTATACGCATTTGTGCTGATGCTGTTTTTAAAAGATTCAGGAAAAAATGTAGCGCCGGTGGCAGCAAAACCGGAAAAAATACCCCTGGTTAACGGCCTGGTATCGCTTTTTTCCACAATGGCCTTTTGGGTGATCCTGTTTTGCTTTGCGGCGCCAAGCCTTCCGGGATGGGCCACAAAGAACTGGCTGCCCACCTTATTTGCAGAGGCACTTCATGTGCCCATGGCACAGGCTGGCCCGATGTCGACCATTACCATTGCCGCATCTTCCTTTGCCGGTGTGCTCTTAGGGGGCATCCTTTCCGACCGCTGGGTGCAAAAGAACCTCCGCGGGCGTGTGTATACCAGTGCCATCGGGTTGGGGCTTACCATACCGGCATTGCTGTTTTTAGGCATGGGGCAAAGCCTGGTTACCGTGCTGGGCGCGGCTATTTGTTTTGGAGTGGGGTTTGGAATCTTCGATGCCAACAATATGCCGATACTCTGTCAGTTTGTGCCGTCAAAACTCCGGGCTACCGCCTATGGGTTTATGAACATGACGGGGGTGTTTGCCGGAGCGGCTGTAACACAACTGCTGGGACGGTTTACCGATAACGGAACATTGGGTTCGGGGTTCGCCGTGCTGGGCGGCATCGTATTGATGGCCGTGCTGATGCAGTTATGGCTGTTAAAACCACGGGTTCAAAACGTAGCATAAATATCATATCATATGAAATGGAGATTCGTACGCAAAGCGGGTGCAGGACGCCACCCCATAAAACAAACAGGCCGGCGCCCGGCGGTTGTACCGGGTATATTCCTGCTGGTGTTGTTTACTTCCCTGCAAACAAACGCGCAAAAAGACGTGCCGGTTTTTGTATCGGGAAAGGAAGGCCATAAAAACTATCGCATTCCCGCCATCATCCGGCTGCCCACAGGCAGGTTGCTGGCTTTTGCAGAAGGCCGCGTACATAATGCCGGCGATTTTGGCGATATCAATATCGTATTAAAGACCAGTGTGGATAACGGGCGCAGCTGGAGCCCGCTTACCGTAGTGGCCGATGAAGGTACCCTGCAGGTTGGAAACCCGGCGCCTGTTGTAGACCTCACGGATCCAGCCTATCCTTCCGGGCGTATCTTTCTTTTCTACAACACCGGCAATAATCACGAAGGTGAAGTGCGTAAAGGGAACGGCCTGCGGGAGGTTTGGTATAAAACCTCTGCAGATGGCGGCCTTACCTGGGGTGCGGCAGTAAATATCACCCTGCAAACCCATCGCCCCAACCAGCCTTCCGTAAACCCGGCGTATCATTTTGCGGAAGATTGGAGAAGTTATGCCAATACACCCGGCCATGCCATGCAGTTTATGCAGGGTAAGTACCGGGGCCGCATGTATATAGCGGCCAATCATTCGGCGGGTAATCCAAAGGCGCATTTTAAGGATTACCGCGCCCATGGGTTTTATACCGATGATCATGGAAAAACCTTTCATCTCAGTGAAGATGTAGACCTTGAAGGCGGAAACGAAAATATGGCAGCGGAAATCAGTAAAGGCCGGCTGATGCTGAACCTGCGGAATCAGCAGGGTCATATAAAGGCACGCTATACCGCAGTGAGCAAAGACGGCGGGGTAACCTGGACGAATGAACAATTTGACCGGAACCTGCCAGACCCGGTATGCCAGGGATCCCTGCTCACCATTGGTAAAAGCTGGGGCAGGCGCATACTGGCTTTTTGTAACAATGCAGATACACTGCAGCGCAATCACCTCACGTTGCGGATCAGCAAAAACAATGGTAAGAAATGGAAAAAGCAGGTGCCGGTTTATGCCCTGGATAAAAAGGGCGATGTGACGGGCTACTCGGATATCGTAAAAATAAGCCGCAGAAAGATCGGTGTGCTTTATGAGCGGAATAACTATACGGAAATTATGTTCTCTGTGGTGCCATGGTAACGCCCGTTAAAAGAGCCAACAATGGTCCGCTGGCCGGGCATCGTTTACAAGCGCCAACTGGTAAACAGGGCGGCATTGCCTGCAGGCACATTTCTTGAATCACTAAAAAAATAAAAGCTGTGAATAAAAAAGAACTGATACGGCTCAAAGATTTTTACGAATCCCAATTACTCGAAGATACCCTTCCCTTCTGGTTTCCCAGGAGCATCGACGAGGAATACGGGGGATACCTGTTTATGCGCGACCAGGACGGTTCCTTAATCGATGATGATAAAGCCGTTTGGATACAGGGGCGTGCCGCCTGGCTGCTCGCTACCCTCTACAATACGGTGGCGCCCCGGCCCGAATGGCTGTCTGCCGCAAAATCGGGGATTGACTTTTTAAACAACCATTGTTTTGATACGGACGGGCAGATGTTCTTTCATGTTACCCGCAGCGGGCAGCCCATCCGCAAAAGGCGGTATTTTTTTTCTGAAACCTTTGCAACCATTGCACATGCCGCCTATGCTAGGGCCAGCGGTGATGCACAGGCGGCCGACCGGGCAAGGGAGCTTTTTACCCAATGCATCCGGTATGCAACCGGCGAAAAACAACTGGCCCCGAAATTTGCAGGTACCCGTCCGGCCAAAGGTATTGGCGTGCCAATGATCATGATCAACACGGCACAGCAGCTACGGGAAACAATTGGCGATCCCCGTTGCGATGCATACATCATGCAATGGATCCGGGAAATAGAACAGCATTTTGTAAAAGACGAGCTCCGGTGTGTGATGGAGCAGGTGGCACCGGACGGAAGCATCATCGATCATATCGACGGGCGCACACTAAACCCGGGTCATGCCATTGAAGGCGCCTGGTTTATTTTACACGAAGCCGTTTACCGGGATAACGACCCCCGGCTGATCGACCTGGGTTGCCGGATGCTCGATTATATGTGGGAACGCGGCTGGGACCCCGAGCATGGAGGTATTCTTTATTTCCGGGATGTATACCATAAACCGGTGCAGGAGTACTGGCAGGATATGAAATTCTGGTGGCCGCAGAACGAAGCCATCATTGCCACCTTGCTGGCCTACCTGGTAACCGGTAATGAAAAGTATGCGGATTGGCACCGGCAGATCCATGATTATGCCTACGCACATTTTCATGATCGGCAAAACGGAGAATGGTTTGGGTACCTGCACCGCAACGGAAGCATTGCGCAAACGGCCAAGGGCAACCTATTTAAAGGCCCCTTCCATTTGCCGCGCCAGGAATGGTATTGCGCCCGGCTGCTGAAAAACCATATCAGCCGCCTGTAAAAAACAGGGGGGATGCCGGATACGGGACCGGCTTTTTATCTTTAAGTTGTTTTAATAAAAATGTTATTCAGAATTGGTATCATCAGTGCCGCCCTTTTAATGGTGCAGCAGCTGCTGCCCGCGCAGCCGGACCGGCAGACCCGGTCATTGCATGCGGATGCCCACACTACGCATGCCGGCATGCCACAGCCCTCCCTGCTTCCAATGCCCAAAGAACTGGTATGGAAGAACGGTGTTTTCCAGGCCGATGCCCGGATCACTATCCTGGCAGCACAGGAAGGCCTGGAGCGCGAAACCCGGGTATTAAAGGAATGGCTGTATGAAAAAGGATATGAAGCAGCCATTGCCCGCTCCGATTCCCCGGGCCGCAGTTATTTGGAGCTCCGGCTGGATCCGGCCGGAGCCTTTGAAAATGCGGAAGCCTATGCGCTGGAGGTTACCGCAAAACGGATCCTTCTTACCGCCCCAACCTCCCATGGTATTTTTAATGGCATACAAACCCTGCGCCAGCTGTGGAGCAGCGGAAACCAGGTGGCACAGTGTGTTATCAAGGATGCGCCGGCTTTTTTATGGCGCGGGTATATGATCGATGTGGGCCGGAACTATATGCCGCCGGAGCTGCTCAAACAGCAGATTGATGTAATGAGCCGGTACAAGTTAAATGTATTTCATTTTCATGCAACGGAAGATATTGCGTGGCGAATCGCTATTGACCGGTATCCCCAGCTCACCGCACCGGAAAATATGGAGCGCGATAAAGGCCTGTATTATTCAAAAAAGGAGCTCCTGGACCTGGTGGCGTATTGCCGGGAGCGCTATATTACCTTTGTTCCGGAAATAGACATGCCGGGGCATAGTGCGGCATTTAAAAGAGCCCTGAAAACCGATATGCAGAGCGACTCCGGTATCGTATACGTAAAGCAGATACTCAGTGAGTTTTGCGATACCTATGATGTTCCGTATATCCATATCGGGGCCGATGAGGTAAAAATCACCAACCCATCGTTTATACCCGAAATGACGCGGTACCTCCAGGCCCGGGGCAAAAAAGTAATCGGCTGGCAACCCGGCGGCAATTTTACCGACGGTACCCTGCTGCAGTTATGGAAAGACGATCGACGGCCCGAGCGGCAGCCGGAGCAGGCCGGCTATATCGATTCCCGGCATCTTTACCTCAATCATATGGATCCCCTGGAAGCGGTGGTAAGCCTGTTTAACCGCGGCATCGGTGCCGCAGACGCGGGCGCGGAAACATTTCGCGGGGCCACCCTCTGTGTATGGCACGACCGGGCCGTGCGGGCAGCCTCCGATGTATTGACCATGAACCCGGTATACCCCGGGATGCTGGCTTTTGCCGAGCGGATCTGGCGGGGCGGCGGCCGGCCGGGATGGATCGCCAACATCAGTGATGGGGATGAAGCGGCTTTTGCTGAATTTGAGCAACGGCTGCTCGATCATCAGCAGCTGTATTTTAGCGGCATGCCCTTTTCCTATGCCCGGCAGGCCAATCTGCTATGGCAGCTCACCGGCCCGTACAATAACAAAGGGCAGCTTTCCGCGTCCTTTGTTCCCGAGCAGGAAACAGATCACCAGCCACCGCCGGCCACCACCGCAAGAGGCGGCACCATCGTGTTGCGTCATTGGTGGTACCCGCTGATCAAAGGAGCCATTGCGCATCCCCGGGACAGTACTACCTGGTATGCCCGTACCCGGATCTGGAGTCCTGCGGAGGGTAAACAAGCCTTCTGGATCGGGTTTAACGATCTTTCCCGCTCCATGGCTACCGATTCCCCGCCCGAAGGCGCCTGGGACAACCGGGGCAACCAGCTATGGGTCAACAACCGCATCATACCACCGCCCTCCTGGCACCGGGCCGGTGGGAAAGGCGACCTGGAAATTCCGCTCACCGATGAAGGATATGCGTACCGGCCGCCGGTTTATATTTTCCTGAAAAAAGGCTGGAACGATGTACTGGTAAAATTGCCCGTGGGCTCCTTCACCGCCCGCAACTGGCAGAACCCCGTAAAATGGATGTTTACGTTTGTGCCGGTAAATTAGGCGGGTGGCGCCTGCCGCTGCTGTTATTTGCAATGGCGTGGGTTTCCGGGTTATGCCATTGAAATATATGATAGAAGCGGTAAATAGACCCGGTCCCTTGTATTGATAAAACTTACAACTAAATTTATCAAGCAATGTGGTTTAAATTTATGAAGATGGGCTATTTAATGTGCTTTATGGAGCTCTTCTTTAGTTGTGGCAACGGTAAGAAGGTAAACGGACTGTATTTGATTCCAACCTTAGGAAAAATAATCGCGAACAACTGGCTGCATGTGTAAAAATTGTTTCCAGCGATGTCTGTAGTCGGATCAATGCATTTTATTAAAAGCAAAGAATCGGAGATTGGCGATTTTACGCTGATATCGTATAAAAAATGACAGTGCATTGATACCTGGTTGCAAATAGAATGAAGCAAATAAATCCGGATTACGGTTTCCCGTAAATAAAAAACAACGATTCGTATATTTTTATACCGGAGCGCTGCGCTGACGGGACATCTCCATTTTTTGTATTTTTAAAACAACCCATAAAAATTGACGACCTTACATCAGAGCCCTCTATAATTACAAAAAAATGATACCGATTTTTGAGATGGCGTTTTAAACTTTTAAATAATTATGGCATCGATTGATAAGTATAAGCATCAACATATAGGGTTTATTGAATGCCCTTCGGATTTTGATTTTGTTTTTAACAACGATATTAGAAGGATCGCTATTTATGAGTTGGAGGAGGATATTCCTGAGGACGAAATAGATTTCTACGGTAAGACCGGTGATATTTTGTTAGGTGGCGGATCCGGAGAAGTGCCGGCGTTTAGAATTGCGATACCCGAGGCTATCTTTTTCTTTGGTGAAAGCGAAGATGATGATTTTATCGACTATGATGATCTGTTCAGAGATTTCTGGACACCCACCGCTTCCTATATACTATGTGGCGGATTCGCAAAGATGGGGTGGACGCCCGATCGGCCGATAGAATTATGGTTAACAGAACAGATCTGTATGCTGTTAACGGAGCATGTGCCCAAATATGCCCGGTATAAAAAGCTTATGCGCAAGAAAAGTCTTTTACCCTTTATGGATGCAAAGCCGCGCTGACCCTCCGCTCAGCTGCTGATTGTCACTAAAATTAATGACAAACCTGTGGGCTCCGGCCATCAAAACCGGTAACGCCGGTTTGAAATCTTTTGCTATATTTATCAGACCAAACAAGAATTGATGTTGAAGATGCAAAATATAACTGCGCATAGCTCATTTATGTAACAGCCCATTTAAAGGCATTTCAACTCTTGCTGGAGATTAGTAAATTATTTGTTGAAATATTTTATTTGATATAAGAAAGAGGCGCTTCTCTAATTTCGTTCAAATTACTATTTGGAGGAGATAAGAGCGTACGCTTCAGGAAAAATAACGAGTTTATGGCTAAAGAATTGGATACATTACATACAACGTATCGTTCCGTAGAGTATACACGCAGTATGGAACCGCGCTATGTAGCAGAAATAAGACATCGAGGACTACAAACATACAGAGTATTAAGGGATAAGGATGAATGGATTCTGGATCAGAAGATAGAGGCCCAGTTCTCCAAATGGAACGATCAATGGGAAAAGCATGTTGTAAAAAATAATGCGCAGGCAACAAAGGCAGCAAACCAGAGTTTAGCGGAAGAAAGAGCGACCGAGGCAAAAGAAAGATTGGCCGAAGTGGAAAATATTCTACTGTATACATTAGGAATCGATGATACCATTGAATGGGACACCTTAAAGGATAAAAAGAAGTTTAATGTACGAAGCCCGCAATTTCAGTTAGCGCAACAATTGAAAAATATTTCAATTCCCCTAAAGGTGGTTTACAAGAAGAAAAATGAGGCTCCTGAGGCACACGATTTCCAGCCTAAATTATCGTTTCTTGATAAGATTATAAAATCTAAAGGACAAAAGAAGGCAGATCTTGCAAAATTGAATTTTGAAGCGGCACTGGATGCTTGGAAAAAACATTCGCAGGAGTGTGATGAATACAATCGGAAAATGGATGATGAATATGAGCGAAAGCTCAAGATTGCTAAAAAGGAAAAGGAGGATGCTGAGGCCCGGATAGCAAAGCTGGTATCTGAGTGGGAACTTCAGAAGGACGCATATTATAAAGACCAGGAACTCAGCAATGCGAAGATTGATGAAATGAAAGCGTTGTATTTTAAATCCGATGCAGACGCAGTAGTGGAATATTGTGAATTGGTTTTGAATAATTCACAATATCCGGATACGTTTCCAAAAAATTTCGACCTGGAGTATAACGATAGCAATAAAATCCTGATAATCGAATATGTTTTGCCCAATCCCGATCAGCTTCCAAGAATAGCTGATGTAAAATACATTGCTGCAAAAAGAGAAATAAAAGAGAATTATATATCAGAAACGCAACTCTCCAAAATGTATGATACTACCATTTATAATATTTGCCTCAGAACAATTCATGAAATTTTTGAGGCAGATAAGGCTGAAGCCGTAGATATGGTAGTGTTTAATGGCTGGGTGGAGGCAATTAATAAAGCAACAGGAAAAAAAGATAATAGTTGCATTGTTTCTATTCAAACCCGGAAATCGGAGTTCTTGGAAGTCGATTTGGCCCATATTGATCCTAAAGTTTGCTTTAAAAGCTTAAAAGGTGTGGGTAGTAGCAAGCTAAGTGGAATGACGCCGATTCAACCCCTTCTTCAGGTCAGTAAATCGGACAACCGATTTGTTTCTTCTTATGAGGTGGCTGATAAATTACATGAAGGATATAATCTGGCCAGTATGGATTGGGAAGATTTTGAGCATTTGCTCCGGGAACTATTTGAACGGGAATTTAGCTCCAATGGCGGAGAAGTGAAGGTGACACGGGCAAGCAGAGATGGCGGCGTTGATGCAGTGGCGTTTGACCCGGATCCTATTCGCGGCGGTAAAATCGTTATACAGGCTAAAAGGTATACAAATACAGTAGGTGTTTCTTCTGTTAGGGATCTTTACGGAACAGTAATGAATGAAGGTGCAACAAAAGGGATTCTTGTAACTACCGCAGACTATGGTCCGGATGCATATGAATTTGCAAAGAACAAACCTATAACGCTATTAAATGGTAACAACCTGCTGTTTCTTTTGGAAAAGCATGGACAAAAAGCACGAATCGACCTGGCGGAGGCTAAAAGGCTTGCAACAAAGTAAATCCGTGTTAAGGGATTAAATTGGATTTCAAATCTGGCAAATCAATTTTATAGCAAAATATAAAGCTACTTTTTGCTTTATAAGGTTTCTTACGAGGTTTGTATTTGCTTTTCGGATATTGAAACTATAAAAGAATGCTGAAGTATTTCATTATCTAAAAGTAAACTAATTCAAAGGGGCTGCTATGTAGCACTGGTTATTCAAAATTGCAAATGACAGAATACTAATGAGGAATAGAAGAGTATAGAATAACCGGGCCTGATTGGGAGAAAATAATTAAACGAATTAACACAGATAAATATGATGGACGTGCTATTAGAGGCAAACGGATATACCGGACAACTAGTCATTACTAACACTAAAGTTGTAATCAGGCGAAAGGGATTGGGAGGAATTATTGCCAGAGGTTTTTTGGCGAGCAATAAGGAAATTTTAATCAAAAATATTACAGCGATCAGTTTTCGAAATGCCAATTGGTTGACAAATGGATGCATCCAGTTTAAAACGCATGGAGAAGTGAGATGTGAAATTGATAACATTAATGTCGTTAATGATGCGAATGCTTTGATTTTTACTTATGGACAAAGAGAACGTTTTATAAAAGCAAGGCAAGTTGTAGAGGGGCTTATGGATACTTACGCAGCTCAAAGTGATATATTGCCCCAAATATCTGTTGCAGACGAATTGAAAAAATTTGCCAGCCTCAGAGAACAGGGAATTATAACGCAAGAAGAGTTTCTTAAAATGAAAAACCAGTTACTGAATACATAATGTTTTTATGACAGAGACGGCATGCTGTTCGCTTTAACATTTGTTTTTTCCCAAATACAACCGAAGCGTCTGATCGGCCCAATAAATCCAGTTTATGGTTCACTTCATTATTTTCAAAAGTAATTGTAATGTTTACCGCGTTCAGCCAGTTTGGTCTTAACAAGTTTCAATAAATAATATTTATGGTTTCTTGGGGACAGGATTGAGCATTCAGTAAGCCTCATGCCTATCCCTGAAATTCATGACAACTTAACAAATAATTATATTTGAAATAAATAATATTTATTTGTATCTTTATTCTAGGCACAGCCTTCAAAATAATAACCATGACAACAGCCCATACAGAACACACTGCTTTTTACCCGGGTTTTGAATACGATACCGGAACCCTGGTCAAATACATAGAAGCCTCCGGTATTTTTACCATTTTGCTGAAAGGCGGCACCGTGGTGCATTTTAGCCCGGAGGATGCAACTGGTTTCCGCAGCTGGCTGCAACAACAGGGCATACCGGATATACGGCGGCCCTCCGGCGACTGATGGTGCAGCGCCGGAAATGCCGGTGACAGCGCATCGATCGTCAGGTTGTTTGCTGCTGCGGAACTGTACCTATGTACAAAGCAGAAGGATCCGGGAACAGGAACCGGTTCCGGAATGATCGCTTTAAGAAACCATTGTTCCGGATAGCCATCGGGATGTTTTCACTGCTGCACGGATCTTACAACGCAAACGCAATACCGCCGATAACGGCCGGATGATTTTTTAGGGATAGACCGATGTTGAACCCGCACTAAAACATACCCCATCGTATATCCCCGGTATTCATCAAACCTAAATAAATTTTTTTCGGGAACTGCAGGAATATGTCAGCACCACCAATAATGCTATAGCCCAACACTTCCTGTTTTTGCAATCTTCTAAATTCATTGCCATGAATCCGCCTCGTACCATTACGCAACCATCCTGATCTGCGCTTTTCCAAAAAAGCCGGATGAATGGGGGCTGACCGGGACTGTTGATAATTCCGGCAACCACCGGTGCTTCCGCTTGCGGTGCAGTTACTGCACCCAATAAGGAGCCACCACAGGGGATGGGATCCCTATGCCACTGCTGTGACAGGAATGTTGTGACAATTTAAAACGGTCACAAGATTCCTGTCACAAAGAAATGCTTCCCTGGAATAAAAAAACTTTTTATATGAAAGCCATCCGTAAAGAATTTAACCTGAGCCAGCAGGAGCTGGCCCTGCTGCTGAATGTATCCCGCAGCACCATTGCGATGTTTGAAAACGGCCTGCGCGCACTGCCCGCCAGGGCCTCCAAACAATGGACGCAGCTACTCTTATTGTGGCAGGAGTATGGGCCGAAAAACCAGCTGCCCCGGGGTGATCAGAACCAGTATTTAAAAGTACAGCAAAAGGAAAGTATGAACCGGCTAAATGCGCAGGTACAAAGGGCTGCAGCCCGTTCGGTATCGCTGGCACAACAACTTGCGCAACAGGAAACGCAATACCCGTTCCTGGTAAAACGGATGCACCTGTTAAAGGCCCTGATGCGCGAAACGCCGGCAGGAAGCAGCCAGATGGCCCTGCTCAAAAACCGGGCAGAGCTAACGCAGATTCAGCTGGCAGCCTGCTGCCCCCAGCGGCGGCAGCTCCTGGTCTTTCGGTTACAGGCATTGACCGCATTGCAAAAGGCGGCGCTGGCCGGGGCCGTGATCGTGCAGCAGCAGGGCTGACTGTTAAACCTTTTGGAAAGCCGGGCACCCCGCTTGGAAACGGGGGCTGCGGAGGGATAGGTTTGCTGTATTGTTTCACCTCCGGGCAACCGGAATTAAAATGTAAAGCGTATGGCAATGTATCCCGTTAATCAGTTAACGACCATTGAAGACTGCGATGCCCTGCTGGCCATTGCAGACAAAGAACAAAAAGACCTGGAATGGAAAAAGATGTCGCTCCTGCGGCTACAAAACCAGTACGCCAGCAATGCTTTTGTAAATGCCACGGAGCTGATAAGCAAAAGAGCAGAGCTGGAAACACTGGACGGCATCATTGCCAGTCTTCCGGAAGGGTCCATTAAACTGGACCATGTAAAAAAGCGTACCACCGTATGGTACCGCATTTTCCTGCTGGAAAACCGCAAAACCAGTTTTGGCGATGTGGCTCTCCTGGAAAAAGTGTATGAGGTACAACGCGTACAGCGCGAGCTGGAAGAAACGGCTACGCTGATCAGCGAAGTGCAGACCCGCAAAGCGGAGATCTGAGACCCCTGCACCAGGTATTTGAACAAGCCGTCCCCGTAAGGGCGGCTTGTTTTAACCGGTTTTGATTCACCCGTATAAAATAAGCTAATGGAAACAAACAACAGCACGCTGCCCTTAACAACCGCAGAGCAGGCCAAATTGCTGGGCATTTCAAAGAACGCCGTTCGCTGGTATGAAAACGGGTTGCGGGCAGCACCCGGCGCCCAGCTGGAGCGGCTGGATCAGTTATACCAGGCCTGGAACACGCTTTGTAAAAGCAAACAGCCCCTGTTCCCGCTGATTGATACCCTGCATGCAAAGATGCAGGCCCGCCACTGGTTGCTGCAGCAGCAAACACAGGCCCGGCAGAAGGGGCGGCTGTTGCAGGCCCGGCTGGAGCGGATGCGTTGTTTTTTCAGACCGGTGCCGGATAAACTGATCCTGGTGCAACACTTGCTAAAAGCAGGCGATACCACGGTGTATGACCATGCCCGATTAAAAAAAATGGAGATCCGGCTCCTGCGCTTAACCGATCTATATGGTCCCGTGCAACAGGAGCTGGTAAAACACCAGATCGCCCTGGCGGCCTATACGGAGCAGCTGGTTACCGAAACGCTACATCGCCTGTTGCCGGATGGGTGGAACTGATACCGGTTACCGCTGATCCTGCTAAAAAAACCATTTATTTTTTCACCATTCAAATAAGCAATTATGAAACCGTCAATAATACCCCTTCCGCTTACGGAGCTGCAGATTGCCCGGCTTGTGGGCGGCACCAAACAAATGGTACGAAATTACCTGGGGGGCAAGGGTGCCATACCCGACCCCGTATTGCAACGCCTGCACCATGTATTCCGGCTTTGGGAGCAGGTGAATACCGATCCGGAACGAACCGCCGTCCCCATGATGCGAGCTTCCGCCGAATCGATCAAAAGAACAAGGCTGTGGCTGGCGGTAGAAATGAAAAAGGCCGAAAGGGATATGCTGCAAGGAGAACTGACACTGGAAACCATGCAGAAAAATTTTCAAAAAGCGGCACCCTTGTTTGCGCTGGTGGAGCAGCTGCGCGCAGAAAACAAGGAGGATCGGAAGCGGGAACATGAGCTCCTGACCCAGCACCGGAAGCTGGAGCGGATACTGGATGCCGGTGATCCGCTGCAGCAATTATTGGTTTGTTACCGCATCCATATCGCCCGGAGCCAGCAGCAAATTGCAGCGGCCATGCTGAACGACCTGGACCTGCTGCAAACGGGTTTGTACATCGTTGCCCCGGGAGGAGGGGAGGCGCGGGCCGATGAACCGCCGGCCCGGTTAAATTAAATGAACAGGCGGTGTTTACCGATCTTTAAATCGCATACAAATGAAAAATCTGATTCAATACCTGCCGGGTGCATCACTGCTCATCGGCCTGCTCGTGGTCTTTATCCTCGATTTTATTTTCGGGGTATCCCGGGCCACCCTAAACGGCATCCCCCGAACCTCAAAAGGCTTACGGAAAAGCGTTTCAAAATTCCTGCAATATGGTGGTTGTATTATTGTATCCATCGTGATCCTGAACCTGGTGGTGGATTCCGGCGCTGCATTCGGGCAGCAGTTTGCCTGGGTGTTTGGAGACCTGATGCTGTATATGATGATTTACACAGAAGTGGTCTCCATTTTTGAAAACATGGAAGCGATGGCCCCGGACGCCATCTTTATAAAAGTATTTGTACGCCCGGTACGGCAGCTCCTTACCTTGCAGTTAAAGCGGCTGTTTAAGGAGGAGGGGGGCGGTGCTTCCGGAGTGAAGGAGCCGGGTGCAAAAGCGCATGAATCATTTAAGGGTGAGCCGCCATAAGGGGCTTCTCCCACGTGCAGTGCCATCTGAACCTTGCATTAGCAACAGCGTGGTGCTCATCATCGGATGTGTCGGAACAGATCCTTCTCCCGGTTTGTTAATCAGGGAAAATATTAGCCATTCAGGTAACCATTGATAAATAAGGCCACCACTACGCTGGTCTGCCCGTTGGGCCGGATGCCCGAATGCTCTGTAGCATAAGCCCACATCTCATCAACAGGAACCGGTAGGGCTGGATGTGTTTTCAGCCAGCTTACCATCCGGATTGCATAACGTTTATTTTTGCTGGAGTTTGTATAGCTTCCCCGCGGCACGCCCGAAATCAATCCCTCTTCACAAAGTCCGAGGAATGCGGCTTTGGGACAACCCTTCTTCTGTGCCGCTCCTTCTCCAAAGAGCTGCAATGTTGCTTCCTCCCATGCGGCAACAGGATTTGAGGATTTATTATTGCTGAGCCTGCAGGCAGCACAGAGTGCGGCCACTCCGTATGGGTTTGTCTTTTTCATATACATAACCTGTTCTTAAAATGACCGGCAACACATGGGCCCATCCCGGATTTTGTATCCCCGATTACCGGAAATTGATGAATTGCGGGGTCATTTGATCAATAATGGCTCTGCTGGTAAACCAGCAAATCAGCGCCATACCAATGGTTACCGCGGCCACGAGTATACTCACGGCCATGCCCGGATCCGGATAATGCCTGCGAAATAAAATACGGAGATTTACAAAACACAGCGTGATATACAAGCCGCTGAAGAATAGCACAATGATAAAGAAACGCGCGAAATACAGCAGCAGCGGTCTCCCTATGGATGGATAAATATCGCTGTAGGATCTTGCCGCCTGAATTAGGCCGGGTGTGTTTGCGCCAGACAGGAACATAACACCCAGTAAAATGGTAGCTGCCATGACCAGTTCCGCATCATCCATACCATTATAGGGCCGTTTTAATAGTTTCAGGCGACGTAGCAAAAACAGGGTGACATAAAAAAGCAGGTAGGTTTGAAACAGCATAAGTAACAAAGCAAATCCAATGTGTGCCGGTAAAAACGTGTTCATGATGCGTGTGATTTTATTGAATAAGCGTAATATTCCAGTGATGGATGTTAGACAGGGACGCAGGCAATTCACCCGGTCCGAACCTTTTGGAAGTAGTTTCCCACAGATAATAGCGCTTTCCATCCGCGTGAATGGCAATGGCATTGTCAGGCAAAGGTTCGTCCAGGGCAACAGCAATAAGCGCATGTTTGTAGTAGTTGCTGGTCATCAGTGCTACGGGATACCCTAACTGCTTCAGTATGCTGTACAGGAACAGTGCACGGGTATCACAATCTCCTTTCAGATCTCCTAAAAATTCAACGGGAGACTGTACACCAAATTTTGCATATCCCTTACAGCAATCGGTTTTACAGGCGGCAAGGTACCGGTTAATATATGCGTCGTCGTAGCTGGCGGAGCAGGACCGGTCTACGATCAGCGCATAGGGAATAGATTGAATACAGGAAACGATCATGGATGCCGTTTGCTGTTTGTTGAGCTTTTTGGCCCTTGCCAGATCGCTAAAAGCCATGGCTGCGGGTTTCATAGCATCCTGGTCGGTAGCCAGCATATGGGTGTATACGGATCCGATGCCCTGCGCAGCATATTGCGGCTCATCCATCTGCCGGTGGGCCTGGGCTGACCGGTATCGTTCGGCGGAGGATACAGAAAGTCGTATGGTATATACACTGTCATCGCGATCCTGCCATCGGAGGACATGCGTGATGAATGTATCGGGCCGCATATCCGGATGCCTGATGATTTCTTTTTTTGAGCCGATACTGTCCAGCCTGGTGTGGGAAACAGGCGATGAGCGGCGGGCCGGCTGCTGAAGCATCGCACCGATGGTTAACAGGAAGATTGTACCCAATAGCAATGCAAGTACCCAATGGAATCCTTTGGCTGCTTTTTCAGTCAGCCATACCAGCAGCAAGGGCAGCAACAGCACCCCGGCAAGTATCAGCAGGATTCCTAATAACGGTGGCCAGATGACACCCGCAAGCAATAAGAGAATAAGCCACCACCAACCGGAATCTTGCGGATAGTGGGATGAATAAACCGGCGTGGTTTGTTTTGCATAAGCACGGTGCTGCTGCCTTTGGGGTACCCGCCGCCATTCCGTCCAGTACGTGGTGCAATCTGCAGCATATCGCTCTTCTCTCGTGAAGACCTGTCCGTTTTCTGTTTTTGTTTCAACGCGCCCGGTGGCGCCAGCACATGTGGTATCGGTTTCCGTAACCGCTTCTTCATACCGGTGCAGTATATAGGCAAACAGCTCACTGCGCAGGGTACCAAAACTATATTGCTCGTGCCGGGTAATACCATCCAATACCGGGTCCTTTATCCGGATGTCATACAGGTCGAGCTGGTAATGGGCCTCTTTTCCTGCTGTAATGATGATACAATGGACCGGTTGCAGGATTGGCGTTGCAAAGGGACTGGCGCCGGCGTAGGCCGTCCGGTATTCCTCCGGAGCTTCGGTGGTATAAATATCTTCGGAGGAAATCGTTACGAGTATTTCCGTGGGGGTAATGGTAAAGCGGTTTTCCAATTGCGCGGTGTAGCTTTCTGTAAGATCCGGTATGCCCTGGAATTTTGCTTCCATGATGCCCCGTATGTAAATTCTTTTTTCACGGGTAACGGTATAGGTGCGCGTTTTTGTTTCCTTATGCGGGTTGTGATAACCGGTGGCTTCACTGGCCCCAACGGGTTCTTGTGGAGGTGTTTCTGTTTGGTGGCCGGTACGGTAATGATCATAAATATCCCTGGACTGGCGGTCGCTCAGGATTTCGTAGGCTTCGTTGATGCGTTTGAAATGCGCTTCAGCTTCCGGGTTCCCGGGGTTTTTATCAGGATGATAACGTTTGGCAAGACGACGGTAGGAACCCCGCAGCTCTTCCGGCGTGGCTTTTTCCGTTACGCCCAATATACTGTAATAGTCCTTTTTATAGTCCATTGCAGTTTGGATTGCTATCGGTTGTTCATATATTGCTGGATAAATTCGTCTGTAGTGCCGGAAACCGGGGGCGCTTTGCGGATGGTATTAAAAGGAGGATCCGTATAGCGCGAAAAAACAGTAACGGAATGATTGAATAATTGCAGGTAATGCATCATAAACGAATGATGGGCTTCCGTGATCATTTTTCGTTCAAGCGCCTTTTTCTGCTGGTAGTAGTGCTCCTCGCTGGAAATGGTATAAATAAATAAGGCCGGTAGCGTAAAGAGTGCCACAATAGCTATGACCAGTAACCATGACAGCGGATAGCTTCCGCTCACCTTTTTTATCCGGTATAAAAAGAAGCTGTTGGCCGCAATGGTGCGCGCCGCCGTTTGCTCAAGTGCCAGCATTTTAGAATGTGTTGCCTGTAAGGTACGATCGATCCTGGCGATCTGGCCGTCGTGAATGGTTGTTCCGGATTGATGCTTTTGCTGGTTGTAATAACGGTAGCGGGCTTCGAGGGTTTCCGTTTCCTTTGCTGCCAGCCCGGATATCCGGACGGCATGCGCTTTCAATAGCTGCTCTTTATAGTCGTTTACATCTGCTGAAAGCGTGGAAGCAAATAGCAGGATGGTGAGTGGTTGTGCCATCAGGAACCCTATAAATGCAATAAATCCGATCCGGATGCTATCTGAAAAACTCCATCGCTTTTTGTGCTTCCGGTCTTCCTTCGAAAACGTATTTAACAGGAAGATATAGATGCAGATAAACAGCAGGGAGAAGAACAGGGCCAGCGTGAGCTCAACGGCAACGGAATGAAACAACAGCTCAATGGCATAAAAAACGCTGATGCAGGTCAGTAACAGGATGGCAAGGATTAGCAATGCTGAAATATAAAACCGCTTCAATATGCCGGTGTTCCGCATCAGCCCGTACTCCGCACCCAATAGTTTTACAAAACTTTTAGGGGAAGCAATTCCGCGCATTTTGCTGTTGTTGCTCATGATGTTACATTATTATGCGGAACCGCGCTTTCGGTTACAAAGGCCTCGGGATTCGCAGCAATGCCTTCTTTCTTTTTTTCCGTCCATTGTTCAAGTGCCGCTTCACTTAACTGGCTTTGTGCTTCCAGCAGGGCGATTTTTTCTTTTAACAACCGGATCACCTGGTGCTGCACTACCTTATCCCTTTCGTGTCCCTGTTTATCCTGGTAATAATTGTGCTGTATTTCGATGGCGTTTTCTGCTTTAATGAGTTCCTTGATGTTTTCTTCCATATAGTCGTAAGGACTTTTGATCAGCATCAGCTTAAAGAAGATCGGCGTAAGCTCAATGGCCATAAACAGGAGGGTGATAAACCAGGATATGGCCGGCCCTGATATTTCGTGACCGATCTTTATGCGTTCCAGCAACCCGTCCAGGCCGGCGGCATATTTTTCACTTTGATTCAGGGCGGCAGTGCGCCGGTCTTCGATCTCCTCTTTTTCTTTTTTTACGCGCAGGTAATCCGGATCGGCTTCCAGGGACTTTATCTCAGCTGCAAGCCCGTCCATTTGCTGTTTGACGGCCAGGGCCCGCGGCCCCACGGTAACCAGGCGGGCTTCCTCAATATAGTTTTGCTCAAGCGACTGGTAGCGGCTGCGCTTATTGCTTAACTCCGTTTCTGTTTTTTCAATCTCCTTGTCTTTTTTGGAGAGTTCACTGTTGAATACGGAATCGGTTTTAGCCTTGTAGATCTGTTGCTGTTCGATCTGCTTTTCATGCAGTTTGATATCGATTTCGGTTTTGAACATCCGGATCTCTACCGGTTTGGAAATCGTCATCGCAATGATGGCCCCCATCAGCAAACGGGGTAATGCGCCTTTGAGCTCTTTTCCGGTGATGTCTTCGGTACCGTCGCCCTTGCCCGTACTGGAAATGATGAACCGGTCGATATTGAATATGATCAGTCCCCATATGATACCAAACACGATGGCTTTGAACATGGTTGCAAGATCCGTAATGTCGTGATTACCCCCGATAGCGGCCGTGGTCTTAAAGGAGTCAATGGCATTTCCTCTTGGTTCAAAGATGGTGTAGAAGGCATAACCGCCTGCCAGGCCCGCCATCAGGCCCGTTGCTACAATAATGCCTCCCAGGCACAGGTATTTTACCTGGTCGCCGTAGGTACTCCGTTCCAGGATGTAGCGGTCGGCACCGGCTGCTTTCCAAAAAAGACGCATGATGCGCGAAGATTTGGGGCTTTGATAAAAGTCACGGGACATAGTCATTAAATTGAGATGGATTAAAAGAGATATTGAAAGCGGTTATTTGAGGCTGTTGCGGCAACCGGGGCTGCAGGTATTTTAACCCGATCATTGTTTTTATAACCGCAGGCGGTGCAACGCAAACAGCGAAAGGCGGCTCGTTTGAAAAACAGGCGTCGAGATACCGGCGCAGCTGCGGATCCACAGAGAAGGGTTTAAGATTGATCACCTTTTTTGTTGAACGCCAGGTGTTCTTAAGCACTATTTTTACGGTATGGGTACCTTCGGGCAGGGTATAAACAGCGGCCCCGGCCGGCCGCTTATCCGAACGGTTGCCCGGGCGGATACAGATCCGGTATGTGTGCCTGGTTTCCCAGCTGATGAGCAGCAGCAGCTGGTTTTCTAAAACCAGGTCCATATAGTCCAGTTGGCAAAGCACCGGCCGGCGAAAATTGAAGCATTGCCGGATCTTCTTTGCGCAGCTATATAATAACCGTTTCATTTCAACATGTATATAAACGTTTAAGATCACTGTTTAACGCACCGGGTATGGTCTGCCCCTCATCGCTTCCGGTGGTCCTTTCGGGAGCAACGGTACATTTATCATATATCTGCACCCTACTCTTCCCACCGGCAAAGCGTCCGGTTTCTTTTTTCGGCACTGTCGATGGTTGTCTTTATGATCCGGTAGTTGCAGTTTTTTAATCCCCTGCAGTCTTTGTTATAGTGATACCTGGAGGCTGTTTTGCTGTCGCAGATATACACGGTTGCAGGTGTGCAGGTGTTGAGGAGCAAAACGCCCAGGAAAAAGGATTTCATTTCGGACTGTGTAACCGGTTTGTGTTAAAAAATGAAGTGGTTTTTCAGTCCGTTAGTCTTGGGTGGATGGCCGGCGTTTATTTACCAGGGGCCGGGTTGAAAAATGGACATGACTTTAAATTTATTGTTTTTGTAATGCAGTAATTTGAGTAAAGATGCTTTTCACAGGTTGGGCAACGGCCGCGGTTGAACGCGGTGGCGGAGCGCTGGTGCAGTCTGCCGGTATATGTGGATTTTGGTTGCTGCTATATATACGTCTTGTTCCCGTTACGGTTGATATAATACCGGCCCCCTCTTGGCCCGGTATAAATTTTATGCCCGTTGTAATACTCTCCGTCATCAGGGGCGATGGTTTTTGTTTTGCCCGGTTTGCTCTTTTTTCCCGTGACGGTTTTTTGGGTGGCGGCCTTTTTCTTTGCCTGGGCGGGGGAGGGGCTTACGCCAAAGGCGGTAAAGAACAATAACAACAAGAGTAGTTTCTTAAATGGCATAGTCTTATGGGATTAAAATATGAAGTGTATGATCAGGAGAAAAATACCGGATAGATACAACAGCGTAACAAGACATCCTCTTGAAGTTTGTTGGTAGATCTTGTTATATGCTGCCCGCCTGGGGTTCGTGATCCATCCCCATCCCCTGGGGGCCTTAAACCCCAGCGAATGCCGGATGTATCGTTTTACCGATGTGCGGGCGGCAATACGTTTGGTTAAGGATGGTATCCTGTATCCGAATTTCATGGCTGGATCTTAACGGGTATGGCAGTCAGGGCAGCAGTATTTGCAACCGTTAGCCAGGGTGTAGTACTTTTTCGCTTCACGTACGGCACTGTGACAGGAAGTGTGCTGGCCCAGGGAGATCCGATTATTGAACGCGGGCAACCAGGAACATCCTTCCACATGTACTTCGTGGTCGCCATTGTTTTGCGCGGTTTTGTTAACATAATAACTTTTGCTCATCATAAACGCTTTTATTATGAGTCAAAAGTATAGCGCAGGCAAAGCTGTTTTTTACGGAAAACCGTAAAGTGACGGATTTTTTAAAAATAATTGTTGAACGTTTTTGAAGGAAACAGCAAGAGTGGTTGTTCTCCATACAGCGTCTGATCGATCCTGGCATTGTTATCAATAACGGGTCACGCCAGGTAAAGAAGAACAATTCTGCTACCGTCATGCTGAGCGCAGCCGAAGCATCCCTGTGATACCGGACAGGCCGAAAACCGGGAGACCTTTCGACTTCGCTGTGCTGCGCTGCCAATGACAAAATCAGTACGCTCAAGCGAGCCAGATTATTGTCACCTCGACCGTAGTGGAGAGGTCTTTACGGACATACCCAGGCAACGTAAATGGGGTTTTATTTGTTGACGATGACGGTATAGAGATTTCCCGGCTGCGCTCGAAATGACCAGGAGTTTTGCTACCATCATGCTGAGGGCAGCCGAAGCATCCCTGTGCTAACGGATTGCCCGAAAATTGAGAGACCCTTCGACTCCACTTTGTTGCGCTCAGGGTGACGAAACGGGGTTTATGTCATCCGATGATGGTAATGAAAGCAAATCCTGCAATGCGGAAGGAACCGGGGAGGCTCCGGATTCCGGGGCCGGCTGGTATTGAAGGACGGCTTTATCCTATACACCGGCTCTTAAAGGGCAGTACGTTGTTTTACTGCCCCGGTTAAATAATACGCATTTTAACGCAATGGGCAATTAGTTGTTCGTTGGTGCTGCAATCCAGCGCCTCTTTGATGGTATTCAATCGTTTTTCAATACTGCTGAGCCCCGAAGGCTTAAGGTTGTTTTTTTTCAGGTATTCCGAGATCTCCTGCTGCCGTTTTCCCCCGGCCATTAAGGAAAGGATGGTAATGTCAAATTCATCCAGCTCATAAGCGTTCTTCTGCCTGCGCTGCTGTACAAACTGCTGCGGAAAATAACGCCGGTTTGCAGCGATCTGCTCTAGGGCCTCCTGCAGCTCGCGGGCATCGTTGCGGCCCTTGTATACATAGCCGTCGATATCTTCTTTTTCAAACAACGCTTCAATGGTGGCCGGTTTGCCGGTGGCCGAAAATACCAGGATCTTCAGGTCGGGCTGGATGTTCCGGGCGGCGGCAATGAGCGCCTCCCCGCTGGTGAGTTTTTGTTGCCGGTGGTCTTCCTCAAAATGAAGATCGGTGATCAGCAGGTCGTAGGAGTCGTTGACCTGCAGGGCTTTTTCAATGCGGAGCAGTGCGTCATCACAATAGTACACATAATCCGGGTTGGAAATTTGCAATGTTTCCAGGGTTTTTTGAATGGAAAGATTGAAACTCTCGTAGTCTTCGGCGATCAATATTTTCTTTATCATAGGAATTATGCAGTTGGAATATACAGTTGAATTTTCATGCCTTCTGATGTTGCGGTGTCAAAACTAATGCGCCCGCCCAAACCGGCAATACGGTTTTCCGTATTCCGGAGGCCGTTGCCCCAACGAAAATCCGGCGGGGCTCCGATGCCGTCATCGGTATATTGAACCGTTAGCGCCTGCGGATCCAGCTGAAACCGTACCACTACATTTTGAGCCTGGCTGTGTTTTTTCATATTCACCATCAGCTCCTGCAGGATCTGTTTTAATTCGTTTTTAATACCGGGCTTTACCTTGCTCCAAAGTTCTTTGGAGTTGCCTACGATCAATACCCGGGTACCGGCAGCGCTAAAGGAGGAAAGCAATCCGGTCAGGGATTCGTTAAAGGGAAGAACGGTTTTTTCTTCCGGCGTTTCATAGGAAATATTACGCGACTGCTCATAAAGGTTGGTCAGCTCATCCAGCAATTGTTCCTTGCCCCCGGTTTTATCATGATCCACCTTCGAGATGACCCGGTACAGGCCATTAGCGACTACATCATGTACTTTTTTGGATGTTTTCAATTGCTGCTCACGGATGGCCCGTTGCTTTTGCTTCCGGTACCATCTGAAACCGGCCAGAGTGAGTACAAGTACCCCCGAAAGCAGGATCCATTGCCAGATGATCTGTACTTTTTTTTCCGCATTGTCTTTTTGTAATACCAGATTATCGGCCTTGCTTTTTTCTGTTTCATAGCGGATGAGGGCAAACTGGTTGCGGGCATTGCTCCGGGCGGTCTGCAAACTGTCGTTGAGATACTGGTAGCGTGTAAAGTATTTTTTTACGGCTGCAGGCGGACTAAGTGTTATTAATTTTTGCAGCGCTTCGAGTTCATCGTATGAGCTGTTAAGTCGCCGTGCGATCATGTACATTTTTTCCGCATAGGTGAACGCAAGATCCGGTTGTATTCGGGAATAATAATCGGTCAAATGGGAATAGCTGGAATTAAGGCCCCAGTCGTCCTTTTCCTTTTCCCGGATTTGCAGCGCTTTTAGTAAATCCGCCGCCACCGGTTGGCTGGAATCCTGAAGCCACCGAGTGTAGGCAATGTTCGTCAAGATTCGGGCATATCTTTGTGGGTTCTCCTTTGTGTCTTCAATGATCGATTGATAAATGGCAATGGCCTGAGGGTATTGTTTTGTTTGTCGATATGCAACAGCTTTGTTACCTAATATAATAGCCCTGTTTTTATTATCTTTTGTTAGCCTTAATGTCTGATCGTAGTAATAAATGGCGGTTTGATAATTTTTTAAAGCAGCATTGATTCGGCCAAGTTCATTGTAATTCGAGACCAGGTAATGATCGATCGTATCTTTTTCTTTCAAGTGGTCCATACGTTTCAGACAACGTATCGAAATCAGTGCGGTCTCCTGAGCACCAAAATAATCGCCGGAGTTAAATTGGATAATACCCATATAGGTATAGGCCTTGGCAATATTCAGACTATCATGATCGCCGGTTACGACTCTGTTGAAGTAGTAAAAAGCAGAGTCATCTTTTTTTATGTTGTACAAAGATTTGCCCTTTTCGTAATCCTTGGATATGGAGGATTGCGGAGAGGTGCCAAGCGGTTCTTTGCACTCTGAAAAAGTGAGAACAGATAACAGCAGTATTGGATATAGTTGTTTCAAAAATGTTATTTGGCCTAAAAATAAAAAAATAAGGCAAGATTATCTCTTGCCTTATTTTGAATGCCACTTTTATGGATGAGTAGGAAGCGGTATTGGAGGAATCGGCTCTGTGTCTCCTCCAGTAGAATCAGGAGGTGTATCCGGGCCGTCCGAATCGCCCATGATTATAACGGTTCCATTGCCGTTGGGTGTTGGAGTTGTTGTATGGGGATGGCCGGGCCATAACGCCAGTAAAAAGGCGATGATTATTTCAATCATAGTATTATTTTTTAAAATGTTTAATGAATGCTGCCGCCGGTCGTGGCGCAGCGATTTAAGCCGCGTAAGAAGCGCTTCTTACATTGTTTGGGAAGGGGTGGGAGTGTGGATTGCGGAAGCTTCTAAACGCTTCCCAAACCGGTTATAACTGCCGCTTTCGCTGCTCCCGGAAACCAGTTCTGTACAGGAACATCTCTTAGCAAAGGAGATGGGCAACTGATTCTGGAAACAAAGATAGATCGGCACAACAGGTTGATTGTTAGTTGGTTCCGGTAATTCCAATCATTCTTATTATTCCTTTGAAGATTCCGGAAATGCCGGCGGAATTCCGGAAATTCCATTAGTTTTACGACACAATTATTGACGATGTTTGCTGATTACACAAAACTGGTTCTGCTGGATTATGAGAAAAAGAAGGAGGAAAATGCACTTCCATCCACATTGAGTTTACCTACTACCGCAAAGCTGCGGGATGCGTGTTTGGAGGCATGCCCTAAAAGATATAAGCCAAAGGATGTTAGAACATTGAGCGACATTTTTGGAGAAGCGGGTGATCAAAAAATGATGCTGAAGCAGATAGAAAAGTATGATGCGGATAAACTGAAACCGCTCCTGAATTTTATCAGCAGGAAAACAAAAAAACCAGACACCAGGGTTATTGAACTATTGGCCTGGCTGATCGATTTCGAGCCTCGGCCGTTTGAATTGGGAAGACACTATCCATTGCCAGAAACATTAGCTGGGGAGTTAGAAATAATAGAAGAGATTAATGAAGAAGAAGAAGAAGGAGGAAATGAAGCAATACCATTAGAAGGAGTGGAACCGGAAGAGGAGCAGCCACAAACTATAGATACGGAATTTGTACAAACAGATCCCGGAGCCGCTGAGGAACCAGTCGGTCCAATAAAGCCGGAACCTGCAGTATCGGTAGAGACGGGGAAGAACGATGAAGGAAAAGAAACGAATACCGTTCCGGATGGGCCGGATCAAACCGGGGATACGGAAACAATAGCGGAACCGGCAGCTCCGGTTGCGGTTGAAACATCCGGAACCCTGGAACAAGGGGAGCCGGATCGGGGTTCGCCGATGAATGTGCCATTACCGGTTCCGGAAGTCCGCAAGCCCGGATCTGTTTTAAAAAGAGGGCTGGCCTTTCTTGCTATGGCCTTATTGGCATTGACAGGATTTTGGATGTATCGTGGTGGGAAAAAGGAGCCGGTACCGGAACCCACTCCCATGGGCCAGGTGTTGCCCGCAACGAATGCCTGCATGTACTGGTCGGGCGACCAGTACGAGCAAATTTCCTGCAGGGGAACCACCGGCGACACCCTGGTGGAGCCGCTGGATCCGGAAAAGATCCGTTCCTTTAAAAAGATCACCCGGCCGGATACCATTACCGGGCAATCGAAGGGATCGGTTTGGTATGTGAAAATTAACAAGGGGAAGGATATTGAATTTTATACTTCGGATGGATTTCATCCCATCTACCGGCAGTTACGGTTAAAACCGGTCACCGACTATATCATCGCAAAACATATTCACCCCGAACAGGCACAAAACGCCGGTAACTGATTTACGGCTTTCCATAATGGTTGATGGATATACGCGGGTACATTTGTTGTAAAACAAATCGTATGCGGCAGATCGTTGCTTTTATATTTATGGGAGTGCTTTTAGCCTGCGGAAAAGGAGAAATCATAATTAACCGCTATCATTATTACTAAAATAGTCATATCCTTTTGATAGTTGTTTTACTGCCCCGGGGTTTTGGTAATATGACTCCAACGCGCGTACTAATGTGTTTTCTACATCGTCAAGGCTGTTGAATATTTTGTTGT
>NZ_JASLGT010000016.1 GCF_030150205.1 Niabella sp.
ACGGAGCAAGGTATTACGATGCACAGATCGGAAGGTGGCATGTTGCAGACCCTTTGGCTGATCAAATGCGGCGATTTTCTCCTTACAATTATGCTTTTGATAATCCGGTACGGTTTATCGATCCGGATGGTATGGCGCCTATTCCAGGTGCTGCGGAACTCATAGCATGGGCAAAGATGAAATCCGGGGAAGAAGATAATATGCCTCCTGATGAATGGGAAGTTTACCGATTTAATAACAGGGTTACCAATATTCGGCATATTTCAAATCGAGGAGGAGACGACAGAGACTATATTAACTTTATAGATGACATGGTCGTTGGGCGAGAGATGAAAACGATGCGACATTTGAAGAGCGTAAAGGTTCACTATAAAGTGGTGGTAGTGGGCGATCATCCAGAGCGGTTTGCTGACCGAATCCCCGGATTCAAAATATAAAATCCAAATTCGGTCCACAGGCTATTGAGCCAACTTCAAATCCAATTGAGTTTTTACTTGGTGCCGTTCCGGGGATAACGGAAAGGCTTTCTTTGGCGCTGCTATCCAGAAGTGCTGCCAAGGGCGGCAGTAATATTGCATTAGGTGTTTCGGAGCATTTGGATGATTTTGCGAAGGCAGTTGGTGGAAACACTTGGAAGTCTTGGGGAGCAAAGGACTTTCAAACTCAATTCCTGGAGACTATAAATAATTCTGCAAATAAAATTCATTTTAATTTAGACGGAGTTCGTAGCCGTAGGGCGCGGTTTCTGAAGGAGCTAAAGGTTTAGGTGTGAGTAGAGCAACAAGTTGGGAGTTATATCAATTGTATTCAAATCCAGCGGCGCTTCAACGAACCATTTTTTATCAAGGAGGCAAAGTAGTGCCAAATCCATTTCAATAAAAAGAAATATTATGAAGGAAGAAATTTTTCGTTCAAATAGGTATTTTACAACTTTTGATGTGTTGGTTAGTCATGGACAATTCCTTTTAAGATCTCAAAAAAATGAGAGCTACACATCCAATATTGATATCATATTTTTTGACACGACATACATTCAACTATTTAGCAGGCTGAATGGACTGACTATTAAAATGAAAAAAGGGAAAAATCTTACTGGATATAGGTCAGTCAGCAACTATTTAAGTTATGAAAATAATCATTTATTTGAAATAGAAAGTGGAGAAGAAAAGTATTATATAGCAGCTTCTTTTGTAAAAGTATTTGAAAATGTATTGGAATTTAATGAAACAAGTTTGGGATATGAGGACAGAGGTAGGGCGAATGAAATAGCAAGCAGCCTCTGAGGAGTGAGTGCAGGTCCTGATAGTGCAGGTCTGTAGTCCGGTTTATAGACACGGTTTTGTGATGCACAGATCGGGAGATCGGATGTAGTGGGCTCGCTGACGGATGAAAAAGCGGTGGGGTGGTGCTCTCCCTCTAACATCTAGCGCAGGTCTGTAACATAGCCAGGTGCAATAGCTGATCTCTGCTATCCGGTTACTTGCTTGTCTGCTTCCTTTGATCTGGGGGCATGATCTTTGAAATGATGTATTGCAGCATGTGGTCCCGATAGCTATCGGGAGAAGAGGGCCGGTTCCGCCCCAATGGTACGGCCTTTACGGCGGATTGTTTCCTTAAGGATCATTTGGGTAATGTGCGGTCGATGGTCAATGAGGATAAGACCTTGTTGGAGGAGACGCATTATTATCCGTTCGGCTTGGCGATGAGGGGGATATCGACTCAAAATGCAACCGCTTCTTTACGGAACAAGGACAAAACATTCCAGGGGCAGAAGTTTGATGATGACCTGGGGTTAAACTACTACAGCTTTAAATATCGGAATCATGATCCGCAAATTGGAAGGTTTATACAAATAGATCCAATTGCAGGAGATTATCCTCATAACAGTACTTACGCGTTTTCGGAGAACCGGGTTATAAATGGAGTGGAGTTAGAAGGGTTAGAATACATGACCTATGGATATAATTTGGCAGGTGTAAGAGCCAATCAACAAGCAACTGCACAAAGATCAACACAACGGTCAAGATCTGGTGCAATGAGGACATTTGACAAAGGAATAAAACTTGCGGGAGGATTGGCGTTGACAACAAAAACCCTACGGGATTGGTTGCTGGAGGGATATTGCTTGTGGGGACTACAATGATCGTGCTTATGCAGGAGGCATTAGAAGGTGATCATTTAGGAACATCGGGTGAAAATGTAAGCTCTTCGTCTTCGAAAACAAAAAGTGAGGAGATAAGGAATTTAGAAAAAGAGAATTCTGATTTAGAAAAAGCAAACAAAGGCCAACAAGCTGCTCTTGATGAGCATGAAGAGAAACTTGAAAACTATAAAAAAGATCCTGAGGGAAATGATAATAAAGGTCTTCTGAAAGGGAAAGAAGGAACTGAAAGGCAGAGGATAATTGATGGTAGAGTAAAAAAGTTAGAACAGACCATTCGCAATGTAAAAAATCAGTTAAAAAAGAATAATGACATTATCGAAAAGAACAAAGAAACTATACAGAATCTAAGAAAATAATCCTAAAGCAAATCAAAAAAATGATGAGTTTAAGTATTGAAATATCTTGTCTGATTTTAGAATTAAGAAGATTGATTGAAAGACTTGAGTCAAGTAAGGATAAACAATTAAATTTTATCGAGGATGAATATTGGGAGGTTCCACTTGATAAATGGTCTGATTTTGATAAAGAACCAGAATTAATTATAGGGTCTCTCTCGGATGATTATAGTCTTCTGAAAACAATTTCAAGCGCGGAAGGGGCGTTTTCGTTTGTTGAAATAGATGCCCTTATACCAATCCTTAAAGCGCTTAGTAAGCAATGGATGAGCGAATTGTAATTTGTTGTTAACAGCCCCATTGTTTTCTGGTGCAGGTCTGTAGTTGGGTAGCAGTACCACGTTTACAGCGGACTACTTCCTGAAGGATCACCTGGACAATGTGCGGTCGATGATCAATGAGAATAAGACCCTGTTAGAGGAGACGCATTATTATCCGTTTGGGCTGCTGTTGTATGCTTTTAACCTGGAATAAATTCCGGATTTGTTTATATACACAGGCTGATGGCCTTTGTAAAAAATATATGTAAACGGGCAGTCGCCTCACCCGTGTATCACTGCCCCCGGTTACTGTAAAGGACTGGGAAGTGGAACGCTATCGGCCTGAACCATCAATAAACATCGGTGATGATCGCATGCATCGTTTCAGTGCAGCAACCTTCCCGGAACCTGGCAGGGTGCACGTGGTGTATACAGGCCGTGTGCATCAATACTGCCGGCCGAAGATCTTTAAAAGGATATTGATGGTACGGCCTACTGTATCGTATTGCCCATATTAAACATCGGCAGGTACATGGCAATGAGTACAACTCCTACGACCAATCCCAATACAATGATGATCACCGGCTCGATAAACTTGCTCAGCTGCGCGGTTTGATAGTCGAGGTCTTCACTGTAACGTTCGGAGAGATTTTTGAAGAATAACTCCAGCTCATTGACTTCTTCACCCACCTTAACCAGGGCGGTCATTTTGGAGGGGAAGATCTTTTTGGTGCGCATGCTTTCATGAAGCGGCAACCCTTTGAGAATGTCCTGCTCCATTTGCTCCAGGGCATGTTCCAGGGGGTAGAAGCCCATCACCTGCTTGCTCAGGCTTAATGCCTGAACCAGGGGCACCCGGGCGCCCAGCAGCAGCTGCATGGTGGAGGCAAAGCGTGCCAGGTAGATCTTGGATACGATATTTTTTACCACCGGTAATTTTTGCAGTAGCAGATCTTTATACTTTTTATACCAGGGTTTGCTGCGGTTTATGCCAATAAAAATAATAACGGCCAGCAGCAGCAGGAAGAGTTTGCCGGCCGCCGCCTGCATAAAATTAGAAGCGTTTAATACCTGCCGCGTTAGAAAGGGCAGGTTGCCACCAAAACGCTGAAATACGTCGGCAAACATCGG
This sequence comes from Niabella sp., assembly GCF_030150205.1. Lineage (GTDB taxonomy): Bacteria > Bacteroidota > Bacteroidia > Chitinophagales > Chitinophagaceae > Niabella. Next base: position 3,951 of record NZ_JASLGT010000016.1, read on the forward strand.
CACTACATAGTTCATCATAAAGAGCACGGAACAGCAGGCTACAGACAATACAATCAGGGGATAGGTAAGGGCCCCGATGATCTGCCGCCGTTGTTTGATCTTTGCTTTATAATAAACCGACAGCTGTTGCAACACCGTGTTCAGTTTTCCCGTTTCTTCCCCGATCTCTACCGTAAAATATTCGTAGGGCGTAAAATTTTTGTTTTCGCGCAGGGCCGTAGAGAGGCTGCTGCCATTGATCACTTTTTCAAAAACGGTGCTAAGGATGGCTTTAGGGGCTTTTTTGGTTTGCTCATCCCGGATCAGCTGCAGGGCCGTGCGGATATCCAGGCCGGCATCCATCAGGCTGCCCAGCTCCAGGTAAAACGATTCCTTGATCTTATCGGAAAAAGGCTTGCCAAACAAGGTGAACTCCCGGGTCAGCAGTCCTTCCAGTTGCTTCATAAAGGAAACCGGCTGCGCTCCGGAAGGCTGTTGCGGCTCCCTGCTGCTTTGCTTTTTCAGCGAATGTATATCGATCGGTTGATTCATGGTTCCGTTTGAATTGAGTCGTTAAGGATCTCCGACCGCGCATAGCGCTTCTGAAGATACGTATAAAAGTATTGCGCCTGGTAGCGGTGCTGCAGTTTTAATGAAGCCACCAGGGTGCTGCTATCGCTCACGTAACGCCGGGCGGCAATGGAGGCACCCGGCCGGAGGGTATCGGACCCATCCGGATCTGTGCGTACAAAAAATGCGGTGTCCAGCTGGTAAACCGTGGTTGTGAATGCAGGGCCGCTTTTCATTTGCAGGATGAGCTGATTGCGTTCCGGATCCAGCCGTACCGTATTGGCCTTTTCAACATCACGCTGCAGCAGCTTTTTTGTGACATAATAATCGGTAAAAAAACGGTTGCCGGCAAAGTAATGGCCCGACTGCCGGGCGAGGATCATATACACGGTAGCAATCACCCCAAAGAGGATGGCCATCAGCAGCAGGCCGATCACCAGCTCCGGCAGCGTAAACGCCGGGATCCTGCGGGTAACTGTTTTTTTAAGGCTGCACATCGGGCAATAATTCAGAAGGGTTTTGAGGGCGTACCAGGAAGCTGCGGGTGATGAACGGAGCCGCCAGGCTGTCTCTTTTATAAACGGTAAAACGCACCTGCCGGAGAGCTGCCTCTTTTGTATCCTGGCTGCTTTCCCGGCTGACCGTCCAGCTATCGACGGTCTCCTTTTTAATGCTGAAGTCCCTGTGAAGAAAGGATGCCTGTATGTATTCATCCAGCGCGCTTTCGGCCTGCATCCGTTGTATATTGAACCCCGATTCTTTTACCGATACAAAGAAATGAATGCTGATAAAAAATACCACCAGGATCAGCACCAGGGCCACGATCGATTCGATAAGGGAGAAGGCCCCGAAGGCTTTTTTATATGGATGATTTTTTAATGGAGCCATTTTAAAACGGTTTGCCGGGTTGCACCCGTAAAAATAGAAAAATAACCGGCCTGTTGAAACCAGCGGGAAGGAACGATGGTGGCATCGATCAGGATATTCTCCATGCTCATGGGTCCCCGCTGCTCAAAAAAGAAATGCGTAAAAACGGCACCTTCCATGCGCCCGTTGAGATAGGTATACCCCTCATTATATACCAGGCCTTTTACCGTGGCGCCGGCCTTGATCTTTACCACAGGCTTGATATTGGAATGGTCGTTTTCGGCAAGTCCAAGGAGCATGCCATGCAGGATGGCGCCTTCATGCAATGTTACCGTGGCTCCGGTATTACCAATGGCATTGCTGCGCCCGAGACCCACCAAAGCCGAAGGGTATTCAAAAACACAGCCGCTTTCCGCAGTAATGCTGTCGAGCGCAATGGCCTGCACCGCACCTTTAAAACCAGTGGTGAAATGGATAAAGGGGGCCACCAGGATCACATCTTCCAGGTAAGCACCGGAGCTTACTTCAATAACGGAATCCGATAGTACGATCAGCTTTCCCCTCAGGTACTGATGCGTCAGCATTCCCTTCCGGGGTAAAATAAGCTGCCGGGATGCATTAAAAAAAGAATGTGCTACAGAATCTTCCAGGGCGCTGGTGGGCGATAGCAATGTGTCGGTGACCCGGTTGCCCAGTTCCCGCAGCTGTTTCCGGAATGGTGTTTCCAAAGCGGGAAGTTGTTTATGGCTGCTGTCGATAGTGCCCTCGATCAGGTTTTTCCGGGAAAAGCCTTTCTGCTGAAAAAAGCCGCTTCTTAACCCGGATTTGGGCAGGTAGGCCTTTCCTTCGATATAGGTATCGCCGGTGAGTGATAAGGGCCGGTCGTGATCCGCCAGGTAAAGACTGGCATCCTGGTACTGAAATGCTTCGGCACCATATAAAAAAGCGCTGGTTTTTGCGCGGCCTTTGTAAGCCACGTTGATACCGGAAGACCGGAAGCAGCCCCATTGTTCGTTCCGGTAATACAGCGAATCGGTTTGCCCTTCAAACAGCAGGCTGCTGTCCTGCTCCGCCGTTGCGGTAAGGCGCTCAGCAGCCAGCACCCGCTCCATGCCGGATTGCAGATCATCGTTTAACCGGAGCTCCAGCTGATCTTTGATCTCGAAATATTTAAAATGATAGAGGGCCAGCAGCAACATCCCGCAGGTGATAAAAATGACCAGGGATAGCACCAGGGTGGCGATCAGTGAACCGGCCGGCAGCTTCTTATAAAAAACAGCGGGGATCAGCACAGCCTATTTTTTTGCACCGGTTTGGCGAACGCCTTTTTTATAAATGACCACTACCGAACTGTCGTTAACCAGCTCTACCTGGCGCCCGGTAAACAGGTTGTTTTTTTCAACACCCTTTTTCAGGCGTTGGCCATCGGGGGCATAAGCCTCTATGCGCAGCGCCCCGTCCCAGAAACGATTGCGGGTAACGGTGCGGAGCCTTCCATTCGCATGCCAGGTACGCCAGACGCCTTTTTTAGCGCCGCGTTTAAAACGGCCTTCTTCCAGAAGGCGGCGCTCTTTGTCGGTTACTTTATAATAGCCATGCAATAGTTTTCCATAGTAGCCGCCTTCTGTAGTATGGATATGTCCGGATTTAAACCAGGTATAAAAACGGTGGATATGTGTCCGGGGCCGGGCATCGGTTACCTGGAACAGGAAGGAGCGGTCCAGCGAATCGATCCGTACCTGGCCGTTATAGTATTGCGCCGCCGTATCCGGGGAAAAAGCACAGCAGATGATCAACAGAGGGAGGATGCGTTTCATTTTCTCAGCATGTTTAAGTTGGGTATAAAGATAGGGGTTGTTGGGAAGAAATGATCTTTTTTTAATCGGAGCGGTAGGGTGATATATTTCAGCATATTATGGGCGTCTTTTGGTAATGACGGATTTTATTTTGTTAAAACATGTTATATTATTTGGAGATGTCAGTTAAAGTTTAGTATTTTGTCACTCTAAAGCTGAAATGAAACATGAGAAACAATAGACCCTGAGTACTGTATTGATAAAGACCCGATAAAACCACCGTTCTATGGAAGGAATCACCCAAGATTAAGATGCTGCAGAAATATCCCTTTTGTTTGGTGAGCGGAATTAGTAGTGGTGCCATGATATATTGCTTTTGAATGAAAGCATATGGAAAAGAGTAGAATAAATAGAATGCGTTGATCGCGTTTTGTTATTGGAGGTTAGTGCCAGGCGCTTTATAAGTGGATTTCTGGAATATATGTTGGTAACAGAAAAACAAACTTAAAAACTGATATGAGAAAACGACGTACACCCCTTTAATAGTAGATTTTTTTGTCTGCCGGCATTTGGCTTGCTGTCGGAGCCTGCCAGGTTTGGAGCCGGCGAACTTAGTCGCTTTTGAAACGTGTACGGAGTTTCTTCAACGTTTGGGAGGCTACTCTTTTTATTATTGATGTGGCAGCTATTAGTGGCGAATACGCATTCAATCCGCAGGATTTCGATATATAAAGCGTGGACGAAGTAAACGGAGTAGACTGCAATGTTGCAGTATATTAAAATTGGAGGACTTGTGTAGCGTATCGTGAAGTACCTGCCAATGGAAAAAAAAGGATTAAAACATCTATGTATTTAGTTTTTAAGAACTGTATTGCAAGGATAAGATCTATGAAAAATCGAAGGGCCTAACATGGAAATGAATATATATTTAGATAAAAATAAAATCAGTTGATATGATCTATTTTTTACCGTTACTACTGCCGTTTTTCTCTAAGACCATATCTGGTCTTGGTTGGAAGTGCTTAAAATATGGCGTTAAAAATGGTTTAATGGGAAAGCCTGTTTTTTTCCCGCGTTTTCTGTTAACAGCAAATTCAATCTGCGCTTAATCTGCATAGTATTACTTGGCTTAAACGCAACAACATATGGACAGCAAAGTATGGCTTTGAAATATGATTTTCCGCAGATCACTCCGCATTCGCCAAATGTGGCAAGCCTGGAACGGTATGGTAGCGTGCCTGTGTCTATGCAAACGGGGATGCCGAATATATCCATACCTCTTTTTACCATTGATCTTGGCAGCGTAAAAGTGCCCATTACCTTAACCTATCATAATAATGGGCTGAAACCTGATGAAATCCCCTCCTGGGTCGGGTTGGGATGGGATCTGCAGGCAGGGGGAGCGCTGGGCTATCAGCAAAGAGGGCGCCGGGATTTTGCAATGAATGGATTACTGGGGGGAGGAACCTCTAAGACACAATTGTATAAGTATGTCAACAGTCAAATGACGGCAATTGAGAAACAGCATTATTTTGAGAAGATTTTGGCCGGAGAATATGATACGGAGTACGATATGTACACGTATAATTTCCTGGGTAATTCAGGAGCTTTTTATTTTAACAAAGAAGGTAATATTGTTTCGGTACCTAAGAATAATTTTAAATTTCAGCCATTTAGTATTACAGATCAGAGCGGAAACCAATTTGAATTTGGAGAAACCGAATATTTCAGATCTGCCGGTGATGCGGGTGCTGTCGAATTAATGCCCGATGATCAGGGAATTTCGGCTTATTTGTTAAACAAAGTCAAAGCGATCAACGGGAAGCAAGCTGATTTTACCTATACCGGCTATAAATTTCAGTATTACAGGAATTCATACTCGTATAAACAGATAGCTGGTGGTATAGATCCTGCCGGTAAGCCTGCCTGCCCTAAAACCGGTGTGGATGATGCTGTAACTACTTATTATGGGCAGGATAGCAAACTGTTGGAAGGTATTTCATTCCCCGATGGCAGAATCGAATTTGTACACAGTACCATTGGAAGAAAAGATTTGCAGAGGTTAAGTCCCGGATATTTTATGCCGTATCTATCAAAGATCAGGGTTTATAACCTCCGGAATGAGCTGGTAAAAGAATACAAATTTGCATATAGCTACTTTGGAGATGAAAATGTATCAGGTGCACAACTGCGACTGCGGCTGGACAGTTTGACGCTGAACAATGATCCCGGTCAAAGCTGGGTGTTCACTTATCATACCGGATCCGTCAATTTTCCATCATTTTTTAGTAATGATCAGGACCATTGGGGCTATTGGAATGGTGAATCTGCCGGGTTAACAAGATTGCCAAAGCCAAATTATAACATGGTTAATTTACCTGCAATATGGCAAAATAGCGACGGGTATTTCAAAGACAGAACCAGTCACTTCTCCTATTCGAAAGCGGGTATGTTAACACAAATTAAATATCCTACCGGGGGCACATCTTCATTTTATTATGAGCCGAATCAGATCAAAGCGCATTCTTTTGCTCAGATAGATGGGCTTAGCCCCTTTTTCAGGCGTACCGTTGCAGGAAGCGGCAGTAGTAATTGGACTAATTTTTTAGATATTAATACAGAAAGTGAATCAGAGATTTCGGGAAGCTTTACGATAACGCAGCCCACACAGGTTAAAATATCTGCACTTAAGGCTTATGATCCTCAGAATTTTACGGATTCTTATATTTATTTTGGACCGAGCGCCTCTTATAATCTTCAAACAGACCTGCTCCTTGGTTATTATAGCCTGAGCTACAATGAATATGCCTTTTATGATCAAACTACGACATTGTCGCCGGGTACTTATTACTACCGGCTTGTTAAAAATGATCCAGACTTGCAACATCCTGAGAATGGACGGACTTTTTTATCAATTGACTCGCTGTCTGTTGTTCAGCCCCAGGTAGTTCCCTATGAAGTGGGTGGCGGCAGAGTTGAGAAGATAGAAGATTGGTCAGGAGATGGCCAACTGACACAGGTAAAACAATACGTGTATAATGATTGGCTAGATAGTGTTAGCTTTCAGAATATACCGCAGTATACTGTTGCACGTAAAATAAAGGCACAGACACCCGAAGTAGTTGATTTGTCGTGTACAGATTGCGGGTTTTATACCTTATTACATGACCAAAGTATTTTCCCTTTAGAGGGAAATAGTGTTGATTATATCTATGTGGATGAAATCATTGGCAATGAGGCGGGGAACGGGAAAAAGAAATATCAGTTTACGGTTAAAAATAATTTAAATGGTAATGCTTACCCGGTTATACCGCCGCTTTATACAAATTGGAGGGCCGGGTTGCCGAAGCAGACCAATACTTTTAGGGCCGAAGGCGTTGCCCCGGTTTTGATTGCGTCAGAAGTGAATAACTATGAGTCTGCAGGAGTATACGACAGTGTTACAAGAAGTATTAAGGTGGATTATGATTGTCAATGTCTGGGCTATAGCAACTTAAATTCCAATGACCCTGGTCAGATGGGAAATACCTTTTTTGTTTCGGTCAATAATCACCCTACGGAAACCTTTTATGATAAAGGTAGTATAACGACAAATTATGAAAAGAATAATACGGTAACCAATAGTAAGGCAAATTTATATCTATCACCATATCATTCCCTGATTTCTGAAGTTCAGATGCCCAATAGTGCGGGTATAACGGAGAAGATAAAAACGTATTATTCGCTTGACTATGTAGCTACTGTTTACGGGGATAGTGCAGCAAAGGGTATTTTGTTGCTGAAGGATAAAAACATCCTTACGCCTATCGAACAATTTACTACACGGATAGCGAACGGAGTAGAGTATGTGACAGGAGGGTTGCTTTTTATTTATAAATCGGATATCCCTGCGTTAAAGGAAGTAAGACGGTTAAATATAGTGGAGCCCATTCCTTTAAGTTCCTTTAATCTTTGTAAAATCGATGTTTCGGGAAACTTTGTTTTTGATAGCAGGTATGCTCCCATCGCTCAATTTAATAACTACAATGATTTTTTGAATGTTCTGGAGCAGCAAAAAGATAAGGATGCCAAGGAGGTGTACCTGTGGGGTTATGGAGGTCAATACCCGGTTGCAAAAATAGTGGGTAGTGATTATAATACGGTTATTGGGAAAGTGGCCAGCCTGGAGACCCAGATCAATATAACAACCGGTGGTAGCAATAGTGATGCGGCTGTTCGTTCTTTACTCAATAGCTTGCGGACGGCATTTGCTTCTGACGCGGCGGTTCAGGTAAGCAGCTATACCTACAGACTACTGGTAGGAGTAACTTCAGAGACGGATCCTTCGGGTCGTACGACCTATTATGAGTATGATGGTTTTGGCCGCCTAAGTCTTGTAAAAGATGACCAGGGTAGGGTACTGAAAAAGATCTGTTATAATTATGCGGGCCAGCCGGTAAACTGTAACTAAATAAAAATACCATTTAAACCGAAAAATTGACATTATGCAATTCCGGAACACTGTTTACATACTGATATGTCTGTTGCTTGGAACTCTGAGGTTCTATGCCCAGCAGCCCACCAACCTGCCAACTTATGGCACGGGTACGCCTGTAAATTTCATCCGAACGTTTACGGCAACAGCGCCCACAACAGATGCGGCGGGATTGACTGGTAAAGGGCTGAATGAAGTAAAGGAAACCACCCAGTATTTCGATGGGTTGGGCCGTCCCTTGCAAACAGTGGTGAAAAAAGGATCGCTGGCCACCAATGGATACGATATCGGGGATACTTTGGGCGCCCGTGATCTGGTAACACCAATACTTTATGATGCGTTTGGTCGTGAGCAGTACAAATTTGGTCCCTATAAGGCGTCAACCAATGATGGGCTGTTTAAAACGGATCCTTTTACAGCGCAGCAGGCTTTTATGGCGGGCAAGTATGGCGGTCAGGGAGAAAGTAATTATTACAGTCAGACGGTCTTTGAAGCCCGTTAAACCGGGTATTGGAGCAGTATGCCCCTGGCAAGAACTGGGCGGGCACGGCTACGCAAAGCGTGCACCGAAATATAAAGACGGATTATTGGATCAATACAGCCACGGACGGTGTAAGGATCTGGTCGGTGACCAATGCGGCGCCTTCTGTTCCTATTGCCAGCAGTTATGCCACCAGCGGGGTTTACCCGGCAGGCAGCCTGTATAAGACGGTAACGGAAGACGAGCATCAGAACCAGGTCATCGAGTTTAAAGATAAGGACGGACAGCTGATCTTAAAAAAGGTACAGCTTACGGCTGTTAAGGACAATGGTATCGGTAGCGCACATGATGGCTGGATCTGTACCTATTATATTTATGATGACCTGAACCGATTACGCTGCGTGATTCAGCCAGAAGGGCTTAAATTGACAATGGGTAATAGTTGGCAACTAACGGCTGCGCTTTTAGATGAGCAGTGTTTTCGTTATGAATATGATGATCGCAACCGGATGGTGGTAAAAAAAGTACCGGGAGCGGCAGAGGTGGCGATGGTATATGATGTGCGGGACCGGCTGGTGATGACCCAGGATGGCGACCTGCGCAGCCAGGGCAACTGGAACTATACACAATACGATCCTTTGAACCGCCCGGTAAAAACGGGTTTGGTGAACCTGTCTGGTAGTACGCCCAATACGCATTGGATGGCTGCGATGAGTAAGACCGGCGATGCCAATTTGGATATACAATACCCGGAGCCCGGTATGCTGAGCAGTGCCACGGTATTAACAGAGACCTTTTATGATAACTACTATTGGGTAACGCAAGCACCGCATTCGGCGGCACTGCCCTCCGGCTTTTCCGATTATGACAACAGCCTGGATGCGGGGAACCTGGCCACTGCTGATAATCCCAACTTTCCCTATGAGCAAAAGAATACGAAGGACACCCGTACCAAGGGGCTGGTAACGGGCACGCGGGTAAACATCCTGGGCACCCCCAATTATATCTATACAGTAACGATCTATGATGCCAAAGCCCGGCCCATCCAGGTTAAAACAAAGAATCATACGACGGGGATCGACCTGGTAACGACGCAGTACAGCTGGAGCGGTCAGCCGCTGACCATTGTGAGCAAGGAAACCAAGGCGGGCAGTACCCCTATAGCTATAACCACGGTCACCAAAAATACCTATGATGCCCTGGGACGGGTTGTAAAAACGACGAAGAATGTGAGCAGCAATACGGGCCTGAGCAGCGGGGATAAGGTCATTGCGGTAAACAAGTATGATGAGCTGGGCCAGCTGGTGAATAAGACCCTGGGAGCCAGCGATGCCAATGGTACGGCAGGCACAGAAACCCAAAGTTTTGAATATAATGTACGGGGCTGGTTATTGGGCATGAACCGGGGCTATGTAAACAGCAGTGCATCGGGCAATTTCTTTGGTTTTGACCTGGCTTATGACAAAACCAGCAACAGCAGCAGCAATACCGCACTGCAGGGCTATGCGGGCAGCGGTATGTTCAATGGGAATATCACCGGTATGAGCTGGAGGGGCGCTACAGGGGCTAAGGAGATCCGGCGTTATGATTTCAGTTATGACAATGCCAACCGGTTGATGAATGCGGATTTTAAACAGTACAACGGCAGCAGTTATACGGCTTCGGGAACTTTTAACAGTCGCATGGGTGACGGCAATCCCGCCAATCCTGAAACAGCCTATGATTACAATGGCAATATCAGGTCCATGACCCAGCAGGGACTATACAACGGCAGCAGTACTACGATCGACCAGCTGACGTATAGCTACCTTCCCGGCAGTAACAAACTGGCTAAGGTAACAGATAATGCAGACAATACGCGGAATTACCAGTTAGGCGATTTTAATGATGGGACCAATAGCGGTGATGATTATGCGTACGACATTAACGGGAACCTCACCAAAGACGAAAACAAGAATATTTCCGGCATCAGCTATAATATCTTAAATTTACCGGAGCAGATTACGGTTACGGGCAAGGGGACGATCAGTTATCAATACGATGCAACAGGCAATAAGCTGAGCAAAACAGTAAATGAGGGAAGTGCCCAGAAAATAACGACCTACCTGGGAGGCATGATCTTTGAAAATGATGTATTGCAGCATATAGCGATGGAAGAAGGCCGGTTCCGCCCCAATGGTGCGGTGTTTACGGCGGATTATTTTCTGAAGGATCATTTAGGGAATGTACGGTCGATGGTGAATGAGGATAAGACCTTGTTGGAGGAGACGCATTATTATCCGTTTGGGTTGACAATGGCCGGAATATCCTCAAAGGCTTTAAACAATGCTCCTGAAAACAAATACAAATACAACAAAGGTTCTGAATTACAAAACAAAGAGTTCTCCGACGGAAGTGGGTTAGAACTTTATGCAACAAACTTTAGAAGCCTTGACCCACAGCTTGGGCGTTGGTGGCAAATAGACCCTAAGCCGGACTACGCACAGAGTTTATATTCTGCGATGAATAACAATCCCATCTTGTATAACGACCCGTTAGGTGATACAATCATAGTGAATAAAAGAGGATATATTGTTAAACAGTATGGTGATGATAACTTAGTTTTTTTACAAAAGGGTAAAAAGCTAACTAACATTGGAGAATTAGGTAAAACAATAGATGCAAGTAAAATTTTTAAGAACCTTCTTAATAAAAACATTTCTTATGCAAAAGGCATAATTAACCCTAATACATTCCGGAATCTCGTAAAGAATAAAGGGGAGTGGGATTTAAAAAATAACAAGAATACTATTTATGGCTTAGCTAATAGTTTTGATAAAGGCAAGGAATCAAAAACGCAATTTTCTTTTCAAGGGTCAAATTACACGGCAGCAGATTTAGGTAATTATCATTATGGAGCGACAGGTAAAGCTGTGTGGGCATTTAGTGAGCGTTTCTTGTTAGAGAAAGCTGGCGAAGCTCAAATAGCCGCAGGAACATCCATGCCTGAATGGCAGAAATATAGAACATGGACTGAACAGGTAACCATAGAACACGGCATGCGCTCGACCATAACCCATAAAGAAGCACTACCCCCTTATGGAGATGACCCGCAAGACCAAGATATGATACAACGAGGATTTAAGTATTATAACGCCAATAAGAATAATTTAGAAGAGGAGGATTAATTATGAAAGCTGTAATAAAAATATTTTTAGTCATGCTATTTATACAAGCCTGTACTGTTTTTGAGAAGGATGAGCGGCTTTTAAATCAGCATAGGAAAGCGAATGGAGAAGAAATTAAAATACTATATGTTGGACTGGGGGCTACAACAGATGATGTAATACAGGTTCGTAAATCAAAGCCAGATACCCTTTTGTGGGTAAGTGAGAAATATAATTATTTAAAGAGTTCTGAATTAGTTGGAGATACTTCTTTGAGAATGATTTTGAGTGATACGGGGTATCATAATTACAATAACAAAATAGATACAATTTTTGTAAATATTAAATGATATAAAGCCCGGCACTGCAGTGCCGGGCTTTTGCTTTTACAGTGCAGCGATATTTTTTTGATAGAACTCTTTGAACTTTTTATTGGTAAGCATTTTATCAATGAGCTTGAAAATGGTTTGTTTGTCTTCTTCGTCAAGCTGCTGAATAAGCCGCATCTGCTCCACGGCTGTTTTATCTTCAATCACTACTTCTTTGGGTATTTTGCCGTCATAGTTCAAAATCTGGTCAGTGGTCAGGTTAAAGAGCTGTGCCATTTTTTGGAGTTCTTCCACAGTTAAAGCCCTTTGCCCCTTCTCAATCTTACTGTATGCGGACTTGTCCACGCCGATATGGGTGGCTACTTCCACCTGCTTGAGTTTTTTCTCTTCCCGTATGTTTTTAATGTTGTCGGCTAAGTTCATGCTGTAAAAGTAGTAATAAACGACACTTTTTTGAATATGTGGAAAATATCAAAACAAATATGTTGCTAAAATAGAAACTTAATGATGATTTTGCAGTATTGAAAATAACCACTAAAATTTTTGACATGCAAAACAAACGTATCCGGCAGGTAAAGCTGCATAGTAAGTACCGGGCATCAAGGAGCAAAACATGGATGAGCGACAACGGTCATCAAGTACCCTGGCTGAATATAAGCGGCAACTGGCTGGCAGAGCTGGGCTTTAATATTGGCGATATGGTTCGCATCATTGCCCGTGAGCAGTTGCTCATCATTGAGCCGCTGACAGATGATGCCCAACAGGCAGTTGAGTATAAGAATGCATTGAAGGAAGTAAAACAAACCATACTAAAAATAGCTTCCTGATAATGGCAACAGAAAACAAAATAGACAGCAGCAACCCCAACGCTATTACTTACTGCACAGAGGAGTTAGGTTTTACCATACTCGGTGGCATCCGCATGGACGGACTGGACAGGTTGAGAGTAACGATTAGAATAGAAGTTATCAACCGCAAGTTCGAGCATTATCAAAACAATGCAGAGTTAGCAGCGTTACCGCTGAACCATAACTTAGATTTATACAACGATGTGCAGGTAGAAAAGCTGATAAGAAAAGCGGCAGAACGTTTAGAAGTTGGTACGTTGCAGATAACAAAATCCATTGCAGACATTACAAGGCAGTTGGAACTATACAGGTTACAACAGATAGAACAGCAGCAGGCAGCAAAAGAAGTAAAGAAAAAAAACCTTATGCCGGAAGAAAGAGAATCCGCCATAAATTTTTTGATGCAGCCTGACCTGATGCAACGGACAAACGAGTTAATCGGCAAAGCCGGGGTTATTGGTGAAGCAGCCAACCGGCTGTTGATGTATGTAATCTTCACCAGTCGTAAAAGAGAAAACCCGTTACACATTATCAGCTTTGGCAGCAGTGGAGCAGGCAAGAGCCATTTACAGGAAAAGGTTGCCGAACTGATACCCGAAGAAGATAAAGTACCCAGTACCAGCTTTACCAGCAATGCCCTGTACTACATGGGCGAATACGATTTACAGCACAAGATTATTTTAATAGAAGATATGGACGGGGCGGAAACCGTACTGTATGCACTTAGAGAACTGATAAGCAAAAAGCATATTATAAGACTTGTGCCGCAGAAAGACAGCAAAGGCGTAACTAAAACCATGATGTTTAAAGTGAATGGACCTGTAAGCGTTGCAGGATGCACCACACAGGAAAGCATCTATGAAGATAATGCAAACCGTTCCTTCCTGATTTATATTGATGAAAGCAAACAGCAGGATGAAAACATCATGCAGTATCAAAGAAAGAAAAGTGCAGGAACGGTAAATATTCCAGAGGAAAATCAAATCAAAGAACTGTTACAAAACACACAGCGTTTACTGCAACCCATTACCGTTAGAAATCCTTATGCTGAATTATTACAAATCCCAAGTGAAGTTTTTAAACCGAGAAGAACGAATGCACATTATTTACAGTTCATTGAAGCCGTAACTTTTTACCACCAGTACCAAAGAGAAAAACAAACCGACACCGTAACCGGCGAAACCTACATCAGCACAACGTTAGAAGATATTGCAGAAGCTAACAAGCTGATGAAAGAAGTATTGCTACGCAAAGCAGATGAACTAAGCGGGGCAACGAGAAATTATTTTGAGCTACTGAAAGCTGCATTACAGGAAACGGGACAATCAACCTTTACCAACAAAGAAGCAAAGCAATTATTAAGGCTTCCCATCAGCACCGTAAAGCGATACAATGCAGAGTTATTGCAAAGCAATTACATCAAACGTAACGAAAGCAAAAAGGCAAAAGCTTATTACTTTGAAATCACTTCTTACGAAGAATACAACCAGTTGCAGAATAGTATTGCTACTGTCCTGGACAACATCTACAACCATCTTGCAGCCCATGAGCCAACAACAGCTCAAACAGGAAGTGAGCCGATGAAACGTAAGCCGGCAAAGGCTTTGAACACAACGGCTCAATAGAAGGGCAAAACGCATAAGCAGCACAAAATTTATTGTTCACTTACAACCAAACGGAAATGAAAAGATTACCCGTAACGGCAGCGCCATACCAGTACATAGAAAAGAGTTTTAAAGAATGGTTAGAAGTATTGGGTTACTCATGGCAGTCGGTGTACTACATGCCCATACAGATAAGGGGCTTGTTAAACTGGCTGGAGAGGCAAAATAAGACCGAATTAAGGCACATCACCGCCGAAGCCATAACAGACTACTACTATAACGAACTGAAGCAAAGAAAGGACTATTTGCACGATGCAGGCACATTAAGCAATAAGCACCTGAATAAAAATTTACAGGCATTACGGAAGTTCGTTGAATACCTGCGGCAAACCGGCAAGCTGCAAATACCGGCGCTGAACATCAGACAGGAAGAAATAATAGACGATAAGCCGACTGTATTAACGGAGGAGGAAATACAGCAACTGTACAAAGCAACGGAAGTAATACCGGAGAAAGGGAAACATACCAAACCGGTAGAGTTTTACGAGATACTGAATCAACGGGACAGGGCAATGCTGGCAGTTTTTTACGGTTGTGGCTTACGAAGAAACGAAGGCTATCACCTGAACGTAACAGACATCAATATAGAAAATGCAGTATTGCATGTAAGGAAAGGCAAAGGCTATAAAGAAAGGTTAGTGCCCATCAGCAATAAAAGCATAGAGCATATTACTACATACCTGTACGATGCAAGACCACAACTGATAAGGGATAACCGGGAAGAAGCATTTTTTATCAGCAGTGTTAACGGCAAACGGTTAGGCGGTCAAATGCTGATGCTGAATGTACAGGCACTGGCAACAAGAACAAACGATACGGCATTGCAGCAAAAAGAAATCGGGTTACATACATTACGCCACTCAATAGCAACACATCTTTTAGCAAACGGTATGAGCCTTGAAAAGATAAAGGATTTTTTGGGGCATGGCAGTTTAGAAAGCACACAAATTTATACTCACCTCATAAATGAAAAAGATGAACAAGTTTAAAGAATGGCTGATAATAAAAGGTTACAGCAGCAAGACAATAGAAACGATTATCAAAGCGGTAGAATATTTTTTACTATGGGCAGAGAAAGAAAATATCAATGATGTATCTGAAACCACACATAACGACATTATTGCTTACATACAGCATTACAACATCAGAGGCACAGGAAAGAAAACGATTGCTCATTATATACTGCACCTGAAAAAATACTTTGACTTTTTAATGAGTGAAGGCGAAGCAAGCGACAATCCCTGCAGCAATATCAAAATCAAAGGCATTAAGCGCAGAGTATTGCATGAGTTGTTGAGTATGGAAGAACTGGAAAAGCTGTATAGTGATTATGAAACAGAAATCGTAATAGAAAAAACCGAAACAATGAAATGCCCGCCACCGATGCAAATGCAGCAGCTTGCCCGGAGAAGAAACAAAATAATATTGGGCTTGATTGTTTACCAGGGCTTACGGACAGAAGAACTGATAAAGCTGCAATTAACCGATGTGAAACTAAGAGAAGGAAAAATATTTATAGCAGCAGCCAGGCGAAGCAATGAAAGAACATTGAAGTTAGAAAGCCATCAGGTTTTTGAATTGTTGGACTACACGGGCGATACAAGAAAGCAAATTTTACAGCACCGCAGTATTACAGCAGCAACACAGGATTTATTTTTAAACTTAGGCGACAGCGACAGGAAAAATAATTTGTTCAGCATGTTATTGATGCACTTGAAAAAGATGAACAGTAAAATAAAAACAATGGAGCAGTTAAGAGCAAGCGTTATTACTCACTGGATAAAGCTGTACAATCTTAGAAAAGTTCAAATCATGGCAGGGCATCGCTACATCAGTTCAACGGAAGCGTATAAAGCAAACAATCTTGACGACCTGAAAGAAGACATCAAAAATTATCATCCGTTCTAAATATCATCAATAAACCCACCGCACAAAGCATCACTGCCCAAGCACACAAACCAACGCTTCGCAGTCATGCTTTTTGCTCTGCCGGCATCAGCATCAATAAACATCAGCAAAGCCCACCGCACAAAACATCGCTGCCCAAACACACAAGGCAACGCTTCGCAGCCATGTTTTTTGCTCTGCTTCTTTGGCGACAGAATAAAGCCCGGCATCAGTAGTCATCGGTAAACAGAAGTGCAAAGCCCAACAGCAGTAAATAAGGTGTTCGGTCTCACGGCTCAATAAAAAAATGCCGCCAAGCAGGTTCGTTCCTCACCGTGCTTGTCATCATTTTGCTAACCCTTCGTTCGCCTTCACTCCAGCCGCTAATCTGCCCTTGCATTAGCCAACACACAAGACCATCCGAACAAATGCAGGTCAGGCGGCTTCCTCCATTGGCAGCCACCTGCCATCGCAAGCGGCACTGGCACAGAACCCATGCTATTTTTTTGCTGGCACGATGCCCACGCTTATGCAAGCATGCCACGCAAAAAAAGCCACGTTGAGTTGCGGCTTCCGTGTTCGTTCCTCACACTCCCAGCCTCACCCCGCTTGCTCATTGGCTGCTCGGTGGCGATGCCTGCGGCGCTGGCGACAGTACATAAATCAACAGTTGATTATAGCCACTATCAATAGTAACACGGATGAATAAACCCTAAACTTTAGGCAGTTCTTACTGATGGTAAAAATGTAGTACATGCCTGCCGCCGCCGATGGGCATTAGTACATATCCGGGCTGTAGTAACGGCGTTGGCTTGCACTCCGATGATACACGATTGCATCAGCTTCGGGTATCTGATGAACTTTAGAATAAACACATCATCAGTATATCATTAATCAGCGACAGAATAAGCAATCATATATCATCGGAGCGCCGTTGTTTTTACCTTCACCCGTAACAAAATTTTTGCAGGATAAAAACCAATAAACCTTTATTTTTACGTCAGTTCTTTGAGCAGGGATATAAGAAAGTGCCGATTTTTTTGGTAGTTGTACAGGGAAAACTGCAAGTGCGGGCAAAAGTGGGAACTTATTACACCGCCTTTGGGTTGACGATGAAAGGTATCAGCTACCAGAATACAAGCGTTGCTAAGAATAAAATAAAGTTCAATGGCTATGAAGAGCAAAAAAATGAGTTTAGCGATGGTAGTGGATTAGAATGGTATGATTATAAGAATCGGTTCTACGATAATCAATTAGGCAGATTTTTTTGTAGTGATCGTCTGTCAGCTAAGTTTCCTTATTACACACCTTATCAATTTGCAGGAAATGAGCCGACAATTGCTATTGATTTGGATGGATTGGAACCTCTTTACGTTATAGATTCTAAACATCCAACGGATTATTCGAAAAAAGAGAATAGAGTAGCTGCAAAACAAGCTTTGCTGACATATTTATCATTCACTGATGCCAATGACATAACAGTACTTGTTACGTCAGGCACAAGGGGTAGAGCGAGGGCGATAAATATTGATGGAACTCGTGCGACTAGGCTGGATCAATCGTCTGCTGTAATAGGTGTTTTTCTTCCGTTCGTAAGTGGGAGTGCCGTTAAAAATGTTTGGAGGGCTATTAAGACTGGAGCAGAAGGTGCTCAATCGTTGGAAAAGATAGCTGCTAAAGTTGGAAGAATTAGTACTGCGTTAGATGAAAAACATGTTGTTGCTGCGGTTAATGATATTCTTGGTAATCCAGTAGTAATTAATGGTAAAACATATGATCACCTTAAGGAAGTTAATGATGCTTTGTCAGGAGTCGGAAATCAGCTTGTTGAATTAAATAAGGTTATTAATGCTGGCAATTTGGGAGATGATGCTCTTAAAGCCGCACAGGATATGCGCAGTCAACTTCAAAAGCAAAAAGATTCTATCACGGATTTGCTAAACAGAGCAAGAGAGAAAGCAAAAGAGTTACAAAATTTACAAAATGGACACTAATAAAAGTATAGAAGAGCTTGAAGGAGAAGTTTGGAAGAAAAGGGGATTTCCAACAGACCTAGTTAAACGAAGTTTTGAACTGAGGAAGGTTCCTGTTAATAACCTTGATATAGATGATTTACGATTATTAATTGGTCAACAAATTGGCCTAAAATATATCGTACCCATGGCGTTAAATGTGCTCTCTAATGATATTCTTGCGGAAGGCAATTATTATCCAGGCGATTTGCTTAAGAGTGTCTTAGAAATCCCAATGGACTTTTGGGCGTCGAATCAGCTAGAGTTAGCCGAACTTTCCTCTATTGTTGGTAAAAATGTTTTAGTGATTAAAAATTCTAATGATATTGATGATGCTATAAAGGCAATGCTGTTTCGTGAAATAGCTACTTTAGGTATAGAGGTTGACTTGTCATCTAGCGCAAGTCTGTAGCAAGACTGAGTGCGATAACCGACCAGTGCCCATTCTAGCGCAGGTCTGTACCCTCTAGCGCAGGTCTGTAGCGAAGCTAAGTGTAATACCATTCTAGCGCAGGTCTGTAGCCAAGGTTTTGCATAGCTGACCTGTGCGGTACCGTTACTTGCTTATCGGCTTCCTTTTGGTCTGAGCCCATTTACAGTACGTTGTTATACTGGTGTTGCTTCACCAACAGCGATAGTAACGATGATTGTATCGAGGTCGATCCACTATTCTCCCCCTGGCTAACGCATTAAGAGCCTTTTTTCATCGCTTTGAATGGCTGAACTTATTCCATACAGAGGGGGCGGGGTTGCTGCATATTTTCTCACTTTTTTTTGATTTATTCTGCTTTTGAGCCTATTTTTAACACGACAAATTTTGTGAGAAACCGTCCTCATTTTGGCCCCTGTACCGGAGTAATTGACAATCAACGTAAAGAGCCTGTTAAAAGAGGCCGCTGGTTTCCGGATCGGTTGGAGAAGTACTGAAAAAATGTTATTTTAGTTAAAAATTAATCGACTTGAAGACACTCAAGCCCAAAAAAACTGCTCGTTACCGCTATGCTGCATTTACCCTTACCGAAGTACTGGTGGTGCTGATCATTATCGGCATATTGGTATTGCTGGCATTACCCAGCCTGATGCCGCTGATTTCCAAGGCCAAGAGCACGGAAGCCAAACTGCAGCTGGAACACGTGTATACCCTGGAACGGTCTTATTTTTTTGAAAACTCTGTTTATACCAACGATCTGAATGCCATTTCATTTGAGCAGCAACAGCTGACCACCAATGGCGGACAGGCCAACTATAAAATAGAAATTATTGATGCTTCTCCCAAAGGGTTTAAGGCGCGGGCTACCGCGGTGGTAGACTTCGACGGGGATGGCACATTTAACCAATGGGAAATTGATCAAAATAAAAAACTGGTGGAAACTGTTCCGGATTAACACGATGCAGCTGCTGAGCCTGATTTTACTGATGGCCGTTTTTGCGGCGATGGCGGTCCGGGATTTCCGGTTGCGGGCCATTGAAGGGTATTATTACCTGCTGCTGGCGGTGGCCGTTATTTTTTATGCGGTACTGCGGGCTCCGGCAGGGATCCTGGTTTCAAACCTGCTGATCAATGGGCTATTGTTACTGCTGCTGATTGCGGGGCTATGGGGCTATTTTAAAGCCCGGAGCGGTATTTCCCTGCAGGCGCTTTTTGCTACCCGGCTGGGAATGGGCGATCTCCTGTTCTGGGTCCTGATCACTCCCTTATTTGCCCCGTTCAACTTTATACCCTGGATGATCGGCTCTTTACTGGTCATACTGGTGGTATACGGCGTGGCGCAGGTTGCCGGTGCGCGGCAGCCGGTTCCGGCTACCATACCGCTTGCCGGTATGCAGGCCATACTCCTGGGCTTTTTGCTGCTGCTGAATCAATTCCTGTTACACTATAATTTTTTTGAAGAACCGGTTCTCTTATCCGTTGTTTACCACTACTGATGCATACCTCTACGAACATAGCAACACTGATCACGCCGGAACTGGCCTGGAAATATCATACGGCCTTTGCCGGGTTTGAAAACGGGGTATTGCTGCTGTGGGCCGACGAGACTGCAACAACAGCGGAACTAAACCTACACCGGGAAGAACTGGAGCTCATCACAGGCCACCCGGTCCGGTTTGAAAAGCTGGATGCGGCGTTGCTTACCCAAAAGATTGGCGAAGCCTATGCCAAAAAGGATACGGCCGACCAGCGCGGGCAGCATAATTTTTATACCGGGCATCCGGATCATTTTTTAAACGACCTGATCGCGGAGGCCAAAAGCCTCAAGAGCAGTGATATTCATATTGAAACCTATGAAAATGACTGCCGGGTGCGCATCCGGGTGGATGGTTTGCTGGTGTTGCGTTACCTGATCGAAAAGAAACAATACCCGGCCCTGATCAATAAGATAAAAATCAGTGCCAACCTCGATATTGCGGAAAAACGGCTGCCCCAGGACGGGCGGATCTTTTTCCAGAAAGGCAGTGATAAATTTGATATCCGGGTTTCGATCGTACCCACACTGCACGGTGAAAAAGTAGTGCTGCGGCTGCTCAGTAATGATGCCACCGATATCCGGCTGGAAACCCTGGGCTTTTCGGAGAACGATCTGAGCAATTACATGGAAGGACTGAAGAAGCCCTATGGGATCGTGCTGATCAGCGGCCCTACCGGGTCGGGCAAAACCACCACCCTGTATGCCACGCTGAAGCTGCTGAACCTTTCAACAAAAAATATCCTCACCATCGAGGATCCTATTGAGTATACGTTAAAAGGGATCAACCAGGTACAGGTAAAAGAAAATATCGGGCTAAGCTTTGCAGTGGCTCTGCGTACCTTCCTGCGGCAGGATCCGGATGTGATCATGCTGGGAGAGATCCGGGATGCAGAAACGGCCAATATGGCCATCCGGGCTGCGTTGACGGGACACCTGGTGCTTTCTACCATTCACACCAACTCCGCCTGGGGCACAGTGTCCCGGCTGATTGATATGAATATTCCGTCCTTCCTCATCGCCAATACGCTGAATACCTCTGTAGCGCAGCGGCTGGTGCGGCTCCTATGTCCGGATTGTAAACGGGAAGAACCCTTTCAGCCTTCCTTTTTTCCCCGGAACTACCGGCCGCCACAGATCCTCAACGCGCATTGGGTACCGGTTGGATGCAACCATTGTTTTAATACGGGGTACCGGAAGCGGAAGGCGATTTACGAGGTGATACCGGTGGATGGAGAACTGGCGGATGAAATAAAAAAAGGAAGCTCCCGGGTAGATGCATTATTAAAAGAGAAACAAATAAAAACATTGGCGGATAACGCTTTTGAGTTACTGAAAACAGGCGAAACCTCGCTGGAAGAGGTATACCCGATGTTGCTGAACTAGGGCCAAACAGATGAAGAAACATTTATGAGGAAATTTTATATAAGGATCTTATTGTGTATAAGCTGTTGCATGCACCTGACGGCCACGGCCCAGCAGGACCGGCTGGTACAGCTGCGGAATATACTTTCTACTTTATCCATGGACCTGCCGGGGCTCAACCAGCAGATCCAGATGGATGTGGCCGATCTTTCGATCGCCGATTTTATGCGCGGACTGGCCCAGTCCTATAAACTCAATATCAACATTGCACCGGAGGTGAATAAGAAAATGACCAATCATTTCTCCAACACAACGGTCAGCGACGTATTGCTGTTTGTAGCGGAGCAATACGGTCTTTCCTACGATTTCCAGGGAACGATCATCAATGTAAAAAATTACCGCGATCCGAAGCTGGACCTTCCACCGCCGCCGAAACTGATTAAGGCGGATTATAATACGGCTACAAAACTGCTTTCGCTCGATCTTTCCAACGATACCTTATATGATGTTACCAAAAAGATCACCCAGCTAACCGGGGTGAATATTGCCGTAATGCCCGCTTCGATCAATAAACTGGTATCGGGGTTTGTAAAAGACCTGCCGGTGGGAGAGGCGCTGGGTAAGATCGCAGTATCCAACCGCATTAAAATGACCTCCAGCGGGGGCGATAATTTTATCCTGGATGCGTTGCAGGAGGACGAGGAATATGTGCTGAAAAATACCAAACCGGCAACGGATGGGTATACCATTGCCCGCAAAACCGGTATGGGCGATAAAAATGCACCGGGCCGGATGTCGATTGATGCCAGCCAGGTGGGGGATGAAAAACTGCTGAATGTAAGCGCGGTCAATACACCGCTTAAAGAACTGATCAAAAGTCTTTCGGCGCAGGCCGGCGTGCCCTACTTTATCTATGCTGAGCTGAACGGCAATGTTACGGCAGAAGCGCATAACCTGCGGTATGCGGAAGTATTGCAAAAAGTATTATTGGGAACGCCCTATTCCTTCTCCCAGCAGGATGGCATTTATATGATCGGCGAAAAGAATTTTGAAGGTATCCGCGCCCAGCGCCTGATCCAGCTGCACCACCGTTCGGTTGATTCACTGGTACATTTCCTGCCGGATGATCTGAAAAAGGATATTTCGGTAAAGGAGTTTAAAGAATTGAATGCCTTCCTGGCCACCGGACCCGAGCCCCAGCTCAATAAGCTGGAGCTGCTGGTAAAACAGCTGGATCGCAAAGTGCCGCTGATCACCATCGAAGTGATCATTATGGATATTAACAAAGGATCGGTGGTAAAAGCCGGGCTGAAAGCAGGCATTTCCGATAGTATGCGCACCGGTGGCAACCTGTTGGGCGGCGGACTGGACTTTACCCTGGGCTCCCGCTCCATCAATAATATCATCGATAAGATCGGGCTCAACAATGTATTCAACCTGGGACATGTAACGCCTAATTTTTACCTGCAATTACAGGCGATCGAAAACCGGCAGAATGTGGAGATGCGGCAAACGCCCAAGCTTTCCACCCTCAACGGGCACGCGGCTTCCCTTAGTATTGGTAATACCCGGTATTATGAAGTGTCTACGCAGAATACCCTTCCTTCCTTAACGCCCACGATCATTTCAACAAAGCAGTTTACCCCGGTGGAAGCCAACATGGAACTCAAGATCACGCCCTTTGTATCGGCCGACGAGGATGTAACATTGAATATGGAAATGGATATCTCCAATTTCACCGCAGATACAAAGATCAATGAGCCGCCGCCGACAGCCTCCAGTAAATTTAAATCCATTATCCGGGTGAAGAATGATGATATGGTGTTGCTGGGAGGTATTGAACGTACTGAAAAAGGAGATAGTTATGATGGCGTTCCGCTGCTGGGGCGGATCCCCGTATTAAAATGGCTGTTCAGTTCCCGTAACCGAAAGAATGTAAAAGTTGTATCCGTTGTATTTATCAAACCCACCATTGTTTATAATTGAGCCTGTCCATGTTCCGGAAATTAAAAGATACCATCATTACCATTAAAGAAGCCGTTGGCCTGGAGTTGCATATCGGCCCGGATGAGCGCTGGCAATTCAATGGAGTGTATGTAAAGTTTATTGATAAAAAATTAAAAAAAATAGCGGAGTACACCGGTATTGAAGAACTGAAAGTGCTCAAGGCCCAACTGCCCAAACAGGTACCCCTGGTGCTGGTGATCAACGGCAAGGGCATCCTGATGCGGAGAACGGCACAGCCGGAGAAGAACCTGGTAAACCAGTTGTTCCCGGGTTCTAACCCCGGAGATTTTTTCTCTGTAACCTGTCCGGATGAACCAAGCGGACAGTATCATTTTATTTGCCGTAAAACCCTGGTAACACAGGTATTGGAAGTGCTGGACGCAGCGGGGCTTAAACCCGTATCGCTGGGCATCGGGCTGGAACCGCTGCTGCAGGCATTGCCCTTCCTGGAAGCACCGGATGCGGTATTGCACACGCCATCGTATATGGCAAACATCACGCAAAAAACGATCGGTGAAATTACCTATGGAGCCCATGAACCTTCTGTTGCGGCCACACTGGTTGTGGGCGGCGAGGCCTACCAGGCTCAACATATAAATGCATTGGGAGCGGTGCTGCAGGTATTGTTAAAACCCGCAGACCAGTTAGACGGAGCTGTTGCTATAGAGGCTGTTAAGGCGGCCGGCGAAGACTATAAATATTATAAGCTGTTTCATTTTACCAAATGGACAATATTAACGGTATTACTCGTGTTATTGCTGGGTAATTTTTTTGTATTCAATCATTATTTTGGAAAGAATAAAGCACTGGCGCAGCAGGCCGACCTGGTGCGGGCGGCCACCCAGGGCAGTTTGCTGGAGCAGGCCCGGTCCGATTCCTCCTATGCTTTTTTTACCAACGCGGGCTGGAACAAGAATACCCGGCACAGTTATTATGCGGATCGTATTGCGGCACTGGCACCGGAAACGGTACGCTTCTCGCTGCTGCAAACCGCACCGGTACAGGAAACGATCGGTGCGGGTGATCTTATTTTTGCCAACAATAAAATCATATTGCAGGGCACATCTGTAGACCCTACCGAACTGGAAACCTTTAGCCGGGCCATCAAAAATATTCCCGGTGTGCAGGCTGTGATTATTAATAATTATTTATATAAAAGGGAATTACTGGCCGCAGTGTTCACGTTGGAAATTACGATACAATCATGAGTAAGGCTGTAACGATAAAATCGCCCATTATGTACCGGCAGCGGCTGCAATGGCTGCTATGGTCGGTACTACCGTTGTTGTTGCTTTGCTACCTGCTGGGATTCCGGAAAACAGCGGCCGTGATGAATGACTATCATAAAAACCAGCGGCTGCAGCAACAGGGAGCATTGATGGCAGACAGTATGCAGGTATTTGAAAAAAAACAGGAGGCCGTTGCCCGCTGGCAAAAACAATACCTGGTAGACAGCGCACGGTTAGACGGAGCTATTCTTGCATCGATCAACAGCCGCTGTGATGAACTGGGGTTACAGTTTAAAGAATACAAGCCCCTGGGCACAAGCAGCCAGGATATCTGGACCCGGATCGTAACCGTAGAAGGGCCCTTTCATAAAATATTGCAGCTGATCTTTCAGCTGGAACAGCAGGAGCAGCTGTGCCGGATCGCTTCCATCAAATACCAGAACCTAAAGGACGGCGACAGCGAGGTACTGAACTGCAGTTTATATATTCAAAACGTAGTAAACAAGAAATGAAAAACAGGCGCGTTATAGCAATGACATTACTGGCAGGCCTGCTCATCGCATCGGCTTCCTGTGAAGAAATTTTTGATGATGACTATTCGTCTTATACGGTAAAACTGGCGGCACCGGCAGACAGTATGTTACTGGCCGATACCCTGGTGCAATTGAGCTGGACGCCCATCCAGCAGCCGGCCGATTACCAGGTACAGGTGGCCCAGCCGAAATTCGATTCGCTGGCAAAGCTGGTAAAAGATACCATTACCAGTGGCAGCAGCATCCGGATTGTTGCATTGGAGCGGGGCAAAAAATACCAGTGGCGGGTACGCGCCATTGGTAAGAATACGGTAAGCCCTTATAGTAAACCCTGGATGTTTTTTATACAAAATAATCAACTCATTGAAGAATAATCCCAATATGAAATACCTGCTGATCGGCCTGGTAGCGCTGATCTGGGGACTGATCATTTACAAAGTGATCCGGGGATTATCGGGCGATGACCCGCCTCCGGTGGCTACAAAAATGAAAGCCCCTCCGGTTGCAGATACATTGGCGGCGTACCAGCTTATGCCGGCGTCGTATCCTGATCCCTTCAGCAATAAATTGATCGAAGAAGAAGTGGTCACGGAAACAACAACACCGGGTGCAAAACCTCCTGCGGGCAATATGCCTGTTGGAGCACCGCCACCGCCTGTTGCTGCAATGCCGCCACCCATACCTCCACCAGCAATCAAATACAGCGGTTATATATACAACCCGCAGAGCCGGAAGAAGATCGCCATGATCACCGTAAACGGCCGGGGAATGAGTGTGGGTGTCAATGAAAAGATCGATGACAAAACAAAAGTGCTGAAGATCAGTGATCAGAAAATAACGGTGAGCTTTAACGGGAAGAAGATGGAGTTTGCGATTGGGGGGTGATGTGGATAAATAGTTTTTATGAATTATATTTCCTTTTTCTATCTTTAGTATAGAATCAATTTTATTAAAAACACAGCTAAACCCAGAGCTAAAAATGAGAAAATTTTGCGGCTACCGTTACCCTTTTTATGAGCGGCTCGAGTGTTAGTAAATTCGTAATTCTTGGTTGGATTATGAATTTATCTTGAGAATAATGTGCCTGGGCAAGGCTACGGCTTTGCTAGCCCGGGAATTATTTGCAAACTAAGCTTTCAAAGAAAAAGCATAGACTTCAATGCTAACAAGACGGTATAGTTCAAAAAATCCAAGCGCTAGGGCTTCATTTAAGAGATGGAAAAGCCACCATTGTGCAATGCCGATCGAAAACAAAATAATAGTAATAATTATATTCATAAAAAGCGACAATTAGAGGATGATGACCTGGTAGTCGTTGAGTCTATAGACGAATTGGGGGAATCAATCACACCTAAATGATATGCGCCTTGTAAAAAATAAATATTCGCTTATGTCAAAAACTGAAATTTTTAAAAGAATAATTCTGTTTTTAATGCTGTTGTTCTTTCAAGTTGACCTGTTAGCTCAATTAAGAAATATTACTCCCCCGTCGCCCGAGGTATCCCAATTACAAAAGTATGTGGACTATCCGGTAGATTTATCTACAGGAACAGTTAGTATGGATATTCCTATTTTTGAATTAAAAATAAAAGATCTTGTTTTTCCGATAGGCTTGAATTACCATGCTTCCGGATTTAAAGTAAATGATCAGAGCGGTGTTATTGGACTTGGTTGGTCTTTAAATGCGGGAGGATTAATTTCAAGGACGATTAATCATTCTCCCGATGAGCTGTCTGTTTTTCCTAGTCCGTTTATTGATGAAGCGCAAATC
Source organism: Niabella sp. (assembly GCF_030150205.1). Lineage (GTDB taxonomy): Bacteria > Bacteroidota > Bacteroidia > Chitinophagales > Chitinophagaceae > Niabella. Next base: position 30,873 of record NZ_JASLGT010000016.1, read on the forward strand.
CCCAATGGAGCAGACTATGAATATGAAGATTTCGAGTATTTACATAAACTCTCAAGGGATGCTGATGATTTTGGAAATGGTAAGGATGCGGAGTATGATATTTTTTATTTTAATACAGGAATAAAAAGCGGAAAGTTCATACTTGCCAGCAGGCCTGACGGATCGCGGCTCCCAATTCAACTTTCAAAAAGTTCCACAAAAATTTTGGCAGATAACGCCAATTTTAACGCAGCCTTAAATCAATTTAAATTAATAGATGAAGGAGGTAATACGTTCTATTTTGGCCGGTCTTTACTGAATGGGTATAATTCAATAGAGACTGTCTTGAACACTCCGGGAAATCTGACCTATACTTCGGCGTGGCATTTAACAGAAGTTGTTTTAGCAAATAAAACAGATACCATCTTTTTTAAATATCAGCCGGCGACAAAGTATACACAATTCCGGCAAGACAATATAATCATTAATAACAGCTTAACCGATTTTAGGCTAAGCCCGGGCGATCCATTAAATACATTCACAGGTTTTCCGCAGGATTATATAATGAAAAAAGAGACGATGGTGCCGAATACAGCAAGTTTTTATCATACGCAGCAATTATCTGAAATTTCATTTCCCCAGGGGAAAATAAGTTTTGAATATCAGCGTATATCGTCTGTACAGACTGACAGAGATCGGTTAAAAAATATAATGATTTTTTCAAAAGGTGGTGAATTGATAAGGACCTTTACTTTAGATCAATCCTCTTTTTCGAACTTGCCGGAGGATGCTCAGCACTTGTACTGGAAGCTTGACTCATTAACAGTTAGAGATAAGACGCAACATGAGATTGGCAAGTATAGTTTATCTTATAATGAAACATTTCCATTTTCACAGCAAACTTCCAATCTTGCACACACGTCAGGAGTAGATTACTGGGGATATTTTAATGGGAAAACTTCCAACGTAGACATTATTCCATATTTTAAGATAACCTCTTCTGCTTCTGATCCTGGTTATCCAGGATATGTGTATTCTTCTGGTTCTGATAGACATACGGACCCAAATGCGGTACAAACGTTTATTCTTGAAAAAATTAAATATCCTACTGGGGGGCAGGTCAAATTTCAATATGAACCACATAGCGCTGAACTTTCTTTAGAAAATTATATTGGAGGGCTTAGGATAAAAGGGGTCGATTATTTTGATAAAGACGATCATAATGTATTGTCAAAACGATATAAATATGGTGTTGACGAAAACGGTAAAGGCGAACTGATGTTGCCTAATGATTTAAACGCTTATGTAAAACTTAAATCTCAATGGTATTATGATAATCCGCTTCAGCCTCCCACACTTCAATACAGTGGGGATGTAAAAATCTTGTCCAATTCGTTTGTTAATGGTTTTGAGAGTGTTACACAAGCTCCTGTTAAGTATAGCGTTCTGACAGAATATGTCTTTGATCCATATAACGGTGACGATAATGGCAAAACTGTTTATAGTTATAATGTTCCTAATATTTATCCGGGGGGCAATGATAATGAGGGGCAGATATTTACTAGAACTTTTGACTTTCGGTTTAATGACGAGTTAATTAAAAAGGAAACGTTTAGAAAAACAGCGCAGGGGTACTCGTTACTGGCAAAAGATGATTATGTTTATCAAACATCTTTGATTCGATTATTAAAGGGATGCATGCCAGTGTGGGGTTATTAGGTCTTGAAAACCTAGGTGCTGGCGAATTGTGGAATTTAACCTTGTCGAATAGCAGTAATTTGGCGCCCATTCCCAAAGAATATGTTTTTGACTATCATACCATACAATATTTTGTTGGAACGAACCGGCTTATAAGTACCAAAAGAACGGAATATTCGAATGATGCACAGATTACGAGTGTGAAAATATTTGTATATGATAATGAGGAACATCTTCAACCTACACGTGTTATAACCACAACAAGTAAAGGAGACTCCAGTATCACCGACTATAGATATCCACATGATTTTGTTGGCCAGCAACCTTACACTGATATGGTTAACCGTCATATTTGGTCACCAATAATAGAACAGCTGAATTACAGAAAGCTACCCGGCGGGCAAAGCTTTTTTTTGAACTCTACAAAGACGAGTTATGATTACTGGAACGGGCTCAGCCTGATACTACCTCAAAGCATAACAAACAAACAAAAAGATATTAACGGCACTCCTGACAACCGGGTTCAGTTTAATAAGTATGATAACTATGGTAATCTTTTAGAGCAACAGAAAACCAATAGCATCAAAGAAGTTTATTTCTGGGGCTATAAAGGCCAGTACCCGGTTGCGAAGGTTGTGGGTAGTAAAGGCTTTAATCAGGTACTCGCAGAATCGGGTATCGATACAGCACTGCTCAATGAACCTGGTAGTGCGTCAGCGCTAAGAGGCTATCTTTCTGCCCTGCGTAATGTTGAGGGGGTACAGGTGAATACTTATACGTATTTACCGTTAATAGGGATCACATCGGAAACGGATCCCGCAAACCGTACTATATATTATGAATATGATGATTTAGGCCGTCTTGCTTTGGTGAAGGATGATGCAGGAAAGGTTATTAGAAATTATCAGTATGCATATCGCCAATATCCGAGTGGCATAATCAATACTTCGCCTGATTGGCATGCAACAGGAGTGAGTCGATGTGTGGTTGGAATCAATGATCAAAATACGGGAGAGCAGGAGTTAGAGCAGAGAGACATTAATATGAGCAGTGCGAGTTACAATCAAACCCGATGGATAAGTAATGGGCAAAACCTGAGCTTCTGTCCTTTGCCTACTATTTTTTATAATACTGAAAGATCGCAGTATTTTACGCGTAGTAATTGTCCAACAGGGTATAGCGGAGGTTCCGAGAATTATATAGTACCGGCTAAAAAATATAGTTCGTCAGTTGATCAGGCTGATGCAGATCAAAAGGCGCAGGATGAAATCAACGCCAATGGCCAAAGCTATGCAAATACGAACGCGGGCTGTTATGCCGTTTGTTCATTTGTATCCGGGTCGCCTGGGAAATATCAGATTATTTCCGACCAAGTTCACGATCAGGGGACTCAAATAAACTTTAGCATTAGCTTTTCCACATCGTCACAGTATGTGTATTGGGATGAATCGAACACTATTGCGGTTCTGAATGGCGCCTGTAAACCCGCGGCAACACGTACATTAAATGTTACATCGAATGGTACCAATTGGAGTGTCCGTATTTCAGCGACAGGGGAGCTAACTGTGAGGGCTGTAGGGGGGACAATTCCAACTACGGGTGACGTTATTGAGCTGAACGGGATTACCTATCAAAAATAATTAAGGGTTAAAACTCTGAATATGAAAGGAAGACAAATAATAAGAGCTAATCTGGTATGTATATTGATTTTCTTTGGTTACATTGCTCAGGGCCAGCAGCCACCGGTTGTTACCTACACTACCTTGACTCCAATTAACTACATCCGCACGTGGACCGCCACAGCTCCTGTGGGTACTGCAGATAGTTTGATGAGTTCTGGAATGCTAAAGGCACAAATGGTCACACAGTATTTTGACGGGCTGGGCAGGTCCTTGCAAGCGGTAGTAAAGAAAGGTTCAATGGTGACTTCAACCATTATTGACGTAAATACGGACACTGCTGGTGCAAAGGATTTGGTAACGCCGGTGCTTTATGATGCATATGGCCGGGAACAGTATAAGTTCTCACCTTTTGCTGCTAACAATGCCGGGGGTAACACCTCGGTCTCCGATGGCCAATTTAAATTGAATCCTTTTGCCCAACACGATCAATTTATGGCGGGCAAATACGGCAGTCAGGGGGAAAGCAATTATTATAGTCAAACGGTATTTGAAGCCTCACCGTTAAACCGGGTAATGGAACAGTTTGCCCCGGGTAAGAACTGGGCTGGCAGCTGGCAGGCCACTACCGAGGAAACGCGGCACAGTATCAAGAGCAAATACTGGATCAATACAGTACAGGACAGCGTACGGATCTGGGAGGTAACGGATGGTACTCCTGGTTCCGGGGGCACTGCAGTACCAGCTACGGTAACCGTGGGCTCCGGCCATACGACGGCTGTTACAGAGTATAAAGCCTCTCAAAGCATTACGTTTACGGATGGTTTTTATGCGCCTTCAGGCTCCACGCTGCGGGCCTGGATCACCAATAGCGGCGGCACGCCGTCCGCCATCATCACCAGCAGTTATGCCAGCAGCCGGGTGTACCCGGCCGGGGAACTGTATAAAAATGCAACGGTGGATGAGCAGGGCAGGCAGGTCATCGAGTTCAAAGACAAGGAAGGAAAGGTGATCTTAAAGAAAGTGCAGCTATTGAATACCGCAACAGATAACGGGCAGGGCAGTGGTCATGCCGGCTGGATCTGTACCTATTATATCTATGATGACCTGGGTAACCTGCGCTGTGTAATCCAGCCGGAGGGGGTAAAAGCGCTGATGAGCAATGGCTGGCAGCTGACCCCCGGCCTTCTGGCTGAACAATGCTTCCGGTATGAGTACGACGGAAGACAACGGATGATTGTCAAACAGGTACCGGGTGCGGCAGAAGTGGTGATGGTATATGATGTCAGAGACCGGCTGGTAATGACGCAGGACGGTAACCTGCGCAGCCAGGGTAACTGGAACTATACACTGTACGACAACCTTAACCGGCCAGTAAAAACGGGGTTGGTGAACCTGTCTGGTAGTACGCCTAATACCCATTGGACGGCTGCGATGAGTAAGAGCGGAGATGCCAATTTGGATATACAATACCCTGAGTCCGGTATGCTGAGCAATGCCACGGTATTAACCGATACCTTTTATGATGACTACTACTGGGTAACGCAAGCACCGCATTCGGCGGCACTGCCCTCTGGCTTTTCAGATTATGACAACAGCCTGGATGCAGGGAACCTGGCCACTGCTGATAATCCCAACTTTCCCTATGAGCAAAAGAATACGAAGGACACCCGTACCAAGGGCCTGGTAACGGGTACGCGGGTAAACATTTTAGGCACCCCCAATTATATCTATACAATAACGATCTATGATGCCAAGGCCAGGCCCATCCAGATTAAAACCAAGAACCATACAACGGGGCTGGACCTGGTTACGACACAATACAGCTGGAGCGGCCAGGCACTTACGGTGGTAAGCAGCGAACAGAAAGGCGGAGCGGGGGCACTTACCCTCACCACGATTACAAAGAATACTTATGATGCGCTGGGACGGTTAGTAAAGACGACCAAAAATGTGAGCAGCAATACGGGTCTGAGCAGCGGTGATAAGATCATTGCAGTAAACAAGTATGATGAGCTGGGCCAGCTGGTGAATAAGACCCTGGGTGCCAGCGATGCCAATGGTACGAATGGGGCCGAAACCCAGGCGTATGAGTACAATATCCGGGGCTGGCTGCTGGGGATGAACCGGGGGTATGTAAACAGCGGCGTCTCCAATAACTTCTTTGGTTTTGACCTGGCTTATGACAAAACCAGCAACAGCAGCAGCAATACCGCACTGCAGGGCTATGCCGGCAGCGGTATGTTCAATGGGAATATCACCGGCATGAGCTGGAGGGGAGCTACGGGAACAAAGGAGATCCGGCGCTATGATTTTAGTTATGACAATGCCAACCGGTTGATGAATGCGGATTTTAAACAGTACAACGGCAGCAGTTATACGGCTTCGGGAACTTTTAACAGTCGGATGGGTGATGGCAATCCCGCCAATCCTGAAACAGCCTATGATTACAATGGCAATATCCGGTCTATGACCCAGCAGGGACTGGCAGGAAGTAACTCCCTGCCGATCGACCAGCTTACTTACAGCTACTTTCCAGGTAGTAACAAGCTGGCTAAGGTAACAGATAATGCAGGCAATACGCGAAATTACCAGTTAGGTGATTTTAATGATGGGACCAACAGTGGTGATGATTATGCTTATGATGTAAACGGGAACCTTACAAAAGATGAGAATAAGAATATTAGCAGCATCAGCTATAATATCTTAAATTTACCGGAGCAGATTGATGTTACCGGCAAGGGTACGATCAGCTACCAGTATGACGCAGCCGGTACCAAGCTGAGCAAAACGGTGAATGAAACCGGCCCGGGGCAGAAGATAACCACCTACCTGGGCGGAATGATCTTTGAAAACGATGTATTGCAGCATGTGGCGATGGAGGAGGGGCGATTCCGTCCAAATGGTACAGCTTTTACGGCGGACTATTTTCTGAAGGATCATTTGGGAAATGTGCGGTCGATGATCAATGAGAATAAGACCCTGCTGGAGGAGACGCATTACTATCTGTTCGGACTCTCCATGAGCGGGATCAGTTACAAAAATCCAACTCCGGCTTTACAGAATAAATACCTGTATAATGGAAAGGAGCAGCAGCAGGATTTAGGGCTGGATAGTTATGATTACGGGGCAAGGATGTACAATGCACAGATCGGTCGCTGGTTCCAACCTGATCCATTGAGTGAGAAGTATTTTAGTTTAAATCCCTATAACTATACGCTTAATAATCCGATAAGTTTATTTGATCCGGATGGCAGGGATGCAATAATAGAGTATGATAGGGATAAAGATGGTAATATTACAGCGATAAGGATTAGAACTACCGTTTATTTGACTGGAGGCACTGCCCAAGAGCGGCAGGATTTTGTTAAAGAGGGTAACGCTTTTGCTAAGGACAAGCACAATAGTAAAATGTTTAATAATGATGAGACCGGCGTCAAAATCAGTATTCAGATTGATTATGCGGATGGAGGTGATAATATGAGCGAGAAAGATTTAAAAGGTGGAGAAAACCTTATGTCATTAAATGATTTACACAATACTGACAAGGATCATCAGCGTTCTCAAGTATATGGGGGGGATAAACAAATTGTCGAGCGAAGAAATGGAATTTATGTCCCTGTTGGCAAAGACTATGATAGAGCTGGGAATACCGGAGATATGAGGAGAGGGTCTTTAAATAATAAAGGTTTTGATATTATTCATGAAACGTTTCATTTTTTAGGGCTTAGCGATAGGTATGATCAGAAGACCATGAAGCCACTTACTAATTTTGAAAATGATGTAATGGCTGGTACTAGCGCAACAACCCCCCGAGTTCATTTCAATAACTGGAAAAATTATTTAACTCAAACTCAAGTACAGCAACAAGTCAACCAAAGCACCGGTCAGTTTATCTTGCGTTATAAGGTTGATGTTGCTAATAAGTATACAAAATCTTTAAAAAATTAATATGCTTCGCTTATTACTTATATGCTCATTATTTGTTTTCCCCTCTTTTCAATATGGTAATAACAATAGTTCGCAAGGAAAAAAAGAAAGAGGGTGGCTAATATTTAAAGAAAGCGGAGGTGTTCTTTTCGCTCAAGATTCTTTGCCAGAACGAATTAGAAGTGGGGCTTTTTTTAATAAGTATCAATATTTGAAGGGGATCGATGTTTCTAATAATGGGTCGATATATGAGTTTGAAAAGTATGCAACAACCTACGAAGCGATTTTTTGGGGAAATAAGAATAAAGAAGATATAAAAATTTTACCGGTTCAAGTTGAAGTGTATAGCCGTAAAAAGTCTTTCGATCCTGAACAAAACGCATGGTCTTTTAAAAGAATAAAAGACTCCACAATTGTGTTATATAATTTCCCTGATACATTATATGTAAGCAATATTTGTCCTTACAAAAAGAAGACAGGTGATTGCTATGAAGCGCAGATCTGTTCAAAATAATGTTTAGTATAATCCAGGAATAGCAAAGCCCGGCGCAGCCGGGCTTTGCTATTTTAAGAGAGTATTATTTTTACTTGTTCATCTTTCTGGCACGGGTCTGTAGCCGAGGTTCCCTCTTGCGCAGGTCTGTAGCATAGCCAGGTGCGATAGCCGACCTGGGCTATCCCATTACTTGTTTATCCGCTTCCTTTGATCTGGCGGCGGTGATCTTTGAAAACGATGTATTGCAGCGTGTAGCGATGGAAGAGGGCCGGTTCCGCTCCAATGGAACGGTCTTTACAGTAGACTACTTCCTGAAGGATCATCTGGGGAATGTGCGGTCGATGATCAATGAGGATAAGACCTTGTTAGAGGAGACGCATTACTATCCGTTTGGCTTGACGATGAAGGGTATCTCTACCCAAGCGGCCACGGTATCTTTACAAAACAAGGAACTGTACAACGGTAAAGAGTTACAGAATGACTTGGAGCTGGATAGCTATGATTATGGAGCACGAATGTATAATGCCCAGATAGGTCGTTGGTTTCAACCAGATCCCTCGAGCGAAAACTATCTTGGTACAACCCCCTACAATTATACACTTAATAACCCTATTAGCTTATTTGACTTGGATGGAAAGGATGCCATTATAACTATTATGACAGATAAGAATGGAAGAATAATAATCAATGTAACTTCTACTATTTATATAAGTCACGGCAGCGAGGAAGAAAGGGATGAGTATGCTAGTGAGGCTACTAAATTTTATCGGAATCAGAAAAATGCATATTTATTCCATAATAACGACAAGAATATTAGTATTAATATAAACCTCACTTTCGAAAATATAGATAAACTTAAAGGAGGAAAGATTGGTGATGGAAACAATGAACTATCATTGGAGTATGTGCACTCCGGGAAAAGAGGTGGCAGATCACAGGTAAACGGCACTCCCATTCCAATACTCGGGGAGAATGGAGAGCGTACAGGGCGTTTTGAAGACGAATATATTACTGGGAATTTTGGGTGGTTAAATCCTGAGAGTATGGGGACTAAAGGAACTACAACGATTCATGAGACATTCCATTTCCTGGGGGTTGTCCGATAGATATATTGAGGGCGATAAAAGTGGGAAAGTAATTGGCGACGTTAAGCCTAGCGATATTATGGCTTATGGCGAATCCTGGTATAAACTTGGGCTTGGAATGAGTATGGGGCAGGGGCATTTTAAAAATTTTAAAAATTATATCTTGAATCCACCACAGAGACAGCAACAGGTTAATCAAAGTAAAGGTCAATTTATATTAAAATATCGTGTGGACGTTAAAAGTGTTGGACCATTAGAAAGACTTACGCTTAAGAATTAAAAGATGAAAACAATAATCCTCGCTGGTATTGTCTATCTAATCTGCTCTTGCGGTTTTAAGCAAAGCGGTACAAGAATAAATTCTGGATGGGTGATGATATATGGTGATTATATAATCTGCTTTCCTAAGAATGAGAATGAACAAAATAAAGGAATATCTGATGATTTTTTCTTGAATAAAAAAAGAAAGGGACAAAAAGTTTCAGATATTAAGTATGTTGAATTGAAGAAAAGAGCATCTAAGTTTATTGTTCAGGCAACATATGGAATTGATTCTGTTTATATAACTCCAATCCTATTTGATATTGAAGAGTCGAAGGGGACGAAAGACGATTATAGTTCCGCAATTAGATCAATGGGTGAGGCAAATACAGGAGGGTTCCCTTTTTCGTATAATAATCGTGATTACTATTATGAATTTAATCGTGTAGATTCATTTCTGTATGTTAATCTGAGAGCTCGATAAAATAAAAACAGGTGATTGCCATTTACCGTCATATTGATATTGCATTGATTTTTGATATAATTCAGGTGATAGCAGAAGGCAATATAAATTGGTCTCTGCTTGTGTAGGTTTGCCAGGTACAGTGCGATTGCGGACCTACGTAATGTTGTTACTGATTTGGCTCCGTCAATTTCGCCGAAGTATCTCTGGTTATCGACCTGCTGATATATAGCCAGCATACTCATTTCTGTAAGCTGATGAGCGGATAATAAGCTGCAAACAGCTACAACAGGCTTGGTGAATTTAACGATGGGATTTTGATCCGATAGACGAATAAGAATGTTGACAATATCTATTATAATATTTTAAATTTGATAGAGCAAATTAGTATAACTGGTAAGGGTCCCGTAAGTTATCGGTTCGATGCTGTCGGCAATAAGCTACATAAAAAAGTGGTAGAAGGCGGTAATCAAAAGGTTACTGATTATGTGGGCAACATGACCTTTCCCTCCTGAACATACTATGACCGCATAAAGTTAACCGCGGAAAAAGACACTTGAGAAGGTCAATGAAAATCAACCGCGGAACGAGTCTGGCGAAATGGTTGATCCTAACACTGGAGAGCCATTGGTAGACGGTGAAACAGATTTGGGACATAAACCGGGGAATGAATGAAAAACATGACAGAAAATGCATAAAGAGAAAGGTAGTTCAAGGAAAGAAGTAATTGATGCTGAAAATGATCCTGACTTATATCAGTGGGAGGATCGAAGCAGCAATCGAGGTCACAAATATGAAAAAAAGAATGATTAAAAACCTGATTTAAATGAGTAATAAGTTATTTAAGATAGAAAAAGAAAATATAAAAGAAGTTATTTCTCCCATTGGAGGATGTTACGCTTCTGATATGATTACTGTTGAAGGTTTGCCCGTAAGATATATGTATCGTGAGGAAAAAAACTTTGAGAAAGATAGTGGTTGGCGCTTTTTAGCTGGAAATGAGTCGCAAGAGTATCTTGATGACCCTGAAAATTTAATGATTTACGATGTAAATACTATAGCAAATTATGACCCTGCTATTATCCCTTATTTAAGTGCTGAAATTGGATCGGAGTTTACAAGAGAGGGCGAGAAATTTAAAAGAGTGTAGAAATTTAATAGCATGAACTTGAGATGTGCTGGTAAGATTGTTTCTTCTTCTGGTATCGGTCTTTAGCTAAGTCGGGTGCCCCTCTAGCGCAGGTCTGTAGCAAGGCTGAGTGTGATCGCAGACCTGTGCCATTCCGTTACTTCTTAGCCGTTGATCTTATTGCCCTGTAATAGCTATTAGAAATACAACGTGTGATCTGCCGATGACTGCCTTCTATCGCAGGTCTGTAGCCAAGATTTGTGTGGATGCCGACCTGTGTTGAAGTGTTACTTGATTCCTATATTTGTGGCATCCGGCTTATGCGTCGGAACTTTCTGAACGAGTTGAGTGCATGGTGAGTTCAGCATAAAATGATCAATAATTTCTTAAATTTACAAGAACAAGTTACTGTTGCCGGTAAAGGAACAATCAGTTATCAGTGGCAAGGAGCAGCGGAAATTAGGGGGAGCAGATGGTGGGCAATACGATTATGGAGCTAGATTTTATGATCCGGTAATAGGAAGGTGGCATGTAGTTGATCCGTTAGGTGAAAAGATGCGCGGGCATAGCGTATACAATTATGCTTTTGATAACCCGATAAGATTTACAGATCCAGATGGAATGGATCCAGATGATATAATTATCAGAGGGAGCGCCTCTTTTCGCCAACAAGCGTTTGCGGATTTACAAGGTTTATCAAGTATTCCGTTGGCTCTTTTAGCGAGTGGAAAGGTCGTAGAGGCAAGTTCATCAGAAACAAAAGTAAACTATGTAAGTGTTAAGGGAACGCCTGAAGGAAATTATGTTTTAATTAATCCTGTGTCAAAACCGACAGGAACAGATGCGATTTCGGATCTCATAAAGTCTGATAAAACCGTGATAATACAAGAGACTTCTGGTGGCAACACTACTGAGGCTAATGATCCAATCAAAATGTCCAATTCGGTGGGGACGGGCTCCGTGATAAATTACAATCCCAATAACCCAGGAGTGGGAATTGTGAATGCCGACGGATCACAAGGCCGGCCAGCCAAAATAGGACTTGGGCACGAGGTGAGTCATGCGAGACAAAATGCAATAGGACGAAATGACAGAACTAGAAACAGCAGAATGAGGGATCCGGATACTGGGGAAAGAGACCGTTTGAGTAACGAAGAGATACGAGCTAGAAGAGATGATTCTAAAATACGTCAAGAGAATGGTGTTATTAAACGGGCAGAACCTACCGCAAGATAAAAATTTATACTTATGAAGATCTCATTGTTTTATTTCTTGTTGCTTCTTTCACTTAGTGATTGTTCTACAATATCGAAAAAAAAGAAAGAAAAAGCATCATCTCCCATCTTTGTGAATAATTGTGAAAAAGTAAATATCGATAGTTTTTTTGCAAAATGGAATATAGCAACAATGCGATCTATTGAGTCAAATGTTAAGTATAATACTGACACTTTGCTGTCCAAGTATTGTAAAGCACTTGCTGGGAATTTTATGGCAATGAATGATTTAAATCAAATAGCTGAAATTAACCGTTCATCCATTCGTTATTTATTTTTAGAGCAGATTAACTCAGAAGGACATCTATGTCCTCCGTTATACATTGTCGAAGCCGGATCTGAAGGCGAACAGGTGATTTTAAAAAATTTTCTTGTTTTTGGCAACGAAAAATTTGCTGATAGCATCTGTTGCTATACTTATGTTAACAGGAAATGGATTAAAACAAAAACGAATGTTGGAGCCAATTTTTCCTTCCAAAAAGAACAATTTGGTAAAGGACAGAATCCAAATGACGTAATAATAACAAGACTAGATTTCAGGTGGGATATTAAGCTATCTGAGTATTTTGTTTATAATACTTTAAATATAAGCCCATTGGTATGTGAGTAGATGATGTGCAATATCTGCGAGTGACTGATACTGATGTGCAGATTACTTGTATGTTAACAGTACGATATCTCGCAAAAGATGATATGAGTTATAGCTATGAATATTTCCTGATCGATCATTCGGGGAAAATTTGAATTGTTCATAATGATACGAATTCTCTAATTCAGAGAACTGACTTTATGCCATTTGGGATGGAGGTGACACGAGATGGATATAACCCCAATAAATACCTGTACAATGGCCAGGAAAAGCAAGATGAGCTAAACTTGTATGACTATGGGCGAGATTTTATGATCCGGTTATTGGGTGGCACATAGTGGATCCGCTTTCTGAAAAGATGCGTAGGTATAGTGTTTATAACTATGCATTTAATAATCCGATAAGATTTATAGATCCGGATGGAATGGTTCCGGGTGATTTTGTAAATGAAGAAGGGGAGCTTGTTGGGGCAGATGGAAAAAACGACGGTAAAGTATATGTGGTTAAAACAACAAGCAGGAATTTCGATAGTGGCGCTCCGTCAGCAGGGATTTCTAAGAAAGAAGCTCGTGAAACAGAAAAGTTTATAAAGATAATTCAGGTAATACAAAGGCATTTGAGACAAATGATATTGCCTATCGAAATGGCCCTGTATCAAATCCGTTAACTAGCGGTCGGGCGTCTATTGACATTGCTTATACCGAGGGACAATCAAGGTTTCATTCTCATCCGAGTGGGAAAGAACAGAGTCGTCTGCAAACACAAACGCAACAGGTTCGGTAACGAGTATGGGGACATCGACTACAGTTAAGTTTCAAACTGCTCCATCAAATATTGGCGGTTATATCCAGAACAGTAGTAAGGTCGTGAATTCTGTTTTTTCTCGAAGAAACGGAATTGTGTATATTTATAGCAATACAGGAGTACTTACGACTATTCCTCAAAAGAATTTTGTTAAATTTAAAGCAAAAAATGAGGAGGGCTATTTTCTTGATGCTTTTTTTGATGGCCTTCAACAGCTACGCTCAGAACCGGAATGAATATAAAGTTGTGATAGATTCAGCCATTAATATAAAACTTAAAACAACGGCGGTACAGTTGAGTCGTCAGGATAAAGGAATGGCCTCGTCTAATGACTATTATTTAATCGATCAAGATAATAGAGCGCTATATTACTCATCATTGACACCCAATGGCATAAATTTAAAGTACATGGATGTTTATAATCCCAAAAATAAGAAAATCTTGAGGAAAGGAATTGCGGCGTGGAAAGTAATTGGCTCTTTAAATGGAAATAAATTTACTGTAACAATAATCGATTTCAAAATTACTTATGCGAAGCAAAACTATGATTTTTCGAACGGAGGGGGCTCTATGACACAGTTTCAATTTTCATGCAAAGAAAATCGATGGCTTTTTTTAAACCAATCGGCATCAGGGCTATAAAATGTAATGTGTATTGTTTACGGCATTTTTGCATCTTCTTTATTTACAATTTGCTGAGCCTTTACAAAATGTATTGAATCTCACCCACTATACAGGAAGAACTCTTCGCGATACGTTTTTTCTTTGCCGGTATGATGGTGATCTAAACAGTTGAGACAAGGTTCCCAAATTGTAAATCAATTCATTGTAATTAAAGCCCTCCTCTGGCGCAGGTCTGTAGCAAGGCAAGGTGCAATCGCTGACTTGTGCTATTCCGCTCCTTCTGGCGGAGGCGTTATAATGTCAAAAACGGTAAAAGTATCTTCTGTTGTAAAAAGCCCCAGTCTTAAAAATGTTGTTTTGAAACAGTCGGGAAAAATGGTGAACGAATCAGAAGTTTTATTGAAGGGAAAGGTGCGAAATGCTAATATAGAGCACTACTAAATATTTATAATATGGAATTGTTTCCAGATCTAAAGCCGAATGAAGTCGCTCTTCTTAGGGCAGAAAAAAAACAGGGCACGTTTTAGATGAGCGTTTTTTGTTAGCATTAAATGATAACCCAAAAGTGTATACTATATTTGATTCATTCGATGAGGCTCGAATATTTGCGCAAGGAATTATGATATTGAGATCGTTATATATTCCAGTAACAATGAAGTCTTGTATTATTCAAACGAGTAATTTACTCACTTCTTGCAACTCTCTAATAATAGTATAGTTATTAAAAGCCCTTAAGGTTTTCATCCTAAAATAAAAGAACTAACTTAGCAAACCGTTAACAAGCCAAATGAAAAACTATGGCGTTTATAAAGATTATCAATGCACGACAGCATAACCTGAAAAATATATCGTTGCAGATTCCCAAGCAATGTATTACGGTTTTTACCGGAGTTTCGGGATCGGGGAAATCTTCATTGGTTTTTGAAACGATCGGCGCAGAGGCACAGCGGCAGATCAATGAAACACAGAACAGTTTTGTCCGCAACCGGCTGCAGCACTATGGCATTGCCGATGTAGATAAGATTGAACAGCTCAACGTTCCCATCATTATCAACCAGAAAAGACTGGGAGGGAATGCCCGATCCACCGTGGCAACGGCAACGGATGTATATGCATCGCTAAGACTGCTGTATTCGAGATTGGGACAACCATTTGTAGGTTATTCCAATGTGTTTTCGTTTAATCACCCGCAGGGGATGTGCCTGGAATGTGAGGGCCTGGGTTTTGTACAAACGGTAAACGAGCAACTACTGATCGATAAAGAAAAATCACTGAATGAAGGCGCCATCTTATTCCCCACCTTTCAGCCCGGCGGATGGCGGTGGACCCGGTATGCTTACTCCGGTTACTTTGATAACGATAAAAAACTGAAGGACTTTTCTAAAGAAGAACGGGAGCTCTTGTTCAATGCGAAAGCGCATACACCTCCACGCCCGGGAAAGGAATGGGGGAAAACGGTGAAATATGAGGGACTGATTCCCCGGATAGAAAAATCCTTTCTCCGGAAGGATTCCAAAGAAACGCTGGCCCGGAAAGAAACTTTAAAGCAGGTGATTACCACAAGGGTTTGCCCTGTTTGCAACGGACAGCGGCTCAATAAAAAAATCCTGTCCTGTAAAATCAACGGTAAAAATATCGCGGATTGTACAGCAATGTCGATCGATGCGTTGCTGGATTTTGTCTGCAAACTGGATGCCGAATCCTATGCGGTCATTATTAAAGAACTCTCAAAAAAATTACAACATATTATAGATATCGGGTTGCAATATCTGACGCTCGACCGGCGAACAGATACGCTTTCCGGAGGTGAGTCGCAACGGATAAAAATGGTGAAAAACCTGGGAAGCAGCCTGGTGGAATTGCTCTATATCTTTGACGAGCCCAGCATCGGGCTGCATCCGAAAGATGTAAAAAATATTGCATCGATTATACAACAGATAAAGGACAAGGGAAATACGGTACTGATCGTGGAGCATGATCCGGACCTGATCCGGATCGCGGACTGGATCGTCGATATGGGCACTGGCTCCGGGGTTAACGGCGGTAACCTGGTGTACCAGGGGCGCTTTCCCGGGTTGAAAAAATCGAAGGGGAAAACGGGGATGTATTTTGCTCAAAAGCCCGTTTACAACCAGGCTCCGAGAAAGCCGCGCGGGCATCTGAAGATCCTGCATGCCTCCCAAAACAATCTCCGGAATATCAGCGTGGAAATTCCCCGGAACGTGTTCACCGTTGTTACCGGTGTGGCCGGCTCAGGAAAAAGCACGCTGATCAACCAGGTATTGCCTCGCTTTTATCCGGAGGCTGCCATCATCGATCAGTCTGCTATAAACGCTGGTGCACGGTCAAATCTGTTAACCTACCTGGCACTTTCTGATAGGGTCCGGAAATATTTTGCAAAAGCCAACCAGGTATCCGAAAAACTTTTTAGCAGGAATGGCGAAGGCGGATGTAAAAATTGCAAAGGCCTTGGAGTAGAGAAGATCGATCTGGCATTTATGGATGACGTGGAGCAGCCCTGTGAGGTTTGCGGTGGCTCCGGCTTTGATCCCGGCGTTTTACAATATACCTATCGGGGACGCAATATTGCCGACATTATGGGCATGACGGTTGCTGAGGCGATTCTTTTTTTTCCGGAGGAGCCGTTCTTTAAAGAATTTGATCGCATGATCCGGCTGGGGCTGGAATACCTGACGCTTGGCCAGCGGCTGGATGGCTTTTCGGGGGGAGAACGGCAACGGTTAAAACTGGCAAGGGAACTTACCGCTTCCGGTGATATCATCATCCTTGATGAACCAAGCACCGGGCTGCATCCCAGCGATACGGAAAAACTGCTGGTGTTTATCAACAGCCTGGTAGATCGTCATAAAACCGTGATCGTTATTGAACATAACCTGGACATTATCGGCCAGGCAGATTGGATCATTGATATGGGGCCGGGAGCGGGGAAATACGGCGGAACCATTGTGTTTCAGGGTACCGTAACGGAGTTATTAAAGGACCGGTCTTCTGCAACGGGGGTATACCTGCAGCAGTATCTAAACAGGAACTGACCGCGCGGGGATATTAACAAACACCATCCCGTCCCTGAAGGCCTTTATAAATTGCGTAATGCTTCATTTTAAAGAAATAAACCATAGTTATGACCGTAGCACAAATGGCAGCCCGCCTGGCGGAGTTTTGCCGCAACGAACAGTTTAGCCAGGCCCAAAAAGAGTTATACGCGGAGGACGCGGTAAGTATCGAGCCTGTTGAAATCCCGGGGTTTGAGAAGGAAACCAGGGGACTGAGGGCCTTAATGGAAAAGGATAAAAAATTCAGCGCAATGGTGGAGGCCCGGTATGGGACTACCGTTTCCGAACCATTGATTGCCGGCAATGCCTTCTCCTTTGTGCTCACCATGGATCTTAAAATGAAAGGGGGAAGTCGTGAACAGTTACAGGAACTCTGCGTATATACCGTTAGGGATGGTAAAATTATTTCGGAGCAGTTCTTTATGTAGCGGGCCCGGTCTGCAGGCATCATATCCCGGCACTGGTATGCACCTGCAGGATGGCTGAAGGACCGAAAGACCCGGATGTACATGGCCTCCAACAGCGCTGGAGGTAAAATGGAATATTGACCGTTCAACCTCCGGTGAGGGTTGAATGTATCCTGCATTGCCGCTTTTACTTTGCGGAGGCTATTTACATTAAAGCCCTTTTGGCTTTTTGTAACCGCTATTTAAAATATTTGCATTGTAAATAAAGCCGGCGGGCTGAGGCCCTTACCGCGCGTCCGTCGGCGGAAATCTGCGCTGCTTTTGATCTGCGAGATCCGCGGGAACCGCCGAACGGCTCATTAATCCATAAGCGCTAAACAGGTACGGGATATTGCGACGAAACTACCGGCAGTTCCTGGCTTTGCCGGATATAATGGCCGTATGAAAAGTACTGCCCCCTGGTTCGTGTCGCACAAACCACACGCCGCAGCCAGTCTGCGAAAAGCATTAGAAGAATAGGCCCCCGATATTATTTCATCACTTTATTAACGGCGAAGGTCTTTTGCAGTACCCTGTTAATATTGCAGCGTCATCCGGGAAAAGATCCGTATAAAAATGTACCGGGTCTTACCCTTCATGATTCAGATAACGGATAAAAACCGAAGGCGATAAGCCGGTAAAGGTTTTAAAGATGGCCGCAAACTGACTGTGTGAGGAAAACCCCGCGGTGGCCGCCAGGGTACTGATCTTATATTGCCGCCAGGCTTTGTTGCTTTTAAGCATATCGATCACATAGTTGATCCGCAGCTCGTTGATATAGCTGTTAAAGTCTTTTTGTTTGTATTTCCGGATCACAAAAGAAAGATACTTGGTATTGGTATTCAGGTGTGCTGCCAGGAAAGGGAGCGACATATCATTGGAGGTATACTGCCCGGAATGTTCGAACGCTTCCAGGTTTTGCAGCAGCTTTTGCTCTGTTTCAGGTGGCAGGACCAGGCCGTCTTTCTTGTCGTCTTTTTCAGGCATTTCTATGGATGCTGCGTTTTCACAGGAACAGGAAGCCGCAACCGTTTCCGCAACGGCTGGCAAAGGGGCCGGCGGTTGCCGTGTATCTATGGGCGCTGCGTATTGTGCCCGTTGCCGCTCTTTTGCAGCGGCTTGTTCCAGTATGCGCTTAAATTGTTCCAGTTTTTTTTGCTGTATGCTCCGGTACCGGATAAAAAAAAGCATACCGGTGCCCAGTAACAGCAGGCAGGCGATCATATACCAGGTTTTGCGGCTGCTTTTTTCTTCGGCTGCGGCTTGTTTCTTTTTCAGGGAAAGGAAGGTGTTCCCATAAAAGCTTGCGGTGTTCTTAGACAGCTGTTCTGCTACAGTATCCAGTGTATTGCGGGCGGCTTCCATGCGGGCAAGGTCCTGTGTTTTGGCATAATAGGTTTGCAGCACTTTATAGATCCTGTTTTTTAACCGCAGGTCCTCCAGGGTAGCGGCCAGTTTTGCAGCGCTGTCTATATAGGGTTGCGCGGTTTTTAATTCGTTTTGAACGGTATAAATGGCTGCCAGTCCTGCATAGGCCTGACCGGTAACATGATTGAATGCCCCCGGTAAAAGTATCAGGGCGTTTTTATAATGATAGATGGCACTGTCATATATCTTCATATGGTCATAACATTGCCCCAGCTGCTGCTCATTATCCGCGGTAAAAAAATCCCTGTTTTTTTCCGTATGGTTAAAAAAGGGCTGTGCGTTTTGCAGTTGCCGGATGGCTTCAGGATAATGCTCCTGTGCCATTTCGGAGTACGCCAGCTCCTGCTGTATCATGCCCAGCGTGGCATTGCGCTCGCCAGGACGATTGATTTTATGCGCCAGCTGCCGGGCTTCCAGGGCATAGGCTTTTGACTGGTCATATAACCGTACCTTCCGGTACTGGGCTGCCAGGAAGCCGCAAACCCTTACCCGCCAGTTATAATTATCCGTTGTTTTAATAAGGGCATAAGACCGCTCTGCATAGCTGATGGATTGGTTGAATGCTTCTTTAAACTCGTAAAAAGAGGCAATGAGCATCAGGCTCCGAACCTTGTATTCCGGTGTTTTGGAGCTGCGATAGAGCGAATCTGCAATGGCAATGGCCCGGTCCATATTTTTCGGGGCGATCTCATCCATTGCCTGGTCATAGATCCGGTTATAGGCAGCGGAGTCCTGGGCCTTAACAAAAACCGGTGCCAGCAGCAATATCCATACCCGGAATGCCTTTATGCTCATGTTCGTCAGTTTGTATTACCTGCAAAGAAGGGGGAACAATATTTTTTAATATCCGTCTCTGGAAGCAAGAAGCCGCTGAGCTCGTAAAATTCTAAAATAAGCGTGCCGGTGTAAAAATATAAGATCGGTGTAATGTGAATGCCCGGAATACCTGTCATTTTTCGGGAATTTTGCTATACAAGGTCTGGATAAAACAGATCCCCGAACCTGTTTGTAGGTTATTTTTGTGGCCGGAAACGGGTGGTAAGCATTATCTGCTGTGACCGGCCAATTGTATGTTGATTTTTGTTTTTTTGTAATTTACTGATTAGTAACGTTTATTGTCTTTGTGATTTTGAAGAATAATAAAGTGCCGGAATTTTGACAGATTTTTTTGCCGGAAGATGCCTGCTCCATTAGTTTCGTGCGCAGATCAACTTCCGGCTTGTGGTTACCAGCTAAAATCACTGCTGCAATTGGTTATTAAGGCAAAATGAGAAAAGGGATATGGCGATTTTTTTTCAGTACCGGAATAAGTGTAAACCAATTATTAACCAGGCAAATAAGCGCAGGAGCAGTAAAGCCTGCTTTTTTTCTTTCTTTTCATGTAAAGCATATAGTAAAGTATTGTTTTACTGGTTCTGTACGGCCGTTCTCCTGGTGTCTTCCAGGGATGCCCGGGCCCAGGATTCGATCGCGTTCGACAAAATTTACAACAGAATTTCCAAGGAAATAGCCCCCAAAGACCTACCCGCCGCATTGGCTGCGGCCGACTCGTTGTACGGGGCCTCTCACAAAACGGTGTTGCGCATCCGGAGCATGATGCTGGTTGCAAGGTTGTACCAGCAGAAAGAGGATATTGAAAAAGCCATAGAATATGCGCAAAAGCTGGAGAAACTGGCCGGGGAAACGGGCGACTACGCCTGGCAGGCAAAAGGGAACGCATACCTGGCGGGCCTTTACCGCATAACGGAGCTTTACAACAAAGCCCGGGAATATTCGGAAAAAGCCCTGAAGATCATACCCAAAATTGCAGATCCCGAGCAGGCCAACAATACCCGGGGCCTGTTGCTGCAGGAGCTGGCCTTCAGCAATATGGATGGGGAACACAACCGGCAGGCGATCGGGTACCTGCAACAGGCAGGGGAGAGTTTCAATAAACTGAAAATTAACAGGGATTTTTTGCTCCGGAGTAATGAGCGCCTTCTGGGCGACAACTACCGCCTGCTTAAACGCTACGATACGGCGCTGATACACTATAAGCGGGCAGAGGCATTGAGCTCCGGGATCCCGGCCGACTATATCACCGGTTTATTGTACAAGGGCATGGCAGAAACGGAACTGGAGAATGGAAACCTGCCGGAAGTGAAGCGCTACCTGGATAAAGCGGAGCAGGTAGCCGATGCATCGCAATATTTACAGATAAAGGAAGCCATTTACGCGCTCTCAAAAAGATATTACGCGCAGGTAAAGGACCAGGAAAAGCTGGCTGCGGCCCGTGAAAAAAAGGACTCGGTAACCGGCGAACTCCTGGATAAAAGAGCCGAGCTGCTGGATAAAACCTATCGAAAACTGGAACAAAGAGGCATAAAGGCTGAGCAGGTCAGTAATGTAAAAACAGGGGTGATCCTCGGCGCTTTGTTGCTGCTTGTTTCCTGTGTTGTCTTTTTTATCCTGTACCGCCGGAAAAAGCACCGGCAACTGGCCCAGTTTGAGGCCATCCTGGAGCAGCTGCGTAAAAAGGAAAAGGAATCATCCCTGGCACCGGAAGCAACTCCGGTAACAGAGGAGCTGCACGATGAACCCGTTGTGGCTGAATCACTCACAGCGCAGTTGCCGGTTGCAGAAAGTCCGGAACAGCGCCCGGATGCCCCCGAAAAAAGGATCATGCCCGAAGAAACCGAGTTAAGGCTCTTGAAACGGCTGACAGATTTTGAACAATCGGATCTTTTCCTGGATGGTGGTCTTTCTTTTTCGTCGCTGGCTACCAGGCTGAATACCAATACAAAGTACCTTTCTTATCTAATTAAAGTACATAAAAAGGCCGACTTTAACGGTTATATCAATGAGCTTAGAGTAAACTATATTATTGAAAAACTAAACCATCACCCGGAATGGAGGCACTATAAGATCAGTGCCCTGGCTACGGCTGCGGGCTTTTCTTCCCATAGCCAGTTTGCTGCGGTATTTAAAACATTTACCGGGTTATCACCCTCTGTTTTTGTGAAATACCTGGATAAGGTACACGAGTGATAGAGCGCGTTCTTTTCTTTTGCCGGTGCCTGCATGGAAAAATTACCCCGGCGACCACCCGATACTATCGATTTTCGGGATTTTTGACAGACAAGTCTTCCCGCAAAAGAGTCCGGTGCTGTTTTGGGTGGTATGTTTGTGATTGCGATTCCCGGTCACCGTTGCCAGCAGGATCTTCCCTTTTACTGTCTCTTTTATAGTGTTTATATATATGCGGTAGCAACCGTGCGCCGGGAAGCGCTGCGTAACACCGTGTAGTAATATCATTTAAAGCTGCTTTTTCAAAAAATACTAAGGGGCTGCCTATGAACCGGGGAGTATTTCTTTACTCCCTTTTTTGGCTGGGTAAATGATTCGGGAAGGGTAGGCTTTTTTAAAAATGGTTGAAACGTTTTTTTTGTAAATATTTGGGTATTAAAATTTTGTGATTTTTTAAACTTGGGTATGCTACTGGTTTTCCGGAATTTTGGTAGGGCCTTTTTTGTTAATAGATGGCCGCCCCGGTAGTTTCGTGGCTACGCCCGGCCGCTGTAATACTTCAAGCGCCCTTTAGTAAAGTTTGAAACCTCAGTAGCCTGCCATGAAATCATTGTGCAAACTACCAACTGGTAGTGCGGTATCTTTTTGAAGTTCTAATACCCGTTCTCTGCCGGATGGGTCTGTATATTTTTATTATCTATCATACTAAGCCTCCCTGCTTATGAGCACTTTTTTTAAGAAAAATCGTTCGTTTTTAATCGTTCTGCTGTTATTGTTGTCCGTATCCCCAAAAGCAGGTGCCCAAAAAAAGGAGGTATGCGGCTTTGATGCGCGACTTAAACGACAGATGGCCAGCCCGCAGATTGCACAACAGATTATAGCGGCCGGAACAGCAATAAGCCGTAAACAGGATGTGTTGAAGAATTTGCGCCAGACCAGTAAAAACCGGGAAGTACTTCCGGGGCCCGTGTACCAGATCCCCGTGGTGGTGCATGTCTTATACCGGCCTGCGGACGCTGTCCCTGGTGCTCCCGGCACTCCGAACGCCTATGACGATAATTCTACGGATCATCCTACGGATGCAGCTATTAACAGTATGATCAATTTCCTGAACCAGGTATACGCCGGGCAGTATGCATCCGGGGGCATCAGCACACCGATCCGTTTTGTGCTGGCCAAACGGGACCCCAATTGTAATGCAACCACCGGTATTGTACGAACAAAGGTTACGGATAGCCGGTATGTAGCGGATGGACTCCGGGATGGCAGTACAGGGCCCGGCATGCCTGAGGCGGAACTGCTGGCCCTGAGCAAATGGCCGCGGAACGAATACTATAATATCTGGATCGTGCATAAGATCGGTGATGGGGGTACCAATGGGTATGCTTATTTTCCCAACCGGTATAACGAAGAGGATGGCACCGTACTGGATGCACGCGTGGTAAACGGCACCGCCTTAACCCTGCCCCATGAAATAGGACATGCTCTTGCGCTGTACCACACTTTTGAAAGCAAAACCAATGGAGACGAAGAATCCATTTGCCCGGTAAATGCCAATCCGAACACCGATGGCGATGAGGTGGCCGATACCGACCCACATAAAAAATCCTGGACCTGTTTTGCCCCGGGTACAATCAACGATTGTACCAACCAGGCATGGGGTAATTCCCGTACCAATATCATGAGCTATTTCAGCTGTCGCGACCGGTTTACCCCCGGTCAGGGTGATCGGCTGCAGGCCACAATGCTTACGGAACGCTATAGTTTAATTTCCTCACTTGGGGATCAGCCACCATCCGGAATAGCTGTTACTTCCATCGATCATAAAACAGTGGTGTCTGAGCCGGATAACGGGTTTGGGATGGGGCCCCTGCTGGTAAAATTGAATACGATGTACTACCAGTCGGATGCATACAGATCCACATCAAAGATTGCCTATGAAGACAAAACCTGTACCATTGGCACCACGCTGTCAAAAACGGGCAGTTATACCATCGAAGTGTCAACGGGGTTAAACCAGCAGCGGGTTAAAGTATGGCTGGATCTGAATAATGATGGCTTGTATGGTTCGGGTGAATTAGTGGGAAGCAGCAACCCTTCAACGGGCGGCGATTATACACATAGCATTGCCATACCTCCGGCGGTATTAAGTAGCGCAACCGTATTGAATACACCGTTACGTATGAGGGTGGCGGCAGATTATGGCGGCAGCCCGGATTATAGTTATAATTCTGAACTGGAATATGGCCAGATGGAAGACTTTGCGGTTACCATTACCGATGCGGTGCTGCCCGTACAGTTTGGCGTCGTTACTGCGGTGCTCAATAATGGATTGTTAAAAGTGAACTGGACATCGGAAAGCGAGGTAAATAATGAAAAATACCTGGTACAGGTATCAAAAGACGGGAACATCTTCTATACGATCGGCGAACAAAAATCCCTTGCACCTTCGGGTAATTCCGATACAGCTGTTGCATATAGTTTCTCTATGGGAATGGATCGCTTAGGTGTGGCCCTTGCCGGACTGGCATTGCTGGGGCTGCTTTCTTTCCCCGCCGGCAGCAAAAAGAAATACCGGGTATATATGGCGGCACTGATGGTTGTGGCTGCATTGATAGCAGGACATTCCTGTAATAAAAGGGAAAAGGAATTTACAACAGGTACCGGAGGCGATCTGTATGTAAGAGTGGCGCAGGTTGATAAGGAAGGCAGTATTGGTTATTCAAAAGTAGTAAAGGTGATAAAAGAATAATGTTCAATAGGCCGCCTGTTGATGACCGGTGCTGAAGAATGGTATAAGGCTGCATCGCAACATGACCTTTAGCCCGGTCATGATCGCTGCCCGGTTTTTGATCCTACCCAGGTGGTAAACAAACCACCATGAAACCGGAGGGAGGTTGGGCTGGCCCCGCCCGGTAAATCCGTTGGATGATTCTCGGTTTTTTTACTGCCGGCATCCGGCACACCTGCGGCTAATGGCAACAGGAATCGGAGGGATGTTTAATAACAGGCCCTATGATCCTGGTATGAATGAAACCGGCAATGCAGACAATAAAAAGAAACGACGGCGGGAGGGCCGGCCGCTTTTTTATGGATCGCACAGGTGATAAACATAGAATGGTACGTTACTCAACAGTTATTAAAATAAATAATGAATAGCTGGATGTATTTTATATATATAGAGTGTTTATATTTACAGGGTAAAAGCCTCGTTACGGAAAATGCACCGGAGGCCTTGCAAAAACCCTCTAAAATCCTAGCGCTTATGAGCCGATGTCTTTTTTCCCTGGTGGCACTTATTTGCAGCCTGTATACCTATAGCCAGTGTGGCACAAGTATTACTACGGGCGAATTCAATGGTACTTTTGGTACGACTACCGTTCCACGGGATCTGCAGACACCTCCGGGAGGGGGGTATAGTTTCGGAAGCGGAAACCAGGGAGGGCAACCTGCGGGCAGATATGCGGTTATCAGTAAAAGTTATTACCCGAACTGGCATTCCACTTACATGGGCATCTGGTCTTATGCAGGCCATACAACCGGGTCTGATGATGATGCTTACCTGGCCGTAAACGGTTCCACCAGTATCGGTTCATTTTACAAGGAAACGGTGTCCTTATCAGCTGGCGCTACATATACCTTTGGCATCTGGCATGCGGCTGCATTCAATGGCTCGCTCTACGGCCTGGAAATACGGGTATATGAAGGTACGCCTACTCCTACATCAACGCCCATTGCCAGGGCACAAACCGGCACTGTTAGTCTTGCTGCCTGGACACCCCTGTTCCTGAATTTTACCACCGGCGCTGCCGGAGATTATACGATTCAACTGTTAAACTCGAGCACTGCGTCCGGTGGCAATGACTTTTCCGTGGATGATATCACACTGGTGGCCAACGCCACCTGCAAACCGGTTGCTTACCCTATCATCAAGGATGTTAAAAGTGGGCCCACTACAGTGAACCTGGGCGATAAGCCGCTTCGGGGCAATGAAACCGGAGATACGCAACATGACTGGATAGGCGGTAGTGCCACCATTAGCAGTCTGCCCACCAATGGTTTTGTATTGACCTATGACGGGCATGTGATTACCCAGGCAGATATAGACGGCGGGGGATATGTGATCGCCAACTATGATGCGGCTAAGTTGTCCATTGCTCCGGGACCAGGTACACCTGGAAATGCGACGAGCACTTCCTTTTCCTATGCGGTAAACGGAAAAAATGCAAGAAGCGATGATACTACTTATACAGTAAACTTCGCCGTGCCCCTGCCTGTTACATTTGGTACTTTTACTGCCAGCCTGAGCAATGGAAACCTGGTTATAAACTGGACTACCGGGTCGGAAGTAAACAATGATCATTTTGAAATTGAGGCGTCTGCAGACGGAACCCATTTTACAACCATCGGCACTGTAAAATCATTAGCCCCGGATGGCAACTCAACAGATGCCATCCAATACCGGTTCAGCGTGGATATGTCCTCAAACTTGACTGCACTGGGATTGGGCGTGTTGATATTGGGTGGCCTGGGGATTTGCTTCCGCCGCAGAAGCCGGATGCCCTTTGCATGCTTAATGGTATTGGGACTGGCCGCCACCATCGGGGGGTGCAGAAAAGCGGGAGAGAAAGTTGCGGATGATAGCAAGCTGTATATACGGGTAGCGCAGGTAAACAAGGACAATACCCGGTCGTACTCGAAGGTAATTATGGCGGTAAGGGAATAAGATACTGCTAACGATTGTGTGCGCAATGCAGTAAAAAGATTTGTTCCGCCCCATCATATGAAACCAAAAATAGTGTTCAAAAACGGTAGCGGTGGTTTTTCGCGTTTTTTAAATAACAGATGCATGCCACCCAATAATATACTGCAACCGAATGCACCGGCCGCGGAAGCGGCTTAAGTCCGGTTATACAAATACCCTTCAGCAGGGAAGCGAACTCACACTGACAATTCAATAAAACATGTTTTCAATAACCTCTAAAAATTTAAATTCTATGAATCGGATCTGCCTCTTACTAACCGTTCTTTTTCTTAGTTTGCAAACTTATAGTCAGTGTAATAAATGCGGCCCCCTGGATGATATGGATGGGGATGGTATTTTAAATAAGGATGACCTGGATGCGGACAACGATGGGATCCTTAATATTTATGAGTGTAACAAGTCTAATTTTTTTTGGTCGAACCCACCCACCATCAGCAACTCGGCTGGTGGGCCCTATAAGGCTACCGGCACCATTAATGGCATCGGATATACCTATAGTTCTTCACATTTCATAGAAACTACAGGTAATGTATTTTCTCATGGAACCTTTCCTGCAAAATACGCCGTGCCCAATCTGAATCCTACGATCAAGAACACCCAGGCAACCAGCGATACCCTCCGGTTTGCCAGTCCGATGATGAACCCTGTGCTGGTGTTTGCTTCGATAGGGGCCTCAAATACTTCGGTTCCGATCCTGTTCGGCAACGATATCCAGGTAGAGTGGTCAACGGGGGTTACACAAGATAATTTAAGACAGATCACGGGGAAAGAAGGATACGCCATCGTTCGTTTGAAGGGGACCTTCAGTATGGTGACTTTTCAGTATCTGAAAATTGAAAATTGGTGCAATTTTGTATTCGGTGCCGATTTCCAGGACTGCGATGATCTGGATGGGGATGGCATTCCCAACTACCTGGATACAGATAGTGATAACGACGGCTGCCCGGATGCGATTGAAGGCGCGGCAAACTTTACCGCAGCAGATCTCGACGCCAATAGTATGCTCACGGGTGGGGTAGATGCTGATGGAATACCCCTGGTGGCCGGAACAGCCGGTCAGATGCCCGGATCGGCTTATACCGTTAATGTAAATGCCTGTGATCCGCTTGCCTACCCGGTTATAAAGGATGTTAAAGCCAGCCCGGTTGCTGTAAGCCTGGAGGATAAACCATTACAGGGGAGCAGTACAATTGAAACCGGCGGTGCTCAAATCAGCTGGAAAGGACGTGCAGTAACCATTACCAGTATACCTACTAACGGTTTTGTGCTAACGTATGACGGGCATGTAATTACGCAGGATGACATAGATGCAGGGGGGTACGTAATTGCCAGCTATGACCCCGCGAAATTGTTCATTGCTCCGGGAGACGGCGCACAAACCACTTCCTTTTTCTATGCCGTAAATGGCACCAATGTAAGAAGTGCGGATGCGAAATATACTATAAATTTCTCCCTGCCGCTGCCTGTTACATTCGGCAGTTTTGCAGCCAGCTTTAAGAACGGCGCGCTGATGGTAAACTGGGCTACGGAAACGGAAGTAAACAATGACCATTTTGAAATTGAGGCGTCTGCAGACGGAACCCATTTTACAACCATTGGTTCTGTAAAATCGCTGGCTCCGGATGGTAACTCAAAAGATGCCATCCAATACCAGTTTAGCAGGGATATATCCTCAAACATGACGGCACTGGGATTGGGTGTGCTGGTATTGGGGGGACTTGGCTTTTGCTTCCGCCGCAGGAACCGGATGCCCTTTGTGCTATTAATAGCGGTTGGATTAGCTACTACCATTGGGGGCTGCAAAAAAACGGGAGCGCAGGCTGCGGATGATGGCAAACTGTATATAAGAGTAGTACAGGTAGATAAAGACAACACCCGGTCTTACTCAAAAGTGGTGATGGCGGTGAAGGAATAACTTTTTCGTAGTTGCAGTTTTAAGAAAAAAGGGGCGCCTTGTGTGCTCCTTTTATTTTGAGGTGATGCATCAGTGGTACTGCCCCGCCTTATTACTGCGCATACCAGGCCGGTATCTTTTTATCAAAATGGCTGTTTTTATAAATGGTTTGTGGTGATATAAACCATGACTTGCGCCACGGGCCGTGTGCTCACTGACAGGGCATAACTTATAAAGCTATTTTTGATACCCGTTCCTTATCAACTCCCGTTAACCGTACCGCATTTCTTAACGGTACATGCATTAACCCGCAGATGTGATGGTTCTTTTATTGGTCCATTAATTGAGCGCCGGAACAATCTGCGGGGTCTTTATCGCATAACCTGTCAGATTTCCGGAATTTTTGTAGATTCTTTTTTGGCAGGCAACCAGATCACGGATAGTTTTGCGCCGGAAACAATGGAACCCTATCGCTGGTTATGTTGTTTTTATCAGCAGCTGCCGGCAGCAGTTTTCATGCTGTATGCGCTGTAATTTTAAAGGGAACGCGATATTCAGGCGGCCTCTTTGATCACGGATCGGCCGGCCGCCTGTTGCAACTGCACCCATGCTCATCTCCCCCTAATCCAGAAGCTTCAAATGCATGTCCCCGGGGCAATGCAAATGAGCTGTTATGATCAATTTATAACCCAATAAGGTTTGGTAAAAATGGATATGCGAAATCAACAGGAGGCGGGGAAAACGGGATTCCGGTACAAGAGCAGGATGAATGCCTTTTATGAAGGCCTGCCGGGTGCGCCATACGGAAACCTGCGAAACGAACGGGGGAGCGGCCGGCGTCCGGCAGCAAAAATTACCATTGCCATTGCCGATGACTGTGCCATTCAACATAAGATCTGGGGGTTGCTGATCGGCAGCCATACCGCTCTGGAGCTGGTATGCCAGGCCTACAACGGGCAGGAACTGATCCACCAGATTGAAACCTCTGCCCTGCTCCCGGATATCTGCATCCTGGATCTGGAAATGCCAGTGATGAACGGGGTGTGTACCGCAAAACGTTTATCGCAACGCTTTCCATCCATAAAGATCTTTGGCTATTCATCTTGCGAGGATGACGGCCTGAAAAAAGAAATGCTGAAGAACAATGTGATCACCGTTTTTTCGAAAACAGAAAACAGGGTACTGTTGCATACGATCAGTCAATTAGGAAATACGGCAACGGTTACCGGTGCTTCCTGTAATTCATAAACACAAACATTGGTGAACAAACAAAAACTGCTCCATTCCATTTATGTAGCCATGATTTCCTATAGGCGTTTTGTGCGGTTGAGCTGGACGCGTATGCTGGTAGCATTGTTCATCCTGTTGTCCTTAACGACCGGGGTGCTGGTGTCTTATAGCTTCAATATAACAGAAGCGGCGGAGTTGAAGCCCGGTGAATCATCTTCTGTGTATTGGGAGCGCAGGGACATAAAAGGCAATAAAGAATCTTCAAAAATAGTTAAAGTAGTCAGTGATGTAAAGTAAGTTTAGAGGGCTAATAAGAACATCCCCCGTTATTCTTAACCCAGGGGTGTTCTTTTAGATTTAACGAAACGGTAGTCAACAAAGGAGATGTACAAGCGGGAGGTTGTTTAAACCTTCATCATATTTTCATCAGATTTACGGGGATATTTTTCAAGGGTTACATACGCTCAGCGTTCATCTGCATATCTTATGGCCACAGATGCGCAGATGATGTATTATGGGATCCCCATCGTCAATACATTTTTAGAGCCGCAGATGTGCAGATAAGGCTTTGTGGGGAGTATGGTGGTCATCCACACAATTTTTATAGCCACCGAAATACACAGCTAACGCTTTAAGGGAGACCTTTTACCTCCCGGATCAATGCTAATGCTTTTTTCAGATTGTGCAGGCGTTAATCAGTTACCCCTATATTTTTATAGCCACAGATGCGCAGATACTGCATGGAGGGATCATCGGGCTTCATTCGCATTGCGACCGGAGACACCTTGTATTCGCCGCAAATTGCATGGCTATTTTTTGCAGATCGCGCAAGTGCTCCGCGGCCGTCAACACATTTTTACGATCACTGATTCCCGTATCCCCGCCCGGAGGATTGGTTTTTCGATATAAAGCCCCAATCTGTGCATCTGTGGCTATATCGATTCACTGAAACAAAGTCCTTAATGATTGCTACAAGTATGGGTTTAACAACCATGTATACATTTTTATCGCTACTGATTCCCCGTATCCCCGTTCGGAGGATTGGTTTTTCGATATAAAGCCCCAATCTGTGCATCTGTGGCTATATATCGATGCACTGAAACAACTTCCGTAATGATTGCTTCAAGTTATAAGCTGCTATAGAAAACGGCCAATGGTAAGTTGTTTCAACCCGGACGGGCTTCTGTTTTTCCTGAATAATGATAATTGTCGTGTAAAAAGAAAGGCCCTGCAAATCATGAAATTAAAGCTTAATAAAGGAGCGTTGTTACCAAAATTCAGGAATTCTTGCACTGTATTCTTTGGCGCTCCCTGCAGTTGCTGATACTTTTGCGCCAGAGGAAAAATAGTAGAATGCCAATTTTAATTTGAACGGATCCTTTCTTTTTTAAAAAGGGACTTATTTCAAAAAAAAGCAACACCGCAAATTCAGCGGTTCAATGAGCAACCAATCATTGTGACTGCATACGGATCGGCTGACTGTTTTCTACCGGTTTCATATTTCCCTAAACTACCCGCCTTCTAAATCCTGACAATGGGGTCGTTATGCCATATTGGTTGGCCATGCGATCAGTTGTTTGCGGATTTGTTAACACAAAAATGTAAAAAATGAAGGCAAAGAAAATCAAGAGAAAATGCAGTGTACACCACCTGTACGAACCGTTAACCGGGTATAACTCTTTTTGCGTGCGGATTCCCTAAACGTCCTGACGGCTTTTTCAAAAAGCAGATGGTCTTTGATCTCAGGCCGGTTTTCAAGCGGCCTTACCCCCTTTGGGGAAAGGCCGCCTCTTGCCCGGAATGAAGAATAATAAAAACACGAAACAGAAATAACTAAAAAATGAAAAAAGGATTAAAAATAGCAATGGTAGTGCTGCAGGTAGTAATTGCCGCTTCTATTGGTATACGCGCAACGGCTCAAACAAATATCGGAGGGGTAGATCTTGGTAATTTACCTAAATACCTGTTTGTATTTACGGATGGGAGTGCCGATGCTAACTGGCAAGGGGCAACAAAGGGATTTGTTGGTAATGTAGCCGTTAGCGGTACTGCCGGTTTCAGAACCTCTGGCGGCGTTCCATATGCAGGAACCATCAATACGAACGGAGCTTCCATTGGAGCCTGGAATAGTATCGTAACACAAAATTCAGCACAGGCGTCTGCCTCATTGAATCAAACGGCATTGATGACAAGCCTGGCTGCCGATTTTAACCGCGCACTCAATCAGATAAATAGCCTGGTTTCAACGGCTGGTTATAACGGCGTTAACTCTTCAATACTAAACGGTTTAAATACCCAGAATGGGATAGGAGAAACATTTGTAATACATATCAATGCCGGTCTTACGGTAAATTCAAAATTAACTGTAACCGGTGATGCCAATGATGTGTTTGTTATTGTATGGGATACGGATAATAACCCTGCGAACGGTTACCAGGGGCAAGTAAAGTATCAAAGTGGAGGCGCAATTGTGCCCGCAGGAGGTTTAAAACCTACGAATTTTATTCATGTGGCCGGCGATATCAATAGCAGTGGGGGCGGTAATAATCCTGCGGCCCCTTATCCCCAGGGCCCCCGGTTTAATAATGGTACAGGCAACCTGGTTGCCGGTGGTGCCGACTTCTCGGGCGGCGGTTTTTTTACGGGCTACTGGCTTACTACCGGTAATGCAAGTGGTGCCACCTCCTCTTTAAGTAATGGTATTTTTGTAGGGGGATGGTATTCATCCACCAAACAATTTTCCATGACCTCTGGTACCAGCGGTGTGTATGTGTCTGCTCCGGTTATTGCCCCGTCTGGTTTCAGCAAGCCCGATATCAACCGTACTACGGTAAACAAACAGATCCCGGGCTCTGTAGCAACCAATGATAAAGCGCCTGCGGGTATGACCCTTAGCTATTCGAACCCGGTAGCAATCAATGGCGCGGATGGACTGCCCAATCCTTCGGGTGCCATGCCCAGCCTGAATGCAGACGGTAGCTATACTTTTACGGCGACCGTAGCCGGTGTATATAGCTATAATGTTACCGTATGTACCAATACGGGTACCTGCCAGCCACAAAACCTCACCATTATTGTAACAGATGATGCCAGTGCGCAGAATCCCCCGATCGCCAATACGGATATTGCTGCCACCAGGGCTGGTACGGCGGTAGATATACCGGTACTGATCAATGATTATGTAGGTAATCCTGGTGGTACATTAGGTACACCCGGTATTACTGTGAACCCGCTGCATGGTACGGCTGCCATTGTAAACGGGCAACTGCGGTATACGCCTGCCACCGGTTTTGCGGGAAGAGACACGGTCGTTTACCAGGTTTGTGAAAGCCCCGGTGGTCTTTGCACGAAGGCCTATGCCATTATTGATGTAAAACCATTGGCAAACATCATCAATACCACCAGTGCTGCGGACGATTATAACGAAACACGTATTGGTGTAGCGGTAGGCGGCAATGTAAAAAACAATGA
This sequence comes from Niabella sp., assembly GCF_030150205.1. Lineage (GTDB taxonomy): Bacteria > Bacteroidota > Bacteroidia > Chitinophagales > Chitinophagaceae > Niabella. The sequence goes on from NZ_JASLGT010000016.1 coordinate 64,138, forward strand.
TGTGGATGCAGAGGGTAATACGCAAAGCGTTATACCTCAGAATATCACCAATGGCTATGGTACCTTTGTACTGGATGCGAATGGTAAGTATACGTATACGCCTGCGGCGGGCTTTACCGGTACGGCGCAGTTTATGTATACCACTACTGATAATGGTAGCCCACAGGCTTCCGCACAGGCTACCTTGTATGTATATGTAAGCGGTAAGGTGTCCGGCTTCAGTAAACCGGATATTAACCGTACCAGGGTTAATCAGCTGATTCCCGGTTCGGTAGCTACCAACGACAAAGCGCCTGCGGGTATGACGCTTACGTATTCTAACCCGGTAGCGATCGACGGGGCAGATGGAAACCCCAACCCTTCGGCTGCCATGCCCAACCTGAATGCCGATGGTACCTATACGTTTACGGCGGCTGTAGCAGGGGTGTATAGCTATAATGTGAAGGTATGTACCAACACGGGTGTGTGTGAACAACAAAACCTGACCATTACCGTAACGGATGATGCTGGTACACAGAACCCGCCGATCGCCAATACGGATATCGCTTCCACCAGGGCGAGTGTTCCTGTGGATATACCGGTACTGGTGAATGATTATATAGGTAACCCTGGTGGTACATTGGGTACACCCGGTATTGCTACCAACCCGCTACATGGTACGGCTACTATTGTAAACGGGCTGCTGCATTACATACCCAATACTGGTTTTTCTGGAAGGGATACGGTGATCTACCAGGTATGTGAAAGCCCCGGTGGTCTTTGCACGAAGGCCTATGCGATCATTGACGTAAAACCTGCAGGAGCGGTGAATACCACCAGTGCTGCTGATGATTACGATCAAACCCGTATCGGTGTGGCGGTAAGCGGTAATGTGAAGACCAATGATGTGGATGCAGAAGGCAATACCCAAAGCGTTACACCGCAGAATATTACGAACAGCTATGGCACCTTTATACTGGATGCCAATGGTAACTATACGTATGCGCCTGCGGACGGTTTTACCGGTACGGCACAGTTTATTTACACCACTACGGATAACGGTACTCCCCAGGCTTCAGCACAGGCTACCTTGTATGTATACGTAAGTGGTAGGGTATCGGGCTTCAGCAATCCGGATGTGAACCGTACAACGGTGAATAAACAGATTCCTGGCTCCGTAGCTACCAACGATAAGGCACCTGCGGGTATGACATTGAGCTATTCCGACCTGGTAGCCATTGATGGGGCCGACGGGAATCCCAATCCATCAGGGGCGATGCCGAACCTGAATGCCGATGGTAGCTATACCTTTACGGCAGCAGTTACGGGGGTATATAGCTATAATGTGAAGGTATGTACCAACACCGGTGTATGTGAACAGCAAAACCTGACCATTACCGTAACGGATGATGCCGGCACGCAGAATCCCCCAATTGCGAATACAGATATTGCTTCCACCAGGGCGGATGTTCCTGTGGATATACCGGTACTGGTGAATGATTATATAGGTAACCCTGGTGGTACATTGGGTACACCCGGTATTGCCACCGACCCGCTGCATGGCACGGCTACTATTGTAAACGGGCTACTGCATTACATACCCAATACTGGTTTTTCTGGAAGAGATACGGTGATCTACCAGGTATGCGAAAGCCCGGGTGGTCTTTGCACTAAGGCGTATGCGATCATTGACGTAAAACCTGTGGGGGCGGTGAATACGACCAGTGCTGCGGATGATTATAATCAAACAATCCCGGGCGTAGCGGTAGGCGGTAATGTAAAAGACAATGATGTGGATGCCGAGGGCAATACCCAAAGCGTTACGCCTCAGAATATCACCAACAGCTATGGTACGTTTGTACTGGATGCGAATGGTAAATACACCTATACACCGGCCAACGGGTTTATTGGTACGGCACAATTTACGTATACTGCTATCGATAACGGTAACCCCCAGGCTTCCGCACAGGCTACTTTGTATGTGGCAGTGAAGGTAAACAGTATCCCGGACCTGGTTCCGCGGATCAAATTAAATCCCAACAATATTGTGGGCGCCAGCGATATAGAAGTAACGGTTGTTGTTGCGGAGATCGCGGATGTTATGTCTTCCGGGAAGATAACCTTATTCGTTGATAAACTGGCAATGTTTGGTGATGTTTCGTTTGATAATGCGGCTACCAGTAACTCGGCAAATGAGGCGTTAAGCAACAGTGTCTTTGCATTTGATGCTACAAGCAACCCGGATTTCTATATTATTACTACAGACGCAAACTTGAAAGATGATCTTAAAAGAGTGATGTTTAAGGTAAAAGCCAATCCTGGTGCTAAAACGGGGGTCACCCAGGTAAATGTTTCAATAAAGGCAGGTTCCGGCGGTGATCAGAACAATGTTAACAATGGATATTCTGCCGGTTTTCAGTATTTCTTTAAAACAACTCAACCGTAAACTATTTAAATCTACATACAATGAAAAAAAAGTTAATTATTTTAAGCCTGTTTTGCTCAGTTATTTCGGGGATGGCATTGGGCCAGGAGTGGGTGTTAAACAATGCGGATATGAACCCGGCCCCGGCTACGTTTCCCGGTGGTAAGGAAACCATTAGTTTTGATTTCTATCTTAAGAACAGCCCGACTCCGTCTTCAGGGTATGATTTCAAACAGAGTGGTAATAAGTCTGGCAGTATCACCATAACTTTTACGAAAATGAATCCCACCAGTATCCTTCCCCAGGGAACAGGTGCTGACTTATTTACCTGGACCATGTCCACTCAGGGAACGAATGAAAGTAAAACATATACCTGGAATGGAACGACCAAGAATGTTAATATGACTGATATAGGGAGCACACCTAGCAAGTATAAAATTACTTTTGCGAATGTTCCGGTAACCTATGCCGCTACGCAGGCAGAAAAAAATATCAGTGTATTTGGGGAGTTTACGGTGCCAACCGGTGCTCCGGCCGGGGTTGACAACGATCATAAAACCGGGGTAGCTACCTACAGCACTACCGCGCTTCCTGTGGCCTTCCAGTCTTATGAGGCTAAAATTGTGGGCAATAAACTGGTGGTTAACTGGACTACTGCAACAGAGAAGGATAATAAATATTTCGATATCGAGGTAATGGGCACGGATTCCATCTTCCGGTCCGCCGGCCGCGTAGAAACCAAGGCGGAGAACGGAACTTCTGATGCTGCTATTGCGTACAGCTTTGAGAAGGACCTGGCTACCGGAAGTACTTCATTAATGGGCATCGTTGTTTTTGCCGCGGGCTTTATACTGTTGCTGTTCAATCGTAAAAACAAGTTGCTGTATGCATTGCTGGTTGTTTGTGGTGTGGGCATGTCTACCATTTCCTGCCGCAAGAATGAGGTGGAAAAAATGAATAGGGAAGACAGCCGGAAACTGGTGCGGATCGTACAGGTAGATAAAGAAGGAGCGCAAGCCTTTTCAAAAGTGGCCGTAGCTGTTAAACAATAAGGTTTATCGTTAACGAAGATGCAATAAAAAGTTATTATTTAAAAAGGATGGGATTTATATCATGAAAGTACATTTTCACAACCGGGAGAGGAAGATGAGGTTCCGTTCCGAAACGGACCTGGTCCAATGGATGCGCAAACATGATCCGGAACCATCCAGGGATATTACAGATTTTATGGAGGGGTATAAAATGCGAAAATGGCTTTTTGAGCAGATAACATTAAATACCGCAACGGTCAATGATTTTGTATCGGGGCTGGTAAATAATGGCATTATTTCGATCCGAAAATAAAAAAGCCCTGGAATAATATTACCGGTACCTGATCCTACGTTTCCTTTTTATAGAACCGGGCGCATAGCAGGCATATTGCCGGGAGATTTCTTTTTGTGCAGTTTAAGAATTGGGGTACCTACGGGTATCCCTTTTTTGTTAAAGCCACAGAAGCACAGATATAAGGAACGTCTTTTGCCACAGGAACATAAAAAAACAGGAATATCGTTGCGCCGCCGTGTTCCACAAATCGCCCCGGTCACCCAGGGCAATACACCTACCGCCCCTGTAAATTTTCAGTGCTTCACTGTTTCAGTGGCATAACGCCGCAAATGAATGAGAGGTATATATAAAAAAATAAGAGGGAATACGATGATCTGGAAAGATCCTGTAGCCCTCTTAAGCCCTCTAAACCGTAATAAAAATAGTACGGTTTTAGAGTTGTTTTTTATTTATTCGATGAAATGCCCCTGATTGTCGCCACATGGCCGGGAAATGACGCCCGGGGGGCGTTTTAATAATAAACCGGTATCCATTTTATTGAAATGCCTCCCAATGGTTTGTGGAAACACAAACCACAGCATAGCCACGGTCAGTGTCTCCACTGACCGGAAGGAGAGCAACCATTTATATAATAATTTTGATACCTGTTTATTATAAGGCTTCGTTGACTCTTTCCAACAGGATGGTGATCGGGGGGCTTTTGCCCGGTGTCTCCTGAAAGGAATGGGAGCTAGAATAGATAACAAAGACGCAGGGGCCTCTCACGGAAACCCCTGCTGGAAAAATAATAAATATATCATCCCGGACCTGTTCCGGGATCTATTCCTGTTTCAGGATCTCTTCTTATTTGCCGCTTTTAGTGGATAACGCGCTTATTTCTTCGTCAGTTTGTATCGCAGGTGTGTGGTCAGGTCTGATGGGATGACCTCTATAATCTGAATATCATATTTGTCTTTGTCCATGCCGTCAAACAGCCGGATACCGGTTCCTAAAAAAACAGGAGCAATATGAATGAAAAATTCGTCGATAAGACCCGCATTCAGAAATTGCTGAATGGTGTTGGCCCCGCCCTGTATTCTTATATCTTTTCCATTGGCAGATTTTTTTGCCTTTTCTAATGCGCTTTCTATGCCGTCATTGATAAAATAAAAAGTGGTGGATCCCTTTTGAACCCAGGGCTCCCTTTTTTCATGTGTGAGCACGTACACATCGGCTTCGTATAAATCTTCTGCCCAATGCACTGCTCCCTCTTCAAACATGCGCTTTCCCATAATGTAGGCACCGGTTCTTGCAAACACCTCATCAATGAGTTTGCTGTCTGCGCCGTATTCTTCACCGCCCTCCACTTTGATGTGTTTCCAGAAAGCTTTTTGTTTAAACATCCAGCTATGCAATTTTCCGGAAACGCCGCCCATAGGATTATCCGGACCTCTGTTATCGCCCGCAAAAAAGCCATCCAGTGATATACCGCTGTCAAAAATGATTTTGCCCATAATCTTTATTTATTGTTCGTTCAACGTTGATTTTTTTTGGCTTGGTGCAGGAACCCCCCATTTTATTTTAAAGCTAAGTTATACAAGTTACGTGTATCATAAAGATTGCAAATGCGACATACTAAAAGGCTGATTGCGACAACAACCGTTTTTGAAGGTGATAGCCGCCGGCCGGTGCCTGCCGGCTGCTGTATATACACAACTTAAGGATGTGGAAATAGAAACGAACGGACTGCTTTCATACGACAGGAAGGTAATGAAGATGCCTGAAACGATTTCGTGGGAATTACATCAGGAGTTGTACCGATGCTCCCAGTAGATTTAGCAAGACTTCTGTCTGTATATTTTTACGGTGTGCATATTTTATCCTAAGCTGCTGCAATTTTTTTATTACGATACTAAGACAATTAAGCACTAAAACTTCTTTTTCGCGCGCCGAAAAAAAGTAAGACTTCCGGGCAATGGATGCAGGTACGGTAATATCTTTTTCGTTTTTAAAAATTCAGCGGCCCGCATTCTATTTGCCCAGCATGTTTTTCAGCTTCGCGAAATCAATAGCATTTTTTATGTTGGCTATATTCGCTTCAAATACCGGGTCGCCGTGCGCTATTTTATATACAACAGTAAAAAATTGCGGTGATGATTTTGGCAGATTTTTCCGGTAGTAGGCAAGGTTGGGTATTACAGCAATAAATGAACCCGGGGTGCCCTCTTCAACAAATTTTTCGAACCATTCTTCTTCATTCCACATACAGATTGCCGGTTTCATCAATTCTGTTTCCGGTTTTTTTAAATACACCGCTATATTGTCCAGGAACTTGCTGATATACGCTTTTTCTCCCGGGCTGTCCTGTAATGCCTGCTCTAATCTTTTCTTTTGTATTCGTACATATTCTTTCTGGCTGAGATAGGAGAAAGGAAGCGTATCATTATAGGTGATCAGCCAGCGATATTCTTTTATTTTATTTTCCAGGTGGTTGTCGCCTACCACCTCATCCCCTAAAAAGTAATAGCCATCTTTCTTTTCCGGTCGCCTTTTCAGTTTTAAATAACCCCGGGGATCATCCGCAGGGAGGTTTGCAGCATATAAATTGTCTAATGAGTAAATCACATTAGCCGTTATATTAACGGTCGTGGGAGTGGAATTGTCCACATAGTACCTGGATTTGTCAGCATCACATAAATACCGGAGCACATACATTGCGTAATGATACGGATCGGCAATGAATGTTTGACCGGTACCCGGATATTTTCCGTAAACAGTGCTATAAGAAATTTCGCATCCCACCGGTTTATAATTAGTGGAAACCATTTTGTGGATCGTAGCGGTTAACGATTTTTCTTTTATTAAGTCTGCTGCGCTTATATTAATGACAGATCCCTGTGGCCCGGCTTTCCATGTGCCGGGTTTTTGTTGCAGCATTTCTTTGCTGCAATCCTGGGCCTGCAACCACAGTGGAAACATACAACAGGCAATTAGCGTTTTGTATTTCATATACCTTTTTTATTGATCATATTTCGTGATTGCTGTATTACAATCCGGATATTGCTGATTTTGGCGCTGCGATGGCCGCTTCAATTTTTGCCGCTTTAATATTTGCCAATATAATTCTGGCCTGATTCCCTTTCAATGAATGATTTCAACCCGCAGCCATATGGGGGCTCATACCATTCATGGCCCGCTGCATTTCCTTCAGCATCCCCGCCATTTCTTTTTAGGTGGCTTGTCTTTTTGCTTCTGCCTGGGCTGGCTGAAAGCAATGATCGCAATCTGCAACAGCATGTTCGGCAGAAAATATTTTCTCATTGTCTTGATTTTTTATAGGAGTAGCATCCCTTTTGGTAAAAGTCAGTTAAATGTGAGGTAAACCTAAGTATCTTTTTTGTAAAAAAATATCCCTAAAAAATGGGATATTTTATTTAGCAAGCTAACAGCTACATATGCAGCAGTAGTCAAGAGGCGATGTCAATGTGCTTGTCATTCTGGCTAGCTGGTTCTTTTCAAAAGATCCAAAACGGGCATTTGATATTAAGTTGTTTCAAAGATTTTGAAATGGTTTGTAATTGAATGCTTTTAAAGCAGGAGCCCGCAGGTTTACGGAAATGCTACTATGATTTGAACATTGATGCGCTTTGGCTTCTTTATGGCTCTTTAATTGGTACATCATTGTATTTTGTGTAATAGGACTGTTTTGAAAATAATTTAATAAAAGCTTTATTAATATAGAATTTTCGCTAATGTTGTTTAATTTCATTTATTTTTTTAGAAATTTTCAAAAATAATTGTAATGTTATTTTTATATTAAATTTTCATTGCCCTATTTTTACTTCTTTATAAAATACAATAAAGAGGATTGCTTTATGGGATTAATGCTTGCTGTTCGGGGCGATAAATTTATTGCTCCCGGTTTAAAATTTTCAGGCCATTACAAATATCTTAGGCGGACTTTTCTTGCATTCTGTGCTTTTTTCGTCTGTATTGGATCCAATGTTTTTGCACAGGATGTAAAACATGTTAGTGGGTTGGTTGTAGACGAACAGGGCGACTTGTTGCGAGGTGTTACTGTGCACATCATCCATTCCAACCAAAAGCGGACCACTGATGAAAACGGAACGTTTACCATTGATGTGGTTAAAGGTTATATCCTTGAATTTACACATGTGGGCAAGGTTAAAAAAACAATTGTATATGATAACGAGCCCGAATTGAAAATTGTGTTGCAGGAGGATGATAAAAGTAAATTGGATGAAGTAATTGTGTCTACCGGTTATCAGAATGTAGACAAAAAAATGTTCACGGGCTCTTCTGCCACAATATCAGCAAAAGACGCACTGCGAAATGGTATCCCTGATGTGTCCAGGATGTTGGAAGGACAGGCCGCGGGTGTTTCCGTGCAGAATGTGTCAGGGACCTTTGGTGCGGCCCCCAAGATTCAGATACGTGGTGCAACTTCGCTTTCCGGCGATAATAAGCCGCTTTTCGTAATCGATGGCATTATTTTGCAGGATATCGTAAACATTTCTAATGAAGCGCTTTCTACGGGGGACGCCAATACATTAATAGGCTCATCTGTAGCCGGGTTGAACCCCGATGATATTGAAACCATTACCATTTTAAAAGACGCTGCGGCAACTTCTATGTATGGGGCACGTGCAATGAACGGTGTGGTAGTAATTACTACAAAAAAAGGCCGTAATACACAAGGACGCGCCGCTGTTAGCTACACAGGAAATTTTACTACTTTTTTAAAACCCAGTTACAACCGGTTCGATATCATGAATTCCGCCGAGCAAATGTCAGTAATGCTGGAGCTGGAAAATAAAGGATATTTTAATCATAGCCAGGTGTCCAGGGCACCAACGGGAGGGGTCTTTTATAAGATGTACAATAAGATGTATGATTATGATGAGGCCACGAATACATTTGCTTTGAAGAATACACTTGAGGAACGACTACAATTCCTGGAGCGATATGCAAAGGCAAATACGGACTGGTTTGATGTATTATTCAAAAACTCTCTGATGCAGGAGCATTCGGTAAGTGTAATGATGGGAACAGACAAGGCTCAATCTTATTTTTCCACCAGCTTTTTAAATGATAACGGACAAACCATCGCCGACAAGGTTAAACGATATACGGCCAATTTCAGAACAACGATAAAAGTAAATGAACGGCTGAATCTTGAGTTTGGGGGTAATGGTTCAATCCGTGATCAACGGGCTCCCGGAACGCTTACCCGGGCATCTGATCCCGTTTATGGACAGTATTCCAGGGATTTTGATATTAACCCGTATTCCTATGCAATCAATACCAGCCGGTTGATTACTCCATACGATGAAAACGGGAACTTTGAGTATTTTACCCGCAATTATGCACCGTTCAATATCCTGAACGAGCTGGATAAAAACTACCTGGAGCTGGGCGTGCAGGACCTGCAGGTTCGGGCCGGTATAAAATACAAAATAATACCGGGGCTGGTTTACTCTTTTGACGCATCATACCGGTATGCAGTTACCAAAAGGCAGCATTATATAAAAGAAGGCTCGAACATGGCCGAAGCCTTCCGTGCAGATGGAGACGCATCGGTTGCTGAAGGGAACAGGAATCTTTATTCGGATCCGGATAATCCCAACGCGCTGCCTGTTGTTGTATTACCACAAGGTGGATTCTATAACGTTAATGACAACAATCTTAAACATTTTTATGTAAGGAATGCGCTCGACTATGACAGGCAGATCGGCAATGATCACCGGATAAAATTATACGGAATGGCAGAAGCCAGTTCTCTTGAAAGACAATATTCAAATTTTACCGGAGTGGCCTATCAATATGAAAATGGCGGGCTGGTAAATCCTAATTATCGTTTTTTTAAGAAAATGATTGAAGGAGGAGATGCCTATTTTGGGATGAGTTATGGATACGAAAGACTGGCTGCTTTTGCTTTTAAACCGGCCTATTCCTTTAAAGAGCGGTATGTTTTTAATGGTAGTATCCGGTACGATGGTTCCAATAAAATGGGCCGATCGGAAGTGGCCCGGTGGCAACCAACATGGAATACCTCCCTGGCCTGGGATATAGACCGGGAGCCCTTTTTTAATCGTGATAAGAATCTATTATCCGCAGCCCGTTTACGCGCCACTTATGGTTTGGTGGGCAATATGGGCAATGCCACAAACTCTTCCGCCGTTTTTTACAACCGCATCACATACCGCCCGTATGAGAATGAAAAGGAACCCGTAACATACATCAGTAGTCTTGAGAATTCTGAACTCACCTGGGAAAAATTGTACGAGTTTAACCTGGGTACCGATCTTTCTTTTTTTAAGAATAAGGTTAACCTGACGGTTGACGTATATAAGCGAAACATTTTTGATCTCATCGGCCCTATCCGTACATCCGGCATCGGGGGCGAATTTACCAAGTACGCCAACTATGGTAAAATGAGCTCAAAAGGGCTGGAGGTAACCCTGGGCGGCAATCCCATCAGCCACACAGATGGTTTTAAGTGGCGTACCCAGTTCAATTTTGGTTTGAACAAAAGCAAAATCACAGAGCTAAAGGTAAACCCCAATATCTGGACAATGGTGCGGGCTGAGGGCGGCACACAGGAAGGCTATCCGCAACGTGGATTGTTTTCTGTACGGTTTGATGGCCTGGACCCCACGTATGGATATCCGACTTATATTGGTACAAACGGGAAAAAGGATGCTTATGTATACCTGCAAAGCACGGATATCGGTTATCTTAAATACGAAGGTCCGGTGGACCCCGCTTTTACAGGAGGGTTCTTCAACCGGGCCGAATACAAAGGATTTTCATTATCCGTACTCTTTACATTTGCCGCGGGAAATTATATAAGGTTACAGCCAACGTACACCGCATCATACAATGATATGGTAGCCATGTCTAAAGATGTAGTGAATCGCTGGATTATCCCAGGCGATGAAAAAAGAACCAATATTCCCTCCCTGCTGGACCAGTTTGCAATAAGCAATTCCGTTCGAAGGGGCGATGGTACAACGGTAAGCGCGGTTTATCCTTATAATGTATACAACTATTCAGATCAAAGAGTAGCTAAAGGCGATTTTATTAGGCTCAAAAATGTATCCATTGCGTATATGCTGCCCAAAGCGCTATCCACGCGTATGGGGCTTCAAAATCTTCAGTTTGCATTGGTGGGTAATAATATTGCATTGCTTTATTCAGATAAAAAACTGAATGGTGCAGATCCGGAGTTTTTCAACAATGGCGGCGTGGCCATGCCGATCCCAAAACAATACACATTCTCCGTTAAAGCGGGTTTTTAATCGATTATATTATGAAGAAAGTAAAATTATCCATTTTAGGTACCGTTATACTGGCGGCCTTCCTGGCCTCGTGTAGTAAATTTCTGGATAAAAACCCGGACATGAGGGCCGAAATTAACAGCGTTGACAAAGTTGCACAGCTGCTGGTTTCTGCTTATCCCGAAAGAGACTACATCACTTTTGCAGAAGTGGCATCGGACAATGTAGAAGATAAATCAGCCGCATTGGCAACGTATAACAATGAGCCTTTCCCAACTTTATATAACTGGAATGAAATGCTGGAAGATATTAACGGCTCTCCTGTAAAATACTGGAATGCTGCATATGTAGCCATTGCCGCAGCGAACCAGGCGCTTGCATCTATTAGCGAGTATCATTTGGGCGCAGGTGCAGATCAGTATCGCGGAGAAGCGCTGGTAGCCCGGGCTTACGCACATTTTATGTTGGTTGTCTTTTTTGCAAAAACGTACGAGCCGGGTGGTGCCAATAGTTCGCCTGGTGTGCCCTATGTAGATGAGCCGGAAACGGTGGCAATAAAGCAATACAGCCGGGGTACTGTGGCGTCTGTTTACGAACATATTGAAAAAGATCTTACAGAAGGGTTACCTCTGCTTACAGCCGGAAAATGGGAGGTACCCAAATATCATTTTAATTCCCAGGCGGCCCATGCTTTTGCCGCAAGGTTTTACCTGTTTAAAGGGGAATGGGATAAAGTAATTCAACACGTATCCGCAATTTTGCCGGCGAATGATTTTAAGGAAAACATCCGGCAATATAACGGCTCTTTGTACAACCTCACTTATACCGAACATCGCATAGAATATACCAAGGCCGATAAATCATGGAACCTGCTTTTAGCCAATACCTATTCCAATTTTCAAAGAGGGAGTTCCTCCATTGGCGCCGCAGGAAATGCACGTTATAGCTTTGGAGAACTGAAAAAAAACCTCTATGGTAAAACTACTGTATTTGGCGCACCTTTCAGGAACCGGTACGGCGTATACACCGCTCCTAATTATACCACCAACAAGTACAACGAATATTTTTACTATACGAATGTAGCTGCGGGTATAGGATATCCTTATATCATGATGCCGCTGTTTACCATGGATGAAGCATTACTGAATCGGGCAGAGGCGTATATACAGAAAAGCCAATATGATGCGGCCATTGCTGATCTGAATACATTTGCCAGTACGCGTATTGTGGGTTATGATGCTTCGAAGCACGCCCTTACAATAGACAAGGCCAGGAGCTTTTTTAATGAACCGAACGACAAAAGCGCGCTTATTAAAGCGCTGCTGGAAACAAAGCAAATCGCTTTTATGCAGGAAGGCATCCGGTGGCTGGATATTCTGCGGCATAAACTTGCTGTAAAGCATAACTATATTGCCACCGATGGCACAGAAACGTTTCAAACGCTGGGGCCTGATGATAACCGGCGTGTGTTCCAGATTCCTCAGGATGCAAAACTTTCCGGGGTAGCTTCCAACCCAAGATAAAAATGATTTCAAAGATGAAAAATAATTTAATTATCATAACCGCTTTATTGCTGCTGTTTGTATCCTGTCGCAGAAGTGATGCCAACCTGGATGTAGATCTTAGTACCTATAATCCCGATAGCTATGTGCCCGATCCTGTAATTGACAAATGGCTGAGCGATAGTATCAACAATCCGTATAATATTCAAACCGTTTACCGTTTTGAAAGAAATCTTACAGACGTAAGCAAGGATATTTCGCCCATTACCTTAAACAGGGTAATACCTACCATGCAGGCGGTACTGCGCATTTTTCTTAAACCTTATGAGAAAATAGCCGGCCCCGCTTTTATAAAGAAGCTTACCCCTAAACAGTATGTGCTCTACGGTTCACCTTCTTACAACGCCGATGGAAGCATCATATTGGGCACGGCCGATGGTGGCCGGCGCGTGGTGTTGTACGAACTAAATAGTATCGATTTTTCGAATGGCGAGCAGGTGCGCAGGAAAATACGTACCATCCATCACGAGTTTACCCATATTCTCAATCAGAACATTCTTATTCCGCCGGAATTTGAGCAGGTAACAAAAGCCGATTATGATGCAGACTGGACCAATAAGGCCAATACCGATTCACTTGCCCAGGCGCTGGGCTTTGTATCCCGTTATGCCCGCAGCAATTATAAGGAAGATTTTGCTGAAATGACCGCGCACCTGCTGGTGCAGGGCCCCGTATGGTTTAATAATTACGTGAATACCGCCAATGCAGACGCAAAAGCAAAACTGCTGGCCAAAGAAAAGCTGGTGAGAGACTATTTCAGATCCTTCTACTCCATAGAATTTGGTGCGCTGCAGGCCGAAGTACAAAAAGTATTGAAGGAAACGTATAACGTTCAGGATCCGGAAGATGTTACCCGAACCCTGCCTCAGTGGTTATTGAATAATAAAGTGAGCACTATTACATATGACCCAGCGGCTGGTCACTATACTACTTATGGAAGCTCTGCATCGTTTACAACCGTGTATAACAATTATAAAAATGCCATCACCGCATTGAGCAGAACACTGGATAGTATTCAGTTCTTATTTCCTGCATCGGGGAAAATGATTTTCAGGGCTTATTACAGGAGCGGAAGTACGAAATATGCGGCAGACTATGACTTTAATTATACCGTAAACGCCGTAAGCGGCCTGGTCGTATTTACAAAATCATTACCGGAGGGCACCGGCGGTAATTACACGAATACATCGGTACAACCACCGTTTGAGCAATATATGCTGCCGTACCTTACAGCCAGGCAATTTATTGCGGCCTGGCTTCCCGCAACATTACCGCCGACCAGTCCGGACTACAGAACGTTTGGAGGATTTTATGTAAACGGCACCCCATCTAATTACTTCTACGGTCCGATGGTATTAAAATAAAATTTACGGCAGGTTTGCTATCCCGGCGAACCTGCCATACAAGAAACTGAAACAGAAATGAACAAAATAGTTGTTATCTTATTGGTTGCATTGATTGCAAATGGTTGCCGGAAGAACGACGTGGCATTGGTAAACGGGGGGCTGCCCGAAGAAAGAATGGCCGAACGTTTAGCTGAGCTGAGAAGTCAGTTAACCGGTGCCCAAAATGGCTGGCTGGCATCCCTTACAACTACTGCCGGGGGTGGTTATGGCTTTTATATGAAGTTTGGGGCCGATGAAAAAGTGATTATGATGGGCGACCTGAATAATAATACGGCTACCCAGTCCCAGGTTTCCACATATCGCGTAAAGTGGGTAATGAACGCCTCCCTGATATTTGATACGTACAATTATGTTACCTTACTTCAGGATCCCGTTCCAGGTGCCTACGGTGGCAAGGCCAGTAGCGGATATAAAAGTGATATAGAGTTTGAATACATACGCTCCTCCGGAGATTCCCTTATCCTTCAGGGAAAAAAATATCGGAATTACCTGTTCCTTGTAAAAGCTACGGCGGCACAGGCAACTGCCTATCAGCAGGGGAAACTGGCAGATAAAATAAAAGATGTACAGAATTATTTTGGTACCCATTTTAATAATTATGTTACTATTGGCGGTATCGTTAATAAAGTGTCTTTTGTGGTTAGTGATGATAAACGTGTTTCCGTTCAGTATGCAGACCCCAAGGACAGTGTTATTACGGTAAACAGTAAATTTAATTTTAATCTGGATGGAATAGGCTTTGCAGATGATTTTATCGTAAATGGCGTTAAATTTAAAAATGGCGTTATGAGCGATGGCGTTTTGAAACTTTACGATGACAAAGGAACGGAATATACGGTTGCTCAAAATGCTACCCCTGTGATTCCGCTCCGGATACTATTTGCCTATAATAAAACGTACAATTCGATAATGATACCCGGCAAGGCGTTGCCAGCAGGTATTACATCAAATTTTAACAGTGTGTATGCCGGGTTAATTAGCCGGTATTCAGGTAGTTCCGGAGGCCCAAGAACAATCGACAGCGTTGAGTTCCGGCTGTCTTCAGGCGCTACCGCCCTGGTTCGGATCTGGTATTGGAACAGCACAAATACGAGTCACTTGCTGGCAGATGCCTCCTTTGATTATACGTATGATAATGGCATTGTTACATTATCCAATTACACACCATCCGTCTCAAACACGAACTGGACAGTCGGTGTAACTAATGGCTGGATTGGAGCATTCTTGACATGGTTTCAAAGCGGTCCCTTTAAAATAGATTGGGTAGCGGCTTCCGGCGGCCAGAATTTGGGAGGGTTATACATGGTTTCTGATCCCGCCAGCTTTTATTATGGAGAGCTGAAAAAACGATAACCGTATCGATTGTTTTTTTACGCAAGAAGAAGCCGGAATCGTTGATTCTCCACCGCCTCTATAAGTTCATGAACGAAGATTAAACCATTGGATATATGACCATTCGGATTTTTATTACAGGTGGCACATTTGACAAAGAATACAATATGCTGAACGGGCGGTTGTATTTTAAAGACACACATATGCACGAACTACTGGATAACGGAAGGAACCAGGTGCCTGTAACGATCAGCAAATTAATGATGGTTGATAGTCTTGAAATCACTCAACAACAGCTCGATGTAATTGTTCAAGAGTGTAAACAATGTGAAGAAGAGCATATTGTTATTACGCATGGTACCGATACCATGGACCAAACGGCGAAAGCACTGGCCCAAAGGATAACCAATAAAACCATTGTGCTTACCGGTGCGATGATTCCTATCCGATTTGGTAGTTCCGATGGTTTATTTAATATAGGAAGTGCCCTGGCATTTGCACAAACACTTTCACATGGCGTATTTATTGTGATGAATGGCCGCTATTTTAATTGGAATAACGTTAGAAAGAATAAACAAACCGGAATATTTGAAGAGCTGAAGGACGTATGAAATGGCTTATCAGTAATATATGAAGACATTTTTCTATGTTACGGTGATTTTATGCCTTTTTTCCGGTAGTAAAAATAGAGACAATGCGGGTTCAGGTAGTTTGAAAGCAACGTTTGTTGCTGCTGCAACGAATCAGCAACGTCTCTTCATATCACCACGTGTATCTGACAATGGCATTAGCACCACGTTGAATATAAAATCGTATAACGCTAAAACAGGGGAGGTGGCCAACTTGGGCAAAGCCGAAGCCCAAAACAGATAGTATGTGAAAGTTTTTGAAACTCATCCTATTAACCTCACATTAAAATTGCAGGCAATCTCCCTGAATTCGATGTTGTTATTGTTATGGTCGTTTTGTAAGCTGCAAATTAAATGCACCAATATAGGACCGGTCTGTACGAAGCTCCGGAAAACTGCTATCTGCAGGGCGTTGTTTGTCGGGGCGCGCATACACCCCGGTTAACACAGAAATTTTATTGGAATTGGCTTCTTCTAGTTTTATATAACCGTTATGATTTATTTGTATACAAGCCGCACCAGCCCACGATTCCACCCGCCGAGCATTTTTAATTCCCGGGTTGCCATCCCATTTCCACTGTCCGAAAATCGGCGCAGCCTGTTTATTGGGGTAGGCATCATAAGGGCCTAATCCCAACCACTGCAGCTGGTTGATAGGCTGCGTTGTTTTAACATCCATCCCGATGAGGGGTAATCGCTCTACCGCTACTTCAGGACGCAATTCATAATGAACATTCAATAATCCATCTCCCGTGATGGTATAGGTATAGGCTACGGTAAAGCGATTGTTTTGATCCACCGTATATTCAACCAATGCGTGAATCATTTGCGCATACGCGCTGTCTTCGACCTTCCAGGTAATCACTTTTTGCTGGTACCGGTTAAGGTCAACAGCCTTTTCCGACCTGGCTTCTCCAAAAGCAACGCGCTCGTTCGGATCCAGGTTGTGCCAAATGGTAGGGGAGATGCCGTCTATTATTTTTAAACCATCCAACTGTGCGGCTATAAGCTGTCCCGGTGCCGGGTCGAATACATAGGTTGCCTTGCCGGCCGTAACAGTGACGAGCTTACCCTGATCCAGTACCGGCTTTGTGCCGCCTGCAGCTATAACTTCTTTCTCCCCTGATGGGCAAAGTTCAACGGAGCAGCGCGTAATTTCGGTCCCGTCTTTATGCAGGAAAATAAACCACGAATAATATGTTTTTCCGGGGTTGACTGTTTTTATCTTTTGAAGCGGAAGGGATAGTGTACCCGTTGTATGTGGTGCACCATCTAACGAAGAAAATCCTTCATCCAAAAGTGACGTATCTTCGTATACCTGCCAGTGCAACCGTATATCCGATAGATTGGTATAATCAAACGCGTTGCTGACCGGCACCTGGACCGAATCCTGACCTGCCACGAAATTGAGTTTTTCTACATTTACATAAACCGGTGCATACACGGCTTTTGTTTCCCAATAGTCTCTGGTTGGATTTCTGTAGGAATCGACGATACCGTCCCACCCGTTATCGACCACCCGTAAATATTCGTCCTGTATATTAAATTTAGGATCTGTTTTATAATTTTTTCGTTTAGGTATTTTTAACCCCTGATCGGCCCACATCCAGATGGCGGCACCCGCACCGGCCGGATGTTTTGCCAGGGCATTCCAGCGCGCCTGAAGTCCGCCCATACCCTGTTCACCATAGGCGTGCGTATACTCTGTTGATATGACCGGTCGTTTGGAATTTGCCGCCCAGGCATCATATTGGCCGGGTTGCCAATAGTGGGCCGAAAGGATACCAATCTCTTCGGGCAACCATTCTTCATGCCGCCAGGGAATCAATACCGGACGGCTGGGGTCGAGTGCTTTCACAAACTTAATGGTAGTAAGCCCCATTGTTGACAGTTCGTCTTCATTTCCTACAGACCAGTATATGATGGAAGGATTGTTTATTTCCCGTGTAATCGTTTCATAAGCGCGTGTTAAAGCGGCCGCCGTGTAGGAAGGGTCGAACTTCAGGTTTTTAGCGCCTCCGATACTGACTTCGTTGCCTATATACATTCCCAGCGAGTCGCACAGCTCTATAAACCCTTTTGCTGGTGTATAGTGTGAGCAGCGGATATAATTAATGTTGGCCGCCTTCATCAATTTTAAGTCTTGCAGCCAATGTTGGTAAGTCGTTGCCCGCCCAACATCCGGATGCTCATCGTGCCTGTTAACACCCCGAAGTTTGACACTTTGCCCGTTAACCTTCAGGATGCCCCCATCGGTCGTGATTTGTCTGAAACCAATTTTTTCGGACCATCTCTGGGCGATGGTGCCTGCTTCTAACAGGACGACCTCCAGTCTGTACAGGTAAGGGGTTTCGGCCGTCCACTGATGCGGTGAAGCAACATTTATATCCCATTGTATTTCGCGCCCTGTGGCAAGATGTGCGGGAATGGTCATTGTCCTTTCCGTCACCTTTTCACCTTGTGGAGAGAATAAAGAAAAGCTCAATTCATAGGGGTTATAGTCTATGGAATAATTGCCGGGTTTTTTCGGATTCCTTCGATCGGTTATCATGGTTTTGACCTGCAGGTTGGCATCAACGTACCGGTGATCGAAAGTTGTTCGAACGTTCACATAATCTATCCAGCGTTTTGCGGGCACGGTGATGATGTGAACATCCCGGTATATGCCACCTAAGCTCCAGTCATCATGAACGTCAAACCGGTATTCCCTGCTTACCTGTTGAACCCTGACCGCTAATGTGTTATTGGCGTCGCGGTTTATCTTTTCGGTGATTTCGAAAGAAAAGGGTGTAAAACCGCTGCCATGACTCCCTAAATATTTCCCGTTCAGCCAGACGTCCGCATGTGACCATACGCCCTCAAATTGTAACATAATGCGTTTCTGATTCAACTGTTCGGGAGGGATGGAAAATTCTTTCAGATAGTAACCCGCACTGGCTTCGTCATTTTCGAAAGACTGATAGACAGGCTCTTCATATCCCAGGATGGCCCAATTGGATGGTACCGGGATGGGCTTGAACTGTTTGCTTTTGTATCCCGGCATATTAAACTTATCCAGGATTTTAGCTTCTTTCGTATTGGTTGCTAATGCAAATTGCCACACCCCATTAAGGCTGATGTTTTCCTGTCCATAAGCATGTAAGCCAAAAGAAAGTAAAATGCCGAAATACAAGAGCCGCAATTTCATTATACTTGTTTTTATGGTCTTTGTGAAATAAGGATCGGTTTGCCACCCGATAGAAACCTATGGTTTCAACAGATTCCGATAAAAATGTTCAACAGCTGTCCATTTGTAAAAGGGGAATATCGTTGTTTGAACCGGAATTCGGGCTTCACTTTCGTTGTGAAGGAACTTTACCAAAATATCATTGGGGTTCTTTTCATGACGAAAAAAGATGATTTGAAGGTTTGTTGCCATAGGAACCACCTTATAGTCGCGCCATACTCGATGTACCTCTTTAAAATCACTTATAGAAACGGCAAAATCGTTAACCTGCATCAAAGCTAATAAAGGGGAAATATTACCGTCGTGTCCGAAGCGCAAATCGGCAGCTTTACCCCCCTTCCTGATAACCTTATCAGCGCTGTCCAGTATATTCGCTAGTAACCGCTTTTCACTGTTAGGTATAGCTCCATTTCCTCCGGCATAATTTGCTCGTTGGATATAACTCTTCACATTATCGATCTCCCAAAGGGAATAAAGCTCATCGATGGAAAACAAGTCATAGAAAGAGACATTGGTCTCCACATCCTGCATATCAACCGCGATGGAGTAGAGACCACGCATCAGATCGATTGGTTTTACATTCATACTCACAAACGCGGGATTGTTGAACAAAAGCTTCATCAAACGATCGGGATGAGCGTTAGACTCGGTGAACGTATTAAATTTTTTTTCCCATGCGCCATTTTCCTTAAAATCTTTTCCTTCAGGAGTAATATAGTTCATGTATGTCATGAACTTTTCGCCCGTGTCATAGTCCAGCTGAGAGCCAGGGTTTAGCTCTTTGAGTTTATCTCCAAATGACACCATGCTCATAATACATCGTAGCGCGATAGTCGAACGCAAGGAAATATATTGGTTCTGCTTGAATACTTCTGGAAATGATGTAAACATACGTTTAGCAATATCACGATGCTGTTGTTTACCTACTAATGACAAATCTCCGGCACGCAGAGCAGCCTCTTTCATAACTTCCTGTAATCGTTTATAGGTATCTTCGCCTACTGTTGTTAAAGCAGACTGTTCATGTGCCTTCGCAAACACGTCGATTACCCGGCTATAATGAACATCCTTGGTAAGATAGCGTGAACCATGCCGGCTATAGTGACTGATATAAAATGCCTTGTATCCTTTTGGCGCTTGAGTTTGGGGGATAAATTCAGTTGTATAAGCATAATAGCTACCTCCCGCCTTATCTATATTTCTATTAATTTCTTCACGAGCGGTCTGACCCCACAGGGAACAAAGAGCAAAAAGTAACAGCGAAACAATGAGACCTATTTTCTTCATGGTACTATGACTTACAATTGGCAATCCTAAAATAAGAAACTGCAGGCTTCCAAAGGGTGGAAAGTCTGTAGCTCTCTTCTTCTTACGACCGGTATTAACGGACTAAATGTTTGTATCGCAACAGCGCTTCTACATAATAGTAATCAGCATAGGTTAACGGAACATCCATTTCCCTGTTTTCATTGAAGTTGCCTACAGAATGTTTAAGAATAAATCCTCCATTTGAACCCAGGGCGGCTAAATACGCATCTGAAGTCAGCGTTTGCAATTGCTTACGCGCCACAGACAGGTATTCTTTTGCTAAACCTTTATCTACATATTGACTGAGTTCGATCAGTGCGGATGCCATTATAGCCGCTGACGAAGCGTCTCTATACGTATTCGGAATATTGGGCGCATTAAAATCCCAATAGGGAACTTTATCTTCTGGCAGATTCGGGTGATTTAAAATGAATTTGGCAATTTTTTCTGCATGTTCCAGGTAGGACTTATTTTTTGTTTCCCTGTACATCATGGTATAACCATAGAGCCCCCAGGCTTGTCCGCGCGCCCATGCCGAGCTGCTTGAATATCCCTGATGGGTATCAAATTTGGCAACTTTGTTGTTTACAGTGTCATAGTCGACAACATGGTATGAGCTGTAATCGGGGCGGAAATGATTAACCATGGTCACTTTTGCATGACTATTGGAAATCTTATCAAATAATGTATCTCCGGTCATTTTGTAAACCTCTTCCAGCAGTTCAAGATTCATCATATTATCAATAATGACCGGGAACTTCCATTTTGGTTTTTCGTCCCATGATTTGATGACCCCTAAATTAGGATTGAAACGAGTTGCCAATGATTTTGCACTCTGTAATAAGACTTTTTTGTAATACGCCTCTCCTGTGATTCTAAATGCTTGTCCGTAACTGCAATACATCATAAAACCAAGGTCATGGGTATCCAGTGAATATTGCTCCTTTTCGATTCTTTTTGTATAGTTTTCGGCATATTCTTTTAGTAACGCATCTCCCGTATCTTCATAAAGCTGCCACAATACCCCACTAAAAAATCCGCTGCACCACCAATGTGAATCTGAGGTTACAAGTGTTCCGTCCGGAAGGACATACCGGGGTAGTTTATCGGGTTCTTCCAGCAGGCTTGAAGCTAAAAATTTTGCCTGCTGTGCACTCCGGTTTAATCCTTTTTCGATAACGGCATTCATATCATTATTGTCCTTTGAGGTACAGGACATCAACAGGAGGCCGGTTAAAGCGCTTATAAAAAAAGTTCTCCTAATCATAGTGTAGTTAATTTCAATAGTTTTTCCAGTTTTTCAATTGTTGAATTTCTCTGACGTTTAATGGATGTTCGCCCGGTATCAGTTTAACCTGAAACGTTTCTTCAGCACCAGGCGTTAATTGGGCTTCGAAACCCACAAACAGGGTATTGGGATTTGCTTCGTCATAACTGTTGGGAGATACGGTGCTCCATGTTTTTAAAGAGATTTTTGCCGATGACGCTACCTGAATCAGCAATTTTTTCCCTTGTAAAGAAAGCTCCATGGTATGCGCATCGAGCATCTTTGGAGTGGCCTGGGTAAGCATATTCCAACGGACAACGGTTGGTTTATTTAATGTTTTTATCTCATCTCTTATCACAAAATACTGCTCATCTACCAATGCCATCCCGCGTTTTGCACTGGCAACCTGGTTCTTATAAGCAGTGCTCATGTCTAACGTTGCATACATAAAATGGCGCTTATTACCCGTTTCTGTAATTGCCGAATAGCTTTCTACATCTTGTAGCTGATTGTTGAAGGTTAATGTGTTATGTGCCTGGTTGTTGTATCTGAATAGTTTCCATCTGTCAGATTCCTGGTTACGCCCCCACAAATCCATACCCAATTGCTCAATTGAATTATAATCCTGGGGGCCGAAATCCATTGCCCAACGTACATCGTGATCTGTTATAATGAATGAGCCCACATCAAGATGTGTATGACCTGCCTGGGCTGTTCCCGCCTTGATGGCAGCAGATAAACCCTGTTTGAACTGCCAGTCGGTACGCATGATTGCTACAGGTTGCTGAGATGTGGCAGACACCCACATTTGCTCACGTGGAGCATGTATATCGTCTGTTTTTATCTGCGAACCCCATATAATAGCATATAATCCATAGCGATAATCTATAATATTGCTTTTGGAAGCATTTGAAAGGAAATACTTTTCGCCCCATAGGATATCCGTGTTTTTTGTTTGTTTCGCAAACCAAAACATAGGGGGATACATGCGCCCTGAATTATTGCAATCACCATAATTGAACGATTTGCCATCGCCAAGTATCATGTTTTGGATGAAGTTGCCTGTTTTCATAAAACCAGGCATTTGCGACAAACCATAGTCGGTACCCCTCACAGCTTTCAATGCCTCAATCAGCAATATATTATAGGTTGTTCCGTAAGCCCAGTAGCTATATCCTTCCGGATAGGCACCATCCGGAGCGTACATTTCCATGGCCAACTTTACCTTTTCGACAGCGCGACTTACAATGGTTGCTGCTAAGCGGGGAATGCGGTCATAAATTGCCAATGCGCCTAAAGTCATACCCGTGTGGCAAACCTGGTTCCAATTATTGTGATTATCTAACCAATGATCATTGTAGATTTTATTAAATGAAGGTCTTAACCCTTTCATCTCAATAGCCTTTGCCACACTCTTTTTGGTTGCATCACTGATATAGTTGAAGAACCAGTCGTAGCCGATTGCCATCGCGGTGGTCATTTCAGCCGCATCAAGAAAATGCGAAGGGTTCCAGTCTGCAAATTTTGAGACTTGTTTCATCTCCGACTCTGCCCGTTGTGCATAGCTTTCCTTTCCTGTCATCCTGTAGGCATACCCAAGGAGTAATATCCTGCGCAGACATTCCCGGGAAACTTCCAGCATTCTTCGTCCGTCAACCGTTCTGTTTAATACAGGTGCCAACAAAATAGAATCGGCACCTTCAATCATCCGGTTATGATAATCCTGCCACGTCTTATTTGAGCTAATTGCTTTTTTGATTTCCCTTTGTGTTTCCATATTCATAATCAAATAGGGATGCGTCAAAGGAGCAGATGCGCTCTTTGTGTTGCCCGATAAGAGGAAGAGTACAGTCAGAATGAAATAAAAAAGTTTTTTCATCTAAGTTTATTTAAACCTTGCGCCGATGGGTCCACCAGTAGTAGATGCAATAGCGGATGTTGTATTGGCCGGATAATTAAATGTGAACGTTTTTCCAAAAACAATCCCTTCTTTACCATCTTCATCAACAGCAAACGGCAAACCACTGGCATCGCCCATAGAAGAGGAACCTCCTTTATCAAAAAATAATTTCCAATAGGCCGTAGGCAACGGAGGCGCATAATCAAAAGTCAAAATTTCAGAAAAATTGTTTTCTTCAATAAAACGGCCATCATTTTTCATTTTAATTGCATCTGCCGAAAGACCCGTTCGGAGTTGGAAGTTGGGGTAATTCTTCAGCATATTTGAGAGTACCGGATCGTAGAATATATTGTTGTTGCGGATAATAATTTTTGCATTTTTTACACGGGGATCGTTTGCCTCGTTTTGCATCGTTACATCCCACAACACACCAGGCGAACTTGTCAATTTCCACCCACAATCAGCGAAGATGTTGTTTTCAATAAGCACGTCTATCGCATAATTAATCTCTATGTGTCTTCCAATATTAAAAAAAGTATTGTTTGTTAAAGCATAGTGTGCGGTACCTGAATTGTCAAATCGAACAATCCTGTCTGTCTGGCAATACACATAACTATTGTTAATAACAATACTTTCCTGGTTGTTAGCACGGGTGTCCACTATACGTCCATTATCCGGGCTGGTCGGATTCGCCGTGTTTCTAATCGTGCAATTGTCAATCAGCACTTTGTTTCCTACCGTGTTAAGACGGAAAAGCGCTTGTCTGCAATTATCTACAAAGCAGTTTTTAAGTGTTAATGTTAAGTTTGGTTGATTGGCAACCAATACACGGTCGGGAACTTTACCAGTAGCTGCATCAACAGCATTGATGTAAACATTTTCCAGTGTAACGTTTTTCTCAATAAGAATCATGTTGGAAGAGACAGCTCCATTAGCATCGGCCAATGGCTGAAGTTGCGCTAAATTACCTTCTTCTGCGTCTTCTGATTTAATCGTTACATTGGCCTGTATGGTGTTGTTCCCTTCAAAATAGTACAATCCCCCCCGGCGTAAAATATACGTTCCTTCACCATTCTGTGCGATTGCTTTAGTGAGTGAGTTTACCCGATCTATACCATTATCCGGTTCTACAATGATTTGCTTTCCGGGATTGTTACCCGGATCTGTTGCAATGTCCGGGAAATCCTGAAGGGTGAGTATGTTTTCTTTTTCGCAACTGGTTAGCGAGACAGACAATAAGCCGATCCCCATTGCAACCCAGTATATTTTAATCAATTTCATAATATTGTAATTTATGTTAGAGTCAAATTATCTGAAAATGTCATATCTAAAACCCAGGTACGCTGTTGAACCATAAAACTCTACTGATGTAGGATAGTCAGTTATATTGCGGCGTTTTCTGTCCGATGACATTGTAAAGTTTGATAACGTTCCGTAAACAGATAGCTTTTTAGTTAGGGTGTATTTAAGCTGTGCATCCCACTTGGTAAAAGCGCGTGTGGATTCTACGTCAGCTGCATCCGGACGGTGTTGTTCTGAAATAAGCACGCCGTCCTGATAATTGCATGATACCCTTCCCGAGAATTTCTTATAATCATATCCCAATGACACATTGAAAAGTAAAGAAGGTTGGTTTAATAACCGATCGGTATAAGTAACCTCGGAATTGACCGGTATAAAAGGTTTTGCAGTTCCTCCCGGTACATAATCAGGATTGGCTATTCTTCCCTTCAACGTTTCGAAATAATTCATTTTCGAGTCCATCAATGATAAGTTTGTACTTAGCACTACACCTCTCAGGAAATTATCCAGCTTACGGAACTGCATTTGAAGATCAACCTCTAAACCTTTGATGGTAGCGTCATTGGGGCTATTTAACGGGTAGTTGATATTAAAACCAGCGAGCTCAGGATAAAGTCCGTCAAAGTTCCTGGGATCTGTTACGGTACCATTTAGCAAATAAGCGGAACGTGTGTAGATGAAATTTTTGATCTTTTTATAGAAACCACCAACGGTGAGCAAACCCCAGTCCGGGCGATAAAAAGATAAGATTAAATCATAGTTTGTGGAAAGCGCTGGTTTTAGATTTGTCCTGCTCCAGGTAACATCACTTGATGTTGGTTTGATTATGGTTCTGGGCGCAAGCAAATTATAATCGGGTCTGGACAATGTTTTGGTATAGGCCAATCTGACATCCATCCATTGAACGGGCTTTATACGTAAATGCATTTGTGGTAACCAATAGCCAAATTTCTCGGAGTCGGAGGTTCTTTCAAAATTTGCCTCAAAATGGCTGGTTTCACTTTCCGGTACATTCTGGCCGCTATAAGCCTGATAATGTAAATAAGAATGGTCATAACGTACACCGGGAATGAATGTTACAAACTTTCCGAAGTTGATTTCACTCATAATGTACTCAGCTAACATTTCTTCGTGTCCGTCGTAATCATTTTGTAAAGTTGAAGACGGGGTAGATTGATAAACACTTCTATTCACATTATAGAAGTTTCTCATGGCATTGTGATCCAGGGCGAAGTTGAAATTCAAATTCGCATATTTGTTGTTTAAATACGGATGCGGTTTGAAATCTGTATCAAGGAAGCTCTGAATGCCCACCAGGTTCTTAAAGGTAGACTTCTCAAGATTGGGCATATTTGCATTTATTACATCAAGCCCTTCTCTTAAATCCATACGGCCATAATCCTGCGAGCTCGCCAGGGACCGGTCTTTCTGACGGTATTTTCCACCAAATTTAATGTAACCGCCTATAAAATCATTAATCGTGAATGGTTTTTTCCAATCTAACCAGGCACTATATTCTGTTTCCTTTGCCGCCTCAGTATTAAAATATCCCTCATACATATAATACTTTGAAAGCGGGGTTTCATCCACAAACTGGGGACTTACAGCTAAATAGGGGGGCAAATATAATAACGAACTTATGGGTACGGTAAATGGTGCGTTTATTCTGAACTGCAAATCATGGCTATAAGGCGTTTTAGAGTTGGAGTTGCTACGTCCGGCTCCGATTTCCAGCTTGGAACTTAATACATTAAATTCACCTTGCAGCATGTTGGTAATGTTAGTGGTATTAAACTCTATGTCCGTTTGGTTGAATCGTAGATAGTTGCCATTAAAGTCGTATCTTTTTTCACGAACATCGCGGTCACGATCCATCCTGCTAAACAGGTTAGACATTTTAATTTTGGAACCTTTACCTAAATTCCAATCCATATTGATGTTAGCGTTTAAGCGCTGACGTTTTTCAAGATTCGATTGTAAACGAGTGGTTCTCAACCAGGGCATTGTATAATTAAGGCCTTCTGTTGGGGCATTTCCACTAACGTCGTAATTTCCTCTAAACGCGTCATTACTGCGGTCTGTTTTATCCGCGCTTGCGGTAAAAATTACACCAAGACGATCATTTAAGAAACGGTTGCTGGCGAATAAATTACCTTTGTAACGGCCAATATTGCTGATTTGCGAGTGGTAACCCGATTCTCCTGAAACATTTAATTTAAAACCGTTGGATGCGTCTTTTAATATAAGGTTAACGGTGCCTCCCAATCCATCAGCATCTTTATCAGCCGTGCTTGCTTTCATTACCTCTGCACCGGCGATCATTTCCGGAGAAATCATGTTTAAGTCCGTACTGCGGTCTGTACTACTGGTAGATGGGGCATTCATACCGTTGATTGCGACCGTGTTATATTTCGGATCAAGCCCCCTGATGATGATCTTCTGACCTTCTCCGCCATCACGCTGAATCATCAGCCCGGGCAAACGGCCAACCGCATCCGCAACATTTGCATCCGGCAATTCGCGTAGTTTTTCTTCCGATACGGCGTTGATGATACCCGTGGCATTTAACTGCCTGTTAATAGCAGCAGTTTGTCCTTTCGCCTGGGCACTAACGACTATTTCATTTAATACACGTCCTCCGTCAGGAATGAGCACCAAATCAAGGCGCTTAACTTCGTTGGCTTTCAGATTAACTTCAAATTCCTGCGTTTGATAACCGGAAAATGAGAATCGAATCGTTTGTTTTCCTACCGGGGTGAACAATGTATAGTTGCCGTTAGCATCCGTAATGGTTCCTTTAGAGGCCCCTTTAATGGATACGGACGCACCTATTAGGTTGTCTTTTGTTTCACCATCTGTAATAACTCCGGTGACTGTCGCATTCTGTGCAACAAGCTTCACCGTTATCAGGGATAGGAGTGATAAGATAAGTAGTTTTGCTTTCATGAGTTTTGGGGATTGTAAATGTTTTGGTACAAAAATAGAGGGGAGTTTTACAATATAGGGGCGCAAAAAAATGAAAAAAATAGATCAATACTCTTTTTTTGATCATGAAATGGGCTAAATTTATTCAAAAATGTATACATTTAGGTTATTGCCTCTTTTTATCATACTTCTTTCGCTTGTGGGAGAGGGTTTCATTTGCCAGATGATTTAGAGGCAACCGATCATGAACAGAACCGGTTTTGAATAAGAACGTTCCCTTGAGGTAATCCTCTTTTTGGTTGCCTTGGTAGCAACAGCTGTTTTTGTTCGGATCTGAAAAAATAACGATTGAATATGAAATGTCGAACCGGCAAACTGCCTTTGTTCCTACTCCTGGTGGTTCTGTGGTCAGTATGGGGTCATGCTCAAAATACGCAGCCCTGGGGGCTAAAGGTTGCATTATCCAATACTACGGTTACTTCTATTGCGCAGGATTCCCTCGGTTTTATGTGGTTGGGGACCAATAGAGGCCTAAGCCGGTTTGACGGATATACCGCCTTACCATACGAACGGGCTATCGAAGAGGGAGTATATGTTAACTTCATTAAACGCGAAGAAAATAAGATATATGTAGGGTCTTATAATGGATTATTCTGTTATGATTATCTCCGGAATCAAAGCAAGATATGCTCTGAATTTTTGGCTGGGAAAAATATTGTTTCCTATTGTTCAAATGATCGTTATAAGATAGTAGCCACCAATAATGATATTTTTTTGTTTGACCATTCCTGGAAATTCATCAATAAATTGCTGATGGATAAAAACAAATCAGACAATCATATTATTTGTATGATTACTGATGATCATCAAAAGATATGGGTAGGGACGGAATTAGGACTATCGACCATCAGTATTGGACCAAACGGGAAGATGAAGGTCGAGAATTTGTATAAAGGAAAGCGTATTGCAAAGATATTTTTTGATAAGTATAATAATATCTGGATTTGCCGGGGGGAAGAAATCCTGTATGGTAAATACGATGATGTGCTTACTCCGGGTATGGCGGGAATGCGCCATCTGGCGTTTAATCATGAAGTGCTGTCTATTTTTGAATATGAAAATCAAATCTGGATTGGCACAAGGGGGTTAGGCATATCTGTTTTTGAAGCAGATGAAAACGGTGCGTTTGTTTTCAGGAACAAGCTTTTCATGGATGAATACAGAGAAAGTGAGTTGAAAAACACCATCTTCGACATCCATGAAGATACGAATGACAATATTTGGATATGCACGTTAGATGGTCTTTTTCTCTATAATGGAAAAGACAACCGTAGTTTTCACACGGTTAAATTTAATATTGACAAACGCAACGTTCCCTCCAGCAACATCATATCATCCATCTACTATGATCCGAACAATGTATTATGGTTGGCTACATCAAATGGTATTAACCAACTGGAATGGAAGGACGAGGAAAATTATACCTTTACTCCATACAGGGACTTAAGAGATAAAAACGATATCATTGCCAATAATAAAATTCAATATATTACCAAATACAAAGGAGACACCTTATTGGTTGGAACAAAAAATTCAATCAAATTCTTCGACACAAAAAGAAAAGTATTTTATGATAGTAAGAAGCTGAGCGACACGCTAAATACATATGGTATGCGATATGTACGTTCAGGGTTTAGAGACGAACAGGACAACATTTGGATCGCATTTTCCGAAAGTGTCGGTGTTATTCGCCCTTCGGATGGCAGTTTTACCAGGATTCATTTTCCTTCAACCATTAATCCACATCACAGAACGATCTGCCGTGATCCTAAAGGCAATTTATGGCTTTCGTCTGACAATGATGGATTATACTCTCTGAAGCTCGATAAGAATTTCCGTATTACGCACACCCAGCTCTATCCCAAGAAACAATTCG
This sequence comes from Niabella sp., assembly GCF_030150205.1. Taxonomy (GTDB): domain Bacteria; phylum Bacteroidota; class Bacteroidia; order Chitinophagales; family Chitinophagaceae; genus Niabella. Next base: position 93,941 of record NZ_JASLGT010000016.1, read on the forward strand.
GAGATACATGGATCACTACTATTTTCATCGATCAGCTCAACAGGGTTTGGGTGGGTACGTCCAACGGGCTCTATCAGTATAAACCCAATAAAGGAGCATTTGAAAAAGTAGAATTTCCCTACTCCCGTAAGAATGCTTATATAGGAGGAATTATACAGGATCTTCTTGGAAATATATGGGCCGTAGGCCTGCGCGGTATCTATAAGATTGGCCCCGGTGATAAGATTTATTATTACGAGCTCAATGTTACGGAGGACATCGTTAAAACATGGTATGTTTTAGGCAGAGGCGTTAACCAGGCAGGAGAAATATTCATAGGAGGCGTAAATGGTTTGAACTTTTTTAATCCCACGAAACTTAAACTTGACACCTATCAGCATCAAATAAATATCTCGGATGTGGAGGTTATGAATAAACGACTGTCCAATAACCCAACGTATGAGACGCCGGAAATAAATTGCTCTGAAAAAATCGTTCTTTCACACAAAGAAAATCAATTTACCTTCAGGTTCAGTTCTTTGTACTACAAAGAACCAATGATGATCGAGTATGCTTATATGTTAGAAGGTTACGACAAAGATTGGATCATGACGGACGCATTAAGGCATTCCGCATCCTACTCTAATTTAGATGCAGGAGATTATGTATTCAAAGTAAGATCAACCAATGCCTCTGGTATTTGGCTCGACAATGTCAAAACGATCGCTATTAAGATCAGGGTTGCTCCCTGGAAGAGCTGGTGGGCCTGTTTAATATACATCAGCATTTTAATGGGAATCACAGCCCTGGTTATAAGAATATACAGACTGAGGTTTATACTCAGACGCCGGGATGCCCTTAACAACTGGAAGATTAATTATTATACGAATCTTTCCTATGGCTTTAAAGTTCCGTTAACGCTTATTTATGCTCCGTTACAGTATTTAATAAAAAAATATGACCAACTACCGGCGGCGGACATCAAACAAATGTTGCGCACGATGTCAGACAGTGTTTCCAAGTTGTCGGACCAGGTATCATATTTAGTCGATTTCAAAAAGAAATCCTTAAGGGAGAGTGATTTACAACTCTCTAAAGTGGATATCATACCTGTCATAAACCGCATCTTTACCTTGTTTACTGATCAGATGAAGGCGAAGCAAATTACGTATTCATTTGATTCAAATGTAGATGCTGTTACCGCATATGTCGATGTGACCAAGATAGAAATAGCGCTCTACAATATAATGGAAGATGCTATTGCTCAAACATCTGACGAAGGAAAAATAGATGCAATCTGCACGTTAGATACCGAGGATTATAAATTAAAAATTAAGATCGTAGCTACGGGAGATAAATACAGGGAGGTGAACATAAACGCATTAAACACCCGTTTTTCTATCGCATACGATTATATTAAGCTGCATCATGATGAGTTGCGTATCAGTCATAACATAAATAGTAAAACCCTTAGCTACCTGTTCGGGCTTTCCTTGGGTAGTTCGCACTATTCGCAGAAAGAAATTAAGTCGTTGGATAACGATAAACCTGTTTCTTTACTACCTATGGGTGCGTCATTAAAGCAAGTGGCCGGTCATGCACACGCATCTGTTAACACACTTCCTGTTATTTACTTATTCGAAGGAGATCAGGAAATAGATCTGTTTATTAAAAACGTATTCGCTGATCGGTTTGATGTACAGATTATTTCTGAATCTGTGGGGATAAAACCAATGTTGAGCAAACCTCCTGTGGTCGTTATATGTGACATCGTCCATGAGGAAGAAAGCAAGTATGACATCTGCCGTCAGATTAAATCGCATCCATTTTTGTCTGTTACACCCATTATATATATATCTTCATTATCTAACGCAGATATTGAGTCCAAAGCATACGAGGCCGGGGCAGATGTATTTATGATCAAACCTTTTGATATATCCAACCTTGAGACGCGTATTAACCAATTGAGGGGCACACGGGCGGCTATTAAAGAACATCTGAGAAAGGAACTGATTGTTAACCCAAAAGAAGTATTGATCACTTCTGATGATGATAAGTTTATGATTGGGGTAACTAAAATTATTGAGGACCATATTGCAGATATAGACTTTAACGTTGATGTTCTTGCAAGTAAATTGTATATCAGCCGATCCACTTTATATCGCAAACTATCGGAAATATCCAATATGCCTCCTATAGACTTAATCAGGAGTATACGAATGAAACGTGCTGCCACCCTTTTGGAGCTGACGGATAAAACAGTTTTAGAGATTAGTGAGATTGTCGGTTACGCCGAACAGCGTTATTTTTGCAGGTGCTTCAAGGAGCAATATGGTATTACTCCAAAAAAATATGCGAAAACAAAAAAAGCGGAGATTCATAAGTGACTTAGGTGACCTGAAAATCAGTTTCCATGGACAGGTTGTGAAGCCCGTGTGGTGTTTGTTATATTCCGTTGCAAACAGAACGTATACCGTGTAAATCATAAGCATAAAAAAAGCTCCATAAAGGAGCTTTTGTAGCGGGATCGGGAAAATGAACGAACCAGATTGTTGAAGAGTTTTTGAGATTCTGCGAATTGACTGACTGTCAAAATGGCGTCGTTAATTGCGGGTTATAAAATGTTGATGTATAATCAGGTCCTTGTTTCAAGCCAACTATCATTATCTGTTGATTAAACAAAATGCTCAAAATTAGTAAGACTCTGAAGTGATAACAACAGAAGGGAAGTGGGAGGAGGGGTGAATATATACCGAATCGAGGTAAAGATGCCAATGCCTTTTCTATTAAAGAAGGCTTCCATCGTGTTCATTTTTTATTTCCCTTTTGGTGCCGCGTACGGGAATCAAACCAATTTATTAATGATTTTTTGAAAATTGCCGGTTCTGAACGCGGCAGATGTAGATATCGTTCATTTTAGTGTTAGCTTGTTCAATCGGGTATGCTTAACAGAGACGTGTCTGCTAAACAGAAATCATTCAATGCATGAGTAAAGCTATACGGGGGCAACATTCGGGAAACTGGTTTACAGACCACTGTCATTGCAGGTCAACAGGGAGGACTTCAATTCGAATCAGAAATAGCGGGCGTCAGTAAAAATATTGTTTCTGTAATTATATGTATTGAGCATATGTGTCTGAAAGTCAATGTAATGCGTGGAACCGACGGCGAGCCATTTCAAATGCAAACCCCTCCTTAAAGGTCCTTTAACAAAATAAAGCTGATAATTTTTAATTAAATCGTTTTTTTTGTTAAATTGCTATATATAATTATTAGTTGATTTTTAATCAAATGATGCTTTGAGAAATGGAATATTTGAATAATAAAGACCTTTTGTTTTATTGACTACATATAAAAGATCTCTGTTTTTTAACAATTTCAATAATCGATAATGAAAAAAATAATATGTAACATCAATTTGGATGGACTTTATTGAATTGGTGTATGAATCTCGAGAAGGAGTTAAATACATTCAGTGTATACACTATTTAGTATCAGAACATCTTGCTTTTCCTAGGGGGAAGACCACCTTGTGAAGCTAACTGTTGAATTGAACAAAGCGTTACCATGATGAATTTCATACCGCTACTGTCTGAATGAAGCAATTTCGCTTATAACGGGCTACCGCCTATACGAAAGGAATTCTTTTTTCTGTTATACATCTTTGGGCCTTAACCTTTGCAAATGCCTTCGTTCATTTACAAGAGTTCAATTTCATCCAAATCTAAAATTATGAGATCCACAAATCCAGAGTATAGCAAAACCTTGAATCTGTATATTGAGACTGCAAAAACATTTAATCGATTAAATGAGCAGAGTATTTATGTGTTTGATTCTCATATAAGAAAATTTGTATACATGGCGGAAAACTCATTGTTTTTATGCGGGTACAACGTGAATTTGGTGAAAGAGTGGGGGTATAATTTCTTTTTTAGTCATACGCCAAGAGCGGAAGTTGACATACTACAAACTATTTATAGGGCAGGAAAAGAGTTTTTTCGCGCGCTTCCTGCAGCTGAAAAAACATGTTGTTCTATTTCGCACAATTTCAATCTTGAGTTTCGAAATAAGAAAATGCTCGTTAACCACAAAGTAACGCCTTTGTTGCTTGACGAGAAAGGGCAAGAGTGGCTGGTCTTAGGTATAATGTCAATGGCTTCGGGGCATTCTGTAGGTCAAGCACAAATTCGAAACGATACTACAAAGGAATCGTATGTTTATAATTTTGGAAGAGCGGAATGGTTGAATAAGGAACAACTCTTGCTTACAGATCGTGAAAAAGAAATTATTATGCTTTCGGCTCAAGGAATGACGAACAAGGATATAGCCAAGGAAGTCCATCTCAGTGAAGCTGCAATCAAGTTTCATAAAACTAAATTATTTAAAAAGTTGGAAGTTAACAATATTGCGGAAGCAATAGGCTATTTTATAAACTATGTTAAGTTGTAGCATCCTCTTTATTACTTGGCGGTATATTTTTACCAATTTGAGAAAGAACTTCTTACATAAATTGTATCTGCAACGGACTGGACAGCGCTTTTCTTTAGTAGCACCTGAATAAAAGAGGCTGCTTTCTGCTATTTGTTTGTTTTTTTGAAATGTCGGTATTTTGAGCTTTGGGGGGGACGCAATTGGCCTTCCTCTAACCAACTTTTGTCTTTGATTAGTACTTTATAATGTTATTTAAAAAGTAGATGAGCTTATAGTACTTTCCTGGTTTTTTGCAATCATTCAATTTGTCTTTTGGATTTTAATTGTATAAAGGATTATACTAAAGTCTAATTTTTTCAAAATAGGCGGCATGTTTGACGACAATTGTTCAAGTGTATATTAGCTTTATGTTGTGTTGTTTTATAGTGTTGGAAGATAAAAGCTATGAGATAAATATGATACGATGCCTATGGAGCCAGTTTGTTAGAAAAGAGCCCGTGAACTGATGCAGACCAAAGAGAACTGAATTCCATTTAGAAATGATTGTTGTTTGGATTTTGGCGTAATGCCCTAATCGGAGGAGCGATACGGATTGCAGGCAAATGTATGTGATGCCCTAAAGAAAAAAGGGAAATAAAAACAACGATATGAGAAAATATGTACTAACTGTTTTAATGGTGCCGCTTGTGAGCGTAGTGTCCTTTGGTCAGGCGCGTTCTGGCGTTGGTAGTCGTTCGTTACAAGAAGCTCCCGGATCCTCCACTAAAGGTAAAGTTTCTGACAAGGTCGTCGCTTTGTCTAAAGCTGACAGTATAGCACTGGAGCGCATGACAGACAGCCTGAATTTGGTGCGATTTAAAAAGGATTCTGTAAAATCCGTTCATTACGGAAACCTTTTCAGCAATGGGTTTGGGGCCAGGCTGGGGCTAAAGAAAGATCAGATTGATGAACTGTTTAAAATTAATTACCGGCTGGAGATGGATAAAAATAATGCTAAGGCCACCATTGAAGACAAGGCTGTCCTGTTTAGGGCGTTCGGACTGATCGAGCGGCAACGTGATGTGAGTTATAAGGAGGTATTAAGTAAGGAACAATATAAGTTATACCTGTCAGCAAAGCGGCAGATTATTAATGGTATATATGTCCAGGAAACAAAAAACAAAAAGCCCTGATACCGGTAAACATAAAAAAATATATTTTTCCTTTTTGAAAACTGAGATATGAGAAACAAATTGCTTCTATTATTATACATCATAGTTATGCAGAGCATGAACAGCTACAGCCAGACGATCCCTGTAGGAGCCTGCGGGCTGCAGTACACCTATGATGCTTCCGGTAATTTAACAAGCCGGCAGTATATATGTGTAAATGCGCGGATCAATAGTTATAAAAAGGGAGATGCTGCGGAGTATGCCAAAAGCAGCAGTATGGAACTGCGAAAGGTCGATGTTATTTATACGCAACCAGAAAGTGGGTCAGTTGCCCTGAAGTTTGTGAGCCCGCTAAAGAGGGATCCGGTGCACATAGTGGATGCAGCCGGCAAGTATATTCAGACTCTGGAGGTAACAGGGGATCGCGTAAAAATAGACCTGGCGCAGGCGCCCAAAGGGCATTATTATATGCGGCTCAAAAGCGGCGAGGTTAATATAAACCAGGAGATTATAAAGCTGTAAACAGGAAATCTCCCAGCCGGATCCGGAGCTGTCAAAAAACCAAGTCTAAAAACTTAAACGAAGCCCAAATGAGAATAACTATGAAAAGAGTTTTGTTATCCAGCGTACTAGCATTGCTGACGGCAAGCGTTCTTGCTCAAATTAATCCATCAAAGCCTGTAGGAGTATTGGAAGGAAATGCAGATGTTTCACTGGACGGTGCGGCCAGCTATAGTGTTCCAATAAAAGTACCGAAAGGGATTGCTGGGATGCAACCTTCATTATCTATAAGCTACAACTCAAGGACGACAGACGGCCTGGCTGGCTGGGGTTGGAACCTTACAGGTTTGAGCGGTATCACCAGAGGTGGTCAGACAAGGTATCACAATGGGTTAACGATCCCGGTTCGTTTTAATGCCGATGATAACTTTTACCTGGATGGGCAGTTACTCATTCCGGTAAGTGGCACAAACGGTAGCAATGGAACCGTGTATGAAACAGAGGCGAAAAATTATAGCAAAATAGAATCCTTTGGCACTGTGGCTGGTGATCCCGACTGGTGGCGCGTAACTTCCAAGGAAGGGGTGGTGATGGAGTATGGAGCGCAAACCAGTGACCGGCTAAGGGCTACAGCCAATTTCTCCTGGTTTATATCCAATACGAAGGACGTAAGTAATAATACAATTACGTACAACTATAGCCAGTATGAGAACGGTACATGGCTGGATAATATAGCTTATTCCAACGTAACGCTACAATTTGGTTATTTCTACAAACAAAACACAAGTATTGCGTTCGTGGGGGGGATGCCATTTAAAGGGTTTAATATTTTAAACAAGATAACGATTAATATAGATGGTGTGCGGCAGATAGATTACAAGCTAAACCAGGAGGTGAAGTTAAAACGTCATTACCTAAAAAGCATTGAATTGGTTGGGACGGATAATATGAGTTCTGTGCTGACAAAGTTTGATTATGGAAAGGTGGACGAGGAAGAAGGTACCTCGTTCACCTTGGGTAGTTACAACTCTTTAAACTCAATCAACGCAACGCTGGTTCCGGGAGATTTTGATGGTGATGGAAGAACAGACTTGTTGATTGCCGACAAGCAGGCGCGTTTCAATACAGCAGGCACGGCCATTGACAGTATAACATCTCAACGCTATGATATAGTAACAGATATACTTCCGGGCGGTGGCGTTTCGGCTCAACTAAAGTTGAGCCAGAATTTACCAGCGGCATCTTATGTAAAACAGAATGATCTCACCAGTCCATACTCCAGTTACCCAACGGATTTTAATGGCAATGGGAAAGACGGTATTTTAAGGGCAACAAATAAATATCACATTTTCTGGAACACAAAAGGTGGGCAGGAGGAAGATGGAATGAGCTATACGGATTATCTTAAGCTTGATAATTTTACGTCGAACGGAAGTGGCGGCCTTAGTGTAGATTCAACAGCACTTCCTATCCCCAATTCACTTGGGGATAATTACAATTTTTATTTGAAGGATGCTAACTCATTGGTTCAGGGAGACTTTGATGGTGATGGGAAAGGTGATGCGATCATGATTTTAGGACGGCAGTATCAAACGGGCACCGGCAGTAAACAATGGTCCTGGGTATTTCCAACAGGATGGACTTATGCGTATTATCCGATCTTCGATTATTCTTATAAAGCCTTTTTTACTAATACATCCAATGGCTATTATAATAGCGAGATCCTGGGGCTGGGCAATGAGGTGAAAGACGCAAAAGCTATTTATGCAATAGACTTTGATGGTGACGGAAAGCAGGAGTTAATTGTATTTAAGCCGTATAGCTATATCGTTTATGCAATCAATCAGATTCCTGCTAGTAGCGGCTATAATTTCCAGGCAACCCAGATACTGAATGCGGTTAACATTTCTTATAATAATTACCGGCAGGTAATGATCGGTGATTTTAACGGGGACAAAAAGACTGATATAGTTTGTATCAGTAATAATACGAGTTACGCATCAGTATTTTATAGTTCGGGTACAGACTATAAGTATGCACCATTCTATCTGCAGTATACTCCCAGTTTTGATTATAGATTGACACAGTCGCCTACTTCAATTGCCCGTCCTGCCAGGTTTGCAGCGGCAGATTTAAACGGAGATGGACTAACAGACATATATCAATCAGATACATATACTGCAACTTTTTCTTATCCTGGGCCAGGCACTACCACTACTACTACTCCAAATGATGCCACAATATGTAAAAACGGTACATGTACCTATTATTATATGCAACAACGCCAGGCTGTATATTATTCCAAAGGGTTGGATTCTTATGAAATGTACGAGCCCATGCAAACAGCGTATGTATGTGAAAGCAATTGGAATAATTTTTTGGATCAGCATCCTGATGCAGAAATAGTTGAGACCGATTTTGGGGGTTGTTGGAATCCCTATACACATCAGGACGAATATACCTATTACGTAACCTATGATTACCAGCCAGTAACAACTTATACATATATATATACGACGCCGACTGGCACTAACTACAATCTGGATAATACTCCTTATTTTCCGCTAAGCATCGGTGATTTTGATGGCGATGGCAAAATGGAACTGATTCAGGGAGATGCAACAAACTACGGTTTAATAAACGGAACCAAGGGGATAGGAGCAAACAAGGATGTAAGTTTGCTGAACAAGGTGACTGATGGTTTTGGTAATGAAACAACGTTTACCTATGAATCATTGGCGGAAAAAAACAGCGGTCCAATATACACTACTACCGGTGCTTTGAGCAACGCCTATCCCATTAATGTAATGTCACTGCCGATTAAGGTGGTAAAAAACCAGCAGTCACCGGATGGTATCGGGGGAACAGTAACCCGTAACTATAGGTATGAAGACCTGGTATTAGACCGGCAAAAAGGGCTCTTGGGATTTGCTAAAATGACAACATCATCGACGCTCGGAGATAAAACGGAGTCTACTAGTGAACTGAGTGGCTATTACCGTGTGCTCTTACCGAAAACAAGTAACATGTATTTGAACGACACGCTGATCAGCACTTCTGTACAGACCAGTACCATTGTACCACTGAGCACAACTTCTACCCGATATTATACATCGTTCAATCGTATCAAAGTGCAATCGGCCACAAGTATTGAGCGGAACCTGGTGAGTGGTGCTGCTGTGAAGAGGGAAATGTCCTATGATAGCTATGATAATGTAACGCAACAGGTCACCAAGTCCGGTTACTGGGACGGAAGTGATGTAACAGCTTTAGAGACAGCTACTGTCAGCACCCAGTACACACAAACGGGCAAAGCACTGGTGCCTGTATTTCCCATCCAGGTTACAGCAAGTAATACCAAAGGGACCAACACTGCCAGCAAGATCGGTACCATGTCTTATACAACAGACCGGGGCCTGCTGCAAAATAAAACGGATTGGGCATCCACGCCGTTGGCGGCATCTACAACTTACAGCTATGATATATATGGCAATATGATTCAGTCGGTAAGTTCAATACCCAGCAAACCGAATCTAACAACAACATATACTTATGATGTAGCCCAGAAGTTTGTTGTTAATACTGTAGCTAGTTGTGATGGCATAACAAGTACGGGATCCGTTACCTATCACCCGTTATGGGCCGTACCGCTAACGTCAACAGACGGGGATGGAACCTCGGGCAGCCTGACCACTATCTACGAGTATGATGCGCTGGGCAAGCTAATGAAAACGACAACGCCTTTAGGACATCAGATATTTGAATCGGATGTATGGGATGTTAACGGTCAGCAAACGTATTACCATTTAGTAGACTATCCTGATGGAGTGAAGTCGGATCAGAAAGTATGGTACGACCGTTTGGGAAGGGGTATTAAAACACAGGTATTGGGTTGGAACGGTCAATGGACAACACAGACGAAAAACTACGATGCAAAAGGGCGAATCTCCTCAGAATCTGCTCCATATTACACCGGCGAGACCATCCTGACGACAACCAGTATCTATGGTGCTCCGTTGAATCAACTATCAGCAACTATTACGCCAAATGGTACAGCAACAATATCATATAGTTACCCTGGCTATGGGCAGTCTGTTATAACGCGAACCAACCTGGCTGGTCAAGTAAGTAGCGAGAAAAGAGACGCTATTGGGCTGTCTATAGAGACATTAGATCATGGTGGCGTTGTGACATATGCTTATGATGAACGAAGGAACCCTCTTACTACAGTGGTCAATGGTACAACCATGGTAACGAATACCTATGATAGTTATGGAAGAAAGATACTGGCAAACGAAGCAAACGCAGGAACTATTGGATATGAATATGACGCTTCAGGCCTATTAACTAAACAAACGGATGCAAATGGGAAAATCACAAATTTGACCTATGACGGCTTGGGACGGGCGCTAACCCGAACAACAGTAGATGGTACAACGACGTTCGAATACTACAATGCGGCCAATAATAAGGCATTAAAAAAGATATCGAACGGGGACCACAGTAGAGAAACATTCTATGATAATTATCAGAGGGTTGTTCAGCAGCAGGATATTATAACTGGAGAGGGGACATTTAATACGGTTTACGAATATGACGCGAATGATAATCTCTCTGCAACTATATATCCAGATGGCACAAGGATTGAAAACCAGTATACAAATGCCGGTATCTTGACTAAGGTGCTAAAGGGAACAAATGTTCTCTATGAGGCGGCGGGTTTTGATGGTCTGGGGCATGCCACACAGTATAGGCTTGTAAATGGGTTACTAAGTACAAATTACTATGATAAGGGCTTGCCGACTAAATATTATACTGCTGGTATTCAGGATTTAAGGTTTAGCTTTGATTTGAATACAGGAAATTTAAGCTCGCGGAACGATGCTCTTAGAAGCTTGTCTGAGGTGTTTACGTATGATAACCTTAATCGGTTGACCTCCGCGACTGTAAATGGGACCCAACAATTTTCCATCACTTATGACGGGGCCGGCACATCGCAAAGCGTCGGTAATATAGCCTCAAAGTCAGATATTGGAAATTACACCTATATGACGGCGAGACCGAATGCTGTTGCGTATGTCAGCCCGATGGTGGGAACGTCTGCCCTGGTAAGTGACCCGGCATTAAGCGTAAGCTATAGCAGTTTCCAAAGGCCACTGCAGATCGTAAAGGGCATAAATACGTTGGACCTTACCTATGGAGTGGATGACGAAAGAGTAAAGACGGTGCAGAGTATAGCAGGATCGATGGAGACAAAGTTGTTCCTGGGTAGTTATGAAAGGCAAAGTCTGCCCGGTGGGGTGGTTAACCATATTGTATATGTAGCGGGTGGCAATGGATTATGTGCAATGATCATTAATGGAGCTCCTCATGCAGTGTATACGGATTACCTGGGGAGCATATTAGTGGTGACCAATTCCAGCGGTACCGTAGTCGCTGAGCAGAACTTTGATGCATGGGGCCGTAAACGAAACCCAGCTAACTGGACTTACGCCAGTGTGCCATCCGTACCCGTTTGGTTGTTTAGAGGCTATACTGGACACGAGCAGCTGGAAGCGTTCGGGTTAATCAACATGAACGCCCGGTTGTATGATCCTTTTACCGGAAAGATGCTGAGCCCCGACAATTATGGATCGGGGGTATATGGAACGCAGGGATTCAATAGATACTCCTATGCAAATAACAACCCGTTAATGTTTCGGGACCTAACGGGGAATTGGGCTGGTTGGGATGATGTTATAGTCGCTGGCGCCGGATTTTTGTTTGGGTATATTAAACACGGTATTACAACTCATGACTGGGGGCTGAAGGCCCTGGGTGAAGGTGCATTGACTGCAGCTACTTTTATGTTAGGTTATTATACAGGTGGCTCAAGTGTTGCTGCATCAGGGTATGCAAGTATATTTGGCCAGGCAGGCGCAAATCTCGTTGCAGCGGGCTACGCTGCCGGTATGGTAGCAACTAGTGCTGCGTCCTCCCTTTTTCCTCAAATGACGATACCTATAAGCAAAAATTTCGCCCTGAGTTTTGGACCTTCGATTGCATTCGGCTCAACCGGTGCGAGCTTTGGGTTGTCGGCGAGCGGAACTGCTACATTTGGGGACTTTTCCTTGACTGCTGGATTAGGTGTGGGAAAAACCTTGAATTCGGTAGATGTCAAGGCTGAGGGGTGGTATAATACGAATACTGTTGCAGTGAGGTTAGGTGGATTTGGAGTCTCATCGACGGGTATCAACGTCGGGGATGGGAAAAATTACTATAATCAAAGGGTGAACGGAATAACTTATAATAGCAAAAAAGGCTTTTATTTTGCGTTTTATGATGACTATAGTCCAATTGGATCTTCCACAGATAAGGGTAGGACTTTTGCTTTGGAGATGGGGTATGGAAATTTTGGATTTGGCACACAGATCTTTACAACTGATCATAGCAAATATGAAGATGCACTTGGGGGTGCATCATCTTGGAAATCAAGGATATGGGGGTATAATAATAAGAGAGGGGTGTATGATAATAACACACGGAGCATTTCCAGCCCACTTTATTTTTCTATAAAAGCGCAAAATGGGTTTTCCTATCGTTTTGGTATAGAGTCGCCAATGGTGCAGGACTTTTTTCAGAATGGATTTCATAAGTATCTTTTCCCTACTCCTTATTTTCGAACTGACTATGATACGCCAACCCGGCCTTATGGGTATTTTGGTAATGGCCCGGCTTATTGGTTTTAAATTAAATTTGCAATGATGCGTACTGTTTTAATATTTTGGTTGCTGATCATTTTTGGTCACTACTCCTGTGTACAGTTAAAAATACCTGAAAAGAAGTATTTTACCCTGGCCGCTTCAAAATGGACCAATAATGATATTGTTAAAACAAATGGTTATTATTACCGGAAGCATCAAAAGACCGGGGAATACTGGATAATTATTCTATATGATGATGGATTTTGCAGTTTAATTATGAAGCCTGGATTTAATGAATTAAAACAGGTGGAGGCGTATATTTATTCTAAAAAAGATGAATTTCAAAAAAAGAAGGACGATGTTAGTTGGGGGAAATATTGTATTCAAAGCAACAAAGTAATTACAATAGAGAACTTTAATTTCAATCCTGACAATGGAAATTTGGCTGTTTATCGTAAAGTAGGGCAGGTGCTAAATGACACTACTTTTCGGATGGATAGTTTTTGGGTAAACAATGAGCAATATAGGGATGACAAGGCGATTTACCATTTTAAGCAGTATAACCCTATGCCGTCCTCTCGTAATTGGATAGAAAATACTGGCTGGTATAAGAAAATAAACGGTGTAGATAATCATCCTATAAAATAATAGTATGCGTTTGATGACTTCATGTTCATTTGTCATTTTGGGTGGCTACTCTTGTAGACAATTAAAAGGACCGAAACGAAGTACGGAAGAGTACAATAGCGGAGATTCCCTGTTCGGGTTTAAGGACTTTGATTCATTGCCATCGTCAGCTAACTGGATTGAGAAAGGTGGTTGGCACGGGAGCATGAATTAGGAACATTGCAATGTTGAATGGCAATGATTGCTTCCAGATAGAATGTTTATTAAACTGCGGCGACGTATATTAAGACTCAAGATTTATGAAATTTGTTCTGTATTTGTGTGGGTCCCTTTTTTGTGTTGTTTCTTCATGTGTGCAGTTGAAAATAGTTGAGAAGAAGTACTTTACATTAGGCACATCCAAATGGGTTAATAACGGTATAATGAATACGAATGGGTACTATTATACTCAGGATGTTCACAGTAAAAAGTACACCGCGCTAATATTATTCGATAATGGCTTTTGTTGCGCCTGCCATAAAAGTTTTTCCAGCCTGGATGATATCAATGGCTATCTCAACACTAAAATGGCGGATTTTCCTAATGATAAAAATAGCAGTGAGGCCAGTTGGGGTAAATATTCTATAGTGGAAAATAAAATTAGTATTGAGTACTTTTTCCCCAATTATGACAATGGTAATATTGGTGTTTATCATTTCGAAGGGGAGCAGATAGGTCTTAATAGTTTTAAGTTAACTGAAATGCTCTATAATGGAACGAAACGCTGGCCGTTCGCTTCTGAAACATTCTATTTTAACCATTATAAACCATTGCCGTCTGCAGGCAATTGGATAGAGCAGTGTAGTTGGTATAAGAAAATGCAATAGAGCTACGGAAATGTGGTTTGTCAATAATTGAGTTTAGATAGAAGTGGATGTTTGTTAAACTATCGTAAGGAATATTTTGACCCGGGATATGTGAAATGCGCGCCTATTTTAGTGATTGGATTTATGATGCTGTCGACATACAAAGAGGATCCATTTGGAAAACCGGTGTAATGCTTGTTATGATCGGGGGCAAACAGTATATATACAGTGTAAGTCATAAGCATAAAAAAAGCTCCTTAAAAGGAGCTTTTGTAGCGGGATCGGGAAAATGAACGAACCAGATTGCGAAGAGTTTTTGAAGTTTTGCGCATTGCCTGATTACCGGGATGACATTGTTTGCTTTAAGTAAAGGTTCTGACGCCAAACGATTTATAAGAGGAACCCAGCTCATGTTAAAATCGGGAATATAAACAGGCCTACCCAATAAATTTTTTTGCTCACACTGTTTTTAAGTAGCATCTAGTGATGGCCCACGCTGTTATTTGTAAGGATGACATTTGTTTTTTATATTCGTGTAATCGATTTCATTTTTTTGTGTTTGTTTGCTGTAATAGGTTAATTGCCATATGTTTAAGCGGATCATTATAGGCGTATTATTGCTGGGTGTACTGGAGCTGCCGGCCCAGGATAAATTGTATAATAATACGTTCAGTCTTGGAGATGTGGTGTTGCTGCCAGGCCCCTTTCAGCATGCCCGGGATCTGAATATTGAAGTGCTGCTGAAGTACGATGTAGACCGTTTACTGGCGGGTTACCGGAAAGAAGCAGGGCTTCCTTCAAAGGCGGAAATATATCCCAACTGGGAGGGATTAGACGGACATATCGGCGGTCATTATTTGTCTGCACTGGCGATGAACTATGCCGCAACGGGCAATTTGGAATGTAAGCGGCGGATGGAATACGTCATAACGACGCTCAAAGCTTGCCAGGAGGCCAATGGGAAAAAATATCCAGGCTGGGGCAGGGGATATGTGGGGGCGGTTCCAAACGGGCAGGGTCTATGGCCGGAAATAAAATCAGGCAACCTGGTACCTGTTTCCAAATACTGGGTGCCCTGGTACAATGTACATAAGATGTATGCCGGTTTGCGGGATGCCTGGCTATATGCAGGCAATGACGAAGCCAGAAGCATATTCCTGAAGTTTTGCGATTGGGCCGTTGACCTCACAGCAGCTTTGTCTGATGAGCAGATGCAGCAAATGCTGGGCATTGAGCAGGGCGGTATGAATGAAGTATTGGCGGATGCTTTTCAAATGACCGGCAATCAAAAGTACCTGGTTGCCGCTAAGCGCTTTTCACATCGCGAATTCCTGGATCCGCTTTCCAAAGGGATCGATAATCTGGATAACAAGCACGCGAATACACAGGTGCCCAAAGCAATCGGTTTTGAGCGGGTGGGTGAATTGTCGAACGACAGCCCATATAAAAATGCAGGCCGTTTTTTCTGGGAAACCGTTACACAGCACCGCTCATTGGCATTGGGTGGTAACAGCCGGAGGGAATTTTTCCCGGGCGCCGCATCCTGCTACGATTTTATAAACGATGTGGAGGGCCCCGAAAGCTGCAACACCTACAACATGTTGAAGTTGACGCAGGATCTTTTCAGGCTGGATCCGAACGCCCGGTATATGGATTTTTATGAAAGGGCGTTGTTCAATCATATATTGTCTACCCAGCACCCCGGGCATGGCGGCTATGTGTATTTTACACCCGCGCGGCCACGTCATTACCGGGTTTACTCGACGCCCAACCAGGCCATGTGGTGCTGTGTAGGCAGCGGCATGGAAAACCATGGAAAGTATGGGGAACAGATATATACCCACCAGGAAGATTCATTGTTCCTGAATCTTTTCATCGCTTCTGAGCTTAACTGGAAAGAAAAAGGAATCCGGTTAAAACAGGAGACGGCATTTCCGGATGAGGAAAAAACAAAACTAACGGTTACCGGTGGACAGTGCAGGTTTACGTTAATGATCCGGTATCCTTCCTGGGTAAAGGCGGGCGCTTTTCAGATCCTGGTAAACGGTAAACCGGTTGCGGTGACAAAAAAAACGGGCTCCTATACCGGGATTTTACGCACCTGGAAAAAGGGGGATGTTGTGCAGGTTGCCCTGCCTATGCATACAACCATCGAACACCTGCCGCATGTAACGGAATACATTGCTATTATGCATGGCCCGATCCTTTTGGGAGCCAGAACGGGTACGGAGAACCTGCGCGGATTGGTGGCTGATGACGGCCGCTGGAGCCATATTGCCGGCGGCGAAAAATTACCCGTAAATCAGGCTCCGGTATTTATCGAAGATAAAATAGCAGCTATTGCCGGTCACCTCGTTCCTGTAAACGGAAAACCCATGCAGTTTCAATTTGTAGATCAAAAAATGGCGAACCCGGAAAAGTTGATATTAGAGCCGTTTTTCAGGATTCACGATGCCCGGTATATGATGTACTGGATGGCGCTTACACCTGCTCAATACAGCAGGCATATGGATTCGGTTGCCAATGCAGAGAAGGAAAAACTGGAGCTGGAAAAAAGAACGGTTGACTTTGTAGCCCCGGGGGAACAACAGCCGGAAGCGGATCATGCAATGCGATCCGAAAATTCAAAAAAAGGGGTGGCGCATGATCAAACATTTCGCGAAGCTGCCAGTGGGGGCTACTTCAGCTATTTGTTATCAACCGGCCGCCAGTCGCATTTGGGTATTTTGTTACGCTATTGGGGTGGAGAATGGGGCCGGCGAAAATTTGATATCTATGTGGATGATGAAAAGCTGGTGTCTGTAGATAATAGTAATAAATGGAACCAGGCGCGGTTTTTCGATGTGGTATATGCGATTCCTGAAGCAATGGTAAAGGGTAAAACCACGATCCGCATTAAGTTTCAGGCGATGGAGGATGTTAGCAGCAGTCCTGTATATTATCTGCGGTTGGTGAAACAGCGGTAATGCGGGTGCGCACATGATAAGGCATATAACATTTTTTCCGATTCGTGAGGACACGAATCAAGGTGCACAGCCTTCGCTAATGCGGGATCCTCACGCGCCGCCTCGGCACTAATAATGTATGCACCTTTTCATATGCACCGGGTATTCATAACAGCAACTAAAAAACGATTGGTTTTTAACCCTAACAATCAATGCACATAAATTCCATGAAGAAATTATTGCCTCTTGTAATCGTAATCCTCCTGAATGGCTGCGCCGGAACCCGGCAAACAAAAACGGCTGCAGGAAGCTTAAAAGATACCTATAAAAAGGACTTCCTGATCGGCGCAGCAATCAGCTGGCGGCAGGTATTGATTCACTATGCGACCGCAAGGGCGATGACCACGCAAGGTTAAGGGGATTCCCAACATTCAGGTTTCCATTGCGACCGCCGCGGATACGTTGCGTTCCTCGCGGTTAAATCGAACCACAAATTTGGCAAAGGATTTAGTCGAATTAAAAATATTTCAGCAACCATAAAAGTTATAACACAACGAATCAGTGACGCTGTGTTTCTGTGGCAGGTATTGATTCACTATGCGACCGCAAGGGCGATGACCACGCAAGGCTAAGGGGATTTCCAACATTCAGGTTTTCATTGCGACCGTTGCGGATACGTTGCGTTCCTCGCGGTTAATCGAATCGCAGATTTGGCAAAAGATTTAGTCGTATTAAAAATATTTCAGCAACCATAAAAGTTATAACACAACGAATCAGTGACGCTGTGTTTCTGTGGCAGGTATTGATTCACTATGCAACCGCGAGGACGATGACCACGCAAGGCTAAGGGGATTTTCAACGTTCAGGTTTCCATTGCGACCGTTGCGGATACGTTGCGTTCCTCGCGGTTAATCGAATCGCAGATTTGGCAAAAGATTTAGTCGTAGTAAAAACATTTCAGCAACGGCAACTATAAAAGACGCTTAAGGAAACAGTTTTTTAGGCCTTTTTCATTACTTTTAATTGTGGATTTGACAATATTTATCTGGGGATACACCCATTTGGATGTTTTCAACAGGTACTGTACTTTTATGATGTAATATGGGTTGCTTGTGAAACCGTTGCTGTTAACGCTGCTATTGTGCTGGTCGGTCCTTTTTGCTGTTGCGCAAAAGGGCGCCTATAATTTTCTTAAAATAAATACAGGAACGGGGCTTTCGCACAACCAGGTAAACACGATATTAAAAGATGAAGATGGTTTTGTATGGTTTGGCACTATGTCGGGGTTAAACCGGTACGATGGCTATGAAATAAAAACATTCCGGAAAAAGCCCGGCGATTCAACATCTTTAAAGGATAATTCAGTGCTGGACCTGTCCCGGCTTCCTGAAAGAAAAATGTGGGTCATGACCAGGGCCGGTTCCTGTGTCTATGATCCTGCCAGCGAAAAATTCGAACCCGATTTTAATGCCTGGTTACAGGCGCTCGGGCTTCCGCCGGGAAACGTTCAGAAAGTAATCAACGGAAAGAACGGCCGGTTTTGGTTTTTATATGATAACGGGAAGATATATGCCTATACGGAGAAAGAAAACAGGGCCCGGCTGATCTATAATAACGTGGCGGACAAAGTTGCATCGTTGCGGGAAACAGATGGCGACCGGGTATGGATCGTTTCGCAAAGGGGCATTTTACAGCTTTTTGATTTCAGGCAACATAAAGTGCTTAAAAGTTTTCCGGTGCTGCCGAATACCGGCGGCAATGTGCAATACGATCTTTATGTGGATGCCGATGGGGATGTTTGGGTTTGGAACCATATCCGGGGGATCTGTTATTTACACCCCCCGGATAATACCATCCGCCAGTTTAACGAAGCGGCTGTTTATAGCAGGCTGAATGCTAATCCTGTAACCCAGGTTGTTCAGGACAGTGAAGGAAAGATATGGATTGGTACCGATCATGGGGGGATCACCGTAATTGATAAACAAAATCATTTTAGTGCCGGCTACATTTTAAACGATCCGCAAAATCCCCAGAGCCTTAGTCAAAACAGTATTAACGCCATTTATAAAGATGAGAGCGGCATTATATGGATCGGCACCTATAAGCAGGGCGTTAATTTCTTTAACAGCGATATCGTACAATTCCCCTTGTATCGTCATCAGGAGTCCAGGCCCGGCAGTCTTCAGTTTGATGATGTAAACCGTTTTGCAGAAGATAGAGAGGGAAATATCTGGATAGGGACCAACGGCGGCGGGCTTATTTATTTTAACCGGAAGACGAATGTCTTTACCCGGTACCTGCATGATCCCAACGACAGGAACAGTATTTGCGCAAATGTAATTGTGAGCCTGTGCATCGACCACAATAATAACTTATGGATTGGTACCTACCTGGGCGGGCTCGACAGGTACGATGGTCATACTTTCACACATTACACCCACCGGGAAAATGACCCGTCAAGCATCAGTAACAATAATGTCTGGGAGCTATTTGAGGATAAAGAACAAAATTTATGGATCGGTACCTTAGGCTCCGGGTTAGACCGGTTTGATACAAAAACAAACTCGTTTGAACATTTCCGGGCTGATGAAAAGCGGGGGCTGCAATTTTCGGACTATGTTTCTGCTATTTTACAGGATAAAAAGGGCAATATATGGGTAGGGTCGGCAAATGGGCTGGCTGTTTTTAACACAAAAAACCAGTATCACAACACGTATACCGCTACGGCAGAAAAAAACAGCCTGAACTACAATAATATTATCTGTCTTTATGAAGATGCTAAGGGCCGGATCTGGATCGGTACCACCGATGGGCTGACCCTCTTTAACCCGGGCTCCGGGAAATTCCAGCGTTTTGACGTGAATGATGGTCTCCCCGACAATGTAATATTAAATGTTATCGAGGATGCGAATCATGCTTTCTGGATTTCCACGCCCAATGGCTTGTGTAACGCCATACCCCTTGATGCCGGGGATAATACGGTATTGACGATCGTTAATTACGATGAAACCAATAACCTGCACGGCCGGGAGTTTAATGAAAATGCTGCTTATAAAACCAGGCAGGGGGAATTGATTTTCGGAGGTACTTCAGGATTTAATATCATCAATCCCGCCTTCATACATAAAACAGCAGGCCGCCCCAAACTGATGTTTACCGGGTTACAGGTGCTCAACAAAAATATAGAACCCGGGGAGCTGGTGAATAACCGGGTTTTGCTGCCGCGAAGCATTGCACAGGTAAACGAGGTGCAGCTCCGGTACGAGGAAAATTATTTTACCATTCAATTTGCTTCACTTGATTTTGTGCATAGTGTAAAAGATAAGTATGCCTATATGCTCAAAGGGTTTAATAAGGAATGGGTGTATACAGACGGCAATCAACGGCGTGCCACCTATACGAACCTGAGCCCGGGCGATTACGACTTTATGGTAAAAGTGATGAACCGGGACGGGGTATGGAGCAAGGTAAAAACGCTGCATATTAAAATTACGCCCCCGTTCTGGCGCACCAACCTTGCCTATATTATTTATGTATTATTGGTAATAGGGCTGACCTTGCTGGCAAGAAAAATAATCCTCGACAGGATACACATGCGTTATACGGTTGCGGAACAAAGGAAGGAAGCCGAAAGAACGCAGGCTATTGAACAAATGAAAACAAAGTTCTTTACGAATGTAAGTCATGAGTTCAGAACCCCCTTAAGCCTGATCATTGCCCCGCTGGATAAGCTGGTAAAGCAGGTAACGAACGATGATCAGCGAACGCAGTTAAACCTGGTGCAGCGCAATGCAAAACGGTTGTTAGCGCTGGTGAATCAGCTGCTGGACTTCAGGAAGATCCAGGAACAGGAAATGAAGCTGCATCCATCGTTTGGCGATATGATCGGTTTTGTAAAAGATATCAGTGATTCTTTTTTAGATGTTGCGGAAAAAAAGAAAATCCAATTTTCATTTGATACAGATACGGAGCACCTTGAAATGTATTTCGACAGGGATAAGATCGAAAAGATCATGTTTAACCTGCTCTCCAATGCCTTTAAATATACCAGCGATTCCGGACGGGTGAGGGTCAGCATAAAATATAAGCCGGTGAGTGAAACGGAAAAACAAGCCATGGTAGTTGTTGAAGTGGCGGATACAGGTATCGGCATTGCCCCGGGTGACCAGGAGCGGATATTTGAGCGGTTCTTTCAAACCCATTTACCGGATTCAATGGTAAACCAGGGCACAGGCATCGGGTTGGCGATCACAAAGGAATTTGTAAAACTGCATAAGGGCGTGATAACGGTTAAAAGCCTGCCCGGCCAGGGAACCACGTTCACCCTGTTAATTCCGGAGAAAAAAACACCGGATGCTTTTAATGAAGGAAAACCCGCAAGCGCCATTCCTGTGGATACCGAATCTGGTGCAACTGAAAAAGAGCTGAATGAAGCATATAAAAAGAAAGGGAAAAAAACAATACTGATTGCGGAGGATAATGAAGATATGCGCTTTTACCTCAAAGACAACCTTAAAGCGCATTACCAGGTGATAGAAGCGGCAAACGGCAAGGAGGCCTGGGACAAAATAAAAAACCAGGTACCGGATATGGTTGTGAGTGATTTAATGATGCCCGAAATGAATGGATTAGAGCTATCAAAAAAAATAAAAACGGAGAAAGAGACCGCGCATATCCCTGTTATTTTACTCACAGCAGTAGGCAGCGAAGAAAAACAGCTGGAGGGTCTTCAGATAGGGGTGAATGATTATATTACAAAGCCGTTTACATTTGAAATTCTCGCATCCAGGATCAATAATATTATTGCACAGCAGGAGTTACTGCACAAGCGTTTTCAAAAGCAGATAGAGGTAAACCCGAAAGAAATAGCCATTACCTCGGTGGATGAAAAATTTTTGGAAGACGCACTGGCCATTGTAGAAAAAAATATTGCCGATCCGGACTTTTCAGTTGAAAGTCTCAGCCAGGCATTATTTATGAGCAGGGTAACCTTATACCGGAAACTGCTAACACTCACCGGCAAAACACCCATCGACTTTTTAAAAACGATCCGGTTAAAAAAGGCGGCGTTGTTGCTTTCCAAAAGCGGAAAATCGATCGCCGAAATAGCCTATGAAACAGGCTTCAATAATCCCAAAAATTTCACCAAACAATTTAAGGAAGAATTTAATATCCTGCCCTCCCGATATATAAAGCAAGCTGCGGATGATGCCGCGAAATAATGCACGCACAGCCAGGAGTGATGCAAAATAATAGCCCTGGGCTTCGGCCCGGAGCAACAGATATATACAGGATGCGGCCCAGAAAGGGTCGAATGTGTTTGTTGAACGCAGCCGCCTTCCGAAACATTAAATATTCGGCCCCGGTGGCCGCGCGATCTACGCGTCCGTTGCCCCCGGCTGAAAGCCAGGGATATTCGCCTTACGTCCTACAGGCTATGTTTACCTTATTTCAAATGCGTCCACCCTGTTCACTCCCTTTGACTGTCATTAAGTCGCCCTTATTCAACATCTGGAAAAATTACCCACCAGGCCCCCCTGCCTGGATACAATGATGCTGGATAGGAGCAATATCTTCTATGAAAATCCTGTAATTAGTTGGTTTGCAACAAATGAGTACCTAATCTGTAACAAACCGGTACCCCCGTGGCAGGACTTAGACCCTACTTTTGAGCAGTATAAATCTAACGAATTACTTAGGGTATGAAAAAATTATGGCTATTGCTGGTATGGATGATCTTCAATTCTAATGCTGTCATTTTGGCGCAAAATAACGGTGTCTCCAAAACGGATGACGGGGTTATTGTTTATGTTGACCGGCCGGAAGGCGGCCAGCAAGCGATAAAAGCGGAAATAATATCCGACAATATTGTACATATTACTGCAGCGCCGAACAGGGAAATACGCCCTTTCTCCAGCCTGGTTACTTCTTATATAAAGAATAAAAATGTAGCCTGGACATCAGCTGTTGTGAACGGGAAACTGGTGATAAAAACCAAAAACCTGGTTACGGAAATTGACAAAAAAACCGGGGCGGTTTCCTTTTTTAATAAAAACGGAGCGCGGATCCTGGCCGAAAAAAATGTTGGCGGGCGGATTTTTAAACCGGTAATAATAGACGGGAAACCCAATTATCACCTGACCCAATCCTTTCAAACGGCAAACGATGAGGCCATATATGGATTGGGACAGCATCAAAGCGGTATCATCAATTATAAAGGACAGCAGGTTGAGTTTTTTCAAAACAACACAGAAGTTGCCATTCCGTTCCTGGTTTCCAATAAACGTTATGGCATATTGTGGGATAATTATTCACTCACCAAAGCAGGGGATGTGCGCCCGCTGCATCCGCTGGGTGACTACCAGTTGTTTTCAAAAAATGGCGAAGAAGGGTGGCTTACGGCATCTTACGCCAACGATAAAAACAAACCACAGGAAGTTGTCACGGAAAGAGCGGAAAGTAAAATTGATATGGAATTTTTGGGTGATAGTAAAATTCAGTTACCCAAAGAATTTAAACCCGAAACAGGCACCGTTACCTGGCAGGGGAGTATTGCCACCAACCTGTCGGGATTGCACCAGTTAAAGTTTGTATTTGGCGGTACCCTTAAAGTGTGGATCAACAATCAACCCGTACTCAACCGTTGGCGAAAAGCATGGAACCCTGCAACAGCGTTCGTACCGTTCACTGTAAAAAATAACGAAAAAATCCCGATCTGTATTGAATGGACACCGGAAGGAGGGGAATCCTATATCTCTGTAAAATGGCAGGAACCGCTTACAGCCGAAGCGAAAAATACGTTCAGCTTCTCATCCGAGGCAGGCAAACAAATGGACTACTATTTTGTGTACGGCGGTAATAATATGGACAGCGTTATTGCCGGCTACCGCTATCTTACCGGCAAGGCGCCCATTGTGCCCAAATGGGCTTTGGGCTTCTGGCAAAGCCGGGAGCGTTATAAAACGCAGGACGAGATCCTTGCCACGGTACATGAATTCAGGAAAAGACAACTACCGATCGATAATATTGTGCTGGACTGGAGTTACTGGCGCGAGCAGGAATGGGGAAGCCAGGAATTTGACAAAACCCGTTTCCCCTCGCCCGATAGTATGATTGATGCGCTGCATAAACAATATCATACGCAGATAATGATTTCGGTTTGGCCCAAGTTTTATGAAGGCATTACCACCTATAATGATTTTAATAAAAACGGCTGGCTGTATAAACGCAATATTGCCGACCGTCAGCGGGATTGGATCGGGCAAGGCTATACATCTACTTTTTATGATGCATTTAACGCGGATGCCCGGAAAGGTTTCTGGAACCTGATCGATAAAAAACTGTACAGCAAAGGAATCGATGCCTGGTGGATGGATGCCAGCGAGCCCGATATTCTTTCCAACGTCAGTCCCGGAAAAAGAAAGCTGCAAATGACGCCAACGGCCCTGGGCAGTGCGGCGGAATATCTAAATGCGTACCCGTTACAAAATGCAAAAGGGATCTATGAAGGACAACGGTCGGCCCATCCGGATCAGCGGGTGTTTTTATTAACCAGGAGCGCTTTCGCCGGTTCGCAACGGTACGCGGCTACGGTTTGGAGTGGCGATATCGGATCTACCTGGGAGGATATGAAAAACCAGGTAGCAGCAGGGGTTAATTATTCAATGTCGGGCCTGCCTTACTGGACAATGGATATCGGCGGTTTTGTAGTGCCCGAAAAATTTGAAAAACCCGATGCCGCAGCATTGGAAGAATGGCGGGAACTGAATGCCCGCTGGTACCAGTTCGGCGCATTTGTTCCGTTATTCCGGGCGCATGGCCAGTACCCGTATCGCGAAATATTCAATATCGCTCCCGAAGACCACCCCGCATACAAAAGCTTTGTTTTTTACGATCAGCTACGGTACCGGTTGTTGCCCTATATCTATTCCTGTGCCGGGGCCGCATATCATGATAACTACACCATCATGCGTGGTTTGGCAATGGACTTTCCCGATGATGCCTCGGCACACAACATTGCTGATGCATACATGTTTGGGAGTGCATTGCTCATCAATCCGGTATATCAATATAAACAAACCAGCCGGAGCGTGTACTTACCAAAAGGTGCCGGATGGTATGACTTGTATTCAGGCAAATTTTATGCTGCCGGGCAACATATAAATGCCGTTGCGCCTTACGAAAGAATACCTGTATTTGTAAAAGCAGGGTCCATTGTTCCTTTTGGACCTGCATTACAATATACCGCAGAGAAAAAAGCAGACACCATCATCTTAAATGTTTATACGGGTGCCGATGCAAGGTTTCATTTATACGAGGATGAAGGCACCAATTATAATTATGAAAATGGCCGTTATTCCATTATACCGGTTCAATACAATGAAGCGGCACATACGCTGACCTTTGAAGACCGGAAAGGAAGCTTTGAGGGCATGCCGGACAAAAGGGTATTCCTGGTAAATATTATTTCCAGTACACAATCAAAATTGCTGGATTTTAATCGCTACGACAAACTGGTACGGTATGAAGGCAAAAAAACAACCGTACAACTGTAATTTTTTATATAATAAATGCCATATATGAAAAGAATAAAAACGATTCGCTTGCAAATGCTACTGAAAGGTATGCTGTTTGTATGGCTCTTAGCAGGTGGTAGCACGGCAGCTTTTGCGCAAACAAAAATCAGCGGCACGGTTACCCATCAAAACAAGCCCGTTGCCGGTGCTACGGTACAGGTTGTAAAAACGGCCCGCTATACCACTACCAATGATGCAGGTCATTTCAGCATTGAAGCAAAAACGGGCGACCATATCGCGATCACCCGTGTTGGCTATCTGCAAAAGGAAGTAACAGTTACTTCGGATAACCTGGATGTTCAATTGGAAATAGCCGACAACCAATTGGAGAATGTAGTAGTCATCGGTTATGGTTCCCAAAAGAAAAAACTGGTAACCGGGGCAAACGTACAGGTAAAAGGTGAGGATATCCAGAAACAAAGTACTACAGATCCCTTGCAGGCATTGCAGGGCCAGGCTCCCGGTGTTCAGATCACTTCATCGTCTGGTCAGCCGGGATCCGGAATGGTGGTGGTTATCCGCGGTAAAGGAACCATTGGCAGTTTTTCCCCGTTATATGTGGTGGATGGTGTACAGGTGGGTGGCGATATTTCCTACCTGAATCCCAACGATATTGAATCCATAGATGTGTTGAAAGATGCCGCCTCTGCGGCTATCTATGGATCACAGGCGGCCAACGGCGTAATATTGGTGACTACAAAGTCTGGAAAATTAAACCGCAGGCCCCAGGTAACTTTCGATGCGTATTACGGCTGGCAGAATGTGGCGCGAAAAGCGCAATTACTCAATGCCAAAGAATATGCGACCATAGTAAATGAGGCGGCAGTGAACTCGGGAAAGGATCCCTATTTCACCAATGACGTGATCAACAACCTGAAAGTAAACACCAACTGGATGGACCAGATGTTTGCAAAAAATGTACCGACCCAGAATTATGTATTGGGTGTTTCTGGAGGTAGTGCCGCTTCTGTATATTCCTTATCTCTGGGATATACCGGCCAGGGGGGAATCGTAGGCGGGGCTAAGTTCTCCAATTTTGACCGGTATACATTCCGGGTAAACTCCGAGCACAATCTGTATAATAATATTGTAAAGCTCGGTCAGCATCTTACATTTAATTACCAGAACAATCATGGGCTGGCCGTTGGGGGCATTTATGGCAATACCTTGCGCAGCGCCTATAACACGAGCCCGTTCTTGCCCATGTATGATTCAGCGGGGGCTTATTTTAATGCGGCTAATAACGGGTGGTATCCCGGCGACCCGGGCCGGGCCTGGAATACAGGCGAGTCCAATCCTTATGCCGGGATGGATTATACCACGCGCGCTGCCAATAGTAATCAGAAATTATTCGGCGACATATATGCGGTGATCGAGCCCATAAAAGGACTACGATTCCGGAGTGCATTGGGTGTAAATTATACGCCAGGCCAGGCGCATGGTTACCTGCCGCCTTACAAATTGTCGGTTTATGCGTTTAATGATACGGCTACTGTATGGCAGTCGATGAATGCCGGCCTGGGTATTCAATTCGATAACCAGTTAAGTTATGACTTTAAAGTGGAGAGTGGCCATGATTTTAGCGTGATGGCGGGTAGTTCCGCGTTAAAAACGAAAGGGACCAACATATACGGCAGCAATTTCAATTTACGTGTTGCAGATCTGGCGTATGCTTATCTTTCTGTTGCGCAGAATACGACACAGGCAAACAAGATGGGCATCAGCGGCGGCCCGTACGAATCGGCCCTGTTGTCTTATTTTGGAAGGCTTCAATATAATTACCAGGAGAAATATTTGCTGAACCTTACATTCCGCGGCGATGGATCTTCCAATTTTGCCCCTGCGCATCGTTGGGGATATTTCCCGTCCGTTGCTGCGGGGTGGATCGTGTCAAAAGAAAAATTCATGACCGCTGTCAGCGGGATTAACTTTTTAAAGATCCGTGCAACCTGGGGGCGTGTCGGAAACCAGAACGTAGCCCCCTATCAATACCTGGCCCCGATAAGCTTTATAAACGCACGGTATAATTTTGGCAGTACAGAAGGTAACAATGTTGCCGGTGCCTTCCCAAGCCGGCTGGCCAATCCTGATATTAAATGGGAAACCTCCGAACAAAGCAATATCGGCTTTGATGCGCTTATCTTACATAACCTGAATATAACGGTTGACTACTATAATAAAAAGACAAAAGACTGGTTAATTAAAGCGCCCATACTGGCAACAGCGGGTGCGGAAGCTCCCACCATCAACGGTGGAGATGTTACCAATACGGGCTTCGAGGCCTCCTTCTCCTATCACAACACAATCGGTAAGTTACAGTATACGGTTAATGCCAACGGCGCCTATAACAAAAACCAGGTGGGCAATATCCCCACCAGGGATCATATTATTCATGGAAATACCAATGTTTTATTTAATAACGGACCAGAGTTTTACAGGGCCGAGAACGGTTTCCCCATTGGTTATTTCTGGGGGTATAAAACGGCGGGCATCTTTCAGACCGAAGCAGATGTGCTGAATTATAAGAATACGGCCGGCCAGCTCATTCAACCCAATGCACAGCCGGGGGATGTGCGGTATGTGGATCTTAATAACGATGGTATAATCGATGATAAAGATAAAACCCGGATAGGGGATCCGAACCCGCATTATACATTTGGGTTTGGCGTATCGCTCGAATACAAGGGATTTGATTTCCTGGTGCAGGCATCCGGGGTGGCCGGCAACAGCATTGTACAGTCGTGGCACGATCCTGCAGGGCCTTTTGGCAACTGGAGCAAAGACATCTTAAACAGATGGCATGGCGAGAGTACCTCTGACAGGCTACCGCGTGTAACGGAGGATAACCGTAACTGGACGGGCTTTTCAGACCTGTATCTTCAAAAAGGAGATTTTTTAAGGATCAATACGATGACCCTGGGCTATGATCTTTCAAAATCCGTTCGTACAGGCATTTTTAGCAGGGCCCGGGTATATGCTTCGGTGCTCAATGCCTTCACCTTTACCCGGTATAACGGTATGGACCCTGAAATAGGTTTTAATGCGGGCGACTTTACACAAGGTGTGGATGTTGGGTATTATCCGCGCCCCAGAACCCTGCTGGTTGGCGCCAATATTCGTTTGTAAATTTTAAATAATCAGAAATGAACAAGTTCAAACTATATATAACGATTGCTGCGGTATCCGTATTGGCATCCTGCAGCAAATCCTTTCTCGATACAAAGGACGTAACCACTGGTTCAGAAGAAAATTTTTATAAAACACCTGCGGATGCGTTTAAAGCGCTTACCGGTGTGTATGCCGGGTTAAAAACCGCTGTTTCAAATGGAGGAGGAATCGTATCCATGTCGGAAGTGATGTCTGACAATGCCTTCGGCGCTACCGGAAATGGCGATGGATGGGGATGGACAATGGTCGATGAGTTTAATAAGTTGCGCTCTCCCGCCGATATGGATATGTATTCCGGCCCCTGGGCCGATTATTATAAAGCCATTTACCGGGCCAATATGCTGCTGAAAAATATCGGCCAGGTCAACTGGTCGGGCACTGCCGATGCAAGCAACGCCTATATAGCCGAAACCCGGTTTATACGGGCCTATTGCTATTTCGACCTGGTAAGATTGTTTGGCAATATCCCTTTGCTTACGGCACCTTCTGCTGATAATATTCCACAGGCAGGCGCTGATAGTGTTTATAACTTAATAGCGCAGGATTTAAAATATGCCATTGACAATCTTTCTGCAATCAGCTATCCCAGCCAGGATAAAGCTACTTATGGTCGTGCCACTAAATGGGCTGCAGAAGCGTTAATGGCGCGGGTATATCTTTATTACACCGGCTATTATGGCAAGCCTGATCTGGCCGGGGTAATAACCAAAGCCGATGCATTGAAGTATACGGAAGATGTAATTGCCAACAGCGGCCACGGCCTGGTCGACAATTTTGCCAACCTGTGGCCCGCGGCTTCCCTGGACAACTATGCCGGTGAAAATAATAAGGAAACGGTTTTTGGAGTTAAATACACGTTTACCGGCGATTATAATGGAAATACGGATGGTAACCAGTGGATGGTGATGTTTGGCATACGCTATGGTGTAAACAGCCAGATTACACCCTATGGCCAGGGCTGGGGGGGCGCCACCGTTAATCCCAGGCTATGGAACGCATACAGCCTTGTTGATTCGGTAAGACAAAAGGCCACCATTATCTCCATTGCCGGTGAGGAATTGCCCAAAGGAGGCTCCGTATCGGATATCCAGAAAGACCAACGGGAATATACCGGGTACTATTGGAAAAAATATACACCAATGTCTGATGCGGCAGGTAAAAGTTTAGCTGAAAAACTGGGCAGCCCAAGTTTTCAGATAGGACAATACCAGGACTATGTGGCTATCCGGTATGCAGATGTGTTGTTGATGGCGGCAGAATTAGGGTCCGCTAATGCACAAGCCGATTTCGATGCAGTGCGTAAAAGAGCATTGGGTGCCGGCTTTGTTCAAACCCCGGTAAGCCAGGCCGGCATTATGGCCGAAAGAAGACTGGAGTTTGCCGGTGAGGGCATCCGTTACTGGGATCTGCTCCGGCAGGGGGTAGACGCAGCAGCTTCAACGATCGCTGAAACTACAACGCTGCTCAATGGAGGGGCGCCGGCAACCGTAACCATTGCTGCGGATAATATAAAAGCTACAAAGGGACTGTCTCAAATACCCAATAACCAGATCTCATTGTCAAATGGGGTCCTGAAACAAAATGCCGGCTGGTAATTCGTTGAACCAATAAAATTGTTTGTCATGAAAAAAATATCCAGGATATCTCTCTTTTTTTTAGGGCTCATCATGCTGTTTACGGCTTGTAAACCAGATGTTGCAGGCCTGGGCCCTGTATTAAATAAAACGGATCTTAAATTTTCCGTAACACCCGATCCGGCAAATCCCAATAATTTCATTTTACAAAGCCTTACGCCCAATGTAACGCCCTATTGGGTAACCCCAACCGGTAAGTCGATCCGCGTAACAGATACGATGAATTTTCCTTTCCCGGGTACAGATACCATTTATTACAGTGTTGAAAGCGCAGGTGGAATGGTAACCGCAGATCCTTATGTAGTGACTGTTTCCACTATTGATGCCCAAACGGTAAGCGACCCGATGTGGATCAATCTTACCGGGGGGCTGGGAAAATCTAAAACATGGAAGCTGGATGTAAATGCAGCCGGTGCCAGTAAATATTTTAATGGGCCCGTCTATTTTGCAGGAGCGAATTATAGCTGGGAATGGGACGCCAGCTGGTTCGACTGGGTAATGCCTGCGGGTGATTATGGCACCATGACATTTGATTTAATAGGCAATGCCAATTTAAAGGTGAATAATACAATGGCGCCCGCTTTATCAGGAACAGGAAAGTTTATGCTGAATGTCAAAAACAAAACCCTGTCCACTTTTGGCACAGATGTGCTTCATGATCAAAAAAATCAGGGTAACCAAATACCGAACTGGAGAGGTGGTTTGCTGGTTAAATCACTGACGGCTGATCAATTGCAACTGGTTGCTGTCAATAAAGACGGAACCTGGGTGATCTATAACTACATTTCCCAAAACTATTATGATACACATTAGAAAAGCATTTCATTAACCACCATTTCTAAAAGAGCTTGTATGGAAAAAGAAACGATACGCTTGTTAAAACGCCTGCCGGCAGCTATTTTATGCATATTGCTGCTGGTGGGTACCACGGCATTTGCGCAAACAAAGATCAGCGGAACGGTTACCGATAACCTGAAGAAACCCATTGCCAGCGCTACCATTCACGTGGTAAAAACCACGCGTTATACCACAACAGATAGCACCGGTAGCTTCAGTATTGAAGCCGGCAAAGGCGAGGTCATTGTCATCAGCCATATTGGCTATACACAAAAGGAAGTGCCGGTTACCTCGAACAGGCTGAATATTCAGCTGGAAACAACCGATAACCAATTGGAGAATTTAGTGGTAATTGGCTATGGAAAAGTCAGGAGAAAGGATCTTACCGGATCGATTTCTTCCATCTCCGGGGATGAATTGCGCAAAACGCAGCCGTCTACATTCGACCAGGCTTTGCAGGGAAAAGTAGCAGGGGTAATGGTACAGCAGATCTCCGGTCAGCCCGGAGGGGGCGTATCTATACAGATTCACGGCGTTTCATCTGTAAACGGAAACAATTCTCCTTTATATGTGATCGACGGAGTGGTGATTGCACCACCGGGTAATCCGGGTGCTGGTTCAAACCCTTTAAATACAATCAACCCTTCCGAAATTGAATCGATCGATGTATTAAAAGATGCTTCGGCAACGGCCATCTATGGTTCGCAGGCAACCAATGGTGTTGTTGTTATTTCAACAAAACGGGGCAGGTCCGGTCCGCCCACCATCACCTACGATAACTATTTTGGTTATCAGCAATTGCCCAAAAGATTACCGGTGGTTGATCTGCCGCAGTTTGCCTCATTACTGAATGCCAGGGCTGCGGTTTGGGGTTTTGATGCCCGTCCGGAATTTGCCAATCCCAAATATTTAGGAGCCGGCACCGATTGGCAGGAGGCATTATTCCGCAGCGCGCCGATGCAAAATCATAACCTGGCTATAAACGGGGGCGACGCAAGAACGCAATATTTATTATCATTATCCTATTTCAACCAGGATGGCATAGCGCTTGGGTCAAACTTTAAAAGATATTCGGTGCGCCTGAATCTGGATAACAAAACCACCAGCTGGCTTAAAATAGGAACCAGTTTGCAATTGGCGCATATAAACGAAGCGGTATCTACCACATCAAACAGTGTCATCAATACCGCGCTTAGTTTAACACCGGATATTCCCGTAAAAAATCTCGACGGCAGCTGGGGCGGCGTTACCAATACTTCGGGATGGGTAACGCCCGTGCCCAACCCCGTAGGGCTTGCTGCTTTAAATTCGGATAACAGGAGAAGAAACCAGTTGTTTGGTAATGTGTATGCTGAAATCCAGTTTTACAAGGACCTGTCTTTAAGAAATGAGGCGTCCGGTAATTTTGATTTTGCAACTGAAGACATTTTTCATCCAACCTACACGTTTGGAAAAGTACAGAATACCGTTAATTCCGCATCCTATGCTTCCAATCAGAATATTTACACAGTTGTACGAAATTATTTTAACTACAATCATTTATTTAACAAGCGATACAATATAAGCGCCACAGCCGGGCACGAAGCGCAGTTAACGACCTTCGAAAATGTTTCCGCTTCAAGGCAGAATTTTCCTTCCAATAATGTAAAATCCATCAGTGCAGGAGATGCCACTACCGCTGCCAATAGCGGGGTAAAAGGCTCGGGCCCAGCACTGGAATCTTATTTTGGGCGCTTAAGCCTTACGGTGAACGATAAATACCTGCTTACGGGGAACCTGCGTCGTGATGGGTCTTCCAACTTTGCCGAAGGCAGGCGTTGGGTTACCACCTACTCAGGTGCCTTCGCGTGGAAGCTGAATAATGAACGCTTTTTAAAGAGCGTGTCATTTATCAATGAATTAAAACTGCGCTTGGGTTATGGCGTTACCAATAACCAGAACATACCTCCTAATATGTACACCACGTTGCTTACAGCTGTACAAACTGCCTTATCGGGTGCGTCGCAGTTCCAGTCCAATTTAGCCAACCCCTTTATTTCCTGGGAAAAAACAAACAATGCAAATGCCGGGTTAGACGGAACATTTTTAAACTGGAAAATAAATTTTTCGTTAGATGTTTATAACCGTAAAACAGATGGGCTGTTATTAGCACTTCCGTTGCCCTTATTTTCGGGTACTACCACCGGTTGGTCGCCCGGGGCCATGGCTGCGCCTATTGTAAATATCGGTTCAATGAGCAATAAAGGCTTTGATTTCAGAATCGGTACTACCAATATCAGCAGGAAAAACGTTACCTGGAAAACAGATTTTACGCTTTCCTATATTGAGAATAAAGTAGTCAGCTTAGGCTCCGGTGGCACTTCGGCCAATATCCCCCAGTCTTTAAACGGTTATGTTTTTGGCAAAACGGTTGTGGGAAAACCGATGGGCGCATTTTACGGCTACAGGTTTGACGGGGTGTTTGCTAAGCCGGAAGATTTTAAAACGCATGCCCTGCCGGTAGATCAAAGCGGCAATCCTTACCCGGTGTCTCCAAATGGTGGCGGTATCTGGTATGGCGACCGCATGTATAAGGATCTGAATGGCGATGGCGTTATTGATACCAAAGATCAAACCTATCTGGGGTCTCCTTTGCCTAAATATCAGTTTGGGTTTAATAATACGTTGAACTATAAAAATTTTGACTTTAATATATTCTTTACCGCCAGCGTAGGCAATAAGGTGTTGAACCAGCTGAAGATTTCGCAAAACAATCCCCAAAACAATACGTCTTATTTCACGCCGGTATTGGATTATGCCGTTGTTGCCATGAAAGATCCCAATGGATCAACAACCGATTATACTAATTTCTATGTTAAAAACCCGGATACATGGATCGTTGGCCTGCGTAATGATAATACCAATGAAAACAGCCGCCCTTCCGATCTGTTTATAGAAGACGGGTCATTTATCCGCTGCAAAACGATGTCGTTAGGATACCGGTTTTCCGAAAAACTGCTGTCCAGGGTACATGTAAATACCTGCCGGGTATACGCCACGGTATCCAATGCTTTTATGATTACAAAGTATAGCGGCATGGATCCTGAAATCGGATCCTGGAACCCATTACAGGCAGGATGGGATAACGGCTATTATCCGCAACCAAGGGTGTTTACTGTTGGGGTTAATATTGGTTTAAATAAATAAGCGTCTGTTTAAACTTTAATAAAATGACTTATTGTAAACAGTATAGGACTAAAATAACCATTAAGGAATTAAGAATCATAAAGCAATAGGCAGACTTAACTATTCTTAATGTCTTAATGGTTTTCAAAAATAAATTTTTAAACAAGTGCTGAATTAAAATTGAACACAATGAAACATATATATAGATTCATTTTGGTTATGTTCGCCACTGTCGCATTGGGGGCTTGCAGCAAGAGTTTTCTCGACCGGCCATCCCAATCGCAGATCAGTGCGGATAATTTTTACAAAACCACAGCTGACTTGCGCCTGGCAACCGCCAGCTTATATGGCGGCCCTACCTGGGGCATATGGCATCACGCTGCCTTTTTACCGCTGGGCGATATTTTAAGCGGGAATGCTTATTTTCCCTGGAATGGTGATTGGGTACAACTGTACACCCGTACCATAACAGCCGGCAACAGTGTGATGCAGGGCGGGTGGACAGGGCTCTACAATATCATTGGCCAATGCAATACCACGATTAATGCCATTCAACAAAAAGCGGATGCGTCTATCAGTCTTTCAGATAAAAATGCGGCAATTGGCGAAGCAAAATTTATCCGGGGTGTTGCTTATTATTACCTCGCTATGTTGTGGGGTGCCGTGCCCATTATTGAAGATAACAGCAAGCTGATACAACAACCGCTGCTGAACCGCAATATTGTTGGCGATGTCTATAAGTTTATTGCCAGGGACCTGACGTTTGCAGCACAGGCCCTGCCTGTAACGGATGCCACGGGCAGGGTAACCACCTGGTCGGCGCAGGGGATGCTGGGAAAAGTATATCTGACCATGGCAGGGTTAGGGCAATCCGGTGGAACGCGCAACCAGGCCTTATTAGACAGCGCGGCAAAATACGCCGGCAATGTTTGTAAAAACAGCGGGCTTGGTTTACTGCCCAATTATTATAACCTGTTTCGCACCCAGTACAATGATAATCCGGAATCATTATTTGCGTTGCAATGGGCAACAGGGCCGGCTGTATCCTGGCAGGCAGGTAATCTACTGCTTACGTATTCGCCCTCCAATGATATCAACCCGCAGCAGAATGGCGCCTGGACGCCGTTGCAGCCTACCTATGATCTGTATCTGAATTATACCGCGGATGATAGTATAAGAAGAAAAGCAAGCTTTATGCTTAACAAGGATTTTTATCCCGAATTAAATGCTGCCGGTGGCGGATTCACTGCTAACGGGCAATACATGAAAAAGCATATCATCGGCAATGAAAAAGATAACAATGCGCCAACCATGACCTTTACGGCGTCTATAGAGCACGATGCATTGCTGCGCTTAGCCGATGTGTACCTGGTTTACGCCGAAGCCAGATTGGGCAATAATGCGGCCACCGCCGATGCGGATGCCCTGCATTATTTTAACGAGGTAAGGACCCGGGCAGGTATAAGCCTGGTGACAACCATAAACATGGATAGTATCATTAAGGAAAGAAGGATCGAGTTTGCTTTTGAAGGCCAGTTTTGGTTAGACCTGGTGCGGCTTTCATACTGGAACCCGGTTAAAGCGGTGAACTTTATCAATAACCAGCAGCGTGTTACCATTACCGACAGCAGCGGGGTGATGACCCCCACGCCTGCAGGTCAAACCGGCGGACCAACGCCGATTGTTCCGGCAACCATTTCAGCATTTACCTTACAACTGCCGGCATCGGAAGTGGCTACCGATCCTAAATTGTTAGACCCACCGGTACCGTATTATTAATTCATGTGATCAATAAAAAATAATAGTATGCAAAATAGATTAAACCCGGGCTTCCTGCTTTGCTGCCTTTCAGCGGCGTTTATTTTCCTGTTGCCGGCCTGTAAAAAAACAGCCACATCGGAATCTGCCCCTGTAATCACAGCTGTAAGAAATTATGCCGCTTCCCCGGCGGATACCATGCTGAATAGCCTGGCCGCCAATGGTCAATGGGTGGTTATTACCGGCCGGCACCTGCAGAACGCTGTAAACATTCGTTTTAACGGGGTGCCCGCATCTTTCAATAGCGCGTTACTGGCGCAGGATAATGCCGTAGTACAGATCCCCGCTATTTCATTTACAACAATGGATACCAGCAAGCTTTATACCATCGAGTACACAACAACCGCGGGTACCACCATCTTTAATTTTAAGTTAGGACCGGCGGCGCCTGTGATTACGGCCATCTCAAATGTATTTGCCAACCCGGGCGATTCCGTGTTTCTTTACGGTACGGATCTTGTTTTAGGCCAGCATTTATCTTATGGTGGCGCAACGATTACATCCTTCAGGTCCAATCTGGAGGGCACATCGCTTGGTTTCATTATGCCCAACCCTGCACCCATCTCGGGGAATGTGATATTTACCGGCAAAAGCGGCACCGTTGATTTTAAAATTTTAGCATTGCCCACCATCACCGGCCTGTCGAATGCAAATGCCCGGGCCGGCGATTCCGTTTATATTTATGGAACCTATCTTAAAGGGATACAAACGCTAAGTTTTGCAGGTACCCATATTGCGGCATACGCTTCAGCAGACGATGGTAGCGCCGTTGGTTTTATAATGCCCGCCATTGCGCAGGAGGGCCCGGTTTCCGTTACCACAAGTTTTGGCACCGCTACTACGGTGTATCATGTGAATACGGTTGCCAGCGGATCCACCACGGGGTTATTGGCCAATATGGAATGGGGTGATTATTTTGGCTGGGGCTGGTGGGGTGGTGTGGCGCTGACCAGTGGCGATGCAAATTCCGGATGGCCTCCCTACAGCGCAGATTTTAATGGTGTACTGGGTTCAAACACCAGTATGTTTGCAGCCTATAATACCGGAGCCATGCAGAGCGGTGACGGAACGGCAGGGGATGGCAAGTATAATTTCCCCATTGGTGAAAATCAATGGGTGCCCGCAGCAAATCTTTCTGATCCGGTGGATAGCTGGGCGCTCCAATTCGAAATAAGCGTTGCACATCCCTGGAATGGCGGTACCCTATGCTTTGCGAATGGATTTGCCGGTAACTACATCGCCCGTTATGAACCCTGGCAGGTTGCTCCTTCGCGTACCGCTCCATTCTCAACCCGGGGCTGGATCACCGTTACCCTTCCTTTAACCGCATTCCGTGCCGCCGACCCAACCCTTGGCGTGGGAAAAGGTGCTCCGGCAACGGGTTTAACCAATCTCCTGGGCAGCAGCGGCAAAACAAGCCTGAGTATTTACCTGCATAATTTCAGTGGTGCAGCTACCTCAACCGGTTTTTATGCGGCATTGGATAATATCAGGGTCGTAAAAATTAAATAACAAGCAGTCAAAATAGGGCAAGGGGTTTCTACCCCATGTCCCTTTTAAAAAAACAAGAAGATGAACAACATGAAATGAGCATAAAAAATTAGCGGGTTAAATTATATTCAAAACGATGATAATTTTTATGCGAATTCCATCTGACCATTAAAAAATAAAAAACGTACAGATGAATAAACTCATTCTAAATGCTGCAGTATTGATCACAGCGGCAACGGCAATCATTTCCTGCAGTAAAACAGCAGCTGCACCTCAGCTTACACTAACCAATCATACCGATACCATCGCCGCAACGGGGGGCATCAAAACCATTTCTTTTACCAGCAGCGATAAATGGAGTATCGATACAACCGGCCTGGGATGGTTGAAGATCAGCCCTGTTTCCGGAAACGCAGGCAATGCAACGGTACAAATAACGGTTACAGATGCCAACGCTACCGGGGCTTCCCGTTCAAAGCTGGTGTATGTAAGCGCAGATAACGGGCAGGCAAGGAGGGGGGTCATTTATCAGCATGCGCTTATTTATCCATCTTACAATACCAGCCCCAAAGCGCCCGATTCAACGGGGATGAGCACCGCGGTGCAACTGGCTGCCAAATTCAAACTGGGCTGGAACATCGGTAACACGATGGAAGCTCCGAATGGTGAAACCGGTTGGGGCAATCCCCAGGTAACAGCGTCCTATGTAAAGTTTGTAAAACAGCAGGGCTTTACAGCGATCCGCCTTCCATGCGCGTGGAACTGGACCCATCTGAGCGATGAAAAGACCGCAAAGATAGATCCCAACTGGCTCAACCGGGTAAAAGAAATTGTGGGGTATTGTGTAAACAATGACGTGTACGTTATGCTCAATATTCACTGGGACGGTGGCTGGCTGGAAAATAACATCACGAAAGCAAAGCAGGATTCTGTTAATGCAAAACAAAAAGCATTCTGGGAACAAATAGCCACCGCTATGCGCGATTTTGATGAGCACCTGATGTTTGCCAGCGCTAATGAGCCGGCCGCCAATGATGCTGCGGCCATGGAAGTGCTGGCATCCTATCACCAAACCTTTGTGAGTGCCGTTCGCGCCACCGGCGGAAAAAACAGCCACAGGGTGCTTATTGTGCAGGGACCCAATACCAACAGCGAATTGACCTACAACATCATGAATACACTCCCTGCAGACCCTACACCCAATCGCCTGATGGTGGAAGTGCATAACTATCTGCCATCCCAGTTTTGTTTTTTGAATGAAGATGTAAGCTGGGGTAAAATGGCATACTACTGGGGCAAAGGATTCCACTCCACCATTGAGCCGGACCGGAATGCTACGTATGGGGAAGAGGATGCCCATATTGCCGATTACAACAGGATGAAAACAAAATTTGTGGATAAGGGCATACCGGTTATCATGGGAGAGTATGGCGCATACCGGCGTGATCATTCTGCGCATGTTCCCAAAGACCTGGCCCTGCATAACGCTTCAGTAGACTATTGGATAACCTTTACAACCAAAGAAGCATTGGCCCGTGGCATAAAACCGTTTTGGTGGGATACGGGCGGGGCTTTGGACCGGAGCAGTAATACCGTAAAAGACCAGCGAACCATTGATGCGCTGAAGACTGCGCTTTAAAATACCCATACAAATGAAAAAATGGATGATCTTAACCGCTTCGGCTTTTGCTGCACTGTGCTTAAATGCCCAGCGTTTTATCAATATCGATTTCAACAAAACCGCCGGACCGTTCAATACGATGTTTAAAGAATGTGTAGGCGCCGGTCGCGCGCATGAAGGCCTGCGGGCCGACTGGCAGCAGCAACTGGCTTATGTAAGAAAGGAGTGTGGTTTTAAATACATTCGTATGCACGGTTTGTTTACCGATGAAATGGCGGTGTATACGGAAGACAGTCAGGGCCGGCCGGTGTATAACTATATGTATGTGGATGCGCTGTTCGATTATTTATTAAGCATCGGCATGAAGCCCTTTGTGGAGCTGGGTTTTATGCCGAATGCACTGGCCAGTGGCAATAAATCGATCTTTTGGTGGCGCGGAAATGTTACCCCGCCAAAGGATTACAGTAAATGGGAAGCGTTGATAAAAAACCTGGCGCAACATTTTACGGAAAGATATGGAGCGGCCGAGGTGAAGACCTGGTATTTTGAAGTGTGGAATGAACCTAATTTAAAAGACGGTTTCTGGACGGGTACACAGGAGGACTATTTTAAACTGTACGATTATGCCGTAAAGGGCATTAAGGCAGTGGATAAAGCCTATAAAGTGGGCGGACCAGCAACGGCCGGCGCGGCCTGGGTGCCTGAAATGATGGAACATTGTGCAAAAAACAACATCCCCATCGATTTTATCAGCACCCATGCTTACGGCGTGGAACAGGGTTTTTTGGATGAGTATGGCAATGCCGGAACGGTGTTGAGTAAAGACCGTTTTGCGCTGAGTGGTGATGTGCTGAATTCGAGGAAACAAATTTCAGCGTCTGCTTTTCCCCGGCTGGAATTGCATTATACCGAATGGAGCGCATCTTATACCCCTGCGGATCCGATTCACGACAGTTATCATGAAGCCGCTTATATTTTAGAAAAATTAAAGCAGGTGGGCAATGCCGCAAACTCTATGTCGTACTGGGTTTTTACCGATATATTTGAAGAGCCGGGCCCAAGATATACGCCGTTTCACGGGGGCTTTGGCCTGTTAACGATCCAGGGAATTAATAAACCTGCTTTCTATGCCTACCGGTTTTTAAATAAGTTAGGCGAAACAGCGCTGGTTAACAATGACAAACGTTCTTATGCCTGCAAAGATGCGAAAGGCAATGTGCAGTTGCTTTTATGGGATTACACTTACACCCTGCCGGATTCAATCAACAATCAAAATTACTACATTAAAGATCTGCCATCGAAACCTAAGGGTAAAGTGACGATAAATCTTTCGCATGTACCTGCAGGGAAATATAGCATGGAATTGTTTAAAGTGGGCTACCGGCAAAATGATTCCTATACCGGTTATGTGGATATGGGAAGGCCCGGCCAGTTAAGCAAACAACAGGTAGAACAGCTGAAAAATCAAAGCAGTGGCAAACCATTTTTTACCGGTGTCATTGAGATAAAGCCGAATAGCACATGCTCTAAAACCATTGATATAAACGAAAACGATGTGTGTTTTATAAACTTAAAGCCTGTATAAAAAAAACATTAAGAAGTTAAGATGTAATAAGCAAAGTGTTGACTTAACTATTCTTAATGCCTTAATGGTTTAAGAAAAATAAAATTTTAAACAAGCTCGTAGTTAGATTGTAAAAAATGAAAAAAAGAGCATAGCCATTGGTGAAACAAAACTGGTGGAACTGGATGTGAGGGTGTCCGACCTGGCTTTTTATGATGAAAAAATAAAGGATTGGAAGGCAGAAAGCGGTAAGTTTATCCTGCAAATGGGGAATTCTTCACGAAATATTTCGCAGACAGCCACAATTGAAGTGCGGTAAGAAGTATGCCACGAATATACGAATGTGCATCGAATGCATATTCGTGATATTATAATTTCGATATTAAAGCACATGTTTATTCGTGGCAGAAATTTTAAATATCAACCCTATAATTAAAAAATTCAAGTATGAAAAAATTGGTCAGCAGTTGTTTTTTCTTGATTGCTTTAAACCTGCTTTCGTTTGCGCAGGATAAAAAGATCATACAGGTTGCCACCAGCAAAGAGCCGGTTGCCGCCGGCAAATTTCAGCCCACCTGGGAATCGCTGAGTCAATACCAGGCGCCTGAGTGGTTTCGCAATGCCAAATTTGGTATCTGGGCGCATTGGGGGCCGCAATGCCAGCCGGAACAGGGCGACTGGTATGCCAGGGGCATGTATGATGAGGGCAGCGGACAATATAAATCGCATATTGCTCATTATGGGCATCCATCTAAAGCGGGCTTTAAGGAAGTGATCAAAGACTGGAAGGCCGAACACTGGGATCCTGAAAAACTGGTGGCCTTATACAAAAGAGCCGGCGCCCAGTATTTTTTCGCCATGGCAAACCATCACGATAACCTGGACCTGTGGAATAGCAAATACCAGGAATGGAATGCGGTACGTGTGGGCCCCCAAAAAAATATCCTGGACGGATGGGCTGCTGCCGCCCGGAAATTTTCCCTTCCTTTCGGGCTAAGTGTGCATGCTTCCCACGCCTGGACCTGGTTTGAAACGGCGCAACGGTCTGATAAGAATGGCCCTTTGGCCGGCATTCCGTATGATGGCAAATTGACCAAGGCCGATGGAAAAGGAACCTGGTGGGAAGGCCTCGATCCACAGGAATTGTATGCCCAGAATCATGCGCTCAGCAAGGGCAGTGAAGATGTTAGATCGCTGTGGTCCCAGTGGGATTGGAATAATGGTGCATCCATACCATCGCAGGCGTATTGTGAAAAATTTTATAACCGCACAATGGACCTGATCAATCTGTACAAACCCGATCT
This sequence comes from Niabella sp., assembly GCF_030150205.1. Classification (GTDB taxonomy): domain Bacteria; phylum Bacteroidota; class Bacteroidia; order Chitinophagales; family Chitinophagaceae; genus Niabella. Next base: position 136,281 of record NZ_JASLGT010000016.1, read on the forward strand.
GCTTTATTTTGATGATACCGGCCTTCCGCTTTACCCGGTAAGCGATGCAGGGTTAAAAATAGCGGCGCATTATTACAATACGAATATGGCCCGGCACCAGGGTAAACTGGAAGCCGTGTTATTTGGCAAAGTACTTACCGATCAGCAAAAAAAATGTATGGTGTGGGATGTGGAAAGGGGCGCTCCCGATAAAATACAGGATAAGCCCTGGCAAACATGCTCCTGTATTGGCGACTGGCATTATAACAGCGCCTTTTTTGACAATGGCTGGTATAAATCTGCCAAAACCGTAATCCAGATGCTGGTGGATATCGTGAGCAAGAACGGGAACCTGTTGCTGAATATACCCGTTCGGGGTGATGGAACGATCGACGAAAAAGAAATAGCTATATTGGAACAGATAGCGGCCTGGATGGATATCAACAAAGAAAGCATTTTTGATACAAGGCCCTGGAAGGTTTACGGAGAAGGCCCGGTAGCCGCATTGAGTAACCCCGTCAATGCCCAGGGATTTAACGAAGGAAAGACAAAGTACACCGATAAAGATATTCGCTTTAACCAAAAAGGAAAGCTGCTGTATGCTACTGTTATGGATGTTCCTGCAACGGCCATCACAATAGAGCTGCTGGGCAAAGAAAAAAATAATGGCCAGGTAAAGCATATATCCTTATTGGGAAGTAAAGAAAAGATCCGGTGGAAACAGGAGGCCGGTTCGTTAGTGATCGAAAAGCCCGGCTTTATTCCTAATAATATTGCATTGGTTTTTAAAATAACAACTGGTTAAAAATGAAACGTAAAAATAATTAATGATAAGCTCCCGCTGAATTCGCAGATTAAAATACAGCGCAGACACGCGCTGAGTACTTTTCCGCGAAAATCAGCGCAAAAAATCGGCGTTCATCTGCGGGAAATGCTTCATGTGGGTCTTTATGAAATTTTTTTAAACTGGCTCCTAATGCTTTTCAAGCATAAATTTTAAACAAGCGCTGCGTTTTTTATTACTCAATTATGAAGAAGATACTATTTACAATATTATCGGTATTGGCATGCCACGCCGATTGCTTTGCGGATATCCGTTTGCCAAAAATATTTGGCGACAATATGGTTTTGCAGAGAGGGATCGAAATCCCGGTTTGGGGCAATGCCAGTCCAGGCGCATTGATTGTTGCAAAATTGGGCGGCAAGCAGGCCACCGCGAAAGCTGATCAATATGGGAAATGGCAGCTCCGGTTCCCGGTATTTAAAGCCGGTGGACCGTATACCCTTGACATTTCCGAATCCGGGAACGCCGCCACCCTTAAACTGAAAGGCATTTTGATCGGCGATGTATGGGTAGCCTCAGGCCAGTCAAATATGGAGATGCAGGTACAGCAATCAAAAGATGCAAAAACAGAAATTGCCCATGCAAACTACCCCGATATCCGCCTGCTGATGGTAGCGCAGGATAAAAAATTATTGCCGCAAACCGATATTCATGGAGGTAAGTGGGAGATCTGTGATACGGATAATGTGAAAGACTGGTCGGCTGTCGCTTATTTTTTCGCGCGGAAAATTCAACGGGATCAGAACGTTCCCATAGGAATTATTCAAAGCACCTGGGGCGGCACGCCGGTAGAAGCCTGGACGAGCCGCGACCGGTTGCTCACTTCACCCATCACCAAAGAACGAACGCTCAGCAATGATACGCTTCGCCCCGACCAGCTCGATCATGCAGCCGATAGTTTGAGCTGGGTACACATCATGAACCTTGTTGACAACCCGCAGCAGAATGCAGATAAAACAGTTCCTGCTCCGGATTATAATGATGCTGATTGGACTGCAATAGAAATGCCCCGCGTGCTAAAAGATTTTGGGATTGGCTCTTACGATGGAATGATCTGGCTGAGAAAGAAGATTACATTGCCGGAATCTTTGGGCAAAAAAGATTTAATCATCAGCCTGGGACATCCTGAAATGAAGTATTCACTTTATTTCAATGGAGCGGAAATTTGCAGGAATATCTGGAATTCCAATCCCACCCATTCATTTACCATTCCGGCACGCCTGGTGCAGTCCGGCGAAAATACAATAGCCGTACGATTGGCTATGTTATGGGGTGGAGGAGGCTTGAATCCGCCTGCAGAAGACCTCTATATTACCGATGGGTCTTCAAAAATTTCTTTAGCGGGGAAATGGGTATATAAAAAGGACCTGGAAACGGCGTTTCCCAAAATACTCAACTACCAGTATCGTCCAACAGTGCTTTTTAACGCCATGATACATCCGCTGATCCCATATGGTATCAAAGGATTCATCTGGTACCAGGGCGAATCCAATGCCTGGGAGGCGTATAATTATCGTACCATGTTTCCGATGCTGATTAACGACTGGCGGCAAAGATGGCAACAGGGAAATCTTCCTTTTTTATTTGTACAGCTTGCCAATTTCATGAAAACAAAACCGCTTCCGGCTGAAAGTGAGTGGGCAGAGTTAAGAGAAGCCCAGGCATTAACTTTGGTTCTGCCCAATACGGGTATGGCATGTGCCATCGATATTGGTGAGAGCAATGATATTCATCCGAAAAATAAGCAGGACGTGGGCCTTCGCCTGGCATTACTGGCCAGCAAAATTGCGTATAAGAAGAATAGCATTGCATCCGGCCCGGTGTACAAAAGCTTTAGAAAAGAGGGGAGCCGCATACGGATCAGTTTTAACAATACCGGTTCCGGTCTTTCAACGAAGGATGGAAAAGAAGTAACGGGCTTTGCGATTGCCGGAAGCGATCAGCAGTTTTATTGGGCAAAAGCCATTGCTGAAGGGAATAGCATCGTGGTTTATTCTGATAAAGTGAGTGACCCGCAGGCGGTCCGGTATGCCTGGGCCGATAATCCTGTATGCAACCTCACAAATGCCGAAGGATTGCCCGCAGCGCCTTTCAGAACGGATCATTGGAAAGAAATTACAAGGAGGTAAATATTTGAATAACCATTAAGAAATTAAGAGGCATTAAGCAATGTGTTGGCTTAACGATTCTTAATGCCTTAATGGTGCAGAAAAATGAATTTTTGAACAGGCTCTTATAGTAAATATTATAGGATTAAAAGAACCATTAAGGAGTTAAGATGCATTAAGAAATAAACAACTTAACGATTCTTAATGTTTTAATGGTGCAGAAAAATGAATTTTTGAACAGGCGCTTATAGTAAATATTATAGGATTAAAAGAACCATTAAGGAGTTAAGATGCATTAGGAAATAAACAACTTAACAATTCTTTGTCTTAATGGTGCAGAAAAATGAATTTTTAAACAGGCGCTTATAGTAAATATTATAGAATTAAAAGAACCATTAAGGAGTTAAGATGCATTAGAAAATAGACAACTTAACAATTCTTAATGTCTTAATGGTTTTCAAAAAAAATCTTATACAAACGTTGAATAGAATATGAAAATTAAGATCATTTTAGTTGCGTGTGTGCTGTTTTGTCGATTGTTGCAGGCACAGCCGGTAGCACGGTTGGAAAGCCCCGGTAAATCTGTTGTACTGCAGGTATTCTTATCGGCCGCAGGCGATATGCAGTACCTCGTGAAAAAGGACGGAATAACCGTTATCGAGCCTTCTGCTTTGGGTGTGGTAATGAAAGACCAGGATTTTGCAGCGGGTATGAAACTGGTTGCTGCCGCTCGTGTTAAACCGGTAACAGATCGGTACCAAACCCAAAATGCGAAAAAGAGTAACATTCTTTATAAGGCCAATCAACAGGTATTGACGTTTTCCAATAAGGCCAACAAAAAGATGGATATCATTTTCCCGGTGTCTGATGATGGCGTGGCATTCCGGTATTACTTTCCCTGGGTAACTAATAATGAAACTATTCTTAAAGAGCAGACGGCTTTTGCGTTTGATAAAACGGCAAGGGCATGGCTGCAGCCCATGAGCGAGGCCAAAACGGGTTGGCAGCAGTGTCATCCTTCTTACGAAGAACATTATTTACAGGATATTCCTGTGGGTACCGTGTCGCCGCTCAAATCCGGCTGGGTATACCCGGCCCTGTTTAAGACAAAGGAACAATGGGTATTGATCACCGAAGCGGGACTTGATGGTACTTATTGCGGTACGCGATTGATCAATGACCCGGGCTCGCCGGTTTATGCAACAGGCTTTGCCGATCCCAGGGAGGTGTTTACAGGTGGGGGATATTTACCGGAAAATAAAAAGGCCTGGTTTACCCCCTGGCGTATTATAACCATCGGGAGTTTAAATACCATTGTGGAGTCAACCCTGGGCACCGACCTGGCGCCGGCAACGGCGTTAAAAGACGCTTCTTTTATAAAGCCCGGGAAAGCCAGCTGGAGCTGGATCAACAGCAAGGATGATAACCTGACTTTTGACGAACAAAAAAAATATATTGACTATGCGGCAGACATGCACTGGCAATACTGTTTGATAGATGCAGACTGGGATACAAAGATCGGGTATGAAAAAATTGCGGAACTGTCGGCCTATGCCCAACAAAAAAACGTGGGACTGATATTGTGGTATAATTCCGCAGGCGACTGGAACACCGTACCGTACCATCCCAAAGATCTGTTGCTGACAAAGGAGAAACGGGAGCAAGAATTTAGCCGGATCCAGGCGATGGGTATCAAGGGGGTAAAGATCGACTTCTTCGGTGGTGATGGCCGGAGTATGATCCGGTACTACATCGACATTTTGAACGACGCTGCTAAATATCAGTTATTGGTAAACTTTCATGGAGCCACCTTGCCGCGGGGCTGGCAACGAACCTACCCGCATTTGATGACAGCCGAAGCCATTTATGGAATGGAAATGGTAACATTCGATCAAAAGGCAGCCGATCTGCAGGCAAATCATTGCGCCATGTTGCCGTTTACCCGGAACGCGTTCGACCCGATGGATTTTACGCCCATGAATCTGACGGGTCTCACATCGTCTAACTGTACCCGGAAAACCAGTCCGGCTTTTGAGTTGGCGCTGTCGGTATTATTTTTATCCGGTATACAGCATTATGCGCAGGCGCCGGAAGGCATGACAAAGGTGCCGGATGAAGTAAAGCAGTTTTTAAAAACGCTTCCGGATTATTGGGATGATGTTAAATTCCTGGATGGTTACCCGGGCAAATACGCGGTCATAGCCCGGCGAAGCGGCAGTCGCTGGTTTATTGCCGGCATTAACGGGGAAAACAGTGAGCGAACCATCAATCTTGATCTTACTGCTTTCAATAAAAAACGCGCAACGGTATTCACGGATGCTGTAACGGACGGACTGTTTTCAAAAAAAGAGCTTGGCGCAGCAGATCAAAAGAAATACGCTGTTACACTAAAGGCAAACGGTGGGTTTGTGATGGTGATGGAATAAATAATAACCACGGTCTGTGTCTCCACCATAGCCGTCAACTTAAGCACTTGTCGAAATAAAGCCGGCATAGCCCGAAGGGCGTAATGTGAATAGCCCCCGGCGCCGCCGGGGGTTAGAAAGCGAAGAAGGCGCGGCCCCAACGGGGTCGAATGTTTAATGTTTCGAAGCTGATAGTATTACTAAAAGTTGAAGTGTGCGACGCAAGGAAGTTGATAGTAGTACTGAAGATGATATTATACATAATTGACTCTTGAAAATCTCTTCATGGGTTCCTGTTGTTTTTATCTTAAGTTGACGGCTATCGTGTCTCCACTGATCGGAAGGAAGCGTTGAAAATATTTATAATAATAATTTCGATACCCGTTCATTGTAAAACCAATATTCATGAAAGCCATCTCGTTGAGGATTTTTATAATGCTATGTAGTTCGCCGCTACTCATACGCGCACAATTGCCAGCGTTTCCGCTGGAGGTAAAGGTAGCGGCCGGATGGCTGAAAGGGTTCGCGGAGAACGGGTTAACCCTATTCAGGGGCGTTCCGTTTGCCGCACCGCCTGTGGCACAGTTAAGATGGAAGGCGCCCCGGCCGGTTATCGCATGGGCAGGAGTAAGGTCTGCAGAACATTTTGCACCATCACCCATGCAGCAGGGAAACCCGGCTGCCGGGAAAAGCGAGGATTGTCTGTATCTGAACATCTGGACACCTGCAAAGGATCAAAAAGAAAGGTTGCCCGTTATGGTCTGGATCTATGGCGGCGGCTTTAGTTCAGGCTCGGCGGCAGACCCCTGGTATGACGGAAGTGCATTGGCGCGGAAGGGTGTTGTTTTTGTAAGTATTGCTTACCGTGTAGGCCCTTTGGGTTTCTTAGCGCATCCGGCATTGAGCGCCGAAAATAAAAATCATGTCTCGGGAAACTATGGTTTGCTTGATCAGATCGCGGCCTTGCAATGGATACAGCATAATATTGCCCGGTTTGGCGGCGATCCCCAAAAAGTTACCATTTTTGGAGAATCGGCAGGAGGCATTTCTGTTAGCATGCTATGCGCGTCACCGTTAGCCAAGGGGCTTTTTCGCGGCGCCATATCGCAAAGTGGCGGATCCTTTGGACCCGCTTCAATTGCATCCATTACTTATCCCGGTGAAAATATGAAGGGTTTAAAACCGGCAGAAGAAGAAGGGGAGCGGTATCTTGAAAAAGCAGGTGTATCAACGATTGAGGGGCTGCGCAATACACCCGCTGATCAATTACCCATGGGCTGGGGTGTGGGGGGCAGTTCCTGGCCTGTTGTTGACGGGTATGTGATTCCTGATGTGCAATATAAATTATATGATAAGGGCCGGTACAATGATGTGCCGGTGATGATAGGTTATAACTCGGATGAGGGCTTAAGTTTTTCGCCGGGAAAAACACCGAAAGACTGTATCGATGCTGTGCATAAACGGTATGGAAAGTTTGCAGATGCGTTGCTCAAAGCCTATCCTGTTGGCGATGCTGTGGTATTACGCTCTGCGCGTAATTTGTCCCGGGATGCTGCTTTTGGCTGGCATAACTATGCATGGGCCAACCTGCAATCCCGCACCGGTAAATCAAAAGTCTTTTATTATTTTTTTGATCAGCACCTGGTCCGTCCCAAAACGGATCCCGAATTTGACCACGGTTCGCCCCATGCTCAGGATGTATCCTATGTTTTTCAGCATTTGGATGCCTCCGATCCGCAAACCAGTAAATCAGATATGGTCATTTCAAAAGCTATGGGTGATTACTGGATAAATTTTGTAAAGTATGGCAGCCCCAATAGCAGCGCATGGCCCCACTGGCCGGCATTTACCGGCAAAAAGCAGGCCGTGATGTATTTTGCTGAAACACCCCATACAGGTCCTGTGCCGGATGCGCCGGCATTAAAAGTGCTGGACCAGTATTTTAAATGGAAAATATATGGCGACAAAACGAATTAAAATGAACCGCAGCGAACAGGAGAAGCAGAGGCTTACGCAGAGATTTGATTTCCCCCTCTGCGAAATACTCAGCGCTCTCAACAACGCTGCGGTTGGCCGCCTCACAATAAAGACAATCAGAAAATAACACATGAAAAGAATACTGGCTTTTATTACGACGGGTTTATGGTTTGTTTCGGTTTATGCACAACCGGCCCGGCAGTTTTTTTCAGATGAGCCGTTAATGATCAGCGGCATCTATTATTATCCCGAGCACTGGGATAAAAGCCAATGGGAACGGGATATCAAAAAGATCGCTGAAATGGGTTATGGGTTTGTGCACCTGGCCGAATTTGCATGGGCCGATTTAGAACCCGAAGAAGGGCAATTTAATTTTGCATGGCTTGATACGGTGGTCAATCTATGTGAGCAACACCATTTAAAAGTGCTGATGTGCACTCAATCGGCGACCATGCCGGCCTGGATGCGGGATAAATATCCCGAAACCTATATGATGTACGGGAATTATATTCGTGGAGAACATGGTACCCGTGGCTTGGGCTCCATTGTCAATCCTAAATACCGGTTCTTTGTAGAGCGGATGACGGCTCAGATAGCCAAACATTACGGGCAAAACAAAAATATTATCGGCTGGCAGCTGGATAATGAGCCCGATGCAAAAACCGATTATAGCCCCTCCTCGCAAAACGCTTTCCGGCAATGGCTGAAAAACAAATACAAAAATATAGGCGCGCTGAATGCCGCCTGGGGCAATGCTTTCTGGAGCCAGCGCTTCAATGATTTTAAACAGGTCCTTATTCCCAATGCTACCCTGGTTAACTGGTGGGGAAACAATCCGCACGCGTTGCTCGATCTGAAAAGATATTCGGCAGACGCGCAGGCTGCATTTCTCGATTTCCAGTCGGCCATTTTAAGAAAATATATTGCTGCACCGCAATTCATCACTACGAATTATACAGCTGTTTGTACGGGTGCCGATCCGCGGCTGACCCGGAAAATGGACTTTGCAACCTATACGGCTTACCCGAATGGGGGCGCTAATAACCTGGGACCTTCAGGGTTCCGGTTAGGCGATGGCAAAACAGTTCTGTTCGCAGCGGAATATTTTAAATCCGTGGGTGGGTTCACCGGCGTTATGGAAATGCAACCGGGACCAACCAATTGGGCCACCCCGGCATCATTGCTTTTGCCCGGCGCTGTGCGGATGTGGCTCTACCACAGTTTTGCAGCCGGTGGAAGGATCGCCTGCTCTTACCGCTTCCGGCAGATTTTGTATGGGGCCGAACAATACCATGCCGGTGTAATCAAAACAGACGGCGTAACCCCATCGCCGGGTGGTGAAGAATACATACAGTTCAACAATGAAATAAAAGAATTGAAGAAATGGTACAAACCCAATCTGCCCCTTCCCGTAAAATTAGCGGCGCGTAAAACCGCTATTGTCTGGAACCTTGAAAATTACTGGACCATCGACCGCCAGCAGCAAACCGGGCACTGGGATACCTGGAATTACCCGGTAAAGTTCCTCGAAATGGCAAAATCCTTCGGTGCACCGGCGGATGTGGTGGATGAAAAAACTGATTTATCAAACTACAAAGTGGTGATCATTCCCGCTTACGAAATGGCGGATGCTGCATTGATAAAAAAATGGGAAGATTATGTGGCGCAGGGTGGGCATTTGATCATTACCTGCCGCACCGCAACAAAAGATCACAACGGGCATTTTTGGGAAGGAGAAACCGCTGCCCCGCTTTCAAACCTGACCGGCACGCGTATTACAGCAACCGATATGCTTCCTTCCAATACCAAAGGCGATATTCTTTCCGGCCAGGACCATTACAGCTGGAACTGCTGGGGCGATCTATTGAAGCCCGGCGATAACGGCACGGTGCTGGCAAGCTACAATGACCAGTTTTATAAAGGCAGTGCAGCAGTTGTAAAAAGGAATATTGGCAGGGGATCGGTAACCTATATCGGTGTGGTTACCGATGATATGAAATTAGAAAAAGAGATATTGAAAAATAATTACCGGGAAGCGGGCGCCGATGTTGAGGATTATCCGCCCGGTGTGTATGTTTACTGGCGGGATGGCTTTTATGTTGCAGTAAACTATTCTTCGGATAACTACCCGGTGAAATTGCCCGGCAACGCTGCTATTCTCATTGGGGAACCAACACTAAAGCCCGCAGGCGTATTGGTGTGGAAGGAAGATTAAAAGCCAGTGGCTTGCCGGATATTGTTCGACTATAAGTTGCCCGTACGCATGAGCCAGGTTTTTCAAAAAGGTTATAACAGGAATGGGGGCTCCAAAAGGGGGAACAGGAAGATGGCCTGATATGTCGTTAGTAATTATTATAAAGGAAGATAATTTCCTAAAGTTGCTGCTTTTAGTATTAACCAAATTTAATCACAACGAATACGGAGGGGATGATTTATGTCACGCCAAACGAGTATTATACTTCAGTTGCGACTGTCAAATAATAAATGGGGGGCTTTTTACCCATTGTTGTAAAATGGCCAGGTAGAATGCGGTGAAGTATCAAAAGCTAATGGGGGGTGTGAAAGCTCAAAAGAATCAAAAACCGGATAGAATATTAGATTAAAATAAAAGAAAAAACAACTGTCACAACTTCAAGAAGCATCTTCGAAATGTTGATATCTGATCAGTGATCCACATGCTATTAATCCGCTAAGTTTTTTCGGCAAAAGTATATATTCACCCCGATCCATAATAAAGTAACCGGGCAATAAAAAACGGCAATCCTATAAAAAATTGCCGTTTCATTTTTTGTGAGAGTTTACTATCTACCAAAAAAATTGTAGCGGGATCGGGAGTTGAACCCGAGACCTTTGGGTTATGAATCCAACGCTCTAACCACCTGAGCTACCCCGCCATTCTGTAAACAAAGTGATTGGTATTGAATCACCAATTTATTTACCGGGCCGCAAAAATAGTCATTCTTTCCGTAATTTGGAAATCAATTTCCGGATTTTCTGAAAAATGTTTTAGCCGGCCGCATCCATAATATCTTCCATATAAACGGCGCTATGACTTTCATCATACACACATTTCCCGTTTTTGATCAGTAAAACCTGCGGCGATTCATGCCGGATCCCGTAACGTTCGGCAATGGCATTGGAAATAGGGCGGTAGGCAATAAGATCCAGGTAGTAAAAATCAACCGCCTCCGGAAGACTTCCTTTATTCAGCCGGCTTTTTATAACGCTGCTGATAGAGCAGCGGGTGCTATGTTTAAATATCAGCTGGGGCCGGCTTGCTGATGCCCGGTCGATCTCCTCCAGCTGTGCTTCATTTTCCAGGGGAATCCAGTTCATCTCGTTTTGTTCAGACTATTGCATATTGTGAAAAACCTTCTGTACATCATCATCCTGCTCCAGGCGCTCGATCAGTTTACTCACTTCTTCGGCCTGCTCATCCGTTACCGGAACGGTAGTACCGGGGATCCATTCTACCTCTGCGCTGATGGGCGTGATATTTCGTTCTTCCAGGGCCTTTTGCATATTGCCGAAATCAGTAAATCCAACCCGTACTACCAATACCTCTTTACCATTTTCGTCGGTGCTTTCACCCAGCTCCTCTAAACCGGCATCGATCAGCTCCAGCTCCAGGTCTTCAGCATTTAATCCTTCAGGATTCAATTTAAATACCCCCATTTTGGTAAACTGGAAGGCCACGCTGCCGCTGTTACCCAGGGTGCCGCCGCCTTTATTAAAATGCGATTTTACGTTGGCTACCGTGCGTACATGGTTATCCGTTGCCGTTTCCACCAGGATGGCCACCCCATGTGGTCCGTATCCTTCATAAAGAATCTCATCATAATTCTCCATTTCCTTGCCCTGCGCCCGCTTAATGGCTGCTTCCACGCGATCCTTGGGCATGTTTACACTTTTGGCGTTCTGCATACAACGGCGCAGGGCCGCGTTGGTGGCGGGATCGGGTCCACCGGCCTTCACAGCAATGGCGATTTCTTTACCGATACGCGTAAATTGTTTTGCCATACGGTCGTAGCGGGCAAACATGCTGGCTTTTCGAACTTCAAATATCCTTCCCATATAAATATCTTTCTACTTACTGTTAATAAGGGTGCAAATTTATGGCTTCTTTGACGAAGTATAAAAAAACAGCCTGTATTTAAAGACAGGCTGTGCTAAATTTTTTATGATTGTTCAGTGATTAGTTTTCGGCTGCAGGTGCTGTTTTTGCCGAGCGGTTGGCCAGGAAAAGGATCAGGTGCAGCACCGCAAAACCAACAGAAAAATAAAATAAGCCCGTGTCCGGAACATTGGTGGTGTAATGATGTGCACAGGCCACGATCGCCAGGATCACCGCCATCACAAGCCCCGTGTTGGAAACGGTCCGGTAACTTTTGCTGTCATGTTTGCCTTTATTCAGAATACTATGTTTGAGTCCGAAAAACAGGTATACATCCATACCAATCAGCATCCATACAATCAAACGGATCCAGGTATCGAATGGAAGGAATGCCATCATACCGAAGCAAACAATAACGCCCAAGATGGGAACCAGGGGAACCATCGGTGTTTTAAATGCCCTGGGAGCGTCGGGATTCGACTTCCGGAGAATGATCACGCCGATACAAACCAGGATGAAGGCAAACAGGGTACCGATGCTGGTCATTTCGCCCACAACCCTTCCTGGAACAAAGGCTGCAAACAAGCTTACAAATAGCATAAAGAACAAATTGGAACGGGCTGGCGTACGGTACTTGGAGTGTACCACCGAAAAGAATTTAGGCAGCAAGCCGTCGCTGCTCATGGAATAGAATACACGGCTTTGGCCAAGCAGCATCACCAGAATCACCGACGCATATCCCAGCAGGATGGCAATGATAATGGTATTGTTCAGCCAGGGATAGGCGGGTTGAATTTTACCGCTGGCATCCGCAACACCCATATGATCAATGGCCGTAGCTACCGGAGCGAGGTGATCACTGGAAGATCCCTGTCCGAATTCGGTATAATGCGCCACACCAACCATCACATAGGCAAAGATGATATACAACACCGTACAGATCAGCAAAGAACCCATGATGCCGATGGGCATGGCCTTTTTTGGGTTTTTTGTTTCCTGGGCGGCAGTGGAAACCGCATCGAAACCGATATAGGCAAAAAAGACGACTGCGGCAGCACGGATGATACCAGACCAGCCAAACTTTCCAAACTCACCCTGGTTTTCCGGGATCAGGGGTTGCAGGTTTTCAGGACGCACATATTTAAAGCCTACAAAAATAAAAGTGAGCACGATGGCCACTTTTAATACTACAATAATCGTATTTACCAACGCAGATTCGCTGGTTCCTTTAATTAATACCAGCGACATCAGTACCACTATAAATACAGCCGGAAGGTTCATAAAGCCATGTGTTCCGTCTGCGGCGGTATCAAAAGGGGTCATCATTAAATGCTGCGGGAGCGAAACCCCGAAGGTGGCAAACAATTTAGAAAGGTAACCGGACCAGCTGGAGGCAACGGTGGCCGCACCGACGGCGTATTCCAATACCAGGTCCCAGCCGATGATCCAGGCAATAAATTCACCCATGGTCGCATAACTATAGGTATAGGCACTACCGGCAACAGGGATCATTGAAGCAAATTCCGCATAGCACAGCCCTGCAAAGGCACAGCCCAGCGCAGCAACTATAAAGGAGATCATAATGGCGGGGCCGGCATAGTTAGCCGCGGCCATCCCGGTAATGGAAAACAGCCCGGCTCCGATAATGGCACCAATCCCCAAAGCCACCAGTGACCATGAGGTGAGTGTTTTTTTCAGCCCTTTTTCAGACTCCTCGGCTTCAGCTAGTAAGGTATGCAATGGTTTTTTTACAAATAATCCCATAAGGCGAAATCTTTAATGAGTAGTTTATTTTTTTAACAAAATATAATATACTAATGAAAAGTAAGCAATAATACGTTTCCCGGAGATAACTTATTCTATTTTTTTAAAAAATTATTAAAAAGGGAACTGCCTTTTTCAGGCTAAACCTTTAGTTTTGGCAAATAACTACTCGACTATGAACAAAAGAAAAGCCGGGTTTCTTTCTATTATACTTTTTACAATTGCTGCTGCTTTTCACCTCATACATGAAGAATGGACCCCGATGCCGGGCGCGTTGCTTTTTGGCCTGCGGTGGATCGTGATCGGTAGCCTGATCCTTTTCGCCGGGTATAAACGGTCGCTCACTACCTGGATCTTTGTGGCCATGGCCATCGGGATCGAGATCGGGGTCGATTTTCCGGCGTTCTCGCAGAACCTTAAATTTCTAAGCACCATCTTCCTGCGGCTGATCAAAACCATTGTGGCGCCCTTATTATTCTCTACGCTGGTGGTGGGTATTGCCAGTCACAGTAATCTCAAACAGGTAGGACGGATGGGGTGGAAGTCTATACTTTATTTTGAGATAGTAACCACTTTCGCCTTGATAATAGGGTTGGTGTTTATAAATATTACCCAGGCAGGAAGCGGTATTAAAGTACCCGAGGCCCTGTTGAAAGACCTTCCCCGTTCCCAGGAAAAAGTGTTGCAGCAAAAAGTGATCACCATTATGGATAGCGCCGGGGTACCGGTGCCGCCGCATTTGATTGATAAACTGCCCGATCCTTCTGAGAAAACATGGCAAGATCATATCGTCGATATCTTCCCGGAAAATATTGTAAAATCAATATATGAGGGAAATGTGCTGCCCATCGTGGTATTCAGCCTCATTTTTGGGATCTCGCTGGCCATGCTTTCCGAACAACGGAAAAAGCCGCTGATCGATTTTACGGAAAGCCTTTCCGAAACCATGTTCAAATTTACCAACCTGATCATGCACTTTGCGCCCTTCGGCGTGGGTGCTGCTATCTCCGTTACGGTGGGGCACCTGGGTATTGATATTTTAAAGAACCTGGGGATGCTGTTGATAACCCTGTATCTGGCACTATTTGCATTTATATTGGTAATATTGGTACCCATTGCCCTGTTTGTGGCGCGCATTCCCCTGCGGCGATTTATACAGGCCATTAAAGAACCGGTTTCCATTGCTTTTGCCACTACCAGTTCAGATTCTGCTTTACCTAAAGCGTTGGCTAACATGGAGAAGTTTGGCGTACCTCGAAAAATAGTTTCGTTCGTGATCCCGACAGGATATACCTTTAACCTGGATGGTACCACCCTTTATTTATCATTGGCGTCGGTATTTGTGGCCCAGGCTGCAGGGATCCATTTGTCCTTTGGGGAGCAGCTGATGATTGGCCTGTCGCTGATGCTGAGCAGCAAAGGTGTGGCTGCGGTACCGCGGGCTTCACTGGTGATCCTGATCGCTACGGCGCATACCTTTAATTTACCCTTATGGCCCATCATGGCTATTTATGGAATTGATGAGCTGATGGATATGGCCCGCACTTCTGTTAATGTTATCGGAAATACCCTGGCAAGTTGTGTAATTGCCCGTTGGGAAGGAGAATTTGATGAACAAAAAGCCTTGAATTTTGTAGAGGATAATTAAAACCAAATAATGATTGAACTTTTAAGCAGTTTTAGCTGGACGGATTTGTTGCAACCGCAATGGTATATTGAGAATGGCGGCTTATGGCTTTTACTTTTTGTGGTGTTTGCAGAAACCGGTCTGTTTGCCGGGTTCTTTCTTCCGGGCGACACCCTTTTATTTATTGCGGGGATCTATGCCCATAAAATTGGAGAGGGCGCCACTGCGGAACCCGGACTAACGCACCAGTTTTTAAAACTCTTTAATTTAGGACATATTCAGAATGAATGGGTAGACCTGGTGGTATTGTGGGCGTTGATCTCTTTTTGTGGGATCATGGGGAATATGCTGGGATATTGGACCGGTCGCAAAGTAGGACCAGCCATGTATCACTGGCGCGAAAATTTCTTCTTCAAACGCCGGTACCTGGAGCAGGCACATGAGTTTTATGAAAAACATGGAGGCGGTGCCATTATTGTTGCACGTTTTCTGCCCTTTATCCGCACATTTGCACCCATCATTGCCGGCATCGTGGGAATGAACCGGGCCAAATTTACCTTTTATAATGTGGTGGGCTGTATTGCCTGGGTGTTCTCCATGTTATTTGCCGGACATTTTCTGCAGAAATGGCTGATGAGTGCCTTCCAGTTCGACCTGAAACAGCATTTGGAATATATTGTACTGGGCATTGTAGTGGTAACCACGGCCCCCGTGATCCTTAAGCTGATGAGTGGCAAGAAAAAAGCCAAAGAAAAAGAAGCTGCTGCAGCCGCGGCAGCCGCAAAAAAGGCGCTGGATGCTGCCGCCGAAAATGTCGAATAATTGAATCTTATAGTATATTAGATAAAGATACAGCCTGCGTCAGCGGGCTGTATTCTTTGGTACAATCTTGTTCCCATCTGTCTGAGTTAATAACGCTCCATAGAGTCCCCCGGTCTCCTGCCCTGATTCGTGTCCTCACGAATCAGAAAGAGAATGGATTTTGTTGCTTACCTGAATTATTTATCTTGCACTACCGCAAATTTGATTGAATGAAATTTATTGTTACGGCCTTTACGATGCTGGCGACATCTGCCACCCTGTTTGCTCAAAAAAGTATTTACCATAAAGACTGGATCGATTTTAATAAAAACGGTAAAAAAGATATTTATGAAGATCCTGCGGCTTCGCTTGAAGCAAGGGTAAAAGACCTGTTGGGGCAGATGACCATCGATGAAAAAACCTGTCAGACAGCCACGCTGTACGGTTTTGGAAGGGTGTTGAAAGATGAGCAACCTACCCCCGGCTGGAAGAACGAAGTATGGAAGGATGGAATTGCCAACATCGATGAAATGCTGAACGGACTGGCGCGTAATAAACGGGCCCAGACAAAATATTCCTATCCCTTTAGTGCCCATGCAACAGCGATCAATAATGTGCAGCGATGGTTTATTGAAGAAACCCGGCTGGGCATTCCGGTAGATTTTACCAATGAAGGGATCCATGGACTCAATCATGATCACGCTACCGCTTTCCCGGCACCCATCGGCATCGGGTCTTCCTGGAACCGGAACCTGGTGCGGCAAATGGGGCAGATCGTAGGCCGGGAGGCCAAGGCCCTGGGGTATACCAATGTGTATGCGCCCATCCTGGATGTGGCCCGTGATCAGCGCTGGGGAAGGGTGGTGGAAACCTATGGCGAGGAACCGTTTTTAATCGGACAGCTGGGTACCGAAATGGCGGCAGGTATCCAGGAAAATGGTGTGGCATCTACTTTAAAGCATTTTGCGGTATATAGCATTCCAAAAGGAGGTCGGGATGGTAATGCCCGCACGGATCCCCATGTGGCTCCGCGGGAAATGCATCAGCTATTCCTGTATCCCTTTAAAAAGGTGATCGCCAATGCGCACCCGATGGGGATCATGAGCAGCTACAACGATTGGGATGGGATACCGGTAACCGCCAGTCATTATTTTTTAACGGAGTTGCTGCGGCAGCAATTTGGGTTTGATGGCTATGTGGTTTCCGACAGCAGGGCGGTGGAATTTGTATCCGAAAAACACCATGTGGCAAAAGATTATAAAGAAGCAGTAAAGATGGTCATAGAAGCAGGACTGAATGTGCGTACCGAATTTGACCCACCCGAAACCTTTATACGGCCATTGCGCGAACTGGTGAAAGAAGGAAGCCTGTCTGTAGAAACGCTCAACCAGCGGGTAGCAGAAGTGCTGCGGGTAAAATTCAGACTGGGATTGTTTGATCAGCCCTATGTAAAGGATCCGAAGAACGCAGACCGTACCGTTGCTACAAAAGAATCGGAGGCCGTAGCATTGCAGCTGAACCGGGAATCGCTGGTATTGCTAAAAAATGCCCCGCCACAGGGACAAACACAACCTTTGCTGCCGCTCTCCGCCAGTCAGTATAAAAAGATCCTGGTAACCGGACCGCTTGCTGATGAAAAAAGTCACGCCATCAGCCGTTATGGTCCTTCAAATAAAGAAGTGATTTCCGTATTGGAAGGCATCCGGAACTATGTGGGCAACGGGGCCACCGTTGCATATGAAAAGGGATGTGAGGTGGCCGATGCTACCTGGCCGGAGAGCGAGATCATCGAAACCCCGCTTACAGAAGTGGAAACGGCCGCGATCGATAAAGCAGTGGAAGCAGCAAAACAAAATGATGTAGTGATTGCCGTGGTAGGCGAAGATGATAAGCGTGTGGGGGAAAGTCTTTCGCGTACGGGGCTAAACCTGCCCGGAAGGCAATTAAAACTACTGCAGGCGTTGAAGAAAACCGGTAAGCCCATTGTAATGATATTGATCAACGGTCAGCCGCTTACGATCAACTGGGAAAACCGTTACCTGGATGCGATCCTGGAAGCCTGGTTCCCCGGACCGCAGGGCGGGATAGCCGTGGCCGAAGCCGTTTTTGGGGCCTATAACCCCGGAGGTAAACTAACGATGACCTTTCCCAAAACCACCGGGCAAATTGAATTGAACTTTCCGTTTAAACCGGCATCGCATGCAGGTCAGCCCGGTGATGGTCCCAACGGTTATGGCCGTACGGCGGTTGTAGGTGCCCTGTATCCGTTTGGTTATGGGTTGAGCTATACCCGTTTTGAATATTCGGATTTGCAGGTATCGCCGGAAAAAGGCAAAACGCAATCGGACATCCAGGTTGCCGTAACCGTAAAAAATACTGGGGTGGTAAAGGGTGATGATGTGGTACAGTTGTACGTGAAGGACCGGGTAAGCAGTGTAACTACCTACGAGTCGGTGCTGCGGGGATTTGAACGGGTATCACTGAATCCCGGAGAGGTAAAAACGGTACATTTTAAATTAACCCCCGAGGATCTTTCCATCCTGGATAAGGACATGCATTTTGTGGTAGAACCCGGCACGTTTGATATCATGATCGGCAGCTCTTCAGAAGATATCCGCCTTAAGAAGAGTATTGAACTGGAATAGTGGAGAAGCCGTTCCAGGTTTCACGTTTAAAGTTCCAGGTTAGATCCGTTTTATACTCGATGTACGATCTCATTTTCAAGTTTCTTCCCGGTTCAACGCTAAATCCGCTTGGCTCTTGATGATCAACTGAAAACTGATGGCTGAAAACTGAGAACAGTTCTAGGTTTAAGGTTTCATGTTGGATCCGTTTTTATACCCGATGTACGATCTCATTTTCAAGTTTCTTCCCGGTTCAACGCTAAATCCGCTTGGATCTTGATGCATCAACTGAAAACTGATAACTGATAACTGATAACTGAGAGCTGAGAGCGGTTCCAGGTTTAAGATTTCACGTTGGATCCATTTTTATACCCGATGTACGATCTCATTTTCAAGTTTCTTTCTGGTTCAACGCTAAATCCGCTTGGCTCGTAATGATTAACTGAAAACTGATGGCTGATAGCTGAGAGCGGTTCCAGGTTAGATCCGTTTTTATACCCGATGTGCGATCTCATTTTCAAGTTTCTTTCCGGTTTAACGCTAAATCCGCTTGGCTCTTGATGATCAACTGAATACTGATGACTGATAACTGAATGCTAAATGCATACTCCAGGTTGGAAACCATTTTATGCACGACGAGCTATTCACCATTACCTCATTCTCCATTCCCACATTCTCAAATTTTCAAATTCCTAAGCCCGGTTTGTATACCGCCGCCACTTCTCAATGACCGCTTCCATATCCTGTGGCAGGGCACTGTCAAATAAAATTTCTTCATTGGTATCCGGGTGTACAAAGCCCAGTGTTTTGGCATGCAGGGCCTGCCGGGGACAAAGCTCAAAACAATTGTCTACAAATTGCTTGTATTTGGCATAAACGGTGCCCTTTACAATCTTATCGCCGCCATAAAAGTCGTCGTTAAACAGCGGGTGCCCGATGTATTTCATATGCACACGGATCTGGTGGGTGCGACCGGTTTCTAAAATGCATTGCACCAGGGTTACATATCCAAAACGCTCCAGTACCCTGTAATGCGTGATGGCTTCTTTTCCGTGGTCACCTTCGGGATAAGCTTCAAACAGCTTCCGGAAACGAAGGTTGCGGCCTACATGAGCAATGATGGTGCCTTCGTCTTCCTCCACATCACCCCAAACCAGGGCAATATATTTCCGGCTTACGGTATGGTCAAAAAACTGTTTGGCAAGCGAACGCATGGCTTTTTCCGTTTTGGCCAGTACCAGTAGCCCGCTGGTATTTTTATCAATACGGTGTACCATACCAAACCGCGGAAGCGTTTCTTTCGTAATGGCCGCATTTTGTTGTTGTAAATGGTAGGCCACAGCATTGATCAGGGTACCATTGGGGTTACCGGATCCGGGATGAACCACCATGCCGGGGTTCTTATTAATAATTAAAACAGCCGCATCTTCATAGGCGATGTTGAGCGGGATATTTTCCGGAACGATCTCATTTTCGTCCGGGGCCATATCCGTATACACAACAACCTCCTGGGCGCCTCTTAACTTATAATTCGGTTTTACCTCCTTGCCATCTACCAGTACCATATTGTTACGGATGGCCTGCTGGATCTTGTTCCGGGTAGCCCCTTCGATCCGGTTCATCAAATATTTGTCGATCCGGAAAGGTTCCTGTCCCTTATCGGTTTTGTATACAAACTTCTGGTACAGTTCGTCACTGCCATCTGCACTTGCCGGAAAATCATCCAGCGCTTCTGTTTCGTCTAGTTTCATTGATAAACAGCGTTTTAATATCCGCGAAAATATTGTTTATAGCTTCCAAACCCTGCAAATGTAAGACATCCGTTTTTCTTGGTACCTTTACAGATCAATTATGAGTCAACAGGAAGTTTGGTTTAAAGATATCGGAGCCATGCGGTATAAAGATGCATGGGATTACCAGGAACAATTATTACAGGAAAATGTAGCCATTAAAACGGCGTTGCGTGAAGCTGAGGACCGGGGTGAAACGTCAACTGTTAACTATCACACCTCAAACCATCTGCTGTTTGTGGAGCATCCGCATGTATATACGCTGGGTAAAAGCGGGCATATGGAAAATGTGCTGCTGAGTGAAGAAAACCTGGCAAAAAGAGGGATCGATTTTTTCCGGATCAACCGGGGAGGAGATATTACCTATCACGGTCCCGGACAGATTGTAGGCTATCCCATTTTTGACCTGGAGCGTTTTTATACCGATATCGGCCGCTACCTGCGGAATATTGAAGAAGTGGTGATCCGTACACTTTCCGATTATGGACTAAAAGGGGAACGGTCGCCGGGAGAAACCGGCGTATGGCTCGATCCTTCTGTAAAAGGCCGGGAGCGGAAGATCTGCGCCATCGGCGTGCGTACCAGCCGCTGGATCACCATGCATGGCTTTGCATTGAATGTAAATACCAATCTCGATTATTTTAATTTCATTATACCCTGCGGTATCCAGAACAAGCAGGTTACCTCCCTGCAAAAAGAACTGGGCCGGGAACTGGATATGGAAGCGGTGAAACAACAACTTAGAAAAAACTTTGAGGAGGTATTTGAGATCCGGCTCCGGTCTGAAGCTGATAAGCTGCAATAAAATCCCGTTGTATTCTGTTTGCCCTGCAACATCAATAGGGTGATGATAAACATGCTTATGGTTATCCCGGGCTGTTCTGGAATCTATTGCTGTTTCAGGAGCCGTTGAGTGATCATATAGATACCTGAAGGAAATTCGGGCTGAACGAAAGTGTAGCTGGTTTTAACGTATAACGTAATCTGTCATTGGCAGATGTCATCCCGGACTTGTTCCGGGATCTATTCCTGTTTCAGGGCTATATGAATGCGATGTAGATGCTGATCCGCCGCGACGGATCAGTATAATTAAAGTATGCATTAGCCTATGTGTCTATATGGTTCATTTGGTGCAAATACGCTGATTGTGCTTGTTCGGCGATATGTTGTGCACGATTAAAGCCGGTGCTCAATCTGCGCATCCGCGGCTTAAAGCAAACGCCATTGATTCAATATGCCACATTTCCTCGTGGCAGATCATGGCTGCTGCATTTTATGCGCATCAAAATAGTCCTTTTTCTTCTTCAGTATAGCTTCACTCTCCGGCAGGTCCCGGTAGTATTGGGCCCATGTCCACGTAGAATCTATCGATACTTTTAAATGATCAATCAGGGGTTCCATGCCGATCTCTTTTCGCCAGCTGTCCACCTTATCCGGGTCGAGGAGCGGGGCCAGTAATGTTTTATGTTTGCTGATCAGGAATTGCTGGGTGCCGTATCGCTGCTTCATACCCTTATCCCCGGCAATCCGGTCCTCCAGGTAGCCCAGGTATTTTGGCGGCAGTTTTTTCTCTGCTACTGCCTGCCTTACCATACCCAGGTATTGTTCCCGTGTATGCAGATCTGCATGCTGAAGTACCGCCCAAACAGTGATGGAACCTTCAATTCCAACCTGCTTGGGATCGGGCCAGCCTTCATGATCCAGGATCTTGCGGACAGCCAGCAAATTGATGGAATCAGCCTGGTGTATCTTTTTAAAGACGGCTTTTAGCTTTGCAGAATCCACCGGCTCCGCATTTACAATCGGTTCAATTTCCAAACGGTACCGCTGATCTTCATAATCAATGGCCGCCAGTTGATCCATCATGGATGAGGATCTGTTGGCCTGAACAGGTATTTCCCGGGGCCTGGTATGTGTGCAGGCTGCTGTGCACCATAAGAGCAAAAGCATTGGAGGCAAATGAAAAATGGAGGTACTTTTTTTCATATGGAATTTAGCAGGAAAGTTAGGAACGAAATTTCATAAGAAGCTGTTATCAATCTTACTTAAGAGAATGAAGAGTGAATAAGAACTAAATTACATTGATATTTAATTGTTGATTTTTATTCTATTACAAAATTTATAAGAATTTTTAAAAGAAGTAAATGCTCGTTCACTGCCCGTCCGGGGAAAATGTAACATACCCCACAAACCATCATACAAGGAATGTTTACGCTCCCTGCATCTTACAACTTCTTTCCATAGGGGCCAAAAAAAATCCCCGCCCAAAATGGGCAGGGACGTATTTGTTATAGCAAAAAGTGACTATTTTTTGCGAAGGTTCGGGTGCGGAGGAGCGATTGTATTCGGTCCGTCTTCGCCCGGTGCAGCTGCACGGATATCTACCGTATTGCAGTCACCACCTTCCTGGCCGGAAGAGAAGATAAAGCGATCTCCGCTGATGCCTTCTTTTTCCTGTAAGTGTGTGATCACTTTATTTACATGATCCCAGCTTAATTGCTGTTGTTTTTTAGTTGCTGCGCAATAACCTACTACCACTACTTTACAGTTGGGGTTTGCTCTTAATTTAGAAGCTACAACCGCTAAAGAAGCAGCAGCATCAGCAGACAGGGTGTTAGAGTTTGCCTTGAAGCTTACACCTGGTAAAGCACCCAGCAGGGTAGCGCACTCCGGCTCAGCTACTTTGCAATCATTAGGGCAGGGGCATTTACCAACGCCATCAGCATTTACCGGCTGGCAATAGGTAGGAGTAACCAGTTCTTTGTCTCTGCAATCAGGAACACCGTCACCATCCGTATCCAGGCTTACACCATGAGAGTCAACCGGGCAACCAGCAGGAGTTTGCTCCTGGTCGAACTGATCGGTTACACCATCGCCATCGGAATCAGGAAGAACGATTTCAGGTACGCGGCGCAGTTCACCGTAAGCGTAATTGGTTGGGTTCAGCCAGTACAGCGGTTCAACTCTTCTCTTTTTAGAACCGATGTTATAGTTGATACCCAAAGTAAGATAGTTCATGAAATCTTTATCCGGAGTCAGGGTACCCTGATCGGTCCAGCGCTGACCATCCATCAGGTCAGATCCGTTATAGATGATGCGGTCTTCCAGTGCAATGTTGAAGCGTGGGCTTAAACGGAGCGCCAGACCCATACCTCCAGTAACAGACGGTGCGATAGAACCGGCAAACAGGTGCGAGTAACGGATGCTTGGATCAGCTTCGATCGGAGTATCGTACATATCATCCTGCAGGTCTTTCAATTGTTTCAGAATGTCTTTCTTTCCGGTAGCTGTAATTTTACTGTAGTCGTAAGCGGCACTTTCTGCATCACCTCTTACTTCATGCATCGCATTTACACGGCCATCCCAGGTAGTAACACCCACACCTCCCAAAACATAGAAGGTTGCGCCTGTTTGAGGCTTGTAAAAGCGGATGTTATGAATATTGGCAATCAATTGCAGGCTCAACTCCTGTACCGTGGTTTTGTAGTTATAATACACCTGGGGGAAGTTGATGGGGTTCCATACAGTTCCACCCGGCAGTACGCTGTTACGCTGGTAACGGTAGTACCAGGGATTGGCCATGCCGGCAAATTTATATCCGGAAGAAGGGCGCCAGTCCTGTCCTTTAGCAATGCCGTACATATACTCCAAACGCAGCGACAATGTGTGTCCCAGCGATTTCCGTACATGTAAACCAAAACCCGGGCTGATCATTTCAGAACGTACATCTCCGTTCACGCTGAACAAACCACCTTTGATACCAATTTCCCACATATCCCGGGGTTTTGGCGGAAAGTCGGTACGCCCGTTTACAAAATCACGGAATTGCTGCTGCTTTTTGCTGGAATAATATTGAGAGTCAGTAACAGAAGCCGGCCCATAGATTGCATGAGGGGCTTTGTAAGGATGTGTTTCGCTAACCTGTGCACGCGAGCTGCCAAAAGAGCAGATAGCTAAGGCTAGGAGAACGGTTTTGGAATGGTTCATATATTTTAGGTTTTGATATATTCGTCAGTTTGCCACTGCTGTACCGGCTTAGGAATACAGGAACAGTGGTAAATATATAGTGACGTGCAAATATATGATTTGCCGGGGATTTGTTAAAAAATAATTAAGGGGCAAAATAAAATTTTTTCGAGGTGGAAATTTCAAAGGCAGAAGCACGGGAGTGCACATGGCGGCTCATTTCGGATATCCGTTTTTTTTGATCATAAAAATAAAAAAAATCCGGTGGCGTTGCGGGCCGTACCGCGCGCCTGTTTCCGCTATAAACGGGGCATTGGTGTTGCGCAGATCAGATGCAATGCACAGCTTATGTAGAAGGTGCCGCCGGTTATATGTATTTAAAAGTAGTAACGGTTAAAATGAATTTTACTTAAAAACTAGCGTTAGTTTTAAAATATTTTTGAAATATTTATTTTGAAATTTAGAATTTCGTTTTATATTTGGGCCTCAATTATGAGAGCAGCAAAATTTTTTACCTGGTTTTATTTTAGCTTTTTCTTTTTTAGCGGAAAGCCGGGTGCGTTTTTGTTGAAATAAATTTGTAACAACATATTCAACATAAAGGATCCCGGCAGAAGAGGCCGGGATTTTTTTGTAATTAACGAAAAAAATGACAAAGGGAACAACGCAGGCAGATACCGTACACATGGCCATACAGGGGTATGAAGGAAGCTTTCACCAGGAAGCGGCAAACCTCTTCTTTAAGAAAAAGGTAACGGTGGAATGTTGCGATACCTTTAAGGAGGTGATTGCTGCGGCGAAGGACCCCAACCGTACAGACGGCTGTCTGATGGCCATCGAAAACTCCATTGCCGGGAGTATTCTTCCCAATTATAATTTATTACAGGCGAGTGATTTGAGTATTGTAGGTGAAGTATATATGCAGATCAACCAGAATCTGCTGGTAAACCATGACGTGGAGCTGGAAGATATCAAGGAAGTACATTCCCATACCATGGCCCTGCAGCAGTGTTATGAATACCTGGATCAGTTCCGGTGGAAACTGGTAGATGCAGAGGATACCGCACTGAGCGCCCGGCACATTGCACAACACAAGGCCCGGCATATTGCGGCCATTGCCAGCAAACTGGCGGCAGAGCTTTATGGGCTTAAGATCATAGCCCCCAAGATTCAGACATTAAAAAATAACTATACGCGTTTTTTAGTACTGCGCCGGAAAGAAGACCTGGCAGAAGGTATGGAAGGCAATAAAGCGTCCATTAATTTTCATACCGATCATTCCAAGGGAAGCCTGGCTCGGGTATTATCCATTATTTCAAAGGAAGAAGTAAACCTTACCAAACTTCAAAGCTTTCCCATCCCGGGAACAGAATTCCGGTACCAGTTTCATGCGGATATGGAGTTTGAACAGCTTAGTGATTTTGAAAAAGTAATGGGAAAAATAAAACCGGTAACCACGGGTTTAAAAATTTACGGTATTTATAAAAGAGGTTCATGGAAATAGCAAAAAGACTACAGGGGGTGGGAGAGTATTATTTCTCCAAAAAACTGAGGGAGATCGACGAGCTGAACAAACAGGGAAAGAACATTATCAACCTGGGTATCGGAAGCCCAGACCTGCCTCCGCACCCGGAAGTGGTAAAAACGCTTCAGGAGGAAGCCCAGAAACCCAATGTGCACGGCTATCAGAACTATAAAGGAAGCCCGGTGTTGCGGGAGGCTTTCGCCGGTTGGTACCGGCGGTGGTATGGCGTGGCACTGGATCCGGAAACGGAAGTATTGCCGCTGATCGGCAGCAAAGAAGGCATTATGCACATTTGCATGACCTATCTGAATGAAGGCGATGCCGCGCTTGTGCCCAATCCCGGGTACCCAACCTACCGGAGCAATGTAACCATTGCCGGTGGTGTATGCATCGATTATGAATTAAAAGAAGCAAACGGTTATCAGCCGGATCTGGAAGCCATAGAAGCAGGCGACCTCTCCAGGGTAAAACTGATGTTTGTAAATTATCCGCAGATGCCAACCGGGCAGCAGCCGGATATGGAAGTATTAAAGAACCTGGTTGCGTTTGCAAAAAGACACGGGATCTTGCTGGTGCACGATAATCCGTACAGTTTTATTCTTAATGAACACCCTGCCAGTATCCTGAGCATTGAAGGCGCTAAAGAAGTAGCCGTAGAACTCAATTCGCTTAGCAAATCGCACAATATGGCCGGCTGGCGGGTAGGCGTGCTTTGCGGAGCCGCCGCACGAATTGATGAAGTATTGCGTTTTAAGAGCAATATGGACAGTGGCATGTTCCTGCCGGTGCAGCTGGCAGCCGCTACAGCCCTGAGTTTGGGCAACGACTGGCATGAAGAAGTAAATGCGATTTATAGCGCAAGAAGGAAAAAAGTATACGACCTGCTGGATCTGCTGGGATGCCGTTATTCCAAAGAACAGGTAGGCCTGTTTGTTTGGGCCGCCATCCCGGATGGGTATAAAGATGGATATGAGCTGGCAGATGCGGTGTTGTATAATGCCCATGTGTTTATAACGCCGGGGGGAATTTTTGGTAATGCCGGCGACCGTTATATCCGGATCAGTCTATGCGGGTCGGTACAGCGGTTTGATGAGGCCATCACCCGGGTAAACGAACAAATTACAAAGATCCGGAGCTGAGTACCGGGAAGCAACCAGCACCTGGTATCCGGAACCTAACATTTGAAGTACAAAAAAGCAAATGAGCAATCGCAAAAGAATCGCAATTATAGGAGTGGGACTCATCGGAGGATCGATCGCCCTGCAATTGCACGAAAAGAAGCTTTCTTCCAAACTGGTTGGAGTAGAATCCAGCAGTGAACATGCCGAACAGGCATTGGAATATGAACTGGTGGATGAGATCTGCGAACTGGATGAAGCCATTGCGGAGGCAGAAGTGATTGTACTGGCCATACCGGTAAACAAAATGGTACATTTGCTGCCGCAGATCATGGATAAGGTAACGGATCAGATTGTGATGGACATGGGCTCAACAAAAGCATCGGTTATTGATGTGTTAAAGGATCATCCCAGGCGGGGGCGCTTTGTAGCCACGCATCCCATGTGGGGTACGGAGTACAGTGGCCCCAAATCGGCGGTGCGCGGAGCCTTTGAAGGAAAGGCGGTGATCATCTGCAACCCGGATGAATCGGATGCAGATGCCCTGGATTGGGTAAAAAAAATGTATGCCAAGATCGGTATGCGGGTGGTGGAAATGGAAGCAAAGGCGCATGACCTGCACGTGGCCTACGTAAGTCATATCAGTCATATTACGTCCTTTGCACTGGCCAATACGGTACTGGAAAAAGAAAAAGTAGAAAGTGCCATTTTTGAGATCGCTTCGGCGGGTTTTGAAAGTACGGTACGTTTGGCAAAAAGTAACCCGGATATGTGGGTACCCATTTTTTTGCAGAATAAAGACAATATCATCGACGTATTAACAGAGCATATCGATCAGCTTACCCGGTTTAAGGAATCCATACAGGGAAATGATCCCGGCCGCTTACAGGCACTGATCGCAGATGCCAATAAGATCCGCCGCATCATCAAATAACGATATATAATAACAACTCTAAAAATTCACAGGAAAAATGAAAACTCTTGAAATGACGGATAAAGAAAAAACAAAACAGGTATGGGCAAAGCGCCCGATCATCATCAGCGGGCCCTGCAGCGCTGAAACAGAAGAGCAGGTTGTAGCCACAGCGCAGCGTCTTGCTGCTACCGGCAAAGTAGATGCATTGCGTGCAGGCATCTGGAAACCCAGAACCAAACCCGGTATGTTTGAAGGAATTGGTGCCAAAGGGTTACCCTGGTTGCAGGCTGCAAAAAAAGCCACCGGTCTGCCAACAGCAGTTGAAGTAGCCACAGCCAAGCAGGTAGAAGATGCGCTGACGTTTGATGTAGACATTTTATGGGTTGGCGCACGTACCACAGTAAACCCGTTCAGTGTACAGGAAATCGCCGATGCCTTAAGAGGAGTGGATGTACCGGTACTGGTAAAAAACCCCATTAACCCGGACCTGGAACTGTGGAGTGGCGGTGTGGAGCGTATTTCCCGCGCAGGTATCAAAGATATTGGTTTGATCCATCGTGGATTTTCTTCCTACGGAAATACACAATACCGCAATGCCCCCATGTGGCACCTGGCCATTGAAATGAAATTACGTTTTCCCGAACTGTTGATTATAAATGATCCTTCCCATATCTGCGGTAACCGCGACGGACTGTTTGACGTAGCACAGAAAGCGATTGACCTGGATTATGACGGTGTGATGATCGAGTCGCATATCGATCCGGACAATGCCTGGAGCGATGCCAAGCAACAGGTAACACCGGAGCGTTTGAAAGAAATGCTGGAAGCCATTGTTTGGAGAAAAGAAAACAATGATAACTCTGCCTTGCAGGGCGGACTGGAAAAACTGCGTCAGCAGATTAACCACCTCGATGATGAAATGCTGCAGATCCTTTCCCAGCGGATGAAGATTGCTGATCAGATCGGCCAGTACAAAAAAGAAAACAACCTCACCATCCTGCAAACCAACCGGTGGCAGGAGATCCTGGATAAAATGATGGCAAAAGGAGAAAAACTGGGATTGAGCAAGGACTTTATCATGAAGTACCTGGATGCCGTGCACCTGGAAAGCATCAATCATCAGAAGAATGTAATGGACACTCAATAGTTCATTGTTTATAGATCATAGTTCACGGATCATCGTTCATGGCGTTCCATAAACGATGATCTGTGGACTATTAATCATTCACTATTCATCATCTGGAATGGAAAAAATTATAAAATTTTCAAACGCCTCCACGCATTTTTATTTTGATAGTTCCTTTAAAAAGGTAACAAAGATCACGGATAAAAAATCCCTGGTAGTGATCACGGATGAGCATATTTTTAAAGCACATCCCGCCGCTTTTAAAGGGTTAAATGTTATTGTGCTAAAACCCGGCGAAGCATATAAAGTGCAGGCAACCGTAGATGAAGTGATCGGCACACTGATCAAAATGGAGGCCGACCGGAAGACCGTGCTGGTTGGTGTGGGTGGAGGTGTGATTACAGATCTTACCGGTTACATTGCTTCCATTTACCTTCGGGGGATCCGTTTTGGTTTTGTGCCTACTTCTATACTGGCACTGGTAGATGCCTCCATTGGTGGCAAGAACGGAATTGATGTAGACCGCTACAAGAACCTGGTAGGAATCATCCGGCAGCCTTCTTTTATTTTACATGATGTGTCGTTTTTGCAATCCCTTCCTCAAAGCGAATGGGAAAACGGTTTTGCAGAAATCATCAAACATGCCTGTATCAAAGATGCTGCTATGTTTAAACAGCTGCAGCAGGAATCCCTCACTGCGTATCAAAAAGATAAAAAGAAACTCAGCAGCCTCATCCAGCGCAATGCCCTCATTAAAACGAAAGTGGTGCAAAAAGATGAATTTGAAAAAGCCGATCGCCGGCTGCTGAACCTTGGACATACCATTGGACATGCCCTGGAAAAAGAATATGAACTGATGCACGGGCAGGCCGTGGCCATTGGTACTACTTATGCCTGTCATATTTCCGAACAATTAAGGGGCTTTTCGCAGACAGCAGATGTGGTGGCATTGCTGGAACAATACCAGCTGCCAACCTATGCCGCTTTTGATAAACAAAAGGTCTTTAACGGGCTGAAGATGGACAAAAAGCGGGAGCAAAAAGAAATGAATTTCGTGTTGCTGGATAAAATCGGGAAAGCGGTGGTAACACCCATCCGGATGCAACAGCTGGAAAAAATAATAAATAAACTATAAAGGCTAAACGCTGAAAGCTAAAGGCTGAATGCTGATAGCTGACGGCTGATAACTGAAAGCTGAAAACTGATAACTGATAACTGAAAGCTAGTAACTCAACGCTCAAATGAATATAACCATACATCCTTCAAAATTATCCGGCAATATTTACGCCGCAGCTTCCAAAAGCTCAATGCAGCGGGCCTGTGCAGCAGCCTTGCTGTCAACACAGAAAGTGATCATTAAGAATCCTGGGCATAGCAATGATGATATTGCTGCCATGGGCATTATAAAGGCGTTGGGTGCAGAGATCACAGAAATCGATAAGGAGACCATTGCAGTAGAAAGCCGCTTTTTAAAGGATTCAGCTCAGATTGTATCAAAAGAAGATGCGGTAAATTGTGGTGAAAGCGGTTTAAGCATCCGGATGTTTACGCCCATTGTGTCGTTGTGCAATAATGAAGTGTTGATTAACGGAGAAGGCAGCCTGGTAACCCGGCCAATGGATTTCTTTGATGAAATACTGCCGCAGTTAGGTGTATCCATTACCTCCAACAATGGCAAATTGCCGTTACAAGTAAACGGGCCGTTACAGCCAAAAAATATTACGATCGATGGTTCGTTAAGTTCACAGTTCCTTACCGGGCTGTTGATGGCATTTGCCGCAGCCCCGGTTGCAGAACCTGTAACCATCCGGGTAAACGACCTGAAAAGCCGGCCCTATATTGATCTTACGCTGAACGTAATGAAACAATTTGGATTACAGGTACCCGAAAACAAGAATTACGAAACGTTTACATTTTCCGGAGAAAAACCTGGAACTTCAAACCTGAAACCTGAAACAATCAATTATACCGTTGAGGGCGATTGGAGCGGGGGCGCCTTTTTGCTGGTTGCCGGGGCGATTGCCGGCGATATTCATGTACGGGGCTTGCAACAAACGAGCACGCAGGCCGATAAAAAGATCCTGGAAGCGCTGATGGCGGCCAATGCAGGCATTGCCATGGATGCAAAGGGCATTACCCTGCATGCAGCGCCCATGACGGCCTTTGAGTTTGATGCCACGGATTGTCCGGACCTGTTTCCGCCGTTGGTGGCCCTGGCTGCCAATTGTAAAGGTGTTACCGTAATTAAAGGTGTGAGCCGGCTGGCCCATAAAGAAAGCGACAGGGGACTGACGCTCCAGGAAGAGTTTGGAAAAATGGGGATCCGCGTAGAACTCGACGGGGATCTGATGCGGGTACAGGGCGGCCCGGTTAAGGGAGTCCTGGTTCATTCCCGGCACGATCACCGCATCGCCATGGCTTGCGCTACTGCCGCTTTAAAAGCGGATGGCCCTGTAACCATTGAAGAGGCAGAAGCCATCAATAAATCCTACCCCGATTTCTATGATCATTTAAAAGAACTGGGCGCAACGGTTACCGGTGGATTGGAATACCGGAATGCGCTGAATGAGATTTATTCAGGGGAGTAGGCAATAGGCAATGGTGAATAGGTAATAGTGAATAGGGAGTGGTAAATAGTGAATGGTAAACAGGGAGTGATGAACGGCTTGCCTGGTAAATTCATACCTGAAAATTGATCGCTGAACACTGATCGCTAATAGCTGAAAACTGATGACTGATAACTGATAACTATAACAACAACAATGAACGCATTCGGACAATTATTCAGGGTACAGATCTTTGGGGAATCGCATGGTGAATGCGTGGGCGTAGTGGTGGATGGCATTCCTGCGGGACTGGATATACCGGTGGAAGATTTTCTTCCGGATATGGAACGCCGGAAAGGAGGGAACCAAAAAGGTGCTACCCCAAGAAAGGAAGACGATATCCCGTTCTTTAAGAGCGGTGTATTTAACGGCAAAACCACCGGCTTCCCGGTAATGATCTATTTTGAAAATAAGAACACCCGTAGTGGTGATTACGAGAAATTAAGAAGCTTTCCCCGGCCGGGGCATGCCGATTTTGTAGCCCATAAAAAGTTTGGCGGGTTTGAGGATTACCGCGGGGGCGGACATTTCAGCGCGCGGCTGACCACCGGTTTGGTCGCTGTTGGCGTGATCGCTAAAAAATTACTCCGGGATATTTCCATTGAAGCAAAGATCACGGAAATCGGCGGAGATCCGGATCCGGAGCGGGGATTACAGAAAGCTATTGAGGCCAAGGATTCCGTAGGAGGGTTGATCGAATGCCGCGTAAACGGACTGCCGGTAGGTTTAGGTGAGCCCTATTTTGATTCGGTTGAATCGGTATTGGCACAGCTCCTGTTTACCATTCCTGCTGTAAAAGGCGTGGAATTCGGGGCAGGCTTTGCCGCTGCAAAAATGTTTGGTTCACAGCACAACGACCCCATTGAAAACAACGAAGGCAAAACGACAACCAATAATGCCGGTGGCATTGTAGGTGGAATAACCAATGGCAACGAGCTGGTTTTTCGCATCGCCATAAAACCAACGGCTTCCACACCCAAACCCCAGCACAGCCTGAATTGGGAAACCGGGCAGATGGAAGATTTTTCCGTAAAGGGGCGTCACGATCTTTGCGTGGCCCTTCGGGCACCGGTGATTGTAGAGGCTGTTACCGCCATTGCGCTGGTCGATTTAATGATGCAGGCGGGAAAAATAAGCCGGGTTATTGGTGAATAACCGGTTGATAACGATGACCTTCCTTAACGGTAAATTGTTTTTTTGGCATGTTTTTTTGTATTAACTTTAAAGGACGAAAACTTTATTTCACCTTGTTAAAACAAAAAAACTATGGGTAGTATTTTATCGTGGATCATTTTTGGATTGATAGCAGGTGCTATTGCTAAAGCCTTACACCCCGGTAAAGATCCCGGCGGGTGGATCGTGACCATTATCATAGGTATTGCCGGAGCCTTTGTGGGCGGATGGATCGGCACACAGGTACTGGGCATGTCTATTAATGGCAACTGGTCCTTCAAAGGATTTGCTTTTGCCATTTTGGGAGCTGTTATTTTACTATGGCTCTATGGGATGATCACCCGGAAAAAAGGAGTCTGATAAGGTTGCCCTCTTTTAACAATATAGATCCCGCTTTCAAAGCGGGATTTTTTTTGCAAGTGTATCCGGCGACCAGGCTAACAGTAAGGCAGCATAGGATGTTCTCCCGGATTCGCACAGACGGCTATTGTTAAGTTGCCCGTACTTAAGTCTTTGTACATCCGTGAAATCTGTGAGCAAATAACATCTATGAGAAGATCAGCAGGAAAACGCCCCCCAGGCGCGGCTTAATTTTCAAATACTACCGTTTTATTCCCATCCACAATCACCCGGTCCTGCAATACCAGTTGCAACGCCTTTGCTAAAACCGATTCTTCAATTTCCTTTCCCAGGGTCACCAAATCCTTAACAGAGTGGGCATGATTAACCGGAATGATCTGCTGGGCGATGATGGGACCTTCATCTAATACATCCGTGACAAAATGGGCTGTTGCACCAATCAGTTTTACCCCCCGCTCATGTGCCTGCCGGTAAGGACTGGCCCCCACAAAGGCTGGTAAAAAAGAGTGATGAATATTGATGATCCGGTGCGGATAGGCCGCCACAAACCCGGAAGAAAGGATCCGCATAAATTTTGCAAGGATGATATAGTCGAATTGGTAGTTGTGCAGTACTCCAGATACGGCCGCCTCAAATGCCTCCTTTGTACGGTCCTGGTGATCGATATAATGAAAAGGAATGTCAAATTTATCAGTGAGCGACCGCAGGGTTTCATGGTTGCCGATCACGCATTCCACGGAAGCTCCCAGGGTGTTGAAATAATTCCGGAGCAGGATATCCCCTAAACAATGATATTCTTTTGTAACCAGCACGACCACCTTTTTTTTAACAGCCGTATGAATAAAGATCGAACAGTTCGGCGGCAGTACTTTTAGCAACTGCGCTTCTACATCAGCGGCATCAAAATTTCCTTCCGTTATTTCCAGCCGGAGGTAAAAACGGTTCACCTCTACATTCACATATTCCCGCATGGAGATGATATTGAGATCGGCATCGGCCATTACTTTAGAAATCGCAGCTACCAGACCTACCTGGTCGGTACATTGTATTAAGATGATCATTCGCTAAAAATAAAACTATTTCACTTTAAAAATGTTATTGTATTTTCATTTTGGATTGCAATATCAATGTATGGACTGTAAGACCCAACATCTTTCTTACGAGGAAACCGGTTTTTTTAGCAAACTGGTATCAGACTATTTAAATGAAGAAGCCCGGCTGAAACCTTTTTATGAGGAGTTCCCTTCAATGGCAGCCATTGGAGCGGCTATCGGACGCAGGAAAAAAGTGTCAACCAACCGGGCATCGCTGGTGCGTGCATTGCAACAGCAATACAGTGCGGTTCCGGTTTCGGATAAGGTAGCTGCCAACCTTGCCTTATTGGAAAAGGAAACCACTTTTACCACCATAACTGCGCATCAGCCCAATATTTTTACCGGTCCCTTTTATTTTATTTATAAGATCCTGCACGCCATACGGCTTGCGGAGCAAAGCAAAGAACAATATCCCCAATATGATTTTGTGCCGGTTTATTATATGGGAAGCGAAGATGCCGACCTTGATGAACTGGGCCACCTCTTTATTGATGGACAAAAAATGGTCTGGAACACAAACCAAACCGGTGCTGTTGGAAGAATGAAGGTGGATAAAGCCCTGCTGGAACTACTGGACCGCATTGAGGCACAAACCGGCGTTGGACCTTATGGCGGCGAAATCGGCCAGGCCTTGCGAGCCTGTTATAAACCGGGTGTTTCGATACAGGATGCTACATTCGGCCTGGTACATTTTCTGTTTGCCCGTTATGGCCTGGTGGTGGTTATACCCGACAATGCCGGCTTAAAATCAATGGCCGCCGGGTTGTTTAAAGATGAATTGCGGAATGGACGGTCTGCAGGCATGGCGGCGGCCACTGCGATTCAATTAACGGATGCCGGTTATAAGGTACAGGCCCATAGCCGCGAGATCAACCTGTTCTATTTAACCGACCAGGGACGTCACCGGATCGAGCGTTCCGGAGATCGATGGAAGGTGGTAGACACATCTTATCTGTTTACAGAAGCGGAACTGATGGCTGAGGTGGATGAACACCCCGAACGTTTCAGTCCCAATGTGATCCTGCGCCCGGTGTTTCAGGAAATGATCCTGCCCAACCTGATGTTCGTAGGTGGAGGTGGCGAACTGGCCTATTGGACCCAGTTAAAAAAGATATTTGAATATTACGAAGTCCCTTATCCATTACTGGTGTTGCGGAATTCGTTTTTGTTGATCAACCGGAAACAGGCGGCATTGGTACAAAAGCTGGGTTATAAACCCGTTCAGTTATTCCGGTCGCTTCATGATCTTAAAAATGATTGGGTACGGGCACATTCCGAGCAAAAACTGGAGGTGGGAGCGGCGCTGGATCGCATCCGGCAGACGTATAGGGCTTTGAAGGAGCAAGCGGTTCCCATTGATGGCACCCTGCTGCAACATATTGATGCATTGGAAACCCATACTACAAAGCGGATTACTGAATTGGGCAAGAAAATGCTGCGGGCAGAAAAGCGCAATCACCAGGATGCTATGAACCAGGTAACAAAATTAAAAACGCAGCTGTTTCCATTAAACAATCTGCAGGAACGCATTGAAAACTTCATCCCGTTTTATGCGCAATACGGACCGGTATTGATCGATACACTGTACCAGTATTCATTAGGATTGGAGCAGGAGTTTGTGGTACTGGAAGCGGAGTAGCTTATTTCAAAGTGCTGAAAGCGCACCGCTAAAGGGCAAAAGCCTGTTTCAAGTTGAACGTTTAAAGTTTCAGGTTATACCGTTTTATACCCAATGCCCTGAAAACTGATAACTAAAAACTGAAAACTAAAAACTGATATTTCAAGCCTCAGGAATCAAATGTATTCGGTTGTCCGGATCCCTTTAACCGCGCTACTTTCTGCAGTACTTCAGCTTCCATTTCCTGTTTGTAATGTACCATCTTCTGATAAACGGCATCATCCGAAGTTCCGATGATCTGTGCGGCAAGGAGACCGGCATTTTTTGCGGCGTTAAGGGCCACGGTTGCCACGGGCACGCCATTGGGCATTTGTAAGATACTCAATACCGAATCCCATCCATCGATCGAATTGCTCGATTTTACCGGAACGCCGATCACCGGCAGGGCTGTAACAGAAGCCACCATTCCGGGAAGGTGCGCCGCGCCGCCCGCACCGGCAATGATCACTTTTAATCCCCGTTCCTTTGCCTTTTGCGCATAGCTGATCATGCGCAGGGGCGTGCGATGTGCCGATACCACCGTTACTTCGTAATCGATGCCCAATGCTTTTAAAACAGCTGCCGCCGGCTCCATTACCGGTAAATCACTGTCGCTGCCCATAATAATGCCTACTTGTATTGCCATGCTGCAAAGAACGGTAAAAAGCAGATACCGCGTAAACAGGCAGGGAGATTTTTGAGTTAGGGATACCTGGTTTTAGCCTTCAGCACTCAGCCTTTAGTTTTTAGCGTTAAGTGTCAGCGATAACATCATTGTTGATTAAAACTTTACAATTTATGTAAAGTTTTGTACATTTGTACATGGCTTTGGTTGAAGTAAAGACCAGGAAAAAGAAAAGGGTACGCATAACGCCAGTTGAGGATAAAGACTACAAAAAGTTGAGCAAGGGGCGGTATTATTTTTCGTGGAAGCCATTCAGATCTCTTACCGGAGTAATCGTATATAAACTCCAAATTGTTGACGAGGACGAGATACTTGGTGTAATGGCGCTGGTTGACGTTTCCAATGAAAGCCGGATTGAAATCCATTTATTAGCCTGCGCTAAAGAACATGTTGGCAAACATAAAGTTTATGATGGCATTGCCGGTCATCTTATAGCATTTGCCTGTCGCCTGGCTCTTAAACAATATGGAAGCAGCGCCTGCGTATCATTGGTGCCTAAAACCAGGTTGAAAATCCATTATATGCGGCAATATGGAATGTTGGATGCTGGTTGGCAATTGTTTTTGGAGGGTAAGGCCTTAAGCAATATTATTTTAAAGTATTTGTTATGAACACAAAAAAGAAAAGAGTAAAACATACATCCGGCGAATTGGCAGAGGCCTATATCTATCCGGTGACTTTAACAGCGGAACAAAGAAAAGAAGCCGGTAGTCAGCTAAAAACTGCAAGATCAAAAGTGCAGTCTGAAATGACTGCGGCCGATAAGTTGACTGCAGATCTTTTACAGCTCAGGTTTCAATTAGAAGATTATCTAAGCAGTGAAGAATTTGATCCTAAACTGAAATTTAGCTATTTCCTGAAAACCTATGTGGAGCTGTTAAATAAGAAAAGAAAGGTTTTTGCCCGGGAGATTAATATAGACGAAACTGAATTGAGCCAATTGATCAACGATCACCGGCCGCCCAGTGAGAATATCATCATACGTCTGGAAATACATTCTAATAAGGCAATACCCGCTGTTTCCTGGTATAAACTGATCGAACGGGAAAAAGAACATTATATTATTACCAATAAAACAATACGGATCAGAGAAGAAAAGAATGTATCAAACAGGCTTACGGTAACGATTGATTAGTACGGGAACAAATGTCGAAGCGCCTCCAGGAAAAATGGCTGAGAGCTGACCCCTGACAAATAAAGTCTGAAGACTGAAAACTGAAGACGATGCATATGAACAAAAAATTATGTACGTTTGAAAGATGAACACTGAAACGCTTTTTCCTTCTCCTTCGATCCTCGACAATGATTTTTACAAATTTACCATGCAGTGCGCGGTAGTGCAGCTGTTTCCGGATGTAAAGGCCCGGTATACATTTATCAACAGGGGCGCACATGTATTTCCCGAAGGCTTTGGCGATGCGTTAAAAGCACAGGTGGCTTCTATGGCTGGCCTGCAGCTCACAAAAGAAGAGCACCGGTACCTCACTGCCAGTTGCCCCTATCTGAATGCAGCCTATCTGGATCTGCTGGCCGGATACCGGTATGATCCGTCGGAGGTGCACATTGTGCAGGAAGGCGGCGAGGTGGAAGTTTCAGTGGAAGGGCATTGGTTCCGGACCATTCTCTGGGAAGTACCCCTGCTTTTTTTGATCAGTGAACTGTATTACCGGCTCACGGGGCAGGAACGGGCAGGAGATGAACAGGTGATCGGCAATACCATTGAAAAAACAAGCATTTACAAAGAACTGGATGTGCCGGTTGCAGAATTTGGCACCCGGCGCCGGCATTCTTATAAAGTGCAGCAACTGGTGGTAGACACCCTTACCAAACATGGGGGCAAAAACTTTGTAGGCACCAGCAATGTGCACCTGGCAATGCGTTCAAAAACAAAACCCATCGGCACACATGCACATGAATGGTTTATGTTTCATGCCGCTAAATATGGGTTTACCATGGCCAATGCATTGAGCCTGGAACACTGGACAGATGTATACCGGGGCGACCTGGGGGTAGCGCTTTCGGACACGTACACCAATGATGTGTTCTTTGAACAGTTTGATAAAAAGTTCGCCAAGCTGTTTGATGGTGTACGGCATGATAGCGGTGATCCCATTGAATATGCAGAAAAAGTGATTGCACATTACCAGGGGCTGGGGATCAACCCGGCGTATAAATTTATTATTTTTTCCGATGGATTAAATACTGAAAAAGTAGCAGAGATTACGCATGCGACCAAGGGGAAAATCGGTATTTCTTTCGGCATTGGTACCAACCTCACCAACGACGTGGGATTAAAACCCATGAATATCGTAATAAAACTAACGGCCGTTCAGTTCGACGGTAAGAGATGGGTGTCTACCGTAAAGCTTTCGGATGAAAAAGGAAAGCATACCGGCGAGCCCCGTATGATACGCCTGGCCAAAGAAGTTTTAGGGATTGAATAGCAGATATATATAAATTTAAGTATATTAAATGTTTCATTTAGGTTTTTTGTAACAGAAAAGCCCTTTTTCTGCCGTAACTTTGCCCCGGTTTTGTGGAGAAAAGTAGTGTGTTACTAAGTTGACTGCTTCCTCAGAACATCCGATAACTGTCGGATTTGAATGCTTCGTCGCTATATGATCTGCTGGATCATTTTAAACCTACGTCTGAATTTTTTGAGGAATTAAAAAAAGTATTTTTTAATGATGAGGGTTTTTATTGCAAAAAAAATAGTACCGCTGGTAATTTTAATTGTTGCTGTGACAAATATATCATGGCGTGCGCCCATGGCTCCGGTATCGGAAGAGATCAGCTTCGTACCCATGTATCGTATGTCTTTCGGGTGGACGGCCAACCGCCATCAGCTGATTTATGACAGCCTGCATCTGGATCTGAAAGGCCTTTCGGAAAAGGCGTTTACCTATGCACTGGAGGGGCTGGATGAGCTGAAGGAAGAAGGAAAAGTGGTGAATGATTCGGTGATTACGATCGTCGATTTCGATCAGCCCAGCACCAATAAACGGATGTATATCCTGGATGTTAAAAATTTTAAGCTACTTTTTAATACCTGGGCCGCGCATGGACGAAAATCCGGCACCCTGGTAGCTACCTCGTTCAGCAATACCATGTCTTCGAACAAAAGCAGCCTGGGTTTTTATCTGACAGATGAACCGTACTTTGGCGGAAATGGATATTCGCTAAAATTAAAGGGACTGGAACCGGGTTTGAATGATAAAGCCATGCAGCGGGCGATTGTATTACATGGCGCCCGCTACGTAAGCCAGTCAAGCATCAACGAGCTGGGATACCTGGGCCGGAGTTTTGGATGCCCGGCAGTACCTGTAGAGCTCAGTCAGCCTATTATCGAAACGATCAAAGAAGGTTCCGTATTATTCATCTATAACAGCAGCTACCATCCCCGGTTTTTTTATGACCAGGGATGATGCCGGGTGATAATTGCTTAACCGACCTGTTTTATAGCCGGATTAACTAACCTCTTTCGGGCTGGGTTTGCCGCTGCCATGATCAATCAGGTTTCGCAGACTGCCGGTAATATAATCAGACCAGGCGTTTGAGCAGGCGCTATAGCACTCTATTTCGGGATGCAGCCCCTTGTGTGTAAAACGAAGCTCGGTTTTACCTTTTTCTTCCGATATTTCAAAAAAGATCTGCGTATCGTTCCATTCCTGTTGGTTCTGCGCGAAATTGAGCCGGCTATCCGTAACCAGCCATACTACTTTTTTATTGGGGATCACTTCGGTTAATTGCTGCCGCGAATAATGCACATCACCAAAACGTACTTCAAATGCATCATCTTTTTGAAGTGTTGCTCCTTCAAGATTCTCGGTCCACCATCCACGAACATTGTTTACAGCATTGAATACCACTTCTGGCGTTTGGTCCGTTATAATCGAAACGGAATAATTACGATCATTCATACAGGGATTGTATTTACAGGGGTTATAAAAAAACAGGCTTATGCCGGTTGCAGGTTCCATTTTTTAAGCAGGGCCTCGTTAAAGCCGCCTTCCCTGGGGTTGGGCGCGCCCTTGCCGGTAGTGATGAGCTGGTACAAACTGTTTTGAATATAGTTGGTCCAGGCATCGTGGCAAATGGGATAGCATTCATCTGCCGGTACCAGGCCCTGGTGGGTAAACTGCAGTTGTGTACCGCCCTCCGCAGGGGCCATGTCAAAAATCACCTGGGTGCCTTTCCACTCGTTTTGATCGCTGATGAAATTGAAATAGTTGTCCAGCACCTGCCAAACCACCCGTTTATTGGGCACCACTTCAATAAGCTGTATTTTACAGATATGTACCTCCTTGTAATGATAGAGGAATACATCATTCAGCTGTGCGGTGGGGCCGGAGATCTCCTCGCTCCACCAGCCGCGTACATTGGTAACCGCCTTAAAGACCTGCTCCGGTGTGGCATTTACCCGGATGGTTGTAGTAAAACTGCTTGTTTCCATTGTTTCTTTTTTTAGGTTAAAAAACGGCTCATACCGGTGGCGCTGCTGTTGTAGCCCTGCCGGCCTTGAACACCCCACAAAGCTATTGTCTTAATATTGTATTTTCAGTGTGTGAAATGGACTTTAAACCGGGGATATTTGGACAGATAGGTTTTTTACCTTTGTAAAAATTAATTTTTCTGAAACAGGGCGGATCAAAGAGCCGGTAAGCCGTTATAAAATAGATGATCGCTCTGCTGCGGCAGACCCGGATCTATTGATTAAGGCGCTCCCAATAAAAAATATACACATGAAACATATCACCATCGTGGTGCCGGATTGCAGGGTTAATGTAAATACCATTGGTGGGGCCTATGATATCTTGTGTCGGGCCAATGAATACTGGAAGGAGGCGGGGCATCCGCCCTTATTAAATATTGAAATTGCCGGCTTTGTTCCGGAGGTAAAATCGCATAACGGGTACCTGGCGATCCGTCCCGTTGATATCCGCCAGATCCGGCATACAGACCTGGTTATGATACCGGCGGTACTGGGAGAATATGAAGAAGCCATACAGCAAAACCAGGAACTCATTGATTGGATCCGGCTGCAATACAAATGCGGAGCTGAAGTAGCCAGCATGTGTTCGGGAGGCTTTCTGCTTGCAGCTACCGGACTCCTGAAGAACCGAGCCTGTTCCATTCACTGGAATAAGGTAACGGAATTTGAGCGCATGTTCCCAGGGGTGAATATTGCCACGGGCAAGATCATTACCCATGAAAATGGCATCTATACCAATGGGGGTGCGTATTCATTCCTGAACCTGATGTTGTACCTGGTAGAAAACCTGTTCGATCGCTCCATTGCGATCCTTTGCTCAAAAGTTTTCCAGATCGAAGTGGAACGGACAACGCAATCGCCTTTTACGATCTTCCAGGTACAGAAGGAACACGACGATGAACTGATTCAGCATGCACAAACCTATATTGAAGAACACCTGGATACCCGTATCTCTTTTGAAAAGTTAGCGGTACAGCTGGCAGTTAGCCGGCGCAACTTCGACCGGCGCTTTATTAAGGCCACCGGTAATACGCCTGTGGCCTATCTGCAACGGGTAAAGATCGAAGCGGCAAAAAAAGAACTGGAACGCGGACGTAAAACCATATTTGAGGTGATGACGGACGTAGGCTATACCGATGATAAAACCTTCCGCGATGTATTCCGGAAAATAACCGGTTTGTCGCCTGCAGATTACCGGAGCCGGTATAACAAAGAACTGGTCAGCGCATAGCCCTGAACTGCCCGGAAAAATTGAATGGTGTTGATTATTAATTTATTTTAAAAAGAATGTATTTATAAGTAAAAATATTTCTAAATTTGTTGGTGAAGGCCATAATCCGATTGCAGTGTATGGAAGCCGCCCGCCGGTATTTTATGGACCTGGGCGAGCGGTTGGGCCGTCCGGAGCTGATAACAAAAGCGGTTGATATTACCATACAGATGATCGAATACGGATGGGATCTGCAATACGGTGGAATTTTCTATTACAGGGACCGGCTGGAACATCCGTTGCAACAATTGGAGTGGGATCAGAAATTGTGGTGGGTACATATGGAAACACTGATATCGCTGCTGAAAGGCTATCAGCTCACCGGGTCTGAAAAATGCCTGAACTGGTTTAAAAAAATACACGATTATACCTGGGCACATTTTAAAGACGGGGAATATCCGGAATGGTTTGGGTATTTAAACAGGAGGGGTGAAGTATTACTGACATTGAAGGGCGGAAAATGGAAAGGTTGCTTTCATATACCCAGAGGGTTGTATCAATGCTGGAAACACTGGAGAAGATTACGGCAGGCCCTGTTGGTGCATTTGCAGGTAATCCTTGCGTTTTTAAAAATGATCATTAACTTAGAGCAGTTTTAAAAAATATTTATTTAACACCTGCTCATGCAGGTTGTTTGCCAGGCAACGCCGTTAGAACGGTTAAAAACGATTGTAATGAGTGATCAGAATCCGGAACATGTTTTTGATGCCATCGTAGTAGGCTCAGGAATCAGCGGTGGATGGGCCGCAAAGGAACTTTGTGATAAAGGACTCAGGACCCTGGTATTGGACCGGGGAAAAGATGTAAAACATATCAAAGATTATCCAACGGCCATGAAGGCTCCATGGGAATTTCCACACAGGGGCCGGCTTCCGCTGAAAGTACTGGAAGAAAACCCCATTGCGGCCCGTTGTTATGCGTACGATGAAACGGCTGCACATTTTTTTCTGAAGGACAAAGATCAGCCCTATATCCAGGAAAAACCTTTCGACTGGATCCGGCCGGACCAGGTGGGCGGCAAGTCGCTGATGTGGGCACGGCAAACACAGCGATGGAGCCGCTATGATTTTGAAGGCCCCGGCAGGGATGGCTTTGCGGTGGAATGGCCCTTTACCTATGACGAGCTGGCGCCCTGGTACAGCTATGTGGAGTTGTTTGCCGGCATCAGCGGTAACCGGGATGGACTGGATACACTTCCGGATGGTGAGTTTCTGCCACCCTGGGAAATGAACCGGGCAGAGCAGTCGATGCGTCAGAAAATTGAAGCCCGGCACCGCGACCGCAATGTGATCATTGGTCGCTGTGCACACCTTACAGCGCCCCAACAAATACATAAGGACCAGGGGCGGATGCAATGCCAGGCCCGGCACCTGTGCCAGCGGGGATGTCCCTTTGGCGGATATTTCAGCTCCAATTCCTCCACGCTTCCCTGGGCTCAAAAAACAGGCAACCTTACGTTAAGGCCGGACGCTATTGTACATTCTGTTATCTATGATGACATCAAAGGGAAGGCAACCGGCGTTCGGGTGATTGATGCGCACACAAAAAAAATAACCGAATATTTTGCGAAAATTATTTTTATAAATGCTTCCACGTTAAGCACCAACCTGATCCTGCTCAATTCTGTTTCCAGAAGATTTCCAAACGGATTGGGAAATGATAATGGGTTACTGGGCAAATATATCGCCTTTCACAACTACCGGGGAAATTTAAGCGCGTCCCTGGAAGGGATGGAGGATAGCTACTATTCCGGGAAAAGGCCCTGTGCGGTAATGATGCCGAATTTCCGGAATGTACACCGGCAGGAAACCGATTTTCAAAGAGGATACATGGTCTTCTTTAGTGCAGGGCGCAGTGGCTGGGGGCATGGTGTTCCGGGCGCCCAGGCTGGCGGCGAATTTAAAGCGGCAATAGCAGACCCCGGTGGCTGGGGCGTATATATGATGATGCAGGGGGAAACCATTCCCAGGGAGAGCAATCATGTACGGCTTAGTAAGGATCAAACAGATCCATGGGGCATACCGCAACTGATCACTTCGGTGGGTTATGATGAAAATGACGAGCGGTTATTAAAGGACTTTTTAAATACCGGAGCTGAAATGCTGGAAACGGCCGGTGCAAAGAACATTTCCGTAACAGACACCAAACAGGCGCCGGGCCTGGATATTCATGAGGTTGGAGGCGTGCGCATGGGTAAGGATCCCGCAACCTCTTTGCTGAATAAATGGAACCAGCTGCATCATTGTCAGAATGTATTTGTTACCGATGGCGCCTGCATGGTATCTACCAGTACACAAAATCCTTCATTAACCTTTATGGCCATTACTGCAAGGGCGGCCAATCATGCAGTGGAAGAACTAAAAAAAGGAAACCTTTAAAATCATAAACCGGATGCACAGGAGAAAAGCGATTTCATTATTGAGTTTACTGGCAGGAGGAACTGCCTTTGGATTTTCCGGAATGCTTACCGGCTGTAACAAACCGGAGCGGAGCACGGGGATCTTAAAAAAGGAAGACATAAAGTTGTTGGACCAGGTTGGCGATGCCCTGCTGCCTGCAACGCCTGGCGTGCCTGGAGCCGCCGCCGCCAGGGTGGGCGACTATATTCAATCCATTGTAACCGACTGTTTTCATAAAAAGGATCAGGACTTCTTTTTAGCGGGTATGACCCGGCTCAGGGAAA
This sequence comes from Niabella sp., assembly GCF_030150205.1. Taxonomy (GTDB): domain Bacteria; phylum Bacteroidota; class Bacteroidia; order Chitinophagales; family Chitinophagaceae; genus Niabella. Next base: position 180,985 of record NZ_JASLGT010000016.1, read on the forward strand.
CGATTCACCAGAAAGCGGGTAAATCCTTTGAGCAGCTTCCGGATGCTGAAAAACAGCAGATGATTTTGTTCCTCGATGAACAGGCCACCACCTATAAACCTGCTAAACCGGAAGACCCGCAGCGGCATTATTATGCAACCATAAAAGGATTGATCATTACCGGTTACTTTACATCGGAAGCAGGCGCTACAAAAGCATTAAGATATGTGCCGGTACCCGGTAAGTTCAGCGGCGATATTCCGTTTAAGCCCGGCGATAAAGCGTTTGTATAACAACAGGATGCCGGGAGCATATACATTTTATTCAGGAACAAAAAGTAAACAACATGGATCATACAGGCAGCCGGCGCTCTTTTATAAAACAGGCCACACTGGCTGGAGTGGGAATGACACTGGGTTTAAAGGGCTATGCATTAACACCGCGGCAGGTGCTGGAAGCAGCGCCTGAAGGAAAAAGGATCGGGGTCATTGGCCTGGATACCGAACATGGACCGGCATTTGCACGCCTGTTAAACGCACCGGATGCTTCAAAGGAGCTGGGCGGATTTAAGATTGTGGCAGCTACACCCAGAGGGAGTAAGGACATTCGGTCCAGCGTGGACATGATTCCCCGGAATACGGAAGCGATAAAGGCCCAGGGGGTAACGATCGTAAATACCATCGGTGAATTATTGCCCTTGGTTGACCTGGTGATGCTGGAAACCAATGATGGGCGGCTGCACCTGGAACAGGCATTGCCCGTTTTCAAAGCAGGAAAGCCCATGTTTATCGATAAACCCATCGCTGCATCGTTAAAAGATACACTTTCCATTTATCGCGCTGCTGAAAAATACCGCGTTCCCATTTTTTCTTCATCAACACTGCGTTATATCCCTTCTGTACAGGAAGTAGTACAGGGGAAGATTGGAAAGGTTATGGGTGCAGATGTGTTTTCGCCCACGCCGGTAGAACCTACCCATCCCGACCTTTTCTGGTATGGGGTGCACGGCGTGGAAATGTTGTACACGATGTTGGATGCGAATTGCAGGGAGGTTACAAGAACCTATACACCCATGTCGGATATGGTGGTGGGTATCTGGGATGACCAGCGGATCGGAACGTTAAGAGGATTGCGCAATAACTCCTGGAGCTTTGGCGGTTATGCCTATGGGGATAAAGGTCAGCGTGCCACTCTGGGCGATTTTACCGGTTATGCCCCGCTGGTTCCGGCCATTATCGATTTCTTTAAAACCGGCAAATCACCGGTGCCTAAAGAACAAACGATCGGGGCCATTGCCTTTATGGAAGCCGCCGAAATCAGCAAACAAAAAAATGGCGCGTCGATCCGGATCGGTCAGGTAATGGACGCTGCTGAAAAACAAAGCCGGAAGCAATCGATTTGATATGTTGGGGGCATTTCAGGTTTGAGGTCTAATATCAGTCTTGTTTAACATCCGATGTCAGATCACTGGTCCCGTACGCAATCAACTGATGACTGAAAACTGATCGCTGAAGACTGGTTCAAGGTTTAAAGTTTAAGGTTAGATCGTTTGGCTCCTGATGCCAGCGGATCAATGCTGAACGCTAAAAGCTGAATGCTAAGTGCTGGTTTGCCAGATCACCGATCCCGTACGCAATCAACTGATAACTGAAAACTGATCGCTGAAAACTGTGTTCAGGTTTAGATCCGTTTTACACCCGATGCCAGATCACCGATCCCGTACGCAATTAACTGATAACTGAAAACTGATAACTGAAAACTGATCGCTGAAAACTGTGTTCAGATTTAAATCCGTTTTACACCTGATGCGCATTCCATTTCCACATCTTCACATTTTCACATTTTCACATTTCCATATCTTCAAATTTTCAAATTTCACCCGCTTACAACAGCAGCTTATTCCGCGCAATAAGACAACCGCCGATCAGGCCCGCTTTTTCACCCAGTTCAGATAGTACCAGTTTGGTATCCTGGCTTACAAGATTCAGGGAATATTTATTCAGGGCGCTTTTAACAGCCAAATAAATATAATCGCCCGTGGTTGCCAGTGTGCCTCCCAGGATCACCATTTCGGAGTTAAGAATATTGATCAGTACCGCAATGCCCCTGCCGATTTTTTCCCCGATGGCCGCCAACAGTTCAATAGACAGCATGTCTTCATTTTTAGCAGCGTCGATGATATCATTGAGCCGGATATCTTTTTTAGCACCGATACTGGATTTAACACCCGCGTCTATTTTTTCTTTAAACAGTCGTAATAAGGCAGTACCAGACGCTTCTGTTTCCAGGCATCCTTTTTTACCGCAATGACACATGATCTCATTATTAAAGAACGGGATGTGGCCAATTTCGCCGCTAAACCCTGATTTTCCATAATACACCTGGCCTTCAATCATAATACCCAATCCAAGCCCATAATCGAGGTTCATAAACAACACATTCTTCTCATTTTTTACAATGCCCTTATGAAATTCACCGTAAGCCATAGCCCGGGAATCGTTTTCAATGAAGCTTTTAATGCCCAGTTGCTTTTCAAGCAGGGCGCTCAGGGGCTGCTCATTAAAATGAAAGTAGCTATAGCTGGCGCCGCTATTGGTATTGATGCGTCCGCCCAGGTTCACACAAAGCGACAGGATCTTATGCTTGTCCACATTTGCGGTTTTGATAAAATCCTTAATCAGCTTAATCAGGTTGTTCAGCGAAGCCTCATTGTTTTCAAGCAGGAACGGGGTTTTCATATTGGCCTTGCGGAGGTTCTTCTGAAAATCGAGCAGCCCGATGTTTACATAGTAGGGCTTTACATCAATGCCAATAAAGAAGCAGGAGTCGGCCACAAGGCCATAGATACTGGCGGGCCGTCCACCGGTTGAATCAACCTTTCCATAATCGCTGATCAATCCTTCCTCGATCAGCTCATTGATGAGGCTGGTTGTTTTAGGCGTGCTGATATTGATGGCCTGGGCCAGCTCCGCAATAATGGCTTCCCCGTTTTTATCCAGGTAACTGATGATCTTTCTTTTCCGCGACTTGTTTTTGTAAGCTACTCCGGTTGATAGTTCATCTGAAAAAAAATCGTATTCCTTTTTCTTCTTAGCCATGGGTCGTTTTCTGTTTCGTTTTATTGATGCATTTTAAAACGCACCTTAATTTTTATTCGTGCTCAGGTATATTGCAATGACAGGCACCCGAGCTACGGGAACGATTTTTTCCGCAGTTCTGTATTGGAACGCCTGATTCGTTATCAACATCTCCCTGTATATGCACAGTGCAGCAAAAGTACAGGATCACACATGGATCGATTCAATTTCTTCAAGTGAGACCCCCTTTGTTTCAAAGATAAATTTATAAACAAATAGGAATGAAATAAAATTAAATACCGCATACAGTCCGAAAGTGCCCGCACCACCAAGCCGCGACAGCAGCATGGGAAACGTAAGCGAAACCAGGAAATTCATCCCCCAGTTAGCAAAAGTGGCAATAGAGCTGGCTGTGCCACGGATACTGTTTGGAAAAATTTCGGCTATATATACCCAGATGGTGGCGCCCCAGGACACGGCAAAGAACGCGATGTAGATTAAAATAAGAAACAGCACAAAGTAATTGTCCAGGGCATTCCTGTAAAAGATAATACTTAATACCACCATGGAAATGGCCATCGCCAGGGAACCAAAAAGCATCAGTTTTTTTCTTCCCAGTTTATCAATAAAGAAAAGTGCAAGTAAGGTAAATACCAGGTTAATGATACCGGTAAGTACGGTTTGAAAAAGGATACTGCTACCGGTTTGTGTTTGTTCAAATATTTTTGGGGCATAGTAAAAGATAATATTGATGCCGGTAAGCTGCGCAATGCCCGCAAACGTAATACCGATCAACAGGCGTTTCCGGTTTTTAAGCGCAAATACTTCTTTCCAGTTTGTTTTTGGTATGCCAGGGCTATTAATATGCATCTTTACATGTTGTAATACCGCGTCCACTTCTGCTGCACGGTAAAATAACCGGAGGATGCGTACCGCCTTTGCTTCCTTATTGCGGGTAAGCAGCCAGCGGGGGCTTTCGGGTACCAGCAGCAGGCCTGTAAAGAAAATAATGGCCGGTATAAGCTGCGCTTCAAACATCAGCCGCCAGTAATTATCCGCGTCCGTATGAAACAGATCCCTGGCAAAACCGGTGTTTGCAATGATCCAATTAGAGGCAAAGGCCAGCAGGATCCCGGTAACAATCGTGATCTGTTGCATCATCGTAAGCCGTCCTCTTTCTTTTGCGGGTGCAATTTCTGAAATATAAATAGGACAGATAACCGACGCCATACCTACGGCAACACCTCCAATGATCCGGAACAGCACCAGTACCTGGGCACTTTGGGCCCGGCCTGAGCCGATAGCACAGATCAGGAAAAAAAGAGCGGAGAGCAGCAGCAGGGGTTTGCGGCCAAACCGGTCGGCCAGGTGCCCTACAAACAAGGCTCCGATTACACAGCCTACAAGGGCAGAGCTTACCACCCATCCCAGCGCGGCTTCACCCAGGTGAAAGACCCGTTCAAGGTCGGTAAGGGTGCCGGAGATCACGGCCGTATCAAAGCCAAAAAGCAGCCCGCCCAGGGCAACGGTAATACTGACTAAAAGAATATATCTGTTCATATGGTTGGTTTGTAGCCGGTTGTCAGATCTTTTATGAGTCTGAATACGGGAAGCCTGTTCGTTATGATGCTGCAAATATGGTTGATTAATAAAAAAATTTAAAAACTTTTATTTTTTTGGATAAAAGGAAGCAGCCTGCAATGCCGCAATCCATGCGGATACCGCGGAGGATATAACGATTGCGACCTTATACAACCCGCTGCCACACTGCGTTTTTCTGTGTTTGGGCGTGTATCCGAAGTAAAAAGGTCATTTAGTATACAATATTTATAATTTTTTTTTAAAATAAATTGATTATATTAAATTTATTTATTTTATTTGGTTCGAAATAACGATTGGCTTACCACGCTAACAACCTTTGTGGTGTACGGGCAGCGAAAATGCTTTTTGGAGCCGGCTGAAGGAATGCTTGTAACGAGTTGCGCTTCCCGGCGAAATAAAGTCCACAAAGTAACGCTGTGCAACACCTGGTCTGCTTACCGTTAGGAGGGACCAGCAAAAGGGAAATAGTTTTGGGGAAGTCGGGTAACCTATCGAAGTTATTTTTCCTGTTTTCGGCCGGTCCCCTTAATTTTAAAAAATAACAGCAACCTGCTATACAAAATGACAAATAAATTAATGCTTGCTTTGGTGCTTATTGTATCACTGAAGTACGCAAATGCACAGGAATACCTGCCCCTGGCTTCGCCGCAAACGGATTATATAACGGATCTGGCCCTTATCTACCAGGGTGGGGTTCATCGTCCGGATTGGACGGCCGAACAGATAGCGCCCTATGTATACCGGCAGCAGGAGAAGAAGACCGATTTTTTATTTGACGGGTTTCTCTTCATTGAGTTTAAGAATGGAAAGGGGAAAGATTATTCCATCGGTTATGAAAAAGAACATGCCGGAAAGGAGGAATGGTCCTGGCTGCTGGACCGGAACTTTGAAAAGGGAAAGGCCATTCATGCATTGAATGATGTATTATCTGCACTGGCAAAGAAACGAATAAAGCCGGTTCGAAAACGTAAAGTGGTGCTAACCCTTCCGGAGCCGATCCATAATCAAAAAGAATGGGGTATGCTGGATGGTAAAATGCTGAGCTTTGACAATGAGGAAAGCCGCTTCCTGGCTTGTAAGTGGTATATTGATGATGCGCTGACCCGCTGGCGTAAGGCCGGCCTGAACCAGTTAGAGCTCTCCGGGTTTTACTGGGTGGCAGAGCAGAGCACCGGTGGAAAAACCTTAATACCCCGTATTGCCGAATACATCCGTTCAAAAAAAATGAAATTTTACTGGATTCCCTATTGGAAGGCGGAAGGACATGGTAGCTGGAAGGCTGCGGGCTTCGATGCTGCTTATCAGCAGCCCAATCACTTTTTTGAGGAGCATATACCGGATAGTCGCATCGACGAGGCCTGTGATTTTGCAAAACAGCACGAGATGGGAATGGAGCTGGAATTTGATATGCGTGTGGAACAACCCAATTTTGAAAAGCGGCTGATCGCTTATATCAACGGCTTTCAAAAGAAGGGCGTACTCGATGAAGCGGCCATGACCTATTATGAAGGAGGCAATGGAATCATGAAGCTGGCAGGGCATAAGGAAGCGCGGATGCGGGAACTGTATCAAAAACTTGCAACGATCATTGCCGGGCGTCAGCAGAAAGCCGATGCGTATTACAAACAGCGCAAAAGACTGTAAGCATCGGGACATCAGCTTTTAGCTTTCAGCTATCCAGATCGTTTTGATGGTTGTTTGCGATTTAACTTCAATTGCAGGGCTTGTAGAAATATTTAAAAATAGCCCGTTGCGACCGTTGCGGATTCATCGCGTATTCCTCGCGGTTAATACCAACGCTGTAAGAGTTTTAAACCGCAAGGGGCGCTAAGATTTCCGCAAGGCCCGCGGAGATATCATAGGAAATGCGGATTGACGTAATATACGTGTCAGCTATCAGCTATTGGCCTTTAGCAGTTAGTGTCCAGTGGCTCAATCGTTGTTCCAGGGCAATATCAATCGAAACGTCTGCAAAATATTTTAAAACATCCCATTGCGACCGTTGCAGGAGTATTGTGTGCTTTGCTTTAAACATATACTTCACCAGGCTTCGGAAGCCTAAAGAATCTTCGGGATGGAATATACCCGCCGCATTCTTTGCTTCTTTGCGCCGCTGTGTGAAACAACGTAGCATGTGTGCTGCACCTTAGTGCTGTTGCGTGAAATAAAACACCGCTTGTTCTGTCGGCGGAATATGCTTATTTTAGTACCCTCAAAAAATGATTGTTTGTAATGCGCTATAAGATGCTTATATGCTCAATGCAATGATCGTTTTGTAAAATCCTTCAGGTTATTTAGTAAAATAAAAAACAAACAGATGAAATCTTGCCGCTTTTTGCTCTTGCTAACACTTGTTTTAACACTTGGCTTTTGGAATGATGCATCGGCCGAAGTAGCTCTGCCGGCAGTAATCAGTAATAATATGGTATTGCAGCAAAAAGCAAATCCCGTCCTTTGGGGTACGGCAACCGCTGGTAAAACGGTTACGGTGCAAACTTCATGGGACAAAAAAACATACCAGGCAAAAACAGACAATAATGGCAACTGGAAGGTAACGGTAAAAACGGCATCTTATGGAGGACCTTATACCATTACCATTGCAGAAGATAACACAATTACATTGGAAAATATACTGATCGGCGATGTATGGTTGTGTTCCGGTCAGTCTAATATGGAAATGCCACTGGCCGGCTGGGGAAAAGTCTTGAACTACGAGGCAGAGATTTCGAAGGCAGATTATCCAGCCATCCGATTATTACAAGCCACCCATGTTACGGCCCATCAGCCTCAAAAAGAGCTGGCGGTGCGCAACAAAGGCTGGGATGTTTGTACGCCCGCAACAGTAGCGGAATTTTCTTCAGTAGCCTATTTCTTTGCCCGGGAGATCTATGAAAAAACAAAGATTCCGATCGGGCTGATCCATAGTTCCTGGGGCGGCACCATTGCAGAGGCCTGGACGAGTTATGAAACATTGCAGCGGCTTCCTGATTTTGCTGCTCCTTCTCAAAAAATAAAAGGAACCCCCAAAACAGACCGGTCGACCTTTGACCGGCTGATGGCCGAATGGAATGAAAAAAGACAAACAGCAGATAAAGGAATCCAGAACGGAAAAGCCATTTGGGCGGCTGCGGATCTGAATACCGCAGACTGGAAAACGATGCCGGTTCCCGGTCTGGTAGAAGAGAATGGATTGCCGGGCTTTGATGGAGTGATCTGGTTTAAGCGGAAATGCATCATTCCCGATAACTGGCAGTCTTCGGATCTGACATTAAACCTTGGCCCGGTAGACGATGATGATATCACCTGGTTTAACGGCGTGCAGATTGGCGCTACCAATGGATGGAATAAAGAAAGGATATATACAATTCCGGCAAAGCTGGTAAAAAAAGGAGAAAATGATCTTACCATCCGGGTAACGGATAACAGTAACAACGGAGGTATTTATGGAACTCCGGCGCAGTTGTTCATCAAAAATGCTGCAGAACAAAAAGTAGCACTTACCGGGAATTGGTGGTACAAGGTATCCTTTGCGTTGAAAGACCTGCCGGCGCCTCCGGAAAACCCCGAAAATCCCAACCGCCCAACGGTATTGTACAACGCAATGATTGCGCCTATTATCCCATATACTATAAAAGGAGCCATCTGGTACCAGGGTGAATCGAATGCCGGAAGAGCGTACCAGTACAGGGAATTATTTCCGGCGATGATCAGCGACTGGCGTTCAAAATTTCCATCCGGAAACTTCCCGTTCTATTTTGTGCAGCTGGCTAATTTTATGAAACGGGCAGATAATCCGGGCAATTCGGCATGGGCCGAATTGCGGGAAGCGCAGTTGATGACCACACAGCTTCCCAATACCGGTATGGCTACCATTATCGATATTGGCGATGCCGGCGATATTCATCCAAAAAACAAGCAGGAAGTGGGGCGCCGGCTGGCATTGATCGCATTGAATAAAGATTATAAGCAAAAAATCGAATACTCCGGCCCCCGTTTCAGATCACAACAGGTAAAAGGGGATGAGATGCTGCTGACCTTTGATCATGCGGTGGGAATGAAGGCTGCAAATGGTAAGTTAACCGGTTTTGCAATTGCCGGTGCCGACCAGAAATTTTACTGGGCCGATGCCACTATCAAAGGTGCTACCATCATTGTAAAAGCACCTGAAGTAAAACAACCGGTAGCGGTGCGCTATGGCTGGGCTGATAATCCGGATGTAAACCTGGTTAACGCCGCCGGGCTGCCGGCCTCACCGTTCCGTACAGACCAGTGGAACGGCGTTACAAAAGGAGTGAAATAAGCTGAAAGCTAAACGCTCATCCAATGGCTATCAGCCATCAGTTATCATGAACGACTGAAAACTGATGGCTGATAACTAAAGGCTGAAAGCTCGAAGTACGATCCCATTTTCCCATTTCCACTCCCGATAGCAATCGGATTCAAACGTCCTCCCGGTTCAACGCTAAATCTGGTTGGCTCTTGGTGAACGACTGAAAACTGATGGCTGATAACTAAAGGCTGAAAGCTCGAAATACGATCTCATTTTCCCATTTCCACTCTCGATAGCCATCGGGATTCAAACTTCCTCCCGGTTCAACGCTAAATCTGGTTGGCTCTTGATGAACAACTGAAAACGGATGGCTGATAACTAAAGGCTGAAAGCTCGAAGTACGATCCCATTTTCATATTTTCAAATCCTCAAATTTTTAAATTTCACCAGGCCCCCAATTCTCATATTATAATTAAAAAATGCTTATTTTGTATAACGATTTAAAATCCGGTTTATGAATAAGCATGTCAATTCCTGGTTCAGTCCATCCCTGCAAAAGGAAATGCCGATTGTTTCTTATGGACATTTTGGTACCGTATTGCTGCTGGTGCCTACGGCGGGAGCCGACTACCTGGAATATGAACGCTTCCAGCTGATCGATAGTCTGGCACCGTTGATTAATGAGGGGAAGCTGAAAGTATATTCGATCGACAGCGTGAATAACGAAAGCTGGCTGAATAAAAACATGAACAACTGGGATAAGGCCCAGCGGCATGAGCAATGGAATGCCTATGTGTACAATGAAGTGCTGCCGTATATAAAAACGGTATCGGGAGATGGTACGCCGGTGTTTATCAGCGGTGCTTCCTTCGGAGCATTGCATAGTATGAATCTCTTCTTAAAACGTCCGGATCTGCTGGCGGGAGTAATTGCGATGAGTGGAGTATATGATCTTACCTATTATTCCGATGGATTTATGAATGATACCGTGTATTATAACAGCCCCTGGCATTATATGCCCAACCTTACAGATCACGATATCCTGGAACAGATCCGTAGAAGCCCGCATATTCATATCCTCACCGGTGCCGGTGCATATGAAGATCCCAGGGCCGGCGGCGAATTTGCAAAAATCCTTTATGATAAGGGGATCTATTATGAGTTTGATAACTGGGGCGAAAACTATAAGCACGACTGGCCCACCTGGCGGGAAATGTTACCACATTATATAGGTACCCGGTTTTAAAAGAAATGTTTCAGTTTACAGTTTCAACGTTAGATCCGTTTGATACTTGATGTTAAAGGTTAGATCACTGATCACGGGACAACAATGAATGAAAACTGAGAACTCCTATGTTTGATTATAAAAAGTTCTTTGAGATATAGATCAAAGTTACCAATAGTTTTGAGTTTAATAAAGGTGAGAGGAGAGTGAGAGCGGGCTGAACGCTAAATA
>NZ_JASLGT010000022.1 GCF_030150205.1 Niabella sp.
CCTACAATAACATTGAAGACTTACAACAAAGGCTAACGCAAGTCGTTAACAACATTACTACAATCATTACAAAATCAATCTGCGGAAATGAATTCTACCTAAAAACCTTTAAATATAAATTTAATGTCTAATTGGTATAAACCGTGCGCCGGGTGGTTCCCCTTTTCCAGGTGCAGATGATAGCTATGGTAAAATTTCAAGCAGCAGCGGAGTTCGTAAAGGTACAATCTCTGATGCCATCAATGCTAAAACAGATATCAGAGGTTCTACGCTTTATCGCATCCTGGGGGCGCTGGGATATAAATTCGCACAATTTGGAGAAGTATTTGACGCTGTAACCGAACAGGAAATCGATGACTATATAGAGCTGCTGACCAGGGGAAAATAGTGCATTCTGTTATTCAGGGGACATATAGGACGGGGAGGACAGCGAGCGTAGCCACTGTCCTAAATGTCGCCCAGGTCACCCAGCGATTTAGAAATTCCACGCCATCCAATCCCATAAAAAGAAGCTTTTCTTAAAACAACAGTTTGGTCTGCTGCTACAAAATACAAAAATGTTCCTGCCATCACGCAGGAACATTTTGCATATCATTCAATTTACCGGGAATGCCTACATGTTTTCCGCTACTGCACCACATCTGCATAGCTGGTGCCAATGCGGATGCCTTTTACAATATTGGTAACCTGGGCTTCATCCCCGCCATACACGCCCCATTTGGGATCGCAGTAAGTGGCATCCATCGTGCGGCAATAATACCGCTGGCTGCCGTTGGAGAAGGTTTGCTTGGTGCCGTTGTACCACAGCTCTATATAGCCGGTAGTGGCACTGTAGGAAAGCTTCATGCGCAGCACAAATTTTAACCAGCTGCTGGTGGCCAGGGTTGTAGACCAGGGTACCGAAGCGGTATGGTTAATGTCGAAATACTGCAGCTCCAGGTTGCCGTTTTTGGTGCGCAGCATAATGGGATGGTTGGCGGTGGTGCCCGTGGGATAGGATTTCCACTGGAATACCGCATCGGTTTGTAAGGTGGAGGGCATGTACAGCTTGCTCGTCCAGCCGATGTAGATCTCATCCCCGTCCTGGGCCTGGTAGTTCTTGGCGCCATGCCCTTCTGTACGATGGCTGCCGGAGGGCTTTAAAAATTTCCAGCAAAGGGTGCTGGTTTCATCATTGATGGTGGTAACCGCACCGGAGCCCTCAATGTTAATGTCTTTCCATACATTGGCTGAGCCCTGGGAGGCGGCACCGTTGAATAACAGGGAAGTGGCTGCGCGGGCCTGGGTGCCTGCAGCCGGTTCAGATACCGCCTGGGCGGCTTTTTTACATTGAGGCAGGGCCAGTACACAGGCACAGGCAATGGCTACGAGGCCATGCGTGGATCGTTTTTTCATCGTTTTTTAGTTTTAGGGTTTAAAAATCTTCAGACAACAAGCGTTTGCGCAGGCAAACGAACATTTGTATAAATGTACATACAAATAAAATACCCTCCGAAAAAGTTCCTACAACGTTTTCGGGCTTCGGGGTATACAACAAAGCTCCTTTTCTCCCGCCCCGGCCCCAGCCGGCAACCGGAAAAAAACCGGTTCCTAAAATGCCGTCTCCTGTTAATAGGCCCTACTTTTGCACCGCCAATACCCAAGGATTGACATTGACAAGGAAATGAAACAAAAGCATTACTACATCATCGATTTTGACAGCACGTTTACGCAGGTAGAAGCCCTGGATGAACTGGTACGGATCTCTTTAAAAGACAACCCCAAACGGGAAGCCGTTTATAAAAAGATAGAGGATTTTACCAACCAGGCCATGAATGGTACCATGTCTTTCTCAGATAGCCTGGCGGCACGTGTAAAACTGCTGGAGGCCGATAAATCGCACCTGAAAAAACTGGTGGTGCACCTGAAAAAAAAGGTATCCCGATCCTTTTCCCGCAACGCGGCGTTCTTTAAAAAACATGCGGACGATGTACTGATTGTTTCCGGGGGCTTTAAGGAATTTATTACACCGGTGGTAAAAAAATTCCATATCAAAAAAGAAAATGTTTACGCCAACACCTTTGTATTTGATGCCGCGGGGAAGATCATTGGCTACGATGATCAAAATCCATTAAGCAAGGAAGGCGGAAAAGTGATCCTGATCCGCGACCTGAATTTACAGGGCGAGCTTTATGGTATTGGCGATGGCTATTCCGATTTTCAACTGCGCGAAAGCGGGCTGATAAAAAAATTCTTTGCCTATACCGAAAATATTTCGCGCAAAAGCGTAACGGCTAAAGCCGACCATGTAACCCCCAGCTTTGACGAGTTTCTTTACCTGAATAAATTGCCGGGCGCTATCTCCTACCCCAAAAACCGGATCCATTGCCTGGTGATGGGCGCGGTGGCCGAAAAGGACCGGCTGCCCCTGGAACAGGAAGGGTTTACCCTGGTATACGAAAAAGACGCTGATGAAAAAGCCCTGCAACAAGCCAGCATGCTGCTGATAAGCCCGGATGTAGTACTGGACCCTAAAAAGTTAAAAAAGGCTACCCGCTTAAAAGCGATCGGTGTTAGCGGAAGGATAAAAACCGGCATTCCGCTGGAGCTTTGTACCGAAATGGGTATCGTGGTATTTGGCAGTGCGAAAACCAACGGGCAACCGGCACAGCGCATGATCGATTTTATGAATAAAGGCGCTATCAGCGACAGCGCTAATTTTCCCCGGCTACAGCTGCCGGCAGTAAATAATACCCACCGCATCATTCATATTCATAAAAATGTACCGGGCGTTCTGGCACAGGTAAACCTGCTGCTGGCGCGGCACCAGATCAACATCAGCGCACAGTTCCTGATGACCAATGCCATTGCGGGTTATACCATTATTGACATTGATAAGAACTACGATAAGCAATTGCTGAAAGAATTAAAAAAAATAGAGCACACCATTAAAACCAGGGTGCTCTATTAAAAGCAAGGAATAGCTGTATGCCAATCCTTGCCGTTTCCTTAAGCGATTGTTATGATGGCCGCAGATGCTGTTAAGCGTCAAACGATTTTTGATTTTTTTTTAAATTAAGGCCGCTGATAATCAGCGCAGCTTGCCATGACAGGGCGTGACAAGTTACGCTGGTTGCATGCCGTCTCTAAGATATTTTTGAATAGGACTAAGCTGTGGTTCGATTTAACGCGATGGACGCAACGTATCCGCAACGGTCGCAATGGGAACCTGAATCTTGAAAAATCCCCTTTGCGTATTCCTTGCGTGGCCTTTGCGGAATCCCTTTTAAGTAAACGACATTAGTATGCCCATACCAATTATACCCACAGCGCTCCCCGGAATCCCCGTGCCGCGTAATACGACTCTGCCCCGTTATGATAGGTAAATACATGATCATAACGCCGGTCGCAAAAAAGCGCCCCGCCCCGCTTTCTTATAGCCGCGGGCGTTTGTATCCAGCTGGAGGTTTTTAAATCAAAGGGACCCAGCTGCTGCAACCGGCGGTATTGCTCCTCTGTTAATAATTCTATACCCATCGCCTTTGCCATTTCCATTGCACTGTCTGCCGGTTTATGTTCCTTCCGCGATGCCAGTGCATCGCCATCAAAACAAAGGCTTCGTCGCCCTTTAGGACTTTCGGCAGCACAATCTGCAAAAAGATAGACATCCTCCTTTTTATTATATTCCACTACATCCGGTTCGCCCCCGGTGCGTTCCATTTCCTCCAGCGACCAGAGTTTTTCGGGGCTGGCCTGCAGCCTTGCCTGTACCGCAGCCCATTCAATATCCTTATGCCGGTTTTTGTTTTTTTCAAAACGGGCTTTTAATAGTTCCAGTAATGTTGTAGCCTGCGATGCGGGCAACTGCTTTTTTGTAGCCTTCATATCCTGTTGTTTAAAGGTTTTGTTTGTTCACCCCGGGGGTTAAACCGCCTGTCCAAAGGTCAGCAGGTTATTATCAGGATCCAGTAGTGTAAATTCTTTTTGTCCCCAGGGCTTTAGTTGCAAATGCCCGGCCGGATGTATGGCCACGGAACGGTCCAGCAGCAACTGGTACAACTGATCAATATCATTAGTGCGGATATATACCTGGCCGTAATTCTGTTTGGAGTCCAGCTCCCTGAATTCAAAAAAATGCAGCTGGATGCGGTCCTTGCCAACCATCAGGTATCCTTCATAATCATTTCCCACCTGCTGAAAGCCCAATTGATCGATATAAAATGCTTTTGTAATTGTCTTATCGCGCATGGGTAATTTCGGGTGAATGTCTGTAAGCATTATGAGATAAATTTTGAGGAGAAAAATCAGGCACACATGGAGTGCTTCAGGCCCGGTTAATCCTCCGGCCCTTTTCCTTCCAGGATATTCGGTATATATTTTTCCACCCGTGCCGCCCGGGTTTTGGATTGTTTAGCCTGCGAAAAATAAAACAGGTAGGCGCGTTGCCGGCCGGGTGTCAGCGCGGCAAAGGCCTTCTTCAGCGCCGGTAACGCATCCAGCTTTTGCTGAAACTCTTCCGGCACCGCATAATCCTTTGTCTTTTTCAAGGGTACTTTTAAACCCGCCCGTTCTACTTCTATGGCCTCATAAATATAGGTTTTTATCTGAGCGGTCTGCTGTTTTATCTCCTTTATGTTTGTAAAGCGGATCTGGCGGGCCGACTGTACATTTTCCGTTTGCTGGATCAGAATGCCCGCGGGGTCCTGCAACAGGGCGCCTTTGAAAAGCAGCAAGGCACAATATTCTTTAAACACATGGATCAGCACAATATTGCGTCCCTCAAATACATAACAGGGGCAGCCCCATTTCAGCTCTTCGGTAAGGCCGCAATCCAGCACGATCTTTCGCAGGAGCTTTATTTCCTCCTGCCATTTTCCTTTATCAAAATAGAAATCGGTTTTCGGGTTCATATACTATTTTTTGATCCGTTACCATAAAGTTAAGCAGGCTTACTGATTTTCCGGCTTGCCGGCCGGAAATACCAGGATACCATGGTAAGCACGAGTAATAAGGATGGGCCAAAAAGGTCTTTACCACGATCGCCCAAAACCAGGTGCGAAAAAATGGCACCCGTCATAGCAAAAAAGAAGCCGGCATATGCCCATTCTTTTAATAACGGGAATTTTGGTATAAGCACGGCTATTACCCCCAGTATTTTCCAGATAGCCAGCAAGGTAAGCAGGTACGCCGGGTACCCCAGGTGCGCCATCAGGGTGGTTTCTTCTTTGGTCTGCATCAGCTGTACAATGCCGGTAGACAGCATGCCCAGGGCCAGCCAGGCCGTAGCGATCCAATAAATAATCTTGTCTCTTTTTTTCATAACGGTGGTTTACTGTGTATGGGTGCGGTATCCGTACAAACCGCACTATTATTTTAACTTACCTGCGATTTGCTCCAGGCGGTCATGTGCCATGTTGATGCCATAGGAAAAAGGCAGTTTCAATTGCTCGGCCCGGTGCTTTTCAGACCGGTATACTACCTGCATGATCAACCGGCTGGTATCTTCGGACAGGGGTTCAAATTCCAAAAACTCCAGCTGGATGCCAAAGGGCGCATTTTCCATTTCAAAGGTGCGGGTGATCTTTTTTCCGGGTACAAATTCATGGATAGAGCCGTTTGCACGGAATACTACGTTTCCTTCTGCATTACTGGTTTCAAACTGGTACCCGCCGTGTTGCTTGTTTTCCAGCTTTAATACTTTTGTGCCCATCCACTGTTCCACAATTTCGGGTTCGGCATAAGCCCTGAACAACAGATCTACCGGCAGGTCAAACTCCCGCGTAATCACCAGGTCCTGCCGGCCTTCTCCGGCATTGATTTTTGTTTTCCGTTCCATACTGTTTATTTTTTTGATTTGTATTTTTTCATTACGTCTTCCAGTTTGTTAAACCGGTCGTCCCACATTTTGCGGAACGGCTCAATAAAGTCGGATACTTCTTTCATTTTTTTTGCATTAAAATGGTAATAAATTTCCCGGCCTGTTTGTTCCTGTTGCAACAGCTCACACTCGGTAAGGATCTGCAGGTGTTTAGATACGGTAGGCCGCGCCGTATCAAAATTGGCGGCGATAGCACCGGCCGTCATGGATTGTGCCGCTACCAGCAGCAGGATGGCCCTTCTTGTAGGGTCGGCTATAGCCTGGAAAACATCGCGTCTTAAATTCATTATGTAGCTATTTGACTACAAATATACATGTAGTCATTTAACTACTCAAATTTTTATTTTTATTTGTCACCCTTTAAAGCCGGTGTACATATCAAAAATGTCCGGATTGCCCGGGCAGAAGGTCTGATTTACACCCGGCAGCTGCCGTTTCCCGATCCTATCTTTGTATTTCAACAATACCTGTCAATAATGAAAAGTATCTATCACCGGTTACTCATTGAGGCTCCGCCGGAAAAAGTTTATGAAGCATTAACAACCCAGGAAGGACTGGCCGGCTGGTGGACACCGGACACAGAGGCTATTCCCCAAACCGGAAGTGTATCGCGGTTTGTATTTGGGCCCAGCTATTTTAAAGAAATGAAGGTAGAAGCCCTCATGCCTTTTACCAGTGTGCAATGGCGTTGCTTAAAAGGGTATGAAGACTGGATTGGCACTACCCTTAATTTTGAATTGCAGCCACACGTCAAAGGAACGGTGCTGCTCTTTCACCACGACGGGTGGAAGGACTATACACCGGAATTTGCTTCCTGCAGTTATGATTGGGCGCTTTTTTTCAGGAGCCTGAAATTTCTTTGCGAAACCGGTAAAGGATTTCCTTATCCGGAGTTTAATAAGTAAGGATTTATTTATTGCGGATAAATGCCAGGAACTCCGCCCGGGTATTTTCATTTTGAAATTTTCCGGAATAACTTGCGGTAACGGTATTGCTTTGGGTATCGCGGATCCCCCTTGCCGCCACGCATAAATGATCCGCCTCCACCACCACAGCCACATCCTCGTGCCCCAATGCCGCTTTTAATCCGTCGGCGATCTGGATGGTGAGCCGCTCCTGCACCTGGGGCCGTTTGGCATAGTATTGTACCAGGCGGTTGATCTTGGAAAGACCGATCACCTGGGCGCCGGGAATATAGGCTACATGTACTTTTCCAATGATCGGTACAAAATGATGCTCGCAACAGGAATACAGGGTAATATCTTTTTCGATCAGCATACGGGTATACCCGTATTTATTTTCAAAAAGACTGATACCGGGTTTATTAGCCGGGTTCAAACCACTGAAGAGTTCTTTCACAAACATTTTTGCCACCCGGGCTGGCGTTGCGCTAAGGCTGTCATCCTTAAGATCTAACCCAAGGGCTTGCAGGATCCGGGAGAAATGATATTCAATTTCGCTGATCTTTTCAGCATCGCTTTGCTCAAAAGCATCCGGGCGAAGCGGTGTATCCGTGCTAAAGGCTTCCGGTTCCCGGTTCACAGGTTCCTTTATTATATATGGTTCCATTAAAGTGTGTTGATTGTTTTCATAACCCGTTCCACGATGGCATTGCAGTATACCAGGTTAAACTCAAAGATTTCAGACGGGGCGTATTGCTTCTCCATTTCGTTCCGAAGCATTGCCTTTGCCCGGTTCAGCCGCACTTTTACGTTGGCCTCACTGATGGCCAGCAAATCGCTGGTTTCAGACACGCTCAATCCGTTTATTTCACGCAGTGAAAACACCATCCGGTAGTCGAACGGTATATTACTGAGCGCATCTTCAATGATCTTTCCCAGTTCCCGGTTCTGAACGACGCGTCCCGTTTCATTATCAGAACCTGCAAACAGGGGTGCGGCATTATCATTTATATCCATGGCGATTTCATTTTTAAAGCCGGATTTTGTTTTTTTCCGGTAGCAATTATTGAGCATGATCCGGATCAGCCAGGTCTTAAAATCCGATCGCCCTTCAAACTGTCCTAAGTTTTTATACGCATCAACAAATGTGTCCTGCATCAGATCCTGTGTATCTTCATGATTGTAATTATACGATCGCCCGATTTTATACAGGAAGGGATTGTATCGGCGGATCAGGATTTCGTAAAATGCCGTATCCCTGTCTAAAATCCGCCTGATAATTTCTATATCGGTAAACCGCTCAAATGAAGTCATATTATGGTTTGCTTTGTGAAAAAACTCCGGCCATCTTCGCCATAGAAAAAGCACCAATTGCCATTACCAGGTCCCGCACGGCCACATCAGGATAATAAAATCCTACCAGTAAAGTTACGGCTATTGCTGTAAGCCAGGCGGCAACAATATACCCGCCTACCGCTGCCTTGCGGAATACGATAATGCCTGCTGCAATTTCTATAACGCCTACGATCTTCATAAAGGCAGGAGCCGACATCGGCAACAATTGCGCCAGGAACGGGTTGATATAGTGCTCCCAGTTCGTAAGCACATTGGTAAACTTATCGAGGCCTGCTACAATAGGAACGATACCGAATGTAAGTCGTAACAATCCGAAGACATGCTTTAATGACTGTACTGCATTTGTTGTTTCCATTTCTTGATTTTTTGCTGTTACCCTATTAGAGTCAGCACCGCATCAAAAGGTTACAAAAAAACGGGACTTTCAGGACCCGGAACCGGGAGTCCCATTGGCAGCAGCATTTTCAACAATAGCAGCACAACATTTTGCATCAATTGTTCGGAAACTGGCCGGTGTTATCGTATTTTTACCCCTATGAGCAACGAATTAACTGAATCGAAATCTTTGCCGGTACTGGATAGTGAAGAGATCCGGGTGCTGGGTGCCCTGATGGAAAAATCAAAGGCAACGCCGGAGTATTACCCTATGACCCTGAACGGGCTTACCGCCGCCTGCAACCAGAAAACGGCGCGTTACCCGGTGGTGAATTATGATGAACAAACCGTTACCCTTATCCTGGACCGGTTAAAGCGGAAAAACCTGGCGGCAACCGTTACCGGGGGCAGCAGCCGGGTTATTAAATACCGGCATACCATTGCGCTCAATTACCAGTTTACACCAGATGAACTGGCGGTATTATGCCTGCTCTTCCTGAGGGGGCCGCTTACGCCCGGTGAAATTAATAGCAGCTCCGGCCGGTTGTATGAGTTTGATGACCTGGCTGAAGTACAGTCAGTACTGGAAAAATTATCAACGGCCGCTACGCCCTATATACGGCAGCTTTCCCGTCAACCCGGCCAAAAAGAAGCGCGTTTTATGCACTTGTTTGCGCAGGAGAATGTGATGGAGTTCTACGCCACAGAATCGGCCAGCGCCCCATCAGCGGCATCTGCTAACAGTCAGATCGAAGCGCGCCTGCAGGTGGTGGAACAGGAGCTTGCCACATTAAAAGAAGCATTTGAAAAATTGTTGAAGGAGTGGACGGGGTAAGGCAGCGTATTATCGTACTGTATTATTAAAGCTGATGATGGAGCGCGTGCTTTTTTATCCGTTATGGGTCATTGAAGAATAATCATACGATCATCATGTTGAGGCGCAGCCGAAGCATCCCCCTGTAATACCGGGCAGCCCGAAGACCGGGAGACCTTTCGACTTCGCTGCCCTGCGCTCAAGGTGACGAAAGCATAGGGTGTCATCGCCACTGCCAATGGCAGACTACGTTACGTATAGAAGAACAATCATACTATCGTCGTGTTGAGGCGTAGCCGAAGCATCCCTGTAATACCGGGCGGCCCGAAGACCGGGAGACCTTTCGACTTCGCTGCCCTGCGCTCAAGGTGACGAAAGCATAGGGTGTCATTAGTGAAAGCCTTTTGATACCGCCACTCTTTGTACAGGGGTTGACACAGGATATTGCGTCACTTATAACCATGAACCGGACGCCTTTTTTTAAGAACTAATCTTTTGATGCCATGAGGACCGCATATATTTCCGTCAGCTTTCACAATCGCCCGCTGTATACGCAGGCTTTAGCAGCCATTGTTGAAGCGCTGGCCAGCTCCGGGGTTACACCCTTTGTATTTGTCGATCACTATACATTTGACGCCTCCCAGGAACGCGCAATGATGGTCCAGGCTATGAAGGACATTGAACATAGCGACCTGCTTATTGCCGAAACTTCGGACAAGGCCATCGGTATTGGTGTTGAAGCCGGCTATGCAAAGGCCAAAGGTAAGCCAGTCATTTACTTAAGACATAAAGATGCTGCACACTCAACTACGGTTGCCGGCATCAGCGATTTCCAGATTATTTATGCAGATGATAAAGACTTGAAACAACAGCTCATACAGCTGTTGAAGCGTTTTACATTTAATGGATGCCGGTCCTTTTAAACCGGTCGTTTTTGTATAACCGGGAAAAACACAGCGCAACATTCCGGATCCGCTGCCATTTACGCCCCGCAGATCTTCGCTGATTTGAACGCAGACCTAACACGCCCAAAGGACTGAAGCCCCTGGTGATTGATGCAGCGGTGTTACAATATTATACACGCGGCAGGAAAAGCGCTCACAGCAATTCATTACACTAAATCATCAATTCAGAGCAAACAGCAATCTGCGCTTTTTAAAGCCGGAATAGTTTTGTGTTCTAAAACAATCTATCATGTATAAAATGCTTTTATTTACGCTCATGACGTTTTCGAGTTTACTGGGCGCTTGCGAAAAAGACAAAACCAATACCCCCGACGCCTATGGAGATGGGCCCAAAACACCTGTTCCAGCTGCATTACAGGGCGGGTGGATGTATGGCAACTTTTCCACTACAGAGTACTGGAATCAAAACCCAATGGAATATATCGGCGACGGTTTTGAATTGGCTATTGCATTTAAATTTAATGCCAACGGCACTTATGAACAATACTTTACTTCCAAAACAGTAGCGGGTGGCATTGCCACCTATCACCAGTCGTTTACCAAAGGAACGGTAGAAATCAACGAAGCGAATAAAACGCTGATCACCCATGCATATTCGGCGCATTATAAGCAAACCAAAAACGGGCAAACCACGGAAAACCGGGATCTGACCGATAAAGAGATCACCAAAACAACACAATACACCTACGAGCCGGGAACAGAGCCCAATGGCACCAGGGTGATCCGTCTTAAAATGAACGGTACTACTGACCCGCTCTCCTTCCTGCTGAAATTTTGATCATTTGTTTACGTTGGTTTCAGGTTTAAAGTTCAACGTTTCAGGTTGGGCTTCGTTCCATACCTGCTGTGATCGTTTCATTTTAAAATTCTCAAAACCTGATCGCCGTAACTAAGGTTAACAAAAACCGCTATTGCACGAATTCCTGTTTTTATAAATCACAATCAATGAAAAGAATTCATTTTTCCGAACGTCTCCGGATCTTATTGCTGCTGCTGGGTTTTATACTCCTTATTGCAGTGTCCTGTAAAAAGACACCCCTGAACTCCGGAGACGAAGATCCTTATACACCCGAAGCGGGTAACAACAGCGGGCAGATCACTCCGGTAGGAACAGTGCTGGAAACAGCCGTAACCGCCACGATCGGGCCTTCCGGTGGAACTCTTCAGTCTGCAGACAACGAGCTGCGCATTACCATACCCGCAGGAGCCGTTACTTCAGATAAGGTGTTCAGTATCCAGCGGATCACCAATACCAATATTGCCGGTACCGGTGCGGCCTATCGCCTGCTGCCGCATGGTACTCAATTTTCAAAGCCGGTTACGCTATCGTTTTCTTACGATACGCTCGTTTATGAAGGCACCGCGCCGGAAGCCGTTGGTATTGCCTACCAGGATGAAAAAGGCATCTGGTGGGGACAGGGCGCTGTGAAAGATGCAGCAGCAAAAACACTATCTGTTAGCACCACCCATTTCAGCGACTGGAGCTTATTCCAGGCATTTAAGCTTTCTCCTGCATCCGGCGCCGTAAACCCGGGTCAAACATTGAACCTGCATGTGTACAATAACCTGTCGGATGACGACATGATTCCTCCTGTTTCCGGTGCGCCCCGGCCTATTGGCCCGCAGCGCGATGTAACCGCAGCCTATGTAAAGGAATGGAAACTGGGCGGAGCAGGCACGCTAAGTCCGGATGGCTCAGAAGCCGTATACACGGCTCCCGCCAGTATACCCGCGCGCAACCCGGTAGCCGTTTCCGCTACATTAAAAGGTTCCGGTACCGGGCAGTATATGCTGGTATCGAATATTTACATCGGTCCCGATGGTGTAGCGCTCCGTATTGATAACGGTCCCTGGTTATATGGCACCTGTCCGCTGGGCGTTATCACCGCGCAGGGCATTCATACCCTAGACGCAGCGGTTGTATCTTCAGACAATAACGGACCGGGCAATGCCGCTTTTAGTATCAAATGGACCGGGTATCCGGTCGGTCATATCAATTGGGGCGAAACCCTGCCCTGGTTCCTTTACCAGCCGCCGGGCAATACGGGCTATCAGCAATTTCTTGTGACGAGCAATGCCGTTTTACCCAGTCCGGGAGGTATTGATTTTACCCGGTATACCGAAGAACCGGGGGAATATATTATCGGTAGCTTTTACCTGGAACGGGCCGGGAAGTATGTTGTTACCGGTACCGGTACTACCTGGTCGCCTGCTAAGATTGAAGGCTATTTCCGGGTAAAGCGGGCTGCTTCATTAGAATAAAAAACGCAAGATTCCAGTGTGCTTCCCCGGCCTGTTGTAGCATTACAATGAATCATCCGGATGCTGTTCCAACGCATAGCTATAGATAACGACAGATAATAATGGCTTCCGGTAAGCGGCGCATCCATCAGCGGCCGTATTCAAACATCACAACTTCCTTCGGAGAATATACCAGGGTGATGTTTGAATACGGCTTCTTTATTACAATCGGCAGCTTACCGGCAGATGGCTTCAATAAGCGGTGCAGTTGGCAATAACCGGCAGATGCCCATATTTCTCCCCTGTCGTCAATCCTCCAGGCCACGGCCACCAACGTATTGTAAAACACCTTCCGCTTTATAATGCATGGTCAACGGCCCATAATACCCACTGATGCTATGTACCCATGGCTTTTGCGGCACATCCATATTGCAGGCTCCCAGGTATTTTCTTTATGGTAACTTTGTGGTTCATAACGATGCGGATGAAGCATTTGTCATCATGAACATAGCTCATAAAATCATGCAACAAGCCTTACATAAAACCATACTCCTGGTGCTGCTCTTTTATACGCTTGCACTGGGAGCGCAACCCGCCATTGATCTGAGCGGTCTTAAAAAAAACGGTGCGCGGGTGCATACCAACAACAGTCATATTATCGTTCAGTGGCCGGCGGGAAAATCCGGTACAGTAAAAATGATCCTGTCCCGCGACGCTGCACGTCCCCTCTTCCACAGCATACAGGTAGCTAAGGCGAACACATTTACAGAAGTGGTGAAGGAGCTGGACCCTGTATTTATCCTGCGGGAAGGCACGAGAACACTGAGCCCTTCCAGCGGCGGCTGGGATGTTTTTTTTGATAAAGTGCCGGCCCGGCCATATACCACGAACCTGGTGGCCTTCAGCAACGGCAATGGTTCGGTATCCAGCGATGGATCGCGGACCATTGTAAAGATCGGGACACTGAAAACGGCTTCCTTTTCCGGCCATTTAGAGATCACTATTTACAATGGAAGTCCGTTGTTTAATATTGCTGCCGTGCTTTCCACGGCAAAGGATTCAACCGCCATTTTATATGACGCGGGGCTGGTTCATAAAAAGGATACCTGGAAGGCCATTGCCTGGGCCGACGTAAATGACCGGATGCAATACCAGGATACTGGTCTGCAGGACACCGCGCAAAACATGGAAGTAAAATACCGGACCATTATTGGTTACACGGGTAAGGGTAGTTGTGCCGTATTCCCTGCACCGCATCAATATTTTTATCCGCTTGATGAAGCCTTTAATTTAAAATTCACCTGGCAGGGCCGCAACTATTTAAACATGGTTCGGGGTTTCGGGATCGGCATCCGGCAGGATCCGCCGGGCGACCGGCGCTACGTGCCCTGGTTTAATGCACCGCCCGGTACTGCTCAGCGGCTCAACTTTTTTTGTCTGGTAAGCGCAGACCGCCCCGCAGCTACGTTGGATGCTGTAAAGCAGTTTACGAACAATGATCATTTTGTTGCACTGCCCGGCTATAAAACAATGGCCAGTCATTTTCATAACGAGTTCATTACACAGGTGGCTTTGAGCGGAAATCCCGTTCCGGAAGAGCCTGAATTTAAAACAGTATTGAAAGGCTCAGGGATCGATATTGTAAAGCTGGCCGAATTTCATGGAGTAGGTCACCCCAAAGGGCCGGATTCCGTCCGGTTGAAGGAACTGCATGCATTGTTTACACAAACAAAGCGGCTTTCAGATACCGGTTTCCTGCTGCTTCCAGGTGAAGAGGTCAATAATTTCTACGGTGGTCATTGGCTGGCATTATTTCCCAAACCGGTGTACTGGGTCATGTCGAAAAAAACAGGTACACCTTTTCTTTCCAAGGATCCGTTATATGGCACCGTATACCATGTGGGCAGCAAAGAAGAAATGCTCCGGCTCCTGGAGCAGGAGCAGGGCCTTGCCTGGGTAGCCCATGCCCGTACAAAAGCATCCACAGGTTATCCGGATCAATACCGTGAAGCAGCCTTTTTTAAATCAGACACTTACCTGGGCGCAGCGTGGAAGGCAATACCCGCCGATCTTTCATGGGCAACCCTTAGCAAACGGGTACTGCATCTTATGGATGACATGGCCAACTGGGGATTGAAAAAATACGTGCTGGGCGAGTCGGACATTTTTACCATCACCCGGCAAAACGAGATGTATGCGCATCTGAATGTTAATTATCTCCAACTAAAAAAACTTCCCCGGTATGATGCGGGCTGGCAGCCGGTGCTGGATGTATTGCGCAATGGTCGCTTTTTCGTATCCACTGGTGAAGTACTCATCCCGGCTTTTAATATTAGCGGAAAGGAAGCCGGTGACACATTAAAACCGGCAGCATCGGGCAAGGCAATGATTACCATCCAGCTTCGCTGGACCTTCCCGCTGCGGCACGCGGAAATCGTTTCAGGAGATGGGAAACAGGTTTTTCGCACTCCTGTTTCGTTAAACCATACCCTGCCCTTTGGCAAACAAACCTTCCGCTGGCCGGTACAACTTGATAACCGGAAATGGGTACGCGTGGAAGTATGGGATGTAGCCGCCAACGGTGCTTTTACACAGCCGGTATGGCTGCAATAAGACGAGCCCCGGTGCATAGCCGGCCGGCACATGGGACCGGCCCCCTGCCAAAAACGGATCACTACCTGCCCGTTTGACGAATGGCCCGGAACAGGTTTTTAAACGTTGCGATATTGGCGGCGGCGCCTGCGGAATACGGCTGCCTGCCATAATAGGCACGGATAAATTCCCCGGTACTGATCCACGTGGTTTCGAGTACCCCCTGCATACGCCCTGCAAGCGTTTGCGCAAATTCCGCCCGGGTACCGTCTTTACGCGCGGCGTATACCTGTTCCAACTGGGCGAGTGCCGAAGCCGTATCCGCGCAGGCACTTGCCAGCACATCAAAACCTTTAACGGCAAAATAAGCGGGTGTGGGCGGTGCATTCTCATATTTCCAATCGGTGATCAGGATGTCTTTCGGAATCATGTCAATGGCCCGGTGGGTATTGTTCATACTGGCCTGCCAGCCCAGCAGGTTGGTGGTTTTGCCATCGATCAGGCGATCGCTCCACATCCACATGCGGCATTTTTTTTCCTGCAGGCGGGCATGTAATTTCCGGATATATTCAGCAAGGATCTCGGCCTTATCCCGGCCGCCACAGCGCGGACATTTTTCATAACCGATGATCCAGGCTTCATCCAGCCCTGCGTGAAAATCCGTAGCGCCACATACTTCAATCAGTTCATCCATCAGCGGAAAAAGCACCTTCAACAGATCCGGATGTGCGGGGCAAAGACTCTTATGATAAAAGTCGTACCAGTTTCCATACTTCCAGGGTATGGGTGGATCCAGGTCCGGCGATTCATCAAACTGCGGATACTTTGCCAGCAGCGGTAACAGCTCCGTTTGTTCCGATTGGTGCCCCAGCAGGTTCATCATGGGCACCAGCCGGATATGCGCCGCTTTACAGGCCAGGGCGATCTGCTGCATTTCGGCTTTTGACAATGCCCCGGCTGCAGCCAGTTCCGGGTGCGATTCAAACTGGTACCACCATTCAATGCGCAGGGCCAGTGTGTTCACCCCCTCCTTCGGCAAGGCTTCTTTTATAAACCGGCACAATATAGCTACATCTGACCGTTGCGGTACGTTCAGCATCAATCCTCTTACAGGCAACTCTTTCCAGGGAAAGTCTTTATAAGATTGCCCATTTGCCCGGCTGCCTGAAAACAGGCCTGCACCCAGGATGCAGGCCATCAACCATAAACGTTTCATTTTTTTCATCGCGCTCCTTATTCTGTGATCACCTTCCGTACCCGCTGGTTATTGCGATCCAGCACATATACCACGCCGTTTTTATCAACAGTTACCCCTGTGGGTGCATAAAACAAGGCCGCGCTTCCCGTACCATCGGCAAAGCCCGCAGTACTGCCGCCGATATAGGTACTTACCTCCCAGGTACCCGCTGTAATACGGCGGATGCATTGGTTGCTGTTACTGCCCGATCCATCCCAGGTACCATTGCCCGCTATATACAGGTTACCGTTTTTATCTACGGTAATGGCCCAGGGCATATCAAATTTAGCAGCAGCACCTGTTCCATTTACCAGGCCGGTTACCCCAGCCTGACCGGCGATCAGCGTTCGTTCCCAGGTATCGGCTTTTAGTTTCCAGATCACGGATTTGCCGTGTTCCACCACATAGAGGTTCCCCTGCTGATCAACCGTTACATCGGAGGGATAGTTAAACCCGGTAGCTATATCCTTTGTACTACCGTCTGGTGTTACCTGTACAATGGTACCGGAAGAAGTATTGGCGTAGTACACCATCCCATTGCGTTTATCAATACCCAACCCCCAGGCCTCGCCCCAGCATACCCGCGAAGTGGTTCCATCGGGCGTTATCCGGCGTACCGTCCAGGCCTCCGGATCCGATACATACAGGTTACCCGTGGTTGGATCCGTAACTACATCAAACGGCAGGTAGAACTCGGCTTCGTCTCCCTTACCTTCTTTGTATCCATAATTACCACTGCCCGCAATGGAGGTAACCGTTCCATCCGGCGCAATCTTCCGCACGCGCCGGTTACCAGGATCTGCTACAAAAAGATTGCCGTCTGCATCCACATCCAGCCCGCAACGCGCACTAAAGTTAAACGAAGCCAGCCGGCCCGCTCCATCTGCAAAGCCGGCCGTACCGGTACCTGCCAGGGTAGAAACCACCGAAGAAGGCAGGTAATTAAAATCGGTTTTACTGGTCACGGAGCGGCCATTAATGGTTACTTCAATTTTTCCGCTGCCGGCCTTCCGCGGAATCACGATCAGGATCCGGTCTTCTACCGTACCCTCCACATAAGCCTTTACACCGTTTACCATTACGCTCACCTCATTTATATGCTTGCTGAAATTGGTACCATAAAGCAGCACCTCCGTTCCTGCACCACCGGAAGCCGGGGTAAACTGGTCTACGGTAATGGGCGCATTGCCATTGTGCTCAAAGCTTGTGTCTTTTTTACAGGCGGTGGCCATCAGGATCATCAGCACCACCAGGCCTTTTATAATCGGTTTCATATCTATCGTTTTTGGTTCAAATAAGTATTACCAGCCGGGGTTCTGTTTAAATTCCGGGTTACGTCCGCTTACCTTGTCGATCTCGGCCTGGGGTATCGGCAGCCAATAGTTTTTGTTGGCATCAAATACCCGCTTTTCAAGTACCGGGTAGGTATAGGTAATATTTCCCGATCCGCTTACCGCCACTCCATGTACTTCTTTATTGTCGGTTAGTTCCGCAATCTTCCAGCGGCGCACATCCCAGAACCGGTGGTCTTCCAATGCCAGTTCAATCCTGCGCTCATGCCGGATGGCTTCGCGCAGCGCATCCGTTGCACTGCCCACGTAATCGGGCATCCCTGCCCTGCGGCGTATCGCGTTGAGCGCATTACGGCTTTCCATAGCGGCACCACCGGATTCATTAAGCGCTTCTGCATAGTTCAGGTATAGTTCTGCTGTACGCATCAGCACCCATTTACGATCGGCTGCGCCGGTATTGGTAAACAGGTTTACCGATTCCAGCAGGTATTTACGGGGCCAGTAGTTGGAAGCGATTTGTCCGGACCGGGGTACATCGGCGCCGTTCGGATCCAGGGTACGGCCCTTCCAGGTAGCACCCGGATAGAGGATGGTGGCGTAAAAGCGGGGATCGCGGCCCTCATAAGGCTTTTGCGGATTGTATCCCGATGCCGCATCTTTGACAGACAAGCCGGTTTGCTTCATTTCATAGTCATCTACCAACTCCTGCAGCGGGTTGATATTGCCATAGCCGTTGGAACCCCTGGGATTCATTTCCTGGTCGATGCCACCATCGCGGTAAGCACCCGGGGCCGGACGGCTCCAGATCACTTCTTTATTGAGGTATTGCGTAAAGATCTCCCCATAATTGCTGTGCAGGGTATAGCCATTGTTGAGCGCCGAATCCAGCGCTACCTTCCCTGCCTGCGCGGCCTGTGCCCAGCGGTTGCGGTCGTTGGCAGGATTAAAAAGCGGACTGGCATAAAACAACAATGCCCGGCTGCGCAGGGCCAGCACCACCATTTTTGAAACGCGGCCCCAGTTGGCCGGCCGTTCTGCATAGGTAAGCGGTAACAGGTTTTCGGCATCCTGCAGGTCTTTAAGCACACTGGCCATCACCTCATCGATCGTATTGCGTTTATAAAAAATATCGTTAGGATTATCAAACGGGTTCTGTTCTTTCAGGATCAGCGGTACACCGCCCCAGCGGATCATCAGCTCAAAATAATAAAACGCCCGCAACGCCAGCGCTTCCCCGCGCAGCCGGTTGCGGCGTTCCGGATAATTGGCATCCTCCGGCACCAGCTCAAAATTTCCCAGGAAGATATTGCAGGCCCGTATCTTGGCGTAAAAGCTGCTCCACTGATCCGCCAGCGGAAAATTAGACGGGCTCATGGCACCGGTATTAAAGTTTCCGGCATCCGGATAGGAAACCGAATTATCGGCCGCCTGGTTGGTTTCATCGGTGGCACTGCTCAGCATCCACGGGGATGCGGGTTTAAAAATATTGGGCAGGTTGTCGTAGATCACATTTACAAACTTCTCTGCGTTTTCAATATTGCTGAATACCTCTTTGCCCGTGATCAGATCACTGGGTTTGCGATCCAGGTAGTTCTTGCTGCAGGCGTTCCCCAGCAGCAACACCATACACAAAAAGATGGTTTTTACGAATGTCATTTTCATCTGCTTATTTTTTATTGCTTTTGGTCAGATATTCCGAAGACGTTTAGAACGCATAAGGCTATATTCATTTTCATCTTCGAACGGAATGAATATTTTCGTATACGCGATTTCATTGTTATCGGTTCACCCAGGAATTAAAAGTTGATGGTAATGCCCGCATTATAGATGCGCATAATGGGATACGGCTGCCAGCCCCAGCGGCCGCCGGTATTGGACTCCGGATCAATCCCCAGGTCTTTTACATTATCCCAGGAGATCAGGTTCAATCCGTTCAGGTAGATCCGGGCCGTTTTAACGCCTACATGATACAGCCAGCGCCGGGGCAACTGGTAGCCCACTTCCAGGTTCTTTAGTTTTACATAATCCGTTTTGCGTACCCAGTAGGTAGAGCTGATAAAGTTATTGGCCATATTGCTTTCCGACAGGTGCAGGGCCGGGAAGGTGGCATCGGCTGCATTCTCAGGCGTCCAGCGATTGAGATGGATGGGGCGGTAACTACCGCGGTAATTAAAGGTCAGTTGTGAAGAATACATCTGCCGCCCGCCCAGCGCGCCCTGGAACAGCACACTGATGTCGAAGCCTTTATAATTAACCCCGAAACTGGCCCCAAAATAACTGGTGGGCACATTGAGCATGGGGATCATTACCCGGTCTGCCTCGTTGATAATATTATTGCCATCGATGTCTTTATACTTAATATCGCCTGGAATGACCGGGGCAAAATTCTGTACCGGGCTATGGGCAATCTCGTCCTGACTTTTGAAGAGCCCTTCGGCAATATATCCCAGGTCGTACCCGATGGGAAGCCCTACAATACTTTGGTAGGAATAGGCCAGTTTGGGCTCATCCATTTCCAGTATCTTATTTTTTACATACTGGTAATTGAGCTTTGTAAATGCTCCCAGGCCACCGATGCGCGTATTCAGGTTGGCTTCCACTTCAAAGCCCCGGTTTACAATGCGTCCCAGGTTACGGTTCACTGCAGCAGTGATACCCAGGTAAGAAGGGATGGATCCCGCATAAGTAAGAATGTCGGTACGCATTTCCCGGAACAGATCCGCATTGATCTTCAGCCGGTCTTTAAAAAAGCCGGTCTCAATGCCCAGGTTGGTCTTGGCTGCTTTTTCCCAGGTGATGGCCGTATTCCCGATCCGGTTCTCTACATAGCCATCGTTGCCGCTGCCGGGATTGCCAAATGTAAAGCCACCACCGCGTGCATAATCAGAAATATACAGCCAGCGTCCGCTGCCCACCATATCGTTACCCACATAACCATGGGAGAAACGCATCTTCAAAAAACTAAGGGCACCGCCGCTATGCATGAACGGTTCATTGCTGATGACCCAGGCGCCGGACAGGGCTGGGAAAAACCCATACCGTTTACCGGGAGGAAAGTTCTCTGAGCCGTTGTAGCCGGCATTAAATTCCAGGTAATATTTTTTGTCATAGTTATAGGCCACACGGCCTACATAGCCCTGGTACACACGGGGCAGATCGCCCAGCTGTGAGCGGTAATTGCGGTTGAACAGCAACAGGCTGCTCCAGCTGTGTTTTCCGAAATCGCGGTCGTACATCAGCTTCAGGTCATAATAGTAATAACGCTGCCCGCTGGCATAACCAGACCGTTGCAAACTGGTGGCAATGCGGTGCTGGGTATAGGTGCCGGTGCCTGTTCCCGGGATGCTTTTATAGCGATAGGAATCAAAACCCTGGTCCAGTGCAAAATTGATATCGCCGTAGTTCTCAAAAGTAAACAGTCCCTTTACTTTCAGACCCGGAGTGATAAAGTCCAGCTTGCGCGACAATGCCACACTTCCGTTGGTACTATGCCAGTACGCATCCAGGTAACCGTTGTGGGTTAAGATGCCATAAGGGTTGGAAAAATCTTCCCGCATATTCCCGGAGGCGATGCTGCCATTGGGATTTAATACCGGGGTAAGATTGTTGGTCATTTGCGACAACAACACCCAGAAGAATTCAAAATTCGACCGGTCCTGAGAAGGCGTGGTACGGTTCTCCAGTCTTGAAGCCAGGTCTACCTGCAGATCGGTATGCTTATCCAGGGTGATATCTACATTTGACCGGAAGTTAAAACGGTCGTATTTATATTTTACCCCGTAGGCATTTTCATTGGCCCGGTTGTACAGGGGTTCCTGCCGCAGGTAAGAACCCGATACAAAATATTTTACATAGGGCGATCCGCCGCTGATATTGAAATTGGCTGTTTTTTGCGGCGACCAGTCGCGGATGAGCTCCTTATACCAATCCACGTTTGGGTAATCATAAGGCTTTAGCCCTGTGCGGAAGTATTCCAGTTCCTGCTCCGTCCATACCGGCAGCAGGCCATCATTGCGGGCTGCTTCGTTCTGCAGTTTACCCGTTTCATAAGAACTCAGGAAACGCGGAAAATTGGTGGGCTGCTGCAGGGCATATTGAAAATTGGCCTGTATATTGGGCGGACCATTGATCCCGCGCCTCGTAGTAACCAGGATGATGCCATTAGCCCCCTGGATACCATAAAGCGCCGTTGAAGAAGCATCCTTAAGAATGGATACGGATTCAATTTCATTGGCATCCAGCTGACCCAGGTTGGCATCGCCACGGGGCAAGCCGTCAATTACGATCAGCGGG
The DNA here is from genome assembly GCF_030150205.1 of Niabella sp. Taxonomy (GTDB): domain Bacteria; phylum Bacteroidota; class Bacteroidia; order Chitinophagales; family Chitinophagaceae; genus Niabella. The sequence goes on from NZ_JASLGT010000022.1 coordinate 21,925, forward strand.
TTGGTAGCACCGATGGTGCTGATGCCCCGTATAAACAACTGGGAGTAATCATCACCGGGGCGCCCGGAACGTTGTACGGTGATCAACCCCGGTAAACGCCCTGCCAGCGCATTGGTAAGGTTGGCCACAGGGCTTTGTTTCAGTTCCTTTGTCTGGATACTGGATACCGCACCGGTAACGCTTTGCCGGGTCTGCTTCTGACCGTAAGCCATCACCACCACCTCTCCCATATCGGTTTCTGCCAGTTGCAGGATAATGGACAGGGGCTGCGACGCATCCACCCGGAGTTCCTGTGCCAGGTATCCCACCGCTGATATCCGGATGGTGGCTGGCAGCTTTTTGGCACTCAGATGAAACTGCCCCTCTGCATCGGTCATCGTAGAACCTCCGTCACCATTCAGCACCTGTACCGTTACATTGGGCAGGCCTTTTTGGAGGGAGTCCGTTACCCGCCCGCTGATCCCGCTCTGGGCCGGGGTTACAGGGGGAGCGACGGCCGGCGGGGCACCGGCGGGTTTCTTTTTAATGATCACCATCCGGTTCTTTAGCTGGTAGGTAAGCGGCAGCCCGCTGAGCAGCTCTTTTAAAGCCGCTTCGAGCGATAGCCCCTGGATATTCGCTTCAGCCACTTTTAGCCCGCGCACATCCTCTACCCGGTAAATAAAATCGGCATTACTTTGTTTTTGCAAGCTGTAAAACACTTCGGTCAGCAGCAGGTTGCGCCCCTTCACCGATACCGTTTGTGCGTTACCGGAGCTATGCACCAGCAGCAACATCCACATCCATACCACCGGGAGTACCCGGGAAACAACCGTTGGCGCCCATCGTCTGTGACCGGGCCCGTCCATTTTTCTTATACGCATTTTTTATCGTTGGTTTATGAATAAGCAAACGTATCCCACTTGCCATTGCTGGCAATTTTTTTTATGCTGTTCCGGTAACAGAAACTTCGTCTTCCTGCTAATCTGTTATCAGCAATGTTCTTCCCTTTATACTATAGTTGAAATGTTCAAACTCTTTCAAATAATCAAGCAATTCTTTTAAGCCTTTTGACCGGGTGTAGCGCACCCAAAACGCCTGTTCGCTCAGGTGGGCCTGTATGCGCACATCCACATCGTACCACCGGGCAATCGGCTGCAACATCTGCCGCAGGCTCATATTATCAAACAAGAAATAACCATCTACCCAGGCCAGGGCCTGCTCTGCATTTACTGCTCTTACCGTTATAGCCGCTCCCTGTTGCAGGGAGGCTTCCTGGTTGGGCCGCAGCAGCCGTTTTTCCGCGGTATTGGCCACCTCCACCGCACCTTCTGCCAGGGTTACCTTTGCCCCCGGATCCTGTGCATAGGCCTGTACATTAAACCGGGTCCCTTTCACTGTTACATCGCCGGTTTGCAGCTTTACCACAAAGGGCCAGGCCGCATTTTTGGCCACTTCAAAATAGGCTTCCCCTTTTAGCTCCACCTGCCGTTCCTTTTCATTAAACTGCATCGGGTAGGTAAGGGCCGATTCTGCATTCAGCCACACTTTTGTTCCGTCCGGCAGTACTATGCGGTACTGTCCGCCCCGGGGTATTTGCAGGGTGGCAAAGGAAGCGCTGCCCCTGGCCGCCAGTGTTTGTCCGTCTTCATACTGCATGCCACCGGTATCTACACGGATCCCCGTTTTCTTTTCACTCAGTGCCAGGCTTTTGCCGGTAGACAGGATCAGCGTGGCCTTATTGCCACCGGGAGCAATGCCCGTTTGCTGTACGGCCAACGGGGCATTGTTTGAATGACGGTACGTACGTATTAAAAAGACGCCGCTTAACACTACCAGCAATACCGAAGCCGCTACTGCTACCCTTTTCAGATACACCCTGCGCCGGGTACGGATCTGTTGCATCAGTTGCCGGTGCACCTTGTTGGCATCAAAGTCCGGAACCGGGCCGGCATCTGCATCCGTTACCGGTTGGTTAAAATGCCCGGAAATCAGCTCCTGCAGCTCCGCATCGCCCTCGCCGGTTTCAAAATAGCTCAGCAGCAATTCCGCCTCTTCCCGGGAGCAATTGCCCCGGAGGAACCGTTGGTAGAGTTGTTCGATTTCCGCGTTCAATAGAGTGCGTTTATTATATATTCAATTGAAAAGAAAAAAGTCTATGCTCGTCTGAAAAAAAAATTCCGGCAGGGCAGTCGTACTTATTCGCACCAGATGGTTACCAGCAACAGACAAAGCGGTGGAATGGTTTTATAGTTGGTGAGTTCCTGGCGGATGGTGCGCATCGATTTGGCCATATGATCCTTAATGGTACCCAGCGAAACATCGGTTTCCCGGGCTGCTTCTTCATAGGTTTTGCCTTCCATTTTTATAAGCAGGAATACTTTTTTACGCTGCGGCGGCAGTTTATCAATGATCGCGTTGAGAATGGTACTGGTTTCTAAAAAGCTCATATGCTCGCCCACCGGGTCATAATTGGCGGTAGCGGAGCGGATCAGCAATTGTTTATAGCGTTCTTCCCGGATAGCCTTCCGGTAAAAATTAATGGTAGTGCTTTTGGCTATGCGGAACAGCACCGCCTGTACGGGCACTTCCTCGCTGATGGTATGCCGGTTTTGCCAAAATTGTAAAAACACCTCCTGCACCAGCTCCTCGCAATGCTCATGCACCTTTACCAGGCCCTGTATCCGCCGGTATACAATAGTAGCATAACGGAAATAAAGCCGGGAAAAGGCCGTATGGTCACCTTCCTTTAATTGCACAAGTAGATCCGAATCTGGCAAATTCATCATTGATATTTGGAATCTCTAGGGTAAAGATAATAAAGTTGTTTAAACTTTTAGGGTGCGATGGTATGCCCCGCAGATTTACGCCAATTTTTTCCGCATTGAATCTGCCCAAATCAGCGGGAAAGTTAGACGTCTCATTGCCTAGGGGAAAATTGAAACCGCTTCAATTATTTCCGCCTAACCGGTACAAATATCGGAAAATCCGTAACCCTGTTTAAAAAACAGATCTCCTGAGTTATAATTATCCCGGTTTCTTTTTCCTCACAGATACAGCCATGGGATGTAAAAAAAACCGGCTCCCGCATAGAACATACGGAAGCCGGTTATATCAATTATTGAAATCGTTTTATTAGTCCCCCTACGGTTTCTTATCCCACCAAACCCGGGATAAAAAGGAATCACCGTTCTGCATGCGGCCCACGGCTTCTTTATAATGCGCATTGTTTAACTGCGCCTCGTCGGATGAGTAAATGCCCCTCCGGGGAATCTGCCCGTTTGTGGAACCAGGGTTAGGTCCGGGTGTCAGTACCGGGTACCCGGTACGGCGCCATTCTGCAAAAGCTTCCATATTGCGGCCAAACAAATGAATCCATTTTTGAGTGGCAATCTTTTCCATCTTCTGGGCGTCCGTCAGCCCGTCGAAACTCAATACCGTATTCACATAATCCGCAGGCAGGGTATTGATATTGTACGGAGCAAGGGCAAAGGCCGCTTTTACGCCTTCGTAAAAGAACCCATAGGCATCTGCATTGTTGGCACCCCAGCCCAGCAATGCTGCTTCCGCTTTGTAAAAACAAATGTCGGAATAAGTCAGCGCATAGCTGGGTATGGGCGCAAAGGTCTGACTAAAATACGTGTTGCGACTGGCCGTAGAATAATTGGCGCGGATCAGTTGTGATAACTGGTTATCCGTAAGCGCCACACCAATGCCCTGGTACACCTGGTTGCCGTTGATGGTTACAGGCTGCGCTAACAGGGGCAGCCGGGGATCATTGTAACTCTTTAATTTGTCGACCAGCGTATTGGCCAGGTAACGCAGATCTGTGGAACCGGTAACAAACTGTCTTAAAATGGGATTATAATTTTCGGCCTGGGCGTTGTTGTACGTGGGCACGGCCGCATTGTCTGCATTCCCTGCCAGGAGCCCAATGGAAGAGGTCATGGCCGCCTGCACCGTTTGCTGAGCCAATGTAGCGTTGGCATAGCGCATACGCAGCCCCAGCCTGAGTTTGAGCGAATTGCCAAACTTTTTCCATTTGTCAATGCTTCCGTTATAAAAGAAATCGGCACTGCCGTAAGACTGGTCGCCCGCAGTAAGCTTTGCCAGTGCGGCATCCAGCCGCTGGATCAGCAAAGGATAAATGTCTTCCTGCTTATCAAACTTCGGCGTACGGTTGATAGCTGCATCAGATTGGGTTACTTCTGAAAAGGGAATGTCGCCAAACAGATCAGTTAAACGCTGGTACAGGTATACTTCATACAGTTCTGCAATGGCCAATTTCGAGCGTCCGGCAGGATCATTTTCTAACCCGGCCAGTTCTTTCTTAATGCGGGTAATATTACGTAGCAACGCATAATGCTGCGCCCATATCAGGTCTTCGGGTCCTTCATAATACCTGGAAACCGGCACCACCGGTCCGCCCGCCCAATGCTGTACCCAGGAGCCCATCTTGGTATTGGGCAGCTCACCCGATTCCTGGAACGTACCGTCGCGTACAATCCGTGCAAAGAGCAGCCCCGGATCTACGGAAACAACAGAGGTTGGTGGTGTATTGATCTTTTCAAAATCTTTTGTACAGGCCCCCATGGTTGTACCCAGTGCAAGACCAGCAATGATGTGTATATATAATAATCGCTTTTTCATGATTGTTCAAGATTTAAAATGCAAGGGATAAGTTAATACCGAGGTTGCGCATCATTGGCAATGAGGTAGACTCAATACCTATGGAGGAATTGTTTACATTAAACGCGGCGGTTTCCGGAGAGAAGCCATCCGTCTTGCGTTGAAAATAAAACAGGTTGCGTCCGTAAACACCCAGCTTTGCGGATTTTATAACCCGTGCGGGCAACCAGTTTTTGGGCAACTGGTAAGAAAGACTGATCTCGCGCATGGCCACATAGCTCATATCATTGATCATTTCCTCCGACACCATCACTTCTTTATCGCTGGCTACCATATTCCAGTAGTCCTGCGCTTTTACGGGAATATTATTCTTCTGTCCGCTGTTTACCCAGTTGCCGTTCCCATCCTTCTCCGCAATATATCCATCAGCAATATAGGATCCATCCCTTCCGGGAACGGTTTTATTGGTGACCCCATAGATGATCTCCTCCCGGTTCGACTGTGAAAAAATGACACCACCCTGGCGGATGTCTACCAATGCATACAAGCTAAAACCCTTATACTTTAAGGTATTGCCAAAGCCTCCCAGCCAATCGGGTTGCGCATTGCCCAGTTCGGTCTCCACGCGGCCGCTGCTGCGGAGCGGAAGCCCGGTAGCCGGGTCAATAAGGCGATTACCACCGGCGTCTTTGATCCAGGCGAACTGTGTACCGATCAATTGTCCAAACGGTTTGCCAACCTCTGCCACCACATTAATGCCGCGATCCGTTGCCAGTAAAAAAGTTTCTACGCCCGGGTATAAGGATTCTACTTTGTTCCGGTTGCGGTTGAAGTTAAAGACCGTATTCCATTCAAACCCGGAAGCGCTGCGCACCGGCGTTGCGGTTAACACAAACTCAATCCCTTTATTACTGATCTCACCGGCATTGATGCGGTTTTTGGTGTACAGGCTGGAAGGGGCAATGGGCACATCCAGGATCTGGTTCATCGTACTGGCCTGGTAATAGGTGAAGGATACCCCCAGCCTGTTTTTAAGAAACCGCAGCTCAGCGCCCGCCTCAATGGAAGTGGTCAGCTCGTTCATCAGGTTCCAATCCGGGATCACATCGGTATAAGAAGCCATAGGTACACCACCGTGCGTATACTGGTTGAGGCTATAGGTACCCGTTAACTGGTAGGGATTGCCCGAACTGCCGGCCTGCGCCCAGGAAGCTCTTAGTTTTACAAATGAAAGCACATCAGATTTAATGTCCACCAGGTCCGATAAAATTAAACTTGAACTGATCGAAGGATAGAAAAAGGAATTGTTTTGTTTAGACAAGGTAGATGACCAGTCGTTACGGGCAGAGAAATCGATGAACCAGTAATTTCTGAACCCAAACTGGCCGGACATATACGCCGAATTGATCTGGGATTGGCTTAAGTCAAACAGGTAAGAATTGGTAGTGGTATTATTGATCACATACAGGTTGGGTACAATGAAGGAATTACCCGTGTTACCGGTAAGCCGCAGGAAACGGCTTTGATGACTGGCGCCCAGGTTTACCCCCAGGTTCATATCTGTTCCCAGTGAAACATTAGAGCTGGCCAGGAAATCAAAATTATTTTCCCGTACACGGATCACCTCTTCCCGGATATCGCCTTTTTTACTTAAACTCTGGTACGTATTGATGGGCCGGTAACGGAGGCGCTGGTCCGTATAAAAATCGGTACCACCGGTTGCCATTAACTTTAACCAGGGCAATACATCATAGGTAAGTCTTAACATACCAATGATGCGATCCCTGCGATCTTCATTATGGTTTTCGTTAATCGTCCAGAACGGATTTCCGGTAGAACTGTTGGTAGCATAGGTCTTTTCCAGTCCGGCATATACTCCTGAAAAACCAAGCTGTTTTGCCACTTCCTCATCGGTCCATTTATAGTTCGACATGATGGAGTTACCCAGGCTTCTGGGCTGACTGATCAGCAGGTAGGCAGGGTTATCGGCCGCATCTGAAAGCGTGGGCCTGTTCTGCGCTTTCTGCATGATATAACTCAGTTTTCCATCGAGCGTTACGCCCGGCCAGAGTTTTGCCTGTGTCCGGAGTCCGAAATTATTCCGGTTCAGATCGTTGGTGGGGATATAGCCATTGACATTGGTGTTGGCAAATGAAAACCGGTAATTGATCTTTTCACTGCCACCATCCACGCTCAGGTTATTGACCATTTGTTTTTCAGGTTGAAAAAAACTGCCGTATGTATCCGGCTGGGGGATTAGCTGCAGCACATGACCGTATTGATCTTCATAGGTCTGGCCATCCATTCGCACGCCCCAGGATGCACGGGTAGTACGATCGCGCCCCGCGCTCATTTTGGGTATACCCTGGTAATTATTGGCCCGGGCATCGGCCATGGAAACGATGGTGCCATCCGATTTACGGAAATGGGTGAAATCACCATTGAGTCCCTGTGCATATTCGTTCTGAAAATCGGGCAGCACCAACGCATTGCCTACGGAATAGTCAAAGTTATAGTTCACATTGATCTTGCCCGCCTTACCGGATTTGGTGGTAATTAAAATAACGCCATTGCTTCCCCGCTGGCCATAAAGCGCTGCGGCGTTGGGGCCTTTCAGTACCGACATGGTTTCAATATCATCCGGGTTTATGTTCCCGATGCCATCGCCATAATCGGTTCCGCCTGTTTGACTGGCAGCACCAATATTCTGGTTATCGATCGGTACACCATCCACCACATACAGGGGCTGGCTATTTCCGATAAGGGAATTATTACCGCGGATCACCACTTTAGCCGATCCACCGGCACCGGAGGCGGCCCGTGAAACCTGTACGCCGGATACTTTGCCGGATAAGGCATTCGATACATTGGCTTCTTTTCCCTGTGTGAGTTCATCTCCTTTTAACTCCGCCACGGTATAGCCCAGTGCCCGCTTTTCGCGCTTAATGCCCAACGCTGTAACCACCACTTCACTAAGCTGTGCCCGGTCTGTTTCCAGCGATACGGTAACAGCCAGCCGGTCGTTTGCCGCAACATTGTATCCCGTAAGCTGTTTGGGCTTAAATCCAACAGAGCTGAAGTTGATGCTATAGCCGGTGCCTTGCGGAACAGCAGCAATTAAAAAGTTACCGCCGGCATCGGTTGCCGTGCTCTTATTAAAGCCGTTTGCCGCATTTGACAATACAACCGTTACACCTTCCAGGGGCTGGTTGCCCTCATCTCTTACCACTCCGTTAATGGAGGCCGTGTTCTGCCCAAATAAGGCAACCTGAACACATAAGAGCAACAAGACTCCGGAAACACGTCCTACAACGGGAAGCCGCCGGCCTTTTGCCTTAAACCATGTTATTGGCTGCAGCAGCCGTTCCCATGCTGATAATCTTCTCATAACTCGAAATTTCAATTGATGGATTTTATTGTTTAGATATCTGGATATTTATCTTGTGTAAATCATTTATCTCCCGTATAACTTCTTCATAAACCCGGTCCGACTTTTTAAAGGTTCCGCTGTAAAAACGGTTTGCCAATTGTTCTGCCGGCGCCTGCAGCCGCAAGTGATAATTGTTCTCAAGAATTTGTGTCACTTTTTCCAGGGCCATATTTTTAAACGTGATCGAGGTACCGTCATCCTGGAAATACTCCCCACGGTCAAAATCCGTCTGGGTGTCTTTAGATGCTGATAAAATTTGCTGACTAACCGGGTTGATTTCTATTGCCCTGCCAGGGGTCAGCTCCAGGTGTACCGGGTTTTCTGTTTCCTTCTCTCCCCCTGTTATTTTAATTTTCCCTTCCAGCAACCGGATCCGGGTACGTGTATTACCGTCTGATTCATCCACTATAAAAACAGTACCCAGCGCAGTGGTGACCAGGTTTTTTGAGTATACATTAAACGGACGGGCTTTATTTTTTGCAACGGTAAATTTTGCTTTGCCTTTTAACCAAAAGTCCCTGCTGTTGCGTCCTTCAAAGCTTTCAGGAAAACGGATCTCAGAGCCGGGGTACAATACCAGCGCTGAGCCATCTGAAGCTTTTATCTGCTGCAACTCCTGGCCCGTATTCCTGTAATAGCGCATTGAAGAAGAAGGCGTTTCCTTCGGCGTTTTTTGCGCCAGTTCCGGCTTCGGTGCCTGGGTTGGGTTTGTGAACAGCCGCACAAAAAAGACGATGCCGATTACTGCCGCCGCTACTGCACCATACCATAAATAGCGGGTATGGCGCTGCCGTTGCTCATAACGGTTTATTTGTTGCACGAATGATGCATATAATTGCTTTTCATCATAACCGGGAGCCTGTATATCCGGCGCGTTCTCCTCCCACCGGAAATCGTCCAGTAAGGCCGCAAGCTTTTCCGGCTCCCGGCGCAGCAGCTGCCGGATCAAACGCCGCTCCCCGGAGCTGCATGCTCCGCTAAAAAAACGTTGTAACAGGTCTTTTGAAACTTCCATTCTTATAAAATACGAATGGAATTGCGGTATCCCCCAGTCAGGTGAAAAAAATAATTATAAAAGCGGTAAGGGTCTTTTTTAGTGTTTTTAAAGCGAGGGATATATGATTTTCCACGGTTTTCACAGACAGGGAAAGCCGTTCTGCAATTTCACGGTGCGACAATTCTTCAAAACGGCTCATGGTAAAAATCTTTCTGCGCATTTCGGGCATAGCCGCCACCTGGGCCTCTACCCGCGCCAGCAATTCCTTTGCGCTGAAGGATTCTTCCGTAGCATTGGCCACAGTTTCTGTATCCTGGGCAGCAGCATGCAGGTTGCTCCTGCGGCTTCGCTCGCGCAGGAGATCTATGATCACCGACCGGCTGATACAGCGGATCTGTGCTTCAACGGGAATACCCGCTTTGCCGGCCTTAAGATTTTTCCAGAGTTTAAAGAAAACACGCTGTACAGTTTCTTCTGCCAGGTAAGCCGATTTGGTAAATTGCCAGGCATAGGCATAAACCGGTCTGCTCCATTTTTTAAACAGACCTTCAAAATCATCCGGTATGGCATCGCTCGTTAAAGACATCTTCCCGGGTTGCTGTCGGAACCCCGATAAAGATATTTATTTAACGCATATTCCCCATATCCCGGTGAATATTTACGGGTAGTAACTCAATACCCTGCATCAGGGCCAGCCCAGGCTTTTGCCGGGTAGTGATGCCGTGGCTGACCGAAGCACAAATCGGATTAGGGCAGTACCCGCCGTGTTAGCCCCCGTTGATAGGCCTCCAGCCGTCTGAAACCTTCTGCATACTTGCAACCGGCTGCGAGTCCCCTGAATTTTGATTGTGTTTCCATGAGCTCCAGCATATCCGTATCGGCCTGCTTTTTCATATCCTCAACCTGGCTCTTATGGCAACGCAGCATCTTCTTCTTAATGTCAAACACCTCCGTTATATCTACATATTCTGAGGGCATAAAATCGATTCCACAAACCGTATCCATATAATAGATCTGCGATGCCTCCAACCGGCAGGGTGGCAGTGACTGATGGTCAATAAACGGCAATCCTTTTTGAGAATATGCATCAAACACCAGCTGACTTACATACCGGTGGTCCGGATGATAATCATTGGGCGCATGTGTAAAGATCACATCCGGATCAGCTTCACGTAACAGATCAACCATAACACGCCGCTGATGCGGATCGGGAAAAACATGTTCATCCGCAATTGCCGGCCAGATCAGTTCCGCCCCGATCAGATCTGCGGATGCCTGTGCTTCTTTTTTCCGGATAGCACCCATCTCTTCCGGCTGAATCACCAGGTCGCCTACACTTCCATCCGTAAAAACGGCGATCACCACCCGGTGTCCTTCCCCGGCATATCGGATCAGCGTACCGGCACATAGTATTTCTGTGTCATCCGGGTGCGCTGCCACACTAAGAATGTTCATTGCTTTATATATTTTGAAAAATTAAACGGGCATAAGCACATGCCGTCATCCGGCCTAAAGCATCAATGATCATGCCCGGCAGGCAGCTTCACGCCTGGTAATCATTAAAGGGCTGCGGAAACTGAAGCAGGTCCTGTATCCGGCTGCTTTCCTTTCAGTGTTTTATATTTAAGGACGTTGCATCTGTGGCATTTCGCGGGCAGGTGAAAAAAGGAAACCCTGCAATTTGAGGAGGTTTTTCCACGTCCGGCAGCAAACTTCAGAGGTATCAGCAATGCAGCTGTCAGCCGTTCATTTAATCAACCGGTTTACGCCCGGAAATGATATTATACAATACAACAATGATCGCAATTACAAGGAGAATATGTATCAGGTTTCCCAGACCCATTCCTCCGCCAACACCAATTAATCCCAATATCCATACAACGATGCAAACAACAGCAATTAACCATAATAAACTTCTCATAGTGAACTATTTTATTGGTTAAAAAATCATTTATAAGGACCGGCTACCCGGCAGCTTCTTTCCAGGAACCATAATCCAAATATGATGCCGCATTGGCATACCAAACAGGGTGCTCATCATACACCGCTATTTATAGATCCAGGCTTTATTTCGCAAGTGCTTTTTATAAGGCCGGGAATCGTTTTATCTTTTTTAGCCGCTATTTTTCAACAGCATGCTGACTGTATTCCCGGAATATTTTTTCATTCAGGTGATTCGAATGTATCCGGTAACTCAAATTATGGGAATCGATAGACACGCGTTCTTCGTCTGTGAGGTAAGCCACGATATCGGTTGCGTGCACGGGTATCAGCATTCCTCTTAAGGATTCAATCACTCCAATTAATTTGTTTAGCGCTTTCAGACATTCTTTCGCTTCCACTTTTTTCAGTGCCCGCATGGCATATGAAAGGCATTGATCACCGGCGTCTCCAATGAACCGGAGAAAGCCGCCATTATGCATATCCCGCTCCAGTATCCATAGTGCAGCCAGCTCCTGGTCTTCTTTTGAAAGAAGGGTCCAGCTGGCATCACCGGCCTTTTTTAACCGCGTATATGCCGCATACGTCAATAAATTGTATTCGTTTTGTGGAATGGATTGATTCATAAAGATCCGTTTAGAGGTTTGAGGGATACTAAAGATACTTCATATTTATGGTTTTATTATCATATGAATGTTTAAACATCTATAATTCAGCAAGATTGCAGTATTTGTTTTATATGATGCCATTATGGAAAATATTTTGGCATCATCCTTGTATTATAATAAATCTCTTAAACTGATAGAATATTGCGGCAATCAGGCAGGTGGAGTTGATCAGTTTAGGCCTTCAAAAGTTGAATTAAGTTAGTCAATTTTCTCATAAGCAGTTAGTTTTGGTTGCGTCCCCTGTTTCCACAGGGGACTATTTTTTTGTGCAATACGCTTCAAACAAACAGTTCCAGGCCGAACCGACCAGGTTTTTATTGCGTTGGTGCATTATATAAAAGTAATTATCATGCCCTCTCACAATCATAGATTTGAAACCTTTAAGCATTGGTACCGCTAACTCAAAAGCGGGTGATCTTTTCAAAACACGCGTTCTGTCATCTGCAGGATAGCACTTCTTAAATGACATAAAAAAGCCCCTGTAAAACAAGGGCTGTAAAAAATGTACGTTTATCGATGACGATCACCTTTTTTCTTATAGTATTTCTTAGGTGGACTACCAGCACGTTTGGGTCGCGCTGTATTATATACCGGTTGTTTCCCCAGGTGCTCGGGCAGGGTCATTTTATCCACTTCACGGCCAATCAGTTTTTCAATGGCCATAAACTTGCGCTGGTCCTTTTGATTCACCAGGGTAAATGCACTACCTTCTGCTTCTGCGCGGGCGGTACGGCCAATACGGTGCACATAGTCTTCCCCGGCACGTGGCACATCAAAGTTGATGATGAGGTCAATATGATCAATGTCAATTCCCCGGCTTAAAATATCCGTAGCCACCAGCACCGGCAGGCGGCCACTTTTATATTGTATCAGTACATCATCGCGTTGCTCCTGTTCCAGGTCGCTATGAATTTCCCCGGCCTTAATACCCTTCCGCCGGAGGTCTCGGGTCAATTGCTTAACATTGAGCTTGCTGCTGCAGAAGATCAATACCGCCTTATACTTTTTTGCAGCCAGCAGGTGTTGAATCAACGGAATTTTTTGCTCATCATATACCATGTAGGCCTGCTGTACGATCTTCGCCGGCGGTTTGCTCATAGCAATGCTTATCTCTACCGGGTTATGCAAAATGCTCTGTGCCATTTTTTTTATCTCTGGCGGCATCGTAGCTGAAAACAGCAGGTTCTGACGCTGCTTGGGCAGATGATTCACAATGAACATAATATCTCCGTAAAAACCCATATCCAGCATACGGTCGGCTTCATCCAACACCAGACACTGCAACCGGTCGAGTTTTACATACCCCATTTTTAAATGGGCCATCATTTTACCCGGCGTACAGATCACAATGTCGGCCCCAGCTGTTAAAGCCCTTTTTTCGGCTATAAAATTATTCCCGTCACCGCCCCCATAAACCGCAACGGAGCTTACATCTGTAAAATAAGAAAGGCCATCCAGGTGCTGCGCGATCTGTACCGCCAGTTCCCGGGTGGGTACGATCACCATAGCCTTGATACCATCTGCGCCAGCCGCCGGACCGGTCAGTAACCGGTTGATCAGCGGCAACAGAAAGGCTGCAGTTTTGCCCGTACCCGTTTGGGCAAAGGCCAGTACATCTTTCCCTGCCAGGATATGCGGTATCACCTGCTCCTGTACGGGGGTTGCCTGTTGGTAATTGGAGGCATCAATGCCTTCCATCAGGCGTTCATCAAATCCAAATTCTGTAAACTTCACTAGCTGGAGATTAAAAAAATTAGGCTGCAAAGATACTGGCTTTGAAGCATTGAAGGGATTTATTTAGTTTGCAAAAAAAACGGGGGGATCTGGAGTTTCGAATAACTGTTTCTGGTGCTCCTGAGCGACCTTTGACATCCGGGTGGCGGGTTAAACCGGCCGGCGGCTCTGCTCAACATCATCCATACACTCATTCATCCATACCACAGGTTATATATTATACCGCAAAAAAAAGCGCCTCACATTACTGTGAGGCGCTCAATAAGAATGGCAGCTACCTACTCTCCCGCATTGTGGTGCAGTACCATCGGCCATAAGGGGCTTAACTTCTCTGTTCGGTATGGGAAGAGGTGAACACCCTTGGTATAACCACCATAAAAAGGTCGGCCCACCCAAACCCTCCCAAAAGGAGGGCTTAAAACAGGCCCAATAAGTTAACATATTGGAAAAAACTGTTAGAAGAGATCTAAAAAAAAATTAAAGCTTACGGGCAATTAGTACTACTCGGCTTTGATGTTACCACCTTTACACCTGTAGCCTATCAACGTCATAGTCTCTGACGGCCCTTAAAAGTAAACTCATCTTGAGGCAGGTTTCACGCTTAGATGCTTTCAGCGTTTATCCTG
>NZ_JASLGT010000024.1 GCF_030150205.1 Niabella sp.
CCTACAATAACATTGAAGACTTACAACAAAGGCTAACGCAAGTCGTTAACAACATTACTACAATCATTACAAAATCAATCTGCGGAAATGAATTCTACCTAAAAACCTTTAAATATAAATTTAATGTCTAATTGGTATAAAAGCCCATTCCGGTAAAATGTTGACCGGAATGGGCTTTAAAATCGTGCTTTTAACGGTTTGTATAAAACGCGCGGCTACTTAAATTTTTATAAACTCATTCTCATACGTAGTAAGCCATGTATTGCCCTCTGTTGCCCAGGTATTGGGGATGGGCAATTCTAGCCAGTAAAATATCTGAGCGGATACATCAACATTCTTTAAGAACAATGTAGTCTTTCCTGTAGGAGGATTTGGTACATAGGTACAGGGATAATCGGTAAGTACATTCCATTTATACGATCCCGACAGCGTAAAGTTTTTACTGGTATTTACGCGATTGGTCATAAGATTACCGATACCATCATTACAGGGCCAATAGGCGATCATATTTCCGAACTGGCTATGTTTGGTATAATCCTTTAAACAGAGATTGTTTACAATTGTAGTATCCGCCAACGCCGTTTTGAATACCTGTACATCTGCAATGTTAAAGCTGGCTCCTCCGTAACTGTCTTTTGATACAGCAATGGTAAACGGTGCGCCCTGCGATACGATGGATGTACCTGGTCCTAAAATACTGGTAATATCCCCATTCGTATCCGGAATACGAATATTGTCGGTAAACCGCTTAACAAACCGCTTGGAGGCGCTGTCATAAAATACAAAAGTGAGTGTATGCCAGCTATTGTCGCTGATATTTTTATTCGGTGCGGAAGCCTGTATTCTTCTTTCCCCCGAGCTGCCACTTTTAAGACTAAAACCCCAGCCGCTACCATTGGTAAAGATGCTCCAGCCGCCAATACCACTACTCCAGGCGCCATTCCACTTGGAGAACATATGCGCATAAGCAGGTAAGGACCCTTTAACTTTGAACTGCACCGTAAGCTGGCCTGTTTTAGGCATATAGTCATCTGTGGGATCGTCTAAGGACGCGCTTACCGTGTTACTCTGAAGTCTTACAGCATTGTATGAGCCCGCACTGGTAAACTCCTGCTTCTTAAAGGATTTATAATAATACAAGGTAGGTACCAGCGTTTCTGCATCAGACGTGCCACCATATGTTTTGTTCACACCACCATGCGTACCGGTTACCACTACTAGCCATTCTTCATTAGCATTATAGTTCGGGCGGCCTTTCAGTGTGGTCATAATATCCCCAATATAATTATCGATGGTTTTCAGGCTGTTCACATAGTCGGGGGAAGAAGCTGAAAAGGTAGCTGCGCTCGCCGGATCCGCTACCAGTTTTGCCGGTCCGTTAAAGTGTAACATCAACACTTTAGGATCTCCATCTTTAAGCAGTTTTATTGCAGAATCTTTCACTGCAGCATCATTATTTAAAACACCTTTGAGCTTCGCCTCATTCGCTGCGCTGCTTACCATCGTTCCCCAACTGGATAAAATAGCAGTGGGTGCGTTATAAATTTTTGAACGCATAATGAAATAGAAGAAAGACGGATAATTGAGCGGGGTATTCAAACCACCTTCAAAATCACCTGAATAATCAATACCGGAGGGTTGAAAAGTACTATCCGCTATATGATGCGAACCATAAGTAACCCCAGAGGTCAATGTTTTCCAGGCAGATGCATCTTTTGATATAATATCGGATTTGGCATCCCAGGTATACTTTCCATGTTCCATTAATGCCGTATAGTTGGGCGTTGCGGCTGCTTTAAATGCGTCCGATTGCAAACCATCCACGGCTATTACCAACACCCTTCTGTCTTTGGGTATTGCCGATGAATCGTACGGTTGAAAATACGGTGGATTATCCGGATATTTTTTGCACGAGCTGAAGATCGCTGACGCAAAAACCACCAAAACTGCTGCTACTATATATAAATGCTTCATCTTCTTAATTCTTGTTAACATTATATGGTCTAAGGTAAAATTGCGAATTCGGCTATGGCTGCTGCTGAACCACCGCTATTAATATCAGCCGTACTTTGTATCCGAACCCTTACGTAGCGTGCACTTATCGTGGATCCCAAAGAGATCGTCTGAACCGATAAGCTACCTACATCCATTGTATACCCCGCAGCAGAAACAGTAGTCCAGTTTGCTGCGTTTGATACGCCGCTGCTGATATCATTGCTGTAATCGATATACACTTTCTTGGGACGTACCCCGGTGTTATTTTGTCTGTTTACCAGTGTAAACTTACTAAAGCTCAGTTTTTTCTTAAGATCCACTGCAATCCAATGCGGAGGCTGTGCCGTTGCTGCCGCCCATTGCGAGTGCCAGAACGTACTGATATTATCATCGATCATACTGATGGCCTTTCCATTGGGAGGTCCTTCTCCTGTGGGTTCCTCACTCGAAAATCCGGCAATAGACCAGTTAGATTTGGCATAAGGATCAGGATTGTAGATAGTGGTACCTCCAGTTCTGGTCAAAGGATTAAATTCCCATACCCTGTAGGTAATGGAGGGATACAACGCAGTCATATCGCCCACAGCCACATCACTTATAGAAATACCCCATGCGGTAAAGAATGCCTGCCAGTCGTACTTTGTCATGTTGCAAAGTGCGCGGTACATAAAATCATGCATGGATAAGTCTGAAAGATTGGCGCGAACCGCTCTCCTTGCCTGGCTGTATAATTCACCCATAAAAGCCCAGCCATCTTTATTGCTTTTATTAACACCTGGCATATTGGGTTTTATATAGGAAAAGAGCTGCACAAAGGGCACTAGCCTTGCAAAGGGCGAATTGATATTGGCATCGGTTCCGTCGAAGTTTTTACCCCCGGAGGCCGCCGCAAAGGTGAGTGCCTTGGGGAAATCGGTTGCCAGGGCGGGATGATTCGGATTCCATGTATTCAAAATTCCAGCTTTATACATGCGGTCTGCGACTTTAAAAGAAAAAAGGTTATTGGAAGTTTCGCCAAGTGTAGACCAACTCCAATAGTTACCCTGCTGGTTGTTGTGCCCTATTTCATGCAACAATCCCCAAAGTCCGTCTGTATGAGGAGCCATTACATTTACCACACCATCAAACCAGCTGCTATTGTTCGCAACCACTACCGGATTGGAGCTATGCCCACCTACCCCGGGAGCCATTGCATCCTCAAATACGATTCTGTAAGGGATAATAGGTGCCTGATCGATCGGATCTGCCGGAGTCTGCGAAAGGCCTTCCCATCCCTGGTAATCGTATACAATGATGCTGTCCCATTGTTTTAAAGAAGCTTCTATGCTCGCATACGGCCAGTTGGGATTCAGGCATCTACTTCTGGGAACCAGGAAGGAGACAAACTTGCTTCGTAACTCCAGCCAGGGCACACAGGAATTTTGCAACCGAGTCTTCCATTCCGTGTCATTGCTCTCTCCTAACACAAAATCCGGAGATTTTACCACGTTGCCCATCGTTACGGAAACAGGGTTTACAATCGGTACCGCCGCATTTAAATAGATGGTTCCCCCATATAAATTTCTCAGATAATTACGTCCGGGAGCCAGTTGCTGCTTAATATATACAATTCCGTCCCGCGGTGGATTAGGATAGCTGCTTACGTTATCCGTCCAGCCGCCAATTTGCACGGACATCTGATAAATCCCCTGAGGGATCTCTATTGTGATCAATTCACCTGGCGCCGCATAATAACCGGTACTAAATAATGGAGCCGGAGGTACCGATATCCGTAAATTCTCACCCACACTTTTATAATTCAGGTTCATATTAAGCGTTACCGAAGCCAGCCGTGGTTCTGAATTGCAAATAACACCCGGGAAAGCAGAAGCCTGCACGATCTTACTGTCATCCAGCTTCAAAAGTGTATCAATCAACTGCTTTGCACTATCCTTACTGCCCCCAACGTCCGGCGGCGCCGTCGCTATCTGAAAATCTGGCTTTCCACAGGACACGACCAGCGTCACTAATACTGCAGCTATGGATTGTATATATTTTATAAAAAAGTTGCTCATATAAAACGCATTTACTAGTTGATAAGATCATTATAAGAGGGGATCCACACTTTACCATCTAAATTCCAGGAGGCCGGTATCGGAAAGTTGAACCAGGAAAAAATCACAGGTAACGCATCTGCATTGTTAGGTACACTTACATAGCTAGCCACAGATATGGGAGGACAAAGTTTATCCGTTTTATCATTAAAAGAAGACTGGTTCTTCGATTTCATGATCAGTTTAAAATTATTGGGACCGTAATCCTGCAGATATAAAGAATCCTTTAAACCATTATTCGGATCGGTATTGGTAATAATTTGTGTGCTGGGCCAATATGCAATCAGCTTGCTCGTTGCTGTATCGGTTGGTAGTACCTGAACCGAACAGTAGTTGCTTCCGATGTATGTATCACTTAACGCTGTTCTATATATCCTGATATCCGTAATTAAACAATTATTAACTGTAGAAGCATTTCCTAAAAAACTTCCCGCTACAAAATCTGCAGGATTAGTAAAATCATCGTTAACGTTCAGGGTTTTAATCTGGGCGGCACTTGTTTTAGCTCCATCGGTAAACGCGATCAGTCGTCTTACGCCGGCTTCGTACCGTACCACGCCGGTAAGCGTATGCCATTGACCGTCCATAACCGTTGTACCTCTTGATTGCTGCCGGGACGAAATAGATCCTTTTGTTGTAACCTGCCAATCCGAACCTTCGATAAAAAACAGAAACCCGGTTGAAGCATCGTCAAATAATGGTTTTTTCCCTAAAAATGCCGGGTAGTTGTAGCCGCCCGTAGGGAACTTAATCTTACACTGCATCGTAAATTCGGCACCCGGACCAAAATTGAGTGCGCCATTTAGTCGGGCATTGGGAACATATGCTGCATTATTACTTGTTCCGTTAGATCCAATAGTATAATTCGGTGTTACTCCTGCATAGGGCAATATTCCTACAGGCCTTGCTGCTGTTTTGGGTACGAATCGTGGATTATAATAAAATGCAAAAGTGTTATGTCGATTATCGTCGAATGCTGACCAGGACGAATTATCGGGTATACCGGTATTGCTACCCTTGTTAGAAGTGATCACAAATAACCAGTTTTCATTGACATAATTGGCTCTTGACTTTACTGCGTTGATAAGCTGGCCAATATATGTATCTGTTTGCAGCATTGCGGCTTTATAAGCCGCCGAGCCTGCCGAATACCCCCCGTTGGCTCCTGCAACATCCACTGCATGAAACTGCACTAATAACAGATCCGGATTGTTGTTTTTTATTTCGGCCAGAGCTGCAGTATTGGTTGCCGCATCATCACCTCCAAAGGAATTCGCCACCGTAGCACCACCCGCCAGTGCTGTTTTTAAACTATCCACAGAGGTGAGCGCCACTGAACGTAAAGCCGGTGCCACCGTTTTAAGACGCGTAAAAACAGTAGGATATGCCACAAGGTTTGCGCTGCTCATTGAGTTAGCTACACCATGTTTATCATTGTTTACACCGGTCAACAGCGTTGTCCAGGTTGAGGAATTGGTTACTGCAGTATTAGTATAACCGGTTAATCCGTTCCAGGAAAAAATGGCATGATTAGTAAGTCCGGTTAAAACAGGGGGAGCGATTAATTTTGCCTCTGTTCCCATGGCACCGTCTACAATTATAAACAGTACCTTTTGCTGCAGGGAAGCCGGTGTAACACTGTTGGCTGAGCTTTTAAGGGCCGCATCATTTGTTTTATTACAGGAAATTTGCAGCAACATGAAAGCCGTTACCATTGCAAAACCTCCCGTTTTATTCAATAACCGAGTCAAACTTTTCTTCATCAGTATTTTTTTTTGTTGTCCGAAAATTGCGAACAGTTTTACAAGTCGAATGAGCGCCTGTGTTGTAATTCGTATTACAGAAAGCATTCATTGGTATTGTTTTTCGGTACGCTTTTAATCTTCAATAACTACTTTAACAATATTCGAAACCGCTGTTGCATCAAACCTGGAGAAAGAGCCCACTAAGAATACAGCATGCTGGCCTGTTAATTTTGAAGTTGTTTCAATAACATCTGTAATGGAGCCGTTAAAGTTACCGGTATTGTTATACCCCGCTGCTAATGATCCATCTACATTCAATATCGAAAAGCCAGGCCTCGATACACCATCATACATTGTAAATGTTCCCGCGCAAATAATAAGTCCGTTATTCAGCTGCTTTACAAAGGTTGGAGCCCCGTTGCCAAATCCCTTTACGCTAAAGGTTACATCCACAGATCCGTCCTCTTTCAACATCACTACATTATTAGCCGGCACCCCATTGTAGCTTTTAAATAATCCCGTTACCAGGTAACGATGCGTATTAGCATTGTATTTTATAGAGGTTACCAACCCGTCAAACCCGCTGCCCGTATTAAATGTAGGATCCTTCTTTCCCGTATATGCGTCAATTTTTACGATGCGATTGGCCGCAGCATCGTTATATGTAGTAAAACTTCCAACAATAACAATGTTTCCGTCAGACGCCTGTGTGGCGTCATTAATAAGGGCATTTGTAGCAGCATAGCTGGCCTTTGTAGCATAATTATAATTAAAAGAAGAATCAAAGCTTCCGTCTGTACCCATGCTAAAAAGCTGCTTCATTGCAATCCGGTCCTGCTGCTGACTGTTCCACTGAGAGCCGGGATAGTAGGTGGTTACATATTTGCTAAAGTTTCCTACTGCGATATAGTGTGCTCCATCATCCGTTGCAAAAACCTTAAGCACGGCCCCTCCTTCAGCGCCACCATTTACCGAAGAGCCTGTAACCCAGCTTCTTTCGGGGAAATTAAACGCATCCGCATTCGGTACCCTGTATTGCTGAACCTCAATCATGTCTTCATCCCCATTGGTAAACAACCGGGCAATACCGTTCAGGTTTCCTATGGTTCGGCCACTCTTGTCTACTACGGAGTTAAAACCGCCGCCCATTAAAAAATTTCCATCGTCCAGTGGTGCTATGCTTGTAATATTAGCAGGAGAAAGCTTCAATGAATTTTCGGGGCCAAAATATGGCTGATAAGATCCGGTTGTTCCATTATTATCGATGTATGCCAGGCCCGGGCAGGAAACGCTTCCATATTTTGTAAACGTACCGTATACAATATAGGAATCGCCATAAGGTACAATACCCCGGACACTTGAAAAAACCCCGGTAGCCTGGTTCGCACTTATATTAAAATCGGGATCGATATAAACCTTACCTGCTACATTAAAATTAGGACCGTAGAAGAACTGACTATTCAGTTGAATGGTAATATTACCAGTACTTGCAGCAGGAGGTACCAGAATCGTTATAGCGGTGGCACTAACGCCGGTTACCGGTGCTTCGGTAGCTCCAATAAAGGCCTTGAACTGCCCCTGTTTACCCTCTAACCCGCTTACAGGCACTGTTACCGTAATTCCAGGTGCACCAGAAACGGGTGATACACGCGGTGATAAAAATTTAACAGCAGCCGGCGTACGGTCGTTCGGATAGATCCCGTTATCCATTCCTGTATTGGTTTTCTGACAGGAGAATGTACTCAAGGCGATTATGAATACGGCTATACTCTTTAAATTCGGTTTCTTATATATTTTAAACATAGTTGTACTCAATTAGATTAATACTTTATCCCGGCCTGTATTGCATCAAGGGACAGCTGAAATACATTAAACCCAAACGGAACAGTAATCGTACTGGCGCTAGCACTGCCGCTACTTATTACGATTGTGGTAAATAAATACCGCAATGCATGCACATATCCATTAGTTGGGTGAATATTTGCTGAAGCCACAGGTATCGTAAACCAGGTAGTAATATCCCGCGGGCTGGCCTGAGAACTGATATAAGACAGCTCAAGCATCCGGTATCCCGCATATTGGATACCCTTGGCATCGGTATATACCACCCCTATATGCATGGGGTATCCGTTATAAGACGGATAGGTCTGTCCTCCAAATGCAGAGAAATTAGCCCAATCAACCTGTGGATAGTCGTTCAGTGATTTTGCACCATTAAAAACATATAGCGATAAATATTTCTTCCAGACAGAAGCGTCAATTTGTTCCATCCGGCTAATCGGCTGCATTCCCAATACTGCCAGGTACGAGTTAATGTCATGCATTGTAGCAGAAATACTGGAATCGGATGGTGCAAAAAATGTGATTTGCTGCTGTTGAAAGACATCTTCCATGCCGGCCAGCTTTACGATCTTACTCACCGAATCAAACTGACCGGGTTTTGAATGCAGATAGTCCAGTATCGTACCGTTAAAGTTAGGGTCAGTAACACCCGAATCTTTATAATAATCGTTCTTTTTACAGGCAGTAACCATCAACACCACCATAAAAAACATATAAATATACCTCTTCATAACTTTTCACTTTTTTATATACGACATTCTTACAACCAGTAATTATTAAGCGTAATTAAAGGATTTCCTTTTTGAACAGATGCAGCATCCAGAGGCCAGGTCCAGGCGCCGGCTGCAAACTGCGATACTGTACAGTGATAGCCAAACTGATAATTCGGATCCACAATTCTTTTGGTACGCACTACATCATACCAGTACAGTCCTTCACCCATAAATTCCCGGCATCTTTCGAAAAATATCTCGTCACTTAACGTTTGGCCGCCGGCCGTAAT
Source organism: Niabella sp. (assembly GCF_030150205.1). Taxonomy (GTDB): domain Bacteria; phylum Bacteroidota; class Bacteroidia; order Chitinophagales; family Chitinophagaceae; genus Niabella. The sequence continues at coordinate 8,679 of NZ_JASLGT010000024.1, forward strand.
CAGCGGGGCTTTCGCCCGATCCCTTACTACATTTACCGACAACCTTGCAGAGTCCTCTTTGCCCAGGTTATATAATGCTTCCGCCTTTAACAAATACACATCGGGTAAACGGAACACGGTTTGGTTATCATCGGGATTCACATCTTCCGCATTTTGATTTGCATACACGTTCGCAAATTTCAGCATAATGAACTTACCATCTCCATTGTACATATTTGCAGGATCGTACCAGGTGGTGGCCCTCAGATCGCTGGTTCCCTGCGGAAACAATTTTATCATAAATGCCGGCAAATAGGCGAGATAGCTGGAAGTGATCTGATAGTTTTTATAAGGTGCATAAAGCACATTATCAGAAAATGCCGACCAGCCAAAAGACTCTCCGTAATTTACATTCTGCGGAATTTCAAACAACCCTTCCTTACTCCTTCCTTTAAAAATAACCTTGGTCTGCGACAGGTCCAGTAACTGATAAGCGCCGTTATTACCTTGAATAAGTTCGTTGGATAAATCATTTGTGCTGGTATAATACCGGGTAGCATTGCCTCCGTCAAATCCGGCCAGCCACATATTCATATGCATCATTAATATGATGGCTGATCCCCTCATTGCTCTTACGGCAATTTGCGTTGGATCAGAGTAAGTCCAGGGCAGATCCTTTTCTACGGCCCCCATATCTTCCAAACACTTATTTAAAACAGTAACCTGGTTGGTCCGCGCCAATTTTCCATCAAAGTATGGCTGTGTATAATAAGGCACGTCTCCCCAAAGCCGTACCATAAAGAAGTAGCACATATTCCGGATAAACACGGCTTCTGCTGTATATCTTTTTTTATCGGCATCAGAAAAAGACGGATCAGGTACTGTTGGAACACGATCTACTGCAATATTCGCAGAAGCAATGGCCTTAAAAAAACGATCCCATTGTGTAAACCGTATTGAATTAAACAAAGAAGAATAGGACGGTTCCCGATATACAACTGTGGGAATGTTATTATTCACCAGGTCTGTAATGTATTGACGGCCATTCGATTTCAGTGGCGCACCTCTCAGATCACCACTCCATGTGAAAAATGGAAATTCTCCATCTCCGGCAGCAGCTGTCATGTCCGGACGATAAACCGCTTCACGGAAAAGCTCATACAATCCGTTGATATATCGCTCCACATCTGCTTTATTGCGCCAGAAGTTATTACCGGAAAGATCGCTGGGAGGATCAATATTTAAAAACTTCTTACACCCGGATGCACCGAATAGTGTAGCAATAATGACAAAAATTATAAAAAAACGTTTCATTTCGCAGATTTTTAAAATTGAACATTAACTGAAAACGAATAAGTCTTGGCCAAAGGATATCCTCCAGAAATATCCCTACCCAAAGAAGATACCTGCTCCGGAGAGGTGCCGCTGTATTTCGTAAAATTGTACAGGTTCTGGCCTGTCAACGAAAAACGCATAGAGGTCAATCCATACTTTTTCAGCAAATTTCTATCGACGTTATAAGAGACGGTTACCGAGTTGATTTTAAAATACGTACCGTTTTCCAAATATAGCGTTTGGTTGACCCGGAATGGGTTCAGCGCGCCAGCTCTTCTGAAATCGTAGGGATTTGGATATACAGCCCCTACAGTTCCTTGCGAACGGTCTGCATTGGTGGGTTTCCAATAATTGTATCCATCGATCGGCACCAGGGCCAGGGCCTCCAGTGGCCGTGTGTAGTTATTAAACTGATCTGCCAATACCAGGTTTAAAATATCCCGGTATGCGGTTAATGAAGTATTCACATTAAGCGTAAAAGCTTTATACACTACCTGGGTTCCAAAACCGCCCACGAGTTTGGGAACAGGATTGCCCACTGCCACGAGGTCGGCATTATCGGTATTGCTGTTGTCAATGATGTAATCTCCGTTAATATCCGCCCAGATCGGGTCTCCGGCCCTGAAATAAAGCCCCGTTCCCCGGCCATATTGCATTGGCAAACCGGTAGCCGGGTTTACAGGTATATCTGAATTATTTGCGTATACCCCTCTGGTTACGTATAAAAGATTACTAAGAGGCAGGCCACCTAACTGGCTGATCACAGGAACGAAGGAACCATAGGCATCCTGCACCTGCGTGGTTATGGATCGCAGGCCATTCGGAAGATGCGCCAGGGTGGCCTCGTTCCAAGCGCCGTTCATATTAACCGACCATCTGACATCGGGTTTTTGAATGATATTGAAATTTGTGGCCACTTCTAATCCGCGGTTTACAATGCTTTGTGCATTTAAGGAAACACGGCTGAACCCATTTGTATTAGACAGATCGGTAGCCACCAGCTGGTTGTCGATAGCTTTATAATAGGCGTCTGCTGTAAACGTAATACGGTTGTTAAGGAATGCCAGATCAAGTCCCAGGTTGGTAGTAGCAGCAACTTCCGGTTCGAACTCAACGTTCGGCAGCGTTTTGAAATCGATCATTACGGTTGATCCGTCATTGTATTTTGGACCGTATACATACTTCCCGTATACATCGTAAATCGTTCCATTAGGCTTGATATTTCTTCCCCAGCTCCCCCTTATCGCTCCAGAGCTAAGCCAGGTGGCGCTCTTGAAAAATTTCTCCTTGAAAAAGTTCCAGCGTCCGCTGAAGGTGGGGCTTTTGGTATATCCACGAGACGGGCCGTTGGTTGCAGTATTGTCAAGCCTGTACGCCATTTCAAGCACATACTTTTCATCATAGTTGTAACTGACGTTACCGCCATAGCCATGAATCCGGCCTTCGTTAATATTACTGAGCGTACCACCCGCAGAAATTCCGTAGTTATTACCAATAGGACCGGTTATCTGTTGATCTGCGGGCTGATTAAAATACATCATATTTGCCCGGAATCCATCTTTGGTAATTTGATTAAAGGCATAAGCCTGAAAGGTATGCTTATCGTTTACTACTTTGGTAAAGCTAACCTGGCTGCGGTTGTCCAGGCTGTAGGACCGGTCGCTATACGCAAACACACCTGCAGAGTCCTGTGCCAGATAGGCAGACCTTACATAATCATTCGTATTACTGATATAAGAGTATGCCAGTAAATTAGAGAATCGCAGTCCCCTGAGCGGCTCATACTGCACGTTCAGACTACCACTTGTATTATTTAATTTACCATCATTTTTTGCATTGGCAGCCTCCATCGCCTCTACATTCGAAAACAGCGAAGGCGGGGGCAGCAAGGAACTGGTATTGGCATTTTTTGCGATACCCATCTGCAACGCACCTACTCCCGAAGCATTTTGCTTATAGGCCACATCCTGCTGCAGGCTCATGGTTAAATAGAACTTCTCCGTTGGGTTATAGGTTCCTAACAGGTTCAGCGAATAGCGCTGCAGACCCGTATTCACTACGATACCTTTTTCGTTATAATAGTTAAGATTCGCTTTGTAATTGAAGTTCCGGTCACCTCCCGTTATATTCACATTATGCTGCTGGTTGCTTGTACTGCGATAAAAATAGCTTTGCCAGTCTGTAGAGTTATTGTAGTATTCGTTCAAACTATCTGATAAACCCGGATACTGGCTGATCAATGCGAGTGATGCCTGACGGGAAGCGGTATCATAATTCAAAATCGTGTTCAGCCGTATCTGGCGTTCGCGCTCACCACCAATGGTAGAACGAAGCCGGGGCGGCGTTTTATAAAAAAAGCTACCGGAGTAAGAAATGATGGGCACTTTCGATTGTCCGCGTTTGGTGGTAATGATCACCACTCCGTAGGTAGCCTTTGAACCATATTGGGATGTCATTGCCGCATCTTTCAATACTTCTATACTCTCTACGTCTTCCGGTGGAATCAGCGATAAAGGGCTGATGCCTGCGCCACCGGACTCAAAACCATACTGATAATTTGTATTTACATCTACCGGCACCCCGTCAATAATAAATAAAGGAGAAGTGGGCGACAGGTTACCGCTTGCAGTAACATTTGTTGTGGAAACTCCACGCAGGTTCATAGTGGGTGCCGCTCCCGGAGAGCCGGTATTAATCTGTACGTTAAAACCTGCAACCCTTCCCTGTATCAGCTCCATCACGTTTCCTGTAGGGCGATCCTGAATATCCTTACCACTAATAACAGTAGACGCACCTGTAACTGTCGATTTTTTTACCTGCTTAAAACCCTGTACCACTACCTGGTCCATCGCATTATCTTTCGGAGTTAACGCAATCTCAAGTGCTTCAGGGAGTACTTCAGGAACCTTCCATTTTTGTTCTTTATAACCTATATGTGTAAAAGTAATACTGGCGCCCACCTTTGCTGTTATAGTAAAATGCCCGTTGTTATCTGTTTTTGTCGTTTTTCCTCCGGCACTTACGGTAACATCTGCTACTGCAACTTTTGTCTGCTCGTCTACCAATACCCCTTTTACGGTACTTTGTCCAATTGCCGTTCCAAGGGAACCTAACACAAAAACGATAAGAAGAAGGGTTATATATCTGTATAATTTCATATTCGTCAATTTTCTGTTTGTCGCTATATTACTCGTTACGGAACCTTGGGTTATCTTTTGTAAATACCACCACTACTTCCCAATTGGCATTTTCATAAATGGCAAAATCCAGATACAGCGATGCGGGCGAAAGCATGCCGAACGCATCTAACCGGTTATAGGAAAATACAGTATGCGTCATATCGCCAATATTGGTAGTGTATTTAGTAGGCATTTTTATTGCAGGCAGCGGATAAGAAACATCATAGGAAACACTGGTGGCCGTTTTTGTCATATTAAACCCGTGTACTAAACCGGGCCAGTTTGTTGCACCAAATTTATCCGGGTTGATCGGATTATATCCCTTATCAAAAAAGCGAAACGTAAGTTTATTTTTGGCATTGGTGCCGTCATTTACCTTTCTTATAAAAACATCTACATCGGAAGGTGTTAACGGAAGATTGGTAGAATCTCCGATAATATTTAAGACACTGTTGGGATGTATTCCGTTGGTGAGTGGCTGGCCCGTAACATCATCCAGGTTCGAAGGTTCGAAAGAACGCTCCCGCAATGGCTGTAATTTAAAGCCGGTAAAATACCTTCTGCCTCCTGTATTAGACACTTCTATATCAAAAACATACCCGGAATCCGGAAATGCTCTAATAAAAGAAGAACTCCCCATGCTCCACATCGTAATGTCGCCGGAAGAAGCGCCAACCTCCAGCACCGGACGGTATTGGATCGATTTCTTTGATTCGATCTCACCTACTGATGTTTCATTTCCGGTGTACGCTTTGGTCCACACGCTTACGGGATATAATGTTGTTAATTCAGGTGCAGCCTGCCCGGAAGCGGCACTTCGTACGTTTACAATCTTAAACTGAGCCGGGAAGGTAGTGCTGCCGGGCTGAAATATTCCTCCAAACTGTGTTGTACGTCCCAATACAGGTTGAAACAATTGTTGATTGAATATGGCATCCTCTCCTATATTATCTCTTTTTTGTGGCAGGTAGCCCTTTGTACTGCAGGAAAAAAGTATCGCAGTACATGCAAAAAGCATGAATATGTTTAACCAGTTACGTTTCGAATACATGTTTTACTTTTTTTGTTTTTTTTACCTGTAGTTAACAGCCCTTATAAAATCATCTCCAAAGCCAAAGTCGTGTCCCGGAGGCAGTACATTGATAATGGCATTGGTTGACTCTATGTCGGTGGTAATGGTATTTACACTGATCCAGTAGCGTTCAAATATTGAGTGTTTGGTATCACTAAATTTAATTTGCCGGGGGCCGCCTCCAAGAAAGCCGGAAGCATTCGTTGAAACAAAGCGTCCGAACATACCATAATTATATTTTATGGTAGACAACAAAAGGCCATCTGAAGAAGTTAATAAGTCGGTAGATACATATTTGCCCCGTACAATGTACCGGCATAAAAAAGAATCAAGAGCATCTCTATTTATAGTACTCAGGGATACCGGCGGCATTTTAGGTAACGAATCTGCGCGGGCTTTGTTGATATTGGTTAGCGCCAGTGAAAAACTTTTATTGCTTACGGCAAACAAGGTAATCGCCTTACCCGATAAAGTATCCATTAACCCAGGAATACGATTTACCGCCAGGAGAAAGGAATCATACTGATTGGTTTGCGACTGCAAATATTGTACTGCATTTCCATTAAAAACATTCAGGTTATTTGTGTAATCCCGGTATGTGGTATCAACCTTTTTACAGGAATAAAAGCCCATAGAGCCCACTACGAATAAAACAATTATTACAAACGTCTTCATATCGCCAAATACTTTTTGAGATTAATTCCAATAAGGGTTTTGTTTTAAGGCTGTGTTCTTTTGCAACACATCCTGTGCTATTGGCCAGTAAATACCGTCACGGGCAATTAATGCATTGAAGGCCGGATCATTATTCAACAGTTTTTTCTCACGAACCACATCATACCAGCGCCAGCCTTCTCCCATCAGCTCCCTGCGCCGTTCCATAAAAATTTCATCGATCAATGCAGCGCCGGTAGTCAGCGGTGATACAGAGTTCAAAGAACGTTTTGACCGTAGTGTGTTCAATATTGTTTTGGCATCGTCTTCCCTTCCTAAAGCGGCCAGCGCTTCCGCTCTTAAAAGCAAAATCTCTTCCAGTCTTGTAAATACGATAGATGAATTATAAACGGCGAACTGACCGGTATTGGCACCTCCGTTAACGATCCGGATTTTTTTAAATACAGGTATCTCGGCATTATAGTTTTCAAAGTATGTTGTATATAACAATGGCGGAGTATACTGCCTGTCATACCCAAACCGATCATCATTACCTCCGGTGGGATTAAAAAGAAACCCGATCGTGCCTTTATCGATGTAAATATCAGGGAGGGCTTTGGACATAAAGAAGTTAACCGTATTTGCCAGTGTAAGATTTTCTATGTGTCCGTCAGTTGTGGTTTCGCCCCGTTGTTTGTTAAAGTTAAACCCCATGATCTGGCTGTAATTACCAGAGTTTCCTCCGGCGAAGAGACCGGTTGGACTAACTATTTTAGCTACCGTTGAATAATCAATATTACTTTTATTGAAATTGTTTACCACAAACTCCGTATAAACCGAAGCATCGATATAGTTACCCCGCCATGCCGCAATATGCGCTAACAAGGCATAAGCAGCCAGTCTTGTTACCGGTGCATTTAACCAGTAATCGGTGCTTTTGTTATAATAATTGCTTGGAAAAATCTGATCCGGGTCCAATGCCGAATAAAGAAACGGCAGTTTAGGTGCTACCTCTATTAGTTCGCTGGTTGCAAAATTTAGAACCGCGTTCTTATCTGTTTTTGGCAATTCTTCAAAATTTCCACCTTCTCCTGAAGAAGTTGTAAAAGGGACATCACCCCAGACGCGAACCATATAAAAATACAGAAAAGCACGCAATGCTCTGGCCTGAGCTATGTCCAGCTTATAATAAGCTTCCGTATAGCGGATATCCTTTAAACATCCGGAATCCCTTTCTATAAACAAATTGCATGCATTAATGCCCGCATAAAAGGGCCGCCAGTCCGCCGCTTTTTGCAACAAAGGGAATCCCCCATTTAATTTCCCATCGATGACCGCCTGCAGATCAGATCTGGATAAGGATTTAAAATCACCGGATCTTAGCTCGCCCAATATCCAATGCGCATTATTTTGGGCAAGCGCCGCCCGTGTAAGGGCATAGAGCCCTGTAATGCCGCTGCGTGCATTTTCATAGGTGGACCAATGCCCTTCCTCATCTGCAATCCTGCTGGACACTATATCCAGTTTTTTATTACATGCGGTCACCGCCAATGACGCCGCCAGAAAAAACAATATCGCTCTTCCCATCCTGGTAGTTATTAAACGACTCATAGTAAACCTTTAATAATTTCTTGCTTAATTTTAAAACGCTAACCTTAAACCAAGGATAACTGAACGGGGCATAGGCAAACCAGTGCCCATATAAATACCATTATACGTTGCCAACTCCGGATCATCCCCTTTAAATTTCGTTATGGTTAAAAGATTGGTTCCTGTTACATAAACCTGTGCTCTTTTGAAAACACCTGTCCGAACCGCCTGCATTTTGGCAAAGTCGAACCCGATCGAAACCGTTTTCAATTTCAAAAATGATGCGTTGTCCAAAAACAGATCCTGCTCTGAACGATAAGGAATAACAGCACTCCATGGATTATACACCGGATAATTTATGAGATCCACTTTCTTTTCCCAATAAGTAATTTCTTTTACTGAGTAAATATCATTTGCAGCTTCAGTATTAATAAAATCCAATCGCTTTGATGCATACTGATTTAACACTTTCCTGCCCAATGCCATATAAAATTGAAAGTCTAAACTGACGGCCTTGTATGTAAGGCTGCTTCCGAAGCCTCCGGACATCTTTGGTAAATAATTCCCTTTCAGAATCTTGTCTTTCTCGTCAATTACATTGTCCCCGTTCTGATCTTTCCAGATGGCATCTCCAACCTGAAAAGGCATCCCCTGATAGGTCAGGTTTGAGGGGATTTCTGATGCCGATTTGTACGTTCCTGTATTTTCATACACCCAAAACTGATCCACAGGTTTACCCACTTCGAATTTGTTGCTACCAATTACCACTTCCTGCACACCACCCGGTAATGCAATCAGTTTATTCCGGTTATAGTTAAAATTGGCATTAAAAATCCAGCCTATAACATGCTTTTGAGGAGCAAGAATGGTTGCATCTACTCCAAGATCTAATCCCTGGTTGCCGACTTCCAGTCCTGATTTATACGCACCGGTATATCCATATTCAGAGGGAATGGGCATTGCAAAAAGGCCATTTTTATCCGTTCTTTTATAAACTTCCAACAGCAGCTTTATCCGGTCCTGTAACAAACCCATACCCAATCCCGCATTCAGATTGTTTACATACTGCCAAGGGATATCATAGCCGATCCATCCAAAATTATAGGGTCGTGTCAATCCGGTTATTCCGTTAAAAGATCCCAATGTTGGCTCGTTGCTCCAGCCAAGATCAGACCGGTACTGAGGGCCGGAGGAATAGCGATCATCCGAAAATGGTTTACCCAGCTTTGACCAGCCGCCTGTAATATACAGGCTACTGAACAATGATTCATCTTGCAAAAATGTTTGCTTTAGATCCCAATCAACGGCCCCTCCATATCCTGTAAACCATTTTTGACCGGGCTGCATGGTAGAAGATCCGTCTCTTCTTACCAAAACATGTGCTTTTAAAAACCGGTTGGCTTCCCACAAAACATTTCCATGAAAAGAGGCCAGGCTGGTTCCCATATTGCTCGGGAAAAAGAAAGGCTTGTCGCTATTGGATTGCAGATAGTCCGCTGCATTTACATCGAAGTTTACAACATTAATTTTTATAAAATCATTCGGGGTATTATAAGCATACGCATAATTAAACTTATAATTATCCCTGTAATACTCCTGCCCCGCGCTAACTGTAATAACATTATTATCGGAGAGGTCGAATTTATATTTCAATACGTTTGTAACCTGCAGCCGCTGTGTGGCCCCAAAAAAATTAGAAACAAAGTTATTGCCTTCATTCAGGGTAGTAGGCCAAAAGGCATCTCTGTATTCCTCTCCGTAATTCAGCGCCAGCCGTCCCTGGTAGTCTAACTGGTTGAGCCGGATATGCATCCCGATCATTCCGTTCACTACATGGTTTACGTTATTATCAATTGCTCCATTAAACGCATTCAAATAAGCGCCGTATAAACTTTTATTTGGAGGCAAAGGGTTACTCAGGTTGGGGATATAGCGTGTTTCTGCCAATCGATCTGTTATATTCTTATTACGGTTCCTGGACAACCAGTCATAATCTACTTTGGCGTCAAATGCAAGCCATTTAAAAGGTGTTACATTCATAGAAAGTCCACCGGTATATCTCCGCAAGGATGTTTCGTCTGCGCTGTTCGCATTTTTAAGTGCACTTACAAATGCCCGCAATGTTGCCCGGTTTACGCCCGCCGTTACACTTGCATCCACAGAATAAACCGGTGTGCCTTTGTAGTACAGATCTGTCCAGTTTGATGGACCGTAATAGTCCGTATTAGTGGAGTCTCTAAGAAATGCCGGATAATTTTGCAAACTTCCCGCAGTTCCAAACCGGCTGTAAAACGTACGTCTGAAATTATTCTCATACGCCGCATTTGTAACATTCACTTTTGGGGTGGTAACAACTCCAAAGTAGCTGTTTACATTAATTCCTATATTTTTTGCTTCGGCCTGCCGGGTTACTACCCAAATGGCTCCATTCGCTGCCACGGGTCCTAAAATTGCCAACCGGGCGGGATCTTTGATCACCTCAATCGATTCAATATTATCCTGGTTAAGCAAGGCCAGCACATCCGTAGCGCTACCGATCGGGTTAAAATCATATTTTTGAACCTCGTATACAAACGGGTTTCTCTTTATTTGCGGAACCCCATCAATAAACACAACGGCCTGTTGATCAAAAAGTTCTCTGCTGGTTAGTAATGGTGCACCGATACCATGAATAAAAATATTCGCCATTGTACCGGGTTCTCCGCTAGGTTCCTGCACATAAACTCCGGACAAACTACCTTTTATCATTTGCGGGATGGATATATACGGCTGGCGAAGTACAAATGCCATCGGCGCGGAGTTTATGGTAGAATTGCGGAACCGCGGAGCAATCACCGAGCTGTCATATAAACCACCGGGTTTATCAAAAAAAGATACAATGCTATCTTCTGTATTTACAGATGCTGCCGTTGAGTCCTGAGCACGCAAACGCCCTAAAGCCGTCATAAAGCATACAAACAAAAAGAAGCCTTCTAACCTTAAAAATCGTTTTATTCTCATTTTTATAGCCAGTTTTATTTGCTATTCATTTTTCGTTTTTACCAAAAAGATCCCTTCCGTTTTTTTAAGCAATTTTTTTTACTTAAAAAAACAGATGATGTTTTTTTACTAACAATACAATTGTGAAGCCGTCTACTAAAATACAGTCGTTAAACTTTCAATCAATCTCTGCAAACAAGCTCGGTTACTTTTCCAATCCTGCTACTAAGATACTGGTCTGGAAATGATATTTTGTTAAAATCAGATGTGCAAACGGTTGCTCAAATCATAATTTTTTTAAGAAAACATTATGCAATCGTTTGCGCTCCTGTTAATTTTATGATAAAAGCAATTTCTTTTTAGGGGGCATGCGATTTAGTAGGGCGTATCAGGTCTATCCTTTCTTTATTGGCTCCTTTAACATTTTGCTTAGAAATTCGGGCGTGATGCCGATATAGGATGCTACGTATTTCTGGGGAAGACAGGTGATCAGTGATGGATACTGCTGGCAGAAGCTGGTATATCGCTCCTTGGCGGTAAGGCTTAATGAATCGATGAGCCGGCGCTGGTGTGTAGCAAGGGACCGTTCGGAAAGAATGCGAAAAAAACGGTCGAAGGTGGCGATGTCTTTATAAAGACGATCCAGGTCGGGAATGCTGATCAAAAGGATCTCGCTGTCGTCTACCGCATCAATATTTAAAGAGGCAGGCGACCGTTCCAGCATGCTGCGCATATCGCTGATCCACCATCCGGGCGGCGCAAACTGCAGGATATGTTCAAAACCGTTCTCATCTACAGAATAACTTCTTAAACATCCTTCTACCACAAATACAAGATTCCGCTGTACTTCACCTTCCTGCAGAAAGAACTGTTTGCGCTTAACCGTTCTTGCCTGACAAACAGCAGCGAGTTTTTGCTCATCTTCTATAGTTAGTGTTACATGTTTCCGAATACTTTCCAACAAGAATTGTATCGACGTTGTCATCATATCTTTTATTTTTTTAGTAAGAAGTTGTTAGAAATGTCGTTGTTGCATTGTTACGAGTGAGGCTGTGAAGCATTCATCATGCGCCATTCATATTAACCATTAACTTTACACTTCTCGCTATTCACCTTTCACTATTCTCCTCCCTCATCTCAATAATTCAACAGCTCTTCCACCGATTGCTCCAGCCGCTGTTTCGCCAGGAAGTTCTTTTCGAGTTCCGTGTTAAAAGGCACAGGAGTATCCAGGGATGCACAGCGTAACACCGGCGCGTCCAGCATACTGAAACAGTGCTCCCCGATCCATGCGGCAATTTCTGCCCCTATCCCGCCTGTGAGCGTGTCTTCATGTAATACCAATACCTTTCCGGCTCGTTCAACAGAAGTATAAATAGCCGTATAATCCAGTGGCATAAGGCTTCTCAGATCCAGTAGCTCGATGGAGATCTCAGGATGCGCTGCCGCATAGTCTTCTGCCCAAATCACTCCCATTCCGTATGTAATGATTGCAATATCGGTTCCTTCCTGAACCTGGCGGGCCTTCCCTATCTCCACCCTATAGCCTTCATCGGGCACCGGCCCACTGATACCCCGGTATAATGCCTTGTGTTCAAAAAACAATACCGGGTTAGGGTCTTCAATCGCCGCCATCAGCAATCCTTTTGCATCGGCCGGTGTGGATGGGTACACCACTTTGAGCCCCGGTGTATGCACAAACCAGGCCTCATTACTCTGACTGTGAAACGGACCGGCGCCAACGCCGGCACCGGTGGGCATGCGAACTACTACGTTTGCCGGCTGCCCCCATCGATAATGGATCTTAGCCAGGTTATTAACGATCTGGTTAAACCCTACTGATACAAAATCGGCAAACTGCATTTCCACTACTGCTTTTTTCCCTTCCAGGTTTAACCCCAATGCAGCGCCTACAATAGCACTTTCACAAATGGGCGTATTGCGGATCCTGTCTTTGCCAAAAACAGCAGCCAATCCTTCCGTTACTTTAAAGGCACCCCCATATTCCGCAATATCCTGTCCCATAATTACCAGGTCGGCATCCTTTTCGAGACTTTGATACAGTGCATCCCGGATGGCTTCCACAAACCGTTTTTCAGTTGACGGCATTTCGCTGTTTACTATGGGCAAATGGGTTGCTCCGGGCGCGGCATAAACGGCATCCAGTTCTTTGGCGGTATCAATGATCAATGTACTTCCACCCGCTGCTTTTTCCAGTTCAGCTTCAATCTCCTGTTTCAATACCTGCCGGATGGATATAATTGCGTCCTCAGTAAGCATTTGTTCTCTTACCAGTTGTTGTTCATATTGGGCAATGGGATCTTTCTGCGCCCACAGGTCAAGCAATGCATCGGGCACATATTTGGTTCCGCTGGCTTCCTCATGACCCCGCATCCGGAAGGTGGTACATTCTACCAGGTACGGCTTCTGATACCGGATACAATATTCCCGCACTCCTTTTATGGTATCATAAACGGTTACCAGGTCATTACCATCAATGGTAATGCCTTCCATACCATAACCACGGGCCTTATCCGCAATGGAAATACAACGGAACTGTTCCTGAACCGGTGTGCTTAAGGCATAGCCGTTGTTCTCTACCAGAAAGATCACCGGAAGGTCCCATACAGCGGCCACATTGAGCGCCTCATGAAAATCACCTTCGCTGGTGCCTCCTTCTCCGCTAAAGGCCAGCGCCACTTTGGGTGCTGCATTCAGCCGGTAGGCCAGCGCTGCACCATCGGCAACCGCCAGCTGGGGCCCCAGGTGTGAGATCATACCACAGATATGGTGCTCCCGGCTTCCAAAATGAAAGCTGCGTTCCCGGCCCATCGAATAGCCCTCCTGCATGCCCTGCCATTGCATAAACAACCGGCTCAGCGGCATATTGCGGGTAGTAAATACACCCAGGTTCCGGTGCAACGGCATGATCCATTCATCCGGCTGTAACGCCAACGTGGCCCCCACGGCAATGGCTTCCTGACCAATGCCGCTGAACCACTTGCTGATCTTTCCCTGCCGCAGCAGGATGAGCATTTTTTCCTCGATCAGCCGCGGATACAACAGTTGCCGGTACATGTCCTTCAGCTGATCCGGGCGCAGTCCTTTCCGATCCATTGTCATACTACAAACCTAATGAATCGTTTTTTGTTTTTGGCTTTTTCAGTACCGAAACATGGGACCCGGCGCTTAATTTTTCCTCTAAAAACAAATCGCCATTATGCAGCTTTTTTCGTCTGAACCTGCCAAGGCAGGCAATTGAAGGCCCTGCAGCACTACATCCGTGCATCCTTTCTAAATTTAAAATCGATCGCTCCTATTTTATATTAAAACCGTGATAAACCCTATTTTTACTTTTTTTACAGGATATATCTGCAGGCTGACCAGCAACGCCGATCCTCTATTAAAAAACGAAAAGGTCCATGAAACAAATCATATGTTATCTGTTCTGTTTGCTGCTTTGTCTTAAGACTTTCGCACAGGATGATGCGCTAAAAAACGGATCCGATTCTTCTTACTATGAACGCTACCCGCACAAACTGGCCATTGGCCCTGTTCTTTCAAAAAAGAATACGGTCTTTTCGGCAAACGCAAAGGGACTTCCGGCTCCGTTGAGATATTCTACCAATAATGCTACCCGGCTGGGATTGTCCCTAGGTTACGATTGGCTCTCTGTAAGCGCATCGGTTGGGTTGGGCAGCATGGACCCGGATTACAAAAAAGCGAAGGGAAAAACCAAATCCATAAATTTTCAATGGACCGTTACCGGTAAGTCTGTACTGGCCGATCTTCATTTCCAGGTAAACAAAAGCCTTTACCTGAGACACGGGCAGGACCTGCTTCCGGATAATGGCGCTTATTATGTGCGCCCCGATCTGAGAACGCAGATCTTTGGGGCTACCGTACGAAAGATCCTCAACAGCAACCAGTTTTCTATCAAACCACCTTTTGCCTTTGATACCTGGCAAAAAAGATCGGCTGGTTCATTTATGATCGGCGGAGAATTTGTTTATGGAAGTGCTAAAGGCGACAGTGCTTTTGTACCTTCCATGCTTGCCGCAAATTTTCCAGATGCCACCGTTAATAATATGCATTACCTGATGTTTGGGCCCACCATTGCTTATGCTCACAGCTTTGTGATCAAAAAACATTTTTTTGTAACGGCCCTTGCCTCTGTAAATGGTGATGCGGCACAGACCTTTGAGCAAAACACTTCCGGTGATAAAAAAACCCGCTGGTATTTTACGCCTAACCTGAGTTTGCGTGGTGCCCTTGGGTATAACGCCCATAACTGGGAACTATTGGCCTCTGTAATTTCCAACCGCTTCTTTATCGGGGCCACTGAAAAAGACATCCGGTATCAAAACTATAGTGACCAGTTCCGCCTCGCCTATATCCGGCGGATCAATGCCGGCAAAGCTATTCCGGATGTTGTTAACTGGGGGCGCCGAGCCATCAATACACTGGGCTTTGGATGGCTGCTGGATTAATTTGAAAATATGGAAATGAGACCCCACACCAGGGGGACTGAAAACTGATGGCTAATTGCTGATAACTGCAGGCTGAATGCTGATGGCTGATCGCTATACTACTGTTAGCTCATAAAACGCCTCGGGGTTCAGATATTTATTGGCCATTTCCTGGAGATCAGCGGCCGTAATGGTTTTGATATTCTGTATGGAACGCTCAAAAAAATCGTCGCCTACTTCATTCAGGATCATATTCTTCCACCGGCCAATGATATGAAACGGTCCATCCAGGTCGCCCAGGATCGATCCCATCATAAAGTTCTTTACCAATAGCAGCTCCTCCTCATCTACCGGTTCCGCTCTTAAAATTTCCATTTCCTTATAAACCTCTTCAATGGCAGCAGCGCTTACGGCCCTGCCGGCCTCTGTGGAGATCATCCACCCATTGTCATAGCGGTTATTGAGCAAATAGCTGTGAATGCCATAGGTATAGCCTTTTTCTTCCCGGATATTGGCCATTAAACGGCTGCCAAAATAGCCGCCAAACACGATATTGAGCACCTGGCATTTTAAAAAATCGGGATGATGCCGGTTAAAGAAGGGCCGGGCGATGCGCACGGAACCCTGGTTATTTTTATCATCATTGATAATTATGTGCTTTTTCTCTGCCGAAGGCTGAATGCGGAACTCCTGGCCCTTTACCGGGCTATTTGGCAAATCGCCAAAATACTGGTCTAATAACTGATCAATCTTTTCCGGCAACCGGCCGGCGATAAATATTTTCAGTCTTCCGTTCCGGTAATAGGTGTCATAAAATGCCAGCAGATCTTCCCTTATGAGACTATCAAAATCTTCATGCCGGCTAAAGCGTCCATAGGGATGCTCCGCTCCAAACAGGTACACATCGATGAGGCGTCCGGCAACAAAATTGCTTTTTTTCAGGTTCACATCCAGCTTCTGCTTCATGTTCTGCACCGCAATTTCCATTTCTTTTTGAGGCAGTGTGCTTCCGGCAATAATTTCTTTTACAGCGGGTAATAACTCCTGGGTATGTTTTGTAAGACAATGCAGGCTGATAGTGGCAGTTTCCGCATAACAATTCCGGTTCAGGTAGGCTCCATAGTAATCAAAATATTCGTTGATTTCATAAGCCATCCTTGATTCGGTTCCGTTCTTTAGCAGATGGTTGGTTACGGCCGCCTGCAGGTTTTTTGTTTCATACCAGTTACCCGCATCAAATACCCATTCTACCTGCAATACTTCTTCCGTTCCGGCATCCACCGCGTATACCTCCACTCCGTTTTTAAGGATGTACTTCTGGTAGGGTTGCAACTGTAAATTAAAGTTCACCGCATCCACAATAGGAGGCGCCACGCTTCTGTCTGGCATTGTATGATTCTTTTAGACCGCAAATATACGGTTGAAGGTCTGACCCAGGCCCGAAATGTATCATAATAGTATAACGAATGCACAGCTGCGGCATTCAATGATGATACGCCAACGCATGGTCCTCAATTACAGGGGGGCAGACGCTCCGGAAATGGTTTTGCGATACAACCCGATCAACACGTTGGCGATAAAAACCAGCTGAACCAGTACAAATACAATGCTGCTGCAGAGAAGGATCGTATTCACATCCTGAGAACCGGATGCCCGTTCTTCGCCTCCCTCTATATAACGGCGCGGCGGATCGCCCGAAAGTTCACCCGGATAGATATTGGTATACAACAAGACGAATGAAAGAATGGCCAGGGTGGCAAGAATATGAAACCAGATCAGTTTATCTGAGAAAAGGATATTATAAGTGGCAATGTTGATCAACCACAGTAAAAAAAGAAAAAAAGCGGAAAATCCCATCATATGTCCCCGGGGCATCATGAATACGGTGTCAGGCAAATGAACATTGATCCATTCATTATTACTGGTAAAAAGCCCGGCTATAAACAATAAAATAGCGGTTACCGGCAATAACACGAAGGGCATTCTCTTAAGCATGTCTTGATCCTTTATGCGACAAAGTTAATAACTTAAACAACCGGAGAATCTGAAAAAGTTTGTGAACCGCTATTTGTGAACTTTTTTTTTGTTCACAAAAATGAGTTCACAAATAGCCCCGGAAAGATTAGGCATCCGTTTTACCCTGCTTTTTCACTTCCTGCGGCTTATTCCGGTTAGGTTTATGCCTGGAAGGTTGCTGAGGACGTGTACCTTCTGCTTTTTTTTGCGGAGACTGCGCCTGCCTTGCCGGCGGTTGCTGCCTGGTCGCCTGCTTTTGGCCGGCACCCTGTTGCCCCCGCTGGGGCTGTTGTTGCTGTTGTTGTTGCTGATTTTTCTTTTGCTGACGCTTCTTCTTATCGGCCCGTTCCAGGCTGCGAAGGCTGATCTGGCCCACCACATCCACAAATTCCGGCTCCACATCGATTGATTTGGAACTTGTTACCTCTACCGGCTCCAGTTCATCGGGTACCACATTCTGCCGGTTGAGTGATTTAATTTTGCGAACTCTTTCGATGGTCAGCGGGTATTGTTTATTGCTGTCGGGCAGCGAATACCACATCAGGTTTTTAAAGATATCTTTTTTTATCAGGTAGGCTGTTCCCTTTGCCACCTGGAGCTGGTCGCAGTCATTCGGAAATCCCTGAAGCGCATCCAGGTAGGTATCCAGTTCATAGTTCAGGCAGCATTTTAAACGGCCGCACTGACCACTGAGCTTGGTTTGGTTAATAGAAAGATTTTGATAACGGGCAACAGTGGTATTCACTGATTTAAAATCGGTTAGCCAGGTAGAACAACAAAGTTCTCTTCCGCAGCTCCCGATTCCGCCCACTTTACCGGCTTCCTGCCGCGCACCGATCTGGCGCATTTCTACCTTTACTTTAAATTCCTGGGCATATACTTTGATGAGTTCCCGGAAATCAACACGCCCATCGGCGATATAGAAAAACGTGGCCTTTCTTCCATCGGCCTGCATTTCCACCTGGCTGATCTTCATATTGAGATTCAGCTGTTTTGCAATTGCCCGGCTGCGGATAACCGCCTCAGGCTCCCGTTCTTTATTGATCCGGCGCTGATCCAGGTCGCGGTCCGTGGCCAGGCGCAATATCTTTTTCATATCGGGGTTTTCTTCCTTTACCCCGTATTTTTTCATCTGTAAGCGTACAATTTCGCCTGTAAGCGAAACTTCTCCCACATCAAAACCACTTACACCTTCTACGGTAACCAGATCGCCTTTTTCAAATAATTGCAGGGTCGTATTCCGGTAAAAATCCTTCCGGGTACCCTTGCTAAAGCTTATTTCCACAACGTTACACTGATCTTCCGTATTGGCTACCGGCAGGTTCCGCAGCCAGTCGTACGTATTCATCCGGTTACAACCACCTGTACTGCAGCCACCATTACTTTTACATCCATTTGGTTTTCCACCAGTGGCGGTACCGCAACTTGAACAACCCATTCTGAATTTTTTATAGGGAGGGTGCCCGGGAACTGTGTGCTTTTGATGTAATATTATTATACCAGGCCAAACAGATGTATTGGTCTTAAAAGGAACAATAACCGCCAAAAACGGCCGGTTATACTATATCTGGCTAATAAACGGCAAAAATCAGGTTCACGGAACTCACAAAAACTTCAACACCCCATTTGTTTTAAAAAAATCGATTCCTCCTCCTACCAAACACCTCATTCATTCAAAAATACGATTTTGTCTTTAATGATATGATAAATTTTGATGGTGAGCGCCATGAACAGCATTTTACTGTTGGCATTCCGTTCTATATAATAGGCCGCATTATCCAGCTCCGTAATAATAGCTTCCTGCTGTTCCATGCCGGTGATCTTATTGAGACGCATGGCAAAATCCCGGTCTTTTTCGGGATACCCCTCACCGGCATTTTCAAATACCTGCATTTTTAACGCCAGTTGCAACAGGTGGTTAAAATATTGCAGGAACTGTTTTTGCTTCTCCCGGCCCAGCTTGCTGATCTCATCAACCCATTTCGACTGTGCTACCGGACCGGTTTTCATAATCGCATTCAGCCAATCGCGCAGCAGTTCCTGCCAGTCTTCATCGGCATGCTGCATCATTTGCAGCGCCATATGATAATTTCCCTGGCTTACAGCGGCAATGCGGGCCGCTGTTTCCGGGTTGGCATTGTTGCGCTCAACCAGGGCGGCTTCAATTTCCCGGTCTTCGAGCAACGGCACTTTCACCAGCTGCACCCGGCTGAGGATCGTGGCCAGTATCTGGCTCTCATTTTCCGCCACAAATAAAAATACAGTGTTTGGTGGCGGCTCTTCAATCAGCTTTAAGAGCTTATTTCCCTCGTTGCCCAGGTATTCCGGCAACCACATCACCAGTACTTTGTATTCGCTTTCAAAGCTTTTTAGATTTAACTTCTTTATAATGTCGTTGCACTCCTGCGCCGTTATATTCCCCTGTTTGTTTTCTGCGCCAATAAACTGCAGCCAGTCGTAGGCGTTTCCATACATATACCCTTTTAAAAATTCCCGCCATTCAACAATATAGTCGGTACTGATGGGCGGTGACCCTGCTTTTTTGGTTACCACAGGATAACTGAAATGAATATCGGGGTGCGCAAAAGCCGCGGCTTTTACACAGGATGGACAGGTGCCACAGGAATCATACGTAATGGTATCCTGGGGCGGTTCAGGCTCCGCATCGCCAAACAGGGAGGGGCCAGAAGATGCCGCCGAAAGCGGACGGCTGATCCGTTCGCAGACAATATATTGTGCAAATGACAGGGCCAGCGGTAAGGCTCCGCTGCCTTCTTTTCCTAAAAACAAAATCGCGTGTGCCAGCCGGTTCTCCTTCATCAGTTCGGGGAGCTCTTTTTTCAAGTTCTGCTGGCCAATAACCTGCTTAAACTGCATGCGGCAAAAGTAGGAAGAAGGTGCCAGCTGACAGCGTATTAAAGTGGAACAGTGTATAACCTTTTTATTTTCCGTATAGAAGGTACAATTAATGCTGATTTTTACCTCCGCTGGTCTTTCTTTATTGATTTTTGTATGCGATCCGGGTCCTGCATCCCCGGGCTGTTTATCAAAAAGATGTTATTTTGATCAAAAAAACGGGGTTGATGGTTTACACAGATGTTCATACCCATTCCGGAGAAACGGATGCCCAGGTAGTCAGCATTCAAAATATACAGGGGCCGTTTGCGCAAATACCTGCCGGACGCATAGTGAGTGCCGGTTTACATCCCTGGTGGTTACAGAAGGCTGAAAAAGACCTGGCGGCCCTGCAAAAAGCTGCGCTGATGCCCGGTGTGGTTGCCATTGGCGAATGCGGCCTCGACAAACTGGCTAAAACGGACTGGGATTTACAGGTAAAATTTTTCAAAGCACAGGTACAACTGGCAGCAGACCTGCATAAACCCCTGATCATTCATTGTGTAAAAGCTTTTCCCGAAATCCTCTCGCTGTTAAAAGGGATTGCAGTACCGGTAATTTTTCACGGCATTAACAACAAGTTATCTGTAGTTGCACCAGTGCTTAACAGTGGCTACTACCTGTCTTTTGGAAAATCCCTGCTGAAACCCGGTGACGCCATCCGGGCAACATTAAATGCGGTACCGCTTTCACAATTATTCCTGGAAACAGACGATTCCGGAGTTTCCATAAAAAACATTTACAAATCTGCTGCCGAAATAAGGAAAATTGATGAAAATGAAATTGCTTTGCAGCTTTTAAAAAATTTTCATTCAGTTTTCTCATATGCAGGATCTTGACTGGCTGTCGCGCACCACTTTATTGATCGGTAAAGAAAATGTACTAAAACTTACTCAGGCGCATGTATTGGTTGTTGGTTTAGGAGGTGTAGGCTCTTTTGCGGCTGAATTTATTTGCAGAAGCGGGGTAGGCACCATGACGATCATTGACGGAGATGTGGTGGACCCCACTAACCGGAACCGGCAATTACCCGCATTGGCCACCAACCACGGACAAAGCAAGGCCGATATTATGGCAGAGCGTCTGCGGGCCATCAACCCAGAGCTGACGCTACATGTGCAAAAAACCTTTATCAGCCCGGATGCGGTTGCAACTATTTTAGATGCAGCACCCTATCATTATATCATTGACGCGATTGATAGTGTAACGCCGAAAATCACCTTCTTAACAACCGCTTACAATCGTGGCATTCCCATCATAAGCGCTATGGGAGCCGGGGGCAAAATGGATCCCACGCTGCTAAAAGTGGCCGATATCTCCAAAACAATGATCTGTCCTTTTGCACAGCAGGTACGGAAAAACCTGAAAAAAGCCGGTATTTACAAAGGCATTAAAACGGTGTATTCCCCGGAGGCACCAGACAAGGAATCATTAATTCACACAGATGGCAGTAATTATAAAAAATCTGCTTACGGCACCATTTCATACCTGCCCGCAACATTTGGGGCAGTTTGCGCATCGGTAGCCATCCGCGATCTCACCGGCAAATGACGAAGGAGTAAGCGGGCTGGTGCTGCCAAAAAGTTTTGATGCCTGCCAGGCAGACATTGCAGCAATGGTTACCCGCGTGCCGCAGTGTTCTTTGGTTCTTTCAGCCATTCTTTTACCTGCTTTTTTATAGATCCGTTCTCAAACCAGGGATAAATGTTTTTGCCGGGGCAGCTGGTGATCTTACTATGATCGCGATGGGTGGAAATGGTTTCGGGAGATAGCCTGTATTGTTCACAAAGCTGTGCAATAAGCCGAGAGAGTACCACTTTCAGATGTGGGGTGGGCGTTTGCTCTTCATAATTACCCAAAAAGCAGATCAGCAAATGTCCGGTAGGGTCATATTCGGTATTGGTTTCGCCCACTGTAAGCGGGTTACGTCCTTCATATACCGTTCCATCCGGGGCAATAAGGTAATGATAGGGGATATCGGTCCACTTACGATCGGGCCCCATACACCAGGTTTGTATGTTCTTTAACCGCGTGGTGGCACTGGCATTTTCGGAAAGTACTTTACCACCTTCATGGTGCACGGTAATGCGCACCGGTGTATGTTGTTTATATGGTTTTGCATCCGCAGCCTGCCAGCTGCTGCGCGGAAGGATCACTACCTTATTCAACGGCGTTTCTGTTACGGAGCTTTCATTGCCGCTGCGGTCTACAGCGCTTACGGCCACCCGCTGCAGGGCACGTCCGCTCTCCTGTATATTCAATAACAGCGAGCGATCGTCCTGGTTCAGGATCTTATAGCTCCAGCTGGTTCCGTATTGATAATATACGACCCAGTGAAATACATCTTTATCGTTAACATGGGACCACTGTACTGTAACCGCATCTGCCTTTTGTGTAAGGGATACACGGGGAGCTGCCGGAGCCACAGCATCCAGCCATGGACTGGGGGGTACCAGCGCCTGTTTTTTATACGGCCCTTCAACCAGGGCATTGGCCAGCCCCGGATTTTTGGCAACAGAAGAAATACTCCAGTGTACCACGCCGCTGCTTTGTGGCTGCAGGCCCCGGTCTACCATAATTTCATTGATCACCTCCGTAGTGTTGGCACCGCTGGTATCCCGGCCTACACTGATGCCGGGCCATACATGACGGCGTTGTAGGTTTTCAGATGCCCACCAGCCCAGCAATACCGGGAAGCTTTGTTCCAGCCGGCGGATGGGCCAGTATAGCTGTGGTGAAAAATAATCTACCCAGCCTTTATTGAGCCATAACTTCGCATCTGCATACAGTTCTTCATACTGATCAAACCCTGTTACGGATTCAGGATAACCTGGCCGCCAGATGCCAAACGGGCTGATTCCAAATTTAACATGCTTCTTTTCCTTTTTTATTTCGGTATACAGCCGGTGTATAAACGTGTTAACACTTTGCCGCCGCCAATCGCCACGGGACAGTTTACCGCCGGCCTTTTGATATTGTGCCCAGCTGAGGCTATCCGGAAAATCTTCATTGCCATTGTAAGAAGGGTAGGGGTAGAAGTAGTCGTCAAAATGAACGCCGTCGATATTATACCGTTTTACAATATCCATCACCACATTCACCCCATGGTCCTGCGTGGCCTTCAGGGATGGATCAAACCACCAGTAGCCCTCTTTTAATTTTACAACCAGGCCCGGTTTGGTTTTCACCAGGGAACGTTCCGTTACGGGGCCGCCGGAAACATGATGCGCACGATAGGGGTTCAGCCAAACATGCAGCTCCAGCCCCCTGGCATGTGCAGCATCGATCCAGAATTGCAGCGGATCATAAAAGGGCTCCGGTGCTTTTCCCTGAGTGCCGGTAAGAAAATAGGACCAGGGCTCCAGCGCACTTTTATACAAGGCATCGGCCTGCGGCCGTACCTGGAAAATGACCGCATTAAAATGATGGGCCTGCAAAAAGTCCAGTAATGCGATGGCTTCTTTTTGCTGCTGTTCAACCGGCAAACCGGGCTTGCTGGGCCAGTTGATATTCGCCACCGTGGCTACCCAGGCTGCCCGGAATTCGCGCGGCACCTGCGGAATTGGGGAAACATCCCGGTCCGGCATGCTGCCGATGGTTACACCGGTTCCGTCCGAAGCATAGGTAACCTCACAGAAAATAAGCATCGTGTACGCTGCAAGCAGCAGGAACTTTTTATACATAGCATGTTAGAGTAGAGCGATAAATGTACGGCAAATATTCCGGTTGTCTGCCACAAATACCTGCCCACATCCTGCCCTAATACCTATGGTTACCGGTCATCAACTGACAATAGCGCTTCATTTCTTTTTTTGATCATTTTAATCCTGGGATCAACGTTCACATCAAACTGCCCTTTAGAAAAGAGGATAACCAGGGTATCGCCCTCATTTGCCAGTTCATACCCGTTGATCGGCCTTGTCAGAAAACGCTTATCCAGGCTGGTGTCTTTCAAAAGCAGCGGCCATTTTGTATTCGTATGTTTATAAGCATGCATCACAACGTATGCCTTTTCCGCTGTACCCTTGCTTGAAAAGCGATTTGCAAACAGGGTAGTGTATATAAACGCTTTGTCAAAAACCAAAAGAGAAAAGAGTACTCCCAGTATACACCTAAAGCCCCAATAAAAGATCTCGTTACGTTTATGATCTCTCCGTATACCAAGTAAAAAAACAAGCAACACTCCAATGATATTGATCCACAGAAAGGCCGTTCTGGCCCGGGATCTCAGCGCACGAAAATCATAATGCAGATAATGGTGTTCTTCATCAGAAAAGTAAAAAAACACCAGTAGCCCTATCGCTAACGTCAAAATATTTATCCAGTGCTTTTTAAGGAAAGGGGTCATATGCGTTTTGTTTTGTTGGAAGCAGTATCATATGCTGGCAAAGATCTTCTTTTTGGCATAAAAAAATCCGTTTTTTAACGCCCTCCCTACAATATTTTAAAAGGGGATGTATAAAAAGTAAAATGAAGGCGTTGGGAATCGCATAAATGAAAACTTTTCCCATCCCTCCCCGAATAAAAAGAGGCTGTCTCGGACTTTTGAGACAGCCTCTTCCATTAATCAAAATAACCGGTGTTATCCGGGGTCTTTTTTTGTTTCCACTGCGTTTTGGATCTCGGTACTCAGCTTTGAGAGCAGGTTGTACCCGGTGGCCGTTTCAATATCACGCACCGTGGTGATGTATTGTTTCCAGTCTGCATTTACCGTATTGGTATTGGGCGTATTCACCGCCAACACCCGTGTACTGGCAGTTACCCGTGAAAGATCATTGTCGCCATTATCTATAAACACCACTACTTTCCATACATTGGTGGGCACGGTAATTTTGCCATTATCAATGGTTCCTGCACTGCCATAGCTACCCATGATCACATAGGCTTCTTTACCCGCTGTAACCTGTGTGCGGATATACTGTTCCAGGTTGTTCCAGGTCTGTTGGTTGTTCTGCGGTGTTTGCGGAATCATATTGGTCATCAGGAATGTAGCAGAATTGGCCGCTACGCTGCTGGTACGGTCTGCACTTGGGCAGTTATGTCCACGGTCGAACCCGGATCCCATATAAGAACTGGATTGTACCTTATACCATCCGCTGTACAAACCGGCCCAGGCAGCAAAATTATCCTGACGGTCTGCCACCCCGGTAATATTGCTGGCATCAATATGCCAGGCCACCCAGTTGGGTGTTGCTCTTGAACTGGAATAGGATTCGATATAATAGTGCTGGTTAATGAGGAAGTTCTCTGCCATAGTAAGCACCGAATCGGCGTTTGAAGGATTACCAAATAATAGATTGGAGTTATCACCGGTAAGCGGTGGAGCATCCGGCCCGGCGATCACATAGCGGCCCGCAGCCGGGGAGGTGGTATCGCCCCCGCCAGGTATGGTATCTGAAGGATTTTTAAACCCCGGGGTATTGGATGCGCCCGAAAAAATAACATTGTCGATATTGATCCGGGTGGTCCCCGTTTTTATGATACGCACCTGAACGGGCTGTATGCTGGTGACCAGGAAACTGTCTAACCGGAAGGTTTTACTGTTTACGGTAACCGGGCTGCCAACATCGGAAAATGTTTGTCCGTCGATACTCGTCTGAAAATTCCAGGTCGAAGGGCCATCCGATCCATAGGTGGCAGATAGCACATATACTTTTTTCAGACCATTGATTTTAAAATTAGTGGTAATGCTGCCACTCCTCAGCCGCACCGACCAGGAGCTGTCTTTGGTATCGGCAGCAGTATTGCCAATAAGGGCATCATTGAATGACCAGCTGCCGGTTTTCAGTTCCACATCTGCCAATGCATATGCGGCTTTTTTACCCGATTCAAAGCTTTCCGTAACTACGTAACTGCTGTCTTTTGCAACAGGCGGTTGTTCAACCGGTGGATACTTGGTACAGCTGTAGAGGGCCACTATGAACAGCAGCGATAAGAAGGCGTTTATTTTTTTCATAACTGGGGTTTACGATTCTATGGAGATGGTCTTTACACCGGCGATGGTTTGGTCGGGTAAAACACCCAGGATATAGACCGGCACCTGCACACCAGCTTCTACGCGGTATACCTGCAGATGAGTCAGCTGGGTATCTAAAAAATCAAAGAGATCTTTTATCTTCTTTGCATTCGCCACAATAATGGCATCTCCCGGATCTGCGCCGCGTTCAATTTTAGAAAGAAATTGTGCTGCAGTTAGGATTTTTACCTGGGTAGTTGCTGCGGCGGACAGAGCCGCTACTTTAGCTGTTATTGCGTCTGGTGACAGTGCGCCCAGTTGTTGCGCTTCAAAAGGGTATTCAGATTCACTGATAAAAAAAACGCCTTGGGTATATTCCTGTAAACGGGTTGCGAAATCGGATATATTCATACATCTAAAGTAGGTAAATGCCCGGCGCCGCAATGCTGTTAACAGAAAGATAATGTACAGCAACCCGGCTCAAAAAAGGGAAATGATCCATATGGCAACAATGCAAAGTGCTTCCTGCATGACGCACAGTTATCACCTGTAACGCATTCATGATTATTGAAGTGCCGGATCATTGCAATCGCTGTATACAATGCTGTATTGAATCAGCGCATTGAACCGTTTGCTATCCCGGGGCAACATAGCTTTCCTGAGTGCCGGAAAGCGCTGCCGGCACAATATTTGAATCAGGGCGAAGCAGGTTACCGGCTCAGATGATCGGATTAGGCAGGTAACGATTTTTGAAACTTCGGTGATCAATTATGCGTCTTCGACCTTGTCTTCTGCTTTTTCTGCATTTTCGATGATATCGCCTTCTTTGAACAAGATGTTCTTTACAACAAGCCGCCATTCTTTCTTTTTACGCAGCAAAAATTCAAGGTCCATTGCAAAATGAATGAACTCTTCCTGCTGGGCATGCTGCATTATTTTTTTGGCGTCCCGGTCCTTTTCTACGTGGATCCGTTGCTCATACCAGTCGATGGCTTCGGCTTCTTCAATCAGCGATTGTATCATACGTGCAAAAGTGCGTACCGGTTGTGAGAGCTCTTCCGGTGGCTCATGGTATTGATCAAATCCCATTGTGGTTGGTTTTACATGAAGAGATATACAACGTAAACCACTATGCAAATTTTACGCCATCTTTGAACAGCCGTTACGGTTTCAGGCGAAAGCATGTAACCAATAGCGATGACGATGGATATTTAAACAGCTACGTCTGATAGCTCTCTACACCTAAATAACAGACAGGGCGCGCTGTCAGTTTTGTAAACCTCATTATTCCGTCTTTCCCTTAAACGTGGCATAAATAGCCATTGCGTGCCCATGGCCCAGCTCAAATGTTTCTTTAAGCCAATTGGTAATTTCGGTTGCTTTCACAGCAGGAGCGATTTGGCCGTCTTTCAGAAACCCTTTCTTTTCCGCCAGCTGCTTAAAATCTTCCGGGCTTTTACCGGTCTTCTTTTTAATATTATCGATATAGGCCTGAAATGACATGCTATGGTATTTTAACCGGTGAATAATAGAATTCATTGCAAAGCTAACAGGAAATATTTTATGCATCGATCGCCTCCAAAGACAATTCCAGGGGGCATTTGCGTCGTATTGACCCGTTGCCGCTTCAGATCTGTCCATTTCATGCTGCTGGTATTGATTCCAATCCTTTTTTATATTGCTGCACAGATGTTTTACTTTTACAGGAACAAGTCCGGCTTGGTCGGCAAATAGAAAAGCCGGTTCATCGCTTTTTAAAAATGAAATTGAAGGTCATCATAACAGGAGCTACCGGTATGGTAGGCGAGGGCGTGCTGCAGGAATGCATAAAGAATCCGGCAGTAGAAAAGATCCTGCTCATCAACAGGAAGCCAACCGGTTATTCCCACCCAAAGATCGAAGAGATCCTGCACGGCAATTTCAATGATATCAGCCCGGTTGCAGACCGGATAAAAGGGTATGATGCCTGTTATTTTTGCCTGGGCATTTCATCTGTGGGTATGAAGGAACCGGATTACTACGCAGTTACTTATACCCTTACCCTCAATTTTGCAACGGCTCTGGCTGGTCAAAACCCGCAGATGACTTTTTGTTATGTTTCCGGTGCGGGTACGGATAGTACGGAACAAGGGCGGCAAATGTGGGCCAGGGTTAAGGGGAAAACAGAAAACGACCTGTTGAAGCTACCTTTTAAAGCAGTGTATAACTTCCGGCCAGCGGTTATGAGGCCCACAAAAGGTGCGCGGAATGTAAAAGGCATTTACCGGGCAATCCTCCTGCTGTTTCCATTATTCCGGGCATTCAACGGCACTTATTTTTTAACGCTTGAGGAAGTGGGCAAGGCCATGATCCATATCGTGCTTCAGGGCAACCCGAGGCCGGTAGTTGAAGTAAACGATATTGCCCGGCTCTCCAAATTCGGCGCCAGTGCGGATAAAACAGCGCCATAAATGGCGTTCCTCCCTCGATTTCTGGCTTACAGTAAGAATGAATTTCTGTCCTTTCCGGATTCAGCAACGGCTTTGATAATCTGGTTGCGCTTTGATAAAAAACGGGTAAGATAACGCTTCATAACCATGGCATCAACCATCCGGCCAAGTATACCCAGGGGCGATTGAAAACAGAATACATCCTTCATTAAGGTTCCACCTTCTATACGGCTAAAATAATGATCGTGCTTTATAAACCGGAAGGCGCCGCGCAACTGCTCATCCCTGAAATGAAACGGGTGGTGAAAGGCTGTTATTTTTGAGGTCAGTTGCTGGCGGATTCCGAAATGAGTGGCCTGCCAGGTTACCGTTTCATCAGCACCGATTAATCCGCTGGTTCTGCCGGCAACAGCCTTTTCCCTGGTTTGAGCCGTTGAAAGGCTGTGCAGGTCAATACTTCTTGCCAAATCGAAACAGGTTTCGATATCCGCATTGATTATTGTTTCCAGCATTATAACAGGCATGTGTATCAGGGTTGGGAGTAAATGGATGTATCAAAGATACAGGGCAGGCGGGCAGCTATACAACACCAGTCACAGGAGCCGCGTCCAAACAAATACGTTAAATATAATTATCATATCTTTATATGAAATAAATAACCTATGCAAATTATCCGAAGCATCCAAAACCGCATCTATGAGATTCGCGGGGAAAGAGTCATTCTTGATTTTGATCTTGCTGTTCTTTATGATGTTGAGACGAGAGTCCTTAACCAGACGGTAAAAAGAAACAACAAGCGATTTCCAAAAGATTTTATGTTTCAATTGACCAGACAAGAATTTGCGGCGTTGAAACCAGAAATTAATAAACTTTATAATGATGAATATCAATCGATTACGGATATGTCATCACAAATTGTGATGACATATCCGGGAAAACGGCCCAAGACTGCCCTGCCCTATGCCTTTACGGAACAGGGCGTGGCTATGTTGAGCGGCCTGTTGAACAGTGATAAAGCGATTCAAATGAATATTGCCATCATGCGCGCCTTTGTAGAGATCCGGCGCATCGTACTGGAGCAGGGCAATATACAGGATCAGTTAAAACAGATCCAGCAGCGCATCACAGAACATGATGTACAGCTTTCCTCAATTTATGATGCCATAGAAAATTTGCTGGACGAAAATGCAGCCCGTCGAAAATGGGACAACCGGGAACGGATCGGGTTCCATGCAAAATAGCGATCGCATCCTTTGCAATGGTGATGTGCCATCATCTGGCCGGTTCAGGCAATTGATCAGCCGATCTCTTCCAGGCTTTCTTTTACAGCCTGAATGGTCTGATCCAAATCATCCTTTGTAAGCGCATTGTTTAAAAACCAGCTTTCAAAGGCAGACGGAGGCAGGTAAATACCCCGTTTTAACAAGGCATGAAAAAACCGGTTAAATCGTGTAAGGTCCGAAGCCGCTGCTGTAGCAAAATTCACCACCGGCTGACCGGAAAAATGAACACTGATCATACTGCCAAACTGGTTGATCACATAGGGCTGGCCCCAGGCTTTCAAAACCGCATCCAGCCCGTCTTTCAGGTAGGTGGTTTTGTCGTCCAGTTCCATCAGCAATTCCGGAGTTTCCTTCAGTGCACGCAGCAGGGTAATACCCGCCGTCATTGCTACCGGGTTGCCACTGAGCGTACCGGCCTGGTACACACCTCCCAGCGGAGCCACCACTTCCATAATATGCTGTTTACCTCCAAAGGCGCCAACCGGCATCCCCGCCCCGATCACTTTACCATAGGTTACCAGGTCTGCATCAATACCCAGGCGCTCCTGCGCACCACCCAGTGCCAGGCGGAAGCCGTTCATTACTTCGTCAAAGATCAGTACGATCTGCTCTTCATCACAAATGCGGCGCAGTCCCTCAAGAAAACCAGGTTCCGGAATGATACATCCCATATTCCCAGCCACCGGCTCTACAATAATGGCCGCAATTTCATCTTTATGTGCCTGAACCAGTTGTTCTACCCCCGCCAGGTCGTTATAGGCACAGGTTAATGTATCATTGGCCGCGCCGGCAGTGATTCCCGGAACGGTTTGTATATTAAAAGTAGCAACACCACTGCCCGCTTTTACCAGGAAGGGATCTGCATGCCCGTGGTAACAGCCCTCAAACTTTATAAATTTATTCCGCCCGGTATAGCCACGGGCTACCCGGAGCGCACTCATGCAGGCTTCGGTACCGCTGTTTACCATACGGATCAGGTCTACATTAGGCACCATCGATTTGATAAGCTCCGCCATTTCTATTTCGATCTCCGTAGGAGCACCAAAGGAGGTGGCTTTTTCCACCTGTTGCTGAATGGCTTTTACTACCGGCTCGTATCCGTGTCCCAGGATCATGGGCCCCCAGGAAGCGATATAATCAATATAGCGCTGCCCTTGTACATCATACAGATACGCGCCCTTTGCTCTTTCAAAAAACACGGGCGTACCTCCTACACTTTTAAAGGCCCGCACGGGTGAATTAACACCACCGGGGATGCTCTTTTGTGCGCGTTCGAATAATGATCTGCTGGATTCGTATGTATACATGATGTGAATTGTGAATGGTCAATAGTGAAAGTGCAAAGCTACTTTGAATTGATCAAACCGGTAAGTAGTTTGAAAGAACTTTGAAGTTTTTCTCCCAGATTCTCGATCGGGTAATTATTTAGATATTCAAGCGCCGCAGCGGCATCAAAGGCGGCATCTATTTCAATTACCGATCCCCTGGCTATTTCATAGTAACGTTTCCTTTCAAGTTCCGACTTTCTGGATGCGCCTTCTGCAATATTTAATACATTAGATAATGCAGCCCTTCTTATTTGCGAAGCCATCCCAAATTTTTCGTAGTCGGGTAACGTTTTTGAGAATTTGTAACATTCAATGAGAAGTCCCTTTGCACTTTTGTAGACCTCAAGATCCTGGTGATTTAATTTTAAGAACATATGATTAGCATTTAACCATTAAGATAGTCAATTTTCCTTCACAATGCGTCCATTCACCATTGACCATTGCCTATTTACTTATGCAATCACGCCTTTATAAATCAATATCAACAGCACCGCACCGGCAACGATCCGGTACCAGCCGAAGGCTTTGAATCCGTATTTTTTCAGAAAATCGATAAAGAATTTAATGGCCAGGATGGCTACTACAAAGGCTACCACATTGCCCACTATAAACGCAATGGTATTTTCTTTTGAGGCCAGGATCAATTCATAGCCTTTTTGCGTAACACCACCCTGGTTCCATTTTTTCAGGAAAAGTGAGTACAGGGTTGCGGCAGCCATGGTAGGTACCGCCAGGAAGAAGGAAAATTCCGCTGCAATATTACGGGTCATTTTCTGTTGCATACCACCGATAATAGAGGCTGCGCTCCGGCTTACACCGGGAATCATCGCTATTACCTGCCAAAGCCCGGTAATAAAGGCCTTTGGATAAGAGATCTGGTCTACCGTTTTAACCGTTGGATGGTTAAAGAGTTTGTCGATAAACAACAACACAAATCCGCCGATCAGCAGTGTAGTAGCCACCACCGTGGGGCTTTCCAGTAGTTCATCAATTTTATCAGCAAACAAATAACCCAGCACCAGTGCCGGGATAACTCCAACAATCAGTTTAAAATAAAACGTCCAGTTAATACCACCCTGGGCTTTTGAAGGAAAAAACCGGCGCCAGTACAATACCACCACCGCAAGGATGGCACCCAGCTGAATGGCCACTTCAAACAGTTTGGTAAACTCCTCTTTTTCAATGCCCATAAAAGAGCTGGTAATAATCATGTGCCCGGTGGAGGAAATGGGGAGGTATTCCGTTATACCTTCTACAATTGCAATGATAATAGCCTGAATAATGCTCATAAAGTATCTTTAAAAAAATAAGGCGACACAAAAGTAGTCGCCTTTAAATTTCTTATCGAAGTTTTTTTACTTTTTTTCGGGAGCTGATTTTTTAAAAATCGCATACACTTCAATGATCAACCCGATAAAGATAATGATCGGCGCAACGGTAATACGGGTAGCGCTGTAGACCTCATCCCGGTTAAACACCGCCGGATTGGCGCTTTTTCCGCCCGACATTAAAAACATGCCCAGCGCAATCACAACTGCTCCAATCAGCATCCAGGTATAATTGGACTTTGAAAACATTGAAGGGGCACCATTTGTAGAAGTAGCCATATGCTGACAATTTTAGGGTTGCAATATAATATATTATATGCAATGCCCGAATTCCGGGAAGCAAAAAGCCCCTTCATTTAATCATTTTTTACAAAAACGGCCAGTAGCGGCCATTTGCCCGCGGCTTCCATAACCTACCTGGATGCCGCAACCCGTAAACCCAATCTGCGAATCTGCGGCTTTTGCGCTCAAAATACCCACCAGACCTGCCTTTTTGCAAATACAATGCTTAAATTTGCCCCCCAAGTACGGTTTCCTGTTTTTTTTGTTGAAAATGAAGTAATAACATCCTTTTCACATGTAAAGGAAGGACCGGATCAATATGAAATTATGGAGTATAACTTTAATGAAATAGAGAAAAAGTGGCAACGCTTCTGGGAAGAAAACGGCACCTACACCGTTTCGAATGAAAGTAAGAAACCCAAATATTATGTGCTGGACATGTTTCCTTACCCCAGTGGTGCAGGGCTGCATGTAGGACATCCCCTGGGATATATTGCCAGTGATATCTATGCCCGCTATAAACGCCTGAAGGGATTTAATGTACTGCACCCCATGGGTTACGATGCTTTTGGCCTTCCGGCGGAACAATATGCGATCGAAAATGGCATTCATCCGGCCGCTTCAACCGAAAAAAATATTACCACCTTCCGGAAACAGCTGGACAATATTGGCTTTTGTTTCGACTGGAGCCGGGAAGTACGCACCAGCGATCCGCAGTATTATAAATGGACGCAGTGGATCTTCCTGCAGTTGTTTGAAAGCTATTTTGACCGGCAGCAGCAAAAAGCAGTGCCCATCCGTAACCTGGTTGCTTTATTTGAGCAGCATGGCTCAGCAGCCCCCGGTGTTAAGCCTTCCGCATTCAGCTTTACGGCCGATGAATGGAAATCTTATACTGAAGCCCAAAAGCTGGATATCCTGATGGATTACCGCCTGGCTTATTGCGGCTATGGTGAAGTGAACTGGTGCGAGGCGCTGGGCACCGTGCTGGCAAACGACGAAGTAGTAAACGGTGTAAGCGAGCGCGGAGGCTACCCGGTGGTAAAAAAGAAACTGCGCCAGTGGTATCTGCGCATTACGGAATACGCTGACCGTTTGCTGGAAGGCCTGCAGCGCGTGGATTTCAGTGAAGCAATGAAAGAAATGCAGAGCAACTGGATCGGGAAATCCAGCGGGGCAGAAATAACATTCAGCATTCAGGCCCCATCCCAGCCTTCCCCGCAGGGGAAGGAGCATCCTTCAGAATATGTAGCAGGTCAATCTTTGAAAGAAGCTTCTCTTACTGTTTACACTACCCGCCCCGATACCATTTTTGGAGTGGACTTTATGGTCATTGCCCCGGAACTGGACCTGGTAGACCAGATCAAAACACCGGAGCAGGCTGCGGCTGTAGATACTTATATCGCCTATGTAAAAAGCAGGAGTGAGCGGGAACGTATGGCGGAAAAAAAGATCTCCGGTGTATTTACCGGTGCCTATGCCATTAACCCCTTCGATGGCCGCGAAATTCCCATCTGGATCAGTGAATACGTGCTGGCGGGATATGGAACAGGCGCTATTATGGCGGTGCCTTGTGGCGATGAGCGCGACTTTAAATTTGCCAAACATTTTAATATCCCCATCACCAATATCATCGGCAGTCATTTTAATGGCGAAGACGCCAACGCCACCAAGGATGCAGTGCTGGAAAATTCCGGCTTCCTGAACGGTGTGCCCATGCGGGAAGCCATGGAACGGGTGATTAAGGCCATAGAAGAAAAAGGCATCGGAACCCGGAAGGTGAATTATAAAATGCGGGATGCCGCCTTTAGCCGCCAGCGTTACTGGGGCGAGCCGTTCCCCATTCAATGGAAAAACGGCACGGCCTACCCAATGGATGCGGCAGAACTGCCGCTGGAACTGCCAGCCGTAGACAGCTATAAACCCGGACCCGAAGGAGAAGGCCCCCTCGCTAATATTCCTGAATGGGTAGCCCGGGAACTGGAAACCAATACCATGCCCGGTTATGCCGGATCCAGCTGGTACTTCCTCCGTTATATGGATCCTAAAAACAACCAGGAATTTGCCGGCCGCCACGCTACAGACTACTGGAACCAGGTAGATCTTTATATCGGTGGTACAGAGCATGCCGTGGGGCACCTGCTCTATAGCCGCATGTGGACAAAGGCCCTGTATGACCTGGGGTATATCGGTTTTGACGAACCATTTAAACGGCTGGTGAACCAGGGTATGATCCAGGGAAGCAGCCGCTTTGTATACCGGATTAATGGTACCAATGAATTTGTTTCGCAGGGCCTGATTGCCGCTGATGATACCTATAATGGTCAGGTGCTGGATAAGATCCATGTGGATGTAAATTTTGTGGATGGAGTGGAACTGGATCTCGAAGCCTTTAAAAAGTGGAAGAACAGCGAATTTGCAGATGCTGCTTTTATACTGGAAAACGGGAAATACCTCTGTGGAACGGAAACCGAAAAAATGTCCAAAACCAAGTTCAATACCGTAAACCCGGACGACCTGGTAAACAAATACGGCGCCGATACCTTCCGCATGTACGAAATGTTCCTGGGGCCCGTGGAAATGAGCAAACCCTGGGACACCAAGGGCATCGAAGGTGTGCACCGTTTCCTGAAAAAATTATGGCGCCTGTTTTATAAGGAAAATACGGATGGCAGCTTTACCAACATCTGGACAAACGACACGCCCACCGCAGCCGAACTGAAAGTGCTGCACAAAAGCATCAAAAAAATTGAGGACGATAATGAACGGTTTAGCTTTAATACCGGCGTGAGTGCTTTCATGATCCTTGTAAATGAACTCAACGATCTGAAATGTCATAAAAAGCAGGTACTGGACCCTGTATTGGTTATGCTTTCTTCCTATGCCCCACATATTGCAGAAGAACTGTGGCATGCACTGGGCAACAGCTCCAGCGTGCTGGACGCTCCCTTCCCGGTATATGAAGAAAAGTATACAAAGGAATCTGAAAAAGAGTATCCTATTTCCGTTAACGGGAAGATGCGTACCACCATGATCCTTTCACTGGACGCCTCGCAGCAGGAAGTAGAGCAACTGGTGCTGGCGAACGAAACCGTACAGAAATGGCTCGACGGAAAACCACCGAAAAAGATCATTTATGTAAAAAACAAGATGGTGAACCTGGTGGTATAAATACACTTTCTTTTTAAAAGCCTGCTTCTTGCAGGCTTTTAATTTGTTCAATTTATCCCCAACGCTACGCAGCCATTCTGCTGCAAAACCCGGGATAGCAGGATCGAAAAACACAAAACAGGGACAGAACTGTTCTAAACCGCAATCGTAAAAGGAACCTCAAAACCGGAGCGGTTGTTCTGCCACATTATGAATTCATCCGTTTACTGCCCGCTGATCAGCTTTAGCTTTTTATATTCCTCTGTAAAGGTTTCACCGGAAACTTTATAGGATAGATGCAGCAAGCTATCTCCCACAAGCCTGAACTGAACCAGTTTCTCTGCGCCTACCTGTTCGCGGAAAGATGAACGAACCGTTTTTTCGAGGTAACTGTTTTCCGATTGCAACGTATATGTTCCTTCCATAGAAATGCCAAATCCGTCATCGCCCAAACCAATATTAGTGGAGGTGCCGTCGGTATTGTACAACTTCAGTAAACCGGTCGATGCCCCATCCATCTGCAATTCCCATATGCCGGTTAACCGGTTAACGGGCTTCGGAGTCAATGCCATCAGCAAAACAATTGCCGGGATCCAAAAGAAGCGTTTTTGCATTATTGCACATTTTTAATACTTGAAAGATAACGGTTTCTCTTTTTCTGCGCTCTATGAGCAGACGGAGAAATAGCCATTTTCCATACATGCTATTTCCGCTCAAAACGCCGGGATAGAGTGCTTCTGTAAAAATGGCATATTTTTAGATAGAATTGGATAGCGCAAACCAAAGGCGCTGTCTTTTAATCAAACTAAAAACTCAAACTATGTCAATCAACATTGTAGATCTTGTGAAGAACTACGTTCCACAGGATTTGATTGCAAAGGCCGGATCGTTTCTGAACGAAGGCGAAGGAAATGTTTCCAACGCGGTTTCCGGCATCATCCCTGCGGTACTGGGGTTATTTGCTTCCAAAGCCTCCTCCAGTGAGCAGGGAGCTGCTGAAGTGCTCGATGCGGCCAAAGGGGTTTCTAACAGCGGTATATTAAATAATACCGATGCACTTTTGGGCAATGCCGATCTTTTATCCAAAGGCACCAGTCTTTTTAAAGGCTTATTGGGTGACAAAACGAATTCTATTATTGATAGCATCGCAAATTTTGCAGGCATCAAATCATCTTCTTCCGGATCGCTGATCAGTATGATTGTGCCCCTGGTGCTGGGACTGCTTGGAAAACATGCAGCAGACAATAACCTGAATGCAAGCACATTTTCCAGTTTCATGGGCGCTCAGAAAAGCAATATTCTCAGTGCACTTCCCTCCGGACTGGGTACCCTGGGTACGGCGCTGGGATTAAATTCCATCAGGGATGGAGTACAGCAAACCGTTTCCAATGTTCAGGAAGGAGCTGCACCCGTTTATAACTATGCAAATGAAACCGCTCAAAATGCCGGCGGTGGCGCCAAATGGCTGTTGCCACTGCTGCTGCTCGCCGTTGTAGCACTGGCGCTCTGGTATTTTCTTGGAAAGGGCTGTAATAAAACCACCACCACAGCCACGGGCGCCGATACTACAGCCGTTGCACCTGCAGATACCCTTACAACAACACCTCAAGCACCTCCGGCCCCTGCTGTAAAAACGCTTTCAGAAGTCACCTTACCCAATGGTGTAAAACTACAGGCATACCCCGGTGGTATTGAAGACCAGCTGGTACAATTTATCCAGTCGGATGCATACAAAAATGCCACTGACAGTACCTTAAAAGAAAAATGGTTCAACTTTGATGATCTCAACTTTGAATTTGGTACCACAAAACTTACCGATTCATCGAGGCGCCAGTTAGACAATATTGCGGCTATCTTAAAAGCCTTCCCCGATGTAAAGATCAAAGTGGGCGGCTATACCGATAAAAAAGGAGACGATGCTGCAAACCTGAAACTTTCCGATGGCCGGGCCAAGGCCGTTCAGGCAGCTTTAAAAGCTGCTGGTGTGGGCGCCCAGGTTCCGGAAGCTGAAGGTTATGGCGAAAAGCTGGCCACGGTAGATGAAAATGCCCCGGATGAAGCCCGTGCAGCTGACCGCAGAACTTCCATAAGATTATTGAAAAAATAATTATATGTAAACCCTGAATACAGCCGTCTCTCCAAAGGAGGCGGCTTTTCTTTTGAAGCGCTTATAGCCTGTTGCACCGGCAATAACAGATGCTCCATTATTTTGAAATCATTTTCTTTTCGTCATGCCGGGCAATGTCGGGATTTTGAATACTTCGCTTTCTTTATTCCCGGAAACGGAATTCATCTTACTTTCGCCAAATGATACGGTTTGACAGATTTACTTTAGCAAACGGACTGCGCGTGATTGTGCACCAGGATACAGCAACCCCAACAGTGGTCATGAATATTTTATATGATGTGGGCGCGCGGGATGAAGTACCGGAGCAAACGGGATTTGCCCACTTGTTTGAGCACCTGATGTTTGGCGGATCGGTAAATATCCCCGAGTACGACGAACCCCTGCAACTGGCCGGGGGCGAGAACAACGCTTACACTACGAATGATCTTACCAATTATTACATACAGATCCCCAAAGAAAATATAGAAACGGCCTTCTGGCTGGAAAGCGATCGCATGCTCTCCCTTGCATTCAGCGAAAAAAGCCTGGAAGTGCAGCGCAAAGTTGTGTGTGAAGAATTTAAAGAGCACTACCTGGACAAGCCCTATGGTGATGCCTGGTTCAAGCTGCGCGAGCTCGTTTATAAAAACCATCCCTACCGCTGGATGACCATCGGTAAGGAATTATCCCATATTGAAAATGCCCGCCTGGAAGACGTAAAAAACTTCTTTTTTAAACATTACCGCCCCAACAATGCAATAATGGTGATTGCCGGCAATATTACCACGGAAAGCGTAAAAGCCCTGGCGGAAGAATGGTTTGGCGATATACCGGCAGGCGCCCCAAAAAAACGGGAGGTGCCGGTTGAACAACCTCAAACAGCAGCCAGGAAAGAAACGGTTACGGCCGATGTTCCGCTGGATGCCTTTTATAAATGCTGGCATATCGGCGACCGCCTGAGCCCGGAATATTATGTAGCAGACCTGCTGACCGATATCCTGGGTGGAGGAGAATCATCCCGCCTCTTTGAAAAACTGGTAAAAGAACAGCAGCTTTTTGTAAACATCCAGTGTTATCATATGGGCAGTATCGACCCGGGCATTATCTGCATCGAAGGCAAGCTGGTAAAAGGTGCCGACATGAAAGAAGCAGAGGCTGCCGTAGAAGCCATCCTCCGCCAGATAAAGGAGGAGCCCATCCAGGAAACAGAATTACAGAAGGTAAAGAACAAAACCGAAAGCATGATGGCTTTTGAAGATATGAGCCTGCTGAACCGCGCGAACAGCCTTGCTTTTTATGAGCTGCTGGGCGATGCCGGCATGATGAATACAGAGCTGGACCGGTATAGTGCGGTTACCACACAGGCCATCCGGGAAACCGCGCAAAAGATCTTCAGGGAGGAAAACAGCAGTACGTTGTATTATCATGCAAAGCATTAAACAGTCTTTTTTCCAAACGTCAGTTTGGTTATAGCATTTTTGTTATACCGCGCCAGGCAAACCTTTATACGCCGTTCCGTTTCGGCCGGAGAGAGGTTGTTATCTTTCAGGAGAATATTAATGGATGCTTCCCCGGAGGTCCCGGGAATTGCAGCCAGACTTACTACAAGGTATTCTTTCCGGTGTTGATTCGAGTGTACATCTTTTAGTAAATCATCATATTCAATATAGATCTTATCGATAGTATTCCAGGGGAAAAAACCTTTTTTCGGCATCCAAAACCCCATCGTCGAAAACGTAAACTTTACTGTAGGACTAAAAAATTTAAACAGCCCGTATAAAGCCACCGGCACAAATACGGCAACTGAAAACCATGCTGCGCCATCAATAACAAACCGGCCAGCCTTCTCATAACGGATATAGGCAAAAAATGGAATTACCAGGATCCCGAAAGCAAAAAGTCCCAGATAATGTTTCTTCGATCCCTGTACAATCGTTTCTTCCGGAACCGTAACATCATCTTCCGTATCAACCACTACCCGGTTATGGCGTACCCGCTCACTAAGGATTCTATTGATCTTCTCCCGGTCCTCTGCGGAGATCACTGCCCATTTCCCCGGCACCACCCGAAGCTTAGATCCAAAGCCAGAATCGGCCCTGCGGATCAGCTCAAACAGATCGTCCACCTGCCCGTATGCCCATATACGCCATTTGTTATACAAATAAGACCCTACAATGAAAGGGAGGATCCAGGTAAGTATCAAACCGGAGATCCATATAAAAGGAGACGCGTTATTTTTATCAGCAAAATAAATAACGCACCCTGACCCGGCGCAAAATAACAAAAGGGGTATAAGAACAACGCGTATTGTTATTTTGCTCAGCACATAGGAAACCGGGTAGTATTTTACCATAATGCCCATTGTTAATAATGGTACAAAATAAAGGTATCTGTACTACAAAACGGTCTTCTCAAAAGCATCTCAGCCTCCAAACGCATAGCTATTACCAATGGGAAACTCCAGCAAATCGATAAATACCGCCTGTTTATTAAATTTCGTCACCTTATCCCTGGCCACAATATAGCTGCGATGGATCCGCGTAAATTTTTCGGCAGGCAGCAGCAACATGATTTCATTGATCGTAATGCGACTCATGATCTTCTTTTGCTTCAATACCACGTTCAGGTAATTGCCCGCCGCTTCTATGTAAAGGATATCATTCAGCATTACCCGCACCTGTTCATAGCCATCCTTTAAAAACACCGCATCAATTTCCTGGCTTTTATTGTTCTTAAGCGAGAAGAGCTCCTGGGCCTTGGTACAGGCCTTTATAAACCGGGCCAGGGAAAAGGGCTTTAGCAGGTAATCCACTGCGTTTACT
Organism: Niabella sp.; assembly: GCF_030150205.1. Classification (GTDB taxonomy): domain Bacteria; phylum Bacteroidota; class Bacteroidia; order Chitinophagales; family Chitinophagaceae; genus Niabella. Next base: position 49,532 of record NZ_JASLGT010000024.1, read on the forward strand.
TCAAAACCTTCCACCGCATGTTCGGTATACGCCGTTGTAAAAATGATCATCGGCGGATTGGCCAGGCTTTTAGACAGTTCAATCCCGCTGATATCCGGCATCTTAATATCCAGGAAAATGAGGTCGATCTTATTTTTCTGCAGGTAGTCAATCGCCTCAAACGCATTGGTAAAGCTGCCTTCCAGTTTTATAAAAGGTACTTTAACGGCCAGGTTTTTGATCACCTCCAATGCCATGGGTTCGTCGTCTATTGCAATTGCATTCACGGGCAATGTTTATTAATAGTTAAAATAGCACCGGAGTTTTGTAAGTCATCAAGACCTTTATACCTCCCTCTTTTTTATTGATTTTCTAACAGGTAAATAAACTCTTTTAGTGTATAAACCGGCAGGCTGCTGATCGCGGATTTTTTCAGTCCCGCATCTCCGCTTACAAAAGCATTCATATCATGATGCAAGGCCGTATAATATTGTAATGCATCTTCGATATCCCCAAATTTTGAATTCAACGCCATCAATGCAATTTCATGCGGGGCGTCAATAACTCTTATATCAACCAATAATTCCTGTAAAATGGTCCTGGCTTTTTCACCGCCGTATGCTTTTGCAAGCCAATATGCCGCTATGTGCAGGATGGCTGGTGTAATGAAAGCACTAAATTTCCCGTTTACAATATATTCAAACAATTTTCTGGCCACATCAAAATTTGCCCGTTTCAATGTAAAATCCAGCAGAATATTGGCATCCAAAAAAACCTTAGAAACCATACTTTTCCTGTTGGTCTTCATAAAATGCTTTTTTCTTCATACTTTGTCTTATTACTGCTTCATTGGGTACCAATCGATCCACCATATCCAGCAGGTTTTTCTTTTTTGCCGGTTTGTGGCGGATAATGGTTTTAAAATAATCTTCAATCAATTGAGACACACTCACCTGCTGCTTTATGGCAACGATCTTTACCGCTTCTAAAAGCTGCGCGTCAATGGTTGTATTAAATCTTACTTTCATACTGTAAATATACGCATAATTAAATCACATGCGCATTCCATCTTATTTGTCGTTATCCGATAGTCTATTCCTCATTCAACACTGACTCAACCTGTTTATAAACCACCTCTTTTTTACTCGGCCGTTCGGCCTTTGCTACTACCAGTTTTCCTTCCTTATCAAAAATAAAATATTGCGGATAATATTCATCCTTATCCGCTGCATTGGCCAGCAGCTCCTTCCAAAAAGCAGCCATTTGCTGCCGGTTCTTTCTTAAATGGATTCCGGTTAATCCATTTACTTTTATAAACTCCTTCCAGGCAGCATCCCGTTCATCATCATCCATATCCAAATATACAAAAGCCACTGCCTTGTTTTTGAAATAGTCTTTTAACTGCGGGGTAAACTTCAGCTCATGTTTACAGGGTATACACCAGGTACCCCATACATCCAGGTATACCACTTTTCCTTTTAAGGAGTCAATAACCGGGTAAATAGAAGATAGGGTATCATAGTTTTTCCAGATCTGTATCGCTGCATTATTCCGGTTTTGTTCCAGCAATGCTTCCAGCTCCTTTACATTATTTTTTAGCAACGGATAATAAGCGCTGGCCGGGTATGTTTTCTTCAATACATTCAGCAGGGCACCGGCATATTTCAGATCTTTTTCTGCAGCAGCGGTAAACACCTGTTGCGCCAGGTAGGCCTCGGCAGTAGCCGCACTATTGGTGTTTTTTACCGCCAGCCAGTTAATATAGGCTTTTCCTATTTTCCGGATCAGTACCGTTCCGCTATCGAGGCTGATATTATAATACCGCAATGGCTCCGTGTTTTTATTTCCCGTTGCCTTCATATGTCCCATAGCTTCCGATTCAAGGTATCCGGTATAATTATGCACAAACCAGTAATAAAACGGGCCCGGATGCACCACCTCAGATTTTGGAGATACAGACCCGTAGAGTACCGGGTAAAAAGCCCGCAGTTGCGTCATATTCATACATTCCCGTGCAAACTCATTGGCCCGGCAGTAAGCGGCTGAACGAACTTCCTGGATAAACAATTGCTTTAATCGCGGAGCAATGTTCGTCTTTGCGATGGCCGCGGCCTTTTCTTCTATGTGCTGCATCCAGGGCCGTATGTAGGTGGCATTAATTACAGGCACGGAATCTTTTATCACGGAGTCCCGGGGCGGCGGTGCTGTTAAGAAACCCGGATATTCCATTACATCAGCATTAAACAAAACCTGGTTTTCCTGCAGCAGGGATCCTCCGGTTGGCATTAAATTGCCACCGGCATTGCGGTTACCGATCTGCAGCGATTGACCCGGCCGGGCATAGATCAGAACAGCTTTGCGCCCATACTCCACCCGTACCAGTTTTTCCTCGTTCAACGGGAACCGGCAATCGAACCGGCCGTCCGCTTTCACCGGCACCGTCAGCTCCTGCGCAAAAAAATCGTATACAAAAGGAACCTGTACCTTTATCACCGGCTCTTTTAGTCCCTCTATCCGCCCGCTCAGGCGAAACTGCGCCTGTGCCGGCAGCACCAGCAGCATCAGCCATCCTATTTGAATTGTTTTTATCATGGTCTAAAAGATATTATACAAAACTTTTTACAGCGCTCTAAACTTTTATCAGGTGCGTTGCCTTTAAAGTATTTTAATGTGCTTTCATCCACCGGATGGCTGTTTGAACAGGTTCCTGCACATCCGAAAAAGCGGTGTTATGCCCCAATGCAGGAAACAATTTATATGCATAGCGTTTGTTGTTCGATTTAAGTTTATTCAGACGCTCTATTGATAATCCTGTCGGGATCTGGATGTCTTTGCCCCCAAAAAGCCAAAGTCCGGGTATCGATAATTTGGAAAGCGCATCACGGGGATCCGTATCTGCAAATGAATACCGGTCTGCATCACCGATGATGTGTTTACGCGCTTCGGCTTCTGTGTGCGTATCCCAAAAATCTGCATCTCCCTGTGTAAAAAACTGGAACCTCAGCTGTTCACGGGCGGTTACCACCGGCCCGCTAAAGAGAACCATAAAACGCACATTGGGATTTTTACGCGCAGCCAAGGGAATGATCCATCCGGCCTGGCTAAACCCGATCAAACCTACAGGAACCTGGTCGGTTGCCAAATGCTTCACTAATGTATTTACAGCTGCGCTTGCATCCAAAGACAAAAGGGAAAGGTTTGCAGAATCGATGTTATTGGTTCCAACTTCAGGCCCCGCATATACGCCGCCGGATGCCCCCACGCCCCGTTTATCATACGTTAAAACAGCGATATTATTTTTGGCCAGAACTGCCGCAAATTCCATCATTCGCTTTTCCTGGCCAGATCCATGTACCATTACAACGGCCGCAAAGGGATGATCCGGTTTTATGATTGTTCCTGCGAGGGTGTCTCCCTGGCTCACAAACTTTACATTTTGTATGGTTGAACCGGATGCCCTGCAAAATGAAACCAGGATGAAAAGCAGCAACAGGGGCGATTTGATGTAAAATCGCATATAATTATAAATGGATGGTAAGGTGTACAAAAAAGTCTTTCGCCGTTTGACGGATCACCAGTTCATGCCGGTCGGGATATTCCAGCAACAGGCGTTCCCGCACATTGGGCAGTCCAATACCACTTTTTAATTTTTCCGGATCACCATCCTGCTTCAGATGAATGCTGTTCTGTACATCAAAATACAATATATTATCCTGCGTATGCAACGCGATGGTGATATACGAATGCTCCTTCAGACTGATACCATGCTTAAAGGCATTTTCCACAAAGGGAATCAGCAGCATGGGACTGATCTGGAGTCCTGATGCGGGTTCGTCGACCTTTACCTGGATAAGGATATCCGGCGAGTTAACCGTACGCAGTTTTTGCAGATCGATATAGTTATTCAGGTATTCCACCTCGCGTACCAGCAGGATCTTGTCCTGTACATTTTCATGCAGCATGAACCGCATCATATCGCCCAGCTTCTGAATGCCCTCCCCGGTACGGTCGGCGTGTTCCTGCAACGCCGTACCGTAAAGGGTATTGAGCGCATTGAACAGGAAATGCGGATTGATCTGCGAACGTAGAAAGCTCAGGTTGGCTTCAGAAGATCCAAGGGCCGTTTTTAAACCCAGTTTTTCCTTCTGGTTTTTATAGATCCACCAGGCCAGCGGAATCACCGCGATCCCGGTCCACAGAAGCAGCAATACATAGATGCCCAGAAAAGGAGCCCCACCGTTGGAAGCCGCCTTACAAAATACCGTGGCAATAAAGTTGATCAGGAGCGTAATGGGAATAATGCGCGATAAATAATACCCCGTCCACGCTTTTTTTACCGGCAGTCCGGGGATCAGCACATAAATATGGATATATAATACCAGCAGCGCATAAGGCAGTACTACGGACCACAGGATTATGGCAAAAGGTGCCGCATTACTGCTTACCAGCATAATGAGGATAATAAGCCAGGCCAGCACGCTTAACCCGATAAAAAGAAGGCGGGTACCATTGCTTTCCTTTAATTTCTTTTTCAGCAAGGGGCTAAAGATCAGGGCTTTTAAGCCATAATAGATCAGGTAAAACAGGTAGCAGAGGGCGGCCACTGCAAAACCCTGCGAAAAAAAGGATGCCGTAACATCTCTTTGCGTAGGATAATAATCCAAACCATACTTCCAGGCAAACGTATAGGTAAAACAAACCGAAAACGCTACAGCCAGGAACAGGTAGGTGCAGATCAGCAGCGTGATCTTAAAAAATCCCCGGGTTTTTGTTTCTACATACTGGGTGAGAAACAAAAAGACCAGGTAACTGATCAGCACAATTGCAATATACGGCTGCAGGTAGTTGGTATAAAAACTATACCCAACGTTATTGTCTTCAAACAATTGCTGCTGATGGGGAAAGGTTCGGTCCGTTGCTATCATGAATATAACAAAGCCCGCCACCAGGGTGGCTATAAGGATTTCCACTTTTTGGAATATACTTCTCGATTTCATAATACAAGATTAACACAGATGCGGCATTGGATATGGACAATTGTTACGGAACCGGCTTTTTTTGGGGCGAATTTTTCATTTTCCGGTTGTCCTGCGGGAATCGCCTTCCGGGAATGCCGGCGGATAAAGGGAGCGGCCTTACGAGGAATCGCTTATTTTTCCCGCGCCGGATCATCACAGACACTTTCCAAGGCCGAATGCACCCGCATAAAAAGGGTGTTGCGTGCTACCGTATTTCCTTAAACTATTTCTTGTTTGTAAATTTGTAGGGCATGGATTATATAAAAGAATACCGGCAGTTTGTAAGCAGCTATTATTTCAATGAGGCCATCAGGATCACTGTGGGTATTACCCTGCCTTCGGTGATCCTGAACTTTTTCGGGATGCTCGAAATCGGGCTGATCGCCTCCCTGGGAGCCATGGCGGTAAGCGCAGCAGATATTCCGGGTCCCATCAGGGAGCGGCGCAATGGCATGTTGGCCGCCCTGGCGCTGATCTTCCTGGTAGACCTTATTACCGGCTTTGCCCATGTAAACCCTTTTATTACAGCGATCGTTATCCTGTCTTTTAGTTTCTCCCTAAGCATGCTGGGTGTTTACAATGCCCGTACCAATGCCATCGGCTTTGCCGGACTGCTGATTATGGTGCTCACCCTTTATCACAAAGCTACGGGATGGAATGTGGTATTGGATGGCGTATACCTTCTATGCGGAGGGCTCTGGTATATTGGTTTAAGCCTGGCCCTGCACGGCGTTCGTCCCTATAAAGTAATTCAGCAGGCCCTGGGCGACTCCATCGTTTCCGTGGCCGACTATCTCAAAACCCGTTCGCATTTCTATAACGAAGGGGTCAACTACGACAAAACCTATAAAAACCTGATGCAGCAGCAACAAAAGGTACAGGATAAACAGATCCTGGTACGGGAAATGCTGTTTAAAAGCCGCAATATCGTAAAATCTACCACCCTCACCGGACGCGGGTTGCTGGTGATCTTTGTAGAATCGGTCGACCTTTTCGAAAAGGCCAATGCCACCTTTTACAACTATGAATCGATGCACAAGCGGTTTGATGGTACCAATATCCTGCCGCATTTTCAAAAAGTGATCCTGGGAATGGTAGACGAATTGTATGAAATTGGTGTTTCGGTACAGGAAGGACGCCGCTCCAGGGTATCTAAAAGCCTGAATGACGGGCTCCGGAACCTGAAGCAGCATTTTGAACGCTTTGTGGCTACCCATCGCAACGCGGAAAACCTGGAAGCCCTGATCAATATGCGCAAAATCATGCAGTCGATCGAAGACATGATCCTGCGCATCTATACTCTCCATCATTATACCCGGTACGACCGGAAGGAAGTAAAGGAATACCGGTTATCGGAGAACTATCAATCCTTCCTGGAAAAAACAGACCTCGACAGCGAGCTGATTCGCGAAAATCTTTCCCTGCAATCCAATACTTTCCGGCATGCACTGCGTTTAAGCCTGGCCATGACCCTGGGCTATATTACAGCCCATCTTTTAAAACTCGAATACAGCTACTGGATCCTGCTCACCACCCTGGTGATCTTAAAACCCACCTACAGCGTTACCAAACAGCGGAACTACCAGCGGGTATTGGGTACCATCATTGGTGCAATGGGCGGCATCGGGCTGCTGTTCCTGATCCAGACGGGCACCGGCCGTTTTACGGCCATGATCCTGTTAATGATTGCCACCTACAGCTTTATGCGTACCCGCTACCTGGTAAGCGTTACGTTTATGACCGCCTATGTACTGATTATGTTCTTTTTGCTGGACAGCCGCAATTTTCATGTGGTGATCGAAAACCGGGTGCTGGATACCATTATCGGATCCCTTATTGCCTTCATGACCACCTATATCATCCCATCCTGGGAGAAAAAACAGGTCAAAAGCTATATGGCCGCCGCCCTCGAAAAAACCAGGATCTATTTTGAAACGGTTTCTGGTCCCTACGTAAAAAATGAACCGGCGCCGGATTACAAACTCAGCCGCAAGGAAGCCTTTGTGGCCCAGGCCAACCTTTCCGGCACCTTTTCCCGGATGCTCAGCGAGCCCAAAAGCAAGCAGCGGAATATTAAAACCATTCACCAGTTTGTAGTAATGATCTTTACCATCAACTCCCATATTGCAACCCTCGCCCATTACTCCCGCCAGTTTGCTGCCAAATACCGTTCCTATAATTTCCTGCCCATTATTGAAAATACCATCCACGAACTGGAAAATACCGCCGGCATGCTTTCAGATGAAGACATAACACAGCCTGCAGCACATATGGATACCCAATCCCTGAAAACAGCCGTAAAAGAGCTGCTGGAAAAACGCCGGCACGAAATTCAGCAGGGGCTGCTGGATACCGAAACCAAGATCACCCTGAATGAATTAAAGCCCATCATTGACCAGTTCCTGCTGATCAGCCGCGCCTCGGGCGACCTGAACAAACTGGCTGAAGAAATCACCGGCTTTAAAAGGACCGGGGAAAAAGAAAAAGTGCCTATAGAATCGCTGTCTGCAGCAGGCTAACAATACCCGGCGAACTGCCGGTTCACGGGCTTTGGAACAGCATTCGGACGCCTGGCCGTGGCGACTATCCCTTTTAGAGAATGATATAAAAGTACGCCGGGCATCCCTGTTTTTAAGATTGTTGCGTTTTTCCAAAGCCAATCCCTGGCAGCCCTATAATTTTGTTTGATCATAAAAAGGATAAATCCAGTTGCTATGGAACAAAGAATCAGCGTATTGACCATCGCGGCAAATGACCTGCCTGCTATGACCCGATTTTATGAAGAAAAACTAGGCTGGAAACCGGTGGCCGGGAACCAGGATATTGTCTTCTATAAAATGAATGGCTTTTTACTAAGTATCGGGAAGCGGAAAGACCTGGCAGGATTCATGGGCGTTGATCCGGCCGGCACCGGGTTCCGCCCGATCATTATCAGCTACAACGTGCCGGCAGAAGATGAGGTAGAATCCTTATACGAACAGCTCCGGTCAAAAGGAGTCAAAATGCTTGGTGCGCCCGCCACGCTTCCTTTTGGAGGCCGTTTCTTTTACTTTGAAGATATTGAAGGAAATATTTTTGAAGTCGCTTACAATACATACATCCCTTTAGATGAAAAGCATAATGCCATCGGTCATCACTCAATCGATCATTTATAAGCACCCGGTATAATACGATCCAAAAGAACGGTGTTCCCCGATCAAAGCCAGCAGCTTCAGAACGGGAGAACAGCCACCATTAGTTTACAAAGCAGGAACCACCTGTTTTTAGTGTTCGTCCTGCGGCAGATGCATGCTCCGCTGCACAGCACTCAACTCGCCAGGCCGGGTCATTGGGCCGATCCCGGATAGCGTGTATGAGCAGCCGCAACCACAAACATCGGATTTCGTAAATGATCATCCGCAAAGGATCCGTAAATTTGCGGCTCCTTAGGATTTTGGAAAATAAGCAGCTACATATAGCATTAGTGGGTAACCCCAACAGCGGGAAAAGCTCTTTGTTCAATTCGCTTACCGGGTTGACGCAAAAAGTGGGGAATTTTCCCGGGGTAACCGTAGACAAAAAGACCGGAACTTCAAAAATTGGCCAATCAACCGCCAAAATCATCGATCTTCCGGGAACTTATAGTTTATATCCCCGCCGGTTGGATGAGGAAGTAGCCTATAAAGTGATCCTGAACCAGGACAAAGACCTGAAGGCCGATGTAATTGTGGTAGTGGCGGATGCCAGTAACCTGAAACGTAATTTATTGTTTTGCAGTCAGATCATTGATCTGAAGCGTCCTGTGGTGATGGCGCTTACGATGATGGATCTTGCCCGGAAAAAAGGCATCCACATCAATATCAATGAAATGGAACGGGAACTGGGCATTCCCATCGTGGCCGTAAATCCCCGTAAAAACAAGGGGATCGACCATCTCAAAAAAGCCATCGAGCTGGTTTCCGGCAACCTCTTTAAGGCTCCGGTGCATAATTTTATCGATGTGGAAGCGCTGGCGCCCCAGGCTATTGCCGGTGTTCAGCAGCTGGTACCCGGCATTAGTCCTTATGAGGGCGTGCATTACCTCATCAACCACGAAACCTTTACCCTGCCCAATACCCTGCAGGAGCAGATTGAGCAAACAGAGGCCGACCATCATTTCAACCCCACCAAAACCCAGGCAGAAGAGATCCTTCAGCGCTACCAACGCATTGGTATGGTGATGAACGGATCCGTTACCCTGCCGGATCCGAATAAAAAATGGATCCTTACTGATAAACTGGACAATATTTTCCTGCACCGCGTTTGGGGCTATTTTATTTTGCTGGCCGTGCTGTTCCTGATGTTCCAGTGCGTATTCCTGATCGCATCCTACCCGATGGACTGGATCGAATCCGGAACAGCCTCCTTTAGTGGATGGCTGAGCAATGTGCTTCCCAAAAACAATTTTTCCGACCTTTTAATAAATGGCATCATTGCCGGTTTAGGCGGTATCATCATCTTCGTGCCCCAGATCATGATCCTTTTTGGATTGATCACCCTGCTGGAAGATACCGGCTACATGGCCCGCATCAGCTTTTTAACAGACCGGGTTATGCGCAGCGTGGGGCTCAACGGAAAAAGTGTAATGCCCATGATCAGCGGCTTTGCCTGTGCAGTACCCGCCATTATGAGTGCCCGCAGCATCGAAAACCGCAAGGAACGGCTGCTCACTATTTTAATTACCCCCCTCATGAGCTGCTCTGCCCGGTTGCCGGTATATGTGATCCTGGTAGGCCTCGTAATTCCCAAAACCTACTTTCTTGGATTCATCAGCCTTCAGGGCCTCATGATGATGGGCCTTTACCTGCTGGGCGTGGTATTTGCCCTCCTGGTGTCGTATGTGGCCAAGTTCTTTATAAAAAACAGGGAAAAAAGCTATTTCATCCTGGAATTGCCCGTGTACCGTGCGCCCCGCTGGAAAAACGCACTGGAAACGATGATCGAAAAAGCAAAGATCTTCGTGGTACAGGCCGGTAAAATCATCATGATCATCAGCATCATCCTCTGGTTCCTCAGCTCCTTTGGGCCCAAAGAACGCATGCACATCATACAGCAGGAATACGAAACTGCCCTGGCCAAACCCAATGCGGACACCGTACTGGTGGAAGAAACCCGCGCAGCAGCCAAACTGGAAAACTCCTACGCCGGTATTATGGGAAAAAGCATTGAGCCGGTGATCCGTCCGCTGGGCTTCGACTGGAAGATCGGCATTGCCCTGGTTACCTCCTTTGCTGCCCGCGAAGTATTTGTGGGCACCATGGCTACCCTGTATAGTGTGGAAGATGACGGCGGCGCCAATGTGGCCCTGCGCGATAAAATGGACAAAGCCACTTTTGAAGACGGCAGCAAGGTATTTACGGTTGCCACCGGTGTATCGCTTCTCATTTTTTATGTATTTGCCATGCTTTGCATGAGCACCCTTGCCATTGTAAAACGCGAGACCGGTTCCTGGAAATGGCCCCTCATACAGCTGGCCTATATGACCACACTGGCCTATACGCTCAGTTTCCTGGTATATCACCTGTTAAAATAAATATTTTGGGGCTCCCGGCTGTAGTACATTCATCAGCTACAGTCCGCCGCCCGTCTTCAATCTTTGCCCTTCCCGCATCGCCAACCCGGCAAAGGATTTCCGCCTAAGCGGCGCAGCCCTTCGGCTTTTGTGCAGGGGGACACTGCGACAGGGAGGACAGGCATCGCCTCAAAATTTCACCCCGGTCTCCTCGTCAGCCGAAAGCCGCCAAACTGCAACCGCCAACTAAGTTTGCCGCTAATTTCCTACATTCGGCTCTTTATAAACAATCAACATACATGCGGTCTTTACTTTTTATCGGTCTTTGTTTTATAGGCTCCTCAATTGCTGCCCAGCCTAAAAAGGACTCTACCAAACCGGCCTCTTCAAAATGGGATGTAAACAATCCTCCCGGCCAGTTCTATAAGGATGTTTCCTTTTCTGTAAACGAAGGCACCTGGATGAACCTGGATGTATCGCCCAAAGGGGATGAAATTGTGTTCGACTTACTGGGCGATATCTACAGCATGCCCATCACCGGCGGCACCGCACGCGTGCTGCGGCAGGGCCTGGCCTATGAGGTACAGCCGCGCTTTAGTCCAGATGGGAAAAAGATCCTTTTTACTTCCGATGCAGGTGGTGGTGATAATATATGGGTGATGGACCGGGATGGCCAAAACGCCCGGCAGGTGACCAAAGAAAATTTCCGGCTGCTGAACAATGCCGTATGGTCGCCGGAAGGCAACTATATTATTGCCCGCAAACATTTCACAGCCATGCGTTCGATGGGCGCAGGGGAAATCTGGATGTACCACATCACCGGTGGCGATGGCATTCAGCTCACCAAACGTAAGAACGATCAGCAGGATGTGAACGAGCCTTCGGCATCTCCGGACGGGCGTTATATCTATTACAGCGAAGACATGTACCCCGGGGGATATTTTCAGTACAATAAAGACCCCAATAATGAGATCTATGTGATCAAACGCTATGACCTCGAAAAAGGCAAAACCGAAACGGTTACCGGCGGCGGTGGAAGCGCTTTCCGGCCGCAGGTATCTCCAGACGGTAAAACACTGGCCTTTGTAAGAAGGGTGCGCACCAAAACCGTTTTGTATCTACGGAATATTGAAACCGGGGAAGAATGGCCGGTTTACGACAAACTCAGCAAAGACCAGCAGGAAGCCTGGGCCATCTTTGGCGTTTACACGGGCTTTGCCTGGATGCCGGATGGAAAAGATATGGTAATATGGGCCGGCGGCAAGCTGAATAAGGTGCCGGTAAGCGGCAGCAACACCGCCACGGAAATACCCTTTACCTGTAACGTTACGCAAAAAATTGCGGAAGCCATCCGCATAAAACAAAACCTCAATAAAGACCAGGATACCACTCATGTGCTCCGGAGCCTGGTTACCGCCCCCAACGGAAAATTTATTGTATACAATGCTCTTGGATCTTTGTGGAAACAGGAACTGCCCAACGGCAAACCCACACGTCTTACAAAATCAGATGACATCGAAGACCAGCCTTCTTTTTCAAAGGATGGCCGCTGGCTCACCTATATCAGCTGGAACGACAGCGCCATGGGAAGCATTCATATAATGGATCTTACAAAAGGCAGCTCCCGCAGGCTGGATATTGAAAAAGGTATCTACACCACTCCCGCTTTTAGTCCCGATGCCAAAACCATCGTGTATTGCAAAGAAGATGGGGATAATGTGCTGGGCAATGCGTTCAACACAAATACCGGCATTTACACGGCTGATGTAGCCGGAATCGCCCGCCCTGTTCGTATTACACAAAATGGCAGCGCCCCTTATTTTGATGCCACTGGTACCCTTATTTATTTCCAAAGGGGAAGGAACCTGGTCCTTTGCAAAAAAGATGGCACCGAAGAAAAAACTGCAGCCACCAGCACCTATGGCAGTCAGTATATACTGTCGCCGGATGGCAACTGGCTGGCCTTTGTAGACCTGCATAAAGTATATATTGCCGCTTTCCCCAAGACAGGGAAAACCCTCGAGATCGCCGGCGGTTCCAATACCATACCGGTGCAACTGGTGGCCAAAGATGCGGGTTATAACCTGCACTGGAATGCCAATAGCGAAGAACTGCATTATAACCTCGGCAACGAATATTTTACCATTCCGCTCAAACAGTATTTCAAGTTCCTGAATGAAAAAGATACCACTACGGTGCCGGCTGTTGCAAAAGGCCTGCCGGTTGGCGTTACGTATGCACCCGACAAGCCCAGGGGACTAACGGCCTTTACCAATGCCCGCATCATCACCATGAACAATAATGCCGTTATTGAAAAGGGCACGGTGCTGGTGGAGGGCAACCTGCTGAAAGCGGTTGGCGCGGGTAGCGAGGTAACCATTCCCGCCGGCGCCACTGTCGTTGATTGCGCCGGAAAGACCATCCTGCCCGGTTTTGTAGATGCACATGCCCATGGCAATCATTTCAGGAGCGGCATTACCCCCCAAAAGCACTGGCCTTATTATACCAACCTTGCTTTTGGCGTTACAACCATGCATGATCCTTCGGCCAATAGTGAACTGGTGTTTGCGCAAAGCGAAATGATCCGGGCCGGCAAAATGGTGGGGCCGCGTGTATTTAGCACCGGAACCGTATTGTATGGTGCAGACGGAGATCTCAAAGCCGTTATCAATTCCCTGGATGACGCGCGCAGTGCCATCCGGAGAACAAAGGCATTTGGAGCATTCTCTGTAAAAAGTTATAACCAGCCCCGCAGGGAGCAGAACCAGCAGATCATCGCCGCTGCCAAAGAACTGGGCGTGTTGGTAGTACCGGAAGGGGGCTCCTTTTTTAATCACGATATGGCCATGATCAACGATGGGCATACGACCATCGAACATAACCTGCCCGTTGCAGTATTACAGGATGATGTGATCCAGCTTTGGAAACATTCAAAAACCGCATATACTCCTACACTGATCGTAAATTACGGTTCGGTGTCCGGCGAATATTACTGGTACCAGCATACCAATGTGTGGGAAAATGAAAAGCTGTTAAAATACACACCCCGCGCGGTTATTGATGAGCGCAGCCGCCACCGCACCATGCTGCCCGAAGAAGAATATGAAAACGGTCACATCCTCAGCTCCAAAAGCGTTAAAAAACTCAGCGATGCCGGGGTAACCATCAACATGGGCGCACATGGACAAATACAGGGTATTGGTGCCCATTGGGAAATATGGATGCTGACACAGGGAGGCATGAGCCCGCTGCAGGCACTGCAAACCGCCACCATCAACTCCGCCCGCAGTCTTGGACTGGACGATTGGATCGGATCCCTGCAAACCGGGAAACTGGCAGACCTGATCATCCTGGATGCCAATCCCCTGGAAAATATCCGCAACACCGAATCGATAAAATATGTAATGGTAAATGGCCGCTTATATAACACAGATACCATGAATGAAACGGGTAATGATCAAAAGCCCCGCAGTAAATTTTATTGGGAACTGGGAAGAAGAGGCAGCGCCTTTAACTGGCAGGACGGCGGCGGTGCACAGGAAATGGATACGGATTAGCAAAGAGCGGTCAGCAATCAGCTTTTAGCGTGGTCTCTGAGCTAATGGCTGATTGCTGACTGCTGACTAAAGGTTCCTATTTCACCGTTTTATATACAGTGATCACATTATCCTTTTCCAGCGAAGCTTCATCGGCATTCACTTTCCAGGTAAGTTTTCCATTGGTATAAACGGTGGCTCCCTTTTCCTTTTCGCCCTTCATCAGCTTTACCGTTTCTCCGTTTATAGTAAGCTCCGCTACGCCCATATTCCCCGAATCGTGGTAAACAGCAGTAATGGTTTCACCCTTGTCATTGGTGTATTTCTTCTCGTTTTTATCTACTCCCGGGGCCGGCGTGCCCGTACTATCCACATTTGCCGTATTGGCAATCACACTATCGGCCGGATCTGTTAGCGGCGTGGCGGTAGGCAGGGCGGTGGAGTCGCCCGCTGTTGGGGCTGGTGTTCCCTCTGCCGAAGGATTATTGTTACAAGCCACTGCCATTACAAAAACGGCGGCCATTATTACCTGTTGTTTTTTCATGTTGCTTCCTTTTTATTAAAAAATCCACCGGCAATACTGATGTCATCAGGTAAACGCCGGGGTTATTCCAGTAGCTAATATACAAGAATCATTCCTTAACAGTCCGGCCGGTCCGGCAACTATTCGTACCTTAGCCTTAAAATTTCTCATCCATGAAGTTTCTGTTTTTCCCATTAACCCTTGTTTTATTGATGGCCTGCGGGGATGGAAATCGTCCGGCATCCACCGAAACGCCAGACGGCCCTCAAACACAGGCAGACAGTCTTTTACAGGAAGTTATTGACGGGCATGATGTGGCCATGCCGAAAATGAAAAAGCTCGAGCGGCTGATGAACGAGTCAAAAGCCGCTATTGACTCCCTTGGCAAATTACCAGCAGGCGCTCAAAAACAAAATGCCGGTTTAAAAACAAAGCTGGAGGAAGCGCTGACAGATCTGACCAATGCCGACAAAACCATGCATGACTGGATGAACGGGTTCAAATATGACTCATTAAAAGATAATGAACCGGAACGTATCAAATACCTGCAGGATCAGAAAACAAAAGTGAATGTGATGAAGGATGCGGTGCTCAGCAGCATCAGCAAGGCTGAGGGGGTATTAGGCAGCAAATAAAAAAAGGTCCGGCTTCAACCGGACCTCAACACTTTTAATCGAATGCTTCCTGTTCTTTACGCTGCCGTTCCAACACTTTGTCGATCTGGCTGCTCAGGGCATTTGAAATATCTTCTACAGATCCCTCACCGGGGATGGCTTTAAATTTGTGCTGCAGTTTGTAATGATCTGCAACAGGTGCCGTTTCATTTTGATAAACGGAAAAACGGTTGCGGATCACTGCTTCATTGGTATCATCTGACCGGCCGGAAGTTTTGCCTCTTTCTAGCAGGCGTTTTACCAGCTCTTCTTCAGAAACTTCAAGCGCCAGTACACTGTGAATAGCGGTACGTTTCAGTTCCAGCAATTTATCCAGGGCTTTTGCCTGGTTAGCGGTACGTGGAAAACCGTCGAACAAAAAGCCGCCCGCATCTTTATGCAGCTCCAGGCAATTGTCGATCATACCAATTACCACTTCATCCGGTACCAGTTGCCCCTTGTCCATAAAATTCTTCGCCTCTATACCCAGGGGCGTTTTATCGGCGATTTCTGAACGCAGAAGGTTCCCGGTGGAAAGGTGCACCAGGCCATACTTTGACACCAGAAGGTCAGATTGTGTTCCTTTACCGCTACCGGGAGGACCGAATAAGATTAAATTAAACATTTACGCTTTTCTTTTAAAGTGATGCCAACAAATATAGCAAAGCCTGGGCAAAAATGGCCGATTTGAGGCATTTATTAAAATTTCTTAAAAACGGACAGGCCCGCTTTATAGCTCCGAGAGCCGTTAGAAAATCTGAAGTATTTAGGATTCAACGTATTAATGATTTTTTTAAACACTTCGTTTATGGAACGATTCTTACCACATATGTAGCGAAAAATACACAAACGTTCGAAAGTTTAAGCAGAATACCGGAGCTTTAGGCAGCGCAATCTTCGTTCCGTCACCCTGACCGGAGTGGAAGGATCCCTCAATTTCCGGACAGCCTGGTATCACAGGGATGCTCCGGCTACGTTCAGCACAACGGCAGCAGGATTGATCTTCTATGCATCCTGCCATCTGTCATTCCATTTTTAAACGACTTTTGGTGCCCCTTTTTCCCCCAAATAAAGACCAGTTGTATCCGTAAATGATCATTCTCTATTCATCCACGGGCTCCGCAACGGGCCCCGATACGATTTCGGCGGCAAATGGCTGCCCGGTCTGAACAAAATAAGTGCGCAACGTAACCGTATAGGTTTGCGTGGCATCCTGGTACACATAATACATATCATCCCATTGCCCGTAAGTATTCACGAGCTCAAAGGTTATGCCTCCGGTGCTTGTAATCGTTGGCAAAGAAATGTAGTAGTCGGACTGCTGCGGCTGGCTCCCCACCGGCCAGGAACAATAAGAAGTGAGGGACAGGGTACCCGAAACAGAGCCGCCATTGGGGGCATAGGATACATAGGACAGGTTATGATCCGTTGCGTACATATAATACAACGGAGGATTCTGCTGTGCAAACAAAGACCGGCTTACAAAGAGCCCGGCCAATAGTACCAAAAGACAGATCGCTGTTTTTTTCATTTTTTAAATATTAGCGGTTAAAAAAATCAAATTGATTCAGCCAAATCGCCCAGGCAGCTATACTCAGTAACCTATTCTCCTGGGAAGAACCTGTCATGCTGCTCATCAGCGTACCGTAACAAATACAGAAACATCAGTCAAGTTAAATCTGCCCAGGCCCACTTATAAATCATCTTTTTACATCACTGCGAACATTGTTACCAATAACAGGAGCGTTGCGATCGAAAAAATACCGGCCACAATAAGTTTAAAGTCGTATTCTTTTTTGCTTATCCTAACTATAACATAAACCAATATTGCCGGCACCAGCAATATTGCCGGTATCGTAATAAGCTCCGCGATAGCAGTAAAAACCGGACCGGGATCTGCATTTTTAATAGCGATGTAATACCGCACTATAAAATATGCAGTGAGCAAAATGGAGATCAGCAAAGCAACAGAAGATCTGATTTGCATGAAAATTATTTGTTTCGTGGCTGAAGGCACCCGTGTCGAATCCTGACAAGGCGTTACCCCAAATTGTAATAATTAAGGGTGATCCCAAAGGCTCCTTGCCCTGCCCGTTCTGCTAATACCTGCTGAGCCAGGTTCAGAACAACCATTTATTATAAACAGGCCTTCTGGATCACCCTAACAAATTTCATCTTTAAAACACTGTGGTAAACGAAAATTCCGGGTGTTGCACGCTTGTAAAGACAGCAAGTACACCAGTGGCGCCACTGTCGTAATAATCAACTGCAAAGGAATCCGTTAACAGCCGCTGCCCAAGAATGGGTCCAAAGCCGGCTTCTGTAATAGCCGCATTGGTGCCCAAATAATCGCTGGCCTTGGTGAATGTAATCGTACCGTCGTCTGCCTGATTGTAATATAAATTAAAGGTAGCAGTAAATTGTGTAGCTCCCTGCGGAATATCAGCTACAAAACTCATCCGCTGTGCCGCCTTGCCAAACGTTAATACGATCTTTCCCAAGGTAAGATTATAACCACCGGTTAACAGGCTTTGCCGTACCTGTGCTCTGCGCGCAGTAAAGTCGGCCGACCAGCCGGCATAGGCTGTTGCATTTGGAATTGTAAATGCGGTAACACCCGTTCCGATGATCGCCTTTAACGGGAGGATGGGCGTTGTACTTTGCTGAACGGCATATTCCTTTCCCTGTGCATCAATCACTACAATTGTATTCGCATCTTTTTGCTTTAATGCAGTAAAAGTGGTTCCTAGCAACTTTATCGGATCGGTAAGAAACACCCCATCATTACTAAAACCAAAACCCGTGGCCGCCGGAACACCGGCGCCATTGGCACCCAGCCTTATGGTATTAAAAAGCTTGGTGGTATTATTAAAGCTGATGATTATGGCATTGCTTTTCCCGGCAGAGTCTACTGAAAAGTAATTATTTCTTTTGGTACTAAAATACGTTTTAAAGGCATCGATCGCCGTTGCATATCCCCCGCCGGTATAAGCAGCAGCATCGCTGGTGCTTGCCTTTAGCAGGAACAACGTGTTCTTGTACTTTCTGCCTTTAAGAATAATGGTATCGCCGCTGTTGCGCAGGTATTCAAACTCCACATCGCTTTGCAGGCCCTCACGTGCAGAACCTCCGTTATTGGCTGAGTTAGGATCCTGCAAAATACTGATGTACGTATAAGAGTCGAATATAAGCGTAGAATTGGATATATACTGAACGCGGTAGGTAGACTGCTTCTGGGTAGTGGCATTGGCAGTGTTCCAGTCTGACAGCATGGTTACATAATCCTGCGCATCAAACTTCATATAAAATCCATAGCCGCCGCCATTAAGCGAGGTACGTAAAAAGGCCTTCCACCCATTGGCAGAGCCGGTCAGCAGGTTTTGTAATTCTGCATTCCGCTCTTTCATGCGCTGCTCCGGCAGTTTGTCAAACACATAATCTACCTTGGCCTTGTTGCAGGCAAACAGCAGCGTTCCTAAAAGTATGTATAATAATTTTTGCATAATTCCTGTTATTTGTAAGTTACTGGTCCGTAGAAATAATTAGCAGGCGTTCCATTTACAGAAAATCCGGCAAAGGTTTTATATAAAGGATTGGTGGGAGTGATCGTCGTTGGTAAATACGCGGCTACAAAACTCCGGTTCGTCAGGTAGGGCAGCATTATTTTTTCGAATGCCGTCAATCCGAAATTACCTCCGTTTCCATTATAATCCAGGCCGCCGGACTGCGTTTTTGTAAACCGCGTCAGGCCCGTTATTGGATCAACCGTATAGGCCATATAGTAATCAGATGCATAAACCGTAGCAGCGGTAGGTGAGGTTGCAAATGCAATTCTAAAAATCATTGTACTGGCACTTGTAAATACAAACTGCAGATACCTGATGTCATACGTCGTTTGGGCAGCTTTGAATTCTGCTCTGAAATTGGAGTATAGGGTATTGAATGCTGCAGAAGAACCATAAGTAGTATAATGAACCGCAGTGGTATCAACCGTAATGGTATTGACTTTATTTCCTGCAAGCTGGAAAGGAAATTGCAATGAAATATCCGATGGATCCGTCACATTATAGATCGTTTTCAGCTGTTTTTGTATTTCGGCCTGTAATGTATAGATATCTACATTGAAATTATTTTTCATGTACTCATAGATGATTGCTTCTTTTTCCTTAAGGCGTATAGAGCCTGGTGCATTGGGGCCCATCTTGTTTATTATATTGCTGTACCGGATAGGGCCGTCTACCAACAAGGAGGCCAGCATCTCTGCAAAGTCTTCGCCAAAAGAACTACCGCCATATGGAGTTATAAATCCACGCGCATAAGCAGTATCAGCGTTTACTTTTGTCCAGTCAGGATCGTAATCGCCCGCGCTTACCCTGGCATACGTAGGAGGAATGGGTATGGTTTGGTTTAGCGCGTGGGTAAATTCATGATACACCACATGTGTGTACCACAATACCAGGGCGGGATCAGTAGGCGTAAACTTGTTCAAATCAAATAATACCATCGTACGTGCATTACTGGAGGTGCCCACGGTATAGCTATTATCATTGTTGTATTCTCCTGATCCAAAAAGCACCCACTCTTTGTGAAAATAGGTCTTACCGAAATTATCGCCGGCTACTTTTTGATAGGGGCCTATGAAATTATCCAGGATCATCTGCATGGCTGGTTTAATCTTATTCAGGTCTACCGGCGACACATTTTTCAGGTCGTCGCTCTGCTTGCTCCGGTCAAAGCGGTACTGTACCAGTATATTCCATGGAGTGGTAAATTGCTGGTTGAGCCAGGTATCAATGTCATTGGTGGGGGTAATGTTTTGCGGATAATCATTCATATCCACATTTAAATTCGTATCGTTTTTACGGCAACTGCCCGTTGCAAGCAGTGCAGCAAAGGCAACAGTGACCAATATATAATGTATAAATCTTTTCATCCGTATACGTTTTATATGTTTTATTATCTGGGGTTGGGTTGTAATCCGCCTAACTGCACGGCATCCTTGGGAATTTGAAATACCCGCCGGTTATCATTTGCCTCCAGTGTTATGTATGATTCTGAATTGTCGTTGGCGATAAGCAAATGCTTTATCGGCATTTTATAGCGGATCATATCCCAGTAGCGCATGCCCTCGTTCATAAAGGTCCAGCGTTTAAAATCCAGGATGGTGTTGAGCAGTGCTGTTTTATCATCCGCCGGCACACCATCCACCTTATAAAAATCTTTGGCCTTGGCCAGGGTTACCGCCATGGTGGCAGGATTATACGTGGTAAACTTATACCGGGCGCACATATTCAGATCGGCCAGCACTCCATCATAGTTACCCAGTTGCAGATAAGCCTCCGCACGATTTAGCAAGGCCTCATCGGTTGTCAGCAACGGCATCTGCAACATAGGATACCCGATGCTTGCGGCGGCATTGGTTACAAAAAAGAACTCTCTTAGCTTACTTAGGGTATAGTTGCCGGTGCTATAGGTAAAGCCAACCGTATAGAACTTGGTTCCGGTTACATTGGAAGCGGTATACCAGGAATATACAGCCGGGCCAAATGCATACCTGTTTGCAAAGAAAGTAGTCCTTTGAAACCGGGCGTCCATTTCATGTACCAGCAGGTTAAACTTAGCATCTCCGTTGCAAAAGAAATTGGCATACGCCGTACCATCGGTGGTTAAACTTGCTGCTGCGGGATAGTTCCGGATGCTTCCGGTAAAATCGCCATTGGGCACCACCTGGTTGGCATGGTCAATTACTTTCTGCCATTGTTTTTTAAATAAATAAAAGCGCGCGGCAAAGGCATGCGCCGCTGCCGGTGTAAAATGATAGGCCGGAACCTGCCACTCACCGCCCTTTAAAAGCGGGATACCGGCTTCCAGGTCTTTTTCTATTTGCGCATATACAGATGCAACGGTACCCCTTGCATATTTTACATACGGATTGGTTTCCGGCGTTAGTATATAAGGTATGCCCGGCGTATCGTTGGCTCCGTCCGGATCGTAGGGTTTGGCAAAAAAAGTAACCAGCAGAAAATGGCTGAAAGCACGGGCAACCAGCGCCTCTCCTTTGTACGGATTGGCAGAAGGACCGATATCATTTTTTTCAATGGCTTCCAGGGCCTGGTTGGCGGCCGCAATACCTGCATAAGCTCCGTTCCAGAATGCAGCCGGCGTGTTGTAGCTATCTTCATCAACATCCTCAAATTTGTACATCTGGGGAAAGGGCAGGTCCAGGTTAATGCCCGTTGCATTGGGTCCTTTATCGGATACATTGTCCGAATACATTTCACCCAAAGGTGCATAAGGCGCTTGCGGATAGGCAGATGCTACTAATTTAGCCACGTTAGCAGCGGTACTCAGTTCGGCCCGGTTATCGGGTGCCTTTTCCAGGAACTTCTTACAGGAAGAAGCGGAAAATAACAAGACGCCACAAATTGTAATTATAATAAGTTTGTTCATAGTACTAAAAATTATAAACCGATTTTTATTGAGAATGTATACGCCCGGGGAATGGGCATGGCCACACCGCCATTGTTAAAAAACTCCGGATCTGCTCCTAACAATTTTTTGTCGGAGTACAACAGTACAATATTGTTCCCTACAAAGGATAACTGCATGCTGTTAAGTCCCATTTGCTGCGTAATGCTCCTGGGCAACAGATACGCCAATGCCACTGTTTTCAAACGGATGAAATCTCCCTTGGCCACCCGTTGGTCAGAATAGTTATAGGCATTGTATGCATAGGCCGGAGACACGGATGTACCGGTGGTGAGCCGCTTATAATTTACCCGCTGCAGGGCGTCTAAAATAGACGGAATATTTGTTTTGTTTTCATCGCCGGGCATGATCCACCGGTTACCCATTTCCTGCGACATCGCTAACAGGTCGGTATACCGGTCTGAAAAAATGGGCTGGAGTCTTACTTTATTTCCATAAGAAAACGTAAACAAGGCCGATAATGAAAAGCCTTTATAATCCAGTTTATTAAAATAGCCGCCTGTAAAAGTGGGATCCACCGGTCCTTCGTATTTCAAATATTTGGTGGTATTACCTTGCAGGTAAATATAATTGTCAACGTCGCCGGATTCATTGATGTAACGGGGCGAGCCGTTTGCCGGATCCAGCCCTGCATATTTTATGGAGAACAGGCCTCTTTGCGGATAACCCTGCAATGGCCCACCCTCAGCTCTTACCAATGACCAGATGTTGGGGCTGATCTGCTGCTCTACAATTTCGTTTTTATTAAAGGCAAAATTCAAACGGGTACTCCATCCAAAATCACCCTGCTCTTTGGCCTGGATGATTTGCGCACCAATCGTCGTTTCAAAGCCCTGGCCTTTCATTCTTCCGTTATTGGCCGTTTTTGTTTTTTCGCCGCCGATCCCTGCATTTTTTACAGTGGTGATCAGGTCAAAAACATTCCGGCGATAATAGTCTACCGTAAGGCTCAGCCGGTCGTCAAAAAAGCCCAGGTCTGCCCCCAGGTCCAGCTCCCGCATTTTCTCCCAGGTCAGCTGATCATTGGCCAGATCGCCAATATAGATCACCGCTTCTTTTTCATCGGTATTGGGTCGATAGGAGATCCTGTTGTAGAAAACAGCATCGGTATTGGTGGCATTACCAATATTACCCACCAGGCCATAAGTACCCCTTACCCTTGCCGAACTCAGGAACAAATGCGTGGGGAAGAATTTTTCGTTGGAAATATCCCAGGCTCCCGATAGGTTCCAGGTGGGCAGCCAGCGCGCCTGCGGAGATTGACCCATCTTATTGGAACCATCATAGCGCAGGGTTCCGTTAAGACTGAACCGGTTATCGAAGTTATACGCGGCCCGGCCCATATATGCCAGAAAGCGGTCGTAGGTATAGTACATACCAAAATAAGGCGTACCGCTTTCCATTACTTTTTTAAAGTACAGGTAATTGGGATTCACCAGGCCACCGTTATTGTATTGATAGCCGGCCCCATCGTACGCATAGTTTTGCCGGTCTGTAGACCGAAGCTCCATGGAACCGAAGAAATTGAACGTATTGCGTGCCCATTTTTTATCGAACTCTACGTTCTGCCGGAAGTAGTAATTTTTAATTTTATCTTCAACCGTATTCAAAAATCCGCCTTCGGGCAAAACGATCACGGGCAAATTATCATTATCCGGATCATCGTAAAGCCAGCGGTTATTACCAATGACAGAGCTATTGGAATAGGCCCTGAAGGATTGCGCCATATTGGAATTATCCAGTATATACTGCTGACGGGTGGTTTGGGCATACCGGTACGCCCCGTCTATGGAGTATTGAAGTCCTGGTATGATCATGTATTTGAAACCGCCCTGCACTTTTATATCCAGCATAGAAAGTTTCAGATAGTTGTTTTTTACTTCGTTCAATATATTAAAGGGCGCCCAGTTCATCAGCATATAATCCAGGTTCCCTTTATCGTCATAAGGTGTAATTAAGCGGCTGGTATTTAATGCGTATGAGTACGGGTTGATGTCGAAATCCCTTGAGTATTTTCCATATACCGGATCAGATTCCCTGTTGATCACACCGGGCGTCCGCTGGTCCCGGATGGAAGAGGTTCCTATAAATTCAAAGCTTAGTTTTTTACTGATTTTAAAGTTGGTGCGCATATTGGCGGTAAACCGGCTTACCTTATCGGCAATGGTTTGCCCGTTATCATTCATAAAGCTGGTTGAAAAATAATTCTGCACCCGCTCCGAACCGGATGAAACACTTACCGAATGCTCCTGCAGCAACGAGTTTTTAAACAACACATCAAACCAGTCGGTATTGGCACTTGCATAACGCTGCAAAAACCGGTTTTTGTCGGCCATATCATAACCGTTCTTCAGTGCCCAGGTACCGGAAATGGAATCATAATCATACATTTCCTTATACAGCTTATAAAAGACCCCTCCGTTTTGCGGAGCACCAAGACCGGCAGGCGTCAGGTACCCTTTGTTCTCCATTTCCACCATCACTCCCATTTGCTGCGCAGAGTTCATAATATCGAACTGGTTGTACGATGGTTTTATATAGGTGGTAAAATTACCCGTGTAGCTGATATTGGCTTTCCCCTGTGTGTTGCGTCCCTTTTTTGTGGTAACCACAATTACACCATTCATTGCCCGGGCTCCATACAGTGCTGTAGCTGCCGCGTCTTTCAATATATTAAAGGACTCCACATCATCCGGGTTTAATCCTGCCACAGCAGAGCCAATAAGCGTATTGGCATCACCGGTAGAAAGCGCCTCGTTCGAAATGTTTACCACATCTTCCAGGATGATGCCATCCACTACCCACAACGGTTTATTATCACCCGTAAGAGAGGTTGCGCCACGCACCCTTATTTTTGGGGCCGCACCAAATGTACCCGACACGTTCTGAACCGAAACACCGGCAGCCTGCCCTTCCAGCATTCTCGAGATATCGGGCACACCGTTACGCTCCACATCTTTTGAGTTTAATTTGGTAGCAGCACCGGTAAACAGTTTCCGGTCTACCTTTTGGTAGCCCGTTTGAATTAATACTTCGTCCATGTCCTTCACCTGTTTTTCAAGTGTGATGGTAAATGAAGCCGATGTTACTTTGTGTTCTATAGACTTAAACCCGGAAGCGGATATTTCTAAAACAGCGCCGATGGCTATATTACTTAAGTGAAAGACACCCTCATCGTTTGCGGTTGTACCAACCCGGGAACCTTTAACAGTAATACTCGCGTTGGGAATGGCAGTGCCATCCTCACTTTTTACCACACCCTGGATATCGATATTGTTTACTACCGGATTTTTGATCTCCGCAGCAACAGGGATACCGATAACAGCCGCGGGCACTGTTTTCTGTGGCCTGGCGGTTACAAACACCGTGTTATTTTCAATTACATACTGTACCGGCTGGTTATAAAAAGCCTTGTTCAGCACTTCGGTTAACGGCATATTCCGTACGTCTAATGTAACAGGCCCGGCCCGGTCGATCACCTGCTTTTTATAAAGCACGGTGTACCCCGTTTGTTGTTCAATAGCCGTAAATAACTTCCTCAGGTTTTGTTCCTGCCCGCTGAAGGTTACCGTTTGGGAATAGCCACTGGCGCCTACTTCCATACATGCAATAAAAAGAAGAAAGACCGTCAATTTCATTATCAGAATCGTTTTGAAAAGAAGGGGTCGCCGGATGCGACTCCGTGGAGAAAAATTAAAACTCATACATTTGTATCGTTATGGTTATACAATAAGAAACATGATACGCCTATCATTTCTGTTGGTAATCATCGCCGCTGTCCCTGGTGGTGCGGGGACAGCATTTTATTTTATGGTTCTTTTACAGAAGAATGTTATGTCATGGTGGTTTTTTAGTTTAGATTAATAGATAATTAGGGTTTTATTTTCCATCCGGAACCGGATCCCGGAGTCTTTAAAAAATTCAAGCACCCGCGATAAATTCACTGCCCGGTTCAGCTTTCCCTCAAACTCTACCCGTGGCACTTTTCCTTCATATATTACATCGATATCATACCAGCGCGACAGTTGCTGCATGATTTCGGAAAACGGGATATCGGAAAAATTGAAATAACCCATTTTCCAGGCCATTACCTGATCTATATCGGCGTCCTGCACCTGTATGGTGCCATTTGCAACGATTGATTGCTGACCAGGCATCAGTATTTTTTCGACCGGATACTGATCCGATTGCACCCGAACTTTTCCTTCAAGGAGGGTGGTTTTTACATCCGCATAACTGTTCACATTAAAACGGGTACCAAGCACGGTGATCTTCTGGTGGTTACAGGATACCGTAAACGGAGCTCCCGAAGCTTGTTTGGTCACCTCAAAATACACTTCCCCGCTGATGCTTACTTCCCGTAGCGGACCGGTAAACGCAGTGGGATAGGAAATAGAGGAGGCACTGTTGAGCCATACTTTTGATCCATCCGGCAATACCAGTTCAAACTGTTTTCCGCGTGGTGTAGATACGGTGTGGTGTACGGGTTGTCCGGCCGTTTTGGTTTCATATTGTAACCGGCCATTCTTCAATACTGCCTCAGCACCGCTGCCATCCTCAATAACATTATTTCCCAGGCTGTCCAGCGCCACCTGGCGTCCGTCAGACAAGGTAAGCAGCGCTCCGGTACTGCCCGGTTTTACATCCTGGAGCACCACCTGGCCGGTTCCAGGATTTACAGCCTTCTGACTACGGTTATACCAAAAAATGGCGCTAAACAGAACAAGCACACAGGCCGCGGCAATGGCCGTCCATTTCATCCAAACCGTTCTGCGATGCGGCACAACAGCCGGCCCGCCCGAACGCGCCAGGATATGCTCCAGTATTTTTTCTGCTTTTTCCGGTGGAAGATCTGAGGTCCTGCCCGTTTTGTGCCAGGCAGCATGCACCAGCTTACGCAAAACCGGTTGCAGCTCCTCCCGCATGGCATACGAAAAAAGCTCCTGCCGTTCGGCTTCTGATATGGGCTCCTCAAGCTGTTTGTTAAACAGCTCCGTCAATCTTCCCGCTGCAGATGTCATTTTTTAATTGGTTGATCTATACTATGACGCAGGAACGGAACGAAGGGAGTAGTAATTTCTTAACTTTTTTTTAATATTTTATTAAGAATAGGATCAGGAGGGTGTACCGGTTGGCAATTTCTTTGCGTAATGTGCGCAGTGCCACCGACATATGTTTCTTAACAGTCAATACAGTGATGCCCATTTTACGGGCAATTTCTTCATGTTTGAGTCCCACTTCACGACTCAGCAAAAAAACAGAACGCTGCTGGGGGCTCAATTGCCCCACCAGGTCGAGGATCTGTTCCCGCACTTCTTTAAAAACCAGCTCATGCTCCGGATGCTGGGGA
Source organism: Niabella sp. (assembly GCF_030150205.1). Taxonomy (GTDB): domain Bacteria; phylum Bacteroidota; class Bacteroidia; order Chitinophagales; family Chitinophagaceae; genus Niabella. The sequence continues at coordinate 76,610 of NZ_JASLGT010000024.1, forward strand.
CTGAACGTGGTATCTTTTAGCTCTGCAAGGATCAGCGATTCTTTCGCCAGACTCCGGAAACGGCTATAAGCCTGGTTTTGGGCCATCCGGTGCAGATAGGCATTAAAATTTTCGACATGTGCCAATTTTGTACGGTCCTTCCAGAGCTTTAAAAACACCTCCTGCACGGCGTCCTCGGCAATATCTGCAGAACCGGTAACCCGCAACAAATAAGTATAGATCCGGGGCCTGTATGCATCAAATAACTGCCGGAAAGCAGTTTCACTGCCTTCGGCCATTAACTGAAGCCATTCTTGCATAGGAACCGTACTCACACCTAAAAATTTACAGACAAAACATGACGCTTTGGTTATCACTATTTTAAACAAGACCTGCTGCTGGCATATCTCATGTAGAAAAATAATGACCGTTTTTTATTATCTTTTTAAAGAGTTAAGATAACTGTTTTTTATAAAAACCGAACCTCTTTTTATACCAGGCAGCCGGATTTTACCCGGTTTGTCCCGGAATTTATCAGCGCCAGCATTCCCGGAAGCCGTACCCCCGGCGGCCGGATGGTGCAGATGCCAACGGCATCCCCGGTAGCTCCTGCAAACATTTTGCATTGTATCTTTGTATTATAATAAACGTCGCTATGAAATATTTGCCCGTATTATTGGTTACCATCAGCGTGTTATTTCAGCATTGCGGCTATTCCCAATCCAAGCCCGGTCCTAAACCGGATTCAATAAATATGAAAAAGGAAAACAACCCTGTATATTCCCGTTCCGACAGTTCAAAAGTGAATCTGACTGAAGACGAATGGAAAAAAATCCTGCCTGCAGAGGTCTATTATATTGCCCGGCAGAAAGGAACGGAACGCCCATGGACCAGCAAGTATGAAACTTCAAAGGAAATTGGCACTTATTATTGTGCGGCCTGCGGCAATCCCTTATTTAAAAGCGATACCAAGTTTGAAAGCGGATGCGGCTGGCCCAGCTTTTATGAGCCCATCAGCAAAACCAGTGTTATTTACCTGGAAGACCGTTCCCATGGCATGGTTCGAACCGAGGTAGAATGCGGTCGCTGTAAAGCCCACCTGGGGCATGTGTTTGATGATGGCCCGCCACCTACCCGGTTGCGCTATTGCATTAACGGCGTGGTCCTTGACTTTGAAAAAGCCAAAAAAGCGGAAGAAGATTATAAAAAAAGCCAGTAGCCGCTTTTCTGTGCCCGGTCATTTTGCAGACACTTAACAGTTTGTTTTCATATTTTATCGTTTTAGATGCAGGAAAATTAAGATACCAGCGTCAATTATATAGAAGAACAAATTGTTATTGTCCTGCTTTATAAAAAGCAGGAAACAAAAAACCAGCTTTATATGGCCCGGGAAAAAATAGCAGCGCTGTTCATTTGTTTTCTATGCCTGTCTGTTAAAGGAAGCGCTCAAACAGACTCCAGCCTCGCCAACCTGCCTCAAACATGGACCCTGGAACAATGCGTTTCTTATGCCAAACAGCACAATATCCAGGTAAATGCCCTTCGTCTTACCCAAAAAACAGACGCACAGAACCTGTTATTGGCAAAAGCCGCAAAGTATCCTTCCTTATCGGGAAATGTTGCGCAGTCATTTACCAATAGCAAGAACGCCGATCCGGTAGTGGGAGGGTTTCAAACCCAATCCAGTTTTGCCAGTAACTACGCCCTCAACTCCGGTATCACTATTTATAACGGAGGCTACCTGAATAATGATATCCGGCAAAAAAACCTGGTGGTTGAAGCGGCGCAACTGAATACGGAGGCCATGGAAAACAGCATTACCCTGCAGCTCACCCAGTTATACCTTCAGATCCTGATGGCCAAAGAAAACATCATCTATTTAAAGGACCTGTTACAAACCTCGGAAGCCCAGTTGCAGCAGGGACAATTAAAGTACAACGCCGGCAGCATCGCCCGCAAAGATTTTGTGGGCCTGGAAGCCCAGGTGGCAACCGACCAGTATAATCTTACCACTGCACAAAATACGGTACGCCAGAATACGCTGGCCTTAAAACAATTGTTACAGCTACCCTCCGGCTATACGTTACAAATCATTCAGCCCGATACCGTAGCCATTACTTCATCGGCTGTTGATGACCTGGGTACCGTACAGCAACTGGCGCAGAACACCCGGCCGGAAGTTAAAAGCAGCCGTTTAGGTGTGGATATTGCCCGGTATGACCTGCTGAAAGCCCGTGCGGGTTTAAGGCCAACACTTACCGGCTCCGGAACATTGTCCACAGGTTACTCCGATAACCAAACAACCGCCTATATTAAACAACTGGACAATAACTTTTACCAGCGGGTAGGCATTACTCTTTCCATACCCATCTTTAATAACCGCATTACCAGGACCAATATTGAAAATGCAAAAATTGAAACCGAACAGGCCCGGCTTACACTAATGAATACAGAATTAACCCTGTCGCAGGAAGTGGAACAGGCCTATGTGAGTGTATTGAATGCGCAGGCCCAGTATGATGCCGCTGTAACACAATTACAGACCACCAGGGAAACCTACCATATTTCGGGGGAGCAACTTCGTTTGGGTGCCATTACATCTGTAGACTACCTGCTTCAAAAGAACCTGTACCTGCAGGCGTTGCAGCAATATATGCAGGCGAAGTACAATGCCATTATCAGTGTAAAAGTTTATGATTTTTATAAAGGCAGGCCTGTGAATTAAGATACCATTTAAAAGAATAAGGAATGAAAAGGAAGCGCATTATAATTCTGCTGACAGTACTGGTCCTTATCGCTGCGGCCGCCTGGTACTGGGGGGTTAAAAAGAAAGAACAACCTTTGGAGCTTACCACAGAGCATCCCCATTACGGCTATATTGCCACCAGTGTAATGGCCACCGGTACCATTCAGCCCGTAGATACGGTTACCGTGGGAGCACAGGTTTCCGGTACCATAAAAAAAATATATACCGATTTTAATTCCCGGGTAAAAAAAGGACAGTTACTGGCCCAGATTGATCCGTCTTTATTAACGGCCCAGGTACAGCAGGTAACAGCCACCTTACAGCAGGCGCGCAGCAATCTTGCATACCAGGCGTCTAATTTTAACCGCCAGTCGCAACTATACAAAGCCGGCGCCATCAGCAAGGCTGATTTGGAAACAGCGGAAAATACTTATAAGGCGGCGCAGGACCAGGTAGCCGGCACAAAAGCGCAGGTTTCCGCCGCTCAAAGAAACCTTTCATTTACCCATATTTATTCGCCTATTGATGGTACGGTTCTTTCCCGGAGTGTAAGCGAAGGCCAAACCGTAGCTTCCAGCTTTAATACCCCTACCTTGTTCAGCATCGCAAAGGATCTTTCAAAAATGCAGGTGCGGGCAGCGGTTGATGAGGCCGATATCGGTAATGTGCGTGTGGGAGAACGGGCTTCCTTTACCGTAGATGCATTTCCCAATGATGTGTTTAATGGTACGGTGCAGGAAATACGGCTGCAACCTACGGTTTCCGCAAACGTGGTTACCTATGTAACGATCATTGATGCGCCCAATAATGACCTGAAACTGAAACCGGGTATGACGGCCAATATTAATGTATATACCCAGGAAGTAAACAATGCATTATTGATTCCGGCGGCAGCATTAAAATATCGCCCCGATGCCTCCACCGAAAAAAAATTTAAAGTACAGCAAACAGGGATGGGAAATACGCAGGGCAAAAAACCAGGTATGGGCGCCGGTAAAAAAACAGGTACAGCCATACCAGTGGCTGATTCCATATCCGGAATCACCCACGCGGCGGTTTGGTTACGAAAAGGAGACTCCCTGGTCCGTCGCCATATTGAAACCGGTTTAACTGACGACATCAATGTGCAGGTGCTAAAAGGGTTGAGTGAAACGGACGAAGTGGTCACCGGCCAGCAAAGCGCTCCGGATACCAAAGGCAGTGGCGGTGCCGCCTCCGCAGACAGAAGTCCGTTTATGCCGCAACGGGGTGGTGGCAACCGCGGTGGCGGTGGCGGCAGTAAGCCCCGTTAACCCTTTCAATAAAATGATGGGATCATGGAAAAGAAAATTTTGGAAATAAAGGACCTGAAACGGAATTTCCAGGTAGGGTCGGAAACCGTACATGCATTAAAGGGTATTTCCTTTGATGTAACGAAGGGCGAATTTCTTACCATCATGGGAAGCAGCGGTTCCGGCAAAACCACCCTGCTAAATATCCTGGGCTGCCTCGACAAACCTACGGAGGGCAGTTATTTGCTGGACGGTGCAGATGTAAAAACACTTTCAAGGGACGAACTGGCGCGGCTGCGTAATCATAAAATAGGGTTCGTGTTCCAGGCTTATAACTTGCTCCCCCGCACTTCAGCACTTGAAAATGTAGAGCTTCCGCTGATGTATAACGCCACCATTTCCTCCAGGGAACGTAAAGAGCGGGCACTGCATGCACTGGAAGCCGTAAAACTGGCAGAACGGGTAGATCATATGCCCAACCAGCTCTCCGGAGGGCAGCAGCAACGTGTGGCTATTGCCCGGGCCCTGGTAAACGAACCGGTCATGCTCCTGGCAGACGAAGCCACCGGCAATCTTGATTCCAAGACCTCCTACGAAATCATGGCGCTGATGCAGGAGCTCAACGCCGATGGCAAAACCATCGTTTTTGTAACCCATGAACCGGATATTGCCGCCTTCAGCAGCCGAACCATCATGCTGCGGGATGGCCGGATCATAAAGGATTCTGTAAATGAGCACCGGAAATCAGCAAAAGAAATGCTGGCCGCAATGCCCGCTACTGATGATTATTAAACAACCGATATGAGTTTGGTCAATCTTTTCAGGATCGCTTTAAGAGCATTGCAACGCAATAAAATGCGGGCCTTCCTTACCATGCTGGGGATCATCATTGGCGTGGCATCTGTAATTGCCATGGTAGCAATCGGCCAGGGATCAAAAAAAAGCATCCAGGACCAACTCTCCAGTATGGGTTCAAATATGATCACCATTCGTCCGAACAGTAATGTAACCGCCGGTGCCCGGCTCGATTTCTCCAGCGTGCAAACACTTACCGAACAGGATATTATCGCCATAAAAAAACAGGCGCAGTATGTAACCGGTGTTTCCCCGGCGGTAAACCAGCGGGGCCAGGTCATTAACGGAAGTTTGAACTGGGCTACCACATTGCAGGGCGTAAGTCCCGATTTTCTGAGTATCCGGAACTGGCCGTTAAGCAGCGGTATACCTTTTACGGACGCAGATGTAAAAACGGCAGATAAAGTTTGCCTGCTGGGCCAAACGGTCGTTTCCAACCTCTTTCCGGGTGGCGAAAATCCAGTGGGAAAAATAATCCGTTTTAATACCATTCCGTTTAAGGTTATTGGTGTTTTGGCTTCCAAAGGAGAAAATGCCTTTGGCCAGGACCAGGATGATATTGTGATGACGCCCTATTCTACAGTTCAGAAACGGATCTCTGCTTCCATCTATTTTCAAAACATTTATGCTTCGGCAGCAGATGAAGCCAGTACGGATAAAGCCGTGGATGAGCTCTCCCTTATTTTACGGGCCTCGCACCACCTGAAACCGGCCGATGAAGATGATTTCACCATCCGCACACAGGCCGAACTGATCAATACCTTTAGTTCTACCAGCCAGCTGTTAACGGTGTTGCTGGGAGCCATCGCCGGAATCTCCCTGGTTGTAGGCGGCATCGGCATCATGAATATTATGTACGTTTCGGTTACTGAACGTACAAAGGAGATCGGTTTGCGTATGTCATTGGGCGCCCGCGGCAAGGATATTCTCCTGCAATTTCTGGTAGAGGCTATTTTGATCAGCATCACTGGTGGCCTTATCGGCATTGCATTAGGTGTTACCTCCAGCCGCTTTATTACCCTGTTTTTAAAATGGCCTACCCTGGTTTCGGAATCATCCGTGATCCTTTCCTTCCTGGTATGCGCCATTACCGGTGTATTTTTTGGTTATTACCCGGCACAAAAAGCATCCGGGCTCGATCCTATTGAGGCCCTGCGTTATGAATAATAGATCCCTAACCCTACACCAGAAGGCCGGTCATTCCGGATCGTTTTATTCAATGCACAAATATTCGTGTATTTGCAGCAACATGACTTCGGTTTAAGTATCTATTTTTGTGCCCAAAAGCATACGCATGAAATTTATCAGAGGCATCCTTTTGTTCCTGGTTTTTGTTGTCATTTCCTTATTCGCACTTTCTTTTTTCGCACCGGACAAGCAGGAAGTGGTAAAATCAATTGTGATTCATGCGCCCATTAAGCAGGTATATGATCAAATGGTGCTGCTGCAAAACTTCAATAACTGGTCTGTTTGGGGACAATCCGACTCCTCCATCCGTTATACCTCCAATCAGCTTCCGGATGGGCAGGTTGGCTCCACAATCATGTGGGAAGGAAATGCATTATTATCGGGGAAGGGGAAAATTGCGTTGACGGGTCTTCTGCCGGAAAAACAGATCACGCATCATATCAGTTTGCTGGAGCCTCAGAAATTTGAAGCCGATTCCCGCTTTGATTTAGAAGAGCAAAAGGGCAGCACCGCCGTTACCTGGACGTTTACGCTTCCCTCCAAAAAGCCCTGGAATGTATTGAACATATTTTACAGCCTTGAAAAAGAAAAAGGGGCTGAGTTTGAAAGAGGGTTGCAGGCCCTGAAGCTGATCATCGAAAAATCGCCTGTAAAAGACCGGAACGCACCCCAAATAACCACGGGCTCCTTTCCGCTTACCAATTATGTTGCCATTAAGCAACGTGTGCTTTGGGCCGACCTTCCCAGCTTTTTTACCACGCATTTTCATCACCTGGAGCATTATACATTAAAGGACAGCGCCACCTCACCATTGCGGGTGGGCCTGTTTTATCAAACGGATGCAAAAGAGCTGCAGAGCGATGTTGCGGCCGCAATTGAGATCCCCGCCGGATTGAGCCTTCAGCTGCAATCACCCGAAGAACGGATCTCCGTGCCGGCATCCAAAACAATTGAAGCCGCTGTCAAAGGCGATCAATCCATCAAAGACCTGGCCTATAAAACCCTCGACGACTATGTTGCGGCCAAGCAATTGAAAGTAAAAACGCCGGTAATAGAACAGTACAATGGAAAGGATTCCACTACACGGATTATTTACCTGGTAGAGTGAACAGGTTCCGAAACGGAACCATTAATGAGCGCGTTATCGATTCCCGGCTTTTCCAAATGCTTTCAATTTATCCAACGGGCGGCTGTTAAACCCGCATCGCTATAAAAGAGGTTTGTTACAGATACCAATAAACCCATGTCAATCAAATGGTGGATATAGCGTGTCAACTGAAAAAGGCTTTTATACCGGTTTATTTACGCTCTTTTACCTGTGGCCTACTGAGGATCGCCTGTAGCAACAGGGGATCGTCTGTAGTTATAAAATCGGCACCCAACGCAATTAACCTGCGCAATGTTTCTTCATCGTTTACCGTCCATACATTGACCTTCATGCCTAATTTCCTGGCCTGGGCGAACCAGTCCGGGTTTGCAAGCATTGTGATATAACTGTAATCGATGTGGTTTATACCCGAGGCTTTCAGGTCTTTAGGTGCGATCGGGTTTTCATTCCTTAGATAGGCTACCGGAACCTTCGGGTGTTTTTTTGATAATTCTTTACAGATATAAAGGCTGAATGAGATATATTCCACCTGTTTGCGCATCTTCATCCGATCGACCATTTCCGTTACTATCTCTACCCAACGACGCTCCACCTCCGGCGAAGAAGCTGATTTGAGTTCGAGGATAAGTTTTAGGTCTGGGTGCTTTTTCCCTTCTTCGAGATATTGCTCTAAGGTGGGAACCGGTTCTCCATTAGGGAGCCTGATCTCGCGGAATGCTGAATAAGGTGTCGTCTCGATCACCATTCCGTTCAATTTGGGCCCATGGCTTATGATAGCGACGTTGTCTGAGGTAATATTCACATCGAACTCCGAGCCATAAGCCGCTATGGATGCGGCCTGTCTGAGAGACTCCAGGGAGTTGTTGGTTGACCCCGATGGCTTCCAATATCCCTGATGAGCAATTACTTTCGTTTTCGGCTTTACAGCCGGTGCCTTGGGGCTGAATCCTGCACAAACGGCTGCTGCCAGTGCGATCAATAAAAATGTCTGTTTCATTTTATGAGGTTTTCGTTTGCCCGATATATAGCCGCATCGTCCTTCTGATGTCATACCACATGGAGATACGGCCCATCGAATACTGCTGCAGTATGCTCAGGCCATTTGTCAAACGTTTTCTTAAATCCGCAGAAAAATGCTTTTCATTGCATCTGTAAAGATTTATTAACGAGTCAGATTAAGCGCTGCCTATTCTAAAGACAACCATTTCCCCGAACTCGTAAGGGCGGTTGGGCACACCGCTCAAATTGATCATTTATTAAAATACAGCAATTGCGACAACCGTTTTTGTGAGCTTGCTACAACTAAAACATGGAAAATGATCTCCTGCCTGTTAACAGGATCAAATTTGATCAATAAGCCGATCCATTATTTTCCCGGAAAACCAAACCGGTATTTTCCCGATCCGGTTTCAAGCTTCAGGTATCCGTCTTCTGTACCAAGATTCCGGATCTCTTTTATCGCAGATAAGGGTTTTCCCGACTCTGTAACACCCGCCCCATCCTTCACCGGGATGTACACGGTTGCCCTGGTATTGGCAGGCACTTCTACATCCATTACAATGTTACCATCGGTTATTTCCCAACCGGCCTTTGTAACACCATAATAGGTTTTTAACGAGGCCGAAGCCTGTTTAAAATTGCCGCCGATATAGGGTTTCACTTTTATATGCTTGTAGCCAACACCGTCCTCTTCGGTATCCAGTCCTACCATTTTCCGGTACATCCAGTCACCAATGGCTCCATAGGCATAGTGATTATACGAGTTCATGGACGGTGTTTGAAAGCTGCCATCCGGCTTGATGCCGTCCCAACGCTCCCAGATGGTGGTGGCACCCATTTTTACGGGGTATAACCAGGAAGGATAGGTTTCCTGTAATAACAGGGTATATGCCATATCGGTATATCCGAAACGGGTGAGCACATGACACAAATAGGGTGTTCCTAAAAATCCGGTTGTAAGGTGATTATTGTAACTTTTGATGTTTTCAACCAACCGCTCAGCAGCCTGTTTTCTCAATGCTTCCGGCAGCATATCAAAATGAAGCGCCAGTACATACGCTGTTTGTGTGCTGGATACCAGCCTGCCGGAAGGCGTCACGTATTCCTTTACAAAGGCCGCTTTTACATCTTTTAATAATTGTGCATAGGCCGTCGCATCGGCTGTATTGCCCAATACATTGGCCGCATTGACCAGCAACTGAACGGAGTTCGCATAAAAACATTGAGCGATCAGGTATTTATCGGTAACAGCAGCGCGGCCATCATTATCATCACCGGGACGATAGAACAACCAGTCTCCAAAATGAAACCCGGTATTCCAAAGATCATTTTTGGTGGTTTTCCGGATGCTTTCCACGTAGTTCTTCATACTGTTATACTGGGCTGCCAGTGTACGTTGATCGCCATAAGCCAGGTATAACTGCCAGGGAACAATCGTAGCCACATCGGCCCAGCCGGCACTGTTTGCGTTATTACCCAATACATTGGGTATTACATGTGGTACCCGGCCATCGATCTGATCGGCTTCCAGGTCCTTCAGCCATTTTGTAAAAAAATTATTCACGCCCATATTAAAGGACGCTGTACGGAAGAATGCCTGCGCATCACCCGTCCACCCCAATCGTTCATCGCGTTGGGGGCAGTCTGTAGGCACATCTAAAAAGTTACCTTTTTGGCCCCACTGGATATTATGCTGCAGCTGGTTGATCAGTTGATTGGAGCTGGTAAAGGTGCCGGTGGGTTCCATATTAGAGTATAAGGCAACGGCCTCAAAATTTTCGGGAGTTACCGTACCAGGATATCCCTCTACTTTTACATACCGGAATCCCTGCCAGGCAAAATGCGGATGAAAGGATTCTGTTTCCCCACCCTTCAACACGTAAATGTTCTGTGCCTTTGCGGCCCGCAGGTTTTCGGTGTAAAAATTACCGGCCTTGGTCAGTACTTCGGCATGTTGCAACTTTATAGAATCGCCCGCATTGCCCTTCGCCTTTACACGCACCCAGCCTACCAGGTTTTGCCCAAAGTCCAGGACGGTTTCACCCGCGGGCGTTTTAAATATCTTTACAGGTTTGAACACTTCGTGCGCAGTGATCATTTCATTATAAGTAGCCAGCAGATTTCCTTTATCAAAAGAAGCTGTTTTTACCGCAGTCCAACCACCATCATCATACCCGGCCCGCATCCATCCAGCTTTTTCTTTACGCGCATCAATGGTTTCCCCGTTATAAATTTCCGAATAGGTAATGGCCCCGGTGGAAGATTTCCAGGATCCATCAGAAACCACTACATCCCGGCTTCCATCCGTATAGTCGATCTGAAGCTGCAATAACAACGCAATGTCCTTACCATAGAAATTACGCTGACCGGAAAAGCCGATATTCCCCCGGTACCAGCCGCTGCCCAATGTTACGCCCAGCGCATTTTTACCCTGTTGTAACAGGTTGGTCACATCGTAGGTCTGGTACTGGAGCCTTTTTTTATAGGAGGTCCAGCCCGGCGTAAAATGCGCATCACCCACACGGTTTCCGTTAAGCGCCGCCTCATACATCCCGTGTGCGGTAATATAGGCCGTGGCCCGGGCGATCTTTTTTGCAATGCTGAATTCTTTGCGCATCACAGGACTGGGGCGCAATGTGGCGTCTTCCTCATAACCCGGCGCAATCCAGGTGGCCTGCCAGTCGGACGGTTGTAAAATAGCCATTTGAAAACCCGCCGGGTGGCTCCAGGCCGATGGTTTTCCGTTATTGTCCCAAATTCTTACCTGCCATTGATATTTTTCGCCGCTTTTTAATGCAGCCCCTTTATACGCAACATGCACCGAAGAATCGGAGGGTACTTTTCCGCTGTTCCATACGTTGTTTTTATTATTCGCTACCCGGATCTCGTAGGCTGTTTGCACTACATTGCGTTTACTGCTTTCCAGTTGCCAGCTAAACCGGGGCTGTATTACATCCAGTCCAAGAGGATCGATCCTATTTTCTGTACGTAAATTTTTTACTTCAGATTGGGCCACTGCGGAAAGTGCACAGGCGCAGGCGGCAAGTGCCAGCAATTTTTTGTTCATGAGCAAGCTTTGTAATTGTTTATCAACAACATCGTTGCTCCGAAAATAGGATGAAATGTCTGGAGAACCGTCCTGTACAGTCCTGAAACAGCGTTTATTGTTCAGGCTCCGGCGTTGTATTTAATATTTCCCAGAGTTTGTCTTTTAATTGCGTTAGCCCCTGTTGCGCTACAGATGAGATGAACACATGCTGGATATGCTCCGGCATTTCGGCACTGATAGCCGCTTTGAGCTCATCATCCAACATATCGCTTTTTGAGATCGCAATTAAAAACTGTTTATGTAACAATTCAGGATTGTACTGCTCCAGTTCATTCATTAATATATCAAACTCCTTGCGGTGGTCGGCGCTGTCGGCGGGAATTAAAAACAGCAACACGGGATTGCGCTCAATATGCCGCAGGAAGCGATGTCCCAGCCCGCGGCCTTCCGCTGCTCCTTCAATGATTCCCGGCATATCGGCCATGCAAAAGCTGCGGCCATCGCGGTATTCCACAATACCCAGGTTGGGTGTAAGGGTTGTAAAGGCATAGTTGCCGATCTTGGGCTTTGCTGCGGTGATCACCGAAAGCAGGGTCGACTTTCCTGCATTGGGAAAGCCCACCAATCCTACATCGGCCAGTACTTTCAACTCCAGCACCTTCCAGCCTTCAAGCCCCGGTAAGCCGGGTTGGGCATAGTCCGGTGCTTGGTTCGTGGGGGTAGCAAAATTGGCATTTCCTAACCCGCCTTTACCACCGGGCATCCAGATGATCTCCTGGCCATCTTCCAGGATCTCTATTTCTTTTTCGCCGGTTTCTTCATCCATAGCAATTGTACCCAATGGCACTTCAATAACTACATCCTTACCGCTGCGGCCGGTACAGTTATTATGCCCTCCGTTTTCACCGTTCTCTGCCAGTATATTTTTGTAATAGCGTAAATGCAACAGGGTCCACAGGTTCCGGTTTCCCCTTAAAATAATATGGGCGCCCCTTCCACCATCGCCGCCATCCGGGCCGCCTTTAGAAGTAAATTTATCCCGCAAAAAATGCTTGATGCCCGCGCCGCCATGTCCGCTGCGGCAAAATATCCGTATCTGGTCTACAAAATTGCTCTTTTCCATTATTCTGTAAACAAAGATAGCAGCATTCCTTTAGAAGTCGGGAACGAAAAATAGGTGTCGAAATCAGAAACGATCATTCCATGCATTATCATAGCCGGCGTATGAGCGTATATCGGCCTCTTTTTTCAGGCCGGTATTACCGTTTGGGCTTGGATTGCTCTTTTGCGGCTTCGCGGTCAAACCGTATGTTTTCCCGTACCTGCTTCCAGTATTGGGGGCCATAGGATACAAAGATTTCGCCTCCGGCCGGAATATCCGTTTTTGCTACCAGGAACACCCGGGTGCCATCTTCCACATACTCCGCATTGTTCCGGATGCCTTTTACACGCTGCAGCCCCGCAGCATCATTGGCATAGCGCCCAAAAGATTTTGGATGCTTGCTGGCATCAATAACCGCCTCATCGTTAATATGAAATATATACCCGTTATCGGAATCATCTTCCACCTCTTTCCAGGTCCGCAGATCTCCTGTATATTCGGTAACAATTTCCTTTTTTGCTATGGCAACTTTGGCAAACAAACCCTTACCGGCATTGGGAAGGGTAGAAGTTTTCACAAATAAACGCTTCGACGATGGCATGTAAAAAAATTAAGCGGAGCGAATATATCACAAATCATTGCGAAAGTATAAAACAAGGGAAAAATTATTTTCCGAACGGGCTATCCTTGCGGTAACGGCATAGCTGCATACCGGGATCTTATATTCAAACGCCATCCGCTTATTTTTGTCCGGACCAGAATGAGGCCCAGCGATTGTCATGGATGCACAGGTTAGCATACGGATATTATTAAGTGCTCAGGCCTAAGCCTGTGAGTAACCCGGATTGCACAGATCCAATCAACACGATCAGTGTTCCGGTAACCCAACCATAGCAGCACGGTATGCGGCACTCGTATAAACTTCCTGCTTACCTCATCCTTTTTGCTTACCTTCACGCCCATACGGGGTGCCTTTTCCGCCGGTGGCGGGATGAAATCAAGGCTGAGAATATACCCATTGGATCTGTCAACTATAAGATCCAGGAACCTGATCCGGGTAATGCCGGCGTAGGAAACAGCAGCTTTTCAGCCTGCCCCTGTATATTATGTTTTATGGCAAACTGGATCAGTGTTTTTATAGAGCAGATCAGGAATACGGGTATTCTTGAATGGCTGGGCGCCGGTCTGGGCGCCGCAGAAGTATTGCTGGCAAAAGCCAATAAGGTTTGGCTGTACCCGGCCGGTATTCTTTCCGTTCTTATCAGCATTTATATATTTCTTACAGAAGGGCTGTATGCCGAAAGTGCATTGAACCTGTATTACCTGGTGATGAGCATTTACGGATGGTGGTTCTGGGTGTTTAAACGCTCGGTAATACCGTTGCCCATTACCCGGGTTACCAAACAAGAATGGAATACCACCTTGTGGATCGCAGCAGGCGGATTCATTATCCTGTATTGCGTACTCCGGTACTTTACCGATTCTACGGTACCGGTTATGGACGCCTTTGTAAGCGCTACGGCCTGGGCCGGGATGTGGCTGCTGGCAAAACGGAAACTGGAAAACTGGATCCTGCTCAATATCAGCAATGCGGTGGCCATTCCACTTTTGTTTTATAAGCAGCTTCCGCTATATGCCCTGTTAACCCTTTTCTTATTTATCGTTGCGATCTTCGGCTATTTGGAGTGGAAACGCAGCCTTGAAAAAATTGAACAATAATGGATCAGCAAATAGCCGGGCAACTGGCGCATTTTACAAAAGAGGCCGATGAGCAGGCCCGCCTTACGCAGGAACAGCTGGATATCATTCACCGTGAAAAATGGTTCCGGCTTTTCGTTCCCCGGTCGCAGAACGGACTGGAGCTGAGCCTGCCGGAAGGACTACGGATTGAAGAAGCATTGGCAAAAATCGATGGCAGCCTGGGTTGGACGGTTACGCTTTGCAGCGGTGCCACCCAGTTTACCGGGTACCTGCCGCCGTCGCTTACCGATGCCATTTTTAAAGATCCTGCTGTTTGCTTTGGAGGCAACGGGGCATTAACAGGAATTGCAAGCGAAACCCCGGATGGCTACATCATAAATGGTTCCTGGAAATATGCCACAGGCGCACCTTATTGCACGCATTTTACAGCCAACTGTAAAATTGAAAAAGACGGCCAACTGCTTACCGATGAAGCCGGCGCCCCGGTTTACAGGTCCTTTTTATTTACCAGGGAAGAAGTTTCTGTTCAACAAGATTGGGATACGATGGGGCTGCGGGCCACCGCCAGTGAGCGATTTAATGTGAAGGACCAATGGATTCCGAGGGAACGCAGTTTTACGATTCATCCATCGGCTGCCACCCTGCCGGGATTGGTTTACCGGTATCCCTTCCTGCAATTTGCGGAAACCACACTTGCCGTTAACAGCCTTGGAATGGCCCGGCATTTTTTAGAGGCTGTTCAAAAATGGCTTCAGCCAAGACTGCTGCAGGAAGGTGCGCATTCCGCATCAGCGAGCCAGATCCGGCAAAAATGGCTGCAGGCCGATCATTACCTGCAAACCCTGCGCGGCCGCTTTTATGCCGCTGTTGATGATTCCTGGAATATTTTGTCAGGGCAGGGAACAATTCCGGAAGCGCTGCTGGCATCCATTTCACAACAAAGCCGGTTACTGGCGCGGGTGTCAAGGAAAATGGTTGCAGACCTGTATCCATATTGCGGTGTTAACGCCACGCAGAACGGTACAGAGCTCAACCAGATTTTCCGGGATATTTTTACAGCAAGCCAACACCTGTTGTTAAATGCTCCCGCAAAATAAAAAAGGCCCCAAAAGGGGCTTTAATAGTATTAAAGGACGGTTTGTTTTAACGGAGCTTAAGATGCGGACGCTACATTATTGGGACTGGCTTGCTTTTTAAGGTTTGCCAGGCCATCTTTTACTTTGTTTCCCCAATCGGATACCCTGGTTTTAACATTTGTTTTCTGTTCCGGGGTCATTTTATACCAGGCCGCTGCAGCTGCCAGGCCCAGGGCCAGAAGCCCGTTTCTTGTATTCTTGTTCATTTTCAAATATGTTTTATACAGTTAATGAATACCATTTTCCTCAAAAAACTGTGCCACAGTTCAGGAACAAGACATTGGCAAAAGCAAATTGCTGTTAAAATAGCCGGAAACCTTTTTCAAAGTTACCTGTTTTAATAATGTCCGGGCCCTGTGCTCCGGAAAAAGTTAAATTTTATTCAATGATGAATTTCCAGGAATACCAGGATATCGTTCATGCGATCCTCACCACCGAAACACCGGCGCCTCCCTATGACAATGCCGACTACTTCCAGTATACAAAAATGAACGGGTCCCGGATGAACCGCTGGCTCAAACAGAACCCGCTTACCGATGAAACAAAAGCTGTTTTATCCTCCATCGGCCGGAAGCAGCAATGGGTGGTCATTACCGAACCCTGGTGTGGAGATGCGGCACATATTGTGCCCATTCTTTACCTGATGAGCCGGGTAAACGACCAGATAGATTTTAAGCTCCAGCAAAGAGATTCCGGTTCTGAGATTGAAAAATATCTTACCAACAGCACCCGTTCCATTCCGATTTTGATCGTGCGCGATGAAAACGGCAATGATCTGTTTCACTGGGGGCCCAGACCAGCCGCGGCAAAAAAGGTATACGATGATCTAAAAGAAAAAAAAGCCGGTTTTGAGGAAACAAAAATCGCTCTTCAGCAGGTGTATAACAGCGATAAAAGCATTGGCATTCAACAGGAGGTAACGGCCTTACTGGCTGCTCACCGCTAAAATCGGCCCAACGCAGATTTTCCCTTTATCATTACATTTGTGGCATGAATTTCCTGGCACATGCATACCTTTCATTCAATAACCCGGATGTTCTTGCAGGCAATATGATCAGCGACTTTGTGAAAGGAAGCCACCAGGAGGCGTATCCGCCGGGAGTCCGGGCGGGGATCCGGTTACACCGCGAAATTGATGCGTTTACCGATGCCCATCCTGTTACCATTGCCGCCAAACAGGTTTTCCGAAGCGAATACCGGTTGTACAGCGGCGCATTTATGGATGTGGTATATGATTACTTTCTGGCAAACGATACCCGGGAGTTCCCCCCGGGGGCGCTGGAGCGCTTCGCCCGCGATACCTATCACACGCTGGATGGTTATTTTGACCTGCTGCCGGAAGGTTTCCGGCAATTGTTTTATTACATGAAACAGCAAAACTGGTTATGCAACTACCGCGAGCCCCAGGGTATTTACAGAAGCTTTGCGGGACTTGTGCGCCGGGCAAAATATTTAAACGATAGTCAGCCCGCTGAAAAAATATTTGCTGCAAACATTAAACGTTTGGGAGAGAACTACCGTCTGTTTTGGACAGACCTCAAACCTTTTGCAGAGGAACAGTTTAAAAAATTGATGAATTAAAATACGATCCGTTATGATGAAATATGTATTGATGATGGCGATGGGCTTCTTTTTTCATATAGCCGCTAACAGCCAATCCTGGATACCGGTTGATAAATCGCCCATGGACCAGATCTATTTTCCGGTTGATTATCCCTCAAAAAAGATCAGGGGCACCAGCGAGCCTTTGCGCATGCGGGTCATCTACAGCCGTCCGGCAAAAAACAATCGTAAGATATTTAACTCCGACATTGTTCCCTATGGCAAGGTTTGGCGTTTGGGTGCAAACGAAGCTACAGAGATCCAGTTTTTTACACCTGCGGTAATCGGAGGTAAAAAAGTGGCCCCGGGCCGGTATACCGTCTATTGCATTCCCACCGAAAAGGAATGGACCTTTATTGTAAATAAGGACACAGATGCCTGGGGCGCCTTTAACTATGATGCGGCAAAAGATGTGGTTCGGGTGTCGGTACCGGTAGAGGAGTTGAAAGATCCGGTCGAATTCCTGACCATTGATTTTGAAAAAAGCGGATCAACCGTTAACTTGGCCATCGAATGGGATCAGAAGAAAGCATCCCTGCCTATTAATTTTTAACTATAACGAATGAACTGTATCAAGGGCAGATGGTTCCTGCTTGCCGGCTTCGCATTACTGGTTGCCTGTAATCAGAAGCCCGAATCGAAGCGTACACAGCCTGTGTCAAACGTAGCCCCCTCCGGGGGGATGCAACCGGTAAATGCCCCCAATCCTTATGAGCCGGTTGACGTATCCCCGCTGGACATGAGCTACTACCCGGTTCACTACCCATTGCAGAAAATGAGCGGCATCGCCACCGAAAAACCCGTGATGCGTGTGATCTATAGCCGGCCGCATCTCCAGGGGCGTTCCCTGTTCGGTTCGGTGCTTAAATATGACCAGCCCTGGCGGATGGGTGCCAATGAAGCTACAGAGCTGGATGTGTTCCGCCCCGTTTATCTCAGTAACAAAAAAATTGAGCCCGGACGGTATACGCTTTACAGCATTCCGCATGAAAAAAGCTGGACAATTGTACTTAATAAAGACCTGGACACCTGGGGTCTGCGGCAGGATAGCACCCAGGATCTTTTACGGGTAGAAGTGCCCTCAACAGATGATAACCCAATGGTTGAATACTTTACAATGGTTTTTCAGCGGGCAGATACGGGAGCGAACCTGATCGTTGCTTGGGGGAGAACGCTTGTAAAACTACCATTTGTCATAAAATAAAGAAGGAGCAGAACGGCCGTTCTGCTCCTTTTCCATATCATTACACCGGAAGATCCGGTTAAAGGGGCCGATATCAGCGATCGGCTCTTTTGTATTTTACAACCTGCGTAATGCTTCCGCTGTTATCAACCGTTACATTATACATATTCCGGCTATCATTTACAACCAAATGATAGTTGACACCTTCGCTGTCGCTTACTTCTGTAACCCCTGCAATTTCTTTTCCATCATATTTTTTCCGGATCTGGTACAATACATGAGAAGGCAGTTCACTTTCTTTATAGTAACGGATCGTGCGGATCAGGGTTCCGTTATTGTCGATCATCACCCGGGTAGATACGGATCCCAAACGGAAGCTCGCCTGGCTATAGGTAGCCGTAGTAGCCCATTGTACATTTTGTGCATCGGAAAACACCTGGTTAAATGTTTTGATTACTTTTTCATTCACAGCAGGATTGGTGGGCACAGCGGCCATGGCGTTTAAACCCAGAGAAAGAACGGCGGTAAGAATAAAGAGTTTCATTTTTTAAAGTTTTATGCCGGGCTGCCGGCGGTTTACGTTTTTATTGCTTTGTTGAAACAAAAATAGCGTCAGATCCCGCCCCGGGTCAAGCGCTTTGCGGCTGATCACAAGAAAATGCGGGTGAATGGTTGTTTTTCACGGATGAAAAAAAACGCCGGATGTTCACCGACACGCGTTCAGCTCCTCGTAGCCAAAGACCATGCTCATGCCGTCATTATACCGGTCTGTGACAGATTGCTGATTTGATAGCCGGATCAGGAAGGCGGAGTTATCTTTTTATTACATAAAACATTTCCCGGGCGAAAACAAATTGCTCTATGCTTCAATGCGATGATCCCTTCTGCTGTAGTTGCCGGTGTATATCCTGAAATATACAGAGCGTTTCTTTGTCTTAATAACAAAAGTTATTGAAGTCTCCGGTATTGAAACCGGATATCAGGATGATTCTATATTTCTAATTTAATAAAGCCACAACACCACAATGCGCTGTCACGTTTCAGCATAGCTATCATAGCAGATGTATCCAGCCGATGTAGTATCAAAAATCAATTTACAGGGTGTTGTTATTATTATGCAGAATACGCGCAGCATCTATTTCCCAAACAGCTCTTCCCGAATATGGGAGCAAGTTGCCAATGAATGTGTATATGCGGGATTGCACAGTGCCGTATAACGGAACCGGTGCAGGGCAAGCGGCACGAAGCCTTTATATAAAAAAAAAGGGAGAGAACAAGAATGTTCCACTCCGTATTATACATGAGAAATGTCTGAGTTGTGAAGAGGGATTAAATATCGCCCCTCTTATATTTTGCTGTTTGCATAACGCCTCCCTCATTATCAGCTGTAACATTATAAATGCTCCGGCTATCGCGTATTACAATGAAATAATTGACGCCTTCACTATTGGTTACTTCAGTAACACCATATATTTCCTTGCCATCATATTTCTTTTTAATCTTATACAGAATATTTGAAGGCAGGTTATTTTCTTTATAGTAGCGAATGGTACGCACCAGGGTTCCGTTGTTGTCGATTACCGCGCGGGTAGATACAGAGCCCGACCGGAAGCTGGCTTCGTTATACTCCGCCGTTGTATTCCACTGTACATCCCTTGCGTTAGAGAATACGTCTTTAAATGTTTTTAATACTTTTTCGTTCACAGTAGGATTTACAGTAACAGCAGCCATTGCGTTTAATCCCAGGGAAAGCGCGGCAGTAAGAATAAAGAGTTTCATTTTTAAAAATTTTATACCTCAGGGAGAGGCGGTTTAAGTTCTTTTATTGGTTTGTTTAGTCAAAAGTAGATCGGGTTGTACCTTCTGTCAAGCGGTATGTGGCAGAATACCAAAGAAAAGGGGTGAATGGCGGATTTCTCCGGGTAAAACCTCCAATTTTCTCGTGACCGTAGCTCATTTTTGACTTTTTTCGATCCCTGCCGGAATCATTTAAACGCGTTTCTATATATAAGTCGCAACAACTGATCAGATGTTACAGCCGGCAGGTAAAAAAAATGTTAAGTCTTTCTTAATTAGGCAGGACGCCTATTTACGAACGTTCCGTAGTTTTGCGTACCGGTCAGCAATCTCCTCCTATGGTTTCACCCGCTGCAATGCCTACCTTTGTTTCCCATAATAAGATCAACTATGAAGCTGAATACAAAGATCATTCATGCAGGTGTGCAACCGGACCCTTCCACAGGTGCCATTATGACCCCTATTTTTCAAACGTCCACATTTGTACAATCTGGTCCCAATCAACACCAGGGATACGATTATTCAAGAGCAGGAAATCCTACACGTACAGCATTGGAGCAATCGCTGGCAGCACTGGAAAATGCGCAGCACGCACTTGCCTTCAGCAGCGGGGTTGCTGCTACCGAAAGCGTAATCAAGCTTTTGAAGCCCGGGGATGAGGTGATTGCCGCTAACGACATGTATGGTGGTACGTACCGGTTGTTTTCAAAGATCTGGGAAGATTTCGGCATTAAATTTATTTATACTGATACGACGCAGACGGAGCTGGTAGCCCGTGCAGTAACCAGCCACACAAAGCTGATCTGGATCGAAACACCTACCAATCCGCTGATGAACATTACGGATATTGCCGCTGTGGCGGAAATTGCAAAAAAAGCCGGTGCCCTGCTCTGCGTTGATAATACCTTCGCTTCTCCTTATCTGCAAAATCCCATCGACCTGGGAGCCGATATTGTGATGCATTCGGCTACAAAATACCTGGGCGGACACAGCGATGTGGTGATGGGGGCCCTGATGTTTAATGGCGACGCTCTTCGGGAACGCTTATTCTTTATCCAGAAAAGCAGCGGGGCCGTACCCGGACCGATGGATTGTTTCCTGGTGCTTCGTGGTATTAAAACCCTGCATGTCCGGTTACAGCGTCACTGTGAAAATGGAAGAAAGATAGCAGCATTCCTGGCCACCCACGAAAAAGTAAAAAAAGTATACTGGTGCGGTTTTGAAGATCAGCCAGGCTATGCGATTGCAAAAAAGCAGATGCGCGACTTTGGAGGAATGATGAGCTTTGAATTGAAAGACGACTCCATGGAAGCTGCTACAGGCGTACTAACCGCTACAAAAGTATTTGCCCTGGCAGAGAGCCTGGGTGGTGTAGAATCGCTGATTAACCACCCTGCTACGATGACGCATGCTTCTATTCCCCGCGAAGAACGTATTAAAAACGGCTTGAGTGATTCCCTGATCCGTTTGAGCGTGGGTATTGAAGATGCAGACGATCTGATCGAAGATCTGCGGCAGGCCATCGGCTAACCGCAGGGTGCAATCGGCTTCACTAAAATCATTGAATACATTGATGACTGCATCCAACGTGATCAAATGCGCGTTGGATGCAGTTTTTTTTGCGCCGCGATCCGGATATATTAAACGAAGATGCCGGTGCTCGATGATCTTGTTTGCGCATACAAAAACCGCAGCGAAGATGGTAGTTCTCACCCGGTTCAATAAGCCGAGGCCGGGTATTAATTTTTCCTTCAGATCCTCTAAAATTGATATTCTCTCCTGCAAACCAACTATCTTGCAGCCAATTGGTCAATTAAAGATCATTTTATGAACAGGGAATTACCGGAAGCAGAACAAACAGCGCTATTGCAAACCATCCTTCAGATCAATAACAGCTACCTCGATTGGGAAAAAGTACAGCATATGTCCCTGAAGCCGGACACCCTTTCCAATATAGAAATATGGGAAGCTGCACGGCAGGCCCGTAACCAGGGTTTTACCCGCAACCTGGCTGTTTACAATACCGTTTTTACCTGGTCGGTCTCCAATGATATGGAAGCCGTTCTGCACGACCTGGATGTGCACCTGGCAGGAGGTAAGGATTTTGCCGCAGTCATGGATCAAAAAAACGATCACCGTTACCTGGTCAATGCACTGCTGGATGAAGCAATGGCATCTGCACAGCTTGCCGGGTATCCCGCCACAAAAAAAATGGTGAAAGAGCTGTTGTTAAAAAAGAAAACAACGGTCAATGAAACGGAACAGGTGGTGGTAAATATTTACCGGTGTCTGCAAAAAATTAAGGAATGGGAACAAACACCCATTTCCGGCGAAAAGTTACTGGAACTGCACCAGCTGCTTACAAAGGATACCATCAAACTCAAGGGCATCGGCCGTTACCGCACCAATAATAAATACGATGTTTCCAGTATAGAAGATGCGCCCTCTTATAAAGCGATCGACGCAAAAGAGATCCGGCCGTGGATGCAGTGGCTGGAGTCTTTTATAAATGACGACAAAAAGCCGTTCTATATTCATCCGGTGATCAAGGCCTGCATGATTGCCTATTTTGTTACGTATATCCGTCCCTTCAAAGACGGCAACGGGCGCATGGCAAGACTGCTGTTGTATTGGTACCTGCTCCGGAAAGGCTACTGGGCCTTACAGTATACCGCCGTTTCCAACATTACCGTTAAACTAAAAGCCCAATATCAAAAGTCCTTTTTGCAGGTACAGGCAAATGCAGATATGGGCTATTTTATTCATTTTACGATGCAGGCGCTGCGTATGGCCGACCGGTCCTTGAAAGAAAGCCTGCAGCGTACGAATAAAGAAAAAGAAAGCAATCCTTTTGTAAAAATCGATGGGTTGAATATCCGGCAGGCAGCTGCGCTCCAATGGATAAAAGAAGAGCCGGAAAAGATCGTTACCATCCGTGAGCTGCGGTCTGGCTTTGGTGTGTCGAAAGAAACCGCGCGTACCGACCTTACAGCATTAACCGAAAACGGCTGGTTAAAGTTTTATCATCTGAATAAGAAAACATATGCCTTTGTAAAAGGCGATGGTTTTGACGGGTTACTGCAGGAAAAACTAAATCAGTAACTTTGCCGTATGGGCATTGGGAAATTAAATCCAGGCATCATCAGCGATATCCGTCAGTTAGACCCGGATAGGCGCTACTCTTACGCAGACTACCTGAAATGGCAGTTTGACGAATATGTAGAACTTATAAAGGGAACGCCGTTTCAAAAAATGTCGCCGCCCCCCGGGCGCGAGCATCAGCGGATTGTTGGTGATATCTACAGGGAAATCAGCATATACCTGAAGAACAAGCCCTGTGAGGTTTACCCGGCGCCCTTTGATGTACGGTTTCCCTCGCCGGATGCGGCAACGGATGAAAAAACCTTTACCGTAGTACAACCGGATATCAGCGTGATCTGTGATCCGTCAAAACTGGATGACCGCGGGTGCGTGGGTGCTCCGGACCTGATCGTTGAAGTGGTATCCCGTGGTACGGCCATACGCGACTGGAATTTCAAATACAATCTTTACCAGGAAATGAAGGTAAAGGAATACTGGATCATTGAACCGGTAGACCGGTCTGTTACCGTATTTGTATTAACCAACGAACATAAATATCTTCAAACGGCGGTATATGCGGAAGAAACAACGATCCCGGTATCCATATGGCCTGGCTTTTTTATAAAATGGAGCGATATTTTTAATAACCGATGATTGAAAGATCACTAAGCGCCTTTCTTAATAAAAAGGCGGATGCCTACGAACAACCGGATTTTATTGCAGATGACCCGATCGCTATTCCGCATCTGTTCACTGTTTCACAGGACATCGAAATTGCCGGTTTTTTCGCCGCAATACTGGCCTGGGGCAATCGTAAAAGCATCATCAATTCCTGTAAGCGTTTATTGCAGTTAATGGACCAGGTTCCTTATGATTTTATCATGAACTTTGAAGAGGCCGACCTCAAACCTTTTGTGCATTTTGTGCACCGCACGTTTAATGCAACGGACCTGTTTCATTTCTTTGACTACCTGCAGTATCACTATAAAACCCGGAAGCAGGAGTCTTTGCAAACCGCTTTCAGTGATCATCTAAATACTTCGGATCTTACAGTGGAACCAGCCCTGATTGGTTTCCGCCGGTCTTTTTTTGATGGCAAAATTTTTCCGCATTTCCCCGTGCGCACTCAAAAACATATTGCCACTCCAGAACGCAAGTCTGCCTGTAAACGGCTGAATATGTATTTACGCTGGATGGTACGCAGCAATAAAAGAGGTGTGGATTTTGGGTTATGGAAAAAGATCCGCCCGGCGCAGCTGGTATGCCCGCTGGACCTGCACGTGGCGCGCGTGGCCCGTCATTTTAACCTGCTGCACCGGCCCAATAACGACTGGCAGGCCGCCCTGGAATTATCGGAACAGTTACGGCAGCTGGATCCGGAAGACCCGGTGAAATATGACTTTGCACTGTTTGGGCTGGGCGTTATTGAAAAATTCTGATTGATCGGTATCAACTTAGTTGCCAAAAGAACGTTAAAGGAAAAAACACTTTATGTAACGCAAAAACATGCTGCATCATTAAAGCGATTACAACCTTATTCATTGAATGATCATTAAAAAGTAAAAACATGAAAAAATTATTCGCATTCGCATTATTGTCAATGGTTGCCCTGGGAACCGTAAGTGCACAAACCGTTGACCTGAGAAGAAAGATCACCGTAAGTGGTACCGCCGAAACAGAGATCACACCGGATATCATTTATGTAAGTATTTCGCTAAAGGAATATTTCGAAAACGGCAACAATAAAAAAAGAGTGGATATTTCAACTTTGGAGAATCAATTATTTGCTGCCGTGCAAAAAGCCGGCTTCTCCAAAGAGCATTTAACCATCAGTAACCTGAATAGCTGGGCCAATACCACCGGTAAGAAAAAGAATCCCGATTTCTTAGCCAGCCGTCAGTATCTTTTAAAAGTAAGCGATCTGAACAAACTGGATCAGATCCTGAGCGGAGTTGATTCCAAAGGCATTCAAAGCACCGGTATTCAGAGCTATGATTATTCCAAAATGGAAGAGCTGAAAAAAGAGCTGAAAGTAAAAGCACTGAAAGCGGCAAAAGAAAAAGCCACTTATATGGTGGAAGCCCTGGGTGGAACACTGGGAAATGTACTGGAAATACAGGATGGTGGCGATAGTCCGATGCAACCCGTAATGTACCGGAACTATGCGATGAAAGCAGAAGCTGCGGATATGGCCGGAGGCGATGCCGACCTGGATTTTAAAAAGATCAAGCTGAGCTTTACTGTAAATACGGTTTTTGAAATCAAATAGGGTTTAAAAAATTGTCCATAAAGGCCAGCGCTGTTATACGCTGGTCTTTATTTATTTACAGAGCTCGTTTTTACTATAGAATAATAAAGTCGCTCTAATAGGCGCATATTCTTTGTAATAATCAGCACGCGGGCTTTCAATCCGCTCTTATATGGAATGATTTTATTTTGGTTGGTGGTTAACCCTCTATCCAAACGCACTGTTCCCAAAAAAACACTATCCACTGCTATACCAGATACATAGTTGAGCGTGCCGGGTACAAAGCCGGTTTCTTGATAGGGGTAGGCATCAAAACGCAGTTGTACCTTCATACCAGTATCCACCTTTCCAAAATTACTCTGCGACAATTTTATTTCTGTGTAGTACTTACTGTCCGACGGATTTACGTAACCCAGTACTTTCCCAGCCTGGAGGTACTGGTTCTGCTGCAATGGCAGCGCAAATACTACGGTCCCCTCTGCAGGTGCCTGTAGGGTATGCTGCCGCAACCAGTCATCCACATTGCTTTTCAGTGTTTGTAAGGCCTGCTCAAAAGTTTGCTGCTGCTGCAGGATATCATGACTCAGCTGATCTATTTCTTTTTGCTTATCTCGTATCTGACTTTGCTGGGAAATAATGCTTATCTCCATTTGTGGGTCATTCTTTTGCTTGTTCAAAAGTGCGCTTTGGGCCTGGCGGTATTCCTCTGCTGAAATCACTTTTTCCTTAAAGAGTTTTTCGTTCATTTCAAAAGTAGTGCGCGCGAGTTCATTATCTTTTATCGTAAGCTCTTTTTGTTGTGCTACTTTTTCTCCCATGTTTTGAAGTGAAGCAATATCACTGTGTAGCAACTCTTTTTTCCGGAAATAAAAGCCGTTCACCAGGTAATCGTTGTACTGTTGCAAGGCGGCAACAAAAGTTTGATACCCTGCCTGCAATTCCCCCAGGTTATCAAAACGTTTATTGAACAACCCGACAATAGAACCGGATTGTCCTTCGCCCAACATTTTTATACCGCTATCAAGCCTCGCTGAAAGCGCAACCACTTCTTTTGTATCCGCATTAGACTCCAGCCACCCCAGTATTTCGCCCTGTTTTACCTGCTGGTTTTTTTTTACGAATAAAGCGGTCAATTTCCCCGTCTGCTTTGATACAATTTCCTTAGGAGCATTCTGACCCGTAAGTACCGCACCCGCTTCAATAATATCCGGGTATTGAATAAACCAGGTGCCCGCTGTGAGCGACAATAACAGAACCAGAAAAATGATCAATGCCCATTTTTCCCAAAAATCCGGCCTGCGGCTGATGATCTCCTGGGCAATATCTGAACGCTCCCGAAAATTCTTAGCGATGGTTATCTCTTTTAGATATTCATCGGATAACTCCTGCTCTGTTGCCATGCTTTTACTCATAATATGCCCTATGTATGTCTAAAATAAAATGTTGCTTTTGGAAGAATACCATAGAAACATAGAAAACCCCGCTCACAAATTCTGCTCCGCATATTGGGTTGCCTTTATTTCCGGTTAACCCGCACCCAGCTCCAGCTGGTTTTTTACCAGTTCATAATATTTGCCCTTTAAATCAGAAAGTTCCTGGTGCGTACCTTCTTCAACAATCTTACCACGGTCCAGCACTACGATCTTATCTGCATTTTTTACCGTACTCAGGCGATGTGCCACCACCACTACCGTTCTTCCTTTAAAAAACCGGTTCAGGTTCTCAATGATTTCTTTTTCATTATTGGCATCGAGAGAATTGGTTGCTTCATCAAAAAACAAATAAGAAGGGTTTTTATATACGGCCCGGGCGATTAGGATCCGTTGCCGCTGTCCCTGGCTGACGCCGGTCCCCTCCGCTCCAAGCTTTGTATAATAACCATTGGGCAAGCTCTCAATAAAAGTATGAATGTTGGCGATACGGCAACTTTGAATCAACCGGTTATAATCGATCTCCTCATCGCTCACTGCAATGTTCCGGGCAATGGTATCATTAAAGATGTAGCCATCCTGCAATACGGCTCCACATTCGCTGCGCCAATAGGGATGACTCAAAAAAGCAAATTTTATTCCCTCTTTACTATTCAGGACAGACGAGCCCACCCTTATATCCCCTTCATATTGCTCATATATCTTTAATAGCAATTTGACCAGGGTTGTTTTTCCGCTGCCGCTTACACCCACAATAGCGGTAACCTTGTTTTCAGGAATAACCAAGTCTATATGTTCCAAAACCGGATCATTACCTGCGCCGGGATATGTAAAAGAAAGGTTGCTGATAGCAATGGTTTTATTTTCCGGCAGCTGGCCGATATAACTTTTTTGGAGGTCTTCTTCATCGTCCAGCTGATGGATCTCGTTCAACCGCTCCATGCTGATCTTAGCATCCTGGAAGCTTTGCACAAACCCTACCCACTGCTGAATGGGACCACTGAGCTGCCCGATCACATATTGTACCGCCAGCATAGCTCCGAAAGTTAGTTTACCATCAATGACCAGTTTAGCCACCATAAAACTGATGACAATTCCCTGCAAACTGCTGATAAAAGTAGCACCTGCGGATTGTACCTGGCTATAGTTCAGGTTTTTAAACCCCAGCTTAAATACATTGGCCTGTATGTTTTCCCATTCCCAGCGCTTTTGTTTTTCGGCATTGTTCAGGCGAATTTCCTGCATGCCCTGGATCATCTGCAAGGTGGCATTGTTTTCTTTGGCAGAAAGGTGAAATCGCTCATAATTCAGTTTCCTCCGGATCCTTAGAAATAATTGCACCCACACAAAATAAATAATACTGCCAATGCAAAACACAAAGAAGAGCTCCACGCTATAGATCATCAACACAATAGCATAAATAATAAAATTGAAAAAAGAAAAAATAGTTGACAATGCGGTGCTTAAAAGAAAGCCCTGTATCTTTCCATGATCACCGATGCGCTGTAAGGTATCACCGGTATGGTGCATATCAAAATACGAAACAGGTAAGCGCGTAAGTTTTATCCAAAAATCGGATAATATCTGTATATTGAGGATGTTGGAAATGCGTAGCATAATGCGGCTTCGGATAAATCCAACAATGGTCTGGCTAAAGGAAAGCACGGTCTGAGCGATCAATACCATTACCACATATTGCAGGTTCTGGGCATTAATGCCCACATCTACCACACTTTGGGTAAGAAAGGGAAAAATAAGCGTCAACAAAGAGGTAATTACAAAAGCCATAAACACCTGGACCAGTTGCCACTTGGCTGACAATAAATATTTTGAAACCAGCGACCAGCTTAGTTTATGTTCTTTTTCACCTTCAGATTCGTAAAATACAGGGGTAGGCTCCAATAATAAAGCGACGCCGGTATTATTGCCCTCTTCATCTTTTGCAGCAGCCCAGTGTTTCAAAAATTCTGCGGTTGTATAAGTTATAAACCCCTTCCCCGGATCAGCAACCATAACGCTGCGCCGTTTTATATCTGTCAATACAACAAAATGATTATGCTCCCAGTGCAGGATAGCCGGCAGTGGCACCTCGTGCAACTGTTTTAAGGTCAGCTTTACTCCGCGAGTTCTGAAACCTATCTTTTCAGCAGTATCGCTGATACCCAGCATAGAGACCCCAGCCTTACTAAAACCGGCCATCTGGCGCAGCGTATCAGCATTATAATGTTTTCCGTAGGAGCGGGCCACCATACGTAAGCAGGTAGGGCCACAGTCCATGGCGTTGAGCTGTTTATAGAAGGCAAAGCGTTTATCCAGTAGTTTCACAGCATCTGTTTTTGGTCGTTTCAAACCTACATATTTTTTTTCATTAGAAGTATTCTTAAATTCTTTTTTACGTACTTGAGATTTTTTTTTTTGATTCGTCCTTCTTATCTTTAAAAAAATAAAAATTTCAGAAGCCGCTTTTCAACCTGTATAACTTCAGAATTTTTATTTACCCTAAAACGATTGCCGATGTCTTTTTTAAACCGCTTGCTGCAACCGCTGCAATCCTGTGAAGATGCAACAGCTTATTTATTGAACCAATTGAACATCAAATTCACTCACACGCATTTACGCCAATCGCTTCTTGAACACCCTGATTATCCAAGCCTGGCTTCTATTGCAGATGTGCTGGGTGTGTCCTACAATGTAGCCTCCGCAGCCTTGAAGCTAAATCAAGATCAAATCTTATCGGAGCCGGAGATTTCTGTCCCATTTATGGCACATATAGAAAGTTCAAGAGGTGGAACTGCATTTGGTGTAGTTACAAAACTCGCCGAAAACGAAGTTGTGCTATATGATCCTGGCTCAAAAAAGCCAAGATCCCTATCTTTTGGCGGGTTTGATAAAATTTTTAAGGGAGTTATACTTGCCGTGGAGGTCGAAGAAAATGCCGAAGAGACGGAATTCAAAAGGCATCAACTGGAAGAAAAAAGAAAAAAGGCACTGCAATCCCTTCTCGCATTTGGCTTACCGACGCTGACCATTTTTATATGTCTAGTGCCGGTCATCACACTTCCCTTCAGTAATATAACAAACATAATAGCACCCGTTTTATTTATCCTGCTTACACTGGCGGGCTGTATCGTGGGCGTTCTATTGTTATGGCATGAAGTAGATCAATACAACCCTTTGCTGAGACGAATTTGTCAGGCGGGCAAAAAGGTAAATTGCGCCGCCATTCTCAACTCAAAAGCTGCAAAAATATTTGGTTTTAGCTGGAGTAGCATTGGTTTGACTTACTTCTCCGGAATGCTGATTGCATTACTTGTAGCCGGTATTACCAATGCATCCGTCTTACAACTATTGAGCTGCATAAACATACTGGCGTTGTCCTATGTTATTTTTTCCATTTATTATCAGTGGAAGGTAGTCAAACAGTGGTGCATGTTCTGTCTGCTGGTACAAGCAGTACTGTTGTTGCAGTTCGTAACAGCGCTGATGGGAGGTTTTCATACGTTGCAGCCTCTTCAGGAAATTCCACTGACAGCCTTGGGATCTGTCATTGCAGCATTCGGAACTGCTTTCACCGCGATATTCTTGTTGTTACCCGCCGTAGAGAAAGCAAAAGAAGCCCGGATAAAAACTATAGAACTGCAACGGATGAAGCATAATCCCCAGATATTTGAGGCACTCCTGGCAAAACAAAAGACTACAGCGCTCCCTGCTGCGCAACTGGGCATCACCATTGGCAACCCAAATGGATTGTTTAAATTAATAAAGGTATGCAATCCCTATTGCGGCCCCTGCGCCATGGCACATCCGGAACTGGAAGCGCTGGCCGAAAACAATGATGAGCTTTGCCTGCAGATCATTTTTACCGCCACCGAAGATGATAAAGATTATAGAAGAGCCCCAGTACGGCATTTACTGGCTATAGATGCTCAAAAAGATAGGGCACATACTCAAAAAGCCCTGGATGACTGGTACACTACCCTGAGTCAGGACTACTCTGCATTTGCAGGTAAATACCCATTAAACGGAGAATTAGAACAACAGGACATAAAAATAAAACAGATGCATGAATGGTGCGACGCGACTGGAATTTCGTATACGCCAACATTCTTTTTATGTACCAATACTAAAGAAGAGCATGCGCAGGTCTACGAGTTACCGGAAACGTATCGCATACCGGATCTGAACAATTTTTTAACTGCTTAATGTTTACTTATGGGCATTGCAAAATATATTAACCGTCTGAAGTACATTGACTATATGATCAAAAGAAAAGCCACCGGGAACCTGGAAACCTTTGCAAAAAAGAACAGGCTAAGCAAAAGCAGCCTGTCTGAAATACTGAGCGAAATGAAGGGAATGGGGTTCCCGATAAAGTATGACCGGGCGCGAAGTTCATATTATTATGAAGAAGAAGGAGAAATGATCAATAGTTTATTTATGAAATATGGGGAAATATTATCAAGAGAAGAAGTAAAAGTAATTTCACCGTCAGAAAAATTGTGCTTTTCCCCCGCTGCCATTTTTGAGATCTGCCGCGAGCAGTAATTATACTTGCTCATTCCGGATATACCGGAATGACTAATGGTAGGTTTGCATTGTTAATATTTTTTACCTAAACATTAAGTAATGAAGAAACTAAAATTGAATCTTGCTTCAGTTGGCGGTGTTGAGATTCTGACACGCGATCAACTGAAAAAACTACGCGGTGGACATGGGGATCCTGTTGACTGTACTGCTAGTGGTGCCTGTCCGGAAGGATATTATTGCCCGGAACCGCCGGCACCTGGATATACCATTTATTGTAGCCCGATAGGTGGAGGGTCCGGAAGCGGCACCGGTGGTTCCGGGGATCCTGGAGGATCTGGAGGGCTTCCAGGGATTGGAGGTGGAGCTACCTGTGGAAATCCGCATTACGGAAGCTGTCCGGGAGCAGCTGTATGCGTGCAAGGTACTACGGGCGCATATACTTGCGTTTAGGCAGCACTTATTAATAAAGCCTGTGTATTTTTTAACAGGCTTTATTCAAGTCACTTGGATTACAAAGATGCTTTTTATCATTACACGTAGCATTAAGCTGCAATATCTGCTGGCAGTGTGTTTGCTTGCATTCGCAACGGCGGCCAAAGCGCAGGAGTCTGCTGATGATGCAATACATTCGGCAATCAGAAGTTATCAACAGGCGCATCCCGGCAAATTATTGTATGTGGTTACGGATAAAGATTTTTATAAACCGGGGGAAACACTGTGGCTGGCGGGTTATTTATTAGACCGTTGGAAAATGGCAGATAGCCTGGCACCAGATGTGCTTTCGGTGGCTTTAAGAAAAGCTGCTGATTCTGCAATAGTACTGACCAAAAGTTTTATTATACAGAGCGGTGTTGCGGCTGGTAACTGCTACCTCCCGGATAGCTTGTCTGCAGGCGCCTATGAGTTTTTGGCATTTACTAACATGGTTAATAAGAACGGTGTTCCGCAACAGGTGTACCGCTCAAAAATCATGATCCTGGCTACCGGTAAAGACACTGTTTTGCCGGTGCATGAAGGGCCGGCGGGAGTTAGTGTCTCCATTGCTTTCTACCCGGAAGGGGGTGACCTGGTAAACGGGCTGGAATCGAGGGTTGGTGTGGAAATGAAGTCCGGAGGGCATCCATTCGCAGGAAAAGCTGTATTGCTATTAAACGGTGCACCAACGGATACGATCAGGACCAATCAATACGGCCTTGGTATATTCAGCCTGCTGCCCAGGGAAGGAGTTGAGTATTCGGTGAAACTGCTGAACAGCGAAACTTCCCGCTCTTATCCTCTACCTCCGGCATTAAAGCAGGGCGCCACAATCGAACTGGTAGACGGGGGAAGTGGGCGGTTGCTTCAGCTACGGGTACAGTCTTCATCAACGGCCATGTATAAGATCATTGCCCGGCACCTTTTAAGCAATGAGGTGGTAATATCGGCTCCGTTTAAAGTAAGGGCCGAACAGATGATCAACCTTGGGCTGGGTGATCAGTCTGCGGGGCTGATCAGTCTTACACTGACAGATGACATGGGCCGGCCGGTGGCGGAGCGATTATACTTTGGAAACAGAGGCCAGATCCCGGATTTGGATATTACAACCAATAAAGAGGTGTATAGCAGGAGGGATTCAGTACAGCTGACAATTTCCATGGCGGACAATGCTACGACCGTGAAAGGACTGGCTGCTGTTTCTGTAGTTCATTTAAGCAGGCTGGATACGCTATATAAAAAGAATATGGCAGCCTGGTTCTATCTGCGTCACTGGCTTGGTGAGGATGCCGCCCTGGAACTGTCAGGCACGCCGTCTGGTATGGATACCCTGCTGCTGGTGAAGGGGTGGCGGCGGTATACCTGGCAGAAGGCGATGGAACAGAGTAAAACAACAGATCCTGTAAGCTTCAGCAGGGCGCGCATTGTGGGCCAGGTGGTGGCCGTTGACGGCAAGGTTCGGGAGCCGGTAGCCCTGCTGATTAGCCGGGATTCCCTTCGCGGGTTACTTCAAACAGATCGGGGCGGTTTTTTTTACCCATCCGCCAAAGAAATTGTTGTTCCTGACGGGCGGTCATTAGTGATCAAACCGGTAAGCAGGGGAATGTCTTCTGGCGGTTATAAGGCGGCCGTTACCCTGCCCGCAAAAGAGTTACTGGCCAGGATACCAGCGCTCCGGGTACAAAATAGTGCAGATCCTTCCTGGCACAGGCAAACAGACGCACCGGAAGAGGATCTGTTAGCGGTGAAACAGCTGGCCGCTGTGGTTGTAAAATCGCGATCGTCGGCACTGATAGAAACCAGCCCTCCCGGCGGTAATGAATGTGGCGATTTTGTTTGCAGCTACGGTTTTTTGAATTGCCCGGTCCACGCGGCAAGTGACCCTGATAGCCGTCAGCCAATAACCGGCAAACGATATTTGATTGTTATCGGCAATCCGGCTGATTTTAAGTCAATGAGAGTGAGATACGAGGGATGCATTCTGGATGGCATTCGCCAGGAAGCGGTTTACACAGCCCGGCAGTTTTATGGTATGAACAAGGATCTGCTGACAGATA
The DNA here is from genome assembly GCF_030150205.1 of Niabella sp. GTDB lineage: Bacteria > Bacteroidota > Bacteroidia > Chitinophagales > Chitinophagaceae > Niabella. The sequence goes on from NZ_JASLGT010000024.1 coordinate 110,143, forward strand.
AAGATCAAAAGCAGATGCTCACAACGATTTACTGGAATCCTGTAATAAACACGAATGCTACCAAAGATAATCGCATTGAGTTTTATACAGGCGATCTTTTAGGGCGCTACCTGATTACCGTTCAGGGAAGAACGGCAACCGGAACGGTATTTTATACGGAGAAAATCATCCAGGTGAGATGAGGGGCAAGTGATTTTATTGTAATCGATTGTTAAAAAAAAGTCCAGATTCTGATTGCAGCATTAGCACCAATAACATTTTTAAATAGAACCATGCAAATTCCTTTTTCCACTTATATTATTAACCTTAAATCGCGTCCTGACCGGAAAAAAGCAGTGTTAAAAGAATTTAAAGGTAAAGATGAATTCAGGGTGACCGTTGTTGAAGCTATTTCCCACGAGATAGGCCTCATCGGCCTATGGCAGACAATGAAGCATATTTTGAAAGACCTCGTGCATCCCGAAGAAGAATATATATTGATTTGTCAGGATGATCATCAGTTTACCGAGCATTACTCATATGAACTTCTTAAAGAATGCATTACAGAAGCTGTAAACCTTGATGCTGATATTCTGTTAGGAGGTATTAGCTGGTTTCAAACCACTTATCAATCTTCTCAGCATTTATACTGGATCGAAAAATTCTCCGGCCTGCAGTTCGCTATTATTTTTAGAAAATTTTTTACTCCGCTTCTAAACCTTGGGCTTGATGATTTTAATGCAGGAGATTACAGGATATCTGCTTTTACAGATAAAAAATGGGTGATTCATCCTTATATCTCTATACAGCGGGATTATGGTTACTCCGACGTAACATCAAAAAACAATAAGCCTGAAATAGTAGAAAAGTTATTTATTCAGAGTGACAAAGTAATGCAGACTCTAAAGGGTGTTGCCAAGCATCTTAGAACCATTACTCCGCAGAACGGAACCGATCTGATTGATGTCGAAACCATTACCATACCTACATTTATCATCAACTTACCAGAGCGAAAAGACCGGCTTGCGCATATTCAACGGCAATTCCAATATCGAAAAGAGTTTGATATCACAATTGTAGCCGCAATAAAAGAGCCGGTAGGAGCACTAGGTTTATGGCAAACGATTAGGAATATTATAACCAAGGCAGTACAAAATGATGAAGACCTGGTTATTATATGTGAAGACGACCATATATTTACGGAGCACTACTCCAAAAATGATTTTATAAGATCTGTTCTGACTGCCCACCAATTGGGAGCAGATCTTTTAATAGGGGGGCCCTCCGGCGGCTTTGCGCATATCCTTCCGGTTGCGGATAACTTAGGTTGGATTGATGCTTTTTACGGTTGCCAGTTTATGGTTGTATATAAAAAGATGTTTCCCATAATTCTAAATGAGCCGTTTGATGTAACAGTAAAAGCCGATAATCTGCTATCCGAAATTGCCGTTAATAAATTATCGTTCCAGCCTTTTATTTCTGTGCAAAAGGATTTTGGGTACTCCGATGTCAATGATGACATTAGAGCATCCCGGCCTATCAACAGCATTTTTGATGCAGCACAAAAGCGATTTGAACGGGTGTTCAGTAACTTTTCCACTTACGGCGCAGGTTATTAAGATAGCAGGTTAAAAATTGCCAAATAACAGGTCTGCTTTTAAACTTCTACCAAAGCGACCATCCGCCGCCCACTTTCTTCTTGGCACCGGCCGGGCGCATGTTATAAGTAAAAGTAGCCAGGAAATATTGCCCCAGGATATTGCTGTACGTAGTGCGTACTGTATTCTGGTAAGGAATGATATCGGTATTCCGGGTCTGGTTCAGCAGGTCATTGGCATAGAGCCGCAACACCGCACGCTCATCTTTAAAGAATGTAAAGTTTACACCCGCATTCCACATAAACATTTTCCGGTATTGCGGATCTGCAAATGCATTATTATTCAGATAGCGCAACTCGGTATCAAAGATCACATGCCTTACATATCGTGCAACCAGTTCGGTACCCATTGTTTGATCAAAGCTGCGGGCCGGGGTAAACAGCGGATTGGTATTCTTTACACTCATATAAGAAAAAGAATAGGCCGGTCTTACTTCCAGTTTATCATCCCAGTTAAAACCCAGGTTGCTCCAGATATTACTGTTTAGCCGCTGTTGCGTGCTGGCGGCCTGGTTATAAAAGAACGGGCTGATCCGGTACTCGGTCCAGGTGCCTACATTCCAGGAAAAAGTAAAGCTGTTCTTATACTTGATGTCCTGGTTGAGTCCAAAATTAGCAGCCACCCGTTTGCTCCCGTTCGCATTTACAGGCTGTATGGTCTGGATGCCGCTTTTATCCACTGTTACGCTTTGTACCACGTCGTTATTGGCGATAAACGCTTCGCCCCAGCTCCATACATTCAAGTTGTTCTTCGGATTAAAGGTATTCAGATTAACAGAAACCAGGTTCATGATGGCCGGCAAAAGTGCGGTGTTTCCAAGACTAATGACATAAGGGTTGGTATTATTACGAACCGGGATCAGGTAATTATAATCCGGCAACTGCACATCCCTCGAAAAATTAACGGTTAATTTTTTATAAGTGATCTCCAGCTGGGGCAATACATTGCTCTGCTTCTGGATCAAGGGATCCGGAATGTAGGACACCCTGTTCTCAAATTGCTGGTATTGATAACGGAGGCCGGGAGTAATGGCAAGACCTTTGTATTTAAATTCCAGCCCGGTGCTCACCAGGTATTTATTACTGTTACGCAAGAACGCACTACTCAGGTCAGTGTTCCGCTGATCATATAAAACACCATTTCTATCAAAGGTAGCCACATTGTTTTTCAGGTTTTCATATTCATACCGCGTTCCTGCCCGCAGAAACCATTTCTTACCCAGGGGTTCGCGGTAGTTGGCTCCTGCATAAGCAAACCAGGTGGGAATGCGTTCTGCTCTTAACTGATTCGTAAGACTGTCAAATTTCCGGGGATATATATATTGGATCAGGGCATCCGTATAACTATCCGCTGCCTTCCGGTTCCATACAACGCCTTGCGCAAAAGAGATCCGGCGCCCGGTTTTGGTTCGCGATAAGCGGGTCAGCGAAAAATTCTCTCTCAGGATATTATTACGCGTATCGCCGTTAATGCCCACGTTTCCGTTGTTCAGATCACCTAACACATTGCTGGTGCCGCTTTGGTTATTCCGGCTTTGGTTGTTTTCATTGCCGATAATATAATTAGCCATTGCCGTGATGGTGGTAAGCGTATCTGGTTTTAAATTCATTCCAACACCAAATGTATGTGTGTTACCCCGGAGAACGGTGTTGTAAAGGGACTTGTTGGTAATGACGGTATCGCCGTTAAAGATCCGGGTGGTATTATCCGTTTCCACATCTGTATGTACCTGTCCAAAGTAATACTGCGCAAAAAAAGATTTTTTATTATTTGGTGAATGATTCAGATTAAAACCAAGGCCGTTACTGGCCGTAACGCCGCCCAGGCGCGACATACCACCAAAGTTGATGCCGTTAATAGAAATATTTGAACCAAAATTACTGTTGTTGCTACTGTTATTGCCCCCGCCCGAAACATCGCGGTTGCGTCGTAAACCGCCTGTTTGCATCAGGTCGTTCCATCCAAAACCCGGCCGGTTCAGGTTATTACTATACCCCAGCAGGCTAACCTGTAATGTATCGCGGAAGATGTTGGCAATAGCGCCCGCTTCAAACCGGCTACCATTAATACCGCCGCCACCGCCGGCATATGCTTTTCCGAACACGCCCTTTTTGACGCCTTTCTTAAACGTAAGGTTGATCACCTTCCCTACATTGTTCAGGTTATCATCCCCGTTTTCCAGCAGCTCATCTTTATCATCGGTTACCTGTATCTTATCAATTACATTTGAAGGCAGGTTCCGCGACGCCATTTTAGGGTCGCTGCCAAAAAAGTTCTTTCCATCTACAAAGATCCGGTTTACCCGTTTGCCGTTTACCATGATATTTCCCTGTTTATCTACCTGCACACCCGGCAGTTTCTTAAGCAGATCTTCTACCAACGCATTGGGTAAGGTTTTAAAGGCATTGGCATTAAACTCCACCGTATCTTTCCGGATCACCATAGGCGGCCGTTCCGAAACAACCAGTACTTCATCCAGGTTCTTGGCATCCGGCAACAATGCAATGGTACCCAGGTTAAGCGCCGGTACCGCAGCAGATAAACGGAACTCCTTACGATAAACGGTATAACCGGTAAAAGAAACAATAATACGGTAGGGCTGTTCCACTGCAAGACCAGGAATGCGAAAGGCTCCGTCTTCCCCGCTTAACCGGTAGGTGACCACAGAAGTATCCGATGCGTTAAACACCGTAACCGTAGCCATATACAGGGGCTTACCGGTAGTAGAGTCTACAAGTTTTCCTGAAATCACGTTTTGTGCATGAACATTCAATGCACAAAAAATCAAAAATATAAACAATGTAGCCCGGCCATAAAAAGACGAGGGTTTGGAAAGGTTTTGCATAACTACTACACGCAGCAACCGGAAAAATGTTACAGAAAGCCGCAGTAGATTTTTTTTAAATCATCTGATGGCCGATAACCGGCGGCTAACAACCGTTCACCGTTCATGCAAACAATCGCTCCATACTCTGCGGTATAGTCTTACTATAATCCATCCGTATGGGCTTATACTCATTTTGCCATTTTTCAAATTGCTGTTCAAAGTCTGCTCCGATCTTTGAGAGGGTCATCACGCCCATTTCTTTTAACGCAGCAGCATTGCAACATTGTTCGTATTGCCCGCGAATGGGAATGGCCATTATTTTTTTGCCGAGGTGCAGGGCTTCAGAAGGCGTTTCAAAACCGCCACCAGTGATGATCTCTTTGCAGCTGATCAAACTTTTATTGAACAGCAACCGGTCTACCGGAATAAACCGCATGTTTCCTTCCATGCGCTCCGAACCGGATTGCCGGCTAAAAATTTCAAACCGGTGCTCCTTAAATCCTGAAAAGATCTGCCGTAGCTCATGGTCGCAATAAGACGGAAGATACACCGTGATATGGCCTTTATCAACCGGTGTGGTTTCCAGGATTTCCTTCTTGATAACCGGGGTAAGAATAAAATCATCATACGGCTTAAAATGCAATCCCAGGTAACGTTCGCCCCGGGCGTAGTTCTTCAGCATCCATTCGCCCGACCGGCTTACAGCCTCCGGACGGGGCACTTTATTGCTTTGAAAGCTGGCCTGATGTCCAAAGTTTACAGAGGGTACGTTCTTTAATTTACAGGCCGCAGCCGTGATGTATTCATAGTCGTTGATCACAAAATCATAGTCCTCCACCGGAAGTGCACGGATCTCTTTTTTTAAGGCCACCGGATTCACGTGCCGGGCGATCTTCCAGTAGTTGAGCCCCCCGTTGCAGGTATAATAAAGGCTCAGGCCCTTACTCCGGTATTTTACCGGTGTATCCAGTTTCAGATTGCTGTTATTACCGCTCAAAAAAATATCCACCGTTCCGTATTGTGTTAAATACGGCAGCAGCTCCATTGCGCGGCTGATATGTCCGTTACCGGTAGCCTGAACGGCGTAAAAAATTTTCATTGTTTGTATCGGATAATGCGTGTAAATAAAATGCGATTTCATTCGTTAGCACGGTTGCATGGGGCTTTTCCTTTACCGCGCGTTCTGTTTTCATTTCTTTTTCATCATAAGTATACAACCGCCACTGGTTGTCGTAGTATTCGAGGGCGGTCATATGCTCCATCCAGTCGCCGGCGTTCAGATAGTTCACCTTTCCTTTTTCTGTGCACACTTCCTTGTTTTGCGGCTGATGAATATGCCCGCAAATAACGGTATCAAATTTTTTCTCAATCGCCAGTTCTGCAATTTTGGTTTCAAATGCATCAATGTTCACAATGCGTTTATTAAACTGTTCCATGATCTTCCGCGAAAGCGAAAGTTTCTCCCTTCCGAAAAAATGGGAAACCGCATTCATCCATTTGTTAAATACCAGCAGCGTGGCATAGCCGTTGCTGCCCAGCTTACCCCAAAACTTTGCCTGCCGGGTGGTGGTATGGTCAAATACGTCTCCGTGAAAGATCCATACTTTTTCTCCGTTGATCTCGATCACCACTTTATCCGTAAGCAGAAAGTTGCCCAGTTCCAGGTCGGAATAGCGGCGCATGCAGTCGTCATGATTACCGGTAATATAGATCACCCGGGTGCCCGTTGACAGTTTGTTAAACACTTCTTTTATGGCAGAAATATGATCGGGCGGAAAATATCGCTTATTAAATTGCCAACCGTCAATAATATCCCCGTTCAAGATCAGCACGCGTGGGTCAATACTCTTCAGATAGGCAGTAAATTCTCTTGCCCGGCTGGCATAAGTGCCCAGATGCAGATCCGATACAACAGCTATTTCAATGCGGCGTTGGGCCATTCCGATTTATGTTTCTCAAATTTCCATACTCCGTGTAACAGAACTATTACCTTAATGTTATAATAATATTATCTATGTAAGAGAGACTGTGCCACGAATGCACGAATAGGGACAGTTGCCGTTATGGTCGTCTTTTACGATGCAATTCAAAACCAGCAGCAATTTTGAACCTTCTGAAAAGGGTAATAACGCTCTTTTTGAATATTGTTCCTTGCGAAAATCTGAATTTCACCATTCGTACATTCGTGACCAGGCAGCGTTGGTCTTTTTCGTAATTTGCGGGCATGAAGTATAAACATCTTTTTTTCGACCTGGATCATACATTGTGGGATTTTGATGCCAATGCGAAACTGACCTTGCAGGACTTGTATGCAGCACTGAAACTTGAAGAGCGGGGCGTTGATGATTTTGACCGCTTCTACCGGCAGTACCTGGGCCATAATACAAAGCTTTGGGCCCGGTACCGCAACGGGTTTATTAAGCAGGCGGAGCTCCGGGTAAAACGGATGCAGCTTTCCCTGCTCGATTTTAAAATAGGCGATGAAGCCCTGGCAAAGGAAATGAGTCAGCGTTTTTTAGAGATGCTGCCCACCCGCAATACGCTGTTTCCTTATGCGGTTGAGATACTGGAATACCTTACATCAAAAAATTACCAGCTGCACCTGATCACCAACGGGTTTGAGGATGTGCAGCATCATAAGATCAACAACTCTAAGATCAATCACTATTTTGACAAAGTAGTTACTTCTGAAGGCTCCAATAGTTTAAAGCCCAATAAAGAGATCTTTGATTTTGCGCTGGCGGCAACCGGGGCCCAGAAGACTGAAAGCATCATGCTGGGGGATGACCTGGAGGCCGATATCATGGGCGCTGCCAATGCAGGGCTGGACCAGGTATACATCAACCACGTAAATAAGTCGCCGGATTTCAAACCAACCTATACCGTATACGCATTAAAGGAACTGGAAGCCATTTTCTAACGGGGGGTGCTATAACCGGTACCCGATCCGGATGCCCAGCGCGGGACGGATAATGATCCGGCTGTTTTCTTCGAGACAAGACTTCAGGATTGCATCGTTCACATTTCGATGCGGTCTTTATACATACAGCCCATGTAAGATAAAATTTTTCAGGCATTAAACAGCTTCCATTGCAAGACTAAAAAAAACGACCGATCCGCATGCCCAGGGTGGCGTTGGGTCCCCACCCGTTTCTCATATTGTTTTGAGCAAGCATGGCCCCGATCACATCTTCATGTCCTTTGTTGGTGATTTGGCCTGCCTGCAGTTCAAAGTCTTCTGTGGCCGTCTTTTTTATTCCAATGCCCGCATACAGCTCTACCTGCAGCCATTTTTTGAACAGGAAATCAAACCCCGTAATCGCATTGCACCCAAATGTGCGCTTTTTAAACCAGAAGGCGTCTGTCTCCTGTTGCTTCCTGCTTTGGGTTTGAGATACGAGACCATTGTAGGTCCAGTCATTGGCCGTATTACCCCGGTAAAACAGCGCCCCTCCCACGTAAAATTTTCTGCCACGGGATTTTTCTTTCAGATATTTACGCATCTCTATATTGGTTCTAAATCCTTTCTCTTTTACAAACGTAGTATCCCGCGCCCAGAGGGAATAAAGCTGATACCCGGCTTCTGCAAAAACGCTCAAATGATTTCCAATATGCTTCTCAACACCCAACTGCAGGGTTGGAAAATCAAAAACAGATGCCGCCGTTGTCAGGTTAAGCTTTATACCAATACCGGGATCGACCCGCTCCTGGGCAAAACCGGTTATATAAAAAAACAGCAGTACCATGCAGCAGTTAATTTTCATATGTGCTATTTACTCCCTTAACGTAATACAGCCATAAAATGTAACATTGTTTTAAATAAATACATTTGACCAGCCAATAAGAATGTTCCGATTAAAATGCAGCTGTTTGTCTGCTCCTGCTCCGTTGCTTCGCCGCAGGCAGTGCCGGTATAAAGGCTGCAGCTATACTGCCTGTTCCGGCATAGTATTGCAGAACCGGAAAACCATCGGGATCCTGTTTGAAAAAGACGGGTACCGGAAAATCGTGTATCAGAACATTTCCCTGCCCTACTGATCAGGCCGTTTCCAACTGGAAGATTGTGATCTCCGGCCGTACATTAAAACGCACCTGCCAGGTAAAACCCAGGGCCCGGTTAATATAGAGGGTACGCCCATCATCAAAATCAATTTTTCCGGAAGCATACCGTTTGTTTCTTACCGGTAACAGCGGCGCGGGAAGAAAGGGCGGTTTACATTGTCCGCCGTGCGTGTGCCCGCTGATCACCCAGCCGTCGTAACCATTCCAAACCGGCAGGTCCAGCACATCCGGGTTATGGCATAAAACCACGGTGGCCTCTTCCCGGTTCCAGTGCTGCATTGCTTTTTCGGGTTTAAAATTGGTGCCCCACTTGTCATCAATACCAATAAAATTCAGCCCGGAAAAACGCTGTTGCGCATTTCTCAAAACCGGTAACTGGAGGCCCTTGAGCAGGTCTTCGATCCTATTAGCCAGTACGCTGTCCTTCCAGCGTGCACCATAATCGTGGTTGCCCAAAATGGCTACGGTTCCCAAACGGCCATGCGGGGCATGCCGCATCAGCTCATGCAACTGATCAAACTGGCGCGGCTCGTCATAAGTAACAAAATCGCCGGTATAGGCTACAAAATCAGGCTGGTAAGCCGCCGCTTTTATAAAGGAATCTTTTAGATAGCTATCCCTTGAGCGCTCCCCGATATGGATGTCGCTGATCTGCATCAGCGTTTTACCGGCCAGGTCCGGAGGCAGGTTTTTGATCCGCATGGGTACCCGGGTAAATTCCAGCCAAAAAGGCTCTACCTGCGAGGTATAAAGCCCAGTAAGCAGCCCCGCGCCTCCCAGGATGCCGCTGTATTTCAGAAATTTTCTCCGGTTCATGCGCCGCAAAATTAGCTTCCCCTACTTCAAAATTCACTCCGGAACTATTAAACTTTTGTGTAAAAATGTGGTCCAAAAGCTGTTTATAAAAATTTAACAGGACCACAGAAGGTATTTTACCAAAAACCCATCTAAGAAAAAATAAATGCGTCCGAAATTGAATATAAAAGCCGTTTTTTTCCCAGCATTATTGTTTGCCGCGATAACGGCGGCGGCGCAGGAAATACCCTCCCGTCCTAATGAAGGAATCCAGCGTACAGAAACCAGGCGGGAACAATACGATATATACCAAAAGCTGAAGCTGACGGCGGATCAAAAAAACCGGCTGATTACTTTACAAAAAGAAGGGAAATCGGCCGTTTCAGCCCTCCGGAATAATACAGCGTTGACGTTGGCTGAAAAGAAGGAAAAATTACAGGCATTGCAGCAGGAGCAGGCTCAAAAACGCAATGCCCTGTTAACACCCGAACAGCAGAAGATCTGGGAACAAGAGACCTCCGGCCGGAAAAACGGACAACAACAACGGGTGATTGTAGACCAGCGTGAGCCGGGAAACAGCCGCAACAGGGATAATAACCAGTTGCCTCGCACAACCGGCAAACAAGACCCGCCGCTACATCTTTCGGCTGCCCAGCAACAAAAAATGGACGATTTACAGGAAGCGTTTAAAAAACAGGCCCGGTCCATCCGGCAGGATAATGCCCTTTCTGCTGATGAAAAAAAGAGCCGGATGGATGCGTTGCGAAAGGAATTCCGGAAAAAACAAAAAAACGTCCTGACCGCCGAACAATGGCAGCAGCTAAAGGGCCCCGACCAAAAGAACATTTCTAAACAATAAACAAGCATCGTAAAAACTTAAAAAACAAAAAATGAAAAAAACAATCTTAATTGCAGCTATTGTAAGCCTGTTCAGCGTTTCTGCTGTGTCGGCCCAGGATGCCCCTAAAAAGGAAAAGGCAGAAAAAGGCATGAATGACCGCCGGGGAATGAACTGGGACGATCCGGATCTGAATTTATCAAAAGACCAGAAAGACAAAATGAAGGCCCTTGGCGAGGAAAATATGAAGCAAATGAAAGCCCTCCGGGAAGACAATACGCTCAGCGATGATCAGAAGAGGGACAAGATGAAAGAATTGCGTACCAAACAAAAAGAAGCCCGGGATAAAATCCTGACCAAAGAACAGTCAGAAAAACTGGAAGCAAAAATGAAAGAACGCCGGGAAAAAGGCCGGAACAACCAGGCTCAGCAATAAGAAGTGATCGTTTTTATATTTACCAGTGGCCATCTTATTTTTTAAGGTGGCCCTTTTTTTTACGATATTTGCGGCTTACTGTTGTAAAATAGCATTCATACAATGAAAAAAATTGATCCCCGTTTTGCAAAATTTGCAAACAAAAAAAGTAACGCCGCTATAAAAGAGGGCTTTAAACAGGAAAAACGGCAATATAAGAAAGAACGCGCCGCCTTTTTTGAACAAAAGAAAGCCGAGGCGGCGGCAAAAGCCAGTCAGACCGCAGCACCTAAAATTGAGCGGAAAGTTGCCCCTGTAGCGCAAATGCCCTTAAACAAGTACCTGGCACATAGCGGGGTATGCTCCAGGAGAGACGCCGCCGACCTGATCAAGGACGGGAAAGTAAAGGTAAATGCCGTTGTAACCACGGAACCGGGTTATAAAGTACAGCCGGCAGATGTGATCACTTTGAATAACAAAAAAGTAACTCCGGGCAAAAACCTGGTCTATATCCTGCTGAACAAACCAAAAGATTATATCACTACGACCGATGATCCGCAAAAACGGAAAACGGTGCTGGATCTTATCAAAAATGCCACCACGGAACGGGTATATCCTGTAGGGCGCCTGGACCGGAATACTTCGGGAGTACTGCTGATTACCAATGATGGGGAACTGGCTCAGCAACTGACCCATCCCAGCAATGAAATCAAAAAGATCTACGCCGCTACATTGAACAAACCCCTTGAAAAAAAGGACTTTGATAAAATACTGAAAGGCGTGGTGCTGGAAGATGGCCCCGCACCGGTAGATGTGCTTGCATATTCAGATATGAAGGATAAAACACAGATCGGTATTGAAATACACAATGGCCGTAACCGCATTGTACGCCGTATTTTTGAATCGGTAGGATATGATGTGAAACACCTGGACCGCGTGATGTTTGGCGGGCTCACAAAAAAGAACGTCGAGCGCGGAAAATTCCGTTTTCTTACAGAAAAAGAAGTGCGCAATCTTAAATTTTTTGGAAAAGGAAAAAAATAAGGTGCTGCTGTTTGCCCCTGGTTCCGGGTCTGTACCCGTTTCCACAAACAGCACCTCAAAATAACATGAAGCTTCAGGATTTAATTGTTTTTGAAAATGACGACCTGGTCGCGTTAAATAAACCTTCCGGTCTGCTTTCGATTCCGGACCGGGAAGGAAAGGAGCCCTCACTTAAAGAGTTGCTGCAGCATACTTACCCGGATGTTTTCACCATTCACCGGCTGGATCGCGAAACCAGCGGGCTGATCATTTTTGGCAAGCATGCCGAAGCACACAAATATTTTTGTCAGCAATTTGAAGCCCGGAAAACCATAAAGATCTACAATGGCCTGGTCATTGGATCGGTTTTGGAACCTTCCGGAAGCATTCATGCGCCCATTGCCGAAAACATGGTAAAACGGGGCACCATGATCATTCACCAGCGGGGCAAAACAGCGCTTACGGATTTTAAGGTGCTGCATAATTTTACCATTTATAGCTGGATGGAGTTCCGGATCCACACCGGCCGTACACACCAGATACGCATTCATGCAAAGGAGATGGGCCACCCGCTGGCGGTAGACGCCATTTACGGAGACGGTAAGCCCGTGTATCTTTCATCCTTTAAGTCAAAGTTCAACCTGTCAAAAGAACATCTTGAGGAGCGTCCTTTATTAAACCGGCTGGCCCTGCATGCTGCCCAATTAAAAATCCAGGCGCCCAACGGCAACTGGCTGGAGCTTGAGGCGCCCCTGCACAAAGATTTGAAGGCTACCCTGCAACAACTGCAGAAAAGGAAATAGGCCTGTTAACTGCGATGGATGCGCATTCCCCGTTGCTGCTTTCTGCGGCATCCGGGCTCAAACCCAGCTGTTAAATTCCCGTTCCGGTAGTTTAATTATTCGAAATATAGACTACGAATCAATACCTTTGTATAATGATATTTTCCATCAGGCAGCGCATCAGATACAGCATCCCGGCATTTGTACCCGAATACAAATAGCAGCATCGTACGGCAACCAGGCAGATACAAAAACATTACCCTTTCACCGACCGATCCTGTACAAAACCGGCCATAAATGCCCCGTCTGGTCTTTTTAAGCTACAACAAAAACCAACTGTGAATGCCGTAATTATAAAGCAGTTCGGAGGAAAACATCGGGGTTCTTTCAAAAATGCCGGGAATCGTTGAACCGGCAGCCGGTTTTAAACAGCCGTTTGATTCAAATTTGGCATGCAGGGCATAAAAGATGAACCTATGACAACAAGATCTGCCTTATTTTTGTCATTGGTGTTTGCGAAGCAGTTCCGGGCAGGAGCAGGATTTAAAACTAAGGCGCACGGACCGGGAAGAAACCTGAACGGATGGTTCGGATGCACAGGCACAGAGCCGGTAACAAAAGTAAATCGTTCGTTGTATTTTAAAATGATATAAACAACAGGCACGGGAAAAGGAAACAGTATTCAAAAAAGACTCAAAAGTGAAGGACCAAAAAAAGAAGGTGCTGCAGTAATGGATTGCGCAAGATTAACACGGCATGATTAATAAAAGTTATCCGACTTCCTCGCTGATTATTTCCACCTATAACTGGCCGGAAGCGCTGGAGTGTTGCCTGAAAAGTATACTCAGGCAAAGCCGGATGCCCAACGAGGTGATCATCGCGGATGACGGTTCTACACGCGAAACCCGGGCCGTGATCGAGCGGTTTCAGCCCCTGTTCCCGGTTCCGCTCATTCATGTATGGCAGCCGGATGAAGGATTCCAGCTGGCCCGGATCCGCAACAAGGCCATCGCAAAAGCCAATTATGCATACATTATTCAGATAGACAGCGACCTGATCCTTCACAAACGGTTTGTGGAAGACCATCTCCGGTTGAGCAGCCCCGGATGTTTTGCAACCGGCAGCCGGGTAATTCTGAGTGAAGCCTATTCCAAAAAACTGCTGGACCACCGGAAAGGGAAAGCTTCTTTATTCCGCTGGAGCTCATTAAATAAAAACAACGGGTTGCGGATCCCCATCCTCACAAGACTTTACAAAAAGCACCGGGCAGCCGATATTTTTTATTTACGCGGCTGTAATATGGCTTTTTGGAGAAAAGACCTCATGGCCGTTAATGGCTATAACGAGGAAATACAGGGCTGGGGAAGAGAAGACAACGAAATTGCAGCCCGGCTGATCAACCTGGGTGTTTCAAAAATGGTGGTGAAGCACAGTGCCATTGTTTTTCACATCTACCACAAAGAAAAAGAACGGAACAGCGTGCTTACCAATAATGAATTGCTGCAAAAGTCCATTTCAGAAAAACTGATCACCGCCCCGGTGGGCATTCAAAACCATTTACAGGGTTCCTGAGCTGTAAACCGCTCATTCCCGCTACCCATTATTCCTTACAAACCGGTATAAATTAAGCCGTCCTGCTTTTATCTCCGTTTCTATTGCCGCTTTTAATGCCCGCTTATCGATGCCCTGCATCCGTTTTTTTTGCAGCAGCAGGTATGCCCTTTCTGCCAGCAGCCAGCCCTTTCGTTCATTGGGAATAGCGGCTGTAATTTTTTGAAGTAGCTGCTGATAAAGCGCTTCCACGCCCTTCATTTCATGGGCAGATGTGGAGATCACCGGCAGCAGTTCCGTTGTTCTGGAAAACGCAGGTGCCAGCATCTGCTTCAGATTCTTTACAAAAAGAGCGGCTCCCGGGCGGTCGCTTTTATTCACCACAAAGATGTCTGCAATTTCCATCAGCCCGGCCTTCATCGTTTGCACTTCATCCCCCGCCTCCGGTACCAGCACCACAACGGTTACATCCGCCAGCCCGGCAATCTCAATTTCACTTTGTCCCACACCCACCGTTTCTACAATAATAAGGTCGAAAGGGGCCGCCTTCAGCAGGTCGGTGATTTCGATGATCTTTGGATGGAGGCCACCCATTGCACCGCGGCTGGCCAGCGAACGGATAAACACCCGTTCATCCAGGTACCACCGGTTTAAGCGGATACGGTCACCCAATAGTGCTCCAAAATGGAAAGGAGAGGATGGATCCACACAAATCACAGCCACCCTTTTGCCATCGGCCACAGCCAATCCTACAAGCGCGTCCGTAAGGGTACTTTTTCCGGCACCCGGAGGACCGGTAATGCCCACAACCGGAACAGCACGCTGCTGCAGCTGCTCCAGGAAGCATTCATATCCCTCCTGTTCATTTTCTACAAGCGTTATGGCCCGGGCGATGCTTTTCAGATCCCCTGCCGTTACCCCGGTTATGAGTGGATTCCACATATAATTATTGCTAAAATACGGAAGAATCAGGTGCCAGAAGATGGGGGCACGACTGAATACCGGATCCGGAGGAGCAACCGGGATTTCTGTATACCACTATTAACCGCTCCCGCAAAGCGGCACCGGTTGTGGTTTGTTGGTTGCATCACCTTGCCAGCATCTGCGCGGCCATACGCATTCCGTTTATGAAATTTTCAAATAAAAAACGCTCATCTCATTTTTTTTTACCTTTGGGTATGACCAACTTTATACCGATATTTCCCCTGTCGATCGTTGTGTTTCCCGGAGAGCAGGTAAACCTGCATATTTTTGAACCACGGTATAAACAGTTGATCCATGAATCGGCTGCCAGCAGCAAACCATTTGGGATACCGGTGGTTGTAAATAACCAGTTACAGGAGTGGGGGTCGCTGGTACATGTAGAAGAAATCGCAAAAACCTACGAAAACGGCGAAATGGATATCCGTACAAAAGGGGGCGATTTGTTTCGCATCCTGGAAGTGATCCGGGAGATCCCGGAAAAACTTTATTCCGGTGCTATTGTTAATTATCCCCAAAACAACCGGAACGGTAACCCTGAGGTGATGGCGCAGCTGGTAAAACAAATGCGCAGTCTGCATAATTACCTGGAGGTAAAAAAAGATTTTAAAAAAGAAGATCATTTTTTGACGGCCTACGATATTGCCCATCACTCGGGATTGACGATCCAGGAGGAATACGAGTTTTTGCAACTGACACAGGAACGGCAACGCCAGGAATACCTGAGGCGGCATTTTGAAAAAACACTTCCGGTTTTTGAGCAGATGAACCAGTTAAAGCAAAAGATACAAATGAATGGCCATTTCAGGAACCTGAGCGGATTTGATCTGAAATAGGCCGGAAAACCTACTTTTGGACGGTTCTTAACCCAGTAAGCGGCCCTGGAAGAAAGGAGGAAAAAGTTGCTGTTTTTTTATTTACTTGCACGTTATGTCTACCACACTTTGTTTCGATTTTGGAAATACAAGAAAAAAAGTTGCTGTTTTTCAGGACAATGAACTTACAAAAACCCTTGTACTGCAGGACGATACCACGGCCACCATCCGGTCGCTGGTTGAAACCTACAAACCGGCAAAGTCCATCCTGTCTTCCGTTATTCATCATAACGAAGAAGTAGAAACCGTTTTAAAGGACCGGACCCGGTTCCATCTTCTGAATCATTTGTCGCAACTACCCATTACAACCCCGGTGGGCAAACCTGAAACAATTGGTGCCGACCGGCTGGCCATTGCTTCGGGCGGGGTGCATTTTTACCCGGGCAAAAACCTGCTGCTGATTGGGCTGGGCACCTGCATTACCCTCAATTTTGTTAACAAATACAAAGAGCTGGTGGGCGGATCCATATCGCCGGGACTGGAAATGCGGCTCAAATCGTTACAATATTATACGGCAAAGCTGCCCCTGGTAGCGCCAAAGGCCGATGTACCGTTGATGGGGTACGATACGGAAACCAATATTTTGTCGGGCATTATCCTGGGTATGGCTTACGAACTGGATGGTTTTATAGCGGCTTACGAGGAAAAATTCGACAACTTTAACGTGGTATTAACCGGTGGGGATATGCAACATTTGGCATCACACCTGAAAAGCAGGATATTTGCCGACCCTGAATTAATATTTAAAGGCCTATATGCTATTAGTGAAGTTAACAACGCTTAGAAAATTGGACGCGTCTGTAATAAAACGTATTGCCGCAGCCGTTTGTTTAACCGGCTTCGGTTTCGTTACAAACGCCCAGGATAATTCCCCTTATTCGAGATATGGCCTGGGAGATGAAATATCTTCATCCAGTGCCACCAGCAGGGGTATGGGCGGTGTTTCCGCAGCATATAACAGTTATACTTCCGTAAACTATGCCAACCCGGCCTCTTATGCTTATTTCCTGTCCATTCCCGAACCCGGCACCCGCAAACAGCTGCAGGGGCGTGCAATACTGGATATCGGGATAGAGGGAACCGGTCATACCCTGATCGATAAATCACAACAGTCGCGTTTTACTTCCAGCAACCTGATCTTTAACAGGATCTCCCTGGGTATTCCATTGCGCCGCAACTGGGGTATGGCACTGGGGCTGCGCCCGTTAAACCGCATCAGCTATAAAATACAAAATGTCAGCGGTCCGCTCCGGGATGAAACGACCGGGGAAGCGATCGATTCTGCCACCACTGTTTTTGAAGGATCCGGAGGTACCTACCTGGCTTCACTGGGTACCGGCGTTAAATTTGCACTGGCAAAAAGCCACTATCTCAGCCTTGGAATAAACGGAGGGTACCTTTTTGGTTCAAAAGATTACGCCCGGCACCGCACCCTTTACAATGACTCTACCGCTTATGCGCTGGGTACCTGGGATTCCAAAACCTCTATGGGCGGCATTTATGCAGATGCCGGCCTGCAATACCAGGGAAAAATGAGCGACAAGCTGTACCTGGGTATCGGGGTTTACGGAAACTGGCAGCAAAAGATCAATACCAATGTTGCATATACCGCTACTTCAACGAATAATACTACCGGTATGGTACAGATGGTTGATTCCAGCGGATTTAAATCAACCCTTACTTATCCCACAAATCTTACGGCAGGGTTTATATTACAAAAAGCCCAGAGCCAGAACGAAGCCGGATGGTTAATTGGAGCAGACTTTACCACTACAAACTGGCAGAATTACAAGGAAAACAACCGGCCCGACACAGCAGTGGCCAGCAACTGGAAACTGAAGATCGGTGCAGAGTTCAGCCCTGTAAGCAAAAAAAATTACCTGAGCCAGATGTATTACCGGATCGGTTTTTTCACCGGGCCCGATTATATCAAACTCCGTGGAGAGCAACTGCCGCTTTATGGTGTTACAGCGGGCATCGGGTTGCCCCTGGCCAACTATAACCAGCAGGCAAGAGGACAGGCCACTATGATCAACCTGGGTCTTGAATACATTAAACGCGGTAACAGCAACAGTCCGCTGCAGGAGAATATGTACCGGGTAACACTTGGTTTCTCTCTCACCGATATGTGGTTTGGTAAACGCCGGAACGGTGACCGTTAATCCGGCCCGGCAGATCATCAGCAGATTTACATTATTTTTGCAATAAACCGGTTTTTGAAGTTGCGTTTACCATACGTTTTACTTTGCGCAGTGTTGCTGCTTTTGACCGCCTGTGAAAATACAGACGAGGAGATCAATGCCCTCAGTAAAAAGGTTTCTATGACCGACCAGGCGTTGAAGGTAGAAAGCTACCTGTCGCAGGGAGGTAAGGTAAAGGCAAAACTAACCGCTCCTTTGATGCTGCGCGTACAGGCCGATACGGTTTATACGGAATTTCCCAAAACACTCCATGTTGATTTTTATAACGACAGCGCAAAAGTCGAAAGCCGGCTGGATAGCAAGTATGGCAAGTACATGGAATCTATCAGCATGATTTACCTGCGGGACAGCGTGCGGGTTGTATCGGAAAAAGGAGATACCCTTTATTGCCAGGATCTTTGGTGGGATCAGAATAAACTGCTGTTTTACACGGATAAACCTGCCCGGTATAACGCCCGCGATCAGCGGCTACAGGGAGATCTTGGCCTGCAGGCCACGCAGGACCTGAAAAACGTAACCTTCATCAGGAGTCATGGCCAAACCTTACCCGGTCAAACTGGTCTTCCTGGCCAGCCTGGGGCTGCTGTGCCTACAGATACGGCTTCCGGTAAAGGAATAACCGGCCAAATGGGGGCTTCTGGTAAAACCGGATCAACAACACCAACAACACCGGCACCAACACCGGCCTCCCCGTAACCCACGAAATAGAAGCGCTGCTTTTTTTGGGCCGCTATTTTCCATAGAATGCGTTTGTTTTTGTAATTTACCTTATGATTTTTAAGGATAAAACCGCAGTCATTTCCGGCGCCACCCGCGGTATCGGAAAAGCCATTGCCCTGAAGCTTGCTGCCCAGGGCGCCAATATTGTAATTGCCGCCAAGTCGGTAACCGAAAATGAAAAACTGGGAGGCACCATTTATTCCGCCGCTGAGGAAGTTCATGCTGCAGGAGGCAACGCATTGCCCGTTGCCTGCGATGTACGGTCAGAAGAACAGGTACAAAACGTAATGAAAGCGGCCGTTGAGGCATTCGGCGGCATCGATATCCTCATCAACAACGCTTCTGCAATTTCCCTTACAGATACGGCTGCTACTCCCCAGAAACGATATGACCTCATGCAGGAGATCAACGTACGCGGAAGCTTCTTAATGGTACAGGCGGCACTGCCTCATCTGAAAAAATCTTCCAATGCCCATATCCTTTCATTGTCGCCGCCCATTAACCTCAACCCCAAATGGCTGGGTCCGCATATCGCCTACACCATTTCCAAGTATAATATGAGCCTGCTCATCCTGGGATGGGCTGCCGAATTTAAAAAGATTCCGGTTGCGGCCAATGCATTATGGCCCAAAACCACCATCGATACGGCCGCGGTGCGCAACCTGCTGGGAGGTCAGACCCTGGCCAATATGAGCCGTACACCGCAGATTGTGGCAGATGCAGCGTTTTATATCTTACAAAAAGAAGCCGGCAGCTGTACCGGCAACTGTTTCCTGGACGAAGATGTGCTGAAAGAGGCCGGCATCACCAATTTTGATGCCTATGCAATAACACCCGGCGGCCCGCTTTACACCGATCTTTTTCTGGATAGCTAGGGCGCTTTCTGCAGGATTTATGAACAAACCCCTCTCCCCGGTACATCCGGGCTACATCACTCTGTAACCCCAATAGCTTACACCAAAAACATACATGTATCAGAAAGATTTTTGAAAACCGCGCATAAAACGAGTTTTACTTGTGACAAAAAATCTGTGACAAAAAAAAGTTGTCACAGATTTACTGTCACAGTGTTTGCATAATGCCGGCGCCGGCGAGATACGGGCAAGGTTGCCCTGATGATACATTTTATCGGCAGAAACGCATCTGCCCACCCTGGAAGTGCCATAGTATCTGCATGTTACAGGCCCGGCACCGTGATCTGTCAAATATACTTTTGATCAGCTCCGTTTACATCCCGGCAAACAACACCGCACAAACGGTCGGGGGCGCTGCTTTATCATATGTAAAAGAAACGCAAAAGCCCTTGTTAAAAAGCAGTCTTGCACGCTATTTGAGGCTGTTTGGTAGTTTCAGTCATTTTGTTGATCATCATTCATCCGATAAAACCGTTTTTATGGATAAAAGAGAACAATTAACCGCAATGGACAAGATCCTGCGGGAACTGGAGGATCTAAAAAACAGCGAAACCGCCGTTCTAAAAAAAATAGCGCAAATTGAGGCGGAGAATATGAATCTTGGAGTGGCAGTGCTGGAACTGGCGCTTCCGGATATACATGAACATATCAATACTTCCGTTGAACAGGTAAACGAGGTCATCAGCCGGTTTACCGAACATCGCAATCAATTTTCAAAAGACCACAAACTGGAGGCCGCGGAGGAAGCACCCTCCGCCTCATAAGCACCCGGTATTAATGCCCCACGGTGTCGTCGTTTCCGGATTCCGTTTGAGCTTCTAATCCCTGTTCGGAATGCTGCTGGGCTTCTTCATGCAGGTAATCTTTCCGTTTCAGCTCAAAGTTCCGGCCCAGGTACAGTCGCCGTACCTGCTCATTGGCGGCAAGTTCTTCCGCTGTGCCTTTTTCAAATATCTTTCCATCAATCAGCAAATACGCACGGTCGCATATGGAAAGGGTTTCATTTACGTTATGATCTGTGATCAGGATACCGATATTCTTGTATTTTAAACGGGCCACAATACTCTGGATATCTTCCACCGCAATCGGATCGATCCCCGCAAAGGGTTCATCCAGCAGGATAAACCTGGGGTCTACCGCAAGCGCGCGGGCAATTTCGGTTCTTCTTCTTTCCCCACCACTCAGTACATCTCCATTGCTTTTCCGCACATGTCCCAGGCGAAATTCAGACAGCAGGGATTCCAGTTTTGCCTTTTGCTCTGCACGCGGAAGTTTGGTCATTTCCAGCACCGCCGAAATATTATCTTCCACGCTCAGCTTGCGGAAAACAGAAGCCTCCTGCGGCAGGTAACCGATCCCCATCTGCGCCCGTTTATACATTGGCAGCTTCGTAATATTCAGGTCATCTAAAAACACATCCCCTTCGTCGGGCTTAATAAGGCCCACCACCTGGTAAAATGATGTGGTTTTACCGGCACCATTCGGCCCCAGCAGTCCCACAATTTCACCCTGGTTTACCTCAAAAGAAACGTGGTTTACTACCGTACGTTCACCATAACGTTTTACCAGGTCCTTGGTATGTATTTTCATTAACATAGATGGCAAAAATAGGAAAGCTTCCAGATTATTCTGTTCAGGGCCCGTTAAATATTGAAGCCGGTCAGCAAGCAGTCAATACTGGAAACCCGGAACCAGGACAATGCACGAAGTATCAACCGGGAACCAACCTGAAACTTTAAACCTAGAACCTGGAACCCGGAACCCCATTACTGGTATCTTTCCATTAGTTTTGCAGCCTATGAAGGTGATCGATCACATTAAGAATGCAAAGGATACATTAATTTCTTTTGAAATACTGCCTCCCTTAAAAGGGAAGGGCATTGAGGCGCTTTATGACCATTTGGATCCTTTAATGGAATACAAACCGGCTTTTATTAACGTTACCTACCACCGGAGCGAACACATTTTTAAAAAGAACCCTGACGGAAGTTTTAAAAAAGTAGTGGTGCGCAAACGGCCGGGAACCGAAAGCATTTGCGCCGCCATCATGAATAAATACAATGTAGACACGGTTCCGCACCTGATTTGCGGAGGATTTAGTATTAATGAAACTGAAGACGCGCTCATCAACCTCAATTACCTGGGCATCGACAACGTGCTGGTGCTGCGTGGCGATGCGGCCAAAAATGAAACCGCTTTTATTCCGCAGGCAGATGGTCATGCTTACGCCATTGACCTTTTAAAACAGGTGGCCGGCCTTAATAACGGTATCTACCTGGAAGAGGATCTGAAAAATTCCCAAAAAACGGATTTCTGTATTGGTGTAGCTGCATATCCCGAAAAACATTTTGAGGCGCCGAATATGGAGACCGATATGGCCTACCTGAAGGCGAAAGTAGACGCGGGTGCAGACTATATTGTAACCCAGATGTTTTTTGACAATGCCAAGTTCTACGCATTTGTAGACGCGTGCCGTAAGGCCGGGATCACCATTCCGATCATCCCCGGACTGAAGCCCGTTTACACACTTAAACAGCTGAATGTACTTCCCAAAACCTTTCATATTGACCTGCCCACAGATCTCTCAAAAGAGATGATGAAATGTAAGACCAACGAAGATGTGGAGCGGGTGGGCACCGAATGGCTGCTGATGCAATCAAAGGATTTAAAAAAGAACGGCGTACCCGTGCTGCATTATTATACCCTGGGCCGGCCGCAGATCGTGTCAAGCGTGGTAAAAGAAGTATTATAAAATTTTTCGTTTGTGGTTTTTCGTTTGATGGCTGGGATCAGCAGATCAAACCTTAGACCTTGAACCTCAAACAAAAGAAATGGCTCGTAAAAAGAAGCAACATATTGTTCTTGAAAATATCCGGATCGAAGATTATGCCGCCGAAGGAAAGTCGATTGCGCGGGTGGATGGGAAAGTAATCTTTGTGGAGCAGGTAGTTCCCGGTGATGTGGTAGATATCCGGCTGGGAAAAAACAAAAAAGACTGGGCAGAAGGGCATCCTATTGCGTTCAGATCCTATTCCTCGGAACGTACGGAGCCGTTTTGCGCACATTTTGGCGTTTGCGGTGGCTGCCAGTGGCAGATGCTGCCTTACGAAAAGCAGCTGCAATACAAGCACCAGCAGGTACGCGATAACCTCCAGCGCATTGGTAAGATTCCGCTCCCTGAAATCCAGCCCATATTGGGTGCAGCTAAAACCCGGCGGTACCGGAATAAAATCGAATATACGTTCGGTTCCGAGCTATTTATGCCCAAAGAGCAGTTCAATGCGCTGAAAGAACAGGGGATCAATCCCCACGAATACGGGAAACAGGGTGTTGCCGGTTTTCACGCCAAGGGTTTCTGGGATAAGATCGTAGACATTCATACCTGTCATTTACAGGAGGAACCCACCAATGCCATCCGCCTGGCAGTAAAAGCCTTTGCCCTGGAGCACAACTATAGCTTTTACGATCTGCGCCAGCATACCGGCTTTTTACGCACGATGCAGGTACGCCTCTGCGAAACCGGGGAACTGATGGTAAACCTGGTGATGGGCGAAGATGATCCGGAAAAGCGGGAACAGCTCTTAAATCATCTCCGGGCGCAATTTCCGCAGATCACCACGCTGCTGTACACTATTAATACAAAAAGAAACGACAGCCTGCACGACCTGGAACCGGTGGCCTGGTATGGCCCGGGCTATGTAACCGAACAACTGGATGAATACCGGTTTAAGATCGGCCCCAAGTCCTTCTTTCAAACCAATACAGCACAGGCCACCGAACTGTACCGGGTAACCCGGGAGTTTGCCGAGCTTACCGGAAATGAAACCCTGTACGACCTATATTGTGGTACAGGAAGCATTGGCATTTTCTGCAGTCAGAAAGCCGGAAAGGTAATTGGCGTGGAAGTGATTGATGCCGCCATTGAGGATGCCAAAGAAAATGCCGCATTAAATGGCCTGGAAAAGACCCATTTTTATGCCGGCGATGTGATCGATATTTGTTCGGATGCTTTTTTTGAACAACACGGGCGTCCGGATGTTATAGTAACCGATCCACCCAGGGCGGGCATGCATGAGAAACTGGTGCAGAAGATCAATGAAATGGCCGCGCCCATTGTGGTGTATGTAAGCTGCAACCCGGCCACCCAGGCAAGGGATCTGGCATTATTGAACGAAAAATATGAGGTCACAAAAATTCAACCGGTAGATATGTTCCCGCACACCCTGCATATTGAGAACGTGGTGCAATTGAAGCTCCGGTCCTGAGCCTAATTTAAATACAAGTGATTCATGAGTTCATACTTTACAAGACCCGCCGAAAAGTTTCCTCCCGCTGTTAAATACCTTATTGCCATTAATGTGGTGGTTTGGGTAGCGCAGCTGATCTTTGATAACAAGTATGGCCAGTCCGTGATCATGATCGGCGGGGCAATGGATTCCGTTGGCTCTCTTACTGGCAAACTGGCACTCTGGCCCATTGGTGAAGGCTTTAAACCTTACCAGCTGATCACCCATATGTTTGCGCACGCCGCTTCCGGCTCACAGATGTTTTTACATATCCTTTTTAATATGTTTACCCTCTGGATGTTTGGGCGCATCCTGGAAAATGTATGGGGGGCTAAGCGCTTCCTGATCTTTTATTTTATCTGCGGCCTGGGTTCTGCAGCACTGCACCTGGCGGTTCAGTATTACACCCATACCGGCAGTATGGCTGTAGGTGCTTCCGGCGCCGTAATGGGCGTGCTGGTGGCTTTTGCCATGACGTTTCCCAATACGGAGCTGTATATTATGTTCATCCCGGTGCCGGTAAAAGCCAAATGGGCCATTGCAGGATTGATTGCTATTGACCTGGTTTTTGGGCTGTATAGTGCCTCAGGCGACCCGATTGCACACTATGCGCACCTGGGCGGGGCCCTTACCGGTTTTATTCTTCTGAAAATCTGGAATAAAACAAACCGGCGTAATTTTTACTAAATTTATAGTTGAAAAAGAATCAACTTTTAACCCTTTAATTTTGTTGGGTATTTGATATGGGTATTTCTGACAGAAACTATGACAGCCGATTGTCTTTTGGAACACGGGTAAATCCACTGGTCATACTCATTGCGATCAGCATGATCCTGTTTGTGATACTTGCTTTTTTCAAAGCGCTTACCTACCTGCGTTTTGATGAAGGTGCAGATGTAACCGGGTATTTTAACGAACATATCCTCAGCACCATTGCCCTGTCTCCGAAATTGAGCACGGCATTGGCTAAAACCTGGACCTTTCTCACCTATTCCTTTGTACAGGTAAATGTTTGGGAGCTCATTGCAAATATGCTGTGGCTCTGGTGTTTCGGTTTTATTTTCATCGATATCACCGGCAACAAAAAACTGATCCCCCTGTTTATTTATGCCACTGTATTATCCGGATTGGTATATGTTTTTGTTTGCAAATCGATGCATCCGGAAACACATGCCTTCCCTTATTTCAGCGGGTCCGGAGCCTGTATTCTTGCAATTGCAGCCGCCGCAACCACCATTTCACCCAACTATAAGTTGCTGCCGATGCTGAACGGGGGTATTTCTTTGTGGATCATTGCATTGATTTATACGGTTATCGACTTCGCAACCATTCCTCCGGGCATACCGGCGCTTTACTTTTCCCAGCTTACCGGTGCCCTTACTGGTTTCCTGTTTATTTATCTTTTAAGAAAAGGCTATGACGGAAGCGAATGGATGAACCGGGTATACGATTGGTTCATGAACCTGTTTAACCCCGAAAAATCGGAAAACCGGAAAAAAATAAAGGATACCTATTTTTATAAAACATCCACAGAGCCCTTTACAAAAACAGCCCGGCTTACCCAGCAGCGCCTGGATTCCATTTTAGACAAAATGAACCAATCCGGTGGTTATGAAACGCTTACGCAGGAAGAGAAAGACTTTTTAAACCGCGCCAGCCAGGAAGATTTTAAAGGCAAATAGGTAAAATCCTTCACCGGTTTTGCCAGTTTGCACATAACTTGACTATCTTTCGGGTTGAAAGGATCCGTAGATGAGTGTTTTTGCAAAAATCAGCAATAAGGTTTTACTGGGCATCAATATTTTGGTGGTCCTCTTTTTCCTTTTGGCTTGTTTGGCGGCCTATATCAGCCCGATGGACTGGCCGGTACTCTATCTTTTCAGCCTGGGCTTTCCTTTTTTATTGCTATTGGTATTGGTTTTTTTATGCTGGTGGATCTTTGTCAAAAAGCAATGGGCATTGATCTCCGCCGCTGCATTGATCCTTGGGGGAGGCGCCATTACCAATTTTTTTGCCTTTAATTTCAAAAAGCCCTTCCGCCAGGAAAAAAAAGCAGACCATATCCGCATTGTAACCTGGAATGTGGCGCGCTTTGTAGAAATGGTGATCAATAATAATAAAGGCAGTCAGACCCGCTACAAAATGCTGCAGCAGATCAAATCTACCAATGCCGATATCTTATGTTTCCAGGAGTTCAGTTCATCCATCAATCCGGACTGGTACAATAATATTGTTGCGGTGAGCAAGGGGCTTGGATATCCGTATTTTTATTATTCTCATGATTGGGATGGAGACCGTTTATTCAATGGCAGCGTTATCTTCAGCCGGTTTCCCATTATTGACACCGGCATTATCCGGTATCCCCGGCCCACCCTTCCCGAAGCCCTGCTGTTTGTTGACATCAAAAAAGGAAGCCGGCTTTTCAGGATCTATACCACGCATCTTCAATCCAACCAATTCCGGAAAGAGGATATTTCAAAAATTGAAGCCCTTAAAAAAGCAAAGGGAAACATCATCAGCAATGCCTTTTATATCTTCACAAAGTTGCGGACCGCCATCCAGCACCGGAGTATACAGGCCGATATGATCCCCGAAATTCTAAAAAACAGTCCCAACCCCACTATTTTTTGCGGCGACCTCAACGATGTACCCAATTCCTATACCTATCACACAGTAAAAGGCAATATGCAGGACGCGTTTCTTAAAAAAGGACTGGGAATCGGCAGAACCTATAACTCCCTTTCGCCCACCCTCCGGATTGATTATATTTTTACCGACGACCATTTTAAGATCGGCCAGATCAAACGGGTTACCACCAATTATTCAGACCATTATATGCTGGTTTGCGATCTGCAGTTAACACCCGCTTCCGATTAATTACCATTCTTCGCTGGTACGAACAGCAAGCAGGGGTGTCAGCATTCTTTTATTAACAAAAGACTCCAGTGTTTCCTTCAGCAAGCGGTTTCTCAATTTATCTTTTTTGTCATAAACAAAAGAGTGCCAGGACTGAAAAATCAATGCTTCCTGGCTTTTTATTCCCAGCACGAAGACAACAGAATCAGCCGGCGGATTAAAACTGCGGATACTTTTGATGACCGGTGCGTTCACCTTTATTTTCCCGTCTTTAAACTCAAACCCGGCCTGGAATGTAACGTCGTAGCTTCTTCCGGAATAGTTCAATGCCTGCCGGTCGGTAGCCTGGAATATAATTTCTTTGCTGGAATCGGTGGCGATCCGGTCCCGGTAAGCGCCAAAGCTGGTTTGTACCCGGCGTTCAACGGCCTCAAACAATTGCTGTTGCGTGGCCCCGGGTACTTCCACCACATAGTATCCTTTTCCCTGTGCCGTAACAAATCCCTCCGGCTTCAGCAAAAACTGCGCATGGCTTTCTGATAATAGTAAAACGGACAGGACCAACAGTAAACGGTATTTCATAAAAAGGGTTTTGATATTTGTTTAAGACGATAAGATTACCATTTAAACTGCACATTATAATCGATTTAGCGCCGGTTTAACAGATCCGTATCCAGGAGTATATTCCTTTTTCTTTTTATCCATCCCCGGCTAAATACCAGCGACCTCCTTTATATTTGTAATCTTACAAAAAGATGGTATGAGTACACTTAAGATACATAATTCCTATTCGCGCCAGAAAGAGCAGTTTGAACCGATTACGCCGGGCTATGTAGGAATGTATGTTTGCGGCCCAACGGTAAGCGGCGAAAGCCACCTGGGGCATGCCCGTCCTTATATTACATTTGACGTAGTGTTCCGTTACCTCCAATACCTGGGTTATAAGGTACGATATGTGCGCAATATTACCGATGCGGGACATTTTGAGGAAGAAGGCCGCGAGGCAGAGGACAAAATTTCCAGTAAGGCGGTGCTTGAAAAACTGGAACCAATGGAATTGGTGCAAAAGTATACTAACCTGTTTCACTGGGCCATGAATTTGTTCAACACCATACCGCCTTCCATCGAACCTACGGCCACCGGCCATATTGTAGAACAGATCGAGATGATCAAAAAGATCATTGCAGACGGTTATGCATACGAAAACAACGGGTCGGTGTACTTTGATGTAAAAAAATATGCGGCGGGCCATGATTATGGAAAGCTCAGCGGCCGGAAAATAGATGACCTGCTGGAAGCTACCCGCGAGCTGGAAGGACAGGAGGAGAAACGCGATGCAGCAGATTTTGCTTTGTGGAAAGCGGCACCGCCCAAACATATTATGCGCTGGAACAGTCCCTGGGGTGAAGGATTTCCGGGCTGGCATATTGAGTGCTCTGCCATGGCCACCAAATACTTAGGCGATCATTTTGATATTCATGGTGGCGGTATGGACCTCCAGTTTCCGCACCATGAAAGTGAAATTGCCCAAAGCACCATCTGCAACGGGCATGCGCCGGTAAAATACTGGATGCACAACAATATGATCACCATCAACGGCCGCAAGATGGGCAAGAGCTACAACAATGTGATCAAGTTGACGGAGTTGTTCAGCGGTGATCATCCCCTGCTTACCCAGGCCTACCATCCGATGGTCGTTCGGTTTTTTATTCTGCAAAGTCATTACCGCAGTACCCTCGACTTTAGTAACGAGGCCCTGCAGGCTTCCGAAAAAGGATTAAAACGCCTTTGGGAAGCCTATGAAAATTTAAAGCGCCTGCAGGACCGCAGCGAAGAACTGCCGGAAACAGCCGCCGATCCGGAACTGGATGTACGCATTCACAAGCTGGTAACGGAGTTTGATGCATTCATGAACGATGATTTTAATACGGCAAAGGTGCTGGCCAATATGTTTGAGCTGGCTCCGGTGATCAATAGCTTCAAAGACAAAACCATTCCGCTGAACAGTATTTCAAAAGGAACGTTTGAACTGCTGCAGCAACAATTTCATACCTACCTGGAAACCATCTTAGGATTAACCTCCGTTTCCGCAGCCGACAATGAAAAGCTCCAGGACGTAATGCAGTTGCTGATCGAGATCCGCAAAGAAGCCCGCAGCCGGAAAGATTTTGTAACCTCCGACAAGATCCGAAATCAGCTGGCAGGCATCGGCATTCTTTTAAAAGACGAGAAAGATGGGAATATCAGCTGGAGTGTTGAGTAATTTATTGTTTTTTGTTTATCGTTGATGGTTTGAACCAGAAACAATAAACCTCAAACCAGAAACATGTACAAACTTTGGGCAAGCATAAAAAAAGACGGACGCATCCTGTTGCGGGATAAAGTGGGGCTGGCACTCATGTTCCTCATGCCCATCATTCTTGCCATCATCATCGCCTCTGTACAAAACAGCACGTTTGAGCTGGTAAATGATAAGAAAGTACCGCTGCTTATTTTAAATAAGGATACCGGCGAGGCTTCAAGGGAACTGATTACCTCTCTTGAAAAAGGCGGTATGTTCACCCTGAAAAAGCTGCCGGCAACGGCCACCGCCGACGATATCAAAAACAGGATGGAGGATAAAGAGGCCCTGCTGGCCATCATTATTCCACAGCAATACACACAGGACGTACTTTCGAAAGCAGAACGGGTATCCGGAGAAGCGTTAAAAACCATTGCCGTTGCCGACAGCACGGCTACGGATTCTTCCAGGGTAAAAGCAAGTCCGCTCACCCTGTATTATCACCCGGTGCTGCAAAAATCTTTCCGCCAGGGCATCGATGGCGCGCTTAACAGTGTACTGCAGATTGTTCAAAGCAAATACATCGTACGTGCGTTATACAGCAGCATCAACAATGAGCCCGGTATTCCCCAATCGCTGGAGCAGCAGATCCTTTCCAACGAAACACCTGTAAACCAGATCGCCGCATCCAAAGATAATAGTCAGCCGGTGCCCAATGCCACCCAGCACAATATACCGGCCTGGACGCTTTTTGCTATGTTTTTTATCGTGATCTCCCTGGGAAGCAGCCTGGTACGGGAAAAAACAAGCGGCAGCTTTTTACGGCTGAAAACCATGCCTACCTCGCTATCGGTTTCCATTATTTCCAAGCAGATCACCTATATCCTCATTACGATGCTGCAGGCAGCTGTAATCTTCAGCATTGGCCGCTGGCTGTTTCCGGTGATCGGATTACCGGCTTTAAACATTCCTGCCGATAAGGCCGGTCTGTTGCTGGTAACCTTCCTTTGCGGGTGGTGCGCCACCAGCTTTGCCATCTGCATTGGTACTTTTGCCAGTACACAGGAGCAGAGCAATGGCATTGGCGCCATCAGCATTGTATTGTTTGCCGCCATCGGGGGACTGCTGGTTCCATCCTTTGCCATGCCGGCTTCCTTTCAGGGTGTGATGCGGATCTCCCCGCTTTACTGGTGCCTGGAAGCCTTTTATGGTTTGTTTCTTGAAGGCGGCCGGTTGAGCGACATTTTCCGCAATCTTGTTCCCGTGCTCATCATCATTGCCATTTTACAGCTGGCTACCTGGCTGGGCATGAAGCAGAAACGGCTGATCTGATCTTCGGATTAAATGCTTAATTTTACCGGACGCTATTTAAAACATATAATTGCTATGAGGATCCTTGCCAGCCTGCTTTTATCAGGAATGATCGTTGCGCTTTTCTCTTGTACCAAAAATGATGCTCCTGAAGCCATAAAAAATGTCCGGAATTTGTCTGATCTTTCAAAACTCCTTGAGCCGGATGCCACACTGACCACATTTGCCGGTACGTTGAAAACAACAACGGTTCCCACCGAACTGCTGAATACAGGAATTACAGTGTTGGCGGTGCCTAACAACGGCTTCCAGAACGGATCAATGACTCCGGGCAAAAATGCAAACGGCTACTCAGACACTATATCCTCCCCCGCACCAACCGCTGAAAATATCCGGGATCACATTATCCGCGGAAAAATCGATCTTTCACAGATGCAAAACGGTCAGAAGCTTAAAGCAGAAAGCGGAAAATATATTCAGTTTATAAAGTCGGGTGACAGTATCTGGGCAAATGGCCTGCTGATCGAAAAAAAACCGCTTTATACCATAGAAAACGCCATTGTATACAGGGTGCCGCGGTCACTCAGTAATACACATCCCAGGGGAACGGTTGCGGTAACGGTTTATGATGCCACCAAATGGTCCACGGGCATGCCGCGTGGTGCATCCATTTCCGGCTACCCCGTTTATTTATTCCATACCCGCGAAGATTTTGCAGCCACAATTACCGGCACAATCCCCAGATATGCCTATAAAACGCTTACCGGCAATGATGGTACTGCGCTGTTTAACGATGTGATTCCTGGAAAATATTATTTATCAGCCGGAAACCTGAATAATACCGACATCCTTTTTGCCGAATTCGATATAACAGCCGGTACTAACGGCCTGCTGATGGGACGTTCATCCGACTCGCTGATCCAACCCGGCCCGCCACCCCTCACACAACCGGATGCCACGCCGGGCAGTTTTTACTGGCGCGACATAAACGGAGATGGTGTACTCAATCAACAGGATTATATGCCGCTTCCCTGGCGTTCGGTTCAAACGGCGGATGAGGGAACCGTATCATCCATTATTTTGGTGGGAAGAGAAACGCCTGATTGGAAAACAATGCTGCAACCCCTTGTAAACAACATTTATATTTCCGCCGCTGATTTTGACCGGCTCCGTGTGATGGCTGATGGTTATATGAGCCAGGATGCTGCCGGCACCGGGCAATGGATGGTATTCAACAACTTTTCATTTAATGCCGGTACCCAGCCTATTGCTAATATCTGGGGGCTTCCCTGGAAAACCATCCGGTATGCGAACACCATGATCAGCATCTGCAATGATATAAACAGTGCAGACACGGACCCTTACCGGGCTCAGGCCAGGCTATTGCGCGCTTATGCCTATTTAAACCTGGTTACATACTTTGGAGATGTGCCCCTGCTTAGTGAGGAGAATACAAACACCGAACCTTATTTTCCGCGGACCGTCAAAGCAGCCGTGCTCGATTTTATACAGCAGGACCTTGAATTTGCGGTTGCCCATTTGCCGGAAATCAGCGATAGCAAGAATTTTGTAACAAAATCGGCGGCAATTGCATTGCTCGCCAAAACAGCTTTGCTGAAAAATACCTTTACCAAAGCGCTTGAATATTCAAATGCTGTTATCAGTAGTGGTAAATATGATCTGGAAACAAATGCCGGAGCTGTTTTTCAGGATGCCGGCAGCAAAGAACTCATCTGGACCGGCATGGACCCGCTGACCGGTGAATTCAAAACTTACTTTTACAACCGCGCCATTTTTCCAACAATCCGGTATGCCGAGGTATTACTGATAAATGCGGAAGCCAATATCCGCACAGGGAATTTAAATGCAGCTCAAAATACGCTGAACCAGCTCCAGACCCGCAGTAGCAGGGCGCCCGTTACATTAGACAACAATAATAAATTTGATCAACTCAACCTTGTGGTAAAAGCAGAGTCATCCAGGGAAGGCTATCATTTTGCAACGCTTGTACGAACCGGTCTCGCGGGTACCCTGTTAGCGTCTTCCGGATTTCAGACCCGTCATGTTTTACTACCCATCCCAATGAGCGAGCTTCAGTTAAACCCCCGAATGGTTCAAAACCCCGGGTACTAATATATACCAGGCATTAATTTTTTAAAATAAAACGATAAATATTTTTTGTTTTATTTTAAAAAATCGGATACCTTTGAATATTAATTCAAATTGATATGCCTCCAAAATTTAAAATTACCGGCAGCAGCCTGATGGCGCTGGGCTTTCTTTGCGTCGCTTTTATAGTAAACCTGGTAATGCTGATCACCAACTCCCTTTCCTCCACGATCGCATCCATTGAAGATTACCGCAACCGGGTGTTGCCCTTGAACATCCTTGAATTCGTTAAATCCGGGGTATTACTGGTTATGGGATACCTGCTGTTCCGTATTATCCGGAATGTAATGAGCCGGGTAAAATGGAATATGGGCTATTATAAAAAGATCAAGTGGATCGGTTGGCTCAATGTGCTGGTGCTGCTGATAGATGCAGCGATATCCACCTGGCAGGAATCTGTTTTATCAAAACAGGATTCGATCATGCATCATCTGGCGGATCATAATCTTTATCAAAACGCCCTGCTCACTGCGCTTTTTAATACCCCGTTATCCTGGTTCCTCATCCTTTGCATTTTCCTGATTGCAGACATACTGCAATACACCAGCGTAGTAAAAATGGAAAACGATTCGATCATTTAATCATGCCTATTATTATTAACCTGGATGTAATGCTGGCAAAACGCAAAATGTCGCTGACCGAATTGTCGGAAAAAGTAGGCGTTACCATCGTAAACCTTTCCATTCTGAAAACAGGAAAGGCAAAAGGCGTACGTTTCGATACCCTGGAAGCCATTTGCAAGGCCCTGGATTGCAAACCGGGGGATATTATCGATATCGATCCCTGAGATGAGCAAAGAATATTCTATTTTCGCCAATCATAAATCACCAATCATCGGTCATAAATCGAAAATACTGGTTACCGGCGGCACCGGCTTTTTAGGCGCTTATATCCTGAAAGCACTGGTCTTACAGGATGTTCCTGTAAGAGCCATAAAACGGTCTGCGTCGCAACTGCCCTCCTTTATCGACTCTGAACTACTCCATAAGGTAGAATGGGTAGAAGGCGATATCCTGGATGTAATTTCCCTGGAAGAAGCGATGGAAGGCGTAGATACCGTTATTCACAGTGCCGCTATTGTTTCTTTTTCCAAAAAAGAACGCCGGCATATGTACCAGGTAAATGTAGAAGGAACGGCTAATGTGGTGAATATGGCCCTGCAAACCGGTGTCCGGCGGCTGATCCATATCAGTTCCGTAGCAGCCCTGGGCCGCAAAAAAGAAAGCAGCACGGTAGATGAAACCGCAAAATGGGAAGATAGTAAAAACAATACGCACTATGCCATCAGCAAATTCAGAGCAGAACTGGAAGCATGGCGGGGATTTGCTGAAGGACTTGAAGGAGTGGTACTAAACCCGGCAACGATCCTGGGTTATGGCAACTGGGATGAAGGCAGCTGCGCCATCTTTAAAAATGTGTACAAAGAATTTGGCTGGTATACCAATGGCATCAATGGCTTTACAGATGTGGAAGATGTAGCCCGGGCGGCCATTTTACTTGCACAAAACACCATTACAGAAGAACGGTTTGTAGTGTGCAATGATAACTGGCGTTTCCGGCAACTGTTAAATACCATGGCAGATGCCTTTGGTAAAAAACGGCCGGGCCGGGAAGCTTCTCCGTTTATCTCGGGCCTGGCATGGCGGCTGGAAAAACTGAAATCACTCTTTACAGGAGCCAAACCCCTTATTACAAAGGAAAGTGCAAAAGTGGCTAACAGCGCAACTCTTTTCGACGGCTCAAAACTCGCAAAAGCGTTGCCGGGCTTTGAGTACCATCCGTTGGAAGAAACGATCCGCAACGCCTGCAAGAGCTATCAGGATTTAAAAACCTCATAAGCTTACACTAAGCCCGCCCTGCACCCAACGACCGGGCATAGGCGCTCCCAGCAGATCGCTGTATTGCCGGTCAAGTATATTATCTACCTGTACAAAAACTCCCAATTTGTTCTTTAAGAACCCGTAGGACAATTTTCCGTTCATCAGGAAATAATCCTTTGTAATAACAGCATTGATCCCCGGCGCGGTTTGCGGGTTGCGGGTTTTATAAATTCCCGTCAGCCCAAGTGACACCGGTCCCTGCCGATAGGTAACGGCTGCATTGGCAAGAAACCGGGCATGGGATAAAATATAAAAAGATGGATTCGGTTCACTACTTCTGCTGTACAGCCAGATAAAACCACCATTAACCAGTACCGACTGCCGGTCGTTCAAATGCTTTGTATAAGCGGCATCAGTTTCCCACCCGGTGGTGGTTACCTCAGCCACATTCTTAGCCAAGGCGTAATTACTTCCGGCAACCAGGTTATCTTTCCGGGGCATATCCGCATAAGGAGTATTCACCCAATCGATCAGCTGGCTATGAAACCGCTGAAAAAAACCGGTGGAAAGCTTCAGGTTCGACTTACAAAACCAGTCTGCCCCCGCTTCATAAGTCCAGGACCGTTCCGCCACCAGGGCCGGGTTGCCCACGCTCCCGCTTTTTACTACCGCCTTATTATAATTATTATACAGTTCTGTAAAATCAGCGTTCCGTATGGTTTTGCCGCCGCTCGCGCGTAACTGGATATTGCCTGTTTTATACGATACCGTTAGCTGCGGTACCCATTCTGCCGGCAGGGCTCCATAAACTTCCATTCGTAAAGATGGGTTGATCATAAAATGCGCTCCAAATTTCTGGATGATCGAAACAAAGGGCGCCGCAGTGTTTAAATGGTGGTTTCCGCGGTCGTTGGAGCGGATATCCCTGTTCTGGAAATTCATTCCGGTCACTAAGCTGGTTTGTTCGGAAAACTGCTGTTGTAACACCGCCTGTGCCTGAAACAAATGCGATTGGTTGTTATTGGCAATAGATGATGGATTGAACGCATACCGGTCCTCCATGCTTTTATACCCCGCATCTATGCTTACCTGTGTGCTTCCTTTCTGGTATTGCAACCGCGCCTGGTTCCACCAGGAGCGGATCATTTCCGAAGCCGTATCCGACGCATAAGTAGTATAAAAATTCTGCGCAGCAAAATCCCGGTTGTCATACGCCGTCCGCAGCGCGAGGTTCCAGTAAGGATTGAATTTTACCATCAGCCCGGCAGAGGCAGCCGTATTGTGAAAATAGCCCCGGATGCCGCGTTGCTGTACGCCGTTGGCATTATTGGTTAAAAAGCCCGCACCTACATTTATTTTTTCGTTCTGATAAAACCCGCCGGCGCTGGCATTCAGCAAACCATATTCACCGGTACTGA
The DNA here is from genome assembly GCF_030150205.1 of Niabella sp. Taxonomy (GTDB): domain Bacteria; phylum Bacteroidota; class Bacteroidia; order Chitinophagales; family Chitinophagaceae; genus Niabella. The sequence continues at coordinate 145,905 of NZ_JASLGT010000024.1, forward strand.
TCATGGCAGCCGCCTGTTTTTGCCGGGCCTGCTGATTTTTATTAAATGCCTTGGTAATGATATTGATCACCCCGCCTACCGCATCGGAACCGTAAACGGCAGATGACGCGCCTTTCAGTACTTCGATCCGGTCGATCTCGGCAGGGCTGATCGGAATATAACCCGTAAAATGCCCGGTATTGGGGTCATTCAGCCGCAGTCCGTCCAAAATAACCAGTACCTGCTGAAACGTACCACCCCGTATGGAGATATCCGTTTGTGCGCCCTGCGGCCCCCGCATTTGCGCTTCCACCCCGGGAATATACTTCAACAGCTCGTCTACCGAATGCACCGGCAGCTGCGCGATGGTAGCCCCATTGATAATCGTAATATTCCGCCCGGTTTCTGAGCTTCTTTTTTCCACCATGGACGAGGTTACCGTAACCGGGTCCAGCAGTGTATCCTGTGCCTCCGCCATTTTTACTGTCCCCAGTGAGATAACGGTCATACATGCTGTTAAAAACAATACAAATGCTCTTTTTACTGGTCCCGTCGGGTTTTGCAGCTTCATTTCTTTTATCATTTTCTCAAACGCTAATTTATTTATCCGATGCCTTTGTGTTTTACAGACCGGCATTTCTTTCTGATTTCCGGCCAAAACTATTACCTTGCCGGATTACTCAGATAGTCCGGTTTATATATAGTGAGTAGTCCGGTTCAATTACCATATAAAACCCTTGTGCCCATCGACCGGCAAAGTACCACGGCGGTTTATCTGCAGATCGTACATCAGCTCATTAATGCCATCCAGCGGGGCTTTCTTTCCGGAGGGCAGCAGCTGCCCGGAACCCGTGCCATGAGCCAGTTACTGGAGGTGCACCGCAAAACCGTAATAGCGGCCTACGAAGAGCTGGACGCCCAGGGATGGATCACCAGCATGCCTAACAGGGGTTGTTTTATAAAGACCACAGCGCATCATAACACAGCCAAAACAAAACTGGATGTACAAAAACTGACGGCATATCCAGCAAAAACAGGTTTCTCTTTTAAAAGAAGCAACATTCTTGATGTACCGGAAGAAATACAGGGCTTGCCGCTTACGGCTACAGACGGGCAACCGGATTACCGTTTATCTCCCACAGACCAGCTGGCACGTTATTATACCGCCGCTTTAAGGCGGAAGGTGAACCGGAAGCATCTTGGCTATAGCACCATCCCCGGTAATACTTTTTTTAAAACCCAGCTTTCGAATTTCCTGAACAGCTCAAGAGGATTGCATATTACCCCCCGGAACATCCTGGTGACCCGGAGTGTGGAAATGGGGATGTATGTAGCGGCCCGCACACTTATCAGTGCCGGCGATACCATATTGGTAGGCAACCCTGGGTATTATACCGCCAATATGACCTTTCAGCAATCAGGAGCAAGGCTAAAGACCATTCCCCTGGACCAGGACGGGATCAGCGTGGAGGCGGTGGAGCGCATCTGCAAAAAGCAACCGGTGCGTATGCTGTATTTAACCCCGCATCATCATTATCCTACCACGGCAACATTGAGCGCCCAGCGACGGGTAGCCCTGTTAAAGCTATCGGCCCTCTATGGTTTTATCATCCTGGAAGACGATTACGAATACGACTTTCATTACCAAAGCAGCCCCATCCTTCCACTGGCCAGTGCCGATACGGAAGGCATGGTCGTATACCTGGGTTCTTTTGGTAAAACCCTGGCCCCCGGGTTCCGGACCGGTTTTTTAGTGGCACCAGATGGCCTCATCGACGAAATGCAAAAAGTACAGGCCGTGATCGACCGGCAGGGTGATACGATCATGGAACAGGTTTTGGGCGAACTGATCGCCGAAGGTGAAATTCACCGTCATTTAAAGAAAGTGCAAAAGATCTATCATGAGCGGCGCAATCATTTTTGCCATATGCTGAGCGCCCTGCTGGAAGACAGCGTTTCCTTTACCACACCGCCCGGCGGGCTTGCAGTATGGACACAGTGGAAACAGGGGCTGAATTTACTGAGGATCGGAAAAGTTTGTGCGGAACAGGGATTACAGCTGCCCCGGTTCTTATTATATCAAACCCGGGAACTAAGCGCCATGCGCCTGGGATTTGGAAACTTTACGGATGGGGAAGCAACGACTGTTATAAACACACTAAAAACAGCCATTGGGCAGGTGATGACGCCATAGCTGGCCTCAACCGTAACATACGAACGGCATCAACACATCTTAATTGCCACAGATTCGCTGATTTCTAACGCATACAACATACGCTTTTTATGAGCTTTGCCTATAAAAACACACCATTTTAAAGACGTTCCAACTTAAACACTATAAAATCTGTGCATCTGCGGCTCTATGTATCTCCTCAACTGCAATAGCTCCGGCTTACCGTATAACGGCCTTTACTTTCCCCTCCATCTTATCTGTATATTCCACGCTGCCCAGCCGGAACCGGAAACTTGTTTTAGTAGCCTTTTCGAGTTTGAGTTCCTGCCGGCACATAAACCCCAGGTGGTTGTAGTAAGCGGTGTTAAGCGCCACAGGTTTTATGCTGAAAAAACGGGCATCTGCTTTTAAAAGCATCGGAGCCTTGTCTTTTTTTAAAGTATCCGTTGTATTATTTACCTGTGCAGCAGCCGAAAGACTGCAGACAGAAAACACCAGCATCCATAGCTGTTTCCCTTTCATAGCCGGAATATTTGCACCTTTAAAAGTACAAATTTTTATCAAGCGCCCACAACAAAGATGGGGTCGCCATTTTTAGACGACCCCATCTGTTGGAATATTTATCTTAATGCTTCAGGGGACTTGTAGTCTCCCGGTTTGCTATATCTTATAATAATCTTCCCATCCTTTGCGCGGCGGAGCGCCCGTTAAAAAGGCATCTGCAAATGCATTGTTGGTGATCCTTTTTGTAGCCCGGTCAAATTTGATCGGCTGATTCAAACGCTGGGCCATTACGCCCAGGCAAAATACCTGGCTTAACGGACCGGCAATTTCAAATGGTGAACGGGTTTTTTCTTTTCCCTGGCAGGACAGTAAAAAATTAGCAAAGTGGTTGGACGGGCTCTTGGGCACTTCCGGAAGTTTGGATTCCATTTCCTTCGCCTTTTCAGAAGGGATGATGCTGAGGGTACTGGCATGCGAGCCTCCTTTGAACGTAAGGGTTTTGCTATAGATTTCTTTACCCGGGTTTAGCTTCACTGCCTGGGCCTTTTGACCATTTACAGTAGGAATGCTGGAATCCAGCTCCGATGTGCCAAATCCTGCCGGAAGCCTGGGTTGGTTATTGAGGCCATCGTACCAGGTGATCACCACCGGCGGCATTTTTTTCCGCTTGGGAAATTTAAATTCAATGGTACTGGACATCGGGTAAAAATAATCGTTATGTCCTTCCAGCTTCAGCGGGTTCACTTCTTCCGGCAAACCAAGATCTAAGAACTGGTGTGCGGTATCCAGTATATGTGCGCCCCAATCGCCCAGTGCACCCATACCAAAGTCGTACCAGCAGCGCCACTGACCATAATGGAAATCCTTGTTAAAATCGTGAAACATCTGTGCCGACAGCCAGGTATCCCAATCCAGGGTTTCCGGAACGGGTTCGGCAGCAGGAAACTTTTTTATATTGGGATCCCATCCATGCCAGCGCCGGGGGCTGTTCATATGAGCGGTTATGGCTGTTACATCTTTAATAATACCCGCCTCAACCCAGGTTTTAAACTGAAAATAGTTGGCTTCCGAATGTCCCTGGTTACCCATTTGTGTTACCACATTCGGATATTTTCTGGCAGCTTTGATCATCAGCTCCACCTCGTTAAAGGTACGCGCCATTGGCTTTTCCACATATACATGTTTGCCCAACGCCATGGAATGCATGGTAATGGGAAAATGCGCAAAATCAGGAACTGCAATGGTTACGGCGTCTATGTCCTTTGCCATTTTATCATACATCTTCCTGAAATCCTGGAACCGGGTGGCATTGGGGAATTTAGCAATCGTAGCCTGCGTATGTTTGGCACCCATGTCTACATCGCATAGCGCTACCACATTTGCCAACTCCGTTTTTGCAAAATCACCGATAATCTCCGCTCCCCGGTTACCGATACCGATATGGGCAAGGTTTACCTTACCGTTTGCCCCGATAATACGGTTGTAACTGGAGGCATTTACTTTTGTAAATAATCCACTCAGCGCCACGCCGGTTGTAGCCAATGTGGTTTGCTGTATAAACGTTCTTCTTGTTGTAGCCATTCCTGAAAATTAATTTGTCAAACAATCCGTTAAAATAAGCAGCCGTCATTGAAGCAATAACAGCCGTTCTTCTGTACGTTTTAGGTAGCAGCGAATTTATGTATTTTACACCGGGTAGGATAAACAGACCTCGAAATCGTTATCGTTGAACAGGATCATTAAAAAATACTGCATGTTCGACAAAATAAACCGTATGGGCCTGCGCATTTCCCAATTACTGTTGAAACATAAGGTATTGAAGCTTAATTAACGTTCCCTGGAGAGCGAATAAACCCTATGTTTCTATGTGGTTCAATATTTAGTATTGAATCATTTGCATACCAGCCGCTTAAATCAGCTCCGATGCCGGATCCCAGAACCGGGTCTTAAAATCCATGACCTTATCATTTTTTATTTTTACCCCTTCTTTCTCCAGCAATTCCTGCATCTGGGTAGGCGTTTTAAAAGCATGTTTCCCTGAAAGCAGGCCCGTGCTGTTAACTACCCGGTGCGCCGGCACTTTGGGCTTCACCTTTCCTGCAGCGCTCATGGCCCAGCCTACTAATCTTGCCGATTTACCAGAGCCGATGGCTTTTGCAATAGCACCATAAGAGGTTACGCGCCCCCTGGGAACCTGCCGGGCCACCGCATAGATCAGGTCAAAAATACTGTCATCGGTTTTACCGGATGGACGCACGGTTTTAAGTGTTGCCGGATTGCTGCTGCCTTTTTTTACGCTCATTTAATAACTGCGTTTTTTTAGGTTCAGGAACATTTTCATAATTATAAGGGCAATGCCGGCAGCCATTGCTGCAGCAATACCCCCGCTGCAAATGATACTTTTCAGTAAGTACCATCTTACCTTCTTCATTCAGATAGTAGTCTTCCCCCTCAATCAAGCTCATACCGGATCGCCTCCTTTAATTCCAGGTCCTTTTCTTCACCGGCGAGCACAGGTGGCAATTGAAATGACAGGTAATGGATCCGGTTGCTTTCGGCAATATCCAGGCTTTCGTAATACGTTTTTATTTTTAATTCCTCCGGAAGATCTGCTTCTTTATAAAGATCATCCGTATCTTTTAAAGCAGGGCACTGATACATTTCCAACACCTCTTTGGTAAACCGGTGCAGGTTCGGACTATCCGTTTTCAGATGAATGATGCCCTGCGGCGTCAACACCTGCTGGTAGATCCGTAAAAACCGCGGATGTGTGAGCCGCTTTTTGGCTTTTGAAAACCGCAGCTGCGGGTCCGGAAACGTGATCCAGATCTCGCTGACCTCTCCCGGAGCAAAATATTGATGCAGTTGTTCGATCTGCACCCGCAAAAAAGCCACATTTTCCAGGTTTTCCCGGATCGCCTTTTTTGCCCCGGCCCATAGCCGGTTACCTTTGATATCTACCCCGATAAAATTCCGGTTAGGATGCAGGCGCCCCAACCCAAGGGCATATTCGCCTTTTCCACAGGCCAGTTCCAGGGTAATGGGCTGTTCATTTTTAAAATAATCCTTCCATTTCCCCTTCATATCCTGGGGAAACTGCAACACATTATTAAATGTGTTCAATTCTGCAAAACGTACCAGTTTTTTTTGTGCCATTATCTGTTGCTAAAGCGATAAGAAAGTCCGATCCCCAACATCGATCGTATCTGTGGCCGCGCCGATTGTCCGTCCGGACCAAAAAGACGTACATCATCATCATAAATAAGATCAAACGCATAGTTGATCGCAAAGAGCTTGCCCACCTTCATACTTAACAGGTTCGTCCAGTATACGTCAATATTTTGCGGGTTGTGCAGGTAGTTGGAATAAAAATCTGCACGGCTCTTAAAAGAAATTGATTTGGTAAACTCTTTGAAAAAGTTCACGGTGGCAAATGCGCCAAATTCTGTGCGCACATGTTTACCCGTATCCACCCCGTATGCACCCCGGGCAGAAAGCGAATCGTTCATAACAACCGTCCAGCGCGCGGTTACCGGTGAAACAAATATAGAGAAGCTTTTTGCGGGTTTATAGGTGACACCCGGGCTTAACAACACATAGGCGGGCGACAGAAATTGGGAGGTAAGCGTTCTTGAAGAATCGGTATAATCAAATCCCTTCAGCATCTGCGAGCGGAAATTGAATAAAACACCGGCATCCCATTTTTTGCCAAGATCATAGGCATATTTAGACACCAGGTCTATCCGGTCATCATTCTTCCGTGTACCAAGCGATGTGGTATTCATATAACCCAGGTTCAGGTCAAGCGTATTGTCCCAGTGATTCCGTCCCTTTTGATAAAAGGCATAGGAGCTCAGCAATGAGTTCAGTGCCAGCGAAAATTTATCGCCCCCTGCAGACCAGTTGCTCAATGATCCCTGCGCAATATTCAAATTAAACACACCCCCTGTTTTCCAGGCCATCTTCGTGGTATCATTGGGATCCTTTGTAATTTTCCGGTCTGAATCCGATTGCAGTTTTTTTACCGTCTGATCCTGTGCGTGCAAACAGAGCCCGGCGTTTAAAAGCAGGGCGATCCATAAAAGTTTCCTCATAGTGATTGATTTTGCCCCCAAAAATAAGCGTTCCTTTTTTATATGCGGCCAACTCCGGCGTGCATCTTCCTCAAATCGTCCAAAAACTTTATAAGCGGTACTTCGAATCTTTCCCTGTTTATGCTATCTTGCACGCATGTCAGACCACATGAATATTGAAGCCTTCTTGTTACCGGTTAATCTCCGGGAGATTGCCGGTGATGAAAGTTATAAGTCCAGTCAAATGGGTAGCAGCATCGATCTTCATGAAGAATTTTTCCCGGACCTTGAGCAGGCAGATGTAGTACTGTTGGGTTGTGGTGAGCAACGCGGCAATGGTATCCTGGGTGCTCCCAGTGCTGCGCCGGATGCGATCCGCAGGCATTTTTATTCCCTTTTCTTCTGGCACGAGGGCATCCGGATCGCAGACATTGGCGATATCCGGCAGGGGGCTTCCTACACAGATACATTAGCCGCCCTGAGAACGGTGATTGCCGCACTGATCGAAGAAGGAAAAACCGTTATCATCCTGGGAGGGTCGCACGATCTTACCTCGGCGCAATACGGTGCTTATGCCACTCAACAAACCCTTATTGAAGCGTCTATCGTCGATGCAGTAATCGACCTGGATATGGAGTCGCCCTTTGCCAATGATCATTTTTTAATGGAAATGCTCACCGGCGAGCCCAATTATGTCAGGCATTACAACCATATCGGCTTTCAAAGCTACCTGGTACACCCGGGAATGCTTCAGACCCTGGATAAATTAAAATTCGATTTTTACAGGGTGGGGCATGTAAAAGAAGATATGGAACAGATTGAACCGGCCATCCGGAGCAGCCAGCTGTTCTCCTTCGATATTAATGCCATTGCCCAGGCTTACGCCCCGGCCAATCAACTTACCCCCAATGGGTTTAACGGCGAGGAAGCCTGCATCCTGATGCAGTATGCGGGAATGAGCACTGCAGTAAATACCATCGGCATTTACGGGTACGATGTAAAGAAAGACCGGGATGAATTAACGGCCAAACAGATCAGTCATATGTTGTGGTATGCGTTGGATGGCATCTACCGCCGTAAAAAAGAAGCAGCACTTACCGATAAGGAGTCCTTTAATGAATACCAGATGATCTTTTCAGAAATAGAAACGACCTTTTATCAAAGTAAAAAAACCGGCCGCTGGTGGATGCAGCTACCCGGCAACCAGCTGGTGCCCTGTAGCTATAAAGATTACCTGCTGGCCTCACAGGATGAAATCCCCGACCGTTGGTTCCGGGCACAGCAGCGGTAATTTTATAATATAGCGGGCAAAGAAATAATGCCGGCTATTATGAATATGCGGACGACTTTCACGAAACGCTGGTCTAAGTAGTGAACCCGGAACAAAAAACAGGGTTATTAATAAAAAAGGGAAGGGCATGATCGATTCCCGGTTTAAAGATGCCGATGGTTTTTCGGAACGTCTTGCAGCAGCCGCAATCGACACTATAAAAAAACGAGTATGGCAATAAAATCAAGAAACAATGAGTCAACCAATTATCACAGGAATCGCATCATTTGGCATGAGTGGGAAACTGTTTCATGCGCCGTTTATTAATGCCAATCCGCATTATGAGCTGAGGGCCATTGTAGAACGGCATAAGGAAGATTCCCGGGAACGCTATCCCGATGCTAAACTATACCGTTCATTTGACGAATTGATTGCCGATCCGGAAATTGAGCTGGTGATTGTAAACACGCCTGTTCAAACCCATTTTGAATATGCCGTTAAGGCGCTGGAAGCAGGAAAACATATTGTGGTGGAAAAACCGTTTATGATCAATGCGGCAGAAGCGGAGGAGGTAGACCGGCTGGCCAAAGAAAAAGACCGGTTCCTCTGCGTTTACCAGAACCGCAGGTACGACGGTGATTTCCGCGCTATCCGGGATGTGGTTACAGAAAATCTGCTGGGTGAACTGAAGGAAGTGGAACTGCGCTATGACCGCTACCGCACGGGGCACAGTGGTAAGGATCATAAGGAGGGCGACAAACCCGGCGCCGGCAACCTGCACGACCTGGGCGCACACCTGATCGACCAGGCTATTCAGCTGTTCGGATTTCCCGAGGCCGTTTTTGCCGATGTATTTACCATGCGTAAGGATATGGTGGCAAACGATTACTTTGAAGTGTTATTGTATTATCCCCGGCCATTCCGGGTGCGGATTAAGGGAACCGTTTTTGCAAAAGAATCGCCATACCCTTTTATTTTACAGGGGGAGAACGGAACCTTCCTGCAACAGCGGTCCGATCTCCAGGAAACAAAACTGCTGGAAGGCGTAGCACCCTCCATCGAAAGCTGGATCCCGACACCGGAAGGATTCGACGGCGTATTGCATACCACCATCAACGGAGAAGATGTACGCAAACAAACCCGTTCCGAAATGGGTAATTATATGGATTATTATGAAGATGTTTATAATGCCATCCGGAATGGCCAGCCCAACCCGGTACCGGCTTCAGATGCCATCCTTACCATGAAAGTGATCGACGCGGCCCTGCAAAGCAGTCGCGAACGGAGGGTCATCTCCCTTATCTGATTCGGCTTTATTGATCGGCAAGCACCGGAACCACGTTCCGGCTGCGCTTGCTTTGGAGGAATTTTTGTTCAATGATCACCCGCATAGGCTTGCGCTCTACTTTGCTTTCCAGCCAGGATATAATATCCAGGTAGGCAAAGGAACGGGTCTCGAACCGGTTCTTCTCCAGGTGTTTTACCTTTTCCAGGAAACGCTCAAACTCCGGTATCAGCTCCCTGCTGGTAAACCGGAAGGATCCCCGGAAGAACCGGAATATTTCCTGTTCAATTACGGTGAGGTTCTTCATCTTCGACATGTAGCGGAATACCGAACGGGTCAGTGAATCCATCAGCTCAAGATTACCCAATTCATAATGCGCCAGCAAATGCACCAGCCGCGCATAACATTGCAGATCCGTTCTTAAACCGGAAGAATCGTTGATGATCTTCTGAAGATAATCGATACAGGTGCTGTAATCGCCCGAAAGGAAATACAGCATTGCGATCTTATAGGTGATCACCATCACCCGGTGCCGGTCGAGAAACAGGGTGTATTCCGACAGCTTTTCTTCAATAAATGGTACTTCTTTTAATCCCGCCGTGGTTTGCCCGGTAATGGTAAAGTAATTGATCTTGGCGCTGGCAATGTACACAAACGACTGTACCCGGAAGTTTTCGTTGCTTTGCACCCGTTTGGTATGGCTAAACGCCTCAAATTGCCGCAGGTCAACGCTGAACTGCTCGTAGTTCCGCAGGTCAAAATGGGCGTTCAGCAGGTTATGATAGCCTTTAATAAAATGCCCGGTTTCGGTACGCTGCATATTGGGCTTTTCATAAAAAAGATCTACCCATTTTTGTACATAACGGTAGTATAAAAGAAAATCCTGCCGTATAAACGCAAACCAGGTATAACTCTGGTAATAATAAAGCCGTTCATAAAACCCTTCCTGCTGGGCAGAACCGGAAGGCAGGTTTTGCTTGAAAAACTTTTTCACCTTGTCTTCCTCAGCCTCATTCCGGGCATGCCCGTTCGCGATATAAAATCCGTACACCTGCAGCGACAGGTTGGATAACCGGGTGATCATGTTCAGCTTGGTATTTACCTCGTTGGATTCCTCTGCCAGTTCGTCCATCCGGCTTACAAAGCTGTCTGTAACGTTTAGCGCCTCAATGCGCTTTTCGAGCGACAGGAGCTGGGGAAGAAAAAAGAACTTCTGGTTCAGTTTGGCCACTTCCTTGGCTTTGTCAATCACCCGCAGGCTTTGATAAAACAAGCCCTTCTTATACAGGATATGCGCCGAGTCGAACAGTTCATTCAATTGAAGATCAAGACTTTCACTGCTTTTCAACAATCGCAGACCGGCCAGGATTTCCTTATATAAATGCGACTTCAGGTTAGATAGCTGTGGCTTGGTTACATCCTTCAATTTTTTCAGCAACAGCTTTTCATCATACTGCTGCAGCTTATCCAACGCATCAAACAATTTGATCACCTTAAGATCCTCATTACCAGAACTTCGGGTAATATAAAGCTTAAAATGTCGCTTTTCCGACTTTTCTAACGATTTAATCAACTGAAACAGAATATCTCCCGGCTTATTCGGCATAAGTTACAAAGTTAAATGCTATCCCTCCAAAAACACTAAAAACGCCCAAAATACCCTTGGACATCTCCGCGAAATTAAGCTGTAATGCAGTAACGACGGGCATTTTAAAGTTTTTATAACAGCTTAGACATACTATATATCGCCAATAATTGGTTTGGAGTGGCCTGTAAAAACAAGCTATCTTTGTGTAACAATTGAGGGAATAGAAAAAGTGAGACAAAAGCTGTAGGCAGCACAACAAAGAGTTTTTAAGTTTTTTCATATGGCAAGCAATCGTTAGAGGTCAGTCCGTTTCTACGGAAGGACCTTTTTTGTTTCCAGTATCGTACGGCCACGGCAAGCTGAGGGGGCCAATTTTTTACAATCTATAATGCGGGCTATTCGGTGTATTCATCGGAGAAAAAAAGAAAGCAACCGTCAGAGGCAATCAAACTTAGAGGTCATCTTCGAAGTAAATAAAACAACTTTATTTACCCTGCATTCAACACTTCGTATCGGTTAATAAAAAGTTAATTGACTACAGGCAACTAAAATAACAGTATTTTCTGAATTGAAACTTCTTTTTGTCAACATTTTTTTAAACTTTTTGATTTTTTCCATTGTTTGGGCTTTTATTTATACAATTTTCAACGATTTTTTCGTTCTCTTTTTATGCCTTGGGTATCCGGTATATTTTTCGCTGAAAGCCAGTGTTTACAGGCGTTTCAGCCCACAGGGCATATATTGAATATGATAGAACCTGTTATACATTGTGTGTTGAAGTGTATAAATGCGGCTTAACTTTGTGTAACAAATGAGGGGATAAGAAAAGTGAGACAAAAGCTGCAGGCAGCACACCAAAAGAGTTTTTTAAGTTTTTTCATATGGCAAGCAATCGTTAGAGGTCAGTCCGTTTCTACGGAAGGACCTTTTTTGTTTTCAGCACATATGCAGCAGGCACAATAAAAAAGCGAATTTATAAAATCCGCTTTTGTTCATTTTTGGCAAAGACAATCGTTAGAGGTCATAATAGTTTTGTTTCAATGGTTACTAGGCACTAAAATAAGGGATTCTCTTAACAATAAATTAACTAACAACTGTTTTTTTCAAAAATTGAAAATTTTTGCCCGGTTTATTAATTTATTTTTAATGCTGATTGTTAAGCATCAACGGTTTCCGAATTAAATTACAGTGTTCATTAAACATTTTGGTTAAGATCGGTTTCTGTAAAAATGACATTGTATTAAAATGGCATGAATTATGACTATCTTTGTATCAGAAGTTATTCATTAACTTTTTCATATGGCAAGCAATCGTTAGAGGTCGGTCTGTTTCTACAGAAAGACCTTTTTTTTTTGTGTTAAAAGCTATGCGAGACTTGAAGTCTCGCATAGCTTTTAACTTTTAGTCGTTCAATTTTATATCAAACCACTTTTTATTTTGTATTCATCTGCTGGATCAGCTGCAGCAGCTGCGCTTCTGAAACTTCCTGCAGGTTAAAAGTGATGCCCATAAAGTTCTTTCCGGCATCCTGGGCAATCGTCACATCCCGCATTTCTGCATAGAACTTACCGTTCACCGTGCTCATAGCCAGGAACGTTCCGGTGGCCCCGATGGGTATGCTGCTCTGATAGCTCAGCAATCCTTCTTTTCCGGCAATGGGGTTAAATATGGGGTTATACAATTTCACCAGGGTATTTACGCCTGAAACTTTAAAGAACAATTCGGTTGGATCCTGCCCGGAGTAGTTATTACCGGTTTTGATATTGAATTTATCGCCAAAGTATCCAAGCACCGTGGTCTTGGGAGCCGCCATATTGTAAAGCGCATCGCAGTTTCTCCAATCGCCCAGCTTATCCAGCGGAAAGTAGGTAGTGGCGGCATTGCCCGCACCAAAGGAACCAGGGATCTGCGTCCATTCCATTCCTTTTTTAATGGTATAGGTCCGGGTAATGGTGGTAAAAACATTCTCATGGTTGTAGCCGCTGTATTCCATGTTTACATTTATCGTTGTATCTCCATCCCACATCGGGATCTCGCGATTGGCACCATTGGCATTAGCACCGGCAATGGGCACCTGAACATTCGCAGGTTTTTGCTGGGGATTCAACGCCAGCTGCTGCCCGTTCTGTTCTGCAGTAACAAAAGCTTCACCAAAAGTTTCAAGTATCTGGCCCGCATCCGTTACCGGGGGCTTGTCTGCCAGGATCATTTCACTGGCTTTAATAAAAACCCGGGCCGACACGGTTACATTACCAGTGGCCACGATGCCGCCCGGCTTTACAAATGCATTGGGTCCAAAAGTGATCTTGGTGCCATTTTGCAGGGTAACAGTGCTGCCGGCGGCCGCATCCACGGTAAATTTTTCAACAGCGGGCTCATGATCCTTAAAAAAACGGATCATCTTCTCTACATCTTTCTGATGCGCACTTTGCGGATCAATAGGGGTATTATCTTTTTTACAGGCATAAAACATCGTTGCTAATGATAGTACCATCAGGGCCTGGAGTAAACTATTCTTTTTCATAAACATTGTTTTTAAATTTTAAAAAAAGGCTTCTAACGGTATATCAACAGCAGGAATGAATTGTTACCCGGGTATAGAAAAAATAATTCGCGGGCTATCAATCTGACGGCTGCGGTGCAGGTACAAACCCTGACGTGCCCGGTTAGTGCACTTTCCAAAATGTAAGAGGAAATGGTCGATATAAGAAAAGGCCACTAATAAAGTAGCTGCATACGGGTATCTGTTAAAGCAGTTTTTTATACCGGAAAACCATCGTGGTGATGAGCACCGTACCGGCAATAAACAACAGGGAAAGCATTACCGTAGAAGATCGCTTTTTCCGGATCAGCAATGGGGTATCATTGCCCTGGTAAAAATAGGCAGCCCAGAACAAGGGGTTTTGCTCCGCGGCGGTCCGGTGGTTTTCAAGATAGGCGGCCCGCGCCTTTTTTAATGCCGATACGGGATCAGGGTCTGCCGCCAGTGCCTGGTAAAACTCCCGGATCAATTCGCCGGATGCCGCATCATCAATCTCCCACCGGGAGGATAATACACCGTCCACGCCCTTGCTTAGCAGGATGCGGCCCAGGCTCTGCATGCCTTCGCCCTGTTGCAGGATGCCCGCTCCGGTTTCACAGGCGGCCAGCACCACCAGGGGCGACCGCGTGGTGATGTATTGAAGCTCGCCCAGGTATAGTTTATTTTTCAGCACCAGGTAGGGCTGCTTCCCGGCAGGGTCGGCCACTGCATGCGAAGCCAGGTGAATGATATTACCGGTATTGAGTGCCGCCATAAAAGCGGAGTCGGAGGTACCGGCAGCGGCATACGGTTGCGTTATAAAATGCTTTTCCAGGAAGGATCGCTCTTTTACGGATTGCGGAAGTCCCGGAAATCCGAGGTGCGGTTTTTCAAAACTAAAAACAGTTACCAGCCGCGGGTTATTGTTAACCGCACCGGCAAAGGCGTTCTGCAAAAAGGTAAAGCTATACCCGATGGAAGTGGTAGCCCCCCAGTATGCCGGCCTGCCCGGTATGGTACAAAGCGCCTCAAACGGAAGGTTATGCAATTCCCGGTCGGGCGAAATCAACACGGCGGATGCAGACCCGGTCAGCCAGGGGTTCCAGGTTTTCAGCAGTTGGGCAGCGGATATATAATACGCCCGGGGATCCTTATTAAAGGCGGTTGGGCCCGCATAAAAATACCTGCGCATAAAATCACCGATCTCCTTTGTATGCGCTACAGTGGCTGTATCCAGCTTGTGCCGGAATAGGCCGTTTTGCACCTGGATGATATAAGAATAACTATCGCCCAGGTAATAACTAAGCAGGGTTTTATTCCGGCCGGCCGTTTGTACCCATTTGCGAAACACCTCATAAGAGGGTAATTTGAGCAGCGCCACGCTTTCCCGTTCTTTCAGGTTCAGCTCAAATTCCAGTTGCCGGATATTTTGCCGGATTTGTTGTTTGTAGGTTCCTTCCGGGGTTTCGGCCAAAAGCACATAAAGCGACCGTAACTGATCGACCCATTTTTTATTGCTGGAAAGCAACGCATCCTGCTTCCAGCCGGCCGTTCTCCGCTGCTCATTGATCAGCATGCGGCCCTTGGACAATTCCGTTAGCCAAAGCGCTTTTAACAGGTATTCCGGATCCTGGTGCTGATCAAATAGCTGGTGGTACAACGCAATCGCCGTTTCCGAATATTTTTTATTAGCATAGGCCGCCGTACTGCTGTTGAGGGATGCCGGTAATAACTGCTCGGTATAATAATCGTTCAACACCGCCTTTTCGAACCATGGCGCCGCCGCCGGTGGATTTTTATACAACAGTGCCGTAGCTACTCCAAAAAGTGCAGTGGTTACTTTAAAATCGGGGAACAGCCCATTCTCATTTCTCCTGAAGTACTGCAATGCCCGTTGATGCCAGGCAAGAGCGCTATCCGGCTGTTGCATCAGCAGGTAGGCATTACCGGTTTCAATGGCCGTTTCCACCTTTAATTCGATATTGTCTGCGGCTACCTGCTTCCGGATCTTTTCAAGATAATACAGCGATTCCCGGTGTTTCCCGGAGAGGTTCAGTATACGCGCCCGGGCTAAAAACGTGGTTTGTAACGCGGCGGGCACACCTGTAAGTTGCCGGCCCAACTGCAATGCCTGCTGATTCCAGATACCGGCACTATCGGTGTTGCCCGCCTCAAGATATGCTTCCGCCTTTAAATTATACAGTGGCAGGGCATCAGCACTTCCCGGCCTGGCGCTCCGAAGGCCCAGGGCGATCGTATTGCGGAGCGCCGCAGCATCATGCATACGGAAATAGGTGGTGGCCAGGTTTAAATACAACCCGGGGATGATGGCGTTCCGGTGCGCAGCCATCGCCGCATCAATAGCCCGCTGCTGTATATAAACCGCTTTAGAAAAATCACCCACCCGGGTGTAATTATTTCCTAATGGTTTAGCAATATATTCCTCAAAATCCATCGCCTGCTTTAGTTCCGGATCCTGTTTATAGCGCTCATAAAAAGCATAGGCCTGCTCGTACCAGGCAATGGAGGCCGGAACCTGCCGCTGCGTCAGCAAATGCCAGCCGGTATTGATAAAGAACTGAAAACAGGCCAGCTGCTCTGCCCGGGTACGGGGCGGCCTCCACAATGCTTTTTTCAGGAATGCTTCCCGGTTAACAGCCAGCCCCGGATCTGCATCCAGCTGATCAAAAAGAAAATCGGTCCAGGCTTCCAGCGAATCTTTCTGCTTCAGCTGCCGGTACCGGCTTTCCAGCGCATCTTCAGGAGGAACCCCAGAAAAAAAGAGTATCATTGTCACAGCCAGAAACAGAACCTGCAGGCATCCAAGGCCCTTTCTTTTACACCAGGTGACGATGCCCTGGTTATTCGCCGCCGCAACTCCCGGCACGGCAGGATTGCGGAGCACCATATGCCCCCCGGACTTTTGTTTACTTAGAACCGCCATCCTGCGTAAAAGAAGGTATACCCATTCTTTTTTTCGTTATAATAATACCGGATACCCAGCTGTGGTCCCAGCTTTACTTTCCCCAACTGTATATCAATAAAGGGTTGTATGCGTACACCGGAAAAAGCCTTTACTTTTTCGGAAAGCGGCTGCTGATAGATTTGTCCGGCCACTCCATTGGCGGATACGCCGTAGTAGGTTAGGTCCGATTCTGTTTGACCGCCCAGGTCAGCCGTAACGCTGATACCCGCACCCGCTGAAAAATAATTTCCAAAATTATGGCGCAGTTGAAGAGGAATGAGCTTTATCTGGGAAACCGTATGCGCTACAGAAGAGTCTATTTTATTATAGGGTACTTCTTTTCTTCCGTCGATGGATATGAAACCATCCCGGTTAACGGTATAATTTCCCCCGCTGGTTTTAAGTCCATGTTTATAATACAGCTCAAACTGGAAAAAAGGGCGATAGGGCGCCAATGGCGCGATGCCCACACCTGTTACGATTCCATCGCTTACCATTCCTTTTCCCGAAGCTTTTTCAAAACCCGCCATTACGATCGGCGAGAGGCTCTTTTTAAACCGGCCCGTAGCGCTGTTGGTGAGTATGGGCTCATTCCTATCAAAATAAATAGCCGTACGAGCCTTAAAGGGCACAGGATCCAGTTTTTTCTTTGTTACGATGGAAAATTCCATAAACCCCTTGGTGCTGTCTTTATCATCAACACCTTTCTGATTGGTTCCGGGCAGGTAAACCCCATGAAGCGTAAACAACAGACCGCTTTCTTTCTTTTCCAGCTCCCAGCAGCCCCGCTTCTCCGCGCCTGCCTGGCAGGGAGCACAAAATGGTGACAGATCTTTGATCTGTACGGTTTGCGGATCGAGGGCCCCGGGTGTTGTAACATCCAGCGCAATCTTACGCGCAGGTCCCTTACCCGTATTCTGAAAACGGATCTTATACGTTAGTTCTTTATGCCTGCTTAAAAAACGGTAGCTTAGCCGCCCACCCTTTAAATTCATTTTATTCGGATCGTGCGAATTTACCACGGGTATATTCAGCCGGTGCAATACCGGGTTTCCCTTTTTAGGAACGTACACACCGGTAACGGTTACAGTAGCATTGGTGTCCTTGATCATCTCGGGGGTTACCTTTAACTCGGCAAGGGCAAAATGCGCTGCCCCGGGGGCGGTATTTCCCAGGTCGATCATAAAGCTGTTCTTATACAGCATCATAGTATTTAAAAACGTAGCAGTGGCTTCGGCGTAATTCTGTATTTTAACCACAGATGAAGGCGGGCTGCCGCTTTCGGTAATTTTCAGTTGCTTTCCCGGTTCCAGTCCGGCCATTAGTGCAGCCGGCCCGCTAACCAGGCTGTCACCGCTGTTAAAAAAACGAAAGCCCTTATTGTCACCGGCATTTTCAAAACAGGTTTGTCCGAAGATCTTTTCGTTCAAAAACAGGTACAGCTTTCCCTGGTCATCTTCTGTACCGGTATTCTTCCAGCCGGCCAGCAATACCATGGTATCATTGGGTTTGGCCATACAGTTATACTTCAGTTCAAAAACACCATTAGCCTTAAAAAAATCCTTTTCAGCGGTTGAAACAGAGGCTACATTATCGTTATTGGCTTTTCCGGAAACCTTTAATTTCTTCCGTTCCGGTTTTTTACCATCGTCATAGTTATTTACGGCATACAGGTATACATCATAATCCTTTGCCGTTGTATAGCGGTGCTCCGGTGCCGCTTCGGTACTAAAATGGCCATCGCCAAAATCCCATAAATGGGTATAAAAAGGCTCAGGAGCGCCGGGGATCTGCGTAAGGGCGGGCAACAGCGCCGAAAAACGAAGGCCACCACTGTCCGGAACGGCCTGTATGGAACTATCTGCCGGCGGGGCTTTTCCCACCTGGGCATGTGCTGTAAATCCGGCAAATAATAACCCCGTTAAAAAAAGTACTGGCCTTGATTTTAATTGTCCCATATGCGCAGATCAGCCGATTGCAAAAATTGTTACCTGAAAAATGCGGGCGTATCCCGTTGCCAGACCCTTGTTGTTGGTTTATAAGGCAAGGCAACACGTACTGCAGGAATTGTACCCGCATAACATGTTATACATCCAAAATGTTCTCTATGGTAAATATATTCAATATTTTTGAGATTCAGGAGCGGGTACCGCGGAGGTATTCCTGCTGCTGCAGGTATTTTTTATTCTATTTAATTTTTATAAGATTGCATACAGACCAACGATATATTGAAGCATTACGGAATAATGATTCGGTGCTGCTTTCAGAGATCTACCGCAAATATGCCCCCTCTATTACGGCCTACCTGAAATCAAAAGGAGCAGATACCGAAGAATGCGGGGACGTTTTCCAGGAATCGCTGATCGATATTTTTAAGCTGGCGGCAGATGGAAAATTTGTGCTCACCTGTCCGTTTGAAGCATTTCTTTTATTGGTATGCAAACGAAAATGGATCAACCTGCTAAAGAAAAAATCCAGGTCGGGGGTAACAAAAAGCCTGGATGATGGATATGCATACCTGAAGGACAATGCAGACGCAGAAGCATCGGCACATGCCCAGCAACTGGAGCAGGAAGCGCTGGTAATGGAACTGCTGGAACAGCTCAGCGAACGTTGCAGGGAAATCATCCGGGCATCGTACCTCAGCGATTCGCAGCAAAAACTGGCAGTGCAACTGGGCGTAAGCTATGCCTACCTGCGGAAAAAGAAATCCATCTGCATGTCTGAATTAATTGAATTAGTCAATCACAACCGTTATCACCCATGAATCTTTACGAACAGATAGAAGCTTATATTTCAGACGCCCTGTCTCCGGAAGAACGCGCTGATTTTGAGCGTCAGCTGGCACAGGATCCCCAGGTAAAAAAGGCCTATGAAGACTGGCTTTATACGGAAGCCGTTGTGCAAAAACATGAAGCTGCAGCTGCTGGAGCGGCGCAGTTAAAAGCCACACTTGAACCGCTTACCCGGGAACATTTCAGCGAAAGATCCGCTGCTATACCCCGTACCGGCCGTATACGCAAACTGGTATTTGCAGCGGTAGCTGTAGCCGCGGTGCTGTTGTTATTTGTATTTACTCCGGCCAGTGTAGACCGCTATCCTATAACACCCATGCCCAATGTAGTAGTGAGAGGCGCTGCCGATCATGGTAAGGAGGGCGGTCAGTTATTTAATGACCAGCAATACCAGCAGGCCCTGCCGCATTTAAAGGCGGCAGCGGAAGGTAACCCGGAGGATGTGATGGCCGCCTTTTATTATGGAATTTGCCTGCTAAAAACGGATCAGCCCGGAATGGCGCTGCCCGTTTTTGAAAAACTGTTACAAAGCAGTTCTGCTTACCAGGAAGACAGTTATTTCTTTGCAGCCTTATGTGCCTATAAGACCGGGAGCCAGGAACTGGCTAAAAAATATGCCACCGCTGTTCCATCCAACAATTTGTATCATAAAAATGCAGTGCGGCTCTTAAAGAAACTGGATTAAAGCGAATCCGCGCGGGAAGTGCGGCTTACTCCGAAACACGAAGCAGTTTCCCTGAAGGATCAATCGCCCGGTCAACCCGGATGGATTGATTGCTTTTTGCCCCCTCGATATAGGGCTGCTGAGCCACATCAATAAAGGTGTCTTTTATTAATACATTTTTTGATGCGGACAGCCGGATGCCTCCGGTACCGGGAACCTGTTTACTGCTGATGTTTACCATTTCCACTACTACATTGCTGCAAGCGTCAAAGACCTGCGCCTTTCCGCTGCCATTCCAGAGGTTTACAGAATCAATTTTTATATTGGAACAGTTGGTAAATGCCATAAGTGCAGGGCGCACAAAATCCTGCTGACGCAGATAGCCGCTCTGTTGCAACATGGCCACATTTTCCAGCAGGGATTGGCTGTTTCCTTCGATTACGCCCTTACCCGAAATACCGATGTTTTCCTGTCCGTCGGCACTGATGATGGCCCGGATCCGGCCGGAACTGTTGTAATCATATATAGAAGCAGCCCCCACCAATACCGCACCTTCCTCCAGCTTTATACTTACATTGGATTTCAACTGTACGCTTCCGGTCATATAGCGCCCTACATAGAACACCAGCTGGCCGCCACCTTGCTCATGAATAAAGTCGATGGCTTTTTGGATAGAACGGGTATTGTTGGTAACACCATCCGACAGGATGCCGAACAGGGAAGCTTTATAATCTTTTGCGGCAGCAAATACCGGTAATAATACCGTTAACAGGATCAGTTTTAACACGCGCATTTTGTAACAACTTTAAAAATGAAATTATTTGGATCTCGTTGTGTTGTGCAGGAACACCTGCTTTTTGCCTTTGGCAGCCGGCTCCTCTACATTCACCTTATCAAATGAAGCCTTTTGCACATCATCAAATACGATGGCGGGGCGGTAATCGTTTTCTTTTGCCCGTAGCGTAATGCTTTCGAAGCGGATACCAGTGGCATGCCGCACGTAAAATCCCCAGGCCGGCAGTTCTTTAAACTGGGAAAACTCCGGGTAGGCCGTGGGCATTTCAGGAATACTATCCAGTTCCGCCTTGCTCAGTCCGCGCCGGGCATAATGCGGATTGCCTGCACCGGGATAAACGATTTCGATATTCCGGAGTGTTACATCCTGTATTTTATATTGTGGTAAGCCCACAATGCTGGACGGTGAAATATTGCGGGGCAGGTCTTCGATAGGACCTTCATAGCTATACCCTGCATCCGGCTTGGTATCCGGCACTTCTGCATATACATTGGAAATGCGAATGTTTTTCATATACGGCTGTTTGCCATTGCTCCAGCGGTCGCCGATACGCAGGTAAATCACATTGCCGGTATTGATCGACCGTACACCATCCACTTCGATGTTTTCCACCAGGCCGCCATCTACTGCAGCAAATGTGATGGCCGAACGGTAGGTATCGAAGATCTTCAGGTTGGTTACTTTAAAGTTCCGGAACCCGCCACGGGAAACCGTTCCGAATTTCAGCCCATTGGCGCTGGACCTTCCGGTACAGTTATCCACAACCACATTCTGACAGATCTTCGTTGCATCGTGCGATTTGAAACAGATCACATCGTCGGCCGCATCAAAATAAGAGTTCTTGATCACAACACCATCGCAGTCCACCACATCAATTCCGTCATTGTTCCAGTAACTCTTGCTGTCTACATGAATGCTGTCTACATACAGGTTCCGGCATTGATCGTAGGTCTGGTTCCAGCTGGCCGGGTCCTTTAATGTTACGCCGGTAATCCGTACATTGGTGCATTCACGGAAATAGATATTCTGCGGACGATTGGTTTCATTGGGCCGGTCGTACTTCAGCGGATCTGTCACTAGTCCCTTCTGAATGTTCGCCACCATATTCATGGCTGTAAGAAAGCCCCGGCCATCGATCATACCTTCGCCGGTAATACCGATATTATCCTGTTTCAGGGCAAAGATCATCGACGTCCATCCGATGTATTTATGCTTCTCATAGTCAAACGGGTTTACAGAGCCCAGGAGCACGGCACCTTTTTTGAGATGAAGGGTCACATTGGATTTCAAAAAGATGGTACCGGTAAGATATTTTCCCTCATCAAATACCAGGCGGCCACCGCCCTGTTCATGAATATAGTCAATGGCTCCCTGTATAATGGCACTGTTCAGACCGGCGCCATCTTTTTTTGCACCAAAACTGAGCGCGCTGTAATCTTTTGCTGCGGCTATCAGCGAAAAGCAGGAAAGGAGCGTTGCTAAAAAAATATTCTTTCTTCGCATAATTCATTTTTTAAAATACAGTAACAGGTCCCAGCAAGCCCATAGAGCGCATGGGTTGTGGTTTTCTTTTTCCGTTTGTCCAGTACTGCGCCACGGGGTTATCCGTAAGCGACTTCATATAATTGCCCATGGTGGTGGTAACCGCAATTTCGATGGTATTGGTTCCGGATTGCATCCAAGGCTGCACATGGTATAGATAGCGGCCAAACCACCGCACACCCAGGTCTTTTCCATTTAAGGTTAGTTGAGCAATGCCCTGCACTCCGCCCAGGTCGATGTACGATGGTCCGTTTGTTGTTTTCGAAAGCGTATTCCTGTAAATAACGGTGCCTGCAAAATCCTGGTATCCGGGCATGTCCTTCAGGTCTTTTAAGCCGGTAAGGCTTGCTGTTTTTATAGATCCGTCTATATGGCGGAATTCAGCGGTCCAGGGCGTGGTGATCTCCGGGTATTGTCCCTCCGACTCTGGCACTTCCCTATACACGGGACTCTTCTTTCGCTGCTCTTTTTCAAAAACAAAGATCCGCATATCTGCCGGATAAAGGGTTACCGTGATCTGGCGGTCGTTCTCCAGCCGGTAAAGTTCACCGGTAACCGCATCCCAGTAATGTCCAAACCGTCCTTCATAAATCGCTGCATCTGGTTGAAAAGTTACTTTAAAAGGATAGTTGGCACTGGAATTGAACACCAGCAGCATCTCTACCGTTTCGTTAGAATACCGTACCTGCTGAATAAACGGATTACCATCCGTAACCGTAACATAGGGTTTTATATCATATTTCTGCTGCAGGGCTTTATACCAGGCCGGATAATTCTCTTCCGGGTGTTCGGTAAAAATAAACCGGTCTTTAAAGGTTTTCAGCTCTTCAAGGATATTGCGTACCAGCTTTGTTTGTTCATCCGCATTGAGCAGCCCTACCGATTTATCGGGCATATTTTGAACGCAGATGACTTTCCCGCCGGATTGTACAAACTGCAACAGTTTACGGGCGGTAACCGGTTCCAGGCTTTGCACGTGTACCAGGAACAGGGTATGATATTTACGGGGACCATATTCAAGGAAGCCGTCTTTTATGACCGCTTTATTAATGATACTGTCTGAAACATAATCGCATCCATTACCATGCTGCTGCATTGCCTCCCAGATGAGGGATAAATTGGCCGGGTAGGTAAGCGAGGGAAAGGGTTCATTGGGTGCGCCAAATTTGCCCCAGGAATCAAACAATGGCGGCAGTATGGCAATATCGGCAAACATATCTGCATGTTGCAAAAGGGCAGACACCCGGGCCTTGTAATCATTGATCCGTTTAAAGAACGGCCAGTAGGTATTGCGCTCGTTCATAAAATTCCCGTACCGGATCCACCCGGGAAAGGGCGCATTCTTTGGCGAATAATTAAACCCGTGGTAAACAGAGTGGGTAATACCGGTGATGAGGCTTTGATCCGATGCCAGCTTCAGCGTTTGCAAAGAAGCATTGAACACCATATCCGTGTTGGTGGCTTCCTCACAGGAAACCACCCGTTTACCGGCCAGGTGTGCTCCCGAAGAAACAAATTTGTTTGCCATGGAATAGGCCCTGCCGATACGGTAATCCGTTTCCGGCATCTCCTCACCGATCCCGTATTTGATCCAGGTTTCTCCTTCCGGCAGATCCATACCCATACTGGCTTCGAGGGGATGATAGCCCCGGCCGTAAGCCTGCGCGCGGGATAACATACCATTGTTTTTGCACCATTGCTGAAACGGCTCTACAAAGCGTTCTTTTAACAGCTCCACTTTTGTGCGGTCAAAATCGCAGCGCACCCGTTCAATAATATCCTGGAACTCCGGTGTAAAGCGGGTTCCGTAATTGTAATCATATACATTGCCCATTGCCCCGATTTTTGAGAAGATCAGCGGGAGATAGGGCATAATATCGTACCCCCTGCGCTTTTTAAATTGATCGGCCATATCGCCCGTCCAGTTGGCACCTTCCAGCTCCATACTGTCTACAAATAGTGCACGTACCCGGTTTTTTAAAGGGCCGATCCGTTTCTGGATCGCATCACTCATATGATTCAGGTATTTTTCTACAGCGGCCTTATTGAAGTGGTTCAGTACCTGCCCGTTTGCACCCGGTGCACCGTTAATTACTTCCAGGAATGCCCGCGTTTTTAATAACGCGTAAATCGCATAATTTCCTCTGGGCACTTTTACTTTAATAAACCCGGAGGCGATCTGATCCGAAAGGTCCACCACCTCATCCAGCGATTTCATCGGATCCGGAACCATAAATACCTTTTGTATTTCCAGTTTCCGGTGGGCGTAGGGACTGGTGGTTGCCGGGTCTGCCTCTTTGATAAAATCCAGTATTGGCACTTCAAAATCCATTAACCCGGTTACCTTCTTTACCCCGATCGTCATAATATCTGCGCATTCATCGCCCTGCAGGTATTCGGCGCCAAAGGGCCAGCCGGAGCCAACGATCAGATCACAGGTGAGCCCCAGTTTTTTGGCTTCGGTTAATGTAAAGTCCAGTACATCCACCCACTCATCACTGAGCCAGGTTAGTGACCGGATGCCCATATCGTCCGTACGTTGCGGGAACTTAATGGGATTGATCTCCACACCACCAATACCTGCATCCTTCAGCAACTTCAGTTCCCGCAGCAGTTCTTCTTTTTCTACCTTATCACCGTTCCACCACCAGCGTACAAAAGGCCTGTAAATGGTCTGCGGTGTTTTAAACAATTCATACAGCTGGTCTTTTGCAGCTACCTGCACCCGGTCATTTTGAAAGGCCCATGCCATATGCTCATACATCAGGGCGCCCACCGTAAGCAGGCTGCCGCGTTCCAGAAAGGTTCTACGCTTCATGTTCCGTTTTATTATACCGTTCGTTCAAAAGATTTTTCATCCATAAATTCAGTCCCCATTGCTCCTGCTGCAGATCTACATCCCGGTTGGCACCCGTAAGGTAGGGCGGGGGACCAAACTCCGGCGTGAAGGTGCTTTCAGCAAACCCCTGTTGTTGCCGGTATGCCACCCATTGATCCCAGATCTTCAGATGTTCATTTAATGCCCGGGCATATTCAGGTAATGCAGGATCAAATACCTGTGGCCCTTCTATATGCCCCACGCGCGCATGCACGTGGAAGGTTTGCCGGACAGCCGCCTGTACGGCCGCCTGCTGATCTTCCAGGTAGCTTTCGGAAACACAGAACCAGTGCGATACATCGAGTGTAAGGCCCAGTTCCGGCTTTTGTTTCAACAGCGGGTATACCGTATGAGCACCATAAGACCATTTATTGCGATGGGTTTCCTGGTATATGGCCGTACCGGTTGCGGCTGCCACTTCCCCGCAAACCTGCAGGCATTCCAGGATCTGCGCATTGGTAAAATATTCCCGGCCGCATTGTGCGCTGATGAACAGGGGTTGCTTTTTCGCCGTTCGCAGTGCTGCCAGCTTTAGCAGATCGTTTCTTAATGCCATGATATAGGTTTCAAAACCGGCATAAACACTGGTTACCTGCATTACTATGGAAAAGTCAAGTTCCAGTTCCTCCAGCAATGCAAGCACTTTTTCAGGATCACCCGGTTCACCAAAAGGAAACCATTCGATCCCTGCATAGCCGGCTTTCTTTACCTCTTTTAAAAAGGAAGCCCAATCCACCTGTTCCGCGCCCCAGCGCGGGCAAAGAAATCGTATGTTCAAAGCTGTTTATTTATGATAGATCAATGGGTTCTGCTCATTGCTGTTCAACGGGTCGCCGACTGTTAATGTTTTCAGGTAGGCGTCTGGTAAAATATTTGCCTGCCCGTTAAATATGTTTCCTTCCGGCATATAAGCGCAGGTCATGGCCCTGCGGTAACCGCTTGTCATATTTGCTCCGGCGCCATGAATGGTCAACCCGTTATGAAAGGAGCAACTGCCTGCTTTCATTTTTGCTGCAACGGAATTTACTTTTTTAAATTGCGGATATACATCAAAGATGCCATCCATATTTTTACCGATCCCTTTATTCTCAAATGTTGTTTCCTTAAAAGATCCCGGTATAAAATACAGGCAGCCATTCTCCGGGGTGGCATCATCCAGGGCCACCCAGATGGAAAGTGCTTTCCGGTCGGAAAACGACCAGAAAGGTGTATCGAGGTGCCAGGAAGTAGGATTGGCCCAGGGCTTTTTAAACAGGGCCTGGTCATGCCAGATCCGGATACCATCCACACCCGCCAGTTCCGCCGCCATTTTTCCAATGCGCTCATCCATCATGATCTTTTTAACCTTCTCGTTGGTTTGCCAGAGGTTCAGCAGCTGGTCAAACACCTTGGAAAAATATTCCGCATCTTCGTTGATGCCGTCGTCCATGCCTACTTTAATATCCTGACCGGGGATCTTGATCCCGTTCCGTTCTGCAATGGCTTCTGTCACCGCTTCCCGCCATTCCTGCAGCTCATCGGGCGACAAAAAATCATCAATTACTACAAATCCGTTTTCCTGGTAGTAACCGATCTGTTCCTGTGAGAGTTCATTTTTCATTCGTATATGTTTAAAAGGGATTAATACCCGGGGTTCTGTTTGAGGTTTTTGTTCAGATTCATTTCCTGCTGTGGAATCGGGTACAACAGCTTTTCCTGAGTAACGGTAAATGATTGCGGCAGCAGATAGGGATATTTTTGTTTTGCCAGTACTCCATAGGCATTCATTACAGTTACTGCCTGACCGGTACGGATCAGATCCTGCCAGCGTTTATTTTCAAAGGCCAGTTCTCTTCTCCGTTCCAATGCAATCGCCGTACGCAGTTGCCCCTGATCAGTAGTGGTAATATTATGATTGGCATCCCCAAATGCCCGGGCTCTGATTTGGTTCAGATAAGGCAATGCATCGCCTGTTTTTCCTGTTTCATTTAAACACTCCGCCAGCATTAGCAATACATCTGCATAGCGATATAACGGCCAGTTTTGATCGGTGTTCTGATTGATATTAGGTACCGGTAGAAAATAATATTTTTTACAAAAATATTTCGCAGTTACCCCGGGTTTCGGCGTATAGCCCACGGCATTACTAACCACGCTGTCCGCAGTAAAATCCTGCGCATCATTGATCTTTCCGGCAATAATACCTATGGAGGCATTAAACCGGCTATCTCCCGGTTCAAATAGGCTAATCAGGTCATCCGAAGGCACATCCCAGCCGCCAAAACCGATTGTGCTGAAGTTCACCCCCAACACATTGGTGGTATTGGCCATATGGGGAATAAAGCGGTAGATAAAGTTGCTGGATTGCCCCGTAGTACCCGATTGATACTGTATATCAAAGATCAACTCTTTGTTTACGTTTGCATTTTTATTGGCCGGGTTGAATACCCCATTGAAGCTGGTCATAAGATTGTATCCCATAGTAGTCACCGATTGCAGCAATGGCAATGCATTTGCATAGTCTTTGCGTTGCATATAAACGGCCGCCAGTTCGGTGGCCGCCACACCTTTATTTACCCGTCCGGTTTCGGCAACTTTAAAAGAGGGCGCCGGAAGCAGGTCCAATGCATCCTTCAGATCACTGATCACCTGTGTATATACTTCTTCTGCTGTAGCCCTGGGCAGGTAAGCATCGGCCGCCTGAAGTACTTCGTGCAGATGCAACGGAACGCCGCCGAAGTTGCGCACCAGGTCAAAATAATAGTGGCCCCGCAGCGCTTTGGCCTCCCCGGTTACCTGTTTTTTTAACGAATCAGATAGGGTACTATTGTCCTGCAAATGATCCAGAATGG
This sequence comes from Niabella sp., assembly GCF_030150205.1. Taxonomy (GTDB): domain Bacteria; phylum Bacteroidota; class Bacteroidia; order Chitinophagales; family Chitinophagaceae; genus Niabella. The sequence goes on from NZ_JASLGT010000024.1 coordinate 173,769, forward strand.
CATTGGCACGGCCAATGCCGGTATAGGCCGCCTGGTAACGCCCTTGAAAAACAAGGTTTGTAGCATCATCCATAAATGTAGAAATGTTTTCCCGGGCAGCGCTTCCCCGGTCTTTGGCATAATAATCATACGTTGCGTTATCTGATCGCATTTCATCCATCCAAAATGCGTTGGCTGCAATATCGCGCAGGGGCGTATAGGTTCCTACAACGGCCTGCTGAAAATCCTGCGGGGTTTTATAAAAAATGCCTTCATTCAGATTACCCTCGGGATAAAGCGTCAGAAAGTCCTTGGAGCAGGAAGCAAATGCAACCGCAGTAAGGATACAAAACCCGTAAATATATTTATTACTTTTCATTGTAAATTTCTTTAAGACTTAAAAACTAAAATTAGCTCCAATCATAAATGTGCGTGGAATGGGGAAGGTACTAAGGTCTTGTCCGTAGGTGCCGGTTGCGTCATCCTTTGTGGAGTTGGCTTCGGGGTTCATTCCGGTATATTTTGTAAACACAAAAGCCTGCTGCACACTGGCGTACACCCGCGCAGATTTTACATACTTCAGCAGGTCTTGCCGGAATGTATAGCCCAATGCAATGTTCTTAATGGTAAAAAAGTTTCCGTTTTCTACCCAGGTTGAATTCGCCAGGCGGTACAATTCGGTGGTTAAGTTGCGGGTGCTGGGCACTTTTCCGTTTCCCGGATTGTCCTCTGATCTCCACCGGTTCATCATATCGGAGGTCACATTCATTACTCCATCCAGGTTCGTCCAGTCTGCACGGTTGGCATTCAGGATCTGGTTGCCACCCTGACCATAGCCCACAATATTCAGATCGAAATTTTTATACCGGAAGGTATTGGTAATGCCAAAATTGTATTTCGGGTTGGGATTGCCGATCAGGGTACGATCGTCTGCGTTGATCACGCCATTTCCATCTACATCTTTCATCCGGGTTGTTCCTACATTTGATGAAGAATATTTGGGCGCACTGTTGAGCTCTGCCTGGTTCATATATACGCCGTCGAATACGTATCCGTAAAACTCCCCGATGTGGCCGCCTTTTACCGTGCGGTTATAGCCTGCGTAAGTTGAGTTATTGCCAATAAAGGGCGTATTGGGGGGCAATTCCAGCAGTTTATTATCATTCAATGAAATATTAAAATCCGTGGTCCATTCAAACTTGCCTACGAGGTTACGGGAACTAACCGTAAACTCATGTCCCCACATCCGGAACTTAGCTACATTCAACTGTATGTTCGCATACCCCGACTGAGTAGGCAATGTAACCAGGTACAGCATTTTGCTGGTGGTTTTGTCGTAATAATCGTAAGAAAAAATGATCCGGTCTTTCAGAAAATTGATATCCGCTCCAATATCGGTTTGCGCCGAACTTTCCCAGGTAACCTTGGGATTGCCTAATGTGGAACTCAGGGCAAACCCGGGAGTAAGTGTCCCTCCGAATACGTAGTTTGCAGGATTGACATTCGTCACGAACTGGTAGTTCCCGATGTTGAAATTCCCGGTTTTACCATAACTGGCCCGTAGCTTCAAAAAGCTCACCACATCCTTTCTTTTAAAGAAGCCTTCATCACTTACCACCCATCCGGCCGATACAGATGGAAAATCAGCATATTTAACACTTGGACCGAACCTGGAAGAACCATCTCTTCTGAAGGTTGCGGATAAAAGGTATTTGCCTTTATAATCATAACTCAACCGTCCGAAGCTGGAGGCCATGCTCCAGGCTTCTGCATTGGTAAATGTGTTTGCACCTCCGGTGCCGACACCCCCTATCACGGCTGCGCCGGAAACCCAGGGAATAATATCGTTTGCAAAATTGGACCCATATATATTCCGAAACTCTCGTTTCCATTTCTGGGCACTGTAGCCCGCCAGCAGATCCAGGTGATGATCGGCTACTTTCAGATTATAGTTCAACGTATTTTCGTTCAGCCAGGAAACATAATCATAAGATGCATGTGTTGATGATGAGCTGGAGGCCGCACGAGGTATGGGCGTTGCACTTAAACCAATGCCATACATGGTACCCTGGTACCAGTCCTGCTGATAAGAAGCTATATCCGAATTAATGGTTGTTTTAAAATGCAGGTTCTTCAAAATGGCGATATCTGCATAGGCATTTCCCAGCAATCTCAGGGTTTTGTAATTGGCGTCGGCCAGCAACAATTGCTGTACCGGATTGTTCAGGTTCAGCATTCCAAATGAAGAGGCCTTGCTGTTGAAAGAGCCATCTGCATTATAAATAGGCTGTAACGGAGAAGCAGCCGTGGCATTGGCAATGATCTGGCGGTTTCCATCAGTAAAATTTCGTGTATTGTGTTCCACCTGGTAGGAAGGCGCCAGGTTCAAACCAATTTTAAAGGCGTCACCAGGACGGTATTCGTTATTGCTGCGGAAGGAGAACCGTTTAAGATTGGTATTGAGCAATAAACCGTCCTGGTCAAAATAAGACATGGTAGAAGAAGAAGACAGTTTATCTGTACCAGAAGAAAGATTCAGGGAAAAGTTCTTCATCGGAGCCGTTCTTAATAACGCATCGTACCAGTTGGTGCCTTCGCCGTATTGATCGGGGTTTGCGTACTCGTCCGGGATTCCTTTTGTGTATGCCTCATACTTGATCTTATCTTCATAAAAACCTTTCATATAGGTTGCAAATTCCCGGGCATTCATCATATCCGGGCGCCCCTTCTGAGGTGCTTTCTGCCAGCCGTAGTAGGTATCAAAGCTGATGCTGGTACGTCCTGCCTTTGCCTGTTTGGTGGTAATTAAAATCACCCCATTCGCAGCCCTTGAGCCATAAAGTGCCGCCGCTGCCGCATCCTTCAGCACCGTAAAGGTTTCGATATCATCGGGGTTGACTACGTTCATATCCCCTGACCGCGTATTGGCTCCTGAAAGGATCTGCCCATCTACCACGATCAACGGCTGGTATCCGTTACCCAGTGAAGCCGCGCCCCGAATGCGCATATCTATACCCTGACCGGGCCGGCCATTGGCCATATTGATTTGCACCCCCGCTACGCGACCCTGCAGGCGCTGACCAAATTCAGCCGCAGGAATATCTTTTGCCTTTGCGGCATTAAAGGTGGTTACCGCACTGGTAATATCTTTTGCCAGCTTGGTACCATAACTTACCACCACTACTTCGTTCATATTGTTACTGCTTTCCGTAAGCAGTACTTTTACCGGTTCGTCCGAGACCACCGGTACTTCCAATGTACCATACCCAACCCTTGATATGATCAGGGTGCCGGGTATCCGGAATTTTAAACTGAATTTCCCGTTTTTGTCGGTAGCTGTTGCCTCTATTTTTCCTTTTACATTAATAGAGGTTCCGGAAAGGTCATCCCCGGAGCGGCTAAGTGTTACCTCTCCCCGGATGGTGGGTTCGTTTCCCTGTGCGGTTGCCGCTTCCTGGAACAAAAGCAGCAACAGAAACAGTGCGCCCTGCCGGAGCAGCAGCGATCTTTTTAGCAGTTTGAGCATCATCATAATTGGCTTGTTTAAAATATTTAACGGGCTGCCGGTACGTTTTTTCTAATGGCAATCACCGGGCATTAAATTTACATTTTCTGACCTGTTCAAAAAATATATTTCTAATATTGGCATCGTGAACGCCTTTTCTACCGGATCCGGGATCGTACAATGACCGCAATCCCAGCTATCATTTACCCTAAAACTGTTAATCGTTATCTTTTGTTAATAAAGCAATCATCATCGTCTGAGCATCTCCAACATTACCGCTCATCAACGACCTCTGTTCCAAATGTACATCCGCTTAAACTCAAAACAGATACACTATCCCGTTTTTAATTTACATTTTCTGATATTTTGTGTATATTCAGGACGTGAAGAATTTTCATAAATATCTCGCAAAAACAGCAATTGAGGATAACTGGGGGCTATATGTTACCACAGTAGGTTATACCAAAATCGCGCAACATCAGCCTTATCCGCTGAGCCGGGAGCACCCCAGCACCCATCGTTTTACATGGAACAAAGGAAGGATCCTGAATGACTATTATATTGTATTTATATCACAGGGAAGCGGCGTTTTTGAAACGGCGCACCAGGCCTCCAGTACCATACAGGAGGGCAGCTGCTTCCTGCTGTTTCCCGGTACCTGGCACCGTTATAAACCCATTTCAAAAACCGGGTGGGAAGAATACTGGATCGGCTTCAACGGCTATTATCCGCAGCGGCTGATGAAATCGGGTTTCTTCAGTAAAAAAAATCCCGTGATCCATGTAGGCTTACATGAAGAACTGCTGGCCACTTTTCACAACCTGATCGATACGATCAAAAACGCAAATCCGGGCTATCACCAGCTTATTGCCGGTTTTGTGCTACAACTGCTATCGCTGGTTTATAATGCTTCGGTTTATAAAAAAGAAAACACCGGCGATGCCTTTCAATACATTTCCAAAGCAAAATTCCTGCTGCAGGAGGCCCTGGAAAGCGATGTGAGCATGACGCATGTAGCCCGGCAACTCGCTGTTAGCTATTCCAAATTCAGGAAGGATTTTAAAGCAGTAACCGGCTTATCGCCCAACCAGTATCACCTGGAATTGCGGCTGGGAAAAGCCGCCGAACTGCTGCGGGCCACCAGCCTACCCGTCCGGGAGATCGCCGATCAAACAGGCTTTGATACGCTTTTTTATTTCTCCCGGATCTTTAAAAAGAAATTCGGCCAGTCGCCCAGGCATTACCGGGAGCAGCATCCGAGGGTGTAAGAGGGAGGTTCCAGGTTCCACATTTAAAGTTTCAGGTTGGGCGGCGTTGGAACCTGATGTAACATTCAATTCCCCGTTCTCATTTTCTCATGTTATACCAAATCATCGATCACGGACAGAACCAGCTGAAAACTGATAATTGATCGCTGATCACCTGGTTCCAGATTTAAGATCGGGTTTAGTTTGGTCCTGATATGAATCATCAATTCCAGCTACTTATTTTACCTCCTTTTACTAAAGGCCAAATCATCGATCACGAACGGAACCAGCTGAAAACTGATAACTGATCGCTGAAAGCTGATTCAAGGTTTAACATTTCAGATTCGCTTCTTACGCTCACTATTGGCCTTTTTTAGGGGACAAGGAGACAAGCGGAACCAGGGATTTTTCAGATATACAAAACCATTCGCGGTTCAATATTCCTCATTGGATTCGTTTGATGCTTGGTATATGCGCTTCATTCCGGATGTCAGATCATCGATCACGGACGGAACCAGCTGAAAACTGATAACTGATCGCTGAAAACTGACAACCAGCAGCCATCACCGCTGGATTTTATATTGGATATTTAATATTTAAAATTCCTAAGCCTACTGCTTCCAGTAACGTCCAAAAACACCAATATAGGTCTCCTTGCTGGCAGGCGCCATCACATGGTTATCTTCCTTAACCGGGTTGGCGGCATCTACATAAGTTGCGGTTACCAGCGCGTAAAGGAACTTATCCTGGTAATCCACCACCGGAGGTCTTTGTGTACGGTTCACCACCGGCTGCATCCATTTAATAAAGCCATCCTTAGACGGCTTGGTAAAATAAGCCACTAAAATCACCCCAATGATGAACAATAAAATGCCTCTTCTGAATTTCATATTTTAATTATTTGGAAGAACAGCGAGTAGGGAACAGGGAGTAGCAAGCAGCAACAGTTCCTACTTGCTACTCCCTGTTTACTATTAACTAAACAGGTATTCCACATCTTCTTTTGTCAGTGATTTTACAAATCCAGCTTCGTCCGAAATAAGGTCCTTTGCCAGGGCTTTCTTCTTTTCCTGCAGTTTAAGGATCTTATCTTCGATCGTATCCCTACAGATCATGCGGTAGGCAAAAATGCTCTTGGTTTGCCCGATACGGTGTGTACGGTCAATGGCCTGCTGCTCTACAGCGGGGTTCCACCAGGGATCTACGATGTATACATAATCGGCGGCGGTAAGGTTCAAACCCACACCCCCGGCTTTTAAAGAGATGAGGAACACCCGTACTTCCTCATTTTTCTGGAAACTCTGGATGGCTTTTTCCCGGTCCGGAGCTGATGTACTTCCATCAAAATATTCGTATTTAATCCCCAGCATCTCCAGCTTCTGCCGGATCAGCCCCAGCATACCCAGGAACTGCGAAAAGATCAGCGCCTTATGATCGCTCATATTTTCAGTGATCTCCCGCACCAGTTCTTCAATTTTTATCGAATGATTTTCAAATGCCTCTTCTTCATTCAGGATCGCCGGCGAATCGCAGATCTGCCGCAGCTTCATCAATCCCTGCAGGATCGTCATCTGCGAGCGCCCGATACCCTGCGATTCAATATTGCCCAGGATCTTATCCCGGTAGTCGTTCCGGTAGGCATCATAAATAGAGCGCTGCTCGCTTTCCATTTCGCACCAGAGGATCATTTCCTGTTTTTCCGGAAGATCTTTGGCTACCTGCTCCTTGGTACGGCGCAGGATAAACGGATACAATAATTTCCGCAAATGCTCTTTCCGGTCGGCCTCGCCCAGTTTATCGATGGGGATCGCAAACTCCTGCCGGAAGAACTCAATACTTCCCAGCATACCCGGGTTGAGAAAGTTCATTTGTGCATAAATATCAAAAGTATTGTTCTGCAGCGGTGTACCACTCATACAAAGCCGGTGCTTGGCGTTGATGAGGTAGGCGGCCTTGGTTACCTTGCTGGAAGGATTCTTGATCGCCTGGCTTTCATCCAGTACCGCATAATCAAAAGGCACCCCCACAAATAATTTAATATCGCTGCGCAGCGTACCATAAGTGGTAATGGTTACATCCTGCTTTAAAATATCTTCCGTATTGCGGGTACGGGAAGGGCCATGATGAATACGGTAGGTTAGGGACGGCGTAAATTTCTTGATCTCATTTTCCCAGTTATAGATCAGCGTGGTAGGACAAATAACCAGGATCCGCGCATCGGGGTTATGGGTTTTATGGTGCTCCAGGTAGGAAAGTGCCTGAACGGTTTTACCCAAACCCATGTCATCCGCAAGGATACCACCCCAGTTTACATTTTTTAAATAGTTGATCCACTGGAACCCGGCCTCCTGGTAAGGTCTCAGGATCGGCAGCAGGTGTGCCGGCGGCTCAATTTCATGGATCTTTTCAAAATCTCTTAACCGGTTATATTTTTCCTCCAGCTCAAATACCAGCTCCTCTTCATTTTTCAGCTCAAACAATTCATCTACCACACTCTTGTGGTATTTAGAAAGCTTCAAATTATTATTGGCACCCTCACCAACCCGGAACAGGAGCGCATATTTTTTCAGCCACTCTTCGGGCAACACCCCCAGGGTACCGTCGCCCAGCTGCACATACATTTGTTTGTTGGCCAGCGCGCGTTTTACATCCGCAATGGAAACCTGCTGATCGCCAAAAACAATATCTACTTTGGCATCAAACCAGTCGGTATTGCTGGAGATAAAGATCTTTGTTTGCGGTTTGGCGGTATTGAACCGGAAGTTCCGCAATGCATCGTAACCAAACACGGGTACCTGCATTTCCTTCATGGCATCTACAAACAGGAAGAACCAGTTATCCTTCAGGATCTCCGCACCTTTCAACGACAGGGTGCCGTTTTCCTCGTTCATGACCAGGTTCGAGTGCAGGTTCTTCAGCCGGTCTACAAATGCATTTTCTTTTTCTTTATTCCGGTGTATCGAAAGGATCTTGTCCCCTTCAGGGATCAGGAATATTTCTTTTCCCAGCAGGTCCGTTTCATAGCCCTTATAGGAAAACTGCGGTTTAAAAATAAGATGGTCACCTTTTTCGATCAACAGCAATTTTGCTTCCGGCACAATGTTCTTCATCACATGCAGCATCGAAGCATCAAAGTCTACCTTATATTCCCGGGCCAGGGGTAATATGAATTCGTGCAGGGTTTCGGCCCACTGTTCCTGCGAAATGATCATTTTACCGGCGGGCAGGAATTTTTCAATAAGGCTGATGCTTTCGGCATTGCTAAACAGGAACAGCTGATGATTATACAGGAACAACAGCGGGCAGGGGCTTTCATTTTGCTCTACCCCGTGCACCATGCCCCGCAACCGCACCAGGCAGTCGCAACTAAAACGCTCATCATCTTCCTTGTCTACAAAAAATTCGGTAATGGCCGGTTCTATAAAAATATCGATCTGTTCCAGATGATCGGTAACAAAGCTTTTACCCTGGGGCAATATAAAGGCCAGGCCGTCCTCGCCGGCATCCACCAACAGCTTCCGCAGCCGGGGCAGCATGTATTCATTGATCAGCTGCCGGGTTTCGGTGCTCTCCTCAATGACCGGTTCGTCCTGTTCCCAAAGATTATTAAACGGTGTATTCCGGCTTACATATTTATTAATTTCCGTATCCTGTAATTTGCGCACCGTATTCAGCAGGCTGATGTCCTCCTCACTAAAATCGGCCGTATCTATAAAATGACTGATATCAAGGGCCGCGGTTTTCCCGGCAAAACCAGATCCGCTTTCATTCAGCTCCCCGGATACAATATGTACCTGGAAATACGGATAAACCGTTTTATTAAAATCGAAAACGACTCCCAGCTTTCTTGCGGGTTGTTCTTCTACTGCTACAGCATCTTCTTTTTCAACGGTCTGCGCCTGTTGCTTAATGGCGGACGCTGCTGGCTTTTCTGCTGTACTAAGGGTGTTGATGCGTTTGATCTTCGGATCCAGCACCCGCAAAAACGGCTTGCCGTCTTTAAATACAAATTCAAATTTTCCTTTCAGATCATCGTTCAGCGAATAGCCATAGGCTTCCAGTAATTTATTCTTTTCTACGTCGCGGTTGCGGATCGTATCAAAATAAAAGGCCCCGTGCTGTTTGATCAGTTGCAGGAAAACGATCACCTTGGGCAAACAAAGCGGGTGATCCGTATCCTCATAATCGCAGCTGGTATCAAAGTTCCGCTCCTCATTCTTTTTGATGGCTACCTTATATTCCTTTCCGTCCAGGGAAACTACGGCCCTTACGGTTTCATCCTGCGCGTAAACGATCTTTGCCTTTTTCTTCTGCAAAAACTTTTCCGCATCATTAAAGGTTTCCGGGGCGCAAAGGTGCCGGATGGACCGTATATCCAGGTTGCGGATCTTTACCACGGTATGACGCTGATCATAATATACTTCCTCATCTTCCAGCTGTCCCTTATCCATCAGCTCCTGTAACTGGAACAATGCCGCCACTTCATGTTTACAAACATCACCCAGGTTATACGGACAGTTACACTTCAATGCCAGGTTTTTCGGGTCATTGAATTTTTGAATGTGTACCTTATAAAAGGTGCTGTAAGAGTCGTCTTTTACCCTGAAATAGATGCTTCCGGTTAGTTTATCGTATTCGATCAGTTCTACAAATCCGAGTGCAAATGTTTTTTTACCCCTGCGGATCACCTCATCGGTACCGAAGGTATAAACGTGTTTTAATAAATGTGGTAATGCCAAACCGCTGCTGTTATTATGCTTAATTAATAATTTCTCATCATCATCCTTCTTCAAACCTGTCTGTACCGGGCTTCCGGTATCCGTTCCAGGCCATCCATTGCCGGTATTTTACGGCTGCAGGACCCCTGTATTGCCGGTTGGGCTACAAAAAGGACAATCGGCAAAAATAAAAGAATCTTATCCGCTTTTCCTAGTATTTGCCCAAGATTTTGAGAAAATTTATATTCTGTTGTTTATTGAAAATGTGCTAACTTTATAGGTTATTCCTGCCGGATCAGCCGCCCTTCCCTGTAAAGCGGCAATACGTCTGCCACATCCTCCTGCAAACAGAACGCAATGTCATCAATGTATCCAAACCGGTCTACCAGGCGGTGGTAGTGCGTCAGTTGTTTTGCAAAACCCAGGAGGTCCTGTTTATTTTGCGCATACATATATTCCGCCATAAAAGAGCTGTCGCAATGAATGGAAAAATGCGCCTTTACCCGGCTGATGACCGCTCCTGCAAACAGTGTGTCTTCCAGGTTGAATTTATCTTTCCATCCCGCACAGGCCAGTATTACATTTTTGCCCTGGGCAATTAAATAATTGCATACGGATGAAAGATTGGGAAAAGACCCGGTAATGATATCGTCTGCCCCTTGCTCCAGGGCCATATGCAGTAACCGGGTTCCGTTGGTAGTGGTCAGTACCAGTACCTGGTCTTCAATAAAGTCGCGTTTGTATTCCATTGGGGAATTTCCGTGACTCAGTCCATCGGCCAGCTTCCCGTCGCGCTCACCGGCCGCAATTCCTTTTACAGATTTGCTGATCTCGATGGCCCTGGGCACCGAATCAACGGGGATGATGTACTGTGCTCCGTTGTACAGTGCAGCCGCAATGGTTGAAGTGGCCCTGAACACATCAATGACCACCACCACCGCATTGTTGAGGTCGTAAAGATGGATCAGCGCCGGTGAAAGTGATGTATAAAGGGTAGGTTGATTACTCATTTGATAAAAATAAAAACAATACGGGGTGGTTGTCAGCCCTCGTCAGGCTTTGACTGACAATCACCCCGGCAACAATTTTGTCATTTTAAAGAACCAGCGGCTGCAGATCAACCGGCGATCGATGTTATTGTGCTGTAAAATCAGGCAAAGGGCAGCTTCACCACCTTTGCTTTTAATAATTTATCGCGCACTTTAATAAACAAAGGTGTTTCAAAAGCCGCAAAACCCGTTTGTACATATCCCAGCCCGATGGCTTTTCCAAGGGAAGGGGATTGGGTTCCGGATGTAACCGTACCGATCCGGTTCCCGGCTTCATCACAGATCTCATACCCGTTGCGCGGAATGCCCTTGTCTTCCAGCTCAAAACCCACCAGCTTTTGCGTTACGCCAGCTTCTTTCTGTTTTTTCAGCAGGTCGCTCGCTGTAAAGTCCTTGGTAAATTTGGTGATCCAGCCCAGGCCGCCTTCCAGCGGGGTAGTGGTATCATTAAGGTCGTTGCCATACAGGCAATAACCCATTTCCAAGCGCAGCGTATCCCTTGCGGCCAGGCCGATCGGTTTTAGCCCTTTGGGACTGCCTTCCGCAAAAATGGCATCCCATATTTTATCGGCAGCACCATCTTTATCCTCAAAATAGATCTCAACCCCGCCGGAACCGGTATACCCGGTAGCGCTGATGAGTACATTATCCACACCCGCAAACCGGCCTTTTTCAAACGTATAGTATTTTAAATTCAGGATATCCGTATCAGTAAGCGGTTGTAATATAGCCGTGGCATGAGGGCCCTGTATGGCCAGCAGCGCCGTTCTATCGGAAATATTGTGCATTTCAACCCCGTCCGTATTATGATCACTCAGCCATTTCCAGTCCTTCTCAATATTGGCCGCATTCACCACGATCATGTATACATTGTTTTCTTCAATGCAATAGATGATCAGGTCATCCACTATACCGCCCTGCTCATTGGTAAAGCAGCTGTATTGTGCCTGATTGTTCTTTAGTTTGGAAGCATCATTGGTGGTAACCCGTTGTATGAGGTCCAGCGCCTTTGGCCCCTTCAGGATGAATTCGCCCATATGGCTTACATCAAACACACCGGCATTCTTTCTTACGGTCTGATGCTCTTCATTGATCCCTGAATAGCTGATGGGCATATTATACCCTGCAAATTCAGCCATTTTGGCTCCAAGCGCCAGGTGTTTTTTCGTAAACGGGGTTTCCTTCATATATACAAAATTTTGGCTGCAAATTTACGGGATCGGTTGCCAGAAAGTATAAAATATCGGATGTAAAATGAGAAATGTAAATCGGCAGCGGAAAAATCCTATCTTACCTGTATGAAACCCGTTTTCCTCTTATTTTTATCCATTATGACCGCTGCCATATCAAATGCACAGATAAAAACCGATCCCTGGCTGAAAGAACTGCTGGAGCAGCAGGCCTCGCCCCTGTTAAAATCGGTGCTGGAACAACCGGAAGTTTATCAATATCAATTGATTTACACAGAGATAAAGCGGGATGCGCACCAACACCCAAGCTTTGTGAATCATTACCTGAATGTAGACCGGAACCGTTATTTTAACCCTGCCTCCACCGTAAAAATGCCGGTGGCTTTTGCAGCGCTTGAAAAACTGAACGGGCTGGGGGCAAAAATCACTCCCCAAACGTCTATGCTTACGGACAGCGCCTTCAGCGGACAAACCGCCGTAACCGGGGATGCCACTTCAGAAAACGGCCTCCCCTCCATTGCACATTATATAAAAAAGATCTTCCTGGTAAGCGATAACGACGCCTATAACCGGCTTTACGAATTTGTGGGACAAAAAACGCTGAATGAACAGCTCTGGAAAAAGGGCTATAAGGATATCCGCATCACCCGCCGGTTTGTACCCATGAATTCCGAAGAAAACCGCCATACCAATCCCATCCGTTTTGTAAAGAACGGGCAAACCCTGTTTACACAACCGGCCGCCTACAGCAATGTGCAGTTCCGCTTTCCTGCCACCAAAATACTGGTGGGCAAAGGGCATTGGGATAAAAATGACAGCCTGATCAACACACCCATGGATTTTACCGAGCACAATAACCTGCCGCTGGAAGACGGACATCTTTTATTGCGCAGCGTGCTGTTTCCCGGATCGGTCCCCTCCAAACAGCGGTTCCATTTAACGGAAGACAATTACCGGATGTTATATACCTATATGTCGGAGCTACCTTATGAAAGCCGTTTCCCCGCTTATGATACGTCCGAATTTTTTAGCAGCTATACCAAGTTCTTCTTTTTCCGTGCCGGTAAGGAAGGCATTCCGGACTATATCCGGGTATTTAACAAAGCCGGCTGGAGTTATGGCTTTTTAACAGACTACTGCTATGTGGTCGATTTTAAAAACAAAGTGGAGTTTATGCTTAGCGCCACCATCTATGTAAATAAGGATGGTATTTTAAATGACAATAAATACGAGTATGAAGAAATTGGTTATCCGTTCTTCAAAGAAGCAGGGCAAATTATTTATAACCACGAATTGCATAAAAAGAAAACGATTGTTCCGGACCTGAGCCGCTGGAAGCTTACCTACAGGTAGCACAAACATTCGTTTGTGTACTTTTTTTTTATATCCCAAACTCTTCTGTGATCCAGGTGTTGATATATCAGTTGATCTGAAGCAACATTTTAATCAATTAATTCAACAAGCCATAGGGGTTATTTGTCAATTGGCTGTATTAAGAGAGGTATCTGTTTTTTTTGATTTAATTTTGCATTATGCAGTTTGATAAAATTCACAACAAGGGGCAAGCGAGGCTTTTTAAGAACGATTATCTGGAGATGCTAACAAAGACACATCCTCTGGTCATCTGGGGCATGTATATTCCGGTTATTGTGTACATGTTGTATTACAGTCATGTTGCCTACAACTATTCTGTGGCCTATGTATTGCTGGTCTTTTTTATTGGCATCTTTTTCTGGAGCTTTTTTGAATACATCGCCCACCGTTTTATCTTTCACTGGGTAAGCGATAACCCGGCCGCGCAAAAAATTGCGTACGTAATGCACGGCAACCACCATCATTACCCCAGAGACCGGCAGCGCCTGTTTATGCCTCCGGTTCCCAGCATTTTAATTGCATCTGTATTGCTGGGTGTTTTTTACCTGATTCTTGGAAAGCTGGCCCTGATGTTTTTCCCCGGGTTTATGCTCGGCTACCTGATGTATGGCACCATGCATTATGCCATTCATGCCTGGAACCCGCCGTTTAAATGGATGAAAGGGCTTTGGAGAAATCATCATTTGCACCACTACAAGGATGAGCATAAGGGCTTTGGTGTCAGCAGCACCATCTGGGATCATGTATTTGGAACCATGTTCGACCTGAAGAAAGAAAAAGAAGATAAGGAGAAGGTTAAAGAACTGATGTTTGCCAAAAAGAAATAACCGGCAGCGGCTTCGATTCCTATACAGCTAAAATATTGAATCCCCTGCGGGGGATTTTTATTTTGTATTTTCTACAATTATTTTCCGTTTTTTTCGTTTTTAGAGGTTGAGAAATGTAACCGTTGATCAAAGCCTGTAACGATGTAAGCCCTAAGTCTTTGCCATCAACCGTTTTTTAATGTAAACCTCTAAACCAGAAATGCCATGCACACGCAGCAATTGCGTAGCCATGCCGGCTATGCATTCTTTTTTGAGCGTCCTCCGCTCAAACGCCTCTTCCTGTTCCTGATTGTTTTTTTGTTGCCGGGTCTTTCCCTGTACCGGAGCCAGGCCGGCAACACCGGAACGATGGCACCCGAAAAGGTGATCACCGGGAAAATCACCGATGAAACCGGTGCGCCCATTGACGGTGCTTCTGTTTTATTAAAAGGCTCCAATACCGGTGTGGTCACCAATGCCGAAGGTGTTTTTACCATAAAAGTGCCCAATACCGGGGGCACCCTGGTCTTTTCCCATGTGGGATACCAGCAACAGGAAGCAGCCATCGGTGATCAAACAACCATCAACGTAACCCTCAAAAGCAGCGCTGCCGAACAACTCACGGATGTGGTGGTAGTGGGGTATGGCACCCAGAAAAAGGTAACCCTCACTGGTGCCGTAGCTGATGTAAAGGGTACCGAACTGGCCAAAACGCCTACGGTAAACCTTACCAATACCCTGGCCGGGCGCCTTCCGGGCATTACGGCCATCAATACCGGGGGCGAACCCGGGTACGATGGCTCCACGATCCGCATAAGGGGTACCAACTCACTGGGAAATTCCAGTGCATTGATTGTGATCGATGGGGTGCCGGACCGGGAAGGAGGCATGGAGCGACTCAACCCGAACGATATTGAGAGTATTTCCGTATTAAAAGATGCGTCTGCCGCCATTTACGGATCGCGTGCCGCCAATGGGGTGATCCTTGTAACCACTAAAAGAGGAAAAAGCGGCAAACCCCTGTTGTCCTACACGTTTAACCAGGGCTGGGCCCAACCCACCCGTATTCCCAAAATGGCAGATGCCGTGGAATACGGCACCTTGCGGAATGAACTGGCCGTTTATGAAAATGTACCGGTAAACCAATGGAAGGCCGCATGGGATGCGCTGACCAAAACAGGAACCTATAAGCGTACCGACAATGGAGCCACCGTAAGTTCTCCTGTAGGCTTTTTCCCGGATGATATGCAGCAATACCGCGATGGGTCCGATCCCTGGGGGCACCCGAATACGGACTGGTTTGGAGCTACGTTTAAAAAATGGTCGCCCCAGGTGCGGCACAATATCCAGCTCACAGGAGGCTCTGAAAATATCCGGTACCTGGGCTCCATCGGCTATCAGAACCAGGATGCCTATTATAAAAACTCGGCTACCGGCTACAAGCAATACGACCTCCGCCTGAACCTCGATGCCAAACTGAACCAGTATATGAACCTGACCATGGGCATTGCCGCCCGGGAAGAATACCGCTTTTTTCCAACCGAAACCGCCGGGGAAATTTTCCGTATGCTGATGCGCGGCAAGCCCAACGAACCGGCCATCTGGCCCAATGGCCTGCCGGGCCGGGATATTGAATACGGACAAAACCCCGTGGTGATTGCCACCAACCAAACGGGGTACGACCGGGATAAACGGGATTATATACAAACCAATGGAAAACTGGAGATCCTGATTCCCGGTGTGGAGGGATTGAAGATCACCGGTACAGCAGCCATTGATAAATACCAGAAAAATCAAAAACGGTTCGAAACCCCCTGGTACCTGTACTCCTGGGACCGCAGTTCTTATGAAGCCGATGGTGTTACGCCCCGGCTTACAAAAGAGTTACGATCTACCTTTACCGATCCCCGCCTGAACCAATGGGCCGAAAATACCTTAAACATCAACCTTTCCGGGTTGCTGAATTATGATAAAAAATTCGGGGCACATACCCTCAATTTCCTGGCGGGGGTACAGCGGGAAACGGAAGATTATGAAGGGTTCCGTGCCTTCCGGCGGTATTATCTCTCCAATGCCCTTGATGTGCTGGATGTAGGCGGCGATCTTGAAAAGAACAACGGGGGCGGATCTTACCGGCGGGCCCGCCTGAGCTATTTTGGCCGTGTGGGATACAACTACGCCGAAAAATACCTGTTTGAGTTTTTATGGCGGTACGATGGCTCCTATATTTTTCCACCCACCAAACGGTTTGGCTTTTTCCCCGGCGTTACAGCCGGCTGGCGGGTATCTGAAGAGCCGTTCTTTAAAAACAATGTGTCCTTTGTTAATAACCTGAAGCTCCGCGGTTCCTGGGGACAAATGGGGGCCGAGCCTTATTTTGGCGGTGTGCTGGCCGAATACCAGTTCATTCCGGCGTATCCTTTTAGTACCTATGTGCTGAACGACGCGGTGGTGCAAACCCTGATCGAAAACCGGGTGGCCAATCAGAATTTCACCTGGGAGGTGGGCAATAATATGAATATCGGTTTAGATGCCGCCTTTTTAAACAGCCGCCTTACACTGGAACTGGACTATTTCAGCAACCGGCGGGAAAAAGCACTGATCGCCGAAACCGGGCTGGTACCGCAAAGCAGCGGCATTTCCGGGAAGCTGCCCCCGGTAAACAAAGGAAAGATGCTGAACCGTGGCGGAGAATTTAAGATCGGCTGGCGCGATGATATTGGTCCGATAAACTATTCCCTGGGGCTCAATGGCGGATATGCAAAAAATAAAGTGCTGTATTCCAGCGAACCGGCAGGTGTGCCCGAATGGCAGCGCACTACCGGCAAGCCCTATGGCACCAACGGGTTTACCATCGTAGCCTACCAGTACGACGGTGTATTCCGGGACCAGGCAGAAATTGATGCCAATAAAGTGGATTACAGCGCCCTTACCAGTGCCCTCCGCCCCGGCGATATGAAAATAAAGGATTACAACGGCGATAACAAGATCGATGGAGACGATATGGTGGCCCTCGACAAAACCCGCGACCCGTATTTCACCGGAGGTTTTAACGGTAGCATCGGGTATAAGAACTTTGACCTCAGCTTTATGTTCCAGGGCGCCGTTGGCGGATTATTGTTCTTTGGTACCGAGTCCGGCGATATCGGCAATTACCTGCAATATTCGTTCGACAACCGCTGGACGATTGATAATCCCAGCAGCACAGATCCCCGGATAGCCAGCAGGGGCAATACCTATTATACCGGCGGTGCGGCCCGTTTCAATACCTATTTCCTCCGGAGCAGTGATTACCTGCGATTGAAAAATGTTGAGATCGGTTATAACCTGGTTATGCCGGAACGGGTACGGAATATCATCAGCAATGTCCGTGTTTTTGCCAACGGACAAAACCTGGTTACCTGGGATAAGATGAAGATCTGGGACCCGGAATCTACCAGCGGCAACGGGCAGTACTACCCGCAATCACGCATTCTCAATATTGGCGCCACTGTAAGTTTTTAACCCTGTAGTTTAAATAAGAAAAAATGAAAACATTTATATACCGGCCATTTTTAATTATTATGGTCATTTCATTTACAGTTATCGGCTGTAGTAAGGATTTTTTAAACATCGACCCCACGGGACAGGTACCCGAAGAAACGGCCTGGCAGGACCCGGCACTGGCCCAGGCCTTTGTTACGGGTATTTACAGCGGAGGCCCGGGCGTTTACGGATTAGGGGTAGGCGGCTTTGATGAACAGATGCTGGCCTCCCTTACGGATGAAGCCACGTTCACCCATACCGGCCGCAACATCAACACCATAATGGAGGGCAGCGCCAGTCCCAGTGGGGTGGGCTGGATCCCGGAAAGTTATGGCTGGAAAAACCTGTACGACAATATTCGCGCCGCCAACCTTTCCCTGGAAAAACTGGCCACACCTAAAATCGATACCATCCTCGCCAACCGGCTAAAGGGAGAAGCGCATTTTCTGCGGGCCTATTTTTACCACCAGCTGCTGCGCTACTATGGTGGTGTGCCGATCATTACCCGGGTGTACGATTTAAACCAGGATTACAATGTAACCCGCAACAGTTTTGAAGAATGCGTACGTTTTATTACGGCAGATTGCGACAGTGCCATCTGGCTCATTAATACCAGCGCCATGGATAAAGGACGGGCCAGCGTACTGGCGGCGCTGGCATTAAAATCGCGGGTGCTGTTGTATGCAGCCAGCGATCTGAACTATCTGCCGCTGGCAAAAACAAAATTTCCTGAGTTGGCAGGCCATCCCAAACCAGAACTGTTTGGGTATACCGGTGGCGACCGGAAAGCGCGCTGGACGGCCGCAAAAACCGCCGCTAAGGCCGTTATGGATCTTGGGGCCGGATATAAGCTGAACCTCAGTGCACCGGTTTCTGCCGCAGAAGGCAAAACCAATTATATGTCCATTGCCATGAGCGGTTACAGCAAGGCATTGGGCATGGATGCCAATGCCGGATCAGAGGTCATCTTCGGCCGCTATTATAACCTGAATGTAAACACCGGTGGAGGCGTAAGCATCAACCTGTACAACGGCCCCAACGGGTATCATAACTGGGCGGGTAATACGCCCATCGGTTTGCTGGCAGACGACTATGAAATGGCCGACGGCACGCCGTTCAGCTGGAACAACCCGGTACAAAAGGCAAATCCTTATGTTGGCCGCGACCCCCGGTTTTATGCTACCATCCTTTATGACGGTGCTCCCTGGAAGCCCCGCGACCTGATCTCCGGGAACGTAGACCCGGCCAACCAGATCCAGACCGGGCAATACGACCTGGTTGTTGCCGGCAAAAAAATCACCTTTAACGGGCTCGATACTCGGAGCAGCGCCATAGAAGACTGGAATGGCAGCCGCACCGGTTATTATATGCGCAAATTCACCGATCCCGATCCAAAAATTGTAGATGCCAATACCAAGCAGCTGGTGCCCTGGCCCTTTTTCCGTTATACCGAAGCCGTGTTTAATTATATAGAAGCCTGTATTGAGCTGGGCGAAGAACCGGAGGCCCGCTTATGGCTCAACCGCATCCGTTTCCGTGCCGGGATGCCGGCGGTTACGGATGCCGGGGAAGCCCTCAAAAACCGGTACCGGAACGAAAAACGGGTGGAAATGGTATTTGAAGAACAACGGTATTTTGATGTACGCCGCTGGATGATTCCGCAGGAAACCGTAGGCCGTAAGCTTACCTTTATCAATGTAGTGGGAACTTTTCAGCCGGGTAAACAGCTGGCCGATCTTTACCGGCATGATGAAAATATTTACAATTATACCTATACCCCGGTGGTAAATGAAGCCCACGAAAACCGCAAATGGGTCAATAAAATGTATTATGCCCCCATCAACCGGGATGAAATGAATAAAAATACGGCACTGGTGCAGAACCCGGGCTATTAATAAGCCTCCGCTCCTAAAGAGGTTGTATCAAACATCATTTTGGTCGTTATTTCGAAACTTCGGGCTACGACTAAGCCCGGTTTGGTACAACCTCTTTTTTTATGCCTCCCGGTGATCCGTTTCTTCAAAAAAGCGCACTCAACATCATCTCTTGTTGTAAAAACTACGCCGGGTTTCTCAGTTTTTATTCTTTGCGGGAAAATGTTCTCTTAGCAGCTTCAGTACATTTTCCCTGATAAACGGGGTTGTGAGGATAACGGCATCAACTGTATTATTTTTTACTCGTATCCGGTAAAAGCTTAGTGCTGTAACCGTTGTTTCATAATAGGATACCTGCTCACAATCCGCCTGACCTTCACAGATATTGACGCTGCGGATTTCCATAAAAAACCAGCCGGAACGCAGCCGCCCGTCGGGAAATATGGCTATCATTTTTCCGCTGATGATCCAAAGGATAAAAAATACCACCGGGAAAAGAAGAAATATCTTTTTTTTCTTTTGCAGGATATACACCATAACCGACAGGCAGAATAACGCCACAATAACGACCCGTAATACGAGACTGGAAGTAACCAGCTCCATTAATCCGTCACTACCACCGGCAAATAAGAACCGGGCAGTACCCGGCGAAAAACCAAGCATGACGGTTAAAAGCATGATCAAAATAATGAATAATAAAAAGGTCCTCATTGGCTTTTATTATCTTCTTCTGTAAAAACCTGAAAACGCACTCCACTAGGTATAGTATTATTTTTTACATCCCCAGGAGCTGCAAAGATAGCTCCATCTCTAAGTAGAGTTGCAGAATTTGATCCATCAAATGACACAGCATTATTAAATCCTTCTCTCACCAAATAGTCTCGAATCTGAGTTAATGTTAAACCTTGAACACCATCTTGCTGCACAACCAACATAAATGCCCCCGTTTTGCTATTGTATGCTACAATTGATTTACCAACTTCGGCATTATCCTGCTTTGGATAACCCGCATTGCTTCGTTGAACCAAATATTTATCATTCCCCGCTCCCGGTTCCCCAATTTCAGGCAGTCCCGCAGGAGCTCCTTTCGAATATTCATTCCGCCCCCCATATTTGAGGCCATTTATCAAAACAGGGATTCCTCCTCCAACTGCAAAATCTGCTTTTTTAGGAGCATCCCCCTTACCAAAAGTTACACTGCCGCCACTAATTGCAAAATAAAAAGTCAAAGGAGAAGAATTACCCACAAACACCTTCCCTTGGCTGATCGTATAGCCTTGGGCTGTCCAACTTGAGTTTTTTCCTGCCGAAAACGGGTTTGACAAACCATTTCGTTGATATTGCTGTGCGTTAATGACATAGGTTATTACTCCTGGTGTACTAAATTTAATTGCGGTTTGTGTGAACGTTTTTCCGTCACTACGCTTAATTCCCGAAATCAATGGCCTATACAATTGAACAAAATTGACATTGTTTCTTTTATAAGGAACGATTCCCTTTTCTGCGCCCTCTAAATCTATGAAATTGACTGGGTCATTTTCTGAAAATGCATAGGTGCTATTATAAACATATTCGCTGGCAAGCGGATCTATCTGAATGAATCTGCCAATTTGAGGATCTTGATTTCGGTATTTAAAACTATAATAATTCAGTCCGAGCTCGTCATCAAGCTGTTGTCCCTGAAATGTTTTTTCTTTATTCTGTAAGCTGGCCATTGAATTCTTAATAGAAATACCCTTCATTGGAAGGCCAAACGGATACAAATGTGTTTCTTCCAATACCTTGTCTGTCAAACCTACATCATCTGTAATCATAACTCTAACATTACCTAAATGGTCCATTAAAAAATAGTCATATACAAAAGAAGTCGCAGTCAATACTCGTTGTCTGCCTTCTTCATCAGAGATAAACCGTAAAACATTGTCTTCAAAAATCATATTCCCTAAATATTGGACAGTTTTTGTTGTACCTCCCTCCACAATTTTCTTTTCTAACTTATTTCCAGCAGCATCATAAAGGTAAGAAATCGATCCTTTGCCTGCTACAACGATCTGTTCTGGCAAATTTAATAGATTATACGTTGTACTACTGACTCCTTTATTTAAATCCATAATTAAATTGCCATTAGCATCATAGGCATAATCATCAGACATATCATTTATTCCATCATTAAAATCTCCCAGGCCTAAAGCGATCGTACTTTCGGCTTTTTCCGTAACTGTTTTTAACTTATTACTATTGGGGAAATAGATATACATTAGGGAGTCTATTTTAATTTGAGTATTATTATGTCCGCCCCATTGTGTCATAGCCTTTATATTACCATTATAATCATAAGCCGTTAAGGGATCATCGCCATTTCCGACTTTTACCGAATAATTTATTTCAGCAGGAATCTGAAATGAGCCTCCTATCAGTTGGCCATAATCAGCTTTCATTATTCTTCCCGTCGCATCATAGGCAAAATTATACCGACGAATAGGCGCTGCATTACTTCTACTGCGCCATGTAATTCCACTAATATTCCCGCTATAAAACGCTTGAGTGTACCCTTTTATTGCCGAGTTCATGTTTCCTAAGTTATTATTGTCCACTTTTTCGTATGCCAAATCAAATCCAAAATATTTTGAAGTTGCGGGCGTCGCATCATTCACATATTCGCGATTTATTCCTAATAACCATCCTCGTATATTATAATCATAAATTTGCCTCTCTAATGCGCTGGATCCATCTAAGTTTGTGGGTCCTATACTTTTTTCGGTCAAATGCCCTAGAATATTATATTTATTAATTGCGATAACCTTTTCTGCACTCATTGGACCGCTATCACGCTTAATTTTTTTGCCTACCTTAACCAGTCGTCCTAAAGCATCATACGTATTAATCGCTACTGTTGTTACTACAGTAGCACCAGCTCCTGCCTTATTATGCCGACTTATAACACATAAGGGCTGCCCTTTCCAACTATACTGCGTTGTTGTAACATCGACGCCCCCTGTATGATTCAATGATTTAATCTGAATAGGTCTTTTTCTATCATCATAAATGGTCACCGAATAAGTATAACTAGTGGTGTTTAGAACTTTTACACGATTACCAGTAATCAACCCTTTCACTCTCGAATCTTTAGCAGGTTGCTCCGCATATGGCCAGGCAGTATTACTTGCAGCCAACAGATCACTAGTCACGCCTGTTGCATCATATTCACCATCTATTTTGCCACTCAAGTCTGCTAAATAAGGAGCTTGTGTCATCCATGTATAATCATCATAAAAAGTCTCCGTAAGCGGCTGCACTCCCGCAAGCATTGGAGATGTTGGGTATTCTACGCCCAACCCCGCGTTTTGCCAATGACCAACCACTGCCAGACTGCTACTAAAAACTCCTGTAGCAGTAGGTCGGCTAAGTGAATCATACTTTGAATAATTCCACATCGATTGATTTCGGAGATTACCATCCTGGGACATCACCAGTCGTGCTTTTGAATCATATACTGAATATACCACCGATGATCCGGGGATTTGCTTCATTATCGGCAAATTTCTTCGATCGTACTCATACCGGAAACACTGTTCTTCCTGTAATGAAGTCGTAAGTTGCCAATTTGTAGTATTTAATGTATTGACTCCTTCTGGCTGAATAACCAGTCTAAGTTGATCATACATGTCATACACGTAATATGTACACAACCATCCAGTATGTCCTTTACCAAGGCCGGTATCTTCCACAGAAGTTAATTGTATCTTTTTTAATATTATTCTATCTTTTTCATCTTTAAACTCAATAACCTGCTTATCATGCTCATCCTGTATCACGTTTTTATAAAGCTGGCCGGCTGTGTACATTTGTGTGGTAGCATATGTTGCCCAGTTTCCGATTGATGCGGGTTCCGTTACCACCCAAATGCGAACACTATCTTCTGCAGTGTTTAGCCAATACTTCTGATTTATGCTTCTCCTGTTACTTTCAGAGACTTCCGCAGCAGTTCCTGCCCAGTTTTTCCCCGGAGCAAAGCTTTCTGTTATACGGTTCTGGGGTGAGGCTTCGAATACCGTTTTGCTGTAAAAATTGCTTTCGCCCTGCGCTCCAAATTGCGCTTGCATA
This sequence comes from Niabella sp., assembly GCF_030150205.1. Classification (GTDB taxonomy): domain Bacteria; phylum Bacteroidota; class Bacteroidia; order Chitinophagales; family Chitinophagaceae; genus Niabella. Next base: position 197,140 of record NZ_JASLGT010000024.1, read on the forward strand.
AAAACCTGTTGTTCACCATAAGGATCATTCTTAAAAACCCCGTCTCCGGAAGCCGAGGCAAACGGGAGATATTTGTACTGCTCTCTTCCCAGTTCATCAAATAAAATCGGGGTTACGATATCTCTAGCATCAGCTGTATCGATTAGATTAATCGGAGTTGGTAGGGATCCTTTTTTCTTAATTTCTTGTAGGGATCTTCCCAGTCCATCTATATATTTGGTTATTTCGCTTGTCTCAAACATTCCTTTTGATAGCAAACTATTGGGATCTGTTAACGGTGCCAACGCGGTCCATGTACGAACAAAGTTCTTCGGTGTCGTACTGTTATACTGTGGCAAAGAAGCTGGTTGGGCCCTTAGACACGCTCCAGAAACAGTAACAGCTATCAGCAGTAGTAAAATATATTCAGAATATTTTTTCATAAAGTATTTCATACCGGTCTTGTTTAATTTTAAGATTTCATCTTATCAATGTGAGCACAACATATCGTTAATTGTTATTCAACAATATTCTTTTCTTAGCCAGGTATTGTTTATATTGTTCATTGGTCATGACCTCTTTGTAAAGAAAGTCTCTGTTAATTTCAACTTCTCTTAGTTTTATTCCTATCGTCTTTTTGTCCTTTTCTTCACGTTCCCAGATATCAAACTTTTGTCTTTCCAGATCCGATTCTATTTTTAGCAGCTTATTTCGTTGATCCGCCTTTAATCTAAGACTATCTGAAATCCGATTTGCGATCTTTTCAGCTCTTGACAATCTCAGCTGCATATTTATCTGTCTTCTGGATGCCTTCGTTTCTGAAGAAACTTGTTGGGCAGAAGTTGTGATACACAACAGCATAAAAGATAAAATATAATAGCACCGTAACATAATGATTAGATTTATTATTGATTAAAATCGCAACTTTCCAGAACTTGCATGTACTCGGGAGACTGAACACCATCGCTCCATTCATAATAGAAATAACATTCACAGCCAGAACCGGGCTGACATTCGAAGGATCTCAATACTTTTACTCCTTTTTCGCAAAATCCATATACACACCTGTATTGGGGATCACTTAGGTTACAATCGGAAGAAGTACAGAAAACAGGAACAGGGCAATTCTCAAGACTGGGGCCAATATTTACAAACCGTCCTTGTCCGAATGTTGCACTATTCATGTTAATGTCAATTTCATACTCAAGCACATTTCCGGTATTATAGTCATTTTCATCCGTTTCACATCTTGTAGTCCAATCTTTCTGCCATTCGGGTGCAATACTGTACGGATTGGCACTGTTACTATAACAATCAATCGGCTGGCCAAAATAATTGTAACAAAATTTGCTCAAAACCTCTCCCTTATAGTTTTTAATGGCAGACAGCCTGTTAAATTTGTCATATTCATAATAAGTTGTATGGCCGGCTTCATCTACTTCGGAGGAAATAGCTCCAAGTGCATTGTATGTATACGTCTTTATTTGTATATTCTTTTGTTCCTGGAATCCACTACGAATATTAGTTTGCTGTAGCCGCATTTCTTTATCTCCCATAGTTTTCCCATTATAGGACCCTCTATATAATATATCAAGATTTAAATAGTCTTTTATATCCTCCCAGCCCGTTCCTATGATATGCATAATGGGTAAACATCCTTCATATCCCCAGATATATACCTCTTTTTTGAACTGATTTCCGGCACTAACAAGCTCTAATGGATTTCCTAATTTATCGATAGCAAGAATCTGGCTCGTCAAATCCGGCGTTGTTGATGTCCCTTTATACGCCTGAGTTTTTTCCAGAGAGATTGATTTGCCATTATTAAACCAATCTTTGAAAACATTTTCGTATTTATATGTGGGTATACTATTTACCGTTACTTTCTCCTCAATAACCGGTGCAATAAAGTTTATTGCCTTCATTTTATCGAATATAGTCCCACCACCTGTAGCGAAGTGCTGGGGATATTTGTATTCGTGTTTTTCTATCATTCCATTACTTCTTAAAACAGACATGGAAATAGGTCTTACATCGGTATTGTTATAGGCAAACGTTTGCGTATTTTCCTTAGCTATATTTCCCTGGTCGGTGAAAGTTCTTTCCTTAATATTATCCGTCTTCAAGCGATCGTAGGAAAATGAATAACTTTTATTACAATTATAACCATTATACCGCTGAATCGTAAGCTGCTCCCTTGTTTCAACAGATATTGTATATTCCTTATCATGTATCTTTGTAAAACTGTCGTTTGCCTTTTTAAAATCTTCTTCCATTTTTAGCTCACCATTTCTGCTACTTACGATTGTTGGCAACGGCGTAAAATCCGATAAAGGAAAGGCGCTAAACGGAGGATATACTGCATCGTCATTATAATACCTGAAAACCTGCTTTCCCCCAGAGCCATTAGCCCCCACCAGCATAGTTACTTTACCATAACCCACCTGGTAATCGCTGGTAGACTCTGAAAGCAAATTTTGTCTAGAACGATAATATACCAAATAGTTAATGCCTGCAGATACTTGTGATCCGCCGCCTGCACAAGGAGTAATAAAGAAAGAATTTCCAGGATAGTTATATGAAATTCCCCCAACATATCTAATAAAGGTTTTGGGCTCCTCATATTGAAAACTATACTCTGTTTTCTCTGAACTATTCGCATAATTTTCAATCTTACTGATTCGTGTGCCCAAACCACCATAATTTGCCTCAAACGCATAGGTAGTATACCCCCCTGTAGGATATTGGATTTTTTTTAACATACCTCCTGTTATAAGTGTCTGGTATCCATATATCGTAAATGCCTCATATTTCTCACTAATAACATTCTCATATTCAAACACATATGGTGGTTGGCTTGTTTGACCTGAAACATCAAACTCTTGCAAAGATTCTAGCCGGAGCCGCTTATTGTTAATATTCATCCCTACGGTTTCTGTTACCGTCAATGGCTCGAAATAAGAATAATTAAGTTTAACGTTTTTAACGTTCTTGCTTCCCTGATTTATTAATATACTGCTTACCTTTTTCCCCGGATAACTGCCTGTAGCTAAATTTAAATCATCACGATTTGTATAACCAATCCAAACAACGCCTCTTGGATAGTTGATTTTCTCACAAAAAATATAGTCCGTTTCAATTATGGAGGTTGTTTTTGAATAAGCGATATTAGGCCCCGAGGGAATATTATTACAACTGTATAAAGGAGTAAAAAGATCTTGGGGATAAAAAGACGAAATTGTGACACCAGATTCTGAAATAAGCGTATCTATCGTCCTCGTATTGCCATTCTCCGGATTTTCATATGAGAAAAGTATATTCTCGCTAAATCTATTTTCAATTTTTGTCAAATACCATGCAGAAATATAGGTATTAACTTCTGTTTTCTCACCCCCGGTTCCAACCGTTTTTATTGTTTCTTTTGTGTTCTCCTGCTTTTCAAACCAATAAGAGACGCCATTGTCATCCACAATTTTAAATCCTGTTGCTGTTTTATAAATTAGGAGATTGTCATCGACAGATTTAAGAACCGTCAATGGCCCGAAGTTGGGCATATCCTTAATAATAAATCGCCCGGTTTTCCCAAGGAAATTATAAAAGAAGAGATCAGGTTCCAAATCATCATTTTTACAATCCGTGTGCTTCTTAAGGTACCCATCTGATGCAAAATCATCTTTGCTTTTCTTAATACGACCAATGAGATTATTAGCGGACAAAGTCCATCCCAATCCGACAGTACTTGCTTCCTGCTTTTTCTTTATGCCGCCTGAATAATATCGTAATTGCAACGGAACGTCAACGTCCTTCATTTTTATTTGATTAAAAAGATCTATCTTGATCTCAGGGATTCCGACATAATTCGTAACAGGTATTGTCGCATACATACCGAACTCCGCCGCCTGAGGAGAAGGAGGTATAAAGTTCTTTGTTGTTTGTGCTATTAATGACTTTATTAAAAAAAGCGCACCTAATAACAATATGACTGGTCGTGACATGTGAAATGTTTATGATAGATTATTAAAACAATTAGCTCTCTGATAATCGGAGTGGATAATACTTAAAAAGTGTACATAGTTTCTCGGGAAACATCCGCATACCTGTCCCCTTGATGGCAGTTTAACCAATTCAGGCTCCTACTCCCTTCTTCGGCCATCATTTATGGCTTGTAGGCAATAGCCTTTAAATATTGCTCCTTATGTAAAAAAATTATACTATTAGAAGTTTGCTTTTCTATTGATTTTTTGGTTTATTCTCATATTATAGTTTTAGGCTTTAAAAGTGATTTTCATTTTCTGTCTTTCAAATATAATTACAATTTTAAAACATCCAAAAAAAATCACAAGTTTTACTTTTATTTTTTACGAATCAACAAATCTGATCTCTCAATTTCTTTAGATATATACACTTCGGTTTTTAGCATTCGAAGTCTATACGCTCAACCTCCTTCTTACTGATATGGGCTTATAATTAGTCCTCACAGACCCTCCTCCTTCGGTTCTCCCGGTAATTGTTTTTTACAATCTCCTGCATTTGCCGCGCAACCTCCAGTTTTGCTTTCAGCAACAGCAGCTTATAAATCACCGGTTGCTGCTGCGCGGTGTCGCAGCCATCCAGGTCAGCTCTGGCATCCAGCGCAGTATTTCGCATCCAGCTCATGTCTTCCGGCCAGGGGCCGTCTTTTTCCATCAGTCTCTTTATAAATGCCAGCTTTAATTCAAGTTGCTTTTGCTGCTCTTTCATTTTATCCAGCACATCACCCAGGCGCTCTGCATCGTTTTCTGCTTTAAGGATCTGCCGGTTCAGCAGCTTTTCCAGCTTCAGCATACTTTTCTGCGTGTGAAGCGATCTTTTAGGATCCGGTGCCGGTTTCTGACGCTGAAATTGCTGCAGTTGCAATTGTAATTGGGATAATTTAAGTGATGCCCCGGCGGGTAATTCACGCAGATCTTTTTCATACATACTCAAAAGACTTTGCGATATGCCAAGAAAGGCGGCCAGCTCCCGCTGGGAAAGGTGCAGTTGCGTTCTGAAGTATTTCATATGTTACCTGTTTAGCTACTTTAAATTTACGAAAAGGGATGTAATCAAAAAAATTGTAATATTTTTTATGATTACAAAAATCATTATCACAAATCCTGTAATCACAATTTTTGTAATAAGAATTATTATTACAAGTTTCTTGATCACAAATAGCAGCAATACCGATGAGGTCTATACTCCACGTGGTATAGACCTCATCGGTATTTGCTTTTTTTTAAAAAAGCAGGTCCAGATCCAGGGAAGAAAAAAAGCGCGGCTTGTTGTGCGGGGCAATGATGCTTCCGGTCCGGAACTTGAGGGGCAACAGGTATTGCAGGGGTACCCTGGCCCATACCGGCATATTGTAATAATTCAGGTTAAAAAGGGAGGCAAATTGTATACCGGCGGAAGGAACAAAAACAAAGGAGGTGCTGCCCCCTGAAAATTGCATTCCTGCTTCTACATAACTGTAAAGCCCGATGAATTTCCGGTTGCTGACCCAATAATCCACATTGCTGCGGATACCTGCTTTCAGCAATTGCACCCGCTTGAATGCGGAGGCTTCCGGAGCTGCTTTTTCATCCAGCAGGTCATAGCTAATGGTATAGCCATGCCAGTAATCCAGCATGCCCTTTTTTGTTCCGCTGGTATTGTATTCAAATTTCCGGCTGAAATTACCTGCATTGAAACGGATCCCCACGCCCCTGATGATGTGATCTGCAAAAGCCCCGGTTGTGGTAATGATAAAGGAATTGGCCACCCGGTTGCGGATAAAATTACGATGCTGCAACGGCTGCACGGCCTGCAGGTTTTGGGGTGTTAGCAACGCAGGCTTCGCCACTAATGTTGAAAGATCAGATCCGAAGGGCACCGGAACCAATTGAAGTGCCGCCAGGTGGTGCAGGAAAAAGGAAGGCTGGTCCTTTGGCTCATCGGGAATGGTTTGAAGAAATGGGATGAATGGTTCATTTTGATACGCCCTGTAAAAAGCAGTAGCTACATCGTTAAGAGAACGGCTTACGGCTTCAATAACACGACTGGCTTCTGGTGTGTAACGTTCGTAATGAACGGTGCCTAACGTGGACTGGTTTTGCCATTGGCGATGACTGCGGTTGAACTGGCCGTCGCCATAAGCCCGCCACCGCTCTCCCCGGCTGTTTACAACCGTACAGCCATGCTCCGAATAAAAATCATGCAGGGCCTTGTTATTGGTGACAGATGCAAGCACGCTCCGGTTTACCACCAGGTGCCCGGCAGCAAACGCATCTTCCAGGAAATGATCGGCAAACCCGTTAAAAAGCAGGGCATAAAACAGGATCTTCCGGGCACCCGCGTCATTTCCGTTCCGGGCCAGTTGTCCACCCTGTTCCGCCAGGTCTATGGCCAGCGCATGCAGGGATACATACATCGTAAGCGCATTGGTCTTTCCCAGTTTTTTAAACAGCGCCGGCACGGCTGCCGGGTTTTGGCAATCGCGGATAAATGCTTTATTAAAATGCCGCAGCTGCTGCTGGAAGGTTTTACGGTACTCATAAAAATGCGAAAGATTCACTGCTGCCAGCAAGGCATAGCGCATGTCTACACGGGTTAGTTTTCCATCGGGCGCCGCGGTATATCCCATAGAAATATATTGCTGATGCAGGGCGGCAATTTTGCGGATCACCGAATGACGGCTGCGCAGCTGCTCCTCCAGTAAGAGGGGATCGCTTTCATGATCGCCGCTTAAGGCATTCAGCATACCGTAGGTGACTAAAATTCCATCCTCACCGGATAGCTCCGGGAAAAAGAAGCCCTTATCATTTTCTGCCAGCCCCCAATAGGAACGTAACAGGGAATCGTTTTGCCGCGAGCCGTATCGCTTCAGGAACAGGATCAATGCCTGGTCACCGATCTCTTTATGCTCTCCATAGCTGTATGCCCGGGCATCCGCCGCCGCTATCAATAAAAATCCCAGGCAAATGCATTTCCACAAATATTGCATCATTGGAAAATAAATGACTGACTCATTACAAAGAGGCAAATGTATCCGCGGCAGCTATGACACTGGGAAGTTTTATACCAACCCGGCGGTTTTTTATACCAACGCCGCCGGTGGTTATACTTATAAAACCCGGTCTGCGGCCCTGTAAACCCATTGATGCAATCCGTTTAAAAAACCTAATTTGCAAACATGGCAACTCCTTATACCGGTCCGGTACAGGACCGGAGCGACAACCTGTGGCTGCGTTTTTTTATGAGTCCGCAATGGCGGCCCTGGCGGCACTTACTCTGTATTTTCCTGGTCGGCATCCTGGTGGTAAAAAGCAATAACGAAGAGTACAGCCGTACCGGGGAAATCATTATGAAAGTGGTATTGCTGGTGTGGCTTACCGGCCTGCCCTATTTGAACATGTATTATTTTGTGCCCCGTTTTTTATTCCGGCGCAGGTACCTCAGTTATTTCCTGCTGGTTCTTTTTACAGCCACGGCCTGTTTTTTTCTCATTTTTGAAGGTGGCCGGCAACTCATTGCACCCTACCGGATCGCGCCAGCCAAAGAGGAGGCCATTACCCCGGATACGGTTTTTTCATTTCTCTTTGCCCTCTGTGTACTGCTGGCGGCATCTACCAGTATTAAATTGCTGCAGCGCTGGATTGAAGACGCCCACCGGTTCCGGCAACTGGAAGTTGCACGGCTGCAATCTGAGCTTGACCAGCTTAAAAGCCAGGTAAACCCCCATTTTTTATTCAATACGCTGAATAACACGCATATCCTGATCCAGAAAGACCCGGTATTAGCCGCAACGGTTGTGGTAAAGCTTTCGGATTTGTTGCGCTACCAGTTGTACGACAGTTCCCGGGCAACCGTATTGCTGTTGGCGGAGATCCGCTTTCTCAACGATTTCCTGGAACTGGAGCAACTCCGGCGGGATCAGTTTGCATTCAGCATCACCACGGAGCAGCTTCCGGGAAACCGGATGGTACCCCCCTTTTTATTCATCAGCTTTGTGGAGAATGCCGTTAAGCACAGCGCGGACCCATCAGGAAGATCGGAGGTTCATCTTCTGTTCAAAACCTCCGGTACCCATCTTTATTTTTCCTGCAAAAATTCCCGGCCTCTCATACCGGTTTCCAACTTAAAAGGGGGCGGACTGGGACTTACAAATGTAATGCGAAGGCTGGAACTGCTTTATGGAGACCGGCACCATCTTCAGATAGATGCGGCACCGGATCATTACCAGGTTGTATTAACTTTACCTCTATGAACTGCATTATTATTGATGACGAACCATTGGCGCGCGAAGGCGTTCAACTGCTGATTGCCGGTATACCGGAATTAAGGCTTACGGGTAGTTTTAATAATGCCGCTTCCGCGCTCCGGTTCCTGCAGCAATTTCCCGCAGACCTGGTGTTTTTGGATATTGAGATGCCCGGCATGAATGGCCTGGAGCTGGCCTCCGCTCTTTCCGGTAAAACCCTGGTGATCTTTATTACCGCGCATACCGCATACGCCGTTGACAGTTACGAGCTGGCGGCAATTGACTACCTGGTAAAACCCATTCACCACGACCGGTTTTTGAAAGCGGTTCAAAAGGCCATTGCCTATCATGGCTTACTGCATCTTCCGGCCAATGATACCATTGCGTCGGTTGCGGCCGACTATATCTTTGTAAAATCGGACCGGAAGTACTATAAAGTCTTCTTCCGGGAGCTTTTGTTTATAGAAGGTTTAAAGGATTATGTGGTGCTTTACCTGGAAAACAGGAAGATCATTACGGCCATGAATATAAAGACCATTCATGAACAGCTGCCGCAGCAGGTTTTTGTGCGTATCAGCAAATCTTACCTCATCAATGTAGCACATATTACATCCTTTAACAACAACAGCGTACAGATCCGGGAGCATGAGATCCCCATCGGCGATGCGTACCGGGCATTTTTCTTTGATGAATTTGTAAAAAACCGGCTTGTTGACAGGGGATAGGCTTTTTCCGTATACGCCCTGGCCTCCATTCCTGTTATGTTATAAAATAAAAAAAGCGCCTCAGTCGAAGCGCTTTAAGTTTTATCCGGATTTACATATTAATTAAACTTTGTCCAACCTTTATGCCAACCAGCATTTGGACCAGAGGGAGCAATTCCCCCGAGGAAGTCGACCTTAGTAATAAATGGTCTTGCAGTTAATATCGGATCATCAAAATAATTATTGGAAGCTGCAGGTATTACAACTGCGGAGTTTCCAAAAGGTATCCAATCTGGCGAGTTATAGTCAAATGGCCTTGTATAAATATCCTGAACGCCATTCTGAGTAAGAATTTTATTTTTCGCGTTGCCTTTAAACCAGGTTGTAAGCGCTGCCAGGGAATAGGTGGATGTTCCTGCCTCCGTATAATCTAAAGGAGTTTTGCAGCTTGCTAAAATAATTCCACTTAGCTGCAGTGTACCTGCGGCGATGTTTAAATCGGTATGTTTTCCCTTGGTTGCATCAATTAAAATGCCCACAGGCCAACCAACAAATGCAGAGTTAAAAATCGAAATTGAAGAATTTCTTCTGATCTGTACGGCCGGACCAAGATAATTGGCATTGCCCACATTGTTAGGCGTTGCTAAAGGACCAAAAGAAGATATATTACAGAAAACTGCTTTCGTTTGTGGAGTAAGGTCGCTTCCATCTCCGTCGTTATCACTTTCGAAGCTCTCTGATTTAGATACATCGGCAATTGTTGAATCCCTTACAATGAGCCCAAACTGTACACTGCCGCTATATCCGTTATCGGAATCAAAATCATCGTCCTGGGTTTTATACGCAATCAAATATTTACAATTTACCGTACCGCCAAACCATTCAAAGGCATCGTCCTTTGCATATGAAACCTGTATGTGATCAATGGTTGTTCCGCTACCCACGGCAGCCATGGTAAGGCTGTTTATTTCCTGGTTGGGCAAATATGCATTACCGGCATATTCAATTCTTACATATTGCAATACCCCCGAGTTGTCATCATCTACTGCTTTTGGAGCCACGGCATCGCCCCATCCGGCCAAACCATCACCTGCCGCATTGTTAAATCCTCCTTCAGGAATATACAGTGCGGGCGCACCTCCGTTTTTAGCATTAATGGATGCCTTGCCAAGCAATACAATCCCTCCCCAGTCGCCCGATTGAGGCGTTGGAGAAGAGGATGTAAATACAATCGGCGCCTCCTGTGTACCGGCAGCCATAATTTTTGCGCCTCTCTTAATAATTAATGTTGATGCTTCAGAGCTTGCATAGTCTCCTTTCACGGTTGCGCCCTTCTCAACTGTTAATGTAACCCCCGCATCTACATAAACAAATCCGGAAATGATGTTCTTATCTTTTGCATACAATGTTGTATCTTTTGTAACGTGCCCTTTAAGCGTTACCGACTTCCCAACAGGGTTGGTGCCTCCATCGTTTCCTCCGGGAACTTCAATAATAATGGGCTCGCCATCCATTTCAATTTTACGGCAGCCGATGGTGCAGATCGTCATCAGGGCAACTACATAAAAAATGTACTTTTTCATATTTTTACTTTTTGTTTGTCCTTAGGGAATTGCTGAAAATGACGATCTCCGTTCATTTCGTAATTCCGGATTTGAAATTTATTACAGTGAGTAGTTAAATGTTAAACTAAATGTTGTTCCAAACTTCCTGGTAAACCGATAGCGGTCAATATCCTTTTGAAAGTTGGTATTGTCGTCTTTATTTTGATAAAAGCGTTGCGTCTGATTTAAAATATCGGAAATATTGAGTCGCAATTCGCCCCTGGTTCGCAGTACTTTTTTTGTAAGCTGAAAGTCCAATACAGGCCTGGGCGCCTCCCATACATCAGCAGAACCATCTCCGCCGGCAGCGGGTATATCTCCTACAAGATAAATACGCTTGCCTATTTGGTTATACAACATCGTTGCATTGAGTCCGGCCTTTTCAAGATCATACATCAACGCAAAATTCAACAGGTAGGGCGATTGTCCCTGCAGAGGTCTGTTGATATCTCTTTTTTTATCTGTTACTTCACTTTTAATATACGCCGCATTTGCCTGTATTGTAAAATTTCTTAAGACATCAAGCACATCCAGCCGTTTACGAAACTCAATTTCTGCGCCATAGGCTGTTGCCTTATCGGGGTTTTGAAATTCAAAAATGGCGCCTCCCTGCTGAAGATTTTGCTCAATGGGTTTATCGAAGTATTTATAAAATGTACCCAGCGTCAGCATTTCTCCTGAACGTGGATAAATCTCATACCGCAGATCTGCGTTTGACACTTTTGTTCGAACCAGGTTGGGGTTTCCCATTATTGCAGAGTTAAGTTCAAAATCATACAAGGTTAAGGCTGCAAGTTCCCTTTGCTCCGGACGGATCACTGTTTGAGAACCTGTAAGCCGCAGGTTTGTCTTGTTGTTCAATTTTAACGTTGCATTTAGCCCAGGCAAAAAATCTGTTTGGTTGGTATGCTTATGCCGGTCTGTATCCCATTTTTTTACAGTACCCAGCAATTGATCAAAATTTTCTATTCGCAGGCCCCATACCAAACGAACTTTTGAGGAAACCTGGTTATCAAATTGCAGGAATCCTGCGTTTAAAATAGTATTGGATAGATATCTGAAATTTTTATTATTGATCGAGTTAAAAGCAAACAGCGTACTGCCTGCTGATCCATCTCCAAAATTTTCCGGCGCAAATATTTTATCGATAGGCTGCTGGCGTAATGCGGCATTATCTCTTGGCAGATAGTTGGCAAAAAGTTGCGCATCAAACAAACGATCCTTTACCTGCAGCATGTAGCCGGTTTTTACTGTTTGTTTTTGCCCGTTGATATCAAAATTATATGATAAATCGCCACCTGCTGTGTATATATAGTCATTTAAACTTTGAAAGACCCTGCTGCCACTTTCCTGCGCCAGGGAGTTACCGATAAGAAACTGGTAAGGATTTTGGGTACCGGTAGCCCGGGTATACTGATATCTCCGTTGATCCGGGCTATAACCATCCAGGATATTAAAAGCGCCATACCATTTCAATTTTAATGGTGTTAGTATACTGTGTTCTCCGCTTAACTGGGTTGTAAAAAATGTATTTTCCTTAAATGTTAACTCTCCTCCATATACATCATCGCTGGTAGCATTATTTATTCCGCTTCGCTGTATTGCGGCATTATTGGTATTTACATTAATGATAGACTTTAATGCGACTTTGTTTTGTGCATTCAGCTGCAATGAAACACTTGCCAGCGCTCCCACCGTAACCTCCTGCACATAGCGGTTGTCATGATAGCTGAAATTCTGGCTGAATTCATTTTGCACCAGCGTTTGCCCCTGGTTAAGAATATCAATAAACCGGTTGGATTTGTTATAATTCAGACCAATAATTCCTCCTATTTTTTTACCAAAAAGCGACCCGGTAAACCCGCCGTTTGTTTGAAATGAGATATTGGGCGATACATTGTGTGGTGTTGCAGCCCAGTCATTGTTCATTTCCTTTCCAATGGCTGTCTTTTGCGCCGGCGTCAGCATATTAAAGGCCGACTTGGTGGTATAGCTTTTTGGCAACCCTCTTGTGCCGTCCTCAATACCCAACCAGTCCAGTTTTCCGCCTTTTGCCTTATAAAAATCTTTGCCAATCGTTTGAGCGTTGAAACCGGTACCAATCTGAATATTGAAGAAATTTTTTGCCGGGATATCTTTTGTATTTACCTGGATCAGCCCCCCGGCCCATTCACCCGGATACTCAGGTACAAATGCTTTATTAATAATAATATTATCTATCATCTGCGATGGAATAATATCAAACGAAAAGGTTTTTCGATCCGGCTCTGTGCTGGTTAACAAAATACCGTTCAGCATTGCCTGGTTATACCTGTCGGCCAGACCCCTTACCACCAAAAATTTTCCGTCAATCAGGCTCGCTCCCGGGGTCCTTTTCAACACTTCTCCGGTATTTTTATCTGGCGACCTTTTTATAGATTCGGCTGAGATTACAGACGCTACCGTATTGGTGTTTTTCTGAAATTGTATTACAGAGGCTGCGGTTTCCATTTTTGCGGTTGTTCTTTTAGCGGTTACCACCACTCCTGCCAGTTCCGCAGTTTTATTATCAAGCGTCACTTCCAGATCATTAAAGGCCCCGTTAACCGCTTCTATATCGCTAATTGTTTTGGTCTGATAGTTAATGGCGGTTATTTCGATCTCATATTTTTTACCGGCCGTCAGACTTAAGCTGAACCGGCCTTCCACGTTGGTGGTTGTACCTTTAGCGCCACCTGTTAGTTTTATAGTGGCTCCTACCACCGGCTCATTTTGTGTGTTGGTGACCTTCCCCGACAATGTTTGGGCATTTATAAACCCGGTTATTGTAAAACTCAGCAGCAAAACAAAAAGCAGCCTTAATTGCATATTCAAAATTTGATGCAAAAGTCATACTGCCGTATTACTGCATTGTTACCCGCATGTTACCAAATCATCACCTCAACATTACCTTAATGTTAATCCGCGGCGGGAAGATGCATTTTTTGTTGAAAAACACACCTGCTGATGATTAAACCCGCTGTTTTTGTACGCTAAAAATTAAATGAAACCGCAATTCCTATATTAAGGAATTATTAATTCCTGTAATTTTATGGTGATACTTCAGCGAACGGGATAATTTTGCCACCAATTTTAAAAACATACCATGGGACTTAACTCATTTCTCAAAATCTTTACCCCCAGCAATACCGTTTTCTTTGAATTGTTTGAAAAAATAGCAGCCAATGTGACTTCTATGGGGAAACTTTTAAAGCAGATGGTCAATGAAACCGATATCAATAAGCGGAATTCCCTTTCTCAGTCCATTATTGATATGGAACATGGTAACGATGAGCTGACCCACAGCGTTTTTACAGAACTGGGGCGGAATTTTATCACCCCCTTTGACCGGGAAGATATTCACTACCTGGCCACATCGCTGGATGATATTGCCGATTATATCTATGCCACTGCCAAAAAGATCACCACTTACCGGGTAAACCCGAATGAAACGGGGATACAGAAGATGGCGGAACTGATCGTACAGGCGGCTGAACAGGTACAGGCGGCCGTAATGGAGCTGCGGGATATGAAAAAAGTACGCAATATTACCGAAGCCCTTGTAAAAATAAACAGCATCGAAAACCAGGCTGATGATGTTTTTGACTTAAGCATCGAATATTTATTTGATACAGAGGCAGACGCAAAAGAAGTAATCAAGAAAAGAGAAGTATACCAGGCGATGGAGGTTGTTACGGACAAATGTGAAGATGTGGGAAACGTAATTGAATCCATTATTATTAAATATGCATAAGACCGGTTCGTAAATCATCGTTGATGGTTTATTGTATGCGTATACCAACCGGTTTTTTATTGGCTTATTATCAAATCAGCACATTAATTTATGTTTACTTATCTTGTTGTTATCATAGCCCTGGCGTTGATCTTTGATTATATTAACGGGTTTCATGATGCAGCCAACTCCATCGCTACCGTTGTATCCACAAAAGTATTAACCCCTTTTCAGGCGGTGATCTGGGCAGCCCTGTTCAATTTCGTAGCTTATTTTATTTTTAAGGATCACGGGGTGGCCAATACCATTGCCAAAACCGTGAAGGAGCATTTTATTGACCTTAATGTGATCTTTGCCGGGCTTATGGCTGCCATTATCTGGAACCTGTTTACCTGGTGGCGGGGTATTCCTTCTTCTTCTTCACATACCCTCATCGGTGGTTTTGCCGGAGCCGGCATCTCCCATGCCATCGGAATGGGCGAAAGCAACCCGTTTACCGCTGTAAACTCCGGTGTGATCCTGACCATTGCGGCATTTATATTCCTGGCGCCCATTATCGGTATGATCATGGCCTTTCTTTTTTCGATCTGGTTTATGAATTCGTTTAAAAAGGGCTGGCGGATAAAACTTTTTTCCTTCCTGGTGATTGCTGCAGTATTTGTGTTTTTAAGTTTTGTACTGGAAACCGATCCGGAAAAACTGAAATCACATTATGAATCTTATTTTTTGAAGGTGGTCTTTTACTCGCACAACTTTAAATTTATCTTATTAGGACTGATCCTGATCATTATGGCCATTTTCTCCCTGTTCCTGAGCGGCCTGAATGCACACCGCGCCAATATCTGGTTTAAGCGGCTGCAACTGGTTTCCTCGGCCATCTTCAGTGTTGGACATGGCGGAAATGATGCGCAGAAAGTAATGGGTATTATTATGGTGGCCCTGGTGGCCTATGATCCCAATAGCTATAACCTTAACCATATGGTGGTTTGGGTACCGCTGGCCTGCTATACCGCCATTGCCCTGGGCACCATGAGCGGGGGATGGAAAATTGTAAAAACCATGGGAACCAAGATCACCAAGGTAACCCCTTTTGAAGGAGTGGCTGCGGAAACGGCTGGTGCGCTGACCCTGTTTGCTACAGAGGCCATGAAAATACCGGTAAGTACCACACATACCATTACCGGATCCATTATGGGAGTAGGGGCCACCAAACGCCTGTCTGCCGTACGCTGGGGGGTAACCATTAACCTTATCTGGGCCTGGATCCTGACGATTCCTGTGAGCGCTGTGCTTGCGAGCATCGTTTATTTTATTATGAAACTGGTAGTGCCGGGTATCCAATAGGAAGTCCATATTATACCTGTCAATACAGAAAAAGTATCCGCACCCGGATACTTTTTTTTATCCGGTATCAGCAGTCAGCCATTCGCCTTCAGCGATCCGCTGCGAGCATCTGGAACCTAACAAAAAAAACCGCACCTTTGTAGCTCAATAAAATTTATATGAGTAAGATTTTAGTGACGGGAGGTTGTGGCTATATCGGGTCGCATACCATTGTTGATTTAATTGAAAACGGGTATGAGGTCATTTCAGTAGATAATAACAGCCGTTCCCAGCCCTTTGTACTGGAAAATGTTGGAAAAATCACCGGCCAAACGGTAAAGAATTACAAAGTGGATCTTTGCAATTTTGATGATACCCATGCCATTTTTGAAGAAAACCCGGATATTACCGGCATCATTCATTTTGCGGCTTATAAAGCGGTGGGCGAATCGGTAGAAATGCCCCTGGTTTATTATGAAAACAACCTGAACTCCCTGATCAATATATTAAAATGTGCGCGGGATTTTGATACGCCTTATTTCGTTTTCTCTTCTTCCTGTACCGTTTACGGCAACCCCGATGCGATACCGGTAGTGGAAACAACGCCTACCAAACCGGCAGAATCGCCTTACGGTGCAACCAAGCAAATGGGCGAACAGATCCTGACCGATTTTGCAAAGGTTTTTGATACCAATGTGATCGCGCTGCGGTATTTTAACCCGGTAGGGGCGCACCCGTCTATCCAGATCGGCGAATTGCCCATCGGCCGTCCGCAAAACCTGGTTCCGGCCATTACGCAGACCGCCATTGGCAAACTGCCCAAAATGACGGTTTATGGTGCGGATTATGATACCCGCGATGGTTCCTGTTTGCGCGATTTTATTCACGTAAGCGATATTGCCCACGCACATACCCTGGCCATCAAATACCTGGAATCCGTAAAAAATAAGAGCAATTATGAGATCTTTAACCTGGGCACCGGGAATGGCGTTACCGTGCTGGAAGCCATTCAATCTTTTGAAAAGGTAAGCGGTACCAAATTGAATTATGAAATCGGGCCCCGCCGGCCGGGTGATGTAATCGCCATTTATGCCAATAACGACCATGCGGTAAAAAGCCTGGGCTGGGATATTAAATATGGCCTGGATGATATGATGCGTACCGCCTGGGAATGGGAGCAGAAGCTGGCCAAAGAACCGCAGTAATAACAGCTATCAGTGGTCAGCGATCAGTTATCAGTTATCAGATGATTTCGATTGAGCTAAGCAGATCCATATTCAATGCGGATCTTATATAGATTTATTGCTCCGAATAGAAGCAGCAACGGCTGAAAACTGGCGATTACCCCCGAACGGGAGAGGCACTACTGAAAACTAATAACTGAAGGCTGAAAGCTTATCTCTCGGTTATCAGTGGTCAGCGATCAGCATTTAGCTTTTAGCATTCAGATTTGAGACGCTGATGGCTAAATGCTGATCGCTTATATATTATGCCGGCTTTAGGAAGCCTTCCTTTATCACTGCCCCAATTCCCGGAGCATCCGGAATTTCAATCCGGCCGTTTTCTTTATACACCATGCCACCTTCAACCGGGTCTTCGCTAAACATCAGCGCGGTATCAAAATCAAAATACACAATATTTTTACTGCAAAGCGCCAGGTGCGCAAAGGCCGTCATGGCCAGCCGCGACTCCAGGAAGGCACCGATCTGTATTTCCATACCGGCGGCTTCTGCCAGCCGGATCATCTCCAGGGCATTATAAATACCGCCGCTTTTTCCCAGTTTGATATTGATGCGATCGCAGGCGCCCATCTTAATTAGCCGTTGTACATCATGCTGATCGCAGCAGCTTTCATCTGCCATCATAAGTATGGGACTTTGCGCTTTGATCTCCGGCAGCTCCATAAACGCCCAGCGGGGAATGGGCTCTTCGCAATGCTGGATATTAAAGGGTTCCAGTGCTTGCAGGGTTTCGATGGCCTCTTCTTTGTTCCAGCCCTGGTTGGCATCCACCCGCAGCGGGATTTCATTGCCCACTGCTCTCCGTATGGCCCGGATCCGTTCTACATCCTGTGCGCCGCCCTTACCGATCTTTACCTTAATGACCGGAAACCCCTGTTCTTTTATTTTTAAGGCATCCGCCGCCATTTTTTCCGGATCTCCTACGCTTACGGTATAATCGGTGGTAATATCTTTGTCCTTTTTTCCTCCCAGGAATTGATAAAGCGGTAGCCCGGCATGTTTTGCAGCAATATCATATAAGGCCATATCAAAAGCACTCTTGATGCTTTTGTTGCCATAAATGATCCGGTCCATATCTGCGATGCGGTCGCCGATAGCCAGGGGATCTTTACCCAGCAGGGCTTTTTCAAAATACCGGCCCACCACCAAACCGGTATCCGCCGACTCGCCATTGATGCTCATAAACGGGCTGCACTCTCCCCAGCCGGTAATTCCGGCATTGGTTTCTATTTTTACAATAACACTTTCCGCATTGTACAGCGGCCCCAGGGAAATGATAAAGGGTTCCTTTAAGGGAATAAACAGTTTGTAGCGGTCGATCTTTGTAATGGTTAATGATTGCATGTGCTAAAAATACAAAAAGCGACGCTTATGCGCCGCTTTTCAATATATTGATAACGTTCAAAAAAATTATCGGTTTACCGCACCAACTTTAATTCCTTAATAATATTGGTAGCACCGCCCAGTTTATCGATACACCACAATACATAGCGGATATCCACATTAATGGTCCGGTTCAGGTCTTTGTCAAACGCCAGCTTGTGGCTGAGCGCCTCGTAGTTGCCGTCAAAGGCCAGGCCCAGCAGCTCTCCGTTGCCATTGATCACCGGGGACCCGGAATTACCACCGGTAATATCATTGGAGGTAATAAAGCCTACTACCAGGTCCTTACGAACCGGATCGGCATACTGGCCAAAATCCTTCTTCTTCAATAATTCGATCTGTTTTGCCGGCAGGTCATATTCATAATCGCCGGGTTTGTATTTTTCCAGTATTCCCTTTGATGTGGTTACAAAATCATAAAATACGGCATCCCGGGGTTTATACGCTTTCACCTGTCCGTAGCTTACCCGCATGGTAAAAGTGGCATCCGGGTACATCATCTTTGCTTTTGCGGGATTCATCGCCATTACACCTTTTAGATACAACCGGCCATAATCAGCATTTTTTGCCGTAAATTCCAGGTATTTCGGACTTACCGTTCGCTGGTAATTGCTGATGAATGCAGCTGCCTGGGCAAATGCCGGATCGTTGTCCAATGTTTTCAGATCCGGGCTCCCTGTAAAGGCCTTCCATTTTGCATCATCAAACAGGAAGGTGTTGGCAAATACATCGGCCGCATATTTTTTATAGGTGCCGGCATCTGCAAGATTCCCGTATTTTGCCTGGAGATCTTCGTAAAATACTTCCGGTTGCTGACTCTTATCTACCTGCTCATAAAACATTTGGGTAACCGCTGCCAGTATATGCTGATCGGATGGCTTGTCCTCATCCTTTATAAACGTTTCCCGGGCAGCTGCGGCACCGGCAACCGCCTTCGAAAGGTCTTCCTGTGATGCACCGGTTACCAGCGCATTTCTCAATGCGATCAGCGATCCGGCAAAGCTAATCAGCGGGGAGCCCAGCACACCTTCATTCAGATATACCCTTGCCTTTGCATACGGCCTCCAGTCTTCATAGGCCTTTGCCCAGTCTGCAAAAATATGCTGATATTCCAGCTTTCCTTTAGCCCAGGCATTGAATTGGTCTTCCGCGGTTTTCTTTTGTCCGTAAACATCATATTTCAACAGCTGCTTGGTTTCCCCGTCGAAAAACTTCCAGTAGTTGGCAATACCGGCATAGCTGGAAGCCAGTTTTAATTTTATGGCGGGATCTTTCTTCATCTGCTCAAACATATATTTCAGGCGCACATCCCTTAACGCTACGAGGGTAGGGTTATTAATATCCGTAGCCAGTTTGATCCCGTAAGAAGACTCATAGCGATTGGTTCCTCCGGGATAACCCCAGATCATGGCAAAATCGCCCTCTTTTACACCTTTTAAAGAAACGGGCAGGAACCATTTGGGTTTTAGAGGCACATTGGCCGGATCATATGCAGCCGGTTTGTTTTGTTTGTTGGCATACACACGAAACACAGAAAAGTCGCCGGTATGGCGCGGCCATTCCCAGTTATCTGTGTCTCCGCCAAATTTACCAACAGCTTCCGGGGGCGTTCCTACCAGCCGGATATCGCTGTAGCGTTCATATACAAACGCCAGGTACTGGTTGCCTTTAAACAGGGGACTAACCCGGGTTTCGATACTGGCTGCCGCATCACTCATGCGTTTATTAATCGCCGCCAGTACTTCCGTTTGTTTATCGGCCCGCTCTTTCCCGCTCAATGTACCCAGCGCATCTGTTACCTCTTTGGTCACATCTTCAATGCGCAATAAAAACTGCACGCTTAATTTGGTTTTTATTTCTTCTCCTTTATTACGCGCATAAAAACCATCGCGCAGGTAGTTATGGTCTACCGTGCTGGCGCTGGCAATGGCATCATATCCGCAGTGGTGATTGGTAAAAATCAATCCTTCCGCACTTACAATTTCACCGGTACAGCCTCCGCCAAATATGATAATGGCATCTTTCAGCGAATTTTTATTAACACTGTACAATTGTTCTTTACTCAGCTTC
Source organism: Niabella sp. (assembly GCF_030150205.1). Lineage (GTDB taxonomy): Bacteria > Bacteroidota > Bacteroidia > Chitinophagales > Chitinophagaceae > Niabella. Next base: position 217,452 of record NZ_JASLGT010000024.1, read on the forward strand.
AGGCCCTTCTTCACCATGTCGTTGTACACCTGCTGGCCCAGCAGCTGCGGCAGCCACATTCCTTCATCGGCATAGGAACGAAACACTGCGGTGACAAAAACCAACAGTAACAGAAAACTTTTTTTCATTCGATCATTATTTTTTTTTAATAAGAAAATCAGACGTTATGGTCTGTAAACAAGCGCCCAAACATACAACAAATGTTTGCAAGTTTTAAGCACCCGCTCCCAGGCCGCAGGATATTAAATAGTGATGGTTAGACAGTTATCAAGAAAAGACAGGAATCGTTAGTTGAAATGCTATAAAAAGAAAGTATATTTATATAACGTAAACCAAAGCCGTATGAAAAATTTTTTGCTGAAATGTGGTCTCCTTGCCGGCGTCTGCAGCGTTCTTTTTATTTCCTGTAAAAAAAACGAGGTCCCTGCTCCGCAACCCCCGCAGCCTCCTGTTTCTATTTTTGCGCCGCCCAATCTTGGCTTTTATGTGGTTGGCTATTTTCCCAGCTACCGTACGGTTGCAGAATATCCCGACCGCTTTTTTAAAATGTGTAATGTGATCAACTATGCGTTTTTCAGTGTTAATGCAACGGGTACCGTTGATATCGCCAACCCGCAAAAGTTTGATTCGGTCTATGTAAAGGCAAAAGCCAATGGGGCAAAGGTATTTATCAGTATTAACAATGCCGCCAACTTCACAACTATGGCCGCCACCGCCGGCGGCAGAAATACCTTTATAAAAGATGTAATGGCCAAGGTACGCAGCCTGAAAGCGGATGGGGTAGATATTGACTGGGAATATCCGAAAACCACCGATGGTACCGACCTTACCTTTACCCTTCTTATGAAAGAATTGTCTGATTCGCTGCATGCAAATGGCCGATATTACCTTACGGCGGCCATAACACCCGGGCGTTATGCCGGTTCTATCCGGGATGCTATTAAAACCGAGGTTTTTGAGGCCGTAGATTTTTTCAATATCATGATCTATGATGATTTTAGTACCACCGTTCCTTATAAACAGCATTCGGATATAGCACTTTATAACTATTGTATGAACTACTGGCTTAATACAAGAGGGATGCCCAAAGAGAAAGTGGTAGCAGGTATTCCCGGCTACGGGCGAAATTCCGGTGCAGCACAAATAAGTACTTCCTATAAAACCATTCTTAATTCCGGTGTAAGCGCCGGTCCGGCCCCCTTAAATATTTCAGATTCAGCCATTCTTACAAAAGCAGACGGTTCCACCTTTACCAGTTATTATAATGGTCAGCTGACCGTAAAGAAAAAGGCAGCCGATGCCAAGTTGCGGGCAAATGGCATTATGTTCTGGGAAATAGGACACGATGCAACAGACGACCGGTCGCTTATTAAGGCGGCCTGCGATACCATTGGGAGGGCGTACTGATGCGCAATGCTGTTTAATAACGCGGGGCATAGGAACGCAACATCCCGGGCTGCCGGGCTATTTTTCGTATACCGCCGCATTTACCACGGTAGGCAACCGTTCGCCCTTTAACCCCGCAATGGCATTTTTTGCCGCCATTACAGCCATGGCATTGCGGGTTTCAACCGTGGCGGAGCCAATATGCGGCAGCACACATACATTGGGCATTTTGAGCAGGGGGTTGCCGGGGTTCATGGGTTCGGGATTGGTTACATCCAGGCCCGCACCCCAGATCGTTTGGTTATCCAGTGCCTCTTTCAGGTCGCTTTCGTTATGTAATCCCCCTCTTGCCGTGTTTATAAAAATAGACCCGGGATTCATTTTTGCAAAGGCTTCTTTATTAAAAAGCCCCTTTGTTTCCGGCGAAAAATTGGCGTGCACGGAAAGCACATCACTTTGCGCCAGTAGTTCGTCAAAAGAAACATACCGGGCTTCCAGCTCTTTTTCGGCTTCGGGGTTGGGGTTCCGGTTGTGGTAGATCACCTGCATATCAAATGCGGCACGGCACTTCTTTGCCATCTCATAACCGATCTTCCCCAGCCCGAATATCCCCAGTGTTTTGCCGTACAGTTCAATACCTAAATCGGCCACTGGTTCAAATTCCTGCCATTTTCCATCCAAAATCTTATGATAATTGTAAAAGGCCTTGCGGGATACCGCCAGCATCAGCAAAAAGGCCGTATCTGCTGTGGCCCTGCTCAGCACACCAGGTGTATTGCCCACCGGGATCCCTAAACGGGTAGCTGCGGCCATATCCACATTATCATAGCCAACGGAAAACAGGGACAATACTTTTAAATGGCTGCAGGCTTCCAGGAAGGCCGCATCTGCTTTTACAAAACCGGCGCTCAGCAGCGCATCATATTGTTTTACCTGGGCGATCAGCTCTTCCTGCGGCAATGTTTTTCCGGCAATGGTATACGTAATGCCAGCTTCCTGTAAAAGATCCAGGCCGGCTTGTGGAATCTGTTTGGTAATGAATATATTCATAGTGAGACGTTGTTTAGTGAGACGCGAACAGTTTCGTGAATGCCGATAGCAAATCCGGAACCGACAAATAAGCATGATCTCCATTGCCCATTCAATGCCATTTCCTTAAGCAATTTTTGTGATTGCCACAGATGCACAGATTGCGCCTGCGGCGCTTTTCTGCGCCATTATTGTAGTTAAAGCCGATACCAAATCTGCGACATTGATTCACTATTGCCTATTGACTATTGACCACAGCGAAGCTACTGTTATTCACCGATATTTTCTTTTCTTTAACCGGCAAAAAGCGCCAAACAAGGTACTATGCATTGCCAAATACTAAAGTTTGCCAATATCTTTGTGCAACAACCAACAAAAAATGAATATCGATAATACACAAAGCCAGATGCGAAAGGGGATCCTGGAATTTTGTATTCTTTCTGTGATCAAAAGAGGAGAGGCCTACCCCAGTGATATTATTGAAGAGATGCGGGCGGCCGGTTTACAGATCCTGGAGGGAACACTTTATCCCCTGCTTACCCGCCTGAAGAATGCGGAAATGCTTACCTACCGCTGGAAGGAAAGCAATAGCGGACCACCCCGGAAATACTTTTCACTTACCGGCAAAGGCGAAGATTTCTATAAGGAGCTGGAGCAAACCTGGAACGAATTATCAAACGCAGTCAATACCTTAAGTACAAGAACCCTATAACTACAAAACAACGATAATGAAACAGATCATCAACATACAATTAGGCGGCCGCAACATTGCAATTGAAGATTCCGCAGCAAAAAAGGTGCAACAGTACCTGGAAAGCCTGCGCTTTCATTTTTCAAAGGAACCGGGCAAGGAGGAGATCATTTCCGATATTGAAGCCCGCTTTGCGGAACTGATGTTTGAAAAGCTGCGGAAGGGAGCCCCTCATATCACCGATGATGATGTGGATGAAATGATTGCAACAATGGGACGGCCCGAGGACTTTGCCGACGAAGCCGGAACGGAAGATACCAACGGTGGATACAGCCAGTTTTCTGCAGGCAGCCGGAAATTGTACCGCGATGCCAATAACAAAGTACTGGGCGGTGTATGCAGCGGCCTGGCTAACTGGATCAATATCGACCCATCCATTGTACGGGTATTATTTGCCATCATCGCTTTGGGAGGATTTGGCGCCGGTATCCTGATCTATATTTTATTGTGGGTCTTTTTACCTTCCCGGAACCTGGAGGGCTACAAAGGCAAACGCCTGTTCCGCAACCCGGATGATAAAAAAATCGGTGGCGTGGCCAGCGGTATTGCCGCTTACTTCGGAAAAGAAGCCAATACCGTACGCCTGATCTTTGCCCTGCCTTTTATCCTGAGTATTATCAACGGCATTTTCAGCCATGGAAACTTCGAACCCTTCCGCGGCGTATTCTTTGGCTCCATGAGCGGAACCTTCCTCACCGTATACATCATTCTTTGGATCGTATTACCGGAGGCCATCAGTCCTTATGAAAAAATGGAGATGCATGGCCAGCCGGTAGATCTCAATTCCATTAAGAACAATGTACAGAATTCGATGGGGGACGTTTCCAGCCGGTTAAAGAACTGGGGGAAAGAAGTACAGGAATCGGCAGAACGTTTTGGCAACTCCGGCAAAACCTATGGCCGTAATTTCAGCCGGGAATTTGGCAATGCTGCCGGACGAGGCGCCCGGGGGCTGGGGCATGGAATTGCCGTGGTGATCAAGGCCTTTTTCCTGATCGTTTTCGGAACCGTTATCTTTTCGCTTTTTATTGGCCTGGTGGCCCTGCTGTTTAGCGGATATGTATTTGCACCTTTCAATAATTTCTTATGGACGAACGATAATCAGCAGTTTCTTGCCTGGGCTACCGTGTTGCTTTTTATCGGTGCACCCATCGTGGGATCGGTGATCTGGCTTTTCCGGATGATCCTGAATGTAACCACTCCCGGTAATTATCTGAACTGGCTGTTTGGCGGGCTCTGGGCTTTTGGATGGGTATTCCTGGTGCTGTTTGTAAGCAGCATTTCAAAAGATTTTAAAAGAGCACAAACAGCAGCAGTGCCGGTGGCCATTACCCAACCCAAAAACAACAAACTGATCCTTACCGTTTCCCAGCCCGAGCTGGAATATACCGGAGACTTTACATGGCTGCAGGATCGTGGCGACCAGGTTTCTGGGTTCAGTTTGACCAAGGACACGTTAAAACTATCCGATATCTCTATCCGCTTTGACAAAAGCGCCGATTCCCTGTATCATGTGTCCATCGAACGCCAAAGCTTTGGTAAAACAGATGAAGAAGCCCTGGCCCGTTTGAACAAGATACAATACGCTGTGCAATCTTCAGACAGTATACTGGACCTGGCCAGCGGTTTCTCTGTAGATAAAACCAGCAAATACCGTCTTCAGCGCGTGCAGGTTGTGGTACAGGTTCCGGTAGGCAAAAAAATACAGATGGATCCCTCGGTAAATGAAAAACTGAATACGATCGATATTGATATAGAGTCCGGAAAAGCGCGGATACACCGCACACGTGAAAGAAGAAACTACCGGTTTTATACTCCAAACGCCGCCTACACTATGATGGAAGACGGCAGCCTTAAAGGAGAAAACGAGCCATTGGAACGTGACAACCCAGACGAGGTTGACACGGCTTACAGATGGAAGGAGCCTGCAGCGAAAACCGATACTGCGGCAAACGCAGCACCTGCCGGCACGTATCGTTATCCTTCTGCATCAGGAGCCGCCACCCCATCCAAAGACTCCGGAACCTACCGGTATGAAGGCAACGCAGACAAACCGGAAAATCTTTCAAAGGAAGAACTGAACCGGCTGCTGCAGCAAAAACAAAAAGAGATCGAGGAATTGCGCAAAAAAGTAAAACCGTAAATGCGGTGTGCCGGAATGCTTTTTCCGACACTGTTAAAACCATATTCATTCACCATACCAGTAGCGGGTCTTTGGCCCGCCACTTTAAAAAAACGGGCAGGCTCCCGTAAGGGAAGCCTATGGCCCAAACATTACGCATATGAACCTTGCCATCCGCCTCCTTTCCCTGTTAACCCTGGTGGTTACCATTTGTATTCCTGCCCATCTTCGGGCACAAACACCTCAAAATATGCCCGCTTTTTCGGGTTTTATAAAAGACAGCCTTTCAAAGGAGCCGCTGGCGTTTGCGACCATTGCCGTTTTTTCAAATGCTCCTGCACCGGACACGGTGCTCCACTGCAACGAACAGGGCTTTTTCAGGATCGGCAAGGCAGGTGCCCGCCGGCTGGTTATTACCGCAGCAGGCTATGCTTCAAAGACCCTGCCGGCAGACACAATTTTGTTACTTCCCGATCATACGGTATTTCTTAAACCGCAATCGCAGGAATTAAAAGGCGTTACGGTATCTGCCACGCAACCGCTGATCCGTCGCGAAGCAGACAAACTGGTTTATAACATAGAAGCCGACCCCGAAAGCAAATTCCGCAGTACACTGGAGATCCTTAAAAAAGTACCCTATCTTTCTTTAGATGCGCAGGGCAATTTATTATTAAAAGGACAATCCGGCTACCGGATCCTGATCAATGGGAAACCCTCCGGCGTGATGGATCATAATGCCATGGAAGTACTGAAAAGCCTGCCGGCCTCTACCATCCAAAGCATTGAAGTATATACCACACCCCCTTCCAAATATGATGCAGAAGGACTTTCAGGCATTATCAATATCATCACTACCCGTAAAGTGGGGGAGGGCTATAAGGGCAGCGTTAACCTCAATGAAAGTTTTCCTACGGAAGGACCCGGTGCCGGATTCTCCTTTACCGCCACGCATAAAAAACTGGGGGTAGAACTGTATGGCGGCGCCAATATTGCCCATAATCCGCAGGCGCAAACGCACACCCATCGTACAACAACGAGTGACCTCCCTACCGCGCTAACCGTTTCCGGTACCAACAAAAGCAATAACAACGGCCGGTACATCGGTTCACAGTTCAGTTATGAGATCGATTCCCTGCAATTACTTACCGTCCAGCTCAACACCAATGGCTTCTATTCAAAGGGATTTATTTCAAGATTTTCGGTACTTGAACAAACGCCAGCATTGTTGCAGCAATTCCGTCAGCAAAATGCCACCCGTGGTAAAAACAACGGTTTTGACGGTGCATTGAATTACCAGCTGGGTTTTAAAAAAGATAAATCCAAATTATTCACGGCCTCCTATCGCTTTATGCAGTATCAAACCAGGAGCCGTTCTGAAAACACTTTCTCCGACCGGGTTCAATACGATGTTTTCGATTTTAACCAATTAAACAATACATCCACAAAAGAGCAAACAGGCCAGGCTGATTATATCCAGACCCTGAAAAAAATAAAACTGGAAGCGGGGATAAAAGCCATTTTCCGGCAGAATAAAAGCGACTTTCATACCCTGCAGTACGAAGATGACGTTTTCCGGGAAGACCCCGGGCAGCAAAATGTGTTTACCAATAATCAAACTGTTCTTTCCGCTTACAATACCTACCTGCTGGCCTTAAAGCAATGGAGTTTTAAAGCCGGTGCAAGGTTGGAGCAAACGATTAACCAGATCAACTTTCAATCTACCCAAACCCAGGTGAACAGAACCTATTTCAACCTGGTACCCAGCGTTGTTATTAACCGGAACAATACCAATGGCAGTTATTTTAACCTGGGTTACAGCCAGCGTCTTAAGCGGCCGGGCATAAACCGCATGAACCCGTTTGTGAACCGTTCCAATCCCAATTTTGAAGAAAGCGGCAATCCTGATCTCAAAGCTACACGCATGCACAATTTCGACCTGAGCTATGGCATTAACCGGAAACAATCAGTAAATATCGGGCTTAGTTATGCCTTTGCCCACAACTTTGACCTCAGGTCTTCCCGGTATGACCCTGCCACCCGCATCACCTATATCACTTATTCCAATTCCGGTGATATTGCTGCGCTGGTACTGAATATGAACCTGAACCTGAAAGTTACCAGGGCCCTGAAAACGGTTATCAATGGCAACCTGGCACATTTCTGGATCGGGACGAATGAAGATGCGCAACCTCAAAAGCTGACGCGTTTTATTTATTCCGCATCCCTGAATAACACCTACACATTTACCGGCGACTGGATCGCTGGTGCTTCCGCCGATTTTTTTGGTAAAAATATTGCGCCTGCCCAGGTACAGGGCACCGTTAATGGTTTTATTGCCACCAGCTTTAGCCTGAGCAAAAACATATGGAACAATAAACTGGCGCTATCCGCCTATATCAACAACCCTTTTACCAAATACCGGAGCAGCCGCACGGAGATATCCGGTTTCAACTTTATGCAGCTTGATATAACAGAAGCCTATTTCCGGAAAGCCGGGATCAGCATTAACTACAAATTCGGGAAACTGAAACAGGATATCAAACGGAGCAAACGGGGGATTAATAATAATGATGTGGCCAATTAAATTTTACAAGCCCATTTTCTTTAGTTCCTGTTCCAATGTACCGGCCGTTACCCATATCTGGCCATCATCATCATGATTCAATACCTTGTAATCCCCATCCAGTAAAAAACGGAAAGGGATAAAGGATACTGCGTATTTTTTTGCCAGCGGGCTTTCCCAGTTTTTTAAATCCGATACATGGATCCAATCACCAACCTTGTCTTCTTCAATCGCCTTCAGCCATTTCCCCCGGTCGCTGTCAAGCGAAACACTGATGATTTCCAATCCCTTGCCGGCATATTTTTTATATAATTCTATCAGGCGGGGGTGCGTGATCCGGCACGGACCGCAGTCGCTTGCCCAGAAATCAACCAGGATCAGTTTTTTATTTTTAACATCCGAAAGCCTGAACTCCTTCCCGTTAGCCATCGTCATTGAAAAATTTTCAAACCCACCGTCCTTTGCAATCGTTTCATTTCGTTGTAGCCCGCTTAAGAGCCGCTTTATTTCTTCAGTTGACTGCTGCGCCGGCGAGAGTTTTGCGATCAGCGTCTTTGTTCCCTCATCACCCGTATAATGTTTTGTATTACGGATCATTTCTGGTAATACTTTGGAATCGGGGTATTTACTAATGAGGCTGTCAACGTAATGAAACGCCTGTTTTTGTTGTGCCTCCCTGTTGGCCGTTTTCTGCTCATTGGTTAATGGATGGGCAATGAATGGCTTCTTTTCCGCCTCATTGGAAAACCCGTTATAGGCGGCTTTCCCATAATCGTTATAAACCATGGCATCCAATGGTCCGGTTAGTTTTGGGGTACGCATCAAAACGGATTGGATGCCGTCCATTGTTATTTCTATACACTCCAGTGTATACACACCGCTCTCCAGCCAGATGGTACTGGCGCCGGAGCTATCCGTTGCGATCAGCGCAACGCGGGGCTCCCTGATATCTCCGGACACCTCAAAACTGCCATCCGGCTTTATCAATGCATCCGGAAGACCGGAGATTTTAATATGGCTACTCTTGCTGAGCAGGTCAACACGACCACGAATAACAACTTTTTGTTGGGCAAAACCCTTTCCAATGGCAATGGCCAGCGCCATTGTCAGCAATAACTTTTTCATAAACCAGTTTTTATTTTAAATGAATCAATGTGTTTGCTACAAGTTCCTTTTTACTTCTTGCCACCGGTATTTTCTCGCCATTCTCCAACACCAGGCAACCACCATCGTCCTTTATCCAGCTTTTTATATAGGCTTTATTTACAAGGTGTGATTGATGGCAACGCAGAAAGCCAAAATCTGTTAACAACTCTTCATATTCATAGATGGGTTTGGAGACCATTATTTTTTCGTTACCCGATAAGTAAAAACTGGTATACACGTTCGACGATTCGCAGCGGATGATTTCTTTCGGATGTACAAACCGGGTTTCTTTAACCGTTGGCAGGGCCAGTTTATGTGTAGATCGTTCTTCCCGGTTGCGGATCAGCTGCAAAAGGTTTTCCAGTTCACGGTTCTGCATTTTTTCGTTGATACGGAGTTCGGCCTTTTCCACAGCGGTTTTCAGCTCCGCTATATTCAGCGGTTTTAGCAGATAGTCCACCGCAGAAAATTTAATTGCCTGGATTCCGTATTGGTCAAAGGCTGTGATCAGTATAATTTCAAAAGAATGGGCAGGAAGCTCCTGCAACATCTGGAACCCGTTCTTGCCCGGCATCTGGATGTCCAGAAATACAAGGTTCGGTTTAAGTCTTCTGATCAGTGTAGCACCGTCTTCCGCATTCATTGCAACACCTGCAATATGCACCTGCGGACAATACTGGCGCAGCAATCCTTCCAGGTTATCAATATTATTACGTTCATCGTCTATAATGACGGCCTGTATCATAGTAGCCAGTTTTTAAAATAGATGTTTACGGTTGTTCCTTTTTCCCTGTTGTCAAATGAAAGCTGTATCTGTTGCTGGTGCAAGGTTTCATTCAGTAGTATGATCCGCTCTTTTGTCAATCGCAGACCAAAGCCCGCTGTTTCTTTTTCCAGATCAAACCCCTTTCCGTTATCCGTTATCGTTACAACCAGGTCGTCTTTATTTTTTTTAAAGTCGATGTGTAATATTCCTTTTTCCTGCAAGGCTGCAATGCCGTGTTTAACAGCATTCTCCACCAGGGGTTGCAGCAGCAGCGCAGGTACTTCCACCGCATTTTGATCGATCTGATCATGCAGGTTTATATCATAGATAAACCCAAAGCGCAGCTGTTCCAGGTTCAGGTATTTCTGCAATATTGCTATCTCATACGCAATGCTGATCATTTCCCGGTCGCTTCCTTTCAGGGATTCACGCATCAGGCTACTGAATTCCGACAGGTATTGATGGGCCCCGGCCGTATCATTTTTGGTGATCAGCCCCTGTATCGAACTCAGGGCATTAAATACAAAGTGCGGATTAAATTGTGACCGGATGGATTTTAACTCTGTAGAAACACGTTGCTTTTGTAAGGCTGTTGCTTTTAGTTTTTTTCGCTGTAGCAGATTTATGTAAAGAATGATCAGAAGCGCAAGCACGATCATAACCATAATCCCTGTAAGTATTTTAAACCAAAGGGTCTGGTACCAGGCAGGTGCTATGATAAACGCATAAGTACTTACCGTTTGCCGTTGAAATGCAAAACGCAATAACAACTGGTAGGCTCCGGGCTTTAACTGTTGCAGCCAGATAATATTGGGATCAAACCGGTTCGGTTGCCAGCCGGCGCTGTCCTTTTTATTATATACCAGGTTGTATTCTACCAGGTCCTCAGAACGCACTTTATCCTTCAGGTAAAAGAAAAGATCCCGGTTGAAGGATGTAAACCGCTTTTCCAGGTGGAGGAGGCTATCAAGCGGCCCTGTTCTCGTATCGCCATAATAAGTAGATCCCGGCTGTTGAAAATCGTATTTCCACTGGTATTTGTACAACTCAAAAAACGACTTCATTGTTCCTGAGGTAAAGGTAGCAATTACTTCAGGACTTCTCTTTGTCCAAAAAGCGGCAATAGCGCTGAAAGACTCCGGACTCTTTGTGTTTTTTACCTCTACTATTATATCGCTGCCAATGGGGGCATTAAACATTCCCAGGTATGCCATCTCTTTATACTCCATTCCCCCGGCAGAAAAATGTCCATACATAAAGGCCGGACTAAAAAACCGGATAGGATTCCATGGGACCAGGATCTTTGACTGGCCGGAGAGCACCCGGAACTGGAAATCATCTTTATTTTGTGGCGTGATGCCATAAGCGGTTACTACAATAGCGGAAGAATCAAAAAGCGGAACGATCCCCGTTCCCAAAAAACCATTTGTGAGTGCGTACTGTTTTCCCTTTCCATATACTTTAGTAAAATATGCCGCTTCTTTAAATTGCTCCTTGGAGTTCAAAACCGTAAACGGGTATAGGTTTCTTGAATGAAAAACGGCTAAAGTAATTTCATTTTTTATACCTGGATTACGATTAACGGAACTCGTGTTTTCCACATAGTCATAAAGATCTCTTATTTTATCACCTTTGAGGGAGGCCTTAAACAGAGGATCCTGTGAATCCACTATTGCCGTCTGGCCCAGGCAGCATACAGATACCAGCAAGGCTACAACGGTATATAAAGCAGCATGTACCAATTGTTTTTTCTTTAATGCGTTAGTAATTTTTTCAATTGTTCATAAGCATTTTGCGGTCGTTCAGCATTTTTTTCAATGATATTCCCTGTTTTATCTACAATAACATAGTGTGGTATGCTGTTTATATGAAAGGCTTCCTCTGCTTCCTTCATTAACGATTCATCCAGGAAATAATGCTCCCCTGCAATATCTAACTCCTCCCGGGCTTTTTGCCAGGCCCTTTTCGAATCATGATACCCTCCCAGGTATAAAAATACAATATCCTTCCCCGCCAGCTTTTCCTTTAGTTGCGCTGCCAACGGAAAGTCACTCCGGCAGGGGACACACCAGCTCGCCCAGAAGTCAATATACAACAGCTTGCCCTTATACTTATTAAAAATTTCCTTTAGAGACATTAACGTATCAATAGAGGTGGCTACAGGAGGGTATGTAAACTCCCGCCGGAGCGCATCAATCTCTTTTATAAATTTTTTGTTCCGGACTGTTGTAATGTATTTTTTATATACCGGCCGGTATACGCTGTCATCTGCTTTTCTCAGCCAGGCCATTAACCGGGTCAGCTGAATATCCCGGGTGTTGTTTTTAAGTTTATGAGTGATATAGTCAAAATATGCAGCCGGGGTAAAGAGCTTACCTGTTTTTGCAAACGCGTACTTCATATAGGCACTCACAATATCATTATACTCCAGCGTATGGAGCGCCGCAAATTCGTCATTAAATCCCTGCTCAATGATCTGTTTTACCGTTGCAGCAGGTATTTGCTCAAAATCAGTGATGTTTTCAACAATGGTCCTTTCATAGGGCTCATATTTATATTTTGAGCGGAGCCATTGATCATACCGGTTACTGATCCTGTGCGTTGCCTTATACTGATCCTGTATTTGCTGCCGGTGCGTTGCCCGTTGCTTCCGCAACAGCAATGCGCTATCTGCGGGCATTTTCATTATATTCTTCCAATAAGCGGCGTCGCGCCGGTCATTTTCTACAGCATACGCCGTATAATTAAAATCCTCTGCATTTTTATTAACTGCAGTCAGCGGATCGGTTTTAGAAAAATCGGCTACCAGTTCAATATTGTTCCCATTAACCAGGTCAAAGAACTGGTACCCTTTTTTTGTTTCAACGAGCCAGGTATTGATCTCTTTTTCGGGTAACACAATGCTGAAGTGATTGTACTCATCAATGCGGGCCTTATATCGTTTATCGCGCCAGCTGCGGGTACTGTTTGTAAATCCCCCCGGTTCTTTAAAAACGATCACACTGTCACGGGCATTTATTACCGTTCCTTTCAGCGTTACCTGGCTGTAAGCGGCAACCGGCACCAGCCATGCGATGATGATGGATAGTCTTTTCATTTTCCAAAGAAAATTGGTATTTGCGGTCTTTGCAGGCCGAACTTTGAATACGGGTGCTATGGTTTTGAATTTACCTTCCGCATTGCACTTGCCCCCCTGCCACCGGACTTAATGGGCAGCTCCCGGAAGGAGCGAATATCAAATATGGATCTGGATGACACCTGTTTCCGGCTCTGACTGTCATTTCTTTTTATCTATTTTTTTGTAATCGATTACATTTTTATACATTTGACAGTACAAAACAGTTTGCCATGCATTCAAGAAGAAAATTTATTGCCCAATCCTCTGCGCTGGCCCTGGGAGGCCTGGCCTTACAGTCTTTTAATACAAAAAACTTCTCCCGCATTTACAAGACAGCGGCCGACCAGATCCGGATCGGGGCCATCGGAATCAACGGTATGGGATGGGCCGACACCGTTTCCATGCTTAAAAATCCGGGCGTAACGCTTGCTGCGCTTTGCGATGTAGACAGGAATGTGCTGGATAGCCGGATGCGTGAGCTTTCTAAAATGAATATCGATACCTCCAATATCAAAACCTATAACGATTACCGCGCGCTGCTGGACCGTAAGGATATTGATGCGGTCATCATTGGTACCCCCGATCACTGGCATGCCCTCATTATGATACACGCGGTACAGGCCGGTAAGGACGTGTACGTGGAAAAACCGGTAGGAAACTCTATTGCAGAATGCCGGGCAATGGTTGCCGCACAGGAAAAATACAATAAGGTGGTGCAGGCCGGGCAATGGCAGCGCAGCCAGCAGCATTTCCGGGACGCGGTGGATTTTATCCGCTCTGGTCAGCTGGGAAATATCCGTACCGTAAAAGTATGGTGTTACCAGGGCTGGATGAAACCAGGGCCAAAGGTGGTGGATAGTGCGCCTCCTGCCGGCGTAGATTACAAGCTCTGGCTGGGGCCCGCCAAAACCAGGAACTTTAATTCGAGCCGGTTTCATTTTAATTTCCGCTGGTTTTGGGATTACGCCGGCGGATTGATGACCGATTGGGGTGTGCACCTCATGGACTATGCTATTTTCGGAATGGATGCCCCCGTTCCCAAAACCGTTTCTGCCCTGGGCGGCGATTTTGCCTATCCCGATCTTTACCAGGAAACACCCGATACCCTGGCAGCACTTTACCAGTTCGACAACTTTAACCTGATCTGGGATCATGCCATGGGCATCGATAACGGATTGTATGGAAAGGACCATGGCATTGCCTTTATTGGCAACAATGCCACCCTGGAGCTGGACCGTGGCGGATGGGAGGTGCTGGAAGAAAAACACAGCGATAAAAAAGTAAGTGTATTGCGCAAAAGGCCGTCTGATAATGGTTTGGACAAACATACCCAAAACTTTATCAATGTAGTACGCTCGCGGAAACTGGCCGATCTCAATTGTCCGATCCAAACCGGAGCACATATTGCCACCGTTTGCCAGATGGGAAATATTGCTTACCGCAGCCAGGCTAAAGTTACCTGGGATAAAGCCGCCGGTAAGTTTACAGACAGCAAACTGAATGCTTCTTATTTTATGGCACCTTATCACAATGGCTACCAGCTGCCTAAAATATAGCGGCCGCTTAACCCCGGTTATTTTTTAGTAATACTCCGGGCGGAACGGTATATTTTTTTGGACAGATCCGCTCTTTTTTATTCCTTTGAAAGGAATCGGATAACCCATGTCACTCATCAGATACCTTACACCGCTTTACCTTACCGGACTTTTTATACTGCACAGTCATCATGCTGAAGCCCGTCTTAAAATTCCATTTGGGAACAGGGAAGTGCTGCAAACAGCCGCTGATCTGCCGGATACCGACGCTTACCGGATCCCGGACAATAAGCATTACCTGGACCTGGGCGTACTGCACGAGGAATTTAATATCGCTTATATACTACCGCTGTGGATCACCCGGGAACCCCGGCTGGTAGGTTATGATAAACAGAGCGCCACTTTTTATGATCTTACTGCCGAACAGCTCGGGGAGATTCTAAAGGAAAATAAGCTGGAAGAAAAAAAATTGCTGCGCCTGGGCTTTTACACCCGTTACGGAGGCAAGCTGGCAGGGCTATTGATCCTATCGCTGATCATCTACGGCCTGCTGCCTTCAAAGCCCAGGAAAGTGGTTCCCCACCGTGTTTGATTCTATTCACTTAAACAAAATACCATGTCAACAATCATCTACGTAGTTATTTTCTTCGTTGTCTTTTATGCTGTGGCCATCTTTTGGTGGAGATCCCAGCGCAACAAATCGAAGAACGCCTTTGCCAATCTTGATCTTTCCCGGGAAGCCCGCAGTGCCCCTCAATACCAGCAGGAACTGATGAACGGTGATTATGCTTTTCTGAAAAAGCATATGGACGGTTTACCTGTTGAAGCTTTTACTACGGCCGCCAGCGAATATACGGCAACCGACCGTGCAAAAGACCTGGGCAAAGATGCCCTGAAAAGCCTGGCAACCCTGGGCACCGTAAAGTTTACTACCGTAACAACACCCAAATACCTCGCTTTGAGCGGAAATGAATTACACCTGTTTGATACCAACAAGGATGGCGATATTGATAAGCACCTGGTATTTGACCAGTCGCGGCTGCAACAGTCCACGCTCTACGAAATACCGTTATCGGGCAGTTCCTGGAAGCATATAAAATATGGCGACTATGCATTAAGGTCTTATAAACTGGAGCTGAACACGGATCATAAGCCGGTAAGCCTTTTATTATACAGCGGGCTTGTAAATGTAAGTCCCAACAATGCCGCCTTCCTGTCTATGAATGCCAGCAAACAGGTACAGGAATTTGTGGTGGGCAATTACTTTTTAAATAAACTGGGCGAAAGCTATCCGCATTTAAAAGTTCCAACATACCTCCCGGCGGTTTAACACAACTGCTAAAACTTATTATTTAAAGCATGACAGCCGTCGTGCTTTTTTTGATTCCGCGTTTCCTGCTTCTTCGGCTCCTCATTACGGTTCAATATTAAGCAGGGAGCAAGGCCAGTCCTGGAGCATTAACAGTGTAATGAATCCGGATGCCAATTATCCTGTTTCGAAGCCCGGCAGGGTTATCGTAACAAGGCTTAAATTTGCGATTATGGCAATGACATGGAACAATTGTTTTTCTTCAAAAAGATATGGGATCGATAAAGCAACCCGGGATATCCGGAGTGATTTTGAACGCGATTGGGATCGCATTATTTTTTCCAGTCCCTTCAGAAGGCTGCAGAACAAAACACAGGTATTTCCCCTTCCGGAGGAGATCTTTGTGCATAACCGGCTTACCCATTCGCTGGAAGTAGCCAGTGTGGGCCGTTCTTTGGGTGGTTTGATCGGTGAAAAAATCGCTACGTTACCAGCGGTTGAAAAAGACCCGGATGCCGCTACTTTTTATACCAGCGATCTGAAATATGTTATTGCAGCGGCCTGCCTGGCCCACGACATGGGAAATCCCGCCTTTGGTCACTCAGGAGAAGACGCCATTTCCAAATATTTTAAAAAACGGCACCAATCTGCGCACCCGGATGATATTGCCTTTAAGCAATTGTTCAGCCCGGCAGAATGGAAAGACCTCATCACCTTTGAAGGAAATGCCAACGCCCTCCGCATTCTTACCATGAAGCAGAATGGGCGCATGAAAGGCGGTTTTCGCCTTACCTACAGTACCCTGGGCTCTATCATTAAATATCCCTGCGAGTCCCGGGCCTCTGTAAAAGGCATGCTTCACCGGAAAAAATATGGATACTTCAACATTGATGAAGAGGTGTTTTTGCAAATAGCACAGGAACTGCATATGATCCGCGATACGGAAGCAGGTTCTGAAATCGTGTATAAGCGCCATCCCTTTGTGTTTCTTGTGGAGGCAGCAGATGATATCTGTTATAATATTATTGATTTTGAAGATGCCCATCGTTTAGGTATCCTGAGCTATGATGATGTGCGGGATCAGTTTTTCTCTATTATTGCAGCAGATCCCAAGTCCAATATGGATTCTGTAAAAAGAGTGGCCGATGATCTGAGCGGTGACCCCAATGAATCGATTGCCTATTTACGGGCAAAGTCTATCGGCACACTGATCTATAAATGTACCGGCGTATTTTGGGAAAACCAGGATTCCATCCTGGCCGGAACATTTGAAAAAAGTTTGATCGATGCCATCCCGGAACTGGAACAATCCCTAAAAACGATTGCCGCTATTTCCCGGCAAAAACTCTACAACGCCCGCAAGGTAGTGGAGCTGGAGATTGCCGGCTTCCGCATCATGTCGGGACTGGTGGAAGATTTTGTTACCGCAGCATTAACGCCCGCCGCAAGCCGGGAAAAAGAGCACCAGAAAATACTGGAGCTGTTACCTACCCAATATACATTTGATGAAGCCGGCAGTCCTTATATGAAGGTGATGCATATTCTTGATTTTATTTCCGGCATGACGGATGTATATGCCTTAAAGTTGTACCGGAAGCTCAGGGGCATTGAAATGTAAGTATGTCCTTACAAAAAGGGAAAGACCTTATGCGTAATGTTGTTCAACAGATGGGAACTGCTTTTAATGCGATAAGGTCACCCTTTGTGCATACAGGTTTCAATACATCGATTATAGTAACAAAGCGCTTTAAATTATTTTTTACCTGTATATCAATCCCCTGAAACATGCGCCAGCACTGCATTTCATCGATTTAATATAAATCAGCTTACCCGTTTCTTTCACAACGCCATTTCGAAGTCACCCAATAATTAATCGAACTTATCGAATAAACAGTGGCACTCATCGAATTCTCTTGCACCGCAATTACAATCCGTTTATTTTCGCACCCGATTAACATCAAACAGGAAGTTTTAGCCTAAGACTGTTTCATGATAAACTACGGTTACCGGAATAACACAATCATCATTGTTTCAAAAGCAAGATGATAATAACCCCGGAACATTGCTAAAACAGAAGCTTTTATGCAGGGACTTTACATCAGGACGCTGGTGTTCCTTATTCCCTTTTTGATTTGTTACAGATGTCTTGCGGCTCGTCATCCAGGCCAGTTGTCACCGTCAGGATATCGGCCAGGCTTATACCCTTCAAACAAGCTTTGGATCCGGCATGGATCATAGCGCAACTATGAAAAGAACCACTATGCGATCACATGTCGCAGTACCGTACCCGGGCACGTTTAAATGGGTTAAAGGCAGGCGCTCTTGAAAACTTCACGCCTTTAATCAAACATTAGGCACTGTCTCCACCTGAAGCAGGAACCTGGTTCCCTGTTGCAGGAACAGATGGCATAGCAATGGCTTTGCGTTTACGTTAAATGCCGTTGCAAACAGCTCATTATGGATTGACATGTACAGCGCTGCTTCATGGTTGCACCCTGTATTGTCCGTCATCGACCGGTTTAACAAACATTCAAAAAAAAACAATAAAACTGAACTTGAAAATGACACGGAAAATTTCACCAACAGCACTATTAACACTTCTATGTGTATTGCTTTCGGGCTTCTATGGCCCCATTGCCAATGCACAATGCAGCAATTGCGGCAATTCTTATTTAAATGTTACCGATATCAATTCGATCGACTATGATAATATGGTAAGCCTGTTTCACAGCACCCTTACCAAGCAGGCAAGCGGTAAGGTATTGGTTTGGGGCGAACGTACAAAAAGCAACGGTTCTTCCAGCAACCTGGTACCGGCCGAATTGAATAGTGCAAACTATTCCGGCCTTACCGGTGATATTTTAAAGATCGCCGGCGGTAGTAACAGCCAGAACAATGCGCAGTTTACCGTATTAACCACTACAGGTCTTTTCATCTGGGGTGACGAAGGCATTCTTGTAAGCAGTGCTTTTAAAAGCGGTACCGGTTTCGCCAAGGTAAGCGGCGGTCTGCCTTCCGGGGTAAACCCGACGGATGTAAAAATGCTGTTCGGCACCTACCAAACGCTGGCGCTTCTTACCTGCTCCGGTAATGTATGGGTGCTTTCTCAAAACAGTGATATGCGTGGTGCAGGCAACAGTGCCAGCTCATCAACTACCTGGTACCAGGTAACCGAATCCGGCAGCGGAAACCCGGTGCTCAGCAATGTGGCAGCAGTAAGAGGTGCTCCCGGAGGTTTAATGGCACAAAAGAAAGATGGCACGGTGTGGACCTGGGGACGGGATGTTTACCTTAGTGATGCAAATACCAGCACAAACCGCAACCGCGCTACAAAAATGACATTGTCCTACTCCGGTAATACCATCATTCCAAAAATGATCGGTATGACGGGTACTACTACCAGAAGCAGCCAATACATCCTGGGTACAGATGGGTATATCTACAGCCTTGGGAACAATACGTACCGGCAGCTGGGCGACCGTAGCACAACAGAAAGAAAATCCTGGGTACGTGTAAAGTCCGGCAGCAATACCGACCTTTCCAATATCGCCTGGATCAGTCCTAATGAGCATGACAATTATGGCGTAAGCGGAGTAAATGCAATAACCAATACCGGTGTGGTATGGGCATGGGGTAATAATGAGCGCAATATGCTGGGATTGGGAAATGCCAATAACAACTATGACCCTACAACGCCTCCCGGCGGACTTACCAGCGCTGACCAGGTTGTAGCCGTTGAAACCGGTGGACATACCTCCATGGTGGTTAAAAAATGTAGCGGCCGTTATGGTTATGTAGGACACAGGGTACATGGCAGCATGGCCGATGGTTCTGATGCAAACGAAAACGAAACCACCTATAATTTTTCTGCAACTGCAGTAATGGATATCTGCGGAGCCAGTTCCGGAGCAACCACCTTATTCCCTCCGCAGGGTACCGTACATATTGGTGATCAGATACAATTAGAATATACACCGGCTGGTGGAAACTTTACAGTAACAGGCCCTGCAACCATTACACAAGCAGGTTTATTAACCATTACCGGAAGGAATGCGGGTATTAAGGTAACATATACCGCTAAAGGAGATTGCGGCATTACTTCTTCAGAAATTGTGATCAAGGCAGAAGATATCTTTTTACCGGCTACATTCGACAAAGTAAGTGCAAGCATCCGGGGCAGTCAGCTCCAGGTAAACTTTACCACACTCACCGAACAGAACAACAGTCATTTTGAAATTGAAGCGTCAAAAGACGGTAAGGAGTTTGTAAAAATAGGAGCGGTGAAGAGCAGTGCTGTCAACGGCAACTCTAATATGCCCATCAGCTACAACTTTGGTATGAGCCAGAGTGCCGCTACCGGATTGCTGGGTATGTCTGTTGCGGTACTGGCCTTTGCCGGGCTGCTGGTAAACCGCAGAAACAAATGGATGCTGATGCTTACCATCCTGTTAGGTACGGGTATCTTTGGAGCAACCTCCTGTAAAAAACAGGAAGCATCATCTATCGACAGCGATGCCAAATTGTTCATCCGCATTAAACAAGTAGATAAAGACGGACAATACAGCTACAGCAAAGTTATACAGGCGGTACAGGAATAATTCATAATCGCCCGGTCCATTGCCGTTCGCCCAGGGTGAATCCGGCAATTGATCCGACAATAGATATCAATAAAATAAGGCCTCCGGTAATTGCCGGAGGCCTTATTTTATTTTGTTGCAGCATGTGCGCCGTTGCCTTATTATAATCTACAGGAACAAACTGCTGAATAAAATCATTGATGATTGCTTTATCATTACCGTCTTTTTCCTTGTAGTTATACCTAACTCAAAATCCACTGATGATATTTCAAAGGCGGCACACTTCGTTCCTTGAAAAATAACCGGCGCTTCAATTTCATTTATGCAACAAAGTTGCATAAATGAAAAATAAATACTAGTTTTGCCTTTTCAGGAACCGTTCTGCAATCAACACTTAAATGGATGTTATGGAAACAAAGAATCATTTTGACGTAGTAATTATCGGAGGAAGCTATGCAGGTCTTTCGGCAGCTATGGCGTTGGGCCGGTCTTTAAAAAACGTATTGGTATTGGATAGCGGTACTCCCTGCAACGCCACTACACCGCATTCGCATAACTTTCTTACCCAGGATGGTAAACCGCCTGCTGAAATAGCGGCCCTGGCCCGGCAACAGGTGGCCCGGTATCATACCGTACAATTTCGCACGGACCTTGCAACATCGGTAACAATATCAGGAAATCATTTTATTGTTTCAACACATTCGGGCAACAGATTTCATGGCCGGAAGCTGATCCTCGCAACCGGCATTAAAGACCTGCTTCCGGCAATTAAAGGGGTTGCCGATTGCTGGGGAAAATCGGTGATCCATTGTCCGTATTGTCATGGGTACGAATTCCGCAATCATAAAACAGGGATCCTGGCAAATGGACCAATTGCACTGCACTTTGCCGCACTCGTCCGGAATCTTACCAGCGACCTGACGGTGCTTACCAATGGAGCCGCACAATTTACAACGGAAGAACTGCAGCAGTTACAACAACGGAACATCGCCGTAGTACAAACTGAGATCAACGCCCTGCAACAAACCGGGGGACAGCTGCAGCAGGTGCTGTTTACAGATGGTACCGCCATACCCTTACAGGCACTATATGCCCGTGTACCGTTTGAACAACAAACCTCATTGCCTGCGGCGTTGGGCTGCGCCTTTACCGAACAGGGTCATATCCAGGCAGATGCTTTTCAAAAAACAACGGTGCCCGGTGTTTTCGCCTGCGGCGATGCGGTATCTCCGATGCGATCTGTGGCCAACGCCGTAGCCGGAGGCAATCTTGCAGGCGCAATGGCCAATCATGAGCTTTCACAGGAAGATTTTACCGGCAGCCAGGAAAAGATAAAATGAGCAATATTCAATGTAGCATATAAAAAAACAAGACTCGATAAGAAGGGAAATTACTAGCCATAACAGGAGCTCCTGCTTTTTAATTTTAAATTTTTATTCGTTATTTTACATTACGGAGATGCCGGGAGTAAATGTAAAAGTGAAGAATATTTGATAAGAACGAAGATCAGATTGGATATTTTACATTCCCAAAAAATGCCATCCTAGCTCAGTTGGTAGAGCAGCTGTTTCGTAAATAGCAGGTCGTGGGTTCGAGTCCCATGGTTGGCTCATAAAAATACAGACCGCAGCACAACGGCCGTCTGTTCATTTAAAATTCCTTGAGGGGAATAATTCCCCCTGTACTGCTTTTTGCCCGATATCTTTTTTCTTTCCGGAAGGATCCATTTCTCCCATATAGGAGGTAACCGCCAGCCGGAGATCTTCTGTACCTGGAGCTACCATATCCTGTAAGAATGCATTCATATTGTAACAACGGCTCACCACTACATGGATCACAGTTCCCTCTTTTTGAATCTTCCCGGAAACCATCAGCAGTTTTGACTGTAAAATTTCCCTCCGGTATGTTTCAAATACTTTATGAAATACCACCAGGTTGGCAATGCCGGTTTCATCTTCAATGGTAATAAAGCAAACCCCGGTTGCCGTTTGCGGCCGCTGCCGTACCAGCACCAGGCCGGCGATCCGTACAAAAGCACCATCCGGCCACACTTCTAACATACGGGTGGGTGCAATGCTCCGTTTCTGAAGCAGGGAACGTGCAAAGCTTACGGGATGGGCTTTTAGCGACAGGGCGGTACTGTTATAATCCTGCAGCACATGAGCCGCCGCACTCAGCGCAGGCAATTGCACCACGGGTTCTGTGGCGCTTTCAGAAGGCAGTCCTTCAAATACACCGGAAGGCTTGTCCGCTAAAGCGGCTACTTCCCAAAGCGCCTGCCGGCGGTCCAGCCCCAGCGAGCGGAAGGCATCTGCATCGGCAAGATACTCCAGCGCAGCCTGGGAGATCCCGGCATCAGATAGCTGAACAATACTGCTAAAAGGATGCCTTCTTCTTTCGATCAGCAACTGCATTTCTTCTTCCTTTACTCCTTTTACCTGACGGAAACCCAGACGGACCGGGCAAAAGGCGCCCTTTTTTTCTTCAAGCGTATGATCCCAGCAGGAATGGTTCACATCGGCAGGAAGCACTTCTACGCCGTGTTTCTGTGCATCAATGACAATTTGCGCCGGACGGTAAAAGCCCATGGGCTGGCTGTTGAGCAGCGCACAGCAAAACACATCCGGGTAATGAAGCTTGGTCCAGGAAGAGATATATACCAACAGGGCAAAACTGGCGGCATGACTTTCCGGGAAACCATAGCTTCCAAAACCTTCCAGTTGTTTAAATACCCGCTCCGCAAATTCCTTTTCATATCCTTTTGCCACCATTCCGTTTACCAGTTTGGTACGCCATTTTGTTACCTGTCCCTGGGCTTTAAACGTTGCCATACTGCGGCGCAGCCCATCTGCTTCTGCAGGCGTAAAACCAGCCGCAACAATGGCGATCTCCATGGCCTGTTCCTGGAAGAGGGGCACCCCCCTGGTGCGTTCCAGTATGGTTTTTAATTCGGCAGAAGGGTATATTTCTTCTTCCTCACCATTACGCCGGCGCAGGTAAGGATGCACCATATCGCCCTGTATGGGTCCGGGACGTACAATAGCCACCTCGATCACCAGGTCGTAAAAGTTTTCCGGCCGCAGCCGGGGCAGCATCGACATCTGCGCCCGGCTTTCAATCTGGAACACACCGATGGTATCTGCCCGGCTGATCATCTCGTATACTTCTTTCTCTTCTGGTGGAACAGTAGCCAGCGTCAGCACAGGGCCATGATGCTGTTTGATCAGGTCAAATCCTTTGCGAATGCAGGTGAGCATCCCCAGGGCCAGTACATCCACTTTTAAAAAGCCCAGGGTCTCAATATCATCTTTATTCCACTCAATACAGGTACGGTCTTCCATACGTGCATTCAGGATAGGGCAGAGGTCAGACAATTTATTTTGCGTGATCACAAAGCCTCCCGTATGCTGCCCCAGCTGCCGGGGAAAGCCGATGTATTGCCGGGTAAGCTCCAGTGTTTTTAAAAGATGCGGATCATGGGCCATAAAACCTCCGCTGGTACTTGATTTTCCCTCCGTCCACTCTTGTGTAAGTTCATATTCCGATTTTGCCAGATGATCCACCGCATCGGCCGACAGGCCCATCACCTTGGCCACATCCCTTACAGCTCCCTTCCAATGCACCTGTGTTACGGTGGCTACAATACCGGCCCGGTCGCGGCCATATTTTTCATAAATATATTGCATCACCTCCTCCCGCCGTTCATGTTCAAAGTCTACATCAATATCCGGCGGTTCATCCCGTGCATCCGACATAAAACGGGCAAAAAGTAATTTAATTTTTATCGGGTTCACCGACGTAATGCCCAGGCAATAACAAACAACAGAATTAGCCGCAGAGCCCCGGCCCTGGCAGAGGATCTCCCTGCTGCGTGCAAAACGAACCAGGTCATAAACGGTTAGAAAATAGGATGCATAATTTTTACGCTCCATAAATGCCAGCTCTTCTTTGATATTCTTTTCAACGGTACACAGCTCCGCGGGAGTAAATTTTTCCTGCGCGCCTTTCCATGCCAGGTATTCCAGCTCCTGCTGCGGTGTACGGCCCTCCGTTGTAAGCTCTTCCGGGTATACATAGTTGAGCTGTCCCAGGGAGAACTGGCAGGCTTCCGCTATTTCCTGTGTGCGGGCAATGGCATCCGGATACAGGCGAAACAACCGCAGCATTTCCTTTTCATCCTTTAAATGCCGCTCAGCATTCTGACAGAGCCGGTAACCCGCAGTTTGTATGGTACACTTTTCGCGGATGCAGGTCAGCACATCCTGCAGTTCCCGTCTTGCTGCTTCATGATAATGTACATCATTGGTGGCCACCACCGGAACACCGCACTGTTCTGCCAGTTGCGCCAGCCGGAACAACTTTTTTGCGTCATTGCCCTGGTAAGTACATATGGCTCCCAGGTACAGCTCTTGTCCCAGCGCCTTCCTGTATTCCTTTACTGCATCCTTAAACGCCTGGTCCAGCTCAAACGCAGCATTTAATTCCGGCGGCGGCACCACAATAAACTTCATTCCTTTTGCATACCGGTATACATCGGCTTTATACAGCACACATTTCCCTTTTTCCGTACGCAGATTCCCTTCTGTAAGCAATGCAGACAGCCGGCTGTAGGCTTCTTTATTTGTTGGATAAATCAGCAGGCCGGGGCCATCCGCCAGATCCAGCCGGCAGGCGGGTATGATCCGCAGGGTGGTATCCTTTGCTGCAGCATACGCACGCACCACACCTGCCAGGGTATTGCGGTCGGTAATGGCAAGCGCCGTATACTTCAGTTCAAGAGCCTGTTTTACCAATTCTTCGGGATGTGATCCGCCTCTTAAAAATGTAAAATTGGTAGTTACCTGTAATTCTGTGTAGGGCATGTATACCTTTTTTTATGCAAAGAATCCATGAAGGAACCATTGCGGTTTTTCTGCTCCATAATGACCTTCCCGGAACAACCAGTAGCGGGCGCCTTCTTCATCTTCCACCACATAGTAATCGCGTACCAGGTTCAGCTCCAGCCACCATTCCTGTTCAATACGTTCCGGGCCATCTGCTTTTTTTATATGATGCACCTTTCCCCGGTAACGGAAAAGCATGGGCGGATAATCCGGTACCGGAGCAGCAACAATAATAGGTTCGGGTTTAGACAACAGGTATACGGGGCGCGGCCGGTCGCTACGCCAGGCAGTTGTACCCTTTTCAAACAATCCGCCGCGAACAACGGAACGTTCTGGCCAGTAATGTTCGGCCGGCAGGTACCGCGTCAGGGCGGCATCTCCCATCCGGCCGGCGATCCGGTCCAGCAAACCGGCCAGTTCCGTGCCGGTATCTGCACCCCCCAGTGTATTCCAAATGGCCTCCTGCCGGCCCAGCAGTTCCTCCACCGCCGGGGCTTCCAGTGTAAACACTTCAATACCCATCCCCGGGGAGATGGTGGAGATCCTGGGTTCAAATAGTTTCAACAGATGCGCGGTATTACGCACCGGCCGGTTGGTACCAATAAAAATTTCCTGCAACCGGCCATCTATGGTGTCGATCTTAAATACAGCAGAACGCAGTCCTTTGCCGGCACGCTGAAGGTTATCGCAAAGCCGCTGCAATAATGTTTCCAGGGCAATATCAATGGCAACCCGTGTATGTACGGGCTCTGTACAAGGAAGCTGCTCCCGGAAAACGATTGCGGGCTGCAAAGGTACCGGTGCTTCCGGAAGATGACCCAGGGCCTGCGCGATGCGGGTAAGCAGTGCCTGTCCGAAGCGCCTGCGTAATACTGTTGAAGGCATTGAAATAAAACTTCCGATATCCGCAAAACCCAGCTTTTGTAACCGTTCCAATACCAGCGGTTCCAGCCGCAAAGCAGCGGGAGGTAACGGTTTCAGCGCAGTTTCCTGTTGGCCGGGAGCTACAATAAGATCTGCTGCTCCAAAACGGGCCATCGCCCATGCGGCACCTACCGTGTCTGCAATGCCCGTACGCACTTCGTAGCCGGAGGTCTTTAATTTACGGATGATCGTATTGAGGTAGGGCTGCTCTCCACCCCAAAGGTGCGGACAACCGCTGATGTCTAGTACAATCCCATCCGGCAGGTCAGCGGCCACCACCGGCGTAAAACGAAGGCACCATTCCGCTAACCGGGTCAATAATTTTTCTTCCGCACCCGGTTTGTAATGAAATAATCTTAATTCAGGAAGCAGGGCTTTTGCATCGGCCACCACCATGCCCCGTACAATTCCTTTGTTCACAGCCGGCGTGCTGGCGGCTTTTACCATCAGCCGGCCCCGTTCCGGTGCAGCAATAATAAACGGCATATTCTTTAGGCCAGGCCGGAGGCGCAGTGCCCTGTTGGCGAGCAGTGCAGGAAACCATATAGATAAATACCGGCGCATGCTATCCCGCTTTTTTAATAATAACCGGCTGCTCAGCAATTTGCTCTGCCAGCACCGAAAAGCCCTGTGGAGTCCACTGTACATTCCACCTGCCCGGCCGGCCATTGCGTATTTTGCACAGTTCCACATTCCAGCAGGGGAACCCCACGCCCGGTAATCCTTCCGGAGGCTTGCTGGCAATGGATTTGATCCGCCAACGGGATACACATGCCTGGCTCTCCGTTATACGATTGGTACGGTGGTGTATCAACCCGGTTACCCGGCTTTTTTCTACAGCCAGCTGCAACCGGCGGGATGCAGTGAAGCTTAGCGCTCCAACTTCCCCCACCACCGCAGCGAGGGTTGCGCACTTAAGCCCTTCTTCGATGGCCCAAAGCGCCTGCTGGGGATCCGGGGCTTCTACAAAAAGGACCTGGTCCGGCATAATACCAAAAAAGCGTAATGCGGGAGGAAAAATACTCCGGTGCCGGCTTACCCAAAGACAGGTACCCTTCCGCATAAGTGTGCCCAGCAGGCCCGCCATAAAGCCGGTAGTAGCGGCGGCATCTTCAGCACTGCTGCTGATCAATTCATGCACAGCACCTACCGGGAATGCCCGGTGTGGAAATGACTGATTAATAATACCCAGCCCGATGTCCTGCAGCTCCGCATCCAGGGGAACCCGCAGGCCCTGCAACAACAGCAGCTCTTCCTGCAGTTGTTGAAAAAGGGTGGTATGAAACAGCGCCTGTGCCATATAACGGGCTGCCAGCAGCCACAGCTAAGGTACAATGATTTGCTAATATATTTAGCAATATTTTGCTAAATTTTTGCTCGTGTTAAAACTAATCCTGGAAGGGTAACAAAAATGCCCGGCAGGGGATATACCAGTACACTAAACGTAAAACAATGAAAAAAATACTTACCCTTTGCATGATCCTGGCCTGGGCGCAGGCAGGCTTTTCCCAGGTAAACAACTCCAGGATCATTACTAGTGCCGGCATGCCGGCACGACTTTCTATGAATGTTACCGTTGCCCGGCAGCAACAGGCCACGCAGGCTGACTCAACTGCGCGTAATCCATTATATGAAGGAGCTGGCTCTTCCGGTCATAACCCAATGTTTGAAAACAGGCTTCAACCGGCAGCTCCTGGAAGCAGACCGGTAAAAAACGGAGAAAACCCCATGCCGGCAGAAAAACGTTATAGCAGTTTAAAAGATGTGGTAAGAACCCAGGTATAGCACCACTGGTTAAAGCAATATCCGCTGGGCCTCCGGAACCGTTGCAATATGTGGCAGTTGACCCAACCGGTACCGGTGATACAGTCCGGGAATTACATCTGCGCTGTCGGCAACAAAGGGACCATGCACTACGATGGTTTCTTTCAGCGGTGCACCGGCATACAGTACCAGCCGGGCCTTTCCTTCTTTTGCAGCTATTTTTAATGTGCTTTGCCCGGCTGTATCAAACAGATCCAGCCATCCCATTTGTTCCTTCTTCAGCGATTGTTCATTCGTACCGGCAGTAACCGCACCTTCCAGTATGTACACAAATGTGTTATACGCTGCAGGGAGCTCCAGCAAGGTAGTAGCACCTGATTCCAGCGAAATATCAGCAACGATCAGCGGCACATAATTGGCCACCGGAGCCGTAAGCCCGTTTAGCGAGCCGCTGTACAACCGGATGTGCACGCCTTTTTCATCCAGCACCGGCACCTGCTTCAGCGGCAGGTCCTGAACCCTGGTGTGGCATTCCTGTATTTGCGGGTAGGTTCAGCCACAGTTGTAACAGCCTCAGTTGCATGGGCCGGTCGATGGTTTCTGTATGCACCACACCACTTCCGGCAGTCATCAGCTGAAAATCTCCGCTGTGCATTTTGTACGCTTCATCACCGATCTCCCCTTCCAGCAGTAACGACACGGTTTCAAAACCCGCATGCGGATGGGCTCCGCCTGCGGGTTGAAAATCTTTTTTATCCAGTACATCATCCATCAGCATAATAAAAGGATCGGAGGCTGCAAAATCGGCACCGACCAGTTGACGGGCAGTATGACCGGCTCCCAGGAATCCCTGGCGGGCCTCCGGGGTTTCAGTTTTTACGATCGCTCTTTCAATGTTCATAATGGATTCTTTATGCAGGAGTAGCCACGGCCTGCTTTACCAGTTCCAGTTCACTCTGAATCTTCACTTCCTCGCCCAGCGCAATACCCCCTGTTTCCAGTACGGAATTAAAATTAATCCCCCACAGGCTGCGTTCAATTTTACCGGTTACAAAAAAGCCAGCCCGCTCATTACCCCAGGGATCCTTTGTGGTACCATTATGCTCTACTTTCAGTTCCACCGGATGGGTAACGCCTTTTAAGGTGAGGTTACCCCGCAAAGCGAAGGTATCTGCATCTTTGCGTGTAATACCCGTTGATACAAATTCAAGCTCGGGATATTTTTCCACTTCAAAAAAATCGGAATGGCGGAGGTGCGCATCCCGCTGTTCATTATTGGTTGATACGGACTCCATACGCGCCTTAAGTTTCACCTGGGCTTCACTGAAATCGTCTCCGGGGGCATCCACTTCTACCTCAAAATCCCGGAAAGAACCCGTTACATTACTGATCATTAAATGCCGGATCTTAAAACCCAGTTCACTATGCGTAAGATCCGATAACCATTTTACTTGTGCCATAATTTATTTTTTTGTTTAAGAACACAAAGTTATTTCAGCTTACTTTCAAAAAGTAAGCACTATACAAAAGGTAAGCACTATACAACGGGTAAGTGGGTATCTTTGCAGTTCTAAAACAACAGATCATGGCTAAATCGAATCGTTGCGATGTTCCCCTGTCAGCCGAAGCATGTAATGCCAATTTAATGGCCGTTGGAGACGCGCTATATGCCATTGGCGGAAAATGGAAACTACGGATAATTGTGGCCTTAAAAACCGGCAGCAAGCGTTTTAACGAATTACAGCGATCCATAGAAGGTATTTCAGCCAAAGCACTTGCGGCTGAATTGAAAGATCTTGAATTGAATGGCTTTGTGCACCGGCGGGTATTTACCGGTACACCCGTGGTGGTCAGCTATGAGTTAACCGAATATTCCGGCACGCTGGGAGATGTACTGGATGCCCTTTCCGCCTGGGGCTCCATGCACCGCGAAACCATTAAGAAAGGCATGCGCAAAAATAAAAATCCTGTTTTATAAGGAGCGCGTATTGTTAACGGTCATTGCGCATCCTCCAACTGAAAATTGCCGGAGGCATTTTTAAAACAAGAACGTCCACAAAGAATCCCCCTTCCCGGGGGATTTACGTTTTTGTAATCTGGCTTACATTTGAGCATGAAATAGGATTCGATAGCAACAATGCAGGTGATCCGTAAAAAGGCATTGCCTGCTTAAAAGATAGACCGAAGAATTTTCTCATGTAGATTTTTGTTATCTGCAACGCAGGTGGTTTTCACTGCCTGCCCTTTGTTGTATAAATATATATAAAAATTAACAGTTAAGTCAGGCGCTCGTGATTTATATTTATCAGGAATGGGTTCAAATGATAAAATTAATGAGGCGTATCTGTTTCATCTTTTCTTTTTGTCTTGCTTTTCAGGCAACACAGGCGCAACGTCTTCCCATTGAAAATTTTACCGTTGAAAAAGGTTTAAGCCAGTCGCAGGTAACCTGTATCACGCAGGATGTGCGTAACTATTTATGGGTTGGAACAATTGCCGGTCTGAACCGCTTTGACGGAGTTCATTTTAAAACGTTTTCAAAAAAGGACGGTATGCATTCCAATGTGATCGTGGCGCTGTACAGCTCTTCCAGGGGGGATGTATGGATCAGTACTGCCAAAGGTTTATCGCGGTACGACGGTTACGGGTTCCGGAATCTCAAAATACCACAGCAAAAAGCAGATTATGATTTTAGCGTAATCACAGAAGATGCCACCGGTAACATTTACACTTATGATTTATGGAACGGCTTGTTTGTTATAAAAGGGCAAAGCCTGGAAAAGATACCGTTTCCCCCTGAAGGTAAAAGTCCTACCTGTTTCTACCGTGATCAAAAAAAAAGACTTTGGGTTTATATTTACCAGCAGGGCTTTTATGAATTGTTGAATGGCAACTGGACAAAAATCATCGGGGTGCCGGGATTAATGCCCCGGGAGTTTGTACGGTCCATGACGGAAAGCCATGGGATTTATTATGCGGTTACCAATAAAGGCACATTGTTAAAGATCCAGGAGGAAAAAATCGTTGCGCGTAAACAATACGCCGGCACTTTTACATCCATCAATATTGACGAGGACCGTACGCTTTGGCTGGCTACCGCACATGGCGCATTGCTGATCGATAGCCGCACCCTGTTGTTGAAGCAGGAGTTAAATGCGCTAAACGGACTTTCGGATAACCGGGTTCATCTTATTTTTAAAGACGCTGCTCATAATTTATGGATCGGTACCGATGGTGATGGTCTCTTCAAATATTCGGGTGGTCCGTTTATAAGATACGACAAAAACAACGGGCTTATTGGCAATGTAGTAATGGGGTTTGCCAAGGATAAAAACGGGGATCTGTTTGCCGGTACCCGGGAGGGCGCCCTGTTGAAATATAACGCTGCAAAAAAAACATTTCAATCAATCGATCCGTTAAAAAAGAAGACCGGGGGCGTGAACTGCCTGGGGTCGGATCCTCGGGGAAATATTTATGTAGGCACCATGGAAAACCGGCTGTTAAAGATCAGCAATGGTCATGTTTCTGAAATTCTGCTTGAAAAGGAATACCGGCCCGGCATTTTTACCATTAAGGCTTATGGCAATAAGGTATGTGTGCTTACTACAGCAGGCAGCTACTGGATTGAAGGAAACGGAGCGAAGAAGATTAGCGGAATCAAAGGCGCCGTAAACGCTATCGCACTCGACAGCAATGACATATTAGCCGGTGGCAGCAAAGGCTTCTTCATCTATTCATGCAAGGACACCGCAGCCGCAAAACCGATACATATTCCGGGATTGGAAGACGTTAATGCCTCCTGCTTTGAACGGGTGGGCCGGTATATTGTTATCGGCAGTTTTGATGAGGGACTTTTCTTTTGGGACCGGGCCCTTAACAAAACGCTTACCTGCAACCGCGACAACGGGCTTGCAGACAATAATATTTTTGCCATTATGAAAGACTCCCGGGATAATCTTTGGGTTGGAACCAGTTCCGGAGTACAGCAGGTACGGCTAAACAGTGCTAACAACACATTCGAGGTACGTCCGTTTAATATAGCAGACGGTTATGAGCCTTCAGAAACCAATCTAAATGCCATAATCGAAGGGGATGATCAAACAATATGGATCGGTACAACGAAAGGAGCCTTTTTGTATGATCCTGCTTCCGATATAAAAAAACCGGAGGGAGCACCTGTAACGGTCATCGAATCTGTTGATTACCCCGGATTCCGGAATGCCAAAGAACAGCCGCTTTCTGCATGGGAACATTTGCCCCGGCATCCGAAAATAGCTTTTGCCAACAATAGTATCTCTTTCAGCTTTAAGGGGATCTATCTGCGCGATCCTGCATCGCTGCTGTATACCTATAAACTGGAGGGATATGATACCGCGTTCTCCCCGCTTCAGCATGAAACCTCTTTAAATTATATGGGGCTGCCTCCCGGCCGGTATATTTTTAAAGTAAAGGCAGTTACCAACGATGGCATTACTTCCGCAAACACTGTTGAATACCCCTTTACCATCATTACGCCTTATTATAAAACCGCATGGTTTAAGGGCCTGCTGGTAATTGTCCTCATCGGTATCGGCGGAGCCATACAGCTTATTTACACCAATCAAAAACGTAAACGGCGCAAGGAGATCCGCAAGATCAAAGAGCAGGAACAGCAACGGATAAGGGAGCAAACAGCCGCAGACTTTCATGATGAATTGGGAAATAAATTAACCCGCATCTCCATCCTTGCAGATGTGCTGCAATATAAAACGGACCCGGCAGATGAGGAAAAGATCAAGATCATCCGGCAAATAAAATCCAATGCCTTTGGCCTTTATACAGGAACCAAGGAGATCATCTGGTCGTTGTCAAAAGAAAGTGATCATCTGAATGATGTGCTCCTTACCATCCGCCAAACAGGAGTGGAGCTTTTCAGTGATACCGAAGTTCAGTTTGTATTTACCGGTCTTTCGGATATAGATGCGACCGTAAAAATACCACCGGGCTATAATCGCCACATCATCATGATATTTAAAGAGCTGCTCAGCAATAGCATGCGGCATGCCGGCGCCACCTGTGTATCGATTGCTTGCCGGAAAGAGCATCCGGATAGCATCGGTATTTACTTTACAGATAATGGAATTGGATTTAATAAAGATCAAAACAGGGGTAACGGATTGAACAATATTCAACGAAGAGCGGAAAAGATCGGAGGCCGGGTACAGATCCACTCTATCCGGAACCAGGGTACTACCTGCAGTTTAGTATTCAGTTTAAAAAAAGCAAAAGAGCAATAAAAATTTATGAGCACCGGTAACATGTATACACCAGATATGCCTGCAATCATTAACATTTGCATTATCGAGGATGATGAAATCATCCGCAAAGGATACATCAGCCTGTTGCAATCGGACGAAGATTTTTATACCTCCGGTGCATATGCATCTGCCGAGGAGGCGCTGAAACACCTGGAAGAAGATCAGCCGGATGTGATTCTTTTAGACATTCAGCTGCCGGGTATCAAAGGAGTGGATGCCATTCCGGCTATAAAAAAGCAGCTTCCCAATGTACAGGTCATTATGCTTACCGTTTACGAAACAGGGGAACTTATCTTCACGGCATTAAGGAATGGCGCTTCCGGTTATCTGACCAAAAATACATCGTTTAGCAAAATAAAGGAACATATCCGGGAAGTGATGAAGGGGGGCGGTGCCATGAGCGCCGGCATCGCCATGCAGGTTATGCAGCACTTTCAAAAAAATCCGAACTCACCACTGACAAAGCGCGAAACGGAAATCCTGGAATGTATTGCCGATGGAAAGAACCGGTCAAAGATTGCAGCGCAGTTATTTATCGATCTTGAAACGGTAAAATCGCATATTAAAAACATTTATCACAAGCTGGATGTAAACTCCCGGGATGAAGCCATTAAAGTAGCACGTAAAGACCGGTACATCTAACCTTTTCGAAGATGGCATTCCATCATCCTTATATATTTTCATCCCCCTTTTCAGGAAGCGATTTTTATATTCTATACTCCTCTGAAATATGCGCCGGTATTGCTCTCCAGGCGAAATTCCGCCCCTGGCAATTATGGCTGCCCGTGTATTTTTCATGTTCCGTAGCCACAGACCATTTTAACATTTCTTATACGTGTGGGTAGCAAAAATCACGCTTAACGGGGGAGTGCATTTTTTTTAAATGGCGCTACTTTTATAAAAGCAACCTGATCATTAATGAATCAAAAATATACGTCATGAAACGATTTACTTTTTTTTTATTCCTCTGCTGTTTAAGCTCCGGAGCGTTTGCAACAAACCCCATTATTGGAGAACGGCCGCTGAAATCTTTTAACGCCCTTTTCAGTAATGTGCAGAATGTAGTTTGGGTAGCGGGCAAAGAGTATTCCGATGTTTCATTCCAGGCAGAGGGAAAGCTGATGAAAGCACGGTTCGATAATGCGGGTAATCTTATTCAAACCATACGGTACTACAAGGAAGACGGATTACCGGTATTTGTTCGGCAGCGGATCCGGAAACAATACAAAGGCTGCGAGATCTATGGAGTAACGGAGTTGTATACGAAAGATGCGCTTACGTACACATTTTCGATACGCAATGACCAGCACTTGTTTATTGTACTTTCTGATCTGAACGGCGATGTAATTTCGTCAAAAAAATATACGCGCGCCGAACCATAAGGGTGCGCCGGCTATATCAGACCTTTCGGAAAGAAGCAGTCCCTGTTCACGATCCGGCAACAAGGGACTGCCTTTGCCTTATACAGAGTACGGTAAAATACCGCAAATGCCAACGTGCATATAGCTCCTGATGGATGTCAGCCGTTCTTCATTGCGTTCCATTTTTCGGCGGTCATTTCAAATTTGATTTCCCCCTTCCCGTGCATGCCGGTTTCCGTCCAGCCAGCCTTCCGGTAAAAAGCTTCGGCCCTTGTACCCGGTGCTGTACCCAGCCAAACGGTTTGAGGCGTTTGCATAAAATACCAGTTCAGCATTGCATCATGCAAGCGCTTACCAATGCCTTTTCTCTCATATTCCGGATGTACAAATAAAGCCCAGATATTATGATCCTTCAGATCGGCAATGGAAAACCCTACAACGCGACCCGCTGTTTCATACACCCATCCTTTTCCCCGTTGTGTTATAAAGGCCTCACAATCCTGGTCTGTTACAAGATTGGGGTCAGAAAGGGTATTCTCCTTCACTGCATTTCTAACAGCCTGTATTTGCGGTATGTCATTTGTTATGGCTTCCCTGATCATCGGTATTATGATTTTATAGCTTAATGGAGCATTGTTTGTTTTGTAATTTATTACAATAAACGCATTGAAGAACAAACTGTTTTTTATGAGCCATAAAGCAGCGTATGCGGCAACCGGAAGCAGAAGCCCTACGAGTAACGATAAGTGGCTGCAAGAAATGAGGTGATTCCGCAATCCCGCGGGTTTGGCCATCCCGCAAATACTTTTTAATTTTAGTAAAACATTGTTGTGATGTCCTCAAAAACCCAGACTACCCGGATTGCCACCGCATTTTTGAGCTACGAAAAACTTATGTCCGACATCGCCCGAATGGAGGATGAAGTAGCCCAGTTAAGGAAAACCCGGGACGAACTATTGCAACCGGGCACGCATGAAATGACCGACCTGGTTGTTCAGGAAATTGTTGACTACGACGAACAGGTCATCCGCAAAGAAAGTGATATCAGTCTGTATGAGTTTGAAATGGAGAAGGCCATCACCTACCTGGAGTCTGTTTTTATCAAGATCGGCGTCGATAAAACGATTCGTGTTGTAAGTATAGACAATGAAGACTTTACCATTTATCGAAACGATAAAAACAAATTCTCAAGAGAAAAGGAGGCTAAGCCGTTGTTGTAACAGGCAGATCCCTCTGCGAAAAGCACCGGGTTCATCCACAACAACAACCTTAGTTCAATCGCATCTTATCGCTTTCCGGTTTCCGGCAGTAAGCCCCATGGTTAAATACCAGGAACAGAACCGGACCGAGGCCTATACAACATAAACGCCGTGCATAATAATTGTTTCTTCTTTTATTTGCCGTTTTAGCGGGCGATTCTTTCACTTTTTAGCTATTGGTCTTTTGCCCGGGCCTCATCCCAATGCAGGTGGGCTGTAAAATTTGCCGGCACATAATCGGGCGCATCAAAGTAAAGACCGGAAGCCATGCCGGTTCCGGTTTTTAAGGGCATTTCTCCAGCCTTTATGGAAGCATTTTTGTCAGACATGGAAAACCGTAAGGGTATAATGGTTTCTGTAGGCCCTGCCATATCCTGCGGGTAGTTGGTTTATTACGGGTTGCACCGATATTTCCTGGTCACCAGCAAGTGCTCCGGCAGGAATAATAATGCTGAAATTGCCATCTTCGCTTACGATAGAGCCTCCTGAAACACCAATCGTTTTGGTAACGGCAGCACCGCTGGGAGTACCGTGCGCAGTTACCAGCGCTGCAGATGCGACAGGAGAAGCGGGGTCCGGCTTGGTACAGGCGGCAACTAAAAACAGGAACAGACAGATCCAAACGTTCTTCTTTTTCATATCATTTGTTTGTGGGATCAATGTTTTTGAACCTAATAATTTTCAATGAAGAATCCCGGCATTGAGGAGCATTGAGGCATCCCGATTCATCAGGCTGAAATGTTTATATGGCGCTTCCGGTGACCATGCAATATTTCTCCCCCCTATCGACGGCATTTTTTTTTGTATACATCACATTTATTATTTTGAGTGCAAAGGAACCGGAATACCCCCGGCAGAAAAAGTGTATTTTGTACCTTAAAAGAGTCATTTTACGCCATGGGGGACTATGCACAACTTTAATCATCAATCTGCTTTATGCCGTTGCTGCTTAAGAGTGCGGCTTACGTTAGAAGAAATGGCTGGGTTTACACGAGAATAAATAAACTATTTATGATGGCCGTATATCAATATAATAAAATAGATACCCGTTTATTATAAAAGGAATGGAACGGATACGGGCTATTTAAATCGTGGTGATGATGCCGGTTATAATTGCACGCGCCAGGCAGCCAGGCGCACACATCTTTTATCCTTTATTTTCCAGGCTCTTGATAAAAGCAATGACCGCTTCTTTTTCCGTATCTGTAAGGTGAAGTTTTTCTTCAGGAAGTGTTTGATTCGAAAGATGTATGCCTAGTCCCGCACCACCCCCGTTATTATAAAATTCCATTACCTGGTCCAGTGTCTGGTATACACCGTTATGCATATAGGGAGCGGTTTTGCTGATATTCCGGATAGTGGGAATCTTAAACGCATACTTATAAGAGTCAACTCCAATCACCTCATAATACCCCTGGTCCGGATCCAATGTAGAATCTGCCAGGGATGCCGGAACACCCAGCACTTCCGTTTCGCTCACCACATATTTTGGGGGCATGCTGCCATTGAACAAGGGTATAAAATGACAGGTGGCACATTTTGCTTTTCCCATAAACAAATTAAAGCCCTTCAATTCCCGGGTAGACAAAGCCTGTTCATTACCCCTCATATACTCGTCGAACCGGCTGTTGAGTCTTGTAAGGCTGCGGATATAGGAGGCAAGTGCATTGGCTACTTCATTTGATCCGATTTCCCCTGCTCCTTTTTCGGGGAACGCCTTTTGAAATAATGACCGGTATGAAGTATCCGCAGCAACATACTTTATAATGGCATCCATCGAACCATCCATCTCCGTTTTGTTATGGATTACATCCTGCACCTGATCCTCGAGCGTTAAGGCCCGCATATCATAGAAATAATTAGACTGCAAGGCGGCATTGAGCAGGGTAGGCACATTTCTTTTTAACAGCCTTGCAGGATTATGAATATCCGAATTTTTACCCAGGCCGTCTGTAAATGCCAGATCAGGACGGTGACAGGAAGCACAACTTCTTGTACCCGTACCGGATAATGCCGCATCATAAAAAAGTTTTTCTCCCAACTGCACCCTGGAGGCTGTAGTACGAAACGCTGGTCCGGGAGAAAAAGCATCGGGATTGAATGCATCCGTATCAAACAATGTGCTTGCGTTCTGCCGGAGCATCCGGTTGTATCGAATTTGAGGGCCAGGTAAGGTTTGTTCTAATTGTGCGATTCCAATACTGATTTTGTTCGCAAAACGAGTGATAAAGGTCGCTCTGTCAAAGGCGGCAAAGTCCGGATGACGCTGCAGGTACACCATAGCAGCGTCCAGGTCCTTTAATAATGCCGTTTCTTTATTTGTGTAATAAGAAAGCAGCCCCCGTATACTCTTTAAGGCTGCAGCAGATTCCTCCATGCTGTTCAGCGAAAGTCCATTGTCGAATCCGGTAATGCCCAAAGCAATGATCCGGAACACCTCTAATTTGGCGGCATCCAGGATCCGCCAGTCGGCAAGCGGATGGTCCGCAAAATACGCAGCCAGGTACTCCGTATTTGTGATTAAATACTGCACTTCGCGGATCAGCTCGTTTTTACCGGCAGTATCATATTCAGGGTAGATCCATTCCTCTATCACCTGCAGCCCCATCGGATCAACGCCCCGGGCCAAAGAGGGATCCAGCAGGTCTGCATTCTCGATCTCCTGTACCGGCGGCCCATTTAACCGTTCTGTAAGATCGGCTGCAAAATAAGCGGCCGCCCATTCAAATTCTTTGAACAACAATCTTGATCTTAAAAAAGCATGCCGCACCGCTTGCGTATCCACATGGTTTTTGCTAACTTCTAAAAGAAGCGTATCGTTTACATAATTGCGAAAGGATGTAATCTGGCTGAAGACCGTTTTTTGAATTTTTTGCACACGCCGGCCAGCTTCCGTTTGAGTTGTATGATTTGCATAAAAGGGCCTGAAGCTTGCAATCGATAGCCCTGTAAACAGAACAGCAACAATCCCCAGCCTGTTGCGCATAACACATGCCCGCCTGGAAGAACGTTGATTATTTAAAAATAAGGGCATTTCTAAACGGGTTTGCATTTTTATCCCGCTCTGCCAATGGCGTTATTCCCCATCTCTGTTCTATAAACGAAAGAATGCTCACGGTTTCATATTGAGTATGATCAACATGCCCTTTTTTTGCAAAGGGTCCGATAACGATGGCAGGAATGCGACTGCCCGGGCCCCATCTGTCAATAACCGGGGGTGCCACGTGGTCAAAATATCCACCAAACTCATCATAAGTCAGGATCACCAGTGCATCTTTTGCGTTGGGCCCGTCTAATACGGCATTGATCAGCTTCACTGCCAGCTCCTCCGAAGAATATACATCGGAACTGCCGGGATGTTCGTCATTTCCTCCGCCGGGTTTTACAAAAGAAACGGCGGGAAGTGTACCTTCCTTTGCATCCCTAAGGAAATCATTCTGATCCTTCATATGTTTTCTTCCTTCCGTTCCCTCCTCGTATTTGGCAAAATACAGGAAGGGTTCATGATTGTATGCAAAATTGTTTTTTCTTCCGGCTACTGCATCATCCCACCCTTCGGAATACCAGGCCCAGGAAACACCTTTTTCACTCAGCCGGTCGCCAATGGTAGGCATTGTTTGAGAAGGCAGCAATTTGGAAAGATCCGATTTAGAAGGGTATGGCTTGTTCCGGGAAAGCACATGATTCACCGCATAACCATCCGGCGTAACGATGCCATCTTTTATCATCCTGCCCTTATCGTCCACATCCGCAACTAATGATTTTGGAGCATCCTTCCATACCGGCGCAGCAGCTGCAATCAGGTATACGTGGTTAAAATAGGAACCGCCAAAAACGCTCTGAAAAAAATTATCGCACAAGGTATATTGTTGTGCTACCGGATACAACGGCAATTTTTTGGTATTGTAATAGCCCATTGCCAGCCCTTTAGAATCGTTGTATGCCGCAAATTTATCCATCTTTCCCCCGTTAATCTGTAACTGGTTGTGATAAAAACGATGGGTAACATCCGGCGTTTTTTTATCGGACGGAACATATTGATCTATATTAAAAAGCTTGTTCGGCAGGTTGGTCGGAAAAGCGTTATTCCTTGGAATTTCGGGCAGGTATGTATAGGGGCGTCCCTGTTCATCAACCTGAACAAAATTGCCCTTTTGTGCATTTTTAATACCATTCGCTCCTTTGAACTCACCATAAAGGTTATCGAAGCTATGGTTCTCCATATAAACAACCACTACATGATTGATCTGACGGATGCCTTCATCAAATGAAACGTTCTGCCGTTGTAATTTTTTACCGGTTCCACAACCGGTGATTCCTAAAATAAGAATGTTGGTAAAAAAAAGTCGCTGTATCGTCATGCTGTACCCCTTTTTTGAAGATTCAAGTATAAATAAAAAGACGGATCCCGATGAAAGGTTTTATCACAATCCGTCAATTAAGAAAACCGGTTAGGGCGCTATGCAGTGCAAAATGACGCATCCCAAAAACGTATTGCGATTTTTTTTAAGAGAGATTCTTATAATTAAAGTGACGGCCGATCACCTATACACTGAGTGTTTCACAATCGTTCTTAAAAATCCCTGTTCCTTTTGTATCCGTTACAAACTTACCATATTTTGTTATAAAACAATCATCCGGCGGCTGGCCCTCCCTTCATTTTATATGTACGGTAAAACGTCTGTATCTACGGGGATCTTCCCGGGGATGCTGTTGCAACCAACGACATATATGGCAGCCCCCGGCACAACTAAACGGTATTAGGGGCCGGTGATTTTTTAATGTATAGGCATACTGATGCGACAACATCTGCGAATATTTTTAAATTTTGAACGGGCGGTCAATAACAAAAAGATAGCGCAAACGCAGTACCCATCGCCCATATCAGTATAAGAACCCTATCTGCATTTTATTTTTACTTCGGCTTGCATACAGAGAAAACACAACCTTTTTATACTTATCCTTTTCGCAATAGTATCAACCCTGAATTTTATGTATATTTAGTTGGCCGGGTACAAACCCTTCGAAAGTTTCTATATCTATTTATGACAGTGAAACTACTTACCTGCATCCTGGTGGTACTGGCTGGCATTGCCGGCTTTAAACCGCTACACGAGCCCAACCGGCACCATCCGGGCAGCTCCCTTGCAGCACAATACCCCAATGATGTGGGCATTGAGCAGGACCCAGATGTACTTTATGCAGAAAAATTTAATGATGGTATGCCCAATATACTGGCCCGGTATACGGATGTTGTTAACAGCGCAGGAATGAGCCTGGATAGCGTGGATGTTCCGGCCAAAGGTTGCGTAGCCCTTAAAATGACCAACCAGGGAGGAAAAAACGACGGAGGGCATTTATTCCGGCGGTTTGACCCGGGATTCGATAGCGTCCTCTACGTAAGATATTATGTAAAATACCCGTCGGATTCGAAAGGATATATCCACCACGAATCGGTTTGGGTCGGCGGCTATGCTCCTGCTACCCGGTATCCGCATCCCCGGGCCGGCACCTGTGCGCTTGGAGATCAGCGGATCTCTATAGCCTATGAACCCGTTGGCCCCCGCGATGACATGGACACCTATCTTTACTGGGGCGATATGCGGGCCGGCGCCCGGGGGAAATGCTATGGCAATGATATGATAAACGGCAGCCCGCAATCGAAAAAGATCCCCTGGGACGAATGGACCTGTATTGAGCTGATGATCCGGCTCAACCATCCCGCAACAGCGTCAAACGGAGCGCTGCAGGTTTGGCAGGATGGCGCAGTAGTAGGGCATTGGGGCCCCGGTTTTCCAAACGGCAAATGGCAGGCTGATTCCTGGATGAATGATAAAACCGGGCAGCCCTTTGAAGGGTTTCGCTGGAGAATAAATGAAAACCTGAACCTCAATTATATCTGGATCGAGTTTTACGACGACACCACGCCCGAGGGAACATCCCATCATATCAAATTCTCCAACCTCGTTATTGCCAAAAGATACATCGGGCCTGTTAAACCCTGAACCTCATTTTAAAAATCAATCTGGAATAGATACACCCCGTTGCTTTTATTGTTATTCAGCTCAAATGTCTCGCTGAATTTTTTGCATGGCGTCAATTTCTTCGTTGCTTAATTTCACAAAACGCTCTCATCATCTTTTAGGAAAGATGCTATTATCCGGATGTAAAAATGTGATCATTCAAATCTTTGTCCGGCGTAACGCTTGTGAAAGGAATCCGTTGCCATCATCAAATGGGTGAATGATGATAAACCAAAAATGGGCGATTGCAGCTTTCAGAACAGAATCTGTTGCCGTATCGTCGTTAAACCATTGAATGTATTGTCCATTTACTACAAAAAGTTCAACACAGCAACGGAGACATTACGGAATGGTTAAGCTGGTTTCTTCATTGTCGCAAAAACGCGTTATCGGCTACGGAAAACAATAAAATAAAATCTGCAGAAGGCTCCGTTTTGGAAAGTACACGAGCATACCCGCTTAAATGAAAGACAGCGCCTTGTATTGAATAAGCTCCTGGATGGGTTTGATAGAAAATTAAAATCTTCCAAATGGGCTAAAATAGCAATATGCTCTCCTGATACCGCTTTACGGAATATAAAAGACTTAATAGAAAAAGGCATTTTACAGCGGGAGCAGGGAGGTGGCCGTAGTACAAATTACGAACTGGCAGCGTTTTACGCATTGATCTTCCTGCTAAATATTATCTGTACATTAATAAACCCCGACAATTTTATAGCGGCCTTTTCAATGATAGTGCGTCTGTTTGTAATAAAATAAAAGCCAATATACCAAACAGCTGCAACCTTTATTGTGGGCGGTTTATTATAATAGCGCGTTGTGACACACTTTATTTTAGATATTTTCTTATAAAAGCAATGCTTTGGTCAATTAATTTATCTATTTCCTGGTTAGAAATATTGTTAAAGCCATGGTCGCCGTTTTCAACGGTTATAAATTCGTTTTCTATTAATGAGTGATCAAGCGCATTTTTGAGATCTTTTGATTGTGAAATCGGGACAACGTCATCCTTTGTCCCATGAAAAATTATAGTAGGTACAGCATTTTTATTTGCATATTTTATCGGGGAATTGAACGCGCAGATCTCATTGATTTTTTGCCTGTCCGTTTTCGGGGAATAACCGGTCATCGCGAAAACTAACTTTTCACGTATTTGATATAGTTTTTGGAAGAA
Source organism: Niabella sp. (assembly GCF_030150205.1). GTDB lineage: Bacteria > Bacteroidota > Bacteroidia > Chitinophagales > Chitinophagaceae > Niabella. Next base: position 260,439 of record NZ_JASLGT010000024.1, read on the forward strand.
TAATTTAAACATAAATCCACCGAACCATCCAATATCTATTTTAAAGAGCGTGTTGAGATTTGTAGGTCCAAAGTTGTCGATTACATAATTTACACGAGCTGAATGAGGCGAAAGTTCCTTGTCTCCGGTGAATTGTTCATTCGTTGTATACGCAGCCATTAATGCCAGGTGTCCTCCAGCAGAGCCACCCCATAATCCAATATTTGTTGTGTCTATATTCTTCAGCATGAGCGCGCACCCATCTGATGGCATCTTTACAATCTTCCACTGGGGTTGGAAGATGTATGTACTTGCCAACGAGCCTGTAATTTATACTTATCACAGCGAAGCCGTTCTTAAGCAATTCGCTTTTGAATCGCTGCATGTAATAAATGGTTTCCAAAGTCTTGTCCCCTTCCGCCCAGGCTCCGCCATGAATTATGATTACCACGGGATGTTTTGGCGAATTTGTATCCGGCAGAAAAATGTCAAGCTCAGTGGAGGAATCAGCTACTGCCTTTTTATAGGAAACGTTTGTAAAGCTTTGTGTGTGTTGCCGACCGGTGCCGGGCTGTGCGCTTGCAAACGGAATTGTAAATACAGATAGAAGCAAAAGCCATAAAAGAAAAAGAGCCTTTCTCCTCTTTTCGGATTTTTGCAAACTAAAAATTGAATTATTTTTCATTCTATGGTTTTACCCCATCAGGCAGCTATTCTGCCAGCAGCAAAAGCGGTCGGTATTATTTCAGCAATAGTAAATGTACGAAAATTGAATGTGCCGGATAGCGAAGAACAACACAAAAGATTAAACTACATGGAATAAATAAAGGCCGTTAAAAACGGCCTTTAAGTTTGCTCCCCCTGCTGGGGAGAGCAACTATTTGATTACTAATGTTTAATAAAAATTGTGTCAATTTTTTGCTTTTTGGCAAAAACGGAGCCGCTTCTGCCATTTTGTGCACTCAAATATAGCCATTCTTGGCAGACTTTCTGCTAAATTTTCCGGACATATTTTTTCTAAGCGGTACTTTCAATTCCAAAACGTGCAGAGATTAGATTCTTTATTCGCCGCAAATTTGCGGCGAATAGCGTTACACTTCCAAAGCAGAATTATATTCACACAGCTATAGTTTTAAGGTTTTAGACTAAATTATACTGTGAAAGCATATAACATGAAGTTGCGGCGAGGTGGCTTTTTAATCTCATGTAATTTTACGCGATAATTGTTGTGATATGATTGACCCAGAACAGACGCAAAACAAGGAAAATGAACTAGTTAAGCCCCCTGTTATTGCAAACCAGTTTCGCCCATATCAATCTTTGGACGACCGTAGGTTCGAAGAGTTGACAGCTTCACTGATCGATCTCAAAATAAGAAATACAGGTTTTGACAACTACGATCTCGCTACATTAATGACTGGCGTATCGGACAAAGGGAGGGATCTTGCATTGTACCGGAATAAGCGGCAGGAAGGAATCATCCAGTGTAAAAAGTATGGAAAAAGTATTACCCGATTATATTCGGGCGTGATCTGGTTAAATATATTCTAAACAACCTGCTAGACGGTACGCTACTGCCAGACCCCAGCAAGTTTACTTACTATATGGCTGCTCCGGGAGGTTTCACTGCGGACTGCCTGGATCTAATCGACCAACAACGGTTTGAACGACAGCAAATAGAGGATTGGGTAAAGTATAATCGGGAACAGTATACTAGACCACTCTCCAGAAATCCAGCTCGCTGTCATACCTGAGAAGCCACGTCTTTGGGGAATACGAGTACCATGTTCAGTCGTATAGGCGTCAATACGAACGACTGCCTCCCCGGCATCTATTTGCTCGGCTTCTGCCACTGCAATTGATCCATCGCTAAATTCTGCAGTTACTGGTCCAGTTATTCCACCTGAAACTAATTTAAAAAAGAATATTGCTGTACATCCGGGATACACATGAGTATCAGGAAAACTGATTCTATTCATATTTAAATTTATAAAGATTTTCGCCAATCATACCATATCATCAGGCAAATATGCTACGATCAATCGAAACAACCTTGTTGGGGTATTTGCAAATAAATGAAATAATCAACTGCATGATATAGTGTGTACTGTTGTACGGGGTGAGACTATCTTTGATATCATCCAGGCAGTAAATATCCGCAGTATTGTCAATATACCCCATCCCGTAAAAGCTGCCATTTTCGATCCAAACGCAACTTTTCTCATTACAGTTCCTCCCTTTATCAATAATATAAAATGTCGCCGTGTCTTCTTTTAAAAAGGAAAGCGCCCTTGCTACTTTTTCGTTATAAATTTTGGGCGGCTGACCAGCAGAGCAAAGCAATTTATTTTTCTTATCAATGAGGTCGCATAGATCGCAGCGCCTTAAACGGCATAATTCAGCGCAAAGGCCAAAGCGCCTGGTCAATTCCTTAACTTTATTTATTCCTCCTTCGCGTGTAGTGAATACCTGGACAGGCAGATCTTTTTTGCCCAGACGGGAAATCTTCATTCTTGTGTAGCCTCCCGGGTCATCCAGTACAAACAGTCCGAACTTAGGCTCATACTTTTTTAGGGCCTGGTTATATTTGGGGTAAATTCGTTTAATTTCCAGTGCTTCCAGTATGAACGCCATCAGCTCGGTTCCACAGGCTTCGAAGCTGATAGCCGAAGCCTCTTTTATAAAATGCTGGCGCTTCAGATTGATATCCCGCTGTTTAAAATGTTGTGAAACGCGTTTCTTTAAATTTTTAGCTTTACCGACATAAATTGCTTTTCCTTCATCATTATGAAAATAATAAACGCCGGGACTATCTGGTAGCTTCTCAAAATCTCCTTTTATTACATCCGGCACTGCCTGCTGCGCTCCCGGTCCTCTTTCCAGCATTGCTGAAACAACACCAGCACCGTCCCATTGTAATAACTTTCGAAATAATGTAACTGTAGCATCTGCATCACCACCTGCTCGATGCCTGTTATCGAGCTCAATACCCAACGAATCACAAACATTACCAAGACTATAAGAAGGTAGCCCCGGCCGGATCGCTCTTGAAAGTTGTACCGTGCATAATTTAGTCGCTTGGTAGCTATACCCTGCGTTCTCCAAATGATGTTTTACAAAGCAGTAGTCAAAATTGACATTGTGTGCCACAAATATCCTGCCTTCGAGCATTGAAAAGATCTCTTTTGCAATGTCTTCGAAAACGGGACTGTCCTGCACCATAGCATCGTCAATCCCCGTAAGCGATGTGATGAAGGCGGGTATCGGGTAATCTGGCCTTACCAAAGTTTCAAAGCGGTCGATAACCGTGTTCCCATCAAAAATGCGTATGGCAATTTCAGTAATGTTGCCTCCCGCCGCCGCATTGCCCCCGGTAGTTTCAATATCAACTATTGCATACTCTGTATCCATTTATCCTTTAAATTTATGGCAGCTTTTAATTTCTACACAAACCATCAACTAAATTAATTAGCAAATATCGGCTAAATATCTTATCATTCCCGATTTTAAGGCAGATCCATCTACTAAAACGAACCCTTCCGGGAAATATCAGAATATTTCCATGTCTTAAATTTATCTTTAAATCTGACTTACAGTATATAACGTTATATTATACTAATGCAGCAAGATAATAGATTAACGTTCTTGCGACTGTATCAAATTACAAACAAATTATTATAAATAACAAATGCGAATAGACGAACAACGAATTATAGACTATTTAAGCCAGGGCATGACGCAACAGGAAGTGTCAGCTAAATTGAAGAAAGGGAAGATCTATCCCGCCAGTGTTAGCTCCATCGAAAAGACCTGTTCAGCTTTGCGCAAACGGTACAAGGCTAAAACAAATTTTCAGCTGGCGGTTAAACTATGTCGCAAAGGTTATATCAGGTAGTCCTTGATTTCAAATCCGATTATAAACCAGGTTTTCGGCAACTTCAATAACCTACTTAATGCTCATTTTCCTTATAACGGCAACTTTGTCTTTTAGATTTCATTCGTTAAATTTATTTTTTGACGAACGAGCTCAGCAAAACGGTCGGAATTTTCAAAAATACCCCCATTAGGGTTGGCTATGAAGGAAGTACAGGTTATTCATATCTCCACGACAGCGACCAAATCAAAATGAGCGATCTATCTGTTACTTAAACCATAACAGGCTAATCGCATAATTGTATATATCAGAATAAAAACATTGCTCATAAAAGTTACGGCGGGGATCCCAACCTCTATTCTCGAACCATTCCTCGAAATCAAGTTGCTCAGGCTGTGACGCCTCCAAACCTGGGTTTAGAAAAAACTGGTTTGCAACTGTCGTTGGAGGAAGCGCGCCGCCAATACGGAACTTATTGGCCAGTTTGGGAAAGTCATGACTACGAACCGACCATTTAACTTTACCATCTTCGGAAAAAACAATCATAATCTCATGTGTTCCAACCGTCGCAAACCTTAATGCCGCTGCAGTCAAACTGACTCCGAACTTCTCAGAAATTTCCCGAATTATGTTTAAGGAAAACGGGCGTTTAGCGGTTAGGTTTCTCAGTTTTGCTGCCGGTAAAAGTAAATTTGCTGCGAAGGCATCGGCTTGCGATTCCAAAAGGTCTGAATGAACAAGGCCCGAATGAGACGAGTGCAAAGGAATACTCCCGACCCTAATACCTTCGCGATGGCTTTCAATAAAATAGTGCCCTAGTTCGTGGGCAAGCGTAAAGCGCCCCCTATTGGACGTTGGTGTATTACCTTTTGTGGTATTCAGATGTATATTAAACTCCCGTCCATCCCAAACAAGCATACCGTCAAAATGATGTTTATAATCATCTAACAATATATCTAACCCCTCGTCTGCACAAACAGCCTCCAGATCCACTCTTCCGTCTTTCCAGAAGTTATCTGCTATTATTTCGGTGAGAAATTTGGTTTCAGCGCTTATCATCAACCTTTTTTGTCATCATTTTCGGAATTCCTTTTTATCTCCTGGTTCTTTCTGATTTGTTCCAGCACATCGGCAGGCAGATCGCTATTTTTACGGGCAGCCATACGGAGTTCTGCCTGTTCATCCGATTTCAATTCAACTTGGCTAATAGATAATTCCATGCGTTGTCGCGTTCCGTTAATAATGGCAAAGGGATCAATTGCATTCTCATCCACAGAAATAGAGCCCGGTGGATTTAATTTTTCAAACCGATCCAATTCCAGGTCTGTACGTGGTAGCAAATAGCCTATTGAGCATAGCCACTCATATATATTACCGCCGTCTATTTTTATTGATTTAACTGCCATAACCCAGAGATTTCATTAAATCGAACGCTTGTTTTTTGTAGACCCGAATAGAGGACTGGGATAACTTTACCACGTCTCTCAACTCCTTTGCGAGTTGCCGGGGTATATTTTTTCCCTCATGTTCGTGATATTGGTAGGTCAAGTATATTATTTTATGTTTAGGGGTCAATGTTGAAAACGCTTTATCAAGTTGAGCTTCGACTTCTTTCAGTTGACTTAATTTTTCAGGGGTATAGTCAACATTGGGATCAATCAAGGATATTATCACCTTTTCTTCACCAGTATAGGGAGAGTCGTCGGGTTTTACATAATCTGCAAATTCATTCCTTGCGATACTGTATAAGTAATACCTAAAGCATTTTTCGACATCTTCTGTTTTGCACTCTGAAACCCGAAACTTGCAGTATTTAAAAAGGCTTTCAAATGTCCTGTTTGTGACTTCCTCCGCATCGGTTTCTGTGAGCCCGGATTTCAAACACATGCGGGTACACTTTTCTAAAAGATCTTTTCTGAATCGAAATGTAATATTAATAAAGGCCGCATTAGCCCATTCATCCGATTCTGAATCCCCCTTTAACTGTAATAATTCGACGAGATTTTCTAATGTCTCATTTTCTAATTCCTGCCAGGTCAAGTCTTACGTTTTATATACCTAAAAGCGTTAGTAACGGTTTTGAGTACATTCCAGATAACGGTTTCGGTATTATAGTAAATGTAGTTAAATCCAAATTAAAAAACAAATGGAACAAGAAAGATTAAAATTTTGCGTAGAACGGTATGACCATTACTACGACAGTATCAATAATAAAGCTACCGTTTTTTTAACGCTAGGTACGTTCATCACAGGTGGCTTGGTTGCAGGATATCCTACACTACTAGAGAAGGTAAACTGCGGGATATGTATTCATCTGTTAATGGGTCTGTTGTTATCCCTGGGACTTGCTATCATGATTATCGTTGCCTGGACTTCCGTCCCGTTCCTGAAAAGCGGGGGTAATTCTCTTTATTATTTCAATGATATATCCGCAATTCCAATGTCAGATTTTGGTAATTACTCGCAGTCAGTTACCGAGGCTGATGAGATTTTAGATCTAAGGGAACAGGTGTATCAGTTAGCGGCTGGTCTTTCAGGAAAATTTAAGAAATTAAGAATCGCAGGCTATTTACTCATCACCCAGTTTTTTCTTTTTATTCCCCTTATAATCGTCATCATTTCTAATTTAAAAAAATAAATTATGCAACCATTCAGTGATTATCTAACGACAATAGAAGCAGCGCTTCATGCAGACCCGTTGAATCAGAATTATCAAAATTTACATACCCTGCAAGAGGGCAAGTTATCGAAAGGCTTGAGCTTCGAAGCCTTCAACAGGCAGATCCCCGAAATGCAATTGCAACCCAGTTTACAACGCTTTGCAAATGAGCTCGGGAAACAACCCAATTTTAACCAGCAATTAGGACTTCATCCCGATTTCAGCCATCTCAAACACAGCAATTCCGTTGAGCACCATTATATTGTCTCTATGTTCGTAGACATCAAGGGATCCACGAATTTATTTAAAAGATATAAACCGCTTACCGTCCTGATTGTAACGAACGCTATTCAGCGGGCAGCTATCCATACCTGCCTGTTATTCGGCGGCTATATTCACCGGTTGCAGGGTGACGGCCTTTTTGTTTACTTTGGAGGCAGGAATATCCCAATATCGAAAGCTGTTGCCGATGCACTTCAATTTGCATCTGTATTTACTTATTTTGTAAAGAATGACCTCAAAAACCTCTTTAATGAACAGGGGATAGAAACCATTTTTACGCGTATAGGAATTGATCTTGGTTATGATGAAGACGTAATATGGGCTCTTGCCGGTGTTGGTGAAATAAGTGAGATTACCACTTGTAGCCTTCATACCAGCCTTGCCAGTAAAATGCAGGGATACGCACCCAGTAATGGAGTTGTAGCCGGCGATCATATACTTGATGAATCATATTTAGCAAAAGATCTGTTTGTACCGGTTTGCCATCGGACAAAATACGAGGCCGACAGGTATATATTTCAAATTCCCGAAAAGAGATTTAATTATACCCAATACGATTTTAACTGGATGGCTTATCTGAAACGCCAGTCCTACATTGTAAGTGATTTATCGGGCCATCTTCATTTTAAAGATCAATCCGCCTTAAAGCAGCAATCTACAGCAATGCTTGCCCCGATTGCAGCTGCAAGCAAACCTTACTACCATGGATAATAAACAGGAAACACTCTTTGAAAAAGATATGATCGAACTGGGTGAAGTCTTTCCAAAAATTACGTTGGTAAGACGTAAGCATCCTGAGCTTTGGATTTTGGCAGGAGAACTTGACATCTTTGATACTGAACAACAGTATTGCGGCAGTTTTAAAGTCCGGATCTATGTTCCTAAATCCTATCCCTACTGTACGGTGTCAGTGCAGGAAACAAGCAAATTTATTCCCCGCGAAGCAGACTGGCATATCAGCACTGAGGGTTTTTGTTGCCTGGATATCGACCATAAGCTAGTTCAGCAATCAAAGATGGGTATCAATATTACCACATTTATGTTGGAAAAGGTTTACCCTTACTTTGCAAATCAACTGTATAAACTGGAGCATAAGAAGTATGCGGGGACTGAATATCAACACGAGTTTCATGGCGTAGAACAATACTACCGAGAGGATTTAAAGCTGGCTCCCAAACAAGCCATTATGGTGCTGCAAAAAATGCTGGAAAAGAAAATAGGCAGAAATGATCCATGTCCCTGCGGCAGTGCTAAAAAATACAAGCACTGTCATGAAGAAAGATTGGAACGATTGGCCTGGGTAGGTAAAGCTAAACTTGAAGAAGATCTTTCCGGATTCATTAAATTATACCCAGACTATGCTAAAGTGAGCCTAGAGCTGAAGTAATTTTCATTTATAAAGTTATTTTCATCCAATAAGTTTTTATTAGGAAATCTCGACCCTTTTCTTTATATTATACTATAAATCAGTCCCTTATAGGTAAAAGCTGATTAAATCAAAATTATGGCAAATCCAATTATAGCCACTTCATTTATTTATGCGCACATTCCTCAACCCTGTTATGCGCATGCTTTTGAAAACCGCACTTTCAGAGTTAGAATTAAGCCCACGCAAGGAATTGCCCGTTATCTTACTCAGGCCGAATTCGAGCTCCTTTATCAAGAAGAAAAAGGAACTGAATGGTATGAACTCCAGATGCAGTGTTTCCACTTCTGCAAAGCTGAGTATTTACGTAGGAATTTGACCGACTAAACAGATTGATTAAATTTTTAAAGAAAATTTAATCAGTCGTCACATTTAGCTAAGTTAAGAGAAATAGCAAAACCAAGGGAACATGGTTCAGTAAAATCTATGTGTCTTAATCTGTCGACTTTTAAAAAATAATTTCCTATTCTCTGAAGCACAAAGATCAAAACTCGATCCGTTGGATGATTTTTAAAATGGCTCCGGATTTAAAACAGGTATTTCTTTTGTTCAGGCGTCGTAATAACAACTAGCTGCTTAGTCTAAAACAACATTGGTTGAGGTTGCCGCTCAAGTGGATAATTGGCAGTCAATACCTCTATTTTCTTTTTCTCGTTTCGATGTTTCACATTTACGGTTACCAGTTGCTCAAATTCTAATGTGGACCAATTATTGGCATGGGTATAGTCCTGCAAAAGCTTTGAAGGATAAGATGAAAGAAGAAATTTACCTTTTAATGCGGACAGATGCTGTAAAAGATCCTCGAAATCTTTCTTTGTATACCCCTTGTAATGGCCTAAATGCGAATTAAAATAGGGTGGGTCACAGTAAAAAAAAGAATCTTTGGAATCTCTGGAGCGTATGATATACAGCGCATCAGTGCTTTCCAATTGAACCTTCTCTAAACGCTGGCAGTACAATTCAGTAAAAGTTTTCTTGTTAAAAAATATCTTTCTTGATGTAGAATCTGCTTCAATATCATATCCCCAGACATTTGCCAACTGTCCGGCAAAACCTTGCGAAGAAAGTACCCAAACTGCCCAGGCCCGCTTTACGGGGCTGAACAGCTCCGGATTACTGTAAACTACCCAGGCCTGCTTGTGAAGTTTGCGACTGTGAAGAGTCGATTCAATTTCTGCTAATAGTTCACTGAAAGTATCTTTTATAACCCGGTAGAAATTGATAAGCTCTCCGTTGGTGTCATTTAGCACCTCCACCGCCGATGGAGGCTTTGCGAAGAAAATAGCTGCTCCACCAGCAAAAGCTTCTGCATATAAAATATGCGGCGGGATCAATTCAAGAATGATTGGAGCCAGCTTTTGCTTTCCTCCATAATAGGTGATTGGTGTTTTCATTCAGGCTTCTTTTCTCTATTAAATCTTAATGTTATAGTTGTTGTTGCGCTGATGGTCTACAATCGGGGATACGCCGAAGCCCTCTCCAGCAAGCCGCCTGACAGCCTCCTTGAAATCTCCCCCACATTCTAAAACAGCATATACTGCATATGGCCTGTAACCGCACCCTGGTTTAAATTCCGAGCTGGTGCTGAAGACGGAGAATAATCCCATTTCATGGTTAAAATCCCCTGAACTGCGTTTATCGCTGTCACCTGGCCGTTTGAGCCATGTGCGCTTCTCATTTCGTCCAACAACTGTCCACCCGTGCTTTTCTAGCAGACCAATAATGTCTCCGCGCTGGTTATAATCATCTAAAGGACTCATTTCTCCTGCTGCCCGGATTCTTGATGGAGATTTTTCAACTTTCTTTTCTACATATTGGTTAAGAATTCGTGCCTGATGAAGTAATGCGTTCCGTTCTGATGCAGTTATTGACGGTATTCTACTTAAGTCATTCTGGACAAAACGATATCCGGGAGACGGAGGAACGACGATATAGCCACCGATCCCTCTTGTTTCAATCAATACCTTCACCCTTTCCTTCGGATGCCTTAATTTTTCCTGTTCGGTTACAGGTCTCCTGGCAAGTGCCTGATTGGGCCCTATTTCATTGCAGCGATAATAAAAATGATACCCCCCGTTTCGTGATTGTGCAATTACAATTTTCTTAAATAAGTCTGCACTAACCTGTGCGATGCCCGCGCAAAATTTTACAAATTGGCAACCTTCAGTAAAATACTTCGTATCGACATCAATTACCTCCAAATTACCGCTGGACCTTCCAGTCACCAACGCGATACCCAGGGCAGCCGGTGAGGAAAACATTTTCTCCAGCGCTGCAGCACCGGGCAGCTGGTCTTGAAAACCTTTCCATTTTGCAATGCTCTGTTTCAATGCGTCTGTTGCAATTACCGAAAAACCCATTTCCCGGTATTGCATAGCTGTGTTGATTAAAGAGTTCATTCTAAACCAGTTTAATATTTATAATTTTGGACCTCCGGAATGGGGCGGTTGCATTTTGCGTCCGCCGAACAATTTTTTTTGTTGAACCAGGTTTTGAGCGAGCGTTATTGATTTTTCTTCGGTTAACAAGCCAACCAGTGAAGTAAATCCAGCGTGGGGTATAATTCGACTAAAATCTTCCTCAACGGGGTTTATCATCGTTGAATTCCTGAAGTACTCCGCAACTAATAAACAATCATCTTTTTTTCCGTAATTCCCCAGGCCGGATAGATCAATTTTTGTCTCCCGCTCGAGTAGTTTGACAGGCACATAGGATCTTAGGTGAATACCTGGCTGAGAAGTAATACCATTCTGACCGAATTTTTTGGCAGCTACTAACTCTGCTACCTTTCCATGGTGTCGATACAGCAGGCTTGCCTCCGAAATCCAGTTTGATTCGCGATGATTTTTTCCCAGATCCGGATCCATTCTTCCTAAATCCGTGCTTAACAATAGGTATTTAAAGGCTTCTTGTAGTTCATTAAAATGATACCTGCGAATAACAACAGGGTTAATAGAATTGATGGGGCTTTCAGTGATTTTCACTTCGTATTTCCGACGATTGTCGTGAAGCCTTTTGTTCAGCTTATCGTTCTCCAAGTTTTGTTGCCAGTCGATGGTCATAAATTCCCGGTAAATACCCAGGCCGTATTTCGGATCATTTGCTATGAGCGCCAGTTCTAAATAATTAGAATTGGGATCGTAATTATTATGAAAGTAGAAATCAAATCCCGAAAATGCTTCAAACTCTTTTACAGTTTTTTTGCCAAGATCCAGGTAAATTCCCGCATAAACAGGATGGTTTTCATAAACTTCTTTCCCCTGGTAAGGAAGCTTTGAAATCTGGAGTATCGTTTCTCCATCGTTTACAGAGATAATCTTTGCACTATGATAATAACCACCTGTTGTTATCTTAAAATGGATGTTGTCAAACCTTCGTATATCCCCAGCGATTAGTTCTTCAACAGCCTCCTGGATACCAGTGTGGAAACTCTTCTCCTCAAAGGGTACCGGGAAAAGACAATCGGGGTCTCTGGTTAAAACTCCTGTATAGTCTGTTCCAGTTCTTTGCAAAACATATTTATGCTCTTCAGGCATATGTATTCAGAATTAAGTTAAATCGATATTTTTCGCGCCAAATAACCCTGCGCATAGGTTCTTTAGATACCTGTTGACTTTATAAACTAAAATTGTTTTCTATAATTTCTTTCCCCGCGAACCAGGTGTATTTATAATCCTATCTGTCTGTGATCTTTTCCTTTGAATGTCACCATTTTCATCTGATAGTTTAATATCCGTTTGGCCTCTTCGTTTCTTCAATGCCAAATCAAGCGCAACCATCAGGCTAATAGATTCCTGATTGTTGTCAAAACTTATATACATACCATTGTCCGATTCTCCGGTTCTTTGATACTTTGCTATAATAACTGTATTTTTTTCAGTGTCGATTATTTCTGCTCGTTTGATGAAAAGCGGATAACCCATGTCGCTAACCGACTGCGAATCAAATAATGACGTTTCCAGTTTTAACAAAGCATCCAGTCCATCATCAACTGTATTAAATGGTGTATCCTGGATCAATGACTCATCGATTGAAATATCTCTTTTGGAAACGGCAGGGGCGTCCCAAACAACTCTTAACAAAAATGGAGAAACTTGCTGCTGATCAATCTCTTGCCGTAGTTCATCCTTAATTCTATTCAGTAAAGCTGTATAGCCTGGGTGTGGCAATAGATCGCTGTAGTGCAAAGAATCATTGTTAGCGCATGTAGGATCAATATAATAATTAGCAAGTAACAAATACATATCATCATCACCATAGTTGCCCAATCCTTTCAGGTTTATGTTAGCACATTCTTCAAACGCTTCAATTGGAGTAAAAAATTTCATGTGGATTCCTGGCTCGGAAACCTTTTCATTTGTGTTAGAGGATTTCACTGCAATTAAACTCACCAGTGGTCCTTCGCCCCGCTGTTTTAAATTGGCCTCCGTCACCCAGCACTTCTCTTCCAGACCTTCTGCAAGATCTTTATCCAAATGATGTGGCTCTGCTTTTAAAAGATGCCGCGTGGCAGTTGGAAGGTCCTGAAAATGGTAATTATTGATTTGATGGATTAATTCGCCATCAATGGGTTCTTTCACGATCTCAACTTTATATGTCCAATCATCCTCATTGAAATGCCGGTCCAGTTCATAATAATTTAAACTGTTTTCCCAATCAGTAACTGCCTGGTCAATAACAATATTAAATCCCGTCTGAAATTCATATGAATAGGATCCGATTAATAAAAACGGAGAATCAGGGTCATAATCACTAAATCCTTTGAAATCGAATCCTGTACGTTCCTCAAAATCCTGGATGGGACGATCTTCAAAGAAAAGATAAATGCCCGCTGTTGGCGACGCATCCGGGGCGTCATGAAACGATATGCGGCCCACTTGCATAAGTAGTTCATCGTTTTCAACCGAGCGAAGTGATGCGATTTCATGATATCTGTTGCCCCTGACAGTTTCAGCCACTTCTTCAAACGAGCGTATATCTTTGAGCACCAGCGCATCCATAGCCTCCACTATTGACATAAAATAGTTCGTCTCTCTGAAAGGCACATAGTACACATGCTCATCATTTCTACCAATGTGTTTACCATAATCTTTTCCTTCCAGTTCCAGGATATACTTGAATTCGTTAGCCATTCTATGATATTTTTAGATTGATTTGCCTCTCTGCTGTCCTCCATCTTGAACAACCCTTGGGGTTTTATTTGGCTTTAGGGTCTCGGATTCAGGGACGGAATTTTTTTTTTGAGTTTCAGACTTGTCTTGTTCAACTGAGTTCTTACCAGGAATTACACCATTTCCTTGATTCCGCACAAAGCTGACACTCGCCTGCCTGGTATTTTTATCCTGTAGTATACGTTCAAGGGCCTCCGGCGTACGGAATTGGTCATGATACAGCAATTTGCCTTCCACATCAGTAAAAGTGAACGTGCCGCGTTCCGGATTTGCCCTTACAAATATCTGACTGTATTTTTCCTGGTTCACGGGGGTAAGTGCTATCTCCCGGCCATCCGCTAAATGGGCCGCAGCAGTAATTTTTTGCTTTTCGGAGGCAAGTTCCACAAAGGCATAGTCATTCAGCTTGGCCACCTGATCAAAATCACCATAGCGCTTGGTAAGATAATTTCCACTCTCGGTTCTTTGAGAAAAGTCAAGCTGCACCCACTGACCATATTTTTCTCCGGCCTCATTATAATATGTTTTATGTACGGCCCGGGGATGCTGCTGATCTACCATCAGGATATAGGCTTCATTAATCGTCACCCGGTCGGCTGCCTTAAACCATTGGGTGACGGTTGTGCCATCTTCATTATAAAAAGTGGCTTTAAACCCATTATAATAGCCTTTGTTATCTTTTATCTTTATTTCCGGTTCAAAATCCATTCTTCTGTTCTCAATTACTTCTGAAGTGAAGGGCCTTATTTCGGCGCTGCCAGCGGCGAGGGCCTCGTCAATCTCTTTGTCAAACCGGTTGCCAAAACCGACGTTACCGATTCTTGATTTTAATGCGTCTGCGTTTTCAATAGTTGGTTCCATAATCTGTAAATTTTAAAATTGAGAAAATAGATTATCGTCTAACCCCACGGCTCTGGCCGGCAGCCATTTGCCTGCGGGTCCTTTGTGGCATTCGGCGTATTACAGCCTTGTTTTGAGATGGCGCTGCCTTAGCCTTTTGTGACGATTGCTGCTTTACTTGCTGATTCTCAATTGGTGAAGCTGCTTTCCTGTCCGGAGTAATTAACCATTTTGCGGCTCTGAATCCGAATGTTCCAACCGCATTCAGAAGATTTCCTGCAAAGACCATAGTATTACGGATGAGTCTGATGTAGGGATTAGGATATAACTGGCGCAACAGGTTGCGATGCTGTCCACGTATCACCCGGAGTTCTGCTTTTTCATACAGGTTTAATCGTTTACGTTTGTTCTTGTCCGCAATATGCTTATAGATATCCCGTTTTGCTTTCAGGAAACTACGGTCTTTTGTGATTCCACTGCCGTATCGTTGTATTAGTTTATCCTCAATGCGTTTCCAGGCTTCAACGTCACGTTCCATTCGGCTTTTCTGTTTCTCTTCTTCCATAAAAATTTCTTTTCGTAAGTGAATAAGTTAAATAAGTGAGGTGATCAGTCAAGGCCGCTGATCAAGCTTCTTTACGTTAAGAAGATGCTTTCCTTTCAACTTACAGGTTAGCACACGGTCGCCGTTTTTTTCAAAACCCTCAATTGCCAGGTATTTTCCATCCGCTATTGTGAACTGATCAAACGCAAGAACAATTCCCGCAGGGTTGCCTCTAACCGAATTACCCTCATTACTTATTTTTTTAAAAAGAGGAGTTACTTCATGTTCTGTAATAGAGGATCGCTTGGTTTTCTTCTTGTCCCTGATATAGGAACGGACAAAATCGATCTGGTATGGAAGCTGCGCTTTATTTGTAAGCGATAAGTGAAAAAACAGCACCCCGTCTTTCAGGTATGTTCCCAATAATGACAGTTGAGCATCTCCCTTTTTTTCAGATTTTGGGCTTTTGCGAAGTGGCTTTTGCGTGAGGATTGCTTCCGCGCATTGTTCCACTAAAGCATCATTTAGACGATTATCTATAAACTTCACGGGAGCGGAGCTTCCTTGGATATTGTGTGCATTCGTCAGGTCTATTGTCAGGTTTGCCGGAGCCTGGTTGTATATAATATTGAATGCATAGACCCTTCCATCCCCCGTAAAAACGTGAAGATTTGTTGGAGCTATATTCTCGGTAGCGGCTCTCAGTTTCAGTACATTACTAACGTCTTTAACCACCTTAGTACGGATTTCCTTACTCCCTCGATCAACGCCTTTAATAGCGTGAGGAAAAATCAATACGCTGGTTTCGTTATTAGTAATAGCCAGTTCCATAGGTAAGATTGATGCAGCTGGGGCCTTAACCTCCTGAGCATAGATCGAAATACCAGTCCCAAAGAAAGCAATCATTAAAAATACTTTTTTAAAATGGTGTAACATAGTCTATGAAAATTTTAAGGTGATGAATTAGGAATTATTTTTATCAGGAGCGATGAGTAATGGATATCCTGCTTTGACAACAACTTTGATAAGTTTAACTTTCCGTGAGAGCAGATTTTTTGCCGCTTCAATTCCTGCAGAGGCTGCCTGTGCGCCAAGTGAAGGATCCAGGCTTCCTAAGCCTATGGATTGTATTGCCCGTTCTGAATTTTCCTTTGACGCATCGCGGTTGATACTACCGGGAATACGGATGCCTGGTAGGCCGTCCAGATCGTAAGCGATAAGTGAAACAGGATATATAGAGTTTTCTTTTCTTATAGAATTAATGGCCACCTCCAGTCTTTCGCCGTTGAGTGTACAAATGCCAAAAACAAAACTTCCCTTCGGTATCAGCACGCCTTGTATATAGGCGTCTTGTTCCAGCCTGATCTTTACTGTGGCACCACTCGTTAATGTTTGACTTTCGTGGACAACCGCCCGAAGTGCATTCTGATCCTCTGACAAAACAGGATCCTCATCATAGAAGCCGGAAGAAGAAGTTGATTTATTTTGACCTTCATCTGCAAATAGATCGGTGACTTCCTTCTCAGCGACAGCACTCACAGGGAATACATCTTTTTTATTCTCGAGCGATTGTTTTTTCAAACGCTGATTGACACGCTCCGGATGCTGGACGTCGAGGATTTTGTCAATTAAAGAGCTTGCCTGAACAAGTTCCGGGTTTGTATCGGAAGGCTGGGAAAGTGATTGCATCATTGTTTCCAACCTTGCTATTTCCGGAGAACTTCCTCCTGGGGCTTCCAAGACGGTTTGCCCGGAATTCATAGCAGCCTCATCCGGAGACTGCAATTTTTGTTGCAACTGCATAATCTTTTGCTCCATCTGGCTTTCTCTGGATTTTTGCAATTGTTCGTTAAGTGGAGGAGTCGATGGATACAGCGGAATCTCCGGAGAATAACCAAATCCATCATTTTTATTTGTATTACTGAATCTTGATGAATCTACCGGTTTCCAGGCGCCAAAAGGAGCATTACTCTCTGCCTGTTCAGAATCCCGTTTAGCCCTTTCATACAAACTGAGTTTGTCCATCTTCTGCTGGTCGTTTAATAAAGGATCAGGTAACATGGTACTTAGAGCACTCGTTGGAGATTTCTGCTGATCACCGTTCCCTTTGCCTCCACCAAAGGAATAAAAAAGAAAAATGACAAAAGGAATGCTGAGCACTGGGAGGATCAGCCAAAATTTTCGTTTCCGTTCATTGACGAGTAATGTGTCTTGCATTTTTAATAGTTTAAACTGGTTAGAAAATGATTATTTTGATATTTTTTCAGCGAAGGCAAGGCTATCAAGAAAACCCGGTCTCTCTTTCAAAAATTCGTCATATCGCCTACGCCCTTCTGGCGTTCTCAAAAGACTATCGATATGGCTTCGGAAGCGGTAAAAAATATTTGTATCTCTGACGGTCGGATGCATCATGGGTGCCGGTGGAGCAATCGGAGGGTTTGATTGTTGGTTCACCATATTTAGCACAGTAGGATTTGTCTTTTCTTCAAAGAGTTCAAGAACCCTATAAATGCTAGAGCCCCCTAAAACAAGACAGAGTATAAATAAGAAGATCTTTTGTTGCTTTTTTTTCCAATGTCGGGTCTTTCTTTGCATCCAATCCGCCAGTTGGTGCTGTTGGGCAATAACTTTTTCTTTAACCCGCTGAAACGGATTTCTGTACACTTTAATACCTTGTATGCTTTTCTTTCTTTTGAGCATTATCTATCTTCTAGTAGTTGAAAGAATGTTATTGTCTATGGTCACCCATTTCTCAATCAGAAAGGCATGCGCATTGTTGTCAGTGCGTTCATTTAGTTCACGTAAATAACCTTCAGTTATCAGATTGCGTGTAATCATGGCACTGGATCGGATAACCTGTTGTTTGCCGTAAAAACGAAAATGATAGGGCCGTTGATCCAGATTGAGGGAAATACTGTCACAAATAATCACCTGACTGATATTGCCACTGACCAGACTTGCATAAAACCCCTTTTCTTTCAACGCGTCGTATTGCTGTTTTGCACTCTCATCTGCCATATACAAGGCTCTGCGAATGTTCTCGTCAATCGCCTTATCGTCAGGCACAAACGAAAAGAAATACTCATGAAATGTCCGGATGTGATCCCTTGCTTCCACGGCAAGATTTTCCCGGCGGCTAGACATAGCAGCCTGAATAGCTTTGCCGTTTGCGATTACGTAGATAGAGTTTTGGGCCTCACTTACTTTCTTTATACAATAGTAAAAACAAAAGCTAGCGAACAACATACTCGCCAAAATGAGAACAGCCGTGAAAAGCCTGATATGTTTAAAAGCTGTATCAATATTTTTTAATTGCCTGATCATTTTTTCCTGTGGATTGTTAACAGGAACAAATGTGAGAAGCATTAAAAGGGATTATTGTGAGATATTGGTAGGTGGGATTTTTAAACCGTTATAAAGATCTATTTTATTTGATAATTGCTTTCAGGTACTTTCTTGGAAAGCCCAAAATTTGATTCTTAAAATATGAAAACATTAATTTGGCCTGAACGCTCATTCAAGAGTGTATTTAGAATCATTGGATTCACAGTGCCAGTTGAGCCAATATGATGTTGTTATTTATACCGACGAGCAATCGATGAAGGTTATAGTAGTTTTTATTCTGCATAGTGGCAGGATGTCGGATAACTAATAGATCGGCATGGGGGTTTAATCCAATCCCTTCATGCGGCAAAAGTTGATCAAGAAAATTGGCCTCCAGTGGATCAAAAACGAAGTCGTCCAAGACCCTTCAAAATTTCAGATCTTCAGGTGGTTCCTCAAATACCGGACGCCTTTTTAATGTATCCTTTTGCAGCCATCATTACTTGATAGCCGCAATCAGAATGTAACGCAATTTCTTGCAAATGTCGGTCGAATTGTTACAGAAACTGTTATTGTATCCAACTCACTTTCAAAATGCAGAGATCCCTATCCAGCCCGCCTATTTTCCAAGTTCGCCCGAATGCTACACACCGACTTAATTCGAGTTTCTAGTTAATTACAAATCAACTCTTTCTATGCTGATTTTTCATTTCATCTAAAAATAGTCCAGTAGTGCGATTATCCATAATGGCCACGCTTCTAAACGCATTGTTAATCTGTTCCACCGAATAATCATTGTGTTTTAATGATGCATTGAATTCCTCTTCAAGTGCTGCAATCATGTTTTCTATTTGCTCGAAAGTTTGTACCGTCGTTACCGTAAATCTGATTCCTGAATGATTTTTTGAGACTGCCGGGAAAACCCCCAAGTTAACCAAAAAGCCTCTTTTCATCATCCGCCCCATAATTTCATAAGCTAAATTGGCCTTAGACGTACCAACGAAAAATATAGCCGAGTCGTAGTTCGATATTACAGGTAGACAGGTCTTTTTAAACAAAAAGTTTGCATATTGAATCCTTTTCACCAACTCTTGCTGTAAAGACGAAATTTCTGCTGTTAAATGAATTTGGGCCGATGCAACAGCGGCACCCAAAGTCGCAGGTTGCAGTGGGCCTGAGGAATTAAATGGGGCCCCACAAGTTCTTACCTTAGTCGCCAGCTCTTTGGTCGGAAAAACCAAAATACCCCCACCGGTCGCGAACGCTTTTGCCATAGAAGACGCAACTATCATTCTTTCGTGAATATTTCTTTCGCCAAGAGCTAGCCCTCTGCCGTTTGATCCCAAAACACTCATAGCATGTGCATCATCAATGTACGCATGGAAGGAAGGGAAAGTATCCAGAAGTCTAAAAATTTCCTCAATGGGGCAACGGTCGCCAAACATTGAGTATATCCCGTCGCAAAAATACCATATTCGTTTATGTTTTATTTGCAAGGTTTTAATCCGTTCTTCTAATAGATCCATTCGGTTGTGCCGAAGCACTTCAAAATGGACTGACCAATTTGCTCTGAATACATTAATGCCGCTTAACACCGAATTGTGTAATTGCTGGTCTACTATGACTGCGTCATTGCTATTTAATATAACAGGGATGGTGGCCAAATGGCCTAATGTAGTTGTCGGCGCTACAAGACTAGGGGCTCCAAAAATCTCGCTTATCAAAATTTCAAGCTCCTTGTAAAGCTCGATCGAAACATATGCCCTCGATTCTGAAAACTGAGTTCCATAGATCTTAACTGCTTCTATTGCCGCATTTTTCAAGCGCTCATCATGTTCTAAGCCGAGATAACTACACGAAGTGAAATTGCATAGCCACTGTCTATTGATACTGATTAGGTTGTCCTTTGTTAGTTTGTTATCCTGTACTAAATGGAGCAAACCTTGGTCGACACCTGTTGTGATGCTACTCTCAACTTCGGTTATGAATTGGTCATGATTCATCATAGCTGTTAATTTATCTGGAAGTTACTAACGTGTAAGAAGATGATAAATTATATTTTCTCACTAAATAGTCACATTTTTTATTTGGAGGTTTTTTTTGCTTACAACTATGCGCTAAATCGGTTATATTTCTGTTGTTTTGTGGACTTTGACAATAACCACAACCTTTGTGTCACTATGGAACAGGAGAGTTCTGTTAAAAGGCGATAACAAAAGTCGACATTATTTGTCGGTGAGAATTGTCTGTTTGAAACGACCTGTATGCCGAAGTTCATGATTAGGGATCCCGGGGGGCATATTTAAGTTGGATATAAAGCTGTGACCTCTACTATGGGAAACATAGCAACCCCTATCGTCATTAAGCAAAAATGAAATAGGAGAGGTTAAAAGAAGGACGGAACGCAACTATCGCTAGGTAGAGCAGTTGTTTAATTCTCAAGGTTTGGCGGAATGCTTGTAGGTGAGAGTAAGCAATCTTTCCAGGGAGCTAAATATTCTCTCTTTTCCTTCCTTGGTGGTGACGTCTATACCACACATTTTACTCCCGTTCGTTTTCGCATGTAAAACCATATAATAGATTGAAGAAACTAAAATAGCAATAGTAGCCCTAAAATCAACGTGCGTGTTTTTGAAAATTTCATCGGCCTTTTCAAAAACTCTTTCTCCAAGCTCTTCACGCTCATCTGAAAGTTCTCTGATTGTTTTATTCTTTGCAGAAATCCCCCACAAAACAATTTTTTGCATTTCAACAGAGTTATAAAAATATTCAAAGTCGTCACGAAGCAGTTTGGACATAAAATCTCTACTTATTACTGGAAGCTGAGCCGTGCCGCCGCTATCTATTTTTTGTTCCTCTATTTTCCAAAAATCTACTTGCTCCAAATATGCCTTGATGAGGCCGTCTAGCCCGCCAAAGTAGTCATATATTAATTTTTTCGTAACTCCTGATGCTTCTGCTACTTTATTGATTTTAATATTTTGAAAACCCTCTTTCATTAGAACCTTTCTCACGGCAGCAATACACTTCTTCTTGGTTCTTTCTTTATTATAAATCCCTCCTTGATGAACTTTCCTTTGCATAAACAATTTCTAATTATAAAGTACCATTATAATATCTCTTGTCTTGCAATTTAGCAAATAAAACTTGTTCCGCACCTTACGCAGCTTGTGAAATTTAAATACTCGGAGTTTGGTTGATAATAGTCTGATTTTTGGCGTTACAAAATCCTAGGTGGCAGGAGTGGCCGTTAGGTTACTCAAGCGTCCATGATATGGGTCAATATGGAACGCTAACTTCTTTGTCGCATTTACAATCCTAACGTTTCCTGCTTTGCGCTCGCGGGAGGGCGAAATGAGACATAGCCCAACTACTACATTTCCATTCTTGTCAAATGATAGCGGTGTTATTTTATGATTTATTAAAATGTAATTTTCCCGGGGAAATTTGAGATGGAAATCGTAAGATAAATAGGTGTTTATTCTGTCGGGGTGAGGAATTGTCTTTAAAAGATTAAGACAATCGGTATAAATTTTATAAAGCAATAAAAGATCCTTTTCTGGTACATTACTAGTGTAAAAACGAAAGCCATCTTCTAAAACTTTTGATGCAAGATTGCCACACAAAAAGAAATCGTTATTTGGAACGTGTAGAAATTTCTTATTTCGAAAATCAATTAGATAGAAACTTTTCCCCGAGATTTCACAATAAGTTTTTGCAATTTTGGTATACTCTATAGTGTTGACAATATCATTTAAATCGCTGTTATTGTAAGTCGGGGCGAAATAATCGAGAATATTTTTATTCACGGGTGCAATTTTTAAATAAGTAATAGAAACTTTGTTATAATATTCACTTATTTGAGGTGTGATTATATAAATTATCTTTGAGAAGTCTTTTCAACGTTGTAACAATAAGCAAACTCTTTATTCCCACTGGAAATAAATTCGGATTTTAGGTTCAATTGCTCACAGAAACTTAAAATAACTTTTCTGTCTAACTCTCGATCCGCATCGTCAAAAATAAATGGAGCCTTGATGTTTATGAATAAGTCTAAATGATCAAGTATGCCTTTTCTTAGATCTCCTACTGGCCCGTCAATCAGGAATAGGTCGAAGCTGGTTAGATCCAGCGATTTGATTGGATATGGATCGTACCACCCATCCTTAATAGCTGCATGTATGCATGTATGTTTGTCGTCTTTGTTGAAGCAGAACTCTAAGTTATGTTCTATGCTGGTAAGACGGTAATTTCTTAATAGCGCTTCGGATCCGACTCCCGCACCAAATTCTAGTATGTTAGCTCCCTTTTTAATTTTCTGGATTATAAATTCGATGATAAATAGTTCGATTGACCATCCTCCTAGTCTGCTTTTGGTAAATCCTTTTTCCAGAACATTTTCCAATACACTTAACAGTGCGTTTTTGCTGTAAGTCAAGTGTCGTTCGTTAACCTTAAGTATTCTTCTTAACACTTTGCAGCTTTCTTTGAACTCATCGGGAAATAAATAATCTCCGTTTAGCAACTTCAGACAAATGATTTCCTGACTTTTCTCCAAGGAAATACCGATTCTTTTAAGTCCGCGTCTTCTAACCGTATTAATGTACTTTACTCTGTCAACAATTTCCCCTTTTGATCTGTTATTGATTTTTTTGTTAAATCGCAAGCCAATGATGTTTAAATTGGCCACTTTAAAAAGGTGTGCGCATCTAGTGTTAAAGTCGTATTGCCCATAGTATTTAAAGGAGATGTCAAATCGCAACCTGTATTTTTTTATAAGGCCCATGCGTAACATCAGTGTGCCATGTAGCATGCAGTTGTCAACAAGCAGTAAAGCTTTGATTTCGTTTGATCGCGTCGGCATTGTTATTTTGTTGAAAGAAGAATCTATCTGGTCGGGTACCTCAGCAAATGTACCAACGCAACCGATATGTCTTTTTTGTTCCAAGTAATGGTATTGGCATTCAATTCTATTTCTTAAAGCAACGGCTGTTACATCCATAAAAGCAAGATATTTGCCCTTGGAGTAATCAATAGCAATGTTTGTAGCAGCCAGCTTCTTTTTTTTTGCCGACAATGTTATTAGCTTCAATCTGGGGTCAGTATACTGATTGATCACATCCTTAGTTCTGTCAGTCGAGGCATTATTGACTACGATAAACTCAAATTGATAGAATGATTGATTAAGTATACTGGCAATAGCGGGACCAATAGTGTCTTCGTTGTTTTCACAAACCATCACGACTGAAACTGGGATATCATATTTCATTCAGTGTACGGGTATTTAATTATAGAATTTTTATATACTGATTTCTGGTCAACGATTTTTTCAGAGATTGTTCGGATGCTCTTTGGATTTTACTTAATCGGTTAAAAGAGCTTCCTCTATACAATAATTAAAAAAATGATATAAATGCTTATTGAAATACACCTTTTTTCTTTTGTTTTGTTCAAGGAGCCGATTCATTAAAATAATGCAGGTTTGCAGCTCATTTCTAGTTAGTTGCTCGTCTCTCATTAGTTTTAGGAAAAACCTTTGTTCTTCCTCGGAGTAATTTAGTTCGAAAGAATTTAACTGACTCAACCGGACTTTATCCGCGAACCCGGCTTGCTCTTTCGATTTTGCCTTTGAAATTTGTTTTGAATGCCTTCGATATAAAATGAGTCGCTGTTCCAGATTTGTGATTTTGAACTTATTTGAGGCCCGGACAACAAAGTCGTAATCGGCAGAATATGTAAGGCATTCATTATAAAATAGATTATGCTTTTTGATCAAATTTGTCCGGTATACCAAAGATGGGTGGATTGTAAAATTGTTTTTGAGCAGGCATGTTTTTAAAACATTGGCTATTGTCGGCTTGTTTGTAGGGCCGATGACATTGTCATCTTCATCGACTATGTATCCCTGACTACCGATACACCCGATTTTACGATGCTTTTCAAGATAAGAATATTGGATTTCCAGTCTGTTTTTGTCAGCAATGTCGTCAGAATCCATGACTGCAATATACTTTGATTTGGCAATCTTCATTCCCATGTTTCTTGCGGTGTAGTTGCCAACGTTTTTGTTTAGATCAATAAAGTTTATCCTGGAGTCGTAGAGGTATTTTTTGATGATATTCCGAGTGTTATCCTGAGAAGCATCATTTATGATTATAAATTCAAAATCTCCCATACTTTGACTTAGAATGCTTTTTATGGCTTTGGCAACAAAGTTTTCAGAGTTGTAACAGGGCATCACTACCGTTACGGCTGTTTTGTAATTCATGATGGCTTATTTACAAATTAATAACTTCAATATTTTTTTTCATTTTAAAGAATATAACTGAGCTGCGGAATGTACCCTGCTGAAAGCTAATTCGGACTCTTGAAACATACTTGAAACCAGGTCTTTTTCGCTGTTATGAATAGCTGTAATATCGGAGTATCCAAAATCTTTTTGAGTTGAGATGAATGGATATAATACTGCTTTATTATTTGACATACACGATAATCGAACGTCAGCTACTATTTTCTCGTCGAATGGTTCATTCAGTATTTTATCAAAGAATCTTTTATAGACAATAACAAACTGGGTAGATAGAAAGAAGCGCACCCAATATCTATTCTCTGATATGGGCGTTATCATATCAGCCTTACTTACCCCCCCAAGAAGGAAATCTGTGTTGGATAGATAGGCTTCTACAATATTTTTGATCAGATATTCTTTTTTATACTCTGGTGTGAATATATGGTCGTCTTCGCAGATTATAATTACATCCTCTTCTTTTGTAACTGCTGCTTCAACGATTTTTCTAATGCTTAGCCAATGCCCCAATGCCCCAATTTCATGTCTACATGCTTCGATAAAATTTAACTCGAACTCTTCTCGTTTACTGAACTCATTAATTATGTGACTTTTTCGTTCAGTACGCTCAGGCAGGTTCATTACGTAAACCGGGATCTGTATTTCGGGAATTATGGCATCTGACTTTTTGTCTATGGTGGCATTTGATTCACTAAAGTGATGGTAGATCTCCGAGATATATTGTAGCCGCTGTGAGCTTTTTAAGTATAAATCATGAATGTCTTGTTTTGAGCTTATATTTAGGTGAGAGCATATATGTAGGTTTTCTTTCGGTTTGGTAATGTAGGGATGGGCAATGAACTTTCTGCTCGTAAGTTCAGAAAGAAAGTAGTAAACATTATTTCCTTGATAGGTACTTGTCTTATAGATTTTAGCAAGAAGGGGTTTATAGAAAATTGCAAAATGTAGGTCGTCGCATTTATCGACCCAGAAAAGATTTTCGCCGGCCGGGAATGCATTTAATAACCAGCATGCCCCAAAAATTACAAGTTCTGCGTTTAAAGTTTTTCCTTTTTTAATTATACCCTCAAAAAGTTCACCGGAAAAGGCTTCACTAAAAATGACATCCGATTCACAATAAAGAATACAATCGCTTTCGTTATAGAGGGCATCTTTGGAGATGTCCTTCAGAATCGCCCATAGTCTATCTGCATTATTGGTATCACTAATACTGTATTCTCGACGAAGAGCAAATACTTCTTGATTTGATAATGCCATTTTAGGTGGGCTCTGGCTTTTATTCCAAGTATTTCTGTTCACGAGATAGGTATCTATTCTCTTTTTCATGAGCTATTTTTTGCAAGTATATACTTTCTGTATGCGTCACTTATGAACTTGAATCTACGCTCAGCGCGAAAGAATAAAATTGGATCAATACTTTCGACTTTCTCGGCGGGGCCAAAACATCTTGAGACGGAAACGAAAGGGTAGGTAATCATTATATTTTTCGAATTGGTAGCAATCAAATAATCTATTAAATAGTCACTTGTTCCGCCAATTTCTAGGATCGTTTTAAAGAACTTTCTATAAATCACCATAAACATGGGCTCGTTAAATTCATTTAACCAAAATAAATTTTCATTTATTCTTACGCTATCATCGAAGTTTATAACTCCCCCTAAAAGGATATCGGCTCCGAGTTCGTAAGCTAATACGACGTTTTCAAGAAATAACGTTTTATTATAGCTAGGTGCAAATTCATGATTGTCTCTACATATAATAATCAAATCATCCTCTTCAGAGCTATTTGCATGTTCTATTATGCCGTAAAGGTTTTGCCAGTTCCAATGCCCATCAGTGGCACTGATGTCAGGTCCTAATTCGTGCACAACGCTAAATTCCTCTTTATCAGAAAACTGCTCCTCAACGTGGTTCGTTCTATAAATGTTGTCTTTGGATCCAATGATATAGGTCGATATGGAAAAGTTGTCTAAGTTGGACATTGTATTGAATTTAGTTTACCGAGATTCTTAATCTTCGCCTCAAAATGTTTAGACGCAATTTGAATGTTATTTAGTCGACGGGTGGCCATATCAAAAGAGCCGCTAACAACACCTGAATAGTAAAGGCTCTCTGAGGCATCTGAGTATCCAAATTCAGTTTGAGTGGAAATGAATGGAAAAATGCAAAACTTTTTTAGGGATAGAACAGATATTTTATTATCAGCTGCATCAGAAGGAAAAAATGAGGTATTGACTATTGCATTAAAAAAATTTTTATAAAGAACCATGAATTGAGTCCCATTGAAAAAATTTAGCCAGAAAAGGTTCTTTTGCAGAGGAAGTGCTTCTAAAAACCAACTTACTCCACCTAATAATACATCTGCCTGGTATTGATGTGCAACTCTTATCAAATCGAAAAACTTTTTCTTTTCATAATCTGGGGAGAACACATGATCATCTTCGCAGATTACTATTATTTCCTCGTCGGTAGCAAAGTTTTTGACTATTTTTCGAATTGTTTTCCACAATCCGATGGCACCAATTTTATCTTCATAAGCCGGGACCACCTGCAGCTGGAATTCCGGTTTTCCGTCGAATTCTTTGACAATATGGGCATATCGATCCTTACGCTTTGGAAGATTAATAGCAAATGTTTTGATAGTTGAAATCTCCATAAATAGAGTTTTATTTGAGCTTTACAGAAATTCAGGGTTTTCGAGGAGGACTTTAAGGTCGTCTTTAATTGGAATAGCATGGTTAGCAATTGAGTACCAGGAATCCACCATTTCTGTCCACTCTTTTTTATTGTCCAGGGATATTCTGTCGAGATCCTTTGGGTAAATGCCTTGCCCTGCTAGGATATGATCAATTCCGTACACATCAAATATTGTGTCCTTTATATATGTTTTGACCATATTTTTGAATGTGATATCTTGGAAAGATAAAAAACCTTGATATCTATAAAGATCCAGAAGCATTTGAAACCCTGAAGAATCGATTTCCCTTCTGCTGGTGGTCCAATACTCGTTATCAAACTTTCTGTTGAATTTGAAGTGGATTGATAAAAACCATCTTATATAGTCCCAGTGGGCGTTCATATCATCGTTGACAAGTTTTCTCAGTGGGTGATTGCCTTTTAAGTTTAGGAAATTGTTCATTAATACGATAATCTGTTCAATAATCATATGAACACCGGTAGATTCAAGAGGTTCCACAAAAGAGTAAGAGTTTCCTATGGCAACGACATTCCCTTTAATAAACTCCTCATGACGTCCCGACCTGAACCGGACAAACTTAACGTTTTTGTCCATTGTAGGATTTTTTCTAAGAAGTTCTTCATAGGCCTGCTCATCTGTAATGAAGTCGGAGGAGAAAACATATCCTCTGTGGTCCTCATTCCGCAATGGAATATTCCAACACCATCCACACTCCATTGACTCAGCATAGGTATAACATTTTACTGTTGTGTTTGGAACAGTGGTGGTGATTGCACTATTGTTAAAAAGGCTGCTTTTGTAAGGTATGTATTTTGAATTTAATTTTTTCTCAAGCAGCATTGATTTGAACCCACTACAGTCGACATACATTTCGTACTTAAAACTTTCTCCCAGGTCATTAACTAAACAGTCAATTTCATCACCGGACTCCCTCATTTTTGCATCAACGATTTCTTCTGTTTTAAATTCGACACCAAAATCTCTTCCTTTGTCTCTCAAATATTTTATAAACTTTTGGTTGTCTATATGAAAAGCATATTTAATTGTTTTGCCTAAGGAGTAATATTCTTCTTCGTTTCCCTCTTTTACCTTAGTGACAAAACTTAGATCATTTGACATTAGAATTGAGTTCAATGAACAATGATTGACTGAATTTTTATATTTTAACGAGGAAAGAATGTCCTTGCTATCGAACGGGTAGTTAAATGTATAATCACCTGGCTGTCCCCAGAAGAATTTAATTCCTAATTTCCATGTTGGCTCAACAGCTTTATAAAATTCGGCCCTATCAAGTCCGAGTGCCTCAAATAAGTAATCTTGCAAGATAGGCGTAGTTGCCTCACCAACACCTATTGGTGGAATTTTTGCGGACTCAATTACTGTTACGGGAATGTCGAAAAATTTTCTAAAGGCAAGCGCAGTTAGGTAACCGGCGAGGCCTCCTCCAACTATACAGACGTTCTTGTAGACTTTAGTTTCATCAAATTTCAAGTTGAAATAAAAGGGCTCAGGGCTAGCAAACTTGGTCTTGGTAGTTTTGAAGTTCTCCAACGATGCCAAAAATTTTGCTTTCATAAAAATTCCGTTATTAATGTGTAAAAAATTAGGCCAACTGGCTTTTGAATATTGAATAGTATTTCCCTTTTTCTGACAGTAGATCCCCGTGTCTGCCTCTTTCCACTATCCTTCCTTGATTAAGCACTACAATTTCATCTAGATTTTTAATAGTACTTAATCGGTGACTAATCGATATTAGAATTTTATCTTTTGTAAAATTTCTGATGTTTAGTAAAATCTGGGCCTCTCTTTCTGTATCAATTGAGGATGTAGCCTCGTCGAGAATAATTACGTCGCATTCTCTTAGGAGGGCTCTTGCAAGAGAAAGTTGCTGGCATTGACCTCCTGAAAACAAAACGCCCTCATTATCTGCTCCTAAAATTGTATCAAGTGACTTTGGCAGGCTGTTTATATGTTCTAATAGACATACAGCTTCAAGAGCCATCCAAAGGGCATCGTCTGATAACACCTTGTTCCCATATAATAGATTTGTTCTAATTGTTTCATTTAAAATTAGTGGCTCTTGATGGACAACAGAAATTCGTTCATTCCATTTAGTCGTATTGATTTTTCCCAGCGCGATGTTTTCATTTAAGAAAACGCTACCTAGCTGTGGCGTATAGAATTTACAAAGAATTTTAACCAACGTGCTTTTTCCGCATCCGCTAAGTCCTACTAGTCCATAGCTTTTTCCTGTAAAAAAGTTGATTGATAGCTCTTCAATTACCGGCCCGTTTCCAAAGTTATAAACTAGGTCTTTTAGATGAATGGCAGAAATCTTTTCATTGTCCGGTATTAGTGGTGAGGCGCTTTGCTCTTCTTTGTCTATCAATAGGGGGTAGATGCGCTTCATAGATACTTTTGCCTTTGCATAGTCAAGATGCAAATAGATCATGTCATTAATCGGAGAATTTAATCTGTTGACATATTGTATGAAAGCTACGATTGAGCCCAAAGAAGCTGCACCTTGCATGACTTGAAAGCTCCCATATGATAAAATTAACAAGGGGCTTAGCATAACAAAGAAAGAGGAAAGATTTGCTCCCAGCGATGAATAACGGGTGGTCAGAAGATTTAGCCGAAACAAAGATAGTAGTTCATTTGTGACTCTATTTTTTTCTAGGTTAATTGTATTGAGCGCTTTGACCAATTTAATGTTTTTAATTCTGTCAATATAGAAATTGAATATCCGTCCTTCTTGCTTACTTGCCTTTTCAATACAGGCTCTTATTGTTTTATTAAATCGCTTATTAATAATTATTGGAATTGGGAATGCCAAAAGAGAAATAAGGAAAAGTTTAAAATTTAAAACGCTTAGGGTGACAGATAGGCTTACTATTAGAATTGCATTATTACAAAACCTAAGAATGCTATTGGTTATAAAGCCTTGAATTTTATGAACCTCATGAATTGATTTTTGTATAATGTCTCCGGGATTATTGTCTTCAAAGTATTTATATGGTTCATTCATTAAGTTTCCAAATATTCGAACCTTAATATCATGGATGATTCTGTTGCTGGTCCAAGCACTATAATAATCAGATAGGTAGCCAATGATTATTCTTAGCAAATATATTCCGAAAAGTGCGCAAGTTATATACAATAGTTTGTTGAAATCCTTGTTTGGTATTGCTTCATCAATAATTAATTTTAATGCATAGGGGGAAGCTAGACCAGCAAATGTTCCGCAAATCATTAGTACAAATAGTAAAGCTTCTTTAAACCTATAGGGGTAAAGAAATTTGAAAAATGTTCCCAGGTATCTTGGCTCCATTTATTTTAGTCGTTTTTTGAAGTGACTTCAGATGACTGCCCCACCAAAGTGGCACGAGCTCTAAAATGCCGCTTTATTTCACTGATCGTGTATCTTTTGTTACCGTCTAAAAGTTTGGTGACGTATCCTGTCATTCTTGCGCAAGAAAAACTACTTCCCGAGGTATTCCCGTATTCTGGACTTAGTACGCCTGTTGTATAGAATTCGATTGCGGATGCAGGCGCATATGCGACTTCTCCATTACTCAAAGATTTAATGCATCCTACACCGATAACCCGTGGATGACATGCGGGAAAGCAATGCTTGTCTTCGTAGTAGGCCGCGGCAATTACGGGTTTGTTAAGCTTATACAATGTATTTAAAACTTCATTGAGTTGGGGGCTTATATAATTCTGTTGCATACCAAGGCTGATGTTTATTATGTCAACATTTTGCTCCAGGCAGAGATTGATGGCACGGACAAGTATTTCTTCATCTGTTGCAGGAACAGATTTGAAGATTTTTGCAATAAAGAAATTTGCGTTATTACAGTATTGCTTAATTAGTTTATAGCAGGTTGATCCATGCCCCAATTGATCTTCGAATTCATTGTTAATTACTATAATTTTCCCTTCCGGATTTCTGAAAAGATACGCGCCTGTTATTTTTGATGTAGCTTTTGCAACTTCGCTGCTGGCTAAACCGCTGTCGATTATCCCGACTGTTAGCATAGAAAAAACCGTTATTTCATTATCGAAAATATATTGTGATAGTAATTGTTTGGAACGCCGCCTGACCTTTAATGTTGGGCTAATTCAACAACTCCCGTTCTAGAGACAATTGTTTCTGCTTCATGCTCTTCCGCGAAGTTCTTTTCATAAATGGAGATCATTCTATCTTCCATAAAATACTTCCAACTTGAACATATCTTGCTTTCTGCATTGGAGACGAATCGCATATTGCAATTTTCCTCGCAAATCGGTAGGACTTTGCAGGTTCTGCAATCCGGGGCCTTTGTTTTATCGAAATGCTTGTAGTGATCCATTCCTTCCCCATAGGGATCGAAGTTTGAAACGTGTTGGCTTCTTTTGGATTTGTCGTTTATTGTGTTGTAGCATTTATGAAGATAACCTCCGTCGTCAACTGAGATGGAATTTGGACTTTCTACGGTTCCGCAGTAAAATTCTGCAAAACTTGGATATGCAATTGTTAGCATTTTTTCCGGCGCTCCATTTTTTTGAGCCCAGGAATTATATTTTTTGATTTTCAGCTTGGCGAATTTTTCTTTGGACTCCTGATATTGGTAACTGGTATAATAGTTCTCTTTGTCTTGGTTGAATCCGAGATAGTTATAAAATTTAGGTGCCCAATGGAAATCAATTTCATGATGTCTTTGCGGCCATATACCGCGATCTTCCAAGTCGGTGAATAGTTGATCAAGATTGTTAAAGACCTCTTTGTCTCCATTAATACGAATTGTTACCTGAAATTTGTCTGCTGGAAGGGCTTGTAAGTTGCTGAGGATTTTTTCGTAGGTACCCTTGCCACTTGTATAAAATCGCACACTGTCGTGCATTTCTTTATTTCCATCTATGGTAATTTGAAGTGATTTGACCCTGCACTTTTCGAGAATTGCATACGTTTTGGGGTTCAGAAGAGTGCCATTTGTTATTATGCTGGCTCCGTAATCAATATGATTTTCATCGGCTAGTTTAGTTACAAATTCAGAGAACTCTTCAATGGTGCCTGTTCTTATAAGGGGCTCACCTCCGAACCATTCTATTCTTATCCGGTCAATTTTTTTGGCATGAGGTTCTTTGACAACTTTTGTTACAAGGTTTTTCAATGCTTGCATGTTTTCTTTTCCGAGATATTTGGTATCCCCCGAAGTGACACTTTTATCACCCTGGTAACAATATGGACAATTCATATTGCAGGTATTTGTTGGCGAAATAACCATGAATAAAGTATCGGAGTTGTCGAATTCCTTTCTATTTACTTTAGCTCTCTCAGATACCGATACAAATTCATCAATCTCCTTGTCTATTATCATTCCGTTCCTTTTTAGAAGATCGATAACTTCCGGATCCAAAAAATGGATTTCCATGCTATTCAGCTTTGACAAAATAAATCCGATTTCCCAATCCAATTCTATCATTCCGTTTGAGAGAGAATTGTATACCAGATAGATATTCCTTTGTGGATGAGGTATAAAGTGGTTATAATAGCTTAGTTTAAGTGTAGGAAGCATAGACTCGTTTTTACTATTTAAAAATTCAGATTTAGTGAAACTTAGTCTTGATTCAAACTTTGATCATCTACTTATTTACACGCTCTTCGCAACCCCATAAAAGGTGCCTTGTATCGATTCGATGTGCAAAAGTTTATCAAGATTCGTTCGTAGCTGTAGGCGCAGTTTTAAGAATGAAAAAGGAGGAAGGATTCATGGCTAGAATCCAACCTCCCTTCATTTCCTGTTAGAGCAATACTTCGTCTTCGGAAGCTGGCTTGCTGGTGCACCAGGGGTTGCTTTTGTAACCGGAAGCACATGCTGTTCCTCCGCTTGTTGAAGAGTAACCAGATGCGCAGTATGGCACAACCATGTTTTTGAAGTCGACAAGTTTTTTGTCTAATCCTTCTTGGGAGTTACCCTGGGGCTTGATTAAGTCCCGCATTTTAAGTTTTTTCATCTTCTGAATTTTTAGATGTTAAAAAATGTGATATCTGTGCACTAGTATATCCGTAGTTAATGGTGTTTTTCAGCGATTAATAATGTTGTACTTAGGACTTTATCATTATAAGGATAAAGGTCTTGGTAGGAATCGATTGGGACAAAAATGTCTGGCCTGATTCCCTTGAATTCAATGTTCTGGTCTTTGCCTGGCACATGAAACTGAGTTAAAATATTGCATTTTAGAGTAATGTTAAATGGCAGATAGAAAGTTTCCCCGCTTGAATAAGAGCCTGAGCTAGGTTCGCTGCCCACTATTGCTGCATTGGTGAATGTTTTCATCAAAGCGATGAAAAGCTCAGATGCACAAGCAGTCTTATTATCGCTTAATATATAAACTTTCTTTCCCAATAGAGTTAAATGCTGGTTTGGTATAATTATATTATCAGCCGCAATCGAATTGTTGGTAGAAATTGAATAGGTGCTTTTGGTCGCTTTTACAGGCTTGTTTATGAAACAAGAGAAAATTCGGTATGCTTCTACGTCTGCTCCGCCAGAATTTCCTCGAAGATCAAAAATGATTTCTTTGGCTTTTTTCAATTCGTCTTTGTGACTATAAAATCTAATCCAATCTCCCATTTCCCAGCTATTCAATCTAAAGTATACCGTGGATCCATAATTTCTAAATAGCCCATGTTGAGGTTTGAAATTTTCCGGAATGATTGGCGGACGAGCGTGGCTAAAAGTCACATTCACAATATTTCCATTTTCTTTTGCAATTGTTATAGTCGTAGAATCAGATGCAGCCTTTTGCAGTGATTTGGAGACGTTTTGCTGACTTCTGAAGGCCGGTGGCCCATAGATGTCTTGTTTATTTTGCCCTACTGTGTTTTCAATAGAGTTCCCATCAATTGCCAATAGTTTATCACCTGGTTGAATACTCTTTTTTATATCATCATTAAAAACTCCGACAATTTGATATACACCATTAATAACTTTAACAACAATAGGAGAGTTGACTTTTTGCTCTTTACTGTGTTGAAAGTGAAAGTGCCCGTCATATAACGTTCCAAATAGACTATCAATGATTAGTAGCTTTTCTTCGAAAGCTTTATTCGAGTGTATTGTCTTTTGTAGGAATGTGAGATATGCGTCCTTATTAATGTCATGTTCCTTAAAATATGGGTACCTACCTAAAATTGATTCAATAAGATCGAGCGTGTTTTTTTGTACGCTTTCTTTTGACGCATTGGAATCGGCTTGAAAAAAAATAGATTGTGCCCCGAGACTTCTGAAGATTGTGAAGCTTTTTATGGGGAATGCTGTACCCCAGTTGTCAATCGTATATCCAGAGGCGTTATATTTTTCTTTTCCTTTTAGTTCGTCAAAAAAGTACCCCTTAACCTCTTCCCTTTGCGACTCTCTTTGAAGGAGTTTAAGCTCTCCAACTATTAAGTCACAAGGTAAGGAGCTATCTTTCGGCTCAAGAAGGACTTCCAGCTTTTTGAGCCGGGTACTGTCTCTAAGTCCTTCCCATTGAATCAGTAGACTTTCGTTAGCAAGTTGATAGTCATCGTTTTTAAGAGCGAATTTTTTTTTGTATAGTCTGCCTGTATTATCCGTAAGAACTACCCAATAGAATTGGACATTTTTAGAGGAAAAGTTGAAATAAAATATTGTTTTTTGTGGATTAACTAAGAGACTGTTCAGATCTAACGACCAAAATTTAGTGGCGTTTCCTATTCCTAATCCTGAAGCATAATGAAAATTACAAGAAACAAATGGGGCAACTCCTCCATGAATAACTGAGTCTGACACCTGCCCAGTTTGTTGAAAAAACAGATGGCCCGTTGAATAGTTTGAGTTTGCGGAGGCAAAATCTGCAATCGGAATGTAATGGTCTTTGTAGTAAAATATATTCCACTGCGCCCAACTATTTACCGAGATTCCCCACAAAAGAAAAGCAATTCTCCACGAGAGGGGAAGCAAAAAAGCTTTGATTTTAGGGGGCGATTGTTTCATATTTTCTCAATAGCTAAAATAAATTCTCACCAAAAAGTTACATTTACTTTATATAATAAAAAAATAATTTTTTGAAAAAATGCAGAATAATTTTTTTAAATATGATAAGAGGGGCACTGTCAAATATCACCAAATAGTTACATTTGTAACAAAATCAATTCATTGCAGATTTTGTGACCCTCGACCCTGTCCCATAAATAATTTTCTTATTTCATAGCGGGCAAATATGAAAATTGGGCGTAAATTGATAATGGAAGAAAAAAAAGCAGAGAATTTTTTTAAAAAGATTGGAAGAAATGTAACCTTTTAAACCATAGGCCGATCTTATTATTAGGCAGTAACTAAAAAAAACTATGCAGCTAAATCAAGTATTATTTTCGGTAGCAATTATAATATTCGTAATCGCATCAATGGGTTTACTGTTTTATTATGTTAGAGCTAAGCACAAAGAGAGACTTGAACTAATAAAAAAGGAAAACTTTTCTTTTGTAACAGGAGGATTGAAAAATTTGAAATATTCGTTATTGAGTAAAGGGGTATTTCTTTTGTCGATGTCGGTTGGATTCCTCATTGGTTATCTAATTACCAAAAATTCCTCAGATCCTGACTATGTTGTAATCTATTTTATTACTCTTTCTGGTTCTGCAGGCATTGGATTATTAATTTACTATAGAGCAATAAAAAGAGGCGATAACTAGAAGCATGCGGAATTCGGATACTCTTACCGGGCAAAAGAGTAGTGAGCACATGTTTGAGGAGCTGCTTACAAAGTATAGAAATCTTGCATTTTCTATCGCTTATAAATTTGTGCGGGACAAATATTATGCAGAAGATATTGTCCAAGAGGCTTTTGTGAAGGCTTTTTTACATATGGCGAAGCTTAAAAATGAATCGGCATTTTCATCTTGGCTCTGTAAAATTGTGTACAATGAATCTATTAAGTATTTATCAGTTATAAAGAAAAATGAAATTTTAACTAAATCGATAAATATAAATAGTAATGAAACGACAAACGAGGTCTTTGAAAAGGAGCAGGGAGAGGAGGTTTTATTGAAATTAAAAAATGCGATGGACATCCTGACAGAAAAAGAATACTTGTTTGTAAACTTATTCTATCTGTTGGAGAAAAGTATAAAAGAGATTCATTTTATCACCAATTATTCGGAAGCCAATATAAAAGTAATACTGCATCGAGCAAGAAACAAATTAAGCCAATATATTAAAAATCATTAGTTTATGGACGATGAAAAGCTGATTAAAGAAATTCTTGAAACAAGCTTACTTTCGGTGCCCTCTGAAGACTTCAACGAAAAGGTTTTGGCAAGCCTGGAGAAGAGAAAGGCTTCTTCAACGAAAGTCTACTTGTCAGTAGATGATCATCAGATTATTATTATTACCCTACTTTCTATCCTGACTGTTTTGTTTTTATTAGCTACGGAAGAACTTAGGAATGGTATATTAGTGGGATTTTTGTCGCTAATATTTATTGGATTTGTGAGTGTTGCTAACATTCTGACTAAAAGAGCCCTCGCTTCTAGTTAGCAGGAAAGAATTGAATAACCAAATAAAGAAACCAAATGAAGAAGATTGCTTTGCCACTCTTAATATTCCTTTTTGTGTCAAAAGGCGTATTTAGCCAGAAAGAATTGGCTCTCACAGTCATTGATACTTCAACTCAAAAACCTGTTGTTGGCGCAACAGTATCTATCTTGGGAGGTCAGGATTCTATTTTACTAGTTTTTGGGTATACTGATAATGGAGGCTCGTTTAAATTTTCAAATCTTAAAGATAAAAAGTACGTTTTGCTTATCTCAAGCACGGGATATGTGGATTATGCCGATATCATAGCGTTGAAGTCGGCAACTTTAACTGATTTGGGGAAAGTGATACTTACGCCAAAAGCGAAACTATTGGAGGAGGTTGTTGTAAGGCAAAAGATAGCCGCTATCAGAATACGGGGGGATACTACTGAGTACATTGCTGATAGTTTTAGATTGCATAAGAATGCCACGGTGGAGGAGCTGTTAAGAAATCTGCCGGGAATACAAGTTGATAAAAAAGGAAATATATCAGCACAGGGAAAAGAAATTAAGAAGGTGCTTGTGGATGGCGAAGAGTTTTTCGGAGATGATCCTACAATAGTAACTAGAAATTTCCGCGCTTCAATGGTCGACAAAGTTCAGGTATATGACAAGAGGTCGGATAATTTGACAGACGTGACAGAAGCGGAAAAACAAAAAGTAATTGATCTAAAATTGAAAGAAGATAGTAAAAATGGACGTTTTGGTAAAATTACGCTTGGGGGGGGATTTGATAAGGTATATGAGAATCAGGCAATGCTTAACTATTTCAAAAACAAAAAGAAAGTTTCGGTTTACGGGACATTGAGTAATACGGGAGTAATCGGTCTCAGTTCAAAAGATAATGAGAAATATAATACAGGTATCGATCAAACCATTACCGGAGATGTCGATCTGGATTCTTGGGGTGGTAGTTACACGGGGCAAGGTATACCCAAAGCAATCTCAGGTGGCTTTCACTTCAGTAATCGGTGGAATGCTGATAGACAGTACGTCAACTTAAATTATAAAATTTCAGATATTACGGTAAGTGGAAATAATAACACGATTTCTCAAAATACCCTGGCAGATAACATTCTTTATACTAAAAGTCAACAGGTCTTTAATAATAACATTTTAAGAAATATTGCAAATGCAAAGTATGACATTAATGTGGATAAAACATTTTCAATTAAAACAGAGGTATCGGGCGCTTTAAATCATAAAACAACGGAGAATTTTTATAATACAGAGAATAGAGATGCGAATAGTGAATTACTAAATGCGGGTACAAGAAACATAAAGAATGTAAGTGATTTTAATGCATTTAACATTTCTACTCGGTTAGAAAAAGCATTGAAGAAAAAGGGTCGGGTTGTGGCACTCGACATTAGGGATAAATATTTAGATCAAAACTCAAGCGGCAATCTCTATTCTCATTATCAATTTTTCAAAGAAACGGGCAATAGTGATTCTATCTTAACAGTAGACCAGTTTAAAAAGAATCAAATGGAGTCAAATTATTTTGATGCTAAAGCGACCTATATTGAACCATTATCATCATCGACCTTCCTGAGCGCAAAATATAATTTTTTGGTCAGCCAAAGCAGGATGAATATTAATACATATAACCGATCCATTGGAGGTGCCTATGATATGTTAGATTCGGCTTTTAGCAATGATTTTGATTATTCCAGAATAACACATAGAGGGGGGCTCACATTGCTTTATACAAAGAATAAAATTCGCTTTAATGTAGGTACCGATCTGTCGACTATGAATTTTGATCAGCAAAATCGCTTTACACAAAGCAGGGTGAGTCGTAATTTTTTCAACTTTTATCCACAAGCTGAGCTTATTTATACTTTTAAACTTCAGAAATCAATGTCTGTAAAGTATTCCGGTAATGTTATCCAACCCACAATTAATCAGATACAACCTGTGGCTAATAATGCAGATCCGCTGAATGTTTATATAGGTAACTCATCTTTAACGCCATATTATTCGAATTCAGTTTACGTTACATATAATAGCTACAAGCCTGCAAACAAACAGTATTTTTTTAGCAATGCCAGCTATTCCTTTAGTCAAAATCCAATTGGACTGAATGTGACAACCGACGTTACAACAGGGCAAGCGACATATTTGTACATGAATATCCCCGATGGTAATAGTTTTTCCTATAACTCTTACATAGGTATTGGGAAAAATTTTCAAAAACTCGGAGATATTTATGGAGGGGCTAACTTCAATATTAATGGCGGAAGAAATGTGATCATTACTAATGGCAAAAGAAATAATCTGATAAGCGGCGTTTATTCTTTGAGTGCATACATTAACAAAAGTAAAAAAGATGTATATAATATAGGACTAAATGGAGGAACCTCTTATAATGTAAATGTTATGTCATTGCAAACGGGTGCGCAGGCTAACTATTGGATTTTTCAAGTATCACCGTCCTTTAACCTTTATTTTCCAGGTGTGCTTGAATTTTCGACAGACTTCGATTATACTAAGCGTCAGAAGACCCGGACGTTTAATAATAATTTGGACATCTTCCTGCTTAATTTTTCGTTGGGCAAGCGGTTTGGAAAATTAGATTCTTGGTTTTTAAAATTTGCTGGCAAGGATCTATTGAATCAGAACAAAGGATTTAGCAGGAATATTTCTAATTCGCTTATTACAGAAAGCACTTATACTACAATTGGACGATATTTTCTGCTCTCTCTGACATGGGACTTTAATTCTAATAACGTTAAGAAGTAATTCTATGAAATTGCATTATTCTTTATCAGGCTCGTTTATTTTACTAATTGTATTGCTTGGGTGGTCAAACTTATGCGTTGGTCAAGGCGATCAATTTCTTTTGACAGGGAAGGTAACTTTCGAAAGAAAAATTAATGCGAAAGCGGTTATGGCAGACATGCTGCCAGTCAAGGCAATTAAAGAGCCTGACTACCAAAAGTATGTTACTGAAAATCCACAGTTTAAGACATCGAATTTTTTTCTTTTCTATGACAAAGACAAAACTGATTTTTTTCCGGAAAGTCCGCAGAAGATGACACCGGTATCAAACGACGAGTGGTTTGCGATGGTTTCAAATGACAATTTAGTGCAAACTGACCTAACGAAGAGGAATTATGTGGCTACAAAAAAAGTCTTTGGGACAACCTATAATTTGGAAGATTCATTAAAAAAGATAAACTGGAAAATAACAAATGAATATAGAACTATTGCAGGTTACGAATGCAGGAGGGCAAACGCTGTGATTAGAGATTCAATCTATGTTGTTGCTTTTTACACATCGGAAATACATGTTAGCGGAGGGCCTGAGTCATTTAACGGGCTCCCCGGAATGATTTTGGGACTGGCGTTGCCACATGACCACGTTAGCTGGTTCGCTACCGCTGTCACTCAGATACCGGCAGATTATAAAAGAAGCGACATCGCTCAAGGCAAAGGGGGCAGAAATACAATAGGGCAATATGAAGCTAAAATTGGTGAGATGATAAAGCAGTGGGGACCGGCAGGGGGCATCATCTTTAGAAAGGTATTGATTTTTTGATCAAACCGATTGTTGGCGTAGAACACCGTTCCCGGTTTACGTAATGTATCGGAAAATGATATATAAAAAAGAATAGTTTTTTGTAATGAAAACCACCAAAAGGCATGGAACACAATTCATCAGCGATGCATCATGTTTTTTTAATATTGGCCCATACCAACCCAAAACAACTTTTACGACTGGTTGACCGACTTAAGCATTCCGATAGTCAAATAGTGGTGCATATCGACAAAAGGTCAGATATTGAGCAATTCAAGGAGTCTGCGAGTGGAGCACACTTCGTCGCTGATCGGATCGGCTGCATTTGGGGAAATTGGGGAATTGTACAGGCAACCTTGAACTCTCTGAAGTTTATAAGAGATCGTTTTCCTTTGGCAAATCGCGTAACACTTATCAGTGGGCAAGATTACCCTATTAAACCTATCGAATTTATAATGGGTTTTTTTCGGGCTAACCCGCAAAAAACCTTTATTCAGTGCAGTGAAATTCCATCAAAAAATTGGCCTGGAGGGGGAATGGGAAGATTTCCTCATTTTAACCAGGTGAAAACAATGATTACTCTGTACGGAGGTTCTCAATGGTGGTCGTTTCCAATGAAGGTTGTGAACAAAGTGCTTTCCCTGTTGGAGGAGAATCCTGATTTTGTTGAATATTTTAAGACGGTCCAAATTCCCGATGAAAGTTTTTTTCATTCTTTGCTATTTAATTCTGAGGACAGCGAGATCATCGATAGCATAGTTTCGAATAATTTACGTTGTTTATCATGGGAACCACCCTACTTTCATCCGAAGCTTTATTTATCAAGAGATTTAAATGATCTTTTAAAAAGTCGTCAGTTGTTTGCAAGAAAATTTGATGAGAATGTTGCCCCTGAGATATTAGATCTTATTGATAAGGAGATTATAGATGTTAAAGTAAATAGACTGAGTCGTAGGGCCGCCCATCTGTCGAAAAGTTCGCGAAAAGTATGCATGCTGTGGTTTCTTACAGATGTTAGCTTTCTGCCAAAGTTCTTTAAGTTAAAGGCTGAAATTCCTACCGATATTACTCTTTACCTGGTTTACAATGAGGCGATGCTGAGTCTTCCAGGATCGGTATTAAATGAGAATGCGATAAATATTGATTCCGGGCTGATAAATCAAATCATGTTTAAAGGATTTCAGAATAATCAAGGTCATTACCATAACTATCATTATATATTGAGCTTTTTCTTGAAATTTAAGGACTTCGATTATTATTGGTTTATTGAGGATCGGGTGCACTTTAATGGGAATTGGTCTATTTTTTTTGAAAGTTTCAAGGCTGGAAGTATTAATACCGACTTTTTAAGCTCTTTCATTAGGAGTCACTTCGAAGATCCGAATTGGAGCGGATGGAGCTCTTTTAGGCATCTCCAGGTGACTCAAGATATTTCAACATCTATTCTTGCAGCTTCGTTTAATCCTCTTTTCCGAATTTCGAAAGAAGCGTTGACGTATCTGTACTGGCAGATAAAAAACGGCTGGACAGGCGATGACCAAGTTTTTATCCCAACAATAATGTCCATAGGCGGATTTTCAATGTTGGATTTTGGGGGGCAGGGTAGCTACTGTCTTCCAGAATATGTAAATAGATTCTATAACACAAATACTTATAGGAATTTGAGAGAAAATATAAATGATGTTAGAAAACAACAGCAAGACGCAGGCCCTCAAAAATTAGATGAGAAAATACTCTATTACCCTTCTACTCACCCTGTAAACTGAGATTGTAGACTTCTAAGGTCTAATTACTTCACTTTTTATCATCCACCTTGTCTCTGAAGTAACCGCTATTAGTACCGGTTTTACTCATTCCCTGGCTCATCATGAGATTAGCATTTCCCATTGCATCTGCCGCCATACCAATTCCGCCAGCTGCGACAGCTGCTGTAGCCCCCGCCACACCGGTGGCAGTTCCCCCAAATAGGCTAG
Organism: Niabella sp.; assembly: GCF_030150205.1. Taxonomy (GTDB): domain Bacteria; phylum Bacteroidota; class Bacteroidia; order Chitinophagales; family Chitinophagaceae; genus Niabella. The sequence goes on from NZ_JASLGT010000024.1 coordinate 302,622, forward strand.
TAGCCCTGGCAGTAATCGGATTGCCGCCTCCGGCATTTACAACCATGTTTGCTATACTGGGAATTGTAAAATAACAAACAATGCCAATGATCATAAACACGATATAGCCAATATCAGTTGTGCTAAAAAAAGAATCCCCCGTCTGTTGAATCTGGGCTGTATCAAGCTTGATCATACCTTCCTGTATTTTCCCCAGCAGGGATCCCAGAATGTTGGCGATCGGTAGCCATAGATAAATATTGATATAACGCCCCAGATACACCGGCAGTGTGTGCTGAAATCCGTCGAAAACGGCAAGTCCCAAAACGATAGGGCCCAAAATCGCTAAAACTAATAGTTTAAAAGTGCGGATCGTATTGATACAAAGTGCAGCTGCTTCATAGAGTAATTGTAAAAGGAAGGATATAAAGTCCTTAAACATACTCTTGAAATTATAATAAGCCTTTGAAACGGCAAATTCAATATCATATCCCACGCTTCCAAGGATGCCTTCTCTATCTACTTTATCGCTATGCGTATACTGCATCCATACATCACGATCTCCAGCTCCATCATTAATCCCATACATTTTATAGGCCATTGTCTCTTTTCGTTCTTTCTCTCGCTGCTCCATTAGCCGTTTAACGGATTTATTAGTATTGTCTAGCATAGCGCCGGTTCCTTGCACCATAGGACTGAGAACTCCATTCATAATCCCAATTACAGATTGGAAGTTCATGACGCAGAATCCAAGTACAAAAGGCCGGAGTAAAGGAAAAAAATCTATAGGCTCAGCGGCCGCAATATGTCTCCATACCCTCACTCCAATATAAAACAGAGCTGCAAAGCCTGCGAGGGCTTGACCGACGCCAATGAGGTTACCACACGTCGGTAACATTTCGTTGTATAGATTGTCCAGAATCTTTTGTAATCCCCGGACTTGTTCCGGTAAGCCCTGAGCCGATGCTGCCTCACCAGTAAATATAGTAAGGGTTGCAAGAAATTGTAGTTTCAGAAAGGCAGCTGCCCAGCTTTTGCTGCGATAAAACGCAAAGATGTTTTTCATAGGTATATATAAAAGGTTATGTATTTAATCTATTTCAGTCCATGTAAGGATTCAAGGGTCTGATCCGCTACTTTATCACGGAGTATTTCAGCAGCAATCATTTTTTGACGATTATTAAAACTGCGGAGAAAAAGTAATTTCTTTTGCACTTCGTCATAAACTCGATCGATCCCTTTCAGCCGTTCATCATCGCTCATACGTAACTGACCGGCAGTGATGATCATTAATAATTCATCGAGGTTTTTCATGCTGTCATCAATCAATCGGTCATATACCCCATCGATATATTCCATCTGTCCACTCGTAAAAATGTTGAACGAGGAAAAATCTTTTAAAGCGGTTTTGCTTTCTCTCAAAATTGCTGCCTGATCACGTATAATATCCGCTATTCGATGATACTTTTTCACTGAGGGATTCACTTTGTAGAGCCCATCTAGAAACACCTCGTTAATTTTATAATTACCGGATGTAATTGCCTTTACCTTATTGTAACCCTCGCTGATGATTTTGTATCCATCGTAAAGTTGCTTCAGGATCTTCCGCAGCTGATTCAGTTTTTCCAGGTTCAGTACCAGCTGGGCAATTTCCTGCTCCTGCGCAATCGTATGAAGCGGCAGCGAACTAAATGATATTACGAATAGGGAAACGGTTAAAAATAGCTTTTTCATGCTTTTGGTGTTTATAGTGCTTTGATTAAATGTAGATCCGGACGGCTAAAGACCATGCAGCTCTTTAAGAATATTTTCATCCCGCAGTTCCTGCTGAGCTGAATTGATCAGTGCTATTGCTTCTGATGAAAATTTCTGCGCAAATACAAATTGTCCTTTGCTCTGTTCATACAACGCATTTAACCGGTTCAGCCTTTCATTGTCACTCATTTTTAAAGAATTGTCTGTAGTAATGTCCTCCAGATCCTGTCGAACTTTTTCCACGCCCTGCAAAAGCCGGTCAACTACACCGTTAATATAAGTTTTCAATGTTGGGGATAAATCATTACTGCTTGGTATCAATTTCCTTAGTGCCACACAAGCATTGATGATATATAGTTCTTGCGTAATGATTTCTTTGGCCTTGGGAGAATTTCGAATACGTGGATTTGGCAATTCAAGCGATTTGTAATAAAGATCATGGAATTTAAATTCCCCATTTTTAATATCATGAATGGTGTTCAGTCCTCCCGACACAATTTTGTATCCCTGCTTTACATACCCCAGGTAAATCTGTAGCTCCGCAATTTGTTTAGCGAGGTATTTAATCTGAGTTTTCTTCTGATTGAACCACTCATTAAATTGTTGAGACAGCGCCGGAACAGGTGCCAAACAAAGAACAAATAATATAAATAGGCAAGTATTTTTCATGTTTGCATTTATCGTTTTCTTCTGATCTTAAAATCTCCTTTCATTTGGCGGTCCCAAACCCTTGGTCGGCGGAACCGCCCAACCACCGCATTCTTACTAGGCAAATCATTGTTGTTGCGCAGCTTCATTTGCTGTGTTTCATTTGGATACCGCGATTCAATAAAAACCCGATCAATAACAAAGCCCTTCTCCAAATTAAACTCCCCAACAAATTGGCATTCTTTGTAATCGTCCGGGTGGCGGTATTCGGCGTAAGTCTTAAGAGAGATTTTGGCTGCGCGAACATTTCCTCTCGCCATATGAGCCAGAAATTGATGTAAAGTTTCCCGAAGTGTTCCAAAGTGGCGAAAATCAGTTGCCTTTGAGATCAAATCAAATCGATCATTATATCCTTTAGTACGGAGTAGTGATTCGAAGGTGCGTTGATGCCTGGTGTATTCATCAATATTTTCCATAGGTTATTTATTTGTTATTGCAGACCGTAGTAGGTTTTAATGGTTTGCTGCTCCTGCTTGTCTTTTGTTCGTTCAATGCTCAGCAAAATATTTTGATTGGTAAACCGGCGGAGGTGGGAGAGGTTCTTGCTGACTTCCGTATCCGTTTTGGCGATCAGCTCCAATCGGGCAGCATCGGACATTTGTGAGGAAAAAGACTGAACAATAATCATCAGCTCATCAATATTCTTCGCACTTTCGTCAAGAATACCCGTATACACATCAAATATGTAAATGAGCTCTTTCGGTTTAAAGTTTTTATCATTGCTGATCAGGGCATACGCTCTTTTGTATTCTTTAATTAATTGCAGCTGATTGTCGGTAATGCTTTTTATGCGTTTATAATAGGCAATTATTTTTTTTACTTTCCAGAGCTCATCATAATATGTTTTGAACAGCTTTCTTTGTTTCTCGCTCCATTCAGCTATCTCTTTCAGTTTCAATTTGGCCATTGCATTCTCGATTTCCTTCTGAATATGCTGCAACTGGATCGTTTGATTCTGAACACGTTGAACAGCAAGGTCAATCGCTTTTATAACCTTTACGATCGCCTCCTTTATAATTTGCCAGATACCGATAGCACTGGCCTGCTGAAAGGGAGCGCCGCCAAACAAGAGCAAGCCAGTAAGCATTCCGGTGAGTAGTGTTTTTTTATAGGACACGCAACAAATTTTGGTTATTTAATTTTATGATACAGGATCCCATTAACGGACACCGAGCCTTCTTTGGCATCAAAGGAGTACAGGATGCCTGGATCCCCGGTATTCATGATATTCTTTTGCGGATCGTATATGCCGGTCATGGAATGCTTGGCTCTTTTATTAAATTTTTGCTCTGATTTCTTTTTAAAAAGTGTTTGCGATCCTTGGTTGATCTGATACACATCATTTTCCTGCCTGCTGGCAGGTGAAAAACTAACCGTATCATGTAGCGTGTAAATTTCACTTTCTACAGTACGTACATAGGTTCCGGTAATGGAGGCGCTATCATTTTTAGAAAAGCGGCAGGCAAATGGAAATACCAGAATAAGCAGACCAATACAAACAGTTTTCATTTTTCTTAAGTTTATTAGTTCAACAAATGTTTTTCCTTTTTAATATCCTCAAGGAGTTTGCCAATTGCGGTTTCCATGTCCCCGCCATAACGTTCTGCGTATTCCAGTACTTTTACCCTTTCTTTACCGTCGGTGGTATAAGCATAATACTCCTCCGGGCAAAGTTCATTTTTAAAAACCTTGGACATTTGGCCTCCCAGATCGATAAAAATTTCGTGGTCATCTTTATTAACAGATAGATGGATTGTTTTTGCCTTGTCGGACAAGCCCAGAACGTCCTGAAGTTTGTCAAACTTGTGCATAAACTTGCGCATATCCATCAGGATCTTTATGTCCGCATTGTTAATGATGGCATCTTTAATAATGGGGGAGCTTACCAGGTCATCGAGCTCTTGTGTCACAACGCCGGGGATTCCGTTAAATTTCCTGATAGTTTTAAAGGCATATTTTAGAAAATCAGCCATTCCGCTTCGCGCAATTGCCTTCCAGGCCTCATCAATGATCAATACTTTTCGGATGCCCTTCAATTTTCGCATCTTGGAAACGAACATTTCTGTAACCAATAATGTAACGACGCTGAAGAGGACCGGATGATCCTTCAAATTATCCAGTTCTATGACTATGAAGCGCTGATCAAGAAGGTCCAGATTCTCCGTAGCATTTAATAAATAGTCGAATTCTCCATGTTTATAATACGGCCTGAGCACATACAAAAAATTATCTAAATCGAAGTCTTTATCCTTAACTCGGTGTTCTTTGAGTAATTCAGCATAGGTTGTTTGCAAATAATCATAGAAGGTATTAAAACACGGGAAAAGCGATTTGTCATTTTCCAGTAGCTGGTAATATCCTTGCAACGCATTAGACAATGCTACATACTCGGAACGGTTATAGGGATCGTTTTCCTGTTTCCAGAGTGCAATTAATAAGGATTTTAGGCTCTCCTTTTTTTCGGTATCCAGTGATACGCCAGCCGGAAGCCAGAATGGGTTGAATTTAATCGGATTTTTTTCCTCATAGGTAAAGTAATAGCCTTTGACCAATTCACACAACGCTTTGTAAGATCCTCCAATGTCGATAATAACGCAATGCGCGCCCTGATCATAAAGCGAGCGAAGGATGTGGTTCAGAGTCATGGACTTACCGCCTCCTGAGCTGCCGCAGCAAAGCAATCCCATATTTGAAGTCCACCCATATTTCGTGCGTGGCAGATCAAACAGGTCTTCATATATCGGGCGCCCAAATCGATCAGTAAAGCGGATACCCTGTTCTGGTCTTACCGTCCGATAATTGGTTTCCTGGGTAAGAAAACAGGTGGCCTGCTCGGCAAAGCTGTCAAAAGTTTCATTAACGGGCAGATCCGCCGCGTTTCCCGGCAACGAAGACCAGAAAAGCTGCGGTGCACCTTTGATCTCCTGCCTGGGGGATGCATCCATTTGGGCTATTGCGGAAGAAGCTTTGTTTCGAAGATCCTTTAATTCATCCTGTTTATCGGCCCAGGTAATGATATTGAAATGGGCTTTTACCGGTTGCCGTTGCTGGCTGATCATTTCATTCAGAAATGCATTGGTGGCATCACAGCTAATGGCATTTTCGCGGGAATAGGCTGATAATGATTGAAGTCTTCTGCGCCGGGTTTCCAACCGCTTGGCCGTTTTAGAAGTCTCCTGTACAATAAGGAATTGGTTATAAATATGATTGGTGCGCAGGAGAAGACCAACTGAGGCGGCAAAGCCTACGGAAAACTTACTAACATCGGTGGAATATTTATCATAGGTAATTCGGCTACCGCAAATCGCTGGCAGGTCTTCCGGATCAGCCAGGCTGAATAACTGCACTCGTTTTTCTCCGATTTGCCACTCAGGTTTGAAGATAATATCACGCCTAATGGGAGGCTCCTCTGGAGAAAGTAAGAAACAGTACCGCTCAATAAGTCCCGCTTTTTTTTTATCGCCTGCCAGCTCATCCGCAGAGAGTTGCCGGGCGCTTATATGGCCTCCTTCGGAAAGTAATTTCGTCACTTGGCTGGCTTTGTCCAGAAAGTCGTGTAATACCTGTGGCTGAACCGCAACAGTAGGTACTATTGTGGGGCGCAGTAAATTTGAAAAAACGGAACTGGATAGTTTTCGGTTATCCGCCTTACGGGTAAGCATCAGATAACTGTGGTGATTCAGAAAGGTGCGGTTATCAAAATACGCTTCACTTTTTTTCTTTAAAAAGGATTGTTCCCCCGAATGATCAGCTTTGTAAGATTCTTCCGTGTACCAGTCTTGTTTATGTACAATAGTGCCTGCCGGCAGGAGCTTAATTGCACGCAGCCAAATGTGATGCAATTGCTCGTAATCTTCCGCAGATAAAGTGAAGACCTCCGGCAGGCTAAGTTGGTATACTATTGTAACATCTCCCTGTTTAGAAATCAGGCAATCTTGTTCAATTTTATAAATGGGTAATATTTTTTCAAGATCTTTTGCGTCTTTAACGGGTTCCTTTAACTGCAGGATCAGCGCTGAAAAGACAATCAAACATAAAAGGATGAATATGATCATTTGCTACCTCCTTTTTGTTTGAGACATAACAAAACTTTCCGACTTCTGCATACAATGGCGGTTGGAATGCTGCGGTAGGCGGAGGCTTTCATTAGTCCATGCTCGCCGTACTTATGACTCATTTTGTAAATCCAACTCACTAAAACAAAGCCGCCCCCAGCTATAACCGCAACCAATATGTACGGATAAGCCCCAATCAGGTAACCGATAGCAAAAAGCAGCAACAGGAGAACCAGGCAAATGGCCAAATAAGTAACATATTGGGCGCGGAAGCCCTTGAACTCGATGGGGCGATTAATGCCTTTGTTAATTTCATAGATACTAGCCATAAAGTGTTTTTACAGGGTTTAAACTCCAAAGAATCCTTTCAGAACCGTGGCAACGACGACTAAAAAAATACAGCTCCCGAACCAGCTCGCTGCGACTTTTCCCGTGTCATTATCCCCGGAGTTCCATTTATTATAAACTTTTATTGCTCCCACCAAGCCAACGATGGCACCGATTGCGTACATCAATGTTGTGCCAACCTGGAAATAGCTTTTAACTTCGGAAGTAGCCGCCTGAATTCCTCCGGCACCGCTCTGAGCGGAAGCCTCCGGGCCAGCCAGCATTGTAATTGTTGCGAGAAATTGGAGTTTTAAAAAAGAATCAATCCACTTTTGGTTCTTGTAGAATATGAATGTGTTTTTCATGGGTATTTAGGTTTTATGAAATGTGTTTTTAACAGAAAAAGGATGGCGGCTTCATGAAAAGCATTACCTGCCGCACTACACCGCCGGTTCCTTATCCTTGGTCAACATAGGGTAGCAGCGGCCAGCACTGATTGACCTCTTCCTCGGTAATTTCCAGACCACACTCTTCCCTGGCCGCCCGAATTACCAGGGTGTTAATTGCGCGTTTGAAAGCTGGTTTATTCAGGCCTGGGTATTGAGCTATTTCTTTTGCCAGGTATTCAATCAGATTTTCCTTGCTTTCTGTGGTGGTGGAGAACTGGCTTATGATCACCTGGAGCTCATCGGCCAATTGTTCCAGAAGTGAAAATTCCTGATCTTCTTCTTTGTCCATAACACCTGAAATTGCCTGAACAGGTTCAAATGCTGATGCAGGTTCATTAACGGGAGCCTCTGCAGATGTGGAACTTTCTGCCACCCGTTCTTTCAAAGGCGAATAAACGTACCTGGCCTTTTCAGGCGTCCTCCGGTCAACCCGCAATCTGCCCGCCACAGCAAGTATACCGTAGTATGCTGCAGTTGCACCACCCAATACCAATAGAAATTCTTTCCAGCTAATTTGTTCCAGCATAATTCATTTTTTCATGGTGAGTAATAATTTTTTAAATCACTACTGCAAATATGAATTGCCGGAAATACCCTATTTGTTAGATACTGTTAGGTGGGAAAAACTTCTTTTTACATTGCGTTTTCGTTATCACGATCAATCCTACGTTCCAGGCACGCTTTTAATGCATCAATAAAGGGCGTTGAGTTCTTTTTGCGAAGCCGGATGTCTTCATACGTTTTGTAAATATTGCTGAACCGGATATTAAATACTGACGAGAAATAATCGGCGATTTTCTTAACATCGAGCTGCCCGCTATTAAACGCCCGGTATTCATGCAGTGCATAAATCAGCTCAATTAATTCTGCTTTTGCCGAAGTCCAGGATAAAGAAATTGATTTGCCGGCTTTGCCAGACGTGGCTTGCGGTTGTATGATCGTCTGCCGGGCACGATCTTTCAAAAGGTCGTAAGCGTAAAACCGGGCGACAATGCTGCTCATTGGCGCATTGGTCTGACTGTCCAGGAGGATCTGCTCTTCGTCTAAAAAAAGTGGCTCTTCTGAGCTCTGCCGGGTAAAATACTGTTCATCAAAGTGGGAAAGCCCAATTTTATAGTATTGCCAAAACGCATAATGCTTCCTGTAAAAGGGCTTGAGCCTTTCCAGCTCTTTTGTATAAATGGAATTGCGGTCTGAGGTGCTATCAGGAGTCTGCATCCTGAGCAGCATCAGCAGGAAAATCAGGCGACCATCAAATTGTGGTTTCAACTTTTTAAAAAACCGGATTTCCGCGGCTGGGGATTCAAAGCTGGAAGAGGCCAGCAGACTCTTAAGCCGGGCAATCGATTCGGAGGTAATAATAATTGCTTGTTGAATACTAAGCAAATCGTCTTCTGAAAGTCCTGAAAGATCTGATAGTTTGTTGTTCATTTCTTCCAGCAGCTTGAGGGTTTCTGTAATCATCTTTGTTGGTTTAAGGTGAACAAATGTTTACAACATCTGTAGTACCAAAGACCAGACCTTCCATACTACGCAAAAACCACTATTCCAATACGTATAAATGACTATTTTAATGAGGGATCATTAAATGCGTATTCATGTATTAAGTTTATGGCACAACTCAACGCGATTGGACACCCGTATTTTATAAAAAATGTTTTGAACATGCTTTGCTACAGTCCGTTCCGCAATAAATAATTTTTCTGCTACACTCTTGTAGGTTTCGCCCATATATACCATAAAGGCAATCTCTTTTTCCCTATTGGTAAGCTGATAATGTGAGCAATTGATCCTGAATTTTTCTTCCCTATTCAGGCGATCAATTTCCTTTGTTCGCTTCTCCACTTCCTGCTGCAAAATCTGGTTCCATTGCTTTAAATACAACTCCGATTCAAGAAGACGTTCATGTTCCAGCCGTAACTGGGAAACATTCCGCTTAACATGCAGAGCCAACAACAGTAAAAAACCTGCATTGGTAGCCGTGGCTTCAATTGCCTGTCCAAGATCGAGGTAGGTAATTATGGGCAGTGTAAGCCAGGGGCTTAAACAGAGCGCAAGAACAATTAGTTCTTCCCTCGCCTCCTGCGATTTGATTTGGTTGTCATATTTAAGCCGTATTGCCTTATAGACTGAATACAATACCCAAACCGAATATAATGTCGGAACAATAAGTATATTTTTTGCTACTTCCAGATTGCCCGTCATCGCAAAAAGAATAACAAAAATGAAATAAGATACGGCCAGGAAAATGAAAACACCAACCCGTGCGTGAAATTTCATGGTCTTCAGATCAAATCCCTTGTATACATAATAAGGAAAATAGCATGGCGTAAAAAAACCTGTAGCATATGCCACGCACTCCTGTACAAAAAATCCTCCGGGTAGTTTTGGATCCGGAAGCAGCCCACCAGAAATGTTGTACGCCAAAAGGAACAAACAAAGATAAAGATCAAGGATAACCGTTTTGTCATCTTTTCTCGCCAGGCGGTAGATACACAGGTAAGATAGGATTACAAGTTCAACCGCAACAAAGCAAAACGTAACCAGATGCATTTCTGTACCGGGAACAAGCATGGCCAACACTTTTTATCGTAGGTACTTCATAAAATATAAGGGATACCCCATATCTATAGTTTTATATGTAACAAAACCATTCTTCTCGTACCAGGGAAGGTTCCTTTGGGTAGACGTTTCAAGGCACACTGTTCTATCCAACAAAGAGCCCCGATTAACAAGTTCTTTGAGCAATTGGGTGCCCACACCACTTCCTTGCGCTGAGGGATCTACACCAATATACCAGAGGTAGTATAATTTTGAGTCGGGGTGATGGCTCTTGATTATCGACTCCCGCTTAATTGTTTTCGAAAGGTTTTTTAACCCTATGCAGCTAAAGACCAGTCGAAAATCCTGAAATATGCTTAAAGCATTTGTCTTTTTTTTGTCTGGTAGAACAATAAGAGCACATCCACGGTCCTCTTCTGATAAAAAAATCTCACCATTACGTTTACAGAAATCGAAGGAATAGGACATAAGCGCGTTGAGCTTTTTTGTTCGCCTTCTATCTTCGCCAATGATATAATTTACACTTTTGTTGTCAGTAAATGACCTGGCTAAAATCTCAATAACGGTTTTCCTATCGCTATTTTGGGCTTCACGCATCTGGCAGTTTTTAAAGGAATTGTCTCAATATCTATGCCCAATCAAAAAAAAGAGTTGCGATTTTGGGAGCAATAGTTGTGATTTCTGTAATATTTTTTGCCCGAATGGTCTTTGAAGAATCTATTTCCTGTCGCGTGTGCAAAAAAGTGAGCCGACATACCAGTGTCGATTAAAATTGCCGCAAACTATTTGCCTGGGCACTCTAACATTCTATCTTCGCAAAGCGCCCGGAGGAACACCAAAACGCTTCCTGAATGCATGAACAAAATTTGAAGTCAAAGGAAAGCCTGTCAGGGCTGCAATTTCTTTAATAGTTCGATCTGTTGTAAGGATAAATTCTTTTGCCTTTAACATCCGCTGATCGGTAATCCATTTATAAACACTTCGATCAAAAAAACGCTTAAAACCCTGCTTCAATTTCACCTCGTTGATTCCGACCATCCTGGATAATTCTTTTGTGGACGGGGCCTTCTTCTCCACGCGTTTCTCAAGGATCTCCTTTGCCTTATGGATCATCGAGATTTCAAAATTTGTGAACTTCGTGGCCTCCTGCTCTTCAATGAATGTACTTTGTAACAGTATAAACAGAAATTCTTTAATCTTAAGCTCCAGATAAAACTGCCGGGCAGCTTCTCCATCCGGAAGGTTCCGGATCTGTTGCCAGATTTTTAATACTGCAGATGGGATCCTTTTTAGCCGGTGTCTTAATACTTTGTCTTCAGAGGTTCTGATAATATCTTTTAATTGAGGATATATTCCCTGCAATTGTTTAAGCAAAGCAGTAGAAAGAAAAACATCCAATATTTCGAATGTGCCCGGCTTTTTTACAAAGTAGGTGTACGAATTATTTCCGCCATAAATTATAAGATAGGAGTTTGAATACAAGGGGAACTTCCCAAAATTGCTTACTTCCTTAATGGTTCCATTAGCTAGCATTAACGTAATATAAATACCGCGTTCACTCAGATTACCAACCGCAGTCATTTTACAGGAAAGGTTACCGGAAATTATTCGATACCGAAAATCAATTTCATCAACTTCCTGCACTAATATTTGATTCGCTTCTTTTCTAAAAAATTTAAAAGTAGCGCCATTAATGAGCGGTGTCCCAAAAGCATGTGGAACTTCATTTTCTGGTTCAAGGGCAATATTATCGTATAATAGAAATTGTATACTCATCTCCACGGTTTAGAAAATTGATGGATATACTTGCCATTAAATTACTAAAATCAGCAATCAGATAAAATAATATTTGGTGAAATGCCATATTCGCAATGTGAACGTTCATTTGCACAATGTGTAAGACAACGACCTTGAATCCTGATACTGTCAGTATATAAAAATAAATCTCCCAAATTCACAACTATTGCTCCCAATATCGATATAATCATATTTAACTATAAAATACTTTTGAAAAAGCAAATTTGTTAGCTGTCCATAGATTTAAAGTATATCTGAATTATAGTTTATACAAATAACGATAAACCTATAGCCTGCATTTCATATTCCTGAATGTTGAGACCGGCGTCAGGATTAGAAAAAATTTTTAATACTCCAAACGTGATGATTCCTCTTGAATTAATACCTCCTAAATCTGCTTGTCATAATGTTCAGAAAAGTTCATCAATACCAGCAGCTCAGGAATTTGTTATCCCATCTGCAAAAGTGCAGTTACTGGAATGGACATTTAGTGGAGTAAACTACATCCTACAGCAGGTATATAATACAGAAGGATCTCTAGTCGTTTTTCTAACTGTTCAAATTTCAGATTACACCCTCATCAAGGTCAAATGCAATAGAGCAATAACCGTATTTCAATATACACTGAAGGGAAACTGTTTTGGTTACCTGAAAGGACATGGATGCCTTCATCTTTTTCATGACACCTATACCTTGCAATATATTCCAGAAGGAGATCATCAGGTATTATTTGCTCCGGGAACATATCATTACTTGTACCTGGACCCAGGGCTGGCAATTGTTTCCCTTTCTCCCTTCGATGAGGGAATAAAAAAAGTACTATTGAGCCTTAATGATTTCCAGGAAGCCGGTTGCCTGGCAGAAAGACTTCCTTTTGATCATAAGGTGACGACCCTGATTTCTAAATTAAAGAATCTTACTCCCGACAGTGTGCATTCTCCATTTAATATAAGAGCCTTGATAAACGAATTTGTACTTCACTATTACGAGCAACTTCACAATAAAAAATCAAACCCCGAAGGAACCAAATTGATTGCAGAGCTCAACGCCTTTATTGCCAATAATATTGAATTTCCTGTTCCGGAATTGATAGCCAGGCTTAAAAAACAATTCTTTATATCAGGAAAACTACTTAGAACTCATTGGAAAAAAACCGATTTCAAAAACCTGCGGGATTCGTTCAACCAATTAAGAATGCACTTTGCCCTTTACCTGCTTGTAATAGAAAAATTAACCATTTCAGATGTAGCGAACAGATTAAACTATGCTGATCAATATAATTTTAGCAAACTTTTCTCCCGATTCTATAAAGTTTCTCCCAAAATGGCCAAAACTCTGGTTAAAAATTAAAGATGGACTGAAGTGACCAAATGGGAGATTTTTATTACCGAAAAAGTCACTTCAGTCCATTTTTATCGGTATTCTGATGCGCCATCTTTGTGTTGACAAACGGAATAGAAACTATACCTATTTGTCAAGCTCTCTAAGCGTTCCACCAGATAAGACGCACGCTGTACTTAATTGTTTCTTTTAATACTGAATGCCTATGGTATTTACATGACTAAAAACAACGAAGCACTTCTTATCAGAGATAACAGGTGCCGAGGGCTTGTCGGCCAAAAGACCTTTAACTAAATCTACATTTAAACTAAAGTTTTTTAATGGTAATCTTTTTTTGATTTAAAAAAAGACCTCAAAATGCAAATCATGCATTTTATAAAGAAGAACCTGGTTGCAATCGTTGCTTTAGGTGTATTGAGCGTAACTAGTGTTGCTTTTACCACTTTTAAAAGCGCTCATCCTATGGCTATGCAGTGGTATGTATTAAATTCCGGTGGTAACCCGGCAAATGCAAACGATTATACGCTAAGCTCCACCAGCCCTCCCGGTCAGGATCCGGGCTGTCCTACAGCGGTTTCGTCAACAGTGTGCTCGATCCAGGCAAATCCAGGAACAGGCGGACACCCAAGTGCATCGGATGTTAATGCCATCAAGCTTGCCAGCAGTAATTTTACAACAACAGCTGCTAATCTTGAATATAAAAGGCCATAATTTATACTAAGGCTGCTTCGGCAGCCTTTTTTTAATTTCGTGTATTTTGCTGTATTCCGGATAATTCTACAACGACCGGAGGAATTAAAAATGTAAACCGGGAGGAGTTGGGTAATAATTCCATAAGTTGCCCACTAACCAAACGCCGCAGCGTAACAGGATATTTGCCCTCCTTATTTAACCTCCTGATATCAAACCACCGGATATTTCTGAATGTTAATTCCTTTCTTCTTTCCTGTAATACCCTTGCAATTATCTCATCCTGAGAATTCAAATTGGCGGGAGAAAAACTCTCTGCCACAAAACGATTTTTAAGTAAGCTATTCAGGCTTAAAAGGGCCTCCTGTAATTTACCGGCCCTCGCGTTACATTCTGCCCGGATAAGGTATATTTCATCAGTAGCCACGCCTATAAAAGGAACGTCATAATAATTAGAGCCATCGTAACTACCTTTAAAACTGTGGGTGCCATCTGTATTCTTTGTAAAGAATATGCTTTTTCTCAAATCCCCTTCTGCATAACTGTTATATAAAATCGTATCCGTTTTTGCCGTGGGTGAAAAAATTGCAGCACTCTGCAGAGCGCTACATTGCCATAATACTTCATCATTAAAGGTCTGGAACGGGGTGGTGGCGCTGCTGTTTATATTGTTGTAATCGATCAGCACATCATGTATACTTAAACAGGAGTCTGCATAAACTCCTGCCCGCTCAAAATCATTCATAGTCAGGTAAACCTTTGCTAACAGGCCATAAGCGGCAGCCTTTGATGGCCGGGACCTGATCGTACTTGTGACTGGCAGCAATTGGGCCGCTCTTTTCAAGTCCCCGGTTATCTGGTCGTAAGTTTGCGCCTGGGTTGCCCTCGAAATTTTTTCATCAACATCACTGGAGAGTCTGAGTGGTATGCCGGGAGTGTCCTGTGATACATTTTTATCATAGGGGAGCGAAAAATAGGCGGCAATGTAAAAAAAAGCAAAGGATCGAAAAAATAAGGCTTGCCCTTTAATATTATTGATAGTAGCTGCATTAGTTCCATCTTGCGATACCTTTTGAATAGTCTCCAGTGCAAGGTTAGCATATAACACTGGTTGGTAAAGCAAGTTCCAGGCATCGTAATTTGTGGCATCCTTATCCCACGAATATACCTGCCGGGCTGTAATAGTCAGCCGGTTATAATCATCGTTAAGCAGGTAACTATCACCATCCGATTCCTGGCCGGTAGCCGGGTAAAAACCGTTCATCAGTTTGTAATTATCCAGCAAAGCCTGCGCATCTGAAAGGGACGAGGGTACCGCTAATCTTTTATCAGGCTTAGCATCAAGGTACTTTTTACAGGAGGACATTGAAATAATCAAAACCAATATTAAAAAAAGTGTGAGTGCCGGGGTTGAGTATTTAACAGTTTTCATTTAAAAAAAATTAAAGGTTATTAAAAATCTGCCTTCAGACCAAAGGATACATTGAGTGGTGCAGGGACATTGTATCCGTAGTCCGGATCAATTCTTTTCTTATTTGCCCGCCATAGCAACCCTACATTTGACAGATATGTATAGAGCTGTAGCTTCCCTATTACTGATCCAGCCCTGATATGTTGAAATGTATAGTTTAGGTTTATATCCTGTAACCGCACCAATCCTCCTTTTTCCACTGAAGCTTCGGAGTTCGCATAAAACTTGTCCCTGTAGGTATCGGCAGGATAAATCAGAGCAGGAACGGTTGTTATTTTTTCATCACCAGGCTTTTGCCATCTTTTCAGATAATCACTATTCATGCTCCAGCTGTTAAATAGCTGGGAGTAATCAACCGTTTGCCTGCGAAAAACATACCCGAATTTATAACTGATGTTAAAGGATAATTGCCAGTTCCGGTAGGTGACGCTATTCAAAAACCCTCCGTACCAGGGCGGCCTTGTGGTGCCCTGAACCAAAATATCATTCCACGTAGCATTATTAATAATCGAGGCGTAAGAAGTAGATTTTTGTCCATTAAGAAATCCAACAGGATTGCCAGCTGTATCAAGCCCATCTGAGCGAAAGCTTATGAGTGCATAAGGATCTTTGCCCTCAATTGGAGCAATAGTGTACCCATTGCTTACAAGACTGCCAGGAGGATAAGTTTTGGCTATGTCATACTTTGTAACCTTGCTCCTTGTAAAACTTACGAGTAGTTGAGCATCCCATTTTACAGCTGAATTGATTATTCTTGCGTTGAGTTTAAGATCAAGGCCATACCCCTTCATATTGGCACTATTTTTCATTATACCATTAAAACCAAGGGCGGGATCAATCGGCGTGTAACCCAAAAGATCGGTAGACTTTTTACGGTAATAATCTACCGATCCAGACAACCTGCTGTCGGCTAATTTAAAATCAAGACCAAAATTTAATGTAGCTACCCGCTCCCAACGAAGGTCAGGGTTCGAAAGATTTTTAATGACTGCCTCCGGAAGGAACGTTGGCCGACCTCCTGAGCCATAATTGATAGTGGGAACAGCAGCCACATCATTTTTTATATTGCCATTGAACCCATAGGTGGCTCTTAAAAGGAGCAGCGAAAATGCGGGCAATTTAAATAAGGAATTATCAGAAAGTACCCACGAGAACCCTGCCGACCATAACGGAACCCCTCTTTTGTTGGCGTTTACGCCGAAAAGGTTTGATGCATCTTTGCGGGCGCTTGCTGAAAATGTATAGGCACGATTATAAGTATACGCCGCATTTGCATATATAGAAGTAAACCGGTTGAGCATATCCGAAAGGTTGTCCTGATACGGGACTACTCCGTAACCGAAAGAACCATAAAGTGGGTGATAATTCACATAATCAATAGGAGTAACTGTCAAATTATCATCGTTATACCCATAAAACCGGTTGGCTTGTGAGGTGGTATGCGTATTTTGAACTTCTGCACCCCCAATGGCAGTTATACTGCTATTGTGGTTTAGAAGCCTGTTATAGGATATTTGAGCCCTCGCCGAGTATGCCGTAATTTCATTTGTGCTATTATCTAATATTCCGCCGTCGGGTATGGTATGAAAGTAGGTATTGCCATCGGTGTAAGTATATAGATTGTACAACCCTCTAACAGTGTAGGTGTTTGGATTGTAATAATTACGCCCCTTTGTAAAACTTTTTTCATACTGCAGGCTGCCCGTAATATCCAGCCCGCCCAATATATGATATTTTAATCCCCCCTTTATTAAAAGGTCATTCAACAGGGTGTGGTTATCTGCATTTTTTAATTCATCCAATGGGCGGTAGAGCCAACTTTTCAGAACGTTTCTGTCCACCGTGTCAAGATAGGCCATCCGGTAGTCCTTTGGCAGTGGCAACGCGTTGCCCCCGTCATCCGCCAAACGTGCATACGGATAATAATTCGCTTTGCCCCCGGAAGGTGATAAAACACCAATTCCATTACTTGTAGTTTTTTGGGTAGTGAAAAGCACCTCGTTATCAATTTCAAATTTTGGCAATGGGCGAAAATTGGTAACACTCATCAACGTTATTCTTTGGTTGTCATTGCCCACCAATGAAGCCCGCTGTTTATCATAACCAACATTGAACCGGTAATTAACTGCGTTTGATCCACCGGAAACTGCAAGGGCATATTGTTGCTGCAGTGCGCTTTGGTATAAATACCTGGAAAAGTCATTGCGAACGTCATAACCACGCAGTGCGTCAATTTGTTTTGCAGCCTCTTCAGGCGCTATAGTACCAGCTTTTTGTTTTGCCAGTATTTCAACAACCGGCGAAAGCACCGGCCAGCCATACTCATCGGCCAGCGCATCGTTATAAAACCCTCTTTCAAACAAGTTCTTTTCCAGGTCGATAAAATCAGTGGAAGGGATAAACTGTTTACTGTAAAACAGGTCAGGCTTGCGCTGCCACGTAGCAGATGTGTTGAGTGATATGCGTACCGGATTGTTGTAGGCGCCTTTTTTAGTTGTTATTACAATAACACCATTGCCTGCTCTTGCCCCCCATATGCTGGCAGCTGCTGCGTCTTTAAGAACGGTAATGCTTTGTACGTCGTTTGGGTTAATGTTGCTAACGTCCCCCAGGTACGGAAAATTGTCCAAAATAATTAACGGCTGGCTTGAGGCATTGAGGGTACTTAAACCGCGAATAAAAATTTCATTCTGATCGTTTGTTTTATTTACAAACAAGCCGGAAACGACGCCATCAAGCCTACTTAAAACATCTGGCGATACAATTCTGTTAAAAACAGCGCTGTCTATCTTTTCAAAACTTCCGGTTGCCTTAAGCTTATTCATCGTCTGGTAACCGGTTGATACTACGGTTACTTCACTTAACCGGCCCTCCAGCCGTTCCAACTCTATGCGCAAATGACCGCTGAATGCCAAAACAGGAATTTTTTGCGCTATAAAACCTGAATGGGTTATAATGAGGGTATCCGGAAAATAAACGGACGGCAAGTTAAACATACCGGTTGCGGCAGTTTGGGTGGACTGTCCTGAGCGTGCAGTTGTTACAGTAGCATTTTCAAGTGGCTCCCTGGTGTCTGCCACAATTATTTTCCCCGTAACGGAAGTTTGAGCAATACCGGCTAAAGAAAGAATGGTGCATACGATTGATAAAAATATTTTCATATAGGCATTATTTTTAAATGAAGAATTAGGTTTAAGTAAAACACTATCGGGCTGTTTGAATGGTCAGCATAGTTACCCGACGTGGTTTTAGGGAAAGAACCAGCCCATGTTTTAACAAAGCGGCATTGAGCGTTGGAATCGTTTCATTTCCGTAAGCAGAAATAACCGTTTCCATATTTGCGGTGCTCTCATTTAATACGGGGGTACCATAATCTTTATGCCCCAGCTGGTATAAAAGACCGGATAGCGATATTGCACCCGAATTTGCATTATCAACAGAAAAGTGTTTTCGCTTTGATGGTGCGAGCGTATCCTGCAATACCAGGCACATAGTTAGTTCTGTTGCCCAGCTTGTTTTTAGGTTAAAATAACTATCCAGGTCATTAAGTATTTTCTTTCTTAACATTGATTCACTTAAAGTAAGCGGCATCACGGTTTCATAACAGTAACGGTTTGCCATATCCCACCGATCCATATAATCAACCCCTTTGGTATACACATAATGATCTTTGTCCGGCACATCCAGTTTAATATATCCGGGGGAAAGATCTGTTTTACCATAGGCCAGTAAATACATGCCGATAATGGGGTAATTGGTTATATAAAAGCGCTGGGTGTTTTTTAAGGAATCTTTTGAAAACTCATACCCAGGTTCCCTTGTATTTAACCAGGTGCTGAATGTAGTGTAGCTGGCATTGCGAGGTGCTTTATAAAAAGCATGTTCCTCATCAGCAAAATGCAGTAGTGGCACATCCTTTTCTACGGGGTCAATATCCTGTTTTACCGGCCAGTTTACGGAACTACCGGCTAAAACAGCATGTATGTTTTCATCATTTACATATTCCCCCTCTGTAATGGCAAGCACTTTTTTATCTGCGCCAATCCACACTTCGTGGGAAAGGTATTTATGCGGGAATTGTTCTTTTAATACCGCGTCCAGCATTACTGTAGACAGGTTTATTTTTTTGCCTATAGGGTTTGTTTTAAAAAAGCGGGTTACCCTTGCTTCATCTTCATACGTGATTAGCAGTATTTGCAGCTGATCTTTATATTTATTTTGAAGGCTATCCAGCCGGGGCAGTGCAGCTACACAACCCGTACAGGTAGTGGCCCAAAAATCCAGTATAACCAGCTTGCTGCGAAAGTCAGATAGTTGAGCTGTTTTAGAGGGGTAATTAATAAGGTTTGTAAATGTTATATCCGGTACGGTGTCACCTATAGTTAATGGCCTTATATTACTTTGGCCCGGCGCGTATAGGCATACCCCTGCCAGGGCATATGCCAGCAAATATTTTTTCATGTAATAGCATTTTAGGAATTAAGCAATGTTGTGGGAGAAATTGGCCATTTTTGAGAAGTGGTTAGCTAAATAGGGTGTTTTTGTATTTTAATGGCCGTACCAGATGCCAGAGCAAGGAAGGCCGCAGTTATGGTATCAAACAAAAAAGCAGCCCGCCCGTCCGGCAAAATTCTATTGTGGCTGTCGGGGCTTACAGGCATACATAAATAGAAGTTTCGCATTGTAGGCGGCGTGGGCAGTAAAATTTGTGGCAATTCGCTGCATTAGTAATCAAAGTATCGTTATAAAATATTGCAGCGAGGCGAGCATAAAAAAAACGACATGGGGCCCGACCCGCCTCTCCGCTCCGACCAAGGTTTGGATTTAGCGGGTGAGCGCCGCATGCCGTTTTAATGCTAAATATATATAAAATACATACTATAGCTAACGTGCATGGGCATCACCCGTTGCATCTGGTATCCTTATGCTTTTGGTCGGAGCGGACCAGATACTAACTTGTAAGCCTTATAAAACAATGGCTTATTAAATTATGATGAGTTCATGTTTCTAAACCAGTTTTCCCAAATTTAGGACAACGACCCCTAATAAACAAATAATATTTGTATTTTTACCAACTATATTTGTTGGCTTTATTTTTCAGTGGCTTAGCAAATTTCCACATTTGCTTATGGCCATTCATTTTGGAAAGTTAATAAAGGATATTGCCGCGAGCAAAGGATTTGATTCACAGCAAAAGCTTGCCATTGCATTACATACATCTCAGCAAAATATTAGCGATATGTTTGGCCGTGAAGAAGTTGACACTGCTTTGTTAAAAAAGGTGACCGAAATATTAGATTTCAATTTTTTGGAACCCTTAAGAAATGAGCCTCCATTTCTGAAATATAAGGAACAGGAAATGGCTGAATGGAATGCAAAAATTGAACAGCTGCAAAATCAGCTAAAAGAAAAAGAGGTGCTGTTGGCTACTAGAATTGAACTGGTAGAAACGCAAAGAAAATTGATTAATGAGCTGGAGGAGAAGGTAAAGCGGCTTAGTGACGGAAAAAACCCTTTGTAAGCGAGCTCCGATAAAAATATACTACTGTACATTTACAAAAGAAACTCAAGCTATTGAACAGCTGGCGAATACCAATACATGAACAGCAACCTGGCAACGATAAAACTTTCTTATGAAAAATCTGTTTCTTTCCATTTTTGTAGTATCGCTTCTGGCGGCATGTTCTAAAAAAGAGCAGCCCCCTTTGGAGCAGGATAAAATAGAAATGGCTTCTATAAAAGTGGAGGATACCATTGCACTTAATCAAAACATCAATGTAGAAGTTAACGCAAACGGTACCGGAACTCCGTATACCTATATCTATCATCTAGAAAAGCAGGGTGTAGACAAAGGAACAATCGCCAACACAGACGGCAAGGCCGCCATCAGCACTAAGGGGCTGGCAGCAGGTCAATACAGTTTAGATATTTTGATAAAATCCAAGAATGGAACCTTTGTGCAAAATAGTAAGCCAATCACCATTCTAAATCCTGATTTTGGTGTTGCATTATTTGGCAACTCCAAGGAAAAAGTATTAGAAACCGAAAAACTGGTAAACAAAAACGAACCCTACCAGGCGTTAATCGGATTTGAATCCAAGTGGAAGGATATTAGTGGCATTGAGAAAGTTCAATTCAGAAATGGCAATAACGTTGAAAATTACGTATACTATTTTCTAAATAACAAACTCATCGCAGGGGAAGCCTTTGTACCAGAAGTTACCAACTGTTATGCCACTTATGACTCTGTAAAGAAAAAATACAATTCCTACTTTAATGGTTTCCCCGAAGTTCTTGCTACTTTTAAGGAATTTAGTGGATATGAATACACCGTACTTTACAATGCTGGAGACTATTTGTCCATTAGCAACTATATAAGGAATGGACAATTTACAGAAAACGCATCCTGGAAAAATACTATTTACCCCTATTACGTTAAAGGTTATGGAAATGCTTATATCAAGGTTGGATCTCAAAATAAAGTATACACCCATTTTGAAATTGGACTAAGCAGTAATTAGGATAAATACCAACTCCTCATCAGCACTATTATTTTAATTCAGGCTTTCAAAGGGTAACCAAATTATTTAATCAAGTTGTTTTTTTTAAACTTCGCAAAATAGATTTGCTTATATATATTTCGATGCCGACATTGCTGATGTTTGGTCACCGACCTCAACTTCAGTAAATTAACCCGTAGAAAATCAATGATAAAAGCAAAATCCAAGAAGTCTTATATGAAAACTACCTAGTAAAATCATTTTTGAGCAAATAAATAAACTTGCAGAGCATTGTACATCCAAAACTAATCGTAAATGTCCGTAATACCACCTCGCAATTCTCCACACGTTGTAATATTAGGTGCAGGAGCTAGCTTAGCAGCTTTCCCCAATGGCGATAAAAATGGCAGGAAGCTGCCATTGATGAATTCGTTGGTTGATATGCTTGGACTAAAATCAATTTTACCCAAAAAATACAGCCAATATTTTAATGATTTTGAAAAACTTTATGGAATTATTAATTCCGATTTAAAGCAGCAAAAACTAAAGGAAGAAATTGATCAGGCTGTATACAATTATTTTTATTGCTTACAGGTTCCGGAAAGCCCTACCCTATATGACTATTTATTATTATCCCTAACGAATAAAGATATTATCGCAACCTTCAATTGGGACCCACTATTACTACAGTGCATGCGAAGACATCCAAATGTAAAAAACTTGCCAAGAGTACATTTTTTACATGGAAATGTAGCCGTGGGTATCTGTTATGAGTGTAATATTTTAGGTTACATGTATAATCATCGTTGCCACAGGTGTAATAACCCATTTCAGCCTATGCGACTGCTTTACCCAGTAGAGAAAAAGGACTACAATTCAGATCTCGTAATAAAAAATGAATGGAACGAGTTGAAAAAGCATATACAGCATGCACTATATATTACTGTGTTTGGATATAGTGCACCCGCATCAGATGTGGAAGCAAAACAGTTAATGGTTGATGCAATTTTAAATAATCGATATAAGGAATTTTACGAAGTTGATATAATTGATATTAAAGGGGAAGATGAATTATATAGCAATTGGAAGAAATTCCTTTACAAACAGCATTATGGGTTTATCACTGACTTTCAGGATAGTTATTTATGGCAACACCCCAGGCGAAGTACTGAAGCCTTTTTCGACGCCTATTTAATGAATTCGCCCTGGAATGACAATCCATTTCCAGATTTTAGCAACATTGGCGACATGCACGAATGGATTAAACCCCTGGTAAATGAAGAAACCTAATTACTTATTAACAATAAATGCTAAAAAATTTGGGATTTTGCTACTGTGATGTATCTTCGCTTTGGTTATCAGCAGATTTACCAGGTTATTACCACACCAAAATAAGGGGAAACTAAGCCTGTATGGATATTAATGATATAAACAGAAAACCGTTACCTTGCCTCAGGCAAATTACAAATAAACAATGAAGTATTTGGGCGGCAAAATATATCAGGGTGATTGTTTAAAAGTCATGCAAAAGATTGAAAGTGAGTCTGTTGACATGGTTTTGTGTGATTTACCCTATGGAACAACCCAAAATAAGTGGGACAGTGTTATACCCTTGGATCAGCTGTGGGCAGAATATAGGCGTGTAATAAAGCCAAAAGGTGTTATTGCTCTTTCTTCCCAAGGTGTTTTTACTGCAAAACTAATAATTAGCAATGAGCAGTGGTTTAAGTACAAGTTTGTTTGGGTAAAAAGCAAACCTACAAACTTTCTAAACGCCCGCAAGCAACCTTTACGTCAGCATGAGGACATTTGCATTTTTTATGGCAGTCAGCCAAACTATACTCCAATAATGTCCCCGGGAGAGCCGTATAATAAAGGTGTGCGTAAGGCACAGTATACCGGTAGTTATGGAGATTTTAAACCGGTGCAGGTTAAAAGTGATGGTGAACGATACCCAACAGATACTTTATATTGTAAAACAGCAGAAAGTGAATCCGGCGGCAGGGTATGGCATCCAACACAAAAGCCAGTAGCTTTAGGCCGGTACCTTATTCGCATGTTTACCCAGGAGGGTGATGTGGTTTTGGACAATGCTTTTGGAAGTGGAAGCTTTTTGGTTGCAGCAGCACTTGAGCAGCGGCGCTTCATCGGTATTGAAAAAAATGAAGAAGTGCATTTATTTAAAGAAAAGCAAATTGACTATATTAAAGTTGCAAAACAACGATTGGCAGAGGTTGAGGATGCCATCAAAAATAAACAACAGACCCCCGCGCTTTTCTCTGCGCTCCAGCCTTCTGCAAGGGCGGGCCAATTAAACAAGCGTGGCATGGTTGATGTTAACGCTTTAATTAATGATGAATCGCAAATAGCCGTATGAGTTTAAGAACTGCTTACAATGAAAGATCCTGGGCCATTGATCTTATTGGTGTCCTCAAAAGTTTATCAACCCAGAACAACAGAGCTATTAAAGATGCTGGAGGGGAACAAACAATAAGAACAGACGGTGGTAGCTTGTTCCCGGATGTGCTTTTATTTGGTGATCGTACCACTGCCCGTATTCTTCAGGGGTGGGAGCTTAAGATGCCGGATACAGATATAAATGATGTCGATTTTCGTACAAATGCAGAAATGAAAGCACGGGCCCTTGGTTTAGATAGTTTTATTTTATGGAATGTAGCGTATGTACAATTGTATATACTCGATCCTGGAAGTAATGATTTTGTGCGCTCTAAAACCTGGTCGGATCTTGCTGACATAACTACTCGGCAAGGCATTCTTAGCAATAGAGCTAGATGGGAAGCCCTTGCAAAAGAAGTTTTCAAATACTTAAACGATTTGTTTGAGGGGGGTACCCTGGAGGGGCGCCAATTTATTGAGGCGTATCGTAGCGGTGGCGTAACAGCCTTGATTATGGAAAATGCAGGGCAGATTGCAGAAGCCTTAAAAGATGCAGCAAGGCGTGACGCGGTATTACGTGCAAATATGATACTTTGGTGGGACCGGTATCGTGCAGAGTATGCAGGCAGTTTGATGGAGCATGTACTGGCTCAGGTGGTTATCTCTAACTGGATTGGTAAA
The DNA here is from genome assembly GCF_030150205.1 of Niabella sp. Taxonomy (GTDB): domain Bacteria; phylum Bacteroidota; class Bacteroidia; order Chitinophagales; family Chitinophagaceae; genus Niabella. Next base: position 327,334 of record NZ_JASLGT010000024.1, read on the forward strand.
ATACTATTTGCTCATATTTTAAGAGAGAAAGATCATAGAGCTCAACAGGTGGCAGCAATAAGCGAGGAAACAACGCCAGCAGAAGCTATTGAATTATTTGAGAAGTTATCAGAAGATTGTAATTTCTGGACCATTTTTTCTAATAGCCTGGGACTTGAGCAAATAACCGATCGGGCCTGGGATCAGCTAAAACAGTTTAATAAGCTTTTAGCAGACCTTCGCGTTGGCTCAGTTGATCAAACACAGCTATCAAATATTTTAGAAGCAACGGTAGAAGTAGCTACCCGCAAATTACGAGGACAATACCCAACACCTATTGAACTGGCGCGCTTACTTGCACACATATGTGTTCGGAATGTTGTTAACGATAGAATATATGACCCCTGTTGCGGAAGTGGAACAATTGCACGGGCTGCATTAGAACAAAAATTGGCTGCTGGTGTTTCTCCTGATCTGGCATCTAAAACTGTTTTTGCAAGTGACCAAGACCCACAAGCGATACAGATAGCGACTTTTGCCCTGGCTAGACCAGATCTTATGCATATCCCTCTGAGAATTTTTAAAAAAGATGCCTTTGATTTGGATCCAACTTTAGACATAGAATTTCGTAATCCATCTGATGGCACTCTGTTTTCTGAAAAACTTGGGGCGTTTCAGGCTATAACAAGCAATTTACCGTTTGTAGCACAAGCCGGACGTAAGCAATATGGAAACGCATTGCAAAAGGTAGTAGCAACAATGGGAATGGGCAAAAGCTTTACTGGACGTGCAGACGTGGCAGCGTATTTACCTTTTGCATTACATCCTTTACTTTCAGAAGGCGGCAGATTGGGAATTGTAATTACGAACGCCTGGTTAGGAACAGATTGGGGAGATGACTTCTACAAGCAACTTAATCGCTACTATGACTTGAAATGTGTTATTACATCCGGGGCTGGTAGATGGTTTAAGAATAGTGATGTGGTAACGAACATTCTTATACTGGACAAGAAAATCGACACCGATATTGAAAATAGAGAAGTAAAATATGTTGTATTAACCAGACCGCTTGAGGAAATGTCGGACGAGGACTCTGTCCAAATTGCTGCGGCTCAAATCGAAATTGGCCAAACGCAAAACGAGACTATGATGATTAGAGCCGTTAATATTTCGGATCTTGAAAGATTTCGTAATTTGGGATTAGGAGGAAATGCACAGTTTGTAAATTGTGATTGGATCTTAAATCTTCCCTTGGCACCATTAAAAAATACATTTTTTATCAAACGTGGCGAGCGAAGAGGAAAGAATGATTTGTTTTATCCTAAACCCGGGCATAATATCGAACCCGAATATATTAAACCACTTGCTAAGGGTCCTTCACATTTTAAACGATTGAGTGCAAAGGCGACAAAAGAGGCATTTTCATGCCCAAAAACAGAAGAAGAACTTGCTGATTTAGGACACAATGGCGCTCTTAATTGGATAAAGCGATTTAAAACGGACGAAGTCGTAAGCAAATTGACAAAGCCAGGAAAATTGTGGTATCAAATGGATGCTGATGATTTAGCAGAATTGGTAATGTTTATAAACTATAATGATCGCCTTTTTGTTGGCAAAGTCGATCCTCCTGCTTTTGCAGATCAGCGACTTGTTCCTTTGATCCCTAAAACATCTGTTGATATTGACCTGTATCATGCAATACTGAATTGCACTATTTCAATGTTTATCATTGAAGGAATGGGATTTGGCAGGGGATTGGGCGCTCTTGATCTTAATAAAGATCGTATTGAAAATTACATGCATGTGCTTGATGTGAGTAAGCTTGATGACAATAGCATCCAGAAAATAAAGGAAGCATTCTTGCCTTTAACTAAAAGAGATATTTTACCCGTAGCTGATGAGCTGGAACAACCAGATCGGCAAACATTGGACGATACAGTTATAGAAGCTTTCGGATTAACCGTTGATAGGCAACAGATTTATGATGCACTTTTAGCCTTGGTTGAAATTCGCAGAACAGCTCTTGACTAAATTCAAAGAATTTGACACTGTTTCATTATTAGAAGTCTTTGTATTTTTCAATAGCCTCAATACTCTTCTTGATTATTGCTACTTCTTGTTCTTTAGACTCGTTAATAGGAAGTGAAAATTTGAAAATTTCCAAAGAATGTAGGTTACCAACTGATCCACCGATAAGCTCTACACTCCCATCAGTTGATATCTCCGCCGTAGGATAATAAATAACAATAATAGGTATACTGAAGTTCGGGCGACCTAGATAGTCCCGAAGAATAGCAAGTCTATCATACTTCCGTTTATCCGGGTGTGGGTAAAAGTTCGATAATTTTTGTCCATCAATTGAAGAAGACAGGGTATGTTTTTTAAACTCAATGATGGCTACGGGCAAATAGTTGTTATTTAAAAGAATTAAATCAACGTCACCAGGATATAAACTATCTGATTTGGAAAGGAAACATTCTAAATTAGATGTTCCATAAATTAAACCTTTGCTCCCAATTTGTACTGGCCCTCCCGAATGTTGTTTTATCAATTTTTTGAAGTCTTCTATGCTAACAACTTCTGCTTTAAATTGAAGATTGGAAGTGTCCTTTGATGTCAAAGTAAGAATCAAAATAGAACTCATTTGATTTCCCCAATTGTAATCATCTCTAAAAATAATAAATCGAGTAGCCAAGCCATGCTGGCTAGAAAAATTCCATAATCTGTTAAGATACTCCAATCCGAATTCATCAATCATAATTTTCGGAAGATTATCTAGTACATCGCTATATTCGTAAGGAGTATCTAGTATTCGCTTTATCCAAACTTCTGGCGTCAATGAGAACGGCGTAGCAGACCAATTTATAAAAAAGTCAAAGGAAATTCCAAAGAGATTGTTTTCAAACAATAGCTCATTTCGAAACCATTTTTCAGGGCTACCACCTGTTGGATGCCTTTTAGGCATAGCTTGCCGATCTGAACATTTTGATAAATTGGGCTTGATAAGCATATTGACAAATTGATAACTACTATTTATTTATGGCATTAATATACAAGTCTCTATAATGACTTAAATTATACTTTACATCCTTTAGTGCAATCTGCCAATAAATCCATCCATTAATACTTTTCCGTTCAATGTACCTTGCTGCCCCGCTTGGGAACGAAAATATTTTTTTTTTGCCATTTGCTACTACCGTTATTGAGCCATCTTCATTCAATACTCCTTCAACTTCTGGGTTGGACATCGATGTCAGTTTTACATTAGCTTGTAAAATCCCTTTTTCAAGTATCATCTTTAATGTTACGGCCGTCCTCTCAAATGTATCATTTTTAACCATAATAGACTTATTTGACCTTTGGTGCAAGATAGAGTCAATAATTAAGTACCAGCTTATTCTACCTAATCTTTAAACAAAAATAAGCCAATATTAGGTTTTTTTGATTTATAGCAGCTCGGCTGCAACCATGGCCTTCTTTACATCAACAAGAGCGTACTCTCCATTTTCAATAAAATACCTTTTGTCAACTAAGTAAGGTTTATTCAGAATTTTATCCACAGCGGTCTTTGCAGTGCCTGTTTTATACTGTAAGGGTTCGTTTTTTGATCATTAGGATTAAATGCAATAAAGTCGTAAACGATAGCATTTGTAACTGTAGGGTCAATGGTAGAGAAGCCACTATATTTCACAACTTGTCCGCCTTTAGGATCGTAAACCTTCACAATGACTGCATTGTTAGTAGAGATAGAAAACCTGACATACTCGCCAATCGCCGCCTTTACAGGTACCTTTACGACAGAACTGTTGGTAGGTGTCACCACGGTCTGCTCAGTTTGCAGGCTTGTTTTAAATTTAAGGGAAATGGCTGTTTTTTGCGTTTGAATTGCTGATCTGCAATACATATGAATTGGATAAGTCGGATCCTCTTTATCATTTGATTTTGAGCAAGCCAGCATAAAACTGGGATTATGACAACTAAAATAGCTTTAATTTTTTTCATATTAGTATTGCATATGTTTATCAACCGGGCAAGATATGGCAGCAATTGTTCAGCAATCTATATGCTTCGCTCTGGACTTTAAAAATAGTTTTTTTAAGAAAGCAGGCGGTACCATTGTCACTAATATTCGTGACACGCCAATGATTAAAAAGATTTGAAATATGACTGTTTTGGTTATATCTTACAATGGCATTGTAAACCTACTTTGGCTTCCCTGAGAATTGCAGCAACCGAACTTTTGGGAAGCCAATTTTTTAAAACCCAGCCATTAAAAATGCTAATTTTTGAGATTTTATTAACCGAACTAATTACTTTAAACTATGAGCACTTTTTCAAAAATCATTATTGTATGTGATAACGCGGCTCTTTCGGCAGGGCACTTAGCATTTTTAATTTGCGACCTAAAAAACTGGTAAGAATTGGGGGGCTTGGGGTATAACTGAATGAAGATAAAATTTGCAACAAAGAGGTTTGTAATTTCAGCAATTATTATTTCCTGGTCTGACAACAGAAATTAATAAACAGCTTCATTGTATTGAAAATTCTCTCTTTCCCCTCTTTTCTGGCCAAATCGATTCCACAAACAGTAACACCATTAGTTTTTGCATGTAGCGTCATATAATAAATGGCCGAAACTAATATAGCGTTTACAGCTCTGAAATCGACATCAGAACCTTTAAGAGGTTTAGCCATTAATTTAAAAATATTTTCTCCAAATTCTTCCCGCTCCTCAATCAGGTTTTGCATTGATTTATTTTTTTCGCTGATCCCCCATAGGATGATCTTTTGCATTTCAACAGATTTCTCCAAATACTCAAAGTTATTTTTCAGCAACTCAAAAAGTGCTTCATTTGGCGAGTGCCCGAAAAAGTCCATTGTGTCTTCATCGAATACCGCCTGTTCCTGTTTCCAGAAATCAACCTGGTTCAGGTAAGCCTTAATAAGCCCATCAAGACTTTCGAAATAGTCATAAATGAGCTTTTTTCCTACGCCCGCCGTTTCAGCTACTTTATTAATTTTAATTGCCTGGAAACCGTCTTTCCGCAATATTTTGCCAACAGCTTTAATTAATTTCTGCTTTGTCTTTTCTTTGTTCCTTTTAATTATTGTTGTTGTCACGAGTGCCGGTTTTTAAATTAACTCCTGGAATTTTCTTATTTAGCAAATATATTCTTTCTCCCAATTGACGATTTTCGAGGCCGGGAAAAGAAAATCAAATTTACTATATTTTGTTACCATTTGGTAACTTATAATTACCTTAGTGGAAACTTTTGCCAAAAAAAATCAAAAAACCACTCCTTAACTATTCTCTGATGAAACACTTTATGCTTCTTTTTTTAATTGCGATTTCAATAGCAAGTTGCAGTAAACAAGCTGTTAAGGAAGAAAAACCGAAGTCTAAAATTACTGTAACAAAAAATGATTCACCATGGGTGAGCGAAGGTGTTAGTGCACACTATAATGTGGATGAAGACATTGTTCATGTAATATCAGGAAAGGGTACCGAAACTTTTACGATTTCTTTTAAAAAGAAGAATATTCCATTAGACGGAATAGTAAAAGATTTTTCTGCGGTTGTACAAAGTGCTCCTTTTTATGGTAGTGCAGCTATTTCAGAAAGATACTTGCTTGAAACAGACAAACCTAACAAACTGAAACTGCTTCTTTTTGAAGATCCTGAACAGCGAATTGCCTGTGACTTCGTTTTATATTTAAAAAGAGTTGATCAACCCAATACAGCAGAAGAAAGTATTGTTTTTAAGGGGCGGTTTGATGTGCGCTACGATTTCTTCTCTTTGAAAGATTTTAAAGACTAATACTCCGGTTCCAATGCCGTGCTGTTTTATCAGCCGTGTGCACGGGGAGATTAAATCATCTATTTCTTTGCAACATGCTAATACCTTATAAAATAGTAGTTTTCGTTTTTTTATTTTTTATTTTAAAATCCAATTCAATTGCACAAACTGGAGACAGTATGAAGCAAGAAAATAAGTTGATTGAAAAAGATACCATCCCAAACAAAAAGGCTTTCCAGACTTATAAAAAAGATGTTTATATCGATAGCGTAGCAAGAAAAGATCCCAGATACCGGAATCCCTTTAAAGCAACCATTCGATCTGCAATCTTACCAGGATGGGGACAAGTTTATAATCGGAAAATCTGGAAAGTGCCAATTGTATACGCGGAATTGGGCATAACCGCTGGTCTCTTTGTTTATAACTACAAATGGTTCAAGCGTTTTCAATATGCGTACTCCGTAGCGTTCAATATTCAACAAGGGAGGGATAGCCTGACCGGACCCAATTTCCCAAAAGTTCATGAAAAATTAAAAGAACCATTTTTTTTAATACAGGGAATCCAAGCCCAGGGACTTCAAAGTAATAGAGGGCAATATAGGCAGGATATGGATTACTCTCTTGTCTTTTTTCTTTTAGGTTGGGTTTTAAATGTAGTAGATGCAACAGTAGATGCCCATTTGAGTACATTCGATGTGGGCCAAAAATTGTCCCTAAAAATCCAGCCGCCACCATTGAATACGAACAATCAAATAGGAATGGGCTTGGCAATTCAGTTTAAATGAAACATAAATTTAGGAGGCATTGAATGGGCGAAATTAATTAGCAAATCCTTGTTATGATCTTTTGAAATATACTGACACCCGGCATCTATTCCGTAAATTCCTATGGTCATTCCAAGACTCATTCACAATTTGATGCCATTAAAGCTACTAATCCATGCGGTGCGCTCGCCACTCTCTCTATTCCGGGGCTTTGGCTGTTTGGGGGTAAAGATGTGCAGGTACCGGTACATTTATCAATAGAACATCTTGACGCACTTAAAGCAAAGGGCAAGCGATACGAATACCGTGTGTTTCCAAACCTGGGACATAATATGGCCTTTTCCGGATCACAGGAGCCCGTTACTGGTGCTATTAACTGGATCAATACGATTAAAGTCCGTTGAAGTACAAATGTGGATTTACAGGGCATCAAAAACTGAGAATAAATGAAATCAAATAAACTAAGTTTTTAGTTTTAATAAAATAGCTGTAAATTTCAGTCGGCTTCTTAGATAACAGGGCTTTATAAAATATTTATTTGACTGAATCAATATGTTCATACCCCTCTCTTTTACCACATGAAAAAATTAGTACCGCTTTTTATATTCGCCGGACTTGTTGCTTTGAACTGTTTTTCAAGCCCAAGACCAATTTTTGATCCACTACGGCTCAATAACGATGATAGCACAAAGAATAATTTCGACAGTGCAAAAGCAAATTTTTTCGCACGATACCGAACTTCAAATCCTGACAGTCAGCAATATTATGAGAATAGGGCCCTGCTCTATTTTTATAAAGTGGTAGACACGACCAAAAAACAAGTGATGGATGACAACATCCGCAAGGCGATAGTGTGGTTGTCCGATATGTATTGGAACAAATCATATCCGTCGACCTATAATCTATACAATTTTGTTGGCAAAACATATGATGACGATCCTAAACTCATTGAACTATTGACTGCAAGGTTTAAACCCGATTTCAGATCGCAGGAATTTATTAGTATTCATCAAAAGGAATTGATAGGATTGTTACACCAGAAGGATGTTAATTATATAAAGTATGCTTCAGTAAGAGCGGTGTTAGAAAATGCATATGATAAGGATCAGCTTTTTCGATCTCAGCTTATGAATGCAGAAAATGAAAAAGATGGAAGCATGGGTTCAAGACTTAAAGACAGCATCGGTTATTACGATAAAAAGAATAGTACTATTATTCATGAAATTTTAGATAAATATGGATGGCTGGGTACCGACAAAATAGGTTCAAAAGCAAGCAGCGCCATTTTCCTGGTTATCCAGCATAGCAATAGCCCTGAGTTGGAAAAGTTCAAACCTTTGATTGAAACTGCCTATGCGGAAAAGAAGATCAGCGCAGCGCAGTATGCTCTGTATATTGACCGATACAATGTATATACAACCGGTAAACAATTATATGGTACACAATTTTATTATGACCCGGTGAAGAAAAAAGAAATAATGTACCCTCTTCAGGATCCCGTAAACGTCAACAATTTAAGGAAAGGAATTGGGCTTGGACCGATGCGCCAGTGATTAAAAGTCTAAATGAGCGGTGAATATAGCCCGTGTTTCATAGTCATATTTAAATCGTTTTAAAGCCGTATAAATAAACGCATCTGCCCGTTATCATCCATTTCGCGGTTACCAATGGCAAACCCGGGAACCACCATGTATTTATTGTTGATCATAAAGCCAAACCGGATCTTTTGTTCTGGCTTTCCTAATAGAGCTTTGCCCACTTTTAAGATAAAACTGCCTGTTTCTGTTTTTTGTAGTTGAAATGCTGAATGTGCGTAGTCCCAGTTGTTGAAATCGCCGGCAACAGATACTGCCAATTACAAAATATCAGCCTTCAACGTAATCCGTCCTCTTTCGGTTGGTTCCTTCTTTTCAGCTTTTTCATGGATTTCTCGTTCCAGTTCTAGTTCAGCGCCTGTTGCATCATCTTCTAATTGTCTCCTGGTGTTATCGTCCAAACCCTTAAAAGTGGCTGGTAGACCCTCAACATCTCCGTTGTAAATCATTAATGAAATTGCCGAGGCCAATTCTATTGGATTTCCTGTCAGTAAGGAAACAATTGGGTTAGCGCCAATTAAAGTCTTGATTGCTTTGTTGGTTTTTAAATGGTTTTGCATTTGTTTTATCCAAGATAAAGTTATTTTGAATGCATCAGTAGGGGGAGCGGGAACAGCAATAACGTTTGGTTGGGATGGACTGGCGGAAGATGCAGAAGGCTGGCGATCAATGTCCTTGGGTCTGGGGTTTCCGGGTTTTTCCATGCCGCTAGATCCGCTTCGCACCTCCTTGATTTCGGTTACGTGAGCTCCGTTCTTATCAACGGAGGTATGTATTTCTCTTGGTTGAGAAAAAATAGAATTTGTTATAAATAATAAGCAAATGACCATTGTGATTCTCATATTTTACTGTTTGACTGGTTTAGAAATTACTTGGAATAAGGGTCAGGTGGCTACATCTCATTTTAAACCATTACCTGTATTTATGTCAGGAAACTAACAGTAAATGCATGTCGGCGTCTAAAGAACTTGCAAAAGAAAGAGAATCCCCGATATCAGCATTGTGGAAATAGTTTCGTCTCCACTAGCTCAATAATTAGATTTTTCAATTGGCTGAAAATTTCATATTTTATTGTCTTTAAAAACTGCATATGAGAAAATTGGTACTCTTGTTTTTGTGTTTGCACTACTGCTCTATAACACATTCTCAAAATCAAGCCGATTCATTGTTAAAGCTTTTAGACAAAGCTATATTGCAGCGGGACATATACACTAAGTCAAAAGAATTTGTTTTAGATAGTTTGCAAACAATTGCTAACCAAAATTTGAGCCCGGAAGACAGGTATCAGATATATGACCAGCTATATAAGGCGTATAGCCATTATAATTTGGATGAAGCGCTGAACCTTGCCAAAGAAAAAAAACGAATAGCGCTCCAGTTAAACAATGAGCAACGGGTATATGAGGCCGAAATGAATATCGCAGAAATGCTTGGCAAAATGGGAATGTACAAAGAAACGTTTGACATCATTGATCGCTTGAAAAGAACGAAGCTGGATAAAAATTTATGGGGGTATTATTTTCATGTATACCACTCAATTTATTCACTCTTATGGAAAAGCGCATTGGCAAAGGAAGAAAAAGACCGGTACAAAAGCTTAATTGCGCTATACAAGGACTCATTGCTTCAAACCTATGATACGGCCTCCATTGTTTATAAATTAAACTATAGTGCCAAACTAATAGATGATAACCAGGCTGCTAGCGCTTTAGCATTTATGACCAATTGTTATAAGCAATTAAAAACGCAGGATGCTGAAACGGGGCCTGTAGCCTATGGCCTTGCGTCGGCTTATGAGGCGGTTGGCAATATGGAACAGCAAAAAAAGTACCTGGCCATAACTGCATTAACCGATATCAGGGCTGCAGCGAAAAGCTATATTGCCTTGCGCAAGCTGGCCGTTTTATTGTACCAGGAGGGCGACTTGGGGAGAGCTTACGCTTATATTAAATGTGCGATGGAAGATGCTCATTTTGCCAAAGCCAGGTACCGGATGATCGAGATATCAGAGGCGCTCCCAATCATTGTAGCGGCCTACAATAAAAAGATGCAGGAGGAAAAAAACACGCTTTCCTGGTATTTGATAGCGATTTCGGTATTGTTCGTGGGTTTATTTCTCGCTGCGGCTTTCATATATAAGCAGTTAAGAAAGATCTCCGCAACAGAGTTATTGGTGAAAAAGAAAAATAGCGAATTAACGCAGATCAATGAACAGCTCAAAGAGCTAAACGGGCGCTTATCCGAATCGGACCAGGTAAAGGAGGTTTACATAGGCTATGTATTTAACCTTTGCTCCTCATATATTAATAAGCTGGAAAATTACCGCATCAATTTATATAAAAAACTAAAGGCAAAACAAACCGATGAGGCCTTAAAAATGACTGGTACAGCTTCGCTCGTCACCAATGAGCTCAGGGAATTTTTCCAGAACTTTGACGCGGTTTTCCTGAATATCTATCCCCGTTTTATAGAGGAATTCAATAAACTACTAAAAGAAGATGAGCAGGTATTGCCCAGGACCGGGGACATTCTTACCCCGGAACTAAGAGTATTTGCATTGGTAAGACTGGGAATTTCCGACAGCAGTAAGATTGCCGATTTCCTGCATTATTCTCCCCAAACCGTTTATAATTATAAGCTGAAAATAAAGAACAAATTGGCTATCCCACGCGATGATTTTATGGATAAAATTCAGCAAATCGGGAAGTAATGCCTTCTCATACCTACCTTAAGCGTTCCGGGCTTCTACTTTATGAGGCCTGGAGGTGCCTTATATATTGTTGATTATCAATATCAACAGGTAATTGTTGTTAGCTTTTTGCCTACTTTTCGTTTCTACTGCTGTTCTAAACGGATGAACCTGCTGATATTTTTGGTGAAGCGAGCAATGCCATATTCATCACCAAAATTTTCAAATCTAATTTAATCATGAATTCGTTTATCCGGAAAAGAGATCTGCTGATCCCTGTGCTTTTACTTGCCATACAGCTAAGCTTTGGCTTTACGGCAACTGCCCAGGAGCTAATAAGTGTTAAAGGAACAGTGACAGACCGGGCGACCGGAAAAGCCATCGCCGGTGCCAGTATTTCAGTTAAGGGAAGAAACGGGGGAACGCTCACGGATTCCGCGGGCAATTTTCAGCTTCGTTTGGCCGGGAATACGCTTTTAACTATTTCGAGCATAGGATATAAGACTGCCGAAATAAAAACCGATCAACCGGTCCTGGCTATTTCACTTGACCCGGTTGCCGAAAACCTGGGTGAAGTAGTAGTGATCGGTTACGGACAGGTAAAAAAGGGCGATGCAACCGGTGCGCTTGCTACACTCAAACCTGATCCCCTGAATAAAGGCTTGCAGGTAACGCCGCAGGATGCCCTGGTAGGGAAAATAGCAGGCGTAAATATTGTGCCCGGCAGCGGGGCACCTGGCAGTGAAGGCATTATCCGGATCCGCATGGGCGCTTCACTTTCAGCGTCCAACGATCCGCTCATCGTGATCGATGGGGTACCCACCGGCAGCGGAGCGCCCTTAAGCTCCATCAACCCGAACGATATTGAGACCTTTACTGTGCTGAAAGATGCTTCGGCAACAGCAATATATGGTTCCCGGGCATCCAATGGGGTCATCATCATTACCACCAAAAAAGGAAGCATTAACGGATCGAAGCCGCATATAAACTACACCTCCAATATTACTCTGAGCCAGGTGCCGCACTATTATGACGTGCTTTCCGCAGACGAGTACCGCAACGTATTTACAGAAAAGGCAAACGCACCTGCCGATTTTCAATTGGGAACCGCCAATACCAACTGGCAAAAAGAGATCTATCAAACAGCAATTGGGAATGACCATAATCTCTCTGTAACCGGTAATTCCGGGCAATTACCCTATCGGCTGTCTGCTGGTTATACAAATCAGAATGGTATCCTGAAAGAAAATAAATATCAGCGCACGAACCTGGGGCTGGGCCTTTCTCCCAAATTTTTAAACCGGCACTTGTCGCTCGATATCAATTTAAAGGGGAGTATCGAAAGGGAGCGACCAGTATCGAACGGGGTGATCGGCAGTGCTATTACATTTGATCCTACGCGACCAGTATATCAAACCTACCCAGATAGCACGGGCCTGGGTTATTATGTATGGATGAACGGCGGCAAGCCCGTAACACTGGCGGCCAGTAACCCCGTTGCTGATCTGGAGCTGGCAGATAAGCTGGACCTGATCAAACGATCGATCGGTAATATCGCAGTAGATTATAAAGTACACGGATTTGAAGACCTGCGCCTCAATATGAACCTGGGCTATGACGTACGCAAACGGGATTATTCAGAAACCATTCCTGATAAGGCGCCTTCGATGTATACCTCAAACCGCAATGACGGGCGGGGGCGCTTTCTTACCCAGGATGACCAAAATACGAACTACATTTTTACTGCCTATGCAAATTATGTAAAAAAGATAACGCCCTTGCATAAAGTAGATGCAATGGCAGGTTACGAATGGCAGCGGTTCTGGTACAAAACGGTTCCCAAAAGCGTGGTAAAGGGAGTGGATGATACTTCAGTTCCAGATGAGGATGTGCTGTACCTGCTTTCTTTTTTTGGCAGGGTCAATTATTCGTTCGGACAAAAGATATTGCTTACCGGTACGCTGCGCGCAGACGCCTCTTCCCGGTTCTCCCCGCAAAACCGCTGGGGATATTTCCCCTCAGCTGCACTGGCCTATCGCCTGGCAGATGAAAACTTTATCCGGAACAGTAAAACAATATCAGACCTCAAACTCCGGCTTAGCTACGGGCAAACAGGTCAGCAGGATATTGGCGGCTACCACCCCTACCTTGCCAGCTATACTATTTCTACCGATGCCGCCCGGTACCGGTTTGGCGACAGCTGGTTAAACATGTACCGTCCCAACGGGTATGACCCTAACATCCGCTGGGAAACAACCAGTACCTATAATTTAGGGATCGATTTCGGATTCCTTAAGAACCGGATCTTTGGCAGCATTGATCTCTATAACCGTTATACCCGTGATCTGTTGAACCGGATCGCTGTTCCTGCCGGAAGCAACTTTACCAATATCATTGAAACCAATATCGGCGACATGGAAAGCAAAGGGTTTGAAATAGCGCTGGGCGGAACGCCGATTAAAAAAACAGATTTTGAGTGGAGCATCAACGGCAATTTCACTTATGGCACCGCTAAAATAAAAAAACTCAACACCATTGATACCGAAAACAATTATGTAAAAACCGGCACCATCAGTCGCAATGACTTCCAGGTACAAAAAGTAGGTGAAACTCCGAATACTTTCTTTTTATTGAAACAAGCGTATGATGATAGCGGGAAACCGCTTGAGGGTAAGTATGTGTCAAAAGACGGCAGCATTACCAGTAGTGAGCAGGATGCCAATAAATACATAACCGGCAAAAGTTCCAGGGTACCCTATTATTATGGTACTTCCACACGGCTGCGGTACAAGCGTATAGATATGGGCATCAACGGCCACGGCAGCTTTGGTAACTATGTATTCAACTACCAGCAGGCCAACCAGGCATTCATTTCGCTGTTCAGTTCTGAAAAAGTATCAAGTAATATTTCCCGCGCAGCATTGAATAGAGGATTTACCCAGCAGCGGTATTTTTCAGATCTCTTTTTGGAGAATGGAGCATTCTACAGGCTGGACAACATTACGCTCGGTTACACCCTTCCAAAATTGTGGAAGGAGGACGCCAGCCTGCGTATTGCACTCAGCGCGCAAAACGTGCACACTTTTACAAACTACTCAGGAGTAGATCCGGAGATATATACGGGCCTCGACAACAATATTTATCAGCGTCCAAGGATATACACCCTGTCATTTAACCTTAACTTTTGAAATTATGAAACTCAATAATCTTATTTATATATTTAGTTGTGTATTACTCGCATCCTGCGTTAAAGATCTGAATACATTACCGCTTAATAAAAAGCAACTGATCAACGAAGATGTATATAAAACAGCTGCTGGCTACCAGGGGGTTTTAGCTAAATGTTACGGTTCACTTATTTTAAACGGCCAGGCGGGTCCGGATAGCGATGGCGACCTGGGTGGTTTGGATGTGGGGTATAGTGGCTATACCCGTGCACTCTTCTATTTGCAGGACTGTACCACCGATGAAATTGCGCTCCACTCCGGCAGTTCGCAGGGCTCCCGCGATCTGTTGTTCCTGAACTGGAATCCCTCCACTATGATCATGAAATACTCCTATTACCGTCTCTATATGTCTATTGCCTATTGCAATGAATTTTTGCGCGAAGCAACAGACGACAAGCTAAAGGATCGTGGTTTATACGAAACGCTTAAAAATGAAATTGAGGCATACCGCGCAGAAGTGCGCTTCATCCGCGCCTATTGTTATAGCATGGTGTGTGATCTTTATGGTTCCGGTCCGTTTATTGACGAAACGATGCCGGTAGGCGTAATTCCTCAACAAAAAACAAGGGCCGCCATTTACGATTATGTCGTGTCAGAGCTGGAGGATGTAAAATCACGCTTAAAAGCGCCCGGTACCAATGTGTTTGGCCGTGTGGACCAGGTGGCTTCCTGGTTTTTGCTGGCACGCGTATATCTGAATGCCCAAACTTGGGTTGGAAAAAATGAATATGAAAAAGCATATCAGTATGCTAAAAGTATTATTACCGGTGGCACTTATCCTTTGGCGCCGGATTACCGTTTTATATTCCTCGCAGATAATAATACCTGCAAAGAAATTATATGGCCATTGGCACAGGACCAAAACAATACCATTAATAGCGCCGGTACCAATTTTTTAATCAAAGCGCTCATCAATGGAGATATGAGCAATTACTACCTCACGGGGATCGGTGCACGGGGCTGGGGAAATGCGCGGGTAAAAACCCAGCTGGTAGACAAGTTCGAGTTATCTGACCAAACCTTTGATGCCACTGATACCTGGGGCGATAAAAAGAAGGACAAACGCGCGCAATTCTTTACTATCGGCCACACCAAGGCTACCTGGGTTGCCGGTAAGAGCTTTCAGAATGATTTCAACAACGGGTACGCATGCATCAAGTGGCGCAATGTAACAAAGGACCGTAAGGACCTGGCCCCAGGTGGCACTACCTATAGTTCGGTTAATTACCCTATGTTTCGTACAGCTGATGCTTACCTGATGGCTGCAGAGGCTATATTGCGCGGAGCGGGAGGCGGAAGAGCTGAAGCCTTGAATTATGTAAACGAGATCCGCGACCGCGCTTATTTATCGGGAAACTACGGCGCCGGTGTTTCCGGTAGGATCAATGACGCCCAGCTGACGCTTGATTTTATCCTGGATGAACGCGCGCGTGAGCTGCACACCGAATCGGTACGGCGTACCGATCTGATCCGTTTCAATAGATTTACAAAAGGCTATAACTGGGATTGGAAGGGAAGTGACGGTACTGCTAATAACTATATAGGCAAGGATGTGGATGATAAATTTAAACTGTTTCCTATTCCACAGGATGAATTTACCGTTAATCCCAATTTGACACAAAACCCTGATTTCAAATAGTTGTAGAAGACTAAACAAAATTGAAAATCAAAATCGGCAAAAATGCGTTTATTTACCCTTGCTCTTCAGCGTGGCCTAATTCTGCTCTTTTTAGTATGTTTCAATCAATATATTGTTATGGCACAAACATCAAAGGAAGAGATTTTCAAAACGCTGGAAAAATCAGGCGGTGTCAATTACGCCTACCCCGATAGTAGCTCCGCCACTTTAACGCCACCGCCTCCGGGGTATCACTCTTTCTATATCAGTCATTTTGGGCGCCATGGTTCCCGCTACCTGGTAGAAGACAGCGAGTATAAAAAAGTATTGGATATCTTTCAGCAGGCCGATTCAGTTCATACCCTTAGTCCGTTAGGCAAAACAGTTTATCAAAAGCTGCAACTTATATGGGAAGCTGCTAAAGGGCATGGTGGAAGTCTTACCCCTTTGGGTATTAGTCAGCTGAGGAATATAGCCAGGCGTATGTACCTGCACTACAAGGATGTTTTTATGGACGGCGCGCAGGTAACTGCCGTATCGACAACTTCCGGGCGCTGCATACATAGTATGAATCTTTTTTGCGAACAATTGAAAGAACTTAATACGAAACTCGAAATACAGCAGGATGCCGATAGCCGTCATATGAAATATTTGAATTATCATACGGATAGGGCTGTCGCATTCAGATATGCCCCGGACGGCTGGCGCGTGGCATACGCTCAGTTTGAAAGAGAACACATACAACCAGAACGCTTGATAAAAACCTTATTTGCCGATGGCGGTTATGCAAATGCACACATAAATGCGGCCACCTTGATGTGGAATCTATACGATATTGCTAGTAATCTACAAAATATGCAAAGCCCTGTTTCTTTGTATCCTATTTTCACAAAAGATGAACTCTTCAACCTCTGGCAATGCAGGAACTATAGTCTTTATGTACAGTACGCCAATGCTGCTGTTAACCAGTGCATGATGATGGAAAATGCCAAGCCACTTTTAAAAGATATAATAGAAAAAGCCAATAGTGTTATCGCAAACCAGGAGAATGGAGCTTCGTTCCGTTTTGGTCATGATGGCAATATTATCCCGTTGGCGATGCTGCTGCATTTAGAAAATAGTTACGGGAGCATTCCCGATCCTGAACAATATTATAAAGTATGGAGTGATTTTAAGGTGGCTCCAATGGCGGCCAATATACAGATTGTATTTTTCCAAAAGTCCGGCTCTAAAGATGTATTGGTAAAGTTCCTGCAAAACGAACACGAAGTTTTGGTGCCACCGGTCAAATGCCACCAGCCCCCCTATTATCTTTGGAGAGACGTGCTAGCCTATTACCAGTCACTGCTCTAACCCGTCTTTTACTGCCCTTTTACGTCCGGCGCGCCCGCGTCCTGGCATTGCTTTGCATTTTTTCACATTTTAAACCATAAAAAATGAACGACAATTTCATTGGGAACATCAACCCCAGATTGCGGCAAATTTTTGATTTAAATGAGCTGCCCGAAGTTACATTGAACGTTACTGTAGCGCACTGGAACGATCTGCTAAGCGCCTACGACAAAGATCCCGAGGCGAATTACTGGATCGAAGGAACCTACCATTTTAAAGGAAGCCGGCAGATACCCGATCAAGTATTGTATAGAATCGGCCTCAGGGTTCGCGGTAACTTAAGCCGTAGCAGGCCTGAAGGAAATGAAGGCGAGCCCCACAATCCCGTTAACCCCGTTTGGCGACAGGCCAGCTTTGCTTTATAGTTCTCACGCTATATCCCTAACCAGACCTTTGAAGGGTTATCCCGCCTTGACTTGAAGTTCATTCGCGAAGATCCCACGCGTGTCCGGGAGGTATATAGCTTTGATCTTCTGCAACAAGCGGGTATTTCTACTGGCCCATTAATGAGTATGTGCCGTTTTTTTATACAGGTTGGTGAGGAAAGCCCGGGCTATTTCGGAATTTATAAACTTAAGGAATTTATTGATGAAGACTATCTCAACAACAGACAGACTTTTTTAGAGGGTCCTGTTCCCGGAACACGGGTCCCATTCTTATGGAAGGGTGATAATAAAGCAGCCCTGAATGACTATGATCCTGTAGTAATTGAAAACCGGGATATATATGACTTAAGAACCAATACTAATCAACGTCCACTGGCGAATCAGCAGTTGACCGATTTTGTTCGCAACCTTGTAACTCTTGAAGGAGACACTTTGCGAAACTGGGCCATTGAAACAATTGATGTACCCCTGCTGCTGCGCACCTATATGGCAAATGTCATCTGTGGAAACATGGACGACTACTGGTTCAATTCAAATAACTTTAATTTTTATTTCAATACGCATGGACGCTTTTTTTTAATCCCCAATGATTTTGATGCAACACTTGGAACCGGCTGGGGCATTGACGCCGGCAAACAAGATCTTATGCAATGGGGAAACCCCGGTTATCCGCTAATTGTCAAGCTGGTTACCCAGATTCAGGAATTTAAGCAGCTTTATATAGACGCATTTCATGAGTTAACCAACGCACGAACCGGGCCCTTTCATGTAAGTCGGAGCATTCCTCGTATCGAGAAATGGCAAAACCTGATCATCCATTATCTATGGGATCAAACAATTCATAACAGATGTAATAATGAAGGCGCCGGTTGTGTTTTCGGAGCACAGGGAATACATTCTCAAACACCATATCGCGATGAAACAGCCTGGTGGTCATCAGGAGGAAACAATAGCAACTACCGGTTATTAGGACAGGGAGCGAACAACTTTTTTGAGGTGAGCGGCAGCGTGGACCGCCCTCCGCAAATACGTGATTAGGATCAGACCTTATAATGCTATACTACAAAATAGACGTAGCAAAAAACGACACATAGACAAACGAAGTGGGGTCCCCCCGTATTTTTATACAGGGGTCACCCACTTTTAGTGGCATCAATTCGAAATAACTGAGTATCAGCTTTCATTTTGCGTGTATTACTAATTTAGCGCCACTAGAATCAATTCCGCCCACAGCACTCAACACTTTTCCGGTAGCGTTTAAAGGACAAAGTTGATCGTAATCCCCTCCTGGCTAAGTGATTGTCCAACGGATACTATTAGTATTTTGATCTTTATAAATATTCATCCATCGTCATTTCCTTTGTAACTTCCATTGCATACTCTACCATATTTTCGAACCCATGCGACAGCATCGGGAAGAAAAGAGTAAATTATTAGAAGCTAAGGAATTTGTTGTGGCGCTTGGTATCGCTTTGAGTAAATTAGATTCGTCGTTGGAAACACAACCCTAAATGTATGTTTTCGAAATGTTAGCTTAAATAATCGCTTAACATTGAGAAGGCATAAAAAATGTATTTTCAATAAGTTCAGGATTTCAGACCTTATAATTTACCATTACTCATTAAAAAGCCAGAAGAGATCTTTACCCGCTTCCGGGGAGGAGGGGGCAAATTTGGCAGGCTCTATTAGTCGGTAAAAAATCCCGGCCCCGCATTTTAGAATAACCCAAAAACCAACATCGCCACGGAACGCGCCGAGGTCCGCACTTCGAGCGTCCGGATATTCCTTGTAAATCTTTGCCAGCGTTTTGTTTTTGTTTTCATTAAAGTCCATACTGTTGCTTGCTTTCCAGAAATTACCAACCGGGGAATTTACTGGTATCGTTATAAGTTTAAAAGTAGGCCCGTTTTGGACAAAACAGGCCGTTGCTAACCTATGAAAAACACCACGCTCAAATTACAATATTTCCTAATCTTCAACAATTTTATTTGAGAAAATGCTCATTAAAAACAAAAAAGCTCCCAGCTAAAGCTCAGATAGGAACTTATTACAAATAATTCATTAAATTTATACTGAATATATACTTAACCAAAAAACGCAACCAGAAAATTTGAACCAAAAATGAAACCACCGGATCGTTTTCCAGGATTTGAATACACTTCATCAGAACTTAAAAAATTTGTTTTCGCCTCTGAAATATTTTCACTTATGCTTTCATCAGGAAACGTTGTTCATTTTAAGCCGGAAGATGTTACTGCCTTCGCAAAATGGTTAATGCAACATGGCATTGAAGAGATCCATCCAAAAAAATGAAAACCCGAAGTACAATTTTTTCTTAAGATAGCCGTTATAATGATATCTTCTTAGAAATGCAGATTATAAGATATTTAATTTTCTCATAAGCAGTTAGTTTTGGTTACACCCTTTGTTTCCACAAGGGGCTATTTTTTGTTTTTTATTTATTTGAGCAACCCGCCAATCAACAACTAAACTCTACGCTTAAATTTTACAGCCCGCAATGGGATTTACTACAACTGAAGAGAATTAGTGTATCGGCTTCAGGGTTGAAATTTGATAGCTATACCTGAACTGTAGATCCCATGTACTTGTTGTCATTCACATTTCTAATAAAGCTGTCTGCATAGGGCATTAATCCCTTCACGTAACAAGTTTTTTATGGGCGTCAAAACTTTAGAAGTTTGGGTGCAAACAAATTTCTAAACCCTCTAAAAAATGTACTATGCCAATGCTTACTTCAGTCTTCGAAAACGGAATGAGTATGGACCAGGTCATCGGGCCAGATGTTCCCATTGAAACATCCTGTTATCCTCAAACCTGACCCAAGGAAAGTAATTCAAAATCAAACTAAGGAGCCCAAATGGTTCCTTTTTTAATCTATAAATTTTTCTATCATGAACCAGATTTTAAAGCAACATTATTTTACCCTACTTAAAATATGGCAGGAGTATGAAAAACTTAATGTTCAGACAAGTGCCCATTTACTACGGCTATTTCACCTGGCAAGCGCAACGTTATTAAACTATTTACCCTCAATTGGGTATAAAGACCACGATTATATTTTTAAAAAAATCCTCTTTAATCAAAAACTCAGCCTACTGGAACAGGGAATGCCAGAGCTTTTACATGCGGTTCGATATGAAAACAAACTTAGCGCACTTAATTTATTAAAAAGTGCTCCTTCCATTATTTGCACATTCCATATCGGGTCCTACAGATTAATAAATCTGTTTTTAGCTGAAAATAAAATCCCCTTTTCCCTGGTTGTATCTAAAACCGTCATTGAAAAGCAAGGAGAATCTATCCAGCAGGCTTTTTGTTCGAGCAATTCGCTGCGGCAGATGCATCTTGACTTAATAGATGCGGAGCAGCCCGCTGCCGGATTACAAATGATAAAAGCGCTCAAGTCCGGTAAAAGCCTTGTGGTTTACGTCGACGGGAACACTGGTGCAGGAACATCTTCAATTTCAAATGAAAACTGTTGCGAAATCAACTTCCTGAGCCACAAAATTTTTGTGCGCAAAGGAGTAGGTTTTTTATCTCATGCAGCAAAGGTGCCCGTGCTGCCGGTTATTTGTTATCGGAAAAGCCTGACTTCAGTAAACATCAGATTTTTTGACCCTATATACCCTGACACCGATATGGATCGTGGAACGTTTCCTTCCAAGCTGATGCAGCAGGTATATAACCTTGCAGGTTTTTACATAGAAAAATATCCACAGCAATGGGAGGCCTGGCTGTATTTGTATAAAGTAGCCGTCCTAAATCAAAGAAGCAGCCAAATTTCAACACCACCGTTCCAACTACCTAAAGCGTTGACGTTTAATGAGAAATGGTATGGCCTATACCAGTTCAACCGTCAGAATTACATTTTTGACAAGAAGGATCTTCTGTCTTACAAAATTCAGCCGCAACTGTATGCATTACTAAACAAAATGCAGAAACAACCCACAAAATCAAAAACTATTGATGTAATTTTATTGCAGGACCTCTATAACAAAGGCGTTTTAATAGCTTCTTAACCTCTAGCCGTGTCCAACTCATCTCTTTCAATAAATAAAAGAGCCACAAAGCTTCTGGCTTGGCATTTGCTTGCCTGGCTTCTTTACACAATTTTTCTTCATATAGCAGCATTGCTAACCAAACCAGATATTTCAATAATCAATACACTGCTGTATTTACTTCCGTTTTGCCTTACTTTTTACATAAGCCTATACGTGCTGGGTATTCATAAGAAAAAAGGAGTTGCCTGGACTATTACAACATTCTTTATCGTTTTCATACTCATGGCATCATTGGGATACTTTTATGTCTACTTCATTCTTCCAAAGTTTGGTATCGTGGTATATACATCCAAGCAATTTAAACCCTTTATCCAGGAGGCCGTTCTGGGATATGTTCGGTTCTTTTCCTTTGCGATGCTTTATTTTTATATAAGGGAGTCCATAAGAAAAGAAAAAAATCTCCGGTTACTTGAAAAGGAAAAATCCCAACGAGAGCTAGAAAATGCCCGCTTAAAACAACAGGAGCTGAAAGCCCAGAAGGAAAAACTACAGTACGAATATGCGTTCTTACGGTCTCAAATAAACCCGCATTTTTTACATAATACGCTGAACACCTTTTTTTCCCAGGCCCTTAATTATTCACCGGAATTTGCTGATAATATACTTAAGCTTGCTTCCATTATGAGATACTCGATGGAAGCCCTGGATTTTGACAGCGGAAAAGTTTTCATTCAGAAAGAGTTGGATCATCTACAAAATCTGATAGATATTCATAACCTTCGGTTTGGAGAAAGAAAGATGATTATTTACGATGTAGAAGGAAATCCAAATGGTCACATGGTGCCTCCTCTTTCTTTTATAACTATAGTGGAAAACGCATTTAAGTATGGCGATTTGACCGACCCTCAATTCCCAATGACAATAAAGGTGAAGTTGACTCCGGCTGAAGTATATTTTTACTGTTGTAATAAAATTAAAAAAAGTAGTGTTCAGATTTCGTCATCCAATATCGGTATCTCCAACCTAAGTAAAAGGCTTGATGTAGCATTTAGCAACAGGTATGAAATGAATGCTGAAAAAAAGGATGGGCAATATCTTTTTCATTTAACAGTAAAAGCTTAATTTATGATTAAATGTGCTGTAATCGACGACGAGCAGGCTGCCATTGATGTTTTAGTAAATTACATTCGGCGGGTTTCCGACTTAGAATTAGTTGGTACATCTACCGATCCCCTAAAAGGACTCGAACTGATAAAAAACACGCACCCCGATGTACTTTTCCTGGATATTCAGATGGATGAAATTTCCGGAATTGAACTAATGAATATGCTGGAACAGAATATTCAAGTCATTTTCTGTACAGCTTACTCGGATTTCGCAGTGGAAAGCTATGATCTTGATGCCCTTGATTATCTTATGAAACCAATTCCATTTGATCGTTTTATGAAGGCCATAAGGAAAATCCGGAATTTCCCAAACGGACCTGAGAAAAACGGCCACGATGAAATTCCTGATGATTACATTTTTGTAAAAACAGAATCGAAAGGCAAAATTCTCAAAGTAAATTTTGTAGACATTGATTTTGTAGAAGCTAAGAATAATTACATTGCGTTCCACTGCAGTAAGAAAACAATCATGGTATACTCAACAATGAATAAAATTGAAACTTCTCTTTCTTCCTCAAATTTTAAAAGGATTCACAAATCATACATTATCCCGATTTCAAAAATTTCCCTGATTCAGAACAATTTTCTGATGCTTAAAAACCGGGAAGATCAAATACCCATTGGAAAAACGTACAAAACAGAGCTGCTCAACCTGATCAGTCATAAGCTGCTAAACGATGGAGGGCCGCTATAAATTTGATTAACGGAGAATACTGACGCCAGAATGTTGCTACTATAAATAGCATAACTTTATAGTGCCGCAGGTATGAAAATTTACGCCAATGGAAAATCGAAATACAGGGACAAAAGTATATCTGATTGGATCAAAACTCAATAACATTGAGTCTCTTATCGTGCGGGATTCCAACGCGTCAGCTTTGATCCATTTCAACTCACTAGAAGAAGCTAAAGTCAGTTTTAACCAGCTATACAGTATCTTGCTGGCTCCTTCTTTTCAGCCATCGATACCACCAAGTGCAGAGGAACTCAAATACCATCAGCAATTTATGATGTTAATGACGTTTTATCCGGTCGTTCTGGAATTTGAAAGAGTAACAGTTAAAGAGCATTTGCTAAGCTGGCGTAAAAAGAAAAGATCGATCTTTTGTACACAAGAAAAATTCTTTAGTGCTGATTACTGGCATTGCCCGATGCGCTCAGGGTTTTTAAAGGAATTTGGCGTTTTGGATGTCACTAAGGATATTGAAACGACGCCCTTTATTGGCCCAGATGGTAATATGGTAATAAGAGTAAACGAAATCTCCATATCGTCAGCTGATCATTCAAAAGCAGTACCTAAACCAATTAGTCAGGAAGAAATTGATAAGATATTAAGGGAAAGGGGGTATTTGTGATATTTCGAATAATAGTAGTTTGCTGAACTTTAAGAAGATCTTACCCTATGCAAAGATCCTGCTGGCCTGACTAGGATTCCTCGGGACAGTCAAATAATAATAAATAACTGAAGCAATGTAATGTAATATTCCTGTCAGGGTGCCTTTTTGGAATCCGGCTTAACGAATAGCAAATGCGCCAAATCGGGATCTTTTCTTATTCTTTCTATTTCCTGCTCAATAATATCAGTCACTTCATTTTTTATCCGGATATAGTTGTTCTGAATGGAGAGTTGTGAAACCTTGCCATCCGGAAGCTTTTTATATGTGGCCGCTTCGGCATTTATTGAGTCGGGGTCATTTACAATTGTACAATGAAAAGCCTTGCGATCTATCTTTTGGTCGGGATTATCGGCAACCACACCTGCAAACTCTCCGGCACTCATTGTTGCTATTTTGGATGCAGGCACTGCATAATCGAGTTGGGTGTTCCTGCTAACGCTGGTATCTGTCCGGTTTATAGACACGCTTTCCCGCTCCTGGACGATTTTTCCTATGGCTTCTGAGACAGCTTTGGCGGTATCCCCGGTGGATTGGCCGCAGATAATATTGCCGGCTAAATTGAAGATCACATCTGCTTGTTCTCTGCCATAGGATTTTCTGAGTTGCGCGACATTTTGGATCGCCAAAAAGGTAGCCAATTGGTATCCCCTGGAAATTGCTAAAAAATTTTCGATGCCGTTTGCGAATAAACTGGAGGCCTCATCGACAATAATTGCCGTATGTTGCCGGTTTTTCTTTGGAAGTATTCGAAACAGCCGGTTAATGTACAATGAAATCACTGCACCATACACTTGAGTCTTTTCAGGGTTATTAGCCAGGGCTATTATTTTGGGCTCTTTTGGATTGTTCACATCAAGCGAAAAGTCGTTTCCGGACAGCACATAATAGAGGAGTGGCGACGAGAGTCGCGCTAGTGCAATTTTTGCTGACGCGACCTGGCCCTCCAGCTGCTCCATCGCCCGGTTCATGTAGGCACTTATAAAAGGATTGATCAATATTTCTATTTCTGGCTCCGTAGATAAAACGGGGAAAAGATCATCATAATTTGCCTGCATCAGCTCAATGGCATGGGGAAGCGTGCAATACGCTCCGTTTTTATATTTCTTTAAAAACCAGATAATGGCCGTAAAAAAGTTAATTGGTGATTCCACGAAAAAGTCACCTGTTTTTTTGATCCATTCCATATTCAACCCAAGCAGAATGGTGCGTGAACTTTCGGTAGCATCTGTTACGTCCAAAAGTGTCGAAGGCTCCAACGGATTACATCTGTTTATCGGGTCATCAAAATTGATAATGTAAAATTTTGGCTCGACGGAGTAAAACTTTTTGTACTTCAGGCAGGCGTTATACGCTATAACTGTGAGGTCATCATACTTGAAATCATATAATACTATGCAGTATTTTTTTCTTATGCATTGCAAAATGATCTCCCGAACGAGGTAGAATGTCTTGCCCGCGCCCGGCGAGCCGATGATTAATACCATCCGAAAACAATTGATCAGGTTCAGGTACATCTGGCAAACTTTTCCCTTCAGCTTGTACAAACCCGGCAAGTTTATACTGTATTTATTTTCCAACAGCCGTTCTTCTTGTGGAAACGTCTCGTTAAGTTCATTAAAAATATCCTTGTTCAGCTGAAGCTTTATTAACCGGGACAGCCTCGCCCCACCTGTGAGAAAAAGGAGGAATCCAACCGATGTAATAAAAATGTAGCCAATGGTCAGTGGTCCGGCGGGAAGAACCGCATAAAACAGCAACCCCGAAATAAAATAAATCAATAAACCCAATACCATAGAGGTTATAATACTGGCTCGACTAATCTTTTCATCTTTCTTTCCCTTTACACCAATAAGAGACACAACAAGCAATCCAAGGGAAAAGGCCTTAATATAAATCGGATGTGTAAAAAGCGCGAACTGGGAGAAATTGAGCAATATGGACTCCAGAATTTTAAAGGTCAGGCCCCATTTTTCAAAGGCCCCGTAGCAACTAATATAAAAATGCACGATAAGCAGAATTATGCTTGCCTTACGGACAAAATCCATAATGACTCTCAGTCCCTGCTCATTTTCTCCGGTGTTCATAGGTATTTATTTGTTTTGGGTTAGCGAACTAGTGTCTTCTTCGTTTCTTTTTCTTTCGGGCCTCCCTTATGAGCTCTATGGGCATTGATTGATTTGTATAAACCGGATCCCATAATTTTTGGAGGACTGACGCCAGGTCTCTTTCTATTTTAAGAAAAATATGTTCCCATTCATACTCCTTACCTTGAAAAAGTGTAGAAGGAAAGAGCCGAGTCAATACAAAATCTAATACCGTGTTTGCCTGGTTTATGCCGAATTGGTTCGCCCGAAAATACCCAACCAATTTCTTATTAACTGGAAGCCATGAATCTTCCGTAGATTTAGGCGTTCCCATTTTATAGCGGATTTCCCCATCTCCAGAGTCAAATGCGCGTATCAATGCGCCGGCCCCAACCCAACTGGAAAGAACCTCTTTAAAATCCTTGGAGAAGTCTGTTTCTGAAAGAAGCTTTCCCACGAAATCCCGGTTCTGGAGGTTTTCTATTGCATTTCCTGTCTGCAATCGTTCAAGAATGGCCTTTGCGCTATATGCTTTTCCAAGGTCACTCCCGTTGAAAAAACAGCAGGAGGTTTTATCTAAATAAGTAATGCCATAAATATATCCGCTATCATTTCTTTTAAACGTTGCGATTATGTTTTCAGACTTCAATGCTTCAAGAAAGGACTTTTTATCTGTGTGTTTTTCCAGAATGCCATCTATTGTCTGTTTTGCTCGCTCCCGGTATTTCTTTCTGATTTCACCGTTCCGTTCATAGTTAGATTCAATATTCTTTAATGTCGGTTTTTCATAGATGCTACTGGACTTTACTGGGACGCCAACAACATTTCCGGTTTTTGGATCCAATATTTGATAAACCATTCCGCCGCTTTTATGCATTCGGGTTCCCGGTTCCCCACGATTTGCCTGGATATTGTACTCCTTTAAAATTGTTCTGTACTCTTCAAAATTCGTGTAACGATAATATTTTGCTACTGTACGAACGATATTGGAAATTTCATTTTTTGTGGGTCGCTTCCCATACTCCGCAACCGAAAGATCCGCTGGTTTTAATCCGGAATCTCCATTTCCTTTTTGCTCATCCGCCCGAACCAGTCCGAATAGTTCTTCTATTTCCCTCCGGGCTTTAGTCGATTCATTCCTTCCTACATCATGAATGTCTATTCTCTTCCCATCCGACAGGATGTTTACTGTGGCTATGTGAATATGTGGGTGCGCAGCATCATTATGCCGGTAAACAAGATAGGGCTGATCCCCGAATCCGATTTTCTCCATGTAAGTTTCTGCGATATCCCGGAGTGTTTGATTCTCGAGCTTTTCATCAGGATGAAAATTTAGTGAAATGTGAATCGCATTCGTCTTAGCAATACTATTCCGTTCCGTCAAGCCGGTAAATCGCGCCAGCTTGCCTACAAAGCTCAGCTCTTCAGGTAGGCAACCAAAACCCACGGCATCGATGCATATGGCGGCACCTTCCTTTACTTTGTTTTCATTATAGCTCAGAACGCCTCTTATATTTTTACCACTTGTTATCCGCGCAACCATTTTTTTGCCAGTTGAGAGATGATCGGAAATAATTGCTCCGTTAGTTGTAGCACCTGCCGATGTTGTTCTGAAAGTTCCACGCCAAAGACCAGAATTTTGTTTTTATCGACTGTCGCATTAATTTGTTTTGCTGCCTGGTTGGTATTGTTTCCAATGGCATTAAGCTCTTTGCGAATCCGGGAAAGTTCTTCCATAACAACGCTGATGGATTCATCCCTTGTATAGATAACAACCTTTCGTTCACACACAATATCCCGGAGCAATTCACTCATGTTTCTATAATGTGATTCAGAAAGCATCTTTGACAAACGATCAAAATGCCTCTGGTTCACCCGTAGCTTTATATCATATTTAAGTGCCTCTTTATCGTTAACTTTCCTACGCATATATTATCTTGCATTTACTAACCCTGTCATAAAAGCCGACTCTGGAGGCTTTATACCGTGCCGACTCTGAAGGCACGGTATTTTAGTTGTGCACAACTATACACCTCGCTGAATGCGCCCTCGCGCGTTCGGAAACGCCGCTAAAACGAGTATAACTGTTTTAGCAAGGCAAAACTGCTATTGTGGCAGATTTTCAGTTTAATTTCAGGGTTAAGAAAATTGTTATTATCGTCTTCGGGATTTCCTATTATTTTGAGACGAATCCTCCTTTGTTATCGGGGTTTTCCGTGGTGTTCTTTTCAAGATTTCCTGTTTAGCTTCTCCGCTTTGCCGTGGTTTCCAGTCGGGATCAAAATGTAAGTTTACCATAATAGGTTTCAGATTATCCGCGTATACATTTATTGTTTTCCCTTCCGGATAGGCTTCGAGATGCAGTTTTTTTCCATCGGGCAAGGTTATTTTGACCTGGTCACCCATCAGAAGTTCATCCGCAATTCTGTCAAAAGAGTCCTTATGAATAGGGAGATATCTAATTTCTTCCTTCAAGGCATCGATGCTGAAACCAGAGATTACTTCACAGATATAACTTCCATTCGGCCCCACTGCAGAGAAATCAAAACGAACCCATGCTGGTTTTTCTACGTATAATGGATAAGGCCTTGTTTGATAAACGGCCCTTCCGCATAACGCATTAAAAGCTGCCTTACTATTTAAGGTCACGGGAAAATTTTGGCTTCTTTCCGGCAGCGCTTTTTCGAACTCCCAGGCACTTTGCTCCACTTGATCTTCAAAAAAAGTAGCATTTCTCCAATATTTCAACGCTAGCAAGTCCGCGATGTGCGCACCTCCTGGAGATCGATTGAGAGTAAGCTCATATATTTGTTTCTGTACTTCTTCAACTTTAGAAGTGAATACTGGTCCCGATTCATCGCTAAAAACGAATAGCTTTCTGTCATTCTGCCAATCGATTTCTCTCATTAAAACCTCCAGTGCAAGCGTATCAATCCCACTAAACACACCGTGATCAATAGAGGGTAACGGCGTTAGTGTTGCACTGTAGGTGTTTAATTCATAGTTGCCATTTACCTTTTCTACAGGAACGATAAACTCAATATGGCCTTCAGGGGTATCACGGAAACACTTTATTTCAAACTTGTCGGGATTATGCGCGAGCTGCTCCTGCAACTCCCAATAAAGTTCAATTCCAGTGAAAGCTTCCAAGTCCATCTGCTGAAACCTTTCATAAAGATTTTCCATACGCCCGGACAAATCATGATAAACCGAATTAACATGATAAATTCCTCCTGCCAGTGGGCCATATTCCTTATAGATTTCTTCAGCATCGGGAGCGGACTTGTATACGGCACGATATCTAACAAATTTAAACGCGTTAAATTGATGGTCCCACCAAAATTCAAGACGAAACATTATGGCTTCCATTCCAAAATGAACAGTGTGTTCAAGGTCAAAAGGCTGACTCCTCCTGTGAAAAGCCATTCTTATTTGGTCTTCGAAACTAGGATCTTTAAATCCAAGAGATTCCAGGTAGTCCAATAGATCCTTTGTTTTTTCTTCGCTCATGGTGTTTTCATTGATAGGTTTAAATTTATTTTGAGGCATCCCGAATGAAAATCTTAGGGTTTTCAATTCCGAACTTCCGGATATTGTCCTTAAGTTGTAGCCAATATTGCATCATGAGGTCAGCAAGTTCCATTACTTCCTCCGTGGTTAGTTTATTGGGGTTATGAACGGAAGGGCCGTTCAAATCGCCACCACTTTCCAAACTGTGGGAAAGAATATCGGGCATGTATACTTGTCCAATTTCCAGCGTTTTTCCGATTCCAATGCTGTTTCCAAAAAGCCGGACCTGCTTTCCTGTAGTAAATATGATTGTACGTCTTTTAATTTCTGCCATTGTTGTTTTTTATAAATGATGAATATTGTTTATCGTCTTCTTATTCTATTCTCTGATTTCCGGCTAAAATTTGAATCCATCTGCCTGGGCCGAATCTTATGGTGATTGAGGAGTATTTCGGGCGCCTCGGAAGAATGAGGAATATCTTTTGGAGATTGAATGGGAATTTTACAGTGTATACTGGCGCTTAAAAGTTCAATATTTTTGATAGAGAGATCACATTTATTAGGGTCAAATTGGTAGTTGAATTTGAAGCAGATAACATCTTTATGTTCATTAAAGTATCCAATCGCATCAATACTAAAATCCACTGCATTGTTTTCGCTATAGCTTTGATGCAGAGCGAAAGAAAAGTTTCTACGGAGTTCAGAAAATAACACCCCTTCTGTATTTGGGCTGTTAATCGATTTTTCGTCATACCCTTTTTCTTTTAATAATTTGATTTGCTCGTCAAGAAATGTGTAAAACAGGCTCATAATAACAAATGATTTTAAGGGTTATCTTCTTTTAATTATGCCTTGAGTGGGGCCGTTTTTGATAATCCTCGGCTTGGAACAGATTCGTTTAAGTTTCACTTCCTGTTTTTTATTCATTAAGGCTCTTATGTCGAGATGTTCAACTCCACACTGATCTTTAAGGATAAAATTCTGTAGAGGCATTTTTCGTTTGTCCAACAATACAAAGGCCTCATAAAGTTTGCGAACATCATAGCAATTAAAGCTATCAATATCTATTAGATGCTCGTGGCGAAACAGTGCTTCGTCATAGGGCCCACAGCAAAAATGAAGATCACCGATATCGGAAAATCCTGTCGGCGAAAAAACTATATCCGCCTGAATTTCAAGTTTGGATCTGAGATGTTTCGCAAACATCCTTACCTTTTCTATTTCTATTATCATAACATATTTCAATTACCTGGTAACCGGTGTGTTTGATCAATTGATTGGAATATCTGGTAAGCAACCTGTGGAACTATCGCATTTCCAAAGGACCGCAGAGATTCTTTCCTCCATTTTGAAAAGGAGATGTCAACCAATTGGGAGGAAATCCCATCATTTCTCCGACAAACAGGGGATTCAGTGGGCCAGCTTTCCCAAGTTGGAATCGAACCAGTCCTGGAAGATTGTCCATCTTTTCCTGATGATAGGATCGGGCCTGTGGTCCTTTCCAATCCCGCGCTGTGGGAGTTGGTAATAATCCGGCTGCCGCCAACTGATGTAAATCCGGTCGAAAGCGCTGGCCATTTTTGGTAAGAATTACTTTCTGACTCTTTTGAAAATGCCGGGTACTGTAAGATGCCGTTGGAGTGGGCAATAAACCAGATCCTGTTTCGCCGATGGGGAGCGCCTGCACCACAAGCTGGAATAACAAATGGTTGGACGGAATATCCGATTCGCTCAATGTCCTTACAAATGGTCCAGACGATGTACTCATGCTCTGTAATGATTTCCTGATCTTCTTTTCCAAAACCGGCCTGGCTTCCCAGGTTAACCGGCACACCGGGTTGTACCATACTGAGGATTCCAGCAACATTTTCGCCAACAAACCAAGTGGGCCGTATTTCGTCAATAACCCGGAGCATTTCCGGCCAGAGATAACGGTCGTCTGACATGCCTCTTCTTCGACCGGCGAGGGAGAATGGTTGGCACGGGAATCCTCCGGAAATAATGTCAATTGATCCATAATATCTTTTTGCATTAAATTTTCTGATATCATCGAACTGAATGGTGAATGGGAAATGAAATTTTAACACTCGCCTGCAGAAAGGGTCTATTTCGACATTGAAAATATTCACCCATCCCATCCATAGCGCAGCCAAATCAAAGCCGCCGATTCCGGAGAAAAGGCTTCCATGTCGCATCTTTTCTTCATTGTAGCTACCTGCGAGGGCCTTTTCCTTCCCACTTATTATACGGATTCAAAAACCTTGGCCTGGCTTTTATTCCTTTCCGCCGCGCTTTATTTTCCTCGATTAGGCGAGGGATAGTCGTTTCCTCCCAGGGCACAATCCGCGCTTTCAGGTTTTCCTGGATAGGATATACCTTCAACGTCTCTTTAATATCCCACCCATTTTTTACTGCAAAACCATACGGGTCCAAAAAAACAGGTTGAGGAATTTCTATAACAATCCAATCGCCAGGTATTTCATAAAGTTGTTGGAGGTCAATTTTTGTAAGTAATTCCCGTTCCTTTGGATTGTAGAAAAGCCAGGCGATGTTGGCTATCATTTCAAAATCTTTGAATTCTGAAAACGGAATACCAGGCGATCTGAAGTTATCATGAGGGCGGATAGCATCCATACCAACATCAACATAGTGGGGATGTCCGGCAATGTCAATTACCGGTAAAATGCCATTCATGCGCTCATTTAGAAGATCTTGCTGAGAAGGCCCTTCGTTGGCGTTATTAGTGTTGCCCATAAATTACGTTTTGATAGGTTAGATATTTCATACAAGAATTTATCGCGACACGCCGCGACTTTTTCGTTTGCCCATATCTTGGTTGAGTAGTTTTTTTTGTTCTCTTCTTTGCCCTCGCTCCATTTTCTTTTTGTTCTCCTCGATATAGAATAGAATCCCCGTGTCCTCCCAGGGCACAATTTTAGCTTTAACATTTTCCCGCAACGGGTAACTCCTTAATGTCTGTTCGATGTTTAATCCGTTTTCACGGGCATAGCCGTAAGGATCAAGTGTTTTTGGGTGAGGTATCTCCACCATAATCCAGTCTTTTGGAATCTCAGATAATTTTTCATAGTCTATATTTAATGCAACATGCTTTCGGGGATCATAAGCAATTCTCACGGGGCAGAATGACATTTCAAAACGGTTAAATATGGAAAATGAAATTCCAAGGGCAGTAAAATCATCATGGGGCCTGAACGTCTCCATACGAACATCTACATAGAAAGGATGGCCGGCTATCTCTATTACAGGCAGCTTACCCAATTTTGTCCGCTCATGTAATAATTCTGCTTGTGTTTTTCCGTTTTCTTCGGTTGAGTTTTCCATAGCGTCTATTTGATAATTTAAAAGGCATAGTGCCGGCATACAAAATGTCTATTTCGATTTTCTGGATCTCGGTCGGTTTTCCAAATCGGAATCTACCTGTTTACGTGGATTGGGTCGCCGGGAAAGAGTTATTAATTCTTCGGGAAGATTGGTATTCAATATATTTTCATCCTCTTTCATCCATTTGCTTATTTTATATAAGATTTTACATTCAAGCACTTTTATTCCTGCTCTAGTTTTCAGCATCTCGTCAACAGTATTTTCCAAACGGTGTCGCCGGTAACTTTTATCCTTGATGCCGAAAACAATACTGTCCAACTGATCCTTCTCCAATTTTTCGTTGAACGTCTTCAGTTCCATTTTTTCGAACTCCTCGTTCACCGCGTTGTCAATAAATGTCTCCAAATCCATCGGGAATTCGGTTTCCTGTCCTTCCGAAGGATAATTCCTGATTTTATAGGGAGGCAGTGTTTTACAGAATTCCTCAGCCTGTCTGAGTGATTCAGCATCTTCCACTTTTAATATAAAATAGCGTGTGCATCCGCCATTGCCTCTATTCTCTGTTTCACCTATCTTCCTGTCGTTTACATATAAATTGGCATGAAACGCTATGGGTTCTTCACTCCATTCATCATGGATATTGATATCCCGTACTTCTATTTTCATTCTATTGTTTTTAAATAAATAACCATTAATATATAATTTGCTGTCCCTTTAGGGGTCTACCTTTTTTAAATGAACACACCCAATTAAAAGCAAGGGATTTCCAATTTTTTACCCATCGACCTGGTGCTATTTGCCACTTCTGAGACTGGTAATACAGGAAGAATGCGTCGGCATGTTTTATTTGGAGACCCATACGAAAAAAGTAAAGAATCACTTCGGTCTTGTCAGGAATTTTCATTTTTAATTGTGCGTTCATTTATTCTGGTTTACTTTTTAAACAATTATTTCTGATACAAATTTGGATTGTTGGAAAAGTGAAATAGGTGAGATGTTGGTAGATGGGAAATGTTTATTCGTAAGAAATTAAGCAAATGAGCGTCAAAATGCCTCACAAGATTGTGTGCATCCAGATTCTTCTCTATCGTACCATTCGTTGAAAAAGGCAAGTTGCTTGTATTCGTCAATCATTTTGCTTTCATCAATTGCCGGCTCAAAATCATAGGTAGCATCTTCTACAATTTCGTCAGTAGTCATATTATCTCGGTAAAATCGTAG
Source organism: Niabella sp. (assembly GCF_030150205.1). Classification (GTDB taxonomy): domain Bacteria; phylum Bacteroidota; class Bacteroidia; order Chitinophagales; family Chitinophagaceae; genus Niabella. Next base: position 361,524 of record NZ_JASLGT010000024.1, read on the forward strand.
AGGTGGTTTTATTTTAGGATTGTTTTTACTTGCGTCAGGTATGAAATTTTCGTAGTGCTGTTCCATCGTTCTCCACCACTCAACTAATTGCGGATTTTCTGAAACAATTGTCATTAATTTTCGGAGGCTTTTCTTCCAACACAGGTCACAGTTTCCTTCGTAACTCTTAAGTTCGAGGTCAAAATCCTGTTTACTCCAGAAAAGATTAATATCGCTTTTAGTGACTTGTATTAACGTTGCCAGCGGATAAATTATCCGATTCCTTTTCATCGTTTTGATATTAATTCTATGGGTTTCATCGGCTCGTATTCCAATAGCCGTATAATACCCTTTCCAGCCGCAACTCCGGGCATATGCTCTTATTGCATATCCCTTCAGTTCACGTGAGCATTTTGGTGCACCCATGTTGGGTATTCCGTGCTTTCTAATAAATGCTTCAAAGGGCTCTCCGTTTCTACTAGCCGTGTGAAAGTTTACCACTTTGGCAGTTACCCCTTTCCCCGTTTCGTAATGCGTGACGGCTTCAATCCATGTAAGATTAAACCCGAACTTTTTATCGCACCTTTCTACGAAACGCAGCGTTTCCTCGCGTTCTTTACCGGTGTTTGCAAAGACAACCATCATCTCAAATTTGTCCTTCATATTCTGAAGCAGCCACCAGGTCATAAATGCGCTGGTTCTACCGCCCGAAAAGGATATTAGTAATTTGTCTTTCATAGGTCGGTTATTTTTTACCTGTAATTGAGCGCCAAAAGGCTCAGATGATTTACATATATCTATAAAACGATTGGTGTTTTTATCGGATATTTGGATCAGAAAAATATCTTTTCACTTCAGATGCCAGAACATACAGATGCCGGCTTTTCTTTACTGTCTTAATTTTATTTTCGGTAATAAGCTCGTACAGTTTACTTTTTTTGATACCAACAGCTTTCATAAATTCCGAAGCAAGGATATAATCAACAGTAATTCCCGGTTCTTTACATTGTTCCCTTTGATGGCGTAGTTCTTCCCGGATTTGTTGAAGTTGGTTCTTCAGGGCTTGCCATTCTTCAGCCGGGATCATCACCAATGTATAGGGCCTTGGAGGATTAGTCATAGGATTTGCATTTGGAGATGCAAATTATTAGCAGCGATTGGCAAAAAAGTGAGATTGTACTATATACCTAATGAAGTAAAGCTCACATTTTCGGTTCCTTCGATTACCTCCGCAATATTTACCTTGTAGTAATTTTCCGTTGTGGCTTCTTTTTCATGTCCAGCCATTTTAGAGACTACCGGCCTTTTCGCCCCTAGACGTATCCACATCTGGATATTAGTGTGCCTGGCTATTTTGTTGGAGATTTCTCTGTTAATTCCCGCCGCCTTAGCTATTACCTTTATGTTCCGGTTATAAACCTGCGGGTCTACAAAGATGTTCCTGCGGAACCAATACTCACTTTCGGTATTGGGATCCATAAACACTTCCAGAGTCGCTACTCCATCCGGGAACTTCCACAACGGGATAATTGTGGCATTCCCGTTTTTATCCCGCTCGCCGATGATATAATACCCGTGTTCGAAGTCCTTTCGCACATGCTTCCGCTTTAAGACCTTCAGGTCATTATAATAATAGCCGGTGTAGATTTGAAACAGGAATAGCCGTTGATCCCGTTTTTGGGTAGGGTACTGTGTATCCGTTATCACTTTTTTGAATGCCTGGATCTCGGTAATTTCAAGGTGCAGCCCTTCTTCCTTATCCGGTACTGAAACCTTTACGTCTTCAAAGAAAGATTCCACCTGTTTAATATCGAGCATACCGTCCCGTTTAGCAGCATACTCGAGTACCACTTTAAATTTATCAAAATAAGATTTAATAGTAGCTGGGGCGAGTAAATCACCCTTCCTCCCGCGCTGCTCCGCAAGATAATTTCGGATGCGGGCGACCATTTCCCAGTCGATTTCATCAAAGCGCAGGGCTGGGTTGAACTTATCCAGGTGCTTTATAAAAGCGTCGTATTTCTCCCACGTAACATCTGTAATAACAACTGTTGGGGGAGGAGTCCTCATATAGTTTTTGAAGTAGTCGTTAAAAATCTCCCGGTTCCCTTTAAAGCCCAATGCCTTATCAACATGATAAAAGGACAGTTTTCTTTTTTGAGAATACAGGCTTCGGTGGATGTCGATGATTTTGGTTCGGGTCTGATTGATTGCGTCGTTGATTTCAACGCTGTAAGGGTTCGTTTCAGCCACCCAAAACAGGTCATTACCCGTCCAGTCCTCCATGCCAACCTTTACAGGGAGGTCTATCGGATAATACTGGTGGACATTATCTATCGAAACACGCATGTGGACCGGGTACAGCCCTTTCTTATTTTTCTTGTTCCGATAGTTTATTAATATGCCGATGGATACTGACATGATGGCCTTTACTGGTTCACAATCGCTGGTTCAGCCCAGCATTTTTCCAGATAGGGACTATCAAAACCCGTGCAAAGTGCAAACAAAAGTGTAAATAAAAGTGCAAACAAACCAGCGGAAATCGGCGGATTTTGGCGGAACTGACATAAGGTGTCAAAATGACGAAACCCGCTACAGTAGCGGGTTTCAGCGTTCGTTGACGTCTTTTTAATTCGTCTTTGGCTCCCCCTGCTGGACTTGAACCAGCGACCCTCTGATTAACAGTCAGATGCTCTAACCAACTGAGCTAAGGAGGAATATGTTCCCAACAGCGTGGTGCTATTAAGGGTTGCAAAAATAAGGTCCTTTTTGGTTCTACCAAAGTTTTTTGTGCTTTTTTTATTAAATCCACCCGTTTATTCATTGACACTCATACTTTCAGCATTCATCCTATTCATATAGGTACCCTGATAATCGCTTCTTGCCAGAATTAAACAGCTAGGTGAATCCAGCTACCGGTGTTGTTCATAAAAAATTGCCGGGACCTTTTGCAGCAATTCTGTAAGATCTTTAACTACACCTGGTGTTATCGCCAGTAATTGCTGCAATTGTTCTTTTGTACGGATACCGGCCACCACACTTGTTACTGCCGGGTTACTCCACACATAGCCTAATGCCAGCTGCTGCCCGGTGATTTGATTATCTGCGGCAAACTGTTTTACCTGTAATTGTATTTCTTCAACGCTCTCCGTTGTATATCCCACATAGTCTTTTGCGGGTTTGTTTATGAGCAAACCCTGGGCCAGCGCACCTCTTACCAGCACGCCCTTATTGTGTTCTTTTAACAAAGGGAGCACCGCTTCCTCCGGTCGGCGGTCCAGCAAGCTGTATTGTACCATTACCGATTCAATGGAAGAACGGTTCACATACTCACGGATCACGTTGGGGCGAATGCTGCTGATGCCGTAATGCCGGATCTTTCCCTGTTGCTTCAGCGTTTCAAACGCATCAATTGTCTCGTCAATATTGTCTTCAATAGTGCCTCCATGCAGCTGGTACAGATCAATATAATCCGTTTGCAGCCGCTCCAGGCTCTGTTCTGCACAGCTTAAAATATAATCACGACGCGGGTTCCAATCCCAACCGGAACCATCCGCCCGCCATTGATTACCGGCCTTGGTAGCCAGGAAAATATCTTTCCGGAAGGGCTTTAATGCCTGACCAACCAGTTTTTCGTTTTCGCCTTTCTCATAAAGATCAGCAGTGTCAAAAAAATTAATGCCCCCTGCTACCGCTTCCGATAGCAACCGAATGTTTTCTTCTTTTGAACCGGTTAGCGACATACAGCCAAAGCCAAGTGTGGATACCGCCCATCCCGTATTTCCTAAATTCCGATATTCCATAATGACGATTTTTTAAAAAACAACATCCGTATTTAAATGAAAGTTTTAATAAACAGTAAAGTTTCCTTAAAACACATCACAAATGTTTGTTTATGTGTGTTTTTTTTATAATTTTCCTGATGAGGGGCCGGAAACTTCTGTACAAAAGGTCTGGCATCAGCACCTATTTGTAAAAACAGCATTACTAAATATGGAAGTTATGTCCATTGAAGAAAAAATAAACCAACGACAGTTTAAAAGCAGCTATCATAAGCTAGCCCTTAATTTAATCTATACCTCCAGCAGCCTTCAGTCTTTCCTGAAAGCCGGTTTTAAAAAGGAGGATCTTACTGTACAACAATACAATATATTGCGGATCCTGAGAGGGAGCTTTCCCCAGCCACTTTCTACCTTGCAGATACGGGAACGGATGATCGACCGGATGAGCGATACCAGCCGCATTGTAGACCGGCTGGTTCTGAAACAGCTGGTCACGAAATGCACGAATAATGTCGACAACCGCCTGGTGGATGTGGTCATTACCCGGAACGGGCTTGACAAGCTGGCCCTGCTGGATGAAACCGAAGACCGGATTGCAACCTTCTTTAATAATGTAAGCAAGGAAGAAGCGGAACTGATCAGCTCTATGCTGGACAAACTGCATGTTTGATTGGTTTTTTATTAGGTTTTGTTGGGCTACATTTGTAGACTATGATGTTGATCCGATTTTTCCTTATTGGCCTTTTAGTAACCCTTTTCAGTCATACCAGTTTTTCCCAGCAACCCCAGTATGAATTCCGCGGTGTGTGGATTGCTACCGTGTTGGGTATTGACTGGCCACCGCAAAACGCCAGCGTAGAACAACAAAAGGCAGAATTTATCCGGCAACTGGATCTGCATAAACGCAATGGTATGAATGCGATCCTTGCCCAGGTAAGACCCAGCGGCGACGCCTTTTATCCCTCACCTTATGAGCCGTGGAGCCAGTGGCTGACCGGCGTACAGGGCAGGGCTCCGGTTCCGTTTTGTGATCCGCTGGCGTTTATGATCCACGAAACCCATAAACGCGGCATGGAATTTCACGCCTGGCTGAATCCCTACCGGGCAGAGTTTACAATTGGAAAGTCCTCTATTGCTTCTGATAATATGATCCGCAAACGTCCGGACTGGTATGTTACTTATGGTACTACCCGCTATTTTAATCCTGCTAATAAACAGGTACAGCAATTCGTGATTGATGTGGTAAAAGACATTGTTCGCCGCTATGATATCGACGGCATTCATATGGATGATTATTTTTACCCGTACCCCATCGGCACCAAGCCTTTTCCGGATGATTATGCGTATAAACAATCCGGCACCAAACTCAGCAGGGGAGACTGGAGGAGGAGCAATGTGGATTCCATGATCCGGAATCTGAATATCGCTATAAAAGCAGTAAAACCCTGGTGTAAATTCGGGATCAGCCCTTTTGGTGTATGGAGAAATGCCTCACAGGACCCGGCAGGCAGCAATACAAAGGCGGGCATCACCAACTACGATGATCTTTATGCAGACATCCTGCTTTGGTTAAGAATGGGGTGGATCGATTATGTTACCCCACAGCTGTACCGGGAGATTGGAGACCATCTCATTCCTTACGAAACAATGGTAGACTGGTGGGGCAAACATAGCTACGGCCGCCATGTATACATCGGTCATGGAGTATACCGTTATTATGAAGCCAGCAATGCCAATTGGAGAAAGCCATCCCAGATCCCGGATCAGATAAAAATACTCCGAAATAACCCCGGTATACAAGGCAGTGTTTATTTCAACAGCAGGAGTTTTGATAAAAACCCTGCAGGATGGAATGATTCTTTGAGAAATAATTACTACCGGCTACCGGCAAAAATTCCTCCCATGCCCTGGCTACCGGAACGACCGAATAATTAATAAAAAAGCAAGTTTATTTATAACTTGCCTTTTTTATTGCTATTTGATAAGATGTGTTAAATAACACATCATCTTTGTAAAATCAGGTGCCGTAACCCTCGGTTTTAAAATTCAGCACTTTTCGGCGTTCGCGGAAAAGCGATCACATCGCGGATATTGCTCATACCTGTTACAAACTGAATCATCCGCTCAAAGCCAAGTCCAAACCCGGAATGGGGTACGGTTCCAAAACGGCGGGTATCCAGGTACCACCAAAGCTCTTCCTCCGGTATACCCATTTTTTCCATCTTTTCCAGCAATACATCCAGCCGCTCTTCCCGCTGCGATCCACCCACAATTTCACCGATGCCCGGAGCCAGGATATCCATGGCTGCAACGGTTTTTCCATCCTCATTGATGCGCATATAAAACGCCTTAATAGAAGCAGGGTAGTTCATCAGGATCACCGGCTTTTTAAAATGTTTCTCCACCAGGTACCGCTCGTGCTCGCTTTGCAGATCCATTCCCCAACCGGTAATGGGATACTGAAATTTCTTTTTCTTGTTATGATTGCTGTCCCTCAGAATGTCGATGGCTTCTGTATAGGACAGGCGCTGGAAGTCGTTGTTCAGTACAAACTCCAGTTTTTCAATCAATCCCATTTCACTCCGCTTATCCTGGGGCAATTGTTTTTCTTCGTCAGCCAGGCGCTGCGCCAGGAAATCCAGATCTTCCCGGTTGTTTTCCAGCACATAGCGGATGATGTATTTAATAAATTCTTCGGCAAGATTGGCATTATCTTCCAGGTCACAGAATGCCATCTCCGGCTCAATCATCCAGAATTCGGCCAGGTGCCGGGCTGTATTACTGTTTTCCGCTCTGAAAGTAGGGCCAAAAGTATAGATCTCGCCAAAGGCGGTAGCGCCTAATTCTCCTTCTAATTGGCCACTTACTGTTAAATTAGTCGATTTTCCAAAAAAATCTTCTTTAAAATTAACCGAACCATCGTCGTTCTTCGGGGTGTTTTCGAAAGGAAGGGTTGTTACCCGGAACATTTCTCCCGCACCTTCGGCGTCACTGGCGGTAATGATGGGCGTGTGCAAATAAACAAAGCCTTTATCATTGAAAAATTTATGCACGGCAAAGGCCAGTGCATGTCTTACACGAAAAACGGATCCGAAGGTATTGGTCCGGAAACGCAGGTGCGCCTTTTCTCTTAAAAATTCAAGAGAGTGCTTTTTAGGTTGCAGCGGATAGGCTTCCGCATCGGAGTCGCCCAGTATTTCAATAGCATCTGCCTTTACTTCCAGCTTCTGGCCTTTTCCTACAGAAGGAACAACGGTTCCTGTTACTTTCAACGATGCCGAGGTAGTGATCCGCTTTAACAAGGATTCATCAAACATGCCCAAAGTGGCCACCACCTGCAAATTAGTATTGGTAGATCCGTCATTCAAAGCGATAAACTGATTATTTCTGAATGTGCGTACCCATCCCATTACTGTTACTTGCTGTTCTTCCCGATAGATCCTATCGGGGTCCTGCTGCAGGAGTTCTTTAATTTTAATCCTTTTGTTAAACATATTACTATTTCTTGAACCGCAAAGATAATCACAATGAAGTGTTTTGTCTTTCATCAATCCGTTCGAAGTTCCGTATGTACCTGCAGTAATTGTACACCAGCTATTCTGATTATCTTTGTACCAATGATCCGACTGCTTTTTGTTATTACCGCTAGCCTTTTGATAACAGGGTGCCAGAACACCCGGCCCAGGCCCGCCGAGCCTGTTACCGAACAAAAGGAACCGCCTGTTGAAAAAGAACAGGTGACCATTACCGCCGTGGGCGATATGATGCTGGGATCGGACTTCCCGGATCGCCATCGAATGCCAAAAAGAAGTATCCTGACACCACTGGCCGACTCCTTAAGATCCGACGATTTTTTGATCGGAAACCTTGAAGGTGTGATTACCAATGTGGCGGCCCCCGAAAAAAAATGCATCAATCCTAAAAACTGTTATGCTTTTCGCATGCCCCCGGGTTCTGAACATTATTTTAAGGAAGCCGGTTTCGACTTTTTGAGCCTTGCCAACAATCATTCCGGCGATTTTGGCAACGCCGGGCTATTGCAGACAATGGCCCTGCTTGAAAAAAGCGGCATCGGCTTTGCCGGAATCAAACATCACCAAACGCACACAATCATTCATAAAAACGGGATCCGCTATGGTGTGATCGCTGCTGGCTTTGGCTGGAGACACCTGCATATAAGCCATCCGCAGCAGGTTACAACGCTTATAAGCCAGATAAAAGATAGTACCGACCTGCTGATTGTTTACTTTCACGGTGGAGCAGAAGGTGATGATATGGACCGGGTACTGAAACGCAAGGAATTATTCCATGGAGAAGACAGGGGTGATGTACATGCTTTTGCCCGGGCCTGTGTAGATGCCGGTGCCGACTTGGTTTTAGGAAGCGGCCCCCATGTGGCGCGGGGGCTGGAGCTTTACCGCAATAAACTGATCGCCTATAGCCTGGGAAATTATGCCACTTACGGGGCTATCAGCCTGAAAGGTTCCCTGGGAATTGCACCCATTTTGAAGATCCGGGTGAATAAGAACGGGGATTTTGCCGGGGGCAGGATCATTTCCACCCTCCAACTCTCTGGAAATGACCAAACTCCACGGCTTGACACAGCTAAAACGGTGGCCATCCGGATGCAACAACTCAGCCTGAAAGACTTTCCGCAGAGCCCGTTAAGAATTACCCAAAAAGGGGAGATAATTATTAAAAAATTTTGATTTTTCCCAAAAGGTAGTAATTTTGCTAAAGAAATGACCCTATCAACATATGATCATCTCTGCTGAATGATAATATCAATTATCATTTATCAATCCAAAAAACTTGAATTCTTTACCAAATTATTATCACACTTAAGATTTAATCTTTTGATTAATCCCGCACATTTATGTATGATATTTTACAATTGAACGATATGCTCGTTCCTGAACTGTTAGACATTGCCGAACAGTTAAAGATTCCTAATGCCAAGAAATTGAACAAGCAGGACCTGATTTACAAAATTCTGGACAGTCAGGCTGTAACCGGTTCAAAAGCTTCCTCTGATGACCGCCCCAAAAGAAAACGCATTGTAAAAGCCACCACTTCTATCGGTACCGAAGAAGCTTTTGTGGAAGAAGAAGGAAAGGAAGAAGAACCTGCAGAAAAAACCGCGAAAGCACCTGCTAAAAAAGCAGCAGCTAAAAAGGCAGCAGCCCCGGCCGTTAAGAAGAAAAAAGCTCCTTCAAAGAAGGAAGAAGAAGAAGAGGAGCCCGTTTTGAAAAAAGAAGCGGTTACCGCAGATAATGATGAAGCAGAAGAAGCAGGAACCGTATTTAAAACCGACGCAGCCACAGAAGCCTTTATCTTACAGGCTTTGAAGGCAACGGAAAAATACGATGCTCCTCCTCCGGCAATATTGGAAGAAACAGAATACCCTGTTGAAAATAAAATATACGCATCTAAAAAAGATATGAGCCCTTCCTTCAACGTTGAGTTTGATGGAATGATTCTGAGCGAAGGCGTTCTGGAAATGATGCCTGATGGTTATGGGTTCCTCCGGTCTTCCGATTACAACTATCTTTCCAGCCCGGATGATGTATACGTATCGCCTTCACAAATAAAATTATTTGGTTTAAAAACCGGTGACACCATCCATGGTGCTGTGCGTCCTCCCAAAGAAGGCGAAAAGTATTTTGCCCTTTTAAAAGTAGATACCATTAATGGTAAAAAACCAGACGAAGTACGGGATCGTGTTCCGTTTGATTACCTGACTCCACTGTTCCCATACGAAAAATTAAACCTGTTTACACGTCCTTCAGATCTGTCTACAAGGATCATCGATCTCTTTACCCCTATTGGTAAAGGACAGCGCGGGCTCATTGTGGCACAACCGAAAACCGGTAAAACCATGTTGTTGAAAGCCGTGGCCAATGCCATTGCCGAAAACCATCCGGAGTGTTACCTGATGGTAGTACTGGTAGATGAGCGTCCGGAAGAGGTAACAGATATGGAGCGCAGCGTAAGAGCAGAAGTGATCGCTTCTACCTTTGATGAACCCGCAGAGAAACACGTAAAGGTTTCTACCGTGGCCTTGCAAAAGGCAAAGCGTTTGGTAGAGTGTGGTCATGATGTAGTGATCCTTTTAGATTCAATTACCCGCCTGGCCCGTGCCCACAATACCGTGTCGCCTGCTTCCGGTAAGGTATTGAGCGGTGGTGTGGAAGCAAACGCTATGCAGAAACCAAAACAATTCTTTGGTGCTGCCCGTAAAATTGAAAACGGTGGTTCTTTAACCATCCTGGCAACCGCATTAATTGATACCGGTAGCAAAATGGATGAGGTGATCTTTGAAGAATTTAAAGGAACCGGTAACATGGAATTGCAGCTGGACAGAAGACTTTCCAACAAAAGAATTTACCCGGCTATTGACCTTACCGCATCTTCTACAAGAAGGGATGATCTGCTGCTGGATAGGGATGTATTACAACGTATGAATTTATTGCGGGTATACCTGGCAGACATGAAGACAGAGGAGGCAATGACAGAACTTCTCCGCCGCATGAAAGGTACCAAAAGTAATGAAGAGTTTTTGGCAAGCATGAATTCCTAAACATATCGGTCTTTATAGACCTTAAATAAAAAATGCGATACCAGATAGTATCGCATTTTTTATTTGCCTCTGCTGAAATAAATGCAATGACCCGGTTATCGTCTTTGCACTAAACACAGGCTGTACGTTGTGCCATACCTATCAGCAATTGAGGCAGGCCGTTTTTCGAAATCAAAAATGCCGGTGCATATAAAATATTTGAAGCCCTGTTTTATTCATCCGCAGAACCATTACTTTTGTTAGTATAACCCACAGCAATAATTGTCATTTTGAAAATTCTAATTTAGAAAAACCAGGCATTTTTATGGCAGCAAAATATAGTAATCAATCACGTTATACCGTAGCGGTGGATTGCATCGTTTTTGGCTACGATGGACAGAACCTGAAGATCCTGTTGATAAAACGTGCGCTCGTTCCCTTAAAAGGCCGGTGGAGCCTGATGGGTGGTTTTGTTGCAAAGAATGAAAGTGCCGACCAGGCGGCAAGCCGCATCCTGGCCTCACTTACGGGGCTTACGGATATTTACCAGGAACAGTTTTATACCTTTACAAGTCCCGACAGGGATACACAGGAACGCACCGTTTCCATTGCTTATTTTTCGCTGATCGATATAAAAAAGTACCGGGAGATTTTAAGTGATGCCTACCAGGCTGAATGGTTTTCAATAAAGGATTTTCCCAACCTGATCTTTGATCATGAAGAAATGGTAAAAATGGCAAAAAAGCGGTTGCAGTATAAAGCTACTTCCCATGCTATTCTTTTTGAACTGCTTCCTGATAAGTTTACACTTCCGCTTTTGCAAAGTCTTTTTGAAGATGTGTTTGAAACCAGTTTCGACAAGGGAAACTTCAGCCGGAAAATGCTTTCCACCGGGCTCTTGCTGAAACAACGGGATAAGGATAAATCCGGATCAAAAAAAGGTGCTTATTTCTATAAACTGGATCGCAAAAATTATCAGCAAAACCTGCACAAGATCTTAAAGCTGGTACCTAACCCCAACAATGTTTTATAGCAATCTGTATTACCGATCCAATACAGCGCTCAATCATCCGCAGAACAATACTTATTCCGGCAGACCTTGTAACTGGTTTCTTAAAAACGACTGGTTAAGATTTTGCGTCCTCCGCTTTATCCGAAGCAGCACCGGTATCTGTTGCAGCAGCATCTGCTTTCTTGCTTCCAAAAAGATCCTGCATCCATTTTTCAGCACCGGGAAAATGCTCTTTTAAAGAGTCCATACCCTTGGTGGCCAGCTCGGAAAAATAATCCTTCGCCTGCTCTGCAGAAGCCGTAGCATCATCCTTCAATTTATTTGCCTTCTCTTTAAGATTGTTCATCATTTTTTCCTTTTCCTCATCGCTCATGCTGGTATATTTACCCGCTGCCAGGCCTGCCAGTGCGCCCAATATAAAGGTGGCAATGTGTTTGTTGTTTACCATAAGAAATTCTTTTAAGTGAATCAATAGATGTTTAAATATACTAAATTTTGTCCGTTACTTCCGGGAAACCGGGGTAGTACCCGCCAGCTTCATTTCCCGGATCAGATGTTCTGCCCCGGCATATTTTTCAATAATGAATAACACATACCGGATGTCTACCATAATATTCCGGCAAATGGAAGCATCATAATGAATGTCGCTCATAGTGCCTTCCCATACCCGGTCAAAATTGATCCCCACCAGGTGCCCATTTGCATCCAGCACCGGGCTGCCACTATTACCACCTGTTGTATGGTTGGAAGCAATAAAGCATACCGGCATCCGGTAACTTCCCGACGGAGCCTTGGTTCCGTAACGGCCATAGTCCTTTTTCAAATAGAGCTGGCGCAACTTTTCAGGTACATCAAATTCGTAATCACCGGGTTTATATTTCTGCATTACTCCATCCAGGTAAGTATAATAATCATAGGTGATGCCATCCGCCGGTTTATAGCCATCTACCTTTCCATAACCTACGCGCAGCGTACTGTTGGCGTCCGGATAAAAAGTTTTATCAGTAAGCACTTCGGTTTGTGCCCGCATATAATTTCGTTGCAATCCGTTAATCCGTGCCTGCAACGCATTCAGTTTTGGAGCCACTTCCTGGTCATACAGATCTGCCATTCCAATGATCAGTTTTGCCGAAGGGTCCGTTTCAAAAAAACGGTACAGCGTTGAGGGATCGGTTCTTATCCCTTCTAACACTTTTGCAGCATCAAGAAAAACACTGCCGGCATATAATGCATCAGCCCATTTGTGGTAATTCTTTCCATACTGTTCAAACTGCTGCCGGGCAACTGGTGCTATATAAGGTCCTTGTTTTTGTTCCATATACAGGGGCAGGAGGACCGAAAAAATATCTTTGTCCACTTCACTGCTCAGGTTCTTATAAAGTTCCGTCAGGTTTTCCAGTTGTTTGGCCTGCTCCTTCGCATAATCCGGTTTTCCGGTTATCTTTTTTAAAGCCCTTAACCGGTTAATGATGCCAAACAATTCGATCTTCCCGGTAATTTCAAGATAATAGTCGCGGGTAAGCGCATATGGTTCTATTGCTTTATAGGCATTATTCAGATCCTGTAAAGTATGACCATAGGTTGTTTTCAGCAGATCACTTGCTTCCAGTTTGTTTTGAAAATCTGCTTCATATTGCAGCTTTTTTTGCAGGCCGCTGGTACGTGTTAATCCCAACACCTCTCCCTGCCATTTTTTCCAGGCATTGGCAATGCCTGCATACTTCGAAGCATATTTTATCTTCAGGTCTTCATTGGCCCGCATATACCGGTTCATAACGCCCAGGGTTTTATCTCTTATCAGGATCTTGGTCGGGTCGTTCACTTCCACGATCTGCCTTACTGCTTCACTGGGAAGATATTCCGTAGTACGCCCGGGAAACCCAAAAACCATGGTAAAATCATCCTGTTTCATTCCCTTAAGCGAAATGGTCAGTGCCTTTTTGGGAATATAGGGTACATTACCCGGTGCATATTCTGCCGGCCGGTTATCCTTTCCGGCATAGATCCTGAATACACTAAAATCGCCGGTATGCCGCGGCCACATCCAGTTATCTGAATCCTGTCCAAAATTCCCAATGCTGGAAGGAGGGGCCCCAACCAATCGTACATCCTTATAGGTTTCCGTTACAAACAGATAATATTTATTTCCTTCAAAAAAGGCATTCACCTTTGCATCCTGGAATGGCTCCACTTTTGTGGATTTTTTTAATTCTTCAATATTCCGGTCTACAATACTTTGCCGCTCAGATTCCTTCATATGTTGTTCAATGCCCTTCAACACCTGCTCCGAAACATCGTCAATCCTCACAATAAACGTTACAAACAGGCCTGCGTTCGGCAACTCTTCGGCCTGGTTGCGTGCCCAAAAACCGTCTCTTATGTAATTTTTATCAAGTGTTGAATGTTTTTGCACCGATTCAAATCCGCAGTGATGATTGGTAAAAACCAGCCCTTTTTCCGAAACAACTTCCCCGGTACAAAATCCTCCAAAGCTTACAATTGCATCCTTCAGGCTTCCTTTATTAATATCATAAATATCTTTTGCGCTGATTTTCATTCCCAGCTGCTGCATCCGCTTTTCATTCAGATTTTCCAGTAACTGCGGTAACCACATTCCTTCGTCGGCTTTTGCCAATCCCATGTACATTAATCCGGCCGCCAGGCCGAAAAATTTTTTCAAAAAATGCATCTTTTTCAGAATTATTAAGCAGGCAAGATAAAGCAAATTTTATTACTTACTTACATTCGTTTATTAATAATTACTCATCTTTTCTTCCTTTTTAACCGTCTTTTTCTCCCCAATAGCCTGTGAATTACGTATTAATAATGTGTATAACCCAGCGTGAAACGTGTATGTGAAATGTATTACCGGATGAAACTTTGCCTTGCAGATCTGTGTTTTCAATTTTTGGTGAACTGTCGTCAATTTATACCAACAATATTAACATAGTGTAAATTTAATATGTCTTTCATCCATTGTAAACATTCCGTAATTCACATTTTTGTGAATAAACAACCGTAACCAATATGATTCGTAATTTCACCATGTGGATATCTGTTAAATAGATGTGAGTAACCGGAATTTTAAAAAAAATTAAATTAGTGCATAACCTGGTTATCCACTAATCCACAGCCATAATAATAATAGATATTTTTAAATAAATAATTAATATAAATATTATTAAAAGGAAAAAGGGGATTCTGAAAAAACTTTGATTTTTTATTTGGCTTGGTCGTATCATTGCAGGTACAAAATTTTCAATCATGAATTCAGGTATTTTGGAAACAGCAAAAATTGATTTGGATCGGAACGGCTTTCTGGATATCGCAGTAGATCCGAAGCTGGATCTGTTTGTTGAGATTGAAAAATTGAAAAAGGAAAAAAATGCAGTGATCCTGGCGCATTACTACCAGGAGGCGGATATTCAGGATATTGCAGATTACATCGGCGACAGCCTGGGATTGGCACAGGAAGCGCAAAAGACGAATGCAGATATGATCGTTTTTGCGGGAGTGCACTTCATGGCGGAAACGGCGAAGATTCTGAACCCGACAAAAAAAGTGGTGATCCCTGATTTTAAGGCAGGATGTTCTTTAAGCGACAGCTGTCCGCCGCCGTTGTTTCAGAAATTCAAGGAACAGCATCCGGATCATGTGGTGGTAAGTTACATTAACTGCAGTGCGGGAATTAAAGCGCTGAGTGATGTGATTGTTACGAGCAGTAATGCACGGGTGATCGTTGAAAGTTTCCCAAAAGATCAGAAGATCATTTTTGCACCGGATAAAAACCTGGGTGCGTATATTAACAAAGTTACCGGCCGGAACATGTTGTTGTGGAACGGAGCCTGTATGGTGCATGAAATATTCAGCCTTGAAAAAATCACACGGTTAAAGCATCAGCATCCTAATGCAAAATTGATTGCCCACCCTGAATGTGAGGAGCCTTTATTACGAATGGCAGATTATATTGGTTCAACAACCGGGTTGTTGAAATATACCCGGGAAGATGATGCAACCGAATATATTGTGGCTACGGAAACCGGTATTCTCCATCAGATGGAAAAAGATAGTCCGGATAAAGTGTTTATTCCTGCACCACCGGATAATAGCTGTGCCTGTAATGATTGTCCGCATATGAAACGGAATACACTGGAGAAACTTTATCTCTGTATGAAATATGAATTGCCGGATATCATTATGGATGAAACGTTGAGGCTGGCCGCAAAAAAGCCCATCGACCGGATGCTGGAGATCAGCGCTGCTGCCGGCTTGTAACGCTCTTTTGTAAAAGCGTATGATAAAACGATTGACCTTTATGATTGCCTGTTTGCTGTATTTTCAGGCGGCATTGTTTTCGCAGCAAAATATTTTGCGGACAACACAAAAAATACAATTAAAAAAAGGTACTCCTTTCGAATTAAAAATCCCGGTTGGATATAGTATAAATGTGGCTGCTCAGGGTTTGGAGCGGCCTCGTTTTTTTTCACGTAGTCCGGACGGACGTTTATTTGTTACGGATATGCACGACCGGAGCGATAATAAGAAGGGGCGGATCATGATTTTGGAACACTGGGATGAAAAGAAGAAATCGTTCGGAAAGATCACTACTTTTTTGAAAGGGCTGCACAATCCAAACCAGGTGGCATTTTATACTTCAGGTGAACAAACCTATATCTATATTGCAGAAACGGGTAAGCTGAGCTATTATAAATATACACCGGGAGATTCGGTAGCTTCAGGAAAACCGGTGGTAGTAGCTACTTTTCCTGACTATGGATTGAGCTATAAATATGGCGGCTGGCATCTGACGAGGAGTATTGCATTTCACGGAAGTAAAATGTATGTGAGTGTAGGCAGCAGTTGCGATGCATGTATAGAAACCGAAGACATCCGTGCTACTGTTGTGGAAATGGATCCGGATGGGAGCAATCAGCGGATCTTTGCCCGGGGCATCCGGAATGCAGTGGGGATAAAGTGGGTAAAGGATGCGCTTTGGGTTACACATATGGGAAGAGATAACCGGGGACCGGATAAACCGGAAGAGTTGTTCCATACGGTTGTGGATAATGGCTTTTACGGATGGCCTTATTATTATCAGTACCGGAAAACGATTATTGCAGACACACAGTTTATAAAGAAGGAGCACCCACCGTTTGTAAGAAAACCAGCTATTGTTCCTTATACGTTTAAGGCACATGCTGCTCCATTGGGATTTGAATATGTAGCGGATTTTGACGATCCACTACTGAATCATACATTTCTTGTAGCCTTGCATGGCAGCACCAGTGTGTGGCGTCAGCGTGGAAATGCTATTGTGCAATTAACTGCCGGTG
This sequence comes from Niabella sp., assembly GCF_030150205.1. Taxonomy (GTDB): domain Bacteria; phylum Bacteroidota; class Bacteroidia; order Chitinophagales; family Chitinophagaceae; genus Niabella. The sequence goes on from NZ_JASLGT010000024.1 coordinate 378,189, forward strand.
GCGGGTACAGGGAAGTTATCAGTGGCTTTCTTCAGGGTAAAACGGAAAACTTGCGCTACGGCCGTCCCTGTGATATTATACAATGGGATAAACATTCTTTTTTTATCAGTGATGATAAAAACGGGGTTATTTATTTTTTTGAAAAGCGGTGATTGATCTATCGTTTCTTTATTAAACTTTATTGTAACAAAATAATTAACTTTATTTGCAGCTGTTAATAAACCATTTGTTTTATGAAATTACTGGAGAATAAAATTGCCATTGTTACCGGGGCGGCGCGTGGAATTGGAGAAGCGATTGTAGATAAGTTTGCAGAACAGGGCGCTGCTATAGCTTTTTCTTATGTAAGTGATAGCAGTGCAGAGAAGGCAAATACTTTGGTGAACAAATGGACGGAGCGGGGCGTTCGGATCAAAGCCTGGCAAAGCAATGCAGGAGATATGGCTGCTTGCGAAGCCTTTGTAGGCGATGTGTTGAAGGAATTTGGTACTGTAGATATCTGTGTGAACAATGCCGGTATTTCTAAAGACAATTTATTACTGCGAATGACGCAGGAACAATGGGAAACAGTATTACAGGTAAATCTCAATAGTGTTTTTTACATGACCAAACAGATCATCAGACCGATGATGAAGGCCAAAAGCGGAAGTATCATCAATATGAGTTCGGTGATCGGTGTAATGGGAAATGCAGGTCAGGCCAGTTATGCAGCCAGCAAAGCCGGAATTATCGGGTTTACGAAGAGCGTGGCAAAAGAACTTGGAAGCCGCAATATCCGCTGCAATGCTATAGCACCTGGATTTGTAGAAACGGATATGACCAGTTATTTGCATGATGGTGATGCATCTTCCAAATATCTTGCAGATATACCTTTGGGAAAATTTGCAAAGGGGGAAGACATTGCCAACGCCGCTTTATTTCTGGCTTCCGATATGGGATCTTATATAACCGGACAAACCCTTAGCGTTTGCGGAGGATTGAATATTTAATAGTCTAAGCCAGTTATATTTTGATTTAAAAGTTATAGAAAGAGAACGATTCAGCCGTTCTCTTTTTGGTATCGGTATAGCAGCTGCTGCATCTACGGGTCATCTATTTGGAATACATTTATTAAAGTAGTAACTTTTGCCGGTAGTTTTGTGATCAAATCTTTTTGTCTATTTTTATCGGAAAAGTTTCAGAGCTGAATCATTGAATTATCCACAGATGTTACTGAGGCATTTACATTTTTTGAAGTTGGTGTTGCTGCATGGCTTAACCGCTTTTGGTGGTCCTCAGGCACACCTGGCTATGATGATGAAGACCTTTGTAAAACAAACGCCTTATATAACAGAAAAGGAGTTGATGGAGTATAATGCATTTTGTCAACTGCTTCCAGGCGCTTCATCTACACAAACGCTTACCCTTATTGGTTTTAAAAGAGGTGGTATACCACTGGCAATTCTTACATTGCTTGTTTGGATCCTTCCTGCCTGTTCCATTATGGGTGGACTTTCTTTTTTGGTAAATTATCTGAATGGAGAAGACAGTCTGAATGTTTTCAGATTTATAGTGCCGATGGCTGCAGGGTTTTTAATTTACGCCTGTGTATCAGCCTTTCCATTTTCTGTAAATAATACGATCACGCTGGTGATTGCGTTGGTATCAGGTCTTGTAACCTTCTTTTTCTTTGGACGGCCGTTTATTGTTCCGCTATTGATTGTATTGGGAGGGGTAGTAACCAATCTAAGCAGGAAGCGGATACCGCAGGTAGAGGTGAAACCCGGAAAGATCCAGTGGTGGAATATCTGGTTGTTTGCCATTATTTTTATTATGGCTGGCATTCTTAGCGAGATCGCCCGGAAGAATGAATGGGAATACCGGAAGCCGGTGAACCTGTTTGAGAGTAATTACCGGATGGGAAGTTTGGTTTTTGGCGGGGGAAATGTATTGATGCCTATTATGTATGAACAGTACAGTGTACGACCGGATGAGGTGAAGGAAAAAAATCCCAATGCCATAAAGATCGACAGAGGAGAGATGCTGACTGGAATCGGAATGGTGCGGGCAATGCCGGGTCCGGTTTTTTCTATTGCTTCTTATACAGGTGGATTGGCTTTAAAAGACATGGGACCCTCCATGCAGGTATTGGGAGCCATTATTGGAATGGTTGGTATTTTTTTGCCAAGCGCATTACTGGTACTCTTCTTCTTTCCGATCTGGAATATGTTGAAAAAGTATTCCGTTATCTACCGCTCGCTTGAAGGAATTAATGCTTCTGTGATGGGAATTATGCTGGGTTCTACGGTATATATTATAAAGGACCTGTCCATTTTTAATGTTGGGTCTATTGAAATCACCAATCTTTTGGTTGTTCTGGGAACTTCTGCTGTCCTCATTTTTACAAAACTTCCGGCCCCGGTTTTGGTATTCCTTTGTTTACTGCTGGGTTATTTTCTAAAATAGCCCGATTTTTCAATCTCTTCAATGACCAGTTCGGGAAGAAGGTACCGGATCGATTTTTTATTCCTGATGAGCTGCCGGATAGCGGTAGCGGAAATTTCCAGTAAAGGAGCATCCAGCACTTTTAATTTATCGCTTAATGTGGCATCTATTATAAAGCCTGGTCTGTTGTATATAAATATATTAAAATTATTTATTATATAATTATGATTTTTCCATTTTTTTATATTCTGAAAGCTATCTCCTCCCAGGATCACTGCAAATTCATGTTGGGGATATTTCTCTGTCAGATAGGCCAGGCTTACCGCTGTATAGGAAGGCCGGGGCAGGGTAAATTCAATATCCGTAACCTGCATCCGGGTATCGGCATCAATTGCTAACCGGGTAAGGTGCAGCCGTTGATTTTCGTTAAGAAGAGAAGCCGTTTCTTTTAATGGATTATGTGGCGAAACTACAAACCATATTTTTTCAACCAATCCTTCATTCAATACATGGTTGGCGATGATCAAATGCCCATGATGGATTGGGTTGAACGAACCAAAGAACAAACCGATTTTCATTGGAAGGTTAGATTATAGTAGATACAACAATAAATCGTGCTTCGTCTAACCGGAGACTGAGTGTATATCCCGCTACAGAAATGGATATGGGATCGTTTAATGGGGCTACTTTGATAATTTCGATTTCTTCTCCGGGCAGGCAGCCCATCTCCATAAGCTTAAGGAAGATTTCTTCCGTAGTAAATTTTTGTATACGGGCACGCTGGCCGGGCCTTAGATCCGAAAGAAGAAGTTCCTTTTGTTGTTCCATGCTGCAAATCTAACTATTGTGAGTTGTGTTTTATTTACGAATTTTGAAAAAATATCAGTGTGAAGCAGTTACCCCAGATTACATTTTCCTTTCAGAAAAAGATAACGCTTAAGGACCGGATCCGTCTGAAACAGTTCCTCACTACCTTATTTAAGGAAAACAACCAGGCGTTGGATATGTTGCATTATGTGTTTTGTAGTGACGAAGAGATCCTGGATATTAACCGGCAGTACCTGGATCATGATTACTACACGGATATTATCACATTTGACCTGAGAGAAAAGCCATCAGAAGCAATGGTGGCTGATATTTTTATCAGTGTAGACACCGTACAGTCAAACGCTTCCTTGTTGAATATACCCGTTGCGAAGGAATTACACCGGGTGATCTTTCATGGGGCTTTACATTTATGTGGATATAATGACAAAACGGAAAAGGAGCAAGCCTTAATGCGTGAAAAGGAGGATGAATGTCTGCAGAAATACGGATTTAGATAGATGTTTCACGTGGAATAAGCCGTTTAGTCAATCCAATTAGGATTAACTGATTCTTATTTAGTTTAAATACACTTTTTACATATTTATATTAGAAGGGTTAAGTTCGGTAGTTGTTTCACGTGAAACGAAGTTTTAGTTCTGATTCTCTTCTTGCTGAGAGTATTAAACTCTTCTGATCCGATAAATCGTACTAATTTGTTTCACGTGGAACACGCTGGTTATGTTAAACTTCTCTGCTTCCCCAAGGTTCCTGGTAAATTGGTGGCCAGGGATGTGTTGTTGCAATGCGTTCTCTTAAGTTTAAAATGGCGATGCGCCGTAGGATATGCTCGTACTATTAATTGATAATCTTATTAGGAGGATTTGATTAACTACATGGAGAACCTTAGTATCTTTAGTTGGAAGAGTATTTGGACTAATGATGGCCTTGTTTCATGTGATCACATTAATAATCCTGGGGTAGGGGTAGCTTTTAAATGTTGAGTTTTCGGGAGATATAGGGCAGGTGGCTCTAAATAATTAGTGTGTATTAGAGTATTTGACTTTTAGAAGTCTTTTTGTGGCTGGGGTTAGAGGTGTCTTCCAGCATATTCATTTGTTTCACGTGAAACGGCGTTGAGACAGGGATTGACTTGGCGGGTTAGGTTTAAAGTAGCGGTTGAAACTGATCATCTCCTATTAGTTGCTGTTGTTTATGGGATCGATTTATTGAGATATTAAGGGCTTTGTACTAACTGTGCTGTTGTTTCACGTGGAACAAGTTTAATAATACAGAGTGCTTTTATTAATTGGATCAGTGATTAGAACAATAAATCAGCTTCAAAATTGGACCGATAGCCTTCTATAGGGCGGATAAGAGCCACTTATAAAAGGAATGGTGTAATTTTGCACCCATGTTTCCAGAATACGATGTTATTGTTGTGGGTGCGGGCCATGCAGGCTGTGAAGCTGCTGCTGCCGCCGCCAATATGGGATCAAAAACCTTATTGGTTACTATGAATATGCAAACCATTGCCCAAATGAGTTGTAATCCGGCAATGGGTGGTATAGCAAAAGGACAAATTGTGCGTGAAATTGATGCCCTTGGAGGCTATTCCGGTATTATAACCGACTTGTCTATGATTCAGTTCCGGATGCTGAACCGGTCGAAGGGACCAGCTATGTGGAGCCCAAGGGCACAAAGCGACCGGATGCTGTTTGCTGCAAAGTGGCGGGAAATGCTGGAACAGACACCAAATCTTGACTTTTACCAGGATATGGTAAAGGGGCTGCTGGTAAAAGACGGACGCGCTGCAGGCGTAATAACCGGTCTGGGTCATGAGATCCATAGTAAGGCAGTAGTACTTACAAATGGTACCTTTCTGAATGGTATTATTCATATTGGGGAAAAACAGTTTGGTGGGGGACGGGTGTCGGAGAAAGCTGCCAGCGGAATTACAGAACAACTGGTAGCTCTTGGCTTTGAAAGCGACCGGTTAAAAACAGGAACACCGCCAAGGGTAGATGGAAGGAGCCTGGACTACTCAAAAATGGAAGTACAGGATGGAGACGCTGATATTGTAGGCTTTTCATTTACAGATACCCCAAAAATTGACGCTTCTAAACAACGCTGTTGCTGGATCACCTATACCGATCAGAAAGTGCATGATATGTTGAAGACCGGGTTTGACCGTAGTCCGATGTACGCAGGAAGGATCGATGGAGTAGGTCCCCGGTACTGCCCCAGCATTGAGGATAAGATCAACCGATTTGCGGATAAAGAGCGGCACCAGCTGTTTGTTGAACCGGAGGGATGGAACACGGTAGAGATCTATGTAAACGGATTTTCAACTTCACTCCCGGAGGAAGTACAATATGCTGCCCTGAGGATGGTTCCTGGTTTTGAGAATGCACGGCTATTTAGGCCAGGATATGCTATTGAGTATGATTATTTTCCGCCAACGCAGCTTCAAAACACATTAGAAACTAAATTAATATATAATTTATATTTCGCTGGCCAGATCAATGGTACAACCGGGTATGAGGAAGCTGCCTGCCAGGGAATTATGGCGGGGATTAATGCACACTTAAAAGTGCATGAAAAAGATCCGTTCACATTAAAAAGAAGCGATGCCTATATTGGTGTGTTGATCGACGATCTGATCAATAAAGGAACCGAAGAACCCTATCGTATGTTTACTTCCCGCGCAGAATACCGTACCCTGCTGCGCCAGGACAATGCAGACGCACGGCTTACACCTATCAGTTATAAACTGGGTTTGGCTTCTGAACAAAGAATGGATAAAGTACGGCAAAAAAATGAAAATATTGCCAATATAAGAGGCATATTAAAGGAGATGGCGCTTCGACCCGATGAGATAAACGGGTTTTTATCGGCACATAATTCTTCTCCCATCCAGGAAAAACAGAAGGTGGAAAAGATCTTATTACGGCCGGATATTGAACTGAATAATCTTGTGGATGCCGTTCCTTTTTTAAAAGAACAGGTAAAAAACTATACCCGGGAAGAGCTGGAGCAGGCATCTATTCTTACCAAATATGAAACCTATATTGAAAAAGAACGGGAACTGGTAAACCGGATGAGTGAAATGGAAAACCTTTTGATTCCCTCCGGATTTGATTATGCCCGGCTAAGCTCATTAGGAAATGAAGCTAAAGAAAAATTAAATCGCATCCGTCCACAAACATTGGGGCAGGCCAGCCGGATATCGGGAATCAAACCCAGCGATATCCAGATACTGATGGTATATATGGGCCGCTGATTATAAAATTTATTCATCCTGGCAGATGGCCTGTTTCCTGAACGGTGCTTTTTCACCCGTGGTAAAAACCAGTTATGTTTCGCAACGCAGTATTCCTTGCTTTTCTTTTTTTGTTTATTAGTCATGCCGGTATTTCCCAGGTGCAGCCTAAGGAACACCTTTCCGGGTTCCTCATGACATCGCTTACGTATAAGTTCAATTCTAAATGGATGGCCTATACAGAATTACAAACGCGTTCTATCGAAAATTTTACGCCGCTGGACTATTCTGAAACCAAGGGCGGTATCGGGTACAATATTAATAAAAGTAATCAACCCTTTATTGGTTTTGGAAGATATGCTACCTGGCGGGAACATGAATTGTACCAGCGGGAACTGCGCTTATGGCTGCAGTATACATTTACTAATAATATAGGGAGACTGAAGATGGATCACCGGGGCCGGGCTGAACAGCGTTTCTTTCATTTTCCAAAAACAGACGATAATAAAACGGATCAGCGATTTCGCTACCGGCTTAGCGCTACCTTACCAATCAATAACAAAAAAGTAGAACCCCATACTTTTTTTATAAATGGATTTGAAGAACTGTTTTTAGGTCCCAGGGCTGATCTTATAAAAAGAAACCGGCTGTTTGCGGGGTTTGGCTATCAGTTTACAAAAACGGTTGGAACTTCTACCGGGTATATGTGGCAGCGGGAATTAGCTCCATCCGGAAATCGAAACCTGCATTTCCTCTACCTGGCGCTGAATTTTGTTTTGGACCGGAAAAATGATAACGACCGGCATATTGATGTACCGGTGGCGGATTAATAAAATACGAATAAATTCGTTTGTAAAAGAGCCGTTTTTTTTGCCATATATCCGGCACTTTGAATGATGAGATATAATAAACAATGTGTGATGATTCGTTTCAGTACAGGTGACCTGGCAACAAAAAATCCTTGCGCTGCTGCCTTCAAGAAATAAGCGTAATAATTTCGTGAAAATCAGCCAGCAATATAAGCTGAAGAATACCTCCCCCTTTTATAACAGACCAGTCCAAACCATTAATATAGTATAAAAATTTAAACGATTAAGCAATGATTTAAGTATTTATAAGCATCTCCAGCTATTTATTGAAAAAGCTGGTTCCGCTTTTAGATTAATACGCATGAAAAATCAACAAAATCCATACAACGATAACCTTCTGTATTTTGAATACACCGCTATCTGCTCCAGGAAACGATTACAATGATTTTCTTTTGATCAGTTTTGTAGGATTACGCTTGAGTACGGTTTGATCGCCCAGAATGACTTCGGCCACCGACCGGCCCATGGCTTCGAAATCTGTTGAAATTACAGTGATGCCGCCTTCCAGTATTTCTTTTACATCCGTATCATTATAAGAGATCAGTCCTACTTCTTTACCCAGCGTTAGTTTCTTTTTCCGGGCCAATTTTATCAACGCTACGTCATCGGTGTTGTAGCGGCTGAAGGTTACATAAGCATTACCTTTCTGAAAGTTTTTTTCATCGATCTCCGATTGGATCAGGTATGTAAATTTGGCTTCTGTACAGTAACGTAAAAATCCGTCAATGACCAACCGGGCATGAATGGCTTCCGGATGCGCTACAAGGATGAGCCGTTTATATTTGGATAATTCAGTTTTGAGCGCGATAAGACTATGATAAATATCGTAACCGAAATCCTGGTAAATGCTGTTATAGTTACCGGTTAACCCCTGTTCATGCAGATCAATGATGATTCTTTTTTTATCCGGGATCAGGTTCAATAAGGGAGCAACATCTTCTTTAAGAAAAGTAGCCACAACATAATGTGTGTATTTTCCCAGATTTTCCCGGATCAGTTTTTCAAATACCTGGTAGTTGTGATGATGAAAATAAATATCGATATCCGCACGTTCTTTTAAATGATCAAGCAAACTCCGGTAAAGCTGTTCCCGCATAATGTTCATTTTATCCAGCAGCAGGAATATCCGGAAATTATGATCAATCGCTTTTTTTCTTACAAAATAACCTTTGCGGTACACCGATTCAATAATGCCTTTTTCAACCAGGTGATTCAGTCCCTTCAGCAGCGTTTCCTTACTCATGAGGAGTTGCAGTTGCAATTGCTTCAGTGAAGGAATCTGATCCCCGATATGCAATTGATCACTTTCAATAAGCGAAATAATATATTCTGATAATTGCTCGTATTTCAGTTTGGCATGTAAATCATTTTTAACCTGTTTTGTACCTGCATCCGCGGCTGCGCTCATAGAAAATCTTTCCGGCAAAAGTAAGTAATAACCAAAACAAACCAAACCAGGATTGGATGAGGGGTGCCATGCAAACTTAAAATCATGTATAAATAACTGATATTATTATAGGTATAAAAAAGATGATCTAAAAATTTGGAGAAATGAAAAATAGTTCTATGTTTGTTTTGTATACCAGTCCAGACCAGACTATATAAAATAACGAATATTGCGTATGAAAAGAAGTAAAATCTTGCCGTTGCTGTTTGCCGTTGGTTTCCCGATCAGCTGTTTGGCCCAGACCGTAAAAAATGTTACCGGCACTGTTACGGATGAAAACGGAACGCCTCTGCCAAAGGCCACTGTTATTATACAGGGTAAATCGGTGTCGGGCATTACCGATGCCAAAGGAAATTTTAATCTTTCCAACATCCGTGAAAATGATGTAATGGTCATTTCCATGGTAGGGTATACCACGCAAACGGTTCCTGTTTCGGGCGAAAATCAGTATAAGATCCGGCTATCTCAAAACAACCAGGTACTGGATGATGTGGTGGTGATTGGTTATGGAGAAGTAAAGCGGAAAGACCTTACCGGCTCCGTGGGCTCCGTTAATATGAAGGACATGGAAAAGGCACCAGTGGTTTCATTTGAAGATGCACTGGCCGGAAGGATAGCTGGTATGCAGGTAAGCTCCAATGATGGTCAGCCGGGAAGCACCAGCAATATTGTGATTCGTGGAGGCAATTCCATCACCCAATCCAATTCACCGTTATATGTGGTAGATGGATTTCCATTGGAAAGCCCGGATAATAATACCATTAACCCGGATGATATCGAATCCATTGAAGTATTGAAGGATGCTTCTTCCACCGCCATTTACGGAGCACGAGGTGCCAACGGGGTTATCATTATTAAAACAAAGCAGGGCAAGACGGGTCCTCCGGTAGTTTCTTATAATAACTGGCTGGGGCTTCAGTATCCAATAAAGAAACTTCCGGTGATGAGCCCTTATGAGTTTGTAAAATATCAGCTGGAACTGAACCGTACAACAGCGGAGCGCCTGTACCTGCAGGATGGCAAAACACTGGAATCTTACCGGGATATGGAAGGCGTTAACTGGCAGGACTATGTGTTGCAAAATGCCTTTATGCAAAACCATAGTATTTCTTTAAGAGGAGGAACCGCTGCTACCAAGTATTCAGTAAGCGGATCTAACCTGGATCAAAAAGGTATTGTGATCAACGGGGGATATAAACGCTACCAGGGGCGGTTTCAGATTGAACAACGCATTGGTAAAAACTTTAGGGCGGGGATCAATACCAACTATACGCAGGCGATTAAGAACGGGCAGATCGCTAATTTAACCAGCGATAACCTCAACAGCACTTCTGCCGGAAATGCCTCGTCGTACCTGCTTTACAGTACCTGGGGTTACCGGCCCATTACAGGAAAAGGCGAGAGTGATGATTTTATCGACCAGCCTTTTGACGATGAGGTAGCATCCAATACAGACCTGAGGATAAACCCGGTGGTTAATTCCAATAACATGTATATGTATGCTTTTAATAAATCGTTATTCACGAATGCATTCCTGGAATATTCGTTTCTTAAATATTTTAAATTCCGGGTAAATGGCGGGCTGACCGACATCGATCTCCGGTTCGAGCGGTTTAATAATTCAAAAACAGCAGCAGGAAACCCGCGCACGGTTTACGGAGCTACTTATGGTATTAATGGTTCGATCGATAACCAAAATGTCCGCAGCCTGCTGAACGAAAACCTGCTCACATTCAACCGCACATTTAACAGCAAACACAAGGTGGATGCCGTTGGCGGTTTTACCATGCAGCGCAACAGTACACAGGGGAACGGTTTTGTATCCATCTTATTGCCGAATGAGGTGTTGGGTATAAAGGGGCTCGACCAGGGAACCGTACTTTCAAAAACAACATCGGGTTCTTACTCAACCCTGGTGTCCATGCTGGGGCGGGTGAACTATACCTATAATTCGCGATACCTTTTTACCGCTTCATTCCGAAGTGATGGATCCTCCAAGTTTGCACCTCAAAACCGGTGGGGCTATTTTCCTTCCGGCGCATTTGCGTGGAATTTAGGAAATGAGCCATTCCTTAAATCAGTGAAGGCGATCTCTGCTGCCAAGCTAAGAGCGTCATATGGTATTACCGGTAACAACCGGGTTTCCGATTTTGCTTATCTCAGCGTGCTGGACCAGGAAGTATCGGCCAATACCGGTAATACCAAGAGCGGGTACTATTTTAACGGCACTTATATAAAAGGGACGGTACCAACCCTGGTGGGAAATAATAATCTTAAATGGGAACGCACGGGCAACCTGGACCTGGGACTGGATATTAGCCTGTTTAAAGAACGCCTGAGTTTAACCACCGATTACTATTATAAAAGAACTACCGATCTGTTGCTGGATGCATCGCTGCCTACATCAACCGGATACCTGACCGCGTTTAAAAATATTGGTATCGTTGCAAATAAAGGGATCGAGTTTACTCTGAACACGGTAAACGTAAGCACCAAAAATTTTACCTGGTCGTCTAATTTCAACATCGCATTCAACAGTAATGAAATAAAAGAACTGAACGGCGATCAACCCAGCCTTACTACGAGGATCACGAACTGGAACGCCAATTTTAATAATTCGCTGCCCTATATCGCATTGCCCGGTCATCCTGTAGCCCTGTTCTATGGATATGTTTTTGACGGATTGTACCCGGTAAGCGATTTCAATATATTGCCCAATGGCAGTTATGAGCTGAAATCAAATGTGCCCAATAACGGAAGCGACCGGGCATTGATCAAACCGGGATATATCAAATACAAAGACATTAACGGAGATGGCGTTGTGGATGCTAATGATCAAACCATTATCGGTAATCCCAATCCCAAACACATCGGCGGATTTTCGAATAATTTCCGGTATGGACAATTCGATCTGAATGTGTTCCTGCAATGGTCGTACGGAAACGATGTACTGAATGCCAACCGGATCGTTTTTGAAGGTGCGGAAGCGCGGATGAGTCTGAATATGTTTAAAAGCTATGAGAACCGCTGGTCGTTGGATAATCAAAACAGTTTGCTGCCGGTGGCCGGTGGTTATGGCCCCAATGTATATTCGAACAGGAATATTGAAGACGGTTCTTTCCTGCGGTTAAAAACGGTATCGCTGGGGTATAACCTCTCTCCTGAACTGATGAAAAGATGGAAGATACAATCGGCAAGGCTGAGCCTCTCTGCTCAGAACCTGGTAACCTGGACAAAATATTCAGGGTTGGATCCGGAGGTTTCCGTGCGGAACACAGCCCTTACACCGGGCTTTGACTGGAGTCCTTACCCAAGGGCACGCACGATTACACTGGGTATGAACATCACTTTTTAACGATAGCGGCAAGAACGCATAAAAATATTCATATGAAAAAGAGTTTCTATTATATCTGTACGGCGCTGGTATTGCTTGGTTTTTCCTGTAATAAAATACTGGATACAACGCCGCAGGATTTTGTATCGCCCGTAAATTATTACAATACGGAAAGTGAGCTGGAATCCGCACTGGCAGGGGTTTATGACCGTTTGGGAGATAACCGGGTTTATGCACAGGGCATGGCCAGTTACCTGGTGGTGAGTGATGAGTTCTTTATGAAAAACCAAACCTCCGGAATTAACGCCAACATCATAGACGCGTCTACCCTTGAAATTAACAGGCACTGGGAAGCACTGTACACCGGTATTGAGCGGGCAAATATGTTGCTGGAAAATATAAATAAGGCGCAGCAGGTAAGTGAAGCAAAACGCAACGAGATAAAGGGGCAGGCACTTTTCTTAAGAGCCTATTATTATTTTTTGCTGACGGATGAATTTGGCGCGGTACCTTTAAAACTGCAGTCCAGCAAGAGTCCGGAAGAAGCGCCGCTGCCGGCCACTCCGGTAAAAGAGATCTATGACCAGATACTGAAAGACATGAAAGAAGCGCAAGGCCTTGTGCGGTCGGTTTCAGACTATGGATACAACACCCGCATTACAAAAACAACGGTGCAGGGCATACTGGCGCGGGTTTGTTTAACAATGGCCGGATCTTCGTTAAAGGATGTTTCAAAATACACCGAGGCCAGGGCATATGCCGACAGTGTGATGCAGTCTGGTGTACACGGATTAAATCCGGATTTTAAGCAGATCTATGTCAACCATGTTAAAGAGATCTTTGACACGCGGGAAAATCTTTGGGAAGTAGAATTTAAAGGCACCAGCCAGGGTGAGATACAGGAAGGCGGCACCATCGGAAGTTATAATGGCATTACCTGTGGTAATATTGATACCGGGTATGGGTATGATTATGTGCATGCTACGGCAAAACTGTATAATGCTTATGCCAATGGGGATCTGAGAAGGGATTGGACCGTTGCGCCGTTCCGGTTTGTAACTACAGGAAATACCGTAGTACGGACGGCCTGGAATGCTACTGAAATTTATGAGCGAAGCAACGGAAAATGGAGAAGGGAATATGAAACGGTTTTGCCGCGGAATCAGAACTTTACCGGAACCAACTGGCCACTGCTGCGCTATGCAGATGTGCTGCTGATGTTTGCAGAAGCGGATAATTATTTAAACAACGGACCTTCAGAAAAAGCGTACACCGCCATTAATATGGTACGACGCAGAGGATATGGAAAAGACGTTCTTACTCCGGATACCCAGGCCGATGCTCCGGCAGGTCTTTCCCAGCAAGACTTTCAGGAACTGATCGTAAACGAACGGTTGCGGGAACTGGCTTTTGAAGGACTTCGCAAACATGATCTGATACGCTGGGGCATTTATCCATCTGTTATGCAGGTACAGGCACGGGAATACCAAATGAATATGCCTACGGCGCTGCGGGATCCTGCAACAGCACAGGCCCAGCGCGTAACAGCGCGGTCGGTTGTATTCCCCATCCCCAATAGTGAGCTGGCGGTTAACCCCAATATCAGACAAAATTCCGGTTGGTAATTAAATAAATTGTATCAGATGAATAAGCTAATAATTGCTGCTGTATTATTTCTTTCACTGGCTTCCTGCAAAAAACGATATGCACTGGATGCGATTGATAATTTTTCTATTGAGCTGGAAAAGGCCACGTATAAAGTTGGGGAGCCCATTCGCTTTGTTGTAAACGGAAAACCGGATAACCTGGTGTTTTGGTCGGGCGAGGCCGGACATGTTTATCAATTCCGCGACAGGACGGCTGTGGAAGGAAATGCCCTGTCCCTCAATTTTAAAAGCTTTGCACAATATGGGCCGCAGCCGGTTGATCAGAGCACCTTAAAATTGCTGATATCCACCGACTTTAACGGTAAGTATGATTCGGCCAATGTGCGGACTGCTACCTGGGAAGATATTACTGATAAAGCGGTTTTATCATCGGGCCAGGATCAAACGCCCTCAGGGAATATTGACCTGAGTTCCTTTGCTGCCACCAATAAAAATCTGGCCATTGCCTTCCGGTATAAAACCAATGTTGTAAAACCGGAATCCCAGCAAAATCGTTGGGTGATCCGTTCCTTTGATCTGAAGAGCATCAATCAGCAGGGAGACGAAACGGTACTTGCCAATATGGCTACTGCTGGCTGGGCGGGTTTTAATTTCAGCGGTCCGGCAACCAAATGGAGCATTACATCTGCCCAGCTTCTTACCGTTACGAACCCGGCAGATCTTGATGATGACTGGGTGATCACCAAACAATTTAATCCCAACAAAACGATGCCGGATAAAGGAGAGCCGATCAAGAATATCTCACAAAACTTATATAGCTATACCCGGGTATATAATAAACCCGGCGTATACAAAGTCGTATTTGTGGCAACAAATGTGAATGTTAAGGCATCCGCATCCGTTGTAAAAGAAATCGAATTAACGATTACTGCTCCGTAAGAAATATAAAGAAATACATATAATGAATCGTGCAGTCATTTATTGTTTAAGCGGATTGTTACTGCTGGGTGCAGCGTCTGAAAAAAGCTATGGTCAACCGGCCAAGGAAGCTGGATTGAAAAATGATGTGTTACGCCTGGATTGGGAGTATGCCCGCGATGGATATAAAGTAAAACAGTTGCGGGTGAGGGCACAGGATGGGTGGCGTTCGCTGGCCGCTCCCCTGGGACAATACACCGTGCTTTACAGTGCAGCCCAACCGAAGATGGATGCGCAACCCATCACGGATAAAAATGGAAAGGCTGTTCAATTTCCGGAATCCGAATACCGGTACATCATTCCTACCTGGAAGGCAAATACTTCCGCTGTTTCTATGAATAAAGAAGGGCGTGCTTTATCGTTTTACCCGCAGCAGTATAAAGCAGCCGGAGATAAAATCATTTTTCAGCAAAAGACAGATGTGGCCACCGTTGAAGCCGTTTGGCAACTGGATCCCGTTTACAAAAATGATCTCCGGGTTTCCATCCGGTTAACAGCGAATGAACCGGGCTATTATTCCATTGCCAGTCCGGCGCTAACTGTAAATGATAAATCCTCTTTTCAATGGGCTTGTATCCCGGGGCTTTTCCAGGGAAACAGCATCAACAATAACTTTATTGATGCCTATGCCTATGGCCATGGAATTCCGGATAAACCGGTAGTGGTAAGAGAACGCACCGCTGCTGCGCTTACTTCTATGCTTACCAATAAAGACGGAATCACACTTGCGGTTACGGCGGAACCCGGAACCGGTCGCGATCCCTGGACATTTGATAAATCTACCCAGTCCGACTGGCTGCTGGGTTTGTCATTGATCAATCGCAATGAGCAGCTAACGCCTACGCTTTATCACCCGGTATTAGGGCAAAAAAAATCATATTTAAACAAGGGTGAAACGGTTTCTTTTGATTTCCGGTATACCGTGCATGTATCCAACTGGTATCCTGTTTATAAACATGTAGTAAATGACATCTATCGCTTTGATGAATTATTGCATCTGAAACAAACGCACCTGTCCCTGTCTGAACGGATTACACAGCTCTTTAACTATGTAAGAAATGATAGTACTTCCCGCTGGCGCACTTTTGATTATAACGGTCGCATCATTGGTGCGCAGGAATACCTGGGGGGCGTATACGGGGCGAACAAGGATGCTGTTAAAAATGCGGATTATGGTGCCATGTGGATGCTGGCAACCATTACGCAGGATTCTATTCTTATACATGAGCGTTTGAAAGCCGCATTGAATTTTAAACTAGCGCAGCAACATACAGGAGGTGGCTTTTTTAATGGTGCTGCTGCGGGACAGTATTACCTGCACGAATCCAAACGGTTCACAGAAGAGTGGGGGCCTTATACCGAACCGATTGCCACTACTTATTATATGTTGCTGGATATGGGCAACGTCTTTTTGTTTGAGCCGGGAAACACAGATCTTAAAAAAGGATTGCGTCTTGCAGCAGACTGGCTCCTGGCTCGTATGAAACCAGAGGGGTATTGGGAAGTAGCATATAATAATCATACCATGAAACCGATGTTCCGGGATCTGAAGGATTATCGCCCTACTTTTTACGGCCTGGTGGTTGCTTACAAAACACTGGGTGATAAAAAGTATTTAGATGCTGCTATAAAATCGGCTAACTGGTATGTTAAGAATGCTGTAGAGCAAGGCTATTTTTTGGGCGTTTGCGGCGATGCACGGTTTGCTCCTGATTTTGCTACGGGGCAAAGTGCACAGGCATTACTGGACCTTTATGATATTACCAAAGATCCGCGGTTTAAACAAGCTGCCGTTACAACAGCACAGTTCTATACCACCTCTATTTATTCGCATCCCATACCGGGTCATCAGCCCACGAAAAGCGGCAACCGGCAACTGGAAGACTGGCAGATCAGCCAGGTAGGATTAAGTTTTGAACATGGCGGCACATTGGGTTCGGCGAACCCCAGTGGTCCTATTCTGCTGGCCAGTCATGCGGGGATGTTTGTACGACTGTTTCAATTGACAAAAGACTCCCTGTATCTTAATATGGCAAGAACAGCGGCGCTAAGTAAGGATGCTTTTGTAGATCCGGCTACCGGGGTCGCTTCTTATTACTGGAGCGCGATGAACAAAGGTGCAGGACCCTTTCCGCATCATGCCTGGTGGCAGGTGGGATGGATCACTGATTACCTGATGGCCGAATTATCTTTACGGTCGCAGGGGCGGATCGATTTTCCTTCCGGGTTTCTTACACCCAAGGTAGGGCCCCATAAAACAGTAGGATTTCATGCAGGAAAAATATTTGACAAGGAAGGCGACCTCCTGTTCCTGGAAAACCTGGTCTCGCTAAGTAATCCCAATATGGATTACCTGTGTGCGGTGAACCGGAAAACAAAGAAGTTTTACCTGTTTGTCCTCAACAATGATGATGAGATTCAGCAAGGCACTATCAGGATCGATGACTCCCGTTTTATTCCCGGATACCACCTTCAACCGGAACCTACGACATGTTTTTCTGCAACCGGAGTACAGATGAAAGGCGCTTCTGCAAAGAGTATAAGCATCGCTCCTTATGGGTTACAGGTATACACATTTAATTACAATTAAACTTTTCAATACATGCGCCCAATCATCACAATAAGACTGGTGCTTGTGTTTCTCTTGTTAATCTGTTGTGGAAATGCTTTTACACAGTCTGGCAAGTACCTGCTGTTGGGTTCCGATTTTCAATTTAAGGGCAAGTGGTTTACCGAACCTGCCAAAGAAAGCATCAGTGGCACTATTTTACGGTTTTTAGAGGGCGGGCAGGATCCAACATCCGATGCGTTAACCGTATTAAAAATTGAGCAACCCGGAAGCTATGCGGTCTGGATCCGTACGCCGGATTTTGATACCTATCCCCGTACCCGCTTATTCCAGCTTTCTATTGGCAACGCCGCATTGAAGAAGGCCGGAGGTCATGGAATGCCCGGATACTTTTGGGAACGGCTGGGCACTGCAGATCTTAAACAGGCGGAAATATTATTGCGTCTTCACAATTTTAATTATGGCCGCTGCGATGCCATCCTGTTGATCCAGGACAGCACCCTTGATCCCAACAAAACAGATACAAAGACCCTGCTATCCTGGAAAAAACTTCCGGTGGAACAGTCAGTAATTGCGGAGGAAAAGAAGAACACAGCGCCGTTGTTGCGGTTAAGCAATACGGACAAAATAATAGCCGGTATTGAAAATGAAAATGTCCGTCTGCAATTTGTAAAAGCCGGTGCGGATCAAAGAGCGATCGCCTGTAAAACGGAGATCAGGGAACAGGGGCAATGGAAACAGGCCGGAGGTGGCATGGAAGACCATAAAGTATTTTTGATAACGGCATATGCAACAGCTATCCAGTTCAACAAATACTATCCTACCTGGGATAATAAGAACCCCGGAGCGTATTTTGTTTTTGATGATCAAAAATACATTGTACAAAAACCAGGGGATGAGTTCAATCCCTTTCAATCGGGCAACCTGAGCGAAGCCATTCCTGTAAGCGTAAATGCTGTTGATAAACAAACCATCGAAGTGCATTATGTTACCCGGAATGGTTCTGCCATTACCGGTTTTTGGTCGCTTCCTTCGGGACAACAGCATATTGAATTACGTCTGGTTTGCAAAACGGCGCAGCCGGGATATTACAGTATGGGTGTGGCGGCTTTTCAACCGATTGCAGACCCGGAACTGGAAAATGTATTGATGGCACCGATGTTTCAATACAAGCGGGTATCCGACGGTCCGCAAATGATGGTTACCTCAATGATGCAGCAACCCATTGCGATCGTTGCCGCAAAGACAAGCCTGGGGCCGGTTTCAAGCTACGTAGCTGTGGATCCGGAAACACTTAAAAAAGACTGGGGCTCTGTAGACGATGCGCCCGCCGGGTTTACATTAAAAAATCATCAGAACCAGGTACAGCCGGTAATGTTTGCGCCCGTTTTGGGAATGAAGGATTCAAAATATGAAGCGGGGCAACTGATCGACCGCCGGTTTATGATCGGCCTGGTTCCGGGTAACTGGGATTCGGCACTGGCATATGCATCCGGAAATATCTTCCAGGTGCATGATTACAGGAAACAACAGCAAGCTTCGCTTACAGACGCCGTGTTTAACATGATTGAATTAACGAAAAATGATTCGGCCGGCGGATGGGCAAAGGAACTAAAAGGGTTTTATGATATTGAAGGTGATCCCAAAACGGCACCAACCGTGGTGAATGCTACACCGCTGGTAAATGTGGCTCTTTCCGTTTTACAAAATGATGAACAATACTACCTGAGCCGCTCACTGCCTACGATAGAGTATACCCTTTCGCGGAGCGGATACCGCTGGGCAACCGACATTGTTCCCACAGCATTCAACAATACCCGGAAAACATTAGAACTGAATCCCCTTACTTCACAATTTACCACGTCCTATTATGCAGGACTGAACCGGATACTGGGCGGATTGAATCCCTGGCTGATGCATATTGCGTTGCCGGGTGATAGCCTCCGGGCAGCAAAAGGATACTCTACCGACTTTCATTCCTGGAACCAGGCGCTTTGGGCCTACCAAATGACAGGACAGGCAAAATGGTTGCAACGGGCACGCAGGGATGCAGACTTTTTTATACAGGATAAAATCTATTCAAACTCCAATAAGCTGCTGAGTCATATCCCCTTTTATAATGCCAGTTTTTATGCCCCCTGGTGGGATCTGCTGGATCTGTATGAAACCACTAAGGATGCAACATACCTGAAGGCTGCAGCCTATGGGGGATATTTTACCATTGCCGGCATACGTAGTTATCCCAGGGTAGAAGATCAGTTGCAAACCATCCATCCAGGAAACCGTTATGAGGGCATTACGCATATCTGGTGGAAAGGAAACCAGCCATACCGGTTAGGCTTCCCGAGAAAAAAAGATGATGTACAGGAAAAGAAGGTCCCGGAATGGCTGGTATCCCCGGTAGGGCTGGGACTGGAGCAACCGAGTACTTATTTTACACGGGTAAAAGGACAAACCGTGCACCCGGTATTTATGAGCAGTTGGGCGCCACACCTGCTGCGTTTGTTTCAGTATGCACACCAACCCATTTATGAGATCTATGCGCGGAATGCCGTTATTGGCCGGTATGCCAATTACCCGGGATATTATGGTACCGGCTTCACCGATGTGCCCATGTCGGCAGACTTTCCCTACAAGGGACCGGATGTAAGTTCCATTTATTATCACCATATACCGCCGCACATTGCGTTCAGCCTGGACTATCTGATCACAGAAGCCATACAGCGATCCAATGGCAACATTCAATTTCCGTACAGCAAACAGGAAGGCTTTGTGTGGTTTAATAACCGGGTGTATGGCGGGGAGCCCGGAACTATTTTCGGAGATACAAAGGCTGTGCTGCGTATGCATAAGGACTGGGTACAGATTCAAAACCCGGAGATCAATTATGTAACCGCGGTTTCCGATAAAAATTTCTGGATCCTGCTTTCATCGGAAGCAGACCAGGCAAAAACCGTAAGCATAAAATGGAGCAAAGATGTGGGTACAAAACAGGAAGGGGCGGCGCTTTGCTATGCCAACGATGGCCGGTCTGCAACGGTTGCTATAAAGAATGCAGGAGTTAATGTACCGGTGCCTGCAAAAGGATTCAGCGCGGTTGCCATTCCCCTGAATGCAGTTGTGCCAATAAAAAAACAATCGCCGCTGAAAGAAGGAATGAAGATCATTGATCTGGGTAAACCCTGGGGAAGTGTATTCCTGTTCCGCATCCGGTCTCCTTTTGGCTGGGATAGCTTTTATGGATTTGCAGAAACGGCACCATTGAATGGGTATTCGGTAATCGTTACCTGTAATAAGCAAACAAAGGAAGTAAAACAGTATCCTTATGAGTGGAGCTTTACTAAAATTGGTATGGGAGAAAACGCTGCAATAGAACTTGATTTCAAAAGTGCCGAAGGAAAAACGATATCCAAAAAAATCGTACTTAATGGAAATGAATAAGCAGATTTTAAAAACAGCGATACTGGGGTTGCTCTGGATACCGGTGACCAGCTTTTGTCAGTCGGGAACTGATAACGACAAAATAGCGGCATCACAAGCCGATGCTTCACCGCTTTATTTTGATGCCACAGCGGCTGGTGTGCCTGCAGTGGATCCGGGACGTTTTCACAATGAGCAGGAATGCCAGGTACGTGCGGGTCTTCCGGATTTTTTTGAAAAAATAAAACAGGGAAAAGAAATCGTAGTGGCGTTTATCGGTGGCAGCATTACCCAGGCCAATCTTTGCTACCGGTTGCAGACGGCCCGGTACCTGGAACAGTTATATCCATCGGCCCGGTTTAAATGGATCAATGCCGGCGTGTCCGGCACCGGAACAGACCTGGGCGCATTCCGGATCAAAGAACAGGTATTGCAACATAAACCCGACCTGATCTTTATTGAGTTTGCTGTAAACGGGGCTTACCCCGATGCCATGGAGGGCATGATTCGGCAAACCATAAAAGCAGATCCGTCAACAGATATCTGCTTGTTATACACGATACAAAATGGGCAGACAGCGTTCTACCAAAAAAATGAACTGCCCCCAAATATCCAGGGACTGGAGCGGGTTGCGGCCCATTATGGATTACCTGCTATTCATTTGGGTATGGAAGCAGCCAGCATGGAAGCTGCGGGAAAACTGATCTGGAAGGGAAGCCCGGGCGCCAATCCGGGTAAGATTCTATTCTCAGAAGATGGCATTCATCCGGCCACAGCAGGAGGAAACCTGTATGCCGCAGCCATTGCAAGGGCGTTTCAAAAAATGAAAAAGCCTGTTCAGGTAAAAAAGAAACAACTCCCGCCACCGGTGATTACGGCTGCCTGGGATGAAGCCACAATGGTTCAGCCTTCTGTTGTGGCCGAAGCAGCCAATGGCTGGTTGTCCCATTCAACGGAGCAGGACCCGGCATTAAGAAAATTCAATCCCTGGTTTGCAACGGTTTTTACGGCCGATAAACCCGGCGCGGCTTTCCGGTTTCGTTTCAGGGGTGATCTGTTTGGCATCTTTGATATTGGCGGCCCGGAAGTGGGACAACTGGAGTTTATGGTGGATGGCAAACCCATAAAGCTGAGCAGGAGTAAGCAAGGTAGTTTTATTTATTACCAGGCGAACGATACGGCATCAGAAAATGTGCTGAACCGCTTCAACGCCTATTGTAATAACCGCTACCGCGGGCAGTTTGATGTGGTTAAACTGGAGCCTGGGGTACATGAGGTAACCGTTACCGTTTCTTCAAAGAAAGCAGATAAGCTGCAGATCCTTCCGGAAGATAAGCGGGAGGATCTGCAACAACATCCGGAGAAATACGACCGGTCGGTCATTTACCAGGGACGGATCTTAATAAGAGGAAAAATAGTTAAAGAAACCGGCACTTATCAACAATAACGCAATAATTATTTCTTGTAAACCCTTTTTCACCGCTAAAAACACGTCATATGATCAGACTTTCATTTATTGTATTCAGCATTCAACTCCTTTGTTCCTGGAGTTCCTGTAGTAAACAGGACCGTCCTGTTGCAAACGAACTTAAACTACAAAAAACAATGCTCACCGGCGAATGGAGTTTTACGCTGGGAGAACGTTCAACCCTGTCCCAGAGCGGCTTTCCGCCGGGCGACAGCGGCTATTATACCGATGGTGCCGTATCTGTATTAAAACTGGGCAACCAGTACTATGGTTTTTGGGGCCGGTACCGCAATTACAGAACCGTTGCCAGCTCCCCCTTGTTGCAGGATCATTTAAATCACCTGGATCCTGCAACGCCCGTATTCGGGGGTAACCAGCCCAATAACGGAACATCTAACGGGTTTAATGACGGTGGCATGTGGTTTATTGGTGTGCGGCAATTAAATGATGGCCGGTTGGCCGGCTTTTTCCATGCTGAAACGCACTGGTATCCTCGCAATACACAGGGCTGGTATGCCTACAAATCTATTGGCGTTGCCTATTCAAGCGATAGTGGCAGATCCTGGGGCGCGCCTTACCAGATCCTGAAGCATGAGTTAAACAAGCCCGATACACCCCGCTGGTCAGGATTGGGAGACGGGGCGGTTATTTATAATCATTTAAACAACAAATATTATTGTTATTATACACCAGCTACCGGTGTCACCGCCCTCTGTATGGCTTCTTCAACGGATCCCAATGGTTATGTGGGTTCCTGGAAGAAATGGTACAATAATGCATTTTCAGAACCGGGTCTGGGCGGCAAGCAAACAGCCATCGCACCGCTGAGTATGAACCCGGGGTCAAATCCTTCTGTTCACTGGAATACCTATCTGAACAAGTTTGTGATGATCTGGCATGGGTGGGATGGCAAATTGTACATATCTGCCAGTGCCAATGCCGAAACCTGGGAAACCCCGAAGTTATTGCTGGAAGATGGTCCCAAGGCCTGGTATCCATCGATCATTGGAACCAGCAGCGTTGAAGGCGGACAGGTGATCCAGTTATATTATGCCTATAGTTTCCGGCCGGATGGCAGAAGAACCCTGGCGTCCCGTACGATCACGTTTCAGCAATTATAAAAAGAACGAGTGACGCAAAGATGTAACATATCACCCGGTCTGAAAAGTGGCAGCTTGTTATACGCCGCCGCTACTTTTCATATTCGCCGTATTGCCTTGATCGCCCTACCGCAGCTGCTCCTGTTGCTTCCGGCACCGTTTACCGGGCAATGCAGTGCACAACCCCTGGTGCTCAAAAGTCCTTCAGGAGCAGTATCTGTTCGGGTAATTAAAAATAACCAGGGGACCTTTTATTCGGTATCAAAAAATGGAGGTACGCTGATACAACCGTCGCTCCTTGGCCTTGATATTTCCGGAAAGCCGTTAATAGAAACGGCCAATCCATTGAATCTGGTTAAAACCGGTGATGTAAAAGAGACGCTCCAGTTGCTCAAAAATAATAATGCGCCCCTCCGGGTGGGCTATAAAAAATATGCGGTTCGTGTGGGACAATCGCTAATTGAATTTGCGGTTTTTGATAACGGTTGTGCCTTCCGCTATCAACTGCCTCCAGGGAAAGTACATATTACCGGAGAGCAAACCCGCTTTGTTTTGAATGGCGATGAACGCGCTTGGTTTTTTGAGCGTACCAATAGCTGGAAGCTGAAATCCTATGCTGGTTTGTGGATGCAGACCCGGTCCGATAGTCTGGACAAAATTTCCCCCGGCGGTCCGGTGCAGGGCAAACCGGTGGTGCTGCAGTTAACGGACAAAAGCTATCTCTTTATTACCGAAGCGGCGTTACAGGGTTATAGCGGCATGCGGTTGAGGGCAGAGCGGAATACCCTTTCGGTAGATTTTACAGAGGAAGCGGAAGGGTTCGATGTGCAGGCGGCACTCCCGTCCTTTACACCCTGGCGGGTGATCGGTCTTGCAAAAGATCTGGATGAGCTGGTGAATCATCCGGTGATTGCCTGCCTGAATCCGCCTCCCGATCCGGAATTATATAAAGAACGCAGCTATATAAGACCGGGCAGGGCCGTATGGAGCTGGATCACCAAAGACGACCGATACCTGGATCCCGGGTTTGAAAAAGAGCTGATCACCGCTGCTGCGGAACTGGGATTTGAATATACGCTGATCGATGATGGATGGGAACAAAAATGGAGCAATAAATGGCCAGTTTTAAAAGAACTGATCGATTTTGGAAAAACAAAAAAGGTGGACGTATGGGTATGGAAGGATTCCAAATTTTTAAGGGACAGCAATTACCGGAACGCGTTCCTGGATACCTTGCAGGAATTGGGCGTAGCGGGAATCAAGATCGATTTTATGAACAGCGAAGCCAAAGCGCTGATTGATTTTGAAATCGCATTTTTAAAAGCGGCTGCCAAAAGAAAACTGATGGTGAATTTTCACGGATGTCAGACCTCCACGGGGGAATACCGTACCTATCCGAATGAATTAACAAGGGAAGGCATCCGGGGAATGGAACTGAACATCATGAATGAGCCGTTACCGGCAAGTCATAATGCCGCTTTGCCCTTTACCCGGTTCATAACCGGACCGGGCGATTATACCCCGGGACTGTTTTCAAAACGGGGACCTACTACTAATGCCCATCAGCTGGCATTGCTGTACCTGATGGAATCGCCGTTTCAATGCATTGCGGAAAACCCGCTTACACTTTTAAATGATCCCCGTTTTAAACCCATATTGCCATTGCTCCGGAAGCTGCCGGTTACCTGGGATGAGCGGGTGGTTTTGCCCGGAAGCCGGATCGGGGAGTTAGCCATCATCGCCAAAAGAAGCGGAAAGGACTGGTATGTGGCGGCTGTGAACGGGCAGGAGCATGCCATTACACAAACGCTGGAGCTTTCGTTTATCAGGGATCTGTCAGCATACAACGGAACGCTTATCAATGATCAGGACGATGGTTTTTCCCGTAAGGCAATACATCCGGAACAGAGGGAAAAAATCACGATCACACTGCAACCTTCCGGCGGGATGGTGCTTTACCTGCAAGCAAAACCGGGAGTAAAAAACAGCAGAAGCTTAAAGAAGCATAAATGACGAAACGGATACATATAACTTTTTTGATCATCATCACCGGCATCTTTCCGGTTGCCGCACAAGTGAGGCTGAGTGGTAACCAGATCCTGGTGCGTTCCGGTGGAAAGACCTATCCGTTTTTACCTGAATTTACGGTCTTGTACAGCGAAACGGATCCGGTACTGGCCCTTAAGCCCGCCGGGATTGATAAGGTGCCTTATAATGTGCCCACCTGGAAAACGGAGGCTTCAAAAGCCGATTACCGGCAACAACGCGTTAATGAATCCGTTGCCGGAGATGGGTTTGATGACAAGATCCTGCGCGGCAAAAAAGAGGAAAGAACGGCCAATATTTATCATGCTGGCCGGTCCTTAACCATAAAAGCAGACAGGATCCGGGAAAAGGGAGATACGGTATATTTTCATTTTGCAGACCAGGAAGGGTTTTCATTGCAGGCCTGGCTGGTGAAGCATGCAGCACCCTATCCTTCTGTTGGATTTTTACTGACCCCCAAAAAAGACGGGTATTACAGTGTTGGATATACCGGAGCTCCCTCCTTTGCAAAACAGCATTCCAAAGAGTCCTGGCAGCCGCTGATCTGGACAGAGAAGCGTACCCCGGACCAACCCTATCTTACGCCGGCGTTTATGGCCACCGAACCTACAACCTTGGTAAATGACGGCGTAAATTCACTGGGTGTGTTGGCTCATCCGCGGTATCTTCCTTTTCAACCATTGCCATTACTGGACAACAGCCAGTTTGGAATCGCGCTGTTAAACCCCAAAGGACAATTGCAGCCCCAGGTTTTTGCACCCCTGCCCGGCGGATTGCATTCTTTTATGAAGGCAGGGACTTCATTTAGTTTTTCTTTTTATCTTTTGGTTATCCCGCACACGATCACGGATACCTATGAGGAGATCGCCAGGAATATTTTCGGATTCCGGGATTACCGCACCAATGCAACCGTATCGATGAATACAACGCTGGACAATCTTATCGACTACGCCAAAACGCACTATGCCTGGTTTGTAGACAGCCTGAAGGGATTTGCCTATTCAACCGATGTTCCGGGTGCGGTAAAAAATGTATCCAGTCTCAATCCGCTGGAACTGGCCATCATAAGAGATGATAAGGAACTGTTTGAAAAACGGGCGTATCCATTGATGGAATTCATGCTATCGCGTGAGAAATTTTTATTCAGTCTGGATAGTACACAAAAGATACAATCCCCCTCCCGTAAACTCAAAGGACCCATTGCCCCGCTATCCGAGTTGGGGGTACTGCACAGTGTATTTCCCGGGAATGATGATTTATATACCACGCTGGCAAAAAAGGAATTTACAAAAACAAGGGTGCGCAACCTGGATGTGGAAGAAAAAGGGGCCAACTGGATCAATGCCCTGTTCCTGTTTAAAATGACCGGAGATACGGCCTATCTAAATATGAGCCGGAAAATGGCGGATGACTACCTGGAAAAACGGGTAGAGAAACGCATGGAGGCTTTTGGGGATCCGATGATCAGCACGCATTTTTTCTGGCCTACATTCACCAATAACTGGTCGGCCTTGTTGGAACTGTACGAACTGACTAGAGAGGAACGTTATTTAAAAGCGGCGCATGACGGTGCCCGGCATTATGCTTTGTTTACCTGGATGGCACCGGCGATGCCCGATAGCTTAATCACGGTAAACAAAGGAGGCAAGGCGCCGATGTACTGGTACCTGAAATCGAAAGGACATCAGCAAATGTATTATCCGGAAGAAAAAGTTCCGGCCTGGCGGGTATCGGAAGTGGGGCTTACGCCTGAGTCTTCAGGAACCGCAGCCGGGCATCGCGGAATCTTTATGTCAACCTTTGCACCCTGGATGCTGCGCATCGGGTATTATACAAAAGACGATTTCCTGATCCAGATAGCAAAAGCGGCGCTGGTGGGGCGTTCCGCCAGCTTTCCCGGGTATCATATGAATACGGAGCGGACTACTGCTTATGAAAAGCCGGACTTTCCGTTGCATGAACATAAGGAGCAAAGCGTAAACTCTTTTCATTACAACCATATTCTTCCGATGGCCTCTTTTTTTATGGATTACCTGGTTTCGGATGCTTATGTTAAAAGCGGCGGAAAGATCAGCTTTCCCAGTGATTACATCGAAGGGTATGCCTATTTGCAGAATAAATTTTACGGGCACAAAAAGGGGCGTTTTATGAGTTCGGACCAGGTGCAGCTCTGGATGCCGGCACGCTTGTTAAGGATTGGCGATATCGGGTTAAATTATATTGCTGCGCGAAAAGCGGATTCTTTGTTTATTGCCTTTGCCAATCAATCCGCACAGCCCATTCAAACAACGGTTATGGTAAACCCTGCCTGGGCTAGGTTTGCTCCGAATGCAGCATTGATAGTATATGGTAAAGAAAAGAACCGGCAATTATTAAACGATAGCAGTTTCACGGTAACGGTTCCCGCCAATGGTCAGACTGCTGTTGTATTGAAGGGCGCGGAGCTTCAATCAACATTCCAGGACCGGTTACTAAAACAGGTCCCGGATAAAAGCCGCGATTATCTTTCCATACCTGAGGGTCATACAAAAGCAATGTTGTTTAAACTGGGAGGCTATGGCCGCCGGTTGTTTGTTTACCTGGAAGACGATGATAATAAATGGAGCCATGTCCAGCTTCAGTATCGCGTAGGAAAATCAAAACCGATAACAGTTAACAAAGCCTGGTATCCATTTGAATTTACAGTAACGGCGGATCTTCAGCAACCCATCGTGTTTTCGTTGGTGCTGACGGATGTGGATGGGAAGGCCGTTCATACAAGGGAATATGAACTGGGAATAAATGACAATATCAATCAACGTGAAAAATAGATAGCATGATCATTAAAGACGCAGAAACGAAACGGGATCTTAAAAAAGAGATTATTGAAAAAGATCTGGTGATTGTAGGAGGCGGTATGTCGGGCGTATGCGGGGCGATAACGGCGGCCCGGCAGGGATTGGAAGTGCTGCTGGTACAGGACCGCCCGGTATTGGGAGGCAATGCATCCAGCGAAGTGCGGCTGTGGATCCTGGGGGCTACTTCACATATGGGCAATAACAACCGGTGGAGCCGGGAAGGCGGACTGATCGATGAAATACTGGTAGAAAATACGTATCGGAATCCGGAAGGCAACCCTGTTATTCTTGATATGATCCTGCTGGATAAAGTAAAGCAGGAACCGAATATTACATTGCTGTTGAATACCGCCGTGTATGATGTGATCAAAGCCGATGTAGATCGTATCTCCGGGCTAAAGGCTTTTTGCAGTCAGAACGCCACCGAATATGAATTAAAAGCGCCCCTGTTTTGCGATGCCTCTGGTGATGGAATTGTGGGCTTTCTTTCAGGCGCGGCATTCCGTATGGGTGCAGAAACCCGGGAGGAGTTCCATGAGCAGATGGCTCCGGATATCAGTTACGGGGAGTTGCTGGGGCATTCGCTCTATTTTTATACAAAGGATACCGGTAAGCCGGTAACATTCCACGCGCCTTCCTTTGCAATGGACGTACAAAAAGAAATTCCGCGGTATAAAAGTTTCAATGCAAAAGAGCATGGCTGTAAACTCTGGTGGGTGGAGCACGGCGGAAGGTTAGATACGGTGCATGATACGGAGCAGATCAAATGGGAACTGTGGAAGGTGATCTATGGTGTGTGGGATTATATTAAAAATTCGGGGGAGTTCCCGGAAGCGGCAACCTATACGCTGGAATGGGTGGGCATGATCCCGGGCAAACGGGAAAGCCGCCGGTTTGAAGGGGACTATATCTTATCTCAAAAAGATTTGATTGAACAACGAACCCATCCGGACGCAGTGGCTTACGGTGGATGGTCGATTGACCTGCATCCGGCGGACGGCGTATTCAGTGAGCGTTCTCCCTGCAACCAATGGCATAGCAAAGGGCTTTTCCAGATCCCGTACCGATGCCTTTACAGCAGGAATATAAAGAACCTCTTTTTGGCCGGACGCATCATCAGCGTCAGTCATGTGGCTTTTGGCGCTACCCGCGTAATGGCTACCAGCGCGTATACGGGTCAGGCGGTAGCGGTGGCTGCGGCACTTTGCAAAAGATATGGGAAAGACCCTCGGGAACTGCTGGAGGCTGCGTATATGGCAACACTTCAAAAGGAGCTGATGAAGACCGGTCAGTACATTCCCGGCAACACCTTGCGGGATGAAGAAGACCTGGCACGCAGCAGTACTATTACAGCGAGCTCTTCCCTGAACTTTACGGGGTTTGATCAGGGGCAGTTGTTGTATAAGCCACTGCATATATCGGCGGCGCAACTGGTACCGGTGGCTACAGGGGTACTGCCGGTGTTTCGCCTTCCGGTAAAGGCCACCCGGGCTACCGAACTGATCGTGGAAATCCGCTTCAGCAGTCGGACTGGCGGGTTTACACCAGACCAGGTACTGGTACGGAAAACCATTTCCTTAGATGAAGGAGTATCGATCATTGAAGTAGATCCCGGTTTAAAAGTGGACCAACCGCAATACCTGTTTCTTTGTTTTTTGAAAAATGAGGATGTGGAAATTGCCTGTTCTGCTCAGCGGGTAACAGGGTTGGTGTCTGTTTTTAACGGGGTCAACAAAGCGGTATCTAATAACGGAAAGCAACAGGCTCCGGAAGGATCGGGAGTGGATACCTTTGAGTTCTGGTGCCCGCAGCGCCGGCCGGAGGGACAGAACCTGGCGCTTCATTTTTTGGAACCGGTATTTACAGCAGGAACAGACAACCTCATCAATGGCATTGACCGTCCAACCGATCAGCCCAATGCCTGGATCTCGGATCCTGCCGATGCGCATCCGTCTGTATCTCTTGACTGGAGCCAGCCGCAACAGATCCGGAAGATCCACCTGGCATTTGATACCGACTTTGATCATGCGATGGAATCGGTACTGATGACGCATCCGGAAACGACGATGCCGTTTTGCGTGCAGGATTACCGGGTGGAAGATGAGTGGGGTAACCTGCTGTATCAAAAAGAGGGTAACTTTCAAACGCGGAATATAATTGTACTGGAACAACCGGTTGTTACAAAACAACTGGTCATCCGGATGAAACATCCTTCGGCAGATGTTCCGGCAGCATTGTTCTCCGTTAGATGTTATGCAGAATAAGAAACGGACCAGCGGCAGCGGCGCACATAGCAGCACTGCAGTTGAAGTGTGCGATCCCGCTGTGGCGGGACAGGCTCAGACAATGTATCATAGTAGTGTCCCGAAAACTTTTCAGGACTGGGCGCATAAAAATAAAATAATCATGATTGCTAAAAAATAATCTTACAGCATGACAGATACAATTGTGGTGATCGTATTTTCTGTTTTTATTTTGCTTGTAGGGATCAGCTTTTCCCGCACCGGCAGAAACCTGAAATCTTTTTTTGCAGGGGGAGAGGCCGTTCCCTGGTTCATTGGCGGCCTGTCGCTGTTCATGAGCTTTTTCTCTGCAGGAACCTTTGTTGCCTGGGGCGCGATAGCCTACCAGCATGGATGGGTGGCGGTTACCATACAATGGACCATGTGCATAGGTGCGCTGGTAACGGGGCTTTACCTGGCGCCCAAATGGAAGGCCACCGGTAACCTTACAGCCGCCGAGTTCATAAAGATGCGGTTGGGCACCAAAGTGCAAAAAAGCTATATCTATATTTTTACGGTTGTGTCGGTATTTATCAAAGGATCTGTATTGTATTCTGTTTCCAAGCTGGTGTCTGCTTCGCTGGGTTACCCGTTGATTCCCGTTACCGTGATCCTGGGCATCCTGATGATCTCATATACCGCGGTTGGCGGACTCTGGGCGGTGATGGTAACAGACATATTGCAGTTTGTGGTATTAACGGCAGCTGTGCTGATCATCCTGCCCCTGGTGTTTCATGAAACAGGCGGCGTGCAGCAGTTTATTGATAAAGCACCCGATCATTTTTTTAACCTGGTGAACGGGGAATATAGTTGGGGCTTCATTTTTGCGTTTGCCCTCTATCATATATTTTATATCGGGGGTAACTGGACCTTTGTGCAGCGGTATACCAGTGTGGACAGTCCTAAAAGCGCATCAAAAGTGGCGTATTTATTTGCCGGGCTATATATCCTAAGTCCCATTATCTGGATGTTACCACCGATGGCCTACCAGGTGATCCATCCCGGTATGTCGGGGCTTGATGCGGAGAATGCCTATATCATGGTTTGTAAACAGGTATTACCGGCAGGATTGCTGGGACTGATGTTAACGGGTATGTATTTTTCTACCTCGGCATCTGCGAATACCGCGCTGAATGTGGTCTCTGCGGTATTTACCAATGATATTTATAAAGGGTCTATCAACCCGCAGGCCTCCGATAAAAAGCTGATGTTTGTAGCGCGGGCCTCCTCCTGGTTCTTTGGCATTTTTATGATCCTGATCGCCATGGGGGTGCCATATATTGGAGGTATTGTGGAATTTACACTGAGTGTGGGAGCCATTACCGGCGGACCTCTGTTACTGCCGCCCATCTGGGCATTGTTTTCTAAAAAACTGTCAGGGAAGGCCACCATCTATATCACGGTACTGAGTCTTGCCGTGAACCTGCTGTTTAAAATGGTGATTCCGTTGATCAATCATTATAAATTATCAAGGGCCAATGAAATGTTGCTGGGGGTGTTATTGCCGTTGATTGCTCTGGCCATTTATGAGTGGATCGCTGCGCGGAAAAAGCAGGTGAGCACCGACTACCTGCAATACCAGGAGTATAGGCAACACAAGAAAAAGGAGGCGGCTGTAATGGATGAAGAAGAAGCCCGGCTGGTAAAAGCGCAAAACGTTTTTGGGTTAAAGATGATCGCCTTTTCGCTGGCGTTTATGGCCATACTAATGCTGGTACTGGCACTGATCACCTCGAAAGGTGGTGCATTGGTCGGCACGATTGCGTTGCTGATCCTTGCCGGATCCCTTATTCCCTGGCGGGCGTCAAAGAGAGGAAAAGGTAATTGATGCGGTATTATATGGCCTGATGGGGGTGTACCTATGGCACACCAAAACCCCGGGGGCCGCTATGCGGCTACAAAGGGGTTGTCTCTACGAGACAAAGATTATGGAAGGAGGAAAAGATGCATAATGGTATTCTTTCACGTCTTTTATCCTCAGCAAGTATACCGAAAATGTTGCTCTTTGGCCTCAATAAATACATCGAATATGTTGTCTTTATCCTCCGTGAATATGCCGTAGGCATTACACCCATTTAGACGGAATGTTATGTGGGTTGGTTGTGCCGCGTAGCGGCTATCTGTGTAAATAATGGTCAGCATATAGATATAACCATCGCAGAAAACAAACGCATTATCGTTCCGGCCTGTTTTGAACCGGAAAGGGGGTAAATCGCTATGCACCGGGTATTTCTGCCCTGGTTTTGCGGCACTTTTCATATTTTCATACCCCCGTTAACGATTACGGGGATACAATAAACATCAGTATGACAACCCCTACTTTTAAAAGCCTGCTTGTTTTTTTAGCAGTCACCTTTTTTGTAATAACCAGCCATGCTGTAATGGCAGCGGATCCAAAACCCAAAGAGGTATTGAAGATTATGCACCGCGTGGCGGACTGGCAGTTGGCCGACTGGAAAACAAAGGGCTTTAAATATGGAAAGGCTGACTGGACCAATGGCGCCTGTTATACAGGTTTGTACAGCGCGGGAACGTTGAAGGGCGGCAAAAAGTACCTGCAGGCGTTGGTAAATATTGGTAATGACCTGGGCTGGAATACGGGCCGCCGCCGTTTTTTTGCAGATGATTATTGTGTGGGACAAACCTATGCACAGTTGTTGGTGAAATATAAAAACCCAAAGATGATCGCTCCGTTTACCCTGCTGGCGGATAGCATCCTGGCTAAACCGCATGATGAGCCGCTCAACTGGAAGAACAGCATACAACTTCGGGAATGGGCCTGGTGTGATGCCTTGTTTATGGGTCCTCCTTCGCTGGCTTACCTCACTACAGCAACAAAGGATCCTAAGTACCTGGATATGGCGGCAAAGCTTTGGTGGAAAACAACCGATTTTCTTTACGATCCTTCCGAACAGCTTTATTTCCGGGATGAAAGCTATTTTAATAAAAAAGAAAAGAACGGGCAAAAAACATTCTGGTCACGGGGAAATGGCTGGGTATTGGGTGGGTTGGTACGGATGCTGGAAAATATGCCCGCCAACTATCCGGACAAACCAAGATTTGAAAAATTGTATAAAGATATGATTGCAAAAGTGGTTTCGCTGCAGCAATCGGATGGCAGCTGGCATGCATCCTTGCTGGATCCGGAAAGTTTTCCAATAAAGGAAATGAGCGGTACGGGCTTCTTTTGCTATGCGATATTGTGGGGATTGAATCATGGTCTGCTGGATAAAGCTACCTATTGGCCTGCAGCAAAGCGCGCATGGGATGTTATGGTGTCATCTGTGAATGCGGATGGCATGTTGGGTTACGTACAACGCATTGGAGCTGCCCCAGACAAGGTAAATGCAGAAAGCACGGAGGTTTATGGTGTAGGCGCCTTCCTGCTGGCCGGCACTCAATTATATCATTATTTGAAACACTAATAAACAATAAATGAAAAACAGCGCGCACCGGATAATAGTGCTGCTATTGCTTCTTACGAGCTTTAGCACAGGGCATACTCAGGAAACGGGTAAGAAGACGGTTCGGTTATTCCTGATCGGCAACAGTTTTTCGCAGAACGCCACAAGATATCTGCCGAAGCTGGCCCGGGAGGGTGGTTTTACCCTTTCCATCGGTCGTGCAGAACTGGGTGGCTGTTCATTGCAACGGCACTGGGAACTGGCTGAAGCCGCAGAGGCCGGTGATCCGAAAGGAAAAGCGTATAACGGAAAGTCATTAAAAGAATTGCTGGGTTCCGGAACCTGGGATGTGGTTACATTGCAGCAGGCCTCCATTTTATCCGGAGACTCCAATACCTACAAACCCTATGCGCGCAAACTGGTGGAATACATTCACCGGCTGCAACCCACCGCAATGATCGTGCTGCACCAGACATGGCCCTACCGCACCGATGCGCCGTCCTTTTCACAGAACTCCGGCGGAGGTTATGCCCTTTCTGCTGAAGCGATGTGGAAGCAATCGCGGGCGGCCTACCACACAACAGCTGCTGCGTTACGGCTTCCACTTATTCCCGTAGGGGATGCTTTTTTTGCAGCACAACAGAAAAGCAGCACAGCATTTAAAAAGGATAGCGCCTTTAAGCCCGGACAGGCGGTTGCCCCGGAACTCCCCAACCAGGCACATTCCCTGCATGTAGGATATTTTTATAATAAAAAGAAGGAGTTGGATTTGGATACGCATCATGCCAGCGAAGCGGGTTGCTATCTTGCCGGACTGGTATGGTATAAGTTCCTTTTTGGCGCTTCTCCGGTACAGACCGTTTTTAAACCGGATGCTGTAGAAGATGGATTTGCAAAAGCATTAAGAGTAATTGCAGACAGTGTTGTATCCGGAACGGATCAGGTACAAGTACGGCGGTAAGCCAGGGTAAGAGCCGCATAAGAATTTATTGTCCTTTGTTATGGGCCGAGGACGAAGTTCCCGCACAACCCTTGCCACCTTAGGGGTCTGCAAAAGCATGAAAAAGAAGATCCATGTTCAGATCATTCTGAACCAGGGCTCCGGAGTATTCATTCCGCGCCAATCCGTAAGTAGTGATCAGGGTTAGATAAAGCGCTTTCCGGGTACCGGTTGCTTCGCGGAATGCAGCGATTTTATTTCTCAGGTCTCCTGCGTATTTTTTTGTGATCGTAAAATTATTAAGAGAAAATTTCATCTCGCAAAGATTGATCACCTGGTCTTTCCGGTCGATTACAAGATCTATTTGAGCTCCTTCACCGGTCCAGGAAGAAACCGATGTTTGCACTCCGCTGATGCCGAGTGCCTGTTTGATCTCTTTTATATGTGCCAGGCATACCTGTTCAAACGCATAGCCGCTCCAGGCCCGGTGTTTCGGATCGTCCAGGCCATTGATCCAGTTATTTTCATCCCGCCGGTTTACAATAAAACGCAGGTAAAAAAGAGAATAAAAATCAGACAACTGGTACAAACTGTTTCGTTCCTTTTTGCCAAAGGGACTGTATTTACGAAGA
Source organism: Niabella sp. (assembly GCF_030150205.1). Classification (GTDB taxonomy): domain Bacteria; phylum Bacteroidota; class Bacteroidia; order Chitinophagales; family Chitinophagaceae; genus Niabella. The sequence continues at coordinate 413,612 of NZ_JASLGT010000024.1, forward strand.
AAGCCACTTTCTTCCAGCTCTTTTAATATGCGGGTGGTACTGCCGGCATTGGGTAGCTTCGTAATCGTAATGATCTCATCGCGTGTAAGCCCTTTTGCTTTTTTGCTCAGCGCTTCTATGATGAGGATGTGTTTTTCTGCTTTATTAAATAAGGAGCGGTACAGATCATCGAACTCTGTAACCAGTAGCCCGTTTTCGCTGAAGCAGATCCGGTCAATATTCTGTGCGGCGCTGAGGCCCGGATCTACCTGGTTCAGGTAAAAGGGAATACCGCCCATGCTCATGTATAACTGTATGATCTGGTACCGGTCAAAGACGGCGTTTCGGCTTTTTAAAAAAGCCTCGCATTCGGCCAGGGAGAAGGGATCCAGCCGGATGCGCTGGGTAACCCTGTTGTGCAGTCCGCCTTTGTTATGGATGAGTTTGTTGATCATCCAGGAAGCGGCTGACCCGCAAACCACCAGTATGATATCTTTTCTTCCGCTTGCCCAGGAGTTCCAGAAATGTTCCAGTGCGGGCATAAAGCCGGATTGTGCCGTATCCAGCCAGGGTAATTCATCAAGGAACAGGATCTTTTGACCACTGGTTTTTATTTCCAGCAGGGTGATCAACTGCTGAAAAGCCATCAGCCAGTTTTCGGGCGGAACATGCTCCTTTGAAGTAGGATCGTATTTTTTAAGGGCCAGATGAAAATTCAGCAATTGTTGTTTGGTGTTTACATTTGCCATTCCGGTAACATAAAAGTCGAAACGGTTATTAAAAACCTCCCGTATTAAAAAGGTTTTTCCTACACGGCGCCGGCCATACACCGCAATAAATGCTGATTGCGCTGATGTACAGATCTTCTTTAGCTGCTGCTGTTCCTTGTTACGTCCGATAAGCATAAAAGGATATTTGGCTATAAATGTAATAAATTATTAGTTAAAGCCAAAAACTAATAATAAATTGGCTTTAATCTTAAAATTTTATATAATTAGAGCCAAGTTGATTAACCCAAACGATCCAGGGTAAAGATTGATTATATACACATCGGGGAAACCAGCACGCTAATAAATCATGATAGCGAAGTTTTTGAATTGTTCCAGGTTCTTTTTGGATTTCATGGATTTGTATAAAAGCAAAGATCCCGAATTATTCCGGGATCTTTTGTGGTGTGGGCCGGGATCGAACCGGCGACACAAGGATTTTCAGTCCTTTGCTCTACCGACTGAGCTACCGCACCATCCTTTCCGCCTTAGCGGGCTGCAAATATAGCGCATCAAGGGCAGACTGTCAAAAATATCCGGAAAAAATAAAAAAATGCTTCCGGTTATGAGCTCTGCTGCCCAATTCTGCCCTTCAGACGGGAATATCACATTCCGAATTCGGCTAAAAATTTGATCCGCATGATCTTAAGCTGTTCCCAGTTAAAATCAAATTCGGCCAGCTCCTCCTGTGCCAGCTGAAGGGAAGAAGTTTCGCAGCTTTTGAAGTATTCGATGATCTCATCCTGCTCATCTTCATCCAGCATTTCGTCGATGGCATAACCCAGGTTGAGCTTGGTACCGCTGGCGGCGATGGTTTCCATCTCTTCCAGCAATTCATTCATCTTCCAGCCTTTATTCTTGGCAATGGTTTCCAGCGGAATTTTTTTATCGGTTTGCTGAATGATGTACACCTTATTGCCACTCTTATTCACCACGCTTTTCATTACAAAATCATCCGGCTTCTGGATGTTATTGTCCTCCACATAACGGGCGATCAGCTCTACAAACGGTTTCCCATAGCGGATGGCCTTGCCCTTGCTTACGCCCTGGCACTTTTCCAGCTCGGCTGTGGTGGTAGGGTACAGGGTAGCCATATCCATCAGCGAATTTTCAAGGAAGATCACAAACGGGGGCAGGCTTTTTTTCTTCGCCTCTTTCTGCCGCAGTTCCTTCAGCATTTCAAATAACCGCTCATCGGTAGCAGCACCTTCCCCGTCTTCCGTACCAGGAGCCTCGTCATCATCCCAGGCTTCTTCAAACTTATTGTTAAGCACAATGGAGAATGATTTGGGCTTCTTTAAAAAGGCAGTCCCTGCAGGGGTTATTTTTAATACGCCGTATTCTTCAATATCTTTTTTCAGCAAACCTTCCAGCAGCATCTGCCGGATCAGGGAATTCCAGAATAATAAGTCCTGACCTTTCCCACTGCCAAAAGCACCAAGCCCCTCATGCCGGAACATTTTGACCTGCGGGGTCAGTTTCCCGATCAGGATGTTTACGGCATAGTCTGTTGCAAAGCGCTCATCCAGTTCTTTAAGGGCCTTCAGCACCAATACGGCCTGGTCTTTAGCCTCCATCCGTTCTTTTGGATGCTTGCAATTATCGCACAGGCCACAGTTTTCAACGTCGTACTGTTCTCCAAAATAACTCAGGATCACTTTCCGGCGGCAAACCCCGCTTTCGGCATAGGCAACGGTTTCGTTAATCAGCTGGGCACCCACTTCCCGTTCGCTGAGCGGTTTATCGCGCATCAGGTGTTCCAGTTTGCTTACATCCTTATGCGAGTAATATAGCAGGCATTTCCCTTCCAGTCCGTCACGCCCGGCCCGGCCGGTTTCCTGGTAATAGTTTTCAATAGACTTGGAAATATTATAGTGAATGACAAACCGGATATCCGGCTTATCAATCCCCATCCCAAATGCAATCGTAGCCACAATCACCTGTACATCCTCATTTAAGAACTGGTCCTGTCGCTCTGCCCGGAGTTTACTGTCCAGACCGGCATGATAAGCCACTGCTTTGATGCCATTGGCCATCAGGATTTCGGCCAGCTCTTCGGTGGTTTTACGGTTAAGTGTATAAATAATCCCGCTTTTATTCTTCATGCTTTTAATAAAGCGGACAATGCTTTCATTGGTTTGTTTCTTATTAACCTTGGGCGCAATTTCATAGTAGAGATTATCCCGGTTAAAAGAAGAAATAAAAACATTGGCATCTTTAAGCCCCAGGTTCTTAATGATATCGCTTTGCACTTTTGGCGTAGCAGTAGCTGTTAAGGCAATAACTGCAGCATCGGGATTGATCTGGTTCATCATCTCCCGCAAACGCCGGTACTCCGGCCGGAAATCATGGCCCCATTCCGAAATACAATGTGCTTCATCCACAGCAAAAAAAGAAATGTTCAGATCGCTGAAAAAAACAAGGTTTTCCTGCTTGGTCAGCGTCTCCGGAGCCACATACAGCAGTTTTGTTCTGCCGGACAACAGATCATCATGAACTTCCTTTATTTCCTTTTTATTTAAGGTTGAATTTAAAAAGTGTGCAATTTCATCATTGCTGTTATAACCCCGCACCAGGTCTACCTGGTTCTTCATCAACGCAATAAGGGGTGAAACAATGATGGCAACTCCCTCCATGATCACAGCAGGAAGCTGGTAACAGAGGCTTTTTCCGCCCCCGGTTGGCATAATAACAAATGTATCTTTTCCTGATAAGAGGGAATGAATGATCTCTTCCTGTTTTCCCTTGAACTTTTGAAAACCAAAATTCTTCAGTAATTCTCCGTGTAAATCTGTCTTTGTATCTGTTTTTGTTGCGCGGTTGGCCACCGGTTCCTTTTTCCTGGTAGCCTTCTTTTCGCTTTTCACTGCCATTTCTGTAATATAAAAGATTTTAATAGTCGATCAATATCCTTAAAAGATACGCAGGATATCCAGAAAAAAAAAATTTTCGGGTAGCGAATTTAGCTAAGGTTGGTCTGCTTTTAAAATATTAATGGTTAAAGTTTTTTGTGCCCATATAAATAATACATTTGTGTTTTCTTAACGAGGCGATATATAAATGAGTGACAATATTTTACAACGCGCCAGAAAGACATTCCAATTAGAGGCCGACGCGCTTAATGAAGTACAGCTTTTATTGAATGATGATTTTAAGCAAGCGGTTTTGCTGGTTCATAACTGCACCGGACGTGTGGTTTTCAGCGGAATAGGAAAAAGTGCCCTGGTGGCGCAAAAGATCGTGGCTACATTTAACTCCACAGGAACGCCTTCCATTTTTATGCATGCGGCGGATGCCCTGCATGGAGACCTGGGGATGGTGCAGGAATCTGATGTCGTGATCATCCTCAGCAAAAGTGGATACAGCCCGGAAATAAAAGCCCTCGTACCCCTGGTAAAAAATTTTGGCAATAAACTGGTTGCCATTGTAGGAAACACAAATTCTTATCTCGCCCAACAGGCAGACCTCGTTTTAAATACTACGGTTAACCAGGAAGCCTGTCCGAATAACCTGGCACCAACTTCCAGCACCACCGCCCAGATGGTGATGGGAGATGCGCTGGCTACCTGCCTGATGGATCTGAAGGGTTTTAAGGACGATGATTTTGCAAAATTTCATCCGGGGGGAACATTGGGAAAAAAACTGTACCTGAGCGTGGCAGATGTCTTTCCCGGAAATGAGCGGCCCATGGTTTACGAGAACCAGTCGCTCCGGGAAGTGATCGTTGAAATTACACAAAAAAGATTAGGCGTTACAGCGGTTGTAAATGAACAAAAAGAGCTGGTTGGCATTATAACTGACGGAGATCTCCGGCGGATGCTGGAAAAAAACACCGATATTGAAGGAACTGTAGCCCATAATATTATGACACGCAACCCGAAAACGATCGAGCCCGGGGAACTGGCCGTTTCTGCCCTTGACGTGATGCGGAGAAACTCCATAACACAGCTGGCGGTTGTGGAGGATAAACGTTACCTGGGGATTATTCACATACATGACTTGTTAAAAGAAGGATTGATTTAAAAAAAGAACTATGAGTAACCGTTATGTTGCAATAATGGCGGGAGGAATTGGAAGCAGGTTCTGGCCCAAAAGCCGGACGAACTATCCGAAGCAGTTCCTTGATATACTAAATACCGGTAAAACGCTGATTCAATCTACGTATACCCGGTATAACAAAATTGTGCCGGCCGAAAATATTTTTGTAGTGACTTCTGAAGAATATAAAGATATTGTAGCAGATCAACTACCGGATCTTCCGGTAGCGAATATTGTAACCGAGCCCTTCCGGAAAAACACAGCACCCTGTATTGCCTATATTGCGTTTAAAATTCAGAAAAAGGATCCGGAGGCGATCATGATCGCCGCGCCCTCTGATAACCTGATACTGGAAGATGATGCGTTTAACGATACTGTGGAAAACGCATTGAGATTTGTAGAATCTGTTAATGCACTGGTAACCCTGGGCATCAAACCCCGGAACCCCAATACAGGATATGGTTATATACAGCATGAGACTATTGAAGCGGCACCAGGCATTTATAAGGTAAAGACCTTTACAGAAAAACCTAACATGGAACTGGCAAAAGTGTTTGTGAAGAGTGGAGATTTTTTATGGAACTCGGGCATTTTTACCTGGAAAGTGAAAAACGTCATTGCCGCGTTCGAAAAACACCTGCCGGAGATTCACGAAGTATTTGCTTCATACCAGGAGCAGTTCAATACGCCGGATGAGGCGAAGGTGATTGAAGAGATCTATGCGCAGTGCTCCAATATTTCTATCGATTTCGGCATTATGGAAAAGGCATCGAATGTGTATGTGATACCGGCTTCGTTTACCTGGAGCGACCTGGGTACCTGGAAGAGCGCGTTTGAAAACATGAGTAAGGACTATTTTGACAATGCGGTCGTGGGCCAGAATGTAATGGTATACGATACGCATAATTGCATGATCCATGTGCCCGGCGGAAAGCTGGTTGTATTGCAGGGGCTCGAAGATTTTATTGTGGCGGATACAGAAGATGTACTGCTGATCTGCAAAAAGGACCAGGAGCAGGAGATTAAAAATTATGTGGCAGATGTAAAACGAAACAAGGACGAAAAATATCTATAACATGCTCTCACAATATCCCGTTCAGTCCATTCTTTTCCTGGACATAGAAACTGTACCGCAATACGCTTCTTTTAATGAAGTACCGGAAGCCTGGAAGCATTTGTGGGAACGGAAAGCGGGAACCCTGATGCGGAACCGGGAAGAAGAAACACCGGAAAGTTTATATGAGCGCGCGGGTATTTATGCGGAGTTTGGAAAGATTGTTTGCGTTAGCTGCGGTATTGTTCAGGGCGGAGCGGGCCAGCGGAAAATGATCATGAAGTCTTTTTACGGAAGTGATGAAAAGCAGTTGCTGCAAGCCTTTTCAGAAATGCTGCAGAAATTTTCCGCAAATGAGCAAAGATATCTTTGTGCCCATAACGGGAAAGAGTTTGACTTTCCTTACCTGTGCCGCAGGATGCTGATCAATGGTGTTCCCATTCCCTTGCTTTTGAACACCGCCGGAAAGAAGCCCTGGGAGGTAAGTCATCTGGATACAATGGAGCTTTGGAAATTCGGCGATTTTAAAAGCTATACCACCCTGAACCTGCTGGCCCATGCACTGGGTGTACCAACACCAAAGGACGATATTGATGGAAGCATGGTGGCAGATGTTTTTTATAAAGAGCAGCAAATTGAACGCATTGTAACCTATTGCCAGAAAGATGTGATTACGGTTGCACAGATTTTTTTGAGAATGAACGGCGAGCCGCTGATCAGCGAACAGCATATTGAATACAAATAGCACAGTATGAATATTGAAGAGCTACGGGAATATTGTCTGCAACAACCATCTGTAGAAGAAGGGTTCCCCTTTGGGCCTGAAACCCTTGTTTTTAAGGTAAACGGGAAAATATTCCTGCTGACCGGGCTGGATAATGATCCCCTGCAATTCAACGTAAAATGTGATCCCGAAAAAGCCGAAGTACTACGCGAGCAGTATGCCTGTGTGTTGCCGGGCTATCATATGAATAAAAAGCACTGGAATACCATTGTTGTGGATGGATCGGTTTCTAACCGGTTGCTAAAAGAATGGATCACCGATTCGTATAACTTAGTGGCAAAAGTTAAGAAGTAACGCTAAGATAAAGAGAATTAAAGATTTGTAGACCTCGATCTATTTAAAAGCCATATTTAGGTTCTTTTTCTATATTAAAAAGTAAATTTGTAGAATAAAATTCTACAATGGCAGATGTTTTGGATCAGGAGATGTTTAGCTATTTTACACAGCTGAATAATGCAGAAAAGAAGTCTGTAGTACAAATGCTAAAGACTTTTCTGAAGAGTCGTCCAGAAAAAAGTGAGCGGATGAGCCCGGAAGACTATGATAAAGAACTGGAGGCTGCAATGAAAGAGGTTCTTAATAATGAAACATACAGCCACGAAGAGATCGTAAGAATAGCCCGAAACTGGTAATGGGAAAAAGGCAAATAACCTGGACCAAAAACGCCGCCCGACAATTTGAATCGGCTATAAAATACATACGCAACGATTCGCATCAGCATGCAGAAAGTGTAAAGACAAGAATATTAGAGAAAGTGCATCAATTGTCTGATGCCACACTTGTCCATCGTAAGGATCCGTTTAAAAAAAATAATGATGGGAGTTTTCGATATTTTGAAATTCTGAAATACCGGATTGTTTATTATATAAAACAAAATGAGGTTTTTATCATCCGGTTACGGCACACAAGTATGGAACCTAAAAAGTATTGAATTTTAAGAAGATGTAAGCTGCTGCTCTTGACTACTCCTGTAAAAAGCAAGAATATCTTCAAGCGTACGGCGGTCATTGCTTAAGCGCGGCACTTTATGCTGACCACCCAGTTTTCCCTGGTGATGCAGCCAGTCGATAAAAAATCCTTTGGGTAAAGCATGTACTACCGGCATTTTTAAGGCAATATCTTTATGACGCTTGGCCTCATAATCGCTGTTGATGGATTGGAGCGCGGCATCGAGGCTTTGCACAAAACGCACTGTGTTTTCGGGCGTCTTTTCAAATTCGATCAGCCATTCATGGCCGCCATTACCGGCATCAGAAAAATAAACCGGTGCGGCGGTATAATCATTTACAATAGCGCCTGTTTCCCTGCAGGCCATATGAATGGCTTTGTCTGTATTATCAATGATTACCTCTTCTCCAAAGGCGTTAATAAAATGCCGTACCCTTCCGGATACAATGATCTTAAAAGGATCTTTTGATATAAACCGGATGGTATCGCCCAGCAAATAACGCCAAAGCCCGCCATTGGTGCTGATCACGGGGGCATAATTGGTATTCAGGTCCACATCCCTTAAACCAATTGTTTGTGGCTGGGCACTGCCATATTCGCTCACCGGCATAAATTCCATAAAAATACCATGATCGGTAAACAGCAGCATGCCCTCTTCTCCCGGAACTTCCTGGGCGGCAAAAAAACCTTCACTGGCATTGTAGGTTTCGAGGTAATGGACCTCTTTTCCAATCAGTTTTTTAAACTGCTCGCGGTAGGGTGTAAAAGAAACACCGCCGTGCATATACAATTCTAGTCCCGGCCATACATCTGCAATTGTTGATTTGCCCGTGATTTCAAGGATCCGTTTAAACAAAACCAGTGTCCAGGTAGGAACCCCGCTTACGGAAGTCACATTTTCGTTAATGGCCTGCTCCGCTATTTTCTCAAGTTTTGTTTCCCAGTCGTCCATCAACGCAATGCTGAGTTCGGGTGTCCGGAGCCAATGCCCCCAGAACGGGCTGTTTTGCAGCAGCACGGCGCTCAGGTCCCCAAATTGCGCTTCTTCATTTAACGCATTGATGTTATGACTTCCACCAAGCACGAGGCCTTTGCCGGTAAGCATTGTGCTGTCCGGCTTAAACTGGTAATACATGGTCAGCACATCTTTTGCGGCCTTATAATGACAATCCTCCAGGCTTTCCTCGCTGATGGGAATAAACTTGCTTTTATCGCCGCTGGTACCGCTGCTTTTTGCAAACCACATAATGGGCGAATTCCAGAGCAGGTTCTGTTCCCCGTTCATGCAGCGTTCTATATAAGGCTTCAGATCATTATACTCATGAATAGGGATCGCTTTTTTAAAATCACGGATATTATAAAGACTGCTGAAATGATACTTTCTGCCAAACTCCGTGTATTGGGCAGAGGTCACCAGGTTCTGCAATACCTCCCGCTGGGCATCCAGGGGGTGGCTGCGCCAGCCGTCAATGCGCCATTGACGCATGCGGGCAAGAGATGATATGGCCGGACTTAAAAGAGGCATTTGCGGTTTGCAATATACTTACAAACTGAGTAAAAAGAGCCAGGCTTTTCTTTTTACTTTCCCCAAATTGCCGGCGGGGCTTTTGACCCATCCGGGTAAAATAATGGCCGTTCCGGTGCTTTTGTTTCTAAATAAAGCGAACATGTCCTAAATTTACCGGAATGAAAAAACGATTTTGCTTTTATGCGCTGGTCCTGTTGTTTGCGCAAACAGTAGCAGCCCAGGACCAACTGATTCAATATGTAAATCCGTTGATCGGAACCCGAAAAATGGGACATACATTTCCCGGGGCCACGGTTCCTTTTGGTGCGGTACAATTAAGTCCAGACACCGACACGCTGCCCTATGATGTAAACGGGAAGTATAATGCAGACGTGTATAAATATTGTGCGGGCTACCAGTACGACGATCCCACCATTGTAGGATTCAGTCATACGCATTTTAGCGGAACCGGTCATTCAGACCTGGGTGATTTCCTGATCATGCCTACTACAGGGCCGCTTCAGTTGAACCCCGGAACGGCGGCAAATCCCGAAACCGGTTATCGCAGCCGTTTTCATCACGCCACCGAAACGGCCAAACCCAATTATTATAAGGTAAAGCTCGAGGATCATAATATCCTTGCAGAGCTTACCACAACTACCCGTACAGGCGTGCATCAGTATACATTTCCACAATCGGAAGATGCCCATGTTATTCTGGATCTGATGCATGGGATCTATAACTATGCCGATAAAAATGTGTGGACCTTTATACGGGTGGAGAACGATACGCTGATCACCGGCTTTAAACAAACCAATGGCTGGGCCCGTACCCGTATCGTATATTTTGCTATGGTATTTTCAAAACCCTTCCGCTCTTATGGGTTTGCCAATTTTAAAAACTATCCGTATAAAGGATTTTACAAGCGGTTCGATCAGACAAAGAATTTTCCCGAAATGGCCGGTGAACAGATCCGCGCGCATTTTGATTTCGGGACCAGCGCGGGCGAAAAGATCGGGATCCGGTTTGCGCTTTCCCCGGTAAGCACCAAAAATGCACTTGAAAATCTTTTGGTCGAAACTTCGGGCCAGGATTTTGAAACCATTAAAAAGAAAGGCCAAAATCAATGGAATGAAGAGCTGGGCCGGATCAAAATCGAAGCCTTAAATAAAGAAGACCAGGTAAATTTTTATACGGCGATGTACCATGCTTTTTTAAGTCCGACCGTATACATGGATCGGAACCAGGAGTATAAGGGCCTCGATCAGAATGTGCATAAAGCCGATGGATTTACAAATTACACAACGTTCTCCCTTTGGGATACTTACCGGGCGCTGCATCCGTTTTTTAACCTGGTGCAGCCCAAACGGAACAATGATATGATCCGCAGCATGCTGGCCCACCAGGAGCAAAGCGTACATAAAATGCTGCCGGTATGGAGCCACTATGCCAATGAAAACTGGTGCATGAGCGGCTATCACAGTGTGCCGGTAATTGCCGATGCCATTGTAAAAGGAACAGCAGCCTTTGACGCCAATAAGGCACTGGATGCCTGTATTCAAACCGCAAATGTGCGCTATTATGACGGGCTGGATGTGTACCTGCAAAAGGGATATGTACCCGATGACGTGCGACCCAATTCGGTTTCCACCACGATGGAGTATGCCTTTGATGACTGGAGCCTGGCCCAGGCAGCAAAGAAACTGGGACGGATGGATGTATATGAAACCTTTATCAAACGGTCGCAAAACTGGAAAAATGTATTTGACCTGTCCACCGGGTACATGCGTCCCCGGCTCAGCGATGGAAGCTTCCGCAAGGATTTTGACGTGCTTTCCACACACGGGCAGGGCTTTATTGAAGGGAACGCCTGGAACTTTAGTTTGTTTGTGCCCCAGGACCCAAAGGGAATGATCGCAGCAATGGGGGGCGAAAAGCGATTCCTGCCACACCTGGATTCCCTGTTTACCATGCACCTGCCGGATAAATTTTTTGAGGAAACGGAGGACATTACCCGTGATGGAATCATTGGCAACTATGTGCATGGCAACGAACCTTCGCACCATGTGGCCTACCTGTATAATTTTACCGGTCAGCCCTGGAAAACACAGGAACGGGTGCGCATGATCCTGAAGAAACAATATCAACCGGCGGTTGATGGGTTGGGGGGCAATGATGACTGCGGGCAAATGAGTGCCTGGTATATTTTCAGTACCCTTGGATTTTATCCTTTTGCTCCCGGGTCGGAAGACTATCAGTTGGGAAGCCCGGCTATAAAGAAAGCCGTGCTTACATTGGAGAACGGAAATACATTTACCATTGATGTAAAAAATCAAAGCGACAAAAATGTATATGTGTCCAAAGTCCTGTTAAACGGACAACCGGTCGGTGGCCGGTCACTGAAGCACAGCGATATTTTAAAAGGCGGGGTATTGCAGTTCTTTATGGCGGCCAGGCCGGCGAAATAGCCCGCAAAATATATTGAGCTTAGGCTCTTCAGGAGAGGCTTTGGACTCAGGCGACCAGTGCTAATCTGACACCAATGTCGCCCGGTCACCTGAAAGCGATAGCCTCCTAAAGAAAAGCGTGCGCAGCTGTAAAATTATGCCGGCAATCAGTAGAGGTCGTTAAACCGGCAATACGGTTACTTCTATTCCTCCTGCCCGCAGTTCATCTACAATATGCGGGGAAATATTGCTGTCGGTGATGATCTGTTCAATATCCTCCAACCCACAGATCTTTCCAAACCCGCGCTTCCCGAATTTGCTGGAATCTGCCAGCACGATGGTCTTCCGCGAGGCGGCGATCATTTTACGGTTTAGTTGCGCTTCCATCATATTAGTGGTGGTTAATCCAAATTCCATATCGATCCCATCAACCCCCAGGAACAACTTACTACAGGAAAAATCTTCCAGTATTTTTTCCGCATAAATGCCGGTAACGGACGAAGAGGTTTTGCGCATGATACCGCCCAGCTGAATCACCTCAATGCCCGGGTGATGGGCAATTTCCATGGCCACATTTAATGCGGCTGTAATGACCGTTACATTTCCTTTCGGCTGAATATATTTTGCAAAATAAAAAACCGTGGTTCCGGATGCGATCAGGATACAATCGTTTGCTTCAATCAAACCCGCTGCATATTGGCCGATTTTTTCTTTCTCGGTCGATTGCATTCTCACTTTTTCAACCACGGGCCGGTCTCCAATATAAGGGTTGCTGAGGGTTGCCCCTCCGTGTGTGCGGAAAAGCTGGTTTTTATCTTCGAGAAACTGCAAATCCTTTCGGATTGTTACGGATGAAACATCCAACTCCTGGCAAAGGTCCAACACCTGTACCACACCCTTTTTTTTGAGCGTGTCCAGTATATGTTGATGACGTTCAACTAAGCTACTCATAATCTCAAAAATAATGATTCTCTTTTACTTGTAAAAGAAATAAAAGGAAAGCTTCAACTTCTTATTAAACTATTATTATTTTTTTCTTTTTTAAATATTAAGTGTTATTATTGCTTTCGAAATCTTTTGTTTTATTTTCTAAATTTGAGGTTTCGAAAAAAAAGACAACCGGAGGATAAAAATGAAGAGCGGAATTATTGATAGGGAACAGCTGTTAAAAAAGGCAACTGCAGCCGGTGCTGACTGGGATGTGGTGGTGATCGGTGGCGGAGCCTCTGGCCTTGGAATTGCGCTGGAAGCGGTAACCCGTGGATATAAAACATTATTGCTGGAACAGTTTGATTTTGCAAAAGGAACTTCCAGCCGGAGCACCAAACTGGTGCACGGGGGCGTACGGTATCTGGCACAAGGAGATATTGCCCTGGTTCGGGAAGCCAGTATTGAAAGAGGGCTGCTGCAGAAAAATGCACCGCACCTGGTAAAAAATCAAACCTTTATTGTTCCGGTGTATTCCTTCTGGGACCGCGTTAAATACACCATCGGGTTAAAAGCTTACGACTGGATCGCCGGGCGACTGTCATTGGGTGCTTCCGTATTCATTTCCCGGAAAAAGACGCTGGCCGCCATCCCCGATGTAAAGGCCAAGGGATTAGTGGGCGGTGTATTGTATCACGACGGACAGTTTGACGACTCCCGGCTGGCGCTGAACCTGGCGCAAACCATTATCGAGCAGGGCGGGGTGGCATTGAATTATATGAAGGTTACCGGGTTGCAGAAAGATGGCAATCAACAACCCTCCGGGGTGATCGTGGAAGATACGGAGCAGTCAGCTACCTATCATATAAAAGCAAAGGCGGTGATTAATGCTACCGGTGTATTTGTAGATGACATTCTCCGGATGGATAACCCGGTGGCCTCAAAAAGTGTGGTGGCCAGCCAGGGCATTCACCTTGTTTTAAGCCGGGAATTCTTTTCATCATCCCATGCGCTGATGATTCCAAAAACGGCCGACGGGCGGGTATTGTTTGCAGTGCCCTGGCATAACGAGGTTGTGGTAGGCACTACAGACACGCTTGTAGGCGCACCATCCGTAGAACCGCGTCCGCTGGAAAAAGAGATAGAATTTATACTGGAAACGGCGGGTGCATACCTGGTAAAAAAACCGGCACGTGCAGATGTGCTCAGTGTATTTGCCGGGCTACGCCCATTGGCGGCACCTAAAGAGGGCGCACAAAAAACAAAAGAAATTTCCCGTAGTCATAAGATCATGATCTCTCCGGATGGTTTGTTTACGATCATCGGGGGAAAATGGACCACTTATCGCAAGATGGGGGAAGACATGCTGGATAATGTTGAAAGTAGACTGGGATGGCCGAAAAAAGCTTCACAAACGCCGCACCTGCGGATCCATGGATTTTTTAAAGGAGTAGACTGGAATGACCCCTTTTATTTTTATGGCAGTGATGCAGCCTTTATTAAAGAAAAAAGCAATGGCCACTGGATCAGCGAGCGGCTCCGGATCAATAAGGCACAGGTAGAGTGGGCTGTATCGCATGAGATGGCCCGTACGGTTGAAGATGTGCTGGCACGGCGCACCCGGGCACTGCTGCTGGATGCGCGGGAAAGCATAAGGATCAGTGCGGATGTTGCCGCCATCATGGCCGGGGCATTACACAAAGACGAACAGTGGGAGAAGGAAGAAACCAAACGATTTAACGGACTTGCTCAGCAATATATCTTACAATAACGAATGATTAAAAGAATGCCATATGAATCGATTGTATCATGCGTTAACCGCAATGCTAGATTATGTTTTCGTTAACAACGATGTAAGTCGTCCAATGCATACCACTGGCGCTTTATATTTGGGCCCCCGTTGTGTTTTTTTAAGAGCACAAATCTATAAGATAAAAATCGGGAGAACCCTGTTAAAAAAAACAGGGTGGGGAAAATTTGCTGATGGCCGGGATTGGACATCAGTATCATCAGGCGGCGGGTCTATCAACACAACTGTTTCGTATTGCCGACCATTCGCTGCGTTTATTTACATATCAGGGATTGCTGTACCTGTTGCACACGGAGTAAGACCGCATGCAGCCGGCATGGGAATACAATGATCAGCAGGCGCTGGTACAGGTATGGAATGTCTATCAGGCAACAACCCGGGTTTATCCCGAAAGGAAAATAAAAACTTAACAATACAGGTATGACTGTTCAATCAAACATTTATCAGGTCCACCGGTTAAAGCCATTGTATTTTGTGCTTGCGCTGCTGCTGGCCCCGGTGCTTTTATTTGCACAAAGCAAAACGGTAAAAGGCATCATTACATCAAGGGAAACTTCGGAGCCTATTGTCAATGCTACCGTATTGATCCGGGGCACATCCAGGGGCACTACGACCAATACCCAGGGGCAGTATTCCATTACGGCAACCAATAATGAAGTACTGGTCTTTTCTGCAGTAGGGTATAAAGAGCAGCAGCGTAAAGTAGAACAGCAAACGGTCCTTAATGTGCAACTGGAGGAAGTAGGCAAACAGGAAGAAGAGGTGGTTGTTACGGCTTTGGGCATTAAGCGACAGGAAAGAGCGTTGGGATATGCGTTGACAAAAATTGATAGTACACAGCTTACAGATGCGGTGTCCTCTAACTGGACAGACGCACTTTCCGGAAAAGTGGCCGGTTTAAATTTAATACGCTCCGGCTCCGGTCCGGCAGGATCCAATAAGATTATTCTTCGCGGGGAAAATAATCTTACCGGCGATAATGAAGCCCTGATCGTGGTAGATGGTGTTGTGATCAATAATAGCAGCGGCAAGCGCTCTGCCAATGGATCGGATAATGTATATGCAACCGGTGCCGATAACCTCCCCGCAGATTACGGCAGTTCTTTGAATGACTTAAATCCGCAGGACATTGAAAGTGTTTCGGTATTGAAAGGTCCCGCTGCTGCGGCATTATACGGACAACGGGGAGCCAATGGTGCCATTATTATTACCACAAAGTCGGCATCTGCAAAAAAGAAAGGGCAATTAAGTGTCCGGTTTACTTCAAACGGATCAATGGAATCTATAAACAGGACCATTGACCGGCAGTATGAATACGGACTTGGCCTGGACGGGCAGCTTGATTATGACTTTGGCAAATCTGCAAACAGTTCATCCAGTTCGGCGTATGGACCTAAATTAGACGGACAGCTGTTTTATCAGTATGACCCAGTTACGCAGACAAGATCCACCGTTGCAACGCCCTGGATTGCGTATAAGAACATTGATGATTTCTGGGATGTTGGAAAAAATCTCACGAACAATTTAAGTGTGAACGGCAAGCTCGGAACTACAGCTTTTCGTGTTTCGGGAGCCATTCAAAATAATAAATGGATCGTTCCAAATACAGGCTTTGATCGTAAGTCCGCCAGCCTTTCAACTACCACGGATATTACAAAAAAGCTGAAATTATTAACCAAAGTGAACTATGGCTACAGATCCAGTGACAACCTGCCCGCTGCGGGTTATGGAAACCAATCGCTGATGTACTGGTATATGTTCTGGCAGCCCAATGCGGATTTTAACTGGCTGCGCAATTACTGGATGGGTGCTCCGGGTAGCGCCTACCCCATCGACAGTATGTACCGCAGGATCCGTTATCCCTATTCCTCTTATCCGGAAAACCCGTTTGCCATCGTAAACGAATTTATAAATAAGACAAGAAGACATAATCTAACGGGAAATGTGCAGCTGAATTATGAGCTTACCAAGGAGTTGAGTTTAATGGTGCGTGGAAACCTGGACTGGTCCAAGGATAAGCGCGAGCAGGATCGCCCTTATGATGCCGGTTCCCGGCTACCGCAGGGCTCGGTAAGAAAGCAGGATGTATATGCCCGGGAGTTGAGTTATGACTTTTTGGTACGCTATCATAAGAACCTTTCAAAAGACATTAAATTCGGGGCATCCCTTGGTGGAAGCCAGTTGAGAAATGAATACAATAAAACCGATGTAAGGGCAGACGGGTTAAAATTCCCGAAACGGGACTCTTTATGGGGCTCACCCTATCCGGCCATGTATAACCTGGATAGTAACCTGTACGGATTGATGTATATTCCGGACACCAGCCGCTACCAGATCAACAGCGTTTATGGAGTGGTTAATTTTAGTTATAAGAACTATCTTTTTTTAGAACTTACCGGAAGGCAGGACTGGAACAGTGTGCTGGCCACGGCAGACCGGACGGATAATGTGGGTTTCTTTTATCCCTCTGTAAATACCAGTTTCGTACTGTCTGATTATACCCAATTGCCGTCCTTTATCAGTTATGCCAAATTAAGAGCTTCTATCGCTCAGGTGGGAAGTGGTGCTACAACTCCATATCGAACGGCATATACCTACCTGCTTTCGCGTACCAATGGATTGTTTCCGGATAGTGCAGTGGCCAACCCGAAAACCCTGCCCAATGATAACCTGAAGCCGCTGAAAACCACAACTTTTGAATTGGGAACCGAAGTGCAGTTATTCAAAAACCGTTTAGGGTTTGACCTGGCCGTTTACTGGGGCAATACAAGGAACCAGATCCTGACAAGGACCCTGGACCGGTCATCCGGGTACGATTTTGCCATTATTAATGCTGGAAGGGTGAACAATAGTGGCGTGGAATTGTCGCTGAACGGAAAACCCATTGTAAACCGGAATGGGTTTAACTGGGATGTGTCTGCCACCTTTGCAGCCAATAAAAACAGGATCATCTCCATGCCAGACAGCGTGGTACTGCTCCGGTCTGGCCAGATCGCCAGCGGCCAGATCGTAGCTACGATTGGCGGAAGTATGGGCGATTTATATGGTTTGGGTTATCAGCGCAGCCCGGACGGGCAGGTGATCTTTGATCCGGCTACCGGTTTCCCGAAAATTACCAGCAACATTATTTATTTAGGCAATACAACACCTAAATATAAGATGAGTATCGGCAATACATTCCGGTATAAACAACTCAGCCTAAAAGTATTGTTTGATGCGCAGGCCGGTGCGGTGGGATACTCTCTCACACACTACAAAATGATCGAGCAGGGCAAATTAAAAGCCACGCTGCCGGGGCGGTATAACGGAATTGTTGGCAATGGGGTGCTGGAAGTGCTGAACGAAAAGGGAGAAGTTACCGGGTACCGGAAAAATGATGTGGTAGCATATGATGTGGACCAGTACTATCAAAATAGTATGGGATCGCTGAATGCAGAGGGCAGCACCTTCAGTACCGATTTTATCAAATTTCGTGAAGCATCCTTAAACTATGCCTTTAAACCAAGACTATTGAAAAAAATAGGATTGAGCTCTGCCCAGATCGGTATTTATGGCCGCGATCTGTTCATCTGGTCGCCCTGGCCCATCTTTGATCCGGAATTTGGTACCCTTAGCGGATCGGATATTGTTACCGGGTTTGAAGTAGGGCAGTTCCCTTCTAGCCGTACTATTGGTTTTAATTTATCTATCGGACTTTAATTGATATCGAAATGAAAAAACAACTAATTACCACATGTGTCATTTTGTTGACCTTATCAACCATATACTCATGTAAAAAAGGGTTTGAAAAACTGAATATTGACCCCATTAATATTCTTCATACCACGTCAGACAAACTGTTGGCGCCGGCATTACAAAACTCCATCTGGCCGGGAATGAGCCGGAACAGGAGCTTTACCAACGAACTGATGCAGGTTACAGTGAGCCAGAGCGATGGAGAAAATACGGTATTCCGGTATGCCTTCAGGGCCAGCCAGTCCGATTACTTATGGAATGCCTGGTATGTACAGCTGACCAATTTCCGGGATATCGACAGCTTGTCGAGCCGCGGGGATAGCCTCAATACCTCCTACCAGGGCATCGCGAGAATTTGCGAGTCATGGCTGTTTGCGAACCTGACCGATACCTATGGAGATATTCCTTACAGTGAAGCCCTTCAGGGTAGGCAGGGAAATATGCAGCCCGTTTTTGACCGGCAAAAAGATGTATACGAAGGCCTGTTTAAAAAACTGGAGGAGGCCAATGATCTGCTGGCCCAGAATCAGGCGATCGTTGCAACAAGTGACCCGGTTTATAATGGGGATGTTTCAAAATGGCGAAAACTGGGGAACTCCCTTTACCTGCGGCTATTGCTCCGGGTATCCAAAAAAGCCGAAGTGGCTCAAAAGTGCCAGGATAAGATTAAAGAAATTGCTCAAAACTCCGGCAAATACCCCATTATGACCTCCAACGCCGATTGTGCAAGGGTGCTTTGGAGCGGCGGTGTCAGCAGTACGGACCCCTATACATCGCCTTATGTGTACAATGTGCGGGTGCAGGATTTCAGAACGCCGGCCATCTGCAGTTATTTTCTCGACAGTCTCAATGCCTGGTCGGATCCAAGGTTTACTTCTGCTAAACCCTATGGATCCGGTTCCATTGGCCGCCTGGGTATTGCGCAGGCCAGTGGCGGCGGCTGGCGCGGGGTAAGAAGCGGCTACGAGCCGGGCAAGGCGGACCCGAAAGGGTGTTACTTTCAAAGCTATGACGATAAAAGCACCGGCGGGGTATGGTCCCTGCAGCAGAACCCCAATACGGGCATCATTATGCAATATGCCGAAGTGCAGTTCATACTGGCGGAAGCAGCCTTAAAGGGATGGATCGGCGCCAATCCTAAAGGGCATTTTTACCAGGGCATCGCATCGGCTATTAACTACTGGGTGCCCAATTTTCCGGAGGATACCGCGGCTGCCGACTTTAAACTGCATCTTGAGAATCTTTCCAATAGTAGTGTGATCTGGAATGACACGCTTTCAACTGCAAGAAAAATGGAACTGATCCATGGGCAAAAATATTACGCCCTCTTTTTGACAGACCTGCAGCAATGGTTTGAGTACCGGCGCACCGGTTATCCGAACCTGCATTTAGAAGACCTGAACGGCCTTCAAAATGGTAAAGTAATGCCTGCCCGGCTGGTATACCCTGTGTATGTGCAATCGGCCAACCCAACCAACTATAAGACTGCGGTGGCTGCACAGGGGGTCGATCAGATCAATACCAATGTATGGTGGCAGAAGCCATAAAAAGAAATCACATTAAAAAAATTACAGATGAAGTATATATTCAATCTTTTTTTGGTACTAAGCGTAGCAGCTGCAATCAGCAGTTGTACTAAAAATACATACGAGAACTATCCGGGCGGTGTACCCCATGATGTGGTCTCTATTTTAGATATACGTCCCCTTTATAAGGATCAGGATGTAACGCTTACTAAGGAAATGCTTTATGGGGGCACCAGGCTGGAGGCCGTCGTTATATCAGATCATACAGAAGGCAATATCCCCGGGGGGCTGCTGGTAGTACAGGACAACCGCCGCCTTAATACTTTAAGGGGCATTTCTATAGATCTGGGCGCTGCAGCAGCGGGCTATCATCCCGGAGATTCGGTAATGATCGATATTATCGGCAGTACCCTCACGCGTAAAAATGGCATCTTAACCCTTACTGGTATAACGGGCGCTATGATTACCCCCAGGGGTAAAGGCATTGTAAATATCAATGCCATCAATATAGGCCAGTTGCTGGCAAACCCTGATGACTATGAGAGTTCGCTTTGCATCATTAATAAATCCGGCTTTAATCCCGCACCCAAGCCAGGAGATGTGATCAGCGGCGCTAAAACGATCAACGATGGTTTTGGAGACCTGATACTTTATACCGAACCGGGTGTATCTTATGCAAATGATGCACCTTACGGCTTGGGAGCGTATGTGGGCATCCCTTTTAAAACGGCTGACGGATCGGTACAGCTAAGAACGAGGGAGGGCGATGATATGATCAATATGGGATCTTCGGCGCAGGATCTCATTATAACAGGAATTCAGAGCGATCCCAAGGGCGGCGATGGCGGTAATGAATACGTGCAAATGATTGCCACCCGGGATATTGATTTTTCAGTTACTCCCTACAGTATAGTATTTTGCAACAATGCCGGAACATCTACCCCAACGACGCTGATTGCCGGATGGGCTACAGGAGAGAAGCGCACGATTAAATGGAATATTACATCCGGTACTGCATCAAAAGGAAAGTTCTTTTATTTTGGTTTCCAAAACAGGAAGATCAATGGCAACTTAGGCACTGTTTCTTTCCCCGATGAAACCAATTGGTATGGGAAAACGTATAACGCTGCCACCAATGCTACTAATGCAGGAGATGGCGGACTGGTACGCGTAAGTGCTTTTTCGAACAGCGGCCCTTTTGCCAACAGCGGAAATGCCTGCGGGGTGGCCTTATTTAAAGGAACTACGGTTACAGAAACTTCGGTGCCTGAAGATGTTTTATTTATTGCTTCGGGCGGAAACACGGGTATCTATGATCCCTCCAAAAACCCCATACAGGGTTACCGCATTTGTAATAACGACTGGTATTCCATGTACTCGGTAGGTATTGATCCCGATACCTATAAACCAACAATCGTCCCTTATTTATATTATCGATCTTCCGGTAATACCACCAATATGCCTTACCCGATAAATGCAGCGCACCCCGATCCTGCTAAAGCTGATGCCGGTTTATACAGTATGATGGGTGGCGTATATAATATTACCCTGGGCCGGTGGACCACCGCCCGGAAGCAGACGGTGATCGAGCTGTTTCAAAAAACAGAAGATGATCATGTGGCGGCCACTATTGCCGATATAGAACCTGGTCGGGGCGGCCCCAATGATTCGCTTATTACAAAAATTGTGGAATAGTAACTGCCGGGTTTACTAAGCGTTTAATATGTTTTAACTTAAAGCAAATGAAACTAAAATTTAAAAGAAGGGTTCCGGCGGGCCTCGTCGTTGCCTGCATCTTTAGCGCTGTTACCAGTATCGCCCAGTCGGCTACCTGGGACAGTACCTATCGCCCCGGCAGCTATGCCTTAAAGGTGGATCAGTTCAAGGCCTTTCCAAATTCCTCAAAAGACATTGTTTTCCTGGGCAACAGCATTACAGCAGGTGTCGACTGGACGGAGCTGTTGCAAAACCCCCTGGCCCGTAACCGCGGTATCAGTGGCGATATTACATTCGGCGTGCTGGAGCGCCTGCGCGAAGTAACGGAAGGTAAGCCGCAGAAAGTGTTTATCCTGATCGGTACCAATGATATTTCCCGGAATGTTCCGGATGCCGTGATCCTGGATAACTATAAACGCATGATCCGGCAGATCAAACAGGAAAGCCCGGCTACCAAAATTTACTTTCAAACAGTGCTGCCGGTGAATAGTGATGTGCCCCCAAAGAAAAATCATTACGGAAAAGATGAACATATTACAGCCGTAAATGAAGGGTTGAAAAAACTGGGAAAAGAAGAAGGCATTACCATCATTGACCTGTATCCCCATTTTTTAAAGGACGGCAAACTGGATAAAACCCTCACCTACGACGGGCTGCATTTGAATATAAACGGGTACCGGTTATGGGCAACAATTTTAAAAGACGGAAAATACTTTTAAGATGACATTAAAACTATTAGGCACCACATTATTACTGGCAGCGGCGGCGGCATCCAATGCGCAAAAAAAGATCAGCCTGCCCAAAAAGTACCGGAATTTTGATATGGAAGCCCACCGCGGCGGTAAGGGCCTGATGCCGGAAAATACCATTCCTGCAATGTTAAATGCCATCGATATGGGCGTTACCACGCTGGAAATGGATATGCAGGTAACAAAGGACGGCCAGATCGTAGTATCGCATGATGCCACGTTTAACTACGGATTTACCACCACTCCGGAGGGAGACACACTAACCCCGGAGGCATCAAAAAAACGGATCCTCTATTCCATGACCTATGATTCCATTAAAAAATATGATGTAGGTAAAAAGTTTTACGCAGCAGCACCCCGGCAGAAAAAAGTGGCAGCAGTGAAACCATTACTGAAAGAGCTGCTGGCAACAACCGAAGCCTATGCAAAAAAGAAGGGTGTAACCATACAGTATAATATTGAAATCAAATCCAACCCCAAAGGCGAGGGTATTTATTGCCCGCCGGTAGCCGAGTTTACCGACCTGGCCATGAAAACCATACTGCCCTTTAATATTGGCAAACGCATGATCATCCAGTGTTTTGATGAACGGGCCCTAAAGATCATGCATGAAAAATATCCACAGGTACAAACCTCCTTTTTGATCGGTGATAAGGAAAAGCGTAGCCTGGAGGAGCAATTGAAAAGCCTGGGCTACACGCCGGAGTATTACAGTCCGCATTATTCCATTGTAACACCCGAGCTGGTGAAGGAATGCCACCAACGGAATATAAAGATCGTTCCCTGGACGGTAGATGATATTGAAACCATTAAAAAGCTGGCGGATATGGGTGCAGACGGGCTTATTACCGATTATCCGGATTTATTTTACCAGTTGAAATGATTTTTGAAAAGCGCATTGAACATGAAAAACAAAACGATTAAAGCTGCCGGAATCTTTTCGAGGCGACAGTTTATCCATGCTGCTACGCTGGCTGGTGCGGGATTTGTAGCCACTGGGTGCAGCAAAACCAATGCTTCCGAGGGGGGTACAGATCCCGGTAGTGAAAGCAATTCCCTGCCCGATATGGCAGGTATGACGGTCAAGGGCCGGGTTACCTGTGCCGGTATTGGTGTATCAGGCGTGGTTGTTTCTGATGGAGTAGCCGTTACCACTACCAATGCCGACGGTATTTATTACCTGCCTTCGGCCAAAACAAAAAATTTTGTTTTTATATCCGTTCCGGGAGGTTATGAAGTAAGCACCGGAAATACCATACTGCCGGTCTTTTACCAGGCCTTTAAGGCTGCGGCATCCGTAGTCGAAACGATGCATTTTAGCTTAACAAAAACCAATAACGACCGGCATGTGGTATTAGCCCTGGGCGATATGCACCTTGCCAACAGGAATGATGATGTGGCCCAGTTTCAGAATGGCTTTTTGCCGGATGCAAAGGCCACCATTGCCCGGTACCAGCAGCAGGGATACAAAGTATACGGACTTACACTGGGCGATATGACCTGGGACGCCTATTGGTACACCAACAAGTATGGATTTGCAGAATACCTGTCTGTAATGAAAAATATCAACATACCGGTTTTTCATACCATGGGCAACCATGATAACGACCCTTATGTGGCCGCCGATTGGGCCGCTGAAGCCGGCTTCAGAGCTTCACTGGGACCCACGTATTACTCGTTCAATCTTGGGAAGGTGCATTATATTGTACTGGATAATATTGAATATGTAAATAATGGCGGTGCCCAGGGAACACTGGGAGACCGGTCTTATAACGAAACCATCGTTGCAGACCAGATCGCCTGGCTAAAAAAAGACCTGGCCACCATTACCGATAAATCTACCCCGGTTATCCTGGCCATGCACATTCAATTAAACAACAACCCATCGGCTTCGGAAACGGCATCGCTGAATTTAACCAATGCAGGGGATTTTATCAACTGCTTTTCCGGGTTTACCAATGTACATGTGTTAACAGGGCATACGCATATCTGCTATGCGTACGAAAATTCGCCGGCCTTGATGGAGCACAATTCCGGCGCCGTTTGTGCCACCTGGTGGTGGACCGGGAAGAACGGTTATGCAGGCAACCAGATCTGTAAAGACGGTGCCCCGGGCGGATATGCCATCTGGAAATTCAATAACACGGATTATGACTGGCGGTACAAAGCCATCGGTTACGATGAGCAGTACCAGTTCCGGGCATATGATTTAAACCAGGTCCATATTACGGCGGCAAATTATGCACCCAATACGACCGATGCCCTTCTGGCGGGTTATGCAGATACCTATGCCACAAAAAACTCTAAGAACGAAATCCTGGTAAATGTATGGGGCTATGATAAGCGCTGGAAAGTAGAACTTTTTGAGAACGGAACAACGCCATTGGCCGTTACACGGGTAAAGGTAAAAGACCCGCTGCATATTATTTCCTATGAGGCGCTGCGGTTAAATGCCGGAGCAACGCCCACAAGTGATTTTTGTACCACCACATCGGCGCACCTGTTTAAGGCAACGGCTCTAAGTCCCACATCAACGGTGTTAATAAAGGTTACAGACCGTTTTGGCAATGTGTATTCGGAAACCATGACCCGGCCTAAAGCGCTGACGGTATCGATGAAATAACAGCGCCGTTTTTTTGAAGTATTGGAACGTTAAACCTAAATTACAGAGATGAATATTTAAAACGTATTTTTAACCACATGAATTTTAGAACAAGGATATAGAGTGAGCAGGCTGTTTACAATGAATGGATGCATAATAATTTTCCTTTTGATGGATATCTTGCAGCGCTTTTCCATACAGACTAAAAAAGATTAAACAACTTATTTTTTAGATAAAATATATAAACGATTCGCTATGTCAAAATACATTCTCTCTTTTGATGCGGGCACCACCAGTTCCCGCGCTATTTTATTCGACAAAAAAGGCAACATTGTGTCTGTTGCCCAGAAAGAATTTACCCAGATCTTTCCGCAACCCGGCTGGGTAGAGCATGATGCCAACGAGATATGGTCTACCCAACTGGGTGTGGCCACAGAGGCCATTGTAAAAGCCGGGCTAACTACACAGGATATTGCGTGCATCGGTATTACCAACCAGCGGGAAACAACCGTGGTTTGGGACCGCCATACCTCTCAGCCCGTTTACAATGCCATCGTATGGCAGGACCGCCGGACCTCCGGTTATTGCGATACCCTGAAGCAGGATGGTTCTGCTGAAAAAATAAAAGAAAAAACGGGGCTGGTAACCGATGCGTATTTTTCTGCCACCAAGATCAAATGGATCCTGGAAAATGTAGATGGTGCCCGCGCCAAAGCGGAGAACGGTGATCTTTGTTTTGGAACGGTAGACTCCTGGCTATTATGGAAACTGACCAACGGAGAAGTGCATGCCACGGACGTTAGCAATGCCTCCCGCACGATGGCATTTAATATTCATACCTTGCAATGGGATGAAGAGCTGCTGCAATTATTTGGCATCCCCCAAAGCATGATGCCCGAAGTGCGTTCGAGCAGTGAGGTGTACGGGCATACCCAGCAATTGATCACCGCGGCAAGGATTCCGGTAAGCGGTATTGCCGGGGATCAGCAATCGGCATTGTTTGGACAGATGTGTACCCAGTCAGGAATGGTAAAGAATACGTATGGCACCGGTTGCTTTATGCTGATGCATACCGGCAATCAACCCGTTCCGTCGAAAAATAACCTGTTAACCACTATCGCCTGGAAGATCAATAATGAAGTGAGTTATGCCCTGGAAGGAAGTGTATTTATTGCCGGCGCTGTGGTACAATGGCTGCGTGATGGGCTGAAGCTGATTCAAAAATCGGGTGATATCGAAGCTCTGACCGCAACCGAGGCTGATAATGGCGGGGTATATATGGTACCGGCCTTTACCGGTTTAGGCGCGCCTTACTGGAATCAGCATGCGCGCGGTATTATTACCGGGCTTACCCGCGGCAGTTCCGACGGACATATAGCACGGGCTGCAATAGAAAGTATTGCCTACCAGACCATGGATGTATTAAAAGCCATGGAGGCAGATGCCGGTTTGCAGATCAAAGAAGTACGGGTTGATGGGGGCGCTACGGTAAATAATTACCTGATGCAGTTTCAGGCAAACCTGCTGAATACAACCGTGGTTCGCCCGAAGATCACAGAAACAACAGCCCTGGGCGCGGCCTATCTTAGCGGACTGGCGGTTGGATTTTGGAAAGACCTGGATGAGGTAAAACAATACTGGCAGGAAGATGAGCGGTTTGAACCTTATATGAGTGAAGAGGTGCGGGAACAGCTGAGCAAGGGATGGAAACGCGCAGTGCGTGCGGCACAGGTGTGGACAGAAGTGGATTAATTTGAAAATTTGAATCCCGATGGCTATCGGGAGTGGGAATGGAGCATTGATCTGCAAGTACGAACGAGAGCTAACTTTAAACGTTGAACTGAAACTTTAAACGACAAACAAAACCATATGAATATTTTTACAAGTGAATTAGTGGGGACCTTCTTTCTCATCATTTTGGGGAACGGAGTCGTTGCCAATGTGGTATTAAATAAAACAAAAGGAAACAGCGGCGGCTGGATCGTTATTACCATGGGTTGGGCCATGGCTGTTTTTGTAGGGGTATTTGTTTCATCCAAGGCCAGTGGCGCACACCTGAACCCCGCGGTAACAGTGGCGCTGGCCTACCTGGGCAAAACAGCTCCGGCTGTGGTGCCGCAATACCTCGGCGGACAATTATTGGGCGCCATGCTGGGCCAGTTGGGCGTATGGGCGGCCTACCGGCAGCATTTTATTGAGACTGATGATACCGCGGCAAAGCTGGCGGTATTCAGTACCGGACCGGCCATCCGCAATGCAGGGCATAACCTGCTTACAGAAGCGATTGGTACATTCCTGCTGATCCTTTCCGTATTGTTTATTATTGCGCCTTCCAATAGCCTGGGTGCCCTGGATGCATTGCCCGTAGCGTTCATCGTACTGGCCATTGGGTTAAGCCTTGGCGGGCCAACCGGCTATGCCATTAACCCCGTTCGCGACCTGGGGCCACGTATCATGCATGCCCTGTTACCCATCGGTAAAAAAGGCAGCAGTGACTGGGCCTATAGCTGGGTACCGGTTGTTGGCCCCCTGATCGGCGCACTGCTGGCAGCCATTGTTTTTCAGCAACTGAATTAAATCCTGCGGTGCTATAAGGCCTATGGGACCTTATAGCACCAACAAGGGCTATACCTATTTTAGCCCTTCGCTGATATAATGAACCGCGGATTCGATATCTGCTTCCGTATTGTGATAATGAATGCTGATGCGGATGAGGCCATTCCGACCGGTAGTGATCACATTGTTTTGGGAAAGATATGTGTGCAACCCGTTTTTATCTCCCAGCACTACAATAGAGCTTCTGTTATCGGGTGTGGCCGGGCCAACGATTGACACCGGTAATGTTGCAAGCGCATCTACCAGTTTTTTCGTAAGCGCAGTATTGTGTTGCTCTATAAACGCCATCCCAAGTGCTTTCTTTTCCAGGACTGCCCGGTTTAAAATGGAGCACCCAAACATATTCAGGCTTCCCGGCTCATAATTGGCTACGCCGCCATTAAAGCCGAACCCATTACTGGTAAAATGAACCGTATTACTGTTCATGCCGGTTATTGTTGCAGGATACTGAGCCGCAAAGCGGGGGTTCATGTATAAAAGACCATTGCCAAATCCGGCGTTCATCCATTTATAGTTGCTGGAAAGGACCACATCCGGATCTGTTTCAGAAATTTGAAGGTCTACCGCGCCCAGGCTTTGTGTGGCATCAATGATGGTGTGCACTCCGTGCTGCCGGCATAGTTTGCAAAGCGCTTTAATGTCGATTTTGAAACCACTTTGCCATTGCACATGACTAATGACTATCAGGTTTATATGTTGTTCCCGGATGATGGATTCGATTTTATTAAGGTCGATGGTGAACCCGTCTTCATCATCGAGCCAAACGATATCAAATTGATTAATGACAAACGGCGCATATACGGAAGGGAAATCTTTTTTATACAGCAATACTTTTTCCCTGCCGTTCAGGGCATGTACAATGGAGTTAAGGCCAAAGGAAAAATTGGGGATCAGCGCAATGCTATCCGGCGGGGCCCCTATAAACCCGGCGATGTTTTCTTTGATCCGCAATTGTTCAACATTACGCCAATGCTCTGCGGTGGCAGAACTGTTTGTTTCAAACCCGGTGTATAAACGGGTGCCGGCTTCCAGAACGGAGGGCGGAATAAGACCGCAGGCGGCGGTATTGAGATAAACCGGTGTTGTATTTTCAGACATGCTTCTTTTTGCTAAAAATACAAATAAAGGCGGGTTAGCCGGCTGTTTCGACAAGCCCCGGAACCGGACTATTTTAAATAGGTAAAGGTATCTACCTGTTTGTATTTGGGACTGCGGCGAAAAAAATCGGCAAAAAAAGCGGTATCCCCGGCTCCCATCAGGATAAAAACCCGGTCATTTTTTGTAAGTGGAAGTTGATTCAGGTTAGAGAACATCACCAGGTTCCGGTGATAAAACTTCGCGGCTTCCTGCGCGCCCTCTGCATTGCCCCTGGTAGAAACATAGGTGAGCAGGTCTGCATTTACGTTGATCAGGTAATCGAGGCTTTGAGGATGATTCATTAGTTTTAGCCGTTCCTTAACGCCCATTGTTTTTTCGTTCCGGGTTTTTGCATATGCTTCCACCAGTTTATCGTATTGCGGTATCGTGGTCGAATCGGTCTTTGGCTGCAGCGTTCTAAAAAGTGCATAATTGTAATTTTCATGAAAATCGATCCCGTATATCCGGGTAGCACCGCTTAGCCGGCCAACTTCATAGGCCAGCAGCTGGATCTCCGACAAACTTTTGAACTCCATCTCCGGCGTTTTCAAATAAGATTGATATTCCGCCAGCAGCGCCTCATTTCGCTCCGGTACCCGCTCCACTACAATAACCGTAGGTTTAAAATCTGCCAGCAGCTTTGCAATGGCGTGTACCTCCTGCTGGTTCTTTTTATCTTTTTTATCAAAATCTACTTTTGTTGCATCCGGTGTATATCCCATATGGAAGGTTCCAAAATTTAGTACCGGAATGGCATCGTCAAACTTATCCTTAAACACGGCACGCTGCCCATAAGTTACCATCGAAAGGAGTAAACTGCACAGCAGGTAAAAGTATCGGGTTGTCATAATAGAATGTTTCACCAAATTTGTAAAACGGAACCGATGTAAAGAAAGAAACTCTGCAAACACCCTTTTTTTATCTGCAAACCGGTTGGTTATTTCATCAATTCCCGCGTACTTCACATAAAAAAACAGGCAATGCTCCGGAAAAAAACGGCCATAAGTATACACCTGGTATTCTGGGTCCTGTTTATAGGGATCCGGTTGCTTCGGGTTGTTTATACCCCCTCAATCCGGCTGCAGTTTCCGGGCCTGCGATTTTTTGACGGCTCCTACCTGGTGATCACGGCGCTTGTCTTTTACATAAATTATCTTTTTTTATTACCGGCGTTCAGCAAGCGGAAACCGGTTATTAAATACCTGCTGCCGGTACTGATCAGTTATGCATTGTTTTTAGGCCTCCGGTATGGTTTTGAAGAAGTGCTTTCCCCGGCCGTTTGGGGATACAAGAACTATTACGGCAAACCTCCGTTATTGTTTTATGCGTATGACAATTTGTATTATGCTTTTCCTGCAGTTGTGATCAGCACCATCATATGGGTATTGATCCACAACATTCGACTGATGGAAGAAAATGCGCAAATGAAGGTACAGCAGGCTTCAGCAGAGATAAAGTTTTTAAAAGCCCAGGTAAATCCTCATTTTATCTTCAATACATTGAACAATATTTACGCCCTGGTATTTAACAGGTCTCAGGCTGCCTTGCCGGCCATAGAGGCGCTGGCGGGCATGATGCGTTTTACTACTTATGAAGCAGGCGGGGAAACGGTCGCCCTGATAGAGGAGGTACATTATATCGATAACCTGATTGCCCTGGAGCAGCTCCGTCACGAAGCTCCCTTGCATCTGCAGTGTAAAAAAAACATCATCAATGAACAGCAGCTGATTCCGCCTTTTATCATTTCTCCCTTCGTAGAAAATGCACTCAAACACGGAGTAATGGATGATGCCGGATCGCCGGTGACCATCGTTCTGGAAACTGCTGCTACCTGGCTAACGCTTGGGGTGACCAATAAGATCAGCGCACGGCAAAAAGACACGGTAGGAGGTGTTGGCCTGGAAAATATAAAGCGGCGACTGCACTTTTATTATCCCAACCGGCACCAGCTGCAATGCCAAACAACCGATAACTGCTACAAAGTGTATTTACATATAAATTTTTGATACCGGCCCATATGATCCGATGTGTGATACTTGATGATGAGCCGCTTGCGGTAACCCTGCTCAAAAAGTATATGGAGCAAACAGAAGGACTGGTTGTAATGGCCGGTGGAACAAAATTACAGTCAGTCCTTCCTTACCTGGAGGGAGGACTGGCCGACCTGGTATTTATGGACATCCGGATGCCGGAAAAAACGGGTATGGAACTAATGGACCAGTTTAACCGGCAAAATTGTTTTGTGATCACTTCTGCGTACCCGCAATATGCCGTAGACAGTTATCAGTACCAGGTGGTCGACTATTTATTAAAACCCATAAGCTATGACCGGTTTTTAAAGAGCATTGTAAAATTCAGGCAATGGAAGGCCGCAGCAGAACCGGCGCCGGTGCTTTATATTAAAGAGAGCGGTGTGCAGCACCCGGTACGGGAAGATGAAATATTGTATATTGAAGGATTGCGGGATTATATTCGTATTTACACAGCACGGCGCAGTTTTATGGTGCTCACCAATTTAAAGGAGATCCTGCAGCGCCTGACACCGGAACGGTTTATACGGATACACCGTTCCTATATTGTGAATACAGACCGGCTTGAAAAAATACTGGCGGGCATGGTGATGATTGGGCAAAAAGAGATCCCGGTAGGGGACACATACCGGAAAGCATTCCAGTTACGGCTTCAGCGAACCGGGGGAACATAAAAAAAGACACTCCCATCGGAAGTGTCTCAGGAATATCTGTTAACCTATTACTTAGTCCATCTTCTCCGGCCGCATCTGGGGGAAGAACAACACATCCTGTATAGACGGCTGATTTGTCAGCAACATCACCAGGCGGTCGATGCCAAAGCCGATACCGGAAGTAGGCGGCATGCCATATTCCAGTGCCCGTAAAAAGTCATAGTCGATGAACATCGCTTCTTCATCCCCACGTTCCAGCAGTTTTGCCTGCTCTTCAAACCGTTCGCGTTGTTCAACGGGGTCATTGAGCTCCGAATAGGCATTGGCAATTTCTTTTCCGTTAACCATCAGCTCAAAACGCTCTACCAGGCCCGGTTTGCTGCGGTGCTTCTTGGTAAGCGGGCTCATCTCTACCGGGTAATCAATAATAAATGTGGGCTGTATATAATGCGCTTCGCATTTTGCGCCAAAGATCTCATCGATCAGTTTGCCCTTACCCATTGTTTTGTCTACATGAATATGCAGCTCGCCACAAACGGCACGCAATCCTTCTTCATCGAGTGTGCTTACATCGTGGCCGGTATGCTCCTTAATGGCATCGTAAATAGAAACCCGGGGGTAGGGTGCCTTAAAGGAAATGGTCCTGAGTGAAGTCGAAGGACCGCCCATTTGCACCTCTGCCGTTCCGTTTACATCTATCGCCGCTTTTTCCAGCAGCTGCTCGGTAGTTTCCATCATCCAGAAATAATCCTTGTAAGCCACATAGAATTCCAGTACCGTAAACTCCGGGTTATGGGTACGGTCCATTCCTTCGTTGCGAAAATTGCGGCTAAACTCATATACCCAGTCGAACCCGCCCACTACCAGGCGTTTCAGATACAGCTCATTGGCAATACGCATATAAAACGGCACATCCAGCGCATTGTGATGCGTAATAAACGGACGGGCAGCCGCACCACCAGGGATTGTCTGCAGCACGGGTGTGTCTACTTCCAATGCCCCATGCGCATTTAAAAAGTCGCGGATGGAATTGATCAGTTTTGTTCTTTTAATAAAGGTTTCCCTTACGGAAGGGTTGATCACCAGGTCTGCATATCGCTGCCGGTATTTAAACTCCGGATCGGTAACCTCATCAAATACATTTCCTTCCTCATCCCGCTTTACTACAGGCAAGGGTTTTAATGATTTTGCCAGCAGGGTAAGGGTTTGTGTATGGATGGAGGTTTCCCCGGTTTTGGTAATGAATACAAAGCCGGTCACACCAATGAAATCACCCAGGTCGAGCCCGTGCTTAACCACGTTTTCCCAAAAGGATTTATCCTCTCCGGGACAAAGTTCGTCCCGCTTTACATAAAGCTGGATCAGCCCCTGTTTGTCCTGGATCTTGATAAAAAAAACCTTGCCTTTATCATTAATGCTCATAATACGGCCGGCAACACATACCTGGGCAAAGGCTTCCTTATTTTCTTCCGTAAACTGATCTTTTATATCGGCAGAAAAATGACTTACCGGGTACAATGCCGCCGGGTAGGGGTCAACGCCTGCCTCTTTTAATTTTTGTAATTTTTCTCTTCTTATTTTTTCCTGTTCGGAAAAGGATTGTGTACTCATGAACTGCTCCAGATTTTTATGAGCGGCAAAGATACTTTTTTGGCAACATTTTTCGGGCCTTATCCTTTCCGAAAGCGGTCTGCATGCCATAAACCGGATGGCAGATTGGTCTCTATGTCATGAGGATAGGGCATTTTAAGGCATACGACAGGACATTTTTGGGGTTGCTTCTTTATATGTATCTTTGTTCTAATGTAAAAGCATGTCCCAGAACCTCTACAAAACAGATGCCTTCTCCATTGAGTATATCCCCGGTGCGGATATCCTGAAGGGGGACTTTCTGAAATGTAAAACTTCGGATGAGTATGTAAGCGCCATCCGGGCGTTTAAGGAGGCGTATGAGCGGGTGCTTCCCCGGTATACCTTTTGGGACAATACAAAATTCGGGCATATTCTTACACCGGAGGAACAAAAGTGGACAGATGCCTTCCTCAATTATCCCGGCGCTCAAAAAGGAGTAACTGAAAAAGTGGGCATCCTCGTAAGCCAGGACATACTGGCCATGATGTCTGTGTATGAAATTTTCGAAGTGGGCAAGGCCCCGCTAAGGCCCGGGTTCTTTTCTACCGAAAACCAGGCCCTCGAATGGCTCACCCAAAAGGAAACTCCTGTGGCGCCACTGCCCAATTCCAAACCGCTGATTGCGGTAGATTGGGATGCCGATAAGGCGAAGGCCGTGATCCGTATGGAAATGGATGCGCTTGACCTGCCATATTACCTGCACCGCTTTAAACGCTTTCTAAGCGATCATGATTTTTTGATGGAGCACCTCCGGTTATTCAAGGAGCTAACCCGCAGAGAGCGAAAGATCCTGTCAATGGTGATCAACGGATTGAACAATGGAGAAATTGCCGAACAACTGTTTATTTCCTCAGAAACGGTAAAAACCCACCGGAAAAATATTATGCGAAAACTGAACTGCTCCAGCTACGGCGAACTACTGCGGTTTGGGTTATTTCTTTAAAGACGATTTATTTTTTGAATCGGGCCAATCCTGATACTATTCCGGTTTCTCCCCCGGGATCCCGTTGTAATCAAAACCTTTGTAATATTTTTTACGATTACAAAAATGAATATTACAAAATTGTAATCATGCTTTTTGTAATAAGAATTATGATTACAAACTTCTTGATCACAACAAAAAACGAAATGCCTCATTCGTTTTAACGGACACCGATCTGCCAACGGCGCATTTGCGAAATTTGAATGACCCGGCAGATCCGGGAAAACCTTAGCCCCTGCAGGTGAAACCGGATCATTTTGAAATCCCCGTCGTATCTTTAACTACGCTATGCGCTTTGTAAACAGCGGCTTAGCGAGCCACTAAAAAAAATAAAATGGAGTACACTGCCTTATTGCAGGATGCTGAAGCATACGTGGAACAATACATTGCCCTGCATCCCAAACCAGCGTTGTATTATCACAACCTGGAACATATTTCCCATGCAGTTGCCGCAGCAAAACAAATGGCGGATCATTACCAGCTTCCGGAGCGGGAATATGCCATCGTGGTGGTTGCTGCCTGGTTTCACGACCTGGGGTATTATGCCGGAGAACGGGTGGGGCATGAAGAAACCGGGGTTCAGCTGGTAACCGCTTATCTTACAGCAAAAGACGCAGACGCTGCCTTTATAACAGCAGTTGCCGGCTGTATACGTGCCACAAAAATGCCACAGCAGCCCGGTAACCAGCAGGAAGCCATCGTTTGTGATGCCGATCTTTTTCACCTGGGCACCGCCGATTTTGAGGTGTTTAATAAACGGATGCGTAAAGAGGAAGAAACCGTTTTTCAGAAAAAGATCTCCAAAGAAGAGTGGCGCAACAATACGATCCGGCTGTTACAGGGGCACCGGTATCATACCGACTACTGCCGGTTGCTTTTAAATGATAAAAAAAAGGAAAACCTGGAGCAACTGCTGGCCAAACAGGAAGAAAAGGCAAAGGACCCTCAATTATCTGCAGCAGGCGACAGGCCCGAACTGGTTGCTGCCGGCAAAAAAAATCTGAAGGATCCGGGCCGGGGTGTAGAAACCATGTTCCGGATCACCTCCACCAATAACCAGCGGCTGAGTGATATGGCCGATAATAAGGCACAGATACTTATTACCGTAAATTCAATCATTCTTTCGGCCATCATCACCCTGTTGCTAAGAAAGCTGGATGCAAGGGATCCGCTGGTATACCCCACCTTCCTCATCCTTTCTACAGCGGTCATTACCATGGTGGTGGGTATACTGGCCACACGCCCCAGTTTACCCAACGGCGTATTTACACAGGAGGAGGTCGATTCAAAAAAGATCAACCTGCTGTTCTTTGGTAATTTTTACCGGATGCACCTGGATGAATATGCTTCCGGTATGCGGAAGATCATGGGGGATAAGGACTTTTTGTATGATACGCTGATCAAAGATGTGTTTTCGCAGGGCGTAGTACTGGGCCGTAAATACAAATTGCTGCGGCTGGCCTACAATATTTTTATGTTTGGAATTATTTTTTCGGTGATCGGGTTTTTGATTGCCATGATCTTTAATCACTAACGGTTCATAAAGCGCGATGGAGCTATTGAAAAAATGGAACGACCGTGATATCAGCTGGTTGCAGTTTAACGGACGGGTGCTGGAGGAAGCGGCGAGGCAGGACGTGCCGTTGCTGGAGCGGATCAACTTCCTGGCTATTTATTCATCGAACCTCGATGAGTTTTACCGGGTACGCATGCCGGTGATCAAAGCGATCGGGAAGCTGGACGCGGATACAGGGCCTTCGGTAACCGAACAGGTAAAAGCACTCATCAATCAACAGCAGCAACGGTTTGGATCTATACTACAGGAACAAATTATTCCTGCGCTTCGCCGGGAGCAGATCCACCTGGTATACCATGAACCCATACCGGAAGGAATCCGCGCAACGCTAAATACTTATTTTTTCGACGTACTGGCAGCATACCTGGTACTGATACCACTGGATGCGGAGCAACCGGCATTCCTGGAGAATAATAAACTCTATATGCTGGTTGACCTGGAACAGCCAACCGGCCTCGGCCGTTGCCTTGTAAACATTCCTTCGGATAAGGTACCCCGGTTTCTGCATACCATTTATGAGGGCATTACTTATATCCTTTTTATCGATGATATTATACGCATGCACCTGGATGTGATCTTTAAGAATGCGGTTATCAGAGGAGCGTACACGATTAAAATAACCCGCGATGCGGAACTGAACCTGCAGGATGAATATGCCGGCGATATCGCTTTAAAAATAGAAGCAGAGATCCTGAAACGGGATCTTGGGCTGGCAACGCGCCTTTTATATGCACCGGATCTGCCACCGCCCTTATTGCAAACAGTTATCGATACCTATGGCCTGCAGGGCGCCAATACTACCTCCGGAGGCTATTATCACAACCTGAAAGATTTTTTTTCGTTCCCGGTAAGGCCCCCATCCCTGCTTTATCCTGCTGAACCGCCTTTTTCGCTGGTGGCAACCACTGCTTCATTGTTTGAACAGATGGCCGGGAAAGACTTTATCGTACACACGCCCTATGCTTCCTATGATGCCGTGCTGCGGTTTTTTAATGAAGCGGCTGTGCGGCCGGAGATAGCAGAGGTATACACGACGATGTACCGGGTGGCAAGGGATTCAAGGATCGCAAATGCACTGATCACTGCTGCACGTAACGGGAAAAAAGTAACGGCCTTTGTAGAATTAAAAGCCCGGTTTGATGAGGAGAACAATATCCGCTGGGCCAAAACGATGAAGGCTGCAGGTGTAAAAATCATTTATAGCATTCCGGGGCTGAAGGTGCATGCAAAAGTAGCCCTGGTCCGGATCCGTAAGGACGGGCGGCTGCATGATTATGGTATTTTATCCACCGGAAATTTTAATGAATCTTCTGCCCGGGTATATACGGATCATATCCTGTTTACCACCCGGCCGGCATTATTACGGGAGCTGGAACTGCTCTTTATTTTCCTGGCAAAACGCCGTAAACCATTGCCGGAGGAACGCGGCATTTTTAATACCCTGCTGGTAGCTCAGTTTAACCTGCAGCAGGAATTCCTGAAAAGGATCGACACGGAAATGGCGCATGCACGCGCGGGCCGGAAAGCCGGTATCACCATCAAGCTCAATAATCTTGAGGAAGAGGTGATGATCTCCAAACTTTATGAGGCCAGTTGCGCGGGGGTAACCATTAACCTGATCGTGCGCGGTATTTGCCGGCTGGTGCCTGGTGTGGAAAACTTAAGCGAGCGGATTAAAGTAAAAAGGATCGTAGACCGTTATCTGGAACATGGGCGTATCTTTTTATTTGAGAACAACGGAGATCCGCAGGTATTCCTGGGATCGGCAGACTGGATGAACCGGAACCTCTACCGGCGGATCGAAGTTTGTTTCCCCGTATCCGATCCGGGGTTAAAAGATGAATTGATGACGATCCTGCAGCTGCAGTGGGAAGACACAGCTGCGGCGGTGTGGATCGGGGAAAAGGCCCGGAATATAGCCCTGACCGGGAACAAAAATGATTTCAGATCCCAACGGGCGATTTACCTTTACTTAAAAGAAAAATACGGAAAATGAATAAATTCGGTATACTGCTTTTTTCCCTTGCAACCATATCCTGCATGGGACAGAAGGAATATACAAGTCCGGCCGGTTACAACCTGTCCCGCCCGCAAACCTTCAACATGCCGGTTATACTGGACGAGATCTCCGGGATTACGTTTGCAAACAATAGCGATACCCTTTATGCGATCCAGGATGAAAATGGAACCGTGTTTCGTTTTAAACCCGGCAGCAGGGATTTGGGAACCACAAAGTTTGGCAAAAAAGGCGATTATGAAGACGTGTCGGTAAGTAACGGGAACATCGTGGTGTTGCGAAGTGATGGCAGTTTGTTTGCCTTCCCTTTAAATGAAACAACATTGGAAGAAGCGGTTTCCGTAAAGGAATGGAAAAAGGCATTACCTCCGGGCGAATATGAATCACTTTACGCCGATCCGGTCAGCGGTGATGTATATGCCCTGTGCAAACAATGCCAGGTGGATAAAAAAACCAGCGGGGTCAGTGGCTACCTGTTGCAATGGAGCGATGGAGCACTGGCCGTTAAAAGCTCATTTATACTGGATGCTGCAACCTTACCGAAAGATCAGTTAAAAAGAAGCGCATTAAAACCCAGTGCCCTGACCCGTAATCCGAAAACCGGCGAATGGTATATACTGGCTTCCGTAAATAAATTGCTGCTGGTGGCCGACAGGAACTGGCATATAAAAGAAGCCCATCACCTGGATCCGTCCATTTTTCCGCAACCCGAGGGCATCACCTTCGACAAAACGGGGAATTTATTTATCAGCAACGAAAGAAACCAGGCCGCCTATGGCACGGTTTTAAAGTTTGCGCTTAAACAATAGCCGCTATGCTGAAGAAAATAATTGGATATCTTTTTTTATTATTTCCGCTTACCGGGATGCAGGCGCAGGACTCCGTTCAGAACCGACTGATCCTGATCGGGGATGCGGGGGAGATCAACCCGCATCAATCGGAGGTAATTACAACAGCGGCAGGAAAAATACTGGATCAGCGGACCACCGTATTATTCCTGGGTGATAATATTTATCCGAACGGAATGCCGCTAAAGGATGCTGCGGCCATTAACGCTGCAGAAAAGATCCTGGCTGCACAATACAAGCCCATGTTACAAAAGGGCGCCAAAGTGATCTTTGTTCCGGGCAACCACGATTGGGACCGCATGGGCAGGCAGGGCTATCAAAAGATCCTTGCCCAGGACGCTTTTTTGAACGGACAAAACAATCCCAGCTTAAAACTGCTGCCCGAAAAAGGCTGTCCCGGTCCGGAAGAAATTCCGGTTTCGGAAAATGTGGTACTCATTGCCTTCGACAGCGAATGGTGGTTGTTTCAGCATGAAAAAAACAGCGAAGACTGTGCCTGCAGCACAAAGGAGGCATGCCTTGAAAAGCTTTCCGAAATCCTAAGCCGCAACCGCGGTAAACGGATCTTCCTGGTTTGTCATCATCCGTTTCAAAGCTATGGGGTGCATGGAGGCTATTACAACTTAAAGGACCATCTGTTCCCGCTGACCAACCTGAATCCGCACCTTTATATTCCCCTGCCGGTGATCGGGTCGCTTTACCCCTTGCTCCGGACCAGCATTCCCAACCCCGAAGACCAGCGGCATCCGGACTATAAAGAAATGACCGCCCTTATCGATAGTGTATTTAGCGGGTACAATAACCTGGTGCATATGGCCGGGCACGAGCATGGGCTGCAATTTATAAAAGGGCAGCAGATGCAGATCGTGAGCGGGGCGGGGGCAAAGAATGCCTATGTAAAAAAAGGGAAACACAGTCTTTTTGCAAAAAAGAACAGTGGCTTTGTAACCGTAGACATACTGACCGGAGGCACATTACACATTCGCTATTACATGTTGGGAAACGGACGCATGCAGCAGGCATTTGAGTATCGTTTGCCATTTGTAACACCAGAGCAGCAATGGAATGCCCTGCGGAACACAGCGCTGGCAACCGCAGATAGTGTGGTGGTGCGTACCAATGCGGCATTGGATAAGCCGGGTCGGGGCCACCGGATCTGGTTTGGCGAAAATTTCAGAAAAGAATGGGCGGCGCCAACCAAATTACCGGTGCTGCGGGTTTCGGAGATCAGCGGCGGGCTTACACCCATCAAAGAAGGCGGCGGGCTTCAAACCAAATCGCTCCGGCTGGCAAGTCCTTCGGGTAAAGAATGGGTGCTGCGCAATGTAAATAAGAACATGGAGATCCTGCTGCCGGAAACGCTGCGGAACACTTTTGCAAAGGATGCGGTTACCGATGCGCTGAGCGGTCAGCATCCCTATTCGGCCCTTATTGTACCGCCCATTGCCGAGGCTGCGGGTGTGCCGCATGCCAACCCGGTCATTGGTGTGGTGGCCCCGGATACAGCCCTGCTGCCCTACGCTGAAAATTT
This sequence comes from Niabella sp., assembly GCF_030150205.1. Taxonomy (GTDB): domain Bacteria; phylum Bacteroidota; class Bacteroidia; order Chitinophagales; family Chitinophagaceae; genus Niabella. Next base: position 453,223 of record NZ_JASLGT010000024.1, read on the forward strand.
CTTCAACAAGGTTTGCCTGTTAGAGGAGCGGGAACCGATCGGCAAATCGGATAATACAGGAAATATGTACAAGGCGCTGTTGAAGGATAACGACAATATGGTGGATACGGCCACCTATTTCAAGGCCCGCCTGGTTGACCTGCTCATAGGAGACTGGGACCGGCATGAAGATCAGTGGCGCTGGGCCTATGATAAAAAGAAGAAAGACCGCCGGTATGTACCGGTGCCCCGGGACCGCGACCAGGTTTTTCATGTAGTGCAGGGGATATTACCCACCATTGCTTCCGGCCCCTCTATTATGCCCAGGCTGCATGATTTTTCGGGGAGGATCAAAAAGATCAATGCCTACTTTATGGCCGGAAGAGGATTGAACGGAAATTTCTTCAATCAATATGACTATGATCAGTGGATGCAGCTGGTGCACGAATTTACCACGGCCGTTACAGATCCGGTACTGGAAGCAGCGTTGAAACGGCTTCCAGCGTCTTCCTATAATATGGATCATGATAAGCTGCTGGCGATCCTGAAACAGCGCAGGGCAAACCTGCCAAAGGCCATGACCACTTATTACCGGTTTTATAACCGGGTGGTAGACATTCAGACCTCTGACAAGAAGGAATTGGTACAGATCACCGATACCGGTGATCGGGGACTAAAAATAAGTATTCATAAGATCAATAAAGAAGATGCGGTTGCCGGTGCGCTGTTTGAGCGCAGCTTTGATCCGCGTGTAACCAAAGAGATCCGCCTGTACATTCATTCCGGCGACGACAGTGTGGTCATCAATAGCCATTCGAAAATACGGCTGCGCATCATCGGCAACAAAGATGAAAAGCAGTATAATGTACTTGCGGGGAGAAAAAATATCCGGGTATACGGAAGAAAAAAGAAGGTTCATTTTTCGGGAGATGACGAAAGTATCCGGAAACGGTTGTCGAACGATAGCAGCAATACAGCCTATGTACCAACCGATCTTTATAACCGGTATATGATTCACCCCAACCTCGGGTTTAACCGGGATGATGGTATTATGTTAGGATTGGGGGTGCGGTTTGTAAACCAGGGTTTCCGGAAAAAGCCCTATGCCAATTCGCATCAGTTATCGTACCTGCATTCTTTTTCTTCCGGGGCCAACAGTTTCCGTTTTAAAAGCGACTGGCTGCATGCCATCGGGAAGGCAGACCTTTTGGTAACGGGCCGGGTACTGGCACCGGATAATGTGCAGAATTTTTTCGGACTGGGTAATGGTACCGTATATGATAAATCAAAAGGTGTGGGTTATTACCGTGCCCGGTTTACACTGGTAGATATTGCACCGGGACTGCGGTGGCGGCTGAATGATACCCGCACGCTGTCTGTTTCGACCTTTTTTCAACATTACCGGTATGATGCGGCCGACAACCAGGGTAAGCTGATTGCAACCCCTTCGCTGGTGGGAACCTACGACAGTACCACTGTTAACAAGAACAAAAATTATACGGGACTTGTTGTACACTATGAGGCCGATTCGCGGGATGATAAATTATTGCCCACTTCCGGGGGGCTTTTGAGCATGCGGGTACAGGGATTTAAGGGATTGAACGCCAGCGCCAGGGATTTTGCGCAGGTACTGGCGGAGTTATCGTTTTTCAGGAAAATAGGTGCTCCCGGAAACGTGGTGCTGTCTGACCGTATCGGCGGCGGTGCTACGGTGGGGAACGCGCCGTTTTACCAGTCGCTGTTTTTAGGTGGACAGGAAAACTTGCTGGGATACCGGAAATTCCGGTTTGCGGGTGAACAGCTTTTATACAATAACCTGCAACTCCGCATAAAAATTGCGGATGTGGGAAGTTATATCCTGCCTGGCCAACTGGGCTTTACCGGTTTTTTTGATGCCGGCAAAGTGTGGGCGGAAGGGTATAATAGTTCTAAAATTCATACCGGTGTAGGTGGGGGGCTGTATTTTGTGCCGGCGCAGATCGCCGTGGTACAGCTGCTCGCCGGGTATTCCAGGGAGGGCTGGTATCCTCATTTTAGTCTTGGATTCAGATTTTAAACAACCATGCAAACCAAATTACTCGATTTAGCAAAATGGAAGGCCGTGCGTATAGACGGACTGGAGAATGTGCTTTCCTTTGACCCGCTGATTCAATACCTTAAGGACCGGATCAGCCGGGAAACGACATTAAAGAAGCATTTTTTTGAATTTGTTCTTGAAAAATTGCTGGCAAATCCGCACCTGAAGCAGGAGCTGATGCCGGAAGAGATGGTGCACTTTAAAGATGAACTGGAATTGATTTATTGCCTGGTGGAGCCGGCGCTTGCAGAAGAACAAAAAATGATCTGGGCGCTGAGTGTGCCGCTTGATCCCCAGATCATTTGCGGCACGGATGCTTTTTATGAAATGATGGAAGGGAACAATGAGATCCTGCACCGCTCCATGATCCAATCGATACAGGATAAATCCATGGTTCAGAAGCGGATGGAATTTGTGTATTCGGTCATTTTTGAAAAGCTGTACAACCAGCACATCCCAATGGGCAATGAGGTAAGCTATGCCATGTCCTATGTGGAAAATGGATTGCCCCGGTATTTTAAGATCAATATCGATACGCGGTTTATAGATGTGATCGCAAAAGGCGAACTGCCGCCACTTAATCTGATTGAATGGGCAAGAGATATAAAAGACGAGGGATATGACTGGAGCCAGGGAATCAAACAACTTCCGTTAAACCTGTTTAAGTTCCGGGGGCTGGCCATTATTACGGTAACGGATATTACGCAGGAGCATGCGGTGGAGCGCATTAAGGAGGTGGTGCTCAGCAGACACCAGTTTGCCCTGAAGGAAGATACGGAACAGGTGATACATTCATTAAAAGTGTTGATGGGAAGTCCTGCCATTGAGTTTGGCCTGCTGCCCAATCTGCGGGTGAACGACCAGTTGGTATTTACCCTTGAAAGCGGCAATAACAGTATTTTGCTACAACCCAATCATTGTATTGATAATGGAAAAAGCTTTCAGAAGCTTGCGGAAGAATACCTCAATCACCCCAAACCGGTTTTGATCGATGAATCCGTTCAAACGGAGGACGCCCGGCAATTGCTGCAGTTTTTAAATATGGCCGGTATCCAGGCCTATGCATTGTTCCCCATTTTTCACAGCAACGAGGTGGCCGGAGTATTGGAGATCTACTCTTATAAAAAAGAAGTACTCAATCTTCAAAGCCTGGTAAAGCTGAAAGATGCCATTCCGGTGCTGGCACAACTGTTAAAAAATGCCATAGACGAATTTGATAATCACCTGGACGGTATTGTAAAAGATAAGTTTACAGCCCTGCAGCCGGCGGTGCAATGGAAGTTTAATGAGGCGGCCTGGAATTACCTCCGTGACAACCGGTCATCGGATCAGAAACGCCCGATCGATAAGGTAGCTTTTAAGAAAGTATATCCGCTATATGGGGCTATTGACATCCGCAACTCTACGGTGGAACGGAATAAGGCCATGGCTGCGGATGCAGCTTTTCAACTGGAGCTATTAATCGGTTTGCTGGAGCAGATCCGGGAAAAGACCGGCCTGCTGCTGGTAGATGATATGGTTGGCAAATGCCGGAAATGGCTTTCGGGGATCGGTCATGATATTCGTGATTCTGATTATGGCAAACTCAATGAGTTCCTCGAAAATAAGATCACGCCATTTTTGAAGGATCTGAATGAAAAAGACCGGGACCTGCGGCCGCTCATTCAGCCTTACCTGGTGGAAAGTGAAAGCAATACGGGCAGTGTGCTGAGGAATATCCGTGTATTTGACAATGCGCTTAAAACCGTAAACAATACGATCAATGCGCGTTTGGAACAATTCAATAGCGATTTGCAGACCTTTTATCCGTATTACTTTGAAAAATTCAGAACAGATGGTTTTGAATTTGATATCTATATCGGTCAGGATATTGCACCGCACAAACCCTTCAGCAGGTACTACCTTCAAAACCTGCGGTTAAGACAGCTGCAGGTTTTGGCAGAGATTGCGCGGGAAACGCATGCGCTGCAGCCCCGGCTGGACATACCATTGCAAACGACGCAGCTGATCTATATCCGTTCGGCACCCATTGATATTGTGTTCCGGCAGGATGAGCATAAGTTTGATGTGGAAGGCAGTTATAATATCCGTTACCAGGTGATCAAAAAAAGGATCGATAAAGTACGGATCCTGAATACCGGCGAACGGCTCACCCAACCGGGAAAGATTGCGCTGGTATACCTCAATGAAAGTGAAACCCGGGAGTACCGCGATTATATTGCCTACCTGCAGGAAGAGGGGCTGTTGCTGAACGACCTCGAAGCGGTGGAGTTAGAGGAATTGCAGGGGGTGACGGGACTTCGGGCATTACGGGTGGGTGTGAATGTTGAGAAAACAAATGAAATGATTCCGGATGAACTTACCGGGGCAACAAGAGGCGTGTAGGCCTCGGGTCTTTTGGAGGTTGAAGTTGTAACCGCAATGTACGCCACGCATCCATAAAGATCGCAACGAGAACCGTAGAGGAGGTTACCGGGGGGCTCTTAGCGGACCCTGACCCCCGCGTTCTTATAAGATTAAAATTTAACCGCTCCCGATGCATTCTATCGTGTGAGCATATTTCTTGAAAATAATAAAATGGCCTGATGCTTCATCATCGCCGGATATGCGACCGTTTAATAAAGAATTGAAATAGTCAGGCGTTGCCCGAAGGGCACCATGTGCATAGCCCCCAGCGTCAGCTGGGGGCAACGAATGTGCAGAATGCGCGGCCCCAACGGGGTCGTACGTTTAATGTTCCGGATCTGGCAGGACCGTGTTTCATAATAAATATTTTTCGTCAAATTCAACGCCATGCTCAATTAGCAGCCGCTTATATTCATCATAAAACGGTTCATTTTTATGATGTTCTTTTTGATTCCTGACATAGTTGATGATGATATCCCGCTCTTTTATTGAATAGGTAAAGGCGCCGTAGCTTTCCTGCCATCCACGAAATTCAGGAAACAGGCCATTACTTTTCATCCATATACTGCTGGATGATTTTATATCCCTGATATAATCCGCAAGTGATGTTGACGGATGAAGATCTGAAAAAATATGTATATGATCTTCTATGCCGTTGATGCGATAGAGGCTACATTTTTTATTCTTTACGATACCCCATATGTATTTGTAAAGTTCTTCGCAATGCGCTTCTGTAATGGTTTTACAGCGATTTTTAGTGGCAAAAATGATCTGGTAGAAAATCTGACGGTAGCTCATGATATCGGGTTTCATAGGTCATAGAATATTGTTCTGTTGACTCCAATTTACATTTAATTTTCGAAAATCCAATCTGCGTTCATCACATTCGACCCCTCCGGGGCCGCGCCGTATACGTATTTTCTTACCCCCGGCTTTAGCCGGGGGTTATGCACATGGTGCCCTTCGGGCAACGCTGTAATGATTCAAGAACGATTCGATACGAACTCAAGAAATGTGTACATACAATAGCGCCATTAGGGACGCACAGCATCCGTAAGGACCGCGGAGGGAACCGTCTTAAATCCGTTACACCTTGATAAAACCCGTTTATCTCCTGTCTTTTAGCCGGATGACCAGTTTAAGTGCGGACCAGGTTTCGTCAATGGCGCAAACCTTTACATCAACCAATCCATTTTGCAATGCCATGTCCCGCACCCGATTTTCGTCCAGGTCCGTTGGAACCTTTGCCGACTTTTTGGGCCACGAAATCCAGATCGTCCCATTTTCTTCGATTTCCTGCCGCAACTGCTTCAGTTCTTTATTCAACTGTGCGGCGCTGGTTGTAAAAAAATGAATAAGATCTTTTTTTGTTTTTCTGTCGGTACTTATTTTAATATGCTCCGGCAACGCCCCCAGCAGCTCAAAATAATGATCGGGCACCTGCATGCATTTAATTTTAAAACCCGGCTTTGCCCCAAGTTTTTTTATCAGCGGCGTGCCCGAATATCCTGTTGCTGTGAGTTGTATTTTTTGTTTTGTGGCAGACATATGCAGTTAGATTGCTAAGCCGGGTGTGGCTTTCGCGTCAATGTATACCAGATCGGAAGTAAATCAGCCCCTGTGCTGCTTCAGGTGTTCTACCAGCTTGGAAGAACGGTACCCGAAATCGGCGCCAAAGCTGTTGATCACCGTTCCCTTAATGTTGTGCTTTTGTGAAGAGATCGCAAATACAATGCTCTCATCCGCCGGATCGGTCATACCTTCAAAACGATAAACTTCATCAATCTCAAACTCTTCCGGTGGCAGCTCAAGGGAATGCTGGTTGCAGTAAAGACAATCATTGTCTTCCATTGCCAGGAAATCTTCGGTATATCCCCTCCGGGCCAGGTCGTCTACAGCTTCACTCAATGTGTCGTAACTATAATGCGGTTTTTCGGTATTCATAACAAGGAGCTTTTGTATACCAAAGTTACTTCTTTTATACGTAGAAAGCGGCCGGCCCTATGCACTGCCTGCAGGAGGGATAAGCAACGGCTTTTTGCGGTACGGCTGCATTATTGCACCATCGGCAGATACTTTCTCCGGTTATCGATGATGATCCAAACGAGGATTGCGGCCAGCACCAGTGCTACCGGTAAGCCTGAAGGGTCCATTGTAGCATGGTGGAGGCAGATACCCGTCATGATCGGAAACAGGATCAATGCGCCCAGGGCCCTTGTTTTGGGAATGATCACCAGGATACTTCCGGTGGTTTCCATGGTTGCCAGCAGCGGCATCAGCCACTTTATTTTCATAAAGGCACCGAATGCTTCCATTTGCCCCGGAGTAAGTTTGGGAGCCGGCATGTAATTAAAGAATTTGTTGAGGCCGGCATTGAGAAACATTAATGCAAACAGGGTAAAGACGATTTGCTTTACAATTTTCATTTTGCTGATTTTAGAGGTTCAAAATTAAAATTGCCCGTCTGCAAAAAGAGCATGCTATCGAATGCTATAGTTAGTATATTCTAGTAAAGCTGCTCTCTCCTGATATAGTTAAAACTGGCCGTTACACGGTCCAATCCATCTGTGGCGGCAGAAGGCGTTTCCACAATCCCATACAAAAATCCGGCCTGTTTTTTCAGCGGTTGCAATGAATGGAAATCTACGATGCCCTCGCCGGCGTTTACGGGTGTTCCTCCGGCAGTTACATCCCGTAGATGCCATAGCGGAAAGCGGCCGGGATGCCTGTTAAAAAGTGCCTCCGGGGGTTCACCAGCCTGTACCACCCAGCCAAGGTCCACTTCAAAGCATACCAGTGTGGGATCGGTGTTTTCCAGGAGGATATCGATCGGGCGTTCACCCTCAATGGCAGTGAACTCAAAATGATGATTGTGGTATCCGAAATGAACGCCGGCATTTCTGGCGAAGCCTCCGATTTGATTATAACGTTCTGCAATCCGGTAATAGTCGGCAGCCGTACGTTCCGGATCCGGATACAACGAGCAAACCAGGTAAGTAATGTTTAAGGCAGAAAAATCTTCTAAAACCGGGAGGATTGTTTCCGGTGAAACCGGTGCGTGTGCGCCGATGCAGGGCATACCGGCCGCTTCGAGCTTTTTACGGAATGCATCCGGTTTTAAACCAAAGATGGTCCGGTTGCCCGGGTCATAGCCCGCAGCCTCTGCAAAACTGAACCCTGTTTCCGCCAGCTTTTCCAGCGTTGGGTCAATGCTGCGAGCCAGGTCATTTTTTACCGACCAAAGCTGAACGCCCAGGGGGATGGATGTTTTATTTAAAAAACCGGACCCCTGGGATCCGGTTTCTGAAGATGGTGCTGCTGTCATCGTGTTGCTGCTAAAATTTGTTGAAATCCCATTCACCCCGGTACGCGCGGCTGCGCATCATATTGGCATAAGGATTGTCGAAGGCTTCTTTTACCGGATCCCATTTCAGGTCCTTTTGCAATTCATACGCGATATTCACCGCATTGCAAACCGAAGCGGTCCGGTGCCCTACTTCCACATCACAGATCGGCTTGGAACGCTTCTTTATGGCATCTACCCAATCCTGGTAATGGTTATCGCTAAAGTATAAACGTTTATCGCTGGTTTTAAATTTCAGGGAAGCCAGGTTCTCCGGGCTGCTCCTGATAAATCCTCTGCTAACCTCTATCTTGCCTTTATCGCCAATGAACTGGATGGCATTTCCTTCGCCCCAGTTTTTGTGGTTTACTTTTATTCCGTTTGCATAAACAAACGACAACCCATTCTTGGCACCCGGTTCTTTTGGCGGAAGAAACTGTACGGGTCCGGAATTGTCCATGCCCAGTGCCCATTGCACAATATCAAACATATGTGCACCCCAGTCGGTGATCAGTCCCCCGCCAAAGCCACGGTATCCACGCCACCAGGCCCAGTCTTTTGCTTCCAGCGGCGGAGCCAGGATGGCATTGTACCCGCGGTATAAGGAAGGTCCGATCCAAAGATCCCAATCCAGTCCATCGGGAACCGGTTCTGTAGGCAGGTCGCATTGTTTTACCGGCTCACCTACCGAAACATTGATCTCGCTTATTTTCCCGATATAGCCGTTTGACACCAGTTCGGCCGCCTGGCGGAAGTTAAAGGAAGAGCGCTGCATACTACCGGTTTGAAACACCCGTTTATATTTACGGGTAGCATTTACCATGGCACGGCCTTCGGCAATGGTGAGTGCCAGTGGTTTTTCGCAATAAATATCCTTGCCCGCTTTGGCTGCGTCTATCGCAATTTGTGCATGCCAGTGATCCGGGGTTGCAATTACAACCGCATCGATGTCTTTTCGATCCAGCAGTTCGCGGTAATGCTTGTACCCTTTTACATTGGTGGCTACTTTTTTTTCATTGGCCTTCTGGGCCAGTCCGATAAAATGCTCCAGTTTTTTTTCGTATACATCGCATGCTGCCAGTACTAAGGTTTCTTTCGGACCATTAATGGCGTTAACCAGCCCGTAGGACTGTTTCCCGGTTCCGATATATCCCAGGTTAATGCGATCGCTGGGTGCAACAAATCCGTTGCCACCCAAAACAGAACGGGGAATAATGGTAAATGCCAACGCGCCTTTTGCTGTTTGGCCAATGAAGTTTCTTCTTTTCATACAATCTGTTGAATTTTTTTTTGAACAACCAACCGTGTTTCAAATATATAGCATTTTTCGGGGTATGTAAGAACCGGGATTTTTCCGGATGTAATTCCCGCCTCCAGATCTTCCCTACGTGGTATTAAAAATGACGCCGCGTTTATTTCGAACGCGGCGTCTTCATCATTCAACCAAAGGGTACGGTTGTTTTTTAGCAGGATCTTTTAATGCCCCTGCAATTGCTTTTATCAAAGTTTAGGTTCCCATCCGTTCTGATAGGTCCGCTTCCAGAGTTTCTGAGCTTCCGCATCGTTGAGAATATGCCCGTTTTTGGGATCAATTTTGATATCGCGCCCTACACGCCAGGAGATATTTCCCAGCTGCATGGCTACGGTACTTTTATAACCGGTTTCAACATCACAGTTGGGCCGGCGGTTTTCTCTTATGGCACCAAGGAAGTCTGCTACATGCAGATTGTCCAGACCTAAACTGGGGCTGGCAGTGTTCCGGCCATCCATCGGTTCTTCTCCTGATCCGGATTTTACTTCTTTTACTAACTTTCCGTTATTATCGTATATTTTATAAGCGTCGCCACCGGTATCCAGGCTGCCATTTTCTCCATAAAAAATAATACCACGATCACTACCTTCAATCTTTCTTCCGTTTGAGCTCCGGTTTTCCCATACCAACATCACTTTTCCGGGGTATTCGAGGGTTACCACCTGGGTATCGGGGGTTTCCCAATCGTCTTTGTAATGGTACCGGCCTCCCATTGAAGATACGCGTATTGGAAAGTCTACGCCCAATCCCCAGCGGGCTACATCTACCTCATGGGTGCCATTGTTCAGCGCTTCTCCTGTTCCCCAATGCCAGAACCAGTGCCAGTTATAATGAATGAGGCCGTCCTTGTAGGGCATGCGGGGCGCCGGTCCCTGCCACAGGTCATAATCCAGCCAGGAGGGTACTGCTGCCGGTTTTAAAAAGTTGGTTTTACGGGTATTGGTGTACCATGTTTTAGCCATATATACACGGCCGATAATACCCTTATGCAATTGCTCAATGCCCTGGGTAAGCGTAGGGGCAGAACGGCGCTGGGCACCCATCTGAACCACTTTATTGTACTTGCGGGCCACAGCTACTGCCAGTTCTCCTTCATGAGGATTATGGCTCAAAGGCTTTTCTACATAAACATGTTTGCCAGCCTGGCAACCCATAATGGTAAGGGGCGCATGCCAGTGATCGGGAGTGGCAATATAAATGGCGTCGATGTCTTTGTTTTGAAGCAGCTTCCGGCAATCCTTTTCTGTTTTGGGCGTTGTTTTCTGACCGCTTTCGCTCAGATTTTTGATCACTTTTGAAAAAGTACGGTTGTCTACATCGCAAAGCCAGGATACCTCGGTGTTCTTTTGATTGGCAAAGGTTTTTGCCATTCCGCCGCCTCTTCCGTTTATACCGATACAGGCTACAGAAATGCGGTCATTGGCACCGATAATGTTCCGGTAGCTTTTGGCAGACATTCCCAATACGGATGGACTCAGGCTGATGCCTACAGCCCCGAGGCCCATATTCTTAATAAAATCTCTTCTCCGGGTCATAAAAATTTATTTTAAAATTAAAAGTTTGATGTTCTTAAATGATGCGGTTCCGCCGTGTTCCTGCAGCAGGATCTTTCCCTTATCAAAGGACCCAAAGGCCGGTACGGTTTTATTGAATTTACTTTTTTCAACAGCGCTTAAAAAAGCTTCATCACCACGGGTGAATTTGAGAATGCGTTTGCCGTTTAACCAGTGTTCTACAGACTTGCCCTTGCATACAATTTTAATACTATTCCACTGACCGGGCGGATTCACTCTTTTTGCGTTTTTATCAGGCGACATAACATCATAAAACGATCCGCAAAGATGGTTGTCTTTTTTATTGTCTTCAGCTTCGGCATCATCCAGGATCTGGTACTCAAACCCAAGGTTGCCACCGGTGGGATATTTGGCATAAAAGTACTTAACCCCGCTGTTACAGGTTTTTTCGATATTAAAATCCAGGGTGAGTATAAAATCGCTGTATTCATTTTCTGTAACAATGTCGCCGCCTTTGCCACCACTTTTTGTAGATAACAGACCGTCGGTTACCTGCCATCCGTTGGATACCGGCTTCCCTTGCGGGGTTGTCCACCCGGTGGTTGTTTTTCCATCAAAAAGCAGGATCCAGCCTTGTTTTTTTTCCGCCTTTGTAAGGGCATTATCGGTTTTCTGGCAAAAGGCGGTATGCACAAAAAGAAGCAGGAGCAGGGTGTAACTGATTTTCATTGTATCGGATATTTTAGTTTTTTAAAATGTTAAAGCTTTTCGAAGTATTCCGGTTATCCTTACCTGCTGCGGTAAACAATACCTCCACACTTCCGCTGATATTGGTGATGTCCTGGTATATAAAGACTTCATTCGGCGACGTACCAAAATCGGTGATGGTTTTTTCCAGGTTTTGGCTGCCGTTGCGTTTGCTGTAGATGTTCACTTCTTTCAGGCCAAACGGGGCACTTACGCGCGCTTTAACAAGATAGTGGGTCGAGTCTTTGTTAAGCGTTGTACTTACAAAGTTTGCATTTTCCACTTTTGTTCCTTCAAAGAACATGATTTCTGGTGGAAATTTATCAAAAAAGTCGTCTTTTTTGCAGCTTATTAAAAGAACGAGCAACAATGGAATCAGTAGGAAAATTTTTTTCATAATTGAGGAATTTAGATCGTATTACCAGCCCGGGTTCTGCACCATATTCGGATTATTATTCACTTCTGTCTGCGGTATAGGAAGCAGGTTATGTCTTGATTCATAAATCCGCCTTTCCCATAGTTTGATGGTATACGTAAACGTGTTATTTGTTTTGTCTTTGAGCACGTCATGTACATATGCGGAGCGTTGTGTTTTTTCACCAATCTTCCAGCGGCGGATATCAAAGAAGCGATGTTCTTCAAATGCGAGTTCCACCCGACGTTCGTTACGGATGAATTTGCGCATTGCTGCTTTGTCGGTGGTGTTCCATCCGTTGCGCAGGGCTGTTGTCTTTACATCGGGCATATCTGCGCGCAGGCGTATTTTATCCATTTGTGCAATGACTTCGGATCTGTCGGCACCATCGGGAAGAAATTCATTCAACGCTTCGGCAGCACCCAATACAAATTCCGCAAGTCTGAACAGAGGGAAACAGTGCGAGGTACCTCCGGAAAGAACACCGGGGTTATTGGACCCGGTGGATATATTTTTGGGGTCCATAAATTTTCTCAGGAAGAGGCCGGTATGGGCATAGCCTACCTGGTAATCGCGGCCATAGGATCCGTCTGCGGCACGCCATGCTTCAAACGTAACATTGCTGAACTTGGAGCCCTGGTACCAGATGGAGTGATAAAAACGGGAATCCCGGTTGTCGTATGGCTTTTGAGGGTTAAAATTGGCCTTGGGATTGATGGCAAATTCATTGGTGGCAGGATCGATGATGTACTGACCATCGTCGTCCGTTAAATATACCGGGTAGCCATCCTTTGTTTCAAAAGCCGCGGCGTAGTTGTAAGTGGGCTCTGTGTAGGATTTGTCTCCTTCTGTTTGCATCGATCCGGGCAGCTGCCATTTATCCAGTTCATTGGTAGTAGCTCCTTTCCTGGAAAAACTCAGAAGGATCTCACTGTTTACCCGCGTTACAAAAACAGAATAAAAGCCCATCGCTTTCAGTGAGCCGGGATAAGAATTTCTTGCATTGAGATAATTAGGGTCGGTGGTGGTAAGGTATACCAGGTCTGAAACCAGTTTGCCGGTGATCGGGTCTTTATAATCGATCAGGTCCTTTGCCGCATCTGCTGCTTCTTTCCATCGGTTGGCATCATAGTTCCCCCAGCTCCAGGGAGAAAGGGGACCGGATTCGGTGCTGTTAAAAAGGGGACTTGCCAGCTCAAGTAATAACCGGGCCTTGATGGCCTTGGCCACGGATGCACCTACGCGGTGATAGTCGGCACTTAATTGTTTGGAAGGAAGATACGCTGCCGCAGAATCGCAATCGGCAATGATGAATTCTTTCATTTGCTGCAGGTTGGCTCTTGGCGTAAACAGCTCCGGAGAATCCCGGTCCAGTACTTTTGTAATGATGGGGACGCCTCCGTAATAACGCACAAGATCTGCGTAGAAGAGGGCTCTTAAGCAAACCGCCTCATATTTCATGCGGGTTCTTACTTCTTCGGAGCTCATGTATTGCTCCGCATCTACCGGAACATTGTCAATCTTCGAAAGGAACAGGTTACAGGCCCGGATGGCGGCATAATAATCGGACCATCTTTTTAACTTATCCGGTACGCTTGTAGGATTCCATGCGCCGGTATGGATCTGGTTTACCCAGCCCCACCAGGGCCGGGCTTCGCCATCATCCGTGGCGGCATCCAGGTACACATTATCATCCCATCCATAAGGAAGCCGGCGATAGATATCTGTTAAAAACTGTTTGGTATACAGGGCACTTGAAAATACCAGGGCCTCGTTTAAATCGCCCGATTCCTGCTTGTCGAGAAGGCCGGCCCGGTCGATGCTGCAACTGGCAATCAAAACCGTGCATAATATTAAAAATATATTTTTCATATATCTGATTTTTTATCCTTAAAAGTTTACACTGATCCCAAAATTCCAAAGTCTTAACTGGGGGTACTGGTTGCCTGTTTCGCTGCCGGATTCCGGATCCCAGTTCATCATTTTATCCCAGGTTATAAGATTGTTCCCGCTCACGAATACTCTTAACCCGGTAAGGTGTATCCGGTTAAGGACCTGGCGGGGAAAGGTGAAGCCCAGCTCTGCATTTTTCAGGCGCAGATAATCTCTTGTAAACAGCCAGCGGGTGGTTTTTTGCATGTTGTTGGTATTTTCGGCCGGGTGCAGCAGCGGATAGGTGGCGGTTGTCCAGGTGGACGGATCGTCGTTCCGGTAACGGCCTAAATGCTGTTGCATTACTTTTCCCTGGGCAAAAAATTCCCAAACCGCATCTTCTTTAAAATAGAATTCTGCATTGCCGGCGCCCTGGAAGAGGATGCTCAGATCCAGGTTCTTCCAGGAGATGCCCATATTCACCCCATACACGTACTCCGGCACTGTTCCATGCCCGATGGCGCCGATGTCATAACTATCAATGATGCCATCTCCGTTCAGGTCGGCATAGCGGGCATCACCCGGGTACACCACGCCAAAACTGGGTGTTGGAATGCCCGGTTTTAGTGAAGGATAACCGCCTACCAGAACCAGGTTTCCCTTGTCATCCATCAGGAAATCTTCACGCTGGAAGAGCCCGATATCGGTAAGCCCAAAGTGTTGGCCGATCCGTTTGCCTTCCTTTTTTTGCCAGTCATATTTTTTCCCTTCTTCATCGATCCGGTATATTTTGTTGCGGGCAAAAGTGAAGTTGCCCTTGACAAAATAGTTGATATTTTTTCCGTTGCCGTTGTAGCCCAGCTCTATCTCAAACCCTTTGTTTTTAACAATGCCGAGGTTTTCCGGAGGCAGCCCCTGTTTGTCTTTTCTTTCGGTGTTCTGCGGGTTGTTCATCCCGTAAACCAGGGGTACGGAATAGGGGATGGCGAGGATGTCATTGCGGTATTCGCGGAACAGGTCTACTGTTAACGACACTTTTGATTTGAACAGTTTGGCGTCAAAGCCGATATTGCTTTTGCGGGCCCGCTCCCAGGTTACAAGGCCGTTCCCTGGCTGACCTTCTGCAATGGCCCGTTCCGTGGTGCCGCCGGTTTCACCCCATTTTATATTCCATCCATCTTCATTGGGCAGCAGGTTATACCGCTGCTCGTAGAGGTATTTGAAGTCGCCGATCTTATCATTACCTACTTCCCCGTAAGAGCCGCGGATCTTCAGGTAATTCAGGATATCATTCTTGGGCAACCAGCCTTCTTCAGTGGGAACCCAGCCGAGTGACAGGGCGGGAAAGAGTCCATAGCGGTGCTGTTTTGAAAACTGCACAGAACCGTTATAGCCGGCGTTAAATTCAAAAAGATATTTGGAACGGAAGCCATAGGTAACCCGGCCTACCGTGCCCTGGTATCCGATGGGGATATCGTACTCATCCCAGTACTGGCTTTGCTGGTAAAGCAGCATCCCGGTTACTGCGTGATCCTTGTTAAAGGTTCTGCTATAGTTCAGTGCATACTCCAGAGCGATCCTCCGGGTGGCGGGGCCTTTCTCTGTAAAATAGGAGAGATCTGTCCGCTCTTTATTTTTGATGTAAGCTCCAAATTTATCATACTGCCAGAGCTCCGGTTTTTCTCTAATATCGTATTTCGATTTAAAGCTGCTGTTAAAGCTTAGCTGGCCGCGGGCGCTTAAGCCTTTGGTGATTTTATCCAGTTTTTGATTCAGGTTGAATACGCCTTCCAAAACGTTTGTATAGCGGCTGCGGTTTCCGAAACTGGAGAGCAGGGCGTAAGGGGCCAGCCTGGTTTCATCTGAGCGGCCACCCATCGTACCGTTAGGGTTGATATAGGCCTGGTAATTGGGTGGAAGCCGCCGGGTCTTGTCAAACAGATCCTGGTCAAAGTTCGGCTGGCGGCGGGTTTCAAGCCGGCCGGTCAAATCCACACCCAGTTTGGTGGTTGGGGTCAGGTTAAAATCCAGGTTAGACCGGAAATTGTACCGGTCATAGTTGGAATTGGTATTGTACTGGGTGTTGTCGAACGTTTTATACATCCCTTCCTGGTGGAGGATGCTTCCCGAAATATAATAGCTTAAAAAGTCCGTTCCGCCACGGGCACTCAGGTTTACATTTTGCTGAAAGGACGCCTTTCTTAAAAAGTCGCGGTAATAATCATTATCCGGATGTGTATAGGGCGAATTTTTTAAGCGATAGTGCTCCAGGTCTTCCTGGGTATACTCTTCCGGCTTGCCTTCGTTGCGCAGGGCTTCATTGGTAAGCACGGCAAAATCATAAGAGCCCAGGTAGTTGGGCAGGCGTATGGGCGACTGGAGGGAAGAGCGCGACGTAATGTTCAGGGCGGGTTTTCCTTTTTGTCCGCGCTTGGTGGTAATAAGGATTACACCATTGGCACCTCTTACACCAAATACGGCGGTGGCGGATGCATCTTTTAATACGGAAAAGGTTTCAATATCGGCGGGGTCAATCTGTGCCCAATCGCGTTCTGCCCCATCCACCAGCACGAGGGGATCGGTATTATTGGTGGTGGCCATACCGCGTACATAGATCTTTGAAGCATCATCGCCCGGCTTGCCACTTCCCATAACGGTGATGACACCGGCAACGCGGCCGGCAAGGGAGTTGGTCAGGTTGGGTGCAAATGATTTTTTCAAATCTTCGGCAGAAACCTGGGAGATCGCGCCTACGAGACTGGCTTTTTTCTGGGTGCCATAGCCCACTACCACTACATTGTTCAGGTTGGATGCATCCGGTTCCAGGTATACATCAATACTGTTCTCCGATTCTTTCAGCACGATGATTTTGGGCAGGTACCCCGTATGGGTCACCTCAATCGTTTGTTTTTTTGAGCGGAGGGTAATGGTGAATTGCCCTTCACTATTGGTCATAACCCCATTGCGTGTTCCTTGCTCAATAATCGATGCCCCTTTTAAAACGGCGGCGTTTTCGTCGAAAACAGTTCCTGAAATAACATGCGCCCGCTGCTGTGCAAATATTTCCGGAGCGATGCAGATCAATGCCATCAGGGATAACAGGATAATTTTTTTCATACAGACTTGTAACTTATCGTTGAAGAGAAAAGTGATTACCAACCCGGGTTTTGCCGCAACAGGTAGTTCCTGTTGATCTCCACCTGGGGAATGGGATAGAAATAATGTTTGGGATCAAATACTTTTTTTTCAGCCTGTATATTGGGGTCGTAGCTGAACGTTTGGTCGCTGTTTTTAGTGGTTTTTACACCTCTTATGTAGCCATCGGTAATGATCATCCATCGTCTTACGTCATAGTACCGGTGCTCCTCAAATGCCAGTTCAATCCTTCTTTCGTTGCGGATCTGCGTTCTTAAATTTTCTTTTGTCAGTGCGATGCCCCTTTTGGCAAAAGAGGTAGCAATGTCGGGCATGCCTGCACGGGCCCGTATAAGGTCAATGGCCTCAACGGGGGTAAGGGGACGGGCCGCTCCGGGAGCCACATAACCGGGTCCGCCGGCTTCATTACCGGCTTCTGCCAGGTTCAGCAGGATCTCGGCATAGCGGAAATAAGGCCAGCAATGATAGGTACCTCCCGAACCCGTTACCGGGTTTACATTTTCATAATCCATAAACTTCATCAGGTAGTACCCGGTTTCTGTTTGCGACAGTCCTGCCTTGTTTTTACCACCTTCATAAATGTCGAAGTTGTACTGGTTGGTAGGGCTGCCGTTGTGTGAAGCAAACTTGTCATATTTGGCCCCGTTGTAAATAATGCTTGCATAAAACCGGGGATCGCGGTTCACATAAGGGTTTGCTTTTTTAACCGGGTCGTTCCAGTTAAACAGGGTACCATCCGCCATTTCGTAGGCATCTACCAGGTCCTGCGAGGGGCAGGTGCCCCCTTTGGCATTGGTAAAGCCGGAGGGAAAATTATCATTTTCGGTATCCCGGTTGGTGGTCCGGATCCTTGAATAAATAAATTCTTTATTATTCTGATAATTGACTCCCCAGGCAAAAAATAATTCTTTATAGTTCCGGGTGCCGTTCCGTTTTGTGGGATCATTGGCTACATACAGGTTGTACCATCCCAGGTCTACTACGTCCTGTGCGGCCTTGGCGGCCAGTTCCCATCTTTTAGGATCGGCACTGCCATAGCAGATAAGCGTGTCTCCGGAATGATTGTATCCATCCCCGTTGTAAAGCGGGCTGGCGGCATATAAAAGGGTTCTCGATTTTAATGCCATGGCCGTTCCTTTATCCGGCCGGCCAATTTCAGACGCAAAGCTATAGGGCTCATCCGGGAAAAGGGTGATGGCGCGGTCACATTCGCTTACAATAAAATCGACTACCGATTTTACGGAGTTACGGGGCTGTATCACATCATCTGACGCTTCATACGCTACGTTTACAATGGGTATGCCGCCCCATTTTTGAAAGAGGAACCAATGCTGCATGGCCCGTACAAATGTGGCTTCCCCTTTTAACCGGTTGCGGAAGCGGGTGGAAACGGTAGGGGGTAAGTTATCCAGGTATTTCAATGCGGTATTGGCCTTGCGGTTGCCATGGTAGCCGCCCCATTTAAGCCAGGAACCAATTTCTCCGGCACCGTCACTGCTGTTATAATACCGCATATTGGAGGGGCTCCAGTTCCCGGCACTCATCCGGGTGGGGGCAGAAGGCACGGTCTTGTTGGTGGAAATATGCATGGCTTCATCAGAGGCGGAAGCCAGCATGGCGCCGCCCTGCATCCGGTTATAAGAGTTACCGTGATCGGCAGGCATTTCGGTTTCCATATTGTTGACAAAGAATTCTGCCCTGGCGGAGTCTGTGAAAACAACGTCGTACCCTTTGAAGGTTACCGGGATGTCGAACAGCCGGTCGTGCCTGCATGACGCGCTCATCAGTGCGATGATGGAAAAGGACAGGCAGCTGATTATGGACTTATTGCGCATAGAACTGAATTTTAAAAAGTAATGTTTAAGCCCACGTTGTAAATTTTTTGTATGGGGTAGAGCACGTAATGTACACTTCTGGCTTCTACATCCATCAGGTCTGTGGACTGTTTTGTAAATAAATTATAGCCGTTCACATATAAACGGGCCTTGTTGGCTTTAATTTTCCGTACAAGCGTTTCGGGAAATGTATACCCGATCTCTATATTCTTTAACCTTGTGAGCTGGTTGCTTTTTTGCCAGTATGTGGAGGTTTGCTGGTTGTTGGCCTTATTGGCCAGTGATAAACGCGGATAGGTGGCCGTGGCCCAGGTATTCGGATCTTCGGGAACAAAGCGGCCCAGGTGGTGCTCGCGTACGGTACCATTGTCATGGAACTCATACATGGCCTCGCCTCCCGGGTAAATATAGCCGCCTCCCTGCCCGGTTAACAGGGCGCTGAAATCGATGCCTTTGAATTCCAGGCTAAGGTTGATGCCGTATTGATAGGTGGGGTCTGCATTGTTGCCCAGGTACACCTGGTCATAATCATCAATAACGCCGTCGCCATTGATGTCCTTATATTTAATATCACCCGGTTTGGTTACCCCATAGGTTTGCCGGGGACTTTTGTCGATCTCTTCCTGGGTTTGAAAGAGCCCTTGTGCCACTAATCCAAAAACGGGATCCAGCGAAAGGCCGGTTCTCATCTGGTAATCGTATAGCTTTTTTGCCTCGCCTCTTTCAATAACCTTGTTCTTTGCCTGGGATAGAATGCCGGTAAGCGAATAATTCAGTTGCCCGATTTTATCAGCATAGCCTACCCGCAGGTCATAGCCTTTATTTTCCACGATGGCGATCGGCATGTCCGGAAAGCGGATCCCCATGGTATAGGGCAGTTCGGGCTGCACCATGATCCGGCTGTTCCGCTCCATAAAATAATCTGCAGTGATGGATACTTTATTATTGAAAAGCTGTGCATCCACCCCGTAATTGGTTTTTCTTACCCGCTCCGGCTGCACGTTATTAAGGGCAAACGCCTGTTCATTCCACCCGGTATAGGATACGGCGGTGTTGCCAAAATTAAGTCCGCCCGTACTGGCATACTGCTGGAACCACAGAAAGTATCCGCCGATATCATCCCAGCCGGATAATCCATGCGATACCCGCAGTTTGAGTAAATTAACCACCGGGCTGTTTTTTAGAAAGTTCTCTTTAGAGATCACCCATCCCACCGAAGCTGCGGGAAAGGCGGTGTATTTTGCCCATGGCGGCATTTGTTCCGATGCCTGGTACCCGATCGTGAAATCGGCCAGGTATTTTTCGCGGTATCCATAAGATACCCGTCCATTATAACCCCTGTAAAGGCGGGGCAGGTTCTCGTTGTTCTCCTGGCCTATTTCCCGTTGTACAAACCCGGCAAATGCAGTGATGGCATGGTCTCCAAAACTTCTGTCATAATTCAGGGAAGCCTCATAATTCAGCAGGCGCCGGTTGTTGTTGTATGAGCCTCCGGTACCCATTTGGGTATTGGATCCGGTTTCAATGTACTTTAAAGTATTGTTGCTGTTGTACTGAGGCGTTCTGGTACCGTCTGCATTCAACACCGTAGTGATCTGGTATACTTTGAAGGATTTGCTCCGGTTGGTGGTTTGCTCGTAATAACTGTCAAACGAAACGGATCCGGCCACACTCAATCCTTTTGTAACAAAATCGAGTTCGTGATTCAGCTTCAGTGTTGCAAACATATTGCGGGTATAATAAAGCGAATATCCCTGGTAGTTGAGGAGGCCGTAAGGGTTGGAAGAATAGTCCTTTGTGCCGGCAAGCTTACCATCGGGAGTAAGGATGGGATGAGCATTTGGGGGTGTTTTATACAGGGACCGGAATACTCTCAGGGCGGCATCTGTACGGTCTCCTGGAAACGTTCGCTCTTCCTGTTTGCCTGAAAGATCCAGGGACATGGTAAAGCGTTTGTTTACAAAAACATCCAGGTTCGACCGGAGGGTCAGCAGCCTTGTTGACGCATTCGTGTTGTAATGATTTATGGATTTATCTACATTGTATAGCCCGTCGTTCCGGGTATACCCGGCAGATACAAAATATTTTGCATAGCGGTTTCCCCCGTCAATATTTAAACTGTATCGTTGCTGTGTGGTGCTTTTTTTCAGATACCGGTTATACCAGTCAATATTCGGATAAAGATAGGCATCCAGCCCGGTAAGGGTTCCGTTTCTTGCCTCCAGGTATTTGGCAAGATCTACGTCGTTATACAGCAATGTTTGATCAGGATTGTCGTTATGCATGGCTTCATTATAAAGCCGTGCATAGTCATACGCGTCCAGAAATTTAGCCGTGGTCGTAGGGCTTTTGACACCCGTTCTTGCATTAAAGTTGACGCGTATTTTTCCTTCATGTCCTCTTTTGGTAGTAACCAGTACCAGGCCGTTTCCCCCGCGCATTCCATATTGAGCGGTGGCTGCGGCGTCTTTTAGTACGGTAACGGTTTCAATGTCGGATGGATCCAGCATTTCCATATCACGCTCAATCCCGTCAACAAGGATCACGGGCCCCTTGGAGCGCAAGGTGCGTTTTCCCCTAAGCCACATAGAAGCGCTTTCACTGCCGGGCTCTCCGTTGTCCTGCATAACAAATAACCCGGGTAACATGCCCGTTAATTTGTTCGCGTTTGAAAGAATGGCCCTGTTTTCAATAGCGCTTCCGTTTATCTGGGAAATGGCAGCAGTAACGGTTTCCTTCTTCTGTTTGCCATAGAGAATATGCACGTATTCCGTTTTATCCTCCGCACGGTAGCGTTCATTTAACTTAACCGTGATTTCTGTTTCGTCGTGTACGTTAACAGATTGGGTCAAATAACCATCGGCACTGAAGGTAAGTGTGCCGGTAGCTGATACCGGCAGGCGAAACTGGCCCTCGTTGTCGGTTACTGCTTTTTTGCTGGTTTCTTTTGACACCACAAGAACATCCCTGAGCGGTTCATTATTGGAGTTGACCACAGTTCCACGCACTATTTGGTTTTGATGCGTCTGACTGTATCCGGTACTCGTAAGAATAGTCAAACATACAAATAACGCAAAGGCGTGCCTCAAAAGCGAAAGGAATGCTCCCTCTCGCAGCTCGTTTCCTGGTTTCATGAGTTACGGGTTGAATCTTTTAAATTGGCAATCGTACAAAATCGTTAAAGCAATCGTTGTAAAAATAGAGCAGGAAGCTATACAAACTAAGATAATCTACGAAAACGTTTTAGGGATATAGTAGTGAATCTGCCTTTTTTTTTTGAGAAAATTTTGATAAAGTTTTTTTTCGTGAAGCGGGCACAGCTGAAGCGTCCCTGTAAACAGGGTCGTTGGGGCCATGAAGCGACCCTTCAGCTTCTTACGCAACCGCGGACCGAAAAACAGGGTGTCTGATTCAATTTGATTTTGCAATGAAAGGCGTATATATATGCTACACTGATGTTATGGGCACAAATGCAATACTAAGGACAATATCCCCGAAAACCATCATCTATTTCTACCGGGTAAAAAAAAAAAAAACAGAAACCTCGGATACTGGTTTACGCGCGTTTTAGCGGACGACATAAATAAAAAAAGCCGTTGTACTACAATTGAATTGAAGCACAACGGTCCGTTGTAAAAAGGCGGATGGTTTACACCGGGTTATTGTTTCTGTATGAACAACAGGTCTACCGACCATTTGCCGCTTCCCAGAAGCATAATGGCTATGCCCATGGCCAGCAAATGATATTCAAATCCTTCCCCTTTCTGGTTCCCGAACCAGTTCATAAAGAAGCCGTGTTGCCAGTGATGTCCCATGATAACAGCGCCCACCATCAGTAGGATCAGCAGGAGTGCCATAAGACGGGAACCGAAGCCTGCAATCAGGAAAAGAGGCGCAATAAATTCCGCAAGCACCACCAGGATCGCCAACAGGTAAGGTACCTGGTAATCTTGCTGCAGGTGCTGCAGCGTGCTGCCAAAACCAGAAATTTTCAGCCATCCGTGGGGGAGCATGATAAAACCCAGGGTTAACCGGAGAACGGTAGCGGCCATGCCGCCTGTTTGAAAAAAGAATTCCATAACTTTTTTTTTAAGAATACATTCAGCTGCAAAGCTGCGCTGTTGTGTATTCAAAAAAAATGAAGCAGTACAGGAAAAAAACTTGAACTGGTTTAAGCTTTTTTGGGCGTCATTCCATGCCGGATCTTACTGAGGAATTCTGCCGTCATACCGAGGTAGGCCGCCAGCTGGTATTGCGGTACCCGGTTTGCAATTTCGGGGTATCTTGCTGAAAACTCCTGATAGCGTTGTTCGGCGGTCTGGCTCATAGTGGCAATTACCCTTTTTTGTAACATAATAAAACTGCGCTGGTAAAGGATGCGGAAAAAACGCTCGAGCGTTGGCACATTTTGATACAGCATATCAAGTCCCGGCCGGTCGATCTGTAACAACGTAGTTGCTTCGAGGGCTTCTATATTGAACTGCGAAGGCGTATTGAATAAAAAACTTTCATTATCGTTCAGCCACCAGCCCTCAATACCAAACTGGACGATGTATTCCTGGCCTTTGTCGTTGGTAAAATAGGAACGCAGGCAGCCATTGGTTATAAAACTCAGATACCGGCAGGGATCGCCCTCCTGTACCAGGAATTGTCTTCGCTTTAGTGTCTTCTGATGAAAAGCTTCCGTTATCCACGTTTCTTCCTCTTTTGTTAGGGGAACCAGGGCATTGATGTGCTGCATTAACAAGGCGTGCATATACCAGTCTTTCTTTATAACGGGGTTCATGTTGAACGGATCCCGGTTCTAAAGATAATGGATTTATGGCCGGCAATAAAGCGCTGCAACAGTAGCTGAAATTGCATCCGCTGATACGGCTGTTGTTAAAATGATAAGGCGTATTTTTAACCCGGATAAGAACAGTGCCCGCAGCATTACTGATGGTTAAAAATATACCTGGTATTCATGGAACAGATCCGGAAACTTTTTGAACAGAAAGCGCCGCTGAGCGATACAGACTGGGCGTTTTTTGCATCAAAGCTGGTACGGCAACCATTCAGTAAAAAGGTACGGCTGTTAAAAGCCGGTCAAACAGAGCGCCATCTATCGTTTATTGAAAAAGGGGCGATCCGTTTTTATATGGACCGGGGAGAAGGGGAGGTCACTTTTTCATTTGCCTTTGCCAACGGGTTTGTAAGCGGCTATGACTCCTTCCTTACACAATTGCCTTCGTTATACCATATAGAAACGCTTACGGAGGTGGTGCTTTGGCAGTTAACCTATGAAGATCTTCAGCAAGTTTACCGCCAAACGACCATTGGCAATGCTATCGGGCGTTACGCGGGCGAGGAGTTGTTTCTCAAAAAATCCCGGCGGGAACTTTCGCTGCTTAATGAAACGGCTGAACAACGGTACCTGAAACTTTTTACGGAACAGCCGGAACTGTTGCAAAAAATTCCACTGAAATACATTGCATCCTATATTGGCATTACTCCTCAGGCATTGAGCCGTATCCGCCGGCGGATTTATTAATCCAGGTTCATTGTTTTGCACCGCAGGTAAAAGGAACTTTGCATAAAAAAAGAAATGAAACCTTTAATCGTGCTACTGGTTACGTTTGCAATAACCGCTGTGGTAACAAAATTAATGCACCGGCCGGATGCATGGGCATTGTCTGCCAGGGTCGCTATGTCCATAATGCTGGTATTTACAGCAACGGGGCATTTTGCCTTTACAAAGGGAATGTCGATGATGTTGCCGGCCTTTATTCCGGCAAAGAACGCGCTTGTTTATAGTACCGGTGTTGTTGAAATTTTAGCAGCCTTGGCATTGCTGATCCCCGCACTGCGGCTTCCGGCGGCCTGGTTCCTGATCCTGTTCCTGGTGTTGCTGTTGCCGGCCAATATTTATGCGGCGTTTAAACATATCGACTATCAGCAAGCCTCTTTTAATGGAAGCGGGCCATCTTATTTATGGTTCCGGGTACCGCTGCAGTTGTTTTTTATTGCCTGGATCTATCTGGCAGCAATAAAGGCTTAAACTATTTAATTTTGTAAAGCAACATACTGATAAAAATGAACGTTTAACTGCCGTATGACCTATCAAACCTTTTCACCGGGCGCGGACCTGGATGCCTTTATAAAGTGTTACTGGACGCTGGAGGGAGCGGAAGCCCAGCCGCCCCAACGCCAGCGGATCGTACCGGACGGCTGTATGGAAATGATCTTTCATTATGGAGATCTGTACCGGCAGTATTTGGACCCAAGCCGCTACATTGTACAACCCCGGTGTTTTGTAATTGGTCAACTTACCCGGCCGCTGGAAATTGAGCCAACGGGGGCTACGGGTATCTTTGCGGTGCGCTTCCGCACAGAGGGATTTATTCCTTTTACAACATACCCTGTAAAGGAAATGGAGAACCGCGCGGTTGCGACGGAATTATTGTTTTCAGATGGCGGGGCGTTGCTAAACCGGAATATATTGGAGGCCAAAACCACCATGGACCGTATCCGGATAGCCGAAGCATTTTTAAGGGCCCGTTTAGTAAGCCAAACAACGATCGACCGGGTGGCAAAACAAACGGTTGAAATGATCCTGTCTGCGAACGGTCAGTACTCCGTTGATCAGCTTTGCGGACAGTTACAGGTAAACCGGCGGCAGCTGGAACGTAAGTTCGCTTCCCTGATCGGGATCAGTCCCAAACAATTCTCCCGCATCATCCGCATGCAGGCCATGCTGCGGCTGTTGCTGAACAAACAGTATGACAGCCTTACATCCCTGGCCTACGAAGGCGATTATTACGACCAGGCGCATTTTATTAAGGACTTCCGGGCGTTTACCGGAAAAACACCCGGCGATTTTTATGGGCACAACCTGCAGTTGTCGGCACTATTTTACGGAGTGGAATAGGCTGTCGCATTTTTACAATGCCTGCCGCTCAATACCGCATAGTTTTGTTTTGCCGATGCGCCGGGTTACACAACCGGTTCGGTGGCATTTTCACAATGCCATTTCAAAACATATAAAACAGTTACCGATGTACTCCAAAACAAAAAGGATACTCATTTCCGCGCTTTTCTTCCTTTGCTGCTGGAAGGCGGATACCACGCCAACTATCCGTAACGCGGAATGGCTGGCCGGCACCTGGGAAAACCGGGTTGCGCCGGGAAAAATCATTTATGAAACCTGGACCCGATCCGGCGATGCAGCGCTAACAGGAAAAAGCTATATGCTCAAGGAAAAGGATACCCTGTTGTTTGAAACTGTAAAGCTGGTGGAAAAAAATGGGCGGCTGCTTTATATAGCAACGGTTCCGCGTCAGAACAACGGGGAGCCGGTTGTTTTTACTTCAAAAACGGTTTCAGAAACGGAATTGATTTTTGAAAACCCGGAACATGATTTTCCTCAAAGGATCCGCTATACCCGGGTGGGGGCAGACTCCCTGTTAGCGGAAATTTCAGGAACCAAAAACGGTAATGAGCGGAAACAATCTTTTCCTATGAAGCGGGTGCATTAAGGGGGGCGGCTCCATACTTTGCGAATATTGCAGGCGAATGACAGCAGAAGCGGCAAGTCTGTTGTACCTTCTTTGAAACATCCTGCATGAAGAAAAACCAGAAGCCTCTTACCTTTGTAGGGTATAAACCGGCAGATGAAAACAAAAAAAGAGCTGAAAGAGCAGTATAAACAGCAGAAATTTAAAATGGGAGTGTTCCAGGTAAGGAATACAGAAAACGATAAGATCTTTATTGGAAGCAGTACGGACCTGGTGGCCATATGGAACCGCCTTCGCTTTCAGCTGAATAATGGTCTTCATTCAAATGAAGAGTTGCAGGCAGACTGGTTGCGGTTGGGGGAAGCACAGTTTGCTTATGAGATCCTCAGCGAAATAAAACAGGACGATGCGCAACCAACGGATTATAAACGAGAAGCAGAACACCTGGAAAAGATGTTTATGGAGGAGTTGCAGCCTTTTGGAGCAAATGGCTACCATACGGTTAAATAACACTCCCGGTGTAGGACGATTCAGGAAACATTCCAAACATTAACATACGATGTCTCCCTATCCATATTCGCCGATCAGCCGGGGCCGGCATAGCGGCAATAACCAGGATAGCGTCTTCAGGTTTTTCCTGATACAGGAATACAGCGATTTTGTTGTAAATTCGGGAAATGCACAGGGCAGGAAAAGCGTTGCAGAGAATGATACGGCATCCAGGTTTTTCCTGTTTTTATTGTAACAGTCAAATCGTATCAGGTTATGCTGGACTCTCTGTGGGTGATCATGCTGTATGTTGTTTTATTGTTTTTTAGTGTTGCGGGAGGAATCCGGTACGCCTTGCGTTACCGGAAGAAATTCCGTTGGGATAGCTCCGGTATCGAAAACTCCATCGTCGGTATTTTTGGCCTGATCATTTCCTTCACCTTTTTGCAGGCGGGGAATGCGCATCGCGAGCGGTTTGCCTATTTGCATAAAGAGGCGAACAATATAGATGCACTTTACCGGTATAGCAGAAAGCTGCCGGATTCTTTCCGGCTGTATACAAAAAACATGCTCCAGGAATTTTTAAAAAACCAGCTGGCTTTTGAGCAATCGGGGAATGGTACTTTTTTTTATAATGCTAAAAAGCAGAGTGATGCTTACTGGGTCCGCCTGACCGCTCTGAAGAAGCAACAGCACAATGTGGCCATCGATAAAGTGACGGAATATTTTGATCAGTTACAGGACACGGTTTCTTTATTTGCATATTCCAACTATGAACGAACACCTGCATTTGTTATTTTTCTGCTGGTTGTGGTATCGATGCTGATCGGGTTTTTGGTCGGATTTATGAATGGTGTAAAGGAACGGGTTCACTATATGGTTCCGCTTATATATTTTGTAACCGTATCGCTGACCATGCTGGTCATCAGTGATCTTAACAATCCCCGCCTTGGACTGATAAAGCCCAGTTACTATCATTTGCAACTGACCTTACAGTATATCTGGAATAACTGAACAGGAACCGGCGCTTAAAGCCAAACAAATCGAATATAATGCAGACTCAAATAAGAAAACGCTGGTTGTTGATTCTTGTAACGCTGGTTGCCTGGTTTGCCGTAGTGCTCCAGCTCTGCCTGATGGTACTGCATACAAAGAATCCTCCTGGGGAAACCCTGCTGCGTTTTTTCTCTTATTATACCATCCTTACCAATCTGCTGGTTGCCATTTATGGCACCCTGTTGCTGATGAACCCCGGCGGCCGGTTGAGCAGGTTCCTTTTGAAGCCCGGAACGGCTACGGCTATTACGGTGTATATCACTATTGTGGGGCTGGTGTATAACCTGGTATTGCGTCATTTGTGGAGTCCAGAAGGGTGGCAGTGGCTGGTGGATGAGTTGCTCCATGTAGGCGTTCCGTTGCTGTTTATCCTGTACTGGCTGGTGGTGGTTCCTAAATCAACATTGGGCTGGAAGCTCATTCCGGGGTGGCTGATTTATCCGGCGGTATATGCGATCTGTATTTTTTTAAGAGGCGCAATGTCCGGTTTTTATCCCTATCCTTTTGTGGATGTAACGGTGTTAGGATATCCGCGTGCGTTGTTAAACAGTGTGGTTTTAACCGGAGGCTTCCTCCTGATTTCCGCTGTATTTGTGGGCCTTGGCCGCCGGCTGTCCCGGGCGGGGCGCGCCGTTTAATAAGAAGGGATCAGATTTGATGGCTTTCATAGCCAGGTTGGCGGTGCCGGTGTAAAAGGTCTCCCTGGTCTTTAGGTTAACCCCAACTGATTGCATGTCTGATATCGTAAGGGATGGTATCTTGATGTATATTTGTTAATGTTGATAACAGAACAAAAATTTTTGCAGACATTCGAAATGGAATTCCGTGAAAAGGGATTTGCAGTAGCTCCGGCTATATTTACATCACAGGAAGTGAACGCTATCATTAGAAAGATTGAGGCTGCTGATAAAACAAAGGACACATTTCGCAAATCGGCCGGTCTCTTTGCCATCCGGCAATTTCTGAAAGAGATCCCTGACATTTATGAGCTGATTTTTAATTTCCAATTGAAATCCCTCATTCATCAGCTTTATGGAAAGGCCTATTTTGTAATAAAAAGTATCTATTTTGATAAACCCGCTGCTTCCAATTGGTATGTCAGCTACCATCAGGATCTCACCATTTCTGTAAATACCAGGGCAGAGGTTTCCGGCTATGGTCCATGGACGGTAAAGCAGGATCAATTTGCAGTACAACCGCCACTTCCCGTTTTGGAAAATATTTTTACCATGCGCATACATCTTGATGATACCGATGAAGCAAATGGGGCATTGAGGGTGGTGCCGGGATCGCACCGGAAAGGCATTTATCGGCCGGAGCATATTGATTGGTCTGTGGAAACGGAACATGCATGCTGTGTTCCCGAAGGAGGGGTAATGATCATGAAACCTTTATTGTTACATAGCTCCGGGCGTACGCAGAATAACCGGCAACGGCGGGTCATTCATATAGAGTTTTCAAGCATGGAACTACCAGCCTCAGTGAAATGGTCAGAAAAGATGGTGGTTTTTTGATTCTCTGCAATGGGGGCATAGGTTCGAAGCCGGTATTGGTAACTTTGTAACAGGATGACGTTTATTGAAAAACAAATAAAGGCAGCAGGAATTAGCCTGCCGCGGCAAAAACAACAGCTGCTGCAACAGGTAGTGGATGCTTTAGCACCCATTGAAGGGGTGGCTGCTATTGTATTAGGAGGTTCCTATGCCCAGGGAGCGGCAACGAAGGAATCTGATATGGATATTGGGCTTTACTATATGCCTGACCGGCCGTTTGATACCGGATCGATCCGGCAGGTTGCCGGGCGCTTTGCAACTGAAACGCCTGCCGTTACCGGTTTTTATGAATGGGGCCCCTGGGTAAATGGCGGCGCCTGGATACAGACAACTGCCGGCAAGGTCGATTTTCTTTACCGGAATATTGAACAGGTAACGCAGACGATCGAAAATGCACAGAGCGGCAAGTGGAAAAATCATTTTGAACAACAGCCGCCCTATGGATTTTCCTCGCTTTTTTATCTTGCAGAAACGCAGTGCTGCATCCCGCTGATGGATGACCAGGGCATTATAGCACGCTTAAAGGAAACATCCAAAACCTATCCATCTCAATTAAAAAAAAATGTTGTAACACAAACCCTGTGGTCTGCTGAGTTTACTATATGGAATGCCGGCAAATTTGCTGCAACCGGAGATGTGTACAGTACCGTTGGCTGTTTAACAAGGGCTGTAAAGGATATTGTTTCTGCCTTATTTGCTATTAATGGTCTTTATCCGATGGGTGATAAACGGGCGATCGTACAACTGGAGGCCGCACCGTTGAAGCCCGCCCGTTTGACTGATAAAGTAGCGCAGATACTTTGTGCAGACCCGCATACATTAAAAAAGAGTGTGCAATTGCTACAGGCACTGCATCGTGAGGTAGTGGCTTTGTCTGCACCGCTTTATGAACCATTGTTCCGGTTGCCGGATTGATCTTTTCTTCCGGAAAACGGCGCAATCAGCGGGTGATTGCTGCACCAAAAAAAATCCCGGATTTACCGGGATCTTGTTCATTATTTTAAAAGCCACATCACTTTATTTACCTCATCCACACCCCCGTACTGGCGGTTCAACGCCTCAACCAGGTTGGCCTTGTTATAATTTACCTCAGATGAGGGATATAACCAGCGCACCGGTATGGCGTTCTTGTTGTTCTCATTTAAAGATGTTGCAGGGTTTACAGGAAACTCCGGGAATTTTGTTCTGCGGTATTCAAAGAACGCGGTTTGCGGATCCTGCATAAAATTGAGCAGGTAACGCTGCGCCCAGATCTGTTTTAGCTGATCATCGGGGGTGGATTTAAATGCTGCTTCCCCGGTAAAGTACCCATCAATATGAAGATCTGTGCCTATGTAAAAATGAATCTTTCCACAAAAGAGATGGCACAATTGCTGAATTTTACCCTCAAGGGGGTGGAAATTGCCCGCTACCGGCTGCGCAAAAAATTCGGATTACCGCAGGAAGTACCGCTTTCTGGTTTTATACAGGAGTTTTCTTAAATAACAAATACACCTGTTTTATATTTGAGTGATGAAAACCGCTTTTTTTATACCGCCCTTGTCAATTGCGCAGTATGTAAGTGGTATCCTTGTAATTGAAGATTTCAATGTCCGGCACGAATTTGTGATCCCGCTTTTCGCTAATGGCTGTCCAACACTTGTTTTTCAAACGGCCCCGGCATTGAAAAACGAGCAAAAGGTCAGCCATCTTTCCCTTTACGGGCAAACCATTCGGCCCGGTGAATTGCAGTTTAAAGATCCGTTTGTTTTTATTGCTTATTTTTTTTATCCGCATGCCTTAACGCCGCTTTTTGGTATCAGTCCCCGGGAAATTACAGAAGACCATCTTGATCTTATGTTGTTAAAACAGGCCAAAGAGCTAAACCTGGAAGCGCAACTGCTGAATATCCTTCCACTGGATAAGCGGCTGGAGCTGATTGATCGGTATATTTTAAAACTGGCGGCACAGCAGGCAACAAACAATGAAAAAATTGTTTTTGCAACAAGCCGGTTAAGACAAAGCAACGGTCTGTGCACGCTGGGCGAGCTGCAAAAAGAACTGTATACGACAGAAAGAAGCTTTCAGCGGCTGTTTGAAAGCCATATTGGTATGGCTCCCAATCTTTACCGGCGCATCTGCCAGTTCCAGTTCGCCTTTCAGCAAGTCAATCAAAAAAAAATACTGAAGCTTACGGATATTGCGTATGACAGCGGGTTTGCCGACCAAAGTCATTTTATACGGGTATTTAAAGAGTTTACCGGGTTAACCCCCAATCAATACCTGGCAAAGCGGGCTCCCTATAATCCTGAATGCTGAGGTTGTCGGTTCCATTCTATTTTTCCATTCGCCGGTACCGCATTTTTGTGGTATAAAAATTTTATAACAATGAGAAAAATAATTGTAACAGAATGGATGTCGCTGGATGGCATTACCGATGCCGCTACTATGAAAGAATGGTTCAACCCCTATCACAGCGACAGCAGGGCGAACGCCATCCGGGAAACCATCAGCAACAGTGAAATCATGTTGTACGGACGTGTTACCTATGAAATGCTGTATCCCTATTGGAGCGCTTTCAAAAACAATGAAATGGGCGTTGCCGAAAAACTGAATACCTCAAAAAAATATGTGGTCTCCACCACAATGACAGACGCTCCATGGGAGCATACGACCATTATAAGGGAGGATCCGGTCAAAGCGATTACAGCGCTCAGGAACCAGGAGGGAGGCCCTGTTTTGGTACAGGGTAGTGCAACGCTGGTAAAAACGATGGTTGCGTTCGATCTCGTAGACGAACTGAAGCTGATGGTTCAGCCACACGTTATGGGCACCGGAAATGGCAGCCTGTTTCAAGGAATGAACACCCGCCTGGACCTGGTAGCAGTACAGCAACTTGATAAAGGGGTGGTACAGCTTTGTTATGGCTGCGCTGGCAAATGATCAGGAAGGTCCTTAACTGGAATACCGGGAAGAGTTTACCCGGAATGATGAATAAAAAAATAAATGCTACGACTCTCCGGCGCATTATTTGCTACCTTTACAGCATCATTCCGGAAGGAGGCATGCCCTGATGCAGCCCCGAAACCCATTTCATTCATGGCTACTGTAAAATTATCATTAAATACCGAACAGATCACCGAGGAGTTCTTTGAAGACACGAAGCTCCTGGGTATTGTAACTACGGTTAAGGATTATAAATTTTGCTGGAACCTGAATAATTTGCTGGAACTGGATTTCCGGATCAATCACGATATTGAGATCAAGTTAAAACGCAAAAGGCGGCTTTATTTTTTTTCGGTGTATGAATACCGGGACCCTAACAGTTCATTATGTCATTATTTATATAATAACCTGTACGACGGGGAGTTTTTGCTGCCGGAGTTTAAGCACCTCGATTTTCTGTGGCTGATGAAAAATGACACGGTAACCGATGAGTACCTGGAACAGGTAAAAGCCTGGTTGCGGGAGATTCCGGGGGTGCAGCTGATTACCGAGCTCACGAATGAAAAAATAAAAAACAAGGATTACCTGATCTTTTAAAAACCTTTGTTATGTGGACGGAAAACGACAATAAACTCTACCGGAAATTTTCCTTTAAGGATTTTAATGAAGCCTTTGGTTTTATGACCCGCGTGGCGCTGGCCGCGGAAAAAATGGATCATCATCCCACCTGGACCAATACGTATAATACCGTAGAAGTCTGGCTTTCGACCCACGACGCCGGAGATGTAGTTACCGAAAAGGATCATAAACTGGCAAAAAAGATTGATACTTGTCTTTAAGTTGTAATTTTAAAATATGAGAAAACTGTTCCTGCTGATCCTGCCCCTGTTTGTGGGTATATTATTATATGCACAGCCTCCTGCCGGAGCGGCACAAAAAGGAGATGCTTACGGTGAAACAATCACTGCCAAAGGCGCCCTTAGCCTGGAAGAACTGGCGGAGAAGCTTTCCGCATCCAAAGAGGCGGTGGTAAAGGCCAAAATAAAAGGAACGGTTTTAGCCGTTTGTGCTAAAAAAGGTTGCTGGCTCACAATGGAACTGCCCGACAAGACCAAAATGCAGGTTAAATTCAAGGATTACGGCTTTTTTGTACCCACCGCTATTACCGGTAAAACAGTGGTGCTGGATGGGGTGGCCCGCCAGAAGCTGGTATCAGTGAATGAGCTGAAACACTATGCGGAAGACGCCAAAAAACCACAGGCCGTGATCGACGCCATCACAAAGCCCGAAAAACAGGTGCGGTTTGAGGCCAGTGGAGTGCTGGTTATATAATTATAGGGCATGAGACCGGGCCGGCACCCGGAGCACGCACAATGGCCATTCCCCGAAACGGATAACACTCCCGGCCAATACTAAATGATGGCCCCGGTTCCCGTTTCTTCAAAAGTGAAGCCGCCGGCGATACATCATTAACAGCAGGTATTTACCCGTACTGTGATGGGAAAACAAAAAATTTTCGCTTCCTTATTTTTTGTTGGGAATGCAGTAATACACTACTTTTGCAGCCTGAAAACGGGCGTTAGGCCGTATTTCTATACATCAATGTATTAAATATCATTATTTATGCCGGAAATAAAACCAGACGAAATAAGTGCCATCCTTCGGGAGCAGCTGAGCAACTTTAATGCTCAGGCGGATTTAGAGGAAATTGGTACCGTATTACAAGTGGGGGATGGTATCGCCCGCGTTTATGGCCTTGGAAATGTAAGGTATGGTGAACTTGTTGAGTTTGAGGACGGTGTACGCGCCATCGCACTGAACCTGGAGGAAGACAATGTGGGTGTGGTATTGATGGGTGAAGGCAAGGATATTAAAGAAGGTTCCAAAGTGCGCCGCACCAACCAGATCGCTTCTATTAAAGTAGGAGAAGGCATGAGCGGCCGTGTGGTAAACACGCTGGGACAGCCGATTGATGGTAAAGGACCGATTTCCGGAGAATTGTATGAAATGCCTTTAGAGCGGAAAGCTCCGGGCGTAATCTTCCGGGAGCCGGTAAAAGAGCCGCTGCAAACCGGTATTAAAGCGATCGATGCGATGATTCCTATCGGCCGTGGCCAGCGGGAGTTGATCATCGGTGACCGTCAGACCGGTAAAACAGCCATCGCGATTGATACCATTATCAACCAGAAAGAATTTTTCAAAGCAGGCAAGCCTGTATATTGTATTTATGTAGCCATCGGACAGAAAGCATCCACCATTGCCGGTGTGATGAAAACCCTGGAAGACAACGGTGCCATGGAATATACCACCATCGTTGCGGCTTCTGCTTCTGATCCGGCTCCGTTGCAGTTCTACGCTCCGTTTGCGGGTGCTGCCATCGGTGAATATTTCCGCGATACCGGCCGTCCGGCGCTGATCATTTATGATGATCTGTCTAAACAGGCGGTAGCTTACCGTGAGGTTTCCCTGCTGCTGCGTCGTCCTCCGGGCCGTGAAGCATATCCTGGTGACGTATTCTACCTGCACAGCCGTTTACTGGAAAGAGCTGCAAAAGTGATCAATAACGACGAGATCGTTAAAGACATGAATGACCTGCCGGCATCCATCAAACACCTGGTAAAAGGTGGTGGTTCCTTAACCGCATTGCCGATCATTGAAACACAGGCGGGTGACGTATCTGCATATATCCCTACAAACGTGATCTCCATTACCGATGGTCAGATCTTCCTGGAATCTTCACTGTTCCTCTCCGGTATCCGTCCGGCGATCAACGTGGGTATCTCCGTAAGCCGTGTGGGTGGTAATGCGCAGATCAAATCCATGAAAAAAGTAGCCGGTACGTTGAAGCTGGATCAGGCGCTGTACCGCGAGCTGGAAGCCTTCTCCAAATTTGGGGGAGACCTGGATGCCGCTACCAAGAATGTAATTGACAAAGGTGCACGGAACGTAGAGATCCTGAAGCAGCCGCAATATTCTCCTTATTCTGTAGAAAAACAGGTTGCCATTATTTACCTGGGTACCAACGGTCTGATCAAGGACGTTCCGGTAAACAAGGTGAAAGAATTTGAAGAGCTGTTCCTGCTGGAAATGGAAAACAAGTACCCCCAGATCCTGGCCGAGTTCAAGAAAGGAAACCTGCCGGAAGAAGGATTAAAACAAATGGTAGAGCTGGCCAATGGTCTTATCCCCCAGTTCAAAAAATAGGCCGCAGAAATGATTTTTTAAGGGCTGTCCGAAAGGGCGGCCCTTTGTTTTATGGCTGAAAAATGCTTATATGTCAGGTTTTTTTAATTTAATGGCCAATCGATTTTTACAAATGATAAGTTTTCCGTAATTTTAGGCAACTTTAGACGATATAAATGAACGCGAACGGCCCTCTTATATGCTTATTGGTTGACGATAACAAAGTAGCGCGGGTTATTTTAAAAAAGATTCTTCTTAATGTAAGCAATATAGACGTTATTGGAGAATGTGAAAGCGCACTGGAAGCCAAAAGCTTTTTAGAAGCCAATCACGTAGATATTTTGTTTTTAGATGTTGAGATGCCGGAGATGAGCGGTCTGGACCTGCTGAAGTTATTGCCTAACCGGCCGCATACCATTTTAACAACGGCTAAAGAACAATATGCGGTAGAAGCATTTGAACTGAATGTGATGGACTACCTCGTGAAGCCGTTTACGCTAACGAGGGTGTTGGCGGCTATTGACAAAGTGCAGGAACTGATCCGCTTTAAACAATCGCAGCAATCGGATGCCATTACGCCCAAGCACCTGTTTATAAAAGAGAACAAGGTGATCCGTAAAATAAATGTAGACGATATTTTATGGATGGAGGCAAAGGGCGATTATGTACAGTTTAACTTACCGGATAAAATGTACATGGTGCACGGCAGTCTTAAGACGATTGAAGATAAATTTTCGCCGGATAAATTTGTACGGGTTCACCGGAGTTATGTTATAGCGATAGACAAGGTGGAGTATATTGAAAACAGATTGGTATATATAAAAAATCAGCCCATACCCGTTTCAGAAAGCTATAAAGATGCATTGCTGGCAAAGCTGCATCTCTTATAAAAAACAGATAAATAGAAGCCCTCAATGATACTTGTGCATCCGCATCTGCTGCGGAATGTGCCCGTTTTTGAAAGAACCTCTTAACCTTTTTAAATAGATTGACAAAATGCCGGCAATCATGACTAAGCCCATTCTAAACAATGCAGCGTCTCAATACAACAACCTGGATTATCTGAGAGATCTGCTGGGTCACGATACAGAAGCAGTAAATGACATCCTGCTTGAAATAAAGTCTCAATGGAAAGAAGACCGTTTTCATTTGGAACAGGCGTTCAATGAAAATGATATGGCAGAGGTAAAGCGATTATTACATCGCGTTAAATCTACCTTTTCGCCCTTAGGACCAGGCCATGTACTTTACCGGGTGGTGGCCAATGGCGGCGAATCCTTCCTTGAAAAAAGAGGCACATTGAGTGGTGACTCCGATTACTGGAACACATTTCTCAAAAGCATCGAAGAGATGGTGCGCGATCTGCAGTACCCCGCGGGTGATAGGTGATCTGCCGCCATTCCGCTTGATTTCCCTTCTAAGTAAGATGATGCTATATGATTATTTCACTTTCATGGGAAGCGTTGTCATGGCATCTGTCAGCGGATGCTGATCGGCTGCATACAGCACAACCAGGATGGAACGCTACTGCCGGATCAGGTTTTGAATATCCCGGTCGGGTTTCAGAAAGTTCATTTGCTGCACAATTTTTCTTGCCCTGGAAGAAACATAGGGCGACATGGGTTTCACACTCAGTTTTACCGGGTTGGGCAAAATGGCTGCAATGGCCGCTGCTTCATATTGTGTAAGGTTTTTTGCAGGTTTATTAAAATACGTTTGGGACGCCTGTTCAATTCCAAAAATGCCGTTGCCCATTTCCGCTACGTTCAGGTATACTTCAAGGATCCTTTTTTTACCCCATATTTTTTCGATCATAAACGTAAAATAGGTTTCCAACCCCTTGCGTAACCAGCTTCTGCCCTGCCATAAAAAAACATTTTTTGCGGTTTGCTGGCTGATAGTGCTGGCCCCTCTTAACCGGCCCGGCTTCTTCTGGTTATATTCCATCGCTTTCTGAATGCTTTTCCAATCGAAACCATTATGATCCGGAAATAATTGATCTTCGGAAGCAATAACCGCCAGGCGTGCATTTTCCGAAACAGACGCGGATGGCCGGTTTTGCTGATGAAACCCCCGGCCATTCAGTACGCTGCCGATCTGTGTAAAGGTAATGGGTGGGTTCACCCATTTAAGCAGCACAATATAAAGCAGCTGACCCACGAACAATAGCACAAATAGCCGTTTGCCCCATTTCCATATGCCTTTCAGAACCTTCATCGTGTTAAAACAGATCCATTATTCATGCAAATCAAAAGCGGATTACTTGTTCATGCAAAATCTGCGTGTGTCTGTACCGGTTGCCCAATGCACGGTACAGGCATTGAGGCTATCATAACATTAAGAATCATTCAGCTGTTTTTTATTAATTTGATTTCTTAATGGTTCAAATACAGCCTCTTAACAAAAATAAGACTATTTAATCCCTATTACCTGTTAAATATATAAAAATACCAATGCCCTTAAATGGTTCTTCAGGAAATAACCAGCCTTATGATGAGGGCAATACCAAAGCACATCAATACAAACCCATTGATGCGGTTGAGTAAGTGAATATTGCGCGGTGTAAGTCTTGTACGGATCTTATTAGCCAGCATCACTTTTGCAATATCCGTGCACAAAACGATCAGCAATGCCGTTATAAAAATAACGATGCGTTCATTAATGGTATGTGTAATAAAGGTAGTAGATGCGGTGAGCCAGAAGATAAAGATGCCGGGGTTAAGGGTGTTTAGGAAAAAGCCGGAAAGGAACAACTGCAGGTAATCGCGTTTGCGGAAAACAGGCGGAGTTCGTTTAATGCGATCCCGGATGCGGATCTTTTTAAAGAACGCGTAATAAATACCCAGTATAATTAAAAAAGTGCTGCCCACAATACTAATGGCAACCTTTTGCGAACTAAGGCTAATAAAAAACTGCGAAAAGAAGTTGCTGATGAATGCAAGCGTGGTATCACTGGCAGAAACACCCAGCACAAAGGCCAGTCCGCCCCTGTGTCCTACATTAATGCTGTGTTTAATGACTGAAAAGAGCACAGGCCCTACTGCAATGCAGAGCAGCAAACCCATGGTTATTCCTTTAATAAAGGCTTCAATCATAATCGGATAACAATATAGCCGAAGTTTTTAAAAAGGGGATCAAATTTTCCCTGTTTTTAAAAAATTTTCCCAGTCTAAAAGGATGCGTCCTTTCATAACGCGGGGAAATTTATGCTGACTGCCCAATTTGCCTTTCAGCTCCATGAACTTCATAAATGTTTCAGGGGGCAATACTTCAATAAACACTTCTTTTAATGCACTGGTCCGTTCCGTTGCATAGTCATCATTGATCTCGCGGAGCTTGTTATCTATAAACGCAATCAGTGCGTCATTGTTCACCGGATCATTGGTGGCTACATACCAGCGGTGTGCAAAATAGCCCTCATAGGGAAAACCGATAACCGTGTATTCCTGTATGCTGATATTAAAGTGATCGTTGGCGTCCTGGATGGCCCGGTTCATATTTTCCACGCTCAGATGTTCGCCTACCAGGCTTAAAAAGTGTTTGGTTCTGCCGGTGATGATCAGTTCTGACTTTTCCTTGTCCAGGAATTTAATGGTGTCGCCAATCAGGTAGCGCCAGCTGCCCGCATTGGTACTCATCAGCAGCGCATATTCCTTACCTTCCTCCACTTCATCAATCAGCTTTACTTCGGGATGATCAACAATGGTACCTTCCGCATCAAAATTGCAATTGTCAAAAGGCACAAACTCAAAGAAAATATTATTATCGGTTACCAATTGAATACCGCGGTCTTCTTTCATTTTATACCCGATAAAGCCTTCGCTGGATAAATAATTCTCCACGTATACAATGGGCTTTCCTAATAGCTTGTCGAAGGACTTTTTATACGGTTCAAAGGCAACGCCTCCATGTACAAAAACACCAAAATTGGGCCATATTTCATGAATATTCGCCAGTTTATAGCGTTCAATGACCATTTCCATGCACATCTGGCACCAGGCCGGTACTCCAACAATATAGCCAATATCCCATTTATGGGCATTGTCTACAATTTCATTCAGCTTCTGGTTCCAGTCTGCAATAGCGGCGATCCGCCCACCGGGTTTGTAAAAGGTCTGAAACCAGAACGGTCGTTTTTTTGCCAGGATGCCACTCAGATCACCGGCAAACCAGCCGGCCTCTCCTTTCTGGAGATTGGTAGCCCCTCCAATGATCAGGAAATCTTTGGTGAGGGATTTTTTATTGGCCTGTTTATAGCTGAAAACGCTGATTAATTGTTTGATGTAGTTGATGGTGTTGCTTTTCAGCAGGTCGGTGGTTACGGGGATGTATTTGCTGGAGGCTTCTGAGGTCCCGGAGCTTAATGCATAATATTTGATTTTGCCCGGCCAGGTGATATCTGGTTTGCCTTCCAGTGTTTTTACCCACCATTGGTCATAGATCTTATTATAATCATAAACAGGAACCAGTTGCTGGAAGCTTTTTTCGATGTTTTTTGAAAGAAGGATCTCGTCAAACCGGTATTCCTGGCCAAATTCTGTGAACCGCGCCTTTTTTAATAGCTTTTTTAATACTTTCTGCTGCTGTGTTTTTGCATTACGCTTCGGAAGTCGCAGTGCACTGGCAATCGATCGCGGTAATTTAATATCTATTATTGATGCCATATTCTACTAACTACTGTAACCGGCAAAGTTACAATTTTGAATGCCGATCAGCTAAAATAAACATTTAACTGCACCGTTTGTATGCACATCGGATATTACCCGGTTTTGCAATGCGATGCAGTCAACATCTTCCGTCGTTGCCCGAAGCCTTTAAACGCTTCCGGATGCCTTGCGAGGCGCGACGGCAAGGCCTGCAAGGTAACTATAAAACCAATAGGAACCATACAGCTGTTAGCGGCGCCACAGGGTAGGTACCCGTTTTAACACCCGATGCGGGATCTCTAATCCCAGAAGTAATCAACTGATTGCTGACTACTGAAGACTGAAAGCTGAATATATGTTCCCGTTTAATACCCGATGATCTATTGACCATTCACCATTCAATGCCATTTCCTTAAGCAATTTTTATGGTTGCCGCAGATACGCTGATTGCGCCTGCGGCGCTTTTCTGCGACATTGTTGTCGTTAAAGCCGATACCAAATCTGCGCATCTGTGGCTTTAAGGAAACGACATTGATTCACCATTGACCATTCCCCAATGTTTAAATTATACCATCAGCTTGCGGTAATGATACTGTTGCCACTGTAAAAGTGCAGCTGCTGATGATTGCTTTGGCAAACAATCCGGATGAGCTCTGAAAAAGGCATGTCCTGCTCGCACAGGTATACCGGTGTACCGGGATTTGCTTTAAGAAGGCTGGTCAGGTTGTTTTCGGTAGGAGCAACCACCCTGATTTTTAATCCATTATCCGGAAAATGCCGCATCAGGTTGCCTGCAGCGGTTTCGGAACCAATAATGATGGCAGCAGCAGGATCAACGCGTTCTTTCTTTTTGCCCGGCCACAGCCGGCCGGAAACATATTTAACAGCGGCATGTGCCCAGATTCCCAGGTGCACCAGTAACCGGAGCCCTATGCGTTTGGTGCCCCGGTGGTGTTTGTTTACAAAAATGCCCATTGCCTGGTAAAAGTTCCTGATATAACCCAGGCTGTTTTTTGACGTGCTTTCTCCCTTAAAATGAATAATGGGCGGAGCTGATAAGTAATAATTTTTATAACCGGCCTTGTATATGCGGTAGCTGAGATCAATATCTTCCCCATACATAAAAAATGCTTCATCAAAACCGCCCGTTTTTTCAAGAACGATGCGGGGAATAAGCATAAACGCTCCGGCCAGCACTTCGATGTACTGGTCTTTTTCATCATCAAGATGCCCCAGGTAGTAGCGGGCAGCGGTCCTGGATCCCGGAAAAAAGCGGTGGATACCGGATAATTTGAAAAAAGAAGCAGAAAAAGAGGGGAACCCACGCTTGGATTCCTTTAAAAAAACGCCCGCGCCATCGAACATCCGGATACCAACAGCGCCAACGGCCGGGTCTTGTTCAAAAACGGCCAGGCTTTTTACCAGCGCATCTTCCGGCAGCAGCGTATCCGGGTTCAGAAACAGTATAAATTGCCCCTTTGCGCTCCGGAGCCCCTGGTTACAGGCCCGGCCAAAACCTGCATTTTCTTTATTGGCAATAAATAACACCTGCGGAAACAGGGGCAGCAGGTATTCCACGCTTCCGTCTGTAGAACAGTTGTCTACCACAATAATTTCTGCTTCCAG
The DNA here is from genome assembly GCF_030150205.1 of Niabella sp. Taxonomy (GTDB): domain Bacteria; phylum Bacteroidota; class Bacteroidia; order Chitinophagales; family Chitinophagaceae; genus Niabella. The sequence goes on from NZ_JASLGT010000024.1 coordinate 494,850, forward strand.
ACCCTTTGAAGCCCGGAGTACCGATACCAGGCAATGTTCCAAAAAGTACTTTACGTTGTAGCTGACTATAATGATGGATAGATTCATTTCTATAAAAGCAGGAGCCGGGCACAAAAATAACCGAATTCGGTAATCGGCAATCAGCTTTCAGCCATTAGCCTTCAGCAACCTGATGATTGCTGCCTGCTGAACGCTAAATCGCTATCTTTGACCCCATGTTAGCAACCGTTTTAGAAGAAGCTGTGAGGGCTGGTGCGGCAGAACTGACCCGTTATTTCCAGCAGTCATTTTCCATACAGCATAAGGAAGGCCGCAATAACCTGGTTACAGACGCCGATCATGCAGCTGAAAAAGCCATTATTGAAGTGATCCGCAGGCATTACCCCGATCATTTTATATTAACGGAGGAAAGCGGTGTGCTGGCACAGGAATCGGATTATAAGTGGATCATCGATCCGCTGGATGGCACTATTAATTTTGCACATGGGGTGCCGATCAATTGTGTGTCTGTTGGGGTGGAATATAAGAAAGAGATCATTCTTGGCATGGTGTATAACCCCCATATGAATGAGTTGTTTTTTGCAGAAAAAGGAAAAGGGGCCACATTAAACGGGCAGCCGATAAAAGTAAGTAAGGAAACAGAGGCCATGCACTCCTGCCTGGTAACCGGCTTCCCGTATGTATATATACATATGGAGAACGGTCCGCTGCAGGTATTTGAACGGCTGATCAAAGAAGGTGTGCCCGTGCGCCGCCTTGGTGCTGCCGCCATTGACCTTTGCTGGGTGGCGGCCGGCCGGTTCGACGGGTTTTATGAGCATAAACTGGAAGCCTGGGACAGTGCCGCCGGTTTTTTGATTGTAGAAGAGGCCGGGGGCCGGGTTACCGATTTTAACGGCGACCGCTATTCTCCTTATCAGCACCGGATTGTTGCAACAAACGGGCGGATACATGAGGAATTGCTGAATATTATTAATAATAAATAAAGCACAACGGAAAACCGGATATTGTTCAGGTCCGAAACGAACATTCTCCGGCAGTATAGGGTGTACAATCCGCATAAAAATGAGTAACGAACGTACAGAATTATCCGAATTGGGAGAATTTGGTCTGATTGATCATTTAACCAAAAATATAGAACTTCAGAATGTATCCTCGCTGTTGGGCGTGGGCGATGATGCCGCGGTGATCGACCATTTTGGTAAACAAACCGTGGTTACTACCGACCTGCTGCTGGAAGGGGTGCATTTCGATCTGATGTATACCCCGCTCAAGCACCTGGGCTATAAATCCATTGTGGTGAACCTTAGCGATGTATATGCCATGAATGCGGTCCCTACCCAGGTTACCCTAAGCATTGGCATCAGCAACCGCTTTGGTCTGGAGGCACTGGATGAATTTTATGAAGGAGTGTATGCTGCCTGTAGTCACTACGGGGTAGACCTGATCGGCGGCGATACCACTACCTCTCAAAAGGGGTTTGTAATTTCTGTTACGGCCATTGGGGAAGTAACTCCGGATCATTTTGTAAAACGGAGCACTGCAAAAAAAGGCGATCTGCTTTGTGTAAGCGGCGACCTGGGGGCTGCCTATGTAGGCCTGTTGTTCCTGGAGCGCGAGCGGAAAATATTTCTCGAAAGCCCGGGCGTGCAGCCGGACCTGGAAGGAGAAAGCTATGTAATTGGCCGGCTGTTAAAACCCGAAGCCCGGAAAGATATCGTTGAGTTTTTTGCCGAAGCATCGGTAATGCCCACTGCCATGATGGATATCAGCGACGGCCTGAGCTCTGAGATCCTGCATATTTGTAAAGACAGCCAACTGGGCTGTGTATTGTATGAGGATAAAATCCCCGTTGCAGAAGAAACCCGTAATGCTGCCTTCAAATTTGAGATCGATCCCACAGCCTGTGCATTAAGCGGGGGAGAAGATTATGAGTTGTTGTTTACCGTGGATCAGGCCGACTACGAAAAAATAAATGCCAACCCGGCCATCAGTATTATCGGTTATATGGCGGAGGCCGGGGACGGAGCCCATATCATTACCAAAGGAGGGGGGCGCCACGCCATTACGGCCCAGGGCTGGAACCCCATCCGGTAATCGTAGGGTAAAAACATCAAAACCATGCTGTACCTTACGGGGATTATTGTATCGGTATATTTATTGATACTGCTGATTGCGAAGCCGCAAAAAACCACCGCCGATAAGATCCTTACGGCATGGCAGTTTCTGGCCACCATTCACCTGGTGTACCTTTATTTATTCGTTACAGACCAATACAAAGAGGTCCCCGGAGTGTTGGGCTGGGAGTTGCCCTTTCCATTCATTCATGGTCCGTTCCTGTATTTATACACCTTGTACCTCACTCATCAGCAAAAACATAAATACCGCTGGATCTGGCATTTTTTGCCCTTTTTGATCACGTATCTTATATGGATACCGGTACTGATTCAGTCGCCGGAGCAAAAATTATATATCTATGAGCATGGTGCGCCCGGCTACAAAGGAATCGCCATCGTTCTTACAGTTGCAATTATTGCCTCCGGGATCGGCTATGTAATTGCGGCCCTGATATTGCTGAAGCGGCATCGCCGGAATATTGCAGGGCAGTTTTCAAACACAGGAAAAATCACCCTGAACTGGTTACGTTATTTAATTGGCGGTATTGGGGTCATCTGGTTTTTTGTAACGTTTTACCTGACGGCGCAAACGCTCTATATTTCGGTTTCCCTGTTTATTTTTTTCCTGGGATTTTTTGGCGTGCGGCAGGAAGGCATTTTTAATACCAGGAACGCGGCCAGCCAGCGACCTTTGGGTTTGTTGGATGAAAGTCCGGTATTTTTAACGGAGATGACGCCTGTCCCGGAGGTACAGGCACCGGCCGTTCTCATGAAAAATACCATACCCGAAAAGGTAAAATATGAAAAATCGACCCTAACGGAAGACGAAGCGGCGGAGATACATGGGCGATTGCAGCAGCTGATGGAGGATACGCAGTTATTTAAAAATGCCGAACTAACCCTGGGCGATGTGGCGGAACAACTGGATATCCACAGCGGTATTTTATCGCAGGTGATCAACTCAAAAACGGAAAAAAGCTTCTATGATTATATCAACCAGTTGCGTGTGGAAGCATTTAAAGAGCTGGCGAACCATCCTGCTAATCAAAACTATACCTTATTGTCGCTGGCTTTTGAATGCGGTTTTAATTCCAAATCCTCTTTTAACCGGAACTTTAAAAAATTTACCGGCCAGTCACCATCCGGTTACCTGAAAAGTCAGCACATCAACCTATGACCTGCTGGCCCGGAGTTTATGGTTTCAAATCAACGGAACACATGAAACCGCCGGTGCTTTAGGAATTCATTAACAAAAACGGCCGTTTTTAGAGGTGCCACCCTATTTGGTGGGGCGATTTCCGCAGGTATGGCGCCCATATTTGCAAAAAATCAATACTTACTTTTAAACTTGTTTTTGTGCAAATGAATCCGGCTGCTTTTTACCGGCGGGCAATCCTGCCTCTTTTTTTCCTTTTTATGGGTCAATCCCTGTTAGTGGCTCAAACTGCCCAAACCCAATTTGTTCGGGGACGGGTGTTGGATGACGTATCCCGGTTCCCGATCGGGGATGCCACGATTGCTGTTTTGGGTACCAATCAATCAACGGCCCTGTCTGATAAAGACGGGTATTTTAAACTGAGTGTACCCCTGGGCCGCTATAGTTTTGTAATTACGCATACCGGTTATGAGTCCCGCACTGCTCCGGAGGTGCTGGTAACTGCAGGGAAGGAGGAACAGCTGACGATACTGCTGACCGAAAAAAACACCGTTTTGGATGAAGTGGTGGTACAAACGCGGGGCAGGCGTACCCTGAATAATGAAATGGTTGCGGTTAGCGGTACAGTGTTTAACCCTGCCGATACCCGGCGTTTTGCCGGTTCTATTGGTGACCCGGCCCGTATGATCAGCGCCATGGCAGGTGTGGCGAACGCTTCAGACGGTCGCAATGATATTGTGGTGCGGGGAAATGCTCCCCTGGGACTTTTATGGCAGGTGGAAGGCGTTAATATAGCCAATCCCAATCATTACGGATCGCTGGTAAGCACCGGCGGACCCGTAAGTATTTTAAACGCCAACAACCTGGCAAAATCAGATTTTATTGCCGGCGCTTTTCCTGCCCAGTATGGAAATGCCCTGGGCGGTGTATTTGACCTGCGGCTCCGCAACGGCAATTCCGAAAAAACAGAAGTGGTGGGGGAGATCGGATTTGCCGGTTTTGAAGCCGGCATCGAAGGTCCTTTTTCCCGGAAGAGCAAGGCCTCCTACCTGGTCAACTACCGGTACTCCACTGTGGGGCTGTTGCAGGCCATCGGTTTTAATGTGGGTACAGGTTCTTCCATACCAGAATACCAGGATCTGAGTTTTAAGATCCACATCCCGTTATCGGCAAAAAATACCCTCGCCATCTGGGGAATGGGTGGCCCCAGTAAAATTGATTTCCTGGGCAATGAAGCAGACACTGCAAATAACAAAAATCTTTACGGAGCGGAAAACACCAATATCTTTTCCCGGTTCTTTACCGGTATTGCCGGCATCAACCTGGAAACTAATTTTAACCGGAAAACATTTGGAAAACTAAGCATTGGTATCAACCGGTCTGCGGAAAAAGGGTTGGCAGATTCGCTCAGTGAACAAACCCGTGAAGCATTCCGCACGGGTGAAAGCCGGTTCAACACTTCCCGGTATGAGATCGCGTACACCCTGGCTCATAAATTCAGTGCTAAAAGCAATATTCTATCGGGGGTTACCGCAACGGTCTTTCAATACGAGCTGTTTGATAAACGGATCTATGGCAATTATGAAACCGAAACCATCCAGATCGATGAACATACGAATACCGCTTTATTACAGGCCTTCAGCCAGCTAAAGCACCGGTTTACAGAACGGCTTACATTGGCCGCCGGGCTGCATTACCAGCAGCTAACACTGAATAATACCCGGGCTGTGGAGCCCCGCGCATCTCTGCAATACGACCTTCCGGGTCAGCAAACGGTCAGCGCTGCATATGGAGATCATGCGCAGATGCAAAGCCCGGTTGTTTATTTTAAGCGATCCTATATAAATAACCAGCCGGTATATGCCAACCGGCAGCTGGGCTTTACACGCAGCCGCCAGTGGGTGCTGAGCTATGCAAACCGGCTGGCTCCTTCCCTGCAGTTGAAAGTGGAGACTTATTATCAAAAACTATCGCATGCGCCGGTAACCCGTTACCCTTCCGGCTTTTCCATGCTGAATGAGGGCGGCGGTTTTGGACTGATTTTAAAAGACAGTCTGATCAACAAAGGCACCGGGGCGAATTACGGTCTGGACCTTACCATCGAAAAATCCTTTAACCGCGATTATTATTTTTTAATCACCGGAAGCCTGTTCCAATCGAAGTATAAGGGCAGCGATGGGGTTGAACGGAACACAACCTTTAACAATCATTACATCGCTAATGTCCTTACCGGGAAGGATTTCCGATTGGAAGGTGATCAGCATATTTTTTCCGTAAGTCTCCGCATGACGGTAATGGGCGGACGGTATGCCTCACCGGTAGATGCAAGCGCCTCCGCATTGGGCAGGGGTACCACCTATGATGAGGATGGCAATCCTTATTCCATAAAGCAGCCGCCCTATTTCCGGACGGATCTTAAATTCGGCGGACGCCGGAATTTTAAACGGTCTACCCTGGAAGGCGGCGTGGATCTGCGCAATCTTACCAATCAACAGAATCTTTTTGTACAACTATACGACCGGAAAACACAAAAAGTAGTGAACCAGTACCAGCCGGGAATCCTGGTAGTGCCCTATTTCCGGTTTACGTTTTAATCTTCTTCTATCTTATAAATAAATCAACCGAAAATGAAAAAAAGTATCCTCGTGCTGGCCTGCTTTATCCTTGCCGGCACCGTATCCATCCTTTCCTGCAGAAAGCACAAAACCGAAAAATCTGCTTTTGATAAGATTTATGAGCGGGTGAATGATCCGCAAAACCATTATTTCTGGGAGCAGTTCCACAATGGGAATATTGAAAATGTAAAAACCGTTATTCAGCAGCTGGAGCAGCAATACCAGGAAGATTCCACCAACCTGATCGCCACTGCCCACCTGGGATTTGCCCGGTTTTGGCTGTTGTCTGAAGGATTGCGGGGCGGCATCGCACCGGAAGAGATCCCGGCACAGGTGGCAGATGCCCGTAGGTATTTTGCAAAAGCGTACCAGATGAACCCCAATGATAAACGCCTGCTGGGTTTCCTGGCCGATGCGGAGATGGCGCATGCCGGCATGATTCAATCGCAGGAACTGCAGCAGCAGGGCTATACCAGGGGTTTGGAATCCATCAATGCCTGGCCGGAGTTTAATAAATTTACGATCGGGATCTCTTTTGCCGGTGCGCCCGTGCAGTCACCCCTTTTCCAGCAGGCGCTGGAATGGCAATGGACTACCCTGGAAGATTGTTATACGGCTGCTGTGGACCGTTCCAATCCGGCCATCCAGGCGTTTATCAGCAAGGATCTTTCCGGTCATAACCTGGGCAGGAAGCGGGCCTGCTACAATAGCTGGATCGCTCCGCACAATATAGAAGGCTATTTCTTAAACATGGGTGATATGATCGTACGGACCGGCGATGCGGCAACGGCTAAAAAAATATATGCACTGGCAAAGGCATCGCCCAATTATGAGAGCTGGGCGTTTAAGGGCGTGCTGGAAAAAAGGATCGAGAATGCGGAGCGGAACACCACCGTATTTTTGGATAATGGTCAGCAGGGGATCGATAATGTAATTATTGCCAGTTCCGGTTACAATTGTTCCAGCTGTCATAAAATGACCACCGCTGACCAGGAGCATTTTAAAAACTACAATTGGGTTAACTATTTTAAAACAAGGGATATTTATTCGGTGAACGGGTTAAAACCCTGATGAGTAGCGGCTGGCTGCTACGTTGCCGCGGATGCGCAGATTTTTGACACTGTCTGATGGTGCTGATCTGCGCATTGGCGGCATTCCTTTGCCGGATCGGCCTGGCTTAAAAGATGTTCATACCTGTCCCCTGCAGTGGTCATGAAAACCGGGAGGCCGCTCATGATATATAATCGATAAATTGTAGTTTGCAGCCATTACATCGGTTATTTGTAAAAGCGGCTTTCAGTATGAAATGGTGGATCGGTTTATTTATGGGTATGATCCTGTACTCCTGCAAAACGGGCAGGATGACCTTTCATCCCCAAAAGAAATTCAGCCCGCAGCAGTTACAATCTGATTACCGGCTCTTTCGCAATATCCTGGAAGAGCGGCATCCTTCTTTATACTGGTATACAACCAAACCGGCCATGGACCGTGCGTTTGAAGACGGCGCGCTTCAGCTGAAGGATAGCCTTACAGAACCGGAATTTCGCAAGGTGCTGACAAAAGTGGCGGCACAGATCCGTTGCGGACATACTTCCGTACGCGCTTCAAAAAAATATACGAAATACCTGGATACACTAAAAAGGAAGAACGTATTCCCGTTATATATAAAAACCTGGAATGATACCGTTGTAGTGGCTTATAATATTTTTAAAAACGACAGCAGCCTGGTAAGAGGTGCGCTGATCGATTCCATCGGAGGCCTGCCGGTGAAAACGGTGCTGGACAGCCTGCGCAGCTACCTACCTGCAGATGGCGGCAACCGTATAGCGCAGGACCAGCGCCTGAGCACGGGTACCTATTTCGGAGCCCTGTATACCTGGGTTTATGGATGGCCAAAGGATCTGAGCCTGTATTTCCGCGACAGTACCGGCGTGCCGGGCAAACGCCTGATCAGACCCTACAAGCCTCCCGTAGATACCAGTCATAAACATGGTGCTGTGTCAAAACGGAAACAACGGGAACCACGCGGGAAGCGGCTGCAGGAAGAACGCTCGCTGGTAATTGACAGCAGCGGTCGTTTTGCCATAATGGAATTGAACAGCTTCTCCGAAAAGCTCAAGCTGCGATCATTTTTCCGGCGTTCTTTCCGGAAACTGCACCGGCAAAAAATAGAAAACCTGGTAGTGGACCTGCGAAGCAATGGCGGCGGCAGGATCAGTAATTCCAACCTGTTTATGAAATACCTCAGCAACCGGCCGTTCAAACTGGCGGATTCGTTGTATGCCCGCACCCGGAGATCTGCCTACAGCAAATACATCCGCAACGATCAGGCATTGAAATGGTTTATGCGTTTTGCCACGCATAAAAGGGCCGATGGTCAATTTCATTTCACCTGGTATGAAAACCACTATTTCCGGCCGCGGAAAAAAAATCATTACGAAGGCTCGGTTTACCTGTTGAGCGGCGGAAATTCTTTTTCGGCCACATCGTTGGTGATGGGCGGGTTAAGGGAACAGCAAAATATAATGGTGCTGGGTGAACCTACCGGCGGAGGCGCCTATGGCAACAGCGCGCTGCTGATCCCCGATGTAACATTGCCGGTTACCAAAATACGTTTCCGGCTGCCCCTGTTCCGGCTGGTTACGGACAGGCGTATTCCAAAAGACGGGCAAGGCGTACAACCGGAGATCTTTGTGCTGCCCACTATTAAGGATATCCGCCAGGGGCGGGATTATAAAATGGAGCGGGTAAAAGACCTGATAAAAGCCAGAGATAAGGACTAAAATTACGGGGCGTTGAGTAGATCACGGATCTTTTCCTGCAATATCTTTTCTGTCTCCGGATTCCAACCTGTTTGCGCATAGGCTACATTCCCGGTTTTATCAAGAATGTAAAAATAGGGTGAGCCCGGGGCATTAAATCTCATTTTGATTGCCTGTCCGTTAAAAATTATGGGATAATGAAGATTGTACTTTCGTGCATATGTTTGCAGACTTTTCCTCCCATCACTATAAATCCCAAAAATAACAAAACGGTCCGGCGCGAATGTGTCAGAGATATGATTGATCATCCGGATGGAAGCCTGAGCTGCCGGGCAATCGATACCAGATAGATACAGTAATACTACTTTTCCCAAACCATTTTCTGATGAAACGGAATCACCTTCCACCGTAATGCGTTTCCAGGCTGGCGTTGGCGTACCAGCGCTTAAAAGCGCTTTCGGCAGATAAGGTATAAAGCCCGGTAAGCCCGCAAAGGTTGGAATGGGATTCTTGGAAAGCTTGTTGATCCGGATATTGGTATAGACGGATTTCTCATAAAAGTCGATAAATGTAAACTCCGTCCCGCCCGGCTTTCCCGCCCGGCCACTACCGGTGTACAGTTGCATTAAGGGCAAGTAGCTTTTTTTATCAATGACAATGGTTTGGTTGGTGAAGTTTCGCCGGCCATCGATGATCGAGTCGAAGCTGTTTACAAGAACTGCATAGTAGGTTTTATGGTGAATGACGGTGTCTTTTTTTTGTGATACGCAGCCGGGATTGTTTATAAGAACTCTTTTTAAAGTGTGTATCAACGCGCCAATATCGGAACCTCCCCCTGAATACCCGCCGGTTACCTGCTTGTAGGTATAAGTACTGTCTTCAAGATTGAAATAATATAAAGCCGAATCCGTTACGACTACTCTGTTTTTATAAAGGTTGGTGCGGGTCGTTACATCTGCATTCTTTATCGCGCCTTGCTCGTCAAAGAAAAAAGCATAGGAACTATTAAGCAGGGTAGTATCTGTATTAAATGGACTTTTTGATGCTCTTATTTCTTCAAATTGCAGATTTTTAGCGTCAGCAAATTTTGACAACATAACTTTTAGAATCTCGATCCCGTTCCTTGAGCCGTTTTGCCCGTGTACATTTTCAGTACAAAACAGAAACAAAGGAAGCAGAAGGTAAAGGCTGCGTTGCTTCATTTATTAAAGATAGATCGTGCCGCACTTCAGCATAATAGTGTCGGTATGGTTTAACAAAGGTTTAAAATGCGCCTTCTATTTTATACACCCAGGCATAAGGGCTGGGATTGTTGGCCGGTGTAACCTGTGGTGCACGAAGGGTAATGCCATCAGTTGTTGCCCGGAAGCTAACCGTTCCCGGCAGCCCCAGCAATTGCACTTTTGCCGCTTTTTTGATGCCGTTAATGGTAAACGTATCGCGCCAAGCAGTGGCAATGGCATAAAGGGTATTCCCTTTTCGTGTAAAACGGATGGTAGAGTCGCTTTGCCTGGGCGCTGTTATCCAGGCGGTGGTGCCATAAATCGCATCACCATTTACTTTCAGCCAATCGCCCATATCTTTTAACCGCTGCTGCATGATCACGGGGATGGTACCATCCGCTGCCGGCCCGATATTGAGCAGCAGGTTACCCCCGCGCGAAACAATATCAATGAGCATATGTACCAGGCTCTTACTGCTTTGGTACTGCTCCAGGTTTTCATTGCGGTTATAACCAAAGGATTCACCGATGCCCCGGCATTCTTCCCAGGGTTTGGCAAAACTTGCGGTTCCATGTCCGTACTCTGTGGTGTTAAAACTACCGTATTTTCTTCCGCTGCTTCCCCAGCGGTCGTTGATCACCACTGTGTTTTTTACCGGTGATTCATTATATAGCCAGGCAATAAACTCCCGGCTGCGCCAGGTGGTGTCCGACTGATCCCATTCCCCGTCGGGCCATACAATATCCGGCTGGTAACGGGTTACAAGGTCCTTCATCTGTGGCAGCATATGTTGATCTACATACTTTTTTACATCGCTTTTATAAAGGGGATTGTACCACTCGTACAGGGAATAATAAAAACCCATATGCAAACCGGCATCCTTTACGGCTTTGGACAAATCACCCGCCAGGTCGCGGTGCGGGCCCACATCCACCGCATTCCAGTTCCAGGATTCCCGGCTGGGCCAAAGCGCAAACCCATCATGGTGCTTGCTGGTCAGTACTACGTATTTTGCCCCGGCACCCTTAAAGATCTGTGCCCATTTCGCAGGATCAAACAGTTCGGCCTTAAATAGAGGCGCAAAATCGGGGTATTTGAAATTAGGGCCGTATACCCGGTTTTGAAAGTCTACAAATTCCTTATGGATTTTCAGCTTATCATTGATCAGCCGCTGCCAGTACCATTCGGCATAGTTACTCCCAAAGCCGTCTGCATTGGAATTGGTGGCCCAGGCCGGAACGCTATACAATCCCCAATGGATAAAGATGCCAAATTTGGCATTGGTATACCATTCGGGCGTAGGACGTGTTTCCAACGATTCCCAGGTGGGCTGGTATGGCTGGCTGCTGACCGTAAAAGCAATCAGTAGCGCGGCGGGCAAAGCTAATTTTGAAAGGATCCTTTTCATACCGGCAAGTTAGGGAACCGTTCTTAAATGTGGGAATTTGAAAATTTGAAGATGTGGAAATGTGGGAATGGGTTATAATGAAGAATCAATGGTGAATCGTCAATAAATCATCGGGTATTAAACGTTGACAGTTTGCAGTAATCAGCTTTCAGTAATCAGTTTTCGGCGTTCAGTCTGTTACGTCTGCGATCGCTGATTTGTCTGCTCCCATCGGGTATCGAACGGATCAAACGTGAAACCTGGAACAACTATATGCTAAAACGCTAACGGGTATCGCCGGCAGGCATCTGTATAAATGGCTTTATAGGTATGGTACCGGGCCATTGTAAACAGGATGGCAAGGGTGCAAAATGCAGCCATTACCAGGTTGAACCAGGGCGTATGGTTGATGTCGATCCGGAGCCCGTTCACCGCCAGGTTAAAATACAGGTTGGGCACCTGGAAGAGACCTACAAAAACAGTAAAACTACCGGTATGTTTTAAGGACAACAGTTTTTGAGCCGGGCGTTTAAAACGGCGATGCACATAAAGAATCGCTGCAATGCTGAAGAAGAATAAAAAGATACAATACGCACTGTAGATGGCCGTGGCATTCTTTATTTTAAAAAGATAAACCGGAGTGGTCAGTAACAGGAACGCCAGCAGGGAAAGGGCTATCTTCGGAAATGTAAAATATTCCCGGAACAGCCGGAACTCTTTCTGGCGGCAGGCCTTGCGTGCAGCTTCTTCCCGCTGCCGGATCACATTTGAGAAGCCGGAAATACCAAAGGCACTGTAAACGCGATGCAGCGCTTTGTCAAAGTCCGTTGTTGGATCGGCTGCCATATCCGTCTCAATGCTTTCCGCAAGGTGATCCACCATTTCCTGCCGGAGGTCGTAGTAATGCACCCCCTTTTTTTGACAGAACAGATCCAATGTTTTTATTTGTTCATTTGTAAGCATATTCAGAAAGTTTTTTTCATAAACGCCAGGGGATATTCTTTAATAGCTTTTGTATACAGGTTTTTACGGGCTTCAAAACTGCTGAGCTCAAAGATCAGTCCAGCAACGCCCAATGTTAAAAAGAACGGAGCACTCAGCGGAACTTCATCGATCTTTGTATTGAATACAAAAAGCACGATGCGGTATGCAAAAAAAAGTGAGGTTAGCATAAGCGGACGCCAGTTAAGTCCATATAAACTGATCAGAGGTTGAATGGGTTTAAACCGGCGCCGGAAATACCGCGCCTGCAGTAAATTCATCAGCACCGGCACCAGAAATACACATAATGAATAAATAACCCGGCTATCGGCAGCTGGTATAAAAAATGTGGGAATAAAGGCGATTACCAGGATCGCTATGCTTAAAACGATCCGGGGCCATTCAAAATAATGGCGGATATGTTTCCAGTATTCTTTTTTATGTGCCTGGGTAAGGATTGCGCGCCGTTCTTCCACCAGGTCAGCAAAGCCGCCCTTGCCAAACGACTGATAAACGGCCGTTAAAGCGGCATCGAAGGAAAGCCCTGGATTTTCTGCTATTTTATTTTCAATACTTTCGGCCAGGTGATCTACCAGTTCCAGCCGCAGGTCGTAGTACTGTATCCCTTTTTGTTCGCAGAATTGATCCAATGTTTTTATATATTCAGCGGTAAGCATATTCAGGACGTTTTTTTCATAAATGCCTGGGGATATTCTCTTTTTGCTTTTGCATACATTTTTAATACTGCATAATACCGGGCAATGAATATTAAGGAGTACGAGATTGTTACAAAAGTGAGAAAGATCGCGGCGAAAATTTTAAAATCCCCGGGTATATCTTTCTTCAGGATCGTATAGCCGTTTATCAGTAGTAAAAGAAGAAGTCCGATATTGCGGTTTAGCGATTTTCTTTTTACGCCCTTTAACAGGAGCAGCGGCTTGCTGGTTCGGTCTGGTTGAAAAAGTATTCCAGATATGGTGAGTACACAAATAAACGCCATCAGCAAATAATAGATCCGGTGTATCTGCAGCACCTCTTTTTCACTGGCGTAAAAAAAGGGCAGAAAAAGACAGTAAGCAATTAAAAGGGTAAGGATAATTTTAGGAGGTGTAAAAAAAGACCAGAAGTAGTTGCGGTGACAACGGGTATAGGCGTCCTCTATACTTTCCTCCTTTGCTTTTACAATGGAGCGAAAGCCGTTCTCTCCAAAGCGCTCAAAACCTGCATCCACCAATACAGGAAAATCAACAGGGGTATCGCTTTCCATCATTGCTTCCAGTTCTGTAGCCAGGTGATCTACGATTTCCATCCGGAGATCATAATAGCGAACGCCTTTCTTTTGGCAGAACTGATCCAGGTATTGGATTTGTTCATTTGTCAGCATCTTAAGCCAGTTTTGGATTAAAGATCAGCTGCAGGGTATTTTTAAAGGCTTCCAGTTCGATCATGGACCTGGCCTGCTCTTTTTTGCCCGATGCCGTCAGCGAATAATATTTGCGCACCCGGTTTCCCAGGTTTTCCATTTCTACTTCCAGGATGCCTTCTGCTTCCAGCCGGTGCAGCAGCGGATACAGGGCGCCTTCGGTGATCTTTAGCTCACCGGCTGTAAGCTCCTTTACTTTCTGGGTGATCTCGTATCCGTACATGCGCCCGTTTTCCTTCAACAGCTTTAACAGGATGGGTTCCAGGCAACCTTTATATAAATTGGTTTTGTTCACCGTGATTGATTTCTTCTATAAAGATACATAAGAAATCAATACATAAGTATTTTAGGTATTTGTTTTTCTAATGGGAACAAACTAAGAAATCCGAAACGCATCTGCATCCTTCCAGAACGGAAATTTTTGGCGTATGGCTTCCAGGGCGGTCTTATGCAACGAAAGGGTGTGTATCGCTTCTTCATCGGCCTTGTGGTACAGGATTTCACCCAAAGGATCGATGACCATACTGTCTCCGCTGTAATCGATACCATTACCATCTACGCCCACACGGTTTACTCCCACTATAAAACATTGATTTTCGATGGCCCTGGCCTGCAACAGGGTCTTCCAGGCGAGGCTCCGCCGCTGCGGCCAGTTGGCCACATTGATGAGCAGATCGTACTCCGGCTGCGCCGGAAGTTCGGGTGAAGCTGCTGCGGGGTTTTGCCGGGCCCAAACCGGGAACCGGAGGTCGTAACAAACCTGCAGGTTGATCTTCCAGCCGTTTACGGAGGCGATCAGCCGTTTATTGCCCGCCGTATAGTGTTGATCTTCTCCCGCAAAGGCAAACCGGTGCCGTTTATCGTACAGGCCATACTGACCATTGGGCAGCATCCAGATCAGCCGGTTAAAATAATCCGTTCCTTCCCGGATGATGAGGCTGCCGGTTAATATGATCCGGTGTATGGCCGCCATTTCCCGCATCCATTGTACCGTAGGGCCATCCATGGTTTCTGCCAGAAGCTCCGGCTGCATAGAAAACCCGGTAGAAAACATTTCCGGCAGCACCACCAGTTGCGTTTTCTCTTTAATGGACGCGATCTTTTGCTGCAACATCGCCCGGTTGGCTGCTTTATCTTCCCAATGAAGCCGGGTTTGTATCAGGGTAATTGTTAGAGACATACCAGCACTAAAGTTCGGTTATTTTGAAGAAAGGTGGGCTTCTTCCTCTTCTTTTTCGAGCTGACGGCTGGTTTTGCGACTGCCGTCGTGGCTGTAACCGGGAGGACCAAACAAGTAGCCCATGCGCTGTTTCCAGGTAAGTCCGCTCTGCGTAATATCTTTAAATACCTGTATCCATTCATGAAAAATGATGGTAAAAGGATTGGGGTTTACCAGGTTGCTGGTAAGCCCGTATTGAATAGGGGCGTATTCTTTTTCAGAAAGTTCTTCCTGGAAGGTGCCGAATAGTTTATCCCAGATGATCAGGAACATGCCCATGTTTTTATCGAGGTACTTGGGATTGGAACTGTGATGCACCCTATGGTGCGAGGGCGTTACGAGGATCTTTTCCAGCCAGCCCAGTTTTCCCACCAGTTCTGTATGTACCAGGGTGCCCCATATTTGCGTGGCGGAGTACATAAACAGGATATCTAACGGACGGAAGCCGATCCACACCAGCGGAATAAAAAAGATAAACCGGTAAAGGGGCTCAAAAACCGATGACCGGAATCCTACGGTGAAGTTGAACTTTTGAGAGCTGTGATGTGTAACATGTACGGCCCATAAAAAACGGGTGGTATGGTCCAGGCGATGTAGCCAGTAATACACAAAATCTTCCAGCACCAGTAACAGTAACCAATAGATCACGGGATTGCTGATGGGTTGAACCGCGCTATGGTTGGCCACCTGGATGAGCACCCAGAGGTAAGAAAGTTTAAACGCAAAGTCAACTGATCCGTTGGCAAGGGTGAGGTAAACATTGGTAAGCGTATCCTTTAGGGTATAGGTCTTTTTATGAAAATGAAAATTAGACAGCAGGATCTCCGCTCCGATAATAATGATATAAAAAGGAGTAGAAAATAATAGCAGTAATTGTTCGTGGTAACTAAAGCCGTGCATGATGTGATCGTTATTGTATGGTATGAAGCAGCGGATGGAACAACTCCGGCTCATATCCTCTCTGGATGAGGAAAACGGACGTTTTTTTCATTTTTACAAAACGGTTGCGCTCCCCTTTAAGACTGTTCCACTTTTGCTGCAATAATTCGGTCATGGTTTGTTCGTAAGCTTCTTCATCAATTTCCTTCATCCCTGCTTTTATGCAGTATGGGCTAACCTGTTTTTGCTGCAAGGTCGTTTTTATTTTATTCCGGCCCCATTTTTTTTGCCGGAAATGTCCGCCGGCAAAGGCTTTTGCAAAGCGCTCCTCGTTTAAATAATTTTCTTCAATCAGGGCGGCAATGATGGCATCGTGTTCCTTTTTCCACACACCCAGCTCAAATAATTTATTTACCACATCCTGGTGACAGCGTTCGCTGTACGCACAATAGTGTTGTAGTTTTTTGAGTGCCTGAGCCTCTGTTAATGCTTGAGAAGATGTCATATCAATTGTGGATGCACTAAATTTATAAATCCCAGGGATTCTGCAGTTTCAGCCCGGTAATATTTTTAAAATCAGAAACATTCCGGGTGAGTAATATAAGGTTAAATTGGAGTGCAGTGGCTGATATTACTGCATCAGGCAATTTGATCCGGATGTTTTTTTTAATATCAATTGTTTTTGAGGCAACCTGCAGATTGAGCGGAAGGATCATGGCTATAGAAACAAAATCGCGTAACAGTTTTTCTTCTTTTTTATTGGGAATTTCAAAACCTAAAACTTCGATCTGGGTAATTACAGAAATAATAGGCTGTTCTATGGTAAAGAATAGTTCCCGTGCTGGAGCGGGTAGTTTGCCATTGCAGAAATCAATGATACAATTGGAGTCAATTAAATATTTCTGTCCCATTCATTTCTGCTCTTTATAATGTGAGCATGTAATTTTTCGGTGGTATCGTCAGAAAGGATGCCCCAAAAATCCTTCATTGTTTTTGAAGGTGCCAGCTTTAATTCCTGGTTTACCTCGTCAAGAGGCATATAGGTAATTTCAATCTCCTTCCCCAGGTATTCTTTTGGAATATCCAATTTGATCTGTCGTTTCTCGGCTCTGACTATAGTGCGGATCATTTTTATTACATTTTAAGAATAAACGTTCCTTACTTCAATGAATTCAGCAGATCAAAGATACTAAATTTTTTAGAACGCATTTTCGCGCTACTTTCATGGCTATTCTTCTAACCGCGCCGTACAGCCAAATTCGTTTTTCAGATAATCATCGTAATGATCTGCCTGCTCAAAAAGATTCCGGAATTCTTCCACACCCGATTCCCGCGTCATATCCAGGTCGTACAGCAACCGGCTCAATACAATATTGTTCTTATTGCAGCTAAGCACCAGGCCGTGCGATTTATTATTTTCCTGCAGGAGGTACTGATATAAGGGTTTTATTTTGGCGGCCTCCATGGGCATCTGGCAGAGATAGGCATCGCCGGCAATAAAGTAATTATCCGGGTTATAGCTGATATTGATCTTGGCCGAACCCTGTTTTACGCTCCATTGATTCGATCCGTCGCGGGCCAGCCGCACGTCCTTTCCCAGGTCTTTTAAAATATCCTCGATCAGTTTGGCCACCCCCATCAGTTCTGCTTCTTTTTCCGGCATCTGCAGCAGTTTTACCTCTGATCCGCAATTGGGGCAGTATTTATTATTGTCGATATTTTCCGCGGTTACCAGCGAATCGCAACTGGAACAGCGGGCTGCTTCCTGCCCTTTATGGGGCAGGTAAAGGTCGATGGCTTCTTTCAGATAGCTGGCCGGCAATGCAAACCCCAGGTTATCGCCGCCTTTTATAATAAAGGAGTTCACGCCGATCACTTCCCCTGCATAATCCACCAGGGGACCTCCGCTGTTGCCCGGGTTAATGGCCGCATCGATCTGGATGTATTTAAGCCCCTCCCGGATGCGGTCTACCTTGGAAATAACACCCTGTGTGGCCGAGTAACTCAGGTTATAAGGGTGACCGATGGCAATCACATTATCCCCATCTTTCATAAGATCATAGTTCCCTATATGCACTTCCGGCAGGTCTACACCCGAAGGCGGCTGTAAAAAAGCCAGGTCATGTTTGAGATCCGTATACAACACCCGCGAAAGCTGTTTTTCAAAAAGCTTTCCCTGTATGGTTACCTCTGGGTTATTGTTTACCACATGATTATTGGTGATAATCAGATCTGCGGTTTTAAGATAAAACCCTGTTCCGGTGCCGGTTTGTGTGGCGATCTGGATAATGGCCTGCTGATATTTATTAATAATTTCCTGCGTGTTCATAAATGCTCCGTTAATGAATGTGGCTATGCCGGTATGTCCATATTCAGCTTTTCGATCTGCGTGGTAAAGCTGTAGTTAAACGCCAGCAGACCGGAGAAGCTCAGTCCTTCGGTTCTGAAGTTCATATGGGGATATCGTTCTTTCCATTGTGCTTCAACGGCGCGGATATACCGGATGATGGCATCTTCTTTAAAACGTCCCGAGGCGGTGTCGTAGAAGTCTTCTGTATAACCCAGCGTTTTAAAAAAGGAGGGATAGTTCACCTGCATAAATAAACGCATCAGCAGGGTAATGGGCCGGGGAAGGCTATAGGAATACTGGCAATAGGATAGCCCATATTCCATTAGCTTATTGGCAAAGTACTCATATCCGTTATCCCGGTACCAGAGCATGTTTTCGTTTGCCTCGTGTATGGCATCTGCCATCACCTTATGTACCTGCGGGGTTACGATGGAGAAGGTATATTTTGACCGGAACAGGTTTTTGAAGATCTCTTCTTTGGGTTTGGCTTTCAGCTCCCGGAAGGCTTCGATCATATCCCGGTTTTTATCTACAATGGACCGCTCATCTTTTTTAAAATAGATGGCCCCCACTTTTTCCAGCAGGTTCAGCAGCTGCCCTTCGGGGGTAATGAGAAAGTCGATCCGGTATACCAGGCTCAGCAGCAGGTAGGAAATACCTCCCGAAAACTTATCTGCGTCTACCCCCGCGATCTTTTCCAGTATTTCATCGATCCAGCTGATCAGGAAATCGTATTTCACCTGCTTTTCTTTTTCGGAAAGCGGACTGATATGGTCCTGATCCACTGCAGCCAGGTGTGCGAAGTCTTCAATCAGCAGGTCGTCCTGTTTATCGGATTTGGTGGCCAGCTCTTTCAGGCCATAGTATAATTTATTGGGATTGGCCGTGCTCAGGTCCGTATCAAAACGCATGCACAGCTCATTGTTGTTTAAGGCAAAACGGCTGTAATACAGGCCAAAATTCATTTCCAGCAGCCGGCGCATAACCGGTACGGAAGGTTCCTGCATCAGGGCCAGTTTTACATCGGCCGACAGGCGGTTATCGCGGATCTCGCCCCGGATGATCTTGGAGCCCTGGAACAGTTCAAATGTTGCGGTATCGCCGTTGCGGGTATAACGTACGTTTTGTACCGCATCATCCTTCAGGTAAT
Source organism: Niabella sp. (assembly GCF_030150205.1). Taxonomy (GTDB): domain Bacteria; phylum Bacteroidota; class Bacteroidia; order Chitinophagales; family Chitinophagaceae; genus Niabella. The sequence continues at coordinate 514,112 of NZ_JASLGT010000024.1, forward strand.
CAAAAAAGGCATCTACGGATGCGGCATAGTCTTTTTCTTTAAACAGGTTGTCAGCATCTTTCCAGCGGCGTACCTTTCCGGACATCTTATTATTATCCGAATACCGGCCGAACTCGATGGAAGGATTGCCCTGCGCGGAGGGTTCTTCTTTCCCCCTGACCCAATTTAAAAACTTATTCAACATAGGCCTTTTTTTAAGTCGGGGAAGTTACTAAACCTTATCAAACTACCTAAAAAATTTTACCGGGGGCAAAATCAGCGTTTTTCCTCCTATATTTACCGAAAAATGGGCCAGATTTTTCGAAACTTTATCTAATAAAATAGTAGTTTCGCTACCTCCATTTTGCCCTGACAGGGAACAGAAACGTAAAAATTAATAAAATAACAGATGAAATTTATTGCATCGTCATCGGCTTTACTGAAACAACTTCAAAATATTTCAGGGGTAATTAATGCGAACAATGTATTGCCCATTTTGGAGGATTTCTTGTTTGATATTGATAAAAACCGTCTGACTATTGTGGCCACTGACCTCGAAACAGTAATGAAAACGGAGATGCAGATTGAGGCAAAAGACAGCGGCCGCGTTTGTATTCCCGCAAAGATCCTGATCGACTCTTTAAAAAACATCCCGGAGCAACCGCTCACCTTTAATATTGACAAAAATTACAGCGTTGAAATTACCAGCGATAACGGAAAGTACAAGGTAATGGGTGAAAACCCGGACAATTTCCCCAAAGATCCTACTGCAGATGATGCTTCCAGCTTTACAATGACCTCGTCTGCCCTGGTAACCGCAATTAATAAAACCCTGTTTGCCACCAGCACCGATGACCTGCGCCCGGCAATGACCGGTGTTTATTTTGAGCTGGATAAAAAAGGAATCCAGTTTGTAGCAACAGATGCGCACCGGCTGGTGCGGTATAAACGGACCGATGTAAGTTCACCCAATACCGATACGTTTATTGTGCCGCGCAAACCGCTGAACCTGTTAAAATCGGCCCTGCCGGATAACAGCGACGAAATCACGATCAATTACAATACCAACCATTTCTTTGTAATACATGGCACTACACAAATGAGTTGCCGGTTGATCGATGCCCGTTTCCCCGATTATAAAGTGGTGATCCCTTCAGAAAATCCGTACCGGTTAACGGTAAACAGAACGGAGTTCCTGGGTGCCCTGCGCCGGGTAAGCGTATTCAGTAATAAAAGCACCTACCAGGTAGCCCTGAACATCAGCGGCAGCGAACTGCAGCTGGCGGCACAGGATGTGGATTTCAGCTTTGAAGGAAATGAGCGCATGAAATGCCAGTATAATGGCGAAGACCTGGTGATTGCCTTCAACGCCAAATTCCTGATCGAAATGCTCAATGCAACCGACAGTGACGAGGTATACATGGAATTGAGCACGCCTACAAAAGCGGGGCTCATCAAGCCGGTAGACCAGGAAGAGAACGAAGAACAATTGATGCTGGTGATGCCGTTGATGCTGAACCAATAGTAAAAAATGATATTTTTAAATCTGCCTGTTTGGGCGGTTGAGCCTGACTAATTTCTGCCTTTGGCGAGTGGTCAGGCTCATTTTATTAGAGCCTTCTGTAATGATTTATACCAAAGTTTGTATCATCGGCGCCGGACCCGGAGGTGCTACGGCCGCTCTTCAGCTAAATAAAGAGGGCATCGACTGCATCGTAGTTGATAAAGCGGTTTTTCCGCGCGATAAAGTTTGCGGCGACGGGCTGAGCGGCAAAGTGCTTACCTGTTTAAAAAAGATTGATCCCCTTGTGGCCGAACGGTTGAAACAAGCCGGGTTTAAGCTCAACAGCTGGGGCGTTAGCTTTATTGCGCCCAACCGCCGGGTGCTGGAGGTTGGATACCGGCCCGATTTTGATGCCGGTAACAATCAGCATAAGGAAGTACCGATCGGCTATGTTTGCAAGCGGATGGATTTTGATCATTTCCTGGTGGAAGAACTCAAGCGTTGTGCACACGTAACGCTTTATGAAGGTATAGCCATTACGGAATACACATTGGAAGCGGACGGCTACTACGTGAGTGACGGGAACGGATTTGTGATAAAAGCAGATCTGCTGATTATTGCAAACGGGGCGCATTCCGCTTTTACAAAAAAAGTGGCCGGTATTCAGATGGAGCCGGCGCATTATGTAGCCGGTCTGCGGGCCTATTATAAAAATGTGGAAGGGATGCACCGGGAGCACTTTATTGAACTGCATTTCTTAAAAAGCCTGTTGCCGGGTTATTTCTGGATCTTTCCCCTGCCCAACGGGCAGGCCAATGTTGGGGTGGGCATGCTTAGTGAAACCGTTAGCCGCAAAAAGATCAATCTTAAAAAAGAGCTGCTCCGTATTGTAGAACAGGACCCTGTGTTTAAAGAGCGGTTCAAAAATGCACAGCTGGAAGGGCCGATCGAAGGTTACGGCCTGCCGTTGGGGAGCAAGAAAAGAGTGCTTACGGGGGAGCGGTATATGCTGGTGGGAGATGCCGCCTTTCTTATTGATCCCTTTACCGGGGAAGGTATCGGCAATGCCATGGGCTCGGGCCGGCTGGCTGCATTGCAGGCGGTAAAAGCCATTCAGACCGGTGATTTTTCTGCGGCTGGTCTTGCCGGCTATGATAAGGACATCGAACGCGTACTGGGCTCCGAATTGCGGCTGAGCACCCGCATTCAGAAGCTGGTCCATTATCCCCGGCTGTTTAACCTGCTCATTAACATCAGTGCCCGCAATAAAAAGGTGCAGGAGCTGCTGTCCTGTATGTTTTATGAAGTGGATCTGCGAAAAAAACTAACAAAGCCTTCGTTTTATATCGGGTTGTTGCTCAATAAATAAAAACGGCGCTAATTTTGCATTATAGTGTTTACTTAAAATGGATCCTATGCTTCAAAAAATGTTTCGGACGGTTTTGTTGTTGACAACAATCGTAGCGCTGTCCTGTAATTCCAGCAAAAACCTCAACAGCCAGGTGCATAAAAGAGATGCAGACGGACGGGATGTAAAGATCAAATACCCGCAGCAACAAACGGCAACACCACAGAACATCAATATGTCGTACGATTTTGAGCAGCTGTTTACGGCGGCGCAAAACAAACAGATCGATAGCCTGGTGCGGGTTTTTGAAAAAAGCAACCTGATCTCCATTAAAGTAGTAACGCTGCCTGCAGATAACATCACATCCGGTTCGCTTGAGAACAATAATAAAAACCTGCTGAAGGAATGGGAGGGTGTACACGGCAATACCGACAAAGCCCTGGTGGTTTCCATCAGCAAAGGATTAAATAAAGCGGCAATTGATTATGGACCGTTTGTTGGCAAATTATTATCCCGTTCGGAGGCAGATCAAATCATCCGCAATCAGCTGTTGCCCGGGCTCCAAAGCGGTAATGTTTTTGGTAGCACCTGGAAAGGCCTCAATGATCTGATGGATACCATCCGCAGGAATATTAAGTAGGACGATTGCCTGGCGCCGGAAAAAAAATTCTTCCTTTATTTAATTGTTCAGAAAAAGACTTGATCTCCCGCTGATCGGCGGGAGATTCCTTTTGCGTTTATCTGCGATAGCATCAGCGCTAATCAGCGGGGAAATGTTATCCGACTTCAATAGGATAAGACAGTAAGGTGCTGTGCGCAGATGGACTTTGTAACCTGGAGCGACAAATAAGTATCTAAGAAAAGGGCGCTATCTGTGGATGCCGATCCGCCAACCGAAGAATAGAACGGCAGTTTTTGAGCAGACTTTTTAATCGGCTTCTTGCCGTTTATATTTTTACCATTACTTTTGCAGCGCATTGGTTAAATGTTCACTCTTATAGGAACATTTATTAAAAGGGAATCAGGTGTAAATCCTGAGCAGACCCGCTACTGTAAGTCCTATGCAACGTTTTTAACAATCTGAAGGCCACTGTGACGCCAAGGCATCATGGGAAGGCCGTTAAGAACGGGGATAAGTCAGGAGACCTGCCAGCGCAGTTTTTGTTTTAAGCTTTCGTGGAATAAGGCTTGGAATGCAAATGTGCTGGTATACATTACCCATTTGTTTTCTGTTTATTTCAGGTGAAGCTGTTTGATGAACTCAAATAGTAATGAACCGATTTTATTTTTGGATCCGCTTTTCCGGAGTAATGGCGCTTTTGTATGGCATCGGTTGTACAAAAGGCCTGGCACAAACCGATGACTCTTTGCGCGCAAAGGAGCTGGATAGTGTGTTGATCCGCTCCGGCAAAACCGCCTTCCTGCTCAATGCTTCCATTCCTGTTCAAACGCTTACCGGCAGCCAGCTGCAGCAATTGAACAGTTTTTCGATAGCGGATGCACTACGCTATTTTGCCGGAATACAACTCAAAGACTACGGAGGAATTGGGGGGTTAAAAACCCTCAATGTAAGAAGCCTTGGGGCGCAACACCTGGGCGTTTTTTATGACGGGCTGCAGCTGGGAAATGCGCAGAACGGCATTGTTGATCTGGGAAAATTTTCGCTGGATAATATTGATGCACTCAGTTTGTATAACAGCCAAAATACCACTACGCTTCAATCTGCAAGAAACTTTGGAAGTGCCGCGGCATTGTATATAAAATCAAAACAACCGGTATTTGAGTCACACAAAAATCACCATATCAGCGGTGCATTTAAAACGGGTTCTTTTGGTCTGATAAATCCCTCGTTATACTGGCAGCAGAAAATAGCGGGGAATACGGCAGCAACGGTCAGCTTAGAAACGATTCATGCGCATGGGAGATATAAAACCCGTTATCGAAAGCTGGCATACGATACCACCATTGTCCGGCAAAATGCAGATGTTACATCACAGCGGGCAGAGGTTGCCGTGCAGGACCTGAATAAGGATTCCTCAACCCATTGGAAAATACAAACCTATTTTTATAATGCACAACGGGGACTGCCGGGTGCCATCGTTGCAGAGCGGTTTTATAATTCACAGCGGTTGTGGGACCGCAACTTTTTTGCGCAGGGGATGTTACGCAAACAATTCAATACCCGCTATCAGCTCGTATTACAGGGAAAGTACGCCAATGATGGCACCCGCTACCTGGATACAACGATCAAAAAAATTGGCGGTGCTCCGCTTAATAATCAATATCGTCAGCAGGAATATGACGCATCACTGGTAAATGAATACCGGGTTGCATACGGCTGGAATATATCGCTGGCAACGGATTGGATCGTAAATAAGATGCAGGCCAACCTGGACAACTTTGCGTACCCGGTACGGAACACCGGGTTGGTGGCGGTTGCAACGGAGCTGAAACGGAAACAATTCACCGCTGCCGGAAATGTACTGGGAACGTTTATCCGGGAAAAAGTAAGATCCGGAACAGCGGCAGGCGATAAGCATGTACTCACTCCGGCCATAAGTGCCTCCTGGCGGCCCTGGGAGCATCTTCCCATCAGTGTCCGCTCTTTTTACAAGCGCATTTTCAGAATGCCCACCTTTAATGATCTGTATTATACAATCATTGGTAGTGTTTCCCTTAGACCGGAATACACTACTCAGTACGATATCGGGCTTCAGTATAAAAAAATGCTTGCCGACACAGGATCCGGAATCAGTCTGCAGGCCGATGTATACTACAATGATATCCGGGACAAAATTATTGCCATCCCCGCCAATAACCTGTTCCGGTGGAGCATGATCAATATGGGAAAGGTAGCGGTTAAGGGAATGGACCTGCAGCTAACCTATGCAGCGGTCATCCAGCGGCAGGTATTCCTCAACGGAACGGTTACCTATTCGTACCAGCAGGCCGTAAACAAAACAGCCGGGGATCGATCCTATGATCAGCAAATTCCTTATGCACCCAAACATAGCGGATCCGCAACGGTGCAAACGGCCTATCGTAATTGGGGCCTGAACTATAGCTTTATCTATACCGGTGAACGGTATATGCTTCCGGAAAATGATCCGCAAAATTACCTGGAGCCCTGGTATACGCATGACCTTTCGCTTACAAAAAAGGTCCGGTTAAAGCAGGTATCTATCGGGCTGGCCCTGGAAGTAAATAACCTGTTGAATCAATATTATGATGTGGTGGTCAACTATCCCATGCCGGGTCGTAACTACCTGGTAAAAATGACTTTTAACTTATAAATACAAAACATGAAACCAAACCAATGGATGCCCGCTTGTATGTTCTTCACATGCTTACTGTTTTTAGGTGCCTGCAGGAAGGACCCTGATCGGGCGCTACCACCTCAGCAGACGGAGGCAGATACTACCAGCACCGGCTTCTATTTATTAAATGAAGGCGGATGGGGCTATAACAACGCCACTTTGGATTATTTTGATACGCACAACGGGGTATACGAGCGGGATGTGTTTACAAAAGCAAACCCGGATGCGGTATTGGGGTTAGGAGACACCGGGAATGATATTGGGGTATATGGCAGTAAGCTATACATCGTAATGAACTGGTCAAAAAAAGTAGAGATACTCGATGCCCGAACCGCCCGCAGAATAAAAGTGCTGACCGACCAAACACATAAGGCAATAGAAAATGCGCGCTATATAACCTTTGCCAATGGGTTCGCTTACCTGAGCTCCTACACTACGGCCGAAAAAGGAATGGTGCTGGAAATAGACACGGCAACACTTAACGTTACAAGAACGGTGGAAGTAGGCCGGCAGCCGGATGAGCTAACGGTGGTGGGTAATAAATTATATGTTGCCAATAGCGGGGGCTACAGCCCGGCCAATTTAGAGCATACGGTTTCCGTGATCGATCTGCCTGCTTTTAAGGTAATAAAAGCCATAACGGTTGCTCCCAACCTGAGGCGGTTGAAAAAAGATAGTAATGGATTCCTGTATATCTGTTCCTGGGGTACCACCAATAAGTTGTATGTAATCAATACCCAAACCGATCAGCTAAGCGACTCCATTCCTGTAATGGTGGAAGATTTTACTATTGTGCGGGATACGGCGTATATATATGGAACCGACTATGGCGGAGGACAGCACGCTTATACACGTGTAGATCTTAAAAACAAAAAACTAATTCCCGGTTCTTTTATTAAAGATGATACAAAAATTATCATCCCCTATGGCATTGCCGTAGATCCAAACAATGGCAGCATTTATATAGCGGATGCACGAAATTACAGTGAAGCCGGCGACCTGTATTGTTTTGACGCTTATGGAAAACTAAAAAACACAATAAAAAAAACGGGGATTATTCCCGGTCATATCGCCTTTTATAACCGGAACGGATCACCAGGCCGTTGAGCCTTTTATTCAAATCAATGCATTACCTATTGCATAACAATCAAACAAAAAATACACACATGAAACAATTTCTCTTTTTTGCCTTCCTTCTTTTAATAGCGATGAGCAGCTGCAAGAAGGACAAGGATGTAACAGCGGCTCCTGTATACAGCTTTTCTGTAACCACAGATACGATCAATGCCGTTATCCAGAAGCCGGTGGCCATTGAATCGAATAGAACAAATGGCACGGAGGCTACGGTTACCTGGATGGTGGATGGTAAGGAAGTATCATCTGAAAGCGCATTCACCCAGGTATTTGCAGTAGCTGGTTTTTATAAAGTGTTTTTCAAAGCCCGGAATGAGGCAGGTGTATTCGAAAAGGAATTTGTCATTAATGTAGCGCCGGTGGTGCGTGAAGGCGGTGAAAGCAAATATATTTCCCGGATATTAGAATATGCACCGGCTCCCGGTCAATTTATAAATGTGGCGCCGGGCAATGTTGTAAGCGCTGAAGGTATTGTAGGAAAGAACAGCGGACTGGTAACATTGGGCGCTTACGGGGGGTACATCACCTTTACATTCGACCATTCTATTCAAAACAAAGAAGGGGCCGATATTGCGATTTACGGTAATCCCTTAAAACCACCAACAGACTGGAGCGAACCGGGCATTGTAATGGTAAGCCGCGATGATAACGGAAACGGCATTGCAGACGACGCCTGGTATGAGCTGGCCGGAAGTGAATACAACAGTGCGGAAACCATTAAGCATTACAGCATCACTTATTACAACCCCAAAGCTTATGCAAATGTGCCCTGGAAGGATAACCTGGGAAATTCGGGAGCTGTAGAAATAAACGCCTTTCACAAGCAGCAGTACTATCCCTTATTTGCGCCTAACCAGGACTCGCTGGTGTTTACCGGTACACTGCTGAAAAGCACGTTTGGCCAGGTGGGCGGAATATGGATCAATGCCGGCTTTAGCTGGGGATATGCCGACTCCTATTCATCCGGCGATGATTATGATACGAATAAATATAACGCCTTTGATATTTCACGGGCCGTAGATGATAATGGAAAGCCGGTTCAGCTGAAGGCGATCGATTTTGTAAAAGTATATACGGCTCAAAACAATAAAGGAAACGCGCTAATGGGCGAGATCTCCACAGAGATCAAAGGAGCTGAAGATTTGCATTTTGGAAAATAAAAATTAAATAATGAATATGTATATGAAACGACCGCTACAAAAGTTACTGCTGTTACTAACGCTTGGAATGCTCCTGGATGCCTGCTCCAAAGACGATGACTATTTCCGGGAGCGTCCGGGAATGGATCCTATAGAAAAAGGAGCCCCTTATGCGAACGGCTTTTTTGTGATCACTGAAGGTTCTTACGGACAAGCTGCCGGAACCGTTCATTTTTATGCCTATGATGCAGATACCATTATTACCCGGGCCTATGAAAAAGCAAATCCGGGTAAAATTACATCGAACGCATCGCTGGCCAACACACTGCAGTTTGCCACAGTGTACAACCAGAAGCTGTACCTGGTCAGTAAAATGAACGGACCCATTATCCGGTTGGATGCACGTACCCTGAAAGAGGAGCGTCGTTATAACCAGGAAACCAGTAACTGGAGGAGCCTGATCGGTGTAAAAGAAAACCAGGGGTTGGTAAGTGCTGCAGATGGGGTTTATTCCATTAATCTGAACACGCTGGGCGTACAGTATAAACTCAGTTCTGTTTCCGCCGTTAATACCGGCGATATGTTAAAAGAAGGTAATTACGTGTATTTGCTGCAGACCAACGGCGCAAAAATCATTGATGCAACGAATTACTCTTTTGTAAAAGGATTCGCAAATATCAGCCGGGGTTTTGCCCGCACACCCAATGGAAAAGTATGGGCGTCTACCGGCAGCCGCCTCATCGCCATTGACAAAAACCTGGATACCACGGGTGTGGCATTGCCGGTAAGCATCGGCTCCTTTGGGTTAGATGCGCCAACAAGGATCACAGCGTCTACCAAAGAGAATGCTGTTTTTTATCATTCCGGATCCGCTATTTATAAATATGTAGAAGGCAATGCCGCGTCGCTTAGTCAGCCGTTCATTACCATCAGTGAATCGCCGTTTATGGTATACGGAGCGGTTCGTTATGACCGCAACAAGGATTACCTGGTGGTAAACGGTATCAAGGGTTATGGCGGATTATCCGGGGTAAACTTTCTTTTGATCTATAACGCCTCTACCGGCGCACTGGTGAAGAAAATTACTTATGGAAACGATGGCTCCGTTGTGGATTTTAATCATATCTACTTTCCGGAGCTTTCCGTATTTTATTAACCGGAAATACATTAAAGAAGCGATTTGCATCGTTGGGGTGCGGGCTTCTTTATAAACACATCTATACAAATGATAAGAGGCCGGTGTCAGGTGATGACAACCGGCTTCTTATTTTCATCTACCGCCACAAAAGAAAATACACCGCTGACAGCTTTTTCCCGGTGTGTGCTGTACATCTGCTCTACATAAATATCTACCTGTACCTTCATGCTGGTATTGCCGATATGTATGATACTGCCCGTTAGTTCAATGATCGTTCCGGAAGGAATAGGATGTTTAAAATCGATGCGGTCGCTGCTTACGGTTACCATCCGCAGGCGGCTGTAGCGGGTAGCGGTAATAAAGGCTACTTCATCCATCAGCTGCATGGCCATACCGCCAAAGAGCGTATCATAATGGTTGGTTGTATTCGGAAAAACGGCCTTAAATATACGGGTTGCGGCTGCGGCAATCCGGTCTTCTGTATGCATGTGTAATGGGTTTTTAAAACTGCAAAAAAGAAGCTTAGGTATCGGAGGGGTTTTTATAAAATACACCCAGGATGCCTTTTAACTTGTGCTGGAATTGTTGTTGATGATACCGGCCCCTTAGCGCTTTTAAACACACGGCACAGAGACAGTCTTCATACTGCTTATTGATAAAATCCCGTTCCTCGTCATTCAGGGGTACGGTACTGCATTGACAAAGAAGAATACTGCCCACTTTGCATTCAAAGGGTTGCTTACAGCGGGGGCAGATTTTATCTTCATGTAGACACATAATTATTCCGAAACCGGCAGGTTTATTTTTTTACGTCATGTTTTTTGCCGTGATCTGGCTGATGAAAAAAGAAGAACTTATCGAATCATAAATGTAGTTAAATCGCCAGAGTTATGGTGGAAAAAAATCCTAAGGTGTTGAATCGTCCGGCCTGGTAGGAGACTTAGTGAAAAAGACGATAAATACCTGAGATCAGGGCACGGGGTTTGCCGGCACAGGACGATCGATTTGGCAGATAGGCTGGTGTTGAATTTCCAGGACCTGCTTTGTGTTTTAGCAGCTGTGCGGAGATGCGGATTCCCCTGTACCGGCCGAGGGATGCTCTTCAGCGAGCGGGTCCGCATTTCTGAAGGACCCTGGAAAACCGGATCCTACGATGCGATGACGTTTTTGTAAAGTTGTGAGGGCTGTTCCAACAGGCATCATCCTGTTAAAATACCGTTCCGGGAACTTTTTTTATCCATGCTACTGCAATAACTTTAAGGTATGGATTTTATAATTGCGGCTACATATGACAGTTATATTGATGCGCACCTGGCAATGGGAAACCTGTTGAGCGAAGACATTAACTGCTGGCTGAAGGATGAGAACACGGTTACCATTGATCCTGCTTTAACGTATGCGGTAGGTGGTATTAAACTGATGGTGGCCGGGCCGCAGATCGAACGGGCGCGGGATATACTTCGGCGCACCAAACAACAATACCAGGAGCAAAACCCCTGTCCTAACTGCGGATCCGTTAACGTGGAATACATCAGCACCCCCAAAAAAGCCTCCAACTGGCTGGGAACCTTTGTAAGCGTGGTGCTAAGTGCCGGGGCCCCGATGGCTGTAGAAAAGGTATATCATTGTTTTGATTGCGGGTTTGAATTCAAAGACGTTAATAATACCGGAACATGATGGAATCTGTAGTCACATACTTCTCTACGCTGGAGCAACGCCCGCTGGAACGGATGGCCCTGCTGGTAGGAGGATTACTCTTTTTCTGGATCATCGAGGGGGCTATTCCGCTGTTTCAGTTGCAATACCGGCGAACGAAATTTTCACATGCGCTGGTCAATTTTGGTTTTACGGTCATTCATCTCATCATTCATACAGCCCTGGCGGTATTGATCGTATTGCTATCAGACTGGTGCCGCAATGCAGACTTTGGCCTGGTATACTGGACGCATGCCGGCGTATGGGGGGCTATTATCATCGGGGTACTGGCCCTGGATTTCAGCAGCTGGCTGGTGCATTGGAGCATGCATCAGCAGCCCTACTTATGGCGGTATCATCTTATTCATCATAGTGATAATAAAGTAGATGTAACTACCGGCCTGCGGCATCACCCGGGCGACAGCCTGTTACGCGGTATCTTTTTCCTGCTGCTGATCTTTGTAAGCGGGGCGCCGATGTACAGTGTGATGATTTACCAGACCCTGGTGGTGATTACAACGGCCTTTACACATGCCAATATCCGGTTAAATGCAAGGCTGGATAAAGCGCTGAGCTATGTATTGATCTCTCCCAATATGCACAAGGTACATCACCACTGGAAGCAGCCCTATACCGACAGTAATTATGGAGCCGTTTTTTCTATATGGGACCGGGTGCTGGGTACCTATAAAGAACTGGATCCTTCGAAGATCCGGTATGGATTGGATCGTTATTACGACAATGAAAAGGATGAGGATTTTCTGAGGCTGATGAAAGATCCATTTGTTAAAAAAGACCGGAATCGGGCCGCAAATGATCATTAGAACATTTTTCAATTATTAAAGTTAAATTTGTAGTATGGCAAGCGTATTAGATAAAGAAATGTACGGTTATTTTACCCAGTTGAATGAAGCGGAAAAAAGGTCTGTGGTACAAATGCTGAAAACTTTTCTAAAGAGCCGCCAGGCTACATCGGACCATATCAGCATCGGGCAATATAATAAAGAGCTGGATGCGGCGATGCGACGTATGGATGAGGATAAATTTACTACTGTTGAAGACCTGGAGAAAGAAATGGAGGGATGGTAAAATCCCGGCTAAAAGTTATTATAGATGATGAAGCTAAACGGGCCTTCCGGGAAGCATATCAGTATATTAAAAGAGACTCTTTACAAAATGCTGAAAAGGTAAGGGTTAAACTACTTGCTTCAATAAAGGCCTTGCCAACGAACCCAGAAAGATATGCTCCGGATAAATATCGTTTGAACAATGATGGTGCCTACCGTGCTTATGAAATTTTAAAATACCGAGTTACCTATTATATAGGAGATTCGGTAATTCGCATAATACGAATCCGCCATGTCAGAATGAACCCCTTGGAATATTAGTTATTAATGTCCTGCCTAATCTACATCTTTTCTACTTTTGAATTATGAAGCAAAAAATTATTGCCGTTATTCCCGCCCGTTATGCCGCCACGCGGTTCCCCGCAAAATTAATGAAGATGCTGGGCGACCGGCCGGTAATTGCGCATACCTATGCTTCGGTGGCCGGCAGCGGACTGTTTGATGATGTTTTTGTGGTAACGGACAGCATCCTGATTTTTGAAGAGATCGTATCCCGTGGAGGAAAGGCCATTATGAGTGTTGCGGAACATGAAAGCGGCACCGACCGGATTGCGGAGGCGGTGAAGGATATGGAGGTGGATGTGATCGTAAATGTGCAGGGCGATGAGCCGTTTATGCAGAAGGAACCCCTGGAAAAACTGGTGGCACTGTTCAACGTAGATACAGTGCAGGTAGGCTCGCTGATGCGGAGATTTACTTCAGAAGAGGCGCAAAATCCAAATGCTGTAAAAGTGGTGACCAGTAAGAATGGGAAGGCCCTGTATTTCAGCAGGAGTGTGCTTCCCTACAGGCGGGATGAAACAATAGCGGTGCCTTATTACCTGCATATGGGTGTGTATGCATTCCGCAAAAAAGCATTGCTGGAATTTACCGGCTGGTCACTGTCTTTACTGGAACAAACGGAGAAACTGGAACAGCTACGCTTTTTGGATAATGGTGTTGATATTTATATGGCCGAAACGGATTATGAAACCGTGGCCATCGATACACCGGAAGATCTGGAAAAAGCAACCGCGCTGCTCAACCGGTAAAGCACAGAACGAGGGAAACTACAGGAAGGGTGTATATGCCTTTTAATTTGGTGTTCATCCGATAATCTGTGGGAAATAATCGATCACAGATTATCGGATAAACACAGACAGGCAAGCCGTGGCGAAGCACCTGAAATGTTATGCTCCCAAACCGGTATGCCTGGTTTGTTCTGCATTAAAATAACTATCTTTCCTGTATGAAGATGCGTCCGGAAAAATATCTGCGATACCTTTTTTTACCCAATTTATTTGAGCTTTTCGGCACAGAGCGCACCCGGGAGATCCTTTCGGTGAATCCCACGGTGGTTCCTAAAAGAGAAGAGGCGCAGCAGGTGATCATTTCCGCGTATTGTTATAATAAGGAAAGCATTGAAGAACGAAAGGATATTTCTTTACAGGAGGCCCTGGCCTTAAAAGAAAGCGATAAGATCGTGTGGATCAATATCGACGGACTGCGTAAATCCGACGTGGAAATGGTGGGCGCCCGCTATGGTATTCATCCCCTGTTGCAGGAGGATATCCTCAGCGTGAACCAGCGGGCCAAGATGGATGAAGAGGATGAGATCCTTTTTTGCCTGATGAATATGCTCTATTATAACGAGCAAAAAAAGTCGGTAGACCAGGAGCAGATCAGCCTGGTGCTGGGCAAAAATTTTGTGATCACGTTCCAGGAGGATCTGAACCGGGATGTATTTACCGCCCTCCGGGGACGTTTAAAACTGCCTACCAGTAAAACGCGTACTAAGGAAGCCGATTACCTGTATTATACCTTGCTGGATACGATTGTAGACCATTATTTTATTGTAATGGATAAACTGGGAGATCAGATTGAAGACCTGGAAGAGGAGATCATCCGGAGCGCCAGCAAGCGAACCCTGGCATATGTTAATTCTTTAAGGAAGGAACTGATCGTATTAAAGAGAACGATTTACCCGGTACGGGAAGTGATCAGCGGTCTGATCAAAAGCGAAAATGAACTGCTGACGGAGCTGAATGAACGCTATTATAAAGATGTATATGATCATATTGTACAGGCCATCGACCTGGTAGAAAACTACCGGGACATGATTACCGGTATGCAGGATCTTTACCTCAGTAATGTAAACCTGAAAATGAATGAGGTCATGAAGGTAATGGCCGTCGTAACCTGTTTACTGGCCCCGGCTACCGTTATCGGCGGCATTTTTGGAATGAATTTTAATGTGATCCCGCTTACCAATCACCATTTTGGTTTCTGGATCGCTGTGGCTGCAATGATCCTGATTCCCATCTGGATGTTACTGATCTTTAAAAAGAAGGGGTGGTTTTAATCTCATAATATCCCGCTATCAAAAATACTAAAATAATAATTTCTTATCTTTGCGTTCAAACTTATATACATGCGAACGCTAAAGTTGATAAATCACCTGAGCGATGCAGCCATAAAAGAGCAGCTTTCAATCATGGCAGGAAAGC
>NZ_JASLGT010000028.1 GCF_030150205.1 Niabella sp.
GCCAAAGCGCCGGCCGCAACCCGGGCAGGTTCGCTTCGTTCGGCTCCGCTACGCTCCGCCTCACTTCGCTTCACCTGCCCGGTGGTTAACTCTCCAATACAGTTACTTAATATTTATTTACACAAAGAACTAAACACTACCAAATTGAGAGACCCTTCGGCTTCACTTTGTTCCGCTCAGGGTGACGGAACGGGGGTTACGTTCTTCTACCAGGATGGCCGCCCCATTACGGTTCGGTAAAATCGCAAACGGGATAAATATCCACGCCGCGGGATTGGATATAGGCGGCTTCTAACAGTTTCATTAAATAAAACCATACGGAAAATTCATCCATCTCCATGCTAACGGCGCGGTCCGTGACGCCGTGGTATAGCGCCAGTGCATGCTAATTTAATTTTGTCTAATTGCTAAGTAGTCCTTTGTTATGTTCATTTGGCTCAATTAAGTCCCACAAGTTTCCATATAAATCTTCAAAGACAGCAACTGTTCCATATTCAAAGTCTTGTGGTGGTCTTACAAAATTTATCTCCCTGCTTTTCAATTTTTCGTAATCTCTCCAAAAGTTGTCGGTAAAAAGAAATAAGAAAACGCGTCCTCCGGTTTGATTGCCAACAATTGAGCTTTGCCGTTCATTCGAAGCTTTTGCCAATAACAAACAACATTCTTTTGCTCCTTGGGGTGATAGCATTACCCATCTTTTGTCCTCACTTAGTTTTGTATCTTCTAACAACCGAAAGTCCAGTTTTTTTGTATAGAACTCAATGGCATCATCGTAGTCGTCAACTACTAAAGCAATATGTGCTATTCTTTGATACATTTTTCGTTTGTTTTGCTATATGTGCGTTACTTAAATTGTGTCTGTTGCAATGACCGCTAACTCTTAAATATACGCAATTTGCCTATTTTTAGGCGTCTATAATGAATGATAAATATGCCTTTTATAAAAATGTAGAATGCACGTGGGGGCTACAATAGCTTCTCAGGAAAGGCCAGGGCCGATTTGCAGTCCCGACCCTATGAGATGAGGTCCCGGTTTTTTACAAACCGGGTTTTTTATGCAAAAATTTGAAGGTGAAACAAGATTTACCAGTAAATTTGGGTAGATTAGATTAAACGAAAATCCTATGTTTGAAAAGTTGATTCCCAAAGAGGCAATAGAGCAGTATCATATTATCCAGGCAGAGGAAGACCGCAGTATTCATTGGAAAGAGCATCTGGGTTATGCCGTGCGGCTGGGTAATGAATTTAAGAGTAAAACAACCGTTACATTTAATACCACCGAGGGGCCCCAGTCTGTAGAAACAACCGTATGGTCGCTCACGGAAAATTATATTTCATTAAAAGGAGGTATCCTGATCCCGTTGAACAGCATTATCGATGTTCATTTTTAGTGTCTAAAATTCAGTTTCCCTTCAGTATTATCATCCAACTTTGCAGGAATGAATATCCTGATCGTTGAAGACGAGCCTGCATTAAGCAAAAGTATCGTTACCTACCTGAAACAGGAAGGCTATACCTGTGCAGTAGCAACAACCGCCGCAGATGCGCTGGCTAAAACAGAGGTATTTGATTATGATTGCATCCTGCTGGATATCATGTTGCCCGACGGTAACGGGCTCGACCTGCTCCGGATCCTGAAACGGGATAAACGTATGGATGGGATCATTGTGGTTTCTGCCAAGGATGCGCTGGACGATAAAATAGCCGGGTTACAATTGGGGGCAGATGATTACCTGGCCAAACCCTTTTATCTGCCTGAATTGAGTGCGCGTGTGGCTTCCGTAATCCGTCGCAGGAAATTTGAGGGCAGCAATGAGCTGGAGTTGAACGAAATCAAAATAGATACGGCTTCCCGGATGGTTAGGGTACACCATAATGTGGTGGACCTTACAAAAAAAGAATTTGATCTGCTCATCTATTTTATCGTTAACAAAAACCGCGTATTATCCAAAACAGCTATTGCCGAACACCTTTCCGGTTCGGATGCCGATCTGTTCGAAAATTTTGACTTTATCTATGCGCATATCAAAAACCTGAAAAAGAAGCTGGCGGCTGCGGGTGCAGATGATTACCTTAAGTCAATTTACGGGATGGGGTATAAATTTGAAGTGCTTTGAAGCTGATCCATTATATATCCACGCGGTATAGCCTTTATACGATCTTGCTGGCCATTTTATCGGTGCCGTTGTTTTATCTGCTGGTGCAGCGCATTATGATGTATAACCTGGATGAATCGCTGGGCTACCAGAAAGCCTGGATCCAGCAGAAGCTGGAGAACGGTCCGCCGGAGGATTTTACCTCTTACAATAACAGTGTGGTGATTACACCTACCGCTAATAAAACGGTACGCGATACGTTTTACAGTAAAGATATTTTCATACCTGAGGATCATGAAAGGGTAAAGCACCGGGTACTGGAATCGGTGATCCATGTAAACGGGAAGTACTACGCACTGCAGATACAGAAATCCATGCTGGAGGATGCGGATCTTGTAAAAAGCATATCCCTGCTGCAATTTGTTTTTATTCTTTTCCTGCTGGCCGGCCTGTTCCTGATCAACCGGAATCTTTCCCGTAATATTTTAAGGCCCTTCCAGGATACGTTGCGCAAGCTTGCTGACTATCGGGTAGACAAACATCAAACCCCTCAGTTTGAACAGACGGCCATACAGGAGTTTGAAGCGCTGAACCGTTCGCTGGACGCGCTGATACTGCGGAATGCCAATCTGTATAAGGCGCAAAAGGAATTTACGGAAAATGCGGCCCACGAAACACAGACGCCATTGGCCATTATTCAAAGTAAGCTGGACCTGCTGCTGCAAACACCTGTAAACGGGGAACAGGCGGGACTTATAGAAGAGTTGACCCTGAGTGTGCGCAAGCTTCAAAAGCTGAACCGTACGTTGTTGCTGTTAACAAAAATAGAGAACAACCAGTTCCCGGAAACCGAACCCATCGAAGTAAAAACCGTGGTCTTGCATACTGCGGACCAATTTGCAGACATGATTGCAGAGAAACAGATCCAACTGGAGACAGGCTTGCTGGAAACCTGCCATGTGGAGGCAAATGGTCCGTTGATCGATATCCTGGTCAGTAATCTTTTTTCAAATGCCTTCCGGCATACCGCTTCAGGGGGTAGGATCGGGTTATCATTAACCCAGCATATCTTTACGATTAGCAATACCACTTCCGGTTCAGCATTAAATGAGGAGCAGATCTTTCAGCGGTTTCAAAAACAGTCAACCGATTCGAGGAGTGTGGGGCTGGGACTGGAGATCTGCAAACAGATCTGCGAGTTATATGGATACCAATTGCAGTACCGGTTCAGGGAGCAGCAACATTTTTTTTCGGTTGTCTTTCCCTGATGCAGCGCCCGCAAATTTCACAGATAAGCGCAAACTCAATGGATGTGATGTATTTCTGCGTTTCATCGGCGGGATCTGCGGGAAACAAACAGCATCTTAAGCCCCTAATTTTTTGTTAAGGAGCTGGCTGGTTGTAAAAATTCCATTTTTCTACAGAATCACCCCCCAATTTTATACTGTCCGATTTTTATCCTACTCTAAAAAAATGTTGAAAATGAAAACGAAGATCTTACTGGCCGGCCTGTTTGCGGCGGCCAGCCTTACCGGGTTCGCCCAGTCAAAAAGCGCGGCTCCTGTACCGGCTGCTGTAAAAACTGCTTTTGAGCATCAGTACCCAGGCACAAAGGCGAAATGGGAACCGGAGGATGGTAATTGTGAAGCCTCCTTTATCAACAAGGGTGTAAAGACAAGTGCCGTGTATAACAAAGCCGGCAAGCTGGTAGAAACAGAAACGGCCATATCCGGGGATGCATTTCCCAAGGCAGCAAAGGATTATATCGCCCGGAAAAAATTGGGCGTCGTAACCGAAACTGCTAAAATCATAAAGGCAGATGGTACCGTATCCTACGAGGCTGAAATCAAGAAGACGGATTATTTGTTTGATGAAAAAGGAAATTTTTTACGTACACAAAAGGATTAGCCGGCAGACGCATTATAAAAACGAACGCATACGATGTACCGAATTTTTGTTTTGTTGACAGGAGTTATTTTTAGTTTGAATGTCCATGCCCAGTCAAAACTGCGGTTTCAGTTTCAAAACCCGGTTTCGGATAAGGCAGTTCCGGGGGTTACCGTTTCTGAGAATGGAAAAGCAACAGCCATTGCTGATAGCAGTGGCGTTGCTGTTTTGCCGGTTCCGGCAGGGATCCACAATTTTTCTTTTTCCGCCGTGGGTTATGAAAAGGAGCTATTGATGATTCATATTACGCACGATACGACGCTGGTTATAAAAATGAATGCCCTTGCCAGGGAAATGGATGAAGTAGTGGTAGTATCTACTACCCGGAATAATCAATCCATCGAAAACGCACCTATAAAAGTAGAAGTGCTGGGGAAGGAAGAAATGAACGAGGAAAATGGTATCCGGCCCGCTAATATCGCCAGTATTCTGGGTGATGTAAGCGGTGTACAGATCCAGCAAACCAGTGCCACATCGGGTAATTCCAATGTGCGCATCCAGGGGCTGGATGGGCGCTACACCCAGATCCTGCGGGATGGCATGCCTCTGTATGATGGCTTTAGCGGTGGGTTTGGCATCCTTACCATTCCGCCGCTGGATCTGCAACAGATCGAACTAGTAAAAGGATCAGCCTCTACTTTATATGGTGGTGGCGCCATTGGCGGATTGGTTAACATTATTTCAAAACGGCCAACAGCGGCGCAGGAAGGAACCCTTACGCTGAACCAGACCACCCTGAAGGAGACCGATGGAAATGTCTATTTGTCGAAACGGTATAAAGGATTTGGGTATACGCTTTTTGGCGGGTATATACACCAGAACCCGGTGGATGTAAACAAGGATGGCTTTTCGGATGTTCCGAAACTGAATAGTTATAATATACACCCGCGTTTGTTTTTCTATCCAAAAAATACCACCATCATCCTTGGTTATAACGGGAATGCGAATAATACGAAGGGAGGGGATATGCAGGTATTAAAGGGCAACTCCGATGCCGTGCACCAGTATTTTGAGCAAAACAACACAACACGTCATACCGGCGAACTGGTGGTGGAGCACCATTTCGATAGCGGTAAAAGCCTGTATTTTAAAAATACGGTAAGTGACTATACCAATAATTTTGCAGATGCCCAATTGAATTATAAAGGCAACCAGCTGAGTTACTACAGTGAGTTGTCTACACTGATCCCTTACGGAAATAAGAACAGTTTTGTAGGCGGGGTAAACGTAACCGGCCTTACGGAAATAAGAACAGTTTTGTAGGCGGGGTAAACGTAACCGGCGACCAGTTTAAGGCAACGCATCAGAATCAGTTTATCCCCATCGCTTCGCTGAACAATAATACCATCGGGGCCTTTGCACAAAATACCTGGACCATAAAAGATCAGGCTACATTGGAACTGGGCCTTCGGGATGACTATCATCAGAAATATGGCAACTTCTTTTTGCCAAGGCTGGCGTTTTTCAACCGGTTTAATGAGCATTGGGCCACCCGCCTGGGAGTAGGCTGGGGCTATAAAGTGCCCAATCCGTTTACGCCCTGGTATATGGATTATACCCCGGATAAAATTGCCGCCTTGCCAGCCAGTATCACGCCTGAAAAATCGGTAGGATATAATGCAGAAGTGAATTACAAGTTGGAATGGGAGGGTGGAAACAGCCTGTTTATTAACCAGGCCTTCTTCCTTACACAGATCAAAGATCCGATTTACGGAACCATTAATCCGGATGGAACCCTGCTCTATCAGAACGGGAATAAAAATGTGCTCAGCCGCGGTTTTGATACCTATGTGAAGGCCAAGCTGGATGAATGGGAGCTGTATGCCGGGTACACCTATACCGTGGTGACCCGCAACTATCTCCCTCAAAATCAGTTTATGCCATTAACCCCCAGGAACCGGACTTCTTTTGTATTGGCACGGGATTTTGAAAAAGCGGGCTTATTGACCGGACTGGAAGGTTCTTATAACGGAAGTCAAAAACGGCTGGATGGCTCCAATACGCCCGGTTATATGTTTATGGCGGCGGTGATTCAAAAGCACCTGGGCGATCATGTAACCCTGGTATTGAATTGCGAGAACCTGCTGAACTATAAACAAAGTAAGGTAGAAGCCTTGTATACGGGGTCGGTAACCGATCCGCAATTTAAACCGCTATGGGCACCTATCGACGGAAGAGTGGTAAATCTGTCGATTCGTCTTAAATTGTGAGCATGAAGAAAATCATATTCCTGTACCTGTGTTTTAGTTCATCCTTTTCTTCCCTGTTGGCCCAGCAGGATTCTACTGTATCGGCTGTTGATTCCGCTCAGATACGGCTTCGCGAGCAGCCGGCCTCCGGTAGCCCAGTGCGGTTAAAACAATTTATTGCACCGGCTACGCTGATCGCGTTGGGCGGACTGGCAGATGGTACCAATCTGTTCAAGGGATTGAATCAAACGACCCGGAACGAAATTGTAGAAGACCATCCGAACTTCGCAACGCATATCGACAATGTGCTGGAATACACGCCCGGACTGGCAGTGTTTGCGCTGCGGGGGCTGGGGATAAAAGGAAAAAATACGCTGGGGCATGAGGCTATCCTGTATGCCATGTCCCTGGGGATCAATGCGGCTTTGACGGTACCGTTAAAGCATATTACCAATGTGGAGCGCCCGGATGGCAGCAACCGTTTGTCCTTCCCTTCAGGGCATACGTCAACAGCATTTGCTTCGGCTGAGTTTCTCCGGAGAGAATACAAGGATGTATCGCCCTGGTATGGCGTTGGCGGCTACCTGGTGGCAACAGCAACCGGTGTGCTCCGGATGTATAACAACCGGCACTGGCTGGGTGATGTGGTGGCGGGCGCAGGGTTTGGTATCGCTTCTACTAACCTGGCCTATCTCTGTTACAATAAATTGCATATCGGCCAGAAAAAAGACAGGCAGGGAAGTACCACGTATTTTTATCCCGCTGTTTCGGGCAGGTCGTACGGGGTCGGATTGGTAAAGAATTTTTAGTAAAACAATTTATATGTGGTGGTTTTACGCATTGCTGTCGGCATTTTTTGCGGCGCTCACAGCCATCTTTTCAAAAATCGGTGTGTCTTCGGTAAATGCCAACCTGGCCACGGCCATACGCACCATTGTGATATTGCTGGTGGCCTGGGGCATTGTGTTTGTAAAGCGGGAGCAGCAGGGACTTAGTTCCATATCCCGGCATTCCCTGCTCTTCCTGGTTATTTCCGGTGTGGCCACGGGGCTTTCCTGGCTTTGTTATTTTAAGGCGCTGCAAATGGGCAAGGCCTCCCAGGTGGCGGCGGTAGATAAGCTGAGTGTACCGTTTGTGTTTGTGCTTTCCCTCCTGTTTTTAAACGAATCGCTCAACTGGAAAGCCCTGGTGGGCGTGCTCCTGATCGCCTCCGGTTCTGTTTTAATGATCCGGGCATAAAAGAACGGCAACGTTGCCCATGATCTGTATTCGGATTTATTTTAATAATTTCACCCTATGGCAATGGGAAGAAAACGGGCACAGGGAAAAACGGTAGACAATACCGGGCTGAATACGGCGGTAACGGCCAAGTACGCCCGTTTTATCAATAAAGATGGCAGCGTCAATGTGGTCAACCGGTCGGGATCGGTGTTTGATAAATACAGTATTTACAATTTCCTGATCAACCTGAGCAGCTGGAAATTCGGTCTGCTAATTATCGGGTTTTATACCATCATCAACCTGCTGTTTGCTTCTGTTTATTATTTGTTTTGTATTCCCCATTTACAGGGACTTGTAAGAGGCACCCCCATAGAAACCTTCGAGGAAGCCTACTTCTTTTCTTCGCAAACCTTAACCACGGTAGGATACGGCCGCATCAGTCCCATCGGGTTTATCACCAATACCATTGCCTCCATTGAAGCGCTGGTGGGCATTCTCACCCTGGCCATCATTACCGGTTTGCTGTATGGCCGCTTTGTAAAACCCCGGGCCTATATCCGGTTTAGTAAACACGCCATTATTGCGCCCTTCCGGGAAGGAAAGGCCATTATGTTTCGTATGGCGCCCATAAAAAACGCCACGCTTAGTGAAGTGTCGATACAGGTTACGGTAAGCATGCTGATCAATGAGAACGGTCAGGACAGTTACCGGTATTTTTCCCTGCCCCTGCAGTTCAATACCATTAATTCACTGCATATATCCTGGACGGTGGTGCATCCCATCAACGAGGAAAGCCCGGTGTACAATATGACCATGGCGGAGCTGGAGCAGGCCGATTTTGAAATGATGGTCTACCTGAAGGCTTTTGATGAAGATTTTTCCAACACGGTAATTGCACGTACCAGCTATACCTATGGTGAGTTGGTGAACGGGGCAAAATTTGTTCCGGTGTATCATGAATCCCCGGAAGGAAGGGGCACCATTGTGGAATTATCCAAATTGCACGACTACCGGCAGCATCCCGAAGCCGCGATCTGATGATTTGCATGCATTTCTTTAAATTTGCCTCGCTTGAAAATACGGTACCATATTATTATATATAGTTTGCTGGCAGCAGGGATCCTGTTGTTCAGCATGCCTATGTTAAGACCGGCCTGCAAGCGGCTGATGCACCAGGTGAGTGCGGCAGCCGGTAAGCACCCCGTTCCGGCCGGAGATATGGAGGCCCCGGCTTCCTGTGGTGTTGCGGGTATTGCCATTGAACCGGTTGTGGTGGAATATGTACCGGTGCTGGCTGCATTGATCCTGAAGAAGAACTACCCACCGGCAAAGACCCGCTTTCCGGCAGATCCTTTTCCCGAATGCATTGATGCGCCTCCGCGTGGTTGCCCTGTTGTGATATAAAATAAAGCCGCTGGTAACAAGAGGCTGGGCATATATAATCTTAATTTAACAATCAAAAAACAGTGAATGAAACTGAATACTATTATACTAATGATCGGGTTGGGTATGGTTACCCTTGCAGCCTGTAAAAATGAAGAAAAGCCGGATACGGCTAACAGCACGGCACCTGCTGCAACAGATACAACAACAGTGGCACCCAATGTGGAAACGAATACAGCACCGGCAACACCTGCGGTATCGATGATGCCGGCATTTAAAATGTCAGACGAGCAGGGCAAGCCGGTAACCCTTGAATCCCTGAAAGGAAAAAAAGTGGTGGTGAATATCTGGGCCTCCTGGTGCCCGCCCTGTCGCGCGGAAATGCCTTCCATTCAGAACCTGTATAAAAAAACGGATAAAGAAAAAGTGGCCTTTGTATTACTGTCGGTAGATGATCAGATGGAAGACGCTGCGGCATTTAAAAAGAAACAGGGCTTAAACATGCCGGTGTTTTTCCCCGCGGAAAACCTGCCGCTCCTCTTTAATGTACAGGCCATTCCTTCCACTTTTATTTTTAATGAAAAAGGAGAGCTGATCAAGAAAATGGAAGGCATGGAAGACTATGATACCCAGGAGTATGTAGATCTGCTGAAGGGGTAATTATATACGTTAACAGGTTAATAAGTTGATGGGTTAACAGGGGTATTAACGGAAAACGTTGCTCCCTTGTTAGCCCGTTTGCTTTATGCATGTTCTGGTAAATGTGTAGGCCCGTCATAGGGCTTTTTTATTGTCCCGGCTGTAGTGCCGATGGCAGCTGTCTTGCGTCGCACACTTCAGCAGCTCAATATAGGGCAGCTGGTTGTTTTCGGGGGACTTGGGCGACTGGTTCGACATTGAGTAATCCCCAGGGTATGATTGCTTGCCCTGGTCGACCAGGGCAACACGTAATTATTTCACTTTTCCAAGAAATAGCTGCAATACCCATGTTCTCCAAGTCCCACCAGTCCCCTCAATGATGTGGTATTATTTATTATAGCAGTTCTATTTCCCTTTAAAAATTGGATCATCAAAAAACTTACTTAATGAAATTCCAATCTCTTTACAAATTTATTAACGGTATATATAGTAGCGCCGCGCCCGGTTTTCCCATCGGCTTGGGATTTACCGGTCTTTTTCAGCATCGCTTGCAAAAGCGGATTGTTTTTTCCAGAGCTTTCCCGAAGACTTGCTTCGGCTGCGCTCGAAATGACAATGGTCCTTTTGTCATCGAGGCCATTGAGTTTGCATCACAAATGGAATAATCGGGGTGCAAAGCGCATTACATAAAAACAAACCAGGCTGGCGTTGGTCTTCTGACCAGGGCCTGCTGTTTAGTTAAGCCAGAAATGGCCTATAAGCTCCGGCCACCAGTGAAAGCCTCCGCTCAATGTCCCGCCGGTCTCCCCGTCACCAGGCAAGCACCCAAATCATTTCACCATCCCGTTATAAAGTTCATTAATCACATCATACAACAATGCCACTACTGATTTTTTATACTGCGGCAGGCAGCCATTGGTGATGACCACAAACCCAAATTTCTTTTCCGGTTGAAAAAACATACTGCTGAACAACCCATAGGCATCACCGGTATGGCCCACCATTTTTTCACCGTCTATTAACTTTTCGGTTGACCAAAGCGCAAGGCCGTAGTTCTCCTTGTCGGACAGTTTGGTTTGCATGGTCCTGCTGCTTGCTTCACTGATGATCCGTACATTATTGGAGGTACCATAGTTCATATGCATCATCATATACCGGGCCAGGTCCAGGGCGGAGATCTTCATGCCACCGGTAGGCGAAAATACAGGCGTGCTGTATCCCCTGGTATAGTTGGCCAGCTTAGCCTTTGGAGAAGCATACGCACCCGGGGCAACTTCAAAGGTTTTTGAAGAATCGTTGTATTCATAAAGCGGCACCAGGCGGTTGCGGTCCAGCGAATCTACATTGTAGCCACCATATAAACGGAGCGGATTTAAAATGTGATTCTTTACATACTGGTCAAATTGCTCTCCGGAAAATTTTTCCAGGATGCTGCCGGCCAGGTTAAAATTCAGATTGCAGTATTGATAACCTTCCCCGGGTTTGTAATCATTATAGCATTGCGCCCAGTTGGGATTTTTATCGGGGTTAATGGCATCCAGCGTGAAATAACCGTTTTTATCGTTGATGCTGGATGTGTGGGAGAGGATCATTCGGAGGGTGATCGGCACATCGGGGTATTTAGGATTGTGCACCTTAAAGCCAACGAGTTTGCTTACCGCATCATCCAGGCTCAGCTTGCGGGCTTCCACCAGCTGCAACAGCGAAGTGGCAGTAAAGGACTTGGAAATAGAAGCAATACGGAAGATATCGGTGTTCTGGATAATGGTTTTATCCTCCCTGTTCTTGTATCCGAAAGACTTATTGAAAATGATCTTATTATCTTTTACAACAGCTACGGATAAGCCAATAGCCTGATATTGCTGCATCAGTTTTAATAGATTCGTTTCAACAGAAGTTTGTGCCGTTGCGTTCCCCAGCAATAGCCCCGTCAGGAGCATGATAAAAAAACAATGTTTCATCGTTGATCAGTGGTTTGGAAAAGAAAGATACAATTATACTTCGTCTTTGCTCAGTATAATGGAAAATTGATCACTTTTTTTATCCGTTGCCCGGCACAAAGGCAGAAAAGGTCAAACTTATTGTATAACTTTGAGCGAAGTGGCAAACGATCGGTGACCTTTGAATAGCGGAAAAATCCATCTTTTAACGGTTAAACCTGAATACCATGAGCACAACATTGTTGGAAGAGCGCCTGAAAAACTGGTGGCTGCTTCTTGTTTCCGGGATCCTGTTTGTATTGCTGGCCTTTTATATTTTTAACCAGCCGGTAGCCTCTTATCTCGCCCTGTCCATTTTCTTTGCTTCCACATTTTTGGTAGCGGGTGTTTTTGAAATTGCCTATGCGGTCAGCAGCCACAAGCACGACCAGGGCTGGGGCTGGTCTTTATTTGGCGGTATTGTAGACCTGCTGTTTGGCATCTTCCTCCTTTCTTCACCGGCGCTTACCATGGCCGTATTGCCGATGTACATTGGTATCGTCATTTTGTTCCGTGCCCTGATGGGCGTGTTTTATGCCTTTCATTTAAAGAAGGCGCAGGTGTCCGGTTGGGGCGGCGTGCTGTTTATGGCCATCATCGGGATCCTCTTTGCCTTGCTGATGATCGGCAACCCCGTCTTCGGCGGACTGACGATCATCATCTATACTGCGGTTTCTGTTTTAATGCTGGGCATCGTTCAGATCGTGCTTTCATTGCGGTTGCGGAAATTGAAAAAGCGGTTGGAATCCTGATCCGCTATCAATTTTGTTTCGCGGTCGTTGGCGGTAAGGATCTGTTTTCGAATAGGCTTCATTCAAATCAGGCTTCACTGTTTGCGGCAGCAATAATTTTGACATGCTAACGAAGCGATTACATACTCGCGGGGCGTCCGCCGCACAGCGAAAGATAAAATCAAGTGGAATGGCGGTTGTGACGCCAATAAGAGCGTCTCAAAAATAAGGTTGTGCGAAAGGGTGTCATAACCAGGCCTGCAACGCAGATTTTATCGGTTCCGCATTGCCCGTAAATGTTCGAAAAATACCGAAATTTCATCGGGCGGAACTCGCCTTGTGGCGGACAAGATTTTTATTCGCTGATTTATTATTTTTTTAATGGACCTTATGAGCTCCCTTCGGTCGGTTGCTCCACTTTTCATTCCCGATTGATCCTATCGTGTGGACACATTTTTTGGGGTTGTACCGGGCGATCATTCTATAACTGTGCCCGCAGGGTGCCATGTGCAAAGCCCCCGGCTTTAGCCGGGGGAAGAGAAGCGTAGCCGATGCGGCCCCGGAGGGGTCGAATGGGATGAACCAGATTGGTTCTTCGAAAATTAAATGTAAATTAGAGCGGACAGAACAATATTTTATAACCTATGAAATCAATATCATGAGCTACCGCCAAATTTTCTACCAGATTATTTTTGCTACTAAAAATCGCCGTAAAACAATTACAGAAGCGCACTGTGAAGAACTTTACAAGTACATCTGGGGGATTGTAAAGAATAAAAAATGTAACCTCTATCGCATCAACGGCATAGAAGATCATATACATATTTTTTCAGATCTTCATCCGTCAACATCACTTGCGGATTATATCAGGGATATAAAAGCATCCAGCAGTATATGGATGAAAAACAGCAACCTGTTTCCTGAATTTCGTGGATGGCAGGAAAGCTATGGCGCCTTCACCTATTCAATAAAAGAGAGGGATATCATCATCAACTATGTCAAGAATCAAAAAGAGCATCATAAGAATGAAATGTTTTACGATGAATATAAGCGGTTGCTAATTGAGAATGGCGTTGAATTTGACGAAAAATATTTATTATGAGACCCTATTCGACCCCTCCGGGGCCGCGTCCTATACACCATCTGTTACCCCTGGCGCAGCCAGGGGCTATGCACATTAGACCCTTTGGGCCACACCCGCTTTATTTCGATAAGTATTCGTTATTCAGTTGTTGTAAAATTGCCTTTTATGAAACTCCAGGTTCTTTGACCATCTTTAAGAAATGTGTCCACGCGATAGGATTGATCGGGAGAAAAGTGGAAAAAGAAAAATCCAGGAAGTCCAACTTAAGCAGCTAGCCCTTTATATAGACTCAACGCTGCACTGCAGCTTTTCACTGGGTGAAAATTTATGTACTTACAACAGCGGAGACAACAACCTGCAGGTTTTTTCAAACAGCTGAATATACAGCGGCCGGCTCAGCCATTTTTCAGCGTCGATCTGTTCCGCATCCAGCAGGTCATTTTCAAAGGCCTGTGCCAGCTGCTCCGCAATCGCGGTATCGTATACGAGGGCATTCACTTCAAAGTTCAGGTCAAAGCTGCGATGGTCCATATTGGCCGTGCCCACCATTACCAGGTTGCGGTCTGATACCAGGGTTTTGGCATGCACAAATCCCTTTTTATAACGATAGATCGCTACACCTGCTTTCAGCAATGTAGCATAATAGGAATTAGCGGCGGTATTTACGAGTAACGAATCGGAAATGCCCGGTACCAGGATCCGGATCCTGATGCCACTGTAGGCTGCTACGATGAGGGCCTCCATAATGCTTTCTCCGGGGATGAAATAAGGCGTGGTAATCAGCAACTCTTTTTTAGCCAGACCAATGGCCCGCAGGATGGCATAAAGAATAGTTGGATTATCGGAATCCGGACCACTCACGGCGGTTTGCACCAGCTTGTTTTCCTTCTGCAGGAGGGTATGCACGGGTGGAAAAAAATGTTCATTCACCGTAAGCCGGTCGCCGGCACAAAAATTCCAGTCGGCCAGGAACAGGTATTGCAGGTAATACACACCGGGGCCCCGGATCATCAGGTGGGTATCCCGCCAATAGAGTTTGTTATTAAAAGCCGGATCGTTCACATACTTATTGCTTACATTAATACCGCCTACAAATGCGGTAAGTCCGTCAATGATGATGATCTTCCGGTGGTTGCGGTAATTGAGCCGGTTAGCCAGGGCAATAAAAATGATCTTGTGAAAAGGAAAGGCCTTCACACCCGCACTACGCAGGCGTTTGACCAGTTTTCTCCGGATGGAATGACTGCCAAAATCATCATAGATAAAGCGGACTTCAACACCCTGCTGTACTTTTTCAATCAGCAGATCGGCAATCGCATTGCCGGTTTCGTCGTTCTCGTAAATATAATATTCTATGTGAATGTGATGGGTGGCCGCGCGCAATTGTTCCAGCACCCGGGGAAACTTTTGCTCGCCATTTAATAGCAGTTCTACATGGTTCTGTCCGGTTAGCGGACTGCCCTCCCGGAGTAAGTATTGAAAGAGCCGGTCATTATTACTTACTGCTGCTTTTCCCTGGGTATATGCTTCCAGCGAGCTGGACTGTATCCGGTCGTTGAGCGATTGTTCCATCGCCTCATTCATCAGCAGTTTTTTGCTGTACAATTTTCTGCGCCGGTAATTAATACCAAAAGAAAAATAAGTAAACATGCCAATCACCGGTAGAAAGATGATCAGCAGCAGGTAGGCCAGCGTTTTGGTGGAGCTGCGTGTATCATAGATCACCCGCATGCAAACCAGGATCACCAGGATCACATACAGTACTTCTGCCACAAGAAGCCAACTCCAGTTCATACCTGTAAGTTAGCTCAAGGAATTTAAATTAACCAATGTAAAATGTAAAAGGAAGCGGGCCCTCGCTGTTGCTCCGCAAATCGCATTCTTAAAAAACAATCGATACTGTTGCATTCCTCGGTCCCCCCAGTCTCCCCGTCCCTTAATGTTGGCGCGTGAGAACACGCGCCAACCAGAAAATCACCCCTCTGCAAAAATATCCTTCAACAACGAATAAGACCGCAGTTTCTTTTTCTGATCAAACACCTGCGAAATAACCATCAATTCCTGTATCCCTGTCTGCTCAATAAAATCCGTTAGCTCCTCCTTTACTTTTTCCTTACTTCCAAAAAAAGCATTGGACAGCATGTGCATTACCCCGTATTTCTGTTCCGGAGTCCAGAGCTTTTCCAGTTCTTCGTGTGTAATGGGCGGTTGCAGCGGTGAGCGACTATTGGTAAAAATACCCAGGAACATCCGGTAAAGCGAGGTGGAGAGTGCCGCTGCTTCGGCAGAGCTATCGGCTACAATCACGTTTACACAGGCCATGGCGTAAGGCTTGTCAAGTACGGCGGACGGTTTAAAGCGACTATGATAGATCTCCATCGCCTGTATCAGTTGCGCGGGGGCAAAGTGTGCTGCAAAGGCATAAGGCAAACCCATCTCTGCAGCCAGGTAGGCGCTATCGGTACTGGAGCCCAGCACCCATAGGGGAATGTCCACGCCCTCACCGGGGAGCGCCCTTACTTTAGAGTGACTGTTCTCCTTACTGAAGTATTGTTGCAGGGCTTCGATATTACTTTTAAAATCATAGGGGATGTTAACCGGCGCCTGGCGGATGGTCATAGCGGTAAGCGCATCGGTGCCGGGAGCCCGTCCCAGACCCAGATCGATCCGGTTGGGATACAGGATGCCGAGGGTACCAAATTGCTCAGCGATGATCAGTGGCGAATGGTTGGGCAGCATAATACCGCCGGATCCTACACGGATGGTTTGGGTACCGCCGGCTACATAGCCAATGAGGATGGAAGTAGCAGCACTGGCCACGCTTTCCATATTATGATGCTCAGAGAACCAGTACCGGGTATAGCCCAGCTGTTCGGCATGCCGGGCACTTTCCAGGCTGCGTTCAAAGGTTTGTTGTAAAGTATCGCCCTGGCAAACGGTAGCCAGGTCCAGGATGGAATACCTGATGTTTTGTAAACGGCTCATATATCCGGTTTTACTGTTGGCCCCGCATTTCCGGGAAACAGGCAAGTAAAAGAACAGTTCTGGAAGAAAAAAGTTTTAAGGCCACTGAGGCACAGAAACACAGAAGGGCTTCTTTTTACTTTAGAACCCATTGGCAAAAGTTTTGCACACATGTCTCCCTGGTCTTCCCGTCCCCTAAGCCGCACTGGCAATAACAGCCCCTTTACCATTTCGTAATATCGCCAACTATTTAATCGATTGTAAATGAATTATTAATGAGCCATTTTATAATGCCTTTAACACGATTCGCCGTCCAAAATAACCGTTGGGTATCATGTTCCCGGCAGTATTTTGTAACCATAAAACCGGTTATTAAAACTACCTTGCATAGAGCGATTTGTGTTTGATGAACAACAATGTGTACTAACTACATATTATTATTAATAAAGATCTTTATTTGAGGCAATGAATAAAAAATTATTTCCCCTGGCACTTGGCGGCCTGGGTATCGGAACAACAGAATTTGTGATCATGGGGCTGCTGCCGGATGTGGCGCAGTCGCTGGGTGTGAACATCCCGGTGGCCGGGTACCTCATTTCCGCCTATGCGCTGGGTGTGGTGATAGGTGCGCCCTTGCTGGTAGCCCTGTCTGCCAAATACCCACCTAAGCGGATCCTGATTGGACTGATGGCCCTGTTTACCATGTTTAACGGACTGTCGGCCTTAATGCCCGGCTTTTACAGCCTGTTCTTTGCCCGGTTCTTTTCCGGCTTACCCCATGGTGCGTTCTTCGGAGTGGGGGCTATTGTAGCTTCGCGACTGGCCCAGGAGGGCAAACAGGCGCGCGCCATTGCCATGATGTTTACCGGTTTGACGGTGGCCAACCTGGCCATGGTGCCCCTGGTTACGTTTATCGGGCACCAGTTTAACTGGCGACTGGCCTTTGGAATGGTATCCGTTATCGGTGCGCTCACCATCTTATTCCTGCACCTGTGGTTACCAGCCATGCCCAGCATGAAAACGACCGGCCTTCGGGAGGAGCTGCAATTCTTCAAAACCAAAAAATCCTGGCTCATCATTGCCATTACCGGTATCGGTTTTGGCGGATTATTTGCCTGGTTCAGTTACATAGCCCCGCTCATGACCCATGTATCCGGCTTTAGCGAAAGCTCTATTTCTTATATCATGGTGCTGGCCGGCGGCGGCATGGTAGTGGGCAACCTGGTAGGCGGTTATATGGCCGACCAGATGAAACCCATTAAGGCGGCAGCGATTCTCTTTTCGTTGATGGTAGCCGCGCTCATCGCCGTATTCTTTTTCTCCGGTAACCAGCCCGTATCCCTGGCGCTCACCTTCATCTGTGGTGCACTTTCTATGGCCGTGGGTACGCCGGTAAATGTGCTCATGCTGCGTTCGGCCAAAAAATCAGAAATGATGGCTGCTGCTATTATGCAGGCGGCTTTTAACGTGGCCAATTCATTGGGCGCTTACTTTGGCGGTATCCCGTTAAAGCATGGATTCGGATACCAGTATCCCTCGCTGGTGGGTGCGGTAATGGCCTTTGCCGGTCTGGGGCTTTGTGTACTGTTTATACGGCGTTACCAGCAGGAGCGGACCGTTAACAAAGTACCCGCAGTGGCTGCTACCACCCGGATCATTGCTCCAGAAAACCGCGAAGCGACCTGCCCATAATTTCGTTCCAGCCCTGTTCATAGTTTTCTTTTGCAAAGGCGGCACCACCATCTGCCAGTTGCTCAATGCCCGAATGGGTGAGCAATACACGGGTCTGGTCCCCTTCCGGAAACAGCTCCCAGGTAAGTAAGGAAATGCCCTTGCTTTGCTCCGGGTGCGTCCAGGTATGCTGAAACTTTTGCAGGGGAACGATCTCCGTAATAGTGCAGCGGTGCAGGAATTCCTTTTTCTCGCTTTCATAAAACTCAAAGCTGCTGCCCACCTCGTGCCGGAAATCGGGGATGTTGAAATACCAGCTTTTCATCTGGTCCTTATCCGTAAGCGCCAGCCAAACTTTTTCCACCGGCGCATTATAGGTTTCTTCATGTGTTACGGTTTGCGGTTCCATTTTTTTTTATAAAGTTAGCACGAATCCGGTAAATACCCGAGCAGGCGGGTGGCATGCATTTTTGGGCGTGTCCCCGGCCTTCCCCTGAACCAGAACCACGCACGGCCGGGGCCGGGCTGTGCGCTCATACTCCGCCACAGATCCATCGCACAGGGCTTCAGCGGGGTATCCGCTGCCATCCCTCACGCGGACTTCCCGTTCCTTAACCCGGTTTGCGGTAGGGAGCGGAAACTATATGTCGTGTTGAGCTGACAAGGCAGCTTCTATAATCAGGCAGTTATAATCAGATGATTTGATTACGGAAAAATGAAAAGTGATTTTATACTTCATTATTAATTTTTTACAAATCCGGATCTTTCTCCATTTATTTGCACCAAATATTTTCTATGAAATGGTACCTGACCGTCTGTTGTGTATTCTGTTTTTGTGGCTATGCAGCTGCTCAAACAAAGCATCCGGAAAAGGAAGTGCTCCTGGTGGGCGTCTTTCATTTTAATAACCCCGGAGCCGACTTAACCAAAACAGAAACGTTTAATGTAATGAGCAGGGAGTCGCAACAGCAGCTGGAGGTAATGGCGGCGCAGGTAAAGAAGTACCATCCTGATAAGATATTCGTAGAGTGGGATTATAACGATCAACCGGCCCTGGACTCCCTCTATGATCTCTACCGGAAGGACCAGTATTTTTCATACGTACAGAACAAGTATCCTAAAAGTACCTTTTACACGCAAAATGAAATATTTCAGCTGGCATTCAGGGCGGGGAAGAAAGCGGGACTTCAGAAAATACATGCCATAGATGTGCAAATGGACTGGCCTTACGACAGTCTGCAGTTGGCCATGCAAAAGGCGGGGCAAACAGCCCTCCAACAGGAAATCGAAAGCAAAATAGCAGCCTTCAGCAAACACGCCAATACATTAATAAAAAAAATGTCGCTTACCCAGCTTTTGCTGGAGGAAAATAAAAAAGCAACCCGTGATATGAATCTGGGCCTTTACATCACCCTGCTGAATAAAGGTGGTGCGCTCACCGATTTTATGGGAGCCGAAGTGGTAAATGCCTGGTACCGGCGCAACTTATATATGTACTCGTTGGTGCAAAAGCTGACAACGGAGCAGGATAAACGTATAATGATCATTGTAGGAGGTGGCCATGCTGCTTTATTTAAGCATTTTATTGATATGGACGAAAATTATAAAGTAGTGGAGCTGGCTGAGGTGCTAAAAAAATAACTCAATACCAGCTTGAGGCGGTTCTTTACCCCAGTAGGTGTAAAGCACGTTTTATATGATCGTCTGTTGTTAACCGGATTTTTGATGATGAAAGAGGCATAAAGAATCGTCTTCTGGCTACTCAGAAAAATCTGAACATTGGAATCATGATATAAAATGAAGATACTCTGGTTGCATCATTGATAAAGTAATTCCGTGGAGATCGCTCCGCGATGGTCGAGGTGACGATGATCATTGTTCTTCAAGTGCTGCCAATCAATCTACAACAACGCCCGCAGATCCTCCTTGGTATTGGCTTCAGATGCCGGCTTGTCCTCCCGCCAGCGCAGGATGCGGGGAAAACGCAGGGCTACACCGGATTTATGCCGCTTGCTTTCCTGGATGCCTTCAAAAGCGATTTCAAAAACCAGCTCCGGCTGCACACTTCTTACAGGACCAAACTTTTCAATAGTATGGGTTTTTACCCAGCGGTCGAGCCGCAGAATCTCCTTATCCGTAAGACCCGAATAGGCCTTTGTAAACGGCACCAGCTGATCACCATCCCAAACGGCAAAGGTATAATCGGTAAATAAATTGGACCTTCTGCCGGAGCCGCTTTGTGCATAGATGAGCACAGCATCCACGGTCATAGGCGCTGTTTTCCATTTCCACCAGTTGCCCCGGCGCCGGCCGGTTTCATATACACTGCTGATCCGTTTGATCATGATGCCCTCGCAAAAGAAATCTCTTGCCCGTGCACGGAACTGCGCTGCTGCTTCCCAATGATCAAATTCGAGTAAATGGGATAATTGCAATACGGAATTGACTGACGGCAATGCGAGCAGGGAGGTGAGCAGCAGCCTGCGTTCTTCCAGTGTTTTATTGCGGATGTCTTCCCCATTATATTCCAGCAGGTCGTAACAGATCATGATCAGCGGTACTTCGGTAAGGTGTTTTGTCGTCAGTTTTTTGCGACCGATGCGTGTTTGCATCTGCGCAAAGGGAAGCACCTGGCCATCTTTCCAGGGAATGATCTCCCCATCGATGACCGTGCCATTGGGCAGCAGGTCTTTGAGCCGGTCAAATTCCGGGAACTTATCGGTAACCAGTTCTTCGCCCCGGCTCCACACAAATACCTGGTGGTTGCGAACGATGATCTGCCCGCGGATGCCATCATACTTTTTTTCCAGGTACCAGTCGCTGATGGGGCCCAGACTGTCTTCCGGCGCGCCTTCCAGCGGATAGGCCAGGAAAAAGGGATAAGGCAGGTAGGCTTTATTTTCAACAGTGCGTTCCCCAAAAAGCGATTCCAGGGTTTCGGCTGCCGGGTTCCACTTGCCCATCAGCCGGTGGGCTACGGCTTTTTCATCCTGCCCCAGGTATTGCGCCAGCGCCTTAATGACGAGTTGTTTGCTGACGCCCATCCGGAAATTACCGGTAATGAGTTTATTAAAAACAAAATTCTCCTCGCCGCGGTGCTCCATCCAAAAGCGGGTAATGAAGGTTTGTTGTTCTTCGTGATCTAACCCTGCTAATTGTTGCAGCGCCTGTAATAGTTCGGTGAGGGTAAGCACCGGTGCTTCGGTGTTTTCCTGGTCGCCGGCCAGCAGCGCCAGTGTTTCTGCCAGATCGCCCACGATGTAGTAAGACTCTTCGATCAGCCACAGGGGCAGACCGGTGAGCGCGGCGATCCAGGCCCGGAGGTCGGTGGTCTTCACCGGCCGCCGCGGACGGTTGCCCATCAGCAGGGTAATGGCCCATAGCCGGTCCTGCGGGGTCGCCTGTTGAAAATAACGGACCAGCGCTGCTATCTTGGCATTGGTCTTTGTGGTGGTGTCGATCTCCTGGAATAAGGTTACAAAATCTTTCATTCGGGCGTTTTTTGATCTTCACCGGTAATGGCTTCTTCGTTGTTTTCAAAATGGGTGGTAAGCTCCACGGCATTCAGGCCATATTGTTCGCGCAGCCAACGGCTGTATACCGACTGATAGCCATGGGTTACATAAATGTTTTGTGCTCCCGTGGCTTTGATAGCGGTATTGAGTTGCTCAAAATCGCAATGATCACTAAGAGCAAAACCTTTATCTACCGATAACCGCCGCCGGGGTCCGCGCAGGGCCATCCAGCCGCTGCAAATGGCTAAACGGCAGGGTTGCAGCCGGCGCAGCCAGGAACTGCCCAGTACGCTTTGCGGCGCTACCACAACGACGTTTTTCAACCGGTCGGCCGGTGTTTCGGGGGGTAACCATTCACCCGGAAATGAAAGACCTGCACGTGCCAGGGCTTCATTCATATTGAATACAGCGCCATGTACCAGGGGTATACCCAGGTCCGGATCCAGGTTAGCCAGCAGGTTTTGCGCCTTACCCAGGGCATAGCCGATGAGGACGCTGCTATACCCTTCTTTAGCATTTTGAGCGCACCAGTGATTGATGTCTTCGTAGATAGAAGCACAGGGCTTAAATTGATAGACCGGCAGTCCGAAGGTGCTTTCCGTTATAAAGCTATGACAGGCTACCGGCTCGTACGGTGTAGATACCCCATCGCTGAGCAGCTTATAATCGCCGGTGATTACCCATACTTCGCCCTTATATTCCAGTCGCACCTGTGCAGAGCCGATGATATGGCCCGCAGGATGAAAGCTGATGGTAGCGCCGTTGATGTGCAGCGGCTCGTTATAATCCAGGGTTTGTATGGAGATGTCTGGCCCCAACCGGTGCCGGA
Organism: Niabella sp.; assembly: GCF_030150205.1. Taxonomy (GTDB): domain Bacteria; phylum Bacteroidota; class Bacteroidia; order Chitinophagales; family Chitinophagaceae; genus Niabella. The sequence continues at coordinate 22,249 of NZ_JASLGT010000028.1, forward strand.
GGATCTCTTTGGTAAGGGTGTGGCAGAGATAGTGGCCCATTTCCGGGCGGGCATGATCGCTGTGCCCATGCGTGATCACCGCGCGGGGCACGGGTTTCCAGGGATCAATATAACAATCCGCAGCAGGGAAATAAATACCTTCTTCTCTGAATTGGAGCATGGGCGCTTTGTATTCAATTTATTCCTGCAAATGACCGGCCAAATAATGCCCGTAAACCGCCGGCGCGAAAAATTACCGTCGCCCCGACCGCAGCGGAGAAGCCCTTACGGGGTTATTCATGAAGAGCGATTTTGAGAATTTGTCTGTTGAGCATGTACCCGTAGGGTTTTCTCGGCTGCGCTCGAAAAGACGATGTTTTTTCTTGTAAAGTTTTCCCGACAGGCTCGAAAAGGCGATGCTTTTTGATGTTAATGCTCAAACCCAGTGATCTTTGCTTCTTCCAGGTCCAGTTGCATTTCCTGGTTGCGGAGCACGGCATCATCAAACTGTTGCTCATGCCGTAGGCGCAGCAGCTCGTGGCGCTGTACCCGGATCAGGTCGCGTGCGATGTCTTTATTTACAGAAGCGGCTTCTGCATGATGCGCTGAAGTGGCAATGCATTGTAATTTGGTCGACAATAATTCAAGATCGGTTTCCAGTTTTATTTTCTGGTGATTCACCAGCGAGTTTTGCGCGATCTGGTTTTGGTAATTACCATTCATGGCGGTAAGGGCCGCATGTTTCAAACTGGCCTGTATCAGGGCTTCCTGTTTTTCCCGCGGCAACACTTCATCCGCTTCTTTAATCTTCAGCCATTTGATCACCAGGGGCAGGAGCAGGCCCTGTCCTACCAGGGTCAGCACAATGATCACAAAGGTTACAAACAGCATGATATCCCGGTGAGGAAAAGCTTCACCCGAAGGCAGCAGCAGCGGAATAGCCAGGGCCGATGCCAGCGATACCACGCCGCGCATGGCGGCAAAGCTCATCAGCAGCGGACCGCGCCAGCCGGGGTTGGGTTCCGTTTCGCGGATCTTTTTTGAAAACCAGCGGGGCGCAAATGCGATGAGGTAACACCAAAAAATACGGGTGGCCACAATGATACCCCCAAGGATCACGGCGTATTTAATGCCATCGGCAATGGAGTAGTTTTTCATGCCCTGCACTACAAGCGGCATTTCCAAACCGATCAGGACAAAAATAAATGCGTTGATCAAAAAGATAAGGGTGCTCCAGACATTCGCGGCCTGTATACGCGTGGTATGACTAAGAAAGCAATGGGAGTGGTAGGACATCACCAACCCACCTGCCACCACGGCCAGCACACCGGAAAAATGGAAACGTTCGGCTACGATATAGATCACATAAGGCACCACAAGGGTAAGCACGGTATCGATATTGGAATTGGACCGGATCCGGTTGAGCAGCCAGGCAAAAAGAAAACCAATGGCCAGACCTACCAGGGTGCCCATCGTGGCCATGATCAGCAGGTCCTTCAGCGCATGATGCCATACAAACTGCCCGGTCATTACCGCAGCCAGGGCAAACTTAAATACGATCAAACTGGAAGCATCATTTACCAGGCTTTCGCCTTCCAGGATGGTGATATCGCGTTTGGGGATCTTCATATGTTTTAACACCGAAGTAGCGGCAACGGCATCGGGTGGAGAGTTGATGCCGCCCAGCAGGAAGCCAAGTGCCAGGGTGATCCCCGGGATCAGGGCAGAAGAGGCCAGTGCCACCACCAGCGCGGTAAGGAACACGAGACCGAAGGCCAATAGGAAGATCGGCCTGCGCCATTTCCAGAAATCCTTCCAGGAAGTGAACCAGGCGGCTTCAAAAAGAATGGGTGGCAGGAAGATGAGGAACACGATATCCGGGTTGATCTGCAACACCGGCATACCGGGGGTCAGACTGATGAGCAGCCCGGCAATGACCAGGAAGATAGGGTAGGCTACCTTTAGCCGCTGGCCGAGTATGACCAGCAGCATTACGCCCAATACCACGCCGATGGTAATGAGCAGGTAATCGTGTATCATCAATTCTTGTTTGATCTCCATTTTTTAGATACTTAGATTTTTAATAACCAGCAACGGCCCGTTTTTGTTCAACACAAATATAGCAAGTACCGCGCAGCGTAAAATGCCCCGGCCTTTTGTCATTAAACTGTCGGGAAGGATCGGTAAAATACAGCGGTCACTTGTCCCGTGGTTACAAATTAATAATACCCCACCATTGCTTTTTCTGTTAGTTTTGCGCATTGCTTATTTTTATCTTCCAAACCCATTCATATATTTTCAGATAATGAAACGCTTTTTACTTGCCATTGGCCTTTTAGCAACCGGATCCGTTGCCCTGGCCCAGGACCTTTCAGCTATTGAACGCAGCCGGGTACGGCTTCCGAATGGATGGTCGCTAACGCCCGTTGGTAAAAGTCTTCCGCTGGGTGATCTTCCGCTGAATATCGCCATAAGCCGCAGTGGGCGTTATGCGGCCGTTACCAATAACGGGCAAAGTACCCAAACCATCCAGCTGCTGGATGCCCGGAACGACAGGGAATTAGACAAAGTGATTATTAAAAGGTCCTGGGGTGGACTGGTATTCAGCGCCGATGATAAATACCTGTATGCCTCCGGTGGCGACGATAACCTCATCCTCCGCTATTCCATTAGCGGAAATAAGCTGACAGCAAGTGATACGATCCGCCTGGGCGCCGCCTGGAACAGCAAAACCGACAAGGGCTCCATTTCGCCCACGGGTATTGCCCTGGATGATGCAAAAGGTGTATTGTACGTAGTTACAAAGCTGGATAACCGGCTTTATGTGGTGGATCTGAAAACAAAAAAGATCCTGCAAAAAGAGAATCTTGGGGCCGATGCGTATACCTGTCTTTTATCTCCCGACAGGTCCAGTCTTTACATAAGCCTTTGGGGAGGTGATCAAGTAGCCATCTATGATACAAAAACCAACCAGTTCAAAGAGCCGATTGCCGTGGGCGATAATCCAAATGATGGCTGCCTGTCGAAGAACGGGCGCTACCTGTATGTAGCCAATGCCAATGACAATACGGTTTCTGTCATAGACCTGAAAAAAAAGGAGGTCATCGAAACATTGAATACGGCCGTATATCCCACAAAACTGAGTGGCACCACCAGTAATTCAGTTGCGTTGAGCAAGGATGACAAGACCTTATATATCGCCAATGCAGACAATAACTGTATTGCTGTATTTAATGTAAGCGACCCCGGTCATAGCAATTCGCTTGGGTTTATTCCCACCGGATGGTATCCCAGTTCTGTACGACTGGTGAATAACAAACTGTATGTGGCCAATGCCAAAGGATACGCCTCGCTGCCCAACCCCCGCGGCCCCAACCCGGTAAACAAAAAAGAAGCGGTTATTTTGCATGGAGGAGATACTGCAAGTCCCAAAACCGTACAATATATCGGAGGAGGTCTGCTGATGGGTGCCCTGAGTATTATTCCCGTTCCCGGCGAAAAGGAATTGTCTGTTTATTCACAAGCTGTTTATCACAATACGCCACACCACAATCAACGGGAACTGGATGCGGAGGGCGAAGCCGGGAACCCTATTCCAAAAAAGGTTGGTGATCCTTCTCCCATCAGGTATGTTTTTTATATTATTAAAGAAAACCGCACATATGACCAGGTATTGGGCGACCTTCCCGGTGGAAATGGCGATACCAGTCTTGTTTTATTCGGACGGCGTATAACACCCAACCAGCATGCGCTTGCGGAACAATTTGTACTGCTGGATAATTTTTATGTAGATGGAGAGGTTAGCGCTGACGGGCATAACTGGAGCATGGGTGCTTATGCGACGGATTATATGGAAAAGAACTGGCCCACCAGTTATGGCAAAAGAGGAAGGGGGGCTGTGGCAAATACCCGTTTTAACAAGGTTTATATCTGGGATCAGGCAGCCCGGCATAACGTTAGCTACCGTACTTATGGGGAGTTTGTATCCGGAGCCAATGCACCCAATATTCCTGTTTTGAAGGATCATATTTCCACCAGTTTTTCTCCGAAAGCTTTTGAGGTGAGGGATACTACGCGCGTTCGCGCCTGGGCCCGGGAGTTTGACTCGTTACTGCAACACCAGGCTTTACCTCGCTTATCCACCATCCGGTTACCGAATGATCATACACAGGGAACAGCTCCGGGCAAGGCCACACCCTTTGCGAATGTGGCGGACAATGACCTGGCAGTTGGCATGCTGGTAGAACATCTTAGTAAAAGCCCGGTATGGGAACAAAGCGTGGTGTTTATTTTAGAAGATGATGCTCAAAATGGTCCGGATCATGTGGACGCGCACCGTTCTCCCGCTTATATAGCCGGGGGGTATGTAAAAAGAAATTTTGTAGATCATACCATGTACTCTACTTCCTCCATGTTACGTACGATGGAACTGATACTTGGGCTGCCGCCCATGACGCAGTATGATGCAGCCGCTGCTCCCATGTGGCGCTGCTTCAATAACACGCCAGACAATGCCGGGTTTACCACCCTTCCTGCACAAGTGGATCTGAATGATATCAACCCGGAAAAAAGCAAGCTGGCCGCCCTCTCCAAAGGATTGGATTTTTCCGATATCGACCGGGTACCGGATGCCATTATGAACGAAATGGTATGGAAAGCCGTTAAAGGGGAACATGCAAAGCCACCCACTCCGGTGCGGGCTGCGTTCCTGAAAACCATTAAAAAGGCAGATGAGGATGATGACGATTAGGGACTTTGTAATGAGGTTGTATCAAAAGTCTCACTGGGGCAGGCCTCCCAGCCTGTGTCACTTCGTCACTCCGATAGCTGCCATAGGGGTCACGCCAATGTTGCTAACAGGAACGTTGCCCGCCCGGACGAACCGTTTGGACGGGCAACGCTGATACCCTTAACAAACAGGGATCTGTTATAGCTTACTGGGGAGTTTTATGAAAGCTGATCATCCAGTTGATTGAAAACCGGTCGGTACACATGCCAAAATAATCGCCCCAGAAAGTGTCAGCCATCGGCATGGTTGGCTTGCCACCTGCTGAAAGTGCGGAGAATATCCGGTCTGCTTCCTGCTCGGAATCAGGGTTCAACGAAATGGTGATATTGTTGCCTACCGTATGATCCGATGCCCATTCGCCACCGGTGTCGCTGCCCATTAAAGCCGTATAGCCAATGGGCAGGGAGATGTGCATGATCTTATTGCCGTCTGCTTCAGGCATGGTATAGCCTTCCTGCGGGGGCATGTCTTTAAAACGGCCAACGAAGCCGAATTCACCACCAAAGATGGATTTATAGAAGTTAAATGCTTCTTCGCAGTTGCCGTTGAACGTAATGTAAGGATTGATATGTGCCATAATGTTTTATTTTTTTGGTTTAAAAATGTATGACTGTAAAAGGTGCTGAACGCATTCCTGTTTATTGTTCCGCCAGTTTTTTCAGCTGCTGCAATCCGGTTGTAAAATCGGGGTCCATCATTTTTTCCATGTTCATAAACAGTTTCATGATCCGGAACGGATAAGGCATTTCGCTGTTAAAACCCCAGGTGGCCTTAGTGCCGGCACCGGCAGCCTTCAGCTTTACAAAGGCCTGGGCCTCGCTTTCGTAAGGGGTATAAAATTTAAGATCGGTTTCGATCAGCGATGGCGCGCTTACAGATTTGATGGTCTGACAGCCTTTGCCTACATCTTTTTTTTCACTTTCCCAGCAAAACCGGGCGCCCGGCGTACCATCGGTGCCTTCGCTTGTTTTTTTCATATTGGGGTCTTTGTTTACCCAGGGGCTCCAGGTGTTGATTGCTGCAAGACTGTTTACGTGGGTCCACACCTTATCAATGGGCGCATTGATGGTTACCGATTTTTCAAATTTGATTTTGCCGTCTACAAAGGCGGCTACCAGCAAAACCAGTAAAACGAGGGCCACGATTGCCAGCAGGATCTTTTTAAGAATACGCATGTTTTGATTTTTTATCGTTAGAAAAATGAACTGTTCTAAAGTGTCAAAGCCGCAGCATACATACCGCCTCCATGATATACGGAGGGCCGGGTTCCCAACAAGTGAAAATTTATAAAACCGCACCAGGTGGCCAGTTGTTTAGCCTTTGACAAAGGTACAGGAAAAGGCACCCACCGGTTTGCGGCAGGGGTATCATACTCCACCAGCACCAGGCCACCCCCCGGCTCCAGGTATTGCCGGAGCCTTGTAATTAACGCTCCGGGATCTTTTATATAATGCAGTGAATTAGCCATCAGGATGCCTGAAAGCGGCGGTACGGGCAATGGGACTGTTTCAAAGTCGAGTTGCATAAAACGGATGCCCGGCTCATGTAAGGTTTGCCTGTTTTTATCAAACGCGTATACCGTACTTTCCGGTGGAAGCAGGCTGTACAAGGCATGGGTAAATGTACCGGTACCACAACCAAGGTCGGCCCAGCTGCGCGGCTTGCCTAAAGATAGCGGTAAATCTTTGATCAGCTCCCTTGCTTCCCCGATATCCATCTGTGTTAATGTTTGCTTTTTTCGACCTGTTGATGAAAGGGCAGATACAGGGGCAGGGCTGCAGACCCATACCAACCATAGATCTCTGCCTTGAGCAGCCCCGATTTTACAGCCGGATCGGTTGCCAGCAAGGCTTCCGTTGCTTCTTTTGTTTTAGTGGTAAAGACGTACAACCCCCGGTATTGCTGCGGGTTTTTAGCAAACGGACCGGCAATGATCAATTGCTTTGCAGCCACCAGTTTGCCAATATTTTCCATGTGACCCTTAAAAAGGGCTGCCACCTTTTCTTTGTCGGTGATCGTGCTGTCGCCTGTTTTTAGGATAACAAACTGGTACATCCGCATCCCATACTCGTCGGCACCCAGACTATCTGCCAGGGATTTGTTATACGTATTACCGGGAGATTCCGTTTGGGCGCTGCCCGCCATGGGTATCAGCATCAGCACAAGAAATAGTCGCAGCATTGCAGGAGGTTTAATGCGAATGGTTCGCTGCTACTAAATTACACTTATTTCCGCGCTTTTTTGCAGGTACTCCGGATGCAATAAAAAATATATAGAGCGCTGCTTTTACCGGACTATACCCCAAACTGTCTTAAATGATGATCCAGGTGTTTGGAGAACAGGGTATTCCATTCTGTTTGGGTAAGCGGTCCAAAGGAATGGGATTCTTTGCCGTCGAAATGGGCACCACCCAGTTCCCGGGTCTGACGGATATAGCCAATTAGCCGTTCTTTTTCCTTTTCAAAGTCCCGGGCGCTGGTGATCAGGAAATGCGGTGCTGTTTTTATATTGCGTTTGTAGGGCGTATCGCCTACAACGGTTTTTTTAATAAAGGTTTTCATGATCCATTTGAGAAAGCCTTTGGGTTTGGGGTGTTTGTTGGTGTAAACCGTTTCATACATCACACAAAGATGCGCCAGCATCTGGCCTGCATTCATTTTGCCCCAAAGTGGCTTGCTTTCGGGCGTAAGTTGTTCAATACGGTTGATCATGGTTTGGGCCCCTTCAGGGGAAAAGATATCGGTCATAAGCGAAATAATTTAGGGTGTAAAAATAGCTATTCTTTGGATAGGGGTAAGGATGGCCACAAAGGCCCTAAAACACAAAGAATCACAAAGAGCTAAGTGATCCGTTCTTGGTGATTCTTCGTGTCTTTCTGTCTTCGTGGCAATATTCGGAAATCATTCCTCATCTTCTTCAATCGCTTCCAGATCTGTATACAGCTGGTTGTCCTTCACAAAATTGCACCAGTGGCAATCTTCTTTCCCGCAGCCCTTATAAAACTCATGGTTCTGAATATGCTGCCAGGTCTCCCGCACCTGCCGGCGCACAATTTCCAGGTGCTCCGGAAGGATCACTACTTTTTGTTTGACGAAATTTTTCTTCTCATCCGGCTCAATAAAATCAAACTCGGTACTGGCTACCGTCCAGTTTTTTGCTTCGTAATGATCCACCAATAATTTATAAAAGACCGCCTGACGCCAGTAGTCGCCTCCGTTGGGATCTTTTTCAGAAGGCGGCAGCAGTTTGGGTTTGGCGTATTTAACGTTCCCTGTTTTGTAATCTACTACGTTTACATCCTTGCCATTAAATTCCAGCTTGTCCAGTTTTCCTTTTAAAGGCACACCATCCACCACTACGTTCTTAATGTTTAACTCTACTACCACCACCTTATTCCAGGCATCGATATAGTTATTGTAGTATTCCGGTAAAATAATGCCGCCTTGCTCCATGCGCCGTTTGAAAGACTCGCGGGTAAAGTGCTGCCGGTGCCGCTGCATATACCATTTAAAATCTTCGTAAAGCGATTGTACCGGGGGAAAGGCATTGGCCGCATGTTCCCGCATCTTCCGGAAGAAGCGTTCCAGCGCAAAGTGGATCGCACTTCCGAACTCGGTATTCTCATTCTTGCCCGAGGGAATGCGGATCAGGTTCTGGTAATAGAACCGCAGCGGACAGTTGAGGTAGTTGTTGAGCGCGGTTACGTTCATCACAAATTTATCCACCAGCGGCGTAATGAAATCGTCCTCCCGTTGCTCGATGGTAGGTGCCTGCGCCGTGAACTGCAAGAGTCGGAAGCGGGTCATCTCCTCTTCAGGAATGGAGCGGAATCGTGTTTGAAGATCATGCTGCTCCTGTATTTCAGCAATAAACATGGAAGGCTCCAGTTCCTTACCGGCATTGTTGCGTTTCGACCAGGAAATATGCAGGTGCTGTTCGGCCCTTGTAAGCGCTACATAAAATACACGCCGTAATTCTTCGGTGGCGTCTCCCTCCGGTTGCGAACTGAAAATGGTATCCGGCAGTTTAAAGATCGTTGGAAAACTTTTCTTCTTTTCCCAATAAGAAGCATTGGTACCCGCCAGGAACACCTGCTCAAATTCCAGTCCCTTGCTACCATGTGCGGTTAACAGGTTTACGCCCTTGTCGTTACCAATGGTGCGCGTCATGGAAAGCGGCACGCCTTCTTTCTCCATCAGGTCAATGATGCTAATGAGTTCGTCCAGGCTAAAGGCCGGGTTGCGGCTGTTTTCCTCTTTTACAAAATCGAAAAAGGCCGACAGGAACTGCATCAGTTCTATCTTTTCTGTATGCTGCATTATATAAGCCAGTACGCCGGCATTGCGGATCACACTTTCTACCAGCTGTTGCAGGGTAAGATTGGATACATCGCCGATCAATTGCTCATACGTATTGCTGAACTGTTTTAATTGTGGGTGGATGCCGGTATCAAAGAGATCTTTTGGCGGACGGTTGGCTTTTTCGGAAAGCAGCTGACGCAGGGATGTGGCTTCTCCTTTAAACTGCCGGTTGTTTACTTCTACATTGAGCTTTGCAATTTCTATAGGTGGGATCTTATAAAAATCGTAATGCAATAATTCAAACAACAGTTCATCACCGCCATAGGGGATATCGTGCTCGGCATTCAGGTAACGAAGAATCGTGATCGTTTTTTTGATGAACGGATCTTGTAACAGGTTGATAGGGCGTTTGCTGAACACCGGTACCTGCATCAGCCGGAAGTAGTTGGAAAGCTCTTCGCCATATTTATTTTCTTTATAGATCACGGCAATACGGCCTGGCGCCATACCATTCCGGATCAGTTGCTCCACTTCCATACAAATACCGGCCATCTCTTCTTTTTCGCTATTGTATTCGGTAAGCACGGGTGGGGTGGTCAGGTGATTGATGGTGCTGTTGGCCGCTGCCAGTTCCTTGCTGAGGCCGGGCAACTGGTTTACCAGGCGTTCATTATTTTTGGTGATCACCGATTTGGAAACATCCAGTATGGGTTGAATACTCCGGTAATTGTTGGTAAGTACAATCGTTTTCAATGCCTCCTGGTATTGCTGGGCAAAGTCGAGCATATTTTGCACATTGGCGCCCTGGAATCGGTAAATACTTTGATCATCATCACCTACCACAAATACATTGGGCTGCTCCCAGTAGCTGATCAGCAGTTGTACGATCCGGTTTTGGGTACCGCTGGTATCCTGGAACTCATCCACCAATATGTATTGAAAGCGCTCCTGGTAGTTCCGCAGCAGCGATTCATTTTCTTCAAAAGCGCGGATCACCCAATTGATCATATCGTCAAAGTCATAGCGGCGTTTTTCATTCAGCAATTGCTGAAAGGCATCGAAGGCATTCACCGCAGCACGCACTTTTTCTATTTTTTCCGTGGCCTCCGCAATTTTATCGGTACGCAAGTCACCCTTCTTAAAATCCCGGGTGGCCCGCTTGGTGATATACTCATCCCTGCTGGGAAGATCCTGGATATAGGCATCAATTTTTTCATTGATAAAGGCGGCCGTCCAGCCCTCGCGCTTCATGGCAGAGAACAATTGCTGCAGGTGGGGTGCATCAAAATACACATCGCCCCGGTAACGCTTTAGCGGATGGCCTTTGGGAAAGGCATCAATCAGCTTTTTAAAGTATTCGATGCGTTCCAGCTCAGAGATAGGGTCCAGCGAATTTTTTTCAAAAAGCGAAAGGTTGTCCTGGATCACATCATTGCAAAAAGCGTGAAAGGTGTAAATGTTTACTTTATAGGCATCGGCGCCAATGAACTGTTGCAGGCGCTTGCGCATGGCCACCACACCCGCATCGGTATAAGTAAGACAAAGAATGTTTTCCGGCAGGGCATCCGCATCCAGCAGGATCTTTCCGATACGGGCTGCCAGGATCTGCGTTTTACCAGTTCCCGGACCGGCAATCACCATCACCGGACCTTCCAGCGTGTCTACGGCGATGCGCTGCTGGTCATTAAGCTGCTGATATACTTCCTTAAATTTTTCTTCCAGTTTCTGTTTGGGAAATGCCATCTGTGTTTTATTTATTGTCCGCAACCGCTGTTTTCCGGTTGCCGGGGCTTCTTGCTACGTTTAAAAATACAAGGTAGGAAAAAATCAACGCTTTGGAGTGGGGATTCCCGCATTCTCGGTTCTTATTTTTAATTTTATCGCTTCAAAGCAGATCAATGACGGATGAATATTTTATGCAGCAGGCGCTGAAAGAGGCACAGCGCGCATTTGAAGAAGATGAAATTCCCATCGGGGCCGTGGTGGTGCAGGATAACCGCATCATTGCCCGGGGATATAATATGACGGAAAAATTAAACGACCCTACCGCACATGCGGAAATGATCGCATTAACCTCCGCATTCAGTTTTTTGAATGCCAAGTATTTGCCGGATGCCACTTTGTATGTCACAGTAGAGCCCTGCGTAATGTGTGCCGGCGCTCTTTACTGGAGCAAGATCCGCCGGGTGGTATGGGGGGCATCGGATATCAAGAACGGCTTTAGCCGCGTAAAGCCGGTCACCTCGCCGTTTCATCCCAAAACGGAGATTGTTACCGGTTTGCTGGAGGAAGAATGTGCCGCTTTGATGAAGGCTTTTTTTAAGGCAAAACGGTAGGGGCTGTTTATTGGCCCGCCTGTGGTGCAGGTGGCAGCGGTCTTGCGTCGCACACTTCAGCACTTCAATATAGGGCAGCTGTTTTTTTCGGGGAACTTGGGCTACTGGGTGGACATGGAGTAATCCTCCAGAGTATGGTTGCTTACCCTGGTCTACCAGGGCAACACGTAATTATTTCACTTTCTCAAAATAGCCGTAATACCCATGTCCTCCAAGTCCCACCAGTCTCCTGAATGATAAAGTTATCAGCCTTGTGGTAGCGGGCTCTGCTACTGTTTATCCCACCAAACCCTTCCCGTAAGATCATCTTTGCCGTTCAGGCCCGGTTGGGCGGCTACTGCTGCCTTGTAATTGGCTGTATTGATGTTGGGCTCCTTGAGGGGATAACCCTGTCTTCTGGGAATGGGAATATTGTTGTTGTTGGGGGCAGGTGCTAATACGGGGTAGCCGGTCCTTCTCCACTCTGCCCAGGCCTCGTAGCCGTTTAAGTACAGGTGTACCCATTTCTGATACCCGATCTGCTTTAAAGCATCCACGCTGCTGTATTTTATGGAAGGCTGATTCATAAACGTGCTCAGGCCGGTGATATCATTATTATTCCATTGTCTTATGGAATACTCGATGGCCTGCTTGTAATTGTTTTCTGCTTCAGCATCTCCTCCCGGTATCCAGCCGGTTTTAGCAGCTTCGGCAATAGCAAACAGCACTTCCGGGTAAGTAACAAGATAGGAAGGAGCATCCTGTTTGCGCAGCTTTGCGCCGAGGAAGGAAACATTGGCCGCCTGGATATTGCCTGCCGCATTAGCTTCCAGCCCGTAGGGCATGCCTATATAGTCGCCCTTGCTTGCTGTTGGGTCTGCAAAGGTTGGTAAGCGCGGATCTCCAACCGGCTTCATATAATTAACCAGCGGCTCGCTGATACAGTACCATTTTCTGTTCTGTACTTCAAAAACATAGTACCAGTAGTTTTCATTTGCTGATTCCGGCAGGTGCCGGTACACTGCACTTTGACTATTGTCTGTAAAAACGCCAGCGCTTAATGCATCTGCAAATTCTGCCCTGCCTCTTACCGGATCAATCTTTGACAACCGCAGTGCCATCAGGAGGCGTATAGAATTAGCAAACCTGCGCCAGTTATCCATTGTTCCATCATAAAGAATATCTCCTGTTACTCCTTTTCCATTATCTATCTGCGCGGCAGCAGCCTTAAGCTCTTTAAAAAGGTTGTCGTAAATATCTTTTTGACTATCGTATTTATACGTGAATTTTTCCTGGCCTTTTAAGGCTTCCGAATACGGAATATCTCCCCAGCGGTCGGTAGCATACCAGAAGTAATAGGCTTTAAGAATTCTTGCCACGGCATATTGGTTTGCTTTGGATCCGTTCTCGTCGTTGAGTATGGTGCTGTTAAGAATGGCTTCAAGGTTGATCAACGGCCCGGAGTAGATCCAGTAAAAATCAAAATTAGTGGTGGTGTACCGAGAATTGTCTGTATAAATCTTATCCGATAGCTGCTGGGCATAGAGTATGGGATAGGGTGTTTCTAATGTATACTGCAATTGCATAATGGCATACGTGAGCAATTGTGGATTAGATGCTTTTGTAGGCTTATTGGGACTGATGTTAAAGTCCTCGCTAAACTTGGTGCAACCCGCAAAAAAAAGGTTGATTACGGATACAAGGAGGATATATCGAATGCGTTTTTTCATCTTGCAGTTTTTTAGAATGTAATGTTTAAACTGATGCCGTAAGATCTTGTGGTAGCCAGCTGGCCTGTTTCTAACCAGTTAAGGGATGATGCTCCGGTGGAAAGCTCATCGGGGTTTAATCCTTTGGGTGCTTTTTGCCAGATCATTGCCGGGTTACGTGCAATAAGAGATAAGGTGACTACGTTGAATGGCAAACGGGCAAACTGCTCTTTTGTAAAATTGTATCCAAGGCTTAGCTCCCGGAATTTTATATAGGAAGCATCATAGAGCCACTCTTCATAGATCTGGGTTCCCAAACGATTACGGTAATAAGTGCGGGCGTTTACATAGGCCGTTACTTCCTGTCCGGTAGCCGCTGATATACCGGTAACTTTTACACCGCCACCCTGATCCAGGGGATCACGTACATTTTTACCGTTATCGTTTGTAGCGGCTGTTATCGCAGCCTGGCCAGATTTTACTGCCAGCATTTGCGTCCAGCTGAAGAACTGTCCGCCAGACTGGAAGTCGATCATGGCATTCAACTGAATGTTTTTATAGCGGAATGTATTTTGCCAGCCGCCGTTGAACCTGGGCAGCACGGATCCGAAATTATGGTTTTGCTCATATAAAGGCAGGTTCTGTGCATCTAATAATATCTTGCCGGTAGCGGCATCGCGTTTATACGCATTGCCCACCAATGAACCGAATGCCTGGTTTTCATTCGCAAGCAGGAACATATCAACGCTTGAGTACCGGTTTTGATCCAGTACCAGTGTCGATAAGCCCGTGGCCAGTTTTTTAATCATGCTTTTATTGCGGGCAAAATTGACCACGGATGTCCAGTTGAAATGCGTGGTCTTTACCGGAGCTGCATTAAGCGTTAACTCGATTCCTTGGTTCTGAATAAGCCCGGCATTAATAACCTGGCTGGTGTACCCGCTTCCTCCTGGTATGTCGAGTACTACAACTGCGTCTTTATTTTGCTGGTTGTAATAGGTGAAATTAAACCCAAGTCTGTTTTTAAGGAAGTTCATTTCCAGTCCGGCTTCGTATGCAGTGCCTACTGAAGGCTTCAAATTGGGATTGGAAAGCTGATCCGGTATATACATGGGATAGTAGGTTTTGGGATTTTCAGGATCAGGGATTTTATAGGGAGCACCTAATTCGTAAAACGGTGCCGTTTTATAAATAGGAAGATCTGATCCGGCCTGGGCATAGCTCAACCGCAGTTTCCCAAAGGAAAGTGGTTGCCATTTAACCAGTTCGCTAAACACAAAACTACCCGAAAGCGAAGGATACCAGTATGAATTATTCTTGAGCGGCAAGGCAGAAGAAATATCATTGCGCAATGAAGCATCAATATAATAGGTCTTATCATAACCCAGGGATACGGAGCCAAAGGCACTTCTGATTTCCTTGCGGTTAAGGATGTTCTCCACATAAGGTTTTTCCAGTGAGTTTTGAATGTTGAACCACCCGGGGGTTACAAATCCGCCTGCGGTTGCCTGATACAGGTAAGTGTATCGCTGCGTTAGAATATTGCCACCCAGGTTGGCATTAAAAGATAGTTTGCCAAAGTCTTTGTTATACTGTGCCATGAACTCATAGTTCATTTCGTTGTTCTCATATTTGCCAATAGTAAAATCAGGCAGGTACCGGCCGCCTTCCGCATTGCGGGTATCAATATTCTGAACGTAAGCGTCTTTACGTACAAAGCCACTCACCTGCAAGCCGGGTGCAATGGTATAGGTTAAACCGATATTGCCCCAGTACCGGCTGCGACTGTCGTGCGATGGATTTTCATATGCTTCAAAATAAGGATTGTTCCAGTCGATGGGTTTCATATCTTCATAAATACCTTCATCATTGGGATCGTTAAGGTTCCATTGATAAAAAGTGCCGTCCGGATATTTGTACTGTTTTAATTTTTTCATATCCAGGTTGCGCTCGAACCACTGGTACATATTGCGGGTGCCATTGTAATATCCCTGTGCCGGGCGCTGGCCTTTGTTGTCGGCATAATTAATTCCGGTAGAAAGCATCAGTTTTGAAGTGATGTTCAGGGAACCATTAAAGGCAACGTTGTTCCTTTTTAAATAGGTATTGGGTTCAATTCCTTTTATGTCTGTATGGTTGTACGACAAACGGAACGAGGTGGTAGCGCCGCCTCCTGAAACAGAGATATTATTGTTCCATGTATGCCCGTTTTCGAACCAGTCTTTTATATTATCAGGATGTGGAATAAATGGAGTGGCTTTTCCAAAATCGGGATCGGCGGGATAAAAGCTGTATTGTTGGCGTACCGGGGTGCCATCCATTTTTGGCCCCCAGCTTTCATCCCAGCTGCCGTCTACATATTTTGTATCTACACCGTTGATCTTGATCGTGGGAAAATTCAGACTGGACCCGGCACCATAAAGGTTCTGCAGGGGCAGGAAATTGGCCGCTTTTTCTATAGAGTAGGTGGAACTGAAATTAACAACAGGTTTAATCGTACTCTTGCTTCCTTTTTTTGTAGTGATCATAATTACCCCAAACTGACCCCGCAGGCCATACAGGGCAGATGCTGCCGGACCCTTTAATACATTCACCGTTTCAATATCGTCCGGGTTGATATCCTGAGCCAGGTTTCCATAATCCGGTCCGTTTTTATCACCATAATTTGTGTTCGAGATCGGTGTATTATCTACTACGATCAAAGGTTCGCCGCTGCCAGTAACGGAATTAACACCTCTTATCTGAATTTTTTGAGTGCCGCCCATGCTGGCACCGGAAGAACCCGACACCTGTACTCCGGATATTTTTCCCGCCAGGGCGCCAATGACATTTTGTTGTTTGGTAACGGTAAGGTTTTCCCCGGAAACCGCCTGTGCGGCATAGCCAATCGCCCTTTGTTTTTTGCCAATTCCAAGGGCGGTCACCACTACTTCTTCCATTGTCGCTTTCTTGTCTGTTGTCAGGGTAACCGTAATATCGGTGTTATTGCCAACGGATAGTTTTTGTGAAGCATAATTAACAGAAGAAATTTCGAGCTGCGCGTTGTTGCCGGTTACACGCATCAGAAAGCGTCCTTCATCATTTGTGGTAGTGGCATTATTGGTGCCTGTTTGAACAATGGTGACCCCGGCAACCGGTTCACCGGATTCGTTTTTAACGGAGCCGCTGATCTGTCGTTGTTGGGCATTTAAGAAGAGCGGAAAGAGCATTAAAAGCGAAATCGCCAGAGGTAGGAAAAGCATTCTCTTCATGCAAATTGAGTTTAATTTGGAGTTGTAGGTTTGTTAAATATAAGTTATTTAAACTAAAAATGCGAAAAACAGATAAAGTTTGCAAAAAACTGCAGGTATTGGAGAAATATACTGCTCCATTTAATGTAGCGGTGAATATTTAATAATATAATATGTTTAAATATGCCTTATTTTTTTTAAATTCATATTGGATTCCTGTTATCGATATATATAATAATTGTATTTCATTTATGAGTTGACATGAAATTTCCGGATACATCAAAAATTTACGACCACTTCCCCAAAGAAGTAACGCCGCTGGCAGATCGGCAGGAGTATGAGCGGGTATATGCCCGGCGTAAGCGGTCGGTACGGACGCTGAAGGAAGGATCGATGACACAATGGAAGGAGTTTGTGCAGCTACTTGGAGAAAACCTGTTGCGGTATGAACTGAAGGACCAGACGGAGCTCTTTCATAATAAATTTTGCTATTACCTGGATTGTACTTCAAAAGAAGGACGCGGTTTATTTAAAATACATGTGCTGTTGAGCGTGCTGATGCCCTGGCATAGCATTGTAGTAACGGACTTCCTGGGGTTGAATGGCTCAGCAATGATGGATCACGACCAGTTTTGCCTGAATGATGAAAAACGCCACCGGCAGTACCTGGAGGATATCGGGATGATCGACCAACTGCTGCGGGAATCGTTTCAAACGAAAGCGGTCCTTTTTAGGGAACTCAACAAAGTGCCGGTGCCCGGCGCATACCTGCAAACCAAGAAGGCGAACGTGAATCTGTTCGACCTGGTATTTACCAACTATTTTACCAATTTTTGACAGTCGCGCAATGCAAAATCAAAACGGTTCATTCCCTTCATAAGCAGGGTGGCTGAATTTTTGCTGCTAAGGTTTCGTGTAGCAACTATAATGGTTTAACTTTGTTATAGTTATAAATATTGTTCACTAATAAAAATAAAGAATCATGGCATTTACACTACCAGCCCTTCCTTATGCGCCCGACGCGCTGGAACCGCACATTGACAAGCAAACAATGGAAATTCACCATGGCAAGCATCACCAGGCTTACGTGGATAATCTGAATAAAGCAATTGATGGAACCGAGCATGCCGATAAATCGCTGGAAGAACTGGTGAAAAACGCTGGTGCTATTTCTCCAGCTGTACGCAATAACGGTGGTGGTCACTGGAACCACTCGTTCTTCTGGGAGATCCTGAGCGCTGATGGTGGTGCGCCCTCCGGGAAACTGGCAGACGCGATCAATGAAACATTTGGCTCCCTGGACGGACTGAAAGAAAAAATAAATACCGCCGGTGCTACCCGCTTTGGAAGCGGATGGGCCTGGCTGATCGTAAAAGACGGCAAGCTGGAAGTAACTTCCACGCCCAACCAGGATAATCCCCTGATGGATGTTGCTGAAGTAAAAGGAACACCTATCCTGGGTGTGGATGTTTGGGAACACGCTTATTACCTGAAGTATCAGAACAAACGTCCGGATTATCTGAAAGCATTCTGGAATGTGGTGAACTGGGCAAAGGTTGCAGAACATTATAACAGCGCACTCTAAAAACAATAAAGAAACCGGATATTTTCCGGTTCAAGGTTTTTGCGATGTACGTAAGGGCGGTCTAAAATAACACAGACCGCCTTTATTATGCCCGTTCATTTCACTATTTCAAAAGCCGGATGGCATACACTTTCAGCAAGTCCTGTTCCTGGCTTTTCCCGTCGGGATCCGGCAGGATCTTAACCCCATTGAAAGCTCCCTTGTAATGCGCTATAGAAGCAAGGGGAAGGATATATTGTCTCCGGCCGGGTTGAACATCCACATCCAGGTAATCTTCAAATGCGGAACCGCTAAACCTGCTGAAATAAATACGTGCTTTTTTTACAGAAGCCGGCCACTGCGCATCCACCAGCAGGCGCGAAGCATCCGTTGCCTTCCAGAAAATTAAAGGGCTGATCATTGCCGCATTCCGGTTTAATGTTATTTCAAGACAGCCGCGGATAGGCCAGCCCCGGTCTTTGGTATTTTCGTAATACCATTGCAGCCGGCTGTTGCGGAAATGAAAACCGGGAAGGGCTGTTGGTAATTGCTTACAGGCATAGTTCCGGATGGCGTCCAGTGTACCCACAATCAGCACATAATGATAGTCGTAAGTGATGTTGTGATCCAGTATGTCAATGCTATTGGGAGCAATATAGCCGGTAGAAATATCGTGACTTCCGCCCTTAAATGAGGAGTCGCCATAATATCCGCCGGAGAAGCGTTGCACGCCTTCATTCCAGATACCAAGACCATATCCGTCTTCATTTACACAGGCCGCCCAGTTTTCGGTGGCCTGCCAGGCTGCCCACCGGATGGAAGGGTTTTGAGGCAGGTTGTGGTTTTTAATAATGCTTAGGGTGTCATGCGTATAAGGTTCGGCGCCGGTGTAGGTTACCAGCTGGTGATAAGGCGCATTGGTGTATACGGCAGGGAGCTCCTGTCCGCGGGCGGGATACTGTGTGTGATCCGGCCGTTGGTTGACCATGCGGCTCCGGACCTTTACGGTATTGCCTTCTAACTGTATCCGGCATTCGTAGGTACAGGTACCGGGCACATTATCCAACGGCCAGTGCATGGGGATGCAACGTACATAAAGGCTGTTCCCGGTACGTTTAAATTCCGTGACCCGGGAGCGGTTCCCTGCTACGTCGCCGGACTGGATGGGGTTCCAGCCAATAAAGGTCCAGCCCTTGTGTGGCTTTTTGCCTTCGGGTTCATAGGGTACAGGTCCGCTGTAAAATGACATCTGAATCTGCCGGCCCCAGTCCCAGTTATTGATCATATTGGGTTTCCCTTTTTCACTCAGGTAGGTAATGGCCCCGCCCAGGTTCAGGTCGATGCCCAGTCGTATAATACCATTGTCGATATAACGCATGCCGTTTGCGCTGTCTTTTTGGGCATTGACCAGGTTCGTACAAAATAAAAACAGTAACGGCAGCAGGAGCCGGAAACGGTTGTTACGGAGTATCTCTTTAATGTGGAATGATGCCGGTAAACTTTTGCTCATATTTGGTTTTGATATAAAACAGAGGAGTATAAATGTAGAATAATATTAGTTGCGGGAGTAAGGAAAACGATAATTTTTGATGAGGTTTTTTTTGAAAAGAAGTTGGTGGTGTCAACGTTTTGACCGTATATATAGTAAACCCGATGATACCCTAATGTGCAGGTTACCTTGCGCCATGGATACTTAACGTAGCCTGTATAAGGATGAGTGCTATCATTTTCATACAATGATTCTTTCTGATGTTATAAGCAGGGACCGGCAACAACAGGGATTTGAAAAATTGAGTACAGATCCTTCCCCGGTTCATGGCGTAAATGATCTGAACGGATAGAGCTGTTTTGACAAATAAAAAAGCCGGACGAAATAAATGTATCGTCCGGCTTTTATATAAAACTTCCCTGTATTAAAAATACTTTGTCTTTCCGGGCATTGCAATCGGATAAAAACCATCAGCGTCCGGAACCACGGGCGGTGTGGCGTTGAAGGCATATTCCTTAGGCATGATGTCGATGCCAGAGTTCAATGCTTTGTCCCATTCAATTACCTGGCCGCTATAAGTAGCCATACGCCCGATAATAGCCGTTAGCGTACTCTTGGCACCATATTCGGCATTGGAGAACTTGTGCTCACCTTTGGCAATGGCCTCAAACAGTTCGTCGTGTTCTGTCTGATAAGGATTACGCTCGTTCTTTTTGTCGAACGCATACAGCACTTTTCCCGACCGGTCTTTGATCACGGCCTGGTCGCAAAAAATAGATCCCTTGGTGCCCACCAGCAACTCATCTACCTTGCTCATGGTGCCGGGTATATGGCGGCACTGGCTGTTGAGGATAGAGCCATCTGCATATTGAAATTCTACGTAGTGGTGATCGTAGATCTCTCCGTATTGTTTCCCGGTCCTTACCTGGCGGCCACCCATACCCTGTGCTCTTACCGGGTAGGCATTTTTGAACCAGTTCATTACATCAATATTATGGATGTGCTGCTCGTTAATATGGTCACCGCAAAGCCAGTTAAAATAGTACCAGTTCCGCATCTGGTATTCCATTTCAGTTTGCTGGGGTTCCCGCTGTTTTACCCAAACGCCGGAATTGTTCCACCAAACCTGTCCGGAAATGATCTCACCGATCATATCCTTCCGCTCAAACAATGCGCGGTAGGAGTCCTGGTAACGGCGCTGAAGGCCCACTACCACATTCAGTTTTTTCTGCTTGGCGATTTCTGCAGCATCCAGCACTTTTTTAATACCCGCCGGATCGGTCGCCATGGGTTTTTCAGTAAAGATGTGTTTGCCCTGTCTTACCGCTTCTTCAAAATGAATAGGACGGAATCCCGGAGGGGTGGTAAGGATCACCACATCTGCCAGGGCAATGGCTTTTTTATAAGCATCAAACCCAGTGAATTTATTCGCTTCCGGAACATTGATCTTTTCCGGGCTGATGCCGCTGTCGTCCTTTGAGGTAATGGTTTTGTAGCAGCTATCGATGCGGTCTTTAAATGCATCGGCCATTGCCACCAGTTTTACATTCTGTTTAGTAGATAATGCCTGTGATACAGCGCCGGTACCCCGGCCGCCACAGCCGATCAGGGCTATTTTGATCTCTCCTTTAGCGCCGGAAAAAAAGTTTACATTGCCCATAACGGGTGCGGCAAGCAAACCTCCGGCAATAAGGGAACCGTTTTTTACAAAATCTCTTCTTGTTGTTTTGTGATTCATGATATGGTATTTAATCGCTGGAAATTATAAGATATATGTTGAGAAAAATTTTTCAATTTCTGCAGCACCTGGCTGTTTAACCGGACGTACCAGCCGGAATCCAACAAACGGCGCATCCGCATTCCACCATTTGCTCTTGGGGATCTGCGGATCACGGCGGTTCCAGATCGGATCCGATTCGGTCCGGTTGGCACTGCGCAGTGCAGCTGCATCATCCTTATAATTACCACCTCTTACCATGCGCGGATTTTTGGCATCGGGCAACCGCGTAGGGTTGGTGGCTTCTTTTCCCAGTGTTTTATAATAATCTGCCTGGTATTGATCCAGCACCCATTCGGCTACATTACCGTAGATATCATAAAGCCCCCAGGGATTGGGTTTCTTGAGCCCTATTTTGTGGTATTTATCCTCACTGTTTTTTGCGTACCAGGCGTAATCGTCTAACTGTTTTGCATCAGAACCAAAAAAATAAGGCGTATTGCTGCCGGCACGGGCAGCGTATTCCCATTCTGCCTCTGTAGGTAAGCGGTAAAACACCCCCGTTTTTGTATAAAGCCATTTGCAATACATAATGGCAGCGCGTTGCTGCATGCTGTTGGCCGGAAATCCGCCTTCCTTACCCATACCTAATGTAAGATCAATATAGGGAGTGGTGGGGCGCGTAACGGCGTCGGCATCTACGTTCTGACCAAGACTTTCATCGTACTGGAAAAGGGCATACTCATCAAAGCTCACCTCGTGCGATCCCATGTAAAAGGCATCCAGTTTTACGGTTACCTGGGGCTGCTCATCGGCATCCTTAGGGGTATTGCCGGAAGCGCTTCCCATTTTAAAGGAGCCGGCGGGTATAGGGACCATGGTGAATTTTACGGATGAACCCGGAATGGACTGTTCATATTTTTTCAATTCGGGATCCTTTTTTTCCTGAGCACCCAGTGCGCCTGCACCAGCGCAAAGCAATGCTGCAGCAATCAATTTTTTCATCGTTCCGAAGTTAAGTAAATTTTCAGTTTGACAATTAAATGGGTTCCAAAATAGCACAAAACGAAAATAATTCCTAAATCTTTTTTATAAATATTAAAGTTTCCTATTTTTAGTTCGAAAAAATTTGCCACAATGAACCGAAGAAACTTCGTAAAAAACAATGTATTAACGATGAGCGCCCTGGGGCTGGGAACCAGTTTATGGGCGGGATCAGCGAAAGATGTAAAAGCGGATAAGACCTTTCACCTGGATTATGCTCCCCACGACGGCATGTTTGGGAACAGCGCCGGTAAGGATTTTATCGACCAGATAAAGTATATGTATGATAAGGGATTCCGCTCTATTGAGGATAACGGCATGACCGGAAGGACGCCGCAAATGCAGTCGAAGATAGGAGAAACCCTGGCTAAATTAAATATGCGTATGGGGGTTTTTGTAGTGCCCAAGGGCGGTAACGGCGCCAATACCCTGGCCGCCAATAAAAAAGAGCACCTGGATATCTTCCTGGATGGCTGCCGTCAATCGGTGGAGGCGGCCAAACGGTGTAATGCCAAATGGGTAACCGTGGTGCCGGGCGATTTTCAGCGCGACCTTCCGCTTGAAGTACAGACCGGTAATGTGATTGATGCGTTGCGGAGAGGGGCGGAGATCTTTGAACCGCATGGAATTGTAATGGTGCTGGAGCCACTCAGCGACACGCCGGACCTGTTCCTGCGCACTTCTGCCCAAACCTTTGAAATCTGCCGGGGGGTGAACAGCCCTTCCTGTAAAATTCTTTATGATATTTACCATATGCAGAAAAATGAAGGGAACCTTATCCGGAATATGGGCCTTACCTGGAGTGAGATCGGCTATATCCAGATTGGGGATAACCCCGGAAGAAAGGAACCCACAACCGGAGAGATCAATTATAAGAACGTATTCAAATGGCTTTATGAAAAAGGCTATAAAGGGATCCTGGGCATGGAACACGGCATCTCTCAATCCGGAAAAGCCGGCGAAGACCGCCTGATTGCAGCATACCGGGAATGCGATGCCTTTATGTAAGAAAGAAATAAAAGAACAATCTTAAAAGGGGCAGCCTTACCGGCGCCCTTTTTTATTTTACCGGTTCTCTTAAGATCGTTTTCAGTTTTTCCGGAGCTGTTGTTCTAAAATCGGACAAATAAATTTCATGATGTACCCCGTTGCGGGTAAGATGCTGTTCATTCATAAAACTACTGATCTTTTCCAGGGACTCCGGTTCGGTGGCAAATGGTCCCTTGTGCAGCAATTGTACGCAACGGCCTTCTTCCATATGGAATAATTCAAGAAATTGAACATCGATGAGCTGTTTCTTTACAAGCACTGCCGCCTGGCTTTCCTGTACATCTTGTTTCGTAACAAAATCGGGTAGCCGTATCAGCAGGCGGTACTCCCATTCGCTTCGGGGTACCAGTTGAGAAGCTTCGGCCGCCGATTGTATATGGAACCGGCTTTCGTCGAACCACCAGAGCCCTTCCAGTTTTGAAACCACAAAATCCCGGTTGCGGGCTTTACAGGCAAACTTGAGCGTATATGCGGTGCTATACAAGGCTTCAATATGTTTTTTAAACGTTTCGCCGGAAGGGTCGCCCTTGCCGGTAATAGACAGGAATTGGGCCACCTCAATGGTTACCAGTGCGGGTTCCGGCTTTGCAGTGTAATAGTGTGGGTATTGCTTTGTAAGATCCAGTTTCTCCATGGTTCATATTTTAATGATACAAAGAAAATACAGGGTCGTGACAGCTATATGTCAGCAGAAATAAAACCAATAAAAAAAGGTCACTCCCATTTCAAACAGGAGTGGCCTTCCGCATTGTGCTACAAAAATGATGCGTTCAAATAAATCGTTGCGGCATTGCAACCTTGCGTGAAACAAAACCGTTTTATTCCTTGTTTTTGGAAAGACCTACCCGGTACAATACAAAGGCCATGGTGGCAAAGGCCAGCGTGCCCAATATATAATAACGGCCTTCTCCGAGTGCGGTACTCAGTCCATGTTCGGCATTCACGGCTTTTAAGGCAGCAGCAGGTCCATCGAAGCCGGAAAGAATGGCAATGACCACTCCGGCTACTGCACCACCGGCTACTAGTCCGGTTGCAAAAAGATTGCCTCTTCCCAATTCTTCTTCTTCAGGGTTTGCTGCTTTCCCCGCTTTTTTGTCCACGGCGCCACGGATGAGGCCGCCAATAAAGATGGGCAAGGTGGTAGACAATGGCAGGTATGCTCCCACAGCAAAACTCAGCGATTTAACACCGCAAAGTTCCAGCACAATGGCAATAAATACACCAACCAGTACAAATTGCCAGTCGAGGTTAAAGGACAGGATCCCTCTTGCAAGGGTGGCCATCAGCGTACCCTGTGGGGCGGGATAATACTCCGAACCAATGGCATGCTGGGTTACACCCTTCGCCACCATATCTGCAGTAGGTTTATCAAGGAAGTTCACCGTAAGACCGATCACAATAGAAGAAACGATCACCCCCACGAACAGGGCCAGCTGCTGGTATTTGGGTGTGGCACCCACAATGTAGCCGGTTTTCAGATCCTGCGACGTGGCACCGGCATTAGCGGCGGCAATACAGATCAATCCTCCCACTACCAGGGCCATAGGTTCATAGGCCTTTCCGCTCCAGCCAACGGCAATAAAGATCAGGCAGGTGCCCATCAACGTGGCAATGGTCATACCGCTGATCGGGTTATTGGAAGAACCGATCAAACCTACAATACGGGAAGACACGGTTACAAAGAAGGCACCGAAGATCACCACCAGGATGCCGATCAGTAATTTTTGAAGAATGGTATGGCCGGGTATCTGGGGCAGCAGGGCGATGAGGATCACCAGGCCCAGGCTCCCCAGGGCTACTACTTTCATGCTGAGATCGCGCTCCGTTCTTTTAACCGATGTTTCCGCAGCTGCAGCACCGCCTTTGATAGAACCCAGGCTTCCTTTAAAGGAGGAAACAATGGTGGGAATGGTTTTGATCAGCGTAATAAAACCACCGGCTGCCACCGCTCCGGCCCCGATCTGGCGGATATAGGCATAATACACAGCGGAAGAAAAATCATCAAATGTTTTCGCTACCGGATCCCAGCCGCCCTTACCGCCGGCAGTTCCGATATCGGCCAGGTAACCCAGTTTTACCAGCTGACTGGCAATAAGGTCGGGTGCCACTACGGATGATAGCAATGGAATCAGCACCAGCCAGGCCAGTACGCCACCGGCTACCAGTACGCCCGCGATCTTTGGTCCAATGATATAGCCCACGCCCAGGTATTCCGGGGTGATTTCCCCGCTCACTTTGGCAGAAGGGAAAAATTTATTGGTTTGCTTGGTTACAAATGCAGGAGTCTCTGCAATTACATGTACGATCTTTTGTAATACCGCATACACAAAGGCAAAGCCGAGTCCCCAGAAAGCGGTCTTGGCAAAATTGCCACCCTTTTCCCCTGCTTTTAGTACATCCGCGCAGGCCGTACCTTCCGGGTAGGGCAGGGTTTTGTGCTCGTTTACGATCAATGATTTCCGGAGCGGGATCATCATCAGGGTACCCAATATACCCCCAATAATGGCCAGGGTAAGGATGGTCATATAATTAAAGAAATGTTCGCCGCTGCCATCACTCAGGAATAAAAATCCCGGCAGGGTAAACACCACGCCGGCCGCAATGCTTTCACCTGCAGAACCGGTGGTTTGTATAATATTGTTTTCAAGAATGGTGGTCTTTAAAAATTTCCGGCCCAGGGTGATGGCAATCACCGCAATGGGAATGGAGGCCGATACGGTAAGCCCGGCCTTTAATGCCAGGTAAACGGTGGCCGCACCAAAAATAATCCCGAAGGCAGCACCGGTAAGTACTGACTTTAATGTAAACTCCGCCATGCGCGCGTCGTCCGGCACAAAGGGCTTAAATGAAGATTTTGTTTCCTGCATAGATATACTTAAAAAATGATTGCGGATCTGCTATCGGTTGCTGTGCTGCTTGTTCGTATTATGCTACCCCTTTTTCTTTCATTACCCGGTTCAGCCATTTTAAAATGGCAAAAAGGAACAATGCCGCACCAAAAAGCAATACGAAATTCAACCAAAAGTAGCTTTCTTTATTGGTATACTCATCCCATTTGCTGGAAAGAATCCCACTAAGCTTATTGCCAATGGAGATGGCCAGGAACCAGCCGCCCATCATCAGGGAGGTAATACGCACCGGGCTTAATTTAGATACCAGCGACAATCCCATCGGGCTTAAGAACAGTTCGCCGATGGTAATAATGCCATAACTGCCCACCAGCCACCAAATGCTTACTTTTTCGGCGCCATTGTTACCGGCTTTTACGGCAAAGACCATCACCAGTACCGACATAGCCGATACCAACAGGCCCAGCGCTATTTTGGAGGGGGTGGAGGGCTCTTTCCCTTTCCAGCGAAGCCAGGTAAAAAAGGCTACCAGCAGGGGCGTGAGTACGATCACCCAGAAGGGATTGATGGATTGCGACAGGGAAGGAGCCCAGGCTTTCACCTGGTCGCCGTCTTTAAGCGGAGTTTCCGCCAGGTTCATGTTTTTGAAATAAGAAGGATAATCCAGTCCCTTTACCTCCTTGCCGTTCTCTTTTAGCTTCCGGAACTGGTTATCGAGCAGGGTAACTGAATCCTTTTTATAGGAAATAGTTTCAGTCAGTTTTAATGCGCTCAGGACCTTTCCTTTTGTGCCTTCCACATGCCGCTCTGTATACCGGCTGGCCCAGGTATTGAGCGCGGAGCCATTCTGCTTGAAGATGGCCCAGAATAAGATCACTACTGCAAAGATCGAAAGCAGTGCCGCCATGGGGCGCCGTTCTTCTTTGGGGCTCCGGAGCAGGAGGGCAATAAAGAAGATGGCCACCGGGAAGCAGGCAAAGATGAACGCATCCGTACTGCTGCTGTCAAAAATAGCCCCATCGGCACCCTTTATCAGGTAACCGATTACGCCAAAGACCAGGGCGGGTAATACAACCAGTCCGAATATTTTGGACATAGACATATCGCCTTCTTTCAGGGGCTTCCGGGTATCAAATGATTTATAGTGGCGCATACCAATTACGAAGATGATTACACCTAGGAACATGCCCACACCGGCAGCAATAAAGGCCGCCCCCCAGCCAATGGTAGTATAAAGTGCGGCTCCGAAAAAGTTACAGATAAAGGCCCCGATATTGATCCCCATATAAAAGATATTGTATCCTTCATCCTTTTTATCCTGGTATTGGGGGGTAGAATATACGTTGCCCAGCAGGGTGGAGATATTCGGTTTAAAAAAGCCGTTACCAATAATGATCAGGGTCATGGCCAGGTACAACATAGGTATTGAGCGCACACTCATCAGGCAATAACCCACGCCCATCAGCAAGCCGCCCAGGATGATAGCATTGCAGTAACCCATTTTACGGTCGGCCAGTAATCCTCCCAGGAACGGCGTAAAATAGATCAGCGCGATAAAGGTACCATAAAGGGAGGCGGACTCTTTTTCATCCATGCCAAAACCGCCGGTGGCGTCTTTCAGGTAAAATGTAAAAATACCCAGTAACAGATAGAAGCCAAAGCGCTCCCACATCTCACTAAAAAATAAAAAAGGCAGCGCCCGGGGATGTCTTTTCCACATGACCAATTTGTTTCAGGGGCGAAAGATAACAAATGATCGTTTATAAAATAAAAAATCACGCAATGTTCTTGATTGCATGATTTTAGAATGAATTACCCGTATACAGTTATACGCTTCCTGTTTTTTCCTTTACGACCTGTGCAATGCGCTTGCTTAAAATAAAAATGATGATCCCGGCAATCAACGCTGCTATAACAAGTATCAGGAAGTAATTGCTTTTATTTTCAAAGCTGTCCCAGAAAGTAGCCATCAGTCCGGCTACTTTCCCGCTCATGGAAGTTATGATAAACCAGCCGCCCATCATCAGGGAGGTAAGGCGGGCGGGGGCCAGTTTGGAAACCATGGATAACCCCACGGGACTTACAAATAGTTCCCCGATCGTGAAGATGGCGTAAGTACCTACAACCCACCAGCCGGAGGTTTTGTCGTGATAAATATTGGTGCTCATCGCGGCTGCCACCATCAACAGCGCCGATAGCCCCGCAATCCAGGTGCCCAAACCGGCTTTTACCGGGGTATTGATGGGGCGCTTTTTCCGGGCCAGCCACCCCAGCAGGCCAATGACCAGCGGGGTAAAGATGACTATGAAGAACGGGTTGATCGATTGAAAAATTTCTGTGGAAAGCAGGTTCATTTTACCAGATGGCGGCCATTGATCTTTGGGAAGGTTGTTAAAATAAAGATCGGGCCCTGTGGTGGTCAGTGCATTCCCTTTGTCGTCTGATTGTGTGCGAAGAAGGCTGTCCACTTTTGCTACCTCATGCGGAGTTGTGGTTACCGTTTCCAGCATTCCAAAGGGTTTTGTTATGTTCTCCATAGATTGTGGCATTTCGCGCGCCGTATATTGATCGGCCCAGATGGTAAGCCCGGTACTGTTCTGGTTATAAATGACCCAAAATACAAAGGCACCAATAAAAAAGGTAAACAGAGCGCCCAGCCCTTTTTTATCTTCTTTTGCCGCCTTGGTATACAGGCTAATGAAAAAGATAATAATAGGAATACAGGCAAACATAAAGGCATCATTGGATTGTGATCCAAAAAGCGTATGCCCCAACATATCTTTTATGAACCAGCCAATCACTGCGGTGATGATCGCGGGCAGAAATACCTGTAAAAAGATCCGGCTCATCGGAATATCGCCTTTCTCCATCGGTTTTTTAATATCACCTTCTTTTACATGCTTTAATCCTGAAATAAACCAGATCACAGAAATGGTCATTCCAACCCCGGCCGCTGCAAAAGCAAATCCCCATCCGTAATAGTTGCGCATATAGGCGGCCACAAAATTGCAGATAAAAGCGCCGATATTCACCCCCATATAGAAAATGTTATAGGCAACGTCCTTTTTGGGTTTCAGGTCTTCCCGGTTATAAATATTACCCAGTAACGTACTGATATTAGGTTTAAAAAAACCGTTGCCAATCATTAACAACGGTAGTGAAATATATAAAGCCTTATCCCCCGGAATGGCCAGGCAAAAATAGCCCGCTGCTAAAAGGATTCCCCCCAGGATGATGGCTTTCCGGTACCCCAGGTACCGGTCGGCAATAAGTCCCCCGATGAACGGTGTTAAATACACCATGGCAATATAGGTCCCTACAAGATCTGCCGCTTTTTGCGGAGTAAATCCGATGCCGCCATTAACTGTGCTATCTTTTAAATACAAAAGAAAGATGCCAACCATCAGGTAGAATCCAAAACGTTCCCATAGCTCAGTAAAAAATAATACATACAGTGCTCGTGGGTGCCGGGATTTTTTGCCAATATTTTCCATATAACAAATGTTTGTATAAATTTCGCCGGGCAAAATACATAAAAATGATGAACCACCTTTTTTTTTCATTTTATAGCTATCTTGCCGCCCTTAATATTGATCAAAAGCAAAAAAATGAAAATACTGGTCTTAGGAAGCGGGGGGCGGGAACATGCCTTAGCCTGGAATATGAAGCAGCGGGGCAATCATGAGTTGTTTATTGCTCCGGGAAATCCGGGAACGGCTGCGCTGGGAACCAATGTAAACCTGGGTGTGAATGATTTTGCGGGGATTGGTGCATTTTGCGGGGAAAAGGGCATTGAAATGGTGGTGGTTGGACCGGAAGAGCCCCTGGTGAAAGGGATCCGGGATTTTTTCCTGGCGGATGAGGCCCTGAAAACCATACCGTTGATCGGACCATCGCAGTTTGGCGCACAGCTGGAAGGCAGTAAGGCGTTTGCAAAGGCATTTATGGAACGGCAGCAGATCCCCACAGCGGCGTATAAAGAATTTACCGAAGCAAATTTTGAAGAAGGCGTGCGGTACCTGCAGGCACATGCGTTGCCGGTGGTTTTGAAGGCGGATGGATTGGCGGCAGGAAAAGGAGTGGTGATCTGTCAGACCAATGAACAGGCGGTGGCGGAGTTTGAAGCCATGATCCAGGAGGCAAAATTTGGTGAGGCCGGCCGTAAAGTAGTGGTAGAGGAATTTTTATCGGGGATTGAAATGAGTGTGTTTCTGGTAACCGACGGAAAGGAATATGTGGTGCTGCCGCAGGCGAAGGATTATAAACGTATTGGCGAAAAGGACTCGGGGTTGAATACTGGGGGAATGGGCGCTGTAAGCCCCGTGCCGTTTGCCGATACTGCATTTATGCAAAAAGTAACGGATCGGATTATTAAACCTACAGTTGATGGGTTAGCAAAAGAAAAGATCGATTATACTGGTTTTGTGTTTATCGGGCTGATCAAAGTGGGTGATGATCCGTTTGTGATCGAGTATAACTGCCGCATGGGCGATCCCGAAACAGAAGTGGTGATGCCCCGGTTGAAAAATGATATTGCGGCGGTGTGCAAGGCTGCCGCCGAACACCGGCTTGCTGAAGTTACGATTGAGGAAGATCCGCGCACCGCTGTAACCGTAATGGCGGTGAGCGGGGGCTACCCGGGCGACTATGAAAAAGGATTTAAAATAACCGGCCTCAACCAGCCACTGAATGATGCCATCCTGTTTCAGGCGGGTACGAAGGATGTGGATGGTCAGGTAGTAAGCAGCGGCGGACGGGTGCTTTGTGCAACGGCATTTGGTGCTACGGTTGCGGAAGCGGTTGATCGTTCAAAATCGATCCTGGAGCAGATCCGTTTTGATGGTATGTATTATCGCCGCGATATCGGATACGAGTTCGTATAATGCAGTATTGAAGCGGAATTCAGAGGATTTAGGTATAAATTTAAAAATATAGTAACCATGAAAATTGAAAATCATATTTTCAATTTTCATGGTTACATTTTAGGCAATTCCTGTTCTAAAAAATGCTTTAAACCACAATGGATACTAGCCTGCTTGCCGGGGTAAGCTTCTCCATAAGGCGCAATAACAAAACGTTTTGCAGGGTTTAATGTATCAATACTTTCATAAAAACCGCGTGAGGGTTGGGCGCTGGCACTTACTTTAATTTCAATGGCTGCATAGGGTTTATTCTTTTTTACGAGCAGCAGATCCAGTTCTGCCCCGTTATGTGTGCGGTAAAAGAACGGCGACAGCGCAGGAGGTAGCACTTGTATGATCTGCTCAATAGCATACCCTTCCCAGGAGGCACCAATCAACACATTTCCTCTTAGTTCATCCATAGTATGGATCTGTGCCAGCCGGTGCAGGAGGCCACTGTCACGGATATACACTTTCGGAGATTTTACCAGCCGTTTATTCACGTTTGCAAACCAGGGTTGTAATCTCCTTACAAGATAGGCGCCCTCGAGGTAATCCAGATAGCGATGTACGGTAGGGTTGGTTACACCCAATGCCCGGGCAAAGTTTTCCGCATTTAGCACGCCGCTGTTATTGTACGCCAGCATCTGCCAAAAATTACGCACCAGGGTTGTGCTCAGCGTTACATGAAAAAATTGATTCAGGTCCCGTTCTATATAGCTTTTTATAAAATGATCGAGCCAGTTGCAGGATTGCGCCTCTGTTTTAGCCGTTAAGGCGCCGGGAAAGCCACCCCGGAACCAATGTCGTTGCAATGAGATGCTGGCTGGCAGTTCAGAAAAACCGATTGGAGGCAGTTCGGTATAGGCAATACGGCCGGCCAGTGATTCTGATACACCCTTAATTAAGGCTGGTGAAGCAGATCCGGTGAGCAGGTAACGGCCGGCTTTTCGTTTTTCATCAATAAGAGGGCGCAGGGTACTGAAGAGCGCGGGCAGGTATTGCACTTCATCCAGAACTACCAGTTTATTGCTATGGAACCGGAGATAAGTTTCGGCATCGTTCAGCTTCAACTGGTCGGAGGGCTTCTCAATATCCAGGTAAATGCATTCTTTACCGGTATGCCTGGCAATGCGTTTTGCCAGGGTGGTTTTCCCTACCTGCCGGGGTCCCAAGATGGCTACCGCCGGAAACTGTTTGAGCAGCTTGAGAATCTCTGTCTCCAGTTTTCTTTGTATCATACCACAAATATAACCATGAAATTTGAAAATCTTATTTTAAGATTTCATGGTTGTAGTTTTTCGTTAATTTTACTATTGTTAATGTTACCAACAAAAAATAGTAGGGCTGAAGGTGTGTAAGGCTACCGTTGGATACCGGCTTTCTGAAATCCTGTTTCGGGGAGTTGTGAAGGAGGCTAATGGATAAGTAACAGCAATTAGTCGGCGGGTGCTTGCCAGGTAGCATTGAGTGCTACTGTAATGGAAGCGGTTGACGGCTCAAAAGGGCTCCTGGAGCAAATCCATTTCGCGGATCGTATTACCGCCCTGATGCCGGGTATGAGTTTGTATAGGACCTACCGGATTTTTGCTAAATTCATGGCATGAAAAACGGTAAGATTAATTGTTTAATGAACCTGTGGCTGCTGCTGTTATTGTTGGTTTTTGCAAAAAGCATCAGCTCCCAGGAACTGACGGATAAGGCAGCCTTATTAAAGGACGTTGGTACATTTTATTTGTACGCAGATACTGTTCCCGCAATTGTAACCTACCCCATAGGATATGATGCCCAGGTGATCGCTTCAGGAAATATAGCTCAAGGCACAGATCCTCCTATATATGCGCCGGTGATTATCACCGGCAGGCTGGGAAAGGGAAAGATACTGGTTATTGGCAATGCCCATTTTCTTAGTAAAACGGTTGTAAGCCGGCCGGACGTTCATCAATTCTGGAAGAATGTATTTCATTGGGCACCTGGCCAGAGGATGGCCATTGGCTTTAGCAAAAAAAAACTGGGAGAATTAAACCGGATTGCCGGTCAGCAGCATTTGATCATCCGGCATATAACGGGAAACCGCATTCCTCCCGGAGTGAGAACATTATTCTTAAACGATATACCGGAGATCCCGGGCGGTCAGGAAATGATCAGTGATTTTATAAAGAATGGGGGAGCCTTGATTTATCTTTCTTCGGCATGGGAGGTCCTTAAAAAAAATGGTTATCATTTGGACCGCATTCCCGGCAACCAGTTACTAACGAAGGCCGGCCTGTTTCATTTTGGGGATATTGTTTCAGGAGCTCCCGACGATACCCTGTATACCGGCCCGGCACCGGATTATCTAAAACCGCAGAAGATCATTCCGAATATCCGCAATTATCAGTACATCCCTTTGTTTTACGATAAAGGTACTGGCAGGATACCGCTGAGCATACTAAAACTTATTTATTACTGGCGCGATTCAAGTACTGCAATCCGAAAGGACCTGGTACAATCCGTTTCGGGCCATGAGTTCGATAGTATCGGTTTTCCTGGCTTGAAACAGCCGTTATATACAGCCTATTGGCCCGATGTTTTTCGTCTTTTTCTGCGGGTGGCAGAAGATGAACGCAAGGCGGGGTTGGATCCGCATCACAGGTCTGCGAATAACAAGGAGTTCCCCGGGATTGTTCCCGACCATGTGTCCCGGGTTACAGAGCGCATTGAAATAGTCTACTCCAACCGGTGGAGTGGATTGCCGGAGCCCGATACCAGTTTTAAACGATGGCACAGTACGGGATTGTATGTGGCACCGGGAGATCTTGTTGAAGTAGTGCTGGATCGGCCGGTGGATACATCGCGGCATATCGAAGCCCGGATCGGCATACATGAAGATGATGTTACCAATGCGGAAACCTATTTACGAAACCCGTTTGACCTGGTTAAAAGCTTCAATCTGGATAGGGATACCGTGCGCATTCACTCGCTGTACGGAGGGCTGCTGTATTTTAATATACCGGTAACAGATAGTGCCAATTCCTTTAAAGCCGCCGTTACTGGAGCGGTGCATGCTCCTTACTTTCAATTGGGAAAGACCTCTAATAAGGAATGGGTGACGCAGGTAAAAAATTATGAAGCGCCATGGGCGGAGCTGGCAAGTAATAAGATCATCCTCACCGTTCCCTCAGACAGCATTCGGAATCTTCAAGATCCGGAAAAGCTAATGCGATTCTGGGATGCGGTCATGGATGCTAATGCCGACCTGGCGCAGATCCCGAGGGATCGCTGGCATCCGGAACGGATTATTATTGACAACAATGTGGCGTACGGGTATATGTATACTACTGCATCAAAAATTGTAGCGCCCAACGACAGAAGTCTCTCCATGCTTTTGAATGAACGTTATCTGCGGGATTCCGGGTCTTGGGGGCATTTTCATGAAATCGGCCACCGGCACCAGTTCTTCGGGATCGATTTTGATGAGCTGGGGGAAGTGACCGTGAATTTGTATACACTTTATGCTTACAGAACGGTCCTGGGAAAAGACATCTATCAGTCCCGGGATGGTGCCACAAGAGACAGTATTCATAAACTGATAAGGGATTATATTCACAATCCCGATTATTCCAGATGGCGGAATGATCCGTTCCTGCAGCTCTATACCTTGTTTTATCCCATTATTGATGCCTATGGCTGGGATGCCATAAAACAAATGAACCGATCCTCCAGAAAGATCTATGAAGAAAAATACAAGGGTACCAATATAAGCTTTAAACGGGCTGCAGATAACAATGAAAGAAGAAATGCTTATTTCGTTTTGTTATCAAAAGCTATTGGGGTAAATTTAAGCAGCTACTTTGACAAATTGAAAATACCGGTTTCTGATGATGCAAAGAAACAGGTTGCCGGCCTTCCTGTGTGGATGCCGGATCTGTTTAAATAGTACCGGGTAGCAGGCTACATATCCATAAAAAACTGAACCCAGGGGGAGGTGAGCCCAAAACCTTTGAGCAGCTTGGAAGAGGTTGCATTAAATTCCTTATTATTAACAACGGTACTTTTTCCAGGCTCAGGAAGCTTCCATTTGTCAACAGCGGTATCAAAACCGGTTACATTAGTGGCAAAAATAGAAATATGCTGATGAGGGATCGCGATGCCAAGGATCATGCCGGGCAGCCCGTTATACGCTTCGGGACCACCTTTGGTAAGGATTTCATCCGTATAAAACGCCACCACATAAATGGAATCAAAGAATAACGCATTGGCCCGGTGGCACTGGTATCCGGCGATCTCCCGGGTTTCGTCCGTGAGCTTCCATTTGATATTTTTTACGGAGTCTTTGATGAAAAAGTTTTTATCGAAGATGATTTTCTCTGAAACAGACTGGCCCAGTTGAAAATTGCTGTATACCTTGTTTTTATAAGCAGCCGGAATTTGAAAGGTTTGCGAAAATCCGATGTCTTTATTTACCGGCTCATAGAGGCTATGGTCCCTGTCAAAAAACAACTGGAAACTATCCGTCCAGAACTGGGGTGCGTTCTGCCGGTATTTTTGCATGAAACCGGCTAATTGATCTTCCGGAACCTGCTTGGTTTCTGACAGGAAAATTTTCATTGCAGCAAACGTGTTCACCTTACGCTCAAAGGTTATTTTGCCACTTTCCATAAACACGGCATGCTGTGCGTACAGGGTTGCTGCGCAACACACCATCGTAACTAACAGGAATAAATTTTTCATCTTCTATTGCTTAATGTTATTGAATTTGGTGAAGCTCCAGCTGGCGCCGATCATAAAGAAACGGCGGATGGTAGTGTATCGGTTTTCGGTAAACAGGTCGCTATTGGCTGTTCTGGAATACCCGGTATTCCGGTTTAAAATATCGTTACAGGAAACCTTGATCGTGAGCTGATCATTTTTTAACATATTGTAGCCGAGCCAGGCGTTCCAGATAAACCGGCTAAAGTTCTGATTAAAAGTTTGTGTTTTTTGTTGCCAGAAATAGTTGCCGTCCGTATGCAGCTCCATTTTTTTGAGAAAATAAACGGCCGCCGATGGATACAGGTTGTAGAAAAAGTAGTTGTTTTTGAGCTCGGGCTGAAGAGAAGATTTATTAAAGGTATAGCCACCGGTTCCGTATAAGCCGATACTGTATTTCTTTGTTTTTTCTTTGCCAGCATATAAGGAAAGCGCATAGGTGGAATAGTTAAGCTGGTTTAATGCACTGTTCTTTTTGTTGTAGCCAACACCTCCGTTGGTACTCAGGCCCGACTGTATGTTAAAGCCTTTGATCTGGCGACCATAATAAACGTTGAGCGCATAGTTGCTGTTATTATTGCCGGTTAAATTTTCATACCGGTAGGTATAGGCGCCGGATGAGTCATTGACTGTAGTAGTAATAACAATAGGATGACTGGTTAAACTTGCATTTAAATTGGCACCCATATAGGTTTGCCCCATATTTTTTACCTGGTAATAATTGCCATTAATGGTATGGGTAAAGCTGCTGTTAAGCTGGGTGTTGGATAAATAGGTGACCAGCTGTCGGTTGTTGTACTGATAAGGCAATAGTTGCGTTTTATCCGGGTTGGTATTGTTTCCGGAATATTCAAAATAGTAGCCTTTTAATTGAGTGGGGCTGTAACGCAGACTGGCGGAAGGGTTCCAGTTTACAAAATTCCGCTTTAACGCCAGGGGCTGATAAAAATTGTCAATATCTAAATTCGTAAAACGAATGTTGTTATTGGCCTTAATGATCAGTTTGCGATGTGTGTAATTGATACCTGCACCTGCCTGGTTGCTCCATTCGGTCGAATTCAATTTTGTACTGAATAAGGAATCGACATTTGCCTGTCCGGTACCGGCTGCCAGGTTATAAGAACTTCTGTTTTCGTCAGTTTCCTTATTTCCTAACTTATAGTTCAGCAGGAGGGATAGCTTTTTAGATAATGGCTCCGTGTAATTGACCGTTAAATTACTGGTACGGTAGGTATTGTTCATTTGTTGGCGCAGATTCAAACCTGCACTGCTGTCCCGGACATTGCTGGTATTAAAGAACTGGGTTTCCGAATGGCTGAAACCATTGGCATGATCATCGTTAAAATTATTATTGAGGTAAAAAGAAAGGGTTCTTCCGTATTTTTTTAATTTCTTTTCCCAGGAGAGATTGATATTGGCCGTTTTTATATTGTAGTCGCTATTGGCAGCACTTTCTGTGGCATTGATCCGGCTATTATCTGCCCGTTTGCTTTCTGCCGATGAAGAGGATGCATTTTTTGAATCGCCTGTGTAACCGTCTGCGTAAACGGTAACGGTGGAGGTGGTATCAAATTTATGAATGTATTTGGCGTTAGCCCGGTGATTTTCATTTCTGTTCTGAAAATGACTGTTGGATTC
Organism: Niabella sp.; assembly: GCF_030150205.1. Taxonomy (GTDB): domain Bacteria; phylum Bacteroidota; class Bacteroidia; order Chitinophagales; family Chitinophagaceae; genus Niabella. The sequence continues at coordinate 59,555 of NZ_JASLGT010000028.1, forward strand.
ACTCCGGATAAAGCTGGAGAGAAGGTTATTTTGCGAAAGTGTAGATTCGCTGCCTTCCACATTCATAAAATTGTACTTGTAGTTTCCGTTAACCGATTCTTTATCCTGGTTCCATTTTTTATCATAATGCGCACCTGCAGATACAGCCCGGGGCAGGCCCTTGCCATCATAGTTTTCACTGCTTCTGTCATCGTCCCCAAGCTTTTGTTTGTCTGCGGAGCCCAGGCCAACACGACCAATATCACTGGTGGTTCCGTAAACCGACATTTTCCGTTTGCCCTTAAAGGCATTCACCATCCCCTGTACATTATAATGCTGGTCGGTACCCCCACCGGCCTCTATCTTGCCAAAAACGCCATGGTTCTTATCCTCCTTTATTTTCAGGTTAATGGTTTTGTCCTTTATCCCATCATCGATACCGGTAAATGTGGCAGCGTCCGATTTTTTATCGTATACCTGCACCTTATCGATCATATCGGCCCGCAGGTTGCGGGTAACCAGGGTAGGATCATCTCCAAAAAACTCTTCGCCATCCACCAGCACTTTTTTTACTTTCTGTCCCTGGGCAGTGATATTACCATATTGGTCCACCTGCAGGCCGGGTAGTTGTTTTAAAAGGTCTTCCACCGTGGCATTGGGCTGCACTCTAAAGCTGTCTGCCGTATATTCGGTCGTGTCGCCTTTTATCTTTATGGCGCTGACCTGCGATTTTACAATCACCTCCTGCAGCAGCTTTTCTTTAAGGATCATGTTCACCTTATTCATGTTGAACAGGTTGTTTTTTGCATCCCTCATGAAAACCCGGTGCGAATAATCGGCATATTTAGGATAACTGAAAAATAATACATACCGTGCCGTATCACTAAGATTGTAGAAAGCAAAGTTTCCCTCTTTGTCGGCCCGGGTATCGGCCACTATAAACGAATCCTTATCCTGAAGGAGCACTACAGAGGCGTTGGCCAGCCGCACATTGGCGCTGCTATCAATTACGCTGCCGGTAATGGATGCTTTTTGCGCATAACTCTGGATACAAAGAACAAGGGAAAGCAGTACAAATCCCAGGTATTTTATTGTCATTGAAGGTCAATTTTATTTAAGCTCAGGTATTAGTCGTTTAAATGCAGGAAAAAGTTACAGGGTTCTAAAAAAAATGTGAAAGTATTTTATGCCTCCTCTTTCCGGTACTCCAGGATATCACCCGGCTGGCAATCCAGCGCATTACAGATGGCTTCCAGTGTTTCGATGCGGATGGCTTTGGCCTTTCCGTTTTTCAATATTGAAAGATTCGACAGGGTGATGCCCACTTTTTCACTCAGCTCGTTGAGTGACATTTTACGGCGGGCCATCATAACGTCTAAATTGATAACGATGGGCATGGTTATACGATTAAATCATTTTCCTGTTGCAGTTGTACCCCTCTTTTAAGGTTTTTACTATACCGCAATTGAACAATTATATAAAAAAGAAGAAAGGTCTTCAATAAGGTTGCAATACTTACAATGGTCATGGCGGCGCCGGCTTCTACACATAGGACAATCAACAGGAGCCAGGGAAGCACATTTAAAAGCTGGATGACTTGTTTTGTTTTCATTCATGCGTCATTTAAAAATCTTATTAATTGTGCGCGAAAATGGCCGGTTAGCGGTTTTCCCGGAAATACAGAGGCCGGTGATTACCACCAGGAAAATGATAGCGTGCATCGTCAACGCAACGGTTTCTCCCCGGGCTTCATTTCCCTGTGTATGCGTGTAATGCCAGATGCCGGTGCTGCCGGTAAGCCCAAACATCCAGCGGCCAAAATTCCAGGCACTGTGAAGACCCATTGGCAGGGCGATGCCTTTTGTTTTAATGGCGGCCAGTCCGAATAAAAGTCCGCCCGTTCCCGAGCCAATTACCGACATGCGCCAGCTCATGCCCGAGAGCCGGTGCTCCAGGATAAAGACAGCAGTTGTTATCATCACGGCGGCAACATTGCCGTAGGCAGTAGCAACACGGGTTAAAAAATAGGAGCGGAATACCAGCTCTTCTCTTGCTGCTATAAACAGATAAAGCAGCAGTGCAGAAAAAACGGTCCCGATGCGGGGCGCTGCGGCCATTGATATTTGGAAGGGCGTTAACCATACAACAAGCAATACCCAGCTAAGCACCATCAGGATGCCGGTGATAAATCCCTTTAAAAAACGGGGGATGCTTTGTTGGTGCAAATAAACACCCGTCTGTTTTAAAGAGATCTTGTCTCTTTGGCAAAAGAAAATAAGGGTTATAAAGGTTAGTGCCGCCGCCCCTCCGATCGTTACCGTAGCGGCCGGGAGGAAGCCCGCCGTTGGTACAATTGCAGACATTGCTACAAAGAGTAAGGTCGTACAGATGTAAAAAAGAAGGGACCTGAATAAGATAGCGTTTGAACGATTTGTTTGCACCGTGGTAATTTAAATAGTGAATTCCTGGTCACGTTGCAGTTTTACTCCACTTGTGTATATAAAAGCAATGACCCAGATGATCAAACCGGTAATGAACCCATTTCCAACCTCTGTCTCTAACTGGAAACGCATGGCTGGAAACAGCTGCTGCAATATACGGCCCTCAACCAGGTAGTCGAGGATCTTAATAATATCATTTAGAATAAAAGCCAGGGCCATCAGGCGAAGGTAACGGATGATCTTTAAGTGAAAGGGCGAATCGCCTTTGTTGATGCTTTTTAATATCCGGATAAAAAGCCACAGGATCCATATGCCCAGCCCCATATATATTGTTTTTATAAAAACCGTATAATAGCCGGCCGGTGTATCAGGCTGAACGCTGATCACGTACCGGTTGTCTAATTGCTTGTATTGGGCCATACCGCCTGCGTTTGTAACCATCGGTGAGGTTGCCGAACTGAAGGACCGTGCATTTAAATTGAACTCGGGCAGATCATGGGACCGGGAATCCGGCTTGATACCGGCGATATACAGCAAGGATTTTGCCAGGAATAGGGCGGTGAAAAGTACCAGCAGGCAAAAACCGATATAAGCAAGTACTTTTAAAATTCCGATAGCGGGTTGTGGCCTCATTTTTTTAGTAATTTAGTAATTGAATATTATACGGTTAAATCACGCTTCTGTTGCAGTTTGAGTCCTTTAATGTTTAAGATCTTAAACGGTTAATTCCTGTTCTTCCTTCAACTGCACACCGCGGGTATATACAAATGCGATTACAAATATGATCAGGCCGGTAATGAGATCGTTGCCAAAACTCATTTCCGGTCGGAAATGCATGGCTGGAAACTCCCGATCAAGGAACACAGACATTACAAAATAATCAATAAAGCCAACCAGTTCGCTGGTTATATATACGAATGCAAGAAGCCGGAGATACCGGGTAATTTTTGCATGAAAGGGTGTGGTATTGCTGATGGTGTTCAGCGTGCGCAGTAATAGTCCCAGTATGGATAGACTGATTAAGAAGTACAGGACCCTGATGAAAAGAAGATAATAGCCGGCGGTCGTGTTGGGGTTAGGCTGGAAAAGATAGCTGTTAATCTGTTGATAGCTACTCGTATGTTGCTGATTGATGATTGGCTTGCCCGTTACAGTTGAGTTGAACGAACGCACCGTTATGGCGTTTGAAGGGTTGATCTCTTTATTAATACTGATCCCGTATATTTTCATAACCGATACGGCAATGAAAAGAATTATAAATAGTAGTAGCAGGTAAAAGCCAATACGAACAAGGATCTTTAAAACAGTTAAGGTGATCTTGAGATTCATGGGAAACAATTTTGATCAAAGGTAAAGTTGTTTTTATCAAATTTCAAAATAAATTTATTGTAAATCGATAAATTTATTTTGAAACTCAATTGATTTAAAGCGCAAGATCCTTGCACTCAATATATTATTGAATTGGAACGATTGATTAAAAATTGCCGGGTCTACCGCGTAGGAGGCTTAAGCCTGGACGTCACGCAAAACTATTGATCGATGACGCCCAGTTTTTTCATCAGGTAGGAGGCGCTCAGTTTGGTACAAACGCCATTTTTCAGTTTATAATCAAAGATCAGTTCATCATGGATGATTTCGGATTCAAAAGCCTTGTTGGAAATATAGCCGGGGTAATCCTGTATCAGATCGGCCACCACTACATCATGTGTGGCAATAATGCCAAAGGTATCAAAGCCCGCCATTTTCCGGATCAGCCCGATGGTGCCGTTGCGCTTATCGTTGCTGTTGGTGCCGCGGAGAATTTCATCCAGGATCACAAATGTCGTATGGCCTTGTTCCAGATGTTGTACAATGGTCTGCAGGCGTTTTAATTCTGCATAAAAAAATGATTCGCTTTCCTGCAGCGAGTCTGTAATGCGCATGCTTACATATACATCAAACGGATAAAATACAAAATGCGCTGCCGTTACCGGTGCGCCACTGCGTGCCAGCACGAGGTTCATGCCCACGGTGCGCAAAAAGGTGCTTTTGCCGCTCATGTTGGAACCGGTAAGAATGATGAATTTTTGCTGTTGAAAGTCCACATCATTGCAGATCCTTTTTTCGGCGCGGATCAGCGGATGCCCCAGATTTGTAGCTGCAAGTGTAGGCGCCGCGCTGATTTCCGGAAAGCAATTGCCAGGATTGTTGAAGGAGAAGTTTCCCAAACTACCCAGCGCCTCAAATTGCCCGATCACTTCGAGCCAGCCGGCTATATGAGCTCCATGCTTCTTTTTCCACACACCCAGGCGGTAAAGGATGTGCACATGAAACAGGCATAACCCGTTCAGCAGGATACTCACCAGCAGGTTCACGATCGACTCCAGGTATTCGAACAAAGATGCCAGTTGATGTAATTGCTGTGATGCGGGCGGGGTATCCTGCTTTAATTGCTGCTGGTATGCCTGAAGAAGGGGACTCTTAAATTGTTGCGCTTCGATCAGCCGCAGCTGGTCCTTATAAGCAGCCAGTATTTTATTCACGGAAGTTGAAACCGTTAGCTGGGCTGCAATTTTTTTTCCAAAAGAAAACGCAATGAACAGGTTCAATACAAAAGTGATGTAGAGGATCCGGAATACTTCGTCGCTGTCTGAAACAAACAGGTAATATAACAGGCTGCCGATCGTAATCAGCGGAAAAAGCATCAGGAAGGCATACAGAAATTTGCTGATGCCGGTATTGGAAGAACGCACCCAGGCCATAAGCTGCTTCAATTCCTTTTCCCTGTTTTCCTGCAGGCTGCCGCTGGCATAAAGCTGTTGCCGGAAGTCATTCATGGCAGCCAGTTCTTTTACGGCTTCCTGTCGCTGAAGAATGGTTGTTGTATCCGGGTTTAGCAGCAGGCGTGCCAGCTCTTCTTTTCCAAAAGAGGTGCTGCAGCGGTTCAGGTGTGCGTACAGTCCACCCTCCCCAAACAGATCCAGGTCGTAAGAATAAGGGTGATGCGGATCTTCATAAGCTTTTCCATTGGAATAGGGCGAACGGTTCGTATCGAGGAAGGCGATCTCATCGGTATTGTATTGAACCAGGGCCTTGTAATAAGCGGTTTTTTGCTGAAGCCGGTCATACCATTTTACCACTACCAGGAAGGCTGCAAAGAAAATGACTGTCGCCCCAATTGTAAGGGAGGCCCCGGTTTGGGTAGATCGATAAAGCAGGTAGATGAAAACTGCAAAGAGCAGGAGCCGGAAGAAACTGAGCCATCCCGACTGTTGCTTTAGCTGGCTCGCATGTTTAGAAAATCGTTCCGCTCTTTCTTTATAAATTGTAGTATCCATAGAACGGTAAAAGTAAAGAAGAAGCGTCAATGATGCATAGAAATGGCCGATCCGTTTTTACTTTACTCAAACAGGTGACTTACGTTAAATTTTAGCTCGGGGAACAGTGCGGAATGTATTTCATCGGTTTCAATAAAGGGCTTTAGCCCCTGGAACTTCCCGTCTTTTAACAGGTACACCAGGATCACTTTATCCTGCGGTTCTACAAGCCAGTATTCTTTTACGCCGCTTTCTTCATAGAGGTCAAATTTTATCCCCATTTCTTTTTGAGTATTTCCCGGTGAGAGGATTTCGATTACCAGGTCAGGGGCACCGATGCAACCCCGGTCGTCTATTTTGTTGGCATCGCAGATGACGCAGATATCCGGCTGCACTACCGTAAAAACAGCAGCATCATTTTTTTGCTTTTTTGAATCAGGCAGACGTACATCAAAGGGGGCCGCAAAAACTCTGCAGGATTTTTTACTAAAAAAATTGTAAAAAGCGCTGGATAGAAAAAGAGAGATAGACTGGTGCCTGGGGCTGGGCGCCGGGCTCATTTTATGGATCCATCCTCTGAAAAGCTCTACTCTTTCCTTGAATTTCCACCGGAAATAATCAGCATAAGAGTAACGCCCCGATAAGTCAAGCTGATCCAGGGAGGTGATGGCTCCAAAAGGAACGAAAGGCTCTTCTACTTTATTTTCCGGATCCATTAAATAGCTTTATGGTTCCTGTAAAGGTACTCTTTTTAAATGGGTGCCTGCATGCAGGGTGTCGGCCGGTTGATTGTTGGGGATGGCCATGCGTTACGAATATCCGCCTATTCAAACAGGTCGCTCACGTTAAATTTTAACTCCGGGAACAGTGCGGAATGTATTTCATCGGTTTCAATAAAGGGTTTTAACCCCCGGAACTCCCCGTCTTTTAACAGGTAAACCAGGATCACTTTATCCTGCGGTTCTACAAGCCAGTATTCCTTTACGCCGCTTTCTTCATAAAGGTCAAATTTTATCCCCATCTCTTTTTGGGTATTTCCTGGTGAGAGGATTTCGATTACCAGGTCGGGAGCGCCAATGCAACCCCGGTCGTCTATTTTGTTGGCATCGCAGATGACGCAGATATCCGGCTGTACTACGGTAAAGACAGCGGCATCATTCTTTTGCTTTTTTCGATCGGGCAGGCGCACGTCAAAGGGGGCTGCAAAAACTTTACAGGATTTCCCTTCAAAATAGTTCCCGATTTTAAGTGTGAGTTTTAAGGATGCAGATTGGTGTTTCATACCGGGTGCCGGGCTCATTTTATGGATCCATCCTCTGAAAAGCTCTACTCTTTCCTTGAATTTCCACCGGAAATAATCCGCATAAGAATAACGCCCCGATAAGTCAAGCTGATCGAGGGAGGTGATGGCTCCAAAAGGAACGAAAGGCTCTTCTACTTTATTTTCCGGATCCATTAAATAACATTGTGATCCCTGTAAAGGTAATCTTTTTAACCGGTTGCCGGATACGGGACATTTGTTGGTTGATTATCAGCGGGTAGCTATGATTTATGGATATCGTCCTGTTCAAATACTAATTTACCGGGCATTTTTCGTGGTAGTTAATCAGTTCAATGGGGGTAGCTTCTATTTCGATGCTGGAATACTTTTCGATGATTTCATCCAGTACTTCCCGTATGGGGGCCTCTTCGGTAAGGCGCACCAGCTTACTCCGGTATTCTTTTATATTGGTCAGCCCTTTCAGGTAATTGGCATAATGACGGCGCATTTCGTTGATACCAACAATGGGGCCCTTCCATTCCACACTTTTTTGCAGGTGTTTACGTACCACGTTTACCCGTTCCTCCACGGTAGGAGGAGCCAGTACGGTACCTGTTTGCACAAAGTGCTTTATTTCACGGAAGATCCAGGGATAACCGATGGCTGCCCGGCCAATCATGATGCCATCCACGCCATAACGGTTCTTATATTCCACTGCTTTTTGAGGACTGTCGATATCACCATTGCCAAAAATGGGTATATGAATTCTTGGGTTGTTTTTTACTTTGCCGATCAGGGTCCAGTCGGCTTCTCCCTTGTACATCTGGCAACGGGTGCGTCCATGGATGGCCAGCGCTTTAATGCCCACATCCTGCAGGCGCTCCGCTACTTCTTCAATGTTCAGCATGCTATCATCCCATCCCAGCCTGGTTTTTACGGTTACCGGCAGTGAAGTGGATTTTACCACGGCGTCCGTAAGCCGTACCATCAGGTCGATATCTTTCAGTACGCCCGCGCCAGCTCCTTTGAGCGCCACTTTTTTTACAGGACAGCCAAAGTTAATATCCAGCAGGTCCGGCTGCGTTACATCCACAATTTTGGCTGCCATCGCCAAACTGTCTTCATCACCTCCAAAGATCTGGATACCGATGGGTTGTTCATAGTCAAAAATATCCAGTTTCCGGCGGCTTTTAATAGCGTCACGGATCAGGCCCTCACTGCTGATGAATTCGGTATACATCAGGTCGGCTCCGTTATCCTTGCACACAGCACGAAAGGGGGGATCACTTACGTCCTCCATGGGAGCGAGCAAAAGCGGAAAATCCGGCAGTGATATGTTTCCTATATTTACCATTTCTTGAGTTATCAGTTTAACAGCCATCAGCTTTTAGCCGTTAGCGTTCAGCGTTCTATGTTCAGCTTGTGGAAATCAACTATTTTTGAGCCCGCAAAGGTACGATTTATTTTTTTGATGTTATGACGACAGATCCTTATAAGAAAGATATATCCTATACCGCCGGCTTCTTTATGCTGGTGGCGTTTGGGGTGGGAGGCATGGTTTTAACAGGCGCCATCGGTGGCATTATCTGGCAATTAATGACGGGAAAAGATCTCGTGGAGCTAACAAAGGCGATTGGAAACCCGGCCTATTTGAGGGAAATACAACTGTTGCAAACCCTGCAGGCAGTGTTTGGATTTTTGGTTCCCACGATTATAACTGCTTCTTTTTTAAGCCGTAAACCATTAAAACTGGTCGGTTTTGGCCAAAAAACCCATGCCCGTCAGGTGGTACTCAGTGTGGCGATCATTCTTTGCGGCTTAGGCATAAGCGCCGGATTGGGCCATTTAAGCTACCAGGTGCCATTGCCGGCATCAGTTAAAGAACGATTTGATCAATGGGAACAGGTTTATGCTGCACAGGCTGCGGGATTGGTAAGTTTTAAAAGCATACCAGACCTGTTGCTCTCGATCCTGGTGCTGGCGTTGATACCCGCGGTTTGTGAAGAAGCGTTTTTCCGGGGGGGATTGCAAAACTTTATGTACCGGGGTAACCGGAACCTGTGGCTTTCAGTGGTAGTAGTCAGCCTGATTTTCAGTGTGGTACATATGTCGGGGTACGGTTTTCTTTCCCGCCTGGCATTAGGAGTGATCCTGGGGCTGATCTATCATTTGTCCGGCAATATCTGGTTGAATATCCTGGCGCATTTTATTAATAATGCCCTGGCGGTGATTGTAATGTACATCCAGGTGCAATCAGGAAAGTCGCTTGCGGAGGCCATGAGCGACAAAAGCGGCAGTTACCTGGGACTGCTGGCGATACCCGTGGTGGTCCTTCTTTTTATGCGGATGAATCAGAAAATACAACAAACAAAAGCGGCAGATGGCATTTAACTGGAAAACGTTCTGGACAAGGGCTTTTACCGCGCTGATCTTTGTGGCGGTAATGATGGCCGGATTGCTTTATAATGAATGGAGCTTTTTGATATTGATCAGCCTGATCCATTTTGGTTGCTGGTGGGAATACCTGCAGCTGATCGAAAAGATTTTTGGTGTTTCGTTTCATCCTTATATGAAGCTTGGCTTCTGTTTAACCGGCTACCATTTGCTGCTGCTTTGCTGCGGATCGCTGCAGCTATCCGGTTATACCCTCGACGCCAGCTTTTCATTGCCGTTCCTGCTGGCAGGACTGGTATTGCTGGTTGTTGGAATGTTCCGGCAACGCATTCATGTAAAGGCGCTGTGCGCGGCAGCCCTGGGTTTTATTTATATTTCCCTGAGCTGGGCGTTGTTATTATCGCTGCGGTATACAACAGAAATCAATATTATGAAAGATGCGTTGCCGAGCGGCCTGTCCGGTTTCCTTATCCCCATCTTGCTGATCGTAGCCATATGGATCAATGATACCTGTGCCTACCTGGTGGGGTCGATGATCGGGAAAACGCCTTTTTCAGTGATCTCTCCCAAAAAAACAATGGAAGGCACTATTGGTGGTATGCTGCTTTGTGTAGCGGCGATTACCCTCATCCTCCAATACTGGTTTCAATGGCCGGTGCTGCTGGGTATCTCGCTCATTGCAGCCATTGCCGGAACTGCCGGAGACCTGCTGGAATCGAAGCTGAAACGGATGGCCGGTGTAAAGGACAGCGGCCATATTATGCCCGGGCACGGAGGCTTTATGGACCGTTTCGATTCCCTGCTGGTGGCCATCCCTTTTGTATGGCTGTTCCTTCTTTTTTTCAGATAAGAAGACCTGTCGATGTTGACACCTGGCAGGATGCATCCACGCATTAACAACCTCCTGGTGTATTTACGATCATCAGCGCCGTCTTCTGAGGAAAGCAGCTAATGAACGGCTGGCCCGCGTCGAAGAACACCATCCGTTTCTGTTGTAATGGATTCCGTTGGTACAGCTGGCTTCCTTCCTGGGGAGTGGCCCGTGAAATCCTGAGCCGTCTGCAAAGCCGGAGACATAACCGTTCCTGACCGTTTTTTGTGATAATTGTCACACCATTTTTTCTCCCGGCGTTATAGCTTTGTAATTCTATTAAAATAACACAGTATGAATCACAACGCAGCAACAATTGTATCCCAATTTATTGAGAATCTCAACAACGAAAATTTTTCAGATGCAAGAAACGCACTACATGATGATTTTGTATTTGAAGGCGTGCTGGGAAGAAGGGAAGGGGCAGACCTTTACATAAAGGAAATGTCAAAAATGAAGCTGAAATACGAAGTGCAGCAATCTTTTGAAGCCGGTGCGGAGATCAGTCTCTGGTACCTGATCGATATGGGCGGCAAAAAGATCCTGTCATCCGGCTGGTATCATACGGATGGCGGAAGGATCCGGTCACTGAAAGTGGTCTTTGATCCGCGCCCGCTACTGGATTCCGGACAGCAATAAGGACAACCGATGACGGAAGACAGCCTTATCTTTTGGAACCGGGCTCATCCGATCCTCATTTCCGGGAACGTTTTGATGCTTTAGGGCCGGGTTTGGAAGATCGCCGGACCAAAGGCCGGGCGGGGCCGTTCTTTACATCCGGTAGCCGGCGCTGTTTACCACCGGCCGCAGTTAAGAATGGTTTTTCAGAAAAGGGCATCACCGGCAATGCTTTCGCTTCTTCGCTTCCGGAAGCCATCACCGGGCCTGGTTGCGCCGGAACTTTAGGTGGGAACTCCGGCTGGACGGGTGTTTCCGGGGCCTGGGGCACCGGAACTGCAATTGTTTGCCGGGCCAGTTGTGCTTCATAACCGGCCAGTTCCTGCAGGTCCGCGTCAATAATTCCGACGGCTGTTTCAGCGATCTGCAGCCTGTTTTCCAGTTTGATCAACAAGACGGGGTTGTATCGCAACAAGCGTGCCTCCAGTACCATAACCTGGCTTTTAGCCAGGTCGCGTTTTAGCTTCGTCGTTACATCCGTGGGTGGTGCCTGGGTTAACGCCTGCTCATAACCATCGAGTACAGCTTGCTTCACGTACCGCTCTGCCAGGGTTTTTTCAATGATTTTTCGATGGCGCTCAATCCTGCGTTCAAGAAAACCGATTTTTACGGTTAAGCTGGATTGTTGCTGTCGCAATGTTTCTTTTAGCAATGCGCAGTCCTGTATGGTATAAACCCGGTTTAAAGATAGTTTTGTCATATTGGTTGCTTTAAGATTAAAAAACAGGGGCTTTCGCTACCTAAATATAACAAAAAAAACGATAATATGAAACGGTGGGTTTTCTTTTAGGTGATTTTTAACGATGCTCCTGGCCCGGTTGTGATTGTATCAGAGGTTGTTATTTTGTGGCGCTGGGTTTTTGATAGGGAAGGTAAATCAATGCCGTAATGATAAACGCTTTCGATAAATAGGAAGATGTTATATGAAATTACCGCCGCCTGCAGTTTGGAGAGCCATGTGTTGCTTTATGTTAGAAGGGTGAGCGCCGCGCTGCGTCTTTGTTTGTCCCGGTCAATCGCACATGCTCCAGGTTGCATTTTTAGGGTTGGAAAGCTGCAGCGCAGCGTTGATCCCATAGGTAACCGGCAGCGACAGTTATGAAGGTGCAGTGCACCGGTAATAAGGCAAGGTTTAGATAACCAGCGCGCAGCGCATTGTCTCTTTGTTTTTATTTGATCCGGTGTAATAAGGGGTACCGATGGTCAGGACGTTTTATTTTGAAATGGCGTTTCTGATCTTCGACAACGATGCATACGGGCCTCAGCTTTTTCCTTCTTCGAAGCTTATCGGTGCCTGGTATTTGTGTTTTGTAATTTTCGGGACAGATTGCGGTTAGATCCTTGCCCGGTTTTTCAGTTCCAGGTATTTGTTGATGGTGTTCACCGTAAGCTGCTGGGGTGTGGTAAGAATGCCCAGGATACCGTTCTGTTGCAGCTCCTTGATCATTTGCCGCTTTTCAAATGCAAACTTTTCGGCAATGGTTTTGATATATACTTCTTCGAGATTGGTAGCGGTCGATTCGATCAGCCCTTTGATGGCCGTGTTTTCAAAGATCACTACCAGCAGCAGGTGATAGTGGGCCATTTTTTTTAAAGCGGGCATTTCCCGCTGCAGGCTTTCCATGGATTCAAAATTGGTGAACAGCACCAGCAGGCTGCGGCTGTTGATCTTGTTGCGGATAACCGTATACAGTTTTTCGTAGTCGGCTTCCAGGAAGCGGGTCTCCTGTTGATACAGGGTTTCGAGGATCCGGCTGATATGTCCCGGACGCTTGTCCGCAGGTACAAAGCTATCCAGGTTTTCGGCAAACGTAATCAGGCCGGCTTTATCCTGTTTTACCAGGGAGATGTTCGAAAGTACCAGGGAGGCATTGATGGCATAATCCAGCAGGGTCATGCCTTCGAAAGGCATTTTCATCACCCGGCCTTTATTGATGATGCAGAATACCTGCTGGCTTCTTTCATCCGTGTAATTATTAACCATGATATTGCCCTTACGGCCGGTGGCTTTCCAGTTGATGGTGCGGTAGTCATCGCCGCGTACATATTCTTTAATATGCTCAAACTCCATACTATGCCCTAACCGGGGCGAACGTTTTATCCCGGCGTCCTGCAGCCGGTTACTGATGGCCAGCAGCTGGAACCGGCGCATTTGTACAAAGGAAGGATATACCCTGGTGGTTTTTTGTGCGGGAATGGTAAACTTCCGGGTCACCAGCCGCAGCGGGGCGGTAACAAACACCCGGATGTCATGAAAAATGTATGTACCCCGGGTGAGCGGCGTAACCTCATAGTGAATATCGGTTCCCTGGTTGCCGGCTAATGATCCATGACGGATCCAGTTCCGGTCCTGGAACTGGGCCGGCAGTTCATCGATAATAGAGAAGGAAACCGGATGCGGATAATTGTTGAATAAATGCAGGGTGATCCTGTTTGCATCTCCAATACTCAAACGGTCCGGAGTGGTGCGTGTGGCAATGATACCGTTCCGTTTACGGTACACCAGCAACGCATCTGCCAGCACAACCACACCAAGAAATAACAGCAGCAGCGAAGCCATGCCGTAAAGCTGCGGTATAAAATAGCTGGCAATAAAGCATAATGCCAGCGCACCGCCGATATAGTAAACGATCTTATTGAGGTAAAAGGATTGCAAGATCAGCGCTGATTTTTTAAAATTTGGAACTTGAGATTTAGTATTTAAAATTTAGCATTTATCGCGGTATTTCCAGTCCGTTGATCATTTGTTTAATGATCTCGTTCTCTGTAATACCCTCCATTTCTTTTTCGGGCGACAGGATGATGCGGTGTCTTAAAACAGGCGCTGCTACTGCCAATACATCATCGGGCGTAACAAAATCCCTGCCGCTGATGGCCGCCATCGCCTTGGAGGCATTCATGATCGACAGGGAAGCCCGGGGCGAAGCGCCCAGGTAAATGGCCTTGTTATTCCGCGTCTGATGTACCAGCTTTGCAATAAAGCCTAAGAGCTTTTCCTCGATGATGATCGCTTTTACCTGCTGCCGTAGCTCATTGATCTGGGCGCCGGTTAATGCCTGCCGGATACTGTCCAGCGGATGCTGGTTGCCCAGCTGATGAAACCGGCTGAGGATCTGCAGCTCTTCTTCTTCCGTGGGGTAAGGCACTTGAATTTTAAAAAGAAACCGGTCCAGCTGGGCTTCGGGCAGGCGGTAAGTTCCCTCCTGCTCAATGGGGTTTTGCGTGGCGATGACCATAAAGGGGGCATCCATGGTATAGGTTTTCCCATCTACAGAAACCTGCCGTTCTTCCATTACTTCAAGCAACGCCGCCTGTGTTTTGGCCGGAGCACGGTTAATTTCATCCACCAAAACGATATTGCCAAATACGGGCCCTTTCTTGAATTCGAAGCGCGCATCTGCGGGATTAAATACGGGCGTACCAATGACATCGGAAGGCATCAGGTCCGGAGTAAACTGGATGCGGGAAAAAATAGCATTTACAGACCGTGCAACCAGTTTGGCCGTAAGCGTTTTGGCCACCCCGGGCACCCCCTGTATCAGCACATGCCCGTCCGCCAGCAATGCAGTGATGATCAGCCGTACCATTTCATCCTGGCCAATAATGATTTTTTTAATTTCATCGGTGATCTTCATGACCGCCTGGTTGAGGTCGCTTAGATTGACACGGTTTTCAAAAATCGGTTCTTCCATGTATATTGTTTTTAGATGCTCTTATAAAATTTTTCAATGTTCGCCTGTAACAGGATCAGGTCCGAATCTGAAATAACCCCTTCCCTGCTGACCTGTTTGATTTGATAAACAATGGCCGTTACCAGGGCCGTATCTGCCCCGCTTTTATCGCTTACTTCCCGGACAAAGGCTTCATTCAGTTCTTTTGAAAAGATATGATATTTATTGCGCAGATGTTCCAGGAAGTAGGCGCTCATTTTTTGGGCCAGGTTGGTATTGTCTTTTTTATCGTAATAAAGCAGCCCCATGGTTTTTACAAAATCCAGTGTGTCGTTTTTGGGGGGAGCTATCCGGGGAATGAAACGTTGTCGCCGCCGCATTTCGAGCAAGGCGAAGGTCAGCAGCAGCAACAGTGCCAGTAAGATCCCGGCACGGAATGATTTCTGTTTCATAATGGCTCCAAACCAGCCGCTGTTGCGGTTTTTACCATAGCCTCTTTTGCGGTAGTATTCATCCCAGACGATCGTATGGATATTAGCGGGGATCATTGAAAACACCTGGCTGAAGTATTCCATGTTGTTTTGATACAACAGAAAGTAATTGCTGAAACTTAACGGGGATAAATGTATGAACAACCGGCCTCTTCCTTTTTTCAGTTGAATGAAATTGGCCCGTCCATCATGCCCCCTCCCAAGAATGCGGGTGGTGCTTTTGTCCGTTCGTACAAAATATCCTTCGAGTGCTACCCCGGGATAGCGGGTAGCATAGGTTTTTGGAAAAGGAACCGAATCCAGTTCCACGCGCATGGTATCCGGGCCGTAGTCGGCAAAAGGGTATGACAAGGTGGCCCCAATGCTGGCCCTGCCATCGATCAGGCGCTCCAGTTCCTCTCCGGGACGGAAACAGCTGATAAAGGCTGAATTGCCTTTTTCAATAAAACGCAATAAAGCATCCAGCTCATAACCGGATATTTCAAATTGAGGCCCGATGCTGATAAAAAAACGCCCCGGAATCCCCCGGTTTAGCAGCGTATCCTGCAGGAAATTTTTTGTATTAGAAACGAGGCGGGCTTGCGGGAAGAACTGTTTCATGCCCTGGTACGCCACATAAGTGCCGTAAGGATTCTTGTCTTCTTTTTTTAAGGAAACAAAGGTGCTGACCGGTTTGGCCGTTTTTGTCTCCGTTCGTGCGAACAGGAAAAGAACGACGATAATCAGCAAAAGAAGCAAGAGATATGGACTGTATTTTTTCAAGCGATCAGTTCTGATTAAAGTTTTTGTTTCAGTTGCTGGAACGTATTGTTTATTTTCTGATACATGTTTTCGGTAATATCAAATAACCCGTACCAGCTGTACTCATAATGACGGGTTGCCATAAAGAAATCATCATAGTAACTGCTGGAGCGCATTTGAAGCATGTATTCAAAATTTGTCTTATCGGGCAAAAAATGGATCAGCTGCCGGTCCGAAAGCTTTTTTAAAAGCTCAAGGTATTGCAGGCGGATGGCCAGCCGGTAGTTATTTTGCTGCAGGGCCTGGCGAATGGCCGCTGCGTAATCGATGGAGAAAATATCCTGATGCTCCTCCGTTACTGCGGGCGTATGAACCGACGTGCTTTTTTTCCGGAATAAAATAAAGTTATGGGAGGCGAGGTACCAGATCAGCAGCCCTATAAAAACAGCGATGGCGATATAGGGCAGTACTTTAAAGAATGCTACCCAACCGCGGGCTGGGGTATGCGGATTTCCTTCTTCCTGTATGTCCTTATGGGTAAGGCCGGTTTTTACATAATGAAAATCGGCATCTTCCTGTAGCTTTTGGGTAAAATGACCGGGCATCGGACGGATCGCGTTGGTTTCGTGTTCAAAACTTTCCACCGGATCAAAGCTTGCCTCGGTTTCATTATCGGATTCTTCTGTGACGACTACGCTGTTTGCAGAAGAATCCGGGGCCGCAACCACGGTTTCCTTTTTCTCCTGGCCCATGCCGGGGGTACCGATCAGCAGCAGCCCGCAACAGGCCAGGCGGAATATGGTCCGGATGCAATTATGCATGGCTGGCTGGGTCCTCCTTTGCAATGTTGCCGGCCCGGCGGAACAGCTGAACCGGATAGATAATAAAGTACCAGATTACAAAAAGCACTGAGGCGGCTGTTATACATGTGGTAAGCCAGGAAGCGTTATTGTAGAGCCGGGTAAAAAGGCCTTCAAAAAAGGCGGCAATAATAAACGCCGGCAAAATTCCGATCATGATCTTAACGCCATCTTTTGCACCTTCAGCAAACGCTTCCATGCGTTTTTTTGTACCGGGAAACAGGAAGCTTTTTCCTAAAATGAACCCGGCCGCACCGGCAAGGATAATAGCGGTGATTTCCAGGGTGCCGTGAACGAATACCACCAGCCAGAACTGTATACCCAGTCCCCTTGACGCAAATAGCTGATCAAAAATACCCATCATGGCGCCGGTTTCGGCCAGTTTATACATCGTGGGTACGCCACAAAAAATGCCGGAAACAAAAAAGAAAAAGGCTACGCGTATATTGTTGATCATGATGCCCAGCCAGCTCAGTACCGGGTTGCCGGTTTCATAAATGCCGAAGGGATTCCCATCAGCAATATTATCCAGGGTCTTTTGTACATAGTTATCTCCAAAGAAATTATTGGCGAGCTCCGGGTCCTTTGCTGCAATAAAAAAAGCCAGCAGGAAAAAAACGGTAAACAACACAAGGGCAAATAAAATGGTCCTGCGATGCTTGTAAATGACCATTGGTAATTCGTATTTCCAGAAATACGTGATCCGGCTGGATTCTTCCCGGTGGTTCTGATAAATGCTCAGGTACAGGTCGGAGGCCTGTTTATTCAGGTACTGCGTGGTTTTACTGGTAGGATAAAACGTTTTGGCATAGGCCAGATCATCTACCAGCTGGGTAAAAGCCCGGGCCTGCTCATCGGGAGCTTCCGGAGGTTCCTGTTGGTTTTTCTGCCAGCGGTCTTTGTTTTTCTTAATAAACAGTGCTTCTCTCAAGCAAAAGATTTTTGCCAAAATACAATTTTTATTTAAGAAGAACCATTCTCTTCGCTAAATAATCGCACGGCATATAATAATTAAAGCGTATTTTGCCCGGTAAACACTTGCTCCATGCCGGTAATCAGCATTCCTACTTCTTTCAATATTGATGTGGCTTTTGAAGTGCCCAGCTTTGGAAGGCGGATGGGGGCCCTGTTGATCGACATGGCGGTGGAGATCTGTTACCTGATTGCAGCTTCCTGGCTCATCCGGAAGCTTTCCGGCCCGGCATCCTATTGGGATGAAGATGCGCGGTATAATTTGTGGGCCCTTCAGCTGCTGGCCGTTGCCCCGGTTTTTTTATACCATATCATTATGGAAGTAACTACCAACGGGCAAAGTGTGGGCAAAAAAATAATGAAGCTGCGGGTAGTGAACGATAAGGGCGGCAGGGCCAGCATCAGCCAGTTCCTGATCCGGTGGCTGTTGCGGGTTTCCGATCTCTGGATGGTGATCATCCTGTTCCTGTTGCTGAGCTTAGGGGATGGCACCAACCTGCAGGCTTTTTTTATGTTGCTGCTGGGATTGGGTTTCCTGGTTACGGATATTGTGCTGGTGGCTTCTTCCAAACGATCGCAACGTATCGGCGACCTGCTGGCGCATACGATCCTGATCCGGACCAACCGGCAGGAGGACCTTTCTGCTACGATCTTCCGGGAGGTTGGCGAGGATTATGTGCCTGCTTTTCCGCAGGTAATGCATATTTCTGACCGGGATCTGAACATTATCAAAAACCTGCTGGACAATGCGCATAAAACCCACCGGTACGAATCACTGAGGGCCGCTGCCGACCGGGTAAAACAATACCTGAAGATTGAAACGGATATGGAGCCCTACCAGTTTTTAGACAAGCTGCTGGAAGACTATAACTATCTTTCTACCCGCCAGCTGGTTTAAGCAGTGGCGCCCAAACCCATCACCAGGGTAGACAAAAAAAGAAACGCCAGGGAGCATAGCAACAGAATACCAATGATCTTAAAATAAGTGGCCAGATAAGATAGCCCCTTGTTGAGCGCATGCCGGTTATCCGTTCCAAGCCCCTTCTGAACATGTTTTGAAAAACGGTAAAGCATGTAAAACAATACGGCACTTACAAGAACGGATAGTGCAACAAAGAGCACCGGGCCCTTCGTCGTTACCTGAAGGGTGGCATCATCAAATCCTTCTTTTGCGAGTCCCGTTCTTACGGCAGGTTTTGTGATGTAGGCAACCAGGCTGATAATGGTTCCTGAAATCGAAAGAATGGCAGCGGTGCCGGCAACTTTTGCGGTGCTGCTGATCTTGCTTTTTGTATAAACGTCAAGCGGAATGAATGACGGGGTCTGATCTTGTTCCGGGTAGTTCATTGAAACAATGTTGAAATATTGGCAAGGAGGGTGATTCCTGAAAAAATGGCCATAACAATAAAAAAACGATGAAAATTCGAAAATCCTTCTGCCAGCAGGGTCGTGTCTTTTTGCAATACGCCCGCTTTCAGACAACTGGCTGCTTTATAAAGGAAGTACAGCACGGTTGCTGTTATAAAAAAGAAAATGAAAAAAACAACAATCAGTGCTCCGTAAGTTCCTTCCGCTTTTACCGGAAGAATACTTTCAAAGGCTTTTAAAATTGCTGCGCCGCTTGCCAGCATTATGGCCACCGCAAATGCACCCATACTAAAACCGATCACGGTGATTAGCCGTGCCCACTTGCTGATGGCCAGCAACTGCTGCTCCAATTCCGGATCGGTGTCGGCATCAAAAATAGAATCTGGCTCCTGTTCAGTCATTGACATACTTTAAAAATGTAAATATAGGCCATGTTTTTTAAGAAAGCCGGCGGAGGAAGTTAATTCCGGTAACAGCGATAAAAAAGGCTGTATCAAAATCCGATGCCATCGTTTCTGATACAGCCTTCACCGGTTGCTGCCGGTTTATTTCCAGCCGCCGCCCAATGCTTTATACAATTGGATAACGGCATTCAGTTTGCCGTACTTGGCATCTACATAATTCAGCTCTGCCTGCAATTTATTGGTCATGGCTGTGATCACATCGAGGTAGTTGCCCATACCATTATTTACAAGTTCCTGCGAATACTGCGTTGCAGAATCATATTGCTGGAACTCCTGCTTTTTAAAGTTGATAAGCTTTTGCTGGGCATCATAACTGAACAGCGCGTCCGACACTTCTTTTGCTGCGTTCAGAATGGTTTTTTTGTAACTGTTGTAAGCGATCTGCTGATTGGCCTGCGAAACCTCGTATTGTGTACGGATCTGACGTTTGTTTAATACCGGCTGTAGCAGGGAGCCTGTTGCCGTAGCAAAAAGGGAACTAACACTAAAGAGCCGGTCAAACTCTACGCTTTGTAATCCTCCGCTTGCACTGAGGGTTAACGAGGGATAAAACGCGGCCTTGGCGGCGTTGGTCATATGATACGCATTCATATATCCAAATTCTGCCGCCCGTACATCGGGCCGGTTGGTAAGGAGCTGTACCGGAACACCAATGGCCAAAGATGTATTGATCTGCTGCTGATCCAGGGTATTGCGCTCAATGGGTTGCGGCGGAATACTGAGGAGCATACAAAAATAATTTTCCATCAGTTTGATGCTGTTGTCCAGGTTCACCAGGATGCCCCTTGAGTTTAACAGCAAAGCCTCACTTTGTTTTACGGCTACCTGGGTAAGGCTGCCGGAGTTTTTGAGTGCTTTTGTTGTTTCCAGGTTTTGCTCGCGGTAGCGGATGGTTTCTTCTGTGATCTTTTTTTGTTCATCCAGCGACATCAACTGGTAATAGGTGTCTGCCACCGCAGCGATCAGGTCTGATTTTACAGCCTGGTGTGCGGCCTGTGATTTCAGGAAGTTTGCAACGGCAGCTTCTTTATTGCTTTTGATCTTACCCCAGATATCGGCTTCCCAGGAGAGGTTGCCGCTGATGCTGTATTGAACCAGGTGCAGCCGGTCTCCGCCGGTTAACTGACCCAGCTGAGTGTTGAGTGAATTGGTTTGATACATTACGGATGGTCCTGCGGACAGGGTTGGGAAAAAGCCCGCCTTCCCCTGTTTCATGTACGCTTCTGCTGCCGCAATCTGTTGAATGGCGGTGCGGATGTCCAGGTTCTCTTCCAGGGCCTTGTTGATGTAACCCACCAGTTTTTCGTCGGTGAACAGTTCCTTCCAGGAAACGTCTGCGATGGTCGTTGTATCTGCCGGTAGCTGGTCTGTACGGTAATAGCGATCGTCCACCAGGTCTTTGGGCCGGTGGTAAGGTTTTGCCACAAAACATGCCTGCAGCAGGATCATCACCAGCAACAATCCCGGAAGGGTGCTGTATATCCGGATCTTATTGTTTGATTTCATATATCTTTTTTTTATCCTGTTCTTTTACGCCGCTGCATTCCTGCTTCATCAACGATGCCTCCGGGCGGCGTAAAATAAATGGTGTTGCGTTGAATGATTACTCTGATAATTTTTCAGCCTTGTTGATCTTTACCGGGCTTATTTTTTCCTGCAGCCACTGGAAGATTACAAACAGCACCGGTATAACCAATAGTCCCAGGATGGTACCAGTCAGCAGACCGGAAGCTGCACCGGTGGCAATGGAATGGTTACCGATGGCTCCGATACCGGTGGCGTATACCAGGGGCATCATGCCGGCGATAAATGCGAAAGAGGTCATCAAAATGGGACGTAACCTGGCTTTTGCAGCATTGATAGCGGCCATGGGAATGCTCTCTCCCTTGTGACGGCGTTGTACTCCAAATTCCACGATCAGGATTGCATTTTTGGCGAGTAGTCCCACCAGCATGATCAGGGCGATCTGGAAATAGATATTGTTTTCGAGCCCGAACAGCCACTGTCCCAGGTAAGCACCCATCACCCCCATGGGTAAGGAAATGATCACCGTAAGCGGAATGATATAACTTTCATACTGGGCACTGAGAATGAAATACACAAATACCAGGCTCAGCGCAAAGATGATCAGTGTTTGTGAACCCGCATTGATCTCTTCCCTTGTTAAGCCGGAATAATCGATGCCATAACTGGCAGAAAGTGTGGTCTGTGCCACTTCCTGTACGGCTTTGATGGCATCACCCGTACTGTAACCGGGATTGGTGGCCCCGGTAAGATCTGCAGAAGAAAACAGGTTGAAACGGGTAACGGACTGCGGACCATACACGCGTTCCAGTGTTACGAACTGCGATACCGGTGCCATTTGTCCGCTTCCTGTTTTTATAAAAAAGGAGTTCAGGCTGTTGGCATCCATTCTTGCTTCGGGCAATGCCTGTACCATTACGCGGTATTGCTTGCCGTATTTGGTAAAGTCTGCCGCGTAGATACCACCAATGTATCCCTGCATGGTAGACAGCAGGCTGCTTACGGATACGCCGGCCTCACTGGCCTTGGGCACATTGATCACCATTTCATATTGCGGGTATTTCGTATTGAACGAGGTTTGCGCAAACTGTATTTCGGGGCGCTTCATCAGTTCACCGATAAAACGCTGAGTGGTTCCGTCGAGTTCGCTGATCGATTGTCCGCCTTTGTTGAGCAATGAAAGCTGGAAACCGGCGCTGTTACCAAAACCCGGTACGCTGGGCGGACTAAAGAAGATCATTCTTGAGTCGGGTATGGTTGCACCTACGCCAAACAATTGTTTGGTGATATCATCCACACTTTGTCCTTTTGCGGAGTTGCGGTCTTTAAACGGTGCCAGTTTGATAAAGGCCAGTCCATAGTTGCTGCCCGAACCGGAGATCAGGCTTCGCCCGGTGCTAAAGGTAACCCCCTGTATACCGGGTATTTTTGAGGCTTTGGCGGTGAGCTCTTTCATGGCCTGGTAGGTACGGTCCATGGTTGCACTGGGTGGCAGCTCTACGTTACCGAAAATAATACCGCGGTCTTCCGCAGGCACAAAACCCGTAGGCGTCTTTTTGCTGATGAAAAAGATCAGTCCCATGGAGGCTACAAGGATAATGAGCGTAACCCATTTATGACGGATAAGGAAGATGAAGGCCTTTCCGTAACGCTTGGTCATTGCCGTAAAAGCAATATTAAAGCTGGCAAAGAAACGCTGTAAGAAATTTTTCTTTTTATGTTCGTGATCTTCCGGGTGCGGACGCAGGAGCAGGGCACAAAGTGCCGGACTGAGCGAAAGTGCGTTTACCGCGGAGATCAGGATGGCGATGATCAGTGTAATACCAAACTGTTTATAAAATACACCGGTAGGACCGCTGATAAATGTTACGGGAATAAATACCGCCGCCATTACCAGGGTGATGGAGATGATGGCACCCGTGATCTCGTGCATCGCATCCATGGTCGCTTTTTTCGGATCCCGTTCCCCGTGATCCATTTTGGCATGGACGGCTTCCACCACCACAATGGCATCATCCACCACAATACCAATGGCCAGTACCAGCGCAAACAGGGTCAGCAGGTTCAATGAAAAGCCCATCAGGTTCAGGAAGAAGAAGGTGCCGATAATGGATACCGGAACGGCGATGGCCGGGATGAGCGTGGAACGGAAATCCTGCAGGAAGATGTATACCACAATAAATACCAAGATAAAGGCTTCTACCAATGTGTGAATTACTTTTTCGATAGAGGCTTCAAGGAATTCGTTGGTATCATAGTTGATCACATAGCCAATTCCCTGTGGCAATGTTTTTTCGGCATCCTTTAAATATTTCTTAATGTCTACGATGATCTGCTGGGCATTGGATCCCGGGGTTTGGAAGATCCCCATACTGATACCCGGGTTGCCGGAGCTTTCGCCCACACCGGAATAGGATAACGCATCCAGTTTTACGGTGGCTACATCTTTCAGGCGCAGGAACTCACCCTGTCCCAGCGATTTGATAATGATATCATCGTATTGTTCTTTTTCATTGAATTTGCCCTTGTACTTGATCACATATTCAAAGGCGCTTCCACTGTTCTGACCTACAGATCCGGCAGCGGCCTCCAGGCTCTGGCTGTTAATGGCTGCGGTTACATCACTGGGCTGTATACCGTATGCAGCCAGCTTTTGCGGATCGAGCCAGATGCGCATCGCATACGATTTTCCTCCAAATACCGTGGCATCACCTACCCCGTAGATCCGTTTAATACCCGGGATGATGTTAATGTCGAGATAGTTTTGCAGGAATACGTCATTGAGGTCCTTATTGCTTGTATAAAAAGTAAGGAACATCAGGGCGCTGGTCTGCTGTTTTTGCGTAACCACTCCCGCACGGGTTACCTCGGCTGGCAACAGGGGCGTGGCGCGGGCCACCCGGTTCTGTACGTTTACCGCGGCAATATCCGGGTCGATGCCCTGTTTAAAGAACACGTTGATGGTGGCACTACCGTCATTACCCGCGGTAGAGGTAATGTAATCCATTCCTTCCACACCATTCACCTGCTCTTCAATGGGGATGATCACACTTTTTTGTACGGTTTCGGCGTTGGCACCGGTATAGGTGGCCCGCACGTTTACCGTAGGCGGGGCAATATCAGGATACTGCGTTACGGGCAGGGAGATCACTCCCAGGATCCCCAGTAATACAAGTATTACGGAGATCACCGTAGACAGGATCGGTCGGTTGATAAATGTTTTAATCATGTGTTAAAAAACGGGTTTAATGGCATTAGTAATACTGTCAAAATCAACAGGACGGGGAATTACGGCTGCGCCGTTTCGTAACCCGCCTACACCGGCAGCGATGATGGTATCGCCTTTGTTAACACCGCCGCCCAGCAGGGCCATATTATTAATGCGGTCCAGAACGCCTACTACTGCAGCATTTACCGTGTCTTTGCCTACTTTATATACATAAATAATTCCCTGCTGCTCAAAAGTGGCAGCTTCCGGTACCGCCAGTACATCCGTATAGGTTTTGGGAATTTTAATGGTACCGCTGTTCCCGTTTGCCAGCAACCTGCCCTGGTTGGGAAAGGATACCCGGAACAGGATGGTACCGGTATTGGGATCGATCTGGCCGGTAACGGCTTTCACTTTTCCTTTCTGACCATATTCGGATCCATTTGCCAGTTCCAGTGAAACGGGAGGGATATTGCTGAGCTTTGCGGGAACGGTTAACCCTGGGGTTTGTTCCAGGAAGTTGAGGTATTCTTTTTCATTCATTGAAAAGTACGCATAGATCTCGCTTACATCCGAAACCGTGGTAAGTGGTGTGGGATCTGTGGGGCCCACCAGGCTTCCAACCCGAAGGGGCAATTTGCCCACGATACCATCGATGGGACTGCGGATAATGGAATATTCTACATTCGCTGCTGCGCTGCGATAATTCGCCTGTGCCTGGCCACGGTTGGCCCTTGCCTGTACCAGCTGGCTTTGAGCAGAGCGCAGGTTGGCTTTGGCCGTTTCGAGCTGCACGTTGCTGATGATGTTTTTTTCCACCAGCGGAGTCAGTTTATTTACCTCAACCTGGGCGGCATTTACATTCGCTTCTGCGGTACTGATGCTGGCTTCTGCAGCGCCCACGCCGCTTTTGGCTGCATCGGCGGTTTGCGAAAGCGTATTGGTCTCCAAACGGAACAGCACCTGTCCTTTGCGCACCGCCTGTCCTTCATCTACGAGTACTTCTTTAATATAGCCGGATATTTTTGCGCGTACATCATTGTTGTTGCGCCCCTGGATGCTTGCAGGGTAGGCACTGTATCCGGTAACGGTTTTTACCGGTACGGCAATTACGGGGTAAGGCCTTGCGGCATTCGGGTTGGGAGCTTGCTTTTTTCCTCCACAGGCGGCCAGGAGAAGGAGGAGAAGGCTGCTTGCTGCAATGCGGGTCTTTGTATTCATATATCCTGATTTCGGGTTATTAGTGTAAGCTTTTTACGGTGCTTTCTACTGTTTTGATATGTTTGTCTAAAATAGTTATATACTGGTTGATGCCTTTGATCACCTGCTCATTGGGATCTTTTGCCTGTTTATTGCATTGTACCATCCGTTGCATCAGTTCTTTTTCCCGAACCAGTTTTTCGAGAATATTGCCAAAACGGATGCCCATAAATTTGGGATTGATGCGGTAATACCGCTTGCGGGAGTCAATGGGGGTAATGTATTCTACATACTTGTTTTGTACCAGCATCTGCAGGCTGTTGGATAATGAGCTCTTGCTTACATTGAATTTTTCCAGCAGTTCGTCAAATGTATACCCGTCTGTTTTCAGGTCTATCATCATGTAAACATAAATCTTGGCATTCAACGGCGGAAGCCCGTAAAGGTTCCCGTAGAAGGTGACCATGTCCTGATAGAGTTCTTTTTTTGTAGCTACCATAATTTGTAAAACGAACTGCAAATTTATAGTTAGTTCGGTAAAATACGAACAAACAGGTATTAAAAATTTTTTAAGCCGCTTTTCCCTGCAAGGAACGTAATAACAAGAGGCGGGCCTAAAAGTTTGATTATGAGATGTTATTTTGCCTGCTGTGCCAGCCTGGATTTTATAAACGGTAAAATAGTTGGGTAAGCGGTGGCCTCCATCCAATGAAATGCCGGCTGTTTTTTAAACCAGGTCATTTGCCGTTTGGCATAGCGCCGGGTGTTTTGCTGAATGAGGGCGATGGCTTGCTCCCGGCTAAGCGTTCCGTCAAAATACTGAAATAATTCCTGGTAGCCTACGGTTTGCAGGGCGTTTAGCTGGCGCAGCGGTAGCAGCCCGCGAACCTCTGCCTCCAGCCCTGTTTCCATCATCGTAATCACGCGTTGGTTGATCCGTTCGTAAAGCAAGGTTCTGGGCAGTTCGAGCCCGATGCAGATGGTATCAAAGGAACGTTGCTGTTTTGTTTGTGACTGGAATGAAAGAATGGACCGGTCTGTGGCTGTGATGACTTCCAGTGCACGCATCATCCGCTGTGGATTTTGCATTTCTCCTTTTGCAGCAAAAAGCGGATCCTTTTTAAGCAGTTCCTGCTGTAGCCAGTCAATACCCTGGCTTTCATAAGTGCTGATAATTTCTTCCCTTAGCTCGGTTGGAACAGCGGGAACCGGATCCAGCCCTTCCAGCAGGGCTTTTATATATAAACCGGTGCCGCCGGTAACCACCACCACCGGATGTTGCTGAAACAGGCGCCCCAGCAATTGTAGCGCGTAGGTTTCATAAATAGCGGCGCTCATTTCTTCCCGGATGCTGTGCGATGCAATAAAATAATGCGGAACGGCTGCCAGTTCTGCTTCAGAGGGACGGGCCACGCCGATGGACAGCTCTTTAAAACACTGACGGCTGTCGGCAGAAAGGATAACGGTATCCAGCTGGCTGGCAACTTCGATGGCCACGGCCGTTTTGCCCACCGCAGTAGGTCCTGCAATTACAATGAGTACATTTTTATGAAGCTGCATTTGCGAACAGGCAATAGTGAATGGGCAATGGGTAACAGGGAATGGTGAATAGTGAAACCAGGAACAGGAAGTTGAGTATGGCCAGTGCTACATTTTCCGGGCCACCGGTGCGTTTTACCGGGTTCAGGCATCTGCTAATCTTCCAGTCCGTCGTTATACTCTTCCCCGCCTTCTCCTTCATCAATACCTACATCTTCTCCGTCTTCACTTTTTTCACCAAAACCTTCGGCAGAACGGGTGAGGTCATATTTTTCTTCAATATCGGCAAATTTTTCTCCAAGCAGCCCTTTGGTGCCATATTGTTTGGGACTGATGCCTTCTGACCGGGTGATTTTCGGGTAATCCACCGCTGCATTGCCATCCTTTGAAACATTGATCAGTTCGATTAGAAAATCCCAGTGCTTCTGAAAATCGTAGCTGTAGGTAAAGCGCTGGTTGGTGTTTTTTATTTCAGAACCGATGGTAGTGGTACGCATCAGGAGCGGAGCCACTTTATAGGTTCTGTCGGAGTACATCTCCAGGGTTATTTCACGGCCTTTTTGCCATTGATCATTACTCCTGAAAAAAGTAGCCTGATGTTTATTATCAAAATCGAATGCCTTGAGAATGGTTCCGTGCAGGTCAAAAAAAGTTTGGGTATGCAGCACCGCAATATCTCTGTAGATACTGTCATCCTCTTCAAAATATACCCTGAATTTTAAAATAGCCATAATTCGAAGGTACAAAGAATCTTGTAATCGCGGTTACATCTTATCCCTCAACAGAAGCCGGGATGCCGGTTTGGATCATACCAATGAAATCGAATATGTAAAGGGCTCGTTTGCCGGGGGCTATCGCCCGATAGTATTAAGCACCGGTTCTGATTTCGCAGCATCGCAGATGACGGTTCGTGCAGGTCATCTGCCGGCGGTCGCAGGCAGCATGCGATTTTCGTTTAAAAAGGTCCGGCGTGCAGTACATACATCGTTAGCCGATGTTTGCTGCAAAAAAGTCGCGGATTATTTTTTAAACCGGATCGCAGCAAATATCCCAATGCTGTAAAGGAACAAAAAAGCTCCAAATATGGTCAATAGGTTGGTCATCGTGTATAGTTTGTATGATTACATTTTCAAGAACCGGGCCAAACCCCCGGAGCTCAAACTTGATCCGGATCATGCTTCGCTGAACCGGCCGCAGTGCGCTGCGAATAGCCAGTTATACAAGATAAAGCCCGCTTTTGCGCTCTTTTTCCGTAGGCGTCACTCGTTTTTTAACATGTTTTAAGGGAAATAACGGGTGATATCTGATGGTTTCCCGGCTTTTTCCGAAAACGTTGTCTTAAAAAATAATCCCGATCCGGCCCCGGCATAAAAACATTTAATATTTTTAGGGCATTGTGTAATGGTTGTTAAATATAAATTCAATTAGAAATATGAAACGATTTGGTTTGCTTTTTTTGTTAGTCGCTGGTATTACGATTGGGGCAAATGCCCAGGCAACGGTTAAACGGCCGGATCCGCAGCCTGCTGCTGATACCCGGGAATCTTTTAAGCTGGGTATGGCCGGCTATACGTTTGCAAAGTTTGGTTTGGACACCGCGTTGCAAACCCTGCAACGCGCGGATGTACATTACCTCTGCATTAAAGATTTTCACCTGCCCTTTAACAGTACCGATGAGCAAATTGCTGCTTTTCATCAAAAGCTGAAAGACAAGGGTGTTACCGGTTATGGAATAGGGCCTATTTATATGAAAACCGAAGCGGAGGTAGACCGGGCATTTGAATATGCAAAAAGAGTAGGTGTAAAGCTGATCGTGGGTGTTCCCAATTATGAATTACTGCCGTATGTTAATAAAAAGGTACAGGAATATGATATGAAATACGCCATCCACCTGCACGGGCCGGATATGCCTCTGTACCCGGATGCGGATGATGTATGGAAAAATGTAAAGAACCTGGATCCGCGTATGGGTATGTGCCTGGATATTGGTCATGATACCCGTAACGGGAAAGACGCGGTTGCGGATCTGAAGAAATATCATACCCGGGTATTTGATATCCATCTGAAAGATGTTACCGGACCTACCAAACAAGGATACTCTGTGGAAGTGGGAAGAGGTATTATCAATTTCCCGGCATTTGTAAAAATGCTGCGCCAGGTTGGATATACCGGTGTGGTAAGCCTGGAACACGAGCGGAATATGGACAACCCGTTTATGGGAATTGCGGAATCGGTAGGTTATTTCCGGGCAATGATCGTTGCTACGAGGAAGTAGCCAGCTTTTAGCGATTAGCAATCAGTTTTCAGCAATTAGTTTTCAGTTTTCAGTCGGGGACTGACGGCTGATGGCTAAAA
The DNA here is from genome assembly GCF_030150205.1 of Niabella sp. Lineage (GTDB taxonomy): Bacteria > Bacteroidota > Bacteroidia > Chitinophagales > Chitinophagaceae > Niabella. The sequence goes on from NZ_JASLGT010000028.1 coordinate 88,868, forward strand.
GCTCCTATGTTTGATTATAAAAAGTTCTTTGAGATATAGATCAAAGTTACCAATAGTTTTGAGTTTAATAAAGGTGAGAGGAGAGTGAGAGCGGGCTGAACGCTAAATAACATTAATAGTATATTGTCTATCAGATATCGC
>NZ_JASLGT010000034.1 GCF_030150205.1 Niabella sp.
CAGGATAAACGCTGAAAGCATCTAAGCGTGAAACCTGCCTCAAGATGAGTTTACTTTTAAGGGCCGTCAGAGACTATGACGTTGATAGGCTACAGGTGTAAAGGTGGTAACATCAAAGCCGAGTAGTACTAATTGCCCGTACGCTTTAATTTTTTTTAGATCTCTTCTAACAGTTTTTTCCAATATGTTAACTTATTGGCTTCGGCAGGCTCAGCCTGACAAAGCTAAAGATTTTATGGTGGTTATACCAAGGGTGTTCACCTCTTCCCATACCGAACAGAGAAGTTAAGCCCCTTATGGCCGATGGTACTGCACCACAATGCGGGAGAGTAGGTAGCTGCCATTCTTATTGAACCCTTCAGTTTTACTGGAGGGTTTTTTTTTGCCTATGACTGTAGGTATCCCGATACGCTTCGCTATCGGGACTCAGTCGCGCTGCTCCTTCGGCTGCCATTCTTATTGAGAGCCTCACAGAAATGTGAGGCTTTTTTTTGTTTATTGAAGTAGCTATCCTTCTGGCTTAGGGAGACAGGAAGGACTGGTGGAACATAAACATAAATAGGCGCATAAATGATGCCGGGGAAATGCCGGCCGGTTTAACCCGGCACCAAGGTCTTTTGGTTGTCATGCCCGCTTTTCCTTCATAATTGTCTTATTTTCCTTCGATTTTTATTTTTAATTTATTGATATATAATATACTGCCTTTATATTTCGAAGACTTTCCTGATTTGAAATTATTAAATTTAATTGAACCTTGTTTTAAGTAGTGTTCTGAAACTTTTAATTTCATTTCTGTATTGGTAAATTAGATAGGATGAAACGAATATGTCTACCAGGAACGCCACGATTTATTCCTTTCTGTAAAGGAGCCCGAAACTGCATAATTTGTTAATGTGGTATAGAGTTTCATAGGTGGCTGCTATTTTTGAAACCGCAAAATAAGAACCTGCCCCGGAACCCTGGCTGGTAATCTGTTTCATGACTAAAAATAAATAACGATGAAAATGCGAACGATTACTTTATACCCGCTGCTATGCCTGTTGCTTTATGGTACCCCGGTACACAGTTTGGCAGGAACAGAAGGGAGCCGGGATGCCCGGAACAACAAGAAGGTGCGTGTTATTTTTGATACGGATATGGGGCCAGACTATGATGATGTAGGCGCTATTGCTATGCTCCACGCTTTTGCAGACAGCGGGTATGTAACTATTTTGGGTACCATTGCCAGCACAAAATATGAAGGGGTAGCAAGTGTACTCAATATTTTCAATACCTATTTTCACCGGCCAGGCATCCCGGTTGGTGTTCCCCGGCAATGGGCATACACCGGTAAGGATCCGCAGCACTGGACCGATTCGTTAATTGCCCGGTATCCGCATACCATTAAAACCAATGCGGAGGTTCCGGATGCAGTGAGCCTGTACCGGAAATTACTGGCAGAACAGCCGGACAACAGTGTGACCGTTATTACGGTTGGATTTTTTACCAACCTGAATAACCTGGTGCATTCGGGGCCTGATCAGTATTCCCGTTTAAGCGGGCTTGAGCTGGTAAAAAAGAAAGTAAAAAACCTGGTGAGTATGGCCGGAAAATTTCCGGAAGGGAAAGAATTCAATGTATATAAGGATGCTGCTGCCGCGTATGAGCTTTTTAAGGTATGGCCCAAACCTGTATTGTTTTCCGGCTGGGAGATCGGTCAGCAGATACAGACAGGATTGAAGCTGGTCAATGATGCCACGATCAGCAACAGCCCGGTAAAGGACGCATACCGGATATCCATCCCGCAGGCAGCGTCCGATCAGAATGGGCGCATGAGCTGGGATCAAACTGCTGTATTGATAGCGGTTAAGGGATATAGCAATTTCTTTGAAATCCAAAAGGGAACGATTGAAGTAGAGAAAGACGGCAGCAATAAATGGATCAATAAACTGGAGGACAAGGCCGCTTACCTTACTCCCAAAATGCCCTATGAACAGCTTGCTGCATATATAGAGCAATGGATGATGCACCGTCCTATTAAACAACAATAAAGCCGATATGGCTGGAGATGAAAAGAAGATAACGTGTACAGGAGCCGGGAAATGATCTCGGTAAGCGAGGTGCATTATTCAAAAGCAACCAGCTATTTTGATAGTCCGGTATATAGCCTGCCGGCAGATGCAGAAAGCAGCAATATGAATATTTTTTTGCAGACCTCGGTGTGATGGAGAAAAGACCGGGCTCGTTGGCACTACTGCGGGAATAACGGACGTGCTGAGGAATAATCTTGCCCGGTAACCGGCTTGTATTGCCGGGAAGGAGCCGGCTCTTCAAAAAGTATTTGGAGTAATCCACAGGAAGCTGTATTTTTAGATTAATTGTTAAATGAACAATTAATAAGTAATCTAAAAACGATTAAATGAAACGAAGCCTGCTTTTTTTTGTATGCCTGTCAATTGCAATGCTTTTGAATGCGCAGCGGGAGGGTACTGTTACCCTTCAATTAAAAGATACACAAACCATCATCAGCCGTCATATTTACGGTCATTTTTCAGAACATCTAGGACGTTGTATTTATGACGGTTTTTGGGTAGACCCGGCGATGAATGTGCCCAGGAAAGACCGGATTCGTCTGGATGTAGTGGAGGCATTAAAGAAGATACGGATTCCCAATTTGCGCTGGCCTGGCGGATGTTTTGCTGATGAATACCACTGGAGGGATGGTATTGGCCCCCGGAATGGCCGGCCGAAGATGATCAATACGCATTGGGGCGGCGTAACAGAAGATAATAGTTTTGGTACCCATGAATTCCTGGAACTTTGCGGCCTGCTGGGCACGGAACCATATATTGCGGGAAATATAGGCAGCGGAACCGTAGAAGAAATGTCAAAATGGGTAGAGTACCTGAATGCTTCGGGTGAAACGCCCATGACCCGGTTACGAAAGGAAAATGGAAAGGATGGTCCCTGGAATGTAAGCTTTTGGGGGGTAGGAAATGAAAGCTGGGGTTGTGGTGGTAATATGACGCCGGAGTATTATGCCAACGAATACCGGCGTTATGCAACTTTTGCCCGGAACTATCCCAATGCACCGTTAAAGAAAATTGCGGCAGGTGCCAACTCTGCAGATTATAACTGGACGGAGGTGGTTATGAAAAATATTCCCCGGCATATGATGTGGGGGCTCAGTCTTCATCATTATACCATTCCTACCGGGAATTGGAATCATAAGGGATCTGCTACCAGCTTTGATGAAAAGGAATATTTCAATACCATGAAGAGTTGTCTTTTCATGGATGAATTGGTAACCCGGCATGCGGCCATTATGGACAAATATGATCCGGAGAAACGCGTGGCACTGGTAGTAGATGAATGGGGAATATGGACGGATGTGGAACCGGGTACCAACCCGGGATTCCTGTATCAGCAGAACAGTCTGCGGGACGCATTGATTGCAGCAACCACCCTGAATATTTTTAATAATCATGCAGACCGCGTCCGGATGGCCAATCTGGCTCAAACGGTAAATGTACTGCAATCGCTGATTCTTACAAAGGGAGCAGACATGCTGTTAACGCCCACTTATTATGTATTTGACCTGTATCAACAGCATATGGATGCTAAGCGGGTGCCACTTAAAATTGAAACACCGGAATATACAAATGAAGGACAACGGCTTCCCGCAGTGAATGCTTCGGCGTCCATTAATGCAAACGGACGTCTGTGCATTACCCTGGTGAATATCGATCCCACAAATGACCGTGCAATCCAGGTACCCTTGTCCGGAGTAGCCTACAAAAAAGTTAGCGGAACAATACTAACCAGCAAAGCTTTTACAGATATCAATAGCTTTGAAAATAAAAAGAAAGTTGTTCCGGCGCCATTTACCGGTGCACAGCTAAAAGGACAGCAACTTACGGTGCAATTACCCCGGCTCTCTGTGGTACAGCTGTTGCTGGACTAGCCGGGGAAGCGCCTTCAGAAGGATATTCAAAAAACGACCGTTGCAAATATTTGGAAATAATTCATCTGATCCATCTATAATTTCAAAACTTATTTTATATTGTGCCCCCTTTCGGGATGTAGCGCAGCCCGGTAGCGCGCTTCGTTCGGGACGAAGAGGCCGCTGGTTCGAATCCAGTCATCCCGACAACCTTCATTGATTTTCAATGAGCATGAGTAAAGGTAGTTAAATAGGTAGCACCATTTAACTACCTTTTGTTTCGTTTGGGCATTATAAAAATTGCGCTTCCTGAATAATAGGATTTCGTTTCGATAGATGTTCCTCCACATTAACAGTATGAAAGTAGGCAGCTAACGGAGGGGCGGAGGCCTGCCATTCAAGCCCTTGTCAATTTGATATTTCTAAGTTTTCTATCCATTGTCTTGCTTGTGCCGGGTCCGGAAAGAAATGCTCATTGTTACTGCTGAATTTTGTTTCATACAAGTCCATTTTTGTTTCATCCTGATGTGCGTGTGCAGCGCCAACACATTTTATCCCTCTTATGTTCCTGTACGTTATTGTCCTGGCTTCTTCCTCAAACAAATCAAGGTAACCTTCTTTCCAACCATATCCAGCAAGTGTTAGAGGAACAACGCCTCTGAATCTTTTATGTGCGTCAATGTTTGCCGCTTTAAATCCATACATATTGATAAAGATTTTAAACGTTGAGTTGTCTGCAAGTTGCTCCAACCTGTCCTTGAATGATTGTGCCCATTGTTCAACGTCCGTCTTTTCAAGTTCCCCGCTGATGTGCGTTACAACCAATTTTTTGTTTGGATAGTAATTAGTTGCTGTGATCTTTGGCGTTGTCATTTCGCTGTTATTTTTTGTCTGCTTAATCTTCTTAGTGTCGTTCTTCACTTACTGCCAACGTTTAAATATATGCAATAATAGTTGAAGCCGAATCTGTCCGGTGATATGATAAAACAACTTTCCTGTAGCCCGCGTACGCTCAACAGAGATTTTGTTACAACTTCCCTTAATTGGGATACACTGGTACTGGTATTTCTACGGAACTTTGTACTACGAAAGATTAAACGTATGCGCGTATTAAAAATTTCAATAGTAACTGTGTTCTTGTTTCTGTATACAAATGCCATTGCTCAACCAACCGGTGCGGATCAGATTATTGGTCTTTTCGTTACGGAAGGCGGCAAAGGAAATGTCCGCATAAACAAAGCGGGTAACCAATATTTTGGCACCTTGATATGGACAAATGTTCCTGACGCAAAGGATATCCATAATCCCGACAAGCGTAAACGGAATAATAAAATAGCCGGTACGGTTATCCTGAAAAATTTTGTTTACACTGAAAATAATGTTTGGGAAAACGGTACCGTGTATGACCCCGAAAGCGGCAAAACCTGCAGTGGGAAGATCACATTAAAAAAGAACGGAAGCCTTCAGCTACGTGGATTTGTAGGAATCGCTGCGTTTGGAAGAACCACTGTATGGCAGCGGATGAAATAAAACATGGAAACGTTTAATGTTGTAAAAATCTGAAAGGTTATGCAAACAATATTAGGAGCCAATGGACAAATTGGTGAAGAACTGGCAAGGGAGCTTAAAAGGAATTTTACCGCTGATATACGGGTCGTAAGCAGAAATGCGAAAAAGGTGAACGATACCGATTCGATTTTTTCGGCCGATTTATCCAATAGGGAAAAAGCGATAGAGGCTGTAAAAGGCAGTGAAATTACCTATTTTACCCTGGGGCTTCCCATTAGCTCCGGTTTATGGGAACAGCAATTTCCGTTAATCACCCGGAATGTAATAGAGGCTTGTAAGATCAATGGAACAAAGCTGGTGTTTTTTGACAATACCTATATGTATCCGCAGGATGACAAGGTGCTGACGGAAACCACGGCCTTTGCTCCGGTAGGCAGAAAGGGAAAGGTAAGAAAGGAAATGGCTGAGATGGTGCTGGGGGAAATACAGTCAGGCAAGTTAGAAGCCGTGATTTGCCGTGCGCCTGAGTTTTATGGCCCGGGTAAAACACAAAGCATTACCAATACGTTGATATTTGACAATATCCGGGAGGGAAAAAGGCTAAAAGTGCCAATAAGTGCCGATAAAAAAAGAAGCCTGATCTGGACGCCGGACGCAAGCCGTGCAACCGCGTTAATTGGGAACACTCCCGAAGCATTCGGACAAACCTGGCATTTGCCAGTTGATGAAAGTCATCCCACTTACGAGGAATTTATAACATTGGCAGAGACTGTTTACGGGCGGGAGTTAAACTATGCAGTTGTACCAAAATTTGCTTTTAAGATCGGCGCTCTTTTTAATGAACGGATAAAAGAATTGCAGGAGCTGCTTCCCCGGTACGAACATGATAATGTGTTTGATGATGCAAAATTTAGAAAGTATTTTCCTGCATTCCAGGTAACAACTTACCGGCAGGGGATGGAACAGATTAAACAGGAACAACTGCCGGCAAAAAAAGAAAAGTAGTAATTTAGGATATAAAATCAGAACATGAAGGCTCCGGAAAAAGTTTCATCCATCAGCACATTGCATCAGCTTTTAGGGTTGAAGAAGCCCGCCAACCCGCTGATCAGTGTGTTTGATTTTGACGATGTAAAGCTGGAGCGCGAAACGATCCTGAGTGCCGTTACAACAGACTTTTATGTAGTAGCGTTAAAGAAAGATTGCGCGGGCGGAAAATGTAAATATGGTCAGCAATATTATGATTTTGATGAGGGGGTTATGTACTTTATTGCGCCCCGCCAGGTGCTGCAGTTTGAAGATGTACTGCTGAACGGAGTAAAAGGATTTGTATTGGTTGTTCATCCCGATTTTTTGCTGGGTGCTCCTTTAGCATCTAAAATCGGAGGCTACGGTTATTTTTCCTATGCAAGTAATGAAGCGTTATTTCTTTCAGAGAAAGAAGAAAAGTCTGTTATGGATATTATACAAAATATTCGCGGCGAAATCGATGCCAATATGGATGCCTTTACGCAGGATTTATTGGTTTCAAATATCGACTTGTTATTGAAGTATTGCGACCGTTTTTATAACCGCCAGTTTATGACCCGAAAAAAAGTGAACAGTGATTTACTTACAAGACTGGAAATGCTGCTGGATGATTATTTTAAACAAGACCAATTAGCGGTTAAGGGAATTCCTACTGTTCAGTTTGTGGCTCATGCATTGCATCTGAGCCCTAATTACCTCAGTGATATGCTGCGGGTACAAACCGGTGAAACCACACAGCAACATATACAAAACCGGGTGATCGAAAAGGCAAAGGAATTATTAGCCACTACAGGAATGTCGGTGTCCGAAATCGCGTATCATTTGGGATTTGAACACCCGCAATCCTTCCATCGCTTGTTCAAAAACCGGACCTCTGTTTCGCCAGCGGCATTCCGGACCTCATTTAATTGACCTTTGTACGAAGTGATTGCCTTCTTTCATTGAACCGGCAGCCGGAGTAGAATCGTTTGACAAAAAGGGACAGATAAACATATCATCAAATGAAGAAAAAACTCTTATTAATCGTAACCAATGTAGACGCGTATGCCAGCGGAAGGTTAAAGACCGGTTTATGGCTGAGCGAATTGACCCATATTTATCATAGCGCGAAGGGGAAAGGCTGGGATATTGTTATAGCCAGTCCCCGGGGTGGGCATGTGCCCATTGATCCCGAAAGTCTGAAACCATTAGTGCTGGATAAGATTTCTAAAGACTGTTATGAAAGCCCGGCTTTTATGGATGCATTGAATCACTCTCAAAGTTTAGAAGCCGTAAAGGATGAAGCCTTTGATTGTGTGTATTTGGCAGGCGGACATGCAACGATGTATGATTTCCCGGATAATGTTGTGCTGCAATCGATCATCCGCAACCAATACGGGAAGGGAGGAATGGTAGCGGCTATTTGTCATGGTGTAGGTGGGTTGCTGAATGTGAAACGATCAGACGGGGAATACCTGATCAAAGGAAAAGCGATGACGGGCTTCGACTGGTTTGAAGAAACGCTGGCGAGAAGAAAACGGGAAGTGCCGTTTAACCTGGAGGCTGCCATCAAAGAAAGAGGCGCCGATTTGAAAAAGGCCTGTATACCCATGACGTCTAATGTAGTGGTAGATGGAAACCTGGTTACCGGTCAAAACCCTTTTAGTTCAAAGGAAATGGCAAAAGTGGTTGTACGTGAACTTGAAAAAAGCTGAAATACTAATATTCAAGGACAGATCATCGCTGATAACTGTAGATAATAGTACACAGTCTGAGCATTTTTTATCAATGCCGGAGCAATAACCGGTAACTGCACCGGTTTAATCCGGTTCATTTTCAATAGCATAAAAAGAAGTAGGGGCGTGCAGTCATTAAGGCATAAACCTTGTTTATTGATTGCTGCATCTGGTCTGATCAAAAATAACTATTTGACAAATAGACGGAAGGGATCAGATGAATGCCTGGTTAAGCAGATGACGAAAGGTTCAGAAAAGCGGATAACAAACTGTTTGAATGAAAAAAACACTTCAAAATAATCAGATCGCGGAATTTGCCTTAAGTGCTTCGTTTGATGATATAGGACAAAAGGATGTGGCACAGTTAAAGCGGCATCTTCTGGACGCATTGGGTTCCTTTTTCTTTTCTTTAGATAAGGAGCCGGTTCTGAAATTGGTCAGGCAGCAGCGCATACTTTCTGACGGCGGTAATTGCATTACGCCCTATGGAAGAAAACTGCCTGCAGATCGCGCGGCACAACTTTACACCGCACTGATCCGTTATCCCGACTTTATGGATAATTTTATGGGTAAGGAGGCAACCTGTCATCCAAGTGATAATATCGGGGCACTGATGGCGGTAAGCCAGCTTCGGAAAACGTCGGGAAAGGAATTCCTGGCTGCCATGGCCGTAGCATATCAGTTAGAATGCCGGCTGGTAGAAGAGATTCCCGTTATGAAAGAGGGGATCGACCATACACTGTTGCTGGGTTATTCGATAACCGCAGGTATTGCCCGGCTTTTGGCGATGACTCCCGAACAAACTGCTCATGCGCTTGGTATAACTGGAACTTCCATCAGCCCGATGGTTACCAGCCGGGCCTCTTATACATATGAATGGAAGGGATTTGCTTCTTCGCTGGACGCCTTAGATTGCGTTGGAATTGCATTGCTGGCGCAGCAGGGCATGACGGGACCCATTGCTTTATTTGAGGGACCCAAAGGCTTTGACGAAGTATTTGGGATGAAATTGGATTACGATTGGGCCCGGGAATCCTTTGATTTGATTTCTAAATGCGTGCTTAAACGCTATAATGCAGAAGTACATGCACAGGCCAGCCTTGAGGCGGCAGATGAACTCAGGGAGGAACATCGTTTTGATTGCCGGAACATTGCAAAAGTTGATATTACCACCTTCCTTACCGCCTACCATATCATTGGCTCCGGTGCATACGGAAACCGCAAAGATGTACAAACCAAGGAGCAGGCAGACCATAGTTTGTTTTATACAACAGCCGCGCTTTTATTAGATGGGGAGCTTACGCCGGCTCAATTTGCACCCGCCCGTATTTTAAAACAGGATGTGCAGCAGCTATTACAAAAAGTACAGGTTCGAACGGGATTGCCCTTTCATAAGCCGGTAATGGTTGCCGGAATGCTGGATCCTTACACTGTTGCATATCCGGATAAAATGAAAACAAAGGTGGTGATCGAACTTGAGAATGGTGAATCGTTCAGCAGGGAGAAAGAAGATTATTATGGTTTTTATACAAGGCCCTTTAGCTGGGAGGATACCGTAAAAAAGTTCCGCCTTTTGAGCCGTGCTATTTTATCAGAGGAACAAAGCAAGGATATAATCGATACGGTTGCGGAGCTTGAGCACCTAAATTTTAATGAATTAATCAAACACATCGATCTCAAAATAAACAAGCAATAAAAAGAGCCCCGGACTACAATCCGGGGCTCTTTTATATAAATGTTCTTACTTAACAATGCGAACCGGAACCATATTAAACGGTACCGCCTGATATAAATTTATTGGCCTTCGCCTCCTTAAACCGGGCAAGTTTGCCATCCCAATGCAATGTTTCGTTGGGGAACCGTGCAGCGATCACACCCAGCAAGATCACCTCTGTCAGTTTTGCGGAGTACGAGAACGGCGCGCTGCATTTAGCTTTACCCAAACAGGCATCCACAAACTCGTGGTAATGCTTGGGTGTTTCGGCATCATAGCTGGTAGTGGGTTTGCCTGCTGTTCCATCCGGATCGAATTTTTTGATGTCGATCGGTTCAAACTTGCCATCAACGATCAGTTTGGGCAGTTGCATAAAGTGTGGTAATAACAAGCGTTGCCCGTTTTCGCCGATAAACATAGCTCCCTGATCGGGTAATGCTTCACCGCCCGGGAGCTCCAGTTCGGATTGTGCTTCCGGTGCTCCTTTACCATCATACCATACCCACTCAAGGGTTTTAGCGGTATAAGGTGTTTCCGGGAATACATACGTTACATGGTTTTTTTCGGGATGACCAAATGCATTGGGAGCCCGGCATTCGTTTTTAACTGTTAATGGTACACTTAATTTTAATGCGTTGTACGGAGTATCAAAAATATGAACGCCCATGTCGCCCAGGGTGCCGCATCCATAATCGATGCATTTTCTCCAGTTGCCCGGGTGGTAAAGTCCTTTCTTGTATGGGCGTTTCTTTGCAGAGCCCAGCCACAGATCCCAGTTCAATCCTTCTGGTACCGGATCGCTTCCCTGGGGCTCTGCACCGTCATAGCCCCATACTTTGGGCGACCAGGCAATTACTTTTTTTACTTTTCCAATAATGCCTTTTTGAATCAGGATGGTTGCCAGCTTATAATCGTAGAAGGAATGTACCTGGATACCCATTTGCGTTACCAGTTTCCTTTGAGCGGCCACAGCATCCATTTTCCTGGATTCGGCTATATAATGGGTTAATGGTTTCTGGCAGTATACGTGTTTATTCAGTTCCATGGCCATCAGCGATACAGGCGCATGCGCATGGTCGGTTGTAGATACCACTACCGCATCAATATCTTTTCCCATGGTTTTAAACAGTTCCTTATAATTGGTAAACGTTTTTGCATTGGCATGTTCAGCCTTTGCTTTATCCAGGGCGTTCTGGTCTACATCACAAAGCGCTACGATTTCCACCAAAGGGTGAGAAGCGATTGCCAGCAGGTCATTGGAGCCCATTGAACCCAATCCGATCTGGGCAACTCTTAATTTTTTCCCGGCGTAGAGTGCAGATGCGGGAAACGGAAGCATAAAAGCGATCGTTCCGGCAGCAGTAGCTTTTATAAAACTTCTTCTTTTCATATGTGTATTTTTATTTTTATAGTTTATTCAAATGATTATTGCAATGGTTTAACGTGAATGTTTTTAAACCACAAAGAACTTCCGTGGTACTGGAGGCCGATAAAACCGGTTTTGAAAGTTCCATACAGATCGGCCTTTGCCCATTTCCCTGCTTTTTTACGGGCATACCAATCTTCGGACCAGGGCTCAAAGCTCAATAGTTTTACGCCGTTCAGCCAATGTTCGGTACGGCCGGGTGCTACTACGATCTTTGTGGTATTCCACTGGCCCACGGGGTGGAGCAGTTTATGCGCTTCGTCGGTTGTATGCATGGCATAATCGGCACCGGTTTTTTGCCAGTCTTGCAATTGTTCCGGGTGCTCCGCTCCAAACTGCGCGTTGTAGCTTTTCAGATCGGGGTGCATGCTTGCAAAATTTTCATCATCGATCAGCTGGTACTCCGGGCTGATGCTGGATGGGGAGCCATGTCCTTCTTTTACATGATAGAAGATTCCGCTATTGCCGCCCTTTGCGATCTTCCAGTCGATGGTTAGTTCAAAGTATTCAAATTCCTGGCCGGTAAAGATCACGTCACGCCCGCCTTTATACGAAGGATCGGGTTTGGCTTCATTGTTCATCCACAGCATTCCGTCACTGATCGTCCAGCCCGGAGGTAGCCGGTTGCCATCGTACCCCCGCCATTTAGATGCATTGTTTTTATCCAGCAGGTTGATCGTTTTTTGACGACTCTCAAAAGAAACCGGTGTCGGTTTACCGTTTAACAGACCGGGAGTCTTTGACCCGGATATGATAAAAGCGGGAATTACGAATAGATACAGCGAAGGAAATAATTTCATAAAGCGAAATGATTGGCAAGAAATGAATAAATACTTATTCTTTTTTGAAACAGTCGCTAAAATAGTAAAATAACTTATAAAATCGCCAGATAAATTAGCGTACTAACGTTTGAAAGTGGTGTCTTTAATCAAAGTCCCTGGCGCCGAAGCAGGGCATCCGGAAAAAAAAAGCCGCATTCCAATCAGGAATGCGGCTTTGAAGAATATAAAAACAGGCTTAATATCTGTAGAGTTCCGGTTTGAACGGACCTTCAGCCGGAATGCCCAGATAAGCCGATTGGGCAGGGGTTAAGGTATCCAGTTCCACGCCTATCTTGGCCAGGTGTAAGCGGGCTACCTTCTCATCCAGGTGCTTGGGAAGTACATATACTTTGTTCTCATATTGATCGTTGTTGGTCCACAATTCAATCTGAGCCAGGGTTTGGTTAGAGAAGGAGTTGCTCATTACAAAGCTGGGATGACCAGTGGCGCAACCCAGGTTTACCAGGCGGCCTTCCGCCAGTAAAATGATGTCTTTCCCGTCAATATTGTAAAGATCTACCTGGGGTTTAATGGTATCCTTGGTTTGACCATAATGCTGGTTCAGCCAGGCTACATCAATCTCAATATCAAAATGTCCGATATTACAAACAATGGCTTTATCTTTCATCGCTTTAAAGTGCTCGCCGGTGATCAGATCGCGACATCCGCTGGCAGTAACCACGATATCCGCTTCCTTCACGGCGTCGATCATTTTCTTTACTTCGTAGCCATCCATTGCTGCCTGAAGTGCACAGATCGGGTCAATTTCAGTTACAATCACCCGGCATCCGGCTCCGCTTAAAGATGCAGCAGATCCTTTACCCACATCTCCATACCCACCTACAACAGCTACCTTTCCGGCCAGCATTACGTCGGTGGCGCGACGGATCGCATCTACCAGTGATTCTTTACAACCATACTTGTTGTCGAACTTGGATTTGGTTACAGAATCATTCACATTGATGGAAGGCATCGGAAGGGTTCCTTTGGCTACCCGCTCATATAAACGGTGTACGCCGGTTGTGGTTTCTTCGCTGATCCCTTTTACATGCTGTACCAGCTCAGGGTAGGTATCCAATACCATATTGGTAAGGTCACCACCATCATCCAGGATCATGTTTAACGGACGGTCTACACCACCAAAGAACAGGGTTTGTTCAATACACCAGTCTGCTTCCTGCTGGGTTTGGCCCTTCCAGGCAAATACCCCGATTCCTGCAGCGGCAATAGCTGCAGCAGCATGATCCTGTGTAGAGAAAATATTACAGGAGCTCCATTTTACTTCAGCACCCAGGGCTACCAGTGTTTCAATCAATACCGCGGTTTGAATGGTCATATGCAAACAGCCGGCAATGCGTGCGCCTTTTAACGGCTGTGAACCGGCATATTCTTTACGGATACTCATCAAACCGGGCATTTCTGCTTCGGCCAGCCTGATTTCTTTGCGGCCCCATTCGGCGAGGCTGATATCGGCAACTTTGTATTTCAGGTCAAAGTCTATCTGGGATTTTGTTACAGTGGACATATTGTGTATGTTTTTAAACCGCAAAGATAAGACTTGGTAAAAAACACTATGTTAATTCTTGCTAATAAGTGATATTCCCTATAAAGTACTAAATTTATGGATATAAATACTTTTAAAAATGAAGCGGACCGCTAAAACAGCAGAATCGGCTGCTCTTCCACATCAATCCGGGCTGGATGATAAGGACCTTGAGATCTTAAAACTCCTGCAGGAAAATGCACGCATATCGGTAACGGAGATCGCATCCCGGGTGCATCTGAGTCCAACCCCGGTGCATGAACGGATCCGCCGGCTGGAGGAGAGGGGAGTGATCCGGCAATATGCCACTTTGCTGGATGCACAAAAACTGGATAAAGGGCTAACGGTGATCTGTTATGTTTCGCTGAAACAACATGATAAAAAAGCGGGGTTAAAATTTATCCAGGCCATTAACGGGTTGAATGAAGTAGTGGAGTGCTATAGCATTTCCGGCGAATTTGATTTTATGCTGAAAGTGATGGCAAAAGATATGGCCGGCTTTTATGATTTTCATGTAAACCGGTTAAGCCAGGTAGAAAACCTGGGGCATGTGCAAAGTGTATTTGTGATGGGCGTGATAAAGGAAACGCACCGGTTGATTTTTTAGGGTTGCTGTTGCGTTTGCAGGAGGCATTGCGTTTTTTTATAAAACAATTCTTATGAAGAAAACGCTTATTGCTTGCCTGATCTTTGGAATGCTGGCCTGCAGTCGTGAAAAAAATCATGAAACGTTGAATTGCGCGCTGGTAGATTGCATGACGCCCAGCGGCCTTTTTTACCTGAAAATTGTGGACGCCAAAACAGGGGAAAATAAAATAGCCAATGGTAGTTTTGATACTGCAGGTATCCGGATAACACATGGTGCGGACCAGCAGGTGCATATCTATGGCAACGAAACTGTAGATAGTTTAAAGAATACCCTGCTCTTTAGGGATTATTCTGTTCCTGGTAATAACGAGATCCAGGTTGTTTCAAAATCCGGAACCATTAGGTTTACTTATAACTATTTCTTCCATCCGGGCGGTTGCTGCGGCTCGGGTGAAGTAACCAATATTTTCGTGAAGGACTACCCGTTTTCCAGCTATCCGCTGCAGGGCAGGTCGGTTTCGTTTAAAAATGAAAAGCTCGTTGAAGTGCGGTTGTGAGGTATTATGATTTCTCTTGAAAGTTATTTTTAGGGCCGATGGTTTATATGGGTTACCCATCATTACCATCGGCCCTGATCTGTTCTTTAAAAGCTATTTTCCTTTCTTTACATCCAGCAGTTCCACTTCAAAGATCAATACACTTCCTCCGGGAATGGTTGGAGGCGCACCTCTTAAACCGTATCCCAGCTCATAGGGAATAAAGAATTTATATTTGGATCCTTTGCTCATCATTTGCAGGCCTTCCGTCCATCCTTTGATAACAGCCGACACGGGAATGGTCAGTGGCTCTCCACGATCATAAGAGTTGTCAAACTCAGTACTATCCAGCAAGGAACCCCTGTAATGGCAGATCGCTGTATCTTCAGCAGCCGGTTTTACGCCCGTGCCTTCATGTAATACGATATACTGTAACCCGCTGGCCGTGGTTTTAACACCTGGCTGGGTTTTGTTTTTCTCTAAAAATGCCCGGCCCGCATTGATCGTTCCCTGCGCCTGGGCCTCTTTGGCTTTTTCTGAATAGGCCATCATTACGCTTACCAGTGTTTCTTCGCTAAGCATCGGTTTTTTACCACCAAATGTTGCCTTCATTGCATCGATCAGAACGCCGCTATTCAGATCTCCAATATCTTTTTTGATCGATTGGGCAATATTGACGCCTATTGCATAGCTGGCGGAATCTGCCAGTGTTTTTAATGCGGGGGATGCTGCAGAAACGGCCGCTGTTGCCGGTTTTTTTACCGTTGCCGGTTTGGGTTTTGGTTTTGACTGGGCAAAAAGGGATACGCTGCCTGCGGCCAGTAACCCGATTGTGAGAACGTACTTCATCATTTGTTGTTTTACACGCTGTTGAAAATTAGATCCTTTTGATTGAAACGGTAAATATAGTGACCCTTTTTGATAATTTTGATTGAGAACATTATGTAAGTTTGTTAATAATGCAGAAAACCTGTATCAATTGCAGCATATGGAGCGTTTTACGAAAACATTGCAGATCCGTTGGGCAGACCTCGACCTGAACGGGCATCTAAGGCACAGTGTGTATTACGACTGGGGCGCTTATTGCCGGATCCGGTTCCTTTCCGAAAAAGGACTAACCACGGGGCACATGACGGAATTACATGTGGGACCGGTTATTTTTCGCGAAGAATGTGTTTTTAAAAGAGAGATACGATTGGAAGATACCGTTTGGATCGACCTGGAGCTGACCCAGTCCCGGAGGGATTTTAGCCGTTGGGCGATGCGGCATCATATTTATAAAGACGAGCAAACGCTGGCGGCTGTCATTACATTAGAAGGTGCCTGGATCGATACGCAGAAGCGTAAACTCACCATTCCGCCACCGGCAGTGGCTGCGGCCTATGGAGCAATGCCATTGGCGGAAGATTTTAAATGGCTGGAGCCAAGCTTGTAAATCGTGTGGGTCTGAAGCATTATGTTCAGGGGTGTTCTCTGAATGCTTTTGGCGCCACACCTGTTTGTGATTTAAAAAAATTAGAAAAATTGGCGGTGTCATAGAACCCCAGATCATAGGCAATTTCCTTAATGCTTTTGCCCGAAATGCCCAGCAGGCGCTTGGCCTCAAGAATGAGTCTTTTCTGGATCAGCTCATTGGCCGATGCATATAAAAACCGCTTACAAAGTATATTGAGGTAGTTGGGGGTGATGTTGAGTTGTTTGGCATAATAGGCCACAGACCGCTGATCACGGAACTGTTCGTTAACCATGGTTGTATACCGGATGATCAGCGGGTTGGATTTCATTTTTTGAATGCTCTCAAATTGTGTGTCCTGTTCTTTTCCCAGTAACTGAACAATTAATTTACTCCGGGTATAGATGATATCCAGATTCGGACAGGGGGCGCGCAGCTCTTCATCCAGTTGCTGAAATTCATGATAAAAGATCCGGAAGAGATGTTCAGGAAGTGATAATACGGGATGCCGGAAGTAGAATAGCGGGCTAAAGCTGAGGTAATTGATCATGGACTGAAAAATTGCTTCGCTGATCATCAGCTGAAAGCCGGTTGTAGCGGCATCCAGGTTCCAGTGGTGTACCTGGCCCGGCAGTAATACATGGATCTGCTGATCACTTACGGGATGCTCTACAAAATCAATGGTATGGCTGCCGCTGCTTTGATCTATCAAAAAGAATAAATAAAAATCATGTTTGTGCGGCCTGGTGATCCGGTTATTCCCTTTAAGTACGTGATTCAATATCGTAATACCATTTATATCGCGGAACGTAAAGGTATCCAGGTTCAATACAGGAATATCGGCAGGCATGATTTTTTGAAAATTTCCTAAATATAGGAAATAGCAGCAACCTGCAGAAACAAGACTTTAGCGGCCGTATGAAAAGCGGCGGGCACAACCGGAGCTTTGTTGTACTCCCGGTATTTTCTATGTTTGCTGCAGAAGCATTGAAACACTGCATGCTTCAATTCAAGCGGCTGAAGCATCGGTTCGCAAGGGCATTGCGGTAGCAAACGAAACGCTGTATCTGTGAAATAGATGTGTAACAAAAAAGGCCCACCCCGGGGGGCAGACCTTAGGGTACGAATGACCGTTGCTTATTTTACCGGCTCCGCGTGTGTAGTCGGAGTATGAATGATATCAAAATACACGGCTTTATTTCCGGCAGTCGGGTAAATCCGGTAAGTGAATTCTGTTTTGGTAAGTACGGTGATCTCTACTTCACGTCTGAACAGTTCTGTACCGGCATCATTCCGGGCGATAATAAATCTTGTTTTTCCATCCAGCGAAAGCCACCAGTCACCCTTCATTTTAGGAGAATTGTCTAAATTATACATCGTGAATTTGGTATCGGCTTTGAAGTATGCAAATCCAACAAAGTTCTTTACATTGTCGTCGGTGAGGGCTACCTGGGCTCCCTGGGCGTTTTTGGCACTGGTGGTTTCCCATGCTGTAGCTGATAACAGCTCACTGGGGGTTTGAACAGGAGCCTGGTCCTTATCTTTTGAACAGGCAGCGAAAAAGCTAAGGAATATAGCGGATGCTGCAACTAACACTGAAATTCTCATTAATATATATTTTGTTTACTGCAAAGCTATTTCGCGCTTGCGGTAAAAAAATATAAGGACTATTCCAGTTGTTGTGTGAATTATAACTGGGATGGTTTTATGCCTGATTTAACAAATGAACCGTCCCCGCTGTATCTATTCATCTTCCTCAAAACCAAAACTCTCGTATTCGCCGGTAGTGGCCGACCCCAGCATGCTGCCAAAAAGGTCCTTAAACTCCACCTTTGTTTCAAACAATTTTTTACTGATCAGCGAATAGGACGAAAGTCCAAAAAGTACAAACTCCATCAGTAATGCAGCCTGTAGCTCATTGGCTCCGGCGAAATATTTTTTCACCAGCGCATAAAGTCCGTCTACCTGGTAAAGTTGCTGTATCTTATTGTTATCTGTGGTATTAAAATCGATATTCAGCGTGTTGCCTTTATCGAACCAGTTAATGATCGGTTTATAGGGGTTATCATCGGCTTTATTTTGCGCAGAAGGCTTTCCTGTATTTTTCCGTTTGCCCAATTGTTCGGGGTTGGGAAAGTACTGGATGAACTGCGAACGGATGGCTTTGTCTACAAGATTCATTGCTACCTGGAACGGGCCTTCCTGTTCGCCCTCATACACCAGCTCTACTTTTCCGGTAATAGAAGGAATAATGCCCGACAGATCGGAAATCCAGATCTGTGTAACCGTTTCATTGTTGACCAGCGCCCTGCGCTCGGCTGTGCTGACGGCATTTTCAAAGGCTGAAATGGTTAAGCGCGCGCTAACACCACTTTTTTTATCGACAAGCTCACTGTTACGGGCTTCAAAAGCTACCTGCTCAATCAGCCGTTTTACAAGGTCACTGATCTTTACCATCTCTTTTTGTTCTTCGTGAATACCCGCTTCCTGTTCGGTGATCTCCAATGCATGTTCCAGGGTACGGGGATAATGCGTTAAGATCTGGCTTTGTATACGGTCTTTTAAGGGTGTTACGATGGAACCCCGGTTGGTATAATCTTCGGGGTTGGCGGTAAAGACAAATAAAATATCCAGTGGCAGCCGGAGTTTGAAGCCCCGGATCTGTATATCACCCTCTTCAAGAATATTGAACAGGGATACCTGGATACGCGCCTGAAGATCCGGCAGCTCATTGATCACAAAAATGCAGCGGTTGCTCCGGGGGATGATGCCATAATGAAGTACCCGCTCATCATCAAAGCTCAGTTTCAGGTTGGCGGCTTTAATGGGATCGATATCACCAATGAGATCGGCCACGCTTACATCCGGAGTGGCCAGTTTCTCGCCATAGCGCTGATCCCGGGCCAGCCAGGTAATGGGGGTGTCATCTCCTTTTTCGGCGATGAGGTCTCTTGTATACTTGGAAATGGGATTCAGCGGATCGTCATTGAGGTCGCTGCCTTCTACTACAGGTATGTATTCGTCCAGCAGAGCGGTCATCTGCCGCGCCATCCGGGTTTTGGCCTGTCCGCGCAAACCCAAAAAAAGTATATTGTGCTTACTCAGCAACGCCCGTTCTGTTTCGGGTATTACCGAATCTTCATATCCAACGATCCCGGGGAAGGAGGTTTCGCCCGCTTTGAGTTTTTTTATTAAATTTTGCCTGATTTCTTCTTTGATCGACTTTGATTGATATCCGGATGCTTTTAATGCGCCTAATGTTTTAATCACGAGTGGAGGTATTTGGAGTGAAATGTTTTAGTGAGATGTTGTGAAGTCTTGAGTGAAAAGTTTTTAGTGAAATGTGTAGCGTGAGAAGTCTTAAGTGATAGGTTTTGAGTGAATGTTAAGGTGAAATGTTTTTTAAAATACGGTCTTGGACCGGCCGCTTTCAAAATCTTTAAAGATAAAGGAGCCCAGGTTGTCCAGTGAAGCAAAATAGGCTTTACCATGATTCATCTCCGTAAATTCCTGAACAAAACGTTGCAGATAGGGGTCTGTTGCGATCATGAATGTGGTGATGGGGATCTTTAATTTTTTACAGGCAGCGGCCAGGTTCATACAACGGTTTACTACTTTGCGGTCTAAACCAAAGCTGTTTTTATAATACCGTTTGCCGATCTTCAGGCAGGTTGGCTTTCCGTCGGTGATCATAAAGATCTGTTTATTGGGATTTTTCCTGCGCCGGAGCAGGTCCATTGCCAGTTCCAGTCCGGCTACCGTATTGGTATGATAAGGCCCCACCTGCAGGTAGGGAAGATCTTTTATCTCCACCGGCCAGGCGTCGTTCCCAAATACCACAATGTCCAGTGTATCCTTTGGATAACGGGTCGTGATCAGCTCACTCAGTGCCATAGCTACCTTTTTGGCCGGCGTAATCCGGTCTTCGCCATAAAGGATCATGGAATGGGATATATCGATCATCAATACAGTTGAGGTCTGTGTTTTGAAGTCGGTTTCCCGGATGCTGAGGTCATCTTCCCGGATATTAAATGTGTCGATGCCATGATTGATCTGCGCGTTACGGATCGATTCCGTAAAATCGATCTGTTCCAGCATATCGCCAAACCGGAAGGGCCGGGTTTCGGGATTCAGTTCATCTCCCTGTCCGGGCTTGAACGTTTTGTGATCGCCTTTGCCGGCTTTTTTTAGCTTCCCAAAAATTTCTTCCAGGCTTTTTTTCCGGATGCCCTGTTCTGTTTTTGGAGTGATTTTTATTTCACCTTTTTGATGATCGTCGGTGATATAACCTTTTTGCTTCAGGTCGTCTATAAAATCGCCCATTCCATAATCATCATTGCCCAGCTGGTATTCTTTATCCAGCTCATTGAGCCATTGAAGCGCTTCTGCAGCGTCTCCGCTGGTATATGTAAGCAATTGCATGAAAAGGTCGAGCATTTTTTCGAACGGGGTTTTGCCCTGGTCATCAGCGGCCAACCCGGAGAATTGGATACCTCTCATATACTAAATGTAAAACTATTTTTCTAAAAACAATGCGGTGCGGCCGGAAGTCCGGAAATATGCGGCCAGGGGATGAATCTGCTTTATTAATAACATTTTGAATACCGAAATGGTTGCAATAAAAAAATCCCCTCCGGAGGGGAGGGGATTGCGGGTATCAGACCACTTACTTATTTTTTTGAGGTATCCGGCGTTTTGCTTTTCGCTCCGCTGTCCGCAGCTTTTGCGGGCGCGTTTTCCTGGGGAATCAGTTCCTGAACCGGCGTTTTTTCACCTTTTTTTAAGGGATCGTAATGCGATTCGATGGCATCCGCTGCCGCTTCGGTGATTTCGTTGAGCGGATCTTCAATATTGGCCAGGCCCTGGAAGTATTCCGGTTTTTCAGCCTTCAGATAGTTATAGTATTTCCGCTGATCAGCAAGATCCTTTTTAACCGCTGCAATCACTTTACGTGCCATATCCAGCTTGCCGGCTTTATAGTAGGCTTCAGCATACATGAGGCCGGTTTGATTGTGCTGGTTATAGCGGCTGGTCATTGCATAGGGCAGGTTTTCGGGAAGCAGCCCGGCTTCTGCTTTATTCAGCAGTTTAACGGCTTCTTCTTTTTTACCTGCATCTGCAAGGTTGCCGGCTGCTTCTGCAAAGATGCTCCGGATATTGAGCAGGTACTGACGGTTTACTTCATCAAAGTAAACGCCTTTTTTATTGGCTCCGCCAAATTCAAATTTGGTCAGCAGGTTTTTCGCCATTACGTCTTCATTGTTGTCGCGGATGGATGTACCTCCGGCGCGCATCTGGCGATAGGCCTGATCCACGATCCAGTTGGCTTGCGGAGCTTTTACATTGAAGGGCACCAGCCGGTAAGTAAGCCCGTCTTTTCTCAGGTTCTGCCCAAAGCCCAGTTCTCCGTAAGGGGCGGTAAAGTAAACCGGACGTTTCCATTGGTTGGAGGCAATGATGCTGAGTACCATCAGGTCGTTGCGGGGGATACCGCCTTTGGATGTGGGGATCTCAAATGCCCACTGATCGGGAACGCTGTCTGTTGGATTGGCGGTTCCGTTCTTACGAACGATGTCTTTATTCACCGGTACAAAGAACTTGCGGAAAGGCAGGGCAGCGGATCCTACGTCGCGCCCGGTTTCCGGGTCTTCCGTACGGGCACCGATAAATGTTTTGATAACGTCGTATAACGGGTAAAAATTATTTGCATCAATGTTTTGCCCTGGCTGTGGTTGTCTGAACGGAAGGTATTCGCGGTTATGACCTTCGATTTGTTCTGGACTAAGGATCACATCCACTGAATCTGCATCGTTTATCTTGTAACGCAGCTGGTTGATATACCAGTCAATGCCCAGCAGGCTGGTGTTGATGATACGGATATCGGTCCGTACATTTTCCACTTCCTGGGCATACCAGAGCGGATAGGTATCGTTGTCGCCGAAGGTAAACAGGATCGCATTGGGCGCACAGCTTTCCAGGTAGTCTTTTGCCAGATCAGGAGCCATGGTTTTCTCACTCCGGTCGTGGTCGTTCCATTCCTGTTGGGCCATCAGCCCCGGAACGGCTAAACAGAGCAGGGCAATGAGCACATTAGCTGCCCGGATATTGGAGCCGCCTGACGACAGGGCCCGCGCGGCAAACGTTACGATGTACAATACGGCGGCATAAATAACTGCGGCCACCAGGCTGGCAATAATGATGGCACTAAAAGTACTGGACATACTGCTGAGCGCGGTGATGAGGAAAGTACCGGAAGCACCGTATACCAAAAGTTTCTGGAAAGACTCTTTGTCTTCTTTTTCCAGCGCAGAACGCAGCAGTGCTACAACCGCTAAACCGATCCACACGGCAAATGCATAGAAGGATCCCACATAAGCATAATCCCGTTCCCGCGGCTGGTTCCCCGGTTGGTTAAGATATAGCACGATGGCCATACCGGTAAAGAAGAACAGCAGGAATGTAATGACCCAGTCTTTCCGGTTTTTCAGGAATTGGTATACAAACCCGATGATACCCAATACAAAGGGTAACATATAGAAAACGTTATGTGCTTTATTTTGCTTCAGGCTTTCCGGCAGCTGGCTCTGGTCGCCCAGGCGTGCATTATCCATCAATGATATACCGGAGATCCAGTTACCATCTCTTTTATTACCATAACCCTGCAGGTCGTTTTGTTTACCCGCAAAATTCCACATGAAATAGCGCATGTACATAAAGCTGGTCTGGTAACTCATAAACCAGTTGATATTATCTGCGTAGCTCGGCGCGCCATAAGATCCCTGCCCGGTATTGGGATCAGGTTTGGCCAGGCCCAGCCAATCGGCATAAAAGTCCTGGTGTCCCTGTTCATTACTCGAATCCCATACCCGTACAAATAATTGCTTTACGCTGCTGCTATAGTTGTATTCTTTTTTGCGGCCAATGGGAACATACCTGTTGTCGCCTTTGACATATGTTTGTTCTCCTAAGACATAGGGATTTTCCTGATTGATATCTTCCGGAATCTGTGCAGCATAGTGTGCACCATAAAGCAGGGGCTGTGTTCCATATTGTTCCCGGCTAAGGTAGTAAACCAGGCTGATAGGATTATCAACATTGTTCATGTCGATGGCCGGGTTGGCATTACTGCGGATGATATTGGTAAAGTACATGAAATAGCCCAGCATCATAAAGGCGAAACACCATAAAAAGAGTTTCATGATTTTAAGCGCCGTAGGCCGTATGAAATAGCCAAGTACTGCACCAACCACCAGCAGTAAAATGATCTTTACAGCGGCCAGGGTGCCTCCAAAAGCAAACGGCAGGAATGTGAGCAGGAAGAATACGGCCGTCCAGAGAATGATCGTTGTTTTTGATACCGTTGGTTTAAACCGCAGGCCAATAGCTACCAGCAGGGCTATCAAAATAAAGTATGCAGTAAAGCCGGAGAAGAACGGCATTTTAAAGCTGTTTACGAACATGATGTCAAACAACCCTGCGGCTTTCATGCTATACTGGATAATGGCTACCTGTACAATTCCTGTAATGGCACATCCAATAAAGAATGCCGCAATGGAACCTTTCACTGAAGGGGTGTACCGGCGGTAATAGTAGATCATCACGATGGCAGGGATGGTCAACAGGTTGAGCAAGTGCACACCAATGGACAGGCCCATCATGAAAAACAGGAATACGATCCAGCGGTCGCTGCGTGCCCGGGCGTTTTCGTCAGTGCCGGCAAGTTCGTCGGCATGCTCCCATTTAAGCATGGCCCAAAATACAAAACCGGTAAAAAAGGATGACAATGCATATACTTCGCCTTCAACGGCGCTATACCAGAATGAATCTGTAAAAGTATAAGCCAATGCCCCAACGGCGCCTGCGGCCATTACGGTGAAGACCTGCTGACCGCTGAGTATTTCACCGGATTTTACAAACATTTTCCGTGCAAAGTGCGTAATGGTCCAGAAGAGAAACAGGATGGTAGCAGCACTTACCAATGCGCTCATAAAGTTTACAGCATTGGCGGCAGTTTGGGGTTTGTCTCCAAAAAGCAGGATAAATATCCGTCCCAGCAAGCTAAACATCGGTGCGCCCGGAGGGTGAGCCATCTGTAATTTGTAGGCCGTAGCAACAAATTCACCACAATCCCAAAGTGACCCGCGGGCTTCCCTGGTTAGTGAATAGGTAAGGGTAGCAATGGCAAAAACTACCCATCCGGTTAGGTTGTTTACTTTTCTGAAATTCATGTTAAAACGCGTCTTTTTTTCAATGATGACAAAAATAGGGATAAAGACGTCATTTTGGTTGAATGTCAGTTAGTATTACAGATATTTTATAACTATTAAAAATCGGGCGAAGCGACTGGAATAATGCTGTTTTTTGATAACGGTTCAAAATGGGAAAATGAACCTCGAAATGTGGGTGTTTATGGATCGGGGATAAAGCCGTTTTTCCATTTTTGGGCAAGGTGAACCGCGGTTTCCAGCATCGCTGCATTCCAGTGTTCGATCTGCCAGTCGGAATGTGCCAGTATGGAGGATTCCAGCTGGCTACGGGCTTCGGCTTCCGAACCTGCCTGCTCAAGAATAAGGGATAGCGTGGTTTGTTGCTGGTGTAACAGGCTATCTTCTACAGGCGTAGTGTTTGGCCGGAAGGATGGGGACTGGAATGTGTTGATTGGAGCGGCCTTTAAAGAAGCTGCTTTTACAATGGCCTGCATTTGCAGAAAATCATCCCGGAAGGCGATCTTGCTTGCTTCATTCCGGAGACCGGTTCCCAGTTGCTCTAACACCACAAATTTCAAATTGGGGCAGCGTGGGATCGTTTTGCGTAAAAAATCAAAAACGGTATCTGGTACGTGGTCATCGTGGGTATCGCGCCGGATGATGGTTGGAGGAACGGCAACGGACGGTTCCCAGCTGCCACCGGAAATATGGATCTCTCTTACACGATCCAGCGGATAGAGTGCGATTAAAGTGTCAAAATCGACATTAAAATTATGTACCTGGCAAAAAAGATTGTGCAAGTCCAGTATAATAAAACCGTTGACCGGTTCCACCAGTTTTTCTAAAAATGCGCCATGTCGTTTAACATCATCAATCGAATACGAGAATGCCAGGTTTTCCAGCCCTACCGGGCAGCGGCAGGCTTCCTGTATGCGCTGCAGGCGATCGATGCCGATTGCTAATGTGGCAGGTGTATAGGGGATGCTGAGTGGGGCGCCATTGTGAAAATCCTTTCCTGTCATGAATCCAAAGTGTTCTGTAATATGATCGAAATGGAAGTCCGACGCATATTTTCTCAGACTTTGAAGCCATTGCTCCTGTTCGGGCAGCCACTTGCCTGAAAAGATCGAGAAAAAAACACCATGGCCAATCAGGCGATGATTCCGGCTAAAGGCAGTGAGAAGCGCCTTGAACCATCCGGGAAGTTCTCTGCATTGATGCAGCGCATCGAACGACCATTCAATGGCGTCCACGGATCCGGATTCAAGCAGCGGCAGGCATGCTGATAAAATATCCGCATCCAGGTTGCAGGCAATAGTGCTATGGATTTCGGCCATTGGTCAGCGAAGCATTATCCCATACCACATGCCGGACAGGAAAAAAGGGGCAGTTTATCTTTCTTTTCTTTCTCTTTTGCTGCAGCCAGCTTTTTATCTTCTTTATTTTTTGAACAGGAAGGTGCTACGTTAACGGCAATAGCAGCGGCAATTAGCAGGAGTAGTGATTTTTCAAGTTTCATATTATTGGTTTTAAACAAATATATGTATTTTTTGAATCAGATGAAAACCGGCTAAAAAGTGGTTGTTTGTCCCGGCCGGTACGGGTTTCCATACCAGGTAGTGTTGATCTCCTGTACAAAATCCTCAATCTGCCGGTCAAAAGGATCTTTCCGGATATCATAGTCCTGTTTCAGGTCACTCCCATAAAAAAAAGCCACAGTCTGGTATACGCGTGCATTCAGGCCGCCCTTGTATTCCCGGATGATTTCATAGCAATCGGATCCCGTTTGGCGGTAAATCAGCTTCATCAGTACCTTTCCCTGGTACACAGAAAGGTTGGAGAGGGGATCAGAAAACTGTTTTTTAAGTTCTTTTTCTTTGGACTTAATAATGGCTTTCCGGGCCTTTTTGTCAGTAACTCCCTGTAATTGACGGCTGATCTGGTTAATGGTAGCACCGGCAACGCGGGCATAGGGATAGCATACGTACACGGCATTTCGCAGGCGGTTCCATTCCTGTTTGACCTTCTCCAGTTTGGCCGGCGGAAGTTTGGATATCCAGATATTTGCTTCTTCCGTATAGGGCATCATTTTAAAGGACTCATAATCGGGTCCGTACCATATTGCCGCTACTTTTGTAGAATCCCTTGGCCCCCAGTCCTTCATGATCTGCTGCATAGAAGGCATCGGGGGAACGCGTACCGTATCTGCTGTTTGCGCAAGTGCAGTGGTCTCAAAAGCAAATGGCATTAACAAGGATACGGCCAGTATAACCAGGTATCGATATCGCTTATTCAATACGCAAATTTAATATTGGTACACTGAACTTCGCAAAGTAACCGCAGATAGATCTGTTTTTGGGTGTTAATATTAATTTAATTTTTTTTAAGGTTTATTTTTTCAGAACCCGTTGCCCGTTTATTTTTGAAACAGAAACCTTAAAATTAATCTATTTATCAAATAAATGCCGATACGTTTTATATGAAACCTGTGAACGCTTTTTTGTTCCTCCTGGTCATGGGCTGCTTTCAATATACCACAGCGCAATCCTCTAAAATAGCTGACTATTTTAAACGGGAAATTCCCAAAGGTTGGGTGTCTGATACATTGATAACCGGTGATCTGAATAAGGATCAGCAACCGGACGTGGTACTCGTTATACGGAATACCAGCGCCGCTAATTTTAAGATCCACGATGGACTGGGGCAGGATACACTGGATCTGAACCCGCGTCGTTTACTGATCTATTTTAAGGAGGGGAAGGGCTACCGGAAGGTTTTGAGTACCGATCAATTTCTGCCATCTGTAAACAGTGATATCAACCCCTGCCTGTCTGACCCCTTTGTTGATGGAAGCATTGGAATTAATAAAGGGGTGCTAAAAATGGGGTTCCATTACTGGCTGAGCTGTGGCAGTTATGAGGTTACAGATTGGGATTATACCTTCCGGTTTCAGCAGGGCCGGTTTGAACTGATCGGACTGGATGTGTCATCAATGCACCGGGCAAGCGGGGAAATGTCAACCACCAGTTACAATTTTATGACCGGCAAAAAGCAGGAAATCTTTGGCGGAAATGAGTTCTTTCCCGAAAAGGATCATCCCAAGGAACGCTGGTCTTTCATAAAGAAGCACCCGTTATTTGATCTGGCGTCCATGACGGGCCAGACCGTAAAGAACAGGGATTGGTAGGCCTCTTTAGTTCTTTGGCGGCAGCAGCTTCCGGCACAGCCCCGGCCATGGAGGAACCCTGAATACCGAATGCTGAATGCGCACACCTTATTTCTTATGCCTGGCTTCCAGTACTTCTAGTACATCCTTAAGTTCGAATCCTTTTGCCTGTAGCAGAACGAGGTAGTGAAACATCAGATCGGCGGCTTCACCAAGGAACAGCTCTTTATTATCGTCCTTAGCCTCGATCACAATTTCAACCGCTTCTTCACCCACTTTCTGAGCGATCTTATTGATGCCTTTTGCAAATAAGGAGGCTGTATACGATTTTTCCGAAGGATTGTTTTTCCGGTCCCGGATCACCTTTTCCAATGCCTGCAGCGAAAAGGTATCATTGGCGGTTCCAAAACAACTGGTTGTTCCGGTATGACAGGTGGGCCCTTGCGGATCGGCCTTGATGAGCAGGGTGTCTTCGTCGCAATCTGCCAGGATCTCTTTTACGAGCAAAAAGTTATTAGAAGTTTCCCCCTTGGTCCACAGGCGTTGTTTGCTTCGGGAAAAAAAGGTGACTTTCCCTTCCGCTTTTGTTTTTTCCAATGCCGCTGCATTCATAAATCCCAGCATCAGTACCTCCTGGGTAGTGGCGTCCTGGATGATTACCGGCGCGAGGCCGTCCGTGTATTTAGAAAAATTGATCATTTTTAAAATTTAGGTTCAGATTTCAGGTTCAAAGTTCCAGGTTTAAGTCTCAACTGTTTGCAAATTATTGCCGGACTGGAATATTGTTTTCGTTTAAATAATTTTTTAAGGAGCCGATCTCTATTTCCCCGAAGTGAAAAATACTGGCGGCCAGTGCTGCGTCTGCAGCTCCTTCCTCAAATACTTCCTTAAAATGAGGCATGGTTCCGGCGCCACCGGAGGCAATGACGGGTATTGAAAGCGCCTGGCTGATCTGCCGGGTAATGTCGATGGCGAATCCGCTTTTGGTTCCATCGTTTTCCATGGATGTTAACAGGATTTCTCCGGCCCCGAGATCCGTTACCTTTTTGGCCCATTCTGTTGCTACGAGGTCTGTAGCATTCCGGCCTCCATGGGTAACCACTTTCCATACGCCATCAAACAGTTTGATATCGATTGCTACCACCACACACTGGCTGCCAAAGTTTTTTGCCAGGTCGCTTACCAGCTGCGGGTTTCGTACCGCTGATGTGTTGACTGAAATTTTATCCGCACCGTGTTCCATTAATACGGATACATCCTCTACCGTATTAATGCCGCCACCTACGGTGAAGGGAATATTGATGTGCGTAGCAATTTGGCGTACCAGCTCCGACAGCGTCTTCCGTTTATCAACGGTTGCGGTGATATCCAGGAATACCAGTTCATCGGCGCCTTCCGTACAATAACGCATGGCCAGTTCTACCGGATCACCGGCATCCCTCAGCTGTACAAAGTTGGTACCTTTTACGGTACGTCCGTCTTTAATATCCAGGCAGGGTATGATTCGTTTTGCGAGCATATTTCCGTTTAATGTTTGAAGTTTGATGTTGGATGTTTATTTCGATCGGCCGGCAAATTTCTGTCCCTTAATTACGGATTGATTTAAGTACGAAATAAACGCGGCTATTTTTGAGGATAAAATTTTGTAGTGTTCCATCAGTTCATTTTGAAGGAGTTCCTCTATATATTTTTGATCCAAAGCTGCATGCAGCTGTGAGCGGACCTCGCCAGCCGATCCTTTTGCGATACTCAGGAAATTTATAAATTCAAGTTTTGATGATCTTTCAAAGCCTTCTGCAATATTGTCCATAACCGATCTGGCCGCAGCCTTTATCTGATCACGGAACCTGTAGTCCGTACTAAACGGACCAGATTGGGTTAGCTCAAATATTCTTAAAGATAATTTTCGAACAGTCTGCCATATTTCCAGATCTTCAAAATTGGTTATTGTTGCCATATCATCAAACTTTAAACGTCAAACCTCAAACGGAAATTTGTATTAACGGTTGAATATCGCTAAGTCCTTCAAACTGATCCGGTTCTCATAAATCGCCTTTCCCACAATGGCTCCATGGCAGCCGATGGCCTGCAGGCTTTCCAGGTCCTGTATGCTGCTCACACCGCCACTGGCAATCAGCTTCAGGTCTTTTATCGCATCCAGTATTTTTTTATAAAGCTCATCAGCGCTTCCCTGTAAGAGTCCGTCCTTGCTGATGTCTGTACAAAAGAATTGCTGTATACCTTTTGTGCGGTAATGTTTTAAAAAATTATAAATATTAATTTCTGTTGCCTCGGTCCAGCCTTTGATCATTATTTTTTCATCCAGAACATCGGCCCCCAGGATAAATTTTTCGACACCAAAGGCCGTCAGCCAATCCTGGAAAACTACCGGCTTTTTTACTGCCATGCTGCCCACAGCGGCATAAGCAGCTCCGGAATCAAACGTGATCTGTACATCTTTTTCACTGCTGATTCCACCGCTAAAATCAATGACAAGGTTGGTTTTGCCGGCGATGTTTTCTAATACTTTCCAGTTGGCAACGCGGCCGGCCTTCGCCCCATCCAGGTCTACCAGGTGCAGGCGTGTTAAGCCGGCATCTTCAAATTGCCGGGCTACTTCCAGCGGGTTTTCATTGTATATTTTTTTCTGGGTATAATCGCCTTTGCTTAGCCGTACGGCTTTACCTTCTATAATATCTATTGCGGGTATGATTTCCATTATAATGCTAAAAAGTTTCTTAATATCTGTTCTCCGGCTTCTGCGCTCTTTTCGGGGTGGAATTGCACCCCATAAAAATTATCGCGGTATATGGCACTGCTGAATTCCGTTGCATAGCTGGTGGTAGCAATAGTTGCCGGGTTCAGCACCGCATAATAACTGTGTACAAAATAGCACCAGGAATCCTGCGGCACATTTTTGAACAAGGGGTTTTCTTTGGTGTGAATACGGTTCCAGCCCATTTGCGGGATCTTCAGATCGGGGCTCACAAATTTCTTAACGGCTACATCAAAAATGCCCAGACAGGCTGTGTCGTTTTCCTCGCTATGCGCGCAGAGTAGCTGCATACCCAAACAAATACCCAGCAAGGGTTGGCGGGCTTCCCGGATCAGTTGGTCCAGTTTCCGCTCTTTCAGATAATGCATCGCCGTACTGGCTTCCCCCACACCAGGGAAGATGAGCTTATCTGCTGAACGGATCGCTTCCGGATCGTCGG
The DNA here is from genome assembly GCF_030150205.1 of Niabella sp. Lineage (GTDB taxonomy): Bacteria > Bacteroidota > Bacteroidia > Chitinophagales > Chitinophagaceae > Niabella. Next base: position 30,845 of record NZ_JASLGT010000034.1, read on the forward strand.
TAACGGTAGCCGTTACCCCAATGCGCTCCAGCGCAAAAAGCACGGATTGAATATTGCCGGCGTTGTATTTTATAATTACTGTGTCCATTTTCTTGTTGATGTTTGAAGTTTTTTGTCTGAGGTGTAACATCAAACCTCAAACGATAAACGGTTCTACAACATTCCTTTCGTGCTGGGCAACTGATCATTGCCCGGCGTTCTTTTAATGGCCATTTTTATAGCCTTTGCCAATGCTTTGAAAATGGCTTCTATCTTATGATGCTCGTTTTCGCCTTCGGCCTTAATGTTCAAATTCATCTTTGCCGCATCACTAAGTGATTTGAAAAAGTGGTAAAACATTTCGGTGGGCATTTCGCCGATCTTTTCGCGTTTGAAGGATGCATCCCAAACCAGCCAGGGGCGTCCCCCGAAGTCCAGCGCCACTTGTACCAGGGCATCATCCATGGGCAAACAAAAACCGTAGCGCTCAATGCCTGCCTTATTTCCCAATGCCAACCCTAATGCTTCTCCCAGAGCGATGGCCGTGTCTTCGATCGTATGATGCTCATCAATATGGAGATCTCCCTTGGTTACAATGCCCAGGTTCATGCCACTGTGGCGACCCAGCTGGTGCAGCATATGATCAAAAAAGCCAAGACCCGTATCAATGGAACATTGTCCCGTTCCATCGAGGTTGATATCGATCTTTATTTTTGTTTCATTGGTATTGCGCTCATGTGTTATCACCCTCGATTGCAGCTGAAGCAATGCATAAATATCCTGCCAGTTGGTGGTTTTTAAAGCAATGGTGGATTCCAGCTCTTTTGCAGAATCTGAGATCTCCGCAGCTCCCAGGGTTTCATCCTGTACCAGCCAGATGCCTTTGCAGCCCAGGTTCTTCGCCAGCTGGATATCGGTAATGCGGTCACCAATCACATAAGAGCCTGCAAGATCGTATCCTGGGTTGTTGATATATTTTGTAAGCATTCCGGTTGCCGGCTTGCGGGTGGGCGCATTTTGTTCAGGATACGAACGATCAATAAATACTTCGCTGAAGTGGATGCCGTCTGCTTCCAGGTTACGCATAACCAGGTTCTGGGTAGGCCAGAAGGTCTCTTCGGGGAATGCTTCGGTGCCCAGCCCGTCCTGGTTGGTTACAATCACCAGTTCATAGTCCATCTCTTTTGCAATTTTACCCAGCCAGGTAAACATCCCTGGATAAAACGTTACTTTATCAATAGAATCCAGTTGGTAGGTAGGGGGCGCTTCGTAAATCAATGTTCCATCCCTGTCGATAAACAATACTTTTTTCATTTTCAGGAGGTGTATGCTTTTAATGTATCAATTAAAATACGGTTTTCGTTTTCGGTGCCTACCGTAATGCGCAGGCAATCTGCACACCCGGGAACGTTGCTGCGGTTGCGCACGATGATGCCTTTTTGCTGCAGGTACTTAAAAATTTCGTTTGCACCGGTCATTTTTACCAGCAAAAAGTTCGCATCCGAAGGATACACTTTTTGTGTGAAAGGAAGTTGGTTTAATTCGCCCTCCAGCCAGCTGCGCTGTTCTATGCAATCGCGGATCCAGGTATTTACCTGGTCGATATTTTGCAATCCCTGCAAGGCCAGTTCCTGGGTGGCAATATTAATATTGTACGGGTATTTGACATTATTCATTAGCTGGATGATTTCTTTGCCGGCAAATGCTAATCCAAGGCGTAATGCTGCCAATCCCCATGCTTTTGAAAGGGTTTGCAATACCACCAGGTTGGGGTGATCTGCCAGCTGAAGTGACAGGGTTTTTTGCCTGGCATAATTGATATAGGCTTCGTCCACTACCACAATGCCGTCAAAATTATTCAGGATCATTTCAATATCCTGACGGGTAACACTGTTGCCGCTTGGGTTGTTTGGCGAACAAATAAAAATGATCTTCGTATGCTCGTCGACGGCATCAGCAATGGCCTGTATATCCATCTGGAAATCGGCATTCAGCGGTACCTCTTTTACTTTTATGTTGTTAATGGCGGCCGCCACACCATACATGCCATAGGTAGGAGGCAGGGTAATAATATTGTCAAAGCCCGGCTCGCAAAAAATACGGATCAGTACATCGATGGCCTCATCACTTCCATTTCCGGTAAAAATGTGCTCCACCGGAATCCCTTTAATAGTGCTAATGCGCTGCTTGAGCTTTGCTTGTACCGGGTCCGGGTAACGGTTAAGTTGTTCGCGCTGTTCATTAATGTTGAGCGTTACCGGTGAACCAATGGCATTTTCATTGGCATCTAACATCACGCTGGCTTCGCCGCTGAACTCATGACGCGCGGTGGAATAGGGCGCAAGGTTCTTAATGTTTTCCCGTACTAAATATTCTAAATTAAATTCCATATTGTTCTTGTTTCTGAAAACTGACTGCTAAAAGCTAATTGCTTATTTCTGATTGCTGATACGCACCTTAACGGCATTGCTATGCGCCTGTAACCCTTCGGCTTCGGCCATGGTAGTTACAGTGCCTGCAATATTTTTCAAGCCTTTTGCGGTCAATTGCTGGAAGGTGATCTTTTTATAAAAGCTGTCGAGCGAAACGCCGCTGTAGGCTGTCGCGTAACCGTTCGTGGGTAGTGTGTGATTGGTGCCGCTGGCATAGTCTCCAACGCTTTCGGGAGAGTGGTTACCGATGAAGACAGAACCTGCAGCTGTAATAGCTTTTAAAAGATCATTGGTGATCTTGCAGGCCAGGATCAAATGTTCGGGCGCATAGAAATTAGATAACGCAACCGCCTCTTTAAGATTTTTTATCACCACGATCCGGGAATGTTCCAGTGCTTTGGCAGCAATGTCTTTCCGGGGCAGGACTTTCAGCTGCGCTGTAACGGCCTTTTCTATTTTTTTCACCATACCCGCCTGCGTGGTAATGCAGATCACCTGTGAGTCGGGCCCATGCTCTGCCTGTGCCAGCAGATCTGCCGCCACAAAATCGGGATTGGCCGTGTTATCGGCAATAACCAGTACTTCTGAAGGCCCGGCCGGCATATCAATGGCCACGCGGTTTTGCACCAGCTGTTTAGCTGTGGTTACATATTGATTGCCCGGGCCGAATATTTTGAAAACCCTGGGAATACTTTCTGTTCCATAAGCCATTGCAGCAATGGCCTGCGCACCTCCAATTTTAAATATCTGCTGAATGCCACATAATGAGGCTGCATAAAGAATGGCGGGGTGTACCTGTTGCGCTTTATTACAGGGCGTACATAATACCACTTCCTTACAGCCGGCAAGGCGGGCGGGCAAGCCCAGCATCAGCACTGTGGAAAATAAAGGTGCGGATCCTCCCGGGATGTATAGACCTACTTTTTCAATAGGGCGGCTTTCGCGCCAGCAGGTAATGCCTTCCATGGGAACGATTTTTTTGGAGGCTTCCTTTTGCGGCCGGTGAAAGGCCTCAATGTTCTTTTTGGCCTGTTTTAAGGCGGCTTTTAACTGCGGGGTAATGTATTTTGCGGCTTCTTTTATTTCGGCATCGGTCACCGCAATCGATGTAAGCGACACGCCATCAAATTTTTTACTAAAGTCCCGCAGCGCTGCGTCCCCGTTTTTTTGAACAGCAGCCAGGATACCGGTTACTGCCGGAATGAGTTTCCGGTCGTCCTGAAGCGGGCGGGCGCAGATCTCAGACCAAAGATCGGGGGTGGGATATTTATAAAATTTCACTGTTTGCTATTTAAGTTAGATACGAGAGATGAGATCATAAGAAGTGAAACCGGCGAAGCTGTCATGAATAGATATACCATTTTATTTATACTACTCATTTTTTCACGATTGCCATCCTCATTCAATCATCTTTTCAATCGGAATGATCAGGATGCCTTCGGCGCCGGCTGCTTTCAGGTTTTCGATTACATTCCAGAAATCAGACTCGCTGATCACAGAGTGTATAGAGCTCCAGTCTTTTTTGGCCAGCGGAACAATGGTCGGGCTGTTAATGCCAGGCAGGTAGGCGCAGATCTTTTCAATGCTCTTGTTGGGCGCATTCAACATTACATATTTGTTATACTTTGCTTTTCTTACTGACCGGATCCTGAACAATAGTTTTTCCAGCAGTTTCTTACGGGCAGGGCTTAGTTTTTTGCCGGAAATAAGGACCGCCTCCGATTTCAGGATGGTTTCAAACTCGTACAGTTCATTACTGAACAGGGTACTGCCGGAGCTTACCAGGTCACAGATGGCATCCGCCAAACCGATCCGCGGCGCAATTTCTACAGAGCCGCTGATCACATGAATATCGGCCTTGATCTTATTTTGCTTGAGCCATTTATTCAGGATAAACGGGTAGCTGGTGGCAATCTTCATACCATCAAGGTCTTTTATAGCCAGTTTTTTCCGGGTTTTGGGCAGGGCAATAGAAAGACGGCATTTGCCATATCCCAGCCGTTCCACGATTTCGGTGGCCTTGTTTTTTTCAAGGACTACGTTCTCGCCTACAAACCCGATATCGGCCACTCCGTCCTGCACATATTCCGGAATATCATCATCCCGTAGGAACAGGATCTCCGCATCAAAATTCTCCGCATTGATCTTTAGCTGGTTGTTGCCATTGGGCACACCAATGCCACACTCTTTTAACAGCTTTAATGAGTCTTCGCTGAGCCTGCCCGACTTTTGAACCGCAATTCTTAATTTTTCCTGCATGGTTTTTGTTTTTTAAATAAAAAAGGCTTACAAAATTTGTAAGCCTTTTTCTATAAGTTGATACATTGCATCACCGGGCCTACGCGGGTAAGTCTGTAAAATGATGATGAATATGTACTAAAATTTTCATTGCGGTGCAAATATATACGAAAATTATGATTTCCCACTTTTTTGGTAGAAAATTTTAGGAAGAGAAATTCAGCTGCAGTGGAAAATGCCTATCTTTAAAGTTTTAAAAAGGATACATGTTACAACTTACCAAGCCCCTTGCTTTTATTGACCTGGAGACTACAGGAGTGAACCTGGGTTCCGACCGCATTGTAGAAATTGCCATTGTAAAAATCTTACCCGATGGAACGCGGAATGTAAAAAGAAAATTAATCAATCCGGAGATGCCCATCCCGAAAGCCAACTCTGAAATACACGGTATTACGGATGAAATGGTAAAAGATGCGCCCACCTTTGGCCAGGTAGCCCAGGAATTAAAACAAGTGTTGGACGGTTGTGATCTTGCTGGTTATAATTCGAACCGCTTCGATGTTCCGTTGCTGGTGGAAGAGTTTTTAAGAGTGGGTGTTGATTTTGACATGCGGGGCCGCAAACTGGTGGATGTACAGAACATCTTTCATAAAATGGAGCAACGCACCCTGGCTGCCGCCTACCGGTTTTATTGCGATAAAGTACTGGAAGATGCACACTCAGCCGAAGCAGATGCTTCTGCTACCCATGAAGTGTTGGTTGCCCAGATTGCCCGTTACCCGGAATTGGGAACTTCCGTGGAATCCATCAATAAAGCCATCGGAGAAGAAGTTATTGTGGATTTCGCACGCCGGTTTATTATGGACAATGGTGTGGAAGTATTCAATTTTGGAAAATACAAAGGAAAATCTGTTGCAGATATCCTGAAAGCGGAGCCTCAGTATTACGACTGGATGATGAAGGGCGATTTTCCACAGCATACCAAGCAAAAACTGACGGAGATCTTTACCCGTACCAAATTAAAGAAGAACTAAGCCCGTTAGAGGGCTGTTAATGTTATTTACTGAATGAAGGGAGCGCGTGGATAAAGTTGTTATCATACCCACATATAATGAAAAGGAGAATGTTGCCCGGATCATTAAGGCTGTAATGGACCTGGAGGGGAACTTTCATGTGCTGATTGTAGACGATGGATCCCCGGATGGGACGGCGGATATTGTAAAAGCATTGCAGGAACCTTATAACGGCAGGCTGTTCCTGGAGGAGCGTCGCGGAAAACTGGGGCTGGGTACTGCGTATATTCATGGGTTTAAATGGAGCCTGGCCAGGGGATACCAGTTCATATTTGAAATGGATGCCGACTTTTCGCATAATCCGAATGATCTGATCCGCTTACACCAGGCTTGTGTAAATGGAGCCGACCTGGCCATCGGAAGCCGGTATGTAAAGGGCGGCGGCATCGTAAACTGGCCTGCAGACCGGGTATTTATTTCTAAAGGAGGGTCGTTGTACACACGCATTATTACCTGGATGCCCATAAAGGATCCCACGGCCGGTTTTATGTGCTATACAGCAAAAGTGCTCCAGGCTATTAATTTTGACAATATCAGTTTTGTGGGATATGCATTTCAGATTGAAATGAAATATGCTACCTGGAAACTTGGTTTTAAGATAAAGGAAGTGCCGATTGTTTTCCAGGACCGTACGGAGGGACAATCGAAGATGAGCAAAGGCATCCTGAAGGAAGGAATATTCGGCGTATTGAACCTGCGCTGGCAAAGCCTGTTCAAGAATTACAGGAACCGGGTTTCAAATAAGTGATGCAATCAATGTTATGTATAGTAAGCATGAGGCTGCGCTGATCAAAAAAGAATTCTGGACTTCATTGGGCATGTACCTGAAGCCGGTATTAAATGCCGAAGGTCAGAAGATAAACTGGGTGAATTACAAGACGGGTATCAAGGGGCTTTATTTCAGAACCGATGTAACTAAAAAAGCCGCCAGTGTTGCCATAGAGCTGACGCATCCGGCAGCATCGGCCCGCCTGGCTGCCCTGGAAAAACTGGTATCGCTAAAGCCGGTTTTTTCAGAAATGGTAGGCAACGACTGGGCGTGGCAGGAAACGGTTTATGACGAGGCCGGCGCGCCTATTTCGCGGGTCATTATTCAGAAAGAGAGCGTGAACATTTTCAACAAGAACGATTGGCCGGCGATTATATCATTTTTTAAACAGCATTTAATAGCGCTGGATGCTTTCTGGCAGGTGGCGAAGGCGTATTTTGAAGATTGATCCTGACCGGAGTATACTTAATAAAGCGCTAAAAAACGGAATCAATGAAACAATTAACGATGGGCTTGCTGGCTACTGTAATTTTACATACAATGACAAATGCCCAGCAGGAAATTCCTTTGTATACCACTGTACCAAACAGCATACCTGCAGCGAACCTGGAAAAGTCGGTGACAGGCGCGGATGGAATCACCCGGATCAGTAATGTATCTAACCCAACCATAACCATCTATCAGGCAGCAGGAACATCAAATAAGCAGCCTGCTGTGATCATTTGCCCCGGCGGAGGATATTCCATCCTGGCTGCAAGTCATGAAGGCGCAGATGTGGCCCGGGCCTTTAATGAATGGGGGATAACCGCTTTCGTATTAAAATACCGCTTGCCAGATGACCGTATTATGACGGATAAATCCATTGGTCCGCTGCAGGATGCGGAACGCGCCACTCAGTGGGTGCGCGAACATGCAGCCGGGTATAATATCGATCCGCATAAGGTGGGTATCATGGGCTTTTCTGCTGGAGGGCACTTAGCCTCCACACTTTCCACGCATTATATGGATGCGGTGATCGCCAATCCCAAAAAGGTTTCATTACGCCCGGATTTTTCAATATTGATTTACCCCGTGATCAGCTTTGGCGATAGTATAGGGCACCGCGGCAGCCGGGAGCGGCTGATCGGAAAAACACCTGCGGCAGCCGCTATTCAAAAATATTCCAACGAACTCCAGGTAAATAAAAAAACACCCCCGGCATTCCTGGTGCATGCAAAAGACGATCGTACGGTTCCCTGGCAGAACAGCGAACAATATTATGAGGCGTTGCTGAAAAATAAGGTAAAAGCCCGTGTGTTCTACTATGAGCAGGGTGGTCATGGATTTGGAATGCAAAATAATACCTCCGATGTGAAATGGATGGACGAATTAAAGAAATGGATGGAAGGGCAGCATATTCTTTAAAAAGCTCGAGGGTAAGCCGGTGAGGTATGGCATAGGTCCGCGAATGGACAAATTGTTGTAACTTAGGAGAACGGTGTAGCGCCGTTATTAGTTTAAACCGTTGCCATGAAGTATCCTGTAAAAATAAGATCGATAGAACATGTTACCCATGATGTGCTGGGTATACGCGTAGATAAACCGGAATCATTGGTTTATATTCCCGGACAGGCTACAGAAGTTTTTATTGACCGTGAAGGATGGCTGGAAGAAGGACGGCCGTTTACCTTTACATCCCTGCCGGACGCCGATTACCTGGAGTTTACGATAAAAACCTACCCCGAACGGAAGGGCGTTACGGCTCAGCTGTTGCAATTACAAGCGGGTGACGGGCTTTTGCTGAACGATGTATTTGGTGAGATCGCTTATAAAGGGGAAGGCTTATTTATTGCCGGAGGTGCGGGCCTTACACCTTTCCTGGCTATTTTACGTCAATTGCAAAATGAAGACCGTATCGGGAATAACCGGCTGCTTTTTGCCAACAAGCGAAAAGCAGATATTATACACGAGGACGAATTACACCGGCTGCTTGGTGCAGGTTTTGTAAATGTGCTTTCAGACGAGATGCTTCCAGGGTATGAACACGGATATGTTTCCGGCAACTTATTGAAAAGAATGATTCCTGATAGCGGATCTTATATTTATTTATGCGGCCCGCCGCCTATGATGGATGCTGTAGAGGCGGAATTGGCGGCGCTTAAGATCGATCCGGAGCATATCATTAAGGAAGGTTTTTAGGTTTTGACTAAAGGCGACATCTCTAAACGGCAATCGCAGGTAAATGGACTCTTGAACAGCCGGATGCGGCGATTGTTAAATACCCCGTGGCTCTATAAGTTTTAATTATGATCCGAAATTTAATTCTTGGTGCGTTGCTTTTGATGCAACTAACGTTATTTGCCCAGCAGCCAGCTGTGCCTTTTTTTGATTCTTTAGGGATTATTGCAAAAAATGCGGTACTGCAAAAGATCAGTTCCCGATTTTCATTTACGGAAGGACCAGTGGCAGATAAAGCGGGGAATATTTATTTTACAGATCAGCCCAATGACCAGATATGGCGTTATAACCTGGATGGAACGCTTACCGAATTTATGTCGGCTTCCGGCCGGGCTAACGGACTGGATATGGATGCCCGGGGCAATATCATAGCCTGTGCCGATGCACAAAACGAACTGTGGTCGATTACTCCTTCCGGAAAAGTTACGGTGCTTTTGAGCGATGTAGGCGGCAAAAAGCTCAATGGCCCCAATGATTTGTGGATCGATAAACGAGGAGGTATTTATTTTACAGATCCCTATTACCAGCGAAAATACTGGACACGTACAGAACCGGAGATTCTGCAACAGAAAGTTTATTATCTGCCGCGAGGTACCCGCCAGCCTGTTGTGGTTACGGATGAACTGGTAAAGCCCAATGGTATTGTTGGGTCCGGAGATGGTAAACTGCTGTACGTTGCCGACATAAAAGATAACAAAACATACCGGTTCCGGATCGGCAAAGATGGTTTTTTGTCTGATAAGATAGTATTTGTATCTCAGGGGGCAGACGGTATTACGCTGGATGAAAAAGGCAATCTTTATCTCAGCGGTAACGGCATTACAGTATTTGATCCCAAGGGGCGCAGGATCGCCTATATACCTGTTCCTGAAAAGTGGACAGCCAATGTTTGCTTTGGGGGCAGGAACCGCGACCTGCTCTTTATGACGGCGGGAACCAGTATCTACGTTTTGCAAATGCGGGTAAAAGGCATAAGGAAGTTTTAGTGCTGGCTTCAAACGCCGTTTTCACTGAAATGGGCCGGTATTGCAGGGGGATGCATCGTTACCCGAATATCTGAAACTTCGCAGCAAGGTACAGCCGGCTGCTATAGCCGGGTGGGTCGATGCGGCGCAGGTGATTGTTGCGGGCCATTACTTTTTTCGAACGATCAGTAACCAGTCGTTTTCCAGCAGCAGGTATCCATAATCATAGCAAAAAAAGTAAGTATGCCCCTTCTTTGTCTGATACTGGTTGGTTATGTATTTAAACTGGAATCCTGCTAATCGCAAACTGTCGCGATGGATTGCGATTGTTTTTTCTGTTTGTTGCAAATGTTCCTGCAGTATTTTCCGGTTTCTCCGGAGCGCAGCATTAATATTCCGGATTAATTTCTCGGGGCCGCTTTTCATTGAGTTGTTATAGTGATTTCTACAAAAGTCATCACAGAACTTTTTGTCAGCTCTGCCCTTTACTGGTTTTTGGCAGGAAAGGCATAATTTTCCTGAAGCGTCGGTGTTTGGCATAATTACCTGGTTTTCCTTATACAATATACAAAATTATTCTGTTATAAGTGTTTGTAAACGCTTATAAGTGTTTACTTACGTAAGTAAACGTTTAATAACCGGATAATCCTTCAAATCAGGTGCATCTTTGAACTGTTGAATCCGATAGCGCTGTCGGTTCAGCCGGAATAACAAATATGATCACCGCCGAAAGGCCCAAAACCAACGTCATGTACACAATCAAAAACAAAGTTCAATTAATCGGTCACTTAGGTAGTGCACCCGAAGTAAAAGCAATCGCCAGCGGAAAAAAAATGGCCCGTTTTAGTATTGCCACCAACGAAAGTTATAAAAACGCCAGGGGCGAAAAGGTAACTGACACACAATGGCACAACCTGGTTGCCTGGGGCAAAGTAGCAGATATTGCTGCCCGGTACCTGGAAAAGGGCCGCGAAGTGGCTGTTGAAGGAAAACTCGTCAACCGCCAGTACGAAGACAAAAACGGCCAGAAACGCTATTACACCGAAATACAGGTGCAGGAATTATTGCTGCTTTCTGGTGGCCACCGGAGCGTTGTCGAATAACACCTTAGAAAAGCGCCGTTGCTAACCACAGGGTTGCCCTCTCTTCCGGCAGCCCTTTTTTGTGGCTGGTACTTAAAGGAATACGAAAAAGCTAAGGTCCGGTAGAGTTGTCCTGCCAGGCCGCGCTTATTGGCATTGTACTGAGCGACGGCCCCGTTAATAATTGCTCTATCTTTGTATCGCTCAAATATTCCTGTGAACTTTAAAACCTGTTATCATGAGAAAAGCAATTTTCATTTTCGCAGTGCTCGTCGCCATCCTCTTTGCAGCATGTAATTCCTCAAAAAGACCAGCCGGAAACTCCGCCGGAACCGGGGCCAACGGAATCCTGGAGCAAAAATGGAAACTTATAGAACTGGCTGGCAAACCGGTGCCGGACCAGATCAATCAAAAAGAACCATTCTTACAATTGCAGGGCAGCGATGCGCGGTTTTCTGCATCTGCGGGCTGTAATGGCCTGGGTGGTACCTTTACCTTGAAAGGGAATAACGGGATCCGCTTTAAACTTGGAGCATCAACCTTAATGGCCTGTGATCATATGGAAATGGAACAGGGACTGGTAAAAGCCCTGGAGTCTTCGGAGCATTACACCATTCATAATAACGAGCTTTCGCTCAACAGTGCGCGGATAGTGCCCCTGGCACGGTTCCGGGCGATAACGGATGCAGGAGCAAACGGTGCTTTAAACGGGACCTGGGAGCTGAATTATATATCCGGCTCAAGGATTGCTTTTGAAGGGCTGTATCCCCGCAAACGCCCTACGATCGTTTTTGACCTGCCGCAGACTACGGCCAGTGGTAACAGTGGTTGTAACCGGTATACTATTTCTTTTTCGATCAGTGATCATTCTATCCGGTTTAAGGAACCCGCAAGTACCAAAATGTATTGCGAGGGCGCCGGAGAGCCTACCTTCTTTAATACATTAAAAACCGTTACCAGGTACGATGTGGTAGGCAATTCGTTACACCTGATCATGGGCGATATTGCAGTGATGCGGTTTGAACGTAAATAAGCAGTGTTCTCTTGGCCGGTGATGATGTTCTCCCAGGCAGGAGTGTTTTATTATTAGAAAGATTATAGGTTACCTGCTTTTTTTAATATTGGGAAGAATATGATCCCATAGTGAATATAAAATAAGAAGGCGGCATCAAAGCTCCGCCTGGTCGCCGATGCTGAATCAAATCAGTATGATACAACATGGCAACGGAATTTTGATAGCCCCCTTCTTATGAATGGTATTAAGCTACGTTTACTTCCTGTCCTGGTTTATTGGTTTCCGGATTTTTCTGGAATATAATTTTTAATACGCCGTCGGTGTAGCTGGCATTGATTTCATCCGTTAATACTTTATTACTCAGTTGGAAGGAACGTTCAAAAGAAGCGGGTTGATATTCCTGGTAAACGTACTGCGATGCTTCCTTTTGATCGGGCGATGCGTACCGGATGGTAAGGATCTCTTCTTTTACGGAAATTTTAAAATATTCCTTTTGAAGTCCGGCCGCATATAATGAAATAATATAGGCGGTTTCTGTTTCTTCAATATTTACGGGTTTTGAACCATTCATGTATTCCTGCAGCTTATGCATCCAGGGATGCCCGCCACCGAATGGACGGCCTCCGGTTTTTTTGCCAAAAAAGCAACGGTGTTGTTTAAAGCGGGTATCAAAAAAGTTTTGTTGTGTATTGCCGCTTATGGGTTGATCTGTAAACATGATTTTTTGTTTTTGTGTTTAATAAATGATTAATGAATGGGAATGATTGCAGGAGCACCCTGGCTTTTTTTATTCATGACGGGCTGCAGGGAGCTATTACCACGCAGTTCATTCATATACGGATGGGCATTCCAGTCCAGGCGGTCTCCATCCGCCCATTTTTGACGGACCTTTGTAATGATCTTGCCAGCGATAAGAACGATAATGCTGATCCCAATGGCCAGTAATAATAGCTTGAAGAGCAGGAACAATACCAGCGAAGCTAAACCAATCAATAAGGTAAGCCCGGCCAGACGTGGAAGAATAAACAGGATTCTGTGTTTCATTTTTACATTTTTTAATTATAAAACGGTTGTTTATTAAGAAGACGGCCATGCGTTGCATTTACTTTAAAAAGAAGAAAAAAAATGAAAGGACATGGCTAAGTTGGATCTGCGCCTTCTGAAGATCCTGGAACTAACATAAGATAGCGCCATCATTGCTTGTGACAGGGATGCGATGAATCATGTTGTGCAGTTGCGTGGTAAAGCCATACACCACCAAAGCATTTTGCGATGAAGGCTGCGCTCCATCTATGGTATCGGGAAGATGATCGAACTCAAAATCTCGATGTGCTCGTAATTGTAGGGCTGTCAGATAGACAACGAAGCCTTATAAGCTTGGCAGAACCCGGTTGCGCAAAAACCGGCGATCGATTACAAAGGTGGAATGGTATATCATACAAGTATTAGAAAATATTTCGTTTGCTGAGGTGTTGCGGCTTCATTTCAACATGATGAATACTTCAGCTTATTGAAAGAGGAGAGAAGAGGTGGATTTAATAAACAAAGCTTTTCTTTGGTTTATTTATTTTTTGTCAATACCTTTGATCTGTAAAAGCAGGCTTGCGAAACTTATATCCGTTGAATTACAGCCTATGCAATTGTTGATTGCAGAAGGGGACGCGGGTAAAAGGACGCTGCCCTATAAGAGAATCGTTCACCAAAAAAAAGTATATGATACATCAATTACCCTTGTTGCCTTATGCACATGATGCATTGGAACCCCATATTGACACTGCAACGATGCAGATCCACCACGGGAAACATCACCAGGCATATGTAGACAATCTGAATAAAGCCATTGCCGGTACGGAGCATGAGCAAAAAACGCTGGAGGAGCTTGTTGCCGTTGCCGGTTCTATCAGTCCGGCTGTGCGGAATAATGCCGGCGGGCATTGGAACCATCGGTTTTTCTGGGAAAGCCTTTCTCCAAACGGCGGCGGAGCACCCTCGGGAGCACTGGCTACTGCCGTTGACCAATATTTTGGTTCTTTTGAAAAGTTTAAAGAACAGTTTCAGGCAGCTGCTGTTTCCCGGTTTGGTTCCGGATGGGCGTGGCTGGTTCTTGCATCGGATGGCCGGCTGACGATTACATCAACTCCAAACCAGGATAATCCTTTGATGGATGTATCGGAAGTAAAAGGCAAACCGATTATTGGTGTGGATGTGTGGGAACACGCATATTACCTCCGGTACCAGAACCGGCGTGCGGAATACCTGAATGCATACTGGCAGATCGTGAACTGGGAAGCTGCCGAAGCTTTATTTTCCGGCCGGTAATGAACCGGGAAGGGCGGTAATGGTATATATCTGTATCATCAGCATGTATACACCGTCTGCTGATGACATTCAATGATGCTTCCTGATGCGCTGCATAAAATGAACGACCAGGGGCACTTACTGACCGGAATCGGGAGTGCAGGGATTTAGTACAACGGTCAGTTAGCAGGGATAAAAAGATATAGAAGAAAAGTGGAAAGTTTTTTTACAGTCTTTTGGCTGAAATCAAAGAAATACCTATCTTTGCCACCCACAAAACGGCCCCGTAGCTCAATTGAATAGAGCATTTGACTACGGATCAAAAGGTTTCAGGTTTGAATCCTGACGGGGTCACTTAAAATCAAGGAGTTACAGGTAATGTAATTCCTTTTTTTGTATATATTGTTTGGTACGATCCTTGACAATCTTGTTTGAATTTTTGATCCGTGTGGCAGTTCATAAAAATATTGTAGATGAAAATAGCTTTTTGGGCGTTGGGAAAGCAACATGAGGCTTATGTAAAGGAAGGCGTGGAGGAATTTTCCGGTCGCATCGGGAATTATTTCCGGCTGGAGTGGGAGTTGATTCCCGTACCCAAGGAGGCGGCGCATCTCAGTCCCCAGGAACTGAAAAAAAAAGAGGCCACCGTGATTCTTCCCAAAATTGCGAAGGAGGATTATCTTGTTGCATTGGAGGAGCGGGGCCGACAGATGAGTTCGGAAGGACTGGCTTCTTTTTTACAGGGGCGCGCCAATGCCGGTACCCGGCGTATAATTTTTTTGATCGGGGGTGCATACGGGTTAGATGAAACTGTTTTAAGAAGAGCAAATACCTTATGGAGTTTATCGCAACTGGTTTTCCCTCATCAGTTGGTGCGTCTTATTCTTGCCGAACAAGTATACCGGGCCTGCACGATCATGAAAAATGAAAAATACCATCATTCTTAAATAAGAAATACATATCGAGATTTGAGAAATGAGGAAATTGTCGCTATTTTTAGCACATGGAAATAACCATTACGCTCATTATCACTATTGTTACCGTAGCCGTTTCCCTTTTAGGGTTCAGTAGTTCAAAAGTGATCGATAACCTTATTTTCTTTGGACCAGCTATCTCGCGGAATCATCAGTATTACCGGTTTATTACCCATGGTTTGATTCATGCAGATCTGATGCACCTGGCATTTAATATGATTGCTTTATTTACGTTTGGGCAATTTCTGGAGTCGTCGTTATTGTTTGGAAGTCCTGTGATTTTTGGGGCAGATGCCCCCATGTATTTTACAGGGTTGTATCTTGGAGGACTGATCGTTGCCAGTATCCCGGATTATTTCAAACATAAGGATGATTATTATTTCAGAAGCCTTGGTGCCTCGGGGGCTGTTTCCTCGGTTATTTTTGCGGGGATCATATTATTTCCCACTTTGCCCATCCGTTTTCTGTTTTTACCGGTTGATATTCCCGGCTGGATATTTGGTGGGCTGTATCTGCTGATATCTGCATATATGGACCGTCAGGGTGGTGGACGGATCAATCACGGAGCACACCTTTGGGGCGCTATTTTCGGTATTGTTTTTATTGTTGTTTTTGTAAGCCTGAAAGGACAGATCAACGTTTTTCAAAACTTTGTCGAGATGATCCGGAGGTAAGCAGGAGCCTGCCCCTGCATTTAACGATTATTTTTTAACCAGTCATCTTCAGCAGAAGCATCCAAACGCGAACCTCAATAGCCGGTTGTTTGAGGTTGCAGCGGATCTATATAACAAATGCAACCACCTCCAGCCTTTAACGGGAGACTTCGCTGCCAATGATCAGTATGGGAATCTTTAGCCGGTGCCGCACATTGTTGATGGTACTGCCATATATAAAATCCTTCAGCCCCTTATGCCCATGTGCACCCATCACCAGCAGGTCGGCCTGCTGACCGGTAACGATCCTGGGAATTTCGCGGGAGGCAATACCATAACCAAGTTCCCAAACTACCTTGTATCCTTTTTGACGGATCTGTTTGGCATAACCGCCTAAATACGCTTTGTCTGTTTTTGATTCTTCATCTTTTATTTCCTGGTTGTTAAACCGCGCTGCCACACTTTCTACCACATGGATCAGCACAAACTTTGTTTGAAGGCTGCCCTGCTTTAAAGCCTGTGTTATCAGCACGCTGTCGTTCTTTCTAAAGTCAACGGCAATGGCAATGGTTTGATAGTGATTAACGCCATCTGGGAGATCGAGCGGTGCGGGCTCCGGGTGAACGGGGGAGGAGCTTGTTTTAAGCTTTCTTTTACTAAAGGGATAAAGGACCGTATAGGCCAGCAGGATCAGGATCCCTGTAACCGCAAGCACGATCAGCAGTTTCCAGCCCCAGGAAGCCGTGGTGGCAAAGTAACCCGTGATGGCGTCCGCAACCATCCGGCCATTCAGATAAATCAGCACTACCGTAATGATCCAGGCTAATATTTTTGTAACCGGGCGTATGGCAAATATGCCCATTGTTTTCCGGTCGCTTACAAAATGGATCAACGGGATGATGGCAAATCCCAGCTGCATGCTCAATACCACCTGGCTGAAGATGAGCAGCTGGTCTACCTCATTTTCTCCATAGATACCAATCACAAGAACCGCCGGAACAATAGCAATCAGCCGGGTCAGCAACCGGCGCACGAGGGGATTGATCCGCAATTTTAAGTACCCTTCCATTATGATCTGTCCGGCCAGTGTGCCTGTTACGGTGCTGCTTTGGCCGGCGGCGATCAGCGCTATGGCAAAAAGCTTGGATGCGAAGTTGCTGCCGAGATGACTGGGCAGCAACTCGTAGGCCTGGCGGATTTCTGCAACATCGGTTCTGCCGGTTTTAAAAAAGATCGTGGCTGCCAGCACCAGGATAGCCGCATTGACCAGGAATGCCATATTCAGTGCAATGGTGCTGTCCCAAAAATTATATTTTAATGCTTTCCGGATCCCTTCTTCGGTATTTTTAAACTTACGGGTCTGTACCAGGGCTGAATGAAGGTAAAGATTGTGTGGCATTACGGTAGCACCGATGATGCCAATAGCAATGTACAAAGCCGCGTCATTCTGAATATGGGGTACAAAGCCGGTGGCCATTTCCCGGGGATCGGGGGAAGCAATGATGATCTGTACCAGGAACGACATGCCGATGATAAAAATCAACCCGATAACAAAGGCTTCCAGCTTGCGCATTCCGAACCGCTGCAACAGCATCAGCAGAAACGTATCCAGCACGGTAATCAGCACCCCATACATGAGCGGCATACCGGTTAACAATTGGAGTCCGATGGCCATACCCAGTACCTCTGCAAGGTCTGTAGCAGCGATAGCGATCTCTGCCAGCAGGTACAGGATAAAGTTGACGCCCCGTGGATAGGTTTCCCGGTTGGCCTGTGCCAGATCTTTATGTCTTACGATACCCAAACGGGCAGAAAGGCTTTGAAGCAGGAGGGCCATCAGGTTGCTCATCAGCAGTACCCACAATAAACTGTATCCAAACTGGCTGCCCCCTGCCAGGTCGGTGGCCCAGTTGCCGGGGTCCATATATCCAACGCTTACCAGGTAGGCCGGTCCGAAAAAGGAAAGGATACGCCGCCATTTGGGTTTGTTGGTTTGGGTAGTGTCTACCGACTGGTGTACCTCGCTCAATGAAATATCGGAATGATGCTTATTCATGATCCTTTACTAAAATGTTTTGCGATAGTTCTTTTGATATTTGTGTAGGCTGTTTGCTGCCTGCTTTTATTTCCAGCGACTGATCGTAGGAAAACCGTTTCCTCACTTCAAGCAGGGTGCCGATCTTTATATTTTTCTCATCCAGCAGCTCCAGTATGTTTGCCGACTGGTCTGCGATTTGAACTACCTCCACCAGGGTATGCAACGGTACTTCGGATAATAGCTTATTCGATAGTTTGGCAATATGCCCTTTTTCATCGGGGATGGGGTCGCCGTGGGGATCAATGCGGGGAAAGCCCAGGAATGCATCAAGCCGGTTGATGAGGCTGGTGCTGCCTACGTGTTCCAGTTCTTCTGCGATATCATGTACTTCATCCCAGTTAAATCCAAGCTTCTTCGACAGGAAATATTCCCAGAGGCGGTGCCGCCGGATGATCATCAATGCGCTTTTCCGGCCGCTTTCAGTAAGGTTGCAGCCATAATACGCTTTATAGTGCACCAGCTTTTTCTGTTTTAGTTTTTTGAGCATATCCGTAACAGAGGCGGCCGCCGTTTTTAACAGTTCCGACAGATCGTTGGTGCTCACGGGCTTTCCATCCTGTTCCAGGTGATAAATAGCTTTTATATAGTTTTCTTCTGTATGTGAAAGATTTGAAGACATCTAAATAAATATTTAGACAAATCTAAAAAAAAGTTGCGATTAGACAAAGAATTTATTTTTTGTGCAGATGCACGGGATTTTATTTATTTTGTTGTATAATTGAATGTATGCGTAAACCTTTATACTGGTTCCTGGTTGTAACGGCCGTGTTCCTGATCGCCTGCGGCGGAAAAAAGAAAAAGAAGATGACCGGTGATGAGGCGGTAAACATTGAGGAATTTATGGAAGCCTATCCAACACTGTCGCTTCCGTTCGTTTACGCCGATACTTCTTTCCCGGAGGAGGAAAATGATTCGCTGCGCATCGCTCCGGAGGTACTACACCAGTTTATACCGGATTCTGTTACGCTTAAGGTTTTTGGTGCCCGTGCGCATCCCGACTATTATCCGGTAGGGGCCGTTCGGGCTGGAGGGGGTGGCTTTTACCTGCTAACAAGGGGGATTGACCGGGACCGGAAAGTGCTGCTGATTTCTGCACATGATAAAAAGAAACAGTTTATCGCTGGTTTGCCCGTAATTAAACTAACGCCCAACACGAATGTATCCATTGCTGTAACAATTGATCCGAGACTGAATATCAACAAGGATCTGACGCAGAAGCTGCCGAACGGCATTGAAATCAGCGGACATGATGTTTTTGTATTGAATGAGGCCGCAAAAAAATTTTCGCTGATCATGACCGACAGTTTGGGGGATGGCTTTACCGAGCTGATCAATCCCATCGATACGCTGGCGCGTAAGCAAAAATACTCCGGCGATTATGGCGATAATAAAATGAACCTGATTTCAATCCGTGACGGACAGCGTGAAGGCCGGATGCGTTTTTTTATCCACCTGGAAAAAAATAATAAGGAATGTGTGGGTGAACTGAAGGGCGATGCACTGTTTTCCTCACCAACAGTAGCGGAATACCGGCAGGGCGGTGATCCCTGTGTATTGCGTTTTAGATTTGAAAATAACGAGGTTTCGCTGGAAGAAGTAGAAGGCTGTGGCTCCCGTCTGGGGGCATTACAATGCTCTTTCAATGGAACGTACCCAAAGAAAAAAGAAAAGAAGAAAGCAACCGCCCCGCAGGGAAAATAATTACAGCACAAGCATTCAAAGCGGGACCGTATAATAGTAACGCTGCGCTGCAGCGTAGACCTTTACGTTTTTTAAATTGGCCTGACGCATGCGAGCGTAATTCCTGGTCCTGCCCGGCTGAGACAGACTGGCGGGATTCGGCTCCTGGCGGACGATCCCGATCACTATCGGGGTTTGCTCCATTTCTCTCGTCATTGAAGCGGAAAAGAAGATATAAGACCTTGAAGTATCCCAATTTTCAGGAACGGTTGTTGTCACTGCATTCATTCGGTTAGCCTATCAAAAAATCTGGGGAACTTTCCAAAAGTCTTTCGTTGCTTTATTGATTTTGTGCTCATACATTAAGTACGCAGTACAACAGAAGCGGCGTGGCGTGCGTTGGCGTTTCACGGTTTTAAGCCGGTAACGCATTGCTGAATGGAGCATCTCATTCAAGGAAGGCAACCTTTTAAGCATACGAAAACAGCCTGAAAAAAATAAGATGCACCCCGGGCGGAAGCGCGATCTATTCTCTTTTTATTTGTATCTTGTAGGAGCATAGTTGCTTAAACGATTAAATTATCACGTATGAAAAAACAAATTGGTTCGCTTATACTGGGGGTACTGGTAGCATCCCTGGTTTTTTATTCCTGTTCACGGAAACAGGAAAATGCAACGGGGATGCCCGCAAATACGGTTGCAAAGCAGGGGACTTCTTCAAGTGTTTCACTTGCAGCCCTGGACCTGATGAGCGGAAACCCCATATTGCCACCATTTACGGCAGACCCGGATATCCTGTATGCCAACGGGCGTTATTATATTTATACAACGGCCAATGGTCCTACCGTAAATGAATTTCATGCCTACTCGTCGGCCGATCTGCTAAATTGGGTAGATGAAGGCGTGGTGTTTAATTTGAACAGCGTTAGCTGGTCGCATGCCGATGGCTGGGCGCCCTGTGTAGTGGCGCGCAACGGTCAGTATTATTTTTATTTTACAGCCAGCAAAAAAATAGGAGTGGCGGTAGGGGCGAGCCCTACCGGGCCATTTACCGATATCGGTGCGCCCCTTGCTACAGGACTTGGTACGGATCCGATTGACCCCATGGCTTTTATTGATACAGACGGACAGGCATACCTGTACTGGGGAAACACCACACTGAACATTCAGAAACTGAACAGCGACATGGTTTCGCTTACCGGTACGCGAAGCAATACCAAACCATCCAATTATTTCGAAGCACCTTATGTTATTAAACGCAACGGGGTCTATTACCTGATGTATTCGGTAAATGATTATCGCAACAGCGACTATCATGTGGAGTATGCCACGGCTACATCTCCTATGGGCCCCTGGACCGTTAAAGGACGGATTACGGCTCCTAATGGCAATATCCTTGGGCCGGGCCATAATGCGGTAATTACAAGGCCGGGTTGCAGCAGTGAATATTATTTCGTTTATCATCGCAGAACCAGCACCAATGTGGATGAGCGGCAGGTGGCCATCGACCGGATGTTCTTTGATGCCGCAGGCAATATTATGCCGGTGAATATTACCACCTCCGGTGTTATTGGTGTTACCGGGTCAGCGCCTTGTATCAATCCCAACCCGATCGCGAACGGCATTTATGCCATCCGCTCGAAAGTGAACACCAGTTCCGGGCAGGGGCTTTACCTTGATATTCCTGCCTGTGCTACCGGCAATGCGGATGTGCGTACCTGGACGCGCACCAACTGCAACGGACAACGCTGGGCATTAACCTACCAGGGGAACGGATTTTACAAGATCATCTCCCAGCAACCCAATCATAAATCGCTGGACCTGGATGCCTGCAAACTGGCCGTTGGAACCAATATACAGGTTTGGGATCAGCTGAATAATGATTGTCAGCTCTGGCGGATCGAAGATGCCGGTGGTGGCTGGTATCGCATTGTGGCAAAAGCGAGTGGTAATGTCATGGATCTTGCCAACGGAGATCCTGCGCCGGGCGCCGATATCCGGTCCTGGTCGTGGAATGGAAGCGATGCGCAGCTCTTCCGGTTTGAAGCGGCACCCTGACCGATGCTAGTAATGCGACTGTTTAAACGCGGCCTCCATTTGTGTAGCCTCCGGAATGGTTAGGTCCTGTTGTGCAATAACAATGCGATACGTGAATGTTTTGGATTGCCCCGGTTGTAATACCAGGTTTAAAGAATCAGTTCCGTTGCTAAATACCGCTCTGCCCAGGGGATTAAGGGCAAACAGCCCATACCCGCGGGCATGCCAATAAGTGGGGTACCCGGTATTGGTGGGATGATCGAACATGGCAATGGTTATTGGTGCCCCATCTTTTTTTCCCTTGAGCATGGCCCAGGTACCCTGGCTGCTCCAAACGGCATCGCCTGTTTTACCATTAGAGGCATAATACATACCGGTAGGTACGCCCGGTCCTGATGCGGAAACTGTTGTTACATTTCCTTTATCGTCTGTAAATGATTTGGCTGTTGCGGATGGCATTTCCAGTTCCTTGGCCACTCTTATGGCAAAGAAACCATCTTTTACATCTTTAAATACGACCGGTTTTTTAAGCGCGGTAAGCGTGCTTACGCGCGTGATGTAAAACCGGTTATCGTTTACCTCGAAAAAATAAGAAGTGCGTTCATTCAAAAATGCTGTTCCCGAATGATTGACCCAGGTTGCGGTGGCCTGTAACGTTGCCTTGTTTCCGGATGCAGACTGGCGCTGGATCTTCTGGTGAATAATGGTTCCGTAATGCTCTTTTTTTGCAGCAGGAATGGCCGATGAATTGTTCCAGAAGTCGATCCCGTTTACCGATTCATAGTTCATCCAGATGCCCACATGATGCGGGTGATCCGTACTTTCACCCGGGATGGGCTTCACCGGGAATCCCCTGGTAACTGTAATGCCCTCCAGTGTATTTACCGGATACAGGAAGGGCTTGGCAATACTGTCTGTATAACAATAGGCTGTAAGCAACCGGCCATTATACACAACGTCTACCTGTGTTTGATCAGGACGTGTAACCAGTTCAAAGCCTTTCGGTGCCGCCTGTGCTGCGGATGTGGCGCTGACAAAAAAAGATAACAGGATAAGAAGACTTCTTTTCATATGATGCTGTTTGAAGAATCGTTAAGGTACTCAAAGATAGGAAAGCCTGACAAAGAAACGAAAGCCGCCGCCTGTTGCTTTTGATACTTGTTCCCATAAGGCGCTGCTGCAGGATGCCAATGGCGGTTATTGGTTTATCTACCTGTATAAAAAAAGAGGCCATCCGGTCGGAGGCCTCTTTATATTCAGAATTCGATCTGTATTGTTTAGTGATGTTCCGGTTGTGTTTTTACTGAAACACCAGAACCCGCTTTGCTTTTCTTCAATCCGCCTTTCAGATCCACCAGTACCGGTGCCGCTACAAAGATAGAAGAGTAAACACCGGTAACCACACCAATCAGCATGGCGAAGGCAAATCCTCTAACCGCTTCCCCGCCAAATATGAACAGGATCAATACCGTAACAAATACGGTAAAGGATGTCATAATGGTACGGCTCAGGGTATCGTTGATGGCCTTGTTCACCAGGGTTTTCTGATCCATATTCGGATACAGTTTTCCGTCTTCACGGATCCGGTCAAATACTACCACGGTATCATTCATCGAGAAACCAATTACCGTAAGAATGGCCGCAATAAAATGCTGGTCAATCTCAAGCGGGAAGGGCACCCAATCTCTTGCATAGGAGAATATGATCAGGGTAACCAATGCATCGTGCAACAGTGAGAAGATGGTTCCCAGTGAATACCTCCAGTCGCGGAAACGAAGGAAGATGTATACAAAGATGGCAAGGATGGCCAGTACTGTAGCGGTTACTGCACCTCTCTTCAAATCATCGGAGATGGTTGGTAATACCTTTTTGGTACCCATTTTATACTGTGTATCAAATTGCTCGTAGGTAGTACCCTGTGGCAGGTGGTTTTTCAATCCGCCAAACAGTTTATGCGCTACAATGGAATCCGCTTTTGTGGTATTGGGATCCGTGATCAGGTAAGAAGTGGTAATATCCAGCGCACTGGCATCACCTACGGTTTTGATGAACGGATTCTCATTGTCAAAAGCAGCTTTTACATCGTCACGCACTTTCTCCACGTCTACTTTTTTACCAAAGTCGATCCGGTAAGAACGTCCTCCATTGAATTCCACACCATAGTCAAAACCATGGAAAATGGTACCGATGGATAACAGCAGGATCACTACTGAAATGGCATAAGCTATTTTCCGGAATTCGATAAATTTAAAAGCACTGTGTTTAAAGATACTGCGGCTCAGACCTGTAAAGTATTTCAGGTGATGGTTTTTATTGGTGAACCAATCGGTTACCCAACGGCTTACCAGGATACCACAGAACAGGGAGAGTAACAACCCTAAGATCTGGGTGGTTGCAAAACCTTTTACCGGTCCTAATCCGAAGTAATAAAGAATAAAGGCAGTGATCAGCGTGGTTACGTGACCATCCAGTACCGGCGCCAGCGAACGGCTGTAACCATCATTGATCGCAGATATATAGCTTTTTCCTTTCGTAAGCTCTTCCTTGATACGTTCATAAATGATTACGTTACTATCTACCGCCATACCGATGGTTAATACCAGACCGGCAATACCCGGGGCTGTAAGCGTTGCTCCCAAACCAGCAAGCACACCAATGGTGAACAGCAGGTTTAAGATGAGGGCAATATTGGCTACCCATCCGCTGGTATTATAGTAAATCAGCATCAGGATGAAGATCACAATAAAGGAAATGGTAAAGGACATTAAACCGCCTTTGATGGCCGCTTCTCCGAGGGTTGGTCCAACGGTTTCATCCGATACGATCTTGGCGGGAGCCGGTAATTTACCAATTTTAAGAATGTTGGCCAGGTCTTTCGCTTCTTCGGCGCTAAAACTGCCGGAGATGCTGGAGCGGCCACCTTCAATTACATCGTTTACAACGGGTGCAGAATATACCTGGTTATCTACCACAATGGCAATATGGCGGCCCTTGTTGGCGCGGGTCATATCGGCCCATACGCGGCTGCCAATAGCATCCATTTCCAGGGATACATTGGTTTTCCCAGACTGATCATAATCGGCACCGGCATTGGTTACATGTTCTCCTTCCAGTTTCGCTTTATCACGTCCGTAGGTTTTGATCGCATAAAGTGCCACCATATTATTTTTCCGGTTGCCTACTTTTTCAGGCATTCCGTACATCCAGGCAATTTCCGATGGGAACTGAGAGCGGATCGCAGGAGTTGTAAGCATCGCGCGCACAGCGGCTGTATCTTTGATATTTACCTGTCCGATGATGCCCATATCAGTCAGACCACCTTTCTGATCAACCGGAGGCACTAAGGTACCCCAGATATGTTTTTTCATTTCCTGTTGCTGATCGGCAGCAGCATCACCCGTTTTTGCAGCATTTTTATCTGCCTTGGCCAGTTCAGACAACTGGTTCTGCAGTTTATTGGTATCGGTGGTGGCTGTTTTAACAGAATCGGTTTTAGCTATTGCACTGGTGGCAACGCTGGCTGAATCGGCTTTTGCAACGCTGTCTTTTACCGCTTTTCCTGCATTCTGTGCGTAATAGATCTCATCTGCTTTTTGCAGATTCGCCCACAATTCAGAAATATTGTATACTTCCCAGAACTGAAGGTTGGCAGATGCCTGCAGGTTTTTACGAACGCGCTCTTTGTCCTGTACACCGGGCAATTCTACAGAAATGATCTGCTTGGCAGGGTCGGGGTTGATGCTGGGCTGCGCCACACCGAATTTATCGATACGGGTGGTGATCAGCCGGGCTGTGTTGGCAAAGGCCGCTTTTGCCTGGTCCTGCAGGAAGCTGGTCACTTTGGCATCACTGTCCGTAACCTTTATGTTTTCGCGGTTCGCTGTGGCAAACAGCGAAGCCAGTGGTGTATTCGGACTTAATTTTTTGAACTCTTCCACAAAGAGGGTAATGAAATTGGCATCACTGTTCCCTTTGCGTTTATCGGCATTATCCAACGCCTTCAGGAAGTTGGGATCTTTTGAATTGTTGGCGAGTGTTTGCAGCAATCCGTTCATTTCTACTTCCATGGTAACGTTCATACCACCCTGGAGGTCAAGACCCAGGTTTAATTCTTCCTCTTTCGCTTTCTGGTAGCTGATGGCACCGGTAATACCATAGGTAATGGTTTCGTCTTTGGTGCTGTCTTTTAAGCGGGTCAGGCGATCGTTGTAAACCTGGTTCAGTGTTTCCTGGTACACCTCCTGCGAGTCTTTGCTGGAGGGGTATTTCTGGGCAGCAGTCTGGTAATTTGCATTCACATAGTTATGCGCAATCGTCTCCAATTTCTTTTCGTGGTTGCGTACAAACCATGTAAATGACAGCTGGTAGAGTGAGTAGATAATGAGTAAGATTGTAAAAAATCTAACCAGTCCTTTGAGTTGCATACGTATTTGTTAATTTAATCTTTGGTTCCTCTTTAAATTTAAAGGGGGCAAAGATAAGGTTTATAGACATATAGTGGATTTGGTTTTATAAACGGATTTTCTGCTGTAGAAATTTTTAGTTAAGGGCTGATTTTATAGAATATTTCGATTTTTTGAGATTTAAGGTTCGAAGCTGTCTTTCTAACCCCTAAATTTGCCTGAATTTGTTTAAAAATTAATCATAAACGTTTAAAATGTCGTTATCTTCTCTTTTACAGCGGTTTAGTGAGCCTGAAACGCTAAAAATGGCCAAATTAGGCCGTGAACTGAGGGCCCAGGGGATTGATGTGATCGATCTGAGCCTGGGTGAACCCGATTTTGATACGCCCGAGCACATTAAGGAGGCCGCTATTAAAGCCATTAATGATAACTGGAGCCATTATTCTCCGGTTGCGGGTTTCCCGGACGCGCGGGAAGCGGTTTGTACCAAACTAAAAAGAGACAATAACCTGGATTACAAGCCGGAACAGATTGTAATTTCTACCGGCGCCAAGCAAAGCCTGGCAAATGTGATTCTGGCATTGGTAGATGATGGCGAAGAAGTGATCATTCCTACACCGTACTGGGTAACTTATTCCGAACTGGTAAAAATTGCCCGGGGAAAGGTTGTGGAAATCAGGAGCACTGTAGAACAGAAACTGAAGATTACTGCAGCAGACCTGGAGAAAGCGATCACTCCCAATACCAAGGCTTTCCTGTTTTCCTCTCCCTGCAATCCTTCCGGTGCCGTTTACAGCAAAGAAGAGCTGGCCAGCCTGGTGGAAGTGTTTAAAAAACATCCGCAGATCTATATCATTTCCGATGAGATCTATGAATATATCAATTATGTTGGTCAGCACGAAAGCATTGCGCAGTTTGACGAAATTAAAGACCGCGTGATCGTAGTGAACGGACTGGCCAAAGGATTTGCCATGACCGGCTGGCGTATCGGTTATACCGCCTCCACTGTGGAAGTGGCAAAGGGGATGGAAAAACTGCAGGGACAAATTACCAGTGGTACCAACACCATTGCGCAAAAAGCAACCGTAACAGCCCTTACGGCAGATCTGACGCCTTCTATGGAAATGACCAAAGAATTTACCCGTCGCAAAAAACGGGTAATGGAGCTGATCAGCGATATCCCGGGGATTACCTGTACCGAACCCGATGGTGCCTTTTATATATTCCCGGATATGAGCAGTTATTTCGGAAAATCTGATGGTGAAACCACAGTTACCAATTCTGCGGATCTTTGCATGTATATTTTGAATAAGGCACATGTATCCTCCGTTATGGGTGCTGCATTTGGTGAACCCAATTGTGTACGTTTTTCGTTTGCCAACAGCCTGGAGAAAATTGAGGAAGGATGGAGCCGTATTAAGAAGGCATTGGCGCTTTTAAAATAGAACGGAATATAAACCTGTTTGAAAAAGGACGTCCGGATGGTGCGTCCTTTTTTTTAATGATCCCGGGCTATGTGCAGATCGCCTGCGCCTGCAAAGGCAACACCGGTATTGTTTTTACCTCCATTCTACGTAAAGTTTTGTAATTTTAAGCTGCGGATTTGAGAAAACGTTCGTCTATTTTCCCTACAAAAACATGAAAGCGGTTCGTTCCTATGGTTTGCTTTTAATAGCCGGGTTCCTGCTTGCGCAGACCTCACGGTTAATGGCGCAACAGGCGGTTGTGGCAGGGGAAGTATGGCCATTGCTGAAAGAACCGGATAGCAAGGCGAAGGTAGATTCGATCATTGCATTTGCTGCAAGGCACCGGAAGGATGACTCGATCGACACCCTGTTTAAGATCGGCTTCGACCTGGTGCATCGGCTTCCTTATAATGAAGCAGAAGCCCGGTTGCTGGAAGCCTATGGCGTTTATAACCGCGACTTTTCCAGGTATGCACTGGCATTGGCCAATCATAAAGATAGCCGGGAACTGGCCCGGAAAATGGGGGATGTTCGAACAGAGATCCATGCAACCAACAACATAGGCGTGGTATACCGGCGGCTGGATGAAAACGGGAAGGCGCTGACCTATCATATGGAGGCGCTGCGGCTTGCCGAAAAAGTAGGCGATGATTATAGCGCCAGTATCTCCTTAAACAGTATTGGCAACATTCATATTGTGCTGGGAAATTATAATGATGCGATTGCATATTTCCGGAAAAGTTTGCCCATTGCTCAAAAGGCCAACAATATGCTGGGAATGGCCATGAACTATAACAATATCGGTGAGGCATATGAGTATATGGGGAAGCTGGATTCTGCAGACAGTTATTATAAACAATCCCTGTTTTATAACAAACAGATCAATAATCATAAAGGGCTTGCCATTTGTTATAATTCCATCGGTAATGTGTTGAAAAAGCAGAACCGGGTTCAGGAGGCAATCGCTTTGTTTGAAAAAGCAAAACGCATTACCGATACCCTGGGTGATGGTCTTTACAGTGCCAATAATTACAATAACCTGGGAAATGCATACCTGCTGCTGCATCAATATGACCAGGCAAGAAATATGTTCTTTGATGCCCTGGGTATTGCCCGTAGCATTGGTACCATGACGGAGATCAAAAGTGCGTATGAGGGATTGATGAAGCTGAATGAAACGACCATGCACCTGGATTCTGCGCTGCGCTACAGCAAGTTATTTAAACAATACAGCGACAGTATTGTAACCGAAAGCAACAACCGGCATGTGCGGCAGATGGAAGCCATCTATGATACGGAGAAGGAACAGGCCCGGATCGCATTCCTGGAAACCACGCGGAAAAACGACCGCATTTTCCTGTTCGGAGCACTGGTCCTGTTCCTGTTGATCTTAACCTCCGGTATTTTATATTACCTGCGCTACCGGTTGCTGGAGCGTAACAAGCGACTGAGCCAGGAGCTGGAGATCCGTTCGCAGATCGCTTCCGATCTTCATGATGATATGGGATCTACATTAAGCAGCATTCATATCTTCAGTGAATTGCTCCGTACATCGGGTACCAACAAAGAAGAGCTGCTGACCAAAATAGAAGCGAACGCCAAAGACACGCTGGATGCACTGGATGATATCATCTGGCTGGTAAAGCCATCGAATGATAAATTCAGCAACCTGTGCCAGCACATCAGGGAGTATGCCGTGCCGATGTTCCAGTCGAAAAATATTCAATTTCAAATCGACTTTCCCGAATCCATTTCTGAGATTCCGCTGCCGATGGACACCCGCAGGAATATCTTTCTTATTGTAAAAGAATCTGTAAATAACCTGGTAAAATATTCAAAATGCACGGAAGCTTCAATCATCGCCCGTAATGAAGAATCGGTGATCTTTTTTGCTGTCAAAGACAATGGGATCGGCTTTGATGCAGACAAGCTTACAGACCGCAATGGTGTAAAGAATATGCGGTCAAGGGCGCAGAAGATGAATGCAGGAATCCGGATCACCACCAGTTGTGGTAAAGGAACGCAGGTTGAGTTTTGGGTTACAAAAGAGAAGGTTGGTGTGGAGGGCTGATGCTTTCAAAACAATTTCTGCCGGATGTAGGCCAATTGCTATCTTTATTCAAACGCTTTTATATGAAAAAACTTTTTTATTTCCCGTTTGTTTTACTGACGATGAAAACTATGGCGCAGCTTCAGTATCCTGTAACGCAAAGGGAAGGCGTTACGGAGGATTATTTTGGAACCAGGGTAGCAGATCCGTACCGGTGGCTGGAAGATGACAACAGTGCAGTTACGAAGGCCTGGGTAAAGGCCCAGAATAAAGTAACGGATGCATATCTTTCCGGCATCCCTTACCGGGAGAAAATAAAGCAACGGCTGGAGTCTTTATGGAATTATCCCAAATTTGGTGCCCCGTTCAAAAAAGGGGACTACTATTATTTTTATAAGAATGATGGCTTGCAGAACCAGGCAGTTTTGTACCGGACCAAGGATTTAAACGGTTCGCCGGAAGTATTTATTGATCCCAATACGTTAAGCAGCGAAGGCATTGCCGCGCTTAGCAGTCTGTCTTTTACAAAGGATGGAAAACTGTGCGCATATTCGGTATCAAAGGCCGGAAGCGACTGGAGTGAGATCTTTGTGATGAATGCAGCAACAAAAACGTTGCTTGCGGATAAGATCAACTGGACCAAATTTGGCGGGGTGGCCTGGAAGGGCAACGAAGGGTTTTATTACAGTGCCTATGACGAGCCGGATGAAAAATCGAAGCTGAGTAAGAAGAACGAATTCCAGAAAGTGTTCTATCACCGGTTGGGCACTTCGCAAAAAGAAGATGAAATTGTTTACCAGGATAAAATGCATCCCTTACGGTATTTTGGGATCGGGCTTACAGAAGATCAGCGGTTCCTGATTCTGAATGTAACGGAAGGAACCAGCGGCAGCGAGCTCTGGTACCGCGATCTTACAAATGCAGCACAAAAGGATTTTGCATTGCTGGTAAAAGGGTTTGATACCGAGTCTTCCGTGATCGAAAATAAAGGAGACCTGTTACTGGTAAACACCAATTATCAGGCGCCTAATTACCGGGTAGTGGCGATTGATCCTAAACAGCCGGCGCGGGAAAACTGGAAAACAGTGATACCGGAGCAAAAGGAGGCATTACAGGATGTAGGTACAGCAGGCGATAATCTTTTTGCCAGCTATCTGAAAGACGCTTCCTCAAAGATCATTCAATATGATTTCAGCGGCAGAAAGATACGGAATATTGCATTACCCGGAATTGGTACAGCAGCCGGGTTTGGCGCCGACAAAGAGGACAAAACATTCTTTTATACATACAGTTCTTTTGCAGTACCGCCCACTATTTACCAGTATGATATTGCTTCCGGAACGTCTGCAATATACCGGAAAACAGCGCTGCAATTAAAAACGGAAGACCTGGTTACGGAGCAGGTGTTTTTTAGGAGCAAGGATGGTGCACGGGTTCCGATGTTTCTGACCTATAAAAAAGGATTGAAAAAGGACGGGAACAACCCCGTGCTCCTGTATGGTTATGGTGGCTTTAATATTCCTATGACGCCCGGCTTTAGTGTTAGCAATGCGTTCTTTGTAGAACAGGGTGGTATTTACGCCGTGGTAAATTTAAGGGGCGGCAGCGAATATGGGGAAGCATGGCATAAGGCCGGGATGTTGTTGAACAAACAAAATGTATTTAATGATTTTATTGCAGCTGCGGAATACCTGATCGCAGAAAAGTATACCAATAAAGGTAAAACGGCCATAAGGGGCGGAAGCAATGGCGGTTTGCTGGTGGGAGCAGTTATGACCCAGCGGCCGGATCTGTTTAAAGTGGCCATACCCCAGGTGGGCGTACTGGATATGCTGCGGTTTCAGAAATTTACGGTTGGATGGGGATGGACGGTTGAGTACGGCAGTGCCGATTCAGCGGCTTATTTTTCCTACCTGTATGGGTATTCGCCCTATCATAACCTGAAAAAAGGTGTCAGTTATCCGGCAACGTTGATCACTACCGGTGATCATGATGACCGCGTGGTACCGGCACACTCTTTCAAATTTGCCGCGCGCCTGCAGGAGTATCATCAGGGGCCCAACCCGGTACTGATCCGTATTGAGACCAATGCCGGGCATGGAGCGGGTAAGCCCACCAGTAAAGTGATCGAAGAGGCCGCCGATATCTGGGCCTTTACCATGTATAACCTGGGAATGAAATTTAAAGAGTAAGGATAGAAACTTGTCTGGTCTTCTTAACCGGTGTTCACGATCCGTTAAAGAATATGTTTCATATCATGACTGGTTTCAGCTGGCAGATCTGTAAGGATCTGCAGGAGGCTGCTGTCAAATTTTAAAACAAAAGAAATGGCGAAAATGAAAAAAGCATGGATGCATGAAGATTGGGCAATTGTATTGCTGGGTGGGTTGATTATCTTTTTAGCCCTGTCGGGTTTAGTAATTCCCGTTCCGGTTTATTCCTGGAAGAACGGAACCGATCTGGCATCTACTGTTTTTTCTGTATCCAACCTGGTGCTTATCGGAAAACAATTGCTCATTGTGGCGCCTATAGCTGCATTGGCCGCATTGCTTACCGGCCGTCCGGTTAAAACAACGGTACCGGTATTCGGCGTCATCTTTGTCATTACGCAGGTGGCCCTGGTACTGGCAGGAAACAGCATGATGAAGGATCTGAACCTGGAGGCGGTGATCTTTAGCCTGGCCCTTGGATTGATCATTGGCAACTGTTTTAAACTGCCGGAGTGGTTCCGGGAAGTATTGAACGCGGAGCTGTATGTAAAGATCGGGTTGGTATTGCTGGGCTGTTCGGTTATTTTTTCGGATGTAATGAAGGCGGGTGGCCTGGGTCTGCTACAGGCGCTGGTCGTTGTATTATCGGTTTGGTATTTTGCCTTCTGGCTTTGCCGGAAAATGAAGGTAGACGATGATCTGACCATGATGATTTCCAGTGCCGTTTCCATTTGTGGGGTATCGGCTGCTATCGCCACTTCCGGGGCCATTAAAGGCGATTCAAAGAAGTTATCATACGTGATCTCCATGGTGTTGGTTACGGCTGTTCCGATGATGATCTTTATGCCGGTGATCGCGAATTATTTTAATTTCCCGGAGCAGGTCACGGGTGCCTGGCTGGGCGGCAGCATTGACACGTCGGGAGCGGTAGTCGCTTCGGGTTCATTGGTAGGAGAGGAAGCACTCAAGATCAGTACCATTGTAAAGTTTTCACAGAATGTATTGCTGGGGATCGCCGCTTTTGCGATTTCGGTGTACTGGACCTATTCTAAAAGTACCACCGCCGGTAGCCAGGAAAAACCCACACTGCGCTTGATCTGGCAGCGGTTCCCAAAATTTATCCTGGGATTTATTGGCGCATCGTTGTTGTTTTCTTTTGTGATAACACCGGAGGTAAATGCTTCTGTAAAAAACGGGCTAAAGAGTCTTCAGGGATTATGGTTCGGACTGGCATTTACGAGTATCGGGCTGGAAACCCGGTTTGCCGATCTGTTTAAGAATAACAGCCGGAAACCGCTGTGGGCATTCCTGATTGCGCAATTATTCAATGTGATCATTACGCTGATCATTGCATTTATCTTGTTCCGGTAAGGGCTATAATTGTGTAATAGGGGTGTACCTACGGCACACCTTATCATCTTCGGTGGTAACCTGGCTACCAATAGGTTGTTCCGATGGAACAAAACAGGCGAAATGTTTTTGGGCCAGTCACTCTTTGTAGTTGGATATTGTTTATTAGTGTCATTGCCCTTTTTTAGAACCTACATTAGAACAGCTCACCTGCTGCATACCGACTACGACCAATAGATTGTTCCGATGGAACAAAAGAGGCGAAATGTTTTTGGCCCGTCACGCTTTGTAGTTGGATATTGTTTATTAGTGTCATTGCCCTTTTTTAGAACCTACATTAGAACAGCTCACCTGCTGCATACCGACTACGACCAATAGATTGTGCCGATGGAACAAAAAAGGCGAAATGGTTTTTGGCCTGTCACGCTTTGTAGTTGGATATTGTTTATTGGTGTCATTGTCCTTTTTTAGAACCCTATATTAGAGCAGCTCACTTGTTGCATACAGGCTACGCAGCGAAACGCCACAATGATCATTTTGATCGCGGTTCATTATGATTTTTCGGCATAACAAACTTAATGAACAACAAAAAAAATCCCGGCGTTGCTGCCGGGATCCAAATATTTTAAGTAAGGTGAACGCTTATTTTCCAGAGTCTGCCTTGGGAGCGGACTGAGCCGGTTGTTGCTGTGTACCGCTGTTAAAAGGAACGGCGGGAGCTGCCTGGGGCTGTGCCTGTTGAACCGGCTGTGTGCTGATATCCTGTAATCTTCCGTTGGTTGTACCACCTACTTTAGATCCGGAAACAAAGAAGGTTGAAAATAAACACAGAAGACCGATCACTGCGGCAAAGATCCAGGTTCCTTTTTCCAATACATCATTGGTTTGCTTTACACCCATGAATTGGCTGCTTACGCCTCCGAAGGTTCCGGCTAAACCGCCACCTTTGGGGTTTTGGATCAATACGATAAAGCTCAAAATAACACAGGCCAGTATGATCAATATTACAAATAGAGTTGTTAACATGAATTATTTCTTTAAATGTTCGATTTTCGCTGCAAAATAAGCTCTTTTAGAGGGATTTAGCAAACTTAATTTTTGATAGATCTCAATGGCCTTTACTTTATTGCCTTGTTTGGCCCAAACCTCCGCCATGGCCGCAGTTTCTTCATTTTCACCATTGAGCGATTTTTCCGCCATTTTTTCGATAACTGCCTCATTTCTAGCATTAAGCCGGAAGCCAGAGGTGGCATCCGGAAGACGGCGCATCTCTTTCAGCCAGGAGGTAAAACTTTTGAGCTGGCTTGCAAACGGATCGCCGGTGCTGCTTTCATCGTTTAATTTGATGCCCTGTGATGCAAAATAATCTACAGTATAATAGGGCGTAAATAACAAGCCCGCTTTTGCCGTATCCAGAGGCTCCAGCTTTAAGCCCGGTATGGAAATGGGCGGTTCCGGTAGGTTGGCAGCTGTATCTGCTCCGGTTTCTTCTGAAGGCTCCTGCGCTGTTATTTCAGCAGCTTCTTCCTGCATTTCAACCGCCGGATGTTCGGGTACTGCAACGGGTTTGTATCCCGAAAAGAACTGGTATTGCAGCAATAATGGGTCTTTAAAATAAAGCAGCGTCCGCTGCCATTGGTCGTTGAACCCTCCGTCGTTGGTTTCTTTTAACTGCGCCGCCAGCAA
This sequence comes from Niabella sp., assembly GCF_030150205.1. Taxonomy (GTDB): domain Bacteria; phylum Bacteroidota; class Bacteroidia; order Chitinophagales; family Chitinophagaceae; genus Niabella. The sequence goes on from NZ_JASLGT010000034.1 coordinate 65,520, forward strand.
TAGCTGCAGTGCCGGAGCATAGGGGTATTGCTCCGCCATCCTTCTGAGGTCGGCTACCGGCACCGGGTGCGACTGATCCGGGAAGGCTGCAAAAGCTATAGCGTTAATAAAATGATTCATCGTTTATTTATTGTTGATCACTGTACGGGTTTCAACGGAGTAAGGCAATACAGGCTGCTGAAAAACTATATTCCTTTGCGGAACCTGGCTTACTCTGCCAAAGCTCTTACCAGTTGGAGAATATCCGGTTAAAAATGTCATCGGACAGACTGCGCAGCATTTCTGTTTTTAATCCCTGTTCCGCCTGCTGTAGGGCAAGTCCCCCATCATAATCAAAGCTGCGTGTAACATCGTATTTCTTTGTTTGCTGAGAATGATTGTCCCGCACGTCAATATGTACCCCCACGTTTAAACGGTTGGTATTGGCCCGCTGGTTAGAAATACCTGAAGTGGAGAATGAATAGGAGGTGATGGTGCAATTAATATCCCAATCGGCATCATCGCCATTTGTTTGCTTCATACGGGTTTGACTAACAATTTTCTGTTTCAGTTTCTCTGTTAATTCCGGGGCCAGTTGCGGATTTACATAAGAGGCTTTGTTTTGGATAATACCTACACGTACGACTTTAACACTGTCGGGAATACTTACATCTTTAAATTTATAAACGCCGCAACCGGTTTGGGTAAATGCAAATACCAGTACGGCAGATAGCGCCAGTACTGCAAAAAAAGTTTTATAGTTCTTCAATGTCATACTCTTTTAGTTTTCTGTAAAGCGTGCGTTCGCTGATGCCCAGATCCAGGGAGGCATCCTTTCTTTTTCCTTTGTGTTTTTTCAGGGCTTTGATGATCAGCTCCTTTTCCTTTTCCATAATGTTAAGACTTTCGTCTACCTCTTCATGTTCGTCGATATTGTTATCTACGATCACCGGGGCAACAGATGGCTGCGGCATGCTCAGCTGTACCGGCTGATAGTTCGTAACCGGCGCCGGGAGATACGTAGAATCATGCCCGTTACTGAGGTCTTTCAGCTCATTGATGAGTGAGGGGTTTTGTGCTGCAACGGAAGGATTCTGTAATACTTCAAGAAACATACGCTTGAGCTCGTTCACGTCTTTTTTCATGTCGAAAAAGAGTTTATAAAGGATCTCGCGCTCGTTTTGAAATTCGTTCTGATGCTGCGCCGGTGATAAGGCGGGCAGGCGGTTGTTGGAATAGGGTTGCAGGTAGCGGCTGAGTGCCTTGGCGGAGACCTGCTTGTTCTCCGATAAAACAGAGATCTGCTCCGCAATGTTTTTTAATTCGCGGATATTGCCGGGCCAGGGATATTCCAGCAGCAAATTCTTGGCATCCTCATCCAACTGCACAGATTGGGTCTTGTATTTATCGGCAAAGTCTGCTGCAAATTTCCGGAAAAGCAGCACGATGTCCTCTTTCCGGGCCGAAAGTGAGGGCACCCGGATGGGAACAGTGCTTAACCGGTAATATAAATCTTCCCGGAATTTATTTTGTTCTACCAGTTTCAGCAGATCCTTATTGGTAGCGGCAATAACGCGTACATCGGTTTTTTGTACTTTACTGGACCCAACACGGATGTATTCACCGGCCTCCAGTACCCGCAGCAGCCGGGCCTGGGTGCCCAGGGGCATTTCCCCGATCTCGTCCAGGAAAATGGTACCGCCGTTTACGGTTTCAAAATATCCCTTGCGTGCATCCACGGCACCGGTGAAGGAGCCTTTTTCATGTCCGAATAATTCGGAGTCGATGGTGCCTTCGGGAATGGCCCCGCAGTTTACCGCAATGAACGGGTTATGCTTCCGGGATGAGAGGGAATGGATAATGGACGAGAATGCCTCTTTACCCACGCCACTATCTCCAATGATCAGTACGGTAAGGTCTGTATTGGCTACCTGTACTGCCACCTGCAATGCATAGTTCAATTCGGGTGAATTTCCTATGATATTAAAGCGGTTCTTTATTGATTGTAAATCCATGTATTTGTTATTCAATGTTGCCTGGTAAAACGTTGGATTCTCCTTCGTCTATCAGTATTGCCAGTACTTCTTGTTTAAGTACGGGTAAGTTTTTTTCGATTATTTTCCAAAGAATTTCAGGGCTTACAAGGTCGTAATCATGAGTAAGTATATGTCGGAGCCCAATAATTCTTTTTTTTTCAGTGATTGCAAGCGTAGCATCCATTTTATCGGCTTTCCAAAGAGCCTCACCGATTATAGCAAATCGACGCTCAACCGCATCATAAATGGTATAATTATCTGAAAATTGTTTGACTGTTTGGACGCTTTTAATGTGGTAGCGAATTCTTTCAATACTAAAAGCAATGTCATTCAGGTATTTTAATATTTCAGGCGGCATACAATAATATTTTATCCTCATCAATCGATTGTCTGAAATATTTATTCCTTATAGCATGTTCCACCACTAAATCTACCTTTCGTCCAGTGATATCCTCCAAAGCAAACCAAAGATCAAAATAATCGAAATTGCCCGGAGGCATACCGGTTTTATCCCGGTCATATTCGATTATAAAATCAATATCACTGTTTGCCGCAAAATCAGTATCCCTTGCTGCAGATCCAAATACATAGAGGGTCTTTACCTCCATCTTTTTGCAAAGGTCAATGATCCTGTTCATATTATTGGTTATCTCCGGTGCCATTTGAATCTAATATCGACATTAAAAGTGATGATTTCTTTATCCCTTTATGCTATACTTCCAAACAACGTCGCCTGGGTACAATCATTGATTGTTACCTGTACATAGTCGCCTTTTTTATGGGTGGCATTATCCTGTTTGGGAAAGATCACCACCTTGTTCTGGGAGGTACGGCCCACCCACTGTTCACTGCTGCGCTTGCTGTCGCCATCAATCAGCACTTTATAGGTTTGTCCTACGTCTTTCTTATAATCATTCAAAGAGAGCTGGTTCTGCTTTTCGATGATCTCCTGCAGCCGTTTCTTTTTCACTTCCAGTGGTATATCATCCTGGTAGCGGCGTTGCGCCAGTGTACCCGGGCGTTCACTGTAATAGAACATATACCCGTATACATAATTGCTGTAATCCATAATGGAAAGCGTGTCCTGGTGATCCTCATTGGTTTCGGTACAAAAACCGGCAATGATATCGGTTGTGATGCTGCATTCCGGCAGAATTTCCCGGATGCGGTCTACCTTTTTCATATACCACTCGCGGGTATAAGTGCGGTTCATCAACTGTAAAACACGCGTAGACCCGCTTTGTACCGGCAGGTGAATGCATTTGCAGATGTTTTCGTAAGCCGCCATTGTATGCAATACATCATCGGTGATATCCTTGGGATGTGAAGTGGAGAACCGCACCCGCAGTTCCGGGGAAATCCGGGCTACCTGTTCCAGCAGGCTGGCAAAGCTTACTGCATCCGCCTCTGTTCCGTCGTTGGAGATATAATGATAAGAGTCTACGTTTTGTCCCAGCAAGGTTACTTCTTTATAGCCTTGCTCAAAAAGATCACGGCACTCACCAATGATGCTGGCGGCGTCGCGGCTGCGCTCTCTTCCCCGGGTAAAGGGCACCACACAGAAGGAACACATATTGTTGCAGCCCCGCATAATGCTTACAAAAGCGCTTACACCATTGCTGTTCAGCCGGACAGGAGCAATATCTGCATAGGTTTCTTCCCGGCTCAGCAGCACATTTACGCTTTTTTGTCCGTCGCTGGCCTCGTTTACCAGGCGGGGTAAACTGCGGTAGGCATCTGGTCCTACTACAATATCCACCAGCTTTTCTTCTTCCAGGAACTTCGATTTAAGACGCTCAGCCATGCAACCCAGTACGCCAATGAGGGTTCCGGGTTTTTCGTTCTTCAATCGCTTGAAATCGGTCAGGCGTTTGCGAACGGTTTGTTCCGCCTTTTCGCGGATGGAACAGGTATTCACAAAAATGAGATCGGCCTCCTCCACATTGCGCGTAGCACCAAATCCTTCTTTATTTAAAATAGCTGCAACCACCTCACTATCCGCAAAATTCATCTGACAGCCATAGCTTTCAATGTAAAATCGCTTCCCATAGATGTTAGGGTCGTTCGTAAAGGGGGCAAACTGCTCTCCCTGGCGTGCCTCATCATGCACTTTTGTTGTAGCTAGGTCTAACATACTGTTCTCGTTCATTTGAAATCGCAAAGATAGGTAAATCGGTTGGTTGTATGACAGGATGGCAGGCGCAAAATGTTAATTTTCGCCGTCAGCGATCAGTCCTAAGTGACCAATTCTGTTTCAGTTATCAGTTACGGGTAACTAAAAAACTAATGAACACTTAAAAATCTTTCGGAAGGAAGAGCTTATATTTTTCCAGGATCTTGCCATCCGCATAAAGCTCAAAATTGACATACCCCGCTTTGTAGAAATAGGAACGGTCCAGTTTAAACCGTTTTTCCTTAAGGTTTTTCAGTTCAAACAGGGGCTGATTGGTCTCTGTAAAAAACTTAATATCATATTTGCGGGCGTCCATGGGTAATTCTACCCGCACATACCGGTCCGGGGTCATAAAAACATACCTGGACTGGGTAAAACCTGCGGGAAGGAAATCGGCCGTTTGTGTGGCTGGTTTATTATTGACATTTACATCATTCGGAGCTACCGCAACTCCGGAGGTATCAACCATCGGCCGCTTGGCCCTGGTCATTACATAACGGCTGCCGTCCAGCAATACATATACCCGGTAATACATGCTGTCGTTGGGCGGATTGGGATCCGAAACCCCGTTATCTTTTAAATTAGGATCGGGTGGAGCGCCAATGGCCTGAAAATACCGGGTACTGTCGTAAGAGCGCTGCACAGAGATCATTTTTACCGAAGGGAAATTATGGGTCCAGGAAACAACCACCCGTTTGCCTACTTTGATAACCGAAAAATCTTTCGGAAGATCTTCCTGGCCAAATGAACAATTACTGATTACAGATCCGATCAAGAGTAACAATGCTATTTTTTTCATATCCTGTGCGCGGGTATCTTCTGTTGTTGATTCAAACAAAGATAAGATTGCTGGTTTGAATCCCTAAAAAATTAACGTTCCTTTTGGCAGCGAACGGTTCCCCTGCAGGCCACCGCTGTGGATCACCAGGAGGTTGCTGCCGGGTAGCAGGTCTTGCTCCAGCAAGGCTTTTACCCCGTAAAAGAGTTTGGCGGTGTACACAAAATCCGTCGGAATCCCGGTATGGGCATACAGCTCATTCATAAAACGGATCAGTTCGGGTGTATATTTTGCATAACCTCCAAAATGAAATCCGTGTTGAATGGTATAGATGTGTGTAACAGGTGCCAGCAGCCGGTCGATCTCCTGCGGCAGGCTTTGATGATTTTTTAGAACGCTGAAACCGGTAATGGCCGTTATTGGAGCTGCCGATTGCAGCAACCCCGCCATCATGGTGCCGGTACCCGTAGCACAGCAGATCTGATCAAAGACGCCCGGAGCAACAGGAATGGTAGCGGCCCCCTGCATGCCGGGGATGCCGTAGCCGCCCTCGGGAACGATGAGCCAATCTGCTGCCGGGAATATATCCGGCACCTGTTTTTGCCGGTAGGCTTCACGGGTAATAAAATGCAACTCCATTCCCAGTGATGCTGCGTCTTTCAGCGTTGGAGCATAAAATTGTGGTGCTTCGCCGCGGATAATGCCTGCGCAGCGGATCCCTTCCAGCTTACAGGCAGCAGCAGTGGCTAATATATGATTGGAATAGGCACCGCCAAAGGTTACGATGTTTTTCCCCAGCGCTTTGGCCGTTTTAAGGTAAAACCGCAGTTTATACCATTTATTACCGCTAATCAGCGGATGAACCCGGTCGAGCCGGAGCACCTGTACCCGGGTTGCAGCATTGCTCAGCCAGGCTATGGGTTCCAAAGTGACTAAATCTTCCTGAATTGCTTCCATTGCTTTATAAACCGATGCGCTCATCCGATACATCGGACGGCTAATTTACCTATTTTTGAAATCTTGATACGAAACGATTAAACCCGATAGAATACGAAAAAAAAATTGAATGAAACCAACATTAGTGATTTTAGCCGCCGGTATGGCATCCCGTTATGGAAGTATGAAACAGGTAGAGGCTTTTGGCCCTTCCGGAGAAACCATCATGGATTATTCGATCGCCGATGCCATCAAAGCAGGATTTGGTAAAATTGTGTTTTTGATCCGAAAACAGTTTGAAGCGAACTTCAGGGAGTTGTTTGCCTCAAAGCTGGATGGCAAAGTAAATTATGAGTTTGCTTTCCAGGAACTGGATATGTATCTTGACGGAGCGGAGATCCCGGCAGAGCGTACCAAACCCTGGGGAACCGGTCATGCGGTATTAAGTACGCAGACCGTGGTAAAAGAGCCTTTTGCAGTGATCAATGCCGATGATTTTTACGGAGCGGATTCGTTTAAAAAAGCATTTGAATTTTTAACAACAGGGGTGAATGAAAAAACCTATGCTGTTGTGGGATATAATATCATGAATACATTATCGGATCACGGAACCGTGAACCGGGGGGTATGCGGTTTGGATGAAAAAGGAAACCTGGAAAGTGTGGTAGAACGGTACAACATCGCAGCAAACGGCGATACGGTTATTTCCGATGATGGGCTGGAGCCGAAGGATCTTTCAAAAGATACCACGGTTTCCATGAATTTCTGGTGCTTTCATCCCTCTATTTATAAATTGTATGAGGATCAGTTCAGGGAATTTATAAAAGAGAACCTGACAGTTCCGAAATCAGAGTTCCTGATCCCGGCTGTTGTGGATCATTTTATCAAAGAAGGAGGCGTGGTGAAAGTGATCAAAACAGATGCTCCCTGGTTTGGTGTTACTTATAAAGAAGACGCACCTGCCGTACAGCAACAGTTAAATGACCTCATCGCAAAAGGGGTGTACAGCGATAATCTCTGGGGAAACTAAGGGCTCCGGTTTCTTGCCTTGCCGGTGTGCCATTTTTGCCGCCGCGAGGGGAGTGACCCATATTTTTAGCGGTTGGGAGTGTGATGTACTTCGCGCTCCCAACCGCTAATTGTTTTCAGAGATGCGTATTGCCTGCAGATTTTGCTGCAACATTGCCCGTTTACTGAAGCTCTTTTTGACCGGCGCATTCAATTGGTCCATTTTGCTGGAATGATTGTTTGGTTTATTGCGGATCAGTTTGTTGCTTTAGCAGCGCTATTGCCGCTTCTAATACCTTGTCTTTCCCCGCTGCAATCTCTTCTTTTGTATTTACCTGGTAGTAGAGCGGTGCAATTCCCTTTCCTTCTTCGCTGGCGCCTTCAGCATTCCGGTAGTCACCCACGCTTACGAAATACAGCCAGCCATTGGGCAGTTCCCGGGAGATGACATCGGAAAAGCCGCCGGCCGTGGTATCGCCCACCTGTTTTACCTGCGGTTGCGTATTCATTGCCCAGGTAAAGGTTTCTGCAGCGCTGGTGGTCCATCTGGTAGTTAATAAAGCAACCGGGTGTGTATAACGTTGTGCGGCATCCGGTCGTACATACCAGGATTCGGGAGCGGTAAAGTCGTTTAGCCCCGGTCCGTTCCTTTTCCGGGTGGTCATAAACAATTTTTCTTCGGTGGCAAACCGGGCGGCAATATAGCGGCTTACCTGGTCATCGCCTCCCCCATGGTCACGGATGTCCATCACCAGGGCGCGGGTATCTTTTAGTGCATCGATTATTTTGTCGAGCTGCATCCTGTAAAAAGAAACGGGCAGATCGAATGCTCCAAAATGAATATAGCCGATATTTCCTGCCAGTATCCCATAATGCAGGTGCTGATCCACTGTAACCAGGGATGGGAGGTAGTTCGCTTTTACAACATTTACAGAAAAGTCCTGCTGTATTTTATGTGTACGAAAAAACACGCTGCTCTCATAGCGGGGCAAACCACCACTGGTGGGCTGCAGGAAAACATGCGGGTCGTTCAACGGCGTGATCAGTTGCGAAAGTACCGCATACAGTTCGGGATTGCCCATTCCTTCATGTACCAGGGGGCGGTATTGCGTATACAAAGAATCCCAACTGATTTTTTTGGCTTCAAATAATCCATACCATTGATGATAGCCCTTCCACATTTCCTCAAAGTTGGTAACGGGTGTATTGCTGGCTACATGGGGTAATAATACTTTCTGACAGGACATCAGGAAGATTGCAGGAAGGAGATATCTATAAAAATGCTTCATATATTTTGTGTATTTTGATGATGATGAAATACAAAGGTGAATCGTACTATAGGAGTGTGGGGCGTTACTTAATCGATGCGATCACACCTATATTATTCTGGAACAGAGTTATGGGACGTTCATGACTGTAATGAAGCCATTGGCCGGAATAATGCAGGCCAAAGCCCATTCTTTTGCCCACAGCATATTCGTACTGCGCATCTACCCGCACATTCTGGAAATTACCCAGCCAGGCGAACCGGCTTCCCTGTTTGAAAAAGGTTTTTATGTTACTGTCGCCGGTTGCGGAACTGATGGAGTTGTGATACGGCAGCCGGGAGTTACGGGCAAACAGCGGAATGGATACTTTAATGCTGATGTTGTGCCGGGTATTAAACCGGATGGTATGTTCATAATCCGTATTCAGACTTGCAGTGTTGAGCCAGCCCGTGCGGATCATGTTATCTGTATAAAACAGCTGGTTGCTTACAGATCCACCCCAGTAGTCGGCGGTATGCACTCCACCATTTCCCAACTTTGAATAGCCATGACTTAATGCTTTAAGATAGCCCAGCTGTACACGGGCATTGTACAATTTTCCGGAGATCGGGAACGAATCTTTTTTGGGTGTTCCGTCATTGTTGTAACCCGGATCATTGAGCCATCGGCCAGGGAAATCTGCGGCCGCTAATTTGCCGAGTCCGCCCTCAATACGGGCGGATAGCTTTCCACCATTCCCGGTATGTTCGTATCCCAACAGGAATGTTTTTTCGCTGGTCTGGTACTTTAAGGGCGATGCCTGCTGGTCTACGATCCAGGTACGCTGGTAGCCGATTCCGAGCTGGAGCCGGTTCTTTTGACTGTAACTGTTTACGCAGAGGAACAGGCATAAAAGGATGCTTACAATTTGTCTCATTTTTACGTATTATGGTTTTGATATGCTGATTGAGGCACAAAGATGATCCGGTTCTGTATCGGGAGGCTATAGATCATTTATGAAACGCAGCAATAAACCCATGAAACGTATAAAATAAACGGATGCATGAATTTTACGATCGCGGTGAGCGTTATTTTATCATTGACCAGGGAGGAGACTCCATTGACAGGAAGATCTCCATGTATACTCAGTATTTTAAGAGCGAGACTTTTTACGGTGAAAATGATAGCGCAGGGAGGCAGCTCAACACGACCCTGTTTTTTGAATGGCCATGCAGTATCGCCAATGATCTTTGCACCAGCTTTAACAGGCCGTTATTCTCCCAGCCAAGATTTAAAAAGCGGTGCCCTGTCCCGGCTGATGACCACCTGTTCTTCAACCGCCGGCTTTATTTCGGCGATCAGTTTTTGATTGAACCATGGGCGGATCGCTATTACGGACCGGCTGTTCAAAATATATTTACGGTTGGCTCGGAAGAAATGGCGGGGCGGCAGCATTCGTTCCAGTTCATCGAGTGTATAATCTACAATGAATTTTTGTTCCTGTTCGGTACGCAAATAACTCAGTCCGCCTTCTGAAAAAAAATAGGCGACTGTGGCAACATCCACGCTGACCATTTTGGTGCCTTGTTTTACCAGGAACCGTTCCCGGTAGCCGGATGCCTGTTGTTGCAGTTTCTGGATCTCTTCAAACAGCAGTTCCACATTTTCGGCGATGCCCGACTGGTATTGGGTATTCCTGAATTTATAGATCGCGGTTTTCAGCTCTTCCTTATTGATGGGCTTTAACAGGTAATCGATACTGTTCAGCTTAAAGGCTTTTAATGCAAATTCATCATAAGCGGTAGTAAAGATAACGGGTGCGGTAACCGGTACCTGTTGAAAGATCTCGAAACTCTGGCCGTCGGCAAGTTCTACGTCCATTAAAATAAGATCCGGCGCCGGCTGTTGCTGCAGCAGTTGCACGCTTTCTTCCACACTATGGGTGATGGCCGATACGGTAATGGCCGGGTCAATTTCCAGCAATATTTTTTTTAACTGCCGGGCTAAGAGCAATTCATCTTCAATGATCAATACCTGCATGATACTTGTTTTTAATCAGCGGCACCTGTACACAAAAATGTTCAGGGGTTTCCTCAATCCTGATGTCGGGCTGGTTCATGAATTTATATTTCGCAATGATATTGGCCAACCCTTTTTTACTGCTGTATACCGGCGACTTCTTTTTCTGCAAGTTATTTGATACCGTTAAATAGCCGGTAACATCCGTTTGAATGGATACGATCAGGGGCCGGTGCGGTAATACCGCATTGTGTTTTACGGCATTTTCCAGTAATACCTGCACGGTCAGCGGCGGAAGCTGGTACTCCAGGTGTATTTTGTTTGGTATCTGCATTTCAAGTACCAGTCCTTCTCCAAATCTTGTCTTCAGCATCTGGCTGTAAGAAAAAATAAAATCGAGCTCTTCCCTTAAGGTCGTGAGCGATTTGTCGTGTGCCTGCAATAGATACCGGTACACTACAGACATTTGTTCCAGGAATGCGTTTGCCCTGCGGGGATTTTCGTCGATCAACGAAGACAATGATCCCAAACTATTGAACAGAAAATGAGGGTTTAACTGTACTTTAAGCAAGTCTAGCTGCGTTTGCAGGTTGGCAGCGCGCAGGGCTTCTGCTTCCACTGCTGTATTTTTCCACATCCTGAAATAGTAAATACCTTCATAGCAGCCGGCGATGATCACTACAAACAAAAGCGCTACAAAAATGCTGTGTAAGTACGCTTCCAGCGGAAACCGGTAGCCCCAGAACAGGCTCTGATCATACAGGTATACGTTGAGGGTACGCAGGGCAATGGTAACCAAACAGCAAACTGTAAGGGTAATCACAATACGCTTCGGCGTTTTTTGCAGCCCGCCATATCGTTTTCTGTAATGCAGTACTACCAAACGGTTGGCCTCCCATAATAAAACCGTTTCTGCAACCGATAAAATATAAATGGTAAGAAATCCAAAGCGCTCCGGACCAGAATCGTTCCGGTTGAAAAAAATGATATGCCCCAGTAATCCGATAAGCGGGATACCGATAAAGCGGAACCATTTGTCATTTAATTTTTCGGCAGCCATCTGTACGGCAAGTAAGCAATTCGTTTAGGAACGATAAAATGAAAAAAGATGAAACGCAGTATTACAGGGATCAAATGCGGGTTTTGAACAATGAGTTAAAAGCGCTTCAGCTGGTATAATATCCAACCGGCAGCATTCGGCAGGCGTTAAGATTTTTTATAAGAGCGCTTCCGGTATCCCGTGGCTGATTAATCTTTTAAAGAAGCATAAACCACTTCCGGAAGAAACGGGCTGGCATCACCGTTATTTTTGATAATATCGCGTACAATGGTCGATGCTACCGAAGTGTATTTAGGCTCCCCTGTTAAAAAAATGGTTTCAATGGTGGGATCCAGGGCACGGTTGGCATCTGCGATGGTTTTCTCATATTCGAAATCGCTTACATACCGGATACCACGCAAAATAAAATGGGCACCGATCTCTTTGCAGTAGTTAACGGTCAGTCCTTCGTATATGGCGCCTTCAATGCGCGAGCTGTCCGGGTAAATGGCCTTTATCCAGCTCAATCGCTTTTCAGCACTGAACATCGGGCTTTTTGAGGTATTGATACCAATGCCCACAATGATCTTATCAAACAAAGGAAGCGCCCTGTTGATAATGTCTACATGTCCGAGTGTAATGGGATCAAAGGTCCCGGGAAATAAACAGATTCTTGACATAACGCCAGGTTGTATACGCTGTTATTGATTTTTATTGGAAAGCAAATATAACACAGCCATTCTTACCGCCACGCCATTTTCTACCTGTTGCAAAATAATCGATTGCCCGGAGTCCGCTACATCACTGTCTAGTTCCACGCCCCGGTTAATGGGGCCCGGATGCATGATCACCACATCCTTTTTCAGGCCTTCCAGCAGTTTCCGGCTGATACCGTAGGAAAGATTGTATTCCCGGAGCGATGAAAAAAGCACCTGGTTCTGCCGCTCCAGCTGAATGCGCAGCACGTTGGCCACATCACACCAGTTCAGGGTTTCCTGTAAATTGTAGTTAACGGTTACCCCAAATGCTTCCTCAATATATTTAGGTACCAGGGTGGGCGGCCCGCAAACTGTAACCTTTGCGCCCATTTTGGTGAGCAGGTACATATTGCTCATGGCCACCCGGCTGTGCATGATATCTCCGATAATGGCCACTTTGGTACCGCTCAGTGTTCCGATCTTTTCCCGGATCGAAAAAGCGTCCAGCAGCCCCTGTGTGGGGTGCTCATTGATCCCGTCTCCTGCATTTACGATGGCCGCAGGAATATGCTGCGACAAAAAATGGGGAGCACCGGTAGCGCTGTGCCGCATCACTACCATATCCACTTTCATGGAGAGGATATTATTTACCGTGTCCAGGAGGGTTTCGCCTTTGGAAACGGATGAACCGGAAGCCGTAAAATTGATGGTATCTGCCGACAGCCGTTTTTCGGCCAGTTCAAATGAAATACGTGTACGGGTGGAGTTTTCGTAAAACAGGTTTACGATGGTTACATCCCGCAGGGACGGCACTTTTTTTACCGGTCGCTGTAATACTTCTTTAAATTGAGCTGCTGTATCTAAAAAAAGGGAAATGTCTCCTTTTGTAAGGTCCTTAATTCCCAATAAATGTTTGGTGGAAAGCTTCATTAAAGAACAAAGATAAGGTAAAATCAGTGAATATGAAAAACAGCGGTTGCAGATGTTTCTGTAGCTATCAAGGTTTTGGATGCCGCAGATGCGCAGATTCCAGGTCGGTGCCGGCGAATGAAATGATCTGCGAATCAGCGGCGGTTATTCAGTATTTAAAAACCGGATGGCAATGCTGTGATGCGTATGCCGCAGATGCGCAGATTTCGGCCGGGACGACTGCGAGGAAGCCATCTGCGAATCAGCGGCTGTTATCCAGTATTTAAAACACTGGATGGCGAAGCTATGATGCGCATGCCGCAGCTGCGCAGATTGGGCCGGGACGACTGCGAAGAAGCCATCTGCGAATCAGCGGCTGTTATTCAGTATTTAAAAAGCCGGACTGCAATGCTTTGATGCGCATGTTGCAGCTGCCCAGATTGGGCCGGGACGACTGCGAAGAAGCCATCTGCGAATCAGCGGCTTTTATTCAGCACTTAAAAACCGGATGGCAATGCTGTGATGCGCATGCCGCAGAAGCGTAGATTGGGCGGGGACGAATGCGAAGAAACCATCAGCAGCCCGCGGGCCGGTGATGGTTTCTTTCTGTATATTCCTGACTGTATTAAGCCTTATTGTCCCTGTGCCAGGCTGTATGCTTTTTTGCCATCCCATTCGTTGAGCAGTTCCAGTGAACAGATCTTAAAGTCGCCGCTCAGGCTCACATAAAGACCGATCACATCCTGCTGTGTCAGCGGATGGTTATCGATGCTTTCAAAACGCACATTGTACTGGTTCACCAGGTTGGTATACACCGAGCCCGTAGGCCATACCTGCGTACCGCGGTTGCTTACGTTTACAATATTGAATTTTACCCCGGCATGGCGCTGACATTTCTTGGCGATCACTTCAGGTAGTTCCGAACTTTCGATAAACATATCAACACCTGCGATTTTTTCCTGGCTGGTTTCTTTCGACTCCAGCATCACGTTTTTATCCAGGTGCAATACAGTACAGGAGCTGGCTACGTCCGCCAGGTCCGGCTTGGCGTTCTGCTCCGGCTTTTTGCCCAGGTTGGCAATAACCGCATCGGCAAACGCTGTGGTGTTTACCGAAGGAATGGATTTATCGCCAAAATCGCCAGTGTGCACGCCCTGTTCCAGTGTGTAAAGCAAGGCATTTTCGATCTGGCCCGCCTTTTCCAGTAATCCCAGATGGCGCAGCATCGCAATACCGCTTAATAACAATGCGGTTGGATTGGCGATATTTTTACCGGCAATATCCGGAGCGGTTCCGTGTACGGCCTCAAAAATGCAGATATGATCGCCAATATTTGCAGAAGGGGCAAAGCCCAATCCACCCACCAGGCCGGCGCAAAGATCCGATACGATATCGCCCTGCAGGTTGGTCAGTACCACCACGTCAAAATTATTGGGTTGTACCACCAGCTTCATACAAAGATCATCCACGATCACATCATCGGCTTTCAGCTCAGGGTATTCTTTTGCTACTTCGTAAAAGCATTCAAGAAACAGACCATCCGTGATCTTCATGATATTGGCCTTATGCCCGCAAGTAATCCTGCGCGCATTTTTCTGACGGGCCATTTCAAAAGCATAGCGGATCACCTGCATACTCCCGGGCCGGGTAATGAAACGGCGGCTCAGGGCCACATCATGCGTCAGCATATGTTCAATACCGCCATAGGTATCTTCGATGTTTTCGCGTACAATTGTGATGTCAATCGGAATACCCGCCTTGCTGAAAACGGTATCTACACCATGCAGGGTCTGAAATACCCGTTTATTCGCATAAGTATTCCAGGTTTTGCGGGCGGTAACATTAATGCTTTTAACGCCTTTTCCTTTGGGGGTTTCCATCGGTCCTTTAAATAATATACCCAGCGCTTCGATGGTCTTTTTTGCGTCATCCGTCATCCCGTTATTAAAACCTTTGTCAAATACCCATTTGCCCATATCCACATAATCGTATTCCAGGGGTACATCAGCGGCTTTAAAAATTGTGATCACTGCGTCCATTATTTCCGGACCGATACCATCGCCTTTTGCTACTGCAATTTTCATGAAGAAATTTGATTTACTTTTTATGATTTGATGCTGGTTGAATTGACTACCTTGTTAAATATTATTGGGTTTCAGACTATAATAATTTATTACCTAAAAAAATTAAATAGGTGAATCCATTTAACAAGCTCAATAATGCTGCAAAGGTAGGAGAATCTGCTTCCATAATAAATGGGAAGACCGTTAAAAAATGCTATATTTACCAAAACTCCCGTAAATGAGCAGTTTAATTTCGGCAGGTATTCATGTAACTGTGGAAGTATTCTTTCAACCGGAATACAGCAATGCATTGCAGTCTGAATTTATGTTTGCTTATCGAATTACCCTGGAGAACTACAACCCGTTTTCCGTAAAATTATTGCGTCGCAGCTGGTATATTTTCGATAGCAACGGCAGCTACCGCCAGGTGGAAGGAGAAGGCGTGGTGGGGGTGCAGCCGGTGCTGACGCCCGGGGAAACCTACCAGTATATGAGCGGGTGCAACCTGCGTTCGGAGATGGGAAAAATGAAGGGAAACTACGAGATGGAAAATCAAAACAGCCACCAGCTTTTTTCCGTAGAGATCCCTGAGTTTGAGATGATCGCTCCGTCAAAATTCAATTAAAAGTCCTTCGGGATTTTTTTTGAAATAAATTGCTAAAAATATTAGCTATTTATAGCTAAAGATATTAGCTTTGTGTAAAACTGTTTTTATGCAAGCGATAGAATCTGTAAAAGCGGTGGCCGTTGCTGAATACCTGTTGTTGATTACACCCCATGAGGATCTTTTCAACCGGATCCGGCTGGAAAAGCAAGCTTTTTTTGAAAAGTACAAAGCCCCGGAAGCAGTCCGGGGAAAACCGCATCTTACACTGGTGCGGTTTACACAGTTTGAAGGAGCGGAAGAGCGGATCCGTCAGAAACTCCGGAACAAGGCGGCCGAATGGTTGCCTTTTTATGTGGAGCTGACCGGTTATGGAAGTTTTCCGTCACACACGATTTATTTGAATGTGGCCACAAAAACCGGTATTCAAAGCCTGGTAAAAAGTATCCGGACGGATAGCCAGACGTTGATGAAGATGGACAAGGATAACAAGCCGCATTTTATCCTGGAACCGCATATCACCATTGCCCGGCGGTTAAAGCCCTGGCAATACGAAGCCGGGTGGCTGGAGTACCGGAATAAAAGTTTCAGCGGAAAATTTATGGTCAATGCGATGACACTTTTAAAAAGGGCCGATGAAAACACGCCCTATAAAACGGTAGAACGTTTTGTATTTGCCGGCCGGCCTTTGCTGCCAAAGCAGGGAGTGATGTTTTGAATTTGAGAATTTGAAAATTTGAAGATGTGTAAATGTGGAAATAGGCAATAGTGAATCAATGTCGTTTCCTTAAAGCCGCAGATGCGCAGATTTAGTATCGGCTTTAACGGCAGTAATGTCGCGGAAAAGCGCCGCAGGCGCAATCAGCGTATCTGCGGCAACCATAAAAATTGCTTGGGGAAACGGCATTGAATCGTGAATGGGGAACAGAGTGGTGGGCATAAAACGGAACCGAACCTGGAACCTTTATTGGAATTTAATACAGATAGATTCGTTGGTGAAAATGGGATTGCCCATCGAGGTAGAAACGGATCTAACCTTAAACTTGAAACGTTAGACCTCGAACAAAAAAAACGCTACCATGGAAAAGAAATTACAGCAGGATCATTTTAAAGTATCCGTTTCAAAAAAAGAAGAAGCGCAGCAGTATCTGCAGGGTCGGGGTGCGCAGATCAATACGCCCAACCGGTTCCTTAAAAATGAAAAGGTAAAGGAACATATCGAAGCGATCGACGATTGGGAAGAGGCGAATGTGCCTACGCAATACCTGGAACAGGAAGCCAAAACGATTGTGAATAAAGTGGAAAGCCCGGATGTGGGCATGGGCTATAGCATGAACGCCTACGCTGGCTGCGAACACGGCTGCATTTATTGTTATGCCCGTAATGTGCATGAATACTGGGGCTATAGTGCCGGGCTGGATTTTGAACGCAAAATCATAGTAAAGAAAAATGCGCCGCAGTTGCTGCGCAAACAACTGATGCATCCCAAGTGGGAGCCCATTCCGATTATGCTGAGCGGGAATACGGATTGCTATCAGCCAGCCGAAAAAAAATACCGGCTTACCCGCGGCCTGCTGGAAGTATGCAATGAATTTAACCAACCGGTAGGGATCCTTACCAAAAATGCGGGCATCCTGCGGGATAAAGATGTATTGCAGGAAATGGCAAGGAAAAACATTGTTCGGGCAATGGTTTCCATTACATCGTTTAATGAAGACCTGCGCCGGGTAATGGAACCGCGCACAACGACTGCATTACAACGCTTAAAAGTGATCGAGGAGCTGAGTAATGCGGGGGTAACCATGGGCGTTATGATGGGCCCTATGATCCCCGGACTGAATGAGCACGAAATGCAGCGTATTATGAAGGCTGCTTCCGAACGGGGTGCCACATTTACGGCCTATACCTTTATCCGGCTGAATGGCGCCATCAAATTCCTGTTTCATGACTGGCTGTACAAAAACTTTCCCGACCGGGCAGATAAGATCTGGCACCTGATCGAACAAAGCCACAACGGAACCGTAAACGATTCCCGCTGGGGGCTCCGCATGCGCGGCGAAGGAAGTATTGCACAGATCGTGGCGCAGCAATATGCCAAATACGGTAAGTTGTATCATATGAATGAGGGCGAAACAGGGATGGATCAGCGCGCCTTCCGTCGCCCCGGGCAACAGGGCACTTTATTTTAATGGTAGGCCTCCTTCGTCCTTGATCTGTTATCCGCAATTAACTACATCGTTGAAAGACCCAGGTTTATCTAAAGGGATGGCTGATAATAGAAAACTGTGACTGATAACTGAAGACTGATCGCTAAAAACTGATCGCTCCATATGACTCAAATATTAAGCGCATCATATAGTTTTCCACATATTTCAGGGGGAGGTGGAAAATATTTTTTATTTCCGACCGGACAGATTTGATAATTTTCTGAAAATTTTCCAATTGAAGAAGTTATGAGCGGGGGATCGCGGTGTGTTTCATAAACAGATAAAACCAGATTCATATGCACAATAAAACAAAACAATGGAGGAAACTGACCGGTGAACGCATTACTACTTATATCGAGGACGAACTGATGGGCGTCATCCAGCGTGAGCGCCAGGCGGGCAGCCAGCTAAAGGTATGCATTGGTACCGATAGCCAGGTGAAGGGGGCCGACACCGAATTTGCAACGGCCATCGTCTTTATCCGGAAAGGGCGCGGGGGCTTTATGTACCTGAATAATGAAACAACAAGGGAAAAAATGAGCATCCGTCAGCGCATGATGGTGGAAGTGGCGCGCAGTATTGAAGTGGCATATGCGCTCAGTGGTGTTTTTAATACCCACCAGGTAGACATGGAAGTGCATGTAGACATCAATACCGACCCGATGTATAAAAGCAACGATGCGCTCAAGGAAGCCATTGGTTATATTACCGGAATGGGATTTGCGTTTAAAGCCAAGCCTGAAGCGTTTGCAAGTTCCTGCTGCGCCAATAAGGTGGTACAGTAACCGCTGTTCCAGGTTTAAAGTTCAACGTTTAACGTTAGATCCATGGAATACTCAATGTGCACTCCAATTTCCACATTTCCACATCTTCAAATTTTCAAATTCAACCTGGAACCTAAACGATCTGCCGGGTGCGCTCTTTCATAAGCGCGATCGCCTGCTCCCGGGTCTCAAACATATTGTTGATATTTACCAGGTTATCTGCAAGCTTATTGTATCGTTTGGTCATCAGGTAAATAAAAATATGCAGGTAATGAATGCCATCAAACACAATGGCTTTACGCGCGGCAAAATCATCTTTCCGTTTCAGGAACTCACCCGGCATTTCCGTATAATGCAACCCCGGGCGCAGGTGGTGGATGATATGATAACCGTCGTTCCAGCAGGTTTGGTTATAGGCAGTGTTGATACAATTGATGGAATTGGTATAGAGGTTCTCCGGATCCGTGTGATCAATAAAGGAGTGCTGGGTCCAGTTGCCCAGCATCATCACAAAGCGGGCAAACAAAAGCGGAACAATAAATACCACTAACGTAGCTTTAAGGTTCACAAAACACATAAGGATACAAAATATCAAATAAGTGATCTCTCCAAAAGTGAGGCGTCTTGCAAGCTTGTTGCGGTTGCGTTTGGTGAGGTACTGAAAGGTATCTTTTACTCCCGTAAATATGAAGTTAAAAAAATAAGCAAAAAAACTTTGCAGGCTGTCCCGTTGATAGCACATCGTGCTGCTGTCATCGTGTTCGTTATTATTCTCTACATGGTGCATGCCCATATGATGACTGAAATAGCCTTCCGGTGCATGCCCAAATAGCGGACAGAGGATCCAGGTAATGTAATTATGTGCTGCCTGCTGGAACTTAGGCTTGAACATTTTCCGGTGACAAAGACAATGGAACATCAGCCCGAACCGCCCCTTAAAATAAAGCTGGGCCATGTAAAAATAGGGAATAGCTACTGCCCACCAGATCCAACCGCTGAACAAGGGCGTAAAAAGCAAAATGGCAGGGGGAACAACCATTAAATGGATGATCGTTAACAGCCGGATAAACGGGAGATCCCTTTTGTCATTCATCCTTTTCAGCCAAAAGCGCTCATAAGCGTTAAAAGATTCCCTCGACTGATATACTGGATCAGTCAGTTCCGACAACGTTTTCATACCTGGATTTTTAATTTTCAAAAAAAGCAGCAGGGCAATATAAGTAATCTTTTCCACCGGGGCGAAGCAAATTGTCTATAGAGAATGTTAAAGTATATTTAGCTTTATTCTTTGTTCTCATAAGGTTACATTTGTAACTATTAATCAGATATTCCATGAGAATTGCTTTAGCGCAACAGAATTATCATATCGGGAATTTTGAAGTGAATACGGAAAAGATCATTGCGGCCATCCTGCAGGCAAAGGAGCAACAGGCGGATCTTGTGGTGTTTACAGAGTTATGTGTGTGCGGGTACCCTCCCCAGGATTTTCTTGAATTTGATGATTTCATTGCAGCTTGTGATGCAGCGGTGCAAACGATTGCTACCCATACTAAGGGTATTGGTGTATTGATCGGGGCTCCCTGCCGCAATGAAAAAACGGAGGGGAAGGACCTGTTTAATGCGGCTTTCCTGCTGGAAGACGGGGCGGTTAAAGGAGTGGTACATAAAACCCTGCTGCCGAATTATGATATTTTTGATGAGTACCGGTATTTTGAACCGGCAGATCAATGGACCGTACTGGAATTCAGGGGAAAGAAACTGGCGGTTACCATCTGCGAGGATATCTGGAATATGGGAGATAACCCATTATACCGCATAACGCCGATGGATAAACTGATCGGGCAGGAGCCGGACCTGATGATCAATCTTTCCGCATCTCCTTATAATTATGCCCAGGATGTAGTGCGGAACAGTATTGTGAAGGCGCATACCCTCAAGTATGGAATCCCCATGATTTATTGCAATACCGTTGGTTCCCAGACGGAAGTTGTATTTGACGGAGGAAGCCTGGTTTACGACAATGCGGGCAACAAAATAAAAGAATGCCGGTATTTTGAGGAAGATTTTTATGTAGTGGAACTGGATGCACTTTTCGCAAATTCATCGGTCGCCGCAGCGGAAACGCCCATATTTTTTTCAGCATCAGCCGTGGGACTGGGCAAGAATACACTGCAATACCTGTCGGATGAAAAGAACATAGAAGAGATCTACCAGGCGCTGGTACTGGGCATCCGGGATTATTTTACCAAGATGGGCTTTACCAAAGCGATCCTTGGAGCATCCGGGGGGATCGATAGCGCGCTGGTACAGGCATTGGCGGTAGATGCGCTTGGAAAAGAAAATGTTTGGGCCATCTTAATGCCTTCACAATACTCTACCGGGCATTCGGTGGAAGATGCGGAACAACTCAGCCGCAACCTGGGCAATCCCTATCATATTTTTCCGATAAAGAATATTTATGATGCCTTTCTGAAAGAACTGGCACCTGTGTTTCAAGACCTGCCGTTTAGTGTAGCAGAGGAAAACATCCAGAGTCGCAGCCGCGGCAACCTGCTGATGGCATTGTCGAACAAATTCGGACATATTTTATTAAATACCTCCAATAAAAGTGAACTGGCAACCGGTTATGGGACCTTATATGGCGATATGGCCGGAGGCATTGGTGTGCTGGGGGATGTATATAAAACGCAGGTATATGCCCTGGCGCGGTATATTAACCGGAATGGGGAGGTCATCCCCGAAAATATTATTACGAAGCCCCCTTCTGCAGAGCTGCGCCCGGGACAAAAGGACAGCGATAGCTTACCGGACTATGCAGACCTGGATACGATCCTGATGGAATATATTGAAGGCCGGAAAGGCCCGCGGGAGATTGCAGCAATGGGGTATGATGCGGCATTGGTTGACCGGATCCTGAAGATGGTGAACCGGAACGAATATAAGCGGAAACAATTCTGTCCGATCATCCGGGTAAGCTATAAGGCTTTTGGACCGGGTAGAAGAATGCCGGTGGTAGGGAAATATTTATCCTGAACAAAACCATTCATAGAAGCGATGCTTTAAAATCGACGATAGCATTCCGGCAGGTTATTTGCAGAAAGGAGGGGGAGTGAGGGGAATAGGCAATGGTGAATGGGCAATAGTGAATCAATGTCGTTGCCTTAAAGCCTCAGGTGCGCAGATTTGGTATCGGCTTTAACAGTGACAATGTCGCCGAAAAGCGCCGCAGGCGCAATCAGCGTATCTGCGGCAACCATTAAAATTGCTTAAGGAAACGGCATCAAATGGTGAATAGGACGTAGGGAGAATACTAAGGACGGAGTGGATTGAATGCTAAAGGCTGAATGCTGATAGCTCAAATCTCGAATCTCAAATCTCAAAATAATTATGGCAAAAACAGGAGAAGAAATACGGCTGCTAAATGAAAAAATAGTCGGAGCCGGCTATTTTGTAGATGCATTACGCAAAGAGATCGGTCAGGTCATTATAGGGCAGCATCATATGCTGGACCGCTTATTGATCGGATTGTTAAGCAACGGGCATGTGTTGCTGGAAGGGGTACCGGGCCTGGCGAAAACGCTTACGATCAAATCCCTGGCTACCGCTATCCAGGCCGATTTTAACCGCATTCAGTTTACACCAGACCTGCTGCCGGCGGATGTGATCGGAACACTGATCTATAACCAGCAGCAAAATGAATTTGTGGTACGCAGGGGCCCCATCTTTGCAAATTTTATTCTTGCAGATGAGATCAACCGGGCGCCCGCTAAAGTGCAGTCGGCACTGTTGGAGGCGATGCAGGAGCGGCAGGTGACCATTGGCGATCATACCTATAAACTGGATGATCCTTTCCTGGTACTGGCTACCCAAAACCCGTTGGAACAGGAGGGAACGTACCCGCTGCCTGAAGCCCAGGTAGACCGCTTTATCATGAAAGTGATCGTACGTTACCCCGAAATGCAGGAAGAACAGCTTATCTTAAGACACAATGTTCAGGGAGAACGGCTGCCGCCGATCCGGCCGGTAGTAAATATCCAGGAAATTTTGGATGCCAAAAGCCTGGTACGCGACATTTACCTCGATGAAAAAGTAGAACGGTATATCCTGGATATTGTATTTGCTACCCGGTACCCCGGGCGTTACCAGTTAGACAAGCTGACGCCGCTGATCTCCTATGGAGCGTCGCCTCGCGGAAGCATCAACCTGGCACTGGCCGGGAAGGCGCAGGCCTTTTTAAACAAACGGGGCTTTGTGATTCCGGAGGATATCCGCAGCGTTATTTATGACGTACTGCGGCACCGGATCGGACTTACTTATGAAGCAGAAGCAGAAAATATCGCAGCGGAAAATATAATTGATGAAGTGCTGAAAGCGGTGAATGTGCCGTAGGGGGAAGGGAGAAGTGAATGGTGAATAGGGAATGGTGAGCAGTGAATGTTCTGATAACTGATAACTGACGACTGATAACTGAAGGCTGAAGACTGAAAAAAAAGATCATTGCGGACACGTGAGGAAATATTAAAAAAGGTACGGGAGCTGGAGATCAAGAGCAAGAAGCTGGCAACAGAATTGTTCTCCGGTGAGTATCATAGTGCCTTTAAGGGTAAGGGGATGTCATTTAAAGAGGTGCGGGAATACACACCAGGAGATGATGTGCGCTTTATCGATTGGAACGTATCAGCGCGGATCGGGCATCCTTACAGTAAGATCTTTGAAGAAGAACGTGAGTTGACCGTGATGTTACTGATCGATATCAGCCGGAGCGGTTTGTTTGGTACTTCTTATGGACGTAAACGGGATGTGGCGGCGGAAATTGCAGCGGTGCTCTCTTTTTCGGCGGTAGCCAATGCCGATAAAGTAGGCGCCGTGTTCTACAGTGATAAAATCGAAATGTACATTCCCCCCAAAAAAGGGAGACAGCACGCTTTATTCATTGTAAGGGAAATGCTGGGGGTAGAGCCTACGGGTAAAGGAACCAGTACCGCCACGGCCATCCGTTTTTTGACCAATGCGATGAAACAGGGATGTATTGCATTTGTGCTGAGCGATTTCATCGATGCCAATTATGAAGATGCGCTGCGCGTGGCCGGTAAAAAACATGACCTTATCGGGATCAAATTATACGACCGGATGGATAAGGAGTTACCCGACGCCGGACTGATACAACTGATGGATGCAGAAACGGGAGCGCTTCAGTGGGTTGACTCTGGAAACGCTTATGTGCGCCGGAAGTATGAAGAGGAATTTTTCCGGATCACGGCCTATTGTGCTGCGGTTTTTAAAAAGGCGAACAGTGATTTGTTGCACCTGAAAACCGGGGACGATTATATTCATGTATTGCGCCGTTTTTTTAAGAGCAGGGTTAAAGGCAGTATTAAATAAAGAGCAAACAACGGATGTTTAAGAAAGGAGCCTGGATTATTGGGGTATTGTATCTGCTGACAGTGGGGCTGAATGCTTCGCTTTACGCACAGGGGCTTTCGGTTGCCGCATCCGTAGATAAAAATAAAATATTGCTGGGAGAGCCGGTGTTGCTGACCCTGGAGATCCGGGCGCCGGCGGGCATGAAGATCCAGCCCTTGAAACTGGATAGCATTCCGCATTTCGAATTCCTATCAAAGGACAGTATTGCAAAAGAAGATACAGACGGTCAACAGGTGCTCCGGCAGTATTTCCGGATCACCAGCTTTGATTCCGGACGCTGGGCCATTCCGCCGATCGTGCTCAGCCCGGAAGCAAAAACGGCATCCATCTTAATGGATGTGGTGTTTACTGATCCCTTTGATCCCAGCCAGCCCTATCATGATATACAGGACATCCGGTCTGTACCCTTTAAACTGGGGAAACAGTTTGAAAAATGGTGGTATATGGTTGCCTTGTTATGTGTAATGATCACATTAGTGGTTTACTGGATGACGGGCGAAAAGAAACCCCGGGCGGAGGCAAGGGTGTACAAAAGTGCTTATGCAAGGGCTAAACAGCAACTGGAGGAGTTGAAAGCGTCACAGGTGCCGGAGAACCGTTTTTATGCCCGGTTGGTAGAGATCCTGCGGGCTTTTTTATCGGAGCGTGCCGGGGTGAACTCCTTACACCAGACATCAGGAGATCTTGTTGAAAAGATAAAACCGTTGTTTACGGACGAACAGCTCTACCATAGCCTGGAACAGGTATTATCGCTCTGCGACCTGGTGAAATTTGCAAAATATGATCCCGAAGATGCAGAAGCGCAGTCTGCCTATGAGGTGATCCATAAGGGGGTCGATCATATCGAAGAAGGGATCCGCCATGCAGTCCGGTCAAAAAAAGAAGAGCGCCCGAACCCGGTAAAAGAGTCCGGCGAAGTGATCCATAAAAAATGATTTACGACTGGTTTCAAAATATAAAGTTTATCTGGCCGGAGAATTTTATTTTCCTGGCGCTGATCCCGTTTCTGATTGCACAATATATCAAGAACGGGAAACGGGGGAAAGGTGCCATTCTTACCTCTGGCCTTCAGGCCAAAATACCAGGCACCTTCCGGACGCGGTTTCGTCACCTGCCGTTTATATTGCGTTTGATCGGGATCGCTTGCCTGGTAACGGCACTGGCGCGGCCCCAGCACCAGCAGGACTTAACCCGTAGTGAAGGCGAGGGCATCGATATTATGCTGGCAATGGATGTAAGCGGAAGCATGTTGACGCAGGACATCAAGCCCCGGCGGTTTACAGTAGCTAAAGAAGTAGCCATCGAATTTGTAAAAAGCCGGCCGACAGACCGGATCGGGCTGGTGATTTTTTCGGGAGAGGCCTTTACCAAAGTGCCCCTGACACCCGATAAAGCCACCTTGCTGGATCAGCTGATGCGGTTAAAAGTAATGGACGATGGCTACCTGGAGCCGGGAACCCTGATCGGGGAAGGGCTGGCTACAGCAGTCAACCGCATCAGTAAGGGCAGCAGTAAAACGAAGGTGGTTATCTTATTAACGGATGGCAAAGAAGATGCACCACCCACCCGTATCATTGATCCGGATATGGCACTGGAGATTGCCAAGGCCAATAAGGTGCGGGTATATTGTATCGGACTTGGCGTAAGCGAATTTACCGAAGAGCAAATGGCCTCCGGCGTACGCAATTTCCTGGATGAAGACCTCTTAAAAAAGATCGCTGGTCAAACCGGTGGTCAATACTATCACGCGGTTGACAAAACCTCCCTGCAGGCTATTTATAACCAGATCGACAAACTGGAGAAGACAAAAGTGGAGATCATTCGTTATAAACAAACAGAGGAAATGTTCCTGCCACTGGCGCTTGCGGCACTGGCGTTTTTACTGATCGAAGTACTGCTGCGGTATACCTGGTTTAAACGGTTCCCTTAATATGGTCGTTTTTCTCCCCGAGGGTGGCGGAGATAACTGTTGAAAAGAATCATCGGCGTGGATCCGCGAAAAAGATCTGCGCAAATCAGCGGGATTATTTTCCCGCAGATGTCGCAGATAAGTATCGGAGAAAATAAATAGCATCGATCAATGAAAGATATCCGCGTAGATCAGCGGGCTGATTTCCCCGCAGATGGCACAGATAGTGCTGAAAAGAATAATTGGCATTGGTCGGTGAAAAAGATCTGCGCAAATCAGCGGGATTATTTTCCCGCAGATGACGCAGATAGTGCTGAAGGGAATAATTGGCATTGGTCGGTGAAAAAGACCTGCGCAAATCAGGGGGATCTTTTCCCGCAGATGTCGCAGATAAGTATCGGAGAAAATAATTAGCATTGATCAATGAAAGATATCCGCGTAGATCAGCGGGCTGATTTTCCAGCAGGTGGCACAGATAGTGCTGAAGGAAGTAATTGGCATTGGTCGGTGAAAAAGATCTGCGCAAATCAGCGGGATCTTTTCCCCACAGATTATCGCAGATAAACGCTGAAAAGAATAACCGGTAGAAAAGCATCCGCGTAAAAAAAGTCAGGGCATCCCGGTTTATTTTATTTTTAAATAAAGAGGCATTTATTGGAACAATTCCGGAGTTTTGGTATCTTCAGGACGTGTTTTATGACTATAGTAGGGGGCAGCCCCGTGCCGATGGTGTTTTTTAACCTTGTTTATTCATCCTTAAAACATAAATCATATGAAAGTAACTGCTGTATCAAAGTTCTTTGCAGAACTGATCGGAACCATGGTATTGGTGCTTATGGGATGCGGAAGCGCTGTAATTGCCGGCGCAGATGGCACAACCGGCGTTGGCTTGCTGGGGATTGCCTTCGCCTTTGGATTAAGCGTGGTGGCAATGGCCTATGCGATCGGACATATATCCGGTTGTCATATTAATCCTGCGATCTCTATTGCCATGGTGGCAGCAGGACGTATGAAGGCTGGTGAAGCGGCCTACTATATTCTGGCACAGGTCATCGGTGCCATTATCGGTGCCGCCATATTAATGGCCATCGCAAGCGGGAAAGCGGAGTACATGGGCGGATTGGGGCAAAACGGATACGGCGATTTTTCCCCACAAAAATACTCGCTTCAAAGCGGTCTGATTGCAGAGATCATCTTTACAT
Source organism: Niabella sp. (assembly GCF_030150205.1). Taxonomy (GTDB): domain Bacteria; phylum Bacteroidota; class Bacteroidia; order Chitinophagales; family Chitinophagaceae; genus Niabella. Next base: position 92,515 of record NZ_JASLGT010000034.1, read on the forward strand.
TTATCTTTCTGCTGGTGATCCTCGGATCTACTTCAACAAAAAATATCCATGGAGGCTTTGCAGGCCTTAGTATCGGGCTTAGCCTGGTGCTGATCCATATTGTGGGCATACCCATCACTGGTGTTTCTGTGAATCCTGCACGTAGTATTGGACCGGCCCTGCTCAAAGGCGGGGAAGCCTTAAGCCAGGTGTGGTTGTTTATCGTAGCGCCTATTGCTGGTGCTATCCTGGCGGCCATCGTATGGAGTTTGTTGCTGGAACGACCCGAGCAGAAAGCCGCCTGATCAAAAAATGCGATGCTCCCCGACCTCCGGGGAAGCTAAATAGTGTAAGCAGCAGCACTGTACCGTGAATGGTATGGTGCTGCTGCTTATTTGTTACCGGCAAATGAAGTGTGTGCTGAAACTGTAATACCGATTGGATATCCGTAATAGACCAATTTCATTGGCCTAAACGGCTATCTCATCGGCATTATACGGGAAAATATCGATCTAAGTTATAATTCACTTTCGTATAAGTTGTGTTGGCATATTGGTGTAATCTGCTGGTTTGCTGGGCAATTGTCTCTATGGGTCGCCCTGTCGCGTGAAAACAAAGAAGCAGCCAATATAATAAAAGTTACCGGAGGCGCCAATGCTGTTGGGCAAAATGTAATACCGGCAATGTTAAAGAATACTCAGTTAAGTACTTATACTTCTTACAACATGCCCAACTGCTGCCAGAGCTGGAAAAAGCGCTGATCGCCCGGGTAATAGCGTTTAAGAGTTTCTGCATAAGGCCTGGCTGCAGCCGGGTTATGCTGTTGCAGGTGCAGGACACAAAGGCCATAGTTGATGTCTGCATCCGAAGGTGCCAGTTGTAACCCCTTCAGATATTGCTGTTCCGCCTCTTTATATTGTTGCCGCTGTTGTAATAGAATAGCATAGTTATAATACACCCTTGGATTGGGGGTTTTGAGTTCAATGGCCTTCTTCAGGCTTTTCTCAACATTATCGGGCTGGTTTAGCTCATTATATAACAGGGCTAGATTAAAGTAAATGCGGTCATTTTTAGGATCAACGCGGGCGGCTTCTTCCAGTGTTTTCAATGCTGCTTCATTATTGCCTTTAATATTGTAAACGGTTGAAAGATTCAGGCGTGCATAGTTCATCTGGTTGTCTTTCTGCAATCCTTTCAGGTAAAAGGACTCTGCCTTGTCATAATTCTTCAGCTTTAAATAATAATCAGCAGCCATGATGTTACCGGAAGCAAAATCTGTCTGGTAAAGCACATGGTCGTTGAGTTCGGCCAGTGCGTTGGTGTAACCTGCTCCCAGACCGGCGATCAGGTCAGCATCATTGGCACCCAGCACCAGGTTCGCCGCAGCGATGCGTACGGCCCTGACTTTATCGGTAAGCATTTCCTGGATGGCATCCCGCCAAAGGACCGGGGCAAAATTATTTAAACCGGTAACTGCCCGGTAGCGTACCTGGGCGTCCTTGTTATGCAGCTCCCGCAATACACCTGCAACCGGGTTATCACCCCCCTGAACACCAGATAAATAATGTACTGCTGTGGCCTGGATGATGGGCGGGGTAGCCGTATCCTGTATCAGCTTGATCAGGTGGGCCTGGCTGCCGGCATCCATTTTACTACCGGGGATCAGGTCTTCTGCAAAATGATAAGCGCGTGTGGGGCCATACCATTTATTGACAGCAGTTGCTGCCCAGGCAGCCGATTGATTGGTATGACAGTTATTGCAGGCGTTGGGCGTGCCATATTTAACGGAAAGATCAGGGCGGGGCACCCGGAAGGTATGATCATGCCGCCAGTCGTTGCCCATATAAAACTTGCCCGGCATATGACAGTTCTTACATTCGGCTCCTGCAGTGTTCACCGCATGAAAGGTATGCGTTGGTGCATCGTACTTTTTGTCGTGGCATTGCAGGCAGGCCCCATTGCCGGCAATCAGTAATTTGCCGGTATGCGGGTTGTGACAGTTGCTGCATTTTACCCCATGCTTGTACATTTTGCTTTGCAGGAAAGAAGCATATGTATAATCTTCATCATCCGCCTGTCCGTCAGCATGAAAGAATTCAGTAGAAGGGATCTCGGGAATATAGTCATCCATGATCTCGTTGCTGTTCTTGAGGTTGCCGCTGATATTACCTTTGCGGGCATGACAGGGGAAACAGGTCTGGATCTGTGCGAGCTGGCTACTGTTTTTGGGCGCCCGCAGGTAGGATCCAGCCTGTTTGGTTCCGTGTTTATAATCATCGCCGTTCACATAGTCAATATGCTGTTTGGCGGGTCCGTGACAAGCCTCGCAGCTTACGGTGAGCACGCTGTAGGTGGTATTGTAGCTATCGGTTTCGGTGTTGTAGTTCTTTTTTAAATTGGTACTATGGCATTCCGCACACATCGTATTCCAGTTTTGCCCGTTACCCGTCCAGTGCAGCCAGTCGTTGGCCGCAAGTTTCTGACCGGCATACTGATGAAACCATTTTTTGTCTTTGCTGTTCCAGGATTGCCGGGTGGCCTGCATGCGGCCCCTGTCAAATTCTACCAGGTATTGTTGCAGGGGATAGTATCCAAATGTGTATTTGATCTCGTAGTCGTGGTTCTTTCCGTCCGGCCCCTCCGTATTGATGAAAAATTTGCCATCCCGTTTAAAGAATGAAGAGCTGACACCATCAGCGGAAAAGGAAGCATTATTAAAATTACCCAGAACGGTAGAATCATTCGCCGGCTGCATGGCTTTGAAATGATCCGACAGCTGCCATTGATCGTGTTCGCTTTTATGGCAGCTGATACAGGCGGCGTCTCCTACATATTCATTGGCTGTTTGCTTTTCCCCGCTTTTTTTATCCGGTTGTGAGCAACGTACAATGATCAGGCTGCCCAGGAAAAAGAACAGGATCGAAGAAAGCACAAGAATAGTCTTTTTGTGATGCATCCACCTCATAAGGAACAAATATAAGTATCCGTTGGCAGTTATCGGTCTTCAGTTATCAGCTTTCAGTCTTCAGATTTCAGCCTGGTAGCCATTAAATCTGAAATCTGGAGCTGGAATCTCAAATCTCAAGTCCCGAATCTGAAATCTCAATGCTGAAAGCTGAAGTCTAATAGCTCAATGCGGATGACTGATCGCTAAAGGCCGCCCTTTACCCGCTCCTGGTTTACCAGCATATGGGCCAGCCGTGTTGGCTCGGGAATGCGGTATTTACCACAGCATCGGGTAATGATTTCCAGGCTTTGCTCCATTCCCACCTTATGTCCGGGTGATACAAACACCGGGTTGCAATTGGGTTTGGTACGTAAAACGGCGCCGATCTTCTCTTGTTTATCCCATAAAGGCGACTGGTCAAAACGGTGATTTCCCGGTTCCTGGTACACGCCTGTAAGACGGGTTTTGGCACAGCCGATGGTGGGCTGGTTCATTACAAGACCAAAATGCGTGGCAATGCCCAGCCGCCGGGGATGTGCAATACCATGGCCGTCCAGCACCAGTACATCGGGTTTTAAGGTCAGTGCTTCCCATGCCTTCAACAACGCCGGAACCTCCCTGAATGCTAGCAGCCCGGAAATATAGGGGAATGCCACCGTACAGGTAACAGAAGCATGTGCCTGTACCACCATTTCGGCGTACTTCAGTACTACAATGCCTGCATACACGGTCGTTTCAAATTTATTAAAGGAGATGTCTGCACCGCCAATATACCGGATGGGTTTGGTAAGCGGGCTAAGGTCTATTTTTTTGCGTAATTCCTTTTGAAGGGCGACAGCCTCAGAGGGAGTGAGGTTGTCATAAAATTCGGGTGTAATCATTTATTAAAGGTACGCATTCGCAAGGACCCGCCGGTAAACAGCGAGAAAAATCAGTGTAAATCAGCGGGAAAAAGATTCCCGCAGATCACACGGCTGCAGCGTGGAAAGAGGCGGCCATCAGCGAATATCAGCGGAAAAAAATCAGCGTAAATCAGCGGGAAAAAGATTCCCGCAGATCACACGGCTGCAGCGCAGAAAGAAGAAACCATCGGCGAACATCGGCGAGAATATTTGCGTAAATCAGCGGGGAAAAACCGTCGCCGGTTAATTATTGTTTGCAACCGGCAGGGTTACAATAAATTCCGTTCCTGCGCCAAACTCACTATGTACTCCAATGGAGCCTCCCTGTGCTTCAATCAGTTCTTTGCTGATGGAAAGTCCCAGGCCGGTGCCTTCTTTTTTAGAGCCGGGGATCCTGAAATAGCGATCGAAGATTTTGTCGAGATAAAAAGGCGCGATACCCTGTCCATGATCTTTAACAGAGAAAAGAACTTCTTCTTTGCTGGCCGCAACGGTTACCACAACCGGACTGTTTTCATGACTGTAACGGATGGCGTTGGAAATGAGGTTGCTGAAGATCCAGGCGGTTTTATCAGCATCTACATTTAAAAAGGGCAGGTCGGCGGGTAGCTGAACCTGTATATGAATATTCCGGGAGGCCGCTGCCGTTTCGTTGATCTGCAGGGCTTTTTGAATCAGCTCCTCGGGCCGGCATAATATCGGTTGTAACTGCAATTTGCCGCTTTCCAGTTGCGTTACGTTCAGCAGCTCGCTGGTTATTTTCAGCAGGCGGGCGGCATCCTCCTGTATGCTTTCCACCAGTTCTTTTTGCTCCGGATTTAAATTTCCGATGCGGTTGTTTTCGAGTAGCTGGGCGCTCATCTTTATCGAAGAAATGGGCGTTTTTAGCTCATGGGAGACGGTAGCAATAAAATTGGTTTTTGCATAATCCAGCTCTTTGAACGGTGTGATGTTTTTCAGGAAGATCACATCCCCCAGGTGCTGCGTCTCGGTTTCGCCGGTTGGTACAATACTGATCGGAATGATGGCCTTGTCGAAATAGCTTTCCTTGTTGTCTGCATATATTTTTAGCGGCTCGTGCGCGGTAACCGGTTCAAAAAAGTCCCGGATCAGCATCCGGATCAGATCATTACTTACAGCCAGATCCTGTACCGGTTTGCCCAATACTTCCGTTGGTTGGGTATTGGTAATGCGGGCGGCTTCTTCATTGATAAAAATGACCTTTTTGCTTTCGTCCAGGCCAATCACGGGCTCGTGTATATTATTGATCAGGGTTTCGATCCGCTGCTTTTCGTTCATCAGGCGCGCCAGGTTACTGTTATTGTATTCTTCCAGTTTTTGCGCCATCGTATTGAATGCTTTCGCCATATCGCCGAATTCATCCGGTTTGTCATAATAGATCCGCTGGGAATAATTTTTGGAAGTAATGCTGCGGATACTGGATGTAAGGGTTTTAATGGGATTGGAGATGGCACCGGGAAGGTTAAGCAGCAGGGTAAAGGCAATAATAAAACAAAGCGTGCCGCTTACGGCAATCCACACAATGGCCTTATCTGCCGTTTTCCCCGCAATGGCACTTTTTCGCTGAATGGCCTGCATGTTTAAGAGCATGATGTCTGCAAGGTCCTTACGGATCTGGCGGGTCAGGAAAGAATCTGCGGGCCCGTTTTTGATCCGTTCAAAATCGGCATTGACGCGGTCTGTTGCCTCCAGTTCATTGGGCTCCGTGATGTTTTCTTTCTGCCGTTTTAACTGAACTTCAAATTTTTGCTGTATATGGGGCGACTGGATGCCTTCGTCCAGCGCCAGTAACATTTCCCTGGAATATGATACGGAATTGTAATTCGCCACCAGGATGTTCTTGGTGTCTGCCGAAAGCCGGTTGATATAAATGCCGGAAAGAATGGCCAGGAAGGCGACCAATGCAAAGAGCGCACCCAATGCCAGCACCAGTTTTGTTTGAATACGCATTTCTTAATTTTTATACATCAACAAAAATAACAACCTTAACTCAGGATCACTAGGTCGATCTGGCTGTCGCTTAGTTTCTTTAAAAGATTGCTGAAAATATTGGTGGCGGCAATGACCTGCATTAGACTCAAATGGGGCTTGCCGATACAAATAGTGGTGATTTTCCGCTCTTCGGCCTGTTCTACAATTGCTGCAGCAATGCGGTCCGCTTTTATCTTAATGATCTCTGCGCCCAGTTCCGTAGCCAGCTGAAAATTATTGATGAGGTACCGTTGTTTATCCAGCCGGATCTTATCGGCGCTTTCCGCCGGTGTTTCCACATACAATACATACCATTTGCTGTGGTAGTAATTCGCCAGGCGGGCGGTTTTCCGGATAACGGTCTTGGATGTTTTTTCATTGCTGCTGATACAGGCCATAAAGCGTTCCTGTTGCAGCGGAAGCTTTACTACTTCGGCTTCTACTTTCCGTTCTACGGCAGAAGCAACTTCTTTTAGCGCCAGTTCGCGCAGCTGCAGGATATGGTCGTGTTTGAAAAAATTATTGAGCGCTGATTGGATCTTGTCACTTTTATAGATCTTCCCTTCTTTCAGACGGGTGATCAGCTCATCGGATGGCAGGTCAATGTTCACTACCTCATCGGCTTCCTTGATGATGCTGTCCGGTATCCGTTCTGTTACATTCACGCCAGTGATCACCAGTATATCCTCGTGCAGGCTTTCAATGTGCTGAATATTCAGGGCTGAGATTACATTGATGCCCGCATCGAGGATATCCCGAACATCCTGCCAGCGTTTGTTATTGCGGCTTCCTTCTATATTGGTGTGGGCCAGTTCATCTACCAGCACCACTTCCGGCCGCAGGTTGATGATGGCGTCCGTATCCATTTCTTCCAGTTCCTTGCCCTTGTAAAAGAGCCGCCGGCGCGGAATTTCGGGAAGGCCTTCCAGCAGGGCATGGGTTTCTTCGCGGCGGTGGGTTTCAATATAACCGATGCGCACATCGATACCGTTGCGCAGCAGTACATGGGCTTCCTGTAACATCCGGTATGTTTTGCCCACGCCGGCACTCATGCCGATATAGATTTTAAACCGGCCCCGTTTATTTTTTTGAATGAGTTGTAAAAAATCAGCTGCTGCGTCCATGGTGTGGTTTATTTAAAAAGAAAACGCCAGTGCGCTTGTAATTGCGAAGTTATTATTTGATGGAAGATCCCCGTTTAAAAAGATCGGATCACTGCTGTTAAAACCCCGGCCTTCGATCCGCCATACAAATTGTTCAGTGATCTTTCGGTCAATGTTGAGGGAATAGCCCCAGGTCTTAAATCCGTTTAGATTACCGGTGGTAATGATCACCCCGGCCGGGTCATTAAAATATTCGCCGCGTAAGCCGATGTTCCATTTTTCATTGAACCAGCTGGCGATCACCACCGGTGTATACCAGGTATTATAGCGATTGCGTTCGGTTGCCCACTGTTCCATGCCGATATCAAATCCCAGGGTTAATGAAACATGGGGCGAGAGGAGGAACTGCCCATACAGATCGTGGAAATACCGCATCTGCCGGATGCTGTCCGGTTTGTCATTGCCGATAAATGAGCTGCTGTTGAGCGTTACCTTATCCGAAGGCTTAAAGGTAAGCTGGTGACCAAATGCCGGGGTATTGTTCCCCTGTACCCGTTCAATGCGTTGCCAGCCATTCATGACCAAACCGCTCAGATACCACTTGCCATTGTCGGAGGTGTAGGAAAGACGGGCACCCGTTTCAAAATAAGGCGAATTGTCTGCGGCAATGCTACGGGTCAATGTCTGACGGTCTTTTCCAATAGCGCTTTCCCAGCCGATATGGGAAGGCAGGATACCTGCATCGATCCAGAGGTTGCGTTTTTTTGAGAGTCTGACACCGGCATTGGCCTCATAAATATTCTTTAACCCGTCTTTTTCAGCGGTCATATTATCGTTGCTGTAACTGCCGGCCATCAGCCCGATATTTCCTCTTGAACGTTCCGTGGTATAGCTGGCTTTAATCAGGGCCAGATTGATGCTAAAAGTATTATGGCGGTTGTAGCTGTACAGAAAAGGCTGGCGGATATGATGACCGGGTTTGCCGAGATCATAACTGTAAAATGCTTCGCCATAACCGCTGACGGTTAGGGATGTTGCAGTAGTATCCGTTTGCGCCATTGCTTTTTGAAATGCGGTAAACGGAGCGGTAAGCGCCAGCCAGATGATACTATTGCGGATTGCTCTGCTGTTCATACGTGTTGTTTGCTTGTTGTTTTTGTTCCCGGTGACCTTGCGGGTCCCGGCGACTCCTCTTTTGCAAAGGGGGGGGGCGGGAGCGCAGGTGCCGGTCATGGGGTTAATAGGCATTAATGGTTCAATTTGTCAAGGCCGATATTCAACTTCAATACATTTATTTTCTGAGGTCCAAATAGTGGCCGGTCGGTGTGCTGGTTTACCAGGTCCTGTATAGTCTGCCGGGATAGCTTGCGGGCCGTTGCAATACGGGCCACCTGTGCATTTGCCGCCGCAACGGAAATGTCCGGATCCAGCCCGCTGCCGCTTGCGGTAACGATATCCGCAGGAATTACGGTCCCGGGATTTTTTTGCCGGAAGGCTTCAACCCGTTGCTGTACTTCTTTCAGATAATCCGGGTTATTGGGCCCTTTGTTGCTGCCACCGCTTCCTGCGGCATTATAAGCAACTGCGGAGGGGCGGGAGTTGAAGTAAATAGTACTGTCGAAACGCTGCCCGATATTGGCATAATAGCTTTTGCCGTTGCCACCGGTGATCTTTTCTCCTTTTCCTTTTTCGGGGGTGAGCCCGGCAAAGCCGGAGAGCAGGAGCGTATAAACGCCTGCACAAAGGATTATCAGCACAAGGGTGAGGCGTATAGCGGGTATGATATGTTGTTTCATTGTTTTGTTTTTGTAGTTTGTGAGATGTTTTTAGTGAGATGTTTGGTGAAATGTTTTTAGTTAGATGTTTAGACCGGGTTTAGAAAAGCAGACCGGTCAGCAGATCGATCACTTTGATACCGATAAAAGGCACAATGATGCCGCCGAGACCGTAAATGAACAGGTTCCTGCGTAGCAGTGCACTGGCGCCAATGGGTTTGTAAGCAACGCCTTTTAATGCCAATGGTATCAGTAAAGGGATGATGATGGCATTGAAGATTACTGCCGAAAGAATGGCGCTTTCCGGACTGTGCAGCCGCATAATATTCAGCCCCTGCAGGGAGGGAATGGCGGCGATGAATAAAGCGGGAATGATGGCAAAATATTTGGCCACATCATTGGCGATGCTGAACGTGGTGAGCGTGCCGCGGGTCATCAGCAATTGTTTCCCGATCTCTACTACTTCAATCAGTTTGGTAGGATCGTTGTCAAGATCCACCATATTACCAGCCTCTTTGGCCGCCTGTGTTCCGCTGTTCATCGCTACGCCAACATCGGCCTGAGCCAGGGCGGGGGCGTCATTGGTACCGTCGCCCATCATCGCCACCAAACGGCCTTCTGCCTGCTCCTTGCGGATATAGTTCATTTTGTCTTCGGGTTTCGCTTCTGCAATAAAATCATCTACACCGGCTTTCTCTGCAATGAATTTTGCGGTAAGCGGATTGTCTCCGGTTACCATCACCGTTTTGATACCCATCCTGCGCAGCCGTTCAAAGCGTTCCTGTATACCGGGTTTAATAATATCCTGTAATTCGATTACGCCCAGTACGGTATCGTTTTGGGCTACCACCAGGGGGGTGCCGCCATTACTGGCAATCTCTTTCGTTTTAGCCAGGGTTTCCGCAGGGATGGTATTGCCGGCTTTTTGAACCAACCGGGTAATAGCATCCATCGCACCCTTGCGGATATGGACCCCATTGAAGTTTACACCGGAGCACCGGGTTTCTGCGGTAAAGGGAATGGGCGTATAACTGCTGTGTTCAGATAGGAACTGCTGCTGTGCGTGGGGAATATAGCTTTTGTCTTTAAACAGGCTGGAAGCCAGTTCCACAATGGATTTTCCCTCCGGCGTTTCATCTGCTAAAGAGCCCAGTACGGCCGCTTCCATAAACGCCTGCCCGCCGGTGTTAAGCGCAGGCCAAAAATGGGTGGCCTTCCGGTTACCGATGGTGATGGTGCCGGTTTTGTCCAGTAGCAGCACGTCAATATCGCCGGCAGTTTCTACGGCTTTACCGCTTTTGGTGATGACGTTTGCCCGCAGTGCCCGGTCCATACCTGCAATACCGATCGCAGAAAGCAAGCCGCCGATCGTGGTTGGGATCAAACAAACAAAAAGCGCAATCAGGGCGGCGATGGGAATGGGCGAATGGGCAAAATCGCCAAAGGGTTTTAGCGTGATACAAACGATAATAAACACCAGTGAAAAGCCTGCCAGCAGGATGGTAAGGGCAATTTCATTGGGCGTTTTCTGGCGGGAGGCGCCTTCTACCAGGGCAATCATTTTATCCAGGAAACTTTCGCCGGGCCTGGTGGTTACCTTCACTTTTATTTTATCCGACAACACCTTGGTACCGCCTGTAACGGAGCTTTTATCGCCTCCGGCTTCACGGATCACCGGTGCGCTTTCGCCGGTGATGGCACTTTCGTCGATGGTAGCGAGGCCTTCAATGATCTCTCCGTCGGTGGGAATAATATCGCCTTGCTCGCAAACAAAAATATCATTGAGCTGAAGGGTGGAAGAGGGAACGATGCGGATCTCATTCAGCGTCATTTCCCCAACCGGTTCTATTTTCTTTGCGGGGGTTTCTTCTCTTGTTTTCCGTAAGCTATTGGCCTGGGCTTTACCACGTGCTTCGGCAATGGCTTCTGCAAAATTGGCGAAGAGCAGGGTAATAAAAAGAACGGAGGTGATGGTGATATTATAAGCGAGCGTCCCCTGTGCGCCGTTGCCTCCGGTAACAGCAATCTGGATGCACACGCCCAGCATCACCAGGGTGCCGATCCATACGAGGAACATGACCGGATTGCGAAACATTTTTGAGGGACTGAGTTTTATAAAAGAATCCTTCAGCGCTTCGAGAAACTGGTCTTTTTGAAACAGGGATGTATGTTGCATTTTCATTGTGAGATGTTTGTGAGAAGTGGATAGTGAAATGTTTTTAGTGAGAAGTTATTTGTGAAATGTTATTAGTAAGAAGTTGTTGGTAATGTTGTTTATGAGCATTTTTTTGAGAGAATAGATCTTGGGGTAATGAAGATTATTTTGTTTTTATATTATAATTAATTATATTTGATGAAATATTTAACTTATGAAACCACACCAGAAATTAAATGCCTGGACGGGCAGCTTTGCCCTTGTTAAAGAATTGTATGCTATAACAAAAGCACTTCCTCCCGAAGAAAAGTTTGGCCTTGTTTCCCAAATACGCAGAGCCGCCGTTTCTGTTCCTGTAAACATTGCCGAAGGCGCCGCCCGGAAGAGTCCCAAGCAATTTGGATGGTTCCTGTATGTTTCGCTGGGCTCGCTGACAGAACTGGATACACTTATATTGCTTTGCGGTGCCCTGGATTTTATTCCCCGCCATGAGTGTAACCGGTTGATTGAAAAAATGGACGTCATTGGGAAGATGATTTATGGGTTGATTAAAAGTTTGGAGAAGTGATGGGGAGTAAGAAGTTGTTAGTGAGAAGTGAAATGTTTTTAGTGAGAAGTCTTTAGTGAGAAGTGGGGTTTTTGGGCTGTTCTTTTCATCTCACTTTTCACTAACAACATTTTACTATCTACCCCATCCCAAAATATTCTGCAATAGGTCCCAGGGTTAAAGCCGGGAAGAAGGAAAGTGCTGCTACGATCACGATCACTGCAAATACCATAAATCCAAAAGTGGCGGTATCTGTTTTCAGGGTGCCGGCACTTTCCGGGATGTACTTTTTGGCACCAAGGATACCGGCGATGGCCACCGGGCCGATGATGGGAAGATAGCGGGAGAGAATCAGTACAAAACCGGTGCTGATGTTCCACCAGGGAGTATTGTCGCCCAGTCCTTCAAATCCGCTTCCGTTATTGGCTGCACTGGAAGTATATTCGTAGAGCATCTCGCTAAAGCCGTGAAAACCCGGATTAGCGAGCGTGGATGCCGTTTGCGAAGGCAATGCCGCTGCCAGTGCAGTACCGGCCAGGATCAGCAGGGGATGCAGCAGTGCTACGATCATGGCAATCTTCATTTCGCGCGCTTCTATTTTTTTACCAAGGAATTCGGGTGTACGCCCTACCATCAGTCCGCTTACAAAAACGGCGAGGATAATGAATACAAAATAATTCAGGATGCCTACACCACAGCCGCCGTAAAAACAATTGGTCATCATGGCCAGCAGCATATTCATACCGCTGAGGGGCATATAGCTGGAATGCATGGAGTTGATGGAGCCGGTGGAGATGACGGTAGTAGCGATGCTCCAGTAAGCAGATGACGGGGTGCCAAAGCGTACTTCTTTTCCTTCCATCGCTCCCAGCGCAGGACTCACGCCCATGGCCGTGATGTTGGGGTTGCCGTTCATTTCCATGATGATATTCGGAATACAAAGGATCAGGAATCCGACGGTCATTACGCACCAGATGGTCCATCCCAGTTTCCTGCGGTTAATGAACTGTCCAAAAGCAAATACCATCGCAAAAGGGATCAGCATTTGTGCGATCATCTGTGTCATGTTGGTGATGTAATTCACATTTTCCAGCGGGTGTGCGGAGTTGGCGCAGAAGAACCCACCGCCATTGGTGCCCAGATGTTTAATGGGAACGAATGCTGCCACCGGACCGGTAGACACATAAGTGGTATCGCCCTGGAGGGTGATCATCTGCTGTTTTCCCTCAAAGGTCATGGGCGTATGATTCAGGATCAGAATCATCCCGATAATGATGGAGATGGGCAACAGGATCCGGGTAATGGATTTAACAAAGGCGTTATAAAAATTACCCAGGGTTTGATGCGTGCCCTTCCGGAACGCATAGAACATCGCGGCTGCTGCGGCCATACCGGTAGCAGCCGTTACAAACTGCAAAAACATCAGGTAAAGCTGGCTGAAGTAACTGACGCCAGTTTCTCCGGAATAGTGTTGCAGGTTACAGTTTACCAGGAAGGAAATGGAGGTATTAAAAGCCTGGTCCGGCGTTTGGTTGGGATTGTGATCCGGATTGAGCGGCAGCCACGATTGATTGAGCAGGATGAACATACCGAGAAAAAACCAGATCAAATTAATGACCAGCAAGGCTACCAGCTGTTGTTTCCAGTTTTGCGCTTTTTGAGGATCGATTCCGCTGAGTTTAAACAGAAACCGTTCAATGGGATTAAAAACCGGATCCAGGAAGGTGCGCTCATTGCCATACACTTTTGCAATATACCGTCCTAGAGGAAGGGAGAGCAGCAGTGTAAGAACAAACATGACGATGATGCCTAATATTTCTGTGTTCATGGTTTGGATGGAAATTTTATAGTGAGAAGTGAAATGTTTTTGGTGAGAAGTTTTATAGTGAGAAGTTATAGTGAAACGTTTTTAGTGAAAAGTAGGGCTGCGGTCTAGAACTTTTCGGGTTTGAGGAGTACATAGCATGTATAAATAAATACAAGTATGGCGATGATTAGTAGTCCTGTCATTTTGATTACGTTTAAATAGTTTGAAAATGCTGCCTATATTTTTTCAAAAAAGGTAATGGATCTGAAAAAGAGGATAAAGCAGCTGATGCCGGAAAGAATAAGAATACCTGTTAACATATTTCAGTAATTATTTAATGTTTTAAAGTCAACCCTCCGGTGCCAAAAACAGCTCCGGATTTTTTAGATAGTTATAATATATTGATTGCCATTTGGTTATTTGTTGGCCGGCGTTTTTGGGGAATAAAAAAACCTATCAAAATGATAGGTGTGGTTCTCAAAATGATAAATGAAGGTCGGAATTGCCCGGAGCAGGTAATGGGTGTTAAAGCCTGTATTCATCAATTTTCCGGTACAGGGTGGCGATCCCGATTTCGAGGATGCGGGCGGCCTCCGCCTTATTGCCTTTGGTAAATTGCAGGATCCGGCGGATATGGCTTTTCTCCATGGAAGCCAGCGACGAAGGATTTTCTACGGAGCCAGAGGCAGGAGACTGGTATTGCTGAATCTCCAGAGGAAGGTCTTCTACGTGCAGTTCATCACCCTGCATCAGGATCACGCTGCGTTCAATGCTGTTCTTCAGCTCCCGTATATTGCCCGGCCAGTTGTAGCTTTCCAGGGCGCGAAAAGCTTCCGGCGAAATGTGGAGCATTTTCCGGTTGGTTTTTTCGGCAAAGAAACGGAGGTAGAAACCCGCCAGTTCTTTGATGTCTTTTTTCCGCTCCCGTAATGCCGGCAGATTGATTTTAAAGGTAGCGATCCGGTAATAGAGGTCTTCCCGGAATTGCCCGGCTTCAATTTCCTTCAGCAGGTTCCGGTTGGTGGCGGCCAATAACCGTATATTGATCTTTGTAGGTTTGGTTTCCCCGATTTTGATAAATTCTCCGGATTCAAGCACCCGCAACAATTTCGCCTGCAGGTCAATCGCCATTTCGCCGATCTCATCCAGGAAAAGGGTACCGTTATGGGCCTCCTCAAGCAGGCCCGCCTGGTCTTTTACCGCACCGGTAAAGGAACCGGCCCGGTGTCCGAAAAGTTCTCCCTCCAGCAGTTCGCGACTGAACGCCGCACAGTTGATGGCCACAAAACTTTTATTGCTCCGGTTACTGGCCTCATGTATGGCCCTTGCAAACACCTCTTTGCCGGTGCCGGTTTCTCCTGTGAATAGAACGGTGGCATCGGTGGGGGCTACTTTTTTGCCAAAAAGAATGGCTTGCTGAATGATTTCAGATGTGCCGATGACGCTGTCGAAGGAATATTTGTTGCCCAGCTGCTGTTCCAGTTGCTGTACTCTTTTGTGGAGGGTTACTTTTTCTATAGCCCGGTTCAGTAATGGAATGATCCGGTTATTGTCATCTCCTTTCGTAATGTAGTCAAATGCACCGTTTTTAATGGCCTGTACACCATCCGGAATATTCCCATAGGCCGTTAGCAGGATCACTTCTGTTTGCGGTGCCAGGGCTTTTATTTTTTTTACCAGTTCCACACCATTGTCGTCCGGCAGTTTTACATCGCAGAGTACCACATCCACCCCGGTTTTTTCCAGCAGTTTCAATCCGGAGCGACCGTCTCCCGTCTGGAATACCTCAAACCCTTCAAGTGTGATGATCCGGGAAAGGAGCTGTCTTAATTTTTCTTCGTCATCAATGATCAGTACCCTGTGTTTCATTGTAAAAAAACTTAAAGCAAAAGTAATGGAATAATTTATCGGGTGTTTTTTAGAAAATACAATAGGTTTGCCAAGAACCGGTTTGCGGAGCAACTATAAAATAATTGTTTTATCTTTAAGTTTTGCATATATTAGAATTGTGAGCGAGTCAATACCAACCATAAAGGAGATCGCCAGGCGGCTGAACGTTTCTGTATCCACTGTATCAAGAGCGTTGAGCGATCATCCACGGATCAGTACAAAAACAAAAGAGGCGGTAAAAGAGCTGGCCAAGGCACTGAATTACGAACCCAATTCCAAGGCGATTTTTTTCAAACAAAAAAGAAGTTTCGTAATCGGGGTGATTGTGCCGCATATTTATGAAGACTTCTTCTCAAAAGGCATCAGTGGTATTGAGGATGTGGCACTGGAAAACGGCTACACGATCTTGTTTGGTCAGAGCCACGACCGGATTGATAAGGAACGCCAGGTAGTAGATGCGATGAAGAACCAGCGGGTAGACGGGCTGATCATTTCTTTGTCGAAAGAAACCAATAAAAGCGATCATCTGAAAACGCTGGATGCCTATAATATACCCGTGGTGTATTTTGACCGGGTCCCATCCCTTCCCGGTGTAAATAAAGTGTTTTGCAATTTATTTGAAGGTACGGTGGATATGATCGAGTGGCTGTTCAAGCAGGACCGGAAGCGTATTGCATTCATCAACGGTCCGGGTGCGATCATTGCTTCCAAGGAACG
This sequence comes from Niabella sp., assembly GCF_030150205.1. Lineage (GTDB taxonomy): Bacteria > Bacteroidota > Bacteroidia > Chitinophagales > Chitinophagaceae > Niabella. The sequence goes on from NZ_JASLGT010000034.1 coordinate 108,329, forward strand.
GCTGGATGGTTATATAGAAGGGATCTCCCGGAGAAAACTTAAGGTAGATATGCAGATGGTGGAACAAACCGATTTTTCGGAAGAGGGCACACACAAAGCAGTAGCCCGTCTGCTGGCGCTTAAAAAACCGCCGGATGCCATTATCAGTTTCAACGATTACGTACATATGGATGCGGTTAAATATGCGCTTAAGGAACATGTAAAAATTAATGAAGATATCCTGTTTGCCAGCTATGCCAATATATCGGTAAACAAACACACTGCTTACCCGCCCGTTGTTTCTATAGACCAGTTCCCGTATAGCCAGGGCGAGGCTGCCATGAAAATGCTGATGGATATTTTGCAGAACAAACCCGAAGACGGTGCCGTTGACAAGGCATTCCGGCACCAGGAAATTCCTGTTGCACTGGTTTATAACTCCTGAAAATCGTCTACAGGGCAAACGTTTGCACCGGGTTTTGAAAAAAAACTTACACTTTATTTTATACATTTATCCCTTTAAACCAAATTATGGATAAAGTACTTGCCGGTTATGGATTAAAGGCAGATCAGTGTTCGGTAAAGCCTTTTGGCAGTGGGTTGATCAATCATACATGGGAACTTCGAAACGGGGGAGAACGGTATATTTTACAAAAAGTAAATCAGAACGTATTCCGGGAACCGGAAGCCATTGCATGGAACCTGGAGTTTATTGATGCTTACCTGCATCAGCAGGACGGGGCTTATTTTTTTGTGGCGCCGGTTAAGACTACTTCAGGAGGAACAATGTTGCATATTGCGGATGATGGCTATTACCGGATGTTTCCATTTGTAAAAGGCAGTCATTCGGTAGACGTGGTGGAGGAGCCGAAGCAGGCCTATGAGGCGGCAAAACAATTTGGCATGTTTACCCGGAAGCTCTCGGGTATTGACGTAGATGCACTGAAGATTACGCTGCCATCCTTTCATGACCTGGTATTGCGGTATGAACAATTCCTTGAGGCGTTGGAAAAAGGGAATGCTGAGCGGGCTATAGAGGCTGAAACGGTGATCCGTGCATTAAAGGAGCATGCAGACATTGTAGACCGCTTCCGGGAAATATTAAAGAACCCTGATTTTAAACGGCGGGTAACGCATCACGATACCAAGATCAGCAATGTGCTGTTTGATGAAGATAACAAAGGACTTTGTGTGATTGACCTGGATACGGTGATGCCGGGTTATTTTATCAGCGATGTAGGCGATATGATGCGTACTTATCTTTGCCCGGTAAGCGAGGAGGAAAAGGATTTTAGTAAAATTGTGGTACGCGAAGATTACTACCGGGCCATCGTAGATGGATACCTGGGAGAAATGCAGGATGAGCTGACACCGGCGGAAAAAGCGCACTTTTTCTACTCCGGGCTGTTTATGATCTATATGCAGGCCCTCCGGTTTTTAACCGATCATTTAAATGACGACCGCTATTATGGTGCAAAGTATGAAGGGCATAATTTTATAAGAGCACAGAACCAACTCACCTTATTAAAGCGGTTACTGGAGAAGCGGGAAGTACTGGAAGGATAGTTTTTTTCTTTCCGGGCTTTTATTTTTCTTTTTTATAAAATTTTCCTTACTTTTGCACCCGCTTAGTTTATAAGCACCGGAAATTTAAATACCGGATTCGGGAAGTAGCGCAGGCCGGTAGCGCACCTGGTTTGGGACCAGGGGGTCGCAGGTTCGAATCCTGTCTTCCCGACTTAGAGAAGCTCAGTAGTAATACTGGGCTTCTTGATTTTTATACCGGTAACGCATCCCGCGTTGGCGGGAGGGCGCTAGGCAGAATCTATTGTTCCCGACATTCATAAAGGCTCTGATTATTCAGAGCCCTTTTTTATGGGCGATTATGAACGATATGGTATTTAAGGATCAAGTGAAAAAGTGGATCAAGTGAAAAAGTCAGCGCTTTTTTATTAGTAATATCCGCTATCCGGCCTTTACGGCTCAACTGACCACAGGCGTAATTCCGGGGGCGAAGCGTTGATGGAGCGATTTTATGCTTTAAAAGAGCGGCTTGAGGAAATGCTTCTTAAGCGCCAATTTCAAGCTTATATCCCTTTCCACGGATAACCACAATTTTGATATTCGGATCAGGTTCCAGCTTTTTCCTGAGCTTTGATATGAACATATCCAAACTGCGTCCCACAATAACACCCTCATCTTCCCATATCTCTTTTTGCAGCCGGTTTCGCTCTATAACCTCGTTGGGAGACAAAGCGAAAATGCGTAGTACACGTGCTTCGGTCCTGGTCAGGTCAATCGTCTTGCCATATGCTGTGAGCTTACGGGTCTTCGCGTCGAACAACATCGACCCTAAAGCGAGCCTATCCGTATGCTGATTGTCAGGGATGGCCCTGCGCGGCCTGGCTGACCTCAAAAAAACAAAACCAACGAATGCCAAAACCGACAGGCTGCCCAGAAGGGATACCTGCTTTACGGTATTGATGTCCGCGGGTTTGAATTTAATGTCCATCATATAACATGCGGTGGGCTGTTTTCTTCCCCTACATGCTACAATATCATTTTTTTTATTTGCGGAAATAGCAAATCCATAGGCTACACTGGCGTTGTCGCAGTTCAATATGTTAACAACATAATCATTGGCTAGCGGGTCTTTGGCTAACAGGCGTTGTGTAATGGTTACAAGCGACTCCGGTTCAAAAGTAAGCGCATGCTCAAAACGGATCCGGTATTCATAATCCCGGATCTTTTTTACCGGAAGTACTCTTGATGTGCTGTCGCCCGACTGCAGGAGTAATTCATGCCCGATTTGGCGGAGTAAAACTTCCCTTCTGGCGATGTCATAGTCGTCATTGCCGGTTATGCTGAAAGCCACACAGATGATTGAGATAAACGAGAGTAATACCAGCCCGAACAGGTACTTGCGCTTCCCTGCGAGGATATTTCGGCTATCAGACATACGATTTACAATTTATTTACAAAGGTTACATTTTTATTTACAATCCACATTTCCAGGCTGAAACGCTGGAAGATAACTTCGCTGCATCAACGTTGACAGGATCGGTAAACAACGAAAATGGTTTAATGTTTACTAAAAAATGAAAGAAGCTACATTGACCGCTATTGGAATCGTATCTCTTTTACCCAAAAAATAAAAAATGATGAAAAAAGTTATTTATGCGCTGATCTTACCGCTTGTTGTGGTAAGTGGACTGGTAATTGCCAATCACGAAATTAAAAATGAAATTTCTAAAAAATTGCCTCCCAGGCCGCCCGTTGCTGCTGAAAGGAATGCCGAATTGAAACAATGGGAGGCTACCCCTGAGGGGATAAAGTACAAAAAGTGGGAAGCGTCTCCCGAAGGTAAAAAAGTGCTTACCGTTGCTGCTAAAATTAAAAAACACATTGATGGTTTTACGAATATGGAGGCTGTGGTAACCGCTCTTTCACTTCCGCCAGGCTCACGATTAGGTTTCGGTGTGATGGTCAAAATGAATGGCGACGACTATATTCTTAGCTTTGGGCTGGAATCGTCTTATGAATATCAGCAATTGCACGGTCTGAAAGTTAACGACAAAATAATCATCAGAAGCCATAGCGTATCGCACGCGCCCAAGTATGCATACCCAATCATATCGGGCGACTATGTAGAACGGGATGGTAAAATAATGTATAAACGTGCCCCTCACAAAGGCGGTTGCTGAGTAGCGTTAGAATGGAAAGACCATCACAGACTTAAAAGTGCAGCCGGTCGAAAATATTGGTATGCTAATTTAACGTCTTTAAAAACATCTATAACGCATTCACAACCGCTTCTACAGCAGCCACGGGACAAGAGGCCGGGCGCTTCAAAAGCGTTCCGGGTTGCCGCATCATTGCTTTGTTACAACAATCGTACGGTTACCGGCGGTTGATTCAATGGTGAGCGCATTCCCGGTATTACCGCGCCGGATATGATATTCCCGCTGCTGGGTATAATCCGGCACCACAAAAGAACTGTCTGACAGGAAGTATGCCTGGTACCTGATAGGGGAGGTTCGGTCCGGTTGCATATACAGGTCGTTCTGCTCAAACTTCAGTTGCATGTTGGCTGATTCGCCGGTGTAGTGGCCTTCCAGGGATTGCTGTAGTTCCTTTGTGGGTACAACGGTTTTAACAATCGTGGGAACATAAAACCGGTCCCAGTTGTAAACCCGGGCCACGCTGTTGCAGATTTCCAGCATGAACTGGCTGTTGTTGCTGTTGGTCATTACTACAACGCCATAGCCATCTTTGATGCTGCCATAGGAAGCGCAGGTAAATCCTTCGTTTCCGCCGTTGTGGTTAAAATAATAAGCCCCGTTTTTATACCGGAGAAATACACCCAGCGCCACCTTGCTTTCATTGTACATGACCACGGGTTTGAAGCGCTCCTGCATCAATGACGGCGATAATACCTTGCCGGGTTTTCCCTCCAGCGTCAACTGGCAATCGATCATATACTTCGCGAGATCGGAAGGCGTGGTCCAAAGACCCGCTGCCGCATATTCGGGGTAAATATGATACTTGCCTTTTACAGGCCTGCCGTCGCTATAATAACCAGAGGCTATATTGAAGGTATCATTGTTGAGCAGGTACCGGCTGTCGTTCATTTGCAGGGGGCGGAATACCTCCCGGGTCATAAAGTGGTCATAGGACTCTCCTGCAACATCGGTTAACAGCAGTTGCGAGATGGTGGTGCCGCCTCCGGAATATTCGAACCGGGTACCGGGTTTAAAAATGAACCGGACCGCTGCGGAATTAGCGGGAGACGTACCGTTCAGCACCTGGTCAACGCGGGGTATGGGCATGCCGCGCTCATAACCCGAAAATCCGGATACGCCCAATCCGGCGGAATGACTCAGCAAACTTCTCAGCGTCACAATGGTACCGGCACTTACGCTGTCGTATGGCAGTTTCCAGGTCTTCAGATAGCGGTTGATATCTACATCGAGGTCAACCTTTCCCATTTGCACCAATTTCAGCAGCCCCATGCTGTTGATGGTCTTGCTGATAGATGCCGCCTGGAACCGGGTGTGGGTATTGACCGGCCGGTGCTCCGATTCATCGGCCCATCCATAGGCCCTTGCCCAGTCGATTTTATAATCTTTGATCACCGCAATGCTCACCCCCTTTACATGCAGTTCTTTCATTCGCTCTAATAAATTAACAGCAGGTATCAGGCTGTCCGGACTATATACGATTGCAGGTGCCAAAGAATTTTCTACCCGGGCTATTTTATCGTTGAGTACTGCTTCCGTTTTTTGCGCCATAACCGGAACGGTAAAAGCATTGAGCAAAACTCCTGTTAACAGGAAGTATATTTTTAGCTTCGTTTTCTTTTTTTTTCCGGGAAGGGAAAGCTGTTGTTTCAGTAAACAGCAGGAGTGATTCAGGGATGTGATCTCATCCAGGTAGCCGGTCGTCATTTTTTCATGGAAGTTAAGGAATGTATGGGTATCGGCAAGCACAGCAGCCTGGTATATGGGAATGACGCAATACGTTGCAAAACGGAAACGCTCCGCAATGCTTTTTCTCCGGAAAAGGGTAAAGACCATGCCGTGCCGTTATTACGCAGCAAAAAAATAACAATATTTAAGCAGTGCTTTGTATGGTGCTGTTTATCAGTTGATTGTTGTTGGGTTGGGTTCGTGTGGCACATCAAACAGCCGGTTTGTGATCCCTTGTTTTTTTATGACTTCCTGTTTAATTCGCGTATCTTTCATGTATCAACTTTATTCATGAAAACAACGGATCGGTCGATTTATGTATCGTAAAATCATACAACTCACCAGCCTGGTATTTGTTTGCTGTGTCCTGGGTTGCTCCAGTAAATCAGTAGCACGGAAGACCAACGTGCTGGGTAACAACACCCGGGATCAGCGCAGCCAGCAGCCGGAACCGGCAGGGCAGTCGAACCAAACGGTTTTTCAAACACCGGACCAGCAGCGGCAGGCGCATAATCAAAATGAATCCGTAATTGTTGAAAAGAGAATCGCCGCTTATAAGCCCTTCATCTCTAAAAATACCAATACCGCTCCTGAACGGTTGGTTTATGGAACCCCGCCGTATTATTTGTATAAATCAGACAGCCTTCAAAAATCGTACTCCCGGAGAATTTATTATGAAAACATCAATAAGATCATCGACCAGCTTTCGGAAACACCGGATGACAAACAGAATCCCGCTGTGAATGCCGATAACTGGTATGCGGCCATTGATTTTAATATCCGCAAGCCCCAGTTTATCATCTTACATCACACATCGCAAAAAAGCGTGGAACAAACACTATATACCTTTTCTGTTCGTAAAGACAAAGAATCAAGTGCACACTATGTGATCGGCCGGGATGGAACGGTATACCAGATGTTGAATGATTATGTGCGGTCTTACCACGCCGGTGCCGGCAAATGGGGCAATATTGTTGATATGAATTCCTGCAGTCTGGGTATTGAAATCGACAATGATGGTGAAACCGAAAAGTTTACCCCGGATCAGATCAATGCACTGCTGAAGCTATTGTCATACCTGAAAGAAAAATACAGCATCCCCACCGGCAATATTATCGGCCACTCCGATTATGCCGTGGGCAGAAAAGATGATCCAAGCGTGCTTTTTCCCTGGGCGCAGCTGGCAAAGGAAGGGTTCGGGTTCTGGTACGATCCCAACAATTTAAAACAGCCCCCTGCTGACTTTGATCCGATTTTAGCCTTGCGCATCATTGGCTATAATATAGATGATCAGGCGAAGGCCATCGAAGCCTTTAAACATCATTTTATTCAAAATAATGTGTCGAAAATTTTAACGGATGCTGATAAAAAGATCCTGTACAATATCATGCTTAAATACAAATAACGGAACTGTTTTATTGCTCCGGGATGTTGAAAAAACGGGATGTCTTCGCCGGTGAAAGACTGCATTATGTTTTGTCCGGATGTGATGTCTTGCCATTTTAAAAATACAATTTCTGTACTGCGGGATAAATTTGTTCATAAAGCTGGTAAATGAATTTATGTTTTTGAAGACCTGGTGAAAAACGTTCTTTTAAGACCTCCTGAATTTGACTCAAAGCCGCTGCTGTGGCGCTTCGCATTGCAGTTTCCACTATATTTGAAATCCGGTTAGTAAAGCGATGGCTGCTGTTTTTCTTATGGATCGTTGTAAGCGGCGCCATCGGCCCCAGCTATTTCAAATACAAAAAACAGGTATGCAAGATCGTTATAACATCTCCCGTCGCAACTTTATCCGTAAAGGCAGTCTGGCCGGTGCCGGATTGGTACTTACAACTCCCGCGTGGGCTGGTTTGCAGCAGCCGGCAACAAGTGGTCCCGCTGCAATACATTCCGGTACAAAATTGACTGGATCTTTATATGAACGGTCAGCGGTAACCACGTATTTAAAATCAAAAGATGAATTAAAATATATCGGGATGCCGGTGGGCGGCATCAATACTGGCGGATTATACCTGGGGGGCGATGGAACACTCTGGCTCTGGGATATCTTTAACCTGAACCAGGAAGGCATTAACCCGTTGGATGTTCCCTGGAAGGACCCGGTACATGAGGGACAGAAAATACGTTCGCGCGATGGAGGCAGCTATGTAGCACCACCCAAAAGCAAGGAAGTACGGTTGCTGGAGCAAGGCTTTGCCGTAAAGCTCGAATATGAGGGAAAAACAATCGTCCGGAAGCTGGATGAACAGGACTGGGAAGAAGTACGTTTTGAAGCCACTTACCCGGTCGCTACTATTACCTATACAGACAAAGCCCTGCCGGTGGAAGTGGTGATGCAGGCGTTTAGTCCGTTTATACCGCTGGATACGGACCGTTCGGGTATTCCTGCTACCATTTTCAATATAGAAATCCGGAATAAGAGCGCACAGCCGATGAGGGCAAGCGTTGCCGGATGGCTGGAAAATAAAGCAGCCCCCTATACGGGATTGATCAACCGGTTGCAACGGAAAAGTACCGCATTTAAAGAGGGAAGTACTACGGGGATCTATTATACCTTGGAAAAAACGTCTTTTGGAAACCAACAGGCGGAAAAGAGTTTTGACTTCGGCACACTTTGCCTGGCGGCCCTCAACGGCAGCGCGGTAGTGAATACAGATGTAGATATAGCAGAAGAAGCCGCATTGTTTTCGGCCGGTAATGCATCCGAAGCATTAAAAGCTGCCCAGCAAAAATTGATGGGTAGCGTAGCTGTGGTTATGGAGGTGGCTGCCGGACAATCGGCAATGGTCCCTTATGTGCTCAGCTGGCACACGCCCAACCTGATGATGGATAGTGGTAAGGTATTGCCGGAGGCCGACCGGGGCCGCTACTACGATAACCAGTTTAAAAATGCAAAGGAGGTGGCAATCTATGTGGCCGCAAATGTTAAGGAGCTGTCGGGGCTTACCCTGCTTTGGAAAGATACCTGGTATGACGCCACCTTGCCGTATTGGTTTCTCGATCGCACATTTGTGAATATTGCCGCGCTGGCTTCCACCACCTCGCACCGGTTTAAATCGGGCCGGTACTGGGCATGGGAAGGCGTAGGCGCCTGCCAGGGAAATTGTACGCATGTATGGCAATATGCACAGGGCACGGGACGGATTTTTCCGGCCATGGAACGGGACAACCGCGAGCGGGTAGACCTGGGCATTTCCCTGCAGGAAAATGGGGGCATCTGGTTTCGGGGGGAATATGATAAACGCCCGGCCATTGACGGACAGGCCGGACGGGTACTGGGTTGCTATCGCGAGCACCAGATGAGTGCGGATCACCGCTTTCTGCAACAGAACTGGGATAAAATAAAACGGGCCACGCAGTTTATCATCAACCAGGATAAGAATAAAGACGGTATGGTAGATACGCCGCTCGAAAATACATTGGATGCGATCTGGGACGGCGAAATTGCCTGGATTGTGGGGTTATGCATCGCTGCCGTAAAAGCCGGCCAGCTGATGGCGGAAGAAATGCAGGATACGGCTTTTGCCGCCACCTGCCGGGATTATGTGCAAAAGGGAAGCCGCAACATGCACGACCACCTTTTCAATGGCGAATATTTTATCCATCGCCCGGATCCTGTAAAAGGCCGCAAAAATGTGGGCTCTTATAATACCTGTCATATAGACCAGGTGTTCGGACAAAGCTGGGCCTTCCAGGTAGGATTGGGCCGGATCATCGATCAAAAGCAGAGCCTGTCGGCACTGCGGGCACTGTGGAAATACAATTTTGTAAAAGATATGGGCCGGTATGCGGAAACGCATAAGGGTGGCCGTCCCTACGCCTTATATGGCGAGTCGGGTATGGTAATGAACACCAATCCAAAAAATGAACCGAAGCCTTATGGAGAGAATGCCACCTGGCAGATGGGATACTTTCATGAATGTATGAGCGGCTTTGAACACCAGGTTGCCAGTCATATGATGGCCGAAGGCATGACGGATGAAGCCATGACGCTGACCCGGGCCATACACGACCGCTATCATGCATCCAAACGCAATCCGTTTAACGAAATTGAGTGCAGTGATCATTACGGGCGCGCCATGGCCAGCTATGGTACCTTTATTACTGCCTGCGGGTTTGAATACCATGGTCCCAAAGGTCATATCCGCTTTGCTCCAAAATGGCACCAGGAGCATTTTAAAGCGGCTTTTACCGCTGCGGAAGGTTGGGGTAGTTATACGCAAAAAAGCATGCAGGGCAAACAGGAGGCGGTCCTGGAAGTAAAATACGGGAAACTGCTGCTGAACAGCATCGGCCTGCAACCGGTACCGGGTGTAAAGCCCCGGAATATTGTGGTGACCGCAGGCAATGAAAAACTGACTGTTAAAGCGGATGTCAGGGCCGGTGAGCTACAGATCCGTTTCAATCAACCGGTAACCCTGCTGCCCGGCGCAGCTTTAAAGATCGTACTGGGCGCTTAACAGATGCGCTTTTTGTAAAAGAATAAGTCATGTTCCAATTGTATCTCCAACGGTTTTTATTGCTGCTGATGATCGCCCTGCCGTTTGGTGCATGGTCGCAGCATAAGGCGGCCACAAAGCGGCCCAATATCCTTTTTATATTTACCGATGATCAGCGGAGAGGAGGCACTTTCCTTGCCCCGGATCTGCTCAAAACACCGGTGCTCGATAGCCTGGCGCATAGCGGCATCACGTTTCAGAACTCCTATATCATGGGTGGTACCAGCGGGGCCGTTTGTGCCCCCAGCCGGGGAAGTATGTTTACCGGGCGTAGTGTTTTCCAAATGCGGGGTAACTATGGCCAGACCATTCCGGATTCCCTGATCCTGTTACCTCAGTACCTGAAAGCAAACGGGTACTATACCTGGATGACCGGGAAATGGCACAATGAATATGCGCCGTTTGTAAGAAGCTTTACCGGCGGTGCCTCGATCTTTTTCTCCGGGATGGGGCCGCAATATGCGTTCCGGGTGAATGATTTCCGTGCGGATGGTCAATATACAACGGCAAACAGCCGGCCGGCTCGGGAGGGCGTCCATGCCACGGATCTGTTTGCGGACGAAGCCATCCGTTTTTTAGAAAATTATAAAGACAACCGTCCGTTCTTTGCCTATGTGGCCTTCAAAACGCCGCATGATCCCAGAACGGTGGCGCCTGCCTTTCAGCACCTGTACGATCCGGCAACCACAAAGCTGCCGCCTAATTTTTTACCGGAGCATCCTTTTGATAACGGGGATCTGCGGATACGGGATGAGCAGCTGGCGGCATTCCCGCGCGATCCGGCGGAGATCCGGAAGCATATTGCCGATTATTATGCCATGATCACGCATATTGATCAGCGCATCGGTGATATCCTGAAGGAGCTGAAACGGAAAGGGCTCGACAAAAATACCCTGGTGATCTTTGCATCGGATAACGGACTGGCCGTAGGTCAGCACGGACTCATGGGCAAGCAAAACCTTTATGAACATAGTGTGGGGGTACCCCTGATCTTTTCCGGACCCGGTGTATTGCCGCATCAATCGGGAAAGGCGCTCACTTACCTCACGGATATTTTCCCCACCCTCTGCGATTACCTGGGGTTACCCGTGCCGGGAAAGGCACAAATGATCGGGGAGAGCCTGGCCCCGGCACTGCAGGGGAAAACTTTTACCGGCAGAACCTCGCAGTATTATATTTACGCCAACTACCAGCGGGCCCTGCGCAAAGGACCGTATAAACTGATCGAGTACCTTGTTAAAGGAGCCCGGCATACCCAGTTGTTTAACCTGGATAAAGATCCCTGGGAAACCCGTAACATCGCCAGGGCAAAAAATATGCAGGCGGTTATCCGCCAGATGCATGCAGAAATGCAGCGATGGCATCAGCGTACCGGTGATCCGATGCCGGTATTTTACGATACGGACAGTTCAAAATAAAAACAATATCTAACAGCGGGGCGGTGAATGCTCCGGTGATGACCAACATTTCGGAAATGATGAAAAAGGCGATGCAGTCTCCCGTGTGCGAAAAAATAAAATCAGTAATCAACACATGAAAAGAATTTATTTGATAATGATTGTTTGTTGCTGTGCAGGCACCATTGCAGCACAGGAACTGGTGGTGAAGAACGACAAGATCCGGCGGGTATTGCAATTCGACGGCAAGCGGTGGCGCACCACAAAATGGCTCAGCGCCGATGGCCGGGTTGCTTTAAACGTTCAAAGCGATGAATTTCATATCCTGCCCATGAATAGCGATCAGGGGCTTACCATCGCCGACTTTGTGGCTACGGCCGCACCCAAACAATACCAGGTTAAGGATACCGTTTTTTATACGATCCCTTATCGTCCCGGTGCAGCGGCGTTAACCAATGCCGCCTGTCCGCAAAAGCTACTGATCACCTATTTTACGGTGAAAGGGCAGCCGTTTATCCGCAAAAGACTGGAATTGCTGTTTGATAAACCGGCAACGGTCGACCGGCTGGAGGTGGAACGTTTTACCAACAACGATGCGCAATCCGGTGGCGGAAGAGGCGAACCTGTTTTTATAAACGGGCAATGGTTTACGGGGCTGGAATATCCCGCAGGCTATAGCCGGCGTAGCAACGGCAACCTACCCGCAAGCTATGGCCGTTATTACGACAGCGTGGGCAATTATAGTTTTATAGACCTGGAGGGAAGGGATCGGGAACCGGAGGCCAAACAGGGGATGGTGCGGCTGATGCATTTTCCCGGTTATGCTGTAAAAGCCGAAACCGGGTATACCGTATGGAGCAAAACAGCAGTAACCGGTTACGCGCGCCCCGGTATGGATATCCGCCAGGCCTTTATGCAATACCTGGAATCGATCTGGAAAAAGCCCCGTTCCTTCGTGAATTATAATAACTGGTTCGATAAATCGGCCAAGGACTTAAGTGGTGACCGTTTTGTAAATGTGTATAAGCAATACAAAGCGGCCGTGGAGCCCTATGGCATCCGGATCGACGGTATGGTTCCGGATAATGGCTGGCAGAACCGCAAAAGTGTATGGGAACCCTCCGCTTCCTACTTCCCCGGTGGCGATGCCGACCTGGTGGCCCTCAGCAATAAGCTGAAAAAAGAGGGCACACACCTCGGCCTTTGGTTGTCGTTAAACGGGTATACCAATGATATGCAATGGGGCCAGGAGCAGGGATATACCGTCGCTAAAAGCAATACTTATTTTAAACAATACGGCCGCTATTTTAGTCTCTCGGCAGATCAGTACAAAGCGGCCATCCTGAAACGGGTGCCGGAGCTGGCAAAGAAAGCCGATCTGATTTACTATAAGCACGATTTTAATGAACTGTGCGACCTGGGCGAGGGCAATAATCATCCGCCTACGGACCGTCATGGTCACGAGGCCAATTTAGATGTGGCCCTGCAGGTGCTGGAAGCAACAAGGAATGCCCGCCCGGGTATTTTTCAAAACCTGACCAACTGGGTCTGGTTCTCGCCCTGGTGGCTGCAGTATGCCGATTATCTGTGGATGCTGGCCGGGGATGATGGCTCCAATGGCAATACCCCGGAGCTTTCCTTAAAAGCGATGTTTACAACCGACCGGGATACCTATATCTGGCGGATGTTTGGGAATGCGGCCGACCGGCCATTGGTACCGGTATCGCGGCTGATGACGCACGGCATTTTGCAGACCTCGCCAAAGGAGCAGGATATTTCCCTGCAGGACTGGACGGATTATGTGCTCATGCATTATGGCCGGGGAACGCTGCTAAAGGAATGGTATATTTCTTTAGATGCCATGCGCCCGGAATTATGGGCGGCGCTCAGTGCGGTGCAAAAATGGGCCGACCGGCACCAGGCGGCCCTGAACCATACGGTATTTGTGGGCGGGCGCCCGGATGAGGGCAATGCCTACGGATATATGGGCTGGGATCAGCACAAGGGGATCTTAACGGCCCGCAATACCGGTCCCGGGGAGCAAACGCTCCGGGTTCCTTTTAATGAAGAAACCGGTTTTTATGGTGCTGCCGGTGAGGCCTACCGTGCACGGGTCACCTATCCGTACCAGGAGGCCCTTGCCCAAACCTTTACCTCCGGAAAGGAAATCACCATCCGGATCCCGGGCTATGCCACCCTGGCACTGGAGTTTGAAAGGGGAGCGGCGGTCACACGTCAGCCCGCCCTTCCGCAGTCCATCCGGTTTCAAACCGTGCCGGCCGGCGCTTCTGTAAAAACGACGGTCACCGTGCCCGCCGATATACAGGGGCGTTGTGAACTGCTCGTTATCGGGCATCCCCGGTTGCCTTCGGTTACTATCAACGGGCAAGCCGTGCAGCCGCAAAAAACGCAGCAGGCCCGGTTGAATCATTTTGCCAGCTATGCCGTTGCCGGGATGAAGAGCACAAAGGCAGGCGACTGGAAGATGAGTGGTTACGACCTGGCCGCTTATGCCGGTAAACAAGTGGAGCTCCTTTTTTCGGATACCACCCCAAAATTTGATGCGTATATACTGGCGGAGCAAAAGGCGGCGGCACCCACTTCCGGCTCACCGGGCGACCTGCCCATGCCGGCCGGCAATAGCCGGCGACAAACGGTGAAACTCTATTAAATAAAAAGCGAGCCGTCTCCAACATAAAGGGGACGGCTTTTTTGTTTTGGGGGATTGTATTCATCATGCAATATGTTGTTATAGCAACATCAATAAGGCCATGACACCATATGCTTTCGTCACCTTGGTCATCAGCAGGCCAATGACAGATTAAGCGTTCGTCACCCTGAGCGAAACAACGTGTAGCCGAAGGGTCTCTCAATTGTCGAACTGCCTGTTACTACAGGGATGCTTCGGCTGCGCTGTGCTCCGCTCAGCATGAAGACAATGTGATTGTTCTTCTATACCTGATTTAATCTGTCATTAGCAGGCCAATGACAGATTAAGCGTTCGTCACCCTGAGCGAAACAAAGTGGAGCCGAAGGGTCTCTCAATTGTTGAACCGTCCGTTACTACAGGGATGCTTCGGCTGCGCTGTGCTTCGCTCAGCACGACGACAGTATGATTGTTCTTCTATACCTAATATCACCTTGGCCATCAGCAAGCCAATGACAGATGATCCTTTCGTCACCCTGAGCGCAACAAAGTGGAGCCGAAGGGTCTCTCAATTGTCGAACTGCCTGTTACTACAGGGATGCTTCGGCTGCGCTGTGCTCCGCTCAGCATGAAGACAATGTGATTGTTCTTCTATACCTGACTTAATCTGTCATTAGCAGGCCAATGACAGATTATCCTTTCGTCATGCGCGGAGTATCTGATAGAGCGCCTAATCAAAGTGGTGATGACACCATATGTTTTCGTCACCTTGAGCGGAGCGTAGCGAAGCCGAAAGGTCTCACGATTCTCGGGCAGTCCGTAAATTTCTTTTTCCACTTTTGCTTGACCAAAAGTGGAGTAAAAGTCAAGGTCAAACGAATGCTCCGCCGTTTGACCGGCCACGCGCTGCACACCCGGATCGAAAAGTAACTTTACTTCTTTTCTGGAGGGGTTTAGTTGAAGAGCATGCTGCCTGTTTGTTGAACAACAGGTACTGCGCTGCTTTTTTATGAGGGCGATCACTTTTAGAAAAATATAGGTTACATAAAAAAGAGGCGCTGCGGATCTTGCTTTTGGCCGTAGTTGCTATTTCGTTCCGGAGTAATTGTAAGATCTTGCGCAGGCCTCCCGGCCTGTGCAGGGGCATTACTTGACCTCAGGTTGTTTTGATATCCGGATGCCGGGTTTTAGGATCCTCGCAGGCCATGACCGCCAGCTTAAGTGAAAAGCAGGGGGGCGACATAGGTTCGGGCCATAAGTTGGTGATGGTGCGAACACGAGCCAGTGTGTCTGCTATCAACAGGATTGTAGTGTATTACGGTTTTCCGTAAAAAAGGTCGTTGGCAACGCAATACATTTGGAAGGAAGAATAAAAGCATATAAACTACCTCCAGCGTTTTAGTTATGAATTGGAAATACCGACCAGACTTTCAGGCTTTCCCCGGTGTAAAGCTCTCCTACGGAAGGCAAGGCATTAAAACAGACATTGTTCCGGCTGTTAGCACTACCGATGAGGACGCTGCTATAAGTAAAGAAAAACTGATGAACCGGCTTTATAAGCCTTACGATCCGCAACATGAAATAAAAAGCGGCGCCACCCATTCGCTCACATCCGGCAATTTGAAGGAATTTAAAAACTTACTTATAAACGCTTCGGATGTACGGGAGGAAACAGCGGCTTTATTGAAAGAAAAAGAGCGTGCCTACAATGCGATAACAGGCAAGCTGAATAAACTCAAAAAAAGTCTGTTTAAATCTTTTTATAAAAAACGGATCGCCCGTTTTGAAGAGGAATCGGGTACATTGAATGAACAAAAAGAGGAGTTGACCGAACAACTCCGTTTGTCCGTTATTAACCTGGAGATTGATGCGGAAGATATTTATTTTGAATTGTACCAGAATATAAAGGAAGCGTTTCAACTCCTGAAGCGTTCCAAAAAGAAGTGGGATTTTACCAGCTCACGCGCCACCAACAGGGTTGCAGAGCGCACTTCTGCTGTCAATACTATTACAAGATCCGAAATAGAATTAACGGAACGTACATTGCCCATATTGAATGCGGATGAAGCGGCTTTTTGTATTCATAACGTAAATGGCGGTGATATTTATTTTTTTCCGGCATTTATGATTGTGTATGAATCGAAAAAGAACTTTGCACTCATCGACTATACAGATACCGCTGTTGAATTTTTGATTACCCGGTTTATTGAGGACGAACAGGTGCCGGATGACGCAGAAATGGTGGGACGTACCTGGTTTAAGGTAAATAAAGATGGCTCTCCAGACAGGCGATTTGCCAATAACTACCAGATACCGATCGTAGAATATGGCCAGTTGCGTATTCAATCAACCACGGGCGTTAATGAGCTGTATTGCTTTAGCAACAAAGAATATACTTCCTTATTTTATAAAGCGGTTTATGATTATATGGACAGTTTGAAAACTGCAAAGAAGCTGTTAGCGAATTTTTGATTTGACACTGTTTCACCGGGTTGAATGAATGGGAGTATGTATCTTGTGTATCTTGCGCAAGCCTCCCGGCCTGTGCAGGGGCGTTACTTGACCTCAGGTTGTTTTGATATCCGGCCGCCGGGTTTAGATTCATACAGGCCATGCCCGCTGCGGAAAGCGGGGCTGACAGCAGCATTTATAGGTACTGATTGCTGTGCAGGAAATGTACCGTGTCGATGGCACCCCACACACGATTTGTATGCCTTAACCCCGGAATAAATTCCGGAGTTGTTTAGATATGCAGGCCGATGGCTTTTTATAAGGGATGATAAAAATTCTTTTAAAAATGAGCAGAAGGGGAGACGCATCGCGTCGCGCTCATATGTCAACGACGAACATCGTTCGTTGTAAAAATCGGCTATGAGAGCAGGAGAACCATAGGTTCGGGTCATAAGTTGATGGTTGTGGCGGAGATAGGAGCAGCCAAGCTACTTGGTCTGCAATTTCTCTACTCCTTTAGTTTTAGCTCGAACATGGACAACTCTAAGAATTTCTTAAAGCTATTTATTGCAGCGTTAAACTCTTTATTTCTATAAACCTTTATCATTGATAATATATTGCCCGGATGATAATATAGGGAATAAAAATAATTTATGCTCCTTGTTTTGTTAATTAATGTATTGTATAGGATTTTTTTGAAGTGATGGGATATTTGTTTTGCTTCATAAATTTTAAAAACAGTTACATGGGGTAGCGAAGTGTAATTGCCATCAGAAAATTTCGCGATATCATAAGACTTGAGTTTCTTTTTCTTTATAAAAGCGATATCATCAAAAGTCAAAATTCCGTTGTCAAAGCGTTGTTGGCTGCTTTGTTTGTATTTGCTATAATCGTCTCTCTCTATCACTTTTTCAAACCATAGTTTAGATTTTTTAAACTTTTCAATACTTTTTTCTTGTGAGTTTTTATACCTGATTTTTGCTTTAAAAAAGTCCAAAGTGAATTCAAGTTCCCTAAACCTATTTGAGTGTAAAACATTTTCTATCTCTTCAAACGGAATTGAAAAACTAAGATGATATCTGAGTAACTCGTTTTTTTCGTGATTATAGGTTTGGTCGCTTATTTTGTTTATGTATTTTACTGGCAATTTAAACCAATCTACACGCAAATCTTTAACATCAAAATATCCTTCCAAAAAGGGTATTATTTTAGATGGATGGTATAGTTCAATAAACTCGGCAAGTAGATGACGATAGCCTTTTTCTGACATCTCTTGAACCTTGTGAATCAGTTCGATACATTCTTTAAGAGAAATCAGCTTTTCAGTTTCTAATGTTTTTAGAGCAAGTGGTAAGCTATATAAGGTGTAGTCTTTTCTATTATAATACTTCGTCCAATAAAGAGAAATACTTTCAATGTCGATTTTCCGTTTTTCTAATAGAGCCAACCGAATGTAAATGTGTATTTTAGTTCCCAAATTAAAACTTCCCTGATCCTTATATTTTAAAATGAGTTGCTTTAATGTCAACGCTTGAAATTCATTTTTCTCATCACCAATCGTATAGCCATATGAAGCTAAGTTTTTTACGACATTTTCTAAAACCCATCTGGAATAATAATCATCTGAACTATCACCCCTTTTTAAAAGAAACGAATGTAATAGGTAAATTGACTTATGCTTATTATCGTTTAAATACTCGTCTAAACAAGTCTTAAGCACTTCATAACCTTTGGCGGCAGATTGATGAATAAAAAAATTTTCGATGACCGTTGTAACCTTATCTCTCAAATAGATATCATCGACTAAAGCTCGATCTATTTGTTGTTTGGTAAAACGCTTATTATGCTTTGATATGTAAGATTCCTCCTTATATACCTCATGTTCTAATTCCCGATGAAAATATTCGGTATCATAATTGTCATTGGCAGTTTGATTATAGAGTAAAACGGCATTTCCGGTTTTTACATAGTAATACATGCCAAAAAGATACCCCGAACTCGTTATATCATCATCAATATATCCATTGTAAATAAGTGACTGAACATAGGTGTAAGAAAATGGGTTGTTAGTTGAAAATTGATCTCTGATTATTAAATTGCTAATGAGGGATAGGTCGTAATAATTAATGACGCTCAAATCCTGTGGGTTTACATTCTTTAGCGTTTCACGCAATTGAGTATAGAACACCCGTACAGCCTCGAAGTCGATGGCGCCATTTATCACCTTCTCAAACGTATTAATAGATGCGTACTTGATTAATATCTGTTTATTCTGGTCATCAGACAATTCAAACTGACTAAATCTTGATTGGAATCTTTTTTCAAGTTTTAAAATTGATTTTGTAACAATGCTACTAACCTTTTCTTTTTTATGTTTATAATCTATCTGTTTTCGGAGGAATGTATTAAAGCTGTCATGGAAAAGAGATACTCTATTTAGTTTAATATCGAATAAGTAGGGGTGTTCCCGTATGAATTCCTCAACATAATATTTTTCGTCACCAATGAACAACTCCATTTCCGAATCCATTATATACGATTTGGTACATAAGAAAACAGATAGACTATGTTTGCCTTTTTCATCTGCTATTACATTCTGATAGTAAGAATCAATATCTGTAACTTCTGCAATATTTGGTAAAGAATGATACAACTTATAATGTTCTGCAAGGTATTTAACAATGATTGGATACCCTTGCGAAATTTTAAAAATATCACTTGCTATAGAATAACTATCCAAATGGAATAACTCCTTTAAAACCTTTTCTGTTTGCTTTAAGTTCCAGTTGTTAAGAATGTGCCTAGTCCAATCTGGCGCGTTAATTAATGGCCTTGATAAAACGATTACCTTGCAATACTCTTTTAGCGTATTAATAAAAGAAGTGAATTTATCAAACTCAGGTTTGTTATAGTTTTCAACGTGGTCTAATCCATCAATGATAAATGTATTGTCCTGCTGTTGCAGCTTTTGCAAAATTGTATCTTCGCTTCTTTCTTTAAGATCGTTGAATAGCTTAGTATTAATGTCTCGAAAAAAACTTGAGAACTTCAATCTCTCCTGATAATCCCTGTCCTGATTGCCGATCCAGAATCGATACACAATGCTATTTTTATACTTTTTCTGCAGTGTATTCACAAAGTGGCTCTTTCCTACACCCGGTTTGCCCTCTATCAATAGCAGTTTTTCAAATTGAAGAAGCCGATGACTTATTTCAACTGATTTTTCCTGCAATTCAGTTACGAAGGTTTTAAGATGGGGGAGTGATTCTCTTGATATTTGCCATATTCTTTTATCAAGGAGCGTACTGAAAAAACTGTCTATTTCGTTTTTTCTTAGTGGATTATTTTGATAGAGGTTATTTATCCTTTCATCAATTTGCACTCGGGATAAAGATACCAGGAAGACATTCTGCGCAAGCTTATAGCAGGGAAACCCAAGGATTTCCTCGGTAGGCTTTACTGCAAGGTGTTTAAAGAATATGATGTTTTTCTTCCTTGATAATGTATGTGGTTTACCCTGAAGGTAAATTTTGCCCTCCTTTATAAACAGATCGCTTAATGAAATGCTTTCAAAATCTTTTATTTGGAATTGATAACTGCTTTTAATAACTGTAACAACAAGGTCGTCAAAATGATCGTCTGTCTTTGCTTCAATTTCTATATTGGAAATGCTGCGTTCGACATCCATAAGAGACAGCAGAAGTTGCGTTACATGCTTTTGATAAGTATAACCGATATAGGCATTTCTCATTTTAATATTTCTGGATTAATTGCATATCCTGTTAGTTGCTGGAGCGATTCTAATATTTTTCTAGATCATGCTGTAATGCTTCAAAACAATAGGCAACAAGTAAACACAAACCATTTTTTTCAATTCCCAATTTCCGTTGTTCGTCAAGCACGTTGTTTAATTCATAAAAAAACTCTTCCAATTTTGCAAGCTCCTCTTCAGTATACAGACTTATGTCAAGTCTGTCTTCATATCGAGATTTCAAGAGACTGAATACAGTTTTATTATCAATTGCTTTTTTCATATCGGATAATGAAATAAACTCGCCGCTATCGACAAGTGAGTTCAAGTAGAATCCAAGAAATGTATATTTAATAGGATGTTTCATATATGGGGCGTTTTTAATTCAGAATGTAGATATTCAATGGGAGCACAATTTTAGTTATACTTTTATATTGATTAACTAAAAATTATCCAATTTCATTTGCTATGATCGTTAGTCCTATTTTTATTATGTCACGTACATAATGTTCTATATTTTGCTTTTTAGGCTCGGTTTCTAAGGAGATAGTGTAAGGTCGAAGATTAATAGGGATCGTAGTTTTCTCCTCCTCACTATCGTTGTGAGGTATATCCTCAACAAATTCAAGGAAGCTACCAATAGCAATAACTGAATCATTGTAACTGTAATGATGGATAGAGATTACCAAATCATATCTTTTACCTTGACTAATGGAAAAAGAAATTTTGAACCACCCTCTTGGAAGAAATTTGTTAAAATAATAATCATGAGTATTGGCATAGTTTACGATTTGCTGCGTATACCAAAAGTGTTTGTCATCATTAGGTTTAGCCGCTATGACTTTTATAAGGGCCTTATCTTTTGATATTATTTGAAAAAGTTCTTGTTGAGCAGTGCCAAGTAAACTATAAACAAAATCAAATACTCCATCACGGTTTTTTTGTAATACAGCCTCTCTTTCTTCTTTCTTTCTCGAAGTAAAAATTTCTATTTTTTCTGAAAAGAGCTTAGCTACTTCAGAAATTGAATTTTGCGGTTTTTCAACTTTATAATTTAATGCGTTTTCTATATTTCTTTTCTGAACTTCACAAAAAAAAGTCACCAAATCTTGAGGTTCTGATTTATCCGCTTTTTCCAGTGCATTAATGTATTTAACCTTTTCTTCACGCTTTACAGTAAAAGGGAATAGCTTACCACGGATCAAAACCAGGCTGGCCAAAAGTCTCGCCATTCTACCATTTCCATCCTGAAAAGGATGAATTATAGTAAAAGCATGGTGTATCCAAGATGATATTATCAGTGGATTTATATTATTTCCCCAGAGCTTTTCGTGTATTTCAATAAGTTTGTCCATTTCGGACCGCACTTGTAATGGAGGGCAATAAAGATATTTAGCACCATCTTCCCTTTTCGGATTATTTTCGTGTTGTTTAAATTCTCCTTTTAAAAGTTTAACCTGTGTTTTTTGTCCAAGAGTGTTTATTGCAATAGTGTAATCTTGATTTTTTGTAATGAGTTGATGTAATTGTAGTATAAAACCTATGGATAAAGGAGTTTCATTCTTTACAAGATCAAAAATAAAGTCCATTGCTGTAAAATGGTCTTTTAAATAGCCCATTAACTGTTGCGGAGGTATGTTTGTATCTTCATGACTTAAATAAGACTCGACAAATCCCTCTTTAATAAAAGTTTCTGTTATCCCCTCACTTAAGTCGTATAATTTTTCAATAACGCCCGTTTCTATTGCATGTTGGCGCTTTAGCCTATCAAGAAACTGCTCATACTCTTTATTACCTTCCTTCAATTCTTCTCGCTTTGCAAACCAACTTGGAGCTAGGTCATCAAGAATTGAGGTATCACATTGTTCCCAATTTTTTGTAAATTCTATAGGTTTCCAAATATTTATTATTCTTTCTTCCATGTAATTTTCTATTTATAATTTACCTTCAATCAACTTCTCCAACTTCTCAATCATCTCCTTTTGCTGTTGCAACATACGCTCGTATAACTCAACCATTTTATCAATAGGGTTGAAGGATGGCTGATAATTAAATCCCGAAGCAACAGCATTATCTTTGAAATCTTGGAAAGAGTAGGTATTTGCAATTACATTCACCGCCTGCTCCTCATCAAAATTCTGTATCGCTTCCACCGGTATTTTCAGTGCCGCAGAAATCTGTTGGAGCAGGGGCGCATCAATCGTTTCTTTCTGTTCCAATAAAGAAATCTTTTGCTGGTTCCAATCATCGCCCAGTTCAAAAGCCAGGACATCCTGTTTGATGCCCAGCATTTCACGAAAGCGTTTGATGTTCCGGCCCTGATGTATTTTTTTCTCCATAGCATCTGTATTTGTCATAGGTTCAAATTTAAGCGTTAATAATGAATTGCATCGCTTTTTAAAGGTACGTAAAATACGGCAGTAAAAAACAAGGAGCAACTTGTATTTTACACCGGTTATATGTTGCTTACCGGTCTGCGGAGCAGGTACTTTGTGGTGTGCTAATGATTCCAAAACACGAAAACCAAAACAATGAAAAACAACGATCCTTTTTGCATGACAGGCTGGAGCCGGGAAGGCATTACAGACCCCATCGAGGCATTTGCCGAAATTTTTTCTTATATGGATATGGGCGGTTGGCGAAGACTCATAACAAAAATGGCAGCGCATGCATTGTCCGGTAAAATATACCACCGGCGGGCACCCGGCGATGTATTGGTGGATATGAAAGTGGTGCGGTCGGCGCTGATGGCGGCCCATGTGTTGCAGGATGCCACCGGTAAGGATATGGCCGCTGCAACGCAGGAGCTGCGCGGTTCCTGGCCGTATGGCAGCGGCATGGGCACGCTCAACCACTGGGACGATTTTCCACGTACGATATCGTTTAAAGAATACTGTCATCCCTGCACGGTATTTAAAAAGCGGTTCCGGAAACGTTCCCTCAGCGAGTGGATCAACGATTGGGAACAACTGGTAACAACCGCGCTGAGCCCCTGCAACCTGGACGGGGAGCGATGGGTACTGCGCACCCGTACGGGTTTATTAAAACTGCTGGAAGCGGCACATTTGGTATGGATCCGAGAGGGTGGTGGCGGCTTTGGAAAGCAGCAGGCTGCTCACCAACCCGAAGGACAACATACAACAGCACCCACTTCTTAAGCCTTATAAAAACCATCATTATGGCCATTATTGCAACCATGAAAAACAGTCCGGCCCTTCCAAAACTCCGCCGGTTAAAAGTGTATGAAAAGATCCTGATCTACAATGCCGGGTATATGCACAGTACCGTATCCCGCCTCCCGGAAATACGGTTGATGGGGAAATGGCTGGCGGATAGCGGCTTTATGCCGGGCGATGCGATACGGGTTTCCGTAGAAGCCGGTAAGCTGGTGATTACGCGGGATGCGAGTAGGGAGGAGGGGATAACCGAAGCCCCGGTGGACTGATCCAAAGACCTCCTGTGTCCTGCCGGGGCATTTGCGTTGCAACATCAATGGAGCGATGGTGCCATATGCTTTCGCCACCCTGGCCATCAGCAAGCCAATGACAGATGATGCTTTCGTCACCCTTTTTCTCTTCCACTTTTTCTTGGCAAAAAGTGGAGCAAAAGCCAAGGTTAAACGAATGCTCCGCCGTTTAACCGGCCACGCACTACAGACCCGGATCGAAAAGCAACAGCCTCTTTTCCCCGGAGGAATCAGCTGAAGCGCTTGCTGCCTGCTTAGTGTATAACACTTACCGCGCTGCTTTTTTACGAAGATGATCACTCTTGGGAAAAATATACGCTACGTAAAAAAGAGGCGCTGCGGATCTTGCTGATGGCTGTAGTTGCTATTCCGTTAAGGAGTAATTATAGAAAGAACTGCCCGATGAAAGCGAAACAATAATATGGACGGGTGCTTTCTTAGAAGATGGTCCGCCGGGCAGTGAAAAGGGAAATCAAGCGGAATGGCGGCGGCGGATAGCGCGGAAAAGTGTGTGGCCCGTCGCCAAAGCCTGAAGCGCCGGTTTCCCTGGTCCCGCCTCCCGGCCAAGAACAGACAGGCGGGATTCACCTCCTGGCGGACAAGATTTTTGCTCCACTTTTCATCGACTGGAAAAGTGGAAAAAAAATGAAGCAGGACCTTGAAATATTCCGATTTTTCGGGAGGGTTTGTCATCTCCGCATTGGGCCTCCTATCAAAAACTCCGCATGGGACAGTAGGATTGTTCTTCTATACCTGGCGTAATCTGTGTTCCGAATGACATGCTTTCGTCACCCTGAGCGAAACAAAGTGGAGCCGAAGGGTCTTTCGACCGTCGGGTAGTCCGGTATTTCAGGGATGCTTCGGCTGCGCTATGCTCTGCTCAGCACGACGCTTGTATAATCCTTTCGTCAAGTTGAGTATTTGATAGTGAAACCTAATCAATGTGGCAATGACATCATATCCTTTCGTCACCCTGAGCGAAACAAAGTGGAGCCGAAGGGTCTCCCGATCTTCGGGCGGTCTGGTATAACAGAGATGCTTCGGCTGCGCTATGCTCCGCTCAGCACGACGCTTGTATAATCCTTTCGTCAAGTTGAGTATTTGATAGTGAAACCTAATCAATGTGGCAATGACAGATGAAGCTTTCGTCACCCTGAGCGCAACAAAGTGAAGCCGAAGGGTTTCCCGATCTTCGGGCAGTCCGGTATTTCAGGGATGCTTCGGCTGCGCTCAGCATGACGGTAGTATGATTGTTCTCCGATACCTGACGTGATCTATCATTGGCAGTATTTGATACGGAAACCTGATCAATGCGGTAATGACATCATATGCCTTCGTTCTGATCCCGGTCCGGCAGCATGCCCTAACCGATACAGAAAGGATATACGAGCGATACAGCCAGGATACAGCTAGGATATAGCTAGGATATAGAAAGGATACAGAAACGATATACAAAGGATATACAAAGGATATACAACCGATATACAAAGAGATCAGCAGGGATCAGAAGGGGTCAGAAGTGGTCACAAGTGATCAGAAGGGTTCAGAAGGGATCACGAGGGATCAAAAAAATAAACCGGCGCATAAAACGGCCAACTTTATACCAGCAATATTGGAAGCTGACGTTCCCGCTGATGGGTTTCTGCGCAATCCGCGCGAAAGATCCAGCAAAAATCTGCGGGAGCTATAGAACCGTTTAAAAAGTAAAAGGATAAGAAGAACCGGTATTCACCGGCAGCTCCTGTTATGTAGGAACATATGATGCCGGCGGGTTTAATACCGGTAGGAGGGGCGGTAGCGTGGGGTTTCGTGCTTATTTGTATAACTATTTGTTCTTTAGTTGTTTGCGATTTTTGTTATCATCCTGGTACTGCAGCGTTCCGCAACAGTGAACCACCGGGTGGGTGATATGAAGACAGATAATGTATACATACATTGGGATGAGGAGGTTGCTTGTACGGACCGTTTTGATGACCGTAAATTATTGATAAACAATGCATACTTCTTTTTTTATAAAAAAAATTTTGTTCCTGAATAAAATAATATGTATCTATGTATGTACAATTGATTTTTTATTTAACCTTTGCCGGTCATTTATGAACAAAAACTTACTGAGCTTGCTGAAGAAAAAATATGTGTATTCCTGTATGCTCCTGTTGCTGGGAAACGCATCCGCGGGGCAGGAGGCCCTGAAAGTCACGGGAAAAGTATCCGACACAAAAGGTCAGGTCATTCCCGGGGCTAACATTACCATTAAACATACACAAACCGGAACCGTTACCGCCGCCAATGGTACCTATGCCATTGATATCCGCAGCGGGATGGACACCCTGGTGTTCTCCTATGTGGGATACCTGCCCAGGGAAGAACCCGTAAACGGGCGACCGGTGCTGGATGTGGTATTAACGGAAGATAAGGGCGACCTGGATGATGTGGTGGTGGTGGCCTACGGACAGCAGAAAAAAGAAAGTATGGTGAGCTCCATTACCGCCATCAATCCCAAAGAACTGAAGGGGCCTACCAGTAACCTTACCACCATGCTGGCCGGGCGCATCTCCGGCATGATCTCTTACCAGCGCAGCGGTGAGCCGGGTGCCGATAACGCCGCTTTCTTTATCCGGGGTATTTCTTCATTTGGCTCCGGCAAACTGGATCCGCTGATCCTGATCGATGGTATGGAATCCAGCGGAACGGAACTGGCCCGCGTGCAGCCGGATGATATTGCGGGCTTTTCCGTTTTAAAAGATGCGGCCGCGGCCTCCCTGTATGGGGCAAGGGGCGCCAATGGCGTGATCCTGGTAACCACCAAATCGGGTAAAACAGGGGCCACCCGCATGAACATCCGGTTTGAAAACTCAACGTCTTCCAACACGCGTAATTTCCGGCTGGCAGATAATATCACCTACATGCAGCTGGCTAATGAAGCAGCGCTGACGCGTAATCCCCTTAACCCGTTGCCGTATGATCAGAACAAGATCGATCATACCATTGCAGGGGATAATCCCTATCTCTATCCCAGCAATAACTGGATTGATGCGCTGATAAAAAAATATACCAACAACCAGCGGCTGAACCTGAACCTGACCGGCGGCAGCCAGCGGGCGCAATATTATGTGGGCGCTACCGCCAACCAGGATAACGGCGTATTGAAACGGCAACCCGGCAGTAACGTAAACAATAATATCCAGCTGCGCAGCTATGAGATACGTTCCAATATCAACCTGAAGTTAACGTCCACTACAGAAGCCATCATCCGTACTTCGGGTAATTTTGATGACTACAACGGACCCATCGGCGGCGGTGCGGCTATTTTTTCAAGCGCCTTAAATGCCAACCCCGTTCTTTTCCCGGCCATCTTCCCGGCGTCGGACCTGCCATTGGTAAAGCACCCGCTGTTTGGTAATGCCGCAAGGGGATTAAATGGTGAAGTATATGCCAACCCCTACGCATCCATGGTTTCCGGCTTTCAGCAATACAATACTTCTACACTAAATGTTCAGGCGGAGGTAAAGCAGGACCTGAAGTTTGTAACACCGGGTTTATCCGCACGGGTGATGATCTATACCAAACGGTATTCCTATTTTAGCCTGAGCCGGCAATACAATCCCTTCTTTTATGCGGCCAGTCCTACGGTGATCGATCCCAATGCGTACCGCCTGACCCTGCTGAATGAAAATACCGCTACCGAATACCTCAACTACAATGCGGGGCCAAAGATCGTCAATACCACTACCTATGCAGAGGCGGCCGTAAATTATAACCGCACGTTTAATAACCTGCACAATATTGGCGCCTTGCTGATCGGCATCCGCCGCAATTACCTGAACGGGAATGCGGGCGATCTGCAATCATCGCTTCCGTTCCGCAACCAGGGCGTATCCGGAAGATTTACTTACGGATATGATAACCGTTACCTGTTTGAAGGCAACTTCGGGTACAACGGCTCGGAACGTTTTGCCAAGCGTAACCGTTATGGCTTCTTTCCTTCAATAGGCGTGGCCTGGAATATCAGCAATGAAAAATTCTTTGAAAGCCTGGTGTCCGTGGTGTCCAAACTGAAATTGCGCGCCACCTACGGGTTGGTGGGGAATGACCAGATCGGTAATGCCAATGACCGCTTCTTTTACCTGTCTAACGTAAACCTGAACGACAACGACCTGCGGTATTATTTTGGTGAGAACTATGCGCAGTCGCGCCCGGGTGTATCCATTTCCCGGTATCCCAATGAAGGCATCACCTGGGAAAAATCAAAGAAAGTAAATATCGGCATGGACCTGGGGTTATGGAATGCATTCAATGTAACGGTAGATGCCTATAAGGAGCGCCGGAGTAATATCCTGATGGTGCGGTCTTATATCCCCACCACGATGGGCCTGGGACCCAATGTAAGCGCAAATGTAGGTGTGGCGGAAGGCCTGGGTGTGGATGTGGCCATGGATTATAATAAAACATTCGGCAGGTCCTGGCTACAGGCCCGCGGTACATTTACCTATGCGGCCAGTAAGCTGCTGGTAAATGAAGAACCGGAGTACCCGGCCAATATGCTGTATCTCTCGCGTGTGGGGCAGTCGCTGGGACAGGTATACGGATTAGTGGCGGAGCGGTTGTTTGTAGACGATGAAGATGTAAAGAATTCACCCAAGCAAAACTTTGGAGAAGTAAGAGGTGGGGATATCAAATACCGCGATCTGAACGGTGACGGACAGATCACGAACCTGGACATGATCAACGGCCTGGGATACCCGGTTACACCCGAAATCATTTATGGATTTGGGTTCTCCTTTGGCTTCCGCAATTTTGATATCAGCACCTTCTTCCAGGGCTCGGCACGGTCTTCGCTTTTTATTAACCCCGAAGCCATTTCTCCCTTTGTAGCCGATGGCGCCAATCAGCACGGTTTGCTGAAAGTAATTGCGGATGACCACTGGTCCGAAGACAACCGCAACCTGTATGCATTCTGGCCAAGACTGGGGCTTACGCAGAACAGCAACAACAACCAACCATCCAACTGGTGGATGCGCAACGGCGCCTTCCTGAGAATGAAAAGCGCGGAGATCGGTTACAACATCGGCAATAAAGGCCTGAAGAAATACCGGATCGCCGGACTGCGGCTTTACGCCAATGGCAGCAACCTGTTCCTGATCAGTGCCTTTAAGCTCTGGGATCCCGAGCAGGGCGGCAACGGGCTGGGGTACCCCATTCAGCGCGTATTCAATTTCGGAATCAACGTTCAGTTATAATACAGATAAAACTAACAATATATGCACGCAATAGATAGCCATTTACTATTTATAAAAAATACCCGCCGGGGGCTGTGCCTTCTCTGCTTATGCGGGGTACTGGCCGTACTGGCTTCCTGCAAAAAGGGCTTCCTGGATCTTGTGCCGGATAATGTGCCCACACTGGACCACGCATTTTCCAATCGCCTGGAGGCCGAAAAATATTTATATACCTGTTATGCATATCTGCCGCAGGAAGGGCATCCGGATAAAAACCCGGCCTTCAGCGGCGGAGACGAAGCCTGGACCTACTGGCCAATGATCGAAGACT
This sequence comes from Niabella sp., assembly GCF_030150205.1. Lineage (GTDB taxonomy): Bacteria > Bacteroidota > Bacteroidia > Chitinophagales > Chitinophagaceae > Niabella. The sequence goes on from NZ_JASLGT010000034.1 coordinate 137,540, forward strand.
TTTTTTACCGCGATCCCTATCAGATTGCCCGCGGCGAGCAACGGCAAACAGAGCCCTATATGAACTACTGGGATGGATATGACGGCAAGTCGCTCTGGCAGGGGATCCGTACCTGCAATATCTTTCTTGAAAACATTAACCGGGTAGCGGATCTGCAGCCCTATGAAAAAGAACGGTGGATTGCCGAGGCAAAATTCCTGAAGGCCTATTTTCACTGGTACCTGTTCCGCATGTATGGCCCCATTCCGCTGATGGATAAAAACCTGCCCATCACCGCATCGCCCGCTGAAGTAAAAGTGTACCGGCAGCCGGTTGACTCCGTGGTGAATTATATTGCCGCACTGATCGATGATGCCGCTGCGGGGGATAACAATACCGGTCTTCCGTTAACGATTACCAGTGCGGCCACCGAACTGGGGCGCGTTACCAAGGTGGCGGCACTGGCTATAAAAGCCCGGTTGCTGGTAACGGCAGCAAGTCCGCTGTTTAACGGCAACAATGATTTTACCGGCTTTAAAAATAATAACGGCCAGGTACTGTTTAACCCGCAATATGATGCGGGTAAGTGGACGCGCGCCCGGGAAGCCTGCAAGGCGGCGATTGACGCGGCACAGGCCGCCGGTTTAAAATTGTACTACTTTAACCCGGCCATTATTACCGTGGATCATGCTACCCGTATCGAGATGAATATCCGCAATGCCGTTTGTGAAAAATGGAACAGCGAACTGATCTGGGGACTGACCACGGGCGGTGATCCTACCTTTTGGCTGCAAACCTATGCCTGTCCCCAGCTGGATCCGAACCAGTTTAACATTAACCTCAAAGGCAAACTGGCGCCTCCCATGAAAATGGCGGAGCTGTTTTATACCAAGAACGGTGTGCCGATAGAGGAGGACAAAACCTGGGACTATGCCAACCGGTTTCATTTGCGTACGGCCACCGGTAAGGATACCGGTATCCAGGAAGGCTATAAAACCGTTGGACTGCATTTTGAGCGCGAGCCCCGGTTCTATGCAGATATGGGCTTTGATGGCTCAAAATGGTTTATGCGGAACGGCAACTACAATATACAAAGTAAACTGGGCGAGTACTCCGGTAAAAAACAAAGCCGCATCTATTCGGTAACCGGGTATTATACAAAGAAGATCGTAAACTGGAACCTGGTGTACAACAACACTTCCTTACAGGTAGAATCCTATCCCTGGCCGGTTATGCGCCTGAGTGATCTGTACCTGCTGTATGCGGAGGCATTGAATGAATCGGGAAGTTCCGCAGCAGCCTTAACCTACCTCAACCAGATCCGCGCAAGAGCCGGGCTGCAGTCGGTAGAGCAATCCTGGTCCACGTACTCCAACCGGGCCTCCAAATACCAGTCGGTAGAAGGCCTGCGGGACATCATCCGGCAGGAGCGGGGTATAGAGATGGCATTTGAGGGTAGCCGGTTCTGGGACCTGCGCCGCTGGAAAACCGCTCCGCAAACCTTAAGCAGCGCCATCTACGGATGGGATATACTGCAAACAACGTACGAAGATTACAATCGCCGGGTGCTGCTGTACAGTCCGCAGTTCATTGCGCCGCGCGACTATTTCTGGCCGGTACGGGAATACAACCTGCAGATCAATCCCAACCTGGTGCAAAACCCCGGCTGGTAAGAGTATTTAATTGCCAACTATGCTTAAATGTATTGAAATGAAAAAATGTATTTGTTATTATAGTCTTGTTTGTTTTTTGCTGGTAACGGTGGCCTGCAAACGGGAGGTGGCTGGTCCGGCGGTAAAGGATGATCGCATACCGGAGCCCCTGCGTGATGTAACCATCGAGAACCTGAACGGTGCCGTGCGGATCAGCTATGAGCTGCCGGATGATGCGGACCTGTTGTATGTAAAGGCGCGGTACACCACCCGGCAGGGAACGGTGCGGGAAACAAAGGTGAGCCGTTATAACCGCAGTATCCTGGTAGACGGGTTTGGAGATACCAGCGATTACAAGGTATCCCTTTATGCCGTAGATAAAAGTGAGAATAGCTCCCCCGCGGTTGATGTAACCGTACGCCCGCTGGAACCGCCGATCTGGATCGTGCGCCGGCAACTGAAGCTGGTGCCTGATTTCGGTGGCATTAACGTAAAGTATACCAATCCCGGGGAACAGGACCTGGCCATTGTAGTGCTGGCCAATGATTCGCTGGGACGGTTTGCGCCGCAGGCCACGAAATATACCAATCTGAAAACCGGCGATTTTTCTACCCGCAACATGCCCGATGTGCCTACGAAGTTTGGAGTGTATGTACGGGACCGCTGGGGGAATATTTCAGATACGCTGATCACACAGCTGACGCCGTTGTTTGAAGCATTGCTGGATCGTACAAAAATGAAGGGCCTTACCTTACCCTCCGATGCACCACTGGGCTATGGCGGCAGTATTGCCGGGCTTTTCGACGGAAACACCACGAGTGGATTTTATCATTCCGGTGATGCTGCAAGAATGCCGCAATGGTTTACCTATGATATGGGGGTTACGGCAAAGCTAAGCCGTCTTGCATGGTTTATGCGTCCCGGTTTTTATTATACACTGCACAACCCGCGCGAGGTGGAGATCTGGGGATCGAACAATCCTAGCCCGGGCGGCAGCTTTGATGACAGCTGGACCCTGCTGGCCACGGCCACACAAACAAAGCCCTCCGGGCTTCCGGAAGGACAGCTTTCGCAGGCGGATATCGATGCGGCCCTGGCCGGGTATACCGTAGTGTTTCCGCTGAATACGCCCAAGGTGCGGTACATCCGTTTTAAAACCCTCAAGAACTGGTCAAACGGAACCTATGTGAATTTTTATGAGATCATGATGTGGGGCGATACCAAATAATTCATCTGTTAACAAGAAATACGAATACATGAAACTGATCAATAGCGTAATAGTTTTAGGAATGCTGCTGGTGGCCGGTATGCAGTCCTGCACCAAAACCAGCGGCGATGCCTATAACAGGTACCTGGAAAAGGGAGAGATCACCTACCCGGGCCGGTTGGATACGGTGATCGTACGGCCCGGGCATAACCGCATACAGCTTGCTGCCGTGCTGGGCAATGATCCGCTGGTAACCCGGTTGAGCATCCACTGGAATAACGGCCGCGATTCGATGGAGGTTCCCGTAAAGCGCACAAAGGGGAGAGACACCCTTAATATTCTGGTGCCCGACCTGCGGGAAGGGAACTATAATTTTACCCTTTATACCTATGATAAAGAAAATCATCAATCGGTAGTGGTCAATGCTTTTGGTGTGGCCTATGGTCAGAATTATACCGGGTCACTGGTAAACCGTACCCTGAGATCGGTGGAGCAATCGGAAGATGGAAACAACCTGGTGCTGAACTGGGGTGAACCGGCCGGCGGCGAACTGGGCGTGGATGTGGATTATACCGGGGCAAACGGAAGCGCGCAAAAGCTTACTGTACCGCCAACGGAAACGCGTACGGTGCTGGCGGACTATCAGGGGGGAACCGTGCTTAGTTACCGGTCTAAATACAAACCGGATTCAACCGCTTTTGAATTCTTTTACCCCGAGGCTTCCACCGTTACGCTGCCGGAATTTGAGCGCCGGTTGCCCAAGTCGGGTTTTAAAGTGCTGGAACTGCCAACGGATGTAAAGGATGGCGGGTACGGCTGGCTATTGCCCTACTTATGGGATGAAAAATATGATCCGCCGGGCTTTGCCACGCAATCCATCATACCCTGTTGGTTTACGATCGACTGCGGATCCGCGGCAGCGCTCAGTCGCTTTAAAGTGTGGCAGGCCAACGACCGCTTATACCAGTTGGAAAGCGTAAAAACATTCGAGTTATATGGAAGCAATAACCCGGCGCCGGATGGCAGCTGGGCCAGCTGGACGAAGATCGGATCGTATCAGTCTGTAAAACCCTCCGGGCTTCCGGTTGGCACAAATACGCAGGAAGATATCGATTATGCAAAGGCTGGTGAAGCGTTTGCGGTCCCCGACAGCACCGCAAAGTACCGGTACTACCGGCTTAAATTATTGTCTAACTGGGGTGGCAGCAATTTTATGACCCTGGAAGAAATAACCTTTTATACGCATGACCGGTAATTGTTTTTCCCGCAGATTTACGCAGATCTTTTCCCGCAGATCTTCGCAGAAGGTCAATCAGCGAGAATCAGCGGTGTATTCAATCTGCGTCAATCAGCGGGAAGCCCAGGTGCCTCAATTTTTTTGAAAAAGCTTGAACGATTTAAAATGAAGCGAGTTGAATGTTTGGATGTGGTGGTATTTCCCGCAGATCTACGCCGATTTTTCGCGCAGATCTTCGCAGAAAGTCAATCAGCGGAAATTAGCGGTGTATTCAATCTGCGCCCATCAGCGGGAAAGCCGAATGCCTCAATTTTTTTGGAAAAAGCTTGAACGACTTAAAATGAAGCGATTTAAATGTTTGGATGCGGTGGTATTTCCCGCAGATCTACGCCGATTTTTTACGCAGATCTTCGCAGAAAACCAATCCGCGAAATCAGCGGTGTATTCAATCTGCGCCGATCAGCGGGAAAACCAGGTGCTCCAAACCGGGAAGTTTATCATCCGGGCACATGATCATACACCGGGGAATATTTATATCAGGTCCATGAAATTAAATGGCAAAACACTGAAAGAACCCTACATTCGTTTTAATGATATCGTAAACGGAGGCTTGCTGGAACTGTATATGACGGCAATGCCACCCAAACAGCCATAAACTATATTAAAGATTTAAACAGAAGAATAAATAACATTTATGAAGCGACTATTTTTATTGAACCTTGTTTTTTTACTGGCCGGGGCGCAGGCGCAAACCGGAAAACTGAACTTGTCGTCCTATGCGGGCCGGGTAGCTGCAGGTGGCATCAGCAAAAAGGAACTGGCCGCACAGATATTAGCCGATGAGCGGCTGGATACCGTACGGGCCCGTGCCTTGCGCATCTTAACCGGCTTTAATGCCGGTACCGGTTACGGAGAAATCTGGATCCGCGATTTTAATACCTTTATTAAGGGATCGCTGAAGGCGCGGGATCAAAAGGATGTAAAGGATGCCTTGTTATTGTTCTTTAAAATACAGGGTGCGGATGGTAATATTCCCGATGGGGCCATCAATAAAAAGCAGGCGAATATTGGTTATAAGTACAGCTATTCCAACCTGGCTCCGGACTGGGCCGCGCATAAGAATACGGTGGAAACCGACCAGGAATCTTCACTGGTGCAGGCGGTAAAAAAATACATCGATGTAACCGGGGATAAAAGTATTTTACAGGAAACGATCGGCGGGCAAACGGTATTGCAGCGGCTGGAAGCGGCATTGAATTATGTAATGACTGAACGCTGGTCAAAAGAATACGGACTGGTAAAAGGTGCTACCACCATCGACTGGGGTGATGTACAACCCGAAAAGGGCTGGGGCGTAGCCTTAAATGAAAAAACAAAATGGGCCATTGATATTTATGATAACGCCATGTTTGTAATGGCTCTTAATGATTTTATCGGGATGACGCCGGAATCCGGAGCCCTGCATAAAAAATGGCAGACTACGGCCAATACCATTAAAAAGAATATCCGTAAACATCTTTGGGATGCCGGCCGCGCTAAATACATTCCCCATATTTATTTAAACGGAAGCCCGTTCTCAAAGAATTTTGATGAGCGCAGCATCCTGTATACCGGCGGTACCACCTGTGCCATCCTGGCCGGCATGCACAGCGGCAAGGAGATCAAAAAGATCAACGACCAGTTTTTGCTGGCGGCAGAGAAAGAAAAATTTGCAACGATCGGTATGACGGTTTACCCGCCGTACCCGGTGGAAGAATTTCCCAATATGGCGGCCTACCATTATCAGAATGCTGGTGACTGGACCTGGTTTGGCGGACGGATGATCCATGCCCTGGCGGCCAACGGCATGGCACAGGAAGCATACGCGGAGATGAGCCCGATGATCGACCGGGTATTGAAGAATAAAGGTTTTTACGAATGGTACGATGTGCGCAATGGCAAGGCCTCCGGCTCCGGCGATTTCAGGGGAGAAGCCGGTGTGCTGTATGATGCGATTGAACTATTGAGAGACTGGGCGAGGGGAGTGAAGTAGGGGATAGGCAATAGTGAATAGTTAATAGTGAGAAGTGAATGGGGAATAGGTAATGATGAATCAACGTCGTTGTCGAAGCTATCCTTGCGCACCTTGCGTGCACCTTGCGGTTTGATTTGAACCGCGAAGGTCGCAAAGCATCCGCTAAGATCGCAACGAAGGTCGCAACGAAGGTCGTTATAGTAGTTGTCCTTGCTAAGCCTTGGTTCGTGTCCGCACGAACCGGCAATAAGACCCAATCAGATACAATTTAATATCCATGATCGTATGCATAAACATATTTTGCTGAAAACATGCTTGTCCGTTTATTTGATAGCGGTAACACTGCTCTGTAACAGCCAGGAGCGGGTGCTCTGGAGCATCGGGAAAAAAGACAACAGCGCCGCAGAATTTGCATTGGCTCCCGGCCGGTACCAGGATTTTTTGAAGGAAGATTTTGGATGGGAGAACCGGCAATACATCATCGGGCAATCGGATCCAAAGAAAGACTGGCCCTATGTATTGCCCGGTCCGGCCGATGCCTGGGGCGGCACCAGTCCTACCGCCGGCATCCGCACCCAGGTACTGAACCTGTTGTTTGATCTGAAAGCTGTGGATCCGGAGGCTGCCAATGCCCTCATCGTAGACATCCTGCATACCCATTTCAATAAACCGCCGTATTTAAAAGTTACGGTTAACGGACAGTCCTGGAATTTCCGTTTGCCCAAAGGAACCAACGAAGCGGCGCTCACCGGTGATAACCGCAATCCCCTGCAGCATACGATTACGATACCACTGGATGCTGCCATCCTCCGAACAGGGACGAACGAAATACAGCTGACGAGTCTCGAAGGTTCCTGGCTGGTGTTTGATGATCTTCGCATGACGGGCAGCGGCAAAACCAGTCTGAACCCCGTGCCGGCACCCGTACGGATCCGCAATGTAAAAGCCGCTCCCTGGAAACGGGATGCTGACACACAACCCCTGCTGGTGGATATCGTACATACAGATGGCCGGCCCATGTTAAATGTGCAGCTGGATGGCCGCACCATTTTTAATAAAAGACTGGAGGCGGGTGCAGCAATACTGGAAGTGCCCATGCCGGCAGCAACAAAGAACATCCGCAGCAGTTATACCATTTTTGCGGATGGGAAGCCGGTGACTTCCGGCACGGTTGCTCGCAACCCGCAACCGCTGGTGCAGCCTTCGGATTATGTGAATACATTCCTGGGTACGGCGCATTCCCGGTGGATGATTGCCCCGGGCCCCTGGATGCCGTTTAGCATGGTAAAGGTCAGTCCGGATAACCAGAATGCCGGCTGGCAGGCGGGCTATGATCCCGTATTTGAAAGCATTGGTACGTTTAGTCATGTACACGAGTGGACCATGGCCGGGTTGGGTATGTTGCCGGTGAATGGACCGCTGAAGATAAAAATGGGCGACGAGTCCGCCCTGAAAAATGATACAACGGGGTATCGCTCGCGGATCAATAAAGCTACGGAGGAAGCGCCGCTTGGTTATTATAAAGCCGATCTGATCAACTATGGGATTAAAGCTGAACTGACATCCACTACCCGTTGCAGTTTTCAGCGCTATACCTATCCGCAGCAGCAGGACGGGCGCATCATGATCGATCTGAAAATTCCGGCGGAGTATGATTATAAAATTCTCAACGCCCGGCTTACGCAGGTGGATGCGCATACGATAGAGGGATATAGCGTACAGCAATCAAAAAATGTATGGTCGGCCGATGCGGATCAGGATTATACCATTTATTTCCGGATCGAGTTTGACCGGCCCATCAAGAAAATGGGTGGCTGGGTCAATGATGCGGTAACCGGCGGAGACCGGTTGAATGCGGAGCACCCGGATCAGATGGGTTGCTATGTGGAATTTGACACGCACCAAACGCCCGTGGTACAGGTGCGAACCGGCATCTCGTATGTGGATGCCGCAGGTGCCCGGCGCAACCTGCAGGAAGAGGTGACTACACCATTTGGCTGGGATTTCAATGCCGTACGGCAACACCAGGTAAACGCATGGAATGACCTGCTGGGCCGGGTAACCATTACCAGTGACGACAGCCGGGAAAAGATGCGGTTCTATACCAATCTTTACCGGAGCTTTTGCCGGAATACGTTCAGCGATGTAGACGGGCGTTGGGTAGATGCCACCGAAAAGATACAACAGCTGAACAATCCTGGAGACCGTGCACTGGGTTGCGACGCCTTCTGGAACACGTTCTGGAACCTGAACCAGGTATGGAACCTGGTAGCGCCCGAATGGTCCGGCAAATGGGTGCGTTCGCAACTGGCCATGTTTGATGCCAATGGCTGGCTGGCTAAAGGGCCGGCGGGGATGGAATACATCCCGGTAATGGTGGGTGAACACGAGATTCCGTTGCTGGTAAGTGCTTACCAGATGGGCATCCGGGATTATGATACCGGTAAGCTGTTTAAGGCCGTGGTGAAGACCGCTACCTCCAAACCGGAGCGCGTGGGCAACGGGTTTGCCGGCAACAGGGATATTGAAGCGTTTTTAAAATACAAATATGTACCGGCCGACAAAGGGCGGTTTTCCAACACCCTCGAATACGCCTATGATAACTGGACGGTGGGGCAGCTGGCAACGGCCATGCGCCGGCCCGAAGCCGCCGTTTTTATGGATAGGGGCAGCTGGTGGAAAAATGCCATCGATACGGTTTCCGGGTATGCCCGCATGCGGTACAGCAACGGGCAATGGGAACAAAAATTTGATCCCTATAAATCCGGCGCCAATCACCAGTATGTAGAGGGCAATGCCTGGCAGCTTACGTATTTTGTACCACAGGATGTGCCGGCGCTGATGCATGCGGTGGGCAGGGAGCGTTTCACAGACCGGTTGACAAAAGGGTTTAAAGCCAGTGAACCCTGGCGTTATAATGCACCGGGTGACCAGTATTGGGATTTTCCCGTGGTACAGGGCAATCAGCAATCCATGCATTTTGCCTTCCTGTTCAACTGGGCCGGCGAGCCCTGGCAAACACAGCAATGGAGCCGTTCCATCCTCGCCCGGTATTATGGTTTTGGTACGGCCGATGCCTACCTGGGCGATGAAGACCAGGGGCAGATGAGTAGCTGGTTTGTAATGGCGGCGCTGGGCCTGTTTCAAACGGATGGCGGTTGCAATGTGATCCCCGAATATGAAATCACCAGTCCGCTGTATAAAAAAGCAGTCATTGACCTGGGGAGCCGGTATGGCCGCGGAAAGCAATTTATCATCAGTGCGCCTGCAGCATCAAAGGAAAATAAATACATACAACGGGCGCGGCTCAACGGACGTGTGCTGAATAGCTTCCGTTTTCCCGCCGGCGAACTGCTCAAAGGCGGCCGGTTGGAGCTGGAGATGGGGCCAGCGCCCAATAAGGCCTGGGGCACAGGCAATTGATTTTCCTTGGCGTTATACGAATCAATGCCGCACCTGCTGATCCGTTTAGTTGGATGCAGCAGCCTTAATATCGAAAATATGGTTGCTTTTTAACCAGCGTTTGAATTTTTCAGGGTGCTCGGGTATAAAATGCACGATGCTTTTATTTTGAAGCATAATCGAAAATATACCGGAGGATTCAGCATATTTATACAGCTGCTCATGTGTATAATGAAAACCGGGATAACCGGCCGCGCTTGTAGTATGGGTATCTGATGTCATAGGCATTCGTTGCTCATTGTGATTGGTATTCCTGAAATCCGGCGCAATTTATACCAGTTTATAGGAATGGCAAATTAACACAGGTTAATTTATATGGTTGGGCGCGGCTGCATGCAAAAAAAGTGATACCGGTTTTAGTCTCATAGCTCACAGATTTCACAGATTTGCATAGAAGCCACAATATCCCATTACAATATGTGTCTGTGAGCATCGGTGTAATCCGTGAAGAAATTGAAGTTACTTTAAGAACGAAAGCCACAAAGGCGACCCTGGTATAGCGTTCAGCAATCAGCTATGGCGTTCCCTGTAGGGAGTAATAAATCTATTGCAGATCCGCTTTGAATAAATGATCTGCTACCCCGGACGGGATCATCTGAAAACGGATAGCTGACGGCTAAAACTTAAAGCGGATCGTCAATGCGACGTGCGTCTGATCTGCCCGCCTTACCGTGCAATCATCCGCGCCCTTCGCAGGTTGTCGGTGCCCTGCAGGATCTTTGCTTTTAAATTGGGATCCAGCTGCGGGTGGGTCTGCAGGAAACGGGTTACAATATCAAAGGCCGATGCCGACTGGTAGCTGCCAAAGCTGGACTGAATCCAGTTTCCCGGGAAGAAGATATCCCCTGTACGCTGGATCTCCGGCAGCAGTTCCAGTGTCTTTTCAAGATATTTTTCTGCAGAAGGTTGCCGGAGCGGATGATGCAGGTAGCCTAGCGCGGTACCCACTGCAGACTCGTTCGACCGGTTTTCGCGTTTTTGCAGGCCGGAGAAGAATGCATCGCGAACAACGGTGTCACGCGAAAGCGCCGGCATGATGATGCGGAACCGTTTAACGCGGTCGGGATCTTTGATCCGGCGCAGTTGCTGCTGCAGGATGCTGTCCCCGTTTTTATTTCTCAATGCCAGGACAAAGGCCAGGCTGGTATAGTCTTCTTCTTTCAACACAACATTCGCCGGCGGGCCCTGGCTATACCAGATAGCATAGAGTCGCGCTACGGCGGCCTCTGTTTCAAAAACCGATTGATAGCAGCCAAACAGGATCTTTTTGTTATTCGGACTTTTTTGCTGTTGCAGGGCGCTCCAGATGCTGTTTTCCAAACGGCCCGCCCATTCCCGGCGTTTTGCTGGCGTCATAAAGTTCCAATAGATGGCGCTGATATAGCCGGTGAGCAGACGCATATTTAATTCAACCGTTTCTTTATTTAGGCCGTCTGCAAAGAGCTGCAGCAGTTGTGCCGGGGTATTGTAACGGCCGTTAAGCATATTCTCATACAATGTAATATACGCAGAGGCGCGACTTACATAATTATCGATCGTAAATAAGTGCGAAAGCATGGCCGTATCAACCGGCCATACGCCATAGCCCATACCCGATGCATTGAACTGGATGAACAGCGGTTGTTTACGCTCCGTAGCTCGTGGTACTTCCTGCGCCGCCAGGCTATCGCTGACGGTAATAGTACGAACCAGTCCTTTATAATAAAAGCTAATGTCAAAACGCTGCGGCCAGACGCGGCTATTGCCGGATTCCGGTTTTTGAAAAACAGAAAAGCCGGTGATCTGGTTACCGGGTGGATCATAGGTTGCCTGGTAGTCAAATACCGGCCGGCCCGGTTCATTTACCCACACCGCATTCCAGGCGTTGAGATCCGCCGGGGTACCGGCATCCAGGATCCGGATCAGGTCGGGCCAGGAAGCGTTTTTGAAGGCGTAGGTCTTCAGGTATTGTTGGATGCCGTTTTGAAAAGCAGCCGGCCCCATCAGCTCCTCCAGTTGCCGCATCATCACCGGCGATTTATGATAAATGATCCCACCGTAAAGGGTTCCTGCCTTTTCCAGGTTTTCCAGGGGTTGCCGGATGGGGTTGGCGCCGGTGGTACGGTCGATGGCATAGGCAGGGGGGAGATGGTCGGTCAAAAATTTCAATGAAAAACCCTGTTCATGTCCGGGGATGGCGGTGGCTTTATCGGCCATAAAATTGGCAAAGACCTCTTTCATCCATACATCCGAGAACCAGCTCATCGTAACAAGGTCTCCAAACCACATATGTGCGGCTTCGTGTGCCAGTAACTGTGCCCGGCTGTTGAGCTGGCCTTCGGTAGCGTCGCGGGTAAGGAAGAGGGTAGATGCCTGTAATAAGATGGCGCCCGGGTGCTCCATGCCCCCAAACTGGAAATCGGGTATGGCCACCAGACCGTGTTTTTGGAAAGGATAGGGAATGCCGGTCCACTGTTCGTAAAAACGGATTACTTTTTTGTACTGATCGAAGATTGGCTGCAGGCTGTTACGGATCTTTTCGGAGTCGGTTTCGCGGTACAGGAATTCAATTTCCTGGTTGCCAAATGCTTCACGGGCGCGATTGAATTTTCCGGCAACAAATGAAAACAGGTAGGTGCTGATTTTGTCTGAAGGGGCAAAGTGAAGCGTCTTGCGTCCGTTGCTGATGGCAGAATCCCGCAGCTGGCCATTGGCGATGGCGGCCCAGTGTTGTGGAATCACCAGGCTGAGCGTAAAAATGGCTTTTAGATCGGGCTGGTCAAAACAGGGAAAGGCCGTTCGCGCCCGGTCGGGTACAAACAAGGTATATAAGAAATCATCCCGGCGGTTTAATGCATTGTTGCCGGCTATAAAATCAATGGCAATGGTGTTACTTCCTTTTTTTAGCAACCCTTCTTCAATGATGATATGCTCATTCCGGTATTGAAGCGGTGTTTCTTTTCCGTTTACCACGATCTTTTTTACCTGCTGTGCATCTTCTTTAAAGTCGAGCAACAGCGGCGTTGTTGATTTACCGGAATACCGGAATTGTAATTGTTCCCGGGCGGTAATGGGCGCTGCTTTATTTTCCGGGATATCGAACAACAGGACATACTGAAGATCGCTAACCGTATGCTTACGGGTGTTGGCCAATGTATCAGAAACACCGCTGCTGATGGCGGTTTCTTTTGACCGTTCCCTGCATGCCGTGATGCTGAACACGAATAAGAGAAAGTAAACCGGTATGCATTTCATAGTTGTAAAGATATTGCGGTTTTGTTTGTGCTGTTTAAAGTATTTACCCGGTATGCGCGGAAGGGATGCCGGGTTTGGTTATATTAGCAAACATTTATTACGATCGTTTGGCAATGATGAAGCGAAGACATTTTATGGAACTCCTGGGAGGAGGCAGCGCCGGAGCGTTGTTAGGCACAGCCCTCCCGTTTACAGCCGCTGCAACCGGTACAAAAGTTACGGGCAATGGAACAGCGCAGCTGCAGGCCGATGTGGTGATTGCAGGCGGTGGTTTGGGCGGTGTGGCCGCTGCACTGGCCTGTTTGAGAAACGGATCAACCGTGATCCTTACAGAGGTGACCGATTGGCTGGGCGGACAACTCAGTTCCCAGGGCGTACCGCCGGATGAACATCCCTGGATCGAAACACACGGAGCCCCCCGGTCTTACCGGGAGCTTCGTAACCATATCCGCAACTATTACCGGCAGTATTACCCGTTGTCGGAAAAAGCAAAGAATCAACCGCAACTGAACCCGGGCAACGGCGCGGTATCCCGTCTGTGTCATGAACCGGCTGTAGCAGAAACAGTGATCCGGCAACTATTGATGCCCTATCTTTCCAACGGGCAACTGGTGCTGTTGATGGAGCACCGTGCCGTAAAAGCCGATGTCGTAAGCACGCGTGTTACATCCATTGCCGTAAAGCATGAAAAAAGCGGGGAACAGCGGCTGTTGCAAAGCCGTTTCTTTATTGATGCTACGGAACTGGGCGACCTGCTGCCGCTGACCGGAACCGCTTATGTTACCGGAACCGAGTCGCGGAGTCAGACCAATGAACTCCATGCGCCGCTGCAGGCCGATGCCGCCAATAACCAGGCCTTTACCATGTGCTTTGCGATAGACTATGTCGAAGGCGAAGCGCATACCATACCCCGTCCGGCGGATTATACCTTCTGGCGCAATTATACGCCGGCATTGCAACCCGCCTGGCCTGGAAAATTACTCAGTCTCCAATACGCGCAACCCCAAACCCTGCAACCCAAGGAGCTGGGCTTTGCACCGGATGGCAGTGCGACCGGGTCCCTGCTGAACTTGTGGAACTACCGCAGGATTATCGACCGCAAGAACTTTAAAGACGGATTTTATAAAGGCGATATTTCTATTGTTAACTGGCCGCAGAATGACTATATGCCCGGGAATATTGTAGATGTATCTCCACAGGTATTTAAAAAACACGTGGAACAGGCCAAACAGTTGAGTTTATCCCTCTTATACTGGTTACAAACGGAAGCCCCCCGGTCTGGTGGCCGCAAGGGCTGGCCGGGATTGCGGCTGCGCAGCGATATTATGGGTACTGCGGACGGATTGGCAAAATATCCGTACATCCGGGAATCACGGAGGATCAAAGCCCAGTTTACCATCCTTGAAGAACATGTTGGCCGGGAGCAGCGGGCAGCGGTAACGGGTACCACCCAACCGAAGGCTGCGGACTTTTTTGATTCGGTAGGTATCGGGTATTACCATATTGACCTGCATCCCAGCAGCCGGGGTAATAATTATATCGATTTTCCGTCGCTGCCGTTCCAGATCCCACTGGGCGCCTTATTGCCGGAGAAGATGGAAAATGTTTTCCCCGCGAATAAAAATATCGGCACTACCCATATCACCAATGGGTGCTACCGCCTGCACCCGGTGGAGTGGAGCATTGGCGAAGCCGTTGGATTATTATTGGTATTTGCAAAGGCGCAGGGCGTATTGCCAGCAATGGTGCGTAAAGACCGGCAACTGCTGAAACAATTCCAGGAATTTATCCGGAGCCAGGGCGTGGAAACCCGGTGGCCGGAGTGAACCTTTTAGGTTTGTTTCAGGTTAGAATCGTTTTATACTTGATGAGCTATTGGCTATTTACTGGTGCCCTTGCCTGGGGGGACATGTAGACTAGGGGGGACTATTGAATTATTTTAGATTTAACGTTCCTGGCATGTCCATCGTGGGATAGATTTATATTCCGGATCGTAATTATCTGAAAACTGATTGCTGATAGCTAAGGGCTGATAACTGAAGGCTGAAAACTGATCGCTAATCGCTGATCACCTTTTTTATGTTGTGCTCTGGAAATCAGCAACATCGGCGAGGTAATGGCCCGTTGATAGCGCAGGTCAGGCGCAGAAAAAATAGTCATCGGCGTAAACCAGCGAAAAAAATCTGCGCGCATCAGCGGGAAATACGATCGTTGATGCGCGTATTGACCGGCAGACTGCAATTGTGACAACGCATATCCGGCTGATACCGTACCTTTGCAACTTCTAAAATTGAAAATCCGGTTTGAAAGCAAAAACATTAAAAAAGGATAAGGTAAACATCATTACCCTTGGCTGCAGCAAAAATATGGTAGACAGCGAAGTGCTGAGCGGGCAACTAAGGGCCAATGATATTGATGTAACCCACGAGAACAAGAAATTTGATCACAATATCGTGGTGGTAAACACCTGTGGTTTTATTGACAAGGCCAAGGAAGAAAGCATCAATACGATTTTAGAACAGGTAGAATATAAAAAGCGCGGTAAACTGGATAAAGTA
This sequence comes from Niabella sp., assembly GCF_030150205.1. Lineage (GTDB taxonomy): Bacteria > Bacteroidota > Bacteroidia > Chitinophagales > Chitinophagaceae > Niabella. Next base: position 152,883 of record NZ_JASLGT010000034.1, read on the forward strand.
TACGTAACGGGATGCCTGAGCGAACGCTATAAGAACAACCTGGAAACAGAGATCCCGGAAGTGGATGCCTTTTTCGGTACCATGGAATTGCCGCTGATCTTGAAACAATTTGAAGCCGATTATAAAACCGAACTGCTGGGCGAACGCCTGCTGGCAACGCCCCAGCATTATGCCTACCTGAAAATTTCCGAAGGCTGCAACCGCACCTGTTCCTTTTGTGCCATCCCGCTGATGCGCGGTAAGCATGTCAGCAAAACCATTGAGCAGGTGGTGGCCGAAGCAGAAGGCCTGGTGAAGAAAGGCGTAAAAGAGATCATGCTGATTGCGCAGGAGCTGACCTATTACGGATTGGATATTTATAAGAAGCGTATGCTGCCCGACCTGATGAACCGCCTGGCAGATATTCCGGGCCTGGAATGGATCCGTTTGCATTATGCCTATCCCACAAAATTTCCGCTGGAGATCCTGGATGTGATGCGCCAGCGTGACAATATCTGTAACTATCTCGATATGCCGTTGCAACATGCTGCGGATAATATGCTGGCTGCGATGAAACGGCAGATCACCCGGGCAGAGATGGAAGACCTGGTGAGTGCCATCCGCGAGAAGGTTCCGGGCATTTGTTTACGCACCACGCTGATTGCAGGTTTCCCTGGTGAAACCCTGGATGATATTGAAGAATTAAAGCAATTCCTTGCGAAAGAGCGGTTCGACCGAGTAGGTATCTTTACCTATTCGCATGAAGAAGATACTACTGCTTACCTGTTGTCGGATACCATTCCCCAGGAAGAAAAAGAGCGCCGGGCCCAGGAAGTGATGGAGTTTCAGCAGGAAATTTCCTTTGAACTGAACCAGGAAAAAGTGGGCCGCACCTTTAAAACCCTGATCGATAAAAAAGAGGCGGGCCGTTATATCGGCCGTACCGAATTCGACAGTGTGGAGGTAGATAATGAGGTGATCATTACTGGTACGGATAAATTAAAGATCGGTGAATTTTACAATGTACAGATCGAGAAGGCCTATGATTACGATCTGGAAGGTATTGTTGTAAAATAACCGCTGGCAACCTCAGGGTACAAATCTTCCATCCTTCGATCGCAGCGGAGAAATCCCTATGTCATCGTACTAACCAGGTAGGATTAGAAAACCGGGTGCATGGATGACCCCGTAGAGACCCCTCCGCAGGGGTTGGGGTGACGATGATATTTCTTTCGTGTTACAAATCTCCGGTCGTTTCGACCGCAGTGGAGAAACCTTTACGTCAACATACTACCGGGCAGGATTTAAAGATCCGCAAAGAGCAGGCAAATGAAATATAATTGGAGCCGCCGGCGTATCTTAGTGTCATCAAACATTTCTCTGTATGGGCATTTTGAAAGCAATACAGAGCAGGTGAAAGCCCTTGCCGGTGCGTAAATGATATAAATAAATCCAAAACGATGAAAAAAGCCTTTGTTTATTGCATCCTGCTGCAGCTGCTGTTGACCGTTCAGGTAATGGCACAGCAGGCGATTACAGCCTCCACAGCGTTGGAACGGTATCTTCAGAACGGAGATACCACCTATAAATGGGAACTAAGCGATTCCGCCGTGCTGGAAAACAGTACGGCATATCAATTGTTATTGACCTCTCAAAAATGGCATGGCTATACCTGGACCCACCAGCTCACCGTGCTCATTCCAAAAGAAAACCGGTACGATGGTGCCTTATTGTTTATCACCGGAGGCAGCAATAACAAAGAGACCGGTTTGCCCAACTGGAGCGGTAAGAACGACCGCCTGGTGCAACAAATGGGTGCCATCGCCGCCCGGAATGCGGCCATCGTAGCTGTATTACGACAGGTGCCTCATCAACCCATCTTTGGCAACCTTACAGAAGACGCCGCTATTTCATATACACTGCACCAGTTTAAACAGGATAGTGACTATAGCTGGCCCCTGCTATTCCCCATGGTAAAAAGCGCCGTGCGGGCGATGGATGCGGTACAGGATTTTTCAAAACAACGGCAAGCGCATGTCGTAAATCGTTTTGTAGTGGCAGGGGCCTCAAAGCGGGGCTGGACCACCTGGCTTACCGGAGCCAATGATCCCCGGGTTGTGGCCATTGGCCCGATGGTGATCGATGTGCTGAATATGCCGGCAAACCTGCAGCACCAGATCGATGCTTATGGCGGGTACAGTGTGGAAATAGAAGACTATGTAAAACTGGGGATTGTACAGGGGATGGCCGGCTCGCAGGGCCGGGAGCTTGTTACTATGATCGATCCGTTCTCCTACCGGGAAAAACTGACCATGCCGAAGATGATCTTTATCGGTACCAATGATCCCTATTGGGTAGTGGATAATGTAAAAAATTACCTGGATTCGATTCCTGGTAACAACCTCTTGCATTATACGCCCAATGCCGGGCATGATCTCAACAGGGGCATTACGGCCATGCCTGCACTCAGCGCTTTTTTCGGGATGACCCTGGCGCGGGTACCCTACCCGGTATGTAACTGGAATACGAAGATTAAAAAGCAGCAGGTAACGCTGGATATAACGGCAACAACAGCAGGGTTAAAAGGAATTACGTTATGGTATGCCGGTTCTGAGGATCAGGATTTCCGGAATGAAAAATGGATGAGCCGGGAGCTGCCGGCCGGTAATGGATCTGCCATCAGGATCAGAGAGCCTTTACCTGTTAAAGGGTATCATGCGTTTTATGCAGCGTTAAAATATGAACGTTCAAACGGTGACCCGTATACGGTTTGTACGCGCGTATTTGTAGCGGATCCGAAGCGGATCTTATAGCCATCAGCTTTCAGCAATCAGCCGGACGTCCCCCATGTCTCCTGGTCTCCCAGATTACAACGATGCTGCCTTAATATTATTACCTATTTTTATCCGCAAAATAAACCAATATGAAAAAAGTGATCCTGGACCTGGCGGTTACCCTTGATGGATTTATTGAAGGCCCCAACGGGGAAATTGACTGGTGCATTATGGACGATGATATGAATTTTGACGGTTTTCTTTCCGGTATCGATACCATTTTTTACGGGAGGGTCAGCTACGATCAATGGGGCAATTTTCAACCGGATGCAACGGCCAGCGATGCGGAACAACAATTGTGGAAGGCAGTGCACTCAAAAAAGAAAATTGTTTTCTCTACCCGTCCGCCGGAGGACGAAAGGGCAACATTTATTGCAGAAGATATCGCGGAAAGGGTAAATGAAATTAAAAAACAGGGCGGCAAAGATATCTGGCTCTATGGAGGTGCCGGCCTGATCAAAACCTTTATCCATGCCGGTTTGGTCGATGTATACCGGATATCGGTGCATCCCATCGCTTTGGGCAGCGGCAAACCGTTGTTTGAAGACCTGAAAGAGCGGCTGGAATTGAAACTGGTAGAAACGCATACCTTCCGGTCCGGCGTGGTACAGTTGATTTATGAGCGGAAATAATAATAAGGAGAGTTGGTTTTGATGAACGCAGCAACCGGCATTTATCGCTATATTTATACCCGGAAACAAATGAACTACACATGAAGCAACCCAAAACAGCATGCAGCCATGAATGTCTTTAAAAAATTATTTAGCTCCGGTAAACCGTCTGCGTTGATCAAATGCCCCCGGTGTTTGGGAAAAGGCCAGGTGGATCAGGAAGATATCAGGCGGCTGAAACAGGAATTAATGTGGTTGCCGGGTACCTGCGCTTATTGTAACGGAACCGGAACCGTGGATCCCGAAGTAGTGAATAATGTACCGCCCGATGCCGGTTTTTTGGTAACGAATCTGCCGGAAAAAGAACGAAAAAAAATACTGCAAGGCCATCCGGATGCGTTGGAGCGGGGTAGGCAATACGAGGAGGATGCCCGTCAATTTATCGAACAAATCAGCTACCTGCATTTTGAAAAGGGGCTGAGTTCCTCGGAAATCGCCGGCTTTTTTTTAACAGGGAAGGAGCTGACAGAAACCTACGAAGCGGAAAAACAGGAACTGGTTTTGTTTATAGAAGATGTGATTCAAAATGAAAAAGGGGCGGGCACAAACGGTTTTGGCGCCACGGGTGAAAACAGCGATTGGTAAAAAGATTGCCCCTAAATCATATAACAACTATAAAGAATGACAGCATCTGTAAAAAGATATCATCTGGAAAAAAGTTACTGGACCGATGAGGATTTTGATCAGATGGGTTGGCACGATAATCATATATACGCGATTTCTTTTGGCGGGAATTTTGAGCTGCTTTTTGATATTGATTATATTTTTAAATGGGTATTGACAGATAAGACCTATCACTTTTGGATAGCACCCTGTACCCTCGTTTTTGAGAATGCGTATAACCTGCAATTGAATATAAGTTCCTGGGATATGGGAGTTGAAATTGATGGTATATCCCGGAAAAACCCGCGGCGGCCAAAAAATGCTGATTATATCGAACGGCAAACCGAGATGGATTGGCTGATAGATACACATCAGGGAAGTATCTCCTTTAGATCCGTTGGATACCGGCAGTATGTAAGGCAGTTCCCGCGGTATTGTTCAACCCAGGTAATTGATCAGAGGGAGCGTGGCGGTATTTCGTTTGATGAGATCGCTATACTGCCCGCAGGTTGAGATCTTATTAGAATAATAAAATCCTATTGGAGCCTGGCTATCTTTATATAACTTGCTGTTTGAATGTTGCAAACAGGCAGATAATATGAATACCACGAAACCCACATCCCTGGAAGCATTTTATGAAGAGGCGGCCGCCTTAACGGGTAAGGAGGTGAACGCATTATTGCCGCCGGGCATCGGCAAAGAGATCGGTCATTTTAATATTTTTGATATAGCCGCTACCATCGAGGCTGCAAAACGGAAAAAGGAGATGCCCTACAACCGGAGGGCCTATTATAAGATCAGCCTGATACGCGGACGGAACCGGGCAGAATACGCCGATAAAGTGATTGATATCGCCGGTAATGCCCTCTTGTTTGCCACCCCCAAAGTGCCGTACCACTGGATTCCGCAGGACCCCGGTCAGTCCGGTCATTTTTGTGTATTTACGGATGCCTTTCTTGTAAAAAATAAAAGTGGCGTGGTACTGGAGGAGCTGCCGATCTTTCAACCGGGAGCCTACCCCGTTTTTGAAATCACCGGTGAACAGGCCGTGGAAATTGAATCCGTCTTTTTGAAAATGAAAAAGGAAATCGCTTCCGATTATGCCTTTAAATACGACCTGCTGCGCAATTATGTGCTGGAGCTGATCCACTACGGGCAAAAGCTGCAACCAGCCCCTACAACTAATGGTAGTCAAAATGCAGCGGCCCGTGTTACCGCACTTTTTATCGAGTTGCTGGAGCGGCAGTTTCCCATTGAATCGCCACAGCAACAATTGCAGCTGCGTACCGCCAAGGACTATGCCGGCCGGTTGTCCGTGCACGTAAACCACCTCAATAAAGTATTGAAAGAACACACAGGAAAAACCACCACCGCAATGATCAGCGGCCGCATCTTACAGGAGGCAAAGATCTTATTAAAACAAACCGGTTGGACCATTTCTGAAATTGCCTATAGCCTCGGTTTTGAGGAAGTGGCGCATTTTTCAAACTTCTTTAAGAAACAGGCGGCTGTTACGCCGGCTTTGTTCCGCTCCTGATGATTATTTGATTTTTGCAAATAATGGATTGATGTTTGCAATAGCAGTCACTGCAGACTATTGCAACTTTGCGTATCAAAATAATAATGATATGAATGCTAAAAGCAAAGTAGCCCTGGTAACCGGGGGAAGCAGGGGATTGGGTAAGAATATGGCCATTGCCCTTGCAAAAAAGGGGATCGATGTGGTGTTAACCTATAACAGCAACAGGGAAGCGGCTGATGCCACCGTTGCAGAGATACGGGCACTGGGACAACAGGCGGCGGCCTTTCAGCTGGATACCAGCAATAGCGGGTCTTTTGATGATTTTGCCCGGAAGCTGACGGATTATTTAAAGGCGGAAACCGGCAGTCCGAATATTGATTTCCTCGTTAATAATGCCGGTACCGCTTTGTATGCACCGGCTGTTGACACAACCGAAGAACAACTGGACGATATTGTAAACATTCATTACAAGGGTGTGTTTTTCCTTACACAAAAACTGCTGCCATTTATCAATGACGGCGGGGGCATTGTAAATATTTCATCGGGGTTGACCCGCATCACATTTCCGGGTTCCTCCGTGTATGGATCGATAAAGGCCGCAGTAGAAGTGCTCACCCGCTACCTGGCCCAGGAATTAGGCCCAAGGAAGATACGGGTGAATGTGGTGGCTCCCGGTGCGATTGAAACGGATTTTGGCGGCGGCCGCACCAGAGATAATAAAGAGATCAATGCCCGGATCGCAGGCATTACCGCTTTGGGAAGGGTAGGCCTGCCGGATGATATCGGTGGCGTAGTGGCCTTTCTGTGTACAGAAGATGCCCGCTGGATCAACGGACAGCGGATCGAGGTATCCGGCGGACAGGCGTTATAAAGCATGATCATTCAGCGCATTGGCTCAAAAGTAAACAGTCATGTTACCGGTAAGAATCGATTTCTTACCGGTACTTTATGATCAGCACCTTTTGGGAGATTGCTTTTCCAACTTATTGCATCACCTTCCGGAACAAGTTTTTAATCAGTTCGATTTCTTTTGCATGGGTGGTATTTTTCCGGCAGGCGAAATAAAGCGTATTCTTCAGCTGCTTATGGCCTTTCCATACCAGCTTTACCTGTCCGCTTTCAATTTCCTTATGGCATAAAAAATCAGGGATCACGGCCAGGCCTTTACCACTGCTCAGGCACCGCACGATCGAGTTCAGGTTTGGTACAATATAATTAGGACGGAAATCAGGGGTGTTGCCAAAGTTCAGCTGCCAGAAACGAAAGAGGTGCTCCATATCGCCCGTAGTGCCATACCATTTTTGCAGCTTCAGCCATGCTTCCGCAGCGGTGTACTTTTTCTGCTTTACCAGTTTTTGAAAGGGCGCATCGTCCAGTTCTTTGCCGGCTACCAGCACGATCGTTTCCGACGAGAATGGCTGGTGCTCTATTTTAGCGGAGCTGCCTTTATGGGGTGTAATGATCAGGTCCAGGATGCCCTTATCTAGGTTGTCCAGCATTTCATGATAGTCGCCAAAACGGATGATGACGTTAAAGTTCAGGCTCGAAATATATTGTTCCAGCGTGATCTGGAAGGTTTCAAAGCACATGCCGATACTGATGGTAGGTGTATGCTTTTCCGTACTGCGCTGAAAACTTTTTTCCGCTTCTTCCAGCGTGGCCAGACTTTCCGCCACTGCATTGAACAGGATTTTTCCCCGTTCTGTAGGCACCATTTTGCGACCGGCCCGTTCAAATAATTTATACCCTACATAGCTTTCCAGCGAGCTTAAATGCAGGCTTACCCCCGGCTGGGAAATAAACAGGCTTTCGGCGGCACCGGTAAGCGTACCACTTTGATAAATGGCCTTGAACGTGCGATACCATTCCAGGTTGACCATAACTAAGTATTATTTTTATAATACAAATCTATAAATTATATTATTTCCCTGATAATTATTTGCGTGATAATTTTGTGTTGTCAATTTAAAAAGAGATATATGGAAAAGATATTGATCATCAATGCAGGACAACATTTCGGACATTCCGGTGGCCGCTTTAACAATACCGTAGCCGCAGAAACAGAAGCGTTTTTCAGTGGCCGGCCAGGTGTGGAAATACGGGAAACAGTGATTGCCAACGGATACGATCCGGCTGAAGAGGTGGAAAAATTCGTATGGGCGGATACCATCATTTATCATACGCCGATCTGGTGGTTCCAGCTGCCCCATGGGTTTAAGCAATACATTGATGAGGTATTTACCGCCGGGCACCGGAAAGGCATTTACCGCAGTGATGGCCGCTCCTCAGAAAACCCGGATATCAACTACGGAACGGGGGGCATGCTGCACGGCAAAAACTATATGTTAACTACCAGTTGGAATGCACCCGAAACGGCGTTTACGCTGCCGGGTGAATTTTTTAAAGAGCACAGTGTGGATGATGGCCCGTTATTTGGGTTTCACCGGATGAACGCTTTTACGGGTATGCAGCCCTTAAAAAGCTTTCACTTTCACGATATAGAAAAGAATGCGGATGTGGAGCGGGATATGGAGCGGTATAGGGCACACCTGGCAACCGTATTTGAGACGGTGGCAGCACCACAGATAGCGGCTTAGGGTTTGGTGCCCGCAGATGGCGCAGAAAAAACGCAGCAATAAATAGTTATTTGCGTAGATCAGCGAGAATGATCCGCGTAAATCAGCGGGAAAGAATTCCCGCAGATGGCGCAGAAAAAATAATCATCCGCGAAGATCAGCGGAAAAGATCCGCGTTAATCAGCGGGAAAGAAGCCTCGCGGATAACGCAGAAAAGGTTGATGGAATAATCAGCGAAGATCAGTGAAAAAAGATCCGCGTTAATCAGCGGGAAAGAAGCCTCGCGGATAACGCAGAAGAGGTTGATGGAATAATCAGCGAAGATCAGCGAAAAAAGATCCGCGCCAATCAGCGGGAGAGACGTCCCGCAGATGAACGAAGAAAAGGCAAACGGAAAAATCAGCGTAGATCAGCGGAAAAAAATCCGCGCCAATCAGCGGGAAAGAAGCCTCGCGGATAACGCAGAAAAAATAGAAATCAGCGAAGATCCGCGGGAAACATTACAGCCCGTTAACTTTCCTAAAAATCGATTTGGAAATATCATCAACATTGAAATTGACAAGTAACCCCAATTTTAATCCAGACAATTTTAAATAGGTGATCACTTGTTTATGATGAACGTCCAACAGTGTTTCAACAGATTTTACTTCAATGATAACCTTGTGTTCCACTAAAAGATCAATCCGGTATCCGATGTCAAGTTTTATAGATCCATATACCATCGGTAAGCCCACCTGTCTGGCAAAACATAATCCGTTTTGGTGTAATTCAAATTCCAGCGCCGCTTCATATGCCGATTCCAGCAGTGCGGGGCCTAAGTTGTTATATACATTGAAGATGCATCCACGGATGCCATAAGACAATTCATTTTCGGTCATGATTCATAGGTTTTAAGTGTTATGAATAAAGTTAATAAAAGAAAATATAAATTCCCGTAGATGGCGCAGAAAGCGAACTGAAAGATCTACGTAGATCTATGGGAAAGCTCAGCGAAATCAGCGGAAAAAATCTGCGTAAATCCGCGGGAAAAAACAATAAAATATTCAAATTATGGAATATAGAAAATTAGGAGATACAGACCTTGAACTATCTGTAATTACACATGGAGCCTTTGCCATCGGCGGCAATATGTGGGGCGGTAATGAAAAACAGGATTCAATCGATTCCATCCACGCCTCCTTAGACCATGGTGTTACCTCAATAGACACGGCACCATTCTATGGCTTTGGATTGAGCGAGGAACTAGTGGGCGAGGCCATCAAAGGAAAGGATCGCTCCAAAATACAATTGCTCACCAAATTCGGACTGGTATGGGACGGCAGTAATAATGGTAAAGGCGAGTTCTTCTTTGATGCGGCAGATAGTGGCAAGACCATTCCCGTTTACAAATATGCATCCAAAGAAAATGTAATCAAAGAAACACAAGAAAGCTTAAAGCGCCTGGGGACCGATTATATCGACCTGCTGCAACTGCACTGGCCGGATGCCACCACACCCATCAGCGAAACCATGGAAGCACTGGAGTTGCTGATCCGGCAAGGTAAAATACGCGCTGCCGGCGTAAGCAATTATAGCGTAGTACAATTGCAGGAAGCAACTCAAACCCTGAAACCTGCCAGCAACCAGGTATCTTACAGCATGCTCAACCGTGGCATTGAAAAAGACCTGGTGCCTTATGCACAGGAAACACATACCGGTATTATAGTATATAGCCCCATGGAACGCGGATTATTGACCGGTAAATATTTTAAAGAAAATAGTTTAAAGAGCGATGACCACCGCAATGGGTATTTTACACAATTTGACCTGGAAAAAGTAAAGACCCTGTTGAAAACCATCGAACCCATTGCCGCAAGTAAAGATGCAACACTGGCACAACTGGTATTGCGCTGGACCACCCTGCAACCGGGCATCAGCGTGGTATTGGCCGGCGCACGCAATGCCGCACAATCGATCGCTAATGCGGAGGCAATGCATCTTAAACTTACGGCGGAGGAATTGCAATTCATCAATCAACAGCTTGCCGGTTTGCAATAATGCCATACCGGCAGGCTGTAAAAAATACATACAATGGAACAACGTACATCAACCAATGGTTTTAGCCGTGCCAATCATGTAGGCATTACGGTAAAGAATCTTGAAGAGTCGATCGCCTTCTATGAAGCGTTAACGGGGGTGAAAATATCCAACCGGGACGAGATCGGGGGTAAACGAATGGCCCAGGTACAGGGATTGGAAAACACCCTGATCCGCTACGCCAACCTGCACCTGGATAACCTGAATATCGACATACTGGAATATGTCATTCCAGAAGCAGAAAAAGCGTCCTATAAGAATAACCAGATCAGTGCCATGCACCTTTGTTTTGAAGTGGATGATATGGAGGCGGCGCTTAAACGCCTAAAGGAAATAGGCGTGGAGCCGGAAGGGGAGCCCATTGTATTCCAGGAGGAAGATGGATTAAAATCCGGGTTTGGTACGGCTGTGGTTTATTTCCAGGATCCGGACGGCACGAATTTGGAACTGATCGCCCCACAAGGTCCGTTTAAACGGAACGGACAATAGAGGAAACGATCCCGCAGATGGCGCAGAGGCAATGCAGTGATAGGGAAGCTATCCGCGTAGATCAGCGAGAAAAATCTGCGCAAATCAGCGGGAGAAAATTCCCGCAGATGACGCAGAAAAGGTAGGTGGAACCATCCGCGTAAATCAGCGGGAAACAGATCCGCGCGAATCAGCGGGAGAAAATTCCCGCAGATGACGCAGAAAAGGCAGGTGGAATCATCCGCGTAGATCAGCGGGAAACAGATCCGCGCGAATCAGCGGGAAATACCCATCGCGTCATTCAAAAAAATCGAGTTCTGCAATTGATACGCTATTATCCCGCGCAGCGGTTTCTGTGGCTTCTATGCGGATATACCTTGTTGTGAATGCCTGTTTAAAGGCATGAAGCCGTGTAACCGGATCGTTGATCAGGTTGCCAAATTCAAAGACATCGGCATTCGTCCAATGGCTGCCATCGGTGCTGATCTGGATGGTTCCCTTACTCATAAGACCCGCTTTGTTTTGCGCATGCGGGGTATAGGAAAAGCTTTTGAGTGTATAAACCTTACCCAGATCCAGCGCTATAAAACCATGACCCGAGGCGGGTGTTGACTGCCACCAGGTTTTTTCATCAGCATCAAAAGCGAGCGCCGCACTATGTTGTGCGGTATCGCCGCTTGTAGCCAGCAGCTTCCAGTTTTGTTTTATCAGACCAAAGGTTTGACTGGCTACCGGACCGCTACTGTTCTTACTGATGGCCATGGCCTTTACCGGGCCGCGTACTACGGTAAAAGGTGCCACGTAAACAGGTGATGATGTTGTAGGAGTAGTGCCGTCTGTTGTATAACGGATCTCGATACCGGTGCCCAGGTTCTTCAATGTATTTTCACCATGGGGCTTCCAGTTAAACGCCGGCTGATAGGGGGCAATGGTTACCAGTCCGCTTGCGCTTCGCGTTAACTGCAGTTGCGGCGGACGCATTTTATAATAATGCGCGGTAATATTGCTGATGGCGGGTGTGGCCCTGGAGCTGAGGATGCGGATCCGGAATCGGCTGGAGGTGGTTTCAGGAAAGCGCAGGATCCGCTTGTACCCGATGTTGGTGGCCGCGGCAATTTCTTTCCATTGCCCGTCGATCCAGGCGTCTGCGGCGTGTTGTTCCACGCGCTCGCCGTTTGTGGTAATGGCTTCCTGCAGCACCAGGCGGTTGATGGTAACCGGCTGCGGAGTACGGATGATGAGCTCCGGCTGCTGTTCCTTTAGCAATACAAAACTTCGCGGATCGGCGTCCAGTACGGGTTTGGGCCCGGTTGCACTTTTAAAAAGATTGACCGCATAGGTTTCACGGATGCGGGCTCCCGCTTCTTTTAAAACGGACACGTCTTCGTTCGAAAAGCGGCCCTCGCGGTTTGGAGGTATATTAAGCAGGAAGGTTGAGTTGCCACCCAGGGAGCGTTCATAAATATCAAATACATCATCGGCGCTCCGCACTTTTTGAGCCGTTTCATCGCGATAGAACCAGCCTTCGCGGATCGAAGTATTGGTCTCTGCCTGCTGATAATGCAGGTAGCGGCCTTTATATAACTGCTCCCGGCTGCCAAGGTCATTAGCGGTAAGGTCCGGAAAGCTGTTCATCTGATTGGGGTCTTCATTAAACGGGATCACATTCCATTCCGTGCTTCTTGTTTTACCGGCTTCATTGCCGCACCAGCGGATATCCTGTTTGCCAAAGATCACGGCCTTTGGGGCAAGGGTGTGGATGAGCTTTTTCCAGGCGGCGTAATTATATTGCTGACCACCCTTTGTTTTGGGATGCGCCCCATCAAACCATACTTCATCCACCGGTCCGTATTCGGTCAGCAGTTCAAACAACTGGTTCAGGAAATATTCATTGTAGTCGTCTGCTTCAAATTGAAAAGTGGTCTTGTTTTTAAACGGGCGACCCGCTACCGGGCGGGGAATGGTACGGGTGGTATACTTGCTTAAATTGCCATAAAGCCCGTCGGGACTTTCGATCTGGAAAAGATCCGCGGGGGAAAGATAGATGCCCAGTTTGAGCCCGTATTTTTTACACGATGCACTCAGGTCTTTGAGAATATCGCCTTTCCCATTGCGGAAACCGGAGGCCATGATGCCATGGCCATGCTTGGTGTAGCGGCTTTGCCAGAGTACAAACCCATCATGGTGCTTTACGGTAAGAATCACCATCTTCATGCCGGCGGCCTTCATGGCGGCACACCATTGGTCGGTGTCCAGCGTTTTCAGATCAAAGATTTTTGGGTCTTCCATTCCATTGCCCCATTCCTTGCGGGTAAAGGTATTGGGCCCAACATGCACAAACGCGATAAACTCATTGCGAAGGGCGGCATACTGGTTGGCGGTGGGCACCACCTGCACGGCTTTACTAATAATGGTTTCCTTTGAATCGCCCGGCAGGATGGGGATGGTATTGGCCGGTTTAACGGTTTGGGAAAAAGCCGGTACCCATACCGGCAATGCTAACAGCAGGAAAAAAGTCTTAAAGTTCATGAGGCCTTTGTATGAGATTGTTTGAGTTTTTGAAATGTGTTGAGCCATCTGAATTGCTTTTGATAAAATGGCATTGAAAGAAAGATCATCATCACTTCGACCCCCGCGGAGAAGTCCCTATGGAAACACTGTACACGCACAGCTTTTAACCGGTCTGTTGCCCGATTGTAAAGCACTTTATTGGTACACTTTTACCCAGTCTACAATCATTTGTACCGGCAACTGTTGCGGATCTACCTTGCCTACCCAGTTGCCGCCCAGCTGCTGGTCAATCAGCAGGTAAAACGGCTGGTCATAAGGCCACTGGCTGGCATCCACGCCGGTAATACGTGGATAGGTAAAGGTCTCTTTCCCGTTTACAGTAAATATAATTTTATCCGGGAACCATTTAATGCCAAATGTATTGAATCCATCCCGGTCAAATGCGGCTGTTCCGGAGTGGGGCGGCTTTTGAGTCTGTTTGAGATCGAGCGTATAATAAGAATGGGTGGTCTGGTAAACCTTGTGCTCAAAATTCAGGTGCTCCATAATATCGATTTCCCCGTTTTTGGGATAGGCGCCGTATTTATTTTGTTCGGCCAGCATCCACATGGCGGGCCAGGCACCGGTAGCACACTCCAGCTTCGCCCTTATTTCAATTTTGCCATATTGAAAGGCGAACTTCCCTTTTGTATAAATACCTCCGGTGATAAACGGTCTTGGATCGGAAATCGTATCCGGGCTGCGGATACCGCGGAGGTATACATACCCGCTATCCATCCGGAAACAATCCGGGTGTGTGCTCATGTGCTTGTTCCAATCTGATTTACCCGGTGGGATCCTTGTCCATTTGGCGGTATCCAGGGCGGCGGTATTAAAATCGTCCTTCCAGACCAGGGTCCATTTTTTTTCGGGCCGGTGTTGCTTTTGAAGATATATATACCGGGCGGAGCGTGTAAAGGGGCGGCTGCAAGCCGTGGCCAGCAGGAGGAGCACCAGGGGTAAAAGGGAAATCTGTTTTATGGTTGTCAATGGCATCGGCAGGTGATTGAATAACCCGCAAGATAGCCACTCAGCCGGAGAAATAGCCCCAATGTGCAAACGGATGCGCAGGCGCCTTGCCGGAAGCGGGTGGTTTAAAGTTCAAGGTTTAACGTTTAAAGTTTCAGGGCGGCCTTCGGGAGACAGGAAGACTTGGGAGACGGGGATTTTGTTTGATGCTGGAGCTGCATCCCTAGCGGGCGGAGCACAATTTCCGGTTTTTTTTCGGCATAGGATATCAGGTCATCGATCCCATACGTAATCAACTGAAAACTGATTGCTGATAACTGATTGCTGATTGCTGAGCACCGTTCCAGGTTGGTTCCCGTTTGTTACCTGATGAGCGCTGTTCAATTCCCTGTTCCTTTTCGCATAGGATGTCAGATCATCGATCCCGCACGTAATCTGCTGAAAACTGATTGCTGATAGCTGAAGGCTGACTCCTGGAACATTGAACTTGAAACTAAATGTCAAATCTCCACCGGAACAAAGCTCTCCAGCTCTTTCGCAACAGCACTCAGGAAGGTAGCGCCCAGCGCCCCATCTACCACGCGGTGATCGTAGCTCATACTCAGCACCATCATATGCCGGATGGCGATGCTGTCGCCCTGCGGGGTTTCTACCACAACGGGTCTTTTTTTTATGGCGCCTACGGCAAGGATCGCCACCTGCGGCTGGTTGATGATGGGCGTACCGGCAAGGCTGCCAAAGGTTCCTACATTGGTAATGGTAAAAGTACCGCCCTGTGTATCTTCCGCCTTTAGCTTATTATTCCGTGCTGCATCTGCCAGGCCGTTCACGCGTTTGGCCAGGCCTGTCAGGTTCAGCTGGTCGGCATTTTTGATCACGGGTACAATCAGGTTTCCGCTCGGAAGAGCCGTAGCCATCCCGATATTGATATCTTTTTTAATGATGATCTTGTCGCCGTCGATCGAACTGTTGATCAGCGGAAAACGTTTGATGCACCGGGTAATGGCTTCAATAAACAACGGCATAAAAGTAATCTTGGTACCTTCCCGTTTTTCAAAATCTTTTTTTACTTTCTCCCGCCACATCACCATATTGGTTACATCGGCTTCGGAGAAGCTGGTCACGTGCGGACTGGTCTGTTTGCTGCGCACCATGTGCTCTGCGATCAGCTTGCGCATCCGGTCCATTTCAATGATCTCTACATTACTGCCATGGCGGCTGATATCCAGCGGACCGCTTTGCTGCGCTTCCCTGGCAGGTGCAACCGTTACAGCCGGGGTTGTAACCGGGGCTGCAGGTTGTTGACGGGAGCGGTTGGCCACATAATCCAGGATATCATTTTTGGTCACCCGGCCTTCCTTGCCGGTGCCCGGTATCTGTTCCAGCTCGCTCATGGAAATGCCTTCGCTGGCGGCTATATTCAATACAAGGGGAGAATAAAATTTTGCGGAAGCTGATCCGGTGGCTGCCGGTTTGATCGTAGAGGAAACGACTTCGGCTTCCTGTGCCGGTTCCGTTACAACGGGCTCCGGCTGCCGGGCAGGAGCGGGTTCGGGTGCAATCGTTTCGTTTGCTGGGCCCTCCGTCCGGATGCGGGCGATAACCGTACCGATGGGCACTACATCATTTTCATTAAAAAGAATGGCTTCAATAATACCACTGGCTGTACTGGGTACCTCACTATCTACTTTATCGGTAGCAATTTCCAGAACGGTTTCGTCCATTTCCACGGCATCACCCACCTGCTTCAACCATTTTAAGATGGTTGCTTCCATTATGCTTTCTCCTAACTTGGGCATCACCAGATCCTCTAAAGCCATAGAACAATTGTATTTATTGAATAAATTTAGTTTAAAATGATCAGCCGCCGCAAAAATAGTGATTTTGGTCCTAACTTTCGTTTGTTAGTATTCGTAAAAGGCCTGAAGTGAACGGGTTAAAACTTATTCTTCCACATCATGCTTTCAACGGGCCGGTCGGGCTGACTGCTGTATTTGGCGTTTTTCTTCTGGTTGTATTTGACTTCAATTTCACCTTCAACAGGGAAATAGATCAACTGCCCGATAGGCATGCCTTTATAGATCTTTACCGGTTGCTTTACGGAGATCTCCAGGGTCCAGTGCCCGCAAAAGCCTACATCTCCTTTTCCGGCAGTGGCATGAATGTCGATTCCCAGGCGGCCGGTTGAGGATTTGCCTTCGAGAAAGGGTACATGCGCATGTGATTCGGTGTATTCGAGGGTAACACCCAGGTAAAAAACATGGGGGTAGAGGACAAAGCCTTCATCAGGAATTTCAAAAGAGGCGATCTCATTGTGTTGTTTGGCATCCAGCTGGTGGTTTTTGTAGGTAGCCAGCCAGGCGCCCAGGTGCACATCATAAGAATTACTGCCCAGGCAGGCCCGGTCGTAAGGTTTAATAAGAATGGTTCCCTTCTCCATTTCTTCCAGTATGCGCAGGTCTGATAAGATCATGAGTTGTGCTTTGTGAAATCCTTAACTTGCACAAATTAAGTGAATCCGATTATTTATGCCCGTTATTTTTCAAGAAGAAATTAACAATTCCACAAGGTTGGGGATCTGGAAGATCGAGGAGGAGCCAGCGTTCTTCCGGGAGAAGGTTCCCCTGCACCGGGCGGTGACCCATCCGCATAAAATGTTGCAGCATCTTGCCGGCCGTTTTTTATTGCAATACCTGTTTCCCGGTTTCCCGTACCACCTGATACAAATTGCAGAAACACGCAAACCTTTTCTTCCGGATGAAGCCTTTCATTTTTCTATTTCGCATTGCGGCGATTATGCGGCAGCCATCGTAAGCCGGGAGCAGCGCGTGGGTATTGATATTGAAATTCCCGTGGAAAAAGTGATCTCCATCCGGCATAAATTTATGAGTCCGGCAGAAGTAGAGATCCTGAACCCGCTTTCCATGGAGGAATATACACAGGTATGGTCGGCTAAAGAAGCGGTGTATAAATGGTATGGCTTTGGCAAAGTGGATTTCCGGGAACATATCCGGTTTACGGGATATAATGATCTGCGGTCCGCTTTTGATTGTCATTTTATGCTTACGGATAGTCGTTTAACGGTGCACCTGCAGCAATTAGCGGGACTTTGTTTGAGTTATGTGGTTTCGGAGTAGCAATATTCGTTTAAAGCTCCAGGTTAGATAGGCTTTATACTTGGTGTGAAATTCGGTTTTAGCGGTTAGCATTCAGCTTTCAGTTGATACCGCTGTGGATTCAGCTCCGGCATCAAACGAAACCCTCGTCTCCCAGGTCTTCTTGTCCCCCCCAAAGCTCAACCTTAAACCTGAAACAAAACCTACGCCTGCACCATTTCCCTTGCGTTCTCCAACGCCGCGGCAGTGGGCTTTTCGCCGCTCAGCATTTTTGCGATGGCCGTGATCCGTTCTTCGGTATCGAGCTGGCGCATGCCGGTGCGTACCTGTTTCCCGGCTACTTCTTTATACACAAAATAGTGGGCATCGGCACGGCCGGCGATCTGCGGCTGATGGGTAATGCAGATCACCTGACGGCTGGCGGCCAGGTCCTTCATAATAATACCTACCTGTTTCGCCGCTTCTCCCGAAATGCCGGTATCAATTTCATCAAAGATGAGAGTGGGAAGGTTCATCCGCTGGGCTACGAGGCTTTTGATGCAAAGCATCAGCCGGCTTAATTCGCCACCGCTGGCTACTTTATTCACCGGTTTAAACTGTCCGCTCTTGTTAGCATCAAACAGGAAATCCACGGCATCGGCTCCCTGGATACCCAGGGCTTTTTTCTCAAAAGAAACCTGGAGTGCTGCATTGGGCATGCCCACCTGGGTAAGGAGGGTATCTACTTTTTTCTCAAAAGGGGCGATCTGTTTTTTACGGGCTTCCGAAATTTTTTGTGCCAGAGCTTCTGCAGAAAGGCGCCGCTGTTCGGTAGCGGCTTCCAGAGCGGCAATATCTTCCTGGATATGCGCCACATCCTGCAGTTTTTCCTCCAACTCTTTTTGCAGGATCAACAGTTCATTGGTCGATTGTACCCCGTGCTTTTTCTGCAGCCGGTATCCCATGGAAAGCCGGTCGCTCAGGGTTTCTATTTTTTCCGGATCATAGTGAATGCCATTACTGATATGCTCAAGCTCTGCTGCAATATCCTGCAGCTCTACCTGTGCACTGTTCAAGCGGTGTACGAGGTCCGGGAGGTCTTTATGAAAATTACTGTAATTGGCCAGGAGGTGCGCGATGCTTTTTAACTGCTGTACTAGTGGTTGTTCGCCCTCTTCCAGCTCACTGTATGCCCGGCCCAATGCGCCCTTAATGCCTTCGGAGTTGGAAAGTAGTTTGAGCGAAGCATCGATCTCTTCCAGCTCATTTTCCTGCAAGTTGGCTTCGGCCAGCTCATCGTACTGGAATTGATTGTAGTCGCTTTCTTTATCCAGCTGTGCCTGCTGTGCTTTCAGATGCTCCAGCTTTTTTTTATGTTGCTGCCATTCGGCAAAGGTCAACCGGTAGTCGCTGACGAGTTTGGTATTGTTAGCCAGTGCATCCAGTACATGTACCTGGAACCCGGAATCACCCAGTTGCAGGGTGTCGAACTGTTGATGCAGATCTACCAGCAATGAACTCAGCTGCTGCAGTTGCCCCAGGTTTACCGGGGTGTCATTGATAAACGCGCGGCTTTTACCATTGATGCCGATCTCCCGCCGGATGGTAATTTCAGGAGCGGGGTCAAGATCGTTGGCTTCCAGGAATTGCGTGATCTTACTTACCGTTCCCGGTGTAAACAAACCTTCGATAATGCATTTTTTTTCTTTATCTACCAGGGCGGCGGTGTCGGCTCTTTCTCCCAGTATGAGGGACAAGGCTCCCAGTATGATTGATTTCCCGGCGCCGGTTTCACCGGTTACAATATTCATCCCGTTGGAGAAATGAATCTCCAGCGTATCAATGATCACATAGTTCCTGATATGTAGTTGTTTCAGCATCGGAAGGCAAATTAAGAAAAACAATGCTCAAATCTCCATTCTGTATTCTCAATTTTCTGTTTATAAGCCTGTTTGAATTTTTATTGAATGGTTAAGCGGGCCTGGTCTTCAGGGATCTTTGCCGGCAGGTATTTGCAGGAAATATTACGTCCATGTGCATATGAAGCGGCTTCGGATATAAAACATCGGGCATTGACAGACAATATCGGAAAATAAAAACCCCCATTCTTGCAAATGGGGGAAAATAAAAAAGCCTGTCTGCAGGCAGACAGGAAAAAAGAATTTATTTTACTTCAACGTTGTTGTGCAGCTCTTCATCCACCAGGATGCGGCCGCAGTTTTCACAAGCGATGATTTTCTTATGTTGTTTGATCTCGCTCTGTTTTTGCGGAGGAATGGCATAAAAGCATCCGCCACAGGCATCGCGCACTACGGGTACTACTGCCAGTCCGTTGCGGAAGTTACCGCGGATCTTTTCGTAGCTGGCCAGCAGGCGGGGTTCTACATTTTCTTTCGCGGCTTCGGAAAGTTTCAGAAATTCTTTCTCTTCTTTTTCGTTGGCAGAGATGATCTTTTCCAGTTCAGTCTTTTTCAGATCCAGTACGCCTTCTTTAGCGCCCAGGTTCTTTTTGGCCTTTTCCAGCAATACTACCTTGTCGGAAATTTCTTCATTCGCATCTTTGATATGCTTTTCAGCCAGTTTGATCTCCAGCTGTTGCATTTCGATCTCTTTGTTGATCGCCTCAAATTCACGGTTGTTTTTTACATTCTCACTGTCCTTTTCGTATTTTTTTATCAGCTCTTCCGATTCTTTGATTGCCCCTTTCCGCTCTTCAATGAATTCTGTAACGCCATTGATCTCTTCCTCAATGCGTGTTTGCCGGGAGTGCAAACCCTGGATCTCATCTTCCAGGTCAGCTACTTCCATTGGCAGCTCACCTTTTAAAATTTTGATCTCATCCATCTTGCTGTCAATTTTTTGCAGATTGATCAGGGAGCCCAGTTTTTCTTCAATTGAAAACTCTTTAATTTGTGGCATATGTTTCTTACTGTTTGAATGTGTTTTAAAAATCAGACAATCAAAAAATCCGCGTTACAGATAGTGCACGGGATTGGTATTTATTGCTGTTTTAAGGACGGCAAAGTTAGGGATTTTTTCCTGTAAAACGTGTTGAAGCAATTCTATGGTGTACTGCTCGCTTTCGTAATGTCCGATATCTGCCAGCAGGATTTTCCCATCTGCGTCAAAGAATTCGTGGTATTTGATATCTGCGCTAACGTATGCGTCTGATCCTGAATTGATTGCGGCTTTTGTTAAAAAGCTGCCAGCACCGCCGCAGATACTTACTTTTTTGATTTTTCTTCCCCGGAGAGCGGTATGGCGTACTACGGAAAGGTTGAAGACGGCCTTCAGTTGCTGAAGGAAGTCAACTTCTTCCAGGGCCTCCTTGAATTCACCGATAATACCGGCCCCCACTTCCTGGTGGAGATTGTTTAATGCAATGGTTTCATACGCCACCTCTTCGTAGGGGTGGTTTTCGCGTAGCGCGGTGAG
The DNA here is from genome assembly GCF_030150205.1 of Niabella sp. GTDB lineage: Bacteria > Bacteroidota > Bacteroidia > Chitinophagales > Chitinophagaceae > Niabella. The sequence goes on from NZ_JASLGT010000034.1 coordinate 173,661, forward strand.
GATCTTGTTTTTTAGGTAAAACGGGTACAGGATCTCTATTTTTAGTTCTTCGGCTTCGTGCCGGACCCCGATTTCCCCGGTAAAGGGTTGGGCATCACCTCCCGGCAGGAAAGTGCCTTTTCCGGTTGCGCTAAAACTGCATTCCCGGTAATTACCGATTTCTCCGCCACCGGCCGCAAAAATGGCGGCGCGTACTTTTTCCGCGTATTCTGGTGGTACAAAGAAATAAAGCTTTTCGAGTTGGCGTTCCTTCGGTGCTAATATTTGCAGGTTGGTCAATCCGAGTTTCTCAGCAATCTTTCCGTTTACACCGTGGAGCACATTGTCAAGGTTGGTATGAATGGCATAAATGGCGATATCGTGTTTGATGGTCTTAATAAGCGTGCGTTCCACATAATTGTTGCCATTGATCTTTTTGAGCCCTGAAAAAACAATAGGGTGATGGGCAACCACCAGGTTGCAGCTTTTTTCGATGGCCTCGTCCACCACAGCTTCAACTGCATCCAGGCAGCACAGGATACCGGTACATTGCCAACCCGGCCGGCCGGTGAGTAACCCGGCATTGTCATAGCTTTCCTGCAGGGCAGGCGGGGCGATATCCTCCAGGATTTTTATAATAGAACCGATGGTCATATAAAAAGTTTGGCAATAAAGATAAGCCTGCGGAATTTAAAATAACCAATATGGAATTTTAAATTTAAAGGTAAAGAGCCGCTTATTACTGCACCAGTTTTACATGCAATATTCCTTATTTTTCATTTTACATTTATTGCCGCCCGGGTTCCACATACTGTTCCAGCATCAATAGCTTGCCGGTAGTGGTGATGCCTTCGGCAACGATCTTGAACCGTTTGGTACGGTCGTTATTGTAAAAGGGAATGGCAATGCGCTGGTCTTTGCCGGATACAAATAGTTCGGGTTTCCAGTCAAGCGTGAGCCGGTAGTCATTGTATTGATTGTCCGCAGGGGTAGCATAGTCAGGGGCATAAAATTCCTTCATTATGCTGTATCCTTCATAATCTACAATGGTGGCGGAAGATTCCATGGCATTGTTGAGCTCATCACCACGTTTGGTATATACCGCCAGTACACCGCCCGCTCCACCGCCAGGCGCTCCTACAAAATTGGGAAATACTTTTACAAGCGCAATGTCGGATGGGGGGATGGCTTCGATCATGCCGGCGTCTACAGGCATTTCATCCAGGTATAGCTGCATCGGTTGCCGGGCACCCGCCTGCCGGTAAAACAGCCGGTAATTGCCAAATTGCCCGCCACGTTCAATGGTTAAACTGGGGATCCGTCCCTGCAGGTAATCAAAAATATTCTGGTTCGGAATAAATTCCCGTGTAAGGTCCATGGTGCGGGCATTGATGCCGCCGGCAAACAGTCCGCTCATATAACGCTCTTCCAGTTTTTGCAGGCGGGTTTTGGTGCCCAGCACTACCACGCTATCCAGCATCACGCCCTCGCCACAGGTATAATCGAAATAGGCCGTACCCATTTTTGAGGCAAGGGTACCGCTGGTACCCGCTGCAGGGTCGAAGGGTAGCTTCAGCGGTGGCAATGCGTAAGAGCGGGTAAGGGAGTCGGCATTGAGTTTTATTGTAAGGAATTTATTTTTCTTCCCCATCACATCGCTGAACAATACCCGGGCCTTATTAAAAAAGATCATTGAATCCATTTTGAACCGGCCTTCGGCGTCTGTTTTAATGGTTTGCAGACTGCGTCCCGAATCGGTGGCTACCCACACCAGCAGATCGCGGTCAGCAAAGGATTTACCGGAGCCGGCGATGGTTGCCTTACCGGAGAGGCTGATAAAACCCGGATCCTTATGCTGCGGTTCCGGCAAGGTATTGGCCGCAACATCCGTCCACTTAAACCGGCGCCAGCCGTTGGTCAGCATCAATAGCTCCACCGCTTCGGCCGCACCGGGATCATTGCTGAAATAATAACGGGGCTCATGTACATAGCCTGGGATATCGCTGGTGAGTAAAAATGCGCTGTAAATGTTCTGGGGACGATATCCTCCCGATTCATAATCTGCATCAGTAACGGAAACGGAAAAGTTGCCGGTTACGCTATCCGGCAGCAGGATGCTGAAATGGTTTTTTTTGCGGGGCGCATTATTGAGCGTATCGGCTTTAAAGCTTGCCGCCTGTATGTATTCCTTATTGTTAATGAAGGTTAACCGCTCAGCCAGGGGTATGCCATCTTTATTAAAGAACGTAACCTGTAATACACCGGACGGAAGGTTGCCGGTTTGAATAACACCACTGATCCTGTTGCCGGCAGCCGGTGTCAGTTGCTGTTTAAATACGATCTGATGCTGCATCTGGCCTGCCATATACGCCGGTGTTTGCCGGCTGCCATTGTAATTAAGGATAAAAGTTTTAGCGGTATTGCTGTTCTTTAGCTGAACCACCAGACCTTCAGCGCTGCTTTCGGGCAGGCTCACCGGTGGCTGTCCGGCAAGCAAAGCATGATAACGCATGCCGGCAGCAGGGGTAAGGGTAAATTGACCCATACCATCATGACGGCTGGTAAACCGGGTAATGATCCGGTTTTGTTCATCCCTGATTTCCCCCGAAACCGTTGCCGGCAGTCCGTTGGCGTCAACAGCTTTAAATGCAATATTATTGGCGAGGCCGGAGACCAGGTTCCCGCCTTCAGGAAAAAAGCGGAGATCCGTCGCTGCGGGAGCAGAGGCCGGCGCCGTACGTTGTTTATTGCGTCCGTAAATCAGGATGCGTTGCGAAAACAGGTAGCCTTTATCAAAATTGAGCATCAGGGGCGTATAGGCCCGTAACTGGTAAGAACCGGTAGGGAGGGAGTCCGGCAGGTCGAACTGGCCATAGGAAAGCGCTCCGAACACCGGAACGATCTTTTTAATAACCAGGTTAGACCGGTTATTTAATAATTCTACAAATAAGGTTGAGTTGGCCGCCGAAGGCAGAAAGCCGGACATAAAATAGGCTTTGAACCAAAGCGTTTGCCCGGAGAAATACGCTGCACGATCAAGCTGCAGGTATGTTTTTTCGATGGGATTTTTTTCATTCCATGCGTTCAGGCGGGTAACAAAATCCTGACCGGATGCCGGGGCCGCGCCGGCAATAGCCAGCAGCACTGCCATGAGTTTTAAAAAGCGCATCATTACCTGATGTTTTATAAAGAAATTACAAAATAAACTGCAAATGGTTTTGCAATTGCAGCTATTCTGAGATGCGCTTTTGCCGGATATTACACAATGGGACGCCGGAAAAATCAGTTGCCCCCGATCGTTTTTTCGATCATCAGCATCCGGCCATCACTGGTAAGCCCTTCAACCACTACCCGAAAGCGCTTGGTGCGGTCATTGTTATAAAAAACAACGGGCACTTTGGGACTGATATTGGCCAGGTAGATATCCGGCAACCAGGCCAGGGTCAGGCGGTCGTCCGGCTTCGATAGATCTACATTTTTAAGATCGTAGTCGGGGGTATAAAATTGTTTGATAATGGAGTATCCCCTGTACTGTACGATATCAGTGGCCGCATCCGTAGCGGCTGCAAGGTCGGCACCTTTCTTCATATAGATGGCCAGTGCGCTACCGCCTCCGGCCGTACCCACAAAATTGCCCATTACTTTTACAAAGGCGATCTGGTTTACCGGGATAGATTCGATAAATACGGGGTCCGTTGGCATTTCATCCAGGTAAAGCGCCATTTTCCCGTTTCCAAAACCGCCATCCCTGTATTTTACCACGTATTGCCCCTCCTGGTCGCGGCCTACCGTTACGCCTGGTATCCGTCCCTGGATGTATTCAAAAATATTCATGCCACCACCCGGTTCATTCCGGAGGTCGAGGATCCGGGAATTAATACCCCCGGAGAACAGGCCGCTGGTATATTCATCTTCCAGTTTCTCCTTGTCGGATTTCTGGCGTGCCTTAACGGTTACATTTTTTAAGGTCAGTCCTTCCGCTTTCAGGTAGTCGTTATAGGCATTCAGCATTTTTTCCGCTACCTCTGTATGAAGCGTATCCCTGAAAGGGATCTGGATCAATGGCATCTGGAAATTGCGGCGTAGCGAATCGCCGTCCATCTGAACCTTTATGAATTTGCTTTTGGAACCCTTGGTATCGGCAAACAGGATCCGGTTGGCTTCGTAAAACATCTGGGAATCCAGGCGGAAATTACCCAGGGAATCGGTATGAATGAATTTTGTAGTCCGGGCCTTGCTCAGGAGCGTATCCACCGGGGTCCGCATCATAATTACATCTTTGTCGGCAAACGGCTTGCGGGTACCTTCGATGGTTATTTTTCCTTTGAAATTGATAAAGCCAGGGTCCAGGTACTGTTTAGCCGGAAGGGTGTTGCTGGCAACCTCGCTCCATTTAAAACGCGTCCAGCCATTGGTCATCATTACCAGGTCAAGCGCGCTTCTTACAGAATCGGCATCCGACCGGAAATAGTAAGCAGGGTTGTGGATATACCCCTTAAGATCACTGTTGAGCAGAAAGTATGAATAAATATTTAACGGTCGATACGCATCGGTTTCATAATCCGCATCGGTAACGGAAACACTGAAGTTGCCGATGATGGTATCTTTTAGCTGAAAGCTCAGGTGATTTTTTTGATGGGCCGTTGTATTCAGCGTGTCGGCTACCAGTTCTCCCGGTAGTATATATTCTTTATTGTCGACAAAAGTAAGCCGTTCAGCCAGGGGCATATTATCCTTATTAAACACGGTAACATGCAGGATACCGGACAACAGGTTGTTGGTTTGAATAACACCCCCGAGGAGGTCTTTTCCTTGCTGAAACGATTGTTTGAAAATTACCTGGTTTCCCATTTGCCCGATCATATAAGCGGCATGAAACTCCTGGGGCAATCCCTGGGGATGCTCAATTCTGAATTGTTTTCCCTTTGATGAACTGGCGATGCTGAAGGTGATCCCTTTAGCTGTAGCCGCCGGAAGGGGGTATTGCTTGGACGGGTCTTTATCCAGTACCACGTAATAGGTTTCGGCGGGTTGGGGCACAACCGTGAGGATGCCCATACCATCATGCCGGGTGGTAAGCGCTGAAATAACCTCCCCTTTGTTATTTTTCAGCTGCCCGGATACATCTACCGGAAACCCGTTTTGATCAACGGCTTTAAATGCCACGTTGTTCAGGAGCGTATTGATGAGATTGCCGCCTTCCGGGAAGAATTGCAGGCTGATGGCGCCGGGGGTTTCTTTGCCCTTCGTTTCTTTGGCAGCCGTTCCAAAGATCTCAATGCGTTTGTTGTAGGTAAAACCCGGCTGGTTCAGCATCAGGGGGGTATAGGCGCGTAGCTGGTAAGAGCCGGACGTGAAGTTTTCGGGAAGCTCCACCTGTCCAAGTGAAACACCCATAAAGGCCGGAAATACCTTCCGGATCAGGACGGTTGATTTATTGTCGAGCAATTCCACATACACGGAAGAATTTTTAGTGCTGGGAATAAAATCCGACAAAAAATAAGCCTTGAACCAGATCGATTGTCCTGCGATATACGACTCCCGGTCGAGGTGGAGATACAACTTCTCAATGGTGTTTTTTTCGCCCCAATTGTCAAGTGTTTGTTCCAGTGTTTGTGCTTTTGCAGCCAGAAAGCCGCCGATGGTAATGGCTAAAATGAACAGCTTTTTCAGACTCATGTGAGATTAGTGTTATTTTTGGAAATTGAAACTACTGATTTTTTGACTTATAAAGATCATAAAAGCTTAAAACAGAAGCAGTTTTTTTTGAAAAATTACTTTTCTGCGGCAGCGGTTTTAAAAAATAACCGCCATTTTGTCCTTATACGGCTATTGGCAGTATTATTGACTACATAGGTTTGCCAACTAAATAAATAAGAAATATGAATGAAAATACGCAACTTCCTGAGGAAGAGAATAATGGTCTGAATATCAACGCTGATGAAAATGTTAGTGGAACGGAACATTTGACAGATCCGTTGGGAGAATCTGACCAGGAGGCACTGGAGGCAGAGCTGCGCGAGAGCAAGGATAAATACATCCGCCTGGCGGCTGAATTTGATAATTTCAGAAAAAGAACGGCAAAAGAACGGCTTGAGTTATTTCAGACCGCGGGCAGGGAGGTGATTACAGACCTGTTAGACGTGCTGGATGATGCAGACCGTGCCCAGGCCGAACTGGATAAATCAAATGACAATACGGCCCTCAAGGAGGGGGTAAAGCTGGTGTTTAATAAACTCCGAAATGTATTGCAGTCAAAAGGGTTAAAACCGATGGAAGCGATCGGGAAGGATTTTGATCCGGATCTTTATGAAGCCATTACCGAAATTCCTGCACCCAATGCGGGCCTTCAGGGTAAGGTGGTGGATGAAGTAACGAAGGGCTACTATCTGAATGATAAAATTATCCGTCACGCAAAAGTTGTAGTAGGTAAATAAAATGTCAAAGAGAGATTATTACGAGGTCCTGGGCGTTTCAAAGTCCGCATCTGCAGAGGAAATAAAAAAATCCTACCGTAAAGTAGCGATGCAGTTTCACCCGGACCGGAATCCTGGCGATAAAGCCGCGGAAGATAAATTTAAGGAGGCGGCCGAAGCGTATGAGATTTTGAGCGATGCGGATAAACGGGCGCAGTATGACCGGTTTGGTCATGCCGGTGTAAGTGGTAACAATGGCCGTGGCTTTGGAGGGGGAATGAATATGGATGACATCTTCAGCCAGTTTGGAGATGTATTTGGTGAAGACCTGTTCGGAAGCTTTTTTGGAGGCGGACGTGGTGGCGGCCGGCAGGGGCAGCGGGCCCGCGGTGTACGGGGCAGCAACCTCCGGGTAAAGCTGAAACTGAGTTATGAAGAGATCGCCAAAGGGGTAACCAAGAATATCAAGGTTAAAAAATATGTAAGCTGTACTACCTGCGGCGGCAGTGGCGCAAAAGATAAAGGCAGTGTACAAACCTGTAGTACCTGCCAGGGATCCGGCCAGGTACGCCGGGTACAAAATACCTTCCTGGGACAGATGCAGACCGTAACCACCTGTCCAACCTGTAACGGAGAGGGCACCACTATTACAGCAAAATGTGGTAGTTGTAAAGGTGAAGGAAGGGTTTATGCCGAAGAAACCATCACTATTGATGTGCCGGCCGGGGTACAGGCAGGTATGCAGCTGAGCGTGAGCGGCAAAGGAAATGCCGGTGAGCGCGGCGGTGCAGCCGGTGATCTGATTGTGCTGATTGAAGAAGAAGCACATAAGGAATTGCACCGGGAGGGGCTGAATGTGGCTTACGACCTGCATATTTCCTTTACCGATGCGGTTTTTGGTACCAACCTGGAAGTACCAACCATCGATGGCAGGGCAAAGATCAAAATTCCGCCGGGTACTCAAAGTGGTAAAATATTTCGTTTAAAAGGAAAGGGCTTTCCCAATGTACATTCTCATTATGAAAAAGGCGATCAGCTGATCCAGGTGAATGTATGGACGCCACAGCAGCTGACCGACGAGGAAAAGGCCCTGCTGGATAAACTTTCGGAATCATCCAACCTGAAACCGCAGCCGGAAAAGGCTGAAAAAGGTTTCTTTGATAAAATAAGGGACCTGTTCAGCTAAACAGTTGCACCGATCCCGGAAACCAACTTTATTTCAGCCTTAAACCCGTCTTGGGTTTGAGGCTGTTTTTTTTTAGATTTGCCGCCACTATAAAACACAAAAGATGATCCATATTGTATTTAACCAGGTAGAAGTGGAGCTGATGCAGCAGGTAACTGCCCTGGACGAAAGCTTGCAGGGACCCGTAGTGCAGATCCGCGATGATTTTGCCGTGGGTCCGCTGACCGGCCTGGATACAGAAGAGGGGTGGCAGGCCCGGCTGGATTGGTGGCGCGAGCTGCTGAAGGGATCACCGTACCCGGATGACCTGGCGGGCAGTTTCGACGACCGCAAAACCGTAGCTGCTTTAAAGGCCCAGCTTACCGCAGATCCGGAGGAAGTGATCTGGATATGGATGGGACAAAACCAGCATGACGTAAGCGGCTACTACTGGCTCATTCCTCAGTTAAAGGAATTCCAGGGACGCATCATGGTATTATATATGAACAACCTGCCGTTTATTAACGACAAAGGACAGATCTTTTACCCCTCCTGGTTGTCGGAGATCCGGCCTTCGGAATTTCTGAAGGCAAGAAAGCTGGCACGACCCGTTACCCTGAGCGAGTTTGAAATTGATCCGGATGAATGGAACAAGCTGGTTCAGGAAAACGCAGCAGTGCGCATGCTGGAAGGCGGCAAAAAGATCGCGGGCCGGGATGCTTCGTTTTATGATGAGGAGATTTTAAAGAACCTCACCGGCGAATGGCAGAAGGCCACACGGGTATTGTCTAATACGCTAAACCGGATGAAGATCAAAACCGGGGATGTGTTTATTATGTGGCGGATGAAGGAACTGATCGCTGAGGGAAAGATAGCGGCAGAAGGAGAAACGGATAAAGACTGGAAGAGCTTTGATGTGCGGCTGGCCGGTAAAAAGGAAGCTGCAGCGGAAAATCCTGCATAGTTAACGCGGCTTTATTGCTAAAAGATTTTTTGACCGGGTTAACGAATTGGTTAACTTTGCGGATGCAACGGAAATTGCTAACTTATGGGAACTATTTTTTAAATTTTTATAATGGGTTACCCCTACGTGCCCAGGAAAAAATAGATTGGGTATTTGAGCTGATCAAAAGCGCAGGACATATTCCTAAAAAGTACTTTGATCATTTGACCGGCACAGATGGAATCTTTGAAATCAGGGTTGAATATGAAAGCAATATTTACAGGATTCTATGCTTTTTTGATAAAGGGAATCTGGTGATTTTGATGAACGCGTTTCAGAAAAAAACACAGAAAACGCCTGGTAAAGAAATTGTATTGGCCCAAAAACTTAAAAAACAATATTTCATCGATAAAAAAATAGATGATGACAACGAAAGCAACAAAGCGATCAAAAAATAAAATAGTGAACTGGGAACATCACCTTGACAAAAAATACGGGGAAACGGGTTCCGCCACCAGAACTGAATTTGAATCCAGGGCCCAGGCATTTGTTATTGGTGAGCTTTTAAAAGAAGAACGCAGCAAAGCAAATCTTACCCAGGAGGCACTGGCAGAAAAAACGGGTACTAAAAAAAGCTATATTTCAAGAATTGAAAATGGTCATGCTGATATTCAGCTTTCAACGCTTTATAAATTGATTGAACAGGGCCTTAACAGAAAACTTGAATTATACATACGCTAACCGGGTAAAACAGGCAATGGAGGAGGTGTTGTAACACCTCATGCGCCCTCGTAGCGCTCTTTTCAACCTATATTTATTTTTTGGATTTTAACTAAAGACAGGATATTTAAATGAAAGAAGACGTAATAGACAATGCCGGATATAATGAAGCAAGCGGGTTACAGGGCCAGTTTAAAACCTGGTTCCTGGATTATGCTTCCTATGTGATCCTGGAGCGGGCGGTACCCGCTATTGAGGACGGACTAAAACCGGTGCAGCGCCGGATCCTCCATTCGATGAAACAGATGGATGATGGCCGTTTGCATAAGGTAGCGAATATTGTGGGGCAAACCATGTCGTATCACCCGCATGGGGATATGAGCATCCGGGATGCACTGGTAAATATGGGGCAGAAGGACCTGCTGATCGATACCCAGGGTAACTGGGGAAATGTGGAAACCGGTGATGACGCGGCGGCATCCAGGTATATTGAAGCACGCCTGAGCAAATTTGCCCTGGAGGTAGCGTTTAATGCTAAAACAACGGATTGGCAGCTGAGCTATGATGGACGAAATAATGAGCCCATCACCCTGCCGATGAAGTTTCCGCTGCTGCTGGCACAGGGTGCCGAAGGGATTGCGGTGGGCTTATCCACCAAGATCCTCCCACATAATTTTATTGAGCTCATCGATGCATCGATCAAATACCTGAAGGGAAAGAAGTTTGAGCTGTACCCCGACTTTCAGACCGGCGGTATGATCGATGTGTCGGACTATAATAACGGGAAAAGAGGCGGTAAGGTAAAAGTGCGGGCGCATATTGAGGAGCTGGATAAGAAAACACTGCTGATCAAAAGCGTTCCTTATGCTGTAACCACCGATCAGCTGATCGAATCGATCGTAAAAGCCAACGACCAGGGAAAAATAAAGATTAAAAAAGTAACGGACAATACCGCGGCTAATGTGGAGGTGCAGGTAGACCTGGCGCCGGGTATTTCACCCGATATCACCATCGACGCATTGTATAAATTTACTTCCTGTGAAATTTCCATTTCGCCCAATGCCTGCGTGATCGTGGATAAGAAGCCCCGGTTTCTTGCCGTTCCTGACCTGTTGAAGATCTCGGCAGACAATACCAAGGGTCTGTTGCAAAAAGAACTGGAAATAAAGCTGGCTGAACTGAATGAGAAATGGCATTACACCTCCCTTGAAAAGATCTTCTTCGAAGAAAAGATCTATAAGGAACTGGAAAAAAAATATGAGACCTGGGATAAAGTGATCGATGCCATCGATAAAGCCTTTGTGCCCTTTAAAAAGCTGTTGAAGCGGGATATTTCCAGGGAAGATATCCTGAAGCTGACAGAGAAACCCGTTCGCCGGATCTACCGCCTGGATATTGATGAGCTGAACGCGCAGATCAAAGGACTGGAAGCAGAGATCAAACAGGTGAAATATGACCTGGAGCACCTGGTGGATTATGCCGTGGCTTATTTTGAAAACCTGCTGAAAAAATTCAGTAAAGGCAAGGAACGGAAAACAGAGATCAAACAGTTTGAGGTGATTGAAGCCCGGAATGTGGTGATCGCAAATACCAAACTGTATATGGACCGTTCCGGGGGATTCATCGGTACCGGTTTGAAAAAGGAAGAATTCTTATTTGATTGTTCCGACCTGGATGATATCATCGTATTTACGAAGCGCGGGATCATGAAGGTGATTAAAGTGTCTGATAAGACCTTTGTGGGTAAGGACATCCTGCATGCCGCCGTCTTTTTAAAGAATGATGAACGCACCACGTATAATATGATCTACGTAGATGGTAAAACGGGCGTAAGTTATGCCAAACGTTTTAACGTAACCGGTATTACCCGCGATAAAGTATACGACCTTACAAAAGGAGATGAGAAAAGTAAAGTGCATTACTTTACCGTAAACCCCAACGGGGAAGCGGAAGTAGTAAAGATCACCCTGAGTCCGAATTCTTCGGCACGAGTTAAGGAATTGGAGTTTTATTTTGAAGAGCTGGGTATTAAAGGGCGCAGCAGCATGGGGAACCAGGTAACCAAGTATCCCATCAAATCGGTGAAATTTAAGGAGGCAGGCCGTGCCACCCTTAGCGGAAGAAAACTTTGGTTCGATGATAAGTTTGGCCGCCTGAGCGCCGAAGAAAAAGGGCAGTACCTGGGTATGTTTGAACCGGATGATCGGATACTGGTACTGTATACGGACGGCTATTATGAAATAACCGACCAGGAAATGACCCAGAAACTGGATGCGGATAAAGTATTGCTGATTGAACGGTTTGATCCGGAGAAGATCATTACGGCCGTTTATGTAGATCAGAAACTGTTACAATTTAATGTGAAGCGGTTTAAAATTGAAACCTCCACACTGAAGAATAAATTCCTGTTTATAAAAGAAGGGGATGGCAATTACCTGGAATGTGCAACCACCATGGAAGAACCGGTGCTGATGGTACAGAGCGGGAAGGGCAGCCAGGTGCGCAACGCCAAGTTCAAACTGGCCAAGATCACCGACGTAATGGGCTGGAAAGCGGTGGGTGCAAAGCTTACGGATTATAACAAATCGGTGGTGATGGAGTGGGTAGAAAATGAAAAGCCGACCAATCAGCAGGAATTGTTTTAAAGGATATGGCGGGCTATGCGAAACTTAAAGAAGTTCAGGGCTATGCGAAACTTTAAGTTTCGCATAGCATTTTTAATATGGAAGCAATGACGGATATTTTTGAAATAACAGATCTGTACAAGGCCCTGCTGGCATTGCTTGCCGGCGTGATCCTTGGACTGGAGCGCGAGCTGAAGGACAAAGCAGCGGGGCTCAAGACCATTTCTGTGATCTGCCTGGGTTCGGCCTTGTTCTCTATTTTATCCTTAAAAGTAATGGGCCCCGATGCCGATGGGGCGCGGATCGCCTCCTATGTAGTCAGTGGTATCGGCTTCCTGGGTGCCGGCGTGATCTTTAAAGACGGTGCCGGGGTATCGGGCTTAACCACGGCCAGTGTGATCTGGATGGCGGCAGCGGTTGGAATGTCTATTGGCTTTGGGAAGATCTACCTAGCGGCGATTTTCCTGGCTACCTGTTTATTGATTATTTATACCGGGCGCTATCTGAACCTGGCACTTTTTTCGGGCAGAACCAACCGCCTGTTAAAGATTGTGCTGGTACACAATAACACCCAGGTAAAGGATGAAATTATCCGCAATCTAAGACCGTATATATCCCGGTTTGAACAGGTAAAACTGGAGTCCTTTCCGGAGAAAATGATTGTTTCGCTCAATTTAATGATTCCCACCAAAAAGTTATCGCAGCTCGAAGATTACCTGGTAAAGGAGCACCGGATTGAAAGTTTTGAGTTGTAGATAAACAATGCTGTGTTCCCGGAAAATAATGGTAAATTACAGGTATTATAAATCCAAAACATGCCTTTATGAATTGCCGTTTAGTAACAGCTGTTTTATTATTTCTGGCGCATTCATTTTCGTATAGCCAGGTAAAGACACAAGTACCTCCCTATGTACTGAGCTGGTTTCAGCAGCATCTGGAAAAATCTTCAAAGCAGGTGCTCCAAAATATTGACAGTAACGATTTTTTCTTCAGGGATTCCTTTCGGCTGGTGGGGTATTTGAAAGGTTATGATATTTCCCAGAAGTTTAAAACGGGGATTATCTATATCAAAAATGATTTAAATGGTATGGATTTTCCAACTGTGGTAAAGATTTATGAAGATGGTAGGTTTGAAACAACGGTGCCCATGTGGTATCCCAAAGTGTTGAATATGGATTTAAAAGACATATGGGTAACCTTTTATGCAGAACCAGGGCAAGTGCTGGCAATGGTGCTGGACTGGCAAGCGTTTCAGAAAAACGAAAAGGATAGATCGGTATTTAAATATTACGGACCGCTTGCAGAAATAAATACGCAGTTAAATCAATTTCCAGCTGTGGAGTTGGATTATGATCAGCTGGCTAAGGATGTAACAACAGTAACCCCTGAACTGTTTAAAAACCGTGTGCTTAAGAACTGGGATGAGCAACGCAGTAAATTGGATGCTGGGTTATCCGGGAATAATTATCCCGTCAAGTTAAAAAGACTGATTAAAGCGAAGCAGGATATGGATTTTACTCTTTTTATTTTGAGCTATACAATGCATAGAAGATTTGAAAAGATGTCAGATTCAACAAACAATGCCCTGAAAGAGCCCCTGCCTGCTGATTTTTTTGATTTCCTGAAACGCCTGGACCAAAATAATAATGCCCTGATGATCTCTACAGAATTTTATTATTTGATCAATCGCCTGGAATATGAGGAAGCTTTCAATGCGGTAAATAATTTTTTTAATAAATTCTGGGGAGCGCCTTTGGAAAAGGAGCGGAAAATGAATCGCCTTCGTGATTCCATAAGCCGAACTATATTTTACATGGAGAAAGGGAGGATTTATGACGCCTTAAAATTACAGTATGCGCTAAAAGCATACAGATATAGTCTGCAAAACAATGATTCTTTAAAAGTCCAGTATAACGAAGAACTGAAAGCAACGCTGGAGAACGATTTTTACAAAGCCGAAGCCGATTTTATACTTGCGCGCTCCAAAGCACTGGATTCAGGAAAAGGATTTAATATGCCTGCATCTTATGCGGGATCGGTATTAAAGAAGATCGTTGCACCATATAAAGGGAAAACAATTTTTATCGATTTTTGGGCCACAACCTGTGCTCCCTGTGTTGGTGGTATTAAAAATATGAAGCTCACAAGACAAAAGTATAAGAATAATCCTGATTTTGTTTTTTTGTTTATTACCTCTGAAAACGAGTCTCCTAAAAAAGATTATGACGATTTTATAAAAGAACAGGAACTGGAAAATACTGTTTACCTGAATATAGATGATTACAGATATTTAAGGGAATTATTCCGTTTCAATGGTATTCCAAGGTATGCTGTTGTCAGTGACAAAGGGGCGATTATTAACGACAATTTTCAAGTGGGTCTGTTTGAAGATGAATTACCACGTTTGCTACCGAAGTACAGAAAAGATACCGGGAAAATGGATAGGATCAAATAGGTTCGCCTGAATAGCCGGAGGCTGTGCTGAATGCTCAGCATAGAGTGCGGTTGTAAAGCTAGGCTCTGCGAAACTTCAAGTTTCGCAGAGCCTAGTTCGAACAGCATTGCATTTTAATACTTAAACACTTTTCCTCCAGCCATCACCTCCTGTGTCTGCTCATTAAAAGTAGCTTTCATGCCAGTGCGGGCTGCTGCTGTGGCCATAATATTAGCAATGGCATGCATATAGCCGGCTTCTGCAGGGGCATTGGTCTGTTTTCGGCTGCGTACGCACTCCATCCAGTTAAGCATATGGCTGCTGGTAAGCGGATCCGCGCCGGTATTGGCAGAAGTTTCTACTTTCTCCGCTTTCTCGGTCAGCGAAAATTCCGGCAGCAGGTTAGGCTGCATACCCATGGGCTTGGCAAATTTTTCTTCCAGCCCGCCTTTGGGTGAAACCTTGTTGGTGATCAGGTTCAGCTCACCACCATTGGAGTAATAAACCTCAGCCGGCCGCTCATCGCCATTGGTCATCCGGCTCATAAACACCACCTGGAATCCTTTGGATGCATCGTTTTCTGGCCCATAATCAAATACTGCAGTGGTGGTATCCCAGTTCCGGCGGCCGTCTTTCCACTGGTAAATGCCTCCGTTGGCCGTTACGCTGCGGGGATGTTTTAGTCCGCTAAACCAGTGTACCGTATCAATCTGGTGGCTCATCCATTGGCCAAAGGCACCGGATGAGTAGGGCCAAAACAGGCGGTACTCCAGGTATTTACGCGGATCCCAGTCTTCATAAGGCCGGTTCATCAGGAACCGTTTCCAATCCGTATCTTCTTTTTTTAGTTTTGCCACCAGCTCTGGCCGGCGCCAGCGTCCCGGCTGGTTTACATTCCAGGTCAGTTCTACCATATTGATATCACCGAATTTCCCGGACTTAATAAATTCGTCGGCGGCTTTATAATTGGCACCGCTGCGGCGCTGAGATCCGATCTGGATGATCTGTTTGGATGCTTTGATCGCTTTCAGGGCCGCACGGTTATCTTCCATAGTTTCGGCAAAAGGCTTTTCCACATATGCATCGCATTTGGCACTTACGGCTTCAATGGCACAAAGGGCATGCTGAAAATCGGCTGTACTGATGATCACGGCATCCACATCTTTGGCCGAATAAAGTTCTTCGTTATTGCGGTATCCTTTTACCGTATGCCCTAGCTTTTCCCCCAGGAATTCCGTACCCTGATCACGCCGGTAATTCCACAGATCCGATACCCCGGTAATATCGAAGTTCAGTTTTTTATAATGGTTCATAAAAGAAGGGAACAGGGAGCTTCGGAACCGGTCGGAGAACCCTACAATACCCACACGTACCCGGTCATTGGCGCCCAGGATATTTCCATAACTTTTTGCTGAGAACCCCATCGAGGCCAGGTAGGTACCGGTGGTAGCGAGGGAGGCCTGTTTAATAAATTTTCTTCTTGATTGAGACATATGGCTTCGTTTTAATGGCGGTGCAAAACAGTATACCGATGCACTGCAGGTTAAATTTAGCCAACAAAGCGGAATAATGATGTCTAAAAAACAGATATTTTGCTATAACGTTTTCGGGAGCAAAATTTTGCTTCAGGTTCTTTAACTCCCCAGCTCGCTGTCGAGGATCGCTTCCAGTTGGTCCAGCTTTTCCATAATGCTGCCGGAGTCCATTGATGAAGCAGCTTCGGCCTTAAATTCGGTGGCAAACCAGATCAGTACCATCGATACATAGTCCTGCATATCCTTACCCGGAAATGTTTTTTTAAATTCCATCACCTTGTCATTGATGATCCTGATGGAGTGGCGAACGGTTTCTTCATCGGCCGGCTCTACCTTGATGCGGAAATGCCGGTCGGCGATCATAATATTGGCGGGAATCAGATTTTCTTCCTGTGACATGATTTTACATTTAGGTTAAACACTCAGCAATGCAATACACCGGTCTATTTCGCGGAGATAGCCGTTGATCCTTTTTTCAAAGTTCTTTCGCTCTTCCGCACTCATCGGGGTGTTGCCATAGCGGGCAATATCCAGCTGCTGCTGCGCCGTTTCCATATTGGCAACGGCCATGGCTGCTGCAGTGCGGGTTTCTTCCAGCTCCTGCTTCAGGGCGTTATTCTCTTTTTCAATAGCTGCGTTTTTCCGGCTCAGCTGGATCAGTTTTTCCTGTATCTGCTTTATTTTTTCTTCGATTGCCTGACTCATCAGTAAACAATTTCATGTGAACGGTTACGATCATTTCCGGATCTCTACCTGCAAATCTCTTTCCAAACTTTGCATGATCTTCTTCATCCAGCCATCAATTTCCGTATCGGTTAATGTTTTTTCATCATCGAGGAAGGTAAAATTGATCGCAAGCGACTTTTTACCAGCCCCCAGTTTATCACTAACAAAAACGTCAAAAAGTTGCACAGATTGCAATTTCTTGAGATTTAATTTTTGAATGGTTGCCTCAACAGACCGGTAGGGTAATTCCTGCGGAACGATCATGGCTATATCCCGCTGTACCGCCGGAAAACGGGGGATGGGGGCAAACTGGGTTTTATGTTTTAAGGCGGCCTTTAAAATAGCGGTCCAGTTCAGGTCTGCATAAAATACCGATTGTTTAATATCAAACCGCGTCAGCAGGTTCTTATGAACGGCGCCTAATTTACCCAGACTTACAGCTCCTGATTTTAACTCCAGTCCATACAGGAAATTGGTTTCCTGTAATTCGCCGAATTGAAGGCCGGTAAGACCGCATAACTGCAGGCCCTTTTCAACAATACCTTTCAGTGCAAAGAAATCGAATTTGACCGCCTGTTGTTTCCAGCCGGCATTCTGTTGATTACCGGTGAGGTAAATACATAGATGTTCGGGTTCTTCAAACTTTCCTTTCTTATTGATACTGTATGTTTTGCCAAATTCAAATAATCTTAAATTATCGTTCTTCCGGTTTAGGTTCCGCACTACGATCTCAAGCCCGGTTTCCAGCATATCCGGCCGCATGATATTTAATTCGGCACTAAGACTGTTTTTCATCTTTACTACAGTGCTCAGTTCCTGTTCGGAATAATAGGCTTTGTTGGTGATGGAGTTGGTCAGGATCTCGTGGTGACCCGAACCTACTAAAAAAGATACGACCTTTTCTTTTATTGCCTCACTTTCAATAGTTTCATCCATTGAAGGTGTTATTTTTATAGAAGTGGGGATCTCTACATTATCCAGTCCGTCAATGCGCAGAATCTCCTCTACCACGTCTGCCGGCAACTGGATATCCGGTTTATGGTAGGGAACGGAGATCAGTAATGAGTCGATGGTGTCTTTTTCAACTTCAAATCCCAGCGATTGCAGGATCGATTTTACCGCATCCGGGTGATAATTTTTACCGCTTAATTTTTTAATATAATGGTATTTCAGGGCGATCTCTTTCCGGGGCTGTTGTTCGGGGTAAACATCATAGATATCGGAACTCAAGCTGCCTCCGCAGATCTCAAGGATCAGCGCGGCGGCACGTTTCAGTACCTGTACGGTGGCCGAAATATCCGTTCCTTTTTCAAAACGGGTAGCAGCATCGGTTCTTAACCCATGCCGGAAGGAGGTTTTACGGATGGTTACCGGGTCAAAACAAGCACTTTCCAGGAAAATGCGGGTGGTTTGATCGGTCACACCGCTTTCCAGTCCGCCAAACACACCACCGATACACATACCGCCTTCCGCATCGCAGATCATCAGGTCATCCGCACTGAGTTTGCGTTCTTTTTCATCCAGTGTGGTAAAAAGCGTACCCTCCGGCAGGTTTTTAACAATGACCTGGTTGCCCCGGATCTTATCTGCGTCAAAAGCATGAAGCGGCTGCCCGGTTTCATGCTGGATAAAATTGGTGATATCCACGATATTATTAATGGGCCTCAATCCAATAGCCTTCAGCACGTGTTGTAACCATTTAGGCGATGCTGCCACTTTGATGCCGTCGATACAAATGCCGCTGTACCGGGGACAGGCAGTTTTATTTTCCACTGTAATCTTCAAAGGTGTTTTGCCTTTGGGGGCTTTAAAGTTGTTGGTACCGGGAAGTTTCGGCCGTACCGCTTTTTTATCATGGTGTGAGAGGTAAGCACAAACATCCCGCGCCACGCCCCAATGGCTCATCGCATCCATCCGGTTGGGGGTAAGCCCGATCTCGAAAATGGTGTCGGAATAACTTTGAAAATATTCAGATGCCGGTATTCCGGGCTTCACATCTGCCGGCAATACCATAATTCCGTCATGAGAGGCGCCCAGTCCGATCTCGTCTTCGGCGCAGATCATTCCCTGGCTTTCTTCACCACGGATCTTGGCCAGCTTCATTGTAACCGGCTCATTATTTAAGGGATAAATGGTGGTACCTATAGGTGCTACAATCACTTTTTGACCGGCGGCCACATTGGGAGCACCACATACAATATGCAGCGGAGCGTCTGTACCGATGGCCACTTTTGTCAGCTTTAATTTATCGGCATTGGGGTGGGGCTGGGTTTCCAGCACTTCACCCACTACCAGGCCTTTTAAACCACCTTTCAGTTCCTCGTATTCGTGAATCGCTTCTACTTCCAGTCCGATGGAAGTTAAAATCTGGCTGAGTCGTTCCACACTTATCGGGAGGCCTGCTTCATTTACAGGAAGGTATTCATTCAGCCATTTGTAGGATATGATCATCTGTACTTAAATATTAGTAAAATTGGACTGCGAATATACAATTTAGCCTTCAGCAATCTGCATAAGCCGGTATAAATAAGCCCCGGAATATTTAAAAGGAATGCTAATTTCGCGGGTATAGAACCAACGCATTATGATGAAAAATATCCTGCTAATGGGCTTGCTTACGCTCAGCTTGCTTCACGCCGGGGCCCAGGACAGTGGTGTCTGGAAAATACCGGTGGGCGCACCTGTTCCCGACTTTGGCTTTTCGCTTAAAAAGGGAGGCGACTCGGTAAGGATCAGCGACTACAAAGGCAAGCTGGTGCTGATCAATTTTTTTGCCACCTGGTGCGGTCCCTGCCGGGCAGAGTTGCCAAGGGTGCAACAGGAGATCTGGAACCTGTATAAAAATAATCCCCGTTTCGCATTGTTCGTTTTTGGACGGGAGGAAGGCTGGGAAAAAATGAACGCTTTTGTACAGCAAACGAAATTTAGCTTTCCTGTACTGGCCGATCCCGACCGGCGCGTGTTCTCGCTTTTTGCCGATAGCTTTATTCCCCGGAACCTGGTGCTGGATGAAACGGGAAAGGTCATTTACCGGTCGGTGGGATACGATAAAAAGGAGTTTGAATCCCTGTTGGATCTTTTAAAGAAGCACCTGGAGAAATAGTGTTATCGGTGCGGCAAGAAAAAGCCCTGCAGGCCGAAAGGCGTGCAGGGCGCTGATCTGGTGTGTTCTTTATGGTATCGCTACGGGTTGATAAATGCTTCCCATAAACAGGATGCTTTTTGAAGTATTTTCACTGATGATGATCCCAAAAGGACGGTTACAGATAAAGAAAGGATACGACGGTGCACTGGTGCCTACAGCCCCAATTGTTGTAACCGCCGTAGCTTCTGTACCATCTTCGTCAACAGCAACAAATGTATTTTGCTGTATGAGGCTTACAAAGGTAGGCAGGGGACTGAATGCACTGAAATTGGCGGCCTGGGGTATAAAAGCGCTTTTTACTCCCATAGCCTCCAATACAGGTTTCAATTTGAATTCCTGCTGCAACTTAAACCGGGGTATTTCAATACCCACCTTGGTCGGTTTGAAAGATTGCAGCAGGGCGTTCCACTTTTGAGTGTCCATCTGGTTAAAAAGGTCAGCAACGGCACTTGTTTTTGGCAAAAGAATGGTTATGGTAAACTGTCCGTTGCCGTATGGTTTTTGAATGGTTTGAAAATCGGTTGTTGCAGCGTATAGCACGGTATCGGTCTGCCGCATCATGGCTGTCTGCATCCGGGAGCCATCTTCTTTTATAAACGGGGCGGCTACAGTCTGCTGCTTATCAAATTTTGTACTCCAGTCTCCCTTAAAATACAATGCATTCATCAATAGCAGCACCAGCTCGGGGTCCAGCTCGCTCAACACGGCAGGAATCTTCCCGTTGGTATGATCACTGGCCCATTTGTTGATCAGGGGCAGGTCGGAGGGCTGAAAAGACAACCCCTGTGTCTGTGTTTTATAATAGTCTTCCAGGGTTTTCAAAAAGCCCGCCTTAACAGGAAACACATTTTTATAGAATACGGCGTTGGCCAGTTGAAAATTTACCGCAGGGTCGGCCTTGGGCAATTCCTCTAAAAGGGTGCGACAGGCGTTATTCAGCGCACTATCAGATAGATCTGCTGCCTGCAGCGCGTTCAATATTTCTTTTTTAGTTGTTCCCGAAGCGCCATTTGCCAGCATACTTAATGCCATATGGAGGCTTAAAGGCGATACAAAAATATTGCTGCCGGCCGGCTGTTGTTTTTGAAGCGCTTTAAAAAAGGAGAATGAAAAATCAGACATGGATTGGTGAACAGCCGCAGAGATCAGTACCGGATTTTCATTTTCTGCTTTGGATTTTGGCGTTTGCGGAATTGGTTGCCCCTGGTCAACAGGCGCCTTTTCCAGCGGGGCCTTTGAGCAGCTTCCCGCCAGCATTGCCGTGCATGCGGCCAGGTAAAACAATCGCCATTGGTTCATGGTTTGTCTGGTTTAATTAGTTACACCAGACAAAGACGCGGGAATAAACCGTTTCGCAACAGCCGGAATAATTAATTCCAGGTTTTTTTTTCTTTTCTTATCAGTGCGGGGGCGAAAAGCAGGTAGTAGAACACCATCCAAAGATCCATCAGCAATACCCATTTCCGGAGATCGGCCTCATTGAGCTTTTTTAAAGACCGGGCAAAAATCACCTGCTGAATGATCGATTTCCCTAAAAGAATGCCCAGTCCAACACGCCAGTCGTACCAGATGCAACAGGCTGCCACAAGAAAGTAAAAAAGAAAATGAGACAGACTGTATAATCCCAACAAAACCTGGTGTTTAAACTTGTAATACTTTGAGGTGCTGAAATGTCTTGTCTTTTGATAACGCCAGTCTTTCCAGGTTTTTTTGGGGCTGCTGAGGGTATGAGCCGCTGCGTCAATAACGATGGCCGTATTCTTCCCGGTAGCTACTTTATTAATAAACAGGTCATCATCACCCCCGGGGAGATGATTGAGATCGGAAAACCCTTTGTTTTTCAGGAAGAGATTTTTTTTATAGCTCAGGTTCCGGCCCACGCCCATATATGGATGTCCGGCCAGGGCATAGGATAAATATTGCAGGGCGCTGTGAAAGGTTTCATAACGGATCACCTTATTTAAAAAGCCCGGGTGTTTGTGATAGGCGCCATAACCCAATACGATTTCGACACCGTCTTCATAAGGCTCCTGCATCTTTTGCAGCCAAAATTCGGTAGCCGGTACACAGTCGGCATCCGTCAATAAAAGAATTTCATGCGTGGCTTCCCGGATTCCCATCGATAACGGGTATTTTTTACCAGGTATATGCTGGGCTTTTTGCTGCAGGTTTAAAATGGTTAAGCCGCCGTATTGGGCGTTCAGCTCCTGTAATATATATTGACTATCATCAACCGAATTATCATTCACTACCAGGATCTGGTGGCTGGAAGGGTATTCCTGGAACAGGAGGCCGGGAATGTTCCGGGCAAAATTCCGGGCCTCATCCTTGCCGCACACGATGATACTTACCGGGTGCTGCTGCATGCTGGTTTTCGTTTGGGGCTTAAAAAACACCAGCCGGATAAAAAAATAAAAATAATAGAACAGGAGAACAGCTGTAAAAAGCAGTAAAGCGATAAATATAATATATCCAGGGGTTAGATCCGGCATGCCGCAAATATAGGGCTCTAATTTTTAATTTAGGGACAGAGTTATCTGCTTTCAGTGGTTAGCGCCCAGACATTAGCTATCAGTTATCAGCGATCAGCAATCAGTTATCAGATGAGTACGTTTGAAACAAGAAGATCATTATTCAATGTGAATCTTTTATAGACGTATGACACTGAATAGGAGAAGTTACGGCTAAAAGCTGATTGCTAAAGGCTGAAAGTTCGTCTTTCCATGGCTATCAGTTATCAGCGATCAGCAATCAGTTATCAGATGAGTGCGTTTGGAACAAGAAGATCGTTATTCAATGTGAATCTTTTATAGACGTATGACACTGAATAGTATCCGGCAGAGATCCCCAGGGGAGAGAAGTTACGGCTAAAAACTGATTTCTAAAGGCTGAAAGTTCGTCTTTCCATGGCTATCAGTTATCAGCGATCAGCAATCAGTTATCAGATGAGTACGTTTAGAACAAGAAGATCATTATTCAATGTGGATCTTTTATAGACGTAGGACACTGAATAGGAGAAGTTACGGCTAAAAGCTGATTGCTAAAGGCTGAAAGCTTGTCTTTCCATGGCTATCAGTTATCAGCGATCAGCAATCAGTTATCAGATGAGTACGTTTGAACAAGAAGATCGTTATTCAATGTGGATCTTTTATAGACGTATGACACTGAATAGGATAGTTACGGCTAAAAGCTGATTTCTAAAGGCTAAAGGCTGAAAGTTCGTCTTTCCATGGCGATCAGTTATCAGCGATCAGCAATCAGTTATCAGCAATCAGTAATCAGATGGGTACGTTTGGAACGAGAAGATCGTTATTCAATGTGGATCTTCTATTAGACGTATGACACTGAACAGGAGAAGTTACAACTAAAAGCTGATTTCTAAAGGCTAAAAACTGAAAGTTCGTCTTTCCATGGCGATCAGTTATCAGCGATCAGCAATCAGTTATCAGATGAGTGCGTTTGGAACAAGAAGATCGTTATTCAATGTGGATCTTCTATTAGACGTATGACACTGAACAGGAGAAGTTACAACTAAAAGCTGATTGCTAAAGGCTAAAAGCGGGTCTTTCCATGTGCGTTTGGAACAAGAAGATCATTATTCAATGTAGATCTTCTATAGACTTATGACACCGAACAGGAGAAGTTACGGCTAAAAGCTGATTGCTGATCGCTGAAAACTGCCTGCCTGCCCTTTGGGTATACTCCCGAGTCTTCATTTCCACATTTTCACATTTCCACATTTCCACATTTCCAAATTTTCAAATTCCCCCCATTACGTAAATTTGCGGCCAATTTATGGCACAACTCAGTTTTCAGTTACAACATACCGACACCGGATCTGCCGCCAGGGCTGGTTTGATCCAGACCGATCACGGACAGATCGAAACCCCCATTTTTATGCCTGTAGGTACGGCCGGTTCCGTAAAAGCGGTTTCCCAGGCCCAGCTGGAAACTGACGTGCAGGCCCAGATCATCCTGGGAAATACCTATCACCTGTACCTGCGGCCCGGGTTGGAAGTACTGGAAAAAGCCGGCGGGTTGCACCAGTTTAACCAATGGCACAGGCCTATTCTTACTGATAGCGGCGGGTTCCAGGTTTTTTCACTGGCGGGCACCCGTAAGATTAAAGAGGAGGGCGTAACCTTTGCTTCGCATATTGACGGAAGCAAACATCTGTTTACCCCGGAGCGGGTCATGGACATTCAGCGGGTGATTGGGGGGGATATTATTATGGCCTTTGACGAATGTCCGCCCGGTGGCAGTGAATACAGCTATGCCCGCAAGAGCCTCGACCTGACGCACCGCTGGCTCGATCGCTGCTGGGAGCGGTTTACCTCCACGCCGGATAAATACGGCTATACCCAAAACCTGTTCCCGATTGTGCAGGGCGCCACCTTTAAGGACCTCAGAAAAGAGTCCTGCGATTTTGTTGCGCAGAAAGATGCGCCGGGGAATGCCATTGGCGGGTTGAGCGTGGGAGAGCCGGAAGATAAGATGTATGAGATCTGCGACTGGTGTTGTCAGCACCTGCCGGTACAAAAGCCGCGCTACCTGATGGGCGTGGGCACGCCCTGGAACATCCTGGAATGCATTGGCATGGGAATAGACATGTTTGACTGCGTAATGCCTACCCGCAACGGCAGGAATGCGATGTTATTTACTTCGGAAGGGGTGATCAATATCGACAATAAAAAATGGGAGTTTGATTATTCGCCCATCGATGCGCAGCTTCCAAACCCCATGAGCAATCTTTACAGTAAGGCCTACCTGCGGCACCTGTTCAAAAGCGGAGAGCTCCTGGCGCTGACCATTGCCAGCGTGCACAACCTGGCCTTTTACCTGTGGCTGGTAAAAGAAGCGCGCCGGCAGATCCTTTCAGGAACCTATCATTCCTGGAAAAACCAAATGATTGTTAAGTTAAAAACGCGCCTGTAGGACCGTATCTTTTTTTCGGTTATTTTTACAGATTATATTTCATGAAGAAACTGGACTGGTATATATTCAACAGACTGTTGATTTCGTTTGTATTTTGCATGCTGCTATTTACAGTAATTGCTGTGGCCATTGATACCAGTGAAAAATCAGACGATTTTGTAAAATCGGGCCTGTCTTCCTGGCAGATCTTTACAAAGTATTACATGGGCTTCATACCTTATATATGGAGTTTATTGTTTCCCCTTTTTGTATTTATTGCGGTTATTTTCTTTACCAGTAAGATGGCCCTTCGTTCGGAAGTGATCGCTATTCTTGCCAGCGGCACCCGGTTTACCCGCTTTTTGCGTCCGTATATGATTGGGGGACTATTGCTGGCCACCATTCTCTTTTTTGGCCGGGCTTATTTTATTCCCATGGCCAACAACATAATGAGTAACTTCCGGAAGACGTATATCGATAAAAACGATCCGCTGAAAAACCGGTCGGAGAGTGCCTGCAGCAGCTGTTTTTATAAACGGGTAGACAGTATTACGTACATGGGGGTAAAGAATTTTGATGCCACCACGCAAAAAAGCGGCGCCTTTTTTATGGACCGGGTAAGACGAGGAAAACTGGTTTACAACCTGCGCGCAGAGTCTGTACGCTGGGATACCACCAACAGGCAGCGGAAATGGATCGCCGAAAATGTGGTGGAACGCCTGGTAGATAGTTTGGGTGAACGGGTAACCCATTCCAAAGAAAAAGTGGTGCGGTTGAACATGGCACCTGATGAACTGATAAAAGACGAATACCTGAAAGATAAACTCACCACACCGGGGTTAAAGCGGCTGATCAAAAATGAAGAAATGCGGGGTACTGAAGGGCTCAACGCCTTAAAGGTAGAGTTGTATAAACGCACTTCAACACCGTTTACCGTGTTGTTGCTTACGTTCATTGGTGCGGTTATTGCCAGTCGTAAAACCCGTGGAGGAAGTGGTATGCACCTGGCCCTGGGAATTGTTATCGCAGCGGTGTTCATCCTGGCCGACCAGTTTTCGACGGTATTCTCCACCAAAGGCAATTTCCCCCCGCTGCTCGCCGCCTGGATGCCCAATCTTGTTTTTACATTGGTGGCGCTGCAGTTATACAAAACGGCACCCAAATAAATACCCCGGAGTATTCCATTTTTATTAAATTTCTAATTTCCCGATCGGAGAACAGGTGCGCTGAGCTTCGCTGCCGGTTGTAATCAACATTTTTGTAATATTTTTTACGATTACAAAACTGATGATCACAAATTTTGTAATCATCAGTTTTGTAATAAAAATTACTATTACAAATCACTTGATCACAACAAGAAACAGGGAGGATCCGGGCTTGGTTGGCGACTGGGAGATGCTGGCGCAAAAGATCCTGGGGGATACAAATCTTTGCTGTTTGCCGGCTGGCAAAAAAACATGATAAAAAGGCCCATACCGGCTGGTTATAATCGTTCCGGATATGCCTGTTTTTGTCCCTCCAACGGTTAAAACCGGCTCATTTTAAACCCTTTTGCTGCTAATTTGTTAAGGAATTATTGCCCCTGAAAAAATACTAAAATATAATTTGTTGTGGCAATTGGCTTTAACTATCTTTAGCGCAAACCATTTTTTTAATAGTTAAGACGAAGAAGCATATATGGAAGATTTTAAAGTGAAGTTTAAAGAGCAGGCGGATAAGCTGGGCGCTGAAATTAAAACGATGCTCCAGGAACACGGGAATACGGTTATTGGAGAAACCACCCTGGCGCAGATTTACCAGGGAATGCGGGGGATGACAGCCCTGGTTACCGAAACTTCCCTTTTGGACGCCCAGGATGGTATCCGTTTTAAAAGACGTTCCATTCCGGAGTTAAGAGAGCAGCTTCCAAAAGCAAAGGGTGGTTCTGAACCACTGCCGGAAGCGTTGTTTTACCTGATGATGATCGGTGAAATTCCTACAGAAGAAGATGTAGAGAACCTGAGCGCCATCCTGCAGCGCCGCAGCCACGTGCCCACCTATGTATTTGATACCATGAAAGCTTTGCCCAAGGATACCCATCCTATGACACAGTTTGTAGTAGGGGTGATGGCCTTACAGGCGGAAAGTGTTTTTGCAAAGCGCTATGCTGACGGATTTTCAAAAAAAGATTACTGGGAAGCCACACTGGAAGATACACTGAATCTTATTGCGCGGTTGCCGCATATCGCGGCATTCGTTTATCGCCGGAAATACAAGGGCGGTAAAGCAGTGCAGCCGGATGGTATGCTGGACTGGGCGGCTAATTTTTCCCATATGCTGGGATACGACAATGAGGAGTTTAAAGAGCTGATGCGGCTTTATATGGTGATTCACGCAGATCACGAAGGCGGAAACGTATCGGCCCATGCCACCCACCTGGTGGGCTCAGCGCTTAGCGACCCCTATTTGAGCTATGCTGCCGGTATGAACGGTTTGGCAGGTCCGCTGCACGGGTTGGCCAACCAGGAAGTGATCAAATGGATCTTTGAAATGCAGAAGGAGCTGAACACAGAGGCACCTACCGCGGAACAGATCGGTGAATATGTGAAGAAGACCCTGAGTGAAGGCAAGGTTGTACCGGGTTATGGCCATGCGGTATTACGTCAGACAGATCCGCGCTTTACGGCCCAGATGGAATTTGGTAAAAAGCATATGCCGGATGATCCGCTGGTTAATACCGTTTGGAGGATCTATGAAACCGTTCCGGGGATTCTGCAGTCGCTGGGAAAAGTTAAAAATCCCTGGCCCAATGTAGATGCGCACAGTGGTGCGTTACTGGTACATTATGGTATGAAGGAGTATGAATACTATACGGTTCTTTTTGCGGTTAGCCGTTCCCTGGGGGTATTATCCAGTCTTTGCTGGGATCGTGCCCTGGGCATGCCGCTGGAGCGTCCCAAATCCGTTACTACGGCTGCTGTAAAGCGGTGGCTGAATAAAGAGGTAGAAAACCTGGGCGACTAAGCGGACTGCAACTGCGGAATTTTTAGTATATCAGGGAAACAGGAATTGTGAAGGACAGCACTTTTTTGGTACGGTTTTTTATGGATATTGATGATATCTTATTAATAAACTAAAATAAATAAGAAGTTTATGAAAAATAGAGACAAATACATGCTTGGCATTGCCGGGGCTGCACTGGCAGGTATCGCAATCGGGTTACTGTTTTATACAGAAGAAGGCAAAAAGACCCGTAAGAAAATGAAGAACACCGCCAATGACTGGGCCGATTCGCTGGGCAGCCTGATCGCTTCAGGTAAGGAAAGCCTTTCTGATCTTTCTCACAAAGCGGTGAAAAAGGCAAAAAAAGGTTATCAGCGATTCAAAAACCAGGCTGAAGAAGGTTATGATGATCTCAAGGGCGCATACAATGATGTGGCTGATGAGTACAGCGCCGGTAAGGTAAGATAGTTTATACATCCCTATAACCGGGTTGTCTGCAAGGTCTGTTGTTTAAATCGGAATCGTTGGTTCGATAAAAACAAT
This sequence comes from Niabella sp., assembly GCF_030150205.1. Taxonomy (GTDB): domain Bacteria; phylum Bacteroidota; class Bacteroidia; order Chitinophagales; family Chitinophagaceae; genus Niabella. The sequence goes on from NZ_JASLGT010000034.1 coordinate 201,787, forward strand.
ATACTTTTAAGGCAACCTTTTTTTATTGTAACTATAAAACACAAACTATGCTTGAATTAAAAGAAAAGCTGGAGCATGTTGCCGAAGATGTGGAAGAGATTGCAAAGACCTATTACCGGCTATCCATGGTAAATATTGTGGATAAGGGAAGTAAGATGGGTTCTTCTTTCCTCATCCTGGCTTTGGTTACCGGCCTGGCATTTTTTATTTTCCTCTTTATCGGGTTTGGAGCCAGTTACTGGATCGGGCAGGCATTGGGTAACCCGATGCTGGGCTTTTTTGTGGTAGCAGGATTCCTGTTGCTGGTGCTGATCCTGATCCTGGCTTTGAACAAAAAAGTAATTCAACCCATTATCCGTAACATCATCATTAAGAATTTGTATGACTAAGCCCCTTATAACCACGCATGAGGAGCTCATGCAGGAAAAGGCCCGCCTCAAGGCCCGGCTACGACAGCGTAAAACCGCGATGCGCCAGTCGATCGAAGAAATCAAGCAGGAGTTGAATCCGATCAGCCAGATCGCTAAAACCACCAAGGATATCTGGAATGCAGATGCCTCTAACCCGTTAATCGCAATGGGCGTTACCAAATTGACCGACCTTGTAATCAGAAAGGGGATCCTGCGCAAGGCAGGCTGGTTGTCGCGCTTGGTGGCCCCGGTGCTGGTGCAAAAAGTGGCTACTTATTTTATCAGTGAAAAGGCAGGTGATCAGATCGCAAGGCTGTTGCACCGCACGGCTTCAAAGGTGCGTGAAGATAAAATACAATAAGCAGGTCGATAGCGCGGCATACAGGTTATTTATGGGGTAGATTAAAGTTCGCTGGAGAAGATGGAATTTTTTATGGCCGGCCATTCGCCCGATAAAATACTATAGTAAACCATGTCGTAATAAATACCGCCATCTACAAAATGATTACGTAAGACTCCTTCGCGGGTAGCTCCTATCTTTTCCAGTGCTTTTTGCGATTGCAGATTGGTGCCCCGGGTGCGAAATTCTATCCGCATAAAACCTGCCACCTCTATTAGGTATTGCAATAAAAGAAATTTCATCGGCTTGTTGTATCCCTTTCCCTGAAATGCTTTGCCCATCCAGGTCCAGCCAATTTCGGCCCTCTTATTCTTCCAGGAAATATTGCCGACGCTGGTATTACCGATCAATTGTCCGGTATTTTTTTCTATGATCGTAAACGGTATGCGTTTTTTTGTCTCGCGCTCTTCCAGGGCATTTTGTAGATAGCATCTGAACTGCTCTTCATTATCCAGGGTAGTGGAAGTGTGTTCCCAAATAGCAGGATCGGCAATTAATTTTAGTACATCGAAATCGGCCATCGCGGTTGGTCTTAATAAAACGGACTTATTTTCCAATTTCAGTTCAGGAGTGAAGAATTGCAGTGTGCTCATTTTCGGTAACGAACTTCCAGGTTTGTATAACTGGAATCCTTTAAATATAGTAAAATTTGCACAGGATTATCCCTGCAAAGGTTGCTTTTTGGGCGCAAAAAGATATTTAATATAATTTGGTACCGTTAATATCACTTGCGAGTGCAGTTGAAGAATACTTAAAAGAGATATCTCCTTTTTCCTGTTTAGACGCGCTAAAATTTATGCCTAACCTACAAATCCCCAAGTATTCAACCTGATCCATAAAACCGGCTAAAATGAAATAAAAAAACCGTCTCGTATTGAGACGGCCTCTTAATCTGGTGGAGAATACCGGATTCGAACCGGTGACCTCTTGCATGCCATGCAAGCGCTCTAGCCAGCTGAGCTAATCCCCCAAGTGGAGCGCAAACATAAAGGATTGTTTGATATTGTCCAAGATTTTTTTCATTATTCAGCAACAAATCTTTGTTCCAGTGTTTTTGTAATCTCTTTTATACGTTAGGATATAATATTCAGCCGGAATGTCCCTGCCGACCGGAAACATCTTCAGTGGCCCGGCGTTCTGGTTAACACCCTTGTCGGTTTGCCCCGGTCCGTTTTATATAGTTCCTGGCAGATGCCCATACTACGGGTCCAGCGGATCCGATGCATCCGTTTGCAAACAGTCTTTATTCGGATAATAAGCGGTGAGCTCGGCTTCAACAGACTGCATATTATAGTAGGGCAGATAACCCAGATCCCGCATCGCCGTTTTGGTCATATTATTGCGGATATAGGCGGTTTGACTGGCATCAGTGGCAATCAGTACCGGTTTGTTGGCCGGTATCTTAAACCGGTAAATCATCCGGTTGGTATTGCGGATATTGGTGGTAGTATGCCGGGCATGGGGCTCAATAAAAACGGCAGATTCCGGTACACCCATTACACCGGTCAGGTACCGTTTCATCTCTACCGCCTCATTGTAGGGCGTTAGAAAAGGGTGTACGTTACCGCCGGATACCACAATAAACGGGGCCAGCCCTTTTTTATAAAGTTCTGCTGCAGCACGGCACCGCCGGGCGCCACCCGAGTCCAGTGTTACAACCGGATCTTCGGGACCTAACCCCGGTACCAGGATCAGGCTGTAAGCATAACGGCTCCAGCTGGTTTTTTTCAGTTGCTTAAATGGTGACTGGTTAAGACCCGACTGCAGGGGCTCGAAGCGGGCCGCCTCATAGCGCCCGTTGAGTTCCAGTACCCGGATGGCCGCCCGGAACGGCGTAGCGGGTAATGCTACAGCAGCAGCAGCCTGCACGAGATAATCTTTCAGGGTTTTGGGGTAGACTTTATCTTTTGCGCTAAAGCGAATGGAATCGATTTTCGGATACCGGGGCGCATCGCCTTTTATATAAATATTGAAGATGCGGTTGATATTTCCGGCCTCGCTTTCCCAAACCTGGCGCAGGTAGGCGGTGTCTTTTAATGTATGGAACCGGTAATAGGTTTCCGTTTTCTTTAATGTGGCAACAATGGCCTTTAACCGTGCATTGCGGGCATATTCGTTTACCCAGGCATCACCGGTTTGCCGGATCAGTTCGGGCGACAGGCTAAAGGCCGCGGCCATGCAGGATTTATCCGTACAGTTCTGAATTGCCTGTTGCAACGAAGCCGCATAGCCCTGGGTAGGAGCCTGTATACTGCTTTGAAAAGCCGGGGTCGTTTGTAAGTCGTTCAACTGCGCTGTCAGCGGGAAGTTTTTCTGTGCCAACGTGGGGCTAAGCGATGCGCCGGTACCGAATGCGGCAGCGTAAAGCGACTGGTAGCAGGATTTATAATCGGCCACATTTGACGCATGACTTTCATATAAAAAAGGACCGTCGTAATGCACCTGGTCCAGGGCCTGCAGGATGGCAACCCAGTTGTTCTCTCCTTTACCGTTACAGGGAAAATAGTGGTTCTCCTCCCGGCCGGTACCATCGGCCACGTGCAGTGTTTTTAAACGGCTGCCCATTGCCAGGATCAGCTTTTCGGGGTATTTGATATGGTTCAGATCAATGGCTGAATACACATCGCGGGGCAGCAGATTCATTACTTCAACCGCTTCTTCCACGGTGCGCAACAGCGGCCGTTCCCGTACAGGTCCGTGCTGCAATTCCGGTCCCAGCATATTTTCAATGACCATAATAGCGTCCAGTTGCTTTACCATCGGGTTTAAATCTTTTACGGATTGTACCAGCTGCCTTTTGCGCAGCGGCCGTTCATCCCGGTTTAAAAACCAGCTGGGATGAAAAAGAACGATATGAGGCTTTAGAACCGCAACGTATTTTAACACCCGCGCATGCATGGCCACCACCGCCTTCCGCTCCGTTTCATCGCCCAGGGAAAGATCGATGTTTTTTCCATAGGGCATATGAACCGACCAGATCTGTATGCCGGCTTCATCCGCAGCCTTCCGGGCCTGCCTTGCGGTTTCCAGGAAGGCTTCATCGGCCTTTAAAAAATTGCGTGCCGTATCCACAATGCCGCCCATGCCAATTTCGATGCAGTCGATACCGGCAGCTTTTGCCGCCTTCATGCCTTCAACGGTTACTTTATCTACCCCGATATTAAACCCCAGCCGCAAGGGTTTGGGAAACCCCGGTTGGGTAAAGGCGGTTTGACAAAAGAACAGCAGGAACAGGAATATGCCTTTTCGGAATGCGATGGTTGGTTTCATATATTGAATGATAATCGTAATGGAGAGCTAAAAATAAAACATCCTGTTTAGATATCCATTTTAAAGAGTGGGGGAATAAGGCCGCTGATAAAACATCGGTATCCGTTTCAAAAACTTATGCAAAGTTCCGGGGTTAAGACGAAAATTATTGGAAACGGAAGCCCGGCTTTTTACATTTTTTTTTAAATACGTTGTCGGAAGCAGGGACGCCATGCCTCCGTAACGGATTGGTGCAAACCAAAAATAAGCCCTATTTTTGAGTTGATTCAAAGAGCGGTATTATGAATTGTTTGATCGTTGATGATAATAAGATTGCGCGTACCACATTGAAACAACTGGTGGCACAGGTAAGCGACCTGGAAATAGCGGGCGAGGCTGCCGGCGCACTGGAAGCCAGCAACCTGCTGCGGCAGCAGCCGGTAGACCTGTTGCTGCTGGATATCGAAATGGAGGAAATGACGGGGCTGGAGCTGACACGGCTACTGGGAGACAACCGGCCGGTGATCATCTTTATATCAGCAAAAAAGGAATATGCGATCGAAGCGTTTGAACTGAATGTAGCGGACTATATTATTAAACCGGTACAGCCGGCACGTTTTTTACAGGCAATTGACCGTGCCCGGGAAATTATTGCCAGCAACCAGCAACAATTGAATGTGCACAAGGATGCCTTTCTTTTTATACGGGACTCTAACGTGGTAAAACGCCTGGGCTTTGAAGAGATCCTTTATGCTGAGGCTATGGGCGACTATGTAAAATTACATACGGCTAAAAAGTTTTACGCGGTGCATAGCCCGTTAAAAACAGTAGAGGAGCGGTTGCCGGTGCAGCAATTCATCCGGGTACACCGTTCTTATATTGTAGCGGTGGATAAGATCGACAGCGTGGAGCAGGGAGCGCTCATCATTGGCGGCAAACCCGTACCGGTTGCCGATGCCTACAGAAATGCCCTTAATAAACGGCTGAATGTGCTTTAGGAATGTTTCAGGTAGCGCCTTCATGCCTGATGATCAAAGCTGAAAGCTGACGACTAATAGCCAGTAGAGAGCGATCAGCGTTTAGCCTTTAGCTTTCAGCAGTGACGTTCCCGTTCGGGTGTGATCAATCAATTGAGGATTCGCATTTGAATAAAGATCTGCTAACCCGTCCGTAATCATCTGATAACTGATAGCTGATAACTGATAGCTGATAACTGATAGCTGATGACTGATAGCCAGTACAAGAGCGATCAGTTTTCAGTGCTCAGTCTTCAGTTATCAGTTGTAGCGTTCCTGTTCGGGTGTGATCAATCAATTGAGGATTCGCATTTGAATAAAGATCTGCTTATCCCGAACGAATCGTCTGATAACTGATAGCTGAAAACTGATAGTCAGTACGAGAGCGATCAGTTTTCAGTGCTCAGTCTTCAGTTATCAGTTGTAGCGTTCCCGTTCGGGTGTGATAAATCAGTTGAGGATTCGCATTGAATTAAAGATCTGCTTATCCCGAACGAATCATCTGATAACTGATAGCTGAAAACTGATCGCTCTAAAACCCCCACCGATCCTTTTTGCCGATTCGGCGATTTTTTCTGTACACCCCTCGGGTAAGGATGTAGTTTTATCATTAAGATAAAAACCGGAATCGTGAATACGTGGAAAATCATATACATGGCGCTTTCAGTACTGCTGCTGATAGGGTTTGTATATGGCCTGCTTTATGAACTATACGTAGTCCGGAACCGGCTGATCATCTTCCTTTTTTTAGCCCTTATTGTAGCGGACCTCATTGTTTTTGTAAAACTGTTCTGGAACATTACAGCCAGTCGCCGCGACGATGCCTGAGAATTAAACTATATTTGACAGGAATTGCCGGGTTATGAAATCTTCCTTTCGATACATACTTGTAGTTACATTTATTGTGGCCGTTATTGTCATTGTGTTCCTGCAGTTTAATTCCAGTCAAAGCATCAACCAGCTCATCAATGGTAATGAAGACCTGATGAATGTGTTAAAGCTGAAAATGGAACTGCAGAAGGTTCAGGAGAACGTAACACAGCTGGAAACCGAAACCAAAAGTATCGTGATCCGCGGGCATGACCTGCGGGATGGCCGGTTTGAGCAACAGGCAAAAAAGGTAAGCCAGTCGTTCCAGACACTGGATTCCTTCGAGATCAACCCGGTTGTTGGTGCCGGCATCTTGCAGCTGAAACGCCAGGTAAATAAAAAGATCGAACTGAATAAGGAGGTGCTGCGCACTTTTGCGGGCGACGGAAAGGATGCTGCGGAAGCCTTGATCAACGACCAGGAAGAAACCCTGCTTTCAGACTCCATCACCAGCCTGTCGCACCAGATCGATCAGCAATACCAGGTAAGTGTTACGCAATTGATCCGGAATGCAGACCGGAACGGAAGGAATGCCAAAACATTTGGAACCATTCTTGCCGTAATTGCGGCCGTGGCCTCATTGCTGGCCTTTGGTTATATCTCGTATAAAATCGGGGAACAGCAACGGCTCATTCATCAACTGAATGTTTCCGAACAGCGTGCCCGGCGCTCGGCAGAGGCCAAGGAAAATTTCCTGGCAAATATGAGCCATGAGATCCGCACACCGCTGAATGCCATATTAGGATTTACCGGGCTCTTACAAAAAAAGCAAACGGATACGGAAACGAGCCGTTACACAGATCTGATCCATAAGGCAGGCGAAAACCTCCTGCAGATCGTAAATAATATCCTCGATATTTCGAAAATTGAGGCGGGCATGATGCCGCTGGAAAAAACGGCATTTAATCTCCGTGAAACGGTGGCAAATATTGAACATCTTTACCGGCAGCGGAGCCAGGAAAAAGGACTGGAGTTTGCTGTTCTGGTGGCCGCAGACGTTCCGGAAACCGTTGAAGGTGACGAGGTACGGCTAACGCAGATTATTGTTAACCTGGTCAGCAATGCCATTAAATTTACGGATAAAGGGCAGGTAACGGTAGCCGTTAACCAGGAACAGCACTCCGGCAATAAAGTAATATTGGCCTTTACGGTGTCGGACACCGGTATTGGTATGGATGCGGCAGAACGCGCTGCAGTATTTACCCGTTTTCGCCAGGGCGATGAAAGTATTACGCGCAGGTATGGGGGAACAGGGCTGGGGCTAACCATAGTAAAAGACCTGGTGCAATTATCAGATGGCAGTATAGAGGTTGCGGGAGAAAAAGGTACCGGTACGGTGTTTACCGTACAGCTGCCCTTCCGCCTGGTGCACGGATTAGCAAAAGATGAACGGCTTGCGGTACCGGAAAAAGCATTTCAGGCAGACTGGTCGCACAAAATGATACTGGTGGTTGAGGATAATGAAATGAACCGGCTGTTGCTGGCACAATTGCTTAAGGGCTGGCAGATTGGGTTTGAGATGGCGCCTAACGGGAGCGAAGCGATCCGGTTGCTGAAGGAAAAACAATACGACCTGGTATTGATGGATATCCAGATGCCGGAGATGGATGGCTATACGGCCACTGCGGTGATCCGGAATGAACTGCAATGTACGGTGCCGGTTATTGCCATGACGGCCAATGCCCTGACCACTCAAAAGGAGAAATGTTTACACGCGGGCATGAATGACTATATTTCAAAACCGCTGGATGAGACGGTATTATACCAGCTGCTGGCACAATGGCTGGATACGCCCGTTGAGCGGATGGATACGGCAACGGAAGCGGTTGCGTTACCGGTAAATAACCAGCTGCATTATTTGCAGTTAGATTATCTGTTTATGGTAAGCAGGGGCAACCGGGAATATGAAAAGGAGATCATGGAACAATTTTGTGAAATGGTGCCGGAAGAGTTGGGACGGATACAAATGGCCTGGGACCAGGGTAATACGGACCGGGTACGAAGAACGGCGCATAGTATGAAAACAACTGTGGCTGCGTTGGGACTTACGGATCATACGGAGCCCTATCTGTCGGCACTGGAACATATTGAGCCTGCAGATCCTGCTTTTTCGCAGGTGTTTCAGCATTTGCAGGAACTGTGCCGGCATGCCCTGGAAGAAGCTGCTGCATATTACGCGGAACATTATGGTTAATGGAACTTATAGGGATAATATTTTTAGAATGTTCCCGAACAACCTTGCGACTGCTATTGAACCGCTAGGTGCGCAAGGAATCCGCAACGGTCGTAAGGGATGATAATGGATATGTTGCCCTTGCGATAAAACTTAACCTCAACACTTCAGTGTTTCAGTGCTTCTGCGGCTATCGGTATCCCTTCACGTCCTTTGCGAAACCGTTGCACTCCTTGCGGTTTAGGGTTAAACGCCAGGTGCGCAAAAAATCCGCAACGGTCGCAAGGGGGTGATATTGGATATTCTGATCTTGCGGTAAAAACGTAACATCAACGCCTGGGTGTTTCAGTGCTTCTGCGGCTATCGGTATCCCTTCGCGTCCTTTGCAAAAAAAACTTGCGTCCCTTGCGATTTAACCTTTAACCGCAACCCGGTCTTAGGTACCGGCCGCGTTCTTTTTTAGTTTCAACGATTGTTTTTGCCTTTTCGTCTATTGAACATATAATGGTTCGCAGATCGGATGTATCTTTAACAGGTAAATATAAAAATAGAAAAAATGAAAAAACTTTTTATCGCTCTGCTTGCGCTGATCACTTTTAACCTGTCGCAGGCACAAACAGCCCCCGCTCAGACAAAGCCAGCCAAGGCCGCTGCAAAAACACAGGCAGCAAAACCAGCTCCCAAGGCTGCAGAAAAGAAGGCGACGGCTGAAGTAAAGGCAACGCCGCCTGCAACAGCGCATGTAAAAAAAGATGGTACGCCAGACAAACGTTACAAAGAAAACCAACATGTTAAAAAAGACGGCACACCCGACAAGCGTTATAAAGAAAATAAGAAATAAATACGTTTTGAGTTCTTGATTGTTAAGGTGCCCCCTGCTGATAACAGGGGGCTTTTTTGTGAAATGCCGCCATCGCAATTTAAGACAAATGGTGGTTAAGGGAACCGGTTGTTAATAAACAGATGCTCCGTTTTCAACGATCCGTTTTGCCGATCTGCCTATTGCGTCATTGAATGGCTGTTGCCCTGGCGTAGCTTTAACTCAGAAAGACAATATTTAATCATCTTTAAAAGTATAACAATGAAAAAGATTTTAGTTGCCGCGATGATTTTATTAACCACAGGCGCCGCCGTAAATGCAACAGGTATGTATATGCAGGATAAACCCGCAAAAACAGAAATGAGCAAAGCGCATAAAAAAGGAAAGGCAGATAAGATGCATCATGCACCGGTGAAAAAAGTTACCGAAAAAAAGGATAAGAAAACGAAGTGATCGCGTTCCGTTTCATACATGTGGATACAGGCAGCAGCCTGGATATTTGAGACAACCTCACCTGGTGAGGTTGTTTTTTTTAGCCTTATTTTTGCATATGCATTTTTTAAACCAATACGCTTTTTATAAGAGATGCGCCCTCTTGTTTACCGTAATCTGTTGGTTCCCGGTTATGAAAACGGACGCACAAAGCGGTTCCAATCTCCGGGTGAATGTTGAGGATCTGTACAGTACGCATGGTACGCATTTTCCGGGTGTGAGCGCTTCCTATAACCGGTTTTTCGGACATAAATGGGAGCTGGGTGGCGGTATCGAATATTCCGGAACATCTTTTCATGACGATAATGGCTGGAACCTTTATAACCTTCGTTTTATACCGGTTTACCTGAGCGAATATTTTTACATAGGTGACTTTAATCATTGGGCGCCCTATGTGCATCTGCAGGAGGGGATTAGTTTTGCCCGGTATGATAAAGAATTACTCGATAATCCCGGTCCCCGCTATCCCATAAGAGAACGTGGATTTTTCGGTTACGGAGGTGCCGGCACCCGTTATACATTGTCGCGTAAATCCGGTTTGTTCTTCGAGGCGGGCATGAAAGCCTATCATCTTTCTTTTAACAATTTAGATGTAAATCCCCATGGTTTTGCATTAAAATTGGGCTATGTTTACCGGCTCAAATAAACTGAACCAAATCTATTATGAAAGAGCGGATATTAAAACAGTTCCGGAAGTTTTCGCCCAAGACCTATTGGAAGGAAATTCTCGCGGTGCTCGTAATCCTGCTGGCCTTTGTGTTTTTCAGAAGCGAACGGAAGGAGTTGCAATCCATTTTGCCACAGCTGCGGGCCGCCGACAGCCGCTGGATCCTTGCCGGACTGGTGGTAACGGCCCTGTATGTATTGCTGCAGGCGCTGATGTATATTTATAGTTTCCGGGCCATGGGTATGCGGCTTAAATTATCGGATGCCGTGGAACTCTTCCTGAAACGGAATTTTTTAAGCGTATTTCTTCCTGCCGGAGGAATCAGCTCCCTGGCCTATACCACATCGCAGTTGCGCAAGCGGAATCTGAATGCCACGCAGATCCACCAGGCAAGTGCCATTTATGGCTACGTTGGTTTATTGACAGTTTTCCTGATCGGGGTGCCCGTTATCCTTTATACCATTGGCAAACAGCAACATGCCGGGGCTGCGGGACTTTCCCTGTTATTACTGGGATTGCTGCTGGGCGGTGTGTTCTTATTGGTGTATTCTTTCCGGAAAAAAGGGCGGCTATACCGGTGGACCAGCCGGAAATTTCCTTCGCTCATCAATAATGTGGATGAGATCTTTTCCGGAACCATCAACAAACGGCAGCTTTGGCTAACCATTGCGGCTTCGCTGGCCATTGAATGTTGCGGCATTGCACATGTATACATCAGCATTTATGCACTGGGCGCTGCGCCCTCCTTCCAGGTAGCAGCAGTAGGGTATACACTTTCGGTGGTATTAATGATCCTGTCACCATTTTTACGTGGTTTGGGAGCGGTGGAGTTCACCATGCTCTATATATTTATGGGATATGGTTACCGGCATGCAGAAGGACTGGGCATTACCTTACTGTACCGGGTATTTGAATTCTGGATTCCCTTAATGCTGGGATTGTTTGCGTTTATATGGAGGGGCCGGCAACTGGTGGCGCGCATTATGCCGGCGATTGCAATTTTTTTCCTGGGCATTGTAAATATTATTTCGGTTGCTACACCGCCGCTGGCCGAACGTATGCGGCTGGACCGGTACTACCTCCCGGTGGAAGCCATTCACGCTTCCAAGCTGATGGTGCTGGTACTGGGGGTGTCGTTGCTGGTAACCTCTGCCTACCTTATTAAGGGGTTAAGGGCTGCCTGGATTGCCGCGCTGATCTTTACCGCGCTTTCTATTTTTGGCAATATTATTAAAGCGCTGGATTACGAAGAAAGCCTGCTGGCCGGTTTTATACTGGTGCTGCTGATCACCAACAGCAAACAGTACCGGATCCGGGAAAATCCGCGGTGGATCCGTATCGGCTTCGCCACATTTTTCATCACCCTGTTTTCGGTTTGTCTCTTTGATTTTCTGAGTTTTTATTTTATTGATAAACGGCATTTTGGCATCGATTTCAACTGGCGGCAGTCCCTGTATTATACTTTAAGAAGCTTCCTGTTGTTTTCGGATGACGAGCTTACGCCTAAAACACATTTTGGCCGCGACTTTATAAATATTACGCGGTTCCTGGGTTCCTGTTCCTGGCTGCTGCTGATTTATTCGCTGCTGCGCCCAAGGATCTTTGAGGATACGGTTCCCGATGCCAAAACGGCGGCTGAGCTGGCAAGGGAGATCCTGGATGAGCATGGCCGGTCGGCAGTGGATTATTTTAAGACGATGCCCGATAAACAGTTGTTTTTTTCCGGTATTACCAGCGGGTTTACGGCTTACCGGGTAGCGAATGATTTTGCAGTGGTGCTGGAAGAGCCGGTTTGTGCGGCAGAAGACAAGATCGAGGTGCTAATGGAGTTTGAGGCGTATTGCAAACAGGAAGGTTTAAAGACCGTATACTACCGGGTAGATGAAAGCAGCCTGCTGCATTTTGAAGATCTGAAAAAAATGAAGATCTTTATAGGACAGGAAGCCATTATGGAAGTAGGGCAATTTACGCTGGAAGGAAAGGACCGGAAATCATTGCGCAACGGGCTGAACAGTTTGCAGAAAAAAGGATATGAAACCATACTGGTTCCGGCGCCGCACAGTGATGCCTTGCTGCAGGAGCTGGAGTCGGTATCGGAAGAATGGCTGGATAAATTTGAAAAAAAAGAAATGGTGTTTTCGCAGGGAATGTTCACCCGGGAAGCGATCCGGCAATCGGATGTGATCCTGGTTAAAGATGCCGAAGGAGCGGTGCAGGCCTTCCTGAACATCATCCGGGATTATACGCCGGAAGAATGTACCTATGATCTGATCCGTAAACGGCTGGATGCTCCGGGGGGCTGTATGGATGCCATGATCGTTAAATTAACGGAGTATGCAAAAGCAAAGCAATACAAATATCTCAACCTGGGAATGATTCCGCTGAACGGCATGAATGCTCCGGACAACCCCGCTGAACGGATTATTAAATATGCATCGCAGCGTATGGGCAGTTTCCGGCACTACAAAACACTGCGCGATTTTAAAGAAAAGTATGCCACCATCTGGGAGAATAAGTACATGATCTTTGGAAATGATTTTGACCTGTTACAGATTCCAGGAGCACTCAGAAAAGCGATGAAACCTTTATCAGAAACAAATTAAGATATGAAAACGATCTGTTTTTTTTGTGGAATATTATTGTCTTTGTATACGGCAGCTGCCGGTGCGGCAGATCTGCCGCTGAAGAGCTGGCAGGGCAATGATAAAATGCCCCTGGTACTTTATATAAGCGGGGATGGCGGATTAAACAGCTTTACCAATGATTTTTGCAAGGGTATCAGCCAATCGGGCTACGCCGTTACGGCGATCAATTCAAAATCGTATTTCTGGAGTAAAAAAACGCCGGAGCAGGTGGGAACAGAACTTACGGCCTACCTGGATGGTGTACTCAAAAGCCGGCCCAACCAGCAATTGCTGATTGTGGGGTATTCCTTCGGAGCAGATGTAACGCCTTTTATCCTGAATCGGTTAGGTAGTTTTGTTAAAAGCCATGTGCTGCGTACCGTGTTGATGGCACCATCACCTACTACAGACTTTGTTATCCGTGTGTCTGATATGTGGGGCACACCCAAAAAAAGGAGCATGGATGTGGTGGCTGAGATCAACCGGGCTGCCGGTCAGCGGATCGTGGCGATCCTGCCGGGTGATGGCAACGATTTTCCCGTGCAGGCGGTGAAGCTCGCGGGCTTTAAAACAACCGTTTTAAAAGGTGGGCATCATTTTGGAGGCGATACAGCGGATCTTGTAAAAATAGTTGCCGGTCATTTCTGATGAAAACGTTTTACAGGTATGTGATGGTATGCGGCTTGCTGGTTATGCTGCATACGACGCAGGCCCAAACAAAAAGGGACACGGCTTATATTGGCGAATACGCCCGGGAAAATACCGTTGAAGTATACCCGGGATATTATACGACCCGGTTCAATTTTTCGGGCTTCGGAAAAAGGCCCTCGCATTTCCAGCTTACGGCAAATACCAATGCCTATGCCGGCTTCTATGTAAACTATAAATGGCTGGCGTTTCAATATGCCTGGGGCATACCGGGTACAGAACTGGCCAAGGGCATTAAGCTGAAACATATTTCTTTCTCATTCCGTTATAACCGGCCCCGATTAAGCATCTATCCTTTTTTTGACGGATACGACGGGCTGCTGCTTCAAACGGCAAAGCCACATCCGCGGTTTGATTCATTCCGCGGTATGCAGTTATTTCGCGCGGGCACGCAATTATATTATTTTACCAATACTGAACGTTACGGATACCGGGCGGGCCTTTCTTTTTCAGAACGGCAGCTTCGTTCTGCAGGGGGGATCGTTTTGAGTGCAACTCCCCAATGGCAAAAGATCAACTGGAAAACCCCTTCGCGGGCGTTGATCCATGATTCGGTTACTTACCAGCTGCTGGCTTCGGATCCCCAATGGCTGAGTATGGTCGTAGGCGCCGGCTATAATTATAACTGGGTATTCCAGAAGGGCAAATGGATCATATCGCCTGCACTGATCGGAGGTGTTGGCGGTATTAAGGAGCTCAATAATGCCCGGTCCGTACAACCCGTACTCAACCTGCAGGCCTGGATAAATGCGGGCTACAGCGGCCCGGTATTTTATGCCTATATAAACGGAAACCTGCAGGTAACCCAAACCCATCTTATTGTAAGAAAGCTGAACACCCGTGATGATGAATTATCCCTTACCCTCGGATACCGGTTTAAGAGTCATTCGAAAAAAGTGCTGGGGATGTTGTAGGGAGGGAACAGGCAGTGGGCAATAGTGAATAGGCAATAGTGAATAGGAAGTAGTCAATAGGGAGTAGTGAATAGGCAACAGTGAATAGAGAATGGCTGAAGTACTGAACCGGAGGTACTGTGAAATATTTAATGGGCAAATTTTAAAAGTCAAAGATCCGGCATTCAGCTATCGGCTATCAGAGTTATCAGTTATCGGCGATCAGTTATCAGATGGGAACGTTTGAATAAGAAGATCATTATTCAATGTGGATCTTGTATAGATCTATAACCCCGAATGGGAGCTATGACACTGAGAAAACTGATAGCTGATAACTGAACGCTGAATGCCAGTTCCTGGTTCCAGGTTAATTCTGTTTGGTACTTGATGTTGAAGGTTAAATCACCGATCACGGGACAACAATGAATGAAAACTGAGAACTCCTATGTTTGATTATAAAAAGTTCTTTGAGATATAGATCAAAGTTACCAATAGTTTTGAGTTTAATAAAGGTGAGAGGAGAGTGAGAGCGGGCTGAACGCTAAATA
>NZ_JASLGT010000033.1 GCF_030150205.1 Niabella sp.
GCGATATCTGATAGACAATATACTATTAATGTTATTTAGCGTTCAGCCCGCTCTCACTCTCCTCTCACCTTTATTAAACTCAAAACTATTGGTAACTTTGATCTATATCTCAAAGAACTTTTTATAATCAAACATAGGAGCCATCAGATCAACTGATGGCTGATTTCGTTTACTTCTTTCCAATCCGGAACAACCTTCCCTTTTCTCCATCGGTGATGGCATATAAAGCACCGTCGGCACCCTGCGCTACATCGCGGAACCGCTGCTGCTGATCGGCCAACAAACGCTCCTCACCCACGACTTTATTATTTTCGATCACCAGCCGCACAATATGCATACCACTCAATGCCCCTATAAACAGGTTATTCTTCCATTCCGGTACCAGGTCTCCGCTATAAAAAATAGCTCCGCTGGGCGAAACTACCGGATCCCAGTAATAAACCGGTTGCTCCAGGCCCTCCTTCTGCGTAATGCCTTCTCCAACTTTTTTGCCGCTATATTCCCGTCCGTACGTAATCGTAGGCCAGCCGTAGTTTTTACCAGGCTCAATCCGGTTCACTTCGTCACCACCTTTGGGACCGAATTCATCCTCCCAAAGATCACCGGTTACCGGGTGTATGGCCAGTCCCTGTACATTACGGTGGCCATAAGACCAGATTTCCGGACGGGCGTCCGCCTCGTTAAATTTGGGATTACCGGGCGCCGGCTTACCGTCTTTGGTAATCCGTACTATTTTACCCAATGCCGAATTTAAATGCTGCGCCTGCGGACGGGATATGGTATCGGAGCGCTCGCCCGTACTCACAAAAAGATTTCCTTCCTTATCCCATACCAGCCGTCCTCCATAATGCAGTTTGCTGGGGAAAGCGGGCAGGGCCTGGTAAATGACGGTTGCACCTTCAACCGTTTTTTCATCTGCCGCCAATTTTCCCTTACCTACAGCTGTTAAGGTTCCGGGAGGAACATCCTGGGAAAAGGTAAAATAAATCGTACGGTTGGTTGTAAAATCCGGGTCAATGGCCACGTCCAGCAATCCGCCCTGTCCGTCACTGTTCACCGCGGGCAACCCGGTGATGGGTGCACTCAGTTGTCCATCGGCGGTGGCAATACGCAGGTCACCTTTTTTTTCTGTGATCAAAAAGCGGCCGTCGGGCAATGCCGTGATCCCCCAGGGATTTACCAATCCGTCCGAAAGCATTTTTACATCCAGCGGTGTTTGGGTATGTACGCCTTTTATACGGGTTTGCCCCTCAAACGCCGGTTTATAATCGCTGTTGGGCTTTTTCGTTTCTACAGGAGCTGCGGAAGAATCCGTATCTCCACCGGATTTTGCGCCATGTGATTGGTCACCATTACAGGCAATGAACAGGGAAGCTACCAGCACCCCTGTTAACAGTGGTTTAGCATGAAAATACATTGTTGGATCGTTTTAGAGAGTTTAAAAATAGCACAATTCCTATGAATTGGAGCGGTTTTGGTCACAAAATCAAGGCTGTGGCATCCGATGATATTGCCGCAGAGGCGCAGATTCCCCTGACCGCTAACGCCAAAATTTGCAGAGCACATGGCGCCCATCTGCGAATCAGTGGCATTTATAAATATAGCGTGCCTAACCGGCCCTTAAATATTTTATACCGCTGTGCTGCTAACAAAACAGCCGCAAAAGCGTTTTCATATAGAAAATATATTTCTTAAAAAAACGAAGCCTTTAAAAGCTTTTTACGACTTTTGCGGCTCGAAATCATTAATTACAGTTTGTTTTGAACAAAAAGGCAATATACGGTCTTCTCATTGCGATCATTTTACCGCTCACCTGCTATTTTATTATCAAGCATTACAGCGACCGGGCCGTGGTATTGCCCCAGCGTTATTTCCCCGATTCCATTAATTCCTCCCTCAGAGATGGTAAAAAGGTTTCGGATACGGTATGGCATCGCCTCAATGATTTTAAGCTGACCAACCAGTTGGGCGAAACGGTTACCCTGGATAAATACCGGGGTAAAATCATCGTTGCCGATTTTTTCTTTACACATTGTCCTACCATTTGTCCGCCGCTCACCTTAAACATGAAGCGGTTACAGGGCTCTATCACCAATTCGGAACGGGTAGGCGACCGTACCAATACCGACGTACAATTCATTTCCTTCAGCATTGATCCGGAGCGGGATTCTGTTCATCAGCTGAAGGCCTGGGCCGACCGGTTCCAGATCAATCCCCAGCAGTGGGATCTGCTGACGGGTGATAAAAAAACGATTTACGATCTGGCTCTGAAAGATATGCGGATCGGTTTGGTAGACGGCAAAGGCATCGATACCAGTTTTATTCATACCGACCATTTCGTACTGATCGATAGCAGTCGGGTGATCCGGGGGTTTTATCACGGCCTTGACAGCGCCTCCCTGGCAAAAATCTCCCGCGATATCGTACTGCTCACGCTTGAAAAAAACCCCAACGAAAAGAGTGCGCTCTCCGGCCAGTTCAATCTACTGTCCATCGTATTCCTCGTAGCAGCTGTATTAGTAGGCCTATTCCTGATCGTGTTTAAAAAGAAAAAAAATGTTGACCCCGTCGTGGACCAAAAATGATAAGAGGGCTAAGCTTCTTATTTATACCTTTTCCGTTATTGTATTTGCTGTTGTAGTAGCCCTGGGACGCGTTCAATTGAACATTCAGCCCGGTTTTGATGTACATATTTTTGCCCTGGTGAATGCCGTAATCAACTCCATTGTTGCCGTGCTGCTGGTAGTAGCGCTGTTTGCTGCAAAAAGCGGTAAATACCTGTTACATAAACGGCTGATGCTGGTGGCCATGGTCCTTTCCATCCTGTTCCTGATCAGTTATATTGCCCATCACCTGCTGGCGGGCGATACCAAATTCGGCGGCACCGGTACCATCCGCTTTATTTATTATTTCATTCTTGGTACGCATATACCACTCGCCGGCGTCATCCTGCCGTTTATTTTGTTTACGGCATACAGAGGATTGATTGGTGAATATCCCCGGCACCGGAAAATAGCCCGCATTACCTGGCCTATCTGGTTTTATGTGGCAATAACCGGTCCGATTATCTACATCCTGATCAGTCCTTATTATTAAGTTGTCCTCCCGTCTTATCTTTATATAAACGGATCAATCTCTGGCATTTTCCGGTACCGTTCCTACAATAACAATTAAAGTTCCCAAAGCCACTACTGCATTGAAGACTCCATTAGTCCGTTGAACACCATTATATAAAAATTATTTTTTATACTTTTTTTGTAGTATCTTTATAGGAGGAGCGTCTCTCTCAACAGCAAGCGCCGGATGAGGCTTTTATATACAACCTATGAAGAAGACAACATCTAACCAAAACAAGGACAAAAACATGTCCTTAAAGAAGCGGTTATTACCGGAACAGGCTTTACTTGCCGATCTCTCAAAGCTTATAGATCAAAGTCAGCACCAATTTGTGCAGCAGGCAAACAGTACCCTTACGATGCTTTTTTGGCATATTGGCAAGCGCATCAATGAAGAGATTCTCCAAAACAGGCGGGCTGGCTATGGCAAACAGATCGTGCCTGCACTAGCAACACAATTAAAAGCCCGCTACGGCCGCAATTTTGAAGAAAAAAACCTGCGCAGGATGCTGCAGTTTGCAGAACAATTCCCATCTGAGGAAATTGTCGTGACAGCGTCACGACAATTGAGCTGGTCGCATATCCTGGTATTGTTACCCCTGAAAGACCCGGAAGCAAAACGGTATTACGCCCGCATAGCCGCCAACAATGTATTGAGTGTAAGGGCATTGCGCCATCAAATAGCCACTAAGGAATATGAACGTACGACTATTGCCAATTTGCAGAACACCAGCAACCATCCGGCGCTTCAAAACAATTTCAAAGACCCTTACTTCCTGGATTTTCTTGGCCTTCAAAATACCTACCTGGAAAAAGATTTGGAAGCCGCTATTTTAAAAGAACTGGAAACCTTTATCCTTGAATTGGGAAGCGGTTTTGCTTTTATTGATCGCCGGAAAAGAATGATCATTGACGGGGAAGATTTTTACCTGGACCTCCTGTTTTATCACCGGGTTTTAAAAAGGCTGGTAGCCATAGAACTGAAGCTCGGGAAATTTGAAGCCAAACATAAAGGACAAATGGAGCTTTATCTCCGCTGGTTGGGTAAACACGAAAGGCAGGAAGGTGAGCTTCCCCCGGTTGGTCTGATTCTTTGCACGGAAAGCAGTCGTGAACAGATCGAATTGCTGGAAATGCATAAGGATGGTATTATGGTGGCGGAATACTGGACTGAGTTACCCCCTAAAAAAGAACTAGAAAAAAAGATACATCATATCCTTATAAATGCCCGCGAACGCATCGAAAATAACCGGTTGCTGGAATAATTAGTGTCTCGGCTGGATCCCCGATTTTATTTTATGATCATTTTCAGGTTTGCAAAAGCACCATCCGACTGATGCCCGGTCCAAAAACCGATGCGGCCTCCGCGCTGGTTGCTTAACCGTGTTACAACCAGGTCCGGTTCCGGATGATCATTTACAAATACACGCACTTTTATATGATCAATGACTACGCGCACATGAAACCATTCATCCGGTGCGGGAGGAGATTTGAGCGCCTGCTCATATTGATCCGGATGTTCGGCTCTGAGTTTTTTCCAGTCATTGTCCGGCAATGAAATATATTGAACGGAATGACTTCTGCGGACGGTATCGGCTGTCTGGAAATTAAACGGCCGGAAATAGATCACTTCCATCGTGCTGTCGTTTAGGCCATGAAAAGCAATGCCCACAAAGCTTTGCTGCAATACATCCCTGCCTTTTACATCAAATTCCAGTATACCATTCTCCAATTGATACCCGGTTAGCCAGGCCACTCCATAATTATCCCTGGCTTCTATATAAAGACCGCTCCTGTTTTTTGAATCCTTCAAAAGCGTTACATTCCGGTTAAATACTTCAAGTTTTTTCCCGGCAACTAATTTTCCCAGGTCGGGTCTTACTGTTTTTGCTGGTTGTCCCACGGAGCCCACAGCAAAAAATGCAAGCGGGATCAGTACCATTGTTTTTAGCATCATAACTGTTTATTGATTAAAATTTATTCCGGTATCGAAGACCCGTTTCACTTCCAACTTTCTATTTGCGTCCTTTCACCCTGTCTATGAAAATACCAGCGGGCATCTCATATCCCTCCGATATTGGAGAAAGATGCAGGTATCCTTTCTGCAGTCCATCCAGCCCCACCTCGTTTAATGTCACCGTAGCGGTCTTCCGGATATCATGCTCTTCAAAATTATTTTTATCGGTAGCGGCCAATCCGCCCTTATTCAGGTACACACCGGCATAATGCTTATTATTGGCAATAATAGAATGATTGAAAACATACGCAGGATCGGAGCCTTCGGGCCGCAGCCAGAAAAAATTGCAACCAGACACAATATTGCCCCGGAAGACAAACGGCGCAGTAAAAGGCCCAAACCAAACAGCCGCTTCATAAGCACCCACAATAATGGAATGGGTAACAGAGAAATCCCTGATGGCCTTAAACATCAGCAACGCATTTTTGCAGCCATAAAAAATACAATGGCTTACGTTGATACCGGCCCCATGCGCCCAAACAGCCCCTTGTATGGGCGCAGAGTTCCGTTCACCAATAAAATAGCATTGCGTAATATCCAGTCCGCTATAAATGGTATCTTCTCTTGTTACGGGATAGTAGTACCTGGTTTCAGGATTTGCATTCCCCAAAAACTTCAGACCTTTAATGATCACCCGGTCTGTTGCAGCAATAAAACCGGATGCATGCGGAAATTGTATCATTGAATTATTGGGGGATACCGACTGAATGACCGGCATTTTGGCGGGGGTCCATAACGGGTCATCCGGCAGCACCGATGCCTCGACCAGGTATACCGATCCCGGATGGCGGACGCTCTGTTGCCGGGTAAGTACGATTTTATCCTCCAGGGTATACAGGCCGGGCAGCAATCGAATCCGAACTGTATCAGCTCCATCATATTCCGCCGCAGCCGCCGCAGCTTTTTTCAAACTTTTAAAAGGCGCGGCCACACTTCCGCTGGCTCCATCGCCGCCCTTTAAGGGGTCCACAACAAAAACCTGTGCACGGGATAAATGGGCACATAGCAAAAACAGGATGCCAATCGCAATTATTCGTTTCATCATCAACTATTGAAATTGTATATTAATAAAAAGTACGCCGGTTATTTAATCGTGATCCCATCCATCGATTCCAGCCGGGCGATAATACCCCAGCCATAAAAATTATTGGCAATACCCATCAGCAGTTCATTGTTTCCGGCTTGCAATGGAAGCAAAAAGCTGGCATTCTCAATAGAAAGGCGTCCGTCCGGCTTCTTACGCAGTCCTTCCAGGTAAAGATTCTTATCTACATACACCATCTTTCCGTTCAGGAATACCCAAACCTCATCACTAAACCCAAGATCCATGATTTGCCGTTGCGCACCCTGCGCCGTTAGCACCACTTTCAGCCAGATCAATTGCCGGTTTAGAAATTGACCGCCGCCGAAGGACCGGGTCAGATTCACCAGGCCTCCCCGCTCGGCTGCCACCGGCCGCCATTGAATCGTACTATCCGGCAAATTTTTTATAGTAATGTCCCGGCCTGCGGCAAAATCAACCGGTGCACTAGCCATCCATTTCCGCAGGTAGCGGGGATCATTCAAGGTGATATCCATCCCCGCTTCAGGCGTTAGTTCCTCCGTATCTCCCTGCCTTATTTTCAAATTACTGATCGTTACTTTACCGTCGAAGGCGATGGTGCCTGTACCGGTATTTCCTTCCAATTGCGGAACCTGCAATGCCGGTTGTTGCATATCATTTACGTAGACCCGCATTTTTTTACCCGATATCACCAACTTTATATGATTGGACCGGGCCGGATACAGATCCGCAGCAGCCTGGTATTGCGGCAACAGGTCCCAGAGATTTACCCCCTTTAAAAAAGGGGCATACTGAACGGCATCCATGGCCACCGGGTTGCCGGCCCGCCCGCCGCGCAGATAAAAGCATTCGGTTTCCTGCAGATCCTGCATCCGGAAATATATACTGGCAAAGCCCCGCTCCTGCAATTGCACGTCATACTCAATTACCCCGTTGGTAAATGCCAGATCTTTTAACCGGATTAGTTTTCCGTTCTCCGCAATCTTCATCACCGCCTGTGCGCCCGTTCCGGAAAATGCCACCGCACCCGGTTCAAAAACCCAGTATTTGGGCTGAAGCAGATCCGTTAGTGACTTCATGCCATTTTTTTGACCAGATACACTCATTATAACACACAGGAAACAGAGCACCGATACCGCTTTTTTCATCGCTTTAAATTGTTTTATGTTAAAAAAGAGGGAGATATATTTACAAAATTTTATGCAGGGGAATCAGGCTCAAAATTGTTTCCCGTTTAATAAATTGTAAATTCATGGCCTGTTCAAGTTTGTTCAAGGCCGATCACGATTAAAAAATGACCGACAATCAACCGTTTTTGGAAAAATGCCGGAAACTCATCGAAGAAAAACTGGGTTGGGGCAATGCTGCTGAATGGCAGAACCAGGATTTTGAGAACCTGGGCGACCAAATTTTCGAGTCGACCGGGGTAGTTTTAAGCGCCAGTACCCTCAAACGCATCTGGGGAAAAGTACCGTATAACAGCAAGCCCAATTTAAGCACACTCGATGCACTGGCCCGTTTTGCAGGTTTTGCCAGCTGGCGGACGTTTACCGCTTCGGAAATTTTCCCCAAGCCAGCGTCCATAACACCCACCCCCTCTTTAAAGAAAAGGCGGCCCTTCAAGGTTGTTCTTTTTCTGCTGCTGCTCGCCGGAGCCTCACTTTTTATCGGTTCCATTTTTGTTCACAAGCCCGGCAGTCTGTTAACTTTTGAGCAGCTTCATTTTTCCAGCAAACCGGTTACCCTTGGAGTGCCCAACACGGTCATTTTTGAATATGATGCGACCCATTCCAATGCCGACAGCATTTTTATCCAGCAAAGCTGGGATCCTAAAAGAAGGTTCCGGGTTAACAAGAACCAGCATACGTACACCAGCACCTATTATATGCCGGGATTTTATAAAGCCAAATTGATTTTGAACGATTCGGTAGTAAAAGAACACGAGCTGATCATTGAATCCGGCGGATGGGTGGGTGCCATCCTGCGGGAACCGGCGCCTCTTTATGTAACGGACCGGCTGCAGCATGTTCCCGGTCAAACAGGGATCAACCAGCAGGACCTGAACGATCTGAACCTGGAACAGGATAAAAAAGCGCCCATATTTACACTGTCCAACGTAAGCCGGCAATTTGATATCAACAGCAATAACTTTCTTTTGAGCCTGGACCTGCAAAACACCTACATGGGAAACAATTCTCCCTGCCTTCATACCAATATTGTTGTACTCGGCACCGATGGTTATTTGCTCATTCCGCTTGGCAAACCGGGCTGTGCCGGTGAATTTAATATGATGTTGGGCGAAAAACCCATTGAAGGAAGGATCAATGACCTCTCTGCATTTGGCGTTGATTTTTCAAAGCCGGTGCCGCTGCAATGCGAAGTCCGCAACCAGCGCATTCACATAACGGTAAACGGTAAAGCAGCCTGGACCGACCGGTTCAAAAAAGACATTGGGAAGATCGTGGGAGTAGAGGTCAACTTCTTTGGTGCAGGCTTTATCCGGAACTTTCAATTAAAAGCGGCCGGATAGATTAAAAAGAACAGGGGTATTAGGCTATCTTCGCCCCATAAATTAATATTCATACAGAATGAACGTATTTGAAGTCCGGGGCGGAAACCGTTTAAAGGGGGAGATCCACCCGCAGGGTGCAAAAAATGAGGCGTTGCAGATCATTTGTGCCGTATTGTTGACGCCCGAAGCGGTAACGATCAAAAACATCCCGGACATCCTGGATGTAAACCTGCTGATCGAGCTGCTGGCGGAAATGAATGTGGAAGTAAACCGGGTTGACCGGAGTACCTGTGTCTTCCGGGCAAATGATGTTAATATTGATTACCTCCATAGCGAAGCCTTCCGTAAAAAAAGCGGTAAGCTGCGGGGGTCTGTAATGCTTGCCGGGGCCATGCTGGCGCGCTATAAAAAAGCCTTTATTCCAAAGCCGGGTGGTGATCAGATCGGCCGCCGCAGGCTGGATACCCATGTGATCGGTTTTGAAAAATTTGGGATCAATATCAATCATAATGAGGCAGATGGTTTTTTCCATTTATCGGCCCAGGAGCTGAAAGGCACTTATATGCTGCTGGATGAGCCTTCCGTAACCGGCACTGCGAATGTAGTGATGGCCGCTACGATGGCTACCGGTACCACCACGATCTATAATGCCGCCTGCGAACCTTACCTGCAACAGCTTTGTAAAATGCTCAATCGCATGGGAGCAAAGATCAGCGGTATCGGCAGCAACCTGCTTACCATTGAGGGAGTCGGTTATCTCTCCGGTACCGAACACGCGATCCTCCCGGATATGATCGAAATAGGTTCTTTTATCGGCCTGGCTGCTATGACCCAGAGTGATATCCTGATCAAAAATGTAAGCGTTCCAGACCTGGGTGTGATCCCCAACCGTTTTGAACAGCTGGGCATACAACTCGAGATCAAGGGAGACGATATCCATATCCCTTCACAGGAAAGTTATACCATACAAAAATATTTTGACGGTGGTGTGCTCACCATCTACGACCATCCCTGGCCGGGCTTTACACCAGACCTCCTGAGCATTGTGCTGGTAACAGCCATACAGGCACATGGCAGCGTACTCATTCATCAGAAAATGTTTGAAAGCCGCCTCTTCTTTGTAGACAAACTCATCGATATGGGGGCTCAGATCATTCTTTGTGATCCGCACCGCGCGGTAGTCATCGGACTGGGCCGCGAGCGGAAGCTACGGGGTATTACCATGAGCAGCCCCGACATCCGTGCCGGTGTGGCATTGTTAATTGCAGCACTCAGCGCCGAAGGAAAAAGTATTATCCAGAATATTGAGCAGATCGACCGGGGATACCAGCAGATCGACACCCGTTTGCAGGCCCTGGGAGCAGATATCAGAAGAGTTCAGAAATGAGCAATCAGCTATCAGATATCAGCCATCAGCCATCAGCCATCAGCAGTAATGCAGCGCCCATCGGTGTTTTTGATTCGGGTTATGGCGGATTAACCGTGCTCAGGGAACTTGTTACAGCACTGCCGCAGTATGATTATTTATACCTGGGCGACAATGCCCGTGCACCATATGGCAACCGTTCTTTTGAAACCGTATACGAATATACCCTGCAATGTGTACAGTGGTTCTTTGAGCAGGGTTGCAGCCTGGTGATCCTGGCCTGCAATACGGCTTCTGCCAAGGCCCTGCGCAGCATCCAGCAAAATGACCTGCCCCGCATAGCGCCGGATAAACGGGTATTGGGCGTCATCCGCCCCACTACCGAAGTGATCGGAGCCTATTCTGAAAACGGTGAGATCGGCATCCTGGCAACAAAGGGTACCGTCCATTCCGGTTCCTACCCCATTGAGATCCATAAATTCTTCCCCGGGGTACGGGTATACCAGGAAGCCTGCCCCATGTGGGTGCCCATTGTAGAGAATAATGAGATCGATACCGCCGGGGCTGATTTTTTTATAAAGAAGAACCTGCATGCCCTGTTTCAGAAGGGCCCGCAAATTGATGCCGTGTTGCTGGCCTGTACCCATTATCCGCTCTTAAAAGACAAGATACAGGAACACTTGCCCATTGATGTAAAACTGGTTTCGCAGGGAGCACTGGTAGCCAGCAGCCTGGCCGACTATCTCCACCGGCATCCGGAAATGGAGCAGCGTTGCAGCAAGAACGGGCAGCAACAATTTTTTACCACGGATTCCACCGAAGATTTTGACAACCATGGCACCCTGTTTTTTGGAGCCCCCGTCAGCAGTACCCAGGTGGTTTTATAAATAAAGGCACCAACGCCACCTGGTATATAGGGCGATTGTAATTTGCCCAATTTCAGTTAACTTCAGGAAACATTTTTTTACATTAAAACCGTATTGCGATGAAAAGAAGCCTTTTCCTGAAAACGATGGCAGCGGGTGCCGCTGGATTATATACGTCTAACCTGTTTGCAGCCGGCGCAAAGAAAAAATACATGGCCATGCAATTGTTCTCTGTAAGAGAAGCAGTGGCCAAAAACCTGGAAGGTACATTGGAAAAACTGGCCGGAATCGGCTATAATGAACTGGAGATTTATGGCTATGACGGAAGCTTCTTTGGTAAAACCCCGGCCGAATTCAGATCCATTTTAAAAAATACCGGTGTTAAAGTGGTAAGTTCGCACCACCTTACCGGGTTTCAGCTAAAATCGAAAGGAACATTAAAAAACGGATGGGAAAAGGCGGTAGAAGATTTACACGCAATTGGCGCCCGCTATATGGCCTGCGCCTATTTATTCCCCGAAGAAAGAACCAGCGAGGTATATGCAGCACTTCCGGACCTCCTTAATAAATCCGGGGAAAAAGCAGCAGTTGCCGGGATCGGATTTGCCTATCATAACCATGATTTTGAATTTGAAAAGTATAACGATACATTGGTATACGATTATTTAATTACCAATACGGCTCCCAAACTGGTCAATATGGAGCTGGATCTTTACTGGATCAGCAAGGCCGGGCACGACCCGGTGGCATATTTTAATAAGTACCCCGGCCGGTTCCCGCTCTGGCATGTAAAGGATATGGAAGCCGGAACAGGGGCCATTACGGAAGTGGGACATGGAACGATTGACTTTGACCGGATTTTTGCGGCACGAAAAACAGCCGGTCTGAAAAAGTGGTTTGTAGAACAGGATACCAGCAAGGGCGATATGTTTGAAAGCCTCAGATTCAGTCATGATTACCTGGAAAAGAAAAAATACATTTAAACCCGGTTGCGCCATTTTCCCGGTTTTTCCCTACCTTTGCCGTCCTTTCACAAACCAACGGGAGTGGTGTCCTGTGGTGGAAACTTGAAAACCAGCATGTTCTCCCATGCGCATTCAAAAAATAGTGAAAATTTAAAGATATTATGAAACGTACATTTCAACCCCATCGTCGTCGTCGTAAAACCGTTCATGGTTTTCGTAAACGTATGCAAACTGCTAACGGCCGTAAAGTGCTGGCAAGCCGTCGTGCAAAAGGACGTAAGAAATTAACAGTTTCCGACGAAAGGAAATTGAAGTAAGCGCTCACAACGCTTGAAAAGAATGGTAGCTCCGGTAACGGGGCTATTTTTTTTGATGGCCGTTATTGCGCAAACGATTGCCTCATTTTCGCCCCCGGCATCCTCAAAAATAGTTGTAAGTTCGGGAATGCTCAATTTCCTACATCGCTTGCCCGGGATCGCTCTTTGCAGCCTTTTTACTCTTTTTCTAACGGCACAACCCACCGCCAAACATAACCTGGAGTTTGACCACCTGGCTGCCCGCTGGGATGAAGCCATGCCGCTGGGCAATGGCATGTTGGGTGCGCTGGTGTGGCAAAAAAAGGACCGGCTCCGGCTATCGCTGGACCGTGCCGATCTTTGGGATGAGCGGAAAGCCCTGGATCTTTCAAAATTCAGTTTCCGATGGGTAGAAGAGCAGGTATTAAAAAAAGATTATAAACCCGTACAGCAATTGGGCGACTGGCCATATGACAATATGCCGTATCCTACCAAATTGCCCGCAGCCGCGTTGCAATTCAACCTGAAGGACCTGGGAACGGTGGTATCCAATACGCTCAATATTGCCACTGCTTTAAATACGGTAACCTTTCAATCCGGCACTGTATTCCGTTCCTATATACACGCCACCCGGCAGGCAGGATATTTTGAATTCGAAAACTTACCAGCGGCTGTCACCCGGCTGCTGATACCGGAACTGGAAATACACAATTATAATTCCGGAAAATCCGCCGCAGAAAATGACAACAGTCATTCAGGCGAAGGCCTGGAAAAACTAGGCTATCCCAAAGGAACCGTAACCACCGGAACAAACAGCATCCGTTATCATCAGCCCACGTATCAGCAGCATTATTTTGAAGTGTTGGTACACTGGACAAAAACCGAAAACCGGCTCACCGGGGCATGGACCATTTCCAATGACCAGGCGGCCGTATTGCCGGAATCCGGTTCAAAAGCAAACCAGCAAAGCCACCGGCAATGGTGGGCGCGCTTCTGGGGCCGGTCTACCGTGCAATTACCGGATGCCGCCATAGAAAAACAATATTACCTGGAGCTGTATAAACTGGGAGCCGTAAGTCGCAAAGGAGCACCTGCAATTACCCTGCAGGCGGTCTGGACCGCCGACAACGGCAGCCTGCCTCCATGGAAAGGCGATTTTCACAATGATTTAAATACCCAGCTCAGCTACTGGCCGGCTTATACAGGAAATCACCTCGAAGAGGCCGCTACATTTACCGATTGGCTTTGGAAGATCCGGGCAAAAAACCTGCAGTATACCCGGCAGTATTTTGAAGTAGACGGCTTAAATGTTCCGGGGGTGGTTACATTGAACGGCGATCCCATGGGCGGCTGGATCCAATATTCCTTATCACCCACGGTAGGCGCCTGGTGCGCCCAGCATTTTTACTGGCAATGGAAGTATTCGATGGATGATCAGTTCCTGAAAACCCGCGCCTATCCCTATATCCATGATGCGGCGGTTTACCTGGAAAAGATTACCCGGTTGCAGCAAGGCACCCGGAAACTCCCCCTCAGCTCCAGTCCGGAATACAACGATAATGCCATCACCGCCTGGTTCCGCAACTGGACCAACTATGACCTGGCGTTGGCAAAATTCCTGTTCACCGCAGCGGCGGAAACGGCAACAGCTATGCACCGGCCTTCGGAGGCCGGAAGATGGAAACAAACACTTGCTGAACTGCCCGCCTACAGCGTAAACGAAACCGGTTTAACCGTTGCCCCCGGCCAGGATATGGAATCTTCGCATCGCCATTTTTCACCTTATATGGCCATTTACCCGTTGGCCTTACTGGATGTGAATCGTCCGGGAGACAGGGCCATCGTAGAAAAATCGCTCCGCCACATCCAGGCCAAAGGCACCCGCGCCTGGTGCGGATATTCCTTTAGCTGGATGGCTTCTTTGTATGCGCGTGCTTATCAGGCAGACAGTGCGCTGCGGCAATTGCAGATCTTTGCCTCCAACTTTTGCTCATCCAATAGTTTCCATTTGAACGGCGATCAAAAAGGCGGGCAATATTCCGGCTTTACGTACCGCCCATTTACCCTGGAAGGCAATTTTGCCTTTGCGCAGGGGGTGCAGGAGTTGCTGCTGCAAAGCAGGCAGGGTTATGCAGCGGTTTTCCCGGCCATCCCAGCCAGCTGGAAAAACATCCGCTTCACCAACCTCCGTATCGAAGGGGCCTTTCTGGTAAGCGGTCAAATGGAAAACGGAACAGTCACCAGCATTAAAATTGTAGCGGAAAAAGGCGGGCGGGCACTGTTCAAACTTCCCTTTTCCAAATGCAGGATCCGCTCACAAAAAAATATGCAGTTAAAGGAAACCGGTAATGGCTTTGCGGAACTGGATGGCAAAGCCGGCGGAATGGTAGTGCTTGGCAGTGCAAATTAACGCTACCAGCTTGCGGAATACGATTATTGGGTCATCGCCGGCACTACTATCAGCTTTGCTTGCGTTGCACCCGTTGGCTTCAGCACTGCTATCAGCAATTTAAAGCCGGTCATTTTATGGGTAAGGAACGCTGTTCTGTATATATAGATGAATGCCGTTTCCCTAAAGCCGCGGATCACGCCCGGGATGTGACAAGTTGCGCTGATTATAAGCGGCACCTAATCTGCGGATCAGCGGCCTTAATTAAGTTGACAACAAAAAATTAAACCATCTTTTGGCAATTAACCCGGCAATTATAAAAATCACTTAAGGAAACAACATTGATATATAAACGACCGGTAGGCACTGAAACAATGCAGATCATCCTATTTTTGCATTTTATCCATTGCAACAAACAAAAACATACCCGTTTCCAAAAAACGCCCGGTTAAAAAGCCGTAAGAAATTACAGGAAGTTTTTAGCGGCGGCAAGCGTTTTCATTCCGGTTTTATAAAACTGCTGTACCTCGCCGGTCCGGCAGCATTGCCCGATGTAAAGTGCGGTGTGGGGGTCAGCAGCCGCTATTTTAAAAAAGCAGTGGACCGCAACCGCATCAAACGCTTGTTGCGGGAAGCCTACCGGTTGCAGCAGGCGCCCTTAAAACAAGCCGTCTTGCAAACCCAACGCCCGGTTTCGTTGTTTTTATTATTTACCGGGAAAGAGCTCCCGGATTATGAAGAAATTTATAAACAAACAGGTTCCTTATTACAAAAATTAGCAGGCAGGATCAATGAAATGGCTCCTTAAAATAGCAAGTCTGCCGTTTATCGTATTAATACGGTTTTACCAGTTGGTCATTTCCCCCTGGATGGGACCCAAATGCCGGTATACCCCCACCTGCAGTCACTATGCGCTGGAAGCATTTAAAAAATATGGCCCTTTCAAAGGGTTCTGGCTCTCTATAAAACGCATTTCCCGCTGTCATCCATGGGGTGGAAGCGGATATGATCCTGTTCCCTAGGACCAGGGCCGTTTCAGGTTCCAGGTTTAAAGCTTAAGGTTAGACAAAACCAGGAACCTCCCCCCCCCGCGGAACATCAAGTATAAAACGGATCTAACGTGAAACCATAAACCTGAAACTTTAAACCTGGAACAAAAATATGATCACCGGATTGGGCCTTGATGTAATAGAAACCGAACGCGTAGCCGAAAAGATCCAAAAGGAGCAGGGCTTCCGCGAACTGATTTTTTCTGCAGAAGAAATTGACTATTGCGAGCCTAAGGCGCACAAATATGAGCATTATGCCGCCCGTTTTGCAGCCAAGGAAGCATTCTTTAAAGCGCTGGGCACCGGCTGGGCAACAGGTACGGCTTTCAATGAAATTGTTATTTTGGGCGATCCGAACGGAAAACCGGTCCTCCGGTTAAAAGGCCAAACCGCGCACACCTTAAAACATTTGGATCTTGAAAAAGTAAGCGTATCCCTCAGCCATCTGAAAAATATCGCCGCCGCCGTGGTGATCATCGAAGCCTGACGGCCGGTTTGAAAAAAGCTTCTACCGCTTTCTGCTTATATTTACAGCACCAACCTAGTTACAGTGAAATTGATACCCCTATTGTGGTACCTTCTGATTAGTACAGCCTCTATTGCCCAGGGGCCGGATATTGCGCCTTATATAAAGGCCTGGAAAGTAGCTGATCGTACGCAAAGCTACCGTTCGCAGGTGTTTTTTGATTCATTGCTGATCCATAAAAACGACCCGGCATACAAAAAAAAATACCTGGGTCATATTGATCAATTGCGGCAATATATAAAAGCCCATCCTGACAGGCGACTGCAGGTGCGCCTGCTGATGTTTGAGATTATGGCGGCGCGGGAATATCATTATGAACAAAAATACTATACGGTTATTGACGAAGCTATAAAAATGGCATATCCCTTACAGGATGACCAGCTCAATGCCGAATTATACAGCATCCGTGCCGACCTGCCCCCTTCTGCGGAAACCCACCTGCTTTACAATTTAAAAGCCCTTGAAATACAGCGAAAGATCGGTTTTCAATATTTCCCTTATACCCAGAATCGCTTTTTTGGCGTAAGTTCATCGTTGTATGGACAGGGCGAATATGCAAAATCCATCACCTACGGCAGGGAATGCCTGAAGCTATGGGATATTGACACCACCCACCGGGATCCCCTGGTATACATTTTCCAGTGCGACCTCCTTGGTGCCTCCTATAAAAAACTAAATCGGTACGATAGCGCCCGCTGGTATTATAACGAGATCCTGCAGACGTTGAAACCAGATACGCATCCTTATATAGTACTACTTTGGGAAGGCATTGCCAAAGGAAACATCGGTCAAACATATACAGCAGAAGGTCGCTACGCGGAGGCCCGGCCCTTGCTTTCAGCCTATCTGCAAAGCAGCATTGAGGCGAAGGATTCGCTGAATATAGCCATGGCACACAATGCCTTTGCGTTATTTTACTTTCGTCAGAAGCAGTATGCACCGACACAGGCGGAAGCCCGGGCGGCCTGGAATATTGCCCTGCCTCAAAACCGATACCCCGAAATCATAGAAGCAGCCAGCCAGTTGAGCGCTGTTTACCGGCAAACCGGGCCAACCGACAGCGCCTTTTACTATTATGATATGTGGAACCGGTACAAGGAACTACAGCGTGAAGCCAATAAGAACAGTGCCTTTTCTGTTATCAAAGCCCAGATTGCCTTTGACAATCTGCAACATTCACTAACCCTCACACAAGCGGTTGCCAGCAGGGAAAAAAGTATACGCAATGCCGTGTTGGCGGGTATTGTGCTGCTTACCATTATCGTGCTCCTGTTGTATAACCGGAAACGGGCAAAGGAACAATACCGGCTGCGGGTGATGGCCCTGCGGCATGCCGCGGCTAAACGCGATATTGAAGAGGCGCGGGAACAAATCGACACATTTACACGCAATATTATTGAGAAAAACAATCTGATTGATTCCTTGCAACAGCAGCTGAATAGCCAGGAAACCGAGGCAGCCGTGCCGGAGCAGCTGCTTTCCTATTCCCTGCTAACAGAGGAAGACTGGGAAAAATTCAGGGACCAGTTCTCCAGGGCTTACCCCGCTTTTTTTGATAACCTGGCACGCCGGATGCAAAATCTTACCCCGGCCATGGAGCGGCTTGCTGCATTAATGTTCCTGAAACTGACCAACTATCAGATTGCCAACACCCTCGGCATCAGCAAAGACAGTGTAGCCCGCAGCAAACGCCGGTTGCGCACCGGCCTCAACCTTACCAATGACCAGTTGCTGGAAGATGAAATTTCGGTGCTGGGTGTCCGTTCCTGAGCTCATCCGTTCTGTCCGCTTTTTGTCCGCCACTAATCCGCCTCCATAATCCGGAATTCCTGTAATTTAGTAGCATCTTTATTTCTATATGAAACGCGGAAAGCATGTATATGTTACCCTCTTAATCATTCTTATAGCGCTTCTGCTGATATTGGCCGTCTGGGTCTATTTCGAGCGCAAAATCTACCCGTTCGATCCATAGAAAACTTTAAGGGGTCGCAATCAATAAAACAAAATGCTTAAAGACAATCGCCGATACGATTGTCTTTTCTTATGCCCCTAATCCAGCCAGCGGATCATATCACACCCCCGGAACCGCTGTCCGTACTTTGTCCGTGCCTTGTCCGGCTTTCGTCCTGCCCTGTTTTTGGTCCGGCTTTTTTCACAATGCACCTTTACAGCAGCAACAGTAGTCATCCCGCCGCCCCGGCGATGATAAACCAGAATTACCACACCTTAACAAACAATAGTTCACTATTTATACAAACGTTCAACAAATGAAAAAACGATACCTGCTTTCTTTTCTGTGCTGCGTCCTTTCCATATCCCTCCTGGAAGCCCAGGTATTATTTGTAAATGCCGCCGCTACCGGGGCCAATAATGGAAGCTCGTGGGCCAATGCCTACAAAAGCCTCAGCCTTGCGTTAAAAACGGCACAAACCAATCCATCTGTTACCGAGATATGGGTGGCCAAAGGCACTTACGCACCGGCAAGCACCAACAACCGCGATTCAAGTTTCTACATAAACCGGAACAACCTCAAACTTTACGGGGGCTTCGCCGGCAGCGAAACCAACCCCGGGCAACGCAATACGGCTGTAAACAGCACCATATTAGATGGCAGGAACATTGCCTATCATACGATGATCATTGAACTGGATACATTATCGGCCAATCCGCCGGCCATTGACAACACCACCCTCGTGGACGGGTTTACGTTTATTAACGGAAATGCCAACAAAGGAGGGGTTACCGGCAATTTTCATCCGCAATATGCCGGCGGTGCGCTTTTTATTTCCTGCAGCGGCGTATCTCAAAATATTACGCCGGCTATTCAGAACTGTACTTTTAAAAACAATTATGCGTTCCAGGGAGGCGGTGCCATTGCATATTATGGCATCAGCACCGCCTCCAATGCATTCAAAATTTTCAATTGTATGTTCCAGGAAAACCGCGCAAGCTACGCCGGCGGCGGTTTAAGCATCATGCAGCTGGATGCCGCTTACTATGAAGTTCCGGGCGTTTATAATGTAGCCCTTTCCCATTGTTCTTTTAAAGAAAATATCGTAGATAACGCATCGCAAAGCCAGGGTGCTGTCGGTGGGGGCGTTGATGCCCTTGGCGATGGGCAACTACGTATACTCAATACCGTGTTTGCCAACAATACCATCAACAAAGCAGGTACCCAGGCCATTTATAAAGGATCTGCCATCAGCCTCCGTACCGGCAACAGCAAACCTGCACCGGCCCTTACACTGGTAAACAGCCTGGTTTATTATTTGGGCGCAGAAAATTTTCCGGTCTTATACAATGCCGCGGGAACGGTGCATACCATTAACAGCACGCTTTTTAATGCACAGGGAGCGGCTTTATACATGAACGCGAACACCAGCAATACAATCGAGAACAGTATTCTCTGGACAGGGACCGCCAACACCGATGTAATGACGGCCGGCAATGGATCGCCCTCGGTCACATTCACTAATTCAATTTATACCGCCACTTACCCGCCATCCATTAACGTTACCGCCCAAAATGCGTCCAACAGTGATCCGTTGTTCAACAACCCGGCCGCAGGCAACTTTACGTTGCAGCCCACAAGCCCTGCGATCAATGCAGGCGACAATGCTCTTTACAATAACAATACGTATGGCAATGCAGACCTTGCCGGCTACAACCGCATTGCAAACAGCATTATTGACATGGGCGCCTATGAGACGAACAGCACCGTATTGCCCGTTGCCTTTGGTACCCTTTCAGCTCTGATACACAACCAGGCATTACAGGTAACCTGGACCACCGAAATCGAAACCAATAACGATCATTTTGAGATAGAAGCATCGGCAGATGGGCTGCATTTTAAAAAAATAGCGACCATCGCATCCCGGGCTCCCGGCGGGAACAGCAGCAACGCATTGGATTATGAATATAGTACCAATGCTGCAGCAGCCATGTCGGTACTGGGTTTGATGGGCGTTTCTTTTTTATGCCTGCTGTTTTCCCCCGTTAAAAGAAGATGGGCCTGGACGCTGGCCGTATTGGCCGCAGGTCTTATTTTTTACAGCTGTACAAAAAAAGAAACAGTCGCCGTTGATACGTCCGGTGCAAAATTCTATATCCGAATAGCACAGGTAGATAAGGATGGCAAAAAAACCTATAGCAAAGTGGTACAGGTAAGCAAAGAATAATCACCATGCAAAAAAAGATCATAGCACTTATTTACCAGGACTGATTACAGCGGCTGCTGCTTAAAAAACCAAACCGGCATTACGGTATCAGCATCTTTTTCGGATATATCTTATAAGGCCCTTGATTCTCTAAACTCAGAAATTTAAAACAATGAAAAATCAATTCAAGCTGCTGCCGGCATTTGTTCTGCTGGGACTGGCACTCAACATTTCATCCTGTAAAAAAGGAGATACCGGACCTGCGGGTCCGGCAGGGCCATCCGGTGCCACCGGAGCTGCAGGAGCCACAGGTTTAATAGGCGCAACCGGTGCCGATGGTACAAAAATCTTTTATGGCAATTCCGCTCCCGCGTCAGGAACAGGTCAAACGGGCGATTTTTTCATCAATACGACAGCAGCGCAACTATATGGCCCCAAAACAACTACCGGCTGGGGTAGTCCCATAAATATGGTAGGTCCCGCAGGAGCAGCTGGTGCTACGGGCGCCACCGGTGCAACAGGAGCTAACGGCAGTAATGGAATCACAGGGGCTACGGGTACCACAGGTGTTACCGGAGCAACCGGAGTTACAGGTGCAACCGGCGCTACAGGAGCCACCGGTGCTACCGGCCTAGCGGGGGCAAACGGTACCAGAATTTTAAGCGGCTTCACCGCGCCGGATGCGGCTACCGGCACCAATGGCGATTATTACCTTTGGATTCCGCTCTACTACCTCTACGGCCCTAAAACAAATGACACCTGGGCCACATTTATAGACCTCAAAGGCGAGAAAGGAAAACAAGGACCCACCGGCGCTACAGGTGCCACCGGAACAACCGGCGCAACGGGTGCCCAGGGGATTACTGGAGCTACGGGTGCCACCGGAACAACCGGAGCGGCCGGAATCACCGGCGCAACAGGAGCAACTGGGGCAACGGGATCAGCAGGTGCCCTGTCAAAAATATTTCTATCGTCGAGTATTAACTGGACAACTTATACAGCATTCGGTATCAACTACAATATTGCAGATTTAGCCATGCCCCAGTTAACAGCAGATATTAATGACAATGGTGCGGTATTGGTGTATATGAGAAACGGGATCGCAAACGACAACTGGACAGCCCTTCCCTTTACTTATGTTAACGATAATGCGGGCAGCGGAGATGTACAGGTAACCCGTAATTACATTTTCTCCTACAGCACCGGAGCTGTAAGAGTTTACCGTAGTTTCTCCGATAATTCAACCTCGAATCCGGCTCCGACTAAGGATTTCAAAGTAGTACTGATACCCGGAACTGCAGTAATGGCCGCTAAAAACAAAGGCATCAATTTTAAAAACTATGAAGCTGTAAGAATGACGTTTAATTTATAACAAACAACGGCCTAAATTCCATACATTCTTCCTGCAGCAACGGGAGGAACCGGGGTAACTCCGGACTGTTGCTGCAGGATTTTTATGAATTATAAGCGTTCGCCCGCCGGCGTACACAACATCACACAAAAAATAGCAGCGGCCATCGGAAGGGAAATATATAAATCCTACTTTTGGCCCAATGAACGAGTTACCATCCCTATCCTTTCAGCCGGCGGAGCAAATAAAAGCCTACCAGGAAAAAAAACTGGTAAACCTGGTACAATACCTCAAAGTGAATTCGCCATTTTATCAACAACTGTTCCAGGAAAACAATATCGATCCTGATTCGATCCGGCACATTGAAGACCTGGTGCGCATTCCGCCTACCGAAAAAGAGCATCTGCAACAGCACAATAAAGCATTCGTTTGCGTGCCCCAGCACCAGATCGTAGAATATATGGCCACATCCGGTACCATTGGTAGTCCGGTAACCATTGCCTTAACCGAGAACGACCTGCAACGCCTGGCCTATAATGAATACAGTTCCTTTGCCTGTGCCGATGGCAGCGCTTCGGATATTTACCAGCTCATGCTGACCCTGGACCGGCAGTTCATGGCAGGCATTGCCTATTACCTGGGTATCCGCAAGCTGGGTGCCGGACAGGTGCGGGTAGGGCCCGGTGTACCATCCCTGCAATGGGAAGTGATTGAACGGCTGAAACCCAATGCCATCGTAGCCGTGCCTTCCTTTATTGTAAAACTGATCCAGTACGCAAAAGAAAACGGCATTGACCTCAACCGTTCTTCTGTAAAAAAGGCCATTTGCATTGGAGAAAATTTGCGGAAGGAAGACCTGAGCCTGAACATTCTCGGCAGCCGGATCACCGAAAACTGGGATATACAACTCTACTCTACCTACGCCTCCACCGAAATGCAAACGGCCTTTACCGAATGCACAGCGGGTAAAGGCGGTCACCAAAACCCCGAGCTGGTGATCCTGGAACTCATTGATGACCAGGGCAACCCTGTGGCACCCGGGGAAATCGGTGAAGTAACTATTACCACACTGGGGGTAGAAGGTATGCCATTGCTGCGGTACAAGACCGGCGACCTTTGCCGTGCGTTTTATGAGCCCTGTTCCTGTGGCCGGCATACCACCCGGCTTTCACCGGTTATCGGCCGTAAAAAGCAAATGATCAAATTCAAAGGTACCACCCTGTTTGCGCCGGCCCTGTTTGAGATCATTCATAAGATCGATGCCATTAAAGAATATGTAGCGGAAGTATACAGCAACGAGATCGGAACTGATGAAGTGCTCCTGTACATCCTGCCCGCCAATACCTCCGAAGAAACGGATGGCAAAATCAAAACCTACCTGCAGGCCCGTTTGCGCGTGATGCCCCATATAAAATACCTCACCAGGGAAGAAATGCAGCAATTGCAGTTTCCTGAAGGCGCCCGTAAACCAGTAAAATTTATTGATAAAAGAGTGTAGTCCTGCTCTTTTTTAAAGCCGCAGATCCGCAAATTTGACAGCCCTTAATCGCACCCAGCCTATGCAAAGGCGCCGCTGGTACAATCAGCGAATCTGCGGCAACCATGCTTTCGGAAAAATCCCGAAGGGATGCCATTATTATAACAAACAGCTTTCCCGGTAAAACAAAACCTGAAGGAGTGATATGCACATCAATCCTGTTTCGTCAAAAGCCGCAGATCCGCAGATTAGCAGCCTTTAATCATACTTCAACGTATGCAGAAAAAGCGCCGCTGCTACAATCAATGTATCTGCGGCAGCCGCAACTTTCGGAAAAATCCCGAAGGGATGCCATTATTATAACAAACAGCTTCCCGGTAAGCCAAACCCTGAAGGGTGATATGCATATCATCTTGTTTCGTCAAAAGCCGCAGATTCGCAGATTAGCAGCACCATTAATCATACTCAACGTATGCAGAAAAAGCGCCCCTGCTACAATCAGCGAATCTGCGGCAACCATCGGAAAAATCCCAAAGGGATGTCATTATTATAACAAACAGCTTCCCGGTAAGCCAAACCCTGAAGGGTGATATGCATATCATCTTGTTTCGTCAAAAGCCGCAGATTAGCAGCACTTTTAATCATACTCAACGTATGCAGAAAAAGCGCCGCTGCTACAATCAGCGAATCTGCGGCAACCATGCTTTCAGAAAAATCCCAAAGGGATGCCATTATTATAACAAACAGCTTCCAGGTAAAGCAAAACCCTGAAAGGGTGATACCACCTGTAACACCAGCATTTCATCCCTGTTTGAATGTAGGATTAATTCCCCTTTTGCTGAAAAAAATCGGCACCACCCGGACCGGTTATAAAATGAATGCAGCTTCCATAGTTCGGGCAGGCACCGCAAACGTTTTATCACAGGCGCTTCTGTCTGTTTGCCTCACCGCAGTATTCTGCACTACCAGATCAGGCACCGTATTTGTTCCGGTATAAAAAAACATTATGGATACCAACAAAAACGAACAGGACCTGCAGGATACGGAAAAAGACAAACAGGCATTACAACCAGACGAAGGAACACTGGATCTGCCCGAAGTAAAAGATATCCCCGGCCAGGAAAATATCCATCCCCCCGATCTGCGGGAAATGGCCGATACTACGATTGCCTCCGATGATGAAGAGGGTGTGGGCATTTTTGATACTGACAGCGAACGCCTTATACGCGGGAATGCGCCGGAAGAAGAGGACCCGGAGGCGGCCCAAGCTCCGGAACCCGCATTTGACGAACAGCCTGGTACTGAAACAACCGGCCTCAACGCCCCGGAAGACGAAATCACCAAAGAAGAGATCGAAGCCCTGGAACAAACAGGGTCTGAAGATGACCGGAACCTGCGCCATGCCCGCCCCGACAATAAAGACGATGAAGGCGATCCGCTAAACGAAACCGCAGAAAATTCAGGAGAAGACCTGGATGTTCCCGGCGAAGAGCTGGATGATGAAGATGAGGAAAAAGGCGAAGAAGACGAAGAAAACAACAGCTACAGCCTGAGTGATGATAACGAATAAAGATCCGGGAAACAAAAAACAGGTCGCTTACAGCACTGCATTCATCCTGGCTGCCCCGGCAATACAGGATTGTTGCATCCCGCTCATTTGCAGGTTAGTCAGCATGCGTGGCTGCGGTTTATTCAATAGCCATCATCTAAAAATATCAGCGGCTGCATCCTTTATTCGTTTGTCTGTTATCATTGTCTAACCCCGGAAAAAGCTTATATTAGTAGGGTATGAGAACGAAAATGCCCCATGGCCTCTTACTGATCTGCTGTATATCGTTTTTCCAGGTTCATAACCTAAAGGCCGCGCCCCTTCCGGACAGTATTTTGCCCGTTCGCGGGTTTTGTATTGAAGCGCCACGGCCCTCAGGTGTAGATTCCTTTGTAACATTCATCAATAATGAACTGGCGCCCAGAAAGGTCAATACGTTGATCCTGCGGGTAGACTTTAATTTTCAGTTTAAAAGCCATCCCGAATTAAGAGACAGCATTGCGTTGTCAGAAGCCGACGTAAAAAAAATGGTACAGGCCTGTAAGCAGTACAATATCCGGCTGATACCGCAGGTAAACCTTCTTGGGCATCAATCCTGGGCCGCAAAAACGCATAACCTCCTGAAAAAATACCCGGAATTTGACGAAACCCCCTGGGTCAAAATGCCGGAAAAATATGTTTGGCCGAACCAGGACAGCCTTTATTGCAAAAGTTATTGCTCAAGGCATCCCCGTGTACATGAAATCGTTTTTGCGCTGGTAGATGAGATCTGCCAGGTATTTGAAGCGGATGCCTTTCATGCAGGTATGGATGAAGTATTTTATATAGGAGACTCCCGGTGCCGCCGCTGTCGTAAAAAAGACAAGGCCCGGTTATTTGCAGATGAGGTATGGCGCATCCGGAACCACCTGGCTACGACCAACCGCACCCTCTGGATCTGGGGCGACCGTATGCTGGATGGCTATGCAACCGGGATGGGCATGTGGGAGGCCAGCCAGAACGGCACACACACCTCTATTGACCAGGTGCCAAAGGATATCGTTGTTTGCGACTGGCACTACGAGCGGGCAGATAAATCTGCAGTATACTTTGCCATGAAGGGGTTTAAGGTTGTTACCTGCCCCTGGCGCGATCCCCAGATTGCCGTTCAACAGGTACAGGACATGGTCAGTTTCCGGAACACGGCCACCCCGCAGCTAAAACCCCTGTTTGCGGGAATCATGCAAACCATCTGGTCGCCTAACGGTGCGTTTCTTAAAGAATTTTATGCCCGCAAACAGCAAACCGGGGCCGTTGACGGAAACAGCAAAACCCAATGGGAATGTTTCACCCGGCTTTTTGATACCATAAATCAGCTATAACATTTTATTTTGATACCAGTGATCTTTTTCGTTTTTTTGCGCCTTGTTTAATAAATTACGAATACAACAATGATCACAGTAGGGGGAAAACGGCTTTCACTGCAGGATTTTAATGCAATTTTAATTGATGGCCAGCCTGTTACGCTTGATGAAGCTGCCTTACAGCAGGTAAACACCAGCTTTGAGTTTCTAAAACAATTTTCAAGTCATAAGCTGATCTATGGCATTAATACGGGTTTTGGCCCGATGGCGCAGTACAAGATCAGCGACGAAAATATTTTAGAACTGCAATACAACCTGATCCGCAGCCACAGCAGCGGCGGGGGTAACGTGTTACCGCTGCAGCAGGGGAAGGCCGTAATGCTGGCCCGGCTTAATAATTTAATGCAGGGGTATTCCGGTGTAGACCCCAAACTGGCCATCCTGCTGGCAAATATGATCAACCACAACCTGGTTCCCTGCATTTACGAGCATGGTGGTGTGGGTGCCAGCGGCGACCTGGTACAACTGGCGCACCTGGCCCTGGGCATCATCGGGGAAGGAGAAGTATGGTATGAGGATACCATTCAGCCGGCTGCCGAAGCCTTTAAAAAAGCCGGACTGGAACCCTTAAAAGTGCAGATCCGCGAAGGCCTGGCGCTGATCAACGGTACATCTGCGATGACAGGGGTAGGCCTGCTGAACCTGTTACAGGCACAGCAGCTCCTCAACTGGTCCATCATGCTTTCGGCCATTACCAATGAGATCATGGAGGTTTATGATGATCACTATTCTCATGAACTCAATATCGTAAAACATCATACCGGCCAGCAGCATATTGCCCGCCAGATGCGCGCCATCCTGGAAGACAGCAAACTCATCCGCAGCCGGTCCGAACATTTATACAACCCCGAGAACATTCAGCACGATGTATTTGAAGACAAAGTGCAGGAATATTATTCCCTCCGCTGCATCACGCAGGTGCTGGGACCGGTTTACGATACGCTTGCACATACGGAAGAAACCGTGGTGAACGAGCTCAATTCTGTAAATGATAACCCGGTAGTGGATGTAGCCAATCACAATATTTTTCACGGTGGTAATTTCCATGGCGACTATGTATCGTTCGAAATGGACAAGATGAAGATCGCCATCACCAAATTAACCATGCTGAGCGAGCGGCAGCTGAATTACCTGCTGAATGCGCGGCTGAATCAGAAATTTCCGCCCTTCGTGAACCATGGGGTACTGGGATTGAATTTTGGTATGCAGGGCATCCAGTTCACGGCTACATCAACCACGGCAGAGAACCAGACCCTCTCCTTCCCTATGTATGTGCACAGCATTCCCAACAATAACGACAACCAGGATATTGTAAGCATGGGCTTTAACGCGGCGCAGATTGCCAAAAAGGTGATTGAGAACGCGTACGAGGTGCTGGCCATCCAGGCGATGACCCTGCTGCAGGCGATCGATTACCTGGACCGGCACAACCAGATGGCCGCCAAAACCACGGCTATTTATGCTGCGTTGCGGGAACAGTTCCCCAAATTCAGCAAGGATTATCCGCTTTATAAAGACCTGGCAAAAGTGCGCGAGTTTATGAAAGCACATCAGCCTTTTTAATTTGACGTTTGAGGTTCATTGTTTGATGTTGACCTCAAACCTTAAACTTTAAACCTTAAACAAACGATATGAACTGGGCATTAGTAACCGGGGGATCCCGTGGCATTGGAAGAGCGATCTGCATACAGCTGGCCAAACAGGGCTTTAACATACTGATCAATTACAAAGGCAATAAAGAAAAGGCCGAAGAAACCCTTGCTGAAGTGGAAAAAGCCGGCGTTAGCGGGGCATTGCTGGCCTTTGATGTGGCCGACCGCGAGGCCGTGCAGCAAACCCTGGGAACCTGGATAGAGGCGAATACAGACAAAACCATTGAGGTACTGGTGAACAATGCCGGCATCAAGGACGATGTGCTGATGATGTGGATGAAGGATGAACAATGGGATGGTGTGGTAAATACCAGCCTGGGAGGCTTCTTTAATGTAACCCGGTTAGTGGTGAATAATATGTTGCGGCAACGCTATGGCCGTATCATTAACGTAGTATCGCTTTCCGGATTAAAAGGATTGGCGGGTCAAACCAACTATTCCGCTGCCAAAGGCGGGGTAATTGCGGCTACCAAGGCCCTGGCCCAGGAAGTAGGAAAAAGGAACATCACCGTAAATGCGGTAGCTCCTGGCTTTATCAAAACCGATATGACGGAAGATATTGACGAAGGCCAGATGAAGCAAATCATCCCGGCTAACCGTTTTGGCACACCGGAAGAGGTAGCACATGCAGTGGGATTTTTTGCCACGAAGGAAGCCGCCTATATTACCGGCCAGGTGCTTTCCATTAACGGGGGACTGTATACCTGATAAAAATTCATATCTTCA
The DNA here is from genome assembly GCF_030150205.1 of Niabella sp. GTDB lineage: Bacteria > Bacteroidota > Bacteroidia > Chitinophagales > Chitinophagaceae > Niabella. The sequence goes on from NZ_JASLGT010000033.1 coordinate 28,481, forward strand.
CAGATATAACTACTGCAATAATATACTTATATGAAACACGCGCTTTTAAAACTAACCGCCTGGGCATTGGTTATTACCATGATCCTGACAGCTACGGGCTGCCAAAAAGAAACCGTTTATATCAAAGACCGGCTTGTTGTGCTTCCTCCGGCCCATACCATTGACGGCATCTGGATGGGGACCTATTCAGTAAACTCAATGCCGGAGATGGGGAAACAATGTTACAGCCTGATTCTAAAACCGGATGGCACCGTCATTAATGAAACAAAGTGGAAGGGGCAAACACATATGAATACCGGAACCTGGGAAATGAAAGGCGATACGCTTGTTTGCAATACCATTTGTATTTACGGATATAAAGACAATATTGGTGTACGGGAAGTGCATACAGCTATTTTCAGCAAAAAGAACGGCACATTAACAAAAGCCGAATGGCGGAACCTGGCTCCGGGCACAGGAAGGGGTGATGTTATTGTAGCGAAAAAGGTCGATTAGCATTGCCCGCTGTTTTTTGCCTGCCGGCCATTGCGGGGCATGGAACAGGAAGGATGCTAAAGCCCATCTGCCACAATTTTTTTTTGTTAGTATCCTCTTGTGACCGCTATCCCGTAAATACATTAACTTTCAGATACAATCGATTGCTTTATTTAAATATTTATTCATTACCAAATCATCACCTTATGCATCAGGATCCAACACCAACGGAAGAGTTTTCTTTATTTGAAACCGATTTCGAATATCTGCGTGCCAGTACCGGCAAGCGTTTTCTCAATTTCCTTATTGACCTGGTTGTTTATTATATGCTGACATTCGTTGTTGGATTTATAGCAGCATCCCTATACCCTCCCATAGCCTTTTATCTCGTTGAAGAGCAGCAACAGGGCTTTTCAATAGTGCTAAGCTTGCTGGCCTTAGTTATTTTCGTGCTCTATATGACGATCACTGAAGCATTTTTAAGCGGCCGGTCTATCGGAAAGCTCATTACCAACACAAGAGCCGTGAACCTGGACGGGACCCGTATTTCATTTAAAACAGCCCTCCTGCGGAGTTTGAGCAGGGCGGTACCTTTTTCAGCATTCAGTGCGCTGGGCGCTCCTTGTGACCCCTGGTGGGATCAATGGACAAAGACCCTGGTTATCGATCAGAAAAAAGCGCAATAGCCCGGGCTTTATCCCAGCCGGCATGGAGGATATCGATGCAGGACAAATGAAGCAATAGCCTTTTCCTGCGCTATTTGGACACTGTAAGGATTGGTTTATTCCTAATAGCAACGTTAATGATGCAATGGTCAATTCAATGCCGTTTCCTTAAGGGGTTTTTATGATTGCTGCAGATATGCCGATGGCGTCTGCGGCTTTAAGGAAACGGGCCCAAAACTATTTCGCCTGTTTTGTTCCATCGGAACAATTTATTGGTAGCCGGGTTATCGCCGAAGATCATTGGGTGTGCCGTAGGTACACCCAATAAAGACAATTTTGATGCCGGTTCATTATTAATAGTCAATGAGCCATCCTTAAAACCAGGTTCCCACATATTTTTCGCTCCGTGACCAGCTGGAGGTTTGTATTCAGGTTTACGCGTGCTGCGGTGTTGCATAAAAAATGTTGTGATCAAAAAATTTGTAATAGCAATTTTTATTACAAAAGTTTTGATCACAATTTTTGTAATCGTATTTTTTGTAATCGCAAAAAAATATTACAACTTTTTTGATTACAAAGGCTTCCCGTATCTAAAGACCAAACGTATCTTCAGCTCATCTTACAACTCTCTCTCTCTTACCATTTTACCAGTTGCTGCCAGCGCCACCGCCACCGGAACTGCCCCCGCCCCAGCTACTGCCGGAGCTGGACGAACTGCCCGATGAGCTGCCGGAGCTGCTGCTGGAACCGGACTCAGATTTTCGGGGAATGGTATACTCCTTACGCTCCTGGTAGTGGCAGAATTTGCAGGTATACACTTTCAATCCAATCCCGCTGCTGGAATAGGTTGCCGGTTCGATGGTTCTGTCGGACTCCAGGTAATACGCCATGGTATTACATTTGGGACAGTGACTATATTTACTGCTCAACAGCACCCCATGCAGCCTGAACGCTTTTCCGCCGTTTTCTGCCCACACATCATAATCCACCGACTGCAGCTGTTCTTCCATTTTTTGAGCATCCGTTAAATAGGCATCATCCTGCTTTTCATTCAGGAGGCGCATTTCGCCACCGGTATCACTGATCACCATTCCCTGCCTCAATTTTACCAGGTACTGCTCTACCCGTTCCCGGTAATAGAGCAATGGAAAGGGAAGTATTTTATTGGCTACCGGCTGCTTCCAGCGTTGCTCCAGTTGCCGGGCATATAAATACAGTACATCATCTTCTGTGCCCCGTTGCTCCTCCCGGCGAAGCTGTGCCAGCAGCCGGAATACCAGCGTAGCCGTTGCCGCCATAGCAAGTACATAGAAAAATGCCACACCGGTAAAAACATTAATGGGCAGTCCGGCAATCACAAAAAAAATGACCGGCAACAGTATATAACACCCCAGGAACCGGAGCAATAAAAACCACCAGGGTGCTGCGGTGTCAAAAAACGACGCCTTATCCTTTTTTCCAAATACACCTGCCAGTCCGGCTACCAGGAAAATCGCATATAACAGCAATACCCAAAAGCCTCCCCAACCCACATGCCGCTGATACAGGTCTATGATCCCTCCCGAACCGGCTGCATTGCCATATGACGACGGAGACGGCAGGGAGGCATCCGGAGGAAAAGCGGCATCTGCCGGCACTGCTTCCGTATGAGGACCCGCCAGAGCGGTTCCGGAGAGCAGCTGCGCCACCTGCTGTACACCATTTAATACGGCCGCATCATAATTTCCCTGTTTGGCATAGGGCACCATATAATCTTCCTGGATCTGTTTGGAAACCAGATCAGTCAGCTTTCCCTCCAAACCGTATCCCACTTCAAATTCCATGCGGCGTTGATCCATCACCAATAGCATCATTACACCGTTATTCTTATCCTTCCGGCCTACGCCCCAATACCGCAGCAGCTCCATGGCAAAATCCCGCGGTACTTTTTTTCCTATGGAATGCAGCACCACAACCGCCACCTGGTCTGTAGTGGCATCTTCCAATCGTTTCAAATATCCATTAATTTCCGCAACGGTACTGCTGCTTAATATTCCATCAGGATTGCTCACATAGTTGAAACCGGGCTGGCTTTTGGGATCCGGCACCTCCTTAACCGTCCATTTCCGCTGCGCTCTCACGGGCACCGGGATCAGCAACAATAAAAAAAGCAGGATGAGGGAAGATCGAAACGGGTGTGTCATGAAAGAAACCTGGGTTAAATAGCAACAAAATAACAAAAAGATCAGGGAACCGGAAATGTATTTATTACATCAGGTTCCCTGAGAACACCGGCCCCTTACCGGGCTACGGTTCAATTGTTGTGTTTTATTTCTTTTCCTCCACTACCACCCAGCGGTTCAGCGTATTGTTTGCTGCTTCCAGCACCACTTTATAAAAACCGGAGGGCTGATCCTTTACATCAAGTGTAACATGTTTCTGCCGGAGGGGCATTTCGCCCATCAGCCTATACGAATCGGTTTCTCCTGTTTTTGCCTGGTTGGTGGTCGTTACCCAAACCTTTACAGTGCCGCTTTCCCCGGGGTTAAGGGGCGTCCAGGTAATATCAAGTTTATGTTGAAAATAATTTACCTGCATGTCTGCCAGCGAAACCTTCCCAATCATCGCAATACCATCCAGTTCCCGGTTTACTTCCAGGGGCACCTTAATATTGAGATAACGGGCAATGGTTGGAAAAATATCTACCACACCCGGAATATAATGGTCCGGGTAGGTATTCAACCCCGGGTTATTGGTAATCATCCAGGTGCTGCGCTGCCGGGGCGACTGGCCGCCATGGCCCATTCCATTGGCTTCCGACCGCCCGTGATCCGTTGTAATAATGATCATCCAGTCTTCTTTAAACCGGTCCTGCCGGTAGCGGATCGCCTCCCATACGCGGCCCATTTGCCGGTCAAGCATTTGCACCGCTTCATAAAACCGGGGGCTATCGCCATAGCCATGGCCCATATCATCCGTATATTCCAGGTAAATCCAGGACAGATCGGGCGCCTGCTTCCGGATGCTTTCTGTGGCCCGGTCCACCACCTGTTCATCAATCAGGTGCATCCGGTGTACCGGTCCGTTTTTGGGAAACTTCAGGGTATCGTGCTCAAAGCCATCTGCGGAAATATCTACATGGATCTTGCCTGTTTCCGGAAGCCCGTCTCCCACCAGCTTGGTACGGTTATCTAACCAGCTGGAGAAAACGGCGATCTTCTTTTGCGGATACTGATCCTTCAGCAGCCGGAAGATGGTTGGATAATGATAATTGGGCGCTGCAATGTTATTATTCCAAACATTATGCTTATTGGCCCAGGTGCCGGTAAGCAGGCTGTTATAGCCTACCGCAGAAATTGTGGGGGTTTCGGAATAGGTTCCCTTACCACCGCCTACATAGGCCCTGCTATACCTTCCGGCGCGTGCAATGGCATCCATCTGTGGTGTGGCCACCGACTCAATCACATCCGCAGGGATTCCATCAGCAATGACAAATACCACTTTTTTAGGCCGCTGGGCAAACAGCGCCACAGAACCCGCAAGGAGGCCAATTGCCACCAATATTCCTTTTCGTATCATCGCATTTGTTTTAAAAACCATGTGCAATATATTCACTTTCAAAACCGCCATTCTTATATAATTTTAACAGGGCATAGCCCGGCGGCGTTTCTAGGTAATAACCAGGTCCTGCAGATTCTTTATCCCCCTGTCCCCACCAGAAGCCGCTCATGGCGCCGTGGCAGCAATACCATACACCATTATAAGACGTTTTATCATAAAGATGATTGTGCCCGCTGAGAGAGGCCCTTACCTTGTCTTTATGCTTATAAAAAATATCTTTCAACTTTTTATGATCACTATGGTTGCCGCCTACCAATATGGGCGTGGCACCAAAAGTAGGGTAATGCGACATTACCAGCGTTGGCGTGTTGGCGGGTGTTTTTTCCAGATCATCTTCCAGCCATTTAAACTGCTCATCATCCAGGGAAATATTGTGATTGTTACCATCCAGCACGATAAAATGCCAGCCGCTCCGGGTAAAACTATAGTACCGGTGCGGTATGTGCAACCGCTTTACTACATACTCTTTTCCATACATGGCATCCTTTTTATCCGGAGCGGCCCACCACATATCATGGTTCCCCAGACAGCTGTAGATATCGTAGTCCTTTATTTCCTTTATACAATCATCCCATATCTGCCATTGTTCGGTGACACTTTCTCTCTTTACATTATCGTAAGAGGCATCATGGATGGAGTCGCCCGTATTCAGAAAAAAATCAACCCCTGTTTTTTTTATTCTTTTCAAACAATCCCTAAAACGCTGGGGCGCATTATCGCCGGCACGGATATGCACATCCGTGATATGTGCCAGCGTAAGCACGGGTTTCTCTGCACTTGACCTACCGGCCGCTTCCAACCCGCCGGCAAATACGCCACCGGTGAGCAAAGACGCGCTTGAAATAAATGTTTTCCTGTTCATTCAAACGTCATTGATTCATTAAAGATTGATTACAAAATTTTCAAACGGTGTCCAGGAACCGCTGTTATCGTAAGATACTTTTATAAGCCGCGAAGAACTGCATCCCGGCTCCGATTTAAAAAATATACCAAAAATATTTGCAGCACTGGTAACCGGCACATACGTAACCGGAGCGCCAGAATTTACGGTATAAAACGGACAGCCATCTACGCTTTCTACCTGGAAATAATTGCCGGATATGCTGCCATATTTAAAGTAAATAGAATTTTGATAGGGCGCCGGGGGCGCGGGAGCAGGGTTAATGGTAATACTGCCAAACTTCAATAGACTTGTTATTGTGCTGTAACCCAACATTGCGGTATACGGAACCGTTACTTTTTCCCCGGAATTATTCTTTTGTGGGCCGGTCTTCGGTATAAAAGATACAACAACCAGGAACACCGGAAGCAGCATCAGTGGTAAGCATTTCTTTTTCATAAAAATGTTTTAAGATATTTTAAATTAAGGAATGACTTCATTCTCCAGGAGTATGATCCTTCATTATTCCCACCCAAAAGGCTGTATCAGTTTGGAGTTCTGTTTGATTTCCAAAGCCGGGATGGGCAAATAATAGTATTTAGGGTCAATAAATGTTCGGGGTGTACTCCCTGTAACAATAGGTCCGCCGCTTTCGCCGTTTTTAAGATAAACAGTGGCCCCGCTTTCCTTATAACCTCCGGCTTTATAATAGATCAGTTTTATACCCAGCGTATTTTTAATCTTGGCATCCTCTTCCGGAATCGACGCCGACTTACTGATCAGGATGATATCCGGTATACTGTCGCCGGTCAGATCATATTGTCCCAGTCCGGGGAAATACAACCCTTCTGCATACCGGGCAAATTCTTTACCGGCGTGCCAGCGCAGCAGGTCATCGTACCGCTGGCCCTCCAGTGCAAACTCAACCCGTTTCTCGCGGCGGATCTCCAGCAGCGTTCCTTTATTACTCCCCGTAACATCAGGATATTTTGCAGCCAGTACGGGGTCAGGATTTGCGTTGGCCGCTGCAAGGGACAGCAGCGGAACTTCCGCTCCGCTCCATGCACGTTTCCGTAATAGCCCAATCGTCTTATCCAGGTCATCCTGGGTAACGGTACCCAGCTCGGTTACCGCTTCTGCGTAGGTCAGCAGCACTTCCGCATACCGTATTGCCGGTACATCCACACTGCCAATAATAATATTGTCGGTGCTATTGATAAATCCTTTCAGCTGATGATAGCCGGTGAAGCTCACACTCAGATCCTGTATATAGGGCCGGGTATCCGGAAGTTTTATAAATCCCGGCGACATAAATGTTGTGTATATCCGCGGATCACGGTCTTTGAATTCATCTACAAACTGCAATTGCTGGTAGTTGGCCTTGTCTGTAAACCGGGTACCGTCTTTCATCAGGTAGGTTTGCACCAGGTCGCGTGAAGGCGACTGTTCATAGTTGCCGCCAATACCGATGTTATTGCCTCCGGAAACCCCTTTATTGGCATCATAAGCTGTATTCAGGATCACTTCCTTATTACCGCTCAGATCCTGGCTGTTAAATAAATCTGCATAAACTGGGGTAAGCATAAATTTGCCGGAGGCCATCACGTCACCAGCCTGCGCTTTCGCAATTTCCAGGAATTTGCCAGCGGTGCCCTGCAGGTTAAGCTCGGGATGGTATTTCCGGTAAGTACCTTCGAAAAGTGCCATACGCGCATACATGGCTTTTACAGCCCATAGCCCGGGTGTGCCGGCCGGTACCTTCTCCCGTACATTGGCCACGGCAAAATCCATATCGGCCAGGATGCTGTCCACAATCAGTGTTCTGGGATCACTCGCTTTGTAAAGAAAGGCAGAATCGGTGGGGTTAATCGTTTGACCATACCAGGGCACACTGGAATAATTTTTAACCTTGGCCAGGTAAAACCTGGCCCGGTAATAACGCGCCAGACCGGCATAATGATTTTTAACGTCATCCGCCACTTTCGCCTTTGAATAGTTTTGTAAAAAATAATTGATAGAGCGCAGTCTGCCCCAGCTCCAGTTGGCCGGTGCGTTCTGCGAGCTGATATTACCAGACAGGATATTTTTCATGGTAACATTGCCCGTTGTGGCATAATCATCAGTAGCCTGTTCCGAGCCACTGGCATAGATCCCGGTTCCCGGCTGGTCCAGCAGCCCGTTTACATAAAGCGCAAGATCGCTTTCTGAATTAAAGAAAAGTTGCGGAGAGATCTCTGTATGAGGATACCGATCGAGGAATCCTTTTTTACACGAAACGGATAAAACACAGATGCCTATTATGTAGAAATATTTTTTCATGTTTCTTTTATTTATACAGGAAGAAGATTAGAAAGTAAGATTCAGTCCCATGGAATATTTACGCTGGTAAGGATATGCCCATCCATAACCATCGATGATGGATTCGGGATCTACATACTTTTTAATTTTAGAAAATTCGAAAATATTTTCACCGGTGAAGAAGACACGGAGGCGGCTGATGCCGATCCGCTCTGTAAGCCGATTAGGAAAAGTATATCCCGCAGTAATATTTTTTATCCGCAGGTAAGCAGCGCTCAGCAGGTATTGGCTCTGGGGTATATCCAGGCCGGCTGCGTTACCGTTGCCATCCCTGTAGTTATTGTCTGCCAGCCAGGATTGCAGCACAGGATAATAAGCGTTGAGATTTGCATTGGCTAAACCGGCATTGATATACGCCTGCGGATAAGTAGCCCTCTCTGCATCCGTAGCGGCTGTGGGACGGTAAAAATCCAGGTTCCAGGGATAAATGTTGGCATAGGGTTGCTGATACAGCCCCCAGAACAGATAATGGTGCGGATAATAATCCATTTTGGCAACGCCCTGTAAAAACAGGGAAAGATCAATATTATTCCATCCCAGGTCCAGGTTAAAGGAATAACGGTAACGGGGTTGCGTATTACCAATAATGCGCAGGTCTTTGGGATCCTTATCACTCAGCCCCAGCTGGATTTTCTTATTTCCATCCAGGTCTTTGTAGCGCGGCCATCCGGGCACAATATCCAGCTCCCCCCAGGGAATAATGGCGGATTGATCCAGGGCTGCGATCTCTTCTTTGGATGCAAAAAGTCCATCGTTTTGCAGTCCCCATAATTCACCTACCGTTTGCCCCTGCCGGTATGCTGCACTAAACAATCCAAGTGGGTTATCGTACCTGGTGATTTTGCTTTTACTATCCCACACCTGCACTTTTGCATTCAGTGAAAAGGGCCTGTTTGCCACATCAAAGGAGGTATTGTATCCGAGGGTAAATTCCCATCCCCTGGTTTCCATATCCGCAGCATTCTGTTTCGGCGCTGCCGTTCCAAGAACCGCCGGCAATACCCTGGCCGGGGCAAGCATGCCCGTGGTTTTCCTGATATAATAGTCAAACGCCAGATTAAGCCGGTCGTTCAGAAAGCCCATATCCGTACCTACATTCGTGGTCGCTACCTGCTCCCATGTATAGTTGGTCGGATCTACGGTTAACCCGGGTGACCCGGTAATTGGCGGACGCACACCATCAACAAGGTATCCTGAAGTACCTTTGGGAAGATTTTGTATATACCCGTAATACTCTCCTACAGACTGGTTTCCTTGTTTTGCATAAGACCCTCTGATCTTAAACGTGGAAAACGCCGTTCCCATTGCTTCCCAGAATTTTTCCCGGTTCACCACCCAGGCACCGGAAATGCCCGGTGTAAATGCCCACCGGTTCGTTGGCGGAAAACGGGATGATCCGTCCCTTCTTGCAATAAGGTCGATGATATAACGGTTACTGAATGTATAGTTTAATCTGCCGAAATAGCTTCTTACGGCATAGTCATAATAGGGGGACCCAAAGCCTGTTTGCTGAATTGTAGGTTCCGTTCCCACCGTAAGGTGGATAAAGGGGAGCCCTGGTGAAATCAGCTGGTTGCGGCTTACACTCAGCGGATCCCACTGGTAATATTCCTGGTTGTAGCCCGCTGTAAGTTTGAACGCATGTTCACCAAACGTTTTATTATAATTTCCAAAAAGATCATAGATATCCTGCTTCACCGTTCCGTTCACATTAGAGATCACACCGGGCTTGTTGACGGCCCGTACATCATCGGGTCCGTAACCCACATTAAAAGGGAGACTTGAGTAATCGCTTTTCCACAGTTCCCGCTTATGACTCATGGTACCGGTAAAGATCAGGTCCCCTTTTAAAAAGGTGGCCACGCCACGCAGGATATTGGTAAACCCAAAACGTGTCTCCATATTCCGGCCACCGTCCACCAGTCCGCCCGCAAGTATCCCCGCACTGTTGTTGCCCCAGGTTCCATCCGGGTTTTTGGGAACGTTCACCGGCTGTGTATAATATACATCGGTCACATTATACGTGGGCATATCCTTGATGAGCTGGTAGGTTGTCAGGTTATCTTCCACCTTCAGCCAGGATACGGGATTGATACCAAGATTTGCCCGGAGGCCATACCGGTTCCAGTCATTCTTGGTAATTTTTATCAGACCGTTTTCTTTGGTATAGTCCGCGGATAACAGATAGGTGATGGGGGCCTTCCCGGCAGATGACCCGCTGAAAGACAACGTGTGATAGGTAGAAAAATTACTATTGCTAAAGAAGTAATCATTAAAGTTATAGTTGCCCATATAAGCCCATTCTGCAGGCTTATCGGGGTTGGGCATCACTTCCGGTGCAGAGGAAGGATCTTCTGACCGTTGTCTGGCCCAGGTTTGCTCCCAGGGTAAAAACGTTCCGTAGTTGGGTGTGTTCCAGGGTGAATTGTCAATAGCCAGCTTGCGGAGTTTTTTATAGATAAAAGGATCTGTGATCGGGTCCGGCATCACGGTTCTTTTAGACAGCGCAAAGTAGTTATTGTAAGATATCACCTGCTTGCCCCCGGTCTTACCCTTTTTTGTGGTGATCATCAATACCCCAAACGCAGCACGGGCACCATAAATAGCCGCAGAACCTCCATCCCGGAGCGTAGTGATCGATTCCACATCCGAGGGATTTAACCGCAGCAGATCATCATTTTGCGAAGCCACACCATCAATCAATATCAGCGGAGAACCTCCGTTGATAGACCCCATACCACGGATGTTGATATTAGGAACAGCTCCAGGTGCACCACCCGCATAAGAAATATTCAGTCCCGCACTCAAGCCCTGTAGTCCCTGGAGGATGTTGGCCACCGGACGTTCAGCGATTTTTTTCCCGGCGATCTGATCCACAGCACCGGAAACATTGATCCGCTTCTGGGTACCATACCCTACCACTACCACCTCATCCATACCCTGATCACTTTTTTTCAGCACTACATTCAGCGTACCTGAAGCAGTTACCGTAACATCTTTGGTTTCATATCCCACGGATGACACGGTGAGCACATCGTTTTCTTTTGCCGGCACCACAAATAGACCGGCGGTATCTGCCAGCGCCGTAATCCTTGTCCCCTTCAACAAAAGGGTGGCATTCACTACCGGAGCGCCACTTTCATCCCTTACAAAGCCGGTTATTTTTTGGGTTTGAGCGAATGCTGTAGTAACGGAAATTGAAAAAAGCAGCAGCGCAAAAAGAATGGATCGGGTCATTATACTTGGTTTTATAATTGACAAAATTATTTAGATAACGGTCCGGGTGTTATTATCTTAATGTTACGTTTTATTCAAAAAAAGAAAGCAGCAAACAAGAAAGCACTCAGTCTCAAACTCAAGCCCATCGCGGCACAAATATATATAAGGATTTTTCCTGAAAAAAATATTTTGAATGAACATTTAATTAATTTATTAATACATAAACAACATGCAATCGTTTGCACATACCCCGCCGATTCCATTTTTTTTCATCACTTTTGGCAGCAGAAGATTTTTTTCATACCTTAAAAGGAAAATCAAAAAGATAACGCATGGGACGTAAAAGTCTTAAAGAAGCCCGACAGAAACAGATCATTAAAGCATTTTACAAGCTTGCGAAGAAAGAGGGGCTCGAAAATGCTTCGATTGCAAAAACAGCCGACCTGCTGAAGATAAATCCCAGCCTGGTGATCCATTATTTTAAAACCAAGGAACATCTTATATACGGTCTTGTGGAATACATACTGGACCGTTACCTTTTAATCTTTGATGTACCGGAAACTTCACAGAACAACCCTAAAAAAAAGCTGCTGGCCGTTATTGACAATATTTTTTCACATAAGTGGAATACACTCTTTGATGATAGTGTTTCTTACAGCTGCTATTCGCTGGCCTTCCGCGATAAGGTGATTAAGGAAAAATACAAGATCCTGCTGGACAGTCTCCGCAAGAACCTGGAAGAGCTGATCATCGAATGTAAGGAAAAGGGATACCTGAAGGTTGATGATACAGCCGCAGCAGCCGACCTTGTCTTTATCCTGGTGGATGGTGCGTATTATTACCTGAGCCTGGTCTCCAACAAAAAAGAATACAACCAGAAACTGAGTGTATACAAGAAAAGAGCACTTGGCCTGTTGAGCTTTTCTACTGCGGCTTCTTCCGGAGGATGAACACGACTGCAGTGATTGCAATGATACCCCAGGCCAGGTTCACCACCAGGTTGGGATAATCTTCCAGTTTTAAGGCATGAATGACCAGTCCCAGGGCTCCGATCATATTCAGCAAATGATAGAGCGGACGCTCCGCCTTTAACCGGTTCATACTTAAAAACAGGTAGGCTAACAGATACGCAATACTACCTACCCATCCCATAACCGATGACATTTTATCGCCTGACAAAAAGAGAAAATTTTGCAGCATGTTTTTTATTGAGCTGATTTCATAATTTAACAGATGCGTACACCCTTACATCCTGGTTATAAAATTAACAGAAACATTCTTTGTGGCTGCCTTTTATTCTATGAAGCATTTAAGAACGACTGCCCGGTAATGGCAAGAACCGTCCCGATCCTGCCCCGGCCGCTGTTTACGCCGGCCGGTACTTTTTCGCCTGCACATAAAAAAAGCGCCCGGAGGCGCCTGATTTGAATGCCGGAGCAAGACTCCGGGTCATGCTTATTACTTTCGCTTTAAAGAAGGAACCAGGAGCATTTTCGCAGCGTCGCGGTAATCGACCAGCAGTACCGCACCCCGCTCCGTAAACCGGTATATGCGCCCCGTAATAAACCCTTTTACGGTTAAGGCAGACCGGCCGGTATACTCAAACCATACATCGCTCCACATACCGGTTCCCGGTGCCTGGCCGCTGCTCAGTACCAGCTGACTTCTTTTGTCGCCACAATTACACATTGTTGTTAATTTTAATCTTCTTTATAAAACGGGACATCCGGCTTCGCCGTTGCCTGTTCCAACAAACAGGCCGCTCCTGAAACAGCCAGCCAGTACAAAAAACGTTCCCACCAGCCAGCGCCCAGCCAGCAGCCAAAAGGAAGCGCCACCCAAATGCTGGTACAATAGAAACAATCCATCAACTTTCCCCAGAAGCTGAGACCTGCTTTTTTGCGGAGGAGGAACACCACATCAAACGGGCCATCTTCTTTGGCGATCAGATGCGTGATCCTCCACACTGCAAAAACGGAGAGCAGGAAGTAAAACATATTGAAACGTTTTAAACATTTGCACGGCAATCTGCCGCAGACCAACGGCACTCCGGAAACATCGGTTCTATCAGGGTTCCAGGGCAAATGCAGCTACCTGGTAGGGCGCATCTTTTCCACTTTGGCGGTACGTTCCATCCGTAGCCATCGCAATCACTGAGAGCGTTTCCGCAAAAGCCGCCTTTCCGTCTCCCCCGGCATAGCAGCTATCCAGCAACTGAACCGGTGTAAATTGCTTGCGGTAAATACCGCCTGCCAGTGTATACCCGGAAGCGTCATCAATGACCATTCCCAACGCACCGGCATTGGCAACCCCACCACAGGTACCTTTTGATACGCCAAAACTGAATACGGCAAAATTGTTAGGATGTGTGGCAAGGAAGGATAGCTCAAGATCCGCTTCCACCCCATCCGGTTTATATTTTACAAAACCGCAGCAATCCGATGCCGCCGGTGTTCCGTTTACATTAACGGTAAACACGGCAGAATTGCAGGCGCTGTTATCCACACGTACCAGCATCTTAAAAGCCGCTGCCGTTGTTGCCGTTACGCCCGCCAGCAGTACATCCGGAGCATTTACGCTGGTATTGGCATCGTCAAACGCTGGTACTTTAAATGTTGTTTTTGGAATATTGGTCAGCAGTACACCAGACTGGTTAAATAATTCCAGCTTAAACTCATATAACCCATCTCCGCCCGGCGTTGCTCCGTTCCTTAATTGCGCGGAATCGATACCAATGGTATGTGTGTTATGCGTACGTTCATACCACTGCGGATCCGTTTGCGGAGCATTGAACGGTGCCTGGCTGGGCCGCTCCGGCGGAATGATATACAGGTTATTCTCGCCGCCAACCGTAAAAGGTCCCAGCTTCACATTGTCGTGACCGATCTGCTGGTCACCATTACCATCTATAAAAATAAAATCATAGCTCTTATACTCCGGGGTATCGATCTGTTCGGTTGTGCCGCTTACAGGATTCAGGTCCGCCGCATTCACCTTCCGGTAGCTCCACCGGTAATAATAGATTTCATTGCGGGGCAGGCCCTGTCCAAAACCCATGTAGAAATGAAATGCTCCACCAAAGGGCCGTTTGTAATCCCCCACGGATGTGCTGAAAAATCCATCGCCAATAGCGGCTGCATCTGTAAGACCAATGCGGTTGTAAGAAACGGACTGACCGGCAGGAGCCTGCAGGTAGCTTTGCTGGTTGATATGGGTAACACTGGTGCCGCCGATACTGCGGATCATTACCAGGTCGCCCGGAAGCGGGCAATTACAGCAGCAATCTACCGGAACACGCGGGTCCGTGATATGAATAGACAATTCGGTTCCGCAATGATAATTCCAATAGGTGTTGCAGGGTTTGGGAGGATTATATACGATTGTCCATACGCCGTTTACCAGGTATTCTATCCAGATATACAGATCCGGCCGGTCTCCAAAACAACGGTAAGTGATATTGGTATCAAAACGTCCGCTGGCATCGGTATACACCAGTTTCCGCTCCGTACAACGGTAGAGCCAGGGCCACCACCAGGGCCGCAAACAAAACCAGGGATGCAGCAGTTCATAGTTCGCAACAATGGTGCTCCGGATCTGGTCCAGGTTCCCGGATAAGAGCTGTTGCCTTACATTGGCACCAATATCCGGAAGCTTTTCTGCCACCTGTAATTGCAATTGCTCCGGAGACCGGGTTTTAAAAACCGATGCATCCGGTACCGCTCCACTCCGGGCTGTTTGTACAAACGGAGGCGGGTCCGGAACGGGAACCGGGTTGCGGATCACTTCGACAGGGTCCAGAAACAGCTCCGGGATTTTTGCGATAATGGGATCGGGGACCCGGTGAATCCAATAAATGATCGGATCTATTTCACAGATATGCACCCTGGCGCGACATACCGGACGGTCGCTCCAGCCATCTCCGGAATGAAACCATTTGGAAACCTTACCGGTGACCCTGCAGCGGCAAACCGGCCAAAAACGGCTAATGGCAGCCGGAACGGGTAAAATAGAAACCTGTCCGTCTTTAACATTGCTGTTTAGAAGGGCCTCGTAAGGTTGCAGCGTTTCCAGGTCTGTAATCGTCTTTATTTTTTGTACTTCTTTATCCGTGCCTGCAGCCAGGAACAGCCGTAGTTCATCGGCACGTACGCCATTTTTATCCGTCCGGAACGCTGTAGCTTTTGCAAGATCAAATTCCAGCAGACTGTTCCGCACCGGTTGCACCTGTAACAACGGCCCGTTGCAGTAAAAAAGAAACCCAAAGACCAATAGTTCCTTTTCCGGCGGTTGCTCATAGTTTACCGCCAGCGATAGTTTTCTTATTGCTTCCATAAAATATATTTAAAGAATGATCTGGTTGAGATTTAAAATTTGTTTTTGCGTATTGCCTTTGGTGATTCGGCTTTTGAGATTTGATTTTTGTGATTTGGTCTTTGTGATTTGGTCTTGTGATTGCGCCAGCACTCTCACCGGTTACACATCGGTATCTTTATCCTCCGCAACCGGACAGCAGCGGTACTCCTGCGATTTTTCCAGCAATTCGATCTGTTTGCGCAACAGGTCGTTTTCCAACTGTAAGCGTTCTTTTAACAGCGGCTCACAAACATCGCAGTCATCCAGGCAGCCTTTTACGATAATGCCGGGTGTGGGCAACGAAAACTCCGCTTCAAACCCGATCATCCGTTTGATCTCATCGCTTACTTTCCCGGCTTTGTCGATCAGACTTTTTGCCGCCAACTGCTCATCTACCTCCCGGAGGGCCTTCGATCTTGTGGCATCATCAATGGGGCTACCCAGATCCGCCTTAATACCGGCACCGGATACAGCCGTAGCCCTGGGCGCTTCAAAGAGCGCATTCAGATTGGTATTTACAGAAAGGGTATTGATCCGGCCCGCCACTGCCGTTTCGGCCACCCTGTTCAGAGCCACGGTAGCCGGTATATCCTGTGGCACGAAGGCGATGGGAAGCTTTACTGCACCGGGTTTCAGCACACCACCCACCGGCGCATTCTCATCCAGTACACGTCGCTCGATGGCCACCAGCTCAAATTTTATTTTTTGCTTTTTATTCAGCCTGTAAAACATGTAGGTAACGGCATGGCATTGGTTCCGGTTACTGAATTCCCTCGAGGATGCTTCAAAATGATCCTGCGACTCGCCTTCGATATGCGTACGGCTGCTGACCTCTCCAATAGATACTGCGTGCGTCTTTTTTGAAGCTTCCGCAGCCTGCGAGGCCGCGCTTTCCATATGCGAACGCTGCTGATTCAGGTAGTCGAAGGTGGAATGACTGTTATGACTGCCCCGGGCATTGGTACTGGCACTGGCGCTAAGACTAAAAGGATTGACACTGCCGCCGGCATCACCATGAAAATCCCATTTTCCCTCTGAAGAGCTATCTGCCTCTCCCGACTGTGCCGCCGAGGCGTCTGCCATATATTTTTGCACGGCCGACATATAATATTGCTCCTCCGAGATCTGCTCGCTCCGGTAGCTGAGTTTGGTTTCGCTGTCATAGCTGAACGTGCTCCTCCGGTCGGTGGTTGTTAACCGCACTTTTTCCCCCGGAAGCAATGTAGTACTGTATACCGGATCGCCCAGTACCAGTCCCAGGGTACATCTTGAAAATTTAAAGCGGAGGATCACCTCCACTACTACGTTCCTTCTTCCGGCAACCAGTGTGGCCGTGGGATAGGTTAGTACACGACTGAAATTGATCACATCACAATGATCATCGGGGACCAGTTCGGGGCAGCAGGGGATCGCCGGCTCTTTCTCCGAAATATGTTTTGACATTTCTATGAGTTTTAAAGGTTAAATAAAGCGAAGGGCTACAGTTTAAAGAGAGGCAGCGAAAGAACATTCAATGGCCCGGCCGGGTACCGATCATTATACCGCTCTGATAATATTACTTACAAACGTCTTTCCTTAAAGGCAGCGTTGATACAAAACTACTGCGTGGCAAAGCCGAAGTCAATCGCCAAATAAAGGGAGCGCCATCCATCCGTCATGGACCGCAGCATAACGCATCCCGCGCCGTTTTTGAAACAGAGTTACAATAAAAGCAGCCCGATCTGCAACATGGTTTTAATAATAACCCGGATTTGAACCAACAGCCATTTTCTGTTGTAGTAATTTTGTATTATGGAAACAGCAGCAAAGATCAAATGGAAAGTGGAGGGTATGGATTGCCCAACCTGTGCCCTTACGATTAACAAATACCTGGAAAAAGAAGGCATGGAAAACGTGAAAGTGAACTTTGCCACCGGTGATGTCAGCTTTGAATTGAAAGGACAGAAAAATGAATCGGTATTATCGAAAGGATTAACCGGTTTGGGTTATACCGTAATGGATCACGATGAAGCACAGGCACATCAGCACACACATACGCATAACCATGACAAACAGCGGGGATGGTTAACCACCAATATGCAACGCTTCTGGTTTTGTTTACCTTTTACCCTGGTATTGATGCTGCATATGATACCGGCGCTTCAGCACTCATGGCTCATGCAACCCTGGATCCAGTTTGCCATTACCCTTCCGGTGTTTGCGGTGGGCATGTCTTATTTTGGCGTCAGCGCCATTAAAAGCATCCGTAACCGTATGCCCAATATGAACGTGCTGGTTACCATTGGCGCCCTGGCGGCGTTTATTTACAGTTTGTATGGCACTTTGACCGGCCAGCATGATTATATTTTTTATGAAACCGCCGCCACGGTGATCACGCTGGTATTCCTGGGCAATTACATGGAAGAGCATACCGTTTCATCCACCCAGGCGCAATTAAAAAAGCTGGCTCAAACACAAGTGGTAATGGCCAATATGATTGCCTACGACCAGGAGCATCATGAAAACATCTTTCCTGTAGAAAGCACTGCCTTAAGGACGGGCGACCTCATCCTTATTAAAAGCGGTGAGCAGGTACCTGCAGATTGCAAAATATTATGGGGGGAGGCGCAGGTAAACGAAGCCATCCTTACCGGGGAAAGCGTTCCGGTAAAAAAGCAGTCGAAAGACATCCTGATCGGCGGCAGCATGATGGCAGACGGTACGGTAAAGGCGCAGGTAACCGCTGTAGGAAAAGATACCGTGATGGCCGGCATCATTAACCTGGTAAACGAAGCCCAGGGAGAAAAACCACCCGTACAGCAGATGGCCGATAAGATCAGTGCCGTTTTCGTTCCCGTAGTCATTGGCATTGCCGTTCTTACATTTATGGTCAACTGGTTTATTTTACAGGATTTTACCCCTGCGTTAATGCGGGCCATTGCCGTGCTGGTGATTGCCTGCCCCTGCGCCATGGGACTGGCCACTCCGGCAGCTATTGCTGTGGGCCTGGGACGTGGCGCGCGCAACGGCGTATTGTTCCGCAATGCCACCAGTCTGGAAAATTTCAAAGACATCCGCCAGGTGGTATTTGATAAAACCGGTACCCTTACCACCGGAAATTTTACGATTGCCGGTTTTCAGATCCTGGATGAACATATCAGTGAAGAAGCATTTAAAACCATTGTATATTCATTGGAAAAATATTCGAACCACCCCATTGCAAAAAGCGTTGCCCGTAACTGGAAAACAAAAAGCGAGATCCGCTGGAAGCAGGTCAAAGAAGAAAAAGGCAGGGGAATGTTTGCTACCGACAAGGAGGGTGTTGAATATGGGGCGGGGTCTTTTGAGATCGCCGGCGAACAAACCAGCGCCGACCATCATAATATTTATATTACCCGCAATCAACAGCTGATTGGCACCATCGACTTGAAGGATGAACTGCGGCCGGAAGCCAAAACAGTCATCAACTACTTTCACAGTAAAAATATTAAGACCATTTTACTGAGTGGCGACCGGCTTTCGAAGGCGAAACAAATTGCGGAAGAACTGGGGATCGATGAGGTTATTGCAGAAAAAACACCGGAAGAAAAGCTACAGATCATTGGTGAAAAAAATGCACAGACGCCCACCGCCATGGTAGGTGACGGCATCAACGATGCGCCAGCCCTGGCAAAGGCTACCATTGGCATCAGCATGAGCGACGCCTCGCAAATTGCAATGCAGACGGCGCAGGTAGTACTCACGAATCATGGCTTAAAACACCTGCCGTTGGCAATGGGATTGGGCAGGCATACCTACAAAACCATTAAAGAAAACCTGTTCTGGGCCTTTTCTTACAATATCATTGCCATACCGGTAGCCGCAATCGGATTGCTGACCCCGATGTTCGGAGCGCTTATTATGGCGTTTAGCGATGTGATACTGGCGCTGAACAGCGGAAGGCTAATGGTGAAAAAAGTGGTGTAACGCCGTGCAATAAGGAGCCAACCACAGGCATGCTTCCTGCTTTAGGACGGAAATGCCCAACCGGATTTTTAAGGATACGGCAGGCAGTGCATGGATTGTATAAAACCGGGTCGAAACAATACTTCAAAGTCAGTTTCAGCGTTCAATTGGGATGCAGATGCTCCATAAATCTATGTTAAAAACCTGCGGAGATGGTATTGCTCCCCTGCTGCATTCCCGGTCTTCAAATGCATGAAACTGCGGCGTTGCCATATCACCTGCGGATTTTCCGGGAATTACGGCTTGTAAATCCGTGAAACGCCCGGCACCCGGTTGCTGCGGCCCTTCGGGATTTGAAAATTCCGTGTACCTTTGAATAGTAAACGAATGGGGCTCAATATCAGGTTATCAGAAGATCAGCATCTATGGAACAGGCGTTGCGGGAAACTTTAAAGAAGTATTTTGGGTATGACCATTTTCGTCCATTGCAGTCAGCAATCATCCAAACGGCCATTGAAGGGAAAGATGTGCTGGCCCTGATGCCTACCGGTGGCGGCAAATCACTCTGTTACCAGATACCGGGTTTATACAAAGAAGGGCTTTGCCTGGTTATTTCGCCGCTGATCGCCCTGATGAACGACCAGGTACAGAACCTGCGCAAAAAAAATATCACGGCCTTCGCCATTCATACCGGTATGCAGCGCAAAGAAGTGATCCATGTACTGAAGACCGCTGCACACAGTAACTGCAAATTCCTGTATGTTTCTCCGGAGCGACTGGAAACTAACCTCTTTAAGGAATACCTTCCGGCACTGCATATAAACCTGGTTGCAGTAGATGAGGCCCATTGTATCTCTCAATGGGGGTACGATTTCCGCCCTCCCTATTTACGTATTGCCCGGTTACGGGAGGAGCTGCCCGGCGTGCCCATCATGGCGCTGACGGCCTCAGCAACCCCAAAAGTACAGGAAGACATTTGTGAAAAACTTTCACCGGAGGGTGCAAACAACTTCACCATTTACCGCCAGTCTTTTGAACGGCCGAATTTATCTTACAGTGTTTTTAAAGTAGCCAGCCGTATCCATAAAATAACGGAGATCCTGAAAAATGTTCCGGGGTCAGCGATCGTTTATTGCAAAACCCGCAAACATACCAAGGAACTTAAGGACCTCCTGCTGATGGAAGGCATTGCCGCCGACTATTACAATGCGGGATTGCCGGCCGAAGAACGCACCCGAAAACAACAGGACTGGATCCGGAACAAAACCCGGGTGATCGTATGCACCAATGCCTTTGGTATGGGCATCGATAAACCGGATGTACGGGTAGTTATCCATGCGGATGTTCCGGACTGCCTGGAAAATTATTACCAGGAAGCGGGACGTGCCGGAAGAGACGGAGAAAAATCCTATGCTGTTTTACTGTATAATGATGCAGAACTGGACGTACTGGAGAAAATGCCCGATCAACGCTTTCCCGATCTGGAAACCATCCGGAAGGTATATGGCAGCGTGATACACTACCTCCAGTTACCGGAAGGAGAACCGCCTGGCGAGTTTTATGATTTTGACCTGAAAGATTTTATTAAAAAATTCGGGCTGGATGTTACCACAGCCATCTATGCCCTAAAGGCACTGGAGCAGGACGGCTGGCTTACCTTTAATGAACAGGTTTTTATACCGTCAACGGTCCGGTTTACGGTGTATAAAGAGGCACTGTATGAATATGAAGCAACCCATGCCGATTCAGAGCCGCTGATTAAAACCCTGCTGCGCACCTATGAGGGGATCTACGATTATCCCATCGGAATTTCAGAAAGTTATGTGGCTTACCTGATGAAAACGGATATTCCCGTTATCAAAGAGCAGCTCCTGCGGCTGCATGCGGATGGCGTTATTGACTACCAGCCGCGGAAAGAAGACCCGCAGCTGATGCTCACCCGCACAAGGATCCGGATTGCTGAACTGCAAATCAATATGAAGAACTACATGGCCCGTAAACGGCTTTTTACCGAACGGATCGAACAGATGAAACAGTTCATTCTCAATGAAAGAGAATGCCGCAGCAAAATGATCGGTCAGTATTTTGGAGATATGGCGATAAAGGATTGCGGCGTTTGTGATAACTGTTTAAAAAGAAGAAATAATCAACTTACACACGAGGTCTTCAAAACCATTCAAACCCGGATCCGGGAAACACTTACAGCCCCCTGCACCATCCCGCAACTGATGACCCAGTTACAGGGTATTGAAAAAGAACATATCTGGACGGTGATCAATTTTCTTACCCGCGAAGAGCAAATCCAGATGCTGGAGGACGGCACCATCAGCTGGAAAAAATAATCTTCAACAGCATGTCATCCGCCAACAGCGTCTGAGTATCCCCTTAAAACATTATGACCATTATTTGACGGGAAGCCGGTATGTGTGGGCATAAAGAAGGCCGATTGTAAAAACAATCAGCCGTTGCTAACCTATGAAAAACACCTACTGTAAAGGTACGAAAAAGATCGTTTAAAAAAATCAGCGCACCGGAATTTTCTTAAAAATTTGTCAAAATCATCCGCGCCATTAAAACATAAATCGCGGATTCGCAAAATTTAGTCCCGGAGCTCAGTAATGGCTTGGTTATTGTGCATATTTTCCTGCCCTTTATTACCCTCTTAACAATCGTGAACACATATGCAACAATTAATCAGGATCCGGGAAAAACTGGATCAACTCCGTAATATGGATATCAGGCAGGAATTGCCTGGTGCCGACGCCCATCAATACCGGCTGAACCCGGTGCTAAAGCCGGAAGAAGTGCACCGGTTTGAAACGACGCACCAGGTACAATTGCCGGAAGAATACGTAGCCTTTCTTACCAACCTGGGCGACGGTGGCGCAGGTCCGTTTCAAGGTCTTCGTCAACTGGAAGGCAGCCGGATCAGCTTCTTTGACCCTACCGGTGCCCACCAGTACTTTGATTTATCCCGGCCCTTCCCCCACACTGAAAAATGGAATATGGAATGGGAACTGGAGGCGCTGGATGCCCGGCTGGAGGCTGCGTATGAAGCGGGAAACCAGCAGCTGGAAAAGCAGCTTTTTGAAAGAAAATGGGACCTCATCAGCGGGACTGAGCATGATCAGGGGCGGTTATATATGACCGATGATGGCTATGGCACCCAGATCAGCCTGGTAGTAAATGGCCAGGAAAAGGGAAACATGTGGTCCGACGAACGGATCAACGACGGTGGCATTCATCCCTCAAATGAACTGGGCAATACGGGAAAGATATCGTTCCTGAACTGGTATGAACTATGGCTGGATCACGCGCTCAAAAAAATGCGCGGCGTTCAGCGAAGGTTCTTTCCGTTCCTGTCGCTCAACGAGCCCAGGAAGATCCGGGATTCCGTTTCCTGTAAATAGCAAAAAAAAATCATCCCTTTTGCCGGATATACCGGATCATTCCGCGTGTAAGCAGCCATTGTGCCAGCACATAGGTGGTCATAATAGCCCAGCCGCCCCATGCTGTTGGGTGATAAAATTTATTCATTGCAAGCACAGAATCCGATACCACAAAAAAGATCGCTCCGGTCAGGATCATCTGTGCCGTTTTATGATCCGCCAGGTCATATAAATGCATCGCCAGCAGCAGCATAAAACTGATGACGATACCATATACCAGCACCGGAATTTTTAACGCGTCCAGGTGCGGCAGCAAAAAGCTCATCATAAAAAAATAATACACGCCTACTATGATGGCCGTATACCATTTTCCGGAAACAGATTCCTGTGTTTTTATAAAATGAAAACACAGGATGTAAAAAACATGCGCAATCAAAAAGGAAACCAATCCCAGGATAAAGTATAATTCCTTGTTATTGGCAAACATTAACAGCGTGTCTCCCCCTGCAGAGAACAGCAATGCACCAATGATCCATTTTTTAAACGGCGAAATAATACCGGCAGTTTCAGCAATAAAGATACCCAGTAAGGTGCCTGCCAGCAGGGGTTTTAAGAAAAATTGCAGGACATCATTTTGCAGGGCCATCCCGGCAAAATACAGGAGCACCACGCCGATAAAAACAATATTCCAGGCAGCCTTCATTTTAAATTAAAAATAAGCATTCCGGTGATAGCAATAAAAAATGCATACAGGATTGCTCCTATCCTTTTACCGGCTTTACGCCCGTAAGGTTGCCATGATCAATAGAAAAAGTAAGCGGCAGGTTGGTTTTCCAGGCTCCTTTTGTAAAATCGGGAATGGACACAGGAACCGATTTCCCGGCCACGGATCGCTCGCTTAACGGACCAATAGATGACCAGAGCGCTGCGTCATACACATTATGATCTACCGGCAAACCGTTGCGCAAACAATCGACCCAACGCCAATCCATTAAAAAATCCATTCCGCCATGACCACCGATCTGCCGGGCCATTTCTCCCAGGTGCTTTACCAGCGGCAGGGTATATTTTTCTTCGATCTTTTTCATTTCTGCCTCCGGCAGCCAGCCATCATGCCCTACGGAAATTTTCCCCGGCAACGGATATTTTTGTGCCGCCGCCCGGGTTCCGCTTACCAGGTGCAACCTGGAGTACACGCGGGGCGAGCTGGTATCATGCTGCAGCATAATGGTTTTTCCCTTATGGGTTTTGATCACCGATGTATTCATATTTCCTCTGAAAGGCGCATTCAGAAAGGGTTTGAAGGTGGCTGCATCTTTCTGGTACGCCTCCTTTTCAAGCCCGTTCAATGTAAAATCATTGCTGCTCATCGATACCAGGTAATCCATCTGATCGCCCCGGTTGATGTTCATAATATTGCAAATGGGTCCCAGCCCATGGGTCGGATACAGGTTCCCGTTGCGTTTGGCATTTTCACGCAACCGCCAGAGATCGTACCGTTTGGTGGTATCAAAAAGACTATCGGCAATATCATGTATATATGCGCCTTCTCCATGAATGATCTCACCAAAAAATCCCTGCCGGGCCATGTTCAGCGTTAGTAATTCAAAAAAATCATAGCAGCAGTTTTCCAGGAAAATGCAATGCCGCCGGTAGGTTTCCGAAGCTTTAACCAGGTCCCAGGCCTCCTGTACATTATCGTTGGTACCTATTTCCATGGCCACATGTTTGCCATGTGCCATTGCATAAATAGCAATGGGAATATGCAGCTTCCAATGGGTAGCGATATAAACCACATCAATATCCTTTCGTTCACAGAGCCGCATCCAGGCATCGGCCTTACCGGTATATAATTCAGGATTGAAGCCTGTGTTTTTTATGCTTTCTTTTGCCAGCTGCGCCCGTTCCGGCCGGATATCGCAAATAGCATTTACGGCCACATTTTCAATATAACAAACCCTTTTAACCGCTGCCGCACCCCGGTTCCCCACGCCTACAAACCCGATACGTACGGTTTCCAGTTTGGCGGCGCGGTAATTGTTCATATTCACACCTGGTGCCAGCAGCGCCGAAGGCACCGAAGCCGTTGCTGTTCCAGCGGCTGCAGTACCTGCACCTAAGATTCCCAATACCTTTAAAAAGTCTCTCCTGTTATGATTCATAAAACAACATTTTTAATAGCTGCGCTGCAGATCCGGCGTGCCCGGTTGCAGTACCATTTTCATTGGCAACGATCTTTAAAACAATCATCGGTTCCCACGCAGCCGGTTAAAAATACAAAAACCTTTTATGGACCATCGGCCAAACACCGGCAACGTTCCCGCTAACGAATCGGCCGCCAACATCCAAATGCTAAAGGTATTGTCCCTTCAATCATGTGTACAAACAGATGGGCTATTCCTTAAACCCTGAATATTTTTTGAGAATCTTTAGTTGTCCTTTTACAAGGGCTTCATCTGCATCGGGCAATACGACTACCGGGACGTTCAGGGCTTCGCAGGCCAGTATATAAGCAGACAGATGTGTTGCATTGCCCAGCAGGTATACCGGCTGGTTTTGCGGCAATGTCTTCAGCTCTTCACCAATCAGCAGCCCGCTGAGATAATGATAATTTTGTTCCGGTAGCACCTGCTTTAATAATTGATTGGTACGCACTCCAAAAAGATGATGCAACAAAGAATGCGTTTGGCTAAGGCGTACAGCACTTATAAACCAGGCCCGGCAGCCGGGATCCGTTAGCTCCGTATTACGGATAACTGAACCCGAAAGGATACTCTGTTCCGCCAGCAGGCCAAACACCTCCCCGGTCATAAAGGTTTGAAAACCGGAGACCATGCCATTCCGGATCTGCACATGCTTGGGATGGGTTCCCGGTAACAACAGCAGCAGTTCCTGCTCCGTAGCAGGCAGGGCATCTGCAATTCCTATGATCTTTGTTTCCTCCCCCCGCATCACATCCGTTTCGGTACAGGCCCCGGAGATCAGCAGCAGCGGGTTACGATCATTTGGAAGCGGCTGCAATACCAGGCCGGAGCCATCCATAGCAAAGGGCAGCTTTTTATAAGACAATTCCATCAACCCAATGGAAGAAGAAGCCATGCCGGATATAACAACAGAGACTCTCTCGAGGGAGTAGCCCAGTTGCTGCTCCATAATATAAATCTGCCGGTTTAAAAAGTCCGTATAATATTCCTGTCTGCTGATGTGGTCACGGACCTGTTGCCAGTCTGCCGCCGTATGTGCAATGCCTTGCTGATGTTGCACAGTTGCCTGTATAGCCAGATCATGTATTTGTACCAGTCGTAACCGGAAGGTACTCGTTCCCCAATCGCAACTTAAAAAACTATCCATACAATGAATGTTATTGCTCCGATGAAGTGCCGGCAGCCACCCGTTCTACATTTCCCACCAGGAAGATGTAGGAACAGGCACCCAGTGCGCCCAATACCGCTATAAACATCAGTGCCGGCGCAAAATTGCCGCCACTGGCCAGGAATCCGATCACAATCGGCACTATGATACCGGAAAGCTGGCCAATAAAATTAAAAACACCGCCGGTAATATCGATCAGGTGTTTGGGAGCCAGCGTAGATACAAAGATCCAGGTAATAGAAGCAAAGCCTACTCCAAAAAAAGACACGGACATAAACAGGATGATCCAGCCCGGCGTGTGTACATAATTAGCGCCCACAATACATACGGATAATAACAGCCCTGCAATGATGGGCCATTTGCGGGCACGTGCAAGCGGTACCCCCCTGCGCACCAGGTAGTCTGAAAGAAATCCCGAACTGAGCACGCCTGCAAATGCCGCCAGGTAAGGTACTGAGGCCCAGTAGCCCGATTGGATAAAATCCATCCCCCGGTAATCGACCAGGTATTTGGGAAACCAGGTTAAAAAGAACCATAGGGCACCATTTACGGCAAACTGTCCCAGGTAAATACCCCATAATTTCCGGTGTGACAGTACTTCCCGGAGATCGCTCCATTGAAAGGCCCTTTTGGCATTATTATCCGGCTGGTTGTTTAACAGGCCGCCGCCTTTTTCTATATGCGCCAGCTCTGCCTTATTGGCTTTTTTATGTTGCAATGGGTCCCGGTAAAAAAAGTACCACACCAATCCCCATACAACACCGATCAGCCCGGTGATCACAAACAACCCTTTCCAGCCGGCCTGCAGCTGGATCCTGGAAAGCACCGGCATCAGGAATGCCAGTCCCAGGAACTGCCCGGAAGTATACACCGCAATAGCCGAAGCCCGCTCCTGCATAGGAAACCAGCTACTGACCACCCGGTTGTTGATGGGGAAAGCCGGCGCCTCCAAAGCACCGGTAACCATCCGCAATCCAAACAGGGATGCAAAGCCTCTTGCAAAACCCTGCAATACGGTAGCCAGCGACCAACTGATGAGGCTGATGGCATACAGTACCCTTGGCGCAAAACGGTTCACCAGGATGCCGCCGGGGATCTGGAATAACAGGTAGGTCCAGCTGAATGCGGAAAAAATAAGCCCCATCTGTACCGGCGAAAATTGGAATTCCTTTCCGATGGCGGAAGCCGCCACCGCCAGGTTACTGCGGTCCATATAATTGATAACCACATTTACAAATATGAGGAACAATACCTGGTACCGGATCCGTGTAGGCCTTGCAGCCGGGTTATTTGTATTCATATTTTTTTATTTTACCATTCTGCGATACTTCCATCATGGTGCCGCCATACCGGGTTTCGCCAGTTATGCCCCACCGCAGCCATTTTGCGTACCTGCGCCTCATTCATATCAATGCCCAACCCGGGTTGGTCCGGTATCTTTACATATCCATCCTTGTATTCAAAAACCGTTTTATCGCTGAGGTAATCCAACAGGTCACTGCCCTGGTTGTAATGGATACCCAGGCTTTGTTCCTGTATAAAAGCATTGTGGCAGGTTGCATCTACCTGCAAACAGGCCGCCAGGGCGATAGGGCCCAGCGGACAGTGCGGTGCAGCCGCCACATCAAAAGCTTCGGCCATCGAAAGGATCTTTTTGCATTCTGTGATGCCTCCCGCATGCGATACATCCGGCTGAATGATATCCGCATACCCTTCTGTAAGCAGGGTTTTGAACTGCCACCTGGAGAACATCCGCTCCCCGGTGGCAATTGGAATGGCTACATGATTTGCAATTTCCCGCAATACCTCATTGTTTTCCGGCAATACGGGTTCTTCAATAAACATCGGGCGGAACGGTTCCAGTTCCTTTGCCAGGATCTTTGCCATGGGTTTGTGTACCCGGCCATGAAAATCGATGCCGATCCCAAAATCGGGCCCGGTGGCCTCCCTTACGGCGGCGATGCGTGCCACGGCCTGATCGATCTTATCATAGCTATCTACATATTGCAATTCCTCCGTGGCATTCATCTTTACCGCCAGGAATCCCTGTCCGGCCATCTGGCGGGCCGCAGCACCCACATCTGCGGGGCGGTCACCACCGATCCAGGAATAGACCTTCATAACATCATGCGCCCTGCCGCCCAGGAGCTGGTGTACCGGTGCGTTATAATACTTTCCTTTAATATCCCACAGTGCCTGGTCAATACCGGCAATGGCACTCATAAGGATGGGGCCTCCACGGTAAAACCCTGCGCGGTACATCGTGTTCCAGTGGTCCTCGATGTTTAATGGATCCTTACCCTCCAGGTATTCCATCAGCTCATCTACCGCGGCCTTTACAGTGGCGGCCCTCCCCTCAATCACCGGTTCGCCCCAGCCCGTGATGCCTTCATCGGTTTCAATTTTTAAAAACAGCCAGCGGGGTGGCACCTGGAACAGTTCATAACTTTTTATTTTCATAAACATCTTGTTTAGGAGGCCATCGCCCTGATAAATTTCCGGGCATTTTCTTTCAGCGTTTCCAGGTAGGCGCCGGTTATTGGCTCCTTGGTATTCACCAATGCGCTGCCAATGCCAAATCCAACCGCCCCGGTCTTCAGATAGGCCCCAATATTCTCCGGTGTAATACCTCCGGTAGGCAATAAGGGAATATGCGGCAACGGAGCCCTGAGGTCTTTAATATACGCAGGAGAAGGGGAAGGGAATACCTTTACAATATCTCCGCCAGCGCGATGGGCCGTATAAATTTCCGTAGCGGTATAGGCACCGGGAATACTGACAGCTCCCAGTTTTTTTGTAGCAAGGATCACGCTTTCATCCACTACGGGAGAAAGGATAAAACGGGCCCCGGCGCTCACCGCATCTGCAGCCATGGTGGCATTTAGTACGGTTCCGGCTCCAATGACCATATCTCCACCCAGCTTGTCCGCCACCTGTTCGATGGCCCGCAGCGGCGCTTCCGAATTCATGGTAATTTCCAGCAGCCGGATGCCGCCCTCATATAAGGCAGTGGCAATGCGAACTACATCTAAAGGATCCGCGCCCCGTAAAATAGCAATGAGTTTGTGGGTCGTTATTTGTTGATAGACGGTCATATCGTTCCTGTTATTTTTAATGCGAAATCGTTAATGAGAGCGAAAGATAAACAGAAAAGGTAAAAAAGCCAATGCGCTGTTCATGCAGACAAAGCAGCTATATCCAGAAAAAGCCATCAGCGTAGATTCGCGGAAAATATCTGCGAAAAATCTGCGGGAAAGGTATCCCGCAAATGACGCGGATCTACCGCAGAAGGCGAAACGATCAGCAGAAATCAGCGGGAAAAACCGCCGGCAGCCACAAGCTTATAAATGAATCCACACTCAAACATTGGTTATCTTTGCACCATGGAATTATACGCAGCATCACTCACTTCATATAAAAGACTGTTAACCAAAGAGGTAAAGATCGGAGATTTATTACTCGGCAACCATCATCCCATCCGGGTGCAAACCATGACCACCACCGATACCATGGATACGATGGGTACGGTGGAACAATCCATCCGGTGCATTGAAGCAGGTGCGGAACTGGTACGGATCACCGCGCCTTCTAAAAAAGAAGCGGAGAACCTGCTGAATATAAAAAATGAGCTGCACAAAAGAGGGTATAACACGCCGCTGGTGGCCGACATCCATTTTACACCCAATGCTGCGGAAATTGCGGCACGTATCGTAGAGAAAGTACGGGTGAACCCCGGCAATTATGTCGATAAAAAGAAATTTGAACAGATTGAATATACCGATGCAGAATATGCAGAGGAGATCGACCGCATCCGCGACCGCTTTACACCGTTGATCAAAGTGTGTAAGGAATATGGTACCGCCATGCGCATTGGCACCAATCATGGCAGCCTGAGCGACCGCATCATGAGCCGTTATGGCGATACGCCCATGGGCATGGTAGAAAGTGCGATGGAATTTTTACGTATTGCAAGGGATGAGCAGTACCACCAGATTGTGCTGAGTATGAAAGCCAGCAACCCCATTGTAATGGTGCAGGCCTACCGGCTGCTGATCAAAACCATGGATGAGGAATTTGGAGAGATCTACCCGCTGCACCTGGGCGTTACCGAAGCGGGCGACGGAGAGGATGGCCGCATCAAATCAGCGATCGGTATCGGAACGCTTATGGAGGATGGCATCGGCGACACCATCCGTGTTTCGCTTACCGAAGATCCGGAACTGGAAATTCCGGTATGCCGGGATATTGTGAAGCGGTATGAAACCAGTTTACAAGTTGAAAAGTTGAAAAGTTTACAGGAGAGAGAGACGGCTACCCCCTCTCTGTCAACTAATCACTACAACCCCTTTCAATCGCGGAAACACAAGACCATCAGTGTGGGAAATATTGGCGGGGAGCAGGTGCCGGTGGTCATAGCAGATCTGAGCAAACTGGCAGCAATTACACCTGCCTCGTTGCAGGCTGTGGGTTATACCTATGATGCCGTTAATGATAAATGGCATATTGCCGATGCGGCTGCGGATTATATCTACACCGCCAAGGCCGAACTGGATTTTTCTTTACCCGGTCTGCTGAAGGTGATTACCACGCCTGAGCATTGGGCCGCGGCAAAAGATCAGGCAAAATATTTTCCCCTATACGAGACTGATACGTTTTTGAATACCGGCACAACAAGCCAGACCCTGAATTTTGTGCTGCTCGATGCCGGTAATTTGCAGGCATTGGACGCGTTAGCAGCGAAAACAAACATCGTGCTTTGCCTGAACAGTCATCAAAAAAACGCCATGCAATCGGTACGCCGCATGTGTATTGCATTGGAAGAACGGGGCATCAACCATCCGCTGATTTTTATTACGGATAGTAACTGGAGCACCGCAGATGAGCATTTGATCCATTTTGCCACAGAAACCGGTGCGCTGTTCCTGGATGGATATGGCAATGGTATTTGTCTTGGAATGCATGCGCAGGCTTACCAACAATTTAACGACGCCCAACTCAGCGGACGCCGCTATACTTTGGCTGCAGACACCGGCGCTGCAGAACAGTTTATGAACAACACAGCCTTTAGTATTTTACAGGCTACCCGTACCCGCATTTCAAAAACTGAATATATCTCTTGTCCCTCCTGTGGCCGAACCCTGTTCGATCTGCAGGAAACCACAACAAAGATCCGTTCGGTTACCAATCACCTCAAAGGAGTGAAGATCGCCATCATGGGATGTATCGTCAATGGTCCGGGCGAGATGGCCGATGCTGATTTTGGGTATGTAGGCAGCGGTCCCGGAAAGATCACCCTTTACAAAGGCAAGGACGTGGTAAAACGGAACGTGAACAGCGATATTGCGGTGGAAGAACTCATCAATCTTCTAAGGGAGAATGAGGTCTGGATTGAGCCTTAGGGCTGCTTAGCTATTAGCGATCAGTTTTCAGCCTTCAGTTATCAGTTAATTGCGTTTGGGATCGATGATCCGGGTTGCGAGCATAAACCGAATCTGATGTGAACATTGAACCTGGAACCCTTAAAACAAAAGCAGCGACTGCCCCCCTACTTTTTTCTTGGCCCCGGTTGGGCGTATATTATACGTAAACGTGGCCATATAATAGTTGCCCAGTACATTGCCGCGGCTGTATTTAAGCATATTCTGTGCCAGCACCACATCGGTATTATTCATCTTCCGCAGGATATCGTATACCCCCAGGCGTAATACACCGGCTTCATTTTTCAACATCGTAATGTTCAGTGCCGCATTCCAGCGCACAAACCGGCGAAGGGAAGGATCCACGATAGCACTGTTCTGTATAAAAGCTACATTGTTCTCCAGGATGATGTGCTTGGGCCAGCGCAATATCTGCTCTGAGCTGATCTCATAATTTGAGACACGGTATGATTGAAACAGGGCGGTATTGGAATTTCTTACCCGCTGCCCGCCGTAATTGACGTTATTGTTCCATTCAAATACATCGTTCCAGTTTAACCCGATACCCGCCCAGAGATTGGTATTGTTCCGGTATTGTTTGCTCAGCTCATTGTTATAACTGAAAAAGTTTTCATTGTACTCATAAAAGAACCCGATGTTGGAGTTCATTGTAAACCGCTGTGAAAATTTATTCTGTTTATTAATGCCACCGTTTCCGGAAATACTTTTGCCACCATTAGCATTCACAGGCATAATGATCTGGGTACCGTTATCCTGTAACACGATGTTTTGGATCACATCATTTTTAATCTTCGCTGCACGGGCCCATCCCCAAACATTCAGCCCCAGCTTGGGATCATAGGTGTACATGTTTACCTGCAAGCTATGCCGGATAGCCGGCACCAGGTTCGGGTTGCCGTTACTGATCACATACGGATTGGTATTATCAAATACCGGGATCAGGTAGCGGTAGTCCGGCAGGATCACTTCTTTCCGGTAATCGATGTTCAGCTTGCCCAACACAATTCCCAGCTCCGGCAAAAAAGTATTTAATCGCTGTACCACATCTTCCGGCATCGACACCAGCCGGTTTGTAAACCGCTGTGACTGGTAGCGCAGCCTGGGCGTAACGGTTAATTTTTTGTATTTGTATTCCAGCCCCAATGCGGTAGAAAGGTTATTGCTGGTTCGCTCGAACCGGTTGCTAAGACCATTGTTCAATATCGTAAAGCGGCCCGATCCATCGAGGCCATAGGTGTGGATGGTATTGGTCAGGTACTCGTACTCATATCTGGCATCTACCCGGGCGGAAAGATTTTTAACAATCGGTTCGCTGTAATTACCATTGATATTGGCATTAAGCGTAGGCACTTTCTCCTGCCGTAACTGGTCAAACAGGCTGTCTTTCGGCTGTGGATATTTGTATTGAATGAACGAATGCGTGGTGGCAGCATTATCCCGCAACTGCCAGATCAGCTGGTGATTTACCGTAAAGCGGCGCCCTTTACGGGCTCGGGATAACCGGTTGTATGTAATGTAATGCCGGTAATTCCGGCTGATATTATCCCGGTCCAGGTCTACCCGGCCATCGCTCAAATTGCCCAGTACCGAATGCGTGCTTTGCACCAGCGTATAACGGTCATCGACCGTATTGCCCGTCATGTAATTGATGCCGGCCTGGATATTGGTTATAGAATCCGGCCGCAGTTTGGCCCCCAGGCCGATGTTATGCGCATTGATCAATACTTGGGCCTTTTCATCTTCGGTTCTTTTTAAAATAGTATCTCCATTATTGTATTCGGTATACCCATCATTCTTTACATCCACTTTTACATTCCCGTAAAAATATTGCCCGAAAATGGATTGTTTACTATTGGGCGAATGGTTGATGTTCAAACCCAGTCCGGAACTGGTGCTGATGCCCCCGTATTCTGTAATACCTCCAAAATTGATATTGTTGATCCGGATGCCGGTGCCCCCGCTGGCATTGCGCCAGATGCTGACACTGCGATTGCTGTTTACGTCGGAATTGCGTTGTATGCCACCGGTCTGCATCAGCTCGGAAAAACTAAATCCCGGACGGTTAAGGTTATTAGTATATCCCAGCGCACTCACCTGCAAGGTATCCCTGAATACATTGGCTATGGCCCCCGCTTCATAGGTACCAGCCGTACCACCGCCCGCATAAGCCTTCCCAAACATTCCTTTTTTTACGCCTTTTTTAAACGTCAGATTGATGACCTTGCCCACATTATTGATATTATCATCACCCCTGCGCAGCAGCTCTTCCTTATCATCCGTTACCTGCACTTTATCGATCACATTAGAGGGAAGGTTGCGTGTGGCCATTTTCGGGTCGTCACCAAAAAAAGCCTTTCCATCTACAGTAATCCGGTTGACGGGTTTCCCGTTTACGGTGATATTTCCATCCCGGTCTACCTGCACCCCCGGCAGCTTTTTCAGCAGGTCTTCCACCAGCGCATTGGGCAGGGTTTTAAACGCCGCTGCATTGAATTCAATGGTATCCTTACGCACAGCCATGGGCGGACGCTCCGCCACTACCAGTACTTCATCCAGCGAGGTACTGTCCGGAGCCATCCAAAGCGTATCCAGGTTTAGGGAACCCGAACTTAACGTAAAGTCTTTTCGCATTACCTTATACCCGGTAAAGGTTGCAATGAGCCGCAGCGGTGTATTTAATGGCAGGCCCGGAACTTTAAACGCACCATCTGTAGCAGACAACCGGTAGGTAATAATACTGGTATCTGCTGCCTTGTATACCGTAACTGTGGCCAGGTAAAGTCCTTTCCTGGTTTGTGTATCCAGCAGCGTTCCGGTGATACCGCCCTGCGCCTGCACCCATAGGGTAGCCAGCAGCAGGAAGGCGATCATTCCTGTTTTCTTCATGAGCATTCTTTTAAGCAAGGTTATTTAAAAACACCACCTCCTGTTGATACCCTGTGACGAAACGGCAAAACAATGGTATAAAATGAAGAAAGTGCTGTGCGAAATTATACGACATAATTCGTATTAAGAAATCGTAGGTGCTTTTTAGGAAATTGATAACATTTGTTTTTGATCCCAGGGAGAAGGTATTGTTCCGGGAACGGTTGGTAAATGACTTTACTTCCGGCCTGATCCCTGCATCAATTCGTCGATCATGGAAAGGATCCGTTTTGCCTTTACGATAGCCGTTTTAGGCGTATAGACCCAGCTGATCCATTGCTGTTGTTTTCCTTCCGACAGTTGCAGAAATTTTTCATAAGAGCCGGGTACATCCTTCATACATTCGATCAGTTCCTCCGGGATGGTTAGCGGCGTATCGTCTTTATATAAGATCAGCTTTACAAAATCGCCGGCCTCTTTTTTTATTTTTTTGCGGATCTCAGCCTTCAGCGGAAAGAACAGGCGGCCATTACCCATCGGTTGCAACCGGTAATGCTGAAACGCCATCCCATCAACACTGCCCTTTACCCTTACCCAACCAAAAGGAGCCTGTTTATCCGGGGCAATCTCGGGGATCTCCGCATAGGTCCACCCGCCTTTACCAGGAATTCTTTTTAACAGATAGATATCGCACACCAGGGGTTTCTCCATTTCTGATATTCTTTTAACGCATTTTTAATACTGAACGGCAGCTCCTCTCTATCGGGATATTACCGTATACAATATTACACTCATCAAATGACAACGGGCTGTCAGGAGAAAATCGCGGCGATTTGCCCCTAAAAGAAATAATGCCGGAGGATATAGGAAATTTCATACAGGATAAAAAGCAGGGCCAGCACATATTGAAACCGGATATTGTTAAACCGCATGCCCAACAGGCATAGCAAAATATGCACGAGGTTGCGCACGGGATATTCCCAATGCAGCGACTGGAAGTATTGTTTTCCTTTTAAAAGGGTATCCGCGAAGTCAATAATAAAGATGACGATCAGGAAGGAAAAGAACCATTTTTTCCGGGAAAAGAAATAGTCTGTATACCCGTTGTAGTCATTGATATTGTCCGGGAAGATCAGTACAGACAGGGCAAAATACATGGTTGTATAAAAAATAAGGAACAGGTATTCCAGGAAATTCCAGTTTCCCACACTAGTGAGCCGCGCCTCCCACCACCAGAAGTGAATGATCAGCAAAAACGTATACCCCACCCACATTAAATGCAATGGGCTTGGCCTGGGGCCTTTGCGTTGATCGATCAGCTTTACGGCGTTTTTAAGCAGCTGGGCGATCCCGAATCCCAGGATGATGCTGATCATCGTTCTTACATGCGTGAAGGTTTCCTCCATAATAGTGATGTTTGCGGATAGTTTACAATACAGATTGGAAGTTCCTGCTGCAAAACGGGGAATGCTCCGGCAATTCTTACAAGCGTTCCGTATTACTTCAGACGCTCCAGCACACCCTTTCGTTTTACGATATTTTTATAATCCCACTGAATGTCTGCTGCTTTTTTAAGCCACCGTTCCAGGTCTTTTTTATTAATGGCATTTTCCCGGGTGTAGCGGACTTCCGCTGCTTTAAAACTGCCCTCAGGCAGTAAGTCCGGTTCCTCAAACGACTGGCCGCTCCAAAACAACAAACGCACACTATCCTTTAATTTGCTATAACCCACTACTGGATTACCATCGAGAAACCATACCGGATGCCGGTGCCAGATCTTATTTTCGCCCTGCGGAAGATGGATGCAGATCTCACTGGCCAGCAAATCGCAGATAGCCTGATCATCTTTTGTCAGAGCCTTGTTATAAGCGGTTATATCCGGGTTCATGGTGCCATTTTAATGGAAGATACGGCATTTATCCTTCCGTTGCCGGGTTGTTACACAACAATGCTTAACCGTAGAGAACGAGTGGTACAGAGGTCGGCGATGATACTCCTTCGCAGAACGCTACGGCCACTCCTTCCCCGCGGTAAAAGCAGTGTAAAAAAATACGGGCGGCTCATTGCGCAACCCCGAATTCACAGAAGGCCTTAATCAGCAATTTTATCCTGCATGCACACCTTCCATGATTTCTTCTACCATTCTTTTGTTAAACGCAGGCAGGTCCTTGGGTGTACGGCTGGTCACTAAACCGGCATCTACCACCACTTCTTCATCGGCCCATTCAGCGCCCGCATTCACAAGATCTACCCGGATAGCGGGCACCGATGTCATCCGCCGGCCGCCCACCACTCCGGCATTGATCAGCAATTGAGGGCCGTGACAGATGGCTGCTACCGGCTTCTGCTGATCGAAAAAGTCTCTTATAAAATCCAGCGCCTCTTCATTTGTGCGCAGTTTATCGGGGTTTAATACTCCTCCGGGTAATACAAGGGCGTCGAATGTTGAGGAATCTGCTTCTGCTACCGTTTGATCTACCGGGTATTCCTTTCCCCAGTTTTTGTCGGCCCAGGCCTTTATGCTGCCCGCTTCCGGACTAATGATCAACGCTTCCCAACCCTGTTGTTCCAGGTATTCCTTTGGCGATTTCAGTTCGCTTTCTTCAAAGCCATGCGTAGCAAGGATGGCGACTCTTTTTTTCATGTTGCTGTGTTTTTGTGGTTCATTCAATTTGTTTAGAGGGATCGGATGTCCCTTGCATTACTGCCACAAAAACCAGTCCCGAAGCCCGGCACATGTTCCGGAAGCTGTTAAAAAATCCAATAAAAATTTCCCGGCGGGGCTGTTAATACCGCATTCTTTAGCGACCTACTCCCCCAATCAATTTGTTATACGCTAATGCCAGCCCCATCCAGTAATCCAAGGCCACCGTTGTACGAAGCTGATCCTCATCTACATGCACATATCCACGGTATCGGCGTCCTTTCATAATAACGGTATCGCAACCTTCTTTTGCCACCAGCATATCGTGCAGATCGGGGTTTACCCGGCACATGATCCTGCCAGGGCCAACGGTAAGGCACATCTTTCCATGGAGCATAAAGGCCAGCCCGCCAAACATTTTCTTTTCGATAACATCGGGCAGGGATGCCAGGGCCTGCCGTATACGTTGTGCAAGAGATTCGCTATATGCCATACGAAATGAATTTAGGATGGTATGTTTTTCTGAAACGTCAGCGTATCAAAAAATATCGTAAGGGCCTGCAATTTCCCATTCCGCGCTTCCCAGATCTCTGCTACATCGCCCGTCATCTGCACTCCATTGGGAAACCTATAATCATACGTACCGATCACACAGGCCTTATCACCATCTACGATCATTTCTTTGATCCGCATAGTGGTGAACACCCTGGAGAACCGGTCGATCACCTGCCGGTAAGCCGCTTTGCCTGTAAGTGGCTGCGGATGGGTCATATCGCCACCGGTGAATGTAAAATCATCGGCAAGTACGGTTTCCCATCCCTGCTTTTGAGCAAAGCCGCTGTAATAGCGTTCCAAAAGTTGTGCTGTGGTGGCTGCATTTTCCATGATCTGTTGTTTTTAATTTTAAGCAATCCGTATCTTTGTTCTTGCATTTTGCAAGTACTAAATTAGGAAAGTTATTGCAAATTGCAAGTACTTAAAAATGAGTAAGCAAAGATCCGACTGTCCCATCAGCTGTTCGCTGGATATTTTTGGTGATAAATGGTCACTTTTGATCATCCGCGATGTGATGCTGCGCGGTAAATGTTCGTATAGTGAGTTTTTGAAATCGGAAGAAAAGATCGCTACCAATATCCTTACCAGCAGGCTTGCATTGCTGGAGGAG
Source organism: Niabella sp. (assembly GCF_030150205.1). Lineage (GTDB taxonomy): Bacteria > Bacteroidota > Bacteroidia > Chitinophagales > Chitinophagaceae > Niabella. Next base: position 66,827 of record NZ_JASLGT010000033.1, read on the forward strand.
GCACAGATCCTGTCAAAAGAAGTAGCGCCCGAAAACCGGTCGAAATTCATTTACCACCTTACACAAAAGGGTGCCGACCTGCTGCCCATCATTATTGAACTGATGGATTGGGGCGCCCGGTACAATAGCAATTGTCCACGCAGGGAACTGGGGAAAAAAATAAAAAAAGATAAAGCCGCCGTTGTTACTGAATACACGCAGCGGCTCAAAAAACAAGTCCGGTAGCAGTTACCGGAAGGCCTCCTTTACCGGTTGGCCCCGCCAGCTTTCCGGCATTTTCAGCTTTAACAGCCAGGCGATGGTAGCCGCTGTATCGTATGTAATGATGGGCTGTTTTAATGCCTTGCCTTTTTGTACGCCCCGGCCATAGATAACCCAGGGGATCTGTACTTCGTCCAGTGATTTACCGCCATGGCCCTTGCCTTTTCCCCCATGGTCTGCAGTTACCAGGATCACCGATTCACCGGCAATACCGGCATCTTCCACCGCTTTTACGATCCGGCCAATACGGGCATCTACTTTCTTCAGTTCTTTATAATACTCCGGCGTGCGATGACCAATGTTATGACCCACGCCATCCGGTTCATCCAGGTGTACAAAGGTCAGTACCGGTTTTTGCGTCCGGATAATAGCAATGGCCGTATCCACACAAAAATCGTCATTATCCTTTCCTGCTACGCGTATGGTGGTTGCCGCCTTTTCTACCAGCGGACCAATCCCCTGCCAGCTATAGATCAATGCCGACACGGCCTCCGGCCGCTGTTCCTTCAACAGCGAAAAAACGGAGGGGAACAATCCATACCGGCTGGTATCCGCCGAAGGTATCTCCGGAACCGCGCTATTCCATTCGGTATAACCATGTACCGTAGGTCCGGCCCCCATCAACAGCGAAGCCCAGTTTACCGAGCTGGAAGAAGGCAGTACCGAACGGGCGGTTAAGGACCAGGATCCTTCCTGCATCAACTTTTTCAACTGGGGCATTTCAGCTTCCGGAAGCGCATAAGCACCAAATCCGTCGCAGCCGATCAGGATCACATGTTTTACTTTAGATGGCTGGGCCATGGCCGCAAACGGCAATACCATCACCATGAACGCTATTATAACTTTACGCATATTGCTCATTATCGTTTTTATTTTTAAACCGTCAGAACGGCGAAGATACACCAGAAGCCTTACCGGAATTACCTTGCAGCAGGACAACCGGTTGCACGTTTGCAAAGTGTCCCTTCGGGTTTTGCCTACATTTGAAATGGTTGCAGCTACCATTCTTCCGCCGGTTTTGAAAAACTATTTTAGAAGCGTTTGACCGCGCCTTATATGCTCCAAACCAAATAAATCCTATTTTTACTGTTTAAACAAAGCACATGCAGCAGGTAGATTTTTTGGTGATCGGAACGGGTATTGCCGGACTTACATACGCCTATAAAATGGCGCGTCAGTTTCCTGATAAAAAAATACTGGTACTTACCAAGGCCGCCGCGGATGAAACCAATACCAAGTATGCGCAGGGTGGTGTGGCCGTGGTGAACGACCTGGAACACGATAGTTTTGAAAAACATATTGAAGATACCCTGATCGCAGGCGATGGTCTTTGCAGTAAAAAGATCGTAGAAATTGTGGTTACGGAAGGACCCGAACGTATTAACGAATTGATTGCCCTGGGTACTAATTTTGATAAGGAAGAAGACGGTGATTACAAACGGGGAAAGGAAGGTGGCCATAGCGAGTTCCGGATTCTGCATCACAAAGATATTACCGGCTGGGAAATGGAACGGGCCCTGCTGGAAGCCGTTGGCTCCTGCCCCAATATCGAAATCATTAAGCATTGTTTTGTAATAGACCTCATCACCCAGCATCATCTTGGCTACCTAGTAACCAAGGCAACCCCCGATATTGAATGCTATGGCGTATATGTACTCAACCTGCGCACCAATGAGATCGAAACCATATTGGCAAAAACCACCTACCTGGCTTCCGGAGGCAACGGGCAGGTATACCGTACCACTACCAACCCGGGCATTGCCACCGGTGACGGCGTAGCCATGGTATACCGCGCCAAGGGACGTATCGAAAATATGGAGTTCATCCAGTTTCATCCTACCGCTTTGTTTGAAGCGGGACTAACCGGCCAGGCATTCCTCATTACAGAAGCCGTTCGGGGTGATGGCGGTATCCTGCGCAATAAAGACGGGGAAGCCTTTATGGAAAAATATGATGAGCGCAAAGATCTGGCCCCGCGCGATATTGTAGCACGGGCTATCGACAGTGAGATGAAACGTACCGGTACCGAACATGTATGGCTGGATTGCCGGCACTTTGAACTGGAAAAGTTCCTTGAGCATTTCCCCAATATTTACGAAAAGTGTAAAAGCATCGGCATCGATATTGCGCAGCAGATGATCCCGGTATCGCCGGCGGCCCATTACAGCTGCGGCGGTATTAAGGTAGATGAATGGGGACAAACCTCCATACGCAATTTATATGCCGTTGGCGAGTGTAGCAGTACCGGGTTACATGGTGCCAACCGACTAGCCAGCAATTCCCTGCTGGAAGCAATGGTTTTTGCCCACCGCTGTTTTGAGCAGGTGTCTGCAAAAGCGCTGAACAACGAATTGAACCATCATCGCTACGAGGGCGATATTCCGGAATGGAATGCCCGGGGCACTATGCAACCCAAGGAAATGATCCTGATTACCCAAAGCCTGAAAGAGCTGCGGCAGGTGATGTCGGACTATGTAGGTATTGTACGCAACAATATCCGCCTGGAACGGGCCTCTAAACGGCTGGATCTTTTATGGGAGGAAACGGAACAATTGTACCGCTCCAGCAAGGTGTCGCCCCAATTGCTGGAACTGCGCAACCTGATCACGATTGGGTACCTGATTGTAAAAGGCGCCATTTTCCGCAAGGAAAGCCGGGGTCTGAACTACAATACCGATTACCCGGAAAAGAGTGTACTGGTTCAGAATGTAGTGTTGTAGCAATTTTTGAGATTTGGAACTTGAGATTTGGAATTTATTAGTTGAGATCTGGATCTTGCTATTTGAGATTTGAATCTTGTTATTTGAGGTTTGAGATTTAGTATTTAATGTATTATATTGTTTACGGTTTTTTGTATCTATGTTCCCTGCTTCCCCTGCCGGTACTCTACCTGCTGTCAGACTTTTTTTACGCCGTGGTATATTACCTGATCGGGTACCGGAAAAAAGTAGTGATGGACAACCTGGCCATTGCCTTTCCGGAAAAAACAATGGAAGAACGGAAACGCATCGCCAAAAATTTTTATCATAATCTCATCGACTCTTTCATAGAAACGGTAAAGCTCCTTTCTGCATCGGATGCTTTTTTTGAGAAACGCTTTACCGGCAACTGGGAGGTGGTAGACCGCTATTACGACCAGCATCGCAGCGTGCAACTGATCCTGGGGCACACCTTTAACTGGGAATGGGGCAATGTGCAGATTGTGCGAAAGATCCGGCACACTTTCCTGGGTGTATACATGCCCATCAGCAGTCAGCCGCTGAACCGGGTTTTTAAAAAGCTCCGTTCCCGCAGCGGCGCCGTTCTGTTGAGCGCGCACCATATGACCCGCGAATTTTTACCCTACCGGAAGGCCCTGTATTGCCTGGGACTGGTAGCCGACCAAAGCCCGGGACATTTAAAGAATGCGCGATGGTACAACTTCTTCAACCGGAAGACCGCCTTTACCGTTGGCCCTGCAAAAGGCGCCATCACCAATGATGCTGTTGTGGTGTTTGCTTCTATTCAACGCCGGAGAAGGGGCTATTACGAGGTTACTTTTACGGTAGCCGAAGAACACCCTAAAGGCCATGTGGATGAAAACCGGCTCACACAAAAATTTGTACAATTCCTCGAAGCCACCATTCGCCGGCACCCGGATATGTGGCTTTGGAGCCACCGCAGATGGAAACATGAGTGGAAGGAAGGGGATATTATGGGGGAATGATGCCAAATACACAATAAAGGCACCCAAACACTCAATACATCAGAATTGGGTTGTACCAAAGGTTTACATTTGTGATACAAAAAACGCACAATGAAAACAACAATGCTTATATTCCTGTATCTGATTGCCCCGGGTCCGGCAGCCCTTGCTCAAAAATCACTGTCCGTTATAAAAGCCACTTCCACCAGCGTTGATATAAGAGATGATGGAACACGGGTAAAAAATGCATGGCGTATTGTTCCCGAAGAAAAATTAGACGTATATACGACTTCCGCAAAACGGGTAACGTTTTATACAGATATTGACTCCATTTCCTTCAACATCGACCCTCAAAAACAATACGATTTTGTGATTCTGCTGAATGGAAAAGATTCGGCGAAAACGCGGATCCGGTACCAGCCCTCCAGGTTGAACATTTTGAAGGGCGCCGGGAAATATAATTTGGAAGACAACCGGTTCATTCCCCGATTCACCTATCAATCGGCAGACGATTCCGGCTTAAAGAGAATCCGAACCTATTTACAATTAGACTCGGTAGCCGGAAAAGGAAATGAATTATCTCAAATTTTCAACCTTTTGCATTGGGTGCACAATCTTATTAAACACGACGGCGGCAGCAATAACCCCGTACTGAAAAATGCCATTGATTTAATAAAAGTCTGTAAGGCTGAAAATCGCGGTGTCAATTGCAGGATGATGGCAACCATTCTTAATGAATGCTATTTATCGATGGGTATAAAATCGAGATATGTAACCTGCATGCCAAAAGAAACAAACTTTGATGATTGCCATGTGATCAATATGGTGTACAGTAAGGACCTGAATAAGTGGATCTGGATTGATCCCACATTTGATGCATACGTGATGGATGAAAAGGGAAACCTCCTGGGAATAGAAGAAGTGCGGGAACGATTGATTAAGGTCCAGCCGCTGGTTTTGAACGCAGACGCCAACTGGAACCGAAAAAGCAGCCAGACCAAACAGGGATATCTTGAAGGGTACATGGCAAAAAATTTATACCGGCTACAAACCCCGCTTGTTAGTGAATATGATACCGAAACCTGGAAAAAAGGGAAAACAGTAACCTATGTAGAACTGCTTCCGTTAGATGGCATTGAACAATCCCCACAAAAAAAGGAATCATTAAATAACGTAACAGGCGTTACATTTATTCACTACAAAACCAACAACCCCGGTCTGTTTTGGGTGAAACCGGAATAACCGGTATGGTTTAAAAACAGCAGGCAACTTGAAAAAAGCTTTTTTTATCTTATTATGCTTAGCTGCAGGGATGGTGCATTCAGCAGCACAAGAAAACATAACATTTGATACATCTACAGCCATCCGGGTTGCCGGGGACAAAATAGATGGGGGCGATTTCAATGTTCTTTTAACAAAACAGATCGGGCCGGCTAACACCACCCGTTTCAGCAAATTTGCTGACACATCATTAAATAACACATATAAGCGCATCAATGACAGTACCTATGAAATCTTTATCCGGAACCCCGCCAAAACAGTATATTTAGTAAGAACGGAGCTTCCGGAGGGCCATGGCACTAATTTCGATTATCAGCGAAAAGATGCCCTGGGGTTTTCACTTTCATTCGCAAATGAACTTCCAGCAGCGTTTTCAATAAATTACCAAACAGCAAAGGAACAAATACAATATACCTACGCCTACGTACTCAATCCGTTTCTTGTTCGGTTTCGCATGGAAGCAGGAGGTAACAAAAAAAGATCAAGAACCTTTATTTTTAACTATACCTTCCCCAAACCCGTGCCAAGGTTTGTAACCACGGAAGACACCCTTATAAAACTGAAACAGCGCAATCCAAGTTATGATTTCAGAAGTTCGGAGAGCTGGCGGGACACCGCATCAAACTTCCGCTCATCAACTGCTACATTTGGCAAAAAGGCCTTTTTGCTATCTTTTGAACATTATGGAAGCTGGGAGTACAGAGATGTTCCCAATCTCTTAAAATACAAACTGGACCATGAAACCGACTGGAGGTACACTTCTTTAAGCAATACTCCATCCATTTTGTTAGATGGCCTGGCAACAGGAGATCATGAATTACAGGTATCATACACAGGAAATGTTTCTGATGTTTTTATTTACAGGTTCAAAATAGTGCCCAACTGGCTCCATTTTCCCATTTGGTGGGTACTTGCGGGCATTTTGTTTTCAGCGATCCTCTTTTATTTTATCTACAAAGCCCGTTTACGCACTGTCCGTGAAAAAGCCCAAAAGACCCGGCTGGAACTGCAGGCCATCCAATCGCAGCTCAACCCCCATTTTATGTTCAATGCACTGGGCTCCGTGCAATACCTGATGCATAATAACGAAAAGGAAAAAGCCGATCACTATCTTACCGAGTTTAGCGCATTGCTGCGTAGCTCGCTTAGCAACAACGAAAAAGAAATGATACCGCTTTCCCGGGAATTGCAGGTACTGAACAGTTATATCGCATTGGAACAGCTACGTTTCGGGTTCCGGTATCAATGCACAATCGATGAAGAAATAGCAGTAGCAACCATTCCTGTTCCCACACTCCTAATGCAACCGCTGGTAGAAAACGCCATTAAACATGGCATTTCCCCGCTGCGCGAAAAAGGGGTTCTTGAAATACAAATACTCCAGGAGGAAAGGGATCTTTTCATAGTGATCCTTGACAATGGCTCCGGCTTTGCTTCCACGCAGTTGTATACCGGCTTAGGAACAAAACTGGTTAAAGAACGGATCTCTATACTCAAACGCAATGGGTACCATATTGAACTAACTTTTAAAACCAATCAAAAAAACGAAACAAAAGTCTGCCTGAAATTCAGCAACTGGATCTGATGCCCAATAATTTCGGTTTATGAAATAACTATAAAAACGCCCGGGCAAATTTGTGCCGGGCATTGAAAATTTTTATACTAAATTCCATATGGCTACAAATCCATAAAAATATGCACATGAAAGCGATCATTATCGATGACGAGCCCAACAATGTCCGAAACCTGGAGCTGCTGTTAAGAGAGCATTGCAGCAACGTTCAGATCATTGCTACCGCTATGAACGCCCATGAAGGCAGGGAAGCCATTTTGCGCCATCAGCCCGACCTGGTATTTTTAGATATCCAGATGCCCGGGCAAAACGGGTTTGAACTGCTGCAATCCCTGCCATCCCCGGCATTTGAGGTAATTTTTGTAACGGGCTTCGACAAATATGGCATTCAGGCAGTGAAGTTTTCCGCCATCGATTACCTGTTGAAGCCCATTGTTGTAACAGAGCTCAAAACAGCTGTTGATAAAGCTGTTTCAAAAACAGAAACCAAACGTAAGAACAGCCAACTGGAAAACCTGCTGCTGCTCCTGCAACAGAAAAGCAGCCGGAAAGACCATAAAATAGCGCTGCCTTCTGCCAGGGAGATCCGTTTTGTAAGCCCTGCAGATATCATCTATTGCGAAGCCAAAAACAACTATACAGTTTTCTATCTAACATCACAGGAAAAGCTGGTCATTGCCAGGCCGCTTTACGAGTATGATGAGCTGCTGGAAGATTATGATTTTATTCGTTGCCACAATTCCTACCTGGTAAACCGGCATTTTATAAAAAGTATCCTCAAAGAAGACGGTGGCAGCCTGTTGTTGGAAAACAATGTACAGCTTCCCATCTCCCGGCAAAAGAAGGAACAGGTCCGGCAGGCCCTGCTAAAAAAATAACGTGTTAGCCCGGTACCTGTTTAAATAAAATCTTCTCGGCTGGGACTGAACGCATCCACCAGCATACCCGCTTCCAAACAGGTACATCCATGCAATACATGCGGCGGCACATAAAAGCCATCGCCCGCAGCGATCACTTTCTTTTGATCGCCAATGATCACTTCAAAAGAACCACTGGCTACATAGCTTGACTGCGAATGAGGATGCGTATGCAATGCACCCACTGCTCCTTTTTCAAATTGTACCTTCACCAGCATCAGGTGCGCATCAAAGCCATATACCTGCCGCTGTGCCCCCGGGCCCGCATCCTGCCAGGGTATTTCGTTGTTTGTCTGAAAAAAATCACTTTGAACCATGCTGATTATTTTAATAGGATCGTTTGTTGTTTTTGCGCCCATGCCTCATTTGTTAAAAGACATGGGCGCAAATGTATTAAACCCGCGGGTTTTGTATCCACAAACAGCATTTTTATCCCGGAAGATCCGGGCAAAAGGTACTTACAACCCGTTTTTCTACTCGCAGCCTGAAATTTTTCAATAAAAATTTAAAAATCAAGGTTTTTTTAAAGTAATTTATCCGCCTGTTCGTCTTACCTTTCTGATGCAGGAGCAAAAACTGGCAATATTGGGGGAGGAAAGGAAGCAAAACGTCATCCAGACCGTAAAGGATTACGGTAAACGTCTCTTTGGTTTTATTCGTAAAAACGTAAACACCGATGCCGACGCTGAAGATATTTTGCAGGATGTTTGGTACCAGTACACCAATGCTACGGCCACTCAAACCATCGAACAGGTCAGCGGCTGGCTGTTTAAAGTGGCCCGCAACAAAATCACCGACAAATACCGGAAGAAGAAAGACAACCGGATCGATGATTTCCAGTATGAGAATGAAGAGGGCGAGCTCCAGTTCCGCGAACTGTTTTTTACCCTGGATAATGATCCCGAACTGGCCGACATCAAGAAGCTGTTCTGGGAAGCGCTGTTTGCAGCACTGGAGGAACTGCCGGCCAATCAGCGGGATGTATTTATCCTGAATGAGCTGGAGGAAAAAACCCTGCAGGAAATAGCCGATGCGGCCGGTGAAAATCTGAAGACCATCATCAGCCGGAAACGCTATGCGGTACTGCATCTGCGCAACCGGCTGCAGTATTTATATGATGAATTAATGAACTATTAAACGATATTATTATGAATTATAGAAGAAAAGGCAGGCGGCCCCGGGTGTTTTTATTCGTGCTGCTGGGATTATTGGCCATCCTCCTGTTTGGATGGATCGTGATGCTTTTATGGAATGCAATACTGCCCGATCTGCTGAATACAAAGCATATTACCTTCTGGCAGGCCGTAGGATTACTGATACTTTCAAAGATCCTTTTTGGATTTGGTCCTGGGGGAAAGCATCATCATCACAAGGGTCCGTCGGATCGTCTCCGCCAGAAATTCCGGAACATGAGTGATGATGAACGGAAGGAATTCCGGGAGGCATGGCGGCAACGCTGCGGCCAGTGGCGACGTTCTCCCGGCGGGGAATAAGACCAGGTAACACATTAAACAACATAACCCTCTCTTTTATGGATATACAGGACTACAGAAGGCCCAAATATAATGTGCCCATCAATATTGAAGAACGGGATGATTGCTACCGGTTAATGGCATATGTACCCGGATACGCGGAGGAAAACATCCGTACCCATATCATTAATGACACCCTTGTCATCACCGGCAACCGGGATGAAGATGATGCTATTGTAGAATTTTTAAAGCAGGAATTTCCCGTAAAGGATTTTGAACGCAGTTTGCAGCTGAACGGCCTTGTGGATACGGCCTGTATCAATATCCGGTTTCACGAAGGAGTACTGACGATCTTCTTACCCAAAAAACAGGAAGCATCCCTGCATCATATCCGGCAGCAGCTGGAAACATCGCTTGCAGGATAACCACCGCACAATACCAGGAACCGGCGGCTTATGCTTTTGTCTGAAGACGGGCTGTCCGCTTCCGGATCCTGCTGAGGCTTTCCGGCTCAATGCCCAGCATGGAGGCAATATATTTTAAGGGTACCCGGCGGATGATTTCCGCATCATGCTCCAACAGCTCCAGGTAACGGGTCTCCGGCGATTTAACCATAATGTCCAATGTACGCTGAACGGTAGTTAAAAAAAGCGATTCGGCCATCTTGCGCCCAAAGCGCTCAAACACTTTCGCCCGCTCATATCCTTTTTGCATCTGATCATAATGAAGCTGGATCAGCACCGTGTCTTCCAATGCTTCTATATTCATTACCGATTTGGAGCGGGTCAGGAAAGCCGCATAGTCGCTGGCCCACATATTTTCCCGGAAGATCTTGTAGGTATGTTCTTTTCCCCCAATCTCATGATAAAAGCGGATCAATCCCTTATCAATATAATAGACATGGTTGGCAACATCACCTACCCGGCTTATTTTTTCGTTTTTCCGCACCGTTCTTACTTCCATATCCGCGGTCAGAAACGCAAGCTCATCTTCATCAAAATGAAGATACCCTTCCAGGTTTTTAATCAGGTTGTTAAACATATCGTTTGTCTTAATTAACAGGTATAGCAGCAACCGGGATGGAAATTACTTCCATTTTTTATTCTTTCCCATAGCATACCGGATACCGCCCAAAATATGTTCCAGGAACAACGGATCTGTATAGGATTCATTTACATGACCCAGCTCCGTATAAAAAACACGGCCGCCCTCAAAATTGTGGTACCAGGCCATTGGATGAAAATCTCCGTTTTTGCCGCCCTCATAACTTTTTTCATCGATCGTCATCAGCACTTTTACATCCTTGCTGATATTCTTAAAATTGTACCACTCATCCTTACGCACCCATTGCGCAGGCAGATGTTTGGTACTGATATGTGTTCTGTCGGTAATATTTAAAGTAGCGGTTTGCTGTTTGGGGTGACTCAAAAACCAGGCACCCATCATCTGGTTGTACCAGGGCCAGTCATACTCCGCGTCGGTGGCCGCGTGAATACCAACAATGCCACCGCCCTTGTGTACATATTCCTGGAGCGCTTTCTGCTGTGCCTCGTCAAACAGGGTACCCGTGGTGCTCAGGAAAACGATCGCCGCATATTTTTTAAGATTCGCCGCGGTAAATGCACCGGAGTCCTTTGTACTGTCTACCGAAAAGCCATGCTCCTGCCCCAGTTTATAGATCGCGGGCAAACCGGCCTCTATGGATTGATGATAAAACCCCGCTGTTTTATAAAAAACAAGCACCCTTGGCCCGGCGGCGCCGGCTGCCGCTGCCACTACCAGCAGCAGCATGAATATAATTGTCTTTTTCATATCAGAATTTAAACCGTTTTCAAATTGGTTTTAAAGATAATACGCCTCGTGTAAATATAACCCTATAAGGCTCATAAACTTATCAATAAATGAGAATTCCTTCCAAAAAATCCCCTGGGAATCGTTACTTTTGCGTATTATATAAATTTTATTGAATATGAAAGATGTCGTATTCTCGCTTCCGAGCGAGGCGCTCGGAACCGCAAATTCAGCTGTTTTGCTGGGAGACTTTAACAACTGGGACATTGATAAGGCCATCGCCTTAAAACCTCATAAAGACGGAACATTAAAAGCCAAAGTAAAACTGGAACCCGGACAAACCTATGAATATCGCTTTTTGCTCAATGACGGACGCTGGGTAAATGACTGGGAAGCCCAGGGATATGTGCATAAGCAGCATTTTGGAATCGACAATTCCGTGATCACTGTTGAAGTGGAGGTGGAGTTGCTGGTTGAAAAAAAGCCAAAGACCAAAGCTGCAGAGAAAGCCCCCAAAGCCGCCACCAGGGCAGCCAAAAAGGTAGTAGAGGCCGTAAAAAACGATCTCACCAAGATTGAAGGTATTGGTCCGGCCATTGCTAAATTACTGGAGCAGGAGGGTATCCAAAACTTTAAAGATCTTTCCAAAGCCACTATCAAAAAATTAAAGGGTGCGTTGGATGCTGCAGGAAGCAAATTCGCTATGCACGATCCGAAGAGCTGGCCCAAGCAGGCAAAACTCGCAGCTGCAGAAAAGTGGGAAGAGCTGAAAGCGTTACAGCAGGAGCTGATCGGCGGAAAATAAAGAAACTCAGGAAACAGTCGTTGGCACACCCGCGACTGTTTTTGTTTGCAGCGCCGGCACTTTACGTACCAGAAAGAGGGTCACTACCATACAAACCAGTAACAACATGCCTACTAACTGATGCAGGATGCTAAGCAACAGCTTATCCGGCGTAAGATAATTTATCAATGCCAGTATCCCCAGTATTACCTGTACCAACACCAGTGTCATGGGCAGGAAGCGCATTTTATACAGCAGGGTTGATTTCGGAAGTTTTGTAAGCCGCAGGGTAAAAAATAGCATCAGTACCGTGATCAGGTAGGCCAGGCCGCGATGGATAAACTGGATGGTGATCAGGTTATGGGTAATATCGCTCCAAAAACCACCTTCATTCAGCATCGATGCCGATGGGATCATACTGCCATTGATGGTAGGCCAGGTAATAGAAGCCTTACCGGCATGCGTTCCGGCCATAAAAGCGCCGTAGGTCAGCTGAAGGGTGATGACTACCAGCAGCAGGATGTTGAAACGGTGCGTGCCGCTGTCGGCAGCGATCTGGTTTTCCCTAACGGTAAGCTTTAGTGCAAACCACACTACATAGCACAACAACAGCAGGGCCGCCAGGAAATGTATCGCCAGCCGGATATGACTCACATATACAAGGTCGGTTCCTACACCGCTGCTAACCATGATCCAGCCGATAGCCCCTTGCAGCCCCCCCAGCAAAAAGAGCACGATCATGGGGCTCAGCATGCTGCGGTCTATTTTCTTTTTTATAATAAACCAGATAAACGGGATCAGGAACACGACACCGATCAGCCGTGCCCAGTCGCGATGCAGCCATTCCCAGAAATAAATGCCCTTAAAGTCGGCCAGGGTAAAATGGTTATGGATATACTTAAATTGTGCGATCTGTTTATATTTTTCAAACGCCTCATTCCAGGCCTGTTCATTCATAGGCGGCAATGCACCCAGGATCGGCTGCCATTCGGTAATGGAAAGTCCCGAACCGGTAAGCCTCGTAAGTCCGCCCAATAAAACCTGGATAATCAGCATTCCGGCGCCGATAAATAACCAGGTGGCCACCGGTTTATTCTTTTGTAATTGCATAACGCGCAAAATTATCAAATTATTTGGTTCCGGGGTTCAGGTTTCACCGGTGAATGCTAAAACTAAAAGCTAACCGCTGATGGATGAGAACTGAAAATACCAGGAACCAAAAGCCAGGATCCAAAGAACCAGATTGCCGGATATGACGCCACCGGCTGAGAACTGAAAACTGATCACTGAAAACTTAATTTCAAAGATCAAACTTTCATATTAAGGTCTAAAAGCTAACCACTGATAGCTGAAAATACCAGGAACCAAAAGCCAAGATCCAAAGAACCAGATTGCCGGATATGACGCCGCCCGCTGATAACTGAAGACTGAAAACTGATAACTTAATTCCAAGAATCAGACTTTTCATATTAAAGGCTAAAAGCTGACCGCTGATGGCTGATGGCTGAAAACTGATCACTGAAGACTGATAGCCGACCACTCCGCCAACAAACATTTATCTTTGCAAAAATTTTTTTGAAGCATGTTGCAATTACAGGTATTACGACAAGACACAGAAGCCGTTAAACAGCGGCTGGCAGTAAAGAACTTTAAGGAACCCGGGCTGGTGGATGCAATCATTTCGCTGGACGATCTGCGTAAAAAATCGCAGCTTGAGTTCGATACCACTCAATCCCTTGTCAACAGTGCTTCGAAAGAGATCGGTCAGCTGATGGCCAAAGGCGACAAAGAAGCCGCCGAAGCCAAAAAAGCGGAAGTGGCCGCGGCCAAACAAAAATTACAGCCCATCAGCGAACAACTGGCCCGTGCAGAAAAAGAGCTGCTGGAAAAACTGGTACTGTTACCCAACCTGCCTTCTCCCCTGGTGCCCCCGGGCAATAGCCCAGAAGACAACGAGGTGGTAAGAGAGCATGGAACAAAACCCATATTGGGTGCAGATGCCGTGCCGCATTGGGACCTGATCAAAACTTTTGACCTGGTTGATTTTGAAACCGGCGCCAAAATAACCGGCAGCGGATTTCCCCTGTATAAAGGTCAGGGAGCCCGGCTGCAACGGGCACTGGTGCAGTATTTCCTGGATCAGAATATAGCGGCCGGATATACCGAGTACCTGCCCCCGTTTATGGTAAATGAAGCATCGGCCTATGGTACCGGGCAATTACCGGATAAAGAAGGACAGATGTACCATATGCCTGCGGATAATTTTTACCTGATCCCGACCTCAGAAGTTCCGGTTACCAATATTTACCGCGATACGATCTTAAAACAGGACCAACTACCGGTAAAAATGACGGCTTATTCACCCTGCTTCCGCCGTGAGGCCGGCAGTTTTGGAAAGGATGTGCGCGGCCTTAACCGGGTTCACCAGTTTGAAAAAGTAGAGATCGTGCAGCTTACCCATCCCGATAAAAGCTATGAAGCGCTGGAAGAGATGGTGGCCCATGTGGAGCGCCTGTTACAAAGCCTGGAACTGCCTTACCGCATCCTGAGGCTTTGTGGTGGTGATATGTCATTTACATCGGCCCTTACGTATGATTTTGAAGTATACAGCGCAGCCCAGGAACGCTGGCTGGAAGTAAGCTCTACATCTAATTTTGAAGCCTACCAAACCAACCGGATGAAGATCCGCTTCAAAGATGAAAATGGTAAAACCCAGCTGGCGCATTCGCTCAACGGCAGTTCCCTGGCCTTGCCACGCATTGTGGCCTGTTTGCTGGAGAATAACCAGCAGGGTGATAAGATCATATTACCCAAAGTGCTGGCTCCCTACTTTGGAAAAGAAGCTATTACAAAATAGATATAACAAACTGTTATAAGAAGTTTAATCTAAATTAAAGTTTAAAAATGTCAACCTGTAGGTTGACATTTTTTTTATTTTGTCAACGTATATATTGACTTTTTAGGTAATTTTGTCAATGTATATATTGACTTTTATGCAAAAAAGATCACTACAGATACAACAACTGAACGCAAAAATGCAATCCTACAGGGCGCTACAGCACATAAAGGCGCCTGCTACCGGGTGGTTAAAAGCCATCCGGACCACCTTAGGTATATCACTCAAACAGCTGGGCAACCGGTTGCAAAAAAGCAAGCAAAATATTGCCATGCTGGAACAGCGCGAAAAGGACGGGAATATTTCCCTCAACTCCCTGTGCGAAGTGGCCGAGGCACTGGATATGAAACTGGTGTATGGATTTGTTCCAAAAGATACAACGCTGGAACAACTGATCGACCGCAAGGCCACCGAGCTTGCTACAAAAATTGTGCAGCGAACCTCTCAAAACATGAAGCTGGAAGGGCAGCAGAATAAAGACGCCCGTATCAAAAAAGCCATCGAGGAAAAAGCACAGATCTTTAAAAGTGAATTACCAAAAATACTATGGGATTAAAGATCAGCTATACCGCGGGACAAACACCATTGGATGAGGACGAAAAAGAAGGACTACTGATTGAAACCATTACTACAAAAGCAGAACTAGACGAGTTTGAACAGTTGAATATTGAAAATGCTGTGCAATGGACCATGCAGCAGCAATTCAGACAGGAACTCCTTTTAACAGGAACTTTTATTAAGCAGCTGCACCAGAAAATGTTCTCCGACACCTGGGCTTGGGCGGGTGCATTCAGAAAAACCAATAAAAATATCGGCGTTGATAAACTCCAGATCAGCATTGAACTTAAAAAGCTATTGGATGATGCCCTGTTTTGGATCCATAATGAGACATTTGAACCGGATGAAATAGCTGTCCGGTTCAAACACCGTATTGTAAGCATTCATTGTTTTGCCAATGGCAATGGCCGGCACAGCCGTTTGCTGGCCGATGTAATTGCAGCCCATATTTTCAGACAGCCTGTTTTTAGCTGGGGAGCGGCAACCTCCACAGGGGATGCAAGAATGCGCTATCTTCAGGCATTAAAAGCAGCAGATCTTGGCGATATGCGCCCCCTGTTTTTATTTGCAAGGTCGTAAACTTTTGCAAAGAACAATAACGATAAAACAAATTGCACTGAAAAATATTTTTGATATCCAGACCGAGCTGTTCCATGTATTGGGCTACTCGATGAGTTACCTGGAATTTTTTGGAGTGCTGAGCGGACTTGCAGCAACCTGGCTGTCGGCGCGGGCGCACATCATCAGCTGGCCTGTGGGCATCGTGAATGTGGTGCTTTCCTTCTGGCTATATTTCCAGGTGCATCTTTACCCGGATATGCTGCTACAGGTGTTCTTCTTTATCACCAATATCCTGGGCTGGTGGCGCTGGGCACATCCCAGGGCATTTGAAGCCGATCCCAAAAAACAGCTGAAGGTCAGTTTTATGAAACCGGCACAGCTCACACGTACCATCCTGGTTGCCGGTGCCGGAACCTTTCTGTTGGGAAACTTTGCCGGCCGCCTGCACGAATGGTTCCCGAGCATTTTTTCAGCGCCCAGTTCGTTTCCCTTTGCCGATTCTTTTATTATGGTGATGAGCATCCTGGCTACCTTTTATATGATCCAGAAAAAGATCGAATGCTGGATCATCTGGATGCTGGTAGATGTAACCGCCACCGTGCTTTACTATGTTAAAGGCATCCGGTTTTATAGCCTTGAGTACCTGGTATTTACCGGTATCGTGCTCTTTGGCTTCCTTCACTGGATAAAGGAATACCGTTCCTATTCATCACAACCGGTTTGATACACATACTGGTCATTGGGAATTCCGGTTCCCGGAAAAGGTGCATGAAGCGCGGAATCGAATTCATCAAAACGACGGTCCCGGTTTAAAAACATAAAAATAATTGTCATGAAATTGTAAGTTGGCGTATTTATTGCTAATTTTAAAGAAACAATCGTTTATGAAAAAGATAATTCTTTGTGCATACATCGCTTTAGTAGCGGCTATTGCCTGTACGCCCAAGGCGTCTCCGTCTACTACAGATGCAGTTATTCCTGAGGCCTCCAACGTTAGCAGCAGTCAGGCAACTATTGATGCCGGTCATACGATCTTTACCACCAAATGTACCAAGTGCCACGGTGAAAAGGACAAAGCTGTTGCATCCAAGTCGTACGATGAGCTGAGGCCCATCCTGGCCGCTATGTCCAAAAAGGCCAAGCTGAGCACAGAAGAAGTACAGCAGGTTTCCGCCTATGTATATGCCCATGCTAAAAAATAATAGGGTCCGGGTATAAAAAAAGTAAACCTCCTTTAACAGGAGGTTTTTTATTTTTTAACGGCTTATGGTTAATATTGCATAAACCATTCCAGAGTATATGAAGAAATTAGCAGGTCTGTTTTTTGTATCCGCTGTTGTCATTTTCAGTTGTACCCGCAAGGCCGCCCCTACCATACCCAACCGGCCGGTAGAGCCGGTAGCCGGTAACAAAGCCGATACTGCGGACTTCAGTTCCAGCAATCCGCTGGTGGCCGGAAAGGCCATTTATGAAATAAAGTGTACCAAGTGCCATAAAGCAAAGAATATGGCCGACTGGACGCAGGACGAGTGGAAACCGATCCTGAATTCAATGGTAAAAAAGGCCAAGCTTAACGATCTGCAGATATCGCAGGTTACGCAATACGTAAACGCAAACGCGAAAAAATAACGGAAGAGCGTTTCTAAAAGGAACGTCACCGGTATTGTTGAGCGGATTTTTCTATCTGTGACAACTTTTTTGTGACAAAAAAAAATGGTCACAGATTTCCTGTCACAAAAAATCCGGCGCGCCCTTCCGGGCCGGGTCAAAAGCTCTTTTATAACGCATGATACCGGCAGCAATTCAGGCGATAACATCAAGGCCATACCGAGGCAGATGTTCCGGAAGCCGGGGATCATTTGATCAAAAAGGCACGGAAGGCCAGGGAATCCCCGTTAAAAACATTAAAATCTACGTTTGCGTCGATCCCGTTTACATGGCCTGCATCATTGTGTTGCCATAAGGTCCAGTCGCGTTTGATACGCGGCTTTCGCTTTTCATAGTAATGAGCCACCCATAAAGGATAGGCATCAAAGGCCTTGCCCAGGTATTTGTCATAAAAATCGGCATTGGTATAAATAACTGGTTTTACCCCGTAGTGCTGTTCCACCAGCCGCAACCACACTTTTGACCGGGCCTGGATCACAGATGCCGGAAGGTTGCTGGTTTGTTCTACATCCAGCACGGGTGGCAGGTCGCCCGGTTTCAGCGTCACATTTTTGATAAAATTTGCCGCCTGTTTCACCGGGTCCCGGGAGGGAATAAAAAAATGATATGCGCCGCTCGGCAACCCGCTTTGCCGGGCATTCTTCCAGTTGCGTTTAAACTGTGCATCCTGATCATTTTCACCTTCTGTGGCCTTTATAAATACAAAACTGATGCGGATATTCTGGATGTCCATGGCTTTTACGGCCTCCCAGTTGATCCGCTTTTGATACCGGGATACGTCAATTCCATGCAGGGAATAATCTACCGGGATCTCAATTCCAAATTCGGGATACTGCTTTACCTCAAGCTCAAACCGCCGGTTCCAGTCCAATAAAAACAATCCTCCCACCAGCAAAATCAACACAAGCAGGGACAATACCAGTTTCCACTGGTACGACATGCCTTTTTTCTTCCGTTTCCTTTTTTTCCTGGTAGCCATAAAAAATGCCGGGTTCCTGAATGAACCCGGCAAAAATATTTGATTAATAGATGCTATCTTTTATCGGCGATTAAATTTTGTCTTAAACATGCTTTTACGGTTTTCAATATCATCCAGCGCCTGTTCCACGGCACTTAACCGGGCAATCTTTACCAGCCCTTCGGTACCTGTTTCATAATCGGACGCTGAGCTATAGATAAAATCCGATGCATACCGCACGATCCGCTCCTGTACAGGAATATTGTGCAGCAACTCCAGGTGCTCCGCCATAATCTCCGGCCTTGCCAGATCTATGGAAAGCATTTCTTTTACCCGCTTCCAAACCTCCAGTTTCTTCTGTGCGCCCAAAAAACCATAATTTTTTTGAAAGTGCTCAATCAGCCACTGCCGGCGTTCTTCAGGTTCGTTATAAACCGCCTCTATCACTTTTTCGGTTGTAAATTGCTTAAAGGCTTTCCGGAGGTCTTTAAAAGAGATGTTTTTCTGTACCTGGCAGATGATGTACAGTTTATTAGGCATGAGGCACCAACCATACACGATCAACCCTTTGCTGCTGATATAATGATTCAGCGTGTGTACAATAATTTGTTTGTACACCGGCCTGATGAAGATATCAGTAAGATCAACGGTTTCCAGTGTTAAAAAATAACAACCGTGATCATCAAATGATATAACCCGTTCATTATCCATGACTACTATTCGAACATTTGATTCAATTACCACCTGCCCCTTTTGGGGAATGTTCAGTAAATGTTAATGTTTTACTGAGGGCAAAACTTGTTCCAATTATTGTAAACTGATTCCAAATTTTATGCAGCAACAATCACCTTGATCTTATTTAGTTAATAATCAAGGAGTAAGAATAGTTCTTTTTTCTAATATTATGAAAAAAATCAGGATAAAATTTTCAACCGGGCATAATTCAGCAAAATTTTCTTTTCCCCGTTAGCGTCGAACCGGATGATTGCCATCTTATTATGCTGATTGCCCTCCAGTTTCAGCACTTCGCCAAAACCAAATTTCTGGTGCTCTACTTTTTGTCCTACTGCAATATCGCTGATATCACTTGCCTGGAAATCGACTGAAGGCGTATGCTCCACCACCTTCTTTGCCTCCGGCTTGGGGCCCAGGTATTCCGGGGTTGTTTTCTTTGCGGGTGGCGGGCCATATTTTTTCTCCGCCGCCATGGCATTCTTACCAGAACTCCATCCGCCGCCGTTCATCCGTTCATATACAGAGCCGGTACTTCCAAACCCAAAACCGCTTTGCATTTTTGTTCCGCCTCCCGCGTAGGTATTATCGATATGGTCCTTCGGCAGTTCCTCAATAAACCGGCTGGGCTCATTCTGCACCAGGGAACCAAACTTGTAACGGGTATTGGCATAGGTGATCCATAATTTATGCTTGGCCCGGGTTACCACTACGTAAAACAACCGCCGTTCCTCTTCCAGTTCTTCCCGGGTATTGATGGCCATGGCATTGGGAAATAACTGCTCTTCCAGTCCGGCCGCAAAAACACAGGAAAATTCCAGTCCTTTCGCCGCATGGATTGTCATCAGTTTTACGGTATCCGCATCGGGGTCCTTATTATCAGAGTCCGTCAGCAAGGTGATCTGCTGTAAGTAAGCGCCCAGGCTTTTGTCAATCACCTCGCCTTCTTCGTTATCCGGACTTTCTACCCACTCTTTAATAGAGTTCAGCAACTCCTGGATGTTTTCATAACGCTGCAGCCCTTCGGTGCTCTTATCATTAAAAAGCTCTTTTACCAGGTTGGTGTGCTTGCCTACATGAAAGGCCACATCATAGGCATTTTGTTTTCCCAGCATGCTGGAAAAGCTTTTGATCATGACCACAAAATCCTGGATGGCACTCAGTGTACCGGCACGAAATCCCAGCTGATCGGCCTTTTCCAGTACCTCCCACATAGTGATCTGGTGCGTATTGGCCAGCAGCAGTACCCGGTCGATGGTGGTTTTACCGATGCCCCTTACCGGATAATTAATGATCCGTTTAAGTGCTTCTTCATCCCGGCTGTTTACGATCAGCCGCAGGTAGCCCACCAGGTCTTTCACTTCCTTACGCTGATAGAAGCTTACACCTCCGTACATGGTATACGGAATATTCATGCGTCGCAACGCTTCTTCAAACGCACGGCTCTGGGCATTGGTACGGTATAAAATAGCAAATTCCTTATTGGAAAAATGGTTGCGCAGTTTTTGTTCCTGGATGGTGTCGGCCACAAACTTTCCTTCATCATTATCCGTCATGGTGCGAACGATCCGGATCTTTTCCCCGTTGGCATTTTCGGTAAATAACACTTTCGGGATCTGCGCCTTGTTGTTGCGGATCACCTCGTTGGCTGCATGAATGATGGTTTGGGTACTCCTGTAGTTTTGCTCCAGTTTTACCACTTTTACATCATCATAATCTTTTTGAAATTGCAGGATGTTTTGAATGGTAGCTCCGCGGAAGCTATAAATACTTTGTGCATCATCTCCTACCACACAAACATTTTCGTGCATGGCGCCCAGCAGTTTTACGATCTCGTACTGGGCGGGGTTGGTATCCTGGTACTCATCAATCATAATGTACCGGAATTTATGCTGGTATTTGCTCAGTACTTCCGGAAAGGTTTTCAGCAGCTCGTAGAACTTCAGCAGCAGGTCATCAAAATCCATCGCGCCGTTTTTAAAGCAGCGCTTACAGTAGGCATCATATACCTTGGCGATGGCCGGGCGGTTGGCCCGCAGGTCTTCCTGCTGTATATGATAATCCGTGGCATAATCCATCGGACTTACCAGCGCATTCTTTGCAGACGAGATCCGGTTATATACCGTCGCCGGCTTATACAGCTTGTCATCCAGGTGCATTTCATTGAGCACCGTTTTTACAACGCTTTTGGCATCATCGGTATCATAGATGGTAAAACTATTGGGATAGCCGAGGCGATGTGCTTCCGACCTCAGGATCCTGGCAAATACGCTGTGAAAGGTTCCGATGTACAGATTCCGGGCTTCATTGTTTCCCAGTATACGCTCGATCCGTTCTTTCATTTCCCGGGCGGCCTTATTGGTAAATGTAAGCGCCAGTATATTAAACGCATCAATACCCCTGGCCATCAGGTGGGCGATACGCGTGGTGAGTACTTTGGTTTTACCGCTGCCAGCTCCGGCAATGATCATTAAAGGGCCGTCAATATGTAATACGGCCTCTTTCTGCCGTTCATTTAATCCTGCTAAATAGTCCTGCATGGCCGCAAGGTACGAAGCAGAACGCGGGTATAAAAGGAATCCTTAAGTTTTTTGCTAACTGGATGATTCGCTTTTGTTTAACCGTTCCCAGATCTGCGGGATCCGTTTGATCCATACCAGTTCCTTCATTTTTTCACGGGAAGGAACAGCCGGGCTTCCAAAATAGGCCCCCCCTCCTTTTAGTGAAGAAGGAACACCGCTTTGCGCATTGATCACCGCGCCCTTGCCGATGGTGAGTGTTTTGCTTACGCCTACCTGTCCCCATAAGATTACCTCATCTTCAATAACCGATGCACCGGCAATTCCTACCTGGGCTGCAAACAGGCAGTTTTTACCCACCAGGGTATCATGCCCCACGTGCACCAGGTTATCCATCTTTGTACCTGCTCCAATGCGGGTTACCCCCGTAACCCCACGGTCGATGGTACAACCTGCGCCAATTTCTACACCGGATTCTATTTCAACGGTACCGCAACTGGTCATTTTTTTATAATGTACCGGCCGGTTGGTTTTCTTATTATAATAAAACGCATCACTTCCGATCACCGTTCCGCTTTGTATCACCACATCATCACCAATGGTGCAGTAATCCATGATCGTTACATTCGGATAAATGATGCAGTTGGCACCAACGGTAACATGATTGCCCAGGTATACATTGGGCATAATCACCGACCCGGTTCCGATCTTCGCTGTTGCAGCAACGGCCTCCATGGAAGGACGAAACGGCCGGAAGGTAGCTACGATTTTCAGATACGCTTCAAACGGCTCATCAACAATCAGCAATGCCTTGCCTTCGGGCACTTCGCGTTCTGCATTGATGATGATGAAGCTTGCTGCCGAATGAATACTGGTATCGTAATATTTGGGATGATCTACAAAAACAAGGTCACCTTTTTCCACCTGATGAATCTCGTTAATGCCCGTTGCCTCAGCGCCGGAGTTACCAACAATTCTTGCAGCAATGAGTGCTGCTATTTCTGAAAGCGGAACAGGATTTTCAAATCGCATATCTTTTTTTTCAAAGGTAGGCGTAACTCGTTGTTCCCATACAAAACACCAAAGTTTTTCACATTCCCGCAGGTTTTTCACGCAGTTCCGAAAAGATTTTTATCACTCTTTTTTATCGAAACCGGGCATCCTGATTTTCATTAAATACACATCTGAATGATTCGCCGAATGATCCAAACAAAAAACAACGTTCGCCTGAAACCCTTTATTCATCAATATTTCAGCGATATCATTCATAACAAAATCCCATTGCTTCATCCCGCTGCTTCTTAACAGGGTTATACAATCAACCACAAACAGGCGCTACATATCCACAGGTCATTTTAAAATGTGAATAAATTTTGTACTAAATAATTTTTATATCGACAAAATAATAATTAATATTGTGGTGAGAAATTTTATTTCTCATACTTACTAACCCATCTTTATAAAATAATCCCTTCACTTTCGGAGGGATTTTTTTATGCTCGGAAGACAAGCTATCCTGACCATGAAGCTTCTTTTTATTTTTAAAAAGAGACGCTGCGAATAATTATCTTTACAAAAATCACGCTATGTTCAAATCAATGACGGGCTTTG
This sequence comes from Niabella sp., assembly GCF_030150205.1. Classification (GTDB taxonomy): domain Bacteria; phylum Bacteroidota; class Bacteroidia; order Chitinophagales; family Chitinophagaceae; genus Niabella. Next base: position 90,094 of record NZ_JASLGT010000033.1, read on the forward strand.
GCCGTGCTGAAAAAACGATTGGCAATAAAACCTTTCTTGTAGACATCAAATCGCTAAATGGTAAACAGTTCGATCTGTCGTTAAGACTACCTGCATTATTGAAGTCGCAGGAATTCAATATCCGTAAAACACTGGCAGAAGGATTGAGCCGGGGCAGTGTAGAGTGCAGCATCAGCCTGAAGGATACCGGCGATGCAAAACCCGTAACCATTAACACGGATCTTGCCAAAGCATATTATCATTCGCTTGCCGCGCTTTCCCGCGAACTGAATATCGATACCTCTAATATCCTGAATGCATTGATCAAACTTCCGGAGGTGATTACACCAACGAGTGAAACCCTGACGGATGAAGACGCCGCTGTTTTTATTGAACTGGTGAAAGCCGCCATCACGGACCTGAACCAGCATCGCGCCAATGAAGGGCAGATCCTGGAGGAAGAACTTACAGGCCGCATCCGGAATATTGAAACCCTGCAGGGCGAAGTGGAAAAGCTGGATCCATCGCGAAAGGAAATGATCCGCGAAGGCATTGTAAAACTACTGGAAGAGAAAGTAGGAAAAGACAATTTTGACACCAACCGGCTGGAGCAGGAACTGATCTATTACATCGAAAAGATTGATATTACAGAAGAGCTGGTGCGACTTAAAAATCATTGCGACTACTTCATGCAAACCGTAAAGGAAGATTCCGACATCAAGGGCAAAAAGCTTTCCTTTATCCTGCAGGAAGTAGGCCGGGAAATCAACACCACCGGATCCAAAGCCTATCATTCGTCCATTCAGAAACTGGTAGTTATGATGAAAGATGAACTGGAAAAAGCAAAAGAGCAGGTATTGAATGTGTTATAATCCCTAACCGGTTTGTGCCATCCATAAGGGCACTCTTCTTTCCTGGGTTGCAGGGATTGCTAAGCGCAGAACAGGGATGTGCGTTCTCTGTTTCAGCGGCTGTATATGAGCTGTATTAATAGTACATTTGCAAAAATGCACCCTGATGAATCGGTTCGTTTCTGTTTTACTTTTTATTTTGACCGCCCCTGTTTTCTCCTGCAAGCATATTGAAGTAAGAGAGCGGGTAGCAGATATACCCCGGCATGAGTGGGGAAAAAAATTCCCTGCGGTTGTTGAGCTTGATGTAGCTGACTCTGCCACCTATCAACTTTACCTGATCCTGCGTCATACACAGCAGTACCGTTATAACAATCTTGTAGCAGCCGTTTCCATTAAAGACACTACCGGCCACCCCGTTACCACCTTCCGGGTAAACGCTTCGCTGGTAACACCTTCCGGAAGCTGGGCGGGAGGCAATATTGATGACCTGTACGATCACCGGATCCGTTTAAACACACCCGTCGTTTTAAAGAAGAACCGGTACCGTTTTGCGATCAGTCAGCTAATGAAGGACGATCCCCTGCTTTTTATACTTAATGCGGGTATCGGCATTGAAAAAATTACTGAAACCCGGCAATAAATATGGAACAGAAGCGGAAGCGATATTCGAGGAAGGCCACCATTTTATTTTATTTGCTGGTTGTATACATCCTGGCGGCACTGGTTTGGTGGTTCATTTCCCTGGAGCAACAAAACAACCGGCTTCACCAGTCCAAAATTGAACATTTAAACATCGCTGAACCCGACAACCACTCTGCTCACTACAGCGAACAGCTGAGCCGTCTTCAGGATGAATACCGCCGCAACCGGATCAAATATGCAGGCGAAGGCATTGTATTCCTGGGTCTGATCCTGGTAGGCGCGCTCTTTATTTACCGCTATATTACCCAACAGGCCCGCCTGCAGCAGCAACAGCAGAATTTTACCATGGCCGTAACCCATGAGCTAAAGACCCCTATTGCGGTAGCTACCCTTAACCTCGAAACCCTGCTAAAACACAACCTCGATGAAAATAAACGACGGAAACTGATCGCCATGACCCTCGAAGAAACTGCACGCCTTCATTTCCTTACCAATAATATCCTGGTATCGGCCCAGCTGGAAGGCCAGGGACAAAAGATCAGCAAGGAAGAGCTGGACCTTTCTAACCTGCTGGCCGACCGGGTAGCAGAATTTGAAAAAAGGTTTCATGACCGCCGCTTTGAAGCCGCCATCGATCCGGATGCGGATATAAAAGGCGATCCGTTACTCCTGCAGATACTGATCAATAACCTGATCGAAAACGCCCTTAAATACAGCCCAAAAGATGGCGCCGTTTTTATACGTCTTGACAAACAGCCGCAGGCCGTTGTTGTTTCCATTACCGACGAAGGACCGGGCATACCCGAGGAAGAAAAGAAAAAGATCTTTACAAAATTCTACCGCATCGGCAATGAATCTACACGTAAAAAACAAGGCACCGGGCTGGGGCTTTATTTATGTGATAAAATCGCCAAAGATCATAATGCAGACATTTCAGTGACAAATCATGAGCCGAACGGAAGTACTTTTGCGGTTAAGTTTTATACTTAGTAGTTCGATAAAAGACAATAAACTATGAACGGAGACAAAACGGCTACTATATTATTGGTGGAAGATGAAGAGAACCTTCACGAAGCATTAAAATTAAATCTTGAACTGGAAGGCTATGCCATCACATCGGCCTTCGATGGTGTACAGGCTATAGAGGCGATCAAAAACGAATATTTCGACCTGGTTATTTTGGACATTATGCTGCCGGAAATGGATGGTATCGCCGTTGCTGAAACCATTCGCCTCGGCAACAACGAAGTGCCCATCCTGATGCTGAGCGCCAAAAACACCAGCAACGATAAAGTGCTGGGGCTGAAAAAAGGGGCAGACGATTACCTCACCAAACCCTTTAACCTGGAAGAACTGTTGCTTCGGATACAGAAGCTGATCAATAAAAATCAGAAACTCCAGGATAAAAGCACCGTAGGCAATACCTATACATTTGGAGATAATATCATCGATTTCAAAGCCCAGGAGGCCGTAACCAAGTATGCCGGAAAGATCCAGCTGAGCAAAAAGGAAGCCATGCTGTTAAAGCTCCTCATCGAGAACAAGAACGAGGTAGTGCCCCGCGAGAAGATCCTGCAGGCGGTATGGGGCTATAATGTGTATCCGACCACCCGCACCATCGATAATTTCATCCTGAATTTTAGAAAGTATTTTGAAAAGGACAGCCGCAATCCAAAATTTTTTCATTCAGTAAGAGGAGTGGGCTATAAGTATACAGAATAGTTCTGTATTTTGTGGTATGCTTCGCCATGCCATTATTATATTATGGGGCCTGCTCTTTTCTCATTTTTATACAGCTGCGCAAACGCAGCCGGATGAGGCTGCATTACTTCAAAGCAGGCTGGATGCATACAACATTCAAAACCCCAGTCAGACGCTGATCGTTGTAACGGATAAGAACGTATATGCAAAAAATGAAATGCTGTGGTTTGCCGGCTACATCTTATCGCATCCCGATCATCTAAAAGATACGGCCTCGGTGCTGATCGCCACCTGGGTAGACGATGTAACCAACAAAGTACTGCTGCAAAAGAAGTTTCCCATCCGCAACCAGCTTTCAACCGGAAATTTCCTGGTTCCGGACAGTACCATGCCCGGTGCGCATCATGTTATTTTCAGCACCAACCTCCTCAACCATAACCAATCCATAGGAACATACAGCCTTCCTGTTTCAGTTAAAACCAATTTAGCTCTTAACTATACCACTGCGCTTACCTTGCCCGACAGTTTAAACAGGGCGGATAAGATGGGCGTTGGTATTGCATTGGTTCCAACGGTATATAAACAACTGATGCCGGGTGCCAAATTTACTTACCGGCTGAATGGTCAAAAGCCCCAGCGCGTCGAATTAAATAAGTTGGGAAAGGGAGTGGTCTATATTGATAAAAAAGAAATCCGTCCCGGTAATAATACGCTGTACACCACTACCCATTTTAATAATGAGGAATACGCCGCGAATATAAAACTACCGGTTGCGCAAAAAAATGAGGATAGCCTGCACATCCGGTTTTATCCCGAAGGCGGCAACCTGGTATATGGATTGGAAAGCCGGGTGGTATGCGAAGCCCGGGTTGCCGGTAATCCGGTACCGGTTGCATCTACTTTATTGCGGGATGGGAATACGCTTTTCCCGGTATCCATAAATGCGGATGGAACCGGCAATTTCACGATCCGGCCGCAAAAAGGTTCCCGCTATTCGCTCAAAGCCATATGGAAAGATAAAAGCTATTACTTCAGCCTTCCGGAGATCCTGCAGGAAGGGGTGGTTATAAAAATACCCGAAGCCGTGGTCGATGATTCGGTACATATAGAAGTACAAAGCAACCGGCCGCGCGATATTTCTATTACCATGCATAACGCAGCTGTTGCTATCGGCACTCCCGTGATCACCGTAAAAAGCGTTTCCAATATCTTGATCCCGATAAAAGAAATGCGGGGTATTTATACGATCACGCTATTCGATGACCAGGCGCGACCCCTGGCCGAGCGGCTGATCTTTGCACAATACCATCAAAAAGCACATGTAGATATTACGCTTAATAAAGACGGGTTTGGATCCAGGGATAGCGTACACGCCCTGCTGCAAATTAATGGTGCCGGCCGTCAACCGCTTACCTCCATCGTTACAATCAGCTGCGTGGCTATGAACAGGATGGCCACTGATATCCGGAAAGATCTTGAAAGTGTGTATTATTTAGAAAACGAACTGGAAGATGTTAGCCTGTATATTCCACAAGGGCGGCTGATCGATAACAAGCCCCTGCTGGAAGAAGCGCTCCTGCTAAAAGGCTGGCGGCGGTATAAATGGCAGCAACTGCAAAACACCGGTGGCGATACGGCAAGCGTTATAAAATCGGCCGTAACCGGTCAACTCCTCCGGTTTGAAAAAAAGGTAAAAAAGCCGGAACAACTGGTATTGATCAAAGACGGTAACCTGAGTACGGGTGATGCGGATACAGATGGAAACTTTCTCCTGGATGAACACGATTTGCTGGTTAAGGACGGAAGAAAGCTGTTTATAAAGGTGATGGGCAAAAACAAGGACGGCTTTCAATATAAAATTACCGACAGTCTTTTGAAGCTTACTGCTGATGCAGCCCATAGTCAAAACGTGGCCCCTCCCATTATTAAGATCCGGCTGGAAGATGATCTGCTAAACGATATGAACAAACAGGAAAAAGGCAAAACACTGGAGACCATTGTGGTAAAGTCCCAGACAAATTTTCTATCCTCTGGCGCAGGTGGCATTAATGAATGCGGCGACTATGTTTGCCAGTTCGGCATTCTAAATTGCCGTAACCATCCTTTCCCATTTTCGAAGCCGATAGTTGGCCACACCTATTCCACCAATATGGGCGGCGGAGCCATGACCACTGTATATCAGGGGTGCAAAGGTGGAACTATTCCAAACGCGAGTCCTGTTATCAATACCGATTATTTAATTTACCAGGCCCGCGAGTTTTATGGTATGGACAGTACCCTCCGGAAACAGGACACCGAAGAAATGATGAGCACGATCTACTGGAAGCCCTTGTCATATACGGACGATACAGGAAAACTGGAGTGCTCGTTTTTTACCGCTGATCTAAAGGGCGCCTACCTGTTCACCGTTCAGGGAATTGCGGCCGATGGGAGCCTGATCTTCGGGCAAAAATTGCTACGCGTACAATAAACAACACACCGGCCACCCGCAAAAACCCGCAGTTATTGGACCGTTCAAACGCCCCTTTACACGTCCAATTATCCTAAATTTGCAACCATCTGTAACTGAAAAATAGTAACGCATGAATAATAAGCGATTGTTTGCATTATGGATCCTGATCCTTTTTTCGTATCAATCGATCAATGCTCAATACAACAGCAATCTCCCGGCAGGTAAGTGGGTAGACAGTGTATACAAAAGTTTGAGCAAGGACCAGCGCATTGCGCAGCTGATCATTGTAAGAGCGCATTCGAATAAGGGTGCCGATCATATCGCCGCCGTGGCGGATGATATTAAGAAATATAATGTAGGCGCGCTTTGTTTTTTCCAGGGTGGTCCCATCCGGCAGGCAAACCTTACCAATTACTATCAGCAGCTGGCCAAAACACCGCTGATGATCACCATTGATGGTGAATATGGCCTGGGTATGCGCCTTGACAGTGTGATTAAATTTCCTTACCAGATGACGGTAGGTGCCGTTGCGGACAGTTCCCTGGCCTATGAAATGGGACTGGCAGTAGGCCGGCAGCACAAGCGCCTGGGGGTGCATGTAAACTACGCCCCGGTGGTAGATATCAATAACAATCCTAACAACCCGGTGATCGGGTTCCGCTCTTTTGGAGAAGATAAGTACAAGGTAGCCCGGATGGGCGTGGCGTATATGCGGGGGATGCAGGATGCCGGTATTATGGCCAGTGCCAAGCATTTTCCGGGACACGGAGACGTGGCAGTAGATTCGCACCTGGATCTGCCGGTGATCAACAAAACCGTCGATCAGTTGCAGGAGCTGGAGTTGTATCCTTTTAAAGAGCTGATCAGGGCCGGTGTACAAAGTGTTATGATCGGTCATTTATTTGTACCGGCTATCGACAATACGGCACACCGGGCAACTTCCATTTCAAAAAATGCCGTTACCGGATTGCTGCGGGATCAACTAGGTTTTAAAGGGCTTACTTTTACTGATGCACTGGAAATGGATGGGGTAAAAAAATACTTCCCCGGAGGTACCATTGCTGTTGAAGCGCTCATCGCCGGCAATGATATGCTTTGCCTTCCCGAGAGTGTTTCGGGTACCATTAAGGCGGTTAATGAAGCCATCAAAAAGAAACGCCTGAACTGGAAAGAGCTGGAGGCAAAAGTAAAACGCGTTCTGCTTGCCAAATACAACCTGGGGCTGCATCGCCTGGATCCCATCAACACCAGCCATCTTACAGAAGATCTGAACGAGGCTACCAACACCGTACGGAAAAAAATAGCCCGCGAGGCATTAACGGTGGTCAATCTCATCAACCCCGATGGGTTCCGGAATGACTTTTTTGCGCGTCCCTTAACCGGTAAAAAAGTGGCATATGTTGGTTTTAATGACGAAGGCTCTACCACATTAGCGCAGCGCCTGAAACAGGATCTGAATGCAGATATTTATTATATCCGGTATAAGGATGTCAAAGGCCAGGGCGGCACGGTGGTTAAACAGGTCATCGAAGGCAAATACGACGCCGTGATCCTGGGTTTTCATGATGTGACGCTTCGTAAAGGCAGCAACAACTTCGGCATTTCACAAACGGCCCTTCAAAACTGGCAGCAGCTGAACCAGAATAATGCAGTAACCCTTGTTTTTGGAAACCCCTTATCCCTGGGAAGTTTCTGTATGGCCAAATCGCTGGTAGGCGCTTATGAAGACGATGCTGTTTTTCAAAATGTAGCGGCCGATTGGCTGAATTCCCGGTTCAATGCTACCGGCACACTACCCGTAACCGTGTGCAACTGGAAATATGGCACCGGCGTTATCCAGCAAGGAACCGAGGTAAGCTACATGGAGCCTGTTGGGGACGCACGTTTCGCAGCAGTGGACGCCATAGCAACAGAAGGCATCGAAAAAAAAGCGTATCCTGGCTGCGTGGTACTGGCCGCCAGAGACGGACAGATCGTATATCATAAGGCTTTTGGCAATTATGCGTACGACTCGATCGGTCCTACAGCGCTGAACAGCATTTTTGACCTGGCTTCGGTTACAAAGACCTCGGCCACTACGGTTTCCGTTATGAAACTGTATGAAGAGGGCAGGATCGATCTGAAAAAAAGACTGGAAGATTATCTTCCCTGGACCAAAAAAACCAACAAAGCAAAACTGACCCTGGAAGATATCATCCTGCACCAGGCCGGCATGGTTCCCTTCATCCCTTTTTATAAGGCCACCCTGAATCCTGACGGAACCGTACGGTCTGACCTGTACCGGAATGCAGCGGTAGAAGGCTTTACCACCCAGGTAGCCCGGGACCTCTATATCCGGAATGATTATAAAGACACCATCTGGAAAACAATCCTGGAAAGTCCGGTAGAAACGCCCGGCAAAAAATATGTTTACAGTGATAATGACTTCTGGTTCCTGGGAAAAATTGTAGAAGCCATTACAAAAATGCCCCTGGAACAATATGTGCAAAAAACATTTTATCAGCCGATGCATATGACCACCACCGGCTATCATCCGCTGGAGCGTTTTCCGTTAACCCGCATTATGCCTACTGAAAACGAAACCGGTTTCCGCAACCAGCTTATATGGGGTACGGTGCACGACGAAGGTGCTGCGCTGGGCGGCGGTGTAGCAGGACATGCCGGCTTATTCTCCGATGCCTATGATTTGGGCAAACTGTACCAGATGTTGCTGAACGGCGGTGAGCTGAACGGGCAACGGTTTTTGAAATGGGAAACCATCCAGTATTTTACCGGTTATCACAGTTCCATCAGCCGCCGGGCGTATGGATTTGATAAACCGGAAAAAGATCATGCTACCAGCAGCGATCCTTACCCCAGTAAATATGCATCCCAGCAAACGTACGGCCATACCGGCTTTACCGGCACCTGTGTATGGGTAGACCCTAAATACAATATCGTGTACATCTTTCTTTCTAACCGGGTATATCCCACACGCAATAGCCCGGCCCTTGGCCGTTTAAGCATTCGCGGCCGTATACAGGACGCGCTGTATAAAGCGCTGATCCCTGCGCTGTAATTTTCATTTTGTACATAAACAGGCGGTTTTGGTATGTTTATTGATAACTCGTTCCTGTTAAATCTCGTACAAAATGAAGAAACTCGTTTTTTTTGCAGCCGCGATGGCTGCTGTTGTGGTTACCCATGCACAATCCAGTTACCGGCACGCGATTGGTGCCCGGTTAAGCACCCAAACCGAATATGAGGCCTTTGCCGCTTCCTATAAGTTTTTTGTTTCCCGGCCAGGCGCCATTGAACTGAACCTGGGTTTTGGAGATCAGCGCTACTGGTATTACAATGAGCATAAAAATGCACCCAGCGTTAGTTTTTCCGGAACGTATCAGCATCACTTTCCCATTAAGCCGGTTCCGGGTTTGAAATGGTTTGTGGGTGGCGGTATGGTATTCTTTAATACCAGTTCCAAGCTGGACCGTTACAATGGCTTTGGCGCAGGCATTTATCCTACCGGTGGTATTGACTACAAGTTTGCAAAAATCCCGTTGAACCTTTCGGCAGATATCCGGCCAACCATTCATATAACAGCACCGGATGGCTATAATACGTTCCAGGGTGATGCCGTTGGAATTGCTGCCCGCTATACATTCTAAACAATCATGACAAGCTGTATTAAAAGTCGTTTGAAAAGGGGATGGCATGCAGCACTTGCTGTAGTCTCTTTCATTACTCCTTGGATCCTGAAGCCCGAATAGATCCCGGAACAAGCCGGGATGGCATCTTCAGGACAACAATGAAGACTTTTGATACAGCTTCTTTTTTATCCCTTTTTGTCAAAAAACGGCGCCTGTCTCAAAAAATGGAGCGCGTTTTTTTATTTTTCAACTACTTCGCCGCCAATTATATAGGTGCCACAATAAAAAAACAGCGCATTACTAAAGAGAGCCCTTCATTTTCAGGCAGGCCAATCGCTTATATTTGCAGTGCCGGTATTGCCCGTAAACCCTTCCGGCAACTTTTAATGAAACGACTCGTACTCTCTCTTATTGCCTTTGCTGCAATCACTTCGATCCATGCCCAGGAAAAAAACGAAAAAGCTATTGGTATACGCATCAGTTCCCATGTGGATTATGCAACACTGGCAGCCTCTTACAAATTTTATATCTCTGAGGCGGGCGCTATTGAACTCAACGCAGGATTTGGTCATCGGAACCGCTATTCCACAGACGATTACCATTATTGGAACACGACCGGCATCAGCCTTTCCGGTGCCTACCAGCATCATTTCGACATTGTTACCGTTCCGGGCTTAAAATGGTTCCTTGGAGGTGGATTGCTGGTTTTCAATTCATTTTCGAAGCAAAAATACTATGATGGCTTTGGCGCAGGCATTTTGGCTGACGGTGGCATTGACTATAAATTCAGCAACACGCCCCTCAACCTTTCTGCCGATTTCCGGCCGGTATTGCATATTGCAGCCCCTTCCGGCTTCGGCACCCTGCATGCCCATACTTTTGGACTGGCAGCACGGTATACATTTCGCTAACCGCAACCAAGGTATTGGCTGTATATTACATTCCTGAGAAAATCGTCCTAAATTTAATTTGCAGAAGTGTCAAAATCCCCCCTGCAAGTTTTATTTTTGGAGCTTCGTGGAACCAGATACTTCAATTATACCGGCGCATATTTCAGAACGTTTTTCCGTACTGGGCGTATGCGTTATGATCCCAACCTATAACAATGCCACCAGCATTGAGCAGGTGATTACCGAAGTGCTCCGGTATACCGGGCAGGTGATCGTAATCAACGATGGCTCTACGGATGCCACACCAGGGATCCTTGATAAATTTCCACAGATAACCGTGGTGTCCTATACGCCAAATAAAGGAAAGGGCATGGCCCTGCGCACCGGCTTTAAAAAAGCGATGGAGCTGGGCTACCGGTTTGCTATTACCATCGATTCGGACGGGCAGCATTTTGCAAAAGACCTGCCGCTTTTCCTGGACCGGCTGGAAACAGGGGGTACAGCATTGATCATGGGCAGCCGCAATATGGCCACTGCAGATAACGTTCCGGGCAAGAGCAGCTTCGGACATAAATTCTCCAATTTCTGGTTTAAGGTAGAAACGGGCATCGATTGTCCGGATACCCAAACCGGCTACCGGCTTTATCCGCTGGCGCCCATCAGCCGTATGCGCCTGTTTACCCGGAAATACGAACTGGAAATTGAAGTGATCGTACGCCTTGCCTGGGCCGGAGTGCCGGTAACATCCGTTCCCATCACCGTATACTATCCACCCAAAGAAGAACGCATTACACATTTCCGGCCGTTTAAAGACTTCAGTCGCATCAGCGTATTAAATACCGTATTGGTACTGATCACATTTTTATATATAAAACCCCGTGATTTTTTCCGGCGTTTTACAAAAAAAAACTGGAAACAGGAGTTGAAACGACTCCTGATGAACCCCGGTGAATCTACTGTTACCAAGGCCAACTCGATGGCCTTTGGCGCCTTTATGGGCATTGTTCCCATCTGGGGATTCCAGTTGCTTGCAGGCATTCCACTGGCCCACTGGATGCGGCTGAACAAGGCGCTTTTTATTCTGGCAGCCAATATCAGCATTCCCCCCATGATTCCGCTGATCGTTTTTCTCAGCTATAAAATGGGAAAACCCTGGATGGGCAGCCGTTCAGTAGATATCTCGTTCAGCAAGCAACTCACGTTGAAATATATGGGCCAGAACCTGGAACAATATCTTTACGGGAGCATTACGCTGGCTGTTGTAGCCGCTGTTTTGTTCTGGCTCCTCACCTTTTTGCTCCTCAAAATTCCTTTAAAACAAAAAAGCGTGCATGCAGAATAATATTCATGACAAACATGCTCTAAAATTTTGAAGTTATCCAGTAAAAATCCCGTAGCATTATGCGTCGCTTTTACATCCCGGATCATTATTTTTTGCCTGTCAATCGCACGGATGAAACACAGGAAGAAAGAATCATCAGCGAACGTCAGCGTAAAAAACCGGTGGAAATCCGCGGGAAAGACCATCGGGAAATTCGCGTTGAGCCTTCTTCTGTTATCTTTGCCGGCTAAATATGCAAAAAACTTTTCTCACCATATACCAGTATTTCCTCACGCGTAAACCGCTGTTGTATATCCTGTTTTTATGTACGTTCGGTTTATTCCTGCTGCTTGCCAGCCGTATCCGGTTTATTGAAGACGTTTATGCCATCATCCCTAAGGATGAAAAAACAGAAAAAGTAGCAGAGGTCTTCAGCAACTCAAAGTTTGCCGATAAGCTGGCCATCATGGTCTCCTTAAAAGATACGGTGCAGACAGCCCCCGACAGCCTGGTCGTTTATGGCGATGCGCTGGGTGCATCCCTGGAACAATCCGCAGCACCTTATATAAAAAATATCCGTTACCGGATCGATGATGATTTTACCCTGGAGCTATTCCAGACCATACAGGAGCACCTTCCCGTTTTTCTTTCAGAAAGAGACTATGCAAAAATTGATACACTGATCCAGCCGGCGGTTTTAAAAACCACACTTGAAAACGACATAAAGTTATTGAGCAGCCCCGGCAGCTTTGCCATCAATGATGTTATTGACAGGGATCCCAGCGGCATTTCATTTATTGCACTAAAAAAATTACAGGAGTTACAGGTAGATGACAATTTTGAACTGTACGACAATCATATTATCACCAAAGACCAAAAGACCCTCCTGCTGTTCATTACCCCCAATTTTACAGCGGGAAATACCGGTAAAAATAAATTACTGTTTGAAGCATTGAACCGGAGTATCGACTCCGTAGGAACAATGTATCCGAAAGTACAGGCGCTTTATTTTGGCGGAGCCCTTGTTTCGGAAGGCAATGCCACACAGCTGAAAAAAGATACACAGCTTACGCTTAGCATCACCATCCTGTTCCTGGTATTTTTTATCAGTATTTATTTTAAAAAGAAACGCGCGCCGGTACTCATCCTGGTACCCGTGGCTTATGGCGCTGCCTTTGCACTGGGTTTTATTGCGCTGTTCAAAGGAAGTATTTCCATCATCGCCCTGGGCACCGGTTCTATTGTACTGGGCATTGTAGTGAACTATTCGCTACATGTATTCAATCATTACCGGCATACCGGTGATATGCGCCAGGTGATCAAAGACCTGTCCTTTCCCTTAACCATCGGCAGCTTTACTACTATTGCCGGTTTTCTGACATTGCAGTTTGCTACTTCAGATATGTTGAAGGACCTGGGATTATTTGCCGGGTTGAGCCTGATTGGTGCCGTATTGTGCTCCCTGATTTTTTTACCGCATTTCATTGGCAATACGGCTTCAACACCGGCGCGGGAACATTCCTGGATCGACCGGATCGCAGCCATCCGCCTGGAATCGAACAAATGGCTGGTTGGGCTGATCGTGCTGCTGACCATTGTGTTTTCCTTCTTTGCCGGCAAGGTTCAGTTTGAACCGGACATGATGCAGCTGAATTATATGTCGGCCGAACTAAAACAGGCGGAGCAAAAACTTAACCGGATCAGCGGGGCCGCATTAAAATCGGTGTACCTGGTAACCGAAGGCCGCAACCTGGATGAAGCATTGGTCAAAAGCGAGCGCCTGCATGTCCGTATTGAGCAGCTTCGTGCAGCAGGAAAGATCAGCAGCGCCGGAGGGGTATCTTCCTTATTTATGTCCGACTCCCTGCAACAGGCACGGATTGCCCGCTGGAACGCCTACTGGACTGCGGGAAAGAAGGATCAATTGCTATTGGACATCAAAAACCAGGGCACCGCACTGGGCTTTAAAACCGAAGCTTTTCAAAACTTCGGGCAGCTGCTTCATACCTCCTTTGCCCCCCTGGAACCTGCACAACTCTCCGGTATCCGAAAAAGCTACCTGGACGATTATATTGCCGAAACACCCGGGCGGGCGTCCGTGGTAACCCTGCTTAAAACACCCCAGGCATTCCGGCAGGCAGTTACCGACAGTCTTGAATCCGGCAGTGATGCCACCATCCTGGACCGCCAGTACCTTACCAGCCGTTTAACGCAGATGGTGAACCAGGATTTCAACCGCATTGCGTGGATCGTTTCCATACTCGTGGCGGTAGTGCTCTTTCTTACCTTCGGACGGATTGAGTTGATGCTGATGGCTTTTATCCCCATGTTCATCAGCTGGGTATGGATCCTGGGGATTATGGGAATGGCGGGCATTAAATTCAATATTGTAAACATTATTGTATCCACGCTCATCTTTGGTTTGGGGGATGATTACAGTTTGTTTGTAATGGATGGACTGTTATCAGAATACCGGACCGGAAGGAAATTGCTGGGGTCGTATAAATCTTCGATACTGATCTCTGCTATTACCACCATTGCCGGGTTGGGTGTACTGATTTTTGCCAAACATCCGGCATTAAGATCTATTGCCTTTATATCTGTAACGGGTATTGTTTGTGTGGTGCTGATGGCCCAGGTATTGATTCCCTTTTTCTTCGCACTGCTGATCAAAAACCGCATCAAAAAACAATTTCATCCCTGGACCTTATGGAGCTGGCACCGGTCTTCTTTTTCATTTCTATATTTTACATCTACCAGTGTATTGCTGACCATTGTGGGCTTTTTCCTGGTACGGCTCAATCCCTTTAATAAAGCAAAAGGGAAATACATCTACCACGTGTTGTTATCCAAATTCTGTATGTCGGTACTGTACATCATGGGTAACTTCCGTAAAAAGATCAACAACCCGCTGAACGAAACCTTCAAAACTCCTGCGGTGGTGATTGCCAATCATCAGTCGTTCCTGGATATCTTAAAAATGGCGATGCTCAATCCCCGGCTTATCCTGTTAACCAACCGGTGGGTATGGAAATCGCCCGTATTTGGCTGGGCCATCCGTATGGCCGATTTTTATCCCGTTGCCAACGGCATCGAAAACAGCGTACCCTTATTAAAGACGCTCGTTGACAAAGGCTATTCCATCGTGGTGTTTCCGGAAGGCACCCGTAGTCCGCGCCCGCCCATGAAGCGTTTTCACAAAGGCGCTTTTTACCTGGCGGAAAAACTACAGCTGGATATAGTGCCGGTACTCTTACACGGTTTGGGATATACCATGACCAAGGGTGATTATTTATTAAAGAACGGCCCCATAACCGCGCAGTACCTGCCAAGGATCAAAGCAGATAATGCAAGCTGGGGCACCAACTACCAGGAGCGTACCAAATCCGTTTCAAAATATTTCAGGGAACAACATGCGCATCTGACCAGGGAACTGGAGCAACCCAACTATTTTAAAGAGCAGTTATTCTTTAATTACATTTATAAAGGCCCGGTGCTGGAATGGTATTTAAAGGTAAAACTGCGGCTGGAGAATTATTACCAGCAATTTCATAAACTGATGCCGGCGCAGGGCCGCATCCTGGACCTCGGCTGTGGCTATGGCTTTTTATGTTATATCCTATACTGGAGCAGCCAGGAAAAGCGGCAGATCACCGGTGTGGATTATGATGAGGAAAAGATCGAAACCGCCCATCATTGTTTTAGCAGAACCGATGATGTGCATTTTATGCATGCGGATATCAGCCAGTTTGTTTTTGAGCAGTATGACGGCATTGTGATCAGCGATGTGCTCCACTACCTGCAACCAGAGCAGCAGGTGGCGGTTATTGAAAGGGCCATTCATAGTTTATTACCCGGAGGTACACTGGTGATCCGCGACGGGGATAAGGACCTGAAGGAAAAGCACAAAGGCACAAAACTGACCGAGTTCTTTTCTACCAAAGTTTTTTCCTTTAATAAGACGATAAACGAATTGCATTTTCTTTCAGGACAAATGATCAGCGATTTAGCCGGCAAACACGGGCTTTCCTTTGAGCGGATCGACCATACGAAGTATACATCAAATGTGATTTGGGTGCTGCGAAAAGTATAATGTTCTCAGCGGCGGCGCGTGAAGAGGCCGCAGCTGAGGGACGGTGGCACCAACGATAGTTCATGCATTTACAGACCAAAAAAATGCGCCCTTAAACAGAAGCAACCTTGTAAATTTAATATGGGATGTCAAATTTGCAAGGTCGTCAAAATGCATCTATTAGACGGAATAACTTGGAGGCTATTCAACCATTCCTCTTTTCATTTACAGACCGCCCCTACGGGGCTCAATCCATCCTTCTGTCATTCATGTTCTACCGGTATTTAGCCCCTATGGGGCGGCAGCACGTATACATCACCCGTTTCGAGATCCTGGTCTCATCCCCTTCAAACGGTACTTTTCTGTTGTTATGCAACTATGGGTAAAACGCAATTATCACCTGTTATCAGCCCCTGCGGGGCGATATAATGGTAACATTCATGCACCGGTATTTTCTTCAGCCCCGTAGGGGCGGCCTGTTTTTACATATTGCCTCAATGATGTATTTTATACCAGTTCCGGGATAAGCTTCCTGATTTTATGCACGGCATCCTGATAAAGAAAAGTATAAATTTGAACCACTGATAAACATAAAATATTGAGCAGAATCATTTATATTTTAATATCCGCATTGCTGGTAAGCTGCGCAACGGCTAATAAACCCATTGACTACAAACCTAATTTTCCTGTTAGCCTGGACACATTGACCATGTTTGATCAGGCGCGGCAAAGGCAAATTCCGGTTGCTATTTATAAACCCCAAACCGACAAAAAACTAAAAAAACAAAGAATCATCATTTTCAGTCATGGCTACGGACAAAACAAAGGTGGTGATTATTTAATCTATTCTTACCTGACGGAGTTTTTAGCTTCCAAAGGCTTTTTTGTTGCAAGTATTCAACATGAGCTTTCTACAGACAGCCTGTTGCCATTAACCGGGATTCCGCAAATCGTCAGGCGGCCATCTTGGGAACGGGGTGCGGATAATATCTATTTTGTGATTGATGCGTTTAAAAAGATGCGCCCGGGTTTAGACTACAAGCACATTACATTAATAGGCCATTCAAACGGTGGAGATATGACCGCATTGTTCCCGCAGAAATATCCGGGCATCATTGACAGGATCATTACATTGGACAACAGGAGAATGCCGCTACCAAGAACTAAAAATCCCAGAATTTATTCTTTGCGGTCAAGTGATCAGCCCGCAGATGAAGGGGTATTGCCAACAGAGCTGGAAATAAAAAGGTATCGAATAAAAATTATAAAACTGCAAGGCATACCACATAATGAAATGGACGACGATGCCAATGACGAACAACGAAAAGAAATCAGGAACTATGTCTTGTCTTTTTTACGTTAAAGGTTACCGTTCGCAAGCAATAAACAAGACTAAGCAAACATTCTGATGTGAATCATGCCATAAATTTTGCAACTTATTCACCAGCCAAATTGCCACAGGATATATACATATCTTATATGACACTGCAATCTTTATCGCGACGCAGTCGATATCTGGTAAATGAAAAAGATGATAATTTAAAAGAGCAAAAGGCTTTTCTGATTTTTGAAAAACATCTGGCTAAAAGCCTGCGGCACCTGGAGCGCGTGATTAATCACTTTTGTCATTTGTACGACATTGACATAAAAAGCGAGTTCCTGGTTTGCCGGGAGATAAGCAATACTCACGAGTTCAAGCACCTATCTATCCGTTAATTGGCAAAGCTTTGCATAAATATTACTGAATACTTTCAAGCGCAATTGAACGTTCTCATCAGAAGCGGCCTATTTTACTGATCACACGATAACATAAAATATCAATCCCATTAAAAAATAAGAAAGTTGCACAAGGAAAAAATTGTATTATTGGAAGGGATGTTGAAGGGAAAAAACGAGATGATGGCGAAGGTTGGAAAAATTGGTTGATTAAAAGAAGGATAACATTCATAATCCGGTTTTTCTGAGCTTTATCAGGAGCAATCGGTCAGGAGTTAATCAGCGCAGTTAAAAGAGGGCGCAGCATTAAAATTATTATTTTTTATACACTATTATTTATTACAAATTAATGAATTATCCATTTTGTTCGCTGTTTGCAAACAGCGAACAAACAAATGCCGTTACTTTGCACCATGAAGTCACATAATGGCATGCGTCCACAGGACATCGTTGTCTTATTAAAAATACTGTCACTTGACCAGGCCCGATGGCGGTACAGGGATCTGGCACTGTCCCTATTCTTAAGTATTTCGGAAGTTTCTGAAGCGTTAACCAGAAGCCATATTGCAGGTCTCATTGACGAAAGCCGGCGAAAAGTATTTCGAAAATCATTGATGGAGTTTATCGAATATGGCCTGCATTACGTATTTCCCCAGCAACCAGGAACACTGATTATAGGAATTCCTACTGCGCATTCTCATCCTGCATTTAAGGCTCATTTTACAACAGAAACCGATTATGTATGGCCCGATGACAATGGCAGCATGCGGGGTTTGTCCATTACGCCGCTATATAAAGGTGCATCAAAAGCCGCTCTACAAGATAGCACCCTTCATTTAATGCTTGCCGCGATTGACATCATAAGGGTTGGACAAACAAGAGAGTTAAAGTTTGCTCTCAATACACTATATAACACCATCCTATGAGTGATCGGACCAATATGGTAAGAATTGCCGCCGTATATAACGCCCTGGAGGAATTAAGCAATAATGTTGTGTTTGTAGGCGGAGCCACAGTATCCTTATACAAAGACCGTCCGGCTTCTGAAACAAGAGTCACAGATGATGTGGATATTGTAGTAGAACTGGCAAGTTATAGCGGGTTTGCAGCCATAGAAGATCAATTGCGTAAAAAAGGATTCGTAAACGATGCTGATTCTCATATTATCTGCCGTTATAAGATAAATGGAATTATAGTAGATGTAATGCCAACGGAAGAAAATATATTAGGCTTTAACAATCAATGGTACCCGGAAGGGTTTCGAAATGCAATAGAATATACACTGCCCGGAAATGAGAAAATAAAAATATTCAGCAGTGTTTATTTTTTAGCATCTAAGTTTGATGCTTTTTGTGACAGAGGTAACCATGATGGACGAACAAGCAGTGACTTTGAAGATATTGTTTTCCTGCTCAATAACCGGAACAACATTTGGAATGAATTAAATGTGGCACCGGAGCCTGTAAAACAGTATTTGAAACTGGAATTCTCACAATTGCTGCGCCACGATTATATCTACGAGTGGATAAGTGCCCACCTGGATTTTGGTGAACAAAAAAGAGTTAGTTTTATCATCGCTGGCTTAACCGCTTTTATTGGCTTATCAGAGAGCAATACGCATGCAATTTGACATCATCATCATCGGAAGCGGCCTTGGCGGCCTTTTATGCGGCAGCATCCTGGGCAAGGAAGGGCTAAAGGTATGTGTGGTGGAAAAGAATAAACAGCTGGGCGGTAACCTGCAAACCTTTTCGCGCAACAAACAGATATTTGATACCGGTGTACACTATATCGGTGGGCTGGGTAAAGGACAGAATCTTTACCAGGTATTTAAATACGCTGGTATTATGGACCGGCTGCGGCTCCAAAAAATGGAAGAAGCCTTTGACTACATCCTGCTTGAAAACGATCCGAAAGCCTATGTCCAAAGCCAGGGCTATGATGCCTTTATCTATAATCTTGCGGTTGATTTCCCCGAAGAAAAGGAGGCCATTATCCATTATTGTGAGCGGGTAATGGAGGTATGCAGCAAATTCCCGCTTTATCAATTAACTACTGATGATGCATCTGTAAAAGACGAAGTGCTGGGTCTGAGTGCGGAGGAAACCATCGCAGCCATTACCCCCAACAAAAAATTACAGGCGGTACTGGCCGGCAATAATCTTCTTTATGCCGGCGTATCCGGTAAAACGCCCTTTCATGTACATGCACTGATCGTAAACAGTTATATCGAAAGCAGCTGGAAATGCGTGGATGGCGGTTCACAGATCGCCAAACTGCTGGCTGCCGAAATAAAAAAACAGGGAGGAAGCATCATCCGGAATTGTGCCGTAAAAAAGATCGTGGAAACCGGCGGTACCGTATCTCATATTGAAACAGAAGACGGGCAGCACCTTACCGCACGTTACATCATCTCCAATATCAACCCGGCGGCTACGCTACAGATTACCGATTCCGCATTGTTAAAAAATGTATACCGCAAACGGATCACCGGTTTGCCCAATACGATTGGCTCTTTTTCCCTGCACCTGGTGCTGCAACCCCGATCCGTTCTTTACAAAAACCACAATTATTATGTTCACAAAGACGGACATCTATGGAACATGAATGATTACACGGAGTCTAATTGGCCCCTGGGTTATGGGCTGTATTTTACGCCCGATCGGAATGATCCGCGTTATACAGCTTCCGTTTCCATCCTCACGCCCATGTGGTTCAGGGATGTGGAGCAATGGAGCGGTACCTATAACCGGGTAGGAAAAGAAACCGCGCGCGGAGCGGATTATGAAGCGTTTAAAAAACAGAAAACAGAAAAATTGCTGGCGCTGGTAAATGAGCGGTTCCCCGAAGTTGTAGCCCATATCCAACATAGTTATGCCGCTACCCCCCTTACCAACAGGGATTATATCGGGCTGGAAGATGGTTCGATGTACGGGGTACAAAAAGATTATCAAAATCCTTTGCAAACGGTGATCAGTCCGCGCACTAAAATTCCCAACCTGTTTTTAACAGGCCAAAGTCTCAATTTGCACGGAATTTTAGGAACTTCGCTTTCTGCAGTATTAACCTGCACTTTATTGTTGAATGACAATACCCTGGTTGATAAAATAAGAAATGCTTAAAAATTGTAGTAAATTTGCAGTATGAAGGTTTTAACACTTAATATACCGGATAATGTAGACGTAGACAACCAGCAACTCGCGATGCTGGTAGCAAGCCGGCTTTACGAAACAGGGAAACTTTCATTGGGGCAAGCTGCTGAAGTTGCAGGGCTTACAAAAAGGACCTTTGCAGAGCTATTGGGCAGCTATGATGTTTCCCTCTTTAACTTCCCTGCATCGGACCTTTCAAGAGATATAGCGAATGCCTAAAACAATTATCTCGGACACCAGCTGTTTCATTATTCTAAGCAATATTGGTGAATTAGAACTTTTACACAAAGTTTATGGGCATATTATTACTACGCCTGAAATTGCTGCAGAGTTTGGCGATCCACTTCCTGAATGGATAGCGATCGTTGTTGTAAAAGATACATACCGGCAGCAGCTTCTGGAAATGCAGGTCGATAAAGGCGAATCCAGTGCCATTGCCCTGGCACTGGAAATTCCAGATAGCACTCTTATCCTGGACGACATAAAAGGAAGAAGGGTCGCAAATCATTTAGGACTAACCTATACCGGTACCCTGGGTGTGATTATAAAAGCGAAATTAAAAGGCATTATTCCGTCAATAAAACCTATACTGGAAAAAATAAAACAAACCAATTTCCGTTTATCGGCGGAAATTGAATTTCAGGCATTGAAGGCAGCAAACGAATAAACAAGATTTCGGTATTGGTGTTGTACCGTAACTAAATATAGCATGAAGAGTCGGTTTTTACGAAGATTATTGCGGGTACTGGCGGTGATTGCTTTACTGTTCGGTGTATTATTTGCCTACCTTGTATGGGTATCTGATATTCCTGATCCAAAAATAAAAGATACCACCGCCCTGCAACTGCAGCGGCAGCAACCCGATTTGGGTTTGTATACCATCAATAACAGCTGGTTCCGCAAGAGCAACTCCGGACTGTATGAATTATATGTAGAGGGCGCACCATTTGAACGGGGTGTCATCAACGGAAAGCTCAGTAAAGAGCTGGTACAATTGCAGGAAGATTATTTTAGTGCACAGATCAACAAAATGGTGCCCTCAACATTTTACCGGCATTTTTTAAAATACTTTATCGGCTTCTTCAACCGGAAATTACCGGATTATATAACGGATGAATACAAAGAAGAGATTTACGGAGTGTCAAGATCTGCATCCGATAACTATGGTTGTATCGGCGATAAATACCAACGCATCCTCAATTATCATTCGGCGCACGATATTGGCCACGCCCTGCAAAACCTGGCCTTAGTGGGCTGTACTTCTTTTGGCACCTGGGGCGCCGCTTCGGAAGATAGTACGATGATCATTGGCCGGAACTTTGATTTTTATGTGGGGGACGATTTTGCAAAGAACAAGATCATCGCATTTGAAAACCCATCTGCCGGTTATAAATTTATGAGCGTTACCTGGGGCGGATTTATCGGTGTCGTTTCCGGGATGAATGAAAAAGGCCTTACCGTTACCATCAACGCGGCCAAAAGCAGCTATCCTACGGGAGCCGCCACACCCGTTTCGCTGGTGGCACGCGAGATCGTTCAATATGCAAAAAACATTGAAGAGGCAGTGGCTATTGCTCAAAAACGGAAAATGTTTGTATCGGAATCCTTCCTGGTAGGGTCTGCAGCCGACAACAAGGCGGTGATCATTGAAAAAACACCGGACTCCCTGTCGGTTTATGATCCTAACAAAAATGAAATCCTTTGTACCAACCATTTTCAAAGCGGTACATTCTGGAACTCGAAGCCCAATAAGGAAATGCGTGAAAAAAGCTCTTCCGTTTACCGCTACAACCGGCTGAACCAGCTGTTAACTGCAAACGGAAAGAACTCCGTCCAAAAGACCATTGATATCCTGCGCGATTACCGGGGAATGAACAATGCAGATATTGGTCTTGGAAATGAAAAAGCGGTAAACCAGTTCATCGCACACCATTCGATTGTATTTGAGCCGCAGCAATTGCGGGTATGGGTTTCTACCACACCCTGGCAGCTGGGGGCCTTTGTATGTTATGATCTTAAAAAAGTATTTGCGCTAAAAGGAATGAAACAGAACCAGGAGATCAATGAAGCGCAGTACACCATTCCGGCCGATCCGTTTATTTATACACCGAAATTCAAACGTTTTGAAGCATTCCGGAATTATAAGGCCGCGATCCAGGATGGTAAAAAAATAAACCCCGACAGCCTGGTGGCGGAAAATCCAACTTTTTACAATAGCTATATTATTGCAGGCGATTATGTTTATAAGAAAAAGGATTATAAAAAAGCCATTCAATATTATCAAAAAGCGTTAACGCTGGAAATTGCCAACCATGGCGAACGGGAGCATGCGGAAGCCATGCTGAAGAAGGCCCGGCAAAAAACAGCGCGGTGAGGCTTTGTTCATTGGTTAAACAGACCGTTGTCCGCTGATCTCCGGATGAAATGCAATGCAGCTCCCCACTGATTTATTTCCAGGGCTTATCGCCAATAGTTAAAAATGAAAAACCGGAACAGTGCACGCCTTTATGCACTATCCCGATCAGGGTCAGTATTAAGATGATCCCTATAGCCACAGACACGCAGATATCGGAGCAACTGATCTCAAAAAATTGCCAAAACTTTATTGCTCCCCTCATAAAACACTGCATGCTTTTTACAGCAACTAACAACATACCCTCAATGGAAGACCGGGTCTCCGGGCTCAAATGCTACGATCCCGCCATGCGTAATCTGCGCATCCGTGGCAATAAAAACATCACGTTGGCCCTGGCCGGCAATCCTTATTTACAATAATATTCCTAAGCGCCCGTCGGCATCGGGATGGCTGGCACCTGCGTTTTAAAATAGGCTTCCAGCTTTGAAGCTGTCTCAGCAGCCCCGTTCTCCTGCTCCATCATGCTGCCTACCTCCTGAACGGAAGTCCTGATCGTATCCTGGTCAGCGGCGCGGATGGCATTCAAAAGTTTTTCTGCCGTTAGTTGCTTAAAAGGAAGATGCGCGCCCCATCCCTTCCGTTTAACAAACCTTCCCCAAATTGGCTGATCGCCCAAAACGGAAACGACAACCACGGGTATTTTAGATCGAAGTCCGGCCCCCACGGTTCCAATACCTCCGTGCACCACTGCCAGTTTGCATTGTGGAAATAACCAGGAATGATCGATAGCCTTTACTTCAAACACCCGTTGACTTTTGGGCAGTTCCGCAGGCTCACTCCAGCCCTGGCAGAAAATATAACGCCCTTCGGTATGGCTTAGTAAATATTCCAGTATCCCGTAAAAAATGGTTGGATCGGGCACCGCGAAACTTCCAAAACCAATATAAACAGGTGGAGTGCCCTGCTTCAGCCAATTGCTGACCGCTTGCTCAGTACCGGAGTCCTGTCCGGCGGCTTTCAGGTCTAAAAACCCGGTAATATCGGCTTCCTGCGGCCAATCGGATGGCCGTTGCAACAGAAAACGGCTGAACGCATGTAATTGTAATACCTGCTGCTCATCGATCTTTTTCGGCATCGGTTTTTCAAGCGGCGGGAGCTTTAACAGTGCCCGCTGCTCCTGTATATCCTTTTTATGTTCTTTCCAGAAAAGCCAGCGCATCAACCGGTAGGTAAACCGGTTGTAGGAGGGTGCATTAAAAAAATCGAGTCCAAGGTATGGAAAGACCGCCGTTGGCACCGAAGGAACGGTTAACTGAACAATGGCCCAGGGTTTTCGCAACCGTTCCGCTACAGAAAATACCCATACCACGGTAAGCGGGGTTGCCACCAGCACATCAAAAGGTTCACAATAGTGGACCATGTTTTGCAAAACAGCGTCTTGCCCTTTCCGGATGATCTTTCCTAACTCCCGTAAATACGTGATCACATTGCCAGACTTAAGAATGCCCGCTATTTCCGGGGACTGCAGTATTTTTTGCGAATCCACCGGAAGCGGATAAAACGGGATCCCGTAGGTAGCTACGAAATCAGAGAAATTTTCATTTCCCACAATACTAACGCTGTTTCCTTGTTCAATGAGCTCCAACGCCAGGGCAATATAAGGCTGTACGTCTCCCCTGGAGCCGAAAGTAATGATTCCATAATGCATCGCTTCGCTTATTAGATTTGGTTAAAAAATGTACAATTAAAACACTTAAATGATTATTAAAAATAGTATTTATTCATAAATATGCCACAAAAATTAATTTTATCTAAAAAGCAACAGATCCGATCCGGACAAGCGGCTCAAAAATTCTGCACAGACAGGCGCAGCCGCAGGACCAGCAAAACCGGTCATTCCGGGCTGGTTTCAAAATGGCCAAAGCCAATATGTAAACGGGAAATAAAAGTGAACTGCTGATTTAAAATCAATGATTAAAACCGGTATCCCAGCCCTGCGCCAAAAGCAGTGCCGGTAGTGGTAACCCAGTTTAACCGGGTATCAACAGTGCTGCCATCGGAATAATAGGCTCTGTCCGTGCCCTTCCAGGCATCTGCGTGTGCGATGCGGTAATACCCCATAACTCTTAACCGCTGCCATAATGTATAGCCCAATTCTACCGTTCCTTTTAATTGGTATGCTGCTGTATAATGCCGGAAACTTACCGGCTTTGCAAATTTGTCAATCAGGTTCCACAGGGCCTCCGCCCGGTAGTTTAGTAGTCCGCCCGAAAGATCGATCCGCAGATCCAGCCGGTTAAACGCCCTCGATGCATTTACACCGGCCTGTGCGCCCATCCATGTAGTTTTATAGGAACTGTGCAGATCGCGCGCATTCACCTCATCCCCCAACATCAACGCTTCCTGTTTTTTTAAGGTATACCCGATAAAGGGACGGATCTGAAAACCCGATATGCTTCCGGTATGATAATTTAACACGGCATCCATCATTACCTCTTTTCCCTGACTGTTAAATTGTTCATCGTAAGAATTGCCCTGCCGGTTATCCTGCACATAATCCCTATCCGTTACGCTTCCCCTGGTGATATTATGATATCCGGCACCAAGCTCAATGCCCCATTTTTTATTCAACGCATATCGTACACCGGCATTCCAAACCGGCCCCTGTAACTCCTGCCATACCAATTCCGATAAGATGTTCGGATTCGTTCCATCGGTATTGCCCGCAATGGACCAATGCAAATCGGACCTGCCATAGCCGGCTGAAACATGGATCTCATTTTCCTGCGCCCTGAGGCAAAACGCATAACCGCATTGCAACATCAAAATGATAATAAAAACCCGGATGGAAAACATATAAAATAAATATACGGTTTTTGCTGTATCTATATAAAAATGAGCCGCCAAGAAATCCGTTTTATCATCACATTACGCAAAATAAAAAAGCTGTCTCCAACGTGTTGAAGACAGCCCTGTACCGGAAGACACTTCTATGTTTATGATCCCGTACCTGCGAGCATTAACTCAATAACGGGAACCTCGTATGGAGGTTTCTGAACCGGCAGTTTCAATTCCAGATCTTTATCCCCTGCAGGTTTATACTGTATTTCAGAAGCGTCATGAAGGAATTCGGCATACGTTATTTTGCCCTTAAAGCCGGGTAACACCAGCTTTCCGTTGGCCGGGTAGTCAAACAGGTGCAGGTACAGCCGTTTGGTTTGGGGGTTGCAGGTCACCCGCATATTTGAGGACGCCGGCAACGCATACGCATCGGTAGGATAAGTACAGTTGTAGATGGAACGCTGGTTGGCATCCATCCAGTATCCCAGGCTGTCCAATGCCCGGTTGGCCCGGTAATCGAACTGGCCTCTTGCTGTGGGGCCTACATTCAGGATCAGGTTACCGCCATTCGCCACCGAAGTAATCAGCAGGTCCAGCAACTGCCGTTGATTCTTCCAGGTATGTTCGTCCCGGTGGTATCCCCAGGAGCCGGAAAAGGTTTGACAGGTTTCCCAAAACTTACCCTTGTATTTAACCAGTTCTTCCGGCCCTACCTGTTCCGGGGTTTCAAAATCATATCCATCCGTGTAATCATTCAGGTCCATACGATTGTCCAGGATGATCTGCGGCTGTAATTTCCGGATGGTTTTGATCAGGTCCATGGAAGCCCAGTCGTTACGGCCCTTCCCAAAGGTTCCGGGATAGGAAAAATCCAGCCAGAGGATATCGATTTTCCCGTATTTCGTCAACAGTTCCGTGATCTGGTTTTTGAGGTATAACTGGTATTTTTTCATATCCTTGCCCTTGTTCACCGCAGCATAATCTGCTTCTGTTCCTTTATCAATACGTTGCGGATGCACTCCATCGATGGTAAAATCCGGGTGGTGCCAATCGATCAGCGAGTAGTAAAAACCGATCCGGATACCTTCTGCCCGGAAGGCATCTACAAACTCTTTTACCAGGTCGCGCCTGGCTGCTGTATTGGTGGACTTATAATCGGTATATTTTGAATCAAACAGACAAAATCCCTCATGATGTTTGGTCGTTAACACGGCATATTTCATACCCGCATTCTTTGCCTCCCGCGCCCATTTTTTGGGATCGAATTTATCCGGATCAAAATTGTCAAAATATTTCTGGTAATCGGCATTCGTGATCTGCTCATAATTCTTCACCCATTCATGTCTGGCCGGAAGCGCATAAAGGCCCCAGTGAATGAACATACCAAAACGGGCATCCTGCCACCATTGCATGCGATTTTTCTTTTGCTGAGCCGTTTCATTAAAGATGGATTTTTGCTGAGCACCTGCGTTCATAGCCAGCAGGCAGCAACAGCCCCATAAAATCAATACTGTTTTTTTCATTTTAAAATTTTAGATCTGTTAAACCCGAAGCAGGTATGAAATACGGACCGTTTCCTAAATCCGCGCTACCATGCTTCAGTGTTATTATTGGCTTTGTTTTTATCATTTATTCCGCAACACCGCAGTTATAGCATGCCGGCAATACTATAACCGGTACCAGAAACCAAGCTGGCTCAGGTTGACAAAATTAGAATTATTGACGGTTGCTTTAAACCGTATGCGAATGAACCGGACGGGGGGCGGATTATCGATAAATGAAAATTTCATAGCATTCACCCCATCATCAGTACGAACGGCATCTGTAAGAAGCGTCCATCCTCTGGCGCTCATTTGAGCCGCCCACTGCGGATCATTACCGGGCAATGCAGGAAAAGCACCCGTGGTATCGGCAATGCCCCATACTTCAAATTTAGCGGGATTGTTACAGCAATTTCTGCCGGTTTCTTCAATGGCAGAAAGATCACTATAACGTTTCCCCATGTCAAAACTGATGGTACCGGGCAAGGGTGGTGTGCCCGAATTATGATAAATATTCGGATAGTCCTGGGGACCAACGCTTCCGTTCCATAACCGCGAAACGCCGGTCTGGTCTTCATAATTTGCCATATCATAGGCATTTTTTACTACCGCAAACAGGTCTTTGGAAACCGGCATCTGAATGGTAACCGACAAAGTATCCGGTTGAGGAACCTGGAAGGTGTCGATGGCATTTGAGGAGGGTACAAAAAAGGACCGGATCCAAAGTTTCGTTCCGGGTTTGAACAATGGTATCGTTGTTACATCTCCTTTTAAAACGGTACTATCCAGTTTACCGCTTTGCTGGTTGTAGTACCACAGTCTTGAAAAGATATTCGTTGAATCTGTTTTGGTAAAAAATAACCGGATGGAATCTGTGCCTACCAATTCCAGCGGATTGGAGGCGTTCAGTTGCCGGTTGTACAATGAAGATTCATAGATGGGTCCGTATAATTTTACAACCGGTGTTTTTTGCCCGATAGACCGGTTACCGCGGTCATCATAGGTATACAGGATAAAGTTCTGAACATTGGATTCCTGCAGGTTAGCGCTGATAAGGGCGCGGATCGTGTCGGATGTATTACTGCTGGTAGCAGGCACTATCAAGGAGTCGTTGCCATTGTTCCAGTAAACCACATACTTCGAAATTGAAGGGTCGGGACTGGGGTTCCATTCCAGCCGTACACGCAGATTCCCCGGTTTGGCCCGGAAATTTGTAACCGTTCCTGTATACGTAATTTCCTTATTGTTCAGGTACTTTTTATAATCATCGGCCTGCCGGCTGCATCCCGTGTATACACTGCTGATCAATATACCGCAGAGCGTAAAAATTAAAATTGTTTTTATAGTATTCATAGCCCGTTCATACAATTAAAGTGATAAAAATTAGCTTATCTGGGATCGCCGTAAAAAGTAAGTTCCATAATATGCGCAAACGTATTATCCCCGCCCCAGTTCTCCGGAACCACTACCCGCATAAACCGGATCTTGGGAGCCGCAAAGGACACGTTAAACTCCGTTCCCTGGTTGGCCCATGCCCGGTCTGCATCAGTAGCTGCTGATGGCGGGTTTCCGGAAGGAGGATCCGGATAGCGGTAGTTGCCGATATTGACCCAATCCCCTATCCTGGTGCCTTCTGCGGCTGTCATAGGTGGTTTGAAATCGCCGGGCTGAACTTCATTAGAGCCCCAAAGGGTAAATGTTTTGGGATTTCCATGCCCCCACAGATAACCATCCCTGGGCCATAGTTTAAACCGGCTGAGTTTGGCAGACACTCCCAGTCCGAAGCTCGTAGTAGGTGGTAATACATAGGGTACCCGCTGGTTGGTATGCCATCCGGAGCCGGTGTTATTGTCCCACATATATTGCGTTAACCAGCCATACTGATCTGTTGGACTATCGCTGCCCAGGTGATACTCAAAGAACCTGCTTTTATCCAGCATGATCTCATAAAGGGGACTGATGGTTTTATAAATTGTATCGGAGTTATTGCCCCACTGGTCCGTAGTATATACCGCTACCGGTTTGGGCAGGGTATCAAACCCTCTTGCCGCAAAACTAATATCCCTGAAATTGGAGAATATCTGTTGCCGGATCGTATACTTTTTAAAATACGGATCATTGTACAAAAAGACAACTCCCACGTTTTGCTGCAACCGGTTTATTCCCGCCACCCGCACACCTGCAAAATCAGGCGTCATTGCCAGGGTTTGCGCTACCACCCGGTACACCGGTGTATCCGGATTTACTTTTACGGTTATGGGATCCGATGCTACATTGGCGCGGCTCACCACTCTTAAGGTAACATCGTATTGTTTTTTTTCTGCAAACCCGTTTACCGTAAGGGTGTCAGAATAATAACTGGACTTTGTTTCAAGCGTTGCACCGGTTTTGTCGTTGATGGTGTAATTGGCTTTTACATACAGGATGTTCTCCGAATGCGGAAGATCGTAGGTTATATAGGCGCCGCCGTTAAAATTGGTTACTTTAACATTGGTGATCGTTCCGGGTTTTGCGGTATCATTCGATAACGGGCCATTATAATCGGCCCGCTTCTGACAAGCCCCGATAAAGAGTAATAGAGTGGCTAAAGAGCAGGATAGAAATAGATAATGAAAGCGATGATTGCTCATATAAAAAAGTTTAAAGATTCTGCAATTATTTCCAGTAGGGACTTTGTACCAGGTTCTCATTATATTGGAGAGCCCCGTCAGATACCGGCCAGAAATAGTCCTTGACCGTAAGACTGGGTATGAACTGGGTTACCGGGATGTAAAAATCGGAAGGATCGTGCTGAAAAACCGACCAGCCCTGCACCGGCTGCGCCATTACTGTTGTCCATTCCTTCCAGCGCCGCAGGTCCCAGCCGGCCCTTGCTTCAAAACAAAGTTCCACCCGGCGCTCCCGGTGAATGATCTCCCTTAATCCATTTTTTGTAAGTGGTTTCCCGGGGTTATAGGAATAATTCGCCCATGATTCTACTACACCTTTCAGCCCGGCCCTGCCTCTTACACTGTCAACATATGCATATGCTTCGGCAGTAGGCCCGTTGCTTTCATTTAAACATTCTGCATAAAGCAGGTACAGGTCTGCCATCCGCATCCTGGGAATACGGAACGAGGTTTGAGAAAACCCGTTCTTATCAAAAACACTCAGGTAATGCGCCAGTTTTTTGGGCCAGATGCCGGTAACATTAAGCCTTGAATTATCTTTAGGAGCAGCCGGACCCGTTCTTGCCTGCACGTATATGGCGGCATCCGGATCCAGCACGCCATTGCCATACCATACACCCCCGTCAAATCCGATATTGGCATAATAACGCGGCTCGCGGTCAAAATTATTTTTAATGGTCTGATAGTCCTGCCCGATCAGGTATTTATTCGCTGCATCACCTGTTCTGAGCGAAAACCGGTTGGTATAATCCCAGGTTTTGTCTTCGTTGATCGGCACCCCGTTTTTAGTATAAAAGAGGTCGGTGGTTCCAATTGGCACAGCCAGGGTACCGGGAGCTGCACCCAGGTTAAAGTCGGGCACCAGGCGGGGAATGGAATTGGCCTGCTCATAGTAGTTCGTATTCAAATTCCAAACCACTTCGTTGTTGAGATCCCATTTTTCAGTAACCGCATTCTGAAGGGTTAGTACCTGGCGCAGCACGGCAGGAAGATTGGCCGGGAGATTGGCGGGCCGTATAAACTGGTACAGGCCCAGGTTCTGCTGCTGCGCTGCATCGATCGCTGCTTTGCAGGCCGCAGCCGCCGTGGTCCATTTGGCAGCGTCGAAAGTGGTAGAAAACAGCTGCTGCCCGTCTTTATTTTTGTAACCGGCATAGTCCGGATTACCGTTAAACAAGGGGCTCGCCTGGGTAGTACGGATCTCTGCTTTTACCGCCAGGGCAATCACTTTTGTGATCCGGCCCAGCTCCCGGTTAATGTCGGTAATTACTACCGGAAGGTTGGGTATGGCTTCATCGATCAATTGTACCGCATAATTAAATACCGAATCAACCGGCTGCCGCTTTACCCGCAGCTGCTCGATGGGTGTGGTAATATCCTGGTTTACTTTATAGATGGGTACCGGCCCATACATCTTTGCCAGGAAGTAATGATAATAGGCTTTCAGGAATTTTAATTCGGCGATCCATCTGCCTTTTTCAAAAGGAGTCAGGTCGATGGGTTTATTGATATTTTCCAGCATGATATTGCAGCGGCGGATGGCCTGGAAAACCGCAGATCCTCCATAGCTTCCATCCCAATAATTCAGCACAGGGTTCGATATATTCTGCGTACCGCGCATCAGCTGAAAGCCGGCATCAAAAACCTTTGGCCCCTCTCCAATGGTAGCAGGATACATGATCTCACCGGAAGTGGTAAAAGAAGGATCCGATGTTGCATTGCCAAAGGACTGCAGGGTACCATAACAGGCAAACAGGTAGTTTTCCGCTTCATTCCGGTTACGGAATGCATAGTCGATTGTACCCACATTCTCAGGCGTTACATCCAGGTATTTTTTACAGGAGGATGTGGTGCCCAATATCAACAGGAGCAGTAAAAACCAGGTGGTATATCTTGAATTGTTCATGAGTTTTTGCATTTGTTTTGTTACAGGGTGATGTTAAATCCAAGGTTAAACGCCTTTTGTAAAGGATATAAAAAGCCATTGCCCGTTCCATCGCTATTCTTTTGTTCCACATCCCACAATTTAAACCCGGAGAACAGGAACAGGTTGGATCCATTTACATAAATGCGGCAGCTTTTTAATCCCAGTCTCCTGGAGAGGTTATTGGGCATCGAGTAGCCCAGCTCTACCAGTTTCAGCCGGAGAAAATCGCCCTTACGCATCCACCAGGTGCTGGTTTGCAAATTGTTTACTACTGAGTTATAGTTCACTCCTAACCGCGGATAAAAGGCATACAGGTTCTGATTCGATTCCGACCAGTAGTCGTCGGCGATCGACTGCAATACCTGTGCATTCCCTGCTACAAAAGGACTGATATCGTAGGGGCGGATGAAAAGGGAAGTACGGGCGTTCCCCTGGAAGCGGAATCCCATGTCAAATGCCGCATACCGGATCGATGCGCCAAAACCATAAGAGATCTGCGGCGTTGATGGAAACCCGATGGGTACCATATCGGCCACCGTGATCTGACCATCGCCGTTAATATCGCGGTATTTGATATCGCCGCCGCGGGGCGCCAGTGTACCAAAATTCTGTGTGGGTGAAGAAGCGGCTTCCTTATCGTCTACAAAAAGCCGTTCGGCAATATAACCAAAGGGCTGACCTACAATGGAACCGGTGCGGCGGCGCCAGGGCTCTGTAAGATAGGCCGGCTCTTCATAATTGGTGTGGATGGCTTGCGAATAGGTCAGGTTCGACATAAACGAAATGGAAAGTTTATTAGAAAACACCTGGTTATAATTCGCCGTAAGATCCCACCCGTTGGCATCTACCACACCCACGTTCGCATACACGGCTGCCTCCAGCCCTGTAGAAGAGGGTATATTCCGCTGCATTAAGATATCCGATCGCCGCTCTTTCCAATACTCTGCAATCAGATCAATCTTTTTGAACAGGGTAATTTCTGCAGCTCCGTTAAATTTCAATCCCCGCTCCCAGGTTACGGCTTTGTTTTCATAATTATTGATCCTTACCCCCGGGCGGAAATATCCATTATCGATTCCGAAGGCCGCACCATTATTGGCAGCCAGGTTTACGTCCGACAGGTAAAAGAACCGCTGGCTTCCCACCTGGTCGTTACCCGTATAACCAAAGCTCGATCTTAGTCTAAACGTAGAGATTACATTGGCAAGCGCCTCGCTCCAGAACTTTTCTTTTGATACAACCCATGAGGCACCAATGGTTGGAAAAAATCCATACCGGTGACTTTCGTCGAACCGCTCAGAACCATTGTACCCAAAATTGAACCGCAGGAAATACCGGGACTTAAAGGCATAACTGGCTTCTCCTGCAAAATTGATATTCCGGTAGGGAAGCGCGTAGGGCAATGACGGCTGCCGGGTATTGGGGTCAATTCCATTGGCATTGAGTTGCTGCAAGCGAATGACGTTTACAGTAGCTCCCACTTCATGATCTCCCAGCCGTTTTGTATAATCCAGTCTTCCCTGGAAATGTACATATGCCGATGCATCTTTACCACCGGGATAATACACCAGGTATTCTGTAGCAGCGCCCGGGGTATTGTTGATCCACTGCAGCTTATACTGATTGGTACCAATATCATATCCACCATCCGGTATGGTATAATAAAAAGGATTATAAGCCATGGTATTATCGAAATAACCATACCGCTTAATGGTTACAAAGCCGTCGAAAACCAATCCCGGGGTAATAAAGTTGAGTTTTTGATTCAGCTTCATGGTCGCCGTCATGTTTGAGGTAGAAAACCGTTTGTAGCCCCGGAGCATTTGTGCATAAGGGTTACCATAGCCTACGCTGTTCATATTGGCCCCAAAGGCATTTCCAAAAAGGATATGCTGCGTAAGCAGGTTAGCGGAGTCCGGAGCATAGAAAGGCGGAAACAGCACCGGACTGGTATGCGTGGCCACATTATAAAGATCTACCGAATAGCTGGCATCATTGGTGAGCGGCCCGATATAGTCATTAAAGATCCCCCACAACTGTGTAGTAAGTACGGTTGTTTTGGAAAGATTAAAATCAATATTCGTACGCAATTGATAGGTGGTAAACCGCAGCCGGTTTTTAAAACTATTCGCTGCGTCCGATTTTAAACTCCCGTTATCATTGCTGTAAGAGCCGGAAATAAAGTAGTGTGCAAAATCGGTTCCCCCACTTACATTCAGATTGGCCCGTTGTGTATAGCTGGCTTTTTTAAACAGTAGATCCAGCCAGTTTACCGCAGGGTATACGTATTGATTGCTGCCCGGGGTATGGTCCATTGTCAGCTGGGTATTATGAATTTTGTCGGCGCTAAACGGCGGTGCCAGGGTAGGATCACGGGTAACCGTAGCTTCGTTATACATTTTCATATAGGTAACGGGATCCGCCAGTTTTATAGTACTGGTTGCGGTGGAAAGCGTGTTCTCCAGAACGAGATTGATTTGTGCTTTTCCGGTTTTACCGGATTTGGTTGTTACCAGTATTACCCCGTTTGCCCCCCTGGCTCCATACAGCGAAGTAGCGCTGGCATCTTTTAAAATGGTAAAACTTTCCAGGTCGTTTACCTGCAAACGCGCCAGGTCGTCCTTGCCCACCTCTATATTATCGATAAGAATCAGCGGGTCTGCCCGGTAACCAAATGTGGTAACCCCCCTGATAAAAAAGTTGGAGTTATCCAGTCCTGGCTGTCCGCTGCTTTGGAATCCAATGATCCCTGCAGCTTGTCCCACAAGGGCATTGGTAAGGTTACTGGCCGGGATCCGCAGGTTCTCTGGTTTTATAGTAACCACAGACCCTACTACCGATTCCCGTACCTGTTTACGTCCCAATGCGGTAACCACCACTTCATCCATTCCGGAGGTGATCTGTTGCATTGTAATCGAAACCGTGGCATTGCCGGGTGTAATCAATGCCTGTTCCGGCTGGTAGCCTACCAGGGTAAAATGAATGACCGTTCCGGAATCTACTTCCAGGATGAATTTCCCGTTCACATCGGTAGAGGTCATCTTTTTGTTATTGGCCGTGGAAACGGTTACTCCCGTTAAGATGCTCCCCGTTGAATCAACCACTGTACCCGTGGCATTGATTTTACCGGTTTGCGAATGAGAAAGCATGGGCAGGGCTATTAGTAAACCCAATATTGCCCAAAAAGACAATCGTTTGGCAGCAAGCATAGCATTTAAAGATTCGTTAAAAATTGTCTTACAAAATAAGTGGGGTTCCAACTGCAAGGCAATAGGCTTTTGGCCAAAAAAGATGGATTATTCGATATATTGTTTAAACATATCAATAAATAAACGTTTTAAAAAAGACTGTACATCACCCCCTTGTTTTTTGCTGAATCAGGTTACTTTTACCTAACTTTAACAGGTATTAAACCAAAAATGAGATGGATTATTCACCATATTTAATGGATAATTAAATACTTCTTGCCTATGTCTACCTTTAAACGAAGAGATGGGTTTGTGGGCGAAAAAATGCTCGAAATCCCCCATCAGCTCCTGCAAAAAACGCTGCAGCAAAACCCGTTTTTAAAACAACTCTACATTACCCAGATCGGCTATTTTCCAAAGGCTTTTTATCATTACCGCGAACGGAGGAACGGATGCCATGATAATATCCTCTTCTATTGTTTGAAAGGAAAGGGCTGGTATACGATTGATAAACATCATTTCGAGATACGTGCCAATGAATACGCCATCCTTCCGGCCACAGCAAAGTACATGCGCTACGGCGCAGACGAGGATGAGCCCTGGACCATTTACTGGGTACATTATACCGGCAATGAAATTGAAGATATGAACCGGTCGCTGGGTATTACGGCAGACCGCGGGCCGCGCCCTATTGCCTTTAACGACAGGGGCATTACCACCTGGGAGATGATGTATAATTGCCTGGAACGGGGTGTGAACAACGAAACTCTTTTCAACGCAAATTTCTGTTTATATAAATTTGTTGCGTCTTTTTTATTTGCCGAACAGTGGGAGCAGAAACCTGTTTCTCAAACCAGCCTGTTCCTGGATGCGGTAAAAGCACATATGCAGCAGCATATCAACAGCCGGCTAACCATTCCTGAAATGGCGGCTGCCCAGGGCATATCGGTTTCTTATTTTTCCCAGCAATTCCGGAAAGCAACGGGTATACCGCCACTGGATTATTTTATCCAGCTGAAGATCCGGCATTCCTGCCTGCTGTTGCTGAACAATTCCATCAAAATAAAAGACGTGGCCCAGCATGTGGGTATGGATGATCCCTATTATTTTTCCCGTATGTTTAAAAAATATATGGCCATGTCGCCCCAGCAATACCGCCTCCAGAAATGGAACGACGCCGATAATCCTAAACTTGGATGATTTAAAAGATGGTTGCCAATAATAGAAGGTCTTATTCATTGACCGTCAACGCTGTGACATTATTTTTGTGACAGAAAAAAATGGTCACAGATTTTTTGTCACAAAGATCCGGCAGGTTTTGCACGCCTGTTTCGACTGCAAGGTATTTGGTAAAAGCCGCTCAAAAACCTGTTTTTGAAGCATTTCCTAAAAGTTTTTTACTTTTACGTCTTATAAACTTCATTTCGGATTATGAAAGCAACAAATAAGTTCTGGGTTGTTACGTTAATGATATTGATTGCCGCCCTGAGCCGCATTCTTCCCCATCCTTATAATTTTACACCACTGGTGGCCATGGCGCTGTTTAGCGGTGCTACTTTTGATAAAAAATGGATGGCCTATATTATGCCGCTGCTGGCCTACCTGCTTTCGGATCTGGTGATCAGTCTTACCGGCGCCCGTGGTTTTTACGGTATCAGCCAGTTCTTTGTGTATGGGGCCATGCTGCTGGTAACGGCGCTGGGCACTACGCTCCGTCAGCCCAAAGCTGTAAAGGTGCTCGGCTATTCGCTCACCGGCTCCGCCATCTTCTGGATCATTTCCAACTTTGGAGTATGGGTGGCCAGTGGTATTTCCGGAAGCATCGAATACGAACCAGGACTTACATTAGGGATGACCTACCTGAGGGCCCTGCCTTTTTACAACCAGTTCAGCAACCAGTTGTTCCTGGGTGCCTTTGGAGGCGACCTGTTTTATAGTGCTGTATTGTTTGGCGTATATGCCCTGGCACAAAAAAGCCTTCCTTCACTCCGGTATTCAAAAGCCTGATATATAAAATTTAAAGCATGAAAGCATGAATTCTTCATTCATGCTTTTTTTATGCGCAATCGGTTGCAACAATTGCCAATAGCAGCAATAATTTCCCTATTTTTAGAGCCATTAATTCATTTTAAACGATTTGTAATGGCAGGAACCAATTCCAATTCCCAAAACATTTTGCTTCCATTGGCTACGATCTGCGGACTTTTTTTCATTTTCGGATTTGTAACATGGGCAAACGGAACGCTTATTCCCTTTTTTAAATTGTCTTTTGGCCTTTCGGATATACAGGCTTTTTTGGTTACTTTCTCTTCGTATATGGCCTACTTTGTACTGGCCCTTCCTTCCTCCTGGATCCTGAAAAAGACCGGCTTTAAAACGGGATTAGTACTGGGATTAATCGTACTGGCGCTGGGTTCTTTAATTTTTATTCCTGCCGCTAAATCCAGATCGTTTGAATTATTCCTTACCGGAATTTTTGTGCAGGGTGCTGCACTGGCATTGTTACAAACCGCCTCTAACCCCTACCTGTCAATTATCGGCCCCATTGAAAGCGCAGCCAAAAGGATTAGTATGGCGGGAATCTGTAACAAGTTTGCAGGTATGATTGTACCTTTTATTATGGGCGCAGTGTTCTTAAAAAACGCGGCCGAAACCGAGGCAAAAATTGCCGCAGCTACCGGTGTTGAAAAAGAGCAGCTGCTGAATGATGTATTGGGCCGGGTAAATACGCCTTATATTGTACTGGCCATCGTATTCATCCTCTTTGCGATACTGATTAAATTCTTACACCTTCCGGAGGTAAATCCAGAGGAGGACGTAGTGGACGAAACCAGCGGAGAAGTGGTGCATCATAAAAGCATCTTCCAGTTTCCCCACCTTTTCCTGGGCGCGCTTTGTATTTTCGTATATGTAGGTGCCGAAGTAATGGCGGGTGATATTATTGGTGTATATGGAAAGGAACTGGGTATTCATGCCGACCAGGCCAAATACTTCACATCCTTAACCTTGGGCGGTATGCTGGTGGGTTATGTGGTGGGGATTTTCACCATCCCCAAAATTCTTTCACAACAGGCGGCATTGCGGATTTGCGCCATACTGGGAATTGTATTCTCTGTTATTGCCTATTTCAGTTCCGGTTATGCATCGGTGATCTTTATTGCGCTGTTGGGACTGGCAAACTCATTAATGTGGCCAGCGATTTTCCCGTTAGGCATCAGTCACCTCGGTAAGTTTACCAAGATCGGTTCTGCCATCATGATCATGGGTATTGCCGGAGGAGCCATCTTACCGATTCTCTATGGATTTTTAAAGGATCGGCTCCACATCAATTTCCAGCTGTCTTACTTTCTTTTAGTAATGCCCTGCTATCTCTATATCCTGTATTTTGCTATCAGCGGCCACAAAGTAGGTCTTAGCAGATTGAAAAAATAATTATAGCGCATTGCGCAGGCCCTGTAAGGTTTTTCAAAAAACTTTACAGGGCTTTTTATTTAAAGTATGCTGAATAACTTAACGTGCGACAGTATAAAAAACGGAAGATTTCCATATCGTTTCGTATCGATCAGCAAAACGCCTGCCGCTACTTTGTAGTATCAATATATTCTATTGCAAAACGGGAGACCGCAAAAAGAAAAAATATTCGTGTATTCGTGGCAGTTAGACACCACCGGTCCTTATTTAGACGCAAATAAAAGTTCGCAGGGTTTTAAACCGGTAAGCCGTTTAAACGCCGTGCTGAAATGAGAAATGGAGGAATAGCCCAGCATCATCGATACATCGGTTACGCTCAGTCCTTTTTCATAAAGCAGGTATTTGGCATGTTCCATCCGCTGGTTCTGATAGAAATCAAAAATAGTGGTGCCATACATTTCCTTGAACCCTTTTTTCAGGTAACACTCATTCATTGCCACTTTCCGGCTCAGCTCCTTGATGGTGATGGGCTCCCCGATATGTTTGATCAGGATCTCCCGGGCTTTTTCCACCTTATCCTTGTCCGCTTCATTGGATAAGAACTTACAGCTGATCACTTCCAGCTGCTTGTCATCGGCCATGGAATCCATCGTTAGCAATAACAACATCTGCAGCTGGGCATTTACATAAATGTTTTCCAGTGTACCATCATAACTGTGCTCCAGCAGGCCTTCGATAACCGTTTTGGTTTTACAGCATAAAGGCAGCGTACGGGTAAAAGAAACTTTGTGTTTAAATTTGAGCAACGAGTCACTAAAACTGTTGCTGGTGCGATTTTTTATAAACCCCGATAAATGCGCCGGTGTAAACTGAACGCTTACCACATCCAGGCTTTCCTTGCTATCTTCACATTCACGGGCCTTTCCGACGGTACATTTTCCGCAATTCTCCCGGCTGCAATACATATTACCGGCAATGCAAAATTTCAGTTTCAGGTTATTTTCTTTGAGTTTCTGGCTGCTGTATTCATACGCCAGCATTCCCATATCTTCTGTTAAAATATTTGCCGGGCGGCTATACCGTTTGATCTCATACTGCACCGCACCGGGAATCTGATGGATCCGGTGTGCCATCAGATCCAGCGAAGAAGGCTGATCCAAGTCCTTGAAACTTAACCGTATAATTTCTTCAGTTTCACTCATAACCGGCAGCAAAGGTATCTTTAAACCGTTACAAAGCCAACAAACAATTGTCAATTAACGGTAATAATACCTGATTTGCAATCTATTATTAAAAAAATATGTACAATTAATTGGTGAATGTCTAAATTTGCGCCATTATTTATTATTGGTTTGACCCTGTAAGTACATGATCCATTTTAATTCATACATACATCCGGATGCCAAGGTAGCAAGGAATGTAAAAATAGACCCGTTTACTGTAATCCATCAGGATGTTGAAATTGGAGAAGGTACATGGATCGGTTCAAACGTAACCATACTGGAGGGCACCCGTATCGGAAAGAACTGTAAGATCTTCCCCGGAACCGTGATCGGTTCAGAGCCCCAGGATAAAAAATTCGATGGCGAAAAAACGAATGTAGAGATCGGAGACGACTGCGTGATCCGCGAATTTGTAACCATACACCGGGGTACCCGCGACCGCTGGAAGACCGTAGTGGGCAAAGGATGCTGGATCCTGGCCTATAGCCACATCGGCCACGACTGTGTTATTGGCGATTATTGTACCCTCAGCAACAGTACCCAGATTGCCGGGCATGTAGTGCTGGGAAGCCATGTAGGCTTTGGAGGCGTTTGCGCTGTACACCAGTTTGTAAAAATAGGATCCTATGCCTTTATCAGCGGCGGATCGCTGGTAAGCAAGGATGTGCCTCCATATATTAAGGCTGCCAGACAACCATTGAGCTATGCAGGCATCAATTCTGTTGGGCTGAAACGAAACGGTTATTCCGTAGAAAAGATCAACCACATCCTGGATATATACCGCACTATTTATAACCGCGGACTGAATGTTACCCAGGCCATGCAGCTCTTGGAAGAGGAATTTGCCGTTACGGATGAGCGCGATGAGATCCTCACCTTCATCCAGGAAAGCACAAGGGGTATTATTAAACGATATACCAAAGGGAATGGCGATGACGATAGCCTTGAATAAGGCTGGTAAACGGTTTAACCGCGACTGGATTTTCAGAAACCTCACCTTTCAGTTCGAATCCGGCAATAGCTATGCCATCATCGGATCTAACGGATCCGGAAAAAGTACCTTTTTACAAGTAATCAGCGGTGCGCTTCATTTAAATGAGGGTCAATGCACGTGGACAGACGGTGCAGTCCTGCCTCCTGAAAAAGTGTATCGCCGTATTGCCTATTGCGCCCCCTACCTGGAGCTGGTTGAAGAAATGACCCTCCTGGAATTTCTCGAATTTCATCAGCATTTTAAACCTTTCGTAGCCGGGATAACTCCCAGGAAGATTGTTGAAGAAATCGGGATGCA
This sequence comes from Niabella sp., assembly GCF_030150205.1. Lineage (GTDB taxonomy): Bacteria > Bacteroidota > Bacteroidia > Chitinophagales > Chitinophagaceae > Niabella. The sequence goes on from NZ_JASLGT010000033.1 coordinate 130,949, forward strand.
GGCCGCGGCACATAAACGGATCCAGCAGTTTTCAAGCGGGATGAAACAACGGGCCAAGCTGGCGCAATGTATTTATTCAGACGTGCCGGTGCTGTTGCTGGATGAGCCCTGTACCAATCTCGACCGGCAGGGGATCGATCTGTACTATGCACTCATTGACCAGTATGCCCAAAACCGGCTGGTGCTGGTGGGCAGCAATGATGAAGTGGAATACAAATTCTGCAGGCAGCGCCTCAGCATCATGGACTACAAGGTATTTTAATGCTATATGCTATGCGAAGCTTTAAGCTTCGCATAGCATATAGCATATTTTACACATACATTTGTAATATGAACAGACCTTTACGTGTTTTGATTGCCAAAATAGGCCTTGATGGCCATGACCGTGGCGCCAAAGTGATCGCTACCGCCCTGCGGGACGCCGGTATGGAAGTGATCTATACCGGTCTGCGACAAACACCGGAAATGGTCATTCAGGCAGCCATCCAGGAAGATGTCGATGTGATCGGCATCAGCATCCTGAGCGGTGCACATATGACCGTTTTTCCAAAAGTGCTGGAATTGATGAAAGCGCAGCAAATGCAGGATGTGCTGCTCATTGGCGGTGGTATTGTGCCGGATGACGATGCGGCGCAACTAACGGGCATGGGTGTGGGACGGATCTTTGCGCCCGGGAGCACCACCCAATCCATCGCCACCTATATTCAGGAAGAAGTAGCGAAAAGAAGAAATTTTTAAATGTTGTTTCAGTTTCACAGTTCCAGGTTTAAACGTGAAACCTGGAACCTGAAACTTGAAACAATTAATAAGCTCTTGCAAACAGCACCCGCTCTTTAGACGGTTTTCCGGACAGGATACAGGTTCCGTCTTCCTGCGGATTGTTAAGCGGAATACAGCGGATCGTGGCTTTTGTTTTCTCTTTAATAGCGGCTTCCGTTTCCGGCGTGCCATCCCAATGGGCGGCTACAAAACCACCTTTTTCATCCAGTGTTTTTACAAAATCGTCCCAGGTATCTACCCAGGTGGTCTTTTCTTCAGTAAACTTCCGCGCCCGCTGAAGCATTTCAAACTGTATTTTTACCAGCAGCCCATTCACATATTGTGAAATGCCATCCAGATTGATGGTTTCCTTCTCCTTCGTATCACGACGGGCCACTTCAATTTTATTGTTTTCAAGATCCCGCGCTCCCAGTACCAGCCGCACCGGCACTCCTTTCATTTCATACTCTGCAAATTTCCACCCCGGGCGGTTGTTATCATTATCATCATACTTTACCCGGATGCCCTTTCCTTTGAGGTCTTCCAGGATCTCCGTGGCCTTGGCATCAATCAGGGCTTTTTGCTCCTGCCCCTTGTAAATAGGGATGATCACCACCTGCAGCGGAGCAATCCGGGGCGGTAACACCAGTCCCTGGTCATCGCTATGCGCCATAATCAGCGCCCCTACCAACCGGGTGCTTACCCCCCAGCTGGTTGCCCAAACGTATTCCTGTTGGTTTTCCTTATTCAGGAATTTTACATCAAAGGCCTTCGCAAAGTTTTGTCCCAGGAAATGAGAGGTACCTGCCTGGAGTGCCTTTCCGTCCTGCATCAGCGCCTCAATACAGTAGGTATCTTCTGCACCGGCAAACCGTTCGCTGGCGGTTTTCACACCTTTGATCACCGGCATAGCCATAAATTCTTCTGCAAATGTGGCATATACATCCAGCATTTTGCGCGTTTCTTCCACCGCTTCGTCCTTTGTAGCATGTGCGGTATGCCCCTCCTGCCACAAAAATTCTGCAGTACGCAAAAACAGGCGGGTACGCATTTCCCAGCGAACCACGTTGGCCCACTGGTTTATGAGCAGGGGAAGATCGCGGTAAGATTGAATCCAATCTTTATACGTGCTCCAGATAATCGTTTCACTGGTAGGGCGTACGATCAGTTCCTCTTCCAGTTTCGCTTCCGGGTCTACCACTACACCTTTTCCATCCGGATCGTTCTTTAACCGGTAATGGGTTACCACCGCACACTCTTTCGCAAATCCTTCCACATGAGCGGCTTCTTTACTCAAAAAGCTTTTAGGGATAAAAAGCGGGAAATAGGCGTTCACATGCCCGGTATCCTTAAACATTTTATCCAGCGCATCGCGCATATATTCCCAAAGGGTAAAACCATAAGGCTTGATAACCATACATCCCCTTACGGCGGAATAGTCGGCCAGGCCTCCTTTTATAACCAGGTCATTATACCATTGCGCATAATCTTCCGCTCTCGAAGTAACTTCCTTGCTCATATAATAGTTAATAATTAATTATTCACAGTTCCTGGTTCATTTGTGCCGGGGAAGGTCAAACCATAAATTTCAACCGCTTCCTTTCCTGTTGCATTCTGAACCTTTTGTACGTTAACTATGTTGTGAATTAACAACATATTATGCATCTTTTTTAACAAAAGAACGTCATTATTAACGTAACTTTATCAGCAATTGCAAATGTATATTTAAAAGGGTAACAATTAGCTGCAATTGGTGATTAATTATAACAATCTGATTCATAAACTATTTAATATCGCCAAAAATGAACATCAGAACATTGATACTACTGCTTGGCTGCGCTTTCTTTATAGGGGGGTGTACCACGGCATACAAAACCGGACAAACACCAGACGATGTTTACAATTCTCCCGCACCACCGCAGGATGAATATGCCAACGTTAAAAAGTCGGGCGAAAAACGGTATCGTGATTACGAATCATATGATGAGGACGAATATGCCGATTACGATGACCGCTATTTGCGCATGAAAGTGCGGAACCGCTATCGCTGGTCAGATCTTGACGACTGGTATTATTATGGGAACCGTTACAATTTCAGCTATTACAATAACTGGTACTACTGGAACGATCCTTTTTACTGGAACAGTCCCTGGAGCCCGGTAAGCTACTGGAATATGTATTACAACCCCTACTATTCCGGCTGGTACGGTGGCATGGGCTGGGGTGGCGGCTGGTATAATCCCTGGTATTCCGGTTATTACGGTGGATGGGGTTTTTATAGCTTTAACGGCTGGTACGATCCCTGGTACACCGGCTGGTATGGTAATCCTTACTATTATGGATATGGACCCGGGGTAATTGTGGGTTCAAGAGTTAACTATACTCAACGACGTACCAATCTGAACACCTATAACCCATCCATCCTTAACGGAAACAGAGCGCTTCCAGACAGAAGCACCGGCATTACACGCGAATATGGCAATGGCACCACCGTAACAAGAAGAAGTTCCAGCGATTATGGAACTTATGGAGTACGGTCAGAAAGAAGCGTAAATACCAATACGTCAAACTCCAGTGCCCAGGGACGTGCCAACTCAATCCGCGAACGGTATTCAGGAAGTAACTACAACAACAGCCGATCTTCGTCTTCTTCTGAACGTTACACACCTTCTTCAAGCCGCACAGAAACTTATAGCCGGCCAAGCGTAGACACCCGTTCGTCTACGCCATCCTATTCACCACCTGCATCTTCTGGTGGCGGCGGGGGCGGCGGCGGAAGCAGCCGTGGCAGTACTGGTGGTGGTAGTGGCAGAAGATTTTAACTTGTTCAACTAAACTTATCCAATGAAGAAAATAGTATTTGCGGCAATCGCCTTAGCATCTGCCGGCAGCCTGTTTGCCCAAACACCCGAAGATGCGTTACGCTACTCTTGGCTTACATCGTCTGGTACTGCACGGGTACAGGCATTGGGAGGCGCAAGCGGATCACTGGGCGGCGAAATTTCCACGCTTTTTACCAACCCCGGTAACCTGGGATTTTACAAAACGGGAGACCTTGTAATTTCAGGCGGCGTTAATATCCTCAATAACAAGGCAGGTTATTTCGGCTCATCTAACAACACGAACAAGAGTACCGGTTTTTTTGGTACCTCAGGTGTTGTTTTTGGAAATCAAAGCCGGGGCAATGGCGCTGTAAAAAGCTCTGCCCTCAGCATTGGCGTATCCAGGATTGCCGATTTTAATAATAACATCCGGTTCGGGGGGCTCAACACAAAAAGTTCCATGGCCGATATGTTTATGGAATTTACAAATGCCGACAATGGTCGCCTGGATCCCTATAGCTCCCAAATGGCATATGATGTGCACTGGATTGCGGATGATGCCAATAAAAAATTATTTTCACCTGCCAGCGCACTAGCCCGTAACGGGGGCGTACTCCAGGAGGGCTCCTTAAGAACCAATGGAGGCATTACGGAATTTTCGGTTGGTGGTGGACTTAATTTAAATAATACAGTATACCTGGGAGGTGCTGTTGGGCTTCCAACCCTGCGTTATGGTGCCACAAGAACCTTTGATGAAGTAGATCCTTCTACAAATCCTAATAATAATTTTGATAACGCTTATTTTGACGACGACCTGGTAACCAAGGGAATGGGCGTAAATGTAAAACTGGGTGCGGTATTTACGCCTTCACAAAATTTAAGGCTTGGCCTGGCAGTACATACGCCTACCTGGTATAGTTTGACAGATCACTATGATGCCGAAGCCTATGCCAATACAGAAAATCTTCCCCAAAATGAAGGTAAAAATGAAGCATGGTCTCGCCCCAACCAGCCGGCAGTTTATGATTATTCACTACAAACGCCTTATAAATTACTGGGAAGCCTTACCTATCTTTTTGGAGATGTAAACAATGTTTCCAGCCAGAAGGGGCTTATTACTGCAGATGTGGAGTATGTAAATCATATGGCATCTAAATTTAAAGCATACGATGAAAACGGTGTAGCCGATCAAAATAGCTACCGAAGACTTAATTCGGCCATAGATGATTCGTACAAAGGCGCCGTAAATGCACGGTTAGGAGCTGAGTTAAAATTCAACACCATTATGGCCCGGTTTGGCGGTGCCTATTATGGCAACCCCTATAAGAACCTGGCGGGCGAAAAGGGAAATATCTACCAGGGTTCTGCCGGCGTAGGTTACCGCAACCATGGTTTCTTTGTAGACCTGGGTTATATTTACACAGCAAAGGATGATGTCTATTATCCTTACCGGTTAGAAAATAAAAGCGCTTTTGATCCGGCAACGATCAAATCCAATGGGTCAAGAGTGGTGCTTACACTGGGTTTCAAGATTTAATACATATCGCTTTCTGATGATTTAGTTATTGGCCTCCGGAGTGATCCGGGGGCTTTTTTTTTCAGGATCGGGGTAATAATAGACCAATAGCTGTTTCATTAAAATGGCTGTTGCGGAGACTCAAACCATGACCTGCGCCCCGGGCAGTGTTTATAATATAACCCGCCAGCAGTAAGCCTTAACAACCAGTTGATTTTTCTTATCGTCCAAACATCTTCTCGATCTGATCCTGTTTAAATTCGAGGTAGGTAGGATTGCCATCAGGGGCTGAATTAAACGACTCGCACTGGAACAGGTCGGTTACCAGTTGCCGCATTTCCCGTTCGGTTAATCGGTTACCGTTCTTTACGGCCCGCTGCCGCGCCAGGGAGCGGATGAGCTTCTCCCGGTTAGAAACACGGATATCACTGCTGAAGTGTTTATACTGCTCCAGTGTAAAATCGATGAGGTGTTTTTCATCCGTATCTTCCAGGTCGGCCGGTGTGCCCTGCACCACAAAACTGTTCTTGCCGAATGGCTCAATTTCATAGCCCAGCATCAACAGATCGGGCAATAATTCACCCAGCAATACCGCATCTGAAGGTGAAAGTTCCAGGGTTACCGGGAACATGCTTTTTTGAATGGTTACCGGGGCCCCGGCTGCCGCCTGTTTCATTTGCGTGTACAATACCCGCTCATGCGCCGCCTGCTGGTTAATCAGCAAAAAACTTTTATCCGCCGGCATAATGATATAGGTATTCAGTACCTGGGTAAGTTCCGTATCTCCATCTATTTCAAACCGGCTTTTTTTATTTTGAATCACCAGGTTTTGTTGCTGTGCGGTTTTTTCGTAATCAAAAAGCGCCTCTTCCCGGGGCAGGGGTTCATAAAATTCCTTCCAGCTTTTCAATTCCTGCCCGGAGGGCTTTTCAATAAAATGCGCCTGGTGCTTTTGAGTAAATCCCTGGTACAAGGTAGAACCCGATGCCTTCTCCTGTTGATCGCTGGTAAAAGGCTGGCTTACGGACGGCAATTGCTGAATGGAAAGGTCCAGATCAAAATCCAGCGTGGGCGTAATACTAAACTGGGCCAGGGCGTGCTTTACAGCCGCTTGCACAAATGCATAGATGATCTTTTCATCTTCAAACTTGATCTCCTGTTTGGTAGGGTGCACATTTACATCCACCTGTGCAGGATCCAGGTCTATAAACAGTACATACATCGGGAAACTGTCACCGGGCAGCAGCTCCTGGTAGGCATTCATAACCGCATGGTTCAGATAGGCGCTTTTAATAAAGCGGTTGTTTACAAAAAAATACTGGTCGCCCCGGGTCTTTTTTGCTGTTTCCGGCTTGCCCGTAAACCCGTGAATGTTCATATAATCCGTTTGCTCCGTTACAGCAACCATTTTAGCATTATAGCTGTTGCCCAGCAACTGCACGATCCGTTGTTTCAGGCTTCCCGGTTCCAGGTGCATCAGCTGCTGACCATTACTGGTAAGGGTAAACAGGATATGCGGAAAAGCCATTGTTACCCGCGTAAACTCCTCTACAATATGCCGCATTTCTGCTGCATTACTCTTTAAAAAGTTCCGTCTTGCAGGCACATTAAAAAACAGGTTTTTCATGGCAATGCTGGTACCATCCGGAACAGCCACCGGTTCCTGGGTTACCACCGTGCTGTTTTCTACTTCGATATAAGTGCCGGTTTCATCCTCCGGCCGTTTGGTCTTTAGCTCTACCTGGGCCACGGCGGCAATAGAAGCCAGCGCCTCTCCCCTGAATCCCATGGTATGAATATGAAAAAGATCGTCAATATTCCGGATCTTGGAAGTAGCATGCCGTTCAAAACACATGCGTGCATCGGTTTCACTCATCCCGCTTCCGTTATCAATGACCTGTAATAAGGTTTTTCCGGCATCCACAACAATTAGCTGAACAGCAGTTGCTCCTGCATCCACAGCGTTTTCCAGCAGTTCTTTTACGGCACTGGCCGGACGTTGAATAACCTCACCGGCGGCGATCTGGTTAGCAATATTATCAGGCAATAAAAGAATCTTATCAGGCACGGTATCTTCTGTTTTGAACGTGTAAAGGTACGTTTTAGCGCCTAAATCCTCCGGAATGACAGCGGGAATTTCAACAGTTTTCGTTTACTCCTTCGGAGTTAATGGTTATTATTAAAGCAGCTGGGATTTAGAAAGAAATTGTTTTACGTAGTAATTTTGATTTTATCCGGCCTTTTTTACTTTCCTGCAAGACAAATTTTTTCCCGTCCAAATAATAGGAAATCACCTCCTTATCGGCAGGATTCACTATAAAATATTCCTTTACGCCAAAGGTTTCATAAAGCTGTTTCTTTAGTTGCAGATCGTGTTTTTTATTGCCGGATAATGCTTCCACTATAAGATCGGGCGGTCCTTTTACTTTTCCGTCCCTGATGATCGAAAGATTCTCTTTTGCAATAAAAACAATATCCGGCTGCACGGCATTGTTGCTACCGAGGTAAACATCTACAGGAGAAAACACACATTCCCCCAGATCGTTTTCCATAACATAGGTATTCATAAAGGTAAGCAGCCGGCTCAACAGGCGCTGGTGTTCAAAGGTTGGTGCGGGTGACATATAGAGTACGTTATTGATAACCTCCGCCAGGGTACCTTCCGGAAGCGTTTCATATACTTCCATAGCGGTTCTTGGCGGACGCTGGTATTTTTCTTTTGCCATTGTAAGTCCCATACAGCAAGTTACAAAATAATACCATCATAAAGATTTCACACGGCCATTTTCACCAAATCTTTATTTTTGTCCCTCGCAATGTCTCACCTTATTGTGATCTGAAGGCGGAGTAAAATTCAAAAAAATCATGAGTAAAGGACCTGTTTCTCAATTTATTGAACATCATTACCGGCATTTCAATGCAGCGGCACTGATTGATGCGGCCAAAGGTTATGAAACCCATATGAACGCGGGTGGTAAGATGATGATTACCCTTGCCGGTGCTATGAGCACGGCCGAACTGGGTATTTCGCTGGCCGAAATGATCCGTCAGGACAAGGTACAGATCATTTCCTGTACGGGTGCCAACCTGGAGGAAGATGTAATGAACCTGGTAGCACATTCGCATTACAAACGAGTGCCCAATTACCGCGACCTTACCCCTCAGGAAGAATGGGACCTGCTGGAAAATCATTACAACCGGGTAACAGATACCTGCATTCCGGAAGAAGAGGCTTTTCGCCGCCTTCAGAAACATCTTGTAAAACAATGGAAAGAGGCGGAAGAAAAAGATGAACGTTATTTCCCGCATGAATTCCTGTATAAAACTGTTTTGAGCGGAGAGCTGGAGCAATACTATGAAATTGATCCTAAAGACAGCTGGATCATTGCCGCAGCGGAAAAGAACATCCCGATCGTAGTTCCGGGATGGGAAGACAGCACCACCGGAAATATTTTTGCCAGCTATGTGATCAAAGGTGAATTAAAAGCCAGCACCGTAAAAAGCGGGATCGAATATATGACCTGGCTGGCCGATTGGTACCGCCATAACAGCGAAGGTAAAGGCGTTGGCTTTTTCCAGATCGGCGGCGGTATTGCCGGAGATTTCCCCATCTGCGTGGTGCCCATGATGTACCAGGACCTGGAGTGGCACGATGTTCCGTTCTGGAGTTATTTTTGCCAGATCAGCGACAGCACCACCTCCTTCGGTTCTTATTCCGGTGCCGTTCCTAATGAAAAGATCACCTGGGGCAAGCTGGATATTGATACGCCTAAATTTATTGTGGAAAGTGATGCTACCATCGTAGCGCCCCTGATATTTGCCTGGATCCTGGGCTGGTAAACGGGTTAAGATAAAGATCAAAATCAAAAAGGGCCTTAGGCCCTTTTTTAATACCTGTAACATTTAAAAGAGGGCTCCCATCCCCTGCTGCCGTTGCTCAAAAAGCGATATTGCGGATGGCCCCATGTTGCTGCTATAACACTAAACGGGCACAGGGAGCACCTCTTTTAATCATACGAAAGAACTACTATTTTGCCGTAAAACTGGCAGAAGCTCCAGCCGAAGCAACTACCAGTACGTTGGATGTAAGTTGATTAACAGCCCAGGTAACCTTACTGGAAGAAGCTCCTTTTACCGTGAGGTTGCCCGAAGCATCCACCTGTAACAAATTACAATAAGCCTGTATAAACGTATTAAAGGCCACCAATCCCCCGGCATAGGCATTTACCACCGCCTGCAAATTGGCAGCAGCAGCACCGTTTACCTTATAACTGATGCTTACATTCGAAATTTCAATATTCGTTCCGTCATAACTCCATGTACCCGTAACCACGGCCCCAACACTGCTATAACTTCCGGCACCTGTTACAGCGCTGTTCAGGATTAAACTAAAATCATGGTTGGCACTAAACGTAGCCGCGGGTTTTTGTTCATTGGAAGCAGCCGCCGTATTGGTTTGCTGCCAGGAGTGAGCTGTAAGTTTTTCCTCGTTGGAGTAACTGGTATCATCGTTTTTTTTACTACAGGCCAAACATAATACGGCCATTAATGTGGATAGAAGAAGGTTTACGCGCATAATAAGGTTTAATTGAATAAATAATAAAACAGGCACAAGATAACAACCGATTATGAAGAAAAGGTGATGTCCTCTCAAAGGGAGGCACCAAAAAAAAGAGCTCCCTGGGAACTCTTTAAAAAAATCAGTTTAATGCGCCTGTTCAGGTAGTTTCAGATCCCGCTTCAGCATTTCATTCCGGTTGGCCATCTCCCAGGCGGTATAAAAGATCATTTGAGCTCTTTTAGCCATCAGCGGAAAGTTGATCTTATCAATTGTATCAGTAGGTTTATGATAATCGGCTTTTAACATTCCATCATAGAAAAAAAGGATGGGAACGCCTTTCCGGGCAAAATTATAATGGTCGCTGCGGTAATAGATCCGCTCCTTGTCATTGGGATCATCAAATTTATAATCCAGCACCAGCCTGGTGTATTTATTATTCATGCCTTCATTGATCACCGGAAGATCTGTACTCAGCTTATCGTGCCCGATCACATATACATAGTTCAGGGTATCGGCGCTCATCCGTTCCGTATCAATACGGCCGATCATATCAATGTTCAGATCGGCAGTCGTTTTATCCATCGGGAATACCGGGTTCTCCGAATAGTATTCAGATCCCCAAAGGCCTTTCTCTTCCCCGCTTACCGTCATAAACACAATGGTTCGGCGCGGGCCCTTGCCGGCTTTTTTTGCCAGGGCAAAAGCTTCAGCCATTTCAAGAACACTCACCGTTCCTGAACCATCATCATCCGCACCATAATAAATATTTCCTTCCGCGTCTTTGCCAACATGATCATAATGCGCGGTAATAAACAGGTACTCGTCTTTTTTGTCCGTTCCCTCGATTACACCCAGTACATTGGAGGCTGTTGCCCGGTCTTTTTGCAGCAGGTAGTTCAGGGCAATAGCGCCTTCGTTAATCCCCGGACTGGTCTGTCCATTGTTAAGGGCTTCTTCTATTTCCTCAAACCCATGACCACTTACTTTTTCTACCACATGCGCGCTGATATAAAAGGTTGGCGTAGCCTTTTCCCCATCCGCTTCCCGTTCCCAGGTGGGTTTGTAACGCACTTTTACTTTTGCCCGGGGCGGAATTTCTTTAGTAGCAATAAGAATAGCGCCAGCACCCTTTGCCAGTGCATTGCTGATCTTACTACCCAGCGTGGTGGAAGCGGCTCTTCCCGGCGAAGATGGCGTAAATCCTTTAGGGCTACCGGCAAAGATCACCACCAGCTTTCCTTTTACATCCAGGCCGGCATAGTCATCCCTGTTCTGATCTACAATCCCGTATCCTGCAAGTGCATATTCCTTATAATTGAGGTCGATCTTGTCATCATCGGTCCATATCGGCGCTATGTCCTTATCTCCTTCAAAATGCATCCCGTTAATGGTCAGCTTCAATACGGCCAGCGAATCTTTTGACAATTGATAGGTTTGCCGGAAGCTTCCGTTATTACCGGGTTTCAGCCCCAGCTTTTCAAAATGCGCAGTAATATAGTCCGCTGCTTTTTCCAAACCCGGTGAGGGTGTGTCCCGGCCCTCCATCTCAGCACTGGCAATTACGCTCAAATGATTTTTCAGATCGGTGGTGGTAATGGATCGTCCAAAAATTTGGGGATCCGCTTTTTTTTGAGCCGCTCCGGTCAGGGCTGCACATACACCTGCCACGGCAAAAAGATGCTTTATCATATTTCTCATTTTCTGTATTAGGGTCTGTTGGCCGAAACCGGATCCGGGTTGCTTAACCGCAGCAGATCTTATTTACCCGGTCTTCATGGCGGCCACCTTCAAATGCGGTGCTGATGAATGCTTCCACCATCACTTCTGCTACATCTTCCGGGATAAACCGGGCCGGTATGCACAATACATTTGCATTATTATGCTTGCGGGCCAGTTCGGCGATCTCTTTATCCCAGCAAAGCGCTGCCCTTACACCCTGGTGCTTATTGGCCGTAATGGCTACACCATTTCCACTACCGCAAAGCAGGATCCCAAATGCATATTCCCCGCTTTCAACCGCAGCAGCAACGGGATGGGCAAAATCCGGATAGTCGACCGATTCCGAAGAATGCGCTCCAAAATCTTTAAACGCCAGTCCCTTTCCTTCCAGGAAAGAAATCACATACTGTTTATACTCAAAGCCGGCATGATCGCTGCCAATGGCAACGGGTTTTTGAGTATCAAATATTGCTTCCATAACAAGTATTTTTAACTCCACTCTTGTGGGTTCTCTAATTTATTCTTCCGCTCAATCTTTGACGCCAGCGCCACGCTGATCTCAAAAAGGATGTACAGTGGAGCAGTAACCACCGCCAGGCTAAACGGATCGGTGGTAGGAGTGATGATGGCCGCAGCAATAAGGATCACTACAAACGCATGCCGGCGGTATTTTTTAAGCACGGTTCCGGTAAGAATTCCGGCCTTTGCCAGCAGCAATACCAGTAAAGGCAACTGGAACAGCACTCCGATCCCCACGGTAGTATAAATCACATTCTCCAGGTAGTCTGAAAAAGTAGGAATGATCTGGATCTGTGCACTCAGCTTATAGTTAAAATAAAAGCTCACCATCAGGGGTGTAAGAATAAAATAACCAAAAGCCACTCCCAGGAAGAACAATATGGATACCCAGAGTATAATTCCGGTGGTGCCCTTCCGCTCTTTATCGGACAAGGCGGGCTTGATAAAACGCCAGATCTCCCAGAAAATATAGGGGAAGGCCAGGATAAATCCACCCACAAAGGCTACGGTAAACGAAGCAATGAACTGCCCGGTCATTGTGGTTTCCTGGAACTTGGGCTCAATCTTAAGACAAAGCCCTTCGATTCCCATTTTCTGTCCCATGCTGCAAAGCCACTGTACTGAGATAAAGTCTGTTCTTGTAGGCCCGAAAATGATATCGTCCACAAAAAAATTAGAAAACATAAACACAATAATGGCACAAATCACCACTGCTATTACGCTGCGTATCAAATGCCATCTTAAAACTTCCAGGTGATCTATAAAGGACATCTCATCCTCGCCACCACTCCTTTTCTTTAAAAAATCCAGTAAAGCCATCGTATTTCAAAAATGGGAACAAAGATGCGTATAAAATGCTCAAAACTCAGGCTTTTACTACATCTATTTTAATTTTTTCATTTTCACCATCTCTATCCGGGTATCATTTACCCCAAGAATATCAAATTCGAAATCCCCGATAATGATCCGCTCTTTCTGGGCAGGAATGGTTTCGTAAAAATTGATAATGTATCCGGATAAGGTTTCGGAGTCTGTTTTGTCTTCAAATTCAAAATCGTATTTTTTTTCCAGGTAGTCCAGCTCCATCCTTCCGGAAAAAATATATTCGTCTTCTGATATCCGTTTTTCCACAAACAGCTGGGTATCATACTCATCCCATATTTCACCAAAGAGTTCTTCCAGCACGTCTTCCATGGTAATGATACCGGCGGTGCCGCCAAATTCGTCGACTACCCAGGCAATACTTTTTGACTCTTTACTGAATTTATTGATCAGGCCTACTGCTGTCATACTTTCCGGCACCGCGATGATCGGGATCAGGATCGATTCAATATCTGCCGGTTTTTTAAAAAGATCCAGTTCATGTGCAAACCCCAGGATATTATCAATATTCGATTCATAAATGATGATCCGGCTCTTCTTTGTTTCCACAAATTTCTGGATCAGGGTTTCAACCGGCGCATTTACTTCCACAGCGATGATCTCCTTGCGGGGAACCATGCTCTGCCGGATTTTGATATTGGCCAGCTCCTGTGCATTTTCCAGGAGATGGGTACTGGTTTCTTCACGGAGGGTCCTTTTACTGTCGCGGAACATGAACTGCAGGTCGTTCCGGGCAAAAGGCGATTTGCCCTTATCTAACCGTACATTAAACACATACTTCAGGATCCAGTTGGCCAACCGGAAAAGCGCCGCAGTAATGGGATACAGCAGCCATAAAAAGAAATTGATGATCACCGCTAACCGGCTGAGCAGGGTATTGCTGTTCGCCCTGAAAACCGCCCTGGGTATGAATTCTACAAATATCAGGATGATCAGTGTATTGAAAGTGATCTCCAGCAGGATCTGCGCGGTACGGGAATTGATGCCGCTTTTTTGCCAGAAGGGAATCAGCACTTCGCTGGTCTGTAACACAAAAATAGTAAGGGCCGTAATATAGCCGATTACGGTTGTTCCCCAGAAGATTGCGGGCATATCCACAAACTTACCCAACAACCGTCCTGTTAAGGTGCCTTGTTTTCTTTTCAGCTCAATGTTCAGCCTGCTGGCGCCAAAGAAAGCCATTTCCACGCCGGCAAAAAAGATCATGAACAGCAAAGAAACGATCCACATTAATAGCTGCCATTCCATAAGATAAAGATAAATAAAATGCTACATGAAACGCTTTTGTTCAGGCGGGTATATTCAGGAATTTTCGCACCAGGTCCTCTGTCTCCGCACAGGCCTCCTCCAGGTCATCGTTTACCACCACTTTATTAAAATGGCTTATAAATGACAGCTCATACTCTGCCTTATTCAAACGGGTTTGCAGGGATTCCTCGCTTTCGCTTCCCCTGGAAATCAGGCGCCTTCTCAGTTCTTTTACCGAAGGCGGCTCAATAAAAATGGACAGGCTTTCTTTTGGATATTGCTGCTGCACATGAATGGCGCCTTTTACATCAATATCCAGCAACGGATACTGGTCCTTTTTCCACAGGCGTTGTAATTCGCTCTTCAGCGTTCCATAGTATTTGCCTTCGTACACCATTTCCCACTCTACAAACTCATTTGCTTTGATCTTTTTTGTAAAATCCGCTTCGCTGATGAAATAATAATCCCTTCCGTTTACTTCCCCGGTCCTGGCTTGCCGTGTAGCTGCAGAAATGGAAAACGACAACTGGGGAATCTTTTTTAATAAATGATGTGTAATGGACGTTTTTCCGGCACCTGACGGCGCAGTAAGAATAATGATTTTATGATTTGCTTTTGAGCCGGTAGCCACCGGGAAATATAAAAACGGACGATTGGTAAATATCATGCCCCCGCAAAATACTAAATATTAACGACCAGACAAATAATATCCCGTTCCCGGGAAACGGGATCAAAACACCGGCTTGCTTCCGGTAAAATTGCCTGGAGAGCACACCCGCTACTGCAAATATGGGTAATTAGAATCCCCTGCTTTCCGTAGTCTGGTATTTCAAAAGACTGGGACATCCGCCAGCGGCATCCTTATCTACCAGGATATAAAATGTGGGGATCTTTTTCTGCAACCATTTGTCCAGCTCTTCATTCTTTTTCTGGTTCAACGCCATGTCTGCAATCTTCGCATAGTCGTCGTTCAGGTTCAAACGATGCGGTTCTGAGCGGGATTTCAGGTAAACCAGCCGCACACCTTTTTTACCTTGCTCATTGGTAAAGCTTACCGGTTTCGACAGGTCACCTACTTTCATATCTTTGATGGTATTCACCATGTCTTTGTCTAACGCATCAATATTTACGTATGTAGAGCCATCCCTGTTTAAAACATAGGGACCGTAATTTTTCACATTTTCATCATCACTGTATTTATAGGCTGCATCTTTAAAGCTGATCTTTTTAGCCTCGATTTCAGCACGAACAGAATCTAATTTTAAACGGGCATCCTTTAGCTCATTATCTGTAACAGGCGGAATGCGAAGGATCATTTTGATCTTGGCATTATCTCCGCGACGGCTTACCTGCTGGATCAGGAAAAAGCCAAAACGGTTAGATTTAACCGGCAACGATATTTCACCCGCTTTTAAGCGAAAAGCGGTCGAAAGAAAGACCGGGTCCCAGGTAGATTTATCGGAGCGGTTCACCTCGTAAAGCCCGCCACGCTCGCGGCTTCCCGGATCTTCCGAAACCCGTTTGGCCAGTGCTTCAAACGTAGTGGCACCCGATTCGATCTGCTTTTTATACCCCAGCATTTCATTATAGATATAGTCTTCCACATCCTTGGATGCCGGAGGCAGGATGGAGATCTGTCCTACTTCGAGCTCAGATTCCAGGAACGGTAAACTATCTGTAGGAACTCTTTCGAAAAATGTTTTTACCTCTGTTGGAGTAATATGAATGCCATTAACCACTTTTTTCTTCATGGCTTCGGCCAGCATCTGTTCTTTAATCATCGGGCGCTGGTCGTCTTTTAGCTGGTACACGGTTTTACCGGCAACTGCTTCCAGTTCTGCCTGGCTGCCAAATTGCTGAATATAATAACGGATTTTCATATCCAGCTGCGCTTCTACTTCCTCATCCGTCAGCGGAATCGAATCCCTTTCTGCCTGCAAGGCCAGGATCTTCGACAGCATGATCTGCTCCATTATGATACAATTGGCATTGGGCGGGAGGGTTTCACCACGGCGCGGTGCATCATTCAGCTCATTCTGAACATCTGAATTCAGGATGATCCGGTCTCCCACAACACCGATAATTTTGTCAACTACCTGCTTACTCGCCTGTCCCTGTGCAGAAACAACCATTGAAAACAATACCCCCAAAACAGCCAGCATGCCTTTTACAGAAAAAAGACCTGTTCTTTTACTCATAATAAACATAAATCAAAATTAGCCTTGCCCGGGGCATCCCGCTCCAAACAGGGCCGTATTTAACAAAAGTTTGTTGCCCGTTCTGCTGCAACGAAAAACACCAGCCGGCTTTCCGGCTGATGTTTACCTGTGTATTTTACGACAGGGGAGGGTTTACAAGGTACGTTTTACTTCTTCCAGTTCGTACGCTTCCACCACATCTCCCACTTTAATATCGTTATAATTCTTAATGGTTAAACCACATTCCATGCCGGTCAGCACCTCTTTGGCATCGTCTTTAAACCGTTTCAGCGAGCCCAGTTCCGCTACTGCATTTTCACCGGTGGGGTAAATTACAATACCATCGCGGATTACCCGAACCTTGTTATCGCGTTTGATGCGGCCATCCAGAACAAAACATCCTGCAACCACCGCCTTATCAAATTTGAATACTTCACGGATTTCTACGTTACCCACAATTTTTTCTTTCATAGTGGGCTCCAGCATACCTTCCATCGCGCTCTTCACCTCATCGATCGCTGTGTAAATGATGGAGTACATCTTGATCTCGATGCCCGCATTTTCAGCGATGCGGGATGCCTGCTGCGACGGACGCACATTAAAGGCGATCACAATCGCATCGGAAGCTTCCGCCAGTACGATATCACTTTCATTGATCTGTCCTACACCTTTATGGATCACATTTACAAGGATCTCTTCTGTAGAAAGTTTTTGTAAAGAGTCACTCAGCGCTTCCACAGAACCGTCCACATCCCCTTTAATGATCACATTGAGTTCCTTAAAGTTACCCAATGCCAGACGACGGCCGATCTCATCCAGCGTAATATGCTTCTTCGTACGCATACCCTGTTCGCGCAGGATCTGGGAGCGACGGTTGGCAATGCTCTTGGCTTCTGATTCTTCTTCGTACACTTTGAATTTCTCACCGGCCTGGGGTGCACCGTTCAGACCCAGCACCACGGCAGGGGCTGATGGTCCTGCGGCGTCTTCGCGTTTGTTCCGTTCGTTAAACATGGCTTTAACACGACCATAGTACTGACCGCTCACGATCAGATCGCCCGGACGCAGTGTTCCGTTTTCTACCAGCAAGGTAGCTACATAACCCCTACCCTTATCCAGGGTTGCTTCAATGATGGTACCCGTTGCTTCCCTGTCGGGGTTGGCTTTCAGATCCAGCAGTTCTGCTTCCAGTAATATTTTTTCCAGCAGCTTATCTACATTCAGGCCTTGTTTGGCACTCAGTTCCTGGCTTTGGAATTTTCCGCCCCATTCTTCCACCAGGATATTCATTTGCGATAACTGCTCATAAATCTTCTGAGGATTGGCGCCGTCTTTATCGATCTTGTTAACGGCAAAGATCATTGGTACACCAGCTGCCTGTGCGTGGCTGATGGCCTCCCTTGTTTGCGGCATCACGGCATCATCGGCCGCCACCACAATCACCGCAATATCGGTAACCTTGGCACCACGGGCACGCATTGCGGTAAACGCTTCGTGACCCGGTGTATCCAGGAAGGTGATCTCTTTTCCTTCAGCTACCTGCACACGGTATGCACCAATATGCTGGGTAATACCTCCGGCCTCACCGGCTACTACATTGGCATTCCGGATATAATCCAGCAACGAGGTTTTACCGTGGTCAACGTGTCCCATGATGGTAACGATCGGACTTCTTGGAACGCGTTCTGCTTCGTCGTCGTCCTCATCTGCTTCCTCTTCCATTTCCATCTGCTGTTCCATATCGATGAAGGAAACGTCGTACCCGAACTCACTGGCCACCAGTTCAATTACCTCAGCATCCAGGCGCTGGTTGATAGACACCATGATGCCCAGGCTCATACACTTGCTGATGACATCTGCAAAACTTACATCCATCAGGCTTGCCAGTTCGCTTACACTGATGAATTCCGTTACCCGCAATGTTTTATCAACCCCTTCTTCCTCCATGGCCTCCGCCGCTTCATTGCGTTTATCCCTCCGCGCTTTGGCACGCATGCTTTTCTGCTTGTTACCGCCGCCGCCACTCAGTTTTGCCTGGGTTTCGCGGATCTTCTCCTGGATCTCTTTTTCATCGATCTGCTTCTCCTCACGATGCGGCCGGTGACGGTCTCTGAAATTACCTTTTCCATGATGTCCGCCGCCGCCGCCATGATGCTGGCCACCGCTGCGGCCGCCCTGGCCCTGCTGTCCGCCACCAGCACCATGCGGTCTGCGCTGATCCGGATCGGCTTTCACTTCTTTCTTTTCAATTGGGATACGTTTCCGTTTCCGTTTTTCATCCCGTTTCGGGCGGGTATCATTATCTACCGGCAGTTCGATCTTACCCAGGATCTTTGGACCCTCGATCTTTTCTGCCTGGATATTGCTGATCTGTACTTCTGCCGGCTTTTCTTCTTCAACCGGAGCCGGTGTTTCTTTAACAGGCGCCTTTTCCTCTACAGGAGGAGGCGCTACTGCTACCGGTTGTTCCTTAGGCACTTCAACCGGTGCTTCCTCCTTCTGCGGTGGTGTTTCCACAGCAGGAGTTTCTTTTTTTGCCACCTTTTTCGGGCGGGTTGAAAAATCGATCGCAGACAGATCGATCTTGCTGATGATCTTCGGTCCGCCAATATCCCGTGTAGGTGTTTTGGCTACCGGCGCCTCTTCTTCGGCGGGAGCTTCCGCTGGTGCTTTTTCCTCTGGTTGCGGAGCAGGTTCCGGCTCCGCCACAGGAGCCTCTGCTTCCTTAACCGGAATTTCGGGCACTACTTCAGGAGCGGGCTCTGCAACCGGCGGCGTTTCTGCAACCGGTTCTTCTTTTGCCACCGGACGAACAGCCGGTTTTGGCAATTCTTCCTCCTCACGACGCTTTTTATTCTCGCCACCCAATCCTTTTGGTAAGTCAACCTGGTCGCTGATGATCTTTGCGGCCTTGTCTCCATGAAATCCCTGTTGCAGGGCCGTATACATGGCATCGGTCAGTTTTGTGGAAGGCTTTAAATCATCCCGTTCAAAACCTTTACCTACTAAGAATTCAACAAGGGTATCCTGACCAATGTTAAATTCCTTAGCCGCTTGTAATAATCTTGGAAGTTTCTTTTCTACCATAAAATTTTTTATCCCTTATTCCGCTTTCAGCGGAACGTTTTGTTTATCATTCACACCAATTCTTATAACGAAGCCCGGGTAGCTTCATTATTCCCGCTCCAGCTCTTCTTGTAAAATTTTCCGAACATCGTCAACCGTTTCCTTTTCAAGGTCGGCCCTTTTTTCAAGTTCGCTGGGCGACATACGCAATACGCTGCGTGCGGTATCACAACCAATTTTCTTTAACGCATCAATCACCCACTCATCAATCTCATCTGCAAATTCTTCCAGGTCCACATCAAACTCTTCTTCCTCATCCTCTGTATCCCGGTACACATCCAGCTCATAGCCGGTTAAATCAGAAGCCAGCTTAATGTTCACCCCTCTTTTACCAATGGCCAGGGATACCTGGTCGGGCTTCAAAAAGATGCTGGCGTGCTTACCTTCCTGGTCCAGGCTCATACTGGTGATTTTTGCAGGGGTCAGCGAGCGCTGAATCAGCAGTTGTGTATTTGTGGTAAAGTTGATAACGTCGATATTTTCATTTTTCAATTCCCGAACGATGCCATGGATCCGGCTTCCCTTCATACCTACACAGGCACCCACCGGATCAATACGGTCGTCATAAGATTCTACCGCCACTTTTGCTCTTTCACCCGGTTCACGAACGATCTTTTTAATCGTAATCAAACCATCAAAGATCTCCGGTACTTCAATTTCCAGCAGCTTTGCAAGGAAATCGGGCGAGGTACGGGAAAGGATGATCACCGGGTTGTTGTTCTTCAGATCTACCCGGATCACCACCGCGCGGATATTCTCTCCCTTTTTAAAATAGTCCTGTGGGATCTGTTCGCTTTTGGGAAGAATCAGCTCATTGCCTTCTTCATCCAGCAACAGGATTTCTTTTTTCCATACCTGGTATACTTCAGCGCTGATAATTTCACCAATGCGGTCTTCATACTTCTTTGCCAAAACATTTTTCTTCAGATCGCTGATCCGGCCGGCCAGGGTTTGCTTGGCGGCCAAAATGGCCCTCCGGCCAAAATCGATCAGGTCAATTTCTTCGTACAGGTCTTCCCCTACTTCATAATCCGGCTCCAGCTTAACGGCCTCCGAATACGCCACCTGGGCCAACGGATCTTCTACCTCCCCGTCTTCCACGATGGTACGGTGCCTTACAATTTCCAGGTCTCCCTTCTCTGCGTTCACGATCACATCAAAGTTGTCATCGCTGCCGTATTTTTTACGGAGCAATGTTTTAAATACATCCTCAACAACTTTCATCATTGTAGGACGATCTATATTTTCTGCATCTTTAAAATCCTGGAATGCCTCAATTAAATTAATACTTGCCATAGTGAAGTACGATTTACCTTAGTGAAATCACAGCCCCTGAGCTGTTACTTTTAAAATTTAATTTGAATTTTTGTTGTTTTAATTGTTTCCAATAAAATAGTGTGCGCCGTCTTCTCTATCTTTTTTCCGCGCCCGCTTGTGGTTTCCACCACAATGGCATCATCGTTTACAGATAGCAGCGTTCCTTCTGTTTTTTGGCCATCCAGCTGCAGCACCTCCACATTACGGCCGGTATTCTTTACATACTGCCGGTGCAGTTTTAACGGCTCATCCAGTCCGGGAGAAGAAATCTCCAGGGAAAAATCGCCGTCGGGGAACAAACCTTCTTCTTCAATCTGTTTATACAATGCCCGGTTGTATCGTACCAGGTCATCGATCCCCACACCGTTATCACCGTCAATAAATATCTTAAAGTTATTGGTAGGCTTTATGCGGATGTCTACTAAAAAATGAGACGGGTTTCCCACCAGCAACGCAACTACTTTTTCCTGTAAATTTTGAATTATTGCCTCCTTATCCATATTTCTGAAAAAAGAAGAAGGGAACGCCTCCGTTCCCTCTGTCTCCTTTTCTGCCGCAAAATTAAGACAATTACAGCAAAAAGCGAAGTTTTTGCAGGTATTTTCTCAATAAAGAACCGGGAGCGCCTGCCATTGGCCCAAAACCGCCTAAAATAGCGCCAGCCCACAACAATTTTCCGGTTACAGCGTTATTTCTGTGTATTTTAGTACCATTATTTTAGCGCATGTCATTTATCTTATACGCCTTATTGTTCTTTTTTCTGTACAACCTTATTGTAAAGGTTGTTTTGCCGGTGTACCGTACCACCCGTCAGATCAAAAAACAGTTCTCCCAGATGAAACAACAGTTTCAGCAGCCGGAAGCTGCTACACAGCAAGCTGCCACCGCTTCTCAAACACCACCACCTTCCCAAAAGAAACCATCGAAACTGGGTGAATATATCGACTTTGAAGAGGTGAAATAATTAGCTGCTATGATCCTGGATAATTTTCCAGCCTCCGCCTATTTTCTTGAAAATCAAAGTAAAATGACCATTCAGGTCGCCCATTTTCCGGGAAAGCTGCCATTTCCCTACCACATTATAAAAACCCGTTCCCAGGGGTTGTATTTTTAGCAGGGTAAATTGCAGCTGCCCCATTTCATCCTTTGAGGGATACGATTTCCGGTAATTATCCAGCGTTTGCTGCCAGCCATAGGCAGCGCCCTTCTTGCCCACAAATAACAAAGAATCACTTTTCCAGTAGGTATCCATGAATGCCTCCAGGTTTCCCTGGTTCCAGGCGGTGGTTTGCTGCCCCATTACAGCCCGTATCTTTTGTACATCGCTTTGCGCATGGCCGGTTATCACCACTATACAAAACAAAAGAAGCATGCTATATTTTTTCATAATCCGGAAATTCATTAACAGGAAAAGATAATCCAAAATTATTATTTCCTGGAATGATTCTTATATGCTGAAGGCTTCCTAATAATGATCGTGGTCACAATCATCCGCATGGGCGTGATTGTGATTCCGGCAGTACCGGTAGTTCACCATATGTGCTGATATGATAAAAATAACCGCAGGTACCAGTAATAAGGCATGATATTGAAGATAAACCTGCTTCAGCACCAAAAAAAGGATTCCGGTTGCAAACAGCAACAACGGCAGTTTTTTATGATGGTGAAATCGATAGCCATGGCGGAGGGAATACACACCAATGATAAAGGCAAGAACGATCATTCCCAACTCAAAAGCCACATTTTCAATGATATTGACCCCAAAAAGCGGAAGACTTGCCATAAAAAGCGGTAAAACCGCACAATGAATGGCACAAATTACTGAAGCCGAAATCCCCAAAGCATCCCAATTAATTTTTGACCGCATGTTGCAAAATTATAAAAAAAGAAACATCGTTGCAAATATTTGCACAACTATTACAGGAATAAACGTTTTCGGGCATTAATTGTTAAACTGTTGGAATAACTTTGCACTTCAATTTTCAATATGTCAAAAAAAGCTATTTTTTATACCTCCTTTTTTGTGCTGCTGTCGATAGCGTTCTATTTCATAGCGGTTTACTTTATCCCGGGTTTTAACGACCGCAAGCTGGAGCCGGTGAGCAAGGTGGGGCAATTTACCTTTACCGACCAGGATGGAAACCCGTTTTCGAATAAAGATGTGGAGGGTAAGATCTATGTAGCTGAATACTTTTATACAACCTGTCCGGGCATTTGTCCCATGATGAACGATAACATGAAGCAGGTATATCAAAAATATAAGGGTACGCCGGGCTTTTTAATCGTATCACATACCTGCGACCCCGAACGGGATTCCGCAGCTCAATTGAAACATTATGCCGATTCGATGAAAGTAGATACCCGGCAATGGGTGTTTTTAACCGGGCGCAAGGATAGTCTTTATAAAATGGCGCGACTGAGTTACACCATCGATGACCCCAAAAACTATTTTAACTCGAACGAAGATGATTTTTTGCATACCCAATTCTGGGCACTGGTAGACCGGAGGGGAAATGTGTTGAAGATTTATGATGGCTTGAAACAAAAAGAGATCGACCGGCTGATTGCTGATATTGGGGACGAGCTAAAAACAACATCAAAAAATTAATTAATTTTAGATATGGATAGCATTGTTCAGATCTTAAAGCAAAATAATTTAAGTGTAACGGATGGCCGCCGTAAAATACTGTCCTTATTCCTGAACAGTAACGGCGCCCTGGCGCACGCGGATATTGAAAAAAATACCCATAGTCATTTTGACCGGGTAACGGTTTACCGGACCTTACAATCCTTTGTGGACAAAGGCATCATCCACACCATTCCAACATCGGATAACAGCATTAAATATGCATTGTGTAAAGACGAATGCGGAGAGGGGCATCATCATGATCATCATGTACACCTGGTATGTACGCACTGTGGCAATACATTCTGTTTGGACAATGTGGTTACCCCAAGCATTAAGCTGCCCAAAGATTACATCATGCAACAGGTTGAAGTAGTGGTAAAAGGCGTTTGTAAATCCTGTAACAACAAATAAAAAAAAGCCCTGATGTAGACACATCAGGACTTTTGATTAATGTTTTGACTAGCTGCTAATTTACAGCCCTAATTCATTTTTTCCAAATAAAATATCTTAATTTTTACCTCCTCCAACCAGTGAATATAACACGGAAGAACCAAGAGAAAGCAAAATACTGAATATCAACGCCCACCAAAAACCGTTCACTTCTACCCCTTTAAAAAAGTTGGCTGCAATCAATACCATAAAGGCATTAATGACCAGCAGAAAAAGTCCCAGCGTTATTAAAGTTACCGGAATCGTAAGTATGACCAACACCGGTTTTACAATGGCATTCAGCAGGGCCAGCACAAGTGCAAATAAGGTTGCGGTCTTTATATCTGCCACCTTAACTCCTGGCAGAATTTGAGGAAGTAAATAAGCGATGAGCCCGGTTATAAGTACTTTTAGCAAAAAATTCATTGATCTGAAATCTATATTAAAAGTTAAAGGTAGCTAAAATTGAAAGATTCTGCATGGAAACCAATGATCTTTTAGGCTATGCTTGCTTTTCCCGGGAAAATATTTCACTATTTTTTGGTAACTTGTAGTAGTAAAATTATCCTCAAAAATGAATCCGCAAGAACAACATAATGAAAACAAAAAAGAGGATTTAAAAGAGCATCCTAAACATGAAGGAGATCCTCAGGAAGACATGGAAGGTCCGGTATCGTCCCTGTTACAACGGGGAAAAGAAACCATCGATAAAATCGGCGATAAAAAAGGACATGTAGAGCATCCTGAAGAGGGTGAAAAAAAATAGCGGCTCTTCCATTGTATTCTTACGCCTTGCTTTTTGTTTGCAGTAACTATTGCAGCGGGTGTATATTGAATCCTTCTGATAACGGAAATATCTGCCTAGAATTTCCTTTCCGGTGGTCGTTGTTGCACTGCCGGATGTTGTATACGCCGGCGACCACCCCGTTAAAATCTTTCTTATATTTACAGGAACACGTAACATCAAAACTCAAACGTATGGAAGATTTTAACCAACCGTTTCCGCAACGGGAAGAAAGCGGGCTTTTCAGAAACCTTGAGATCAACGAACAAGGCAATATATATATTGAGGAAACTTCTAAATGGGCCCGGTTCCTGAGCATTATTGGTTTTATTGTACTCTTTTTTGCCCTGATTGGCGGACTGGGTGTTATGATGGCAAGTTCTGCAGCAGTACGGAGCACCGGCATGCCTTTTTCCGGCGCCATTCTTGGGCTATTTTACATCATCATGGCCTTGCTGTATTTCTTTCCTTCTTTTTATCTCTACAAGTTCGGAAGTTTGGCCCGGAAAGGGATCCAGACAGAAAACATCTCCGATTTAAATGAGGGACTGCGTTACCTGAAAAACTTTTTCCGGTTTACAGGTATTTTGGTCATTGTGATCATTGGCTTTTACATTATTGTCTTACTGGCTTTTGGCATGGGAGCTATGACATCACGGTTCTGAGTGCCCCGCTGATCCCGTAAACACTCCATACCTGATCACAGGTTTGCAGCTGTCGTTTTTTACAATTTCAAAACGGCGGATATTGCCTATATTTAGTCCGTATGAAACCGTTATGGCGTTTTTACCTCCTTATGCTGGCATGCACGATCTGTACTGAGGAGGCAGCAGCACAGCAATCCGTTTCTGTTAGTCCGGTTAAGATCGGCGTGTTGCCGCATGGAACCTATAACGCCATCACCGATGTGGCAGGTGTAAGGGTTGGTCATAAAACCCTGATCAGAGATACCCTGGTAAGAACCGGAGCCACCGTTATATTGCCACATGGCGGTAACCTCTTCCAGGAAAAAGTACCTGCAGCCGTTTATGTGGGCAATGGGTTTGGCAAGCTAACCGGCGTTACACAGGTTCGGGAACTGGGAACGCTGGAAAGCCCGGTAATCCTTACCAATACACTGAATGTGGCAGCAGGCATCAATGCTGGCATCAGTTATACACTTGGGCAGAAAGAAAACGAACAGGTGCAAAGCGTAAATGTAGTAGTAGGAGAAACCAATGATGGATTCTTAAACGATATCCGGGGCCGGCATGTTACGGAAAAAGACATCCTGGAAGCCATTCAAAATGCCACTTCCGGAAGGGTGGAGCAAGGTAATGTTGGGGCGGGAACCGGTACCGTTTGTTTCGGATTCAAGGGCGGTATCGGCACAGCTTCCAGGGTACTTCCCAAAGCATCCGGAGGATATACAGTGGGCGTGCTGGTACAAACCAATTTTGGTGGAGTGCTCGAAATTGCGGGTGTGCCTGTTGGCAAAGAATTGGGCAACTATTTTTTGAAGGACCAGCTCAACAATCCGGTTGATGGAAGCTGCATGATAGTAGTAGCAACCGACGCGCCGCTGGACGCACGCAACCTGGAGCGGCTGGCCAAGCGGGCCTTTATGGGACTGGCCAAAACGGGAGGCATTGCCAGCAATGGCAGCGGTGATTATGTAATAGCCTTCTCTACCCATCCGGGAGTACGGGTACCGCATACGCCGAAAGAGCCATTATATGCTACAAAAACCCTTTTCAACGACGACCTGTCGCCGCTTTTCATGGCCGCCATTGAAGCTACGGAAGAAGCGATCCTTAATGCCTTATTTGCAGCCGCAACAACAACCGGCTACAGGCATCATATGGTGGAAGCACTACCCAGGGAAACCGTTATTTCAATATTAAAAAAATATAACCGATACCAGCCATGATATGGACTTTTGTAAATAATGCATTTGCAGAGGAAGGAAAAGCAATGATTCAAACAGGAGATCTGGCCATACAACGGGGTTATGCCGTTTTTGATTATTTCAGAACCGTCGATCATAAACCTCTTTTCCTTGAAGATTACCTGGACCGGTTCTTTAATTCTGCACAAGCGCTTTCTATTTCCATTCCGCATACCCGTTCCCGGGTCACCGAAATTATTTTTGAACTGATCCAAAAAAACAACCTGCCGGAAAGTGGCATCCGCATGATTGCCACCGGCGGTTATTCGCCCGACAGTTACACGCCTGTGCAGGGCAATTTTATCCTGCAACAGCAGCCGCTGCAATTACCGGATGCCGCAACCGTTGAAAACGGCATCCGCATTATGACCCATGCTTATCAGCGGGATCTGCCAACGGTAAAATCCATTAACTACCTGATGGGGATCTGGCTGCAAAAACAGCTAAAGGAAAAGGGCCTGACCGATGTGTTGTATATTCAGAACGACATCATTTCCGAATTTCCCCGGGCCAATATTTTTATTATAACCCCGGAAGGAATATTGGTTACTCCCGGGCGGAATGTACTGGCCGGTATTACCCGGAAAAAAATACTGGAGTTTGCCAGCACATTGCTTCCGGTAGAAACCCGCGATATATCCGTTAACGAGTTAATAAGCGCCGCAGAGGTTTTTATGACCAGCACCACCAAGCGCATTTTGCCGGTAACGGAAATTGATGGCATCCGGATCGGGAACGGAAAGGCCGGTCCCTTAACCAGGCAGTTACTGGAACAGTTCATTCGCTTGCAGCAATCTGCTACGGCACCCGCACATAGCCCGTCTTAACACCGCCATCAGCGGGGAAAAAACCCTGAAGCAGGTAAAGTGTGTCATTAGAAAACTGGTAAAATTGTTTTTGTTCCGGGTTCGTATCAAATACGATCCGGGCAGCAAACTGTCCTTCAGGAATTCTTAAGCCCACAACCGACTCGGCAGTATTATCTTTTACAATTGAAAAGTTGCCGGTGGCTTTAACCGTATTGTTCTCCTGGCGTACAAAATGGTTCCCGCTAAAATGAAGCTGGGTTCCGTTTGCTTCCGGATAAGACGTGAGGTGGCTATCGCCCCATGTAGTACGCATTTCCCATTTTCCCTCAAGCCGCGCATCACCGGTTGATTTATCAGCGGATTTTTTGCAGGCAACAGTTAGCAGCATCATACCAATGATTGGCAGCAATTGTGTAGATTTCATAATTATTATGCTTTTTTGATAAGAAACGTCTGTTTCTTCAAAAACGCAACAGGCCATTGTTATCTATTTTTCCCAGACATATATATAGCAGCTACATGCTCAACCGCTTGCCTTCGTTTTAGTTCCCCTTATTGGCCAACTGTCCGCAGGCTGCATCAATATCCTTTCCCCGGCTGCGCCTCAAGCGGGCATTGACCCTGTTTTTTTCCAGGTATTGCATAAAAGCGTCTACTTTTTCTTCAGAAGGTTTCGTAAAGCGTGCGAATGCAATGGGATTGTATTCGATCAGGTTGACAAGATCTGCCGGTACCTGCCGGTAAATTTTGATCAGCTCATCGGCATCCTCCAGTGAATCATTAAAATTATTGAACAGGATATATTCAAAGGTGATTTCGTTCTTTGTTTGCTTGTAAAAATAATTAAGTGCTTCAATCAACGACTGGATGTTATTACTATCGTTGATCGGCATGATCTCATGGCGTTTTTTATCATTGGCTGCGTGCAGTGACAGCGCCAGTTTAAATTTAACCTGGTCATCGCCCAGCTGCCGGATCTGTTTGGCAACGCCGGCTGTGGAAACCGTGATCCTGCGGGGACTCATCCCCAATGCATCCGGTGAAGTAATTTTTTCGATCGCTTTCAACACATTACGGTAATTCAGCAATGGCTCTCCCATACCCATAAACACAATATTGGTGAGCTTTTTATCATATACTTCCAGTGATTGCTGGTTGATCAGGGCCACTTCGTCGAAGATTTCATCAAAACTCAGGTTCCGTTTCCGCTCGATATACCCTGTAGCACAGAACTTACAGCTCAAACTGCAGCCGATCTGGGAACTGACGCAGGCCGTCTTGCGTTCATCCGTAGGGATCAGCACCCCTTCCGTAAGATGCCCCTCAATGGTTTTAAAGCGGGTTTTTATGGTTCCATCCTCCGAATGTTGCGTCATGTCGATCCCCAATGCCGGGAATTGGAAAGTGGTCTGTAATTTCTGACGCAGCTCTTTGCTGATATTGCTCATGGCCTCAAAGCTTTGTACCGGCTTCAGCCACAGCCAGTCATATACCTGCCGGGCCCGGAACTTCTTTTCTCCGATGGATAAAAAATAATCCTCCAGTTCGGTAAGACTGAGGGTACGGATATTCTGCTGCTTTGTGTTCATCCGGCAAAGATACGCCAGGTTTCAGGTTTTATGGTTTAAAGTTCCGCAAAAGCCTGCTCAAACCTTAAATATGAAACACCGAACCTGATTATCTTTGCGGCATGAGGATTTTAATGGTTTGCCTGGGCAATATTTGCAGAAGCCCGCTGGCAGAGGGGATTTTACAAAAAAAGGCTGCGGACCGGGGATTAAACTGGGAGGTCGACAGCGCCGGAACAAACGGGTACCATACCGGGGAAACACCGCACCGGCTGTCGCAAAAAGTAGCCGCGCTGCATGGAATTGACATTTCCGGCCAACGGGCCCGGGATTTTGTAGCCGCTGATTTTAACCGGTTCGATAAAATATATGCCATGGCGGAAGACGTGATCGACGAAATCAAATATATTGCCCGGAGCCGGTTTGATGCTTCCAAGGTAACACTCATCATGAATGAAGTTGAGCCAGGTAGCAACAAGGATGTTCCCGATCCCTGGTACGGGCCCGAACCGGGCTATCATGAAGTGTATGATATGCTGGATAAAGCCAGCGATGCCATCCTCGATAAATACCAGATAACAAATTTCAAATAACAAATTTCAATTTTCAAGAGTGAGCAAACCAACCCTGCCACAAGGAACGAGAGACTTTGACGCCGCAACGGTACGCAAACGCAACTATATTTTCAATACTATAAAAGAAGTTTTTGAGCTGTATGGCTTTCAGCCGCTGGAAACACCGGCCATGGAAAACCTGGAAACCCTGATGGGCAAATACGGCGAGGAAGGCGATAAACTGATCTTTAAGATCCTGAATAACGGACTCGATAATGCAGCCAAGGCCGATAAAATAAAGGCGGGTTTTGAAAACGTGATGAAGGGACGCTCCAGCAAGGATATTACCGAACGGGCGCTACGCTATGATCTTACCATTCCGTTTGCCCGCTATGTGGCCATGAATTATAACCAGCTGACACTGCCGTTTAAACGCTACCAGCTGCAGCCGGTATGGCGGGCAGACCGGCCCCAGAAAGGCCGGTACCGCGAGTTTTACCAGTGTGATGCCGATGTGGTGGGCAGTCGCTCGCTCATCAACGAACTGGAACTGACCGCTATCTATGCTACTGTTTTTCACAAACTGGGGCTCCCTGTGGAAATACGGATCAATAACCGGAAAATTCTTGCTGCGCTGGCAGCACAATGCGGGGGCGCCGAAAAAATGATCGATATCGCTATCGCCATTGACAAGCTGGACAAGATCGGTGTTGAGAAAGTAAAGGAAGAGCTGGCGGAACGGGGTCTTTTAAATGACCAGGTCAACCTCATTCAGCAGTTCCTTGAAATCAGCGGTACCAACGAAGAGAAGCTGGCCCGGCTGAAATTGATCTTTGCCGGCAACAGCACCGGGGAGGAGGGTATCCGGGAGCTGGAATACATTATTGAGCGGTCGGCTATGAGTTATCAGTCGTCAGCAGTTAGTCATCAGTCATCAGTTATCAGTCATCAGCCATCAGAAATCAGCCATCAGAAATCAGAAATAAAAATCGATGTTACCCTGGCCCGCGGTTTGAATTATTATACCGGAACCATTTTTGAGGTAAAGGCACTGGGCGTGCAAATAGGCAGTATTGGTGGCGGTGGACGTTATGATGACCTTACCGGCCTGTTTGGCGTACCCAATGTACCCGGCGTGGGTATTTCCTTTGGTGTTGACCGTATTTATGATGTGCTTACCGAGTTAAACCGATTTCCTGCCGATGTGTACAGCGGTACAAAGCTCCTGTTCTTTAACTTAGGCGCCGCGGAAGCAGCAAAGGCATTTGAACTGATGCAGGAACTCCGCACAGCGGGTATCGCGTGCGAACTGTTTCATGAAACTGTAAAATTTGATAAACAGTTCAAATACGCAGAAAAAAAAGACATCCCGTATGTGGCCATATTGGGCAGCCAGGAGTTGGAGGCCCAAACGATCGTAATAAAAAATTTGCGATCCGGCCTGCAGGAACAGGTGACCTTTGCCGATTTGGCGAATTATAATTTTGACGGAAAGTGAAAAGGAAATGGGGATAGTGAACAGCGACAGTTGAAAAGACCTTTTACCCATTCGGATATAAAATACAAACAAAAAAACCAACATAACATGACAAACGTGAAAAACAAAGGCTTGCTCATTCTGGGCTTTTGCCTTGCGCTTATTTTTACTGCCTGTAACAAAGGAGGCAAAACCGGGCTGCTGATACCAGACGATGCAGCCATGGTGCTTCATGTGGACCTGGCGTCTCTTTCCTCCAAGCTGACCTGGGCAGAAATCAAACAAACGACCTGGTTTACGGAAGCCCTTAATCAAACAACAGATTCCCTGGGAAAACAATTGCTCAACGATCCGGAAACCTCCGGCCTTGATCCTAAAGGCAGCCTGGTGGTGTTTCTAAAACGCACCGGCAGCAACGGATATGTAGCATTTGAAGGCAAGCTGAAAGATGCTGCCAAATTTTCCAAAGTAATTGAAGAAGGCGGAAAAGGAAATATCAAGATCGAAAAAGACGGCGAATACAGCTTTGTAAAATCACCGGACAATGACAATGCCGTGGTGTACTTTAATGATAAATTATTCGTTGCCATTATCGATGCATCCGGTATGAGCAAAGGATTTCCCGGCAACCGGAGCAGTTTTGGCGGAAGTGCTGAAAAATACCCGCTGGATAGCCTGAAGGTACTTGCCAAAAACACCTTCCAGCTAAAAGGTAGCAAGCTACTGGATAGCGACAAACGTTTCGCAGACCTGGTTGCGGACAAGGCCGACATGCATTTCTGGGTTAACAGCGGCAACCTTTATAACGGATTGGCCGGCGGCATTATGTCGATGATGAAATTCAATGCGTTGCTGGACGGCGCCATTACCGCAGGTAAGGCCGATTTTGATAACGGTAAAATTACTGCTAACGTAAAAAATTTCTATGGCAAGGAAATGACCGACCTGCTGAAGAAAAACAGTGGCAGCAATATCACGGATGAAACCATCAGTCATCTTCCTGATCAGGATGTACTGGCGGCCTTTAGTATGAGCTATGCGCCCTCCTACATAAAAGACCTGATCAAACTCTTAGGGTTTGATGGCATTGCAAACGCGGGACTGGCTCAGCTTGGAATTACCATCGATGATTTTACCAAGGCGAACGGAGGTACACAATCCTTTGCATTAACAGATGTTACCGTTACCGGCAAGCCCGCCGCCGTTACATTAGATAATGGCGAAACCATTCCTTACGAAAAAGATGATACCAAATTTAATTTTGTATTTGGATCTTCTGTAGGCGATAAATCCAGTTTTCAGAAACTGATCGACGCATTCAGGAAAACCATCGATAAAGAAATGCCGGTAAAGGATAGCGCCCTGGAGCGCATCAAAAGCAAGCTTACCGATAAATGGTTTGCGCTCGGAGGCTCTGATGCCGAAGTGGACGGTTTTCTTTCAGGTGGCAAAAAACCAGCCTATGCCCAGCCATTTACCGGTCATAATATGGGCGGATATGTGAACCTACAGAAAATCTTCAACACCGTCATCGCCAATAGTAAAAAGGATTCGACCTATAAAAAGAACCTTGAAGTTTCTGCTAATTTCTGGAAAACAATCACCATGCATTCTGATATCAAAGGTGGTGAAGCATTCAGCAAAGTAGAGATTAACCTGGCCGATAACCAGACCAATGCGCTGAAACAACTGAACCAGTACATTGATAAAATGTACCAGGCAAGACCCAAAAAAGAGGTGATCGACGTGGAAGAAATGGCCCCGATTGTAGATTCAGCAGCAGTGGCAGCACCGCCGACATCCGTTCATTAATCAAAGGCATTCATGAAGCTTGAGATAAAGAATTTACTACCGGTATATTTTGAAGAGGAGCGCAAATCCACCTCAGAGATCTGGGGAAAGGAGCGCTCCTTTTCCAATGGCGACCTGGTGAATATTGTAGCACCTTCCGGCACCGGCAAAACATCCCTGGTCCATTTCCTGTATAAAATGCGGGAATCTTACAGCGGCACTATTTTATATGATGACCAGCCGCTGAACCAGTTCAACAGGGAAGCCATCGCGGCCCTGCGCAAGGATCAGGTAAGCATCATCCTCCAGGACATGCGGCTTTTTGAGGAACAAACCATCCTGGAAAACCTGGAGGTTAAACGGCAGCTTAGCCCCTATCATCCGCAGGAACGGATCATTGAAATGGCCCGGCGGCTTGGGGTAGACCACCGGCTGAACGCCCTGGCTAAAAACTGCTCCTATGGCGAGCAGCAGCGGGCCGTGATCATCCGGGCCATGCTGCAGCCTTTCGGTGTATTGCTGATGGATGAACCCTTCAGTCACCTGGATCATGCCAACTCCAAGAAAGCCATTGACCTGATACTGGAGGAAACAGCCGCCCGCAAGGCCCTTGTACTGTTTGCCGAACTTGAAAAAGCTACCGGTTTTCCGGCAACCCATTTGTATCATTTATAAAACCTTCCTGTGGCACTATCATTTAAGCCCATAAAACCTTTATTGTATACCGGAACCAATGCCTCTTCCCGCTGGTTCTCTTATATCGGGCTGGGCATCGGGGTATTATTGCTGCTGTGCTCGGTGCAGATGTTCATCAATATCCAGCATTTGCTTAAAGAAGGCAGCATCCGCAAAGACGGTTTTGATTTTGTGTCCATCACCAAAAATATTACCAATGAAACCATGGGGCAGCCGGAAAAAAACCTGTTTCATACGGAGGAGATCGATGAAGTAAAAAAGCAACCCTTCATTGCAGGCGTATCGCCCCTGCTGGCCAATGATTTCCGGGTACAGCTCAGTGCAGGCAATGTATTGCCCTTTAGTACCGATATGTTCCTGGAAGCCCTGGACAATGATTTTATTGATACGCTTCCGCCCAATTTTACCTGGAAAGAAGGCGATCAAAACATCCCGATCATCCTGTCTTCCGATTTTTTTGAGATCTACAACATCTTTGCACCCGGTCAGGGCCTGCCCCAGTTATCAAAGGAAACAGCAATGGGCATCCCCGTACAGATCGCCTGCTACGGAAAAGACAATGCCTTTACTTTCTCCGGAAGGATCGTGGCGTTCAGCGACCGGGTGAACTCCGTACTGGTACCCAAGAACTTTCTGCAGTGGGCCAATAAAACCTTTGCCCATAAAGACCGTCAGGATGCCAGCCGGCTGTTTTTAAAATTAAAGGACGTTAATGATCCGCAGCTGATCCAATACCTCGATGCCCGGCATTATGTGATCAGTCGTGATAAAACCCTGCTGGGGCGTAATAAGATTGTGTTACAGGGCATTTTCAGCGGACTGGGCATTTTTGGATTACTGGTAGTGATCCTGGCGCTCATGTTGTTTTCATTTTACCTGCAGCTGGTTGTTGCCCGCAGCCGTCAGAACCTCGAATTACTATTAACCCTGGGGTATTCGCCGGCGTGGCTGGGCAGGAATGTCTCCAACCAGTTTGTA
The DNA here is from genome assembly GCF_030150205.1 of Niabella sp. GTDB lineage: Bacteria > Bacteroidota > Bacteroidia > Chitinophagales > Chitinophagaceae > Niabella. The sequence continues at coordinate 165,258 of NZ_JASLGT010000033.1, forward strand.
CCGGTTTATATTTTCATTGTTTTAACCGCGTTGATCTGCACCCAGATCATGCAATGGGCCTTTCATCATTTCATCATGTTCAACCGTCCGGAACTATCCTCGCTGGTAAACTGGATCGTGCTCCTGCTGGCAGCCGTATTAGTGCTGCTGGCCATTGTTACCAATGCCCGGCTGGTAAAAAAACTCTTGTACCGGCTGGGGTAAACAGAAGGATAAAACGGCATCCCTGGCAAACTTTAAGACACTAAACAATTCAGTGCAGCTGTGCCTTAGTGGCCTATTTCAGAAATCGCTTACCTTTACGGATATGATCCAGAAAGCTACTTTAAAATTCCTAGAAGACCTTAGACTCAATAATAACAAACCCTGGTTTGATGCCAACCGGAAGGCCTATGAAGCCGCCCGGGATAATTTTGCGGCCTTTATCGACAGCCTGATTGCTGCCTTTGGAAAAACGGAACCCGCCATCCTGCACCTGAAGGCAAAGGATTGTATGTTCCGGATCAACCGGGATGTGCGTTTTTCCAAAAACAAGGAGCCTTATAAAACCAATTTTGGCGCTTATATAAATGCCGAAGGAAAAAAATCGGTAAAAGCCGGGTATTATTTTCACCTCGAGCCCGGTGGCAGCTTTACAGGAGGCGGGCTCTGGCAACCCATGCCTGGCGAACTGGCCAAGGTAAGACAGGAAATCGATTATAATCTGCCGGAATTTGACAAAATACTGGGATCCAAAAAGTTCCGGGATGTATATGGCGGACTTTCCGTGGAAGAGGGACAAATCCTGTCAAGAGTTCCCAAGGGATATGAGCCGGATAATCCCGCTGCTATGTATCTTAAATACAAAAGTTTTACAGCACTGGCCAACCTGCAGGACACGCTATTAACAGGCTCCGCATTGCTGACAACAACAGTAAAAGCATTCCAGACCCTACAACCCCTGACCGCCTTCCTAAACAGGGGCATTGACGAATAACAAACAACCGTTTTTATACTGATAAATCATGACATACAGCCGGTTAACTGCCGGGTATATAAAGCATTTCCGTAATACTACCGTGGCGGGCAAAAAATACATCCGCCTTAACCTATATTAAGCAATCTTTAAACTTCAAAATCGTAACTTTGCATTTCTTTTTTATAAAGTTATGAGTGATCCCATAAAGCACGAGTGCGGCTTGGCCTTTATCCGGCTCCGCAAACCCTTCTCCCACTACTTAAAACAGCATGGAACCGTTATGTGGGGGCTGAATAAACTCTACCTCCTGATGGAGAAGCAGCATAACCGCGGGCAGGATGGCGCCGGTATTGCCGCTGTAAAACTGAATGTGGAACCCGGTTACCCGTTTTTGCACCGGATGCGCAATGCAGAGCCCCAGGCCATCTCCGGTTTGTTTAAAAATATTGCGGATGAAGTGGATGAGGTTTGCCGTTATAACCCCGATGCGCTCAAGCACCCGGGCCTGATGAAAGGACATATCAAGTTCCTGGGCGAATTGTTGCTGGGGCACCTGCGTTATGGCACACAGGGCAAGAATAATTCGGATTTTTGTCACCCCTTTATCAAAAGAAATACCGTTCCGGGGCGCAACCTCGCCCTTGCGGGTAACTTTAACCTGGTAAATACACAGGAGCTTTTTGAACAGCTTAATATCGTTCCGGGCAATTTCCAAAAACAGAGCGATCTGGCGGCCATGATGGAGATCATTCATCATTACCTGATCGAGGCCGATAAAAAAAATCCGGGCAATGTAGCTATCAAAAGCGTACTGCAGGAAGTAATCCCCATGTTTGACGGAGGGTTTGCCGTAGGCGGATTAACAGGAGAAGGATTGGGATTTGTTTTCAGGGACCGGAACGGCATCCGCCCCTGTTATTATTATATCGATGATGAAGTGATTGTGGCTGCCTCCGAACGTGCTGCCATCCGTACCACTTTTAATGTGGGAGAAAACGAGGTAAAAGAACTGATGCCGGGCAATGCTCTTATGGTGAACGCAAACGGGGAGTATGAAATTGCAGAAGTGGTAACCCCGGGCGAACGCAAGGCCTGCAGTTTCGAACGCATTTATTTTTCGAGGGGCAGTGATGAAAAGATCTATAAAGAACGGAAAGCGCTGGGTTTGAACCTGAGCGAACAGGTATTAAAAGCCATCGATTTCGACCTGAAGAATACCATCTTCTCTTATATTCCCAATACGGCAGAAGTAGCCTTCCTGGGCCTTCACAAAGGCATGCAGCTGTACCTGAATAAGATCAAAATAGAACGCATCTTAAGCTGGGGTAAAGACTTTGATGAGGAAAAGCTTAGCGAAATGGTGAACCGCCGCATCCGGATCGATAAAATAGCGATCAAGGATGTAAAGATGCGCACGTTTATTACGGAAGATGCCAGCCGGAACGAAATGGTGCAGCACGTATATGATATTACCTATGGCACCGTGCGCCCCGGTATCGATACCATTGTGGTGATCGACGACTCTATCGTAAGAGGCACCACACTGAAAGAAAGCATTATCAAAATGCTCTCCCGTCTGAAACCCAAAAAGATCATTGTGGTTTCTTCCTGTCCGCAGATCCGTTACCCGGATTGCTACGGGATCGACATGAGCAAAATGGGCGACTTTATCGCATTCAGTGCTGCGGTAGCGGTGTTAAAAGACAAAGGAAAAGAATCGTTGCTGGATGAGTTACTGCAACGCTGCAAGGAGCTGAAAGAACAGAACCTGTTACACACCGAAAATGTGGTAAAACAACTTTATAAGAGCAGCACGGTGGATGAGATCACGGAAAAAATTGCGGAAATGATTACCCCGGCCGGTTTAAACATCCCGGTTCAGGTGATCTTCCAGAGCATTGAAGACCTGCATAAAGCCTGTCCCAATAACCTGGGCGACTGGTACTTTACAGGCGATTACCCCACACCGGGCGGTAACCGCGTGGTAAACCAGGCCTTTATGAATTATATGGAAGGAAAGAATGAAAGAGGATATTAATAGGAGGCTACTGTAGTAATGTAAATTATAACTTTTATATGTGTAAAAAGGTAGTAAATACAAATCATTGCCTTTGCCACCTTTTTTTTAAGCTGTCTGGGATAGGTCTATCATATCTTTCAAATGCCTTTGGAGTAGTAAGTAGTTGAAATATCTTGGTATTGGGAACATACAGTGCAGGAAAAGACATTCCAATTAAATTCCACGCTCCTGAAATGCCACGTCCCGAACTTACAGCCTTTGTCAACTTTCCTTTGTATATGAATTCACATTGATAGCTATCATCAGCCCTTCCGCCTAAACTATAACCAGTGACCTTAGCATTGACCAAGATTGCATTATACTTCAATTTGTTTTGATTTACAAAAGCTTCGCCCAGTCCCCAAAGTATGACACTCAAAAAGCAAACAAAAAGGATATTATAAATATATTTTTTACTCATCATACTAACTATCTTCACTGGCATAACCATGGTGAAGATACTGTCCTGTATTTCCAAAAACCTGCTCCAAAGCATCCCCCTACCAAGTTAACGACTCCTGAGAACAATCGCTGCTGAATTGACTTAGCAGCTGTTATTCTAAGCAAGATACCAGGAGCCGCAGCTATTAATAGTAACTGTTATTGGAGATGCAGCCAATCCTCCGTCTGATTCATGCTGAATCCGGTCTTCAATCATAATGCCACCAACTCCCTGCAGCCCCCGATCGGTCATTCCGCCATAAGCAGCACAAAAAAAATTATCATAGCAGGTCCTTCAGCATATAAATTTCAATTCTCAAGATTGTCACTTGCCCACTTTGCTAGGCTATCCGGATAAGGTATATTAAATTCCTCGAAGTCTTCAGCTGAAATTAAAATTTTGAGCAATCCCGATTCAGGGGAATATATTCCAGGAAAAAAATGCCCCTTTAATCGCTCCCATTTTGTAGCTGATATCGAAGTATTTGCGTTGGTTACTAACAACTGGCCATCAAATTTAAATTCACATTTCATAAAATTCATTCCTTTAGGCATAAACTTGTAGTCGACCACCTGTACAGTAACGAGAGTACCTGTTTCTTTTAATCTTTCCCTGTTAATACATCCTCGAATTATGACAATAAACAGTAGGGTTAAAGAAAATCCTATAATAACATTACGGCCTCTGTTCATTTTCATAACTACATCTTTATAGCCCAAATACTCTTTACGGGTTAATACATCAAACTATCCCTCACCCAAACAGGTATATTATCGGGTTTAATGTTATACTTTTTAAAATCATCCGGGAACACCAGCAGCATGATCACATCTTCCTTTTCTGAATATAATGCAGGGAAACTGCGGCCAACGAGCCGGGGCCAATAATCGCTTCTTACTGAAGTCCTTGCTGATTTCCTGTAAATCTCCTTGCCATACTTAAAAGTCACAGTCAGATGATTCACTCTGCCAAAACTATAGTCTACCACCTTAGTCTCAATCAATCTGCCATCAGTTTTCAAACGTTCCAGCCTTATATAATTCCAACCAAAGATCAAACCAAAAGAAAGTAAGATCCCGATAATTGCTTTCCTGCCCACCCCTCCTCCATCTGATTCATCCTGGATCCGGCCTTCATTCATAACTTTTTTATTTTGTAGATTCAAACCTAATGCTGCCCACTCCCCGCAGCTCCCGACCGGTCATTCCGCCATAAGCAGCACCAAAAAAATTATCAGTCTCTCGACCCACTACTCCGCCTACCAAATTCCAAGGCTCCATCCATTCCCCGAAATATTGCTGATGCAATCCTGCTATTGTTTGCCAGGGCTAATCCCAAACAAGGCTTGCTATTTCCCCTCTGATGCCGGATAGACGGCAATCCGGTGGGTTCGCAGGCGATAGCTCGTTTGATTGCGTTCTGCACTGTTATTAAAATCTAAACTTTTGGATGCTTCCAGCGGCATATGACAATTCACACAATAGTTGTTTGCGCTGCGCATCGCAACGGCATGCTCCGATTTTGAATGACAAGACATGCAGCGCTGTACAAATACATCCTGCATATTGCTTTCGTTTTTATGCACATCATGACAGCTGACACAGGTAAGGTTGCTTTGCAAAAAACACTGGCTCTGCATCAGCGACTGCATCTGCATACCATGCGCATCCGGATTGGTGGCGGCGCCGGGGTAATACATATAGAAGTTTGACAAAGTATCGCCCGGTACAAATGCAAAAATCGATTTGAGGGATACAGGATCACCGGAATGGCAGGTAGCACAAAGATCCAGCTGCTGCTGCCGGCTTAGTGATTTTACAGCGGTCATAAACTGCGGGCGCTTTTCCTGCGGGTGCTCCTGGTGAAAGGCTACATGTTGGGCTGCCGGTCCGTGGCAGCGCTCACAATCGATACCATAGATAATAGACCCTGCATCGATCTTTTCGGCATAATGCATGCCCTGCTCCAGGGTTCGTTCCACAGCAGCATACGAACTATGGCACTCCATACAACGGCCTACGATCAACCGGGAATAATCCGGATGATCTGCGGGGAAACCCGGGCTGTTTGTCCAGCGCTTTAATTCCGACAGGTAGGTAAGTGGCAACTGGTACAGTTTATCATCCTTCCAGTAACCAAAGGTCCATGCCTTTTCGCCGGAGCCAAATGCAAGGTCCATCTGCTCCCGGGCCACTTGTGTTCCGTTCTGTATGTAGGTTTGCATAATGCCCTTATCTGCGGCCTCCAGGCGCACCAGCTGGTCACCGGGGAAACGAACCGTATCATTTAACGAGGTGATGATTTTTTTAACCGCATCCACATCTGTTTTGGAAGATGTTTTAAAGTGATGGGCATGTGCATAGCTGCCCGCTATTTCCTTGTGACATTGCACACAACTGGCCGCTCCCGCGTATTGTTCGCCCCTGGAATCACTACCGGCACTATACCGGTTGGTACAGGTAAACATGCAGATCGAAAAGCCCAGCAGGAAGAGGATTGCGGTAATTATTTTCAAATGGAATATTTTATCGTTGTCGTAAACGAAAATAACATTTTATTTCCGGCAGACCTGTATTCCGGTACAGAAAACCAGGTTTGGTTTTCCCCCATTATCCGGTATTGCTGTACCAGATATATGAACCCCCATCAATACCAGATTGATGGGGGTTTATATAGTAGCCGGTTAACGGCAGTAATGCACGATTATTTATTCTGTAAAAGTACACCCTGCGCCCGGTCAATTTGTTCCTGCGGAATGGGCATACCCTTATCCCAGTCGGCATAGGTAAAGGCCGCCGGCTGAGATGCAGACACGTATTGCTTTTCAAAATCCATATACGATCTCAGCACCGTTTCCGCCATGCCCCATCGTATCAGGTCAAAGTACCGGTGTCCTTCCAGCGCCAGTTCCAGCCTTCGTTCAAACCGGACGGCATTCCGCCCATACTCCTGGCTGGGGAAATTGGTATAGTTCTTTATCTGGTATTTTGCGGCCGGGTTATTATAGACCGTTAAGATGGGACCCAATTGAGAAGCACGCGTCCGCACCGCATTCACCCAGTCCTTCGCCTGGCCAAGGGCATTGGTTTCCACTGCGCATTCCGCAGCCATCAGGTATACATCAGATAGCCGGATGATATTAATGTTCTGCGCATTCAGATAATTGGCTCCGTTAGCCACATTACCACTAAAATCGGCCTGATTGATCGATTGTTTTACGGCTACAAAAGGCCCGCCAAATGGCTGATCACGTATCCAGCCGGGCACCACCGCGCCCCAGTCGCGATACTTTACAAGCCTGCGGCCTACGGTGTAGTCGAGGCGGGGATCAAAGGCGAGAGTAGTATCGAGCGTATAGTTATCCACAGCAGTACCGCTCAGACCCTGGTCCGATTTGTAGGGATTGGTCCGGTAGCTGCCATCCAGGTAAGGCAACCCATCCGCACCTACCTTAAAGGCATTGACAAGGTCTACAGAAGGCTGATAAAAACCGCAGCATCCTCCGGGCGAATTTCCATAAAGGCCGGCCAGCATATCGCCCACGTTGGCATTATCGCCGCTTCCGTCCGGGTTAATAATACTTTGCGAAACCAGGATGCCTTCTGCACCATTCTTGGTTTTAATATTAAAATTGGCATCAAATGCCAGGCTTGTTAAGGCCGGCTTACGTTGGATAACATCCTGGAACAAGGTGAGCGCATCTCCATATTTTTTCTGATAGAGGTACAGCTTTCCCAGGTAGGATTCTGCAGCATATTTATCTACGCGGCCAACATCGCCCAAAGGTTTTGAATAATCCTGGGGCAGGCCAGCTATCGCTGCCTTAAAATCAGCTTCGATCATCGGGAAAACATCCTTGTCATTTTTTACCTGTGCTGCCTGCTGCACCGTCATTGTTTCATCAATATAGGGTATGTTCTTAAACACCCTGGCCAGGAAAAAATAATAATGCCCCCGCAGCATTTTCGCTTCTGCAGCTATTTGCGTAGCACGCGCATCACTGAATTTATCAGTACCACTGCTTTGCACGGCGCTGAGCAGCCGGAGCGTGGTATTACAACGGGTGATCCCTTCGTAATACACCCGCCACATGGTAGGCAGGTTATCATTAGACGGGTTTACCTTATGCAACTCAATATCATTCATTGGCGACTGGTCCGTACTGTTACTGCCTTTATGCGCATTGTCCGCAGCCACTTCTCCAAACAGCCACTGGCTGGGCCCGCTGGAATAGTTGCCCCAGGTACCATTGATGTTTCCATTCATAATACCATAAGCGCCGATGAGGGCCGATTCCACACCCTTTGTATTTAATAGCTGGGACTCTGACAGTGCTCCCTGGGGCTTGGCATCCAGGAACCCTTTTCCACAGGAATAGACCATGACAAGAACGAAAAGGATAAATATCGCATTATATAATTTCTTTATCATACAATAATATTTTTAAAATCAATGTTTAGAATGTAACGTTTAAACCAACCAGGTACTGGCGCGACATTGGATACATACCCAGGTCTACCCCGGGAGCTGCATAGGTTCCTATGCCCGGAGAGGAAGTTACCTCCGGATCCAGACCGCTGTATTTAGTAATCGTAAACAGGTTGGTACCACTTACATACAATCGCAGGTTCTTGATTCTATCCTTTAACAGGCCGTTCAGTTTGAAATTGTAACCGATCTGCGCCAATTTCAATTTCATATAACTACCGTCCTGTACAAAATAGCTGTTAGACAACATTTCAATCGCAGGCCGGTTCCGGTTGGGCGCCGGTATATCGCTGTTGGGATTATTCGGACTCCAGGCATTCAGCATCCGGTCACTTACCGCACCGTCAAACAGACTTAAATCTGTATACAGGCGTGTAAAATCAAAGATCTTATTTCCCTGGGTTCCGTTAAATGCCAGCGCTATATCGAAATTGGAATAGCTGGCATTCAGGTTCAATCCGTAAATAAATTTCGGATGCGGACTGCCGATCATGGTCAGGTCCTGATCATCGATGACCCCATTTCCATCAACATCCGCATAACGGAATCCACCCAAATGAGCACCGGTCTGTTTTGCAGCACCCGCAATTTCATCTGCTGATTTAAAGATACCCTCTACCTTATACCCGTAAAAAGCACCAAAGGGAAGGCCGGCCATGATTACCGAAGGGATTACAGAACGGTTGGTAAGCATGTTTACCTTTTTAACGCCCTCTTTCAGTGAAACCAGCTTGTTGATGTTTCTTGAAAGGTTTACACCCGCATCAAAGGTGAAGGGGTTACCGTTAGCAGGGCTGGCATAATGATAGTTTAATACCAGTTCAAAACCCTTGTTACTCATTTCACCCAGGTTTACATAAGGTGATGAGCCACCACCGATGGCCTGTGCCGGCAGATCCAGCTTATACAGCATGTCTACCGTTTTTTTGTTATACACATCAAACGATCCATCTAATTTATGCCGGAACAGGGTAAAATCGATCCCCAGGTTTAAGGACTGGGCCTGCTCCCATTTAATATCCGGGTTATCATAAGCGTAGGTCCATACACCACTGGTAAGACTACCGCCGCCAATGGGATAGTTCGCACTGTTGATAGACGCCTGTAATAATTTCAGATACTGAAAATCCGGAATCGACTGGTTACCCGTAACACCCCATCCGGCACGGAACTTCAGATCATCCACCCAGGATACACTTTTCATGAATGCTTCATTCGACACCCTCCAGGCCAGGCTCACAGCGGGGAAATTACCATATTTATTATTGGGCCCAAACCGCGAGGATCCATCCCGGCGCAGGGTTCCGGAAATCAGGTACCGGTCCAGGTACCCGTAATCCACCCTTCCAAAAATGGAGTACAATGAATTGGGTTGGGTAATGGGATCATTATTCTTGGCAACGGGTGTAGAGGTTGCTGTGTTCATATAATAATAGTTCATATCTCCCATCAGGAAATAGCCATTTGCAGAACCAGTCAGATAACGCCCCCAGGCCTTTACCGCCTCCGTACCCACCATGGCCGTGAGATCATGTTTTTCATTAAAGCGCGTTTTATAAGTAAGGGTATTGGACCAGGTCCAGTCGGTACCCCAGCCCATATTTTCACTGAAGGTATGGTTATTATAACTGCCCTCTGCACGCTCCGGATTCGGATAGCCAACAGATACACCGTTATAGGTCTCATACCGGACGCCATAAGTAGTTCTCAGGTGCAGGGCCTCCAGGATCTTAAGATCGGCATAAGCACTACCGAAGAACTGGTTGGAGGTATTTACATTATCCTTGGCCCGGTAAAGCGCAGCCATCGGGTTTTCTGCATTTCCCAACAGGTTTCCCCGGCTGCCTGCAAAATTACCCATGATATCATATACCGGGATAATGGTTTGTATACGGTAGGCCCAGCCAATAGGAGAACCTTCACCCATATAGCTACCGGCAGTATTTACGTTCGTAGAAAAACCCTGGTTCTGGGTACGGGAGTACTGGATATTTTCACCCAGTTGCAGCCGGTCGCCCAACACCGTAAAATTACTGTTGGCGCGAATCGTATAGCGTTTAAACCCGGTGTACTTCACAATACCTTCCTGGTTCATATAGCCGCCGCTCATTGCATAATTCGCTTTTTCTCCACCACCGCTTACACCAAGCTGGTAGTTTTGAATCGGTGCATTTTGGGTAATAGTCCGGTACCAGTCTGTACCTGTTTGATTAGCCTTGGTGATCTGGTAAAACGTTTTCCCATCCATGGAATAATTATACAGGGCAGGATTTGCCATGGCAGCGGTGATCTTCTGACCATAAGTGCCGCCTGCCAGCAAATATTCCGGTAAGGTCGGATTGTTAGGATCGGATCCGTAGTAATCATTGGCAATCGATAACCCGGCATTTTTATACCCTGCGTACAAAAAGTCAGCAAATTGCTGCGGGTTCAGGTACTTTGGAAACCGACCGCGGTTGGGGTTCTGGCTGCCATAATATACATCCAGGTTTATTTTAGGGGCCCCCGATTTTCCTTTCCTGGTGGTTACAATCACCACACCGTTGTTGGCACGGGAACCATAGATAGAAGCTGCAGACGCGTCCTTTAATACCTGCATGCTTTCAATATCATTGGAATTGAGCCAGCTCAGTTTTCCCTGGTAAGGCATGCCGTCAATAATATATAGAGGATCGTTATTGCTAATGGTACTAAAACCACGGATCCGCACCTGGGGCGTAGCTCCCGGCGATCCGTCGTTTACAATCTGCACGCCGGCAGCTTTCCCCTGTAATGCTTCCAGGGGGCTGGCGGCGGGCTGTTGTTTTAACTCTTTCATGTCTACCACGGCAACAGACCCCGTAAGGTCTTTTTTACGGGTAGTTCCATAACCGATCACTACCACATCTGTTAAACTGGCAACATCCGCAACTAATTGAACAGACATGGGTGCCGTAAGATTTACTTTCCGTGTAGTGGTTTTAAATCCTACACTCGAAAATTCCAGTTCATCGCCGTTTTTAGCAGCGATCGAAAATTTGCCTTCCGCATCCGTAGCCGTTCCGGAAGTAGCACCTTTTAATACAACAGAAACATTGGGAAGAGGACTGCCTTTGTCGTCCGTTACCGTTCCGATAGCGGTTTTTGTCTGACCAAAACTGTGTAGCATAAAAACCGGACAAAAGAGCACAACCAGCAAGCAAAAAGCTTTCATTCTTTTCATATGGCTTTTAGGTTTTTAATTAAAAAATGAGGGAGTATCATATTGAAGGTAACATTTCTTTAACAAAAAGATTTTTTTTTATTATGTACTTAAAACACGATATTGCTAACCCTTTATTACATGCAACTGCATCCTGTATTTCCTCCAAAAAGAAGATTGTCTGAACCGGATTATTACTTAAACTTGTAAAGAATTTAAAATTCACTCTTGAAAACAGGTGCATGAAAACATTGATTATTATCCGGCATGCAAAGGCCGAACAGGGTTTTGGAAAGGACATTGAACGAAAACTGACCGACAGAGGCGAACGCAATGCCGCAAAGATGGCAGCGCTGCTCCGGGAAAAGGGATACCGTATTGACCGGGTCTTTTCCAGTAATTCGGAACGGACCATGCAAACAACCCGGATTTTTGCAGAGGCGCTGGACATTCCCGGCAACCATATCCGTTATTTTGAAAGCCTTTACCTGGCCGATGTGCTGGGTATTACCGAAACCATCGATTGGCTGCGGGAAGGTGAGAATATTCAAACACTGGCCGTTGTAGGACACAACCCCGGTGTAACAAATTTTGTAAATGATCTTACCCATGCCGGCATCGATAGCCTGCCCACCTGTGGCATTGCCATAATGGAGGCGGACATGGATGACTGGAGTAATTTTGAAGCTGCAAAAAAAACGTTCATAGCGGCTTTTTCTCCTAAAGACTGACGGATATTCCGTTGAAATACCCAACCGGTACGGGCAGCAATACTGATTTAAGTCGTGCTTAGGAAATAGGGTTATGTGCAGCAGGCGGCACTGCTGTCAGGAAACGGTTTACAGCCTCCTTCAGCATATTTGTTGTGTTGTAAATAGGTTCAGCATAGTGAAGTTGCTGTGCTTTTTCAAGCAAACGTTCCAGCTGGAATGTTTCCTGTGAACCGGCCACCGCAAGATGTTCCCGGCTCAACAGTTCAGCAAGATATTCCTGTTCTGTTTGCCCGGGAGTAGGCACCAGGATCGGGCGGGCGCCTACTGCCTGTAAATCCATTACCGAGCTGTAACCGCTTCGGCAGATCACATATGCTGCCTCACAGATCAGCCGGTTCAGTGCTTCGGCTGGCAGGTGATCATATACCTGCGTATGACTCAATTCCGGAAGTGGCGGGCCACCGCCGTTTGGCAGTCCGCGCACTAATACCGTTGACGTTTCAAATGATTGCAGCTGCCTGCACACAATACGTTCAAAAAGGGAACGCTGCGGTTCCGGACCCGATAAAAGGACGAGGATTTTTTCTTTTGTAATGGCTTCTTTTGATGGTTTCATCCTCGAAAGCGGCCCCAGGTATTCACAGGGAACCGAAGGCATCACCGCCGGATGGGAAAGATCGCCGGCAATACCAGGCCGTTCCATATAATCGGGGATCCAGCAACAGGAAAATTTGTTAATCCACCGGTAATTAATCCGCTGCGAAAGGGCTTCCATTATACTTCCCAGCGGATTTTTAACCCGCAGCTGGTGCGTGATAAAAACCGCAGGTACTGTCCTGTGATATAATCCAAAACGGTTGTCGCTGATCACACCGTCGATATGATATTCCGCCACCACCTGTTGCAGCCACCGGTGCTCATGCCGGATCGCTTTCCATATGCCCGGGGTCTGTTTCAGCAACTTAAAGAGGAAGCCGCTTCTTTTTACCGCATAATGCACATTATACCCATCCAGGTGCAGGTATCGGATTTGCGGAAACTCTTTTTGCAACAACCCGCATTGCACGGCATTGCCGGCAGCGATCACTTGTGCGCCCTGGTTTATAAGCTCATAAATTACTGGTATGCATCGCGTTGTATGACCAAGTCCCCAATCAAGCGGAGCCACCAGGATTCGCTTTTTTTGCTGTTCCGCATTCATGAATTACCGGTTCTTTCCCAGCACTTACAGGAGAAAAATATTCTTGTACTGGATCAGAAAAAATCTTAATTTTATAGGTGTGAATGTCACATTTTTTTTGAGAACAACAAAATGAACGATTATAGCCGCGATATTATCTTTTTACTAAAAGAGAATGAATGTACTCCTGAGTACATCGACCAGGAGGTACAGTTTGTACACAAGGTTATCGCATGTGTAGATACGGATGAAGATTTTTGCACGGCACATGAACTGGCTATGCGCAACCGTATTACCAATAAAAAAAGAAAGATCCTCAGAGCCATCAACCGGCCACAGTTAAAGGCTTTTGAATTCCTGATTAATAAAAACTAGCCGGCTTCTACACCGTTTTCCGGCGCGTAATCACCCCCAGCCCATACGGGTTTCATAAAGAACAAAAATGAGTATCAGCCCAGGCTCTGTATTGATTAGCACCCCCGCAATGGATGATCCAAAATTCTGGCAGGCGGTATTGCTGATTACGGAGTACAATGCGGAAGGAGCCTTGGGTTTTATAGTGAACAAACCATTTCCAAGAACATTGAATGAGTTGGTTGAATTCCGCCATTCGGAACCGTTTAAATTATACGAAGGCGGGCCGGTTGACCAGGAGCATCTTTTCTTTATACACCGTCGCCCCGATCTGATCGAAGAAGGCGCACCGGTTCAGTCATCCGTTTATTCAGGAGGAAATTTTAAACAGGCCGTGATCCACATCAACCGGGCCCCGGGTGCGGCTCAGGATCTGAAATTATTTATTGGCTATTGCGGATGGGATACCGGCGAGCTTGAAACAGAAATAACCGATGGCTTCTGGCAGATTATTCCCGGTTCCGCAGAACTGCTTTTCAGTTCAACAGAAGGGCTTTGGGAGGCACTATATACAAAGAATAGGCAGCTATAATAGACCTCTTTCATAATTCAAGATTATAAATAGCAGCGATTAGATTCACCCTAAGGCCGAAACGCTTTCTTCTATTTCTGTAGGGATAGGCCATTATACCGATTAGACATTAATTTAATATCTTTTTGTATATTTGAGTTATGGGTAAATTAAAAGAGCTATTCATTAAAGAGAGCCTTCCAGAACTCCGTCATTTACAGAAGCAAAATCCTTCTCAGTTTAAGCGTGTTCAAATGTTGATTATAACAAAACAGCAGGGGAATATGAGTAAGTATGATTTGGCATTATTGTTAGGCTCCAGTCATAGCTCGATAGGTAAT
>NZ_JASLGT010000011.1 GCF_030150205.1 Niabella sp.
CCGGTAGCCCTTTGAAACTGAGCAGCCGAAAGATTCCCGATTTGTTTATAGCGCATCACAAAGGTAAAACCAATTTACCCCAACTTCATATCAAAAACTTTTACACCAATGTGAATTTCGAATTATGAAAGAGGTCTAATGCCCGCCAAAAAGCCAGGCGTGTAACAACAGCGGATAAAGCTGCGTATAGGGTAACCGTTGTTGCCATCCGGGTTGCAGCGGGTAGGTTTGATGATAAGCACGGTAAAAGCTGGTATCAAATCCTCCAAACAGACAGGTCATACCGATGTCCATTTCCCGGTGACCATAATATACGGCGGGATCAAACAGCGCCGGTGTACCATCCGGCAAAAACAGCAGGTTTCCGCTCCATAGGTCGCCATGAAGGAGGGCCGGCGGTTCTTCAGGGAAAAGATCCGGCAGCCGTTGGCAGAAAACTCGGGCATTCGCCAGGTCTGTTCGATCCAGTTTCCCTGTCTCTATAAGTGACCGGACCATGGGAAGGATCCGGCAGTTACCGTAAAACTCCGGCCAGGTTGCCGTAGGGGTATTTTCCTGGGGCCATACCGCCAGGTAATTGTGCTCTTCGAGGCCAAAAAAGGGTTGTGGGCTCCGGTGCATTTTTGCCAGGCCCTGGCCCAGTAATTCCCAGGAAGTTTGTACAGGGGGATGGGCATCCAGCCATTCCAGCAGCAGGTATTGATCGGGGCCTGCTTCGCCTGATTTCAGTGGTGCCGGCACCCGGAACGCACCAGTATGGGCGAGTTTGCGCAGGCCGGAGGCCTCTTTTTCAAATAGTCCCGGGCAGGTCTGGCGCTTATTGATCTTAAGAAAATAGGTTGAGTGGTTCCAATGTAAACAGCAGGCGCGGTTAATATCACCTCCCTGAACCGGATGACAGGCGGCTCCGGGCATTTCCAGCTGATCAAGAATGGCATTGGGGACCATAAGCGGCAAGTTAAAACAGATTTTTGAAACCGCCGGTTGCCGTCACTAACCGTTTTGAACACACCGTTCACCGGTTTTATCCCAATTTTAAGGGTTCGGAGACAAAAGGGCTGTTATTTTACAGGTTACTATCAGGGGAAATGGGTATTATAAATGAGGCTGTTCAGTTTTTTAAAAAGGGCTGTCTGGCTATTGAATGTTCGAAATGAGCGCGCTATGGCAGTTCCAAATATTTAAAGTAAGTTTGGAATATCATTGGCTGGCGTATTTGTGGGGATTATTATAAGCAGATCAAGCAAGTAAAATAAGGCATGGAGAATACAACCATCAACGGTTATAAGCTGAAGTATAAATTGGGCGAGGGAGGTATGGCCGAAGTTTGGTATGCAGAAAACTACCTGCAAAAGCCTGCTGCCGTGAAGGTACTTCAAAAGCGTTTCTGCGGAATGCCCGAAGTGGTGGCCCGTTTTGAAAATGAGGCCCGGCTGATGGTGCACCTGAATCATCCGCATATCCGGAACATTTATGATTATTCCACCGTAGATGGCTGTCCATGTATGATCATGGAATACCTGGAGGGCAGGGATCTGGCGCAAAGGATGAAGGAGGGTTCCCGTTTTTCTAACCTGCAACTCATCACCTGGTGGAACGACCTGGTAGATGCACTCCAGTATACACATCGTAAAAATATCATTCACCGGGATATAAAACCCTCCAATCTTTTTCTGACGGAAGACGGGCAGATCAAGATCCTGGATTTTGGGATTGCCAAACTGCGCGATAATGTAACCGTAACCCAAACCGGTTCCCGGATGGGAACGCTCATGTATATGAGTCCGGAGCAGGTATACGATGTAAAAACGCTTTCCTATAAAACCGATATTTATTCCCTTGCGGTAACCTTTTATCATCTCGTTAGCGGAACGGCCCCTTATGATGCTTCCAGGATATCCGATTTTGAGATCCAGGAGCATATCGTACGTAAAAATATAGATACTTCAATGCTCCCGGAGCCCTGGCGGGGATTGCTTCCCTTATACCTGGGTAAAAATCCCGAAGACCGGAAAGAACTCCGGAAACTGGATGCCGGAGCTATAAAGAGCGACGAAACGATCGTATTTACCCCGGTACCTCCGCAACCCATCGAAACGATTTATCCGCCGCTATCCACACATCCCGCAAAAAAAACCGGCTCCAATCGTTTTGGATACATCTTCCTGGTTTTCCTGGTTGTAAGCGGATTGATTGTTTTTGCACTGAACAAGGATGAGATCCTGTCGATGTTTGGCGTAACTCCCGATACCAAAAAGCCCGAAACCGAAATGCCGGCTCCAAAGCCCCGTCAGAAAAAGCAAGAGCTGCCGGAGCCACAGCTGATCCAGCCGGAAGATACGGTTGCTGCTCAAAATGACACCATGACGTCTACCCAGGAGGTTACCAGTGAGGACCTGGGACAAAAAGAGGCGGCCATTAAAAACAGGATCAACGATTATTACCGCACGCGGCAGGATTGTGGTAGTTTGTCTCAGTTTTTCAGAGACACCGTGCAGCAGTATTATAACCGGTCGAATGAGTTGCTGACCCGCATTCAAAAAGAATGTGTGGCCTATCATGGAAAATGGCGGTTTACGGAAGCGGATATCACCAATTCGTCTTATGTGTTTACCTATAATCCCAATGGGAATACTTATGTAGATTTTAGTATGTTGTATAAGATAAAGCAAAACGATGAGGATGACTGGACGCCGTATAACATTGATGTATCGGTGGTATTTGATAAACAAATGAAAATTGTGCGGATCGTGGAGCGAAGGATTGAGAAGCTATAAAGAGTGAACAGGGAACGCTGAATAGTGCATAAGAAGTGGAGTTTGTTTTATTGAAATTTCAAATTGATAATATGTTTGATAAATTAAAAAGATGGCTGTTGCCGGATGAAGAGGAGGAAGAAGAGGTACGGTTAACCAACCAGGCGCTGGTAGATCAGATATTGATCTCTTTTAAAGAAACGGTGGAACGGGAATCCTTCAACAAACGGATGATGTATGACTGCAGCTACCTCATCCTGATGCGGCCGGAGGACTACAAACATGCAGAACTTCGGCTGGCCGGTATTACCGAAGGGATCCTGGATGAGTTTTACGACTATATTAATCAGCGTAAAGATCAATATCCCCGTTACGAGCCCATCGGAAGCTTTTGGGATTTTCAGTATTGCCCGGCAGAACGCGGAGTAGATAACCGCGAGATTGAGCCGGGCACCATCCAGGTGGTTAGCACGCCCACTTCAGAAAAGTCCTGGTCGGAGCTTTCGTCTGAGCATATCAAGGTATCAGTAAGCAGTAAGCATTCAAAGTACTCAAAATATGATCTGAACCCTACCACCTTTTCCAATATCGATATTTTATCCAAAGGTCATTTCCGGGTGAAGTTCCGGAAAGAATTCCTGGGGGATTTTACATCGGTGCAGGCGCCGCCCGCGGGTTCGCGTAACAGCGTTGCTCCGGATAAGCTGGCTACCATTCAGTTTGTACTGAACAAGCAGCGGTATAGTTTTCCGATGCGCGAAAAACAGTTGAAAATTACAAAAGCCATCGACGGAATGACGAGTACGGCCACTTTGCTATGTATTAATGAGCCCAGCGGAAGTTTGCAAAAAGAGCATATGATGATCCGGTATGATGATGCGGCAAGAGCGTTCTATATCGCATTATTTGCAGATGCATTTGTAAATGAACAAAAGCTGGAGTTGAGCCGTGTGGGAGAACAGCCGGCATGGCATCCGCTTAAAAGCGAGTCTACTATTGTGTGCGGGATCTTTCAGCTGGATTTTAAAGCGGCGGTATAGCCGGTTCCGGTTGGCGGATCTGTTATTTTAATTTCTAATTCTGGGAAACTATGCTGGGTACTGTAATGCTGATTTTTATCATCCTGGTGTTTCTGTTACAATCTAAAGTGAAATAATGAGCAGGACGGTCGTTTTATACGGACAAACGGATCTGGGCCGCAAGCGGGAGGAGAATGAAGATAATTTCATAGCAGTTCCGGAGCTTTGGGCAACGCCTTCCCGTGCGCTGGCTGGCGCTATTGATGGCGTAGGAGGCTATGAAGGCGGGGCTGAAGCGGCCCTGATTGCCAAAGAAACCATCGAAGGATATTTGCAGCATTTTAGTTTCGGCGCGCCACAACAGCTGCTGAAAGAAGCAGCCATTGCTGCCAATAATAAGATCTTTGAGCAACGGAGGGAGAACGAAGCGCTCAACCGCATGAGCTGTGTGTTTTCGGTGGCGGTGCTGGATGCAGATAAAGAAATGATGTATGTGGCCCATGTGGGCGATAGCCGTGGTTATGTATACCGGAACGGAAGCATGCTAAAAATCACCCGTGATCATTCCTCCGTGGGAATGAAGGAAGACAGCGGTTATCTTACCGAGGCGGAGGCCATGCAGCATCCGCGCCGGAATGAGATTAGCAAAATGGCGGGGGATCTATTCCTGGATGCTGAAGACTCCAATCAGTATTTTGATATCGGGGAGCATAGCTTTTTGCCGGGAGATATTGCACTATTTTGTTCCGACGGTCTCACCGACCTGGTAACACAGGCGCAGATGGCAGAAATACTGTCTTCGTCCGGATCGCTTCCGCTTAAAACACAGCAGCTGATCGATAAGGCCAATGAATTGGGGGGGAAAGATAATATCACCGTAGTACTGGCTACGTATACGGCAGCCAAAAAACCGGGACGTAAAAGAACCAGGGAGGCCATCGAGATCCCGATTGCAGCACCCGATTATGAATCCAATGAAGCAATGCCCGTTATGCATACAACTTCCTCCAAAAAAAAAATAAACATATGGCCCGTGATCATCGCATTTATCGTTGGCTTTTTGATGAATTGGACGGGAACTAAATCCTTTTTTGCAACAAAAGAGCAACCCGCAATCGTACCGGATCCGACGATTGTTCCGGTAGATAGTTTGCCGATAACAGACAGCGCCCGGTTGCGGCAACTGGACACATTGATTAACGCAACGGATACCATCTACCGGGATAGTGTTCGCCGCAATGCACTGCAAGGTTATTAAGAAATGAAGAAGAAAGTAACGTTATATCCAAGAAGAATAGAGCGGGTGCTGCTGGCTGCTGTTACCCTGTTGATCGGCATTATGGCCTTCCAGTATTACCAGCATAAGAAAGAAGATTTTATCAATTCAGATTACGGATATGAAAGCGGGAAAATGGTAAATCTCGTTGCGCCGGTGCAAGCAGCTACACTGCAGCAGATCTTTGCCAAAGGTGGCTATTTTACGGATGAGGAATACATCCGTTTTATTGCCGGAAAAATAAAAACACTGGTAGAAAAACAGGGCGCATTACCTAACCTGGGCGCGCTGAATAAGAACAGTCTGATGATCCCGGCTACGGAGTTTTTAAATACCTCCAGCGAATCCGGAAAGCTCCGGTTTTTAAATGCGATCACCCAGCTGGATATGGACAGTGCGCTTTATGCCACCGAATTAAAAAGTCCGGCAAAGTACCCGGATGAAGTGGCCGTGCAGAATACCAAGACAAAATTATCCATTCATGGCAAGGTAAGGCTGGCGGCTTCCGACAGTAGTACGGCACAGGCTGGCGGCGGTGTGTTGGTTAAGCTAACAGAGATCTTCCCTTCCAATTATTACGATACGCTGAGCGTACAGGCCGGCAATGATCCGGTGGAATTTTTTGCACGTACCAACGAAAACGGATCGTATGAGTTTTACAACCTGAAGGAAAACAGCAACTACCGGGTGATGGCGATAAAGCCGGGTTATGATTTTGGTCCGGCAAAAGGTATTGCGGCTATCCAGGGAGATCAGTCGTTTGATTTCGCGGGAAAAGCACACCGGATCCGTATCCTGGATCGTACAGAATTCCGCCAGATTAAAAGTGATAAGATCTTTACGGTGCGTACCCCGGCCGATTTTAAGAAGGAATATCTTACACACCTGGTGTTGTTTGTGCTGGCATTCTGGATCTTTCATTTTGTACTCTGGCTTAAGAACTACCGGAGCGATCAGTTTATCCTGCCCCTGTTATTTTTTCTTTCCGGTACGGGTATTATTGTACTGTACAGTATGCAGGATCCGCTGCGTGATATCATTCATGGAAGCGGTATGGCGCGGTGTGTAGCAGGAGTATTGTTGTTCTTTTCCGTGTTGTTGTTCTTCCTGAAGGAACATGCGGTTATGCGTTTTTATCATTCAAAATGGTTTGATCCGGTATACAACCTGTTGCCGCTATCCGGCGGATTAAAAGCTCCGCGCGGCTATTCCTGGATGCTGCTGTCTATATTCCTGATGGTAATGCTGGCTTTTATTGGAACGGGGCCGGAAGGCAGCGGTGTAAAAGTAAACCTGTTCGGGTTCCAGGTAAGCGAATTGTCGAAATTCTGCATGGTGGTATTTTTTGCAGCTTATTTTGCGGTGAATGCAGAATATTTCCGGAACATTCCGGATAACCGCTGGCTAACGCGCAACAACATAAAAATGTTGTTGTTATTTGTTTTCCTGTTGGGTGTATATGCTTTGTTGGGAGACCTGGGCCCGGCCATTGTTCTTTGCCTTACATTCTTATTCTTTTATGCTTTTGCAAAGGAAGAATTTTTCCAGATGGTGCTGGCCGCAGTGATCTATGTAATCCTATTGCTGATTACCTCCCGGTTTATTAATAGTACCCAACATAATTATCTGCCCTTGCTGGCCACCATCGCCAGCGTGGGAACATTGGGTTATGCGTTCTTCAAAAAGCGGTATGAGTCGGTTGCCTTTATCATTTTGATCATCTCCTCGTTTATCCTGCTGGCGGCGCTGCCTTTTGAGTTTACGCAGCGCCTGGCGGATCGGAACGGGATGTTTAAGGATATCTGGGAGAACAAACTCATTGGCGGAGACCAGGTGGCGCACGGGATCTGGTCGCTGAATGCCGGCGGGTTCTTTGGCCAGGGGCTGGGAAAAGGATTTTCAAGTGTAATGCCGGCCTATCATACAGATATGATCCTGGAAAGTATGGGAGAGGAGCTGGGACTGATTGCATTGATTGCTGTGTTCCTGGCCTTTGGTTTGCTCACCTATCGCTCGCTGCTGGCTGCCCGCCGTACGGGTAAGCCCTTTCTTTTTTACCTCGTGGCTGGTGTTGCCATTGCCACCATGCTTCAGTTTTTCCTGATCACGGCCGGTACCCTGGGACTGATCCCGCTTACGGGCATTTCTGTTCCTTTTCTTAGTAAAGGAAATGCGGGTATCATTATTACGCTGGCTGCGTTCCTGGTGGTTGTGTTGCTTTCGAATGAGAAGGGAGATGCCCTGGAAATGGACTATGTAAAAAAGAACTATGATAATGTAAATGCCTATGCAATTCTTACCTTTTTTGCAGTATTGGTCTTTTTTATCGGCACCCTGTTCTGGTATCAATATAAATCAGATACCTATATTACCAAACCGGCGCTGGTATTGAATCGTAAGGGTGCCTGGCAATACAGCTACAATCCGCGCATCGGGATCTTTTTGCGCGAGATCCGCTCTGGTAATATCTACGATCGTAATGGTGTATTGCTGGCAACATCCAGCAAGGCCACTTTTGATAAGTTTAAGAATAAGCTGGTTCCTTTAGGTGCCAACCCTGCGCTATATGCGGAGCAATTGAAACGGGATCAGAACCGGTATTATCCATTTGGTGCCGATCTATTGTTCTGGCTGGGCGATTATAATAAGGAAATCGCCAACGAAGAGGCGGCGGGTTATGCGGCGGAGTACCGGCATTACACCCTGTTGAAGGGATTTGATGTTACCTATGCCACGGCTCAGAAAACATCGGACCGTTACCGGGAAGACCGTTTCCTGCCCGTTACCCAAAAGGAGTCGGAACTGGTGAAATATGATTATAGTGCTCTTGCACCGATTTTAAAAGAAGGAAAGGACGGCCAGTGGGTGGAGTTGCAAAATAATAAAGACAAAGATATTCAGCTTTCGCTGGATGTGGCACTGAACCAGAAGATCAGCGCGGTGATCCAAAACACGGCAGCGTCCAGCCCGTTCCGCACTTCGGTGGTTGCGGTCAATGCAAGTACAGGTGATGTGCTGGCTTCTGCTTCTAACCCGGCACCTTCCTATAAAGATCTGAAACTGATCAGTAATATTGATCCTTCCGATTACCGTACCATTTTTAAGCAGATCTTCCAGGACCGGGTAGTTGTGCCGCAGGACCTGGGTATTACCTTCAATTCGAGGCCGGGATCTACGGTGAAGATCATTGATGCAACTGCAGCCATGAACCAGTATGGCCCGTCTGCTGCGCAGTTCAGTTATTTTGTATATCCGGAAGAAGTGATCCATCAGGGTGAACCGGTGAATATGAATGTAGATATGCGTACCGCCATTGTGCACTCCAGCAACGTATATTTTATTAAACTGGCAAATGATAAAAACCTGCAGGCGTCCTTATTTAATGTATACGATGCATTGGGTATGAATATCCTCAACCGCGGTGGTTTTCATTTTCAACGACCGGAGGATTATGACAGCGAAACCTATTTTAAAGAATGGGGTGCTTTTGTGGCCCGGGGTAAAAATATCTTTAACAGCCAGCGGTTAATGAACACGCGAAGAAGACTGATGTCGCCCTATTCCGATATTGCCTGGGGACAGGGCGAGCTTTCCGCTACACCGCTGCACCTGGCGAAGATGTCGGGTGCCCTTGCAGACAGCGGGATCTTACAACCATCCCGTTTCCTGTTTAAAAGCTGGAATAACAAGCTGGTTACACAAAAGGAAACCCCGGTAGCGAGTCAACCGCGGATCGCTGCGTTGATCAGTGATTTTATGAGGGAACAATCCTCCAAGGTATCCGCGGCATCCGGACTGGAAGTGCATGGGAAAACCGGAAGTCCTGAGCGGGATAAACTGGTAAAGAAAGGCGAGAAAACGGAGCTGAAGCGCGTTACAGACTCCTGGTACACATTTTTTGTAGCTTCGCCTAAATTAAGGGCGCCGATTGCATTTACGATCCGTATTGAGGAAATCGGTAATTCGGAGTACGCAAAGACGCTTGCAGTGGATATTTTAAAACAGCTGAAAGGAGCGGGGTATTTTTAAGGCAAGGTATGTAGCTATCAGTCTTCAGTTGTCAGTTCTCAGTCTTCAGTTGTCAGTTCTCAGTCTTCAGTAGACATTAAATAAGAACGAATAACTGAAAGCTGATCACCGGCGGTTGAATACAAACAAAACATAGAATCCAACAATATGAATTGGTTTAAGAAAAAATTTGAACAGTTTTCGGAGAAGCTCAATGCAGATGACGCTTCTTTCGGATCGATTGAAAAAAAAAGCGCGACTGATGAATCCGCAAAAACGCCTGTAGCTCCAAAGGCTCCGGTTTCTGTAACTTCATCTGTACGGGTGGATAATATAGAAGCATTAAAAGAAATCACGCTTGGTGCTATTTCTCAAACAGTACGAATGCTGGGATATAGTAGTACCGTAATCTCAGGACTGGTGTTTCATTCGGCGTACAAGGATAATGCCATTGAAAATGTGGGACTGATGAGCCTGGTGAAAGATCCGCAGTTCATTAACCGGATCAAGCGCGAATTTAAATCACGCGGGATTAGCTATAAAGAGGATTTGAGTATGGAGGTGATCCATGAATCGCCCGATACGGAAAAGGTAACGGCTATTACAGATGGAATCGGAGTAGAAGTGCTGACTCCAAAAGATATCCTGAAAAAACGGAAGGCGAGGGTTGTTGCAACGGAGGGTATTACCTGGGAGCCGGAATATATCCTGGAACCGAGCGGCAAACACTATTTTATCGGCCGGGGAAAGGATCCCAAAATTGAGAATGGTCCCAAGATCCATAATGACATTGCCTTTGTAGGGATCGAGGAAAAAAATGAAGCGTCTTACAAGATCAATAATTTCATCAGCCGTTCGCATGCGGTGATCGTATTTGATAAAGAAATTGGAGCCTATAAGATTTACCGGTCTAAATTCCTGAACAATCCTTCGCATAAGATCAAGATCTTTAATGCATCGCTGGATGATTTTTCGGGGATCAGCCTGAGCAATGCGGCGGTGCCACATATCTTAAAAGACGGGGATTCCATTTGTTTTAATGATACGATCGTTCTGGAGTTTCAGTTGCTGGATTAAATAAGCAGAAGGCATTGTACATCAAAAAAGAAAATAATTTATTTAGTAAAGAAAATTTGCAATAGGCGCTAACCGGCATTCAGCCATCAGCCTTATGCGTTAAGCGTGAAAGTAATGCAGGAATTAGCATTGAAATATGATATTCTTAAGGTAATTGGTCATGGCGGATTTTCGGCCGTTTTTAAGGCAAGGAGCAAGGATGACCCGGAGCATATCGTTGCCCTGAAACAACTGGATTTTGTGCTGGATAATGAGGATGCCAAAGAGTACCGCGACTTTAAGAATGAAGTGGAGATCCTGAAACGGCTGGATCATCCCAATATTGTAAAGATCTACGACGAGTACATACTGGATAATAAACCTTCCCTGGAGATGGAATATGTAGACGGGGAAACGCTGGAGTCTATTATTCAGCGGGAGGGCTATTTTTCCATTGAGGATACCCTGGAAATGATTACGCAAATGGCATCGGCGCTGAGTTACTGTCATCACTATCATACCTATGATACGCCACCGCAGCATTGGCTATCGGATTCGGTGATCATTAACCGGAATGCTATTATTCATAATGATATCAATCCCAAGAATATTATCCGCACAAAGAATGAAGATGGTTCATACCGGTATGTACTCATCGATTTCGGATTGTCGTTTGCTGACCCTGATGCAGTGCGGCACAGCAAGAAAGAAGACGGCATGGCAGAGTACAAGGCTCCGGAAAAATGGCGCGGACAATTGGTAGATACCCCTTCTGATATCTACAGCCTGGGAATCGTTTTGTTTGAGCTGCTTGCCGGCCAGGTACCCTTCCCCGTAAAGGACTACAAACAGGCCAATGAGATGATTGCACTGGAAGAAAAGCATAAAAGCGCTCCTGTGCCCGATATTTGCCGGAAGCGGATGGAAGCCATAGAAAGAAATGAAGGACAACGCCCGGAGGAATGTGATATTCCGGCATGGCTGGAAATGCTGGTACTGCGCTGCCTCGAAAAAAATCCACTCAACCGTTTTAAAACGGGCAGGGAATTGAGCCAGTTCTTTTACAATGGATTGGATGGGAAAATTGATGCTCCGGATAAGCCGGTTGAGATCATTGATATTGATCCTGCTTTGGGAGAACGGAATGCAGGTGCCTATATAGAGGTAGAGCCAAATATCCTCACAGAAGGACAGCATTTTTTTATTAATAAGGACCTGGTGACGATCGGGCGCTGGAATGATGCTCCGGGAACGATGGCCGATTTCGGCATCCGGACCTCCGACCGGTTTATTTCAAAAAACCATTGCCAGATTATCCGTAAGCCGGATACTGCAAATGGATATACTTATTTTTTACAGGACAAAGCTCCCAGCAAGAATGGGACCTATTTTAATACTGAAAAAAACTCGATCCGTTTATCCGATACAACGGAAGTGCTGTTGAAGGAAGGTGATTATTTCTGGATCGGGAATACAAAGATCGTGTTTCACCAGGAAAAATAAATGTTGGATCCAGGTTTAAAGTTCCAGGTCAGATCTGCTTTTGACACTCGATGTGATAGCTCTATTCTCAAGTTTCAACGTTCAATTCCATTCCAAAGCTCAGGTGCTGATCGCTAACGGCTCTAAAGTTTGTTCCCTTCTTTGGGAAAAATGATCGTAGGCTGGTGTTTTTTGGCTTCCTCAAAATCCATGGAAGCATAGGAAATAATAATAACCGGATCACCCACCTGTGCCTTACGGGCTGCAGGGCCATTAAGGCAAATGGTACCGGAACCTCTTTTTCCTTTGATCACATAGGTTTCCAGTCGCTCCCCGTTATGTACATTTACAACCTGAACTTTTTCATTTTCAATCAGGTTAGCGGCATCCATGAGGTCTTCATCAATGGTAATGCTGCCCATGTAATTGAGAAAAGCCTCAGTTACAATAGCCCGGTGGATCTTGGATTTAAAAACTTCTATAAACATAGGGGCGCAAAGGTACTAATTTCCAAAATATGCGGTCTTTTCTGTCGCAATATTCCTTTTGTTAACAAATTCTAAAGCTGTTTAGTTGTAAATATTATTGTAAATTCGTGTATTAGTAAGGAATTTTTCAAGACACATCTAGAATACATGAAATCGTTTATTGTTACGGCCGGATTGATTTTATTAATGGGATCTGCCCAGGCGCAGAAGAAACTGACTGCTGTTGCCACTTCTAAAGGAACAGTGGTGGAACACCGGGTTACTTCCGGAGAATCATTACAGTATTTAAGTACCAAATATGGGGTGTCGCTTTCTTCATTGGCGAAGGCGAATGGTATGAAAGCCAGCCAGGATCTGAAGATCGGGCAAATGGTGAAAGTGCCGGTAACGGCTTCCAACCTGAATACAAAATCAAAAAAAGGTATCCCCGTTTACTATGAGGCGGGTTCTAAGGATAACCTGGCCAGTATCAGCCGGAAATTTAACCGGGTAGATGTGAAAACCCTGAAATCATGGAATAAATTACACAAGGATAATGTTTCCAGGGGACAGGATATCCTGGTTGGGTACCTGACCGATAATGCTTCGGCTAAAAAAGAACAACCTGAAGAGGCAAAACGGGAAACGGCCAAAAGCGGTACAGGTACTGCTTTAAAGGCGGGCAAAAAAGTAGCGGTAACCTCAGCAGTGAATATCCGGAAGGGCGCCAGCACCAGCCAGCCGGTTGTGAGTACCTTACAGAAAGATGACGTGGTTACGATCATTCGTATAACGAACAGCGACTGGGCAGAGGTGCGTACCAGCGAAGGCAAAAAGGGCTATATGGCCACACAGTATCTCGAACCGGCTGTTGCGCCACAGCCGGCTGAAGAGAAGGAAACAGCCAAAACCGGTTCCGACCTCAAAGCAGGTAAGAAAGTAGCGGTAACCTCAGCAGTGAATATCCGGAAGGGCGCCAGTACCAGCCAGCCGGTAGTAGGCACTTTGCAGAGAGATGAAATGGTAACCGTGGTTCGTATGGCAAACGAGGATTGGGCGGAAGTGCGTACCGTTGAGGGCAAAAAAGGATATATTGCTGCACAATTCCTTGAACCGGCAGCAACTTCACAGCCGGCTGAGGAAAAGGAAACAGCTAAAACCAGCCTTGATCTAAAGGCGGGGATGAAAGTAACGGTAACCTCAGCAGTAAATATAAGAAGGGCTCCGGCAACGGATGAGCAGGTTATAGGCCGTGTTGAAAAAGATGAGGTGGTGACGGTAACCCGTAAGATCAACGATGAATGGGCTGCGGTTCGCACGAGCGATGGCAAAAAAGGTTATATGGCTGCCCAGTTTCTTGAAGCTGTAACTGAAAAAAGCAAGGATGAGCAAAAAGAAGTGGCTCGAACTGATGTGAAAAAGAATGCAGGGCAAAAAGTAAAAGCTGCCACGGATACCTATATTAATATTCGTAAAGGTCCGGGAACGGATCAGGCGGTGGTTGGACAGGTACAGAAAGACGAGCTCCTTACCCTGGTGCGCCGGGTAAATGATGAGTGGGCCGCTGTACGCACCAATGATGGCATAGAAGGATATGCTGCAACACAATATCTTATTGATCCGTCTGCCGAAGTAGTTGAACGCCCGGTCGTTAAAAAAGAACAGCCTGCTGCAAAAGCTGAAAAACAAATGGCCATTGTGGGCTCCGGCATCAATATCCGTAAAGGACCGGCCACCAGCGAGCCGGTTGTGGGAAAAGCAGAAAATAGCGAAATGGTAACCGTGACCGGTGATACCAATGGTGATTGGGCTGCAATACGCACCAGCGAAGGTATAACCGGATATATTGCGTCCCGTTTCCTTGGTACAGCGGAACAGGCGGCTGCACAACAGGAACAGAAAGACCGTGAAGCAAAAGCTGAGCCGGCACCGGAAGCGATCGCAAAAAAAGAACCAGCAAAGTCATCCAAAGGGAAATCTCCGGAATCGGTTTCTTCTGCTCCCGTAGCAGATGTGGCGCCTCCTCCGGCGGGTTTTGATGAAACCGGATTCTTTAAAAATGCCTATGAGGCGCAAACTGGTACGGTATCTACTACAGAGCGGTCGGTACATGCGGGAGTATTTAAAACAGATAAGGGCTGGGATGATGGAAAGTATTATGCATTGATCGATGATATTCCTTCCGGAACGATTGTGAAACTGTCTAACCCCAAAGCCAATACAACGGTTTATGCCAAAGTACTGGGTGATATTAAAAGCTTAAAACAGAAGAACGGGCCAGCAGCCCGCATCAGTGATGCCGCCGCTACTGCGCTTCGGATCAATGCTTCGGATTTTGATGTAGTTGTTTCGCATTAATTACACGCTATTGATACAAGTGACACTTTTGCAATAAGGACTGGTATGCAATAGGTTATGCGGAAAGCACAATAATTGGTGGTGCGTACAAAAAGAAGTTTATTTTAATACGTATAAAATTTTTAGCTTTGTCGTATAAATGAACAACTATGGACGCCAAAGTTACTTTAAGCTTTAACAGTGCTGTTATCGAAGATGCAAAAGAATATGCTGCTTCCCAGGGGTTAAGTCTTTCCCGGCTTGTAGAATTATTGTTGCAGAAGGTCATTGCCACGGGCCAGCATCACAACATTGAGCACATTCCCATCGAAGATTGGGTAAGCATGGTGGCCGAAGGGCCGGCTACGTATAACGCCAAACCTTTGGGCAAAAAACAAAAAGCAGCTTATTATAAACGCCATAAATAGCTCCTGTCATGAAGTTATTTATTGATGCAAATATCCTGGTAGCGGTGATCAATAAAGAATATCCATTGTTTACCTATGCCTCACGTGTCTTAAGCTGGGCTACGGCTAAAGGATATCCGTTGGTAACCACCTCTGTAAGTTTGGCAATCACGTATTATTTTGCAGAGAAAAAACATGGAACCCGGTCTGCAAAAGAACGCATCGGACTACTGGCAACACATTTTTCTATTGCAGATTGTGGCACTAAGGAAGTACAACAGGCTGCAACAGATAAGCATGTAAATGATTTTGAAGACGGGTTACAATATTTTGCGGCCTATAATGCCAATTGCAGCCATATTATAACCGAAAATACAAGGGACTTTTATTTCGCAATTATCGAGGTACAAACGGCTTCCGATTTTTTAAAAAGGCATTACAGAGGCTGAGTTCAACGATAAAACAGTCCAAAATAGAGCAGGAGTAATATAAACCCGTGAAGCAACGCAACCCAAAAAAAGCCTCCTTTTACGGTGAACCCTTTTATAATATTAATGATTACCAGCAGGGCGATCAATACCATAAAAAAGACAAGCGCACTGCTGCCAAGGCCCGGCGTACCATCGGCATGATCCGGACTTAATTTTACAAATGCAAAAACAATAAGCGATGCAATAATATAGAAGATGAGGATCAGTGTATATGTTCTTTTCATAGTAGGGCTTTTTGGATACAGGATACCCTGTATGCTCATAGGCCTGCAAACTTTATGCTAAACTGATTCAATCAAAGCCGATCTTACCCGGTTTGCATCTGTAAGGTGCTTGCCTCAGGACGAAGCTTCCTATTATTTAAACTGATAACCGCGCAGGAAATCGGCTATCATCATACGCTTTTTCCCTTCCAGCTGTATTTCTTTTACTTCCAGGAACCCATCAGCACAGGCGAAGGAAAGATGCGTTTTTGTGTCCGTTGTATACCGCCCTGGTGGTATACCGGCAGGTTCATCTTTGGCAATCGCACTGAATACTTTCAGTTTTTTACCGTTAAAAAAAGTGAAGGCTCCGGGGTAAGGTGAAAGGCCTCTTACAAGGTTGTGTACCCTGGCAACCGGCTGGTTAAAATCGATCAGGCAGGTTTCGGTAAAGATCTTTGGTGCGTGGTGCAGCACCATATCTGCAGATACCTGTTGCGGAGTTTCTGTGAGGGTATGGTCGGCCAGCCCCTGTACGGTTTTTACCAACAGACGGGCACCCACCTCCTTCATAATATCATGAACGGTACCGGCCGTATCTTCTGTACCAATAGGAAAACGGTCCTGCAGCAATATATGCCCGGTGTCAATTTCGTGTTGCAGTTTAAAAGTAGTTACCCCTGTTTCTTTTTCACCATTGATCACGGCCCAGTTAATCGGTGCGGCGCCCCGGTATTGGGGCAGTAGGGAGCCATGCAGGTTGATGGTGCCCATGGGCGGCATGTTCCACACTATTTCCGGGAGCATCCGGAAAGCAACGCAGATCTGGAGGTCGGCTTTCAAACCGCGCAGTGCCTCAAGAAAATCCGGGTTCTTCAGTTTATCGGGCTGTAATACCAACAGCTGATGTTCCTCCGCATATTTTTTTACCGCGCTTTGCTGTAATTCCATACCCCTCCCGGCCGGCTTATCGGGGGCGGTGATTACGCCTGCAATGGTACACCCGGCCTTAACCAGGGCGTCCAGACTTGCAACCGCAAACTCCGGGGTTCCCATAAATACAATCCGTAAACTTTTTGCCCGCTCATTCAACATCATCCCACAAAAATAACGGTAAATCATCTATCTTTAAATAGCAAACCGGGTAAAGCTCTTAGGGATCCAACCATTCAATTTTTAATGGTAGCAAAGGATCCGCTGTGGAATCGTAGTATACAAGCTTTGGCGGACATACCTGACGTGTACCAGGGAGTGTTGCTGCCGGCGGTGCATGCTGCAAATAGAAGCAGTAATGCAAAGCCCCGGTTTCCCCAAAAATAACGGTGTAAGGGCCCTTGTATGGGGGATTTCAAATTATGGCATCTGCGCAAAAAAGCCTACCTTGCCCGCAAATACGTTTATTCATTTTAAATTCAATCAATGCAACAAGCAAAAAAAGGCGATAAAGTAAAGGTTCATTACCACGGAAAACTGACCACCGGGGAAACATTCGACTCTTCCGAAGGCCGGGATCCACTGCCGTTTGAGATTGGAAGCGGCATGGTGATCAAGGGTTTTGACGACGGCGTTACAGGTATGGCTGTTGGCGACAAAAAAACCATTACAATCCCTGCAGAAGAAGCTTATGGAGCAGTAAACCCGGATATGATCATAGAAATGCCCAAAGACCGCTTGCCACAGGATATGGAAGTGGAAGTTGGAATGCCCCTGGTAATGAGTGATCCTCAGGGACAGCAATTTCAGGTAACGGTAAAAGAAATTACAGAAGATAAAATTGTGCTTGACGCCAATCACCCGCTTGCAGGCAAAGACCTTGTTTTTGACCTGGAACTGGTAGAAATAGAAGGCGGAAGCCCCCTGATTATTATGCCGTAATAACGGCAGGATGATCATTTGATAAAAGCAGCTTTAGGAGCTGCTTTTATATTTATTTTTACACCGCGTGTGCTTTGTAATGTATTGATAGTGTTTTTATTGCCTTTTGACGCGTTGTTTTTTTTAAATATTTTTGTGTTAACAGAATTGGGGACCATGACTTACAATTTTACAGTTTCTGACCGTTTTTTAAAGTATGTGACGATCGACACCCAAAGTGATCCTTACTCAGATACTGTGCCTTCTACCAGCCGTCAGAAGGACTTAAGTATAATCCTGGTGGAGGAGCTGAAAGCGATGGGTATAAAGGATGCAATGCTTGATGACTTTGGATATGTATATGCCACTATACCGGCCAATACAGGGAAGCAGGTGCCGGTTATCTGTTTTTGCAGCCACGTAGATACTTCTTCCGATTGTTCAGGTAAGGATGTAAAACCTATTGTACATCAGAATTATGATTGCAGGGATATTGTTTTGCCAGACGACCCTCAGCAGGTCATACGGCCCGGAGATCATCCCTATTTAAAAACAAAACGGGGTGAAGATATCATTACAGCATCCGGTACCACCTTGCTGGGCGCAGATGATAAGGCCGGTGTGGCCATTATTATGGACCTGGCAAATTATCTGACCACCCATCCGGATGTAAAGCATGGTACGATTAAAATTTTGTTTACGCCGGATGAGGAGATTGGGCGTGGCGTAGATCATGTAAACCTGGAAAAATTGGGTGCTGATTTTGGATATACGCTTGATGGGGGAGAAAGAGGCAGTTATACGGACGAAACATTTAGCGCCAATGGCGTTACCATTCATTTTTATGGAAATAGTATTCATCCCGGTTATGCTAAGGATAAACTGATCAATGCGATAAAAATTTCGGGAACATTCCTGGACCTTTTGCCCAGGGATGGCTTTAGCCCGGAAACAACAGAGGACCGGGAAGGATTTGTGCATCCCGTTCACATTGAGGGTGGGGCAGAAAAAGCCTCGCTAAGCTTTATTATACGGGATTTTGAAACTTCGAAACTAAAACTGCACGAAGCCCGGCTGGAACAATTTGCAAAACAGGCAACCGGCCGGTATCCGGGTAGCCGGTACGAATTTGAGAGCAGGGAACAATACCGGAATATGAAGGAGATCGTGGATCTGCATCCCCAGATTGGAGAATATGTAAAGATCGCGATGGAACGGAGTGGCGTTACGTTCAAAAAAAGCAGCGCAAGGGGTGGTACGGATGGCTCAAGATTGTCTTTTATGGGTATCCCGTTCCCGGATATCTTTACCGGGGAAATGGCTTTTCATGGCAAACAGGAATATGTAAGTATCCAGGATATGCAAAAATCTGTAGAAACATTGATACACCTGGTGCAGGTTTGGGAAGAAAAAGCATAGTCCAGATCTTCCTCTTATCTCAGGTTACTACGGCATTATTTTAAACGAATACCTGTTCATATTAAAAGCAAACCGCTGGTTGAATATTCCGCCAGCGGTTTATTATGTATGGTGCTTTCTGTTGCTGGTGTTCTGTTATCAACAGGTCTACCGGATTTAGGGATGTAAAAAGGGGATCGTACATATAGTTAATACGTACCTTTATAGAAATAATTATTGTTATGGAATACATTGCAAACTTTTGGTGGGTGCTGGTTCTTTTACTCGTAGTGTTAAGTGGTTTATTTACCATCAACCAGGGCTACATCGGGGTTATTACCATGTTTGGGAAATACCGCCGTATCGTAAGACCGGGTTTAAACATAAAGATCCCTTTTATTGAAAGAGTGTACCGGCGGGTATCCGTGCAGAACCGGTCCGTGGAGCTCGAATTTCAGGCGGTGACCCAGGACCAGGCGAATGTGTATTTCAAAAGCATGCTGCTGTATGCGGTGCAAAATGAGCAGGAAGAAACCGTAAAAAACGTGGCCTTTAAATTTATTGATGAACGGAATCTGATGCAGGCGCTGGTACGTACAATTGAAGGCAATATCCGTGCGTTTGTTGCCACAAAAAAACAGGCTGAAGTGCTGGGGTTGCGTCGTGAAATTGTACAGTATGTAAAGGTTGAAATAGATCATACCCTCGAAGAATGGGGCTATCACCTGCTGGATCTGCAGATCAATGATATTACGTTCGATAAAATGATACTGGATTCTATGAGCAAGGTCGTAGCCAGCAATAACCTTAAGGCCGCGGCGGAAAATGAGGGCCAGGCATTGCTGATCACTAAAACCAAATCAGCGGAGGCAGAAGGAAATGCGATCAAGATCAGTGCAGAAGCGGAGCGGGAAGCCGCAAGGTTAAGAGGACAGGGGATTGCCCTGTTTCGGGAAGAAGTGGCAAAGGGGTTGTCTTCAGCTGCAGTGGAGCTGCGTCAGGCCAACCTGGATACCAATTTTATTTTATTTAGTATGTGGACCGAAGCGATCAAAAATTTTGCAGAGTACGGAAAGGGGAATGTTATTTTCCTTGATGGAAGCACAGAGGGAATGGAACATACCATGAAGCAATTTCAGGGAATGATGATGCGGCCTTCCGGAACCGATGCATTAAAGAAAGAAAACTAAGCATCTGCAAAGCGGGCCGTTACAAACCGCTGTTTTCCCTGCATATCTGTTTTGATGGATGCGGTGAAGCCGTTGGTTTCAAAAAGCTCCCGGGTTTCAGCCGCCAGCTGCTCGTGAACCTCCAGGTAGACATGACCTTCCGGCGCCAGAATGAATCGGGCTGCATCTGCTATTTTCCGGTAAAATAACAAAGGATCTTCATCGGGTACAAACAGCGCCAGCGCCGGTTCATAGTCCAGTACGTTTTTATGCATGGATGCTTTGTCGGCAATGGGAATATAAGGAGGGTTACTTACCAGTACATCAACCATTGGAAGCTGTGGCCAGTTGGTTTCATTCAAAAAATCCAGTTGTATAAAGCGGATGTCCAGCTCATATTTCGTAGCATTTTTACGGGCTACAGCTAGGGCTTCGGAGCTGATATCACAGGCTGAAACCATCGCTTCGGGGAGTTTTCTTTTTAAAATAACCGGAATACAGCCGCTGCCGGTGCCAATATCCAGTATCCGTACCGGTGGCCGGTCCTGGTGTTCGCGTATAATGGCATCTACCAGCTCTTCTGTTTCTGGTCTTGGAATCAGCACCTGCTTATTTACAAAAAAAGGAATATCATAAAACCAGGCTTCATTCAGGATATACTGGATCGGCTCTGCTTTTAGCAATCGCTTTTTGATGTCTGCGAACATGTTGAGCATACAGGGATCCGGATTGAAATGCTGGCCCTTATTGGCTCGCAGGTTAAAGCCCGTCAGGTTTTCCACGGCTATATACCAGATCTGCTGGGCTTCGCTTTCGGGATAAAGTACCCTTAGGTCGTCGACAAAGCTTTTTTCTATGTTTTTTAAAGACATGCTGCAAACTTAATTCTTTTACTTTTGCAAAAATGGATACAGGAATACGGGATATCTTTCTCCAACGTTGTTTTCAGCTGGCCCGGCTAGGGGCAGGCAATGTGGCCCCCAACCCGATGGTGGGCGCCGTGTTGGTGTATGAGGACCGGATCATCGGGGAAGGCTATCACCAGCAATACGGGGAGGCGCATGCGGAAGTGCACTGTATTCATAATGCGCTGAAGCAGCATGCGGAACTGATTGACAAGGCAATCCTTTATGTGTCATTGGAGCCCTGCGCGCATTACGGTAAAACGCCGCCCTGTGCAGATCTTATCATCCGGCACCGGATACCCCGGGTAGTGGTGGGCTGTCGTGATAGTTTTGAGGCCGTTAATGGAAAAGGGATCGAAAAACTGCGGAATGCCGGTGTGGAAGTGATTGAGCACATCGCCACACAGGAAGCCATCAACCTTAATAAGCGGTTCTTTACCTTTCACGGGTTGAAACGTCCGTATATTATCCTGAAATGGGCGCAAACAAGGGATGGTATTATGGCTTCGGCAAATACGGAGCGATTAAAGATTTCGAACCCGGTAACCAACCGGCTGGTGCACCGGTGGCGCTCTGAGGAGGCGGCCATCATGGTAGGTGCAGCCACCGCCCTGCAGGATGATCCATTATTGGATAACCGGTACTGGTTTGGAAAAGCGCCGGTAAAGATCGTAGTATCCGGCTCCGGTCATTTGCCGGGGGAGCTGAAGTTGTTTCATTCGGGAACCGCGGCCTGGGTATTTAACCGGGGGCTGGCAAAGGAACAGGCAGGGGTGGAGTGGATCAAAGTAGAGCGTGATGATCTGATAAAAGGGATGCTGGATGTTTTGTTTGAGCGACAAATCCAGAGCGTTTTTGTAGAGGGCGGGCACCGGCTGTTGCAATTACTGATCAAGGCTGGCTTATGGGATGAGGCCCGGATTATAACCAACAGGGAAATGATTGCCGGCAGCGGATTACAGGCCCCCTTGCTAAAGCAACAGGTGCTACTGCAAACAACCACGATCGGAACCGATGAAATAACCGTTTATAAGAATATGCATAATCAGTTTATAGTTTAAGATGGAGCAGGGGAATTATTATCAAACCATTGAAACCAGCGGACAGGCAGAGTTTAAGGACCGGGGGAGCCGTTTTATTGCCATGGCTTATCCGCTTAAAAATACCGATGAGTTCAAAAAAATACTGGCTGCTGTAAAAAAAGAACATCCAAAGGCCAATCATCATTGTTTTGCTTACCGCCTGGGAACGGATGGAAATACCTTCCGGGTAAGTGATGCGGGGGAACCTTCCGGAACCGCAGGAAGGCCCATATTGGGACAGATCGACAGCCGGCAGGTAACAGATGCGCTGATCATTGTCGTGCGCTATTTTGGTGGAACGCTGCTGGGAGTTCCGGGGCTCATCAACGCTTATAAATCGGCTGCGGCGATGGCATTGCAGGTAACACACCTGGTGCGCAAGCCCGTGCTGAAAATATTTCATCTCCAGTTTGATTATACCCAGCTCAATGAAGTAATGAATGTGGTGAAGCAGTTCGATTGCACCATTATTAAACAGGAACTGCAGCTGTTTTGTGTGATGGACATCGGTATTCCAAAACACCGTTTAACGGAAAGCGTGATGCGGCTGGAGGATATTAAAAACCTCGCGCTCAAAGAAGTAGTTGCCGTAAAATAATACCCCGCGCTTTTTAAGATCAAGAGGTATACGATTATTGCAATCCTGCTTTTATCAGGAATGCTTTTGTCTTTGTTGCGTAGTGTTACCAGCGCTGCAATCCTGCCGGGATTGGCTTATTTGGCAACCCATTTCAGGGACACGGGGATGCCGGCTTTTATTTCTTTTCCTGTAGATTCCGGCATACCGGTAACAGGATTAATTTTGAAAAGGGTAATATTATCGCTTTTCTGGTTGGCCGCAATCAGCCAGCGCCCGGAAGGATGAATGGTGAAATTCCTCGGGAAATTACCATTGGTAGATTGACTGCCTACAAAGGTGATCCTTCCTGTTTTCCGGTCTGTTTTATAAACCTCAATGGTGCTGTTGCTGCGCTGGGATACATAAAGAAATTGTCCATCGGGAGACAGATGGATATCTGCTCCGGCTGCTTTTCCCTTTTCGGCTTTCAATGCATCTTCGGTTTGCAGATGTTGTAATTTTCCTTTACGAAGGCTATAAACATTCACGGTGCCAAACATTTCATCAACATTGTAGGCAAGCTTTTTATTTTTAGAAATTACCATATGACGGGGTCCCGCGCCCGGTGCCGTTTGTATAAACGATGCCCTTGCGGTATCTGCTTTACCGGTTGTTGCGTTAAAAGGATAGCTGACAATTTTATCCGTTCCCAGGTCGCATACAAATACAAAACGGTTATCCGGAGCGATGGTGGTACTATGTACATGAGGCGCCTGTTGCCGCGAATGATCGGGACCGTTGCCCTGGTGGGTAACTACCTGCGAGAGACTGCCCAGTGAGCCGTCTTTCTGAATGCTGTAAACGGAGAAACTGCCGCTGGAATAATTGGATGCAAACAGCCATTTACCGCTCCGGTCAATTTCAAGATAACAGGGATCATCGCCCATGCTTTTTACGGAATTGATAAGGGTCAACTTCCCGGTTTGGGGATCCATAGAAAAGGCACTGATACCACCATCACTGGTTTCATTTACGGAGTATACAAAACGTTGACTGGCAGATACGACCTGGTACGACGGGTTTACGGTGGCCACTTCGCCGGTCATTTTCAGATCGCCTGTTTGCGCATCAAAATCATAAATATAAATGCCTTTGCTGCTGCTGTTTTGATGGGTATACGTACCTACTACCAGGTATTGACCAAACGAAGGATTTATTATGGCGGCAATTTGCAGCATGAGCAACGTGAAAATGAATGGTTTCATGTAAAAAATTGAAATGCAAAGGTACGATAAGTTTTAAGGGCAGCCGCCGGAATTTAACGTGGGCTGACAATACTATGACTTGCTTTTATCTGTTTTTTAACAATCCCCATGCAATTTTTACAACGGACAGATCCTCTATATAATAAAGAACACAATCACAAATTATATAAACAATTTAAACTTTAACTACCATGAAACGGATTCTTACATTTTCAATAGTATCGGTTCTGGCTATAGTTGCCCTGGCGAGTTGTACCAAACGGGATCACTGGCAGGATGATAATCGTTATCAGAACGAGACGGGAGTTACTGCATATATTTCTGAAGTGGGATCGCCCTATTCTGTGATCCGGATGGATTATGATGGGTCCTATGCTGTTGTTTTCAGCCAGGAAAAAGATAGCTATTACTGGCCCAGATTGAAGGACGTGATTTACGGCGACTTTTCAGTGGGAGGCGGTCGGACTCTGTATAACAAAACGGCGGGATTCAATATCCGTTTAGAAGTGGATGAGTTTTTTGATTATAAGAATGATGCGATTAATGCCGTAATCCGGAGAGAAGACCAGGAAGGATATGCCAAGGCATATAACAATACGAAGATAAGCCTGGAGAGACGTACCGGAACTCCGATCCCTTCTGTTAAATAGACTTTGTTAGTCCGTTTCCTATATAAGGGCTGCTCCAACGAGCGGTCCTTTTTTATACCCTGGTGGAAATGAATAAAGCCTTCAGGGTTATAAATATTTCTGCTGACATATAGAGACACATCGCAGAACCTCGTGCTGTACGCCCAGGATCAACATCTGTTGACAGATAGCTTTTCTCTGGATACCGGAGCAAATTACCAGCAAAAGATCTCACGACGTTTTCAGCGGGAATCTTTTGGAAGGCGGTTTATATTACTGGTGCGCTGCACCTTCATTCATCCCTGTGTTCGTTGCTAATAAGAGCAGCGCTGCGCTGCAGCTTTGATCGTTAAGTTCTTAAAATTATCTTAACGCATATGCGATGAATCGGGAATGAAAAATGGGGTAACCTGCCGAATGGACTTCATGAGTGCCAAAAAAAATAATAGACAGGTGAATAAAAACCTCAAAGTGGAAAAAGAAAAAGGGAATCTGGCTGAACCAGCTCTCATATCAGCTGTCATTGGCAGCCCGGCTGAAACATTCCTGTGATACCGAACCGAGTGATGATACAGGGCGTTTTGGATCTTACTTTGAATATTGGAAAAGGATTATTTTGATTAAAGGGCTATCATGACGCATTTGTTTGGCCAATAATAAAAAGCCAGGCATAAAAAAATGCCATCCCCTGGATGACATTCTTTATGGTTACTGCTTTATGATCCGGTGCTACTTAACCGCAGCATCAGAAGTATTACCGGCATTCCAGATGCGGTATTTTAATTCATATCCGTCCGGCACAAAAACAACTACCGGAAGTTTGCTGTTGTAACGGATCTGCTCGGGTTTTGCCCCAACAAATTTTTCTGTTTTTTTACCATCCGGGCAGGCCATCATCGTAGATACTACGGTTCCGTTGGAAGAAAATTCATAGTAGGTGTAGCCCCATCCCTGTACATCTTTTTCAACGATCTTGCCATTCAGTGAACGGGTGTTGCAGTCGGTAGGCATTACCTTTCCCGGGATCAGTTCCAGCTTAAAATCGGCCTCTGATGCGCCTTTAACGGGTAAAAGAATTACATACCGTTTGTATCCTTTTTTCTCTTTGGGAAAATGCTCCAGCTGTTTTTGGGCATCTTCATTTTTTTCTACGGTATTTACTGTTTTTTTGGTAGTACTGCAGGAGATCAGCGCCAATGCGAAGAATAAAAAGCCTGCTAATTGAAATTTTTTCATCATTACTGTTTTATGGTTAAACGATTTGTTTCCTGTTTGCAATACCAGGATGCGAAATCCTGTATCATTGCATAAAAGTCAGTACCCGCAAAACAGACCGGATGCATGTCACAAAGGTTGTCTCTTCCGGGTAATAATGATTTCGATCAAAAAATCAGGGTGCCAGGTAAAGCGCGTAATAACGGCTTCTAAAATAGTGATAGTATAAGAGCAGGATCAACAGCAAACAGGTACAACATATCCATACATATTTATTCGGGAAGGTAACACAGAGAAATATACACAAAAGTAATGTACGGATATACTCCAAAGGAAATACCCATCGTTTTTGTTCCAGCATGGCACCCGTGGCAATAACGCTAAGAACGATGAAGACGGCAGCAACAAACAGTTGCAGGGGCTGCAGGTAATAGGAAAACAAAATCGTAAAGAAGAGGATCGTTAATGTAAAAGCCGTTTGCAGGGAAATGGTTTTTAGTAACGGAACGGATGGTGGTGCTACGGCCTTCCTTCGCTGAAATTTCCGTTCCAGTACCGGGCGGATCGATGCGTCTACCGTATCGGGCTTACTGAACAGCAATTTTATTTTATTAAGAAAACCAGGCGTTCTTTTTACAGCAATGCAAAGCTCCATAAAGAAATGAAAATGCTGCCATAGAAAGCTATGACTGTTGAGCGGTTGGGTTAATCCATAAACGGGTGTAATATCTTCCGCCTTAAAGGTACCAAACAGTTTATCCCATATGATCAGCACATCACCATAATTTTTATCCAGGTATTCGGGATTGCTGCTATGATGTACCCGGTGATGGGAGGGCGTTACCAGTATATATTCCAGCCAGCCCAGTTTACCGATCATTTGAGTGTGCGTAAAAAACGGGTAGGCGCCATGGATCAGCAGCAGCAGGGTGATCATCTGCGGCGGAAACCCGATCAGCGGTAGCACGCTCCAAAAGAGACCCCGCAGTACCGATTGAAACACCGTAATCCGTGCTGATACGGTATAATTGAAATCTTCGCTTTGATGATGCACCACATGAGCACTCCAGAAAAGATTTACCACATGTCCGAACCGGTGATACCAGTACCATACCAGGTCGGTTGCCAGAAAAAGCAGAACCCAGGTAAGCAGTGTAGGCTTTATGTCCAGCAATGCATAATGTTTGTGGATCCAGGCAAACGCAAAGAAAAAAGAGCCGGAGGTCAGCAGGTCGCAAAGCCGTTCTGCAATACCAACATTCAAATTCGCAATGGACTCCTGCCAGTGAAAAACACGGCTGCCTTTTTTTAATGCGTGGCGATATTCCAGCGCCATAAAGAGCAGGAATAACGGCACCGCAAGTGCAATAAAATTGAGCTGCATCCGGTGAAAATTTAGTTCCGGGCCAGCAGCGCCGGATCCTGGTTGGTAATGGAATAACGGTAGGGTTCATGAATATCCCGGGTGATACCGTTTACAAAACTGCTGATATCATGAAAGCTGATGCTGCCTTCAATATTCCATTCAATGCTTTGCTGATCAGCCGCAATGATCCCGGATGAGTGTCGTACACTGCGGGTATAAATTGCTTCTTTTAACAGCCGGACCAGTTGGACCAGGATCATGTCCGCGGCTTTGGGAACATTGATCAGGATGGTGTATGCCGCCATTTTTATGCTTTTAAGTGTTTATTAAATCGGCTCACCCTAACAGAACAAACACTTCAGCAAACTGCGAATCTTTTTTAGTCTACTAAATTTATAGACAAATATAAGGACGCTTAAGCAATCGGACAAATCCTGCGGCACCCATGCCAAAATCTTTACGGTTTTTTAACCATTTTCGGCAGACGAGTCCTTATTTAATGTGTATTTTCCAGTTACGGCAAAGCAGCTTGCCGGCAAACCCAGGGAAGCGGCGATTGTTATGCACAGCCCTTTGTTTCTTTACCAACACCGCTTACATTTGCACCCCAACTAATTTAAAAATGGATATAAAATACATACAGCAGATCGCAGCAGACCTGAGCCTGCCGTTAAAGCAGGTAGGTAATGTGGAACAACTGCATGCGGAAGGGGCTACGATCCCTTTTATCAGTCGCTACCGGAAAGAGGCAACAGGAAATATGGACGAAGTACAGGTAGGAAATGTGATTGATAAGATCCGTTACTATGACGAATTGGAAAAACGGAAGGAAACGGTGATCAAAACGATTGAAGCCGCAGGAAAGCTGACCCCTGAATTAAAGACCCGGATCGATGTCTGCATCAATGCAACGGAACTGGAAGATATTTACCTGCCATACAAACCCAAGCGGAAAACCAAGGCATCGGTTGCTATAGAAAAGGGACTGGAACCACTGGCAGACCTGTTATGGGCGCAAGGTAACGGACATGTAGCGGAAGCCGCAGCAAAATTCCTGAATGAACAGGTAGCAGATACCGCGGAGGCGCTTCAGGGAGCCCGGGATATTATAGCAGAACGCATTGCGGAGAGTGAGCAGGCCCGTACCCTGGTGCGATCGATGTTTGAGGAAACATCCACCGTGTCGTCCCGCGTGCTCACAACAAAAAAAGAAGAAGCAGAAGCCCAGAAATACCGGGATTATTTTGACTTCAAAGAACCCTTGTCGAAATGCCCTTCGCACCGGATCCTGGCCATTCGCCGCGGTGAAAAAGAAGGGTTCCTGATTATGGATATTGCTATTGAAAAAGATTCGGCGATCGGTTCGCTGAAAAACGAATTTGTTACGTCGTCCGGCGAAGCCGGCGGGCAGGTAGCACTGGCGGTTGAAGATG
This sequence comes from Niabella sp., assembly GCF_030150205.1. Taxonomy (GTDB): domain Bacteria; phylum Bacteroidota; class Bacteroidia; order Chitinophagales; family Chitinophagaceae; genus Niabella. Next base: position 28,378 of record NZ_JASLGT010000011.1, read on the forward strand.
CGTATGCCCGGCTGCTGAAACCGGCCATTGAAACGGAGTTCCGGATGAGCAGTAAAACCTCCGCTGATGAAGAAGCAATCAAAGTATTTGCAGAAAACCTGCGGCAATTATTACTGGCCTCGCCGCTGGGGCATAAGCGGGTACTGGCGATTGACCCGGGATTCAGAACGGGTTGCAAAGTGGTGTGCCTGGATGAAAGCGGCACGTTTCTTAAATATGAAACGATCTTTCCGCATGCACCGCAAAATGATTGGTATGGTGCAACGGAGGCATTGAAGCGTTTGGTAAACAAATATGATATTGAGGCGATCGGTTATGGAAATGGAACCGCCAGTAAGGAAACGGAAAAGCTTGCGCGAAGCATCGACTTCGGAAAACCGGTCTCGATCTTTATGGTAAATGAAAGCGGGGCTTCTATTTATTCGGCCAGCGAAGTGGCCCGGGAGGAATTTCCGGATGAAGATGTAACCGTGCGCGGAGCCATCAGCATCGGGCGCCGGTTGCTGGATCCGCTGAGCGAACTGGTGAAGATCGATGCCAAGAGCATCGGTGTGGGCCAGTACCAGCACGACGTGAATCAGAACCGGTTAAAAGATAGCCTGGACCAGGTGGTACAAAGCTGTGTGAACTATGTGGGCGTGGATGTAAATACAGCCAGTAAACATCTGCTGATGTATGTATCGGGCTTAACGGCTACCACGGCCCGTAATATTGTAGAATACCGGGTAAAGAACGGGGCGTTTAAAAGCCGCGAAGAACTGCTGAAGGTATCGATGCTGGGGCCGAAGGCATTTGAACAATGTGCCGGTTTTTTACGGATCCCCAATGCCTCCAATCCGCTGGACAATTCGGCAGTGCACCCGGAAAGCTATCCGGTGGTAGAGAATATGGCGGGGAACCTGAATTGCTCTGTTACGGAGCTGATCACAAAGCCTGAATTAAGGAAAGGGATCAAAGCGCGTGATTTTGTGACAGAAACAGTAGGGCAGTACACCATTGAAGATATTTTAAAAGAGCTGGAAAAACCCGGCCGTGATCCGCGGGCAGCTATTGAAGAATTTAGTTTTGCGGAGGGATTGTCTGCCATCGAAGACCTGAAGCCAGGTATGAAAGTGCCGGGTATTGTAACCAATATTACCAATTTCGGAGCCTTTGTGGATGTAGGGGTAAAGCAGGATGGCCTGGTACATGTGTCGCACCTTGCCAATAAATTTGTAAGCGATCCCAATGAAGTGGTAAAGCTGAATCAGAAAGTGATGGTTACGGTACTGGAAGTAGATGCTGCACGGAAGCGGATCTCCCTGAGCATGAAAGACGCTGCAGGCAGCGAAGGCAAAACAAGACCTGCAGGAAACCAGCAGAAGCAACCGGCAAAAACGGCGTCTGCGGGAAAAAACAACTTCCAATCGAGCCTGGATGCCCTGCGGAAAAAATTTGCTGATTGATGAAACGATGACCCGGTATACCGGTATAAAACAGGAAGCAGGTCGCGAAAATGAAGTGCATTTACGGCCTGCTTTTTGATTACATGTGAAAAATCTGTTTGAAAAAAAATGAAAATCAACGGCGCGGCTTTATGGCAGACTGGAATGGTGTTATTACTCCTGTTTATTACCTGTAAATCCGTTCATGCACAGGTACAGGAGCCCAAAGATGTTCCGGCAGACTGGTCGGAGGCGTTTCCTCCTTTTCAAATTGCCGGTAACCTGTATTATGTGGGCACCCGTGATCTGGCCTGTTACCTGGTTACCACTCCCAAAGGAAATATCCTCATCAATACCGGACTGGCCGCATCATTGCCCCTGATTAAAAAGAGCATCGAAACGCTGGGTTTCCGGTTTAACGATATCAAGATCCTGCTCACTTCGCAGGTGCATTACGATCATGTAGGAGCCATGGCTGCTATCAAACGGTTAACCGGTGCACGTATGATGGTCAATGCAAAAGATGCACCGGTGCTGGCAGACGGTGGCCGGTCGGATTATGAACTGGGCGTACATGGTGTACAGTTTGAACCGGTGAGGGCCGACCGGTTGTTGTACGACGGGGATACGATCACACTGGGAAGTGTCAGCCTGGTGATGCTACATCATCCGGGGCATACAAAGGGCTCCAGCAGTTTCCTGCTTACCGTAAACGACAATAAGCGGGCTTACCGGGTGTTGATTGCTAATTTACCCACGATCATTACTGACAGACGTTTCGACGCCATACCGGCCTATCCGGATATTGCACAGGATTATGCCTATACCCTCGAGTCGCTGAAAAAACAATCATTTGATCTTTGGGTTGCGGCGCATGGCAGCCAGTTTAATTTACCGGGAAAACATGCACCAGGGAGTTCACACGATCCAACCGTGTTTGCTGACCGGGAAGCATATGACCGCCTGGTTGCTGATTTGTACCGGGCATACCGCAAAAAAATGGAGAAGGAGCATCAATAAATATGTGCCATGATCCCTGGTGGATGTCACAAACTACTGTTCTTTTACTGTGCCTGGTTACAGGACACTACCCGCTAAAGCAGTTTTAAAAACAACGGGGCATTGTGATAGTTGGGCAACGTGATCAGACCGTATACGGTTTGTCCGGGTTGTATTTGCTTACTTGTTATATCAAAGTAGGCGAGTTCATTCCTGAAGTTTTTGTTGGCCGAGGCTGCAATGGCAATATTGGTTCCGGCCAGCACCGGTCCTACCACCAACCCGATAGGGATGCTTTCATTGCTTGATGTTGTGGCTATGTTCAATCGCATTGGGGTAAGCAATAAGTATAAAAGATGCAGCCCGGCATTTTGTTTGATCTTTTTACCGGCCATTGCAGGATCCAGTAACTGGATTTCATTACCACCAGCGTAAATTTTGTAATTGGCATTGTACAGCAGGGTATTGTTAGTTGTGTTGGTAATCCGTACCGCAACCACCTGCAGCTCTTTTTTGATTTCTTTGTTAACAAATTTCCGGTTTCTTGCGGTTTGTAATACATTTTCCTTGTATGCAAGGATCGAATCTTCCCGGCTTTGAATGTATTGAAGTTTTTCGGGATGAATCGCTTTGTACCCTGAAGCACAGGAAAACAGCAGTGCAGACATCAAAAGCAGTATATATGTTTTCATAAACGTTATTATTGGGCTGCAAAATAAAGGAATCGTAACCGGAATGCAAAATAAGCTTAAAGGCGATATTCACCCGGGATATCCACATCCCGGCGGGTATGATGTGGGGAAGCGTTTAACCCCCGGTAAACATTTTCCCTTTATTTTTGTAATTAAATACAACATAAAAATTTGTAAATAATAGTGTTATGCCGAAATCGTTCGGCATATTTTTATAAAGCATCGATATGATACAGGAAACAGCAACAGAACACGTAAAATGTTTAATAATAGGTTCAGGACCAGCTGGTTACACGGCGGCTATTTATGCCTCCCGTGCCAATCTGAACCCGGTTTTATACCAGGGGATCCAGCCGGGCGGACAACTGACCATCACCACAGAAGTAGAAAACTATCCCGGATATCCCGATGGGATACAGGGACCGGAGATGATGATCGATTTTGAAAAGCAGGCCAAAAGAATGGGCGCCGATATCCGTTTTGGAATTGCCACCAAGGTCGACTTTTCGAGCCAGCCGCATAAGGTATGGATCGATGAGGAAAAACTGATTGAAGCCGACGCGGTTATTATTTCCACCGGTGCCTCTGCAAAATGGCTGGGGCTGTCGAGCGAAGAACGCCTGAATGGCTTTGGTGTAAGTGCCTGTGCCGTTTGCGATGGTTTTTTCTTCAGAGGAAAAGAAGTGGCTATTGTAGGTGCCGGGGATACGGCAGCGGAAGAAGCCCTGTACCTTTCCAAACTGTGTACCACGGTACATATGCTGGTACGGAAAGACGCTATGCGGGCATCAAAAGTAATGCAGGACCGCGTGTTGAACACGCCCAATATCAAACTCTATTTCAACACGGAAACGGAAGAAGTGCTGGGAGAAAAGACGGTGAATGGAGTTCGTATAAAAAATAACCAGACCGGCGAAACGCAGGAAATTGCCGTAAATGGCTTTTTTGTAGCCATCGGTCACCAGCCCAATTCCGATATCTTCAAAGATTTTCTCGATATGGATGAAGCGGGGTATATTAAAACCATACCGGGCACTTCCAAAACCAATGTGGAAGGTGTTTTTGCCTCCGGCGATGTGCAGGATAAAATTTACCGGCAGGCTGTAACCGCTGCAGGAAGCGGATGTATGGCCGCCCTGGATGCAGAGCGCTACCTGGGAGAGAAAGGCATTCACTAATCGCAGGATAGGTTTTGAAAAGAAGCTGATTAAAAAAAGTCAATTCCGGGGCAGTCCGGTATCAAAGGGATGCCCGGCTATGCTCAGCATGACGGTAGCAGGATTGTTCTTCCATACCTGGTGTTATTCGTTATTATGCTTTCGTCACCTTGAGCGGAGCATAGCGAAGCCGAAAGGTCTCCCGGTCTTCGGATAGTCCGGTATCACAGGGATGTTTGGCTATGCTCAGCATGACACTGGTATAATTCTGTTCGTTATGTGGCGTATATGATAAGGAGCCTGATCCAAGTGGCAATGCCGCCGGGTATTGCATTCCTTTTGTAAACGTTCATACTAAAAAAAGATTCAATGGCACAACTCGTTACGATACACCTGGAACAGCTGCGCTTTTTTGCGGGCCACGGCTTGTATGCAGAGGAAAAAAAAACGGGCAATGCTTTTGAAATGAACCTGACCATTTCCTTTCCGAAAGAAGAGGGGATCATCCATTCACTGGACGAAACACTAAACTATGCCGAAATCTATCACCTGGTAAAAGCAGAAATGCAGCAACCGCGGGAACTGCTCGAGACCTTTCTTACAGAGCTGGCAGAAAAGCTAAAAGAACAGTTCCCCATTATTTCAGCGCTGCGCATGCGCTTATACAAGCTCACCGTTCCCATCGACGGATTTGCAGGAAAAGTAGGCGTGGAACTGGAGCGTCAGTTTTAGAAAAAGCAAATTTCTTAATATGCCTGCCCCCGACCATTGATCTGTATGGCTGAAACAGTGGGTAATAGAGGTTGTAATATCGGTGCTTTTAACACTACTTTCTGATTTACGGTTAAGGATACTGTTCGTTTGTTTTTTATCTTGTGGCATCATACACTGTCATTTATGAAAAGACAATGGTTTCCTGTGTTCATTTTTTTGCTATTACTGGCAACTGCCTGTGGTAAAAATGATACCAGGTTGCCGGAGCGCACCGAAAAGGAAACAGTTTCCTTATGGGCACAAACAGAGAAACCGTTGTTATTGCCGGCATATGCAGGCAAGGATGCTGCGCTTACCTCAACCGATTCTTCAATAGCAACGGCTGTATGGCAGGGTGACCGGGTTTTGGTAACGGCCCATGCGCCGGGCAATACGACCATCACGTTACGGAGCGGGGAGCCGGGAAGACCGGTTCTGCATATCGCGGTTTTTTCCCGGTCTGTAGAAACAGCATATGGCTGGACGCATATTGAGAACGAACAATGGAAAACAACGGTTGTGGTAAAGGCTGCACGTGCTGCTGACGCCCGGGTATTGCGCCGGCAGCTGCTGGATTCTTTAAATGATGCATCCGCCGGCAATGGATTTATTTTCCGGTCAAACGAGGCCGCCGAATATGCCCGGAACCAGCAACTCTATAAAGTAGGATATACGTTTAAAAACTGGACGCTCACACTTAACCATGAATGCCGGCAGGAACAGATTCCGCTGAACCCGGTTCAATACAACGTGATCGGGCTAACCCAGGATTTCACAAATGCGTATAAGACCCGATATCCGGGTAAACATATTGTGCAGGTAACAGTTACCCGCTATTTTTCTGAAGTGCTGCCTCCCGGCTGATACATTGTTCGCCTTGTATTAACCATTACTTCCCAGATCCTCATTGCTAAAGGCCAACGGCAGCAGATCCTTAATGGTATTAATGATATAAACCGGACCTTCCATACCCGATAACAGGAGGCGAATGGGGCTTCCGGTACGTTTTTCATATTCCGACAAAGCCTGGCGGCACATACCGCAGGGCGATATGGGCCGGTTGCTGCTTCCGTTCTGCGAGTGATAGGATACGGCAAGGGTAACGATAGGCTCATCGGCATATTGGGTACCCACTGTTGCCAGCAGTGCCCGTTCTGCACAAATACCCACGGGATAGGAGGCATTCTCCTGGTTGGAGCCTACCACTGTTTTACCATTGGCCAGTTTGGCCGCACAGGCTACATTGAACCGGGAGTAGGGCGCATAAGCCTTTTTAGTGGTTTTGCGTGCCAGTTGTAACAGGGCCGCATCCTCCTCATTTAATGCAAGGCTGTCTTCAACCAGGGTATAAGAGAATTGAAATTTTTTTTCCTTCATCATGTCGTGATCCCGGTGTTTATTTTACAAAGGGTATTAAAGATAAGAAATATTTTTTATCCCTGCAGACGAGGGGAAATCACAAGTCAGTTTCAAATGGCCGCCTGAATAAATAGCTGGACGGGATAGGCCTTCTGGAGGCAGCCACTCTGTTTCCATGAGTTCGATCGTGTGAATACAAATGGCGCCTGATTAAATGCGTGTCATATCATTACTGTTATGTGCGCAAATGGCAGCCCGGAGGGCTACAATGTGAATAGCCCTCTGCAAAGCGGAGGATTTCCGACAGCGGTAGGTTCAACCCTGACAGGGGTTGAATTTTTCGAAAAAGAATCGTAACTTATTCCCGATTATTAACCCACAAATGAAATCACTATGAGCTACCGTCAGGTCTTTTACCAGATCGTGTTTAGTACAAAACACCGTAAAAAAACAATTGCAGAGTCGGATTGTGAACAACTTTACAGATATATATCCGGAATCGTAAAGAATCACAAATGCAAGCTTTATTGTATCAACGGGGTGGCAGATCATATCCACATTTTTTCAGACCTTCATCCTTGCATATCGCTTGCAGATTACGTAAAAGACATAAAGATAGCTTCTAATAGTTGGATGAAAAACAGCGGTTTATTTCCCGATTTTGAGGGATGGCAGGAGGGATATGGTGCGTTCACCTATTCAATTGGAGAAAAAGATAAGATTATCAATTATATTAGGAACCAAAAAGAACATCACAAAAAAGAGTTATTTCATGATGAATTCAAAAGACTGCTGATTGAAAATGATATTGAATTTAACGAACAATACCTGCTTTGAAAAGAGCCCGTTTATTCAACCCACTTTTCGGGGTTGAATTGTCCGTGCCCGGGTAGCCTCCAACCTCAGTTGGAGGCTATGCATATTTAGGGCCCTTCGGGCCTCTTTATACATTAAAGGATATTGCTACTTCAGCGCGAAAGCCATCGTAATAATACCGATCCCCTTTGCCTATTTCAGGAATAGTGTTCACCAGGCACATTTATCGGAACAACATGACAGGGCGTATCACTGGACTCAATATAGCATGACTCCTGTCATGGGCAAGAAATGCTCTTCAGAAATATTTCTGAATGATCGGTTTTCAGTAACCAGGCAGATCTCTTTGCAAGTAAACCATCCGGCTAATATTGTTCCTGTTCATTGGGAAAATCGCCGGAGCGTACGTCAGAAATATAATGTTGTACGGCATTGGTGGCCTGATCAAAAACATTCAGGTATTGCCTTAAAAACTTGGGTTTAAATTCGGTATTGATCCCCAGCATATCATGCATTACCAGTACCTGGCCATCGCAATGCCTGCCGGCCCCGATACCAATGGTAGGAATGTAGAGACTTTCGGTTACTTCCTTCGCCAGCAGTGCCGGTATCTTTTCCAACACAATAGAAAAACAGCCTGCTTCCTGCAGCAGCAGCACGTCTTTGCGCAGCTTATTGGCTTCGGCGTCTTCTTTTGCCCGCACGGCATAAGTGCCGAATTTGTAAATAGACTGTGGAGTAAGTCCCAGGTGACCCATCACCGGTATGCCGGCCGATACAATTTTCCGCACGGACTCTACCACTTCTTCACCACCTTCCAGTTTTACCGCATGTGCACCGGTTTCTTTCATAATACGTACGGCAGATGCCAGGGCAATTTCAGAATTGGACTGATAGGCGCCAAACGGAAGATCGACCACCACCAGGCAACGTTTGGCACCACGGATCACAGATTGTGCGTGGTAGATCATCTGATCAAGGGTAATGGGCAATGTGGTTTCATGTCCGGCCATTACATTGGAGGCCGAATCACCCACCAGGATTACATCAATACCGGCACCGTCGATGATGCGGGCAAAGGAAAAATCATAAGCCGTAAGCATACTGATCTTTTCCCCGGCCTCTTTCATTTTCGCCAGTGTATGTGTGGTTACCCTTTTTACTTCTTTATTAATCGACATGATTTTTTTGTTTAAGGTTTCAGGTTCAATGTTCCAGGTTAGATTTCGTTTTATACTTGATGATCAATGCCAGACGCTGAGTGTTCATAACTGAAAACTAAAGACTGAAAACTGATAACTAATATTTTTGTTTAAAGTTTCAAGTTCAATGTTCCAGGTTGGGTTTCGTTTTATACCCGATGATCAATGCCAGACGCTGAGTGCTCATAACTGAAAACTAAAGACTGAAAACTGATAACTAATTTTTTTGTTTAAGGTTTCAAGTTCAATGTTCCAGGTTGGATTTCGTTTATACTCGATGATCAATGCCAGACGCTGAGTGTTCATAACTGAAAACTAAAGACTGAAAGCTGATAACTAATTTTTTTGTTTACGGTTTCAAGTCTAATGTTCCAGGTTGGATTTCATTTTATACTTGATGATCAATGCCAGACGCTGAGTGTTCATAACTGAAAACTAAAGACTGAAAACTGATAACTAATAGCTCCAAACTTATCCCTGCTCTCGGATCTCTTCGTACAAATTCTGGATCAATCCATCTGCCAACCCGATCTTGGGCACCAGGATCTCTTCGGCTCCGGCCCATTTCAATACGTTTATATAAATCAATAAAGCCGGAACGATCACATCGGCCCGGTCTTCCCGCAACTTATAATTGCTCATCCGTTCGGTGAGCGTCATGCTGCTGAATTCCTTATAATAATCGCGGAGCAGTTCCAGCGAAAGCGGCCGGCCTTCCTTGCGTTTTGAAAGGGAAAAGATCTTGTTGATATTACCCCCGGACCCGATACCGATGGTTGTTTTGATATTCCGTGTATTGCTCCGTATATAGGTTTTCATTTCCTCCCACTGGGCTTCCGCCACCTGTTGCTTCAGTAACCGGATGGTTCCGATATTGAAAGAACGTTTAAAATTCATTTCCCCGTTTACAAAACAGGTTAGTTCCGTACTTCCGCCACCCACATCAATATACAGGTAGGCAGCGTCCTGGGTAAGGTTTTCGGCTACATGACTTTCATAAATGAGGGCTGCTTCCCGGTCGCCGGAAATGATCTCGATCTGCAACCCGGTTTCTTTTGCTACCTGCTCAATGATCTGCAGCCCGTTCCGGGCATCGCGCATGGCCGAAGTAGCGCAGGCTTTTACCGCTTGTACCTCGTAGGCATCCAGCAGGTGCCGGTAGGCCTTCATGGTACTGAGGATATGCGCTGTTTTATCCGGCGAAATTTCCCCGGTTTCAAATACATCAAAACCCAGCCGCAGCGGTACCCGGATGAGATTGGATTTGATAAACTCCGGCTTGTTCTTTTTGATCATCCGCACATCCGTGATCAGTAAACGGGCGGCGTTACTGCCGATATCAATGGCCGCTAATTTCAACTATGAATATTTTTTATTGATGAGGTAATGATAGATCTCCTCCTGTGACCGTACCTTTTTAGAGGCCGAATGTACATATTTATTTTTAAGTTCATTATCCAGTACCCGGGCCTTTACATTGTCGCTCAGCTGGATATTCAGAATATCGATCAGCTCGTTTTTCAACTGGGGATCCAGGACCGGACAGGTGGCTTCCACCCGGTGTTCAATATTCCGCAGCATCCAGTCTGCCGACGACAGGAATACGCGGGGCTTCCCGCCATTATGAAATACAAAAACACGGGCGTGTTCCAGGTACTCATCCACAATACTGATGGCGGTAACCTTGTGCCTGAACTTTTTGTTCTGCGACAGCATGCAGAAGATACCCCGCACGATCAGTTTTACCACAACACCCGCCCGTGCCGCTTCATAAAGTTTCTGGATCAGGTCGATATCGGAAAGCGAATTGATCTTGATGATCATTTCTGCCTTTTTCCCCTTCCGGGCCGTAGCAATTTCATGATCGATCAGTTTTACCAGGAAGGTGCGCACCAGGTACGGACTGGGAACAATGGTGGTACATTTCTGTAATACCAGTTCATTGGTCTTGGGGTTCTCCAGGTAGGTAAAGATCCGGTTGATATCGGCCATTATTTTTTTGTTGGAGGTCAGCAGGCAATGATCGGCATAAATGCGGGCCGTTTTTTCATTCAGGTTGCCGGTGCTTACAAAACCGTAATGTTCCGTTTGAGCACCCTTTCTTTTTTTGATAATGCACAATTTGGCATGCACTTTCATATTCGGGAACCCGGTTAAAACGGTCGCACCCACATCTTCCAGACGCTGCTTCCATTCCATATTTGCTTCTTCATCAAAGCGGGCCTTCAGCTCCAGCATTACGGTAACTTCTTTGCCATTGCGTACGGCATTTACCAATGCATTGATGATCTTCGACTGGGAGGCCAGGCGGTAACAGGTGATCTTGATGGATACCACATCCGGGTCAAAAGCAGCCTCCCGGATCAGGTCGATGGTGGGCGTAAAATTATGATAGGGATAGCTCAGCAGCACATCCCGGTGCATGATCACATCCGAAATACGCTGTTCCAGCAAGAGGGGATGATCAAATGGCTCCTTTCTCCTGCTTACGTTTTTAAATACCTTGGATGGGAAGTCGATAAAATGACGGAAATTGTGAATGGCGCCTGCCGGGCTGATGGCATCCTGTTTTGCAAATCCCATACGGGTAACGAGGTAGCTCAGGAGCTCCGGATCCATCCGCTCATCGTAAGTAAAACGTACGGGTGTACCTTTTTTCCGGTTTTTAAGACCGGTTTCCAGTTTCTGGATGATGGATGTATTATCAGCGGTATCGATATCCAGTTCGGCATCCCGCGTAAATTTAAAAATATGTGCCCTGAACTCATCATAACCCAGGAACCGGAAGATATCCGGGAGATTGGAAATAATGGCATCTTCCAGCAACATAATATCGTGCTGGCTGGGGCGGGAGGGAAGCTCAATAAAACGTCCGACCGCCGTTACGGGCACTTCGATGATCGCATATTTCCGGTCTTGCCGGTTAAAGCTTTTCCGCATCACCACTCCCAGGAAAATGGATTTATCGCGAAGTGTAGGAAATTTTTTAATATTCTCAATCATCAGCGGAATGATATTCGGACTGATCTCCGATTCATAAAAATCCCGGATGAATTTTTTCTGTGTTACGGTAAGCTGGGCTTCTGTTTTTAAATAGATCCGGTTCCGGTTGAGGCTGCGTTGCACATTCTTCCAAACCCGCTCAAACTCTTCCTGCTGATCGGTCATCAGGCGGTGGATCTGATCAAGGATCTTTTTTGGATTTTTCTCGGGGTGCATGTTCAGCTTCGACTCGATCCGCAGCATCCGCTTCAGCGAAGCAATACGAACCCTGAAAAATTCATCCCGGTTATTGGAAAAAATTCCAAGAAATTTGATCCGCTCGTTCAGCGGAACGGTTGGGTCCGCAGCCTCCTGTAATACCCGGCCGTTAAAGGCCAGCCAACTGATGTCCCTGGGGATAACCTTCTGCATATCTTTTCGGTGTATACTCACAATAATACCACTTTATCGGCAGAATTACGGGGAATAATCGGAGTTTACGGTAAGTTGAGGCTTAAATTATTATTAAGTATTTCCGGTTGTTATTCAATTCCGCATAACAGCTACCAACAGAATTCCGGCGCTTTTTACGACCGGCAAAGGAAATGCAATACCGCAGCTTACCTGCGCTCAATGCCGGAGCGGTACTGGTGGTATAAGATCAGGTCCGGCAACCTTGGCCGCCTGAAATATAGCAGTGGCAGACTCCGGCAGCCGCGGTTGTTTGGCGCCCGATAGGGTTATGAATGGTTTTTCAGAAAGCACGATCATGGCTAATTCTCCGGATTTTTCGTTTGCCGGACGGTCTGCCGGCTCCGTTTGCACCGGAACAAAGTCGGTTGAACCTGGCTGTTCCGGAAGCGGCGATACGGCTGCGGGAACTGTTTGCTCCATCAGCTTTAGCCGGCAGGCGGCCAGTTCCTGCAGGTTTGTATTTATAGTCTCAACTCAACTGCTTTTTCAGCGATCTCCAGCCTGTTTTCCAGGTTGAGCAGGCCAACCGGGGTATAGCGTAACAATCGTGCCTGTAATACCAGTACCCGGCTTTTGGCCAGGTCGCGCTTCAGGCGGGTCCTTACGTCTGTAGCGGTTGCCTGGGTCAATGCCTGCTCGTAAGCATCCAGTGTGGTTTGCTTTATGCGCAGGTCGGCTGTGGTATGATCAATGATGTTCCGGTGGCGTTCAATCCGGCGTTTCAATGCCACTATTTTAATGATCAAACCGGCATGTTGCTGGCGGAATGTTTCCTGTAAAAGTGTGCAGTCCGCGATGGTGTGTACGCGGTTTAAAGATAGCTTTGACATTATTGGTGATTTTATGATTAAAAAATGCAGGAAACCGTTCCATCATTTTGATGGTCAGCGGGTTTTCTTACCTAAATATAATAAAAAAAATGCAATTGTGGCCGGGAGGTATTGTTAAAATTGCAGATGGCAGATAGATCATGCGCTTTAACCGTATTCAAAAATACCAGGAAGAGGCTTAAGCTGCTCCGGAATATGGGATGATACCTGTCAGCAGTGGAAAATAATTCCGTAGAATCCGCAGGTTCTTAGTACTTTTAAATTTTACATTTTAAATTTATATTCTAAATTTCTGAATATGCCTTCTTTTGATTTTGCCAGTAAAGTAGATGCACAGGCGCTGGACAATGCCGTAAATGTGGTGAAAAAGGAAATCACCAACCGTTTTGATTTTAAAGGTTCGCATGTAGTGATCGACCTGGATAAAAAAACATTCAAGATCAATGTAGAAACGGAAGATGATATGAAGATGACGCAGTTACTGGATGTACTGGTAAGCCGCGCCCATAAGCAGGGCATCGCCCCCGAAGCGTTTGACCTCAGCAAGGCCGGAAGCCAGATCGGCAAGGCCTGGAAAAAAGAAGTGGAAGTACGCAACGGTATCAGGCAGGAAGATGCCAAGAAAATCGTGAAGCTGATCAAAGATGCCGGGCTGAAAGTGCAGGCTTCCATCCATGACGATGTGGTGCGGGTAACCGGCAAAAAGATCGATGACCTGCAAAGCGTGATACAGGCTTCAAAAGGCTGGGAGCTGGGCGTACCGCTACAGATCGAAAATATGCGGAGTTAGGGAATTTGAGAATTTGAAAATTTGAGAATGTGGAAATGTGGAAATTGGGTCTGGGAGCGGAATAAGGAAGTTGGTCATCGCCGGCTTCTGGTACGGCAGTGGGGCCGGAGCTATCTGGGTTGAATGTTTTGCATTTTAATTTGATATTCATTATGCTGCATTTGGGATTTTCCTTACCTTTGCACCTCAAATTTTATTCATAACCGTACGGCAAAATCCGTACAACCTTAAAAATCATATAATTATGAAACAAGGGCTCCATCCAGAAAGCTACCGTTTAGTAGTGTTTAAAGACATGAGTAACGGCGATACCTTTTTAAGCCGCTCTACTGCCAATTCAAAAGAAACCATTCAATGGGAAGATGGTAACGAATACCCCGTAATTAAACTGGAAATTTCAAGCACCTCTCACCCTTTCTTTACTGGTAAGAACGTTCTGGTAGATACTGCCGGTCGTATCGACAAGTTCAAAAGAAAATACGCCAAGAAATAATTGGTGCTGTTTTTATATTTTTTACAAACCCCGGTGCTCCCGGGGTTTTGTTTTGCCCTTATTTCTGTTTATCTTAGGCACCTCAATTTATGAGCGCAGTTATTTTCACGCATACACAGTACCAGGCAGAACCATTGTTCCCTTTTAGTCTTACAACGGCCGTGGAGGCCATTCCCGGGGGTATGATGACCAACCGCCGGCGCTGGGAGCGGATCGTGGAAAACGATCTGAAGAACGGTACGGATGCCCGCTGGTTTATACCGGCCAGCCTGCTGCCATCGCAGCAGCTGGTGGATCAATTGCGCGCTTTTTCTCCCGGTGATTTCCTGCAATTCGAAAGCGGAGCCATTATTGGTTACGGTGCATCTGAAGCAGATTTTTCCGGCAGTCCGGTTGAGCTGCTTCCTCAAACCCCGGTTGATTTTATCCGGTACGGCTGGGATATTTTTGAGCAAAACGCGCGCTTGCTGCATTTCGATTTTACATTGCTCAGCCAGGGCCGGGAACCGGCACCGCTGGCCGCCGGCAACCAGGTCACCAACGGCGCGCAGGTATTTATTGAACCAGGTGCAGATGTGCGGTTTTCGTTCATCAACGCGGAGGAGGGACCGGTGTATATCTCGAAGAATGCGCTGATCATGGAAGGTACCTGTATCCGCGGACCGGTGTTTATTGGTGAAGGAGCAGTGGTAAAAATGGGTACCCGGATCTATGGTGGAACTACTATCGGTGCTTTTTGCACGGTGGGCGGAGAAATTAAAAATTCGGTGCTGTTCCCGTTTTCCAATAAAGCACACGATGGTTACCTGGGCGATTCGGTGATCGGGCGCTGGTGCAACCTGGGCGCCGGTACCAGTAACAGCAATTTAAAAAACACAGCCGGAAATATTCGCATAACTTTGCCCTCCGGAAGATATCAGGCGGGTATGAAATGCGGGGTATTGATGGGCGATTATTCAAAAGCTGCGATCAATACTTCCTTTAACTCCGGAACGGTGACCGGCATCTGTGCAAACATTTTCGGCAAAGGACTCAGCCCTAAATGGATCCCTTCTTTTTCCTGGGGATATAATGATGACACGCTTTACGAGTTGCCCCAGGCTTTGATACACCTGGAGCGGTGGATGCAAACCAAAAAACAAATACTGACAACAGCAGAAAAAGAGCATATTACCCATATTTATAATCAAACAAAAACAAAGAAATCATGAGACAGCAAATAGCAGCGGCTAACTGGAAGATGAACTTAACGTATGTAGAAGGACAGCAATTGCTAAAAGATATCCTGGATGAAAATATCGAAACCACCGAGAACCAGCTGGTGATCTTTGGGGTTCCCTTTCCTTACCTGATGATGGCCAATGAAAAGGTAAATACACTGAAGAATTTTTATGTGGCAGCGCAGAATTGCTCCAATAAAAAATCCGGTGCTTATACCGGTGAGGTTTCTGTAGATATGCTGAAATCGATCAATATCCAATATTGCATTATCGGTCACAGCGAACGCCGCGAATATTTTAATGAATCGAACCTCGAGATCTCCGAGAAACTGGACCTCCTGCTGGGTGCTGGTTTAAAACCCATTTTCTGCTGCGGTGAGCCGCTGAGCATCCGCGAAGCCGGTACACAAAATGAATATGTGGAAAAGCAACTGCGGGAATCCCTGTTCCACCTGTCTGCAGAGGACCTGAAAAATGTGGTGATTGCTTATGAACCCATCTGGGCGATCGGTACCGGCAAAACGGCTACAACCGAGCAGGCCCAGGAAATTCATGCCTACCTGCGTTCTGTAATTGCCAAACAATACGGAGCGGAAGCTGCGGATGGTATTTCCATCCTTTATGGAGGAAGTGTAAAAGCCAACAACGCAAAGGAACTGTTTTCCTGTCCGGATGTAGACGGTGGTCTTGTGGGCGGTGCTTCACTGGTTGCCATGGATTTCGTAGAGATCATTAAAGCGCTGAAATAAATTCATTCCTGCAGGAGCACCGGGCGAGGCAATGCCCTGTTCAAAAGCGGACGCGCTGCAGGAAGATGGTATTAAAAAAGTGAGGACCGGATCTTCCATCCTCACTTTTTTATTGATATACGCGAAACAACAACGTATCGAATTACTTTAAATTTGCTCCAATGGAATTGAAGCGCCATGTATTGTGGCTATGCAGCTGGTATCCGAACCGGGTGGCTCCGTTCGATGGGGATTTTGTACAGCGTCATGCACGGGCGGTATCCCTATACAACCAGGTCCATGTTATTAAGATCACACCCGATCCGGAGGCAAAGAAAGTGGAGGATGTTTCAACTACCGGTGATGCCTATCCCAATCTTACGGAACAATGCATCTATTATCCTAAAAAGCAGGGCCTGGGGGGAAAGATACAGTCGTATTTCTGGTGGAATAGCCTGTTTAAGAAGGCGATCAGGGCCTATATTGCGCAGCACGGGAAACCGGACCTGGTACATGTGCACATTCCATTTAAAGCGGGGCTTATGGCGCAGTGGATCAAACGGAAGTATGGGATTCCATTTGTGGTAACCGAGCATTGGGACGGGTATAACAGGGTGGTGGAGAACCACTATCTTCAGCGGCCATCCTGGTTCCGGCGGATCATCACAACCACCTTTCACCGCGCGGCTGGCATACATTCCGTAAGCGATTACCTGGGAAAGGAGATCAATCAGCTGGGCCGGCCGGTTTCATATGTGGTCATCAACAATGCGGTTGATACGCGCTTTTTTTATCGCGAAGAGCGGCAGCATGCCGGGCCGTTTCAATTGTTGCATATTTCAGGCGGCGCGGCAAAAAAGAATGTAGAGGGCATTATACGCGCTTTTCTAAACCTGCCCCAACAGGAGTTTTCGCTTTGTATCCTGGGTCTTCCCCCGGCTATGAACGAACGGTACCAGAAGCAATATCCCGGTATCCGGTTTCCCGGTATACAATCTAATGAAACGGTTGCTGCAGCACTAAGGGCCACCGATCTGCTGGTGATTTTCAGCAACGCGGAAAACTCGCCCTGTGTTATTGGTGAAGCATTTTGTTGTGGTGTGCCCGTGGTAGCTACCAGTGTGGGCGGCATCGGGGAGTTGGTCCGGGATGAAAATGGAGTGCTGGTACTGGCTGGGGATGAAGCAGGACTTACGGATGCTATCCGCCGTATAAGAGCGCATTATCACCGGTATGATCCGGAAAAAATAGCGCGGAAAGCCATCGATTGGTTCGGTTACGAGCCCATTGGGAAAAAATTAGATGACTGGTACCGGGATGTAATCCGGAATACCCGGTAAACAACCAGGATCAAATCCTTAATGATTAACGTGCATTGGGAATGCCAATGATGAAGTGCAGGTATGTGGTTTGTTTTATAGGGCCTGCATGATCCTTTATGCAATTATTGCACCCTGTCCGACAGCGTTCGATTGCGTAACACCCAGGGAAGTAGCAAACGGAAGAGCAGCGGGTTCTTTGAAGCAATATAAATATAAGCCACGCCCGGACGATGACGCAGAACGGATCTTAAACTTAGTTCCTCCGTATGTTGTTTTACAAAATGATAATTCCGGGTTTCCCAACTGGCAAGCAGGATGGTCAACCGCTTATTAAAGATTCGCCGGGCATTAAGTGATGCAGGAATAGGAGTTTGAGCAATAAAGTAATCCTCAATGGCGGCAGTGTTCCGGTAATTTTCAATACGCTGCTCAGCGTTTTGCAACCGGCTGCGTGAATTAGTGCGGTAACAACATACCGTTGTTGGATCCGGCATATAAAATCCGTTGGATATCCGGGTAAGGTGCAAAAACAGCGCAAGGTCCTGCGCATAGAATTTCTTTTCGGCGTATACCTTTAGCTCGTCAAAGTTGATCAGGGTTCGACGGAAACAGGAGGAAGAAAAGAAGATGTCATAATGAAGCAGGGTACTGGTAAAAGCATCTTCCTCCGGGAACTGATAATATTGATCCCGGGCGATTACCCGTTCCCCGGTTGTTTCATCTTCGTAATAAAAATTGGTATGGATATACCCGATATCCGGCTGTGTATAAAAAAGATTTACCTGCTTTTGCAGTTTATGGATATCGATCCAGTAGTCATCGGCATCCAGTGAAGCAATAAATGCTCCGGAAGCACATTCCAGCGCCCTATTGTAATTGGCCATAACGCCCTGATTCTTTTCAGATTCCAGCAGCTTTAGCCGGTTGCCCAATAATGCCTGATAGGTTTTTACGATGGCCACGGTTTGATCGGTGGAGGCATCATCTGCAACAATGATCTCGTAGCTGAACCCGGTTTCCTGTTTCACCACACTATCCAAAGCCCGTGCAATATAATGCTCCATATTATAGGTAGTAATACAAACGCTGACCGTATACGAATTTGGCATATTCAGTTGGAGAAATATAAAACGGAAATGAATGTCATCGCCCGAGGGAAGGTAATTAAATATTTCTATTTTTCATAACTTAGTCCTTTAATCAAATGCAGTATAAAGAGCGGCACCATGTTCACTTGAGATGCACCATTGTGGTACCTTCGCGATTTTGTAATGGGGAATGAATTAATATCGATCATCATGCCGGTTCATAACGGAGCACGGTATTTGAAGGAATGCCTGGATTCCCTGATGAACCAGGGTGATCGCTTTTTTGAGCTGATCATTATAGATGACCGGTCAACCGACGATTCCGTTGCCATTGCCCGGGCTTATCAGGATGAGCGCATCCGCATTTTGCAGGATCATAGCATTAAAGGCATTTCACAGGCGTTGAATTTGGGGATACAGGCGGCCCGCGGTATCTATATCGCCCGGATGGATGCTGACGATATTTGTCATAAGGACCGTTTACAGCTGCAGCGGGCTTATCTGGATAAATATCCGGAGGTTGACGTTGTGGGGACCCAGTTCCAATGCTTTGGAGCGGCCAGCAACCGCAGTGTAGAACCGGAAGGGCATGAACAGATCTGCATCCGGCTTTTGAACGGACCTCCGTTGTGTCATCCTACTTTAATGATGCGTCGCCAGCTGTTTGAGCGGTTTGCATATGATGCGGCATATGATGATGCGGAGGACTACAAGCTACTGGTAGATTTTGCCACAAATGAGATCCGGTTTGCCCTGATTGATAAAATATTGCTTTATAAAAGAATCCACGAAGGCCAGGTAAGTGTTGAACGGCGGCTTTCTCAATATGCCATTATGTATAAGGTACGGCGGGCATATTTCAATTACCGGTTCCCGTATTTAAATGAAAAGCAGATTGACCAGATCTGTGCCAACAAAAATGATACAACCGGGTTCCGGATTGCTGGTTTTAACGCGGTGCTGAGAGTAGTGGAAAAGCAGGAACGGATCTATAAAAACAGGCATCTGAATTATCTGTTGTATAAGCTGTACAGCTATACCATTTATGTGGTGAACCCCGAATTTACACCGGGCGAATACCTGGAGATGATGCGAAGTCCCTATCCCTATAAATACCTGAGGCTATCCGATATCCTCCGTTTGTTGAAACGGGTTTTTATAAAACGGAAAACATATATTGATGAATGATGAAGCGATTTTGAAAATGCTGGGTAGTAAAATCCAAAACGGTTTGCAATCATTGATTGATGATGATTTTTCCTGGCTGGATGTGCCCTTTCATAAAAATATTGGAGACAGTTTGATCGCTTGCGGTACCGCAGCGTTTTTGAAAGCCTTACCCAGCCGGCTTCTTTATAAAGCCAGCAATATCTTTTTCAACGACTCATATTTGCCGCACCGTGGCATCATTTTAATGCATGGTGGTGGAAACTTCGGTGATCTGTGGCCATCGCATCACCGTTTCAGAACGGGTATTATTGCGCAAAGGACCCGGCAGCGGATTGTGGTGCTGCCTCAAACGGTTTGGTACCAGGATAAAAAAAATCTTCAGGCAGATAAGGAGATCTATGGCCGGCATCCGGATCTTACGATCTGTGCCCGTGATGCCGGATCTTTTCATTTTTTGCAGGAACATTTTCCCCGCAACCGGATCCTGCTGATGCCGGATATGGCCTTTTGCCTCAATTTAGAGGAGTACCGGCGCAACAGTCTGTCAGGACGGGATCTGTATCTCTGCCGGACGGATAAGGAGATCGGAACACATGAAGACGCAGAGCGGAACTTTATACGGGATGACCAGCAGCACGGGCAACTGGAGGTCCGGGACTGGCCGGGTGTTGTTCCGCGTGAGGGCGCCTGGCAGCAATTGCAGGAAACGGCAGCGCATTATCAAACAAGGCTGGCCCGGCGTATGATTGGCTGGAACATGCGCGGCTTATGGGTTAGTGATAGCTTTGGACTTAAGGGAAGCCGTTTTAGCGAGCAACAGATGCGGATTGGTATCCGGATGTTCCTGCAATATGACCGGATCTATACAAATCGTTTGCATGGGATGATCCTGGCGTTACTCCTGGCTAAACCGGTAGTTTGTTTTGACAATAGTTACGGCAAGAACAGTGCATTTTTTAATACCTGGCTGAGAGAGCTGGACGGCTGCCGTTTTGTATATCCTTAACCTTAAAAAAGCTGGGCGGTAATCATTTGCTGAAAATCTTCAGAGGAATGCTGGAGCGCTTCAAAGGACCCCTGTGCTGCGATGGATTTATCCCGGATCAAAAAAATCCGGTCTGCTTTTTTGATGGTGGCCAGGCGATGCGCAATGATGATGATGGTACAGTGACCGTGCAACAGTTCCAGACTTTTTTGAACGATATTTTCCGTGGCAGAGTCCAATGCTGAAGTGGCTTCATCCAAAACCAGCACTTCCACATTTTTATACAGTTCACGGGCTATAGACAGGCGTTGTTTTTGTCCGCCCGAAATATAAATGCCGTTATCACCTACCTGTGTTTGTTCCTTTTCCGGAAGGGCGTCAATAAAGCCGGCCAGTGAGGCCTGCTGTACCGCCTTCTGAAACCGCGCCTGGTTTTCGGGTGTGGGTGTGTCAAAGAAGGTAACATTATTAAAGATGGTATCGCTAAACACCACAGGGTCCTGGGATATATATCCTATTTTGTCCCGGTAGGCTTCAAGATTCAGGTCATTGAGCGACCGGTTGCCAATGCTTACAGTGCCGGCAGTGGGCGGGATCAGCCCGATGACGACATGTGCCAGTGTTGTTTTTCCCGATCCGCTTTCGCCTACAAAGGCTACGGTCTGATAGCGGGGAATATGCAGGCTGATCTTTTCCAATATAGTTCGTCCGGTATAGCTTACGGAGATATCTGTAAGCCGGATATCGCCAACGGTGTTGACAGTGGCCTGGTGTGCATCTGCGGGCTCTCCGGCTTGCTGCATCTGGCCTACCAGGCCGGTAACGGAATGAATACTGCCGGTGTTTTGGGCAAAAAACTGCCAGCTTGTTTGCAACAGGCTCAGCTGGGAAAGCGAGCGGTAAAACAACAGCAGGCTTACAAGGATTGCGTTTTTGTCGCTTCCGGGAAACAGGTAAAACTGCAGGAACAGCACCGCACTGATCGTAATAATCGCTACCGGCTCCTTGATCCCTTCCGATAAAGCAGAGAAAAAGCCCATTCTGAAGTGCAGGTTTTCGATCTCGTCAATGGACCGTTCCAGTTTTTTCAGGTATCGTTTAAAGTAATTGGTGGCTTTCAGGTACCGGTAATGCGCAACAGATTGGATCAGGTAGCCAATGAACGTATCGCTTTTTTTGGATATGCCTACGGATATTTTCTGGGTTCTTGAAAACAGTTTCCGGTAAAGTAAATTACTCGCCGCACCAAAAAGCAATACCATGGTGGCAAACTGGATATCTGCAATACAGGCCAGTATATAATAGGTGATAAGGATGGCCAGGTGTTGTATAGTATTAAAATAACTGGTAAGCGTATTGTACAGTCCCCCGATTTCGGTGGTAAGACCGTTCTGGATTTTCCCGGCATTCAGTTTCAGGAATCCTGTATAGGAAAGATCATTCAGCAGGTATAGTAATTTTACCCGAACTTCCCGGATAAAGAGAAAGCGTACCCTGGCGAGATAACGCGTTTGTAAAAAACGGATAGCACCTTTAACCGAAAATACCACCACTACAATAACCAGGATGTTGACAAGGGTAAGTGAAATACCGGCCTTCGACAGCAAATCTGTTAAGTAATGCAGTTTCCCCGTATAGAGCTGCGTATCGCTACCGGAATTGAATAACAGGGTAAAAAGCGGAATGAACAGCGCGAGTCCGATCCCGTCAAGCAATCCTACCAGCACATTTAACACCAGGTACAGGTAAATTTTATTACCTAAAACAGAGTGGTAAAACCGGAAATAGCCCCTGAAATTATGTTTGAAATTTACTTCCACGGCCGGTGATTAATGGATGCAGGTTGGGTTGAACAAATGGATCATGCTGTAAATTTATAGGTTAAATGCCAAACAATGCCTGATGCCACAATATTACCCTGGTTATGCGTAACGGCCCCGCGGCTCATTGGCTGTGGTCATAAGAAGCGATGGACGGTCATTCAATAAGGATCCGTTCAAAGGGGCGTTCATTTAAACGGGCTGCATACACCGGAAACTCAGTGCGGTACATTTTTTCGGTTCCTGCTGCATACACTTTCTGGCTTTCCGAGAGCAGGAAAAAATCGGTAAAGGATTTCAGGTAGGCGGTCCGGGGCAGATTGGTCCGGAGATCGAGGTGGTGGTTCTGTTCAGGAAAACAATAGAGCTGCTCCAGCCCTGCAAGGGATTGGGAAAACCGGTAGCTGTCCGATGTAACCAGTATCGGAACATTGACCTGCTGCCGAAAACGGATCAGGAAGTTCCGGCATTGCTCCATTAATGCCCGTTGTTCTGCTTCGGGCAGGGCAGCTACCTGGTATTCCTGGAAATCACCCAGCAGGTTTTGAAAGCGGAAGGCCATGCCTATATACCGGGCTGGCAGCAGGCTTCTTTTTTTTTGCAATTCCTGTTCCAGTATTTCAGCCGGACGAAACAGTTGGCGAAACAGGTCGCCCCAGGTATGCTGGGTGTGGTAATGGGCATTCAGCGCATTTATTACATCCCGGTTGGCATAACAGTGTACCTGTTTTTTTCCGTTTTTTAAATGGAGCAGGCGTTCGATGGAAGAGGAGCCCACAAGGTTGAGATAAGTAACATCCGTTATCTGTGCCGCGATGACCTCATCTTTTTGTAAGGTCCAGTCATAAGTATTCGGGATCAGAAAATCGGTTAATGTAAAGGGAAAGGTATAGTGAATACGGAACGGAATCTTATTTTGATGGCAAAAGGCAAAACAGGAAATGATCCCCTTCATCCGGTCGGCAAAACCGCCATGAAAATTACGCCCGTCGATCAGGGATAAAAAAAAGGGGGGCGAAGCTGCTGCTTTTCCAAACAGGGAGTACCGCTTCAGACTAAATATAAAATCTCTGAAAGGAGCCGGGCTTTTGGCTAAAAAGTAAACAATGGCTTTCTTGATCATAGTACACCCGTTAGTAAAAGATGTAATTGGGGAACGCCATATTTGCAGAACCTGCCGGCTTCCGGATATAACGAATGTTCTTAGCCGATGGCTACATAGTTTTGAACATCGCCGGCCGTAATGGTTTTACCGCTCAGGATCACCAGTCGCTCTACCACATTCCGGAGTTCCCGGATATTGCCGGTCCAGTTATATTGTTGCAGGGACTCGATAGCGCCTTCATCAATGCCCTTTTTGGTAATGCCGTAATCCTTACAAATATCATCCAGGAACTGATCTACCAGCAGGGGAATATCATCTCTGCGTTCATTGAGTGATGGTACATTGATGAGGATCACACTCAACCGGTGATACAGATCCAGGCGGAAATTTTTATCTTCTACTTCCTGGAGCAGGTCTTTGTTGGTGGCCGCAATCACCCGTACATCTACATTAATATCCTTATCGGCACCTACACGGGTGATCTTTCCTTCCTGCAATGCCCGCAATACCTTGGCCTGTGCATTCAGGCTCATATCACCAATTTCATCCAGGAAAAGGGTACCGCCATTGGCCTGTTCAAATTTGCCAATGCGTTGCTTGATAGCTGAAGTAAAAGATCCTTTTTCGTGTCCAAATAATTCAGATTCAATCAATTCGGTTGGTATAGCGGCACAGTTTACTTCAACCAGCGGACTATTGGAGCGACTGCTTAATTCGTGGATCCAGCGGGCTACCAGTTCTTTGCCAACACCATTGGCTCCGGTTACCAGCACACGGGCCTCAGTGGGCGCTACCTTATTAATGGTTTCTTTGATTTTTTCAATAGGGGCGGAAGTGCCTACAATTTCCTGAACTTTAGAAACCTTTTTCCGCAGCACCTTGGTTTCGGCCACCAGGGAGGTTTTCTCCATGGCATTACGAATGGTGATGAGAAGGCGGTTCAGATCCGGTGGTTTGGAAATAAAATCATAGGCACCTTTTTTTACAGCTTCCACCGCTGTTTCGATCGTACCATGCCCGGAGATCATAATAACCGGAATATCGGGTGAAAGGCTGGTTGCCTTTTCAAGGAATTCAAGACCATCCATCTTCGGCATTTTAATGTCGCATAAAACGGCATTAAATGTTTTTTCCGAAAATAATTTCAGCCCCTCTTCGCCGTCGGTTGCCTCAGAAATCCGGTAACCTTCAAAGGAAAGGATCTCCGACAGCGTTTTTCTTATGGATGCTTCGTCGTCAATGATCAGAATCTCGTGTTGATTATCGTTGTTTTTGTTTTTTGGCACAGGATCTTTTTAAAATAACTAATCAGAAAACACAACATATCGGGAGCATTCCAACAGAACCCGATCCGGGTTATTTCTTCATATACATCACTTCTTTTACCAGTTTCACCGTGCGGGGAACATCCGGCAATGCTGCAGCAACCAGGTTGGGTGCATAGTGCAGGGGGGCATCGGCCGCAGTGATCCGGCGGATGGGCGCATCCAGGTAATCGAACGCATCTTTCTGAACGCGGTAAGAGATTTCGGATGAAACAGAGGCAAAGGGCCATTGCTCTTCCACAATTACCAACCGGTTTGTTTTACGTACACTGGCAAGGATGGTATCCATATCCAGCGGACGGATGGTTCTCAGGTCGATCACTTCAGCGCTGATCCCTTCTTTTTCCAACTCAGCGGCAGCACCCAATGCTACTTTCATCATTTTATTAAAAGAAATGATGGTAACATCGGTTCCGGCTTTTTTTACATCAGCCTTGCCCAGTTCGATATAATATTCTTCTTCGGGTACTTCCATTTTATCCCCGTACATGACTTCACTTTCCATAAACATCACCGGGTCTTCTTCGTACCGGATGGCTTGTTTTAAAAGTCCTTTAGCATCATAAGGCGTACTTGGCGATACAACTTTAAGACCCGGAATATTGGCATACAGGGACTCAAATGCCGTGGAGTGCTGTGCACCCAACTGTCCTGCAGAACCGTTTCCGCCGCGAAAAACAATTGGACATGAAATTTGCCCACCGCTCATTGCCAGCATCTTAGAAGCGGTATTTAAAATTTGATCCAGGGCCAGTACCGCAAAGTTCCAGGTCATGAATTCTACAATCGGACGAAGGCCGTTCTGAGCGGCACCTACGCCAACTGCCGCAAAACCCAATTCGGAAATAGGGGTATCAATCACCCTTTTTTCACCAAATTCGGCCAGCATTCCCTGGCTTACTTTGTACGCACCATTATATTCAGCTACTTCCTCACCCATCAGAAACACGCGTTCGTCTCTTCTCATTTCTTCGGTCATTGCCTCTCTGAGGGCTTCTCTGAAAGCTATACTCCTTGCCATACTTTGTAAATTGTCTTTTTTAAGAGTGGCAAATTTAAGTGAGATGCGTCAGAAAACCAAAGAAGGATTATTCCCTGTTCTCCCATTAAAACTTTCAAAATACAATTATAAAACGGAACCCGTCTTTTCTATGGCTGGCACGCAGAAAAGACGGTGTCCCGGGCTGCGCTTATGATTGGCCGTATCCGCCGGAGTATAAAATTTGGCATTCGGGAGCCGATCCCTGAAATTTGCAGGATGCAGCATTTTTCGATCATCATCATCGGAGGCGGGCCTATCGGGCTGGCCTGTGCCATTGAAGCACAAAAAGCGGGGCTGGATTATGTGATTTTAGAAAAAGGAAGCCTGGTAAACTCGCTTTATAACTACCCGGTGAACATGACTTTTTTTTCCACCTCGGAGCGGCTGGAGATCGGCGGAGTGCCCTTTGTTTCCAATAACCCCAAACCAACCCGCAATGAAGCGCTCGAATACTACCGGCGGGTAACCAGCTCCTTTAACCTGAATATCCGCCTGTTTGAAGCCGTACAGCAGGTGGAGCGGAGTGTGGATCTTTTCGAGGTGATCACATCCCGGAGCACCTATACTGCCGATCAGATCATTATTGCTACGGGTTTTTATGATATTCCTTACCTGCTGAATGTGCCGGGCGAAGAGCTGCCCAAAGTAACGCATTACTATAAGGACCCGCATTTTTATGCATTTCAGGATGTGGTGGTAGCGGGCGCCATGAATTCCGGTGTGGATGCGGCGCTGGAAACCTGGCGAAAGGGTGCCCGGGTTACCATGGTGGTGCGCGGACCGGAAATAGGAACCCGGGTAAAATATTGGGTACGTCCGGATATTGAGAACCGCATTAAGGAAGGCTCCATTAAAGCACTTTTCAATTCCACCATCCGGGAAATAAGGGAACAGGAGGTAGATATCGATACACCAGAAGGCATGGTTACATTGAAGAATGACTTTGTAATTGCTGCCACCGGCTATCAGCCCAACCTGCAGTTTTTAAAACAAATCGGTATTGAGCTGAGTGATGATGCGGTAAAATGTCCGCTATTGGATCCGGAAACCCATGAATCCAGTGTAAGAGGCGTATACCTTGCCGGTGTGATTTGCGGGGGCATGAACACGCACCGGTTGTTTATCGAAAATTCCCGCGAGCACGCAGTGAAGATCATAAAAGCAATCAGCGACAGGCTGAACGCTAAACGCTGAGGGCTGAATGCTGAACGCTGAAAGCTTGTTCCAGGTTCAAGGTTTCACGTTAGATCCTGTTTCATATTCGATGTACAATACTGATAACTGAAGGCTACAAGCTGTTTAATGTTGGATTTCGTTGCATGCCTGAGAAGTAATTTCATTTCCACATCTCTGCATTTTCAAATTTTCATATGTTTTGGGCGACAGGGAGACCGATGGGACAGGGGGTGTTGCTAACCGCTGGTTTCACATTCGATACAGGATGGCCGATATTGCTCACCAAATACTGCTCCATATTCCTAACCGGACTCATGCTCGCTGAACGCTGAAAGCTTGTTCCAGGTTCAAGGTTTCACGTTAGATCCTGTTTCATATTCGATGTACAATACTGATAACTGAAAACTGATAACTGAAGGCTACAAGCTGTTTAATGTTGGATTTCGTTTCATGCCTGAGAAGTAATTCCATTTACACATTTCCACATCTCCACATTTTCACATTTTCAAATTGCCACATTTTCAAATTATCCGTTCTATCACCATCGCGCTGGCACCACCGCCACCGTTACAGATGCCTGCAGCACCATAGCGGCCATTATTTTGGTGGAGCACCTGGATCAGGGTTACAATGATGCGGGCACCGCTGGCACCCAGGGGATGCCCGATCGATACCGCGCCTCCGTTTACATTTACCGTTGCCGGGTCTAATTTCATGCGCCGGGTATTTTCAATACCCACTACGCTAAATGCTTCATTCAGCTCCCAGAAATCGATATCGGTCATACCCAGGCCGGCTTTTTCAACTGCCCGGGGAACAGCCAGTGAGGGCGTTGTGGTAAACCACTCGGGGGCCTGTTCTGCATCGGCATAAGACAGGATCCTGGCAATGGGACGTAATCCCAGGGCTTCCGCCTTTTCTTTGCTGATGAGCACCAGGGCTGCAGCGCCATCATTCATCGTGCTGGCGTTTGCGGCGGTAACCGTACCGTCTTTTTTAAAAGAAGGTTTCAACGTGGCTATTTTATCAAATTTTACATTGAACGGCTCCTCATCTTTTGAAATAATCACCGGATCTCCCTTACGGGAAGGGACTGCTACCGGTATCACTTCCGCATCAAATTTTCCGGTTTCCCAGGCGCGCTGGCTGCGGTGATAGCTTTCTGTGGCAAAGGCATCCTGTGCTTCCCGGGAGATGCCACATTCACCTGCGCATAATTCGGCCGCCATACCCATCGCTTCACCGTTGTATACATCCGTTAAACCATCTTTTGCTAAACCATCAATAGCCGCTGTATTTCCGTATTTATTGCCCCAGCGCATATTATTGAGATAGAACGGAACATTGCTCATGCTTTCCATGCCGCCGGCTACAACAATATCCGCATCGCCCAGGGCAATATGCTGTACGGCACCGGCGATCGCTTTCATGCCGCTGGCGCAAACCTTATTGACGGTTGTACAGTTGACGCTATCCGGCAAACCAGCAAATTTTGCGGCCTGACGGGCTGGGGCCTGTCCCAGGTTGGCCTGCAATACAGATCCCATGATCACATCGGTTACCAGCTCCGGATCTATGCTGGCCTTCGCCAGGGCCGCCTTAATAGCGAAAGCACCCAGCTGGGTAGCACTAAGGTCTTTCAGGGCTCCTCCAAAACTGCAGATAGGCGTACGAACCGCGGAGAGGATATATATTTCTTTAGGTAACATCTTATTTTTATTTCAACAAATGTAGGGGAAATTTCTTTTCAGTAACGAGTGTTAGTTTTTATATGCACATTGCTGGATATAAAATTAAAGACCGGAATATCCTGTTGTTGCCCCGGTTCTTTATCCCTGAACGTTAGGCTTACTTTTCTATTTTTGAAGAGTTCTCATTTTATATTTCTCCCAAGGATGCCGTATTTTAGCAGCTGCCTGATTGAATGATAAATAAAACGATATGAAGCTTATTTTTTTGAACCTCTTACTGATTGCATTATGTGTTTCCTGCGCCACTGCCCGGGTTCCCAAAACACCGGCAACGGACCCGGCACATGCTATCAGGACCGGTGCGGATCAAACCGAAAAATATGTTCCGTACCTGGCGGGTAAACGCGTAGGGGTATTAGCCAATCCTACAACGCGGATCGGGAACCTGCATCTGGTAGACAGCCTGCTGGCGCGCGGCATTAAAATCGTAAAAGTGTTTGGCCCGGAGCATGGCTTTCGCGGTGATGCAGATGCCGGTGCCGTAGTCAATGATGCCGTGGATGCAAAAACCGGTATCCCGGTGATTTCCTTGTATGGCAAAAAGAGCAAGCCTTCCAAAGAAGACCTGGCAGATGTGGATGTAATGATCTTTGATGTGCAGGATGTGGGCACGCGGTTTTACACCTATATTAATGTTATGGGCCGCATTATGGAAGCCTGCGCCGAAAATAACAAAGAGCTGCTGATCCTGGACCGGCCCAATCCAAATGGCTACCTGGTGGATGGTCCTGTGCTGGATATGCGGCTGAAGTCGGGCATTGGCGCTTATCCCATTCCCATTGCACATGGGCTTACCATTGGCGAGCTGGCGCAAATGATCAATGGCGAGGGCTGGCTTCCCGGGAAAATGAAGGCAGCCATTAAGATCATACCCGTGGCCAATTACACGCATGATCTGCCCTATACGCTGCCGGTGGCGCCTTCTCCCAACCTGAACACACAGCAAAGCATTTTGTTGTATCCTTCCCTGTGCCTGTTTGAGGGTACCATTATCAGTCAGGGCAGGGGCACCCATTACCCGTTTGCAATACTGGGCGCTCCGGCGCTGAAGGGCAAGTATGCATTTGAATTTACCCCGGTAGCTATTAAAGGAATGAGTGCTACACCACTGCATAAAGACCAGGTATGTTATGGACTCGACCTCCGCAACTATGATATGACGGGGCTGATCCGCGGGCGCAAGATCAATATTCAGTGGATGATCGAACTATATAAAGCTTATCCGGATCCGTCGAAATTTTTTGATAAAACGCAAAGCAACCAGATCGGGGATATTGATAAGCTGGCCGGGGTCTATGATTTTAAAAAGCAGATCATCGAAGGCCGGTCAGAAGCCGAGATCCGCAAGAGCTGGGAGCCGGGTTTGGGGGCTTACAAAAAAATGCGGAAGCAGTACCTGCTGTATCCATAATGCGATTTCTTTCCCGCAGATTGCCGCTGATGGCTTCGCAGATTTTCGCTGATATTTCCGCGCCATTTGCGTAAAGAATCCGCGTGAATCAGCGGGAACATTCCCTGCAGGTATCGCGAAATTTTTATGTTCCTGTGTAATCTACGGCAATCGTTCCTGGTTGCAATACAAAAACCCAAATGAAAAATTTTATGTACGTTTGCTCCCTAATAAGAAAGTAAGTGCAGGCTAGATTTGAAATAAACGGAACATATTTTTTAGACCCCGAAAACAGTGTTTTGGCCATTCAGACCGGCCCCGGGTATTTGGCCTATGCTGTTTGTGATACATTGGGCTCCAGGCTGGGAATGCTAAAATGGTATTCAACAGAAAAAAACAGCTTGCAGGAACTGCTGTCCGGGATCCCGGAAATTCAGCATCCTTTTCAGAAAAAGATCATTGCCTTTGATTTTCCCGCCTATACTTTACTGCCGGCAGCGTTGAACCTGGGCGATAACAGCGCATTGCTGCACCTGGCAGGTGCCGATCCGCAGGACCATATTCTTAATGAGCATGTAGGCAACGATATTGCCCTCAACTATTCGGTGCCTTTTGCATTGCTGAACGAGTGCATTCATAATATACCAGGTGCATCTTACTGGCATTTGCAAAAGATCCGTATTACCGAAGCGCTGCAAGACAGTAAAGGGGCGATCATGGATGTAAATATCATTGATCATGCCTTTTCGGTAGTGGCAGTAAAAGACGGAAAGTTGTTGCTGGCACAGCATTATACCTACAAGGCGCCCGAAGATGTATTATTTTACCTGTTAAAGATCGCAGAAGTACATCAGCTTGCACAAACAGAGGTGCAGGTAAATGTTTCAGGACTGATCGATGCCGATGCACAGCTTTACAAAATGCTGTATGCGTATTTCCTGAACATCCGGTTAATGAATGCCGGTTGGCTGGCTGAGGCCGAACAAACCTGTCCGCCACACTATTTTACTACTCTAAAACAAATTGCTCTATGCGAATTATCGCCGGTGCATTAGGCGGAAGAAAGATCAATCCTCCGGCGAAGATGCCCTATACAAGGCCAACCACGGATGTTGCCAAAGAAGGGTTGTTTAACGTGCTGCAACACCGGATCGATTTTGAAGATATCAAGACCCTGGACCTGTTTGGTGGTACCGGCAGCATCAGCTATGAACTGGCCAGCCGGGGTGCCGGAGATCTCACCATCGTGGAGAAAGATAATGTGATGTTTGAGTTTATAAAGAAAACCGCTGCTACGCTCAAAATTGAAAACATGAAATTTGTAAAAATGGATGTTTTCAAATACCTGGAAAGCTGCAATGTGACCTATGATTTTATTTTTGCTGGTCCGCCTTACGCGTTAACCGCCATTGATGAATTGCCGAAACTCATCATCGGCAGGCAATTGCTGAAGGAGAACGGCTGGTTTGTATTGGAGCATACCCCCCGGAATGATTACAAACAGTTTGAAAAATACAGCTTCGAGAAAAACTACGGCACCACCATTTTTTCCGTTTTTGTAAATAGATCTGATGTTTGAGGCATTCCCGATGCTGAATGCTGAAGGCTAAACGCGGTTTTTTAGTACCTTTACAAATGCTAAAGTCCGAAGCAAGAACAGCATATTTGCAGCAACGTGCCCAGATTACTTTAAAACAACAGGCAATATGGGATGATCTGTTATTGATCAACCTCCAACAACTGTCCATGCCACCTCTGCATGCTGTATTCAGCTATGCCGCCATTGAACGGCGTAAGGAGATCAGTACCGATGCCATCTTAAGTTATCTTGAATTCCGGAATCCCGGTCTGCAGATTGCTTACCCGGTTTATGACGCACGGTCTTCGTTGATGGAAGCCGTTTGGGTGGATGAAAACACGTTGTTCAGCGTGAACGAATTTGGCATCAGCGAACCAACGGATGGTAGGGTGGCACAACCCCGGGAACTGGACCTGGTCTTTGTGCCGTTACTGTGCTTTGATGAGCGGGGATACCGCGTAGGGTATGGGAAGGGCGTATATGACCGCTACCTGAAAGAAGTGCGACCGGATGCGCTGCTGGTGGGGTTAAGTTATTTTGAACCTGTGCCCCTGATCGCAGATACCGATAAATTTGACGTACCTTTAAACTATTGTATTACGCCGCAAGGGATTTATGAGTTTTAAGAACATTATCAAAAAGAAATATAAGTTACTGTTACCCGTTTCATGGCTGTATGTTGCCGGCGTTCGTCTTTTTAGTTTTTTGTACGATTCGGGGTTAAAAAAAAGCTGGTCTTACCCGCTTCCGGTGATCTGCATCGGGAACCTTTCTGTGGGCGGTACGGGCAAGTCGCCCATGGTTGAATATATCGTGCGGCTGCTGAAGGACCGTTACCGGATAGCAACTGTCAGCCGTGGATATGGCCGCAAAACCAGGGGATTCCTGGTTGCGGATGATCAAACAACGGCCGCAATGATCGGAGACGAACCCATGCAGTTTCATGCGAAATTTCCGGAGATCACCGTGGCGGTGGCAGAAAAAAGAACAACGGCGATTGACGCACTGCTTCAAAACGAAAAGCCGGAGGTGATCCTGCTCGATGATGCGTTTCAGCATCGTGCTGTTACCGCCGGGCTCAACATCCTGCTTACAGCGTATGATAACCGGTTTCCCGGAGACTATTACCTGCCCGCCGGACAGCTCCGGGATCTGAAGTCGCACTATAAAGGAGCCGGTTGTATTGTGGTAACCAAGTGCCCCGCTTTCTTGCCGGAACAGGAACAGCAAGCCATCCTGCAGGAAATAAATCCGCAGCCCGGACAGCAGGTGCTTTTTGCAACACTGGAATACGGAGTTATGTATCCGGCTTTTGGAGAGAAACAGCGGGTGCCGGATGGTATCAGCACCTTGCTGTTGTTAACAGGTATCGCCAATCCGGAGCCGTTGAAGGAAGAGTTGCTGCAATATAAAAAAGAGATCCGGACCTTTTATTTTGAAGACCATTACGAGTTCCGGCAGGCAGATATTGACCGGCTGCTGCTTGAATACACGGCCTTTAAAGACGGTACGGCTGCATTTATTACAACGGAAAAAGACAGTGTACGACTGCTTCCATTTAAAGCACAGTTGGCGCAGGTAGCATTGTTTGTGTTGCCGGTGCGTCATTGCTTTTTATTGGACGGGAGCAAAAAATTTGATACCTTGATCGGGAATTTTATTCAAAACTTTGAAAAACCGCATTGATTTTATGGCGAAAAAAATAAAGAAGAAAAAAAATAAATCATCTTCTGGAGGCGAGCAATTGCTCAAAGGAACCCTGGAAGTAACAAAATCCGGGAGAGGGTTTGTCATCGTTCCCGGTCAGGAAGAAGATGTATTGGTCCGTCCGGAAGACCTGCGCAATGCGATGGACGGGGATGTGGTACGGGTAAAATTAACTTCCGGTTATGATACAAAACTCAAGGGCAAGATCATGGAAGTGGTGCAGCGTAACCGTACGGAGTTTATCGGTACGCTTCAGCTGAACAGGGGATTTGGCTTTGTGCTGGGCGATAAAGAAAAAGGATTGCCGGATATTTATATAGCAGAAGAGCACCTGAACGGAGCGTTGAACGGACAAAAAGTGGTGGCGAAAATGCTGCGCTGGGAAAAAGAAGATAAGCGACCGGTAGGAGCGATTGTTTCCATACTGGATGAAGCGCAGGCGGGGGATATTGCCATGAAAGAAACCCTGCTTGAAAAAGGGTTCTCATTGTCGTTCCCGGATGAAGCCATGGAAGTGGCCAACCGCATTCCGGATGCTATTACGAAGGAGGACCTGGCAAAACGGAAAGACATCCGCAATATTCTCACCTTTACCATCGACCCCGAAGATGCCAAAGATTTCGATGATGCCATTTCGTTCCGCATATTGAAAAATGGCAACTACGAAGTAGGCGTGCATATCGCCGATGTAAGTCATTATGTGGTTCCCGGTACGGCACTGGATGATGAAGCGTACCTGCGGGCTACTTCGGTGTACCTGCCAGACAGGGTAAACCCGATGTTGCCGGAACATATCTCCAATGTGCTGTGCTCATTAAGGCCGGACGAGGATAAGCTTACCTTTTCAGCCATCTTCCAGATGAATGAAAAAGCAGAGGTGAAACAATACTGGCTGGGGAAAACAGTGATCCGTTCGAAACGGCGGTTTACGTATGAGGAGGCGCAGGCGATCATTGAAACCGGACAGGGAGATCATGCGGAGGTGATCGGGTTGGTAAATAAACTATCCCAGCGGCTGCGTCAGAACCGCTTTGATGAAGGCGCCATCAATTTTAACTCCACTGAAGTACGCTTTAAACTGGATGCGAATGGGGTGCCTACCGGTATTGTATTAAAAGTAAGTAAAGAAGCGCATCAACTCATTGAGGAACTGATGCTGCTGGCCAACAAATACGTAGCGGAAACCGCTTCAAAAGTAAAGATCAATAATAAAACACTGCCATTTCCTTACCGGATCCATGATACGCCGGATGAGGAAAAGTTATTGCCCTTTGTAGCTTTTGCCCATAAGTTTGGGTACAAATTTGATATTTCCAGTGCTGAAACCATTGCGGCTTCTTTTGATAAATTATTAAAAGACATCAAAGGCCGGCCGGAAGAAGCGGTATTGCAGCAGCTGGGCATCCGCACCATGGCCAAGGCCAAATACACATCTTCCAATATTGGTCACTACGGACTTGGATTTGAAAATTACTGTCATTTTACGTCGCCCATACGCCGGTACCCGGATATTATGGTACACCGCATCCTGCTGGAGATCCTGGAAGACAAGGCTAAAATAGATAAGAAGCTCGAAGAAAAATGTAAGCATTGCAGCGAACGCGAACGGGCCGCCATGGAGGCGGAGCGCAGCGCCAACAAATACAAACAGGTAGAGTATATGCAACAGTTTGTAGGGGAAGAATTTGACGCGATTGTGAGTGGCGTTTCCAAATTTGGCTTCTGGGCAGAAACCGTTGATCATTTGTGTGAGGGCATGGTTGGTATGACCAGTCTTGCAGAATATGATTCATTTAAGCATTCCGAAGCCGATTATGCCATTGTAGGCATGCGCACCGGCATTAAGTTTACGATGGGCGATAAGGTACGCATACAGGTGGTGGCTGCCAATCTTGAAAAACGCTATCTCGATTATCATTGGGTAAAACCCGAATTGCTGGATACACCTGCAAAGGGCAGCCGGACAAAAAAGAAAAAGCAGGCTCCCTAAAGGGCCCTCCGGAATCGGAGGAATATTGTTCCGTATATCCGGGAGATAGTGTGAAGGTCGTTCACTTGCCGTGCCGATAGTTATCGGAATTGTTCCGGCATCTAAAATGCACACCGATCAATCGGTTTTGATCCGCCATAGCGGATCAAAACCGCAACACCGTATAAAGCGACTTTTGAACAGCCTTTTTTCATTTGGCAGGTTGCTGTTTTTTAAAAGCATAAAAAGATTTTTGGATAAAGGGCGCATTGCGATGGTTCATAGGAGAACGGGTAATACGAATGCTTGAGGACTTAAACAGGCTGTGAAAAACGGCTTTTTTGAGCAAGAACCATTATTTTTGAGCCATGCATACATTCGAAGAATTATCGGCTTTATTTTCCGAAACATTTGAAAAAACACATTTTCCGCAGGAACCGCATACCTTATACGAACCCAACAATTATTTTTTATCGATGGGCGGTAAACGGCTGCGCCCGGTGCTTTGCCTCATGGCGAACGAATTATTTGGAGAAATACACCCCGACGCCTGGAATGCTGCCACAGCCATTGAGTTGTTTCACAACTTTACATTGATCCATGATGATATTATGGATAAAGCGCCATTGCGCCGCGGACATCAGACCGTACATACCAAATACAATGAAAGTACGGCCATTCTTGCAGGGGACGTAATGATGATCCGGGCTTACGAATATATATCCCGGGTTGATGTTGCACTGGTACAGCGGATCCTGGAGCTGTTTAATCATACGGCCGTTGCGGTTTGCGAAGGGCAGCAGCTGGATATGGATTTTGAGGAGCGGGGAGATGTAACCATGGAAGAATACCTGGGGATGATCACCAAAAAAACCTCCGTGCTGCTGGCAGCCAGTTTACAGATGGGCGGTATCCTGGGAGGCGGAAGCTATGGCAACCTGGATCTTTTGTACCAGGCAGGGAAAAAGATCGGACTGGCCTTCCAGGTTCAGGACGATTACCTGGATGCTTTTGGAGACCCCGAGAAATTTGGTAAACAGGCGGGAGGCGATATCCTGGCCAACAAAAAAACATTCCTGCTGATAAAGGCGCTGGGTGAGGTTAAGGATGCCCAAAAAAAAGAAGAACTGGATGGGCTGCTGGCGGGCAATGATGCCGACAAAGTGGACCGCGTACTGAAGATATACAAGGATTGCAGGATTGACGACTGGGCGC
Source organism: Niabella sp. (assembly GCF_030150205.1). Taxonomy (GTDB): domain Bacteria; phylum Bacteroidota; class Bacteroidia; order Chitinophagales; family Chitinophagaceae; genus Niabella. The sequence continues at coordinate 64,941 of NZ_JASLGT010000011.1, forward strand.
TTGAGCTCAAACACCGTTTCTTAAATGAGGCCCTGCAGCATTTTGATGATATGGCGGTGGTATCAAAAAGAAAGATCCCCTTGAAAGAGCTGGCTCAGCAACTGGTGAAACGAGAAAATTAGACGAATAAATTACATAAATCCATCATTTTATAATATTTTCACTAAAATTCATCATAGATGGGGGGCTCGCTCTTTCGAAAAAAAAAGATAGAAAACATTATTGCTGAGCCAGAAGAACAGCAGCACGGCCTTAATAAAATACTAACTGTAAAAGATCTTACCTTCCTGGGAATTGCCGCAGTGGTTGGTGCCGGTATTTTTTCAACGATCGGGAGTGCGGCCTACCATGGTGGTCCGGGCGTATCCCTGTTATTTATTATTACGGCCGTGACCTGTGGCTTTTCGGCCCTGTGCTATGCTGAATTTGCCAGCCGGGTACCGGTATCGGGGAGCGCATATACGTATTCTTATGTGAGTTTTGGTGAAATTGTTGCCTGGGTAATTGGGTGGGCACTTATTTTAGAATACGCAATCGGCAATATTGTAGTAGCTATATCCTGGAGTGGTTATTTTAATAACCTGTTGGTTCATGTATTTCATATCCACCTGCCAGATTGGCTATTAGTCGATCCCGAAACGGCAATCAATGCTTATCACGGTGCAGTGAAAGCACTGGCTGAAGGTACCGCCGGGCTTACACCGGAGGACTTGAAAAATCATCAGTTTGCGATCGAAGCATACAACGCTGCGCCAAAGATTGGGACGATGCCTGTATTCCTGAATCTTCCTGCCTTTATTGTTACTGCGCTTATTACCTGGCTTGCGTACATTGGTATAAAGGAAAGCAAGCAATCTGCTAATTTTATGGTGATGTTTAAGATTGCGGTGATCATCTTTATTATCATTGTCGGTGCCTTTTTTGTAGATACGAATAATTGGACGCCTTTTCTGCCCAACCGCTTTGAGGGCGTATTGAAAGGTGTTTCCGCAGTTTTTTATGCGTACATTGGTTTTGATGCAATTTCTACAACAGCGGAAGAATGCAGGAATCCGCAGCGCGACCTGCCGCGGAGTATGATTTACTCATTGCTGATCTGCACGGTGCTGTATATTGCGGTGGCGCTGGTGCTGACAGGAATCGAAAATTATGCATCCTTTAAAAATGTTTCCGACCCCTTGGCCTTTGTATTCGAAAAAAGGGCGCCCTGGGTAGAAAAAATTGTTTCTGTTAGTGCTGTGGTAGCCACAACATCCGTATTGCTGGTGTTTCAGATCGGCCAGCCAAGAATCTGGATGAGCATGAGCAGGGATGGGTTATTGCCCCGGATCTTCCAGAAGATCCATCCCCGGTACAAGACGCCGTCCTTTTCTACCCTGTTAACGGGTGTGATTGTGGGGATAGGCGCTTTATTTCTGGAAAGCAGTCTGGTAACTGATTTAACAAGTATCGGAACCTTATTCGCATTTATCCTGGTTTGCGGCGGATTGCTGCTCCTTCCTCCGGTTAGCAAAGAAGCTGGTAAATTCAGGATCCCGTATTTGAATGGCCGTTATATCATTCCGGTATTGCTGCTATTATTTATTTACCTGTTCCGGGAACGGACCGTTCAATCGTTCCGCAATATTGGCAATGAAGGTTACCAGGAGATCCTGTTTTTATTATTCCTTGTTACGGCTACGGTCATTACCATTAAAACAATGCTCCGGAAATACTCATTTGTGCCGGTAATGGGTGTATTATCCTGTCTCTATTTGCTGACAGAAATTCCTGCTATCAGCTGGTTGTGGTTTTTTGTATGGATGGCCATCGGGTTGGTGATCTATTTCTTATATGGATACCGTAAAAGTAACCTGGCAAAAAAACCGGGCTGATATTTTGTATACCCCTATATGAAAAGTAGTAATACATTAACAACGCGGCTTTTTTTTCACTGGCGTTGAGCATTCTTGTTTAACGCGCCTGCATTTTGATAAGCGTACGCAACGTATATTTGCTTGTGAAATATCAGATAGGCGATAAAGTTTTGATCCTGCATTCAGACGAAGAAGGGATCATCGTTGATTTTATAAACGATAAAATGGTGATGGTGGATGTGCGCGGGGTAAAGTTCCCGGTATACCTGGACCAGATCGATTTTCCATATTTTAAGAATTTTACCCAAAAGAAAAAGCAGCCACAGGCGCCGCCCCGGAAATTTGTCGACGATCTCAAAAAAGAAAAGCAGGTACCTGAAAAACAAGAAGATGGTGTTTGGCTGAACTTTTTGCCGGTTTCAGATACCGATGAGTTTGGGGATGAAGTGGTGGAACTGCTGAAAGTACACCTCGTTAATAATACGAGAACGCCCTATCAGTTTAAATATGCCCTGGGCTTTTTTGGCGATCCGGAATTTGAATTGAAGAATACCGTACAGCCGTTCCAGAGTTTTTACATCCATGATGTTCCTTTTGAAGACATGAGCGATAGCCCATCTTTTGAGTTTGAGTTTTCGCTGGTACAGCCCAATAAACAAAAGGCAACACATTTTGAAACCTCCGTTAAAATAAAGCCCAAACAACTTTTTGCGAAGATCGAAGAACTGCGGCAGAAGAACCTGGCTACATTTTCGTATAAATTGTTTGATACCTACCCGGATAAAGCCCCGGAGGCGGATCCGATGGAAGTATCGCTCAGCAAACTGGGCGAAAAATTTAAAGTGTACAACGCAAAGGAGGCGCGTAAGCACCTGGAGCCCGCCCGTAGTGTGGTGGATCTGCACATTGAAAAGCTAACGGATAATGCCGCGCGCATGGATAATTTTGAAATGCTCACCCTGCAGCTGGACACTTTTGAAAAATTTTACAACCTGGCTGTAGCCCATATGCAGCCTATGCTTACGATCATTCATGGGGTAGGCACCGGCCGGCTCCGGGATGAAATTCATGATGCATTGCGACTGAAAAAGGAGGTGAGTTACTTTGTAAATCAATACCATCCCTCTTATGGCTATGGAGCTACGGAGATCCATTTTAAATATTAAGAGTAGCGGCCGGGCATATCCTGGAAAAGGTACCGGTTTTGCATTCTGAATTTTACGTTTTAACTTTGCAGCGTTACAAGCCGGGTTATCGCCTTTCGCATTGCGATGGGAGGAAAGTCTGGACAGCACAGAGCAATACACCGGTGAATAGCCGGGTGTTTCGCCCCGGGCGGAACAACAGATAGTGCCACAGAAAATAACTGTCCTGCCCCTGGTGGGATGAGGGTGAAAATGTGAGGTAAGAGCTCACGGTGTTTGATAGTAATGTTGAACACGGGTAAACCTTGTATGCTGAAATACCATGTAAATCCTGCTTTTTAAAACGATCCCGTTTTAAAATGTGAGCGGCTCGTTTACAATTCCGTTCCGGTAATTATCGAAACGGAATGGCAGGAAGGGTAGGTAGATGGATTCATTGAGGTAACTCTTTGAACAGATAAATGATAACCATTCCGTCTCAGGCGGAATACAGAATCCGGCTTACAGGCTTGTAACATTTTTTTCTGCATCGGGAAATGCCGGGCTGATCATCTGACCGCTGTTTTATGCCTATTCGGCATACCTGGTTAAAAAACTTTAGCTTTGTATTTTAAAGATATGAAGCGTAGTATCCTCTCTGTTTTTATCTTCCTGGTAACCGGATGTGCTGTACAACGGAACGCCACTGCTCCTTTGCCAGATCCGGCTGCATCCCTGTCGATATCGCAGCTGAAATTTCTCGATGAATATGAGATCCCTTTTGATCTGCAATATAAAGATACCTGGGTAGGCGGTTTGTCGGGCATTGATTACGACCGGGCGCATGACCGGTATTTTATCATCAGCGATGAACGGTCGGCCACGAGCCCCTCCCGGTTTTACACTGCCGCCATCAAAATAGCCAACAATAAAATCGATACGGTTTTCTTTACAGACATGCAAACCCTGAAAATGGCCAACGGGAAGACCTTCCCTTCCTTAAAGGAGGGCGCACAGGAAGCCGCGGATCCGGAATCCATTCGTTTTAATCCCCGCACCAACCGGCTGGTATGGTCCAGCGAGGGCGACCGGGCAGCACGCAATGGTGTAATCAATATTAAAGACCCCTGGGTATGGGAAATGGATCTGGAAGGCCATTATCTGGATAGCTTTGCACTGCCTTCAAATATGCATGTGCATACAACAGAAAAAGGCCCGCGGGTAAACGGGGTGTTCGAAGGGCTGAGCTTTGCAAACGATTACCGGAATCTTTTTGTAAGTGTAGAAGAACCTTTGTATGAAGATGGTCCCCGGGCAGATGTAGATTATGCCGGCGCCCCTGTACGGATCCTGAAATATGATGCCGTATCCCGAAAGCCCATTGCACAATATGCCTATTTGCTGGATGCTGTGGCGCGCAAGCCCAACCCGGCAACGGCATTCAGGGTAAATGGTATTTCAGAGATCATGGCCATAGACGCGCACCGGCTGCTGGTGATGGAACGTTCATTTTCGATGGGAAATTCATATTGCACCATCAAAATTTATGAAGCCGATCTTCATGGGGCAACGGATGTATCTGAAAAAAGCGGGCTGCATACCGATAAAACCTATCAGCCGGCCTCAAAAAAACTATTACTGAATATGAACGACCTGGGCCGGTATATCGATAACGTGGAGGGCATTACCCTGGGGCCGCAACTACCCAACGGGCATCATTCCCTGTTGCTGATTGCCGACAATAATTTTAGTAAAGAGGAAAAAACACAGGTATTCCTGTTTGAAATCATTCCATAAAAATGAAGAAGCGAACGATTGTACTGCTGTTCTTTTTACTGCTGGCAAGTGGGTTTAAAAAGAAGGAAATAAAGTGGGTGGCCATTGGCGATAGTATCACCTATCTGAATGAGCATCCGGATGAAACCGGAAACCGCGTTACCAGTGGCTATATGACCCTGGTAACGCAACAACTGCCTTTTGTACATTACGTCAATAAAGGCTATAATGGATGGACGGCGGGGCGTATCGCGTCCAATTTTGATTCGTTATATATTCCCCATGCGGATGTGTATACCATACTGTTGGGAACGAATGACTGGTGGCAGGGCCGGCCTATCGGCTCCATGAATGATTATAAAACGGCTTCCGGTGATGGTACCATTTACGGCTCGTTCCGGATCATTATAAGCCGGCTGCGTGCCATCAATACCAATGCCCGTATCATCCTGATGACGCCATTGCAGCGGACCGATTTTGTATACCTGTTTAATATGAAAAACAATGCCTGGGGTTCTTACAAAGATAAAAATGGGCAGTCGCTGAAGCAGGTGGCCGCCGCTATAAAGCAGATTGCAGCAGTGGAAGGACTGGAATGTATCGATCTGTACAATGATCCAAAGCTAAAAGAAAAAGAGCTGGTGCGTTTTAAATACCTGAAAGATCCCGGCACCGGTAAATACCGGAATTACAAATATCCTGGTTTTCAAAAAATTCCCTTTAACCCCGAAACTGATGCCTACCCGTATCCGGAAGCAGCGATCGGCCTAACGTATGATGGCCTGCATCCTTCCGATAAGGGAAACCGGATCATCGCAGAACGGATCGCAGCGCTGCTGTCGAAATAACCGTAAACCATCTCCAAAAATAAATTTTGAACCGATGGGATTCCTTTATATCTTTATGATATTATTTTAATATCAAATTAAAACTATGGAGAAATCATTAAAACCCATGTCCGGCTACCTGGCATTGGTAATTGCAATTGCATTGACCGGAATTGGTATCTACCTGCTTGTAAATGCGGAACACCAGGCTCCGTGGATCGTTGCCGGCGTTTTGCTCATACTGCTGAGCTTGTTTTTCTTAAAAGGACTGATGATTATACAGCCCAACCATTCGAGGGTGTTAAACTTTTTTGGGAAGTATGTGGGCTCTGTTAAAGAGAACGGTTTGTTTTTTGTAAACCCCCTCTACGGCAGCTACAAGCTCAGTTTGCGGTACCAGAACTTCCAGGGGCAAACCCTAAAGGTGAATGATAAAATGGGGAACCCCATTGAGATCGGAGCGGTGATCGTTTGGCGGGTAGGCGATACCTATAAAGCGGCTTACCAGGTAGCCAATTATATCGATTATGTACGTACCCAAAGTGAGGCAGCGGTGCGCCACCTGGCAGTAAGCTTTCCTTATGATACCATGGAAGATGAACAGGCGGAAATTACGCTCCGCGACGGCGGTGAGCGGGTAAACAAGATCCTTGAGCAGGAGCTGGCAGAACGGCTGGAACCGGCAGGGATCCTGATACAGGAAGCACGCATCAGTCACCTGGCCTATGCTCCCGAAATAGCAGGCGCCATGCTGCAGCGGCAGCAGGCTACTGCAATTGTGGCCGCCCGGATCAAAATTGTGGAGGGTGCGGTTGGAATGGTGGACCTGGCATTAAAAAAGCTATCAGCAGAAAATATTGTGCAGCTGGATGACGAACGGAAGGCGGCGATGGTAAGCAACCTGATGGTAGTGCTTTGCGGTGAAAAAGCAGCAACGCCGGTATTGAACGCCGGAACATTGTATCAATAAAAATGGGATCTTGAAAGACAAGAAGAGCTTTGTATTGCGCATCGATCAGGCCGCTTACGATTTGCTGGAAAAGTGGGCCGGAGATGAATTCAGAAGTGTTAACGGGCAGATCGAATACCTGTTGCAACGCGCGCTGATCGAATCGGGCAGAAGGAAACCAAAGGGGCAGGAGGAGGCGCCGGTAAAAAGCAGGAAACCACAGGGGTGATATTTTATGAAGGGTTGATTTTTGCTGCTTTATAAAATAAACGCTAATTTGTAGAAGGAATAAGAACGCTGCTCGATCACCAAAAAACCAATGATGAAACAATGGACCAACCTGTTGGCAGCTGCCGGCTGTATCATAGCAACGCTAACGGTTGCTGCGCAGGAAAATAATCCGTATATAAAAGGCCGGGAGGCATTGAACAAAAAGGATTATGCAGGAGCCATAAGGATCTATTCGGAAGCCATAAAGCAAAAACCGGTTGATACACTCTACCTCTTTTTAAGCGATGCATACACCAGATCGGGAGGTGGTGAAGAGGCAGATAAAAAGGCCATGGAAGCAGTAAACAAGGCTATTGAATTGAACCCGGGTTATGCAGATGCATTTTTTCATCGGGGAGGTATCAGCGTTGCAAGAAATCCGCAAGCGGGCTTTAACGACTATTCCAGGGCAATTGAGCTGAATCCGCATTATACTATGGCGTATGTGATGCGCAGCTGGCTTTATGTGCTTGTGGGCCGGCCGGATGCCGCACTTATCGATGCCAATAAAGCGGTTGCGCTGAATGATAAGGACACGGCTGCCTGTTTGAACCGGGGTATGATTTACGCATCGCTGGAACAGTACGATGCGATCATTGAGGATTTTACAAGACTGATCGGGCTCTATCCTCAATCTTCCGGCTGCTACAAAATGCGGGGCGGTGCGTATTACTTTAAAATGAACTATAAGGCAGCACTCAAAGATTTTGATAGCGCCATAACATTGAATCCTGATGAACGGGATGTATACAATAACCGGGCGGCTGTTTACTATGCTCAAAAAGAGTATGGGCACGCCATCGATGATCTTGCAAAAGACATTGCATTAAATCCTCAAAGTGATGGAGGATACCAGACAAGGGGAAAGGTTTACGCAGAGCTGAAGCAATATGAACCGGCGCTAAATGATTATACCCGGGCCATTGCCCTGAATCCAGGAAATGCCCGCGCATGGTATGGCAGGGGAATCGTATACCGGGAATCAGGAAAAAAGGAGGAAAGCATTGCGGATCTGAGAAAGGCCGTTTCAATAGCGCCCCATAAACACGAGGATTATGTGTTGCGCGGTGACAGTTATGCAGCATTGAATGAATATGAACCTGCGCTGAAAGATTATGCTACAGCAATTGAACTGTATCCAAAAGAAATAAAAGCCTATGAAAGCCGTGAAAAATTGTACCGGAAAATAGGCAATAAGGAGGCTGCTGAAGCGGATCTGCAAAAAGCAAAAGAACTGAAAGCTAAAACAATGGGCGGGGAATAAACCTTTAGTAATGGCTCATTGCCGGAATAGTCCGGAACCACTGCTGTAAATACGGTTCAACCGGAGCACAAACAAAAATTGGTTTTTAATCCTTAACTTGCTGATACAAGGTCTATTTATGAGAGTGATTCCCTTCCTGTTCACTGCTGCCATTACCCTGCTGCTGGTATACCTGCTAAACCGGCCATTGGGTGAAAAAGTGCCCATGCCTGTTGGAAATTTCTTAAGCCCGCAATCGGGTTTCTGGCAAAATGCGGAAGACACTGCTGCCTGTTTTGATGCCGATCTTTCATTTCCGGAGCTAAAAGGAAAAGCGGAAGTGTATTTTGATGAACGCCTGGTGCCCCATGTATTTGCAGAAAATGATGAAGACCTTTATTTTGTACAGGGATACCTCCATGCAAAGTTCCGGCTGTTTCAAATGGACCTGCAAACAAAAGCGGCAGAAGGCCGGGTGAGTGAGATCGCAGGGCCGAAGGCAATCAATTACGACCGCGAACAGCGGCGGATGGGCATGAAGTTCGCAGCAGAGAATTCGCTGCAGGCGATGGAAAAGGATCCGAAGGCGCATGCGGTGTATACGGCCTATACGGCGGGTATTAATGCTTATATCCATTCACTGAAGAAAAGCGATCTTCCGCTGGAATACAAGATCCTGAATGTTGAGCCGGAAGAGTGGACCAATTTAAGAACGGCACTGCTGCTGAAAATGATGGCCAAGATGCTGGCCTCCGGAACGGAGAAAGATCTGGCCTATTCGCGGTTGCACCAGGTTTTTTCAACCCGGCAGATCAAAATGTTGTATCCACAGGTGCCGGATTCCCTGAAGCCCATTGTGCCACCGGGCACTGCTTTTGCCAAACCGGCAATCGCTCCTGCAATGCCGGGCGATGCAGATTCGGCCTATTTTAAGGAGGCGCAGCCGGTATCCGCTTTTGAAGAGCATACTCCAGACCGGGATAACGGGAGCAATAACTGGGTGGTGGCTGGTAGTAAAACGGCCAGCAATGTACCCATACTGGCCAACGACCCGCACCTGGAATTATCCCTGCCTTCTATCTGGTACGAAATGCAGCTGAGTACTCCGCAAAGCAAAACCTATGGGGCTACCCTGCCCGGAAGTCCGTATGTGATCATTGGTTTTAACGACAATATTGCCTGGGGGGTAACCAATGCACAGCGGGATGTAAAAGATTATTATACAATCCGGTTTAAAGACAGCCGGCGGAATGCGTACTGGTTCGAAGGTCAGTGGAAGCCGGCGCAGCAGCGGATCGAAGCCATTAAAGTAAAAGGTGCAGCCACCGTTTATGACACGGTTGCGTATACCGTTTTTGGTCCGGTAATGTATGACGAAAGCTTCCGGGATACGCTCACAAAACAAAACGGACTGGCCGTTAAATGGATGGCGCATCATACCGGTGATGATGGAAACACGTTCTACCTGCTGAACCGTGCAAAAAATTATGACGACTACGTAAATGCGATCCGTTTTTTTGAATGCCCGGGACAGAATTTTGTGTTCGCCTCCAAGTCCGGCACCATCGCACTTTGGCAACAGGGACGGTTCCCGGCGAGATGGAAGGACCAGGGTATGTACGTAATGCCCGGAACGGATAAGCGGTATGACTGGCAGGCGGATATTCCACAAGCGGAGAACCCACATGCAGTAGATCCTGCGCGGGGTTATTTGTTCAGCGCGAACCAGCGTCCGGCAGATAGCACTTATCCATATTATATCCCCGGTGCTTATATTACGCCAAGAGCCGGTGCTATTGATCTGTATCTGCGCTCGATGAATCATATCACTCCCGCAGATATGATGAAACTGCAGAACAACTATTTTAATATTATGGCTCGGGATATGGTGCCGCTGTTGCTTAACTATACAGATACGGACCAACTGAGCCCTGGTGCAAAAAAATGTTATGACCAGGTGAAGAACTGGGATCTTTTTGCAGGCCCGCTTTCTGTAGGGCAAACCATCTATCAAACATGGATGGACTCGCTTTCCATCAATATCTGGCAGGATGAGCTGGCCAGGGCCGGTTTCAAAGTAGAATTGCCGGCAGAGGAAACTTTGATGGAGTTGCTGAAAAAAGATTCAACGGTGATGGGGTATGTAGATAATATTAATACACCGGAACAGGAAACGATACAAATGCAGGTGACGGATGCACTTAATAAAACGGCGGTGATGATGGCCGGAGTTGAAAAAGAAGACAGGGCCGCATGGGCAAAATTTAAAGACGTAAGCGTTTATCATTTGCTGAAGGATGCGCTTTTGCCCTTTGCACATACGGGTTTGAATGTTGGAGGATGGGGCAATATCATCAACGCGGTTAAAAAAAGTCATGGACCCAGCTGGCGCATGGTGGTACAGTTGAGTACGCCAACCGAGGCGTACGGTGTATATCCCGGTGGGCAAAGCGGAAATCCCGGAAGCCGTTTTTATGACAATGCGATCGATACCTGGGTTACTGGTAACTATTACCGGTTATGGATGATGAATAAAGATGAGCAGGGGGATACCCGGGTGAAATGGCGGATGAATTTTGTAAAACAATAATAGTACCTGTTTTAATAGATATGAGCATGAAGATTTTTGTTAGCGTTATTACCATTGGTGTATTATCGTATATCTCCGGTATATATCTACCCTGGTGGGGGATAGCCGTTGCCGGCTTCGCCGTAGCAGTATTATTGCGGCAAAAGCCCGCTCATTCTTTTTGGTCGGGTTTTATCGCTGTGTTCCTGCTTTGGCTGTTCCTGGCCTGGCGCATTAATACAGCTAATGACGGCATTCTTGCCGGGCGCATCGGGCTGTTGCTGGGCATTGGCAAAAGCCCCGTATTACTGGCTGTTATTACCGGGGTCATCGGTGGCCTGGTAACAGGAATGGCGTCGCTCAGCGGTTCTTATCTGCGTCAGCAAAGGAAAAAGTGATCAGATCGCAGGCGTGCCCATTCCTGCAGGAATGCATCTTTTTTACAGCCGTTATATTGCACGGATTAACACGATTGGATTTTTATAAGGAACCGGTATCAAAAGTATCTTATAAATTTATGCCCGGTCAATGAGGGCACTGCCCCTGGCGCAGGTTGAGGCTATGGGTTCTCCATAAACCATTTAAGAGAACCGCCATTTTAATAAAATAGATACCGGTCTATTAATAAATGTTCCAAAAGTCGCAACTTTTGTATTGGATCAGGTTGGTACAAATCTAAAAAAACGGAGAAGCTTTTAATAAAAAAGGATGTCCCAATTTTGAGACATCCCGTGTTTTATTGAACCGTTATGCTATCCTTCTGTAATCTGGAAGGTGATGGGCTGTTTCCGGTAAGCTTTTACCGGCTTACCATCGGCCATTGCGGGTTTCCATTTTCCGGATTGCTGAAGCACTCTTAAAGCTTCGGCTCCCATACCGTATCCGGGATCCTGTAACAACCGGGCATCACTGACTGTGCCGTCCACGTCAACAACAAACTGCATGATCACTTTGTAATTTCCCGGGCCCGCACCATTTTCCACAGGCACTTCACCTTTTAGGTTTGTAGTAAGAAAATGAATCCAGTTTCCTTGGTAACTGGCTTCAATATCCGGTTTTGATAGCGCAGAAGAAGATGGGAGCACATCTTTTTTTTGACAGCTGATGATAAAGAAGATGGCCGTAGCAATAAATAACGGAACGGCGATCCATTTGTTGTAGCTGTTTTTTGAAGTAGATTTTTTTGTCAGCATGGTAATTCTTCGTTTAAATTGGTGATTAAAAAAGGGGTTTATAAGTGCGTGGCGTTTTTGAACGATGGCCTGGTTAACCAGGTAGGTTGCATATTCCAGCTCATCAGTTTGCCGGGCGGCGTAATCGTCGGCCGCAAATTCGTGTACAGCGCTGAGTTCGGCCTTCAGTATCCAGTAAAAAGGATTGATCCAGACAACGGCCGTAATGACTTCAGCGATTAATACATCCAGGCTATGAAACTGGCGGATATGGCAAAGTTCATGTTGCAGGATGTTTTCGGCATCGGAGGGCTCCTTTTCCGGATTCCGGAACAGCCATTGAAAAAAAGAAAACGGAGCGCGCGGATCTTTTGTGTAAATGACGGTAATGCCATCTTTCTTTTTAACTGTACATTGCCTGCGCAGTTTTAACAGGCGACTCACTCCCAGGAATAACTTCAGCAGGAAGTAAACGGAGCCGCTAAGCAGTATGGCCCATAGAACCGGTTCCCATGGAAAAATGGATTTACCTGCTGCTACTGTTACTTCCGGAAGCAACAGCGCATTATATTTTACCAATGCCTGTAATCCAATGCCAGAATCTTTTGTAAGTGAAATATAATAGGGAACCCTGATAAAAGGAATGAGGATACTCAATAGTAAACTGGCCAGCAAAAAGAACCGGTTAAACTGATGTTGTCGCCTGTTTTTTAGAAAGAGCAGGTAATAGCCATAAAGAATGCCCGAGCACAGGAACAGTTGTAGCAAATAGATGACAATCGTCTTCATAAAACGGTTATTTAATTAGTTACCTGGAACGTGATGGGCTGTTTCCGGAAGGCTTTTACCGGTTCTCCGTTCATCATGGCCGGCTTCCATTTGCCGGATAGTTTGATCGCCCGCACGGCTTCGTTACCCATGCCAAATCCGGGATCTTTTATGGCTTTTACATCACTGACATTACCTTCGACGTCTACGATAAACTGAACAATGGTCTGGTAGTTGCCTGGTGCTGCCCCGTTTTCCACTGGAACTTCGCCCCGGAGATTGGATGTCAGGTAATGAAGCCAGTTACCCGGATACCGGGCGTCCTGGTCGACTTTTGAGTAAATGTCAGGCTTATCGTCCTTTACTACAACCGGCGGCGTAAAGCGCTTTCCTTCTTTGACTTCCACGTCTTTCACAATTTTGGGTGGAGTGAATCGTACTGCTTTTTTTGTTTGCCCGGAGTCGCCGGAGGGGGCAGCGGTTGTTGTGCCTTGGGAGGCTGCCGGCGGTAGTGCAGGAGTGCTATCCGTGGTAGCAACGGCCGGAAGCGGTGTTTGGGATTCGGCGGTCTGCTTCGGTTGTTGGTCGGCTGACTGGCAGCTAACCATAAATAAGGTGGCAGCAAGGAGGAATAACGGCAATACCATCCATTGCCGTAATGCATAATGGCGGTGGTGATCTGTATTTGTTAACATCGTAATTCTTCTTTTTAGTTGGTTATTATAAAACGGGTGCACGAGTTTTTGTTTGATGTGGATGGCTTCGGTAACCAGGAGTGCCGCGTATTCAAACTCATCCGCATCACTGGCAGCAAAGGCATCGGCGGCAAATTCATGAACCGCTTTCAGTTCATTTTTCATCAGCCAGAAAAAGGGATTCATCCATGCCAGCGCGGTAACGACCTCTGTAAACAGTATATCTGCGCTGTGCCATTCGCGAATGTGATGATATTCGTGCCGCAATATCTTTTTGCCATTTTCGGAGTATTCATCCACACTGCGCGTCCAGAAAAGCCAGTTAAAAAAAGAATAGGGGGCAGAAGGATCCTGCGTTTCAATAATGGTGATCGAATGCCATTGCTGAATCGCACTGTTCATGCGCTTTTTTACAAGTGTAATGATACCTGCGGCAATTTTTATCAGAAAGAAAAGGACAATGCTTATATAAAGCAGGTACCAGATCTGGATACTATCGATTCCGGAAGATTGCCGGGAAGAGATGACCACTTCGGGCAGCAGCAGCTCATTGTATTTTACCAGGGTCTGGATGCTAATGCTGCTCTCTTTTGTTAATGAAACATAGAACGGCACTTTAATAAACGGCACGGCTATGCTGAGGACAAAGGTGCTGAGTAAAAACAAACGGTTAAACCGGTGTAATTTCCTGTTCTTGAGAAAAAGCAGGTAGTAGGCGTAAAGCAAACCGGAGCACAAGAATAGCTGCAGCAAATAAATGGCAATTGTTTTCATACCGCGTCAGGTTTAATCAGGATACATTAAAGGTTATGGGTTGCTTCCGGTAAGCTTTCACTACCCGCTTATTTTGAATGGCGGGGTTCCATTTCCCCGAAAGCTGGATTACCCGTTTTGCTTCAAAACCAAAGTCATAACCAGGATCCGTAACGAGTTTTATATCGCTAATGATGCCGTCCTGGTCCACAATAAATTGTACGATGGCGGTATAGGTTCCGGCAGGTACATTATTTTTTTCCGGGAACCGGAGATTCGCCTGCAGGAAACGCTTCCAGGCTTCCGGGCCTCCGGGGAATGTGGCATCGTATTCTACTTTAGTGAAGATCTCCTGCGGCCGTTCCGGGTTGCGGACAGGTATGTCTGCAAAAGGAAGCAGAACCGTAATGGGATTTTCGGTCAATGGCAATTGAAGCGATGGGCTGGGTTGAGCAACAATGTTATCTTCTATGACAGCCACGCTTCCGGTTGGTTGAACAGCTGTTTTGGGCTGTTTCAGGATCTTTGACGGCTGCATTGTCTGGGATGCTGTACCTGCAGGCCGGTTGCGGAACGTTTCCCCGATGATTTGCGGTACAGGCGGGGCAAAGGAGATCGCCGAAACGGCCTTTTTTACTGGTTCAAAGGAAAAGAGCAATAATGCAATCGCAACAACAGGTAATACCATGCCTTTTTTCAGGTGGGGAAAGGCAGACTGCTGGTTTTGGGTAAGCATTGCAATTCTCCGCTTCAGATCGGTATTAAAAAAAGGCGTCATGAGCGGGTGGTGGGCAGCTCCCAACGAATGGCGTACTAACAGCTGCGCATAACTAAACCGGTCTGTGGAGCGGGTTACATGCCGGTCTGCCAGAAATTCGTGCAGGGTGTTCAGTTCTCTTTTTACCAGGAAAAAAACCGGGTTGAACCAGCAGCAGATACACAACAGTTCGATAAAGAACAAATCCCAGCTATGTTTTTGTTTTATATGATAGCCTTCATGCCGGAAGATCTGTTGTCCCTGCGCTGAATGGATCCTGAGTGCAGGGTTCCAGAACAGCCAGTTGAAAAACGAAAACGGGGCCTGGGGATGATCCGACCAGAATAACCGGATCTGGCCAATGCGTTTACCGGCCTGGCCCTTTCTTAATTTCAGTACACTCCGGTATGCAATAAAAAGCCGCAGGCTGAGCAGGATGGAGATTCCGGCATAGAGCCCGGTGCATCCATATTGTAAGAAAAAAGCCGGCTTGCTGCTTTTAGAAATCACTACTTCATCAAGTGCAACCGATGTTGGGTTGAAGCGCTGCCAGCTTTGCAAAACCGTATTCATGCGGCTTTCTGTTAGCAGCGGCAGCTTTAGCAAGGGCAAACAAAAACTAAGCAAAACGATGCCCAAAAGAAAAAAACGGTTGTATTGGTGAAACCGCTCATTTCTCAGAAAGCAATAATAGTAGCCAAACAAAATGACCGAACAGGCAACCATTTGTACCAGGTAGGGAAACATCGCTTTTATTTTTTTGATTGCTGACGCTTGATCTGTTCCAGTAACTGTTCGAGCTCTTCAATGCTCAGGTTGTTTTCCTTTACCATAAATGATACAACATTGCTGAAGGAGCCCTCAAAATACCCTTTTACAATCTGCCGCATGGTTTTTTTGGAATAGTCCTCTTTGCTTACTGCCGGCACATACTGGTGCTGCCTTCCAAACACATTTACCGTAACGAATTCTTTTTCTACCAGTATTTTCAGGATAGTGGCAACCGTATTCTGATGGGGTTTGGGAGGTGCTAACAGTTCGAGGATCTCCCGTAAGAACATCGGTCCCTGCTGCCACAACGCCTGCATGATCTGTTCTTCGGCTTTTGTAAGTTGTTTCATGAAATCACATTTTGAAGCAAGGTAAAACTAATTATTTAGTTTTACAACTATTTTTTTAGTTTTACCTTGTGTTTGACGCAAAGGCCATGAAATACAAGCGTTTTGATTTGTGTGGCTGGCCAAAAACCTGTACTTTTGCGGTGAAATTTGGTGCAGCCTGTAACTGCCCAATTAAAATTTTAATTATCACGGTACCCGTGGTTCAAATTTCAAAACACTATGGCATTGCACAACCGCATATCACGGAAGGAGCTAAAAGAGCGCATTTTAAGAGATACTACACCACGTACCACCATCTCTTTTTATTGTTATTTCAAAATAGAGGACCCTGTTGCCTTCCGCAATACGCTTTATAAATCGTTTGCTGCTATTGGTGTACTGGGGCGTATTTATATTGCTTCTGAAGGGATTAACGCCCAAATAAGTGTACCTGCAGACAACCTGGAGCAGCTCCGGTCCGTCTTAGGCCAAACACCGGCATTGGACGGGCTTCGTTTGAACATCGCGGTAGACGATGATGGAAAATCGTTTTATGTGCTGGATATAAAAGTACGTGAGAAGATCGTTGCAGATGGCATCGACGACCCGGATTTTGACATGTCTAAAAAAGGGAAATATGTAGATGCCGGAGCCTTTAACAATTTAACAAATGATCCGGAAACGATCGTGATCGACATGAGGAATCACTATGAGTTTGAGGTCGGACATTTTGAAAATGCCATGGAGATCCCCAGCGATACGTTTCGTGATCAGTTGCCGATGGCGGTGGATATGATGCAGGAACACATGGATAAAAATATTATTATGTACTGCACAGGAGGCATTCGTTGCGAAAAGGCTTCCGCTTACATGCTTCACCGGGGATTTAAGAATGTATACCACCTGGAAGGCGGAATCATCAATTATGTGAACCAGATCAAAGAAAAAAATCTGGCAAACAAATTTCATGGCAAGAATTTTGTTTTTGATCAGCGATTGGGTGAACGGGTAACAGAGGAAATCATCGCTTCCTGCCATCAATGTGGCAAGCCTGCAGACACACATGTAAATTGTGTCAATGATGCCTGTCACCTGTTGTTTATTCAATGTGAGGAGTGCAGGAAAAAGTATGACAACTGTTGCAGTACAGAATGTCAGGAGTTTATACACCTTCCGGAAGCGCAGCAAAAGGAAATGCGGAAGGGAATCGATCTGGGGCGGAATGTATTCAATAAATCCCGATCGCGGCTGAAGGACTTAATAAAATAATAATGGTAGAATGGCAGGTTCCGTGGTTTTTTTAACTACCTTGCCATTCAGCCCTTTATTCGAAGTTAACTATATTAAAAACCGGTTTTATGAAACGCTTACTATCTATTCTATTACTGATCTTTCTTACATCAGTGCCCTCTCTTTTATTCATTGCCAATCACCGTATGCAGGAAGAAGAAAAAATGGCAACGTACCATCCCGTTCATCAAAGAGGATTGTCGCAAAATGTGGTTTTATCCTCAACAGTCATTTCCGTACCGGAAGTGCGATAGGGATGTGGCAAAGAGCATTAAAAAGCCGGCTTCTTACAGGAGCCGGCTTTTTCATTATGGAATAGATCCCATTTATTATAATACTCTTTCCAGTCCGCTAAAGAAGAAATCGCCTTCAATTTTGGCATTTTCATCACTGTCGCTGCCATGAACGGCGTTTTCGCCCAGTGAAGTAGCATATAATTTACGGATCGTGCCTTCTGCTGCCTTTGCAGGATCAGTGGCGCCGATCAGTTCACGGAATGCGGCCACAGCATTTTCTTTTTCCAGGATGGCAGCTACAATGGGACCGCTGCTCATGAATTCCACCAGTTCCCCGTAAAAAGGGCGCTCTTTGTGCACTGCATAAAACTCACCGGCTTTATCTGCCGATAACCGGGTTACTTTTAATGCAACGATTTTATAGCCCTCTTTAATAAAACGATCAATAATTACGCCTGCATGCCCGTTTTTCATAGCATCTGGCTTGATCATAGTAAAAGTACGATTACTCATTTTAAGATTTAATTTAATTTGGCCGGCAAATTTAGGAAAAATCCTCCACTCCAAATCATAGATTTACCTATTTTTGCGCCTCATTGAAACCAATAACAGACATATTTCCTATTTTAAGACAGCCGGCTAAAGTGGTGATTACCATGCACCAAAAGCCGGATGCGGATGCTATGGGGTCTTCCCTGGGTTTAGCGCACTATCTTAAAAAGCTGGGACACACGATTACAGTAGTATCGCCTACCAACTGGGCGCCATGGCTAAACTGGATGCCGGGGGCCGCTGATGTACTGAACTACGATAAGGAACGGGACAAGGCACAGGCGGCGCTTGCAGAAGCAACCTGGCTGTTTTGCCTGGATTTTAATATTTTTCATCGCACCAAGAATTTTGAACAGGACCTGTACAAAGCGCAATGTTTAAAGGTATTGATCGATCATCACCGGGAGCCGGATGTCAATTCATTTGATTTTGGCATCAGTAACCCGGCAAAGAGCTCTACCTGCGAAATGATCTTTGACCTGATCCTGGCAGCAGGCGATGAAAATATGCTGGATAAAGAGATGAGTTCCTGCCTGTACGCCGGGCTTATAGCCGATACCGGTTCCTTCCGGTTCGATGCTACTACACCTGCAGTACACTACATGGCCGCCCGTTTGATGGAGCAGGGAATCCGGCACACCGAAATTCATAGTTTGCTGTTTGATAATTTCCTGGAAAACCGGCTGCGTTTTATGGGCCACGTGTTTTCGCACCGCCTTGAATTTTTCTATGAATACAATACGGCACTGATCGCGATCCCCAAATATGATTTGCTGAAGTATGAAATAAAGACCGGGGATACAGAAGGGCTGGTGAACTTTCCGTTGTCTGTACAGGGCATTAAGCTGGCGGCCCTGGTCATTGACCGGGAAGAGGAGCGGAAATGGAGTTTTCGCAGCAAGGATAATTTTGATTGCAATACATTTGCCCGTACCTACTTTAACGGAGGCGGACATTTTAATGCCTCTGGTGGCGGATCAAAAGACAGCCTGCAGGAAACGGTAAGTAAGTTTAAACAGGCATTGAAAGAGAACGAGCATTTATTACAATAATTTAATACAAAAGCAACAATGAAACGATTCAGAAGCATAGGGCTGTTTTTTTTTACAGCGATTACCTTTGCGGCTTGTAAAAATACAGAGTTTAAGACCTCGCCCAGCGGGCTTAAGTATGCAATAGTTAGCGGAGATGGTAAGGACAGTGCTGCAGAGGGAAACGTACTGAAGTTAAATATGGTGGTGCGGCTTAGTGGACATAAAGACTCTCTTCTGGCAGATACTTATGGAAAGATGCCTTTCTATTCGGCGGTTCATATACTTCCGCAGGGGCAGGCCGTATATGATCCATCGGAGTTGTTTCCCAAGCTTAAAAAGGGTGACAGCTTAATTGTGCAGATTTATGTGGATTCTGCGATTCAAAAAGGTATGCTTCCTGAAGGACAATTGCCTCCGTATTTGAAAAAAGGCGATAAGATTACCTATACATATAAGGTTTTGGAGCTCTTCAAGTCAGATAGTATTGCACGGGCCGATTATCAGAAGGAAATGATCAAAAACGCTCCACGTCAGCAAAAGGAACAAGAAGAAAAGCTGCTGAAAATGAAGCAGGAGCGGGATGCGGAATGGAAAGCAGAAGAATCCGCATTGGAACAATCCGGAGCGAAAGCCAAGCAAATAGCATTGGTGGAGGATTATCTAAAGAAAAAAGGAATTAACGCCAGCAAAACTTCATTGGGTGAATTTGTTAAAATAGACAATCCCGGAACGGGAGCCCAGGTGGTGGATGGTAAATATATAACGGTTAAATATACCGGGAAAAAGATCCTGAATGACAGCACATTTGAAGGCCCCAGCTCATTTACCACCAAACTGGGTATTGGCGGTATCATCCGGGGACTTGAAGATGGATTGAAACAATTCAAGCAAGGTGGAAAAGGAACTGTTTATATACCCGGTTACCTGGCTTATGGCAAAATGCCGCCCCAGGGTGCACCTTTTGAAGAATATGAGCCCTTGTTCTTCCAGGTTGAAATTACCGGAATAAGCGACAGCTTGCCTGCTCCTCAAATGCCACCGCTGCCATCGCCGGCTCCAACAGAAAAACAAACGCCCGCTGAAAAGGGAAAAAAGTAATTTTTAAAAAAACGATCCAAACTGGCTGTCTTTATTGTTGAATGAGACAGCCAGTTTGGCGTAACAGTTTTCTTTTATGCCAGGCAAAAAAGCATAGTAAAAATAATATAATAGAAACATGAAACAACTACAAATAATTGGTCTGTTCCTTCTTACGGCAGTGGCTTTTACTGCCTGCAAGAATACGGAGTTTAAAACTACTTCCAGCGGACTAAAATATAAGATCTTTGGGAGTGAGGGCAAAGACACATTAACAGATGCCTCTGTATTAAAGATGAATATGACCGTGAAAGTTAGCGGCCATAAGGATACAGTATTGGCGGATACCTATGGGAAACTTCCTTTTTTTACCGGGGCACGTCCTTATCCGCCCAACCAACCTATTTACGATCCTGCTGAGGTATTCAAATTTTTGAAAAAAGGCGATAGCCTGGTGGCTATCGTATACATCGATTCTGCCATAAAGAAGGGCATGTTGCCGGAGGCACAGATGCCTCCTTATTTCAAAAAAGGCGACCAGATTATTTATACTTATAAAGTGCTGGATGTATTTAACAACGATAGCCTGGCACGTAAAGACTATCAGGCGGAGATTGAAAAAATGCAAAAAAACGAGGAGCTGGCTCTGGAGAAATCCGGTGAAAAGGCAAAGCAGACAGCAGAAGTGGAGAATTATCTGAAAGGCAAAAACATTAGTGCGGTAAAAACGCCATTAGGGGCTTTTGTAAAAATAGAAAATCCTGGTACCGGTGCGCCTGTTGCTGATAAGAAATTTGTTTCTGTAAAGTACACGGGCAAAAAAGTGTTGAACGACAGTACATTTGAAGGTCCGAACTCTTTTACCACCCAAATTGGGGTAAACGGATCTATACGTGGATTTGAAGATGGGTTGCGGCAGTTTAAACAAGGCGGAAAAGGAGTGATATATATCCCGGGATTTCTTGCTTATGGTAAAACACCACCCCCCGGATCGCCGTTTAAAGAATTTGAGCCATTGTATTTTGAGGTAGAAATTACAGAAGTAAGTGATACTATGCCTCAGCCAAAGGCTATGCCGGCAACTCAATTGCCCGTGGAAAAACTTCCGGCCGCAAAAGAAAAGAAAAAGTAATAATCGATGAAAACGGTTTAAACAGTTGCTGAGATCAAGCTTGTTTACAAATGTCGTTTTCGTTGTATGGAGCAACGTAATATCTGAATAAAAAATAACACAAAAACAAAAATGAAACAATTACAAACAATCGGCCTGTGCCTGTTTACCGCAGTTGCTTTTACGGCCTGTAAAAATGCAGATTTTAAAACGACGGCCAGCGGTCTGAAATATAAAATCATTGAAGGCGGAAGTAAGGACTCTACAAAAACCGGCGATGTGCTGAAGTTTCAGGTAATTCAAAAAATTTCCGGCGCAAAGGATACAGTGATGTATGATTCCTATAATACCATGCCGGAATATATGCCCGTTCAGCAGCTGATGCCCGAACAAGCGAACTACAGCCCACTGGAAGTGCTGCCCAAGTTAAGAAAAGGCGACAGCATGATCGCTATTCTTTTTGTAGATTCTCTGATCAGTAAAAAACAAATTCAGGAAGCACAAATGCCTCCGTTCCTGAAAAAAGGCGACAAAATAACCTTTACTTTTAAAGTGCTGGAAGTATTTAAGAAAGACAGCCTGGCAATGGCAGACCGTCAGAAAGAAGGCGAGGCATATCAGAAAAGAGAAGAAGCCAAACAAAAAGCAGTAGTAGATGCATTTGAAAAAGCTGGTGGAAAAGATAAGCAGATCAAGGATATGGAAGAATATCTGAAAAAGAAAAACATCACTGCTGTAAAATCGGCACTGGGAACTTTTGTAAAAATAGATAACCCCGGTACTGGTGCACAGGTAGCTGATGGTAAATTTGTAACCCTGAAATATGCGGGTAAAACTGTAAATGGCGACAAGCAATTCGATGCCAATACCATGACCGCACAGGTAGGTTCCGGCGGAACGATCCCTGGTTTTGAAGATGGCCTGAAACAGTTTAAAGAAGGCGGAAAAGGGGTGATCTATATCCCCGGATTTTTAGCGTATACACAGGGTGCACCTCAGGGCGCTCCTTTCAAAGCATATGATGCGCTGTACTTTGAAGTAGAGATCACACATGTTGGAGATGCTCCGCAGCAACAGCAGCAGCCCGTTATGCCTGTACCGCAGGAAGCTCCGAAGGTTGATACTGCAAAGGCCGGTGGCAAAAAATAAGCGTATTTAACCGAATGATTGTTAAAGGCTACCCTCAAAAGGGTGGCCTTTTTTATTTGAAATGGTGCGATTGTTGATACTTTTGTAAAAACAAAGAGATGGCAGCTACATTTCAAACACTGATTAATGGCGAAAAACCGGTATTGGTAGATTTTACCGCTACCTGGTGTGGCCCCTGTAAAATGATGAAGCCGGTATTGGAAGAGGTGAAGTTGAAGGTTGGTGAAAATGTAACCATTATAAAGGTAGACATTGACCAAAGTCCGCAGGCGGCATCCTTTTATCATGTACAAAGTGTACCAACTCTCATACTATTTAAGAAAGGACAGATCGTGTGGCGGCAGAGTGGTGTACTGCCGGCTGGCCAGTTAACGGCTGTTCTGGAATCGAATATTTAGACAGCAAAAAGGATGCACAGGAAGAAGTGCAGCATGTCTGCAACAGTAATGCGTCAAAGGAAGGCAACTACTAATGATAGTGCTGCAGCAAAATAATGGCTTCCATCGCTTCCCGAACATCGTGTACCCGGAGAATGTTGGCGCCGTTCATCAGGCCGATCGTATTCAGAACGGTTGTGCCGTTCAGTGCGTCTTCGGCCGTTGTACCCAATGCCCTGTAAATGGTTCCTTTACGGCTTACGCCTAATAATAGGGGGCAGTTCAGTATGGAAAACTGTTGCAGGTTTTTTAAAAGTGTAAAGTTGTGTACGCTGGTCTTCCCAAAACCAAATCCCGGATCAATAACGATATCCTTTACACCCACGCTTCTTAACAGTGCCAGCTTCTCTATAAAAAAGTCGAGCACTTCCTGTGTCACATCATCATAATGGGGCTGCTGCTGCATTGTATGAGGGCGCCCCTGCATATGCATCAGCACATAAGGCACTTTAAGTGCTGCAATTGCCCGAAACATGTCGGGGTCGATGCTTCCGGCACTGATATCGTTTACAATGGCCGCACCGGCGGCAACGGCTTCTATGGCTACAGTACTGTAAAAGGTGTCGATAGAAAGAATGGCCTCGGGAAATGCCTTGTGCAGCGCCATTACTGCCGGTATCACAGCCTGAGCCTCTTCCTGTGCCGACAGGGTACTGCTGCCGGGCCGCGTGCTTTGGCCGCCGATATCGAGGATGGTGGCACCGGCATTCAGCATTTTTTCTGCTGTATCTAATAAGGAGTTGCTTTCCTGGTGCCGGCTGGGTGCATAAAAAGAATCCCGGGTCATATTTAAAATGCCCATTACAACTGGCTTTTGAAGCGAAAGCAACTTTCCCCGGCAATTAAGCGTAAACATCCCGATTTGTTTGTTATTTTTGAGCGTAAAGATAAGATCTTGTTTTTGGTTTGAAGCCGGCACTGCCGGACGATTTAAAGTTTGAGGAAATACGGTTATGAATAAAACAAATACACAATACGAAAAGGTGATCAGCGAATGTAGGAATGTGTTTTTAAAGAAAAATAAGGACTACGGAACGGCCTGGAGGGTGCTCCGGACTATTTCTATTGTAGACCAGATCTATATCAAAGCCCAGCGTATCCGTACCATACAGGACCTGAAACAACAAAAAGTAGCCGATGATATTGCCGGTGAATTTAAGGGCATTATCAATTATGGGGTGATTGGGTTGATACAACTGGAACTGCCAAAAGATGCTCCGGCAGATCTGGCGGAAGAAACTGTACGGGCATATTATGAACAATATACCGGCGCAGCCAAAAAGCTGATGCAGGATAAAAATCACGACTATGGCGAGGCCTGGCGGAGTATGAGCCAGGAAAGTTTCGTAGATCTGATCCTGATGAAATTGCAGCGCATCCGGCAGATCCTCGATAATGATCATAAAACCCTGATCAGTGAGGGAATTGATGCAAACTATAATGATATTATTAACTATGCTGTTTTTGCATTGATCTTGCAGGATGAAGCAAACAGCAACAAACAGGAAACGGCATGAAGATACTGGTAGCAATTGCCCGGGTCATTGTAGGGGTTCTGTTCATTTTTTCGGGCCTTATTAAAGCCAATGATCCGATCGGGTTGAGTTATAAAATGCAGGAGTTTTTTGAGCTCTGGAAAATGAGCTCGTTAAATGGCATCACCCTTACCTTATCGGTTCTCATGATCGCTTTTGAGATCATTGCAGGAGCAGCATTACTGCTTGGATGGAAAAAGAAATGGATCGCCTGGTTATTGCTGCTGCTGATTGTATTTTTTACATTCCTGACCGGCTATGCATACCTGTCTGGCAAGTTTAGCAATTGCGGTTGCTTTGGTGACTGTATACCCATTACTTCAAAAACCTCGTTTATCAAGGACCTGGTATTGCTGGTGCTGATCCTTTTCCTTTTTGTAAATCTCCGGTATATCCGTCCTGTTTTTTCGGGAAAGACAACCGCTTTATTAATGATCCTGGTTACCGTGTTTTCCTTTGCAGGGCAGTGGTATACACTGAAGTACCTACCAGTGCTGGATTGCCTGCCCTTTAAGAAAGGAAGCTTCATTCCCGGCAAACTGAAAATACCCGCTAATGCTGTTCCTGACAGTACGGAGATCATGTTTGTATATGAAAAAGACGGTAAAAAGATCGAATTCAACGCGGAACAATTCCCGGCCGATTTTAACGACAGTACCTATAAGTTTATTAACCGTTATGATAAACTGATCAAAGCCGGTTCCAACAATATTCCGGAAATCCGTGGTTTTGATTTTGTAGATGCCGCTGGAAATAATGTTACTCAACAACTCCTGGATGCAGGTAATATCCTGCTATTATTTAATGAAGATCTGTCGCATCCGGTAAATGACTGGAAGGGCAGGTTTGAGCCCATTTATCAAAAGGCCCGTGAGCTGGGAATACCGGTATATATAATCAGCAGTACGGCTATACCGGTAAAACAAGCCATTGCCGGCACTTCGTTTAAAGACCTGGAGGTATTGGCAGGCGACCGGGTAATGATCCGCATGGCGGCAAGGACCAATCCCACTTTATACCTGTTGAAAAAGGGAACGGTTGCCGGAAAATGGAGCTATAAGAATTTTGGGGAAGCCTTAAAAGAACTGGAAACAATAAAGACAGCGCATTAATATTTTGGCAATCACAACAACCACTCATCAAGTAGGCAGTTCCCTTTTATGTTAGGATACATTTTCAGAAAAGCGATATATGGCATACTGGTGATGGCCGGGGTAGTGCTGCTGGTGTTTTTTCTATTCCAGGGTTTTGGTGATCCTTCGCGGTTGGTAATGGGACAGAGCGGTGATCAGAAAACGCAGGAGAATATCCGCAGGGAGCTGTACCTCGATCAGCCCAAATGGAAACAATTCCTGTTATATGTAAATGACGTATCACCACTGGCAATACATAGCCGGGAGGAGATCGCTTCAAAGAAATTAAAAGGTTTCTTTGTTGGCGGTGAAACAAAGCTGGCGTTAAAAGTACCCTACCTGCGCCGGTCTTATCAAACAAAAAGAGCCGTAACGGGGGTGCTTATGGAAGCCCTTCCCGGAACACTCATGCTGACGCTGGCTGCAATGGCGCTGGCGGTTGTTATTGGAATTCCTTTGGGAGTAGTAGCGGCTGTCCGGCAGAACTCCTGGCTGGATACCGGGGCTATTTTTTCAAGCATTGTAGGTATTTCGGCCCCGTCCTTTTTTATGGGGATCATTATTGCCTATGTTTTTGGGTTTGTATTTACAAAATATACCGGGTTACATATTACAGGCAACTGGTTTGATATTGACCCGGTAACAGGGCAGCGGGTACTTACTCTAAAGAACCTGATCCTTCCTGCTATCACACTGGGAATACGCCCGCTGGCCATCATTACCCAGCTCACCAGAAGTGCAATGCTGGATGTGCTGGACCAGGATTATATCCGTACCGCGTATGCCAAAGGATTGCATAAGCGAACGGTAATATGGAAGCACGGATTGAAAAATGCATTGAACCCGGTCATTACAGCGGTTACAGGCTGGTTTGCGGAGTTATTGGCCGGTGCTTTTTTTGTGGAGTACATTTTTGGCTGGCAGGGAATTGGAAAAGTAACCGTGGATGCGCTGGAAAAGCTGGATTACCCGGTGGTAATGGGCTCCGTACTGATTTCGGCAGCCTTCTTTGTGATCATGAACATCGTTGCAGATGTGTTGTACGGGGTATTTGATCCAAGGGTCAGGATCTGAGGATGAAAAGATGAATGGATTAATGATGCTATTTAAAATCTAACATGAAACAAAACGGTTTATTATTGCTTGTGATGATCCTGCTTTGCGGAGTGGTTGCAGCGCAGGAAGATACTTCGAAAGCCGCGCTCCGGAAAAAGTATGAGGATTCTGATATACATAAGGAGCTAAAGAAAAAAATGACCACGGATCGCAGTTACCCGGATAGCATCATATTAGCACCGTTGCATTTTATCAATACGACCATTACATTGGATACACCTGCCGTATTCTTTGAACGTTTTTCCATGGAGGTGCATATCAGTACCCCTATACCGGATGATTACCGTTTTTATATTTCTCCATTCAACGGAACACTTAACGGTATGCAGTTTTACGGGGGAATACAGACGGCATCCGACGGGAAGCCGGTAGATGGTGGCAGCAGTCAGGGCATTGGGCGGGGGGGCATTTTCTCGCGGTGGATGGAACGGAATAAAAATGCATTAAAAACAGACGGCTACTATGCCAGCAGCGATGCCGAAGGCGATTTTATCAGCGTACGCAATAAGGTGAAATGGGACAAAGGAAATTACCGCCTTACGTTGTATAAGTCGGGTTATGTGCCCGGAAAACCGGTGCCCGATTCGTTTGTATCAAAAGCGCTCTTTTTCTCCTGGGGCGAGTATGAACATAGTTGGGTAACGATGGAAGTAGAAGATCTGGACCGGCAGGACACATTCGTTATCGGTGCGCTTGCTTTTCCCGGGAAAAAGCTGCGGTTTGGCCGCTGGGAAGGCATTTTCCTGGAGCAATACGGAACGGTCATCAATTTTGGGTCATCCAGGCCCGCTATCGGTGGAAAGATCACCAACTATAAAGATCTGCCGGTGGTGCGTTTGAGTATCGGCAACATAAAATTGAACGGAAAGCCGATTCATCCGCTGAAGGTGCAAACCTATCATAATCGTACGCATCACCCCGAACAATCAAAAATACCCATGCGGCTGCCCCTGTTGTCCAAATCATCTTATAATGCCCAAACCGGGGTGATTGAATATGAGGTAGGCGCCTTTCAAAGCTGGCAAACGCCATCCACCCCCGATCTTTAGGATTTGCAATTGGCTATTTAATAGTTGAAATTTGGGATTTGGTTCTTGCGGCCTTATTTAACAATGATCTCTTTGATCACCCGTTGTCCAAGGGCCTCGTTTACCCGTTGTATGATCTTTTCGCGCTGGTAGATCAATTCGTTTTTAAGCGGAGCAACCGTTGTGGAAATGATTAATTTATCGCCAATGATCTGTAGTTTATCGGTATACCGGGCTACCGTTTTGCCCATGATCTCTTCCCAAACCCCGTCGATGCGCAGGGCTTGTATATCGCCTTTGATACGGCTTTTATTCAAAAATTCATTCAGCGCTTCTCCTAAAGAATATTGTGCCACGGTTCAACTGTTTCTGCAAAGGTAACTTATTAAAGGAAGGATACAAATACGGCTCGGTTAGGTCATTCCGGAAGATGCTTTACGGATGTAGTGGGGTTTTTACTTTTTCAGCAGTTAAAATTTTACCGCTAAGTGCAGGAAACGCTATTAGAATTGGATGAATCATAGCCGAAAACGCTTTACAGACTTTGCGAAAAAACCTTTGGTTCATTGTGGTTAAATTTTATAACAATACGGGTCGAAAGTATATACCGTTTTATAGCCGGATAAATATTTTTCTTTTATACAGAACATATCCCGCCAGCCAGCAACAAAGCATAAAACTTACAGACCATAACAGCGAGGGAACAGGACCGGTTCCAAGCTGCCCCCAGGTAGCAGTATAAAGCGCTTTAAAAAGCGACTGCCGGTCTGCCGTATAATAGCTGGACAGCAGGATGGGGATCACTTCACTAAACAAGTAAATAAACAGCGCATTTTTACCAAAGACCTCAAAGAAATGAACGCCCAGGCGTTTGCCTTTGAAATCGATGAAATACAGTATGACGGTCAGGATCAGGCAATCAAGGCCGGTTGTAACGCATACAAAACTGCTGGTCCAGAGTTTTTTATTAATGGGGAAAACAAGGTTCCACAGATATCCCGCTGATAAAAGCAGGAATCCGGCAATGGCCAGCAATGCCAGCATTTCATAACTCCGCGGATTCTTTTTAATATGGGCACCGGCAAGATAACCGATCAACACATTTACAATGGCCGGCAGGGTACTAAGCAAACCCTCGGGATCAAATGCGTTTTCCGGTCCTTTTTTATACAGGTGGGATGGGGTTAGTGTAAGAATATCCAGCCTGGTAGTTGCAGCCCCGTTGAGGGTATAGTCGCCAAAAAATGCAGACAACAGCCAGTAGCCCAGCAACAGGCCGGCCGCCATAAAAAGGATCGTTTTACGGGAGGAAAAATAAATGATCAGTGCGCCGATCCCATAGCATAGGGCAATACGTTGCAGTACACCAAAAATGCGGGTTTGGCTAATAGGAAAAGGCGTAATATGATTTTGCGGATCTATTTTTACAAACGGTAGCCAGTACATCAGGTAACCGATCAAAAATAGCAGCAGCGTTCGTTTAAGTATTTTAATAATCACCGTTTGGCGGGCTTGCTGCTCCCATTTTGATGTTGAAAAACTGATGGCATTGCCCACCGCAAATAGAAAAGAAGGGAATACAAGATCGGTTAATGTAAATCCGTTCCACTGTGCATGCCGCAATTCCTGGAAAGGGTTGGGCCCACCGGTGTTCACAATAATCATAAAACAGATGGTAAGGCCCCGGAAAACATCAAGGGCAAGAAAACGCGCCGGCGTAGATTGGTTCATACAAAAACGGGTTGATGGAAAACTGATAATGCTTTAAAATTAATGCGAAATGAAATGTGCACCAACTAAAGTTCTACCAGGTGTACATCCACACCAATGGCCTGCATATGTTGCAGTACCCGTTCTTTATTCGTATCGGTAATAAATACCTGGCCATCCTTTTCTGTGCATACCTGGGCCAGCAGGCTGCTGATGCGGTCCTCATCCAGTTTTTCAAAAACATCGTCCAGCAGCAGGAGCGGTGTAAATTTTTTTTCTGCAGCCAATACCTCCAGTTCGGTAAGCTTCAGCGCAAAAAGCAGGCTTTTCCGCTGGCCCTGTGAGGCAATATTTTTAAAGGACTGATTTCCCAGCTGCAGGGTGATATCATCCCGGTGAATGCCCAGGGTAGTACGTTGCAGCACCAGGTCTTTTTGTCGTGCGGCTTTTAACAGTTCATCAAAACCGGCTTCCAGCAGCCGGCTTTCGTAAAGGAGGGAGAGGTGTTCCTCCCGTTGCGCAATTTCTGTATACATCCGTTTTACACGGGGCAGGAACGCAACCATAGCGTCGCGTCTTTTATTAAAGATGAAATTACCCGCCGGTATCAGTTGTTCGTCCAGAACGGAAAGCAGCGATTCGTCCAGTGATCCGCTTTCGGCGGCGGCTTTCAAAAAACTGTTACGCTGCTGCAGCAGTTTGTTGTAAAGGATCAGCTGCCGCAGGTATTCCGGATCCAGCTGGGAAAGCAAGGCATCCATAAAGCCCCGGCGCTCTTCACTGCCTCCGGTAATGAGCACGGCGTCATCGGGTGCAATGATCACACAGGGGTACCGGCCGATATGCTTTGAAAATTTATCGTAGAGCTCACCATTTACCGAAAATTCCTTTTTACCCGTTTCCCGTAGAATGCAGGCCGCAGTTTCTGCTTGACCATTTAGTTCAAAGGCACCATCGATCCGAAATCCGCGGGCAGCCTGCTGCACGTTAACCGCATCGGTATTGCTGAAATAACTTTTGGTAAAACAGAGGTAATGGATCGCATCCAGGATATTGGTTTTACCAACACCGTTTTTTCCACAAATAGCCACCACCTTTTTTGGAAAAAGAAAACTCCGGTTGGTGTAGTTTTTAAACTGGAGCAATGATATGGAATTGAGCTGGAACGACATGATGCTGGTCTCTGCTGGCTAAATTACTAATTGTCATTCTATTGGCGGTATAATTTTCAAAAAGCGGGTGTACAAAATCGCAGGGAACTTCAAAATGGCGCCAGGCGGTTGAAAAATGACCCATGAAGTGGCGCGAAACGGCTGAAAAACAACTTCAGCGCTTCATTGGCCAACGGGGAAAAGGCCGGTGCCTGCTGCACTTCAGGCCGAAACAAAACGCAGGTTTCTACCGGTTTAAAAAAAGTAGATAAAATGATACCAAGTGGTATCATAAGGGGATAGAAATCAGAAATTTTCCCTTACTTTTGCTACTCAAATTTTTAGCCGTGGCAACAAAATTTTCAAAAGAAACCTACCTGTACTGGTATGAATTGATGCAGCTGATTCGCACGTTTGAGCTTACAGCAGAGGAGAAATATAAAATGGAAGGAAAGATCCGTGGTTTTTTCCATGCCTATGTAGGGCAGGAGGCCATTGCTGCGGGTTGTATGACTGCCACTAAACCGGAAGATATTTTTATCACGGCCTATCGTGATCACGGACTGGCCATCGCCAAAGGCGTTTCGCTGGACAGCTGTATGGCTGAATTATATGGCAAGGCCACCGGTTGTGCCAAAGGTAAGGGCGGCAGTATGCACTTTTTTGGTAAAGAACAGCATTTTTATGGCGGGCATGGTATCGTAGGAGCGCAGATCGGCACTGGTACCGGACTGGCATTTGCTGAAAATTATAAGGGCACAGACAACGTGGTACTTTGCTTCTTTGGAGATGGTGCTGCCCGTCAGGGAATTTTACACGAGTCCTTTAATCTGGCCATGTTATGGAAGTTACCCGTAATTTATATTTGTGAAAATAACAATTATGCGATGGGTACTTCTGTGGAACGTACTTCTAATATTCACGATATTTACAAGCTGGGATCGGCTTATGAAATGCCATCTGAAGTGGTAGACGGAATGAATCCCGAAACCGTTCACGATGCCGTGGCTAAAGCCGTTAAGCGGGCACGGGAAAAAGGCGGACCTACCTTACTGGAAATTAAAACTTACCGTTATAAAGGACACTCTATCAGTGATCCGCAAAAATACCGCACCAAGGATGAAGTAGACGAATACAAATCCAAGGATCCGATCAACCTGCTGCGGAAAAATATCCTGGATGGCAAAGTGGCTACCGAAGCACAGGTAAAAGAGATCGATACGCGTTGCGATGAAGTAGTGGCGGCTTCTGTGGTATTCGCCGAAGAAAGTCCGTTCCCTTCAGATGACGAGGTACTGAAGGATGTATACATGGACCAGAACTATCCATTCATTGTAGATTAAAACTAACTAAATAATATATATCAAAATGACAGATAAGCGAAATAATGAAGCTGTAAACGAGCATGTTGCGGATTCAAACGCTGTTGATAATTTAAAAGTATTCTGGCTGAAGAACAGTAAGAAAATTGCCGCTGTCCTGGGTGTAATCGTGGTATTGGGAGGCGGATACCTGCTTTATAAAACCTTTGTGCAAAAGCCAAAGATCGAAGAGGCGCTGGATAAAAGCTTTAAGGCAGAACAGTATTTTAAAAAGGACTCCTTTAATCTTGCCTTGAATGGCGATGGTGTAAACCCCGGTTTTATAGCGATCTCAAAAAAATACAGTGGTACTCCTACCGGCAACCTGGCAAATTTCTATGCCGGTGTGTGTTATGTAAAGCTGAATCAGAATGATAAAGCGGTTAGCTTTCTGAAGGATTTCAAAACCGATTCAAAACAGATCCAGCAGCGTGCCTATAAATTGTTGGGAGATGCTTATGGTGACATGGGCAAAGGTGCCGAAGCACTGGACAGCTATAAAAAAGCCTCAAAGGAATTTGAAGCGGATCAAACCGCCAGTGCGGATGCATTGTTTAGCGCAGCTTACCTGGCGCAGCATGTTTTGAATAAAAAGGACGAGGCCATTGGCCTTTATAAAGAATTAAAAGAAAAATATCCGCGTACTCAGCCAGGGTTTGATGCTGACAAGTATCTGGCCCAGTTAGGCGTTTATAATGTAAATTAAAAATGGCAACACAAGGAAACAGTTCTTTATATCATATTGATGCAGGCATTCTGAAAGAGAATGCCTGTGTTGTTTTAGTTAAAACCGAATGGAATGCAGCTATTGTGGATGCATTGGAAGACGGTTGTAAACGGATCTTTGATCAATATAAGATCCGGTATCAGACCCTGGTAGTGCCGGGTGCTGTGGAATTGCCCTTTGCTATAAAAAGGCACTGGGAGCGGACTAAAGAAGGTGCTGCCCCGGATGCGTTTATCGCCCTGGGCTGTGTCATTAAGGGCGATACTCCGCATTTTGACTATGTATGCGATGCTGTAACCCAGGGAATATTACAGCTGAACCTGATGTTGCCGGTACCCACCATTTTTGGAGTACTAACGGTAAATACCGATGAACAGGCACAGGAGCGTATTGGCGGTGCACATGGGCATAAAGGCGAGGAAGCCGCCATTACTGCGCTGAAAATGATTCATTCATAATGATTGAAAGAAGCTTCTTTTTCCCTTGCCTGCTGGCTATATTGCTGGCCACTTCCTGTAATGAACCAGGAACAAAAAAGGATGCGGGTGGCGATAGTCTTATGACCGCAAAAACGCCGGTGCCGGATACGATAGACGCTGTTCCGGTTATCCGGAAAGTAACGGAGGCTGAAGTGCTGGATAGTTTGCGCAAGGTTCCGTTTGTTGCAGAAAGCCACCGGTATATCGATTCATTCAGTCACCACAAACATGGTATCGCATTTTTGATCGATACGGTTTCTGATAAAGAAGTTAACTTTAGAGCCGGATATAACGGCGATCTGCGTTTTGAGACCTATTATTTTTTCACCGTGAATCCTCAGAATTTCACTATAAAGGTGATGGAACCGGTTAGCGGCGATCAGCTGACGATTGCCGAATATCAAAAAGTTCAACAGCAATAAAATGAACGTACAGATTTTCATACCCTGTTTTGTAGATCAGCTTTACCCGGAAACCGGCTTTAACATGGTAAAAGTGTTGGAGAAGTTCGGTTGCACGGTTCGTTATAATGGAAATCAGACCTGTTGCGGACAGCCGGCTTTTAATGCCGGCTTTCGCGAAGAGGCGAAAGCCGTTTGTTCCAAATTTATCAATGATTTTAAAGGCAGCGATTATATTGTAGCTCCCAGTGCCAGCTGTGTAGGTTTTGTACGCAATTATTATCCCACGCTTTTTGATAATTCTTCCGTACATAATGAAGTAAAAAACCTGGGCGCAAGGATCTTTGAATTTTCCGAGTTCCTCACCCATGTGCTGAAGGTAACAGATACCGGTGCCACGCTGAAGGGTAATGCCACGTATCATGACAGTTGTGCCGGCTTACGGGAATGCAAGATCAAATCGGAGCCCCGGACCCTGCTTTCCCATGTACGCGGATTGGTATTAAACGAGCTAAAAGATGTAGAAACCTGCTGTGGTTTCGGAGGTACTTTTGCCGTAAAATTTCCTTCTATATCCATTAATATGGGGGAACAAAAAGTAGAGAACGCCATTGCTACCGGCGCCGATTACCTCATCAGCACCGATCTTTCCTGCCTGATGCATTTGCAGGGCTATATTGATCACAAAAAATACGCCATTAAAACCATGCACCTGGCAGATGTACTGGCCAGCGGCTGGTAACAGCAGGCGATGGGCAGTAACCTGGTTCCATGATTTGAAAACTGCTGTTTCCTGTTCCGGGCAATATTTTAGTACCGGAATTTTCTTATTTTTATAGTGAGGACTTATTGAGACCAGTACCAACTGACAGCGATAATTTACCTTATTTAATTTGTAAAACATAAATCATGCAACAGGAACAAAATTGCTGTTGCAATGCTGTATAATATACGTAGTATGACTACCAAAAAAAAAATCATTAAACCACCGGTATTATTTGCCGAAACGCAAAAGCTCATAAAAAAAATTCAGGTATCGGGGAAAATAAAAATCCTTGTATACTGGAATTCTGTGAGAGGCGCTGTTTGCCAGAATGATGTAAATTCCGTTTATGAGATTATCAAGGACTGGGGGATACAGGATCAAATTTATCTGTTTATAAAATCGGCCGGAGGAGATGGCAAAGCGTCGCTCCGTATTATTAATTTGCTAAGAGAGCATACTCAAAGGTTAATTGTATTTATATCTGAAGAGTGTTCATCAGCCGCAACAATAATGGCCTTGGGAGCGGATGAAATTCATATGGGGCCGTTGGCATTCTTATCTGCGGTGGATACATCGCTAACACATGACTTGTCTCCGGTCGATAAAGACAATGATTTGGTAAGTGTGAGTCAGGATGAATTAACCCGGGTTCTGAAGTTATGGAAAGAAGCGGGAAAAGAAGAAAATCCTTATCCGGACTTATATGCGCATATTCATCCGCTTGTGTTTGGTGCGTTGGACAGGGCCAGTTCATTGTCGATAAAGCTCTGCACTGACGTTCTATCCTATCACATGAAAGACAAACGAAAGGCCGCCATGATCAGCAAAAAGCTAAATTCCGACTATCCCTCGCATAGTTACCCCATTCTGTCGAAAGAAGCCAAAGAAATTGGGCTAAATATAAAGCTGCTCGATAAAAGGATTAATGATATGTTGTTTGAACTTAATAGCCTGTATTCCCGGATGGCTCAGAAGGCACTAACCGATTTTGATGAAAATAATTATCATGATAACGAGATCCGGAACATTATAGAGGCCGAAGGTATACAAATTTACTACCAGGTAGATAAAGACTGGCATTATCGAAACGATGAACGCCGTTATATACCGCTTAATGACAACAGCTCCTGGTATAAGGTAAAGGGATCTATGCAAAACTTTCAAACGGAGGTGTTTCAGCTTCGATAAAAGCAGGCCGGGCAATAGCTTGTCTTTTGGGTATAAAGCAGGAATGCTAGTGGTATTCCGGCAACAGAGGTAATAGGGGCTTGATAAAAATGGTTGGTAGCGCATGGGATCTTTAATCAAAAATGCCTGGCACAGCATGGGAGGTATTTGTTCCGATTTTTAAAAAATGTTCATTTTAAATTGGGTATATAGTATAAGTATTTTAAATTTAGTCCTTTAGATTCTAATTAAAACCCAAATCATAAATGGAAAAGAAAATCCTTTTGAATGAAAAAGATATGCCCACGCAATGGTACAATATTGTAGCGGATATGCCCAATAAGCCGCTGCCGCCGTTGCATCCCGGTACAAAGCAGCCGATCAGTGGCGAGGATCTTGCACCGTTATTTCCTATGGATCTGATCCAGCAGGAAGTTTCTGCGGAACGGTATATCGATATACCGGAGGAAGTGCAGGAAGCCTACCGGATCTGGCGGCCCACACCATTGATCCGGGCAACGGAGTTTGAAAAAGCATTAAAAACAGATTGTAAGATCTATTATAAATATGAGGGCACCAGTCCCAGCGGATCGCATAAGCCAAATACGGCCATTCCGCAGGCATATTATAATAAAAAAGCCGGGGTAAAGCGGATCATTACCGAAACCGGCGCCGGGCAGTGGGGAACGGCATTAAGCTTTGCCTGTGCACATTTCGGGATCGATTGTGAGGTATATATGGTGCGCATCAGTTTTAACCAGAAGCCGTACCGGAAAATATTAATGAATACGTTTGGCGCCAAGGTATATGCTTCGCCCAGTACCAATACACAGGCGGGAAGGAACGCCCTGGAGGCAAACCCCGATACGCCGGGAAGCCTGGGCCTTGCCATATCAGAAGCCATTGAAATTGCTGCCGACGATGAGGATACCAAATATTCACTGGGATCGGTATTGAACCACGTGTTGCTGCACCAGACCATCATTGGCCAGGAAGCAAAAAAACAATTGGAA
This sequence comes from Niabella sp., assembly GCF_030150205.1. Lineage (GTDB taxonomy): Bacteria > Bacteroidota > Bacteroidia > Chitinophagales > Chitinophagaceae > Niabella. The sequence goes on from NZ_JASLGT010000011.1 coordinate 101,273, forward strand.
TACACCGGTGATTATCCCGATGTGATCATTGCCCCGTTAGGTGGCGGATCCAATTTTGCGGGCCTGTCGTTCCCCTTTATAAAAGACAAAATTGAGGGTAAGAACGTTCGCTGTGTGGCCGTGGAGCCGGCGTCTTGTCCAAAGCTCACCAAGGGTAAATTTATGTATGATTTTGGAGATACGCAGGGTTATACACCGCTGTTGCCCATGTTTACATTGGGACATGGCTTTACACCCGCAGCCATACATGCCGGCGGCTTACGGTATCATGGCGCCAGTGTATTGTGCAGCCAGTTATTAAAGGACGGACTGATTGAAGCAAATGCCATTCAGCAGCTGGAATGCTTTGAGGCCGGGGTATTGTTTGCAAAGGCAGAAGGGATTGTACCGGCGCCGGAAGCGAACCACGGTATTGCCCAGGTGATCCGTGAAGTAAACCGGGCCCGTGAGGAAGGCGTACAAAAGAATATCCTGTTTAACCTGTGCGGACATGGTTTTGTGGATATGGCGGCCTACCAGGATTATTTCGACGGCAAGCTGGTGAATCATTCGTTTACCGATGAGGAACTGACCGTAGCGCTTAAGGATATAGAAGCGCTGCAACCGCAATCATGATTGTAAGAGATCAGCGATAAAGAGCCGGCGTCCATAGCCGGCTCTTTTATTTTTATGATATGAAGTGAACGGTTACTTATATGAAAGTTCTGTATTAAGGGTATACCAACGAACGATTAAATACGCTAAAAATGAAAACAAAAATGATGTTAACGGGCCGGTTACCGGTGATGGCCATTGCGTTTACCGGAACAATCCTCTTCGCCGGTTGTTATCATGCGCAGATGATGCGCTTGCGGGCTACCGGCGAAAAAAATACGTCCATAGTATTATATGGGAACAAGCCATTGACTGGTGAAAGGGCCGCTGGTGATACGGGCCAGATCGTAATCCGTGTTCCCCAGGGAAATACGACCAGCCGGGAATTTTATTTTGGAATGGGTAATTGGAGTGATGCGGACCTGGAGGCGTTGGTCGATAATATTGATTCCGTTATCATTACAGGAAGCAATGGCATTGAACGATTGAATGATAAAAGCGCTTTAAAAACCTATCTTCAGGCGCATTGCGGTGGTTTTGGGCACAATGAGCTTAAGCTTGAGGCAAAATAAAAAGGAAGGCGCTACGTGTTGTGATTTTGTGCGTTTGCTGCGGTTGAATTTTTACCGGGTAGTCTCCCGGTTTCTTTTTCGGGAAAACGGTACCTGTTATTCCCGGAGTATAAAATTAAACGGTAAAGAACCAAATTATTTTATAGCTTTAAATACCATGGCAACCTTTGCAGACAGAGTGATTGACTTTAACAGGCATTTGAAATATACCGGAAAACTTCCGGAAGGGTTCCAGGTAATGAATCCATACCTGGATAATCCCGAAACCATGCAGGTGATGCGGTCATTTTATCGTAAGTATTATAATGATACCCGGCAACGGAAATTCATCATCGGTATCAATCCCAGCCGTCATGGTGCGGGTGTAACCGGTGTGCCCTTTACAGATACAAAAAGACTGGAACAGGCTTGCGGTATCAAAATGCAATCGGCCTATACGCATGAAGTGTCTTCGGTATTTATATATGATATGATCGCAGCCTGGGGTGGCGCCGCGTCGTTTTACAAGAAGTTTTATATCAATTCGCCATTTCCGCTTGCCATCATCCGGAGCGCAGGCGACGGTAAATGGGTAAATGCAAATTATTATGATGATCCGGCGCTTTTTGAAATGGTAAAGCCTTTTATGATTGAATCCCTGGAAAAGCATATCAGTCTTGGATTGGACACTTCGGAGGTTTTTATTTTAGGGAAGAAAAACGCTGCATTTATTAATAAGCTAAACGATACCGCCCGGTTATTTGATAAAGCCATCGTATTGGAGCATCCCCGTTATATTGAGCAATACCGGTCGAAAGACAAGCTGCTGTACATTGATAAATACGTCCGGGAGTTTGGCAGATCTGCAACAAAAAAATGAAGTAATGAGTAAAATGCAACAGTTTCGTGGTACCCTACATTGCGGAGGTTCACCATTCCGGCAGCGCAATTCATTGAAGACGCTCAGTTCGCTTTTATCTGGTTACTACCGGAACTGTTATTGGATATCCGTTTTATGCTGGAGCGTTCTGTCTTGTCAGCATGCAGACCAGCGCCCTGATACAGCACCGGAAACAATTGCGGCAATTGAGACCCATTCGCCGTTACCGGATGAAAACTATGCTGTTCATCCGGAGGAGATTTTAAAGGACGATGTTAGCTGGAATGCATATGCCTATGACCAGTTGCAGCTGTCGCAAGACTTTACCGGCCTGGATGCAGATTCGAACCGTATTGATAAACGGGCGTTCCTGCAGCAATTAATGACCGGAAAACTAGTGGCATTCAGGATCCGGCGGGTTCAGGGGATACCGGTATATCGATTATATAAACTCAATCAGGATCATGATCATATCGGGTCCGGTGCGATGGAACTGGGCTACAGGGAGATGAAAAATTTTCAAATGGAAGGGGAGCTGTTGCCGGAATTTCACTTTACCGATCTGAACGGACAGCTTTATACAAACGAATCTGTAAAGGGAAAGCTGCTTGTATTAAAGTGCTGGTTTATTCACTGCGTGGCCTGCGTGCAGGAATTCCCCGATTGTAATGCCCTGGTGGATGCTTACAAAGATCGAAAAGACGTGCTGTTTGTAAGCCTTGCAAGTGACGAAAAAAAGGAGCTTGAAAACTTTTTAAAAATGCGGGAGCTCCGGTATGCGGTCATTCCGGAAACAGGGCCGTTTATGAGTGATAAGCTGCATATTACTTCGTATCCAACGCATATCCTGGTTGGCCCGGACGGAAAAATCTTAAAGGTAGTGAGTGCCATTGGGGAGCTGAAGCCCTTTTTGAAACGGGCTGTCGATCGTTTATAAAAGAAAAGCCATCCGTTATTGCTTGTGGATGGCTTGTACATATGATAAAGCAGATTATTCTTTATTCTTCCAGCGCTTTTACAATGCGGCTAAATAAATCTTCATCGCTCGCCGGCTCCGGTTGAAACGCTGTTCCGATCACTTTTTCATATAATTCGATATAGCGGTTAGAGATGGTCTGGATCCATTCATCGCTCATTTGCGGAACAGTTTGGCCTTCCTTACCCATAAAATTATTGGCAATCAGCCATTCCCTTACAAATTCTTTGCTCAGTTGTTTTTGCTTTTCGCCGGCTGCCAAACGCTCTTCAAAACCATCCGCATAAAAATACCGGGAGCTGTCCGGAGTGTGAATTTCATCCATGAGGATGATGGCTCCGTCTTTTGTTCCGAATTCGTATTTCGTATCTACCAGGATCAGCCCCTGTTTGGCTGCCAGTTCCTGTCCGCGTTTGAAAAGCGATAAAGCCAGGCGTTCCAGTTCATTCCATTCGGCTTCAGATGCCAGTCCCTGGCGGATGATTTCTTCCTTACTAATATCCTCATCGTGTCCTTCATCGGCCTTGGTACTGGGCGTAATGATGGGTGTGGGAAAGGCTTCATTTTCGCGCATTCCTTCCGGCAGGGCCACCCCGCATAATTCCCGTTTTCCAGATTGATAGGTTCTCCAGGCATGTCCGGTTAAATGACCCCGCACCACCATTTCGATCTTGAATGGAACACATTTAATACCGATAGACGCGTTGGGAGCCGGAACCTGTTGCAACCAGTTATTGCAGATATCCCGGGTGGCATTGAGCATATAAGCCGCGATCTGGTTCAGTACCTGTCCTTTAAAGGGAATGGGGCGGGGAAGGATCACATCAAAAGCAGAGATCCGGTCCGAAGCGATCATTACCAACCGGTCGTCATTGATGGTATATACATCTCTTACTTTACCCTTATAAAAGGCGGTCTGGCCTGGAAAATTAAAGTTTGACATGCTGCGAAAATAATCAGCCTTTGAATATGAATGGCTTCCGGGCCGGAAAAAATTCCGGGGAACTCCGTTTGAGGGAAAATTAAATTTTTATTTACCACTAACAAGTGTTATTTTGATGTTCAAAACCATTTAATTTTATGAGACCTGCGATTCGCCAACTTGCCTTCGTATGCCTGTTTAGCCTGTGTTGTGCTGTAGCCCTTGCCCAGGCCGGAACCATTACAGGCTTTGTTAAAAACAGCGAAACCGGGGAGGGTATTAATGCCGCTTCCGTAATTGTTTCCGGCAGTGTGTCCGGTACTTATACGAATGCATCCGGTAATTTTTCCATCCACGTGTCATCGCTTCCGGTTAAACTGATTGTTAGTTCCATCGGGTTTGCCACACAGGAAATAACGGTAAGCACGCGGGAACCGGTAACGGTTTCCATGGTGTTGGGTACCGCACTTGGACAGGAAGTGGTTGTTTCGGCCAGCCGCACGGCAGAACGGCTTATTGAATCACCTGTTACTGTAGAGCGGGTAAGTGCTGCCGCAATTAAGAATGCGCCTGCAGCCAGCTATTATGATATCCTTTCCAAACTGAAAGGGGTGGATGTGGTGAATGCATCCCTTACATTTACATCGCCTACCACCAGAGGATTCGGAGGCAGCGGAAACACCCGTTTTAACCAGTTTGTGGATGGGATCGACAACCAGGCGCCGGCACTTAATTTTTCTGTTGGAAGCGTGGTAGGACTGAGCGAGCTTGATGTGGAAAGCATGGAGCTCTTGCCCGGTGCTTCTTCCGCTCTTTATGGCTCCGGGGGCATGAATGGTACCTTATTGGTAAACAGTAAAAATCCGTTCAATTATACCGGGCTTTCTTTCCAGGCAAAGACCGGCGTGATGAACCTGGATAATAAATGGCGGGGGGCATCGCCCTATTACAATTTTTCGCTGAGATGGGCGCAGAAGCTATCCGATAAATTTGCCTATAAGATCACTTCCGAATATGTTCATGCGAAGGACTGGCTGGCGCGGGATTACCGGAATTACGGCCGGGTTGGTACCAACGGAGCCATTAAGGACGGTACCCGCGAAACCGATCCCAATTACGACGGCATCAATGTATATGGAGATGAAACCACCATTAATTTAAGATCGCTGGTGCTGAATGCAATTGGGGCACAGGTGCCGTTCTGGCAATCTTATATCAACCAGCTGCCGGCCAATATTCCCGTTTCCCGAACCGGCTATACGGAAAATGAACTGGCCGATCCCAATACTGTTAATTATAAGCTGGCAGGAGCACTGCATTATAAAATTACGCCAAGGATCGAGGCCATACTGATGGGACAGTTTGGAACGGGGAATACGATCTATACGGGAAGCGACCGGTACTCATTGAAGGATCTGAAGATTGCACAATATAAATTTGAGCTGCGATCCGATAACTGGTTTGCGCGCGCCTACACCACCCAGGAGAACGCTGGTGAATCGCACAATCTTACAGCCACTGCCCGGCAGTTTAACGAGCTGTGGAAGCCCAGTACACAATGGTACCAGGAATATGGTTTTGCATACCTGAATGCAAAAATGTCGGGTATGAACGATATCGATGCACATAACAAGGCCCGTGCAGTTGCCGATGTTGGCCGGCCGGAAGCCGGTTCTTCGGAGTTTAAAACGATGTGGGATTCTGTACGTTTAAAACCCATCTACAAGAATGGCGGTTTGTTTTTAGATAAATCCGACCTGTATGTTGCAGAGGGACAATATAACTTTTCATCCCTGCTGAATCATGTGGTGGATGTACTGGCAGGTGGCAACTGGCGGCAATTTGTTTTAAACAGTGAAAATACCTTGTTTCATGAAGTGAATGGTCCCATTAAGATCAATGAACTGGGCGCCTATGTACAGGTGGCAAAGGAAGTGATCAGGGATCGCTTAAAATTAACGGCTTCTGGCCGGTATGATAAGAATGAATATTTTAAAGGTAAATTTACGCCCCGGATCACCGCCGTTATTCAACCCGCAAAAGATCACAATATCCGCCTGTCCTATCAAACGGCTTACCGTTTTCCCAGTACGCAGCAACAATGGATCGACCTTACGGTGGGAAGCGGTACATTGATTGGAGGAAATAAAGTGATATGGGAGGCATATGATCTGATCAATAACCCCGGTTATTCTGCGCCGGAGTTCATCACCAATCCGGCCAACCGGATCCCGGTAACGTATAAAGAAGTCAAACCGGAAAGTGTAACCAGTTATGAACTTGGATATAAAGCACTGATCAAAAGCAAGGTACTGGTAGATGCCTATGTATATACCGGGCAATATGAAAATTTTATCGGGCGACGGGATGTGGTGCAATTCTATGATGCAGCTGACCCTGCCAAATACCGTGGAATTTCTGTAGTGGTCAATTCGGATGTAAAGGTAAAAACCTTTGGATGGGGCATGAGCATTGACTGGCGGTTACCGTCTAATTTTTCGGTAAACGGAAATATCTCTTCAGATGAGATCAAAGACGTGCCGGATAATTTTAAAGCCTCCTTCAATGCCCCCAAATACCGGGCCCTGCTGGGGTTGAGCAATTCTGGGTTCGGTCCCAGGAATCTGTTTGGGTTTAATATAAACTGGCGCTGGCAGGATAAGATCGATTTTGAAGGCGATTTTGCCTCCGGCAGGATCAACCCGACGCATATCGTTGATTTCGCATTGATGTACCGGCTGCCGGCCATTAAATCGCAACTGAAACTGGGTGCCAACAACCTCCTGAACCAGTATTATATCAATGGCATTGGTAACCCAAGCATCGGCGGGCTCTATTATCTTGCATTTACCTATAACTTACAGTAACCACTTTGCTTACATTAAACACACTACATATGCGCTTCTATCATAAATTTTTTAAGAAAACCGGATTCCTGCTGCTTGCAATGGGGTGGCTCCTGCAGGCCTGTAATAAAGACCTTCCGGAAGCGGTTCCGATAACGCCGGAAAAACCTGCAGCTACCGAAACGATATTACAAAAACTGAATGCACCGGAGTTCTCTATTTTAAAAACGGCCGTGGAAAAGGCCAGTACATTTGCCAGCACCACCGGAAAATTAACGGATCTGCTGGGCAATACTAATGGGGTATTTACCTTTTTTGCTCCTGATAATACGGCGATCTACACCTCTTTTTCTTTATTGGGATTACCCGCGGATGCATCCTCGCTAAATTTCTTTAGTGCCGGTCAGCTGGATTCTATGTTAAAATACCATCTTATCGGTGGCACACAGCTTACCAGCAGTGTGATCAGCAGTACTGCACCCGCGCTCAATATGTATTTGCAAAGCATGCTGGTTTTAGCGCAGCCTTCCGCAAGTTTGCCCCCCGGTTACCGGATGCCCATTTTTATGGGTAAACAGGGACCGGTTGTTTTTGTAAACAATGTTCCGGTAAAAACGCCGGATATTATGGCTTCAAATGGCGTGATGCACAAAGTGGCCGTGGCATTGCTGCCCCCTGATAAAGTGCTTTGGCAAACCATTGCTGCCAATGCCGGGGGAAGTTATACCTATTTTAAGGCCGCTGTTATACGGGCAGATGGCGGTGAGAGCGCAACCGGACAGTTTCAAAGCGCTTTAAGTAACCCTACAGCCAATTTTACGGCCCTGGTGCCTACCAATACAGCATTTGAACAACTGCTGATTGGGCAAATTACCAAAGTATTGCTGAATAAAGGGGTACCAGGGGCCGTAGCGGTTAATTCCGCAGAGGCACTGGTGGCGGGTTATGGCGTAACCCTTATTTCAAACCCGGCTTCCGTTCCGGTTTACGGACCGGATTTGGCCGCCGTAATTACGCCCCAGCTTTTACAGGGTGTTGTGGCGTATCATTTGCTGATAAAACCGGGTACTACGCCCCTGGGATACCGGGATTTTACGGTGAATTTTCCGACAGATAGTGTGGTGAATGTACCCACGCTGGTTAACGCTTCGGTGCCTGCACACCCCGGTGTAGGGCTGAGGGCAAGTTTTTCAGGAGCCACGCTGAATTGGGCAATTGTAAAAGGCCTGGGCAATGGTACGGCGGCTAATATCATACTCAATGCACCACCCAGCAGCACCAATGATCTCAATCATATAAACGGTGTTCTTCACCGGATAGACCAGGTACTATTGCCTCAGTAGCATCAAAAAAGACCCCTTAATTCGGGGCATTGTTTTTGCAGCGATTTACCGGATGGTTGGAGACGGATATGAAAACGAAAAGCAGCACGGGTTGATGTGCTGCTTTTTTAAGCGCCAGACGGCGTGTTTATGATGGGGTTAGTATCAGCGATGGCGGCGGTGTCAGGGCTTTCTCCGGCCGTGGCCGGTAAATACCCGCTGCAATACACTCCGTAACGATTTTCGGAAAGAACCGGGGTAGTAGGGCATTCAGCCGGTTCGTAAACCCGGGAATGATCTCTGCTTTTCCCTTAAACATTCCTTTTACCGCAATACGGGCTACCTGTTGTGGTGTCATATTAAAGCGGGCTGCAATTTTTTTTGTATGCGCCGCCATACCTGCCCGGTTCACAAAATCGGTATCCGTGCTTCCGGGACTCAGACAGCTTACAGAAACCGACGAAGGCCTCAGTTCCTGTCGCAGGCTTCTTGTAAAGGACAAAACAAACGCCTTTGATGCGGCATAAACAGACAGGAAGGGGACGGATTGATAACTGGTCGTGCTTCCAACATTTAGCAGGTAGGCATCCGGAACATTTTTAAGAACAGGAATAAACAGATATGCAATCTGCAACTGGGCTTTTATGTTCACATCGATAATATTTAATTGCTGTTCAAGACCCAATGTTTCAAATGCTCCGTTCAAACCATACCCGGCGTTATTTATAACAATTTGCAATTTGGAATGATAGTGAACGGTTTGCCGGAAAATATATTCCGCTGCATATTTATCTGACAGGTCCAGGAAAATGGGCTTAATAGAAACTTCGTATGTTGTTTGCAGATGCGCTGCGGTTTTTGCCAGTTGTTCCCTGTCAAAATCGACCAGGATCAATTGATAGTTTTTTGCTGCTAACGCTGCCGCAATAGCGCGGCCGATACCTTTGGCAGCGCCGGTGATTAATGCGTATGACATGGTTTATGGATTCGTCGGTTTAAAAAATCGCTTTCGTATAAAAAGATAAAGAAGGACCCAGATCATTGTACTAGCTGTTAAGTTCGGGTAATAGGGGAAGTGCCTGTGATCTTTCTTTCCCGGATTTTCCTTTGAGCAGAAGCGTACTCCGTTTAATACCGGCCAGTTGGTGGTAAAAAGGGGTAGCGCTGTTTGCGTCTTTAGGATGATAGTCACCGGTGATTACCGGGATATACATAACCCGTCTGCGGCTTTTTTCGCCAGAGAACGGCGATTGCTGAACCCGGTGCCAGAGGCGGCCATCGTGTATGGTAAGGTCACCTGCTTCAATGGAAAATCCGGTTTCTTTTTTATCAGGCGCGTGATCTACAAAGTATTTCTTTTTAAAGAAAAGGTTCCATAAACCCTGGTTATGGGTGCCCGGTATCACCCGGAGCCCGCCATTTTCATAAGGGCAGTCATCGAGGTGCAGTCCTACATTCAACATGGGCTTTATGCGCGAGCCCAGAAACAGATCTCTCGGGCTGTCTGTATGCCAACCCAGGCGGGTAAAGCTGCTGTCGCCGGAATTGATATAATGATTTACAACCAGCCCATCTTTTTCATTTTCGCCGATGCGGCCCTGGTAGGGGGCCAGCAATGCAGTAAGTGCACCCAGGGCTTCGCTGTTTAAAAAGCGGTGCAGGGTATCACTGTATTGCGATGCAAAAGCAATACGCTGGATGATCGTCCGGCCATCGGTACCTGTACCGTATTTAAGCGGTATCCCGTTTACTTTGGTAATCTGCCGGGCAATCAAATACTGTTCGATGTTGCGGATCTCAACCAGGAAACCCGCAACGGTACTTTTGGAAATGAATTGTTTGAAATGCAATACACCGTGTTTTTTCAGGTAAGCCTGGTGCTCCGGCTCGATCTGCCCATGAAAGGCAAAGCTTTGTAACTGATGGCTCATGGAACTATAGTTTTATAATAATGAATAAAGTTTGTGTAAAGACTGCAAAAGCGTGATGATCCGGAAATGATTGCCGGAAAGAAACGAGACTAACAACAACACATTCGACCGATAGCCGAAAGGAAGTCCGGGCGAAAACACCGGGACGAACGGCAGAGGATCCTGTATGGTGAATGTTGTGACACGTTGTAATTATTAGTCTACTTATTTTGTAGACTACAAAAATAGGAAGATTTTTTATACAACCAAATTTTTTTAAAAACAATAAAAATCTTCTGGAATCAATCGTTTCATCGGCGTCAATCCTGAGCAGACCGGGTAACAGGCAGGGCCTTCGCTTTAAGAATATAAGATAGTCAGTGAATGTGTAAGTTTTATCAGGATTTGTGTAATTACAGGCAACTGCGTCAAAGTATCTTTGACTCCTCGTTCGAAGAGATCCTTTCAGCAGGAGCAGGAAGAACGGGATCGAATATTCAGCGCACAACACAAAACCAATACTAACCTGGAAGAATGCCCCCATTTAAGTTAAGAGGTAGATGGAAAAGAGGCTCCCTTTTGGGAGCTTTTTTTTTATGCGGTCGTGTGAAACGGGTAGTGGTGAATGCCCTGAGCGGGGCGTATCAGGCCTTTGATGCCGCAATCTGTTTTCTGTATGATCGGGGAGAAAGTCCGGTTTTGGATTTGAAGAAGTAAGAGAAATAGGCGATTTCGTTAAAGCCCAGTTCATAGGCAATTTCCTTTACAGACATTCCGGGCGTATGCATCATTTTTTTTGCTTCCAGGATTACCTTTTGCTGAATCAGCGAGATGGCCGATGCTTTCCGGTTTCGCTTACAAAGGATGGATAGATAATTGGGGGTTACATGCAATTGCTCTGCATAAAACGCAACAGATTTATGTTCGCGGAAATGTTGTTCGATAAGCGCCTGGAATTTTAGCAATACGGGATTGTTGGAAAAGGCATCCGAATGAGCACCTTCATTTTCTGTTTGCCGGTTGGCCAATGTAAAAATAAGCCGGATCCGCAGGCTTACGATCTCCCATGAAACCGGTAGTGGATGCATAAGTTCCTGGCTGATGAGCTGGAATTCTGCAACGGTTTTCTGATAGGATTCCGGCGACAAATCGACCACGGGCCGGTGATGATACCGGGTTTCGGAAAGTTGCAGGGTTGCAGCAAATTTTTCAAACAGGTATTTGGTCGCAATCAGTCGCTGCCCCCTGGAATCTGCACCCAGCTGCCATTGATGAAGCTGGCCGGGAAACAGGAAGTGTATCTGGTATGGATGCACTTCGTAGTCGATAAAGTCGATAGTATGCGTACCGCTGCCACTTTCGAAAAGCATAAAGACAAAAAAGTCATGAGCCTGGGGAGTATCAATCTGGTTCGCACCCTGGAAGGGGGAATAGATCACGTTGTTTTCAACATCGGAGTTAGCCTGGAAGCTGGTGGCAAAACAAACCGGGTATGAATCCTTCTCTGTCATATGGACGTTTGGTTATGAGTTCATAATGGTAGTAGGGCCGGATATACTTTTGACGCTTCGATAAAAAGAGGCGGCCTTTCAAACGAGTGGCCGGCCTCTTTTGTAACGTGCATCAACCAGGGAAATATAGCGTACGTAATATTCCTGAGTCTTCTTCAGGAAGGGGGTGTTATATTAGTTACCGGATATCCCGGTAACTTTTATAGTCTTCGATGCATTGGTTGCACCGTCTTTGTCTACCTGAACCACGCGTATATAAAGCGCACTGTTCCGGTCAGCAATAGACTTTGTGTTCTTGCTGCAGGAGGTGATAACGGTTCCGGTTATAAGAAGAAGCGTTGCTGCTCCAACAAACCGGTTGCGACGGTACTGCGGCAGAAACAGCAACCCGGCAAGTAAAAAAGTAATACCCGCCATCGATGCGGCGCCTGCCATTGACCGGCTGAAATTGTATTGAAGTTCCGCTGTTGAATTGCCATTTGGTGCTTTTGATGCTACAGAACCAAGACTTGTAAAATGCACACCATCTATTGAACCTTCGATTTCAAAATGATCGTTTTGTTGCTCCATAAGTGTGCTCCAGTTAACGATCAGCTGCCCGTTTAGCCAATAGGCAGTTACCGGTCCAAACATAACCGGCAGTGCTGTGTCCCATTTGACGGTGTAAATACCAGGTGTGCTGCTTTGTTTGCCGGCTGCATCTACAAAGCTGTATTTGAAAGCGGTTTCGGTGGTGCCGCCCTGCAGGTTGGTAAACGATAACAACGAAGGATCAAACTGGTCAATGGTTTGACCGGCGGTTACCGGGCTGTTGTTGTAATACAACGTGCCATTGGTTGGCAGCTCTGTGATCACGATTGGGTTGGCATTTCCAAGGGCACCGTCTTCTGCATCATGGCCACTTACCGCTGTGGTAAGGGTCCCCTGCGGAATGGTGCCGCCAGATGGGGTGGAAATGGTTTGTTCCTTATTGTCGGAGACGGGCATTTGTTCGATACCGAAATTTGCATTGGTTACATTGCTATTGAGTTGTACATTGGTCAGTATGCCATCTGCATTACCATCATTGCCTGCGTCGGTACCCAGGTTTTCCCCGGTGGCCGTCCAGCCTTCGGGAAGCACAACACCGGCAAAACGATCACCTGCCGTAACAGGGTCTTTCGTAATAGCAATAGCGTAACCAGCGCTCAATACATTGGTAAAACTATAGCTGCCATTGGCATTTACGGGCGCTACTGCCAGTACGTTACCGGTAGCGGGATCGATCAAAACGGCATTCAGACCACCGGCGTTCGTACCCGGGCCATTAACGGTATTGTCACTCATGCCGTTGGCGTCGTTAAACACATTGCCGCTGATATCATAGGTAGTAAGAGACACACCTACCAGTAATGCGTCGCCGTTAAATTTGCTGGTTGAGCTCCACACAGTACCTTGTCCATCCCCGCTCAAATATACCTTAAACGTAAGCGTGGTAATATTGTTTCCATTAACCCGTATACTGCCGGAAGAGGCAGCCGGGGCCGTATTGCCGGTGGTTGAATTATAAGTGCCGGCGGAGTTATCAATTTTTTTTCCGGTTACACGGAAAAAATTATTGCCTGCCAGCCGCGATATGGTATAAGGATCCGTAAGTTCAAAACCTGCGGCAAAACCTAAGGTTCCGCTGTTGCTGTTCAATTGAAAAAAGCCCCCCATCCCGGTGAAATGAATCACCGGATTATTTACAGGGCGGGAAAAGGTAAGCGTAAGATCGCCGTAGTAAATGTCTTTAGTATTGGTTGCGATCTTATTGCTTCCGTTGCTATTGATCAACGCGTCTGCAATGGTCATCAGCTCCACGCCATAGTCGTTGGTAATATCAATGGCGGGTGTAGCTCCCCCGGTGGCATAGTGCATGTTTTGGGAATTGCTGATCGAATTCATCAGCGGGTACAATGCATTGGCTACGGGCGCATTGCCATTGGTGGCGCCGTTTACAGTAGTGCCAAATACCAGGCCTGGCAGGCTGGCACCTTCTACAGTAGTATATTGTTGATTGCTTAGCTTGTAGGTTACCTTGGTAGTTGGATTGTATACGCCGGCGTTTCCATTATAGAAAGTAATGGTTTGATCATTTGTGGAAGGGCCGCTTCCGGTAGGCCCGCCGCCGTTTTCAAATTTCAGGGAGCGCTGGGCAAAGGATAATTTTACTGCAAAGAGCGTTAACAGGAGGAGGGCTTTTCGGCTGATCAACTTTGTATTCATTGTGTTTATTTTTTGCGTTTGGGAAATTACCCGGTTCCTTTTTTTCAGGCATACCGGGTCCTTGCACAGTACCGGAGGATTTCCGGTGCTGCGTTATGAGGAACAGAAAATAGAAGCGATGTATAAACTGCTTACAGGTGGGGTTGTTTATTCTTTATAGACAAGTATGCATTTTCTATTTTTCAAATGCCTGCTTTTAAGGGCAACAAAAATAGTGGCTTTCGCAAGTACGAAGTATGAGTTTTGGAAGGGAGTTATAATTATTATAACACTTATAATAATTTGTGTAAATCAGAGGCGGTGTTTACCGGGTGTGTTGTGTTGATTGAGGGCCGGTTCATAAAAAAAGCTGTCCAGGAACTGAACAGCTTTTCATAATCGTAATCGGTTCGTGCTACCGCTTATCCGAAGATTCCTTTTCTCAGGTTACGGATTCCTTCACCGATTTTAAATCCGTTATGGTATACTTCAATTTTATAATCTCCATGTGTGAATCCGTCCGGGTTACGGATGGGGAAGGACACCCCTTTACGTGTTCCCTGCTCGTATTCCACCGGTACTTTTGCTGTAAAGTTGCGGTCGCCGTCCTGGCGGGTTGTCATGGATCCGGAAGATAATTGTGCATTCTGAACCACCTGTCCCTTTGGATCGGTAACTACTACGTAAAGATCTGCGGGGCCGGAAGTGGTAATCCGGTTCTCTACATTAAACGCAATACGCAGCATATCTACTTTACGGGCAAAATTGGTTTCCTTTTCTTTGCCATTGCGTTTTTCCTTTAGCGGGGTAATGGACATACCGGAGGCAGACAGTGTGCTTCCTACGTCTACCGTACTGGCCAGTTCATCATTCTCCTTACTTCTTGTATCCAGGTTCTGACTCAGAATATCTTTTTCCGCTGTTAAATGGGTGTTCTTGGCTGTCAGCTCCATATTCTCGCCTTTCAGCTGTGCTACCTGGGCCTCCAGCCGGCCAATCTGACCATTCAATTCTCCGATCAGGTGACGTGCTCTTTGGAGGTCAGAAGCGGAAGCTTTTTTATCATTCAGAATTTTGTTGATCTCCGTCTTACGGTCATCGATTTCTTTTTGAAGGGCGGTTTTTTCACCCTGCAAACTATTATTCGCACCGGTAATAGAATCCAGTCGCATCTCTGCAAGGTTGAACATTTGCCGGAGTGAATCAGACTCAGACATCACAGTGGCTACTTCAGGATTGGTGCCCTGCGATGTTCCGGTGCTGCCGGGCGCATTCTTACTCCATAAGATATAGCCCCAGGTACCTAACAGAGCGGCCACCAGTAAACCGATTAATACGTTTCTACCAGTATTATTGCTATTGGGATTGCCAGAAGGAGAACCGGTTGTTTGTGAAGAAGCGGAAGGGTAATTCGTATTTGCCATAATCTTCAAAATTTAATTTTAATCGTTTTTTTATAGTGTATGAATTTAACTTTTCCGGAAATATATATTATAAAATAGATATGTGCGGGTACTAATTATGATTGTAAACAGAAATTATGCCAAACGACTTTTTTCTTAAAAACATATGCGTATTTATATAATATTTACAAATTGTTAAAAACGCTATCTTGCACTTTATGAGCGTGGAAAAAATTCTTGGCGAATGGAAGAAAAATATTTACAAACCTGTTTATTGGCTTGAGGGCGAGGAAGATTACTATATTGATCAGCTGGTTAATTATGCGGAGACGTGTATCTTAACGGAGAGTGAGGCTTCGTTTAATCTGACTATTTTTTACGGGAGGGATGCCGCCTGGGCGGATATTGTAAATGCCTGCCGGAAGTACCCGATGTTTTCAGACAGGCAGGTGGTGATCCTTAAAGAGGCGCAGCAGCTGCGGGAAATGGAGAAACTGGAAGTGTATCTGAACCAGCCTTTGAGTTCAACCATATTTATAGTAGCCTATAAAGAAAAAAAGCTGGATGCCCGTACAAAGTTTGCAAAGCTGGTAAAGGAACATTCGGAGTTTTTGAGTACAAAAAAAATCTATGACAGCGCCCTGCCGGAATGGGTAAACGCTTATGTGGCCCAATTGCAGTATACCATTTCACCCAAGGCTACGATGTTGCTGGTAGATCATATCGGAAATGATCTGGCCCGTATTGAAAATGAGATTCAAAAGATCCTGATCAATCTGAAAACGCGCACGGCCATTACCGAAGAAGATGTAGAGAACTTTGTAGGCATCAGTAAGGACTTTAATATTTTTGAATTGCAAACAGCAGTGGCTAACAGGGATCTGGCAAAAGCCATGCGGGTGATCCGGTACTTTGGAGATAATCCTAAAGCGGCACCCATCCAGCTGGTACTGCCTTCGCTTTATGCTTTTTTTAGTAAGGTGTTTATGGTTTTTGGAGCTTCGGGCCCGGAAGATGCCATTGCCAAACAGATCGGCGTAAACGGTTTCTTTTTTAAAAGTTATGCGCAGGCTTCCCGTACCTACGGATATGAGGGGGTTGAAAAAATATTACTTTTATTGCACCAGTATAATTTACGAAGCATTGGAATCAATGCCACAAGGATCGAAGATGAATCGCTGTTGAAGGAAATGGTGGTGAAGATGATGATTTGAGTAATTTGAAAATTTGGGAATTTGAAACAGCTTTCAGCCACCAGTTATCAGTTTTCAGTCTTCAGTTATCAGTATTGCATGTACTCTCGCGATCGGTGATCCGGCACCAGGTATCAAACGGATCTAACCCGCCACGGCGGGCAAGCCTGAAACGTTGAACCTCCAACCTGAAACTTCCTAAGCCTTCTCCAACGCCTGCTCAATATCATAAATGATATCATCCACATGTTCCAGGCCTACCGAAATACGGATCAGTCCGGGTGTAATACCCACGGCAAGCTGATCTGCCGGTGGAACTTTAGAATGCGTGGTGCTGGCCGGGTGCGAGGCTATACTTCGCGAATCACCCAGGTTAGGGGTTAGCGACAACAGCTCCAATGCATCCATGAACCGGCGGCCGCTTTCCAGTCCGCCATTTAATTCAAAGCAAACAATACCACCACCGGCTTTCATTTGCTTTTTCGCAATCTCGTATTGAGGATGTGAGGGGAGGAACGGATATTTTACCCATGTTAATTTAGGATGGTGCTCAAAATGTTTGGCCACCGCCAGCGCGTTTTCCGAATGCCGCTGAATGCGTACATCCAGGGTTTCTAGGCTTTTTGAAAGCACCCAGGAGTTAAAAGGGGAGAGCGCGGGTCCCATATTCCGGCAGAAAAGATAAATATCATGGATCAGCTCTTTTTTGCCCACTATCACGCCACCCAGCACACGGCCCTGCCCATCGAGCCATTTAGTGGCCGAATGGATCACCAGGTCTGCTCCAAAATCAACAGGTGTTTGCAATACCGGTGTGGCAAAACAATTGTCTACATTATAAATGATGCCATGCTTGCGGGCCAGTTGGCCTACTGCCTCCAGGTCGATCAATTCCAACTGAGGGTTGGTGGGTGTTTCCAGGTAGATCATCCTGGTATTGGGGCGGATGGCGGCTTCCCAGGATGTGATATCATCTGTGGGAACAAGGGTGTATTCGATGCCAAAGCGTGGCAGGAATTTCGTTACAACGGTATTGGTACCACCAAACATCGACCGGCTGCAAAGCAGGTGATCTCCCGCCTTTAACAGTCCGAAAAACGACATAGAAACAGCGGCCATGCCGCTTGCTACGGCAAAACCGGCTTCGGCCTTTTCAAGCAATGCCATCTTGTTGGCAAACTCATCTACATTGGGATTGCTATACCGGCTATAAATATTGGCGTCGATCTCATCGGCAAAAGCTGCGCGCATATCTTCTGCCGAATTAAATGCAAAACTACTGGTAAGATAAAGAGGGGCAGAATGTTCCATTTGCGCACTGCGCTCCATCTGGGCACGGATTGCCAGTGTAGACGGATGTAATTTTCTATTACTCATTATAATGAATGAAAAATTGAAATATCTTATTTTAAATGTTGGTAATAAATAATTTATAGATCATTAACTGAATAAATTATTTATAAAAAAAGCTGGCCGGTCTGACCATAATAAATTATACGCCCTCGGGATGAACGATCACTTTAGTACGGATATTTGCTCCGGCTTTAGTAAGCGTTACAGCTACTGAGCAATATTTGTTCATAGAAATATCCACGGCCCGTTGTGCCTTTCCTTCATCTACATTGCCTGTTATTTCAAATACCAGGTCGATCTCCTTCCAGAGAGATGGTTCTACTCCCGCTTCCCGCTCGCCGGTTACCGTTACCGAATAATCTTTTATGTCCTGGCGTTGCTTCTTCAGGATGCTGATTACGTCGATGCTGGCACAACCGGCAAGTGCGTTTAACAACACCTGCATGGGACGCGCTCCATATTCGGTGCCACCCATTTCCGGGTTGCTATCCAATTTTATTACTGTTCCGTTCTCATTGATGGTATCAAAACCATAATCACCACTCACTCTTTTTAATGCAACTTTTGCCATGTGCTCATTTGTTTAGGTTGCAAAATTATTTGAAAACATTGAGAATTTGAAAATTTGAATACCGATGGATTCCAGCCGTCAGGTTTCAGTATTCAGTTTTCACAAAGGAGCACCAGGTATTAAATGGATATGCGTGAAACTTGAAACAGCTTTTCAGTCATTAGTGTTGTACACCATGTATCAAAACGTATTTAACCTGGTACCCGGATGAAGCTCCATATTGTCAATCAGCCGAACGGCGCCCAGGAAGGCCGCAATAAGACCGGTAACCGGTGTTTGACTGTCCCAGCGGGTACAGGCTTCCAGGGTATGGGTGTTGGCAATGGAGATATAATCCGGACGGAATCCTTCGGCGACTAACCGTTGCCGGGCCGTTTCCAGCAGGGAGCTAAGATCGCCAGCCGTTAATTGTTCCTTCAGGTATGTTAATGTTTGATAAATGGCCGGCGCCTTTTGAAGCTCTTCAGCACTAAGGCGGGTATTCCGGCTGCTCATGGCCAAACCACTGGGTTCGCGCAGGGTAGGGACGGTATGCATCCGGATCCGGTTAAAATCGGGATTTAAGGCAATCAGCTGTTCAATCACCTTGCACTGCTGCAGGTCTTTTTGTCCAAAAAAAACATGATCCGGATCCATTGTATAAAAAAGACGGCTCACCACATGGGCTACGCCCTGAAAATGCCCCGGACGGTATTTCCCTTCCAGGATATATTCCAGGTGCCCAAGATCATAATGAGGAGGATGGGCAGTACCGGAAGGATATATCTCTTCAACATCGGGATAAAAAACGGCGTCGCAGCCATGTAATTCCAGCAACTGAAGATCTTTTTCAATGGTACGCGGATATTTTTCAAGGTCTTTGGGATCGTTAAACTGGGTGGGATTTACGAAGATGCTGCATACCGTAAAATCCGAATGTTGCCGGGCCGCCTGTACCAGGCTGATATGGCCAGCATGCAGCGCACCCATCGTGGGAACAAAGCCAATTTCCTGTTTTTTATCGTGTAAATCAGCAATAAAACCCTGAATATCACACTTCTTTTTGAATAAACGCATCCTGCAAAATAGAATATTCGCACCAATTTTGGCTATAATAATGTACCTTTGCAGCCTTTAAAGTTTGTAAAACATGTCAGCAAAGAAAAGAATTTTATTTATAGCCAATGAAATGTCACCCTATCTTGAATTGACAGAATTCTCCGAAACAGTTAACAAACTTGCCATAAAAGCCAATGACAATGGATTTGAAGTGCGGTGTATTATGCCCCGTTTTGGCAGTATTAATGAACGCCGGCACCGGCTGCATGAAGTGGTTCGGCTTTCGGGGATCAATGTTACGGTAGATAATGATGACATGCCATTGCAGATTAAAGTGGCTTCTTTGCCCAGCGCGCGCCTGCAGGTTTACTTTTTAGAAAACGAAGAGTTGTTTAAGCGCAAAACGCTTTTTCATGATGAAAACGACCAGTGGTTTGATGATAATGACCTGAGAACGGTTTTTTATTGCAAAGGCGCCCTGGAAACCGTAAAAAAATTCGGCTGGTCGCCAGACATCATTCATTGCAGCGGCTGGATGACCGGACTGATTCCGGCGTATCTGAAAACAGTTTACAAAAAAGAACCGGTATTTGCCCATAGTAAGATCGTATATACCATCGGTGAAACGACGTTCAAAGAAAAACTGGGAAAAGAGTTTATACAAAAGGCACTTATTCATCCGTCTTTAAAGGAAAAAGACCTGGATGTATACAAGGAGGGAACCAACGTGGCACTGATGCGGGGAGGCGCTACTTTTTCCGATGCCATTAGCTTTGGCTCCGCAGATGTAGATAAAAAGCTGGTTACGGAATTTTCAAAAGTGCGCGGAAAAAAGACCCTTCCGTTTAAAGAAGACTCCGATTTAACAGAGTATTTACAACTGTATCACGATCTTGCGAGCTGATGAAACTTTTACGCTTATTAAATTCAATATTTTTTGTGAAAAAAAGGCATTTTATTGCACTCGGTCTTTTCATCCTGGCTACCGGATTGATTGTTTCCTGCAGCAAGATCAATATGGCAACCGAATTAGGGCAGGGGCTGATTCCGGAGGTAGACAATATCCATACGTTTGATACAACATTAGAGGTACATGCTTTTAATGGAATCTTTACGGCACAGAACGATAGCTTTCGTTCTCACTATTCAAATGCGCAGCTGCTGGGTACCATTACCAATGACCCTATTTTTGGTAAGACCGATGCCAAAATGTATTTCCAGATAAGTCCAAACTCTAAAACGCCTTTCAGTAATAGTCCTGATAAGCGGATGCTGGATTCTGTGGTGCTGGTGCTGGATCATTCTTTTATTTATGGGGACACCTTATTACCACAGACGATTCAGGTATCGGAGCTTGCTCAAAGCAATGATATAAAAGGGGATACTTCTTATTTTTTAACAAAGGTGCTATCTACTGCAGGGGTTCTGGGATCCAAAACTTTTGTTCCCCGTACATTGAGAGACTCTATGCAAGTGATTGAACATTCTGCTGTCAATAAATTTGATACCAGCAATGTAATCAGTCAATTAAGAATTAAGCTGGACAATGCTTTTGGGCAGCGGTTACTGGCTTATGATACCACGGGTGCTAATGATGCCTACTCTACAGATTCAATCTTCCGGACGAAATTTAAAGGTTTTGCACTGGAATCGGTTGGCGGTGGTAATGGACTGATGGGTTTTAGTCTGACCAACGCGCAGCTGCGGGTATATTACCGTTATGAAAATACAACAACCGCAGGCGATATCGATACGGCCACCGGTGTTTTCTATTTTACAAAGGCTTCACTTTTGGGAAATGAAAATGGATCGGCCAATTATATTTCAAGAGATTACAGTGGTACCCAGGTTTTAGCAGTGAGCGGAGATAATGTGGAAGATCCCATTCTATACCTGCAAAACACTCCTGGTACTTTTGCTACATTAAAGATCCCCGGCCTGGCTACCTTCCCCAAATCGGTAATTCACCTGGCGGAGTTGCAAATGGAATCGATCTACGATCAGTCGGACTCATTATTCTCTGCTCCAAGGAACCTGTTTTTGGATGTATATGATTCAACGGATCAGAAGTTTAAACTGGTACCCTATGTATTTAACGCAAGTGTTGTATACGGGAGTCCTCCAACGTTAACTAATTTTGCATCGTTTTACAGTACCACCAATGCCAATCAAACCTACTACAATAAAAAAGATCCTTCGGGAAATATCGTAAAACAATGGCGCTTTAATATAACAGGGTATCTGCAAAATATAGGATTGCAAAAAGTGCCGGCGTTTGACTTCCGATTGTATGCTCCTGCAAATGAGGTGCTGCTTTTGGGTGACCGGGGTGCCAGTACTGATGTTAAGTTCCCGATTCCGCAGTCACAATATAACAGTATTGCAGGTTATGGGCGTGCACGTATCGGGGGAGGAAATCATCCAACCCAGAAAATGAAGCTGCGCATCGTGTATTCAAAACCTTAGTCGCTGACTGATATTATTTTATTTAAATAACAACGGGTGCTATATTTGCACCCGTAAATTTTTAATTATTTCTTAATAACCCATCGTTTATGCCTTATTTATTTACTTCTGAAAGTGTTTCTGAAGGACACCCGGATAAAGTAGCCGATCAGATTTCGGACGCACTTATTGATAACTTCCTGGCCTTTGACCCGCAGTCGAAAGTAGCCTGTGAAACATTGGTAACCACAGGTCAGGTAATTTTAGCCGGAGAAGTAAAGTCCAAGGCATACCTGGATGTGCAGGAAATTGCCCGTAGTGTGGTAAGCCGGATCGGCTATACCAAGAGCGAATATATGTTTGAAGCCCGTTCCTGCGGTGTATTGTCCGCCATCCATGAGCAGTCGTCCGATATTAACCAGGGCGTAGAACGTAAGAAAAAAGAAGACCAGGGTGCTGGCGACCAGGGAATGATGTTTGGATATGCCACCAATGAAACGGCGAACTATATGCCGCTGGCACTGGACCTGGCGCATACATTACTGATTGAGCTGGCGGCCATCCGTCGTGAAAATAAAAAAATCCAGTACCTGCGCCCCGATTCCAAGAGCCAGGTAACCCTGGAATATGATGATAATAATAAACCCGTTCGGATCGAAGCCATCGTGATCTCTACACAGCATGATGATTTTGATACGGAGGCAAAAATGCAGGAAAAGATCAGCAGCGATATCAAGGCCATCCTGATTCCCCGCGTTATCAAAAAATACCCGCAATACAAGCACCTGTTCAATAATAAGATCAAGTATCACATCAACCCGACCGGTAATTTTGTAATTGGCGGTCCTCATGGAGATACAGGTCTTACCGGAAGAAAAATCATCGTAGATACATACGGAGGTAAGGGGGCACATGGTGGTGGTGCTTTTAGTGGTAAGGATCCCAGCAAGGTAGACCGTTCTGCGGCCTATGCTACCCGTCATATTGCAAAGAACCTGGTGGCTGCCGGCCTTTGCGATGAGGTACTGGTACAGGTTTCTTATGCTATTGGAGTGGCCCAGCCCACCAGTATTAACGTAAATACGTATGGTACGGCAAAGGTAGATCTGACCGATGGCCAGATCAGCCAGGCGGTACAACAGCTCTTCGATATGCGTCCTTACTTTATTGAGCAGCGCCTGAAGCTCCGCAATCCTATTTATAGCGAAACTGCGGCTTATGGTCATATGGGAAGAGAAAATACCGTGGTGGAGAAAGTATTTGTAGCGCCCGACGGTAAAAAAGTAACCAAGAAAGTAGAGTTGTTTACCTGGGAAAAGCTGGACTATGTTCCCAAGGTAAAAAAAGCATTCGGTCTTAAATAAAAGACCTGGAATATTTTGTAAAAGCTGCTCCCCGGGGCAGCTTTTATGTTTTGATTATCCGGTTTTTACGATCCGGCCCAACCAGAAGCATGAAACACCCGATTTTCATCTGAAAAGGCGTAAAAAGTGGATAATTCCCACTAAAAAACAGGCTCCGGGAAGCATAAATACGGCCTGGAAAAGTTAAATTTGCATATAGTGCATTTTGCAACATTCAGAATGATTTAGAATATATTAGATGGAAGAAAATTTAGATCCGCAGGCAACACAGGACAGCAATCGCATCATCCCCGTAAATATTGAAGAGCAGATGAAAACGGCCTACATCGATTATTCGATGTCGGTAATCGTTGGCCGCGCCCTGCCCGATGTACGGGACGGTTTAAAACCGGTTCACCGTCGTATCCTCTATGCCATGAACGAATTGAACCTGAGATCAAACCGCCCGCACCGGAAATCGGCGCTTGTGGTAGGTGAGGTATTGGGTAAATATCACCCGCATGGTGATAGTTCGGTGTATGACGCGATGGTACGTATGGCCCAGGATTGGAGCATGCGCTACACCATGGTGAACGGCCAGGGTAACTTTGGTACACAGGATGGGGACGGACCGGCGGCCATGCGTTATACGGAGGTAAAGCTGGAAAGTATTGCAGAGCATACCCTGCTGGATATTGAAAAAGAAACGGTAGACTTTCAGCCGAACTATGATGATTCCAGGGAGGAACCCGTGGTATTACCTACGCGGATCCCGCAGTTGCTGGTAAACGGATCCAGTGGTATTGCCGTTGGTATGGCTACCAATGTAATGCCGCATAACCTTTCGGAAGTAATTGACGGCTGTGTGGCTTACATCAACAACCGGGAGATCACCATTGAAGAACTGATGCTGCATGTAAAGGCGCCTGATTTTCCAACCGGAGGAATTATCTACGGAATTGAAGGTATTCGTGCGGGAATGTATACCGGCCGCGGACGTGTGGTATTGCGGGGAAGGGTGCGGGTAGATACCAAGCCCAGTGGAAGAGAACAGATCGTGATATCGGAAGTACCATACCAGGTAAACCGGGATGCACTTACCAGCCGGATTGGTGACCTGGTGAACAACAAGATCATTGATGGTATTGCCCATGTAAACAACGAATCGAATAAGAAAGAAGGTACCCGTATTGTGATCGATTTAAAACGGGATGCTATTGCCAACGTGGTGATTAACCAGTTGTATAAGAATACGGATCTGCAAACCTCTTATGGCATTAACAACGTAGCCATTACCCAGGGCCGCCCGAAGATCCTGAACCTCAAAGACCTGATCAGCGAGTTTGTTGCATTCCGGCATGAAGTAATCGTGCGGCGTACAAAATTTGAACTGAAGGAGGCGGAAAAGCGCGCGCATATTTTGCAGGGATACCTGATCGCACTGGATCACCTGGATGAAGTGATCCGGCTGATCCGTAGTTCGCCTACGCCGGAAGTGGCAAAAGACAACCTGATCAATGCCGGCTGGGGACTGGATGAGATCCAGGCAAAAGCTATTCTTGAGCTGCGTTTGCAGCGGCTTACGGGCATGGAGCGTGAGAAGATCAAAGAAGAGTTTGATGAGCTCATGAAACTGATCACCCATTTGAAAGAGATACTGGCAAATGAAGGTCTGCGGTACGAGATCATTACAACGGAGCTGTTGGAAATAAAGGAAAAATTCGGGGATGCCCGTAAAACAGAGATCACCTATCTGAATGATGAGGTTTCTATCAAAGATCTGATCAAAGAGGAAGATGTGGTGATCACGATTTCACATCTTGGTTATATCAAACGCACACCGGTAGATGAGTTCCGGGCGCAGCGCAGAGGCGGAAGAGGTGTAATGGGCGGCAAAACAAGAGATGAGGATTTTATTGAGCACCTGTTTGTTGCTTCAACCCATCATACCCTGTTATTCTTTACAGAAAAAGGAAGGTGTTATTGGTTGAACGTATACGAAATTCCTGAAGGGGAAAAGACCGGTAAGGGAAGAGCCATTCAGAACCTGATGCAGTTGCCTCCGGATGATAAGATCCGTGCCATCATTGACGTGCAGGACCTGAAGAACGAGGAATTTGTTAATAGCCATAATATCGTTTTGTGCACCAAGAAGGGGATCATTAAGAAAACCGCGCTGGAAGATTTCAGCCGTCCGCGTCAAACCGGTGTGAACGCGATCACCATTAATGAGGGCGACCGTTTGCTGGAAGCGCGTTTAACAGATGGTAAATCGGAGATCATGATGGCGGTTAAAAGCGGCCGCGCGATCCGTTTCTCAGAAGATAAAGTGCGTTCAACCGGTCGGGGAGCCATCGGTGTGGGAGGTATTGAGGTGGATGATGAAAATGATGAAGTGATCGGGATGATCTGCCTGTCTGCCGAAAATCCCAAATCGGTGCTGGTGGTAAGTGAAAAAGGATATGGAAAACGGACGAAGATCGATGAATACCGTTTTACAAACCGGGGCGGAAAAGGCGTTAAAACCATCAGTGTAACGGAAAAAACAGGCTCGCTTGTAGGGCTGCTGGATGTAGATGAAACGCAGGATCTGCTGATCACCTGCAAGAGCGGTATCACGATCCGGATGCGGGTAAAAGACATTAGTGAGCTGGGACGTGCCACCCAGGGCGTGAAACTGATCCGTTTAGAAGAAGATGACCAGATCGCGGCTATCAGCCAGGTAGATGAGCAGGAGGAAATTGCGGAAGAAAGCGAAACAACGGTAAACGCAACGGATGCCCCGTTAGAAGCGTCAACCGGAGAAAATGATGTAACTTCAGGCGAAGATGCTGGTGAAGAAAAAAATAATGAAGCGGAAGCATCAGAAAATTAATGGTTTTGCGTTATAAGTTCGGAACGAAAATTGCCGTGCTATGACAGGCGGCCATGTTGTTAAAGCCTTGAACAATTTAGAACTTAAAAACTTAAAAAAGAATATGAAGAAGAAAATTACGCTTTTTGCGTCTATACTGCTGGCAGGATCGGCAGTGTATGCACAAAAATACGATCCGATTAAAGGTGCTTTGTTAACAAACAACATAACAGAAGCACGCAAGCTTTATGACAAAGAGTCTGCCAATGAGAAGTTCTTTTCAAAACCGGAAGGGTATATTATCAAATCTTATATTCTTGCTGTTGACGCATTGGACAGTGCCAAAGCGGGAGATGCAGAAAAGAACCGGGAAGCAGGACTTGAAGCATTTAATAAGTACAAAGAGCTGGACCCTTCTATGAAAGACCTGGATGCGTATAAAAATGCGCCGTACCAGTTGTATGCTTCTTATTTTAATAGCGGTGTAGCCGATATCAATGCCAAAAATTATGAAGGAGCTTACGCAAAGTTTAAAAATGTGGTAGACCTTTCGGACCTGCTGATCGCGAAAAAGATCAATCTTCCCGGGCCAATTGATACCAATGCCGTGTATTATGCCGGCGTACTGGCAGAGACCAATAAGCATATGGACGAGGCTGTGAAGTACAATACCCGTCTGGCAGATCTGAAGATTACCGGTCCAAATTATGAGCAGGTATACCAGAGTCTCGTACGGTACTATGCAGGTAAGAATGACGACGCCAATTTTGAAAAGTACCGGAAGCTGGGTAAAGAGCTGTATCCTCAAAGTGAATTCTTTACGTACAATAAACTCGACTTTGCCATTGGTGGAAGCAGCAGCTTTGAGGAAAAAATAGCCAACCTCGAAAAGATCACCGCAGCCACCCCTGACGACTATAAAGCAAACCTGGCATTAGCTGAAGCGATCTATCAAAAGCTGGACCAGGCAAAAGAAGGGGAAGAAAAGCCGGCAAATGCAGCTGAACTGGAAACAAAAATGCTGAATGCATTAAAGAAGGCTGAATCGTTAAACCCCGGTGAGATGCAGCCGGTTTTACTGCAGGGAGATCATTTTATGATTAAAGCGAGCGCCAAGGAAGAAGAAATGCGGAATGCAGAAAAAGAGGTGGATAATAAGGGGGCTAAAGCAACTGCAGCCGATAAACAAAAATTTGCAGATGCCAAAAAAGCCTATGTGGCGGAATATGCGCTGGCTGCTGAAAAATTTGAAAAAGCTGCAGATGCATTGGGAAAAGTTCAACAGCTCGATAACCAGCAGAAACGTCAGTACCGTGTAATTGCCGGTTACCTGGCGCAATATTATTTCTTTATAGGACAAGACGCTACGGGTGCCAACAAGGCGAAGTACAATGCCCTGGAGAAAAAATATGATACACTCTACAAGAGCATGAAGTAACAGGATCGTATAATTGATTTAAAGCGGGAGTGCACAGGCATTCCCGCTTTTTTATTGTCCCTGCAGTAATGAAAGAGCAAACCCTATATCGTTCCATTCTATACTAAGATTGAAGAATATTGGTCAATGGTTATAACGGCTACGAACAAGCATCTGAGAATAACCTGTATAAAGGCTGGAGCATAAAAAAACCGTCCCGATAAAATCGGAACGGCGTTCAATAACCTTATGAAAAGGATATCTAAATAACTACTTAATTATTTTTTTGTAGAATCAACAGCTGGAGCTTTAGCAGCTGAATCTGGATGCGCAGGAGCTACTGTAGCAGAATCCGGAGCTGGAGTAGGAGCTGGAGTTACCGCAGTTGTTGTATCAGGAGCTGGAGTCTCTTCTGTTTTAGTTTCAGAACTGTTACAAGCTGCGAAAGAAACTGCGATCAGAGCAATTGCAAATAATTTTTTCATTGTTTGTTTTTTAATATTAAAATTATAATTTGATATTAATACCGGTTATTAAAAAAGGTAACCGATGTTGATGAAAAAATATTTATAAGATAAAATCATGATAATTAGCGTTTTATGAATTGTATTAAGAAAAATATAAAAATAATTAAGGCAAAACTCAAAGAACCGGGTTTTGACGCACCAGGCTGTTGAATTTTACAGCGGAGGTTTCTTCGTTTCCGATCAGATCGGCCAACGTAATCTGTACCAATAATTTATCAATGGTGAGTTGAAGTATTTGCCAAAGCGACCGGGCCGAACAATCTACCGAATTGGTACAAAAGCGCATATTGCCCTTATGTGCACCGCAAAAGCTGGTGTCAAATAACACCCCCCCCAGCGCTTCCAGTACATCTTTGATGACGATATCGCTTGCCGGCCGGGCAAGGATATAGCCACCCTTATTGCCGGGAGTGCTTCGTATAAAATTAGCCATACGTAATGTTCGGGCAAATTTTGCAACATAGTGCGTCGTAAGGCCTTCCGCCTCACTGAGTTGGGGAATGCTTAGCCCTTCTTCATCCTTACAGGCAGCCAGCCGGATCAGGATCCTTAAACCATATTCTTCCTGTGCGGTAATTTTCATTGTATTGATTTCTCCCGGATTTTCTGTTCCTGTTTTAAATACTGTTTCATAAAAATCCTAATTCCAGTTGAGCGGCTTCGCTCATCATGCTTTTATTCCATGGCGGATCCCAGGTAATGGTTACCTCTACATCACTTACCCCTTCTATGGCCCGGATCTTTTGATCTACCTCAACCGGAAGCGATTGTGCCGCAGGGCAGGAGGGCGCGGTAAGTGTCATGAGCACTTTTACATAATTATTTTCAAGCACTTCTACTTTATAGATCAACCCCAGTTCAAAAATGTTTACCGGCAATTCAGGGTCGAAAACGGTTTGAAGTTCTTTGATTACCTGTTCCTCAATGGTATCGGGTTCCATAATCTTCAGTTTTTAAGCCGACAGCCATCAGCTATCTGCTCGTTTAAAATCTAAACTTTTAAATGCCAGCGCATAATGCTTCATCTGTTTTACCATCGCCCTTAAACCATTGGACCGGGTCTGCGCCAGGTGGCTGGTCATCCCGATCTTATTGATAAAATCCATATCGGCATCCAGGATTTCATCGGGTGTGTGGTTCGAAAGTACGCGGATGAGCATGCTAATCAATCCTTTTACAATGATTGCATCGCTTTCGGCTTTGTAAATTACTTTGCCATCCTGGTAGTCGGCAACCAGCCATACGGTAGACTGACAGCCTTTTACCTTATTTTCCTCTTTTTTAAAGACATCATCCAGTGGTTGCAATTTTTTTCCCAGGTCAATGATGTATTCATATTTATCGTCCCAGGAATCAAAAAGTGAAAAATCCGCTACGATCTCTTGCTCTATTTCGGGTATGCTTTTACTGTTTGCCATCTTTAAATTTATTTACGGCCGGTTTCATTGGCCATTTCTCAGCGGGATTTTGTTCACCAAATCATATCCAACATTTACTGCGAAATGGTCTTTGTTTTCGCCCCGCTTCACTGTATAATAGATATTCAATACCACCCAGCTGGTCACCTCCCGTCCGCTAAAGCCTCCGGGGCTCCACAGGCAGGCAGATTCTTTCATTACACGGACCAGTTCATTCTGAAAGCGCTTATCCGGTGTTTTTGTTACCGTGAGATCGCTCATTCCATTGTAGGGAGACAAAATAAACTTCACCTGGGCCGTGTCCGTGAAAGTATTACCAGGCATTGCCGCCGCCAGTTCTGCAAAGGGGATCCGGAGCTCCAGGTAATTCTTAAAGCCGTGCTCCCGGAACTTGGGGGGAAACTCCGTTTTTTTAAATACTTCACTTCCCGGTACATCCAGCGACTTTTCCGAATAGCAGGTTGCTGGGCGGGCCGGCTGCCCCAGGATGGAGCCCGTTAAAACAAAGGTTCCAAAAAAGAATATAAGCCATTTACCCTTCATGATACTTTAATACGGTTACCGTGGCATTTTACCGCAATACCTTAATTGCTTTCTGCAATCCCTCCGCCAGTTTATCCACTTCTTCCAGGGTATTATACACCGCAAATGACGCCCGGATCGTTCCCGGAATACAAAAGCGATTCATCAGCGGCTCGGCACAATGATGACCGGTGCGTACAGCGATGCCTTTATTATCCAGCAAAATTCCAATATCCTGCGGATGAACACCATCGATCACAAAGGAAAGTACGCTTGCTTTCTCTGCTGCTTCACCAATGATGCGAACGCCCTCCAGTTCTTTTACCTTTTCGGTAGCATAGGACAGCAGCGTGTCTTCATGTTTCCGGATATTTTCCTTACCCAGTGTATTAATGTATTCGATAGCCGGTTTAAACGCTACAAAATCTGCAATATTCGGAGTTCCTGCTTCAAATTTATAGGGTAGTTCGTTGTAGGTGGTCTTTTCAAACGTTACCTCTTTGATCATTTCACCTCCACCGTTGAACACCGGCATGGCTTCAAGAATGTGCTGCTTGCCATATAAGGCGCCTGCACCGGTAGGACCAAACATTTTGTGGGCCGATAATGCAAAAAAATCACAATCCAGTGCCTGCACGTCAATGTCCAGGTGCATGGAGGATTGAGCGCCATCGATTAAAACCAATGCACCTTTGGCATGCGCTTTATCGATGATGGTTTTTACCGGGTTGATGGTTCCCATTGCATTGGAAACATGTACCACCGAAACCAGCCTTGTCCGGTCCGAAAGCAACCGGTCGTATTCATCCAGGATCAGTTCACCCTTTTCGGTTACCGGGATCACTTTCAGCACCGCTTTCTTTTCCTCGCAAACAATTTGCCAGGGAACAATATTGGAATGGTGTTCCATCCCGGATATGATTACCTCATCGCCTTCCTGCAGGTTTTTTCGGCCCCAGGTATAGGCTACCAGGTTGATGCCTTCCGTGGTTCCTTTGGTATAAATGATTTCCTCCCGGTGCGCGGCATTGATAAACTGCCGGATGGCATCGCGGGTAGCTTCAAAAGCGGCAGTGGCTTCTTCAGCCAGTGTATGAATGCCGCGGTGCACATTTGCGTTCAGATGCGTATAATAATGTACCAGCGCATCAATCACTGCAGCCGGCTTCTGGGAAGTGGCTGCATTATCAAAATATACCAGCGGATGGCCTTTTACCATCCGGCTCAGGATCGGGAAATCATTCCGGATCGCTTCAATATCCAATACGTTGTTGGTTGCGGACGCCTCAATTATTGCTTCATTACT
The DNA here is from genome assembly GCF_030150205.1 of Niabella sp. Lineage (GTDB taxonomy): Bacteria > Bacteroidota > Bacteroidia > Chitinophagales > Chitinophagaceae > Niabella. The sequence goes on from NZ_JASLGT010000011.1 coordinate 132,401, forward strand.
CATCACCTGTATTTTTAATGGATTTGAATCTCTTTAAACGGCACCGTTGTATCACGCTCCCTGCCGTTTCCTGATTGATCAGCCCAGGTTCAGACTGGCGGTTACCAGCGTATTCACATAATGACGTACATCCTCAGAACCGATCTTTTCCAACACATCCAGCGCAAAACCATGTAATAGCAGCGAACGTGCAGTGGCTTCAGAGATGCCACGCGCTTTCAGATAAAATAAGGCCTCTTCGTCCAGGCGGCCTACGGTACAACCATGGGAACATTTTACATCATCTGCAAAGATCTCCAGCTGCGGTTTGGTATTTACCGTTGCATTTCCGGAAAGCAAAATATTTTTATTGGTCTGATACGCGTTTGTTTTCTGCGCGATCTGGCGTACAAATATTTTTCCATTGAATACACCGGTAGCATGGCCGTTCATAATGCCTTTATATAATTCATTGCTAAGGCAGTTTGGCTGGCGGTTATCTACCACAGTGTGGTTGTCTACGTGCGTATATCCGCTTTGCAGGTATAACCCGGAAAGGTTGGCTTCGCAGTAAGGTGCCGACATAACCATGTTCAGGTTATTGCGCACCAGCCCTCCGCTTAAGGAGATGGTTACCACGTTTGCAACGCTTTTGCCTACCTGGTGTACATGGGTGGTACTAACGATGGTAGAGTTTGCCGCATCATTCTGGATCTTGTACAAGCTGAGCACGGCGTTTTCTTCTACCGCAATTTCAAAAACCTGGTTGGTAAAGCTTTCATCAGAGCCGATGGTGGCAAAGGTTTCCAGGATCTCTACCTGTGCATTTTCGCCTACATGTACCAGTGCTCTTGGCTGCGCAAAAATGTTTCCGGAGCGGGCATCGGTTACATTATAGATATAAACCGGATGGTTAACTGTTTTGCCTTTTTGGATATGGATGAATACTCCTTCCTGTATAAAGGCTGTATTCAGGGCATTGATGCCATCCTTATGATAATCGGCACTGTGGCCCAGATGTTTTTCTACAATACCGGCATACTGGTTGTGTGCAGCAGCTTCCAATGAAATGATCTCGAGTTCTTCTGAGCGTAATACAGAATGCTCGGCATGGTAATGCCCGTTTACAAAAACAATAACGTTGGCATTTTCATGTCCCGGCAACAGGAAGGGTTGCAGCTCGGCTGCCTGGAATTGCTGTTCTTTCAGGTCTGTGGTAAAATGATAATCCTTACTGAAAAAGTCATTGATCCGGGTATATTTCCACTCTTCATGTTTTACTGTAGGAATGCCGGTTTGTTCAAAAGCACTAAACGCATCATCCCGCAATGATTTCAAACGGGAGTCGAGTTGTTGCCCCTGCAGCTTTTCAAAACGATCTTTAAAATATGTGATTGTATCCATTATTTAATTTGAAAATTAGGAAATGTGCGAATATGGAAATGTGTAAATGTGAGAATGTGCAAACGTATTTGATAATTCATTTTCAGTTTAATGAATCTTACATAACCGATGCCTCAATTTTCAAATTCCCACATTATCACATTATTTACGCTAGTTCGCTTTTAATAAAATCATATCCTCTTTCTTCCAGTTCGTAGGCCAGCTCTTTGGTGCCGGATTTTACGATACGTCCGTTGTACAATACATGTACAAAATCGGGGATGATATAGTCCAGCAGGCGTTGGTAGTGGGTGATCACCAGGATACCGTTTTCCGGTGTCCGCAGTTTATTCACACCATTGGCTACAATACGGATGGCATCGATGTCCAGACCGGAATCGGTTTCATCCAGGATCGCCAGTTTAGGTTCCAGCATTGCCATCTGAAATATTTCGTTGCGCTTTTTTTCACCACCGGAGAAACCTTCATTCAGTGAGCGGCTCAACATCGTTTGGTCAATTTCCACCAGGGCCATCTTTTCCTTCATTTTCTTTAAGAAAGAAACAGCATCCAGTTCTTCCTGTCCCCGGTATTTGCGGATCTCGTTTACCGCTGTTTTCATAAAATTGGTGGTGCTCAGTCCGGGTATTTCAACCGGGTACTGAAAACTCAGAAAAATGCCTTCGCCGGCTCTTTCTTCGGGTGCCAGTTCCAGCAGGTCCTTCCCTTCAAAGGTTACAGAACCACCGGTTACTTCATAATCCTGTTTACCGGCAAGTACGGATGCCAATGTGCTTTTTCCCGAACCATTCGGTCCCATAATGGCATGTACTTCGCCTGGTTTGATATCCAGGTTAATTCCCTTTAAAATTTCCCGTTCTTCAATACCTGCGAGGAGGTCTTTTATTTCTAACATTTCCTTTTGTTTAAAGTTTAAAGTTTAAAGTTCAATACCGCTTATTGATACTTTGTTCCTTTAAATGTTGTTTTATTTAAATAATTAATAAAATTGTTTATTTTACCACTTAAGTTTTCCAGAGCTGTTTTTATTAAGTGAAACTTTTCCGCATCTATATATCCCCAATCAAACACCCGATACCACTGCGATCTGGTTTCTCCCAACGACCCTTTTGCGATGGACAAGAACTGCCGGAATTCCCCATTCCCGTTTCGTTCAAATCCTTCAGCAATGTTATCCATAACGGAACCAATTGCTGCGCAGATCTGATCCTTTAAACGATAATCATTTTTAAGAGCTGTTTCAACCGCAACTTTACGAATCTCATTTGAAAGTCTCCGGGCTTCCTGCCAGGTTTCCAGATCCTCAAAGCGTTTGATAGTAGGCATGTTTTTCAGTTTTTAGGTTTAATGTTCTAAGGTTACCCTTTATTGTTATTGCATATTCCAGCAAAGCCGGGAGTATTCTGCAAAACAAGTGATTGACACAACAAAGCCGATAGTAATTCAACTGCTGACCTAAACCTTGAACTTTAAACTTCAAACCTTGAACTTATCCCACCGATCCTTCCAGACTGATCGCCAGCAGCTTTTGTGCTTCTACCGCAAACTCCATGGGAAGCTGGTTCATAACTTCTTTTGCAAAACCATTGATGATGAGGGCTACCGCTTTTTCGGTATCGATGCCCCGCTGGTTGCAATAAAAGATCTGGTCTTCGCCGATTTTTGAAGTAGTGGCTTCGTGTTCTACCACACCGGTATTGTTCTTTACTTCAATATAGGGGAAGGTATGCGCCCCACATTTGTCACCTAATAATAAGGAATCACATTGAGAGAAGTTACGGGCGTTGGCGGCATTTTTACCTACGCGTACCAAACCGCGGTAACTGTTCTGGCTCTGGCCGGCAGAGATTCCTTTTGACACGATGCGGCTCCGGGTATTTTTACCGATGTGCAGCATCTTGGTACCGGTATCGGCCTGCTGAAAATTGTTGGTTACAGCTACAGAATAGAACTCCCCGGTGGAATGATCGCCCTGCAAAATAACGCTGGGATATTTCCAGGTAATGGAAGAACCGGTTTCTACCTGCGTCCATGAAATTTTAGAATGAACGCCCTTACAGATACCTCTTTTGGTAACAAAATTGTAAATGCCTCCCTTTCCTTCTTTGTCGCCGGGATACCAGTTTTGTACCGTAGAATATTTTACTTCGGCATGGTCCATGGCAACGATCTCCACGATAGCGGCATGCAGCTGGTTTTCGTCCCGCATAGGGGCGGTACAACCTTCCAGGTAACTTACATAGGAGCCGGCTTCGGCAACGATCAGTGTGCGTTCAAACTGACCGGTATTTTCGGCATTGATCCGGAAATAGGTCGAAAGCTCCATGGGGCAGCGTACGCCTTTTGGAATATAGCAGAAAGAGCCGTCGCTGAATACAGCAGAATTCAGTGCCGCATAAAAATTATCGGTAACGGGAACTACGGAGGCCAGGTACTGTCGTACCAGTTCCGGATGTTCCTGGATGGCTTCGCTGATGGAACAGAATATGATGCCCAGCTCGGCCAGTTGTTCTTTAAAGGATGTGCCGATCGAAACACTGTCGATCACGGCGTCTACCGCAACCCCGGTCAGGCGCTTTTGCTCATCCAGTGAAATACCCAGTTTTTCAAATGTTTTGATCAGCTCCGGATCCACTTCGTCCAGGCTATTGGGCTTTATCTTTTGTTTGGGGGCTGCATAATATATAATGTCCTGGAAATCGATGGCCGGATAGGTAAGATTGGCCCAATGCGGCGGCTTCATTTTCTGCCATTGCGCAAAAGCCTTCAGGCGCCATTCCAGCATCCACTCGGGTTCATTCTTTTTTGCGGAAATAAAACGAATGGTATTTTCATCCAGACCCTTCGGGGCCGATTCCATTTCAATATCTGTAACAAAACCGTATTTGTATTCGCTATTTACATGGTTTTCAATAACATCTGGTTCCGTAGCTGTGTTGTTATGCAATAATTGATCAGTTTCCATATTCATTCTGCAAAGGTAAGTTTTTATTTGTACAAAAAAGTATAAATGAGGAGGAAATACGGGATGGATGTATAAATTTGAGGGCCTGATCCCGGGGGGCTACAGTTTACGCAAAAGCCACAGAATCACTGAAACAGAGAAGGAAATTAGTATTGAGCGGCATTTCTGTTAATTCATGTACTTTGTGAAGGAAACCAATCGGCTGTGCCGTTATCCCGTCGCCAACAAAAAGGGCCGTACTTGCTTTAAGTACGACCCGGGAAAAAATAAAGGGTAAGATCTAGAATGTATAGCGTGCAGAAATACCTGCATTGGGATAAAACCTGTTGTAATAATCAAAGGCTTCAACGATATTGATGGTTGGGCGTACATCTGCCGAAACAGCAAGCGGAATTTGTTTGAATTTGTAATCAGCACCTGCTGTAGGAAATACTCCCAGGCCAAAACCCTTGCGATCGTTATAATTGGAAAAGGAATTGGAAACCACTACACCGCCGCCAACGAACCATTTCAACCCGTCAACCTGTTTAATGGCAAAATGATGCTGATAAGCAGCAGAAGCCGAAGCATTAAACCAACGGTATCCTGCAACGCCATAAGGGCGGAATCCAAGATTTACTTCCACCGCGGAAGACTTATTCATAAAGGTTTTGTAGGCAGCAGAAGCGATGTCGTAATAACCGCTTCCCAAACGCAATCCGATCGATTGCTTGTAGTCGCTCTGGGCAAATAAAGCAGTTGCAGTAAAGGCAAGTGCCACACATAAGGTCATTTTCAATTTCATAGTAGAAAAATTTTTTGCAAATGTAAGTGGCTCAGCTTCTGAAAAAATACCTGTTTTTAGGTAGTTTTTATGAGGAAGATCTGTGTTATGCAAAACGTTTATTTCATGCTGTTATGAACATTTTTTATTGAACGATATATATCGCCGCCCAAATAGCTGTTCAAAAAACGTTCAACACCGCAAACGGGCTTCCATATTATGTGCATGTGTAAAAGAAGGGCCGGCAATAAGAACTTCCAGGTTTTTTACCAGAGGTATTGGGAATCCCCTTGAACTTGGATATATTTGTATAGCATAATAATTACTGCTATTGACGAATGATTAATAATAACGCCGTACCTAATCTGTTTAAAATATGAATGCATTTTTTGAGGGGATGCCCTCATTGCTCCAGGGTTTCTGGTGGGTAGCCATTATCACCAGCGTAATCTTTTTGATCCAGACGGTGCTCACGTTTGCCGGCGGACATGGGCACGGAGCAGATGGTATCAATGCTGATTTTAACGGAGACCTTACGGGTGCGGATGCGCCTTTCCAGATGTTCTCCCTGAGAAACCTCATCAATTTCCTGATGGGATTTGGCTGGACCGGTGTGGCATTTTATCATTCCATCGGGAATAAAGCGCTTCTGATAGCCCTGGCCTTAGCCATCGGGATCTTTTTTGTATTACTTTTCTTCTTTGTAATCCGGCAGCTGATGAAGCTTACAGAAGATAATACATTTAAAGCAGAGCGCCTCATCGGCAAATCCGGGGCCGTTTACTTAACCATTCCGGAGAGCCGGAGTGGCGTTGGAAAGATCCAGATCAGTTATAACAATACCAGCCATGAATTATCGGCCGTTACTGACGGCGAACGCCTGATATCCGGTACAAGAATAAAAGTGCTGGGCATCGAAGACCGTGTACTTATCGTAACTAAACTCTAATAAAAACAATCCACTTATGAATTTTGACGGACCATTTATTTTGATCCTTGTAGGAGCACTGATCCTATTTGTTACCATTGTATCGCTGATTTCGCGTTACAAACGCTGTCCATCAGATAAGATCCTTGTTATCTACGGTAAAACAGGCGGCAGCTCTGCCCGTTGTGTACATGGAGGCGGTGCTTTTATCTGGCCGGTGATCCAGGATTTTGCTTACCTGGACTTAAAGCCGATTTCGATTGAGGCCAATCTGACCAATGCGTTATCGCGCCAGAACATCCGTGTAGATGTGCCCTGCCGTTTTACCATCGCCATTTCTACCGAACCCGAAAGTATGGGAAATGCCGCGGAGCGCTTATTGGGTTTAAGCCCCGAGCAGATCCAGGAGCTTTCTAAAGATATCCTGTTTGGCCAGCTTCGCCTGGTGATTGCTACCATGACCATTGAAGAGATTAACTCCGACCGGGATAAATTTTTAGACAATATCTCAAAGAACGTAGATACGGAACTGAAGAAGATCGGTTTAAAACTGATCAACGTGAACGTTACCGATATCCGGGATGAATCGGGCTATATTGAAGCGCTGGGTAAGGAAGCTGCTGCCAAAGCCATTAACGAAGCCATCGTAAGTGTAGCGGAGCAGACCAAGATCGGTGAAACCGGGAAGGCCATTGCCGACCGGGAAAAGGATACGCAGATCGCTGAAACCACCCGTGACAGGGACGTAAAGATCGCCATTACACAAAAGGATAAAGAAATCAGTATTGCGGCCGCCGGAAAAGACGAGGCTATTGGTAAGGCGGAAGCAGAGCGGGATGCGCGTATCGCTACCTCTCAAGCTAATTCATTAGCCGTAAAAGGAGAGAATGATGCCAAGATCACCATCGCCAATTCTGATGCGCTGCGCCGGGAAAAAGAAGCAGAAGCATTGAAAATTGCAGTGACTGCGGAAAAAGTACAATCGGCCAAGGCATTGGAGGAATCGTATCTTGCGGAACAAAAGGCGGAACAAGCCCGTGCAGAACGGGAGCGTTCTACCCAGAATGCGAACGTGGTGGTACCGGCACAGATCGCCAAACAAAAAGCCATTATCGATGCCGAAGCTGAGGCGGAGCAGATCCGCTTAAAAGCCAAAGGGGAAGCGGATGCGATCTTTGCAAAGATGGAAGCCGAAGCGAAAGGGTTGTTTGAGATCCTGACTAAACAGGCAGATGGTTATGATAAAGTGGTAAAGGCTGCCGGCGGTGATTCTACAAATGCCTTCCAGCTGCTGTTGCTGGAAAAACTGCCGGACCTGGTGCGTACACAGGTAGAGGCTGTTAAAAATATCAAGATCGACAAGGTAACCGTATGGGATGGCGGCAACAGTGAAAATGGGAATGGTTCCACCGCTAATTTTGTACAGGGATTGATGAAGTCTGTGCCACCATTGAATGATCTGTTTAATATGGCCGGTCTGAATTTGCCCAGTTATTTAAAAGGCACAGATCCGAAAGAAACACATAAGGCTTCGACGGATGTTGCCGCCGAACCGAAAGGATAAACGGATGATGAAAAGCGCTTCGGGAAGAAGCGCTTTTTTTACTGATGGATTTAAAACGATGCTATTATTTGTCATATAAATTTATTGTTATTATCATGTACAACCGTAAAGATTTTATCAGGAACACACTGATGGGCGCTGTTGCCGTTACTGCATTTCCAAAGTTGTCCGGAGGAACCGGAATAAAAATGCATCCACAGAAAAAAGACCTTGTCCGCCTGGCGGTTATTGGCAAAGGGCGAATGGGCTCCAGCGACCTCCGTACAGCGTTATCTACCGGAATGGCAACACTGGCTGGAGTTTGTGATGTATTTGATAAAAACCTGGATGCATTGCGGCCGCAGTCAGGAAAAGAAGTATTATTCACCAAAGAATACCGGGAGATCCTGAACCGGAAAGATATTGATGCGGTGATCATTGGTACGCCGGATCACTGGCATCAGAAAATAGCCATAGAAGCGATGCAGGCCGGCAAGGATGTTTATTGCGAAAAGCCCGTGATCCATTCACTGCAGGAGGGTAATGCATTGATAGCGGCACAGGAGAAAACGGGGCGTATTTTCCAGATGGGCAGCCAGGGCATGTCGTCCTGGGGCAATCAACTTGCAAAACGTATTGTGGACGCCGGGCTTATTGGGCAGGTAACCCAGGTTGAGGGGCAGTTTTCGTCGCCTCCGCAGGCATTAAGATCCTTTGTGGCACCGGATGGCGTAACCGCACAAAATATTTGGTGGGATCGATTTTTGGGGAATGCACCCAAACGGGCTTTTGACGCGCAGCGCTTTTGGAACTGGCGGAACTGGAGCGATTATGGCACGGGGGTGGCCGGTGATCTTTTTGTACATGTAATTGCCAGTACGCATTTTATTATGGGCGCTTCCAAACCGGAAAATGTGTACAGCACCGGCGGCATCCGGTATTATACGGATGGATCCAGGGATACACCAGATGTATTGTTGGGCTACCTGGATTATCCGGATGTGCAGAAAAAAGGCGCGTTTACCTTATCCCTTTCTGCCAACCAGGCCGATGGTGTTTCAAAAAAATGGGGAAGCACCGATTTCGCCATCAAAGGTACCGGGGGAATATTGAACGTAGGTTGGGATCAGCTGACATTGAAAACGCCTGGTAAAACCGATATTGCGGCATTCAGCCCGCTAAAAGAATGGTCTGGCGACCCGGTGAAAGTATCCGATAACGAATACCTGTTTAACGGCCCCAAAGGATCCAAAGGCGCACATCATGACCACTTTGTAAGCTTTTTTAATGCGATAAGGGGAGAAGGCAAAAACCTTGCAGATACGCATTTTGGCGTAGGGGCTTCAACAGCGGCTCTTTTGTGTCATGAAAGCTACCGGAAGCGGAAGGCGTTTAGCGGAAGTTTGGGAAAAAATGTATAGCGCTGCATCGTTCATGAAGGCGTCTCCGGGACTTAATCAGGCGTAGCATCCAGGTAACGCCAAAGATGCAGGCTGGCATAAGTGCGGTAGGGTTTCCACCGCTCTGTAATGGAAAGAATTCGGGCTTCGAATTCTTTTTTATTGGTATAGGTAATAGCATAGAGTTCGGCTACCGCCTTTTGCAATCCCAGGTCCCCGATCGAAAATACGTCTTCCCGCCCAAGAGAAAACATCAGCAGCATTTCGGCGGTCCATTTTCCTACGCCCTTTATCTGGGTGACCAGGTTAACAAATGCCTCATCGGATAAGCGGTGGATCTTTGCATCCGTTAGTTTATGTTCTATAAAAAAATAGCACACGTTTTTTATATAGATGGCTTTTGCATTGGATAAACCGATGGCGCGTAAGGTATCATGCGGCAGGGCAAGAATTTTTTGTGCGGTTGGTTTTTTACCTTCAAACAAATCCATAAACCGGTTGCGTATAACGGCGGCCACTTTCGTACTCAATTGTTGACCCATAATAGAACCGCATAAGCGGAGCAGGATGTTTTGCTGCAACTGGAGGGAATGCAATCCCTGTTCTTTGATCAGCTTTTTTAATACCTTGTCTTTTGAAAGATGTTGATGATATGCCATGCTATAAAATTAAATAAATTAGTTCATCGGTTTTGATAATTCACGTTGAGTAGCGGAACAAAAAACAGATACTGAATCCGGCTCAGGATGCCGGTCTGCTATGGACAATCGTTTGGCGGCTCCATAACCTCGCAATAGCTGTTGACCGGCTTTTATATTTTAATGAGTATTTTCTTTTCTCTTTAAACAGGAATCAATAGTTTTGTGCAAAATTTCCTCCTTGTTTAAAAAAATCATGGCCTTGTTTTTCCTGATGACGTTTGTAATGCAAACGTTCAGTAAAACAATCATGATGATTGATTACAGGGTAAACCGGCAGGCATATGCAAAGAATTGCGTAAATAAATTTCGCCCTAAAATGCACTGTAACGGGCATTGCCAGCTGATGAAACAGATAGAGGAGGACGAGAAAAAGAGTCAGCAGAACCCCGAGCGGAAAATGGAATTCAAAAATGAGATCACGCTCTCCTCTAAATCCTTTTTTCCTGAACTTACATTTATAACGCTTACCAAACCTTCGGTGTATTCCGAGATGATCATTGGGATGGAAATGAAAAGACCCCGTTCGATCTTTCATCCCCCCGCTGCTTTCCGTAATGGTATTGCCTGATACAGTAACGGCCCTTATGGGCTATTTGTTATGTATACCAGTATTTTCTGAAACATAATGGACTTCTGTATGAACAGTGCTAGCAACTTGCTGTTCTTTTAAGCTATTCAAGGCAATTCCCTTTATCAAATTCATTTCTGTTTATTCGCTTCTCCAGGAGCTTCGGTTACGCAATTAATATGCGTAGTAAGCGTTCCCGGATGATTGTTTAACCAGTGCTGAAGCAGTGTGTTCAAAAGCTTTTTCAGATGCTGTGCAGTAGTTGCATGCATTTGAAAGTGAATAAGGATTATGCGATATTGAGTGCCCCACGGATCGGGGTGCCCAATGGTGTGCTTCCCAAAGGCTTTTGAGTTGCATCTTCCGGCACACTATTATCTTTTGTAAAATGAAAATCTTGTATTCTTTTTTTAGTGCGATCCTGTTGTCTGCGATCGTTTTGCTGACTGGCTGTTCCAAAGACCCCGTAGAACCTGGTTATAATCAGAACGCGCTGGCACCGCTTTCTGTAGAATTTGACAATATTGTTGGCGGACAAAAACTGGTATTAAATACCGGCACGTATATCAATGCCCTGGGGCAGTCATACAATATTCAGTTGCTGCAGTATTTTATCAGTAATATCCAGGTAAAAAAAGCCGATGGTACGACCTATGCAGTGAATGCCGATAGCAGTTATTTTTTGATTCGCCAGGACGATCCGGCTACAAAATTTGCACGTGTAAAGGTTCCGGAAGGCAATTATACCTCGCTCACTTTTACCGTAGGCGTAGACAGTTTGCGGAGCACGATGGATATCAGCAAACGCACGGGCGTGCTGGATCCGGGTGCTGGTAATCATGATGGAATGTACTGGGGGTGGAACAGCGGGTACATCTTTTTCAAAATGGAAGGCACAGCGCCTGATGCACCGGCAGACCCAACCGGGCAACATAAGTTCCGGTATCATATCGGTGGCTTTGGCGGCTACAGTGCACCTACGATCAATAATATTAAGGTGATCACTATTGATCTTACGGCAAGGGGAATGGCCCAGGTACGCAAAGACCGCTCTGCCAATATTCACCTGATGGTAGATATTTCAAAAGTATTAAACGGCACTACCAATGTGAGTTTTGCCACCAATCCCCAGGTGATGTTCAGTGATTACAGTGTGAACATTGCCAACAACTATGCAAAAATGTTTGTGCACGATCATACTGAAAACTAAAATAATGAACCGGAAACATATTGCAGTGATGGGTGTCCTGATGATGCTGGTGTTTGCCTGTTCACGGGAACTTCCGGGGGACAACGCTCAAAAAGATACGGGTATTTTTGCCGGGTTTCAGCAACCCGGCAATTTTCCCGCCCCGGTATATCATTTTGAAACCAACCCGGTTACAAAGGACGGTTTTGAATTGGGAAGAAAACTCTTCTATGAACCGCGTCTTTCCCGCAACAATACCATCAGTTGCGGAAGTTGCCACATCCAGTCTTCGGCCTTTACCCAGCATGGTCATGATGTTAGTCATGGTATCGACGACCGGTTGGGAAGCCGGAATGCACCTCCCATTATGAACCTGGCATGGAGTCCGCTTCTGATGTGGGATGGCGGTATTTTCGACCTGGATCTGCAGCCCATAGCGCCCATTACCAATCATGAAGAAATGGACGAAACCGTTGCCAATGTGGTCACAAAATTACAGGCGCTACCTCAGTACCGGGCCTTATTTAAAAAGGCCTTTGGCTCGGAGGAGATCAATACCGGCAACCTTATGAAGGCGCTGTCGCAATTTATGGTGATGTGCATTTCCGGTGGTTCAAAATACGATAGCGTGATGCGCAAGGAGGGTACGGCAACTTTTACGCCCGAAGAGGCGGCAGGGCGCAAGTTGGTATTGGAAAAATGCGGCGGTTGTCATCGCGAGCCGCTGTTTACCGATGGCTCATTCCGTAATAATGGTATTGGGGTAGGGGAGAATAATGATGAGGGGCGCTTTGCTGTTACACTCCGGCCGGAAGACCGCTACCGGTTCAAAGTTCCCGGTTTGCGCAACCTGGCGTACTCTGCACCTTATATGCACGACGGACGGTTTTATACACTGGACGCGGTGTTGGACCACTATACCACCGGGGTAAAAGCAACACCGAACCTGGATCCGCTGTTAGCCACCGGGGAACAACGGGGAATCGCATTAACGGCAGCAGAACGAAAACAAATACTTGCGTTTCTGAATACATTGAACGACCGGGCGTTTATTACCAATAAACTATTGGCGGAACAATAGAAGCAGGATGAACTTTTGGCTGTTAAGCATAAAAATTGAAGCATGCAGCACCATGAGCGTAAAAGCCTTTTAAAAAACAAATATCACACAATGAAAAAGCAATGGATAAAAACGGGCCTTTTCTTTTTAATCGTTATCGGTACCGCTCTCAAAATGGCGATGGCCTGCGACATCTGCGGTTGCGGAGTTGGAAATGATTATATCGGCATCCTTCCGGATTTTCACAAGCATATTTTTGGATTACGTTATAGACATAATGCTCTGCTGAGCCATCTTGGAGTGGGAGGACAGCGAACCTATCTTACCAGTTCTGAGCAATACAATACCCTGGAAGCCTGGGGAGGCTGGAACATTTCGGAAAAAATAAGGGTGATGGCGGTAATACCGTATAGCATCAACCGGCGGAGCAACCAGGATGAAAACCTTACAAAGAGTGGTGCAGGGGATGTAACGCTGTCCGCTTTTTATCAGCTGGTCAACAAACGGCAGCCCATAGGAAACAAGCTCCTGGTGCAAAGTCTTTGGTTAGGAGGAGGTGTAAAACTGGCCACAGGAAAGTACAATCCTGCAGACAAAAGTACTACAGGAGAAAGTACCAATCTTTTTCAGCTGGGTTCCGGAAGTACCGATTTTTCATTGAATGGAATGTACGATCTGCGGGTACAGGATGCAGGCATTAACCTGAATGCACATTATAAGATCAATACCGCTAACCGGTACGACTACCGTTATGGGAATAAACTGAACCTGAATGCACAGGCGTATTATAAAATCCGCATTGCCAACGAGGTCATGATTGCTCCCAATGCCGGGGTACAATATGAAAAGGGGAAAACCGACGTAGATAATGATGTACTGGTTACCGTTTCCGGTGGAAATCTTTTGATGGGAACGGCAGGTATTGAAACGGCCTATAAGAAAATAGCGATCGGCGCCAATTTTCAAACGCCGTTTTCACAGAACCTGGCTAATGGTATTGTAAAAGCGAATAACCGGGTGATGGTGCATGTGTCGATAGCGCTGTGAAGGAGTTGCAATTTGAAAATGTGGAAATATGAAAATGGAAGCCACAAAGACAGGAAGGTGCGAAGAAATACGACGAAGCACTTAATCTTGGTGCCGTTTCGCTTCTTTGAGCCTTTGCGGCAAACACCTGAACCGCTGCGCCTTTGCTCCGTTGCGTCGCTGTGTGAAACAAGAACCACAAAGACCGGAAGGCACGAAGAAACACGAAGAGATATAGTTCCTTGCATCATTATTTCTTTGTGCCGCCGCGTGAATTCCTTTGTGAAATAAGCATCAAAAGATCACAATAAGGGGCGTAATTGTAAATTCCGGATATTTGCAGGATGGATTTTATGGCTCCCATACAGATGGAACCCCTGTCACCACCGATCCGGTACGGGGATAAGATATTGCTGATCGGCTCCTGTTTTACAGAACATATTGGCAATGCGTTGGCGGAACATAAGTTTGAAACGCTTCAAAATCCGCACGGGATCCTGTTTGACCCCGCCAGTGTATATCACAGCCTGATCCGGTATATTGAGCAGAAACCATATTCAGAAACGGATCTGTTTTACTTAAACGAGGTATGGCAATCCTGGCATCATCATTCGCGGTTTTCCGGTACGGATAAAGAGACGGTTTTAGCGCAGATGAACAGCATGTTGGCAACCGCACATCAATTCTTAAAGCAGGCCGGCTGGGTGATCATTACCCTCGGTTCCTCGTTCTCTTACCGGCTGAATGCAACCAATCCGCAAGCGGAGCTCGCCGGGGTAAAGGTCGCCAATTGCCACCGGGCACCCGGACAATGGTTTGATAAGAAGATGCTGGAGATCGAAGAAACGGTTTCCATGCTGGATAACCTCTATCACCGGCTCCGCATCTTTAACCCTCATGCAAAATTATTATTTACCATCAGCCCGGTACGGCATTTACGGGATGGAGTAGTGGCCAATAACCGGAGCAAGGCCCGGCTGATTGAAGCGGTACATCATATGGTACATAAGTTTGAGGGCTTGCATTATTTTCCGGCCTATGAACTGGTGATTGATGTACTGCGGGATTACCGGTTCTATGATGTAGACCTGGCACACCCCAACTATCCGGCTACGGAATTCGTACTGGAAAAATTTACGGAAAACTGTATTGACGAAGCTTCACGGCAGCTTATGAAAGAGATCCGCCCCCTGATGATCGCCCGGAGGCATAAGCCGTTTCATCCCCAAACAAAGGCCCATCAGCAGTTTCTGAAAGCGCAACACGAAAAAGCCCGGCGCCTGATGGAGCAATACCCGTTCCTGGATCTGAAGGAAGAAATGGCCTATTTTAGTCAATAGAGCCCGATACAATAATTTTCAGAAACTCCGTGCTTCTGTGCCCGGAAATTTTCCCCGGCGCACTATCGGAATCCGAATTCCTGTTACCTTTATGTGCTGAAAATTAAGATAACAGAACCGGAGCCTGAACCTGAATCTCGTAGTATCAGCCCCCGCCGGAATACAAACGAGTGTACATAAAGGCTTCACTTCTCACTAAGAAACAAATTACATCTCACTAAAAAATAAAAAAATGATTAACGCAAAAGGATATGCCGCTCATAGCAAAACCGATGCCCTGCAACCCTGGGATTTTGAGCGCCGGGAAGTGGGTGCGGATGATGTGCTGATCGACATTTTATATTGTGGCATTTGCCATTCAGATATTCACCAGGTACGCAGCGAATGGGGACCCGCTATTTATCCGATCGTTCCGGGACATGAGATCGTTGGCCGCATCACAGCGGTGGGGGCTAACGTGTCTAAATTTAAAGTGGGCGAACTGGCCGGTATCGGCTGTATGGTCAATTCCTGCCAGCATTGCGATAGCTGTGGTCATGGTCAGGAACAGTTCTGCGATAATAAGCAAACTGTATGGACCTACAACGCACGCGATAAAGACGGATCGGTTACCTATGGCGGGTATTCCAATAAGATCGTTTGCGACCAGCATTTTGTGCTGCATGTTTCCGATAAACTGGATCTGAAAGGCGTAGCGCCGCTGCTTTGTGCAGGGATCACCACCTATTCTCCGTTGCGTAAATGGAAGGTGGGAAAAGGACATAAAGTAGGCGTGTTGGGCCTGGGCGGATTAGGTCATATGGCTGTAAAATTCGCCGTTTCCTTTGGTGCAGAGGTAACCATGCTGAGTACGTCTCCCTCCAAGGAAGCGGATGCCAAACGGCTGGGCGCACATAAGTTTGTGCTCACAAAAGACCCGGAGCAGGTAAAAAGCCTGGACCGGTATTTTGACTTTATCATCGACACGGTATCCGCGCCGCATGATTACAATATGTACCTGCAGATGCTTAAAACCGATGGCGTACAGATTTGTGTGGGATTACCTCCGGAACCGCTGAGTATTGCGGGAGGCAGTTTAATGCGCGGCAACCGGGTACTGACCGCGTCTTCCATCGGCGGTATTCCGGAAACCCAGGAAATGCTGGATTATTGCGCGGAACATAATATCGTAAGTGATATCGAACTGATCGATATCAAAGAGGTAAATACAGCTTACGAGCGTGTGTTAAAAAGCGATGTGAAATACCGGTTTGTAATTGACCTGGCTACGATTTAGCGATCAGTTATAAGCGATCAGTTATCAGTTATCAGAAATCAGTTTTTAGTATTGATTAACTCAAGACTGATTGCTGATAACTAAAAACTATTGCTATCCCTTCCCCGTAAGCCGGTATGTGGTCTTTGTCTGGTATACCTCTCCCGGACGTAAGATCGTATTGGGAAAGGAGGGGATATTGATCGCATTGGGATGCACCTGCGTTTCAAAACAGAATGCAGAAAAGGCGGTATATTGTTGCCCGTTCTTTCCTTTGATCTCCGGTGAACCGTAACTATTGTACAGATGTACCAGCGGCTCCGTTGTATATACCTCCAGCTTTATATCCTCTTCATCACACCATGCCTCTGCTGCTACCTGGTGTATGCCCGGGTTGTCCAGCGGGTAACTGATGTCAATACCCTGTTCAGGATTTTCAATATTGCCGGTTTCATTCCAGTTGCTAAAGTCGTTCCGGGTGCCTTTTACGGGGAGCACATTCCCGGTCGTACAATAGTTGGCATCCTGCTCCAGGTAGTTCGATGCGTGAATGCGCAAATGCTGCTGATCGATGCGCCCTTTGCAATTGTTCAGGTTGAAATAGCTGTGGTGGGTAATATTCACCGCAGTGGGTTGATCCGTTGTAGCTCTGTATTCGTAGCTGAACTCATTGTCTTCATTCAATGAAAAAATGATCTGTACGGTAAGATTTCCGGGATACCCTTCTTCTCCATCCGGGCTTTTATACTGCAACACTATATGACCGTCTGCTGCCGAAACCCTGTCCCAAACTTTTTTATCAAATCCTTCAACGCCACCATGCAGCTGGTAACCCGGATTCGTGCTGTTCAGGGGATAGTTCTTTTCATCAATGGTAATGGCCGCATGATTGATCCGGTTGGCATACCGCCCGATAGCGGCTCCATAATAGGGATAATTCTTAAGGTATGCTTCCGACCAATATTCCTGCGGAGTATCAAACCCCAAAACAATATCATTAAAAGTTCCATCTGATTTCCGTACTTTTATCGACATGATGATAGCGCCGTAATTCGTAACCGTTGCTTCTGTACCGGAACCGTTTTTGAGGGTGAACACATACACATCTTTTCCATTGGGATGCTGCGTAGCAAGCTGCTCAGTTATTTCAATCATGAACGTTTAATTTTGATAAAAATAATATAATTGTTATGACCATTGGAGATTTGCAAAAAGAATTTGAAAAAATTTACCATAAGCCGGCGGCCCATATTTTCTTTTGTCCGGGCCGTGTAAACCTGATCGGAGAGCATATTGATTATAACGGCGGACAGGTAATGCCCTGTGCCATTTCTTTAGGTACTACCTTACTGATAGCTAAAAATGAGGACCGGAAATTCCGGTTTCATGCGCTGGATTTTCCGGAATCAACGGAGATCGCTTTCAGCCAGGATGGATACAGTAAGCAAGGACCGGAATGGTTTAACTATCCGCTGGGGGTGATCCATGAGTTTCAGCAAAAAGGGAAGGATATCTCCGGACTTGATTTCCTGTTCTCCGGTAACCTGCCCATAGGGTCCGGACTGTCTTCCAGTGCATCCATTGAGGTGTTGACCGCTTTTGCATTGAACGAAATGTTCGAAGGCGGACTTTCTAAAGTAGATCTGGCCGTGCTGGGGAAAAGTGTAGAAAACGATTTTATGGGACTTAACAGCGGCATTATGGATCAGTTTGCCGTTGCAATGGGAAAAGAAGCCCATGCTGTTTTATTAAATACCGGCACGCTGGAATATGAATACCTGCCTTTTGAGATTGGCGATTATGTACTGGCCATCATCAATAGCAACAAGCCCCGGAAACTGGTAGAATCCAAATATAACGAGCGTTTTAGTGAATGCCGGGAAGCCTTAAAACGGTTCCAGGAAAAATTTCCGGTGCAGCATCTCGTAGAGATCAGTGTCGAAGACTTTGAACAGAACAAAGCGCTATTGAATGACCCGGTGCTGGAAAAACGGGCCCTGCATGTGATTGCAGAGAATGACCGGGTGAAAAAAGCGAAGGAGGCCCTAACCAGTGGTGATATTGAAACATTTGGAGCGCTGATGTATGCTTCGCATGACTCGCTGCAACAGTTATATGAAGTATCAGGGATAGAGCTGGATACTATTGTTGATTTTTGCAGAACCTACGAAGACTGTATCGGTGCGCGGATGACGGGCGCCGGTTTTGGCGGATGTGCCATTGCCCTGATTAAACAGGAGTGCTTTGATGATTTTGCAGAAAAGGTTACAGCGGCCTATGAAGAAAAGGTTGGCTACAAGCCGGGCGTATTCTCGTCGGTAATTGCAGAGGGCGTACATGCGTTAGTTTAAAAGTAATGAATCATAAAAAAGATCCCGGTTGCTTTGTAACCGGGATCTTTTTGTAGGGTATGTTAATTTGATTCGGTCTGGTTTGGTTGTTATACAATGGCTGTACCCCGAAACAAGCCTACTTCAGCACCCATTGTTTATACCGTTGCAGGGCTTCCATATAATAATAATCCGCATAAGACAAGGATACATTCACTTCCGATTTGCCCGGCAAATGTCCTACACTTTGGGTAAGGATAAAACCTTTGCTGCCGCCTGGCTGCGATTTATATATCGTAGACATCGACCGGATCATGGTGGTGGCGTCTGCGATATAAGTGGCCTTTTGCTTTTGGTTGCTGTATTGTGCCAGCTCCAGCAGGGCAGAAGCCATTACCGCTGCAGCTGATACATCCCTTAGCGCATTTGGAATATCCGGTGCATTAAAATCCCAATAAGGTACTTTATCCTTTGGCAGGTTGGGATGATTCAGGATAAAGGCAGCGATCTTATGCGCATGTGCCAGGTATTCTGGTTTTTTGGTAAAACGGTACATCATGGTATAGCCATAAAGTCCCCATGCCTGTCCGCGTGCCCATGCAGATTCATCAGTATATCCCTGGTGTGTTACTTTCTTTAAAACGGCCCCGGTAGCGGTATCATAGTCTACAGCATGATAGCTGCTGCCATCCGGACGAAAATGATTTTTAAGGGTAGTGTTGGCATGGTTTTCCGCAATATCAGCCAATCGCTTGCTGCCGCCATTACGGGAAGCCCATTCCAGCATTTCGAGGTTCATCATATTATCGATGATCACAGGGGCATTAAATTTCTGGCTTTTATTCCAGGACTGGATGGCCTTCATGCCCGGCTTATAACGTTTGGTAGCGGTTTCGGCAGCGGTGAGGATCACTTCTTTATAATGTGGGTCTTTTGTGATGACATAAGCATTGCCAAAGCTGCAAAAGATCATAAAACCGATATCATGATTACCGGTATAATATTTCATCGGTTCTTCTAACACCAGCCGCTTTTTTGCTTCCGCCAGTATCTGCGGGTCTTTGGTGGCCTTATAGATCAGCCACAAAGTGCCAGGATAAAAACCACTGGTCCACCAATCGATACCGGATGCTACCAGTTTGTCTTTAGCAGGATCGTAGTTCTGGGGCATCTTATCGGCCGGTGCGTTTTTCATCAGCAGTTTGTACTGGCTTGCGGCAAAGGCCTCATCCTTTTTGATCAGGGCCCGCATGTTCTTTTGGGCGCTTACGTTTAAAATGCAACACATAAGTGCGGCCGCAATTCCCAGTTTAAGAAAGCATTTCATTTACAGAAGTTTAAAAATTAAAAGATCAACGGGCAAAATAATAAAAAATAAAAGGTTCTGGTAATAATCCTGATACTTAAGTATTTTTAAACCAAAATCTGAATTATGAAACCGATTGCGCATTTACTTTTCAGCCTGCTGCTTTTACTGGCTACTCATGTTTTTTCGCAGGACCTGCTAACCGATGCAATCGCAAAAAATGCCCATCCGCGCTTATTGCTGGCAAGAGGAGAAGAAGCGCAGATAACAACAGCCATCCGGAATAATACAGATCTGAAACGGGTGCACGATCTGATCCTGGAAGCTTCCGACCGTATCTGCATGGCCGCTCCGCTGGAGCACAAAAAAATAGGAAAGCGACTGCTTTCGGTTTCAAGAGAAGCGATCCGGAGAATCTTTTTTCTTTCATATGCCTGGCGCATGACCGGAAATAAAAAGTACCTGGATGCAGCGGAACAGCAACTATTAACGATCAGTTCCTTTGCCGACTGGAACCCTACCCATTACCTGGATGTGGCGGAAATGACCATGGCCGCGGCTATCGGGTACGACTGGTTATACAATGCGCTTTCCCCGGCTTCAAGAAAGACGGTCGAAAACGCGATCCTGGAGAAAGGGATCAGCACATCTTTCGATTCGAAATACAATTCCTGGCTTAAGGTGGAGAATAACTGGAACCAGGTTTGCAACGCCGGGCTGGCTTATGGAGCATTTGCTGTTTTTGAATCGGATCCGCAGCAATGCAGCAAGGTGATCTACCGTGCGGTTGAATCGATCACCATTCCGATGAAGCAATATGCACCGGACGGTGCTTACCCGGAGGGTTATGGCTACTGGAGTTATGGAACTACCTACAATGTTTTCTTTCTGGATGCCCTGGCACGACTGACCGGAGGCGAAGGGCTGAGTGCATTGCCGGGCTTCCTGAAAACCGCCGATTATTTCCAGCAGATGATCGCGCCCAGCGGACAACCGTTTAACTATGCGGATTCGGGCCCCGGTGCCGAATCCAACGGCGCCATGTTCTGGTTTGCAAAAAAGCTAAACCGGCCCTCGCTGGCATGGAATGAACTGCAATTCCTGCACAGTGATAAAAACAGGCGGGCATTGGAAGGCGATCGTTTTTTGCCAACGCTCCTGGTATGGGGTAAACAACTGGCAGAAGCGGGTGTTACACCACCGGAAAAAATGTTCTGGGAAGGACGTGGTGCCAGTCCGGTAGCAATGATGCGTACCAGCTGGACTAGTCCGGATGCGCTTTTTATGGGTTTTAAAGCCGGATCTCCTTTTGTGAACCACGCCCACATGGATGAAGGGGCTTTCGTTTTTGAGGCGGAAGGTATTCGCTGGGGGATGGATTTCGGCATGCAGAATTACGAATCGCTGGAATCAAAAGGCCTGAACATCTGGTTACGTACACAAAATTCCCAACGCTGGACCGTTTTCCGTTATACCAATTATGCACATAATACGCTTACGTTTGACGATAGCTTACAGCGTATGGAAGGCGTAACGGCTATTACGCGATATGGTGACCGGCCGGAATTTAGTTTCGCCCAATCGGATTTGACGCCCGTGTATAGGGGACAGGTGAAACAAGCCATAAGGGGTGTGGCCCTGAAGGATAAGGCCTATGGATTGATACAGGATGAGATTGAAACCGGCGATCATCCCGTAACGATGCAATGGCGTATGCTCACTGCTGCAAATGTGGAAATAAAATCGTCCAATGAAGTCCTGTTGAAAAAGGATGGCAAAACCTTACGGATGCAGATCCTTGCAGGTCAGCCGGTGACGGTGAAAACATGGAGTACGGCGCCCACGAATGACTACGACGCGCCCAATCCCGGAACCGTGTTGGTGGGTTTTGAAACAAAACTGCCGGCGGCCAGTAGCAAACGCTTTGTTGTGCGGTTGGTGCCGGAAAAGAATGCATCGAAAGTGGATGGGAAGATTATTCCGCTTAAGGATTGGAAATAGAATTTATATTCTTGCATTTAGCTGTTTTTGAATAATGAATATATAAAACCTCCTGCTCATGACAAATACAGGAATCATTGGCCTCCTGCTGATCCTGCTGAACCTTCTTTTTTCTTACAAAGGGTTTACCAACCAGGTCTTCTTCAATACCTATCAGTTTGAGGTTGATAAAATATTGGTGAATAAGGAATACAAGCGCCTGGTTACATCCGGGTTCCTGCATATTGGCTGGCTGCACCTCATCTTTAACATGATCAGTCTGTATGCTTTTAGCGGGATGATCGAATACAACCTGGGTGAGCTGCAATTTTTGATCATTTATTTTTCCGGATTGATCGGTGGTGGATTGCTTTCCCTTTTGATCCACCGCCATCATGGCGACTATAGTGCTGTAGGCGCTTCCGGAGCTGTTTGCGGAATCATTTTTGCATCGATCGCTCTTTTTCCTGGTATGGGAGTCGGTTTTTTTGGACTTCCGTTTTCCATTCCCGGTTGGCTGTACGGAATTTTATATGTACTGTTCTCTATTTATGGAATCCGGTCCGGAAGAAACAATGTAGGACATGATGCGCACCTGGGCGGTGCCCTGGTGGGTATGCTTGTAGCGTTGACAATGGAACCGGCTGCATGGATTCAAAACTATACCACTATTCTGATCATTATAATTCCCGTGGTGGTGTTTATCTGGATGATCATTAAACAGCCGCATATGTTGGTCATTGACAACCTCTGGTTTAAAACACACTACAGAAATTACTCTATCGACGACCGGTACAATGCAGAAAAAAATAATGCGCAGAAGGAGATCGATCGCATCCTCGATAAGATTCATAAACACGGGATGGACAGCTTGAGCAGGAGTGAGCTGGAAAAATTGAAACAACATTCAGAAAACATGCGTTAGGAGCAACCCATTCAAACGTTTAATAATCCTGTGTAGGATAATAATAATGGCCGGTGACGGCGATGGATACCTTATACTGCATGGATCAGCAAGAAGCGAAGTCTGCATGATCGTGCAGTTATCGCTCTTAAAATTATGCTTACATTTGAATAAACCATAATGCTATGATAAGCAGGAGCGAAGTTGAAATGATGGAATTAATCATGGAGGTAGCAAAGGATTCCCGCATATTGGCGGTGTTGCAGGATGGATCGCGCTCCAATCCGAATGTAACGCCGGATATTTTCCAGGACTTTGACATTATTTACGTGGTTAATGAGTTGCCCTCTTTTTTACAGGATCATAGCTGGGTGGCTGTATTTGGCGACCCAATGATTATGCAGTTGCCGGAAGCTATGGAATTGTATCCGCCCACCCCGGAACTGGAAGGCGCTTTTTCATACCTGTTGCAGTTTAAAGATGGTAACCGCATCGATCTTACAATGGTGCCACTGGAGCGATTAGAACAATTTACGAATGACAGTCTTTGTAAGGTGCTGTGGGATAAAGCCGGGATCTTCGATGGCAAGCCATTGCCGCCCGCCAGTGATGCCAGTTATATGGTACAAAGACCTTCGGAACGCTCATTCACCGATTGCTGCAATGAGTTCTGGTATACCAATGCGGGTTTAGCCAAGGGCTTGTGGAGAGCGGAGGTAGTACTGGCGCAGGAGCTCATTAACCTGGTGATCCGCGGGGCATTGTTTCAAATGATCGATTGGTATATTGGTTGTTGCAATGACTTTAAGGTAAACACTGGTAAATTCGGGAAGTATTACCAGCACTATCTTGCGCCGGAAATGTATCAAAAACTGCTGGCTACGTATCCTGTTGCAGACCTGCAACAGATATGGCAATCGGTATACATGATGCAGGACCTTTTCAGGAACGCAGCCGGGTTCATTGCAACAAAGCTGGGGTATGCCTACCCGGCAGACTGGGATAAAAATGTAACGGCTTATTTGCAGCATGTACAGCAGTTGCCAAGGGATGCAGCTGGGATTTATGGCAGGGAAGGGTTTTCTGCAGATTGATGCCGATGGTTTTTTTACAGGCCAACAGTCCTTCCGTCTGTGCGATCTGCGGCTATATTTCCTGCCGATTATTTTACGCCTGATCGCACAGCTGTTTATCGTTCTGTTTCATTCATAGCGGTAATTTACCCGGCGAATTTTTGTTTCTTCTTTTAGCGAAATTGGTCGTCAACCCACGAATTTGCGGCAAATAAAAATCAGCTTTAAGTCGCAAAGCCGGTCGCTCCGGTGTTGGTGGGGCCCGGAGCGTCTTTAATTAATAATGGCGCCTTTATTATTCGTCAACTTTTCCTTCCATTGGCGTAGCTGCTCCGGTGTAAGCCGTTCCCAATCGGTTACCTCTCCAACAATCTTCAGTGGCGCCGTGCTGCGATATGAACGCGTAGGATTACCCGGAAATTTTTTGTCGGTTACATTGGGATCATTTTCGAAGTTGCCCGTAGGTTCCACGATATACACCCGCTCGCGTCCGTCGCCTTTAGCCAGCGCAGCGGCCAGTCCCGCGCCATTGACCAGGGCCGTAAAGTAAATATGATTCATGACCACATCGCTCTGGTAATTCGATAGGCCGCCCGCTATAAGCAAATCGCCCTGCTGCAGGCTGGCCCGGGTACCGTGATAAAAAGGTCCCTTGTCCGGCAGTTGTTCGTTGGCTGATACGGCCAGCTCGCTGTATTTCCTCTCGTTGTCCGCATCGCCCAGGACTGCATAGCATTGCGCCATATTGGTGTACAACGACGGCAGTGCGCTCCTGACGGCATCGCTGTTAACGCTTAGTCCGTGCTGCAAAGCGGTGCGCAGCCAGGTTAATTTGTCTCTGGCATCCTGTTGACGCCGGGCCACAAAGTGTGCGGCAATAAATTTTTCAAAATCATTGCCGGCTTCATTCCAGGCCTGCAGGAATACTGTTGACGCTGCTTCAGGCTGACCTTTTTCTACCAGCTCCATGCCCTGCATGCAGCGTTGTATAACGGGGTTGTTGGGGTTAAATTCCATTCGATTATTTTTGATTGAGTTGATCTATTTTATGCTGCATCATGTCTAGCGCCTTTGAAAAATAGGTTTCCAGGATCTTTAATCCGGAAGCGGAAAAGGAGGCAAAAAGCCGGTCGGTATCATCCTGGAAATCCTGGTACAGCGGCTGCAGCAAGGCCCGTATTTTATCGGCGTTGGGAACAATGATGATCTTGCGCCTGTCGGTCTTGTCGGGTTGCCGCTTTAGCAGCTTTTTCTTTTCAAACCGGTCTGCCAGGCCGGTTACTGCGCCGGTGGTGAGACCGGTAATATCGGCCAGCTCGCCAGCCGTCATAGAACCCTTCCGGAGCAGGAAGCCCAGGTATTTGTGGTCGGTGCCCGACAGGCCGGCCTTGCGTCCTACGGCTTCGTGCATCTGGATGGAAGTGTAGGCGTATTGCTGGCTGAGCTTTCTTAGCTGGAGAATCTTGTCCGTCATATTTATCTTCTTGACTAATTATCTTAGTTGTAAAGATAATTGTTTTTCCGGAAGATGTATCAAAAAGAAATAAAGGGAGTAGCGCTAAAAGGAAGATATGATTAACGAGCAGGGAATTGTGCTGTTGTACCTGGTATGGACACCGGCTGCCGTAGAGAAGCGATGCGTTTAGACCTGAACTGGATTATTTAGGCGGTCTGGGGCCCATATAATACCGGTTATCCGTTTGTAGTTCTTCGCCATTGGTCATACCCCCTTGCCAGCAAATGAATTATGTTGCTTATTCCGCGTATCCGCTGCTGCACATATATATAAATATGATGGTTGATGTAACAACCGGGGTGTACCTACGGCACACGGTTGAACGAAACGGAACCGTTTCTAAAAAGGTATGGCCCCTATGGGGCCGGTCGCTTGGCGGTTAGCTTATACATTAGATAGGGTTTGTGATGTAATAATCGAGGCTACCTATAGCACGCCGCTAAGCGAAGCGAAATTATTTCTAAGCGGTATGGCCTCTATGGGGCCGGTTGCCTGGCGGTTAGCTTATACATTCAATAGGGTTCGTGATGTAATAATCGGGGCTAGCTATAGCAGGTCGCTGAGCGAAACGAAATTATTTCTAAGGGGTATGGCCCCTATGGGGCCGGTTGCCTGGCGGTTAGCTTATACATTCAATAGGGTTCGTGATGTAATAATCGGGGCTAGCTATAGCAGGTCGCTGAGCGAAGCGAAATGATTTCTAAAAGGTATTCCTCTATGAAGTAAATGCCCTTATATGTCTTATCAAATATGCGTTACATATGTATCATAAAGATGTCTGTTTTTTGAGAAAAGCGAATCGTTCCGATTTTCATCAATATTATTACCAGTGCCGTAGGCACTATCCCTATTTAGAACCGTATGATATAACATTGAGCAGTGCCGCGTAGCGGCTACCCTCAATCCTCAGGATCGGCAAACAGATATTGGTCATTATAATTAATGCCATAATCGTCCAGCATCTTACGATATTCGTCCTTAAAGTTCTTTCGCGCATGATGTTCCTTTTGGTTGAAGATGTATTTGATCACCGTATCAATTTGAGAATGGCTATGGCTAAAAGCGCCATATCCCTCTTGCCAATAAAACTTCCGCTGCGTGAAGCGCTCCTTGTTTACAAATTCGCTGCTGTCTCCCTTAACCAACCGCATTAATTCTGAAATGGATTGTTTGGGGTTCAGTCCTACAAATAAATGTATATGATCGTACGCGGCATTAACCGCAAGCATTTTATGCCCGTTGTTCTGGACAATGCCGGTAATGTATTTATACAACCGTTCTTCCCATTCAGGGGTAATAAGCGCCTGCCGGTATTTGACAGCAAATACAAAATGAATGTGCAATTGTGTATAGGTGTTTGCCATAAGGTTATTTTTTATAAATATACGATTTTTAAATCATGTATTAAAATGCCAGCATATATTGAATGTTACCACGTAGAAGCATGTCGTGTAATGGCTTTGTACCGATTCAATACGGTTGAGATAAGATTATCAATAAAAATATCGTTATGTATTTTTACGAAATGCTGGTGAGATGAATCTTTTATGGGGGTCTTCCATCAGTCAGGATCCGTAATTTCTTAAACCAGTTTAATTTATCCGACCCGTTTACTGGTTAACTTTATTTAAAATTCCGCATCATATGAACTCCCGGTTAACCACGTTCTCTCAACTCTTTTTAAGACTTGCTATTTCGGGTTCTTTCCTGTCGGCTGTTGCAGACCGCTTTGGTATTTGGGGTAAACCCGGTAGCCCAAAAGTAGTGTGGGGCAACTGGGAAAATTTTCTCAGCTATAGCAATACTGTAAATTCGTATGCAGGACCACCACTGAACAGCCTGATGGCGATCCTTGCAACGGCGTTGGAAATACTGTTGCCTGTTTTATTGA
Organism: Niabella sp.; assembly: GCF_030150205.1. Lineage (GTDB taxonomy): Bacteria > Bacteroidota > Bacteroidia > Chitinophagales > Chitinophagaceae > Niabella. The sequence continues at coordinate 159,522 of NZ_JASLGT010000011.1, forward strand.
TAACCGGCTATAAGCTCAGATGGGCGTCCATTACTGCCGGCATTTTATTATTATGTTTCGGTGCCGCCATGACCTATAGTTTTGGTATGAAGCCAGGCCTTGATTTTTCGGTATGGACCGGCGCGGCATCCGCATTTTTACTCAGCTGTTTTGACCGGTACGGGTACAGTATCGATAACCTGGTCAACCAAAAGAAAAAGAACAGGTGAGCTGCGATACTTGTCTGGATGCAGTGGTGGCAGGAGCGAAACGCGTTGCTCATGCGCACCTTCTTCAAAGCGCGACGCATTCAGCCTTCTAACCATGATGTTTTTTCAACGTTCCTCAATATGCATCTGAGTTGAAACAGGAAACAATTTAAGATTGAGGCTGGCAAAACAATTGGCGTAATCATTTATATCGCCGCCAATAAAAACAATTCACCACTGGCAGGGAGCAGTCCATCTGCCCGGTTGTTAAAATACCGTTGCTCCAGTTCCTTTGCGGTAAAGATCCGGCAATTTTTTAGACCGGCTTCTTCGGCCAATTGCAGCACAGCGGAAGGTGCAAAAAAGCTAACAAATGGTGTTCCGGCTTCCCGGGCACCTTTGTCGGCTATTGCCTGTAGCGGCTGATCTTCCGGCTCCATCAGCTGAAGCGGTAAATAGAACGTGATCGCCAGCATGGAGCCCGGTGCCAATGTTGCCAGCTGGGTTAATGTGTCCCTAATCGCGCTTTCCGTGAGATATAGCGTTACGCCGGTGCAGGCCACGACGGCGGGTTTGCCCGGATCAAAGCCGGCTTCCAGGAGTTGCTGCCACCAGGAGATTTTTTCAAAATCCACGGAAACGAAATGCAATCCCTCCGGTATGTCAAAACCCAGCGCCTGCAGCCGTTGCTGTTTCCAGCGTTGGGTATCCGGCCGATCAATTTCATAAACCTGTAATTGGGTAGCAACCTCCGGCCGGCGTTGTACAAACGTATCCAATCCCGCACCCAGGATCACATACTGCCTGACACCTTTATCGCTTTGTTCCAGGATCAGGTCTTCAATAAAGCGTGCCCGGGCTACCATGGATGCCCGCAGGCGTTTGGTAAATGCCGCATCCATATCCGGACGCTGTTGCCAGCCCGCATCGGGGGCAATCAATCGCAATCCTATCGTATCCTCGATAATATGGGGCGGCGCATCTATCTGCACATGGAGGGCCCGCCATAAAGCGGTTCGTACGGCCGTATTATCGGGCTTGGAATCTGTGTTCATGGTTCAAAATTAAAATGTTTTAGGAGTTTCAGGAAGTCATATTTTAACGCAGGAGGCTAAGGTTTCGCAAAAAAAACAAAGGTATTCAATAGATGCGTTCGATTGCAATACCTGCGTTTCCATTCAGGCAGATGGGCTGCAGGCTCCGTTTCCCGCAAATGAGCACTGATTTATTTAGCTGATATACACCGATTATTGGCCGTGCATATCCAGTGCATGTTACCGGTATGAAGACCTGCTTCTATGCCAGAACAAAACCGGTATGGCGAGCAATAAAAAACCAAGAATGCTGCTCAGGGTCCTGAAAAAGTGAAATTCCTTCCAGGTGGCCCGCAGCGTTGTCCAGTTACCGGGCATTGAGGCTACAGTCCAGGTTTTAACCTGGTTATCGATGGGCACTTCTACAAGTAATGTAATCAGCAGGGAAATAACCATAAAAATAAAAGCCGCTGCAAAAAAATAGATAGCCGGCTTCTGTTTCCAAAAACTAATACAAAGCAGTAACTGAACCAGCAGGGTTACGGGCATCAGGATCCGCATCGGTACGGCTACATTGTCAATAATGGTTTGACCGATCCGGATAAAATGATCCGGGGGAAATGTTTCCAAACTGCGCGTAAGGGTGAACCATGTACCCCAAAATACGCCGGTAACGAGCATGACGCCTATCAGGCTGCAGAACCACCAGAATTTTTTCATGGCTTTATTTTTTGAATGCTTTTGGCAAGACGTTGTTTCAAACAATAAAGTTATTGTATTTTGTCAGGAAATCCTATAGCAGTGTTTCACAAAGGGAGATTTCCTTTTTAAAAGCACATGTCCTGGAAGTGACTTAATTGGTATGTTGTAAGGGGGCAATGACAGGTTTAGTGAATCATGCAGCATAGTTATGCTTTCGTTATGCAGAACTTGTTTCGGCATCTATGCCTGATTGACGCGGATTATGAAACAGGAATCGACCCAGGAAACCAGCTCAGGGAGATGTGGAGTAGCGGCTTTTATTTTCTTAAGATCTTGTCCATAGCCTTGCCTTTGGCCAGCTCATCAATCAGCTTATCGAGGTAGCGTACTTTTTGTATAAGCGGATCCTCAATTTCTTCCACACGGTAGCCGCAGATCACCCCGGTGATCTTTGAAACATTGGGATTCAGTTGTGGTGCCTGCGCAAAAAAGGTTTCAAAATCGATCTTGTGGTCGATCTGGTGCTGCAAATTTTTGGAATCATATCCTGTTAACCAGCAAATAATGGTATCTACTTCTTCTTTTGTACGACCCTTTCTTTCTGCTTTTTGAATATAATGTGGGTAAACACCAGCGAAAGACATTTTATAAACCCGGGCATTATTTGCATTATTCATTTTTATAGGAGTATTGAAGGTTAAGATACATTGATACCGCCGGATGCGGCAACCTGCTCATTATTTGCCGGTCAAACAAAATTACACAAAAAGGAGCTTGCGCTCATTTCAGCTTGATACTTGCGCAGGTTGCGGCAAAAAGCGATCATAATCCCTCCATATAAAATACATTAAATTTATGTCCGTCCGGATCCGCAAAAACAAAACCATAATAGTCGTTGCCAAATATTTCCGGGGGAGAAACTATTTTTCCTCCTGCCGTTTCGACTTCTTTTGCCCAGTTGTCCACCTGGTCCCGGCTCTTTGCTGAAAGGGTAAATATAATTTCATTGGCGGTTTGGGCATCCGCTATTTCGCCCTTTATAGCAGGTCTGAGCACCTCCTTTAAGAAAAAGTGAATTACAAAGCTATGCGCACCTACCAGGAAACTGGTTAACTCATTATTGGGTGCCCCATTGGGTTTAAATCCTAACTGGGTATAAAATTTTGTAGTCCGGTCGAGGTCGTTTACGGCCAGGTTGGCCCATATCATTTCAGGGTTCATATGTTTTAATTTTTATAGGTTTTCTAATGAGCAAAGTGCCGGCAATTCATGGTGCTGCGTGCAACTTGCGTTAACAAAGCTAATCAATAGCCGGGAAGGTTGTGCAGTGCAAAAGCGGCATTTGAGCGGGGTGTTTAAGACAGCAGCAGACCGTTTTCCAACTAATGATGAAAGATGTAGCGCAGGATCCTGAACAGGAGGTAGGTATATATGGCAACAATGGGCAATGCATAATACCATTTTCCCGGCAATTGCTGTTTGGCATCGATCTTCGACCGGATTTCATTGATCAGATCCGGTGGAATCAGCTTAAGGGTTGCCCGGATGAGGAGCGGCACCAGTATCAGGTCATCCAGCAGACCCAGTACCGGGATAAAATCAGGGATCAGATCCACCGGGCTTAGAACATACATAACGGAGAGTGCGGCTAACAGTTTCGCCAGGATAGGCGTGCGCCTGTCGTGCAAGGCATAGTAAACCGGAACAATTTCCCGCTTTAACCTTTTTACGCTTTCTTTCAGCCTGTTGAACATGCTCTTTTGTTTTGCCACCGAGGCGCAGAAACGGCGAAATCTTTATTGTTTTTATGGGTTGTGGCAGTGCAAAAATATCGCAAATTTTTACGCAATGTTCAATCCCATGTAGAAAATCTATTTCGAAGGTGCTGAAGATCTTTTAGTGAAGAGAGCGGCCGTATTCCTGATTTCTAACGTCGTGCAGATCTCAAAGTGCAGTTTCAAACATTATGGCTGCAATAAAAAAACAGCTTCTTTGACAACCGGTTACTTTTAATCGATCTTCTCAAAAGGTGTAAACGGATGTTTGGGCTCATAGTAATTCCAGATAATACTGGCCAGTTTCCGAGTTAATACTTCTGCTTCATTATTATCGGTCCAGCGTTGATCTTTATTATTCTTGGTCAGGATACAAAAAACGAAATCGCCACCGGGGGCATTTACCAGTACTACTTCCCCGCGCGCATCGTCTACCGAGCCTGTTTTACAAATGGTATTAACCGTTGCCGGGATCTGTGATAAAGAGCGGCCATTATAGAATTGGTTTTTTAAATAGCGGTACATTTTATCAGAATACCGGGCGTTCACTACCTTTCCCTGCCGGATCAATGTAAAAAGCCCGGCCATCTCTTTGGGAGTGGTTTGTCCCCAGCCATATTTCTTCCATATATCCTGGCGACCAGCGGTGCGTGAATTTACTTTTGTGTTCCGCAATCCCAGCTGGTCCATGATTGTATTGATGGCAGCACCGCCCCCCGCCAATTCCTGTAGCCAGATGGATGCCACGTTGTCACTGTATGTCAGCATCAAAGAGATCATCGTAGAAAGATCGGTGCGGGCGCTGTCTTTGTAAAACTGCATTAGCCCGGAACCGCCATATACCCGTTTGGCATCATATACAAATTCCTGCGACAACTTTAATTCATTTTGCGCAATCTTATTAAAAATACCCGCCAGGATGGGCACTTTTACAATACTGGCCGTAGGGAATACGGTATCAGCATTTATCGCTACCGCCTTGTTTTTTTTCAAATGGTGCACGTACACGCCAATATCTCCCTTAAAGTTGCTGACCGCCTTTTCAATTAATACTTTTAATTTTTTATCTTCTTTTTGGGCATAGGTTGATGCATGGATAAGGAGCAAACTTGCAAGCAGGATATATTTTGACATGGTAAACCGGTTTTGACAAATATAAGAAAAGACCGGCTGGCAAAATTTGTAAATATGCTGCGCTTCCTAATCCATGAAGCTTTTTTATATCCTTACTTCTCTTTCCTGCCAATTTAATAAATTCAGTACCTGGTCAATGGTTTGCAATTCCATAAAATGTGGGTGCTTCATGGCGTGCTGGTGCCGCTCATGCGCCCATGTAATATGATAGGGGATATGTGCTGCAAAACCGCCCAGTTCCAAAACCGGCAATACATCCGACTTTATGGAATTGCCCAGCATCAGGAAGTTGCCGGGCCTGCAATCCAGGTGCTTCAGCAGCTTTTTATAGTCGGCTGGTTTTTTATCGCTCATGATCTCTATATGATGAAAAAAATGCTCCAATCCCGATTTTCTGAGCTTCTGTTCCTGGTCAAGAAGGTCTCCCTTGGTTGCCACTACCAGCCGGTAGTTATCACCCAGGCTTCTCAGCGTTTCCATAACACCGGGCAATAATACAATGGGTTTTTGCAATAGTTCCCAGCCAATTGCGATAGCTTTGTCAACTACCTGCAGCGGGGCCCGGCCTTCGGACACCCGGCTGATCGTTTCGATCATACAAAGCATAAATCCCTTGATACCGTAACCATAATGATGCAGGTTTTGCATTTCTGTTTTAAACAGTTCCTGAGATACCGTATGCTGTGGCAAATAATCCTCCAGTAACCCACAAAATTGATGCTCCGCTTCCTGGAAATAGGGCTCATTTACCCATAATGTGTCGTCTGCGTCAAACGCAATAGTGGTAATTTTATGATTCATTTTATTTTTGTATTATTTTTAAAATACAAATTTCATTGCCGGAGATGCGTCTGGCAAGGACATTTGTCCTCAAGCATATGTTACGTACAAACCAGTCCTTTTTGGCCTATCTGCAACAATTGTATGATCGGCAGCAACGCAAAGAGCACATCATTCAAAAAACATTTGCCAAAGGCAAAAAGCTAATGGTACAACACGGGCAGGCATCTAAAGTAATGCTTATAAAAGAAGGGATTGTCAAATGCTTTTTTACTGAAGAGAACGACAAGGATTATATTGTTGAGTTTTTGGGAAAAGGCGAAATCATCGGGGAGATAGAGTTTTTCCGAAATATTCCTTGTCTATGCACTATTGAAGCCATCACCGAAGTGGAGGTGTATGCGCTTTCCATCCCTTATTTTTCCAGCCTTGTCAAGAATGATCTTATGCTCAATAACCTGCTGCTAAACGTTTTTGCGCAGCGTATTGTACATACTTCCAGCCGGGCATCTTACCAGCAACTATATACGATAGCGCATTCGCTTTCCCGGCTGCTGAACCTTCAATCGGAACAGGCCATTGACATTTCAAAAGAAGATATGGCGGCTTACCTGGGTGTTACGATCCGGAGCTTAAACAGGGCCTTAAAAGAAGTACAGGGAAAATCATTGTAAAAGAAGGAAATCATTATTTGTAGCATAGCGTACGAAGCGAATAGTTCCTTAGGCTTATTCCGGAGTATCGCCATACGGGGGAAGCGTGCTGTGATAAAATGAAGTAGGGCTTAATTTTTTGTTCTATATTCGCAAGCAATAGCTTATGAGGCCGATCTCTGAAACACAGCAATCTACTCATACAGCCCTCTTAATTTAAAACTAAAAAAATGAAACGGACAGCCCTCCTGGCCCTTTGTGCCTTTTGCATTTCTGCTTTTTCTTCTGCTCAAACCAGTACTGAAACCTTTGAAACCGAAAGCCATGGAAGTACAAGTTTTACAGATAACGGAGTTACCTTCAAAATCATTTCGCATATTAGAACATTTAAGATCCAGGGAAACCAGCCGAATACCGGGTGGAACGGTACGGCCGTTGATAACAGGTATATTGACAATACACAAGATGCTCTAAGCACAGGTGGTTCATTTAGCATAAAAACGACCTCTAATCTATTTAAAGTAACCCGGTTTTGGGTATATGTAGCTAATAGTTTGTTTAATCAGCAAACAACCGGTACGCTGACGATAACCGGTAAATTAAGCGGGGTTACCAGGTTCACTCGAACCAAAGTCACCGGGTTTGTCACGTCAGTAGCGACCAATAATGGATATACACCCATTGACATGGCTAATCTTGACGGGCAGGACTACACTAATATTGTGATTGACGAGTTGCAGCTTACACTCGGTGGCAATTATGCCTATTTAGGGCTTGATGCTTTTACCTGGGTAAAAGATGCAAATATCGTATTGCCGGTAAATTTTGGAACGGTGGGGGCCATTGTAAAGAATAATAACCTGAATGTGCATTGGGAAACACAGACAGAAACCAACAATGATCATTTTAATATAGAAGCATCAAAAGACGGGAATACATTTACTTCCATAGCTACTGTAGCATCAAAAGCAATCGGGGGAAACAGTAATACAGTGGTCAGTTATGAATGGGCCTCCAATAGTAGTGTTACATTGACTGCATCACTAATGGCGTTTGCGCTGGTATTCCTGACCTCTTTCCGCCGCAAAAAAATACTGCTGCCGTCATTGGCTGCTGTCATTGCCGTTTCTGTTACTGTTATCGGCTGCTCGAAAGGCACGGACGAAATTGCCACCAGCGGGCATTATTATATAAGAATTGCCCAGGTAGATAAAGATGGTACAACAACCTATTCAAAAGTAGTGAAGGTTGTAAAAGATTAAGCGATGTTTAAACAAGTCAATAAAGGCGGCCTGCGGGGCGCCTTTATTATTCATATCCGTTAAGGAAAATAGTCCGTTGTACCTGCTAAGAGGGGAGCGGTGCAAATCATACGTTCTTGCCGGCATCATAATTAACGAATATTGGATATCTTTAATCCTGTTTCCAATTTTAATGAGAACCATGCTATGAATGCGTCACAAGGGTTGTTTTATTTTATAAGTGGATTAAGTACCTTAAACGGGTTTTTATTCGGTAGTTATTTGCTGTTCCTGAATAAATCCAGGGTAACCCATCACTTACTGCTGGGAATCCTGTTGGTATTGTTATCCATAAAACTGGGGGACGCGGTCTTCAGCTATTTTCATCCGGAGCTGGCCCTCATTTATATACAGCTGGGGCTGAGTGCCTGTTTGCTTATTGGTCCTACATTGTACTTTTACACACGCTCCTGTATTACCGAACATCCGGTCTTTTTCAAAAACTGGAAAGTCTCCTATCTGCCATTTATCTTACTGATTGCCGCGGGACTTATATTCCCGATGCAACAGCATGTTGAAATATGGAGGAGGTATATTGTAAAATTTGTATATGTAGTTTGGTTCTCCGGTCTGGCCGTTACCTGTATTTTTTACTGGACGCATAGAAAACAGTTCAGAAAGGGATCCTATTTCCACTATTTACTCCCTGGCAATATTATTTATTATATCGGGTTTTCCGGGATGATGAAAGGGTCTGTTTGTATTATAGGAGCGGTAGCCTTTACGGTATTAACCTATTTAAAAATTTATGAGGTTTTTCGAAACAACCAAACGGGACGGTTTGCTTTAAAAAAGCCGGAAAAGTATCGGCATAAAAAAATCCCCGAAAAACAGGCCGACCCGCTGATCCAAAAACTGGAGAAGGTGGTGCTGGATGAAAAACTGTATATGATGTCTGATATAAAGTTGGGCGATGTGGCTTCCCGTTGCAACATGACAAATCATCAGCTTTCTCAATTATTGAATGATAATCTGAAACAAAGCTTTTCTTCATTTATGAATGGATACCGTATAAAAGAGGCCTGTTCTATGATCATTGAAAAGCCACATATACGGATAGAGGAAATCGGCTACGATGTTGGATTCAATTCCAAGTCTACCTTTTTTACCGTGTTTAAAAAACTAACCGGTGTTACACCCACGCAATACAGGGAGGCGGCTATGCAGGCCGAACAGCCCGGTTGAGGTTTTATTTTATAAAACCGTACTTCTGAATTTCAATTTCAAAACCCGTTTCAACAACTCCGGAAATACATTTGGGTAATTAAAATTTTACCCGGATGCGCTATTGGTTTCGATTTTGTAAAATATTGATTTTTATTTCGTGTGTGCCGTCCTGCCATGGTCAGGTTAAGGGACGGGTGATGGACAGTCTATCTGCCTTACCGGTAACAAATGCTTCTGTTATACTGCTGTTACCGGGTGATAGCAGTAAATCTGAAACAAGTACATCCGATAGCCTTGGTTATTTCGAATTTGCTATTATCCCCGCGGCACCATATATAATCCGGATCAGTTCTGTTGGGTACAACACCCGGCAATTACCTGTTGATGGTACAACGGATAATGGATCTGTTGGCACAATAAGGCTACAGCCCGGGAACGGTCTTTTAGAAAATGTTACGGTAGCTGCGGGTACACGATCTGTCAGTTTGTCGCAGGGAAATGTAGTTATGCGGGTGGACGGGAACACACAATTAAAAACTGCAATGAATCTTTTGGATGTGTTAAAAAACACACCGGGTGTTCTGGTGGGTGCGGATGGCATCATACAGGTGGGCAACCGGGTAAGTCCGGTGTTCTTTATAAACGGGAAACCAACGCTATTGAACAATGAAGCGCTCAGCAATTACTTAAAAACATTAACACCCGATAGAGTGGCGTCCATCGAAGTGATCGCCAATCCCGGCGCTCAATACGATGCGGAGTACAAAGGAATTATTGATATCCGGCTGAAAAAGAATAGGGATGCCGGCTGGGGGGGCAGTTATAACGGGTTGCTGGAACAAAACAGGTATACGAATAGCAATCAGACGCTTCATCTTTTTTATACCCGGGATCATTTTTCATTTACTGCGGCCACCACCTATAGATCGGGTGGCGATATTTACCGGTACCGGACTTATCAGCGTTTGGCCAGTACCGACCTGTTGCAAACGAAGCTGGATCAGAAAAATGTTCAAAGAAATCCAGGTATTCAACTGGGTATGAATTATCAGCCCAATGCCACACATCTTTTGGGTTTACAGCTGCGGCTATACGCGGTAAACAATGACCGGGAAAGAACCGGTTCCTTATATGCTGTAAAAAACACAGGAAATGCGATATCGTTTTTTACGCAAAGCGATAATCCCACGCATTACACACAAAAAAACAACAGCGCCAGCCTGGATTATACATTTGGTAACGAAAAGATCAATCTCCGTTTTTTGGGAACAGTGCTGGGAGTGAAGAATATGCAGCAGGATGTATTTATTAACACAGACCAGCTTACACAAAAAAAAGTGGCACATTGGAAAACCGATCTGCTGAACAATATAGATATGTATACGGGGCAGGCAGATTTTGGCCGGAAATTAAAAAACTGGAGCCTGAATGGAGGAATAAAATTCAGCCGTTCAGTAACGAATAATGATATCCGGTACGATACGCTTCAGACCGCTTCACCGGTTTTTGTTCCGGATACTTCGAGAAGTAATCGTTTTATATATCACGAGGATATACGCGCTGCGTATGTATCCGGATCCGGAAAAATTGGTAAGATCCAGGTAAATGCCGGTTTGAGGGCAGAACAAACCGGATCACTGGCCAACTCTGTTACTACTGCTTTCCTGGTACAAAAGTCTTACATAAAATGGCTGCCATCTGCCACAGTCAGTTATCCCGTCGATAAACGACAGGATTTTTCTTTTTCTTATGCCCGGCGCATTACCCGGCCTCCGTTCAGCCAGTTAAATCCCTTCCGCTTTTACTTAAGTGCCCTGAACTACTGGATTGGTAATCCCTATCTTCGTCCTTCCGTTACCAATCAGTTTAAAATAAGTTACCGGTTCAGCGCTTACCTGTTTGAACTCAACGCAGGTAAGGAATCGGATGTCATTACAAGATATCCTGTATACGATACCCTTACCAACGAGATGGCCTTTTTGGGTACGAACCTGCCTTATCGCAAATTTGCTAATGTATCGGTAGTATTGCCATTTACCATCAGCAAATTGTGGCAGGTAAACCTGCAGGCTATGGGATATTATAATAAAGAGCAGCAGCCTTACCTGGATAAAGTATACAACCCCGATATTTATAATTATGTTTTAAAGCTGAACCAGACATTTACATTTAAAAATAATTTTTCGGCAACCGTTTTTGCCAGTTACGAGTCCCGTTCCGGTAATAGTCTGTATATTTTTAAACCAATGGGCAATGTTGATATTGCCCTGCAAAAAGGATGGTTTTCCAATAAGCTCAACACCAGGCTTGCATTTATTGATATTTTTAATACCTACTATCAACAGCTTGTGTTCAGGTATAAGGAGATCATCAACAACCAATTTTCACATTGGTGGGGTGCACAAAAGTTGCAGGCAACCATCAGCTACTCCTTTGGTAAAATCAATCAGAACAATAAAAAGACGGTGGTCTCTGAAGAGGAAAGCAGGGCTACGCGATAAAAACAGGATCTAAATAAAAGACCAGCGCGCATATCCTGCAAGGAAGCGGCATTGCAGCTGTTATGCGAATAAATATATGGAGGCTAATGATCGCCGGTTAAGCGGGAGTGGCTACACCATATCCAGCGGCTTTCGTTTTTCGGCCCGGATATTTTTAAAGTGACTGGGGGTAAAGCCTGTCACTTTTTTAAACTGGTTGCTTAAATGCGCTACGCTGGAGTAATTGAGCTGAAAAGCAATTTCGCTGAGGGATAATTCATCATATACCAGCAGCTCCTTTACCCGTTCAATTTTTTGATTAATAAAGTATTTTTCAATGGTAGTACCTTCTACTTCGGAAAAAAGATTCGACATATAGTTGTAATCGTGATGTAACCGGTTGGTGAGGTAGTCGGAAAGGTTTACTTTTAATTCGCTATCCTGCTGATGCACCAGCTGGATAATATGTTTCTTAATGGTTTCGATCAGCCGGCTTTTTTTATCATCGATCAGTTCAAAACCCAGTTCGTTCAGGTTGGTCTCCAGTTGCTGTTTTTCACCGGGAGTTAGCTCGCGGTCCAGTTCTACCTCACCCAACTCAACAGAAACCGGGTGCAGCTCCTGCTTTTCCAGTATTGTTTTTACCGCCATTTTACAGCGGTTGCATACCATATTTTTTATATAAAGCTTCATTGTATTCTTATTTAAAGTGAAAAAATGTTGTGCATTTTTCCAGGACGGGTAAAATTAAGCAAATAACCGGGGATAAGCAATTGCTCAACCGGAGCCTGTTGTTTAGCGCAACTGCAATAATGATTTGCCTGCATTATAAAGAGAAAGCGTGATCTGCGCATTAGCGGCCAAAAAAAATATTTACGCCCTTGTGTAATTCGATTGCAGGCTGCATCCTTTGCTTAGCATATCTATATTATGAGAAAAATAATATTCCTACTTGCGCTGCTATTGCCTGTTTGTATTTTGAGGGCTCAAAACCGGCTGTCTGTCAGCAATACCGATGGTCCGCTTACCGAAGTGTACCAGCTTTCAGATAAAGAAACAGAACAGCTTATCCTGAAGCCCGGAGCATTGACGGATGCGTTCTTACATACATTGGCAGACCAGTATGATACCAAAAACGGAACACCCCGGTCTTTACCCTATGGAAATTATCTGAACGTGCATGCCCAGGGCAACCGGTTACACTACACCCTTGTGATGAACGGAAATACCCGGCTTTCTTTTATTAACAACAAAAAAGAGTTTCAGTTTACGGTCACGGACCCGGCAGGAAGGCCTGTTACGGATGCGCAGGTGTTTACTGCCCGCGGTAAGCGGCTCTATTATAACCCGGCAGCACATCTGTATATGGGGCGTTATCGGGGGAAAGAGGGCTATCTGAAAGTAATTTACAAAGGTGTAGCCAGCTATTTTATGTATGAACCGGGTGGCCCGGAACTGTCCGCACATCCGCCTTTCCGGCAACGGATGCGTACTGTATTTCCGGTAAAACAGGTGCGGGCTCTTTTTCACAAAAGGCCCCGCCGGAAGCCGGAACCAACGGCCCCCGGCAGTTTTTTTGTATTCAGTAAACCCAAATATAAACCCTATGACACCGTAAGGTTTAAAGCATATCTCTTTTTAAATAAAAATCAGTTGGGGAAGGCCCGGCCTTTGCAAGTACTGCTGAACGGACCTTACGGACAAAAACTGCTGACCGTACTTACCCCTTATAGAGATGGCGGTTATGCATACCAGTTTGCACTGACCGACTCCCTTAAATTATTGCTTGACCGGCAGTATGAGATCCTGCTGGTGGATTCGGCGGCCGGGTTGCCGGTTACCCTGGCATCTGAAAGCTTTTACTACGAAGACTATGAATTGAATGCTTTACATTTTGGTGTGCGTTCAGACAAAAAAAAGCAATATCCCGGAGAGCCGGTTACGGTTTTTATGAAGGCTACCGATGAAAATGAGCTGGCCATTCCGGATGCACGTGTAGAAATCGTAGCCCGGGCGCAGACGGCTACCGCATTTTATAATGATGCGGTTTTTATACCGGATACCCTTTGGAAAACCACCATCAACCTTGACCCGGTAGGTGAGACCCGGTTAACCCTGCCCGATAGTATTTTTCCCAACGCGCAGCTCTCCTATATCCTCTACTTCCGGATGCTGAACAGCAATAATGAACTACGCACGGCTCAATTGTACCTGAACTATGACGCACAAAAGAAAAAGGAACCGGGTACGGTTGAAGCCCGTTTTGTAAAGGATAGCCTTTATCTGGAGTACCGCAGCTTTTCTATACCTCAATCACAAGCGGCCTGGCTGTATACCCGTAGCGAAGAGCAGGTGATCGATTCGCAACGGGTACAGCTGCCGGTAGGTCTTCAGGTGAACTACCAGGCGGCCTGGTATGAGCTGGTACTGGATAATGGTATAAGGGCCTCGAAATCACCCTATCAGTTTGAAGATGGTATGGGAATAGGTGCCACACATACGGAAAAAGAGGCATACCTGACGGTGACCAACGAACATAAAATTCCTTTCTGGTATACGGTCTTTTCCGGAAATGATGTATTGCTAAGAGGGTATACGACTACGCTGGATACAGTGATCAAACATACAAAGAACCGTGCGGTTCATTTCCATATCAGTTATTTCTGGAACGGTAAAGAACAGCAAAAAGAAGTAAGCAGCTTTTACAATGCACAGGCCCTGAATATAAAGCTGCTGGCCCCTGAAGTAATTTATCCCGGGCAAAAGGTGCAGATGAAGGTGGCCATAACAGATGCCCGCAACAAACCCGTATCGGGCGCAGATCTTACAGCATATGCACATACTGCCAAATTCAAAACAGGCGCGCCCTTTGTGCCCTATTTCGGCCGCAGCTTTTATAAACGAATTACCTGGCAGTGTCAGCTGGAAAGCGAAACAGCAGGGGCCAGCGGAAATATGCTGATGAACTGGCAACGATGGGGCCGGCAGCTGGGTTTGGACACCATCGAGTACTATCGGTTTGCCAATCCCCGGGGCATATATCTGTTAACAGAACAGGCCCGGGACAGCATTACGCAATTTGCACCATTTGTGGTAAAAGACGGTGCCATTGATCCGGTGAGTATCATTTATGTGGATGAAGTGCCCGTATATTTTGAGCAGGCACAACAGTTACAGCAGTATGCCTTTCGCATTGAGCCGGGTGTGCACAGCATCCGTTTGCGAACGCCGGAGCATGAAGTGTGGGTCCGTAACTTTTATTTTAAAAAGGGAATGCGTACCGTATTCAGTATCCTGGCCGATACGGCAAATACACAGGCCCGGGTAACGCGTTTGAAAAAAGTACTGACACCGGTGGAACGGCAGCGGCTGCATCCGTATTTTCTGCGTGTGCAAAATAATTTCGGCGGTGAGCAAACATTCATTCGGTATGACTCAACACGCTTATTGCTCAATTTACCCGATGGTAACCCAAGCCGGATGAATGAGCTGCTGGTAGGACCTGTGCGCCCCCTGGTTTTATTTTTTGAGTCGGGACTGATCGATCAGCCGTTTACCAAAGAGCCTGGTTTTGTGTATACTTTTTCCCCGGGGTTGATCAAACAAAAATCCTATCCGGGGATGTATACGTTTGATACGGTACTGCGGGGCAACAATGCCCTGAGCTATAATTACCGGCAAGAGGTGCTGCGCGATGTGGATGTTGACCGTATGTGGAATGATTTCTTTGATCTGCGCAGCCGTACCACGCAACTGTTTTCTACCCGTTCCCCGGATGACACGGCTACCGGCCGGCTTTGCATTTACATCGATACTGCATTTACCAATAAGTTACCCTATATAAAGAATATCATTCTTACAGATCCCTCGCGGCCTCACTTTTTGTTGATATACAGCGGGGCTACCAGTACGTTTGCACCCCTGTCTCCGGGACACTATCAGCTGTTATTCCTGTTAAAAGACAACCGGTATTTTAAAGCAGAAAATGTATCGGTAGTATCAGGGGGGATTAACTACCATTCCTGGTCGCAGCTTAAGATACATGCAGCAGACAGTTTCACATTGCAATTGGACCGGTACATCAAAGAAGAAAAAAATGCGCAATACAGCTATTCCCGTTCCCCGGTGCCGGAGGCCATCGTCCGGCTGTTTAACAAATCTTACTTTAATTCTTCAGCACTGGAGCTGGAAATAAAAGGGGTAGTGGTATCAATCAATGGCAAACCCATCAGCGGAGCTACGGTGGAAATCCAGGGAATAAACCGGCAGATGGGCGTTGTTACCGATAAACAAGGACAGTTCCGCATAAAAATCCCCGCACGAGGCATACTTACCGTTTCTGCAGCAGGTTTCATTGCAAAACGGTTGGATACTCCGGGTTCCCGCTCCGACACGGTTAAACTGGAAGATGCAAAAGGGCAACTGGATGAAGTAATAGTGACCGGATATGGCACGCAAAAAAAATCCTATATGACAGGGTCGATGTCAACGATCGCTGACAACCGTCTTTCCACCTCCCTGAGCGGGCGTGTTGCCGGGCTTGCAGTAGGTGCAGGAGAACAAATCCGGATAAGAGGCACCAACAGCCTGTCCGGGAAAAAGCCGCTGATCTTTGTGGATGGCATCCCTTTTGACGATGATATTCATGCGCTCAACCCCGATGATATTGAACAAATGAACGTGCTGAAAGACGCCGATGCCACAGCCATTTACGGAGCAAGGGCGGCAGATGGAGTCGTGCTCATTAAGACCAAAAAAGGTAATACGGTAGTCAATGAATCGGGTGTATTACGGGAAGGTTCTCAAACACTGCGTTCGCGTTTTTCTGACGAGGGTTTTTGGCAACCGCGCCTGGCAACGGATGAAAACGGAGAAGCCTCTTTTACAATAACTTTTCCGGACGATATTACCAGCTGGAAAACCCGGCTGATCGCGCTTACCGGTCAGCGGCAAAGCGGCTACCTGGAACGAAGCATCCGTTCCTTCAAAACGCTGAGTGCTAATTTTGTTGCTCCACAATTTGCGGTGGAAGGCGATAGTATGAAGGTAATGGGTAAACTGATGAATTATACACCTTTGCCGGAGACGCTCACACGCAGCTTTAAGTTTATGGATACAACACTGCGTCATGGTGAACTTACCGTTACGCATGCACACCTGGATACCGTATTGATCGCTGCACGAGGCACAGATAGCCTGCATTTTGAATATACATTAAAACAGTCCAACGGTTATTTTGACGGCGAACGGAGAAGCATACCGTTGTATCCGGCCGGAGTAAAAGAAACCTTAGGCTGGTTCACTGTATTGCCGGGTGATACAGCTACCCAATACCGGTTTGACAAAGATAAGGGTACGGGTACCGTTCGGGCTGAGACCTCGCTGTTTCCCGTGTTGCTGGATGAAATGAAGCGCCTGCGGGATTATGAGTATCTGTGTAATGAACAACTGGCCTCCAAACTGAAATCCCTGCTATTGGAAAAAAAGTTGCGGACATATATGCAGGAGCCGTTTACCTATGAACAAAACATTCGGGCTGTATTAAAAAAGTTGAATGAAAATAAATCGATGGAGGGTCTTTGGGGCTGGTGGCAGGGCACAACCGTGGAACCCTGGATTAGTCTGCATGTAGTGGAAGCCCTGATGGAAGCGGAACGGCAGGGATATGCCACGCAATTAAATACCGATCTGTTATACCGTTACCTGCAGGCTAAGGTTGCAGACCTGGGTGCAGGGGCCAATCCGAAGCTGGTACGGTTGCTGGCACAGCTGAACGGGAACCATGTGATCCGCAACTGGGTGCAATTAAAGGAGGCGGATACCCTTTATACAAAACGGCAAAAGACACTGTATGAACAACTGGAAATGCTGGAATTAAAACAGGAGGGAGGATTAAAGATACATATAGACTCCCTTGTAAAACTGCATAAACAAACAATGTTTGGAGGCATTTACTGGGGCGAAGAAGGTTGGCGGTTTTGGGATAACAGCATTCAGAACACGCTGCTAATGTACCGGATACTACGGCGGGCCGGCGGCTATAGTGCGGCATTGGACCAGATCCGGCAGTATTTCCTGGAGCAGCGGAAGGATGGACAGTGGCGCAACACCTACGAATCGTCCCTCATCCTTGAAACCATTTTACCGGAATTGTTCGACCACAATAAGAAACCCAGACCTGCCGTGGTTGAGATCAATCATACGCGGTTCAATACCTTCCCGTTCGAACAACAATACGAGGCAGGAACCGTTTTACAGATAAAAAAAGAAGGGGATATGCCGGTTTATATGACCGCCTACCAGCAGTTCCAGAACCGGACGCCACAGGCCGTATCGAAAGATTTTACGGTAAGTTCAAGATTGCTACAGGATAATCGAGATGTACAAACATTAAAAGCAGGAAAAAACGCCCTGTTGCGGGTAGAGGTAACCGCGAGGGCTGATGCAGATTATGTAATGATTGAAGTACCGATACCCGCAGGTTGCAGCTATGGAACTAAAATGCAAAATTTTTGGGGCGTGGAAACCCACCGTGAATACCTCAAAAATAAGACGGCCATCTTCTGCACAAAAATGAAGCAGGGAACGTACACATTTGATATTATGCTGATGCCCCGCTACACCGGAAATTATGTATTGAACCCGGCCAAAGCGGAACTGATGTACTATCCTGTTTTTTACGGAAGGGAAACCATTAAAAAGATAGCCATTGAATGAACATGGGATATGAAATGAAAAATATGGAATATTAAATAAGGAATGAAAAATGGATTGTATGATCAATGTTTTGGAAAGGGGATAGTAAATTTGGGAATTTGAAAATTTGAAAAAGAAAGCCGGCATCTCGGGAGTGCATTATTCTTAACCTCCGCAGAAACCCGATATTTGCAATGAAGCGCTGTTCTTCTACATTTAAAATTTCTGATTTAGTATGCGATTCCGGGAGCGCGATTCCAGGTTTAGCGTTGGTTGCGTATTAGTTGATGATGCCGCTTCATCACGCTCCAGCTCCCGTAGGGAGCGCAATATGGTAGAACAAATCAACGTCATATTACAGAGCCCCGTAGGGGCGACCGATAAAAGGGCAATCCGGGCAACGCTGTTTTAAAATCAAAATGTTCAAACAGCAAAGGCCTCTTCATCCTTCTGCATTTAAAATGTCCCTGGCAGGGCAGATTCCACATTTTCACATTTTCAAATTACCTCATGGCTCAACGCTTAATCCGGTTGGCTTTTATGATCAAGTGAAACTGATGGCTGACAGCTGAACACTGTTTAACATTTTGGTTCGAGGTTAGATCCGTTTCATGTTCGCAGATCCACTGCCTATTAACTATTGACTATTGCCTCATCTCCACATTTTCAAATTTTCAAATTCCCAAATTCCCTACATTTCAAGTATTCTATTCAATATTTTACATTTCCCGAGGGAGATTCAATCACCCACCAGGAATAGGAGTCCGGTGGAAGGGTAACCGTTAACGTTACCTCATAATTGCGGTTGAGCACATAACTTTTGGCAGCCCCTTCTTTTTCCCGGATACGGGCTGTTTGCGTAAGCCCCGTATAATAAAGCGGAACCGTGATCTGGCGCGTTAAAGGTTGATCCGTCGGGTTAAACAACATCAGCAATCCCTTTTGCTTTAACCCCGCATTTACGTGCAGCCACCCATCCCAGTCGCGGCCATCGGCACGGCGTAAATGGATCAGGTCGGCATTCAGGACCTCCCTATATTTTTTATACCAGCTTATAACGTTTGCAACGGTTTGCCGGGTGGCTTCTGTATCATAGAGCCGGGGACCACGGTAGCATGCCTGAACACCCGCCCCATAGTACTGCATCATCAGTTGCTCGTAATCCTTTAAATGCTCAGAAAGCGGTTCCAGCACGGCTTCTGGTCCTCCGCCCTGGTAACGGGTCAGCGGAACAAAGCCCCATCCCATTGATGGTGTTTTTTCCCAGGTGCCGTCAAAAATATTCTGGCGGTTTAAGATCTTCTGTTGTTCACGGGGTAATGAAAAGTTCACTTCCCGGTACCCAAGGGCAATTTTATTGGTGCCATCCAGGAAATACCAGTCGGGTGCATTGATATAAATGCCCCGGTTATTGAGCCAGTGATACAATCCCTTCTGGATCTCCATCTGCCGCCACTGACTATCGCCCAGGCCCTTGTGCCCCGGATGTGTGGTGGAGGCACAGCGGTCGCCCGGGTAAGGCCCGTCATTCTCCCAGATATCAAACCCCGTAACCGTAAAAAACTGCAAGATCTTATCGCGGTAGTTCAATCCCCACTTGCTTCCAAAGCAAGGTGCATTTCCAAAAAAGGCACCACCGGTCTTACCCGTTAGCGGGTTGATCACATCATCCGCTTCGCTGATCCTCCGCGAGCTGAAGAGGGAATATACACCGATCCTTATACCTTTCTGATGCGCATAATCTGCCAGGGCTTTACAGCGCGTGAGATTGGGCTCCCGGTTGTCTTCCATATTGATATGGCTGCCAAAGCTCAGGATCAGGGCTTCATAACCGGTTGCCACGCACTGATCGATGGCATGTTTGACCTCCTCATCATTTTTGCTGACCAGGTGCATAAAGATAGGGTTGGCCGTTGTCCAGGGGGCTATGATGCGGTACATTTTCTGGATCGCCATGCCCCGGCGCTGGCGGTCGTAACTGTCCATAGCCAGTTCATAGGTACGCACCGAGGTAAACGAGTCGCGTGGTGCGAGATCGATCCCGGGTCCATACTCGGGATATACTTCCAGTAAACAGGGCGTTTCATAATTATAATTCACCTGCGATGTATAGGCACTATCGGTTTTCCAGTGTGTGGTCTGATCACTTATATCATAGCGCATGGCATTGTTAAATGCATAGTTGGATTCGATGTATAGTCCGGATGGCTTTTTCATCTGTTGCGGACTGCCTACTACAGCGCTTTCTTCTTCCACCATGCCCAGGATCTCATGTACCACCTGGTTCAAATGCACCGTCTGCTGCGAGCGGTTGAAGATGCGCAGCCATTTAACGATCAGCGGTAACCCATCATGCAGTTCATAATTAATTTCTATGTTGATGTCTTTTAATTCCGGCAGGGGAGAACGGAACAGGAAGCGTACGCGCTTGCCGGTTGCGGCCTGCTGATTGGTGGCCCAAAAGGGTGAACGCGGGTTCAGATAGGAAGGCAATCCGGTTACATCATAAGATACGAATTCAAAATCAGCAGCCCCTTTCTTCAACCGGTCTACCCAAGCAGGAAGCAGGTAGGCATTTTCTTTTTGTCCGTAAAGTCCGCCTACATTGTATGATTTACCATTGATCGTTACCCGTGCCTCTGCTTTTACAGAGCGCAGTAATTGCTGGTTGTTGATCTTGTTTTTATAATCAATACAAACCAGGTTGGGCTGAAGGCGAAACCGGCGCTGCACCAGGCCGTTATCAAGCACCAGCTCTTTTTCATCCGCCGTTTTATAAACGGCCGCCTTTGCCGCAACAGGTGTTACCAGCCAGTCTTTACCGGTAAAAGTATGTTTACTTTCTGTCCAAACAGGCAGGGATTGGCTCCGTACCGGTTGCGCTAGAGCCAGCATGAAGCAGAAGGCGGAATAAATCGCTCTTTTTACAATAGCAGCTTTGATCATACGCATCGTTAATAGTAGATATGAAGGCCGGAAGTTACGATTTTGATCCTATCCCGCCATATAATTGGGTACCCGCTGTACATAATTGAATATGGAAGCAAGCTGACCATTTTCATTCCTATGACTGCCGGCGATTGTTTTGATCAACCGGCTCCTTTCTCTAGTTACAGCGGATAATTATTAGAAAATTGCGGACACAATTTGATAACAGGAAACGAGGATAAGTTTTGCGGCCGTCTTCATGCATGCATATCGAAGAACCGGTATTTTGCGGCGCATTCGAAGAACGTAAAAGAAACGAACAACAATCAACAAAACAGAACCAATGAACCGTAAGCATTTTTTTAGGAACAGCGCCCTGGCATTGACCGGAACCGTAGTATCAGGCAATCTGTTTGGACAAAATAATCGTATCCGGGCTGCGCGTGCGGCAGGGGCCGCCAAAAACATCATTTTTATGGTGAGCGATGGTATGAGCACGGGCACACTGAATATGGCCGACCTGCTGATGCAGCGGAAATACGGACAGCGAAGCAGCTGGCTGCGTTTGTATGATGAACAACGGGCCGTTCGGGCCTTGATGGACACGGCCTCTGCCAGTTCGCTGGTAACCGATTCTGCCGCCGGCAGCTCATCCTGGGGTGGCGGTGTACGGGTACCCAATGGTAAGTTGAATGTAGGCGCCAATGGCGAACATTATAAACCCATCCTTCAAAAATTTAAAGCGGCGGGCAAGGCTGTTGGCTGCGTTACCACTGTTCCGATCGGACATGCCACACCCGCCGGATTTTGTATAAACAATGACAGCAGGGGTGATATGGACGAAATTTCCCGGCAATACCTTGATCTGCGGTTTGATGTAATGTTGGGAGGCGGTGCTGATAATTTTAAGGCAGCCACCCGGAAAGACAAAACCGACCTCTTACAATTATTCCGGCAAAAGGGATATACGGTGGTAACCGACCGGGATGCCCTGCTGGGGCAGCCCGTAACCAGTGCACCGATGCTGGGTGTGTTCTACGATGGTGCATTGCCGTATGCGCTCGACCGCGAGCATGATGTTACGCTGCAAAGGCAAACACCAACCCTGGCAGAGATGACCAAAAAAGCGATCGAAAAATTAAATAAAAATCCCGGGGGCTTTGTAATGCAGGTAGAAGGCGGCAAGGTCGATTGGGGTGCGCATGCAAATGATGCGGCCGCTATGTTGTACGATCAGATCGCTTTTGATGAAACCATTAAGGCCGTAATTGATTTTGCAGAAAAAGATGGGAATACCCTGGTGATCATGACCACCGATCATGGAAATGCCAATCCCGGTTTATTTTACAGCAATGATGCCAACCGGAACTTCGACCGCCTGCAACAATTTAAGCATACCAATGACTGGCTGCTGAACGGGATCAATAAAAACTTTACAGAAGCCCAGGTGCTGGAACGGATGGAAGCAGCACAGGGGTTTGCATTGAAACAAGAAGATGCAGCCCTGCTTCTGAAAAGCTACTCCCGGCTGAATGAAGAGGGCGTATACAATTCAGGGCATTTGCCCTTTAAGACCCTGGCTTCCCTGCAACAGTCCTATACCTCAATTGGCTGGGGATCGATGGAGCATTCCGGCGATTATGTGGAGCTGGCTATGTTTGGGCCGGGAAAGGAGCTGTTAAAGCCTTTTGTAAAAAATACCGATCTGCATCAGCTGATGTTACAGGCGACGGGCGTAGCAGCCGGTTGATCGATTCAGGGCATGACGGTAGTGTTAAAAAATGCGGACCGTTCTGCCGGATCTGTTCTATTTTTGAACAGGCGCCTCAATGCCTGTATCATGACCTTAAAAGAATTACTACAATACCGCATCTATAATCAGCAATTGCACCGGCCGGCTGCACATAGTCCGGAAACCCTGGTAGCCCATATGGGCGCTATACAGGCACAGGATTATGCCATGGCCAAATGGGCCATCGGATCACGGATGCGGGATCCGGGGGAGCAGCCCATTGAAGCGGCCATTAATAATGGTGCCATCATCCGGTTGCATGTGTTACGTCCTACCTGGCATTTTGTAACTACGGAAAATGTACGTTGGATGATGCAGTTGTCTGCTGCGTCCATACAAAAAGCCGCCCGGTATATCGATCAGCAAACGGGACTTACCGCCGCCATTTATACAAAGGCCTGCAAGGTGTTGGAAAAAGAACTGGCAGCTGAAGACCTGACGAAAGAGGAGATCATGGACCGCCTGGCACAGCAGCGCATAAAAGTAAATAACCTGTTGACCACCCAGCTGCTGATCCGTGCAGAAACCGAAATGCTGATCTGCAGCGGCAAACGGAAAGGCCGCCGCTTTACCTATACACTTTTTGATAAGCGGGTGGCGCCGGCCGCAGCCATCAGCAGGGAAGAGGCCCTGGCCAGGCTTGCCTCCCTTTATTTTAAAACAAGAGGCCCCGCCACGATCAAAGACTTTTCCTGGTGGAGCGGCCTTTCCATCACCGATGCCACAAGGGGGTGGAGGGCAATTGAAAAGCAGCTGACCCCGGTAACCGTTGAAGCTGCCACCTATTGGATGTTTGATGAAAAAGTACCGGATAGGGCAGCAATACCGCATTCTTTTTTGTTACCGCCTTATGATGAGCTTACGGTAAGTTATGGGGAAAGCCGCGGGTTGCTTTTCGACGGAGATGGTGCATCGGTGGGCAATGGGATCTTCCGGCCGGTAATGATGGAAAAACAGAAGCTCACCGGTATCTGGAAACGGACTGAAAAGAAACAAGGCATCGAATTGGCCTTTAGCTTCCTGTCGCATCATTCCGGAAAGCCATCCCGACCCTTACTAAATGCTGTACAACTCTTTGAGCAACACACCGGCAAACCGGTAACCCTGATTTAACAGGAGCGGCTGGCCCGCAGATCGCGCAGATCATCCGCAGAAAAATCTGTATTCTTCTGTAAAAAAAAACAAGCATCGGAAACGACACTGATCATCCGGTAAACCCCTCAGCGATCATCAGCGGAACAATCTGCGTGTATCAGCGGGAAAATTTAGCCGCAGATCCGCAGAATGATACTCTGTGCAAATCTGTGCCTTCTGCGAGAAAAATGAAAACAAGCATCGGAGATAACAACGATCATCCCTGTAAACCCCTCAGCGATCATCAGCGAAACAATCTGCGTATATCAGCGGGAAAATTTAGCCGCAGCTCTGCAGATGATCTGCATAAAAATCAGTGTTCAGCCGTGTCTTCGGTGAGAAGAATAAGAACAAGCACCGGAGAAAACAGCGATCATCAGCGGAACAATCTGCGCATATCAGCGGGAAATGTAGCCGCAAATCTCCAACAGACAAACGCATCAGCGGAAAACCCACCCACAAAAAAAGCACGCCTGTAACAGCGTGCTTTCTATCGATCGTTTATGAACCGGTTTAGTTCAGTTTCTTTTTCAGGTTTTCGTCGATAGCTTCCAGGAACTCTTCGGTATACAGGTAGTGCTCACCATGTTTTACCTTGGAACCATGGATACAAACAGCCAGATCCTTGGTCATTTTGCCCTGTTCTACGGTTTCAATACAAACCGCTTCCAGTGCGTTTGCAAAATCGATCAGTTCCTGGTTGCTGTCCAGCTTACCACGGAATGCCAGTCCTCTTGTCCAGGCAAAAATGCTGGCAATGGGGTTGGTGCTGGTAGGTTTACCCTGCTGATGATCGCGGTAGTGACGGGTTACCGTACCATGCGCTGCTTCTGCTTCCAGTGTTTTTCCATCGGGAGTTACCAGTACAGAAGTCATCAATCCCAGTGAACCAAAGCCCTGTGCTACCGTATCGCTTTGTACATCGCCATCATAGTTTTTACAGGCCCATACAAAGTTGCCATTCCATTTCAAGGCGCTGGCCACCATGTCATCGATCAGGCGGTGTTCGTAGGTAATACCTGCGTTATTAAACTCCGCTTTGAATTCATTTTCGTAGATCTCCTGGAAAATATCTTTAAAGCGGCCATCGTATTTTTTAAGGATGGTATTCTTGGTAGAAAGGTATAATGGCCATTTTTTGCTCAGGGCCATATTGAAACAGCTTCTTGCAAAACCTTTAATGCTTTCGTCGGTATTGTACATGGTCATAGCCACGCCATCACCCTTGAAATTATACACGTCAAAAACCTGCGGTTCACCACCGTCTTCCGGCGTAAAGGTCATGGTCAGTTTGCCCTTCCCTTTGATCACGGTATCGGTAGCGCGGTATTGATCTCCAAAAGCATGACGTCCTACAATGATCGGAGCCGTCCAGTTGGTCACCAGGCGGGGGATATTGCTGATCACGATGGGCTCGCGGAATACCGTACCATCCAGGATATTACGGATGGTTCCGTTCGGGCTCTTCCACATTTGTTTCAGGTTAAACTCAGTCACGCGTGCTTCATCCGGTGTGATGGTGGCACATTTAATACCCACTCCATGTTCTTTAATCGCATTTGCAGCGTCGATCGTAACCTGGTCATCGGTAGCATCCCGGTGCTCTACACCCAGATCATAGTATTTAATATCTACATCTATATAGGGAAGGATCAGTTTATCCTTAATAAATTTCCAAATGATCCTTGTCATCTCATCTCCGTCCAGTTCTACAACCGGGTTGGCTACTTTAATTTTCTGGGCCATGATCTTATTTTGATTTAATATTAAAAAGTGATAGTCGCAAATCTAGCGATTTCATAGAATATTTCTTACCAGAATTCACAATACATTTGGGAGGTGGTCTTTTTTTTCGCTTACATTTGCGTATGAACGCAACCCTAACCGATATTGATGAATTTATAACATTCCTGCGCCAGTTTGTAACCATCTCGCCGGAAGAAGTAAAAAACTTATTGCTTCCGGCAATACAGGTACGGGAGTTTAATAAGCGGGATGTGGTTACCCGTGCGGGAGAAGTAGAGGAGTATATGAATTTTATCAAAAAGGGAACACTGCGCAAATATTATGTGCAGGATAAGGATGAAATCATTGTGCAAATATCGATTGAAGGGCACCTGATCTCCAGCCAGGAATCATTTTATACCCGTACCCCCTCCGAATATTTTATTGATGCGGTAGAACCTACCAGGGTGCTAAGCATGCAGTATGATGTGCTTGAAAAAGTATTTGCATCCAGTCATAACCTGGAGCGCCTGGGCCGTTTGGTAACCGAACATACCATGGTGCTGAAGGATAAATGGCAGTTCAGCCTTATCCGTCAAACTCCCAGGGAACGCTTTTTGAGTTTTGTAGACAAGTATCCCGAAATACTACAGCGGGTTCCTCAGAAATACCTGGCTTCTTATTTAAATATCAAGCCGGAAACCTTTAGCCGGTTTAAACATCTTACCCGTCAGAAGCACTAAATTCCGGAAAAAACCGTTAACGTTGGCGGGAGTATTATTTCCTGATTATTTATCTATTTAGTAAATATAACTATCTTAATTATTTGATTTTTAGGATGCTATCCGAATTAAGTCAAATAAAATCACGAAGACCAGGTACTTTAAACTGTTAAAAAACTGCCCAAATGTGAACTATTTGTGAACAGATGTTAGTGTTTTTGCTTGGAAAATCGGTTAGGATGCATTACCTTTGCATCTTTCTTGCGTTTCTGGTTTGGCAACCAGTTCGTGTAATTCAGTAAAACAGGCCGGGTGGTCTGTTCTAAAAAAGTTCACAGTTTCTGCAAAGACGCTGCGTTCAAACTTCCACTGAAACAAATTCCTTGGAAGCTATTGTTTAACTTAAACCTGTTACATGAAGAGAGTTATAATCTTTGTAACCGCAATGGCCATTTCCCTGGCCGGCTTCTCCCAAAGCGGAGATGGAACCTCTGCAAAAGCAACATTTTATAGTAAAAGTTTTAACGGACGTAAAACGGCGACCGGAGAAACCTACTGGGATCATTTATTAACAGCCGCTTCCAATATTTATAAGCTGGGTACCCGTTTGCTCGTGGTAAATAAGAATACCGGCAAAAAAGTGGAAGTAGTGGTAAATGACCGAATGGCTCCTCATATGAAAGGCAGGGTAGATCTTAGCAGATCTGCCTTCCAGAAAATAGCATCCGTTAACTCGGGCGTAGTTCCTGTAAAAGTTTATGTACTAGACGGTAAGGAACCGGATAACGATGATAAAACACTATAAGGGTTGAAATTTTTATAATGGTAAACCGCTCCTTCCCGGGGCGGTTTTTTCATGTGACTGGTAGTAAGTTTAAACTAAATTACTATTGGGGATGGTATCCGATCTGCTTGAATACCCAGTCCATTTCGACATCTTTTTTATCTATGTAATCGGATAGCCGGTACCGGATCTCTACATCCGGCATTACGCCCCGGCCTTTAGGTGACAGACTGCCTGGTATCACAACTGGTAACAAGCCCTGTCTGAATTTCAGTTTTGTATGCTTCAGTATGCCCGTATAATAATATACTGCGGTGCCACCATGGCTGCCGCCCCCCGTTTCGCTGCCCACAAGCGTTACATTCTTTAATTGCCTTAGTCTTGCTGGCAGTATACTGGCTGCAGAAAAGCTGGCGCCATTGATCAGTACGTAGATCTTACCCGTAAACCGGAAGCTGTCTGCCGGTGTCACCGGTTTATCCAGATCGGCGATCGCACGCCGGTAAGCATCCTGCTTCATTACGCTGTCCGTAACGGATCCCGGTTTTGGAGCCCCAATCCGGATCAGGTAACAGGGGGTATCGATGAGGAAGGCATATAATTTTTTTAAATGCTCCAGATCGCCCCCGGGATTGTTCCGCAGATCAATGATGAGTATGCCCACCTTTTGCTGCGCAGCCGCTTTAAATGTCGATCTGTAAAATTGATCCTGGTCGCGTTTTGCAAAGCGCCCTACGGTAAGTACCATTGGTGCACTTGGTCCATCAATGCGAAACGCGTCATCAAAATTGCTAGAAGGGTCTTCATTTTCAAAAGCCAGATCAGCTTCCGGTCTCCTTGTGATCCGGTGAGTGGTTGTTTTGCCATCCTGCCGGACCAGGTATCGTACCGTGTCGCCATAATCGAAGGCCATCCGGGCGGCGTTACAAAACTGTCCGTTGTTCAGCACCTGGTATTTGTAGGTGGTGTTGTATCCATCAGAGGTCATGTAGGTGCCCAATAGTTTCCGGATGATTTCGGAAGCGGGCCGGCCATCAATGGATAGGATCTCGGCACCGGGCCTGATAGCGAAGTCCCGCGAATAATTTTTATGCAGGAATAGCCGGTTGTTGATGATCTTTAGCCGCAACTGCATAATGGGACGTACATAGTCTTCATTATAGGGAGCCACATCGGCCGCTTCCAGGCCATCGATAAAGGAGATGTCCTGTGTTAGCTCTATATGTCCATCGCCGATCTGGCTTAGTACAGCCATCAGTCGTGTGCGGAATTGCAGGCTGGTAAGCGGGGTTGTAAGCCCGGACTTTAAGCTATCGAACTTTTTTTTTAATTTTCCGGGGGAGATATAAGCATAAAGGTCCGGGTGATTTTGTTTCAGTACCCGGTATACGGTGTCTACATCAGCTTTCAGCTCGGCCGGTGCATGTTGCGCTGCTAATAATTGATAAAGGACTTGCTGTTGTTCTGTCCGGGTTGGCTGCTGCGCATAAAGAAATGGGTCCCATAATAGCAATACCAGTATAGCAGTGTATTTTGTCATTTTATTTTGGTTAAATGCAGTATAAATATACAAATCTCCCCCCGGATCTTTAGCCGCCTGGCCGCCACGTTCCTGTTAAAACAAGGCTAAACCTTCCCGGATTTTTTCTACTTTTACCCATCCGGAAATTTACATCGGTACAATATGGCCATACCAGGAGTTTATATGCTGCCCCATACGACCTTCAGCACGCTTTCCGTGTATGAGGTATTGAAACATACGGCAGCCACGGGTTTTATGGAGTCCGAAAATCTCCGGGATATTTACCCGCTCACACTGGAATTGAACACAGGCCTGTTTAGCAAAAGTTCGATAAAGGACTATCCAGGGATTGTCGTTAATCAAACGGATACTTCAATAGTCACTTCCTGCTCCTGCAATAACGATACGGCCCGCTTATGTGTACACCAGGCAACCGTTATTTATGGCATCCTTGAACAAAAAAATTACCGGGTCTTCTTTGACCGGGAGCTGCGGCACCAGGTACTCCTGCCTGCGGCGAAACGATATGGTGTGGAAACCGAGCCGGACTTAGACCGCTATTTTCAATTGACATTCCAGGATGGAAAGCTTCATATTGAGCCCCGTATAAAAGAGCTGCTGCCTATAGATGTGCCGGTATTAAAAAAGGCCCTGCTGCCGCAACGTGTATCCGTTATAAAAGACCGGGCAGCAGGAGAGGCCTGTAAAAAACCAGTATTGGTAATTAGCAAACATCGCTACTCCAACCAGCTGAACCTGCTGTTGATGGAAGCTGGCCGTACACAGGCAGGAAAGATCAAAAATCCGGTAACAGACCTGAATCCCTTACAATGTATCTGGAAAACGGAGAACCCTTCCGAAATCAAATTCTATACTGCCATCACCACTTTTCAGAATAAATACGCGGAGCTTGGAAGCGCCATGGAACTGGAGGCGCTAAAGCAGGTCGTTCAAAACCCGATGGAGCTGGAAGTATACTATCACGACCGGGAACTTTCGGAAACCATCAATGCAAAGTCCCTGCAGCCGGTTCAGCTAAAAATACTCGATGCCGAAATACAGCTCATGGTATTCCGGAAGGAACCTTTTTATGAGATCACCGGTGAACTGATGTTTAATGATGAAGTATTGCCGTTTAAGCAGGCAGTAATCAGTCATGAATATTTTTTATGTTACCAGGGTAAGTGGAACCTGATCGCGGACTCCGATCTGCATCGCGTCATTCAGTTTTTCAAGGCCCATCATGAGTTGCTGCTGATTCATGCCTCAAAATACGAGGCATTTGTTCAAACCGTACTGGCTCCGCTGGAGCACCGGGTGCAAATCAACTACAGCTACATCTATCCGGCCACACCGGTGCAGCTTGCGGAGAAATCCTTTGATGTAAAGCGGATCATCTACCTTGGGCAGGAAGGCAATTTTGTTTCCATTACGCCGGTAATGCAATATGGTTCAGCAGAGGTGCCGGTGTATTCCCGGAAACAGCTGTTTGATACCGACCAAAATGGAAACACTTTTAAAATAGAACGGGATCCGGAAGCAGAAACCCGGTTGACTGCCATCGTGATGGAACAGCATACTGATTTTGCAACACAGATCGAAGAGCATGAATATTTCTACCTGCACCGGAATCTGTTTTTGGATGATGAATGGTTTCTGAAAGCCTTTGAAATATGGCGCAATGAAGGCATTACCATACTTGGGTTTAATGAACTAGCACATAATAAATTCAATGCCCATCCTGCGAAAATAAATATATCGGTAAACAGTGGTACCGACTGGTTCAATGTACGCCTGACCGCGTCCTTTGGAAAACAGGAAGCATCGCTAAAGCAGTTACACAGTGCGATCCGCAATAAAAGGAAGTTTGTACAACTGGATGACGGTACCCGGGGGATCCTTCCGGAGGAATGGATCGCGCGGATGACCCGCTATTTTAACGTGGCGGATATCGACGGGGCCTTATTAAAAATTCCAAAGATCAATTTCAGTGAAATTTCCGGCTTATTTGAAGCGGAGGTGCTCGATGAAACCCTGGTGGCAGAAATTGAAGTATATGCCCGCGCCTTTTCCGGTATCCGGGAGTTGCCTGATATGCCGGTTCCAGCGGGTTTAAACGCCGAGCTGAGAGCTTATCAGCGGGAAGGCCTCAACTGGTTATCTTTGCTGGACCAGTTCAATTTTGGCGGATGCCTCGCCGATGATATGGGATTGGGAAAAACCCTGCAGATCATCGCGTTCATGTTATCGCAACGGGAAAAAAACGGACATCAAACCGACCTGGTGGTAGTGCCCACTTCATTATTGTTTAACTGGCAGGAGGAACTACAAAAATTTGCCCCAACGCTAAAGGTATGGCTGCATTACGGCGCAGAAAGGAAGAAAGATAACAATGCCTTTCAGGACTCTGATGTAGTACTGACCAGTTATGGGACCCTGCTTTCAGATATCCGGTTCCTGAAAACCTTCCGGTTCCAGTATATCTTCCTGGATGAATCGCAGGCCATTAAAAATCCGGACTCCGAACGGTATAAAGCTGCCCGGTTGTTACAGTCCAGGAATAAAATAGTGCTCACCGGCACACCGGTGGAAAACAATACCTTCGATCTTTACGGACAATTGTCTTTCGCCTGCCCCGGATTGCTGGGCAGCAAACAGCATTTCAGGGATATTTATGCCATACCGATTGACAAGTTTGAATACAACAAACGAGCTTCCGAACTTCAGCAAAAAGTGCAGCCGTTTATTTTGCGGAGAACAAAGAAGCAGGTGGCCAGGGAACTACCGCAAAAAACGGAAATGGTGATCTATTGCGAAATGAATGCGGAGCAACGTAGCATCTATGACCGTTACGAGCGGGAGTTGCGTGAATTGATATCAGCAACGGATGAAGAAGCCATTCAGAAAAACAGCATGCACGTACTCACCGGCTTAACCAAACTACGCCAGATATGCAACGCGCCCATCTTGTTAAAAGAAGGACATTCCCGGGAACATGCCGTAAAAATTGAGGTTTTAACCGCACAGATCGAAAACAAATCCAAAGAGCATAAGATACTGGTGTTTTCCCAATTTGTGGGCATGCTGGAGCTGATTAAAGCCGAACTGGAACAACGGAATATTCCATTTGAGTACCTCACCGGGCAAACAAAGGACCGGGGTGATAGGGTGCATCATTTTCAGACCAATGAAAATGTACGCGTGTTTTTGATCAGTTTAAAAGCAGGGGGAGTTGGGTTGAATCTTACCGAAGCCGATTACGTGTACATGGTAGATCCCTGGTGGAACCCTGCGGCAGAAAACCAGGCCATTGACCGGAGTCATCGCATCGGGCAAACCCGGCCGGTCATAGCGGTTCGCCTGATCTGCAGCAACACGATTGAAGAAAAAATCGTCCGCCTTCAACAGAAAAAGAAGCAACTGGCACAGGGCTTAATAAAAACAGATGCCGCTTTTTTAAAAAACCTGTCAAAAAAGGAATTGCTGGAAATTTTGTAGCAGCTTTCTTTATATAAAAATAAAGCCACAGGAACACAGAGGCACTGAAGGGTTTGCATTAATGCTTCGTGGGGCTTTGAGCCCAACACTGAAACCGCGTCACTGCCCGTTGTGCTTGCGCTTCCTGGAGTTTAAATGAAAAACGCAATGGGCGCAAGGAATACGCAAGGATCGCTATTCAAACCATTGCATTGGGATAGCGTTTAGCGATCT
The DNA here is from genome assembly GCF_030150205.1 of Niabella sp. Classification (GTDB taxonomy): domain Bacteria; phylum Bacteroidota; class Bacteroidia; order Chitinophagales; family Chitinophagaceae; genus Niabella. The sequence goes on from NZ_JASLGT010000011.1 coordinate 191,750, forward strand.
TTGCAGAACACCTTACCTTCATGCATCTTCGAGCCTTGGTATTTGTGGCTGAGAACCCGGCTTCTCAAAAAAAAATCCCCGCTTCAAAAGAAGCAGGGACCTATAAAAACTAAGATATGTCCTATGCATTTCTGCCGATACAATTCAGATCGGTAAAGGCTTCTTCCAAACGTTTTACAAATGTTTCTTCGCCCTTGCGCAACCATACGCGCGGGTCGTAGTACTTTTTGTTTGGCTTATCTTCACCTTCCGGGTTACCCAGTTGTCCCTGCAGGTAGGCTTCGTTCTTTTTGTAATAATCGAACACGCCTTCTGCAAATGCCCACTGCATATCGGTATCCAGGTTCATTTTAATAGCACCATAACCGATGGCTTCCGTGATCTTGGCTTTTTCAGAACCGCTACCGCCATGGAATACAAAGTAAACCGGTTTGTCGGAAGCCGTTGCAAATTTTTGCTGGATGAATTTCTGGCTATTGTCCAGGATGGTTGGGGTTAATACCACATTACCCGGTTTGTACACACCATGTACGTTACCAAACGCCGCAGCAACGGTAAACAGGTTGCCCACCTTGCTCAGCGCTTCGTATGCCTGTGCTACGTCTTCGGGTTGTGTATATAATTTGGAGTTGTCAACGTCGGTATTATCCACGCCGTCTTCCTCACCACCGGTGACACCCAGTTCAATTTCAATGCTCATGCCCAGGGGCGCCATGCGCTTGAAATATTCTACAGAGATCTCGATATTTTCGTTGATGGGCTCTTCACTCAGATCCAGCATGTGTGAGCTGTAAAGCGGCTGGCCTTTTTCTTTATGAAATTGTTCTCCGGCATCGATCAGCGCACTGATCCAGGGTAACCATTTTTTAGCAGCGTGATCCGTGTGCAATACTACGGGAACACCATAGTATTTTGCCACATTGTGTACGTGCATAGCACCGCTGATGGCTCCGGAAATATTTGCCTGTAGCTTGTCGTTCGGCATGCCTTTACCGGCAAAGAACTGAGCCCCGCCGTTGCTGAACTGAATCATTACAGGGGAGTTTACTTTTGCTGCGGTTTCTAAAACAGCATTTACACTGTCGGTGCCCACTACGTTTACCGCAGGTAATGCAAACTTATTGTCTTTTGCGTCGTTGTAGAGGTCTTCCAGCTCTTTGCCAAATAAAACCCCGGCTCTGTATTTACTCATTCATTAAAATTTTAAAAAACAACTGTATTTTCTGTTTTACGAGGCGCTAAGTTAACCATTCCTGAGAAATTATCTGCTATTTGGAAGAATATATTGAAGTTGTTTAAACTTCTTTGCCGAAATGTGAATTTTTAATAACCGGGGGTGGTTTTGGGGCCGGGGAATGTGTATTTTTTACACAAACCTAAATCCCGGTTTATTTTCCCGTGCTCCGGGAAACGGGCTGGAATACGGGCTTTTTGAGCGATCTTGTTTTCTCCTGGATCAGTTTCAGGTTTTCACGCAGCATATATTTCAGGTGTAGTTTCAGGATCTGCCCCATAGAATTGCAGCGGTTGAAGGCCGCGGTGTGAAAATGCTGGTTCAGTTGTTCCGCCAGTTGTTTTTGTTTGGCAATGGGAGAAATGGTGTCCCGCGACATAATATTCAACAGCTCCATCAGGCGGAAACGGCCGGCAGCCACCCGGAAAGCCATGGCCGAACACTCTTCGGCCTTATACTGCTCAATCGATTCTTTATTCAGATGACTGAGCACGGTTTGAACAAACCGGTTGTTCTCCTTGAAAAACTGGGGCATGTACAAACTTTTACGCCCTTCATAACTTTGCTGATCAAAATCGATCGCCCGGATGCGGTATTGATACCCTTCAATATCCGGTGTGCTTACGATCACAAAGTTATAACTCCGCATATCACCCAACAGCCGTACAAAGCAACGTTCATTGAATTTTACAAACTCCTTTGCAAAACGGGTCTTATTTGTTTCTGGTAGGTCCAGGTACTGGTTCAGGAATACATCCCCCGGAAGACCGGGAATATGTTCTTCCACCAACGTGCCTCCATCCGTGTAAAAAGTGATCCGGTTGGGTGAAAGGATATGCTCCATCTCCAGCCCGTAGATGCGGGAAGCATCCGTGATCTTCATATAATAGTGGTCAAAATTGGCGTTGAACTTATTGATGATGCGGATGCGGAAGGGCAGGGAGTTTCCAAAATTACAATAATCGATACGGGCCACATCCAGCTGGTCGGCAAAACTCATATCGCCTTCTGTTTTTAAAATGGCATAGATCTTTACCAGCCCTTCTTTTAAAAAATCCCAGTCGCGCTTATCATAAATGGCCTTTTCCCAATGGGTATAATTGCCGTCCTTATCTTTTATGGGAATAGACCAGGTAAAATTGAGCAGGTCCCGGTGCGATACAGGTAACTTCACTTCCCGTCCCTGGTGTTTTAAATAGGCCGACAGCTCCGGATTTACGGGGTACAACAGTTTCTTACGGGACGGTTTGTCGTTCAGCTCATCAATCAGTGAAGTATCCATAGGGCAATTTAAAATAACCCATGAGAAATATCAAATTTTAAAGGATTATAGCTCACGAACAGGTATCGCAAGGCACAAAAATGATCAGATCATGGTTCAGGTTATCGGGCATTGCTGAGTACCCGGTTTGCCGTATTAACCGATAGTAACAGAACCAATATTTTTGCTGATTTCTTTTAACGCCTTATTGAGCGTTGCAATTTCTGCTGATGTAAGCCGTTGCGTTTTTCCGCCCACAACATTGTTATTTACCCGCTGATAAAGCCACTGCCTTGTTTTCCCAAAATATGTCTTAGCGATATAAGACAGATTAATAATTTCAGAAACATTTGCCAATTTCTGTTTTACATCTATTTCATGCTGAATGTCATCCAGCCGTTTGCCTACGTCCTTCAGTCCGCTTTTTATACAGGCAGAGATCTCTTTTATAGCTTTGGGATCATTTTTGTATTTATCGTACAGCTTATCTAAACCGGCTGTGAATTCCTTCTTATTCCTGGTAATAAATAAGGCTTCTAATTCCTTTTTAAGCATAAAAATGATTTAATTAATATTTTTTATCTTTTCCATCAACTCAAAGATCCTTTCAAGGTAGAAATTTTTTTGTTCCTCTATGAAATCCGGATCGAGGTTGAATTTTTCAGCCGCCACGATAAATTTTTCCAACGCCCTTTTCTCATCTTCAAGCAGCTGTTTTAGTTCATTTGTCGTCATTTTTCATTGGTTTTTCTGCAATGCAAATATAATAACCTTTTGGTTATTGCGTCCCGGGGGGACTTAGAATATCAAATTTTAAAGTAAATGCGGCATTGGTTTCCTTAATCTTCCCGGTATAACATCCTGATTTACCGCTGCATTTACATTTCAGATCTCTTTTTGCTTTTGAGCCATTGGGCTTATTGAAAAACATACCGGCATCCGTTACTGTCTTTACTAAAAAAGCCGCCCGTTAAGGCGGCTCAGAAGCAAATAGGTCTATAGTTATTCGTTGTCTTTTAATCCTTCCAATTTTTGTTCCGCCTTGTCTGCCAGATGTTCGGCGCCTTCTTTTGCTTCGTCCAGTTTTTCTTTAACAAATGTTTCGGCTTCGGCTACCTTTTCCTGCGCTTTTTCAGCACCAGGATGATCCTCTTTGCCACGGACTTCGTCTATTTTTTCACTGATCGATTCTTTGATTTCCCCGACCTTGTCTTTGGTGGCATCCCATGCATCTTCCAGCGTATCCTTTGTTTTATCCCATGCTTCGCCCGCTTTTTCCTTCAGGTCAGACAGGGTTTCCTTGGCTTTGTCGAAAAACGACGCTTTGTTTTCTTCCATAATCGTTGTTTTAAAAGTGATGAATAAAGTAACCGCCGCTCTTTAGATGCGAATCCCGTGCCAATTCCTTCGGAATTTGAAAATGTGGAAATGTGAAAATGGGGATGCCGTTACAGCTCCATGAACCTCTTTTGATCGATATTCCGTAGACATTAGACATCTTGTATCGAATATCCAGCATCCGGTATCCAGCGTCTTATATTAAGCATAAAAACGGATCTGACGTGGAACCTAAACCTGGAACGTTCAGCTCTTGTAAACGGAATCGTTTTGCATATCTGAAAAATCCCAGAGTCTCCCCAGTCTGCATGTCCCCCAAAAGGCAACAGTGAATAAGCTTTTAGCAATCAGTTTTCAGTTGATCATTAAGAGCCAACAGGATTTATCAACCATGAGGAAATTTGATAATTTGAAAATTTGGGAATGCGGAAATGGGATTGCCCGTCAGATATAAAACGGATCTAACTTGGAACATTGAACCTTAAACTTTAAACCTGCCCCTACGGAATCCGGAACCGCATACCGGCGTATACCATCCGCCCCGTAACCGGTCCCCATATCAGGGAGCCATCGAAGTAGGGACTGAACGGGGTTGCCGCATCAATGATCCGGTATTCCTGTACATAATTGGTAAGGTTTTCTCCCCCAACATACACTGCCCATTGTTTGCTAAACTGTTTGCTTACCTGTGCCGCTACCTGGAAGAACGAAGGCGACCATGCATCCATTTGCTTACCGGCAGGGTTGGAGGCTGTATTGGGGATCCGTTTCCGGCTGAGCCATTGCGTGGTATAGTCAAACTTCCATTTGTTGCGGGTTTCGTAGGCCAGGTTGATAAAGGCCCGGTGTTTTGCCGTAAAAGGTTTATCCAGCAGGCCCTGGCGGTATTGTGTTTGTACCTCCAGCCAACGGTAGGCCATACGCAGCTCCAGTTTGCGCAGCAGCTCATAATTAAGCTCGGCCTGCACACTGCTGGATACCGATTTGCCATTTAGATTATAGAACTGGATGGCCTGGGGATGCGCATCCAGGTCGGCCACCGTTTGGTTCCGGAAACGGGTTTGATAAGCGTCCAGGGCAATGGATCCTTTACGGTTACCCAGGTTGAACTGGTGTATAAAATTCAAACCATAGTTCCAGGCCTTTTCCGGATCTAGCCCATAGCCATAGGTAGAGGTGGGGTTCAGGATCTCATATTGCCGGGCACTGACAAAAACACCCACGTTCTCTGCAAAAATATTGCTGACACGGAAACCGGATCCGCCGGATAACCGCAGGTTGGTTTTGGGCGTGAAGTCATACTTTACATGCAGCCGGGGAGTGGTAATAAAACCGTATTGATTGTGATGATCGAGCCGTAACCCGGCGATGGCCGTAAGTTTGTCCGAAGCGGTATAGGTATACTCAAAAAAGGCACCCGGAACGATCTCGTTGCGTTTGAACGTTCGTTGGTTGAGCTGCTCGTTATAGTTTTCATTAGAAAAGCTGAAGCCTGTCCGGAATTTGTGATCGGTGGTGCCGATGATAGACTGGTAGATAAAATTTCCATACAGGTTTTTCTGCCTGCCGTCGTATTCCGTTAGCCCGTAATACGCATTGTTGGTATACTGCATCGCAGAAAGAATCAGTCCCAGGCTCTTGTATTTATGTTGCGGGAAAACATAACCCAGTTTCCCGGTAAACCCATATTGCTGCGCATTGATTCCCACACCGTAGTGGTTCGTGGTATACCGGTCCTGGTTGGGGTCAAAGTCCATTTGTCCTGCATAACGGCGGTCATTCATGGCCTTTAACGCCAGTTGAACGATCCAGCCATTGTTATCCATATATTTCCAGCGGTTCAACACATTCCACTGCGACCCGGTGGGCAGATCCCTGAACCCATCCATATTGTGATCGATCTTTTTATTGCTGTAGTTGCCATGGGTCAGTAAGGCTGTGCTCCATTTATCGTTGAGCTTTTGAGCCGTATTGATATTGGCTTCCAGGCGCCCCATACTGTTAACATAGGTGTTTACAAACAACTGTTCTGAATTGTCCGGCTTTTTCTCCTCTACATTGATCTGTCCTGCAATGCTCTCATAACCGTTTACCACGGAACCGGTTCCTTTGGTCAGCTGAATGCCTTCGATCCAGGGGCCGGGAATATAGGTGAGTCCGTAATGTGCGGTAAGGCCCCTGATCTCCGGGGTATTTTCTGTAAGCAATTGGGTGTAGTTTCCCGATAGGCCCAGTAACTGGATCTGTTTTACACCTGTAACGGCATCGCTGTAGCTTACATCCACCGAAGGACTGGTTTCAAAGCTCTCCGAAAGATTGCAGCAGGCAGCTTTGGTGAGCTCCTTTGCACCCATATTCAGCGTATTCAGAATGCTCATGGTAGATACAAAAGTGGAAGGATTTTTAGAACTGACGATCACCTCTTTCAAATCACCGGTGGAGGAGTTCTTAAGAATAATGGTAAGCATTTCCGGTTTCTTTACACTGATGGTATCCGATTGAAAGCCTACATAACTGATGGCGATATGGGTAGGCAGATCGCTCTCCAGGCGGAAAACGCCGGTGCTGTCTGTAACGAAATACTGGTTCGAATGCAGGCTTTTCACTGTGGCATTGGCGATGGGATTGATCTTTCCTTTGGCGGTTTCTTCCAATACAACCCCGGTAATGAGCTGCTTTTCTTTTGGAGCTGCGGAATCAGCATCCCTTTGATAATGGCAGCAGGCCGGCAATGCCTGGTAAACGGCGTCGGAAGCTTTGAAGCGTTCATTATCATGACCCGCTTCTGCCAGTGCTTTCAGGATCTTTTCATCACTGGTTTTGGCTGGATCATAGCTAACCGTAAGCAACTGAGAAATAGCGTCCCATTTTGCGCTTTTGGCTTTGTGATCAAGTACGGCGGTTTCGATGCGCTCTTTACACATTTCGCAGGCGCCCAGCACTTTAAAGGTTTCGGTCTTTATATTTTTTTGAGAAAACCCAACGGTTGAGATCAGTAAAAATAAAATTACAAGGTATCGATGGTTCATGGATTTGTTTTTTAGAAAAGTGGAACAACAACAACAGGGCATGACCGGTAGTCATATCAACCTGCAAACAACAATGTTGGTGGTTCTAAATTCTAAAAACGCTAAACAGCACGGAGCGATTTTCCGGCTGCGGTTCTGGAGGATCGGCAGGAGGGCGAATCAAAAAAGCGGCGAAAGGCGGCTCCGGTACACTGCCAAACAGGGCAGGAGGGGTAACGAAAAATGCGCCGGGTTGTGCCAGTACAAAAACGGGTGCCCCACTTGTTTTTTGATCTACAGAGACCTTTGTATCGACGGTTTTGTTTTCACAGCAGTTTTTCCCCTTTTGTACCGGGCAGTCTTTTGTTTCCGGAATATGAGACGTTAAGGAAACCGATTTTAATTTGCCACAGCAATAAAATAGATTAAGACTGACCCCAAAGGAGGCCAGGCTGTAGAAAACAAATACAAGTAATATGGTCAGTTTCCGTAACACGATGGTTGTCAACGTTACCTTTCAACAAAAGGAGTTGTCAAAAGTTCAAAGATACGGGCATTTTTTATGCTGATATTGGGTGCTGATCAAAATTTCCCGCAAATCTGCTTTGGTATCATCCGGACGATCAGCGTATCAAATCTGCGCCCATCTGCGGACAAACAGGCTCCATTGATCAGGATACCCGATCCTTATCCAATGCCAGTAATTTATGATGAATATCCATTGCCTGCATTATCAGCGATATCGTTTCACCGTTGTCAATCACAAAATGACAGCGGCGCATTTTTTCAGCATCGTCCATTTGTTGTTGCATCCGTTCCCGCACCTGCGCTTCTGTAATGGAGCTGCGTTCCATGGTACGTCGGATCCGCAATGCTTCCGGGGCCGTTACCCCGATCATATAATCGACATACCGGTCGCTGCCGCTTTCAAAAAATATAGCGGCCTCTTTAATTGCATAAGGAGCCGTTTGATTTGCAAACCAATCCTGACTGTCGCGGATGGTAACAGGATGTACGATCTGGTTCAGTTGCTTTAATTTTTCCGGATCGCCAAATACCCTTGAAGCCAGCAGGGCTCGATCGAGCTGCTGCGCTTTATACGTATCTTCCCCAAACAACCGCATGATCTGTTCCCGGATCTCCGCACTGGTATTCATCAGTCTTTTTGCGGCTGCATCAGCGTCGTATACCGGTATACCCAGCGTATGAAATATAGACGCCACCAGTGTTTTACCGCTCCCGATTCCTCCTGTGATACCTACTTTAAGCATGAAGTTTGTTTTTTCTAATTTGCCACTGAAACTCAGAAACACAGATCTTTTTATATCCTGCCGGACACCTGTATTCGTCAACCTCAAACAGTCTTAAAAAACTTCAGTGTCTCAGTGCCTCTGTGGCTGTAAAACAGGATAATAAAAAACACGGCAAAAATACTTCTTTGCCGTGTTTCGATTTTAATTATGTGATTGGCTGAAAGCTAAAGGCCGTCAGCTGACCGCTACTTCGCAGGAGGAGTGGTGCCTTTATTCAGCTGGCTTGTCCAGTCCATGCTGATCGCCGACTTCTCGATCTTGATATAGTTACCAGGACTAACTTCAATACTCAGGGTTCCGTCTTCGTTTACCTGGTTGATTTTACCATGGATACCGGCAATGGTTACAATTTTGTCACCTTTCTGAAGATCCTCGATGAATTTTTTCTGATTCTTTGCTCGTTTTGCCTGCGGACGGATAAAAAACAGCCAGAAAACGATGATCATTCCAAACATGAAGATCATGGTAGTCATCGATCCGAAAGGGCCAGGCGAACCTTGCGCCTGCAATAATACATTTGTCATTCTATTTACGCTTTGATTATTTAACTACTTCTACTTTAAAATTTAAAACGGTTTCAGTAAAGGGTTTCATATTGGCGCGTACCACCATATTCTTGTTGTGAGAACCTTCTGCCTGTCCTTCACTGTTGAACTTGGCCACCACTTTTCCTTCCTCACCAGGCATAATGGGCTTTTCCGGCTTTTCACCTACTGTACATCCGCAACCAGGGCTTACCGAGGCAATAACCAGCGGCTTGTCACCGGTATTTTTGATGGTGAACGGAATTTCAACAATCTGTCCTTTCTTTACCTTGCCGATATCTTTAAAGGTAGAATCTACCCAAACCGCCGTTGTAAAGTTTGCAGAATCGGTGAGCGCTGTTGCTTTCTCTGCTGCAGTAATACTGTCGCCGGAAGCGGTGCCACCTTTTCCGGATGAATTCTTACACGCAATAAGTGTTGCCGCTGCAACAATAATGAGTAACCCCTTTTTCATCAGTTTAATTTTTTTTGTTTATTGGCCTCCCCGGATTTCCGGGGGTATGCTGCAAAATGACCAGCGTATATTGGCAAAATCATTCCGCTTGCTTTATTAATACCGTTTTTGAGAATGCAAACTTAGTCCAAAATCAGCAGGGACCCGAACATTTTTTCTTTTCTTAAACTTTCTCTCAACCGTTACTGATGTAAGAACGCATAAAGCCGGATGAACCCTGGTTAAAAAGTCCTCAGGCTTTTTTATAGTCTGTTTTCTTTAACCGTCCTTCCTGTACCAACTCCTTGTGAATATTGTCCAGGATACCGTTCACAAAATGTCCGCTTTGGGCGGTGCTGTATTCTTTGGCAAGATCGATATACTCGTTGATGGTCACTTTAGGAGGAATGGTTTCAAAATACAGGAATTCTGCTACCCCCATTTTCATAATCACCATGTCCAGCAGGGCAATCCGCTCCGGATCCCAGTTCTTCAGTTTGGGGGTGATAAATTCCAGCAGGTAGTCGTTTTTATCAAGAACCGTTGTAAGCAGGTTCTGTGCAAAACGGGCTTTGTCCGCACTGATCATTTCCTGGAATTTAACGGATCCCGGTTTGTGCAGGTAGGTTTGCAGCAATTGCACCACCATTTCCCCGTCATCACTCCAGTTGGAAAACAGTTCTTCAATATGCCCTACAAACTCCTCATTACCTAACATATAGTCGTTCAGGATAAATTCGAAGATCTTCCGGTCTTCTGCTTTGTCCTGCTGGCTTACGGAAATATATTGCTGATATTCAGGTGTTTTTGTAAGTTGGTTGTATATTTTCTTAACCAGTTCCTCATCAATATTACTTTCGTTTTTATCCTTTTTAAACTGCTCTTCGAGCTGCTTATCTTCCAGGATCTGCCAAAGCAGGCTGCTGCCCGCAAGCTTGGTATTTACATTCAGGTCGTTTGCCGAAGGAATGTATTTGCTGGCACGCTTATGTGCATCTTTTTCAGCATACCGGGCGATTTGCGTTAAAAAATAGATCAGGTAAACAAACAGGCTGCGGGTTTGATTAAAATGCTGGTCTAAAACTCTGGAAGGACTGGGAACTTTACTGTTTTGTTCGGTTTCCGTGCTGCATGCGTAGAGGGTCTGCATCACTTTAACCCTGATATTTCTTCTGCTAATCATTGATTGAATGAACTCTTTTGCGGCTGCAAAGATAGTTGATTTGTACCTAATTAAAGAAAAAACCAGGGAAAATGCGGGGATCATACTTAAATAAATGGTCATTTCTCCGGTAACCGGCTGCAGATCACGAACCAAAGATCTTATGGATACCAGCAAAAACCATCCAACAGGGAAGGTCACCATCCTTTTTCTATAAGGACATTCAGATATTATATTACCAATGATTCAAAAGCCTTATCGGTTGCAGGCAAAAGTGCAATTTTGACAGGAATGGATTAATCAGGGGAGCGATTTTCCCCGGGAATGGGGTTTAAACTGAAAAAATTTCACTTTACAGTGGGATGGCATACTATTTATGCTACTTTAGCAGCCCAAAAATTACATTTTGGCACTTTAAATTAAAATTTAAAAAAACAATACGATTATGGCTAAAAAAACAACTGTTACCCCTTTGCACGACCGGGTAATTGTAAAACCAGCAGCAGCAGAAGAAAAAACAGCAGGCGGTATTATCATTCCTGATACTGCTAAAGAAAAACCCCAGCGTGGTACTGTAGTAGCAGCGGGTCCTGGCAAAAAAGATGAACCTGTAACAGTAAAACCCGGTGACACCGTATTATACGGAAAATATGCCGGTACAGAGATCCAGATCGGCGGCGAAGATCTTTTAATTATGAGAGAAAGCGATATCCTGGCGATTGTTTAATTAATTAATGTGTAAATGTGCTGATGTGAAAATTTGAAAATTAGCACATCAGTTAATCAGATCCTTTAATAAAACCGGAATGGTGATTTAAACGCATTTTCACATTCCCACATTTCCAAATTTTCAAACTAAGTAAAAAATGGCAAAACAACTTTTCTTCAATATTGAAGCAAGAAATAAAATGAAAAAAGGCGTTGACTCTTTAGCCAACGCAGTAAAAGTTACATTAGGACCTAAAGGACGTAATGTAGTAATTGAGAAAAAATTTGGTGCACCTGCAATCACTAAAGATGGTGTTACCGTAGCAAAAGAAATTGAGCTGGAAGATGTGGTAGAGAACATGGGCGCTCAAATGGTGAAAGAAGTAGCTTCCAAAACCGCTGATATCGCGGGTGATGGTACCACTACGGCTACTGTTTTAGCACAGGCGATCATTGGCGAAGGGCTGCGTATGGTAGCTGCCGGTGCCAACCCGATGGACCTGAAGCGTGGTATTGACAAGGCGGTTTCCCTGGTGGTAGCCAGCCTGAAAGCACAAAGCCAGACAGTTGGTAACGACAGCAAAAAGATCAAACAGGTAGCTACCATTTCTGCGAATAACGACGAGCAGATCGGTGACCTGATTGCTCAGGCGTTTGGCAAAGTTGGTAAAGAAGGGGTGATCACCGTTGAAGAAGCAAAAGGTACCGATACTACCGTTGACGTAGTAGAAGGTATGCAGTTTGACCGTGGTTATATCTCTCCTTATTTCGTTACCAACAGCGAAAAAATGGAAGCTGAATTACAGAATCCTTATGTACTGATCTATGACAAGAAGATCAGCACTATGAAAGATATCCTGGGTATCCTGGAAAAAGTGGCACAAAGCGGTCGTCCGCTGGTGATCATTGCAGAAGACCTGGAAGGTGAAGCACTGGCTACCCTGGTAGTAAACAAACTGCGTGGAACCCTGAAAGTAGCTGCTGTTAAAGCTCCGGGCTTTGGCGACAGAAGAAAAGAAATGCTGACCGATATCGCGATCTTAACCGGTGGTACCGTGATCTCTGAAGATCTGGGTCATAAACTGGAAGGCGCAGACCTGGCAGCCCTGGGACAGGCTTCTTCGATTACCATTGATAAAGACAACACGATTGTTGTTGGTGGTAAAGGTAAAAAAGCGGAGATCACTGGTCGCGTAAACCAGATCAAAGCACAGATTGAAAATACAACTTCCGACTACGATCGTGAAAAATTACAGGAGCGCCTGGCTAAATTAAGCGGTGGTGTGGCTGTATTGTATGTAGGTGCTGCTACAGAAGTAGAAATGAAAGAAAAGAAAGACCGTGTAGATGATGCCTTACATGCAACAAGAGCAGCGGTTGAAGAAGGTATCGTTCCTGGTGGTGGTGTGGCGTATATCCGTGCCATCGACAGCCTGGACGTAAAAGTAAAAGGCCAGATCGAAGACGAAGCTACCGGTATGGCTATCGTAAAACGTGCACTGGAAGCTCCGGTACGTACCCTTACTGACAACGCGGGTATCGACGGTTCAATCGTTGTACAGAAGATCAAAGAAGGTAAAGCCGACTTTGGTTTCAACGCCAGAACAGAAAACTACGAAAACCTGTTTAAAGCAGGCGTTATCGATCCTACAAAAGTAAGCCGTGTTGCATTGGAAAATGCTGCTTCTATTGCAGGTATGTTACTGACAACTGAGTGTGTGATCGCAGATAAACCCGAACCTAAAGCTGCGGCTCCTGCAATGCCAGGTGGCCCGGATATGGGTGGCATGGGCTACTAATTACATGCTTAAAGCATACAGGAACCGCCCCGGATTTCCGGGGCGGTTTTATTTTTGCAATATATCATCATTTAAAAATTGCTATTTATGAACCACGAAATCATCCGGCCGTTAACCGACGCCTTTCTTGATGTTTTTATCAATATGAAACGGGATTTCTTTGCCATTGACGGATACCCGTTTGATGAAACATTAATGCGGGAAAACACCGGCTATTTTCTGGCGCATCCGGAAGCAGGGGCGGTCTTTATGATCTTTGATGAAACCGGAGCCCCGATCGGCTTCCTGATCCTGGCCTTTATGTTCAGCTTTGAATTTGGCGGCCGCATCACTTTTTTAGATGAACTGTACCTGGGCGATAAGGCCCGCGGAAAAGGGTATGGCAAATACGCGGTGAACTTTGTAAAGGAATATGCGGCCAATAATAACCTGAAAGCCATTTTCCTGGAAGTGGAGCATCATAATGAACGGGCCCGTGGGTTGTATGAAGCCAGCGGATTTAAGGATCATCACCGGCGTTTGATGATCTGCCGGCCTGAATAACATGGAATACCCGTTAAACAGGAGCGATTCCCCAACTTTTAAACAGCCAAACTTCGCCACCTGTCAACTTTGCGTTACCTTTGCACCACTTTTTGAAAACAGATAAATAAAGATTGGCTCATGATAAGTGTTAAAGATCTGAAACTTGCTTACGGTAAGCGGGTATTGTTTGAAGATGTGAACGTAAACTTCACAAAAGGGAACTGCTATGGCGTTATTGGAGCCAATGGTGCGGGAAAATCGACCTTTCTGAAGATTTTAAGCGGGGAGATCGAAGCAAATAAAGGAACGATATCCATTACTCCGGGTGAGCGCATGGCGGTTTTAAAGCAAAACCAGTTTGAATTTGACAATCAAACGGTACTGAATACCGTGCTGATGGGGCATAAAAAAATGTGGGACACCATGTTGCGGCGTGATGCGATCTATGCCAACCCAGATGCCACGGAAGACGATTACATGAAGGCGTCCGAGCTGGAAGCTGAATATGGGGAAATGGGCGGCTATGAATCGGAGAGTGATGCCGCGGCTTTTTTAAATGGATTGGGTGTAAAAGATGAGCAGCACCAGATGCTGATGAAGGATATTCCTTCCAATATGAAAGTGCGGGTATTACTGGCACAAGCCCTGTTTGGTAATCCGGATATCTTATTGCTGGATGAGCCTACCAACGGTCTGGACATTGAAACGATCGGCTGGCTGGAAAATTTCCTGGCCGATTATGAAAATATTGTACTGGTGGTGAGCCACGACCGTCACTTCCTCGATGCGGTTTGTACCCACGTGGCCGATGTTGACCGCCAGAAGATCAAAGTATTTACCGGTAACTATTCCTTCTGGTACGAAAGCTCGCAATTAATGGCACGCCAGATCAGCGATAAGAATAAGAAACTGGAAGAAAAGAAAAAGGAGTTACTGGACTTTATTGCCCGTTTTAGCGCCAATGCCTCAAAAAGTAAACAGGCTACCAGCCGTAAAAAAGCATTGGAGAAACTGGACTTCCAGGAAATTGAGCCCAGCTACCGCAAATACCCAGGCATCATTTTCCAGCCCCTGCGGGAAGTAGGAAACCAGATCTTAAATGTTGAAAAACTAAAATCAGCAACGGAAGACCGGGTACTTTTTGACCAGGTAACATTCAGTGTAAATAAAGGCGATAAGATCGCATTTATTTCAAAAGATCCCCTGGCGGTAACCCAGTTTTTTGAAATCATCAATGGGGATGCAAAAGCAGATTCCGGCAGTTTTGAATGGGGTACCACCGTTACCCAGGCATACCTGCCCATCGAGAACAGCAAGTTCTTCCAGTCTGACCTGAATTTGATGGACTGGCTGCGTCAGTTTGTTCCGCCACATGTTACAGACGTGGACGAGCCCTTCCTCCGCGGATTCCTGGGCAAGATGCTGTTTAGCGGGGAAGAAGTACTGAAGAAAACCAATGTATTAAGCGGGGGAGAAAAAGTACGTTGCATGGTCAGCAAAATGATGCTGCAAAATCCCAACGTGGTGGTCCTGGATCAGCCGACCAACCACCTGGACCTGGAAAGTATCCAGAGCTTCAACGAACAGTGTACGGTTTATAACGGCATTGTGCTGCTGACCAGTCATGACCATACTTTTATGCAAACCGTAGCCAACCGGATCATCGAATTAACACCTAAAGGCATTATCGACCGGTTGAGCACCTTTGACGAATACCTGGAAGATGACCGGGTAAAGGCATTGCGTGAAGAAATGTACGCGTAAGCGGTTAAAACGAATGGATCAAAACGGAGCCTGGCTCCGTTTTTTGTTTTAGTACCACCACTCATAAAAAAAAAGATCTTAATTGCTTTAACAACGT
Organism: Niabella sp.; assembly: GCF_030150205.1. Taxonomy (GTDB): domain Bacteria; phylum Bacteroidota; class Bacteroidia; order Chitinophagales; family Chitinophagaceae; genus Niabella. The sequence goes on from NZ_JASLGT010000011.1 coordinate 206,937, forward strand.
TTTCTTTGCGGGAATTTAAATATTGCTTTAGCGGGATCCGCTGATAAACCACCGATAAATTTGAATAAAATGCGTAGAAAGTTTTTCCTGACTCTTGTGCTGTCTGTAACGGTTGCCGGCAGCAGCTGGTTACATGCCCAGGACGACCTGATCAAAAAGATCAGTACCAACCGCAGCGACAGTACAGGCTTCCGGTTTACGGATATTATTAACCTGGCCGTTACCCCCATCGAAAACCAGGGCTCCTCCGGCACCTGCTGGAGTTATTCCACCAATTCTTTTTTAGAATCGGAAATGATCAAAGCGGGTCGTAAACCCGTGCCACTGGCAAAGATCTATACGGCCCGCAGGTCTTATGAAGACAAGGCAGACAGCTATGTAAAAATGAATGGTGCTGTAAGCTGGGGCGATGGCGGCGAAGCACATGATGTGATCAATATGTACGCCAAATACGGCGCAGTGCCCGAAGAAGTATATACCGGTTTGCTGAACGGAGCTACTTCCAATAATTTCAGCGAAATGCAGGCGATCTTAAAAGCCATGCTGGATGCGGTAATTAAAAATCCGGCCGGTGTGCTTTCTCCACGCTGGAAGAAGGCCTTTTCTGCTACCCTGGATGCCTACCTGGGACCAGTACCGGCGATGTTTACCTACCAGAACAAAAGCTATACACCGCAGAGCTTTGCAAAAGAAGTAGTAGGGCTTGATCCCAATCAGTACATCGAGTTTATTTCCCAGAATAATACGCCCTACTGGCAAAAAGCTATGATGATGGTACCGGATAACTGGGCGTTTCAGTGGGATTACAATATTCCGCCCGCGGCAATTACAGATGTTATCGACAACGCGCTTAAAAACGGGTATACGGTAGCCTGGGGAACGGATGTTTCCGAACCCTATTTCAGCTGGCCCAACGGAGTTGCGTTTGTACCGCAGAACCCGATGTCTTATGTAAAGAATATTACTGCAGCTCAGAAAAAAGAACTGTTCGGCGGCCCAAAACCCGAACCGGAAATTACCGCGGAGCTGCGGCAGACCGGTATCGAAAACGGTCAAACAACAGATGACCATGGTATGCATATTGTGGGCCTGTCGAAAGACCAGGATGGTAAAGAATATTATATCGTAAAAAACTCCTGGGGAACCGGAAATGAATATAAAGGTTATTTGCATGTAACCAGGGCCTATGTACAGTTGAAAACAACCAGCATCCTCGTTAATAAAAAAGCGGTACCGGCCTCGGTGGCGTCAAAGATCACGATGTAGGAGTGTAACGGCAGCTGCAAACCCGGTTTCAACGGCGATCCCCGCCGGATCTGTTTGGAGATTTAAAAAGAGCCCGCACCTGGCCCCGGCCGGCTGCGGGCTCTTTTTATGCAAACGGTTGCTTACAAAAGCGGCCGGATGAATAAATATATGTCGTACATATTTATTAAATTGCAGGGTATGCTGCTCCGGTTCCTAAAAACAAGCTGCATCCCGGCAGTTATTACGCTGCCGGTTGATCCTGTAGATACAATTTATAAAAACGAACGTTATGCTTCATCGCCCGCCATTAGGATTGTCCGTCCTCATTGCCATAATCTTTTCGGCAACTACCGGTTGTGCTGCTCAGCAGCGCAGCACCGTCCAACAACCGAAGCCACCTTTTACGATCAGCGTAGTTGCCAGCAGCAGGGAAGTGGTGCTGCAGCAAACACTTCCCTGGGAGGAACAAATGATGGGATATTTCAAGGTACTGGAACCACGGCCCGGATACTGGCAGATGTGGTATTCCGGTTGGGATAACCGCCGCAAAGACGATTATTCCGGCTATCTTTTATATGCCGCTTCAAAAGATGGCCATACCTGGCGGAAACAGCTTCGGGGTGGTGCTAAAAATATTTTGATGGGCACCGGGCATCCACAGCAGGATGGGGTAGTAGAGCAGGATGTTTTTATGGTACAAGGCACGCCTTATCCATACAAAATGATTTACACCGCAAGAGATTCCGGAGACAGAAATAAGGAGAAGACATTTATCACCGAATCTGCAGATGGGATCCAATGGCGGCCTTCAAAAGTATTGTGGAACCGCAAACACGATTCCCAGTTTTCGGTTATACAAAAAGATAACCGCTTTTACATTTACCTGCGCTACTGGACCACCATAAATAAGGTACGCTACCGGACGATCGGCCGTGCCATTACTGATCGATACTGGAATACAATTGAAGAGCCGGTAACGGTTTTTGCCGCTGACCCCAATAGTGATTTTCCGCATTTATACAACCCCGCGGCCAGTAAGGTCAGTCCTGACCTGGACCTGTTTTTTCCTACTTATTTTAATGAAGCCACCAACCGCATTCGCATCGGCTTGTTGTATATGTACCGTAACCAGCCTTTTTCAACGGATATGGATCTGACGGAAGCGCTGCTGGAAAAAAGTAAAAATAACTGGGCAATTGTAAGTCCCGGCCTGATTCCGGCCGGTAAAAACACCTACTGGCTGTATTACTACGCCACTAATATGGTACATAGTGACTATGAAAAGACCGGCCGGCAATTTCGCTATTACCGCATCAAAATAAAGATCACCCGGTAAACAACGAGCCGTCTTTTCTACACGTTTTTTTGCCGTCCTTCCATTTTTTTTTATTTTCGGTAACGTAACCGGAAATTTTGACAGGACCATCCGCAAAATTGAATATCTTTAGGGGGCTTGGTGTATCAACGATTGTATAACAGCGATACCGCTGTTTATGGGCCGTTGTTGTACAGCTGAAATTCTTAAGTATATTTTAGATTAAACAAACAAAATGAGCAAACGATTTTCACGCCGTGATTTCCTCAAACAAAGTTCGGTAGCGGTTGCCGGTTATTCCGTTGGAGCAGCGGCATTAACACCCCATTTCAATAAAGAATACGTACGGGTAGGATTAATTGGCGTAGGCCAGCGGGGGCTGGGGCTTGCGGGTACACTTCAGAAAATAAAAACCGCGCAGCTGGTGGCCTGTTGTGATATTGATGACGCCCATTTACAATCCGGCATGAAACTGACAGCGCCTGGTGCCCGGTCCTATAAAGACTATAAGGCCCTGCTGGCAGATAAGCATGTGGAAGCCGTGATCATTGCCACGCCTTTGTACCTGCATCATCCGATGGCCATGGATGCCATCAGCGCCGGCAAACATGTATATGTAGAAAAGACCATGACCTATACCATTGATCAGGCTTTGTCGCTGGCGCGTATGATGAAGCAGCATCCCAAACAGGTGCTGCAGGTAGGACATCAATACCGTTATTACGAAATGTATGCAAAGATCAAAAAGCTGCTGGCGGAGGATATGATTGGCACCGTTACGCATTTTGAATCGCAGTACAACCGCAATAACGACTGGCGTCGCCCGGTGGAGGGGGGGCGCAGTGAGAAAGCGGTGAACTGGCGGATGTATAAAGAATATTCCGGCGGACTGCTTGCTGAACTGGCCGCTCACCAGATCGACCTGGTAAACTGGCTGGCCGGAGCCGCTCCGGAAACGGCGGTGGCGATGGGCGGCATCGATTTCTGGAAGGATGGCCGCACTACTTATGATAATATTCATGCGGTGTATGGATATCCCAACGGTGTGCGTTCGCAGGTGAGTTCGGTGCTCAGTAACGAATTTGTGGGATACCGAATGCTGATCTTTGGTTCTAAAGGCACGTTTGAACTGGGACGCGATACGGCCATGTTCTATACCGAGAACCGCGTACGTACCTATGCCACCGTAGATGGCGTAACCGGCGCTACCAAGGAAGCCCTTCAGCAGGGCAAAGGAATCTATGTATACAAAGACGAGAAAAAAATAGAGCCTACATTTTTTGCATTGAGCGGATTTGCCGATTCCATTATCAACGGAACACCGGTAGCCAGCAATGTACATACAGGGAAAGATGTTGCCATCGCCGTACATATGGGGAATACCGCGGCAGAAACCGGCCAGATACAGCGCTGGAAACCGGAGTATTCAGCCATATGACCGCATTCAAAACAAACGATAACATGCTTAAACAACAAACGATAGACCGGAAGCAATTTCTGCGTCTTTCTGCGCTGGCCGGTATCGGAATTGGTATCCGGAGCAGCGCATCCGCAATGCGGTACAAACCCTTCGCTGAAGGAAAAAAAATCGGAATTATAGGACTTGATACATCGCATGCCGTGGCTTTTGTAAAATCGCTGAACGGAGATAAACCCGATCCGGTATTTATGGGCTACCGGGTTGCGGCTGCTTATCCACAGGGCAGTAAAGATATTCCCAGCAGTGTGGAACGCATACCAGGCTATACGGCGGAAGTACAGAAATACGGGGTTGTTATTGCCACATCTATTGCTGACCTGCTTTCGAAAGTAGATGTGGTTTGCCTGGAAACCAATGATGGCCGGCTGCACCTGGAGCAGGCATTACCCGTGCTAAAAGCCGGTAAGCCACTTTTTATTGATAAACCCATAACGGCCTCCCTGAAAGATGCGGTTGCTATTTTTAAAGCAGCGGAACAGTATAAAGTACCGGTATTTTCCAGCTCCTCGCTCCGGTACATTAACGGTTTGAATGAAATTGTACGGGGCGATTATGGTAAGGTCATCGGGGCGCAAACCTATAGCCCGGCCCCGCTGGAAAAAACACACCCGGATCTGTTCTGGTATGGCATCCATGGAGTAGAGATCCTCTTTACTGCGATGGGACCAGGCTGCCAGTCGGTGATACGGATGCATACGCCGGAAACCGATGTGGTGGCGGGTATCTGGAACGACGGCCGTATCGGCAGCTTCCGCGGTACCCGGAGCGGCAAATCGGATTACGGAGGTACCATCTTCACGGAGAAACAAACCGTAACCCTGGGCAGCTTCAAAGGATACGATCCGTTGTTAAAAGAGATTATCCGCTTTTTTGAAACCGGTAAATCACCCGTGGCTCCAAAAGAAACCCTGGACATCCTGGCCTTTATGGAAGCGGCAGACGAAAGCAAAAAGAGGAACGGTCTTCCGGTAACACTGGAGTCCATTTATAAGAAAGCCAACTATAAAGCCTCAAACTAAACCGGCTATGGACAGTAAGATCAATCTTTCGCGTGCGTTTGGGTCATATAGCAGGCGCCGATTTCCCCGGTACTGCATTGATGAAGAACAAGCGGGTGGAAGCGGACGGGATTTTGACCGGAATATTTCCAGTGGCATGCTTGTTCTTTTGGGCAGCTTGTTTTATATCATATAGATCGCCCAATAACCCTGAAACGAACCCCGATCGGGCAGAAAGCCGTATCTTGCTGATCCGCATTTTAAAAGAGCTGATATGAAGCGACTTCTTGTTTTTATCATTTTTTTCGTGACGCTCCGGGCAGGCGCGCAAAACGATTATGACTGGCAAAAAGATATACCCTACTACCCGGCTTCGGTAAAACAGGATGCTTACCAGCAACGCCAATGCCGGCTGGATATCTATTATCCCAGGAATAAAAAAAATGCGGCAACCATTATCTGGTTTCACGGGGGCGGACTCAAAGCCGGTAAAAAGGAAATTCCTGAAGCCCTGATGAACAAAGGCTATATTATTATAGGGGTGGGCTACCGGTTTTCACCAATAGTAAAAGCTCCGCTATATATTGAAGATGCCGCGGCTGCCGTGGCCTGGGCCTTTCAGCATATTGAACAATATGGCGGCAACCGGTCCCGCATCGTTTTGTCCGGGCACTCCGCCGGTGGCTACCTGGATCTGATGCTGACCCTCGACAAAAAATACTTAAAAACATACAACATAGATGCCGACAGTATACTGGGCATTGTACCTTTTAGTCCGCAGTGCATTACACATTTCACCGTAAGGGAAGAACAGGGTATAACACCTCTGCAACCCAGGATCGATACATTGGCGCCGTTATATCATGTCCGGAAAGTCAAACCGGCCATCCTGCTGGTCACGGGCGACCAGGAGCAGGAGCTTTATGGACGCTATGAAGAAAATGCCTACCTGCTGCGCATGCTGAAACTGACGGGCAACACCGATGTAAAACTGTATGAGCTGCAGGGTTACGACCATGGCGGCATGGCACAACCGGCATTTCCGCTGCTGTTGCGGGAAACAAAACGGCTTTCAGGACAATAAAGGTTGTAAGACCGGCAACCGGTATTTCGGTTTAACGGCCGGAATTTGTACCTTGCATCTATTAATATGCAAGCGTTGCATACACTCTATACCATAGGCCATTCCACACATAGTTCGGAAGATTTCATCCATATGTTGCAATCCTTCAACATACGGATGCTGGCTGATATCCGGCGCTTTCCCGGTTCAAAGAAATTTCCCCGGTTCAATAGCGAAGAACTGGCTGCTGAGCTGAAAAGCAACGGTATTGGATATGTGCATCTGGAGGTATTAGGCGGAAGGAGGAACGTTCAGGAACATTCCCGAAACCACCGCTGGCGCAATGCCTCGTTCAGGGGATATGCCGATTATATGGAGACTCCGGAATTTACAAAAGGCATAAAACAACTGGAAGCACTTGCCGTAAAACAACCCACCGCCTGTATGTGTTCGGAAGCAGTATGGTGGCGTTGTCATCGCTCCCTGGTTGCCGACTACCTGAAAGCAAAGGGCTGGCAGGTCCTGCATATCATGGGTATTGGAAAGGCAGAAGAACATCCTTATACCTCACCGGCAAGGGTTGCGGGCGACCAGGTATTTTATTTTGATGCCGGTTTGTTTGATCAATAAGGCAGGCCGGGTGGATGGTAATCCTAAAGAGCCGGTGAAATATGCAAAGCAGGACGATCATACCCAAAGAGCAGCTCCGGACAGCTGCATACCGAAGGCCGCTGTTAACAGAACATTCCTTTAACCTCCTTGGGAAACGCCGTTTTTACCGCGGTTTAGGTGTCTCCGGAAATGATACCGGCTATGCATGCCGTTAATCATCATCCTCGTCTTTTTCCTGTCTGCCGGCCAGGTGGGCCGGGTATTGCTGATGGCCTTTGGCCGCAAACCAGAGGATCCGGTTGAGCACATCATCATTGCCACCGTCTATATGATCATATTCCTTACGCATCGATTGTTTGGCAAACTCCAGTGCCCGGCCTTTCAATGTGGTTAAAGGCACGTTCATTTCATCCAGGGGGATAAGGTTCGCCTTTGCCAGGAAAGGAGTGAGGGCAGGACTATTGCTAAAGCATTCGAACATCGGCCTTGCGGTAGCATCCATCAGGTTCATGGGCGGAATACCCAGTATCTGTTCAATGGAACGCACCATACTGGTTTGATTATAATTGACAGAAATGGTTTTGCCCGTGCGGCTGTACGGGCTTACCACAAAGCCGGTGGTGCGGTAGGCCGATACATGATCCCAGCCCGCCTGCGAATCATCTTCCGTCACAAACACAACCGTGTTCTTCCAGAACCGGCTTTTGCTCAGGGCCTCAATAATACGACCCAGCGCAAGATCGTTATCCGCGATCATGGCCCCGGGCGTGGGCATACCCGGCCGTGTACCAACGGTATGATCCGTTGATAATGCCATTACCATCAACTCGGGCAATGAATCCCCGGGCATGGCTTCATATGCGTTCAGTTCTTTTATAAAGGCATCGGCACGGTACTGGTCGGTGATCTTTAATTCGTCTGAGGCTGGATAATTGGGCGACAACCAGGGGCCCACCCTGGATATGGTGGTTACGTTTTTAAACTCCAGCGGTTCTCCGTTTTTATATTTGGTATAAATATCCGTCCAGGTTAATTTTTTGTCCATATCGGGCAGGGCCGCTTCACCATAAATGCGTACGCTTTTTCCATGGTCGGCGGCATTGTTCCAGATAAATCCCTTTTGGTTATAAACCATCGCATCCGTTTGTACATGCGGATAGCTGCGGAACCAGGCGCGTACATTCTTCTCAATATAATCCGTTACCATAGCAGCATCCGTCCACTGATGCCCTTCGGCAGAACATTTACCGGATGCATGGTAATTATCCAGCAATACATAATCCCTGGCCAGCTGGTGTTGATTGGGTGTTACGCTGTCGCCGTACAGGCAAAGATTCCTGGATCCGTTCCCTTTGGGCATGTCGCCCAACACCTGGTCATAGGTACGGTTCTCTTTAATCACATACAAAACATGTTTGAATACCGAAGGCTCACCAATGCGTTCCGGCATGGGCCGGGCGGGTACGCCTTTACGAGGGCTCAAACGCGACAATTCCGTACGGAACAATAGCATCAGTTTTTTAACATCAACTGTATAACGTTGTAGCTGTTGATTCTCCGGAACGGGTATAAAAGAAAGAGTAGCTTTTGCATAATGCGAATTATAAGCGGGTTTGGAATAGGCGGTGGCTTCCCTGCCCGGGTTGCTGAGTTCCTTACTGCTAATGCGGGGACCTTCGCCCTCCAGGTTGGTAACCACCAGCAGGTTGCCGATCACCCGTACACCACCGGGATACGCCTCCGTTGGAATAAACCCCTTTACAAATGACCGGCCGTTTCCTTTGGAACAGGCATCTGCTCCCAGTTGTACCACGGCCAGCGCATTGTCCATACCATTAGCCACATACAAAATGCGTCCATCGGGAGATATATCCAGCGCATTGGGCGAATCACCGATAAAACCGGTAGCCGCATCTATCTTTACAGATATCGTAGCAGCAACAGAAAGATCCGTCGTGCTGATCACCGAAACAGCGTCAGAGTTGCCATTGGCCACATAAACGAATTGCCCGTCCGGACTGGCCACCAGGTCATTCGGGTGCAGCCCCACAGCGATTTCTTTCGCCAGTGATCCACCAGTGGTAAAAACGGAAACAGATCCGCCCGAAGCTGCGCCAGTAGCAGGATCAATAAACATTTTCCCATACGGAACGCCAGCCGTTTCAGCAGCAGCACCGGACGCCGGCAGGGTTCCGCCCCAGTTGCTTACATAAACATGCCCATTTACAATGGTAATACCATAAGGTGCTACCCCGGTAGGCATCGTCCATACCCGCTGTTTATTGGTAAGATCGATCTTTTCAAGCGTATTATTTCCGTTTAGCACCACGTACAGGTAAGGAATACCGCCTTCGGTATGCACGGCCACTTCATTTGGCAGGGCCAGGGGAGCGGGGGCGATCGATGCAAAACCAATGGTATCCTTTATTTCGAGGCTCTTTCCGTTCCATACCGCTTCAAAAACAGCCGATCGCTTCTGCCCGCTTTGGGCTGCGCTCCAGAAAATGCGGGTGTCTTTGCCTCTTTGTATAACTTCTATACCCGAATAAGTGCTCATAAATCCTTTATAGATGGTGCCGGTATAGGTCCAGGATGCCAGCAGTTTTTTTTGCCGGTAATCGATCACAGAAATACCATAGCGGTCTTCCACGGCTACCAGCCAGGTGCCGGGGATCCGCTTCAGATCCAGGCTGTGGTTTTCCAGGTTAGGATCTCCATAGCGCAGTACCGATCCTGCCGGATGTATAATGCGGTTATAGGGCATCAATACGGGCAATTCATTGCGGGTAAGCGTGCTGTTATCATACGTTGCATGATAGGGATCTGCTGTGGTCTTTTTTGCAGGTGTGACTACCTGCGCCTGTAAGGGATGGATCGATAGGCCGGTGATGCCCAGCCATACCATCAGTAAAGGGGAAAAGAACCGTTTATTTAGTTGGGATAAATGCATAAATGAGCCTTTGTATAGAAATATGCTGCAAGGTAGAAAGAAAATAAAATGCGCTGGCATTAGCAGCGTTTTATTTCGATTAATTTGTTGGACGAATGTTTTCACCATTAAGCCCGTTCCCTAATCACGGGATGGCCGCCTGCCGGAACGGTTCATGATGCTAAATGACGATGACACTGCCGGTTTTAATGGTACGGCAGTTACCATTGCAGGTCACTGATCCGTGGCACGATTTCTTTACCGGTATGCAGCATTTCAGAATTTTGATAGTTCAGTTCTTCCGGCGATTTTCCTTCCCATTGACTGGCTTTTCCTTTCAGATGAATCTTGCCCTTAACAGGATCAATGGTAAGTGTAGTAAACAGCGCATCCCTGTAAGGGCAGGTATAGGAAAGATAGGGGTATTGCTGATGCACTGCAGGGTTATAGATCATGTGTTTGTATTTTTCGCCCATCCAGTAATAGGAGGCAGAATTGACATGTACATAATGCACTCCATTCAGGTGATAATGGGCGTCGATATGTGTATGACCGTTTATCGCAAGCAGGATTTTGTTCCGGTATTTTTCCAGCAGCTGCTGTATTTCAGCCGCATTATCTACAGCACCGGAGCCTGCCAGTGGCTGATGCGACACAATGATGCAGGGCTCTTTTATTGTTTCCAACTGCTCTCTTAACCAGGCCGTTTGTTCCGGCCCGATATAAGCAGCATAACCGCCTTTATGAGCCGGCGAACCCTTATCGTTTCCATCCAGTACCAGCAAATAAATGCCTTTTAGTTTAAAGGCATAATAGCGGCCGGGCATGCCCCAATAGTTGATACACTGCTGTTTGGTATAACCGCCGTCCGTATCATGATTGCCGATCACATGCAGGGTTTTCGGATGCGCATTCCTAAATGCCTCAATGACGCTTTTATTCTTGTCACCGGGATAAGCAAAATCACCCATTTGCAGCAGCGCATCGGGTTTTACTTTTTTCATGTCGGCCAGAAAAGCCGCCAGTCGCTCGTAGCCGGTCGGGATCAGGTCCTGGTGGAGGTCGGTTATGATACCGATCTTAATGGTTTCTTTTTTTAATGCTGCTGATACAGCCGCCGGAATGCTCAGGGCAAGCCCTGCAGACGCCGCGGCCTTAATAAATTGCCGCCGGCTAAGGGAAGTCGTTTGTTGGTTCATATTTCAATACACAAATTAAGGCAAAAGCACCATTTATTAAAGAGGTGATGCAAACTTAACAGCATTAAAAATAAACCGCAAAGCGCGAAATTTCCGCAAAGGTTCGCAATGAGAGGCTGGCTGCAAAATAATGTTGCGTTCTTGGCGAGTACCTGGCGTTCCTTGCGTTTAAACATAAATCGCAAAAAAAACTGAGCGTGCTGCATAAAGCCTGTTCGGTTCTGCAAACGGCCTTCACGCACTTGCAGCGGTTTTCCTATCTTCACAAACTAAATAGTTTTTTATGAAATTCAGCATGATCGTTTTTGTTGCTTTCCTCATCGTATCCTGCACCCAACAACCAAAGGAACAGGCAAAAACGCCGCAGGTTCCAATCACTGGTACCTGGAAGCTTTTAAAGGGAACGCTTATTGAGAACGGCGATACGACCATTACCGATTATACAAAAGACCGGTCCTTTATAAAGATCATCAACGACAGCCATTTCGCCTTCCTGCATCATGGTTTGAAAAATGGAAAAGATTCTTCCTTTTTTTCAGCAGGAGGAGGCACCTATACATTAAAAGACAGCACCTACACAGAGCACCTGGAATACTGCAATGCGCGGAACTGGGAAGGCAATGATTTCAGCTTTACTATTTCTATTTATAAGGATACGCTCATACAACAGGGCATTGAAAAAATTGCCGGCAGCAATGTAAACCGGTACAATATCGAAAAGTATATACGGGTAAAGAAAGAAACGGCCAACTGATCTCCGGAAAGGAGGATTATTTGAATTTGAAAACGAGAGCTATCGGTCCTACTTACCAAGCCATGCATTGAGTATTAAAATAATACCAATGCCCATAAGTCCGTAAAGAATATACTTAAGGAACGCCCGGTTGTTCAATTTATGGTTCAGCCACCGGCCTAAAAATATGGCCGGGATGGATGTGGCCAACGATAGCAGGAAATAGTAATTCACTTCGGCGGTCACCAGTCCTTTCGCATAATATCCGATGAAGCCAAGCAGGCTCACGGGTAAAAAATAAGCCTGTAACGTGGCACGAAAATGAGTAGCAGTCCATTTTCTGAGATTTCCGTATACCACAAGGGGAGGACCGTTTAATCCATAGGCGCCACCGAAAACGCCCGACAAAAAACCACAAATAAAAAGCCATATTTGACTGTCTTCTTTTAACGTTTTTGTTGTTTTAACAGCCAGGGTATAAAGCGCATAGCAAATGATCAGTAATCCCAGCACTGTTTTTACCTGGGCTTCATTGCCATATACAAGAATGAGCAGCCCCAGGGGAATACCCGGAATGGCATAAAAAATAAGCCATTTTGCGCTATAGAAATGGATCTTCCGGTGATCCTGGATCACGATGATCAGTGCAATAACAATGGATAACATCACTGATAAGGGAACAGCGGTGGTTGCGGGCAAAAAAAGTAGCAGCAGCGGCACTGCAATTAAAGATTCTCCAAAACCCAGGGTTGACCGGACAAGTGCGGCAATAAAACTAATCGTAAGAATTGAAATGATGGAGAGGCTCATACTTTATATTAATACCTGTGCTGTTTTTCGGTAAAAGTCTACCGTAAAAAAGTGCAACAACGTGTTTTCGTAAGGGCGCTAAAATACATAAATATTTTAGATTGGATAAAAGCAAAAAAAGACGTTGCGCTGGCAATATTGTTGTATAAATGAACAATCACTGTATCAAAAACGTACATTTATATTTTAGTTATGCATGCATCTTGTTGCTTTTCAAAAGAGTAGGTAAATGGCATTTTTCTTGAACATTTTAACGGATACCTCTTACTCTTTTTAATAGTATGTTCATTATGTTAAGAAATCATCTAAAAACGGCCTGGCAAAATTTACGTAAGCATAAAGCATATGTAGCGATTAATACTGCTGGGTTGGCTATAGGCGTGGCGGCCTGCCTGCTTATTTTCTTATTGATTCAATATGAAACAAGCTTCGATCATTTTCATAAAGATACAGACCGTATTTACAGGGTAGTGGCAGCCAACAAAACGCCGGAGGGTATGCATTATTCGCAGGGAAGTGCTTTTCCCGTAGCTGAAGGCCTTCGACTGGATTATCCGCAGCTGGAGCAGGTGGCCCGTATTTATGCACGGAACAATAAGCAGATAACCCTGTTAAACGACGACACGCATACGCCGCAAAAAAAATTCAGGGAGAACGTCCTTTATGCAGAGCCTGCGTTTTTCCACATCTTCAATTTCCCTTTCCTGGCAGGCGACCCTAATACAGCATTGTCGGAAATAAATACTGCGGTGCTGACACAGGCCACAGCCGAAAAATATTTCGGAGACTGGCACACCGCCATCGGCAAGTGGATTAAGTATGATAATGGGAATGTTTGCAAAGTAACCGGCATCCTGCAAAACACACCGGCCAATACCGACTTTCCGCTGCAGGTGGTGTTTTCTTTTAAGACCTCGAAACAAGAGGATCTTTCAACAGATTGGGCAGCCCAGGACGGATCTTTAAACACTTTTGTAGTGCTTTCCAAAAACATGACAGTTCAACAATTTGACGCGGATCTAAAAACCTTTGTAAAAAAACACATCCCTGCTGAATATGCCAGCCAGGGGTATCAGCTGCAACCCCTAAACCAGATGCATTACGAGCGCGCATATGGAACGCTTAGCGGGAAAACCTTTAGTAAAGAATTGATCACGGCCTTAAGCCTGATTGGATTGTTTTTGTTGATCATCGCCTGCATCAATTTTATCAACCTGGCCACAGCGCAGGCCGTAAACCGTTCAAAAGAAGTAGGAATCCGGAAAGTGCTGGGCAGTAGTAAAATGCAACTGATCCTTCAGTTTTTAAGCGAGACCTTTCTCATTACACTGGTTTCTGTTATCATAGCAATTGGAGTTGCCCTTTTGCTATTGCCATCACTCAATCATTTATTACAAACATCCGTGAAAATACAGTTCAGTACCTCGCTGATGCTGTTTCTATGTGGCCTCATTGTTACGGTGACCTTATTATCCGGTATCTATCCCGCCGTTGTTTTGTCCGGATTTAACCCTATCGTTGTTCTCAAAAATAAATTTACCAGCAAAGCGGCAGGAGGGCTTTCCATGCGAAAGGTATTGGTCGTTTTTCAGTTTGTTATTGCACAGGTTTTGATCATCGGTACATTAGTGGTCGTGCACCAGATGCGATTTTTCCAGCATGCAGACCTGGGTTTTGATAAGGATGCCATTGTAACGGTACCGATGGCCAATGATACGGCAGGCCGTACGAAAGGAGATGCGTTAAAACTGCAGCTGCAGCAGCTAACGGGTGTAAAGGACGTGAGTTTGAGCGCATTTAGCCCGATGGACCAGGCCGGCTGGGATGATGATTTTATATTTGATAATGCTACAAAAAAAGCAGGCTTTAAAACCGATTTTAAATGGGCCGACGCGGATTACTTTAAAACGTTTAATATCCGGTTCATTGCAGGCAACCCATATATTCCCGCCGATACGGTAAACGGTTTTGTGGTCAATGAAATGATGACAAAAAAACTGGGCTTTAAAAACCCTGAAAATATTATCGGAAAAAAAATCAGCTTCTGGGAAGGAAAGATAAATGGACCGGTGGTAGGGGTGGTAAAAGACTTTAACGGCTATTCGCTAAAAGAGGAAATGAAACCGATGGTACTGAGTTCCAACAAAATGTTTTACCGGCTCTTTAACATCAAAATACAACCCCAGCAGGCCCAGCAAACCCTGGCGGCTATCGCTTCCCTCTGGAACAAAACCTACCCGGATTTTGTATATGAATACCAGTTTCTTGATGAAAAGATCGCCAGCTTTTATCAGCAGGAAAACCAGCTCTCACAATTGTACCAGTTATTTGCAGGCATTGCCATCTTTATTTCCTGTTTAGGTTTATATGGCTTTGTTTCCTTTATGGCGGCACAGCGTACCAAGGAAATTGGCGTTCGTAAAGTATTGGGTGCATCCGTAAGCAGCATCGTCTATTTATTCTCAAAAGAATTCACACTGCTCATTGGTATTGCGTTTTTAATTGCCAGTCCGATTGCTTATTATATAATGCACCGGTGGCTGCAAAATTTTGCCTACCGGGTCCATCTGGGTATCGGGCTGTTTTTATTAACCATTTTGATTGCTGAAATCATCGCGTGGCTTACTGTGGGTTACCAGGCCATAAAAGCCTCTGTAGCCAACCCTGTAAAAAGTTTACGGACAGAATAAATGAACCCTTGTTTTTAAATAGTAACAATGAAAACGATCATTACGACGATTGCCTGTTTTATCCTGGTTGTGTTAAACGCAAATGCGCAGGATGAAAAGCCTGAACTATTAAAAAAGCCGGCGTCCTGGCAATTTGAAAAGTTTGTGCTGCCACCCACTTTTGCTCCCGGTTTCCCATACACAGGCGTGGAAGAGTTGCGTTTTTCGCCCGGGATGTTTAATAAGGACGCATCCGATTATTTTAGTTATGCATTTGTTGCGCAGCTTAATCAGACCACCAGTATTACGCAGGACGCCTTAAAAAATTACCTGCTTACATATTTTAGAGGTTTATGCGGCAGTACGGCTAAGCAACGCAATCTTTCCATAGATACAGCGCAGATAACCGTTTCAATAGAAAAAAAGGACCGATCTATTTATGATGCCACACTCAACGTCTTCGGCGTTTTTGCAGATGGAGCACCGGTTATATTAAATGCGGAAATAAAAGTATTAACCCATGCACCTGCTAAAAAGACCTACCTGCTGTTCATTACATCACCTCAACGGAAAACACATGTTATCTGGCAACAGTTATACAACATTCAAAAGGAGTTCAAAATACCGAAGGAGTAATCCTGGATTAGCTTAACGGGTCCCAGGTGTTCGAGGCCGACTGCAGGGGATGCTGTTAGGATATCATTTTATCTGTAGTTATTTATTTAACATAATATAAATTATGAGAAACAAATAATCGTCGTACCTTTGTAGACGCAGGTATTAAGCTGTTTGGTCAAACGTTGACCAGATATAATGATACCAGCATTAGCTAGGGTTTACATTTAAAAACGACAGCGCTGTATTTCTATATGGCGCTGATTTATTGTTGATGATGCGCAGCTTACACTGTTTTATTTCGGCAGGAAGATTTATAATCTTTGCGGGTATAATATAAGTTGATAATTGTCAGCGATAACTGTTTTAAACGTCATGGCACAATTTGCACGTTAAGCCGTTTACAGACACCTGTGTTTGATTTTTTTTTAGTCCTGCGCGTATATACCGGTGTTCATGGCGTTTTTTAATCCTGATCTAAAGAACAAAAAATCAGCCCTGAACGGAACTTCATCATTTGGCCGTTTAGGTGGTGCCAGCAACCTGGCCTGGCGGGATGAACAGCTGGTACGAAAGATAAACACGTCTCTAAACATAAATGAGCCTGAAGTGCCTGCGCCTGCTTGTCGGCTTTCCTTATTTCGTTGATTTTCCGCAGATAAATGCTCATTATAAACAATTAAACAGTATAAAAGGAGTGCTCCTTTACACACTCCTTCTTTCAAAACTCCTTCCCAAACCCTATTTAACATAATGTTTTCACTCCTGTAAAATATTTTAATTGTATAATTCCGATAACAGTACCCGGTTACCGCTGGTCGAAGCAACTGCGCCATAGAAATATACTACCTTTGCGCGCGGCAAACATGACACAAAGCATTTCTATAAGCAATTGGATTGAACAGGTACAGCAACTCCCCCTGGTAGATGTGCGCACCCCGGCTGAATTTGCACAGGGACATATTCCCGGTGCGGTTAACCTGCCGTTATTCAGCAATGAGGAACGGGTGCAGGTGGGCACAACATACAAACAGGTAAGTCGCGAAGAGGCCATCCTCCTGGGTTTTGAACTCACCGGACCCAAGTGGGCCGGCTTTATCCGGCAATGCCTGCAAATAGCACCCGGCAAACGGATGGCCGTGCATTGCTGGAGGGGCGGCATGCGCAGTGGTGCCATGGCCTGGGCCCTGAGCATGTATGGTTTTGAGGTATACACGATCACAGGTGGTTATAAAGCCTACCGGCGCTGGACACACCGGCAGTTTGAACGGAACTATAATATACGGATATTGGGTGGCATGACCGGATCTGGTAAGACCCGTTTGCTGCAATACATGAAACAAAATGAACAGCAGGTGATTGACCTGGAAGAGCTGGCCCAGCACCAGGGTTCTTCTTATGGCACCATGAACAAAATGGTACAGCCCACACAGGAACAGTTTGAGAACGACCTGGCCTGGCAGCTAAAGGATATGCATCCGGAGCCGTTGTTATGGCTGGAGGATGAATGCCAGAAGATCGGCAAGCGGACTATACCCCTACCCTTGTGGCACCAAATGCGGAGCGCATTACTGGTGGATCTGCAGGTGCCGCTGGAACAACGGGTGGCTACCCTGCTACAGGATTATGGGCATCTTGATCCGGATTTTTTGGTGGAAAGCACCGAGCGCATTCATAAACGGCTGGGACCATTGCAGACTAAACAGGCCGTTGCGGCCATCCGTGAAGGACGCATGGCGGATTTTATCCGTATCGCATTGGTCTATTATGATAAGGCCTATCGCAAGGGATTGGCAATGCGCCCTGCAGAGAAAGTGTTTGGTCTGCAAGCATCAGGAAGCAACCTGGAAGCCGATAGCGAACTGTTGACTGCGTTTGCAGCGACACTTTGAAAATATGAGAATATGAAAATATGAGAATATGAAAATATGAGAATATGAAAATATGAGAATGTGAGAATGTGAGAATGTGGGAATGTGGGAATGTGGGAATGTGGGAATGTGGGAATGTGGGAATTTCTGATAAACTTACTAATATACGAAAGTCCCATTAATGGTCTAATGTCAAACTTCAAACCACAAACATCAAGCGAGCAACGGAAATAATGGAAACAACAACATTCAGATTGACACAATATTCGCATGGCGCCGGCTGTGGCTGTAAGATCAGTCCGGCCCTGCTGGATAAAATCCTACATACAACGGTACCGCAGGCGATCGTGGATCCGCGCCTGCTGGTGGGGAATGATAAACGGGACGATGCCGCTGTACTGGACCTGGGTAATGGTACCGCGCTGATCTCCACCACCGATTTTTTTATGCCCATCGTGGATGATGCCTACGATTTTGGTCGCATAGCAGCTACCAACGCCATCAGTGATGTATATGCTATGGGTGGCAAACCGGTACTGGCCATTGCCATACTGGGCTGGCCCATCGATAAACTTCCGCCGGAGGTTGCCGGCCGGGTGCTGGAAGGTGCCCGGGCCGTTTGTGCCGATGCAGGTATTACCCTGGCCGGCGGACATAGCATCGACTGTCCGGAACCGGTATTTGGCCTGGCCGTAAATGGCCTGGTGGAGCTTTCGCATTTAAAACAGAATGCCACCGCTACTGCGGGTTGCCGGTTATACCTCACGAAGGCCCTGGGCGTAGGTGTATTATCGACGGCGCAAAAACGCGGGGTATTGCAGCCGGAAGATGCGGCCGTCGCCTTAAAAAGTATGACAACTCTCAATAAGCCCGGGGAACTGTTGGGCGGACTGGAAGCGGTTAAAGCCATGACGGATGTAACCGGTTTTGGACTATTGGGACACCTGGCGGAGATGTGTGCCGGCAGCGGGGTATCGGCGGTGGTGGAATTTGATAAAGTACCGGTGATACCGGGTATTGCTGCCTATCTCGACCAGGGGGCTGTGCCCGGTGGTACCCGTCGCAACTGGGCCAGCTATGGACAGCAGATCGGACCGCTAACTGAACGCCAGCAACAGATCCTGGCCGATCCGCAAACCAGTGGTGGCTTATTGGTGGCCGTATCGGCAGATGGTACAGACCGTTTTGAAGCGCTGATGCGGGAACAGGGGTATGACCTGGAATCCTTTGGCTGGCTGCAACCGCAGGACGATGGCCCGCTGATCCGTGTCGCCTGATCTGAAGTTAAACATCGTATTGCTCAATAATATCATTCGCTCAGATTTTTTGTTGCAGCGGCCAGTAATGTCCGAAGGGATCTTTGACCGTACCTTGCCGATAGCAATATTCATAATCCTGTGCCGGGCTTATTTCCTCTGCGCCTGCATTGATGGCGTTCTTCATTATACGATCCACATCCGGTACAAAGAGACCGATGCAAACGGTGGTGCCATTGTGCGTACCGGGCGAAAAATAACAGGATTTTGCTGTGGTTTCATGCAGGTGAAACAATGCCCCGTCGATACTTAGTTCGGATACATGAATGCTGCCGTCTTCATTGGGAAAGCGTCTTAATTCCACAGCCCCAAACGCTTTTTCATAAAAGGAGATATCGCGCACGCCATTGGGAATAAAGAGTTCGGGTGCGAAGAAAATACCACTGTTCATTATATAAATTTAGCAAAAAAGTACGCTTATAGCAATGAAGGGATTCGCGCCCCTTCAGGAACGGATCCCTTCGCCAATAGGGTTATGAACAGACCTTGCTTTCGCTTATTCTGTTGGAAACTTACTCATATCCATAAAAAACAGTTCCCATGTATGGCCATCATAATCTTCAATATTCATTTTTTGCATAAAGCCGTAATCCTGTGCGGGTATGGGTTCTGTGCCCCCCGCCTTCAGACCGTTTTCGGCCATTTCATTTACCTGGTCCAAACTGTCAAGGCTCAGTGCAAATAAGCCGGCAACATTCGTTTTGGTGTCCGCAATTGGCTTGTTTACAAAAGTGCTGAACTTCTCATGGCTCAGGATCATCAGGAAAATATGTTCGCTCCACACCATGCATTTTCCGGAATCATCAGAAAACTGTCGATTATTTATAAACCCAAGTTTTGTGTAAAAATCCATCGATCGGTTCACATCCTTTACGGGCAAATTGATAAATACCTGTTTCATTTGTATCATTTTTTATTTCCTGCTAAATTAATAAATACGCTGCGAAGATCAGATTTGTTAATCCGGCAATATACGGGGGAATTGCGGCCCAATAATGAGCCCGTTGATTACATGGAGTCTTTCATCCACGCTGTCTTGGGGTACCTATTTTTTTGCATATCTTTAGAATGATAAAAATTCCTCATAGTACTAACCTTTTTTTAATTGATCACATCATAAACCCATATGCGCAAACAGGTCCTTTTTATACAAGGTGGCGGCAATGGAGGCTACAAGACCGATGCACCGCTGGTGGCTTCGTTGCAAGCCGCGCTGGGCAACGATTACCAGGTGCATTATCCCCAAATGCAAGCCGATGAAACGGTACCTGATTTCGCTTCACAATGGCTCCACCAGATCGGCGAACAGATCGCAGCGGCTAAGAACGGACTAATACTGGCAGGTCACTCCCTTGGCGCTTCCCTGTTGGTAAAATACCTTTCAGAAAATACCGTTCAAACAAGTATTGCCGGCGTATTCCTGGTGGCTCCACCCTATTGGAATGGCGATCAGGACTGGGTACAACCGTTGAAACTACAGGACGGTTTTGCGGATCAGTTACCTAAGGATCTCCCGTTTTATTTTTATCAATGCAGGGATGATGAAGTGGTGCCCTTTAATCATTTTACCCGTTACCGGCAACAGTTGCCCCGGGCGGTGTTCCGGGAACTGGAAAAAGGCGGACATGCGTTGCATAATGATTTGTCGGTGGTGGCGGCGGATATAAGGAGTTTGTAATTTTTCAAAGGTGGAAACCAGAAATAAGAATAAGGACGCCCAAGGTGTCAAAAACGCTTCGTATTTATAAAATTTGTAATTTTATAGCTACCACCTAAACATCGAAACACTTTTTTATGATCAGGCTTTTGATAAAACACGTATGCTACGCTCTTTTGGTTCTCTTTGCAATTAAAACATCTGCTCAGACAACAGAAGATTTTAAAAAGCTAAAAGAGGAAAATGCATACCTCCGGAAATCGCTGAATATTAAAGAGGCTTCCCTGAAACAGGCCACAAGCGACAGCTTCAGCTTTAGTCTCATACGTTGCACGGGAAATAAAACTGAAAAACAAATTGACCTGGAAATCCTGATAACTAATCTTTCTGGTAACCGGAAAATTCAATTTTCGCCGGATACATACGCAAGAGCGATAGATGTTCAGGGTAATGTTTATACGCCTGATGCTATTAAAATTGGCGCAGAAAAGTATGCAAGTGATATTTACCAGGATGTACCTCTGAAGCTCTCGTTCTCGTTTGTAAAGTTAGACCCTTCGGTTGCCCTGCTGAAGCTGATCAGCCTGAAATATTTTGTTCCCGGTCGTTATGTGGAGAAAGAAGTTTTATTTAAAGATATACCGGTTACGTAGAAATGACTTAGTCATTTTGCTGATTGTTGACTTATTTTATATCGATAGATCATTTATCTGCCTGAAAAGACTTTTGAACGCACTTTGAACGAAGGCTGAGATAGGCCAGACAGCTTGACAACACCCTGCCTGCACAGCAGTAAACTAACGTAATATGGATATACGCAAAACAATTGAAATCTTGGAAGCCCTTGTCTCTGGCTGTTCTCCGTCAACGGGAGAAGTAATCGGTGAGGAAAGTATTTTGAATGAACGGGACGTGATCCGGGCACTACAAATTGCAATCGACCGGCTCAGCAACGAAATACCTCCAGAAGAGGGAACCATTCATATACCTGATGAAGAGATAAAAAACGCCATTGTGCTTTTTAAGCAACTGGAATTAGCTCCAACTTACAGCCGGCTGGCCGGATTCTTTTTGGCTACCCGCAGGTTTGAAAATGAGCTGATTCACTCAAATAGACTTTATGGGAAGTATCATGGACGATATCAAAAGGGACAGGTTTTGGATTTTTTTATGGCATATCTTGCCGATAACGGATATTCTAAACACGGAAAGAAGGTCTCTTCTGAAAATGAGCCATGGAAAACAATCGACTTTTTTCGCAGGGATCGTTTTAACAACCTTTCGGAACATGCTATAATAGAATTAAAGGAGGCGATTAAAAAACTGGGTGTTCTTAAAACCGATAACCTTGCCACCTATATTCAGATCGCAAGAACAAATTACCCGCGGGCTTATGAGGCCTGGACAGATGTGGAGAAAACGCTTCTACGCGATGCGATGCAGTACACCAATGATCTAAGCGTCTTATCGGATTGTTTTCAAAGAGGCGAAGGATCTATCGCATCTTTCGGACAAAAACTGATCTATGAAAATCAAATCCTGACAAATGGCTGAAAGGAAAACGGATTTACCGGTGTTAAACGAAAAGCAGCATTGGCTGTGATCAGTGAACAAAAGCGAATCCTGGTATTGATTCCGGAAAGACCAGGCCCCTACTCGAGGGACTTATTTACCGGTGGAAGAAAAAGTAGTCACTCTTTATATTTATTTTTCAATGCGTAAATAATCTGCTGTTGTTAATTTATTTTCACACCTTACCATGCGGAAGCATTTTCCCTTACCACCACAGGGCCAATACCCCGCCTTTTGTTTTTAAAGGATATCGCTCACTCAATGCTGTTTCCTTGGTGATTTTATGGTTGCCACAGATTGCGCCTGCGGCGCTTTTCTGCGACATGGTTGCTGTTAAAGCGGATGCCAAACCTGCGCAACTTGTCACGCCCAGGGCGTGATCTGTGGCTTTAAGGAAACGACATTAATCGCTTACCTCGAAAATTAATAGTAGATTGCAGCATAACGATATCTTCACTATGAAAGAGGAACAGCTCAGAAGCAGCAACTGGTTTGGCCGCACCGGCAAGGATGGTTTTATTTACCGCTCGTGGATGAAGAACAGCGGCATTCCGGATCACGAATTTAAGAAACCCGTCATCGGGATCTGCAATACCTGGAGTGAGCTTACGCCCTGTAACGCGCATTTCCGGGAGCTGGCGGCTTCTGTAAAACGCGGTGTGCTGGAAGCAGGCGGCCTCCCCCTGGAGTTTCCGGTGATGAGCCTGGGCGAAACCCTGATGAAGCCCACCGCCATGCTGTTTCGGAACTTAGCCAGCATGGATGTGGAGGAAAGCATAAGAGCCAACCCGCTGGATGGTGTGGTGCTGCTTTGTGGTTGCGATAAAACCACTCCTTCCCTGCTGATGGGTGCCTGCAGTGTGAACCTGCCTACCCTCATTGTATCGGGCGGACCGATGCTTACGGGAAAATACCAGGGGCAAAGCATCGGCACCAGTGATGTGTGGCGACTGGCCGCCGGACTGGAAACCGGAGCGGTGCAGGAGACAGAGCTCAACGATATGGAAGGCGCGCTTTGCCGCAGCCAGGGGCATTGTGCCGTAATGGGTACGGCTTCTACCATGGCTTGTATGGTGGAAGCCCTGGGCCTCTCCCTTCCCGGTAATGCGGCCATTCCCGCGGTGGATGCCCGCCGGAAAGTGCTGGCTCAATATTCCGGCAGCCGCATCGTGGAAATGGTGCGGGAACAATTGTGTTTGTCCGATATTCTTACCCGGCAGGCTTTTGAAAATGCCATCATCACCAATGCCGCCATTGGCGGTTCTACCAATTTTGTCATTCACCTGCTGGCTATTGCCGGCCGCATTGGCGTGCCGCTTAACCTGCAGGACTTTGATACGCTTTCTAAAAACATACCGCTGCTGGTAAACCTGCAGCCCTCCGGTGCCTTTTTTATGGAAGATCTTTATTATGCCGGCGGCTTGCCCGCGGTGCTTAAAGAGCTGGATGACCTGCTGCACGCGGATGCGCTTACGGTAAACGGCAAAACCATTGGGGAAAACAACCGCAATGCCGGTTGCTATAACCGGGAGGTGATCGCCACGGCGGCAACACCCGTCAATACCGCTACTGGTCTGGCCGTATTAAAAGGAAATATTTGTCCGGACGGTGCGGTCATCAAGCCTTCGGCCGCCAGTGCACACCTGATGCAGCATACGGGCCCGGCCCTGGTGTTTGAATCGATCGATGATTACAAAACCCGGATCAATGATGACGACCTGGAGGTGGACGCAAACACCATCCTTGTATTAAAGAACGTAGGACCCAAGGGCTATCCTGGTATGCCGGAGGTGGGCAATATGACCCTGCCTAAAAAATTACTGCAGCAGGGCGTTACCGATATGGTGCGCATCTCTGACGGTCGCATGAGCGGTACCGGCTTTGGTACCGTTATCCTCCATGTATCGCCGGAAGCCGCCCTGGGCGGCAACTTCAGCGTATTGCAAACCGGGGATATGATCAGCCTGGATGTGGAGCGCCGCACCCTTGATGTACAGCTTACAGACGAGGAACTGGCCCAACGCAGGAAGGCCTGGCAACCATTGCCACCGCAGGCCTCAAGGGGCTATGTGCAGCTGTATACCCAGCGGGTATTGCAGGCGCACCTGGGGGCCGATCTTGATTTTTTAACGGGCAGCAGTGGTGCGGAGGTAAGTAAAGATTCTCACTAAACCTTATATACTACGAATGGAGTTCGCTAATAAAACAGCCATAGTAACCGGTGCCGCACAGGGCATTGGTTTTGAATTGTGCCGGCAACTGGCCGCCGGCGGTGCGGGGGTCATCCTGAACGACCTGGACCCGGCGCTGGCTCAAACAGCAGCAACAACGATCAATACACAGTTTCCCGGAAGGGTTTATGCCGTTGGGGGCGATTGCAGCAACCCGGAAGTGATCCGGCAACTGGTACAGGCTGCCGTTGACCAATACGGCAGACTGGATATTGCGATTGCCAATGCGGGGATCACCTTGTTTGGCGATTTCCTGGATTATAGCCCAGAGGCGTTTTACAAGGTATTGCAGGTAAACCTGGGCGGTTCTTTCTTTTTGGCGCAGGCCGCTGCGCAACAAATGAAGGCCCAGGGCTCCGGGGGCTCCATCCTGTTTATGTCTTCCGTAACCGGGCACCTGGCGCATAAGGGACTGGTAGCTTATGGCATGACGAAGGCGGCGCTGGAAATGCTGGCCCGCAACCTGGTGATCGAGCTTTCCGGCTATGGCATCAATATCAACGCCATTGCACCCGGTGCCACGCTTACAGAGCGTACCCAGGCCGACCCGGAATATGCTGCCAAATGGGAAAAGATCACACCCGGTGGCCGGCCCGCAACGGTGGATGATATTGCCCGCACGGCCTTGTTCCTCGTTCATGAACAATCCCGCCATATAAACGGACAACATATCGTTATTGACGGCGGGTGGAGCTGTGTGGGCGTACAGCCGGATTGACGGCCTGCGTAATGTCGTCAATCTCTTGTTGAGACAAGACGTTGACCAGACAGCACATCGTCGCGTCGACCGCAGCGGAGACGTCTCTACGCAATACCGCTCTGTTAGCCAGATCCTTTACCCCATTTTATGACAATGCACCTGTGGCGATTCCTCCGCCAGGATCGGAACGACGGGAGAAAAAGGCACCTCCACTGGAGTCGGCATGGGACAGCTTGGTATTGTTTTGACGATTTATAAATTTCATAAACAACTTTTTATTTGCTAATTTTGTTAGCAATTCGTGAAAAGATCCGGCAGCGCAGATTTACCGTTACATCACGGCCATGTACCGCCATGGCTGGCAACGCGTATGGCTACATTGGGTAAAGCCATTGTAGAAGAAATTATTGCCGGTCAGGGTAAAAATGCCCTGCTATCTAAATTAAGTGATCCCTTCTGGTTCCAGAGCCTGGGTGCGGTAATGGGTATGGACTGGCATTCTTCCGGTATTACCACTTCTGTAATGGGCGCTTTACGAAGAAGTATTAATCCGCTGGCCAAAGAATTTGGCATCATCATTTGTGGCGGCAAGGGCAGCCAATCCAGGAATACCCCCAACGAGATCCTGCGGTTTGCCGAAACCACCGGGCTGCCGGCGCAGGACCTGGTGCGGAGCAGCAAGCTGAGTGCAAAGGTGGATAATACGGCCGTTCAGGATGGGTTTCAATTGTACCAGCATCATTTTATTGTAAGTGATGAAGGCGAGTGGACCGTTATCCAGCAAGGCATGCGCGATAGCAGTGCTACCGCCCGCCGCTACCATTGGCACTCTCCCACGGTAAGATCGTTTACCGAAACGCCGCATACCAGCATCTACGGAGCAAATCAAGGTTCAATCCTTAATCTTACCGATAAAAAGGCGCAGCCTTTAAAAGCAGCGATGCTGGAGGTGGCTTCAGAAAACCCGGATAAGATGTTGCCCGAGATCTCGAAAATCAGCAGGCATCTGGTACTACCCGGGCATCATGATGTAACCGCAAAGGATGTGGACCTGAAGCGCCTGGGCGCGGTGTTATGGCTGGCACAGGAAAAGAACGTAAGTAATTTTGAGGAGCTGTTGTTACTGGACGGTTTAGGCCCCCGAACCCTGCAGTCCCTGGCCCTGGTAAGCGAGGTCATCTACGGACAGCCGGCACAATTTAAAGATCCAGCCCGTTTTTCTTTTGCACATGGTGGTAAGGACGGTCACCCCTTCCCCGTGCCCACCCGGGTCTATGATGAAACGATCGACACCTTGCAACAAGCCATACAAAGATCAAAGCTGGGCCGGCAGGATAAGATACAGGCCATCCAATCGCTTTCGAAAGTAGCGGACCGGCTGGCGGAAGATTTTGTACCGGATGGAAGTATTGACGAATACATTGCCCATGAACGGGCCAGCTCCTGGAAATATGGCGGCAGGACTGTTTTTGGTAAAGCCCGGCCTTCTCAAAACCGCCAGTTGGATCTGTTTAATGATCAATAGAAAAAGAGATTCTCCTGCACTCTGCAGTGGTAGTGTTTCGGCAATTTTGTATGCTTTATATGAATATTTTTTATTTGTAAAATATGCGCAAAGGCTATTTCTTATTTATCAATAAATTTTCACATGGGATTCACTAAAGTGTATTCAAATTTCAACGCGCCCAAATCATGTTTCGCCATTTGCTGCAAAGTAGCAATCAGCACAGAGGTCGCAGTCATTAAGGCTGTAGCATAATGCTTAATAAAATTTTCATAACTATCTAATCCATCATGTATGTGAAAATAATTGGGAAAGTTTTGGCTTCCGTGGAAAAAGCCGGACCGGTATTTATACATTTCTGTCAACCTGTTTTTATGCTCTTTTATCTCACCTAGAAAAAGAGGGACTTTTTTCTTCACCTGATCGGTAATATTATTTTGGCCGGTTACATACAACGATTCTATACCAACCATTGCCCAAAAAAGGCGCTCAATATCGCTCGCCCCGTCACTATACTGATGAGAAAAGGCGTTAATTGCCCGGCTCAGACTATCAAAAGATATTTCATCTAATTCTCCGGGAAAGGCTCTGGTTAAGTACCAGTTCCATGTTTCTAATATGCCTAAAGACTCAAAAACAGGCCATTTCGTTTCTTGCACATGTTCCAGAATTCCGGCTGAATGGAGTGATAATTTGGTCAATTGCTTAACAAATGTGTTGTTAACAAACAA
Source organism: Niabella sp. (assembly GCF_030150205.1). Classification (GTDB taxonomy): domain Bacteria; phylum Bacteroidota; class Bacteroidia; order Chitinophagales; family Chitinophagaceae; genus Niabella. The sequence continues at coordinate 234,190 of NZ_JASLGT010000011.1, forward strand.
CAATGCCTGCCCATGCTGCAAAGCACCAACTCTTGCGATATCTAATGCAATTAAAAAATCGTAATATCGTTTTTCAAAACCAGGAACTAATATATAATTTACATGGAAGTCATTTGAGCTCATTGTTTCTGATGCCACATCTGGATAATTCTGATCTTTGAAATAAATGGTAGCTGAAAATTTCAGAAAGAACTCCTGCCTTCCGTATTGCTTATATAAATGCCACAGCCGCTTCTTTTCCCCTCTCAGGGTATTTACTTTTGTTACTTTAACCGTTACTTTCGTTACCGCATCAAGAGGAAAGTTAATTGTTTGTGCTGTTAGATCTGCAATTAATTGCTGCAAAAGGTCCAGACATTCAGGTGGGTCAATTTTTAAAGGAAACAACACTCCCTGATAGATATCAATTTTTATTTTGTTCATTTTTATAGTACGGATTTAAGTTATAGACTTCTTGCTCTCGGGTTTTACAAGTTGAAAACGGTATCAAAAAAAGTGATACCTTTAAAATAGTTATGAATATTACAGAAATAATTCTTGGAGTTCTTATCAACCTGCTCTCCAGTTACATTTACGAAGAAATCGTTCTTCGTCGAAAAAAGGTTTTGTTCTTGTATTAAATAAGGACTCGAACCTGAACGCTTTTCTTTTTTAGTTACATTCTAATAATCAGAATATTATATTTTTAGCCGAGCTAATTTCCAAGTAATTTGAAGTTCCAATTCTAGTTCAACAATCTCATATAAAACACATTAATCTGATAATCAGCATACTAAAATATCTTTTAGTTAAAAAAAATTTCTAAGTGTTGTATATTCATTATAGCTTAAACTATAAGCATATAATAATTAATTGATTATATGTAAATTTAATTATCCGGATCATTTTACTTACTATTCTTTTTCGACAGATCTGCTTTAAAAATTATATACCCTTTAACTTGTTCTATTTCATTGGTCTCATATTTTCTCAGCTTTAAAGTATGACTCCGTGATTTTAAAAAGAATCTAATTGCTTCGTGGGGGTAAAATAAATAATCAATAAGATTTCCCAATGTAGAGGTGTTCTCTTTTCTTAGGCGCTCTGCAGCTGCCCGATAAGCTTTCTTTGTAATATTCTTTCTGTTCAGCGAATAAGCAATGTGAAGCCCTGTGCTACTGTTTTCAATGGGATATTCGCTGATAATTTTAATACAGGTGATATAGTCAGGAAATTTCTTAGAGGTGTTAACGATCGTCGCACGTTTTAGGAGCTCTTTTAAATGCTGTTGCAAGGTTTCTACTCGGAACTCACGGTCAAATTTTTGATAAGCTAAGAGCTTGCCTCTTATTGATACTATCCAATACTCATCGATTGTTGACTTTTCGATATGCCCCTGTTCTTCTAAAGTTGTTAATAGATCAGTAGCAGCTTTCATACTAAGTTGTAGCACACGTCCTGCATTAGAAACCGTAATAAACTTGCCTTCCATTTTCTTGAATAACATCCGTATTTGCTTTTGATTTATCATTATCTTTGGTATGTTAATGAGTACTACTGAAATCATAATAGGATTTCTTATTAATCTGCTCTCCAGCTATGTTTACGAAAAAGTAAGTCGATATTATAGGCAGCGATCTTCACGGAAAAATAGCTCAAATCCTAAAAAAATTCTTTTTTTTTATTAAAATAATCAGAGGGTCTGGAAGACTCCTATACTCTTCTAAGTTATTGAAGTTTAATTTATAGTCCCTCTCTCCCCTTTTTAAACTCCCAACTTTTGACCTTATTTCAACGGCTTCAGATCTTTATATAATCTTAAAACATTGATAAACAGTATTGTCTATTGATTTTTGGTTGCTATTTATGCAAACATCCGGAACAATATTTTTTATATTTATCTTAATTACCTGCTTTTTAATATTGTAGAATATGGATTCAATAAAAATGTCTGATTTTCTCTTTTCGCGCATTGAGAATACGATCAAGTATAAAGCTTATATAAAAGAAGTCAGCATCGGATATGAATATAACGAGACCTTTGGCAATAGCTATGTTCGTTTGTCTTATTATCTTGATGTCTCTGATGCGTTGGAGAACCTGCCTTACCAGGAACAGGATAGTGCATTCATAGGTAGTCCTACTTATACATTTACTCTATCTACATATAAAGATCATGGAAATCTTGCAGAAAGGAAAATATTACGGTTGACAGAATTTAAACATATTTATGAAAGCCTTGCTGCCTATGCCGTTTTACAACTTGAAGAACATTTGCTTCCGGGAACAGCGATAATAGTAAAAGGAATAGACTTTTGGCCGGAAGCTAATTATGCGAAGAAATACCTTTATACGGCTTTGCAAGATGATAATTTTAAGGTTACATATGGGGCGCTCAAAAATGATGTATGGCAATGGAATAGGCTACATGAACTGGCAAAAAAATCGAAGCTGGTTTACCTTAAAAATAAAGATCAATTCAACCTAACAGATATTCAGGTGCATCAAATATCAGGGATTGATATAGAACGGATCCGGTCTGTTTTGTTAGAACATAATGTGCCCATTAAGATTAAGGGGATCCGTACTATAGACGAAGTTCGGATACATGTCGCTGAACTGGTTGAAGCGCTTAAAAAGAAATTGAAGGATGATTATTACAGGCGCTATCATGGTGTAACGTATCGATATTTAATTACTCATTTATATAACCATTATTTGCCGGCGGAAAAAACAAATATTGTACGTGATCAGCAATCATATTTTTTGGAACATTTTATTATTCAAAAAGACGATATCCTGGAACTAAAAAACAAACAAATCGTCCAAGCTAATATCATAACATTTGACGTTGAAAACAATATCTATGTAACCTATACCATACTTAAGGACAACCTACAGCCAGGTCAAAGAACACGAACTATAAAGGTCTGCGATGTTGATTATTTCCTGAGTGCAAAGGATTTTTCAGTCTTTACGCATGACATAACACGCAAAAGTCTCTTCCTTTTAAAGAGATGGATGTTGAAAAGAAAAAAGAAAGCAATCTTTAAACCGTTTAAACCAGATTTATTTATTGAAAAGGCAACTGCTATTGTATGTACTTCAGCTAACACTTAATTATATCAGTGATCACTTTTCTGGTCTTAAAAACCTATGGCAAAAAGTCTTATCTCCAAAAGTTGTTGATTTCCACCCTCCCCTAGGGCCAAATACTTCATTTGAAATGATGCCATACTTTTCAACCGCATCCTCCCGGGTCAACGTTTTTACAATCAATGCCCAGGAGCTGTTGAAGCCATCAACACATTCCAGCCGGCCATGTTTGCCTAGTTCTCTAAAAAGATCTTCTCCCAAATAGGTTATAATTTTAAAGCCCCAGGCAACAGGTTCACCACAATAAGGATCATCCACAACCGGTGCAAATGACGATAAATAATTTTCAAAGCCTGGTGGTTTCGCTGGTTCCATATTATTAATTTTCTATAAACGAATTTAAGAAATATAAGCGGAAATATACGCCCATGAAATCAGTTATTCCAATTAAAGAAATTAACAACCACCTTCACTGTTGTACCCATCTCTTCCGGTTTACTTTCGGCAATCATCAGGGTAAGCACTACTAAATCCCGTTTTAAGACAATGCACGCGCAAAGGTTCCTCCGCCAGGGTAGGAACGACAGGGAAAAAATTATTGTCACGTCGACCGTAGTGGAGACGTCTCTACGAAATGCTGCTCTGTTAGACAAATCCTTTTATCCCCGTTTTACGACAATGTACCCGTAGAGGTTCCTCCACTGCGGTCGGAACGACAGTGTATATATGGCAGCCCGCCATTCCCGGAATTCAGCACCAGCCTTAGTTCCAGGGGCTTGTTCACTTTTTTCAGCTGCCGTGTTGTAATAAGGAAATTTCTCTCAGCAGCGCAGCAATTGAATAGCCCCAGGCTGAAAAAAAGGGCCCAGGCCTTTCTATAAAAAACTTAAATTTGAACCGATGCGCAATACGGGTGCCGGGCTGAAGCAAAAAGAACCCATTACGGCGCCTGAATTGTTGGAATAAAAATAACCGCTTAAAAAAATATCAATTATGGCAGTGATCAATCCGCACATTAACTTCAACGGAAATGCTGAAGAAGCGTTTAACTTTTACAAATCCGTATTTGGCGGTGCATTTGCAAAAGTGATCCGCTTTAAAGACCTGGCAAGCGCCGGATTTCCTGTGGCGGAACATGAGGCGGATAAGATCATGCATATTGCTTTGCCCATTGGTCAAAATATGTTGCTGGCGAATGATGTGCCCGAAATTTTAGGACGAACCAACGAAAATGAAAACAGGAGTAAAATTTCAATCAGTGCAGCAAGCAAGGAAGAAGCCGACCGGTTATTTAACGGACTTTCAGCCGGCGGACAGGTTGAAATGCCTATTGCCGATAGTCCCTGGTTCCTACTTTGGCATGTTCAGGGACAAATATGGTATTGAATGGATGGTAGAATATGCCCCAACTGATAAAAACCAGCTATAGCAAAACCACAACAACAAAGGCTTGATGGCCGCCGCTCCGGCACTTCCATATCAAACGGTCTTTGGGTTGTTTAATTTTCATTGCGGCATTTTTTATCCGGTTATTCAACGGCCACGAAGTACCCGATGCCGGCATGAATATTATATACCGTTTACCGGCTATTTTAGCTATCTTTATACCAGGGCCTATTGATCGTAAAGCCTAATTTTAACCTTTTGACAAATGCCGGAAAATGAAAAAACACAGAGGAATACTGCTTTTACCAGAAAAAGTCTGTAAAAAATAAATTCGGAATAAAACCGAACTTTTAACTACCTTTGCAATGCGTATAACCGGTATAAAAATATTGGTAAAGCTACAATCGAAAAACATTGGAAATAAAAAGCTATGCAATGCTATCGATCAGCTCATCACGGACCTGGAACAGTTTAATCCAGCTACTGCATCAATAACGGAGGTTCGGAAAGATGCCGATTGTGTGCATAGTGATGGTTTTTATTTTTTTGATATTCATATTCACCGTACGTTGATCCTGGTGGAATACGATGATGAAGGAGAAGCTACTATTATATGGGCCGGATCGCACGATGATTACGAGCGGACTTTTAAAAACAATAAACTGACTATTGAAAAATGGCTCAGGAATAAAGGATACATCGAATAATGAAAACAGCATTTGATATAGAACAGCTGATAGATGCGGGTTCCATTACCAATGAGTTGGATTACGAGCGGGCTATGATAGCTGATCGCAAGCTACGCCTGCTGGCGAAAGAAAACCCGCATTTTAAAAAAAAGCGCAGCCGGCTGCGCAGCATCATTGCCGCGTATGAAAAAAAGGAATGGAATAAACACACAGTAGCCACTGCTGCTAAGCTGGCAGAAAGCCACCAGGCGGAGCAACTGGCCGAATCTGAACGACTCTTTATTGAAAACAGGGCGGCCCGGATAAAAAAGGAACTAAAAGCGCTCGATCTTACACAAGAGCAACTGGCTGCTGTTTTGGGCCATAAAAGCAAAACCCATATGTCGGAGCTGATCAATGGCGTTAAACCCTTTCAGCTGACCGATCTGCTGGTGATCAGCAAGTTATTGAAGATTGATATGAAGACGCTCATCCCTCCTTTTTTATCCGCTACAGACAGGACCAAAGTGCTTTCCGCCCTACAGCAATTGAATAACCCCAGGCTGGAAAAAAGAGCCTTGACCTTTTAACTGCAATAAAATACTAAAATTTGAACCTATGACACCTGCAAAAACACCCATACCGGATACCAGAGAACCATTAATACGCCCCTGCCCCAACAAATATCCGCTGCGCGGAAAATACCGGTGTAAGCGTTATCGCATTTTGCTGAAGAATAAATAAAGCAATATGGCTAAAAATAAAAAGATGCAGGTTGAGGGCCTTGAGATTGTTTTGTATGAAGACAATCAGTGGGACTTTATTTCCCTGACAGATATAGCCCGGCACAAAGATGCGGAGCATACGGACACCATCATTCAGAATTGGATGAGGAACCGGAATACCATCGAGCTGCTGGGATTTTGGGAAACAATTTACAATCCCGGTTTTAAACCCATCGAATTCGACGGGTTTAGAAAACAGGCAGGGCTCAACAGTTTTGTACATCTGTAAAAAGCTAAAAGTATGACAAAGAGTAAGATAATAGAAGTAGAAGGGCGTGAAATAGCCATTATTTCCGACAGGTCAGATGATTTTATTTCGCTGACAGATATTGCAAAGCACAAAAATGAAGAAGCAACAGGCCTGGTCATCTCACATTGGTTGAGTACAAGATACACGGTAGAGTTTATGGGTTTATGGGAGCAAATTCATAATCCCAATTTTAATGTTACTGAATTCAGTAACATTAAAAGCGAAGCCGGGAGTAATGGCTATGTTTTGTCCTCAAAACAGTGGATTACCAAAACAAATGCCATTGGAATTATATCAAAAACAGGCAGATATGGCGGAGGCACCTTTGCCCATAGAGATATAGCTTTTGAATTTGCATCCTGGATTTCGGCAAGTTTCAAATTATACCTGATCAAAGAATTCCAGCGCCTCAAAGACGAGGAAAACAACCGCCTGCAGCTGGATTGGAACCTGCAGCGTACCATTTCCAAAATCAATTATCACATACATACCGATGCTATTAAAGAAAACCTGGTGCCAAAGGCCATTACCAGCCAGCAAGCCAGTTATGTATATGCTAACGAGGCGGATCTGCTGAATGTGGCCCTCTTTGGCATTACCGCCAACGAATGGCGCCATGCCAACCCCGGCAAACCCGGTAACATACGGGACTATGCTACACTGGAGCAGTTAGTGGTTTTGAGCAATATGGAAAGTATCAATGCCTTGCTCATAAAACAAGGATTACCCCAGGGCAAAAGGCTGCTGCAGCTTAACCAGGTGGCCATCACACAAATGAAATCGCTCCTCCAAAACAAGGCTATTAAAAGGCTTAAATAACCCGGTAACCGCATAGTTTGTTACCGGGTATGGTGTTTTTCATCAAAAAAGCAAGGCAGCGTGTTAGCAAACGGCGCAGGTCATGGTTTACCCCCGCGCCTGGCCGCCTGCGCCTTCTACCATTGCTTTCACTTTAGCCGCCTTTTGTTTTTCATACCGGGTTAGTGTAAGGTCCGGTTCTTTGCAATGGGGTTTGCAAAGTGTTATAATGAGGCCGTTGGGCCTGGCGGTTACTTCCACATAGTCCCCCGGCTTAAACCCGTAGTCAGCAAGCCATTTGCCCATCAGGCGAATTTCAGGAAAGTATGCCGTAGTACTATATGCACAGCCCATGTGGTAGCTTATGGCTTTTTCATACACTTTCAGTTTGCGTTTGTTGTTTTCCATAGTCATAATCAGGGTGTTTTTGTAGGGCAAAACAACGCATAGCCTGCGCTGTATTTAAATCCCCGGGCGCATATTATATACCATTTGCCGTATATTTTACGTATCTTTATAAGCGTGCTTATTGAGCAATAAAATCTTAAATTTGAACCTGTGATAAATACAACTACTATGGAGAAAAAGATACACGAAGGCCGTAATGTAAAGCGTTTCCGCGAAATGCTGGGCATAAAACAGGAGGCCCTGGCTTATGAGCTGGGTGATGATTGGAACCAAAAGAAAATATCCGTACTGGAGCAAAAAGAAACCATTGATGTGCCCCTGCTGCAACAGATATCCGATGCGCTTAAAATACCGGTGGAAGCCTTTCAAAATTTTGACGAGGAACAAGCGGTGAATATTATTGCGAATACAATCACCAACAATGACAACTCAACAATGCATTCCTTGTATAGCCACTACCCTACGATCAATCCAGTTGAAAAAATCATTCAACTGCACGAGGAAAAGATTGCACTATATGAAAGAATGCTAAAGGAGAAGGATGAGATGATGGCCGAGTTAAAAAAGCTAATACCGGTAAAGTAATTTTTTAGGGCGTGCCCCCGGCCCTGCCACGCTGCGGGGGCCAAGTGCACGGCCGGGGTCGGGCTATACACTCCTACTCCGCCACAGGGCCACCACACAATACCTTCAGCGGGGTATCCGCTGCTATCCCTCACGCGGACATACTATAATAAAAATTTTCGATATAAAATGAGGGTTTCCCCTCGTTTTTTGTTATAATAAGGAGTTATTTTTGTATATTAATGGCCGATGTACATTCTAAGGAAATAAGAAGCTTTAATATGAGCCGTATTAAGGGCAAAGATACCAAGCCCGAAATACTGGTTCGTAAGTTTTTGTTTTCCAAAGGATTGCGCTATAAGCTACATGATAAACAACTCCCGGGAAAACCCGATTTGGTTTTTCCAAAGTACAAAACGGTGCTGTTTATACATGGCTGCTTCTGGCATGGCCATGAGGGTTGCCGGTATTATGTTATTCCTAAAACCAGAACGGACTGGTGGCTGGCTAAAATAAATGGAAATAAGAAAAAGGATGCAGAAAGTGTAACCAGGCTGGTGCAACTAGGATGGAAAATAAATGAGGTATGGGGATGTGAGTTAAAACCCGATAAACGGGAGAAAACACTGAAAAGCCTTTTTGAAAAAATAACGAGCTAAAAAATGGGATTTAAATACATAGATTTGTTTGCTGGTGCCGGAGGCCTATCGGAAGGTTTTACCAGAGCTAACTTTGAGCCTATTGCTCATGTTGAAATGGACGAAGCGGCCTGCTTTACGCTAAAAACGCGTGTTGCATACCAATACCTTAAAGAAAATAACAAAGAAAATATCTATCGTTCCTATCTACGTAATGAGATTACCAGAAAACAACTTTATTCCGACATCCCTGACGAATTACTTGCAAGTGTAATAAACCTGCCTATAGGAGGCGAGTATAATCCCAAAATTCATAGCCTTATAGATAATCAACTGGGGAATAAAAATATCCCGGTAAATGATATCGATTTGATTATCGGCGGACCACCCTGCCAGGCCTATTCGGTAGTAGGCCGGGCTCGCAGTGAAAATGGCATGAAGGGAGATCCAAGGAATTATCTTTATGTTCAGTATGCCCGCTACCTGGAAGTTTATAATCCTAAAATGTTTGTTTTTGAAAATGTACTGGGGTTAAAATCTGCGCAAAAAGGTCTGTACCTGAATAATATGGAGAAACTTTTCAACAAAAAGGGATATCAGATCCATGTATTTACAGTAGAGGCCAATAACTTTAATGTACTGCAAAACCGTAAACGGATTATTATCATTGGTTGGAAAGATGATTTTATTCCCAATCTACCTGATCTGGAAGCTATCCGTTTGAATAGAGGCTATCAGGTAGACAGTTTGTTAACTGATCTGCCATTTTTAAATGCCGGCGAAGGCGAAGATAAATGTATGAACTATACGGGGGCATCTAACCGATACCTGGCTTTATCAGGCATCAGAAACGGACTTAAGGAGCTTACTCATCATGTAGCACGACCGCATACAAGGCAAGATCAGGAGATATACCGGATTGCTGTTGATAAATGGAACCGGAACAAAGAGCGTCTTGATTACAACTCACTGCCCGATGTACTGAAAACGCACAGCAACAGGGAATCATTTACAGACCGTTTTAAAGTCGTTGCAGGTGATAGCCCTTATTCTCAGACCGTAGTAGCACATATAGACAAAGATGGTCATTATTACATACATCCTGATATTGACCAGAACCGCTCACTGACAGTCAGGGAAGCTGCACGCCTTCAATCCTTCCCTGATAATTATTATTTTGAAGGGGTTAAGGAAACAGGCAGCAGAACTGCCGCTTTTAAACAAATAGGTAATGCTGTGCCGCCGCTTATGGCTTATGAAATTGCCGCTGCCCTAAGTCATGTTCTGGAGACGGCTCATTAATGTAATCCATGCCTATGAAAAAAAAGTAATACAAAGAGAACAAAAACTATCGGTATTTATCTCAAAGATGTTTTCTTCATAAAACATGCGGGCAATTTCATCAGGCATCGATTTTAGAAGCAATGATATTTATAGTATATTAATCTAGAGTTACATTCATCAGAAAATGGCAGAAAGTATAGTATTATCACCTCCTCCGGTGTTCTTTATTAAATCAATTTCTGAACAGGGATATTCGCTATCAACAGCTATTGCCGATCTGATTGATAATTCGTTGGCAGCCGAAGCAAACAGAATTGAGTTGCTTATAGATCCAAATACATCCCCTTTGCGTTTTTTTATAGCTGATAATGGTTGCGGGATGAGTGGTAACGAATTAACATCAAACATGCGTTTCCCCAGTGCCGACCTTGATGAACCGCGCTCCGATAATGACCTCGGACGTTTCGGCCTGGGTTTGAAAACCGCATCTTTTTCACAGGCGCGAAGATTTTCTCTTATCTCATCAAAAGATAAAAAAAGCTATGAAGCCCGGACCTGGGATGTTGAGTACCTGAAAGAAACCCAGGATTGGACGCTAATGGTTGAGAATGAAGCAACCACAAATTCATATCTTCAGGACTTTGAAACACTAAGCTTAAACTTTCACGCCCGAAATTCCTCCTTTGAGCCAAGCACTATTGTCATTTGGGATCACCTTTATAAACTAGAGAAACTGCAAAAAAAATCAGAGATTAATGATGAGCTGGAAGAATTACGCAGTCATATAGGGTTGGTATTTCATCGGTTTATAAAATCCGGAAAAGTTGAAATCAGGCTAAACAATTTACTTATCGATGCTTTTGACCCGTTTCCGGTAAATGCAGCTGGTGTACAGCTGGTGGCAGAAAATTATTGGCAGACTGTACACAGTTTTATACGTTTCCAGGGCATCATTTTGCCGAAGCGCTCAGCTATTGAAGCAAAGGAGCCTTTGTCTCAGTGGGCTCCGCAAGGTAAAACACTGGATGAAACTCAGGGGATGTTTATATACAGAAACGATCGGTTGATTAGTTATGGCGGATGGCTAAGAACTATTCCCAAATCAGTATGGTTGCAATTTGGCAGAATACGGATTGATATAACTAATAGCAATGATAGCGAGTTTCATTTAAATGTAGCCAAGTCTTCCTTAAAATTGCCATTTGGCCTACGCAGAGCCATGGCAGAAATGGTTTCCTATGTTGCTTCGCAGGCTGCAAAAGAATATCGTGAAAGGATGGCCTCAAATGTTATCAGGAATGTGGTTACAAAAAAAGGAATGACATTAATTCTTCGGGAAAATGGTGCAGCAGGACCAATACTCAGGATAAATCAGGAATTCGATATACTCAGGCAACTTCAAGACCAGTTAAATCCTGCTCAGCTTGATATGTTGAATACTATTATTGGACTCATAGAAAATAAATTAAATCAGATCTGGAAAAGTGACATAAATTCAGCATCAGATATAGAGGAAGGCATAAGCGACATACAAAAACAACAGGCTCAAAAACTGGCGGAGTATTATAAAGCTGAAGGATATTCGAAAGAAGAAATCCGTGACTTTTTGTTGGAGAGTTTCGGTCAAAATCCAAATACAAAAATATTAATTAACACCTTAATTTAAGTCCAATGGCCTGGGAACACATATCTGATATTATCAAAAGACGCGTTGAAAGATATAAGCGGGATCATGGTGGTATTACTCTAGACCAGTTGAATAATCAGATCGAAACGGCATTTCAGTCATTAAAAGATACCAGTGATTTTGACTATGAGTTTGAGGGGCAGATGATAATGAGCTTTCGTTATGGCTCGCCAATATAAAATTGCGTCTGAAATCTGTAATAGTCACCACCACTGACCCTGACAATGTGATTGATGAAACCCAACAATATGAGCGTTGGATCGAAGGACGTAATACCTCCGTTCAATGGAATTATTTTAACAGATATATACACTATCTACGTAGCCTTGAAAGGCCGGTTGATGTCATAAACAATACGGAAAGAAGCACATATGCCATTATTGAAAGATTGGGCGATCCTAAACGTAATATTGAGCATTTGCAAAAGGGATTGGTACTTGGTTCCGTTCAATCCGGGAAAACAGCAAATTTTAACGGGGTTATCAATCGGGCGATAGATGCCGGTTATGACATCATCATTGTTTTCTCTGGCATTATGGAAGATTTGCGCTATCAAACCCAGCGGCGTATCAATCACGACGTAATTGGGCTGGGTGAAATAGGCAATCAGATCAATCAGGATGTGGGCGTAGGCAAGATTCAAAAGTTTGGAAGGGATGGAATTTACCAGATCACTTCCATTACTTCAACTATAGGTGATTTTAAAAAATCGATGGTGGATAATAATTTTAATTTCACCAATCAAAGAATATTAGTCTGCAAGAAAAACGTTTCGGTATTAACGAATCTGATTTTCTGGCTCAAATCATCAATGCCTGCCGGAAATAATAATCTCAACAATAGCCTGCTTATAATAGACGACGAGGCAGATAATGCCTCTCTGAACAATCTGGGGCATAAAGGCGCAGAATATGCAAGCAAGGTAAATGGGCATATCCGGGCATTGCTTGATTTATTTAAGCGTAAGTCATACTTAGGTTATACAGCTACACCATTTGCAAATATTTTACAGGATCAGCATGGAGAGCTAGCCGACAACCAGGCCTGGGTTATTCCCTATCGTTACCAGGGCCAGCTCCAGGAAATCAGTTGCAGTTTGTCGCCCGGACTTTTTCCAGATAAATTTATTTATAAACTGTCATCGCCCTCTTCTTATCTTGGGCCCCGTAGGTTTTTCTCCTCGGGTCGCGATCAGGATGAAGATCAAAAAATACCACTGATAGAAACTATTCCTGATGCACACGAAGATGAATACATTATATTTGGCGAAGAAGAGACCGTTCTCAGCAGATCTTTAACTGACGCCATAGACTGTTTTATTTTGTCTATAGCACTTAGAGATTCCAGAAAATCAATACTTGAAGTGCTACCTGGTTACACTGTACATAATACAATGTTGGTACATATTTCAAGACTAATCAACGAACAGAATGATGCTAAAGCAAAAATTGAAAAATATGTATCCTATCTGTCAAAAAAAATCAATGATGACAATATAAATGACTCTGATGGCATTTATGAAAAGCTGCGTAAGCAATGGAATCGTTTTTTTGCTTATAAAGTGGCAAATATTCGTTCTTATTTACCTAAAGAATACAATACTGACGGCCTTATTCCCAAAAACTGGAATGATATTTCAGAATTACTTCCAACTGCTGTTAATGGTATTGTTGTTAAAGCCATCAATTCACAAACCGGCGATAAGCTTATTTACTCAGAAACTGCATCTCAAAAATATATTGCGGTTGGCGGTAATCGCTTGTCAAGGGGATTTACACTGGAGGGACTTACAATTAATTATTTCCTGAGGGACACAAATTTTTATGATGCGTTACTCCAAATGGGAAGATGGTTTGGCTATCGTCCTGGTTACATAGACGCCTGCCGTCTGTTTATTGACGCTGCTACGGAGGATAAATACAATTTTATCACTGCTGCACTCTGTGAACTGGAAGATCAGATTGAAAATATGGAAATTCATAAAAAATCTCCTAAAGAATTTGAATTGCGAATCCGCAAACACCCGGATGTATTGAAAATAACTCGTGCTTCAATTCTTAAAAATGCCAATGAGGTACGTTATTCTTTTCAGGATGTTGCTCATGAATCTGTACATTTCAAGATAGAAAAAAAAGCCCTAGAATCGGCATGGGATGGCTTTAAGATATTATATAACGAAATAGCCTTCACCGACAAGGAGAATGAAGCATTTTATACTTATGACGGAAACAGAGACGATCTATTCCGGTTTATGAATTTGCCCTCATCTTTTGTCTCTAATTCATTTATGAAAGAAGACATGATCAGGTATATACGAATGTGCAATGATAGGGGCATGCTGACCAATTGGAAAATTTGTATACGGAAAACCGGAACAGGGCGGAACCTCGAAGAGGAAAGCCTGAGATTGAAATTGACTAAAAGAAGTGGCCCGAAGGAAAATGAGGCACCCTATTATGAAGAGCTAAAAAATGAAATGAAGTTTACTGCCGGTGGCAGGTCAATGCACATTATGACCTCAGGCATGGATGAAGCAACTGGACTGAGTAAGGATGTAGTCAATAACGCTATACGAAAGTTCCGTGAGTATAAAAAAGGTAAACTTTCAGAAAGCGGAAATATCACAGAAACCGAAGCCCAAGAAAAAGCTGATAAAACAACAGTTCCAGGATGGATATTTCGTGAAGCCCGTCCGGAAGCGCAGGGTCTTCTGCTTATCTATTTGATAGATTTACGATCAGTTTTTCATAACGAAGAATTAAGGCTATCGGCTACAGCCAAAGGAATCAATCTGGAAATTCCTCTGATTGGTTACGCTTTAAGTTTTCCTGAAATCAAGGACGATCCTGGAGCCATTTATATGGCTAATGAATACATTCAAACTGAAGACGCAGAAGCAGGTAATGATGATAATGAAATACCTGAAGACTTTAATGCTGATGTAAATGATATTAACTAATGAAATTACAGTGGGATATCCTATTAAATGATGATGCCAGATTTCCAAGGCTTTTGTCCTTTGGGGAGTTTTCAGACGAGCGCTTTCGCTACGGAATAAATGCACAGATGCAATACTGCCTGTATTTCTATTTTGAAGAGGTACATAGCTTACCAATTGAACCCCAGATAAGGGCAAATATTTCGCTGGAGGAGAAACTTGAAGAAGGCAGGAAAGCTTTGGTATTAACCTTACTAAACGACAACGCCAAAAACCTTTTCAGTGACCTGATCATCAGTATTGTTAGTCAGACACGTGCAATTAACAAACATTCTGCCAAGACTGATTTTGTAATGCTTTGCAATGAATGGTTTGAATTATTTGAGCCACTTTCAGGTCAATTAAGCAAGTCAGAAATCCAGGGTGTTTTTGCAGAATTATCTTTTTTAAAGTATCTGCTATTGAACTCCAGATTTAATTACAATGATATTCTTCATTCATGGAAGGGACCATTCGGTAAAGGACACGATTTTGAACTTTCAGATAATCATTTTGAAATAAAGGGAATTTCCGAGTATAAATCATCCGTACAGATTTCCAGCGAATACCAACTGGACTATCTTAACGGACAAAGATTGTTTCTTGGTGTAATTGAATTCGGAAGTAAGGAGGCTGAACCTGCGACAATTGCCCAGCTTGTTGATGAGATTGCTATTGTGCTCCGGTCAGTCAGCAACAGTAATATGAGCCATTTCTGGACCTGTCTTGGTAAAGCCGGGATCAAATACAATATGCTTAAGGACTATGATCAATACCAGTTTGCCTTAAAAAACATTTTCTGGTATGATTGCGCAGCTGTTGGTTTTCCCGCGCTGAAAAGATCTGAACTATCTGACGCAATCCAGAACGCTGAATATGAAATTTCACTAAGCGGCATCAAACATTATCTGATAAACGACATTAGGCCTTTTGTATGACACTTAATGAACTCAACTCCTTTTCTGATACTCTTTTCAATAATATAAAATCAGAGGACAATAACATTAACAGAATGGCATTACTTGAATATGTTTTGCCGGCTTTAAATCTTGTGAGATTAACAGATTCCGAACAAATTAACGAGTCCTATTTCCGCCAGGAGAAAGAAAATACTGAGGTTAATGGCTATCAAATAAATGAATCCGGAGAACGTCTTCAATTATTTTTATCAAATCTTGTATTGCCTGGTAGTGAGGACATCTATGTGGCAAGAAAGGACTATTACGACAATCTGTTTTCAAGGGCAAAGATTTTTTTTAACAAAGCGGTCAAAAAACAGTTATCTGATGTGCAAGCGGGAGATCCGGCCGCCGTTTTAATTCGTTCCCTTGAAACCGCTGCCTTTCAGGAACAAATTGATGTTCTGGAAATATTCTTAATATCAAATACAATTTCGATAGAAACACGCGGCTCGCAGTCACCAAAGAATTTTTCGTTTTCTGATGATGAAATTAATATTAGTTATACAATTAACGGCATTCGTAAGACTAAAAAAATTAAAGTTATATATCAGCTGATTGACCTTAATAAAATTTATACCTATGAAATAACTGAAGGTAACGCGGAGCCAATAATTATTACATTCGACACTCCGCTCCCTGCTATAAAAGCGGCCGATGATACAGGTATTTTTAAATCATATCTGGCAGTTATTCCTGCTACTTTATTGGTTAATTTTTACCATAAATATAGCTCTAGGCTGCTGGAACGAAATGTGCGGTCTTTTTTACAATTTAAAGGTGTTAATAAACAAATAAAAGACACAATAATTAAGGAGCCAGAAAAATTTATTGCATACAACAATGGATTAACAATAACTGCAACTGATTCAGTCATTGTTGAATCCAACGGAATTGCAATGATCAGCTCTCTGACTGATTTTCAAATTGTGAATGGAGGACAAACAACAGCTTCAATTTATTTTACGAATAAAGAAGGCATTGATATTTCCAAAGTAAATATTACCGCAAAAATAAATATTGTCAATTCTGAAAACCGGGAAAATCTGGACGACCTAATTTCGAAAATCTCACAATATTCGAACTCACAAAATAAGGTTTCAAGTGTTGATTTAAATTCGAGAAGTCCCTACCTTGTAAAAATTAAAAAACTCTCGGAAAGTATCACAGACCCTTCCGGAACGAAATGGTTTTTTGAGCGAATTCGTGGGGATTTCAACACCATGTTACGAATATCTCCCAGTCAGAAATCCCAGATTGAAAAAAATTATCCCAAAAGCAAACGCCTTAGTAAAGAGCAGGTTGCTAAATACTATGTTGCCTGGGGAACAAGCCCCTTCCTGGTTAGAAAAGGTGGGGAGAAAGTTTTCCGGGACTTTATGGATTTTATTCAGCTTGACCATCGCGAAAAAACTTTACACCCCGAAAATCTTGGAAGAATCTTTTTTGAAGATATGATTTCAAAGGCAATATTATTTAAGGAGTTTGAACAATTATATGGCTCAGGCCCAAATGCAATCGGTCAAATAAGATCATCTGTGGTACCTTATACCCTTTCGCTTTTGTATAAAATGACCTTGGTGAAAAAAACAAATCATTTTGATCTTGGGGCCATTTGGATTTTACAGCGGTTACCTGACGATCTCAGAGAGTTTTCAAAATCAATGCTTGGACTAGTTCATGAATGGCTTAAAATGTATAGCAAGAGTGATGATGTTGGTGAGTATGCCAAAAAGGAAGAATTATGGAATGAGATTATAAAGAGCCCTGAGTTTACTGCGTTCGAAAATACACCTAGCACTAAAGATATCATCCTTAAATACAAATTAAGTGAAAGCGAGTTCAAAAAAAGGTATCAGGTCACTGAGCTATTCGATTTTTCTCACATGAATGAAAACTGTCGTATTCATTCGAATGGCACTGAATTTTATTCAGCGGTAAAACTTCATTTCTACGATAGCTTGACTTCAAATGAGATGCGGAAAATAGAAGAAATTGTCCAGCAGATTCAGGGCAAGCAATATCTCAGCCTTGAAATGATTCAATTTGAAGAAAAAATCATTAAAAAACTGCAGGCAAAAAATCCAGATTGGTTCCTTGAGTTCAAAACTGGCAATAAACCTTTGATAAATGTTGCGGGCCTGATTGCCGCAATCTATAATAGAAACCTGACCAGAGCTAAAGAAGCTTTTGAATTTGAAACTATAAGGGCCGTTAAGAGGGGAATTTCATCAACTAAAGCTAATAGTTATCGTAACATCGGAATAAGTATTGCGAAAAATGAAGTACCTTCAATGGAAGACATTTATAATGTTTCTGAAATTATATCAATGTGATTGTCCTTCACTAAGTAGCTAATTTTACCCAATTATAGATTAAACGCAAACCGGGTTTATAGTACGGATGCCCGCGTGAGGGATAGCAGCGGATACCCCGCTGAAGCCTTTGTGTGGTGGCCCGAGCGGCGGAGTATGAGCGGATAGCCCGACCCCAGCCGTGCGTTAGCCCTGATGCGTGGCGGGCTGGGAGCACGCCCAAAAACAGCATATTATCACCCCAGTAATTATTGAGGGCTACTCCTTACCGTGGTAGATCACCTTCATGAGCTGTGCCAGGGTGGCGGTAAAGGGAAAGGCGGAGGGCCGGCCGGTGGCATAGTTGGGCAGCTCTTTAAAATTCCATTGCAGGGCGTGGAACTCCGGATCCGTCACGGGCTGCAGCTGTATGACCAGGTAATGCGCCTGCGTGGGGGAAGGATAACCCCGGGCCTCCAGCTCCTGCCTTGAAAAAATGCGGGGACCCTTGCTGACGATCTTCCACAACTGGCCGGACTGCTGCTGCCCCGCGGTATGCAACAGCAGGTAGCGGGCGCTTACGGTTTCCCGGTCCAGCACCAGGGCCCCTGCCCCGCTGCCGGTTCTGAAATTATACAGCCGGTGTTTTTGGATCCACTCCAGTTGCTCCGCCGATTTATAATACCCGATGAGCACAAAACTATCGTCCGGCAACAGATCCCGGTTAGGGCCAATGGGCTCCGGCAAGGGTTCCTGTAATATTTGATCGGTCCCGGGTTTGTCCTTAAAAATATCAAAGGTATGGTAGGCCAGTTTTTCCCGCTGGGATGTACGGTTGATAAAATGATCGATAATGGCCCGGATAAAGGCTTTTAAGGCGCCGATGCCATCGTCTGTTTTGGATGGTCGCACCGGGAACGCACCCAGCCCGGGTATGATTTCATGAAAGCCCTGGCGGTTTAAAGCGGTATGACCCGGGTACAGCACATAGGCCCCGCCGGTACGCCGGATGGCATCCTTGTACGCATGCATCTTTAGCAGGTCCGCATTTTTATAAATGCCCTTGTTGTTCTCCTTTTTTTCCTGCATAAGGGCAGCGGCGGAGGAAGGTTCTAAAAATTTATTGAGGTGATCAATTTTATACTTGGCATCAAAATGAATATGGGTGATGAGCTCCTGCTGCTCGGCCTCCGCCTCGGTAATGCCTGCGGGCCAGAAGGAAAGCGTATAATCCGGCCGCATGAGGGAGGTCCAGCTGCCGGCATGGGGATAATCCTTAACCCCGCTAAACGTGCGGTTATAACTAAAGCGGATGGACAGCTTACGGGAACCGGCATCATATACGCCGTGGATGGGATAATGCCGCCCTTGTTTGAGCCGCAGGTTTAACCCGTCCTCCGTTTTTTCGATGAGCTGATGGATATCCTCCGCGTTTAATTTGAATACAGATTGAAACAGCGACAACAGCTTAAAGAACAACCAGTATTCATATAAGGTAGCTACATCTTTTTTACCACCGCGGTACACATCATCCCCGCCCTGCCATACCAGTTTGGCCGCTACCTGGAACAGCAGCCAGGTGCGCAGCACTTCCCGGTAGCCTTCCTTGCGCTGCAATACCGGGCTATTGAGTTTAAGCGTGGTGGGCGCGGAAACGTCAGTAAAAAAACTGTGATGCAAAAAACCTTCCAGCGTACGGATGATTAATAGTGATTCTTTATACAGTTTGCTTTGCGCGGCGGCGGCGTTGTGCACCTCCGTACAAAATTTTAAAAACACTTCCAGCGCGTGTTTTACAAAACGGTTCTCCGGTGTATCCACCGTATCGGTTTTGGCAACCGCGGTAATTTTTTGAGGTACCGTAGTAAGGCCTGCTTTACGCAGTGCATGCGCTGCCGGAAGCTCTGTACGGTTGCTGCCTTTTAGCAGCTCCTGTACCTGCGCATTGGAAAAGCGACGCACCCGGCGGACGTCTTTTAGCTCCAATGCATCCGCCCATTGGGTAACGGGTGCCGTAACAATGCGGTGTATGGCCTCCGCAAAATCGTCTGTACCAATCACAGATTGTATAAAGGCAAATTGCTGGTAAAGCGTGTGGCTGTCAGTTGAATAATCCACCTCCAGCGCATGTGCTACCGGTGCGTTGGATTGTAATAAAAGGTCCGTACATTTTTCCGTAATAAATTCCAGCATATCCCGGTAATCCGTACGGTAGCTGGTTTTTACGGATTGCACTTCCAGCTCAATATGGGTAAGCGGCTCCGCGTGGTGCGTGTGCAATACCGGAATGATCAGGGTACCGGTAAAGATATTGGGTGCCAGGGTGCCCGTGTGCGGGTTTCTTTTATGCGGGGTGATGATGTTCTCCCCTATATCGCCCAACTGGTAATCCGGGTTATTGAACGCATAATCATAAAAAGCGCCTTCCACCAGCTGATATCGGGCCTCGTTGTTTTCCGCAGCGCTTTCCTCCGCATCAAACAAGGTATGCGGCCTGCGGGCATCGATGTACAGGCGCAAGCCTGCGGCGATTGGATCCAGATGGAGTTCTATGGAGGTTTCGGCCTTCATGTGTTTTCCTATGCTTCGGCAAAACTGGTGAACCCGTTATCGATAGCGCCTTTGTACATGCGGGTTATTTTTTCCAGCGACATTGGGTACAATACCCGGTCGTCTTTTTCAAAATCAAAATCGACTACCTTAAAAACTTCGTGCTCTATGTTTCCGTTGCCGTTAAAACAAAGCGTTCCCAGGGTGCTGAGCACAGGCGTTAACTTGCGACGCGATCCGTGCAGTTTGGGCAATAGCTTTTGCATGAGGGCAATATCCAGCTTTTTATTTACCGACAGTGTGTTGTCTATTACTTCCAGTTGCTGCATAAGTTGCAAGATCTCCGTAGCGGTACGGTAACCAAACTCCGCCCCGGCCTTCTTAAGCTCTTTAAAAAGGCTGACAAGGGTTGTGTTGATCAGTTGCCGCTCTGCATGATTGTTGGGGATCGCTTTGTCACGTGACAGTTTCAGAAAGCTTTCCGCCATGGAAGCACCTGCGGCGTTTAGCGGTTGCTTATCCGGAGTCAGCGGATTATTAAGGAACGCTGTCAGCTCCTGCTCCGTTACCCGGAACTCAATGGTGTGGGCCCGGTCCAGCACTTTGGGGCTGAACATATTGGTGGTTTCGTCGATATTCACCGTACCAATAATAAATAAATTAGACGGCCATTTAACGGCAGCAGGCACACCCGATCTTTTTTGAACACCGCCCGCATGCAGGGGAATGGCCTCCTGCGACTCCATCACGCTGAGGAAGTCGGCGAAGTAGCGCTCCACATGGCTGAGGTTCATTTCATCCAGGATCAGGAAATAAGGTTGGGCGGGATGCGCATTGGCCTGCAGGAGCAGATCCAGCGCGCCATTGTCCGGCTTTACATATTCCTGCGCATCCAGCGCGTTGGGATAGCCCAGCAGCGGTTCCCGGTTCGTCCAGTCGGCCCCCACCGGCACCACGCTGTATTGTTGTGCGTCCTTACAGATCCATTGTACAAAAGCTTGCGCCAGTTTGGTTTTACCAGAACCCGAAAGCCCGGTAAGGATGACAAAGGGCTTGGCCAGCAAAGAGCCCACAAACCTTGTGACCAGCGAAGGATGAAAGCTGAGCCCGGTGGCGTTGAGTGCGTCTATAAAAGCGGGTAGCCGGAATTCCTGCTGCGCGGTTGCATTGGTGTTGGTGGTAGGCATATCCGTATCCTCCTGCATTTCGTTATAAATATCAATAATATCGAGCAAGTCCTCCTCAATTTCATCCCGGTTTAAGGGATTGTTGGTGTTGTACACTTTATATACATAGGAGCTGCCATAGTTGCGGGGCCTTCCCAAATGATGTTCCGCAAAATATTTTGAAATGGAAGTGGGGTTGTGCAGCTTCCAGTTATTTTTTGGTTTGGCGGTATCCGGTTCGCCATAGGCCAGTATCAGCAGCCCCAGGTCCTTATAGAAAAAATAGGCGGGATAAATACGTTCCTGCACACTGTTGGCTTCATTTAAAAATGCAATGCGGGGCACTTTTGCTTTATTGGCCCGCCCGAAGCCTACACTTACGTTGAGGTTGATAAAACTTTTCTGGTAGCTACTGTATTTGAGGTCATCTGTCTTTGTCTGCTCCAGGAAGCGGTTGAGCTCATCAAAGTAACTGGGTACTTCTTCTCTTTTCTCCACCAGGAAGCCCAGTTTATTGAAGTAATCCACCGCCTGCCGGGCTGTGAACAGATCCAGGGCCAGCGCCTGTCCGTTGGCGTATTGATTGGCGTTGCTTAATACATATTTGGGCGGGTATTTGTGGCCGTCTACCACCAGGTAATACTTGGTATAGAACCGCCTTGGGGGTATGGCAGAAGGATTGATATCCCGCACGGCTTTGAGGATGTCGGTATTGGTGATATTTAAGGGAATGAGGTTTGTCACTATGCTGTTTTAAAAGGCTAAATTTATGGTTTTCCGGCGAGCGGTAAAGGATTGCGGGTGTTTTTCATTTTTGCAATATACTAAATATATTTAATTTGAAAAAGGTTTTTTGGGGACAAAGGGAACTGGGGGACATGGGGGCTCAATTCTAAAACTAAAGGCACATCCAAAAAATATGCTTTCTCCAAAAAACTTCGTAACTTTAAATCAAACACAACACCTATGACCATCGAAAAACACCCTCGTGGATTTATTCCCGTGCATGGAGGCTACCGAAAACTGATCACTTTCCAGAAGGCTGAAATTATTTATGACGGTACCGTATTTTTCACCGGCCGCTATTTTAAGAAATATGACCGTACTATTGACCAGATGGTGCAGGCTGCCCGCTCCGGAAAGCAGAATATCGCGGAGGCTAGCATTGCGTCCGCCACTTCGAAGGAAACGGAACTGAAACTAACCAATGTAGCCCGTGCGAGCCTGGAAGAGCTGTTACTGGATTATGAAGATTTTTTACGCACGCATAGGCTGCCCCAATGGGATCGCAGTCACCCCTTTTCCCGACGATTTGATCAGCTGAATCAGACGCCGGATGCCAATTATGATACTTTTAAAAAGGCCATTGAACACGAAGAACCGGAAATAAGTGCCAATGTATTAAGATGCCTGGTAAAGATTGCCATCTACCTGCTGGGGAAACAAGTAACTGCTTTGGAACATGCGTTTATCTTTGAAGGTGGTTTGCGCGAGCGTATGACCCAGGCCCGGTTGCAAAAACGGAATAGGGAGTAGTGGTTTTGAGCTAGATTGGGAGACATGGGGGACCGGGGTGACACAGAGATTGGATAGTGGCCGGTTTGATTTTGCAGTAAAGCACAAAAAAAACGATCACCTGCATGTATTACAGATGATCGTTCATTATAGAGAAATTTTTTTGCCGTCCTTTACTAAAACAAAATCGTTTCGCTGCCGGTATGAATTTCAAGCGCCTGTTTTTCGCTGGCTTCTACCCTGCCGATCACCTGTGCATCTACACCCAATGCGGTTGCCACATCTATAATGGCAGTAGCATCTTTTTCATTAGTGTAAATTTCCAGCCGGGTACCCATATTAAATACCTGGTACATTTCCCGGGCATCGGCGCCGCTGGCTTTTTGAATGATATCGAAAATTACCGGCGGGGTAAACAGGTTGTCTTTTACGATCTTTACCTGCTCCGGCACATACTTCATACACTTGGTTTGTCCGCCCCCGCTGCAATGAATAAGCCCGTTGATGGCCTCAAAATGCTCTTCCAGCAATACCTTCATTACCGGGGCAAAGGTACGGGTGGGGCTCAGCAGTAATTTCCCGATGGTGGTCTGAACACCATCAACATCGATGATGTCCGTCATGCCATGGGGGCCGATGTATACCACGTCTTCCGGCAGACCGGGTTCAAAGGTTTCGGGGTACTTTTTGCCGTATTCTTTTTTCAGTACATCATGACGGGCACTGGTGAGACCGTTGCTGGCCAGTCCGCTATTATATGCACTTTCGTAATTCGTTTTTCCAAAAGATGCCAGGCCTACAATTACATTTCCCGGCCGGATCTTTTCATTGGTGATGAGTTTTTTCCGGGGCCAGCGGGCCGTCATGGTACCATTTACCGCAATCGTGCGCACCACATCGCCTACGTCCGCGGTTTCTCCCCCCATATAAGTAATGTCGATACCAAATTTACGCATGGTATCAAAAAACTCCTGGCTCCCGTTGATCACTTCCGACAGTACTTCCGCGGGGATCACCGTTTTATTGCGGTCAATGGTAGAGGAAAACGCCAGCTGATCATAGATGCCCACACACAAAAGATCGTCCAGGTTCATTACGATGGCATCCTGTGCAATGCCCCGCCATACACTGGCATCGCCGGTTTCCTTCCAGTACAGGTAGGCCAGGATGCTCTTGGTACCGGCTCCATCGGCATGCATCACATTCGCCCAATCGGCATCGCCCACCAATACATCGGGGTAAATTTTACAAAAAGCCTTTTCATAAAGCCCTTTGTCCAGTTTTTGTGTAGCAGCATGTACTTCTTCCTTTTGTGCAGAAACCCCTCTTTTGGAATACAACGACATCGATTGATCTTATTTTGTTAAGGCCGCTAAGATAAGACAGGTTTTGCTATTTGAGGTTTGAAGTTTGAAGTTTCGCCGCTAATTTTGCGCCTGATGCACATTCACAGGAATATTGAGGCGCTGCCTGCATTTAAAAATGCTGTTATTACCATCGGCACCTTCGACGGGGTGCACGAGGGCCACCGCAAAGTGATCCGCCAGCTCACCGCCCAGGCCCGGGCTGTAAACGGCGAATCGGTAATTATCACCTTTCATCCGCACCCGCGTAAAGTGGTGAACTCCTCCATCCTGGGGCTTCGCCTGATCAATACGCTGGCGGAACGGATTGAACTGCTGGAATCCCTGGACATCGATCACCTGGTGATCATTCCGTTTACCGAAGTGTTTGCCAACCAGCTCCCGGAAGATTATCTCTGTAATTTCCTGATCGAAAAATTCCGGCCGCATACCATTATCATCGGGTATGATCACCGTTTCGGGCGCGACCGTATGGGCGACTACAAGCTGCTGGAACAATTGCAGGAAAAATACCATTACGAATTACAGGAAATTCCCAAGCACATCCTGGATAATATTTCCATCAGCTCTACCAAGATCCGCGAAGCCATCCTGAAAGGAGATACGACGAGTACGAACCATTTACTGGGATACGATTTCTTTTTTGAAGGTGAAGTGGTCCATGGCGATAAGCTGGGGCGTGAACTGGGCTACCCCACCGCCAACCTGAAGATCACCGATGAGGAAAAAATCATCCCGGGTAATGGTATTTATGCCGTTTATGTTGCCCTGGCCGGGGATCCCCACCTTTTTAAGGGCATGATGAGCATTGGCCTGCGCCCTACCGTAAATGGTACCAGGCGAACCGTGGAGGTGAATATTTTTGACTTTGATGCCTCCATTTACGGGCAAACCCTGCGGGTATATGTAAAACAATTCCTGCGGGAAGAAGTCCGTTTCGATTCGCTGGATGCGCTGGTGAAACAGATCGACCAGGATAAGGTGGATAGTTTGGCGGTGTTGTAAACCGGGTAGCAGGGGCTTTTTCACCCCAGGCAGGTATTGTACAAAAAAGTATCGCCGGCATTTCGGGCGCAATTGGGAAATCGCTGCATCTCCGTCATTAAACAAATACCTCACCCTCTTCTCTGTTTGGGTATTTTCGTAGGGACCTCTCCGCTTCGGTCGAGGTGACGGATACTCTTTCTAGCTTGAGGAATGGAATGTTGTCATTGCAACTTGTTTCGGTTTCTATGGGGACATAATAATTCGCACAGATCCTGAAACAGGAATAGATATCGAAATGACATTACAGGCCTTGAATCTCATTTAAAATATCAAACAAAATAATATAAAAAATTTTTATTCAGTATAGTATACAAGCATATATGCTATTTAATGAAAGATTAATCCTTTACGATGCCCCTTATTCCTGCGTTTATTGCTTCTCCTCCAGTTCCATCAATTTTGTAAAGATGGTTTCATAATCCTTTTCCAGCCGCTGGTTCTCTTTGCTAGCCGCGGCATAATCCTGCTCGGTTTTTACAAAACGGTTCCGGTCGGAATAGATCTGCGGATCGCCCAGGTCTTTTTCCAACTGCGCCATTAACGCCTTATTTTTACTCAATGCGGCCTCTGCCTGCTCAAATAATTTCTGCTGCCGCTGAAGCTCTTTTTTCAACTCTTTATTAATGGGCGTATTGCTTACCGGAACCGGAGGGGGCACCGGGGCAGCTACTGCGGCAGGCTTCGACTTTTGCGCGTTTGCGCCCCGTTTTTCGGCATCGGCCTGCTTCCGCATCCGTTCATTCCAGGCCACCCATTCATCATAAGGGCCCTTAAATTCCTTGATCTTCCCGTCTACGATCTCCCATATCTTGTTGGCCGCCTTGGAAATAAAGTGCCGGTCGTGGCTTACCAGGATCATAGTACCTTCATAGCGGTTGAGGGCATTGATCAGCAGGTCTACACTGTGCATATCCAGGTGGTTGGTAGGCTCATCCAGCATCAGGAAATTGGCCTTGCTTACGATGGTTTTTGCCAGGGCTACCCGGGCTTTCTCTCCCCCGCTGAGGATCCGGATCTTTTTGTCGGAATCATCGCCGCTGAATAAAAAGCAACCCAGCAGCGCCCGTAATTCCATGTCGGTCATCTGGCTGCCGCAGCCCCGCATCTCATCCAGGATGGTATTATCCAGGCTCAGGGCCTCCAGCTGGTGCTGGGCATAAAAGCTTTCTTCTACATTATGGCCCCATTTGCGGTTGCCGGTATAAGACTCCGCATCAGCAATAATGCGCAATAAGGTAGACTTACCCTTTCCGTTGGCGCCGATCAGGGCGATCTTATCACCCCGGTCGATCTCTGCCTTGGCATCACTCAGGATCACATTATCGCCGAATGCTTTTGACAAATGATCCAGTTCCACCAGCACCCGCCCGGGTACTTTATCTACCCTGAAGTTGATCCGCAGGTCGGGCCGCTCAATAGCCACATCTTCAATGCGTTCCAGTTTGTCGAGCTTCTTCATAATGCTCTGCGCCATGGCTGCCTTGCTGGCCTTGGCCCGGAAGCGTTCTACCAGGCGTTCGTTCTGGCGGATATAATCCTGCTGGTTCTCGTAGGCCTTTTGCTGCATTTCAATACGAACGGCTTTCTCTTTCTCATAAAACTCGTAATTGCCGTTATAAAAATGCAGTTCCCGCTGGTACAGTTCCACGATCTTGGTCACCATCCGGTTGAGGAAAAATTTATCGTGACTTACGATCACCACTGCTCCCTGGTAATGCTGCAGGTATTTTTCCAGCCATTCAATAGAAGGTAGATCCAGGTGGTTGGTGGGCTCATCCAGCAACAGCAGGTCTGGCTTGGCCAGGATCATTTTGGCCAGCAATACCCGCATCCGCCATCCCCCACTAAATTCTTTGTACGGACGGTTCAGGTCGGTATTGGAAAATCCCAATCCCTGTAATACCTCTTCCGTTTTGTGCTGGATGTTATAGCCACCCAGCAGTTCCATTTCATGGAGTTTATCCGTGTATTCAAGCAGGGTCT
The DNA here is from genome assembly GCF_030150205.1 of Niabella sp. Lineage (GTDB taxonomy): Bacteria > Bacteroidota > Bacteroidia > Chitinophagales > Chitinophagaceae > Niabella. Next base: position 261,588 of record NZ_JASLGT010000011.1, read on the forward strand.
TTTCATCGCCGGTTTTTTCCAGTTCGGTACCCAATTCCTCAATTTCTTTTTCCAGCTGCAGTACTTTTTCAAAGGCACTCATGGCCACCTGTAATATGGAGTCGTTGGTATCAAAGCTCAGGAGGTCCTGGTGCAGGTAACCGATGGTGGTTTCTTTGCTACGCTCCACGGTTCCCGCAGAAGGCGCGTATTGATTTACGAATACTTTCAGCAGGGTCGATTTACCTGTACCATTATAACCGATCAACCCGATGCGCTCATTGGGCTGTATATGCCAGGTAGCGTCCTCTACAATCACCCGTGCACCAAATTCAAACGTAACATTCTGTAAGCCAATTAACATATCTTCCCCCGATTTTTACCCTTCTGTTAAAATAATTGATTGTTTATCAGTATTTTTGTTTTTCTAAAATCTGCAAATTTAGTCAATACAGACGAGTAAATGATACTATAAGTGATATGAAAAAGCTTTTGATCGTTATTGCAGTGTTTGTAGCTGCCTTCCTTGTTTATAAGTTATTAAAAAAAGATAAGCCACCAAGGGAGGAACCGGTTCCCATTGCCGTGAGCAAACACAGCGATGTATTCAACCGTTCTATGGAAGCTGTGCTGGCCGCTTATTATGTAATGACGGATGGTTTCGTAAACTGGGATACGGCCGCCGTTGGAAAAGCCGCCGCATCACTTCAAACGGCACTCACCGATTTTAAGATTAATGAACTGAAGAAAGACAGTGCTATTTACCAAACCGCCCAATATCCCATGGAAACGGCAAAAACAAATACCGGCACGATCATCAGCTCAAAAGACTGGACAGAAAAAAGACATGCCCTGAATGATCTGTCCGATGCGTTGCGGATGTTGCTGCTAACCGTTAAATATGATCAGGCCCCGGCCTACTGGCAGGAATGTCCGATGGCCTTTGGTGAGGGTCAGCCAGGGAACTGGCTCAGTGATAAGAACCAGGTGGTGAATCCTTATTTGGGCAACAACGACCCGAAGTACGGGAAAACCATGATCAATTGTGGAGAAAATAAAATGGCCATCGATTTTACAAAGCCAGATTCGCTTCAAACAAAATAAATCACTTATATTTGCACCCCGATTTATAGCCGGGTAAACCTATTTCTGACTCCGTAGCTCAGTTGGTAGAGCAACAGACTCTTAATCTGTGGGCCCTGAGTTCGAGCCTCAGCGGGGTCACAAGGGACGCAAGCAATTGCGTCTCTTTTTTTAATGGATATTGCCAGCCAATGGAATTTCATTCATCAAGCTTCCACTTGCGTAAGCGCCGCTTTTATAACATGTTGTTTCCGGAACGAGGTCAAAGCAACCCCCTTTTGCTTTTTGAAATATTTGTTCAAATGGCTTTCATCAGTAAAGCCGAACTCTGTTGCAATTTCATTTACCCGCATATCACTGAATTTTAGCCGGTGCTCGATCAGGCGCAGTTTATATTGCGTGATAAAATGCTGCAGCGTTTCTCCTGATCGCCGCTGAAAATACTGCCCGATATAGCCGGCCGAAACGCCAAAGGCCTTCCCGATCGTTGCGGCCTTTAACTGCCCGGGGTTAAAGATATTGTCTTCAATATAATGAATGATATCCAGCAGCTTTTTGTCGGTGTTTTCTGATGCGGCCGGCGGTCCCGCTTTTTCAATATTGCGCGCGGCGATCACGATCAGGGCATTGACAAAATGCTTTACCACATCTTCCTGGTACAAATCGGGATGCTCCAGCGTATGCAGCAGCGATGTGGCGATGGAGGTTACCAGTACATTATCGGCCGGCGTTCTCATAATGCAGCCGGTAAGGTGACGGGCATAATAAAGGATGCACTCCATCTGGTTCATCTTTTTCCACTCAAAAGACCGGATATAGCTGCTGCTGAAGCGCACCATCAGAAATACCGTAGGTTGTTCCAGTTCAAAATGATGCACATCGTCCGGCGTCAGCAGGATCACGCTTCCCGGCCTGAATGCCGTACGGTGAGCATCCATTCCCAGGTGGCCCTGTCCGGTCACCACGATACAGATCTGGAAAAAGTGATTCTGAAAATCCACCGTGGATCCGGCTTCCATGTGCTGACGGACCACTTCAAGCGGTGTGTGCATCATATGTTTTACCATCTGATAAAAGTACTTCTTTTTATAAAAAGTATACCGATTTTTTGAAAAATACCAGTATACTTTAGCAATCTCATAAAAAAAACATTCATGAATCAACAAAAAGAAAAACGGTCCGACCGCCGGGCGCTGGTAGCAATCTGCCTGGCTGCGCTGATGTTCGGACTGGAAATTACCAGCGTACCCGTCATCCTTCCCACCCTTGAAAAAGCACTGGGTAGCAATTTCAGCCAGTTGCAATGGATCATGAACGCTTATACCATTGCCTGTACGATGGTGCTGATGGCCACCGGCACACTGGCCGACCGTTTCGGACGTAAAAAAGTATTTATGATCAATGTAGCCGGGTTTGGGATCACTTCTCTGGTTTGCGGTGCCGCCGGTACCACGGGACTGCTGATCACCGCACGTTTTTTCCAGGGTATGACCGGCGGTGCGATGTTCATTTGTACCATCGCCCTGCTCTCGCACCGGTTCCCGGATGGGGCCCTGCGCAGTAAAGCATTTGCCGCCTGGGGCATTATTGCGGGTATCGGGCTGGGGTTTGGACCTGTTATCGGCAGTCTCATCAGCGCTGTTCTCAGTTGGAGATGGATTTTCCTGATCCATGGCGGGCTGGCACTGGGCACCCTGTTGTTGGTTAAACCCTCCATCGCCGAATCAAAAGATCCCCATAGCGGCCGGCTGGACCTGGCAGGGATACTGACACTGTCAGCCGCCGTATTTGCGCTTACCTATTATATTACGCAGGGGCCGGAAGCCGGTTTCACCAGTATGGCCTCCCTGCTGGTATTGCTGACCGCTGTGCTGCTGATCATTACATTTATAATAGTAGAGCAGCGGCAGCCCTATCCCATGATCGACTTCCGCGTATTCAGAGCGCCCCGGTTTACAGGTGCCATCATGGGATGCATCGGGATGAATTTCTCCTTCTGGCCTTTAATGGTTTTTCTTCCCCTGTATTTCCAGACCGTACTGCATTATGATTCCCTCACCACAGGTATGTACCTGCTGGCCTATACATTACCCACGCTTATATTTCCGCCCCTGGGCGAACGTCTGTCGCTACGGTATGGCGCGGAACGTATCATTCCGTTTGGATTGTTGCTGATCGGAGCCGGTTTTCTGCTCCTGTATGCAAGCAGCGGTACGGGCGGATCCGGCTGGCCGTCCTTTCTGCCGGGTTGCATCCTGGCCGGCAGTAGTTTGGGCATGGTCAATACACCCGTTACCAACACCGCCACGGCCACAGTACCCGGTAACCGCGCGGGGATGGCCTCCGGGATCGATGTCAGCAGCCGGCTGATCACACTTGCGGTCAATATTGCCCTGATGGGCTTCCTGCTATTGCAGGGTACGTTCTCCTATCTGAACAATACATTTTCTGCTGCCGGCGCTAAAGAATTGTTTGAGTTGTCTAAACAATTGGTGTCTGCAAGCCTGACAGCGGAGCAGATCGCCAATAAAGAAACCGCCCTGGGTGCATTGCAACCCGGTGTATTCGGCAACGCACTGGAACAGGGTTTTGGCCGAATCTTTTTGTACGGAGGCGCCGGTGTTTTGGTGCTGGCGCTGATCAGTTTCCTGATTTTTAGAACTGCACCGGCAGGCTGTTCCAGGTTTAGCCGCAGGGGGATCCCGCTCTATAAAAACAGCACGCACCAGGAATGATACCGACCCAAATACCGGTCATGGAAGCCGGCTGCCGTCATCTTAATACACCCTAAAAAATTAAGAAAGAAAAAACATGGCCCTAATTTTTTTGTATCGGAATTAACTTATATTCGTTTGTAATTAAATTTCTTCACTAAAACCCGAATCAAATGAAAAAAGTTCTGGCCATGATTGCCATTGCTGCGTTTGCTTTTGCGCTGCCATCCTGTAAAGGAAAAAGCGATGCAGACATCAAAACCGAAGTGGATGCAAAATTAGCTACCAACCCCGATTTTGCACAGCTTAGTTCCGACGTTAAAGACGGAGCCGTTACCATTTCCGGTACTGTAAAAGACGATGCCACCAAAACCGCCGTAGATCCGGCTGTTAAAGAAGTGAAAGGCGTAAAATCTGTTGTAAACAATTCAACTGTACCGCCTCCTCCACCGCCGCCCACCATCAACCCGGATGACATGCTGAACACCGCTATTGCGGATGCGATCAAAGATCATCCAGGTGTTAAAGCTGAAGTAAAAGACGGCGTGGTAACATTGACGGGTGAGATCAAAAAAGCAGATCTTGCTACTTTAATGCAGAAAGTAAATTCCATTCATCCCAGAAAAGTGGAACAAAAATTAACCGTAAAATAAAAGGAGGACCCAACTATGGCACTGGAAGAAAAATACAAAGCATTAATTGACGCTGCTCATACGGCAGGTGTTGCAAACCTTGCAGTAAGAGAACAGGATGGCGTTTTATATATTGACGGCGATGCCCCCAGCGGAGCGGTGAAAGACCAGCTCTGGAGCATCTATGACCAGATCGATCCAAATTATACCAGTGGCGATCTGATCCTGAATGTAAATGCCAAAGCGGAAGCCGGCTCTAAAGTACGGGTAGCTACGCAGGAAACGGCGCTCAATATCCGCAAGGGCCCCGGCACCGATCAGCCGATTGTTGGCAAGGCTCAGAAGGACGAGATCATCACCCTGATCAGTCAGGCAAATGACCAATGGTCATCCGTACGTACCGACGATGGTACCGAGGGGTATGCCTATTCACAATACCTGGAGCCTGTAGCATAAGCAGGGTGCCAAGGATCTTTTTAAACCGTTCCCTAACCGGAACGGTTTTTTTATATAGCAATCATTCCCGCAGATTTCGCAGATACAAAATAGAAACATCAGTGAAGATCGGCAGGAAACACTCCCGCAGATCCACGCAGATAAAATACAAAAATCGCTTAAAAAATCTGTGCCATCGGTGAGCAAAAATAAAGCAGGTATTGAACGCGACACAATTACATCCAACAACACATCGGCGAAGACCAGCGCAACCAATCCGCGTCAATCAGCGGGAAATATTCCCGCAGATCCACGCAGATGTATTACAAAAATCCACGGAAAGAAATCTCTGCCATCTATGAGCAAAAAAAAGCAGGTATTGAACACGACACTATTACATCCAACAACACATCGGCGAAGATCAGCGCAACCAATCCGCGTCAATCAGCGGGAAATACCCCCGCAGATCCACGCAGATATAATACAAAAATCCACGGGAACACAAGCGCATACATTATGAAGAATGCCCCCTAACCTCTCCTACCAAAAAGATACTGCCGCAAACCAGGATCAAATCATCCGCATGCGCCTGCGCCTTAGCAGCATCCAGTGCCGCATTTACATCCGGCCAAATGGAACCCTTTAATTGGAGTGCTACTGCTTTTTCCGCCAGTTCGCCTGCTGGCAGGGCCCTTGGCAGGTTGGCCTGGGTAAAATAATACAGGGCGGCGACCGGTAATAGGGAGAGTACTTTATCGATGTCTTTATCTTTTACCATACCCAATACCAGGTGCAGCTTCCGGTACGGCGTAAGTTCCAGCTGGTTCAGTACCTGCCGCATCCCGTCTTCGTTGTGCGCTACATCCAGGATGATCTTCGGGTTTTTATGAATGGTTTCCCAGCGGCCATGCAGTCCGCTTAATTTTTTAGTATGTGCAATCCCTTTTGCAATGGCTGCTTCGTCCAGTGCAATATTCATTTGTCGCAGTTGCCGGCAGGTTTCCAAAACCGTCAGCAGGTTCTTTACCTGGTAGGCCCCTGAAAGCTCCAGTTGATACCGGAGATGATCGACGGAGTCCGGCTTCGAAACCTCCGCCACCAGTGCATCGTCCTGATAGTACCAGCTTTCCGGATGAAATACCTGGTCTGCAAAATAAATGGGCGCCTGTTCTTCCGCTGCTTTTTTAATAAATACCGGTGCCGTTTCCGGATGGGTTTCTCCAATTACAACCGGAACCTTTTCCTTAATAATGCCTGCTTTTTCACCGGCGATCTTTGGCAGTGTATCGCCCAGCAACTGCACATGATCCAACCCGATATTGGTGATCACCGAAATTACGGGCCGGATGATATTGGTACTATCCAGCCGCCCTCCCAGCCCGGTTTCGATCACCGCAAAATCTACCTTCTCCTTTACAAAATGATCAAAGGCCAACGCCACCGTGATTTCAAAAAAACTGGGCTCCACCCGTTCGATCTCCGGTCGTATTTTTTCAATAAATGCCACCACATCCTGTTCACCGATCATTTTTCCGTTGACCTTAACCCGCTCGCGGAAATCCGTCAGATGGGGAGACGTATACAACCCGGTTTTATAACCCTGGCTCTGCAGGATGGAAGCCAGCATATGGCTCACCGAGCCCTTGCCATTGGTACCGGCAATATGAATGCACGTTAATTTGGTTTGCGGTGCTCCCAAAAAAGAGCAGAGCGCATTTATATTTTCAAACCCGGTTTTAATAGCGACGGCACCCACGCGGCTAAACATGGGAAGTTGGGCATAAATATAGTCCAGCGTTTGCTGATATGTCATAATTAAAAACACAAAGATAAGCAGCACTATAGCTTAAACCTTGGCATCTGTATTTTTAGCTGCTTAAAAAATACCCGTGGATATTTATCCGATAAATGAAGTCTTTTACCTATTTTCGCAATCCTTAAACGGGTAACGCCGGTCGTTAGGGAAGTTCTTTATGATAAAACAGGGATGCATTTTATATGTAACCTTAAATTCCTGCCCGGGTGGCGAAATTGGTAGACGCACCACCTTGAGGTGGTGGCGCTGGTAACTCGGCGTGCTGGTTCGAATCCAGTCTCGGGCACAAAAAGGTTGTAAGTAATAAACTTGCAACCTTTTTTTATGCGCTTTTTGGTAAAGGTAAATTGTGGTAAGATTGTCACTGATACATTTTATTAGAATGAGGCATCTTTTTAACACTTGGCTTATTTAAAACGACACTATCGATGACATCTAAAACGGAAGATATTCGAATAGCTTTTGTTGGATCCCGGGAATGGCTTAACGGACAATTTTCGTCCAACTGAAAAAATTTAGTCCTGGTATTACCTTTTATGTAAACGTTTGTCGGGATCTTCGGCATCATATCGCAATCATCATAAATCATAACTGTATCTGGGAAGCTTAGTATGCCGCTGTTAACTAATTTTTCCTTTATATAGTTATACTCTTCTGGTGCAAGGTCAAAGGGAGTTGCAACCTTCTTTCCGTTAACGATCACCCAATAGGAATGAGTGGTCAAATCAATCCCCTTAAAACCATAGTCAATTATAACCGACAAATTTGAAAACTCATTGCGCTGACTTATATTGTTTTTAGGTAACGACAGATCATGAATATGCTTATCGTTATAGCTTTTACAACTTAAAACAAAAATGGTTACTGCAAATAACAATCTGAACATGCTCCGGTATTCTTTTTTCAGGGAATTACTACACTCAGCATTCCTGCTGAACCCATCCGGTATAAGATGCATTGTGCTTGAAATTCCATACCCGTCTTAGTGTTAGCGATCATTTTCTTATGCTACAGCATTCTGCTCCTATTCATACTTAAACCAAACCGTTTCGTTACAATACTGATCCGCTATAGCCCGCAGGAAAAACATGAGCAATGGTCTTGCCTGCCTATATATCCGTATTTTTCCATACGCCCCTTCGTCGCGCGGCTTGCCGATCGCATCATCCTGCTTTTTCCAGACCGTTAACATCCTATAGGTTAACAAAACTTCCGGCAGGGTTCCAGCTCTATTTTTGGGGTTCGTAATAAAGGATGATTCCTCCGGAATCAAAGGTCTTGGTTTTTATAAGCTTAAGCATCATTTGTTCGTGGATATTTTTAAACAAGGGAAGACCGCTACCCGCTACCACGGGATGGATGCAAAGCTGATATTCGTCAATTAAATGAAGATTGGTTAGTTGTACAATCAATCCCGGGCTGCATATTAAAATGTTTTTGTCTCCCCCATCTCCCGGTTGTTTAAGTGCCAGCACCGTTTCTTCAAGCCCCTGACGGGCCAGCGTTGCAGTTTCCCAGTCTACATTCTTCAGCGTGTGTGAAAAAACAATTTTCGGGATACGGTCGATGGCTATAGCAAATTCATCCATTGATTTATTACCTGTTGGATTTTTCACCATGGGGCGCCAGTATTCCATCAGCTGATAGGTAATCCTGCCATATAACGCAATAGCCCCCTTATCCAATAATTCAGTATAATGCTGATGGAGGGCTTCATCCGGAATACCAGCCGTATGGTCGCAAAACCCATCAAGTGTCATATTCATTGCGGCAATGATCCTTGTCATTTTCTTGGTTTTAATCAATGATCGCCTACCTGGATCCGGTTCAACGTTATTCCGGCCTCCGGCCATGGCCTATAAAATTATAAAATCTTCGTGGATCATTGCATATTCTTTGCGGTAAAAGATAAACCGCAAGGCAAAAACCTATACCCACAGCTTAACATAACGCCGTTGCGGTCTTTGCGGATTCTTTGGGCTCTTTGCGGTTAACTCCTAAACCGCAGAGGACGTTATGCGGTTCATAAAGAACCACAAGACGGCCGTCTCACAAATAAATTTTTCTCAAAAATAATTGCGCAACCAAATAATTGCATTTACATTTGCAATCACTTAGTTGCATAATATGATTATCAGACGCGACGTTTTTCAGGCTATTGCAGACCCTACCAGGCGACAGATCATTGATCTGCTGGCGCAGGAGCCCCTCAATGTAAATGCTATTGCGGAAAAGTTCGACGTAAGCCGGCAGGCCGTTTCCGTGCATGTAAAGATCCTTGCCGAATGCGGGCTCCTGGTGATCCGGCAGGAAGGAAGAGAACGGTACTGCGAGGCAAAGCTCGAAAAGCTGGGTGAGGTGGCCTCCTGGGCGGCACAATATAAGAAATTCTGGGAAGGCCGGTTTGGCGCCCTGGATCGTTATTTAGATACTGTTAAAACCCAAAAATCAAAAAATGGAAAAAGTACAAAGTCCCGCTGAAACAGGTTCACAGGAAGTATGGATCACCCATATTTTTAATGCTGATCCGGAAACCGTTTTCCGCGCGTGGACAGATCCTCAGCAACTGGCGCATTGGTATGCACCCGACGGCTGTACTATCGATTTCAAAAAAGCGGATATCCGGAAGGGAGGTCATTATCACTCCTGCATCCACAACCCGGTGCATGGTGATTGCTGGTGTAAAGGAACTTACCTGGAAGTGGAAACGCCCCGGACATTGGTATTTACAGCGGAGGTTACAGACGAAGCAGGTAATGATATTGATCCTGTAACTGCAGGTATGCCCGCCGATTGGCCGGCAAAAACCGTAGTAACCCTGCAATTTAAACCGCTGGGCAACCAAACGGAAATGACCCTGCATCAGACCGTGGCGGCATCATTGGCAAAAGCAACCGGGGCCTTCCCCAGCTGGATCGAAATGTTTAACCGTCTCAACAAGCAATTATGAAACGGGCATGGATCCCTGCCGCTTTATTCCTGTGCTATACCGCAACGGCCGGCGGCAATACTATCCCTGCAATAAATAAGGGGCTTATGATACATGATACCGTTCCGTTCCAATCCGGTTACTCAAAAGTAAACGGAATAAAAATGTATTACGAAATATATGGCAAGGGTGCACCGCTGGTATTGCTCCATGGCGGCGGTTCTACCATACAAACCAGTTTTGGAAGGATCATTCCGCTACTGGCACAACACCGCCAGCTGATCTGTGTGGAGCTGCAAGCCCACGGCCGCACGGAAGATCGGAATACGGGTTTGTCGTTTGATCAGGATGCCGACGATGTAGCTGCATTATTACAACATCTTTCGATTTTGAAAGCAGACTTTTTCGGATTCAGTAATGGAGGAAATACAGCGCTCAAAATGGCTATCCGGCATCCGGAACTTTGTAACAGGATCATTGCCGGCTCTGTGTTGTTAAAAAGAAACGGAACGGTTCCTCAGTTTTGGGAATCGATGAAAAACGCGCGGTTTGAACAAATGCCGCAAGCCTATAAGGACGCCTTTCTCCGGGTAACCCCCGATACTGCAAAGTTGCGGAACCTGTTTCTGCGCTGTGCTGAGCGGATGAACAATTTTACGGATTTCAGCGATATGGAAATGCGATCGATCAGGGTTCCGGTGCTCTTTATCAACGGTGATGCGGATGTGGGCAGTACGGAGCATATTGCAGCCATGGCAAAGCTGGTTCCCCACAGTAAGATCGCTATTATTCCGGGAGGTCACGGGGCCTATATCGGTGAAATGGTGGCATCCCCGCCCGGCGATACATTGTACCGGTCTGTGATACCGGTTCTGACGCGGTTCCTGGATGGGGAACCATAGCGGATACCCGCATATGTATAATATCTGCGTAGGTTGCGCATCCTGTTTTTTGAATACCATATGCCTGTCTGCATGCTGTAAATAGATCCGGAGACCGTATCAATGATTCCGGATCTGTTTCATTGCCGGAGATCATTGCTGTTGTCTCTGAAAACTGGCTAGCTGTTTCCGGTGGCAGTTCCCCGGGTATTTTAGCCTCCTGGTGGTCTGTTAACATAATCATTGATTTTAAATATACAGCAATCGCACCTGGTACTTATTTTCCGGACATAGCATCAGAACCCTGCGTTTTTACAATTTTATTATAGATCCCGAACAGTAAAAACGGGGCCACCCATTGTCCGATAAAAAGCGCCCGGTGGTTTTGCTTACAGATCTTTAATGTAAGTGATGTTACCATTGCAGCTACGGCTGACCATAAATAAACATCCGACGGAATTTTTGCGGTTTGCTGTTCAATTATTTTAGCGGATACACCTTCTGAATGATTGCCCATAAATAAATTTTTACAGATTAAAAATTACCTGGATTGTAATTACAGCTTTCTGTTTTTTAAACAACGAAGCCGGCACTACTCCAGGTGTTGTCAAAATGATCCTGGGATTTCATGTTCAAATAATCTGCCACGAGCGCATTTGTAGCGATACAATTTTCCAATGAGGCCAGGCAGGACGGCCGGGCCAGCTAAAACAGCGGCTTCCGGAAAAATAGATTTGTGTTCCGGCTTTTAACCGGGCCATTTTTGAGGCGGGTATACCACAATGTGTTGCAATTTTTCCTGCATGGTTAGCAGTTTGTGCGGAACATCCTATGACCCCGACAGCCGTTTGCTGCAACTGCATTGCAAATGCCTGATTAAGAAAAACAGGCTGGATGTCAAACACCGTTTTTGGCCCACCGCTTGTTATAATCTATTTCAGGTTTCCGCCTGATCGACCGGCAGTTTTTCAAAAAATACATTCTTGGAGTGCCATGCAGCTAACATCAGGCAAAGAAACCGGAGACAGTGATTTTATATTGCTTAATATCTAAATATAACGATCATGCAACAAACAATAAGCACAATTGAAAACATGCCTTTAGGCGCAACCGGGTATAGGAACAGCAGCACCTGGAGCGGGCATCCTGCCCCCGATGCTCCGGAAGACCTGCCTGAAGCTGTTCCCGCCGGATCAGGGAAAGAGCGGATAGCGCCTGAAATCCCCGTTCCCCGCACAGAAGAAAATGAAGTTCAACCGGATGGTACAGTACCTGATGAAATAGCGCCTTTGCAGGAAGATGAAAGCAAAGAACCGTTGCAGAACCAGGAAAATAACAGCCTTCAATTGCGCTACTATTCATTCAGATATCCGTCCCGATCATCAACGCGTATGTTTTGCGCCTTTCGTGGCAAGCGATTTTTCTAATGCAGAAAACCTCTTGCCTTTTACGAATTCAGCAACCGGCGGCTTCTGCTTAAAATAAGATCCGACAACCAAATCCAAAATGCGGTCATGGGGCGTTTTTTTCTCAATCCTGCAACATATTTGTATATACTTTTCACCATCTAAAAAAGAAGTCGGTGTGAAGAATTATACCTGAGAACCATTTGCCGTACGCAGATCTGCTGCAGGTATTATAAAAAATACAGATCATAACACTGGCATAGTTCCTGTATGCACAACACAATGGTACTTTTTACCATACTAGACAGCATTCTTGCGGGAATCATTGGCACATTAGCCATGACGGTATTGATCCGTTTGATAGGTAGGGTTGCCAGTTACCGGCTTTCTGTACCCAGGATCCTGGGGACCCTGCTAACCTTTAAAGCAAGTCCTGCGGGCTATCTATCTCCACGCCCGTCTGTATTTATATTGGGCACGGTTGCCCATTATCTTACCGGCATCTTTTTTACGCTGCTTTATGCCTGGCTGGTATGCATCGAAGTACTGCCACAGGGATATGTAAACGGATTGTTGTACGGGAGTACCCTTGGCATACTGGCCGTGATCGTTTGGTATATAACGCTCCGGCTGCATCCGTTGTCTCCGGCCATTCCCCTGAGGCTTTTCCTGGTGGCGATCTTTGCCGGTCACCTGGTATTTGCAGCAGGTATTGTTACGGCTTTTAAATTCCTCCTTACCATCTTTTAATATTGTATTATGAATAGAGATGCTTATACCACCACCCCCTGGCAAGACGGTTTTCACATCCGCATCGCTGAAAAAGAGATCAGGGACACGCTGTTTGATGTGATTATCGTTGGTGCAGGAATCACGGGTATTACAACAGGCCTGCGCTTACAGCAAGCCGGTAAAAAATGCCTGATCCTTGAAGCGCATACCGCTTGTTTTGGCACCTCTTCCGCTACCACAGCGCACCTGAACACCGTATTGGATACTACTTATCCGGAGCTTATTAAAAAATTCGGAGCCGATCAGGCACTCCTGGTAGCGCAGGGTGCCCGGGAAGCCATTGACTTAATCAAAGAACATATCCGGCAGTATCAGATCGATTGTGACTTTGAAGAAAAGACCGGTTACCTGTATGCCCAAAATAAAAAAGAAGATGCCGAACTGGAGCAGATGCTCGAAGGCATACTGGCCGTTGGAATCGAAGCCCGGCCCAGCCTTACCACCCCGGTACCGGTTCCCTTCACAACAGCAATCCGCGTTCCGGAACAAGCCCAGTTCCATCCCTTAAAATACCTGTCGGCGTTAATCAACCAGTTCCTTAAAGCCGGAGGAATCGTAAGAGAAGCTACGATGGTTCAAAAAGTAGAACAAAATGAAGGCATACAGGAAGTAGATACCACAACCGGCCAATATCGGGCAGTAGACCTGGTATGGGCCACACATATTCCGCCGGGCGTTAATCTCCTGCATTTCCGATGTGCACCCTACCGCTCCTATGTTTTAGGCATCACGCTCGAAGACGATTCCTACCCGGACGCCCTGGCCTATGACATCGAAGATCCCTATCACTATTTCAGAACAGCCTGGCACGAAGGCGTACCATTGTTAATTACGGGCGGATGCGACCACAAAACCGGACATGAGGACAACACTGAACAGGTGTTCCGCGAACTGGAGGCCTATGCCGGAAAATATTTTAAGGTTGCTGCAATCCCCTATCGATGGTCTTCACAATATTATGAGCCGGCGGATGGCCTGCCCTATATCGGGCGGCTTCCGGGGAATAATGATCACCAGTATGTGGCAACCGGCTATAGCGGGAACGGAATGATCTTTGGTACACTGGCCGGACGTATCCTCGCGGATCTGATTACTGACAGCTATAATCCGTATGCAGCTTTACTGGCGCCATCGCGGATTAAACCGGTGGCTGGTTTCAGCAATTTTGTGAAAGAGAACGCAGACGTGATAAAGCATTTTATTGGAGACCGGTTGTCTGTAAAAACACTTGAAGTATTTGCCGGATTGGGCACTGGTGAAGGGCGGGTGATCCAATATGAAGATCAGTCGATCGCGGCTTATAAGGATGAACAGGGTAAGATCTACACACTGGATCCGGTTTGTCCGCATGCCGGCTGTATGGTACAATGGAACAATGCTGAGCGCAGCTGGGATTGTCCCTGCCATGGTTCCCGTTTCGATGTAACCGGAGCCGTGTTAAATGGACCATCACAAAAAGCGTTACATCGATTATCCATATGATTGATTGCTCCTATCTACATTATTTTGTTAGAAACCTGGAAAAACCACCCGGCTCCTTTTATCTTATTCGTCACAGATGGAGGATTTGGTAAGGATCCCTCCGCTACGGTCGGGATGATGGTGATCATTCCAACCGGCATCATGGTGACCGCCCCCCTATCTGCTATATCGTTTTGCCATCGATACTCAATCAATAAGAACCGATGTTTGTGCCGCTGTTAAGCCGTCCGCTTCTGCTTTTATTTTTATGGCGCCCTTTGCTCCTTTTTTTGCTTTTACGATTACCAGGGCCATCCCGTTGTAGGCGCTTTTTTCCGGGCTTTGAAACGATTCGAAGCTGGTGGCATCCCCGTTATCCGTGGCAACGATCTCCCCGGGGCCTTCTACCCCGAACCGGATCTTTGGATGGGAACGTGGCACCATCCGGCCGTTTTTATCTTCCACCCGAAGCGTTATAAATGCAAGACCGATGCCATCGCCGGCAATTTTCTTCATATTGGAAGTCAATGAAAGTTTAGCCGAAGCACCGGTGGTTTTTACTACATCCGTTGCCCAGGGTTTTCCCTGTTTATAAGCAACCACTTTTAATTCGCCGGGCTTATAGCGGACCTGGTCCCATACCAGCCGGAAATCCTTACCCGGCTGTTGCCTTTTCCGCCCCAGGCTTTTCCCATCCAGGAATAATTCCGCTTCGTCGCCCGAGGTATACACATGTACCGGCACAAGGGAATCCATCCGCTCTTCCCAGTTCCAGTGCGGGAGAATATGTGCCATCGGATAATTTGGGCGCCAATGCGATTGATACAAATAAAAACGATCTTTCGGAAAGCCGGCCAGGTCGATGATCCCAAAATAGCTGCTGCGGGAAGGTGGTTTATTCCGCTGTAGCTCTTCCAGTGCTTTTTCCAGCTCTGCGCGTTTTGAGGGATCATTCCTGAAGTTCAGCAAATTGGTTTCATCTGATCCATACGGAGTGGGCTCACCCAGGTAATCGAAGCCCGTCCACATAAATTCGCCCAGCAGGTGCGGGTATTTTGCGTTGGTCCGGAATTGTTCATCCGGTGTGCAGCCCCAGCCCGGATGATCGAGGTCATAGGAACTGATCTGCCAGTTCCGGCGGTTCGTTCCAAAGAAATATTCACCCCGGGAGCTTACACAGCTGGAGGTTTCACTACCCATGGTAGGCATGTTTGCATAACGCGGATCGGCATCCCATTTTGCCTGCTGTCCGAAAAAGTAATTCACGCCCATCAGGTCCAGTCCCTGAACGGCACCGGATGCTCTTCCGCCATCGGGATCGTTATAGCCATTCGAAACCGGACGGGTCGGATCTTCCCGGCGCATAATGTCTGCCAATGTTTTTGTCATGGCCACATCCCGCTGATCGATCACTTCATTACCGATGCTCCAGATACATACCGAAGGATGGTTCCGGTCCCGGTGCACCAACGCCACCAGGTCTTTCTCATGCCATTCATCGTAAAGTTTGTTATAGTCGTTCTTCTTCTTTCCATGTTTCCAGGCATCAAAGGCTTCATCCCAAACCAGGAAGCCCATTTCATCCGCCAATGCCAGCAGTTCCGGTGCCGGCGGGTTATGCGAGGTGCGGATGGCATTCACGCCCATTTCTTTTAGTAATACTAGCTGGCGTCTTAATGCGCTTGTATTCATCGCAGCTCCTAAAGCGCCCAGGTCATGATGATTGCATACCCCCTGGATTTCCACCCTTTTACCGTTTAATAAAAAACCATTGCGCGGCGTAAATGCAAGGGTGCGGATACCAAATGTTGAATAATAGGTATCCGTTTTTTTGCCATTGACCCATACGGTGGTTACGGCAAAATAACGACCAGGCCGCTCAATACTCCATAACCGGGGATTGCGTATGACAACAGAAAGGTTGGCCTTGTTATCATTTCCCTGGGCCAGTTCCATATCTTTTTGTTGCACAGAAGCCACTTTCTTTTTCAGCGTGTTTCCTGCACCCGCTTCATAAATATCGGTTTGCAGCATTGCTTTTACCGGCTTTCCTTCCTGGTTAGATACGGTTACGGCTATTTTTACGTCTGCTGCCTGCGCTGTAACTTTTGGCGTGGTGATATACGTGCCCCAGTGACCGATGTGTACCGGGGCTGTTTTTACCAGCCATACGTGCCGGTAAATGCCGGCACCGGGATACCAGCGCGAATCCCATTTTTCGGTATTTAGTTTTACGGCCAGCACGTTCTCTTTTCCAAATAGTATATAGGGCGACAGATCCATCCGGAACGAGGTATACCCGTAGGGCCAGGTACCTACATAATGCCCGTTGAGCCAGATCTCGGCATAAGCCATGGCGCCATCAAAATCGATGAAGATCTTTTTGCCGGTATCTGAAGATGGTATCGCAAAGTGTTTACGATACCAGCCGATCCCTTTCCAGGGAAGCTTACCCGTTTCACCGGCCAGGTCGATGCGGAAGGGCCCGGTAATGGCCCAGTCATGAGGCAGGGACAGCCGTTGCCAGTCCTGGTCATTAAAACCAGTCGCCTCAGCCTGCTGCGGCTCTTCCAGCCGGGAGCCATCGGGTTGCAGTCCGTACCGTTTAAACAACCATCCTTCATCAAAGGATCCGGTACCGGCATTGCCCAGGCGTGTAAAGGAGGTTTGTGCCGAAGCATTATTGCAGCACAGGAGCACTGCCAGTAAGCCTAAAATAAAGCGCATTTTTTTCTGTTATGGCGTTATAAAATCGTTTTATACATCCTGTATTCGTCATTCTCCAGAAGCACAGTACAACAAGGAAGCGTTGTTACAGACCCTGAATTGCACCATCTGAAAGTTCTGTATTAAATACTTTTAAATCCCGGATCGCTGCTTTGGCAGCATTCTTTTCATCACCGATCCGCTGCAGCGGGAAAAAGAGGGTTTGTACTTTGGCCGTTTGTTTACCATTGGGGAATGTTCTTTTGGCACCTTCCAGTTTTTCTTTTAAAACACCGTTTACATAAAGCGCTGTTCCTCTGTGATTGCCTTTAATGGTGATCTTTGTCCATTCATTCACCGGAACAGCATAATCAAAGCTGTACTGATAGCCTTCCCTTGAAAAACCCAGCTTACCGGTACCCAGCTGGTTGAGGGTTACCACCGCATCTGCGGAGCCAAACAATACGGCATTGGCGGTATTGCCAGGTTCCGGTTTTATAGAAAAGCTAACCGTATAACCATACCCGATCCCCGGAAACGGTGTTGTAATAAAACTTGTTCCCCCTTTTAAACGGAGGGCTTCTTCTTTTGGATCAAATGAAACGTTGGTCCTTGTTGTCTTCTGCCGGCCGTTAAATTGACCATCCGCCTTCAATGTCAGCACCAGTGAATCTTTTGCGTGGATGCGTCCAAGCATATTTAAGCCGGGACCTTCGCCGATCTGTTTGGCCTGTGTTGAAAAAGCGGCATATTCCATCGGCTTTGCACTGCCGCCCCACATTTTTTGCGACAAGACCTGCATGGCCGGGAAGACCCGGTGATGTACATCTTTTTCGGTGATGCCATTGCCTGCATGATCATTCCATACGGCAAAAGCGCCACCTCTTAACAATGGATAATCTTCATCGAAGGTTTCCTTCCCGATCCGGTTGGGCGTCCATTCTTCGTAGAGTTTTTTTATATTGAGGTAATCATAGTAGTAGCCGGCAGCGGGCACAATATACAGCCATCCGTCCGGCGTGCTGATGCCTTTATAGCCCAGGGCAAACATGTCTTTTGGCTCCGCATAGCCATTGTACCAGAGGTTCATGGTAACACCTTCGGCCTTTACCGGTGTGGTACCCTGTGCATGGGTCAGCGATCCCCACATCCGTACTTTTTTTCCAAAGCCCTCTACAAACCGGATATAATGATCGGTGAATTTCCTGAATTTTTCCGCGTCTTTTTTGGCATATTCATCGGTACCGATATGTACTTCTTTCCCTATAAAAACGGGGTTAGGTCCTTGCAGGTATTCCCGGAACACATTATCAATTACCTGGTAGGTAAGCGGGTTATCCAGATCCAGGTGGTCCATGCCATACTGTTTACTACCCACACCCGGCACCGCCTTGCTAAAGGCCAGGGAATGCGCCGGCACATCGATTTCCGGTATAATGTTGACCCCATAGCGCTGTGCCATTTTCTGCAGCTCAATAAATTCTTTCTTTGTATAGCTGCCGTCTTTCGCAGTCAGGTTAGGATAAGTGTCATTCTGCAGGCGAAAGGCCGAATAGGTGCTGTCCCAGTTATCTCCGAAAAATTGTTTAAAGCCGTTATCGTTCAGGTGAATGTGGAAATCATTCATCTTGTAGTACGACATGAATTTGATATAGTGCTTTAAAAAATCAAGACTGAAAAATTTACGACCTACATCCAGCACAAATCCCCGTACCTCATATTTTGGATAGTCGCGGGCCATTCCCTTTGGTATTGTTTTATGTTGCGGAGCCTGTTCCAATAGTTGCAACAAAGTCCGGGTAGCCCAGATAGCACCCACAGCATCTTTTGCATTAATGATGATGCGGTCACTGATCTGCAGGCTATACCCTTCGGGAGGCAGGTTGTTTCCTTTTGGATCGAGACTAAAGAATACATCCCCTTTTTGTGCCTGCCCCGTTTTTACCGGTGCTGTAGTTCCGGGTATCATGATCACAAGATCCGCTGCCAGTAACTGCGCTGCCGGCAACAGCTCATTACTATAGCGCGGATCTACGACCAAACGGGTTGCCGGTTTCCATTCAAAAGACCCGGTTGCGCCCTGCCATTCCCGTAATGCCGGAATGATAAAAGGTGCAGGGTTGGTTTGTGCCTGTATCCATACCGGAATTCCGGCCACTACAGCAGCTACCAGGCAGTAGAGGATCCGGATTCTTTTCATTTTCTTCATTCTATGTTGATTTAATTGAGCTTGTTCAAAATTTTTCTATTCAACCGCCTATCATAACCGGGGCTTACCCTGGCATCTAAAATAGTTCATGCAGATCAAAAAAAAGAATCCCGGGGCTGTACGCTGTAAGCATACCTGTTATGCAAACGATTGTTCCGTGTCTGTTTTTTTAATAGGCGATGGTTTGCCTGCCAGGCGTAACGCCGTTCTCATTGAAAGCATCTACCCGGAAATAATAAGGAACACTTTTATTTAATCCCGGCAATTCCAGGCTGTGCGTTCCGTATACCATTACCGGGTGAAACAGTTTCAAACGTGGTGTACCTACGGCACACTTATTAAAACCCGCCACTTCGTGGCTACCAGGGGTTGCCCCTGTGGGGCTGATAAACCGCTTGCCATTCCCTATTTACCATTGACGACTCATCAAATCGCTATTCCACCATGATCTCATCGCAGAAAAGCCAGGCCGCCTGTCCCTCACCGGGATGTCCTTTCGGACATTGTCCCAGGTTTTTAGCCGTAACCCGTACGTAGCGGAAACTGCGCGGCTCAAAGCGGGCCGTAAAATCCTTTGTTTGCGGGGCTTTATCGGCCACGGGTACCGTGTTTTTGACCGTTGCCATTTCGGTGAATTGTTTGCCATCCTCCGACACTTCAAATTTTACCCATTGCGGGAAAAAGATCCACTGTCCGTAGCTCTGTAAACAGCCCAGGGTTATGGAACCTGCTGTTGTACGCTGCCCCAGGTCAATGGTGGCCACCATATCGCTTCCGTTAAACGCATGCCATTGTTTCCCGGCGTCTGTTGTACCCCGGATGCCATCGACCAGCGTAGACGGTCCGTTGGCTGGATAATATTTACTGTAAGGCGTTGCATATTGCAAGGGGCGCCCGGTTGCTTTATTCAGTGTAAAGGACTGCTGCGCAGGCCGTCCCCTTACCATGCTGTTATGGATCGCCAATGCCGCTTTTACCGTCAGGGCACCTTTTATTTCAAAAGGTTTTTCGTAGCGCAGGCTGCCCGTGCCCGGGTCGGTACCATCCGTTGTATAAAAGATGGTACCGTCTTCATTTTCGGTTTCGAGGCTTACCAGTAATTTACCATCCACCACCTGCGGTTTTATATCAACTTTAAAATTGCCTTTGGAATAATGCAAGCCCTTCTGCTCAAACCCAACGAGGTGAGGCTGCAGCCGCTGATTAAAATCTTTCCAGTTGCGCGCATCCTTGGTGCTCCATAATACTTCTGCCAGTGCCGGCATGCGGGGCAGAATCATATATTCCACATGCTCATAGCTCGAGATCTGCTCCGTCCACAGGTTGGCTTGTGCCCCCAGTACATGTTTTGCCTGGTCTTTATCCAGCTCTGCGGGAATGGGTTCGTAATGGTATACCCGCTTTAAGGTATTGAAACCACCAAATGCCAGGGGTTCGGTTTCGGGATCGCCCTGGTAATAATCAAAGTAAAGCGGACCGGTTGGACTCATCACCACATCATGATCCATTTGAGCGGCCTTAATACCACCCGATTCTCCGCGCCAGCTCATCACCGTTGCCTGTGGTGCAAGCCCTCCTTCCAGGATCTCATCCCAGCCGATCAGCTTCCGCTTATGGGCGATCAGGAATTTTTCGATCCGGTGAATAAAATAACTTTGTAATTCATCTTCATTTTTCAACCCTTCCTTTTTGATCCGGCGCTGACATAACTCGCAATGTTTCCAGCTGGATTTATCCACTTCATCACCGCCTACATGAATGTAGGTTGAGGGGAATAAGGCCATTACTTCTGTCAGCACATCCTGCAGAAATCCAAAGGCCGCATCATTACCGGCGCAATAATTCGGATGCACATCCTTCCCGTAAAAATCACCGGTATCCTTAAACGAGCGCTTCTGTGGTAAACAGGAATACTCCGGATAGGCCGCCATTGCTGCTTCGGAATGTCCGGGCATTTCAATTTCGGGAACGATGGTCACCTGCCTTGCTGCCGCATAGGCTACAATTTCCTTTATCTGTTCCTGTGTGTAAAAGCCCCCGTAAGTGGCTTTGCTGCGGTCCGCATTGAACCGGATCTGCGACCAGTCCCAGGGCTTGCCCCAATCATCTACACGCCAGGCAGCCAGCCCGGTGAGTTTTGGATATTTCTTTATTTCAATCCGCCAGCCGGCCCCATCCACCAGGTGCCAGTGAAAGGTATTCATTTTGTAGGCGGCCAGCAGGTCTATGAATTCTTTTACCAGTTCCGGTGAAAAAAAATGACGGCTTACATCCAGCATCATCCCCCGCCATTTAAACCGGGGCTCATCGGTAATCTCCATACAGGGTATCTGCAATACCTGGTTGGTGCGTATCGCCGGCAGGGTTTGCAATAAGGACTGTACAGCATAAAAAAGCCCGGCCGGTTTACTGGCCCGGATATCGACCTGGCTGGGTGTAACCGACAAGCGGTATCCTTCTGCTCCAATGCCTTCCGTTGCTGTGATGTTAAAGCGGATCCGTTTTCCGGTGGCCGTTGTTTTAACCGGAAGCGCATAACCACTTACCTGCTTTACGGCCGCAGTGAAATAGCGAACCACATCTGCTATCTCCTTACCGGCTACCGATGCCTTTACCTGTACGCTTTGATCCAGCAGGAAAGCCCCTTCCCGTTGTTGCAGATCTGCCGGCTGCGGAATGATATGTACCCGGGGCTGGGCATTGAGTACGCATGCGATCCATACACATACACTGATCATGAATCCCTGTTTCATTTTTGCTTTTTTATTTTTGATCCCGGCTATATTTATCAACCAGGTCCCGACAAGCCATATATGCCTGTTGCCGGAACGTTTCATCTTTGATTTCCTATTTTTTTATCGCCTCAGATACGATCTCCTTTACCAGGCCATTTACCCGTACCCGTACTTTCTGGGGTTTATCTGAGTAGATATGGTAATTCACCACCGTGCCGTTTTTCCAGCTGCAATCTACCGTAAAGCCTCCCCGGGCCCGGAGGCCTTTAAATGATCCCGAAGTTTTCCAAGCTGCGGGGATCGCCGGAATCAGGCTGATTTCACCGGCATGACTTTGCAATAACATTTCCGGTATGGCGCCACTGATGCCCAGGTTGCCATCGATCTGGAACGGCGGATGGGTGGTAAACAGGTTGGTCAACATATTGTAGGTAAACAATCCCCGGATCATCATACCTGCTTTCTCGCCTTCCCCCAGGCGTGCCCACATAGCACAGCGCCAGGGCCATGACCAGGAGCGGCGGCTGTCCCCCACCGTAGACGCTACCGTGAAGGGCTTATCGATATTCTTTCCATAATTACCGCTGCGGCTGCGCAGGGAGATGATGGCTGCTTTCGCCAGTTCGGGTGTTTGTGTCAG
Source organism: Niabella sp. (assembly GCF_030150205.1). GTDB lineage: Bacteria > Bacteroidota > Bacteroidia > Chitinophagales > Chitinophagaceae > Niabella. Next base: position 284,006 of record NZ_JASLGT010000011.1, read on the forward strand.
GTTGATCTGGCGTCCGGGATATACAGCAAAGAGGTGTGAGGTATGCCGGTGCTGATCATCCGGATCATCCCGGTCTGTCTGCCATTCCTGCAATTGCCCCCATTTGCCGATTTTATTGGGGGCCAGGCGGTGTTGCATATCGGCCACTTTTGCCTGGTATGCCGCATCTGTATGTAGTGCTTTTGCAGCATCCAAGTAGTTTTGAAACAGGTCCCAAACCAGTTGCTGGTCATGCATGACCCCGTCTTCCCGGGGGCCATGCTCCGGCGACCATCCATTGGGTACCACCAGGCTTCCATCCGGCAGTTGTTTCAGCCGGTCTTCCCAGTAATTACAGATCTCTTTTAAAATGGGATAGGCTGTATTTTTCAGGTATACCGGGTCTTTTGTAAACGCCCAATGCTCATATACATGTTGTGCATACCAGGCACTGGCCGGTATATTCCATTCCCAGCCGTTTCCCCCAAAAATACTTTGACTGGTGCGGGCCGTCCATCCGCGCGTATTTTGTCCAAAGGCTTTGCGGGTGGCCAGCCGGCAGGGTTCGGCCTGTGCTACGATGTAGTCGATCAGCGGCTGATTGCATTCGGAAAGGTTGGCCGGCTCTGCCAGCCAATAATTCATTTGAATATTGATATTGTTATGATAATCGCTGGCCCATGGCGGATTATTGCTGTTGTTCCAAAGTCCCTGCAGGTTTGCGGGCAATCCACCGGGGCGAGAACTGCTGATGAGCAGGTAACGACCGTATTGAAACAGGGTTTCTTCCAGGTCCGGATCAGCCCCACCCTCCGCATATTTCACGAGGCGGACATCCGTAGGAAGGTTTTTTAAGGCTGCAGGCGTTGCTCCCACATCAATACGGGCAGCCACAGCAAGTCTTGTAAAATCGTTTATATGTGCGGTACGCAGCGCTGTATATCCCTTGCGAACCGCTGCTTTTAATTCTTTTTCGATCACTGGCAGCGGATCTGTGCCCCGCCAGCCGGCATTATAATCGGGTTTGTAATTGGTGCGGGCATCCAGGTAAAGCGTGAGGGTTTTGCAACCGGTAAATACCAGCTCACTGCCGGTTACGGAAATACGCCCCCCATCATGTACCGCCATTAGCTTTGCTGCGTATTTGAGTTGATTGGGCATGGTGCCGGAGAACTGCAGCATATTGCCACCGGCCACCGCCGGCGCTCCCTGGGCAGACCACAACGCGATGCGCCCGGAGAGTTTTCCATTGATGCCGGCCACATAGCGGAATACCATTACCTGGTCCGGATAACTGGCAAAAGCCTCGCGCTGAAACGGAGTGCCGGCACGCATATAACTGCTATTGTAAAGTCCTGAAACCAGGTCCAGGCTCCGTTTGTAACCGGTAACCGTTCCTGCGGGAGCAAGCTGCATCCTTAGTTCACCAAAATTGCGGTAGGCGCCAAAACCATGGTCGCCGGTTTCATAGGCTCCGTCCCAGTTATTATCGCCGCTCCAGAGGCTTTGTTCATTGAACTGGATGGTATCGCTTTCCACGGCCCCCATCATCATGGCTCCCATACGCCCGTTGCCAATCGGAAGCCGTTCGGAATCCCATTTCATACCCGGTTGGGCATACCATAACGTAATAGGCGCCATGTCCTGTGCCCGAACAGCGGAAGTAGCCAGTAAGGTCAATAATGCAATCAGTATTCTTTTTTTCATGCCCAATATTACTATTTTTTATCGCATTGGTTTTATACTATTCTTTGGAGAACCTGGAGACTCGGAGAACATTGATGCCCCGGATTGTAATGATACTATGGAAGAATTTCACCTTTTGATGTGGGTAACGGTAATGGCCTACAATTTCCTTCGCCGGGTTTACCTGGGCAGCAACGGTTATTGCAAACAGCAAAAGAAGCGGCAGGAGGAATTTTTTCCTTCCGACGTTTTATTATCTGATGCTCGATTTCCAATCTGTTTGAATATCTTTTTCTGTCATTCCCCGCAGTTCGATGGTTAACCCGGCGGAGCCTGATACCTGGTTCTGTTCAATGCGTACATTGGTGCAATCTGTAAGGGATACCGGTTTATTTAATCCTCCGGCATCCGCTGCCGGAGGCGCGGTTATTTGATTGCCGGTAAACAGCAGTCCATCCACACTTCGGGCCAGCAGCAATTGCCCATCCGCTGCAGTGCCGGCGCCGCATTCTCCTCGCTATTTGCCTTCACGCCATAATCTGCCGCCCGAATCAATACCGGAAGCTGGGCTCCTGCAATAGTACAGCAGCACAGACATAGCAACAGCAGCCAACTATGGGGGTATGTGATGGGGTTATTGTTTTGTGATATCATTGAGTGAGAAGTGAAATGTAAAGTGAGAAGTGAAATGTTGAAAGTGAGAAGTTTAAAGTGAAAAGTTGGGTACGGTCAGTGTTAATGAAGATGCACTTTCCCATCGGGGGTTACCTGTACCAGCACTTCTGTGCCTGAGGCTACTGCGATCTTTGGCCAGCCTGTAAATGCTGTATAGGATAAGGGCTTTTGAGCCTGGGTGCTGTTCTCGGCAAACACGGATACGGATGCATCATAGCGGGTATTGTTTTTTACAGCCAGCGTTATGCCGGCTCTATCGGCATTTACGATCCTTGCCTCCACATGATCAAATACCCGGATCATTTTTTTATCGGGCTGTACATAAATACCCGGCAACTCAATGGCCATCAAAGCACCGTTGGTTTCTGTCCAGGAATTGCGGGTATTGATATAGTTGCCAATACTGCCTGTTCCTTCTGCATCGCAGGGCTGAATGCGCTCCATGCTGCTGCCCACCAGGTTGTGGGTGGTATAGTGATCCGGCGGAATGTTTACAGCCTCCGCGTGGGCATGCTGGATATCCCGGATCAGATCGGCATAAAGCGGGTTACCGGTAGCCCTGAACAGTTTGAATAAATAATCACCCGAAGCCGTACAGATACCCGGTGCTGCATGTTTGTTTTGGATGCTGGCCCATACCGCACCGGCCATATGACTCCCCAGTTTTCCGATCTGGCTGTTGACCGGGAAAACCGGGTCGTAGGAGATCGTCCAGGTGGCACAGAGGGCTGCCTGCACTTCTGCTTTTTCTAACCAACTTTTATCGCCGGTATACTGATAAACGGCCATTAGAGATTCGAGAAAACCAAAGGCCGATTCAGAATTGGCGTCCATGGAAATGTCTCCGCAATCGCCCCCGGTAAGTCCCTGTTTCACTACATCCCGCTGGTAATAATATTCCGCAGCTGCTTTGGCAACCTGCAGCCATTCCGGTTTTTTAAAATAATCCGATGCAATGGCCAGTCCGGCTGGCACAATGGCCCCCGCAGTGGAATTGTACACGGCGATCCTGCCGGTAGCCGGCGCGATGTACTGTCCGAATTCGCCCTCCTGTTTCCAGGTACGGGTAAAAGCGGCCGCCAGTTTTTTAGCTGCCGCTTCCCATTCCGGGTGAATGGCCGCACCATAGCCCTGTGCCTTCAGCAACATGAGGTGTTTTAACAGCCATAACAGGGCGTCTGCATTTTTGCGGACCATGGCCTGTACTTCCGGGAATGCCGGGTGCATCTTTTCCGGCCGGATCTTTCCATCTGACGTAATACCCCCGTAAAAATAACCGCTGGCACCCTGCAGTTTATTTACCACAAAATCCAGTTCCGCCGCCACGCGATCCCGCTCCTTCCTATTATTCAATGCCAGCACCGGGTAGGTATTCATCATACCACTTACCCAACCCAACTGGAAGTCTTTACTATTCTCCGGCAGGTAGTAGCTGCCCACCGGAAACTCCCGGAAGTTATTGCTGGTAATGGTGGTAGCAAGCCCGGTATAATAGCTCATCGGCAGCCAGTTGCGCGGCTGGTTAGGACCCATGATATCCTTCCGGTGTTTCATAAATGCCGTCAGGAGATCCGGGATGCCGGTTGCATGCATGGTATATACCCTGAAACGCAATGAAAGCTGATCTCCGGCCTTCCAGTCGGGCGCCTTATCCCCACTGGGATGAAAGTCGCCAAAACCCGGTGCCTGTTTACGCATAGCAGGAGCCGTAATGGAAAAGCGGCAGTGATCGCCGGCTGCATTTTCGCTGATACTGAGCCCGTGATTACCAAACTCCGATCGCTGACCGGTTAATAGCATAAAGCTTTTTTGTGCTGCCGGCGCGTAAAAACAAAGTGCCGGTATGGCCGTATTGCCTGTCTGGAGCTCTACTAGTGATGCCGTTCCCGGTTCTATGGACAGGCGCGGGTTATTAGAGATCGTTAAAGGAACTTTGGGATTATAGTACATTTCCTTTGTATAATCCGGATTATAACCGTTTCCGATGGAATGATAGCGGTTGCCATTGTATAGAATGGCCGGAGCCAGTACATAGTTATCCCGGCTCCAGCCGCTGAAGTCCATATCTACATTTACGGCGGTTGCTTTTGAGGTTCCATTGGTGAGGGAGAAAACAGCAGTAATGTCCAGTGCCCCGGGTATCGCCTTAACCGGCTGTGCCTGTAATGTTACCTGCCATCCACCGGTCAATTTGGGTTGCTCCTGTGTAGCCACCTGTTCCTGGATAAGGGTTGTACCATCGTATTTTTTGATGCTGATCCGGATATGCCCATTGAGCGGTTTCAACCAACGATCCACCGCGTTGAAATCCTGCGCACCGGCGGTCTGGCAAAACAAACCGCCCAGACCTATGAACAAAAAAGATAAAATACAGAAGTTACGATTCATGTATGTGATGTTGTTTTACTGTGAGACAAGATATCTCACAGCACTTTGTTGCGGAGAATATCGCTCGCTTACCGGAATCATATCCGGGAATTTGCGCGCCCGGTCGGCAAGATACAACTGTCCCTTTTTATAAACGATATGCTGTCTCCAGCAATCGGTTTTTCCATCACCAGTTCCTGTTCGCCTGACGCTGTAATCATCAGCCTTCCGGCACTTCGGTAGCCATCATTAATACCCCTTTGCTCTTTTTAATACAACGGGCTGTGTTTTGTTTCCGTCAATCATCCGGTACAGGGTCCAGGTATTTTTGTTATTCCCGGGTTCCAGCCGCCAGCTTTTTGCCGGATCCGATAATTCTGTTTTGATCCACCGGGGAAAGGCACTGGCCGCCCGGGCATCTTCCCAGGTACGGATCACGTGAAAGATCGCTTCCTTTTGCGGACAGCTTTCCACGTCTTTCTGGTTGAGCGTTAAACTGTAGGTAGTGCCTACGCCCACGGAGATGGCCTGCACATGTTCATACTGCTCTACTGTGGAATTTTTCCGGATGGGGAAGTTGCCGCCCATGCCCACCGGGAAAAAATTGGCATAGGTTACATCCCTGAGGTCTTTTCCCTGACTGGTGGTGCTGCCCCACTCCCGGGTATCTGCATCATACAAATTTTTACCGCCACCCACATTCCAGATGCTTTGGTAATGCCAGGATCCTTCGGATAAGGTAGCACCCGTAAACCGGATATAGGGAACCCCCAGCGCCGTAGCCCGTTCAAACATATTGCGGAAAAAACGCTTTGCAGAATAATACCCGTGCCCGTTATTAAACAGGAATTCCTGCCCGTCGAAATCATAATAGGCGATCCCGTTAATTTTGCAGACATCCGCAAAGTGTTTGGCAATTTCATCCTGCAGCTCCATATCGGGAATAACGCCGTCGTAACCATAATTTACGGTTACCTGCAGCTTGTAGAGCGTGTCTCCTGCCGGATGGGCCGCTGGTATCGTTTTCCAGTAGCCACGTTTTACATTCAGCAGGCGGTAAGGTGGTTTATCGGATACACCCAGGTAATGGATCAGCTCCTTGCCGATCTTTATCATATTCAGATTGGCGCAATGTCCTTCCCAGCTGGCGATCTCTTCGAGATACCGGGGATCATCTACCACGATGATGGTATCAATGGCACTGATATTTTTGGCAAGCAACCGCTTTTGCTGGTAACAAAGGCTATCGCTGGGTACCGGGCTGGCATCTTTAGTACCCGGCGCCAATGCATTGGTGATGGGTGTTCTTCCGATGATGATGCCCTGTTTTGCAGCAAGTGCGGAAAATGCTTTGTGCGAGAGGTTGCCCCCGGTCATCTTTATCGGTTTCCGCTCAAAATGTTTTCCATCGATATAGCCTTCATTTCCCCGGTCGGCCCGCAGAAATCCCTGGTCATATAAACTGATCGCCTTAAAACCCAGCCGGCTGGTATAAGCGATAATGCTGTCATTCAGGTTGCCGGCAGTGAGGGCATCCGGAACAAAAGCCGCGGGATCTTTTACCCATTTTCCATTAATCGTGGGATGCGGCAATTTTTCGGATAACACGATGTTTTGGATCACATCCATCAATGCCGTACTATCCGGGCTGCCCCATAAAGCTACGGCGGAACCGATATAATCCACACCGGGCAGGGATTGTACATCGATGTGGTTGGGAATATTGGCCGCCATATGCGGGATCAGCGAAAAAAACACTTCCCGTTTTTTCGCATATGCGGGATCAGCGAAAAAAACACTTCCCGTTTTTTCGAACGGTCTCTCGACTGGTAGGAGATCGAGATTTGTCCAGCCCGATCCACCTGTGCGGCGTCTCCATACAGGATCCGGTACCAGGGCTCTTTATGGGCATAAAAGGCTACATCACTGATGCCGTTACCACCCAGGCTGAATACCTGTCCTTCATACAGCGAATCCGGCAAGGGAAACCGCTTTGCATCCGGTGTATGAATGATGTATTGAAACGGTGCCGCATCTCCCACCGTGGTAGCCATTCCTCCCAGTGTATTATCGTTAAGGGCCAGCATACCGATCGCATAATTCAATTTTGCGCTGGTATCCCTTGCCACACCAATGATCTCTCCCATCAGGTTGGTAATATTCGTATGATAAGATCCCCATTGAATGGCTTCGATCTCTTCACGCTTTGAGAGCGACTGCAATTGCAATCTCAGATATTTTTTATGCGTAGCAATAAGGATGCGCGCTACTGATCCGTTGCTGTAAGTGAGCGTCAATAATTTTTCTGCCGGCTTATAAGCGGCGTTTACTGGTTCATAATATATTTTCTTCCTGCCATCATAAAGCAGCATCAGCGGGGAGGGCCGGTTCGCCGCACTAAATTCCCGCGCCGGCTTTACCGTAATATTTTTCATACTCGTAATAAAACCGTTATTGCTGAGATGGATTCTAAAATAATCTGTTTTAAAATCCCATTGGGCGCAAAGATGCAGGTTTGTAAACACCAGCAATCCTGAAAACAGCAAGTACGTAAAATAGCTTCGATTCATTGTATACAGTTATCTTTCTGTTCATAAAGATTCTAAAAAGACAGATGCCATACCACATTGAAATTGACCAACCTCAATGCTTTTTTTGCAATACACCGACCAGGCTTTCCGGCAGGCAACCGCTAAGCAATCCAATGCGGAACAGCTGTTCAGGGTTTGCTGATCTTCTGCGGAGATAACCGGGTGTTGTACCGCACCACTACATCGGGTTTGGAATCTCCCGTCCCTTCACATGCAAACGATACGCCGGATGCACCCCTGGGTAATAATGCCTTGCCCTGCACATTTAACGATGATAACACCTTATAATTCTGATCCGTTAGTGTAGCCTTCCCCTGGTGATCCAGCAGGATGTACTGGTTTGCCTGCAACTTACCTTCGATCTTTAACACACCCAACGACGTGGTAAACGACGGATTGGCAATGGCACCTTCGCCCTCTATTTTTATCCGCAGGGCATAGGTTCCTTCCTCCGGGCTCTGCCATGACCAGTCCGCACCGCCCGGCTGGCCCGGCTGCATCTCCGATAAGTTGCAACGGAACCGGTCGGAGATAAATAACGGGTATAGCAGGAAGTCCTTTTCATTTTGCTTTTCCAGGTGCCATTCGGTTTCCGGATCGCGCAGTCGTTGTTTTTGTTCTTCTGTAAATACATTGGCATACCGCAGTTCATCCCAGTTCTTCATGGCATCCAGTAAGGTATTGATCTGCCCGTGGTCTTTTAATGTTTTCATATTAATGCTCATCGCATAGCCGGCATCAAAGCCTGCCGACTCCGATAGGGCCCATTCCAGGTCTTCCAGGGAGGTGGCTTCAAAATTACGTTCCGCCAGGCGCACCAGGAACCATCCCAGCATCCGCGGAAACAGGTTTCGCCTGAAGTAATCCTGGTTCTTTATGCGGCTGGCCACCTGCCCTTTGCGCATTTCCTCACCCCAGGGTTCGCCCCAGTTCATGCGGGTATGTATATGCCAGAGGAAGTGATCCAGGCGGCTGGCATCATTGATCAGATCGGCTTTATTGTTGAGCCGGTTGTAATATTCTGTTACAAATCTGGCGGTGGCATAGTAATCCTGGCCCGTGTACATACAGCCTTCCAGCCCGTCAAAGGAGATCTGCCTGATACCCGTTTTATTAAAGATATCGGCCAAACGATGAGCAAACGCATCCTGCAAATCCAGGTCAGGGAACAGGGTGCGGTAGGGATAATCCCATAATTTATACAGCGGCTCCTTTTTTTCGTGCGATGCTTTCTGTGTGCCAAACGCGCCCCGCGTACAACCGGTAAGCACCATCCGGTCCCCGTTCTTTTCCGCCTTTCCAAAGGTGATCAGCTCATCGCCGATCTGCAGCGCGTTCAATGTAAGCGGCACATTGAACAGATCGGAGGCCGCCACCTCAAAACGGGTCTGCACATCGTCAATATTGCCGATGAGCTCGAGCACTCCCTGTTTGAGCAATTGCTTACTGGGTACCGGTGTTACATACGCATCATTGGTTGTTAAGAAATTGGAGAGTGTATGCACGCCGATCTTTATACCCATTTTTGAAGCCCGGTCCGCCAGGCTTTTTATTCCCTGATCACCGTTCTTTGTTAAGGATGGGTTCCATTCAAAATGCCCCCAGGTTTTAAAAGGATCCGGATGGTATATCGTTTTAAACCCGGCGCGCTGTGTTTTATCCAGGGCCATATCCATATCTTCTCCGGAAAAATTGGTGATCAGGTAAGAACGCATGGCCCCTCTTGAAACCTTACCCCATTCACCTTCGATCAGCGGATGCGGCAGCCCCTGCTCTACTTCCACCTTACCGATCCGTTCCAGGATCCGGCTGCGCTGGTCGCCAAATAGCGCGATTCGCGCACCGGTAATATTCCCCTCAGAACCGGTTACCGGTAGCACCAACACTTTTTCTACCTGGTTTACTTTCCGGTAGGCCAGTTCTGAACGATTCCGGGCCGACAATTGAAACACGGCGCCGTCTGTTGCATCTGCCACCGCAAAATTATAATAGGGCGTGCTGGAAACCGAAAGATCCGTGTTGCTGCCCGCATACTTAAAGAAACTTCCATAGGCAGGTGCATATTCCTGGGGAATGCCTCCATTGGTCTTAATATTCAGTGCTTGCATGGCAAAGGCCAGCTCACCACCCTGGGCCACACCTACTACCTCACCCACCACTTCATGAAGCGTTACTTTTACCGGGCCAAATACCAGGGCATTATACGCATGGCTGATATCGCCCACCTCGTAGGTAATGGCCTGCTGCTGTTGCCGCACGATCAGTTCCAGCACCTGGTTGTCTTCCATCGTGAGCAAAAATTTATTCCCGGTTGTTTTAAGGGCTTTGGGAAGCAGGATCTGCCCATCCTTCACCGCAGATACGATGGGGTAAGCGCCCATACTCATAATTTCGCGGTCATTCACTTTTATGGAGGTGTAAAATCCTTTGTCATTAATAACAATACGGGTAAGAGCGGTTTTTAGTTCTACTGCCATCAGGCACCGGCTGCAAAGCAGGAGGATGAAACAGCTGATCAATTTTCGATACTGCATATTCGTTTATTAAATGTATATCTGCCGGCAAGCTACGGCTTTATCCCGTTTCTTTATCGCTATGGTTCATAAAATGGGAAGCTGTCCTTTTACAGACAGCCCCCAGGATCGTATAAGAGAGAAAATGAGACAAATTAAAAAGATGGCGCTATAGTATTCCCGTATAAAAAACCTTAAGAGATGACGCGTATTAATGCATGTAAAAAGCTTAATGGGTTTTTATTCCCACTTCTTCATTACTGCAACGGATCAAAATCGCCCCCCCAGTTATTATTTTGCTTTAATAAAGGGTTCCGGTCCCTTAAAGTCTTGGCGATTCCATAAAAATAAAACTTATCCGGAATGGCGATATTGGTACTTTCCGTTTGCACCACGGTAGATTTAAATTTTGTCCATACCGTATTGATATCGCTTAAAGGCTGTACAGCGGTTTCGCCGGGTTTTAATTCAATGGCCAGGCCATGTCGTTGCGCAAGCGTTCTCAGGTAACCAAACAATTTCCAGCGGCGCAGATCGTCCCAGCGTTTTCCTTCGAAGCAAAATTCTACAAAGCGCTCGTTTTGATAGGCCGTGCGGATATCGGCCTGCGAAACAGCGGTAATACCATAGTTATTCGCAGCGCCCGGCCATATACCAGCTCTTTGACGGATCTGCTTCAATACATCCAGCGCCTCAGCATCCTTACCGGTTTCATTGGCACATTCGCCAAAATTCATCAGCACTTCGGCAAAACGGATCTCGGGCCAGTCTACTGCTGCGTTATAAACGGTTCCGGCTGTAATGGTTTTATCGATAGCCTTTATCCGGTAAAAACTGGAATTGGACCAGAGCGGGTCGGTGGTAATCTGGTTGTGCTGACCGGCAATTCCGGCGGGTCCGTAATAGTTGTCAATATGATCAAAGTAGGTCCACAGGTAGGTGTTGGATGTCTTCATTCCCGCCAGGTACTGGTTGGGCGCGCCATTATAGTAAATATTTGCATAAAACCGGTTATCCCTGCTCCGGAACAGCGTATCGTATAACCGGTTTTGCGCGCTCCATGCAGATCCGTCTTTCATGGGGAAGGCATTCACCAGCTCGAGGGAGGGCCGGTCATAACCCACATCATCCTTTGACCAGTTCAGCGGTATCAGCCCACCCTGAAAGTACGTAGCCTGGGGATAATTGTATCGCCGTACCATTACCACTTCCTTGTTCAGCTCATCGTCCCATATCTTATCATAGGCGGGGTACAACCCTTTTCCGCGGGCTATCAGGAAGTCCTTTGCCGCTTTGTTGGCATCATAGGCCTTTTGCCAGGAGGCTATGCCGCCTAACCCGTTGAATAAAGGGCTCGCAAAAAACAACAGCACCCTTCCTTTAAACGCCATGGCGATTCCTTTATCAATTCTTCCCACGTCTTCGCCGGTCCACGCATCGGGCAATACGGCAATGGCATCGTCCAGGTCTTTTAGGATCTGTGTTACACATTCCGAAGTTTTGCTCCTGGGTACCTGCAACGCGGTCAGATCCGTAGTGGGCTCCTGCGGAGTAAGGATCAGGGGCACGCCACCATAGTTTTTTACCAAACTGTAGTAGGCCCACGCCCTCCAGAACAATCCCTGCCCTGTGAGTACGGCTTTGGAAGCCCCATCAAAAGAAGCTGCCGCAATATTCTTCAGGAAGATATTGATGGTACGGATATTATTGTATTGTGAAAAACCGTTGTAACTATCTTCTGTTGCCGTGCCACCCAGCCAGGCATTGGCCTGCCGCTGGTAGGCAACACCCTCATCGGTGCTATTGCCGCTACCGTAGGTATTGCCCGGCATCAGGCTGGAGTAAATCGTATTCAGGTAAGCGGTTGCCAGTTCCGGCCGGCTCCATACATCTGAGGGATTTACCGCGCTCAGGTTCTTTTTGTCCAGTACTTTCTGGCAGGCTGTTAAACCGAACACCACCAGTATAATGGCCATGGATCTATTGATTGACTTTTTCATGCTCGTAATATGTTGTGTTGAAAACAAAGCTTATAAATTGACATTAATACCGGCGGAGAATGTGCGCATGGTTGGATAACTCATAAACTGGTACACCTCGGGATCGTAGAACTTGAACTTCGATGCATAAAAGAGGTTGTTGCCCGAAGCAAAGATGTTGATGCCTTTTGCTCCTATATGTTTTAATAACTGACCGGGTAACTGGTAGCCGATATTGATGTATTTAAGCCGTACAAAGCTTCCGTTGTATACATTGAAGGTGGAGGTTTCCGTATAGCCGTAGGATTGCGGATTGCCCCAGGGATAGAGTTTGGGTGTGGTACCCGCCGTGTTATCTGTGGTCCAGGAATCGGCATGATACATGGGCACTTTGGCACCACCGCCAAAATTCCGTCCCCAGGCGTCATTATACGATAGCTTAAAACCGGCCATACCTGCAAACAGCGTTTCCAGTGTAATTCCTTTATAGTTGAAGCCCAGTAATAAACCGCCGGAATAGGGTGCGGAGCCTGCGCCAAAATACTTACCCAGCACCACGCGGTCATAACTATCTACTTTTCCATCCGGCTTGCCGGCAGCCCCGCTGATGTCTTCAAACCGGGCCGATCCCAATGTAGGCGGCGCACCAAAATATGTAAATCCCGCAGGTAGCGCATTGATATCCGCCTGGGTTCTGAGGATACCGGCATACCGGTAACCGGCTCCATAACCCAGTGTTTTACCATTTGGATTGTCTACATCCAGCGCATTGGCTGCTACATCTTTTTTAACAACGTTGTTGGTAGCGATACTGAAATTGCCGCGCACATTCAGGGAGAAATCGGAGTTAAAGGTATGGCGGTATCCTAATTCAATTTCCATCCCCCTGGAATCTACGATCCCGTAATTTTCAGCGGGCAACGTACCTCCGAATTCTGCCGGTATTACCAAAACACGGGTTCCTAAGATATCGTAGGTGTGCCGCTTCCAGAAGTCCAGGGTCAGGTTGAATTGCTTTAACAACGTAAGGTCGAGCCCCAGGTCGTAAGAGTTCGATTTTTCCCAGGTGAGGTTGGCGATGGGTATACCCGAATAAAGCAGCCGGGGTGCAGCACTTCCGCTGGTGCCCATATAATAACTGGAAGAAGAAATATTGTACTGATCCAGCCAGAGCCATTTCCCGATCGTCCGGTCTTCCGGATCATCATACCCGTTGGATCCGTAGGAGAAACGGATCTTTGCAAAATCCAGGATCCTCGAAAGAGCCGAATTATCATAAAAGGCTTCCTTTGAGATCACCCAGCCACCGGATACGGATGGAAAATTACCCCAGCGCTGATCGGGTGCAAATTTAACGGAACCGTCTCTCCGCATAGACGCCGATAACAGGTATCTTCCGTCATAATCATAGCCCAGCCGGAAGATATAAGACAACCGCCCGTCCTGCGATTCGCTCCCGCCATTTCGCCAATCCTTGGTATCGCCGCTTGCAGCAAAGAACTGGTCGGTAGCCAGCAAGGGAAAGTTATACCGGTAAGCATTGAAGCCATTGTACTGTCCTTCCCATTGTTCATAAACGGCATCCCCGCTGATATGATGCAGGCCAAAACTACGGTCATAGGAAAGCTGTCCGTTTAACTGGTAGGTATTTGATTTATAGTATTCATTGCCTATATATTCAGTACCCGGCTCTGTACTCATAGTGGTACCAATGACCTCATTGGTACGGATCAGGTTATTGGTACCGGTTGTTTTAAAATTATACAGCAGTTGTCTTTTGGCAAAGGTTTTAATATAGCTGTTGTCTATATTTTTGCTGTACGCCATCTTCAGCGATAAGCCTTTTACAAACGGCACCTGGTATTCTGCATTGATCAACGCATCTACCTGCTGGTTGTTATTCCGCCAATACCCGCCGTTCTTCATCATTTCAACCGGGTTACCCAGCCATCCGGGGTTTACCGGTTTGCCGTCGATATATGCCGGTGCCCAGGCATCCCAGTACAACAGCTTGCCCCACAAATTATTCAGGTCATTGGAGCCGTAGTCATAGGTAAAATTAAACCGGTTACGGCTTCCATAACTGGTGCTGAGGTTTAAACCCACCGTAAGATCTTTGGTAAGCTTTGCACTCACCTTTCCCCGTAAATTATATTTATTATACCATACATTGGGTAAAAAGCCTTTCTCGCTATAATAAGAGCCTCCCAGGTAATAAGTAACCATATTGGTACCACCGGAGGCACTCAGGGCATATTTATGATTGGTGGGGTCCTGGTAAGCCGCATTTAAATAATTCTCACCCTTGGGGTTGTTTTTTAATACCCAGTCTATTTCATCCTGCCCGATTCCGCCGTTTACGGCTTGTGATAATTTCAGCGCATCGGCAACGTTCATATAGGATGGCATTTTGCCGGGTTTTTCAATACCGGCAATGGCATTAAATTGAATAACGGGCTTACCGCTTTTTCCCGTTTTGGTGGTGATCAATACCACACCGTTGGTGGAACGTGATCCGTAAATTGCTGCCGAAGCGGCGTCTTTTAAGATGGTAATCTCCTCTACTTCATTGGGGTCAAGAGCATTAAAGCTGGTCTTATCCCGCACTACCCCGTCAATTACATAAATCGATTCACCGCCGTTCCAGGATCCCTTTGCCCGCACCCGCACATCGGAACCAATTCCCGGCGTGCCGGTACCGGACTGTACAAAAAGTCCGCTCAGTCTGCCGGCCAGCACATTGGAAAGGTTAGAGGTTGGGATCAGCTGGATCTCCTTTGAATTCATCGATGATACCGCCGAAGTTAACCGCGATCTCTTTTGTGTACCATACCCCACCACCACTACTTCGTCCAGCCCCTCTTCTTTTTTTTGAAGCGCTACAAGGAGGGCTTGTGCAGCAGGCGTAACGGTAACCGTTTCATAACCCACCATTGAAACGATCAGCCTTGAATGTTTGGTTATTTGTATTTCAAAGGCGCCGTCTGGCCCGGCAGTAGCGGCGGCGGGGCCTCCTTCCTGCAGGACAGAGGCACCCGGCAACGGTGCGCCATCACCGGCGGCAGTGATGCGGCCGGTTACTTTAACGTTTTCCTGTGCCAGGGTAACCATGGAGAGGAGCAGGAAGCAGATCACGCTCCAGACCCGAAATTGCAATCGTGTTAGTTTACTCATAAAATAAATATTAGAATACGGTTTAAACAAGCAATCTTTTAAGAAAAAACCGACGGCTTAAAATTTGTAAAATAACCTATAGGTTCCTACAACAGATTTGACCAGATCTGATGTTATTTTTGCATAACAAAAGAGACCAGCAAAGCTGCGCACCGGAGTAACGCCAACAGATTGCCTTTGCATCCCTCCACTTTTATCTGCCCCTGCGCCGCCACAGGCCGATACATATATACCAGGCATAAAATGCCTGTAAAGCAAAAAAGGAATCTCGTTAGTTTGAACATAATTAAATAATGGTTTAATGCTGTGCATGAATCGTTATAATTGAATAGCCAAACAAAATTTCCGATTAAAATACTTTTGCCCAACAGCGAATTTGACGCGTTTTGATGTTATTTTTGCAATCGATTGCAAAAAATCGTACAAAACGGATATCATGTGGTATACGGCAAGATTTTAAAACAACGACCATATTCAAAATCAGCAGCTAATGCAGTTCATATACGAGAATTTTACGTTTCCCCCGGATCAATCCTTCACGGTGCGCTCCGAGTTCCTGGAGGTAAAAAAATACCAGTCCTTTAAGTGCCATGTCAACTTTGAAATAGCCCTTATTGAGAACTGTACCGGCAAACGTTTTATAGGCGATCATATCGAGGAATTTAAGGGCGCGGAGCTGGTGCTGATGGCCAGCTACCTCCCCCATTGCTGGCAGTACTACCGCACCAACGATCCGCTGATTCCCGCACATGCCATTGTAGTGCATTTTTTCCCGGATTTTATGGGCGATGGCCTGCTGCGCAAACCGGAGGCCCGGCACCTGGCAACATTGTTTGCAGCCGCCGCAAAGGGCGTCCTGTTTACAGGTGAAACGCTGCGCAAGGCAAAAATGATCCTGCAGGAGATGTTGTACGAAAAGGGACTTACCCGGTCGGCATTGATGCTACAGTTGCTGGACGTGCTGGCGCTTTCCGCGTCTTCTCGGGTACTGAGCTCCCCGGGCTTTAATATCATTGAAAGTTCCGGTGAAGCCAATAAGATCAACCAGATATTTGATCATATCTTTAAACACTTCAGAAACCCCATCACCCTGGAAGAAGTGGCCGCCCTGATCCCGATGTCGTCGGCCGCCTTCTGCCGGTTCTTTAAATCCAAAACTGGGAGAACCCTTACCGATTTTATAAAAGAAGTACGCATCGGGCATGCGGCCAAACTGTTACTGGCACAATCGCATAATGTTTCCGAGGCCTGTTATAACAGCGGGTATAATAATATCTCCAATTTCAATAAGCATTTTAAGGAGATCAAGGGCCTGTCTCCGAAGGAGTTTTTGAAACAGTACCAGGTTGCGGAGGCAGGTGTTTAGCCATTAGTGTTTAGCTTTCAGCCTTCAGCTATCAGTTACCAGTTATCAGTTTTCAGTGGCTGAATCTGGTGACCTATTGAATTTGAAAATTTGAAGATGTGGAAATGTAAAAATGAGGAATCAAATGAGCTTTTAGCTACCAGTCCTCAGTTTTCAGTCTTCAGTTGGTAAGGAATTGCGAGCAGGCATCAAGTATAAAACGGAAGCATCTGATAATTGATAGCTGACGGCTTGTTGCCATTGGATGAGCATTTAGCTATCTGTCCTCAGTTTTCAGTCTTCAGTGGTATAAGGAACAGCGAGCAGGCATCAAGTATAAAACGGAAACGTCTGATAACTGATAGCTGACGGCTTGTTGCCATTGGATGAGCTTTTAGCTACCAGTCCTCAGTTTTCAGTCTTCAGTGGTATAAGGAACAGCGAGCAGGCATCAAGTATAAAACGGAAGCGTCTGATAACTGATAGCTGACGGCTTGTGGCCATTGGATGGGCATTTAGCTATCAGTCCTAGTTTTCAGTCTTCAGTGGTATAAGGAACAGCGAGCAGGCATCAAGTATAAAACGAAAACATCTGATAACTGATAGCTGACGGATTGTTGCCATTGGATGAGCTTTTAGCTACCAGTCCTCAGTTTTCAGTCGTAGCGTCCCCGTTCGGGGCAACGATGAATCTATTGTGGATTTGCATCGAATAAATGACCTGCTTATCCGGAACGGAAGCATCTGATAACTGATAGCTGACTACTGATTGCTATTGCGTTTAGCGTAATCTTACCGTTCAAACAAATAAAACGGCTTTGCCTCTACCCACTTTTGTCCCGGTGCAGTACCGGCTACCCCGGCCTGGTAAGTATCCATTAGCCGGTTCCATTCGGCGCAGCGGGGGCTATACGATTCCGCTACCTTGCTCATACTGTCGAGACTGGCACCCCGTGGCACGAGGACAGACATCACCACCAGGTGATCGAAACGCGACAGGGTGATGTTTTTATAACCGGCTTTTTTAAAACCGGCTTCCACCTCCGGCCAGATCTGCTGGTGATGCTGCAGGTATTCCTGCAATTTTTGATCGCCCGGCACTATATTTACCACAAAGACCCGTTCTTCCAATGCCTCCACTGCAGGTTGTTGCTTACAGGCGGCGATGCCGGCAAGTAAAGCGAACAGCACCAGAAGACAGCAGATCCTTTTTTTTGTATGCATGATTTGTATTTATTTTTAATTACGATTGAAACACCGATGTACTGAAAGAATATCATACACCATATTACCGCGCTTCAGTGAACACCGTTAAAAGTATGGTTACCGGAATATCCGGTAGATCACTGCCATCACCAATGCCAGCAGCGCCCATCCCACCCATACCCTCCGGAGGTCCGTTCCCCGGCTTTTGTCGGTTTCCAGCAAAGCCGGAAGTACAGACGTATCCTGCACCCGTGGCGATAACAGGGAGATGACCACCGCCACTGCCAGCAGCCCGGCAAACAGGTAAACCGACAGCATCAGAAAATGGGGCCAGAAACCTGCGTAGGGAACATTCATTACATTACAAACACCGGTAACCAGGCAAACCAGGCCGCCGCCGTACAACACCACTTCTGCGGCCAAACGGCTCATGCGTTTCCAAAGGATGCCGGTAAGAAATACCACCGATAACGGCGGTGCCAGTATGGATACCATCCCCTGGCTCAGCTCAAAAAATCCTTTCCCGGAGCGTGAAAAAAGGATCGCAATCCCGATGGCCAGTATTCCGGCAACCAGGGTTACCCATTTTCCTATACGGCGTTTTGCGGCGTCATCCATTTCGCGGAACCGGCCGGCTACATCCAGGGTAAAAACGGTGCTGAAGGAATTGAGACCGGAGGAAACGGTGTCGATCAATGCAGCAATCAGCGCCGCCAGGCACAGGCCCAGCAATCCGTGAGGCATCAGCTGGGTTACCAGGGTGATATAGGCATTGTCTGATTGTGCCGTATCCTTAAATAATACAAAGCACATCATACCCGGAAAAATAAAGATCAACGGCATGATGATCTTTAGCACCGCCAGGAATAAAGCACCATACTGCCCTTCCCTAAGATCCCGGGCTGCCAGTACTTTTTGTACGATCGTCTGATCGGCACACCAGTAGTATACCGCCACCACCGGGTATCCTGCAATGATGGCGATCCAGGAATATTCCGGATCCGATGCCGGCCGGAACAATTTCCAGTAATGATCCGGAACAGCCTGTACAAATGCATCCAGGCCGCCAATCCGCTTTAATGCCAGCCAGGTGAGCACCACCGATGAAAAAATAATGATGACCGATTGAAAAATACCCGTACGCACCACGGCTTTCAAGCCGCCCACTGCGGTAAAGCTGGTGGCAATAACCGTAACGAGTACCACCGAAAGTGTTAACGACCACCCGAATACCTGTGATATAATCAGCCCTCCTGCATACAATGCGCTTCCGAGCCACACCAGTAAAATGGAAATAAGACTATAAAGCACCAGGAAATTATACGCCCGGTTGCCAAAGCGTAATTTCAGAAACTGCGGCATGGTACTGATCTTTGTGGCCCTATAATGCGGCAGGAAAAACATGGCCAGCAATAACAGGAAAATCCAGGCAAGCCACTCAAAATTACTGCCTACCACGCCTTGTGAGAAACCGATCCCAGCAAAACCCACCAGCATCATCGGCCCGGCATTGGCACTGAACAGGCTAAAACCGATCTGCCACCAGCGAAGCGTCCGGCCTCCAAGAAAGATATCCGTATTGCCTTTAGCCGGCCGTTTATTCAGGTAAAAACCGATCGCCAGCAGTAGGATGATGTACACCATCAAAACGATATAGTCTGCGATTCCCAGCGTTATATTCATCCGTATGCTTTTTTAGCGACCTACATATTTACTGCAGGCTCATATTTTTTAACGTCGTCCTTTGTCCAGGTGCGGTGCATGATCAATTTATCCTTCCGTTGCCAGTAATCCCAATCGATCCGTAACGGAAGTCCTTCGATATCCGGCAACAGGAACCGGCCGTTCTTCCATTGCGGCTGCACCATAAAATACTGCTCCAGTCCATACATAATGGCATAGAGGTATTCTACCGGCCATTCTTCCGGTGCCGTTGTGAGCAGCGAAGCCGTATAAAGCGAATAGCCCCCTGATGAAAAATCGAGCTGGTGTTTCCTCGCCAGATCGCGCACATCCTGCCACTCCTGTATACCTCCCAGCTGTGTGGGCACGGGCTGCAAATGTGCCACACCGGCATTCACCAGTGCAGGGAACATTTTTGCCGTGCGTTCGGATTCTCCATAAGCTATTTTTATGGAAGACCTTTTGCAAAGCTGTTCAATTTCGGCATATGCTGCGGAATGGATGGGCTCCTCCAGCCAGGCAATATCCAGGCTTGCTACTTTGTTTACAAAATCAAGTGCCTGATCCAATGTCCAGATCTGGTTGGCATCCACGGCCAGTTGTATATGGCTGCCGATCAGTTGCCGCACAAACCGGACCCGCTCAATATCTTCAGCCATGCCGGTGCCAAAATTGCTGCCGATCTTGATCTTTATACAATCCGCCCCCATCTCCAGGAACCGGCTAATCTCCGTTTCCAGTTGTTTTAAACTGTAATTGGTACCGCCGCCGCTGCCGTACATACGGACCGAGTTCCGGTTTCCGTTTAAATAGCGGTACAGGGGTAACCGCTTTCGTCGGGCTACCAGGTCATGCAGGGCCATATCCAGCTGCCCCAGTAACGCGGCCGCCTGTCCGCGGAATCCCTCGTTACGGATGGACCAGTACAACAGGGTATATAACTTTTTGTAGGGCAGATTGCCCGAGTGAAACAGTATGGGAAAAAGGCATTTCTCCAGGATATTCATATAGGTATTGAATACAGGAGCCTCGCCTGTATTGCCGTCCTCGTCTTCAAGGGTAAGGATGGAAAGCCCAAAATGATTAAAGGGGCCCATGGTAGCATCCTGGAAGGGTGTAACGGTAGCCACGGGTTCCAATACCCTTATTTGGGCACGGGTGATCCGAAACACTTCATTATCGATCTGATCCATTGTTATTGGTTAATGCTATTCTTTAATATATGCTGTAATTTCCTTGTAGATGCTGTTTTCGAGCGGTCCCTCCCGCATTGCCGTAAGGCATTCGCCGAGCTCCCCGGGATTTGAGGGCCCGATAACGATGCGGAAATCGAATGGAATATTCTGTAAAAAACGGAGTGCCAGCGAAGGCAATGAACGCTGGTTCTTCATTGCTATTTTATGTACGCAGGATGCGGCGTCCACGTATTTTTGCTCCAGCCACTGCGGACGGTTGCGGGTAAAAGATTCGAACCGGTTGCCCAGTAATCCCATATGTAACGGACTGGCCGCCCAGTATGCCCTATTCCCCTGGCTACATTCGGGCAAAGAACTGTTCAGTGCGTCGATGGTACAGGCATTGAGCCGGTTAAATTCCATCACCACATCAAAAATACCGGCATCGAGGTAGCGGTGAAATGAAGCCGGATAATTTCCGCCCAACCCGATCTGCTTTGCATAACCGTTCCGTTTCAATTCCTCCATTTTTAAAACGGCCGGTTCTATTTCCGCTGCAGGAATGGCTGCGGGTTCATGGAGGAACAACACATCAAGGTCTGACAGTCCCAGGGTCTTCAGACTAAGATCCACGCTGCGGGCCATACCACCCGGCGTATAATCATAAATGCCCTGATCGGAGGTATAGCTTTTCAGGCGTCCCACCTTGGTGCTGATCTGCGGACGTGGACCCTTCCACTGCTGCAATGCCTGGCCCACAAAAGCCTCCCCATCTCCATAGGCCGGAGCCGTATCAATGGCCGGGATGCCTGCTTCCAGTGCCTGGATGATCGTATGCACCGAAGTTCCGGGATCAACAGGGCCCCAAACGCCCCCCAGACCGGCCGTTCCCAGCACATAGCGTTGTAACATGCCTGTTTCGCTGCTCCATTCATTCATATGCCATCAATTTGTTTAGCTGCGTAAAGCTATTTCATTTTACAGGACAGGCCCATTCCTATATTGCTTATTTCCTATGTTATTTTGCTTTTTGTTTGATGGTGTTTTTTAGCCTTATACTTTTGTGTTATACATGAACCGTTCCGGTAGATGTATTTGTTTAACTGCATTTTTAAAATGAATCGGCTGGTGTACCAACAACCCCTTGACCATAATAGTATAGTGCCACTTCATCAACAGGCAGAAGAATGGCTGCGCCAACTGATCCGCGGGGAAGCATATCAGAAAGGCCTTCCTATTCCTCCCGAAGTACGGCTGGCCCAGCAGCTCTGTATATCCCGCAGTACGTTGCGACAGGCCATCAGTAAGCTGGTGTTTGAAGGCCTGCTGGTGCGAAAAAAAAGAAAGGGCACCTGTGTATCCGGCAACAAGCCGGTACTTACCGCTGCACTACAGGCTGCCATGCAGGCAACGGAACCTGATACCGGTCATCACCATTTTGAGCTGCACGTATCCTATACCACTGTATCCAATGAAGCCCTGCTCTTTTTTGGAATCAATACTCCTGTTAAAGTAGTGCGACAGGAACGGCTGAGCGGCACAACGGAATCACCGCCTGAATATACCATTACCGAATTCAATCCGGTGCTTCCGGTTTCTGCTTCGGAGAACTTCAACCTGCCACTCTCCGAAATCCTTGAAAAAGGCTGCCGGCTGAGTATCGAAAAAACACAGGAAACGCTGCATACGGTTGTCGCCGATCTTTTCCTTGCCGCAAAACTGGAAACGGTACCGGGCTTACCGCTCCTGGTGCGTAAACGGTATATTTATGTAACGGATGCATTCCCCGCTGCACTGGTAACGGTATATAATGGTACCGGTAAATGACGGACGGCCTTTTGACCGGAGCTGTCAGTAATGATTGTATACATCTTTAAGCACTATAATAACAGGCTGGTATCTATTTTATTAAAATGATTGTTTATTAATGGTTTGCAGAAGTACAAACCATGGCCTGCGCCACGGGCGGTATCCTCACTGACCGGGCATAAATTTACTGGTAAGATTTACCTGAAAACCATTGACATTATTTCCTGTATCAACGGTTTTAGCTGCCTGAAGGTGTTGCCGACCTGCATAAAAGTCAGGGTAAGAGCGGCTATGTTTTTATATGCGCAATGATATATTTACTTCCGGATCAGCGGAACAGACTCAGCATTCTTATCCATTTCCAATACCAGCACCGCATCATTTTCATCTGGCAGCTGCTGCGGAAGGGACAGGATGAGCTGTTCCTGTTCCAGTCGGAATGGGACTTTATCCCCCTGCAAAAAATATGCTTTCTTTACCCGGAGACCCGGCACCGCCGGCAGTTTCAGCGGTCCCGCAGGTTTTTGAAAAAGATGTATATAGATCTTATTGCCCTTACGGGTAGCGGCCAGTACACTGTCCGGTAAAAAAGGTCCGCCTTTTGTTGAGTAAACGGACGCACCGTATTTCTTTAACCAGCTGCCCATTTCACGTAAGCGTGCAGCCTGCCGTTCTTCGATGCGACCATCCGGCATCGGGCCGATATTTAATAAAAGATTGCCATTTCCACCGGCGGTGCTGGCCAGGGTGCGGATACACTGTTGTAATGATTTCATGGCATCGCCGGGCTTCCAGGCCCATTGTGTACAAAGTGTAATACAGGACTCCCAGGGATCTGTCATATTGATGCCACCAACCTTTTGTTCGGGTGTGGCATAATCACCGGTTGTTGCAGCGCTCATCACTTCATGCGTACCCTTTCCCAGCCGGTTGTTGATGATCACTTCCGGATCCAGTTTTCGTAAAAAATCGTATATATCCCGGCCATGTGCTGCTGTCCAGGGAGCCTCCCAGTTTCCGTCGAACCAGAGCATATAGGGATGGTAATTGGTCACCAGCTCGGTCAACTGGTTTTTCATGTATTGCACAAACTGCTGCATATCCGCTTTGGGATCCGGTACCGTGTTGCCATCGTTATGCAGCGGATAACGGCGGTCGTACCAATCCAGCACGGTATAGTAGATACAGAATTTGATCTTATATTTTTTACAGGCTTTTGCCAATGCCCCTACCACATCCTTTTTAAAGGGTGTATTCATGATATTGTAGTCTGAATAGGCTGTGGGCCAGAGACAAAAACCATCATGATGTTTTGCGGTAATGGTCAGGTATTTCATTCCCGCATCACGGGCGGTTTTTACCCATGCATCTGCATCAAATGATACCGGGTCAAATTTCTTATACAGGTTATCATAATCGCTTTGCGACACCCCATGGTTACGCGACCAGCCAATCTCTGTTCCGCGCAGCGTAACCGGTCCCCAATGAATGAACATGCCAAACCGTTTGTCCATAAATCCCTCCATGGTCTTTTTGCTGATGGAACTGTAAGGAACCTCTTGCTGTGCTATTAAAAGGCTACTGCTTAGCAGGATCAGCAAACCGATCAGTTGTATTTGTTTTATCATTTGTACCATTTTAAATTATATCAATTGCCGTTACTATTTGTTATTTCCGGACCGGTGCCCGGTATCCTTTTATTGCAAAATACAATACGTATACATAACAGAGCGCCGGAAAAATAAATGCCCAGCTAATGCCCACGTTGTCTGAAATCAGCCCCATCGCCGGAGGAATTAATGCCCCGCCTACAATGCCCATGATCAATAAGGAGGATGCTGTTTTTGTATGGTTTCCCAGCCCGTTGATGCTTAAGGTAAAAATAACCGGGTACATGATGGAGGTCAGCAAGCCAACCATCGATAACAGGAACAGCGATCCGTACCCGTTCACCAGTATGGCCGTTATCACCAGCAGGAAGGCCCCTCCCGCCGAAATGACTAACATCCGTGATGCAGCTGCTTTCCGTAGTATATAAGCGCCTCCCAGTCTGCCAGCTAATACCAGGCCCATAAATAATGAAATAAACAATGCCGACTTTTGTTGTGTGAGACCGGGCAATTTCAGCGACTGCGCATACCGGATCATAAAACTCACGATTCCTACCTCAGCCCCTACATAACAAAATACAGCCCCTACGCCCAGCAATAAGTGCGGATAATTAAGAATATCTTTAAAGGAATGTTTTCCGGTAACTTCATCCCGGATGGGCGGAAGTTTTATAAACAGTAATACCACCGCCATTATGAGAAATAGCAATGCCAGTGAAACATAGGGCAGTTTCACAAGATTGGCCTCAGCAGCCAGGAAGTTTTGCAACTGACTTGCGGAATAGGTGCGGATCACCGTTTCCGGAATGTCTTCTTTATGCAACAGGAGCAGTGCTCCGATATAGGGTGCTGCCGTAGCGCCTACAGAGCCTACCGCTGCGGATAAGCTAAGCCTGCTGGATGCTTCAGCAGGATCGCCCAGTTTGGAAATATAGGGTGTGGCTGTTACCTCCAGGAACGTAAATCCTGCCGCCATGATAAAGAGCGCACCCAGGAACAAAGGATAATAACGGATCTCTGCAGCGGGGTAAAACAACGCTGCCCCGGCCGCGGCCACCAACAACCCGGTAACCATTCCGGCCTTGTATCCTTTGCGATGAATATACATGCCAGCCGGAATGGCCAGCAAGAAATAAGCGCCAAAGAAGGCCGATTGTACCAGGGAAGACTGGAAATCGCTTAGCTGGCAGGCACGTTTTAAATGCGGGATCAATATGTCATTGATGTTCCGGCTCATGTTCCAGAAGAACATCAGGCTCATTACAATGCACAGTGGCACCAGGAA
The DNA here is from genome assembly GCF_030150205.1 of Niabella sp. Taxonomy (GTDB): domain Bacteria; phylum Bacteroidota; class Bacteroidia; order Chitinophagales; family Chitinophagaceae; genus Niabella. The sequence goes on from NZ_JASLGT010000011.1 coordinate 309,083, forward strand.
CCGGGCGGGTTTTGATATGGAGGATACAGGCACGCTGATCAGTTATAAAGCTTAAAAATCTGTTTCATTTCCACCCAGTGTTCATCCGGTTTTGCAAAAGCCAGCCGTTGCTGAAAGGTATCCATCAGCCGGGCCCATTCCTGCTGCCGTGGCAGGGCCGCCATGGCCTCAAAGCCGGCTTGCAGCTCAAAACCGTCTGTTGTTTCCAGGATCATCACCAACCGGTTCCCTGCCCGGTAAATATCCATTGTATAGATCCCACAACTCCGGATCCCGCCGATAATTTCCGGCCATACCTGGTCTGCCCGGTGATAGGCCTCATATTGACGGATGAGCTCCGGGTCATTCTTCAGATCCAATGTTAAACAAAAACGTTTCATACCAGCTTTATTGTTTTTATGGTTCTACCAGTGCGCAGGAACTACCCGGCTCCTGCGGCGTTTTATAGTTACCGTCTTCAATCCTTACAGGATGTAAAAACGCTTTTTTCAAATGCGGGATATGTTCCAGGAACAGTGCTTCATGTCCCAGTTTTATATGATTAAACAGTACCAGGTGCTGATGCAGCTGTCCCATATCGCCTACATGTGGTACCACGGGGATGCCATATTTGCGGCAAAGCAGGCTAACGGTAATGAATTCACTTACGCCTCCCAGCCGAACGGCATCGGCCTGGATAAAGCCCACGCATTTTGCCTGCAGGTAGTTTTTAAAGATCACCCGGTTGGGCACATGTTCTCCAATGGCCAGTGGTACCGGCGCAATAGCCCTTGCCAGCATGCGATGCGCCGCAATATCGTCCGGATGTGTGGGCTCCTCGATCCAGTAGGGTTTCATAGCACTCAGGGAACTGCAGATCTGTAAGGCCTGGGGCAGGGTCCATTGCTGATTGGCATCCAGCATTACTTTTACCGCATCGCCGGCTGTTGCTCTTACAATATGTGCCCGCCGGATATCCCGTTCCGCATCCGCCGATCCTACTTTTAACTTCAGGGCGGAAAAGCCGTTATTGATCGCCCGGTGGCAGTTTTCACGGATCTGTTCATCGTCATAATTAAACCATCCCACAGAGGTATCATACCCGGGATATCCCGTTTTTAAAATGGGCTCCCGTTGGGTTCTGGTTACTTCCTGCTCCCGGATAAGGGCTATGGCCTCCTCCCGGCTTAATTCATCTTCCAGGTAGCTCAGGTCCAGCGTGGCTACCAATTGTTCCGGGCTCAGATCGGTCAGCAGCTTCCAGAGCGGCACGCCTCTTTTCTGCGCCCACAGATCGTAACAGGCATTGGTTACGGATGCCAGGGCCAGGTGTACAATGCCTTTGTGCGGGCCCAGCCAACGGAACTGCTGCTCGTTAGACAAGCGATTGAACCAGTTGCCAAAGTCTGACATGATCGCTTCAATATCCGATCCCTTTAATGCCTGCGCATAAAATGCTGCGGCCTTACATACCAGCTCGTTCCCGGCTCCAAGTGTAAAGGCGAAACCGGTACCTTTTATACCGCTGTCATCTACCAGTTCCGTAACCGCGTATGAATAAACCGGATTCCGGTGCACCGCATCGCTGCCGGCTCCCCCCGATAATGGAAATCGTCTGTCTTTAATCGCTATATCCCGAATCATATATTAGTCCTGTCAATGTTTAATAAAAATAACACCTGTATGAACCGTCGCACTTTGACGGATACCTCTATTTCGTTTACCGCCGGTACCCCAGTTCGGCGCCCCCGCCCACAGGCAGGATGCATCCCGTTATAAACCGTGCTTTTTCGGAAACCAGGTATACACAGGCATCTGCGATCACATCGCCTTCGGGACAATAGCCCAGGGCGTGGATTCCATCCAGGTAGGTTTCAATACCCGCCGTATCGGGTTGCTCCGTTGCCCATTCCCGCAGCAACGGCGTCCATACACCGGCCGGAGCCACTGCATTTACCCGGATGCCATCGGCCGCATAATCCAGCGCCATCGATTTGGTAAGCGCATCCACAGCCCCCTTGGTAGCTGTATAAGCTGCGTGATTGGCCTGCCCCATACTTCCTACCATACTGCTTGTGTTTAAAATACACCCTTTCGATCGCTGCAGTGCGGCAAGTGCATACCGGGTGGTTAAATAGATACTGAATACGTTTACCTGCATCAGCGCCTGCCATTCGCCAACCGTGGTTTCATGCAGCGGTTTGGCCGGAGCTGCAATGCCCGCATTATTATGGATGCAATCGATCACTCCGTAATGCTGTTCAATTTGCGCAACCGCTGTTTTCACCTGCGCTTCGTCAGACACATCGCAATGCAAATACAAATGTGCCTTACCGGTTTCTTCTCCTAACCGTTCAATGGCGCCTCGCTGTACATCCAGTACCGCCACCCGCGCGCCTTCCCTTGTATAGGCTTTTACACATTCATAACCGATACCGCTGGCCCCGCCTGTAACAACAATCACTTTATTTGATAATACCATGGCAACTTTCGTTCTTCACAACAAAGAAATAAAATAATCCACAGCAAAGGCCGCATTGTATGTGCCATTACCTACACTATTTTAACATAAATGGTTTATTTTTGGCCAACAAAGGAATATCTTTAGGTATGAAACCCATTCTTCTTAAAATCACATCCGGTCCGGCGATCTCGTTCAGCGCAAGGTCCGACAGTAAGTCGTATAAGAGTAACAGCTGGCATTACCACCCGGAGTTTGAGCTGATCCATGTGATAAAAGGTGGTGGTACGCTGTTTGCAGGGGATGGTATCCATCATTTCAAAAGCGGCGACCTGGTATTTATTGGCAGCTATCTGCCACATTACTGGAAGTTTGACAGCTTATATACCTCGGAGGTCCCGGCAAAATCTTATATTGAACTAACGCAGTTCCGTGAGGATTTCTGGGGTAAGGATTTTTTGACTATACCGGAAAATCAAAAGATCGCAGCCCTGTTGGATAAGAGTAAGAAAGGATTAATACTCCGGGGTGCAAAGGCCGAAGCAGCCAAAGGGCTTCTTACGGAATTGATCGCCGCCACAGATACCAAAAGAATAGTCCTTCTCCTGGAGCTGCTGATCTGTCTTTCTGAATGTAAAAAAGCCGGTACCATTTCCTCCGCTCATCAAAGCAACAATCCATTTACCCAATCGGAGCGTATCAATAAGATCTATAATTATACCCTTCAACATTTTAAGTCTACAATTTATATCAAAGAGGTTGCTGCGATCACTAACCTTACGGTGAATTCATTTTGCCGGTATTTTAAATCCTGCACCCGGAAAAGTTATACGCAGTTTATTGCAGAACTGCGGATCGGTCATGCCTGTAAACTATTATCTGAAGGTCAGAAAAGTATCAAAGAGATCTGCTATGAAAGCGGGTTTAATAATATTACCCATTTTAACCGGCTGTTTAAAAAAATGAAGCATATTCAACCCAACGAATACCGGAAGCTTATTCATACATAGGATGGCTGACCCGGTGCCAATGCAATATCTTATTGCCACAGATGCGCAGATTGTATTTGCAGATAATTGGTTCGTCATGGTCTTTGAGGCGCAGCTCCTGTAACTGCTGTAAGCTCATTCATTATTTACTGCCGGATCCCGGCAACAATTGCCCGGGGTTTATACAGCCAACACGTTTAGCCAGGCGGCTGTTTTCTTTTTACAACCGAAAGATTTCCACCTTTTGTCCCCAGGAAATTTGCCGGGGACTCCGGGTTGTTTTTTATGCAGGATATTTTGATACTTTTATGTGGAGTATTTAACACATTCCGGGGCATAGTGCCTGGTTAAACAGTTTTAATATGAACATTGCTGCTTTATTTCCAGAATTTGAATACGGCCATGCACAGCTGAACAAATTTGTGGAATCTTCCGGCTTTTTTACGATCCTGCTTAAATCGGGAGAGATCATTCATTTTTCACCGGAACGCCCGGAGGAATTCCGCGAATGGCTGCATATTCATAAGGTTGCGGCCATCAGTGCCAGCAATTAATATATCCGAAACATAAATACCTGCGGGTTTCTATTTCACGTAACGACACAATGGACCAGGTGTTCGCCGCGAAGGCTCAAAGGCACGAAGAGCCATTAAGATTAAGTTCTCTTCTTTGTGTGTCTTTGTGTCTTAGTGACAATATATCTAGACAGTGCCGTCTGTGATCATATCGTACACCACTACCCGCTCCCAGAGGTGACTGTATTTTTCTACAAAGGCTTTATGCAGGGGATGTACCTGGTAATCGTCCTGATCCTTCGTGTTGTTAAAGTACATAAGCTCAGAAACCTGGAAACTATTATCAACAACCTCCCGTTTTACGGTGGAGGCCGGCGTACCAATAAGCAGCTGCCGCACCTGCGGAATGGCTTTCAGCGTTTTTAAACCGGTGATCAGGGCGTTCTTATCGGCCTCAGCATCCGGATTTTTTAACCAGAAGAACACATGATGAATAACCTGTTGCCGCGGTGCTCCCGGATGTTGGCTTATGACCGCTGGTGAAGCCGCCAGTACTGCTGCATTCTTTATAAATCGTCTCCGGGTATGCGTACGCTTGTTTTTATGCTGCATATGCTGTATTTAAAATGATCAACCGATGTGATCGCATAAAGATACGGAAAGCCGGTGCAATGATGACACTGCTTTGCAGATGCGTCTTGTAAAGCAGAGGCTCCAAATGGAAACCTTGAACAAGGGTAACGAAGGAAAAGCTTCATTGATTCCCTATACATCATATAAGCGGTTATTGCAGGGTTTTATACATCTGGTTTATAGTAACAACTCCCGGTGTGCTCCCAGCATGCGGGCGATGCGGGCCTGCTGACAGAACATCAAGTAAGAAACGTAATCTAACGTGAAACTTTAAACCTGGAACCAAACCAAACTAAGACGCCTTCTTCATCTGTTTCTGCAACTCTTTAATGGTCATATTATACATAATGCTATGCCGGTTGTTTACCCGCTGTGCTAAGTGCACATGGGCAATATAATCCTGTACGATCTGGATCTTGTCGCTGGGGGTCACCACCAGTAATTGTAGGTGTAATTGTTTACACAGTTCCATCAGGTAAGTAGCTTTATCCTCATCCTGGTTACTAAAGCTTTCATCTACTGCAATAAACCGCAGGCTGCGACTGTTCTTTCCTTCGCGGGTAATACCAAACTGGTAGGCAATAGCGCTACAAAGGATGGTATAGGTAAGCTGGGCCTTTTCCCCGCCAGACAGCTGTCCCATCTGGCGATAGGTCTTTTTAAGCTCCCCGGTATTCCGGTACTTTTCGTCGGCCCAGAATTCGAACCAGTTCCGTACATCCATCACCCTTGCCCGGTAGGTTTCGCTTTCATCCAGGCTATCGATCAGCGGTTGCACTTTCTGGCGGAAATGCGTTGCCTTATCTTCGAAACTGCTTTGCTGCCAGTTGGCCGCCTGCGGTAAGGCATCCAGCAAGGCATTGCGGAACGCATTTACCGTAGCGTCCTGTACCTTTCGTTTCCCCAGCTGGATATAGGTATCCGGGAGCTTGTTAAAGTTGATACCACCCAGTGACTGGTTCAGCTTGTTTACACTATTATTGATCTCCCGCTCCCATTTTTCCATTTCCTCATTCAGTCCTCCGATCTTATAAGTAATGGTATCGTTGACAAAGTTTTCAAAATCCTTGCGGTACTTCGGAAGATTTTCACTGGTCAGCTTGTCCAGCCATTCTTTAAATTCCTCCGCATGTTCCGCTTCTTCCGGAAGGAACTGTACATCGCTATACCAGTCAGGAAAACGCTGCAGCAAGGCCGGAGATGGATTTTTGATCTGGCTGATGCTGCGGTTTAAATGGGTTTCCTCCTTATGCAATAACCGCTGTACCTCCTGTGTTTCGTTTTCGAGTTGTGTTCTGAACTGCGCATATACCGTTTCCATGTTTTCGAGGGTTACTACAGCCAGGATGTTGGCATGCTGCTGCTGAAACTGAAGCAGGGCTTCTTTATCTGTTTCGGTAATATGCTGTAACAGTAATTGCAACTGTTCCCGCTGCTGCTCCATGGCTGCACTGCTGTTTTGCAGGGTTGTTTTGGCCTGGGCCGCCAGCTCCCAGTTTTTCTGTACTTCCTGGCGCTGCCGGACAATCTCTTCCAGCTGTGCCGTCAATTCCTGCAACTGGTTGTTGCTTTTACCCAATGCTTTCAGCTGCTCCTCTGTTTTATGAATATTCCGTTGAATACCCGCTACGTCCAGCAAGGCAAAACCACTATGCTCCTGCAAGCGGTTCAGCGCATAAAATTGCTTCTGCAGCCGGGCAGCCCGGTTACGGCAGCGTTCAATGATCTCCGCCGTATTGGAAAGTTCATCGGCTAATTTATTCCGGTCGCGGATCAACGCTTCCTTCTTGCTTTCATTATTCCAGCCCATTACATAACGTCCTGCATCATTGCTACCCGGCCGGTCATCCTTTTCATGACGGTCGCGGTTTTTGATCAGTCCGTTCAGGGTGATCGCCTTATCATAGCGCTCCATAGGTTTTTCATCTTCCAGGCAGGTATAAGAGAACTGTTGGATCACCTGTTGCTGCACCCAGCCGGAAAGCGGGTGTTCCGGATGAAAATCGAGTTTATGATATACCGTATCGTCTTCGGCAATCATTTGAAGGGTATCCAGCACCCGGTAATATACCAGCCGGGTTCCGGTATTGGTCTGGTTCAGGTAACGGGTTACTTTTTTATAATATTGATCCGGTACCAGCAGCCGCAGTGAAAATGCATATAATAGTTTTTCAATTGCCGGCTGCCAGTCCTGTTCTTCGGGTTTCACCTGCATCAGCTCACCCGCAAAAGGCAGTTCGGTCGTATCCAGCTTCAGTGCGGCACATAATTGCCGCCGAACCTGTACCAGGTGTGCCGGAATATTGCTTTTACTATGCAGCAGGATGTTTAGTTCCTCTTCCAGTTTCTGTTTTGCCTCGCCGGCTTTTTTATGCTGGTTCCTGGCGTCAAAATCATCGGTCTCATTCAGCCGGTTTTCTTTTTCGAGCCGCTGTGTAGCGTGACCGGCTTCCTTCAGTACCCGTTTGTATCCCTCCTCATCAGAAGCCGTTTTGTCTTCCAGGTGCAGCGTGGTACACCATTCTGTAAATAGTGCCAGGTTTTCTTCTGCGGCCGCTCTTTTGGCCTGCAATGCCTGCAGCTCCTGTTCCAGTTGTTTTAAACGCTGACCCGCCTGGTTCTGATCGATCTGGTTGCGGGTAATGCGCTCTTCTTCGTGCAGCGCATCAATACCCGCTCTTGCCGCTGTTGTTTTTTCTTCCAGTTCTTTAATGCCGGCGCGGGCTTCTTCCAACGCCTGCTGTAACAATAAGTCCTGGGTATACCCTTTCCATGCTGCGGCCGTATGCAGGGCTTTTTGTACTTCCTGTTGCCGGGCCTGCAAGTTTCTGAATCCTGCATAATGTTCCTGTACGGGCTGCAACAGCCGGATCTGCTCCTCTGCTTTCTCAATATTCCGCTGGGCATCCAGCAAGGTAGCCAGGTGTTTTTTCAGTTCCTGGAACAGGGATTCCATATCCCGGGGTTCCAGCATATGGGTGCGGATAAAATCATCCAGGTTGCCCAGCACTTTGATCCCTACCGTTTGGTTAAAGAGGGTAAGCGCCTGTATGCTCTGCATTCCCAGCACATCTACCAGGCGATAGGCATATTTGCTGGCCGCATCAAACCATTCTACCTGTTTCCGGCTTCCTTTATTGTATTGCTGATCCAACCGGCGCTTCCAGGCATTACCCAGGTCAAAGGGTTTGAAGTCTTCTTCAATATGCAGACTTTTATGGGCCACACCAAACACGCGCTTCATATCCCCGTTATTAAAGTACCGCACCTGGAACAGGGTTACTTCCTGCATCGCCTCGTTGGTAAAATTAGCCAGCAGGATGCTATAGGCTTCTTCCCGGTTCTCCCGCAGGTAAAGCGCTTTTGTAACGCCGTTCTCAGTATTAATGGTGCCATAACCACCCAGTACATAGGTTTCCTCTGTACGGTCGCCTTTTTTTTCACTGCCACTGCTCTGGTTATAAAACCGGTATTTTTTCTCCGGTACAATTAATGTTAACAGGGCATCTACAAAGGTGGTTTTCCCGCTTCCGTTAGATCCGGTAAGCAAACTGGTTTCGCCGCCCGGCATAATGGTATGGATCTGCTCATCAAAGGTTCCCCAGTTAAAAACCTCCATATACTGCAGGCGAAAGCCGCTCTTTTCATTATCCGTGCTGAATACGCTTAGCTGCATGTGCTGTTAATTGCTGTTTAAAATCTTCTAAAACTTCACTGTCTACCCGGGCCTTGATCAGCTTTTTTATCCGGAATTTTTGTTCATCCGCCACTTCATGTGTACCGGAACGCTCCAGGAAACCATTTTCCACCGCCCGCTCAATGAGCCGGTCAATGTCCTTCAGCATTTTTACCCTGCTGGCGTTTTCTTTAAAGAACAGTTCGGCATATTCTTTTATCTCTCTTCGTTTCTTGATCAATTCGCGCTGCGTGGCCTCTCCTACTTCAAATTCGGCCATCATATCCCGCAGCAATACCAGCATTACGCTTTCATCATAGGCCAGCGCCCGGCGCTGCACCCAGCTTACACTGGTGGCATCTTCTTCCGATACGGTGTGCTTTATATAGGCATAGCCGTCCTGCTCATCCAATACCAGGGTTAGTCCCAGCCGTTGTAAAAAAGCAGTGAGCTCCGCTTTGTACTGCTGTAATTTTTCCCAGGTACTTTTTTCAAGATACTCCACAGGTCCCTTTAGCAGTTTAATGAATACGGGCGTAAACGTGTGTATTTTTTCAGCCATCCGATTGCTTCTATTTACTAAATAACAAATAAGGTACTTCCACAAACTTATCAGCATTGCTGTTTAGCGGGATCAGTTCTACCGCGTTGCCTACCACCTGTACCTTTTTTGATTTTTCTTTTAAAAAACTATAATAACTGATCACTTCGGCCAGGCCATGCTCCAGCTGTGTGGCTTCAATGATCTCTTTTAAGGTTGCCGTTTGTTTATGTTCCAGCACCTGTTCTACTTTTTTCCAAAGCTGCTTTTTATCAATAAAACTGGTATTCAGCAGCCGGTTAAACCGGTCAATATCGGCGATCTTTTCCACGGCCGCAGCGGGTTGTTTTAAGGCCCCGGCTGTTTTTTTTGCTTCCAGCGTCAGGGAACGATCCATCACCATCCGGATGTCGGAAGCTTCTTCCAGCACCAGTCCGGCCGTTACGGGCTCTTCCTCCATCAGCTCAAAGATGAGCTCCTTGATGCCACCGATCTGCTGACGCAGCCTCCGGTGCCGGGCAATTTCTTTTTCGGTAATGATCCGGCTGAGTTTTTCCGCCATCCGGTCATTGGCATCATATACAGACCGCCCCTGCTCCAGCAGGAACGATTTTACGTTTTGGAGGAAATCGGTGTCTGCCTCCAGCTGGCGGTCATCCAGCAGGGACAGTAATTGTTCGGTCAATTGCCGCCATTCCTCCTGTCCGCTGCGGGAAATAAGAAAGTCCCAGAAAGCATAAAAGCTTTTTCCCTGGTTACTGCTGCGCAGTGCATCATAGGATTCGAAGGCAAAGCCCACAATGGCGCCTTTATTTTGCTCGGCGCGGGTATGCTGCTCTACAATGCTGCGATGGATCTGTTTAAAATTATCTTCAACTTCCCTGAAATCCCCGATCAGTTCATAACAAAGCTTAATAAACAGGTCAAGCCGTTCCTGTACCTGCGCATTATTGTACCGCTGTGGGGCTACCCCCAGCTCCAGCGCCCGGATCTCTTTATCGATCTCGGCCTTCCGGTCTTTCAGGATCTGTAGTTTGCGTTCGCGATCGTCTTCTGTGTTTTCCACCATGTCCCGCAGGGAAGAAAACAACATTTTAAACCGGCTTTCCGTACCCACATGGTGCTGCCCCAGCTGCAGGTTCTGCATCCATTGAAATACTTTTTCCGTATGTGCGCTCAACTGGTAATTGGTGTTTCCTTCGGTGTCCGGAAAATCCTGCAGGATCCTTTTTTGCACCCAGCTCAACAGGTATTTGCGGCTGCGGCTTTCTTCATCTTCCCCGAAATCGATCCGGGCCTCTTCCCAGTCTTCCGTACCATCTGCATGGGCGCCCAGGGTTTCCGCCAGCAAGGGCACCAGCTGGTCTTCCCGGACCACCATCCGGCGGTTTTCCTTAAAAACGGTATATAAAAAGGGCAGCACCCAGCCTGCGTTACGAAGCCGTAACATTTGCAGCGCCGGTGAAGCATTAATTAAAAACGCAATTTGCTCGCTTGTCATACCTCTACAAAATCATCGCTTTACAATGGGGGCCTGCAAAATAAGATAATCTGCCGAGATTTTAGAACTGAACATTGAGGGCCCCGGGGGCCTGCAACGCAGCGGCAATGAATGGATTTGCTATAAAGCCGATTGCTGCATCAAATAAACAAGAAAGGTGATCTCAAGGTATCTTATTAATATCATTTTAAAATAGATATAAATATAATTATAAAATTGATAATTAATTAAATGATAAATTTATATTTAATTAATAAATAGACATATTGAACCAGAGCTCCGGAAAATGAAGTCCTGCTCTCCCAAGCCAGGAGTTAAGACATTATGAAGGCATATTGAAGACTATTGAGCCGGTGCCTTCCGGGCCCGGGCTTGTAATTCCCTCATCAAAACCGACCGTACCACTCCCGGACGGGTATCTTTTATTTGCCGGCCATTTAAAAAAACGGTGGGAGTTCCCTCGATGCCCAGTTCCGCTCCCTGCCGGATATCGGCCTGGAGAACAGTTTCTGCCAGCGGACTTTCCCGGAAAAGATCAAAAGCCTGTATTTGCAGACCGCATTTCCGGGCCACTTCTACCGGGCTGATGGTTTCGGTACTGTTACTGTTAAGCCATATACGGTGATATTCTATAAATTTTCCCTGCTGTGCCGCAGCCAGGCCCGCCAGGGCTGCCTCGCAGGCACCGGTATGCACATTTTTGTCGATGAAATGATTACAATCGGTGTTTAGCGGAAACTGTTTAAATACGACCAAACATTCCTTGCCGAATTCTTTCACAATGGTTTCCGTTTCAGCAGAAAGGACCCGGCAAACGGGACAATAAAAATCGGTGAAGATCACCAGGGTCATAAGGCCTGAAGGATTACCGGCCATTGCATCTTCCCTTAAAAGGGGAATTTTCCGTACCAGTTGTTGATCGTAGTCTGCCAGTACAGCTTTAAAATCGACCTTTTGCGCGGCAGCTACGGAAAGCGCCAGTGCCTTTAGTCCCCAAAAGGCCGATAGTACAAAAAAGAAGGCCACCAGGAATCCAAAGGGCTTCCAGAAACGGCCCGGTCCGGCGTTTACAGGCTTACGGCTGCTAAAACTGCTGAAGAACTGCGGGAACCCATATCTATTTATTTTTATCAGCAAGAAAAACAGCAGAAAATTGATCCCGTGAACCAGTGAACATAAGGGACAGAACATTGCGGGATGCCGGAGCATCAATCCGGTAAAGAACAAGCCGGTGACCACACTACAGAAGGTAACCGTAAAAATTAAAAAACGACTTCCGGGCAAAAAAGCCTTTCCAAACAACCGGGGAACGAGGAACAGCAAACCCAGTACAAAATAATACAGCATCCCCCAACCTCCCAGGGGCAAACCGAATACTTCGGCAAAAGAGCTGGTAAGCGCCCCATTGCAACTGCTGCCAAAAACAGCGGAGCAGAGATCGGGCCCGCCGGCGTGCAGATGTTTGTAAAAAAGGTAACGGGAAATAAGGCCCCCCGATATGGCCAATATTGCAACTCCTGTTATTGCCAGCATTCTTTTCATGTGGGTATGGATTAATACTCAAAAAATAAGGCACCTGTAATATGGTGCCTTATTCCAAAATGTCGAATATTTTACTAGTTTGGATGCACCTTGCAGATCAGGGTTGCCTGACCGCCGGCACTGATCACTTCCTGCCAATCGTCAGTGGCACCAGCCTGGGTATAGCACCATCCTCCGGTGGTTGCTCCGCCGTACCGGACTGCTTTGCCGGTTGAATTGGGCACGCCGGATGCCTGACATTTGAAATTGCCATTGCCGCTATTGGTGATCACAATAGCGCTGTTGTCAGTAAAAAAGGGGTTGCCATTGCCATCGGCAAATGCGCATGTAAAATCCGTAATATGCACGGCAGCGTTGTTAACAGCCGCTTTCCAGCTGATGGTTAACGCGGCCACGGCAATAACTGCTGCAAACAGGATACTTAATTTTTTCATTGTAATTTTTTTTAGTTATAAAAGAGTGTACGGAAACGGATGAATACGTTTTGGTTAAACTTTTAAGTTTTGTCACCAGCAACTATTTGCCGGCGTTTTAAATTTGATTAAATGAATCGCGGATATCCAAAACGAAGGTACTCCTGCGACTGACCGGTTTCCAAATTCAGAGGGTCGCCAATTTGGGTGATTCTAAAAAAAACTTCCGGGCCGGGCCTGTATCAGGACTGCGCTTGCAAAAGCAGCAATGCTTTTCTTAAACACCAGGAGGCGCTCGCCATTCATTTTACGGAACAACACAAAAGAGCGCAGACCCGCTCCGGATCTGCGCTCTTTTGTGTTGTTTATTAATGAAAATTATTTTTCCACGGAAACCGTGGTAAAATCCCTGCTGAACCGCTCACCGGTTTTACTTTCGATCGCTTCGGTTTGGGTTACCGACGCTGTAATTTTAAACGGACTTTTTTTGATCAGCTGCGCAATTTTTTCGTCGTTGTAAAGCGTAAAGCCATACTTTGTAAAAGGAAGCATTTGCATAAAGTGTTCCTGTGCAAAGGTAATGTTCAGCCGCCCTCCCGGTTTTAATACCCGGTACAGTTCCAGCAGCAACCGTTCCGGATCCTGCCAGAAGTAAATGGTATTTACCGTAAAGATCCGGTCCAGGTAGTTATCTACAAAAGGAATGTGCAGGCCGTCGTATAATTGAAACATTGCCTGTTTGTTTGCTACAAAAGCCTGGTTGACCGTTCCTGCTTCCCGGTTCATTTCCCTCGAAATGTCCAGCCCGTAATAAACAAGTCCTTCTTTTTGCTGCAGCAGGTACGGCAGATGCTTTCCGTTCCCATGTCCCAGCTCCAGGATACGGCTGTTTTCTGTAATGGAGAGCCGGTCGATGGCATCAACGGTCATACCGATATTGGAAGCATGCATCATATCGGCTACTTCTATAGCCATGGCCCCGCTGGGCTGCCGCAACTGTCCGGCCAGTGTTTTTAACGCGTCGTTATCGCTCATATATTTTTCCCGGTATTATACAGATGCAGTGCAGGAAGACCATCCCTCCTTTTACCTTAACCATTAATGAAATAATTCTTTTAGTTTCGTTTGCAGTTCCTCCCCGGTGATATTCTTTGCAATGATTTTTCCGCTGGGGTCAAGCAGCAGGTTCTGAGGAATGGCTTCAATACCATATTGCCGGGCAACAGCATTGTCCCAAAACTTCAGGTCGCTTACATGCGTCCAGGTTAGCCCGTCCTTGTGAATGGCTTCCAGCCATTTTTCTTTTCCATCGGTACGGTCGAGTGATACGCCCAACACCCTGAAATTTTTATCCTTATACTGCTGGAAGGCTTTTACCACATTGGGATTCTCTGCACGGCAGGGCCCGCACCAGCTCGCCCAGAAATCGAGCAGCACATAGTTGCCCCTAAAAGAAGCCAGGCTTACCGGTTGCCCCAGGGTATCGTTCTGCGTAAAATTAAGTGCAAAATTACCTATGGATGTGGCTTTGGCTTTTTCGATCTTCTCCTTCATCAGCAAGCCGGCGGGAGAAGCCTTTGCTACCGCAGGTAATTTTTTAAACAGCGGTTCTATTTTATTCGGATCCAGGTCGTATCCGGCATATTCCCTTAACACATGCAATGCAATGGGCGACTTCAGATGGGCTGCGAGGTAGGGCGCCACAACCTGCTCCCTTTTATAGTCCGATACACTGTCCATCCGGAACTCCGCCTGCTTCATGCCAGTTTCGTTTTTGTTCTCCCTGCACGCAATATAACTGCGACGCAGGTTCATCAGCTCATCATTATATGGTTTTTGCAGGGCGGTATACTGTTCAAATTCCTTATGAGCGGCCGATCCGGTTACCGTGGCCAGCTTTACTGAATCACGGATGGTTACCGCAGTAATACCCGGCTGCAAAAACAGGGGCAGCAACTCATACCGGTATTTGCTCTTTTCATTCTCCGGACTTTCAAATTTTGCTCTCAGGTATCCCAGCGAAGGTTCTTTCATAGGAACCGCGAACTGAAAATTTCCGTTCACCGCAACAGTGCTGTCGGTGATCATTTTTTTGTCAGCATAGTGAATCAAATAAAGCATCTGAGGGGGCGCCGGTGTATGTATCTGTCCCTTTATGATCGCCGGTTTTTCTTTTTGTGCAAAAACACAAAGGGGAAACGCCGCAAGCAAAAGAAAAAACTGTTTCATGTATTGAATCTTTATAAGTTTATAAATATACGTTATTGGAAGATCTCCAGTTGTGGATTGTTCTGGCTTTGTTTATTTTTTGTTACTGGCAGTTTAATCTGGGCAGGAAACCTCTACATACTACATATAAGATATCTGTGGTGCAAGATTTTGAAGCCGGCCCGATCTACAGTACTGAAAAATACGGATCCGCTTCGATATTATAAAGCAGTTTTATAGGACGGTATAATTGTTCTTTTTTCTATGGGAAGGCCGCTGTCCTGGGTAATGAAAAATAAAAAGCAGCACCTTCTCCCGGTGTTCCTTCTGCCCATACCCGGCCCTTATAACGGCCAATGATCCGCTCTACCAGCGATAACCCGATACCATTGCCTTCAAATTCCTGTTCGCTGTGCAATCGCTGAAAAGCACTGAACAGTTTATCATACTGCGTCATGTCAAAACCGCAGCCCTTATCTTTTACAAAATAGACGATCTCCCGCGGTGTTTCCAGGAACCCGACATCAATAACCGTTTTATTTTTTTTGCGGCTGTACTTTATGGCATTCCCTAAAAGATTGAGCCATACTTGTTTTATAAGGGATACATCTACCTGCGCATGCGGCAGGTTACTGACAGAAAATTCGAAGGAGCGGTCTGCCGGTTCCTGTCTTTTCAGCATTGTAAAGTACTCGATGGCCATTTCCTTCATGGGAACATGCACACTGCTTAACTGTTTTTTGGAAGTGGTGAAAAACACCAGCAGGTTATCGATCAAACGGGTCATATTCATTACACTCTGTTCAATCAGGCCCGTAAGTTCCTGCCCTTCGGCATCCAGCTGAACGCCGTACTCATCCTGCAATACCTGTACCAGGCCCAATATGCCGGCCAGGGGACTTCTTAAATCATGCGATACCGAGTAGGAAAAAGCTTCCAGTTGTTTATTGGCAACTTCCAGTTCAGCCGTCCGCAGTTTCACCCGTTCTTCCAGCTCTGCATACATCTGTACGTTTTCCAATGTTACGGCCGTAATATCGGCCAGCGACTGTAAAATCTGGGCCTCATCATCGGATGCATGGTGGTGCGTTGCCCAATAGTTACCAATGGCGCCAATCGGATCCATTGTACGGATCGGCACCATTACCAGGCTTTTTACAAACGTTGGCCGGTACGCTTCGGAGGGTACACGATCGTCCTTATAAATATCCGGAATAATAACGGGTTGCCGGTTCAGCATGGCCCAGCCGCTTACGCAGGTTTCAATAGGGAAACGGCTGCCTTTCCACAGGGGACTGATCGCGTCTTCATCTACATAAAAACATTTGTCTTTATCCCGCAATACAAATGTAGCGCCATCTGCACCGGTAAGTGCCCTTGCCGCGGTACGTACAATACGGGTTACAGTTTCCAGGTTACGGGCCAGTGACAGCTCCTGCACCACACTAACCAACCGTTGCAATCTTTTATCGGGAGCGGTTTCCATAATAAGCGGATCGGGGTTCATTGAAGGCGAATTTATAAAACGAATATAGAGAAATATAGCCGAACCCCGTACCTTTGAACCAGTTAACGATTATTTAAAAACATGCATACTATGCTTGCAACAAAGAAACAATCCGGTGCTGTTTCGCGCCGGCATTTTTTAAAAAGAAGTGGATTGGCTTCTCTTGGATTCTTTACGGTTCCCGCTCTTTTAGAACCCTGGAGTTTGTTTAAGGGACCGGATTCAAAAATTTTGGGTGTACAAATCGGTGTTATTACCTATTCGTACCGGAGCCTGCCCGGTAGCCTGCAGGAGATCTTACAATATACCGTAAACAGCGGGATCAGTGCTGTGGAGTTAATGGGTGATGCTGTGGAGCAATATGCGGGTTGCCCTTCCGGTAAAAAAGCTGTTTAATGCAGCCGGTGTAACGATCTATGCCTATAAACCCAATGCACTGGGAGCCCAGAATACGGATGCCGAAATTGAATACGCCCTTAGAGCGGCCAAAGCACTGGGAGCAACCTCCGTTACTGTGGAGTTACCCAACAATCCTCAGCAAACAGAACGTTTAGGAAAATTGGCAGCCAAACATAAGGTCTATATCGGGTATCATGCCCATACGCAGGCCACAGATACGTTATGGGATACAGCGCTGGAACAATCACCCTACAATTCCATGAACCTGGACTGCGGCCACTATATTGCCGCTCAGGGGCATAGTACCGAATCCTTGCTGGCGCTGATCAAAAAGCGGCATGACCGGATCACTTCCATGCACCTGAAAGACCGGCAAAGTGCCGCGCATGGCGGGGCCAACCTGCCCTGGGGCGAGGGCGATACACCGATTAAAGAAATATTAACCCTTGTTAAAAATAATAAGTATAAAATCCCCATTACCATTGAACTGGAGTACAAAGTACCCGAAGGATCCGATGCCGTGCAGGAGGTAAAAAAATGCCTGGCCTTTGCCCGGAAGGAGCTTCAGGCGTAGGGTTTTGTTTAAGGTTTAAGAGAGGATCTGCTGATAGCTGTTTCATATATTTTCCGGGCGACATGGAGACGGGTGCGACATTGTGGCCATCTTATGCCCGGGGCCAAAACGGATAGCTTATGGCCGTTTAACATTTAATGTTTAAAGTTCAACGTTAGATTACGTTTCTTACCTTGATAACTGACACTGATAACAGAAAAAATCAGCTGAAAACTGTTAACTGAAAACTGAACACTGATAACTGTTAACTGAAAACTGAACACTGATAACTGAACACTGAAAACTGATATCTAAAAGCTAATACTCCACCTTATAGTCCTTCTTCACCGGCTGTCCGCTCCAGGCCTTCTTACTGGTCCAGTCTGCGGGCGGGTCGGTCCAGAATTTATTATTGGCCGGCAGTCCCAGCGGCAAAAAGCCCAGGGTAGCCATATATAAACTTCCGGTGGAGGTATATACATCGGCCATCATCGGCTGGTGTCCGTTAAAACCCAGTACCAGCCATCCGTTGGCATCAAAATTCTGGTTACCATCAAACATATTGGAAAACACTTTGGTAAGTGCGCAGCGCACCTGTGCCGGCCGGATGTATTCCGGCAATTTTTCCATTAACGCTACCTGGCCCAATACCTGGAATGCTGCGGTACGGTAGGTTACCGACCTTCCGAAAGCGGGATACGTTCCATCCGGAGCAATAATGCGCTCCAGGAACTCTGCATGCCGCACCATGCGGCGCAGCGCGGTTTCATAGTCACCGGCTGTAACATGTATTTTTCCGGGCCGCTTCTCCAGCAGTGTGCCGATAAGATCTGTGAGCATCGGATGGATCACATAGGAATTATAATAGTCCATGCTGAACAGGTCTCCATCCTTATACCAGCTATCACCCGTATACCAATCCTTCATTTTGTTGAGGGCATAATCGATGCGCACCGGATCATAGTCTTCCCCAATGTAGCGCAAAAATCCCTCAGTAAGCGCCGCAAATACCAGCCAGTTATTGTAGGCTCCGCTACGGGTACGCAGGGATTTAAACGCATCAATATAGCGGCGTTTGGTAACCGTATCCAGTGGCTGCCATAAGGCTTTGGGCGCCCTCAGGAAGGCATGCGACAGATAGGCGGCATCTACGATGGGCTGACTTTGTTTTTTAAAATTCAGACAATCCGGACTTGCAGGATCCACCGCATTTTTAAGTCCCTGTAATAGCTCGTTACGCATCTTAGCCCGCAATATGCCCTCTTCCGTCTGGTCATCCGGTAACTCCAGCCAGGGTGCGATCCCTGCAACCGTTCGTCCAACCGCCTCAAGGTAGGTTACATCTGTTACCACCAGGTTATAGGATGGCCCCTGCTCCAGCGGCAGGTTCTTTTTTAAGGTGCCTGCAGCAAGATTGTGTACTACAGGATAGGCAATTTTATACAGGTTCCGTACCCATTGGGCACGGTCCTGTGCACCACCGGCGATGCGTGGATTCGCCAATGTTATTTTAGGATTGCGTCCCGGTTGCCCGCTGCCCGCAACGGATATCAGCAAGAGAGCGATTACGAATGATCCGATTTTCATTTGTATATGTTTTATTGAAGACCCGATTAATAGCGCAAATATGTCTTTTTTTGTTATTCTTTAAACAGTTTTTCGTTACGGGTAATTTTCTGATACCGCAGCAGCGCTTCCAGGAAGTAGTAATCGGCGTATACCAGGGGCACGTCAATTTCATTATTATGCGGAATGCTGCCCACGCTGTGCATGAGAATGAAATTTCCGTTGGTATGCTCTTTGGCACGATATGCCGGGCTGGCAAGTGTCTGCAATGTTTCGGTGGCAAATTGTTTATACTGACCGGCTTTCTGACCGGGTACATACCCGCTCAGCTCTAATAATGCGGATGCTGTTACCGCTGCGGCAGAAGCATCACGGTATGGTGTTTTTACGTTTAACGCATTGGATTTTATACCCGGCGTATAACCTGGCTGACCGATATTGAAATCCCAGTACGGAATTTTGTCGGCCGGCAGGTTTTTATTGTTTATATAGTAATCGGCCAGCCCTTCCGCTGTTTTCAGGAACTGTGGATCTTTTGTAAACCGGTACACCATGGTAAACCCGTAAATAGCCCATGCCTGTCCCCTCGCCCAGGTAGAATTATCGGCATACCCCTGTGCCGTTTCCCGGCCTGCTACAGACGGTGAGGCGGAATCATAGCAAACTACATGATAGGTGCTGTAATCGGGCCGCACCTGGTTCTTCATAGCGTTGAGCGCATGGGTAATGGCTATATTTTTAAAAGAAGGGTCACCCGATGCTTCTGAAGCAAAGAACAACAGCTCCAGGTTCATCAGGTTGTCTACTATAACCGGGTAATAATAGGTCTTATTCCCATGCCAGGATACAAACCGGTTCCAGGACTTAATACTGCCCACCCGGGGATCGAACCGGGTAGCCAGCGAACGGGCCGATTGCACCAAAATGTCTTTATAAGCCGCATTATGGGTAAGCCGGTACGCATTGCCATAGCTACAGTACATCATAAATCCCAGGTCGTGATGTTCGGTAAAATTTTTAAGCGGCTCCAGCTTTTCCGTCCAGCGAAGCGCTTCCTTTTTCAGTGCTTCATCCTTTGAATACTCGTAGGTATACCAAAGATTACCCGGGAAAAAACCGGGCGTCCAATCGTACATGGAAGTAGTGACCAGTTTTCCCTTAGGATCAGTAGTACGCGGGAAGGCGCCTTTGGGCGTGGCAAAATTTTTATCGGCATCGTTCAACTGCAGTTGCAGCATCTTTGCTCCATTTGAGAAGTTTTCGGCAACAAAATTGCCGTCAGAAGGCGACTTGCCAACTTTTGATGTAGCACAGGAAATGAGCAACAGGATCCCACAGGATACGGTAAAAATATTCTTAAACATAGATTAAAGTTATAAAAAGGCATCCGGAACTGTGCCAAGGGCACGGCCAACTAAAAACGTTTCAATGGAACAGTATGAGCGCTGCCCGTTTTTAGTTGGCCACACCTTGAAACCGGCACCGGATGCCAGATGGGCGAATCATATATTTTAGCAATGATTATTGCCAGCCCGGGTTTTGAATTACGTTGCCATGGCTTAAACCTATTTGCGTGGAAGGGATCGGCCACAGGTAATCTTTATTCGGATCAAACTTACGTACAGGTGCTGCAGCCTCCATTATAATATATCCATTGGCATCAATATTTTTTGGAGGGGTTGCACCACCATAATTAAGGCCAGTGAAATACTTTCTTTCAACAAGCGCCTGGGGCATTTCTGTTTCTGCAGTTTTCCAGCGCAAAAGATCCCAATAATAGAATCCTTCAAAAGCCAGTTCAATGGTCCGCTCCCTTCTGATCTCGGTACGCATATCCAGTCCGTTTGCCGTAACAAAAGCGTTTGTTAAGAGCGGTAACTTCGTATTATCATTATTGGTGGCCCTTTTTCTCAGTAAATTGATCGTGGCATCCAGATCTCCATCAGAAATCTTCCCGTCGTTCAGTTCAAAGGTTGCTTCCGCATAGTTTAACAACACTTCTGCATAACGGATAATGTAATAGTCATGAAATCCATACCCCTGCGTAAAGTCTTCTTTAACCCAATATTTCTTCTGCTGATAATAATAGGTATTACCATAGGTGAGGTTCACCGCATTGTTGATACTTACATATGGATCCCCAACCTTAAAGGATGTCAGCACCAATCTCGGATCCCTGTTCTGGTAGTCGGTAAGTAAGCCGGTCTCTTTTCCATTAGAGTCAAGAGGCGATTTCCCGGCAGGCAAACCATCGGAATACAATGCTGTCAATACATATTTGCGGGTAGCCGCACAGGTACCGTCCGTAGTGGGATTTCGTGCAAAAGACTGGGAGCTTACATTATTGGAAGCATTTTGTCCGTAAAGACGCGCCATTACCACTTCTTTGTTTTGCGAATAGGTTTCTGCGGCATACCCGTACTGCGATATGTAGCTGTTGGCCCCATCGCCGGTATACAATGCATATTTGCCTTCCGTCATTACGGTTTGGGCAGCAGTAATAGCTTTTTGTAAATGCTTGGCGGCATTGCTGCCTCCACGAAACTTGGCCCAGGTACCGGCCATTAATGCCACGCGCGATTCAAAGGCAAGCACGCCCCCACGGGTAATACGTCCATATTCACTTCCTGCAGATCCGGCAACAGTGGTACTTCCGGATATTTTATCTGCCTGCGGACTATTGGCTGCGGCAAAATCCAGGTCTGCATACATAGAATCCATAATCTGCTCCCGTGGTAACCGGGGACTAAAGATGAGTGAGTCGGTTTCACTGGCTGTGCGGCCCAGGTAAGGCACATCACCATAAGCGCGCACCAGTTTATAATACGCGAAAGCCCTGAAGAAACGAGCCTGTGCAATACTGTAAGTGGTGAGTGCCGGATTATCGTTTGTAATCGTTTGCGCTTTTTCAAGAATATTGTTTGCTGCCCTGATCAGTTTATAGGGATTGTTCCAGTTATCATCATTTGCCGGAACCGTACGGGTGCCATCGCTTATTTTATCCAGCGTGCCGTTAAATACATCCATTGCCAGTCCGCCGTACCGGTCTTCCAGCGGCGTTTCAAAACCCGGAAGAAAGGAATAAAGGTAGTTGGTTCCTATATTGAGGTCGCTGGAATTATTCCAGAATTGCTGATTCACCAGGGTCGTTTGCGACAACTGATCCAGCTGTTTTGTACAGCCACTTGTCAACAGCATCCCGGCCGTAAGCAGCCCCAATCCTGTTGTCTTTATATTTTTTTTCAAGTATTTCATTATTAATCTCATTGAACTTGTTTTACAAATAGTACGATTATCAGAAGTTCACATTAATACCCACTGCATAACTTCTCCAAAGGGGATACTGGAAGGTGAGCCGGTCTGTATTTTCCGGATCAAAGTATTTAAACCACATCCCTGTTTTGTCCCAGATATCCTGTCCGGAAAAGAAGACCCGTACACTTTCGAACATTCCGTTACCCAGCTGTTTCTTATTAAAGGTATAGCCCACCTGCAGGTTTTTTAACCGTATATAATTTGCCTTTTGTACAAAGAATGAGGAGATCTGCGCATTGATGGTCTGGTCGCCAAACCGGTATGCAGGGTATAAAGCATCGGTATGATCGGGTGTCCAGTAATCTTCATGGATCTTCCAGGGTAATTGCCATCCGTTGTAATAAGGCATTGCCAGCGTGGGCGGCAGCAACATGTATTTTTTGCCTACGCCCTGGATCAACGCTGAAATATCAAAGCCTTTCCAGGTAGCACCCAGGTTAATGCCATAGGTATATCGTGGGTTGGTATTGCCCAGGTATACCAGGTCTCCGGGGTTCTGAAGGGTATTGTTTCCCTGTGTGATCTGGCCGTCACCGTTCTGATCTACATATTTAATATCTCCAGGATGTACCTTTGAGTCGATTTTCGCATAATTATCCACCTCCGACTGTGTGTTGAAATAGCCATCTGTTTTATAACCAAAAATGGAATTCACCGGGTATCCAGGCAGGTTTTTGTTAACGCCGGCTGTTATAGCAATGGAACCATCATATCTTGTTACCAGGGTTTTGTTATCATTCAGGTTTACGGATACAAAATAGCTGCCGTTTTTAAATACATCGTTCCAGCCCAGGCTTACCTGCCAGCCATTTACTTTAAAGGCCCCGATGTTTTTGCTGCTGGGCGTTACACCCAATGTAGACGGCAGCTGTTGCTGTACAAAGATATTATTATTGTTGCGGACGTAATAATCAAAGGTAAAATTCAGCCTCCGGTTCAATGCCGATGCATCTACGCCAAAATCCGTTTGGGTAATCACCTCCCAGGCCTTGGTTACTGAGGGTAACGATCCCTGGTACACATAGGCTGTGCGGCTGTCGTTAAAAGGGTAATAGCCCGGATTTAATGTTGCCTGATAATCGTAGTTATTGGCGTTGTCATTATCGTTTTGCACCAAACCGTTTGAGCCATAAGAAGCCCTTAGCTTTAATTCATTCAGCCAGGTAATATTTTTCATCCAATTCTCTTCGGTTACACGCCAGCCCCCGGAGATGCCCCAGAATTGTTTATACCTTAAATCGGGAGCCACCCTTGAGGTACCATCATTCCGGATATTTGCCTGTAAAAAGTATTTGTTCCTGTATTCATAATCCAGGCGTCCGAATTCTGAAACATAGGCATAGGCCTGGATATTATCTCCAACATTGGTAATATCTGCTGTAGCCAGTGTGGTATAGTTCAATGTTGGGAATGAAGTAACCAGCAGGCTTCTTTGCATGGCCTTAACGTAATTATAATTATACATCTGGTATTCAAAACCACCCAGTACATGAAAATGATGATCATCTTTTATACGCCAGTCATAATCCGCCAGTCCCTGTAGATCCTGCTTTACGGTAATATCCCGCATCTTATTCATATAACCGGGATAGTTGAGCCACTGGTTCGTTGGGGTTAAGATCGAATTGAGGGAGGAATCGATTGTGTAACGGGGAATGGGTTTCTGGAAGAAATCCTCGCTGTTGATGATCAACGTGGGGCTGTATACAGCCCTTAACTGCAGACCTTTTGCCAGTTCTTTTGCAGCCAGCGTAAACACACCACTGATGGAATGCTTAAAGCTATTATCGTAGCCGCCATCCTTTAAAGTGGGTATGGCCCTGGACAGTGTTCCCAGGTACATATACTTGGTGCTGTCGCTGCCCGGCGTCCATATGGGGTTACGGGAACTCCGGATCTGGTAAATTTCATACATCAGGCTGCCATCACCCCCGATGGCATAGGCAGGTGTAGCCGTTTTTTCGTAAGAGTAAGCGATCCGAGAATCAAAGCTTATCTTATTCGAGATCTGGGTAACATAGTTCAAACGGGCATTGTAGCGCTTGTAATTATCCGGTCCGAATTTGAATACACCGCTCTGTCCGGAATAACCAAATGACATCAGGTAAGACGATTTCCCATTGGAACCCGAAATGGAGATATTCGTATTATTCTGGGGACTGGTTTTGCGCATCACCATATCTGCCAGGTTATAATTATAGTAATAATCATAGCCCTTTGTTGCGGTGTTCCATACATAGTTGGTATCCGGATCATCGAACCAACGCAGTTGCTGATCGGTATAAGCCAGGGCCTGCCCGTTATTACTCAGTGCCACATTTTGCAGACGGGCCTGCTCGCCGGCACTGATCATATCGGGCCGTGCATACGGTGTACGGATCGTATAAATGTTAGACAGTGTTATTTTGGGCTTCCGGCTTCCCGCTCCCGTTTTGGTAGTTACCAGCACCACCCCGGCACCCGCTTTTGCCCCATAAATAGCTGAAGCCGCAGCGTCTTCCAGCACGGACACATTCGCAATATCATCCGGGTTAATGGTATTCAGATCACCTGGCGCCCCGTCGATAATGATCAGCGGCGAGTTGGAACCGCTTAGCGAAGCAAGTCCCCGGATATTAATATTCCAGCCTTCTTTACCCGGCTGGCCACTGGTACGGGAAATAACCAGACCCGGCGCCGTTCCCTGTAAGGCATTAATGGCATTGGTTACCGGCCGGTTGGCAATGGTTTTACTGCTGATCACCGACACCGAACCGGTTACAGAAGTCTTTTTCTGGGTTCCATAACCCACTACCACTACATCTGCCAGGCTGGCTGCACTGGCTACCAGTTTAACAGGTATGGATGTTTGCACCCCAACCTTAACCGTGCTTGTTTCATAATTGATCGCAGAAATCTCCAGCACATCTTCTGCGGAAGCGCTGATCTTAAACCGCCCCTGCATATCGGTGGCCGTACCTGCTCCCGTAGTTTTGTTTACAACCGTTGCGTTGGGGACAGACGCTTTATTATCGTCCGTTACAACACCCTGAATTTGCTTCGACTGCGCGTGTAGCAGCGAAGGCACCAATAAAAATAATACGGCAATCACCCGGCAACAGCGGTGATAAAGCCCATGGCCTGAATCCTTGAATGGCATAAGCACAAACTTTTTTAAATGATAAATAGTAGCAGATGTAATGATTGACAGCAATTCTGACAAGCATTTCTCTCATGTACAATCTCCTGACTGCAATATCTGCCACGGACGCTCCGGCGGGGGATGAAAATCCTAAAAGAATGGGGGTGTTTTTTTAAACAGGGAAATAATTTGCTGATAATCAATGAAATATTTTATTTACATAAAGCCATTTCTCTCCTTATCTTTATTTGTTTTTTTAAATACATGAGGCGTGATGAAAAGAGCTTTTGCAATGTGCTGCAGGTTTCCCTGCTGTAAAGCCGGATCTTCATATATAATAAAGGTGTGGCTGTTAAGCAGCTTGCTTGTATTTAAAACTGCCGGCGAGGCACAGAATATCGATTTTAATCACCTCACCTCTGAGAATGGATTGTCCAATAACTCTGTATTGTCCATTACCCAGGACGCACAGGGGTTTATATGGCTGGGTACCTCCAACGGCCTGAACCGGTATGACGGCTCCCAGATCAAAACATACATGGCCGGCGATGATCAGTCTGGTCTTTCCTCCAATAATATCATTGCGCTTTTCCGCGATTCCCGGCAGCAACTTTGGGCGGGATCCAGCGCAGGGCTAAATCACTATAATGACGAAAAGGACAATTTTGAAAAGATCCGCTTACCCGTAGCTGCCCCTGTGGCCATCAATTGCATTTTTGAAGATCGACGGCAGCGTCTGTGGATCGGAACCTCAAAAGGCCTTTTTGCTCTTACCGGCAAGAAACGGGAAAAGATCACCTGTTTTGTAACGCCCGATAAGCAAAACCTGGCGGGGTCCATGATCAAAACCGTTTTCCAGGACCAGGCGGGGAATATCTGGATC
The DNA here is from genome assembly GCF_030150205.1 of Niabella sp. Taxonomy (GTDB): domain Bacteria; phylum Bacteroidota; class Bacteroidia; order Chitinophagales; family Chitinophagaceae; genus Niabella. Next base: position 334,885 of record NZ_JASLGT010000011.1, read on the forward strand.
GGTTCTACTACCGGCCTGGTACGGATGTGGGAAACCGGCGATCGTTATTATTATGAATCTTTCCGGTATCATCCAGCCAACCCGAAAACCCTGAGCAGCGACAATATCTCGGCTATCTGCGAAGACCGGGCCCACCGCCTGTGGGTAGGCACACAGAATTCAGGACTTAATCTCTACGATCCCCTAACAAAAACCTTTACACGATTTATAAAGAATCATAACCCGCAGGGACTCATCCATGATAATATCCGGACCCTGATGCTCCAAAATGACAGTGCTCTCTGGATTGGTACCCAGGAAGGACTGAGCGTCTTAAATACCCATACCGGGCGGATGGTTTCTTTTCAAAACGATGGTGCTAATCCCAAAAGTCTGAGCCAGAATTCTATCTATAGTTTATACAGGGATGCCAATGGATCGGTTTGGATCGGAACCTATTTTGGGGGAGCCAACCGTGTGGATGCGTTTACCACCGGCTTCGGGGTGCTGCATAATGATGGTAGCCGGAATGCCATCCCCAATAATGTAGTCAGCAGCATCCTGGAAGACCGCAATACCGATCTCTGGATCGGAACCGAAGGCGGTGGTCTTGTATTGTATAACCGCCGCAACGGTCAGTTCAGCGTATTTAAAAATGACGGCAATGACCCCGGAAGCATTGCTTCCAACCTTGTAAAAGTAGTATATATCGACAAACAGGGCTATATCTGGTGCGGCACACATGGAGGAGGCCTAAATGTGCTGGATCCGGCAACCCACAGCTTCCGGCATTATTTATACAAACCGGGAGATGTGGAAAGCGCCGGCCTGGAAATTACCTCATTGGAGGAGGACGACCAGGGAAGATTTTGGCTGGCCACCAATGCGGGCATCCGTATTTTTAACAAATCCGGGCTTCAGCTGGAGCCTTTACCGGTTACAGTCATTGATAAAAAACTAAGCCAGCTTTCTACCAATAAGATCTATAAAGACCGCGACGGCTGGATCTGGATGGGCGGACTTTCCGGCCTTTTTACCGTGCAGGGCAATCAACTTCATACCATTAATGGCTCTATTCCGGTAAACACCTTCCTGGAAGATACTGCTGGTAATATATGGGCCGGCTCCCGGAATGGCACCCTTATTTTTTATGACAAAAAGAAAAAGGTGCTTTCTCAATTCATCGTCCTATCAGGCACTTCAAGGAACATCGTCGGGATCCTGCAAGACGGCCGCGGATTCCTTTGGCTGGGTACCGATCAGGGACTCATGCGGTTTGATCCCGCAACAAAAGCGGTGCTCTCGTATACGGTTGCCGACGGACTTGCGGGCAGGGAGTTTAATTATAATGCCTATTTAAAGGACAGCAAAGGTACATTTTACTTTGGCGGATATCGCGGCATCACCTATTTCTTTCCTAACCAGATCCAGGTGAATCAATACCAGGCGCCCCTGGTATTTACCAATCTGCGGCTCAATAATGCGGATGTTCATATTGGTGCTTCCGATGGATTGCTGCAACAGAATATCAGTCATACCAGCCAGATCTATTTTAAACATGATCAAAACCTGTTCACCATCAATTTTGCACTGCTCAACTTTATAAAAAGCAATAAGAACCGCTATTCATATAAACTGGCAGGGTTCGACAAAGACTGGAAACAGGTACGAACACCTGCTGCTACCTATACGAATCTGCCTCCGGGAGATTATACTTTTTCCGTACGGGGCGCCAATAATGACGGGTTATGGACGCAGCCCGTTAGTATGAAAATTATTGTATGGCCACCTTTCTGGCGCACCTGGTGGGCCTATACAATTTACCTGCTGCTTTTTATTGGTGTACTTTTCTTTATTATGCGCTTTTTATTCCTTCGTGCGCTGCTGAACAAAGAAGAGGAACTGCACCAGGTGAAACTGAATTTTTTCACCAATGTTTCGCATGAGATCCGGACCCACCTGGCATTGATCATGGCTCCGGTTGAAAAACTGCTTGAGGTAAATCAATCGGATCAGTTTACCACACAACAGATCACCCAGATAAAAAATAATTCCAACCGGCTGTTAAAACTGGTCAGCGAGTTGATGGACTTCCGGAAGGCCGAATCCGATCATCTCAAACTGAAGGTAAAAAAACAGGATCTCATTGCTTTCCTGCAGGAGATCTATGCCAGTTTCAGCGAATTATCACTGTCGAAAAGTATACAGATTTCCCTTACTCATGACACCGAAACGGCATTGTTATATTTTGATGAAAAGCAGCTGGAAAAAGTATTTTTTAACCTGCTGGCCAATGCCTTTAAGTTTACACCGGAAGGCGGACGTATTATGGTATCTGTTCATCGCAGGGAAACAACTACGGAAATACAGGTGGCCGATACCGGAAGAGGAATCGCCGCGCCTTACTTAAGTAAGCTGTTTACCAATTATTACCAGGTAGCCGATCATGGGATACAAAACACCGGATATGGGCTGGGTCTGGCTCTTTCAAAAAAGATCACCGAACTGCATGGCGGAACCATTCGTGTGGAAAGTACACCGGCAACCGCAAATAGCGAGGGTTATACCTGTTTTTTTGTAACGCTCCATAATGGTAAAAAACATTTTGAAAACAATGGATATGTGTCCATTCTTGAACAGCAAGTACCCACAGTTTTCCGGAGTGAAGAACTGTCCCTGGCAAAGGCCGATCCCAATACAACCAATCCCCTGCTACCGGCCAGCCGGCAGTACACCATTCTTGTTGTAGAAGACAATCCTGAATTGCGCGCGCTTGTTTGCCAGCAACTGGAACCCGGTTATTATATTCAACAGGCGGCCGACGGGTTGCAGGGCTGGGCAATGGCAACAGAAAGTATCCCGGACCTCATCATCAGTGACGTAATGATGCCCAACCTCAATGGTATGGAACTTTGTGCCCGGTTAAAGACGGACCCACGTACCAGCCATATCCCCGTGATCATGCTCACTGCAAAAAGTACACAAACAGACCAGGTGGCCGGCCTGGAGCACGGCGCAGATATTTACATATCCAAGCCATTTAGTGCAAAGATCCTGGAATTACATATCCGTAACCTGCTGGAAACGCGCAAAAAGTTACAACAGCGTACCATCCGGGAGTTTACGTTGCGGGCCGCCCCGGTAGCATTGCCGGAAGGAACCATCGTTGAAAGAAACAAAATAGATTCAGATTTTTTAACCACGATCATTGAATTCATCGATCATCACCTGGAGGATGCCGATTTCGGCGTTGAAAAACTATCCCGGAAAGTGGGGATGAGTGCCCCGATCCTCTATAAGAAATTACGGGCGCTTACAAATATGTCTGTAAATGAATTTATCAAAACGCGCCGGTTTAAAAAAGCCGCGGAGTTGATCCTTCAAAAAGAACTGACCATTAATGAGGTTTCCTATGCTGTAGGATATGATGACCGGAAATACTTCAGCAGGGAGTTTAAAAAATATTTTGGGGTAGCTCCCAGCGATTTTACACAGCAGGCATTGCTGCAGCACCAGTCAGATAAAAACAGGGAAGAATCCGGCAATTGAGTTGGATGGGGAATTTGAAAATTTTGAAAATGTGGAAGTGTGGGAATGGTGAATAGGCAAGGGTTAATAGTGAATAGTTAGTAGGTAGTAGTCAATGGGTTTATAGGCAGAAATCAGCCTTCAGTTATCAGTTTTCAGTTATCAGTTATCAGTTTTCAGTCTTCAGTTATCAGATGATTATCGAGCATGAAACGGCTCTCTGCTTTTAGTTTTGTCTATCGGGCATAATATAGCCTCGATGTTCCACCGGTCTCCATGTCGCCCAAAAATATTTGAAAATTTGAAAATGTGAAAATATGGAAGTGTGGGAATGTGTAAATGGGGGTTATTTCTTATGAATCTTCGGAACAGCGATCCGTTGGGCCTTATAAATACCGGAATGGCCGCTAAAATAATAAGCCGTAAAACAAGCCACAGCAAAATACAGGATATTTTCTCCGCCAAAGAGTTCTACGCCCATGATCATACAGGCAATGGGCGTATTGGTAGCCGCTGCAAATACAGCGATAAACCCAAGTCCGGCAAAGAGATCAGGAGGCGCACCGCTTAAAACAGCCAGCGTATTGCCCAATGCCGCACCAATAAAGAACAACGGCGTTACTTCACCGCCCTTAAATCCGGCGCTAAGGGTAACTGCGGTAAATAATAGTTTCCACAGCCAGCTCCAGGTGTCTACACCACCGGCAGCAAATGCGCTCAGGATGCTGTTATGTGCATCCGGATTAACGACCCCCAATCCAAGATAGTCAAAACTGCCCAGGGCATAGCTGCCACCGATGATAACGATACCACCGGCAACCGGGATCAGCCATTTAACAGGTATCAGGCGCGCCCAGCCCTGCTTTAACCATTGGGTACAACGGGCAAATGCCATACCAGCCAGTCCAAAAGCAATACCCCCTGCAATTACTTTTAATAACAGCAACAGGTCAAAAGAAAAACCGGGGATCCAGGTAGTAACCGACTGATTTATCTTTGAGCTGATGGTATATTGGGTATGACTGATTCCATAACTGCTGCAAACAATATGGGCCAGCACTGCCGAAATCAGGCAGGGAATCAGCGCATGGTATTTAATACGGCCGATAAACAATACTTCCATAGCGAATATGGCACCCGCTACCGGGGTTCCAAATACAGCGCCGAAGCCTGCAGCCATTCCACACATCAACAGGATACTGCGATCTTCCTTTTTAAGCTGGTACCATTTTGCAAAAAGAGCGGCAGTACTACCCCCCATTTGCACCGCGGTACCTTCCCGGCCCGCAGAGCCTCCGAAAAGGTGGGTAATGATCGTACCGGCCAGCACCAACGGGGTCATACGGGCAGGCACTCCCCCTCCCGGTTCATGGATCTCGTCCATAACCAGGTTATTGCCGGCTTCCGCATCCTTACCAAAATAGTGATACAATGCCCAGATAAAGACACCGGCCAGCGGCAGTAAAAAAAGCAGCCATAAGTGCTGCCAGCGGGTATGGGTAGCCCAGTCCAGCAGCCATAAAAATAAGGCAACCAATGAACCTACAACAAATGAAAGGGGTATGAGCCGGATGGTCCAGTTTGCTAACTGGTGAAAAATTTTTCCCTGTTCTGTTTTAAATTGATACATCCTACAAATAGATTAATGGAGTAATAAAATATTACTATTTGCAGGCGCCATCAGATCCCGCACAGGGCGTGAACGGTTGGTTCAGGAAGACACCATTTCCTGTTTTGTATGGTACAAATATACGGAATTCTAAAAGTGGAGCAAAAACCAAAGACCAAGAACCAAAGATCAAAAAACAAAGATCAAAAGACAAAGACCAAAAAAACAAAAAACAAAGATCAAACCACACAGGATCATCTGTCATCTGATAGCTGAAGGCTAAATGCTAAAGGCTAAAGGCAATTTTACGATCCAAGTTAGATCCTCTCATACTTAATGATCAACTGATAACTGAAAACTGACGACTGATAGCTGAAGGCTGATAGCTGAAGGCTAAACGCCAAATGCCGCTCACCTACTGAATGACCAATACCCGGAATGTACCCGTCACAGGCGGAGCGTGTTTCCCTTTTTCTTTTTGCGGCTGCAGCTCTGCCACGGGCTCGTAAATGGTTCGGGTGGTTTCATCGATCGTTAATGTACGTGCGTGCGGAGCCGTAGAAAGTGTTTGTGCAACGGTATAATGATCCGCTGCCTGTTGTTGAATAACGGTAAGGGTACCATCTCCGTTGGATGAAAACACGTGCCTGGCTTTAGGATCAAAGGCAACACCGTCTGAACCGTCACCGATTGCTACAGTTTGCACCACGCTCCCGTTTACGGCATTCACCACTACCAGTTTTCCATCACAGCCGGCAAAGAGCCGGTTGGTGCTCCGGTCTATTGCAAGGCCTGATGGCTCTTCGCCCGGAGCAAGCGGCCAATTGGCAATGACCGTGTGCTTAACGATATCAACAGCAGCAATAGAACTTGCATCTTCAATATTTACAAATATCTTTCCGGCGAGATTACTTACTGCTGTTTCCGGCTTACCATTCACCGGTATGGTATGTACCACTTTATCGGTTTGCGGATCAATTACCGAAAGACTTTTTCCCCGGCCATTACATACAATCAGCTGTTTGGAGAACGCATCGTAAAGGATCGCATCCGGGTTTTCGCCGGTGGCGATCTGGCCAAGCGCCTGGTTCGTGTTCAGATCAAAAACGGTTACATTGTTGCCCCTCCCGTTGGTAATATATCCTTTGTGTAAGGAAGCAACAAAAGCAATACCATGCACACCGGGTGTATTGGGAATGACGGTAACCGGTTGCCCGGATTTTTTATCGATCACATTTACCTGCGTGCCGTGCGCAATATACAGGTATTGATTATATACGGCAAGATAATCCCAGCCGTCATTACCGGATACGGGGAAGCTCCGTACTACTTTGTACGGCTTTTCCTGGGCAAATAATGTAGACGCAGCAAAAAACATCAGCAGGAAGAAGATCGTTGATCGCATATGGTATAAAGATTTTTACAATCTTATCTTCCAAATCTGAAGAAACCCTGAATTTTTTGGGGAATTTGGGAATTTGAATCCCGATTGCTATCGGGAGTGGAAATGGAGAATAGGCAGGCGTTAATAGTGAATAGTAATACCAATTAGACATTAAATTTATATTTAAAGGTTTTTAGGTAGAATTCATTTCCGCAGATTGATTTTGTAATGATTGTAGTAATGTTGTTAACGACTTGCGTTAGCCTTTGTTGTAAGTCTTCAATGTTATTGTAG
>NZ_JASLGT010000012.1 GCF_030150205.1 Niabella sp.
AGCCTTTAACTGTACAGGATAAGGAACATAACCATCAGGTTGGTTCTCAAAGAGTAATGGTGGAGCATATCATTCGGGAAATGAAAATATTCAAAATAATGGCCTATCCCTACAGAAATAGAAGAAAGCGTTTCGGCCTTAAGGTGAATCTAATCGCTGCTATTTATAATCTTGAATTATGAAAGAGGTCTAGTAACAGTTTTAAAAGAGCTATTGTGGGGAGCTTGAAATACGCCGGACACAATACTCCGCGAAAGTGCTGTATAATAGAACCGGTGTTATGGGAAAATGGCAGCCAGTTTGTTTTCCAGGTCCATACCGCGCAATCCTTCAGCGATAATTTTTCCCTGCGGATCAATCAGCACATTAAACGGAATGCCTCCAAATTTATACATCGGTACTACCGGCGATTCCCATTTCTTCAGATCGCTAACCTGGGTCCAGGCCAGCTTGTCATTTTGAATCGCATTCTTCCAGGAAGTGGCGTCATCATCCAGGGAAACCCCTAATACGGTGAATCCTTTGGTTTTGTACTTATTGAACACCGCCACTACATTGGGATTTTCAGCACGACAGGGACGGCACCAGCTGGCCCAGAAATCAACCAGCACGTATTGTCCTCTAAAGGAGTTGAGTGCCACCGGTTTCCCCGAAACGTCGGGCAGGGTAAAATCCGGTGCCTGTTTTCCGATCCAGGTCCGGTCTTCTGCTGCCTTCATTTCCTGCTGCAGGTTCAGTTTTAAACCGGCTACTGCTATATGGTTGGGGAATTTTTTTGACACTTCATCAATCAGGCCAACAACCTGCTTATTATCCAGCGGTTCCAGGCCCAAACCCTGTCCGTTTGCCGTAGACTGGTAGTAGCCCAGCTCAAACATCGACAGGGCTGGATTGATGCCTTTTTTGATTTCGCCAAGGGCATATTCCCGGAGATCGGCACCATTCTGTTTGATGGTTTGCCTGAGCGGGGCAAGCGTACTGTCGGCTACTTTTGTGGTACGCAGACTATCCAGCTGATGCATATTGTTTACCAGCCGGATCATTTTATCATTAAAGGCCATCATAAAATCCTTCATAGCCTGGCTGGCCGGGGAGTTTTTTACTTCAAATTTTTCGGGCAGCTGGGGGTTCCGGGTGCTCATCGTAATGCTAAGATCTACCTCCGGAGCGTCGTTGATAACAGAGGCTACGGGAAACTCCAGTGCTTCCAGCCGGATATTATAAACGGCATCTTCCAGCGCTTCGGTTTTCAGCGTGAATTTTCCGCTCAGGATATCTGTAGAATCCACAATGACGGGTTGCATAGAAGCTACCGGCACTTCTTCCAGGTATATTTTTTTAGCCTGTGTATTGGAAATACTTCCGTTTACAGTAAAGCTTTTTTTATTGTCTTGTTTACATCCTGCAAAAACGATCGCCAGGAGTGCAATAAAGATGAATTGTTTCATGATCTTGAATTTTCAAAAAAAAGCTATAAGGGTTGGTCCTGTTTGTACTGGTGCAAACCTCATAGCTCTGTTACTCTTATTGTAACTTTTTCAACAATATCTCGTTGGTCTTTTTCGGATCTGCCTTGCCTTTTGTCTGTTTCATAACCTCGCCTACAAATAGTGCCAGCAGCCCCTTTTTCCCTTTCTTGTATTCTGCTACTTTAGCGGTCAGCTTTTCCAGCACCGCGTCAATAACCGGTTCCAGGTCAGCGGCATCCGATTGCTGGATCAGGTTGTTTTTTTCAGCCAGTACCAGGGGCTGTTCTTCCGGATGTTGCAGCAGCAACTGGAAGAGCCGGGTAGAGGCGATGGAAAAACTCACTTTTCCCGAATCCACGCACTGGATAAGTGCGGCTACCTGTGACGGTTGCAGCGGAAATGCGCCAATGGGTTGACTGTTTTCGTTCAGCCAGGTTTTTACCGGCCCCAACATCCAGTTGGCGGCCGCTTTGTAATTTTTTGTATGTTGAAGAATGGTTTCAAAATAATCAGCAGTATCCCGTTCTTCGGTAATCACATGCGCATCATATTCCGGCAACTGGTATTCCGTCATATACTGCCGGATGCGTTCAGCGGGCAGGGCCGGTATCATCCGGCGGATATCATTGATGAACGCGTCTTCCAGGTCAAAGGGCGGCAGGTCAGGATCAGCAAAATACCGGTAATCTTCGGCATCTTCTTTATCGCGGATGGCGAATGTGGTACCATTTCCCGCATCAAAACTCCGGGTTTGCTGACGGATGGTTTCTCCGGCTTCTAACAGGCCCATTAAACGTTCTGCTTCAAAATCAATGGCGCGCTTTACATTCCGGATGGAGTTGAGATTCTTTACTTCCACTTTGGTACCCAGCTTTTCCGCTCCTTTCAGGCGAACGGAAATATTGGCATCGCAACGCATGCTGCCTTCTTCCATATTACCATCGCATACCTCCAGGTAACGCACCAGTTTACGCAATTCGGTTACATAAGCAAAGGCCTCTTCGCTGCTGCGCAGGTCAGGTTCCGTTACAATTTCAACCAGGGGGGTGCCCGCCCGGTTATAATCTACTGCTGTATTATATGGATCTACATCATGGATGCTTTTTCCTGCATCTTCTTCCATGTGGATCCGGTTCAGACGAATGTCCCGGGTTCCGGCAGCCGTTTTAATGGTTACATGCCCGTTTTTACAAATAGGCGTTGTATGTTGCGATATCTGGTAGCCCTTTGGCAGATCCGGGTAAAAATAGTTCTTGCGGGCAAAATAGTTTTTTTGTTCTATTTCGCACTGACAGGCCAGCCCCAGTTTTACTGCATATTCGATTGCTTTCCGGTTCATTTTGGGCAAACTGCCGGGGTGCGCCAGGGTTATGGGACTTACATGAGTATTGGGTGCGGCGCCAAATGCAATGCTGTCTCCGCAAAAAAGCTTGCTTTCTGTCAGCAGCTGGGCATGCACTTCCAGGCCGATCACGATTTCATATTTTTCACTCCATTCCATGTGTTCCGTATCAATTGTTCAGGTTCGCGAAGATACGCAAGGAGATTGGTTTTACCGGCCATAAAAAAGCCGCCACGATTCAACCGGGGCGGCCTTTAAACCCTAAATCACGAAAACTTAAAAACTATCAGCACATAGAGATATGCTACCGATATAACGTTCCCGGAAAGAAAAGGTTGAAAAATTTACAGATCTGCGGTTTTTATCCGGGCAGACTGGGTTACCGTTACTGATTGACTTTTCCCATTCCGGCTGATCTTAAAATCCAGGGACGGTTTGCGGTTGCCCCGGATCAATCGCGAAGCCTGGTCGGTGCCATTTACCGGCTGGTTATTGATCTCCTTAACAATGTCGCCACTCTTTAACCCTGCTTTGTCGGCATCGGAGCCTTTATCCACGTCCACGATCTTTACGCCATCACCTTTATCCAGGTCCTGGATGCGGATACCGATCTTAGGACTGTTGGGTTCAAAGCCGGGATTGCCATAGAACCGGAAATTGCGGTTTACGCCCCCCTGCTGGTTAGGCAGCTGGCGCATCAGGTCATTGAAGTCAAAATCCGGTGCTGAAAAAGAATTGCCCTTGCCAAGGTTCAGCCCCATGGTATCCGGCGCTTTCCATTTGGTAAGGATCGCCTGGGCGGTGTAGCTTTTGTTATCCCTTTTGTAGGAAATGGAAACCTTATCTCCCGGGTTTTTGCCTTTTATGGCTGCCGAAAGTTCATCCGGTGCTTCGATCTTTTTACCGTCTACAGCGGTAATAATATCCCCTTCTTTAAGCCCCGCTTTATCAGCCGCGCTTTCTTCCGACACATTCATTACTGTAACACCATCGTCGGTTTTCTGGGTTACTACGCCCAGCATCGCCTTATTGGGGGCCATTCCGCCCGCTCTATCCATATTGAAATTAAAGGAGCGCCCGCGATCAGAAAGCCCGCCTTCATTATACACGTCCAGGTCTTTGATCTTTTTTCTTTTTACCGTAATATCAGCCTCTTTATCTGTATCAACCCGCTTGCCGTTCACGGTAATTTTATCGCCATCAATCACTATATTCATCGGATCATTGGCAACTCCTTTTTTTGTAATGATAATTTGTTCTGCTTCTTTGTTCTGATTGCGATTTTGCGCAAAACCCAGGGCGGGAATTAAAAGCGCCAACAAAAAATAATAGGATCTCATTGCTTCTGTAAACATTTAAAGTTAGAGAAATACGTTTTTCTTCGTAGATCAAAGTTAGGAGGTTTAGTAAATACGAAAGTGTTCGGAAATGTTAAAGTTTATCACCCGCGGCGCTTGCTTCCGTTGTTCCGGGGCTTTGGCCGCTGGCTGATGAGCATTTTCATATATCCCCAAAATCCTAAAAAGAGGATGATTGCAAATAACAGGCAAATGGCGATAACCCAAAAAGGTTGCCGTTTTTCTCCTGAAAAATGAAGGTACATTGCGTAACACAACATAGAGAACATAAACAGCATCGCGGCTGGAAGCAGCAGCCAGCTAAGGAGCCGCATTCCCACGGTTGCAAATCGTTTGGTATTGCGCCCAAAGGCGAAGGCAAGGCCCCAGCTCATCAGGTAAAACATTCCCAATACCATTATAAAACAGCCGCCTACCGTTGCCCACTCTAAAAAGCCACCGGACCGCGTACCTGTAATTCCCTGGTAAATGCGCTGTGATAAAAGTGGTAAGAACACCATAACAAACAGGAAGAGTATAAAACAGATAGTGGCCACATAAGCTACACCTGCACATCCGGGTTTGCTGCCCGGGCTGGTTCTTTTAAGAAATTTTATAGCGACAAAAACAGCTGCCATCATTGCAGCAATGAGCGCCCAGCCAAAAGGCGTTAGTTGCGCCAGGATGATCGCCGGCATGGATTAATCGGTTTTAAGTTTTTCCCCGCAATGCTTACAATAAATGGCGTCTGCGCCATGTCCGGCGGTATCGCAATGCGGACAGCGTTTGCCCCAGTTCCTTTTTTCTTCCTGGATCACGGAAGCCGACATAATGCCTGTTGGAACAGCAATGATGGAATACCCCAGGATCATGATAAAGGAGGCAATGACCTTGCCAACGGCAGTAATAGGGGCCACATCGCCATAGCCCACAGTGGTAATGGTTACAATGGCCCAGTAAATACTTTGGGGAATGGAGCGAAACCCGGGATTATGCGGAAATTCGACCACATACATCATCGACCCCAGGAAAATAGCCAGCAGCACCACAAAAAAAAGAAACACCACAATTTTCCGGAATCCGCGGAGCAGGGCAAACATCAGTATCCGGCTTTCATCCAGGAATTTTACCATCCGGAAAATGCGGAAGATCCGCAGCAGCCGGAAGCTGCGTACGATCATGAATACATGCCATTGCGGGTAGAAGAATTCCATATAGGAAGGCAGAATGGCCAGCAGGTCGATGATCCCGTAGAAGCTGGTGGCATAGCGCTTTGCGGAGCGTACGCAATAGAGGCGCAGCAGGTATTCAATGGAGAACAATACCAGGAAAACGGTGTCCAGCGTTTTAAACATATGGGCATGCTGTATCGCAAGAGACTCCACACTTTCCAGCATTAAAAGGGTAATATTGGAAAGGATCAGTATAAAAAGCCCGATATCAAAGATTTTCCCTGCGGTGGTGGTCGCCTGGAAGATGGTGATATAAAGCCATTCCCGGAAGGTTCCTTTTTCTTCAGGCCGGTTCTGGTCCTGCACCACATCGGGTCTGTCGGGGATGAGCCGGAATAAAGACATAGACCAAATATAGGAAATCGAGGATTCTTTTATTGTTACAGGTCGGCGGCGGGCTTAAAAATTTTAGCCGCAGATTGCTAATAAATCAATCTGCGCATCTGCGGCAATTTTATTTAAACTAATAATAGCGATTCATCAGAGCAAGGCCTTCACCGCATCGATCACCCGCTGCAGGTTACCGGCTTCCTGTCCGCCCGCGGTGGCCAGCGTTTTTTGTCCGCCACCGCCACCTTTAATAACGGGGGCTACCTGTTGCTTAATGATCTGTCCTGCATCCAGGCCTTTTGCAGCAACTACGGTGTCGGCAATGGCAACGGCTACGGAAGCCTTACCGCCGATATTGGCACAGAGCACTACTACAAAATCGCGCAGATGGTTCTTCAGATCACCGCAGAGTTTCTTTAATGCGTCCGGGTTGCTTACTTCCACGATGTCACCGATAAAATTCACCTGGTTGATGATCTCATCTTTTTGCAGGAGACTGTTGCGGATGCCTACCAGCTCTTTTGCTTCCAGGCGCTCCACTTTCTTTTCCAGGGCGGCTTTATCGGTAATTAATTTTTCAATCGCTTTTAAAGGATTGGCGGCTTTCAGCAACTCGCCCACCTGCTTGTATTCGGCTACTTTTTCGCTCAGGTAACGGAATGCTGCGGGACCAGTCAATGCTTCGATCCGGCGTACACCCGCTGCCACGGCAGATTCGGAAGTAATGAGGAACAGACCAATCATACCGGTTTGCGGTACATGGGTACCCCCGCAAAGCTCCACAGAGAACTTCGGATCGATGGTTACCACGCGTACGGTATCGCCATATTTTTCTCCAAAAAGGGCCATGGCGCCCAGTTTGAGGGCTTCCTCCTTGGGCATTTCTTTGATCACCACCGGGATGTTTGCCCGGATCTTTTCATTTACGATCATTTCCACCTGGCGGATCTCTTCATCGGTGATCTTGGCAAAATGCGATACATCAAAACGCAGTACATCCGGGGAGACCAGCGAGCCTTTCTGGTTCACATGCGCACCCAATACCTGTTTTAATGCGGCATGCAATAAGTGTGTGGCTGTATGATTATACGTTGTATTTAAACGCTTTTCAAAATCGACAATGGCGGTGGTTGCCCCATCAATGGCCGCAGGCAGTTTGTCGGTAAACTGGATGATCAGGTCATTTTCTTTTTTGGTATCGGTGACCGGGATCACCTCATCGCCAAATTGCAGACTGCCCGTATCGCCCACCTGTCCGCCGCTTTCGGCATAGAATGGTGTGGTTTCCAGCACCAGCTGGTATTGTTCTTTATTCTTTGTTTTTACTTTACGGTATTTGGTCACCCGGGTGGGCACGTTCAGGTCATTGTAGCCCACAAAGGTCACCGGCACTTCTGCATGCACCAGCTGCCAGTCTTCGGTATCCACTGCTGTGGCGGCGCGACTGCGGTTTTTCTGCTGCTGCATTTCCGATTCAAAACCGGCTTCATCAATGGCAATATTATTTTCTGAAGCGATCAGGCGTGTAAGATCGATCGGGAAACCGTAGGTGTCATAGAGCTCAAAAGCATCTTTTCCCGATATGATTCCCGCGGATGGCGCGGATTTACCGCGGATAGGATCGATCAACTCATCCATGCGTTTCAGTCCTTTCTCCAGGGTACGCAGGAAGGAGTCTTCCTCTTCCCTGATCACCTTGGTAACAAATGCTTCCTGTTGTTTCAACTCGGGGAACACATGTTCAAACTGGTTGGCGATAACGCTGACCAGCTGGTTCAGCAGGGGCTGTTTATAATCCAGGTACGAATAATAATAACGCACGGCCCGGCGCAGGATCCGCCGGATCACATAACCCGCGCCCGTGCTGGCGGGCAATTGTCCGTCGGCAATGGTAAAGCTAATGGCCCGGATATGATCCGCAAGCACGCGGAAGGCAATGGCTTCCCGGCTGTCGCTGTAATCATATTTTTTCCCGGCGATGTGTTCAATGGCCCCAATCGTACCGCTGAACACATCCGTATCATAGTTAGACGTTTTATTTTGCAACACCCTTACAAGCCGTTCAAATCCCATACCGGTATCTACATGCTTGGCGGGCAGCGGTTGCAGGCTGCCGTCCTTCAGGCGGTTGAACTGGATGAATACATTGTTCCAGATCTCAATCACCTGGGGATGGTCGGCATTTACCAGGGCCTTTCCATCTACCTGCTGCCGTTCTTCATCCGGCCGGCAATCTACATGGATCTCCGAACAGGGGCCGCAGGGGCCGGTGTCGCCCATTTCCCAGAAATTATCCTTTTTCTTTCCCCGGATGATGCGGTCTTCACTGATCCATTTTTTCCATTCTGTTGCCGCTTCCTCATCATAGGGCAGTCCCTCTTTTTCATCACCCTCAAAAACCGAAACATATAAACGGTCTTTCGGTATCTTCAATACTTCGGTCAGCAGTTCCCAGCTCCAGGCAATGGCTTCTTTTTTAAAGTAATCCCCAAAGCTCCAGTTGCCCAGCATTTCAAACATGGTATGGTGGTAGGTATCTACCCCCACTTCCTCCAGGTCATTATGTTTACCGCTTACGCGCAGGCATTTCTGGGTATCTGCCACCCGCGGAAACGGGCTTTGTTTGTTGCCAAGGAAATAATCCTTAAACTGGTTCATCCCCGCGTTGGTAAACATCAGGGTAGGATCATTCTTTACTACAATAGGAGCAGAGGGTACGATTTCATGCCCTTTACTTTTAAAAAAGTCTAAAAAAGCCTGTCGGATCTCAGTACTGGTCATCATATAAAGGCACCGTAATTAAGGCGGTGGGCTGCAAATTTAGTTGAAATCAGCTGAAGGAAGCCACACAGGCACAGAAACACAGACGGTTTCCTGTTTAACAGACAAACCAAAGTAGAACTGCGGAAAAGCAGGCGTTCGTTGGTAGCGACATGGCGACTGGTGTGACCTGTCATAATTTTTAAACAGTCTCCCAGGTCTCCTCGTCGCCCGAAAGCAAAACAGTACTTACCGGCCCCTCTTCTCAAACGGATAAAAAGACAATCCCAAAGACAGTAAAAATCTCCGGGAGCGCAGCTTCCCGCTTTCATACACAGTTGGCGGATTATTCTCATTGGAACTGGACGCCAGCGGATTGGTGGCAAAATGAGCACCCAGGTCAAATTTCAGCCAGGGCACATTGGAGGGACCTCCCTGGAACAGGAGACTGGGTTCAAAAAACACCTTACCTTTTTTCCCAAATGTATTGTAGTTCAGCCGGAGCTGTTCTTCTTCCGTATAGTTGGTTTTTATATTATTGGCGGTCATTAAGGAAACCCGGGGGGCTACGGACAGACGCACATTGTCTGTAAAGAAGAAATTAAAGGAAGGCGTAAAATGATATTTAATAAAATCAAAATCATAATTGCGGTTTCTTTCAACAGGAACACCAATATCGGTTGACCGTGAAGATCCAAAGCCGGCACCCAGTACGCTGTTGAAATATACTTTTCCGGATCCGCCCATAGCCGTGTAAAAACCCGCACCGATATCAAACATGGATCTGGTGTAATTGATTTTCATGCCGCTGTTGGTAGCCGTAATGTCATCATTGTTGTATACATCTTTCTCTGTACGGTACATGCCTCCCGCCTGGATCATAAAGTGATCCGTAACTGCCACGGCTGCCTGTCCGTCAAATCCCAGGTTTTTACGATGCACCCCATTGCTGGAGGTATCGGAGCCCCAGTTATCAGGATTAAAAGCAAATGCGCCGGAAAGCTTCAGATCGCCTTTATGGCGAAAAAAAGAAGGACTGTAAGCAGCAGGATTATTGATATACCGTGGATGGATCGTTGAACAGGAAAATAGGCAGGACAGAAGGGTAACTACAATAGCCGGGTAAATCAACTTTTTCATAATGTGCAATATTTTGAATGCCAAATATAAGACGCAACTAAAAGAACAAACGCAACAATCTAAGTAGGGATTGGGTTATCTTTATTTTTCAAATTTAGGATATGGAACGGACACTGGGTGCCCAAAAAAGGATTGCGCTGGTAGCGCATGATCATAAAAAAGAAGAATTACTGCACTGGACGATGACCAATAAAGACAAGCTGGTGCCGCATACCCTGTTTGCTACCGGAACAACCGGCACCATCCTGGAGCAGGCCCTGCAATTGCCCATTCAAAAATTATTAAGCGGTCCCCTGGGTGGCGATCAGCAGATCGGGGCCATGATCGCTGAAGCAAAACTGGACATCCTCATCTTTTTCTGGGATCCCATGGAAGCCCAGCCGCACGACCCGGATGTAAAAGCCCTGCTGCGGCTGTCGGCAACCTATAACCTGCCCGTAGCCTGCAACGCCGCCACCGCCGATTTTATGTTTGCAGCCCCGTTTATGACTGAGGAATATGCAGCCGTACAAACGGATTATTCCACGTATCTGAAGCGGAAATTGCCGGAGGTGGATAATAGTTTATAGTTTTTGTAAAACTTATCGGGGGACAGGGCGACTCATGCGACTTTCATTGTCCCCCGGGTCTCGCTGTCCCCCGAAAGTCACGATGCCACAGTACGTTGCCAATTATTAAAAAAATGCTTTTAGCATGCAGCATTTTTAAAAAGCGTTATTATTTTTAACTTGTGCCGGTAAAGAGCGCAAGTCTCGAATCTCAAGTCTCAAATCTCAATTCTACATGCCTTTCAACTTACATACTCCCTTTCCCCCCGCCGGCGACCAGCCGGAAGCCATCCGTCAGTTAACGGAGGGGCTCCTGGCAGGGGAACGATATCAGACCTTATTGGGTGTTACCGGTAGTGGTAAAACCTATACCATGGCCAACGTGATCCAGAATGTACAGCGGCCCACGCTCATCATCACCCATAACAAAACCCTGGTAGCCCAGTTGTACGGCGAGTTCCGCCAGTTTTTCCCGGAGAATGCGGTGGAATATTTTGTATCGTATTACGATTATTATCAGCCGGAGGCCTATATGCCGGTAAGCGATACTTATATTGAAAAGGATCTGGCCATCAACGAGGAGCTGGATAAATTGCGCCTGCGTGCCACTACCAGCTTGCTCAGCGGTCGCCGGGACATCATCGTGGTGGCTTCCGTGAGTTGTATCTATGGTATGGGTAACCCTACCGATTATGAAAACGGAATCATCCGGATCGACAAGGGGCAAACGCTTTCCCGCCAGGGGTTTTTACATGCCCTGGTCAATTCATTATATACCCGCACCACGCTGGAATTTACGAGGGGGAGCTTCCGGGTAAAAGGGGATACGGTAGACATTAACCTGCCGTACCTCGACTTTGGTTACCGCGTGACCTTTTTCGGCGATGAGATCGAACAGATCGAAAGCATCGATGTCAATACCGGCAAACGGATTGCCAAGATGGAGAATGCCGCCATCTTCCCCGCCAACCTCTATGTGGCGCCCAAGGACATGATTAACCAGGTGCTGTTTGAGATACAGGACGAGATGAATGCCCAGGTGGAATATTTCAAACAACAAAATAAACTGATCGAAGCGCAGCGCTTGAAAGAGCGTGTGGAATATGATGTGGAGATGATCCGCGAGCTGGGCTATTGTAACGGCGTAGAAAACTATTCCCGCTTCTTCGACCGGCGCAACCCCGGTACCCGGCCTTTCTGTTTGCTGGATTATTTTCCCAAAGACTATATTACCATTATTGATGAAAGTCACCAGACCATGCCGCAGATCAGCGGGATGTATGGGGGCGACCGCAGCCGTAAGCTAATCCTGGTGGATTATGGGTTCCGGCTGCCTTCCGCGATGGATAACCGCCCGCTGAATTTTCATGAATTTGAAAACCTGCAAAACCAGATGGTCTTTGTTTCGGCTACGCCGGATAAATATGAACTGGAAAAGACCGGAGGGGTAATCGTGGAGCAGGTGGTGCGTCCCACAGGCCTGCTGGACCCGCCGATTGAAGTGCGGCCCAGCATCAACCAGATCGATGACCTGCTGGATGAAATTGATAAGACCGTGAAGAAAGGTGATCGCGTATTGGTAACCACCCTTACCAAGCGCATGGCAGAGGAAATGGACAAATACCTGCACCGCATCAATATTAAATCCAAGTATATCCATAGCGAGGTAGATACGCTGGACCGCGTGGAGATCCTGCGCCAGCTGCGCCTGGGCGAGATCGATGTGCTGGTGGGGGTAAACCTGCTGCGGGAGGGACTGGATCTTCCGGAAGTAAGCCTGGTGGCCATACTGGATGCGGATAAAGAAGGCTTTTTAAGGAATGAAAAATCGCTGACCCAGACGGCAGGCCGCGCTGCGCGGAACGTGGATGGCCGCGTGATCTTTTATGCAGATGTAATGACCGGCAGCATGCAACGTACGATCGATGAAACGATGCGGAGAAGGGAAAAGCAGATCGCGTATAATATAGAGCACAATATCACTCCCCGTACGGTAAAGAAATCAAAGGAACAGGTGTTCAAACAAACTTCTGTACTGGACATTAAAGGCTTTGATGAAAAAGATAAATACGCCATCAGCTTCGACGAGGATATGATTACCGTAGCGGCCGAAGACCCGGCAGAATACAAAACCATCCCGCAGATGGAAAAGGCGGTGGCCAAAGTAAAGAAGGAAATGGAAAAAGCCGCCAAGGACCTCGACTTTATGGAAGCCGCGCGGTTACGGGATGAGATGTTCAAAATGCAAAAGGAGCTGGAGGAGATGAAGCGGTAGAGGTTTATACCTGGGGATAGCTATTATCTTACAATGCCCTTTTTTATTAGCCCGGCTTTAGTCCCGATGGCAATCGGGATGGCGGCGGTCTTGCGTCGCACACTTCAGCAGTTGAATATGGGCAGCTGGTTGTTTTCGGGGGACTTGGGCGACTGGTGAGACAAGGTGCAATCCTCTGTCTCCAAAAAATAGCGGTAATACCCGTGTCTCACAAGTCCTACTTGTCCCTCAATGAAGAAAGAATGTGGCTTATTGTTTTATTGCCCTGGTCGACCAGGGCAATATGTAATTCTTTCATCTCCACCCAAAATAGCTGCAATACCCATGTCTTCCAAATCCACCTGTCCTCTCAGCACTGAATCCGTTTTTTACTTAACTTTAAATACCCGGTCCGCGTATTGCCACTACCGGGGAATATCTGTTCCAGAAGATATTCGTTATACAAAGAAGAAATGTTCCGGTCTTAAAACGATTTAAACCCAAACCATGAACCCGATCCTTAAACCATTGCTCGCCATGCTTGCGGCGCTGTTTTGTACCCTTGTGTTATTGGCCCAACCCGATCAAAAGCTAAAACAGGAATTGCTCCAGACAGGCTATATTCACCAAAGCCTGTTACCATTGGATCCATCGAAGGGCTTTGAAGCCTTTGGTATCAAAAAAAAGGTATTGAATACCGTAATGCTCTGCGATATGGAAGACCTCAATGTATGGACGCACAAGGGCATTGGGAGTATTCGCCAGACGGCGGAGCGGAGTAAATCTGGTAAATACAGCCTGCGACTGGCCGCACCGGCTACCTCACCAACCCTGCCGGATTGGGGCCTGGGAAGGGGCACCTGCCTGGCCTCCTTCAATGTGGGCGGCGCCAACTGGGAAAAATACAACCGGCTTAAATTTTATATCTATCCCGATTGCGAGGGCGCTCGGAGCATTTACCTGAACCTTTATGTAGAAAACGACGGGGTTACAAAGGTTCCGGACAAATACGGGCGGGAAGGCTATCATGAGATCAACCTGAAGAACGGTGAATGGAACGAATGCTTTGTGGAAATGGCCGGACTGGCCCGGGATAAGGTGACCAAAATTTCCTTTGCCATCGAGACCTTTGGAAAGGAGCTGACCATGGGCGATTCGCTGAAGTTTGATGTAGACGCGGTGGAACTGCAAACCGTGGACAACCCGGAAACCGTGCGGGGATGGACACCGGCGCGGGATCGGATCATTTTTTCAACCAGCGGTTACCGCGTAGGCAGCGAAAAATCGGCGATCATTAATGTAACGGGCAACCCGGCGGCTTTCCAGTTAAAAGATGCACAAACGGGGCGTGTGGTATATAACGGTAAGATCCGGGAGCAACAAACGAACATCGGGACCTTCCGGACAGCCGATTTTTCAGACCTGAAAACAGAAGGGCAGTATATCATACAGGCGGGAGGGGTGCAAACCCTGCCGTTCTATATTCACAAGGATCTTTGGGAAAACTCCGTGTGGCGCATGATCAACTTCCTGTATGCCGAGCGCTGCGGCTACCCGGTGCCGGGCAAGCACGGGGCCTGTCATACCGATCTGCATGCGGATTTTGAAGGGAAGATGATACCGATAAACGGTGGCTGGCATGATGCGGCCGATATGTCGCAGCAGACCCTGCAAACCGGGGAGATCTCTTTATCATTATTTGAAATGGCCGCAAGGGCAAAGCAAAAGAACAACCTGCAATTATATAACCGGTTGATGGAAGAAGCCCTCTGGGGAATGGATTTTGTGATGCGCTCCCGCCTGGGCAAGGGCTATCGCGCGCAGACCTGGGGCACCAACCTGTGGACCGATCGCGCGATCGGCACCATTGATGATACTGCACGTCGCTCGGTGCTGGTGTTTAATGGTGCCCTGGAAAACTTCCTCCTTGCCGGTATCGAGGCCTATGCTTCGCAGATGATCAACAACGATGACGCACTAAAACAGAATCTCCGGAAGATCGCCATTGAAGATTTTGGATTTGCCCTCGACCGCTTTGAAAAACTGGGCTATGCGGAGCTGAATAAAAAGGGCGGCGGTCATGCGGGAATGGCCTCTCAAAGTCAGTATATGGCCAATATCTCCTGGGCTGCCAGTATGCTGTATAAACTCACTGGTGAAAAAAAATATGCTGATGAAGCGGTAACGGCCATTCAATATATGCTGCAATGCCAGCGCACGGAACCGTTGAAGGATAAAGATGGCCTGAGTGGTTTCTTTTACCGCGACCTGGACAAGCGCTCCATTGTGCATTATAATCATCAATCGCGGGACTATGCTTATATGGAAGCCCTGGCGGCGCTTTGCGAAACCCAGCCCAAACATGCGGATTATGGAAAATGGATCAACTCGATGACCCTGTATGGCACTTATCTGAAAAAGATCATGCAGTATGTACAGCCCTATGGCATGGTACCCAGTGGCGTGTATCACCGGGATGAGGTAAAGGATTCCGCCAACTTCTATGCGGTGCAGGTAGGCGTGCGGAGTGGCGGTGGTCCGGATTACAAAGAACAGTATGAGAACGGCATCCGGCTGGATGATGAACACCGGCTCCGGATTTTCCCGGTCTGGTACTCGTTCCGGGGCAACGGCGCTGTAAGTCTTTCAACAGGGAAAGCCGCTGCCATCTGCGGAAGGATCTTAAAAGACAAAGCGCTGATGGATATTGCAGAACAGCAACTGTTCTGGATCGTAGGTAAAAATCCCTTTGGGCAATCATTGATCTATGGCGAGGGTAGTAACTACCCGCAGTTATATACGGCCCTGCCCGGTGAAACGGTTGGTGCCATACCCGTGGGCATGCAGTCCTATTTTAATGAAGACCGTCCGTACTGGACGCAATTTAATACCGCTACTTATAAGGAGGTTTGGGGCGCGCCCGCAGCAAGGTGGCTGATGCTGACGGCGGAGTTTTAGTTTATTGAATGCCGCAGATGCGCAGATTATTTTAGGCATCAATCAAAAAAGAATCAGCGAAGGAACGCAATGAGATCATGCTTGCAATTGTGCCTCCCTTTCGTTCTGACTTTTCAAGTTTTTTTGGGTCTCTTTCCAGAACAAATACAATTCCTCATTGCTTTTCAGGGTTTGATAAAGCCGCTCCCCTGGTGTTTTTTGCAACCAGATTTGTAATTGTAATTTCTTTATATGTTCCGGAGTATCCTGCATTAAAGCAAATTAAATGTTTGTAATTGTAGTTTATTTATCCATTTATGAATATAAGCAATATCTAAATTTTCCAATTGCGCCAACTGTCTTATATCTTCTTGCTGAATAGAAGACTGAAGATCCTGGATCCAAATCAACTTAGACAACAACAAGTCTTCTGCTGTTACAACATAGATCTGCTTTCCCCAAAAATCAATTGCCTTCCTTCTACTAAATTCTTCCTGCCTATATTCAGTATTTTTCAAAATTACAAAATCTGCTTTATACCCGCTTTCAAAATCAATAATATTAAAAAGCCCGTGGTTTTTAATTGCATCCTTTATTGCGTCAGGTTCACAATAAAAGCCTGTTTTAAATGCTTTTGCAAAATCATCGATATCCTTTTCCTGTATAAGCGCAACAATATCGAAATCTCTTGTCGCTCTTGGAATAACATATATCCCCATTGCTACACTCCCGGAAAGCATAAGGGATGTTTTGTGCGGTAAGCGTATCAATTATTTTATTAAAAAACGAAATCATGTAACATAAAAGTAACGAATCTATTTGGAGTAGGAAGGAAGTGACATTTATCCTATTTTGCAATGGCAAATATTCCTTCTTTATGCAGATCACCTTATCCGGAGTTACCATTGAAATGGAATTACACGCCATTCATATTCACAATGATGAAGTATTATGGCGGCTATTGGATAAGAATCCGGAACAACATACGGAAACGCTGGTGCAGGGAATATTTCAGGCTTACGAAACGCAGTTTCATCGTAAACTGGAAATTGCTCCCGATTCGCTTGTGGTAGAAATCTGGGGACATGTATACGTAGATCAGTTTGCGGATTACATTGCCCGGCTAACAGATTTGAACCTGGTAAAAAAACTCCTGCATCCCGTTCAAAAATATTGCGCGGTGATCGATTGCGGAGAAAAGGAACATGATACAAACCGCTGGTTCTGGGACCTGCTGGCACCGCTTAAAGCCACAATTGGCGGGTGGCTGCCTAATAACAAAGAAAAGGAATAAGATGTCACCAGCTTCTTGTATCGGTATTTATATGTCGCCCTGGACCTCCATGTCCCCCGAAAAGAGAGTGGGGCATGGAGGTCCAGGGCAACACTTGGTAATGATCTGTTTCCGGAACTGAATTTACTCCAACACCTTTATCTCCGTACGCCGGTTTAATTGGTGTTGTTCCTCGCTGCAGGGCACGTCGTTACCACAATCATTCAGTAACCGGCTTTCTCCATAACCCTTCGCCTTGAGGCGGTTTGCCGCAATGCCCCGGCTTACCAGGTAGCGTACGGCTGCTTCGGCGCGCCTGCGGGAAAGGGTCATATTAAAGGCATCGCCCCCACGACTATCCGTGTGCGATGACAGTTCTATTTTAACCGCAGGGTTCTCTGTCAGCATTTTTACCAGGTTGTCCAGTACCAGTGCTGCATCCGGGCGAATGTCCCATTTGTTATAGTCGTAATAAATATCTTTTAATACAATGGAGGCGTCCTTCTTCAGCTCCATCACTTCCAGCGCCAGGTTTACGTAGATCACCTCACTGCGGTTGAGGCCCTTTGTGGTAACTTTTTCCCGGTTGGAGAAATAACCTTTGTTCTGCGCGATGACGTTGTAATCCGTTTGCTGGTCCAGCTGGTAATAGAACCGGCCGATTGAGTCGGAGGTTTTTTGTTCGGCGCTGCCACGGGTCACATTGGTTAATGAAGTCTGGATAAACGGAAGAGCACCCATATCGGCTTTGTTGATGGTCTTGCCCGCCAGCGTAAACCGGATATCGTTATGGATCAGCTCCCGGTAAATGGTTGCTGCCGGTGCGGAAAAATCAGCAATGGCAACGGCTGCTTCCGTGGTTTTAATGCCATTCTTGATACCGGTGATCTTATAATTTCCGGTTGCCAGGGCCCGTTGTACGGGAATGCTGCCATCTTCCCGGGTCATGGTTTCTATAACGGATTCATCGCCCTCTTTTTCAATCCGGATATTTACCCCATCCAGCGGTTTGCCGGTAGGTTTATCAATCACTTTTATTGCCAGGTTTTTATCAGCAGGTGGCTGCACCGGGGCAATTACCGGTGGGTCATTGACCGGCACCGCCCTTTTTTTGCCCAGCCAGATCTTTACGCCCAGGCTGGCACTTAAAAAGCCCAGGTTCTTTTTTTCTGTATAGGGATGGGTAAAGGCATATTTATCCCCGTAGCGCATTTCCCGTTCTGAAGTAGCATCTGGTTTAAATGGACTGATACTGCCGCTTACCGTACCATTGGAGGAGGCCTGACCTTTCATTTCTGGTGAAGGAATGTACCAATAGTCGACACCTGCTGACAGAGAAGCCTTGGGGGAAAAGAAAAACTCCAGGCTGGCACCCCCGCGGGCGAGAAACTGCATCTTGTTTTTTTCCTTAATGTCTGCCGGACTGGCGGCTCCGCTGGCTTTATAGGCATCAAAAAAAGCGCCGGACATGCCATATTTTTCATAATTACCTTCCACATTTACCGTGGCCGTACCAATTGTTGAACTTGGAGTTACGGCATCCTTAACAGGGGCAGTTTCCACAAGCGTATTGTTATAACTATAGCTGAAATGGTCTGGAGAAGTACCACTTCCGCTCAGGTAGTAATAACCAAAACGGCTCATCGCTATACCACCCTGGGCATAAACCGAACCCTGAAGCTTTTGCCGCCCAAACCAGAGGCGCGGTCCGGTTAATGCATAGTATCCTTTAAAATCTTTAACAGATGTTACCTGCTGTGTATTTTCCGGAAATGTAAAATAATCATTCCTCGCCTGCCCGGAATCCAGTGCATTGCTAAATTGCCCGGGATTGCCCATTCCCCGCAGGACTTCTTCAGCAGAAGCGGCAAAACGGCGGGTTTGCGGATGATTTCTTTTGATGTTCAGCATACCAACAGCCAGTTCCCATCCAAAAGCGTTTTTTCTCCATCCACCGTTCACTTCTGCAAACATACCGTTGCCCAGGTGATAAAGCGGATTGTCCCAAAGGGATTTGTTTTTTAAAAGATAGCCGCCCCGCAGCCCGGCATAAAATCCTGTTTGGTACAGCGGATATCCCGGATCATCGGTGCTGGCAGTGCTGGTAACAATATCATCTTGTGCAATAACTACCTGCATAACGGTCAGCAGGCAGACAAAGGAAAGCAGTAAAGATCTTTTTTTCATGGTAGTTTGAATAATATAAAAATGGTTATAGTAGCCAGATTGGCGGTAAATATAGATGAAAAGCCGCATGTATAAAAACCTGTAGTCAACCCACGGCAATTATCGCTCCCCCATTTTGGCGATAGGGGTACCACCGCGAAAGGGCTAGTTTTACCCCATTAATCATCAAATAACAGGGTATAATGAAGACAAAACTGGCGCTGTTACTGCTGCTGCTGGCAGCGTATAAAGGCATCTTTGCACAATGCGGCTATTATTTTTTTCAGAATAATAAAACAGTCACCATCGGGATCTTTAATAAAAAAGGAAATGCAGATGGAAAAGTAGTATACAAAACCAGGGAGGTAACTGCCAGTGGAGGAAATAGCACGGCGGCATTGCGCTCTGAGGTGTTTGACCGTAAAGACAAGTCCGTGGCGGTATCTTCCGGAACCGTTCAATGCAAGGGCGGCGTGCTGTTGATGGATATGAAAATGATGATGGCACCGCAGCAAAGCGGACAATTGCAATGGACCGAAACCAGTGCCAAAGGCATGTACCTGGAGTATCCTTCATCCCTAAGTGTTGGACAGGATCTCAAAGACGGCAGTTTTGAAATGGACATGAAAATGGCCACGGGTATCCCGGCTTCTGTGTCCCTGGATATTACGGATCGCCATGTGGTGGCAAAAGAAAAAGTGAGCACCCCGGCCGGCAGCTGGGATGCATATAAGATCACCTACCAGTCAAAAATGCTGATCAACATGGGTTTTGGAGTGCCCTTTAAAATGGAAACAACGGAATGGTTTGTACCGGGATTTGGGGTAGTGCGCACGGAATCCAAATACGGCAAAACGGAATTGCTTTCCATTGAATAGCTAACCTCCGGACGTTTTTTGCCCGCAGATGGCGCAGATGAAACGCAGACGAAAGCCATCAGCGAAGATCCGCGGGAAGAATCTGCGGGATCAGCGGGGAAGTGACCATTGAATAGATAAGCCTATTTACGCTTTTTTTTGCCCGCAGATGGTGCAAATGAAACGCAGACGAAAGCCATCAGCGAAGATCCGTGGGAAAAATCTGCGGAAATCAGCGGGAAGCGGCGGCCGCAAAGTTCCCCTTAAGATTGAAACAACGGAATGGTTTGTGCCGGGCTTCGGAGTGGTGCGTACGGAATCGAAATACGGTAAAACGGAATTGATTTCGATCGAGTAAGCTTTTAATTTTTTTTGCCCGCAGATGACACAGATGAGGCGCAGACGGGAAAACTACCAGCGAAGATCCGCGGGAAAAATCTGCGGGATCCGCGGGAAAACCGCCGGAAACCCTTAAGCTCATTTACCCTGCCTATTATGGTTCCCTTATCGCGTTTTAGATTCTATACATTACCTTAGCGGCATGGAGAAAAAGTTATTTCTGTTAGATGCGTATGCGCTTGTTTTTCGCGCCTATTATGCACTCATTCGCAGTCCCCGCATCACCAGTAAAAATAAAAATACCAATGCCCAGTTCGGGTTTACCAATACCCTTGTAGAGCTCATCAATAAGCAAAAACCCTCCCATATGGCCGTTTGTTTTGATACACACGCCCTTACGGAACGCCATACGGATTTTGCCGATTATAAAGCCAACCGCCAGGAAACGCCGGAAGATATTTTGATTGCCGTACCGGATATTAAACGGATTATTAAAGGATTTAATATACCGGTGATTGAATCAGACGGTTATGAGGCGGATGACATCATTGGTACCCTCAGTAAAAAAGCGGCCGCTGAAGGATACGAGGTATTTATGGTAACACCGGATAAGGATTATGGCCAGCTGGTAAGCGATAAAATAAAGATCTATAAGCCCGGTTACCAGGGAGGCGATGTGGAGATCATGGGGCCGGAGGAGGTATGCGCCAAATGGAATATAAAAAGCGTATCCCAGGTAATTGATGTGCTGGGATTGATGGGGGATGCAGTAGACAATATCCCCGGAATAGCCGGAGTGGGAGAAAAAACAGCCGCAAAGCTGCTGGCAGAATATGAAACCCTCGAAAATGTGGTGGCCAATGCGGAGAATATAAAAGGTGCCCTTGGCCGGAAAGTGCAGGAAGGAAAAGAGATGGCCATTCTTTCCAAAAAACTGGCTACCATTATCACTACGGTACCGGTTGAATTTCATGAAGAAGATTTTCAGATCAAGGACTGGAACAAAGACGAACTAAAAGAGATCTTTGGAGAGCTGGAATTTCGCACGCTGGCAAAACGCCTGCTGGGAGAAGACGCAGGAGATTCTGCCGCCCCGGTAGCAAAAACACCGGCCAATAAAGGCCTGCAGATCGACCTGTTTGGAAATGTGATCGGCGGTGCAGAAGCAGCCGAACCATTGGCCGCTGAAACGGAAACGGTTTCCGAAGGTTTTACAACGTTAAAAACCATCAAGGATACCCAACCGGTTTATACAGCCATTGTGGGTGAGGAAGCTATTGCCGGACTGGTAAATGAACTGCTGCCGGTAACGGAGGTTTGCTTTGATACGGAAACCACCAATATCGATGCGAATCTTGCGGAACTGGTGGGCATGAGCTTTTCCATTAAAGCAGGTACGGGGTATTATATTCCCTGCCCGGCCGACCAGGAGGAAACAAAAAAGATACTGGCCTTACTGGCGCCTTTATTCGAAGATGAGCAGAAATTATGGATCGGGCAGAATTTAAAATACGACCTGCTGGTATTGAAATGGTATGGTGTGGAACCGAAAGGAAAGATCTTTGATACCATGCTGGCGCATTATGTGATTGAGCCGGACGGTAAGCGGAGTATGGACCAACTAAGTGCCAAATACCTGGGATATGAGCCGATTCATATTGAAGAACTGATCGGGAAGAAAGGGAAAGGCCAGGGCACCATGCGCGATGTGGAGATCGAAAAAATAAAAGACTATGCGGCGGAAGATGCAGATATAACGCTTCAGCTAAAAGAAGTGTTTGAGCCCATGCTGGAAAAACGGCAGGTACAACAGGTTTTTGAAGAAGTAGAAAATCCACTGGTGCGGGTGTTGACCAATATGGAATTTGAAGGCATCCGTATTGATGAAGCGTTTTTGAAAAACTATTCAAAAGAGTTGGAAAAAGATGCTGCCGAAGCAGAAAAACAAGTATTCGAGATGGCCGGTGTAAAATTTAACCTGGCCTCTCCGAAACAATTGGGAGAAATCTTGTTTGAACGGCTGAAGCTGGACAGCTCCGCACGAAAAACAAAAACCGGTCAGTACCAGACCGGGGAGGACGTTTTATTGAAGCTGGCAGCAAAGGGGCATGCCATTGCCGACCAGATCATTACCTTCCGTGAGCTGACCAAATTGCGCTCTACCTATGTGGATGCCCTTCCTCAGCTGATCAACCCAAAGACCGGCAGGGTGCACACGACCTATGGGCAGGCGGTGGCGGTTACCGGACGGCTGGCCAGCAATAACCCCAACCTTCAGAATATACCAGTGCGTACCGAGCGGGGTAAAGAGATCCGCAAAGCGTTTATCCCGCGGGATGAAAAACATATATTATTGTCGGCCGACTATTCGCAGATCGAGCTCCGGATTGTAGCGGCTATGAGCGGCGACGCAAATATGGTCAACGCCTTTAAACAGGGTGTAGATATTCATACGGCCACGGCATCCAAGGTATTTAACGTGGAAATGGATGCGGTAACAAGGGAAATGCGCTATAAGTCGAAAAGCGTAAACTTCGGAATTATTTATGGTCAGGGTGCTTTTGGACTGGCCGATAACCTGGGTATTTCCCGTACCGAAGCCAAGGGGATCATCGACAGCTATAAAAAGGAATTTTCCGGTATCCAGCGGTATATGGATGATACCATCAATTTTGCACGGGAGCATGGCTATGTGCAAACCCTGATGGGGCGCAAGCGCTGGCTGAAGGACATTAATTCCAGCAATTTTACCGTAAGAGGCTTTGCCGAACGCAACGCCATTAACTCGCCTATCCAGGGAACGGCGGCCGATATGATTAAACTGGCGATGCAAAAAGTATATACAGCCATGAAAAAAGCCGGGCTTAAAAGCCGGATGATCCTGCAGGTGCATGATGAGCTGATCTTTGACGCGTTAAAAGAGGAAGTACACGAGCTTAAACCGCTGATCATTGAAAACATGCAAATTGCATTACCCTTGCCGTTTGAAGTACCCGTGATCGCAGAATGCGGTGAGGGTAGCAACTGGCTGGAAGCGCATTGATAATGTGGGGATTTGAAGATATGGAAATGTGGAAATGAAGATCTGTCACGGCCCGGTAATCTTCCTCCGGTCGACATTTCGCAGGTAAAAACGGGTCTGAGGTAGAGCCTCAAACTTCAAAGCTGAAGCCGTTTTCGTTTGAGAATTAGAAATAACGAATAAGATATCTTAATTATAATGTAGAAGAGAAGATCCGTTGACTGTAAACCGGCTGATGAACAACCGCGATTCAAATACCGTCCATGTATTATTAGAGGAATTGACTATTTTTAATGTTTAAACTACGTCTTATGACCACCATATTGAACAGAACTGCGCTGATTGTGAGCCTATTTTCCCTGATACTGGCTGCCTGCCGGAAAGATCATACTCCGGTATACAAAGTGCCAAGCGTAAATGATTCGATGTTTTTCCTTTTTAAGGATCAGTATTTGTGGAATGACGTGATCCCGGACTCTGCCACGTTTAAGCCCAACAGCTACGCTAAAACGGAGGATATGTTTAATGCACTGATCGCGTTCAACAAACGGGATGGTAAAAACCTGGATAAATATAGTTTCCTGGATGATGGAACCGTTGCCGGGGAGATCGGCGGTGTTTCCGGCGGCTTCGGAATGACTGTAAATTATAACGCATTGAATGATCTTCGGGTGGTATCGGTTTACCCGGGCTCTCCGGCTTACCTGAAGGGTGTCCGCCGTTCCTGGAGGATCACTGCCATCAATGGCAATACCAATCTGAGTTATGATGGAGGTGGAAATAATCCCGGCCCGAATGTAAAGCGGGTTATTGATGGGATTTACTACAGCAATAGTACAGAACTGACCCTGCAAAAGCCAGACAGCAGTTCTGTAACCGTGACGATTAATGCAGCTAATTTTGATATCAACCCGGTGTTGTACAGCAATATCCTGAATTTGTCGGGAAGAAAAGTAGGATATATCGTGTTTAACCAGTTTATTGTGAAGGCAAAAGCGCAACCCTATTTAGATCCGGTATTTGATAATTTTATCAGCAATGGTATTACGGATCTGGTAGTAGACCTTCGGTACAATGGTGGCGGTGCTGTTGAAACAGCAGAATACCTTGCAGATCTTATTGCTCCCACTGCTGTAGGTACAGATATAAACCTGATGTACACCGAAAATTTCAACACGAATCTTTCTGCACATCGATATAGCAATTACCTGAGAACAAGGATGGTGCCTGGGTATGATTTCTCATATGGAACGCTTTTCGATTCCTGGGTTGCATATGCGGCTACGCCTTTCAAGAAAGCAAAGTCACTTAATCTTTCTAAGGTTGCTTTTATCGGAACCGGTCAAACGGCATCTGCCAGTGAATTGCTCATCAACGTGCTCAAGCCCTATATGACCGTAAAACTGGTGGGCGATACCACCTACGGAAAACCGGTGGGCTTTGTGGGAATGACCATTGGTAAATTTGATATGTATGCTGTATCTATCTGGTCAAAGAATATGGCTGGTGTTGGCGACTATTTTGATGGGATGATTCCGGACGACGCATCTGCGGTCATACCGGCTGAAAAATATGAGGACTATTCCAAAGACTGGGGCAGTACAGACGAGATCTACCTGCGCAGGGCATTAAAGATCATGGGCGTTACCGTGCCTGCGCAGCTCATGAGCCGTACCGGATTAAAAGAACCTGCCAGCAACCGTAAGCTGATGATCCGCAATCCCATGCCTGACCTGAATTTCAAAGGTATGATCGAAACAAGGGAGCGGATCATACGTTAAAAGGATCGGTTGCAATGGGTGCGCTTTAAACGGGGAATTATCGCTTGTAAATGGCATTGATAGCTGACCGCTGATGGCTTCCGTCAGTGTTGATCAAACCCATCCTTTTTTTACAGCGACCAACACGAGCCCTACGCGGTTGCGTACCTCCAGCTTTTCCATAATGCTGGTGGCATAGCTTTCCACGGTACGGGCACTCAGGAAAATTGAGGCCGCAATTTCCTTGTAGGTGGCATCAGAACAAAGCCAGGGGATCAGTTCCCGTTCTTTGGGGCTTAGTTCCTGCTGTGTTACCTCTTTTTTGATATAATCATTTGCCAGCGCCTTACTTACCTTGGCATTGTAAAAAATGCCTTCTTTTACAATGGTATTAAGGGCATGGGCCAGGTCCTTTTGCTGAATACTTTTTAGTAAATAACCTTTGGCTCCGGAGCGGATCATCTTGATAATTTTTTCATCATCATCCTGCATACTCAGGGCCAGCACAATTACGCCCGGATGGTGTTCCGTCAGCCATTTAGCTACTGCGTATCCATCCATTACCGGCATCTGTACATCCAGTATCACCACATCCGGAATGTTTTTGGGCTGATGAAACCGTTCCATCATTTCATTGCCGCTGCTGCATACATATAGCACATCAAAATTGGGGATGGAGCTGATCATTGTAGACAAGGCCTGTGCAATCAGTACGTGATCATCAACAATGACAATACTATGCCTCATGGTCGGGTATTTTGTTTAAAGGTAATGAAATGTGTAATTGAGTACCATTGTTGCTGCTCCATTGAAAAGCGGCGCCCATGCTCTGGATCCTTCGTTCGATAGACTGCAACCCGCTGCCTCCGCCAATACGGTAGGCTGCTGCCTGTTCCCGGTCGATGCCCTTGCCATTATCGGCACAGGCAATTTTAAGCACAGAGCCGGCTAATACAACTTTAATTTCAATGGCGGTTCCTCCACTGTGCTTTAAACTGTTCTGGATAAATTCCTGGCAGATGCGCACAATCGAAAGGTTGGCATGCTCATTCAGCAGGCCGGAGATATCCCGGTTGCAGGAGAAGAACGTTTGACAAAGCCCGCTTTCATTAATACGCGCCATTTCTTTTTCAAGGTAATGTACAAAGCTGAAATCTGCAAAGTTCTGGGTGGTCAGCATTTTGCTGATGCTGCGCAATTCGTTCAGCGACTCCTGGATCAGCACATTCTGAGCCGAGATCCTCCGCTTAATGTCATCCATATCATCCGATAACAGGGTGTTCTCCATCTGAAGATACGTAAGTGTCAGTTTTTGTCCGATGGTGTCGTGCAGCTCACTACCAATATTCTGCATCAGCCTTTGCTGTACTTCCTGCCGTGTTTCCAATAGCTCCTGTTTATGCAGGATGGCATTGGCCTCCCGCTCCCTTTTATAAAGGATATTGCGCCGGCGAATGCTGATAATGATAAAGTACACAGCCATTACCAGCAGTAATACGGTCAGAATCACCGAAAGAAAAAAAACATTTATCTCTTTTTCGCCCATAGGAATCCAAAAGTTATAATACCATATAAAAAATAATTGAAAGCAAAGAACAGGTAGTAGTAAATATAAAAGAGCCGGGGATATGTATCAAACAGCGAAAGCTTGGTAATATTAAACGGAAGGGTGCCCAGGTAAAACAAAAGCAGCCCGATCGAAACATACATAAACGGATCCCGGGTTACTTCCTCTATTTCCTCACTGTTCATCAGCTCAAATAAATAATGAAGACTGCAAGCCGAAATAAAAATGGCCTCAAGGGTATAATTAAAGATATTGAACCGGTAAGGATCACTTGCAAAGAACTGTAGCAGGGTTATAAAAAGTACCATGCTTATAAAGCCTTTGATGGCATGCTTCCAGTACACCAGTCCCGTTTTCCGGTAAAAAAATAGCAGGAGGCTGATGCATTGTACCGGAAGCATGCAGTTGTACCATAGATTGGTGAGATTGGCCAATGTGGCATCAGGTAAAAAAATGCGTGCGAAGTATACCGCAGTTTCAGCAATGACGACGGCCGCCAGGAATGCGACGATCGGCGCACCCTCACGGCCGGTTTTTTTCAGAAAAAACAGCCCTGCTAAAAAACTGGCCCATTCTAAAAGGATCAGGATATGGAATGAGGTCATCAATTGTGAAATTAGAATGGGTTTAATATTACTCTATCCGGGGAGGAGGACAGGCGCCGCCCTGGTTTAAACCAACATCTATATCGCTTTCCTGCGGCTGCGGAAGAAAGCTCATCGTCGTTACCAATCTGCGGTTGGGGGTGGCGGCAAACAGGGTATGCAATTGTTTTCCCCTGTCAGGGATTTCACCGGAAGGAAGAAAATCATGATACTGCGCTGTTGCCAGATCCTTGTAAGCGGGCACCAGGATCAGTGTATGCCGGCCTTTAAGACTGAGGTTGTCGGTACTTTTGGGTTGCAGGCCCGGATACGCTGCATCATAGAACTTGATACCCAGTTCGGAGCTGGTTACTTTTGTGCCATCGGGTTTTACCAGTTTTCCGCTCCGTACCAATTCATCCATGGTATATACCAGTTTTTTAATGCTGTCCAGTGAAAAGGTGGTCAGCCTAGAATCCCAGAAAGTAGTTTTTTGTGTACTATCGGGCTGATTGCCCAGGTACCGGTTGAGCCCTTCCGTGATAAACTGGTATTGAAAATCCCGGAATGTTTTGGTCATTTCCAGCGCCTTGCTTCGCGATACAAAGGTTAGCTTGATATCTTTGGGATTTACGCTGCCCTCAGATACAAAAAAACGGGTATCATTGCTGCCCGCTTCCCGCAGTTTCCGGTTCTCCAAAAAGAGGTAAATAAGCCCGGCAAGCATTACCAGGAAAAGCAAAAAGGAGGGAAATCGTTTCATAATAAATGGTTTTAGTTTTTTATTGTTTGATCTGGCAGCATAAATCTATATTCAAATGCCGGATGATAAAAAATAAGTTTACAAATACAGGTACAATCGATTTGCAAAGGGCTTAATATCAATAGAATGTGTTCGTTTTTTGATAAAATCAGCCAGAAACACCATCCGTAAAAATACGGTAATCGAAATCGGGAAAATCCCCCTGAAATTGGGTATTTATCACATTGGTACGGACCGGTTGCCGCTGCATCTTTGCAGTGCAGCACCACATTAAAACAAGGGTTCCTGCATCAACAGGAAACAAACATCATAAACAATGCAATCCATTTTTAAAGTATTCAGAAAACGCAAACCATCAAAATACATGTCCTGACTTATCGGAAATTCAGTCAACAGCTAAACTCTAGAAACCCCAATGGGTCATCCCGCCAATGCAGGATGGCCCTTTTTTTGATAGGAATAAGAAGGCATAAAATACTTTGGAGATCCCTGTTTAAAGGTTAAATTGCGGCAACCTGTATTTTTTGAGATGCCTTAACATTTCATTGTTTACTTTTATTTTTTGTTTATTACCAGATTTGTACCACTCATGACAAAACCAGCACAACCCCAGGGCGCTTTTTCATTTCTGGATGAAGTGGAAAAAGTGGAACCACTACCCAAGCCTAAAAAGAATATACTGAGGCCCCCCGCAACGATTGAGCTGGAGGTATCGGAAGAGGAGGCGCAGCCCGTTCCGGAGGAAGTTCTGGAGACGGCGGTTGCGGAGGAACAGGAGTTCTCTGAAGATGCGGTTATAACACCGGAAGCGGTGGCAGATAGCGAGGAAGACCTGGAAGAGGATGAGGCTGATGAAAAAGCTGCCGATCTGCCGGAGCGCCGTCCGCCGGGTACCCGGGGCCGGAGGTCTGTGCGGGAAAACAGCATTGCGGCGGATGCAGTAGAAATGCCGGATGAAGAAGTGCTGTTTAAAAAACACTATTATAGTATGGGTGAAGTGACAGCCATGTTTAAAGAAAGCCATTCACTGATCCGGTACTGGGAGTCGGAGTTTGATATTTTGAAACCTAAAAAGAATGGCAAAGGCGATCGCTTTTTCCGGCCGCAGGATGTTAAAAATCTTTTCCTGATTTACGACCTGCTGCGCCGGAGAAAATTTACGATTGAGGGTGCCAAGGAATATTTGAAGAATCATAAAAAGGCGGATGAGAAATTTGCAGCAGTACAGTCGCTGCAGCGGATCAGGGGATTTCTCCTGGAGCTCAAAGCCGGGATCTAATAATAAAGGGGTTCGTAAAAGCACGAACCTTTTTCATTTTTGGAACAGAACGGACTGTTTTTTTGTGATGGTACAACGTTATTACGGGAACTAAACGTCCCTGTTAGTGAAACCGGTAAGTTTTATGAAAAGAATCTTTTTTGCGGGCATTTTATTGTGTGCTTCAATGCTGAGCCGGGCCCAGCAATATGAGGTGGCCATGGAGGATCATAATGGCAGGCAGGAGAAAATATACAAGGGACATATTACAGATAGCCTGCTAAAGGCCGACACCACCCTTAAGTGGTTTGCAGAAGGAGAAAGGATTTATGAGCCCCGGCCGGAAGTGGTGAAAACTGTGAAAAAAAACAGGGAGCAGATCTGGTTTAAGGTTTTTATGGGTACCTGGTGTCCGGATTCACACTATGTGATCCCCCGTTTTTACAAGATACTGGAGGCCGCTGGTTTTGATAAAGGAAAAGTGTCGTTGCTGGCGGTTGACCGCAGCAAGCTGGATAAGGGAGCGATTACGAAAAACCTGAATGTGACCCGGGTGCCTACCATTATTGTTTATCATCACGATACAGAGTTGGGCCGTGTAATAGAATACGGAGAAACCGGCAGGTTTGATGTGGAGCTGGCCGATATTATAAAGAAGGCCAAATAAGCTACGGTTTTTCATATTCGCTGCAGCAATGCCGCTGAAACACAGATTTCTTAACCAAATACATCCTGATTGCCAACCCGGCACTCACCAAGCGGAAAAATCATCGCATTCATTGCTTCTGTGCCTCTGTGGCTACATTGGTGGCTTCATCCCGGATGATCTTGATATCGCTTACACTCTGAGCCGTGGCAATGTTCAGCTGTTCAAGCAGGGAAAGCACTTTCAGCGTATTGCGTTCCCGTATCATACTAAACTCCCGCGCATTGGCCCCCGTAAAATATTCGCAATTGATCAGGATGGCATTGGCGGTAATGCTTGTTACAAATGCAGAAGATGAAAGCACGCCTTCGCCGCTCAGAATTTCGCGAATGCCGCTGAGCAGTTGTTCAATGGCCCCAGCGCTGGTGGAAGCCGAAACCTCCAGCTTTAGTTCGGCCCTGCGTTGCACCCGGTTCGATTGGTTGTCGAGGACGCTGTCTACCATTTGTTTATTCGGTACGGTAATAAACGACTTGTCATCCGAACGGATACGCGTGCTTCTTAAACCAATTTTTTCAACAACTCCCGAAACGGAATTGAGTTTTACTGAATCGCCGGTGGCAAAGGGTTTATCAAAAAAGATGATAAAGGAAGCAATCAGGTTTTCCAGGCTTTCCTTTAATGCCAGGGCAACAGCTGCGCCCACAATGCTCAGGCCGGTAAGCAGGCCTTTAATATTATAGTTGAAGGTGTATTTAAGGATGAAAAGTAACCCAACAAGGGCAACCAGTACTTTGATCAGGTCCTTAAAAAAGAAAACCAGCTGGTGGGTTCCCTGGCCTGTTTGCTCCTTCATGTAAATTCCCTGCACCATCAGCATTATAAAATCGATCATTTTTATAATAAACTGAAAGAAGGTAAAAATGATGAAGAAGGTGCCGGTCATCCGCAACAGTTCCCGGAAGGTGATCTTATAAAGACTAAACTCCAGTTCTGAAGGAAGGTTTAATTTGTCCAGCGCTGTAACCGTGATAAGCACAGCAAAGAAAAGTCCCAGGGGCTTTGCTGCCAGTGCACGAAAAGTAGGAAAATCGATGTTCTTCCAGCGGATCTTTAGTATCTTAAAAATGCCGAGGGCCAGGTAGTGTGCGATGTATTTTTTAAACAACAGCACTACAAGGATCGTAGTGCCAACTGCAATATAGGATCGTATCGAATTATTGAAGTAAACCTGGTTTAAGAATTCGTTCATGACGGCAAAAATAAAAATTAATGCGCAGATTAAGACCCACTGGTCGTTGATTGAGATTGTATGGGAATATATAGAAAGCCTCCGGTCGCAGCGGAAAAAACGGATGCATTGGCCACTATCAGAAAAAGGAACGTATGCTATAAGCGGCAGGAATAAACAGAAAGTCCTTCTGCATCCAGTACATAAAGCAAGCCATCTTCAAAAATATATTGCCGTTTATTTTGGATGACACCGGGAATGGTCCATTCTTCAAATTTGAGGGAGTTAAGCGTATAACGGTAAAACCGCCCGGCATCATTGCCGTAAATGTATTTATCGGTGATGTGAAGATTCTGCCAGCGGGTGATGGCGATCTTGCCTTTATACGCACCATAATAATCGAAAGTGTAAATGCCGCGGGCAGAATCATAAAGATAAATCAGCTTATTGCGGTCGATGATCTGCTGGGGGGCAGGTGCTTCGTTAAAAATCTGCCGGAAATCTGGTGTTTTGGATAGAATGGTGCCATTTTCATCCACTTTTTTTAATACATTCTCCATATTGTCATATAACCAGATCTTGCCATCATAGGAAAGTCCT
Source organism: Niabella sp. (assembly GCF_030150205.1). Classification (GTDB taxonomy): domain Bacteria; phylum Bacteroidota; class Bacteroidia; order Chitinophagales; family Chitinophagaceae; genus Niabella. Next base: position 31,416 of record NZ_JASLGT010000012.1, read on the forward strand.
ACGGCTTCTGCATTGAAGATCTGCTGACGGCGGAGATCGATGTTGTTGACAGGCGACAATAACCGGTCTAGCATAACAACCGTTGCAAAGTTCTTATAATATAAAAGTACCCGCAAGGGGTTCGATACGTCAAGCAGGGATGCGGCACCCAGCTTTTTTATATTGTTATATACTGCAACAGAGTCTCCCTTTTCGTTTAGCTTTTTTAATTGATTATTGCTTCCCAGGAGATATATATTCTCCAGGTTGTCTACCGCCATGGATGCGTAATTACCCGGGAATGTTCGGAGCTTTTCAAGAGAAAGCTGGCCGTTTACCGTTACCCACAGCAATAAAACAATTGGCAATAGAACGAAGCGGCATTTCATCTGCGGATTATTTTTTCTTGTTTGTCCAGGTAAGAAATCAGTTGTACATCGTTTCCATCAAAGACGGCATATGTAAAAAAGCGGATCCAATCGCCCAGGTTAATATAGCGGCTGGCTGGTGTAAGACGAAAATCGATCGGCAGATGGCGATGTCCGAAGATGAAAAAATCGTAGTGCTTTTTTTGCAACTGTTCCCTGCAATAGGTGATCAGCCATTCCCGGTCTGCCCCCAGGAAGGTTTCCTCCGTGCTGCCGGTCTTGGCCCGGCTTCTGCGGCTCATGAAGTTAGCCGTTCCAATCCCGACCATGGGCGGCAATACACCAAATAACCATTGGCAAACGGGGTTGCGGAAAATTTTCTTCAGCCGTTTATAGCCATGATCCCCCGGGCCCAGGCCATCTCCGTGGCCGATAAGAAACTGTTTGCCGTTCCATTCAAATGCCTTGGGCTCAAAATAAACGGGCATATTTAATTCCCGCTGAAAATAATCCTTCATCCACATATCATGATTGCCCACAAAAAAATGAAGCCGGATGCCCTGGTCAGACAGTTCGGCGAGCTTGCCCAGGATGCGCACATAACCCTTGGGCACCACATGGCGGTACTCATACCAGAAATCAAACATGTCGCCTACAATAAAGATCTCAGCGGCTTTGTCTTTGATCTCATCAAGGAACCGGACCAATAGTTTTTCCCGTTCCAGGCTGTCTTCATAGGTAGGAACCCCCAGGTGAAAATCGGAAAGAAAATAGATATGTTTACCTGCTTGCAAGAGATGTATAAATTTACGCAAAGGTAATTGTTAAAGCGGAAAGAACCGGTTATCCCGGCTACCGTCCGGTGTGAGCAAATAGAGGTACGCCGGCCGGTTATCGTTTGTTTACAGTTTTTTGGACGGCGATTTTTTGTACACAAATCTGGGTGCCGCGTTTTTGTGTACAACTTTTTTGTGTACAGGATTTTTGTAAACAAATTTCTTGTACACAAGGCACTTTTTGCTGCTTTGGCAGGCTGCCTTTCGGGCATTTACAGGTTCTGGCGATAGGAAGTTCAATGGGGAAATGACCTTCTGGTTAAAATAACTGAATGATCGGTAAAAAAGAAAGAGGATAACCTGTCTGGAACGCCTACTTTTATATACGCAATGTATGCCATTCTCTTAACAATATAATCAGGATCCATGAAAGCTTTTATCCGGTTACTGAGGAGCGCAGTGGTGCCCGTTTTGTTGCTGGCGCAGCCCGGGGCGGTTCAGGCTCAAAAACGACAACAGGCCGCCGCTGCTCCGAATATCATTTACATCCTCACCGATGATTTAGGCATTGGAGATGTAAAGTTGTACAACAAAAATGGGAAGATCCAGACCCCTAATATCGACAGGATCGGGCAGGAAGGCATGCGTTTTGACGACGTGCACGCTTCCTCGGCGGTATGTACTCCTTCCCGTTACAGTATTATAACCGGAAGGTATGCCTGGCGTAGCCGACTGGCCAAGGGAGTGATTGATGGTTATGGTAAACCGCTGATCGATTCCTCCCGGTTGACAGTGGCCCGCTTTTTACAGCAAAATGGTTATGCTACAGCCTGTATTGGCAAATGGCACCTGGGGTTGGGATGGAAGATAACCAAACCGGGTAAGATACCGGAGGTCGATTACAGCAGCCGTATTACGGGTGGTCCCAACGCATTGGGCTTTGATTATTTTTATGGCATTGCCGCTTCGCTGGATATGCCACCGTTTGTTTTTATTGAGAACGACCGCACCGTGGGTCTTCCCAATACAACCAAAAAATGGGTGCGGGAAGGGCCTGCCGCTGCTGATTTTGAAGCGGTAGATTGTTTGCCGGCACTTACCTCAAAGGCCGTATCCTATATACATAACCGATCCAAGGAACCGCGCCCGTTCTTTTTGTATTTTACCTTGCCATCACCGCATACCCCCATTGTTCCGTCGGATGCATTTAAAGGGAAAAGCGGTGTAACGGAATACGGCGATTATGTAATGGAAACCGATTGGGCTGTTGGTGAGCTATTGAAAGCGGTTGATGAAGGAAAAATTGCAGAAAATACCCTGATCATGTTTGCCAGTGATAACGGTTTTGCCCCCTATGTATTAAACACCTGGAATGTAGAAGCACAGGGGCATTACCCCAGTCTTGAGTACCGGGGGTATAAAGCAGATATTTGGGAAGGTGGGCATCGCATCCCATTCCTGGTGAAGTGGCCCCGTATGGTACGTGCCGGCACTTCCTGTAATTATACCGTTTGCCTGAGCGATTTTATGGCAACGGTTGCCGGCATACTCCGCAAACCGTTGCCGGATGCAGCGGCCGGGGACAGTTATAATATATTACCTTATTTAACAGGGCTGTCTTCGCGTGAGATCCGGGAAGCGACAGTGCATCATTCCATCGACGGAAACTTTGCGATCCGTCAGGGAAAATGGAAGCTGGAGTTATGCCCCGGTTCCGGGGGATGGGCAGCACCGAAAAATGCCGAAGCGTTTAAACGGGGGCTACCGGTTGTGCAATTGTATGACCTGGATACTGACATCCGGGAACAGCACAATGTCCAGGCCGCATATCCCGAGGTGGTAAAGCGGTTAACAGCGCTGTTGCAGCAATATGTGGATAATGGAAGAAGCACACCGGGCAGGCGCCAAAAAAATGATGCCCCGGTGGATCTTTGGAAAAAAGGATATGCCGCTGAATGACCCGGTGCCGCTATTTAAAATAACCTGTTATTATTTGCTCAATCCCGAAGGGATGTAGCGATTCACAGAACGATGTATGGCTCCATCTTTTCCGGAATATTATTTCCTGGAGTTCAGGTATTCGAGTACATCGCCCGATGCAATAACCGGTTTGTCATTGATTGCATGATTAAACCAGTATACCCAGGCTTCAAAAGACGCATCGTTATGAAGGACCTGCGAAAGTTCCCGTTTATAGTCGGCGGTTTCACCGGCCTCAGGATGCAATCCCTCGTACCCATCCAGCTGTGCGATGGCATACGATAGCTGATGGGTATGGCGGATTTTGTATAATTCTCCGATGATCTTTCGCCCGCTGCTGTCCGGAAGGGCCGCAGGGTATGCTCCCAGGTCGTATAAAGTACCGGATGCCGTGGCCGGTCCAACCAATTCAAAATAACGGGCAATATATTCATAGGCCGGGCTTTTGAACCCGCTTAACAGGGAGCCGTACACAAACAGGTAATTGCTTTGCATATAATGGGGTTGCTATTCGGAGATGTCGTCAATTAAAAAAACAAATACTTCTTTCGGGCCATGTACACCTACCACCAGGGTCTTTTCAATATCCGCCGTACGGCTGGGGCCGGTGGCAAAGGTCATCAGGGAGGGTAGGGCATCGTTGTACCGTTCTTTCAATCCTTCCAGCGCATCTTTTACATCAAAAACCAGCTGACTGGTGTACGCGATACAAATATGAACCGGTGCATAAACGCTGGTTCTCCGGCCACTGAGCTGAGCCGCGCTCATTACAATGCTTCCTGTACGGGCAACCAGGTACTCGCAGCTGGTGATGGCTACATCACAGGCTTCAAGGTCTGCCGGGTTGCTGCTGATCTCAAGCTGCTGACCCATCAGCACAGACAGTTCCGGTTCCTGGCAATAGATCTTTTGCCAGCCGGTTTTTGACAACAGGGCATGAAACTGGCTGATCAGTTCTTTCCGGCTCAAACAAAAGGCAAATTGCCCCTGGAGTGCCGTAAAACGTTCTGCAAATTCAATTTCCAGTTCCTGGTGAAGCGGCTGGAAAACCAGCGATTGTCCCTCACTTTTGGGAAAAGGGATGGGTGTTGGCTGGCTCAGTGCTTCCCGGATCTTCTTTAGTACGGTATCTTTTGAGGATCTGATCACTGTGCGAATTTAGTCAATTAGCCGATGTACCTGACAGATTCTACATACAATATTTTAGAATCCGGGCCGGTGTATTTATAACTACCGGCGTCTGTATTGTTCTTCTTTCAGGAAGATGTTTTTGATGCCGGCAAACGTATAAAATACGTTTTGTTAAAGCGTGCAATACATTAAAAGAAAAAAGCGTTGTTTCAACATGTGTGAAACAACGCTTTGCAATAAGTATGATAACGATTAATTCGCTGTCGGACTTGTGGGAGGCACACCACCGGGAACCGGTTCAATCGGAACTACCGGGGGTTCATCCGCCAGCAATTTCTTTTCCTCAAAGGGCCGTTTGCCAATCAGGACTTCCACATCTGCCTGGAACAATACTTCTTTTTCCAGCAGCGCTTTTGCAATGATCTCTACCTGCTCTTTCTTTTCTGTTAAAAGAGCTACCGTTTTGTCATAACATTCGGCAATGATGGCCCGTACTTCCTCATCGATCAGTTTGGACGTTTCTTCACTGTACGGTTTTGTAAAAGAGGTATCCTGATGCGGGTTATAGAAACTCACATTCCCTACTTTTTTGCTCATGCCGTACACAGTTACCATCGAGTATGCGATTTGTGTTACATTCTCCAGATCGCTTCCGGCACCGGTAGATATTTTTCCAAAAAAGATCTGCTCACTTACGCGGCCGCCCAGAGCCATGCACATACGATGTATCAGGTCTTCGGTCCGGTAAAGGTATTGCTCCTTCGGAGTGTACTGTGCATATCCCAAAGCCGCTGTTCCTCTTGGAACAATGGTTACTTTCAGCAGCGGATACGCATGCTCCAGGAACCATCCGGCTACAGCATGTCCTGCTTCATGGTACGCAATTACTTCCTTCTCGTGCGGGGCAATGATTTTGTTTTTCTTTTCAAGACCTCCAATTACCCGGTCAATGGCATCCTGGAAGTCGGCCATATCCACCCCGCTTTTGTTTTTACGGGCTGCGATCAATGCAGCTTCATTACAAACGTTGGCAATATCTGCCCCCGCAAAACCGGGCGTTTGTTCTGCCAGTTTATGAATATCCAGCGATTCGGAGGTTTTGATCTCTTTTAAATGTACCTTAAAGATCGCTTCACGGCCGGCCAGGTCGGGTTGGTCGATGGTGATCTGACGGTCGAAACGGCCCGGCCGAAGTAATGCAGAATCCAATACATCCGGGCGGTTGGTAGCGGCCAGTACAATGATACCGGTATCCGTACCAAACCCATCCATTTCCACCAGCATCTGGTTCAGTGTGCTTTCCCGCTCATCATTACTCATCATGGCATTTTTACCACGTGCACGGCCAATGGCGTCAATTTCATCAATAAAAATGATACAGGGGGCTTTTTCACGGGCCTGTTTAAACAGGTCGCGTACCCGGCTGGCACCTACGCCAACAAACATTTCCACAAAATCGGAGCCGCTCAGGCTGAAAAAAGGTACCTGTGCTTCGCCGGCCATCGCCTTTGCCAAAAGGGTTTTACCGGTTCCGGGAGGACCCACCAGCAGGGCGCCTTTGGGTATTTTACCACCAAGACTCGTGTATTTTTTTGGATTTCTTAAAAAATCAACAATTTCCATCACCTCCACTTTCGCCTCATCCAGCCCTGCCACATCTGCAAAAGTGATGTTTACCCGGGTGCCTTTATCAAAAAGAGTGGCCTTGGATTTACCGATATTAAAAATACCGCCAGGTCCGGCACCGCCACCGGCGCCACCACCCATTTTGCGCATCATTAAGATCCATACGCCAATCAATAAAAGGAACGGAAGAATAAAACTGATCGAACGGCCGATAAAATCGCTGTCATTCGTTACTGTTTTTGGAGGCTGCACCACCTGGGGATGATCTTTGTAGAAGTCTTTCATCTGATCGACAAACTTATCCCCGCTGGTAATTTCAAAAAACATGTTGGGATCGTTGTTGGCCGGTATCAGGGTATTGCCACCTTTTCCTTTATCGGTTTCCTGGTATTTGGAAAGACTGTCTTTTTTTATCCAGACTCTTACAACACTCCGGTTGTTTACAATCGCATATTTGTCTACATCGCCTTTTTGAACCATGGCCTGGAATACATCAATATTGATCTCTTTGCTCGAAGAACCAAATGGATTCAGGAATTGCAAGGCCAGCATAATGGCCAGGATGATAATAAATGCCCAATAGCTGCCAAATCTCACCTTTTTGGGTTCATTACCGCCACCGTTACCCGAAGGCTTGGGTGAAAACGGGTTATTCCGCTGTTTTTCTTGTCTGTTATAATTGTTTTGAGACATGTTCTGTAATTATGATACTATAAGGCAAATTTTATTGAAATGTTTAAAGAGGTATTATTATTTTTCCTCAATCAAGACTCATTGTGCTCTTTTGCATTGCTGTCACTCCACATTTCTTCCAGGTTGTAGAATTTGCGTTGTTCCGGCAGCATGATATGAACGACAACATTCACATAGTCCATTAAAACCCATTGCAGTTTTTGTCCTCCTTCCCGCTGGTAAACATTTTCTCCGGTTGCCTCTTTAACCCGGTATTCAATGTTATCGGCGATCGATTTGATCTGGGGGCCGCTGGTAGCCTCGCATATGATAAAAAAATCAGATACGGCTTCTGTTATCTGCCTCAGATCCAATGAAACAATACGTTCCCCCTTTTTTTCCTGGATGGCAGAAATGATCGTCTTGAAAATTTTAGAATTTCTTGTAAGCCTGGCTGTACCTGAAATTTTACGTTTTGTTAGCGATGCTAATGGTTCCAAATAGAAGAATTTATATTTTTTTAACGGGAATCGACCCCTTTACAGGAACTGAATCCTTAAACTTATTTTACTTTGTTCAAAAATAGCAAATATTGACGCAAAAAAAGGCAGATGCTTCCCAATTTCCTGTTGTCATTGAATTGCCGCAGGTAGACAGTACCAATAACTATGCCCTTAGCCGGATACGTGAAGGTTTGGCATACCATGGCATGGGGATTTTTGCGCACGAGCAACTGGCCGGTAAGGGGCAACGAGGTAAAAAATGGGTGACCGCATCGGGGCAAAACATCCACCTGAGCCTTATTATAGCGCCTAAAAGCCTGGAACTGGACCATTTATTTGCATTGAGTGCGATGATTGCGGTGGAAACCCGGGCATTTTTGGCGGATCTGGCACCCGGCAACTGGTTTATTAAATGGCCGAATGATATTTATTTTCAAGACAGAAAGGCAGTTGGAATGCTGATTGAAAACATCATTACCGGACAGAAATGGAAATGGGCGGTGGCTGGTATCGGGATCAATATCAACCAGGATCATTTTCCGGAGGAACTGAAGCAGGCCGTTTCCCTTAAACAGGTAACCGGGAAAAGCTTTGACTGCCTGACGCTGGCAAACGAATTGGCGGAGCGTATTTTTAAGCGGTTTAAAGCGCTGGATGCCGGTTTTGAAGCCAGTTTCGCCACCGTGCTGGAGCAATATAACCGTTTTTTATACAAGCGAAACGAACAGGTAACATTCCGGGATGAGCAGGGCGGCATATTTTCCGCAGTGGTGAAAGCCGTAAGCGCGGAGGGCCAGCTGTTGCTGGAAGGCGCTCCCAAGCCCATGTATGATTTTGGCGAGTTAGGCTGGCAGATAGTGTAAGGAAATATGGCCGCGTTTCCGGTAGTAATCATCACACCTGCGCATTGCCATTCTTCTTCAATTCAAACCGGGCCAGGATAGCGGCATCCTTTTCAGCAGCCCGGGCTTCTTTTTCAAGCGGGCAGTTATAATACCCATATTTTATGGACTGAACCAGGTATTTGAATAAAAATCTGAGTACTCCGTATCGTTGGTATTGTTCAATGTGTTTCAGCTCGTGCCGCACCCAACGTTCATCCGCCAGGAATGCAGCCTGGCTAACCCCATACAAATGAATGGTGTGGCCAAGGACCATGGCCACATTTTTTGATTTTAATTTTCCGGCGGCCAGCCGGGCAAGGAATGAATTTTCTTTAATGCGAAAAAAATGCATGATCGGTGACTCAAAAATACGACAGAAAACCCGCTGTAAAAAGTTGTAACTTGCAAATATGGAAGATCATATTTTGAATGAGCCTGCACCCGCTTACCAGAAAGCATATTACACCATTCCGGAATACCTGGAAATGGAGAACGCTTCCCCGGAAAAACATGAGTACTACCGCGGCGGAATTTTTGCCATGGCCGGCGCCGGAAGAAAGCACAATGTTATTTTCTCAAACATGATGGGGCAATTGTACTTGCAGCTTCGGGGGAAACCGTGTACGCCCTTTGGAAGTGATATGCGGATTCATATCCCGGAAAATACACTATTCACTTACCCCGATATTTCCATTATCTGCGGAGATATTGTTTCTTCCCCCGAAGATGCCGAAACCGCTGTTGCTCCTACTGTGCTGATCGAGATCCTTTCGCGTTCTACAAGAGATTATGACCGGGGCAGCAAATTCAAACTATACCGCGATATCCCGGCATTGAAAGAGTATATCCTGGTCGATTCAGAAAGCATCAGCATCGAAGTGTTCCGGCTCAATAACTCCGGGCATTGGGAGCTGGAAGAGTATAAAACTTCCGGCGATACCCTGATCATTAAAGCAGTTGATGCCCGCATTGCAATTCCTGATATTTACGAAGGAACCAAATTAACATCGTAAACCGCCGGTGAGCCGGTTGGTGCGTTTTATTTTTTCAGCTTGCTGATAATTTCTTCCGCATGACTGGCGCTTTTGGGCTTGAGGAAGATTTTCTGGATGATCCCTTTTTCATCGATCACAAAAGTAGTGCGGTGTAAGCCCATATACTTATTGCCGAACATTTGTTTTTCGCCCCATACTCCATATTTTTCAATAATGACATGCCGCGGGTCGGCCAGCAGCGGAAAGGGAAGCGAAAATTTCTTTTCGAATTTCTTGTGCTTTGCCTCATCATCGGGACTAATGCCAATGATTTGTAAACCTTCTTTTTTCAAAAGGGCGTAATTGTCGCGCAGGTTGCAGGCCTGTATAGTGCAGGTAGGTGTGTCATCCTCAGGATAAAAATACAGGACTACTTTTTGCCCTTTAAAATCTTTCAGCGAAATCTTTTTACCATCCTGATCGGTACCGGTAAATGCGGGGGCTTTGTCACCCTCTTTTAAATGCGTTGCCATATAAATTTAAACAGTTTTTGCTCCTTATTTTTTCTTCTTGCTGGGGGTCTTTTTTACGGTCTTCCCAGAAGACGTCTTTCCTCCTGTTTTTGACCGGGAGGGATTGGTCTTTTTTGAAACGGTATGTTTGCCGGAAGCCGTTTTTTTTGTGGTGGTTTTCGACCGTTCGCGTACCGGTTCATCCGCAACAGTACCGGCTCCTCTTCTAAACTTCCAGCTGCGTTCGGTTTTGTTGCCTGCTATATCTGTAACAGTTACGGTAAGGGTATGTTCTCCCGGAGGTACTTTTTCATCAAAATAATAGAGATACGTTTTGCCCTTATCATTGGTAAACCGTATCCAGCGGCCATCTATCTCCGCACGGAAACCGGCAATACCGGAATTGTCGGTAGGGGTAAAGGCGATCCGGGAACTGCGGCTGAGATCAACAATTTCACCACTGCCCAATGCATTGATGGAGGGGGGCGTATTGTCTACAAAAGCTTCAAAGGTCCCGAAATCACGAAATAATGCACTCACCCATTCCCCGTTCCAGCTGGCTTTTTTTACCGTATTGCTGCTGCCGGTTCTTTTGATCACAATGCGATCGCGGTTCTCTTGCGTAACCGGTTTTTCCGGTTTAATGCGTACTTCAAAATCGCTGTGCACCGGAATATCATTTTCGCCCAGTTTATGCCTTGCAGAAATGCTGCTGCCGCCTCCAGAGGGAAACCGTGCGTAACCGGCGTTCATTTTATCATACAAAACAAACATCGGCAGGTAGGCCTCAAAGTCAGGTTTAAAAATGCGGTTCAACCGGTTGGGTAACCATTCATAGGACTTAACAGCAGGAGGTGCAGTTCCGTTGTTTTTTAGTTTAAATGAAAGGGTTGCCGTATTGCCGCGGGTATCGCTTACCAGCAGTTGTATATCATGGTCACTGGTGTCTTTCAACCGGATCGTATTGTTATTCCAGCCCAGATCATAATAAACGCCTCCGCGGTCGCCCGGGAGTTTGGATACATGCTGCACCCAGGGTCCGCCACTGGCCTTCATCTTATAATCAACCTGGCAATTCATATACCGGGTGTTGTTATAGCCGATGCTGTCGATATAAAAGCTGGAGATCTCCTGCTCGTCAAAAAAAAGCCGGGCACTGTAAATGCCATCGCGGTTGCCGGCACTGTTCCAGGTATCGTAGGCCTGAATGGCAAAGCTCAGGTTGTTGAGCGCGGTTTGAATAGTGCCTCCCGAAACGGTGTAATTGGTTCCTGCCCGGTGCAGCGAAAACCCGGCTGGGTACTGGTCGTAGCTGCTGTTGCTCCGGTCGTACATCACCAGCTTCACCAGGGTTGGGGGGTAAATATCATTAAACGGCGTGCCAAACAGATCCGGGTTCAAACGCCTTCCGGATTTGGTATCGATCACCTCCCAATGTACATGAGGCCCCTGGGAACCACCGGTAGTACCGCTATAGGAAATAAAATCTCCTTTTTTTACCGGGAATTTTCCCGGCGGAATATCCAGGTGGGTTTCCCAGGATTCCTGCTGGTACTGATGGTTGGTTACATATGCTTCCAGATCGGGCCGGAAATCATTCAGATGACCATACAGTGTAGAGAGTCCGTTGGGGTGATTGATGATGATCCAGCGACCCCAGCTTAAGGGTTCAATACCTACAAACGCAATATAGCCATCTGCCGCTGCTACCACCTGCTGGTTTACTTTTTGATTGGTGCGCACATCCAGCCCCATATGCCAGTGATTGGGACGCAATTCACCCATATTGGCAACAATATCGGGCGTCAGCAGGGTGGGCCAGCGGAAATAATTTTGCGGGTAAACCGGTTTTTTATAAAGTTGAGCATGCGAAAAACAACCGGCTAACAAGAACAGGGATAAGAAAAAATGCTTTGCCATCCATTCAAAAATAGGGAAACAGGCAGAATTGGTGTACCCTATATCCCAAATTTTAGCGATAAAGGCCCTTTCCCGGAGGAAAGGGATTACATTTATAGGTACGTAAATCCACTGCTTTATGAAACGTTTCCTGAAATTTTTGATCCTTGCTGTTATCATACTGATTGTAGCTGCATTGGGATATCTTAAAGTTTTATTGCCTGCGGTAGGAAAAGCTCCGGATGTGCAGGCGAAGTCATTACCGGACCGGGTCGAAAGAGGCCGCTACCTGGCCAATCATGTGGCCGTTTGTATGGATTGTCATTCAACAAGAGACTGGACGCGGTTTTCGGGTCCGGTGGTAGAAGGGTCAACCGGTATAGGCGGTGAATATTTCGGTCCTGAAATGGGCTTTCCAGGTACCTTTTATTCTAAAAATATTACACCGTATCATCTTTCCGGTTGGACCGATGGTGAGATTTACCGGACCATTACAACCGGTGTGAACCGGGAGGGGGAAGCATTGTTCCCGGTGATGCCCTATTTGAATTATGGGAAAATGGATCCGGAGGATGTGTTAAGCATCATTGCCTACCTGCGCACCCTGACATCCATAAAAAGTGATCCGCCGGCCCGGAAGATCGACTTCCCGCTGAACTTTATCATCAATACCATCCCGAAAAAGGCGGTGCCGATGCCGCGGCCTGATACGTCCGATGTGGTGAAGCGGGGTGAATACCTGGTGACGATTGCCGCCTGCGTGGAATGTCATACACCTATTGAGAAAGGACAGATCATACTGGAAAAAGCATTCAATGGAGGACGGGAATTTGTGATGCCGGCCGGTGTTTTGCACACACCTAATATTACACCCGATGTTAAAACCGGCATTGGCGCCTGGACAGATAGTATGTTCGTTAGCCGGTTTAAATCATACAATCTGCCCGGAGCGCTGCACCCTGTAGGAAAAAAGGAGTTCAACACGATCATGCCCTGGAGTATGTATGCGGGTATGACGGAGCGTGATCTGAAAGCCATTTTTGCGTACCTCAAAACAATAAAGCCGGCAGATCATCGCGTGGTTATATTTACAGAAGCAAAAAAATAGCAGCAAACAACCCTTTTATTGATCGGCTACTGATCAGTGGCTATCACATCGGCAAGCCTTTATCGCCGCTGATCTGCTGATGCTGCTTTGCAGGACACCAAAGTGTGCTGCAACCATTTTTCACGGGTTGTCCATATTAAGGGGGCAATCCATTTTTGAAGCTTTTCCATGTTTAAATCCTAAAATCTGCGCATCTGCGGCATTATTATTGACTTAGCTACAACCAGAACCTCCTATTTGTAACATTCTTAACAACCGGAAGCGAACGCTTTTATAAAAAGATGCTTCTATCCGTAAAGCGAAATGTTATGAAAAAGTTGTACCACTTCCTGTTGCTCTGCCTTCCCTGTTTTGCAGGGGCTCAATCGACGATCCAGGTAAAAAACGACCGGAATCATACCTTCCAGGTCATTTTGGAAAATACAAACTGTTACTTTGAAGAAAGCGGATCGAATATTTCCATTGCCAACCTGCCTGCCGGTATATATTATCTGAAGATATGGGATCCGTTTTTCCCCGAAGCTTCTATGCGCGAAACCACGGTGGATCTGAAATCCGGTCAAAAGGCAATCATCCGGGTACGAGAACAAATGCAGCTGGATAAAACCACGGAAACATTAAAGACAAAACCGGGAGGCACTGTTGTACCACCGGTATCGTACCCGGAACAACCGGCTTATCCGCGGCTTCCGAAAATGAAAGACGCAGATGCCAATGCCCTGGCGGCGGCTATCGGTAGTAAGGTATTTGACAACGATAAAGAAGCGATTCTCAGGGCGGGTACCAAATACAATTCCTTTACCACGGCCCAGGTGCGGCAGTGGATCTCCAGTTTTAGTTTTGGAAGCAATAAACTGAAAATGGCAAAACTGGTTTTTCCCCAGGTGTTGGATAAACAGAACTACCATCAGTTAAGGGATTCCTTTACTTTTTTGGGTGAACAAACGGAGTTTATGAAATTTTTAAATCAGCAATAAATCAATAATAAGGATTATTTTCATGGACTTTATTTATAAGAGACATGAAAAAACGGATGGCGGTAACCGCTGTGTTGCTGTTTTGCATAAGCCTGGGGCATACACAAACCGTAAAGCCTGAAATAAAAGACTGGCATTACCTGGATTATCAGCAGGATGGGTACCGGGGCATCAGTCTCAACCAGGCCTATACACTTTTAAAAGGACGCAAAAGTACCCCGGTGATTGTGGCGGTAATCGACAGCGGCATTGATACCCTGCAGCCAGACCTGAAACCCGTGCTGTGGCACAATCCCAAAGAAATTCCCAATAATCATACAGATGATGATGGCAACGGACTGGTAGATGATTATTACGGATGGAATTACCTGGGCGCGCCAAACGGTGAAAACCTTTCAATAAGCATCAGCGACGATTGGCGTACTTACCACCGGTTTAAAGCACAGTTTGAAGGAAAGGATAGTGCAGCCATTGCAACGAACCAGCAGTGGCACTACCGGGAATGGAAACGGGCCCATCAAAAGCTGGTTGATTCGTACAACAGTGCATCAAAGATCATCGATAACCTGCGTGGAGATTGGGCGCTGGCCGAACGGTCGAATACAATGCTGAAAAAAGCGCTGAATAAAGAAGTGTTCACCCTGAAGGACCTGGACAGCGTTTTGGTTACCGATGCCAACAGGGACCTGATCGGGATCTGGAAAAATATTCTGAGAGACGGACAAACCAGTAATGCCGGCTTTATAAAAGAATTCGGCGATTACAAAAAAGAGCAGGAAGACAACCTGCTGAAATTAACCACCACTCCGGAGGACGTGCGGGGGAAACTGCTGCAGGATGATGATTATGATATTACAAAGACCAGATATGGGAATCATAATCTTACGGGTTTCAGCGGGTATCACGGGACCGGTGTCAGCAGCGTGATTGGGGCCGTGCGCAACAATGGTATTGGCATTGATGGCATTGCGGATAATGTAAAGATCATGATGATCCGGGGGATCCTGGGCAAGGATGAATTTGACAAAGATGTGGCGCTTTCCATCCGGTATGCAGTAGATCATGGCGCCCGGGTAATCAATATGAGCTTTGGCAAATACATATCGGCCGATAAGCGCTGGGTAGACGAGGCCATTGAATATGCGCTTTCAAAAGATGTGGTGCTGGTACACGCCGCCGGCAATGATGCTGAAGATATTGATGTAGATGATCATTATCCCAGTTCATATACCATTGATCACCGGTTTTTGCCAAACATGCTCCAGGTGGGGGCCAGCGGGGATGCCAGTTTAGGTGCCCTGGTGGCGGGGTTTAGCAATTATGGTAAGAAAAAGGTAGATCTGTTTGCACCGGGGCTCCAGATTCACTGCGCCATTGCCGGTGATGGTACACAAATGGCCAGTGGTACCAGTCTCGCAAGCCCGGTTGTGGCCGGTATTGCAGCCCTTTTACGATCGTATTTTCCAAAACTGAAGGCTACCGAAGTGGTAGATATAATAAAAAAATCCGGAACCCTATTGGAGGAGCCGGTTGTTAAACCGGGTACAAAAGACGAGAAAATATTGCTATCTGAGCTGTGTAGCTCCGGCAGGATCGCCAATGCCGCCGGGGCAGTACAGCTGGCGATCAGCCGGGAAAACTAGTACCGGGAAGCATTGGCCATACGACATTTTACTACCGTTCGTTTTTTGAAAATGAAAATTACCTGGAAATTCTTCAATATTAAAGCCCTCTTTTTCCTGTTTTAGGCCTACTTTTGCGCAATTTATTTTTTTTAAAAGAAAGCATAAAAGATGCCCAAAGATACTTCCATAAAAACGGTATTAATTATTGGTTCCGGTCCCATTGTGATCGGTCAGGCTTGTGAATTTGACTACTCCGGCACCCAGGCCGCCCGCAGTTTGCGGGAAGAAGGGATCAAAGTGATCCTGGTCAACAGCAACCCGGCCACGATCATGACCGATCCGATGATGGCAGACCGTGTATACCTTTTACCGCTGACCACCGAAAGTATTGAACAGATTCTGCAGGAGAATGAAATTGACGCGGTATTGCCCACAATGGGAGGTCAGACAGCATTGAACCTTTGTAAAGAAGCAGAAGAACTGGGGCTGTGGAAAGAATACAATGTGCGACTTATTGGTGTGGATATCAAGGCGATAGATAAGGCAGAAGACCGGGAATTGTTCCGTCAGTGGATGATTGAGCTGGGAATTCAGGTGGCTACAGCAAAAACAGCCAACTCCTTCCTGGAAGGAAAAGAATTCGCCCAGGAGATCGGTTTTCCCCTGGTGATCCGCCCCTCTTTTACCCTGGGGGGTACCGGTGGCGGTTTTGTACACGATAAAGATGAGCTGGATGAAGCGCTGAACCGCGGTTTACAAGCTTCGCCCATTCACGAGGTACTGGTAGAAAAAGCCGTGCTGGGCTGGAAAGAGTTTGAGCTGGAATTGTTAAGAGATGCTGCGGACAACGTATGCATCATTTGTACGGTAGAAAACTTCGACCCCATGGGGGTGCACACCGGTGATTCCATTACGGTAGCGCCTTCCATGACCTTGAGCGATACCGGGATGCAGCTGATGCGGAATACCGCTATCCGGATGATGCGCGACCTGGGCAACTTTGCCGGCGGCTGTAACGTACAGTTTGCCATGAACCCCGAAACCGAAGAGATCATCGCGATTGAGATCAACCCCCGCGTGAGCCGTTCTTCAGCGCTTGCTTCAAAAGCAACCGGTTATCCGATCGCAAAAATTGCCGCAAAACTGGCCATTGGTTATAACCTGGATGAGCTGGAAAACCAGATCACCAAAACCACTTCGGCCTATTTTGAACCGGCGCTCGACTATGTAATTGTAAAAATTCCCCGCTGGAATTTTGATAAATTTAAAGGAGCCAATGATACACTGGGCCTGCAGATGAAGAGTGTGGGTGAGGTAATGGCCATCGGCCGCAGCTTTAACGAAGCGGTACAGAAAGCCTGCCAGAGCCTGGAGAATAACGCCATCGGCCTGGGATACTATGGTAAAAGCCTGATGCGCGCAGAAGAATTACTGGAATATATCAAAACGCCGAAATGGGATCGTATTTTCCGTATAAAAGATGCCCTGATGGCAGGTGTTTCTGTAGGAACCATTTCAAAAGCCACCAATGGTATCGATCGCTGGTTCCTTTCTGAAATTCAGAAACTTTGCATACTGGAAAAGAAAATTGCCGAGTATAACCTGGATACCTTGCCGGCAGACCTGCTGCGGGATGCCAAGGTAAACGGATTCAGCGATGCCCAGATTGCCGAAATCATGGGGCATGGAAATACCGAAGAAGCCGTGTATGCCCGCAGGAAAGAGCTGGGTATCAACCGGGTTTATAAAATGGTAGATACCTGCAGTGCCGAATTTGAGGCAAAAACACCATATTTCTATTCCACTTTTGATGCGCCTGCCAAGTCGGACCTGAGTGCCGGGGACCTGGTGCACAACGAGTCAAAAGTTTCTGACCGGAAAAAGATCATCGTATTGGGCAGCGGTCCTAACCGTATCGGTCAGGGCATTGAGTTCGATTATTGCTGTGTGCACGGACTGCTGGCGATTAAAGAAGCCGGTTATGAGGCCATCATGATGAACTGCAACCCCGAAACGGTGAGTACCGACTTTGATATGGCGGACAAGCTGTACTTTGAGCCGGTATACTGGGAGCATGTGCGCGAACTGATCGAATACGAAAAACCCGCAGGGGTGATCGTGCAGCTGGGCGGACAAACTGCCCTGAAGCTGGCAGAAAAGATCAAAGAAATGGGCGTAGAAATCATGGGTACCAGCTTTGATAATATGGATATTGCAGAAGACCGCGGCCGGTTTAGCGATATGCTGAAAGAATTAAAGATCCCTTATCCTGAATATGGTTCGGCCTGGACGGTTGATGAAGCCGTACAGATCGCCAACCGCGTGGGCTATCCGGTACTGGTACGTCCTTCCTATGTGTTGGGCGGACAACGGATGCGGATCGTGCTCAATGATGATGAAGTAGAAAGAGCGGTGATCAGCCTGCTGAAGCATATTCCCGGCAATAAGATCCTGATCGATCATTTCCTCGATCGTTGCCAGGAGGCAGAAGTAGACGCGATCTATGACGGCGAGAACTTCCACGTAATGGGAGTAATGGAGCATATTGAGCCGGCGGGCATCCACAGTGGAGACAGCAACGCCGTATTACCGGCCTTTAACCTTTCCCCGATGGAGGTAACCACCATGGAGCATTACGCGGAAAAAATAGCACGGGCACTGGACATCCGGGGATTAATCAATATCCAGTTTGCCATTAAAGATGGCACTGTGTATGTGATTGAGGCCAACCCACGTGCATCCCGTACCACGCCATTTATTGCCAAGGCTTACCAGATCCCTTACCTGAATATTGCCACCAAGGTAATGATCGGAGCCAACAAGCTCACCGATTTTACATTTGAGAAGAAACTGGACGGCTATGCGATCAAAGAGCCGGTTTTCAGCTTTAATAAATTCCCGGGTGTAAACAAAGAACTGGGGCCCGAGATGAAGAGTACCGGGGAAGCCATCCGCTTTATCAAAAATCTGAAAGATCCTTATTTCAGACAGTTATATAAAGACCGGAGCATGTTCCTTAGCAAGTAATCAATGCAATAACCTTAAATCAAAAGCCGGACAAATTATTTTGTACCGGCTTTTTTGCGCTATGCGGAATTGGAAGCAGATGGTGATACGGGACTTCAAGTCCTGCATAACTGTTTTTATCGTATTTTCACGGTTTAATTATCGACAATCATACTATGACGCATAAACAAAAACCGGTGATCGGGATCACTTCCGGTGATCTGAATGGTATTGGTATTGAATTGATTGTGAAGACGTTCTCTGATGCGCGCCTCCTGGATATCTGTACCCCTGTTATTTTTGCCAATAACAAAGCGGTAAATTTTTACAGGAAAACGGTATCGGAAAGTAATTTCAGCTTTTTTCATACCCGGGAATATGATAAGATCAACCCCAAACAGGTAACCATTTTTAATTGCTGGGAAGAGGAAGTGAATATTACCCCCGGAACACTCAATGAAACCGGCGGCCGCTATGCCGTTACTTCTCTGGAAACAGCCATCGGGGCGTTGAAGGAAAAAAAGATCGACGGGTTGGTAACAGCACCCATTCATAAAACCAATGTACAATCGGAGCAGTTTTCCTATACCGGGCACACGCCTTATCTCAAAGCCAGTTTCAATGCCAGGGATGTGGTGATGATGATGTGTGCCGAAAATATGCGGGTAGCGCTGGTAACCGAACATGTTCCCATCAGCGAGGTGGCGCAGCATATTACAGCTGAGGCAATCCTGAGCAAACTTGCGATTATCAACAGTAGCCTGCAGCGGGATTTTGGTATTGGCAAACCCCGTATTGCCGTGCTTGGGCTGAACCCGCACGCAGGGGATGAAGGCCTGGTCGGGAACGAGGAACAAACCATTATTGCTCCGGCCATTAAACAGGCGCGGAACAAAAATATCCTTGCCTTTGGCCCGTATAGCGCAGACGCCTTTTTTGCCCGGGGACAATATGAAAAATTTGATGCCGTACTGGCCATGTACCATGATCAGGGATTGATACCCTTTAAATCGCTGGCGCAGGGAGAAGGGGTGAATTATACGGCCGGACTGGAAGTGGTGCGTACCTCACCGGACCATGGTGTGGCGTTTGATATTGCCGGCAAGGGGCGGGCAGATGCCGGTTCATTCCTGCAGGCGGTTTATACCTGTGCTGATATCATCAGTCAGCGTGCGGAGTATGGAGAACAACACGCCAATCCGCTGCGCAAAGTATCACCTGAGGTGGTTTCCCGGCTGGAAGATGAAAAAATAGAAGAATAGATTATCCAATAACATATGATTCAGGATCCTGCCGGTACACGGCGGGATTTTTTTTGAGGCCGATGCCTGGCATTCCTTCGGCGGCGCATGACGTTCCCCTCTGAATTGGATAAAACTGTTTTGCTGTTTTCGTCAGTAATAATTTTGCGGAGCTGCTAATGCTGAATCTTCAATGTTTCAGTGACATAACACTGAAAACGGGAGGGTGTAAAAAAAAAATAAGAGGGGGTACGATGATCTGGAAAGATCCGGTAGCCCACTCTTAAGCCCTCTAAACCGTGGTAAAAGTAGCATGCCCAAAACTCTGTTTTAAAATTATTCGATGAATGCCCCGATTTTTAAGCCCGGACCGGCAAAAAAAAAGGTGAAGCAAAACGGTGCTTGCTGTTTTTGCTGTTTCCGGACCATCCCGGCACCGGCACAAAAAAAAGCGATCCCGAAGGATCGCTGCAGCTATTAAAAGCGTTCTGAATTATTTCTTATAAAGCCCGTCCTGTTTGGCTTTTTCTTCCACTTTGGCAGCGCGATCCTTACTATCCGGGTGGCTGCTCAGCATCTTTTCGGTATTGCTGGCCTTAGCTCCGCTGCTCAGGTCTGCCAGTTTATTAAATGCGCTGGCCATGGCCATTACATTATAGCCATTTCTTTTTAGAAAATCGTAGCCGTAGGCGTCTGCTTCAGATTCCTGCTTACGGCTGTATTTTGACTCAAGAACGGCATTGGCAAACTGGCCCAGCTGGCTTTCGCTGAGTTGCGCTACTGCTCCGGACTGGGAGGCCGCTGCATCGGTAATAGCCGCTCTTTTATAAGCTGCACGAATGGCATCCCTGGTATCCTTATTTTTTACGTGCCCGATCTCATGTCCGATCACCGAAAGGATCTCTTCATCAGTCATCAGATCCATCAGGGCTGCAAATACCCGGATGCTGCCATCGGCACAGGCAAAGGCATTGATATCCTTCACCATATAAACCTTATAGTTCAGGTTGAGGCCGTCTTCGCTTTTATGTTTTGCAAAGATTTTGTTCAAACGAACGGCATATGGATCCTCCGGCCTGGCAACCGGGTTGTTGGCATCCATCCATTCTACAGCCTGACTGGCCAGTTTGGCGGCATCAGCATCGCTGAAAGTGGCTGCTTTTACGCCTTTTTCTGCAGCGCCAATGGTTTTTGAGTTTAGTTTGAATTGTGCAAAAGAAGTGGTGCCCAGTGTTGTAAGGATAGCGAGTGATAATACGACTTTCTTCATGTTTTTCGGTTTTGAATGATAAATTTTGCGCCAAAACTAAGGGGTTTCTGTTAATACAGTGTTACGGGATCAGGAATTCATGAATCCATCTACCGCATTTATTGCGGCTTCGATCCGGTTGGTTCCCAGGCCTTTAATTTCTACCCACGGTGTTTCCTGATCAATCAGCAGGGATTTATAGATCTGGAATAGCTCTTCCCGGGTTTCGGGATCAGGGTACTCTCTTAGTTCGTCCTGTACCCAGGGCAGGTCTGTGTTACAAAGCAGGTACAGATCATAGCGCCGTTCGGCGATGGCATCCAGGATAAAAGTGTGGCATTTATTAAAAACGAATTCGCACCACACTTTCATTACATACATATCGGTGTCAATAAACAACGGTGAAGTCCCGGTGTTCCGGAGCTGTTGACTGTATTGATCTTCCAGTGCCAGTTGGCCTTTTGCAATAACCAGCAGATCATCATAGGTATAGGTTTTCCCGTTTTCCATCAGAAAATCCCGGGCATATTCCGGGCACCAGCTGGTTTCGTAATGCCGGGCCAGGGCGGCACATAGGTTGCTTTTTCCGGTACTTTCGGGACCAATGATCACAATTTTTTTCAGCATGTTTTTTTGAGTAAGAGATCAGGAAATAATGAAAACGAAAATGGCTGGGGCCGGTTAATCCGGAGGATTGCGGTAATTGCGGATGGCGCGCAGATATCGCGTCCCCTTTTTGATGCGGAACCGGGTGGGCATTTGTTTAAACCGTCCGTTGCGGTCAAAGGTCCATACAATAAAATGAAGATGCGGAAAATAGGTATAACCGGTATTACCACTGCGTGCGATGGGCTGTCCCTTTTTAACCGTGTCGCCCACATTTACCAATACCCCGTTTTTTTGCAGGTGCCAGTATCCGGCCCGCGAGCTGTCCGCATGCTGAATGACCACATAATTGGCATGCACCCGGTTCGATTTTTTAATGCCACCCTGGTTTCCGTCTTCCTTCAGCCGGACAACCACCCCCTCCCTTGCGGCACAAACAACAGAACCTATGGGCATTTTAAAATCGAGGGCTGCCCGGCGTTTATGTGTAAACTGTGTAAAGTAGCCCTGTACCAGGGTATGACTAACACCTTTGGGATAGGGAAGGTCGTAAATAAAGGAACTGGTATCAACGATTTTTCCCCTTTGGAGCCGGTGTGTTTCCCGGCGTAAAGGATTGTTCATGTAACCGCAGCTGCCTGCCAAAACAGCAAGGGCCAGGAATATGAGGATGGCTGAACGCATTAAAAAAGCGCCACCAGTACGGTGACGCCAACAAATGTATTAATTCTGATGGATTATTCTGCTTCTGCTACTACTTCCTTTACTTCCGGGATCATGCGTTTCATCATTCCTTCAATGCCGGCTTTCAGCGTAATCATCGAAGACGGACAGCCGCTGCAGCTTCCCTGCATCATCAGGTTTACCACACCATCATTATAACTGCGAAACTGGATGGCTCCGCCGTCCATTTCAACGGCCGGCTTTACATAGTTCTCTAACAGCTCTTTAATGCGTTTTACCACATCATCATCGTCTGCGGAAACTTCATTGCTGCTTTCTTTTTTAACGGTAACCACTTCATCCTCGTTAATCACCACCTTGCCTTCTTCCAGGTAATCTTTTAAAAACTGGCGGATCGAAGGCGTTACATCCTGCCATTCCGCATCGGCGGTTTTGGTAAGCGTAACGAAGTTGCTGGCTATAAAAACAGCTTTTATAAAAGGAAAACCAAACAATTCGGTTGCAAGCGGCGAAGGCTTGGCTGCTTCTGCATCCGGAAAATCAATGCTTTTACCAGGGTACAATAACTTGTTGGCCACAAACTTCATTGTTTCCGGGTTCGGAGTCATTTCTGTATAAATACTGATCACGGGGTTGCCTGTTTTTATCATGATATGCTGCTATTAATTTACAAAATTAACAATATTTGACCGTATTGGTTGAAAAGAGTGGGCCTCAGTATATAACATTTTGTCGTTCAGACCGTTCAAGAGTGCTCCTGTAAGGCCGCTCCTGGTTTTTGAAAAATGGGACCTGCCGCAGATAATCCGTCTCCTTTTTTGATCCTGTACTTACCAGGGCCTCCGTTGATCCATAGACATTTTAAACCCGGGGGGTATAAGCGGAGAGCAATATAAATGGAAATGTAGTTTAAAATATGGCGCCGAAGATTCGCGGCAATGCCCGCTCTTTATTGTTGCAATCGTTATTTTTGACCGGATATTTTCGATTCTTCAAAACAGCCCGTCAGGGGCGATCTATTGATACATGAAAAAAATATATTATCTCGCAACCTGCGATACCTGTAAGAAAATAATGGAAGAGGCCGGAATCAATGTGAAGAACGGGTTTCAGCTGCAGGACATTCGTACGGAAAAAATAACACCTGAGCAATTAAGTGCTATGAAGGACCTCGCAGGAAGTTATGAAGCCCTGTTCAGCCGCCGGGCACTGTTGTATAAGGAACTGGGATTAAAGGATAAAAAACTCACTGAGAATGATTACCGCGATTATATCCTGGAACATGATACTTTTTTAAAACGCCCGGTGGTGATCATTGATCATAAGATTTTTATCGGCAGCGAAAAGAAAAATGTAGAAGCCCTGTCTGCTTTTTTATCGGCGTCTTTGTGATTATTGATGCGCAGCGTTCCTTTTGGGAAACGCTGCGCGAAGAAACTGGCCGTGCACCAGAGGTTGAAGAGCTGTAGCGGAACAGGCTTAAACAGTGCATCATAGCAGTGCTGCGGCCGGGCTTAAAAAAAGAATAACCGGGCAACTGAAATGCTATGGGAGCTCAATATTGATGGGTACGATCCACCAGTTGCCATACCATACCATCACTTCCGGATCTCCGGGTATAAAGGTAATTTGCGTGCTGCCCAAAGCCTGCTTGGGCTGCATCCCAAAATCGGGTTTGAGGTTGATGCTTTCCGTCATGCGGATATCCGGTCCATTCTCCAGCTTCAGCTCCAGTTTATAACGCCCTACCGGAATATTGTTGATATAAAGCTCATTGCTCTCTACCACTTTCCGGATAGTAAAGCTGATCTTTTCATCGGCATACAGCAGATCCAGCGGCGTAAGTTTTATAAGGATCACCGAACCAACCGGGAAACTTCCGGGCAGCGGCAGCGATTCGGTACGCAGGCTATACGACAGGTGTATGGAACCGCCCATATAGCTGCTGGGCCAGTAAGGGCCTTTGACGATCTGTTCCGGCTGGCCCTGTCCGTAGGGCAGCAGTACGAAATTTTTTATTGCGCCGTCCACAGAACGGAAACTGCCCAGGCTGCTGTCTGCCGGAAACAATGATACGGGGGCTTTTCCGGATTCATAATCCATCAGGTATTTGGCACCCCAAACGGCAACCGTGCCTACGGGCAGCAGGATCTCATAATAACCATTGGCATCTGTTTGACCGGAAGCGGAACTGTAAGTGCCGCCGATGATGGAAGAGCGGATGCCGATATCGGCTCCTTTTACAGGACGGCCATACACATCTTTTACATATCCGCGCATCGTATTTTGTTTAACGGCGAGATTCCGGAAGGCCGGCAGTTTGCTGCGTTGCTTTCCCATTACATCCACATAAGTGCGGGTACCGGCAACCGTAAATTCCCGGGAAGATGGCGGCAGTTGTTGAAAAGGAACAGGTGTCCGTATTTCATCTGCGGGGGATGGTTGGCCTGGATCATCGTCTTTGGAAGGTCCGTCTTTTTTTGAGCAGCTGGTTAGAAAAAGTGTAATCAGACACAGGACAGCAATAAGTGATTGTTTTTTCATTGTGATGGTTGATTTTGGATTTCAATAATACCTTTTACAAAAGCCTGCGCAAGATAAACGACGGCGGGCCGCCGCCGTTGGGTATTCTGCCAGATTCATATGCTGCGGATGAACAACGGGATAAGGAGACGAACCGATGTGAGGCTGCTGCCGGAGCTGTATGAGTGGCGTTTGGCAAACGGCCGGAATTCTTATTGTGTGGGATATATATGGCCATATAGTGATGTCATAACAACAAGGGAAGCAACGCCGCTCATGGCTCTTTTTGAATGCAGTAATCACTAATCTGTAAATGGTCTTTGTCGATAAAAACGGCCATTTATCTTTTTATTACGTTGCTGGTAGAAGGCGCCGTATGAATACCGGAAGGGTACTTAGTTTTGGCGGGAAATTTAAATTCTTGTACGATTTCGTTATTAACAACTATGAACAGAACAACCGGGTGGGCTTTTGTAATAGGCCTGTTAACCTTTGTTTCCTGCAAGCTGCAGGCACGTAATGCTCCGGAAGAGGAGGCACCGTTTACAGAAAAGAACTGGCAGCTGGTTTCGCTAACAGTGCACCCGGCAATGGATTGGGATCTTGACGGCGAGCCGGAAACCGATATTGCCGGAAAACTGGATCTTTGTGAGCGGGATGATGGCTTGCTTTTCCGGAGCAATCGCCGGGTGCTGCGGTTTTACGGTGCCGCCCGTTGTGATGATGAGGCAGCACAAAAGGAAACAGGAAACTGGGCTTATGAGGCAGCACAAAAAAGGCTAACAGTAAATGAAGAAAACGCAGGACCAAAGGTATATGAGGTGGCCGTTTCTGAAGCAAAAAAACTGGTGTTGCTGCACCGGTTTAGCAATGGCAGCCGGCAGCATGAAATGACGGCGGTTTATACCATTAAATGATGTGATTTTTAATATTACCCAGGTAGTTCCTGCCCACATTGAGCTCAAGCCCGTTATCTATTACCAGCAGGGTCTTTCCCGTATCGCGGTAGAGCTCCTTTACGTGGTCCATGTTTACAATAACCGACCGGTGTATGCGGATAAATTTTGCGGGATCAAATTTGCCTTCAATCATGCTAATGCCCAGGGTGCTTAAATAGGAGCCGGATTTTGTATGCACTTCGGTATAATCGCGGTTGGCCTTCATATACATGATATCCGCCACGGATATATTCTGGTATCTTTTTTTATGTTCTACCATAATACGTTCTGGATAGCTGCCTCTTGCGGCGGTAACCTCTGTCACGAGGTTGGAAAGCTGCCGGGGTGTTGCGTGCAGGCGGGTCATTGCATTGTCAAAGCGCTCCCGGGTGTAGGGTTTCAGCAGGTAATCGACGGCATTGATCTCAAAAGCTTTAATGGCATACTGGTCAAATGCGGTGGTAAAAATGATCCGGGGAACATGCTCAATGCGCTGCAGTACTTCAAAGCCATCAGCGCCCGGCATCTGTATATCGAGAAATACAAGATCCGGCTCCATCATATTAATGTATTTGATGGCTTCAATACCATTATGGCATTCGCCTGCAATAAAAAAGTGATCGTGGCCCTTCAGGTATTGCTTTACCAGCACTCTTCCGTGTTCTTCATCATCCACAACCAGTACCGATCTTTTCGACATAACCGTTGTTTACTAGAAAGGGTAAATAAGGGCCAAGATAATCCGAATTCTTTAATGCGGCTGTTCTTTTCGACAAACAACCTCAAAATCCGCGAAGTTGCGGGTTTCATCCGCTGTACGGGCGGTTGGTAGATCTGCACCAGTACGGATTGTAATTTATCGTAAACTTGCAGGAATTAATCACCCCTTAATGCAGCAGCAACAAAAATCATCCAACAACGCTACCCGTAAGGAGCTCCTGGTGTTTATAGCCACCCTTGTTATTATGACTTTGCTGTACGGCAGCCCCAGGCTGATAGAAAAGGGAGGCTCCCTGCACTACCTGAAGGTCTTAGGCATTGACTGTGCTTTTATGGCGATTGCCAGTTGGCCAGTTTGGTGGATCCATTTCCGTAAACTCCACCACTGGTCCCCCAGGAAGCGGTTCCTGCTGCATATTGCAACAGGGTTATTTCCTTATTACGCAATTTGGGTGCTCCTGTATCAATGGTATAACCCCCTGATTGGTTTGCCACTGATGACTACCAAACAAATCATCCAGAACCTGGGGCCCAACCTGCTCTGGTATTTCCAGGTGTTTGGCATTCTGCACATCTATCATTTTTTCCGTGAGCGGGAAACGCAGCTGATAAGAGAAAAAGAGTTGCGGGAGCTGGCGTATCAGGGAGAGATCAATGCGCTGAAGGCGCAGATACAGCCGCATTTTTTGTTCAATACGCTTAACAGTATCAGCGCTTCATTACCGCCCGAACAGGAGCAGGCACGGATGCTGATTGCCCGTTTGGCAGATACCTTCCGCTATGCACTGCTGTCTACCCGCGAAGAGTTGGTGCCGCTTTCGGATGAGCTCAGTTTTATGCGCACGTATCTTGCTTTGGAACAGGCGCGGTTTGGAAAGCGGCTCCGGTTTTCTGTTGATGCAGACGGCAGCATTGCCCGGGTGCGGATACCGCCCATGCTGTTGCAGCCATTGGTAGAAAATGCGGTGAAACACGGGATAGAGCCTGCGATAGACGGGGGAGCGGTTTCGGTTACCTGCCGGCAACAAGGCACAAAAGTGCATATTGCCGTAAGCAATACGGGCCGTCCTTTTTCGGGAACAGTTGAACAGCTTTTTCACTCAAAAGGTGTAGGACTGGTGAATATGGCCCGGCGGCTGGAGCGGCATTACAATGAGAAATTGCAGGTAGCCGATAACGGGGCCGGCCTTTGCTTTGAATTTTGTATTCCCTCCTTATAGGACCTTTGCAGGTTTCTTTTTAATATGGAGCACATAATAGGCAATTACAGCGCTGATCAGCATCAATGCTGCTCCCAGTACAAAAGGTGCTCCCGGAAAATAAAACGGGGCCTGATCATGGCTGAAATAAAAGAAAGTGCGGGTCATCATTGGCGGGCCAATGATCGCGGTGAGGCTCATTACACAATTGAGGCCACCCTGCAAGGCGCCCTGTTCATTGGCCGGTACTTCATTGGTGATGATTGCCTGCAAGGCCGGTCCTGCAATACCGCCCATACAATAGGGTACCAGGAAGGCATACATCATCCAGCTTTTGGTGGCAAAGGCAAACAGGATCATACCAAACGCATAGAAAAATAAACCGGTATAGGTACTTTTTTCATTACCCAGCCGGGGGCTGGTATATCGCATCAGACCTCCCTGGACCAGGCCCACCAATACCCCTACGATGGCCAGCGAAATACCTACTTCTTTCTCGGACCATTTAAATTGGTCCATGGTAAAGTAACTCCAGTTGCTTTGAACGGCATGGCTTCCAAGAAATACGAAGAAAAAGCAAAGTACCAGTCCCAGGATACCCGGATATTTAAAGAACAGGCGCAGCGATCCGATGGGGTTTGCCTTTCGCCAGTCAAAGGACCGCCGGTTTTCCGGTTTTAAAGACTCCGGCAGTACAAAATAGCCATAAAGGAAGTTGAGCAAACACAATCCGGCGGCTGCAAAGAATGGCGCCCTTAACCCCCATACGGACAGCAGTCCGCCCAATGCCGGACCAATAACAAAACCCAATCCAAAGGCAGCTCCGATCAATCCAAAATTTTTTGCCCGGTTTTCATTGGTACTGATATCTGCTATATAAGCGGTGGCTGTTGTAAAACTGGCCCCGGTGATGCCCGATAAAATACGTCCTACCACCAACAGGGAGTAAGTGTGGGCAAAAGCCAGGATCAGGTAGTCTACACAAAAACCCAGTAACGACAGCAGGAGCACCGGTCTTCTTCCGTACCGGTCGCTCAGGTTACCCATAAAAGGAGAAAACAACAGCTGCATAATGGCATAAAGCGCCAGCAGGTCGCCGCCGTATACACTGGCCTCGCTGATGCTGATATGCTTTAGTTCCGCAATCAGCTTCGGCATTACCGGTATGATCAACCCAAAGCCGATCACATCAATGGTCATCGTTATAAAGATAAAACCGATAGCAGCATTGCGCGACTGTTTCATTTGATTGGTTTTTCCGGTACCATCTGTTTTATACCGGTTATAAAAAAGGGGAGCAAAGATGAACAAATTTTTCGGATCTTGCGGGCGAAATACATTCCCCTTAAAATAATATTTTTTTAATAAACTTTTTAAAAAAATTAAAAAGTTTATTAAGTTTGTGTTAATAAACAGAACTATGAAAAAACGGTTGCAATATAAGCTGTTGATTTTAAGGGAGTTTTATTACGCCGGTGCTTTATCTTGTGCGGAACTCAGCACGCGTATTGGTAAAAGCATTCCATTTACGGCACAACTACTGGCCGCGTTGGTAGCAGAAGGTACGCTGCTGGAGAACGGATTAGCCCCTTCGGCTGGCGGCCGGAGACCGGCAATGTATTCGGTAAAGCCCGATGCGATGTATGTGATTGCAGTAGCCATGGATCAGTTAGTGACCCGGGTAGTGGTGATGGATTTTGAAAATAAACCGGTAATGCCATTGCAGCAGGAGGAGCTGAAGCTGGCGGAGAACCCCGAAGCACTGGTGCATTTGAAAACACTGATTGAAGGTGTTATTAAGAAAGCCAGGATCCCCAGGAAAAAAATTCTTGGTGTGGGAATCGGGATGCCCGGCTTTATTGATCCGCAAAAAGGCGTGAATTATTCCTTTATTTCCATTGATGATAATAGTATATCGGGTTATCTGCATAAAGAGCTGGAGGTTCCGGTATACATCGATAATGACTCCAGTATCATTGCACTGGCGGAGCAGCATTTTGGGGCGGCCACAGGTGTAGGAAATGCCATGGTGGTCAATATTGGCTGGGGTATCGGGCTGGGCCTGATCCTGAATCACCAGTTGTACAGGGGTGGAAATGGCTTTGCCGGGGAATTCAGTCATATTCCCTTTTTCGACAATAATAAAGTGTGTTCCTGTGGCAAAAAGGGTTGCCTGGAAACCGAAACCTCTCTAAAAGTAATCATTGAAAAAGCGGAGCAGGGACTAAAGCGGAAAAGTGCTGCTGCTTTTTTGAAAAAAGATTTTCGTACCGGTTCTGTAGAGAAAGACTGGCAGGCGATTGTAAAAGCCGCACAGATGGGCGATGACTATGTAGTGAAATTGCTTACTGCTGCCGGTTATGATATTGGCCGGGGTGTGGCCGTGCTGATCCATTTGTTTAACCCGGAACTAATCGTATTAAGCGGCCGTGGTGCCCAGGCAGGACGCATCTGGCAGGCTCCCGTATTGCAGGCGGTAAATGAACATTGCATTCCCCGCCTGGTGGGCAACACATTGGTAAAAATGTCTACCCTCGGGCACAAAGCAGAACTGATCGGCGCCGCCGCGCTGGTGCTGGAGAACCTTTCAAAAACGAAGAAGATACATCCATCAAAAACGATTTCACCTTTGCCAAACACTGTTAATTAATTAAATTTTAAACAAGAGAAAATGAAGAAGAAACATGTACTACTGGTACTCTTTGCCCTCTTTTTGGGTGCGGGAAGCTTAATGGCCCAGGTAAAGCGTACCCTTACCGGTGTAATTACGGATGCAGATGGCAAGCCGGTACCGGGTGCTACCATAACCGTTAAAGGCACCGGGCAGGCCGTGGTTGCTGCCGACAACGGGACATATACCATTACTGTAGAAAACCACCCGGATCTGGAGATCAGCGCTGTAGGTTTTACAACTCAGACAGTAAAAGTGGGCGACGATAATAACCTTTCTGTCCAGCTAAGTTCTGTAGAGCGCAGCCTGGAAGGTGTGGTGGTTACGGCGCTGGGTATTAAACGGGAGCGGAAATCGCTTGGATACGGCGTGCAGGAAGTAAAAGGAGAAACTCTATCAGATGCCAAAGAGCCCAATGTGACCAATGCACTTTCCGGAAGGGTGGCTGGATTGCAGGTAACCCGTTCCAGCAATGGACCGGCTGGTTCTTCCCGTATTATTTTACGCGGAAATAATTCGCTTACCGGTGATAACCAGCCCTTAATTGTAGTGGATGGAATACCCATCAGCAACACTTCCGGAACCGGTGTAGGAAAAGGCGTCAATCAATCGGGGATCGTGCCGGGTGCTACCAACGATTACTGGAATCCTTCACTGGATATGGGGAACGGGCTATCCGACATAAACCCGGATGATATCGCTTCTATCAGTGTGTTGAAAGGACCTTCTGCCGCTTCTTTATATGGTTCCCGTGCCGGTAATGGTGTTATATTGATTACTACCAAAACAGGAAAGGCTCAAAAGGGCCTGGGCATTACTGTTTCTTCTACTATCGGGATGGAAAGCATTTTTACAAATCCCGACCGGCAAACCACTTTTGGACAGGGTTCTACAGGGATCTATGATAAAACACAGGCAAACAGCTGGGGACCGAAGATTGAGGGGCAGAATGTAGAGAACTGGAACGGTGCCACCGTGCCACTGAAATACTATGATAATATACATAACTATTTCGGAACGGGTTTCAACTCCAATCAAAGCATTACGTTTTCGCAGCAGTTCAATGGTACCTCTGTTTATACATCTTTAAACCGGCTGGATGATAAAAGTATGATACCGGGTGCCAAGCTGGGCCGTACAAATATTACGACCAGGGCCTTATCTAAATTCGGAAAGGACGATCGCTGGACCCTGGATGCAAAAGTGCAATACATCAACTCCAAAGCAACCAACCGGCCACAGGCGGGAAATAATGCCGGTAATATTTACCGGTTAATGTATATACTTCCGGTTTCGCTGAATATTGAAGATTTTAAGAAAACCAAGGATGAGAACGGGAAAATGATCTGGTATGTGCCCAACAGTGCAACTGTAAATCCCTATTGGGCGGAGGATAATTATCTGAACACGGATACCCGTAACCGTTACATTATGACCGGATCGCTGAAATATCAAATCACCGATTGGCTGAATGCCGAAGTGAAAGGCGGATCGGATATGTATAATGTGGTAGCGGAAGGAAAAACTTATTCCGGAGGCCCCGTTACCAACCAGTATAGCATTGGCAAGTATTCTTTTTCAGAAACCAACTACAGCACCCTGATCACGGCGCGGAAAGATAATGTGTTTGGTAAGTTGGGTGGTTTTGCAACCGTGGGTGGTAACCTGATGTCGCAGAATGTAAATTCGATCAAAACCAACTCCGGAGAGCTGGTAGTGCCGGATCTTTTTTCTGTGAACAATGGTAAAAACCCGGCAACGGTTGATGAGCTCTATAGCAATAAAAGGATCAATTCTGCTTACGGATCGTTGCAGCTGAACTGGGATGGATACCTGTTCCTGGAAACCACACTGCGGAATGACTGGTCTTCAGTATTGAGTAAGAACCACCGTTCTTACCTGTACAGTTCTACCAATTTGTCGTTTGTAATTACAGACATGATCCGGCAAGGCGGAGCTTCCCTGCCCAGCTGGCTGAGCTACGGTAAGTTGAGAGCTTCGGCGGCGCAGGCCGGTAATGATATGGCGCCTTATCAATTGTACAATACCTATAACATCGGGAAAGATCCCAATGGCAATACAACCGCCGGAAGAAATGAAACCTTGTTTGATCCGAATGTTAGGAACGAGTTGTTAAAAACCTATGAACTGGGTGCAGAGCTGCGCATGTTTAACAGCCGGCTGGGAATCGACTTTTCCTGGTATAAAACCAATGCAACCAACCAGCTGATCGCGATCCCACTCGATCCGTTGAGCGGATACAAATATAAAATGATCAATGCCGGAGATATTCAAAACAAAGGTATTGAGTTGATCGTGGATGGTAAGATCCTGGATAATCCCAATGGTCTGAACTGGACCACGCAGGTGAACTTCTCCAACAACAAGAATGTGGTGAACGCAATTGCGCCGGGTATTGATCTGTACTCTTTAGGGGGATACGATGCTGTGACGGTTTATGCAGAGTCCGGACAGAAATACGGACAGATCTATGGATCTGCATTCCAGCGGGTAAATGACCCCAAGAGTGCGTTTAATGGTCAGTTACTGTTGAGCGCCACCGGGTTACCACAGGGAACAGATGCCCGCAGGTTGGCCAGTCAGCAGCCGGATTTCCTGTTGGGTAATACCAACACATTCTCCTATAAAGGTTTGGGATTGTCGTTCCTGCTGGACGGACGTTTCGGCGGGAAGATCTTTTCGGCAACCCTGGCAAGTATGCAGCGTGCAGGAACAGCGGCCGCTACTGTTGTAAACGGAGCCAGGGATAAGATAAAAGTGCCGGGTGCGATCCTCGATGAAAATGGAACGTATATTAAAAATGAAATTGAAGTAACCCCACAACAATACTGGCAGGCCATTCAAAGCGGTAATATCGGTATTACCGAAGCCAATCTTTATGATGCATCCAATATCCGCTTAAGGAATGTGCAGCTGAGCTATCAGCTGCCGCAAAAAATGCTGGGTAAGTCGTTCATTCAAAGAGCGCGGGTAGGTGTTTCCTGCAACAATGTATGGCTGATCAGCAGTCATATGCAGGGAATGGATCCTGAGTCGGTATTCGCCATAGGCTCAAATGCGGTTGGCTTTGAAAACGGGGCACCACCCACATCCAGGTATTACATGTTTAATGTAACCTTAGGTTTCTAACTTTTAATTCTTATGACAATGAAATATATAGTAAAGAAGATATCGGTATCGATGTGCGCGGTATTACTGCTGGCATCCTGTAAGAAATTTTCAGAAATAAATGTAAATCCCATCGCTGCGGATTCCTCGCAGGTACAGGTAGAATATTTTATCAATAACTCCATCATTGGTGCGCAAATGGATCCGGATGTTGCAGAACGCTCCTTTGTATTGTATTGGAAGCCGGCAGGCCGGCAGGCCAGTGACTGGGATGGTGGTGCAATAAACGTTGGAAGTTATAGCGACGGATGGTCTACGAACTATTATAACCAGTTATCCACCTGGTTAAACAATGCGAATACGGCCATACAGATCGGCGAATCGAAGATCAGCGCAGGTACCGCTAAATCGTATACTCCTAATCTGATACAGGTTGCCCGCATATGGCGCGCCTATCTGATGAGTGAATTTTCAGATAATTTTGGTCCGATGCCTGTAGACGCATTTAAGGGAACAAACCCCCAGTTCAATGATGTAAAAACGGTGTATTACTATATCCTGGCTGAATTGAAGGATGCTGCTTCCAAACTGGATCTGTCTGTTAATTCTTCGGATATTGCCAAGCAGGATCCTGCATATGGCTATAATTATACACAATGGAAAAAGTATGCGACTTCTATGCGGCTCCGGCTGGCCATGCGGTTGTCTGAAGTGGATGCTACAAAAGCAAAAACGGAATTTGAAGATGCATCTGCGGATATGAATAACCTGATCACCTCGCTGGATGACAACTTCCAGGTGCAGGAAAAAGACGGATGGTCGCCCCTAACCGGTGTAATGACTCGTTCCTGGGATACGCAACCCCTGTCTGTTACGCTCCGGAATGTATACCAGGGGCTGGGTGGCGTTAAATCTTCCGATCTGCTGGGTGCTGCATTCCAATCGGCCATCAAACCGGCCGATTGGCTCGGACAACGCTACCTGAATCATTTCCCGGTTAAGAATAATGACCCGGTTACCGGGTACTGGCTGGATGGTCTTCCTTATTCGATCGATCCCCGGGCCTATAAAGCGTTTTCCATTCCCGGAGATGTGAATAACCCGAACTATCCCAAACAGAATGGCAATTTTGATGTGATCAGCGTCCGGAACCTGAAAACTTCCGCGGGTGATAATCTGAAATCCATCGATGCCAAGTATACCTGGAATGCCCGGATCGACGGCGATTTCGGTCCCAAAGATCCTATGAATGAATTATTCAATTATGGTGGTACCATGCCCCGGATCAATATGCAATTCAGAAACAGCACGCAAAAGCGGATCTTTTTTGCGGCCTGGGAAACGTATTTCCTGTTAGCAGAGGCCAGCGTTCGCGGCTGGACAACTCCTGTGAATGGAAAGACTGCCTATGAAAAAGGCATTACACTGAGTTTTAACTACTGGGATAATAGCGTGGTATCTCCGGGTACGGCTGCCATATCTCCTTTTGCGACGGCTTATTTAGCCTCTACCAGTTATAATAACTGTGGTACTTCTGTAAGCTGGGATCATACCGCTGAACCCCCGGCATCCCGCACGATGAACTTTCAGGATGGATACACCGGTACCGCCGGAAGTGCAGCAATTGTATACCCTGCAAATACCTTGTATAAATCAGGTACGGTGAAGAATGACCTTTTAACAAAGATCATTACGCAGAAATTCATCGCTCAATGCCCCTGGTTACCTCTGGAAACATGGAGCGATCACCGGAGGCTGGGACTGCCGTTCTTTGAGAACCCGACCATTGAACTGTCGATTCCTACACTGCCTGCGTTGACGGATGGTACGTACATGACTTCCAACATTAAGTTCTTCCCGCAGCGGTTGAAATACCCGTCAGTTTTGCCAAACTCCAGTCCGGACGGATACAAACAGGCAAAAGCCGCGCTGGGCGGAGATGATGCCGTGCTGACTCCGCTCTGGTGGGCAAAGCAGCAATAATTTAGGCGATCTTAGATCCTGATCATAGCCGTCTCTGGTATTTTTAAATATCGGGGACGGTTTTTTTTATGATGCGGCAGCCCGGGTTGAAAGAAGAGGGGAGATGAGCAGGATTCGGGGACCCGTAAATTTTTTATTAATTCAAAAAAAAATTAGCTTACTTATTAATTATTTTAAAAAGTTCGTTAAATTTGAATTAACGATGCTGTCATGCAAAAACGATTGCAATATAAACATTCGATTTTCCGGGAGTTTTACTATGCCGGATCCCTGTCCTGTGCAGAGCTGAGTGCCCGTATTGGTAAGAGCATTCCGTTAACCACCCAAATGATCAATAACCTGATTGAAGAAGGGGTGGTGGAGGAAAATGGGTTGGCTCCTTCAAATGGAGGCCGGCGTCCTGCCATGTATTCGGTAAAACCCGATGCGATGTATGTAGTTGCTGTAGCCATGGATCAAATGATTACAAGGATCGCCATTGTAGATTTTCACAATAAACCTGTAGGTGTGGTGGCGCAGCATGAATTACTGCTTGCTCATAATCCCAATGCGCTGCAGCAGTTAAAAACCCTTATTGAACAGGCCATCAAAAAATCAAAGATCCCAAAAAAGAAAGTGCTGGGAGTGGGTATCGGAATGCCTGGGTTCATTGATGCGCTCCAGGGAATTAATTACTCGTTCTTTCCGAATGAGAGCAAGAGTATTGCGAATTACCTGGATGATGCTTTAGGCATACCGGTTTATATCGATAATGATTCCAGTATTGTTGCGCTGGCAGAACATCGTTTTGGTGCCGCGGCCGGATCGCGCAATGCTATGGTCGTCAATCTGGGCTGGGGAGTGGGCCTGGGTTTAATTCTCAACAACCAGCTATACCGTGGTGAAAACGGCTTTGCGGGAGAATTCAGCCATATACCTTTTTTTAACAATAATAAGGTATGCTCCTGCGGAAAAAAAGGCTGTCTTGAAACCGAAACTTCTTTAAAAGTGATCATTGACAAGGCAGAGCAAGGGCTGAAGCGGAAAGACGTTTCAACCTTTTTGAAAAAAAATTTTCGAACAGGCTCTGTGGAAAAAGACTGGCAGGCGATTGTAAAAGCGGCACAGGTGGGAGATGAGTATGTAGTGAAATTGCTTACCGCGGCTGGTTATGATATTGGCCGGGGCGTAGCGGTGCTCATCCACCTGTTTAATCCGGAACTGATTGTACTGAGCGGTCGTGGTGCCCAGGCAGGCCGTATCTGGCAGGCCCCGGTGCTGCAGGCCGTAAACGAACATTGCATTCCCCGCCTGGTGGGCAATACATTGGTAAAAATGTCAGTTCTGGGGCATAAAGCAGAGCTAATTGGGGCAGCTGCGTTGGTGCTGGAGCATCTTTCAAGATCAAAAATTAAAGAAACTACTAAAGTCAGTTTGCAATAATACCTATAAAATTAGCCAAACATTTTATAATTATTTTAAATGAGAAAAAAATGAAGAAGAAACAAGTGTTGTTCGTTTTCGTTGCTTTGCTGTTAGGCTATGGAAGCCTGCAGGCTCAGATTAAGCGGACGATAACCGGCGTGATTACAGACGCGGATGGTAAGCCAGTCCCAGGTGCCACGATAACGGTTAAGGGCCGCAGTCAGGCTGCTGTTGCCAATGAAAAAGGGGAATATTCTATTAACGTGGAAGGAAGCCCTGAGTTAGAGATTAGCTCTGTTGGATTTGTAACGAAAGTATTAAAAGTAGGTAGCGATAGTACCCTGCCGATAATATTGAACACCGATCAGGGTAGCTTGGAAGGTGTTGTCGTTACAGCACTGGGTGTAAAGCGCCAACAGCGATCGCTGGGATATGCCACTTCAACAGTGTCTGCTGCAGACCTCGTAAAGACGGCACCAACAAACTTTGCGGCAGCATTATATGGAAAAGTACCCGGATTGCAGGTTTCTTCTGCGCCTGGAGGTTCTACCGCTGGCGTGGTCATGCAGTTGAGAGGCCTCAACTCAATTAGCTATAGTTCTACTCCTTTAATTGTTCTTGATGGTATTCCAATCAGAGACGGAGGTTTTAATAGCGGAGACTATTGGAATGATGGACGTGTGCGGGGAAACGGACTTATTGATTTGAACCTGGAAGATATGGAAAGTGTTACGGTGCTTAAGGGGGCTGCTGCGGCTGCATTATATGGTTCTGAAGGTAAAAATGGCGTATTGCTGCTAACCTCAAAGAAGGCAAAGGGAAAAGGTTTTTCGGTTGATTTTAATGCCACCTATTTTCAGGATCGGGTAGCCTATTTGCCGCGCCTTCAAAATGTGAGAGGCGCTGGATTTCCAGTACCTTATGATGTATATAAAAGTGATCCTGATGGGTTTGGAAGTTATACTTTAAACGGGACAACGTATAGGACAAACGTTCAGGCCGGGTTAAATTTCGGGCCGCTGTTCGATGGTAAACCAATTCTTACCTGGGATGGTCAGGTAAGGCCCTATTCGGCACAGCCAGATAGATACGCGAATTTATTTCAAAAGGGTAACAATTCAACACAAAATATCGCGGTTAGCAGTGCAACAGACAAAGCGGATATCCGGTTGTCGTTAACACATCAACGGTTTGAAGGTGTAAGCCAAAATTCCAAAGATGAAAAATTAAATGCAAATTTTAATAGCACGGTAAGATTCAGCAAGAACTACTCACTGGATTTGATGATAAATTATATTAACCAGAATGTTCACAATCGTCCTTTTTTAGTTGACCGGATGGTAAATAATTTTACGGGTATGATGCCGGCTTTTGATAACGGGGCATGGTATTTTGATAAGTACAGAACTAGTCTTGGCTACAAATATGTTACGGGTAGTAACCCGAGTTTAACACCTGATGAAAATATTAAAATTCCCAACTACCGTACTGATATTTTGGATTATGTATGGAATCTAATGTCAAACAATGTGGATGAATACAACAACCGTTTAATATCAAGTATTACGAATACCTTGAAAATTACGAATGACCTGTCTTTACGCGGAAAAATAGCAACAGATCTTTCGTTTAATAGAACCCTGAATAAATCACTTTCATCCCAACCGATAGCGTACGGTCCTTCAGGTGGATATACGCAGTCTACATACAACTATAATATTTTGTATGGTGATGTCCTGCTTAATTACAATAAGCAAATTTCAGAAGATTTTAGCCTGTCGGCAACTGCAGGTTATACCGCTAGGGATGAAAAAGGTATGAATACCAGCGTGGGCACAAATGGAGGGCTTGGTGTGGAAAATAAATTTGATCTGACCGCGTCATACAATACGCCATACAATAGTAGTGGAAGCCAAACGTATTTAACAACAGATGCATTTCTGGGTACCTTGAACTTTAACTACAAAAGTTACGCTTTCCTTGAGGGTACTATAAGAAGAGATAGAACATCTACCATGAATCCTCAGAATAATACATTTACTTATCCATCCGTAAATGGTAGCCTAATTCTATCAGATATCTTCAAACTGCCGCAGGTGATTAATTATGCCAAACTGCGTGCTTCTTGGGGGGTGGTTGGTAGTTATCCCGCGGCCTATCTGGCCAATGTGGCGTATAATACCGGCAATCTTGGTGTGCAAACCGCCGGAGGAACCCCCGTGCTAACTACTTCTACGATTACAAATCCATACGGAAATGACAATATCAGACCCGAGAAAAAGAAAACGCTGGAATTTGGCTTGGCTGTTGAAACGTTCAATAAACGGCTTAATTTTGATGTTTCATACTACCATGATAAAGTATATGACCTTATCATAAACCTGACACTTCCTCAAAGTATGGGCGCTTCCACTATTTTATCAAATATAGCGGAACTTTCAAATAAAGGGTTTGAAGCAAACATCAATGCGATCCCTATACAAAGCAAAGATTTTCGTTGGAATCTTACGTTAAACTACTTTACGAATACCAATAAAATAGTTAAACTGGCAAATGGTTCTAAAGAACTGATTCATTCTGATAACGATGGAAACGCATATCAGATAAAGTCGGTAGTTGGTCAGCCGGTAGGCGATATTTATGTGCACCCAACGTTGGTAAATGATAAAGGACAGGCTATTATTACAGATGATGGTTTGTATCAGCAGGATCCCAACAAAATGGTGTCGGGTGGAAACAGTCAGGTAAAAGGTGCCGGTGGCATCCTCAATACATTTACCTACAAGAGCTTTGCACTCACATTTAATGCGGATTTTAAATATGGAGGGTATGTAATTCCAACCGGTTTATTTTGGATGAATAGTCGTGGTATAACAGAAGAAAGTCTTAAATATATGGACGCTGCTCATGGAGGCCTTAGTTATTATTTGGATGCAAATGGAAAGGGTATTGCAACAACTGCTGCATCCGGCCCTAAAGGCGAAAAGGTTTTGCATGATGGTATGTTGTTGAATGGAGTTACCGCTGATGGGAAAGACAATACGAATATCATATCTCAGGCGTACTATTATTGGAATATTTACAATTGGGGCGGCCCTCAATATTCGCCAAGTGCATTGTATAATCTGTTTGTAGAAAAAAACAATTATATCAAAATGAGAGAAATATCGCTTGCATACACATTGCCTTCCAGAATTGCCTCAAAGGTTTGGGCGCAGAGGGTAACGGTTTCTGTATTCGCCAGAAATCCATTCTACATATACCGGACAATAAAAGATATGGACGCCGAACAGTTAACAACAAGCAATGTATGGTACAACAATCTTAATAATGCAGGAAGCCAGCCGTCTACAAGGACTTTTGGTGCAATGATTCGGGCAACATTTTAATACTGAAAAAGATACTAATATGAAAAAAATAATTTTTACTACGGTTGTTATTGCTGTTACGGGAATAGTGTCCTGTACCAAACAGCAATTTGCCGATCATTATATTAATCCTAAAACGGTAGGAACGACAACTATC
The DNA here is from genome assembly GCF_030150205.1 of Niabella sp. Classification (GTDB taxonomy): domain Bacteria; phylum Bacteroidota; class Bacteroidia; order Chitinophagales; family Chitinophagaceae; genus Niabella. The sequence continues at coordinate 71,308 of NZ_JASLGT010000012.1, forward strand.
GAAAAACAGTTTTCCGGTTTTATGGCTGCCGACTTGGATTACGTTATGTATAAATATTGGAACTATTTTGTGGTGCTCCAAAATACAGCTTTGCCATGGTCCCAGGCCGTAGGTGTTAATAATATTCCGGCAAGGTTTGTACCGGGTGCGGCGGCTGTATCAGACCGATGGTCAAACTTTTATAACTTTCTTGCTCAGTATAAAGAGCTGCTTAATGTGTATAATAAATCCACTGATGAGGAAAAAGCGGCGAAGAAGATATATATTACTTTAGCCACGATTCATTTTTACGATCAGTCTCAGAAAGTAGTAGACCTGCATGGAGATATTCCTTGGTCGGCCGCCGGCCTTTTAAGCACCAATAAAGGGGATGTTAACGCTTCTTATGCGAAATATGACAAAGCCAGTGATATTTATACCAAAATGCTTGATGATTTAAAAGGGTTTGCGGAAGAACTGAATACGGTTGCATTGTCAGCGCCGGTTGCGGCCACCTTGAAATCACAGGATTTTATTAATCAGGGCGATATTACTTTGTGGAAGAAATATTGTAATTCCCTTAGAATAAAACTACTGATGAGAGCTTCGGGAGTTGCGGCTTTTCAATCCAGAGTAAATACAGAAATTGCATCCATTCTGAACAACCCAACCAGCTATCCGGTGGTTACCTCTAATGATGATAAAGTTGCAATTGAAGTATATAGTGTGTCTTCGGGGATAAATAATGGCACGGGTACTGGCCTGAACGCAGATTTTTATAAGGGTCTTATTGGCTGGGGGGGAGGAGACATCCCCTCCAAGCAATTGATCGATTATATGAAGGCAAATACCGATCCCCGATTATCCCTTATGTTTCAGCCGGGTGCAAATGCAGGAGGTAATTATGCAGGCTTAGATCCGAGTCTGCCATCTAACACTCAATCTGATTTGGCAAATGGCGGAACATTGTCACGTTATAATTTTGCAAACATTTCTCAGAATATTAATATACCTGGTATGTTAATTAATGCCGCTGAAACCTATTTTTATATTTCAGAATATTATCTGAACGGGGGCAATGATGCGGCGGCAAAAACAGCGTATGAAAACGGCGTTAAAATCTCTATAGATTATTATGCTTTTCTAAGTGGAGGAACGGTTAGCAATGTTTTAAAAACGGCGTATCTGGCATCTCCAGGTGTAATTTGGTTGGGCACAAGCGCTGCTAAATTAAATCTTATAGCAACGCAAAAGTGGATCAATTATAGCGTGCTGCAGCCTTTAGAAAACTGGGCTGAAGTTAGGCGTCTGAAATTACCCGTTTTAACCTTTACAGCTGATAATACAAACGCACAAAAAATGCCGCCCAATCGCTGGCAATATCCAACGAATGAGCAAACATACAATGCCGAAAATTATGCGGCAGTAAAAGACAATGATAAGATCACTACTAAGATCTTTTGGGACGTTAAATAAAGAATAATATCCGTACTTTTCAGGCTACTTCAGCATCTGTTGGGGTAGCCTTTTTAATACATGTGCTATGGGTAAAATGGTGTATACAATTTTTGCAATTTGCCTTTTGCATTTATCATTGTGCGGAGCGGCGCAACATTTGCCTCCCTACAAAAATCCCTCCCTTCCCATCGAAACCCGCGTACAGGATCTTCTTTCCCGTATGACGCCGGAGGAAAAGTTCTGGCAGTTGTTTATGATACCGGGCGACCTGGATAAGGCTGCAGCGGGTCAATATAAGAACGGCCTGTTTGGCTTCCAGGTAAGCGCGGCCACAACAGGTGCTGGAGAAGCGGCGCAGCAAATGCTGAGCTATAACCAGAGCAAGGAAAATGCATTGACGCTGGCAAAAAAGATCAACGGTATCCAGCGCTATTTTGTTGAAAACACCCGGTTGGGGATCCCATTATTATTTTTTGATGAAGCGCTGCACGGACTGGTACGTAGTGATGCAACTTCCTTTCCACAGTCCATCGGACTGGCAGCTACCTTTGATACCGCAATGATGCGCCGGGTGGCCAATGCCATTGCCGATGAAACCCGGCAACGGGGTATCCGCCAGATCCTGACGCCCGTCGTGAACCTGGCCTCCGATGTGCGCTGGGGAAGAACGGAAGAAACCTATGGCGAAGATCCGTTTCTGACGTCGGCAATGGGCGTTGTGTTTGTAAGCTCTTTTGAAAAAAAGAATATCATTACAACACCTAAGCATTTTGTAGCGAATGTGGGGGATGGAGGCCGGGACAGTTACCCCATTCATTGGAGTGAACGTTACCTGGAGGAGACACATTTTCTGCCCTTTAAAGCCTGCTTTCAAAAAGGAGGAAGCCGGTCGGTAATGACGGCCTATAATTCATTGGATGGAACAGCCTGCACTGCCAACTCCTGGTTGCTGAATACAAAACTCAAAAAGGAATGGGGATTTAAAGGTTTTGTAATCTCAGATGCCGGTGCCACCGGCGGAGCCCTGGTACTGCATCATACCGCCGGTGATTACCCGGAGTCTGGCGCCCAGGCTATCAATGGCGGACTGGATGTGATTTTTCAAACAGACTACCAGCATTATAAATTGTTTGCCCCGCATTTTTATGATGGGAAGATCGACTTAAAGCGGATCGACGACGCCGTGGCTCGGGTATTGCGCGCAAAGTTTGAGCTGGGTTTGTTTGATCATCCCTACGTGGATGAAAAAAAAGCAGCTGAAAAATTTGATCACCGGCCGGTGGCAAAGCAGGCAGCACTTGAATCGCTGGTACTGCTAAAAAATGAAGACAAGATCCTGCCACTGGCAAATAATATCCGGAAGCTGGCGGTGATTGGAGCCGATGCTGCCGAAGCCCGGTTAGGCGGATATAGCGGCCCCGGTATTCATAAAGTATCGATATTGGAGGGGGTAAAGGAAAAGATCGGCACTTCTACGACGATCACCTATGCACCGGGGCCGGGCCGGAGTGATGTGGCCTGGAAGCCCGTTCCTGCCGACTTTCTTTGGCATTATGAAGGGACGGTCTTAAAAAAGGGTTTGCAGTTTAACGTATTTGACCAGATCGATTTTTCCGGACAACCGGTGGATGGGGGTGTGGATGCAGCCATCAATAAACTCTGGACACTTTCACGTCCGTCGCCAAACCTGAAGCAGGATTTTTATGCGGTTCGATGGGAAGGCGTATTCCGGCCGGATGTTTCGGGCAGTTACCAGGTAGGGCTAAATGGTAACGATGGCTTCCGGTTGTATCTTGATGACCGGCTGGTTATTGATAACTGGAAAAAAGAATCTTTCAGAACCCTGCTGACTCCGGTTTCTTTTGTAAAAGGGAAAGCGTATAAACTGAAGGTAGAGTATTATGAGCCCGTTGGTAACGGAACACTGCAGCTGATCTTCCAGGGAGCAGACGACCGTGCGGATAAGATCCGGGAGGCGGTTGCCATTGCTGAAAAGGCTGATGCGGTGATCATTGCTGCGGGCATTGAGGAAGGGGAATTCAGAGACCGGGCCCTGTTATCGCTGCCCGGCATGCAGGAAGAGTTGATACAGCAGGTGTCAAAAACAGGGAAGCCGGTTGTGGTGGTGCTGGTTGGAGGAAGCGCCATCACCATGAGCAACTGGATCCATAACGTAAAGGGGATCCTGCAGGCCTGGTATCCGGGCGAGGAAGGCGGTCATGCCGTAGCGGATGTGTTGATGGGCGATTATAATCCTGCCGGCCGTTTGCCCATTACGTTCCCATTGCATGAAGCCCAATTGCCACTGGTATACAATCACAAACCTACAGGCCGCGGGGATGATTATGAAAATCTGTCTGGCCGCCCCTTATTCTCTTTTGGCTTTGGATTGAGCTATGCCGATTTTGAATACAGTAATATCCGGTTAGATAAACGGAGCATAGGGGCCGCTGATTCCGTACATGTCCGCTTCACCATCAGGAACATAGGTGCAGTGGCCGGAGATGAAGTGCCGCAACTTTATATCCGCGACGATGAAGCTTCACTGGCACAGCCGGTACTGGCTTTGAAAGGATTTCAGCGGGTGCAACTAAAACCGGGGGAAACAAAGGAACTGGATTTTCTGATCACACCGGAATTATTGCAGATGCTGAACCAGGAGATGAAATGGGTAGTGGAACCCGGGAGCTTTAGTGTTATGATCGGCGCTTCTTCTGCGGATATCCGGTTGAGGACGAGTTTAACTGTAGAATAAAAAAAAGAGTGATTTAATAAGGGCGGGGCGATCTGTTTGTATGCCTGAGGCGGACAATACGGATCTGACTGTTTTTTACCCTGTAAGAAATGCGATAATGGTGTACTTCAAACGCACGCCATGTTCCATCATTATTGGTTTTGTACTTATCCGCGCGATGTTTATCTGGTTGGCCTGGTAAGCTCAGGACTGCATCAATAATTTCCTGCCGAACCTTTACTGCATTTTGATAGGAATCTTTTAGAATGTATTCGTAGGCCCTCTTGAGTTCATTTTTTGCAAGCTCGTTCCATACAATCACCATCGCTCCATTTCTTTTAGTAAGTCTTTCATTGTAGTGTATTTGCCGCTTTCAATTTCAGCATCACCTTTCTCCAGCTCCTGATTATATTCCTCCAACGTTTGTGAATTACCGGCAGTTTTGAATGGCACACCAAGGAACTTTAAAGTTTCCAAAAGAAACTTCTTCTTGGCGGAGTCGTTGATCCTGTCAAAATCAATAATCAGTTCCATAGTACAACAAATTTACACTTTTTTCTTTTGTCGGTGTTTTTGTCTTCCGGGACCAATGTGTCGGATAGGACCCTTTTCTGCAGGTAACCGGTTGCGGCTGATTGTAAATAGCTTCTTTACGTCAATTCCTCAAAAACGCCCGTTTGCCGGTTTTTACGCACTTTCCCCGCTTTGAAGTATTGTCCGTTCATGGCTACATAAACGCCATGGGGTAAGGATTGGGCAAAGGCAATGGCGCTGCCCAGGTTAAATAACCCATCGGAGCTGCCAAACTTAATGGGAATCATAGCGCCTGTTAGTACGATCGTTTTGTTTTTTACCCGTTCTGCTAATAACTGTGCGGTTACCGACATGGTATCCGTTCCATGGGTGATCACGATCTGCTCTTCTTCGCTTTGTTCGCATTGATAGGCGATCAGTTCGCGGTCTTCATCGGTCATCTCCAGGCTATCTACCATCATCAGGGTCCGGATTTCAACCGGAACGGTGTTGCGCCCTTTTTCCAGCAATTCATGCAAATGTGTATCCTTAAAATAAAGTTCACCATTCAACATATTGTACTCTTTATCAAAAGTGCCACCGGTTATAAAGATGCGTATTGCCATACCTGCAAAAGTATCGCATTTCGGCCAGCATGCAGGCGCGAAGCGGGTTGGTTGTGCCAAGGCCTGCTCGTTTTTTTAATTTAAATGAAGGGTATGGGATTTTATTAGTAGTTTCAACAGTGATCCCAATCAATCTTGCAAAATATAAAACGCATCGGTTAAATAAATTGATATTCTGAAATGAACCGACAGTTTTCAGTGGTCAGTTTTTAGTTATCAGCAATCAGTTATCAGTGTCAAGCAGCATCTGAGAGCTAACTGCTGAAAGCTCAAACCTATCGCCTCCGGCTTCTCAGCCGGGCCTCTTCCAAATCCAGTTCCCATTCCTTTTCCTTTATAAGCTCCTCACTGAAGGTTCCGTTTGACCGGTATTGCATCAGTTCCTCGCGTTTTACATCGATCAGCTCCAGCAGTAATTGCCGGAACCGCGGCATGGATTCATCGATCACCGTGTCGTCTCCGGATTTCAGTCCCAGCTTTTGCCGGGCAGCGTCAATCATATGACTATACCGGTTGCGCGTCAGCAAAAAGGGTTCGCTTTGCTCCAGGTCGTCTTTATAATGTGTATCGATGTATTTCAGCGAAAGCGCTGCCAGCCGCAATTTCAGCTGTTGGTTCTCAATATACCGTTTGTCTTCTGCAACATCCCGGATCTTTAGCAGCCGGATCAGGGGCGATATGGTAAGCCCCTGTATCACCAGTGTTACAATGATCACCACAAACGTAATAAAGAGGATCAGGTACCGGTAAGGAAACTCTACATTGTTTTTTACATAAAAGGGAATGGCCAGTGCTGCGGCCAGTGATACCACTCCCCGCATCCCACACCAGGCTACTAAAAAGGTTTCTTTATTGGTGGGAATTGCTGTGCCGGGCGACCATCTGCGTTTAATACGTACCCGGAGGTAATTAGAACTGTACACCCATATGATGCGGATGATGATCACCGCTGCGCTCATAATGAGTCCATAACCAAGGGCATCTTTTACGGTGTTCTTTGTAAAATTGGAAACGATAAACGGTAGTTGCAGTCCTATAAGGATGAAAATAAACCCGTTTAATAAAAACGTAAGCGTGTCCCATACGCCAGCCATATGGATGCGCGACTGGTATCCCAGCATCCGGTGTGTATGATAACTCAGGAATAATCCGCCTGCTACCACCGATAATACACCGGAGCAATGAAAGTACTCTGCCACCAGGTACATGACATAAGGCGATAGCAGGGTGAAGGCCGTATCAATGGCCGAAGTGGTGGGAAAAAAGCGCAGGATCAGGTAAATAATGCCTGCAATGGCGAGGCCGATACAAATGCCCATACCCGCTACAATAAAAAAGCTCCTGGTGGCCGTCCAGGCGCTAAACTGGCCGGAGATCACCGCCAGTAACGCAAAGCGGTATACAATCAAACTGGAAGCATCATTGACGAGGCTTTCACCTTCCAGCAGGTTTACCACGCTGCGGGGTACCTTTAACCCTTTCAATACGGAAGTGGCTGCAACGGCATCCGGTGGAGAAATGATACCCCCCAATACAAAGCCCAGTGCCAGCGTAAAACCCGGTATGAGGGCTGTGGAAAGAAAGGCAATGATAGTAGAAGTAAAAAATACCAGCCCAAAACCCAGCAGGGCAATCCGTCGTTTCAGTTTCCAGAAATCCGCCCAGGGCATTTGCATGGCCGCAGAAAAAAGGATGGGCGGCAGGAAGATCAAAAATACAATATCGGGGTTGATCTTGATTTCGGGTGTGCCCGGCAGCATGCTGATTACAAGGCCTGCGATTACTAAAAATATCGGGTATGAAATTTTTAGTTTATTACCCAGCATGGTGAGCAGGGTAATCAGGAAAAGCATGGTAACGATCAGTAAAAGCCTGCTTTCAATCATGCCTTAATATACGGAATTCTTTTGGGGAATTTGAAAATTTGAGAATGTGGAATTTTGAAAATGAAGATGTCGTTCCTGCTCCGTGATCTTTTTTCCGGTCGATATTCTATAGACGTTAGGCGATAGACATCTGGTATCCAGCATCTAAAATCCTGCGTCTTACATCAAGTATAAAACCGGGTCTAACGAGAAACTTTAAACCCCGTCCGACCGGGTCGTCCGGGCGGGCTCAAACCTTAAACCGCCTCATCCCGGTCTTCCGGCCGGATGATCATCCGGAAAGACTGGTCCCGGCTGAAATAAGCAATGATCCAGTTCGTTAACGTGCGGAGCCGGTTCTTTAATGTTAGCAATGACATTACGTGAATGAACAGCCAGATCAGCCAGGCGAAGAAACCACCAAAACGCATTTTGGGTTTGGTAAGATCGGCTACCGCTTTGTTGCGACCAATAATGGCCATCGATCCCTTATCTACATAGGTAAAGGGCTTTAATTGTTGCGGATGCAAGAGGTTCTTTGCGAGGTTGGCGCCCTGCTGAAGCGCCACCTGTGCTACCTGGGGATGCCCGTTGGGAAAAGCGGCGTCGGTGGTTTGCAGGCAGGTATCACCGATGGCATAGATGTTTTCAACACCCTGCACCTTATTATAGGCATCTACCTGCAAGCGTTTACCCCGCCCATAGCATTCCTCCGGGATACCTTCGAATGTTTTTGCCGCCACACCGGCTGCCCAGATCAGGTTCCTGGTTTCGATCGTGCTGCCATCAGACAGGAGTACCGTATCATTGATAAAATCCTTTACTGTGGTTTTTAATTTTACATGCACACCCAATGCTTCCAGCGATTTTTTTGAGTACTGCTGTGCGTTAGGTGACATGGGCTTCAGTACCGCATCGCCGCCGTCTACCAGGTATATTTCGCCCAGGTTTCTTCCGATAAGTTCGGGATAATCCTTGCGGATAATCGTAGCACGCATTTCTGCAAACATACCGGAGATCTCCACACCCGTAGGACCTGCACCGGCTACCACAAAAGTGACGAGCTTTCTTTTATAATCGGCATCCGTAGTGCGGGATGCTTCTTCAAGCCGGTTCAAAAGCGTATTCCGCATGGCTAACGCATCACTCAGCGTTTTCATGGGGATGGCGTTCTGTTGCACCTGCTCCATTCCAAAATAATTGGTAGTGGCGCCGGTGGCCAGTACTAAAAGATCATAGTTCAGGGTGCCGTTCGACAGCACGAGTTGCCGCTCATTGGGGAGTACTTTTTTTAACTCACCCATCCGGAAACGGATATTTTTTTTGCCTCTTAAAAATTTACGGAACGGATAGCTAATACTGGAGGGCTCCAGGAAGCCGGTTGCTACCTGGTACAGCAGCGGGGGAAAGAAGTTGTAATTGTTGCTGTCTACCAGGGTTACTTCAAATCCGGGTTTGTTGTTGAGCTTCTTGGCCAGGGTTACACCGGCAAATCCTCCACCAACGATCACTACTTTTTTAGAAGACTGGTCCATAGGAATTTGTTTTAATGATGAGCAGACCTGTGAGGTTTAATCCATTCCAGGAGAAACCTCACAGGTCTGTAGGTCTAATAATTCACCACCTGCTCCACAATAGCCTCCGGTATCTTACGCCATTCATATTTCTGCGTGCGCAGCTGGGGTTCAAAACCGGCTTCGCGAATGGCTTCCTGTATCGATTTATAGGTAAACCGGTGAGGGGCCCCGGCGGCACTTACCACGTTTTCTTCAATCATGATGCTTCCGAAATCATTGGCCCCGGCATGCAGGCACAGTTGTGCGGTGGGTTTGCCAACCGTAAGCCAGGATGCCTGGATATTCTTAATATTCGGAAGCATTATGCGACTCAATGCTACCATTTTAATGTATTCATCTGCGGTGGTAAGGTTGTGCACACCGCGTATCCTTGTGAGCAGGGTGTCTACATCCTGGAAGGTCCAGGCAATAAAAGCCAGGAACCCATTGGTACCTTCCGGTTTCCGGCTCTGTACTTCTCTTATTTTCACCAGGTGCTCAAAACGTTCTTCAATGGTTTCTACGTGACCAAACATCATAGTGGCGGAAGTGGTAATATCCAGCTTGTGTGCCTCGTGCATAATATCGAGCCATTCCTGGGCACCACATTTCCCTTTACTGATGAGGCGCCGTACCCGGTCTATGAGTATTTCGGCACCAGCTCCGGGCAATGAATCCAGGCCGGCATCTTTCAGGGCCTGCAATACTTCCCGGTGCGTGCTTTTTTCCAGTTTGGTAATATGGGCTATTTCGGGTGGCCCCAGCGCATGCAACCGGATGTCGGGAAATTCTGCCTTGATCTGCCGGAACGTATCTACATAAAACTGTAATCCCAGTTCCGGGTGGTGCCCGCCCTGCAACAGCAACTGGTCGCCCCCGTATTTGATCGTTTCCTCAATTTTTTTCCGGTAGGTGGGCATATCCGTGATATAGGCATCCGGATGCCCGGGAATACGGAAAAAATTACAAAACTTACAGTTGGCAATACATACATTGGTTGTATTTACATTGCGGTCGATCTGCCAGGTTACCTTCCCATGAGGCACCTGTTGTTTCCGCAGTTCATCTGCGATCAGCATCAGGTCGGAAAGAGGGGCATGGTGATAAAGAAAAACGCCTTCCTCCACACTCAAAAATTCAAACGCCGCGGCTTTTTTATAAAGATCCTGTAATATCATAGACTGTTGAAATAAAGTACAAAAGTACGACAGATGCTGCTAATTATGGTAAGGAAGGGAGGTGTTTCCGTATTATAACGTAACTATAAGGGAACTTAGAGGCCTTGGAGACATGCATACCCGTATAAATCAAATGAATGATACACCATGTCACCCCAGTCCCCAATGTCCTCTCATTAAAAGCCAGCCCCCGGTTTTGGCAAAAGCCCGTTTCTAAAGTATCTTTGCAAAGCAAAAGCAGAAGTAATCCCTGCGATGAACATTTTAGGCGGGATAATTGTTATTGTTACTTCTAAATAAAGGTAAAAATGACGGAGCATACTAAAAATACAATACCCGGAAACATCTATGTAAGCGAAAGCGCTAAAAAGCGCATCCGGGAAATTCTGGCTGAAAAGCAGGCGGAAGACAATGCTTCGTATTTTTTGCGGGTAAGCGTGGTCAGCGGCGGTTGCTCCGGCCTGAGCTATAAGCTGGATTTTGACAACCAGCAAAAGCCGATGGACCAGGTATTTGAGGATAATGATGTAAAAGTGGTGACCGATATGAAAAGTTTGCTTTACCTTTTAGACACCACGCTTGAATTTTCCGACGGATTGAACGGTAAAGGGTTTTATTTCAATAATCCCAATGCGTCCAGAACCTGCGCCTGCGGGGAAAGTTTTGCCGTTTAGATCAACTACCACATTAAAATACATACAAATAAATGACACAAGAACAGATCACGTACCTGGTTTTCGGGATCGTCATCGTATTGGCTTTGATCTTCGACCTGGGACTGCTGAGTAAAAAAAACAAAGTAGTCACCATAAAGCAGGCACTGTTACAGACCGTTTTCTGGGTGGCACTGTCGATGTGTTTTTTTGCATTTGTATGGTTTGAAGATGGCAGAACCTTTGCGCTGGAATACATCAGTGCCTACCTGATGGAATGGAGCCTGAGCGTAGATAATATCTTTGTGTTCATCCTTATTTTTTCATCCTTTGCCGTAAAGGAAAAACATTTTGGGCGCGTGTTGCTGCTGGGGATATTAATGGCCATCGTATTCCGTATCATATTTATTACGGTGGGCGTGGCACTGGTAGAGCGATTTCACTTTGTGCTGTATATTTTCGGCGCCTTCCTGCTGTATACGGGTATTAAAATGTTCTCCTCTGGTGAGGGTGAGGAAAAAGATCCTCATGACTATGCCATTTATAAATGGATCAAAAAAGTGATCCCGCTGGTGCCGCACGACGGTAACGGTAAGTTTTCGGTGATCGAAAATGGTAAAAAGAAATACACCATGCTTTTTGTGGTAGTGCTCATGCTGGCGGGGATCGACCTCGTATTTGCGCTGGATTCCATTCCCGCAGTAATGGGTATTTCCCGGCACCCCATGATCATTTATACCTCAAATATTTTTGCCGTGCTGGGCCTGCGTTCGCTCTTCTTCCTGTTAAGAGGTGCCGTAAATAAATTTGATTACCTCCAGCAGGGCATTGCTATCGTGCTGGTATTTATCGGGGTAAAAATGCTTTGCGAATATTGGATCAACCAGTGGCTCAGCAAACAGCAACAGGTAGGTATTTCCCTGGGTATTATCGTGCTTTGTATTGTGGGCAGTATCCTTTTTTCGATCTACAAAAAGAAAAAAGGTGTTCCGGAGGAAGTGGAAGATGGTAGTATAAATCAATAATTGTGGGCGATCAACCATATGCTATAAATGAAATTGCAGGGTTGCTGGGGCTGCAAACCCCGGCCGGAACTGCTGCCGGGATAATAGATACCCTGCTTACCGACAGCCGGAAACTGGTCTCCCCGGCTACATCCCTGTTTTTTGCTTTAGAGGGCCCGCAGCGGAACGGACATCTTTTTATTAGTGAATTATACAAAAAAGGTGTCCGCAGTTTTGTAGTGGCGCAACCGGCAGATGAAGCGGCTTATCCCGGTGCGATATTCCTGCAGGTAAAGGATCCGTTACAGGCCCTGCAGCAGGTAGCTGCCGCTCATCGCCATCGTTTTTCCATGGATGTGATCGGTATTACCGGTAGTAATGGCAAAACCGTGGTAAAGGAATGGCTGTATCAACTGCTGCAACCGTATAAAAATATGGTACGAAGTCCCAAGAGCTTTAACTCCCAGTTGGGCGTGCCACTGAGCGTTTGGCAGATGAGCGCCGAAAATAACCTGGCCATTTTTGAAGCCGGTATCAGCCGGCCCGGCGAAATGGAAATGCTGGAAGCCATTATTAAACCCACTATTGGTGTGCTGACCAATATCGGCCCGGCGCATGCCGAAGGCTTTAAAGATGATGCTGAAAAGCTCTCTGAAAAATTAAAACTGTTTAAACAGGCAAAGGTCATCATCGCCAATGGCGATCATCCGCTGATCAGCGAAGGCATCAAAAATTATCCGGCCATTTTTTTCTCCTGGGGCAAACAGGAGCATAACGCGGTGCAGGTGCTGGATATCCTGGTGAAAGAAGCGGAAACCGTGATCCGGATAAAGCCGCCGGATGCGGATCCTTTTGAATTAACGATACCGTTCACTGATCAGGCTTCTATTGAAAATGCGCTTACCTGTACCACGGTGTTGCTTTGGCTAGGCATTACGCCGGCTTCCATCATCAGTGGTATGAAGGGGTTGCAGCCGGTGAACATGCGCATGGAATTTAAACAGGGCATCAATAATTGCATTGTCATCAATGATAGTTACAGCGCGGATCTGAACTCGCTTACAGTAGCTCTGGAGTTCCTGCAGCAACAGGCCCGGGGCAAACGGAAAACGGTGATCCTTTCCGATATCCCCGAAAGCAAGGGAGAGGAACAGCAATTGTACCACACCATCCGGGAGCTGTTGCAACGTCATGGGGTAAACCGCCTCATTGGTATCGGTGAAAAAATGCAGGCACAGGCAGGCTTATTTACCGCTGTTCCGGAATGCTTCTTTTATATATCTACAGATGCATTTTTAGAGCAGTTTCATAGTACGCAGTACCTGGACGAATACATACTGGTGAAAGGGGCGCGCAAATATGGCTTTGAGCGCATTGTAAACCAGCTGGAACAAAAAGTGCATGAAACGGTGCTGGAGATTAACCTGGATGCCGTGGCGCAGAACCTGAAGCTGATCCAGCAGCAACTGAAGCCAGGAGTAAAAGTAATGGCCATGGTAAAAGCCTTTGGCTATGGGAGCGGCGCTGCAGAGATCGCCAATGTGGTGCAGTTTCATAAGGCCGATTACCTGGGTGTGGCCTATGCCGATGAGGGTGTGGAGCTTCGCAAGGCGGGCATATCCATCCCGGTAATGGTGCTCAATACAGAAGCCAATGCCTTTGATGCACTTACGGATTATAACCTGGAGCCGGATCTTTTTAGTTTTGAATTGCTGCATGCTTTTGAACGGCATGTAAAAAACGCCGGGTTAAAACACTACCCCGTGCATATAGAAGTAGAAACGGGCATGAACCGTACCGGCTTTGCGGTAAGCGATATGGCGGCCCTGGCTGCCTGTTTAAAGGACAATGAATGGATACGGGTGCAATCTGTTTTTTCGCACCTGGCGGCCAGTGAAGACCAGGTGGAGGATTCGTTTACCTTGCATCAATACGAACTGTTGATGGAAGCCGTTGGCGTGCTGGAAGGCACCATCGGTTATCCGTTTTTGAAACATATAGCCAACACTTCTGCAATATTGCGCTTTCCTCAATTGCAATTGGATATGGTACGGTTGGGCATTGGCCTTTATGGCATCTCCGGCAATGAACGGGTGCCGCTGCAAACGGTAGCTACATTAAAAACTACCATCTCTCAAATCAAAAAGATCAAAAAAGGCGAAACGGTGAGTTATAACCGCCGGGGCGTTGCTAAAGAAGATTCGGTGATCGCCACCCTGCGGATCGGGTATGCCGATGGCTATTCGCGCCGGCTGGGCAATGGCGTGGGCAAGGTTTGGGTAAACGGTCAGCTGGCCCCGGTGATCGGCACCGTTTGCATGGACATGACCATGATCGACATCACGCATATCCCCGGCGTAAAAGAGGGCGATGATGTCATTATTTTTGGCGCGCCCGTTCCCGTGCAGCAACTGGCCCAATGGATCGGCACCATTCCCTATGAGATTATGACCGGTATTTCACAGCGTGTAAAGCGGGTTTATTATGGTGAAGGGTAATGCCCGTTAGGTTTTTGGGCCCGGCTGTGGTACAGATAGCGGCTGTCTTGCGTCGCACACTGGTGCAGCAGTGCATTTTTTCATCGTTGAGGGGACAGGTGGGACTTGTGGGGCATGGGTATTACGGCTTTTTAGGAAGGTGAAATAATATGTGTTGCCCATCAACCAAACACTGAGGATTACTCCATGTCACACCAGTCGCCCAGGTCCCCCGAAAAAAAGCTGCCATATATTGAGCTGCTGAAGTGTGCGACGCAACACCGCTGCCACCAGCACCACAGCCCGGACAATAAAAAAAGCCATTTGCATCAGCATCTTTGCAATCGACAGCCATAAACCTAAACTCTCGTATATTTGCTGCCGCATGAAAGCAGGAAAATTAAGCACAGCAATTGGGATCATACTGTTGGTTTTATTGGTAGACCAGGTGGTAAAGATCTATATAAAAACACATTACCCGATAGGAGAGGTAACCCGCATTTTTGGAATGAACTGGGCGCGGCTGCACTTTATTGAAAACTCGGGTATGGCCTGGGGCTGGAAATTTGGGAATGAGGCCGGAAAAGTAACCCTTACCCTGTTCCGGCTGGCTGCCGTGATCTTTGGATCCTTCCTGCTGGTGCGGTTTGCCCGAGAAAAATATACCCGCGGCTTTATGGTTTGCGTGGCCCTGATCTATGCCGGTGCGCTGGGGAACCTGATCGATAGCATGTTTTATGGGATGATCTTCGACAAAGGGCTGCACTTTGACCCGGCATTTGGTGATTATGTAGGTTATGACGGTATTGCCAAAATGGGCGGCAAGGGGTATGCTTCCTTTTTACACGGCAGCGTGGTAGATATGCTATACTTTCCGATGGTGAAAACCCATTATCCCTCCTGGTTTCCCTGGGTGGGCGGACAGCCATTTGAATTTTTTGCACCCATCTTTAATATTGCCGATATGGCCATTTCTACCGGCGTAATTGCACTGCTGGTGTTTCAAAAGAAGTTTTACCGGAAAACGGGCGGGGTCGGGTCATCCGATGAAGTGGTTGCAAATAATTCCGGCAGCGAAACATCGTCTGCAGATTAAATACGATACCATGAAGACCGTTCTTTTTACCTTTTTTCTTACCGCGCTATTCCTTGGAGCACAGGGGCAAAAGGCATCTAAAGCAACGGCACCGGATCCATCAAAAAAGATACAGGTTGTGGACGCGGCCTGCGGCGAATGCCAGTTTGGAATGGAGGGAAAAAGCTGCGACCTGGCAGTAAAGATCGATGGCAAGTCTTATTTTGTGGATGGTACTTCTATTGATGATCATGGAGATGCCCACGCTAAAGACGGTTTTTGCAACAGCGTCCGGAAGGCGGAGGTTCAGGGTGAAGTGATGAACGGCCGGTTTCAGGCTACTTATTTCCGGCTTTTGGACGACAAAAAGAAAAAAATATCAAAAAAATAGACGGTTTTTTCTACTGAAAATTTATACCAAGAACGCCTGAACAGGGCGTTTTTTTGTTTCACAGATGATTTGAAATGTAGCAAAAGGGAAAATTAACGGGCTCACTATTTTCCTTTTTCGCAAAAAAGGAAAATAACAAAAGTCGTTATTTTCCTTTTTATGTGTAATTGGACAATAAGGTCCATTTTATGTTAGGGACCGGTTATATTTTTCCAACCATTTTAGCCGGCACAACCCACTCATCAAATTCCTTTTCGGTAAGATAGCCCAGTTTAACGGCCATTGCCTTCAGTGTGGTATTTTCTTTATGTGCCTTTTGAGCAATTTCCGCAGCCTTGTAATACCCGATTTTCGTATTCAGCGCGGTTACCAGCATCAGGGAATTATCCAGGTGCTTCTTAATATTTTCCTCGATCGGCTTCAGTCCAACCGCACATTTGTCATTAAAGGACACACAACCATCCCCGATCAAACGGGCGCTGTGCAGGAAATTATAGATCATTACGGGCTTGAATACATTCAGCTCAAAATGACCGGTAGCACCGCCAATATTAATGGCTACATCGTTGCCCAGTACCTGCGCTGCAATCATGGTAAGCGCCTCGCACTGCGTGGGGTTTACCTTGCCGGGCATAATGGAAGAACCGGGCTCATTATCCGGGATGAACAGTTCGCCAATGCCACTGCGCGGACCAGAAGACAGCATGCGGATATCGTTGGCAATCTTCATCAGGCTTACCGCTACTGTTTTCAGCGCACCATGCGATTCTACAATGGCATCGTGTGCAGCAAGCGCTTCAAATTTGTTTTCTGCAGTTTTAAACGGCAGTTTGGTCAGTTTGGCGATTTCCGCGGCCACATTCTTTGCATAATCAGGAGGCGTGTTGATGCCGGTTCCTACTGCCGTACCACCCAATGCCAGTTCGGATAAATGCGGAAGGGTATTCTTTATGGCTTTTAAACCATGATTCAGTTGGGATACATAGCCGCTCAGCTCCTGGCCCAGGGTTAAAGGGGTGGCGTCCATAAAATGGGTACGGCCGATCTTTACCACCTTCATAAATTGCTTGCTCTTCTTTTGCAGCGTATCCCTTAATTTTTCAATACCCGGAATAGTTACTTCCACCAGGATCTTATAGGCGGCAATATGCATTGCCGTAGGGAAAGTATCATTACTGCTTTGCGATTTATTGACGTCATCATTCGGATGCAGCACCTTTTCTTTATCGGTAAGCTGACCACCATTGAGCACATGGCCGCGGTAGGCGATCACCTCGTTTACATTCATATTGCTTTGTGTACCACTGCCGGTTTGCCATACTACCAGCGGAAAGCTGTCGTCCAGTTTTCCTTCCAGTATTTCATTGCAAACTTTCCCGATAAGGTCTGCCTTTTTCTTAGGAAGCACCTTTGCCTTTGCATTGGTAATGGCCGCTGCTTTTTTCAGGTAAGCAAAAGCCTTAATGATCTCCTTGGGCATCCGGTTAATGTCGGCGGCAATCTTAAAATTGTCAATCGAGCGTTGCGTCTGAGCGCCATAGAGCGCGTCTGCCGGCACTTTTACCTCGCCCATTGTGTCTTTTTCAATTCTGTACTCCATATTCGTTTTTTAAGTTTGATGAAGACCGGTAAAGGTTTCTTAAAACCTTACAGGTCCTTTGCCGCAAAGGTATTGGTAAATAAAGTTTATTTACCTTCAGTGCCGGGTTTAAATATAAAAACGTGCAAAAAAGAAACGCATGAAGAATCGCCTGTTCCGCTCCTGTATACTTGTAGTTATTTCCCTGCTTCCGGTGTTGCTGCGGGCGCAGGGACAGTTGTACTATTTCATAGATCCGAAAGATTCATTAATTGGTGTAAAAGACGATCGGGGCCGGGTGGTGATTCCTGCAAAAGGCGCCCCTTTCATGAATGTGGAGGCAGGTGAACCGATCACGGATTCGCTGATCAATCTTTTTGATATGGATAGCACCGATACCGGTACGGCCATTTCTTTTGGTAGTGTTTATAACCGGAAGGGGCAGTTCTTATACCGCCCACTGGCTTATGATAATGGTCCGGATTATTTTGAAGAAGGGCTGGCGCGCTGTGTGCAGAAGGGAAAAGTAGGGTTTGTAAACGAGCAGGGAAAAGTGACCATCCGGCCGCAATGGGATTGGGTTTCGCCCTTTAATTACGGGTATGCCTTTGCCTGTAATGGCTGTTACTGGGACCGGAGTAAGGATCCGGAACATCCGCCCATGGCGTATAAAGAAAAAGCAAAAACGTTTTATGTGAACCGCGAGGGAAAAACCGTTTCATTAATGAAGCAGCGAAAAACGGAAAAGGACCTGCCGGTGGATGGCGGTTATCTTCCTTACCCCTTTAAATATACCGCCGGTGAGCGAAAGATCCTGGACGAGATCGATGCGATGGAAGTACTGTCAAAGATCCGGAATGTTAATGCAGCTACAAAAGCGGAGGGCAAGGGAGCCCGGCTGCAGTTTGAGCTGGTTGGTCGCCCTTCTGCACTATCGCCTTATTATAAGATCCAGGGCTATAGTTATGGAAGTTTTGATAAGGAGGATCCTTTCCTTTTTTACCGCTCGCTTACCGGTGAATATTTTCATGCCGGATGGGATGGTAAGGATCGAACGCCCTTTGATCAATGGTTGAAAGAGGAACTGGAATCCTGTGCGCAGTATTTGCGGGAACACCCGGATGCACCAAATCGGTTTGATGTGAGCAAATACCTTGAGAAGCTGTAGGAGGAGAAGCGGTTTCAGGTTCCATGTTCCATGTTTCAGGTTGTGTTATCGTGTAGCACTCGTTGTCAGATCTCCGATTCCGGCGGTAGTCGACTGATAACTGATAACTGATAACCGATTGCTGAAAGCTGAAAACTGATCGCTGAAAGCTTAATTACCGGTGAACTCCGCCTTCCGCTTTTCCATAAACGCTGCAATGCCTTCCCGGGCATCATTGGTGGTAATCAGTTTGCCAAAACTTTCCGCTTCGTTTTCGTAGCCGGTATTTCCGGGCGCTTCCGCAAGGTTAGCGGCTTCAATACAGGCAGCAATGGACAGGGGCGCTTTTGTATGGATAACAGACAGGATGGATCTTGCTTCGGCAAGCAGGCCGGCTTGTGGCACCACACGGTTTACCAATCCGTAATTAAAGGCGGTAACAGCGTCGATCATCGTTCCTGCCAGTAATAATTCCAGGGCCCTTCCCTTACCGATCAGCCGGGTCAGTCGCTGGGTTCCACCGTATCCCGGCAATAAGCCAAGGTTCACTTCCGGCTGTCCGAATCGGGCATTTTCGCTGGCAATACGGAAATGACAGGCCATGGCCAGCTCGCATCCGCCACCCAGCGCAAAACCGTTCACGGCAGCAATGATGGGCTTGGACGCGTTTTCGATCCGGGCAAAAAGCTGCTGTCCCTTTTTTGCAAGCGCAGTACCGGCGACGGCATCCAGTCCGGCAAATTCAGAAATATCGGCACCGGCAATAAAAGCTTTTTCACCGCTGCCGGTGATGATGGCGGATTTCAGTGCCGGGTTGGCAATAAAGTCATCAACAATCAGCGCCAGTTCTTCCAGCACGGTTTGGTTCAGCGCGTTCAGTTTATCCGGCCGGTTGATGGTAATGGTTAAGATCGCATCTTCAACAGATGTTAAAATCGTCTGATAGCTCATAAAGATCCTTTTTACAAATCTAAGATATAATATTCCAGGTTTTACACTGAATCAGGTTCAATGCAGCGAGCGGGCATCGTCTTGCAAAGAAGGTGTTCCTGGTTGGATCCATTTCCACACCTTCACATTTCCAAATTCTCACATTTTCAAATTTGTCTTTCTTTTTGATCCCTATTTAAACTTTTTAAAATGTCAAAAGTCAATAGTTAAAATACGATGTGATGATGCATTCTAATCAGAAAAAAAATCAGCATCTTTTATGGCGCGCAGGGTTTGGGCCCGCGGTGGAGCAATTGCAGGACCTGGACCGGTATACGCCCGGCGAGTATTATACAGCCCTTGTAAAGGCTTCAGCCAAAACGCCGCAGTACATAAATATTGCCAGTGATGATCTGTTACAGCTATATGAATCATACCTGGCACCCGGAAAGCGGGGTACGCTAACAGCAGATGACCGCCGGATCTTAAACCGGAAACAACAGGCCGCAGTAAAGGATCTGAACCTGTACTGGCTCAAGGAAATGATCGCTAGTTCCGGTCAGCTGCGCGAAAAGATGGCCTATTTCTGGCATGGACATTTTGCCTGTCGCAACGGTAACCTGTTTTATAACCAGCTTTTCTTACATACCCTCCGTGAAAATGCACTGGGCGATTTCAGAACCCTGCTGAAACAGGTATCGCAATCAGCGGCCATGCTCTATTTTCTCAATAACCAGCAAAATAAAAAAGGACATGCCAATGAAAATTTTGCCCGGGAAGTAATGGAGCTGTTTACATTGGGGCGTGGAAATTATACGGAGAACGATGTAAAGGAAGGGGCAAGAGCCTTTACCGGGTGGACGGCAAATGCCCGGGGGGAGTTTGAATTTAATAAAAAACAACATGACGACGGCACTAAAGAATTCCTGGGCAAAAAGGGCAATTTTGATGGGAATGATGTGCTGGATATCATCCTGGAAAAACGGCAAACAGCTACCTTTATTACCGGGAAGATCTATCGCTTTTTTGTGAATGACACCATCGACAAAGATCGCGTACAAGCCCTTTCTGAAGCCTTTTATAAGGATTATGATATTGGAAAACTAATGGAGCGGATCTTTACATCCGATTGGTTTTATGATGATCAAAATATCGGGGCGCGTATTAAATCACCCATTGAGTTGCTGGCCGGTATTCAGCGGATGGTACCCATGCGGCTGGATAATGACAACGCGCTGATGAACCTGCAACGGATCCTGGGACAACAGTTGCTGTACCCGCCCAATGTGGCCGGATGGCCGGGCGGAAAATCTTGGATCGACAGCAGTACCCTGATGATGCGGTTGCGGATACCACAGCTGTTCAATGATAAAGACCTGCTGAATGTAAAGCCCAAGCAGGATGATGATGTAATGATGGGTCGCAAGGCCGATGGGATGGCCAATATCCCGGTAAAAAAAGCAGCAAAACCGGTGCCTGGTGCCGGTTTGATCAATGCAAAAATTGACTGGCCCCAGTATGTTACCAAATTTGAAAAAGTAAAAAGAGAAGCCATCTTTTCTACCATATCCGATTACCTGTTCCAGGTAAATGCGGCTAATGTGGACCAGGTGGCCACGAAGTTTGTAGACAGCACAGACCGGGACGCATACATCCGGTCGGTAACCATACAATTAATGAGTACCCCGGAATATCAAATGTGTTAAACCCAACGCCATGAACAAAAAAAGCGCTTCTTTCTTCAACAAAAAACATACAGGCCCCGGTCTGCTGATCAAACGTAAAGAATTCATACAGCTGGGTTCCCTGGCAACGGCCTCGCTGATGATGCCCAAATTTCTGAAGGCATTGGAGAACCCGGCAGCGGTGCCGGCGGGTAATAAGGTGGTAGTAGTATTACAGCTAAGCGGTGGTAACGATGGATTAAATACGGTAATACCGGTACGCAATGATATTTATTACAAACTGCGGCCGGGCCTGGGTATACAAAGAGACAAAGCACTTTCGCTTACCGATGAAGTGGCATTACATCCGTCACTTACTGCTTTAAAAGGATTGTATGATGAAGGCAATATGGCTATCCTGAACAACGTGGGGTACCCGAACCCGGACCGGTCGCATTTCCGCAGTATGGATATCTGGCATTCGGCCAGTCAAAGCAATGAGTACTGGAACAATGGCTGGATCGGCCGTTACCTGGATGCGCAATGCCACGGCTGCGATAAACCCACACAGGCGCTGGAGGTAGATGATGTATTAAGCCTGGCATTGAAAGGCGAACAGAACAATGCACTGGCGGTAAAAGATCCGCGCCGCTTGTTTGGCACCTCCAACGAAAAATATTTCCGGGAGATCAATAAAAATCACGGGGGCGACCATCATGATGAAAAGCCGGTGGATTACCTGTATAAAACCCTGGCAGAGACGATGTCTTCTGCGGATTATATTTTTAAACAAAGCCAGCTGCATCCTTCATCCGGATCTTATCCCAATACCGACCTGGGCAGCGGACTGAAAACGATCGCTTCGCTGATTTTTTCTGATATCAATACCAAGGTCTATTATATATCGCTGGGTAGTTTTGATACCCACGTGGGCCAGGATGCCCAGCAGGGACGGCTGTTTACCCAGATGAGCGAAGCGATTAAAGCCTTCACAGATGACCTGAAAAAGAATGGCCGGATGGAAGATGTGCTGCTGTTTACCTTTTCAGAATTTGGAAGACGTGTGGCGCAGAATGCCAGCAGTGGTACTGATCATGGTACGGCGAATAATATGTTCCTGATCAGCGGTGGGTTAAAAAAGAAAGGAATCTTAAATGCCATGCCCAACCTGGAAGACCTGAACCAGGGTGATCTGAAATATAATGTCGACTTTAAAGACGTATATGCTACTATTCTTGATAAATGGCTATCGGCCGATTCTTCCCGGATCCTGAAGGCCCGGTATAATACGATGGATTTTATTTAAGGAAGATTCATCGCCACAAAGGCGCCAAGACTCAAAGAAACACAAGGAACGAATCAAAAATCGTTGCGAGTTTTCTTGGGTGCATAACATCCTTATAACTTCTTTGGGTCGGCTTCAACCACAAGGTTCGAAGAATACGCGAGGTTTGCAAATATTTAGCAGTAGCCCGCCGTTGCGGGCATTGCGTATTCGTTGGTCCTTTGCGTTAAAAAAAGGGTTGCAAAAAAAATGTTATGCATCCGTTTTCTTCGTGCATCTTAGAGCCTTGGAGACTTCGTGGCCAGTGGCTTAAAATAAAAAAGAGGCGCCCGTTTGAGGCAGCCTCCTGTAAAAAGCTATTGCAGATTAAATGCTTTCGGCCTTCAGATTTTCTGTTCCTTCATGAACGTACTCTTCAAAATCATCCGCCCGGTCTTCAAATTTGCTGGCAACACTGTCTATAAAATCCGCAAACTGATCTTTAAGATCGTTTCCCTTATCTGCAATACGCCTGCGGGTAGCGGTTCCTTTATCCGGGGCATATAAAATACCAACGATTAGGCCAAGGGCAAAACCTGTAACGAGCTTATTCATAATATTTTAACTTTTAGGTTTAAAATTCGGGTTCTATTATAAAGGTACACAAATAACTATGCCAAAAAAAGGATTCCGGCCACTAAATAATGGGAGCAAAATTTTTTCTGTTATTATGACGCTGCTAAAAGGCTGCTATGATTGGCAGATAGCAGGGTTTTACAAAAATGGGAGACCGGGCAATGTAAAAAAGAACGACTTAATCCCTGTACGCTCTCCCTGTAAGTTGAAGAAACAACCCCTCCAGTCCATCCTGTCCGTGCTCCTGCTTTAGGGCTTCCAGTGTACCCTGACTAATGATGGAACCACCATCAATAAGCGCTACTTCCGTACACAGGTCCTCTGCTTCTTTTAACTGGTGCGAGGTGTAAACAAGCGTGGTACCTTTTTGATTGATTTCTTTTAAAAACTGAACAATGGCGTTGCGCGATTGTACATCCACGCCCACAGTGGGCTCATCCAGGAAGAGAATGCGGGGATTGTTCATAACGCCGATGGCCAGGTTCACCCGGCGTTTCATTCCGCCCGAAAATTCTTTTAGGGGTTTATCGGCCACATTACTTAAGCCCATTACGTTCAGCAGGTTTGAAATGGATTCCTTTATCTGCCCGCTGTTTAAACCATACCAGGCGCCAAAGAATTCCATGTTTTCGGCAGCACTGAGTTCTTCATAAAACGAAAAGTCCTGTGGTACAAACCCGATAGTGTTTTTTACAAAAGTGCTGTTGCTCCGCACTTCTTTTCCAAATAGCTGTATAGATCCGTCTGAATAAGGCAGCAGTCCGGTCATGAGGCTCATCAGGGTTGTTTTGCCCGCGCCGTTCGGACCGAATAATCCAAACCGGCTGCCTTGTTTCACTGTCAGATGAAGTTGCCGGATGATCAGCCGTGAGCTGCCCTTATAGCCATAATTCAGCGTGTTGATATGTAAAGCTTCTTCGTTCAGCATGGCTTCCGTTTACTGTTCCTCCTTGTCTTGTTTTCTGTTGGCGATCTGGTCCAGTACGTCGTAGAATTCCTGTCCGTATTTGCGGGTAAGCGGCTCTTTTAAGAACTTGTATACCGGCACCTGTAAAGAAGCGCCCAGTTTGCAGGCAGGGCTGCACATTTTTTTGCGGGGCTCGTAATTGAGCCGTTCATAATCACCATGTTTCCCTTTATAAGAGATAATAGGATATAAGTGACAGCTGATAGGCTTTTTCCAGGGAATTTTCCCTTCATTATATGCCTGCTCAAAGGCACATTTGATAAGGCCATCCGGCTCCCGGTAAGCATATACGCAGATCTCGTTATCGCTGGGAAGGGTAGGGGTTACCCATCCAAATTCCTCATCGTATACATATTTCCCCTTTTTTTCAATCACTTCGATGGCCGGCGCAGGCAGGTAGGGTTTAACAATTTCGTAGTACTCCTCCGTCAGTTTCAATTCGGATTCGTCCAGGGGAGCTCCCGCATCTCCGTCTTCACAGCAGCCGCCCTTGCATTTAGACAGGTCGCATACAAACTGCTTTTCTATTACATCATCACTGATGAGTTTATTATCGATAACGATCACTTCAATTTTTTTGCAAAATTAAGCACCCGGGGCCGGGCGCACAGGATTTATTTATAAAATGCCGATCACCGGCCGTTAAAATTGTGACTGATGGTCACTTTTGCCGTTTTTACCCGGTTCTTTTCTGTTTCCATTACAGTAAACTCAAAATCGCCGGTCCGTACCACATCGCCGGCATGGGTAAGCTCGCCGGAGAGTTCATTGATCAGACCACCCAGGGATTCGCTGTCGCCTCTTACCTCGTCAAAGGTTTCAATGGGGAGTTTTAAGGCCTTGCACATATCATGCAGCATGGTGCGCCCTTCAAAAATATAATTATTGTCGTCGATCTTGTTGATCAGCAGGTCTTCATCATCAAATTCATCTTTCACCTCACCTACCACTTCTTCAATAATATCTTCCATGGTCACAATGCCGCTGGTACCGCCGAATTCATCCACTACTACCGCAAAATGAATACGCTTTTTCTGAAAGTCCAGCAACAGGTCTTCAATCAGCTTGGTTTCGGGTACAAAATAAGGCGCACGTATCTTGGTATGCCAGTCCTTAATTTCGGATCCGTCATCCAGGTAGGGCACCAGGTCCTTGATATTTAATACACCGGCAATTTCATCGAGGCTGTTTTTATAAACGGGCAGGCGCGAGTAATGCAGATCACCCACCTGCCGGATCAGTTCCTCAAAAGGGGTATCGTATGCCACACCGCTTACATAGAGGCGGTTCCGCATTACTTTTTTTACGGAGATCTTTCCAAACTTCACGATCCCCTTCATAATATTCTTTTCTTCCGGGGTTACCTCATCCGTCTGGATATCGATGGTTTCATCGATTTGCTGGATATTGGTTTCTTCCACTTTATTGGCGCCTACGGTGCGGCCAAAACTGTCTGCCACGGCAACGGTCCAGCGGCTGATCCTTCTGAGTGAAAGGTAAATTCCTTCCACGATCATGATGAGCACGGGCCATTCAAACGCAAAACGCAGGTTGTTCTGGGTGGCCCATACCCGCGGAAAGATCTCTACCAGGAAGAGGATGGCAAAGGCAATAATGGCAAATTTGAGGAAGATACCCCAGGTTGTGTCCAGGTATTGCGCCGGCACATAATAGTTGATGAGATAATTGGCCAACACGATGGTACAGATATTGACCAGGGTTTTGGCGATGAGCATGGATGTAAACACCTCTTTGGGCTCTTCCAGTAAATTCAGAATCCTTTTTGCGGAAGGCTGTTGTTTGGTCTTTAATACATCAATGTCTTTTTCATCCAGCGAAAAAATAGCTGCCTGCGAACCGGCAATCGAAAAAGAGATAATAACCAGCACCACCAGTGCCGCAACCAGCAGGGTTGCGTTCTGTATGCCAACAGGAAGCTGTCCCTGTACAACATCTAAAAAAACAAATCCGTCAGATAGGGTTTTCAATATTTCAGTTTTCGTGAAGCAGATCTTTCAAAGGCAGGTCCGGTCCGCCTTATTTTATCAGAAAGGGTGGATATCAAATCCTTCCGGACCCGTGTTGCTGCTATGCTCATCGGGCGAAGGAATGCCTTCCGTTTTTTTATCCAGCATGATCAGGTTTTCTCCCACCACTTCTGTTACATATTTTTTGGTGCCGTCTTTGTCTTCCCAGCTACGGGTACGCAGGCGTCCTTCAATATAAACCAGGCTGGCCTTGCGCAAAAACTTTTGGGCCAGTTCTGCCAGTCCGCGCCACAGCACAACGGTGTGCCATTCGGTTTGCGAAATCAGTTTACCGGTACGGTCCTTAAAGGTTTCGGTTGTGGCCAGCGGAAACTTCGCCACAGCGATATTGCCTTCTAATAATTGTACATCCGGGTCTTTTCCTAAATTTCCAATCAGCATAACTCTATTAACGCCTCTCATATGATATATTTTTCCTTGTTTTTTGTTGATGAAGGTTAACCTTAACAAAAACGTTGATATCCTATAAAAAATAAAACATCCCGGCTTCTGTAAAATCTAACTAAAATTAATTTTTTTGAGCGGATAAACAAAATTAAGCATGAGATTTCAGAAATCAGGAAAATACCCGTTGCTGCCGTATAATGGCATAAATCCCGGAGCGGCTAACGATCAATGATTTTATACCGCTGATTCGCTGGTTCCTTTTATTTTTCCGGGACAGACGCGCGAAGAAAAGCATCTGCCTTAAAATGAATTAAGAAGCGCCTATCTGCCATCAGTGGTCATCCTGGTCTTGTCAGTCGAATGTTTCAGAGCCGGCTTTGTCAAGATATTGGGTAATGGTCCTGGGAAAGGGCAGGGTTTGTAAAGCCGCTGCTTTTACCCAACTGTATTGCTCTAACCGGGTGCTCTTTTCCGTGAGGCGGCAGGAAATAAATACGGCTTTTATAAGCTGGTGGCTGAGTTTTTGAGAAAACACCGGGCTGGTGGTAACGGCCGCTCCTTTTGGGATCCAGCCCTTTTTGACCGCTGCAGCAATGACAGCTCCTGAACTGGTTTCTTCTTCCTTTTCGATCAGCGGAAATTCATAGAGATGTTGCCAGATGTCTTTATCAAGCCGTTCTCTTACGGGTAGTGCGTTCCGGTATTGTGGCAGAAAGAAGTAGAAATACCGGGTACGCACGGCCGTCTTTTTTATTTTTACCGGCAACAGTGCAACAATATCTTCTTTATAAGCGATGCAATCGTTTTTAAACGGGCACTGCTCACAGCTGGGGTTTGCCGGTTTACAAATGGTTGCTCCAAAGTCCATAATGGCCTGGTTGTATTCGCCGGGATTTTCTTTATCCAGCAATTGTTCGGCCAGCCCGGTAATGATCTTTTTGCCTGCAGTGGTATCCACCGGTTCCCGGATCCCAAAGATCCTTGCAAGCACCCGGAATACGTTGCCATCGATAACCGCATGCGGAAGATTAAAGGCAAAGGAAGCGATTGCGGCAGCAGTATAAGGACCAATACCTTTTAGCTCAAGGATGGCTTTATAAGTATCAGGAAACTGCCCGTTGTACTCCGAATTTAATACACGAGCCGTGTGTATCAGGTTTTTACAACGGGAATAATAGCCCAGTCCTTCCCAAAGTTTAAAGACTTTTTTTTCATTGGCCTGCGCCAGATCCCGAATGGCCGGAAAGTTAGTGATGAAATTTTCGTAATACTTTAATCCCTGATCTACACGTGTTTGTTGTAATATAATTTCGCTTAACCAAATTTTGTAAGGATCTTTGATCCCCTTCCAGGGCATTTTCCGGTTGTTTTCATTTCGGTTCCAGTTGATTAAATAATGCGAAAAAAGATTATGGATCAATTTTTTATGTATTAAAAAGTGGAGATTGTCAATTAAATTTAGTAAATTACCTTAAAATTTTTCAATTTTATAAAATTTGGATTAATAATTGATTGTAAACTATTTATTAAAGTTTTGCACATTTATTGCAGTAACTTTACGTAACAGTAATCATTAAACTATCTTAATATCAGGAACTATGCGAAAAGCAGACTTAGTAAATAAGATCTCAGACAAAACCGGTATTCCAAAGGTTGATGTGCTTGTTACTTTGGAAACGATGTTTAAAGAAGTTAAGGATACACTTGCTTCCGGCGAAAACATCTACATCAGGGGCTTTGGCAGTTTCATTACCAAAAAAAGAGCTGCCAAGATCGGCCGGAATATTAAAAAGAACGTAGCCGTTCACATTCCGGAGCATTACATCCCTGCCTTTAAGCCGGCAAAAGAGTTTACCGCGGAAGTAAAAAAACTTGTTGAACCCAAACCAGATACTGGTCCGGGGGAAGACGCGGACGATTAGAATTCTTTAAAAAAACTTCGTTTTGTAGCGGATTGCAGTTACCTTTGCCGTCCAATTAAGGACAGTTGAAGAAACCCCAGGTAATAACAATCGCTATAGCGGTGGTAGCAATCGTGCTACTGCTGGCTTTTGGACGTACAACCCCTAAAGCGGGTCCGAAACCAGCTGCCGGTGAAATGGCGCAGGAACATGATCAGCACGATCATGATAATGCCACCGGTGGTTTCTCTATTGATACGGTGCTTGTTATGTCGAAAAAAGAGCTTCCTGCCGATCAGGCGCTGAGGCTTGACCTGTTGGAACAAAGCATCACCCGCGGTGATGTAAAGAAACAAAAACTGGATGTTTATCATCAGTTAGCACATTTCTGGAAAGACACGGCAAAAGCCTTTATCCCCTACGCCTGGTTTACTGCAGAATCCGCAAGGTTGGAAAATTCCGAAAAAAGTCTCAACTTTGCAGCCCAAATCTTCTTAAGCCAGTTAACTCAGGTTGAAAATGCGCAAACACGTCATTGGATGGCTGAGCAGGCAAAAGACCTGTTTGAGAAAACGTTGTCTGTAAATCCTGCAAATGATTCGGCACAGGTAGGCTTGGGGGCAACGTATCTTTACGGGGGTATTGGTACTCCAATGGAAGGTATCGGAAAAATCAGAGCTGTTGTTGAAAAAGACAGTACCAATGTTTATGCGCAGATGACGCTGGCCACGGCTTCCCTTATGAGTGGTCAAAAGCAAAAAGCGCAGGATCGTTTGGAAACTGTTTTAAAATTGCAGCCGCAAAATATCCAGGCAATCCTGATGCTTGGAGATCTATACGAAAAGGATGGTAATAAAGACCAGGCCATACAGTGGTACTCAAAAGCTGTAAAACTGGTGCAAAGAGCGGATATCAAGACAGAGCTGGAGAAGCGGATTGAAGCATTAAAGAAATAAAAATATTTAATTAAAGTTCATTTTAAAAAATTTATTGAGTATGCCTTGTGGTAAAAAAAGAAAACGTCATAAAATCGCAACACACAAACGTAAAAAAAGACTGAGAAAGAATCGTCATAAGAAAAGAAAATAGAATAGCGTTTTTCTTTTAAGACATTTGAAATAACAGGTAGTATTCTGTTGATATAGAAATTACCTGTTATTGCTTTTGTATGGACCGGTTTTTTAAATAATGATGTGAGCATACCCCATCCTGTCTGCTGCCATAATATAATATTTTGCCCTTCATTATTCTGCTAGCCGTTTCTTTATAATACTTCAAGATGAGTACTCATGGTGGTTTCTCATGAATAAAGACCTTATTATTAATGCCACGCCTACGGGGGTGGATATAGCCCTGCTTGAGAACAATAAACTGGTAGAGCTACATAGTGAAAAAACGGACTCCCGTTTTGCAGTAGGCGATCTTTATCTGGGTAAGGTAAAAAAGCTGATGCCCGGGCTGAACGCAGCATTTATTGATCTGGGATACGAAAAGGATGCATTCCTGCACTATACGGACCTGAGCCCTTATGTAAAATCCCTGCTGAAATTTACCCAGCAGGCGATGAACCAAAGCGGCGATCAGGGAATGGATTTCTCGAAATTTGAGATCGAGCCGGAAATTATTAAAACCGGTAAGATCACCGAAGTATTGAGCGGTAAGCCGCATATACTGGTTCAGATTTTAAAAGAACCCATTGCTGCCAAAGGGCCGCGCCTGAGCTGCGAGCTTTCGTTACCTGGCCGGTATATCGTTATTACCCCTTTCAACAATATTGTGGCGGTTTCCAAGAAGATTCATTCTTCTGAGGAACGGAAGCGGCTGCAAAAAATTGTAGAGGCGGTAAAACCCAAAAACTTTGGGGTAATCGTTCGTACAGCGGCTGAGGGTAAGAATACGGCAGAGCTGTATGAAGATCTGACCAACCTGGTGACCTCCTGGAAAACCATTGAGCAGAATCTGAAGGGGGCTGTAGCGCCGGCCAAGATCCTGAGCGAGCAGAATAAAACCAACAGTATTTTAAGGGATCTGCTGAATGCGGATTTTAACCGTATTATCGTAAACTCGAAAAGCATTTACACCGAAACCAAGCAGTACATTCAAAAGATCGCTCCGGAAAAGGCAGAGATCGTTTCGCTTTACCAGAGCCCGGGGGGGATTTTTGATTCCTTTGGCATTACCAAGCAGGTAAAAGCGTCGTTTGGTAAAACAGTGAATCTGAATAGCGGGGCTTACCTGATTATTGAGCATACCGAAGCCCTGCATGTAATTGATGTAAACAGCGGCTACAAAAATGTAAGCAATAACCAGGAACAAAATGCACTGGCCACCAACCTGGAGGCGGCGGAAGAAATATCGCGGCAGCTGCGGCTGCGTGATATCGGCGGCATCATTGTGGTGGATTTTATCGATATGAAACAGGCGGAGAACAAACGGACCCTCTATGAAAAAATGGAGGAGTTTATGAAGGTTGACCGCGCAAGGCATTCGGTACTTCCCATTTCCAAGTTTGGACTGATGCAGATCACCCGGCAGCGTATGCGCCCGGAGGTAAACATCAATACCCAGGAAATTTGTCCCACCTGTAATGGTACCGGTAAAATTGCTTCGTCCCTCATCCTGGAGGATGAAATCGAAAAGAATTTAAGCTACCTGATTACGCATAAGCATAAAGACCTGAAACTGGTGGTAAACCCCATCGTGTTTGCGTACCTTACCAAGGGTTTCTGGTTCAACAGCAAACTGGCGAAGTGGAATAAAAAATTCGGCCAGAAAATAAAACTGGAACAAAACAGCACGTATCAGCTGGTAGAATACCGGTTTTTCAACAGCGAAGAGGAAGAGATTAAAATGTAGTATTTAAAATATAGAATATTAAATGTAAAATGCGGCATTAGGATGCGTTTGAAAGAGCGCCTTCTTTACGTTTACATTTGAAGTTTGATATTCTATATTTTACATTTATTTATCCTTGAATTGACAAGGGCCTTCATCATTAGACCTCTTTCATAATTCGAAATTCACATTGGTGTAAAAGTTTTTGATATGAAGTTGGGGTAAATTGGTTTTACCTTTGTGATGCGCTATAAACAAATCGGGAATCTTTCGGCTGCTCAGTTTCAAAGGGCTACCGG
>NZ_JASLGT010000018.1 GCF_030150205.1 Niabella sp.
CTATATAAAAGACAGAATGAGCATGATTGCCTACAATAACATTGAAGACTTACAACAAAGGCTAACGCAAGTCGTTAACAACATTACTACAATCATTACAAAATCAATCTGCGGAAATGAATTCTACCTAAAAACCTTTAAATATAAATTTAATGTCTAATTGGTATAACACAATACCTATGCAACCTTCCACCACCCTGTTCCTTGCCCGGGCACCGTTTGTAAAATTATTGCTCCCTTTTACCGGAGGGATCCTGTTACATGTAGTTTGCCCGGTGCCGCTGACGACTTATATAGCGGGCTTGCTGATCGCTGCTATCATAGTGCTGCTGTTCCGGAAACTCCGGGGATACCGGCGGTTGAGGCTCCAATGGATGGAAGCACTGTTTGTTGCCGCTGTTCTTCTTTTTCTGGGCATGCTGATTACTGCAGGTAAAGATGTGCGGGCCCGCGACAACTGGTTTGGGAACCGGTACAGACCCGGTGTGTATTTCCGCGTTACCCTGCTGGAGCAGCCGGTTGAAAAAGCCCGTTCTTATAAAGCAGAGGCAGCTGTCCGCTACCTGCTTGCTCATGATGGTGCAGTAGCTGTAGGCGGACGCATCATTATTTATTTTAAAAAAGAGCGGGAGGTGGGCCGGCTCAATGCGGGAGACCAGCTGGTATTTAAAAAAGAATTGCAGGAGATCAAAAATGCCGGCAACCCCGGCGCTTTCGATTATAAGCGTTATGCGTTTATGAATGGCATTACACACCAGGTATATCTTGCACAAAAAGAGCTGGCGGTACCGGGCGCAAAAAAAGAATCCGGTATCGGGTTATGGCTTTACCGGCTGCGGGCATCCATTCTGGGTATTTTAAAAAAATACATCCCCGGATCAAAAGAGCAGGGCCTGGCAGAGGCGTTGCTGATCGGCTACCGCGATGATATCGACAAGGACCTGCTGCAATCGTACAGCGATACCGGAGTGGTGCATGTGATCGCCGTTTCCGGCATGCACCTGGGATTGATTTACTGGCTGCTGAATCTTTTATTAAGCCCCTTGCTGAAAAGGCGGCAAACGCGTTGGCTGCATCCCGTTCTTGTGTTGGGTATACTGTGGATCTTTAGCCTGCTGGCGGGGGCCGCTGCTTCCATTATACGTGCTGCTGTTATGTTTACCTGTATACTGCTTGGAAAACAATTCGGACGGAACGCCTCTATTTATAATACGCTGGCGGCTTCGGCTTTTTTGCTGCTTTGTTATGATCCTTACTGGTTATGGGATGTGGGGTTTCAGCTTTCTTATGCTGCTGTACTGAGCATTGTTGTGTTCTACAAACCGCTCTACCATCTTATAAATGTAAACAATAAACTGCTGGATGCTATATGGCAGCTTTGCGCTGTAAGTATGGCCGCTCAAATCCTTACTACGCCGTTGAGCATCTATCACTTTCATCAGTTCCCCGTTTATTTTTTGATCACCAACCTGCTGGTGGTGCCTGTTTCCAGCGTGGTACTGATCGGCGAGCTGGTATTGGTGTTAGTGGCCCCGGTAACGCCGGTGGCGATTTTTTCCGGGCGCATGCTCAGTGGCATTATCTGGTGGATGAATAGCATGGTCGAAAACCTGAGCCATTATCCCTTTGCACTATGGAAAGCATTGCTGGTGAGTATACCACAGGTGTTGCTCCTTTATATTTTTATAACGGGTATGGCCGCTGCGTGCATACAAAAGCAGAAGGCTGGTTTATGGGTTGCAGTCTTTTCATTATGCACCATCATGGGGCTCCGGATGGCTTCATTTTACAAGACATTGGACCAGGAGCAAATCATTGTATATAATATTCCCCGGGCCGCCGCTGTTAGTTTTGTCAGTGGCAGGGATCATTGGTTATATGCCGATTCCATGGCTGCAGCAGATCCTGTTATCAGCAAAAATGTTTTTCAACCGGCTGCGGTCCATTACCGGTTGCGGTCACCGGGAGCCGTGGAGAAAATCCCAAAAAACGATCGTTTGTTGTTCGGTGGCCGGTCGGTTTTATTTATAGGAGCACCATTGGAAGATACCGTTTATGGAGCCACAGATCTTGTAATTCTTACCGGGAATCCACGCCTGTATATTTCGCAGTTGCTGAAAAAAGTACAGCCCGGCCAGATCGTGATCGACGGCGCTGTACCGGCCTGGAAGGCCCGCTACTGGCAAAGAGATTGTGATTCATTAAAGATCCCCTGCCACCATGTTTTGGAGAAAGGAGCTTTTGTAATGAGCCTTTGAACGCTTACCTTTGCGGCTCAATAAGCACTCCAATTCAGTTTTTATGAACAAAAAGATACAATCCGCACTGATTTCCGTTTTTTATAAAGATGGCCTGGAACCCATCGTAAGGGAATTATCCCGCCTTGGAATTACCATTTATTCCACCGGTGGTACGCAAAAGTTTATTGAAGACCTGGGCATACAGGTAGTGCCCGTGGAGCAGCTAACCACCTATCCTTCCATCCTTGGAGGACGGGTGAAAACCCTGCACCCGTCTGTATTTGGCGGTATTTTGGGCAGAAGAGACCTGGAATCAGATGTAGCGGAAATGGCAGAGTATAAGATCCCGGAGATCGACCTGGTAATTGTGGACCTGTATCCTTTTGAAGAAACCCTGGCACAAACCAGTGAAGAAAAACTGATCATCGAAAAAATTGATATCGGCGGACCTTCCATGATCCGTGCCGCTGCCAAAAACTTTAAAGATGTGGTAGTGGTAGCTGCTAAGAAAGATTATGCGGGCCTGGAAGAACTGTTAAAGACCCAGAACGGTGAAACGTCTGTGGAGCAGCGCAAGTCCTTTGCTGCAAAGGCATTTGAGATCGTGGCACATTATGATGTAGCTATTTCCAATTATTTTAACGGGAACAGCGGTGAATATTTTTTGCAGTCGGTAAACAGCCCCAAGGCCATGCGCTATGGCGAAAACCCGCACCAGTCGGGTACGTTTTATGGCAACCTGGAGGAGTTGTTTAACCAGCTGAACGGTAAAGAGCTTTCTTATAATAACCTGGTGGACGTAGATGCCGCGGTACAGCTGATCCATGAATTTCCACAGGGAGAAGACGTGGTGTTTGCCATCATCAAGCATACCAATGTTTGCGGAGTGGCCGCACGGGGTACGGTAAGTGATGCCTGGAAAGAAGCGCTGGCCGGGGATCCGGAAAGCGCTTTTGGCGGGGTGCTGGTAACCAATGGTACCGTAGACGAAGCAACGGCGAATGCCATCAACGAAATATTCTTTGAAGTACTGATCGCGCCCGCATTTGATGAGGCTGCGTTGAATGTATTAAAATCTAAAAAGAACCGGATCCTGTTGCAGCTGAAGGCTGAAGGCTTAAAGCTGAGTGCTCAAAGTAAGTCCGTGCTCAACGGTGTGCTCATACAGGAGCAGGATAAAGGAAATTATACCGAGTGGAAAGAGACCGGAGGCCGGGAAACAACTGCAGCAGAAAAAGCAGACCTGGAATTTGCCAATATCATCGGCAAACATTTAAAATCAAATGCTATTGCGCTGGTAAAAAATAAACAACTGGTAGGTAAGGGCGCCGGCCAAACAAGCCGTATTGATGCATTGCGTCATGCCATTGAAAAAGCCAAACAATTTGGTTTTGACCTGAATGGCGCGGTACTGGCCAGTGATGCCTTTTTCCCGTTCAATGATTGCATACAGATCGGGCACCAGGCGGGTATTGAAGCCTTCATTCAACCCGGAGGCTCTATCCGCGATAAAGACTCCATCGAGTACGCACAGCAAAATAACTTAGCCATGGTGATCACCGGCATGCGGCATTTCAAACACTAATATCCACGGCAAGAGGCTGCGGAGGCCACGAAGGCAGGAAGCCACCAAGAAACACAAAAAGGTTATAGGGGGCAAAAATCTTAGTGTGTTTTAGTGCCTTCCTGTATTAGTGGCGAAAGAACCACAAAGTCCCAAAATTGCGAAGAAGCACAAAGAAGTTATAGGATTCAAAAGTCCTGGTGGCAAAAAAACGCAAGGGCATGAACTTTTAAATGCACTTATTCGCAACCTTTGCAGCAAAACGATTTTATGGATGGATTGAAGATCGCTACAGCCCAGTTTGAAAACCGGAGCGGAGATAAAGCATACAACCTTTCAGTTATTGAATCGCTTGCCCGTAAAGCAGCAGCAGCCGGCGCGCAGGTGATTGCCTTTCATGAATGCTCCATTACCGGCTATACCTTTGCCCGGCATCTTTCCAAAGAAGCACTTACTGCGATAGCAGAGCGCATTCCGGACGGAGAAAGTATTCAACGGCTACAGCAGATTGCGCTGGATAATAATATCACCATCCTGGCAGGACTGTTTGAGA
Source organism: Niabella sp. (assembly GCF_030150205.1). Taxonomy (GTDB): domain Bacteria; phylum Bacteroidota; class Bacteroidia; order Chitinophagales; family Chitinophagaceae; genus Niabella. The sequence goes on from NZ_JASLGT010000018.1 coordinate 4,358, forward strand.
AAGACGAACACGACCGGTTATATAAGGCCTATGTCTGTGTAGATAAAAACGGCCTGGTGGCAAAGTATCGCAAGCTGCACCCGTTTATCAATCCGCACCTGTTACCGGGTGATGCATATTGTGTATTCGATCTGATGGGGTGGAAATGCGGCATCCTCATCTGCTACGATAACAATATTGTTGAAAATGTACGGGCTACACGACTGCTGGGTGCCGAGATCATTTTTATGCCACACGTAACCATGTGTACCCCTTCTACCCGGCCGGGTGCGGGGTTTGTGGATCCGCAGCTTTGGTACAACCGTGAAAAAGATCCTACCTCCCTTAGGCTGGAGTTTGATGGTATGAAGGGGCGCGACTGGCTGATGAAGTGGCTGCCGGCAAGGGCTTATGACAATGCAGTGTATGCTGTGTTCTCAAATCCTGTAGGTATGGATGATGATCAGCTGAAGAACGGCTGCTCCATGATCATTGATCCCTATGGTGATGTAATAGCGGAATGCCGTTTTTTTGAGGACGGCTTTGTCACCGCTGGATTGTATAAAGAACATCTGCAAAAAGCCGGAGGTCACCGATATATCAATGCGCGGAGACCAGAGCTCTATAAAGACATTCTTGGAAAAGCACATACGTCAGATCAGCAGGTGGTTTGGCTGAATAAAGACTCAAAAGATGACGTGAAGAAGCTTTAAGTTTTTTCTCAGAACTTTTAATCCTTCAGAAAATTTGTTTCTTACCGTTTTTTTTGAGACTGATAGCTGCGCCGCCGTTTCGTCTACTGTTTGATCACCGAGTCGCATTTGCACAATCTGGCCGGTTGTATGGGGCAATGTTTCGATAACTTTATTGATCACTTTTACAAGGTCTTTCCCGTTCAGCTGTTCCAGGACCCCCGGATGAAGTTCTGCCTGTGCGTGTATATTGGCAACCACATGCCGCTTTTTGCGTTGTCCCTGCAAATTGCGGAAATAGTCCAATACCCGGTAGCTTAAATAGGTTATCAAAAAGCCTTTTGCTTCGCCTTCACTGTTTATCAGTACAAACCCCGGATTGAGCCATATTTTCAGCCACAGTTCCTGCAATATGTCTTTTGCCTCTTCCGTGTTGCCGGTTTTGGAAGCCAGGTAAGTATACAGAGGAGGCCAGTATTTATCATAAAGCCGCCGGTACGCTGCTGCGTCAGCGCTTTTTATCCTGTCCAGTAACTCCCCGTCAGTCATGCTGCAATAATAACGTTGTGATCCGGTTTCAAAATACAATAAATACCCTAAATTAGGGCCTTCGATTTTACAAATATTTTAAAAAAGCAGAGACATTTTACGCTGATACAACGATCTGTTATTAAACAAATCCTGTGGATATAAAAGAAATATTCAGAAAATATCTAAATGACGAGGCCAGCCCGGAAGAAAAGGCTGTGGTGGAGCATTGGGTATACGGGCTTTTTGAAAAGATCCGTTCCCGCACAGCTACAGCCGAAGAAATAGCATTGGTGGACGATTGGGTGGATCAGTTTAATGTACAGGGAATAGATCCGAAAGTCCTTGCTGAGAAAATGGGAAAGGACCAGGCAGCAGTGTGGGATGCCCTGCAGGAATACAGGCATCAAACGGAAAAAAATAATAACTCCCCAAAAAAGAGCGCCGGCGCAGTTTTAAAATATGCAGCGATCTTAATTGCCATTCTTGCAGTTCCTGTATTGATTTATATAGCAGGCTCCCGGAAAGAAGTAGAAAACCGGCACCTGCTTGCGCCTGCCGTTACGGATAATGGGGCCACTTATTTAGCATGTAACAAAGGAGAACACGCAAAGCTTTTTATACTACCAGACAGTACCCGCCTTTATCTCAATTCCAACAGCCTGCTGGTGTATGATCCGGGCAGCTATAATAGGGAAAACAGGCGGGTTAAACTTGAAAAGGGCGCTGCATTTTTTGAGGTAACAAAGAACACCGCTAAGCCTTTTATTGTTCAAACAGATAGTCTTACCGTTACGGTTACAGGCACTTCTTTTGAAGTGGTTTTCTTACCCGGGCTTCATAAGAATTCCGTGAGTGTGAGAAGCGGCAGCGTTGCCGTAAGCCGCAAAGGTCAGCCGGTGGCTGCGCTTCAGGCGGGGCAGGCGTTGCTCCAGAACCCTACCAGCGGCGGCTTTGAAGTGCAGCCTGCAGCTGAAGCACTGGCTCAATGGACATCGGGAGCCCTGGTTTTTTCGAACGCGGGTATCAGCGAAATAAAATACCTGCTTGAGAATCGGTTCGATAAAAAAGTAACGGATAAAACCGGAAAATTGAACTCGGGCATTAAATTTAATGCAACCTTTAATGGTGATGCGCCCCTTACGGAAATAGCTGCGGCGCTTTCATCGCTTTACAATGTTCAATATTCCGTTGAAAAAGATTCCCTTGTATTTTATTAGCAATGCGTAGAAGACTGTTTTGGGTGATTGTATTCATCACAATTTTGACCGGTAATGTTTTTTCACAGGAACGGGCGCAATATTCCCGGGAACTGTTAACTACGCGGCTTGAGCGGATCACCAAAGCATTTAATATCCATCTTATTTATGATGCCAACAGCATTGCCGGCAGGTACGCACCGGCGTTCGGCGCAGGCACGGCAGACATTATGGCGCTGCTGAATTCGTCTGTCAGCGAAGCGGGGCTGCGGGCCCGGCAGCAAAAAGGGAACACCTATATTTTATTGCCCAACCCTTTTGGAAAACTAAAGGGGCAGATCATTGATGCAACCAATGCAGAGCCGGTGGCAAATGTTTCGGTTACAATGGGAAGCTATTATACGGTTTCTGATGAAAAGGGCCGCTTTGAAGCCACGCTGCCCCCGGGTAACTATAATGCGCTTTTCAGCCACGTTGGTTACGAAAAAAAAACGGTGTGGGGCATTTCTATTACCCCCGGCGCTGCTATCAGTTTGGATCTTTCCCTCCGGCCCGCAAAACCAGCGCTTGCGGAGGTAAAGAAGAATGCCACCCTCACAGGAGAAACGATCGCATCGCACTATGTGCGCCGGAAAGCGGCGGCAACCATCACCGATGGTGTGTCTGCCGAGCAGATACTGGCCTCGCCAGACATATATGTGGGCGATGTATTAAAAAGGGTTAATGGCGTCAGCAGTGTAGGTAATAAAAGCATCGGCATCCGCGGCATGTCTGAGCGGTATAATGAAGCCCTGATCGATGGCGTTCCCATGCCGGGCATCAGTATCAATCAAAGAAAATTTTCGTTCGATATCTTTCCCAAGGAAATGATCGGAAGCATTGTGATTTCAAAAACCGCTTTGCCCGATAAAGCGGCCGAGTTCAGCGGCGGGCAGGTGGCCATCAATACCTTAAGTATACCGAATGCTGCTTTTACACGCATTACTGTAGGAGCCGGTACCAACCTGCAAAATACCGGGCAGGATTTTTACCGGCTTGGTAAAATACCGGTAAGCAGCTTTTGGGGTCTGACAAACAGGACGGCGACGCCGCCAGACCTGCATGAAGTCCGTAACAACCTGTTGCCGGAGGAAGCTTTAAAACCCCTCAGGTATAAAGCGGCTCCTAACTATAACGCCGGTTTTGCCCTGGGCCGGGCGTATGCTTTGAACGAACGGCTGAACCTGGGCCTGGTAGCGGGCATAAGCCTCCGGGAAAACCAGGACAGGATATTAACTGGTAATATCCGCCGCACGCAGCTCATGCCGTGGAATGAAATGCCCGATCCGGAAGAAGCACCGGGGGCCATCTACAGGTTCAGCTCAGGGGTGGGCAGCATCTTAAATATAGGCTTGCAGGGCCGCAGGTTTAACAGCAGCTTCAAAAATATTTATACTACATTTTTTGAGGATAATTACCACGAAGCCTACCGGATCTACGAAGATTCCAGCCGCAGGCGGTTTAAAGATATATTCCAGGAGCCGGTATACAGCCGGCTGCGCCAACATAAAATAGAGGCGCGTTACGACATTAACCGGTTTTTAAATGCAGAAGCCTTTGGCGCCGTAACCTATATAAGGCAAACCATATCCGACCAACGGAAATTCAGGTATTTTGGGACCCAAGAAGGGATGGATACCGAATACGACAGGCCCAATATCCTCAGGAGCGGAGCGCAGCATACCGAATATGATCTCAGGAAGACCGATTCCCGTGTGTGGCTGCAAAAAGATGAAACCGTTTACAATATAGGTGCTGCAGTATCCGCCCGGCTGGTGCACAGGCCTTCCTTATCGGTACTCCTGAAAACGGGGTATAATGGCCTGTTTAAAAGTGCCGTTCTGAGTTCCCTGCATATTTTCCCCGCTATTATTGATCAAAGCTATGATATACGCGGTACTTACGATGTATTGTTTGCGCGCAGCTATGTGCCCGCAGGACCTGATAAAAAGCCTTATTACACCGATTATAAAAACGGGCTTGCCTATTCCGGCCGGTCAGACGACAACGCATTTTACCTCCTGGCAGACAATACATTTTTTAAAAAGCTCCGGCTGGCAGGAGGGCTCCGGGCCGAGTACCTGGGTTTCAATACTAGGGGTCTGGTAAATCCCTTTGCTACCAGTATTGAAGGCTGGTTGCTAAAGCCTTCCGCAAATCTCCGCTATGCTGTTACGCCTGAAATGAACATCCGGGCCGCCTATTTTAAAACCAGGCTGCTGCCGGATTTCAGGGAAGCGTCCGATTTTGCCATTTTTGATTACGAATTGGATGCAGAAATAAGAGGGCAGCAATTTACATTGACCACGGTGGATAATTTTGATCTCCGATATGAATGGTTCCCGGCAATTGATGAACTTATTTCCGTTTCGGGATTTTATAAGCGGCTGAAAAGGCCGGTGGAGCTGCTTACCACCGGCGAAATGGGATACCTGTATTATGTGAGCCAGGTTGGTGGAAGAAATAAGGGAATTGAAATAGAGATACGAAAGTCGATGGCATTTTTGAGCAAAAAAGGATTTATCCCAAAACTTTATTTTACAGGAAATGCTACGGCTAACTGGTCGGAGGTTAAAGAGGTATATAGTCAAAACCCTAATCAGCAAATAAAATGGCCAAACCGGCCCTTGTTTAACCAGGTGCCCTGGGTGGTTAACGCCGGCCTTGTATACTCCGGCGATACATGGGGAATGGGCGCCTGGTATAACCGCAGCGGCCCCAAAATGTTTATTGTTAATAACAATCCCAATTTTATTGAATATGAAAACGGGGTAAACCTGCTGGATGCACAGTTGTACATAAACCTTTTGAAAAATAAAGGGCAGCTGGTTTTAAATGTCAATAATCTGTTGAACCCTGTAAGGCTCTATTATATCAATGCCAAAGCTTTTAAAACTGATAGCAGAACTTACAGCTTGGTAAACGGCACCATGCGGTATGAAAAAGATAAAGGCGATCAGGTTACATTCAGTACCCGGTCCGGAACGGTCCTCAATGCCAGTTTTACCTATAAATTTTAGGAAGCGTCTAAAAAAACGGCAATACCGGGGAGATAGTACGGGTAACAAAAACTATTTTCCGGAATGGAGCTGTATGTTTCGCAAACCTTTAAAAAAAATCTTCTTTTTTTCAGGGACATTTTCACTGGTTGTAACGATATAATGCGGGATCTACCCCCTTATATTTAAATAATGCAAATGAAATCTGAATTCAATAAAAGGTTTTTTTTATCCGCAACACTGCTTTGTTGGTTTGCTGTTTGTTTGGCCCAGGTAAAGCCCGGCATAAAGGCAGGACTCAACGTTTCGAATGTATACCAACTCAATGATGGCAAAAAGGTAGGCACGCAGCCTAATATCGGGTTTCAAGCCGGTGTTACGATGGATGTTCCGGTTAGCAAAAGCTTCTTTATACAGCCGGGTTTGCTGTTTTCTACCAAAGGAGCTTATGAAGAGGAGCGTACTGATGGCATAACCGCCCGGTTTACGCAAACACCTTTTTACATAGAATTACCGGTTAATGCGGTATACGCGCTTCCGGTGGGAAGGGCTGCATTGCTGCTGGGCGGCGGTCCGTATCTTGCCTATGGCCTGGGCGGCACTTATAAACTGAGATTAAAGGAAGGCGCCAATACATTTACAAAAGAAGGAAGCCTGCGCTTTAAGGATGATATGTCGCAACAGGAAGTAGCAGAGCTACAGAACATGCAATACTGGGAAGACCTTCCCTCCCAAATAACATATGCCCGCCCCTTTGATTTGGGTATAGGAGTTTTAGCGGGATTCAGATTTAAAGAAAAATGGATCATTCAATACAATGCCCAGGCAGGTATTCTGAACCTGCTACCGTCCGTTGCCGGCCAAAAAATATCTAACATTTCCATGAGGAGCACCCAATTTTGTATTTCAGCGGGATACCTGTTCTAACACATTTAATACTAAACTAAAAAAACATGAAGAAAATTATTATTACGGTTGCTGCCTTTTTTTCCCTTTGCAATGTATCGGATGCCCAGGATGAAAAATACGATCCTCAAACCGAAAAGATAAACCTGGGTGTTGGTATGGGTTTTGACTATGGAGGTTTGGGAGCAAATTTGCTGGTGTATCCTCAAAAAAATATAGGAGTGTTTGCAGGTGGCGGCTATGCCCTTGCAGGCTTTGGGTATAATGTAGGCGTTAAAGGCCGGTTTTTTTTGAAAGAAGGATCGGCAGTCTCTCCATTCCTTATGGGTATGTACGGGTACCATACAGCTATAAGAGTAGAAAACAATACCGCTTTAAATAAACTGTTTTATGGGCCAACTTTTGCCGCAGGTATCGATTGGCGTGTAGGCAGGTTGAGGAAGAATTACCTTTCTATAGCATTGACGGTGCCGGTGCGTAATGGAGATGAAAAAACGTACCGGGATGCGCTCGTTAATAACCACGGGGCACAATTTGAAAACGACTTCCTGCCCGTCGGTCTGTCGCTGGGCTACCGTTTGCGGCTTAAATAATTTTACCAAAACCACCTGTAGAGTCCGGGCTGCTGTTAGAGGCGGCCCGTTTTTGCGTTGATGCAATTTTGCTCATGAAAATGCTTTATAATGAACCGCGATCAAAATTATCAGTATGGCAATTTATTGAGCAACCGGTATGCAGCAGGTGAGCTGTTCTGATACAGGGTTCTGAAAAGGCAATGACATTCATAAACAAATATCCAAATGCAAAGCGTGACAGGCCCAAAACCATTTCTCCTGTTTTGTTCCATCGGAACAATCTATTGGTAGCCAGGTTACGGCCGAAGATCATTGGGTGTGCCGTAGGTACACCCCCTATAAAGATAATTTTGATGCCGGTTCATTATTAATAGCGAACAAGGATTAATTTTTGATTGATGAGTGCACCAAGCCATTCGCTAAGCAAAAAGAGAAGCCGATCACAACATTTAGGCGCAGCATCTGCTGAAAGAGACTGGGCTTTCGACCTGTAATGAACCAAGCGGATTTTTTACCTGATTACAGCTTTTCTGGCGCAGCAGCAATAAGACCGGCAATTTTCGGATCATAAGTTAACGGTCCAGGACCCATGGTCCTGGATCATTACCGTCACAGACCCGAAAGCAATAATAATTTTGAACCTGGCTCATTATCATCGGTCTCCAAAAATATACAGGGTAATTGTCGGAATAAATTTGTCTACCTACTAATAGGTAGGTATCTTTGGCGACGAAATGAGTACGCGGTCAGAGATCATACGCATCGGGGATGCCCTTTTAAGGGAGCGGGGCTTCAATGCCTTTAGTTTTTCGGATATTTCCCGGATGCTTCAGATCAGGAATGCCTCTATTCACTATTATTTTCCTACAAAAACAGCATTAGGACTGGCGATCATCGCAATGTATGAGGAACGGTTTGCCCAGCTCCGGCAGGAATTAAAAGACCGGCCGGTAATGGAAAAGCTGGAAGCCTTTTTTAATGTGTATATTGCTGCTAAGGAAGAGGATAAGATCTGCCTGGTGGGGTCCCTGGCCACTGATTTCTACACGGTGGATGCTGAAATACAGGAGGCACTCGGCAAAATGGTGCAACAGGTGCTGCACTGGCTGATGTCGATACTGGAAGAGGGAAAGAATGAAGGGCTCTTTTTCTTTGCCCTGCCGGTGCGTACAAAGGCGCTGATGATCACCACCAATATGATTGCGGCGCTGCAGTTAACCCGGATTACCGGTAAGAAAGATTTTAAAGAAATAAAACAAACATTAATAAACGAATTAATCCATAAACCATGAAACGTGTAGTTGTAACAGGACTGGGTGCATTAACGCCCATCGGCAATAATGTAGATGATTTCTGGCAGGCGCTGATCAATGGCGTCAGCGGTGCGGCGCCCATTACGAAGTTTGATGCTTCAAAATTCAAGACCCGGTTTGCCTGTGAGCTCAAAAATTTTGATCCACTCACATACATCGAAAAGTCGGAGGCACGCCGTTATGACCTGTATACCCAATATGCACTGATCAGCGTTGCAGAGGCGGTGCAAAACGCCGGTATCTCTTTTGAAGCGTTGAACCGTGACCGCATCGGTGTGATCTGGGGATCGGGCAACGGGGGCATCCAGACCTTTCAGCAGCAGGTAATGGAATTTGCCCAGGGCGATGGCACGCCTCGGTTTAACCCATTTTTTATTCCCAAAATGATCGTGGATATTGCCTCGGGTATCATCTCGATCAAATACGGGTTAAGGGGCATCAATTTTACAACGGTTTCCGCCTGCGCTACTTCCAATACGGCCATTATCGATGCCTTTAATTATATCAAATGGGGAAAGGCCGATATGATCATTACCGGTGGTTCTGAAGCGGCGATCAATGAAACGGGTGTGGGTGGATTTAATGCTGCCAAAGCGCTTTCTACCAATAATGAGGAAGCGGCTACGGCTTCCCGTCCCTTTGATGTAACCCGGGATGGGTTTGTAATGGGAGAGGGCGCCGGGGCCATCATCCTGGAAGAATGGGAACATGCAAAACGCCGGGGCGCGCCCATCATCGCAGAGATCGTTGGTGGGGGTATGGCCGGGGATGCCTATCATCTTACAGGAACCCACCCAGAGGGTGATGGTGCGCGTCTGGGGATGCTGGCTGCGCTGGAAGATGCTGATATTAAGCCGGAAGCCATCGATTACCTGAATACCCATGCCACATCGACCCTGCAGGGAGATTTAAGCGAGCTGAAGGCGGCTGAACGGGTATTTGGAAGGGAAAGCAGGCTGAATATCAGTGCTACTAAATCGATGACGGGGCATTTACTGGGAGCCGCGGGTGCAGTGGAAGCTATTGCCTGTATCAAAGCGGTGGAAAAAAATATCATACCGCCTACGATCAATTCAAAAGAAATAGAACCGGCGTTCAAAGATATATTTGATCTTACCTTACATAAAGCGCAGGAAAAAGAAGTACGTTATGCTATGAGTAATACCTTTGGATTTGGCGGACATATTGCTACTTCTGTTTTTAAGAAATACGAAGCGTAGGGGAAAAGTATTCAGTTGTCAGTAATGAGTTATCAGTGATGAGCGTCTCGTGTTCAATTATCTGAAGCTGTGAAACTAAAAACTGAAGACTGATAACTGATAACTGAGTACTAAAAACCCAACCTTTTGCGCCCCGGATTGTAATATTGGTAGATCAAATCATCCCACTATGGAAATACGTTTGAATACAGATAATAATTTTACGGCCTCTGAAGCTTTTTTTGAAAAAGTAAGCGCCGAATTAACAAAGAAACTGCATCGTTTTAACGAATATATTACTACTGCTGAAGTGTTTTTTGGCGATGAAAACAGCGGTAAAACCGGCACCCATGATAAGCGCTGCACCATTGAAGTGCGCCCCCGGAACCTGCACCCGGAAGCCGTAACGCATTTTGCAGATACGGTGGACCATGCCTTTAACGGGGCTGTGGATAAAATAAGAAATTTGCTGGACAGTCGCATCGGGAAACTCCAAAATAAGGGGTAAAATATTTCCACAGCCTGTGTATAACAAGTTTCCCGCGTCTCAACTTTATATGATTAATTTGTAGTCGGCTTTTTAGTAAAAGATCCCCGGATCAAGCCGCTAAAAGCCTCCCCTTTTTGTTATCATACAATGCTTTCGGGCGGAAAGCAGCGTCTTATTCCGGTTAGGAAATAGTATTATTTCCAAAGGGGTAATTGTCGTCTCTGCGCTCAGCGTTTGAAGAACCGATTTTTAAAGAACAAGAATATTATATATGGGCTTATTTGATAAACGCGTAAATTATAAACCTTTTGAGTACCCGGAGGTTTTGAAGTTTACAGAAGCAATCAACAAATCATTTTGGGTGCACTCTGAAGTGGATTTTACGGCGGATGTGCAGGATTTTCACAGTCACCTGAACATTGCACAGCGGAATGCCATTAAGAACAGCCTGCTGGCGATCGCACAGATCGAGGTAGCGGTAAAGTCATTCTGGGGCAATTTATACAACCATATGCCCAAGCCCGAATTAAACGGTTTGGGCAGCACTTTTGCGGAGTGTGAGTTTCGTCATTCTGAAGCTTATTCCCGCCTGCTGGAAGTACTGGGCTATAACGACGAATTTTCCAAACTGGTGGAAGAGCCGGTGATTGCAGAGCGTATTAAATATCTTTCCGAAGCATTAAAGGATGCCAAATCTGCAGATCCAAAGGAATATACCCTTTCGCTGATCCTGTTTGCGATCCTGATCGAGAACGTATCCCTGTTCAGTCAGTTTGCGATCATCCTTTCCTTTACCCGTTTCCGCGGGCTGATGAAGAATGTAAGCAATATCATTGCCTGGACCTCCGTAGATGAGCAGATCCATGCCAATGCCGGCGTATACCTGATCAACAAGATCAGGGAAGAATACCCCGAACTGATTGATGAAGCCATGGAATACCGCATTATGGCCCTGGTACGCGATTCTATTGAAGTGGAAGGCCGCATTATTGACTGGATCTTTTCCGAAGGGGAGATCGATACCATCAATAAAACAAACCTGCTGAACTTTATGAAGTTCCGGGTGGACGAAAGCTTTGAAAAACTGGGATTCGCCAAACAATTCAATGTTTCGATGGAAGAATACCGGCCGATGCAATGGTTCGAAGAAGAAGTATTTGCCAACAGCCTGGATGATTTCTTTGCAAAACGGCCGGTGGAATATACCAAGCACGATAAGAGCATTACGTATAACGACCTGTTTTAGCCTCGCTCCCAACCCCTCTCCAAAAGAGAGTGGCGAAAGAAAGACTCAATAGGTACTATAATATAGCTGGAATGATGAAGGGATTGCGATCCTATCCATTTCAAAAGGATGGAGGAAAAAAGTAAGATGCTATATAGCCGGAACGATGCAGTGTGCGACGCAAGGAAGCTGCCACCTGCACCTCAGCCGGTATAAAAACAATGATGCACAATAGAACCTTAAACCTTGAACTTTAAACAATAAACTTTTTACATGGAAAGGCTTTGGTGGAAAAATGAAGAAAGCGAACAGATCCTGAACCGGGGATACCTGTTAAACGGCGAAACAGTAGAAAAAGCAATTGACCGTGTGTGTACCGCTGCAGCCCAGCGCCTGTACAAGCCGGAATTGAAAGAAGCCTTTAAAGAAATGGTGGAGAATGGCTGGATGAGCTTCAGCTCTCCTATATGGGCCAATATGGGCACCGAAAGAGGACTGCCCATTTCCTGTTTTAATGTACATATGCCGGATAATATTGAAGGCATCACACATAAATTGGGTGAAGTGATCATGCAGACCAAGATCGGAGGTGGTACCTCTGCGTATTTTGGTTCGCTGCGTGGAAGGGGCAGTGCGGTTACAGATAACGGAAAGAGCAGTGGTGCGGTAAGCTTTATGCGGTTGTTTGATACGGCGATGGACACTATCTCACAGGGCGGTGTGCGCCGGGGAGCTTTTGCAGCCTACCTCGATATTGACCACCCGGATATTGGCGAATTTTTAAATATTAAAGATATCGGGCATCCCATTCAGAACCTGTTTAACGCAGTGTGCGTACCCGACTACTGGATGCAGGAGATGATTGATGGGGATATTGCAAAAAGAGAAATATGGGCGCGTGTACTGGAAAGCCGCCAGCAGAAAGGATTGCCGTATATTTTTTATACGGATAATGTGAACAAGAACAAGCCCCAGGTATACAAAGATCTGAACCTGACGGTGAACGGAAGCAATCTTTGTTCGGAGATCATGCTGCCTTCTACAGAAGACGAATCATTTATTTGCTGTTTGTCTTCCCTGAACCTGGAACTGTATGATGAGTGGAAAGATACCGACGCCATCAAGCTGGCCGTATTCTTCCTGGATGCGGTGTTGCAGGAGTTCATTGCAAAAACAGAAGACAACCATTACCTGGCCAATGCCAACCGGTTTGCAAAACGGCACCGGGCACTGGGACTGGGTGTATTGGGCTGGCACTCTTACCTGCAGCGTAATATGATCGCATTTGAAAGCATGAAGGCCAAGCAGCTGACCCATTCCATCTTTTCTGAGCTGCAGGAAAAAACAGAAAAAGCCACGATGGAGCTGGCCCGCATTTATGGCGAACCGGAGCTGCTGAAAGGGTATGGCCGTCGCAATACCACGGTAATGGCTATTGCGCCCACCACTTCTTCTTCCGCTATCCTGGGACAATCTTCACCCGGTATTGAGCCGTTTGTAAGCAACTATTACAAAGCAGGATTATCAAAAGGAAACTTTATCCGCAAAAACAAATACCTGAAGACCCTGCTGGAAGAAAAAGGACTGGATACTGAAGATATATGGCGCAGCATTATGCTGAACCACGGCAGCGTACAACACCTGGAAGGATTGACAGAACATGAAAAAGATGTATTCAAAACTTTCCGGGAGATCAGTCAGCTGGAGATCATTCAACAAGCATCGATCCGCCAGAAATTTGTGGATCAGGGGCAGAGTCTGAACCTGAATATTCCTCCGGGGCTGCCGGTAAAAGAAGTAAACAAATTACTGATCGAAGCCTGGAAGCTGGGTGTAAAAACCCTGTACTACCAGCGGAGTCAGAGTGTTTCAAAAGAACTGGTGAACACACTCACCGTGTGCAGCAGTTGCGAATCGTAAACAAGCTATTTGACGGATACATTATTAAAAGATCAGGATTCTCCTGATCTTTTTTTATATGGTCCTGAATATAATTTATATTCGGAAGTAAAAACGATATGCTGGGAATTATTGCTGAACTGCTCCTGTCCTGGATGTTACTGTGGCTGCTTCAAAAGCAGTCGTTAAACGCATTGGGTATCTCCCCCACAAAGCGGCGGATACGGGCGCTGCTGCTGGGGTTGGCAGTGGCAGGCGTCGTCAATGCCATTTATCATATTGCCACCGCTTATGTGGTGCGGGATCCCTGGCAATGGAATGCTGCGTTTACCGCTCGTGATTTTGCTAGTAGCTTTTGGTGGGTATTAAAATCGGTCTTGTTTGAAGAACTCCTGTTCAGAGGGGCCCTGTTATACCTGCTGATAAAATATACAGGAGAACATAAAGCCTGCTGGATCACCGCTATTGCTTTTGGCATTTATCACTGGTTTTCATACGGTGCCTTTGGCGATCCTGTTCAAATGGCGATCATCTTCCTGATCACCGGCCTTGCCGGATTGATGTATGCTTATGCTTTTTCAAGAACGGGATCCTTATACCTGCCGGTGGCGCTGCACCTGGGGTGGAACCTGGTAAACATCATCGTATTTTCAAACGGACCATTGGGCCGGCAATGGCTGTTTCGCCACCGGGATCTGAAACCGGAAGGATTGCTTTCCCTTTTTCTCTTTCTTTTCCAGGTGCTTGTACTGCCATTGCTGGTGCTGGGATTCCTGCGCGTTTTTAAAAAGAACAGATCGCCCGCCTGAAAATAAAATTTTTACCGGTTATATAATTATTTCGTTTCTGTATCTTATACCCAAAAGAGCGAAATGAAGATGTATATGGAATGGGTCTGCCGGCTTATATGAACACCATCAGAGAACGATCAATTTTAATAAAATAGCCTCGGCCATTATGAGCTGGGGCTGTTATTTAGCTGCCCCTTCAAATTGAATCCTGCTGTCCGCTACATTTACCAATTCGTCCAGTTCATAAACATTTTTATAACCATAGCCGAAGAGGTTAATATATGTAGGAATATTCAGTGCCAGGGTTAATGGGGTATGATTGTTGGCTGCCGACGGCGCCGCTGTTTTTGTAGTAAAGTTTACCTGGTCGCCCATGAAATTATTATTGCAATAAATCAATATACGCGTATTCACATCCGGGATCAGCCGGTTAAGATTGGCTTGCGTAAAATCCGTGAAAGGCAGGGATACAGCTCCTTTCAGGTGCCGTGCAGCATAGCGGTTGGCAGAACGGGTATCCAGCAGAACGGTATTGGGCTCTTTCTGCATTTTAAGAAAATCATCAAGACTCACAAGCCGTTGCTGCCGGTGTTGCTCTATCGAGCTTACCAGGTTTTTGAAATCAGCGTAATTGGCCAGCGCCTTGGGATAAGTTTTGTTTTCCGCGCTGCCTTTGTTACAGGAAGAAATTAAAATACTGCTACAGAAGAATGCAGTCAATGCTGTTAAGGCCAGTAGCTTTTTTTTCATATGCTTGTTTATTATTGGTTAGGGTATATGTTTTCTTATTTGCTGAGCAGTAAAAAGCCCGAATGCACAGAACCAGGAGCCCTAACGCAGATAACGCCGGATTTACCATAAACGCAACAGCAGCAGGTAATAAAATATTACCGGTGCCGGTCTGATACAGTCTTTCGGGTTTGCTGGTCATTGCAGCAGAATATTGGGCCCGCCACTAATGATGGAAGAATATACGGATCCTGTTATGTAATTATTTCTTTTCTGCATCTTATACCCAAAAGAGCGAGATGAAGATGTATATGAAATGGATCTGCCGGCTTATATTAACACCCTTGGTATTATTACTGGCTGTTCTTACCCGGGCGCAGGTACCGGTAATGGAGATACAGGAAAACGGGAAATACCAGCCCGATCAAACGGTGGTACTGGAGCAGCTTTCCGCCGATGTAAAGATCATCGGGAACATTGCCACCACCACCATGCAGCTGCGCTTTTATAACCGCTCCAACCGGTTAAAAGAAGGGCGACTGACGTTTCCCCTGCCTGAAGGAGTAAGCGTGAGCGGCTTTGCGCTGGACATTAACGGGGTGCTGCGGAAGGCGGTGCCGGTTGAAAAAGAAAAGGCCACGGCGGTTTTTGAAAGCATCGAACGCCGGCGGGTAGACCCCGGTATCCTGGAAAAAACAGAAGGCAATAATTTCAGAACCCGTATTTATCCGTTAAATCCGGATGGTGCCCGAACAATTGAGATCACCTATAACCAGGAGTTGCGCAACAGTAATGGTCAGCTGGTATATTACCTCCCCCTGGCCAATAAAACGATCGGCACTTTTTCACTGTCGGCCAGTGTGTATGAAACAACTGATGTGCCCCGGCTTGTTGAAAAACCGGATGGTGGTTTCGTTTTTGAGAAAAAAGGAAATATGTGGCAGGCCGCTATCCGCAAATCCAATTTTACACCAGGCCAGTCATTAAAAATTGAATTTCCCCAACAGGAGCATGCACCCCAAACCCTGGTAAAAAAGAAAGATGCAGATTCCTGGTATTTTTTAACCAATGTACAGATGACACCGCCCGCTTCCGTAGTAAAGCCGTTGCAGCAGGTTACGATTTTATGGGACAATTCCCTCAGCGGTCTTAAGCGGGATCATAAAAAGGAGAAGGCCTTTTTAGAAAAATTGTTTGCAACCAAAAGCAATATAAATGTTACACTTTATGCCGTTGCTACCGCCACTAAAAAAGTGGGTGATTACGCTCTATCCAATGGCGCCATCGGAGCATTATTGAAAGCTGTGGATGAAATGACTTACGATGGCGCCACGGATTACAGTACCATCCCGGCATCCCTGGCCGCCGGCGGTGATGTATTGTTTTTTACAGACGGTTTGTCCAATTTTGGAGAATGGAGCCGGTTGCCGGAAAGACCGGTTTACCCGGTGGTGGCTACACCCGTGGCCAACTACAGCAAACTGCGTTATTACAGCAATAGTACCGGCGGACAGCTGATCGATCTCAATCAAACCGATGTGGCAGATGCTGTGGCGCAGGTAACTCGCAGGCCCTATCGTTTTTTAGGTGTAAAATATTTATATGATATCAGCGGTGTTAGTCCGGCAACAACAGTTATTTCAGGAAACAACCTGCTGATTACAGGTATTACCCGCAAACTACCGGTAACTATTACCCTGCAATTCGGGTACGGGAATACCGTGGAGCAGGAAATACCGGTTACATTGAATGCACAACAAACAGCCGGTGATTGGGCAATTGAAACTTTTTGGGCGCAGCAGCAGCTGACACAGTTAGAACCCTTTTATGACCAGCATAAAGCAGCCATTTCCCGGCTGGGCAAAGAGTTTGGCATTGTTACGCCCAATACCAGTTTGATTGTACTGGAAACCGTGGCCGATTATGTAAAATATAAAATAACACCACCCGGTGAATTATTACAGGAGTACAAGGCGCTCGTAAAGCAACGAAAGCAGGAACAGGAGGAGGCCTGGGGTAATTACCTGGCCGCGGCCCGGGAGCGGATGCAGGAGTTGAAAGTGTGGTGGAATACGAGCTACCCGCTAAAAAGAACCACAGCAAAGTTTACAGTACCCCGGGTTGTGGAAGACAGGGAGGTGATGGCGCCGGCAAGGGTACAGGAGATTCAATCGCAAGCTTTTTCAAGAGAAGCGCTAAAGGATGCAACCGTTGCCAATGTGCTTGAACCCATTCAGGGAAGAGTGGCCGGGTTAAGCGTGAAAGCGGCAGATTCCAGGATGGATGAGGTTGTTGTTGTGGGGAACAGTGCTGCATTAAAAGGGAAGGTGACGGCCATTGAAATCAAAAGTGATGCGGAATATATGAAGCCGATGAACGCGGCCGCAACTACAGAAGCAGCGTACAAAACCTATCTGCGGTTGCGGGAAAATTATCAGACAACCCCTTCCTTTTACTTTGATATGGCGAACTGGTTTTATGGCAAAAAGGAAACCGGCCGGGCTGTAAGCATTGTAAGCAACCTGGTAGAACTGGAGCTGGAAGATGCGGTATTGTATAAAACAGTCGCCTATCTTTTGAAAAAATATGGTGCGTACAATAAGGAACTGGTCATTACCAAAAAAGTGCTGGACTGGCGTCCCATGGATCCGCAGAGTTATCGTGATTATGCATTGGCCTTACAGGATAACGGAAACTATCAGCAGGCGCTGGATACCCTGTATACAGCGCTGACAGAAAGCTATACGGAAGAGGCAAGGAACCGGGATAATGGGATTGAGGAAGTGCTGCTGATGGAGCTTAATAATATTGTGAGCCGTTATAATGCAAGGGTAAACACATCAAAGATTGATAAGGCGTTATTGTATCAGCTGCCGGTGGATATACGGGTGGTGCTGAACTGGAATATGGATCATACGGATATCGACTTGCATGTAACGGATCCCAGAAATGAGGAATGCTATTACGGAAGTAGAGAAACGTCCCTGGGCGGGCGGATCAGCGATGATTTTACGGATGGCTTTGGGCCGGAACAGTTCCTGCTGAAGAAAGCTGTGCGGGGAAAATACCAGATCAAAACCAATTTCTTTGGGGAGCGCCAGGTTACCGTGGCCGGGCCACCCACGTTGATGGCAGAGATATTCCTGCGTTATGCATCGGGAAATGAAGAGCGGAAGATCGTTGTGTTCCAGGACGCAAAAGGAAGTAACGCCAATAGTGCCGATGGGCAAACCCTGATAGCGGAATTTGAATTTTAGCGGTTTAATAAGGTTTAAGTAAGGTTTAAAAGGGAGTTTCAGTCTTGTTACTCCCTTTCTTTTTAAAAGATTCACCGGTTTGGTTGCGTTTTTTCTCCGGCTTACGTTCTATTAAAAAACAGCCAGGATATGAAAACAATCGTTTTGCTTTTGCTCGGAATCGGAGTATTGGCAGCATGTACGAAGCCGTTAATAGAGAAGGGCCGGATTTGCACTGAGGAATACCGGTTCTATAATATCAAAGTGACAGATGCCTCCGGCGGTGCGGTAATGCTGGATACGTTTTATACCCGTATTGTGGCCACGAATAGAACCTTTCATGTAAACAACACAGTACCGGGGAAAGGCGATGGATATTATACGGTGATCAGCGACGGCCAGCAGCTGCTGTTGCCGGAAGGAAAGAGCATGGAATTGCGGTTTATCGGGATAAAAAATGACCAGGTCCTTATAAACGAGCCATATGTTTTTAAAAACAACGGCTGCCATATTGAAAAGGTTTCGGGAAAGGATCAGATAGAATTCCTGTATAATCCTGTTTCCCGGTTGCCTCGCTGAGTTTAGTAACAGCTTTTGTAAAAATGAAAGATCTGCACGCTCAGCAGCACCAGTAGGTCACAGTGCTCATTTAGACCGTTATCCTGCTTCTTCTTTTATAAACGTTTCATACACCTGCTTCCATCCTTTAAACGCGCCTTCATCCGTAAAAGAGGAGTTATGCCAGATCATACTAAAGAAGCCTTTCACTTTTTTCACTTCACTACAGAGGTATTGCAATTCGTTGAGTCCTTTTTCCGGGGTGTCTTTTTTATAAAAGATAGAGCTGCCTTCCATAAAGCAGAACGGGAAGAGCAGGAGATCGGTGGCCGTTTCCGCTTCGAGGTCGTACCAGCAAAAGGGTGAAGCTACCGAAGCGCGGAACCCGTTATCATCGCCATAACCCATAGAAAAATCAAAGAGCATACCCGCTTTCAGCAGGCTGCGATAGGTTTCCGGAAAAGAGAGTTTTAAAAAATGCTGACGGGAAGCATTTACAGTGGTGCCGGTGATGGTGGAAAGGCATTCCTTTTCCTTCTTTAACACCGCAACCGCATGGTTACTTTGCCAGGAAGGGTGCAGGCCAACGGGGTAGCGGATGGCATGATCTGCAATCAGTGCCTTCATATCTTTATGCTGCGGCGAAATATTTTTATCGTAGCGGTTAGTGTGCTCCGCAACCAGGAAAAAATAATAAGGCTTCAGGTGGTACTTTTCATGCAGCCCGTTTAACCAGCCAAACTGATCAAACGGATCTTTTTCTTTTCCGGTTAATACGCTAAAGCGCTTGCTGAAAGCTGAAAGCTGAAGGCTGACTGCTTCTTTTATAAAATTAAGCCCGTTCCGCCAGATACCCTTATTCCGGTAGCTCCAGGCCATATCGATATCGTAGGTAGGTAAAAACTGAAATGTTGTTTCCCTGAACGGTTCATCTGGAAACTGCAGCAGGAGTTGTTGTTTTAGCAACAACGTCCAATGATTGATCAGGGGTAGTTTTAGAAAGCCGTTCTTTTGAGCCAGCGATTGCGTAGCCGGAAACCGTCCATACCGGTCTTTTTCAAAAGGCAGGTATTCCTCATAACGGCTCAGTAAATAAAAAGCCGCTGCAAACAGATCAAAGCCCAAAGTGCCACCTGTTTGAAAAAAAACGGGCAATCCGTTTACCTGCGTAACGGTTACCGGTTGCTGCTGAATACCTGTTTGGAATAGCAGGTCATGCGGTAGTATGTGCAAACATTGCGTATCTAATGTAGCTGCAGAATAATTGATCCTTGCGCCCTGTTCTGTCAGAAATGCCTGTGCGTCATCTGTAAGCTGCCATTCCGGTGTGCCCAACTCTTTTGAAAAGAACCGGGTAATATATTGCAACCTTGGGGTGATATGCGTGCTATAGACCAACATGGTGGTTCAAAAATAAGATGAATATTGCAGGTTTGTTTATACCACGGATCGTGTAGGTTTTACTGAATTTGCATTATCTGGCAATTATTGAGAATTAGGCGACTCGGGTGTGACTGGTGGGGACATGGAGTTGCGCATTAAATAAGTATGCTCAGCCTGGTTTTGTAGGGCCGTTGGCCTGATCCGGTTTGTAACTCCGGAATTTATTCCGGGAGGCAGAAGATGCTATGGAGCGGGGAGTGCCGTAGGCACGGCTCATATAAGGCCGCCTGTTGCTTCCGTATGCACTGAAGCACAAGTGTGCGACGCAACGCAGCTGCCACCTGCACTACAGCCGGGGCAAAAAAAGACGCCGTCTGGGACGCCGAAGTGTACTGACTTACAGGTTTCTCTGTTTCTTCCGCTCTTCCCACTGCTCATTAAATGATTTTTTGGGAAATTTAAGCTTGCTATGGTTTTTAGTCCAGGCGCCGGCTACCATATTGATAAACGTACTTTTGAAATTGCCGTTAACCATGTTGACCATGCTGCGTTTAAGCATGGCTGTTTTCCACATCTTCCAGGAAAATTTTTCAACCAGCGGGGCATAGCCTTCTTCTACAGCCTCATACCGGTTTTCCAGCAGCAGCTCGTGCAGGTTTATTTTTACCGCGCATACTTCAGTACAATTGCCGCAAAGGGAGGATGCATGACTGAGGTGCTTCCACTCCTTCATTTCCTTAAGCTGGGGAGTAATCACCGAACCAATAGGACCACTGTACGTGGTATTGTAGGTATGCCCACCGATGTTTTTGTAAACCGGACAAGCATTCAGGCAGGCTCCGCAACGGATGCAATACAGGGCCTCGCGTGCTTTTTCGTTTGCCAGCATTTTACTGCGACCATTATCCAGCAGGATCACATACATTTCTTCAGGACCATCCACTTCATTTTGCTGCCGGGGGCCGGTTACAATGGTACTGTAGGAGGTAATACGCTGGCCGGTGCCAAAGCTGCTGAGCAATGGCCAAAACAACGCCAGGTCTGTCATGGAAGGGATTACCTTTTCAATGCCGGCCACCACTATATGCGTTTTGGGCATGGAGCAGCTCAACCGGGCATTGCCTTCATTTTCGGTAATGGCAATACCACCGATATCTGCAATAATAAAATTGGCACCGGTAACGCCTACCTCCGCTTCTGCATATTTTTGGCGCAGCTTTTCACGGGCTGTGAGGGTGAGCTTCTCTGCACTGTCGTTGGGATCGGTGCCCAGTTTTTCTGCAAATAGTTCCGCAATCTGTTCCCGGCTTTTGTGCATGGCCGGCGTAACAATATGATAAGGCGGTTCTCCTGCCAGCTGCTGGATGTATTCTCCCAGATCCGTTTCTACGCTTTCAATATTATGTTTGGCAAGGTTATCATTCAGGTGCAGTTCTTCCGTAACCATGCTCTTGCTCTTCACCAGCGTTTTGCAATTTTTTTGCTGGCAGATCTCCAGGATCACTTCATTGGCATGTTGGGCATCTTCACACCAGATCACTTTTGCACCCCGCCTGGTGATATTGGCTTCAAAATTTTCAAGAGTCTGATCCAGTACCTCAATGGCTTTCCATTTTAAATTCTTGGCCCGCTCCCGCGCAAGGTTAAGATCAGCAAACTGCGCCTGTCCGCCCGGAACGGCCGCATTATACCGGGAAATATTAAAATTGATCACCTTCCGGTGCTCACGGTCGTAGGCCTTTTCCTTGCTCTTCTTTTGAAATTGGGATGATGTGTGCGACATGGGACAAATTTAGCCAAATGCGGCGAATTTACCTTCTTTTGAACCGCAAGGAGCACGAGGGTTTCCGCGAGGTTCGCTAAGGAAAGCATTAAGATTTATAGGGTTCTCATTGCGTCCATTGCGGATGCTTCGCGTACGTTGCGGTTAACGTATAAACTATAGGGAGCACACCCTAAACCTGGGTCCATAGTTGTATCGTTGCGCGATGAATCTTTAGCATTCTGTTATCTCAGTAATGTCTCCAAAAACGCCCGGAACTTCTTATTGCTGAAATCAGCTGTTCCTTCGTGCCGGTACACCAGGGTACCCGTTTTATCCAGTACCAGGGTGGTGGGCAGGGTACCGCTATACCAGGAGGCAGGCACCGTTCCCCGGAAGCTGGATACCTCCAGATCGAGTTGTTTTTTCTTTATAAAAGCCGTTGCCCTGGGCAGATCCTGGTCCGCATCTACCAGGAGGAATACCATATTGGGATGGTTTTTAAGCGCGGCCTGGAGCTCGCTGATCGCCGGCATTTCCGCAATGCAGGGCGGACACCAGGTTGCCCAAAAATTAATAAACACTACTTTTCCTTTGAAGGATTCCGGGGTATAGGTTTCGCCGGTTGCGGTAATAAACTGTACCGATGTGGCAGCGGCTTCCGGTGGTGCTGTTTTGGTGGTCTCTACCCGCGGTTGAAAGAATCCCACTTTCATCAACCCGCGAAGGACCACTGCCTTGAATTCGGGAAATACAAAAAGTGCCAGGGCCAGGGCAAAGAGGCCGATGGTAATAAGGTTCTGTACGTTTTTTTTAGACATTATTTTACAATGATAAAACACAATCTCCTGAACCCTTTTGATTTGCAGGGCATTAAAAATAATAAATGTTTGTCAACCGCCCGGCAGCCGTTATTTTTGAGGTTCACGCGTATAAAAATCTTTTGTATATGTACCGTTGCCGCCTTGTACTGGCTTTAAGCTGTTTTCTTTTTTCATTTTCCGGACTGCGGGCGCAGTCGCCTGGTTCATCAGCAGAAATGAAACAATTTGCCATACCTGCTAATAAAGCATACGCAGAGCCTTTTACGCCGGGTGATCCGGGTGTTTCCATCCCGGTTGGATATCCGGAAAGCACGGGTAGTATCAGCCGGTGGCGGAGTAGGAACAAACGGGTTTCCTGGGTCGTCTATCAAAAGCCGGGAGCTTATGACCTGTATTTCGACAACCAGGTTACCGCCGGTAAAAAATTACGCTTCAAACTGGATGTAAACAGCACCTATCCGAAACCGGAACTGAAGCCGGTAAGCCGTGATCTTGCATTTAACGGAACCGGGAGAAAGGATACCTTATATGGAATGCATGTTAAGATCCCAGCTGAAGGCTATTATAAATATACACTGACACCCGTAACAGATCCGGAGCAAGCCATTACCATCACAACACTATTGTTCCGGACGGCTACACCGGATGGTTGGGTGAATTTTATCAATTACCAGTCAACGCCATCGGTGCACCTGTCATTCAGTACTACAGAGCCGACTACTAAATCCTATAACTGGCTGTACGAGGAAATCCTGGTTCCGGAGGGCGAAGATCCCTTGTATACCTATTATATGTCCCTGGGGTTTTACCGCGGGTACCTGGGTATACAAACCAATGCACCCACAGAGCGGAGGGTTTTGTTTTCCGTTTGGGACAGCAAAGACGCCGAAAAGGATTCCAGTATCACAAAGGCCGATTTTGTAAGCCTGGTAGACAAGGATCCGGCTACTACGGTTAAATCATTTGGCGGTGAAGGCACGGGCGGGCAATCTTTTGTAAAGGATGCCAACTGGAAAACGGGTAAGCCGGTGCAGTTTTTAATGAATGTATTGCCTCAGGAAAATAACTCCGTAGTGCTTTCAGCATGGTACCAGGTAGCAAATGAGGGCTGGCATTACATTGCCTCCTGGCGGGCGCCTCATGAAAAGCGTTTTTTCGACGGCTTTTATTCTTTTCTTGAAAACTACGGCTATACCAACGGTCAGCTGCGCCGGGAAGCGTATTATTACAATGCCTGGGGTGTGGAAGCCGTTTCTAATAAATGGATCAACTTTAATAAAGTGCGCTTTTCCAATACCGATGGCAAAACCGGTCAGCGGGTAGATTATGAACAGGGCGTATCGTCAAAATATCCGGATCGTTTTTACATGGCGGCGGGCGGTTATACACCAACTGTAAAAACTAAGAATGAAATGCCGGTTTTAAAAACCCCGCCATCCCTGGATCTTAAAAAATTTGAGGCACGGGTAACAGAAGCCCTGAAAAACGAGGGACACCAGGACCTCCGCAACTGATCCGTTAAATTATTTCATTTTCCCCATCAATGCTTTCAGTTGCTGAAACGCCTGTTTTTCCATTGCAGATATTTCAATCAACCGGTCGCCCATATTGTCATAGTCGGCCTGGGTATTCAGCCGGCCTTTATAGATGCCGGAAGCCTGGATGGCGGCATCCCGCCATTTGTCACCCGTTGCAGTAAATTGTTTGGAGAGATCAAACAGCTCGTCGGCCTTTAAATAGGGGTGTGCCTGCTGCAAAAAGGCTCCGTATATAAACCGGAATCCACCGCCACCGGTGCCGATCTCCTCCTGCATCCGCACCAGCTGGGCCAGGTAGCTGCGGGCTTTTTCATCGCCCAGTTTGGTCTTCCACTTTTTGATCTGCCGGCCGGTATAAGCAATGCCGCTCACACCGCCAAATGATCCCGGAATATGTAACATATCCCGGCAGTTGCGTTTGATACCCTTGATAATGCCCTGTTTCATTTGTTCATCTGTGGGCTCCTTCAAATGATCGCCGGGATAATACATTTGTCCGCGTGGCGCAAAAGCACCTTTAGCAAAACGCACGCGTTCCAGTTCGTAGCTATTCATAGTAACCAGTCCTTCCATAATGGGATCGCTGATATAATAATCGTCTCCTTTTTTATCTACAACGATCAGGTTGTGTGCGTTAAAATGAAAGCGGTATTCTTTGGGAAAATAAGTCAGGTAAAAAACACCAACCTGGCAGGCTGTAGGCTTGCCCGCGAGTATGCGCTCATCCAGCTCCTGCATGGCTTTTTCATGCGAACGGAATTTTTTCCGGGTAACCGGAACGCCCAGTGCGGTACAGGTGCGCTTAAAGATCAGCCCGGGCATGGTTCTGAAAGAAATGGCCGGACCGCCATTCACTTTCATAAACGGCAGCTGTATATAAAATAGCCCGGATCCCATGCCAAAAGCCAGGGGTTCGGTAATTTTTGTAATACCGTAATGCCGCAATAATGCTGTGGTAACGCCGTTCTCGCAATGAGCTGCCTGGAGATGTTTAAAGTTTGTATGTTGAAGTTCCAAGTTTTTTTTATTAGGAGTGAGAAGGTAATAGTCAATGGTCAATGGCGAATAGTTAATAGGGCTGATTTCCCTGCTCGCTACTTGCTATTCCCTGTTTTGCTTAAACGGATTTTTTAATTCTTCTACGCTTACCTCAAAAAGGGCGGCGTATTTTTTCAGTTTATCTTCCGGTAGTTTCTGAAAACCAGCGGGCTTCAGGTGCTTTTTGATGGTCCATTTCCAATAGCCGGTGTAGGAGGACATGATGTTCAGATCCATGATCTTCTTCTCCATAAAATACAGGATCGGGCTGGCTGTGCCGGCCAGTACCTGTTGTTTGGCCGCTTCGATCTTTGCCTCCACATCATGCCAGGCCACATTCAATGCCTCTGTTTTTACGTCCCAGCCGGTACTTTGTCCGGTGGAGTAGTTTCCATTTTCATCAACCACATAAGTTACCTCTTTGGCTATTTTGCCAAGAGCACCATTGTCCTGCGGGATTTCTTCTTTTTTCATATCCTGAAAAAAAATTTAAGTGAGGCAAACTAATAAAAATTAGCGATATAATATTCGCTAAATCGAGGTATGTAAAAACCGCGAGATGCTCGCAAAATCTCGCGGTTTTTACATAGCTGAAACAAAATAGTGAAAAACATTTTGTGTTTTTCACTATTCACTATAGACCATTCACTTTCTTACACCGCCGTAAGCAATGCATACATATAGCTGAACCTTGAGCTTTCCGGCACCAGCAGGAACACCTTATCGCCTTTTTTCAGCTTGCCGCTGTTAAACAGTTCATCCACCATAAAATAAACAGAAGCAGCACCTACGTTACCAACTGTGCTCAGGTTTACAAACCATTTTTCGTAAGGAATATGATGACCCAGCTTAATATGCTCGTCGTATATTTTATCCTTAAAGAAGTTGCTGCTCATATGCGGCAGGTACCACGTAATATCATCCGGGTTCAGTCCGCGGCGCTCAAACAATTCCGGCAGCAGCTTTCCACCCAGCGGCACAATATTCGGACTCAGCAATTTCACATCCTGTTTAATGCTCAGGATCGATTTTTCGTTCAGCTCTTCATGATTAAATTCCAGGAAGCTTTTTAAATGCCCGTCTTCCTGTTTTTCGGCGCCCATATACATACAGGCTTCCATATGGTCGGCATAAGAAATGCCTTCCATCCATTCAATCTTCAGGCTCAGGCCTTCTTCATTCTTTTTATTGGAAATTAAGAACGCGGAAGCGCCATCCGACAGCATCCAGCGCAAAAATTCTTTATCAAAGCTGATATAGGGATTTTCCTCCAGGGCCTCCAGCTTATGCACTTCATCCTCAAACTGGTTGGCTACCAGTGAGGCCGAAAAGCGCTCAGATCCGGTGGCAACCGCAGTAGCGGCATCACCGGTTTTTACCGACATATACGCATACTTTAACGCATGCATGCCCGCACAGCATACGCCGGCCGGAGATACCACTTCAATAGAGTCCAACTCCGGCAGCCAGCCATGCACCATTACGGCATGAGAGGGCATCATCTGGTCGGGCGATGAAGTACCGCAGGAAAGCACATCTACCTGTTTCATGCCTTCCCGGTCCTGTTTAAACAATTCTTTAATGGCCTCCGCGGTTAACTGGGCATTGGTGTGTGTGATCTTTCCGCCTTTTTCCAACGCATAATAGCGGTTGGTAATGGCGTTGTTTCTCAAAACGATGCGTCTGGATTTGGATGGTTTTCCATTAATATAGCCCAGGTACTCCTCCATTTCGTCGTTGGACACCGGGCTGTTGGGAAAATAATGAGCGGTACGGTTAATATAAACGTCGTTCAAGTTCATAATGTTTTTTAATCATTTATTTTTTTATACGCCCAACGTTATTATCGGGCTTTTCCGGAGCCTGTCCCGCTAAAAGCGGGATCGCACCCTTCAACTACAGTACGGTTACTGATCTTTGCGCAATTAAATCTTTTCCCTCCATTCCACACCTGCATAATAGTCCATTTGCCGCCGGATCCTCCCTTGGCTGAACGGGCGCACCAGGATCAAATCTACTAATAAAATAATAGGAGACGCAATCAGTAGTGCTACTGCAAGATAATATTTATAGGCTACAAGTATTTTTTTTCTGTTTTGCGGGTGTTTATTGATAATGGCTACCCATTTTTTGAATATTTTTCCGGCTTTGCGCTCAATATACATCAGGGAATACTTCACCTCCACCGCTTTTTGCTGCACCAGCTCCTGCTGCAATCCCTGCCAGTTGCCGGATTGCAGGTGCCGGTTTACCGTAGTGCCAAAAACGGAGGCATTGGCAATATCGGCTGGCGCCACACCGGGTTTCGGAAAAATACCCCATTTGCGGTCTTTTCTGCCCGTGCCCAGCCAGTGAAAAATGGTAAAATAACTAAGGTGATTCAGATGCCGGTCAAACAGCGCAATATTGCCTACCAACCGGGCACCGGCCTCCTGGAGCAATTTTTTATTCTTTTCCTGGGCATTGATCCACATATTGCGGCACCCGCAAATGGTGAGCAATGGGGTGTCTTTTATAAGTGTTTTGAATGCAGCATCCTGTAAAATGGAGTTGATCGGGATGCTGGGCGACAGGTTCCAGGGTTGCCAGGCCAGCACCACCAGGTCGTATTGTTGCCGGGGTACCGACCAGGGTTTTAGCGCGGTGGGGATCACATCCACCGATTCCGGAACCGTATCGAAAAATGCAGGAATGCTCCAGGGAAACGGAAACGAATGCTGGGTTTGCACCTGTAAAAAATCTACAGAAACACCATCCGCAAGCAGTGGCTGCAAAAAGGAATCAAGGATCTCCTTTGTTTGCCCGGATTGTGAAAAGTAAACCGCTAATACATGCTTGCTCATACCTGAATTATAAAAGGCCCGACAGTGATTTTGATTTTTTGCTGTAGTTTTTTACACTTTGCTGGGTAACAGTGGGAAGTGAGGCAAACTGGTCCTGGATCATTTTGCTGTCTTCTGCAATGTTTTTAGAGTATCCCAACGATTTGGGGGCGTTTTCCTGGATCATTAAACGGAGAAAACGGTACTCTGCCTCCCTGGGATGAGCGGCAATAACCGATTCCAGTTTTTTATGCCCCTGTTTAAAAATTGAAAGTTTTTTGGCGGGCACGGTAACCAACCCTGCCTTTCGCATTTCAAGCGCACCAATAAAAGCCGGGGCCTCAGCAGCCGTGGTGTAACCGGCTACCTGGCCGATCTGTGCATCAATGGTCTTTACGGAGCCGCCGGCCAGCGCTGTATAAAACGCTGCCTTTGATTGTGCTGTAACAGTATTGATGGTCAGGAGCAACAACCCGATCGTTCCAATAAATGTTAAAAACCGCTTCGTCATAAATAAAGTTTGCAAAAGTAACGGATTATTTGAGAGTATCAGCCAGCATTTACAGGATTTCGTCGCTGGTTTCATACTTTCTATTGCTGTTATCCTTTTAAGGATGAAATTAAAGAAACAGTAGTTGTTTGATGTATTTTTTTTAATTGTTAAAAATCGGGAGTATCAGTATAAAATGAATTGATTTTAAGCAAGTTGTATCCGGTTGCGTATTTTCATCAGATGACAAAAAAAGAACGTGGATCCTGCATCCGTTTCGAATAAGAAGTTCGTCTTTTTAAAAATCTTTAAGGAAGCGGCCAGCTTCCTGATAAGAAAATCTTAAAATCCGTCATTTTTTTTAAACTTGTCAAAATGTGACTGTTATTATTCAAAAATGAGTTACTTTTGGTGCCCCATATAAGGTGTATGGGAATAAATATTTTTTTTTAAAAGCCTTAAATTTCTATTTAAAATGGCAGCTAAGATTAGATTGCAAAGACATGGGTCAAAGAAGAGACCCTTCTACTTTATCGTAGTAGCGGACGCTAGAAGCCCCCGTGATGGTAAATTCATCCAAAAATTAGGTACGTACAATCCTCTGACTATTCCTGCTACAATTGAACTGGATCGTCAGAAAGCACTGGAATGGCTGAATAAAGGAGCAACTCCTACAGACACTGTGCGTCGTATTTTAAGCTTTAAAGGTGTATTATACCTGAAACACTTATTACGTGGTGTAAAACTGGGACTGTTTGATGAAGCTGCTGCGATGCAGAAATTCACCGCCTGGAGTGCAGAGCATGACGAGCAAATTAAAAAACGTACTGCAAAAGCGATTGAAGAAAGAAAAGCTAAACGCAGAGTGGCCAGCGCTGCTCCGCGCAGAACTGCTGCTCCTGAAGCAAACGCTGAAGGCAACGGAGAATAATAGTAGAAAAATGATTCTTAAAATAAAAAGCGGCTCAGGGCCGCTTTTTATTTATTCGACAACCGTGTATAACAGTGAAACAGGAAGACTATATCAGCATTGGAAAAATTGCAGGCGTCTACGGACTTAAAGGAGAGGTGATCCTTCAACATGCGTTGGGCGATACATCGTTTGAGGGGCTGCAGCAGCTTTTTATTAAAGATGCCACGGGAAGCTTCTTACCCTGGTTTGTGGAAGGGGTGCGTAAAAAGAATGAGGAAGAAGCGTACATAAAGCTGGAAGACGTGCAAACACCCGAAGCTGCAAAGCCGTTGCTGCGGAAGGAAGTATGGTTCAGCGGCGCCGATTTTAAACGCTATGCTAATAAAAAAGCGCCGATCAGTCTTTTGGGGTATACCGTAAAAGACGGGAAGCAGGTGCTGGGTGTTATACAGGAAATCATTGAACAGCCCCACCAGGTGCTCTGCCGGCTTACGGTGCGTGGTAAGGAAGTGCTGATTCCCCTGCATGAAGAAAGCCTGAAAAAGGTCGATCACCAGTACCGGAATATTACCGTAAAATTGCCGGACGGGCTGCTGGAGATTTACCTGGGTTAAAAACCGGCAACTGCTTTTGCAAGCCGCGCGTATCCCTCTTCATTGGGATGCAGTCCATCAGTAAACAACGCTTCATTAATTTTTCCGGAGGGCAGCAGCAGCAGTTTCCCGGGATCAGCAAATACAAACCGGCCTTTTTTAGCAACTGCCGCTAATTGTTTATTCAGGGATGCAATCCGTACTTCCGTATTTCTCCTGGGAAAAATACCTACAAGCTTTATGTTGGCCGTTGGTTGCCGTTGCCGGATCTGCTGCAGTAAAAAAGCCAGGCCGCTTACGATATCGGCATCCGTGTTGCCCCCGATATTATTGGTACCGATCATCAGTACAATGTTCTTTGCGGCAAATCCATCCAGTTCTCCATGATACACCCGCCACAGCACATTTTCAATACGGTCCCAGCCAAACCCCATATTTTGAAAATTGCCCAGGTATTGGTTCCAGCTTTTTTCGCCTCTTGCTACATGTGCTTTGGGTTCACCGGCCCAGTAATGGGTAATGGAATTACCGATGATTACGTTTACCGGCGGGCGTTCCTGGATTAGCTCAAGCTCCTGTACATGTCTTTTTTTCCACTCGTATCCACCGGCCTCCCTGCGTTGGCTTACCGGCCTTGTGGTACCGGTTTTTCCTTCGGGCATTTTCAGCAGGGCGCGCAGCACCGGTTCATAGGCATCTGCATAGGCCTGCATGCCCAGGTCGTTCGGATGCACATAGTCTACGGTGCCATCCACCGGGAACCGGATGGAATCCCGTGTAAGATAGTAGAGGTCCCGGATGCCCTGCTTCTTTAGTTCGGTATAGGCCTTCCATTGCGTGGCATTCAGCTGTTGCCATACCGCGGCCCGTGTAGAGTCGGTTTGATCATTAAAATACCCGATATGATCTGTAAGCAGGATGGGCGCTTTATGATTTTTACGGATGGCTTTTACGCCATAAAGCACCCGGTTATACACTTCATCCTGCGAAAGTGCGCCCATATTGGGGAGGCAGTCAAATACATAGGCCGCGGCATCCTGCTCATTGATCAGGTCCACTACGGCTTTTTCAAACGGACCGTTCCCGGAGAAGGCCAGGTTGATCACCGGGTAATCGAGCTTGCGCGATAAAATATTCGTCCAGCCCATTGCCGGCCGGGATGCACATCCGCCCTGGGCGATCGAGGTTCCGTAAACAATCACCGGTTTTTCTTTTAGTACCGGGATGAATTCGAAATAAGCATTTTCGGGTACGCCTATTTCCATCCATTTTACACTGTTATAAAGGGGCAGGAACAAGCGGTATTCAAATCCCTTTTTATGATAGCGGCTGGCAAAAAGATGCTGATACTGGTAGCGGATCGTATCCGAAAAATCATAGGAGCCCCAGGCCCGTTTCCAGTTGCCGTCCTCATCAATGGCATACAGATCAACTCCGGAAACACCCGTGGCGGGCATATGGTTCATGGCAAATGCGCCGGCCACACTATAGCGGATGGTAATTTCAGGCGCATTGGTATAGAAATGGATACTGAGACCGGCCGCGTTTTTTGAAAGGTTCCAAACGGCCTTACGTACCGCCGTTTCAGCCCGTTGCGGCAAGCGGGTAAAGGAACGGCCGATCTCATCCGTCCATCCCTGGTTTTGAATTACGGGTGCTGTTGCGGTTAACGGGTTATACCATTTTGTTTGGGCAATGGTAGCAAGGCTTAGTAAGGCGAGCAGGCAAGTCGTGATTAAGCGTGCGATCATTTATTGATTTTTTAAATTAGAACCGGATGTCTGAAAAGGATGCATCGTTATGGAGGTCAATCCGGCATCTAAAATAATGTATTATAATCAAAAGAGCGTAATCGCCGGCTGGCCGGTTAGGAGAATGGGCCCATATACAACAAGGGCCATGCGTATTCTGCACAGCCCTTATTTGCAATTGCACCAACCGGTGCCAAAGCCGTTGCTATTTTTTCAGAACCACCGTGGGTAATTTCACTTCTTTACCCGGTGTTACCACCACATTGTTGATCGTCGTGTCTTTGTATCCGTTTGTAGACTGGTACCACACCTTGTACGTACCGGCTTTGAGACCCCGGATCTTAAATGATCCTTCCCGTTTATCGGGCAATGCGGTGGCCGTATCGGTACCATTAATGGCTTTAACAAGGGCTGCCGCATCCGCAGGCAGTACCTTGCCTTCAATTTTTCCGGACTTCCGGTCGCAGAACGCTTTTAATACCGGCAACAGGTAATATTTGCCATTTCTTTCGATGATGGACCGGCCCAGGTCAAAGTCGATCCAGACTTTTACTCCGGAGATCTTCTGGTTGTCGTCATCCTCATCACGGTCTTCTTTACGGAGTTTTATATATACATAGTTCTTTTTGTTGGCATCATTAACGAGGGTAAGCGGATACTTTGTGCCTCCGTTCATCAGGTAGCTGCCATCACCCAATTGAATGCGGATCTTCCGCACCGTACCATTTACATTCGCCTGTGCCACCAGCGAATCCAGTCCGTTCCTTAATTTTAAAACATCATATAACCCGGGGACAACATTTAAATTCGTCCATTTTCCATATTGATCATGATCGTTCACCCGCTTATCATAGTCATTATGATCGTCATCCTGGTCTCCGTAGTGGTCGTCGTTTTTATGGGTGCTGGAGTCGATTTTTGCTTCAATGGAAACAATATCAATGAATACAGCGTCATAATTTACGGGAGCGTCCGTCAGGTAAACAGAGAATGTGTTGGGGCCGGTTGCCTGGTTACCGGTTTGAGAATCGTTTTTATTGCAGGAAATCATCAGAAAACTGCCTAAACCCACAAGGGCGGCAGTTAAAAAAGTTTGCTTCATAACACAGATTTTATAGATGGGTTTAAACCTTAAACCGAAGTTGGGCGGGTAAGATGAAGATTTAATGAAGCGCAGGTAAACGGATCCGCATTGAAGCGGCGAAGTTGTGTACAAAAGATTTGTGTACAAGAATTTTGTACACAAAAAAGCTGTACACAAAAAAGGAACGAACCGATTTGGTTACAAAATCACAGCCGCAAAAAAAACTGTAAACAAGGTCAGATCCTGCCGGCTCTTATCCGGGATAGACAGGTTTTTATATTTGAATCTCAAAAAAATCCAAAAAATGGTCTGAAAGCTTGTTTATACAACCTGTTAAAATAGTTGTGTTATATTTTTTATAGCGCCCTTCCCGCCGGCGGGAGTGAAGAAATGGAGTATCTTGTAGCTGATTTTTTAACGCCCATCTAAAATAAGCACTATGAAGAAAACAGATTTGATTGCACAGCATCTGACAGATGTGCATCTGGGAAACAACTGGACCAGCGTGGCCATTGCCGATACGATCCATGACATTGACTGGAAGGAAGCATTTGCGCCGGTGCCTTTTTCAGTCAATACCATCGCGTCGTTGCTAAACCATATTGCCTACTGGAATGGGATTGTTGCTGAGCGGGGCAGGGGATTAATGCCGGTTATTGCGGTGCACAATGGATTTGATGTACCGGAAGCCGCTCCGGAGCATTGGGAAACGTTGAAAACGGCACTGTTCCGGTCGGCGCAGGACCTGGCAGCCGTGATCCGTGGTTTTGACGAAGAAAAACTGGACGCCCCGGTGCTGCCGGAACATTCCAGCGCCTATAAAAACTTCCAGGGACAGGTGGAGCATGCCCATTACCACCTGGGGCAGATCGTGATGATCAAAAAATACCTCCGGTCGGTTGATTAAAGATTCCTGCAGGTAGCCAGGATCTTTGTATCGGTTACTTCCGCCCAATTCGCCACCCGTACGGTATCGCCTTTGCAGGTAAAACCATATTGTGGCGGAGCGATATCGCAGTTTACACAGCTGATGCTGGTATAATACAGTACCGTGTCTTTGTAAATGCCTTTTCCCAAATAATGTTTGAATTCGGGGCTGCAGCTGGATAGGGGCATCCATTCTTTTTGGGCTTTTGCAATCCAGAATTCATCGCAGTTTTTACTGCTGATGCTGCTTTTATGACAGGCAAGCAACGTTATTACAGCTGTTAGTAACGTGATTGGTTTGAGTATTTTCATTTGACGATCATTTGTATAGATATAAGTTGTAACGCGATAGAGGGGCAAAATGCAACATCCGGTAAATAAATCTTCAGGTATAGCATCCGGTTTTTAACTTTGGAGAGGTGGCAGACCCGAAATCTTATATCGTTCATTTTGACCTGGATTCCTTTTTTGTGGCGGTAGAAATCCTGTTAGATCCTGCATTGAAAGGGAAACCGGTGATCGTAGGCGGCTCAGCAACCCGGGGCGTTGTATCTACCTGCAGCTATGAGGCCCGTAAATACGGAGTGCATTCCGCAATGCCCATGCAGCGTGCTATGCGGCTTTGTCCGCAGGCCATCGTATTGCGGGGTAACTATGAAAAATACAGCTACTATTCAAAACTGGTAACAGAAATCATTGCATCAAAAGTGCCGTTGTATCAAAAAGCTTCGATTGATGAGTTTTACTGCGATCTTACCGGTATGGACCGGTTCTTTGGGGTAAGCCGGTATACACGCCAGCTGCGGGAATACATCATTAAGGAAACCAATCTGCCCATTTCCTGCGGATTGTCTTCTGCAAAATTTATCAGTAAAATGGCCACCAATGAAGCCAAGCCCAATGGCTTTTTAGAGGTGCCGCACGGGAAGGAAAAGGATTTTTTGTGGCCCCTGGGTATTGAAAAAATCAACGGTGTGGGCAAACAAACAGAGCAGCGGCTGCGGAAACTGGGGCTGCATACGATTAAAGATATTGCGCTTACACCCAAAGATTTGTTAATAAGTCAGCTGGGCAAATGGGGCGAAGATCTCTGGCGTAAGTCCCAGGGCATCGGTAGCGGGGAGGTGGAAGGCCGCTGGGATCAGAAAAGTATGAGCCATGAAACTACTTTTCATGAAAACCAAACGGATGTAGATTTCCTGTATAAAAAACTCATTGCACTTACGGAACGGAATGCGTATGATCTGCGGCAGGACAATAAACTAACAGGGTGTATCACTGTAAAAATCCGCTACAGCGATTTTGAAACCACCAACAGGCAGGAATCGATGGCTTACACAGCGCTGGATGATGAACTGATTCAAAAAGCAAAGGCGATCTTTGACAAATTTTACCAGAAAGGACGCCCGGTGCGCCTTATTGGCGTGCGTTTTAGCCAGCTGGCGGATGATGGCATGCAGATGAACTTATTCAACCGCCAGGATGAAAAAATGAACTTATACAAAGCCGTGGATGCCATTAAGAACCGCTTTGGAAAAGAAGCGGTTTCCAAAGCCGTTACCCGGAAAACGCCATCAACCGGTAAAAAATGATTTTCTTTTGACGATTCTTTTCCTTTTAACAGCTTTACCCTATATTTGCGCCCGGCAGGTCTCATACGACCAGCTCCTACTGAATCTCCCCAGGGTCGGAAGACAGCAAGGATAGGTGGTTGTAGCGGTGCGATGTGAGTAGCCTGCCTTTTTTTTCTCTCCTTAATTTACCTAATTTTACAACTGGTTTTTGATTTGATTTCAATTAATAGGATTGAAGTCATACAGCTGTTACAAATCGTAAAGCGTATTTATTTTTTAATATAAAATCAGTTGTAATGAAATTTTTTATTGATACAGCCAATCTCGACCAGATCAGGGAGGCCAATGAACTGGGAATCCTGGACGGAGTAACGACCAATCCCTCCCTGATGGCAAAAGAGGGAATCAAAGGGCATGATGCCATCATGAAGCACTATAAGGATATCTGCGAAATGGTGGATGGCGATATTAGTGCAGAAGTGGTAAGCACCGAATTTAATGACATTGTTGAAGAAGGAAAGAAACTGGCTGCAATTCACCCGAATATTGTTGTAAAAGTACCCATGATCAAAGATGGCGTAAAAGCGATCAAATGGTTCACCGATAATGGTATTAAAACCAATTGTACGCTGGTATTTAATGCGGGGCAGGCGATTTTATGTGCCAAGGCTGGTGCAAAATATGTATCTCCGTTCGTGGGCCGCATCGACGACAGTGGCTGGGATGGTGTGCAGCTGGTAGAGCAGATCGTGCACATTTATAATATCCAGGGCTTTAAAACACAGGTACTGGCCGCTTCTATGCGTAGTGCCAATCATATTATCCGTTGTGCAGAAGTGGGCGCCCATGTGGTTACCAGTCCGCTGGATGCTATTCTGGGATTACTAAAGCATCCGCTTACAGACAGTGGGTTGGCTAAATTTTTAGATGATGCCAAGAAGCTTCAATAAATTCGCGGAAAATAATATGCGCAATTGAATACAGCTTCCTTTATTGCCCACCGGATTGCCTTTAATAAGCAGCGTTCTTTTTCACGGTTTATTATCAGATTGTCCATTGTCGCTACGGCGATCAGTGTGGCGGTAATGATTATTACACTGGCATTCGCCAACGGCTTTCAGCAAAAGGTAAGCGAAAAAGTATTTAGTTTTTGGGGCCATATCCGTATCCAGGAGATGGCCCCTTATCAATATGTGGTATCTGAAGAAATACCCATTAATGCCAACCCGGCGCTGGTTGCCCGGATAAAGAAAAATCCGCAGGTACGCACGGTACAACCCTTTGCCACCCGTTATGCCATCATCAAAACCAAGGACGACCTGGAAGGCGTACTGGTAAAAGGGGTTGACAGTACCTATGATTTCGGTAACCTGCAAT
The DNA here is from genome assembly GCF_030150205.1 of Niabella sp. GTDB lineage: Bacteria > Bacteroidota > Bacteroidia > Chitinophagales > Chitinophagaceae > Niabella. Next base: position 40,791 of record NZ_JASLGT010000018.1, read on the forward strand.
CCTTTATGCAACGCGGGCGCCCTCCCCGCTTTGTAGATACTACCTATACCCGGGAGATCATGATATCCGAGTATACGGCGAAGCAAATGAAGCTGGATACCGGCAGCCGGGTGCTGATTTATTTTATCCGTCCGGATAATTCCCTGCGGCCGGACCGTTTGACCATCACCGGTATTTATAAAACCGGGATTGAAGAATATGATAAAACATTTGCCATTGGGGATATCAAGCTGATCCGCAGGCTGAATGACTGGGAGCCGGACCAGATCGGCGGGTATGAGATCTTTTTAAAGGATTATAAGAAGATCGGCGCGGTAACCGATGAGTTAACCGCCCTGCCCCAGATGCCTGAAGAGTGGGATGCCCAGGATATCAAGAATTTTGCACCCAATATTTTCGATTGGCTGAATATGCAGGATGTAACCCGCAACCTGCTCATCGCAATCATGATCGTTGTGGCGGTGATCAACCTGGTTACCTGCCTCATCATCCTGGTGCTGGAACGGATGCGCATGATCGGCGTGCTAAAGGCGGTTGGTGCTACGGACTGGACGGTTCAAAAGATCTTCCTGCAGCACAGCCTGCTGATTACCATCACCGGCATCCTTGCCGGAGCAGCAGGGGCCCTGGGCTTATTGTATTTGCAGGTAAAGACCGGCTTTATCAAATTGGATGAAAGCGCTTATTATCTTAGTGAGGCGGCCGTTAAGATCTCCTTTTGGGAAGTGCTGGCCATCTGCTTTGGAACATTCCTCGTATGCCTGTTGGTACTGATGATTCCCACCTATATCGTAAAAAAAGTACAGGTGGTAAAAGCCATTCATTTCAGATAGGATCAGGTTGAGGTTAAAAGCTCAAGGTTTGGGGTTTAAAGTTGACGTTAGATGCAACGATCATCGAGCAGTAACGGTAGCTTCATTTTCAAATCTTCAAATTCCCACATTCTCACATTCTATTCTGCATTATGGCCTGACGTCTGATCACTACCTCAGATGCGATAACAAAATACCCGTAGCAACCGCCGCATTCAACGACTCCGCGGCGCCGATCCGCTCGATGGTGATCTTATGTGTAAGGTGGGCCGCTGTTTCGGGGCGGATGCCTTTTGATTCATTCCCGATGATCAGAATTCCCCTGCCGGGCGCTTGCTCTTTACTCAGGGGTTGCCCGTTTAACACCGCTCCATAAACTGCAACATTGTTTTGGCCGGCCAGCCAACCGGGAAGGTCTGCATATATAACCGGCATGCGAAACAGGCTGCCCATGGTAGACTGCACTACCTTACTATTGTATACATCGGCACAATCCGGACTGCAAACAATACCCGGTACCCCAAACCAGTCGGCTGTACGGATAATCGTTCCGAGGTTTCCGGGGTCCTGTATTCCATCAAGTGCCAGTACCAGGCCGGACGCATTCTGCCAACCGAGATTTTCGTGGTCCTTTTTTTCAATAAGCGCCACCGCTTCGTTCGGTGTTTTAAGCTGGGAGATCTTCTCCAGTTCGAAGTCCGCAACCGGTATCATTGCTACTTCCGGGTGCACCGGCTGGTGCTGTTGTACCCATTCCGCCAGCCCCCATACCTTTTTAACAGTTGTGCCGGGTGCATTCAGCGCCTCATCTACTATTTTTGGTCCCTCTGCCAGGTAACAGTTTTCTGTGTCCCTGAATTTTTTTTGGAACAAACTTTGAATATATTTGATTTCAGATTTACTAAGCATCTTATTGAACATTTAAACCATATAACCCTGGTAAAATCATTCAAAAATACATTTCTTCCTTTTGCCTGCGGTTTTACGTTGCTGTTTTTATCTTCCTGCAACGTTTTTACCGTGGTAAAAAAATATCCGGAGGAAGTGCCTTTTGTTTTTGAAACGCGGGTAAAGGTAGAGAACGCGTCAAGCAAAGAAGAAAAGGAGCGGCTGGAGGCTGGGCTTACGGAGCAGCTGGATGATAGCATTCAGTCGCGGAAAGTAGATAAGGTCCTGTGGGCGGTGATCAAAAATCCACCCCGGCTTGACACCGGCCAGATCAGTAAGTCGATTCAGAACATGCATTATTACCTCAATGCGCAGGGCTATTTCCAGGATTCAATCGGCTACGCTGTTGATGTTAAAAAAGTAGAGCAGCAGCAGCGGGCCTCTATCCAGTTTTCTGTATGGCCCAGGCAGGTTACGAAGATCGATTCACTGGCCTATGTACTTCAAAACGATAGTCTGCAAAAGGTAACGGAAGACAACCTGAAGAATGCTTTTATAAAAAAAGGCGATCCGTTTGCCCAGGGACCCATATCGGCAGAAATGGACCGCCTGGTGGAGCTGTATCGCAATAACGGATATCTCCGGTTCTCGCGCGGACTGCTGTTTGGATTATGGGATACCCTGGATGTAGCGCTGCTGCAGCCTTCCCTCGATCCCCTGGACCAGGCATTGCAGCTGGAGCGGCTTAAGCACAAGCGGCTGAATCCTACGGCTAACCTTGAGATCCGTACGCGACCGATAGAAGACAGTGTTGCCATCCGGAAATATTTTGTGGGAAATTTTGTAGTATATCCCAATAGCAATGATACTTCCGGGGCAAACCGGAAAGAAACCGTGTTGAATAACGTAACCGTTATCCAGAATGGCAACGCATTCAAACCAAAAATATTCCCCCCTAATATCTATCTAAAAAAAGGCGAACCATACGATCAGCGCCGCTATATACGAACGCTGAACCGGTTTAATAATATCGGCTCCTGGCGTATGGTAGATATTGCCCAGCTGCCGCGCGATAACCAGGACACAGTAGACTTTGCCATCAAATTACTGCCCGCAAAAAAATACAATTTTACCACCAATGTGGAAGGAAGTTTTAGCCAGAGCGTTCTTTCGGGAAATTTTGTGGGGCTGGGCTTCAGCCTGGGGTTGCAGAACCGAAATTTTGCCCGTGCCGCTAACCTCATGAGCACAAATGTGAATTACCTGGTAGAACTGGGACAGCTGACTGCCGGGAATATTATACAAACACAACAGTTCAGCGCAACGAACACGATTTCGTATCCCCGGTTCATTTTTCCGGGAATGCAGGGCTTTAAGGAAAACTTCCGGGGCAATTTCCGGTCACTGTTTACTATGAGCGCCGCCAGTACAGAACGGCGTTACCTGTTTAATCTGACCTCATTCAGCAGTGCCTGGGGCTATGAATTTGGTTGGAGGGGTAAGGACTACAGCAGCAATAACCGCACCTTTAACCTGTCAGTGAAGATCCCGAATATCGAGTACTCGTACCTGATCCGGCGCGATAGCCTGGATAAAATGATCGCCAAGAATCCATCGATCAAGAATTTATTTTCCGATGGCCTGGTTACCTCATCTATTGTAAAGTTTATTATGCCCTGGGGCAGTATCAACGGACATAACACCAATGTGATCCGTGCAAATTTTGAGGAATCGGGCCTTTTAACGGGGCTGATCCGGAATCCGCTTTTTGATAAGCACCTGTACCGTTTTGTAAAACTGGATGTGGAATACGCAAAGCTGTACAAATGGACAAAGACATCACTGGTATTGCGTGGGTTTGCAGGGGCGGGGTATGAGCTGGAATCTACGGTAAACCCCGATAAGCGGGCGCAGATGCCCTTTTTTAAACAATATTACAGTGGCGGGCCCAACAGTATGCGTGCCTGGCAATTAAGACGCTTAGGGCCGGGTTCTTCCATTAAAAGCTTTGAGGGAGACTATAGTTTTCCAGACCGTTTTGGAGATATGCAGCTGGAGGGAAACATCGAATACCGCATGCCCCTGTTTAAGATGGGCGGCATTCCTATAAACGGGGCTGTATTTACGGACGTAGGAAATGTATGGCTGCTGAAAAAAGATGCGGGCTTACCGGATGAGATTTTTAAACTGGGTCGCCTGGGCACCGATCTTGCCATTGGCTCCGGCGCCGGTGTTCGGGTAGATCTTGGATTTTTTGTGATCCGGCTCGATTATGCGTACAAGGTTAAAGATCCCAGTCCTTCCCCGGAGAATGCGTCTTATCAGAACAAATTTTTTGCATATCCGTTCATAAAGGGAAGCCAGTTACAGATCGGTATCGGGTATCCGTTTATTTTTTAGCCTTCAGCTTTTAGCGTTCAGTTATCAGTTTCCACGGTCTCCCCAGTCTACATGTCCCCCAAAAACTTCTGCTATCAGCGTTCAGCCATCAGTATTGCACATCAGGTATGAACAAAATCAAACCTGAAACTATTGCGCTCTCATCCCTTCCGTAAATGCATCTATAGTAAGCGCATCTTCCACCGAGAAATCGCCGATGCGGGTACGGCGTAAACTGCTGAGATAGGCCCCGCATCCCAATGCCTGTCCGAAATCCTGCGCCAGGCTCCGGATATAAGTGCCGGTTGAGCAAACTACCTTAAAGGAAATTGTTGGCAGGTGGGTAGCGTCAATTTCAAAGCAGGAAATGGTTACCGGCCGGGGATCCAGTTGAACATCGATGCCTTTTCTTGCCAGCTCATAAACCCGTTTGCCGTCTTTTTTGATAGCAGAATGCGCCGGGGGCACCTGCAGGATATCCCCGATGAATTGATGCGTAGCCGCTTCCATATCAAAAATGGTAAGCTGATCATAAGGTTTAAAATCCGTTGGTTCACTCTCCAGGTCATAAGTGGGCGTTACAGCCCCGATGGTAAACGTGCCGGTATATTCCTTTTCTTTTGCCATATAGGCATTGATCTGCTTGGTAAATTTACCAGTACAAATGATGAGCAGGCCGGTGGCCAGGGGATCCAGTGTACCTGCATGTCCCACTTTTTTTATACGAACCAGGTTCCGCACTTTCCGTACGGCATCGAAAGAGGTCCACTCCAGTGGCTTGTCGATGAGCAGTACGGCCCCTTCAGCAAAGTCAATGTTTTTTAAGTCTTCTTTTTTCATCTGTTGCGAAAATAAGTATCCGGTGCAAAAAAATCGTATTTCCGGATTCAAACCGCCCGGAGGTTCGGAGGAGCACCGGCCGGTCAAAGATCGGAATAAGGAGTGGCCTTTAAAAAACTAACATCAATATGGGATACATTTTCCTTGTACTCCTCCAGCGTATTCAACTGTTTCCAGGCCGTATCCTTTCCAAAGTTTTTCCAGTTCTGGCTGCGGGCTTCCATATTGGCATGGGTGGTAAGATACATCAGGTTGGGCATACGTTTGCCGGCCAATACCTCGCCATAAAAAACGGCATTAAATCCCAGGCGTTTGAAGATGCCGATCTCGCCGCCCTCATTAAACATTTTTACTTTGCTGCGAAACCGTTTTTCGGAACTGCTTTCATAGCTACGCAATTCATAAACCCGCTGTTCTTTTGGCCCTTCCAGCTGTGGAACCTGCAATACCGGTGCCATCGAAAAAGATTTCAAAAAAATGGTTTCAATGCGGTTATAGATGCCCGCTTTATTGGCGCTGTTATAGTAGTCTGCCGCCGCCTGCAGGTAACTGCGGTCGTTCTGTAGCCGCTCATCCAGCTGTGTCCATTGCTGCAGCTCGCGGAAGGGAACCAGTACATAGATCTTTTTTTCTGCAGCAGTATCATTTTCCAGTGCCTTAAACACACCGATCCGTTGCAATTGCAGCCGGTGCAATGCCGGCAAAAGCGCTTGCTGTAAATAGGTATCCAGCTGTTGTTCCTGCTGTACACTGGTATAATAAAATACCTGCAACCGGTAATATTCTCTTGGCGATTTAGAAGCCTGTGCCACCGGCCGGCCGGCAATTAACAGGGGAAGCAGTAAAAAAGCAAACACACGTTTCATGGAGTAAAAATTAAAGAACGCAAAGGTAACGGATGCAGGCGGTTTTCGCTTCTTTTCATCTGCGGCCGATTGCGTACTTTTGAAAAATGAACGTGCTTTCTGGTTTTGATGATACAATTGCAGCTATTGCAACAGCCCCGGGAATCGGGGCCATCGGTGTTATACGGCTTAGTGGTAAAGCAGCTTTTCCGGTGGCCGATGCGATCTTTAAAGGGAAAAAGCTGGAAGTACAACAATCGCATACCGTGCATTTCGGGCATATCGTTGCCCCGGAAGACGGAACCCTGATCGATGAAGTGGTGGTGAGTTTGTTTCGCGGGCCCAGGAGCTATACGGGCGAAGATGTGGTAGAGATCAGTGGGCACGGCTCTCCTTATATCCTGCAAAAGATACTGGAGGCGGCCATCACCGCCGGAGCCCGGCTGGCAAAAGCCGGGGAATATACACAGCGGGCGTTTCTGAACGGAAAGCTGGATCTAACGCAGGCCGAAGCGGTGGCGGACCTGATCGCTGCAGATAGCCAGGCACAGCAACAGGCTGCGCTGCAGCAACTGCGTGGTGGTTTTTCCGGCGACCTGGAGAAGCTGCGCGAGCAACTGATCAATTTTGCGGCGCTCATTGAACTGGAACTGGATTTCAGCGATGAGGATGTAGAATTTGCCGACCGGGAACAATTCCGGGATCTCATCTCAAACCTCAAATCGCAGATCTCAAACCTGCTCCATTCTTTTCGCCTGGGCAATGTGATCAAAAATGGCGTCAGCGTGGCCATTATCGGTAAACCCAATGCGGGTAAAAGCACCCTGCTCAACGCTTTGTTGAATGAAGAACGCGCCATTGTAAGCGATATTGCAGGAACCACCCGCGATACCATTGAAGAAACACTAAATATTAAAGGAGTATTGTTCCGGCTGATTGATACGGCCGGTATCCGGGAACATACAACAGACCAGATCGAGAGTATCGGTATTGAACGCAGCCGGAAGAACGCCGAAAAAGCAAGCCTTATTCTGCACCTGGTAGATGTAACCGATCCGGATACTTCCGTGATCGAATGGCTGAAGCCTTTTGCAGATAAAACGATTGAGGTGCTGAATAAGACGGATCAGGTATCAAATATCAAAACGCAAATATCAAATATCAAATATCAAATATCAAATTTCAAATCGCAAATATCCATCAGTGCAAAAAAAAATACAGGCATAGAGGAACTGAAAAGCCAGATGTATGAGCGTGCGGTAGGAGAAGCCATCCATACCGAAAACACCATTGTAACCAATGCCCGGCATTTTGATGCCCTTTCGAAAATGATGGAGAGCCTGACGGCTATTGAAGCGGGGATGCGTGCGGGCTTAACCGGCGACCTGCTTGCCATAGACATTCGCCGTACCCTGCACTACCTTGGGGAGATCACGGGCCAGGTAGAAGTGGACCGGGATATATTGGGGACGATATTTGGGAAGTTTTGTATTGGGAAATAATAAACGGCTTGTTTTATTAAGATACGCGGCTCCGGCCGTGTCCTGCAACGGGATGTAAATGCAGCTGCAATGAGTTCCTCTGCTGACGTTAATAGGGAGTAGTATGGGGTTGGTTCATTATAATCCATCCCCTATTTTAACAACCGATAACTGCCTGTTTGCATTGCAGCAATAGCTGAACGCAATGCTCCGCCATGTTTGGGCTAAAGGTGTATTTAATGGTTAAGTATTTGATTCAACAATCCCCGGCAGGCGGGCTGCCATTACATCGAAATGCCGGCACCGGCCCCACAAGGTTTTATTGCCGATTACATAAAAACGCTTTCGTGCTCTTGTAAGGGCAACATTGAGCATATTTGGCTTTTGCGAGGCCCAGTCTCTTGCACCCTGAGAGGCCGGGTTACCGCCAAGAACCAAAAATACAATATCTGCTTCCTTACCCTGGAACCGGTGAATAGTACCACAATGAACGCCAGCCATTTGTTTGCATGCAGATGCACAGGCATTGGCAACCGATTTAAACGGAGAAATCACAAATAACTCGTTTGTATAACCGCTTTCTTTCAATGCGCTGATCTTTTCTTTTAAAAGATCCAGTTCTTCCGTTAGTACATGTTTATTGACCGGTGTATGAACTGCAGTAACATGAAACCAGGCGGAAGGCCCTATATAACTGTCTGCTGCAAGATCTGCTGTTGCTTTTACCATTTGACCGGAATAAGCGATATTATTGGCGATGTCAAACATAGGATTATCACAACGACGGTGAGTTCTCAGGGGAAAACCGGTCCATATATGCTCATCCGACTCGCCGGTTAACATATAGGTTCCTTTTTCCGAAACGCGGTCTGCCAGGATCTGAGCTGAGCTATTTGTTGGTGACCATACAGGGGCAACATCTGCTTGCTGCCTTAGTTTAAATATTAGCTTGGGAGGAATCGTAACCACGGGTTCTATTTGCAGCGGGTCTCCGACAATGATGCACCTTTTTGAGCGCCAGATCATACCGGCTGCCGATTGCGGAGTGGCCTGCCCGGCTTCATCCAGCAGCAACCACCCGATGCTTTCTTTTCCCATGCAAGCAAACAGACGGCTTACCGACGCCAGAGTGGTAGAAATAACAGGCACACATAGAAATAAAGTACCCCATAATGTTTGCGCAATGGAAGTTTGCACTATCGCCCGGCCTTCAATCATTTCAAAGAACAGGCTCAGGTTATTTCTTATTTGCTTCGCATTGGCCAGGATACAGTGCTGATGCAGTTCCAGGCTTTTTAAGAAGATACGGCTCCGCAGGCGGTTGATTGTTTCAGATGCATAAGGCGTTCTAAGCTGTATATTTTCGAGTGGTTCATTGTAAAAAGCTTCATCAACAATATTGCAACACTCGATCTTATATTGTGTTTGCAGCTCTTTTATCCGTTTAAAATACTGTCCGATGGTCTTGGTTATTTTTGCGAGCGTATCTTTTGAATTTGCTGCAGCAGCCCGGTTGCTGTTGAGTTCCGAACAAAGACGGTTTAGCTGTTTGGTCAACAGCGTTTTCTTATCGATGTGTTCCCGCAGTTGGTCCATACTGTGGCTATAATCGAGGCTCCATTTCTTATAAGCAGAAGTATTGAAGAGCTTGTGAAAAAATAAAAATGAGGGCCGTTGTTGTTTGATATGGGCCAGCATGTTTTTTGTAAGATCGATGAGATCATCCGTTTCGCTTAGCTGCTGTTTATATCTGTGCTCTTCGTTGCATAAGCTTGTAAATGCTGCTTCAAGTTTATAAAGATCATCAGCACATTTGTCCTTTTGCAGTTTGTTATCCCGGATAACAGGGAACTGTTTATGAAGATAACCGGCCTCTTTTTTGAAGGTATTAAATTCGTCGGTTAACCGTTTCAATTCCTTTTTTACATCGTTAAATTGCTGCCTGTGCATATCGGTTTGATCGTTGTCCGGATTTCGATACAAATCCCAAAGCATATCCTGAAAACCGGTAATGCCTTTCTCTGCATCACTTAACCAGAATTTCCATTTAAAATTACTTCTGTTTTGTGCATTGCCCAGTGCGGCACTTAACAGGCCCCAACTTTCTCCTTCAATCAGCCGTTGCGCAGATGCTGTAAAATAGGCTGCATCTTTAAATTCATTATAATCAATCTTACCGGTTGACGGCAGCGTTTTTGTAATGTTTTCAACGGCAGCATTGTTATTACTGGCTACTACAACTCCACTGTTATATGCAATGTTTGATTTTAAACCAAAATATCCGCTAAAGCCTTCTTCTTTTTCTATTTTGCTGAACCGGCTAAAAAGTGCATCCGGGCCAATCCGCATCAGTTCCAGTGCTCTTGTTACCACTACATCGGCAATGATATCCAATAGTAACGTTGTTTTACCGGTGCCTGGTGGGCCATTGATACCCATAATGCCGGACTTGTCTTTTAATCCCGAAATAGCCGAATTAACCGCTCCTGCTTGTGCGGTGTACAGGCCGTGCCCAATGGAAGCAGGCCATCTTCCCATTGGCATCAGTTCCGGGTCAACGGTTTTGCATAAAAGCGCCCGGTTGGCAACCAGGTCTTCACGGTGCTCCTGGCTGGCGGTTACACTCAGGTAGCGCCGCAAGGCTGTTCCATAATGTTCTCCTTTTGCAATCAGCAGATTCAGGTCGCTTAAATAGAAGCTGTTCAGAAAATTAATATCAGGTTCAGCATCTTTAGGAACTTCCTGGGCAATGCAGTAAACCTCAATCGGCGTTTTGTTCCATCCTTTTGTAATGCGATCCAGGTAGTCGATTTCATGTTGCAGGAATTTCCAGGTAACGGCGGATCCTCTTCGTTCTGGTTGTTCATCAGCAGGTAGCGGTATGTTATAGCGAAGTTCGAACGCTGATTGTGCTTCCGTTAGTTTTTCGGGAAGAGTTGCGATCGATACAGCTTCCTTAATACAATGAATACCAAAAACAAAGGCAGCAGGGATATAGCTTTTGTGATCCGGCTGTCCGCTTTGATCTAAAAGCAATGCCGAAAGGCAGGTGTCGCCTGAAACCGGCTCCTCCCAATCCATCGGAATATCCTTTACATGCAATAGCGTCTCAATGGTCTCTGTTACCTCCTTTTTAGGGATTTTGCCAAAAAGCAGTGTATAGCGCCAGGTGTTTGCCTTGGGGTTACGGAGCGGTGCTTGATGTTGCCACGGAAAAAGAAAGTCGGGCTGAAGGGAAAACAGTCTGTATTAAAATCGGGCAGGTTGAATACTTCAACATCCCGCCAAAAATTCAAAATATCCTGTTGATTCAATGATTATGATTTTTGCCGGTTGAGGAAAAACGCTGATCGAATATAGTAAATATTTCTTTAGTGAAGCTCGATGCCGAAAATGGTGATATCCAATAAACTAGAAATGAACTGACACGCGGTCATATGCATTAGGACACAAACTTTAATTTATAGTTTTTATCTATTAAACCATAAAATTAATCAATTATATTTATGATTTAAATGTCATAAGTTTGTTTAGATGTTTGCAGGCCCCGGTGCTGCAAAGATAAAATCCGTCAACAGCAAAAAACTTATAAAATGGAAAAGGAATCGAACGACATCAGTAAATGCCCGTTTCATAACGGTACCCTAAAACAAAATGTAGGCGGCGGGGGAACAAAAAACCGCGATTGGTGGCCGAATCAGCTAAGACTGAATATCCTGCGTCAGCATGCTGACCGGTCGAACCCCATGGATAAAGATTTCAATTATGCGGAAGCATTTAAAAGCCTCGACCTGGAGGCGGTTAAAAAAGACCTGCATGCACTGATGACGGATTCGCAGGACTGGTGGCCGGCCGATTTCGGGCACTACGGAGGATTGTTTATCCGTATGGCCTGGCATAGCGCGGGCACCTATCGCGTAGGCGATGGGCGCGGCGGAGCGGGAACGGGGCAGCAGCGTTTTGCGCCGCTGAACAGCTGGCCCGATAATGTAAGCCTGGACAAAGCCCGCAGGCTGCTCTGGCCCATCAAACAAAAATATGGTAACAAAATTTCATGGGCCGATTTGCTGGTGCTTACCGGTAATGTGGCGCTGGAATCGATGGGCTTTAAAACATTTGGTTTTGCCGGCGGACGTGAAGATGTTTGGGAGCCGGATGAAGATGTGTATTGGGGCTCAGAAACCACCTGGCTGGGTGGCGATATCCGCTATGCACACGATGGATCAGAAGGGGTTGAAAAAAGCGGCGGCGTGGTGGTAACGGATAATGATGCCGACGGGCAGATCCACTCCCGCAACCTGGAAAATCCGCTGGCAGCCGTACAGATGGGATTGATTTATGTAAACCCGGAAGGACCTGATGGGAATCCGGATCCGATTGCTGCAGCAAAAGATATTCGTGATACCTTCGGACGTATGGCCATGGATGACGAAGAAACCGTGGCCCTGATTGCCGGCGGACATACGTTTGGTAAAACCCATGGTGCGGCTCCGGCCACCCATGTAGGAAAAGAACCGGAAGGTGCCGGTATCGAAGCACAGGGACTGGGTTGGAACAATAGCTTTGGAAAAGGAGTGGGGGCTGATGCCATCACCAGCGGACTGGAAGTAACCTGGTCGCAAACGCCCACACAGTGGAGCAATAACTTTTTTGAAAACCTCTTTGGCCATGAGTGGGAGTTGACAAAAAGCCCGGCGGGTGCACATCAATGGGTAGCAAAGGATGGGGAAGCGGTGATCCCGGATGCATTTGATGCCGCTAAAAAGCATAAGCCCACCATGCTGACGACAGATCTCTCGCTGCGTTTTGATCCCATCTACGGAAAAATATCAAGAAAATTTCTTGAAAATCCGGATGCTTTTGCAGACGCCTTTGCCCGTGCCTGGTTTAAGCTTACGCATCGCGATATGGGCCCGCGCTCCCGATACCTTGGACCTGATGTTCCCGAAGAGGTACTGCTTTGGCAGGATCCGATCCCGGAAGTAGATCATGAACTGATCAATGACAGTGATATAGAAGCGTTGAAATCAACAGTACTGGCCTCCGGGTTAAGCATTGCGGAACTGGTATCTACCGCCTGGGCTTCGGCGGCCACATTCCGCGGTGGCGATAAACGCGGCGGGGCCAATGGTGCCCGCATCCGCCTGGCTCCTCAGCGGTACTGGCAGGTAAACAACCCGGTACAACTTCAAAAAGTGCTGGGCGTACTGGAAGGTATTCAGAACGATTTTAACGCCGCACAAACAGGAGGTAAAAAAGTATCCCTGGCGGATCTGATCGTGCTGGCGGGAGCTGCAGCCATTGAGAAGGCAGCAAAAGATGCCGGGCACACAATTAATGTGCCGGTAGCACCGGGCCGTATGGATGCTTCACAGGAACAAACAGATGTAGACTCGGTAGCCTTTTTAGAACCCGCAGCAGATGGTTTCCGTAATTACCGGAAAACGAAAACCGGAGTATCTACAGAAGCCTTGTTGGTAGACCGCGCACAACTGTTAACGCTTACCGCACCGGAGCTTACGGTACTAGTTGGTGGTATGCGGGTATTGGGTGCCAATTTCGATGGATCAGCCCATGGTGTTTTTACACAGCGCCCCGGACAGTTGACCAATGATTTTTTTGTAAACCTGCTGGATATGCGCACTGCCTGGAAGGCTATCGGAGCAGACCAGGAATTGTACGAAGGAAGTGACCGTACTACAGGTGCTGTGAAGTGGACCGGAACCCGCGCCGATCTTGTATTTGGCTCCAATGCAGAATTGCGAGCGCTTGCGGAAGTTTATGCAAGCGCCGGTGGCGAGGGAAAATTTGTTAAGGATTTTGTGGCAGCCTGGAATAAGGTGATGAACCTGGACCGGTTCGACCTGGTTTAGGGCATGCCCGCATTAATAATGGCATTTAGAAAAAGCAGTCTGGAAACAGGCTGCTTTTTCTTTTGACCCGGTATCTGAAGCCGGCTTCGCTGATATGGACCCTATTGCCAGGGGGCAATTACTGCAGGAGTTACGCTATTTGTTGGATTGTATTAGCGAATCTTTAATTATTTTTATTAAATGAATGTTCAATCAATTTAATTGATACCTTACCGCATCAATAATAATTGCTTTGTATGTATTGAATTTTTAAGATCTGGTTAAATAAAAAAATGTGAAGTGAGATATCTGTTAATTGTAGGACTGCATTTCCTGTTTATAGCGGCAACATTTGCCCAATCTGCAGATAACAGGGCGCTGCATCTCGATGGCAAGGATAACAATGTGCGAACGGGAATGCCCATTATCAAATGTCCCTGGACCCTTGAGGCCTGGATTAAGGGCAATGATACATCCTGGAAGGAAACGGAGGTTGTTTTTGGAGGGGGAGAATACAGCAAACTGAGTACCACGGACGAATTGCCGCTGGTGATAAAAAACGGCCGGCTGCATAATGCCCGGGCCTGGCTCTGGTCACCCCGGGTGCTGGATGACCGGTGGCATCACGTGGCGCTGAGTTGTGACGGAGCCGTTACCCGCCTGTATCTTGACGGGATGCTGGCGGATAGTAAGCCGGTTGCCTTTGCCATACTGCCGGGTGCATTGGGCGTGCAGGAATCGGCTGAAACGGTATTTGGCGGATTGATGGATGAAGTGCGCATCTGGCGTATGGCGCTGTCTGCACCCACTTTACGTGCCTGGATGAACCGTCCGCTGGCACCGGCGCATCCAGGCTTTAAAACACTCACGGGGTATTATACATTTGATGACGCGATGGACGAGATGGTGGTGAACTGGGTGGGGAAGGGTGACCAGGCTTATCACCTGCGCAATGGCCGTATCCGTTATAAAAGCAATGCGCCGTTGGCATACACCGTGGCAACGGACATTCCAGGATTTATCAGACCGCAGCGGCAACAACTTTTTAATGCCGTGGTGGTGGGGAGCGAATGGGATGCAGATGCCGGAACAAAAGGGGATCCGGTCCTCAAGTTACGCATTGCAGTAACCGGTACTACATCCCCGCTGGTGCTGAATGAGCTAACACTTGATCTTTCAAAGGTAACGGCACTTTCAGATATTGAACGTGTGCATGTATATTATGCCGGTAAAACTCCTTCCTCCGGGATCCGGGAAGAATTATTCGGAAACGGAAGGTATCCCCAGCGGAAAATGCGGTTTGCCGGCCAGTCATTCAAACTGACACCGGGCATCAATTATTTTTTAATTACAGCTGATATTGCGGAAAAGGCAGGGATCGGGAATCTTTTGGAAATGGGTATCCCTGCTTTCCGGTTAAATCAGCAGCTGCATATACCCGAAATGGCTTTGCAGCCGGTGGTAAAAAGGATCACAGCCAGCAGCAACACCGATCCGGGTATTGTAAAAGTACTGCAATGGAATATCTGGCATGGTGGTGTGCATCTAGGCAACAATGGCGTAAACAAAGTAACCGGTCTGATCAGGGCAACGCATGCGGATGTCATTACCATGCAGGAAGCTTACGGATCGCAGCAGCGGATTGCAGATTCCCTGGGTTACCATCTGAACACGCCATCTCCAAGGGATAACCTGGCCTTGTTCAGCCGTTATCCTTTAACGGGGATTGCTACAAATTACAAAGCCTTTAACTCAAACCCGGTGATCATCAACTTGCCGGGGGACCGGCGGTTACTGGTAAATGCGTGCTGGCTCCGGTATGCATACCGTCCTGAGTATACTTCTGTTTACCAGGAACCGGGTCAGGATACGGAGGCATGGATCAGGGAGGATTCGCTGCTGGGACTTGCAGACGCCCGCGCTGTTATAGAAAAAGATACAAGACCTTATCTGGATGATACGCTGCCCGCAATTATTGGCGGCGATTTCAATTCCTGCAGTCATCTTGACTGGACGAAAGCCGCAGCACCGCTGCATTTTGGTTATGGACCGGTTGCTTTTCCCATTTCCCGATACATGCTTGCACAGGGATATAAAGATAGTTTCCGCGAAATGAACCCTGATGAAGTGGCCAGACCGGAAGGTACCTGGGCCGTAATTTACGGACATCTGCAACATTGCCGGATCGACTTTTTGTATTATAAAGGGCGGAATATAAAAGCGGTTGCCTCAAAGATTATTAAAACAGCGCCGGAGATTGATGATGTATGGCCCTCGGATCATGCAGCGGTACTGACCACTTTCAGACTGGCTGCCTTTTGATGCATCATGTAAACGATAAAAAGAATTCCCCCTTTTCAGGAAAATCATCGGCTTTAAACGATGTGGTTGCTTCAGGTACTTGGAAGTATTTAGTATTGAATTTCATGTGGTTATGTAGCGGGCATAAGAGGATTTTCGCGAAATCGTTTTCGGCAACGATTGCGTAGATATTGTAGGCTGAATAAGGATTTCAATTGGCGAAAAGCGCTACATTAGCGACAATCAGTAATTGAAGTTGCTTGTTTTTAAGGTTAACATATTTGCTTATTCTGTTCGCTGCTTTGCATGTTGGGCCATGTTACGCTCAAAAGGCAATGAAGCAGCCGAATATCCTGTTTGTAATCGCTGATGACCAGTCTTACCCGCATGCATCTGCTTATGGCAGTAACATGGTTCGTACGCCTGCGTTTGACCGTGTGGCACGGAAAGGAGCATTGTTTACAAACGCATATGTAACCTCGCCGGGCTGTAGTCCCTCAAGGGCCAGTATTCTTACCGGGTTATATCCCTGGCAGCTTGAAGAAGCCGGTTCACATGCCAGCTCTTTTTCATCCAAATACCAGTGTTTCCCGGATATACTAAAAAACGCGGGCTATCATATCGGTTATACAGGTAAGGGATGGGGACCGGGCAACTGGGAGGTTTCGGGTCGTAAACACAATCCGGCAGGTCCGGAATATAATACCCAGGTATTAGAACCTCCATATAGCGGGCTGTCAAGGATCGATTATACAGCAAATTTTAAACAGTTTCTGAAAGAGCGGAAACCGGGACAGCCCTTTTATTTCTGGATGGGCACCCATGAGCCACACCGCCCCTTTGAGAATGCTGCCTGGGTAAAACAGGGCTATACAATGGACCAGGCGCAGGTTCCGGGTTTTCTTCCCAACAGGGATAGCATTAAAAGTGACCTGCTGGATTATGCTACAGAAATTTCCTGGTTTGATGCACATCTGGCAAAATGCATCAATGAACTGGAACGGATCGGTGAACTGGAAAATACCATCATCATCGTTACGGCAGATAACGGAATGTCTTTTCCATATGCTAAAGCCAATTGTACAGATGCAGGTATTCATGTACCCCTTGCTATTTGCTGGGGTAACAAAGTAAGATCCAACCAGGTGATTAAAACACTGGTGAGCTCGATCGATTTTGCGCCTACAATCCTTGCCGCCACCGGATTAAAGGCGCAGGCATCATTGAGCGGACAAAGCCTGTTACCCCTTATAACCGGCAAACCCGGAGCATATACTGCAGCGGCAACATATGCGGGGCGCGAACGGCATTCCTTTTCCCGGTATGATAATATGGGGTATCCTATGCGCAGTGTTCG
Source organism: Niabella sp. (assembly GCF_030150205.1). Classification (GTDB taxonomy): domain Bacteria; phylum Bacteroidota; class Bacteroidia; order Chitinophagales; family Chitinophagaceae; genus Niabella. Next base: position 57,546 of record NZ_JASLGT010000018.1, read on the forward strand.
ATGGAAAGACCTGCTGCTGATCCATAATTTTCATCCGGAACGATGGCCTGCAGGAGATCCGGAAGAGCTTGTCAAAGGCGGTGGTTTAAAGACGGCTTATTACGACATCGATGATGCGCCGTCGAAGCAGTACCTGGTCGATCATAAGGACGACCCGGAAATCGCCGCATATCTGAAATGGTCCGTTGGTAAGCGGCCGGAATACGAATTATATGATCTGAGTAAAGACGTAAGTTGTTTACACAATGTGGCCGAAAATAAAACGTACGCGAATGTGCTGGCAACCATGAAACAATTGCTGAAGAATAAGCTGGTGGCCACAAAGGATACAAGGATCGGCAATGACCCGGAAATATGGGAAACCTATCCCCGGCTTGAGGGGAAGATGCGCAATTTTCCCCGGGAAAAATAGCAATTGCGGATACGGCACTTTCCAGCCGGCTGAATTTCTAAACAGTTAAAAAGCGAATAGATGAAAAGACGAATCCTGTTGATCCTTTCGGGGTGCTTTATGTCATTACTTTGCCCGGCAATGCTCCCGGGGCAGCAAGATGCCGGTAAAGGAAAGGGCAAACCCAATATCCTGCTGATATGTGCCGATGACCTGGGATGGTCGGATATTGGCTGCTATGGCAGCGAAGTAAAAACGCCCAACCTGGATCTGCTGGCAGCCCAGGGGGTACGGTTCCGCCAGTTTCACAATACGTCCAAATGCCATCCATCGCGGGCTACTTTATTAACGGGATTGTATGCCCAGCAGAATGGTTATGCAAAGAAGTTTGATGGTCCCATTGTAAACGGTATCACCCTGGGCGAGTATTTAAAATCTGCCGGATACATAACCCTTTGGTCCGGCAAGCATCATGGAGCCGAAAATCCTAAAACGCGTGGATTTGATCATTACTACGGGCTTAGGGACGGGGCCTCCAATTATTTTAATCCCGGCCTGCAACGCCCCGGAGAGGGAAAGCCCGCACATAAAAAAGTACGTTACTGGTGTATTGAAGATAAGGAGTATCATCCCTACACCCCTGAAGAAAAAGATTTTTACACAACCGATTATTTTACCAACTACGCCCTGAAATGGCTGGACGATTATAAAAATGACGAGGCACCTTTTTTTCTTTACCTGGCCTATAATGCGCCGCATGATCCGTTGATGGCCTGGCCGGAGGATATTGCAAAGTATAAGGGAAAATATGATAAAGGCTATGAGGCCATCCGCAACGCCCGGTTTAAAAAACAACAACAAACGGGGTTGATCGATAGTCGGTATCGCTTATCCGATGCTACTTACAGGCCCTGGAAATCGTTGAGTGCTGCGGAGCGGGAAACGGAAGCCCGCAAGATGGAGGTCTATGCGGCAATGATCGATCGCATGGATCAGAACATTGGCAGGGTATTGCGCAAGCTGAAGGAACAGGGGAAATATGAGAATACCCTGATCATTTTTCTTTCGGACAATGGCGCTTCTGCAGAAGTGGTAACCCTGGACGACAGCTATGGCCCCATTGGAACCGTTACTAACTGGACCTCGCTGGGAGCAGACTGGGCTAATATAGGAAATACACCCTTCCGTTATTTTAAAAACTACAGCTATGAAGGCGGAACGGCCGCGCCCATGATCGTATCCTGGAAAAACGGATTGAAGACTCCTGCTCGCATCAGTGATTTTACCGGCCACCTCATCGATGTAATGGCCACATTTGTAGACCTGGCCGCAGTACCTTATCCTAAATCGTATAATGGTAAGCCCGTTCTTCCTTATGAAGGCACGTCTTTTTTACCGGTGATCCAGGGTAAAACAATGGAGCGAAAGCAGCCCTTGTTTTGGGAGTGGCAAACCGGGCAGGCGGCAAGGGATGGAAAATGGAAACTGGTAAAAGAGGGATTGGATCAGCCCTGGTCCTTATTCGATATGCAGGCCGATCCATCAGAAACAAAAGACCTGGCGGCTGCACAACCCGAAGTGGTTAGCCGGATGGACCAGTTGTTTAAAGCCTGGAAAGCCCGCATTTCCATAGTAAAAGCAAAAAAATGACCGGCTACAAAAACAGGATAGGATACTTGCTGGCCGGAGTGATATGGATCTTCTGGACGGGAACGGCGTTTGCTCAAAAGCAGAACAAACAGCCCAATATCCTCTGTTTGGTAACGGAAGATATCGGACCCTATATCGGTTGTTATGGAGATCCCTATGCCAACACACCCAACCTGGACAGGCTGGCGAATGAAGGCATCCGTTATACCCGTATGTATGCATCCATCGGGGTATGTGCTCCGGCCCGTGCATCACTCATCACGGGGCTTTTCCCAACATTCTTTGGTGCCAACTATATGCGTACCTCCAACACAAAGCCGTTAACGGAAGGCCTGGTGCCTCCTTATGAAGCGGTGCCGCAGGCGGGGGTTAAATGTTATACAGAATACCTGAGAGCAGCGGGGTACTATTGCACCAATAATGCCAAGATGGATTACCAGTTTAAAGTGCCCATAACCGCCTGGGACGAAAACGGCAAGACGGCGCATTGGAAAAACCGGCCGGATGGAATGCCCTTCTTTGCCATCTTTAACATGGAAATTACGCACGAATCGCAGGTATGGAAAAGGGCGAATGAACCGCTGGTGATTGATCCATCGAAGATCGTACCTCCTCCGTATCATCCCAATGATTCGGTAACGCGCAGGGATTGGGCGGTAGTGTACAGCAATATCCATGCAATGGATCAGCTGGTAAAACAATACATTGATGAAGTAAAGGATGCCGGCCTTTTAGACAATACGATCATCATCTGGTACTCTGATAACGGGGGACCGCTTCCCCGGCAAAAAAGGGAACTGTATGAGAGCGGGGCTCTGGTGCCGTTTATGATCCGTTTCCCCGATGGCCGTTATGCCCGTACAGTGAATGACCGCATGGCCATGTTTGTAGATATACCGGCCACCATTCTTTCACTTACCGGCATAAAGCCGCCTGCATATATGCAGGGGATTCCGTTTCTGGGAATGTACAACGGGCCTGAAAGGGACTGCGTATATGGTGCCCGCGACCGGCTGGATGAGATCGTGGAGCGGCAAACATGTGTGCGGGACAAACATTATCGTTTTGTGCACAACTATTTGCCGGAAAAGCCGGGATACATGGAGATCCTTTCACGCCTGGAGATGCCGATGATGCAGCATATGAAAACGCTGTACCAGCAACATAAACTGGAGCCCGCCGTACGCCGGTGGTTCGACTACCCCCGTGCCGTTGAAGAGTTTTACGATGTGGACAAAGATCCGCATGAAATGCATAACCTGATCGCAGATCCCGGCAACCGGTCGCATATTGACCGGTTGCGGAAAAAACTCGGTCAGCTGGATAAAGAACTCAATCCCTACCTGGGGCTTAGTGAAGCTGAATTAAGGGATCGATTATGGCCGGGAGGAGAGCAGCCTATAACAAAACAGCCCGAATTTTCCGTACTTGCCGATGGCACCGTTAAAATAAACGGTGTTACTGCCGGCAGCTCCATTGCCTACCAGGTAAATGGCAGGGGCTTACATGAAAACCATTGGCTGCTCTACTCTAAGCCGCTTTCTTTAAAGAAAGGTGATGTGCTTACGGCAATTGCCACGCGGATCGGTTACCGGCCAAGTACAACCATAAAATTTGTAAAGAAGTAGAATGATGATGTTATCGAAGATGAAGTTGATATGGATCGGTGTTTTTTGTGCCTGTTTTTTTAGCGGCATGGCCCAGGACAACTGGGCGCTGATGAAGGAAATTGAAAAGGGGATCAAAGCGCCCCGGTTTCAAAAGAAAGACTATAATATTCTTGCGTTTGGCGCCCGTGCCGGAGGGGTTGCAGATGCCCGGCCGGCCATCAACAAAGCCATTGCCCGCTGTAACCAGCAGGGAGGCGGGCGCGTACTGATTCCTGCAGGAAAGTTTTTTATAAAAGGCCCTATTGTACTTAAAAGCAATGTGAACCTGCATGTGAGCGAAGGAGCTGAACTGGTCTTCAGCAGTGTGGCGGAAGATTATCTTCCTGCTGTATTTACGCGCTGGGAAGGAACAGAACTGTATAACTATTCACCGCTGATCTATGCACGCAATGCGGTGAATATTGCCATTACCGGGAAAGGGCTGCTCAACGGAATGGGCACGGCTGGCTTTGCCACCTGGAAGCCGCTTCAGAAAAAGGATCAGCAGCAATTGCGGGCAATGGGAAGAACAGGCGTGCCTGTTGCAAAAAGAGTTTTTGGTAAAGACCACCATTTACGACCTGCTTTTGTGGAGCTGGTAGATTGCCGGAATATACTTATTGAAGACATTAAGCTGATCAACGCCACCTTTTGGGTGATCCACCCTATTTATTGTAACAATGTAACGGTAAGAGGGGTAACCGTAGAAAGCAGGAATCTGAACAGTGATGGCTGTGATCCGGAATCTTCTACAAATGTACTGATCGAGAATTGTCGTTTTATTACCGGCGATGATGGCATTGCCATTAAATCAGGAAGAGACAATGATGGATGGCGGGTAAACAAGCCTACAGAAAATGTCATTATCCGCAACTGTAGTTTTGAAACAGAGACCAACGCCGTATGCATTGGCAGCGAAATTTCGGGCGGGGTGCGCAATGTATTTGTAGAAAATATAAAAGTAAAAGAAGCATCCAATGCCGTATACTTTAAATCGAACCTGGACAGGGGCGGCTTTATTGAGCAGATCCGTGTGCGCAATGTGGTGGCCGATTCGGTGCGTTCTTCGGTGATTAAATTTGAGCCGGATTATAAATCCGAAAGCAAACAACATTATCCTACCCGTTTTCATGATTTTATCATCGAGAACGTTTCCGCCGCTGCTGCCGGCGATTATGCCATTGACATTACCGGTTTTGAGGCCATGCCCGTCTCCAATGTAACATTGAAGAATATAAACATCGCCAGGGCCGTGCAGCCTTACCGGGTAAAACATGCGGAGAAGGTTTCTTTTAACGGGGTAATGATCAATGGTGCACCTGTTATTTATGGTCAGCCCAATAAAACAGTTACCCTGAACGGGACCTGGGAGGTAGCCATCAGTGATAATGAACCCGAACGGTATCATTCAAAGGTTCCGGTACCGGGCATCATTACCATGGCCAAACCGGCACTGGCCACGGATCTGGACGGGCAGGAGCAAAAAACGATCCCATATCAGTACGTATGGTACCGGTACCAGTTTGATCTGAATGAGCCGGCATACCCGGATGCCTTGTTAAAGATCAGGGCCAAGTACAATGCCCGGGTTTGGCTGAATGGCGTAGAGATCGGGTATGATCATTATTCAACCTACTCGCATGCAGCATTTGATATTACAAAAGCCCTGAATCTTAAAGGAAAGAATGTGCTGGTAGTTCGGGTGGGGAGCTGGAATACGGCATCGGCTCCATCCAAAGAAAACTCGGCAGAGTGGTGGCGCAATACCCGCGCGCCCGGTATATGGGATGATGTAACGATCGAACTGGGACAGGAAGTGGCCATTCAGCAGATTAAAGTGCTGCCGGACCTGAAAAAAAATATTGCCTCCTGCGAGGTGGAAATGGGTAATCGTTTGGCCACTGGTTCCCAGGTTACAGTGATCGCCGCCATACAGGACGGGGCGCAGGTATTGCAACAGGTAAAGCAGACCGTTCAGCTTTCCGGTAGGGGAAACACCGTTTGCCGGTTTGAACTGCCGGCGCAGGGGCTGGAGCATTGGAGCGCAGGAAAAGAAGGCAATCCGAAACTGTACCGGATGAAAGTAACATTAGTAGGCCGTGATGGTAAGGTATTTTCAGAAAAAGAAACCGCATTTGGATACCGGAGCATTGAAGTGAAAGGAAAAGATGTATTAGTGAATGGAAAAAAAGTTTTTTTCCGTGCGGAGAATGTGGCCTTTGTGCGGGCATTAACGCGTTGGTCGGGATCGGTGTTTGATGAACAATGGATCCGGCGTTTTTTGCGGGCAGCCATTCATGATTATAATTTCAACTACCTGCGTATACACCTGGGCCATGCTTACAGTAAATGGTACGAGATAGCCGACCAGGAAGGTATTATGTTACAGGATGAGTGGCGGTACATGCACGATGATGAGCCTGTTGGTAAAGATAAAGAGGAAGCGGAAGCCGAGCTTACCCGCTGGGTGCATCAGAATGTGAATCATCCCTCCATTGTAACCTGGGACCAGGAAAATGAAGGACATGTGCATTTGAATGAATTAAAGGCAGCGCTCAGAAAATACGATCCTACCCGGCTTTGGGGGGAAGATGACTTTGACGCAAAACATATTTATGAGTATTCTGAAAATATCATTGCTGATCCTGCAATTCCCATTCCGGCAGATAAACCCGGAACCGTACTGGAATCCTGCCGGTTGTGGACCAATGAATCCGGACTGCTGGAACCTAAAGAGAATTTTAAAACAAGTCGCACCAGTAGCGGTTGGGGGATCTATTATTATAATAAGGAGCTGATGGGGCAGTTACTGGCGGATCTGCATGCCGACCTGGGCACTTATTATCGTGCGGCCCGCATCCAGGCCTGGGCGCCCTTTGCACTATTGAGCGGCTGGGTAAACGGACAGAACTTTTACCAGGGAAATATTGCCGATTCGCTGACGCCCCAGCCCAACCTGCTGGTGTTAAAACAGGTGAACGAACCGGTGGGCGTTTCCATAAATATGTTGCAGGCCCGGGAGTGGTACAAGGATCAGACCCTGTACAAACCCGGTGCACGTATAACCAAACCGGTGGTGGCCTGGAATGATTTTTCAACAGATGAAAAAGTGCAGGTTGCCATCCGGATCAGCCGGGAGGATGGCGCATTGATCGGTAAGACCAGTGCGTCACTGTTGCTCCCCGCTTACAAGTCTAACACTGCAGCATTATCTTTTGAATTGCCCAAACAACCGGGTATGTATCTGCTGGAGCCGGTGTTGATACGGCCTGATGGAAAAGAAATAACGGGTCCTGTAAGAAGGATCATGGTAGCAAAGAAAATGACTGCAACGTTAAACGGGTACATGGGATTTGGAGGAAACAGGACAGCACTTCCGGGAGGCCAGTCAATTATTGAACATTTCCTGGGGTTTGAGCCTTCCCCAAAAGTAGCAGCGGCCATCATAAAACAAACAGGCGCCGGGCTGCTGGATAAACTGCAGTTTAACGATAAGGAAAAAACCTACCAGCTGCAGACGACCAACTATTTGGGTCGTACGCGCTCCCTTATCACCAGGGCCATTATCGATGAGCAGGGGAAACTGTCTTCCATACAAAAGTCGGAAGCACTAAACTATGTGGATCTTCCGGATGATCTGAAAAAGATCATTATAACAGCTGTGGGCGCCGTTCCTGTTGATGAATCAAGAATTCTTAAAACCGTCAGCGGATCAAAAAATATTTACGAAATAACATTTATTGGCAGCGATGCCCGCTACCGGTTAACCGTAGATGCAAGTGGCCGCCTGGAACATAAAGAGATCATAAAGAAAGAATCGAAAAAATAACAATTCAAGAACAACAATTCAGTAATTTTTAAAAAGCAATCAATGAGAAGAAACGTAAAGCCTGTCATATTATTCATACTGGCCGTTTTCATGGGCGTGCTGCAGGGGTATGCCCAGGACTATGGAAATCTGAGTGGCCGGATCATCGACCAGAACGGTAATACGCTGCCCGGCGCATCGGTTACCCTTAAAGGATCTACGCTGGGTACTTCATCCGACCTGAACGGTTTTTATACTTTACAGGGAATACCGGACGGCAATAAAAATATTACGGTAGAATACCTGGGATACAAGCCGGTAACCATTTCGGTAACCATTCTGAAGGGTAAAACAACAACGCAGGATATTAAATTGACCGAACTTGCCAAGAGCCTGGGAGCGGTAGTGGTTTCTGCCACCGTAGATGGCCAGGCCCGGGCGCTGAACCAGCAAAAAAATGCAGATAACCTGATGCAGGTGGTATCAGCCGATCAGATGGGACGTTTTCCGGATCTGAACGTTGCTGAAGCGTTACAGCGCCTGAGCGGGGTAACCATCACCCGGTCCAGGGGCGAGGGATCCGAGATCCAGTTAAGAGGCACGCCGGCAAACTTCGTAAACATTAATGTAAACGGCGAGCAGCTGATGGGCGTGGGCGGTGAGAACGGCGCGCGTAATATGTCTTTAGACGTGATTCCTTCAGACGTCCTTTCTTCCATGGAAGTACAAAAAACCCTGCTCCCGTCTAATGATGGAGATGCGATCGCTGGTGTCATCAACATGCGTACCGGAATTGCCCGTTCTTTAAAACCAAAATATACAATGGACCTGGGAACAGGGTATAATATGTTGAGAAAGCATATGCCTTATTCTGCCAAAGCCGGGTTTGCACAGCGGTTTGGCGCCAGCGAAAGAAATAAAGAAGGCGTTTTTGGTATTGCCGCTAATGCAAGTTATTATAATAACAATAATGGATACGATCGTATTGAAGCGGAGGCCTGGGCACAGAAGAATATTGTGGACAAAGCAGGCGCGGTAATCGACAGTCGCAAAAATACCTGGGTGCCTACCGATTTTCGTTACCGATACCAGGAAGGTACCCGCCAGCGCATGGGCGGAACACTCGCATTGGATTACGCTCCAAATGTGAATACACGGTTTGTGTTAAGTGGGATGTACAATAAGCGTGTGGATACGGATACCCGCTACAGGAACAGGTCGCGCTACAGGGGCAATTTCATACAGCTGGGAGGCGATAGTCTTGCTACAGATCGTTTCCAGAACATCGCTCAGACATCGAACCAGGTGGTGAATATTGATAATTTCAACATCAGCCTGGATGGTGAAACAAAGATCGGCACCTGGCAAATTGACGGCGGGTTGTTTTATTCTCAAAGCCATAGCTCGGGTAAAAATGCGCAGTATAATTTTAGTACGCCGGATTGGCGCGCCAATAATAAGGATATAGCAGGAACGGATAATGGCTCAGGCAAACCCATTCGTATTCCAACCGGTACTCCGTTAGCAGCTATACCGGATATTAATAGCAGCTATTTAACTTCTGTAAACCTTTACACGCCTGCATTTGGCGGGGCTATGAATGATCCGGAGCGGTACCAGTTTACGGATGCGCTTACCCAGATCAATATTCAGAACGGCAAAAACACAACCGGACGGTTTAATGTTTCCAAAAATTATTTTATAAAGAACAAGTATGCATCCGTATTTTCATTTGGGGCGAAAGCCAAATTTATGGATAACGACCGCTCCCGGCCATGGCCCACATCTCAATTGAGGATCGCAACGATCACAGATCGTAACAGCCCCGATTTTGGTGATACAAGGCTTGCTAACTTTTTGCACAAGGCCAATCAGTCGGCCGACTTCCTGAATGGTAATTTAAATTTTGGGCCTTCAGCTGATGTAAAAGTGATTGAGCAATTTATTAAAAACAGACCAGACCGTTTTGTTTCGGATGACTATACCCGGGATCTTCAGCGCGACGAGCAGTATTACGCGGCAAGCGAAAATGTTGTTGCAGGATATTTAATGAACCGGATACAGTTCAATAAACTGATGGCGCTGGCGGGTGTGCGTTTTGAGAATACATCGGTTAGTTATAAAGCCAACCGGATTTTCCGTTACGACAAGTCGGCTGATCCCAACGTAAACGGTGGACAAAAGCCCGGTACAACACCGGACGCCTATGTGTATGATGCATATACTAAAACACCGGCAGATTCGTCGCTCAGTTATTTGATGGTATTGCCCAACCTCCAGTTTAAATATGATATGGCCAAAAACCTGATCCTGCGCGCTGCCTGGACAACAGGGTATTCGAGACCCAACCTGCCAAAACTGGTTCCGTCCATGACAGTGAATACGGAAATGAGGAGAATAGAGCTGGGAAATCCGGATTTGAAAGCGGCTTATTCAAATAATCTCGATTTTCTGGTGGAGCATTATATGAAAAACGTAGGCATCCTGTCCGGTGGGTTCTTTTATAAGCATATTGATAAATTTCAATACCTGAGCCAGGGTACATTAACGGATGTATCGAATCCCTATTATAACCCGGATGATGCCTTTGTAATATCGCAATCACTGAATGGAGAGGCGGCGAAAGTGTATGGAGTGGAACTTACGTTGAACTCAAGCCTGAGCTTCCTGCCCGGTTTCCTGAAGAACCTGTTTTTTACCGGTAATTATACCTATACAAATTCAAAAGCAATTACAACAAAGGACAGAGGAGCCATCCGGCTTCCCGGCCAGGCGGATCATACCGGCAACATTGCGCTCAGTTATTCTTCCAGGAAGCTTACATTGCAGGCTTCGGCCAATTACAATGGTAAGTTTATCTATGCCCTGGGTGCAGATACCGACCAGGATCTTTGGGTAGACAGCCGCTGGCAGATCGATCTGAACGGATCTTATCGCATCACAAAACGGCTTACATATTATGCGGAAGTAACCAATATCAACAATGCGCCGGCCTTTACTTATATGGGAAATAAAAACCGTGTAAACCAATTGGAGTATACCGATGCGTTTATCAGGACAGGTTTGACTTTCAGGTTTTAACGGTGCAAATAGCGTAAAATCATCATCGGTGCTTCCATCATTGCAACCGGTTGAAAAGATTGATTCTCGGGCCGGTTGCAATTTTTATTTATTGCTACACGCTGATGTCAGGGAAATTGACAACGAAGTTGTTTAAACTTTCCAGATTATATACAAAAGGTAGCTCCGTTGAGGCAGACTTTATGCTGTCTTTTGCTGCATGTTATTCGCAGAACACTCTTGCCAGGCCGCCCCAGAGGGGCAATATATTGGTAAAATAGTCCTTCACATAACTTTGAGTCCGCCGCGGCGGAGCGATCTGTTAAAAAGCTTAAACAACTTCAATGGTTAAAATAAAATGCTCGATTCTTGTATTACTTTTTTGTATGCTGTTTATCCGGGCATCGGCCCAGGTTAAACAGGACGCAATAAAAAAAGCGATCAATGAAACAGCTGCTTATGTGGCCAATGTGCTCCTGGATAGCGAGGGCAAATCAAAATGTGACTATAACATTTTAGAGGCAAAATGGTATCCCTATGAAGTGCCCTGGCATACCGGGCAGGCCATTTATGCACTGTTGGCAGCATATAAACAAACGGGAAATAAAACCTACCTGGATGCGGCAAAAAAAAGTGGTGAATACTGGATCGGGTTGGAGATAAAAGAGCATCCCAAACTCAGCGGAATGATCAATGCCGTTCACGGTGACTTTATAGGCGATGATGTTATTGTATTCTCCACCGTTTCGGATGGCACGCCCGGCCTTTATGAATTATCGCGGGTTACAAAGGATCCCAAATATGCAGCAGTTGCTACAAAGGCCGCGGGCTGGATGCTTGCGAATATGTGCGATCTTAAACAAGGTGTGTGCTATGATAATGTGGATGCAAAAACCGGCGAGGTTTTAAAAGAATACAGTCCGTTTTGGAAGTCAAAGGATTCGGGCACGCAAAAACTCTTCGATGTATCCAGGCCCAATACGGAAGGATCCCTTTTTAAAGATGCATATGCATTTTCAGGAGATAAAAAATTTAAAGAAGCCTTTATCAATCTTTGCAATAGCCTGGTACAACTGCAGGGCCCTGAAGGTGTCTGGATGCAGTTTATGCCCAATTCGGTTGCGGATAATTATTTCCATCCGCGTTTTGCATTATGGTATGCAGAGTCGTTAATAGAAGCATTTAAACTGACCAGGGACCGGAAATATCTTGAAGCCGCGGCGAAAACGGCCCGGGCATTTATGAAAGCGCAGTTATCCAACGGGACTATATTTTATGAAAATTACCTGGACGAAAGAGCACCCGATAAAGGCTCTGTAACCGGCTCTGCTGTTGCGCTGGCGGGCATTGTGTGGATCGGGCTTGCGAAGGAAGGATATGCCGAATTTAATCCTGCTATTGAGCGATCTGCCCGCTGGCTGATCGACAATCGCTTTGCGCAGGATCATCCGGATCCCAACCTGCGTGGTGCAGTGCTGGAAACCCGGACCAGGATGAAGAAAACAAAAATGTGGATCACCAACAGGGATATCGGAACTACGTTCGCCGTCCGGTTCCTTGCCGATTATTATGATTTTAAATTCCGGAAATGATTTTAATGACAACCAGGTTGATACGATTTCGAACGCTTTTGCAAACGATTTGCTTCCTGGTAATAGGGTTGCAGTTACATGCCCAGGAGCAGCCGGATTTTACCGTAAAGAAAAGCCACCCGCGTTTATTATTATTGAAAGGTGAAGAAGCGCAGATCAGGAAAAAGATCGCCGGGGATGCATTTCTTGCTTCCATGCATCGATACATCATCAGGACCTCCGATTCAATTTTAAACGAACCGGTAGTAAAATACGAATTGATCGGGAACCAGTTGTTAAAGGTTTCAAGAAAGGCGCTTACCTATATTTATTATTTGTCTTATTCCTGGCGTATGACCAGTGACGACCGGTACGCAGCCCGTGCAAAAAAAGAACTGCTGAATGTCGCCTCCTTTAAAAGCTGGAACCCCACTCATTTTTTAGATGTGTCGGAAATGGTAACCGCGGTTTCTATTGGTTACGACTGGCTGTACAGTTACCTTGATGGTGAAACAAAAGCGAGGCTCCGGGAAGCGATCATACAAAAGGGATTGTACGAATCCTTGCCTGAAAAAGCTACCGGTAAATCGCATTACAGCTGGCTGAAAAAAAAGAACAATTGGAACTCTGTTTGCAATACAGGAATGGCCCTGGGCGCCATTACCGTGTATGAAAGCGATCCGGAACTGGCACAGAAAATAATCGACAGGTCCGTAAAGTTGGTGCGTGATGTAGCGTTGGAAGAGTATTTACCGGATGGGAATTATCCCGAAGGGTACTCGTACTGGCGGTACGGAACTACTTATAATATTACATTGATCGACGCGCTGGAAAAATTATACGGATCTTCTTTTGGGCTGATGAACAATAAAGGCTTTATGAAAACGCCCGAATATATATTGCAAATGTCAACGCAAAATTCTGGTTGTTTCGCTTACGCGGATTGCTTTGCAGATCAGTCTCTGTCTTACCCGATGCTTTGGTTTGCCAACCGCACCGGTGATCCGGGTATCCTTTGGACAGAAGCGGAACGACTAAACAATGCCCGTAAAATGGGTATGACGGATGCGGAGCTTTTTAATGTACGCTATCTCCCTTCTGCGTTGCTATGGGCCCCGGCAAATCCGTTTGCAGGAGTGAAGAGGCCGGGAAAAAGACTGTATGTTGGAAGAGGCACTACACCCATTGCCATTATGAGAAATCATTGGGGCGGAGATGATGAAATTTTTTTAGCAATGAAAGGTGGTAGCTGCGTTACCAACCATTCCCACATGGATATTGGCAGCTTTGTAATGTACCGTGGAAAAAATCAATGGGTAACAGACCTTGGCGGACAACCTTATTACTCACTGGAGAAATATGGTTTCAGTCTGGGTGACCGCAGTCAGTACTCCCGGCGCTGGGATGCGCTGCGTATCGGCACAAAGACACATAATATCATTACCATTGACGGAGACCGGCAGAATGTTACAGCAAAAGCAGAGATGGATGAGCAGGGTGAGCGTAAAGATTTCATGTATGCCATATCCAACCTGAGTGCTATTGACAGCCCGCGTGTGGCAAGGCGCAACAGGGGTGTTGCTATTGTAGATAATAACTATGTGGTTATCCGGGATGAGATCGTTAACACAGAAAAATTTACTGATATACGCTGGGCTATGCTTACACCTGCAAATGTAAAACTCATTGGCAGGAATGAAGCGGAACTGGAAATGAATGGTGAAAAAATGCGGATGAAAGTAGAGGGAGAGGGCATTACTATGAATACCCGGAGCACGAAGCCGGAGTTTTCATTTGACGAAGATAATGGCAATACCATCATGGTAGGGTTTACATCCGTATTACAACCGGGCCAGTCGGTTGCTTATACCGTTTATTTGATTCCTGAAGGCACGCAGGTAAAAAATGAAAAGATCCGTCCCTTAAAGGAGTGGAAAATGATAAAATGATTTTTATGCAAAAAATAGTATTCGCGCTTTTGATAATTTTAGTTACGGCTGCTTCCTGTAAAACCGCTTATTTTAATGCTGCTGATAAAAGAAAGGCAGACCGCGTAGCCTCCTGGCAGGTGCAGCATTATTCGGATACATTGGCGCCAAAGGCAGGATGGATACAGGCCGCCATGTACCGGGGCATGGTTGAATGGGCCGCGCAGACAAATGCCCAATCCCTTTATGATTTTCTTTTGCATACAGGTAAGGATCTGCAATGGGGGATGATGGACCGGCTTTATGATGCGGATGACCTGTGCATCGGGCAAACCTATTTCCGGCTTTATGACCGGTATAAAGATCCGGAAATGATCCGCAAAGTGATCAAAAGAGTGGATTCTGTTATTGCCAATCCCGACAAACAGCCCTTGCTTACGGAAAAAGGAAAATACTACCGCAACCGCTGGGGCTGGTGCGATGCATTGTTTATGGCACCACCGGTATACGCGCGGATCTACCAGTTAACAGGAAACCCGGTTTACCTGGATTTTTGTTTTTCGGAATTTAAGGTAACCACCGATGCATTGTACGATAAGGAAAAGCAATTGTTCTTCCGGGATCTCCGTTTAATAAATGAACGGGACCATAAAGGAGAGAAGGTATTCTGGGCAAGAGGAAACGGCTGGGTATATGCAGGCCTGGCCCTGATGTTGGAAACGGTTCCGCCTTCGCACGAAAGCTATGCCTGGTACCTCCGCCTGTTCCGCGAAATGACGGCTTCTGTTATCCGGGCACAGGACCGGCAAGGTGCCTGGCACAGCAGCCTATTGGATCCGGAAACCTATGCGCAGCCGGAGAACAGCGCCGGTGGCTTTTTTGTATTTGGTCTTGCCTATGGCGTTAACAAAGGATTGCTGACGGAAAGCACTCATAAAACAGCGGCACAGAAGGGCTGGAGATCCTTACAAAAATATGTAGACCGGTCGGGGAAACTGGGTTATGTACAGCCGGTGGGCCATGCGCCCCTGCAGCTTACAGAAGATATGACGGCACCCTATGGTGTAGGCGCCTATCTGTTGGCGGCCGCTGAAATGGCGAAGATGGGGAAGAAGAAGTAAGACTGGACGAGAGGACCGTCCCACTTCCGTCATGCTGAGGCCCGCCGAAGCATCCCTGTGGTATCGAACTGCCCGAAAATTGAGGAGAGTGTAAAATAAATTGTGTAAACAGTTTTTAAGCAACTGCATTTAGAGGCGGCATCTGTTGTCAAAGATAGTTAAGAACTGATGGAGTATGAACCCCCAATTTTGGATGGGCATGCTCCATTTTTTTTCGATATTAGT
>NZ_JASLGT010000002.1 GCF_030150205.1 Niabella sp.
CTACAGAAGTGCAATAAAAAAGTAGAGAGCAATATTAAATAATTGCTCTCTTACACAGGCTGGCATAAAGCCGCCTAAAACACAAAAGTATTAAAAAAATTAAAACTTCTATTTGGTAATTAACACAGAATCTGATAGCTATCAGGCCCCGGCCCTTCAAAATTTCTTCAAAACTCCTGCGTACTTTTGCGGGGGATGAAAATTTTAATTGTCGAAGATAATAGTGCTTTGTCGGCCAGCGTAAGGGATTACCTGGAGGCAGAGCATTTTATTTGCACCTGTGCGTTTGGGGTAGATGAGGCAAGGGAAAAATTATCCGTATTCACCTACGACTTTATCCTGCTGGATATTATGCTTCCGGATGGCGACGGGCTGGAAGTGCTCCGGTTTATAAAAACGGAGAAGATCGTCAGCCATGTGCTGATCATATCGGCCCGCGATGCACTGGATGATAAAATAAACGGGCTGGAAGGTGGCGCAGATGATTATATTACCAAGCCCTTTCACCTTCCGGAACTGCATGCGCGGTTGCGTGCGATGTACCGCCGGAACAGTCTCCAGGGCAGTCATATTGTTACGGCTAACGAAATAGAACTGAATACCAATACCATTGAAGCAAGGGTCAATTCCTTCCTGCTGGATATTACCCCCAAAGAATTTGATCTCCTGCTGTATTTTATCGTGAACAAGGACCGGGTGCTTTCCCGCCAGGCCATCGCTACCCATTTGTGGGGGGATTATACCGATAATCTTGCGAACTTTGATTTTATTTACCAGCACATCAAGAACCTTCGTAAAAAGATTGCGGCGGCGAATGGTAATGATTATATCGAAACCGTATACGGTTTGGGTTACCGTTTTAAACTCTGACACATGAAGCTGATCAATAAGATATCCCTTTGGTTCCTTTGCATTATCCTGGTCATTACCCCGGTTACAATGATCATTTCCCGGGCAGGCATCAAACGCAAAATGATCGAGTTTGAGGAGAAGCGCCTGTTGTCGGTAAATGAGCGGATCTACAGCCTGCTGAAAGAAGGAAAACCGGTTGATGATTTTATCCGGGACCGGGAAATTGAAATTGCTGTTATTAAAGGCCCGGTTCCCAAAGAAAATCCGCAGGTGGTCCGGCGGGTGGATAATGTAGAAGGCATGAGTGAAAAGGAGCTGGCGCTTTTTGTAACCAGCTACCGGCAGGTGAATGGCGTTACTTACAAGGTTACTTCGCACAATTATTTTATTAACCCCAGTGAATTTTTCAGCAGCATGTTTATTACCCTGCTGTGGAAAATGTTGCTGTTGGGCATTGCGGTGCTGATATCTGCGCGGATCCTGTCCCGGATCCTGTTCAAGCCGTTTAAAAACACGATGGAGGCCATCCGGAATTTTAATATACGTCAGAAACAAAAGCTGCAGCTTGAGCGCTCATCCACCAAAGAATTCAATGAGCTCAATTGTTTTATAGAAACCATGACCAATAAGGCGATGGAGGAATATGCCACGGCGCGGGAGTTCAGCGAAAATGCATCACATGAGCTGCAGACACCATTGGCCGTGCTGCGTACAAAAACGGAACTGTTGACCCAAACACCGCTAAACAGTCAGCAGGCAGACCTGATCGAGCATATGCAGATGGAAATCAGCAAGCTTTCCAATATTACAAAATCGCTGGTATTGCTGGCCCGGATGGAGAACCATGAGTTCAATACCCGCGAAAAGATACGATTCTGCCGGATCGCGAAAAACGTGATTGAAACCTATGCTTATTGGGCCGATCTAAAAAATATCACGGTTACGCAGAACACCGACAGCCAGGTGTTTATACAGATACATCCCACGCTGGCCGATATTTTGGTAGCCAACCTGATGCGCAATGCCATCCGGTACAATGAAGAAAACGGATCGGTTCATGTAGAGCTGACCACAGATTATTTCCGGATCAGCAATACCGGAACTCCGGTAACCATTCCGCATAAGGACCTGTTCCGGCGGTTCAAAAAAGGCAGTCAAAAAAATGAAGGCGTCGGGCTGGGGCTGGCGATCGTAAAACAGATCTGTGAAGTTTGTAATTTCCGGGTCTCTTATGCTTATGTAGAGAGCCGGCATATTTTCTGTGTTTACTTTAACGAAAATTATTTATCCGAAATCGATGTAATTCCCTCCAATGCCAGCTTTCAGCGGGTGGTCTTTGCCGAGGCCTGAGCAAGATTTTGTAAGCCGGTGGTCATTTTTATTTCAGCTTCAAAATTGCTTCAAAAAGATCCAGTTGATTTGCGCATTGTTTCCAATCAAACAGCGCAATAACAATGCACAAAAGATCGCTTTTAGTACTGTTTGCAGTGCTTCTTTCCAACATAACAGACGCCCAGTCGCCGCTTTCGCTGAAAGATGCGATCCGGATCGCAACGGAAAATTATCCTTCTATAAAGGCAAAGACGGCCTATGCCAAGGCATCCGAACAATTGATTGCAGCCGCCCGTAAAGAGCAGCTGCCTAATGTGAACCTGGGTGTGCAGCAGGATTATGGTACCATCAACGGAACCAATGGCCCGCTCTATGGTTTTGGTGGTTTGGCCGCCGCTTCGTCCGGACCGGCACTGACTGGTCAAAACTGGAATGCGGCTTTTGGAGCATTGTATCTTACCAATGTAAACTGGGAGTTTTTTGCATTTGGAAAATACCGGGAAAAGGTTAAGGTGGCGCAGCAGGTATGGCAACGCGATACAAAGGACCTGGCGCAGGAATTGTTTGAACATAAAATAAAAGTGGCCGCCGCTTATCTTACCCTGGTAGCCAGCCACCAGATTACCCGGTCGTATGAAAAAAACCTAAACCGGGCTGATTCCATCCGCAGGTTTGTAATCGCCCGTGTAAAAAGCGGATTGATCGCCGGCGTGGATTCATCATTGGCCAATGCGGAATATTCCAGTGCGCAGATCCTGCTGACCAATGCGGGGGACAGGGAACAGGAACAAAAAAATATACTGGCGCAACTGATCGGTTCAGAAGACACCAGCTTTACTATTGATACCATATTTGTTTCGAGGATTCCCGGTAGTTATACCGATACCCTGAATCCGGAGCCACAGCACCCGGTACTGGACTATTACAAAAGCCGGATAGCGGTCAGCGATCAGCAGTCGCATTATATTAAAACGCAATACTATCCCGCATTTTCACTGGTTGGGGTATGGCAATCCCGGGCATCGGGTTTTGGTAGTGATTATGTGACGGATCAAACCCATTTTTCATCGGATTACTTTAAGGGAATCAACCCGAACCGTTCCAACTACCTCGTTGGAGTGGGCGTTACCTGGAACATTATTCAGCCGGTACGCTTGTCTAAACAGGTAAACGCGCAGCGGATGATCAGCCAGGCCCTGCAGGAAGAATATAACGCGGCCGCGTTGCAGCTAAAAACACAATTGCGTACTGCAGACAACAAAATGAACAATGCACTTTCCAATTACAAAGAAGCGCCGGTGCAGGTAAAGGCTGCCAGTGATGCTTACCACCAGAAATCAGTGCTGTATAAAAACGGGCTCACCAATATGGTGGATGTGATGCAGGCCGGCTACACGTTGATACGGGCGGAAACCGACCGGGACATTGCCAATAATAATGTATGGCAGGCGCTTTTACTAAAAGCTGCGGCTTTGGGTGATTTTGAAATATTTGACGGACAGTTATAAACCCGAATGGATAAGGACCAATAAAAAGCAGGGATCGTTATGAATTTGATACGTTTTGCATTAAGAAAGCCGATTACCATCCTGGTAATGGTGGCAGCGCTTTTCTTTTTCGGAATTAAGGCCGTAACTACCATAAAGGTAGATATCTTCCCCAAGCTGGATCTGCCGGTGATTTACCTTTCGCATCCGTTTGGAGGCTATACCGCGCAGCAAATGGAGGCGTATTTTGGAAAACAATACATCAATATCCTGTTGTACGTAAACGGGGTAAAAAGTATTGAGACAAAAAATATCCAGAGCCTTACACTGATCAAGATCAATTTTTACCCCGGTACCAATATGGCACAGGCTGCGGCGGAGGTCAGCGCCTTCTCTAACCGGATCCAGGCGATCTTCCCCCAGGGTTCTAACCCGCCGTTTATCATCCGGTTTGATGTGTCTACATTGCCGGTGGGGCAGCTGGTACTGAGCAGTGATAAGCGTAGTAATAATGAATTGCTCGATCTGGCCAACGTGTATGTGCGCTCTTCGTTTACGTCCATCCCCGGCCTGGTAGGCTCCACACCCTTTGGAGGTAACGTACGTACGGTGGTGATCAAGGCCAACCCCGAACTGCTGCGGGCGCATAATATGACGGCGGATCAGCTGGTGGCGGCACTCCGGGTCAACAACCTTTCTGCTCCTGCGGGCAACGTGCGCATACATGATAAGAACTATGTAACGCCTGCCAATACCACGTTAAAGGAAATAAAAGACTTTGAAAATATTCCGTTGTTTACCGGCACGGGTGCTGCGAATTTGTATTTGCGCGATGTGGCTACGGTAGAAGATGGAGCAGACGTGAGTACCAGCTATGCGCTGATCAATGGCAAGCGTTCCGTATATGTAGATATTGCCAAAGCTGCGGATGCTTCTACCTGGGAGGTGGTGCAGAACCTGAAAAAAGCCCTGCCCAAAATTCAGTCCCAACTGCCGGAAGATGTAAAACTCAGCTACGAGTTCGACCAGTCTACCTATGTAATGAACTCGGTAAAGAGTTTGTTGAGTGAAGGGGTGATCGGTGCCATATTAACGGGTTTGATGGTCATGCTTTTCCTGGGTGACCTGCGGGGTGCACTCATTGTAATTCTGACGATACCCACCTCTATTATCACGGGTGTACTCTTCCTGAGCCTGTTCGGGCAAACCATCAATATTATGACCTTGAGCGGGCTGGCGCTGGCCATCGGGATCCTGGTGGATGAAAGTACCGTAACGATCGAGAATATTCACCAGCACCTGGATATGGGCAAACCCAAGGCCCTCGCCATCTGGGATGCGTGTAAGGAGATCGCGTTTCCCAAGCTGCTGATCCTGTTCTGTATCCTCGCCGTGTTTGCACCCGCTTTTACGATGGGCGGTATTCCCGGTTCTTTATTCCTGCCCCTGGCGTTGGCCATCGGTTTTAGTATGATCGCCTCTTATTTCCTGGCCCAGACATTTGTACCGGTAATGGCTAACTGGATCATGAAGATCAAACATAAGAAAGGCAAGGATGGAAAGGAACTGAGTGAACAGGAGGTGTTTGAAAGTGCTGCTATTGCCGAGAACGAAGAAGATACCTGGTCGCAGAAGGAAATATTACTGCAAAACGCGGATAGTAACCGGGATGGGAACGTGAGCCGGTTTGAAAAATTCCGGATGCGGTACATGCGGTTTATCGACCGGATGATGCCTTACAGGAAATGGATCGTATCCTGTTATATCCTGGTGATCGGACTGATGGCTTTATTATTCCTGAATCAGATCGGCAGGGACGTATTGCCGAAAGTGAATGGTAAACAATTCCAGGTGCGGTTAAGAGAACCGGATGGAACACGTATTGAACGGACGGAGCTCAAAACCCTGGACCTGATCAATGCGGTAAATGAGATCGTGGGGAAAAAGAATATATCCATTACATCCTCCTTTGTGGGTGTGCATCCGCAATTGTTTTCCACGGCGCCCATTTTCCTTTGGATGGCCGGACCGCATGAAGCCGTGTTACAGGTAGCATTGAACGAAGATTACAAGGTAAACCTGGATGAACTGAAAGATAAGATCCGTAAGCGCGCCCGGGAGATTGCACCGGAAATGAAACTGTCGTTTGAACCTATTGAGCTGACCGATAAGATCCTGAGCCAGGGCTCGCCTACGCCTGTGGAAGTCCGTTTTTCCGGAAGGGATAAGAAGCTGAATGAAAAGTACGCCCTGATGATGGTAGAGCGTTTGAAAAAAATATCCTATTTAAGGGACGTGCAGCTGGGGCAATCGATCCGCTACCCGTCGCTGAATATCAATATCGACAGGCTGCGAGCGGCACAATTGGGTACAGATGTAAATGCCATTTCCCGCTCGCTGATCGCCTCTACCTCGTCTTCCCGTTTAACGGAAAAAAATATGTGGGTGGATCCTAAATCGAACCTGCCTTATAGCGTACAGGTGCAGATCCCTGAGAACGAAATGACCAGCCAGAACGCGATCGGTGAAATACCGCTTACGGCCAATAATGCACGACCACTGCTGGGGGATGTGGCCACCATTGAACCGGACGTTACTTATGGAGAGGCCGATAACCTGGGTTCCGTGCCTATGCTGACGGTTACGGCCAATCTTAACAATACAGACCTGGGCGCGGCTGCTAAAGATGTGCAGCAGGCCATCGACGGGCTGGGTAAGCTCCCGCGTGGTTTGAGCGTGAATCTGATCGGGCTCAGCGAAACGCTTACGGATACGCTGGACAGTTTACAGAGCGGGTTGATCGTTGCCATTGTGGTGATCTTCCTGATGCTGGCGGCCAATTTCCAGTCGTTCAAGGTTTCGCTGATCGTACTGGCTACTGTTCCGGCGGTATTGTTCGGGTCGATGGCCCTGCTGATGCTCTGCGGTTCTACGCTGAACCTGCAATCGTATATGGGCATGATCATGTCCGTAGGGGTATCTATTTCCAATGCGGTACTTTTGATCACCAATGCAGAGCAGATCCGGAAACATAACGGAAATGCGGTGAAGTCGGCCCGGGAGGCGGCAGCCCTGCGTATACGTCCCATCCTGATGACGGCATTGGCGATGGTAGTGGGTATGATTCCCATGGCATCGGGGCTGGGTGAAGCAGGGGACCAGTCTTCACCGCTGGGACGCGCTGTGATCGGTGGATTGATCGCTTCTACGGTTGCGGCTTTATTTATCCTGCCGCTGGCTTTTGCCTGGGGACAGGGCAAGGCAAAAACAGCAAGTGTATCCCTGGATCCGGAAGATGCGGAAAGTGTACACTACATACCGAATTTACACCACCATTAAACTGGATTTGTTTATATTAATTATACGGAATTATGATAAAGACCATAAAAATAATACTGGCTGGTGTTGCAACTGCTGCTATGGGTTTGCAAAGCTGCAGTTCAACCAGTGCGGGTGAAGAAAAGGCCCCGGAAAAACAAGCTGAAGTACAAGCCTTCCTGCTTACGGAAGGGGCGCTGTCGGATACCTTGTCGATTCCCGGAGAACTGGTTGCCTTTCAGCACGTGGATCTGTTTGCAAAGGTGAGCAGTTTTGTAAAAAAATTGTATGTGGATGTGGGGAGTGAAGTGCGTGCGGGGCAATTGCTGGCGGTAATGGAAGCTCCGGAACTGAATGCCCAAAGTGAGGGGGCTCAATCACGGATGCAATCGCAGGAAGCGGTTTACCTGGCCAGCAAGGCTACCTATGACCGGTTGCTGGAAACCAGTAAAACGCCGGGGACCATTTCTCAGAATGACCTGGACGTGGCACGGGCGCGCCAGCAATCCGACTATGCCCAGTACCAGGCGGCAAAAGCGGCATTAAAAGAAGTGCACGATAATCGCAATTACCTGGAAATACGGGCGCCTTTCTCCGGGGTTATTACAGCGCGTAATGTAAGCGCCGGTGCCTATGTAGGGCCGGGGGCCGGATCCGTACCGATGTTTACCCTGCAGGAGCAAAAGAAATTGCGCCTGGTTGTAAATCTTCCGGAAAGCAATGCCGGTGTGCTGGATCAAAATGGTGCCGTGCGGTTTACGGTAAAATCATTGCCGGGTCAGCAGTTTACAGCAAAAACCTCCCGGGTATCGGGCGCATTGGATAACCGGCTGCGGGCACAGCATGTAGAAATGGATGTATTGAATGCCGATAAGAAATTATTGCCGGGAATGATACCGGAAGTTCAAATCCCGTTGCAGGCCGGTAAGGAGGCTTCTTTTGTAATACCCGGTAGTGCCTTGCTGAATTCGAGCCAGGGGATCTATGTGATCAAAGTGGTGAGCGGGAAAACCGTTTGGGTTCCGGTACAGACCGGGGTGCAAACGGCCGGAAAAGTTGCTGTATACGGCGATCTGCATACCAATGATACGCTGATCACCCGGGTTACGGAAGAAGTGCGCAATGGTGCCCCGGTGGATGGTAAAGTTACCTTGCAGTAGCAGCGCTATTGTACGGAGAGGATCAGGTAATCGCATTCACCGAGGTGGATTTCGTCGCCTTTTCTTTTTCCTTCAAGATTGGCGTATGCCGGGGCATCTGTAGTGATTCCTGCAATCTTTTTACCGTTTACCTCCAAAGGAGGAAGGGCTACTCCAACCAGGAAAAAGTATTCCGTCGTTTCCACCAGCGCACCGGGGCCTGCATCCCCGCGCGACAGCTCCCGGTATCTTTTTACGGTTGCAATGGTGCCGGCCGCCGTTTCTTCCGGTTGCTGCAGCAAATTGTAAATATCCGTGGCCTGGTCCCGCTGGGAAAGCGCATCCAGGTCGGCGGTGGCTTCCGTATCAATAACCGCGTTGCTTTCCTGTGTATCGATCTCCTGTTTCACACCCGCCGTGTCCTTTTCAAGTGCCTTTAAAATGGCATCAAGAATCTCTTTTTTCATTGTTTTCCTGTTTCCTTAAAGTTACGCATATTTATGCGGTTTTGAAAGGGGGCGCATCTGCCGGAATGCGTATCCGGATAGTCGCCTCTTTTGCCGGCTGGCGCGGTAAATGCCTGCTTTCTCTGATCCTGGTATTTAAATGGCTGATTGAAGATGACGGTACATACCGGGTTTAGGATGTGCCGGAGGACTTTCAGGCCAAACCGCCCAATTCCGTACCTTCGCGGGAACAAAAAATTATACTATGTCTGAAGTATGGAAAAAATACCAGGAGGAACATAAAGAGCGTTTTCTCAACGAGATGATGGATCTTTTGCGCATTCCTTCCATTAGCGCCAAGAGCGAGAACAAAGCGGATATGAAACAATGTGCGGAAGCCGTAAAGGCGGCGCTGCTGGCTTCGGGTTGTGATAAGGCAGAAGTGATGGAAACCTGTGGGCATCCGGCGGTTTACGGTGAAAAAATCATTGATCCTTCCAAACCAACGGTACTGGTGTATGGTCATTACGATGTACAGCCGGTAGAGCCGCTGGAGTTGTGGAATACCCCTCCTTTTGAACCTACGATCAAAGACGGTAAAGTGTTTGCGCGGGGCAGCGCCGATGATAAAGGGCAGTTCTACATGCATGTAAAAGCGCTGGAAACCATGGTAAAGACCGATACGATGGCTACCAATATAAAATTTATTATTGAAGGTGAAGAGGAAGTGGGATCGCCCAACCTGGGGGCCTTTGTGGCAGCGCATAAAGATTTGCTGAAAGCCGATGTGATCCTGATCAGCGATAGTTCGTTGCTGAGCATGGAAAACCCCTCCCTGGATACAGGGGTGCGCGGACTAAGCTATATTGAAGTAGAAGTGACGGCGGCAGCAAGGGACCTGCATAGTGGTACCTATGGCGGTGCTGTAGCCAACCCCGTTGTGATCCTTTCTAAAATGATCGCCAGTTGTCATGATGCGGACAATCATATCACCATTCCGGGTTTTTATGATGATGTGCAGGAAGTATCGGCTGCTGAACGGGAACTGATCAATAAAGCACCCTTTAACGAGCAGGAATATAAAGACGAGATCGGCATTAAAGAACTGTATGGAGAGAAGGGATTCACCACCTACGAGCGTACCGGTATCCGGCCAACCCTGGAGCTGAACGGCATCTGGGGTGGTTATACCGGGGAAGGTGCTAAAACGGTGTTGCCTGCAAAAGCTACGGCTAAGATCTCTGCAAGATTGGTGCCCAATCAATCCAGCGAAAAGATCACCAAACTGTTGCTGGATCATTTCCGGAAGATCGCTCCTTCCTGTGTGGATGTGAACGCGTTTGAACATCATGGTGGAGAACCTTATGGTACGCCTATCGATAGCAAGGGCTACCAGTCGGCTTCCAAAGCGCTGGAAACCACATTTGGTAAAACGCCCATCCCGGTAAAGGGCGGCGGCAGTATTCCAATTTGTTCGGTGTTGGAGCATGAACTGGGTATCAAGATTATCTTCATGGGCTTTGGCCTGGATAATGATGGCCTGCACAGCCCCAACGAAAAATACAATATCGAGAACTATTATAAAGGCATTGAAACCATTCCTTATTTTCATAAGTATTTTGGGGAATAAGCTAAATGGCCACGAATGCACGAATGACTTAAGCTGATTCGTGCATTTGTGGTATTCAATGTATTTAATGCTAACATACTATGAACATCGTTTACAAAGATGAAAGCTACCAGATCATCGGTGCCTGTATGGAGGTTCATAATAATTTAGGACCTGGTTTTTCCGAGATCGTGTATAAAGATGCGCTGGAATACGAATTTCAGCAAAGATCAATCCCTTATGAAAGGGAAAAAAATATCTTGTTCATTATAAAAACATCGTGCTGTCGCATAGCTTTTATGCTGATTTTATTGTGTATGATAAAATAATTCTTGAAATAAAGGGAGTGGCTGCACTCATAGATAAGCATTTGGAGCAATGTATTAACTATCTTAAAGTTTCTCAAAATCGGCTTGCATTGTTGGTGAACCTGGGTGAACTCCGATTGAATTATAAAAGAATCGTATTGTAAAAGGAATTATTTTTCTTTGTAAAAGAACAGATTCCAATCATTGCGTGGTTTCTAAAATGCTTAATAATAAATTCGTGCATTCGTGGCATTAAAAAAATGGAAAAGGAAAAATTACGTTTAGATAAATACCTCTGGTCCATCCGGCTTTTTAAAACAAGGAGGCTGGCTACCGATGCCTGCAACGACAATAAGGTGAAATACCAGGAGGAACCTGCCAAGCCGGGGAAGAACGTGCACCTGGGCGATGTATATGATGTACGTACCGAAGGCCGTAAGTGGGTTATAAAGGTTACGGGTCTGTTGCATACCCGTGTTAAGTACGAGGAGGCCATCAAACATTATATCGATCTGACTCCGGCAGAAGAACTGGAAAAGGCCAAGATCCAGGCAGCTTCATTTTTCAGTGGTAAGCGTTTGAGTAAGATCGGGCGTCCGACTAAAAAAGAGCGCAGGGACCTGGATGATTTTATGGATGGGGAAGAATAGACTTCGGCAACGAACGTTGAGCACTGCCGCCTATCCTGACAGAAAATAAAAAAGATTGTAACGAATCAGCTTGCCGGACTACTTACTGTATAAATTGGTTAAAAATGAAAAAAGCAACCCTTTTAGCAGTAGCAGTTATTTTATGTGTGAGTGCAATGGCTCAATTTAAAACAAAAAGAAACATTTCCCCGGTCACCAGCCTGCTTTGGGAAATTTCCGGAAATGGATTGGCAAAACCATCTTATGTACTGGGGACCATCCACGCTTTGTGCAAAAAAGATTTCCAGCTGAAACCAAAAGTGCTGAATGCCCTGAACGCTGTTACGGGTCTGTACCTGGAAGTGGATTTTACAGACCCCACGGAAAGAGTGGCGATGGGTAGGTTGATGCAGGGCGAAAAGACCATCAGCGGGCAACTGAGTCCACAGCAAACCGAAGCCATGAAGTCCGCATTGAAACTGTATAATCTTACCCTGGAGCAAGCAGATCATTTTACCATTGCCGGTTTGTATTCACTGTTTGCGTTAAAGGCGATCGATTGTCCGCAGGAAGCAATGAAAATGATGGAACTGGAGCTCATCAGCCTGGCGTTGAAAGACAAAAAAACAGTAAGGGGGCTGGAAAAAATAAGCGAACAGACGCATTACATCGAGCAGATCTATAATTGGGATGACTGTATCGATCTGCTGAAAAAAGGCGACCAATATAAAACCGCCAGTGTGGCCATGGTAACGGCGTACAAAAATGAGGACCTGGTGGCATTGGACCGCACATTGAAGAACCCGGCGTTTATGTCGGAGCGGGCTGAAGCGTTATTACTGACCAAACGGAACCATAACTGGGCCACCCAAATGCCAGGGATCATGCGTACCGAACCTGTTTTGTTCGCCGTGGGTGCGGGCCATCTTTGGGGAAATGCCGGGGTACTGGCGCAGCTCCGTGCGCAGGGCTACGATGTAAAACCGGTCTTGGATTAGAGCCGTCTGATCCATCGCTCCCAAAAAAAGAATCGCAGATGTGTAACGAACGGCTCCCGGCAATGACTTACTGTAATAAATTCGTTAAACATGAGTAAAAGGGTTTCAATTGCAGTAACCGTGCTCCTGCTGGTAGTTGTATCACAGCATCTGCGAAAATCAAGAATGGAGCGGGAAGCGGCGACACTGCTTCCGGCAGCCCGGAAGCACGAAGCCAGCGGGAAACCGGTACCCCATCCATCCGATAGCGGAATCAATTCCGGGAAACGGGTAAAGTACTAATACTGTATTGATTTACAACTTATAAACCAGAACAACGCGTGTCGCAATCAGAAGAATTTTTCCTGACCAGCATCAAGCAACATGCAGGAATATTGCATAAAGTGGCCCGTATGTATATGGATCACCCAGAAGACCGGGAAGATCTGCACCAGGAGATCATTGTGCAGCTCTGGAAATCGTACCAGGGATTTAAAGGCGAAAGCCGGTTTTCTACCTGGATGTACCGGGTGGCCATTAATACGGCGATTACTTTTTTAAAGAAGAACCAGACCTATAAAAAACAAGTTGCTTATACGGATATTCCGGACGCTGTGGATGAAGGCGCGTCTTCGCATAAGGAAACGCAGCTGAATGCTTTTTATAAGGCTGCACAGGAACTGAACCCGGTGGAAAAAGCGGTTATCTTCTATTTTATGGAGGGAATGTCGCACAAAGAAATCGGGCTGCAATTGGGCATTAGTGAAGGAAATGCGCGGGTGCGGCTAAACCGGACAAAAGAAAAATTACAAACCATTATAAAAAAACAAGGTTATGAATTTTGATGAGCTGAAATCACAATGGAACGAAGAAGGGGCCGATGACGTGCAGGTTCCCGCCTCGGTGGAACAATTAAGAGCGGCACAGCATCCGCTGGATCAGCTGAAACGGAATATGAAAAAAGAATTTGTCGTACAGGTTTTGGCAATTGTGTTAATCGGGGTTTTCCCTTTTCAACTGAAGCTGCTGCCATCGTTGTTCCCCATTTATTATATGGGGTATGCGCTGCTGGTGATGGCCTGCGTTTACTACCTGTATCATTTCTATAAATTCTACCACCAGGTGCAGCTATATGATGCCCGTACAAAGGACAATCTTTTGCAGTTGTATTATGATCTGCGGCTGAATATGGAACGGTATAAATCGTTTTCTTTTCTGATTATGCCCTTCGCTTATTTTACGATCGGAATGCTGATCTATTCAGACCTGCAGGCCCGGCATGTTCGGTTGGAGGTATTTGTAAACCCCTACCTTGTATTGTTGCTGGTAGTGGTGGCAACCGTGCTGATCGTTACATTTACCCTTCTATGGATCAACCGGTTCTATGGCCGTTATGTAAAACAGCTGAAGCAGGTGCTGGATACACTAAAAGAAGAATAAGGTTTTTTGAATTTTTAATCGGTAATTTGCGCCTGTTTTATGCTGACGGCTAATCGCTGACAGCTCAACTCTGAAATCTCAATTTTCTTTCATGCATATCGATATCATTTCCGTTTTACCCGAATTACTGAACAGCCCTTTTGAACACAGTATTATGAAGCGTGCACAGGATAAGGGTTTGCTTACGGTGGCGGTACATCATTTACGCAAATGGGCGGTGAATGAATATGGCCAGGTAGATGACTATCAATATGGTGGCGGGGCTGGTATGGTGATGATGTGCGAGCCGCTGGTAAGCGCTATTGCTGAACTTTCGGCAAACCGGAAATTTGATGAAATTATCTATGTAACGCCGGATGGAAAAACACTGAACCAGCGGATGACCAACACGCTTTCCTTAAAGGAAAACCTGCTGATCATCTGTGGTCACTATAAAGGGATTGATGAGCGCATCCGCCAGAAATATATAACGCTTGAAATTTCCATCGGGGATTATGTATTAAGCGGCGGAGAACTGGCCGCTGCCGTGCTGGTGGATGCCATCGGACGCCTGCTGCCGGGGGTGCTGAATGATGAAACCTCGGCTTTGACAGACTCGTTCCAGGACAACCTGCTGGCGCCTCCGGTGTATACCCGTCCGGTTGATTTTGAGGGCATGACGGTTCCGGATGTGCTGATGAGCGGCAACCACGCTAAAATTGAAGAATGGCGCTATGAACAGGCGTTGCAGCGCACAAAAGACCGCCGGCCGGATCTGCTGACCGACTAAAACCTGTGTGGTATATAATGACTACCAGGGCTACCATTTATTCCGCTGTAGTGGGATCGATAACTGTTGCGATCTCATTGACGGCGTTGGCTGGAAAACCTCCCTGTTTGGCATGTTCCCGGATCCACTCCTCGTTTGGCGCAATGTACACGCAATAAATTTTGTTGCCGGTTACATAGCTTTGTACCCATTGAATCTCTGGTCCCATTTCGCGCAACACATTACAAGAGGTTTCGGAAACATTTTTTAGCTGATCGGGAGTAAGATTCCCTGCACCCGGAATTTCCCGTTCGATTACATATTTAGGCATATAATAAAAATTTAAGCCGGTATTATATTGTTTTATCAACCTATAAATTTACTCAAAATACCGGGGGCAGGCCATCGCCAAAAAAGGTGAAATACCAGCGGTGACTACGAAATAGCGGATTAGTGATGCCTGAAACAGGGTTTTGTCGCCGATGGTTTTGCAAAGCTGTAATTAAGTAGATTATTTTTGTATAAACGATAAAACAATGAAAAAGGAACTGCTTTTATGGGTTGCCTGTTTTGCTGCTATGTTTGCCCAGGCACAGGTATTGCTGACCACACCTCCCAGTGGAGAAAACAAGAAGGCCTCTGTAAGTGAACGGGTCGGACTGACGGATATAACGATTCATTATGACCGCCCGGCAGTAAAAGGCCGGGAAGGAAAGATCTGGGGAGGACTGGTGTATACCGGGTTTGGGGACTTGGGTTTTGGAAACAGTAAGGCGGCTCCCTGGCGCGCCGGTGCGAATGAGAATACGACTATCCAATTTTCGAATGCGGTCAAAATTGAAGGACAACCACTCCCCGCAGGTAAGTATGGCTTTTTTATTGCATACGGACCAGCTGAATGCACCCTGGTCTTTTCAAAGAACTCCGGCTCCTGGGGCAGCTATTTTTATGACGCGAAAGAAGACGCCCTGCGGGTGGCTGTAAAGCCGGTGCCGCTGGAGAAAAGTATAGAGCGGTTGAAATATGAGTTTTCAGATGAAACGGAAACCGGTGCCACCATTACGTTGCAATGGGAAAAGCTGGCCATCCCTTTTAGGGTGGAAACGGATTATATCAATGATCAGCTGGCGGTGTTTCGACAGGAATTGAGAACCGATAAAGGCTTTGGCTGGCAAACCTGGAACCAGGCGGCGTTCTGGTGCCTTCAACGGAACGTTAATTTAGACCAGGCGCTGCTTTGGGCCGATTCAGCGACAGGGAAAAATTTTGGTGGCGAAAGGGCATTCGTTGCGCTGAATACAAAGGCACAATTGCTGGAAAAGGCGGGGCGAAATGAGGAGGCGGCAGCGGTAATGAAGACGGCGCTTGCTCATGCAGATATGAACGAGGTGCATCTGTATGGCCGTACCCTGATGCAACAAAAAAAACTAAAAGAGGCCATTGCCGTTTTTAAGGATAATTATAAAAAACATCCCAACGAGTTTACAACGCTGGTGGGGATGACGCGTGCATATTCTGCAATGGCGGACTATAAAGCGGCGCTAAAATATGCACAACAGGCGTTGTCTAAAGCCAGTGAAATTAATACCCGGAATAACCTGCAGGAACAGATCGCAAAACTGCAGGCGGGAAAGGATATTAACTGATCCTGTAACGCTGAAATGATGATCCTGTAATTGCTACCCGTTTTTCCGGGTGACCTTCCGGCTGATGATCTCCATACTTAGTTGCAGGGCATCGGCCTGGCCCTGCAAAGCCTTTATTGCCTGTTCCTGGCTGGCAATGATCTTTTCCCTTAGCTCACATTCCTTACAGGGTTTGGTTTCAGAAGGTTCGTGTAAGACCAGGTCAGCCCCTGTCAGGTATTTCTCTCCTTTATTAGCGATCAGCCAGTTCAGATCTGCATTTGCAAACCTGTTTTTAATGTCTTCAATGATCTCCAGTGAAGGCTTGTTTTTACCATCCCTGAGGCGGTTCAGCTTCTGTGAAGACCTGTATTTCAGTCCGTTAATGGCAAAATCATTGATCGACTTAAATCCCTCAGCTGCACTGAATTGCTCCAGCCGTTCAAAAAAAGTTGAAAGTTTGTTCATTTTTGTTTGTTTATCACAAATAGGTTTGTATCTTTGGGGTGCTAATAATAAAACACACAGCCATGAATAACAAAAATAACGAGATTCTCTCGATCGTATCCGATGATCCCCGCCCTTTTGAATCCGAGGAAGAAAAACATCAGGACCGGTTCGAAGAAAGCAACTTCAAACCCAGCTATCATTTTATGCATCTTGTTAAGTCCAATCCGTTTCACTGCCTTATGCGGGTATTGGATAGTACTGCGCTAGAAGATCTGCAAGCCTTATGGAATGAATGGGTACATTGTACGCTTTGTGCGGAGTACAGCGCCTTCAGTGAGGATATGGACCGGAAATTCCTGTTGCGGTTCGCCATGCATTTTCATTTGCTGATGGATGCATCCCACTATGCTACCCGGGAGTGGATGAAAATGAAGAAGAGGCAGCTGTTTATTGCCGATCGCAATGTGATTTACCGGTACCTTCCGGAAACGGACAAGGCCTTTCAGCAGATATTGGGTTTTACAAATACTTACGCTGAAGGGAAGGCCCGTATTTACCTTTGGTCTGTTTTGGATTGCGTGTTAGGGTATGGCGCGTATTTTAATATCGATCGTAAGAATGCCCTTTTTGATTATGAGTCGTTGCTGTGTATGCTGTGGGCTCCGTATTATATGATCAAACAATACCCCGCACTGTTTGGCGTTGAGGATGGTACAAAAGAAAAACCTTCGGAATAAAATAGTTGGCCGATCCAAGGAACCGAAGAATGTCTTAAATGAGGACAGTCTTCAAAGTCGATTGATTGGGCACAGTCATTCTGAAACTGATTCGGCGTCTGCTGGTAAATAGCTATACTAATATGCCGGAACACCCCCAATATGCAGGGGCTGTTTCACGCAGTAGCGGCTTTTGATACCGGTTCCTGATACCAGGCATTGCACCCAGGGCCGGTAATACACTTGCTATTGCCGTGCTGTTAATGCCGGTATACTCCAATTTTCTTTGTTATAAATTTTCTGATCTATAAAAAACCAATAAATGAAAAACGAAACAATACCGGAGGCCCGGCCCCTGCATGGGGGTGGCTTGCTGCCTCAATGGGATGATGCGACCAAATGCAACCTGTTGAAACAACTGATTGTAAAGGAGGCAGAGCGGGGCTTTGCGCATTATTTGTATGAACTGATTCCTGACGTGGAACGTTTGTTTGATCCCGGCCAGGCGACTCATATCGAAGCAACGCAGGTTTGTGCGCTGTTTTCAAGGGAGCAGGTCATTGCATGGATCGCAGGTTTGTGTACGCCTGATTTTATTTTTGAGCTGGAGTATCATGCGGAGCAATGCAGTCTGGACCTGTTTATTGTATTGCAGCCGCAGGAGGTACGTGGTTTTAGAGACCTGCATGCCTATATTCATGCCGCTACGTTTGGAAGCTGGAACATCCGGTTTACATTGTGCCAGCGCAGTCAGTTTCAACAACAGCGGAAACAGGGAAATCTTTTTTGCGTGTTGAGCTGCAATGAAGAACGGCTGGTGTATGTCCGGGATGGAGCTGCCCTGGATCCAATAGATGGCCAGGTAGTTCAGGAATGGCTGGCAAAGTCAAGGGAAACCTTTGAAACCGGCTCCGGAAGAGGCCGGCGGCTCTTTGAACATGCGTTGCTTTTTCAAAAGGAGGGTGCCAACGGGCTGGCTTGTTTTATGTTGCATCAGGCTGCGGAGCTGTCGTTGCGCGGGTTTGCGGCAGCGTTTTCCGGCGTTTACCTGCGCCAGCATTCCATCCGGGAATTGTTGTACCATTGCAGCCGTATTCATCGGAAATTTGCTTCTTTTTTTAAAACAGCTGCGGAAATTGAAATGCTGGAGCTGCTGGAAGCTGCCTACACCGGTGCGCGTTATCAGAATGATTTTACAGTGCCGGATCATTCCCTGGAAGTACTGAAGGAAAAGATTGCAACCATCCTGGTTTGTGCAGAGGAGGTTGCTGCCCGGCATATGAACCGCTATTTTTCACTCATTGATGCAGCACGCCGGTAAAATGGAGTAGCACCGGTTACGGTTCCTTTAAAACAACATTCCCGGTTCGTTTCAGGTTTCCCCAGCCCTGGCCTTCACCTTTGATTGCGCGGCGGAGCGACCGGAAAAGCACGATATACATAATTTGCCGGTATACGAAACGCTGAGGGATGAGCCATAAAAGCTGCCAGTAATTTTTCTCCTTTTCAATGCTGAAGGCGAAAACAGCAACCAGTACGTCTACAACAAGGAAGATGCCATAATACAACAGGATCCGGTTGAGATCGCCCCAGCTGGTATGCTGCGCCGTGGGCCTGTTGTAATAAATGGAAAAGAAAAACAACAGGTCTGCAATGGGCGCAATAATGGGAAGTATGATCTGGAATAAAAGGATATTGGGAAGGGATACCATGCCCAATCCTTTATAACGGGCTCTGAAGCAGGCATCTTTGTTTTTCCAGAAACTTTGCATCACTCCATAGCTCCAGCGGAAGCGCTGTTTTAAAAACTGCCGGATGGTTTCGGGCGCTTCTGTAATGGCAACCGCATCATTGCAATTACGAATAACATATCCTTTGCGCAGAATGCGGATCGTAAGGTCACAATCTTCGGCCAGCGAATCGGTTGTAAAACCACCGGCTTCCACAATGGCTTCTTTCCTGAACGCTCCGATTGCCCCGGGTACTACAGTGATCCCGTTGATATAATCGAATGCCCGGCGGTCAAAATTCTGGGCTGTAATGTATTCGATCGACTGCCAGCGGGTAAGCACATTATTGATGTTTCCTACTTTTACATTACCTGCAACGGCTCCAATGGTTTCGTTTACAAAATAACGCATGAGCTGACTAATAGCATCCTTTCTTAACTGGGTGTCGGCATCAATACAAACCAGGTAATCGGATGATGCCTGTGCAATTCCAAAGTTCAATGCCGATGCCTTGCCGCCATTGGCCTTGGTCAGCACTTTTACCCTGGGGTGACCAGCAAAGGCTTCACTGATGTTTTTAAACGTATGGTCTTTTGAACCGTCATCTACAAAAATGACCTCGAGGTTCGGGTAATCTTGTTTTAAAAGACTTTGAACAGTGCGCACACAATTGACTTCCTCGTTATATGCGGGAACAATGATGCTTACTTTTTCTTTAAATGCTCCCGATGGGGGAAGGGTTTCTTTTTTCTGCCGCCTGTAGTTCAAAACGGCCAGGATGCCCATAAAGATAACGCGGCCTAATCCCAGGAAGATCGCCAGCCAGAACGCCGTGGTTAAAAATTGTGATATCCAAAATACAAGTTTGGTAGCAAAACTATCGGCCTGCAGCATGTCGTTCTTCACAGGAGGCATGATCTGGTCCCGGGTAAGATTCAGCAGCTGGGCAACGGTAATGAATTGTATGTTCCGGTCTTTAAAGTATTTAATAATACGGGGTAATGCATCTACGGTGCCCTGACGGTTGCCACCGGCATCGTGTAATAAAATAATGCCCCGGTCTTTATAAGTCATGGCCTCGTATTGACGTACAATACGGTTGTAAATACTATCGGCATTTACATGCGCGCTGTCGATGTCCCAGTCTTCGGGATCAATGCTTTCACCCACTGCATAGTATTTTAGTTTTTTACTTAGGGCAACGGGTTGCAGTTCTACCTGCAGTGTTGGTTCGGCATCCGCGTTAAAAGGCGGGCGAAACAGGATGGTACTGCGACCGGTAACAGCTTCTATTAAAAAACGGGTAGCGTCAATTTCCGTTTGTGCCCTCCGGAGCCCAACACTGGCAATGTTGGGATGGGTAAAGGTGTGATTACCGATCTCGAAACCATCTTTATAAACCTGTTCAAATACCGGTAAATGATTTTGAATATTGATACCCACTACAAAGAATGCTGCTGGTACTTTCTCCTGTTTTAATATTTTGAGGATCTGAGGGGTGTATTCGGGGTCCGGACCATCATCAAAAGTAAGCAGGACCTGCTTGCCCGGTACTACCTGGCCAAACCTCCGGATCACGTATTTAGTAGGCAGCTCGATGTATTTTTCTTCCTGTATCAGGTAGTCGTTAAGCGTATCCGCCGTTATTTTCATGCGGCCGTTCTGGGGTTCGGAGATCACATCCAGTACCTCACCTTCGCCCACGTAATCGGGTTTCTCGAAAGAGACGGGGATGTTTTCCAAACGCGTGAACAACCGGGTTTGCGAGCGCATGGCTTCGGTGGTCAGGCTCCGTTTGTAAAAAGTCCATAGCCGCTGATCTTCGGCACCTAACCTCCAGATGGCTACTCCGGCTACCCCATAATCATCTGCAAAGCGCATGGTATTAAAGTTGCTTGCGGCATCATTAAACCACACCTGGTGTTTTACATTGCTGTTATCCGTATAACTGAAATGGCAATTATAGGTGGCATTATCGAATGTGATATCAGCATTGTGTTCTTTGGCCGCGGATATGGCCTGTGCATAGGTAAGGTTTTGAGCCGCCCGGTTCTCGGGCCAGTCGTAGCCATAGGTGGCCATACACAGTACGATCTTTTCTGAGGGTACATTTTTGGCTGCATTGTCCAGTACTTTTTCAATCCAGTGTTGATCACTTACCGGGCCCGGAATACTGGTATCGTAAAACTGGTCATAGGCCATCAGGAAGATATAATCGTTCAGTTTGGCAATTTCGGCGATGTTATAATTATCGTCATTCGGTAAAATGTCCTGTGTTACCAACAGTCCCCGGCTGTGCAGGTCTTTGTACAATTCCTCCTGGAACTGGCGGAGGTAGGGCAGGGTTCCCTCCTTCAGCTCTTCAAAATCGAGGTTGATGCCGCTTAGTTTGTATTTATCGATCGTACTGAGAATATCTTTCAACAGCCGGTTTCTTTTCTGCGGGTTACTGAGTATCCGGTGCAGCAGTTTGCCATCAAAATCCCCGTTTTGAACATTGCTCAACATCGGCACGATCGAAACCTTCGCCTTCCGCATGATCTGTAATGCGTCGTTGTCGATATTGGGCCGGAGGGTGTCGGCATCCGGATCGAGCAGGAACCATTCCGGTAATACCATATCCAGTTTGTCGACGTTTGATTTTAAGGAGGAAAGCGACTGCGGATCCCAGTCTACAAAAAAGGCAGCACGGATCCCTGTGCTTTTGGGCCGTTTTTTTTCCTGCGCGATATAAGCATTGTTCTGTGCCCGGGCACTGATAAAGGCCTGCATGCCTTTGTATTTTTTCTTGTCTTTTTCGCTCAGGGTCTTCGGTATCGTAAGGTGAATGGCCCGGTTGGTATCTGCCTTAGCGAGGCCGGGAAGCAGCAGGTTGTCTACCCTGCTGATGGAGAAAATAGCCAGCGGAATCATTGCAATAGCCAGGAACACCAGTAGCCGGCTAATCCACTTAAACGTGTTCCACCGCGCTCTGCTTTCCGTTTGAAAAATCTGAGGATCCCCGGACATATAAATGATTTAGTGCAAAATTACAGGCTAAATGATCCTCTTCAAGCGGGGTGTTATTTTATTCTGAAACAATTTTTTACATTTACTCAAATGATAGATGTCATGAAACAGGTAAAGGGAAATCTTGTAGATATTCGGCAGCGCGCTGTTGTTTTTGCGTTGGTGACGTTTAATGAAGAAGGCATCCGGGATATACAGGTGATCGAAGAGCAGTCGGTAGCCGGCTACCCGTATCTGCTGCCGGGGTTTGTTGATAGTCATGTGCATATCGAAAGCAGCATGCTGGTGCCCTCGGAATTTGCCCGGCTTGCAGTAGTACACGGAACCGTGGCTACCGTGAGTGATCCGCATGAGATCGCTAATGTGTGCGGGATGGAGGGTGTGCGCTATATG
Source organism: Niabella sp. (assembly GCF_030150205.1). Lineage (GTDB taxonomy): Bacteria > Bacteroidota > Bacteroidia > Chitinophagales > Chitinophagaceae > Niabella. Next base: position 22,209 of record NZ_JASLGT010000002.1, read on the forward strand.
ATCGAAAACGGGAAGACGGTACCGTTTCATTTTAATTTCGGCGCGCCCAGCTGCGTACCGGCTACCAGTTTTGAAACGGCAGGAGCGCGGCTTGGAGTAGCGGAGGTAACGGAATTGTTGCAGGATCCGGAGATCCGGTACCTGAGCGAGATGATGAACTTTCCGGGTGTGCTGGCAGCAGATCCGGAAGTGATGGAAAAAATAAAGGCGGCGCATAAGGCCGGGAAACCGGTGGATGGCCATGCCCCCGGGTTAAGGGGTGCGGCCGCCCGGCAATACGCGGAGGCCATTGCGGACAATGCTGCCGGGCTACGGGGAACGGATCACGAATGTTTTACAAAGGAGGAGGCCCTGGATAAGTTAAAGGCGGGTATGAAAATCCTGATCCGGGAAGGCAGTGCTGCCAAGAACTTTGAGGCGCTGATCGATCTGCTGAATGATTACCCGGAGGACATAATGTTTTGCAGCGACGATAAACATCCGGATAGCCTGGAAGCTGGTCATATCGACCGTTTATGTGCCCGGGCTGTAGAAAAAGGCGTGAATGTGTTTCATGTACTACAGGCGGCTTGTGTAAATCCTGTTACCCACTATAGACTGGATGTGGGACAACTGAAAAAGGGCGATCCGGCGGATCTGATCCTGATTGAAGATCTACAGCATTTTAAAGTACTGGAAACCTATATTAACGGAACCCTGGTGGCTTCCGGCGGCAAAACGCTGATCCAGGCCTCCCGGGCCGGGATCATTAACCAGTTTGAGTGCCGGCCGAAAACCGTTGCTGATTTCAGGATGCCGGTTACCGCGGCACCGGAAATTCCGGTTATCGAGGCCCTGGATGGCCAGCTGATCACCAATGCATTGTACCTGCAGCTTCCACAGGATCGTGGCCAGTTTGTGAGCGATCCGGGAAAGGACCTGCTGAAAATTACGGTGGTGAACCGGTACCGGGAGGCGGTGCCTGCCATGGCCCTTATCCGGAATTTCGGGCTAAAACGGGGTGCCATGGCTTCCTCTGTAGCGCACGATAGTCATAATATTATTGCAGTAGGCGTGGATGACGAAAGTTTGTGCCGGGCTGTAAATCTCGTGATCGATGCAAAAGGGGGTGTGGCGGCGGTTGATCATGATCAGGAAATGATCGTACCCCTGCCGGTGGCCGGTTTAATGAGCAATGAAGACGGATATGCGGTGGCAGCAGCCTATACGGCCATCGACCAGATGGTAAAGGCAATGGGCTCAACGCTTTCGGCTCCTTTTATGACGCTTTCGTTTATGGCCTTACTGGTCATTCCTGCTCTCAAACTCAGTGATAAAGGGCTTTTCGATGGCCAGAAATTTGAATTGATCACCCAATAAAACGAGCATTTTACCGTTCAAACCGGATTTTCTCAAAAAAGGGCTTGTCATTCGCCGTGGCAATCTGCCCATTTACCGATATCTGGCGTATACATGCGAAAAATCTGTTGTAAGGCCTATCTTAGGGGGGTATTTTTACAAAAAACAGTGAACAATGAGTGAAAATAATCCGTACAATACCGAATTCTATAATAAATCAGAAAAAACTGACCGCCCCGAGACAAAGACCACCGGGTCTCAGCAGCCATATTTTAAGGAGCGGAATGCGCAGGGACATATTTGGGTAGGCCTGTTTTTAGTGCTGATCGGAGTGGTGTACCTGCTGAAAAGAATGGGTTTCGTTTTCCCGGATTTTATGTTGTCCTGGCAAATGTTACTGATCGTATTGGGAATCTTTGTCGGTTTTCGCAAAAATTTCCAGGGGCCCGGTTGGCTGATCCTGATCCTGGTGGGGTCTCTTTTCCTTGTAAACGAGTTCTTTCTGTTTAACGCCCTGAAAAAATTCATCTTTCCTATTGCTTTGATAGGGGCCGGCCTGTTCTTTATTTTGAGACCTAAGAAAACCTATGAATTTATAACACAGGATCCGGTTACCGGTGATCCGACAGGAAAGAAGACCTATCGCGGAAATATCAGTAATGAGGACATCATTGATGCTACTTCTATTTTTGGAGGTACCAAGAAAAAAGTATTATCCAAGAACTTCAGGGGTGGAGATATGGTTAATGTATTCGGTGGTAGTGAAATTGACCTGTTGCAGGCCGATATCAGCGGAACGGCCATATTAGAGGTTACCGCCATTTTTGGCGGAGCAACGCTGTTGATCCCCTCTCACTGGAATGTGATCTCTGAAGCGGTGGCGATACTGGGAGAGGTAAAGGACAAGCGGGTGTCGATGGGCAATGTGGATACTACAAAGACGCTGGTGTTAAAAGGAACCGTAATTTTAGGGGGCATTGATATTAAGAGTTTTTAGGTAGTGAATAGGCAATAGTGAATAGGCAATAGTGAATGGTGAACAGGCAATGGTCAATAGGGTATTCATTGCGTTTTGATCAGACCAGGATACCGTGCGCTGTCAATGTTAAATCTCAAATTCCAAATCTCAAATCTCAAATTCCAAATAAATTCAGTGTCTTCCTCCCCGTTAACAGCAAAAAGATTTCTAACACCCCTGATCATAGCCTGGGTGGTTCTGGTGAACGCTCAGGTATTTTTCCTGCGCAACAATTTCCCGTTCTTTCCGCTGTATACGGTGCTTACAGACAGCCTGCTGAGCAATTTCCTGCTGCTGGTGGCTGGTTTGCTGATGCTGAACGTAACCAAATATTATTTGCCTTCGTCTTACCAGTATACCAGCGTGATTGCTGCCTGCCTGGTACTGACGGGCTTATGGCTTTTTGTTTCCAACACCTTTTTAAAAATATTCCTGGGCGATTCAGAAGCCTATGCCACGTTTCTTAAAAACTCGCTGATCATCCGGGCGGGTTTTGCCTTCCTTGTGCTCACCATCCTGACCATCGCCGCTATTTTGTGGTATAATTGGGTAGAACGGCAGAAGGTAGAGCAGCGGCGTACGGATGCGGACCGGTTGTCGCGCGAAGCGGAGCTGTTTAAACTGCGCCAGCAATTGCAGCCGCATTTTTTGTTCAACAGCCTGAATTCGATTAATGCCCTGATTGGGCTAAACCCACAGCAGGCGCGCCGGATGGTGCAGCAGCTGTCTGATTTTTTAAGGGGAACGCTGAAAAAGGAAGAGTCGCAGATGATCTCCCTTACAGAAGAAGTTAGTTATTTGAACTTATATTTGGAAATTGAAAAAGTGCGCTTTGGAAACCGGCTGATGACGTCCATTTCTATTGCAGAGGAAACAAAAGAACTGCAATTGCCTACATTGCTGCTTCAGCCGATCGTTGAAAATGCGATCAAATTCGGGCTTTATGATACCATCGGAGAAACGCTGATCACCATCGAGAGTACCCGGGAATTATCGGAGCTGTGCATTTTGGTGAGCAATCCTTTTGATCCGGAAACCTCTCTGCCTAAAACGGGTACGGGGTTTGGGCTGAGCTCGATAAAAAGAAGGTTATACCTCCTGTACGGAAGGAATGACCTGCTATCTACAAAAACAAAAGACAATACATATTATACAATCGTAAAAATACCGCAACAGGCATGAGCAAAGTAATCATCATCGACGACGAATTTTTGGCAAGAAGTATGGTAAAGGAATACCTGCAGAAATATCCCCAGCTGGAGCTGGTGGCGGAATGCGGCGACGGGTTTGAAGGGATGAAAGCCATCCAGGAACATAAGCCGGACCTGATCTTCCTGGACATCCAGATGCCGAAGATCAGTGGTTTTGAAATGCTGGAGCTGATTGAGGAGCCGCCGGCCGTTGTTTTTGCCACAGCATTTGATGAGTATGCCATTAAAGCTTTTGAAGCGCATGCGGTAGATTACCTGCTAAAACCTTTTGACCAGGAGCGCTTTGATAAAGCGGTGAACAAATTCCTGGCCCAGCACAAAGTAAGCCATACCAACACCCAGGAGCTGCTGAATGATGTACAGCTGCCCAATTCCAATAACCGGATCGTGGTAAAAAACGGAAGTAAGATCAAGATCATTCCGGTGCAGGAAGTATTGTACCTGGAGGCTGCGGATGATTTTGTAAAGATCTTTACAAAGGATGGCTATTTCCTTAAAAATAAAACCATGTCCTTTTTTGAAGCCTTTTTGCCGGCCGACCTGTTTGTACGCAGCCACCGCTCCTATATTGTGAATATACATGAGATCACACGTATTGATCCTTATGAAAAAGACGGGCATGTAGCCATCCTGAAGAACGGTACAAAGATCAATGTAAGCCGGAACGGATACGGAAAATTGAAGGCGGTATTGGGGTTGTAACCCGGTACCGGGACGGTAGCTCTTTGCCCGCAGACAGCGCTGATTTTACGCAGATATAACAGGAACGACTGCTCTTCTTTGTTCAAATATTCATAACGGAAGGGTGATGAGCGCTATCGGACCGCCTCATGGTTCTTTTGAGCACCATCCTGGTACAGCGGAAAAGATTTATGGGTATTCGTGATGAATGTTATAAACAGGTTTCCTTAACTTTAGTACATCAATTATTTTAGTAATTTATTGCCTTACCTTAAAGAACAATTAACTATGGGAAAATTTGTAATTACCAAAAGAAAAAACGGCGAGTTCCAGTTTAACCTGAAAGCCGGCAATGGCCAGGTGATCCTTACCAGTGAAGGCTATACCACGAAAGCTGCCTGCGAAAATGGTATTGCTTCTGTACAAAAAAATGCACCGGATGATGGCCATTATGAGCGTAAAACATCGTCTAACGGCAAACCTTTTTTTAATTTGAAAGCCGGTAATGGCCAGGTTATTGGCCAAAGTGAACTTTACGAGTCGGAAGCGGCACGGGAAAACGGTATTGAATCCGTAAAGAAGAATGCGCCGGATGCCGATACGGTGGATGAAACAGATGATTAAGCTTCAGGAAGCCTGGTTCATGCACGGATCTTAACGCACTTTTAAAACGCTCCCAGGGTGTTTTGTATTCCGGATGTAGACTGAATGGTTTCAGCTTACATCCGGTTTTATGTTTTATAAAGTGCACCTTTCCTGGCGCAATACTGTTATATTACTTTTTTTAAGGTTTTCAGTTTGCCTTTTAGTGAAGGATAAGCCAGGGGAATATCGGGCCAGTTGCGGGCTTTTAAAATGCCCTTTGCATGGCTGAAGGTTTCAAAAGAAAACCGGCCATGATAACGCCCGATGCCGCTATTGCCCCGGCCGCCGAAGGGCAGGTTTTTATTGAGGTAATGCATTGCTGCGGTGTTTACGCAGCCTCCGCCAAAGGACACCTGCTGCAGCCACCGGTCCGCTTCTTTTTTATCATTGGTAAACACATAAAAGGCCAGCGGATTTTCATTTTGCCGGATGATCGCGAGTGCTTCCTCCTCTGTTTCATAACCAATGATGGGCAGCAGGGGCCCGAAAATTTCTTCTTTCATAATCGGTGCATCCATGGAAGGGGTATCGATCAGTGTGGGTGCAATGAATAATTGTTCTTCGTTGTGTTCGCCGCCATGAAGAATGGTTTGCCCGTCCATTAACTGCTTCAGGCGGTGAAAATGTTTATTGTTGATGATACGGCCATAGTCATAACTACTGATCGGATTTGCTCCGTAAAATTTCAGGATCGTGGTCTTTAGTAACTGAATAAACGCCGCCTTAACGGAATGGTGTACCAGCAGGTAATCGGGGGTGATACACATCTGCCCGGCATTGGAAAATTTGATATTGGTGATCCGTTTGGCGGCTGTTTTTAAGGTGGCACCAGCGGTAACCAGCCCCGGACTTTTTCCGCCCAGTTCCAGTGTTACCGGTGTAAGCTGCGCCGCTGCCTTTTGATAGATGATCCGTCCTACGGCGGTACTTCCGGTATAAAAAACATGATCGTACCGGAAATGGTCCATTAACAGGGGAATGAGCGAAACGCCTTCCCCCGGCGCATACAGCACATAGTTGGAGGGAAAGGCCCCGCGGATGATCTGGCCCATAACCTTTTCCGTAGCAGCCGCCAGTTCACTGGGTTTTAATACTACGCAGTTGCCGGCGGCAAGAGCCCCAATCAACGGCATAAAAAGCAATTGAAACGGATAATTCCAGGGAGCGATAATCAATACCAGTCCCAGTGGCTCATAAAGGATACTGCTTTTGCCGGGTATATTAACGAGATTGGTTGCAACGGGTTGCGGCTCCATCCACTCATCCAGCGAACGGATACAGGCATCTATCTCCGAAATGACCATTCCTGTTTCGGTGATCCAAACCTCTTCTTTGCTTTTATGCAGATCCTGGAACAATGCGTCATTCAATGCTTCTTCGTGGCGCAGGATGCTTTCTTTTAATTGCTGCAGTTGCTTTTTCCTGAATGGGAGGGAACGGGTGGCGCCGGTTTGGAAAAAGCTGCGCATGGTATTTAAATCGTTGCTCAGACCTGTCATAATGCTTTTGTTTATGCATCCTGTTTACATTGCTGCCGTTAGGGTACCGGGATATTGTTACGGGCATCTGTAAAAACAGGAGCTTTTCTTCGCCTGACAAATTTCGACAAGATTTTTAAGAATGTCAAATGTACTTGATCAGCCGCAACTATTTAAAAGCTGCAAAAGAAGCGAAGCAAAGGTGTTTGTGAAGCAGCGCTACTGTTTTAAAGCCTGATTGTTGCAGCAGGCTGGCCTGGTAGCGCACGCTCCTGGGAGAGTCTTCTTTTTCGATATAGGCAAATACATGATCCCTGTAGGCTTCATCCTTCAGGCTGATGAGATAATTGCCATAATGTTGTTGAAAAAGCAGGTGCTGAAGCGCCGGGAGGTCTTCGGCCACCAGGTCAAAGATCCAGATGCTGCCACCGGGTTTTAAAAGCCGGTAAAATTTTGCAAAAGCGGTTTCCCAATCGGCGTCATCCCGCAGATGATGCAGGGTGGCCGTGGCAATGATAATATCATAGGCGTTTTCTTCCAGCATCGCCGTTCTGAAATCGCCCTTTATTGTGGTCACCTTGCCATTGGTATGCGGTTGTACGCGTTCTGCAGCCTTATCCAGCATGGGCTGACTCAGGTCTACCAGTGTTACATCCGGATGGGTAGTTGTTTTTGACAACAGCTTTACCGGGTAATTACCGGCGCCGCATCCAATGTCCAGTATTTTTTTCAGGTCCGGATGGGTGGCGATGATGCCGTCGGTGATCAGCTCCATGTTAAAAGCGGCGTCCAGCGTGGTCTGCTGCCCGGTTTCAAGATTTGAGAAACGCGCCACATCCCGGTCGAAGCGTTCCTCTATTTCCTTTAAGGTTGATTTCTGTTCCATATGTGGTTTTGATCCAAAATTAAAACGCTAATCGATACTTTAAAATGCTATTTTTATCATTGATCAATACTTCAAAGGTATCATGGAAATTCGTCATTTACTGTATTTTCAAATGCTTGCAAAAGAGCTGCATTTTGGAAAAGCGGCTGAAAAACTATTTATCTCGCAGCCGCCGTTAAGCCGGCAGATCCGGGAGCTTGAAACGGAACTTGGTCTGTTGCTGTTTGAGCGGAATAACAAACGGGTGGCGCTTACGGAGGCCGGGCGGTATTTTTTATCGGAAAGTACAACCCTGCTGCAACAACTGGAAAAGGCGAAGCTAAAGGCGCGGCAGATCCATGAATCCCTGGCGGGTACCTTCCGGCTGGGGTATATCAGCTCCACACCCCGGAGCGTTCTTGCCGGTATCCTGAAAACGGTAAAAGAACAATATCCATTTTTACGGGTGAACCTGTATGAGGCGGCTACACAACGGCAACGGGCGGCGCTGGAAAGCGGCACGCTTGATTTGGGTATTATGCGGGCGCCCGTGTTAACGCAACAACTGGAGCAACGGTTATTGCTGACGGAGTATTTTTGTCTGGCAAAGCCGAAGGGACAAAAGATACGCTTACGGGAGCTGGCTACACAACCTTTTGTTTCCTTCAATCAGGATGACGCACCGGATTACCATCAACAATTTATCCATTGCTGCCACCAGCTTGGATTTGAGCCACAGGTGGTGCACGCATGTAATAATATGCCTTCGATCCTGGAACTGGTGGCCGGTGGTATGGGGGTAGCAATCGTTCCGCAATCGGTTCGGCGGTTATTCCGTTTTACGTACCTGGATTTTATATCATTGCAGCAACTACCGGTACGTACGGAAACCGTGCTGGTTTTTGACCGTGAAAACCGGCAGCCTGCCTTACCGGTTTTTGTGTCCTTGCTGGAAAAGGCGTATAAGCATTTTGAACGCACCTTAAGGAAACGCAGCGCTTAGCAGGCAGGTGAATATGGCAGGGCATCTAAAATGTTGTAACTTTCATCTGTGAGAACAAAAGAACCTTTCCCCATTTTCGGGATCCGGGAATTTAATGCAACGCAACAATCCGAAGATCACCTGGCCTATCATGAGCTGCATGGGGAGCGGTCTATTGAAAAGCCGCATAAACATGATTTTTTCTTATTTCTTTTATTCGAAAAAGGAAGCGGTGTTCATACCATCGATTTTGTAGATTATAAGGTGAAGCAGCACCAGCTGCACCTCTTGTTCCCAGATCAGGTACATAGCTGGCAATTGGGAAAAATTACATCGGGGTTTCAGCTCATGATCAGCCGGCCGGTGTTTGAAACCTTTTCCGATGCGCTGCGGTTTTCCTTTTTCCTGTATCAGCATCACCCGGTACTGGATCTTCCGGAGCCTGTATTTAAAAAACTGCTGTATGAATTCCGCTCTGTAAAAGAAGAACTGGAACAACATCCGGTTCAATCGGAGATCATCACGCTTCGTACCCGTTTAATCGCGCAGCTGGCCAGCAGGGAAGCCGAACGGGAATTTGAAGATTTTGAGGTATACAGGGCGCGCCCGGTATTGTTAAAATACCAATCGCTGGTAGATCTTCATTTTAAGGAGCAGAAATCGGTGACCTTCTATGCGGGTCAGCTACATATAACAGCCAACTACTTAAACATTCTCTGCAAACGGCATTTTCATGTGCCGGCCACGTTCCTGATCCAGAGCCGTGTGATACTGGAGGCAAAACGGCTGCTGCAGGTTTCCGAAAAATCGATAAAGGAAATAGCTTATGAGCTGGGGTTTAGCGATCTTGCCTATTTCTCCAATTTTTTTAAAAGTAAAACCGGATTCGGCCCAAGGGAGTTCCGGGATCAGTTATAAATATTACAAGTTATGGCATAAATCCTCCATCGCCGGGATAAAGGCGGGTGCTAATTTTGTAAAAAATTAAAGCATTATGGTACCCCGATCCATTTCCCGGAAAGATTTTATTAAGAACTCTTCCATTCTTTTTGCAGCCGGCAGCAGTTTACTGGCTACCGGACAGGCAGTTGCCGCAAGCAATCCAGCGATGGCGGCACCCGGAAAAACGCTTACATTAAAGAATGTGCGATTGGAAACCGGTTTTGAATATGAGGGGGAGGAAGTGAGTGGTACAAAAACGGAATTGTTCACCATTGAGATCAGCGACGGGAAAATAAAATCGGTATTGCCCAATAATCCTGCGGCAAAAGGTATCGATGCCAAAGGGTTATTATTATTGCCGGCCTTCAAGGAAATGCATATTCACCTGGATAAAACCTACTATGGTGAAAAATGGAAGGCTACCGGTAAACGGCAGGGTGGGGTAAAGGGCATGATCGCCCTGGAGCAGCAGATCATTCCGGAATTGCTGAAAAATTCTACTTACAAGGCAGAAAAACTGATCGAACTGCTGCAGTCGAAGGGTAGCAATATCGCCCGTAGTCATGTTAACATCGAGCCCACTTCAAAGCTGGATTCGTTAAAGCATCTGCAGCAGGCACTGGAGCATAAAAAGGATACATTTGAAGCCGAACTGGTGGCTTTTCCGCAGCACGGTATCTTTTATACAGATTCAGCGGCCCTGATGAAGGAAGCGGCACAGATGGGGGTAGACTATATCGGAGGGCTGGATCCTACATCCATCGATGGCAGCATTGAGAAGAGTATGGACTTTGTAGTGCAATTGGCACTGGATTATAAAAAAGGCATCGATATTCATTTACATGAAGGCGGCGAATCCGGTGTGAAGACTATTGAATACCTGGTGAACAAGGTGAATGAAAATCCGGTTTTAAAAGGAAAAACGTTTATTAGTCATTGTTTTGCCCTGGCCTATCTCGACCGGAAGAAGCAGGAGGAAATGGCGGAGAAAATGGGAAATGCCGGGGTGGGCGTTATGTCTACGATTCCGTTTGGCGGCATGATCATGCCCATTCCTACTTTGTATAAATATGGGGTAGATGTACGTGCGGGAAATGACTGTATCATCGACCATTGGAACACGTTTGGCTCCGGAAGTGTGTTGCAGAAAACCAATCTTGCAGCCCAATTGTATGGCTACCGTACCGAATTTGATTTGTCGCGCATCCTGAAGCTGGCTACTCATAATGTACTGCCGCTGGATGATAAGGGGAACCGGCAATGGCCGAAGGCAGGAGACAGGGCAGACCTGGTATTGATCGATGCCAGCTGCTCGGCAGAAGCCGTATCCCGTATTTCGCCGGTGCGCTCCCTCATTCACCGCGGCAATGTTGTATTTTAAATAGTCGTGTTATGCATTATTTACTTTTGGTGTGCGCGGTATTTATACTGAATGCCTGCCAGGCAAAAACAAATAGTCCGGATATGAATACACAGCGTACAGGAATCATCGAAGCCGTAGAAAAAAATCAGCTATCGGTGGTGGAAGCCGAATTGAAAAAAGGTGTGGATGTAAATACTACTGATAAGCAAAAGAAATCCCTGTTATTGATCGCTACGCAGGCCAACAACCTGGAGATGGCTAAGTTACTGGTGGCACATGGTGCGAATGTGAATCAGCAGGATCAGATTCATGACAGTCCGTTTTTATATGCAGGAGCAGCCGGACTGACGGACCTGGTAAAACTCTTCCTGGAGCACGGAGCCCGCTTTGACCTGTTTAACCGGTATAATGGTACGGCACTTATTCCTGCCTGCGAACGGGGGCATATCGAAGTAGTGAAGATCCTGGCAAATACAAAAGGGTTTCCAATTGATCACGTAAACCGTTTGGGCTGGACGGCATTGATGGAGGCTGTTGTATTGGGCAACGGATCCGCAAAGTATGTAACGGTGGTGCAGCTGCTGGTAGACGCAGGATGTAATATCCAGATCCCCGACCATGATGGGGTTACGGCGTTGCAACATGCCCGCTCCAGGGGGTATACAGATATCGTTGCTGTTTTGGAAAAAGCAGCGGCGAAAATGATCAATAAAAAATAACAGACCGTATGAATGTGTTTATATACTGTTCAATAACGGAAGAGCCCTTAGGGGCTTTTCCAATTAAGAAGCATCCGGTGATGTTGGAACTGGTGGTTGCAAACGCCTATTAACCGGAAAGAAAAGTGGATCCCGTTTACGGATCAATAACCTGATTATTATGAGTACTACGAATAGTGAAATGTTACAGGAACCTTTGGAAACAACCAAGGTGAAAATACACCGGGCACAGCGCCCGGAACAAACGCCTGCCCGGCCGCCACTGAGCCGCGGAACGCTTTGGCTGATGACGATCGCCACCGGAGTAGTGGTGGGCAATAACTATTATAACCAGCCATTGCTGGGGCTGATGGCCCGGGATTTTGGTGTAAGTGAGGGCCGTATCAGCAATATCGCCATGCTGACGCAGGTGGGCTTTGCCCTGGGGCTGTTGCTGATTGTACCGCTGGGTGATATGCTCAGGCGCCGGCGTTTAATTCTTATAGATTTTGGTTTGATCATCCTGTCACTGATCGGTATGACCATTGCGCCTTCGGTGGGATGGTTGTTCCTGGCCAGCTTTATGGTCGGGTTTACCTCGGTGCTGCCGCAATTGTTTGTGCCCATGGCGGCGGAACTGGCGGCAAAGGAAAAGCAAAGCGCCGCTATCGGTATGGTGATGAGCGGACTGTTGCTGGGGATCTTATTGTCGCGCGTGGTAAGCGGGGTGGTAGGTGATCTGTGGGGCTGGAAAGTGATGTACTATATTGCTACGGGCGCGATGGTATTGCTGGCGGGGTTAATTGCATTAAAGCTGCCGGAAGTACATCCGTCTTTTAAGGGGAGCTATGGATCATTGATGCGGTCCCTGGTCCATCTCACCCGCACACAGCCGGTGCTGCGCCTGGCGGCATTTCGCGGAGCGATGGGGTTTGCGGCATTTAGTGCGTTCTGGACCACCCTGGTATTTCACCTGGAAGAGGCGCCGTTTCATGCCGGTGCGGCAGTTGCCGGTTCCTTTGGTATTATTGGAGCAGTGGGTGCGCTGGCTGCTGCCCTGGTGGGCCGGGTGGCCCGGAAAGTGACGCCATCGAAGATTATTTCGTCGGCCATTGTGATGCTGATCCTGAGCTGGGGTATTTTTTACATCGGTGGTTATACGTATATAGGGTTGATCATCGGGGTAATCCTGCTCGACCTGGGATTACAATCCATGCATATCCTGAACCAATCCTCCTTTTTTGCTTTAAACCTGGGTGCCAATAACCGGCTGAATACCGTTTATATGTTCAGCTATTTTATAGGTGGCGCGGCCGGTACATACCTGGCGGCACAAGCCTGGAAGTATGGACATTGGAACGGCGTAGTGGCCATTGGTACGGCCTTTACGGTACTGGCCCTGGTGGCCCACCTGGTCTATGGCCGGCGTGTGGTTGCCCGGAAGGGATAATGGTTTCCATGCCACAAAGCTCCTGCATTTGAAACTGAATGTTTGTATCGCAGGCGCTCTTTTGACGGAACTGCGATCGAAAATGAACCTGTGACTCAGTGCTTCTGCGGCACCGGAAAAAATGCAAAAATCTTTGTATCTTTAATATAAAGATGACCTAATGGAGCACCCGCTGATGTACCGTATTGCCCTGACCCTTGTTCCCAATATCGGGCCTGTTATTGCACGGCTGTTGTTACAGCATTTACAACCGGAAGAGATCTTTACTGCACGAAGAGCTGTATTGGAAGGCATTGAAGGCCTGGGTAAGTTGCGGGTTGATAGTATTCTGAAATTTAAAGATTTTTCACAGGCGGAGAAGGAGCTGGAGTTTATTGAAAAGCACGGGGTCCAGCCGCTTTTTCTTACAGATGATGCTTATCCGCAGCGGTTGCTGAATTGCTATGATGCGCCGGTGCTTTTGTATTATAAGGGCAGTGCCAATCTGAATCAATCCCGTATTGTGGCTATTGTAGGCTCCCGGGTTCATACAGAATATGGCCGGTTGGCCTGTGAACACCTGGTGAGTGAATTGCAGGGGAGTGGTGCGCTGGTCATTAGCGGGCTGGCGTATGGCATCGATTCGCTGGTACATAAATATTCCCTGGCGGCCAGCCTGGAAACGGTAGGGGTACTGGCACATGGGCTGGATAAGCTATATCCGCCGGAACATTTTGCGATGGCGAAGGAAATGACCGGACAGGGCGGTTTGCTGACGGAGTTTGTAACCGGAACTCAGCCGGACCGGCATCATTTCCCCAGCCGGAACCGGATCGTGGCGGGCATGAGCGATGCTACCGTGGTGGTGGAAACAGAGATCAAGGGAGGAAGTATGATCACCGCGGAGTTGGCGAATGGATATTACAAGGATGTATTTGCCTTTCCCGGAAGAACTTCAGATAAAAAAAGTAGTGGCTGTAATCATCTGATCAAAACCAACCGGGCACAGCTGCTGACGGATGGAGAGCAGCTATTGGAAACCATGGGCTGGGTAGCAACAAAGAAGCCGGTAAAAAAACAAACAAAGGAATTGTTTATCGAGTTGTCGGCCGAAGAACAGGCCATTGTAACACTTTTGCAGGAGCGGCAACAGGCAGATATTGATGAATTGCACCTGCGTTCGGGCTTAAGCACCAGCCGGGTTGCCGTGGCCGTGCTTAACCTGGAAATGCAGAATGTAATCCAGGCACTGCCGGGGAAGATGTACCAGCTGCTGTAACTGTCCATTGTTGTTGGGCAACCGGATTATCTTACCAGGGGCTTATCCGTATTCCTCTCATTATTACAAGATGCCATTTTATTTCTCAAACCGGAATGCGCTGCCTAAAAGACCGCCCAGCCCTATGCGTACTCCATAAGTTGTTTTCAATAAAGGCTGATAACCGGCAATCACATCTACCCTGAATAGTTTAAAAATGTTCTCAATGCCGGCAAAGGCCTCTGCGTAATATTGATTTTTATTCACATAAAAGGCATTGCTCCCGGCCACAAGGTTCCACTTCAGCTTGTTGAACAGGGGGATTTTATTCGTCAGCAAACCATTAAAATGATGCTCAATATTTCCTTCGGTATAAAAACGGGCAACATTGCTGTATGCATAATAGGGTGCCAGCTGAAAGCTGTTCAGGTATTTAATATTGTAAAATGTTTGATTGCCGTTGAAATGTTTCATATCCGGGATGGAATAGGCATTGGCACTCAGGAATCCACCAGCCCCTATCCGGTATTTGAATAGCCCTGCAAGGCGGAAGTTTTTATCGTGTGTCATGTCCAGCGACCATTTATGATAATTTACATCGCTGCCTAATAATTGCGGGATACCCGCCGTATAGTTGAACGTAAACACCGGTTTGTCGGATCCTATGGATGCTTTATAGTTGGGATACTGAACGTATTTCTGTCCGGGTTGATAGCTAAGCGTAAGGCTCCCGATCAGCGCCTGGTGCGGATTAAAAGCGATCTGTTGCAATGCATCCGGATGATTGGGCGTAAACATCTTGTTCCGGTTGAAGAACGAAAAGCCGGAGGTGTTTTGCAGCGGAATGCGGTCTTCATACAGGAGGCCTGCATTGACGGCAAAACCGTTTTCAAAGCGATTGTTGTAGCGGATGCTTCCAAACCGGTTTTCGTATAACTTCATAAAATTGCTCCTGAAAAACAACGTATAAAAGGTATTGGTCAATGCATTAATCGGTTCATCGGGGTTGAACTGCGATACCCGCGTTCCGCCGGAGAAACTTAAATACCGGTTCCGGTAGGGAAGCTCTTTGGGTCTGATGGTAAATGTTCCATAGCTATTGAAATGATGATTTTCAAAACCATAGCGCAGGTTCCAGCGCAGGTCGTATTTGTATTTGCTTTTTACGGGTGTATAATTGAAGGTCTGATCTGCTTTTAATGCCCCCCCTTCCACGGTGTTATACTCCAGTCCTTTTAACAGGCCTTTGAGATTATAGGTGAGGGTATGGTTTTCTGAATACCAGCGGTATTGCTGGTTGCTCCACAAGATGTTCCATATGGTGATTTTCTGATGCCGTCTCAGGGAATCGTAGTACGTCTTTGGGCGGTTCCGGTTCAGGGCGCTTACACTATCGCGGAATGCATAGTATCTTTTTTCATCGTTCTCCAATGTTACCGGCCGTTCCTGTTTCCAGAAGTTTGAATCTCTTTTATAGTACCCCGTATCATATTTAATAACAATATTGTTGAAGTAGTTTGCCGCGTATCGCGGATGCAGGTTATAATTGCTGTATACGTTTACAAAGCTGCCTATGCCGCTGAACCCAAACTGGTTAAAGGAGAAAGATAAGATCTGGTTCCTGGTTTTCCATACACCGGGCGCAACCGGGCTATGCAGCTGCTTAATGTGGAGAGTATCGATCAGCTCCAGCTGGTAATCTTTTGTCAGCATCAGGTCGAGGCTGTAAATATGCCAGCTGGTATCGGCTATTTCTATGGTGCCGGAAAACAGCGGTTCATTTTTTCTTTTGGGAATCACGCGGATGGTTTTTACGGTGATGCCGTCACGGGTATACGTGTTTAAAAGTTTGTACCGGTAAAAATTGAGCGCCGCATCTGCAATCGGTGAAATATAACCGCGGGAACCGTTGCCCAGATCAAACACGGCTACGTTGTTGGTATAAAAGGAGGTGACCTTTGAAAAGTTCAGTCCCATATTGCTGCCCCGCTCGTAACTGGAAAGCACAGTGGTTTTTGAATGATTGGGTCTTGCCTCATCCAGCTGTATCGTCGATTCAGACAATAATAATACGCCCTTACCCATCGTGTCCAGTCCGTCGTTGGCGTCCCGTTCTACCTTTTGACCCAATACTTTTTTAGGAATATTCCGGGTGCGGATGATCCCCTTCAGGTAAATGTTTACGGATAAGGAATCCGTTTGATGTTCGTAATACGATTTCTTTTTTATGGCCTGCCGGATGATGCGGTAAGCCGGGTCTTCCCCTTTACTTTGAACGACCACTTCTCCCATCAGGTGATCGTTGGTGTAAAGTACCGCATTTAATACCTGTTCTTTGTCGGTAATGGTCAGTGTCTTTTCAAGCGGAATGTACCCTACATATTCAAACACGATGGTGTAGGTACCGGGTGCCAGTGTAAGGGCATAAAACCCTTTACTGTTGGCTGTGGTTCCGATGCTGGTTCCTTTTATGGTAACGGAGGCGTAGGGCAATGCCGATCCGTGCTCGTCAGCGATCAGGCCCTTTACAGGAGCTGCAGCAACCACATCCAGAAGAAAAAAGGCAATGGCAGTCAGTATAAATGTTTTCATTGTTGTGATTCGTATGTGTTGGTTTAAATGTTACATCATCCGGTATAATGCAAACGTCCAACGATTCTTTGAAAAGGAAAAGTTAAATGCAGGCAGGCCTGGAGGTAAAATCCTGCGATATTAAAAAACAGGCCCCGGATCATCTCCGGGGCCTGTTGCATTCTATTCGTAAGGTTTGTTATCCATCTTTTCTTTTGGGCGGAAGGGTGATCCAGTTCCTGCCCTCGCGTGCAATCAACGCTTCTGCATCTTCAGGCCCCCAGGTACCGGGCGCATAATTGGGAAAGTCAACCGGCGGACGGTTTTCCCAGGTTTCCTGTATGGGCGCTATTACTTCCCAGGCCACTTCTACCTGGTCCCCGCGCATAAACTGGGTGGGGTTGCCCATCATTGCATCCAGCAACAGGGTTTCATAGGCCTCAGGCTGGGGCGCATCATAACTGTCGCTGTAGCTAAACACCATGTTTACGGGGTTCAGCGACATGGTTTGGCCCGGGCGCTTGGCCTGGAATCGCAGGCGGATGTCCATCTCCGGCTGAATGCTGATGGTTAAGCGGTTGGAGCGCCAGGTTTCGGAAGCTTCCGGCGGGAAGGCGTACTTGGGCGCTTCTTTAAACTGTACGGTGATCAGCGTGGTTTTCTCTTTCAGGAATTTCCCGGTGCGTACATAAAACGGCACATCCTGCCAACGCCAGTTATCGATATAAAATTTTACGGCAGCAAAGGTTTCTACAGATGAATCGGGTGCCACACCTTTTTCTTCGCGGTAGGCCTTCTCCTGTTGTCCCTGTACCCATCCCTGGGAATACTGGCCGCGTACGGCATATTGCTGCACTTCTTCTTTCTTAATCTTCCGGATCGCATTCAGCACATCCGATTTTTTATTCCGGATCTCATCGGCTTCAAAAGAAACCGGCGCTTCCATAGCCACCATGCATAACAATTGCAGGATGTGGTTCTGCACCATATCACGCAGGGCGCCCGAACGTTCATAATAACCACCCCGGTCTTCCACACCAACGGTTTCTGCCGCGGTGATCTGTACATGATCGATATAGTTCCGGTTCCAGATAGGTTCAAACAAGGCATTGGCAAAGCGCAGGGCCAGGATGTTCTGTACCGTTTCCTTTCCAAGGTAGTGATCAATGCGGTAGATCTGGCTTTCATCAAACATTTCCGTCAGCAGGCGGTTCAGTTCTTCCGCACTCTTCAGATCATGTCCAAAAGGCTTTTCAATAACGATCCGCGCCTTATTCTTATCCCTGGCTTTTTCCAGTTTGTTTAAATTGGTAGTGATCTCCGGTACCAGCTGCGGTGCTACCGCCAGGTAAAAGAGCACATGCACTTCTACGCCCCATTCCGCTTCATAATCGCTGATGATCTTTCCCATGGCCACATAGTCATCCGGCTTATCTACATCCATCCGCAGATAGGATACCTGCTGCGAAAATTTTTCCCAGCTTCCGTTGCCATCACTTTTCCGGCGCGAAAATTCATTGATACCTTCCAGCAGGTGATCCCTGAATTTTTCATTCGAATAATCTGTACGCCCGGTACCGATGATGGAAAATTGTTCCGGCATCAGGCCATCCAGCCAAAGGTTATACAGGGCAGGGGTCAGTTTACGCTGGTTCAGATCTCCGCTTCCGCCAAATATAAAAAGGACCGTAGGCGCGGGTTTTTTTGTATGATTGCTTTTAAACATGATTCAGTGCTGCATTAAAATTTGTTTGCAAAAGTAGGACTAAAAAGAAAAACGGGGGTATTGTTTGTGTGTTCCGTTGGTTTTCAATGCGCCATAACTACGCAAACGTTTGCGCATATGGACAATTACACCGGTACTAATGGCCCGCAGAAAAAATGATTATGTGGGCATCCGCATTGACAAAAAAATATATTTATAGGCCTGTAACCCGCTTTCACAGCGGGTTACAGCGTCATGAAATTGCAAGATCTGTGTGATCAAATGGTAAAACCATGGATCGTATTTCCATTTTCCCTTACCTTTGCACATGGCAACAAGAAAATCTTCTGCAGCTACTGCAAACAACCCCAAGATCGCCTTTGAAGGCTTAACATTTGATGATGTATTATTGGTTCCGGCATTTAGCCAGGTGCTGCCGCGCGAGGTAGATATCCGTACCAGGCTTACAAAAGACATTACTTTAAACATTCCCATCTTATCCGCAGCCATGGATACGGTTACGGAAGCGGCGCTGGCTACGGCTATTGCGCGCGAAGGAGGATTGGGTATCCTGCACAAGAATATGAGTATTGAAAAGCAGGCGGAACAGGTGCGAAAGGTAAAGCGGAGTGAGAGTGGCCTGATCCTGGATCCCATCACCCTGCTGGAAGATGCCACCATCGGAGACGCGCTGAAACTGATGGCCGAAAATAAAATAGGCGGTATTCCCGTAATTGATAAAAACAAGAAACTGAAAGGAATCCTTACCAACCGGGATCTTCGTTTTGAAGATAACCCCGCACGCAAGGTAAGTGAGGTGATGACCAGCACGAACCTGATCACCGCACCGGAAGGTACCGATCTGAAAAAAGCAAAAACGATCCTGCGCCAGCACAAGGTAGAGAAGTTACCGGTGGTTGACCGTCAGGGTAAGCTGATCGGGCTGATCACCTACCGGGATATCCTGCAGGTGACCTCGTTTCCCAATGCTATTAAAGATTCCTTTGGCCGTTTATTGGTAGGGGCCGGTGTGGGCATTACCGGAGACGTGGCAGAGCGGATCGATGCCTTGCAGCAGGTAGGTGTGGATGTGGTGGTACTGGACAGCGCACATGGACATACAAAAGGCGTACTGACTGCATTGAAAAACGTTAAGAAGAACTTTAAGAAACTGAATATTATAGCGGGTAATGTAGGTACTGCTGCCGGGGCCCTGGCAATGGCAGAAGCAGGTGCCGATGCCGTAAAAGTAGGGATCGGACCTGGTTCCATCTGTACTACGCGTATTGTAGCCGGGGCGGGAATGCCGCAGCTGACGGCGATTATGGAAGCCGCCTCAGGACTGAAAAGAAAAGGCGTACCCATCATTGCCGATGGTGGTATCCGGTATACCGGCGACCTGGTAAAAGCGCTGGCTGCAGGTGCAGATTGCGCCATGATGGGCAGTATTTTTGCCGGTACGGAAGAAAGCCCTGGTGAGACCATCATTTTTGAAGGACGTAAATTTAAGGCCTACCGTGGAATGGGTTCGCTGGGTGCGATGGCTAAAGGCAGCAGCGACCGCTACTTCCAGGATCCGGAAGATGATGTAAAGAAATTTGTACCGGAAGGTATTGAAGGCCGGGTGGCTTATAAAGGCACCTTAAAAGAAGTGATCTATCAATATACCGGCGGACTTCGTGCAGGGATGGGGTATTGCGGTGCAAAGAGCATCAAAGATCTGCAGAACGCCCAGTTTGTAAAAATTACCAATGCGGGTATGAATGAAAGCCATCCGCATGATATCGATGTTACAAAGGAAGCGCCGAATTACAGCCGGAAATAATTATTGTTTAAGTGAATGGGTCATGGTGCATGGTAAATGGATCATGACCCATTTTTTTTAAAAAAACAAAAAACAAATTTCAAATATCAAAAAGCAAAACCAATCACCATTCATACCATGAAACACATTATACTGCTATTGACATTGTTTATAGGCCCTGCGATTGCTAACGCACAGGTAAGTGTGATCACCCGCGCAGCGGAAGCGTACAGCAATTTTAAATTCCGGGGAGCCCGGCTGCTCAATGTGAATGAAGTTCGTATAGGAGACAAAGAGGAAAACGTATTTATTTTTTCAAAAGCTGCAAAAGGCGCTCAGCCGGATACCATGTACCTGCAGCGATATACTAAGGAAAAAGGAACCTGGACGGTAAAGGCCGATACGATGCTGACGCATCCCGGAATCATTATGAACTGGGATGCCCGCAAGGGCTTTTTCGATGGTGACAGTGATGGCAGTGCGGATGCCTATTTTATCTACAGCCTTACAGATGCCCGTCAGCAGCAGCAGTCGGTACACCTGTTGTTTTCAAAAGGCACTGCATTTTATACAATCAGTGCTACAGCCTCGGATGGATATAAGCGGAACCTTTACTCCAAAAACTTTGAACGTCTTTCACCAGAGATCAAAAAAAGGCTGATGGAGGTCTGGGAACGGCTGGATAAGGAGTGATTTTTTAAAGGCTAAGCGTTAAAATTCAAAATTCAAAAAGCAAAGAACAAAAGACAAAATTTCAAATAACGGCAGATCATCTGAATGCTAAAAGCTAAAGGCTGAAAGCTGGATGCTAAACGCTGTTTAGGTTCCATTTTCTTAAATGCCTGTACTGCATCCCCAGCTATATCTTCTGATAACTGAAAACTGATGACTGAAAGCCGTTTAACATTAAATGCCGTTTCTAGCTCCATGAGCATTCCTGGTGGCAATCAGTTATCAGCAATCAGTTATCAGATGTTTGCGTTCAGGGCAAGAAGATCATTATTCAATGCAGATCTTCTATAGGTCTGTTGTGCTGGAAGGTAAAGGCTAAATGCTGTTTAGGTTCCATTTTCTTAAATGCGGGTACTGCATCCCCAGCTATATCTTCTGAGAACTGAAAACTGATGACTGAAAACCGTTTAACATTAAATGCCGTTTCTAGCTCTATGAACAAATGCTAAAAGCTAAAAGCTAAAGGCTGAAAGCTGAACGCTTAATCCGCTTTATTCACACTCCCGGCCCCATTTGCGGAAGAGCTTACCTTTGGATTGCCCTTGTACCTGATGCTGGAGGCTCCGCTGGCATCTGCCGTCAGCTGAACGCTGGCGAACACATTGGCCGTACTGGCCCCGCTGGCTTCAATATTGGTCGTTTCAGCTTTTAAATCAAACGCATGAATGGTGCTGGCACCGCTGGATTCGCCTTTGATATCGCGGGTTTCCCCGGTAATATTCAGGGTAGAAGCTCCGCTTACATCCATTTGCACGCTGGGTGCTTTTACCTGGAGGGTGGCATTGGAAGCCCCGCTGATATCCAGGGCAAATGGCTCGTCCTGGATGATCTTATTATCAACTTTCAAGGTGGATGCTCCGGACAAAGCCGCCTTTTTCACCACCGGCATGGAAATATAAATTTTGATATCGTTGCTGGGTTTCAGGTTCACCTCATCTTTTTCATCAATATCCAGTTCCCCGTCTTCAACGCGTGCAATGATATATTGGAAAAGGTTCTCATCTGTTTCGATCTTGATGCTAAACACCGAATCCTGTTTCAGGAATACCGAAGAAGCGTTACCGATATCGATGCTGTTAAAACCCTTCAGATCATAGGTTTTACTCACAATTTTCCCGTTGCCCTTAATGCGCTGCTGATCAATGATATTACAGGAGCCAGCAAGTAACACAGCAACCATCCCCAAAAAAAATAACTTTTTCATCCTCTGTTTTTTAAGTTTATAATCGTTTTATTGCTTCCCGGAAACACGAAACGGGCAATGTTCCCTGTTATAAAAATAAATGTTTCAACACATAACCCCGTAATTTAACCAAAGGTTCTCCGGATTCTGCACCCATGTGATTTGCAATTTTATTACCTTCGCGCATCATGACCGAAAAAATCTTAATACTTGATTTTGGCTCCCAGTATACCCAACTTATCGCGCGCAGCGTAAGGGAAGCCAATGTTTATTGCGAAATCATTCCCTATTCTAAATCATTTGAATTCGAAGGCAATTTAAAAGGAATTATCCTTTCCGGATCGCCCTTTTCGGTAAATGATGAAAATGCGCCGGTTATCAGCGTAAAAAGCCTTCTGGGCCAGGTGCCGGTACTGGGCATCTGTTACGGGGCACAGCTTTCTACCAAACTCTTTGGCGGAAGAGTAGAAAAAAGTAGTAAACGGGAATATGGCCGGGCCCAGATGCAGATCGGGCAGGCCGGAGACCCGCTGATGAAAGCAGTGGAGCCCAAAAGCCAGGTATGGATGAGTCATGGTGACAGCATCCTGGAACTTCCTACCGATTTTAAAGTGCTGGCTACCACCGAAAGTATTCCGGTAGCGGCGTTTAAATATTCCGGAGAACAGCACCCGCTTTACGGATTGCAGTTTCACCCGGAAGTGTATCACAGCATTGAAGGAAAAAAAATATTAAAGAATTTTCTTACGGATATCTGCGGTTGCAGCCAGGACTGGACGCCCGCTCATTTTGTAACCGATACCGTAAATGCCCTGCGGGAGCAGATCGGTGACCGCAAGGTGATCATGGCGCTGAGCGGCGGGGTAGATAGTACTGTAGCAGCCACCCTGATTCATAAGGCGATCGGCGACCGGCTTTACGGCATTTTTGTAGACAACGGCGTATTGCGGAAAAATGAGTTCGAACAGGTGCTGGAAACCTATAAGCAACTGGGCCTGAACATAAAAGGAGTAGATGCAAAAGCGCTTTTCTATAAAGAGTTGAAAGATAATCCGGATCCGGAAACGAAACGGAAGATCATCGGCCGTCTTTTTATTGACGTATTCCAGGATGAGGCCAACCAACTGACCGATATCGATTTCCTGGGACAGGGCACCATTTACCCGGACGTGATCGAGAGTGTTTCGGTACATGGTCCGTCGGTAACCATCAAATCGCACCACAATGTGGGCGGACTTCCGGAGAAAATGCACCTGTCGCTGGTAGAACCCCTGCGCTTTCTTTTTAAAGATGAGGTGCGCAAGGTAGGACGTGAGTTAGGCATACCGGCAGCACTGATCGACCGGCACCCGTTCCCGGGACCAGGCCTGGCAATTCGTATACTGGGCGAGGTAACCGAAGAAAAAGTAACATTATTACAGGAGGCGGATGCCATTTATATCAATGCGCTAAAAGAAAGCGGCCTGTATGCAACGGTTTGGCAGGCTGGAACAATCTTGTTACCGGTGAAGAGCGTTGGCGTAATGGGAGATGAGCGCACGTACGAATATACGGTAGCCCTGCGGGCGGTAACCAGTGTGGATGGAATGACGGCGGACTGGGCGCATCTTCCCTATGATTTCCTGGCAAATGTTTCTAACGAAATCTGTAACAATGTAAGAGGAATTAACCGGGTGGTGTATGATATTAGCAGCAAACCGCCGGCTACCATAGAATGGGAATAATATTTGCTAGGGATATACCGGTTTCGCGGATCGTTCTTTTTACGAAGCGGCCGGAAACAGGTGATCAAATATTCTTGTGACTATGAAGAAATTATCATTATTGGTACTCCTTGCTGTTTGCCATATGTTGGCAGTAACGGCACAGGTAACGGGCACCCAGCGGCATAAAATGGCCATTTTTACTCCTTTATACCTGGATGATGCCTTTAGCGCAGATGGTTCGTATAACTACAATGGAAAGTCATTTCCAAAAGCGTCTATACCCGGACTGGAGTTTTATCATGGGGCGTCGATGGCCATTGATTCCCTTGAGCAGCTGAACCTTCCGCTGGATATTTATATTTACGACTCCAGGTCGTCAAAAATGTCATTGGAAAGCCAGGTAAACAAAGCGGCGTCCGACGGTGTGGAACTGATCATTGCAAACTGTGCTATCAGTGAACTGGACCGGTTATCCAAACTGGCAGCCTCCAAAAAGATCGCACTGATCAATGCGGTGACACCCAATGATGGCAATGTTCGGGATAATCCCTATTTTGTGGTAATGAACCCTACCTTGCCCACGCAGGGCGAGCAGATCTATGCCTATCTCAAAAAGAACTATCCCAATCAGCAGATCATCTATCTCACGCGTAAGGGCAGTTCTGAAAATTACCTGCGGTCCGTTTTTGAAACCCTCAACAAGCTGGACAGAACCACGGCCATGCATATCCGGTTTACGGATGTAAAGGACACCTTGTCACAGGCCCAGGTTACAGCGAACCTTTTCCCGGACCGGCCTTCGCTGTTTGTGATCGGCTCCCTGGATAACAGTTTTTCTGAAAAGCTGCTGACCCAGTTGTCGCGGCTAAGCAAAACCTATCCGCAGATCACCATAATGGGCATGCCCACCTGGGACAATCTGAATTTTTCAAAGTATAAGGGGCTTGACCTGGTATACAGTACCCCGTTTTACAGCTCAAGGCTCGATGCTGCCAGCCGGAATATCATCAGCTATTATAATTCAAAAATGTATGCAAGGCCTTCGGACCTGGTTTTCCGGAGTTATGATCTTACCTATCGCTTTGGCCGGCTGTTAAACCAGTATGGTAAAAACCTTTCGGCAATGCTGGCCAGTAAGGAATACCGGGTATTTTATGATTATGATATACAGCCGGTGAGTAAAACCAATAAACTGGATTATTACGAAAATAAAAAACTGTATTTCCTGGAATATTCCAATGGCAGTTTTAAAAGAGTGCGCTGATTTTCCCGCGGGCGGGATCAGTTTCCTTTAAGATCATCCAGCACACTTTTTTGAGAGGCGATGATCCGGGATTGTTTCTGCTGCTGATCCAGGTTTTTCTGCATTTTTTCTTCAAGCTCCTTATAGGCATCTTTTAGTGATTGTAGTTTTTGCTCTTCCGTAACAAGAACGTCTTCCTGTTTCTTTATCTGGAAGATCGCATCACTTCTTTTTACATCGGGCGCAAGGCTTTCCAGGAAGGTTTTACCATTGGTGGCCAGTGTTGCAGCGTCTCCCACCACATTATTACCGCCTTCCATAATCATATATAACGTTGTTTTCTCTTTTCCATTTTTAGCCGATGGCATCGTTTTGAAGGTATAATCCAGCACAGAACGGGTAATGGATGGTATGCTGCTGTTGTTATAGGAAATAAAACCCTTGGCAGCGGTATATTTTAACTGCAGATCCGCCATTTTCGCCTTTAAAGCGTTTTCCACCACGGCCACCGGATAATCGTATTCCACCGCAAGTGCCGGCTGGTCGAGCTTTTTATACCGGATCTTTCCTTCAAAAGCCTTTTGTGCAAAAGAAACAGTGCCGGTCAGTGTAAGCAACGCCAAAATCAACGAAAACTTTTTCATGTTAATTTGTATTTTTATAGAATGATGTATTGCGAAGGTAAAAAGATGTTATTCCAACCCCAAATTTTACCCGGTAATATCATTTAGCGGAACAATAGTATACTTTTAAATAATACGAAGATCCATTGAGCGGCATTAAACAACTGGCGGGACAAACGTTATGGTATGGCGTTCCAACTATTTCAAAAAGGTTTCTGGGGTATCTCATGAATCTTGCGCTTCCGTTAATTTTTGCCCAGCCGGCATCCACGGCCGACCTCACGCAGATTTATGCGATTATTCCCTTTTTAAATGTGTTGTTTACCTACGGACTGGAAACGGCTTATTTTCGCTTTTCACAAACGGTGGATCAAAAAAGGCTGTATAATACGCTATCCATTTCCCTGTTGGTTTCTACGGTTTTGTTTACCGGAATGCTGCTTTTCTTTAAGCAAAGAATCGTTGTATGGGCGAGTCTTGAGCAAACCCCCTGGTTTGTTAACTATATGGCCGCAATTATATTCTTTGATGCGATTTCTACACTTGCTTTTGCAAAGTTGCGGCAGGAAAACCGGCCGAAGCGTTATGCGTTTGCCTGTATTTCCGGCGTATTTACCATGTTGGTTATTGTCATTCTTTTCCTGGCGGTTATTCCCAGGTACCTTCATACGCATCCCCACAGTTTACTAAATGCGATCTATAATAGTAAAATAGGCATCGGGTATTACCTCATTGGAAATCTGGCAGGAAGTATTGTTACTTTTCTTGTGCTGCAAAAAGAGTTTCTCCAGATCCGGTTTCATTTTGATAAAAAGTTATGGCAGGAGGTAATGAAGTACGCGTTGCCGCTGATCATAGTGGGCATGGGCGGTATGATCAATGATATGATGAGCCGTTTGATCTATCAGCATGTAGTAGATCTGCCACCGGCACAGGCAAAGCATGAACTGGGTATTTTTGGCAATATCTTCCGGCTGGCGGTGGTGATTACGATCATGATCCAGGCATTCCGGATGGCGGCTGAGCCTTTTTTCTTTAACCAGTCAAAAGGAGAAAATGCACAAAGAACGTATGCCCGGATCATGAAATTTTTTGTGATTGCCTGCTGTTTTATGTTTTTGCTGATCAGTCTTTATATTGATGTGGTAAGCTGGTTTTTTAAAGCCATTCACCGCGAAAGTTGGGTGCAGGGACTTAATGTGGTGCCCGTACTGGCATTGGGAAATATCTTTCTTGGAATTTACTATAACCTGAGTATCTGGTACAAATTAACAAACAGGAATATGACGGGAGGCGTTATTACCATTACCGGGGCTGTTATAACCATTGTTTTAAATGTATTGCTCATACCCAAATACCATTACCTGGGTGCCGCAATTGCTACATTTACCTGCTATTTATCGATGATGGTCATCAGCTATATCCTGGGACAAAAATATTATCCCGTGCCTTATGCACATAAAAAGCTGCTGGCATACCTCATCATCGTTATCGTGTTGTATGCGGTGCACAGAGGCTTTGTTAGCCTATGGAATAATCATTGGTTCAATTTGGGAACGGCTACGGTGTTGCTGATGCTGTTTGCTGTTTTTATTCTGAAAGTAGAGCGGAAAGAATTTCAGCGGCTGCCTGTTATCGGGCGGTTCCTTCATTAACCGGAAAAGGAGTGGCCGGTTTCCGTAGGTAAAGATGCGGCTTCCTGACTGAAAAAACGGGCAGGTAATACCATTTAGCGGAAGAACAGTACATTTGTTAAATAATACGAAGATCCATTGAGCGGCATTAAACAACTGGCAGGACAAACACTTTGGTATGGCTTAAGCAACGTTTTAACCCGGTTAATCGGGTTTCTTCTAACGCCCATTTTAACCTACCTGATGGTAGATTCAAAAGGGGTAAAGGAATTTGGTGACTTTAGTTTATTGTATGCCTGGATCGGGGTGGCAAACATTATTTACACCTATGGCCTGGAAACCGGATATTTTCGCTTTAGCAGCGATGCCGGTATTTCTCAAAAGCAATTATTTAATTCTACTTTTGGATCACACGTAATTACCACCGTTTTACTAAGTATTGTTCTCCTTTATTTCAGCCATCCGATTGCTGAGTTTTTAGAAATCGGAAAATTTCCCCGGATCATTGTCATTACGGTTATTATTATGGGGTTTGACACCCTTTCTACCATTCCTTTTGCAAAATTAAGACAGGAGAACCGGCCGCGGCGGTATGCCTTTATAAAGATATTTGGTGTATTGGTAAATATTGCTTTGGTCGTATTGTTTGTGTACTATATTCCCAAACATTTTTCAAAATCGGAAAATTTTTTGATTAAGTGGTTGCTGCAGCAAAACAGGGTAACCTTATTGGTGCTGGCGAACCTGGTACAGGCTTTTTTTGTATTCCTGTTTTTATTTCCGGAATGGAAGCGGTTCCGGTTCAACATTAATACAACACTGCTGAAAAAGGTATTGCATTACAGCTTACCCATGATCATTATTGGTCTTGCCGGAATGGTGAATGAAGTGATGGACCGGCAAATGCTGAAGAGTTTTCTGCCCCATTCCATGGATGAAAATATGCGCATTGTTGGTATTTATTCAGCCAATTATAAAATATCCATTTTTATAACCATGTTTATACAGGCGTTTCGTATGGCAGCGGAGCCCTTTTTTTTCCGTCAGAAAAATGCAGTGAATGCCCGGCAAACCTATGCCCGCGTTATGAAATGGTTTGTTATAACACTTTGTATCGCCTACCTGTTTACCGGGCTTTATCTTCATATCTGGCAACACATGATCGGCCGGGAATACCGGTCTGGCCTGGGCATTGTACCGATATTATTAATGGCCAATGTTTTTTTGGGCATTTACTATAATCTTTCCGCCTGGTATAAATTGACGGATAAAATGTATTGGGGCATTATTATTACCATTTTAGGAGCGGTCGTTACTTTAATTGGCAATTACCTGTTTATTCCCAGATTTGAAATGTATGCGGGGGCCACCGTAACGATGGTCTGCTATGGTACGATGGTGGTATTGGCTTATTTGCTGGGACAGAAATATTACCAGATACCGTATGCATGGAAGAAGCTGGTGGCGTATATTTTTATAACGGTGATGCTGTTTTGGATCAATAGTAAGGTTTGTGCTCTTACTGGTAACTTCTGGTTAAAAACAATTTCTGCAACGTTCTTTATGGCGGTGTTCCTGTATTTTGTTGGTCGTGTGGAAAAAAAGGAATTGAAGGCACTACCGATTATTGGGAAATTCCTCCGGTAATAAAGCGCTGGCACCTGCAATGGTTAGGTGTTTTATTTGGAAGATTGCAATTGCTTTTTTACAAAGGCTTCGGTAACCCCTGCAAAAGCAGCAATTTCAGCAACGGAAAATTTTCCTGTTGCCAGTAGGTTGTTTATTACCTGTTCTTTGCCTTTTTCAATACCTTCTTTTCTTCCCTTTTCAATATAGATATCTAATGTGTTCATGATCGTTTTTCTTATCGGGTCTGGTAGCGAATTTAATATTTTTTCTTCTTTTAACGCTGCCCTGCCGTACAAATAAATGATAAAGCCCTTTTGAAGATCGCTGGAACCCGTTGATGCCCATAGTAATAGCTTTGTTGCATGATCACTTAACCATTTTTTCTCGCTGCAATGTTTAAGGGCGAGGATCGATGCTGCTAAGAATTTGTTATTCAGGTGTTCCACGGCTTCATCATCCAGTATACCTAAGTTATTGTAAACGTACTCAAAGCTGGGTATATATTGCAGCCAGTCCGCATCAACTTTTTCAAAAAGGCCTGTCAAAGTCTGGTACCGCCACTTTCCTTTACCATGGTAAAGCAGTACAGGGATGACAATAGACAGCGGCTCTTTGTTGATCACCTGTTTTTGCAGTGCCGAAAAAATATAACGGCCCATTTGTATAGAGGTGTGCTTGTCGGGATAACTTTTGTGCTCTATAAGCAGACTTATTTTAACAGGAGGACTGCCGTTCTTTCTTTGGCAGGAGTAAACGATATCGGACATGGTTTTTATCAGATCTTCAGATAAATAAGTATCCGGCAATTGTGTTAGGGATGCAAAATGTAACTGGCTGCTGATAAAAGGCGGTAAATAGCTTTTAAAATATTCTATTGCAATGCTTTTATTGGATAAAATACAGCGGATAAAGCTATCGTGTGGATAGACGGTGTTTTTCATAGGGTGAAGATAGTGCTTTATACCTCAATAGGAAAACCGGCTCTGGTTCCGGATCATAAAAGGTAATGCATTCCTGTTTTGCCGTTAACAAAAGCACCTTATTTTTGTCAAAAGCAGTCTTATTTCCGGCAATACCAACATATTATCCAATCCGATCGGCTATCTCAAAGGAGTAGGGCCACAGCGGGCTGAGCTGTTGCAAAAAGAGCTGGGTATTTTTACCTTCGGCGACCTGTTGCAGCATTACCCGTTCCGCCATGTGGATAAAACCCGCGTAACCGCGGTTGCGGCCCTTGTTCCGGGTGAGGAGTATGCGCAGGTGGCCGGACTGTTATCTCCGTTTGAGTTGATTGGTGACCGGCGGGCACGCAGGCTCACCGCCCAGATCCGGGATAAAACCGGGGTACTGGAATTGGTTTGGTTTCAAAGCATCAGTCTTATCCAAAAAGTAATTCAGCCCGGGCAGCCCTACCTGGTTTACGGAAAGGTTTCCTTTTTTATGGGGAAACCGCAGATCGTGCATCCCGAAATGGAGCCCTGGGATCCCGAAAAGCTAAAGGGAAAAGATTACCTGGAGCCGGTTTATCCGTCTACCGAAAAATTGAAGGCAAAAAACCTGGGCGGGCGGCAGATCGGAAAATTAACGGCAGGGCTGATCACGCATCTTACCGAACGCGACCTGCCGGAGAACCTGCCATTGAAAATGCGGGAAGCCCTGCGGCTGATGCCCCGCTTTGAAGCCTTTCGGAATATTCACTTTCCTCAAACGACTACCCTTTACGAAGCGGCTGTACGCCGGCTAAAGTTTGAAGAGATCTTCTTTGCACAGCTGCGGATGAATTTACTGCGATGGGAGCGGCACCGGTTTTCAAAGGGCGTGGTATTTGAAAAAGTGGGTGATCTGTTCAACCGTTTTTATAAGGAGTGCCTGCCTTTTGAGCTAACCAACGCACAGAAGCGGGTATTAAAAGAGATCCGCATCGATACCGTCAGGGGCAAACAAATGAACCGCCTCCTGCAGGGGGATGTGGGCAGTGGTAAAACCATTGTGGCCCTGCTCAACATGCTGCTGGCAGCCGATAATGGATTTCAGGCGGTGCTGATGGCTCCTACGGAGATCCTGGCACGTCAGCATTTCCAGGGGATCAAAGAATTACTGGAACCGCTGCCGGTGGAAGTTGCCATCTTAACCGGTACTACTAAAGCAAAAGAACGCCGGCTGTTATTGGAGCGGCTTGTAGCCGGGGAGATCCATATCCTCGTTGGTACCCATGCGGTAATTGAGGACCCGGTACAGTTTTATAACCTGGGCCTGGTCATCATCGATGAGCAGCACCGCTTTGGTGTGGCGCAGCGAGCAAGGCTCTGGGATAAGGCACCCATTCCGCCGCATGTACTGGTAATGACGGCTACACCCATTCCCCGTACGCTGGCCATGACGGCCTACGGTGACCTGGATTATAGTGTGATTGATGAGTTGCCGCCGGGCCGTAAGCCGATACAGACCGTACACCGGTATGAAAATGACCGCAGCGTGGTAATGGATTTTCTGAAGGCAGAGATCGCCCTGGGCCGGCAGGTATACATTATTTTTCCCCTTATTGAAGAAAGCGAAAAGCTGGATTATGAGAACCTGATGCAGGGCTACGACGAAATAAAGACCTATTTTCCCGAGCCGCAGTACTGGATCAGTATGGTGCATGGAAAAATGCCAGCCCATCAGAAAGAAGAAAATATGCGGCGGTTTGTAATACACGACACCCAGATCATGGTTTCTACCACCGTGATTGAGGTAGGAGTAAATGTGCCCAATGCTTCGGTGATGCTGATCGAAAGCTCTGAAAAATTCGGGTTATCACAGCTGCACCAGTTGCGGGGCCGGGTGGGCAGAGGCGCAGAAAAAAGTTATTGCATCCTGCTCACTGGTAAAAAACTGGGAAATGAAGCCCGGGAGCGGATGAAGATCATGACCGCTACCAGCAACGGGTTTGTGATTGCCGAAAAAGACCTGGAATTGCGCGGCCCGGGCGAGATAGAAGGCACCCGGCAAAGCGGCGCCTTAAGCTTTAAACTGGTAGATATCGTAAACGACCGTCCGATGGTGGAAGCCGCAAAGCAGCAATGCGAGCAGATCTTAAAAGAAGACCCGGATCTTTCATTGCCCGAACACGAGGTGCTGAAGGACTTCCTGCGTTCGCAGAAGGGAAAAACGGCGTGGAGCAAGATTTCTTAGAGCTATCAGATTCAGCTATCAGCCGTTAGCCAGATAATCCGGTGGACTGCTGATTGCTAAAAGCTAAAGGCTGACAGCTAACAGCGATTCTCTATATCATTTTTTCCTTTCCCAAATTTCCCCGAATTTTACGCCTCTTAAATTTATAGACTGTTCGTAAAAAAGACTAATGGCAGACAAAAAGATCACGGCGGAGCATATTGAGGCTTTTAAGCAGATTGTGGGCGCCGCTCATGTAATCATAGACGCAGAATCACTGGAATTTTATGCGCATGATGAAACCGAAACCCTTCATTTTGTGCCGGAAGTGGTGGTAAAACCCGGAAGCACAGCAGAGGTTTCGGAGTTGTTTAAGATCTGTAACCGGGATCTGATCCCCGTTACCCCGCGGGGTGGCGGTACAGGATTGAGCGGCGGAGCCCTGGCACATCTGGGCGGTGTGGTGCTGTCTACAGAACGGCTGAACAAGATCCTGGATATCGACGAGCGGAACCTGCAGGTAACCACAGAACCTGGTGTGATTACAGAAGTGCTGCAAAATGCCGTAAAAGAAAAAGGATTGTTTTACCCCCCGGATCCCAGCAGCCGCGGAACCTGTTTTATCGGGGGAAATATCGCAGAAAACAGCGGCGGTCCCAAGGCCGTTAAATACGGAGTGGTAAAAGATTATGTGCTGAACCTGGAGGCCGTATTACCCACCGGTGAAATTATCTGGACCGGGGCCAATGTATTAAAAAATGCCACCGGTTATAACCTCACACAACTGCTGGTAGGCAGTGAAGGCACATTGGCGGTGGTGACAAAAATTGTGTTGAAACTGATTCCGCTGCCTAAATACGACCTGTTGATGCTGGCGCCTTTTGCTTCTCTTGAAAAGGCAAGTGAAGCGGTAAGTGCTATTTTCAGGGCGGGCTTTAATCCCAGCGCGCTGGAGCTGGTAGAAATTGATGCGTTAAAGATCGTGAGCCAGATGGTAGACAGCTATGTGGTACCGGTAAATGACGATATTGCCGCGCACCTGGTGGTAGAAGTGGATGGCAACAACCTGGATGTGCTGATGCAGGAAATGGAGCAGATTGCGATGCTGCTGGAGCAATATGAAGCCGGTGAGCTTTTCTTTGCAGACGATGCCCAGCAAAAGGAAGAATTGTGGAAACTGCGCAGAAGAACTGCAGAAGCCGTAAAATCTTCCGGGTACACAATTGAAGAAGATACCGTAGTGCCCCGTGCAGAGCTGCCCAAACTGATTAAAGGCGTAAAGGAGCTGGGACAGAAATACGATTTTCACGCGGTTTGTTACGGACACGCGGGTGATGGCAATTTACATGTACGTATCAAAAAAGAAGGCAATAAAAACAGCCTTAACGATCCGGAAATGAACGCTATCCTGCGGGAATTGTTTAAATTGGTAAAAAGTTTGGGGGGTACTATCAGTGGCGAGCATGGCATCGGGCTGATCCAGAAGACTTATATGGATATTGTATTTGAACAACGCCAGATCCAGGTAATGCGTGATATTAAGAAAGCATTTGATCCTAACAATATTTTAAACGCCGGGAAGATATTTGATGCCGTAGCATCGGTATAAAACAGGGCGACAGCACATAAAACCGTTGAATATGAAAAGAATGATTGGTATGGCCTGTATGCTTGGAACGGCATTGTTGCTAACCGTAGCATCGCATGCACAGGACAACGACCCGGTTGAGGTAAGAAATGGCAACAGGGAGCAGCCTGTTGAGGAAAAAGGATTTAAAAAAGAAAACCTGTTCACCGGGGGAGGCGTAACCGCTTCTTTCTATTCGGGGGGAAGCGTACTGGGAGCCAGTCCGGTAATCGGCTATAAATTCAACGATTATTTCGACGGGGGCATCGTGCTGAACTATGTGTATAATGGCGCCCGGGATATATGGGCGGGCAATGACAAATTGCGGCAGCATGTATGGGGCCCGGGGGCTTTTCTGAGAGCCTATCCGATCAACTTTTTATTTGTTCAGGCGCAGTTTGAGCAAAATTTTACCAATGAGCGGTACACCACTTCGGGAAGCAGTTCTGTGCCTTCTTATAAGATCAATACCAGCGCGCCTTCTTTGTTATTAGGCGGAGGCTATTCTACAGGCCGTATCAAAGGGGGAACAACCTTCTTCTATATTTCGGTGCTGGCTGATGTATTAAAAGATTGGAACAGTCCTTATGTAGATAAACGGTATGACGACTATGGCAACAAAAGACCGGTGATCATACCGGTGATACGGGCCGGTGTAAATGTAGGCTTGTTCCAGGGCCGGTATGGGAGATATTGAAGTGTGAATAAACAGTAGGATAAAGTTGGCAGCATCGATTATGGCTGCAGATTTTTATCATCAATCAGGATATCCTTTTCTTCCCGCAAAATATCCCCGTTTTCTGCAATCCCCTCTGCAATGATCTTATATCTTCCCGGTTGGTCACTACTGTAAAATTCCAGGGTGATCTTATCGGATACCTGTAAAAACGGAGACCAGTAAAGGGTAGACAAATATTGGGGTACTTCCTTGTTTTGCAGCCTGTTTTCATTCATTCCCGTAAATACACGGGGTGTATTGATCCTTGCAAGATTATTTTCCGTACAACCCTGGTATATAGTATAGGTTCCCCCGGCCCTGGTCAGATACCGCCCGCCTTTAACGGGAAGGGTATTATTGACGTCGTTTAAATGCGCCGGGCAGTTTAGAATATTGTAAGAGCAAACATAATCACCGCAATTATTTCTATGAGTTTCATCAGCGGATAAGCTAAAAAATTTGCTTTGCACGGTAACCATTTTCATCATTTTTGCTTCATAAGGATCGTTTAACACCTGGTTGTTGCTGGTTTGATTATTGGGCTCCCTGCGGTGCAAAGGCAATCCCGGGTGTTCCAGGTAGGTCATGGATTTTAGCATAGGATTGGTAATAGTTATTGCATAGGGGATCATGAACGAGACCATTTCTCTTTTTGTAATATTACCCGCCTTTACTGAAAACGGACGCCCTTCCGGTACGGTCAGGTCTGCTGGTGTAGGATAGAACCGGCCTGCATTGTCTGTTGTGGCGAATTTATCGGTCGTATCACTCCGGATATATACCGCCAGCTTTTCTTTTACCCTTTTTCCGTCTCTTGCA
Source organism: Niabella sp. (assembly GCF_030150205.1). Lineage (GTDB taxonomy): Bacteria > Bacteroidota > Bacteroidia > Chitinophagales > Chitinophagaceae > Niabella. Next base: position 57,264 of record NZ_JASLGT010000002.1, read on the forward strand.
AAAACAATATTGGTTGTTATCTGCGGTTTGTAAAGCCCTTCTGTAGTAAAGCGTTGTGTTCCGCTGGCGTTTACCGGTTGTTGCAACATGCGGCCCAACAGGCTTCTGTTTGTATAGATGCTTTCAGTTTTATAGGGCTCATCCAGGCTTTGCGCATAATAATAACCCGGGAATAATAACCGGTTATCATTCTCCAGGCGATTTGTATTTACGCAGGCTACAGTAAGTAGTGCTTTGGCCGGCTTTCCCTGCCCGTCTTTCATATCAATGGTTACAGCTATTTTCTCCCGGGTACCAAATTGATTTTTTTCGGTCTGCACTGATAAACGATTGCGGTCCTCATAATGAGCAAAAAATTGCTTTTGATTCAGTAGAGCCCCGTTTTCATTTAGCAGAGACAACGTATGAATGCCTTTCGCAAGGTCCTTCAACGGCAGCGCAATTTTTTTTTGTTTCTGAATAAGCATCGGGTCTGATTTTTCTGCCGTGGTGCTATACAGGTTTTGGTAAGCCAGTAACAGGTTTTGTGGCCGGTTGACAGTAATAGTTGCTTGTAGGGTGTCTTCGCATATGGTATTAAGCAGGGTGAGGTTCACCGATTTATCCGGGAGAATATCTCCGCTTTCAGGCTGCAATTCCTTTTTTGTAAAAGACCTTTTTAGAGGTAGCCAGGCTGAAAAGAACCGCGATTGTTCATTGACGGTGGTAACGGTGTAAAGGACGGGCAATGTAGTGTATGCCCGATCTATCGGGATCATCAGCCGGGCCCTTCCTGTAATATCCAGTTTTTGCGTTTTAGGTTTTTCTCCGGGCCGGTGATAGCTAATGGAGGCATTTTTAGAATCAATCAAAACGCCTTCGGATTTCAGTGCCTGCATGGTGATATACAGGGTGTCCGTGTCTTCTGAATGGTCCTCAATACGAAAAGTAAGCAGGAAGGGCGGCTGTTCAACCGTCTTTATGGAGAGACGCTTGCGAAAGCTGAACCGGGGCCGGCCGGAAGAATCCAATAGATTAATGGCCGCCACCAGTTCATAGTTTCCAGGCTGCAGTTCCATGGGCAGGGTAAGACTGCCGGGGCAAAACCGTCCCTGCATGAAATAGTTTTGGTTGACGGTGTAGCCAGCGGTATCCTCCCGGATAAGTGCTACGGCCATCACATCTGGTTTGAGACTATCCGGAAGTTTTTCCTGTGGTATAAAATAACCACTAAACCAGATAGCTTCTCCGGGTGTGTAGATGGTTTTGTCGGTAATGACGTACAATGCCGGATTTTGAACCGGAAAAACGCTTTGGGCATTTGGCGTTGCTCCCCATAAAAACAGGAGAAAAAAGAAAACAGTTTTTCCTGGCAATGGCATGTTGTTAATACTTATAAAAATACAAAAAAGCAGTGAATCGTTGAGCGTGAATATTTGTATGCCCCGGGTGTTTTATAGGGTGTTTGGCTTTCATAGTGAGGTGGCCAATACCGGCAGAGAGCTCCTTAAGCCAGATCGGACAATGGATTATGCAATTGAGCATTGACGGGCTTTTCCAGGCTTTTACTGTGAGGTAGCTTCGTTCTTATTCACAAAAAATAATAAGAATGAAAACTTCAATTCAATTTCAGCCGGACATCGATCACCTGGCTGCCCTGGGAACCCAGATAGAGTGGCGGGACATAAACGGCGCAGAAGCCGGAACTGTATTGCTCATGCCGCATAAAGACGGCGCCCCGGTGCATTATCATCCGGTTCAGGAAGAGCAGTTCCTCGTTTTACAGGGAACCTTACAGGTATACCGGGGAAAAGAATGGGTCACCTTAAAGGCCGGCGAAAGTATCTCCATTCCCAAACAAACACCACATACGTATAAGAATACCTCGGGGGAAATGGTCTTGTTCGACTTCTGCATTACGCCCAGGGTACGGTTTAAAGAAATGATCGGGGCAATGGATGCGTTCGTACGCCAGGGAAAGATCAAAGGATCGGACTTCAGATCGGTATTGTATCTAAGCCGCGTAATGGCCGCATATCCAGATGTAACGCAATCGGTGGCCCCACCCCAGTTTATGGTTAAGGCGCTGGCTGCTCTAAGTAAATTAATGTTTAAATAAACGAAGCCAAATAAACGGGAAGGGCGGGAAATATTGACATGGGTATCACTTTATTTATCAGCCGCCGGCGGCTGATAAATAAAAGGGATTTTTACGGAAAAAAAGCCATCACCGTCCGTGATCTCTATTTTGCTTTTATTGAGCAGGCGGTATTTTTCAGATATGTTCGACAGGCCCACCTTGCCGCTTTCTACTTTGAGCGCTTTTTTTTGCAGGTTATTACGCACCATCAGCCCGGTGCCGGTGGTATTGATCTCTATCAGCAAAGGGGCCGACCGGGAAACGATATTGTGTTTAACTGCATTTTCTATCAATAGTTGCAGGGTCAGCGGAGGCAGCAATGCCTGCAGGTCGGTATCTTTAATATTTTTTACCAGCCGTACCCCCTTTCCAAAGCGTGTTTGCAGCAAATCAAAGTAAGAGTCAATAAACCGCAACTCTTCATCAAGCGTTGTTAATTCGGTTTCATTTGCACGTAACAGGTAGCGGTATACTTTGCTCATACTGCTTACAAATTGTTGTGCCCGCCGGGTGTCTTCCGGAATCAGTGCAGACAGGGAGTTAAGGCTGTTGAACAGAAAATGCGGATTGATTTGCTGTAACAGGCTATTAAGCTGGGTTTGCAGTTTTTCTTTGCTCAGCTGTTCTGCCTCCAGCCGGGTTTCTTTCCATTTGCTGTAACCGTAAATACCTTCATTCATGGCAATGCCGATCACATCACAGATGACTCCGGTTAAAAGCGCCCATTTATATTGGGTGAGGGAAAGCCGGTAATGAAAAAGGGAAAGCGCATCATAGCCAAAGAAAATACCGCTCACAAATAACGCCGTTATCGGAATGCTGCAAAAACTGGCCAGCAGCAGCCGGGTAACCAGGCGGTCCTCGCGGGCAATCAGCCGGCGCATCCAGTTGGCAAACCCGATATGCAGGGAGGACAAAAGTACCGTAATGCCCAGCAGCAATAAAGTGGACAACACCAGGATCCGTCCGTTTTTAAGAACAGCTGTTCCAAACAACAGCAAATTCATACTGATGGCAAAAAGTGGCACCAGTAAAAAAAGCAGCCACCTGAATTTTTTTAATTCTTCCTGCGGGATCATTTACCCAACCATTGTTTAAAGGAAGCTACTTTTTCCCGGCTCACGATAGATGTGCCGCCATCCGGATTTAGCTGCAGTGCCAGGCGCTGGCCAAAATAGTCGTCGATCCTGTTTACCGATTGAACGGATACCAGGTGAGACCGGTTAATACGAAAAAAAACATGGGGATCGATCATTTTTTCAAGTTCGTCCAGGGTATAGTCTACAATAAACTTTTTATTGTCATAGGTGCGGAAGTAGTTGACCCGCTCTTCAGTAAAATAATAGGCGATGTCTTTCGTTTCCACAGATCTGAGCCTGGTTCCATATTTTACCAGGAAACGCTGGCGATAATCCCGCGGCTGCATCCGCGATTGCAGCATTTCCACAAAACGGGCAATCGAAAATCCGTTTGTTTGGGTGGTATAAAACTCCTTTAGTTCATCGTACTTTTTCAATGCCTCCTGCAGGTCTTCTTTTTCAACAGGCTTTAACAGGTAGGCAATACTGCTGACTTTAAATGCCTGAACCGCATATTCATCATAAGATGTGGTGAAGATAACCGGGCTCCGGATCTCGGTCCGTTCAAAAATGTCGAAACTTTGTCCATCGGACAATTCAATATCCATTAAGATCAGGTCGGGCGGCGGATGATGGCCAAGCCACTCTACTGCGGCTGCAATACTATCCGCTTCACCGGCTATCTGTGCCGAAGGGATGACCTCGGCAATTACCGATCTTAATTTTTTTACAGCCAGTTCTTCATCCTCAACAATTAGTATGGTCATGCCTGGTTCTTTGCAACAAGGTAAAACAAATAATTGAAACAGGTTTTCTGTTGGGGATCCAAACCGGGTAATAGTAGGCTGAACCCGCTATTTAGTTGTTTCAATTGAAATGGATCTTCCCATGATTATGAGCCGGCGCGATAAATTTTATTCAGCTGTTTGTTGCTCCATGATGCCGGTATTGCGCTCAATACCTGCATGATCAGTTTTTTAATCACTCCGGAGGTATTCGTGACCTGTCCCATTTGCCGGGATCTCCTGGTAATATAAGCAGCCTTTTGTATGCGTTTTTTTTGATAGGCGTCCAATGCCTGGGGTATGGTCGCATTGGTAGAAAGCGCATGGGCTATTGCATGAGCATCTTCCAGTGCCTGGCTGGCGCCCTGCCCCAGGTTGGGTGTGGTAGCATGTGCAGCATCGCCCAAAAGCGCCACGCGTCCGTCGGCCCAGTTTTTTATAGGTTGAAAATCGAAGAGGTCGGTTTGCAGGATCGCATCTTCATCACAGGATTGGATCAGCTCATGTACCAGTGGCGGAAATGCCGCGCATAGCTTCAGCAGATCCTGCCGGAGCGTTTGCCGGTTGCTTTTTATTCCGGGGGGCTGGCAGTTGGTGATAAAACAATAAACCTCATCCGGGTGTACCTGTACATAACCCACGCGCAGGCCCTTTTGATTCCCCCATATTTCGTAAGCTGTGCCGGTATTGGGCAATGCGTAACGGGTTATAAACCGCCAGGAGGTTTGACCGGCATATCGCAGTTGCAGGCCGGGATGGAGCCGGGCCCTGATCTTTGACCGGAGCCCATCTGCGGCGATCATAAAATCGCCCTCGTAATGGGTGCCATCCTCAAAATAAGCAATAACGCTGTTGTTATTTTGCCCGTAAGACCGGATGGATTTATTCAGCAGAATGTTATCTTTTCCTAGATGTGAAGCCAGGATCTGCTGAAGCCGCGCCCGGTGCATGGCCATAAGCGGGTGCCCGTACGTTGTACTCAGCCACCTGCCGTCGATGGCGGAAAACGGCCGCATATGGATATCTGTTACAAGTGCGCTTTCGAGAACCTGCCCAGAACGGTATACTTCTTCGGCAAGTCCTAATTCCTGTAGTACCCGCAGCCCGTTGGGTGCAAGGGTTAGGCCTGCCCCAGCTTCCCGGAGCCCGGCTGCTTTTTCATAAACCGTTACCTCAAAGCCCCGGCGTTGCAGTGCTATGGCTGTGGTTAGCCCGCCAATTCCGGCACCAATGATGATCCCTTTCTTCATAACCGCTGTTTTTAGTGGGTTGGTTGTTCCACAAAAATAATATTCCGCTCAGCCAGCACCGGGGAGAAAGTGGATGAAACCGCTATTGTACCGGCTGGATGGTGATCCTGGTTGAAATGAGAGCTATCAGAAGCAGGTCAATCTTCTTTCCGGTGCTCCTGTTCTTCAAGGTAAATATTTTCCAGCCGGTGTTCTTCCGCTGATTTGGCCACCACCGGATCCTGTTGCAGGTTTTGGATGGAATCTTTGTTTTCCACCTCTACATGTTCTACCCAAACGGCGTACTGACTGGGATAGATATTCATGCCATTATGAATGGCATATACCCGGGTAAATACCGCACCTACATAAAGGATAATGGCAGAATAATACACCCAGAGTAAAATGATAATAACTGAGCCGGCTGCGCCATAGGCAGACGTCATTTTATTATGCCCCAGGTAATAACTGATGAGGAACTTACCACCCATAAAGAGGAGGGTGGTAACAAAGGCGCCGGCTCTTACAGCCCGCCATTTTATTTTTGCGTCCGGCAATACTTTAAAAATCATACCGAATAGAACCGATGTAATTAAAAAGGTAATGGCCAGGTTGGAGATATAAGCGATCACGCGCTGCGAATCAGGGATGATACGCGTTAGCTGATTCGTAAGCAATTCCATCAGCCCGTTGATCATCAGTGATACCAATAATAGAAAGCCCAGGGTAACCACTACCGAAAAGGACATTAAGCGGTCCAACAGCAATTTCAGCCATCCTTTTCCTTTCTTAGGACGGGCCTTCAGCCGCCAGATCATATTGATGGAATCCTGTATCTCTGCAAAAACTCCGGTGGCACCAAAAACCAGGGTAAGGATACCGATCCCTTTTGCAAAGGCCTTGTTGGGAAAACGTGCCGCATTATCGATGGTCTGCCAGATCTGGTCGGCATAGGATTTTCCGATAAAGCCCTCAATCTGTACATGCAGACTGTTCTTTACATCGGCATGGGCACTGTGGTTCAACAGCGCATCTGCAAAAAAGCTGTCGCCGATCCAGATGATCACGATCATCAATCCCGGAAGCGAAAAAATGGTATAATAGGCCAGCGCCGCACTTAGTTTAAAAATGCGGTTGGTAAAGGTTTCTTCAAGGGTTTGTTTAATGATCGTCCAGTTCCGTTTTAAGGCCATTCGCTACAATTTTTTGTTGTTCAAATGTCTGTCGGCATCCCTGATATTCTTTTTTTCAAAATTTTTTTCCAGTGCTTTTGTCAGATCGGTACCGGTTTGATTCGCCAGGCAGATCAGTACCCATAATACATCGGCCATTTCATCGGCCATCAGTTCCCGGGCATTTTTTTCATCTTCCGCTTTCCGGTAGGATTGGTCGCCGTAGATGCGGGCCATATGGCGCGAAAGTTCGCCCATCTCTTCTGTAAGAATAGCCATATTGGTGAGCTCGCTGAAATAGCGGACTCCTACGGTTTTGATCCAGTGATCCACGGTGCGTTGTGCTTCATCTATTGTCATATCGATACTATTCTTTATTTTTTGAGTCAATAATAATGGTAACCGGTCCGTCATTTACAAGATGCACCTGCATATCGGCTCCAAAAATGCCGGTTTGAATGGCGGTTCCAAGGTCAGTTTCCAACTGCCGGATCATTTTTTCATAGAGCGGAATGGCTATATCCGGCTTGCTGGCCCTGATATAAGAAGGCCGGTTGCCCTTTTTTGTGGAGGCATGCAGCGTAAACTGGCTTACCAGCAGCACCGCACCGTTTATATCTTTTACAGAGCGGTTCATCACTCCTGCTTCATCATCAAAGATCCGCAGCTGGCTTATTTTCTGGCTGAGCCAGCGAATATCTTCTTCCGTATCAGCATCCTCAATGCCCAGCAAGATTAACAGCCCTTTCTCAATTGCTGAAAAAATAGTGCCATCAATTACCACACGGGCTTCGGATACACGTTGAATAACGATTCTCATATTATATATGCTTCCTCAAAAATAGGGATACAAAGAGGATTCCCGGACAATTTGGGGCGGGGGATATAAATTTTATTGAATCGGTTCGGAACCATTTGAGCAAATAATTACTCGTTTAAATGTATTAATTATCAAAAATGGCCATGCGGTACTGCGATGGATATATAACCAGGGATGAGTGCCTGCAGAAGTGAATCTTGTTTACAATTTTTTTGAACTTCAATTTTTGTACACAAATCTGTGTACAGCTTTTTTGTGTACAGGAATTTTGTACACAAATTTCTTGTACACAACTTTAGGCTGGCGGATAGTTGTCAGAATAGATAGTATTTACAGCGTGCGTTGTTTCCTGGGGCATTTGCGAAAATTAGAATGAAGCGCAACCGGGCCGGTTCAAAATTATTGCAGTAGTTTTATACTTTATAAGACTAAAGCAATGGACGTTTCAAAAGAGCTGTTATTTCAAACAACAAGGAGTGGCGGAAAAGGCGGGCAAAATGTAAATAAGGTGGAAACAGCGGTTATTGCGTCGTTTCATGTCAGCAGTTCTGCGCTGCTTTCCGAGGCGCAAAAAGACATGATTATGGCGAAGCTTGCTAACAGGATACAATCGGAGGGCTATTTGCAGGTGAAATCACAGCAACACCGTACTCAGTTAGAAAATAAAACAGAAGCGATTCAAAAGATCAACGCATTGATCACCGTTGCACTACATAAAAAGAAGGCGCGGATCGCCACAAAAGTCTCAAAAGCGGCGATAGCCCGGCGGATCGACAGCAAGAAACGGAAAGGAGCGATCAAATCCAGCCGCCGGGATGTACGGCGCGATGACTGGTAGGGTTTTGTGCATTTGGGCTGCCACAGAAACACAGGATCACAGAGATTTAGGTTACGGGGTTTCCTGTCCTCCGTTGCGCAGGTTTTTATTAGCATCCAGGGATATTCGACCTCAGAATATATAAAAATGTTCGTTGTTGCAGTGCCTCAGTGGCTTTAATTCAGGTAGCCACAGAAATACAGATGCACAGAAAATAGGGCTACGGACGTCCTGCTTGAGGCTAGATAAAGTGTATCAGCATCCAGAACTGCCAGCTCCCGCGGAAAGTATAAAAGCATTCAGTGTTTCAGCGTCTCAGTGGCCTCAATTAATCTTCTTTTTCATACCGGCAACCTCCTGCTGAAGATCGGCTACAATATTTACCAGCTGACCTACATTCCAGCTATGTATGGTATTTGTTTTGGAAATGATAAACTGGGCTTCCCACATCTCCAGCACGTCTTCTGAGCTTATGGAATACGGCTGAAAGGTAGGATTGTCGCTTAACAGCATCAATTTGTTCTTGGTTTTACCGTTTTTCTGGATGCGCTTATAAACAATACCGTCGTTTTTCGATACTACGATACAGGCGGTATTGTTTTTTACATGATCCATTGCCTCCACCTTTTCACCTACGATAATCGATCCACTGGGGGTTGGCAGCATGGAGTCCCCCGAAATTTCAAAGGCCCGGTAGTTGCCGCCGGTAACCATGGGAAGCGTAAAAGTGTTCAGTTCGTCAATAAATTCATGATCTGCATAACCATTCAGGTAACCTGCAGCTGCTTTTACAGGAACAAAAGGAATCTTTGCAGCGGTATCGGAGAGCTTAAGAGCGCGTCTTTTGGCCAGGTAATTATCAGTGCTTTCACTCAGATCCTTTCGTAAAATTTCGTCCAGTGTTAGTTTAAACAGGTCACAAACGGTTTCCAGTACTTCCAGCCTTGGTTCCGCCCGGCCTTCTTCATACGCACCTAGCAGGGAACGCTTGATGTTTAATTTGCTGGCAAACTCATCCTGTGTTAATCCCCTGAGCTTCCTCAGGTATTTCAGATTTTTGTTGGCAACTGACATGACTAATAATTTTAGTGCAAAATACTAAATATTTTGACAGTATAAAATTTTTTTTAGCAAGGTCCCGTCCGAAACTAATTTTTTTCCGGCGTTGCCACTATCTTTGATTGTACACGTGTTAATCTGTTATCATCATCAAAATACCCTATGTTTCTTTTGCCGATCATCATCATTGCCATTACTACAGGAATACTTGTTTTCCTGCTGCTAAACCGGAGTGATAAGGCTGCACAGCAAAAACAACAGCTGGAAAAGGCCGGCAATGCACTGGTAGTAACCAGGGATCTATATGAAAAACGGGAAACCCGTCTGTTTGATATCATTGAAAATAAATTTGACCCGAAGTATACCCGGGAGATCCGCGAAGGCGAAGTGACCGTTGGAATGCCTGCGGAATTTTTGTTAATGGCCTGGGGACACCCTGCCGAAATAAGGGCCGGGGATGGAAAGGAAAACCACGACGAAACCTGGATGTATCCCCAGGAGAAAAACAGCAGGGAACCGAGCCGTTTTACAGAAGTACAGATCCTAAATAGAAAAGTGCTGGGTTGGAAAGATAACTGATATGGCAGGAACATTAAAGAACTATTATGAAACGTTGGGAGTGCCGCGTTCTGCTACAGATGAGCAGATAAAAACGGCATACCGGAAACTGATCCTTAAATTTCATCCTGACAAAAATGTAGGGGATGTTTATTTTGAAGACTGGTCAAAAAAGGTCATCGAAGCATTTGAAGTGTTAAGCGATCCGCAGCTGCGTATGGAATATGACCAGGTTTATGATGAGCACCGGCATGCTGCAAAAAAGAATTTCCAGGAAGCGGCTTCCCGGCAGCCGGATACACCACCCTCACCGGCAGCCGAACAGGATGATACCGTACCGGAAACTCATACTCCGGACGCTGCGCCCGTAGCGGAGGAACCGGTTATGGAGGAAGCCCCGCATGCCGCGGAACTGGAGCTGATCCGGTCCGAACTGCCGGGTTACATAACAGCCAAACAGGAATATCTCAAAGCAGAAAAGGCATACCGGCAGTTGAAAGCAGATGCATCGGGTGCAAAACAACGCTACCGCCTGCCGTTGATCATCCTTTGTGTGCTTGTTATTGCAGCGTCGGTAGTGTGGCTTATACAAATACCTGCAACGGAAAAAGTGACCGCTGTGCCGGAGGGAACGGTAACCAGTATTTCCGGAAAATTTATCGTGGCAGGAGCCAGGGCTTATTTCTATAAGGATCCCCAGAACCAGGTGCGCACCGACGAGTATTTGACCAGGGGGAATAAAATTCAGGTGTCCAAACGCTATAAAAATTTTTATTACGCTGTTTTTCAAAGTATTGCAAATCCTGATTATAAGCTCAAGGGGTGGATAAAAGAGGAGGATCTGCAGCCGTATAGTGAATAGTTATAAAGGGATTGAAAAATTTTTCGATATATTATGGATTATTGTGGAATGATTGCCAAAAATCGGGTGATTTTTCTAAAAACCCGGGGCAAAACTGGGAAAATCTGGAAAAAAAAATCATATTTGCCCAGGAGAGAAAGCTCTACCGCGTGTTTACCTATCAAGAAAATATCTTTTGAGCCTGGCAAATCGCATGATCTAAATCACAACGTTATCTACGAACTATCTTGATGTTGGGCATGCTGTATCCGTATTACAAACTTCCACTGGAACTGGAAAAAATAGTGAGCAAAAAAGATGTAAAAAAATGCTCGCTAAAGGAATCTATTGCGCATCATTTACACCTGATGCTGACTACCGCGTTCGGCGAACTGCAAAGCGATGCGCAGTTTGGAAATGAACTTTGGGATGAGGATTTTGATAATGTGTCTTACCGGAATAAACAAAAAGAAAAAATACTGCTATCCCTGGGCAAAACCATTGCCCGGTTTGAAAAGAGGATTGAAAAAGTGAAGATCGAAATGCGGGTGCAACAGGAAGAAACCGCCTCCGGTATCACCGATCCCGGGATGAAAAGGAAACTGGAATTTACCATTATGGCTGTTATTTCGGCCACCAACGAACCGATTATATACCGGGATGGCTTTTTTATCAGTCCGCTGGCATACAACTAAACTAAACAATGAACGAAAGCAGGGAACATATCCGAAACAGGATGCTGCAAAATGCAGCAAAGATCTGGGGGTACCCCGAAACTGAAGAAGCATCCAGTTTTGATCCGCTGGTAGGGTTGTTGTTATCGGTAAATGCGGCAGAGCTGGAGCGGCTTTCAAATGAGATTTATCATTCCCGCAACCGGGTGATGGACCGCATCGTGCAACTGCTGGCTCCGGACGTATTAACCGGTCCCGGGCTGGCTTCCGCTGTGTTGAATGCAAACAGCCTGGAAGATAGGGCTACCTTATCTGTAAAGGAGCAGTTTTATACGACCCAGCATATACGGCACAGCAGCAGCGAGGCGCCCAAAAGTACCGATATCTTTTTTACACCTACCGATGCGTATATCATTAACAAAGCGCGGGTACTGTATGCGGCTACAGGCAATAAAATGTACCGTTATCCCGGCGGCGTTACCAAGGAACTGATTGGTCTGGCGGAAGAACAGCAGTGGTTGGAGCCATCCACACTTTGGATCGCAGTAGATCATAAAGAACCGGATCTGAATCACACCCAGTTTTACTTCCAGTACCGCAGTGAAATCAATAAGGCCGTATTCTATAACCAGTTGAAAAGTGCCCATTGGACCATCGGCGAAAACCCGGTACATACACAAAAGGGGTATAACGTGGAAGCGAACAGGAATCCGGATTGGTATGCGGCACAACTGATTCAGCAGGAAGCAAGCGCAACTTCACGGTATATCCGGCTGGTGAACGAATTGTATGAAGAGGCATTTGTCAGCATCAAAGAGCCGGCTATACAACAATATACAGCAGCACAAAAGGAATTGCCGGCGGAATTGAAAGCGGTGTTTGGAAACGATACGCTTCAGGCCATTCATCAGCCGCTTTGCTGGATCCGGATCAGGTTTCCCGAAAATATTACCAGTACCATGCTGGAAGATGTAAGCGTATTTGCAAACTGCTTTCCCGTGGTTAACCGTAAGCTGCATGAGATCACGTACCGGATCCAGGAAATGATCAATGTGATTCCTTTGCTTACGGATACCGATCAGTTTTATGACCTGGCGGAGATTACCGATGAAACCGGGCGTTTTTTGCATACCCGCCAAAACTCAGAAGAAGCGCACACGCAACTCAATATTTTACTGCGCAATGGTGGCGCCGGCCGTTTTGATGAACGCGATGCCACCGTGGTGGTAGAGAACCTTGTACAGCTGCTGCGGGATGAAAGTGCAGCCTTTTCCAAATTAGGAAAAGACCTCATCTCGCAGGAGGTAAAAAGCCTGCAACAATCCATAGCAAAAATTGAACAGCTGCTGGGAAATACCAGCTCCAACCAGTCGGCCTATACACCTTACCTGATGGTGCGTAATCCCCGGCAAACAAGCTCTAAATTTTTATATATCCAGTACTGGAGCACCAACGGGTACGCGGCCAACGGTTTGCGGCCCGGAACCCGTTTGCAACCGTATAAAACCGGATCGGTAAATCATGCTTCGGTCTTTTTGCTCACCAATACACAAAATGGAAAGAACCGGTTGAGCCAGTCAGATGCTGTGGTGGCCTATAAATATGCCCTGCTGTCTAAAGACCGTATCATGAGCCGGAATGACATCGCCCTGTACTGCCGGCATTTCCTGGGATCGGTGGTGGATGCAGTAACCGTGGATAAAGGATTTATGATCTCTGCCGAAACGACGAAGGGCTTTATGAAAACGATCGATGTAACCATTACGATACAGCGAAAGGCCTTCATAGAGGCCCAGGAAAAAAGTGAGGTAGCGCAATGGGAAAAAGAACTGGTATTGCAGCTAACCGAACGCTCAATGGCATTCATCCCTTACCGGGTATTTATAAAAGAAGCATCCGGCATTTAACATGAAGCACGAAGATCCCATACGAAATCTGTCAGCATGGTTACAGCAGCGTGACGCAGATATAAAAGCGGAAGTGCTGTTGAACCACGCATTGGAGAATGGCTTCCCGGAGCAGGGATATGTAACCCAGAACAACGGTTATTTTTACCGGGAGTTTGTGAAAGATATTTATCGAACCAATGTGATCGAGGACGATTGGTACCGGACCTTCCTGGAGATCGGTTTGTCCCGCGCCGGTTTTTACGATATGCTTCCGGAGGCCCTGTTTCACCAGCCGGAAACCAGCGAATTCCGCCAGCAGTCCGGAGTAGCTGAAATGATCGACCGGTATAAAAAGAACCTTACAAAGGAACAGGAGATCCGCAGGTTTTTTCAGCCTTTTGAGCATGAATTTTTTTATCAGCAGCGCATGCTGGAAAAGGAAGAGATCAGTTTGCTGGATATTTTAAAAAGCCAGATCCTGACAAAATACTTCCTTGATTTCTGGGGATTGCCGCCTTCTTTTAAAATACATGAAGCGGCTTCATTTTTGCTGTTGCTGCCATATGCACACCAGATCAGCGGCAATCTTCCCATTATGGAGTCCTGTTTAAAAGCCCTGTTGCACGAACCGGTGCAGATCATACGCAAGGAACCGAAGGTGATCCGGGTGCCGGAAAATGCCGGGTTGGGCAGTGGAGGCGGGCTGGGTGAGCAACCCCTGGGCGACTATATGGTTTGCGGGGCAGAGTTTATGGAAGATTACCCGGTGCTGTTGTATAAGATCGGTCCCCTGGAAAATGGCAGGGTCAGTGATTTTATTAACAACAAAGAAAAGGACCTGCTGATAAAAACCTTTAATGATTATTTTGCACCGGTTGAGGCAGATATCGAAATCGAAATTCTTGTGGCTCCAAAAACGGAAGGGATGTCCTTTGATGAGGAAAGTGAAGTGATCCTGGGATATTCTTCCATTATGTAAACGGTTTTTTAATTAAGGAACAACAGAGAGAAAGAAAATGGAAAACTGGTTTTCACCATCATTAAAATCGGCGCTGCCCTACCTGGGGATCAGCTTTATCAGCATGTCGGTGATCATGGGGCTGATTGTTTCAAAAATCAGGGGCAGCTTCAAGCCGTTTACAAAACCCACGGTGTACTATATTTTATTGTATGCCGCAGGGTTTGCGCTTATAGGCTTGTTGTCCTGGTTCCGGTTCCTGGAAAGTAATACACAGCAGTTCCTTTTTTTCCAGTTTTTTTTCCTGTGGCTGGGGATCCTGCATGTGTATACACTCAACACCCGGCTGAAATGGGTAAATGAAAAAACCTATTGGGCAGAGATCTTTCTTACACTGGCCATCCTGTTTATTGGCGGGCTTTGCTTTATGATGACGTACCGGCTGTTCCGGAAAGATGCTATGGACCTCACCATGGCCACAGCCGCGGTGATCTTTTTTATTCCATTGATCGTTTACTATACCTATAAACAGGCCATCGCCATTCCTTTTAAGATTTTAAAACAGTGGCATTATCCTGCGCATATGGAAATAGCTGAGGTGGATGAAAAAAAGCTCCGGAACCTGCTGGTGATCAGCTTCGAATTTCACAAAAAAGGCGTAGATAAACATTTTACCAACTTCCGGGCAAAGGCGCCTGTTGATATGGAGTTTGGCGAACTTTTTTACTATTTTATCAACGATTACAATGAACGGCATCCCAATGCCAGCATCTCCTATCTCAATGAAAAAGGCGTGCCTTCCGGCTGGATCTTTTTTAAAAAACCAAGATGGTATACCCTGTTTACAAAATATATCGATCCGGAGCGGACCATCTTTATCAACAAAGTAAAAGAGAACGATATTATTATTTGCTCCAGGGTTTCTTAATAAAATTATGAACATATGAACCGCATGCAAGAATATAAACCAGTTAACTGGGTAAACGGAATGAAGATCAATAAAAATCATTTCATTGCCCAGCACAATGCCGCCGTGTTCCAGCAGGCGATGAGCAATACCGTATTCCTGAATGATCATAACTACGGCCTGTTGCCCATCAGCGTTGCAACCGAGCCGCCCCGGATCTGGGTAAGTGTGGATAATATGCAGCATGTAAACCTGCGCATCCTGTTCTGCACTGCCGTTACCAGGGGTGGGTATATGATCCGCCTGAATACGGATTCGGCAGATAATACCAGCCAGCTCAGTGCCAAAATTCCGGGGCTGAGCGTTCCCTTCAAAGAGCTGCAGGGAAAGTCTGATGCCTTTTATGTGGTCCTTTCGCTGGACCCGTACAACCCGGTACCTTCGGGGGCCGCTAATCCTGAAGAACAACCCATCCGGTTACCTTTTACGGAGCCTGCCTATACCGTATCGCTGCTGCCCGTAGCAGATACATCACTGAATACATTGGGGGCATTCCAGCTGCCGGTAGGAAAGATCCTTATCCGGGATCAATCTGTTTCCCTGGAAGAAGATTATCTTCCGCCCTGTACAGCTGTAAACAGCCACGAAAGCCTGATCCAGCATCATGCAGAAACCGAACAGTTCTTTGGGCGGATGGAATTAAATGCCTTACAGATCCTGCAGAAGATCCTGCAAAAAAACCAGCAAAATGAGCTGATCGACCCGGTACGCAAATTGAGCGAACAGGTGCTGTTTTATATTGCACAGGTATTTGGAGAATATCGTCATGATGCATTGTATGGGCCCCCCGTACACCTGGTGTCTGCTGTTTCAGGGCTGGCCCGCACCATTAAAAATGCCATCGATATCTATACCGGATCGGCAAAGGAAGAGATGATCAATTATTTTACAGAATGGTGCAATGTAAACCAGGGTGCGCTGGAGGATGAGATCACCGGCATCACCAATTACCGGTACGATCATTTGAACATTCGCGAAGGCATTGATAAAAATGTAAAGTTCTGTGCCCTGATCCTGCAACTGTTTACCAATCTTGCCGCGCTGGATTATATCGGCAAGAAAAAAGAAACAGGCATTTTTGTAAAAGAAAAGCTGATTGTTCCAGAGGAAGAAGTACAGGCAAGAAAACGCGGATTTTTCCTGGCAGACTGATCCTATTATCAATAACCGGAATTTTAAAACAGAAGAAAAATGTCGCAGATCGTCATTAACGCAAAAGAGCGCCAGCAGGCATTCTGGAAATTTTTATTGTTATTTATACTGGCGGTGGGCCTGGTGTTACTGGCCTTTTATTTTGATACCCTGGTACCCACAAAAGATAACCGGGTTATGCGGCAGCAGCTCAACAATTTTAAATTGCAGGAGGCTGCCCAGGACCGTTTTGTACAAACCATGGATGAAACCAAGGTGCTGATCGATTCGCTTCGTAAACCCGGATCGCAAAAGGCTTACCTGAACTCCCTGATCATGGAAAAGATCCGGACACTGAACAACCTGCAATACAAGGACAGCAGCATGTACTCCCGGTTAAATACCAATGTGATCGATGTGTTTCAGCGTTACCTGGAAGCCACCAATAAGATCACGGATATTGGTGATATGCCCACAGAAGTGGAAAAGCTGAAAGCAGATAATGCGCAGCTGAGCAGGGATCTTACAGAATGCAGAACCCAGATGAATAATTTATTGACCACGCCCCGTTAAGCGTGGTTTGCTCTTTGACTTAATTTTTTGCTACCCGCCTCGATTTGTTTACGATCAGCCGGCCGGAGGCTACATAGCGTGCGGCCCAATAGGGTTTCCGGAGGCTTTCGATGGTAACCCCCCGGGAGGCGGAGTTCACAAACCGGCCATTGCCCAGGTACAACCCCACATGGGTGATCGGGTTGCCGGGAATGGTCTTAAAAAAGATCAGATCCCCTTCGGCCAGCGATTCCCAGCGCGCAAAGCGTTCTACATTATCCGTAAAATATTGCTGGTAAGAGGTACGGGGTATATAAATGTCGTACACTTCGGCCAGCAAACGCTGCATCAGCGCAGAGCAATCGATGCCTCTTTTGGTAGTGCCCCCCCATTGATAAGGCGTGTTGAGCCACTCATCAATAAAGCGGTAAAGCTTCAGGTTGTGGATACTGTCTGCTGGTACCTGTAAATAACCGGCATACTTGGTTTTCAGCAGCGAGTCGGACCGGGAAAGGGCCGGTTTATGGGAATTGCCGGCCGGAATAGCGGTGCTGGTGCTGTCTTTATGAGCGGTGCTGCTGATATACAGGGAAGTGCTATAGTCCGGGGCGGCCGGTTTTTTAAAAAGGGTACAGGCAGAAAGGCTCAGGGTGATTAACAAGGCGCCGAATATTTTTCCTGGTAACATGTAGCAAAATTAAGTTTTAACTAAAAATCATTTATAAAAACTATTGGAAATCGCAAAACCATCTTTATGCAGAAGAAACAATTCATGGTTTTTCGTTTGGATGATAATGTGATCATCACCCTCCTGGCGGTGTGCATCCTGGCCTCCCTGGCATTTGTGGTGCGGTTTAAAAATTATAAACCCTGCTCCGATTTTTTGATCAAAACGGTGGGTTCCAGCCTGCGGGTGGGTACCATCGTCCGGTTCGAAACGGATGCACGCAATTTTAAGCAGCTGCACTGGGATTTTGGCGATAATCAGCAGAGTATTACAGAAGTAGCATCGGCAATGCACTCCTTTGATGCCCCGGGGAATTACACCATTATGCTGGTTGCTGATGGCAAATGCTCCCAGTACAAAACCATTACGGTTTTTGAGGCTCCGGAAATCATTGATTCCTCGCTGGTTGCAAAAGTGGTGATGCCGGCCACCGCAACGGTTGATGTGCCGGTGCTGTTTACCGATACATCTGCAAGGGCTACCAGCTGGGAATGGCGGTTTGGTGAAACGGCTAATGTGGATGGCACCCTTCGTAATCAATATTATACCTACAAAACGCCCGGATGGAAAACAATTTCTGTGATCATTAACGGAAATATGAAAACACCGCTGGTCCGGAAGATTTTTGTAAACCCTAAGGCGGCTGAAATACCCAAACCGGTGGCAGGTGCGTCCGGCCCGGTGATCCGTCCCCGGGTAAACGATGATCCGCACACCGCTCCGTTGCCGGAACAGCTGAACCCGGCGCCCCAACCACAGCAGCAACAGCCTCAAACACCCGAGCCTGTGGTGACGTATCCTGATATAGCAGCGGCCGATTTTAACCAGATGCTCCGGAATTCCGCGGGAGGAAAACGACCGATTTCCACTTTTAGTAAATACTTTTGTGAAGGGAATATGAATACAACCGTTATTCTGAACGGAAAAGCAACTACCTTTCAGCAGTTTTTCGAAAAGGTGGCTGCCGTAAAAAAAGGCGATAAACTGTCATTAACCACAACCCTGTATAAAAACAAGCAGAACAATTGCATAAATAAAATTGATATAATCGGGAAAGTGAAAACGGGAATGCTGGGGATGTCCTGGAGAGATCTTTAATCATCAAAAAATTAACAGACCAAAATGCAATTCTCAAAAACGCTCGAAAAAGCAATACAGATTGCCAAAGCAATTGCCAGAGAAAACATGCACAGCAGCTATGCGTCTGCACATTTGCTAAAAGCCTTACTGCATAAAGATGTGGAGCTGGATCCCATACTGGTGCAGGCCGATATGGATGTATATTACCTGGCAGACTGGGCCGATGTACGCATTGAAGCGCTTCCAAAGTCAACCACGCTCAAAGATGAAATTCCGGCTGCTGATGATATTGCCACCGTGCTGGATGATGCGGATCATATCCGTTTACAAACAGGGCACGATGAAATAGAGCCGATCCATGTACTGGCCTCTATCGGCACACCGGGTATTGCTTTTTCTTTTGACCAGCTGAAAACCTTTCCGGCGCAGCGGCAGCAGCTGGTTGACCTGGCCGCTGTTTCTGCTGAAGGGGCCCAGCTGCTCAATGAAGTAAAAAATGCAACACAGGGTACCGTCGCCGACAGCACCGGTGCCGGTAAACAGGCCCTGCAAAAATATGCGATCGATAAAACCCGGATGGCTGCAGAGGGCAAGCTCGATCCTATTATCGGAAGGGAACAGGAAATCCGCATGATGGCTGAGATCCTGAGCCGGCGGACCAAGCCCAATGTACTGTTGATTGGCGAACCGGGAGTTGGTAAAACTGCGCTGGTAGACGGGTTTGCCATCGCTATTCAGCAGGGACAGGTGCCTGCTTTTTTGAAGAATGCCCGTGTGTTTGAACTAAATAACGGGGCAATGGCCGCAGGTGCTTCCTATAAAGGAGAAACGGAGGAACGGCTGAAATCGGTGCTGAATGAGATCAAACAATTTGAAAAGGGGATCCTGTTTATTGATGAGATCCATGTGTTGCTCGATAAGAACGGACCTTTTGCCGGTGCGGCCAACCTGTTGAAGCCGGAGCTGGCCAAAGGCGCTATTACCATTATTGGTGCCACTACTATTGATGAATACCGGAAGCACTTTGAACGGGACGAAGCCTTTGCGCGGCGGTTTGAAACGCTTACCGTAGAAGAGCCCGGTCTGGTAGCGGCTTTCCGGATGATGAAAATTGTAATGCCGCTTTATGAAACCCATCATAAGATCGCGGCGCCGGATGAAACCCTGCATGAATCCATTCGCCTGGCCAAACGGTATATTAAGGACCGGCGCCTGCCGGATGCGGCCATTGATCTTGCAGACCGTTCTATGGCGGCCCTGCGCCTGGTGAAAGATACCGGCGCAAAACTGCTGGAGAGCCGGAAGGCAGCATATGAAGCGCTGAAAAATAACACAGAAAACCCAACAGCACTAACCGAATATCAATGGCATTACCAGCAGCTAAAAAGCGGAATGAGCCCGGTGATCTGGAGCGCAGTGCCCACATCGGAAGACCCGATGCAGATGAAAACTGCAGATGCGGTGATCAGCTACCTGGACGCCGTTTATGAAACGCTGAAACCATTGGTGGAACAGGACCGTACAGCGCTGGATAAAAATGATGTCATTTCCATTGTAGCAGATAAAACCGGTATCCCGCTGGGTAAAATACAGGCACAGGAAAAAGAACGCCTGCTGAATATTGAAGAGATCCTGCAGCAACGGGTAGTAGGACAGGACCATGCGGTGAAGATCA
Organism: Niabella sp.; assembly: GCF_030150205.1. Lineage (GTDB taxonomy): Bacteria > Bacteroidota > Bacteroidia > Chitinophagales > Chitinophagaceae > Niabella. The sequence continues at coordinate 77,396 of NZ_JASLGT010000002.1, forward strand.
TCAGCGAATCTATTTTAGAATCCCGCTCCGGTTTGGGCAAACCCGGGCAACCCATCGGGTGCTTTTTCTTTTTAGGGCCTACAGGTACCGGCAAAACGGAACTGGCAAAATCGCTGGCCGATTTCCTGTTCCAGGATGAAACCAATATCATCCGGTTTGATATGTCGGAATTTAAGGAGGAGCATTCCGCGGCACTTTTATACGGCGCCCCTCCGGGGTATGTAGGATATGAAGAGGGCGGATTGCTGGTCAACAAGATCCGGCAGCAACCCTATTCGGTGGTATTATTTGATGAGATCGAAAAGGCACACCAGTCCGTATTTGATATCTTCCTGCAGCTGATGGATGAGGGAAAGATCCACGACAAGCTGGGCAAAGAAGGCGATTTCTCCAATTCGCTGGTGATCTTTACCTCTAATATTGGCAGTAAGCATGTGGTAGACTCGTTTAACAATACCCAGGCACCACCGGATCCCGTAAGTCTGCTCAACATCATGAGCAATCATTTCCGCCCCGAATTCCTGGGCCGTCTTACGGAGATCGTACCCTTTGCACCGATGCGGGAGCAAATGGTAGAACGGATCCTGGATATCCATCTGAAATCTCTGTATGCTGCATTGGAAAAGCAACAGGTGGGGATCGAAATTACTCCTGAAGCCAAAAAGAAGCTGGCGGTTATGGGCTTTACGCCTGAATACGGGGCCCGGCCGCTCCATGGAGTGATCCGCTCACAAATACGCAGACCATTATCGAAAAAGATCATTTCGGGTGAGCTGCAGGCAGGGGGAAAGGCCCGGTTAAAGCTGGAAGCGGACGCGTTGATTTGGGAAAATATACCGGTATAGATGGCTATGGTTTTTTTGAACCAATAGCGAAGGTCTTCAGACATCGCTATTTCCGGGTATATTTAATAATTATTTATTATGGGATTGTATTTATTTTTTAGATTTGTTTTGAAATTTATTTTTATTTTTGAAAGAAGCTGACCTTGAAAAATAGAAATACGTCGAACGGGGTCTCATAACCGACTTTAGATATTTTGAAAGGTGCTTGACAGAAAAAGAATCAAATTTTTAGACCTGTAAAATTAATAGCTATGCCTTTAGAACCTTATGGTATTGGTGGTACGGAAGTAAAAACAGATGCGTTTGAAGCTTTTGCAGATATTCCCCAGAACCGTGTTTTATTAGCCGAAAAGCTGACCGATCTTCCGCCCGTTAAACCTGAAATTGTACAGGGGCTTACCAATATAGAGGCGGTCTTTAACCATTTTGCGCCAACGGTTTCGATGGACTTTGAAACCGAAGAGGGTGCTACCAAAAAGGAAGACCTGCATTTTAAAGGGTTGAGCGATTTTGGTGCTGGTGGTATTACCGGCCAGAGTGCTTATTTAAGCGAGCTGGATATGAAACGCCAGCAATATCAGAAAATTGTAAAGCAGTTAAAAACAAATAAATTGTTGAAACAGGCGCTGGCCGACAGGGAAACCAAGCAAAACCTGCTGGCCGCACTGCAGGTTTTGATACAGGAACTGGACGGCTCTAAATAATAATTTATTGACTTATTTTTTGATTAATATATGGCAACTGCTCAAAATAATTTAACTCCGGAAGAACAAGGTACACAGAAAGAATATAAACAGCCGGAGACCCGGGAACTTGGATCATTGGATTCATACTTACAGCCGCTGGCACGGCTGGGTGGGTTCGACCTGCTCGAATCTGCCATTGACAATGTGCAGAACCTGAATCCGGAGCGCAAGGCAAGGAAAAAGATCTTCCTCGAAGAATCTTCAAAAAAGGCAGATCGTGCAGAACTGAAAAAAACGCTGGAATGGTGGGTGGATGTGCTGGGCAAAACCGATGACCTCAGTGAGATGGTAAATGATTGTGAGCAAAAGGCGCATTCTGCGGAGCATACCTTAAAATCGAACCTGCGTAAGGCGCTCGACCGTACCCAGGACCTGGAACGCTCGTACCGCTCCGTGGCCTTGTTTTACAAAAACACCGAAAGCCAGAAAGTAAAAAATATTTCCGTAATGAATGCGGAACTGGATCAGCTGAAAGACCTGGACAATACCCGATTTATCGATTATGTGCAGGCGGAACTGGTGAATAATTATGACCGGCTCGACCTGCGGAATAACTATGGCCTGCTGGTATTACCCGGTTACCTGGGCTCTAACAAGGTGGTGGAAAAATGGGCAAAGATCGCTCATGATAACAAAGTGATGCTGGTGACGGATTTTGAAAACCTGGATACGCCGGATGATGTGATGGAGCTGTTTGAAGCAGCCAACCTTACTGGTGGCGATCCTTATCGCTCCAATGTGATCATGGCTTGCAACTGGCTGGTAGGCCGGGGTAAGGTAGATGCGGTAGGAGAGGAAGATCACCTGTTTGTACCTCCATCCAGCTCTCTGGCAGGGAAGATCTATTACACATTAATGTCGCAGGTAACGGCCGGTAAGAAATACGGAAGCATGAACGAGGTAGATGGAGTGAAATTTGATCTGAAGAAGAGCGAGATCGCTTCATTGGAAAAACTGGGGCTGGTTCCCATGGCCAAAGAGTATGGAAAGGTAATGGCTTTTTCTGCCAAAACGCTTTTCAATGGTGACAATATAGGATTGCAAACCTATTCGGTAGTGCGGGTTTTTGACTATGTGGCAAAGGTGATGATGGACTTCCTGAACCGGCGTGCATTTGAGAATTTCAATGCAAATACGCGCAAGGAACTCAATTCCCAGATTGTTAAATTCCTGGATGGGATCACCGGTCCCAGCAAGCTCATTGAAAATTTTACGATCAGAAGATTTGAACAGGACCCGGTGCAGAAAGACCGGATCCATTTAGACATACACTTAAAACCCTACTTCCCGGCTAAAACGTTCCTGATTAAGCTGGAAGGCCAGAAAGGTGAAGACCCCGATGGTGTAGAATGGATGTCGAAATACGAACAGGAGGGCAAGTAAACGTAAAGATTTTGAGGAGCTAACATAGGGAGCAGAGTACCGGCATACAACCAGCAATGCGGCGGAAGGGCGCACTGTTGTATGCCTTGAACACGTTTTTTTTATTTATAGTTTTTATACTTTTTATTTTTTAACCTAAAATGTACAGTTATGTCATTTAAAGCACAATTAGAGGTAGCCGGCAAGAAGGTCAATGTCCTCGACATGAACTATGCGCTCAATCAGGAAACGGATGCAACAGGCCGTCCGTCGTCAATCACCCGTGGTGGAAAAATTACGCTCACCGTTGAGTCAACCGGTGAAACCAACTTTTTCGAATGGATGTGTAACAATTTCGAAAGAAAAGATGGTAAGATCGTATTCACCAAAAGGGATTCAGATGCCACCATGAAAGAGCTCAACTTCAAAGAAGGCTACCTTGTGCAGTATCGGGAAAACTTCAATTCTACCAGTGATAATCCCATCACGGAAACATTTACCATTTCCGCAAAAGAAATTTCAATGGGGAATGCTTCTCATGTAAACCAATGGGCGGTTTAATACCGGGCCCGAACTTCTTAAGCTGATTCAGCTTTTATCAGTATTCGAATCATAACCCGGTCCGGCTAACGGACCGGGTTATTTAAACTGTTATCTATGTCATTTCTAGCAAAATTTACAGCCGATGGCGAGGAGCTAACGGTGCTCAATTGCCGTTTCCGGTTCTCGCAGGAAACGGACCGTACCAACCGGCCTACTTCTATCCCGATGGGAGGGGTGATCGACATTACCATTGAAAGCAACGGCAACACCAATCTGTTCGACTGGATGATCAGCTCCACACAAACAAAAAGCGGGGAAATTGTATTTTACAGGCGGGATAGTATGAGCAAATTAAAAACATTAAAATTCAGCGACGCACATTGTGTCGACTACCGGGAAGAGTACAATCATAATGGCGAATACCCGATGCAGATCTCGATGCAGCTGAGTGCTAAAGAAATCAAGCTGAACGATTCCACGTACAAAAATAACTGGCCGGACGAAGCATAACCGGCCGGGCCGGCGCTCTTTTAACCACCGGTTGAAGTGATCTTCAAGAGGTGCTTTTTTATATTTCCCAGGCAAAAAATCCCGAAGGGATGAAATTATTATAACGCAGCCTCAAAGAAGGAATCAAAACCCTGAAGGGGTGATATGAATCATCGGCTATAGCCGTCTGGGAAAAGTATCCTTCTTTCACCTGCTAAAAAACAATTCTTTGGTGAGGATAAAAAGTCCCATCAGGAAAATAAAATAGCCGAAGATCGGCTTCAACCTGTGGGTACCGATCCGGTTTGATAAATAAAGCCCCGCAAACATACCCGCTATTGCGGTAGCAGATACAGTAACCAGGATCTGTTTGTCGAACACTACACGATTTACCAGGTCGCCGACAAACCCGCTAAGGGAGTTAATGGCAATAATGAGCAGCGAAGTAGCAATCGCATGGCGCATGCTTATACCGGCATAAAAAACCAGCACGGGTACAATCAGGAAGCCACCTCCGGCACCCAGGAAACCGGTCACGATACCAATCACCAGGCCCAGCAACACCAGGCGGCTGACAGAAATATTGCCGGAAGCTGCTAAAGGCGTGGGTTTCCGGATCATCGAAAACGAAGCACCCAACATGAGCAAGGCAAACAGTACCATCATGGCCATATGTTTGGTAATGGTAATGCCGTGGTCAAATATTACCTCAGGAACTGCAGGTAAAAGATATTTACGGGAAAGCAGCAGGCTGATGATGGAGGGAATCGCAAAATAAAGCGCCTCCCGGATCTTCAGATTTCCAAACCGGTAGTGTTTCCGAACGGCGATAGCTGAGGTAATACCCACAATAAATAAAGAATGCGTAGTGGCATGTTCCGGTGTGAGGGCGAAAAAATACACCAGTATGGGAATTGCCAAAATAGAGCCGCCGCTACCGATAAGTCCTAATGACACACCGATCAGCAACGAACATATATAACCGAATACTATCAACGGGTTCTGAAAAATTTTCCCAATATCGGAAGAATATCCGGTTTGGAAAAGCAGCCTACCGGAACAGTAGGAAGGCACAGGTGTCCTGACAAAGCAGAATCAGTGGTCTGTTTACCAGGTATAAAGTTTGGATGACCTCCATAAAAAAAGCCTCCCGAAGGAGGCATTTACACAAATTTGCAGAGAGGAAGGGATTCGAACCCTCGATACGGTTTCCCGTATACACACTTTCCAGGCGTGCTCCTTCAACCACTCGGACACCTCTCTGTTTGATCCCGAAATTATCGGAAGGGCTGCAAAAATACGGGATCTGTTGCTATAAAGCGAATAATTTTTTTGCGTTCGCGGTCGTGATCCGCGCGATTTCTTCAGGGGGCGTTTCATATACCTCAGCCAGTTTTTGCGCAATCAGGGGCAGGTAGGCAGGTTCATTCCGTTTTCCGCGATAAGGTACAGGCGCAAGGTAGGGGGCATCGGTTTCCAACACAAGATGCTCCAACGGTATGTCCTTCAAAACCTGGTCCAGCCCTGCTTTTTTAAAGGTTAGCACCCCGCCGATTCCCAGGTAAAAACCTGCTTCAATGATCGCTCTGGCCTGGTTCAGGCTGCCGCCGAAGCAATGAAACACTCCCCGCAATCCGCTTGGCGTATATTTTTTAATGATTTCCAGGCAGGCATCCGTCGATTCCCTGCTGTGGATCACCAGGGGAAGGTTGTACTCCAGTGCCCACTCAATTTGTTGTTCCAGTGCCGCTTCCTGCTGCTGTTTAAAGCTCAGGTCCCAGTAAAAATCCAGCCCCGTTTCGCCGATGGCGATAAAAGACCGCTCTTTCAGCAATGCTTCAATTTTTTGCAGCTCCTCTTTAAAGTTTTCTTTTACGGAAACCGGGTGAAGTCCGATCATACTCAGACATTTTCCGGGATATGCCGCCTCCACTTCCAGCATTGACGGGTGGGTTTCACTGTCGATAGCAGGCATCAGGATCGTGGTAACGGAAGCATCAAATGCACGCTGGATCATTTCCGGCCGGCCGGCATCAAATTCTTTACTATAAATATGGGCGTGCGTATCAATCAACATGATTCGGTCAGGGTTGTTAAAATGGCAATATTAATCAATATTTTTTTGACAAAGTGTTGAAAACAATCTACCTTCACCCCTAAGTTTTCATAGGGTACGGATTAAAAATCGGGCTTGGGTATTCACCCGGGCCCTGTTTTTTATCAGGGGCTTTCCGGTAAGCTGTCAAATGTAAATCCCTGTCCGGAGAAATATTCGAGCATCCGGGGAAGGGCAAAGGAGAGGTTTTTAAAAGCCTTTTCACTGTCGTGAAAAACAACAATGGACCCGTCACGGGTATATTTGAGTACATGGTTCAGGCATTTTTCCGGTGCCAGGCTGCGGTCAAAATCCCCACTTAAAACATCCCACATAATGACCCTGAATTTTCGGCCCAAAGCACCTTCCTGCAAAAGCCGGCCCTGTTGTTTTTTAATGCGACCATAGGGTGGTCTGAAAAGTTCCGAATCAATATGTTTAGCGGCCTGCAGCACATTGTCCAGATAGATTGGGGTGTCTGCTTTCCATCCATTAAGATGAGTAAATGTATGATTTCCAATTCGATGTCCTTCATTTTGAAGGGTTTGATAAAGCGCTGCCTCCGTTACCACATTCTTCCCCACACAAAAAAAAGTGGCCTTTGCATTCCAGGATCGTAGCTGTTCCAACACGAAAGGAGTAGCTACCGGATGGGGCCCGTCATCAAATGTTAAGAAAATCTTTTTTTTAGATGCCGGCAGGTCCCACAGGTAGCGGGTGTAGATCTTTTTCAACAACCAGGGCGCTTTTACAAAATACATACAATCATAAAAATAGCATTTAATTTGAACAATGGCCGTTTTAACAGATACTTCACCCAGGCAGGCCTTCGTATATTATGGAATTTTAAAATTTTGTATCTAATTAGAAAAATCAATAAATTGCCGCTCCTCATCAACGATATGACTGTAAAATCAAATGAAGATTATGAAAGGCAACGGAATAAAAAGGTTGCCGGTATGCGATCGGTATTGGACTATGCAATGGGAGTGGTGATCATCTTTGTGGGGGTGTTTTTGATCGTTCGGCACCAGTTTGATCTGGCGTTGAACAAACGGTTTCCGCCGGACACAATAGATATTCTGTTGGGAGCGTTGTTTGTAGTTTATGGTGGGTGGCGTATTTACCGGGGATACAAGAAAAATTATTTTAAATAGAGCAATGAAAAGATGGCGCCTTGCAATATTGGGCAGTGTGTTATGGATCTTGGTGTATTCCTGCGCATCTGGTGATGGCCGGGCCCGCGTGTATACCGATACTCCCAAAAAAGGTGTAATCACCATCAGTGCCGATGAATCATTCCGGCCGATCGTGGATGCGTTGATCCAGGTATATGAATCTAATAATGACAGTACAAAGATTCATGCGCAATATAAGCCGGAAGCAGAATGCATGGCCGATCTGTTCAATGATAGTATCCGGATGGTAATTGCTACCATAAAATTGTCGGATGAGCAGATCCGGTCGGTTGTAGATTCGTTGCATGTGGTGGTAAAACAATTGCCGGTGGCCCGGGATGCGGTTGCAGTCATTGTAAATCCGTCCTCCAAAGATACCTTATTAACAATGGGGGAGATCCGGTCGGTGCTGACGGGCAATTATACAAAACCGCTGATTCCGGTTTTTGACGGACTGTCTGCTACAAGTACTGTACGATTCCTGATGGATAGCGTATTAAAGGGGCAGAAGATCACATCAAAAGCGATGGGGGCCAGCACCAGTGATTCCGTGATTCAGTTTGTGGCCAATAATCCCAATGCTATTGGTTTTATCGGGGTAAGCTGGATCGGGAACCAGGATGATGCACAACAATTAAGTTTTTTAAAAAAGGTTAAAATTGTGCAGTTGGAGAGCACCGATAAGCCCGGGAAATACGTCTTACCGGTACAGGCAAACATTTACACCAAACGATACCCGATGACAAGGGACCTGGTGTACATTGTAAAAGAAGGGCACCGGGGGTTAGGCACAGGGTTTGCAGAGTTTATGGCAGATGAAATCGGGCAGCTGATTTTTAAAAGAGCCTATTTAATGCCGGGGCGGCGGGCCTTTATCGTTCGTCCGGCACAAACAAAAGAATAAAATTTATAAAAAGGGTATATTTACAACTCTATTATTTACTGGTAAAATAAAATTAGAAAAATGATCAACAAGAAAATCGGGCTTTTAGCACTTACAGTAATTCTGGGGGTAGCGGTAAATGCGCAATCCATACAGGATGGTGTAAAAGCGCTGTACTCGGGAAAAGTGCTGGGGGCAAAATCAATTTTTGAAAAACAGGGCGATAAGCCAGAAGCAACTTACTGGCTGGTGCGCGCAGATATTGAGAATCAGGATAAAGCCGGTGCACAACAGGCACTGGACAAGGCGTTGGCTGCAAAGCCCAACGATGCCTGGCTGCTGGTAGCAAAAGGCCAGTTACAGTTGATGGATGGAAAAGCGAACGAGGCTAAACAAAGTTTTGAAGCCGCTTTAACTGCCAGCAAAGGCCGCAAGGGCAATGACCCTGAGATCCTGAATGCCGTTGGCGGAACCATTGCCAAGGAATACAATAATATCGACAAGGTCGGTGATATCAACTACGCCGTACAAAAACTGGAAGAAGCAAAAGCTGAAACTGAAAAGTCTAAGAACAACTGGTTACGTGCCGATATTCTTACAAACCTGGGGGATGCTTACCGTAAAGCAAAACCAGGTGACGGTACAGCTGCTTTTACCGCCTACAGTGATGCGGTAAGCGCAGAACCCAGCTTTGCAAAAGCATACCTGAGAAATGGGCTGATCTTTAAATCGCAGCGGAATTATGATCTGTACCTGCAAAATATCGACAAAGCGATTGCGGCAAACCCTGCTTATGTACCCGCGTACGATGCGTTGTACGAATATAAAATAGGTACCGGAGATTATGCCGGCGCAAACGCAGTTGCTGATAAGATCATTGCCAACTCTGATCCCAGCCCCTGGAACGATTACTATAAGGCACAAACGTTCTATTTGGAGAAAAAGTACGATGATGCCATCGCTTCCGGAAAAAGCATTCTGCAAAAAATGGGCGACCTGGCAAAACCGAATCTTTTTAAATTGTTAGCCTGGAGCTATGTGGATAAAGGCGATGCCAAATCGGCCCTGCCCTATATGGAAAAATACTTTGAAAAAGCAGACAAGGATGATCTGGATCCGCTTGATTTCAACCTGAAAGCGACTGTTTATGCCGCTACACCGGGTAAGGAAAATGAAGTGATGAAAGCATATGAAGATGGTCTGAAAGCCGATACCACTATTTCAGGACGGGTTAAGATGTTGCAGGAAGGTGCTAAATTCTTTGCCGAAAGGAAACAATATGGCTTACAGGGCGACCTGCTGAGCAAGATCCTGGAGATCAAACCCAATCCTACCATCAACGACTTTTTTGATGCAGGTTACCGCGCTTACTTTCAGGGTAAGGAATATGAAAAATCCTGGAAAGTATTCGATGTCATGCGTACCAAGTTCCCGGATGTGAACTATGGTTACCTGTGGACGTTTAATAGCAGCCGGTACTTTGATTCTACGAATGCAAAGAATATCCTGATCCCGGATGCCGAAAAACTGGTAGCTTTCTCTCAAAAGGACACAGCAAGGGATGCTAAGATCAACGCCTTTACTGCAGCCGCAGTGCTGTTCCCTTACTATGTAAATGAAAAGGGCGACAAAGAAACCGGGTTGAAGTATTTGAATGTGGCACTGGAAAATGCGCCAAACGATAATATGAAGCAACAGGTACAGGCGTACATTGACCAGGTAAATAAAATGAACACGAAACCGGCTACCGGTTCAAAAAGCGGCGGAACACCTGCCGGAACAAAAGATACCACCAGTACCGCTCCGAAAAAGGACAGCACCGGCGGTCAGAAATAACGATACGTTTTTTCAAATAAAAACAGCTCCGGAATTTTTCGGGGCTGTTTGCTTTTTAGCATTCAAAAAAAGGATTTGTTAAATGGTTACCTTATTTTTGCTTATTGCATAATTGAGATGATAAATTTAGCTATACAGACGAATTTAGATACTTCAGGCTCCTACCTGCCCATTGGCTTACAACTGTTATTTGCAGCGGGAATGATCGTTACCCTGATGGGCGTTACCCACTTGCTGGGGCCAAAAAGGCGGACTTCCGATAAACTGCAAAACTTTGCAAGTGGTATTGAGTCGCACGGAGAGGCAAGGCAGCCCATTGCGATCAAATATTTCCTTACCGCTATTCTTTTTGTGTTGTTTGATGTGGAAGTGATCTTTTTTTACCCCTACGCGGTGAATTTTAAAGAATTGGGCTGGAGCGGGTTTTACGCCGTGCTGATGTTTGTAGCATTTTTCCTCTGCGGATTTATCTATATCATCCGGCGCGGAGCACTGAAGTGGGAGGATTAACAGGTAATTTGAAAAGGAGTGAATGTGCCAATGGCCATTTTCAAATCTTCAAATTTTAAATTTTCAAATTGATTTTATGAGACCGGTATCATATAATATTAAGAAAAAACCACTGGAGGCGGATATCAGCATGGTCGACATGCCGGAAGGCCACCAGGGACAGGGTTTTTTTGCAACAACACTGGATAATGTCATCGGGCTGGCCCGTAAGAATTCTTTATGGCCACTGCCGTTTGCCACTTCCTGTTGCGGTATTGAATTTATGGCCACCATGGGCGCTACATATGATATTGCCCGTTTTGGCAGTGAACGCGTGGGTTTTTCGCCCCGTCAATGTGATCTGCTGATGGTGATGGGCACCATTGCCAAAAAAATGGGCCCGGTGGTAAAACAGGTGTATCTCCAGATGGCAGAACCCCGTTGGGTAATTGCGGTAGGAGCCTGTGCCAGCAGCGGCGGTATCTTCGACACCTATAGTGTGCTGCAGGGTATTGACCAGGTAGTGCCGGTAGATGTTTATGTTCCGGGATGCCCTCCCAGACCAGAAGCGATCCTGGATGGGCTGATGCGCATACAGGACCTGGTGGGTAAGGAAAGTCTCCGCAGAAGAAATGGAGAACAGTATAAGGCGTTATTGGAAAGCTACGGGATACAATAATTCAATTTGAAAATTTGAAGATTTGAAAATACGGCGAAGGGTAATTAATAAATAACTCCTCAAAACATTCTCAAATTTTCAAATTAGCACATTTTCAAATTTTCAAATTAAGATGGCATTGACCAACGAATATATAAAGGAAAAGCTGGTAGAAAAATTTGGTGACCAAGTCACCGGGTTTGAAGAGCAGTATGGTTTATTGAGCTTCCGGTCCGACAAAGAAATCAACCTGAAAGTCCTGAATTTCCTGGTTGAAGACGAAACGCTTCAGTTCGGATTTTTGACCGATCTCTGCGGCGTTCATTATCCCGATAATAAAGGACAGGAAATAGCAGTAGTGTATCATTTGCATAACATGAGGGAAAATGTGCGGATCCGGTATAAAGTATTTACCAGTGTTGCACAACCGGATGTATACACTGCTACCGGCATTTTTGCGGGCGCAAACTGGATGGAGCGGGAAACCTACGATTTTTACGGGGTCAATTTCATCGGGCATCCCAACCTCAAACGCATACTCAATGTAGAAGAAATGGACTATTTTCCCATGCGGAAAGAGTATCCGCTGGAAGACCAAAGCCGTATCGATAAGGACGACGAGATGTTCGGAAGATAAAAAGTTTAAAGCTCGAAGTTGTGCGTATAAACACCACAATTTTGAACGGTTATATCGAATATAGATTATGAGCGACAATGTATTATTACCAAGCGGTAGTATTGAGAAGCAGACAACCACATTAAATCTGGGGCCCACGCACCCGGCCACCCATGGGGTTTTTCAGAACATTATCGAGCTGGATGGTGAAAAGATCGTTGCCGCTGATTCTACAGTTGGCTATATTCACCGGGCATTCGAAAAAATTGCCGAGCGCCGGTCTTTATACCAGATTACTCCGCTTACTGATCGCTTAAATTATTGCTCAGCTCCCATTAATAATATGGGCTGGCACCTCACCTGCGAAAAATTATTAAAGGTACAGCTACCCAAAAGGGTTGATTATCTGCGGGTGATCATTATGGAGCTGGCGCGGATCACCGACCACCTGATCTGTAACTCCATTATGGGGGTAGACAGCGGTGCCTATACCGGGTTCTTATATGTAATGCAATACCGGGAGCTGGTTTATGAGATCTATGAAGAGATCTGCGGTTCCCGTTTAACCACCAATATCGGCCGTATCGGCGGTTTTGAGCGTGATTTTACCAATACCGCCTTTGAAAAGATCGAGCGGTTTTTGAAAGAATATCCTGCGGTATTAAAAGAATTTGAAGATCTGTTTACCCGTAACCGGATCTTTATGGAACGCGCCATCGGTGCGGGCCCTATCAGTGCCGAACGGGCGCTGAACTACGGGTTTACCGGGCCCAATCTTCGCGCTGCGGGTGTCGATTATGACGTACGGGTGGTAGCGCCCTACAGCCGGTATGAGGAGTTTGATTTTGAAGTACCTGTTGGATCAACCGGCGACTCTTATGATCGCTTCCTGGTGCGGAACGGAGAAATGTGGCAAAGCCTGCGCATTATTCAGCAGGCAATGCAAAAGCTGAACGACCTGAAGGGGGAGGAAGCAACCATCTATCATGCAGACGTTCCGGAATACTACCTGCCTCCCAAAAAGGATGTATATACAAAAATGGAAGCATTGATCTGGCACTTTAAGATCATCATGGGTGAGATCAATATGCCGGCAGGCGAAGTATACAATGCGGTGGAAGGAGCCAATGGCGAACTGGGCTTTTATTTCATCAGCGATGGCGGAAGAACCCCCTACCGGCTGCATTTCAGAAGGCCCTGTTTTATTTATTACCAGGCCTATGCTGAAATGGTAAAAGGAGCGATGCTGAGCGATGCCATCGTGGTAATGTCGTCCATGAACCTGATTGCAGGGGAAATGGATGCATAAACGAAATTAATAATGGAGCAAAAGATCATGATACAGTTTTCTCAGGAACAATTGGATAAAGTGAACCAGATCATCGCCCGGTATCCGCAAGGCAAGCAAAAGAGTGCCCTGCTGCCGGTGCTGCACCTGGCACAGGAGGTATTTGGATGGCTGAGTTCGGAAACGATGGACTATGTGGCAACACTGTTAAACATTGAGCCGATTGAGGTATACGAGGTAGCTACTTTTTATACCATGTATAATCTGAAACCAGTAGGGAAATACGTTTTTGAAGTATGTCAGACCGGTCCCTGCATGATCCAGGGAAGTGATGATATCATTGCCTATATTGGGGAAAAGCTGAGCATTAAACCCGGCGAAACCACGGCCGACGGCCTGTTTACGCTAAAAACGGCAGAGTGCCTGGGTGCCTGTGGCTATGCGCCGATGATGCAGATGGGTAAATTTTACAAAGAGCACCTGACCAAAGAAAAAGTAGATGCCATCATCGCTGAGTGCAGAACCCAGGCGCTGGTAAATCAATAAAACAATAGCATATGCAGGCAATTACTCCATATCTGAATTTTAACGGCGATGCAGCTGAAGCCCTGGATTTTTATACAGAAGCACTGGGCGGACAGGTGGTACATAAACAAACCTTTGGAGATACGCAGGCCGATTATCCCGTAGCAGCATCGCATAAGGATAAGATCATGCATGCACTATTCAATGCAGGTGAGCTGAACTTTATGGTGAGCGATTGCCCGCCCGATGTTTCGGTGACCTCCGGCTCTAATCTAAGCCTGGCATTGAATTTTACGGATGAGGATGCCATTGAAAAAACATTTAATGCGATGGCTGCCGGTGGAACCATTACCATGCCGTTGCAGGATACTTTTTGGGGCGCTAAGTTCGGAATGGTTACCGACCGGTTTGGTATCAGCTGGATGTTTAACTACGACAAGCCAAAGGATTAAAGCGGCAAACAAATTATTGAACAGGAAAACGGAGCAATGGGAATAAAATTACTTTTAGAGAACGCGCATATCGAAGGCATTCGTTATTATGATGCCTACCGCAAAAACGGTGGATACCGCAGTGTGGAAAAGGCGCTGAAAATGTCGCCCGATGAAATTGTGGAAGAAGTAAAAAAAAGCGGTTTAAGAGGCCGTGGCGGTGCAGGGTTCCCAACAGGAATGAAATGGAGCTTTATCGCCAAGCCCGAAGGCGTTCCCCGCCACCTGGTGTGCAACGCAGATGAAAGCGAGCCGGGAACCTTTAAAGACCGATACCTGATGGAGTTCCTTCCGCATTTATTAATTGAAGGACTCATCGTTTCCAGTTACGCGCTGGGATCGAATGTGACCTATATCTATATCCGGGGCGAATATTCCTGGATCCCCGATATCCTGGAGCAGGCCATTGCCGAAGCCAAAGCAAATGGCTTTCTTGGTAAAAATATTTTAAACTCCGGTTTCGACTGTGAGATCTATGTGCAGCGGGGCGCAGGTGCATATATCTGCGGAGAAGAAACCGCGCTGATCGAATCCCTGGAAGGAAAGCGGGGCAACCCACGGATCAAGCCGCCGTTCCCTGCGGTTAAAGGCGCCTGGGATCGCCCAACCGTGGTGAATAACGTAGAAACCCTGGCTGCTGTAGTTCCCATTATGAATATGGGCGGAGAGGAGTATGCAAAGATCGGAGTGGGCCGTTCTACAGGAACCAAGCTGATCTCTGCCTGTGGCAATATCAATAAGCCGGGGGTATATGAAATCGACATGACCATCTCCGTTGAGGAATTTATTTATAGTGATGAATGGTGCGGAGGGATTAGGAACGGAAAACAGCTGAAGGCCTGTATTCCGGGAGGATCATCTGTTCCGATACTGCCCGCCAACCTGTTGCTGAAAACAGCAAAGGGCGAACCGCGGATCATGAACTATGAAAGCCTTTCAGATGGCGGATTTGCAACGGGTACCATGATGGGGAGCGGTGGTTTTATTGTACTGGATGAAGATCAGTGCGTGGTAAAACATACCTACACCCTGGCTCGTTTCTATCGCCATGAAAGCTGCGGACAATGTTCTCCCTGCCGTGAAGGAACCGGCTGGATGGAAAAGTTATTATTGCGCATGGATCAGGGGCAGGGAAAGATGAGTGATATTGATTTGCTGTGGGATATCCAAAGCAAGATCGAAGGCAATACGATCTGCCCCCTGGGTGATGCGGCCGCATGGCCGGTTGCAGCGGCGATCCGTCATTTCCGGGATGAGTTTGAGTGGCATATTACCAATGCCGCAGAAGCGCAAACACGGAACTTTGGGTTAGCGCATTATGCAGACCCGTTGCCGGTACCAGAGCCAGCTGCGGTGTAGATCATTGTTTCACGCAAAGCCGCAAAGTCAACGCAAAGAGTAAAAGGTATGACTGAAAATGAATTAGCGAGAGTTGCGGTTAATTGCTGTTTCAAAATTCACAGCCTATACGGGCCGGGATTATTTGAAAGCGTTTACGAGGAGATCTTTTGTTACGAGTGGCAAAAAACGGGACTAGCGTTTAAAAGGCAGCAGGGTGTGCGATTGATACATGAAGGGATAGATATGGGAATTGGTTTTATTCCTGATGTGATAATAGGAGGTAAGGTAATTCTGGAATTTAAGTCGATCGAGGCATTGGCAGATGTACATTATAAGCAGGTGTTAACATATTTAAAGTTAGCAGATTTGAGATTAGGGCTGTTGATCAACTTTAATGTACCGCTGATCAAAAATGGGATGCATCGTATTGTGAATAATTTATAAAATTTTGGCGTCTTGGCGAAGTCCTGGCGCCTTTGCGAGAAAACGAATATGGCAGACGAAATAAAACAAGAACCACCTGCAAACTTTAAGGTAACCATCGACAATGTTACCCTGGAAGTGCCGCCCGGCACCACTATTTTGCAGGCTGCAAGAAGTATCGGAGGGGATGTAACACCCCCGGCCATGTGCTTTTACACACCGCTGAAAGGCAGTGGTGGTAAATGCCGCACCTGCCTGGTAGAGGTAAGCAAGGGTTCCGAAAAAGATCCGCGGCCAATGCCCAAACTGGTGGCCAGTTGCCGTACTACTGTGATGGATGGAATGGAGGTAAAAAGCATTACCAGCGAACGCGTGATCAATGCGCGCAACAGCGTGGTGGAGTTCCTGCTCATCAATCATCCGCTGGATTGCCCTGTTTGCGACCAGGCCGGCGAATGTCATTTACAGGACCTGAGCTATGAACATGGGAAGGCGGGCACCCGTTATGAATTTAAACGGCGCAATTTTAAGAAACATAACCTGGGTAAATACATCCAGCTGCATATGACGCGTTGCATTCTTTGCTACCGTTGTGTATTTACGGCAGACCAGCTCACCAACAAGCGGCAGCACGGAGTGCTGGACCGGGGCGATCATGCAGAGATTGCTACCTATATTGAAAAATCGCTGGATAATGAATTTATCGGGAACGTGATCGATGTTTGCCCGGTAGGAGCATTAACCGATAAAACCTTCCGGTTTAAAAACCGGGTATGGTTTACCAAACCAGTGGATGCACATAGAGATTGTCCTACCTGCTGCGGTAAGGTTACCCTTTGGGAACGCGGAAATGAGGTATTGCGGGTAACGGCGCGTAAAGACCAGTGGGGCGAAATATTACCGGCAGAAGACGGTAAAACCGGCTGGATCTGCAACGAATGCCGTTTTGAAAAGAAAGATATTAAGGATTGGGTAATTGAAGGTCCCATGAAAGTGGCGCGGCATTCCGTTATTGGCACCAACCACTATGAAGTGCTGGACCGGCCAAAAGAAACCATCAGCGAGGTTATGGGAGGCCGTGCGCCGAAGCTGTTAATGGACATTCACAGCATCAGCGATGTAAACGATCCTTCTATAGACCTGAGCAAGATTCCCGGACCAGCAACGGGTGCGGTTTTTAACAAAAAGCAATTAGAAAATAAAAAGAATTAGTGGATAACCCGGATACTAAAATATTGAAAGAGATCAAGCATGCGGTGCTGTCGGTAGATGCCAGCGCTGAAATGATCCTTTTTGGCTCACGGGCCCGGGGAGATTTTAAAGAGGATAGTGACTGGGATGTATTAGTGTTGTCTGACCACCAGGTAAACATGGCGTTTAAAAATAAGATAACAGATCAACTCTTTTATGTGGGGCTTGAGCATACAATTTGTATCAGTACCATTATTTTGAACCGCAATGACTGGAATAGTAAGTTTAAAAATTACCCGTTACGTTTTGAAGTGGATAAAGACGGTGTGCGGATATGATGAATAAAGACCTGATAAATATAAAACTGGCAAAATCAAACCAGCGTATTAATGAGGCAGAAGTTCTTTTTGTAAATGGATTTTATGATTCCGTTGTTAGCAGGGTATATTATGCAGTATTCTATGCGGCAGGTGCATGTTTACTTATAAAAGATACTTTTGCCAAAACACATTCAGGGGTGAAGAATAAATTTCATTTGATGTTTATTAAAACAAAAGTTTTTAAAGACGATATCGGAAAACTGTTTGATATTTTGTTTGATGAAAGGAATAACGCAGATTACGGTGATTTCTCTAATTATTCGAGATCAGATGTGGAACCGCTGATCTCTCGTGGTAAAGATGCTGTGAAAGAAATAAGTAAATATGTGGAAGCCCATCTATAAAAGAAGCGACTAAAGATTATTAAGTATATGTATTTATTAGCTATTGATTGGATTTTTATTATTGAGAAACTGGTGCTGATTGCTGCCATTGTTACCTTATCAATGGTAGTGGCCATGTATGCTACATATGGAGAGCGGAAAGTGGCGGCCTTTATCCAGGATCGTATCGGTCCTAACCGGGCGGGTCCCCTGGGATTATTGCAGCCGCTGGCCGATGGAGGCAAACTCTTTTTTAAAGAGGAGATCATTCCGCTGGCTTCTTCAAAGTTCTTATTCATCCTGGGACCCTTACTGGCTATGGTTACAGCCTTGCTGACCAGCGCCGTTATTCCCTGGGGCAGTTCCATGACCATCGGCAACCGGGCTGTACCGTTACAGGTGGCAGATGTAAACATCGGTATCCTGTATGTATTTGGAGTGGTAAGTTTGGGTGTATATGGCATCATGCTGGGTGGATGGGCATCCAATAATAAATTCTCTTTGCTGGCCGCCATACGGGGCGCTTCCCAGATGGTTTCTTATGAGCTGGCAATGGGGCTTTCGCTGATCGCGGTGCTGATGCTTACAGGGTCTTTGCAGATGAGCGTTATTGTGGGTGAGCAATACAATTCCGTATGGAATATCGTTTACCAGCCCATCGGTTTCATCATCTTTTTTATCTGTGCATTGGCAGAAACCAACCGTACGCCTTTTGACCTGCCGGAGGCAGAGAACGAGCTGAATTTCGGGTATCACCAGGAGTATTCCAGCATGAAGCTGGGCTTTTACCTGTTTGCAGAATATATCAATATGTTTATAAGCGGAGTAATTATGGCCACCCTTTATTTTGGAGGCTACGATATCCCGTTTGTAAATGAAGCGAAGCTGGCACAGCATATCGGGGAAAACTGGGTAGCACTGCTTACCTTTCTTACGCTGATGGCAAAAGCCCTGTTCTTTGTATTTGTATTTATGTGGATCCGGTGGACCGTTCCGCGTTTCCGCTTCGATCAGCTGATGCACCTGGGCTGGAAACGCCTGATACCGCTGGCGCTGGCTAATATGATCATCACAGCAGTGGTGATATTGTGGCTGAAGAAATAGCATTTGAAAATGAAGATGTGAAATGTGGAAATGTGAGAATGTGAAAATGTGGGAATGTGGAAATGATGATAGCAGTACCAGTGTACAAGTGAGTGACACAAGGATGTTGAGCCTTGCACAGGTGCTGGTAAACAAAAAATAAAAAGTAAAGCGCTGTATAAAGAAACATGAGTGTACAATTAACAAACAGAAGCAAACCCGTTGATCGCAGACCGATGAACTGGGTGGAGCGTTTATACCTGATCAATATTTTTAAAGGAATGGCCATTACGTTGAAGCATTTCTTTAAAAAGAAGGCCACTATACAGTATCCGGAAGAAACCAGGCCCTTTAGTAAAGTGTTTCGCGGGCTGCAGATCCTGAACCGGGATGAGGAAGGCCGTGAAAGATGTACAGCTTGCGGACTTTGTGCCGTAGCCTGTCCGGCAGAGGCCATTACCATGGAGGCTGCGGAACGCCAGGAAGGGGAAGAGAACCTGTATCGTGAAGAAAAATACGCGGCAAAATATGAGATCAATATGCTGCGTTGTATCTTCTGCGGGTATTGCGAAGAGGCTTGTCCAAAGGATGCCATTTACCTGTCGCAAACATTTACCCCGGCCAACTACCAGCGTAAAGGATTTATTTATAAAAAAGAAGATCTGCTGATTCCCAATCCGGTTACAGATCCGGAAGGTTATCAAAAGGCGTTGGGAACCATCAGCAGGGAAAAAGAAGGTGTTTAAGGGTTAATTAAGAAACGAAATGAATATTACGCAACTACTATTCTGGATACTAACGGTGATTGCCATAGGCAGCGCGCTGATGATTGTTACCAGCAAAAATCCTGTTTACAGTGTATTGGGATTGATTGTGACCTTTTTTGCCATATCCGGTCATTATATTTTAATGAATGCGCAGTTCCTGGCTATTGTAAATATCATTGTTTACGCCGGCGCCATCATGGTACTGTTCCTTTTTGTGATCATGTTAATGAACCTGAGCCGGGCTACGGAAACCCTTAAAAATAAATGGCTGCAGATTGTGGGTGCCATTGCCGGCAGCTGCCTGTTCCTGGTACTGATCGCGGCTTTAAAGAATACAGAGGTGAAGAAGAACCTGGTGGAAATGGGTACCGGCGATATCGGGCTGGTGAAAAGCCTGGGAAGGGAACTGTTTACTACTTTTGTGATCCCGTTTGAGATCAGCAGTGTACTGTTCTTAAGCGCAATGATCGGTTCTGTAGTCATCGGTAAAAAAGAGTAGCATCATACAGAACCGGAAACCTGAACCTGAAACGTTAAACCTGAAACTTGAAACTTTTTACATGCCAATAAATTATTACATCACCCTTGCCCTTTGTTTGTTTGCCATTGGTGTGGTAGGGGTGTTAACACGCAGGAACGCCATTATTGTTTTTATGTGTATTGAGTTAATGCTGAATGCGGTGAACCTGTTGCTGGTAGCATTTTCAAAAATGCACCACCTGGCAAAGGGCGCAGCAGCTACGGCGGGTTCCGACGGACAGTTGTTTGTATTCTTTATTATGGTGGTGGCCGCAGCAGAGGTAAGTGTGGGACTGGCGATCATTGTAATGATGTACCGGAATGTGCACTCGATCAATATTAATTTCTTAAACAGGCTGAAACATTAATTGCGCCGGCATTCTTTTTATTATGAATAATGTGTTAGATATCGTTTATTGGATCCCGCTATTACCATTACTGGGCTGTATCATAAACGGGCTGGGAAGAAAAAGTTTATCAAAAGGAGCGGTAGGGTTCATTGGCAGTGGGGTGATCCTGGCTTCATTTATACTCAGTGTGTGGGTGTTTTTCCAGGTACGGGGCGGCAATGTGCATACCGCAGAATATTTCCCTTTTATCAATGTAGGAAACCTGAAAATTCCCTTTGCCTTCCAGATCGATCAGCTGTCTGCCATCTGGTTACTGATCATCACCGGTATCGGTTTCCTGATCCATGTATATTCCACCTCTTATATGCATGACGAAAAGCCGGAGCATTTCGGTCGGTATTTTGCCTACCTGAATCTTTTCGTTTTTTCGATGCTGTTGCTGGTCATGGGCGCCAATTTTGTGATCATGTTCATCGGTTGGGAAGGTGTAGGACTTTGTTCTTACCTGCTGATCGGTTTCTGGTTTAAGAAAAAGGAATACAGCAAGGCAGCCAACAAAGCCTTTATCATGAACCGGGTGGGCGACCTGGCCTTTCTGATTGCCTTGTTTATACTGATCAGCAAACTGGGCACCACCACCTTCAGCGAGATCTTTACAAGTGCATCGCTGGCAAAATTATCCGGCAAAGAGATCACGGCCATTACTTTATTATTATTTGTGGGAGCAACCGGTAAAAGTGCCCAGATCCCGTTATATACCTGGTTACCCGATGCGATGGCGGGTCCTACCCCGGTATCGGCCCTCATTCACGCCGCTACCATGGTTACCGCGGGGATCTATATGATTGCAAGAGCCAATCTCTTGTTTTCAATGGCTCCTGCAACCTTAAATATTATTGCCATCATTGGTATTGCTACCGCCCTGCTGGCCGCCACTATTGCGCTGAAGCAGAACGATATCAAAAAAGTACTGGCTTATTCCACCGTTAGCCAGCTGGGCTATATGTTCCTGGCACTGGGAAGCGGCGCCTATGTAGCTGCGGTATTCCATGTAATGACCCATGCCTTTTTCAAAGCCTTGTTATTCCTGGGCAGTGGTAGTGTAATTCATGCCATGGGTGGCGAACAGGACATGCGCAAAATGGGCGGGTTGTCGAAATACATGAGAATAACCAACCTTACTTTTTTACTGGGCTGCCTGGCTATTGCGGGTATCCCCGGGTTCTCCGGCTTCTTTTCAAAAGATGAGATCCTGGCGGGAGCTTTTGCCAAATCGCCGGTATTATATGCCCTTGGCTTGCTGGGCGCATTACTAACCGCGTTCTATATGTTCCGGTTATATGCCACTACTTTTAAAGGTAAGTTCCGCGGTACGCATGACCAGGAACATCACCTGCATGAAAGCCCTGCAGCCATTACCATTCCGCTGATCATCCTGGCCATTCTTTCGGTGGTGGGTGGATTTGTGGGTGTGCCGGAATTTATGGTACATGGCGCACATGCCTTATCGGATTTTCTGCATCCGGTCTTTAAAGATTCTTATGCCCTGCTGTCTGCGCATGAAGTGGATCATAGCACCGAGTGGGGGCTGGCAGGATTATCTTCCGTGCTTATTATTATAACAGTGATCATTGCCTGGACCCGTTTTTCGAAAAAGCCCGACCTGGAACCCGCTTCCGGCTTTGGGAAAGTACTGGAAAACAAATGGTATGTAGATGAGCTGTACGATGCCGTGATCGTAAAACCGCTGAATCGCCTGGGATCCTTCCTGAATGATGTAGTGGATAAGCGTATTGTAGATGGAGTGGTAAATGGAGTAGGACGGCTGGTGCGCTATAGCAGCCGCCAGTTGCGTTGGATGCAGAGCGGACAAACCGGCTCTTATATTTTGATGATGGTATTGGGAATGGTGCTGATCTTTATTGTACAGTTCTTTTTGAGAAAATAATCCGGAACCTGAACCTGAAATCTGAAACTTGGAACTTGAAATTTGAAATATGATCGCATTGTTGTTGATACTGGTGCCTTTAGTGAGTGGGTTGGCTACTTTTTTAATAAAGAAGGAAGAGCAGGTAAGAACCTGGTCGTTACTGGCAGCCATTGTTACCTTTATCATAGCCATACTTGGTGTGGCGGTATATACCGCGCCTGGTAACTGGACGTTCAGGGCCGACTGGATGGGACTGTTGAACAGCAGCTTTTCACTGAAAGGTGATGGCATGGGCATTATGCTTTGCATGTTAACGGCACTGTGCTATCCGGTTATTTTTCTTTCTACCTGGACTACTGCTTATAAAAAGGTCAATAACTTTTTCGGGTTAATGCTGCTGACTCAGGCGGGGCTGATGGGCGTATTCCTGGCGATGGATGCCCTCCTGTTTTACTTTTTCTGGGAACTGGCCCTGATCCCGGTTTATTTTATTTGTTCGCAATGGGGTGGCGAAAAACGCATTGCCGTTACGTTTAAATTCTTCATCTACACTTTTATTGGTTCTTTGTTGATGCTGGTGGGTATTCTTTATGTATACTCCCGCACGCCGGACCATTCGTTTGATATTACGGCCTTTTATAATTCGGGTCTTTCTATGAAAGAACAGACCTGGTTGTTCTGGTTGTTTTTTGTAGCCTTCGCTGTAAAAATGCCGATATTCCCCTTTCATACCTGGCAACCCGATACTTACCAGCAGTCGCCCACGGCGGCTACGATGGTATTGAGCGCTTTGATGGTAAAAATGGGCGTATTGGGACTGTTGCGCTGGCTGCTGCCGGTGTTTCCTATAGCGTCTTATTTAAATGGGGATACGATTTCCCTGCTGGCGGTAACGGGCATCATCTATGCTTCGCTGATTGCGATGCGGCAGGACGACATGAAGCGGCTGGTAGCTTATTCCTCTATTGCGCATATCGGACTGATGTGTGCCGCTGTTTTCGCAGAAGATAAAAGCGCCATGCAAGGTACCATGATCCAGATGTTTTCCCATGGGATCAATATCCTTGGAATGTGGATGGTGATCGCGATCATAGAACGGAAGTTTGGCACAGTGAAAATATCCGCATTGGGAGGCATTGCTCAAAAAGCCCCGGCACTTACCTTTTTCTTTGTGATCATTGCATTTGCCAATATTGCGTTGCCGCTGACCAATGCTTTTATCGGGGAATTCCTGATGTTCAGGGGCATTGTGGCATCAAGGGTTTCCCAAAATGGGATCGCGATCATGGCCACAGCGGGTGTGGGGATTATTTTGGGGGCCGTTTATACACTCCGGATGGGACGCAAGGTGTTCTTTGGCGAAACCAATGCGCTTACGGTAAAAGGAACTGATATCTCCTTTCAGGAGAAGGCCATTCTTGCGATTATTGTCGGTGCCATTTTAATTGTGGGCATCTATCCGCAACCTTTTTTAAACGCCGTAGATCAGACCAGTCAATCCATTTTAAAAAATTCAGACGTGCTTCCGATGTTGATGAAGCAGAAGCATTAAGAGAAACGATATGAACGCAGTATTATTATCAGGCTTATTAGGTGTTGTGATGATGTTCGCCAGCTTTTTGTTCAAAACAAAGGCTCCGGTGCGCATACTGGCTATTTTGGGCATCCTGCTGTTGCTGGTTGTAAATATTCTGGAGTCGAAGGGTGTCCGGCTCTTTCACCTGGATACAACCGGTTTTCTTTCTTTTAGCAGCTACGCCCTGTTTTTTAATTCGATTGCCATAACCTGTACCCTGGTTTATTTTCTTATTTCCTCTGTGGATATGCAAAAGGTGGGCAATCACTATGCCGAATATTTTGCACTGATCTTTTTTATCCTTACAGGTATTTTCCTGGTTACTTCATTCACCAACCTGCTGATGCTGTTCCTGGGCATTGAGATCATTTCCATTCCTTTGTACATTCTTACCGGTTCAACAAAAAAAGATCTGAAAAGCAATGAAGCGGCTTTGAAATACCTGTTGATGGGGGCTTTTTCAACAGGTATCATGTTGCTGGGTATAGCGTTTATGTATGGGGCAACCGGCACTTTTGATATCGGGAAAATGAATATCGCCGGGCTTGTGAAATCTAACCTGCTTACTGCCGGAATGTTCCTGTTACTGTTTTCGATGTGCTTTAAGGTATCGGTGGCCCCGTTTCATTTCTGGACTCCGGATGTATACGACGGAGCACCGAATGTGTTTACTTCTTTTATGGCTACCATTGTTAAGGTAGGCATCTTTGTAGGATTTTTGCACCTGTTCTATAGTGCCTTTGACCAGGTAGCGCTCCAGTGGAAGCTCTGGCTGGCCATCCTGGCGGCGCTGACGCTGTTTGTGGGTAATATCACCGCAGTGTTTCAGCAAAGCGTTAAACGCATGCTGGCATACTCCAGTATCGCCCAGGCGGGCTTTATGTTGTTTGCCCTGGTAGCACTCAATGAAACCGCTCATGAAGGACTGTTGCTGTACGCCATTGCCTACAGCCTGGCAACCATCGGCATATTTGGGGTGATTGCTAAAATGACGGATTATTCGTTCGACGGGTTTAACGGCCTTGCCACACATCAGCCGCTGGTGGCTTTATGTGTAACCATCTTTATGCTTTCCTTAGCCGGTATACCGCTGTCTGCAGGATTCCTGGCCAAGTTCTATATGTTAAAGGCTGTGATCCAGTCCGGCGATTATCTGTGGCTGGTAATCTTCGGGGTATTGATGGCCGCTGTTAGTGCCTATTACTATTTCAGGGTGATCCAGGCCATGTACTTTAAACAGGGCCCCAATCATTTTTCAGGGATCAGTGTTTTTGAAAAATATGTACTGGTAGGTATTTGTGTACTGATCGTTTTTACCGGGCTGTTTCCCAATGTGATTTTTAGCTGGCTGTATTTCTAGAACAATTTGAAAATATGAAAATGTGAAAATGTGAGAATGGAGATCCGTTCCTGCTCCCTGAACTTCCCTTCGATCGAAAGCTGACATTAAACGTTGAACCTGTCCGTCTCCCCCCGAATGGCGTCCGGCGGGCAGTTAAGCCTGAACTAATTCCATGGTCCCCCAGTCTATATGTCCCCCAAGTAAGGGCAATAGTCGATAGATCATTGGGTATAAATGTTCTAACCTGGAACCTCAAGCAGCAATCAGTTATCAGTTTTCAGCCTTCAGTTAATTATGTCCGGGATTGAAGATTTGCCCTCTTGCGTCGGGTATCAAGGATTTAACCAGGCACTTTAAACGTACACATCTCCCATGGTCCCCCAGTCTTTATGTTCCCCAAAGTAAAGGCAATAGCCGATAGATCATTGGGTATAAAACGATCTAACCAGGAACCTCAAACAGCTTTCAGTGATCAGTTATCAGCCTTCAGTTAATTATGTCCGGGATTATAGATTAGTCCTCTTGCATCAGGTATCCAATGGCCCTAACCAGGAACTTTGAACATACACACCCTTCCATGGTCCGTCCCCCTGGGCCCTATGTCCCCCAAAGCAAGGGCAATAGCCAATGATCACCGGGTATAAAACGGATCTAACCTGAAACTTCCCTTATTCCTGTAACTTAGCAGGGTGAAATTTATCGACACATTGCTGCTTGCATTCCGGACCGTTAAAAGTAACCGGTTGCGTACCGGTCTTACGGTAACCATTATTGCATTTGGCATTATGGCGCTGGTGGGAATCATTACAGCCATCAAGGCCATGAACCAGAAATTTTCCGAAAGCTTTTCCTCCATGGGGGCCAATGGGTTTACCATTCGCTTTAAAGAACGCAATATGAATTTTGGAGGTGGCAGGGGCGATGATCTTGCTGTTTCAAAAAAAGGAAAGAAAGAAAAGCAATCCAATCTCAATAAAGTTATAACCCGCGAACAGGCCGAATATTTCATCAGTCACTATCATTTTCCGGGTGCTGTATCCGGCATTTCAGTATTTGGAGGCCGGAGTAATATCCTGTCGTTTAATGATAAAAAAACCAGTCCGAATGTAGTGCTGATGGGAGGTGATGAAAATTACCTGAACCTCAATGCCTATAAGGTTTTATACGGACGGAATTTTACAGCCGGTGAGGTGAGGGACGCACAAAACTTTTGTATATTGGGGTTTGATGTGGCCAAGAGCTTTTTTGGCGAAGGAATGGACAAAGGCATCAATACTACGGTGCGTGTTAATAATATTCCTTACCGGGTGCTGGGCATCCTGGAAGGCAAAGGTTCCACCTTTGGTTTTAGCAGGGACAACATGGTGATAACGGGTTATCCGAACTGGGCCCGGAACTTCGGCAACTCCGGAACCTCTTATGTAATTGCGGTAAAGGTGAACGATCTTAAGCAGCTGGATGCCGCCATGGGAGAGGCCGAAAGCCTTTTTCGCCCCATAAGAAAAAATGGCATTACGGAGGCCAGCAATTTTGCCATGGACCGGAGCGATAGTGCCGTACAAACGGCCATGAATGTGCTGCGGTACATCCGGTGGGCGGCCATTGTTATTGGCATTATAACGCTGCTGGGGGCCGCTATCGGGCTGATGAACATCATGCTGGTATCTGTTTCAGAACGCACAAAAGAGGTGGGTTTAATCAAGGCGATTGGGGGAAAGAAGCAGTCTGTAAAGACCCAGTTCCTGCTGGAAGCCATCATCATCAGTGTGCTGGGAGCCCTGCTGGGTATTTTGCTGGGAGTCATTGTAGGTAACCTGTTTTCGCTGGTATTACAAACGGGTTTTGTGGTTCCCTGGGACTGGGTGGCATACGGAATTGTCATTTGTACAATTGTGGGACTTGCGGCCGGTATTTATCCGGCAGTAAAAGCCGGCCGGTTAAACCCGATAGAGGCCTTACGCTATGAATGAAAAAACATACTACTGAGGCCATTTTTTTGAATGATGTAAAAATATTGCCGTTCTTAAATAAAATTCTGTCAACACTTTTTTGATTTTTTTGAGTTTTTGTAAAAAACCTTTAACTTCAAACAGTTAAAAAAAAATAATGGCTAAAAACTTTGTTGTTTGATTTTTTTTGTTAGAATTGTACACTCAAACAAACTTGTTCAATATTTAAAAAACTAAAAAAACTAAGATCATGGCTGAGACAAATCAAGCGAAGCCCGTAACGGCTACTACTTCTGTTCAACCTAAAAAAAGCAGTAATTTGATTTCGTGGGTTGCGCCCATTTTGTGTATTGTTGCTGGGTATTGCATATGGCGTTTTGTAATTGGTGCTGACAGTGGGTTTGCACAGCCAGACAGTGCAGGTGGATTTTGGCCTAATCACAAAGGCCCCAAAGGTGCGTTCCACCGTATTTATGAAGGTGGTATCATCGTACCGCTGCTGATCGGTATGCTGTTGATGGTAATTGTGTTTGCTATTGAAAGGTTCCTTACCATTGCTAAAGCGCTGGGAAAAGGAAACAACAGCAATTTTATCCGCAAAGTACAGTACAACCTGGCGAATAAAAATGTAGACGCAGCAATCGCTGAGTGCGACAAACAAAAAGGTTCTGTAGGTAATGTAATGAAAGCAGGTCTGCGTCGTTACAAAGAAATGATCAGCGAAACTGGTCTGGAAACCGAACAAAAAATTGCAGCCATTCAAAAAGAAGTAGAAGAAGCTACCGCACTGGAACTCCCTATGTTACAGAAAAACCTGGTGTTCTTGTCTACAATCGTATCTACCGGTACCCTGATCGCGTTATTAGGTACAGTAATGGGGATGATCAAATCCTTCTCTAACCTGGGTGAAGGCGGCGGCGGTAACGCATCTGAACTGGCGATCGGTATCTCTGAGGCCCTGTATAACACCGCCTTAGGTATCGGTACTTCTGCCCTGGCGTTGATCATCTATAACATGCTTACAACCCGTATTGACAGCATTACTCATGGTATTGACGAATCTGGTTTTACCCTTACTCAGTCCTTTGCTTCTCTGTATAAATAATTTTTATACAGGATCAAAGAATTTTATGGAATAAAACAGATTTTTCGTCTTATATCAAAATAGAGTCAATAATGGCAAAAGCAAAAATACAAAAGAAGTCAACGGATACGGATATGACACCCTTCGTGGATGTGGCGTTCCTGATCCTGTCCTTCTTTATCATGGCTACAAAATTCAAGCCATCAGAGCCAGTTCCCATCGAAACGCCGAACTCTGTTGCATCCCAGGTAATGCCCGATAACAATGCTGTTATGATGAGTATTGATAAGGATAACAAGGTTTATTTTTCGGTGATGTCCAAGTCTGATATTCAAAAAGGCAAGGATCTCATTAAGGAAGCTGCTAAAAGGGCAGGGGTAACCCTTACCGATGCGGACCTGAGTCAGTACCAGGATGGAGAAATGATCGGAATGCCTTTTACTAAAATAAAAGGATACCTGGCGCTTCCTCCCGCTCAGCGGGCAAAAGTTGCCCAGGATGGAATTCCTGTTAAAGATTCTGCCACCAGCGAATTGGTAAACTGGATCGGGGCTGCCAAGTATGTTTTCGCCGGAGAACAGCTGAAGTACCTCGTAAAAGGAGATAATACCTCAAAGTATCCAACCTTTGGTGCAATTATCGATGCTATGAAGCGTAACGATGAGCAGAAGTACAACCTGGTGACTATGCCGCAGGAGGCGCCCGCAGGAACTGAATTGTATCAGGACCGGTTAAAAGGAAAATAAATTCAATTACTTAGTATAACCAGTAAAAAGAAAAAATTATGGCAAGTTTAGATACTGGCGGCGACGAAGGGAAAAAAGGCCCGGGGGTCAAGAAAGCCAAGAAACTGAACACCCGGGTAGATATGACGCCAATGGTGGATCTGGGATTCCTGCTGATTACCTTCTTTATTTTTACGGCTACAATGAGCAATCCTACCACAATGGATTTGAACATGCCGAAGGATACAGACAAGAAGGAAGAAGAAACCAAGATCAAACAATCGGGCTCTTTGTCGGTGATTCTGGCCAAGGATAATAAGATCTTCTACTACGAGGGTGACCTCGATCCAACCGGGTCAAATTTCAAAAGTGCAACGTATAAGGAGATCCGGGATGAAATCATCCGTAAAAAAAGAGACGTAATTTCCCGTTATGTAACCGATCCGGCTTGTGAAAACGAGGCCCGGGCAAAAGGGAAATCCATTGACGATTGTAAGCAGAAGGACTTTTTCGTGGTTATTAAACCCACAGATGATGCTACGTATAAAAACGTGGTAGACATACTGGATGAAATGACCATCAATAAAGTTTCACGCTATGCATTAGTAAAACCTTTCGATACAGAATTAGACGCTGTTCGTTTGTCTGGCGGAGGTAGCGCAGCTGCTGCTCCGGCGGCAACTCCACCAGCTAAATAAAAAATTCCGTATGGAATTTGTAGAAACATGCATCATATTTAAAAACGTAATTAGATAATGGAAGCCAATAAAATTTTATCCTCTGATCTTCTGGATATCGTGTTTGAAGGGCGGAACAAAGAATACGGAGCATACGATCTCCGCCGCACCTACAATAAACGGGTCTGGAAAGCGCTGGGTATAACAGTACTAGCCGCTGTGGTTATTGCTGGTCTGGTGGTGCTGAAAAGCCAGATGAAATCCCCGGTTCAGGAAAAAGTAAAGATGGAGGAAGTAACCATTCAGGAAATTAAGCAAGAGGAAAAGAAGGATGAGCCACCACCGCCGCCACCTCCTCCGCCTCCAAAGCAGGAGCCACCTCCAAAAATTGAAACTAAAGCGTTTACTCCTCCCAAAATCGTAAAAGATGAGGAAGTAAAAGAGCCGCCTCCGGTTCAGGAAGAGTTAAAGGATACCAAGATCGGTACCCTTAACCAGGAAGGTGTTAAAGATATAGGCATCGTTGTTCCTCCGGCAGGTGTGGATGGTGGTAAAGGGATTGTGGAAACAAAACCAGTAGAAAAAGAACCAGAGATCTTCACCAAAGTGGAAAAAGATGCACAGTATCCGGGTGACTGGGGACGGTATCTGACCACTAACCTGAGAGGGGAAGTACCCGTGGAAAACGGCGCTTCACCCGGTAACTACCAGGTAATTGTTCAGTTTGTTGTGGATGTACAAGGCAACGTGAGCGATGTGAAGGTTATTAAAGATCCCGGGTTTGGAATGGGTGCAGAAGCTGTACGCGTAATTAAAAAATCCGGTAAATGGAAACCCGCTATCCAGAACGGACGGGAAGTAAAAGCTTACCGGAAACAGCCGATCACCTTCCAGGTAACAGAAGGATAGGTCCTGATCATATTGAATTTGAAATCCTCATTTGTAAAAATGGGGATTTTTTAATGGTATAATTGTTGAGGTTTATTTTCATCATTTTTTCTCTGATTCTTTATTTGTTCATTATCTAAAACAAAACAGGATGGCAAAGGAAAAAAAATCGACATCAAAAAAAGGCGGCGCTTCCGGGAAAGATTCCAAAAAAAAGACCAAGGGAAAAGCTGACCGCACTGCTTCGGAAAAAGTAGCATTGAAAAAATCAGCTGCTAAAAAACCGGATTCAAAAAAGAAAAAGGACCATGTTTCCAAAAAGGCAGAGAAAAAAGCAAAGAAAGAAGTTGCCGGAAAACTAAAGCAAAAAGCAAAGGAGTTAAAGAAGGCCATTAAAAAGGAAAAAAAGAAAGCAGCCCGTTCAGCACCCGTTCGCACGGCTCCGGAAGGTCAAAAGCCTGCTGTTGCTGCTGCAAAGCCGAAAACGACCAGTAAACCTGCGGCAAAGACAGTAGTCTCAAAAGCTCCGGCAAAAAAAACGGCTGCAAAAAAGGTAGCGGCCAAAGCCGCGCCATCTGCCGGTAAAAAGGCGGCACCCAAAAAGAAAGCAACAGCGTTGTCAACTGCCGCAAAAGCAGCCGTTAAAAAAGCCCCTGCTAAAAAGAGTATTGCAAAACCTGCAGTCAAAAAGAGTGCTGCAAAAAAAGCTTCAAAACCTACAGCAAAGGGAGTAAAAACAACTTTGCCCGCGCGGGAAGAGCCAATTATCTCTGCACCGGTTATGGAACCCTCTGAGTTAAGTGAGGTGGCCGATATTAACAAGGAAGCGATCGATAAACTTTTGCCGGAAAATGAGGCTGCTGCATCCGGCACAGCAGCACAACCAGATCCGGTTCCCGATGCATTTAAAGAAAAGCCGCGTGACCCCATCCATGGTCCCAATGATCCGATGCCGGGAAAGGGGATGAATGTGCCATTGCCCAAAAAAACCCTGGGCGGCTCCAGGAAAAAATAATCAAGTCAATATGTAACAAAACCCGCAATATCGGCGGGTTTTATTTTTTAAGCGCCAATGATAACCGTAATTGTAACCGGGGGCACCGGGATGATTGGAACGGCGATTGTAAACCAGCTGTTACAAAGCAGGTACCAGGTGGTGGTATTTACGCGTAAAAAAGCGCTGGGGGGGCACATTGAAGGCGGATTGTCTTACCGCTACTGGAATGTGGACAACGGGGAAATTGACCGGGAAACGGTACTGCAGGCGGATGCGATCATCCACCTGGCCGGGGCGGGGGTAATGGACCGCCGCTGGTCTGCCAAACGAAAAAAAGAAATCATCGATAGCCGTGTGCAAAGCGGGCAATTACTTGTTGATACCCTGCGAAGCGGCTCCAACAGGTTGAAGGTACTGGTGAGCGCTTCGGCTACCGGCTGGTATGGTGCAGATCCGGAGGTGCCCAACCCGCATCCATTTACAGAAGACCAGCCGGCTGCACCGGACTTTTTGGGCAACTGTTGCCGGGAATGGGAGGAGTGCACCCGGGTGCTGACGGATGCAGGAATCCGCGTGGTGCACCTTAGAACCGGCATTGTACTGGGGCGGGGTGGCGGCATTCTGTTAACCTTAGAACAGGCCTTTAAATGGCGGCTCGCTGCTGTACCGGGTAATGGCCGGCAGATGATCACCTGGATCCACCTGGGCGACCTTGTAAACCTGTACCAGGCGGCTATAGAACAGGAATTATACAAAGGTCCGATCAACGCGGTGGCTCCCCATCCGGTTTCTAATACGCAACTGGTGCATGCGTTGGCAAAAGCAAAGTTTGGGTCTGCTTTTATAACCATTCATATACCAGCTATTGTTCTGAAAGGGATGCTGGGGCAACGGGGAAATGAAGCACTGAAAAGCGTTACGGTAAGTGCTGGGGAGCTGCTTGCGTGCGGGTTTAAATTCCATTATCCGGATATAGATTCAGCCGCCCGGGCGCTGATGACCGGATCAGGTTTTTAGATCGGTGCGCTGATAGTACCGGAAGATTCCATAGATAATTATAAACCCATAGATGGCGGCAGTAATGAGCAGGCTTAGGTCTGAGACGGTACGGAGTTCAATAACAGCAGGCTTAAAGGGATTAGGAACCAGGGAATCGGTACTCTCTAATGGAAGAAAATAACCAGCCTGTCCTTTGCGGAATGTAAGCGCCAGCCATAACAGGTTATCGATAACGAATACATATCCAAAATAAAGCACGATCGCCAGCCCGGTTCGTTTAACAAGGATGGCAACGAGGAAGGCCACCAACAGGTACAGGGTTGCCATGATCGCATAATAGCCTACATAATGCACATTCTCAAATATAGCCGCAGAAGAAAGGTCGGGTGTAAATAATAATCCGCAAATCAATCCGCACAGAAACACCATAATGGTAGTGCTAATTACAAAAAAGACCAGCAGGGTTAGTTTAGCCTTGATATAATCCATGCGGCTCCAGCCATCAATAATATTTTGGCGGTGCGTTCTGTATTGCACTTCGTTTGTGATCAGCAGGATAAAAAGCATGCCGATAATGACAAAGAACATACCGCCAAACCATGCAGCGCCATGCCAGGTATTGGGAAATACAAAAGGGGAACTGAACATCCGTTTCAACACGGCGGCTTCAATACTTTTACCGGCGATTTGCTCAAACTGACGCATGAATTGATGCGCCGTCAACAGGAACATCGATGGAAGAAAGATAAAAAAGGAGCCAAAGAGGATCCAGAAAGTGCGGTAGCTTTTTATTTTCAGCCATTCTGTTTTAAAAAGTTGTAACATATGGGAGTTGTTAGTGTGAGTGATGGGGATGCCGGGTTTTAAAAATAAAGCGTGTAATTACTGGTCGCTGCTGGATCCGGTGATTTCCAGGAAGCGTGTTTCCAGGCTTTTCTTTTTAAGAGCCAGGTAGCTAAGTGTAATCCCTTTTTCAAAGCAATACCGGTTTACCCGTTGAGGAGTCAGGTCTGCTGTGCCGGTGAGCTGGAGCATTCCCTGTTTTGCGAGCACTTCTTTTACCGGTTGTAAACCGGCAATGATTTCCTGTAGCTGTGGCAGGTCTTCTGCGGTGATTTCAATGATGGTTTCTGCCGCCGGCCCACCCATATGCAATACTTCATGAACCGTTCCGCTTGCCTTAATCATTCCCTTTTGAATAATGGTTACATGGGTACATACTTTTTCTACCTCATCCAGTATATGACTGGCTATAATAATGGTTTTGCCGGAAGCATGCAATTGCCGGATCAGTTGCCGGATCTCCGCAATTCCGGCCGGATCCAGTCCGTTGGTTGGCTCGTCCAGCACCAGTACCTCCGGATCTCCAAGCAGGGCCGATGCGATGGCAAGGCGCTGCTTCATCCCCAGCGAATAGGTGCTGAATGCAGATTGCCGGCGTTCGAACAGGTTTACGATTTTTAGCACCCGGGGAATGTCGGCTGTGCTGCTGCCTTTGATGGAAGCGGCTATTTCCAGGTTGCGTTCTGCACTGAGATAAGGATAAAAGTTTGGCGTTTCCAGCAAGGTGCCGATCCGCTTCCGCTGATCTTCGTTGCCGCTTTGTCCATTCCATAAATAACTGCCGGAACTGGCGTTCAGCACCTGCATCACAATGCCCAGCAACGTGGTTTTTCCGCTGCCGTTCGGGCCAAGGATACCGTACACCGCTCCCGGAGGTACTTCAATATTTACCTGGTTCAAGGCCTGTACCGTGCCGTAGTTTTTTGAAAGGTTATGGGTCGTTAATACATGCATACCTCATTGGTTTAACAGATTCAAATGTATTACTAATTGATCCCACACAAGAAATAAAATCGGCAAAGCAACGGCCGGAACAGGTAAACGCCGGCCGCCATCTTCCGGAGGCCTTGCTGTAAGCCATGGGAGCCGGGTATCAGGCGTAATGCGACGGTGAAAATCAATACGGCACACAGATTCAGTACAGGAACAGCCCTGCTTTTCCGGCCCTTTGTTTTTTGCATCTTGCTGTTTTTATCCTTACCTTCACAGTAGATAGTTGTTTATCTAACTAATTGTTGTTTGTATACGATTTCGATAAAAGGTTGCCGGGTACCGGATGGCGACGGAGCTGTTTTAAAAGGCAGCATGGTTGCTATTACAGGCTTGTTGCAACAGCTAAATAGTTATTGAATATGAAAAGGATCATAAAACGTGTGGCCGTTCTGGGAAGCGGTGTAATGGGATCGCGCATTGCCTGTCATTTTGCAGGATCCGGCATTCCGGTATTATTACTGGATATTGCTGCAGAAGGTCCCGATAAAAATAAGATCGTAAAGGATGCACTGGCTGCAGCGGTTAAAAGCAGCCCATCTCCGGTATACACAAAGGATGTGGTAAAAAAGATCACTACCGGAAATTTTGATGATGACCTGAAAAAGATAACCGGCTGCGACTGGGTGATTGAGGTTGTAGTTGAACGGCTGGATATTAAACAACAATTGTTCGAAAAGGTAGAGCAATACCGGACGCCGGGCAGCCTTATTACTTCCAATACATCGGGTATCCCCATCCACCTGATGACGCAGGGACGGACTGCCGATTTTAAGAAACATTTTTGCGGTACGCATTTTTTCAATCCTCCGCGCTATCTGCGGTTGCTGGAAATTATTCCCACGCCGGATACCGATCCAGAGGTGATTGATTTCCTGATGGAGTTTGGTGACCGCATCCTGGGGAAAACGACGGTGCTATGCAAGGATACGCCGGCATTTATTGCCAACCGTGTGGGCGTGTTTAGCATTATGACCATCTTTTCACTGATGGATCAGTTAGGGTTGCAGATTGATGAGATCGAGGCATTGACCGGCCCCATGATCGGCCGTCCAAAATCAGCTACGTTCCGCACGGCCGATGTAGTGGGCATTGATACCCTGGTGAAAGTGGCCAATGGGGTGTTTGAAAACTGCCCCGGGGATGAGGCGAAGCAGCTATTCGTGATCCCTGCGTGGCTGGAGCAAATGGTTACCAATAAATGGCTGGGCGATAAAACCGGACAGGGATTTTTTAAGAAGATAAAAAATGAGCAGGGTGCTTCGGAGATCTTAACACTGAATCTGAAAACCTTTGAATACGGTCCGCGGGTAAAACCAAAGTTTGCGAGCCTGGAAGCCGCAAAGCTGATTGAAACATTGCCCGCAAAACTGAAGATGCTGATGACCGGCCAGGATAAGGCCGGTGAATTTTACCGGCAATTTCATTACCGGTTGTTTGCCTATGTAAGTCACCGGATACCGGAGATCAGTGATGAGCTCTATCGCATTGATGATGCCATGAAGGCTGGCTTTGGCTGGGAGATCGGGCCTTTTGAAAGCTGGGACGCTGTGGGCGTAGCCAAAATGGTAGCGGCCATGAAAGCTGCAGGCATTGCCGTAGCCGCCTGGGTGGAAGCGATGCTGGCAGCGGGCCATCAAACCTTTTACATCGTTGAGAACGGGAAACGGAAGGCCTATGATCCGGCAACCCAAACCTATAAGTTATTATCGGGAAGCGATGCCTTTATTATTTTAAGCAATTACGGCGATAAAGTGGTGTGGAAGAACAACAGCTGCCGGCTCTATGATATCGGGGATAATGTGCTGGCCCTGCAATGGAATACCAAAATGGGAACCATTGGCGGCGATGTGCTCAGCGGCATCCAGACTTCCATTGAAAAAGCGGAGAAAAGTTTTAAAGGCCTGGTCATTGCGAATGAAGGCGCTAATTTTTCGGCCGGAGCCAATGTGGGTATGATCTTTATGCTGGCAGTGGAGCAGGAATATGATGAGCTGGATATGGCCGTACGTCTTTTCCAAAACACGTCTATGCGGGTTCGGTATTCCGCTGTTCCGGTGGTGTTGGCGCCGCATGGCCTGGCATTGGGTGGGGGCTGTGAGCTGAGCCTGCATGCGGATAAAGTATGCGCAGCTGCAGAAACCTATACCGGCCTGGTAGAACTGGGGGTAGGATTGATTCCCGGTGGTGGCGGCACCAAAGAGTTTGCCCTGCGCGCTGCCGATGAAGTACAGAACGGCGAGCCGGAAAATATTCCTTTGCAGAATCGTTTTTTGACGATTGCTACTGCCAGGGTTGGTACTTCCGCTGCAGAAGCCTTTGAGCTGGGGATCTATCGCCGGGGGAATGACATCGTAGTGCCCAACCAGGACCGTCGCATCGCCGAGGCAAAACGGAATGTGATAGAGTTGTACGACAGTGGCTATGTAGCACCTGTTCCCAGAACCGATATTAAAGTGCAGGGGCGCAGTGTGCTGGGGGCCCTGCTGGCGGGCATCAATGGTATGCAGAAAGGAAATTATGCCACGGAGCATGATGCGCTGGTAGCCCGGAAACTGGCTTATGTGATGTGCGGTGGTGACCTCAGCGAACCTGCCCTCGTGTCTGAACAATACCTGCTGGACCTGGAGCGGCAAAACTTTTTATCGCTTTGCGGCGAACGTAAAACACTGGAACGGCTGCAAAGTGTGATCAAGACCGGGAAGCCGGTACGGAATTAAGCCCGCAGGAACGGCCATGCAGTTGTTAAACATTGGATAAATTGATATTTATCCAGAAAATATGCAGGGGTGTGTTTTATCTTTAATGAAACACTTGCTATGCTTATTAGAAAAATGATACTGCTTTTAGTTGCCGCTTGCATACTGCCGGAGCTCCTGTTTTCACAACAGCTTAATCTGGATATGGAAGACCTGAAACCCGACGGTTCATTCGCTCCATGGAAGGTCGGTTTTGGTGAACAGCAGGCAAAGTCTTATCCTGTAGTTGCAGATTCGACTGAAAAGAAATCAGGAAAGTATGCATTGCGCATGAACCAATCGGACAGTCTTGCCCAGTTTGGGACCGTGCAAATGATACTTCCCGGAGGTTATGAAGGAAGCATGATTAAATATTCTGCCTACTTAAAATCAAAAGATGTAAAAAACTGGGCGGGGTTGTGGATGCGTTTTGACGATAACCAGGGGAAGACTCTTGCGTTTGATAATATGGAAAAGCGTTCCGTAAAAGGCACAACCGATTGGAACGAATATACCATTACATTGCCTTACTCCAAAAATGTGGCAAGCATCTATTTGGGTGCTTTGCTGGCTGGACCGGGAACCATATGGTTTGATAAATGTTCGGTGCTGATTGACGGACAGGACATACAGCAATTGAAACCGGCGTCCAGGAAAATATACCCGGCTGACCAGGATACTGCGTTTAAAAAAGGGTCCGGCGTTCACATTCAGCTGACTCCCGGGCGTGAGAAGAACCTGCTGGTGTTGGGGCAGCTTTGGGGCTTTTTAAAATACCACCATCCGGCTGTTGCCGCCGGTAATTATAATTGGGATGCCGAGTTAATGCGCTTACTGCCCTCTGTTCTGGCTGCGAAGAACAAACAGGAATGCAATATGCTGTTGGAAAAGTGGGTGGATGCCCTGCCCAAATCAGATGTGCGCGAAAAAGCAGCGCCGATGCCGGCGGATATGATCCTGCGTCCGGATTATGGCAGTTTGTTTGAAAAAAATGTGCTACCCTTAACACTACAGAAAAAATTGAAAGGACTGCTGGCAGGGGGCGGCGCAGCGGAGCACTATTATATCGGAATGATGCCGGGAGTGGGGAACCCCGAAATCAAGAATGAACGGGTCTACGCGGATATGAAATACCCGGACGACGGTTACCGGTTACTAGCCTTATACCGGTATTGGAACCTGGTTAACTATTTCTTCCCATATCGGTCCCTGATAGATCACAACTGGAACAAGGTGCTTGAGGAAATGATCCCGGTATTTATTCATGCAGGAAATGAAACGGCATATGTACTGGCTTGCATTCAATTGTTTGGGAAAGTAAGTGATTCCCACGCCGTTCTCCTGAGCAGGAACGATGCGTTAGAACAATGGAGGGGCAAACTAAGAGCTCCTTTTGAAGTGAAATTTATTGAAGACAAGTTGGTAGTCACTCGTTTTTACACAGATACCCTGAATATACAGGAGCAGATTAAAAGAGGCGACGTAATACAAAAAATAGATGGGAAAGATGTAGGGACTATTGTAAAAGAATTGCTGCCATATACGCCTGCATCCAATTATCCGACACAATTGAGGGAAATAGCCAGGGCTATTTTGCGGGGCAATAAGGAGTATGCAGAGCTGTTGGTACAGCGGGGGACAAGTATCCTCAACATAAAGGTACCCCGGTTCCCGATGGAGCAATGGTTCGGGTTTAAGAATATTTTGGAGGATACAGGAAAGAAATCCTATGAAATCATAAGGGATCATATTGGGTATATTTATCCCGGTACGTATAAGAACAGTGACCTTGATGCCATAAAGAAAGCGTTTGCGGATACACGGGGAATGATTATCGACATGCGTTGCTATCCTTCGGAATTCATGCCGTTTACATTTGGCAGCTATATAAAGCCAGCTCCGGGCAACTTTGTAAAATTTTCCAAAGGCAACATTCAAACACCGGGGGCTTTTTACATGATACCGCCAATTTCCAATGGTAGCCGGAATAACGATTATTACAACCGGAAGATTGTTATAATAGTAAATGAAACCACGCAGAGCCAGGCAGAATATACCACGATGGCTTTTCAGTCTGCCCCCAATATAACGGTAATCGGCAGCACAACTGCCGGTGCAGATGGAAATGTATCGCCCATTTATTTGCCGGGCAATATTTATACATGGTTCTCCGGTATCGGTGTTTTTTATCCGGATAATACCGGCACGCAGCGGGTGGGGGTAAAGATCGACCAGGTGGTAAAACCCACGGTGGAAGGGGTACGACAGGGCCGGGATGAACTTTTAGAAAAGGCAATATCCATTTTGAATGCCGGGAAATAGACTGCTGGCTGATCATTTCTGATTTAGATCGGGCTTTGATAACTTTGAGAAAAGCAACGTAGGATAAATACGGTTGGTTTTATGAAGCATCTGTCTTTCTTATTATTTTTTGTGGTAGCAGTGTATGTTACAAATGCCCAGCGGCTAGCCATTAATCTTACAGATAAAGACAATATCAACCCGCTTTATAAAAAAGATTTATTGATTCGCACACTGGATTCTTTTTTCACAAATGGCAGAACCCCTGAAAAGGCTGTTAAGTATTGGAGTAAAACGGATCTGAAGTCTTTTGGCTATCCATGGGATATCGTTTATTTGGGTTTTACAAATGAAGGGAAAGATAACTTTCCTCCTGTTTACCTGGGGGCAATTGATGTGGTTCCGCAACAGCAATACCTGGTTAAAATTGCTTTTCTGCCGGCAATCGATTCTTTAAAAAGAAATATGGGGCGCATGCTCAATCTGATTGCCAACTATGACAAGCAGGCCGATGCATTTACGTTTGAACGGTATACTAATTATTTTATCCGCGACTGGTATAAAAAGGAAGTGGGGAATATTCTTTTTTACAAGGAAAGTAAGGACGCATTTAACTTGGAGCAGGCCAGGGCCTGTAATATATACAACGACAGTATTGCTGCGATTTTTAAAGTACCTCCTAAAAAATTTACTTATTATTCCTGTAAGGACCCCGTACAGCTGTTCAATTTGATGGGCTATGATTTCCGGTATGAAATGTTTTTGTCGAGGACGGGTGGAATGCGTATTGGAGATGGGCTTTATTCTGCCCGCAATGCAGAGCATTATCCGCATGAGATCGCGCATCTTTATATTTCAGACATTGCGGGCGAAAATGCCTGTACCATTGCATCCGAAGGGATTGCTACTTATTTTGGTGGAAGTGATCCTAAAACCTTTAAGGAAACAATCCGTTCGCTTTATCAGTATCTTTTAAAATATGCGGATGTACCGGTTGACGATCTGTTGTTTAAGGATAAACGGACTGATGATGATGTTTCCCGGTTATATGCAACCGGCGGCATTCTGGCAAAACTGATTTATGAGCAACAGGGACTGGAAGGGTGGAGGAAATTCCTGGCACTCCCTTGCAGCAAAATCAAAGAAGCCCTGCCGGCGCTGATTGGTACAGATAAAGCGTTAAAACAGGTTATCACCGAAGCGGCGAAAAAAATAAGTGAAGCATAACGTGCTATACACTATCTGCGCGATACTTATAAAAGAGGCTGTATTACCGGGAATTGCCTACTGCTCCTTTGCTGAATTGTGCTAAAATTTCAGCGATACCGGAAGAGATAAAGCCATAGCTCATATGAAGCACTCCATTGAAACACATTCCCCTATTTTTGTAAGAAACAAATTCACCTGTATCCTGTAAAATACATTATCCACTGCTGGCTTTTTTTAGCGCTATCTCAAATATGCGGAGCACAAACAGCTTTGGATGCATCCCGCAAAGATAGCGGTATGGTTATAGTGCCGGGGCGTATTCCGGAGAACAGGATTGCGGATGTACCTGACTATACAGCTATGCCGGAGACGGAAGACAGCCTGATCCAATACCGGCTGAACGGTACGTTTTTTAAAAGCATTTTTTCGGATGCGGAATATGTGGTTACCCGGCCGGCACACTGGCAGGGCCGCGATTTCAGGAACCTGGGGATCGTGATGGGAACAACCGGTGCACTGCTGTTGGCAGATAAGGAAATTAAACGGATCGCCCAGCGGAATCATCATCCCTTTGCAAACAGCCTGGCAAATATCGTGGAGCCCTTTGGCAACCGCTATTCTCCTTATATTATGGCCGGAATGTATGTGGCCGGAGCTGTTATTAAAAACCCGGGATTAAAAAATACGGCGCTGCTGACCTTTAAATCCTATGCCATTTCAACTTCCTTATACCTGTTAACCAAGTCGGTGATCCGGCGAAACCGGCCGGCTTATACCGACAATAACCTGGATTTTTATCCGCCTTTTTCCGGAGACCGGTACCATACCTCTTTTCCTTCTGGCCATACTTTAACGGTAATGACACTGGCAACCGCCGTGTCCGAAGCCTATGGTAAGGAACATAAGTGGGTGCCCTGGGTGGCCTATAGTATTGCCGGGCTTACCGGTGTGTCCCGCATTTATCATAACCGGCATTGGTCCAGCGATGTATGGATCGGCGCCAGCCTGGGTTATTTTGTAACCCGTTCTGTATTTAAAAATAACCGGGTAAAGAAACGTACGGGTTTGCAGCTGGTATGGCGATAACGGTTTGTGACAGGACAGGGATTGCTGATGAACCTGTTGAGTTTTCAGTCATCAGTTTTCAGTTCTCAGTTGATACCGCCCGGGGAAGCAGCGCCAGGTATGAATCGAAATTTAGTGAGGAACCTTAAACAAAGGCCGGCTAGGGATTAAATGAAGCAGCCAGATCAAAGTCGGCGTATTGCCAGGCTTTGGAAAATCGTTGATCTACAAGCTGCGCTTCCTGTTTTTTCCCCTGGCGTTGCAGGGCCTGTTGTAACCCGGCCAGGGCCCATCCGTTTTCTTTCCAGATGTTCAGATCCTCACCGTATACTTTTTCTGCCTGGCCATATTTGCCGGACTCTAATAGTACCGCTCCTAAAGAATGCCGTACGGAGAAAAACCAGTCCGGGGGCTCGTTATAATTCAGGTTGTCTTCGATGGCAACGGCTTTATTGAAAGCAGCAACAGCGTTGTCGTATTCTTTTTTATCACGGGCAATTTCTCCGGTGAGCACCTGCACAGCAATCTGTACAATATCGCTCATGCTGTTGATATTCCAAATGGTCATTTCTTTCAATACGGTATCGGCTGCCAGTGCATTTAGCTGTGCCAGTTCCTTCTGTGCGCCGGTCATATCCTTCTTTCCCAACAGGGCCATTCCCTTTGCGTAATGTTGTATGGCACGGGGGTAGATGAGGTCGTTTCGCTCTGGTTTCATAGCAAGGATACTGTCCCATAGAGTAAATTTTACCGCTACAAAATACGGAATGGCATAATAGTGCTGCAGCGTGCCCCAGCCTGGCTGCGTCATCACATCTTTAGCTGTTTTTTCCTGCACCTGTTTGGCTGCCATCCATGCGAGCTTTGAGTTTCCTTCAAAGGTGGCCGTGGCGGCCAGGTAATGGTAGTTGTGCAGGTAGTAAGCAAGAGGGTAGGCTCCCTGCGCATGACAAGCCGTTACATAGATACTGTCTGCTTTAATGGCGTTGAGATTGGCAAGTGACCCCAGGTGATAATCCCCGGTCCAGATATAAATATGCGAGGGCATATGCAGTAAGTGGCCGGCTCCGGGTACCAGTTGCATCAGCAGCTGTGCACTGGCCAATCCCTTTTCAGGTGTTTTGGATGCTTCTACAGCGTGGATGTAAAAATGCGGCGCGCCGGGATGTTTGGGGTACTGCCGGATCAGCTTTTCGAGTATCGTTACAATTTCGGGCGTCCAGGGTTTGGGCGCTTTTGTTTTTTTGTCGTACAGATCCCAGGGGTGAAGGTCCATCAATGATTCTGCATACAACGCGCTCACATCCGGGTCTGTGGGGTAGGCGTCATATACCGTTTTCATGGCCCGGGCAAAAGCGCTGTCGAGGTGCCCACGGCTTTTGGGTGCCTGCTCCGTATACCGGTGGCCCAGGGCCTGGATAAGGGCCTTTTCTTTTGGAGTACAGTTGCCAGACAGGGAAAGCGCTTTTTGCGCCGCCTGCCAGGCCCGCTGATAATTGTCGTCCTCCATGCCCGCATTATAATTGGGGCCCAATACATAGGCAAAGCCCCAAAAGGCCATGGCGCAATTGGAGTCGAGCCTTGTGGCCTCAAAAAAGGAACGGGCTGCTTCTGCATGATTGAACCCGTAAGCCAGCATCATACCCTGGTTGAAATAATCCTGGGCTTCTTTGCTGGAGGTAGAGATCTTAAACTGAATGCCCTCCAGTCCCTTAAACAGGGGTGCTTTGGTGCCCGCCGTATACCAGGCCTTATCTGTTGTAGCCGGTGTACATCCGATCCGTTCTTTTTCCGGTACGGTGGCGGTATCTGCTTTTTTACGGGGCTCTTTGCAGCCTGCGGCCAATAGCAATACAATAAATAAGAAAGCTAAATTTTTCATGCTGATAATTTTGGAAGCTGTTAAAAGATGGCAAAGCGCTGGTGCACATGCAAGCCAGTGAACACACTGTAAGTAAAGTTACAAAATGGGTGAGGATTGCAGGTAGCCAAAAATAGTGAGGGGATGGTTGGGCCGGTGGAGACTTGGGTGACAGGCAGGTGCAGGTATGATGGGGGGACATTTGCAATCCTGGTCTTCAAAAAACTATATATCGCCATGGTCCCGGCTGTTACCCAAGTAGCGTCCGCTCATAAAAAAACACCCGAAGCGCTGGCTCCGGGTGTTTGTATAAAGTCTGAAAAATTATTCAGCCTGTTTTAATTTGGCCTGATCCTCTGTAAGAAAAACATCTTCATTGTCGCGTTTCATCAGGTATTTTTCTCTTGCCAGTTTTTCGATCGTGGCCGGATCGGTTTCCAGGTCGTTTTTGATCTTGTGCAGCTCAATCAGCTCCTTGTTGTAATGCTCCTTGCTCAGTTCCAGGTTATTAAGCTCCTTGCGACGCTCTACGATGGAGAACAGGTCATTCTTGTCGAGAAACAACATAATGGCTAAAAAGCCGATGGTCGCCAGGAAAAATTTATTGGTAAGGAACCGCGAAATTTTGCTGAGCGCTTTGCGCGGCTTTTGAGGAGCCGCTTCCCGCGCGGGTTCTTTTTCGGGGACAAAGTCAACAAATGTTTCCATGCTGATGTGCTGATTTGAAAATTTGCTAATGAAAATCGGCCGATTGATGCACGCTGTTGAAGGGTGCGACGCAAGACCGA
Organism: Niabella sp.; assembly: GCF_030150205.1. Classification (GTDB taxonomy): domain Bacteria; phylum Bacteroidota; class Bacteroidia; order Chitinophagales; family Chitinophagaceae; genus Niabella. Next base: position 121,779 of record NZ_JASLGT010000002.1, read on the forward strand.
TGCCATCCCGACTATCGGGACTAAAGCCGACCTAATAATTATTTCTTACCAAATTTAATGGTTCCTTTTGGATAAACCGCGCTTTCGCCCAATTGTTCTTCGATACGGATCAGCTGGTTGTATTTTGCGATCCGGTCGGTACGGCTTGCAGAACCGGTTTTGATCTGTCCGCAGTTCAGCGCCACGGCCAGGTCTGCGATGGTAGTATCTTCTGTTTCGCCGCTTCTGTGGCTCATGATGGTATTGTAGCCATTGTGCTGGGCCAGGGTTACCGCATTGATGGTTTCTGTAAGGGTACCAATCTGGTTTACTTTTACCAGCAAGCCGTTGGCAATGCTTTTGTCGATGCCCTGCTGCAGGCGGGTTACGTTGGTTACAAACAAATCATCACCCACCAGCTGGCATTTGCTGCCCACCGCTTCGGTTAAAGCTGCCCATCCTTTCCAGTCGTCTTCAGCCATACCATCTTCGATGCTTATGATCGGATATTGTTTTACCCAGCTTGCCCAGAATTGTACCAGTTCATCGCTGCTAAGGGCCTTGCCGCTGCTTTTATGAAATACGTATTTTTTCTTTTTGGCATCCCAGAGCTCGCTGTTGGCGGCATCCATGGCGATGGCGATCTGAGAACCAGCTTTGTAGCCTGCTGCATCGATAGCGGCCAGTACGGTTTCGATGGCTTCTTCGTTGCTTTGGATATTGGGTGCAAAACCACCTTCATCACCTACGTTGGTGCTGAAGCCTTTTTTCTTCAGTACCGATTTAAGCGCGTGGAAGATTTCAACCCCCCAGCGCAGTCCTTCGCTGAAAGTAGAAGCGCCGATGGGCATTACCATAAACTCCTGGAAGTCGATCTTGTTATCGGCATGTGCACCACCGTTCAGGATGTTCATCATGGGGATGGGCAGGGTTTTGGCATTGGTACCGCCTACATAACGGTATAAAGGCAGACCCGCTTCTTCAGCCGCTGCTTTGGCAGCTGCCATACTTACCGCCAGCAATGCGTTGGCACCAAGTTTTCCTTTATTGGGCGTACCATCCAATTCGATCATCAGCTGGTCGATACCGGTTTGGTCGGCTACATCATAACCCAGCAATGCGGGTGCGATGGTATTATTTACGTTTTTAACAGCTTTTAATGTTCCTTTTCCCAGGTATTTTTTCTTGTCACCGTCACGCAGCTCTACGGCTTCGTGGATCCCGGTGCTGGCTCCGCTTGGAACAGCGGCACGACCAAGGGCACCTTCGTCTGTTAGTACATCCACCTCGATAGTAGGATTACCGCGGCTGTCCAAAATTTGTCTGGCAAATACCTCTGAAATGTAACTCATTGGAAAAAAATTAAAAAATTTTTTAAAATTTGATTTGTGGCCGCAAGTTAACGAATCGTTTGCGTACGGGAAACACTATGGAGAAAAAATTAGGATAAGGTAACGAACGGTTGAGAGTTTAGCGGCGGTTTCAGGTTTGAAGTTCAACGTTCCAGGGTGGATTTCATTTGATGATATTGGCTGTTCACTATTGCCTCGGTTGGGGGGGACATATAGACTGGGGGGACTATGGAGTTTTTCAAACATACAAAACGATTCACGCTTCAGCGGGGCTGAATGCTAAATGCTGGCCTGTGGCAAAACATTTCCTTTCTCCTTAAAACGGCGCGCAGGTGGTAGTAAGCAGCAGCGTAACCGCTAAAATCTCAACGCGATATCCTATCTTTCCTGAAATAGCAGATTATGAAATGCCTGATCATTGTAGACATGCAATATGATTTTTTGCCGGGCGGCGCCTTGCCTGTGGCGGGAGGCGATACCCTGATCCCGGTGATCAACCGGTTGCAACCTAATTATGAACTGGTAGTGGCCACCCAGGACTGGCACCCGGCGGATCATAAGAGTTTTGCATCACAGCACGAAGGGAAAAGTCCTCTTGACATGATCGACTGGAAGGGCGGCCTGCAAACCCTGTGGCCCGATCATTGTGTGCAGGGCACGCAGGGCGCGGAACTGCACCGGGATCTGGACCAGCGCCGGATTGAAGCCATCTTCCGGAAAGGGATGGATCCTGAAATTGACAGTTACAGTGGTTTTTTTGACAATGGCCATCTGAAATCGACGGGCTTGGGCGATTACCTGAAGGGCAGGGGTGTTGAAGAGGTGCATGTATGCGGGCTCGCAGCCGATTTTTGTGTGTATTTTACTGCTATGGACGCGTTGGAACTGGGGTTGAAATCGGCAATTGTAGCGTCAGCCACACTTCCGATCGATGCCAAGCAGTTGGCGATGCTAAAGCAGCAGTTTAAGGAACGGGGAGGGGGCCTGGTTTAAGGTTCCAGGTTATATTGTTTTATACCTGATGATCTATCGGATATTGCCGTTGCTTTGGGGACATAGGGACCAGGAGGGACAGTGAATGATGTGTACGTTCAACGTTCCTGGTTAAGCATTGGATACCCGTGCAAGAGGACAAATCTTCAATCCCGGACATAATCGGCTGATAGCTGAAAACTGATCACTGAAAGCTGTTTAAGTTCCAGGTTAGATTTCGTTTTATACCTGATGATCTATCGGCTATTGCCGTTGCTTTGGGGACATAGGAACCAGGGGAACAGTGGAATGATGTGTAAGGTTCAAAGTTCCTTGGATACCCGTGCAAGAGGACAAATCTTCAATCCCGGACATAATCGGCTGATAGCTGAAAACTGATCACTGAAAGCTGTTTAAGGTTCCAGATTAGATTTCGTTTTATACCCGATGATCTATCGGCTATTGCCGTTGCTTTGGGGGACATAGGGAACCAGGGGACGGTGGAATGATGTGTAAGGTTCAAAGTTCCTGGTTAAGCATTGGATACCCGTGCAAGAGGACAAATCTTCAATTCCGGGCATAATCGGCTGATAGCTGAAAACTGATCACTGACGACTAAAAAAGCCCCGCAACATACATTGCAGGGCCGTCTGTTTTGAAAAGATATATCAGAACTTAAAGGCAGCAGTTACCACAAAACTCCGCGGAGGAATGGGGTTGATGCTGTAGTTCTCGTGCACATAATAGTTAAAGGTATTGGTGATGTTGGAAAGCTTTGCCAGTAAGGACCATTTCCGGTAGGAGTAGCCGGCAAACACATCCACTGTTGCAAAACCTTTTACCTGGAATAAACGGTCATTCAGGGTTCCGTTATTGTCAGCATAAGTCGTGTTCCAACCTGCGTTGCGCTCGCCCACATAATAGAAACCAGCACCTAATTTAAGGCCTTTAGCTGCTCCATCCTGGAAGGTATAAAACGTAGTGGCATTGGCGGTATGCGCCGGACTGTTTACCAGCCGTTCGCCTTCTACATAGCTTCCTGATTTACCGGAGGTTTTTGTATAACGCATATTGTTGTAGCTGTATCCGGCCAGGATATCCCATCCTTTTATGGGCTGGGTTTTCAGATCGAGTTCAATCCCGTCGCTGGTGGTTTGCCCGGTGAGCTCTCTTAACGTTGTGGTTGCAAGCGGATTTCCGTTTCTGTCAAACTGTATCAGCTGCGAAAGATTGTTATTGATAATTCGATAAACGGTCAGATTTGCACTCAGCAACCCGTCGAAGAAGTCGTTCTTAACGCCAATTTCAAACTGATCGATGATCGACGGCTTTAAGGTATTGCTGTCTATATCCAGCCCGGAGTTTGGAGAGAACGAGTTGGAATAGCTGGCAAAGGCCGTAGTATGATTGGTAGGCTGGTAAACCAGGCCGATCCTTGGAGAAAATGCTTTGTCGATCTGGAATACGGTACCTTCTTTTACGGCATTGGTTGCAAGGGTCGTTGTTTTAGAGCGATCTGCCTGCTGGAACGACCAACGTACGCCTGCCAGCAATTTGAATTTTTCGGAGAGAGATACCAGGTCCTGTACATAAGCACCGAAACGGGTTACCGGGCTTTTGGTACTCGTGATCCAGCTGGCCTGGGGGATATCTGTTCTGCGCACATACATAGTTGGGTCCAGCAGGTTAATGGAATCGTAGATCCCTTTAGGAACTATTGTAGCAATGTCTGATGCAAGGGCGGTACTGATCACCTTCTCCGCATCTGCACCGATGAGTATTTTATGACCGATGGAACCGGTTTTTACATCACCATTTAAATTCAGTTGTCCTGTAAAATAGTCTTCTTTATTATTGGTTTTACCCAGCGGGCGTAAAAATTTCCCGTTGATGTCGGCCTGTATCCGTTCGGTGGAAAAATAATCTCTTTCATAATTCTGGTAACCTCCCAATGCATTCAGCGCCCAACGATCATTAAACTGATGATTTAACTCCAGGGATGCGGTTGCCTGTGTTGTTTTCGCATATTGCCAGGGCGTTCCAAAAAAAGTATTCCTGGATACCGGGGTAACCCTCTTGCCGCCGACAGCTGTGGGCTTGGAGGCATCCGTATTCATGCTGCCAATTCCAAAATCTGGTGTAAACTCATGCTGCAGGTAATCGCCCTGTACCAGCAATTTTGTTTTATCACTTAATTTAAACAGGAGGGAGGGGTTTACATAGAAGCGCTCGGAATGTACATCATCCCTGTAGCTGTTGGCTTTTTCATAGGTGCCATTCAGGCGGTAAGCAACGGCTTTACTGATAGGTCCATAAATATCGATAGCTGGTTTGTACAGATCATAACTGCCTACGCGCATATTTACCTCTCCGCCGAAATTGAAACGGGGTCTTTTGGTAACCATGTTGATGATGCCACCAGGTGCAACATTGCCATATAAAAGCGCAGCACCACCCTTCAGAACCTCTACACTTTCAATGGCGCTCATTTCGGGCATGGCACCACTGTTAACACGGAACCCGTTCTTAAAGGTATTGGTATTGCCCAGGTTATAGCCGCGGGCATAAAAGGTTTCCTGGGTACTAGCGCGCGCACCGCCCAGGTATACGCCGTTTACATTTTTGATCACATCGCTCAGCCGCTGTGCCTGCTGGTTTTCAATGGTGGACTGCCCGATGATGGTAACCGCCTGCGGCAGGTCCATAATGGGAATATTGGATTTCCCGATCCGGGCGGTACCCTGGTTGATGCTGCCACCGATGCGTACAATTACCTCTTTTAGCTCCCGCGCATTTAATGATAGATTGTATTTGGATGCCTCACTGCTTACCGGAGGAACGGTAACCGGTACTTCCTGGCTGGTTTCGCCCTCAAAGGAGTAAACCAGGATATATTCCCCGTAAGGGATTTCTTTAAATTCAAAATAGCCCCGCTCATTTGTAACGGCGTGTTTTTTCTTCCCTTTGATGGTAATATTTACATGGGGGACCGGGTTGCCTTCCGGAGTCGTGATCACACCCTCGATATTACCGGTATTGGTTTGCGCATTTACACCTAAAAACGTTATTATCGTCATCAAAAACAACAAAAATCTTCTCATTTATCTAAATTTTCGCGGCAAAAAACGTTCATTTCCCAATCTTTCATTTTCAAAATGCGGAAATTGATTTACGAAATCGGGAAAAATCGTTTGCGAAATCGGGAAAAGAGAGGGATAAAAAGGTTGAAATACAGCAAAATTGTTGTATATTTATAGCAAAATTGTTGCAGCATGAATCCGGCAAGGAGGAGCATAACGAAATTTAACACCAAAAAATCGATTGATAAGGTGATCCCGAAAAGTTTCCACAAATGGACTTTATCTGTAGGGGGAAAGAAATACAGCTGGAATAACGATATGGAACGGATCGGGATCGCCCGGCAGGGACTTCCCTATGATGTTATCGAAGAAATCAGCCGAAAGATCGATCGCCCCGTTAAGGCCGTCTTAACGGCGATTGATATCCCGCAGACCACTTATAATAAGAAAAAAAAGGAGCATTCCTTGCTTGAAAGGAAAGACAGTGAATTGGTTTTGCTGATCAATGAGTTGGTCGATTACGGTGTTGAGGTCTTTAACCAGGAGGAAGAAAAATTCCAGCGCTGGTTGAAAAAACCGAATCAATCCTTAGGGGGCAATATTCCCGACTCAATGTTGGATACCGTTTCCGGGATCAATGAAATTAAATATGCTTTAAACCGGATCGAATTTGGAAATTTAGCATGATATGATCGTCTTCCGTATAGAGAGGGAAAAATATCTGAACACAGCGTTACATGGCACGGGCGCATCTATGGTAAGCGGTTACAGATGGAACAGCTTAAATACGCGGATGGTATATGCCGCAGAAAGCAGGGCTCTGGCCACCCTGGAAGTTTCGGTTCATTTAGATCTGAGCGAAGATTTACCAACAGACCGCTATTATGTAGAGATTGAAATACCCGATGATCTTTCCATTCAGGAAGTGTTGATTGAAGAACTTCCTGAAGACTGGAATGCGAAGCCTCCTATACCTGCCACGCAAATAATAGGAGATGATTTTGTTGGCTATAATGAGGTTGCTGTATTAAAGGTGCCCAGTAGCATTGTTCCTGATGAGTTCAATTACCTGATAAACCCGCTGCATGAAGATGCGAAACGCATTCAGGTGGTGCGGACTAAAAAAATGGAATTTGATCAGCGATTTAAATTATAAACAACCAATAATAGCGCCTCACTTCATGGGTGTTTAATGTTCCGCGTTTAATGTGTTTCGTACCGATGAGCTTTTGCCTGTAGAAGATTGTCATTCTTTCATTTCCTTGTCGAATAGAAGCAACTTTTGAGCCTGAAGCAAAACACTCCCGATCGGTTATGGCCAGCCCCCGCTGGCTTCGAATAAGGGAGGTACCAAAGCAACCATAACCAACTGCTCTGTTTTTTTAAAGGGCAATCGAATCTGTAATCTGACCGCTTCTCATTAAAACCTTACCTCGTCGTCCCGGTGCTGCGCGTATGCTTTTTTAAAGTCGATGGTTTTTACAGCTCCGGCGATAAACCGGATCCCGCCAAGGATATGATTTAAATATACGGGATCGCTGTAATCTTTTTTGTCGTGACCAAGGGTGGTTACCCAGGTATGACCGCCATCAAAGAGGTATTCCCAGGCAGTGGGATAAAAATCGCCATAATTCCCCCTGTTTTTTTGAAGCGTTTCTTTTTGCTGAACACTGGTGGTATCAATGGTGCGGAGGTCGTGCACCATCAGCACCCGCGGACCGGGGTACATTTCTTTAGCAAAATAACACTCGTCGCCTTTTTCCCAAACCGCAGGCACACCTTTCATAGAAGGATGACGAGTATCAATAACCCGTACGGTAAAGGGTTGAAATTTGGCATGCCAGGAAAAGGTGCCGCCCAGCATCATTTTAAACCAGCGCCAGTTGCGTTCGGTGCCGGTTACAGAATGCAATCCTACGAAGCCTCCGCCGGCTTCTATATAGCGCCGGAAGGCGAGCCGCTGCGCATCGGTATCAAACACATCATTGTTGGTGCTGGGAAAGATCAGCAGGGTATACCGTTTGAGGTTGGATTCGGTCATCACATCCGGAATGGAGCTGGTATCTACTGTAAATCCATGAACGGCGCCCAACTGCTGAATGGCTTTCACCGCAAAGGGAATATTATCATGCACATATCCTTTGCCATTTTTTGTGTATACCAGTACGCGTACTTTTTGCCAGTTGAACGTATCCTGCGCATCTGCGGTTATGCTCAACAGCGCTGCTGCAAAAAGCAGGATACCAGTTATTTTTTTCATCAGAACTTGTTTATTTGAATGTAATTACCGGCGGATGTGCAAACCCCTGCCAGGCTTCTTCCGCCTGTTCCTTCGGAAGCCGGTTGTCGAATACGAGGAAGCGGTACCGGAGCAGGTATTGTTTGCCGGGTTCCAGCAGCCAGTCTTTATTCTTGGTGGGAGAAAAATTTAAGAATACATCGCCTCGGTTATTCATATTGTCGGGCCATACCCGCAGCGGTTCGGGATAATTGTAATTGGCCGGGTAGCTCATCATCTCCAGCCCGCCATACTGCTGGTTGAGCTGTCCTTGCGCCACGCACCAGCGCGCCGTACTGCCATCGGCGGCTTTCCGGTCTTTTCCCTCTGAGGTAAAAATAACGCTGTTGTCTTTGTTCCATGCTTCTGTAGCCCGGATGCCCAACCCGCCATAGCGGTACTCCAGCAATTTTACGGGGCTGGCACCTGCGCAACTGAGCTGTACGGTTACATCCATGATGTAATAGCTGTTGTTACGGTCATCCGGCCGGTAAATCTGCACGGTCTGCAATTCGTTGAGCGCATTCTTCTCTGTTCCGTCTTTTTTAAAAGCAATATGCTGATGCAGCGCCGTATACCCGGCGTAAACGGGGCCATTGAAAAGGGCTCCGAACCCGGCAAACCGTACGGTTCCTTTCCGGTCTTTCAGGTTCCAGAAATCAACGGTGTCCTTTTCAAACAGCACATGCGTCCAGGGATTCCACATGCCCCAATGATGGTAGTGGTCCGGCGCATTGATCCTGGTAAGCGCTTCCCCGCCGGGCGTCCACAGGGGATGAATGAACCCGCTGCGTTTGTAAGCCGTATCGATCCCTTTTGGCGGGTACACGGTTTCCGAATGATAGCGCAGGAAATTTTTATTTCCGTAGCGGATGGTCACCGCGCCGTTGTCCAGGTCGGTCTGCAGGCTGCCAGCTCCAGGCCGGGCAGCTGTTGTTTTTATCAGCTCAAATGAGCGCAGCTGCTGTTTGCCGGGTTCCAGCATCCAGTACAACCGGCGCCGGGCACCGGGTGCTACCTGGAAGGGGACCGCTGTTCTTTTGCCGCCTGTTGTTTCGATCAGCTGCAGACTGCTGTCGGCCTCCGCAGTCAATGCGTCCAGGTCTACATTTACCGGAATGGAAAAGGTTTCTTTACCGGATGTTTTTACCTGCCAGCTGCTGATGCGTTGCGCATGCAATGCGCCCCAGCCCTGCAGGCCGGCAAGTAGTAACAGGTAAATGCGCTTTTTTGCCATACTGCTATTTTGTTGCTGATTTTTTAGCCAGTTCTAATGCCGATGTTGTTGTATAGTACTTGGCAATCATATTGGGTACTTCCCACGCGGGCATCTTTTTTTCTTTCAGGAACTGCAGGTAATGCTGCATTACCTGGCCAAAATGTGCTTCGTGCCCGGTATTGTATTTTTCGGGTACCACTACCTGCCATCCTGCGGTTGTTTTTGCAATTTCCACGCCGGGGTATTTGGCCTGTATGCCCGCTAAAGCTGCAGTAAGGTCTTTTTCAAAACCGGCATCTGATTTTTTAACCGGTTCAATATATAACACCGGTTTGTATTTTTGTTCGGCACCCTGACGGATCACCAGGTTGGCGCGTGTACCGCGCATAATAGAGTAGTGGGTATCGCCCGTGCCTTCCGGTGCTTTGTAGCCCCAGGTTACCGAAACTTTTGCATTGACGCCGCGTAGCTTGTAATTGAAGGCGCCATTGCAATAAATACTCAGCACCGAATCATTTTTAACGTCTTTTTTGAGGTAATCCGGAAATGTGGTTTGTTTGGTAAGATCCGAAAACTGGCTGAGGGTAACAGGCGTTGTCCAGCGTTTGGCGGATACCATTTCAATATCTTTCTGATAATCGATGACCTGCTCGGGGAAGCATTCCCACTGCACCAGGTCTACCAGGTGTGTGGTTACATCCACAATGCCTTCTCCCTGTTGTGTTACATCGAGGAACCAGGAAGGGCGCTGTAATACGGCCCCCGAAACCAGTTTGTAAAGGTAATGTACACTCTCTTTGGTAACAGCGGGGTTTTCGGGGGTGCCTTTTTCCAGGTCTCCAAATACCGTCTTAATTTGTGAAAATTCCCGCTGCAGCTGGGTATTGATCTCAAAGCGCTCGGTCATGATATCGTAGAGCAGCACATTTTTTTCCGCGGCTTTTGCAAAGGCATTTTTGATCAGTTCAAAACCGGATTTATCAATGGCCATGGGTTTATCGGCCAGTACATTCAACCCGGCATCTACAGTATTCAGAATGTATTCTGCCTTCTTCTGGTTATTGCCGCTCATCACCACTACGTTGCCTTTTTTCTCCGTGATCATTTTCTGGAAGAAATCTGCTCCGGTATAAACCTTCTCCTTCCAGTGCGTCGGATTTTCTGGGCGGGTATTGTAGGATTCGATCCTTTTTAAATGCAGGTCCACGTCCTGTCCTTCGGGGGCGTACACATATACATTGCTGTCCACATCCGGGTACATTTCTTTTTGTACCAGGGCGGCATGAAAATGTCCGGGATCCAGTGTGATCAGGGTGATCCGGGAGGTAGAGTCCGTTGTGGCCGTACTGCCGGATTCTTTGTTTTTACAGGATATCATCAATGCGAGCAATGCCAGGGGTAATACAATTTTCTTCATTTATTTTTTTGTTTATTCAATACATAATTAGTTCCGTAAGGATATCGTTGAGGCCGCGACAATAGCTTATTGGCTTCTATATTGTCTTTGAACACTTCTTTTTTAGGATCCCAGTATAATTTCGTTCCCAGCTTCATAGCGGCATGCGCTATCAAACAGGCGCTGCAGGAACGGTGGGCTACTTCGGCAGGGCTGATGGTAGGTTTTTTATTAATGATGCAATCTACCCAGTTCAGGTGTTGTTCCCTGCTTTCATACAAATGCACCTCGTTAGGACCAATCACCGAAGTAAGGATCTTGGGATCGCTGGCATTGAAGGCTTTGTTTTGAGCCCCGGCACCGGCACCCGGATCGGAGGCTGTTACGCCCACATTGCCCCGGGATACAAAGATCCATCCGTTACTGCCTTCAAATTTAACACCATTTGGGTTCTTGCTGTTAATAAGCATGGTAACTCCATTGGCATATTTCGCTTTTATCTCATAGTCTCCATGTACATTCCACAAACCGGTTTTGGGAAATTGTGCACTGCCTTCCACTTCAATGGGGCCGGTTAATTCGGTATTCATGCCCCAGTGTGCGATGTCGATATGGTGCACGCCCCAGCCGGTGATCATACCAGCGCCAAACTGTTCCATCCGCAACCATCCGCCCCGGGATTCCACATCTTTCTGGTTATGCACCCGGTCCTGTGTATAGTAAATATAGGGGGTAGATCCCAGCCACATATCATAATTGAACCCTTCCGGAATGGACATCTCTGTAGTATTACCACCCGGGGGATCGGCCGGTAATCCCACATGCACGGTATGCAGTTTGCCAATGCGGCCATTCCGCACCAGCTCGCAGGCTTTTTTAAACTGCGGCCAGGGGTTTACGGAACGCTGCTGGCTTCCCAGTTGAAATACCACACCTGACTGGCGTACGGTATCACTCATGGAGCGTCCCTCCTCAATGGTGAGGGAAGTAGGCTTCTGCAGGTAAATATGTTTACCGGCAAGGGCGGCTTCCATGGCCGGCTGTGCATGCCAGTGATCCGGTGTACTGATAATGACCGCATCAATATCTTTATTCATCAGCAGCTCATGATAATCGTCATGCATTTTGATATCGATGTAATTGGACTTGCCGGTTTTTTTGGCATACCATTGTTCCACTTTCTGCTTACCCGCTTCCAGCCGGTAACGGTCTACATCTGCCATTGCCACGATCCGCGCCGATTCATGTTTAAAGGTTTCAACCAGATCATGCGTGGTGGCGATACGGCCGCAGCCGATCTGTGCAATATTGACCTTATTGCTGGGCGCGTCCTTAGTAAAAAAAGACGCAGGTACAATCATCGGCACCCGGGGTAACAGGAAGGCGCCTGCTGAAACGGTAGCGGAGTTCCTGATAAAGTTTCTTCTGCTTTTTGAGCTTGGCATGTTCTTTAAATTTAAAACAGGTATTGAAGCTGATGGTAATGCCCGGGAACAACAATGTTCGGTAAAGCAATCGTACAGGCATCTATCGTCATTACGGGTAACTAAAATAGCAACTTTCAGCGACAGGCTGTGGAAATGGAAGCCTCATTTTTTACTACAACGTTTGAAATAAGAGAACCGGCTAGTGTTTTGAAACCGGTACAGGCGATGGAACGGGGCATAAAAAAAACCGCTTTGTTTCCAAAGCGGCTCAATTAGTCGTCATCTTGTAACAACCGGATGGTATTCGGCAAATAAATTCAAGAAACTACCAAACAGCAATTACTGAATCTCTTTTTCCATCAGGAGTTACAAGATGACATGCTCTTTATTTCCCCGTCATCATTTTCCTGAGGTTCAGCAGGCCATAGCGCATCCGGCCCAGTGCCGTATTGATACTGCATCCGGTCATGTCTGCTATTTCCTTAAAACTCAGGTTTGCAAAATGGCGCAGGATGATCACCTCGCGCTGCTCTTCCGGCAATTGCTCCAGCATATCCTGGGCCTTACCGATATTTTGTACGGTGATGATTTTTTCTTCAACGTTTTGCTCAGAGGAATTGATGGTATCCAATACCTCATGATCAACACTGTTCTTCGCAAACGGGATACGCTTCAGTTTTCTGAAGTAATCTACACAAAGATTGTGGGCAATACGCATCGCCCAGGGCAAAAACTTGCCTTCCTCTTTATACTTTCCGTTTTTTAATGTTTCGATGATCTTTATGAAAACATCCTGACAAATATCCTCAGCGTGATATTTATCTTTTACTAAAAACAGTACCGAACTGAACAATTTCTCCTGGTAACGATTCAACAAGGAATCCAATGCAGAAGTATGTCCTTTTGAAAATAAATTTATGAGCTCGTTATCAGTCTTCTTTAAATAAGTTATCATCCGTTGTTCAATTAACGCGGAAATTTTTGATTTCCGCCTTTTTTAGATTAAAACTTAGTTCAATAACCTCCGAATTTACCCATCTTTTACACTTTTTCTCTTTCCCGGGTAAACGAGTGTTGCGAAAATAGGCGTTTCAACGTTTACAGCCGGTGCTTTCCATCTATATTTTGCCCCCAAAATCTTCAAAATAATGTTAAAATTTTTTAACATTATTTGTAATATATTGATTATTAAAATTATACAAGGCTTACTGCCGTCAGTTGTATCGTGCTGCCAGGTCTGTTAAAATAGTGAGGGGTTTTAAAATCAGCCTGTTTTTTCAGGGATTTAAGAGCTAAATTTGTGCCCTCTAAAAAAAATAATCGGAATGGCGAAGGCAAAAACCGTGGAAAAGAAGGATGAAATCTTTGTGAAAGGCGCCCGGGTACATAACCTGAAAAATGTAACGGTGGGTTTTCCAAGGAATCAGTTTATTGTGGTAACAGGTGTGTCTGGATCGGGCAAATCTTCGCTTACCATCGACACTTTATATGCCGAAGGGCAGCGGCGTTATGCCGAAAGCCTGAGTGCCTATGCCCGCCAGTTCTTAAACCGGATGAATAAACCGGATGTGGATTACATTAAAAACCTTTGCCCGGCAATTGCTATCGAACAAAAGGTAATTACGCGTACACCCCGGAGTACGGTGGGTACCATGACGGAGATCTATGATTATCTCCGGTTGCTTTTTGCCAGGGCCGGTACCACCATCTCGCCGGTTTCGGGCAAGGAGGTGAAGAAAGACGATGTATCGGATGTAATTGCTGCTATTGAAAAACTGGAACCGGGGACTAAGGTGTTTGTACTGGTGGCCTTTAAATTACACTCGAACCGGAATGTACGGGAAGAGCTGAATATACTCCTGCAAAAGGGTTTTACCCGTGTAGCAGTGGGCGGGGGCGCACGTGCCGCGGACCTGGAAGTAATGGATATTGAAGACCTGCTGGAACAGGAGGATGCGGCGGTTGCAGGCTTGCTGGGTATATCAAAGACCGGGGCAAAAGCCAAAGCATCGCCGCAGGTATTTATATTGATCGACCGGATCATTGCACGGGAGCTGGATGAGGATGACCGCCACCGCCTGGGCGATTCGATTGGTACAGCATTTTACGAGGGCGAGGGCACTGTTTTTATACAAACCATCACTCCGGGAGGCAAGGCGCAGCTGCAGGATTTTAATAACCGCTTTGAACTGGATGGGATCGTATTTGAAGAGCCCAATCCCAATTTATTTTCGTTCAACAACCCGCTGGGTGCCTGTCCTACCTGTGAAGGTTTTAGCCTGGTGCTGGGTATTGATGCCGACCTGGTGATTCCTGATAAGCGGCTCAGCGTATTTGAAGGTGCCGTAGCCCCCTGGAAAGGTGAAAAGCTGGGCAAGTGGAAAGACCGGTTTATACGGGCTTCGGCAAAATATGATTTTCCCATTCACAAGCCGGTGGCCGATCTTACGAAAGAACAATATGAATTGTTGTGGAAGGGCAACAGTTCCGTATATGGCATCAATGACTTTTTTAAAGAGGTAGAGCAGAACCTGTATAAAGTGCAATACCGGGTGTTGCTGAGCCGCTATCGCGGACGCACTACCTGTCCGGATTGTAACGGGTACCGGTTGCGTAAGGAAGCACTCTATGTAAAAATAAATGATCAGCATATCGGGGAGCTGGGGGCAATGCCGGCCCGGGATCTGAAGGTATGGTTTGAAAAACTGAAGTTGCCGGCGCATAAGGCCGCCATTGCAAAACGGATATTGCTGGAAATATCCAACCGCCTGGATACCCTTTTGAAAGTGGGCCTGGGATATTTAACCATGAGCCGCGTAGCCAATACCCTGAGCGGCGGTGAAAGCCAGCGGATCCAGCTTACCCGGAGCCTGGGCAGTAACCTCACCAACTCGCTGTATATACTGGATGAGCCTTCAATCGGGCTGCATTCGCGTGATACGGATAACCTGATCAAAGTGCTGAAAGAACTGCGCGATCTGAATAATACGGTGGTGGTAGTAGAGCATGATGATATGGTGATGCGGCATGCCGATCATATTATTGATATGGGACCGCTTGCAGCACATCTGGGCGGAGAAGTGGTAGCAGCAGGTACGTATAAAGAATTGCTGAAAGATCCCGACAGTCTTACCGGTAAATACCTGAGCGGCACTTTTTCGATAGAGCCGCCGGCAACCATCCGTAAGTGGACGCGCTTTATAAAAGTAGAAGGGGCCCGGCATCACAACCTGAAAGATATTACCGTAACCTTCCCCTTAAACGTGCTGGCGGTGGTAAGCGGTGTCAGCGGCAGCGGAAAAACCACACTGGTAAAACAGATCCTGTACCCGGCCTTGCAAAAAATGAAAGGCGAGCCGGTGGTGTCTGGTGACAAAATAGGTTTTCATAAAGCGATTACCGGTGATGTAGACAGCGTGCAGCAGATAGAAATGGTAGATCAGAACCCCATTGGTAAATCATCGCGCAGCAACCCGGTAACCTATATAAAAGCCTATGATGAAATACGCGATCTGTTTGCCAAACAACCGCTCAGTAAAATGCGCGGTTTTCAGCCGAAGCATTTTTCATTTAATGTAGATGGTGGCCGCTGTGATACCTGTAAAGGGGAAGGCGAACAGGTAGTAGAAATGCAGTTTCTGGCGGATGTGCACCTGGTTTGCGAAAGCTGCGGCGGTAAACGCTTTAAAGAAGAAGTACTGGAAGTAAAGTACAAGGACAAAAGTATTCATGATGTGCTGGAGCTGAGTGTGGATGCATCGCTGGAATTTTTTAAAGATGAAAAGAAGATAAGGGAGGCGATACAGCCGCTGAGCGATGTGGGATTGGGGTATATAAAACTGGGACAGTCTTCAGATACACTTTCTGGTGGAGAAGCGCAGCGGGTAAAGCTGGCCTCTTTCCTGGGAAAGGGTAAAAGCAATCACAAGGTGCTTTTCATTTTTGATGAACCAACCACTGGTTTGCATTTTCATGATATTAAAAAGCTGCTGGCTTCTTTCAATGCATTGATTGAACAGGGACATACGATATTGGTGATCGAACACAATATCGACGTGATCAAAAGTGCCGACTGGTTGATTGAGCTGGGCCCTGAAGCCGGTGATGGCGGCGGGGAGCTGGTATACGAAGGCATTCCTTCCGGTATTAAGAAAGTAAAAAACAGTTATACGGGCAAGTATTTGTAAAAAGCGCATTACAGCTGATATGACAACGATGAGGCGTACGAGCTAATGAGCATTATAAATACCGCTGTTTGGCACTCCGGTCTTCTATGTTTTCCCAATGCCAGCATTTATAACCTGTATGCTTTTGTCTGGTTATCTAAACAATGACGTAACTTTCCGTGCAATATGAAAAGAATACATACCACACCCAACAAATGGGCCTTACTTTTCATGCTTGGTCTGGCCTGTAACAGCCCCCAGCAGGAAGGGAACCCCATCATTACCACCGACTCAGCCGGTAAACAGGAAAACCATATAATGATACCGGCGGGTGGCTGTTATGCCGGCCAAAGCGGCCGGGACTCCTTCTTTCTTAAGGCGGAGGTTTTTCCCAATGTAGTAACGGGTACGCTTTCGTATCATTTTTATGAGAAGGATAAAAACCAGGGAACCATCGAAGGGCGGTTGAACGGCGATACCCTGATCGCTGATTATACCTTTGTTTCGGAAGGGAAAAGTTCTGTACGCCAGGTGGCCTTCCTGCTAAAGGACAGTACCGCAACAGAGGGCCATGGTGCCATGGAAGAAAAAGAGGGAAAGCTGTTGTTTCGCAATAAGGATAGTATCCTTTTTAATGAGGGAATACAGCTACACAAAGTGCCTTGCGGTGCCCAATAGATTGCCGTCTGTTACAGTAATCACCCTTAGCCATCCTTCCTTTAGAACGCACCGCTGCATAAAAAGCCATGCGTTCCCGCGGATATTTAATTTTCCGGTTCCCGGATCTGTAACGGCTGGTACAATACGCCCAAGCCTCCGGTCAGGTTGATGCCCTGCACCAGGATCATATAATTACCCGTGCTTTCTGATGTATAAAACGAAACCCTGGCCTCGCCCTTCTGGTTGGTAATGATCTCCGGGTTCCAGTAAACCGTAGTGCGCATGTCGGGCATGATGGTTTTTTCATCTGGCGAGGTATAGCGCGGACTGTAAAATTGCCGGGCAATAACGGGTACTACCGGCCGGTACAGGTACATGCCGGGTGTTTTCTTTAAGAATGGTCCCGATCCCGTGCGGGTTGTAATTTCAATAAAGGAGTAATCAGTACCAGCCGGGCCTGAGCTCATCATTTCTCCTGTACTCAGGTAACGGGACCGGTAAGATGCGTTGTGCCGGGGATGGTTCATCACTTCAATGCCCCGGATGTCTTCTGCCGAAAAATATTTCAGGTAGGAATCCAAAAAAAGCAGGTAATCATTCAGCCCGCCACCACTGGGCTCGTAAAAGAAATTCAAATCGGTTCCGTCAATAATGAACCGGACCATGTTGCTATTGATCATATACATTTGCCGCATACTTCTGGGGGGAGAACCCATGCGGAATCCTTTCACCTGTTTATACAATACATCCAGCAGGGTAACCTTGGGTGTTTTTTCCAGGACCTTTTCATTGATCACCTGGTCTGCACCGCCGCCTGGATTCAGGTTCTTGGAGCCGGTGATGCCGGCATTGGTTTTTACCACCACTTCATCCAGGTATTCCCCGTTTTTTTTAATCAGCTTCCGGATGGCGACCTGCTTGTTTACAAACTGGGCCGTTGCCGTATCAAGCAGGATATTCTGGTGTTCAAATGCGGATGCAGTACCGGTGTATGGAGGGTAAACAGGCTCGTTTACTTCCAGCCCTATGTTAAAGGCCTTGCCTTTTTTATTAACGCCTCTGATCACCATGCTCACACTGTCGCTGATAAAGTAGGGAAAGTGATCCAGGGTGAAAATACCTTTTTGGTTGGTTATGGTATCCAGCGCAAACATACCGGCTTTCCCGATGGTGCCAAAAGCGGTTACGTTGGTATTGGCGAACGGCTTATTAAAGATATTGGTGGCTTTACCGGTGATCTTAAATTCGTGTTCCCGTTCAAATTTGAAATTTTGTGCCGTCCAATCGTAATGCACCCATCCCTGGGTAAGCATTAATGCCTCTACGGCCTGAGGCGGAGGATCTTGAAAATAGTAATACGGTTCTTCAATGGCTCCCTTAAGATCGGAGCTCAGCAACATATAACTGATGATGTTCTCCGAAAGTTTGTTGATCTGAATCTGGCTGGTGTCGATGACCGCAAGCGAAAAACTTCCCGAAGCAGGTTGTTGTTTCCCGTTGTTTACCGTAAGCAAAAGCGATACACTGTCTTTCGTACTGTACACCTGCTTGTTGGAAGTAAGTGCAAGCTGAAGCGGATCCTTGTGCCAGATAAAAACGGCCCGTTCGTTTACCGGGCGCATCAGGCTATCGTAAAGTACCAGCCGGGTAATGCCGGATGGCGGCATGCTTTTAGCAATTGAAACGCGATGAAGCGCTCCGGAAAGGGTTAGGGGGCCTTTGGCAAAACAAATGCCGCCGGCGGTGGCTGTAAAAAAATATTTCCTGCCATAAAGATCCGGGGTGCTGCTGATGATGACCCGGAAACTATCCGCCACAGGATCGTTGATCACCTGCAGCAAGGTCCCCGACGATTGCGGGTCCGGAAGTTTTACCGGCTGGCCGTTTTCGGGAAAGGCCGTGTAATGGCCTCCTGCCCGGGGGGTAAAGGCTACTACACCCATCCCTTTATGGATGGAAGTAAAGGTGGCTACCTCTTTCCCCTGTTCGTTCCGGATGACGCCCTTTACATCGATCCCTTTTCCGTATACGTTCAGGGCTTTAAATCCCAGTAACTGGGGTTTGTCTGCAATAAAGCTGCCGCCTTCCGGTAAAAACTGAAGATCCATTGAAGCAGATCCGGTGGTTTTAACAGGTATCTGTAATTTCAGGTCTTCTTTATCCGCCAGCTCTATGACCAGGTTGCGGTTTTCCAGGTCTTCTTTGAGCAGGGTATCGATCGTCAGGTTGCCTTCGGCATCGGTTTCCGCCTGCAACCGGAGCAGGTTCCGGTTCTTAGCCCGCAGTTTTACCGATATCTTTTTCCGGGCGATGGGCATCAGGCTGTTGGTGGTAAGCGCAGCGGAAAAGGAAATGCGGTTGCCGGAATACGATACCTTCCGGATACGTGCATTCCATTCTCCGGCAACCGGGTTAATAATCGTAAAGTGACTTTCATAAAACAGCGAGTCGCCAAAATTGCGCATCCAGTTGGTATAAGCCCGCAGTACATAGGTGCCCTGTGGAAAATCGTCCGGATTGAGGGCGATGTTGCTTTGAAAACGTCCCCAGTAGCAGGGAGCTGCCGTTCTTTTAACGACTTCATTGGTAGCGTCGATCACTTCTATATAGGCAATACCCGTACTGTCTGTAATGGAATAGTCATTGGCCCCCAGGATATAGCCCTTTATCCAGATGGTATCTTTTACCTTGTAAAAGGGACGGTCGTAATGCACAAACAGCTTCTCCCGTGGTGTATTATTGTTGACAGCGTCGTTCGCCGCTATTTTTTTGTTAAGGGCCGCAAAAGGCTGGCTGAATCCGGCTAAAGACAAACCCAGGATCAGGCAGAGCAAGGCCAGGCCTTTCCTGTAGGGATACCGGCCGGAGCGCCGCTGGTTTTCCAATTCGTTCAATGTGTTCATCTGCATAAAAAGATAGTCTGATATTATTTGCTCAGGGATATTGTTGTGCCCGGCTGGTTTGAAAACCGGTCCATAGTTCCTGTACAATGTCTGCTGCCGGCTGAACCGATCTGATGGCTGCAGCAACCTGTCCGATTTCGAGTTCACCATTTTCAAGGTCTCCTTCGAACATGCCTTTTTTGGCCCGTCCCCGTCCCAGCAGTTCCAGCAGCGCTGCCGGAGCGGCCCCGGCCAGCTCCAGTGCTTTTGCCTGCCGGTAAAAATCATTTTTTAACAGGCGCACCGGCATCAATTGTTTTAAGGAGAGCTCGGTATCACCTTCCCCCGCGTTTACGATCATTGTTTTAAAATCGGCATGACAGGAGGCTTCTTCGCTGGCGGCAAACCGGCTACCGACCTGTACACCTTCCGCGCCAAGCGCAAAAGCTGCCAGCATTTGTTTACCTGTTGCAATGCCACCGGCTGCAATTACCGGTATCTGTACCGCCTCCGTTACCAACGGGATCAATACCATCGACGTGGTTTCTTCGCGGCCATTATGCCCGCCGGCTTCAAAGCCTTCGGCCACCACCGCGTTGCAGCCCGCTTCCTGTGCCTTTAATGCAAACTTGCTGCTGCTTACCACGTGCACTACGATTATGCCCGCTTCTTTTAAAATGCCTGTCCAGGTTTTAGGATTACCGGCGCTGGTGAAAACAACCGGAACTTTTTCTTCGATAATGATCCGTATATGCGCTTCCAGGTCCGGATACAATAAAGGCAGGTTAACGCCAAAGGTATGCGGTGTGGCTGTCTTGCATTTCTGGATATGTGTTTTTAACACATCGGGGTACATGGAACCGGCACCAATCAACCCAAGTCCACCGGCATTGCTGACCGCACTTGCAAGGCGCCAGCCGCTGGTCCATACCATGCCCGCCTGGATAATGGGATAGGTAATGCGGAATAGTGCTGTAATGCGGTTTTGAAACAACGGTGGTCATTTACGAGTTAAAGCCTGAAATTGGAAGCGAAATGCTGCATTCATCATGTTTAATGCTTCATGCTGATGAAGATACGAAGATATTCTTTCGCTTTTAACGGATTCATAAAAATGGACGGATAACATTCTTACCCTTTTCGGAAGTCCGTTTCAACCGCAGGGTGCGCGAGGAGTCTGCGAGGGGCACGATGAGAACAGGAAGGTGGATTGTGCCACAAACGCCTGGCGGGCCTTGCGAAAAAACCTTGCGTTCCTGGCGGTTTTATGTATAACCGCAATGTACGCAAAGCATCCGCAAGGGACGCAACGGGATTATTGGGTCAAATGTCCTGGCGCCTTGCAAAATGTTATGCGCCCTGTACTGCTTTTATTGCAGCTGGCAGCTAAATACTAAATAAAGGCGCATAAAAAACCGGCTGCGCAGCAAAAATAAGGAACGCTGCACCGGCCGGTAGCTTTTATAAAAACAGTATGTGCCGCTTAAAAGGAACTGGCATTTAACCGCCCGCCGGTAACACATTTACCCGCGAGGGAAGGCGTTAGGGTTGTTGTAGAGAGTATTGCATTTTTAATAGCGGCCGCCGTGGATCCGGGGTGTGTAGATGCGTATAAGGCAACGGCTCCCGTAACGTGCGGCGTAGCCATAGAAGTTCCACTGTAAGACGCATAACCCGAACCGATCTTACCTTTTTTGAGACTTACCGGCACGGTCGAGTAAATAGAGGCTCCGGGAGCGCCTAAGTCTACTGTTGTACTTCCATAATTGGAGAAGCTGGCCAATGCGCCGGTGCTGGTAATAGCTGCTACGGCAATAATATTGGTATTGGGGTAACTGGCCGGGTAGCTGGGATTGGCATCATTGTTACTGCTGGCATTTCCGGCTGCGGCTATAAACAGGATACCCGCATTATTGGCACGCTCAATAGCATCCTGTAGGGCCTGCGAAAAACCACCACCACCCCATGAATTATTGGTGGCCACTATGTTCAGTCCCTGGCTCAGTTTTAAATTGGTAAAATAATCGATCGCTTTTATGGCATTGGCCGTAGTACCGCCATTGGTACCCAGGAACTTGCCACTGAGGAGTTTTACGTTCCAGCAAACGCCGGCCACACCCTTGCCATTGCCGCCCACGGCTCCAATGGTACCGGCTACATGGGTGCCATGATCATCGCTGGTGCCATCAAACACCGAATTGTTATTGCCTACAAAATCCCAGCCATATACGTCGTCAATATATCCGTTGTGGTCATCGTCGATACCATTGCCGGGAATTTCCCCGGGGTTTACACCCGCATTGGCCTGAAGGTCTTCATGCATGTACATATATCCCTCGTCAATGATACCAATGTATACAGTTGCTGAGCCCGTATGCCCGGAAGCCCATGCCGCGGATGCCTGGCTGCCGTAACTGTTAGCAGGTGTAGTGGAGGACGCATACATGCCCCACAGGTAGCCATTTAAAAAATAGGGATCGTTGGACACTGCAAAATGCTGGTACGTATAGTTGGGCTCTGCATATTCCACTTCGGGAAGCCCTTTTAGTTTTTCAATGGCAGCCATCGTACCACCTCCTGCTTCCAGCAGGGAAACCCCTTCTTTATGACCCAGCTTTGTCATGAGCTTTGTTAATATTTTTTCCTTCAGATGCCCGTTGATCTTATTCAGGATCTCCGTTTTCCTGGCGGGCAGGATATCATCTTTAAATTTTACCAGCACCTCATTGGGCTCGTAACCGGTGCTGATGCTTAGGGCCAGCTTTTGAGCGTCGCCCTGGTTTTGTGCGGTTACTGATAATTGCGGATCAGGGTCGTAATGCTTCTGGCAACCACAAAAAAGAATGCTTAACGTTGCTACAATGGCAACAAATGCGTATATCGGTTTCATTGGGGGGATTGTTTTGCGTTTAGAAAATTGGTTGATTAAAAATACCGTATCTAATTTACGACATTCTCTTTGTTTTTTTCGGGAAGGGGCATCGCTGCTTTCAGCGATTGCCGGAAAAAAATCGCCAGTGAATTTGACAATTTAGCCGAAGTTTGCACTGGAAATATGGATAAAAAGAAGGTCTGGAATGTTTTAAAACCGGTACTAAAAGTAGCCTTTACTGTTCTGGCCCTGTGGCTGGTGTATACCAAGGTGGATCTGACTGCGGTGCAGCGTCTGTGGAAGGAAGCCGATAGCTGGTGGCTGATCCCTGCTGTAGCCGCCTTTATCGCCTGCCAGGTGGTAACCTCCTTCCGGTTGCTTTATTTTTTCAGGAACATCGGGTTGCCGATTCCAGTTCGATATAACCTGCGGTTGTACCTGCTGGGGATGTTTTATAACCTGTTTCTTCCAAGTGGTTTGGGCGGAGACGGGTATAAGATCATCGTGTTAAAGCAGCGGTACGATACCACACATAAAGAAGTTTTTTCGGCAGTTTTTTTCGACCGGCTGGCCGGGTTATGGGGGCTGGGGTTCCTGGTTTCCTGTTTTAGCCTGGCAATGCCGGAAGTAAGGCAATACAGCGGCTGGATCCTGCTGGGCTTCGGAGGCGGAACGGCGATTTACTATTGGGTGCTGCGCCGTTATTTTACCCGTGTCAGCCGTCACTTTTTTATAACCCACTTACTGGCTATTTGCACACAATCGCTTCAGCTGGCTACGGTGGCATTCATACTGGCGGCACTGGGCTGCAAAACCAGTTACTGGCCTTATTTCGCTATCTTTCTTTTATCCTCGCTGGCCTCGTTATTCCCCTTTAGCGTGGGCGGACTGGGCGCCCGGGAAGTGGTTATTGTATGGGGGGCTGGTATCTTTGGGTTGGATAAAGACCTGGCCGTATCCGTAAGCTTAAGCTTTTATCTGATTACGATGATGATGGCGCTGTCTGCCATCTTTATCCTGTTCGGACGGGAGCGAAAAAAAATAACGCCACCGGCTGCGGACCCTGCCAGGGAGCATTAAATTAATTTTGGATTATATGAACAGGAGGAAAGGAACCTGGGCGCTGAGCTATTACGGAACATTTTTATACCGCATCCTGCTGGTATTGTTTTTGTTTTTTATCTGCCGTTTTCTCTTTTATATATTGAATACCGCCCTGTTCCCCGGCATCGGTTTACATGACTGGATCATGATCCTTACGGGCGGGTTGCGGTTTGATGTGGCAGCCATGTTGTATTTCAATTGCCTGCTTATTTTTTTAATGACTGTACCGCTGCCATATTCATTACGCATTCATAAGCGGTTTCAGCGGGTACAGCAATGGGTGTTCTATATTACAAACGGAATTGCGCTTTTATTGAATTGCATTGATTTTATCTATTACCGGTTTACATTAAGAAGGACGACCACCAGCGTGTTTAGCGAATTTTCACACGAACAGAATAAATCCGGCCTGGCATTTAATTTCCTGATCGATTACTGGTACGTGGTGCTTATCTTTATCGGGCTGATCGGTTTAATGGTGTTCCTCTACCGCCGGGTAACCATCAGGGAGCGGCAGGCTCCGGTACGGAAAGCCGTTTATTTCACAAAGGCATCGCTGATCTTTGTATTGAGTGTGGTGCTGGCCATTGGAGGTATCCGGGGCGGATTCCGGCATAGCACCCGTCCCATTACCGTAGGCGATGCCGGCGCCTATGTAAAACGGTCGCACGAGGTATACCTGGTGTTAAACACGCCGTTTGTTTTTATACGCATGATGGGCGTAAAACCGCTGCGCGAGGTGCATTATTTTTCAGACAAAGAGGTGGAGCAGATCTATTCGCCGCTGCATACCCCTGCTGCGGATTCTATCCCGTTTGCGAAGAAGAATGTGGTCATTATTATCCTCGAAAGTTTTGGCAAAGAGTCGGTAGGGTTCTATAACAAAGATCTTGATAATGGTACTTATACAGGATTTACACCCTTCCTGGATTCGCTGGCTTCGGTAAGTAAGATCTACTGGAATTCGTTTGCCAATGGAAGAAAATCGATCGATGCCATACCTTCTGTTCTTTCCAGTATCCCCAGCGGATTGGATCCGTTTGTGCTAACGCCCTATGTGTCTGATAGTACGAAAAGCCTGCCTAAACTACTGGCAGGAGAGGGCTACCACACTTCCTTTTTTCATGGCGCGCCTAATGGTTCGATGGGTTTTCTATCCTATAGCAAAATGATCGGTATTGAACATTATTTTGGTAAAACAGAATATAACAACGATGCGGACTATGATGGCATCTGGGGTATTTGGGACGAGCCTTTTTTCCAGTTCTTTGAGCAAAAGCTGAATGGTTTTCCGCAACCTTTTTTCTCAAGTATCTTTTCGGTTTCTTCGCATCATCCGTTTAAAGTGCCGCAGCAATACGAAGGAAAATTTAAAAAAGGCCCCTTGCCGGTTATGGAATGCATCGGGTATACCGATATGGCCTTGCAACGTTTTTTTGCAAAGGCCCGGCAACAGCCCTGGTTTGGGAATACGCTTTTTGTGATCACCGCCGACCATGCCACCGTATCCTATCATCCGGAATATCAGAATGCCTGGGGTGATATCGCCATTCCCATTCTTTTATATGCACCGGGAGATAGCAGCTTTCGTGGCATTGATCCGGGTGTAATTCAGCAGCTGGATATTATGCCTACGGTATTGGGATACCTGCATTATAACAAACCCTACCTGGCTTTTGGAGAGAACGTACTGCAACGAAAAACGCCTGGCTTTACCTATCAATATGCTGGTGACCATCGCTGGATCGAAGGCAACCAGTTATTGTTTTTTGATGGAAAAAAAGCTACCGGCTTATATGATTTTAAAAAGGACCGGTTGATGAAAACCAATTTGCTGCAGGATTCCATAAAGCAAGCCGCTGCAATGGAACAACGGGTTAAGGCATTTATTCAGCAATACAATAACCGGCTGATCCGTAACCAGCTGATCGCGCCGGGGGGATAGTTTTTGTTTCAGGTTTCAGGTTTAAAGTTGGAACCGTTTTATACTCGATGATTTATTGGCTATTTACTGGTGCTCTTGCCGGGGGGACATGCAGACTGGGGGACCGGGAAACTGATAGCTGAAGGCTAAATGCTAAATGCTAAAAGCTTATCCTCTAACGTCTATAGAATATCGATCGAAAGGAAGTGCACGAAGCAGGAACGGATCGTCATTTCCACATTTTCACATTTCCACATTTCCACATTTTCATATTTTCAAATTCTCAAATTATTCCCCATTAACCTTGATCTGATAAAAATTGCTGGCAAAGTTTCCGGTGATATAATCGTTTACAAATGAAAACAGCAACCGGTATTTCCCGGCCTGCGGAGGCGCCTTAACGGGAATGGTCAGTTGAATGCTTTCGCCGGGCTGCAGGGTTTGTTGCGGAAGGGCAAAGCTGGTATCCGCATTAATAAAATTATACTTCTCAATTAAAAATGCGTAATCCAGGCGCAGCTTTGGTTCCAGCTCCTGGGCCTGGCTGCTTTTATTGGTAATGGTTAGTGGTATTTGTTGCAGGCTCCCCGCTTTCATTTCTTTGGTGGGATCCGGTACAGAGATGCGCAGCCCGTTCAGACTATGGTATTTCGGAAGCGGCAGCAGTCTGCCTGTATTATAGGCACTCTCAACTGCAATGCCGGTACCCGGCTTCAGGTCCGGACTTTGTGTATAGTAATACACATCCCTGCCGTTTAAAAACTGGTCATTGGTAATATTAAAATTGGTTTTGCGATAGCCCTTGTCATTATAGCCCGTTGTTTGTACATCCGGATGGTAAAATTTATAAAGCGAAGGCAATGCATAGGAGTTGGAAAAAACGACCGGGGTGCCGTTGGCCTTTTGATAAACAGTGTTTGCCCATACCCGGGCGTAAGAAAACGACCGGAAATGTTGAATGCTGTTTGCCGGTCCGTTGGGGATCAGGAACAGGATCCGGGCCAGTAATATAAGCCCGATATTGGCATAAGCTATTTTTAAAAACAGGCTCCGGAACTTTTCGGTTCCGTTTACGATCAATGATAAGAACAACGCTACATAAGATATGCCCGCGATCATCGTCCAGTGTGGCTCTACCGTGTTTTTGAATGAAGAGAACAGGAAAAAAATGAGGGTGCCCGCAAACATAAACAGATGGCCTCGCATCAATGCATCCCGGATCTTCAGTTTGAAAATAGTGGCATAGAATAACAGGGATATCAGGGGCCCCCAGATAAGGATCTGTCCCAGCAGGTAATCGGTGGTGTAGTTGACCTGGTATTTTTTTGCAATACGTTCAATTAAATGAAAACGTACCGTTGGCCAGTCATTGATATATTGCCAATAGAGATGTGGCAAAAAAAGCAGGGCCACCAGCAACACGATCAACCAGAAATATTTACTGGCCAATAACCGCAGGTTCGATAATACCACAAATCCTACTAACAGGATGCCATGATATTTACTATAAAACATCCCGGTAATGGCAATGGCCAGCCAGAGGCTGTTATTAAAATTGCGTTGCAGCAGGAAATGTTTGTACTTCAGAAAAAACAGTGCTGCAAAAAAGAAGAGCGCCGCATCCGGAGTGGTAATGAAGGCGTATACATTAAATACAAGCGTAGCTGCGTAAAGCAGGATAAACCACCGGATCTTTTGAAGCTGATCCGGAAGTCCCTTATAAATAAGCGGTATTGAAAATGTAGATAACAGGATGGTTCCAAGCCGTGTAAAGAACGGGCTATGTCCCAGGAATTCGCCCAGCCGGATGAACAGTGTTACCATTGGCGGATGATCAAAATATCCCCATTGCAGATGCTGCGACAACATCCAGTAATAGGCCTCATCTCCGTCGATACCCAGGAAGACCGCCTGCAGGCCGTTGATCAAAAACCATAAGAGCATAAACCCCGCAAGGAGCCTGTTTTCACTGTTCATATATCGGGTAAAACCTGTGCTGCCGGAGGAAAAAGAGGAAACGGTATCTGTATGTGCAGGCATAATAAGGATGTCTGTTTACACGAAAGTACTAAATCTGCGCGAAGCGTTTCTTATGAGAATATTATGTTGTGGGCGTGCAGCTGAAATGCATAGGTTTGAAGGGGGAAGGTGTATGGTGAGAAGTGGGTAGTGAGAAGTGTCCCCGTTTTCATACCGGTGTATCTATTGCCCATTGCCTGCATGCTATTCCCTACTGATAGTTGAATGCTGAGCACTAAAAGCTGAACACCGTTTGACGATCCGTTTTCAACGCTTAAGGTTCCAGCATCTTTGCAGCGAATGACTTCCTGGTCATTAAAACAGCACCTGCACAAGTATACTGAAAAAGAATCCTGGCGCATCCTGGCGTCTCCGCGCCTTCGCGGTAAATAATTCGGCCCCGCAATCCTAATGACTATATCCCAACGAAATGCTGACGCCGATAATCACCATTACAATCAGCGTAATGATCACATACAGGTAATCTTTTTCAATCAGGAATGAAAAGAAGGATAATACCAGCCGCAGGGCCGGGGTTAGAAAAAGCAGGACGATTCCCAAAAATATAATCGCCGTGCCACTGTCTTCCTTAACGCCGGCGATCATTTCATCAACCAGCTGGCCAATGCTTTTATCGCGTTCAGTAAAGTGATCATAGTGAATGGTTTCCTGGCCATGCTTTAACAGGTAAATAACACCGCCGATTGCCCCTATGCTGAGGGCCAGCCATACGCCATAACGAAGCAGGTTGCCTATAATGGTTTGCAATGTTTTATCTGTAAACCGGTTTTTCTGTGTCATCGATTTAAATTTTTCCGGCAATACCGTGATAGATCATATTAACTGCCAGCAAAAGGATAACGACCGCAAAAAACAGGCGGAGCTTTTTGGGGTTTGAGCGGATAAGGATCCTGGATCCGGCGAGCGAGCCAAAAAGCACGCCGATCATGGTAGGCATACAAATACCCGGCTGTACATATCCTTTTTGTAAATAGATCACCGTACTGGCAATGGCCGTTACGCCCATCATAAAATTGCTGGTAGTGGTAGACACCTTAAATGGAATGCGCATGATATTGTCCATGGCAATTACTTTAAAAGCACCGGACCCGATGCCCAGCAGGCCAGACATCATGCCGGCGATACCCATCATACCAAAGCCGCCCAGCACATTCCTGGTGCCATACCGGATTGGTTGTCCATTGGTATCGGGGTAGCTGCCATCCAGCCTTAATTTCCGGGCAAGCGGACTGCTTTGCGCTAAAACCTGTTCCTCTTTTTTCCGCAGGGAGTTGATAGAGGAAAAGATCAGGGTGAGCCCGAACAGCACAGCGATAAATGAACCGGGGGCAATCGTAGAAATGAGTGCCCCGCAAACGGCACCGGTGGTAGTGGCAATTTCAAGAAAGATCCCCAGCCGCATATTGGTAATACCCTCCCGCACATAGGCGGCGGCCGACCCGGAAGAAGTGGCAATCACTGAAACCAGGGCCGCGCCAACGGCATAATGAATATCAACGCCCAGTCCGATAGTGAGCAGGGGAATAATGATGATGCCGCCTCCAAGTCCGGATAATGAACCAATCAACCCAGCCATAAAGGCCCCGATTAACATGATCAATGTAAATGCAAGTATGGTCATTTGAAAAAGATCAGTGAACGAATGTTCCGAAGGTAGGAAGAAATCGCTTAGGGACTATTGATGGGCGGCCAGCCTTATGACCTTTGATACATATACAAAAAAAATGGGGTTAACTAACCCCATTTACTTCTACTTCCTTATTAATTTTCTGGATCAGGCCCTGTAACACCTTGCCGGGACCAGCTTCCGTAAACCGCGTGGCACCGTTGGTGATCATGGCCTGTATGCTTTGGGTCCATCGCACTGCACCGGTGAGCTGGGCGATGAGGTTCTCTTTTATTTCTTCTTTATCCATAACCGGTTTGGCTACTACATTCTGGTAGATGGGACAAACCGGCTGATGAAAAGCGGTTTTCTCAATGGCTTCCTGCAGTTCTTTTCGTGCGGGCTCCATTAAGGGCGAGTGAAATGCGCCACCAACCGGCAAAACCAATGCACGCTTGGCACCGGCCGCTTTCATCCGCTCTACCGCAATTTCAATTCCTTTGGTGGTGCCGCTAATTACCAGCTGCCCGGGGCAATTGTAATTAGCTGCCACAACGATCTCCCCGGTTTCTTCCTGGATGGCCTTGCAGATTGCTTCTACGGTTTCATCCGGAAGATTCAACACAGCGGCCATGGTAGAAGGTTGCAGTTCGCAGGCATGCTGCATGGCATTGGCGCGTACGGATACCAGCTGCAGGGCATCTTCAAATGCCAGCACATTATTGGCTACCAATGCAGAAAATTCACCCAGGGAATGGCCGGCTACCATATCGGGCCGGTTGTTCTCCATTACTTTATAGGCTACGATGGAATGTAAAAAAACAGCAGGCTGTGTTACCCTGGTTTCCTTCAGTTCCTCTGCAGTTCCTGTAAACATGATATCGGAAATACGGAATCCTAAGAGCTCATTGCCCTGCTCAAACAATTTCTTTGCGAATGCGTTGTTTTCATAATGCTCTTTTCCCATCCCGGTAAACTGAGATCCTTGTCCGGGAAATACCACTGCCTGTTTCATATTCACTTATTTATTTTGGTTCGTTTTCTTTAACTTAATCTTGCGCTGATGAGTTTTAAAAATTCGCTCCGGGTAGAGTTCTTTTGAAACTCACCGTCGAATGCAGATGTAGTGGTTTCTGAATTTTGTTTTTGAACGCCCCGCATCATCATACACAGGTGTTTTGCTTCAATGACCACCGCAACACCCAGCGGGTTTAATGTTTCTTTGATCGCATTCATGATCTGTACCGTAAGGCGTTCCTGTACCTGCAGGCGGTGCGAATAAACATCAACCACCCGTGCGATCTTGCTGAGGCCGGTGATCCAGCCATTGGGAATATATGCCACATGCGCTCTTCCAAAAAAAGGAAGCATATGATGCTCGCAAAGACTGTACAGCTCAATATCCTTTACAATGATCATTTCGCTTACATCTTCATGAAATTTTGCAGAGTTAATGATCTCATGCGCATCCATATTATAGCCCTGTGTTAACACCTGCATGGCCTTGGCTACGCGCTCCGGTGTTTTTATAAGACCTTCCCGCTCCGGATCTTCTCCCAGCTGGGCAATTACCTGTTTGTAATGCTGGGTGAGCGCATCTGTTACCTGTTCATTATATATATCTTCTTTTTTATAAGCCATAGTTGCGGGTAATTTAAAGTGACGGGTACTCCACAAAGTTTTTTGGTGTTTCATACAGGCGAATCATCAGGTCATGATCGCTTTGAATATGTGGCCGCAGGATATTGTAGATCACAATTGCAATATTCTCTGCAGTTGGGTTTGTATGCTTAAATTCATCGGTATCCAGATTCAGGTTCCGGTGATCGAATTTTTCAATCACATTTTTTGCAACCAGTTCACTCAGCACCTTCAGGTCCATTACAAAGCCGGTTTGCGGATCTACTTCTCCGGTTATCTTTATTTCCAGTTCATAGTTATGACCGTGATAATGCGGCAGGGAACACTTGCCAAAAACCCGTTCATTGGTTGCGTCATCCCAGGCTGGGTTAAAGAGCCGGTGTGCTGCGTTAAAATGCTCCTTCCTGAAAACAGATACTTTCATGCTGGACAAATGGTACCTACAAACTTAACCAAAATACTCCACATAAATCCGTGGGGTTTCATACAGTTTTATGCAGTGGAGCAATACACCCTGGGGTAAATGCGGTGTAAGTTCCTTCCAGATGGCAATAGCCAGGTTTTCTGTACTGCACAATTTTCCTTTCATAAAATCAACGTCCTCATTCAGATTCCGGTGATCGAGTTTTTCAATGATATGATCTTTAATGATCTCGCTCAATTTTTTTACATCGTACACAAAGCCGGTGTCCGGATCGGGTTCTCCCTTTACAGTGATGTATAGTTCGTAGTTATGCCCATGCCAGTTTTTATTGGCACATTTACCAAAAACCTGCTCATTTTGCGCTTCGGTCCATGCTGGATTAAAGAGCTTGTGCGCGGCATTAAAGTGTTCAATTCTTGTGAGATATACCATATTTGATGAATAAGTAAGCCGGTATTTTTTCCGGCTTTGAAGCGGGTTATATACGAAAAAGAAACCTGCTTCAAAAAAATCAGACTGCAAAGGTAACATTTCCCTCAATTATAAAAATGCCCGAACTTTGCCGGGCAGCACATTTTTGTGAAGATTAGGGTGTAGGGGCGTTAAAACCGGGCGCCGGGAAACAGGAATAAAGCATATGTACAAGAAAATTTTATTGGTGGCAGCTACGGAGCTGGAATTAAATCCGTTAAGTCGTTTTCTAAAAGAGCGGAAAGACGTTGATGTGCTGATTGGGGGTATTGGCAGCTTGAGTACAGCGTATCGGCTAACACGGCAACTGGCCCGGGAGCCGTACGAGCTGGTGTTGCAGGCGGGTATTGGCGGCAGTTTGGTGAACCACTACGCGCCGGGAACGGTGGTAGCCGTTGATCGTGAGTGTTTAGGCGACCTGGGCGTGGTAGAAGCCGGCCGGCGAAAATCGGTTTTTGACCTGCAGCTGGCGAATGCGGATGCGGCTCCGTTTACAGGAGGATGGCTTCAAAACCCGCATAGCCGGTTGCTGAAACTTACCGGGCTGGATGCCGCAACAGGCGTTACGATTAATGAAATTACCACGGCAGCGGATACCATCCGGCATTTTAAAGAGCAGCTGGGCGCCGAAGTAGAATCGATGGAAGGCGCAGCCTTGCATTATGTGGCTATCATGGAAAACGTACCTTTTCTACAGATAAGAGCCGTGTCTAATTATGTAGGCGAAAGAGATAAAACGAAATGGGCATTGAAAGCCTCGGTTTCGAACCTGGCCGAACATACGGAACGGCTATTGACGTTATTTACTTCCTGAACAACCGAACTTTTTCAGGCGTTTTCCTGTTGTAAAAAATTAATAAGAAGCATATATGAAACTGAAACTGGGATTTTCACCCTGTCCGAATGATACCTTTATTTTTGATGCCCTGGTAAATGGAAAGATCGATACAGAGGGGATTGAATTTGAAGCCGTGCTGGAAGATGTGGAAACGCTGAACCGCTGGGCGCTTGAGGACAGGCTGGATATAACCAAGCTGAGTTTTCCTGCCTATTTTAAGACAAAAGATCGGTATGCCTTGTTAAATGCCGGCAGTGCATTGGGAAAAGGAGTGGGTCCCCTGCTGGTAAGCCGCGGGCAACAATCTTTTCCGGAAGCTGCCATCAATGATGCCACGGTCGTATTGCCCGGGGTGAATACGACGGCGCATTTGCTGTTTAGCTTTGCTTATCCGGATGCACATCATAAATCATTTGGAGTATTTCATGAAATAGAGGATGCGGTAGTAAAGGGCACTGCAGACCTGGGCGTAATCATTCATGAGAACCGGTTTACCTACCAGGATAAGGGACTGGCGAAGGTGACAGACCTGGGTGAATACTGGGAGCAGACCATGAAGGTACCCATCCCCCTGGGGGGCATTGTGATAAAAAGATCGCTGGGCGCTGCGCTTTTTAACCAGGTGAATGCACTGATCCGTAAGAGCCTTCAATATGCGTTTGACCGCTATCCCGAAGTGTCTGCCTATGTAAAAGCCCATGCGCAGGCGATGAGCGAAGAGGTGATGCGTAAACACATCGATCTGTATGTAAATAATTATAGTTTAGATCTGGGCAGCGAGGGCCGGGCTGCGGTGGATACGTTAGCGGCGATTCATAGCCGCTTGCATACGAATGCGTAAAGGTCGTTCAGCACAGATTAGCGGAGATACCATTGCTGCAGCGAAAGGCAGCCATTACCGGCTGTATTAAACGTAATATTCAGACTATGTACCAACTTTAATGATCGGTACCATTACCGGGAAAAGAGCCGTTGCTGATGGCGGGAAAGCAAAATGGCTGTTTGATCGCTGGCATAGGTTTTTCCGTTGAACTCCGCTACCTTCCGGATGCCCCGGAGTGCATTGGTCAAAAATAGCTCATCGGCTTCTTTTAATTGTTCCAGGGTACAGGATCGCTCCGTGATGCCTGGTTCTGTAGCCAGCAGGTACGATCGAAACACGCCTTCCACGCAGCCATCCGTAACTGGTGGTGTAAACAGGTTTCCGTTTTTGATCCAGAACAGGTTAGAGATGGCTGTTTCTATCACCTGGTGTTTTGTATTTTGAATTACGCAATCATCCCATCCCTGCCGGATGCAAAACTGTGCGGCCCGGCTGTAAATAAAACCGCTGGCCAGCTTCAGTGACGAAAAGCCATGGGCTTCCTTTTGCAGTTCATCATAAATGCCAAGCTTTAGCCCCTCGCCGGAAACCGGTGCTGTAAACGGATGCGCTTCAATGAGGTAATGAACCTGTGAAGGGTCAAAAAGTCCGCCGTTCCCGTTTGAGAAAGACAGGCGCACCCGGGCTCCGGTGGTGCATTGATTCCGTTCACAAAGCTCCAGCAATTGTTCATAGAGTTGTGTGGCCGTTACACCTGCTGCAAAAGAATAGCCCAGCAGTGCCATGCTTCGTTGAATTCTGTGCTGGTGAAGCTCCCAGAGTGGCACCTGTGAATGATGGACCCGGAGCGTTTCAAAAAAACCATCCCCGTAGCGGTAGCTCTTATTTGCAGCATCAATGGCAGGTGCTGCGGCATCTGCAAAAATGCCATTGGAACATAGATAGTGTGTCATTGTAAATTGCGTATGCGGCCTGTTTTAACGCCTGGAACCCTTTGCGGGCGCCGGTGCTGCTGCCGGGGCTTGCGGATGCGTAGAGTCTGCGGCATTTGGGGGCTCCGCTTGTTTGATCCGTTTTTGCTGTGCGTTGATAGAATCCAGCATTGCTACAAATACATCGGGCTTGCGCTGGTAATATTCAAGGCTTTTCTCAAACTCTTTTTTAGAGATCTTATGCAGGGCAAATATTTGTTTTAATACCTGCTGGTTCACTACCGCGCGGTTCAGATCGGGATAGCGATAGTATACATATCCGTTTACAAATTCACCGCCCTGCGCAATATCCCATAAAACGGCCTGCATTTTATCCTGTGGTAAAACATCTTTAGGGCGCCCCAATCCGCAGGCCGCTAATGTTAA
The DNA here is from genome assembly GCF_030150205.1 of Niabella sp. Taxonomy (GTDB): domain Bacteria; phylum Bacteroidota; class Bacteroidia; order Chitinophagales; family Chitinophagaceae; genus Niabella. Next base: position 156,291 of record NZ_JASLGT010000002.1, read on the forward strand.
ACTCCATACCAGTAGTAATGGTAATATTTTCTTCATATTGTTGTGCCCGTTTTTACAATAGTATCAATGATGTCCTGTGCTACAGCCGTTTTTGTTTTGGATGCAAAACTGACCTTTTCACCTGTTTTTGAATAAATGGTTACCTTATTGGTATCGGCACCAAAAGCAGCGCCATCGTTTAATGAATTCAGCACGATATAGTCCGCATTCTTTTTATGCAGCTTTTCCAGGGCGTGTGCTTCCTCGTTATTGGTTTCCAGCGCAAAGCCCAGGAGGATCTGGTGGCCGGTTTTTACGGCACCCAGGGAGGCCAGGATGTCCCGGGTCTTTACCAGGGTTAATTCGAGCCCGTTCTCCTGTTTTTTTATTTTGGTGTCGCTGATGGTGGCTGGCCGGTAATCGGCAACAGCGGCGGCCATCAGGGCGATATCGGCCGAAGGGAAATGATCGGTGCATGCCTGGTACATTTCTTCTGCGGATACCACTTTTATAACCGTGATGCCTGAAAGGGCCTGCTGTAAAATAGACGGAGCCGGCCCCAGTACCAACACAACATCTGCACCACGCCGCCGGCATTCCATTGCCAGGGCATAGCCCATTTTTCCTGAGGAGTGATTACCAATAAAACGTACCGGATCCAGTGCCTCCTGTGTAGGGCCTGCCGTTACCAGTACTTTTTTGCCTTCCAGGTCCTTACCCCGGGCCTGTTCAAAAAAGGCGGCTATTTGTGTAAGGATCGTTTCCGGTTCTTCCATCCGGCCTTCGCCGGTTAGCCCGCTGGCCAGTTCGCCATAACGGGGCATAAGTACGATATGCCCGAATGTTTTCAGCTGTTCGATATTTTTTTGAGTGGCAGGATGGCGCCACATATCGTCATCCATTGCCGGCGATACCATCACGGGACAGGTGGCGGAGAGGTATACCGAAAGCAGCAGGTTATCGCAATGGCCCTGTGCCATTTTTGCCAGAGTATTGCAACTCAGCGGTGCTATCAGCAACAGGTCGGCCCACCGTCCCAGTGCTACATGGTTGGCCCAGGTATTGCCGGATGCAATGTCGATAAGGACTTCGTTTTTTGAAAGGGTAGACAGGGTAAGGGGCGATACAAAGTCGCGGGCAGCGGGTGTCATGATCACTTTTACAATGGCCTGTTGCTTTACCAGCAGCCGCACAAGGTGAACGATCTTGTAGGCTGCAATGCTGCCGCTGATCCCGATGGCTATTTTCTTCCCTGCTAACATGCATCAAAAATAAGCCATCGTTTCGGAATACAAATGCAATAAAATGATAAGACTGTCTTTCATGGTTCAGGTTCACTACAGGAAGGCGCAGGGGCGGGAGGTGGAATGACCATGCCATCATGCAATGGCGGGTTACGGCATAAAAAAGCCACAACTGAAGAACAGTTGTGGCGGGTATTGAAATACATGCACGCTTAGCTGAACAATTCGTCTTCAGCTTTGCGGTAGTAAATTTTATCATCAAGGAACTCCTGGGTAGCCAGCAGGGCCGGGTTCGGCATTCTTTCGTATGCCTTGGAGATCTCTATCTGTTCTTTATTTTCATGGATCTCTTCCAGCGTATCGGTGTGGCTGGCAAATTCATCCAGTTTATTATGCAATTCTTCCTTTATGGAAATATTGATCTGGTTGGCCCTTTTGCTAACAATGGCAATAGATTCATATATATTGCCGGTTTTATTTTTTATCTCCTGCAGGCTTTTGGTTTCTACGCTACTGGGAGTACCAACACTAAGATGCCTTCTTAATTTGCTCATTATTACTAAATTTTTGAATTTGAGATTGTGACATCGCCATATATTTTTCAATATCGGCTTTGTATTTACTTTCGGGAAAACGATCGATGAACTCTTTACATTCATCCATCACTTCCTTAAAACGTTCAGGTTTTTTATCGATGATGCTGTTTTCAGCAAAAAGGTAAAATGATTTTACGGACATCATTTTATACTCATCTGCTAACTGGGACTCCGGAAAATTTTCCAGAAGCGCCGCAAAACTTACGCCCGCAGCCCGGTAATATCCCATATCATAATAAAGCTTTGCACTTTTATAATCTTTTATTTCCAGTTTGCTTCTCAGCTCATCCAGGATCCGGTTGGCTTCAGGCAGCCGTACAGAGTTGGGATGGGTGTTAATGAAGGTCTGCATCGCTCCAATAGCCTTAAAGGTAGTGCTTTGATCCAGTTCCGCTTTGGGCGATTGTTTGTAAAAATTATAGGCCCGCATGTACTCCATTTCCTCATATTTCGGACTGTTGGGAAAGCTTTCCATGAAGGTTTTGAAATAATTTTCGGCCATAGCATAATCACGCTGATAATAAGCGGAATACGCGTACTTATAATAAATGTCCTGGAACTGTGGCGTTGTTTTATAATAAGGCAGAATATCTTCATAGATCATCTGTGCCTTATTGTACTTCTTTTTAGCATAAAAAGCGTCTGCCATTTTCAATTTGTAGGCAGCATCCTTACTTTTCAAAATCTTGTTCATGCCCGGCCCGCAGGACGACATTAAAAATAAGGCGGAAATGATGACGAAAAACCTCATAAAGTTTGCAAAGTTAACTATAACCATGCAAATATTAATAAAAACCTTAGCTACCCAAAAAATGAGTCGTTAAGCTTTTGATAAAGAGAAGTTTGTTGGCTTATTTGGTACCGGAACCGGCCAAAAACTGGTCCAGGGCGGTGATCATGCTGGGTGTTTTGGGTAAAGGAGCCACAATTTGGGGTTTTAAACCCGCTTTTATGGCTGCCTCCTTTGTATTATCACCAAAAGTACCGATTACGACCTCCTGCTGCTTAAAGTCGGGGAAATTGTCAAACCAGCTTTTTACGCCGCTGGGTGTAAAGAAGCAGAGTACATCAAACTTTTTGTTGCCCAGCGATTTTTTTATGTCATTGCTTTTTGTGCGGTACATAAATGCCAGGTCAAAAGAACAGTCATGCTGTTTTAACCAGCTGATAATTTCGTTATCCTGCTGATTTTCAGAGCATACATATAAAAAGTTGAGGTTCTCTTTATGTTTATTGATCACATCCAGCAGGCTTTTATTACTGCCGTCTGTGCCATAAAATACCTTTCTTTTACGGTAGAGGATGAATTTTTGCAGGTAGAGTGCTACCGCTTCCGTAATGCAAAAATATTTGGTGTCCTGCGATACATTGATCTTCATTTCCTCACAGGTCCTGAAAAAGTGATCAATGGCATTGCGGCTGGTAAAGATCACGCCTGAATAAGTGGGGATGCTGATCTTTTGACGTCTGAAATCTTTTCCGGAGATCGGCTCCAGCATGATCAGGGTCTCAAAATCCAGCGTAACACCATGTTTTTTTTCAAGGTCGAAATAGGGGGATTTTTCGCTCTTTGGTCTTGGCTGGCTGATGAGTATATGCTGCACTTTTCCAGCTTCAGGCTTCGCCACGGGTTTTGTTGCTACGTTACTTGACATTAAAATTCACCTAAATTGGGTGCAAAGGTACGCTATTCCCCGTTAAAAAGTGTAAAATAAACTTGTAGATTACAAAGGCCGGCAATAGTTCAAAAGCAACGAAGTAAATAAAAAAATGAAAGAGACTGATCTTGTTGCTTTTTTGCACCATCTGAAGGGCAACAATGAAGCGATACAGAAATAACGCGCCAATGATCAGCCAGCTAAGCGTCCAGATAATGGTTTTAATGCCGGTACCTCCCAATGACGTAATAACGATTACGGGAAGCAGGAACAATACCAGGATCTTACTTACCAGGAAGATCAGGAAGATATAGGCATCGGTGAGGTGTTGTAATTTAAAAAGCCAGCCAAATAACTTTAAGAGGAAAAATTTAGCCAGATATGCTACAGATACAAAAGCAACGGAAAATGCAAATAACTGCCAAAAGGGATAGGGCAATTCATTTGCCGTGAGCTGCTCCGCCATCAGGGAGAGGTAATACCCGGCTACGAATACAAATAAAATGTTAAACAGGAATGATGGGAGTGTGTTCTGACTTAACTGTTGCTGTAGCTGGCGCTGTTTTAGTGTACGCCGGAAAAACAAGGTGGTAAGGTCATCGAAGTATTTAGAAAATGCGGTTTTAAACCCCGCAAAGAGCAACATGATCCCCGCGAGCGTATAAAAGTAAATTTCTTCTCCCGGTTGTTCAACCCGTTTGCTGTATGGAGTGATGACCGGAGCTTTGGAAAAAGCATAATACGGGTGCCCGGCAAGGATTTGTTGCGTGCGGTTAAACAACTGCTCCTGCGCTGTAAACTGTGCTTCTTTTTTTAAACTGTCTGCAATGATGGCTTTGATCCTGGTAGAATCGATGGCAACGGGTGGAGCAGGGGGCAATGCTGTTGCCGCTTTTGCAGTGCTATCTTTTTTCAGATGCGCCGGGGATACTGCTTTTCCTGTAGAATCGCGCCGGATACCGGTTTGCGGGTGATGCACGGTTTTTTTTACAGCCGTCGTGTCCTTTTTTGCGGCTGGAAGTATAGTCTTTTTTAAAACATTTTTTTTCTGCGTTGTATCTTTTTGAATCGCAGGTTTATGGTTCGCCGCCGGAGCAGCAGGCCGCGTCGTTTTTATTGGATTGACCGAAGCTTTTTGCGCCGGGGTATCCGGAGTTTGTTTTTTACCCGCAGCCGCCGGCTGTGTTACCGGCTGCTTTTGTTTTGTACCAGCCGGTTTTTGGGCGGCCGGCCGCGTGGCTGTGGTTTTGCGGCTGGCCCCCTGTTGTGATGCCGGCTTTGCAGGCTGCGGTTGTTCTTTTGCACTGTCTTTTTTTTGAGCGGACAGATGGCTCATACAAAAGAAACTCAAAAAAAGTATGATGGATAAACGAATCAAAATAAAGGCATCTTTGAAACGCAAAAATAACAAGCTGCCTTCAATATTACTGAAAAAGATGGCCCGGGTGAAGTTCGGGGTTTAATAAAACAATCACCGGTGCTGTTGAACCGGGAGTGAAGCGAAAATAAAGGTTGGCGCGGATTTGCCTGATTGCGGGAATTGTAATATTTTTCTGGCAAAAACAGGCACTCCTGCCAGATGCATACAGATGTTTCAGCAGGAACGGCACACCCATTAAAAAATGTTTATGAAATATTGGTTCGTACTTGCAGGTCTTTTTATTTTGGGCCATGCTAATGCCTCGGTTGCCGGCAACCGCGATTCTGTATTTAATTATGAAGACAGCCGCTTTGAAAAAAACGGGTATGTATTGCATTTTACATCTAATGCGGATGATTTTAGTGCGGCAGTAAAAAAAAGAATGGTGGATGCTTTTTTTACCGTATATCCACGGCTGGTACAGGACTTTAACCAGGAGGCAGCAAAGGTTGTATACTTTAAGATCGATACTGCCTATCATGGTGTAGCCGCCACCGGCGGAGGAAAAGTAGCCTATGATCCCACCTGGTTTGCAAAGCATCCCGGAGATATTGATGTGGTAACACATGAAGTAATGCATATTGTGCAGAACTACGGAAGAAGTGTTGGCCCCTGGTGGATTACGGAAGGAATTGCAGATTATATACGGTTTAAATATGGTATTGATAATGGTGGCGCAGGCTGGAAACTTCCGGATTATTCAGACCGGCAGAAATATTCGGATGGATACCGGGTAACCGCGCGGTTTCTGGCGTGGATTGAGGCCCGGGTTAAAAGCGGTACTGTAAAAGCATTGAATACAGCCCTTCGGAATCACACCTATACTGCAGACAGCTGGAAGGCGATTACCGGAAAACCGGTAGATGATTTATGGCTGGAATATTCAAAGAATCCTGCCCTGTAAGCTGTTTTAACAAGTCTGTATGTTGCTTATTGCCGCGGATATCGGAGGCGGATCATATTTTCGCTTTATTGATACAATAAACAAAGTTGAGCCGGTCGGGTTCCCCGTGATAGGCTACCCATTCTTCTTTAAGTTTAACCGCTCCCAGCTTTTCGATGGCTTTTTGTGAGCGGTAGTTTTCGGCACCGATATGGAAATAAACGGTGTTTACAAATTGGAAAATGTATTCCAGCATGAGCTGCTTTACCTGTGTATTGAGTCCCGTGCCCCAGAACTTTGTGGCATAAAAGGTATACCCGATAAAAATGCTGTTTTCCTGTGGATCATAATTATAAAACCGGGTACTTCCTGCCAGCCCGCCATTGGGAGGGGCCTCGCAAAGAAAGGCGCCGCCGCTTTGTAATGCGCCTTCAAAGAACGTTTCAAATACTTTTCGCTGGTACCGGTCTTTATTCGGGTGCATCTGCCAGATGGCCGGGTCGGAAGCAACGGCAAACAGGCGCTCAAAATCGGTCTCTTTTAATGGAATAAGTTTTACGTACGCATTTTCAAGAACTGGCTGAATTGAAAAGGGTGGGGTTGAAGGTGAAGCGTTCATCATCACAAATGTTTTGCAGGTGAAGATAAAGAAAAGGTCCATCCGTTTTGTATTGGAAGCCGGTTCATATACAGTTGGGATAGTGATGCTGGGTTAAAAAAACAGAAGCCGTTCAGGAATGAACGGCTCTGATACACAAGGAGTGTATGTGCTTGTAATCTACTTTATGTGATTGTTGAAAAAGTTCTTTAATTAAGACTCAATGGTTTTACGTTTCGCTCTGCGCCGGGATAACCGATATTCTGGTTGATGACACCGTTTACATTTACGGTGATGGCATTTGAAGGAATGGGCCATAAAATATGATGCACGCTTATTTTATATTCGGCCCATTTATGCTTTACGCCTTTGTTATAAAAATTGCTCCGGCTCGCTACCCGGTCGTACCAGAAATTGATACCCATTTGTTTTACATTGGAGTTGGCGCCTCCGGGGCCGCTGATATTCTCCAGGCTGTATACACGTCCGCCAAATATTTCGCAGGGTTTTTTTGTTTTAGCATAGGTGTAGGCGATGCGTACCAGTTCCACGTGCCGGTTTTCTTCATAATAAAGTTCGCGGGCTCTTTCGTCCAGTATCTCTCCGATATTGATATCGGCGGCGGTGAGCGGCGTAGCTCCTGCCCGGGTGCGTACTTCATTCATGGCAACAGCGGCCGATCCCAAATCATCCTTCCAGTAATAGCATTCTGCCAGCATCAGGTACACTTCTGCAGATCGATAGATGTACCAGGGGGTTTGGCCACCGGCCCAGGTACTTTGTAATGGGTCCGGAACAAATGTTTTATAATGCGGCCAGGGAAACCAAAGGCGGATGGTATCTTCCACGCTCATGGCTGCCGGTTTTACAAAGTGTTTGGCATACCAGGGATTTTTGTTTTTTAGCAGGTCGGGGTTGTTATATATCAGATCCTCCATCCGCTTCCAGCTATCGTGGTTATAAGGTCCGCGCAGGTCATTGCCCTCCTTATCGGCCCGCCATATTTCATTGGTAGAGTACCAGGTAGGACGTAAACGCCCGATGCCGCGTCCGTACGTTCTATTGAGGTCCAGGCTGTCTGGAGTGCCTGCGGGCGACGGAGAAACGGTGCCCGTTGCGCCGTTGGGGGTTATAATGCCGCCACCATTCCAGTAGGGAACGGCATTGCGCATAATCTGGATGCGATCGTTAGGGGCTGGATCCTGCGGTTCTATATTTGGATAGGCCACCACATACATAAGACCCTCGGTGTTGGTTACATCCAACTTGGCATCCACGCTATGCAGGTCAAACATTAAGTTTGTATTGGGTTTGGTTTTATTAGAGGTAAAGCGCTCTTTCATCAGCGGGTGCAGGGCTACAATTTCCTTACCTACTGCAATGGCCCGGTCAAAATCAGTTAAGGCCATACACACTTTCATCAGCAGCACCCCGCAAGCTGATTTTGAAGTACGTCCGCGATCCACTTTCTCCGGAACCCACTGATAGGCAAATTCCAGGTCTTTTTTAAGACGTGCCAAAATACTCCAGCGATCGTTTGAATAAAAATCGTATTTGGGGCGCTCATAAACGGTATCAATAAAGGGCACATCTCCAAACTGGTGTACCAGCTTAAAATAGCGGTAGGCTCTTTGGAAGTAAGCAGCGCCCAGCACGGCATTCTTTTCGGCATCGTCTTTAAACTTAGCCCTGTCGATATTAATGATCACCGTATTGGCATATTTAACAGCATTATAGCCTTCTGTAAAATACCAGCCCACTTTAGTGGTATTGATATTGTTAAGATCGGCATCCGGTAATAGCGATACGTCCATATCCATTTGTGGGCCGGCTTTGTCGGTGGTGCCTTCCACAGCTACTTCCGATTGCATAATTTCAGTAAGTATAGGAGCCGCATCTCCAAAATATTCATGCCGCATATTGCGTTCACCGGCTGCCAGGGTTGAGTAAAAACTGCCGGGCTCCGTAAGCGTAACGCTTGGTTCGTATAGCGATAGCGTTTTAGGTTGCAGCCAGTCTTTTTTACAGGCTACCAGTATAAGCGCCATCAGGGAAATGAGCAATAGCTTTTTATATATAATTGTTCGTTTCATGGTACTAAAGATTAAAGGGTCAGGTTAAGACTTAAATTATAGGTACGGGGTGTAGGCTGTCCGGGTGTATATTCGTTCCCATCAGGGTTTTTTGTACGATATCCGCCGGATTCAGGATCGCCGAAAGTCCAGTGCGGCGCCCAGAACACCACATTTCTTACGGCTGCAGAAATGCGCAGGCTTTGTGCCTTCATGGCCTTTACCCAGGATTGGGGGGCAGCATAGGAAATGGATATATTATCGAAACGAATAAATGACCGGTCCACATAATAAGTACCTAGGTTTTTAGAGCCGATGCGGGCATAGTCGTTGATAGGGTTATTAACCGTCCATCTCGGCTGCATATAATCGGTGGTCCGGTCCGGGAAACTGCTGCTGTTGGCTGCCCTGTTAAACTGTTCTGTTTGACCCCAGTTGGAATAAATAAATAAAGACAGGGACCATTGTTTATAGTTGAAGTCATTTCTCCAGCTCCAGCGGAACCGCGGGCTTTTATATCCCTGGAAGGTTTTGTCGTCATTGGTCATCAGGCTGTCGCCATTCTGATCCTTATATTTGAAATCGCCGGGCTGGTTTCCGTATTTTGCGGCCGCTGCGGCTTCTGCTACCTGCCATACTCCAACCCGCTCATAGCTCCAGATCTGGTCCGGATCATGACCTATAAACCAGCTCTTGCTGATATCATCTGCCTCTTTTTTCCCGATCACATTGCCATTGGCATCTTTTACATCGACCATGATACCGTATAAATGCACAATCTTCCTTCGGTTAAGCATAAACATTAAGCCGGAGTTCCAGTTGAAATCTTTCTTTTGAATGATGCTCCCGTTGATGTTGATCTCGAAGCCTTTGTTATTCATCTGGCCAAGGTTGGCGGCCACGCTCGAAAAAGCTACAACCGATGGGAGCGAACGGTCCACCAGCAGGTCCTGGGTAGTAGCCGTGTAGGCATCAATGGTACCACTCAGCCGGTTTTTAAACAGGGAAAAATCCAATCCCAGGTTATAGGATGCCTTTGCTTCCCATTTCAGATCGGGATTGGCCATGCGGCTCACATAGAGCTGCGACCCCAGGTATACTACACCTGCCTGATTAATGTAAGGATGTAAACCGGAGGTCATATCGGATAAGGCGGCATATTGGTCAATATCCCGGTTCCCGTTCTTACCCCAGGAAAGTCGTAGTTTGAAATAATCCAGCCAGGAAGATGTTGACTGCATAAATTTCTCTTCCGATACATCCCAGGCAAAGGCCAGCGCAGGGAATGTTGCCCTCGGGTTTTTGGTACCAAAAGCAGAATAACCATCTCTTCTTATGGAAGCGGTCAGCATATAGCGGTCTTTTAAAGAATAGTAGAAGCGACCCATCAATGCATCCCCGGTTCTGTAGGTATCATTGCTGGAAGCATGTGGAACGGTTCCTGCCTGTAAACGATGGTAACCCAGGATGTCGCTGGGACTGAAACTGGATGCTGTGGCATCGGTCATCCAGAACTGACCCTTTTCCGCATTTTGCAGCAGGGTTACTTCAAAATTATGAATGTCATAGCGTTTTTTCCACCGCAGCACGTTATCGATTTGCCAGTTAAAGGTTTTTTCGAACTGGCGCTCGCTATTGCCGCCGGTAGAAGTCCAGTTGATGTTCTTGGACGATTCATGATTGTAGTACTCATGCCATACCAGGGAGGGGGTATAGTTCGATTGGATCTCAAAACCATAAGGAAGTGTAATAATACCATACAGGCTCGAATTGAGCGAAGTAGTCAGATCCTTACGGTCGCGGTACAGGTTATCATAAAAGGGGTTTACCGGGGTGGCATCGCTGGTAGGCAGGCGCCAGTAAAGCGGCAGGATACTGGTATCACCAATATTATTGGAGCCATAAGGAGAAATGGCCGTCATCTGGTTCCAGTCAGCCTGCAAAAAGCCTTCGTTCCGGACAGAAAAATTGGTATTAGCACCTACTTTCAGGAAGGAGGTCACCTTCGATTCCAGGTTCAGTCTTGTGCGGAAATCTTTAAAACGATCGCCCTTCACGATCCCCTGCCGGTCTACATGATTCAGGGAAAAATAATAACTGGAATTTTCGTTCCTGTTGGAAACAGCTGCTGTATAGTCCTGCTGTAAACCTCGCTGAAAAACCAGCTTCTGCCAGTTGGTAATTTTATTATTTATGTAATTGTCAATTTCGGGACTTTTCAGATCCAGCCGGGTTAACCAGGCACGGATGAGTTGTTCATCGGTTACAGAAGTTACCGGTGTTTTCTGACTGTAGTTATACCAGTCTAATGGCGTTACATTGGTTAGCTTTCGCGGGTCGATAAACATCTCCGGGTATTTTTGAAGATCAGCGTCTGTCCGTCTGCCCACTTCGTAGTCATAGCGCCATTGCAGGAACTCCTCGGGGTTCATTACGCGGGGCATTGCCGCGGCTTCTACCATACCCACATTGGCATTGAACGTAATCCGGGGTTTACCGACGGTTCCTTTTTTAGTGGTAATTAATACCACGCCATTAGCAGCCCTTGCCCCATAGACGGCAGTAGCGCTGGCATCTTTGAGGATGTCGATCGATTGGATATCGTTTGGGTTAAGATCTGCAAAGGAACCGTCAAAAATGACCCCATCTACTACACTTAAAGGACTGCTCCCGGCTTTAAGTGTACCGGATCCTCTTACCAATATATCTGCATCTCCCTTAGCTGCACTTCTTGGATTACCCTGTCCAATAATAAGACCGGCGGCATTACCCCGCAGCAGGTCCTGTACCGATCGGGGCGCTTCTTTTTCCAGCTTGGTGGCCTGCACAGATGCCACGGCCCCGGTTACATCTTTCCGCTTGGCCGTACCATAACCGATCACAACCACTTCATCCAGTCCCATCGTTGTTGCAGTCATGACCACTTGTATCTTCGCGTTGCCGGTAATATCCCTTTCCTGTGGCTCGTAGCCCGTTGAGGTAAATTCAAGCCTTGCATTTGCTTTTTCCGGAACATAGATGATAAATGCTCCTTTTTGGTCGGTGATGACCCCGGTATTGGTTCCCTTGATCAGGACCGAAACTCCTGGTAGCGGAGCGCCTCCCTGGCTGGTAACAACACCGGTAATGGTCCACCGGCTGCTCTGACCCAGGGACGATTCCGCTTTCCACATTCCGATAACTGTCAAAAATACAATTATCCAGTTTCTACAGCTGTTCATGATTTAAATTTGGTTTAGTTTAATATTGGGAATCGTTTTGTAAAAGAGATGGCATAATGATCCGGTCATCATCTACCTGTTTGGCAGACATGCTGAACGGGATTCAATAAGATCTTCTAAAAAAATACAATCGTTATTCCGATTTACATTTCACATGCTCAAGCATCACAAATCTAATGAATAAATAACGAATAAAAAGCGCAGAATGATACAAAGGATTTACGAAAACGTTGTAAATCCTTTGTACTCCAAATATGTTGCTGGCTGGTAAGGTATGGCGCAATTGTTGTGGTAGCAGTCGTAGTGTGTTGGCGCCGTTCGAAAATGAAAAAGCCGGAGATCATATCCCCGGCTTCATCCATATATCTTCAACTACGGACAGCTGCTGTTACAGCGTTTCCTTTAGCCATCCAAAGAATTCGCGTTGCCAAACCATAGCATTCTGGGGTTTGAGCACCCAATGGTTTTCATCGGGAAAAAACAGGAATTTGCTTTTGATGCCTCTCAGCTGCGCTGCCTGAAAAGCGCCCTGGCCCTGCTCAATGGGTACCCGGTAATCCTTGCCGCCCTGAACAATCAGGATGGGGGTGTCCCAGTGGGCTACGGCATTCAGCGGAGATGCAGCATAGGAACGCTGGGCTATCTTATTGTCTTTTTCCCAGTAATAGCCGCCCTTTTCCCATTGTTCAAACCAAAGCTCATCGGTAGTGCCGGTCATAGCGGTAAAGTCAAAAACACCATCGTGCGCAATAAATGTTTTAAACCGCTTTTGATGTCGGCCTGCTAACGCAAAAACAGAATAGCCGCCAAAGCTTGCGCCCACTGCGGCCCTGCGGTCTTTGTCTACGTAAGGCTCTTTTGAGATATCATCAATGGCATCCAGGTAGTCCTGTATTACTTTTCCGCCCCAATCCTTGCTTACATCGGCATTCCACCTGGTGCCGAAGCCCGGCATTCCACGCCTGGAGGGTATTACCACAATATAACCCTGGGAGGCCATGAGGTGAAAATTCCACCGGTAGGAATAGAACTGTGTAGTGGCAGACTGGGGCCCGCCCTGGCAATATAAAAGCGTGGGGTATTTTTTTGTGGGATCAAAATTGGGCGGATAAACGATCCATTCCATCATTTTCTGCTGGTCGGAAGTAGTGATCCAGCGCCGTTCGGTTTTAACCGGGGCAATCTGCTGATAGGCTTCATCATTTACGTGCGTTAACTGTGTGAGTGCGCCGGTTTTGATATGAAGTTTGTAGATCTCGGAAGCCCGCGAAATATCCTCCCGCGCCACGATGAGCTCATCACCGGTTTGAGCCACGATGGAAGTAATATCAAAATCGCCTTTGGTGATCTGCTGAATGCGGGGCAGCATGCGGGTAAGACCAATATCATTTACGGTAAATAGTTGTTCCGTTCCGTTTACCGGTGCTATAAAGAACAGGCTTTTACCGTCGTTGCTCCAGATAAAAGAAGATACATTGATCTGGTCGTTATGGCCGGTGAGGTTTACTGTAACGCCATTGGTCATGACCACCAGGTCATTTTTGTCGGCCTCATATCCATCGGTTTTCATCTGCAGCCAGGCCATCTTCCCTTGTTTGTTAAAGGCCGGGGCTACATCATAACCCTTATTGGCTTCAGTAAGATTTTTTGTAGTGCCGGAGGCGATGTCGTACGCGTAAATGTCGGTATTGGTGCTGACCGCATAATCGGTTCCATATTTTTTCTTGGTTACATAAATGATCTGCTTACTGTCCGGCGACCAGATAAAATCTTCATCTCCGCCAAAGGGTTGTTGCGGGCAAAAATAGGGCTCGTTAGGCATGATGTCTTTTTTCTGACCGGCTTGCCCATTTGTATATGGTGCAAAAAACACGTGGCTGAAACTGCCGTCAAACCAGGTATCCCAATGACGGTAATTGAGTGCAGTATATACCTGCGCCGATGTTTTATCCAGTTCCGGATAAAGATCACTGCCCATTACTTTTTTTAATTTCACGGCTTCGCTGCTGAGGATGTATTTTCCGTCGGGTGAAATACGGTTGTTGTCGAGCAGGCTTTCGGAGCTGGTCAGTTCCGCCGGCTGTCCTCCTGCAAGCGGGATAGCGTATTCTTTTGAATCCAGCTTGTTGGCAGCAATATTTGGGGTCGATACTTTATAGATCAGCGACTGTTTGTCTTTCGAGATTCCTACAGCGCTAACCCTGCCCAGCTTCAGCAGTGTTTCCGGGCTGAGATATTGTTGTGCATTGGCTTTCAGCATAAAAAATGCGGATAGAATGATGAATAATTTTCTCATGTGAAAAAATTTTGTGCAAAGGTACTTTCTTTGTTCCAGGTTCCAGGTTTAAAGTTTCAGGTCAGATCCGTTTGAAACTTGATGCTGTATCTCCGATCGCGAGTCAACCACAGCTGAAGGCTAAAAGCTAATGGCTGAATGCTCACGTACTGGCTATCAGCAGTCAGCAATCAGTTTTCAGATGATTCCGTTCTGAGTAAGCAAATCTTTATTTAATGCGAATCATCAATAGATTTATCACGGCCGAACAGGGACACCCAAAACTGAAGACTGATAACTGAAGACTGAAAACTGATAACTGATGGCTGACAGCTGAATACTAAAAGCTGATCGCGTATCCTAAAAATAACTGATGAACCCGAAATGGATCTTTGACTGCCGCAGGTTGAAGTTGGTGTCGTTCCGTTTCCCAACCGCCCAGGCCAGGTTGAATACCCCCGCCTTGGTTTCGAACGCCAGTCCGATGCCCACTCCCAGGAAATTATAATTTTTCCGCACACCCCGGCTTCCGTCATATCCCCAGCCGCCGTCCGCAAACGCATTCAGGTAGGAGTTTTCTCCCACGAGGTAGCGGTACTCCAGTGTGCCAATGGCATATTGCGAAAGAAACTGGCTTTGTTCATCAAAACCGCGTAACAGCCGGTAGCCGCCGATCTGGAATAATTCGTTCCGGAAAATGTTTTCACCGGCCAGGTATCCGCCTTGTATCGCTGTTTTGACGGTGCTGTTGCCGCGGGCCGATAAAGGTATATAGCGGGCGGCTGACAATATCGTACGAACCTGTGTTGACCGGAGTTTTACCGTATCATACAAACTACTAAAGTTAAATGCAGGATCCTCAGGATCTTCCAGTTCCAGCACCTGGTTGTTCTTTTTTATCTTTTTAAGTCCCCCGGTTCCTGTGAATTTTATATCGAAACCGGAAACCGGATTAAAGATATAATTGGTCGTATTGAGCTGGTACTCGATCCCGATATTGGAAATGGTTACGTCGGCCTCACGGGGCAGCTGCCGGGTTTGCAGTACCTGGTTTTTATTGATTGCACTGATGATGGTAGAAAACTGGTTGTAAAAGAGCTTGAAATTTTGCCGGGTGTTGATGGCGTATTGTGTGCCGGCGCGGTATTCGAAATTGAGATAGCTGGAATCCCTTTTTAGCATATTAAATGCAAAATCGAGCCCAAAGCGCGACCGGAACAGGTAGGGTTGTAAAAAGGCAATATCCAGGCGTTGAGAGGCTGCTTCCAGTTTTTGCCATACCAGTCCGATGGTTTCTCCGCCACCCAGGGCGTTTTTCAGGTTGAGCAATCCCTCCCCGGTGATCTGTAGCTTTTTGGATGTAGCAGCATCGCTATTGGGTAAAAAGCCAACGATAAAGTTCACCTGGTTACTTTTCTTTTGTTGCAGGAATATTTCCAGAATGCCTCCGGTGCTTCCCCAGTAAAACCGGGGCGGGAAGGTTTCTTCTATGTAATTGAGTTTTTTAAGTTCGGTACTGATGCGCTGCAGTTTTTCCTTGTTGTATACGGACCCATTCCGGATATCCAGGTAATGCTGAAGATAGTCGTTGCTGAGTTTTGCGTTTCCCGTAATCCGGATACTATCCACCCGGTAAAGTGGCCCCTGGCGCACCTGTAACTGCCCAGATACCTTATCTCCCTGTATCCGGAGTGCATCTACATATACTTTGGCAAAAGGGTGGCCATGGTTTTCAAAGTAGTTCAGCATCCGTTGTTGTATATTGCCCAGCAGTTCATAATCTAAAGGACGATCTTCAAAAAGATGCGGATCAAAGCCTACCTGTGCCAGCCATTTGCGGCTTTCTTCTGTAGTAGAGAGAGCTTCCCAGGTGTAGCGCATACCCGTAAAAAGCTGCATATAGGCGGAGGTGGAATCCAGCCGCAGCGAGTCGACAGACGCGGTGATATAGCCCTTCGCCTGCAACAGCGGAAGCAACTGACCGGTGTACTGATGGCAATCGTCCCGGTTAATAAAATCGGTTTTAATGCCCAGGGTGTCGTTGATAAAAGCAGGAGACCGGTCTATGGGAGCAATCACCAGCGCATACCGGTTCTGGGAGGCAGCATGAAAGCCCATCCATAAAAATAACAGGAGCAGCGTTAACCGGTGTTGTACCTTTGTCATTCGGAAACACAAATAAACGCCATTTTGGTGAACGATGTATCGTTCCGGGCGCTGTGCACGAATTAAAAATAATAAACAAATAAATCGTCCGTCATTGTCTGGTATTTATATCCATATTCCGTTTTGCAAGCAGGCCTGTCATTATTGTAATTTTCACTTTTCCACTTCCCTGCACTACCGGGAGGAACTGGTACAAGCCATTGCAAAGGAAACGGCATTTGCTGCGGCCTCCGGTTTTTTGGAGCAGGAGCCGGTGCATACGGTTTATTTTGGCGGGGGAACGCCCAGTTTACTGCCGGCAGCAGATATTGTGTTCCTGTTAAAACAGGTAAGGACGCATTACCCGGTTACGGCCGATGCCGAAATAACCCTGGAGGCAAACCCGGATGACCTGATTCCCGAAAAACTGGAGGCCTGGAAGCTTGCCGGTGTTAACCGCCTGAGCATTGGCGTGCAGTCTTTTTTTGAATCGGACCTGTTGTGGATGAACCGGGCCCATAATGCGAGCCAGGCCCGGGCCGGGCTAACGCTTGCCGTACAGTACTTTAACAATATCACCATGGATCTGATCTATGGTGTTCCGGGCTTGAGTAACGAACGGTGGAAACAGAATGTGGATATTGCTTTAGAAGCGGGTATCCCGCATTTGTCCTGTTATGCCCTTACCGTGGAGCCACAGACCCCGCTGGATAAAATGGTCCGGAAACATATAAAGGAAGATGTGAATGGTGATATACAGTCGGAGCAATTTTTGTTGCTGATGGATTGGCTGCAGGCTGCGGGTTACGAACATTATGAGATCTCCAACTTTGCCAGGCCCGGGTTCCGGAGCCGCCATAACAGCGCCTATTGGAAAGGCACGCCTTATTATGGCTTTGGACCGGCGGCACATTCTTTTAACGGGGAGCTGCGTCGCTGGAATGTTGCGAATAACCAGCAATATATCCGTGCCATCAGCGAAGGGCATATTCCGTATGAAGAGGAAGTATTAACACCTGTACAACGGCAGAATGAATATGTAATGATTGCACTCCGTACAACGGAAGGTATCTTATTAGCGCAGCTGGATGAACCGGCGCAACGGCGGATCCTGCAAGCGGCAGAAACATACCGGGAACGCGGATTGGTGATTATGGATGATACCGGTATCCGGCTCACCAATGAAGGTAAGTTGTTTGCGGATGGCATCGCGGCCGACCTGTTTGCTACGGAATAGCAGGGTGGCAACCGGCGGCTTCCGGTCCGCAATTTAATCGCTGTATACCCGGTTTATTTCAAACGGAAATGCAAAACTGGCGTTGGTCTCCAGCTGGTAACGCAATTGTTTTTGAAGATAGGTTAATTCCTCTTCCGTATAATCGGACTCTTTCAGGTACAAGTCAATCCCAATGGTTCGGGTGATGCCTGTTTTGGGCCCCTGAAGCACGCGCATGGTTTTGTTGATGATCACTTTCTGGAGACGGGTGCCAAAAAGCTCATAGCACAAAAGCCGGATGTCTTCTTTACTGATGATCTTTCCCCTCGAGGAAAGCTGGCGTACCAGCATTTGCTGCTGGGCATAATCGCTATAGGTTTCTACTCCTCCGCCAGCAGCGGTAAGCGCAAAGCAAGGACCTGTAGTTAATGCATGCGTAATGGGTTTGAAGCCTGCGCCGGCCTTTACAGCCGCCGCCGCTTCCGGTGTGGTAGACCAGTATTCAACAAACACGGTTTCCTGTTCTTTCTTTGATCTTAACAGCACATAGTTAAAGGCGGGTTTCTCGTCCTTTGAAACGGCCAGGCGTTCCTGCAGGCGTGTAAGTAATTTGGAGATTTCATGAAGCTGGGAAGCAATAAAATCATTACTCGTTCTGCTGAAATAAGCACTTTCATCCCGGATGGTTTCCAGCAGGCTATGGATGGTATTGCGTACATCACGACTGCTTTCTTTTCCTACTTTTGCTGTTCTTACAATGGCCTGTCCTTCATGGATGGGATCTTCACCCGAATCGGGACGTAGTTTGTACCGGCCGCCGTTTGTGCCTTCTATACGTTGAATATCAAGATAAGAGCCCTTAACCGGAAGGGGAATGATATTGATCCATTTTTCGGTTTTAAAATGAACTTTTTCCGGCTTCCGGTTTAACGAAGGAAATGCATTTACGCCGATCAATAGCCGTTCCAGTACTTCCTGCTGAAAATACCGGCTCAGTTTCAGGGTAATATAGATGACCTCTTTTGCGCGGAGCTCTTCCTGCAGTTTATCCGGCAGGTTCTGTAAAATGGCTGCATCCGCCGGCGTAGCAGCAAGCGATTCCTGCTGTACTGTAATGAATTGCTGTTCATAAATTCCGGCTACTTCTCTGCGGATCTTCCGGGTGTAATCGCCCTCCGTTTCCAGGCTGTCTTTTAAACCGGCTTCATATTGCTGCTGCTGATAATAGCCCTTCGTAAACGTAGCTTGCTGCTCATTGATCAATAACCGGGCATGTTGGATCGCAAAGTAAAAATTTGAAGCTTCAGAATGTCCTTTCAGGTCGAAAAAGAACTGCAGTCCCTGCAGATTTTCAAACAGGTCTTTTGTATGCAGCGTAAAATGAATTTCATTAACCGGGGCCTTGTCCCGCGCATCTTCATATACCAGCGCCTTACGCCCGGCATCTCCCAGTTTGTATACCTTGTTGCCGGTTCTTAAGAACAGCGTATGGAGGCGGAATAATTGTACCGCACCGTTGGGCGTAAAGCAAAGTTCGGTTTCGGTAGATGGTGCTCCGGGTGTTTGGGTAGTGGCTACGGTATTAAAGCAATGGTCCTGGTCCAGTATGGCGGTCTTTTCGGCTGGTGTAGCCGTTAAGATACAGGATGCCGGTTTGGCCCGTAACAGTGCATGCGGAAGCATTATGGTAGACAGTTCGTTGAGCAAATGGCTTTTGACATCATTGATCTGGTAACCGATCTGCTCTATTTCTCCGGCCAATACGTCGAAGATCAGCATCAGCAGCGGGTCAAAGTTTGCTTCAATTTCATTTTCCGGCACCTGCCAGTGTGCGGCTGCCAGGCGGATCATCCGGTCGCGGATCTGTTCTTTTTTTAATAGTTCCATAATTGAATCTGGTTGAGATGAGTTTGGGAGGCAGACATTAATCCAGGGTAAGTGGTCCGATGAACAACCCGGTTTGAAACCGGAAGGGCTCCAGGGTTTTCTGGATCTGGCCGCTGACCGTGATCTCAATTTTTCTTCTTGGGAGATCGGCATTCTGTGTGTTCAGTATCGCCAGTTTTACGTCTACATGTACTTCAACATGGATAAGTCTTTTTTCATAAAAGGCGATCTGTTTTTTTAAATTATCCACGATCAGTTCTTTCCGCGCGTCATTGTCGAGGTGGATATCGTAGTCTGTTTCCCAGAATGAAGCACCATAAGCGGCGTCTGTTTTATTTTCTCCATGCACGGTTGTTATGATCAGGTGGAGGTTCCGGTAGATAGAATCTACCAGCCCGCAGGATGGCAGCTTTTTCCGGTCGAAAAACTGGTCGAACCGCAACGGTAATTTTAAATATTCCTTCATCTGTGCCGCATTTATTTGTAGGTGATGTAAATGATCTTTACACAATTTCCGGCTGCTGGGTCTCTTACAACTTTAAAGGTTTGGATCCTTCTTTTTCTTTTCAGCAGGGGTAACCCTTTCTTTTCTTTCAGCTCATTGCAGAGCGCTGCAAATGTAGTAGGCTGGTCATTGGCCATTACTTTGGTTCCGGCACCATTACACAGGATATTATTAAAGTCTGCTACCGTTTTTTTACCTTCTGCTACTTCTTCCAGCATTGCCTGTATAGCTGGTTCGGGTAATTGATCATATACTTTTGCGGCCGCCGGAGGAGGCTCCTGAACGGCGGGTTTGGGATCTTCCTGTTTTGCTTCCTCCTGCTTTTTTTCAGGTGCCTGAGCCGGAAGCGGGGGCGGTCCTGCTTCGGCAGGCCCCGGTGGTAAGGGTATATTGGATGTGGGCGCACTTGCAGGCCCCAGGGGATCGGTAACCTGGATGGTTTTTTGATACGAAGCACCCTGATCCAGCTTTAACAGTATGGTAAAGGTGCCGGCCTTTGTAAAAATAAATTTTGCTGCCCTGGTTACCTGCTGGCCCAGTTCCGGCAGTTCCTGTATGCTCCAGTTGTATGCAGATGATTCGGCGGTAGTATTGAAAACAGCTTCATTTCCGGTAGATACCACATCATCCGAAACGATGCGATTGACCTGTGGACTGCTATTTGTGCTGATCAGTGTGCTGTTCTGTATGACGCGGATATTTATGGATTCTTTGCACCGCCCGTTAATAACAGCAGTAACGAGATAATTACCTTCTTTAATAAAGTTGTGGGTTACGGAAGCACCGATTTGAGTAGCCGATTTATCACCGAAATTCCAGGTAACCATCAGGCTGGCATCATTGCGGGCTGCAAAAAAGCGTACCTGTTCATTTACAAAATACGTGTGCGGACCTTCTGAAATATGATTGATATTACTGGTGGTCTTTAACTGAAATTCGGGACAGGTCACATTGGTGGCCACTTTATAGCTGAGCAGCACCACCGTCACTGCTGCAACGATGATCAGGGAGATCCATACCCTGAAATCTAACCGGCCCCATTGTTTGGTATATACAAAATGCATACGGTAAAAGATTTAAGATCACCCGTTATTTTTGACGCAGCAGCAGGTTCTGCATCTCCAATTGTTTATAAGAATCCTGCCATTTCGTAAGCGAATTTTTCAACTCCTGTACCTGTGCATTGTACATAGCAACCACGGAGTCTTTACTGCTGGCCGCCCGTAACCCCTTTTTGTCGGTTTGCGTATTGTTCAGTGCTTTGATGATCTGTGCGTAAATTTCTTTTGAGCTGGTTTCGTTTTTATTCAGTTGAGCGTCCATGTCCTGGATCTTTTGCGTTATCCGCCCATCGATCAATCCGGATTTTGCAGGGTCCATGTTCACCGTATCCAGCAAGGATTGTGTCTGTAACATATCACCGGCAAAGTGATCCCTGAACTGGTTCTCTTTTTCGATAATGGCCAATTGTTCACGGAGCTTTTCATTCTCCGCATAAGGGATCCGGATACCAAAAAAGATGGTGGTAACAATCAGCGCAATGGTCAGTAAAAAGAAAACCAGGAACCGGGCAAAGGCACTGCTTCTTTCGTTGGTATTATTGGGTTTCATGAATGATCTGTTTTAAGTTGAGTATATAGTCAGTAACGAGCATCAGCAGGCTAACCGAAAAATCTTCGTTTGGGTTTGGGCGCATTGGTATCATTAACCGGGAAAGATTGTTCTTCTTTTACAAATAGCCCTGAATCTTTTCGTTTGCCGATGAATTCCAGGTTGCTCAGCGTTGTGAAAAGTTTGCCGATCACTTTGGCAAATTGTATGATCTGCCGGATATTTTCATTGATATCATTGTGATTGTATCTTAGGAGTGCCATTTCATTGAGCAGTCCTTCCAGCTCTCCCTGGTTAAGCTCGCACCATTCACTCAGATAACTCATCAATTCATCTTTTCCGGAGCCGATGCGGAGGTCGATGGTGTTTTTTATAACCCTTGCCAAAGCGGCGATCTGGCTAAGCATTTTTGCCGGCGTTTCATAGACAATGCTCCAGCGATACTCAGTGATCGATTGTCCCAGGAAGAGCATCATCCGGTCGCAAAGAAAGCGCGCCAGCTCCGATAATGCATTCTGCTGGCTTTTTTTATAAATTTTCTGAACGATCATGGAGCAGGATTGTTCCAGGCCTGCGAGAAACTGGTCCAGTTCCGCGTGCAATCCCAGCAGGTCCGGAGATGCAGCAGGTGCCATACAGGGAGGAATGTATTCTTCCTCGATATGGGCGCCGTTCCCGTTAACAGCTATTTTACCGATGATGATCGCCAGTGGGTGCTGATGGTATTGCTGAATGCTGTGTTCATCTGCTATATGTACGCTGAACCCGGCTTTCACATAGGGAAAACGGGCAGGGGATTCTTCCGGATCAATGGTGCCTGCAGGATTCCGTTCAAACGGTTTGGCCAGCAATACCACCCAGCGGGTGGCTGACTGGCTTCCGTTTAACTCCAGCGATACTGCGGGTACACCATCGGTGGCGGCTGTATCCGTAAAAGCATCGATGAGGATGGGCACGCCCGACAGGGTAAGCGCTTTCAGTGCAAGTACCGATACGCGGATCGTGTTCTGGTTGTCGATAGACAGCCGTACATTAAAATTTTTTTCATCCGGGATCAATCCATACCGGATGGATGAAAGCAAGGTTGCCGCAAGTTGGTATGCGGTTGCCGCGGCAGCGTTATCCTGGGCAATAAACAGCTCTTTGTTCAGCTTCATGCCGTCTGACCAGTTCACCCGCAAAAAATTAAATCCGTTATCCATGTTTTAGCTTTTGAAAAGAATGATTAAACGCGTTCACAAATGATGATGGTATTTTCCTTTATATGATTTTGAGCCACGGTGGTAGTGGCATTCAGCACCCTGGAAAAACGATACCATTTCGGACGGGTGCGGAACATCCAATCAGCGGCTTTCCCCTGGCTGCTGTACTCAATCGGGGTTTCGCTGTGGTCTTCATTGTATTCGTTAATAAAATGATAGAACAGATCTCCCAGCAGCATATCTTCAGGAGCCTTTCCCCTGAAAAAAGTGCGCTGCTGATCGCCGGTGATTTTTTTTGCAATTTCGAACCAGATCACATACAGGTGTTCCCCTTCTTTTTCATCCGGCATTTCGATCTCCTGCTGCGGATAACTCCAGGCATCATATTCCGGTGAAGGAATGCTGATGGCTGCGTCAAACGTATGAAGCAGTAATAAGGGAACAAAAAAGAAAAGCATGCAAAGCAATACCGGGAAGTACATAAAATTCCGGTCTTTCAGAAAGTATTGCAAGGAGGAGAATACGGCTACACAAAGAAAGAGGATGGAGAATCCAAAGAGTAGTTCTGCAAATAATTGTTTATTCCGGTTGTCGCGCCGGGCGCGGAAATATTTTTTATGTACCAGTAGTATAAACAAAAAGCCCAGCAGGAGAAATACGGCGCTCAGCAGCCAGAATGTGGTAAACAGGTTTTGCGTAAGATAGGTAATGGCAAATGCGGTTCCGGATGAAAGTGCGGCGGTAATGAAACTAAAGACCCAGGGCTTTTTGCCCATATTGGTGAAGGTGCTGCTCATTTGCCGGGTAAGGGGTATCAAGGCCAGTGAAGAGAAAAGAAAGATCCCTGCGTAGAGTATGAAAAACTTTAACGCCATATTGCTGAAGTTTTGAAATAAATGTTTATAAGGCCCTGGTTAAATATGCGCTCCGTAGCCCAATACCGCGCCAGGATCTTTGCCGGCCGCTTCTTCCCGGATCTCAAATTCGAACAGCACATCTATTTCAAAGGGAATAAAGAGGTCCTCAAATTTTTGAAGAATGGTCGTTTGGCCGGGCTGCTTAATAAATGGCTGCATGTCGTCGTTTGATCTTCCTTCAATGGTGAAGATCCAGCAAGGAAAAAGCTCCTGGGTATTATGTCCCAATGCACTGTTCATTCCCATACAGGCTTCTGTCAGCGTAGCGCGGTGTTGCATGGCAATACTGTTTAAGCGTTCTTCCCGTTTCAGCCTTACCTTCTTAAGAAGGATATGGCTTAGTGCCGCTTCTGTAGATACCGGATCGCCCTTGATAAAATGGAGATAGGGCATCAGTTGCAGCATCCGGCCGGCTGCTGCCTCCGGCAGTGTTTCGCTAAAGTTCCAGAACCGGAACCATGCCTGGTCACGTCTTCCGCTCTGCAGCGTAAACAATGCGTTCCGCTCTTCAACCTCTACAAAAACCTGGTAGCGGAACAATAATTGCTCAAGGGGGGCAAAGAAACTCCGGGCCTGCCGCTCTTCTTCCTTAAACCGCTTGTGCTC
Source organism: Niabella sp. (assembly GCF_030150205.1). GTDB lineage: Bacteria > Bacteroidota > Bacteroidia > Chitinophagales > Chitinophagaceae > Niabella. The sequence goes on from NZ_JASLGT010000002.1 coordinate 180,326, forward strand.
ATCTACGGCGTCCTGAACCGTGCGTACCCGGCTGTTGCCCCTGGTTTGATGAAAAAGTCCTTCAGGCAGCTTGTCATAGATGCCATCCCGGTTTACAACCATCTCAAAAGCGCCGTTAGTTTCGGTTGCGACCATTTCGGATACATCGCTGCTATAGCTTTTTTTAAAACCGCCTTTTGCATGGACGATGATTTTTTCCAGCATTGCTCCCGACTCAATCAGTCCCGCGCATATAGCTTCTGCGCGAAACGGAGGTTTCATAATATGGTGACCCCGGGAGCTCATGTTGTTTTAATTATGACATCGTAACCCGATCAATACAATCTGGTTGTCCAAAAGTAGAAAAAAAGGCGGCGGCGGGCTATACCTAATAATAGCGATGGTTTGTAGCAGGGCAATGATCTATTTTTACGAAGAATAAAACCTATTCTGTAAACTAGGCAATAGCGCGCTGTGTAATCTGGAAAAGGACAACAGGTATGCATCGGGTATCCGATCCGGTGACGTACTTTATATACAGTGGAAGGTTCATTTCATCTGTTTAAACGCCGGCTTAAATCACAACACATGTCGAACGACGCCATTTTAAGTAAAACGGAAATTGTCATCCAGGAATATAAGAACAGTCAACCTGTTTTGTTTTCAAATCTTCTGCTGGATGAAGCGCTTATAAACGTAAACCATTTTTCTTTTTCCATGCGGGCTGATGATGACCATGCCACCCTGGATGCGATCATCAACTTTAAAAAATCGGTTCTGGGAAAGGAACTGCAGATTGAGTTCAAGGACAGCAGTGATGCCTCGCGGCACCGGTTTAAAGGGGTTGTTGAAGCAGTGAATTCATCGCTGATCGATGAGCACTATTACGAATTTCAGATCAGCGGTTCCGGCCTTTTTTGTAAGATCAGCAAGATACCGGAGTTTCATTCTTTTTACAAGCAAACGCTTTCGGATGTGCTCGACAGGGCGTATAAGGATTCGGAGCTGAAATCCCTTGTGAAAAAGAACCCCCAGTATACCCGGCCCTTACATTACACCGTTCAATATAATCAGACCTTATTTGATTTCACCACTTCGCTGGCCATGCGTTTTGGAGAATGGGCGTATTATGATGGGGAGCACTTTGTATTGGGGAAAAAGCCCGAAGGTCAGTCTATAGCGCTATTTGCGCCAAACGATGTGTTCAATCTGAATATTCATGCGCATGTACTCCGCAACCCACGGGCAGTGGTGGGTACCGATAGCTTTAAAGGAACCGCACTTCGTTCATCGAAGGAAGAAACCGTACCGGATAATGCCATGATCAAAGCGGCCCGGGACGCAGGGGAAAAAGCGCTGGAAACCCGGGGCGATGATTTTGTGGCATCAGGGTTCGACCAGGAAATGATGGACTATATTTTCCGTATTGACCAGCAGTCCCGCTATACCGCTTCAGCTGCAATAACCGGCAGTACCCGTAACAACCAGCTGGCAATCGGCCGCATCATTCAAATAAAAGACCAGGACGATTCGGGCGGAAAGCGGTTTATCATTACGCAGATCCACCACAGCGCGATGCGTGCGGATCACTACAGTAATCATTTTACCGCCGTGCCTCTTGAATCGGAGATCCCGCCTTATGCCAACGCTACTGTCTTTCCCCGGGCCGTTTCCCAGGTAGGTATTGTTACCGATAATGAAGACGACGCCGGTATGGCCCGGGTGAAAGTGAAGTTTCCCTGGATGAGTGATGATGAAAAAAGTCCGTGGATCCCGCTTGTAGTACCACACGCAGGCGATAGCAAGGGATTCCGGTTCCTTCCGGAAGTTGATGATGAAGTGATGGTGCATTTTACAGACAATAATGCGGAACGGCCTTACGTGATCGGCGCGCTGTATACAGAAAAGCATAAGCCTAAAATACCTGAAAAGGGAAATCATATAAAGCGGATCGGAACCAAAACAGGACGGCGGCTGGAAATGGATGATGAGAAAGGAGAGATGATGTTGGCGGATGATTTTGACAACGATATTGGTAACCGGCTTTATATGCTGAAGAATAAGGAGCAAAAATTTATAAAAGTTTCCAGTGGTAATGACGATGATAATTTTTCGGTGGTGTTCCTTGATGGAGATAAGGGGCGTGCTACAATTGGTGTAAAAAGCGGCGGCACGGTGATCCTTAAAATCGATATGCAGCAGGATGGTACCGTTATGGATATTACATCGGAAGGGACGATCAATATCAAGGCAAAGAAGACCCTCAACCTGGATGCAAATGAGATCAATTTGAATGCGGTCAATATCAATATAAAAGCGGATGACAAGCTTTCACAAAAAAGCAAAAAGTCTGCTGAACTGTCGGCCATGGATATAAAAGTGGATGCCGATGCGTCCCTGGATCTTAACGGTTCGGCCCAGGCAAAATTAGCGGGTGCCATGCTGGATCTGAAGGGGGATGGCATTGCTTCACTGACCGGTGCCCTGGTTAAAATAAACTGATACTGTGCAATTCTTATGCTACGATACGGCCCTGAATGAGGAGTACACACTGATGCGGCTTCTGCAGCAGTATCCGCGTTACTGCTCACTTTTTCAGGGCACAGATGATGAACAGATCTGGGATGCGGCGCCGTATCTTTTTGAAGTGGATTCCAATTTCTATGATCTGAGAAGCAACAATGCGCTGATCCGGCTGGATCATTGTATGCTGCTGGAAACGGATGAACCCATGGAGGCGGTTGTGCCATTCCTGCAGCAGTTTGTATACCGGCATACGGACACCGGGCCCGTTTATTTCCGGGTATGGGATCCCCGGGTATTGTTGCAACAGTTACCCGGATGGAGCGAAAAAGAACGCATAAAGTTTTTTGAGTTTTTCGATTGTTTTTATACGGAGGGTGCAGACAATGCATTGTTGGATCAATGGCAACCGGACGACCGGTATCAGCTCACCAGGGCAACGGTACAGAGAGCAGCGATACTTCCGGATCGTATGGTACAGGAAACGGAAGTGCAGGAACTACCGGTTGAAAAGCCGGAGAAGGCCGAAGTGTTTAGGGAGGAGCCGCCCTCCGTTACGGAAGCACCTCCTAAACGCAGAAGATTTTTTATTGAGTAAAAAAGCAACAATAAATGGGAAAGCCTGCAGCAAGGATCGGAGATATGCATGTATGCCCAATGATTAACGGGCTGGTGCCCCATGTGGGCGGACCCGTATTGCCGGCGGGGGTACCGAATGTATTGATTGGCGGAATGCCCGCTGCAACAATGGGCGATATGTGCGTGTGCACGGGCCCTCCTGACGTAATTGTGCTGGGCAGCGCTGGTGTATTGATTGGTGGAAGACCGGCGGCAAGAATGGGCGATACAACCGCTCACGGAGGTAGTATCATGCTGGGATGTTTTACGGTGTTGATCGGGGATGCTGCTGGTGGCGGTGCCGGGGGAGGTACCGGCATCGGGGGAGGTTTAATTGAAAGCGGAAAGATCGGAGCAGCTCAGGCTAAAGATATGGCCAATGCCCGGGTATTGAAAGAAGCGGCAAAAAAAGGCGATGTGGTTGCGGAAAAAACAACCCGTGAAGATTTTACAGCCAGCTTTACGCTGAAGGACGAAGCGCAAAAATCCGTTGCCGGAAAACGATATGAGATCCGGACCAATGATGGCAAGATGCATGAAGGGAAAACGAACGCCGGAGGTGCCACGGAACCCCTGAACGGATACACCACCGCTGATTGTACGGTGTCATTTCTGAAATAGAAAAATAAACGGATATATGTCGGGAAAAGGAGCCGATACTAAACAGGATTTTGAATTGAACGACATCCGGCAGATGTTGGTCCTCGTACGTTACCAGCCTGCAGGTGTTGCAGGGGCCGATGCGATGCTGGGTGGTATTTCGGATTCCGTACAGGGTGCGGTTGATAAAGCAGAGTCGGCTGCGGCGGCTATACCCGGCCTCAGCCTGTTCTTTAAGGAGGAAACAGAACCGGAAAAAAAAAGCGACAAGGAATACAATTACTATAAGAATTATAATGACTGGGATGCTTATATAAAGAAAATGAAAACGGCACTTTCTGATAAATTGCATATTGATAATGAAGTGCTGGTTTTTGAATTTGATGCTGCTGATGCAGATGGCCGGAAAAAGGAAGGACAGAAATTGTGCGCACAGGTAAAAGCAAAAACAGCTTCCTGGAAAGGTTACAGTTCCTGTTTTCATTTTATAGGGCTGGGACAAGGTGGTAATGTGGCCAATGAATGCATCCGGGAGCTAAGCCAGGATGAAGGGTTTAAAAATAAATGGTGGATACAGTCTGTGGTTTATGTAGCTACACCCTTATACCGTTACCAGCATACTTTTGAAGAGGCGGCTGCCTTCAAAGGAAAGGGACGGAAATATGCTTTTGGCAATCGTTTTGATCTGACCGCCCAGGTGATCGAATATTTTGAACCCAACGACACATTGCGGAAGCTGATTGCCGGATGCAATGCCAACCCGGTGTCTGTGTTTACCGGCAAGATCAAAATGCACCTGGTAGCGGCTTTAGCCAACCTGCTGAGCATCGACGGATTTGGAACAGGCAAGGATAACGAGGGGCATTTAAATAAGTTAAAACAAACAAAGGATGAAGTACGTGGATTGGTTGAGGAATGTGTCGGCGCTGTCAAAAGCCTTGTAAATGTTGCTCCGGACCTGGTAAAGCCCGGGGATCTTCCGAAGTTTGATCAGCTGTTAAAAGGCCTTGATGCGATACCCGGGCAATCGGTAAACCGGCTGGAAAAATTCATTGATGAAATTAAGCGTGCAGCCCAGGGTACCAGTCTGGATACCAGCCGCATCAAAAAGGAAAAGATATTGAATTTTCTCTGTCCCCTGGTAGATAAGCTTACCGAGATGCTGCGGTTGTTTTCGGTAGGATCCGAAACATCCAATGCCACTTTTGACCAGTTGATGAAGCAGGCTGAAGTAAAAAAGATCCGGGCACCGCAAAATGATACGGTAACGTTCCTGGGCGTGGATGCTTACCTGGAAAAAGTGGCACAGATGGCGGCAGCGGCACAGAAAGCGGCGGAAGAGTCAAAGAAAGAAGGGCAGGCGCCGGATCCTCAATCTATGGCTGCCATAACATATGATCAGTCTGTAACCATGATCAATACCTGCAGGGCCTGCATTGCAGGGGTAACCGAAAAGCAGGATCTGGATCTGAGTAAGGCGAATCTGTCCGGGGAAGATAAAGCCCGCGTTGCAACAGCAGTTACAGCCCTGTTGTTGCCCATGATGCCCTCCAAGAAAAAGTTTTATGCCGAAATATTGCAATACCTGCCGCTTGGAGGTGTAAACGGCTTTCTCTCAAAGCTGACAGGTGATGCTGCATTTGCTCCGTTAAGGCAGTTAACGGGAACGGTTCTGGGTGATTTTGATGAAGGTACCCCGGAAGAGCCGGGTCTAAAAACCTCCATAAAGAATTTTGATGCGGAACTGGAACGAGTAAAGGGATTTTTAAACCGGAATAACTACCCGGTGCATAAGGACGCAAACAGTTTGTATTTTATTTATAACAGTCACAACCAGATGTTGAAAAAAGCGTATGGACCGGTATTGCAGGTGATCGACAAAGAAACCGGTTACCTGGATTACATGGTGAATTCAGGGGCTTCACATTTCTTCAACCTGGAGAAAAATGAATATACGCAGGGCAGTCCGGGAGCAGCGCAGGATGCGATTCCGGCCATGAGGAAGGAGGCGTCCTGAAAAAACATGTAATCATGTTCGACGGATTAGGAGACTATTTAAAAGCGCGGGCAATTTGTACCGGGGCAACGGATGAGCAGGTTTATAATTCAATTATGAATTACTGGACCTGGATCTCGCCGCAACCCAATGCCCGGGCGCATTTGCGGCACTACCGGCATGGCGGCGGCAGTGAATATTCTGAACCGCAGTTGAGCGATTTGTTCAATGCGAATCCACGGATCCGGTCGAAGATTTTTGATGCTATCGGACGGCAGCTGCGCGCCCGCCCGCATGACGATTCGGGAAGTATTATCGGGCGAGGGGTAGATGATGGACATCCGCCTCCGATCAGCCAGGAAGACTATGATTCGGAAGACTGGTTGAATGCCAACGGCAACATCGATGAAGTGCACTGGCGTTTGGATGGGGATTATAATCCATATGACAACCGGGAAACGGATGAACGGGCCTATCTGCTACGCGCCTTGCGGAGGGGAACGGTTTTTTTGATGCGGGTACAGGTTTCGATCCGGGATCCGTATACCTGGCACCCGTATGAAGAACGTCCTACCCAGTGTATTCATCAGGCAATGGAGCGGCTGAAGGCTTCGGGGGCAGCAGATTATATAACAACCGGCACTACCATACTTTCGATGCCCACTGTGTATTTGCCGGGATGGGTATAGTGTGTAACAAGAACTATGCATAACGTAAAACAGATAATGGATCATGACAGCGGAAATGGATACAGAACATTTTAACAACAAGCGGCAACCCACAGAAACGGTGGCTGAGATTGCACCGAACCGGACGCTGATTGCCGGATTATTTACCGCGCATGCACCTTTAAAGCCCATTGCCGTATATGGCTTGCAGAACCTGGAAATGGTGTTTGCGCATTATCAGCCGGAGATAACGCTGACACTGGAAGCGGCAACCGGTGGTAATGCACCGGAAACGCTGCGTTTTCGCAGGCTGGAAGATTTTGAGCCCGAACAGATCGGCAGCCAAAGCGACGTACTAAAACAGGGGAAGTTCCTGGCTGCGGAATATCTGAAGATCGCCCGGTTATTAAGGGTGGATACTTCTTTAAGACAGAGCCTGACATCGCGGGAAAAGCGATTGGAAGTGCATGCGGGTATAAAAAAAATGATGGCATTACTGGAACAACATTTATAAATGAATTAAAAAAATTTGTATGTCATTTTCAGCGATATTAAAAATTTCGGGCAAGACCTATAATGTGTTGAGTGCTGCGTATGATTTTAGAAAATCAACCGATCAGTACGGCAAACCAAGAGTAGGAACAGATGGTGGAATGATCAGTCTTACCATTGAATCTTCCCTGGATACCTTATTTGTTAAATGGATATTATCGCCTACCATGACGCAGGAGGGAGAAATCATCTTTATGAAGCGGGATACAAAAGCAGCGATGCGAAGGGTTCGGTTTTCGAATGGGTATTGCATGAATTATTCAGAAACCTTTACCGGGTCAGGCGAAAATCCAATGACCATCGGGCTATTGATCTCCTGTAGTAAAATGGAAATCGATGGTGAGGTATTTGATAAGTCTAAGTTCTGGGGTGGTGCCGGTTCCGGAGGCAAATCCGGAGCGTCGGAAAGCACGAATAATAATGCCTCCGGCGGGGGTGTTAGCTCTTTTATCCCCGATTAATAAGGTAGCACCTGGTTGCAAATGACAACGCGTATAAATGATATGGAAGAATCGTTTTTGATGCCGGAAACGGATGCGGTGCAGTCCATCCGGGAAGATAACGATGCGGTGCTTCTAGCTTTTATAGAAGCGATGCAATACCTGGATCCAGGCCGGAAGGCGCAGAAGGATCTGTTTCTGAACGAAGCCGGTTTCCGGGAGGAACGCGCCGGCTTACTGGCCCGTCTTCGTATCTGGGATGCATTGCTGAACACAGATATGGATGCCGGGGAGCTGGCCGGTCATTGCGAAGCCGCAGCGGAAGAATTGCAAAGCCGCTATCAGCAAAATCTAAACATGGTGTTGCAGCATAGCAAAAACCTGGAATGCATGTACCGCTCCATTCATGCATTTTTCGCCAATACTGAAAAAGACCAGGTACCCAATGTAACGTTTTTAAATGCGGGTTTAGAACAGCTGAAAAACACGGATGCTCCTGCCTTTATCGATTTTGTACGGGAAGAATTTAAAAAGAATTATGACCGCCTGGATCTCCGGGATCACTATAGCCTGCTGGTCATTCCGGGGTACCTGGGCAGCAGGGGCGTAGTAGAAGTATGGGCAAAATTGGCGCATGAACATAAGGTGATGCTGGTTACTGATTTTGAACACCTGGATGCACCGGATGATGTGATGGAATTATTTGACCGGGTGCAGCATGCGGGAGGTGAAAAATTTTTATCCAGTGTGATGATGACCTGTAACTGGCTGGTAGCAAGAGGTGCCTATACGGATGCCGGTGAAGAAGAAGACCTGTTTATGCCACCTTCCACTGCACTGGCCGGAAAGCTTTATGCTACATTAATGAGCCAGGTGGCTGCGGGAATAAAATTTGGAGTGCTGCGGGGCATAAACGGCGTGGCATTTGAATTGAAGAAAAGCGAGATCGCCCACCTGGAAAAAATGAGCCTGATTCCCATTGTAAAGGAACAGGGACATGTGGTGGCATTTTCCGCAAAGACTTTGTTTAACGGAGATAATATGGGGCTGCAAACATATTCCGTAGTCCGTGTATTTGATTATGTAACCAAGGTGCTGATCGATTTTTTGAACCGGCGGGCGTTTGAAAACTTTAATGCCAATACAAGAAGAGAACTGATGACACAGATGGTACTGTTCCTGGATGGTATTTCAGGGCCGCGGAAACTGGTTGAAAATTTTACGATCCGCCGGTTTGAGCAGGATGCTGTAAAAAAGGATAATATCCACCTGGATATTTATATGAAACCCTATTTCCCGGCAAAAAACTTTCTGATTAAAATGGAAGGACAAAAGAATGACGACGGCAAGATCTGGGCGACAGACTATGACGACTCGTAGCGGTTCGAAACTGAAGGCCGAAGGCCGGTAATTTAATATCGAATTCAAAATTAAATATCAATATGTATAGTTCCGGTTATTTAAAGAAATGTTTATTGATCGTACTGTGCGGTGCATTTTATCATGCACAAGCCAGTTCTCAGAACATCAACGGTGAAAAGATCATTGTGGGAAGGGAAAGCATCACGATCATTAATTTCCCCGATAAAGTAGTGAACATTAATTTCTCTGATGAAGCGGCATATGACTACTATATACCTAAGCGAAGGGAAGACCGCTCTATCTCTATCCAGTTCAATAAAGAGAAAGTGAGCGGGCCGGTTACCGGGCTGCTGGTAAATGAAGGTGGGAGAAGTCATATGTTCCGGGTACTTTTCGATTCGACATATGATATCAACGACGACAGCCGGCCTCCGCTCTGGTACGATCATTCCAGTTTAAAGGAGCTAAAAACCTTTGTTAAGAATCAGAAAGATCCTGCTGAAACAACGGGCGGCGATGAATTAGTGAAGGAAAAGGAACGGCAAAAAAAGGAAGCCGCAGCCCGCAGGGAGGAAGCACTGGCAGCACAAAAGAAGGCGGAAGAGCCCGCTGTAACAAAGGCTCCGGCGCGGGCGATGGAAGAAACTGCAGCTGAGCGCAAGCAAAAGGAAGCGGCACTGGAGTTTGCGCGTAAGGAGGCTAAGGAAAAAGAACAGCAACTGCAACTGGCTGCAGAAAAAGAAGCAGCAGCCCGGAAGGCAGCAGATGAACAGTCTCGTAAAGAAGCCGCGCAGCTGGCATTGCAAAAGGAACAGGATGAAAAAAAGCAAAAAGAACTAAAAGAAAAGCAGGATGCAGCAGCCCTGGCCCGTGCGCAAAAAGAAGCAGCGGAAAAGGAGCAACGGCAACAGGAGCAATGGGCACAGAAGAAAAAGCTGGAAGAAGAACAACGGAAAAAAGCGGCCGATGAGCTGGCTCGTAAAGAAGCAGCACGGAAGGAAGCCCAGGAACGGTTGGCAAGGCTTGAAGCTGAAAATAAAAAGAAAGAAGCAGAAAAAGCCTATTCGGAAGCCGGTATCTGGCAACGCTATGGAAAGAAGGGAATTGATCTTTATAATTTTCCAAGGAACCAGGTACCCACGGTAAATTCAGATTTTTATGTAGTGCAGGATACGCTGCGGAACTTCCGGATCTCCGACTCTTTGATTCATACCGATATCCCGGAAAAGCTCAGTATCGCTGCGGATAAACCCATCAACAAAGGCGTGATGATCTCCCTGGAGAATATTGTATTTAAAGATGTACATACCTATTATAAACTGAAAATTGAAAACAATACGGATGAGGATTTTCTGATGGGCCGGACGTACATGTATTGGTATGATGGGGCAGAGCAGGCAAAGATGATGGTAAAAGGAAGTTATCTTACCTATATCGGCTTTTTTCCACTGGTGCGGCCCAAAACCACGCAGCATGTGGTATTTGTAACACGTTCTCCCAACGTGGTCAACAACGAGAGCCTGGTGTTGTTTGTAGATGAACGGAGAAAAGAAAAAGGAACGGCCAGTATCGTGATCCCGGGAGCAGATTATAACCGGGAACTGGAGAAAGTCCAGGTAAAAGTGGGGATACCTGCCTCTGGGAAACCCGCCGCACCCGAAATGAATAGTGATTCCCGGGCAAGAAAACGTAAAAAATAAATTCAGGCATAACCAGGGAACGCATAGCCGTTATCACCGCCACGGATCATGAATAGCCCTTGTATAAAAAACCAAGCCGTTGAATGTATATAAAAAATATTGGCTTATCGGCACCTTCCTGGCCTTTCTGTCAACCAGGGGAAATGCACAACATGTTGTTTCCTTTTGCGGAGAGCCCGTGCCCATGGATCAGCAGTTTATACAGGACAAGCTGATCAATACCATCCGCAAACAGGTAAATGTGGTCAATTTTCCGGCGCTCCGTCGCAGGGCCTTTGCTTACTTTCCGCTGGTAGAACGTTACCTGGCGGCATATGGGTTGCACCGGGATCTGAAATACCTGCCGATCGTAGAAAGCGGGTTTCTTACAGAAGAGGAATCTGCAGTAGGTGCAAAAGGCATCTGGCAGATCATGCCGGCCACTGCACGTAGCTATGGGCTGGTGATTGATGAAACCAGGGATGAGCGGGAGAACTTCGATAAGGCCACCCGCCTGGCCTGCACGCTTATCAAAGATAATTACAACATGCTGATCCGTTATGTGGGCAGTACCAATTGGCCGCTGACGATTGCTGCCTATAACTTTGGAATTGGTAATATTGTAAAGGCTGTAAAAGCACAGGGGTATAATTATTTTACGATGAAGCTAAACCCCGAAACGGCTCTGTATGTGTATAAGATCATTGCGGTAAAGGAGCTGTTTGAATATCCCGAACTCTATAACTCCAAATTCGGGTATAATATTTTCAATCCGAAGTCGGGGCCCAAAAATATGCCGGCGCCCAGGGATCTGAAGGTGGTGAATGATCCGGATGTATTGCAGGATATTGAAAAAGAAGTGGCAAAAAATGCCAACAAGAAGGAAGCGGTGGTAAAAGAGGAATATGTAATGGCGCACGTACTGGGCCGGATCCGGAATTTTCAGGACGGCGATATCGTAGACGTAGTGCTTGATGAAGACCTGCAAACGGCTCGTAAAGGTCTTTCCTATAAGGGGTACAAATTTGGGGTACAGGGCTGGATCATCGACGACCGCGTTTACTTTAAACTGGGCTATGACCATGATGTGACCCTGCTGGATACCAATAAGGAAAAGGGCATATTGCTAACGGACCTGCTTTCCAGCAAACGGATTGATGTATTGTTAAAGAACCTGGTCTATGAAAAATAGTGCATCTTTATTTACCCATCCAGATCTTAAAATCTGTGACGCGTTCCCGGCTTACCAGGGCTTCTTTTTCCACAGCGGGTTTTAGCTGTAAAATAAGCCGGTTCCCGAAATAGTCGTCGATCTTTTCAATACACCCGATGGATACAAAGAAAGAACGGCTGATCCGGAAATATTCGGCGGGGTTGAGCATGTTTTCGAGGTCTTCCATGGTATAGTCTACAATAAACTTCCGCTGGTCTTTTGTTTTAAAAAAGATCAACCGGCCGTCGCTGTAGAAATAAGCAATTTCATCAATATCCACGCTTACCAGGCGGCTGCCGCTTTTTACAAGGAAACGTTTGCGGTACTCTTTAAGCTGTAATTTTTGCTGCAGTTCCTTTACCAGGTGCTCAAAGCCCATTGGCTCGTCCCGTTTTGAAAAGTTTTGCCGGAACTTTTCCAACGCCTTCCGGAGCTCGTCTTTTTGAACCGGTTTTAGCAGGTAGTCAACACTGTTTACCTTAAATGCCTTGAGCGCAAATTCATCGTATGAGGTAGTAAAGATCACCGGTACCTTGATTTCTGTAAGGTTGAAGATCTCAAAGCTCTGGCCGTCGCTGAGCTCAATATCCATCAGGATCAGGTCCGGGTCCGGGTTGCTATCCAGCCAGTCTACGGCATTTTTAATACTGTCCGCTACGCCCATTACTTCAATAGAAGGGTCCACTGTCAGCAGGGTCTTCTCCAGCTTTTTAACCGCCAATTCTTCGTCTTCGATGATCAGGACTCTCATAAAAAAACATTTGACGGATAAAATTAAATAAATGCCCCGGGAATGGTGTTTTTATATGTATTAACTGTTTTATACGCGTATGAATTGCCATTATGCCGGAAGTTTTAGCTTATACTTTCCAGAGAAGCGGCAATACAACGGTGAAATTCTTATGTCCTTCCATCACCTGGAAACCCGGTTGCTGAAGCAGTTGGTATTTGGCCCGGATATTTTGAAGCCCGATGCCGTTTGTGGGAACCAGGGTGGTCTTCCGTTGCAGGTTATTGTTTACAACCAGCTTGTTTTCACCGGCGGTAAATATTTCGATGATCAACGGACTGTTTTTGGAAATGGTGTTGTGTTTTACCGCATTCTCTACAGTTAGCTGAAGGGTAAGGGAGGGAATGAAGTAGGTATAGTACTGCTTGTCGATGCTGATATGCAACTCAATGGCATTTTCATATCGGGTTTGCAGCAATTTGAAATAAGACCGGATAAACTGAAGTTCATCCGTGAGTGTGCTAAGCGTTTCCCGGTTGTTTTTTAAAAGATAGCGGTACACCTTGCTCAATTCATCCAGGAACCGGATGGCCCGTTCTTTTTCAACACTGATCAGCGACGACAGGGTGTTGAAGCAGTTGAAAAGAAAATGCGGGTTCACCTGGTCTTTAAGGGCACTGAACTCCTGTTGCAGCGAAAGCTGATGCAGCATTTCCCTGCCTGTGGCGCTTTCTTTATATTTTTTGAAAATATAATCTGTTTCATAAAGAGGCTCAAACACCAGGTTTACGCAAAGCCCTACCAGGGCACCCTGCCAGAGGTGTTGTGTCTGGAGGCGATAGCTGAAAATATGAAAACCGTGGTAAATAAGGAAGATGATATATACGGAAGGGGTCATTACAAAAAACGTTACAAGTACTTTCCCCATGATACGTTGCCGGGTCTGACTGAGCTCAGGATACTTCTTTTCGATCCAGGTATCATACCGGGTATGCGCATCCATCGATATCATGCCAAATCCAAAGATCAGGGGCGAGGAAAGCAACCAGATGAGCGGCTCTTTCCAGATACGGTCTCCAAACATAATCAGGTGTAGCATTGCCGTAATAAAAGGCATTGAAAACAGGAATGAATATAGCCGCAGTTTTGGCCACTTAAGTTGTTTCATTGTTCCTCCTCTTTTTTACCGGATATCAGCGGAATCAGGATCAGTTGCTGTTCTTTCCGGTTTTTGGTAATGATCAGTTCCAGGCCCAGCAGTTTGTATTTTTTCGTCATGATGTCTAGCGAACTGTCATGATCTGCATCTTTTGAGAATGTTTTGGGTTGCAGGTTATAAGTGGCACGCAGTACATGATAGCCGGCAGAAGCAATATGGATGATCAGTGGTTGTTGTTTGCTGATGATGTTTTGTGTACAGGCATTTTCTATAAGTGCTTGTAGCAGGAGGGGGGGTAATAGCCTTTCCTGGTCCTGTTCATCTATCGAAAGGGTTACCTGCAAACCCTCTCCAAAACGCTCGCGCAGCAAATGAATATAGGCATTTAAGAATCCAAGCTCCGTGTACACTGTTACCAGCTGCTCATGATCGTTGCGCAGCAGATAGCGGTACACCTTCGTGAGCTCATCCAGGAAGTCTTCTGCTTTTTCTTCATTCTCTTCAATCAGGCTGCTGAGTGAGTTCAGACAATTGAAAAGAAAATGCGGATTGACCTGGTTTTTTAATGCATTCAGCTGACTTTGTTTATAGGTGGTATTTAATTGTTCCGTTTCCTGCAAGGCTGTTTTCCACGCCTGAAAGCGGTGGATGCTTTCCATCAGGAAGGTAAGAAAAATGGTAATGATGGATACGGAAAGATAGATCCAGGCAAGCCGGTTTTCGTTGAATTCTGTTTCAAAAAAGGGAATGGCAGCATAGGTTTTGAAAAGCAGGTATTTGAAAAACATGCTGACAAGAATAAAAGTAACAATGAGGAGGCTTAGCTTTTTAATAACCTGTTCTTCTTTTGGAAAACGCGTCCGGAGCCGCATGGAAACAAAGATGCAGATAAGGGAAACGAGCAAGAGCTCCATGAATGTAATGCAGGTGGCCGCTCCAAAAAAAGGCAGACTGGTGTAATACGACCAGTCGAAGTAGATGGTATTTACGACCAGTGTAATGGAAATACAGATCAGCGCAATGGTTTTAAAACGCTTCCGGGTATATGTAGAAAAATACAGGTTCATAACGGATAACTATAGTTGGATCCGGCACTCAATTTCGGCCTGGTTGGTATGTACGGAGGAATAGATCCAGCCATTGATGTTTTTTACCCTGCTGACAAACTCGCGGTTGGTAAAGAAATGTTGCAGCTGCTCTTTGTCGCAGTGCTGATGCGAGAATTGAAGGGTATACAGCAGCCGGTTTTTATCACAGCCGAAATGGATACAAATGTTTTCGACCCCTGCGTTCAGCAGGGCCTTTATACTGCGTTTGAATAATAGAAGAATTTCGTACCGCAGCTGTACATTCATTTTTAGCAGGTGCACCTTCGGGTCGTGGGCCAGGTCAATATGAGTACGGTACCGGTTGTTCAGGATGCCAACATACTTATGGAGGCGCCTCAGCAATTGTTCTGTGTTGTCATTTTCGGGTGCAATAGCCCAAAGCATGTCCTGCATGGCAGCAATCATTTCCGAACTCCGGAAACGGATCTGCTCCAGGAATTCCTGTGATTTTTTAGGATCTGACCGGTGCTTTAACACAGCCATTTCACTTAGGATATTGATGTTCTCCAGTGTGCTACTTACATCATTGTGAAGCCTGCTGCCGATATTGGTGCGCAGCTTTTCCATCTCTTCCCGGCGTTTCATCCGGTACTGGTCGAACATATAAAATAAAAATAACGTGAGGAGGGCCAGCAATATATAAAACCAGAGCGTTTTATAAAAGGGCGCTGCTATTTCAATAGGAATGGTAAAGATACCGGCAAGCGCGTGGCCTTCATTCAGCAATGCGGTGCTCAACCGGTATTTGCCGGAGGGCAGGTAGTTTAGCAGGACCTCCCCGGTGGCGGTAGCCGGCTTCCAGTTTTTGTCCATACCCTCAAACTGAAAATAAACCGGGTAAATGGTATGAAAGGTATTGGTGGTGAACCTTGCTTTGAGCGCGACCCTTCCCGGCCCGAGCCGGAGCGTTTTTAGTGCGCGTATCGAATCTACAGGAACCGGTACATCATTGATATAAAATTCAGCGAGCTGTACCTGCGGTGCTGCATGGCCTTTATTATGACCTATAATGCTGGCCGGGTTAAAGATTACAAGACCATGGTTGGTGCCAAAAACGATCCGGCCGTCCCTGAGGTGGGCTTCCGCTGCATAGTTATAGCTGAGGTCATCCAGCCCGTTGCGTTCATCAAAGGCATATTCACCGGCTTTTTTATCTACCCACTGGGCTGTAATGCCCGTAGGGCTGCTGGTCCATATTACCCCGTTCCGGTCAATAGCGAGGTTTGCCAGTGCCGCTTTTTTCTGTTGATAATGGAAGGTTCCGGTTTTTGTATTGAATATATTGAGCCCGTCAGAACTGAACACCAGGGTACTGTCGTTGGCCTCCGCTATATCCGGCACAGCCACGCCCATGATTCTTTTTCCTTCCGGCAGATTGGGTGTATAATGGCCGGTTCTTTGTTCTTTTGCGGCGTCGATCCGGTATAACCCGTCCCAGATGGTTCCGGCCCACACTTCATTTTGCTGGCTGATGAGCAGTCGGCAAACAGGCGAATTTGTTTTTTCGACGAGCTTCCAGGTTTGTGCTCCGGGATGGTATTTTACGATATGTCCGCCCTGGGTTCCAAACCAAAGGTTGCCGTTTTTATCTTCAGCCACCTGCCGTACCGTTGTGTGCTGAAAGACCGGGGGATAGATGCGGGTGATTTTTTTCCCTGAGGCATTATAGAAACCTACGCCTCCGTTTTGAATGCCCCATACAATATCTCCGTTGCGGGTTTCCTCCATGCACCAAACCATTCCTTCTTTTAAACCGGCATTGTTGGGAAAGAAGCCGGTTGCCAGCGGCTGAAACTGCTGGTTGTAAGAGAAAATTCCATGCCCCCAGGTGCTCACCAGGATTTCACCGGTACGGGTTTCCAGGATATCGGTTACATCCTGTTTGAAAGGTGCATCGTTGCCGGCTATGCGGTTATTAATAAAGTTGAACACATGTTGCGGTGGATTAAAATGATACAGTCCTTTATTGGTAGCCAGCCAGATGTTTTTTTCCCGGTCCTGCAACAGGTGATGCACAATATCATAGCGTAAACTATAGGCTCCCGGCCCGTTTTTTTCGATCAGGTCCACTTTGTGCTGCGAAGGGTTCAGCTTGGCAAAAAGATTATCGCCGGCCATCCATGTGGCGCCATCCGTTTCAATAATACCGGATGCGGTAAAATATTCGCTTTTCAGGGCTTTCAGGATTACATCATCCCATCGCTGTATGCGCCCGGTTATATCCATGCTTTGTATGATCAGCCCGGTGGCAGGCCAGGCCCCGATCCATTTTCTTTTTTCAGCGTCGATGTAAAAAAAGTTTACCATCTGCAAATTTCTAAAGGCATGAATAGCAGAATCGTTATCGGTATTTGAGCCGGCATATGAGAGCTGGCGGCGGAGCGGATTGTATTTTACCAGCCCTTTCCCGGTACCGATCCAGTAATTGCGGTCAGCATCCTGGTAAAACTGGGTGGGAAGCCATCCGGCAGGCAATTGAAACCAGTTGTAGCGTTCGCTCATCTCTGTTGCAGCTGCATTCAGAGTCATAAAGCCCTGTAGCCGGTATATAAGCAGGATGTGCTCATCCTTGTCTACATACAGGCTGGCATTCCGGGGGCGGATATGTGCCGGCCGGTTTACTTTTACTGCGTGCCATTTAAAATCGGTTGTATTGAGATAGCCCAACACAGAATCGGCAATGATCATCCAAACGCGGTTTTTTCGATCAATATACAAATCGTTCAGCGCGCCCTGCGGAAGCTGGCGGCCATCTGTAAAAAAATTCAGGAAACGATAGCCATCATAACGTTGCAGGCAATTGGGGGTGGCCATCCAAATATAGCCTTTTCCATCCTGCTGTACTTTACTGACCGTATTACTGGCAAGACCGTCACGCAGGCCAAGGTGCGCAAACAAATAGTTTTGCTGCGCATTTGCTGTAAAGCACCCAAGCAGTAAGATGAAACACAACAGTCGTTTGATCAAAAAAAATCGGATTGTAAAACAAATCTACCGCAAAAAAGCGAGAGCTGTGCACAACCGGGGCAGCGAAATCGGCAGTTCATACGGCGTATATTGCAATCCGGACCTTTCTTTGGGTGTAACTGCATGAAATGCGGTTCCGCTCCTGTATACTTACTGAAGAAAAAGATCCCGCCTCTTTCTTTGAGCAAGACGGGACCTTTTCTTTGTATCGGTATCAGGAAACCAAACCTGTTTCGATTGTTTTAAAAACAACGGATTTGATGAGTGTATCAGCTCCGTTGCAGTATTTTTCCTGTTGGTTATTTCTTTGCCATGTCCTTAAACTGCATCGGTGCAGGTGCCACGTTTTTAACAGGCTTCGTGCTTTTAAGATATGCATGAATCGCTTGTATATCTTCGTCCGTAAGCTTTGCCAGGTTGAACCAGGGCATTGGAGGCAACAGGGGACGGGCAGCATCCATGCCTTTAAATTTGCCATGTCTCAGGGCATTTTTAAAGTTCTCAAGGGGCCAGCTTCCGGCACCACTGTCGTCGCTGGTGAGGTTTGATGCAAAACTGATGCCCCAGGGACCTGCTGCTGCTGTCATATCCTCGTTAAACTGGGCGATACCTCTTTGAGCCAATGCGCTGTCGAAACTGCTGACAGGCCGTTCGGCAGGATATCCGGACAACATGGTTTCAGGAACAACTTCCGGACCGTTTGGTCCCATTCTCTTAGGCGAGTGGCAGTCGTTACATCCTGCGATGGTTACGAGGTATTCACCGCGCGTAACCAGTGTAGCAGAGTCTGTAGTTGTTGTTTTGTCAGTAGCAGACGCGTTGGCCTTGCCCGCCTGATCGCATGAAAAACATAAAGTAGCTGTTGCATAAGCAGCCAGTAAGAGTAATGTACGCATGTTATTTTTTTATGGTTGTTGAAAAATATTCTGGTTGAACGTAAAAATACTCGTATAAATGTTATGATCAGTCATAGGGCGTATGAACTGTGCTTTTTTATAGATAAATTGAAAAGATAGAAGACGAAAGGCGTTCGCGCGCTGTTATGAAGCAGGTTGTAGCCGGTTACCATCTGCTATGGAAGTATGGTCAGGCTACAGAAAGGTGTATGGAAAAGAGGTCGTATTTCAAAAGTTGGTTTATAGCAGCAGGTTGTTATTTTAATTTGATTCAAAATCTATGTGAAGACTTTTAATATAACCGCACAAAAAACCCCGGCGGACCGGGGTTGTATTTAATAGGATTGAATCGCTTATTTTTTCATCACAAAGCTTTCCATAAACTTGGTATTAAAGTTTCCGGAACGGAAGTCTTCATTCTGCATCAGCTGCAGGTGGAAGGGAATGGTGGTTTTAATACCTTCGATCACATATTCACTCAACGCCCGGTACATGGTATTAATGGCCTCATCCCGTGTGCGTGCAACAGTGATCAGTTTACCGATCATTGAATCGTAGTAGGGGGGAATGGTGTAGCCTGCGTATACATGACTATCTACCCGTACGCCATGACCGCCCGGTACATGCAGGTTCGTGATTTTTCCCGGTGAAGGCCGGAAATCATTATAAGGATCTTCTGCATTGATGCGGCATTCGATGGCATGCATTTGAGGAAGGTAATCGGCTCCGGACACTTTTTCACCCATTGCAATTTTGATCTGTTCTTTAATCAGGTCAAAATTGATCACTTCTTCTGTTACGCAATGCTCTACCTGTATGCGGGTATTCATCTCCATAAAATAAAAGTTCCGGTGCTTGTCTACCAGGAACTCGATGGTACCCACGCTTTCATAGCCAATGGCTCCTGCAGCTTTTTTAGCTGCCTCACCCATTGCGTGACGCAATTCGTCGGTCATAAACGGAGAGGGTGATTCTTCTACAAGCTTCTGGTGCCGGCGCTGGATGGAGCAGTCGCGCTCGCTCAGATGGCATACGGTGCCGTACTGGTCACCGGCTACCTGGATCTCAATGTGGCGGGGTTCTTCTACAAATTTCTCCATATAGATCCCGTCATTTTTAAAGGCTGCGGCTGCTTCGGCTTTGGCGGTATCATAAGCGCGCTCCATATCTGCTTCTTCCCAAACAATGCGCATTCCTTTAC
Source organism: Niabella sp. (assembly GCF_030150205.1). Classification (GTDB taxonomy): domain Bacteria; phylum Bacteroidota; class Bacteroidia; order Chitinophagales; family Chitinophagaceae; genus Niabella. The sequence continues at coordinate 200,018 of NZ_JASLGT010000002.1, forward strand.
CACCACCGCCGGCCGTTGCTTTTAAAATAACCGGGTAGCCCACTTCCTTTGCCACGCCTTTGGCATGGCTCAGGCTTTGCAGCAATCCTTCACCGCCGGGAACCACAGGAACGCCCGCTTTGATCATGGTTTCTTTTGCGGTAACCTTGTCGCCCATCTTGTTGATCATTTCAGCAGTGGGGCCTATAAATTTGATTCCGTTTTCATTACAAATATTGGAAAACTTGGCATTTTCAGCAAGGAACCCATAGCCCGGGTGCACGGCATCTGCATTGGTAATTTCCACTGCGGCCATAATATTGGGCACATTTAAATACGAATCCACACTGGCAGGTCTTCCAATACAAACAGCCTCGTCTGCAAATTTTACGTGCAGGCTCTCGCTGTCTGCGGTAGAATAAACCGCCACGGTCTGAATACCCATTTCCCTACAGGTCCGGATAACACGCAGGGCAATTTCACCCCTGTTTGCAATTAATATTTTTTTAAACATGTTTCTAATTTGATAATTTGAAAAGATGCCAATTTGAAAATAAAAAACCAATTAAAGCATTTTGAAAACAGTGCTCCATTTTCAAGTCTTCAATTGGTTAATTATCAAATTAAATTATGGTTCTACCAGGAACAATGGCTGGTCAAACTCTACCGGGGATGCATCATCTACCAGTACTTTTACAACTTTACCGCTTATTTCGCTTTCGATTTCATTGAAGAGTTTCATGGCTTCAATTACACAAATCACTTTGCCGGGGCTCAGCACATCGCCTTCTTCTACGAAATTGGGTTTATCGGGTGCCGGTCTGCGGTAAAAAGTACCGATCATCGGGCTTTTGATGGTAATGGTATTGGAAGCTACTTCTGCTGCTTTGGATGCCGCAGCCGGAGCAGGGGCGGCCTGTGTAGGCAACGCAGCAGGTGCCTGTGCCTGTTGAAGCTGTACAGGTGCAGCTGTAACTACCTGGGTCACCTGTTCCTCCTTTTGGCGGATGGTGATCTTGAAATCCTTCTCTTCAATACTTAGTTCGCCAATATTAGATTTGTTGATTATTTTGATCAACTCCTGAATTTGTTTAAAGTCCATATGCTTCAAGATTTAAAATAGTTTGGATCAGTTTTTTTGTGATCGGTAACGGAAAACCGACATAAAAATGCCGGAAAGCTAAGGTAAAGAATTCAATAGCATTTCTATGATATTTTAAGAATAATACCGCAACTTATACGAAAAATGGCTTAAAACCGGAAGATTTAAGCCATTTTTCAGGGTTATCTTGTATTACTCTTTTACACGTTCTACATACTCACCTGTTTTTGTATTTACACGGATGAGTTCTCCTTCGTTTACGAATAAAGGAACGTTTACAGTAGCGCCGGTTTCAACAGTGGCCGGTTTCAGGGTACGGGTAGCCGTATCACCTCTTAGTCCGGGTTCGGTATAAGTAACCAGCATTACGATTTTATCAGGAAGTTCCACGCTAACGGGAAGTTCGGTTTCTGTATTGATGGCAATTCCAACTTCCTGGCCTTCTTTCAGAAATTGTGGCGCATCGATCAGGTTTTCGGCAACGCTCATCTGTTCAAAAGTGTCGTTGTCCATAAAGTTGTACCCTGTTTCATCCTGGTATAAGTATTGATAAGCCCGTTTTTCAACACGAACCGGGTAAATTGTGTCGCCCGAGTTCCATGTTTTCTCAATTGTACGGGTGTTATCGACACCTTTTAATTTAGCCCAAACTTTCGCTGCAGCACGTGCAGTTTTGTTTTCGCCAAACTCTACCACCGAATAAAGGTTGCCATCGAGCTTTAAGATCATGCCGCGGCTGATGTCTGCTGTATTTGCCATGTAATTTTTTTTGAGGCGGCAAAGATAACAGTTGCAGATAAGTTCGCAAATAGCCATTTGGAAAAATATCCTGCAAAGGCGGATCATTATTTGCCGTATATTTATATTTTAAATAAAAAAATATGAAAAATATTATCGATTTTAGTGTTTGATTTGTATTTTTATTGAAAATAATTCTATATTAATTTTGTTTTTTATTTTAATTTCTTCTCTTTTGTTTGAAATATATTGTATTTTAATATTTTTACATATTTTAAAATTGAAAGCTTCTTACGCCCATTCTATCTGCGAAAAGCCTGAAAAGTCATCAAAACGAGCCTTGCTGTTGAAAAAACAAACAACCAGTTTAAACAAATTAAAATTTTATTGAATGAGAAAAATGCTTTTGCTCACAAAAACAATTTTTATTTCAGGAGCGCTGCTGGCGCAGGATGCAACTGCACCCGAAACCGAGGATAAAGGTGTACTGCAGCTCAATGGATCCGTAGATGCGTACTACCGGTTTAATTTCAATCATGCCAAATCGGTTCAGCAGGCGAACAATTTTACCAGTTTTACAAACTCGCACAATTCATTTGAGCTGGGTATGGCGTCCTTAAAGGCCAGCTATACCAAAGGAAAGGCCGGGGTTGTGGTCGATTTGGGTTTCGGAAGCCGGGCCCGGGAGTTTTCTTATAATGAAACCGGCGTTACGCAGGCCATTAAGCAGGCTTATATTACCTATGCACCCACCGATCACATCAAATTATCTGCGGGAAAATGGGGTACACATGTAGGGTATGAGTTGCTGGATCCGCAGTTGAATCGGAACTATAGTATGAGTTATATGTTTTCTTATGGCCCTTTTTCACACACCGGTTTGAAAGCGGATTTTACACTGGGCGATGGTTTGGGCATTATGGCCGGCGTTACCAATCCTACCGATTATCTTTCCGCCCCATGGAATAAAAAATTCATTGTAGGACAGGTCAGCAAAACGTCTGAGACGGTAAATGTGTATCTGAATTATGTGGGTGGAAAAGATACGGCCGGGCTTGCCTCGAACCAGCTGGGACTAACCGCCACCGCAAAGGTGAATGATCTGTTCTCACTGGGATACGATGGTACGGTAAAAATGGTAAAACCTGATGCCGGTGCTTCTCAAAGCTGGTGGGGATCTGCCTTGTATGTGAATATAGATCCTTCTGAGAAATTTGGGATCACGTTGCGTGGTGAATATTTTGATGATAAAAAAGGAGTGATCACGAACCCGGACGGCAGCGCGCTATTGGGCACATCGGTGGTACAGGGCACTTTGTCCTTTAATATAAAACCGGCCAGCGGATTGATGATCATTCCTGAATTCCGGATCGATAGTGCAAAGGATCCCATTTTTACAAATAATTCCGGAGCGGGCACAAAAAGCACCGGCACCTTCCTGCTTGCTGCCGTATATGCTTTCTGATAGGGACCATGACTGCTGGTTATCAAGGCCTCGTTTATAACGGGGCTTTTTGTTGCAGGTATTACCGCTGTTGAAAAGCCTGAGCTTTTCCACTTTAACGGAAGGTCGTTATCAGAACCTTAAAAAGAGAAACCGTTATCAATGACTTTTTTCAAAGTCGAACCGGTTATTATCCCGGGCCGCACGAAAGGCTTCCGGATCGCCATAGGGACCTAAATAGGTGGCGCTGCCAAATCCGAGGATTGGATAAAATACAAAACCAAGCAAAAGAAGCCCAACCGTAAATGCTTCATCTTTACCAAAGCTTTTGGACAGCATATTGGTGATCCAGATACCAAATACAACATTTACAAAAGGGATAAACAGGAGCAGGAGCCACCAGGTGGGTTTCCCAACAATTTTGAGCAATATGTAGATATTGTAAATAGGAATGATTGCGGCCCATCCGGGTTGACCTGCCTTTTCAAATAACTTCCACAAGGCAATAATTACAATGATCGTTATGATAAAAGAACCAGCAATAAAGCCGGTGGGCAATGGTTGTTCGTACATAGTAGGTTGTTTTAAGTTTAAAATGATTTAGACACACAAGGTATAAAAAATGCCGCGGCCGCCGCACTCTTTTCAAACTTATTATTAACAAATTTGCCCGTATCGGATCAAATATCTATCGCACAATTGATCCATTCTCCGTCAAATTGAGCATTGTATTTTTTATAAAAATTAATGGCCGGCTCGTTCCAGTCAAGCACCTGCCAGCAGATGCGCTTCAGTCCTTTTTCCCTTGCTTCTTCAAACAACCGGTCAAACAGCCGGGCGCCGATCTTATGACCGCGCATGGCTTCCGTTACGAGAATGTCTTCCAGGTACATGGCCTGTCCCTTCCAGGTAGAGAAACGAATGTAATACAGGGCAAAGGCTACAATGCCGGCTTCGGTTTCCGCCACAAATGCCCACCAAACCGGGTTGGGGCCAAAACCGCTTTCCCTGAAATGTTCCAGGGTAACAGTAACCTCCTGCGGCGCTTTTTCATAATCGGCCAGTTCCTGCACCAGTTCCAATATTCGCTGACAGTCTGCGGCCACGGCTCTTCGAATGTTTATTTCCATGGCTGCAAATTAGGATGTTTTTTGTATTGGTTCGTTGTCAGTCTGAGAAGCCGTTTAAATAGGGACATATAAAATTTTTATTGAGTGCTTTTAACCAGCTTAACGATTCATTTCCGGTGCGAACATTTGCGGACCATAACCGGTTCAGTTATCTTTGCGGTGCTTATGCCTGGTTTAATACGATATATTGTCGCCGGCTTTTTATGCCTGGTCATCGCGTTCGCGGCTTTTTCATCCCACATCCTGCTGATGTATGAAAAACCTGGAAGCAAGGACGATATCTCCCTTGCTGCCGGGGCTGGAACAGAAAAAAAGACCTGCGAAATAAAAGAGTTGCTGCCGGAAGAAGCGTTAATTGCTAACAGTGGTTTTCAGTTACTACAGCTCAGGGGGCTTTCCGCAAAGATGTTTGCCGGTTTCCGGAAATCTCATGTTCAAACACCGTATACTCCTGTTCCTACACCGCCTCCGCGAACGGCTGCATAAAAGCAGTTTATGTTTAAAGGGATGTCTCGTCCCGGATTTTATTTTAACTCTTTAAATGATGGATGATCATGATGAACAGCAAAATTGTTGTAACAGTACTGAGCGCTTTTGTTTGCTCCTCGATGGCCTTTGTTGCCGGCGCACAAACCTTAACCGATAAAGAACTGAAGACCCGGGTGGCCGAAATTGAAAGCCCGTTACAGAAAATTATACAGCTTGAACCAAAACAGTTTGAATATAAAGCGAAGGATTATAAATTCCTGAAGCTGGATGAAGGAGCGCAATATGGTTTTATGGCAGAAAATGTAAAAACGGTTTTCCCTCATCTTGTAAAAGAAAAGAAAGTGTCCTATATGTTTGGCAAAAATGCCTACCGGGATGCACGTGTCAGCACCATCGATGAATCGGGCCTCATACCCGTACTCGTAGCTTCAATTAAACAACAACAGGAAGAGATTGAACTGCTGAAGGCAGAACTGATGAAACTAAAAAAAGAAACAGCCGGAAAATAAGCGGCAGATACTACAGGAAAGGGTCGGTGCCGGAGTTACAAAGAGACTGGGGCCGGGCCGGCTCTTTTATTTAAATAAAATGGTATTCCTTTGCCCGGTTAACCAGTGATACCATATTGTTAACTCCGAATTTTTGCAATAGTGTGGCCCGGTGCGTTTTTACGGTAAGGGGGCTAATGAAAAGTGCTGCCGCAATTTCCGCAGATTTTTTTCCACTGGCCAGCAGCGACAAGATCTGTTTTTCCCGCTTGGTAAGATCGGGTAATGCGGGAAGTACGTTGGGTTCGGGCTTTTGCATGATCTCGCTGATCTCCTTGCTGAAAACAGCGGTCTCATCTGCAAGTGCCCTGTAAATGCAGTCCAGTATATCTTCAGCGGCGGCTGTTTTAAGCAGGTAGCCGCAGGCGCCATTTTGCATCATTTGGGTAATGATGCTGCGTTCGCTGAGATTGCTGATGGCCAGTATCTTTACAGCCGGATATTTTTTCCGGATCTCCCTGCAAAAAAGAATGCCGTTACCATCGGGTAAGCTGATATCCAGCAGGAGAATGTCGACGGTATGTGCTGCAAGGAAATGCAGCAGACCGCTTCCGGTAGTAAAAGCACCGGTTACCAAAAAAAAGGGCACACCCTCCAGCAGATTTTTAAGTCCCTGTATTACGATGGGATGATCGTCTGCAATGGCGATATGGATGACAGGGTCAGGCGGTAACATTGAGTTCAATATTTATAATGGTTCCTTCTGCAGAAGAGTCGATATGTATGGATCCTTTCAGAAAATTTACGCGACTGTAAATATTGCTAAGGCCGATTCCTTCCAGGTCTTTGCGCTGGGGATCAAAGCCGGAGCCATTGTCCTCAACCGTAATAAAAAAAGTGGTGTCTGCCTGGTTGCACTGCACAATGATCTTACTAGCCTGCGCATGTTTTACCGCATTTCCTACAATTTCCTGTACCAGGCGGTAAATCATCAGCTGTGCCTGCTGGGGAATACCGGGTTGAATATTAAATGCATTTAAGATAATAGAGGTGCCAGGGCAGGTAAGGCTTTCACAAAGATCCTTTAATGCCGCCTGTAAACCCGATCGTAACAATGATTCAGGCATCATATTGCGGGCAATTCTTCTGAGCTCCGTTACGGAATTGTCGAGTTGGTCAATAACCGGGTGCAGCTCAAGGCTACCGCGGTGCTGCTCGTAATGATACACCATCCCCGAAAGATTCAGTTTTATGCCGGCGAGCATGCCGCCCAAACCATCATGCAGGTCGCGGGCCATACGGCTGCGTTCCCGCTCTTCACCAACCAGGAGCGCATTGGATACCTGCAGCTGCTGCTCCTGCTCCAATGATTTCAATTGCTGTGTGGTCTGGATCCTTTTTTGTTTGCCCCGGTAAATAAAAAACAGGATGGTAAGTGTCAGCAACAGCAGTGCGCTCCACAACAGGAGCTTTTGCATGCTGGATTTTGTTTCCAGTTCCAGGATCTGGCGCTCCTTTTGTGAAGATTGATAGCGCAATTCCAACTCGTTCATTTTAAGTGCTGTCTGTTGCTCGTCGAGGCTGTCCTTTAGCTGGGTATATTGGGTAAGGTAATGGAAGGCGGTCTTCATATCGCCCGCCTGTTTTGAAAAATAAGCGATATCTTTTAAAGAAGAAAGCATATATGTGGAGACGGAATCTTCGTTTGCCATCTTATTAATGGTGTAGGCTGCTTCTCTTGCCTGCAGAAAATCTCCGCGGGCAGCCGCCAGTGTTTTACGGGCATCATAGGCATCATACAGGTTTTCCCTGCCGGGATAGATGTTCGTTTGTTTGAATGCATTTTCGCTGGCTGTTGCTGCAAGATCGTATTGCTTTTTGCCCGTATAGTAAAACGACAGGTAACTGTAATAGCGCCCCCAGAGCTTTGTTGGCCCGATGTTATTCAATTGTGTTCTTGCCAGATCCAGGTATTGTTTTGACGTTTCAAGACTATCCATCAGGTACATCAGCAAGGCGCCGCTAAGATAAACGGTAGCTAACTCATCCGGTTGGCCTTTCTGTTCCCGGAGCAACAGATCTTTACGGAAGTAAGGATATGCTTTTTGATACTGTTGCATGGTGGTGAGTCCTGCGGAAACATTATGCAGTGCCACTGCGTACAGGGTTGTGTCCTTTACGGCTTCGATAACAGGGAGCACGGCAATGACCAGCTCCAACGCCTTTTCAGAATAACCTTTATTGTCATAGGCAAAGGCTAGATTGTTGGTACTGCGGATATATAATTTTTTTGATAAAAGGCTGGCGGTATCTGTTGCCAGCAATTGGCGGGACCGGTTGAATTGTTCGATGGCACTGTCGTTCTGGGCTGACATCAGGTATACATAACCCAGCCGGTGATGTGCTATGGCTTTATAGTAACTGCCTGGTATTTGCTCACTTAAAGCAAGGGCACGGGCTGCAAGCGCGTGGGCGTTGGAGGTGGCGCCCAGGTTAATGTAGGTGTTGGATAATTCACCCAGCAATGAAATGCGGGTAGTATCTCTGGATGCATGTTTCAACAGTTGCTGCAGACTGTCTGCCCGGCGCTGGTACAATTGTGCCATAGTAACCTGGAAGCCCAGCATACATACAATGGTGATATATACAAATCGGTTCACGCAACCTGGGGGATTGAATGGTAATGTTACATATTTTTTTTGATAAGCAACCGGGTCGATTAAAAATACTCCCTTGGGAGTATTGCCGGATCTGTAAATGCAATGCACCTTTGAAGTGCGAAGATTGCAAAACGTAGCAACAAACACCGGTTGTGCCGGTCATCATATAACCACTTCAAAAATGCTCTTAACCCGTTAAAACATGTAAATGGAATTGAACAGCAACATATTCAGATATGTACTGGCCGGTAGCCTAGTGCTTGCTACCTTAACTGCCAATGGTCAAACGGAAAAAGGCCGCATCACAGCAGGAGGTAGTTCAGAGTTAAGCTTTACGGGCAGTAAGCAACAGTACACCCTTGATGGGGAACAAAGAGGATCTGTGCGTTATAATGAATTTAATTTTAGTCCCTACGGTGGTTATTTTGTAATGAAAGATCTGCAGTTGAGTTTTCAGGTATTGTTTAAGACTTCAAAAACTACAACAGCGTACAGTAATGGTACCACCGGCGAAGCGCGCACATCCAGTTTGTCGGTGGGTCCCGGCGTCTGTTATTATTTACCGGTTGGTGAACAGTTGCGACCCTATGTGCAGGCCGGTGTAATATATGCATTGGAGGGGGCGGGAGATGATACGAATAAGTTTTCGGGGGTTACATTGGGCGGCGTACTGGGAGGCGCCTATTTTATAAGTAAACAGGCTTCTGTTGAGCTGGGATTACGTTACTCCCATAGTGCCTTGAAGAACAAGGCAAATAAAGACCTGCGGATGAAAGAAAACCTGTTTGCTCCCATTCTTGGGCTGGGCTTTTATTTTTAATACGGCATCCGCTGCATGCCCGGGTAGAAGAATGAACAGCTTGTTTTGAACGATCATCATCAGCCTGGATCACCGACCTTAAAAAAATAGAAATGAAAACACACAATTGGATTTGGATTCCGCTTTTGACCCTGGTTGCCGTTGCTTCCTGTAAAAAAAACGATGTATCAAAAAAGGAAACAGTATTGTATGAAACAGACTTCAGCAATGATGACGGACACTGGCCTACCGGTAATTTAGGCAGCAGTGGCGCGTCTGCCACCATTGGTAATGGCTACTATACCATGGTAGGTGGTAACGGCGGCCGGGAGGTATGGACGGGACAGATCTTCTCCGGAACAACGGGAGGAATGGCCCTTGAGGCCAGTGTAAAGCTGAGCTCCAACAGCGGCGCCAATAATGGCGAAGGCGGACTGATTTGGGGGTTGAGAAAAAATAGTAGTACCGATGTTTATACTGGGTTTTATTTTGAAATAAGCTATGACGGGTATTATTCGATATGGGGATACCCTGATGGATCCGAAAAACCGTATGTGCTTTATAAAGACTGGGTGTTGAACAGTGCGATCCGCAATAACCAGTTTAATAAACTGCGTATTGTTTTAAAGAATAATGAACTGCGGTTTTACGTTAATGATAAAGAACTGTTTGCCATGCCTTCGCCGGGAAATGGTACGCTGGATCAGCCGGGTTTTAAGATCCGTAAATATTCAACGATGCAGGTAGATTATTTTAAAGCAGTTCAATTACCCTGATGCAGTCTGTTCCAAAACTGGTATTTCGGAAGTGTATGTGCTTATAACCGGACAAGTATAACAAATGAAAAAAGTTTTTTTATTATACGGCTTGTTAAGCCTGTGTTTTGGAAGGGCCGGGGCGCAGGATATGCTGAGCGCCACCATCGCCAATATTGCCATACATGATTTTCAACGGGAGCGGATCCGGAGTGAATATGAACAGGAGAAAATACGGCTGGGGCGTGGTAAAAGCGGTGCGGCAGCATTGAAGGATTCCCGTTCTGGTCATGCTTTTTTATTTGCTCCGGATACCAGTGTTTCAGTTGGAGTAGCGCAGGCGATTATTAATGATCTTAAAAAAAAGAATCCGGTCTCGGGAAATAACCTGGAGGCAGCGCTGAAGCGGAACAATCCTTTCCCGGCCTATGTTCGTTATTTAAAAGGCCGGGGTCTGGATGTACAACATGATTATGCAGATGCTTTTAGCGCATATCTGTTAGGTATATGGCGTATTGCCAACGGTCGGTATGCTGATCCTGCCGCAGCGCAGATTCATGCGGTGCGGAACCAGGTAGGTGCAATGATCCATGTTAGCGATTGGTCGAACCAGAAAAAGCAGGAAGCTGCGGAGTACCTGCTCTATGACCTGATCTTTGCAAATGAGCCTTATGAAGCTTCGCGGAAGGAAGGTAATAAAATACAGCAACAACAGGATTCGGATATGGTTTATAACCGGTTCTTAAAGCAACATAAGATGGATCTTCGAAAAATGATGATTACGGAAAAGGGGCTGGTTCCGGTGAAATGATGTTCATCAAAACAGGAATGTAAAATTTTTAAAGATGCAAACAATAAGGATCATCTTATGCCTGCTGCTATTAGGAGCCGGCCTGCGGGCGGAAGCCCAGGATCTGGAACAGCAACAACGAAACCAGGAAGCGGCGGTTAAAGCGGCCTTCCGGAAAAAACAGGTAACACCCAAAGAATATTATAAATTGCTGGAAGAGCAGGAGGCTATCCGTAAAACGATCGAACGGGCGAAGGCTGATGATTATATGAGCGCGAAAGAGCAAAATGATATTTATGGAAAACTGCAACGGGTAGAAAAGCGATTGCGCAAATACAAAACGAACCGGGAAGTGTATTAGGCTGCACTACTCGTTCTAAAGCCGCCATAAAATCAGCGCCTGCTCAAAAAGCGTTCCTTATGCATCTTTCTGCAGCTGCTGCCAGCGGTAAATCGGATCAGGAAAATCTTCAATGTTTCAGCACCCGGTGACATAAATGCGCATAAAATGCACTAACTTCATTTCATGTTGGTGAAAATCAATGGCAGTGCTGTTTATGGAGTGGAAGCCATCCCCATCATTATCGAAGTTAACTGGATGCCTTCTGGTAAAGACCCTATGATTGTTGGTCTTCCGGACAATGCTGTAAAAGAAAGCTGGCAGCGGGTAGAAAGCACCATCAAGACCAATGGCTATGAAATGCCCAGGACCAAGGTGGTCGTTAACCTGGCACCCGCTGATATCAAAAAAAGCGGAGCAGCCTTTGATCTGCCGATTGCCATCGGGTTGCTGGCGGCAACAGAGCAATTAAAGAATAGTACGGCATTAGCGGATTATGTGATCATGGGCGAACTGAGCCTTGACGGGGCCTTGCGCACTGTAAAAGGAGCTTTGCCAATTGCCATCCAGGCGCGTAAGCAGGGCTTTAAAGGATTGATCGTGCCAAAAGTCAATGCTCGTGAAGCGGGGATGGTCAATAACCTGCATGTATACGGAGTAGAACATATACAGGAAGTGACTGACTTTTTTGAAAATGGGGAACAGGGCCTTACTCCGGTTGTGGTGAATACCCGCGACGAATTTTTTGATTCACAATATGCTTTTGACATCGATTTCTCCGATGTTAAGGGACAGGAAAATATCAAACGGGCGCTGGAGATTGCAGCTGCAGGCGGGCATAATGCGCTGCTGATCGGTCCTCCCGGTGCAGGGAAAACGATGCTGGCCAAACGCCTGCCTACCATTCTTCCCCCACTTACATTGCCGGAAGCGTTGGAAACCACAAAGATTCACTCCGTTGCCGGAAAACTACCGGAGAATGCCACCCTGATCTCAAAAAGGCCGTTCCGGTCGCCGCATCATACCATTTCTGATGTGGCCCTGGTGGGCGGTGGCAGTACCCCGCAACCCGGCGAAATTTCGCTGGCGCACAATGGCGTATTATTCCTGGATGAGCTTCCTGAATTTAAGCGGTCTGTTCTGGAAGTAATGCGGCAGCCCATCGAAGAGCGGAAAGTAACGATTTCCCGCGCCCGGATCGCGGTCGATTTTCCGGCAAGTTTTATGCTGATGGCATCGATGAATCCCTGTCCCTGCGGATTTCACAATCACCCGGAGCGGGCCTGTACCTGCCCTCCGGGAGCAGTACAAAAATACCTCAACAAAATTTCGGGTCCTTTGCTGGACCGCATCGACCTGCATGTGGAAGTAACGCCGGTACCTTTCAATGAACTATCATCTGAGCGTAGCGAAAAAACTTCGGCAGCGATACGGGAGGCGGTGATCCGCGCCCGGGAGATTCAACTGGCCCGTTTTGAAGGCACACCGGGTATCTATTGCAATGCACAAATGAGCAGCAAACAATTAAAGGAGATCTGCGTCATCGACAATATCGGACAGGCATTGCTAAAAAAGGCGATGGAGAAACTGGGTCTTTCGGCAAGAGCCTATGACCGTATTCTAAAGGTATCGCGTACCATTGCCGATCTGGAAGGTGCGGCAACGATCCGGCCTGAGTTTCTTGCGGAGGCCATTCAATATCGCAGTCTCGACCGGGAAAACTGGGCGGGCTAAAGATCGAATGATAGTTACATGCGTTGGTACGAACGGAAAGCCAGCTGATCGTTGTAACGCATTCGCCTATTATCCTGTCGTATCCGCATGCCAGAATCATCGAACTTTATCCTAAACCCAGGGTAGCCGATTTTATGGAAACGGAACATTACACCGTATGCATCAGGAATCATTGAAGACCAAAAAATAAACAAAGGATAGCGTATTTCTTATACCTGTGTTTCAGGCTGTCCGGTTTCCGGTTGCTGAAGCTGTGCATTATTGACTGCATCGTTGCGGATCAGTTTGGTAATTTTTTTTTGCAGATCCCGGATCTTTTTGTACAGAACAATGATGGTAAGAAACAGGAAAAGAAAGGTAAAATAAAAAAGCAGGTCCACCCCGCGGTTTACACCAACCAGGTGCGCAATGCCCGTAAGCTCATCGGGAAAGACGATGATAAATACGCATGCCAGGAACAAAAAAAGGATGAGTAATTTATTGGGTTTGAAGATACTGGTGATATATAAGGTCATCAGCGAAACGCAAATGATCAGTATGATTTGAATGCTGTTCATTATTTAAAAAATTTATTGATCAATATCTGACGCAGGATCTTCACACTATCCAGGTTTTGCTGCCCTTTTTGAAGCGAATAACTGGTATAGGTGATCACCACAGGAAATTCAGCATATGCCAGTTTATGCGCTTTGATCTGTATCAGGATCTCGGTAGCATGGGCCATTCCATTTTCGTTGAGATGGATGGCATAAGCCGCTTTCCGGTTCATTACGCGAAAACCATTATGCGCGTCGGTGAGAAAAAGCCCGGAAAACAAATAATTAACAAGCCGGGCTATTTTTAAAAGAAAGGTCCGGGTTTTAGTCATATTGAGTGCCTTGGTTCCCAGGAACCGGGATCCCAGCGCAATATCCAGGTTGGCGGAAATCAGGAACTCCGTCATCGGGTTGATCTTTTCTGCGGGGTGCTGCCCGTCTGCATCAAAGGTTACAAAATAATCACAATGCGCAAGGGTTCTTGCAAAGTTTAACCCGGTTTGAATGGCGGCTCCCTGGCCCAGGTTTACGGCATGACGCAGATAATAGATGGGCAGGTCTTTTACAATCTCCCGGGTATTGTCGGATGATCCATCATCTACAAGTACAATGGTATATCCATATGCGAACAGGCTGTTAAGTGTTTCCCTGATAACGCCCGCCTCATTATAGGTAGGAATCACCACGCATATAGATTTGTTTAAAGACATCCGCGATTAGTTTTATTTTATATACAAAATTAGGCGATCTGTGCAAGATTGTGCCATTTGGGTTAATTTTGCGGCCGTTAATTCCCGTCTGCCAATCCCATATCCCGGCATTGGAAAGATAAATCTACAGGAAAAGAAAGCGACTATGACCAAAATAATTGGAGATCCGTTAAATACGAAAGAGCGTAAAAGTTTGATTATAGCCGGTGTTGCGCTGCTCGTTCTTTTAATTCTTGCCTATGCCAATCATTTCGACAATGATTTTCATTTCGACGACAGTCATACCATTCAGGAGAATGTAGCCATTCGTAAGCTTAGTAATATCCCGGAGTTTTTTACCAACCCGGATATGTTTAGCGCCAGCACCAATCACCGTGGCTTGCGCCCCTTGGTAACCACTACGTTGGCCATCGATTACTGGCTGGCCGGAGGTTTACAGCCGTTCATGTTTCAACTTTCCACATTTCTTTGGCACATTGGGTTGTGTATTATGTTGTTTTTTATGTACCGCAGGCTGGTCGGGAAGGTCAGTACACACAAGTGGACTCCATTTATCGCATTGATGGGTGCTGGCTGGTTTGGACTGCATACGGTTATTGCTGAAACCATCAATTATGTTATTTCCAGGTCAGATGTGCAATCAACTTTTTTTATTGTGGCTTCTTTCCTGATGTATATAGCCTATCCCCAAAAAAGAAAGTATGGATTGTATATCCTGCTGGCAGTACTTGGGGTTTTCGCCAAAGAAACGGTTCCGGTGCTGCCTATTCTCTTATTCTTTTATATCCTGCTTTTTGAAAAAGAACTTTCGCTGTATGATCTTTTCAAACGTTCAAATATTAAAAAAGTAGGAAGTACGATCTGGTCCTTGTTGCCATTGGTGATATTGGTAGCTGGTACGCAGTTGTATACGCTTTCCAGGATGTCGCAGGCTTCTGCCTCTCATGGCATGTCGAACCCCCTGGGATATAATTTGCTTACGCAGACCTATGTTTGGTTACACTATTTCCGGTCGTTCTTTTTGCCTTTTGACCTTAGCGCAGATACCGACCTGGGTGTGATTACCAATCCATTTGATTGGCGCATTATCGCAGGTGTCCTGTTTGTGATTGCGTTGATCATTACTGTTTTTAAAACTTCCCGCCGGGCCGAAACCCGGCCTATTGCCTTTGGTTTGATCTGGTTTGCAGCTTCCTTGCTCCCCACTTCACTGGTGCCTTTTGCCGAAGTGATGAACGATCACCGGATGTATTTTGCCTTTGTTGGGCTTACCTTAAGTGTTGTTACTGCTTTGTGGCTTTGGGTTATCAGGAGGGAGTCATTCTTTGCCAGGAGTCGGCATTACCGGTATCTCATCACGGCGGCCTTTTTAATAATTGCTGCGAATGCATTTGGCGTATATAAACGCAACCAGGTATGGGATACCGAAGAAACGCTGTGGAAAGACGTAACTGAAAAAAGTCCCAATAATGGGAGAGGGTGGATGAACTATGGGCTAACACTGATGGCAAAGGGTGATTATAAGCAGGCTGCAGTGATCTTTGCTAAAGCAAGAGACCTGAACCCCGGGTATAGTACGGTATACACGAACCTGGGCATTGCCTATGGTGGGCTGAAGGAGCACAACAAAGCCATAGAGAACTTTTCAACAGCCCTGAGACTGGCGCCGGGGGACGATGTAGGCTACAGCTATTTTGGCCGCTATTTTCTGGAACAGCACCGCTTTGAAGACGCCAAAAATATGGCGGAAAAAGCCTTGGCGATCAACAACCGGTCGTATATGGCTTATGAGGTATTAATGGGAGCTTTGCAGGGGCTAAGTATGTGGGATGTCTTAAAACAAACGGCTACAGCTGCGCTTCAGTTAAACCCCGGCGATGCTAAGGCTTTACAGTATTTACAGGCAGCTCAACAGCGGAAAACAGTTGCCCCGCTTCCTGATGATGTGGTGAGTGCCGTTTCTGTAGTGAATTATATCAATATCAGCCTGGAACAATACAATGCAGGGAAGTATGAAGACTGCATCAATACCTGCAAACAGGCATTATCGGTGGATCCGGACAATGCGGATGCCTACAACAATATGTGCGCGGCTTACAATATGCTAAAAGAGTGGGATAAGGCGCGACAGGCTTGTCTGAAGGCCTTGCAATTAAACCCCAATCATCCGAATGCGCCGGCCAATTTAAAATGGGCTATTCAGCAAAAATTATAGGTGCTTAAACCTCGTTGTCTGTAAGCCCCTTGCTGTAAAGTTTAGAAATCAGTCGTCCTAAAGACCGGCCCCAAACGGACTGCAGCACGGCCTGTTCCTCCTGCTGGCGCTTTCCTGTTTTGATCTGGTTCGTGGTTTCTGAATCGATATGGATCCGGTGCTGCACCAGTTTTTTATTGATAAAGATAAATGCCCCATCCTGTTTGGCAAGCGTAAGCCAGGCCACCCAATCCAAAACACAGGTATATTCCGGAGAAAAACGCATCCCGTCAATATGCTGCCGGTCGAGAGTTACTGAAGGACAACAAATGGAATTACCCAGGGCCAATACCGCTTTCTTTATAAACTTACTTTGAATGGTACTTTTGAGATGAAAGGGTAGCAGCAGGGCGTCTTTTACAAAAGCATTCAGCGAGCTTTTTCGTTCCTCCCCGTTTACAAGGTCGCCATAATCTGTAAACACCATCAGTGGCCTTTTATTTTGGAACTTTTCCAGTTTTTCGAGTACTTCTTTTGCGAAACCGGGACTGTAGATATCGTCCTGATGGGCGATGGTTACATATCTTGTGGTAGCCTGGTCCATAGCGAAGTTCCAGTCGCCAGCAATAGAGCTGGGCGCATCCGAAACAAAATAAGGGATCGCATTACGGACCGCAATATTCTTTATATAATCAGAAGGAGTAGAGGTGGCGATCAGCACATTGGTTGGAACGGATTGGTCCAGCAGGCTTTTGATACAATGTTCTAAATGCGGCGAATCCCTGTATGCCGGTACTACAAATGTGTGCGCTTTAGCTAAAATCATCTTAATCTATAAACGTTATCGGTAACGGTTCATCGCCATTTTCCTGCTGTCCTAAAAATCTCAAAATCCTGGCATATGACCAGTCAAAAATAAGGGCTACTTGGTAAATGGAGCTGTTTTTTATAAACTGAGTGAGGTGGCGTAGCTTTATGCCGTACGGTAGATGACGGGAGGCGCGCGATTTGACTGCCGGCCGCATTCTTTTCTGTAACCCCGAAACGATTCCAACCATTATCGTTTTTAATTGTTGGTGTAAATAAAAATTTTCCGGTACACAGGAAATTTTTACTTTGAGGATATTTTTTAGAAAAAATCTACAGATGCGCATCCTTCTTCAATATATAAAACCCTATCGCTGGCTGGTGGCACTCGCCTTATTCCTTGCTGCTGTAAACCAGATATTTTCACTTTTCGCACCCCTGATCAGCGGAAAACTGCTCGATCTTTTTGCCACGCACCCGCACCATTTCGATCATGCTAAAACTGCACCGCGTTCGGAACACCAATACCTGTTTGGCGGAAATGGGTATCATGGGTTGCTGTTCTTTCTGGTGCTGCTGATTGGTACGGCAATGGTAAGCCGGATAGCCAAGGCCTTCCAGGATTATTTTGTAAACGTGGTGATTCAGAAGTTTGGCGCTACCATCTTTACAGACGGTCTCAAGCATTCCATGCGATTGCCTTACCAGGATTTTGAAGATCAGCGAAGCGGTGAAACGCTTTCGATCCTTACCAAGGTGCGAACTGATACCGAAAAGTTCATTACCAGCTTTATTAATGTCTTTTTTGTTATTATCGTTAGTATTGTCTTTGTTTCTGTTTACGCCTTCCAGCTGCACTGGTCCATTATGCCGGTGTATGCTGTTGGTATTTTTGCTATTGCCTTTGTGACCAGTTTGCTCAGCAGGCGCATCAAGGTCATTCAAAAAAATATTGTAAAAGAAACCACAGCACTGGCAGGTACCACTACCGAAAGCCTGCGGAATATTGAAATTGTAAAGAGCCTGGGGCTTACAGAGCAGGAAGTGCAGCGGCTCAATAACAATACCTTTAAGATCCTGGGGCTGGAGCTAAAAAAAGTAAAAAGCATCCGGGCGCTGAGTTTTATCCAGGGTACCATGGTAAACTTTTTGCAGCAGGTGATTGCCTTTACATTATTGTGGCTGATCTTTAAAGATGCCATCTCTCCCGGTCAGTACCTCTCGCTCTCTTTTTATGGCTTTTTTATTTTTGGGCCTATGCAGGAGATCGGGAACATTATCATCTCTTATCGTGAAGCCGAAGCATCGCTGAATAATTTTCACAAGCTTATGCAGCGAAAAGCGGAACCACGGCCTGCCAATCCCCGGCAGATCGGGATGATCGAATTGCTGCAATTCCGGAACGTTGTTTTCCGGCATCAGACGGCGCACTTTAACGCACTGAATGATATTTCTTTCACTGTAAAAAAAGGCGAAACGATCGCTTTTGTAGGCCCCAGCGGTTCCGGGAAAAGTACCCTGGTAAAATTGTTGGTAGGGCTTTATCGCCCTGCAAAGGGAACGATTTATTATGACCAGGTAGATGGAGATGAAATAGACTTTGATCAACTGCGGGTGCAGATCGGATTTGTAACGCAGGATACGCAACTGTTTGCCGGAACGATAAAGGAAAACCTGTTGTTTGTAAACCCCGGAGCTACCGACAGTGACCTGAACGATGCACTGGAAAAAGCCAGTTGTACGGGCTTGCTGGCGCGTGCAGAGAAAGGATTGAACACCGTGATCGGCGAAGGCGGATTAAAACTAAGCGGTGGAGAAAAACAGCGCATTGCCATTGCACGGGCTCTCTTGCGGCATCCGCATCTGTTGATTTTTGATGAAGCCACTTCTGCTTTGGATTCGATTACGGAAGAAGAAATAACCAAAACCATTAAGCTGGTTTCTTCAAAGAAGAACCAGATCACTGTATTGATTGCACACCGGCTCAGCACCATTCTTCATGCAGATCGCATTTATGTACTGGAGAAAGGCGAAATTGTTGAAACGGGTAATCATGATGCCTTGCTGCTGCAAAAAGGACTTTATTATGCCATGTGGCGACAGCAGATCGGTGAACGAAAAAAGGAAGCTTATGAGGTCGTTCCTTCTTAGATAGGTTAGTTCCTGCCAATCTGGTGTGTTTTTTTAAAGGGGCTGGCCACTGCTTTTGAGGCATATAAAAAATTGCTTCTCCGGAAAATTATTTTCCAGCCAACTTTTTATTAAAGTGTTGATTTGTAATTATTTAAAATAATGTGTAAAAAAAAATAATGAATAAAAGTTAATATTTTTTTAAAACTTAATATATATTGCACCTACCAATACGTTTTTTTCAGTAATGGGAAGCCGGATAAGTTAACGTGTCATTTGTAAAACATAACTGCGAAAAACTAACAAATTAAACAAGCTGTAATTATCTATGAGTTTTAAAATTCAGATTGTTGATGAGGATAAGGTATCATGGAATTTGCTGAAGTTTAAAATAGAAAGCGTAACCGATAGCCAATTGCAATTCCTGGATTACTGCTCCACGATGGAACATGCCATTGGCGCTATTTTTATGCATCGGCCCGATATCCTGATATTCGATCTTAAACTATTGAAAAACAAAGAATTTGAGATCATTGAGGGCCTGATCAGTCAAAAGGTTTTCAGGGTCAAGATCGTTGTTGTGGCCTCATCCAACCAACTAAGCCAGCTGCAGAACATTATTGATATCGGGGTTACCTCCCTGATCATGAAGCCTATTAATTCGAATGATCTCCGCAAGTCGATTGGCCGGGTGATCGGGCTCCTTCAGGAAGAGGCAAGAGACCTGATCGAAGATCATTTTATTACCCTAAAGGCCAACCGCTCGCTGTTATATGTCAACCAGCGTGATATTCTTTTTGTGGAATCCAACCGGAATATTTGTGAGATCACTTTTAAGGACGGTTCCCAGAAAACGGTCAATGAAAACATTACGTTTATTGATCAGCGCATCCATCTGAAGGAGCTGGTCCGTATCGATAAAAGCACCATCATTAACATTTCAAAAATTGTATATCTTGATAGTGATGTGTTTAACAAAGAGTGTAAGTTAAAATTGACCAACGGGAACGAAATTAACAAATCGCTTAGCAAAATTGGCATGAGCCGCTTATATAAAATTGTGTCAACTAACCGTAAAAACGAAGGACGTATTGTTTTTTGATTGCGTTTCGTCCTTTAAAAATCACTTTATGTCCTTTGTTAGTAAAAGTAAAAACAGAACATCGTATTCTTGTGGCATAATAAAAAAATCAACCCTGCGTAAGCCGAAAAGCAGTTTTTAGAGTAGGCATTATTTAATCATTAACTAGTAAATAAAATTAAATTAAACTTTTATGAGACGTACATTCTTATCCGTCCTAGTTCTAGCCTCCCTGCTTACAGGTTTGGATTCCTGTAAGAAAGGGGACACCGGTCCTGCGGGTCCTGCTGGTCCTACAGGGGCCAAAGGTGCTGACGGCGCTGCAGGTGCCAAAGGTGCAACAGGTGCTGATGGAACTAAGATTTTATCTGGAACCACTGATCCTGGTGGACAATTAGGAGATTATTGGTTCAACCCAACAACTAAAACACTTTATGGACCTAAAACAGCTACAGGCTGGGGTACTGGTACCGTTTTAGGCGGTAATGGTGCTAACGGTGCAACAGGTGCAACAGGAGCAACAGGTGTAACTGGAGGAACTGGTCCTGCTGGCCCTGCTGGAGCTCCGGGTACTGCTGGTCCCGCTGGTGCAACTGGTGCTAAAGGTGATCCCGGAACTCAGTTCCTGAGCGGAGCCGGTGCGCCTTCATCAGCTACTGGTAATGTGGGTGATTACTATTTTGATACAAATACTTCTACGTTCTACGGTCCTAAAGTAGCAGGTGCTACTCCCTGGGTTGCAAACGTATTTCCTATCGGAGCAGCGAATGCTGCCAAGACATTCTACCTCACAGTAGGCCTGGACAAAGTAACTCAGGTTTACCGGAAAAATGGTCAGGATCATAAAGCTGAATTTGATAAGGGTGAAATCAGTGCCAGCCAATTCTATTTTAACGCGGATGATAGGAACCGTATTTCAAGGTATCCGGGCTGGGGATTAAACCGGGAGATGATCTTCGAAAGTGTTCCTGGTTCTGGTATTTTTGACAAAGTACCTCAGTCTGCAAACGATTTCGGATATAGCCAAGCTGAGCTGGATGATCCGATCTTCCATTTAGGTGGTGTAAACGGTTGGGCAAGAGTAAATATGAAATTCCGTTATACACAGAATTTCTCCGGTGCTTCAAACTATGATGGTACACTTTCTTCTGGTACTCAAGAATTTACCCTGAGCCAGGTGGATATCAACCGTATGAAAGAAGCAGCAGGTGAAGGGTTTAAATACTGGACCTATGCGGCTTTTGCTTATTCAAGCAGCCCGGCAACTCCTACTGTTCATAATCCAGACCTGAGCAAGGTTGCTGATGGAGATCGTATTAACTTCTACAGGATCAAAAATGCATCTGTTTTTGAATTGGCAGATGCACAGGCAAATACTCAGGGTAAATACCATGCAGAATATTCCGCCGAAAGCTATCTGAATCTGAATACAATCGCAGGTTTAGGCGCCAAGCTGGAAAAATACAAGCAGGATGGTAAAGTATTCCTGAAATACCGCTACGTAAACCCATTGACTGGCAATACCATCTTTGCAACTTCCAGCAAATTTGGTGATGATACTCCTGCTGGTAGTGGTTCTTATAACAATGGCAACCAGGCTGGCTGGTACGAAGCAACTCCTTACCTGTATAACTATACCCTGGGTGGTGTTACTTACGGTCCCGGAGATGTGATGACCA
This sequence comes from Niabella sp., assembly GCF_030150205.1. Taxonomy (GTDB): domain Bacteria; phylum Bacteroidota; class Bacteroidia; order Chitinophagales; family Chitinophagaceae; genus Niabella. Next base: position 221,603 of record NZ_JASLGT010000002.1, read on the forward strand.
CGCAAACCTGGCCAGCAATAGGTGGTAGTGCATCTTTGCATGGTGTAACTGTAGCTGGTGGTGGTGTACAAGGTTTTGATGTATTCAATCAAGGATACCTGTGGGGTTACAATGTGAATCCAGCGGTATATGCTGAAGCTGGTCCATACCCTTCAACAAACCGTACTACACAGCATTTTGGAGGATATACTCATAAATACTGGATCCTTCAAGATCAGAGCCTGGAAGTTGTTGGTAAATCAAATACTATCGCAAGAAGTGGTGAGTTCCGGGTTAACTGGAAAATCCAATCTGGTAGCAACTGGGGTGATACTGCAACCAAAGTTCCTTTTGGTCCTATTACACTGGTGAATCCTAACAACTCTATCAACCCTGTTGATGATAGCTGGGTTGGTGGTAACTATTACACCGGTATGTATAACTACTACAACCCACTGTTAGGAGTAGGTAATACTACCATCCCTTACTGGAAAGATGGTGTACCTGCTAACAACTACTACAGAGTAAATGCCAACAACCTGTTTGGTTCAGTGCTGGGCACTGCTGTAACAGTAGGCCATCCTGCATATGCTAACTTCCTGAGCTACAATGTATTGCCGGAAGTTCGCATTAAGAACGGTAAGCCGGCAAGCTGGTTCCAAGGCAAACCACTGGTTCAGGTACAGGTGTTTGTAATCCCGGGAGATATCGTTAAAGCTGCTGCTGCAAGAGGTATCAACGTGAACAACGCTGCTGCTCTGTCTCAGTTCGCTGATTCTTACGGAAAATAAGATCAATATTCTCCTCAGCAATCTGGGATTGTTGAATAAAGAATAAGATTTATAAAAAGAGCGGTCTCAATTTTGAGACCGCTCTTTTTATATGTATATCCAGGGTTTGTAACCTGGATTATATTACATGGTGTTGATGAGCAGAATAAATGCTGAGGCAATGGGATTGATTAGTAAAATGAATGGGAGCCCGTGGCGTTGTTCGGACTGCGGATCCGTTTCGCAAATAGAAGTTGAAAGGGATGTTGTGCCTCCTGAACTATAGTTGGTTTTTCGTTGTCTTTGAAAAGTTAAAATCGATACTTTCAATAGCGGTGCGCTGAGGGGGGCAGGAACTTAACTGGTTTGTTGTGTGGGCGCTTCTGGCTATAGGGGACGACCCGGAGCGTCGTCAACACCGAACGTCGTTTTACTTTCCGGTTGTTGGGCTATCCCAATCCTGCGCTTCTATCTATTGTGCATTTCCGGGAAGATCGGCTTCTTCCACATCATTTAAATAATGTGCTGCTTCATACGTATAAAATACGCGCTATGGGGTATTGCCAATGAGCATGAACTATGCTATCTTGGTATTACCAAATGAACAACGTCTCTAAACCCCTTTTTATACCAAATTAATGAAACATCATGAAAAATCTAGCTGTATTATTGTTGGCGTTAGTCGTAGTATTAACCACTGCCTGTTCGAAATCTGCACTTACCAATGCCGAAAATGCAACCCGGGGGTGTCCTGGAGGAGGCTTATGTGACGGAAATGCCAGCCAGACACAAGGTATGCGGGTCGGTGAAAGTATTGCCCCTCCCCCCATTGTATCGGGCGGTGTTTATCACATCGTATCAGCACTGGACTCAAATTACGAGATTGGCGTGGATACAACTTCCTATTCACCTGTATATCCGGTAGACGGGCTTTTACAACTGGTTAATAACGACAGTATCTCAAGGTTCTATTATGCATGGACACTCAGTGGAAGTTCAATAAGTTATACCATGAACTTCTATAACCTTGAATATGCCATGGCAAATATTAGTGGTACTCTTAGATTGAAATATTACAGCTCTTCGGCACCTGTATGGAAATTTATACCGACCGATGATGGCTACTACCGGATAGAAAATTCTGCAGGCAGTATATTGACCATACCGGGTTCAAGTCCAGGCACCGGAACGCAATTACAATTATCAAGCACCTTAGGCGGTTTAAATCAAAAATGGCGGTTGATTCCTATTCTTCGAGTGAGTGACCCTGCTGCAAGAGAAACAATGACGATTGTTTCAGATGGCTTTACCGGAGATGTAGTTTTGACAAATCAGACCACTCTTGCACAAACAACCATCAGTAATATTGTGCCGGGTACTTCCAGGACCTTTTATGTTAATACTACATATCAATATACCTTTAGTATTAGCAAAAGTTCCGGATCTTCTACCACCTATGTATCAATGAGAAATCTTGGAGGCATCCGGAATTGGTCTTTCAGCGGGTCTTCCTATACTACGGATAACTATAACACCTGGACCTATGGAGGTCCCTATGTTTTAAAGCTATCTGTCAACGGTCCCTGGTAGGGCGCTCCCATGCTGATATATAAGTTGCGGATCCTGTTTTGAAGTAAATAAGGGCGTCTACTTCAAAACGGGATCATTGCTTTACTGCATATGAATATCTGCAGCGAGGCACCCGTCAGAAGCGGTTTTGAATACTGTATGCGTTAATAATTAGCAAGCAGTCATGAACGCAGCGGCTGTCTGCAGAAGCGTATCATGTATTTGATGACTGCTATGGAGGAGTGCGCGGATAGAGGGGCTTCATCGTAGCGGAGGAAAGTGCGCATCCTGCGATTCCGTAGCTGCCTTTGTAGCGTTTGATGAAAGCAGCAGCCATTTCCGGCCTTAAAGCAACTCCTTTAGTGTATCTATCGTACGATCGATCTCTTCCTTTGTATTGTATTTGCTAAACGAAAACCGGACCGGTACCTGGTCTGCAGCACTGTTTAATGCTGCAATTACATGAGAACCCTGGCTGGCCCCGCTGCTGCAGGCACTTCCGCCTGATACGCAAATATTATGAATGTCGAGGTTGAACAGCAACATTTCCGAACGGTCCGTCTGTGGAAAGGAAGCACTCAACACCGTGTACAGGCAGCTGCCGAACGCATCCCCGTTAAAAGTAACCGAGGGGATCTTGCTTTGAAGTTGCTCCGCCATATATTGTTTAAGTTCGCGGATATAGGCGGCTTCTTTTTCATAGTGAAGCATCGCCAGGTCCAGGGCTTTGGCAAAACCAACAATGCCATACACATTTTCGGTTCCGGCCCGCATATTGCGTTCCTGTCCGCCACCAAAAATAAACGGTTTGATCTCCAGGTTGCCATTCACGTACAGCATGCCGGAACCTTTTGGACCGTGAAATTTATGACCAGACGCGGAGATAAAATCAATATCAATGCGTTGCAGATCGATGGGGTAATGTCCAACAGTCTGTACACAGTCCGAATGAAAAATGGCGCCGTATTTCCGGCATAAAGCGCTGACGGCGTTAATGGGCAACAGGTTCCCGATTTCATTATTGGCGTGCATCAGGGTAACCAGGCATTTGCATTCCTGGCTGGCCAGTTGCTCCTCCAGGTCCTTCAGATCTACATGCCCGTTGGGCAATAGTTTTACAAGGCTAAAGGTAACGGCATTGCTATTACTGTAATGTTCTACGGTGTGCAGTACCGCATGGTGCTCGATACCGGAAGTAATGATATGCGTACAACCCAGGTCCCGGATCGCAGCGTTGATCGCGGTATTATTGCTTTCTGTTCCGCCGGAAGTAAAGAAGATTTCTCCGGGTTTTACATTGAGATGTTTCGCTACTGTTTTGCGGGCGGTTTCTACTGCCAGCCGGGTTTCTCTTCCGTAAGAGTAAACCGAAGACGGGTTGCCAAACCCGGAGGTCATATAGGGTAACATCGCATCCAGCACTTCCTTGTCGAGGCAAGTGGTTGCGGCATTGTCTAAGTATATTTTTTCCATGAACGCTTCTTCCTTTTGTCCGGTATGTCTCCTCCCGGCGAAAATGATCGCAAAGTTAATGAAGCAATCGCATATGAGTTTTGTAGACTACGGGGAATAAGTTCCTGGTTCCGATATCGCATTCAGCGTCAGACCTGAATCTAACGTTAAATGTTGAACCTAAACCTGGAAACAGGGCGCTGGCCGGTTCTACCCCATATTCTCTTTAATATCCTGCATCAGTTTCTGTGCGATATTTTTGGCTTTTACCTCAAAATCGCTTTCAGAGTAGATACGGATTATGGGTTCTGTATTCGACATTCTTAAATGTACCCAGTCTTCATCAAATTCAATTTTAAGACCATCTTCATCATTCAAAGGAAGTTTGCTATACTTTTCTTTGATACGGGCAAAAATGGAAGGGAGGTCGGTACTTTTATCCAGCTCGATTTTGTTCTTGCTGATGAAATAATCGGGGTACACACTGCGTAGAGATTTAATGCTTCCTTTGTGATGTGCAAGATGGCTCAGGAACAGGGCAATACCGATCAGTGCATCACGGCCGCAATGAAAGTCGGGTACAATAATGCCCCCGTTGCCTTCTCCTCCAATCACTGCATTAACCGCCTTCATTTTTGACACCACGTTTACCTCTCCCACAGCAGAAGGGTAGTAAGCTCCGCCATGTTTCAAAGTGATCTCTTTCAATGCCTTGGTGCTGCTCATATTGCTTACGGAATTGCCCTTGCGTTTTGAAAGGATATAATCCGCAACGGCTACCAGCGTATATTCTTCTCCAAACATACTGCCATCTTCATTTACAAAACAAAGACGGTCAACATCCGGGTCTACGGCAATACCAAGATCTGCCTTTTCTTTAACCACTACGCTCGAAAGTTCCGACAGATGGTCGGGCAGGGGTTCCGGGTTATGTGCAAAATTGCCGGTTACCTCGCTGTTCAACACAACGACGTTTTCCACGCCCAATGCTTTCAGCAGCGCCGGCACAAAAATGGCCCCGGTAGAATTAATGGCATCTACTACTACCTTAAGATTTTTCTTTGCAATCGCTTCTTTATCTACCAGCGGATAAGCCAGGATGGCATCAATATGCTTTTGCATATAGGTATCGTTCTGCTGAATGCTGCCCAGTTTGTCTACCGGTGCAAACTCAAAATTTTCCGCTGCTGCAATGTCCAGTAACTGCTTTCCCAGGTCTGCAGAAATAAATTCGCCATCCTTGTTCAGCAATTTCAGTGCGTTCCATTCCTTGGGGTTATGACTGGCGGTAAGAATGATACCTCCGTCTGCCTTTTCCATGGGTACGGCCATTTCAACCGTGGGGGTAGTACTGGGCCCCAGGTCAATCACATCGATGCCTAAGGCATTAAGTGTTGCTGTAACCAGGCTGCTCACCAGCGGACCGCTGATACGCCCGTCACGTCCTACCACAACTTTTATTTTCTGAGATGGCGCTGCCTGTTTCAGAATGGAGCCATACGCTGCTGTAAACTTAACCACATCTACGGGGGAAAGTGTTTCCCCGGTCTTTCCGCCAATAGTTCCACGGATTCCGGATATACTTTTTATAAGAGACACAATATGCTGTTTAAAATTTTAGAATCAGGGCCTGAATTGAACCTTCGCAGGCTTCTTGAGCTTGCAAAAGTACGCTGCTTCCGCGACATTCTTTTAGATATAACATTACTTTTATGGAATGTGATGATGTCCGGATTAGATGCCTGGCTGCCTTTTAAGCGCTGTTTGAAAGGCATTTTTATTGCAGCGGACACCGTTTAGCCAGAAAATTTCATGAAAACCGGCAAAATACAGCCTGCTCAAGGCATTTTTTTGTTATTCAGCAAAAGATACTGGGCTGTTTGATAATAAGCGTCCGTTAGTTTGCTCATTTTTTTACGCACGGAATCCAGGACCTGCCGGGTGTATACGGTCGTTGTATCAAGCGGCGTAAGGTCTTCTTCCGCAAAGTCGAGGCTTTTTACATAATAAAACTGATCATTTACAATGCCGATTTTACCGGCAGTATTGGTTATGAATGCGAGGTTTCTTTTTTTATCGGGAGCCAGAAGATCGCGGCCCAGGGTAAAATTGTCATAAGGGCGTTGCAGCAGGCCCGCAATCGTAGGCAGCACATCAACCTGGGAAACGGTTTCCTTTCTTTGCTGAGGGGCAACCAAATGAGGCGCATAGATCAGGAATGGAACATGCTCGTCAGAAAGCCGTTGGGTGGTCCATACAGAAGGATATACACTGGTGGCGTTACCGGCTACACCATGATCGCCGATAAATACAAAAATGGTATTGTGGAAGTAGTTTTCCCTTTCAGCAGCCTCTATAAATTTTTGAATGGAATAATCGGCATACCGGAAGGTATTGTATTCTTCCAGGGATTCAAATCCGTTCGCCTCCAGTATTTCTTTCGGAAACGCTTTTTTTTGAAAATCGTGATCGGTCTCGGGGATGGTGTAGGGCCGGTGGTTATCTGAGGTTTGTATGATGGCAAAAAAAGGGTGCTGCTCCTTTTTAAAAACAGTATTGGCTGCCAGGAAAAGATCCTTGTCGCTGATGCCCCAAACATTGATTCGCGGTGCGTTGATCGTTTGTTCCGTATGCAGCTGGAGATTGCTGATGTTCATGAGCAGACCTTCAAAATTATTGAACCCCGGGTCGCCCCCAAGGAAATAATGTTTGGAATAATCGGTAAACTCATTCACAATGGTGTTTTGATCAATGGCCTCCGGGTTGCGGGTTGAAAATTTAAACAGCTGCACATCGGGGATGCCGGTTAATATAGCAAACAGCCCGCGGGCTGTAGAGAAATGCGGTGTAAAACAACGCTCGAAAAAAATGCTCTTTTTGCTCAGTGAATCAAAATAGGGCGAGGCATTCAGCACATTGCCGCTCATGCTGCTTTTGTACATACTGTATGATTCGCAAATAACCAATACCACATTGGGTTTGCTTTCAAGACCGGCACTGTGGGGCGCAACGGTGCGTTTAAAGCCAAATGGGGCCTTCGGAGGAAACTGTAAAAATTCCGCCATAAGCGGAAATGACTCGCGGGCGCCTTTTTCATTGGTTACCGGTTTCCGGAATTGCATCGTTGAAAAGAAGTTCTGCAGCGGGTTTAAGGCCAGGTAGGTTTTAAAGCTGTCCTTTAGTGCAAAAGAATCTTTCCATTTTAAGGGTTTATCATCGATCCTGCCATAAATAAAAAGCCCCAGTACCAGTGCCGTTACCACAAAAGGCATTTTGCGATGCATAATGGCTTTTCCGTCTGTAAGGTTGATCACCTGCCAGTGGCTTTTGTTAAGCGCCCATTTAAAGCAGATGACCGCTGCTGCCAGGCCTACCAGGATCCAGATCAGCGGATAGGTTTGCCAGATCATGTTCAGGGAAATGCCGGGGTCTTCCACAAAATTCATGGCACCGGCATCCAGTCGTGTACGGTTGTAGGAAAAACTAACCATATCCGCAATAAAGAACAGGAACACAAGGAAGGTAATCACGGCCAGGTACCAGGTCCAGATACGTTTGTTTCGTGCAGAATAAAACGGGGAAAACGAACGATGATAACTAAAGAGGATCACCGGCAGCAAGAAAATAGCGATCCACCGTAGATCATACTGAACACCCAATACAAACGAGGGGATGCAGTCATCAAAATCAATGCCCGGAGGATTGAATGCAAAAAATGTGATGAGCCGGAAGATAAAAAATAAGGCAAATAGTACCAGTCCGGTGTTTATAACCCATAGGATCGTTTTCGGTATTTTTAGCCGCGCTAACATGAAGCTGCAAACTTAGTTAAAAGTTTCAGGTTAAAAACCTAAAGTTCCGGATGCGGCGGCCTGGTTTGATACCTGCTGATGCATGCTAAATGCTAAGTGCTATTGAGACTAAGGGGCCCATGGAGTGACAACAATTACAGACTGTTAACCATTCACCATTACCACATTCTCAAATCTTCAAATCTTCAAATTGTCACATTTACTAAATTTGCTTAATGACCTCATTTTTATATATCCCGTTCCCCGATTGGTTAGTGAAGGCCGATCGCTGGTTGTTTGAACTGATTAATATAAAAAGTGCCGGCCCGGTGGGGGATGCGGTGTTCCCGATTTTCCGCAATCCGTATGTATGGGGTCCACTATACCTGTTTGTGGTCGTTTTTGTGCTCATCAATTTTAAAAAACAGGGCGCGCTCTGGCTGCTTTTGTTTATTTGCACCGCGGCCAGCACCGATCTGGTCGGGGCGCATTTATTTAAAAATATTTTTGAGCGGCTGCGCCCCTGTAACGATCCGGAAATGGAGGGGCACGTGCGACTGGTGCTGGGGCGTTGTTCCGGCGGTTTCAGTTTTGTTTCCAACCATGCCATCAATCATTTTGGAATCAGCATGTTCTTTTTTGCTACTTTCCGGCGTTTTTTTCCATATACCTGGGTTCCCTTGGTCTGGGCATGTATGATCGGCCTGGCACAGGTATATGTGGGCGTGCATTATCCGCTGGATGTTTTGGCCGGGGCAACCCTGGGAATTTTAATTGGACTGTTTTGGGCAAACTTATTTAATAAAAGGATCGGATTTCCTATCTTCGATAAGGAATCAACCGAAATAAATTAATGGAAGTATTCATAATAGCCTTATTGATTTTACTCAATGGACTATTTTCAATGGCAGAAATAGCGCTTGTATCCGCCAGAAAAGCAAGATTGGAAGCACAGGCAAATAAAGGCGATAAGCGGGCAGAAGCTGCGCTGAAACTGGCCAACCATCCCGATGTTTTTTTGTCTACCGTTCAGATCGGTATCACCCTCATTGGTATTTTAACCGGTATTTATTCCGGGGAAAAAATTACCGGGCATATTGCGTCCTTCCTGGAGCAGTTTCCGGCACTTGCTCCTTACAGCAAGGGGATGGCAACCACTACTGTAGTGATCATCATTACCTACTTTACACTCATTTTCGGGGAGCTGGTGCCCAAGCGCATCGGACTTTCAAGTCCTGAGAAAATAGCGAAGTTTGTGGCGCAACCCATGCGATGGGTGTCTGTGATTACCTATCCGTTTATCTGGTTGCTTACAAAATCGAGCGGATTGATCGGAAAACTGTTCAATATTAAAAGCGAGAACAGCCAGGTTACGGAAGAGGAGATCAAGGCCATCATTAGTGAGGGTACCGAGCAGGGCACGTTGGAAGAAACCGAGCAGGAGATCATTGAGCGGGTGTTTCACCTGAGCGACCGGAACATTACTTCGCTGATGACACACCGCAGCGATATTGTATGGTTTAAAGTGGATGATACGGAGGAAATGATCCGGGGGAAAATCTTAAAAGAGCCGCATTCGATCTATCCGATCTGTGATGAAGAGATCGATAATATCAAGGGAGTGATCTCGTTAAAAGATCTGTATACCAATAAAGATACTGTTCCGTTTAAAGACCTGATGCGTCCGGCGCTTTTTGTACCCGAAAACAATACGGCATTCCGGGTAATGGAAAAATTTAAAGAGTCGCAATTGCACTCCTGCTTTATTGTGGATGAATACGGAAGCGTATTGGGAATGATCACCCTGAATGACATCCTGGAAGCGATCATCGGTGAAATGCCCGAAGAGAATGAAGACGACTATGAAATCACCCGCAGGGATGATCACTCTTTCCTGGTAGATGCACAGATTCCTTTCTACGACTTTCTTTCCTATTTTGATAAGGCGGAATGGATGAATGAAGGCGAGCAGGAATTTGATACCCTTGCCGGCTTCATCCTGCACCGGCTGAAACAGATACCGGCCACGGGTGATAAGCTCGACTGGAATGGATTTGATTTTGAGATCGTTGATATGGATGGACACCGCATTGATAAAGTGCTGGTGCATATCAGTGACACCTTGAAAGAGGAGATGGATGAGGGGTAGGGTATATAGTGAAATGTTGTTAGTGAAATGTTGTTAGTAAAAAGCTATATGCTCCGGAATGTTTTATTGTCACATTTTAAGTGTGATTCAGGTGCATCAAACGCTAAATGCTGAAAACTGTTGCTTTGTTTCAGGTTTACGCGAAGATCTGCTCTTCATTGACTATTTCCAGGTTCTCAAGCTTTCAGATTCTCACGTGCAATGTTTCGGCTATGGCGTTTGGCATCCGGCACAGGCGTGATGTTTTTATGCGCTGCTCTCTGTCGCTAGAAGCTAATGGCTGAAAGCTGACCACTCAAAATTGCTACTTTTAATCTTCTACATCGGATCATTTAAGTTCTTTCCCTCCAAGCTCCCCCGGAGAAGCAAAATCCCATTTTCAAATTTTCAAATTCCCACATTTTCACATTAAACCGCCTCCTCCGGCTCAGGATGCAAAATGATCAATTACCAATTGTGCTTTTGCCTTGCCAATGACGGCGGCCAATTCGTCCAGCGATCGCTCCCGGACGTTTTTAACGGAACGGAATTCTTTTAGTAATTCCTCTGCTGTATTTTTCCCGATGCCTTTTATAGACTCCAGTTCGTTCTTAAAGGTGCCCTTGCTTCTTTTTTGCCGGTGAAAGGTAATACCAAAACGGTGCACCTGGTCGCGGATAAACCGGATTAGTTTCAAACTGGCACTGTTGTACGGAAGCTTCAGCGAATCCTTATCTCCAGCAAAGAAGATCTCTTCCACATTTTTAGCAAGGCCCACCAATGTAATACTGCCCTGTAGCTCCAGGTCCTCAATCGCTTCCAGTGCGGCGCTCAGCTGTCCCTTACCACCATCAATGATCACCAGCTGCGGCAAGGGTTCTCCTTCTTCTGTAAGGCGGCGGTAGCGACGGTAAACGGCTTCTTTCATGCTGGCAAAGTCATTGATACCTTCTACGGTTTTTACATTAAAGTGACGGTAGTCTTTTTTACTGGGTACGCCGTTTTTAAAACAAACCATGGCCGATACAGGATAGCTGCCCTGGAAATTCGAGTTATCAAAACATTCGATATGCACCGGCAGTTCCTGAAGTTGCAGATCCAGCTGCAACTGTTCCAGTACTTTTACATGGTCTACATTACGGTTGATCTTTATACGTTCTTTATTCTTCAGTTCCTCTATAAAATAACCGGCATTTTTCTCCGAAAGTTCCAGCAGCTTTTTGCGGTCGCCGGCCCTGGGCACTACAAGCTCAACATTGGCTTCGGGGTAATCAACCTCAAAGGGTACCACAATTTCCGGTACATGACTGTTAAAGGTCATGCGCAGCTGGCTGATGGCATATACCAGTATCTCTTCTACCGGTTCATCCAGGTGGGTTTCCAGTTTGTTGGTTTGCGTTTGCACTACGGTTCCGTTCCGGATCATCAGGTAGTTGACATAGGCAACCGACTTATCTTTAATAATCGAAAACACATCTTTGTCGCCACCCCTGATACCGGTGATCACCGATTTGGATTGATAATAGTCTTCCAGGTATTCGATCTTTTTGCGCACCTGTTCGGCCTTTTCAAATTCCAGGGCTTCGGCATGCGTCCGCATTTCTTCTTTAAAATGACGGATCACCGGCCGCAGGTTTCCCTTTAACAGATCGCGGATCTGCCCGGTATTTTCATCATAGTCGGCCCTTGTTTGCAATCCCTCGCAGGGGCCCTTGCAGTTACCCAGGTGATATTCCAGGCAAACCTTAAATTTTCCTTTTTCAATATTTTTCTGCGAAAGGTTGAGGCTGCAGGTACGCATGGGGATGGTGCGTTTGATAAACTCCAGTAGCTCCCGTACTTTAAAAACGGAGGTATAAGGCCCCAGGTATTCCGACCCGTCGTCTACCGGCTGACGCGTAAGGTAAATGCGCGGAAAGGGCTCGTTCCTAATAACAATATAAGGATAAGATTTGCTGTCCTTAAGGTTGATATTATACTTGGGCTGGAACTGCTTGATCAGCGAGTTCTCCAGGAAGAAAGCATCCGGCTCGCTGTTTACGATTGTAAACTCGAGGTGATGAATGCGCTGCACCAGCTCATGCGTTTTGTAATTGGTAAAGGTCTTGTTAAAATAAGAACTCACCCGCTTGCGCAGGTCCTTTGCCTTGCCTACATAGAGGATCTTCCCGGTTTCATCAAAATACTTATAGATGCCCGGCTGGTGCGGAATGGTGGATGCAATATTTGAAAACTGTTCCTGTGTCAATGTTGCTAAAGGTGTTTGGAAACGTACAAAATTAACCGGTAAATCTTGTTTTAAAAAATGCTTTGTAAAAACAACCGGGCGACTGGGGCGACAAATGCGACGATATCAGTGCTGAATCGGCCTGCAGATCCTCGTCATTTAAACATTGCAGGGTCTGCGAACGCAAATAACAAACGGGCCGCAAGACGCGGCCCGTTCGTCAGTTATTTAAACAATAAGATAAACTGTCTATTATATCGAATCCTTATCTACCAGTATATCCCCGGTCATTTCCTTCGGTATCGGCAATTTCATAAAGGTAAGAATGGTCGGCGCAATATCGCCCAGCTTGCCTTCTTTTACGGTACCCTTCCAGTTGTTGTCGATAATGAACAGGGGCACTGGATTCATGCTGTGTGCGGTATTCGGACTGCCATCTTCATTTACCAGGTAGTCGGAGTTGCCATGATCGGCGGTAAGGAAGACTACATAATCCTGTTTCAGGGCTTCGGTTACGATCTGCTCTACACACTGATCAACGGTTTCCACTGCTTTTATAGCTGCAGAAAATACACCGGTATGGCCCACCATATCTGCATTGGCAAAGTTCAGGCAAATAAAATCGGCGGTTTTATTGTGGATCTCCGGAAGGATGGCCTCCGTCAGTTCCCGGGCGCTCATTTCCGGTTGCAGGTCGTAAGTGGCCACCTTGGGAGAGGGCTTTAAAATACGGTGCTCGCCCTCAAATGGTTTTTCGCGTCCACCGCTGAAGAAGAAGGTCACATGCGGATATTTTTCCGTTTCGGCAATGCGGATCTGTTTCAGGTGATTGGCTTCGATCACTTCCCCGATGGTTTGGGTAAGATCTTCATTGTGGAACAATACATGTACATTTTTAAACGTATGATCGTAAACGGTCATGGTGGTATAATCCAGGTCCAGTGTGTGCATCTGCTGTTCCGGATGATCCTGCTGGGTCAGCACTTCGGTGATCTCCCGGCAACGGTCGGTACGGAAGTTAAAACAAAGCACGACATCCCCGTTTTTGATCGTGGCTACTGGCTGATTTTCCGCGTTGGTGATCACTGTGGGTTTAATAAACTCATCCGTAATATTATTGGCATAGCTGTTTTGAATGGCTTCAATGGCTGAAGCAGCTGTTTCGCCCTTACCGTTTACCATCGCTTCGTAGGCCAGTGCCACACGTTCCCAACGCTTATCGCGGTCCATGGCATAATAACGGCCGTCTACGGTTGCAATGCGGCCCACACCCGTCTGATCCAGGTGTTGCTGCAGGTCTTCAATAAATCCCAGTCCGCTTTTGGGGTCTGTATCCCTTCCGTCTGTAAATGCATGGATAAACACTTCCTGCAGATTATTGTCCTTACAAATGTTTATTAGTGCTTTTAGATGATTGATATGCGAATGCACCCCACCATTGCTCACCAAACCTAACAGGTGTAAGGGTTTGCTGTTTTCTTTAGCATGTGTGAGCGCCCGCAATAATGCTTTGTTGGCCGCCAACTCTCCGGTTTTAACCGCTACATTGATGCGTTGAAGTTCCTGATACACAATGCGTCCGGCGCCAAGGTTCAGGTGGCCCACTTCAGAATTACCCATTTGGCCTTCCGGTAAACCTACCAGTTCACCAAAGGTTGTGAGGGTAGTATTGGGATATTTGCTGTATAAAGATCTGGTAAAAGGCACGTTAGCATTCTGGATGGCATCTGCCGATGCAACTTTCCCGAGCCCCCAGCCGTCCATTATTAGTAAAATTGCTCTTTTTTGTGACATTGAACTTGCTTTTAGTTAAAAATTAAAGGCTGCGAAATCAGAAGTATAAGGGTTCTGCAGCCGAAGCAGTAAAATTAAAAAGAATGTTTGAAGAATGGGTGACTAAAAAGAGTTCTATTTACACACATTTTCATTAAAGGTTGGCGACGCAGGTTTTTTTAATATATTCGTACCACCTTGAACAACGGATCATAACAAAAATGATGAATACAATGAAACATTTTTTACGATTGTCCTTAATTGCTTTTGCAACCAGCTTACTGATCACCAGTCTGCATGCACAGAGTGTGGATGGTGTGATAAACAGTCTTAAAACCGGGAATGCTGCGCAGCTTGTAGGCAATGTTGGTGACAACATGCAGTTAACGATCGCCGACAAAAGCAATACCTACAATAAATCGCAGGCAGAACAGGCGTTAAAGGACTTTTTTGGAAAAGCAAGCGTAAAAGGATTTGAGCTGAAGCACAAAGGAAGTTCACCCAATGGTAACTATGCCATTGGAACCCTGCAAACTGCCGGTGGAAACTACCGCGTAAATATCTTTATGCGGAAGGAAAAAGGCGGAGAGGTAATTAAGGAACTGCGCTTTCAGCTGATTGAATAAGAAATTCTGTGAAAATTTAGTGATAAAACAGCCTCTCCTAATGAGAGGCTGTTTATTTTTACAACTATGGACGCATTTCAGGAAAAACTCGAACATCTGATACGGGAAGCGCTGCGGGAAGATATCGGATCCGGTGATCACTCTACATTGTGCTGCATCGACCCGGCTGCAAAAGGAAGGGCGGTATTAAAAGTAAAACAGGAAGGTGTACTGGCCGGGGTACAGGTGGCGGAAAAGATCCTTAAATTTAAGGAGCCGGGCAGTTTGGTGACCTGCTTTATGAATGACGGCGCTGATATGAAGCCGGGCGATATTGCGTTTGAAGTGGAGGCACTGGAGCATACCATCCTGCAATGCGAGCGGCTATTGTTGAACTGTATGCAGCGGATGAGCGGCATTGCTACCCTTACAAAAAAGTACACCGATAAATTGCAGGGCTACCGCACACGGCTGCTGGACACCCGCAAAACAACCCCGAACTTCCGGCTGCTGGAAAAAGAGGCGGTACGCATCGGCGGAGGGGTAAACCACCGGTTTGGATTGTACGATATGATCATGTTAAAAGACAATCATATTGATTATGCAGGAGGCATTAAAAATGCCATTGAAAAAGCGCATGATTATGTACAGCGGAACCAGCTTTCTATACAGATCGAAATTGAAACCCGTACGCTGGAGGATGTAAAAATGGTAATGGCCGTGGGGCAGGGAAAAGTATTCCGGGTAATGCTGGATAATTTTACACCCGCACAAATTACGGAGGCGCTCACCGTTATTGAAGGTACTTTTGAAACAGAGGCCAGCGGCGGTATTAACCTGGATACGATTGAATCCTATGCCGCTACCGGTGTTGATTTTGTGAGCGTGGGCGGATTGATTCACCAGGCGCAAAGCCTTGACCTGAGTTTGAAAGCGGCAATATAGGTTTCATGTTTAAAGTTTCAGATTGGATGCGTATCCTGTTTGATGTCATTGCTCATTGATGCGGTATAGGCAGATAATTTTAAACATTTCACAGAACAGATCTGAAACGGTATTCAGCAGTCATCAGTCAGTAGTCAGTTATCAGCTATCAGTTATCAGTCATCAGGAGTAGTGTATAAATATTCAATTTTAACCGGGAACTCAACCTGAAACCTGCCCGTCCGGTCAGGCGGGCGTTAAACCCCGTCCGGACGGTCGTCCGGGCGGGCTGGAACTTTAAACAAAAGAAGAACGTGGCAAAGAATAAATCAGATCAGCATGGGTTTGTATACAGTACCAACCCCGATTTTAAGTTTGAACCGGATGCCGGTCATTCGGAAACCCTGCCGCCGGCGCAGCAGCGGTTGCGGATACAGCTGGAAACAAAACACCGGGGAGGAAAAACGGCCAGTGTGATCCTGGGGTTTATTGGAACCGATGATGATTTGCAGGACCTGGCAAAAAAGCTGAAATCATTTTGCGGAACAGGCGGCAATGCCAAAGACGGGGAGATCATCATCCAGGGTGACCACCGTGATAAACTGCTTCAGTGGTTTCAGAAGAACGGCTATACCCAAACAAAGAAAAGCGGCGGATAAGCCGGGAAATATAAAATGACAAAGAACCAATTTACAATGTAGAAGTGTTGAGACAGGTTTAAAGTTCAACGTTGGATCCGTTTTTACGCTTGATGTAAGGCTCTTCTCCTGCAGGCTACCCGCCATTTTCAATTACATGCAAATACCGGACGACGCGAAAGTCAACAGGCAGGAACGGCTTCTTCATTTTCAGATTTCCACCTGCTCACATTCCTCCACAATTTACATTTAATATTTTTCAACCCGTAAGGAAGGTTCCAGTGGTAACCGCAATGGACGCAATGAACCCGCAATGGACGCAATGAAAACCTGTTTGATCTTAATGTCGCTCGCGAACCTTGCGGAACCCTTGTGCCCCTTGCGTTTAAACTGTAACCGCAATGGACCAAAGTAGGCGCAATGGGAACCTGAATGTTGAAAAATTCCCTTAGTGTAAGATGTTATATGCCAGACGCTGGATGCGGTTTGGTTTTATGTTTAATGAACTTCGCTTTTCCCTACTGACTACTGGCTATTCCCCATTATCTCCAGATATCAACCGGAGAAAGTTCACGGAGCAGTAACGGCATCTCCATTTTCACTCCTGATAGCTACCGGATTCAAATTTTCAAATTCGTCTATTTCATGCATCTTATCGCTTCGACATCAGCGTTACACCGGTTGGTAATGCTTCGGGTTGAGCAACCTCCGTGCCTTCAAACTTCAGCCGGGGATCGTTGACGTTTACCAGCTCGGAAAGCTCATAAACATTCCGGTATCCGTATCCATATAAATTGATATAGGTAGGAATATTCAATGCCAGTGTAAGGGATTTGTTTTTTTTGAGTGCTGTCGCCGGCACTACCGCTTTTGTAGCGAAATTTCGCTGATCCCCGTCAAAATTATTATTGCAGTAGATCAACACCTTCGTATCAAAGGCCGGAATTATTTTGGCAAGATTTGCCTGTGTAAAATCGGCAAAGTTTAAATGCAAAGCGCCTTTGATATGTTTGCGCTGGTACATATCATCAGACCGGGTGTCCAGGATCACTACACCATTTGCTTCGCTAAGCTTTAAAAATGCATCCAGGGAAACCAGCCGTTTTTGCCGGTGCTCTTTTACTTCTTTTACCAGCTGTGCAAAAGCATCATAGTCTACTTTTGCTTTCGCAGCAGCTTTTTGAGCAAAGCCTGTTTGTGCTATCAAGAGCATGGATAAAATAAGAAGGAATGTACCTGGTTTCATTGTCACTGTTTATTTACAGGATGAAGTTAGTTATTTTCCGGTTGCATAGGAGCCTTCCGGCAGGCCGCGGTTTCAATGCTGATCTTATTACTAAAGCTGAAGTGTGCGACGCAAGCAAAGCCGATAGCAGTGCCGGCGCCGGCAACCAAATAACCAGACCTGTTGAAGCAATTTAGCATAAAGGGGCTGTAAAACACAAAAAAGCCGGAACGATTGTCCGGCTTTTTTGAAAACAAATATCCTGGTGATTAATATCCAAAGAGCTCTTCCAGGGTCAGGGTTTTGACCTGCCCGATCTTTTGAAGATCTTCCATCTTTATTTTTTTATCGGAGGCCAGCACACAATAGGTGTAGGGCTTACCCGAAAGCTCCTGCTGGTGGAACGCCTGGATGTCGCCAAAGCTTACGTGGGCCAGCTGATCGTATTTTTGTTTCCGGATATCGTAATCCAGGCCCTTGCGTTGTGCCGCCAGGTAGCTGAACAGGATTCCTTCATTGGTAATGCGGTCGGTTTCCAGGTCGTTTTTTAAACTGGCCTTGGCGCTTTCAAAACTTTTATCCGATTTTGGTAAAGTGGTTATAAGCTCATTCATGCCGGCAATGGCGTCATTCATTTTATCGGCCTGGCTGCCCACATACCCCATAAAGCTGTAGCGGTCTTCTTTTTTAGAAGGCGTGAGGTAAAGCGCATAAGTAGAATAGGCCAGCGCTTTTGATTCCCGGATGGTTTGAAAAACAATGCCACCCATGCCTCCGCCGAAATAATTATTGAATACATCTACGGTCAGTTCCTTTGACGGCGTGTACGGATCTGTGTTGCGGATCCACCGGATCTCCGATTGCACCATGTCGTAGTTGGCAAACAGTACCTGGTTTGCGGTTTGAGCCGTGCGGGTAAAGGTCAGCCCTTTCGGATAAGCGCTAAACTGTGCCGGTATTTTATGAAGCGTGCCGATCTTTTTGGATGCATCCGCAATGGCAGACGGACCAAAATACATTACGGTATGCTTATAGCCGGTAAGCTGATGCAGGGCATCAACCAGCGTTTTGCTGTCGAGGTTTTTCAGCTCCTCATCGGTAAGGGTATAGTTAAAGGGGTTTTTATCACCGTAAGTGGCATAGGCATTCAACCCCTGCATAATGGAGCTTTTATCCAGCTTGCGGTTGGCCCTTGCCTTGCCCAGCCGTCCCTTTAACGCAGTAAGCGCCGCATCATCTGCCTTGCAGTTTAACAGCAGGTCTTCAAAAAGACGTACGGCTTTTTCAAAGTTCTCCTGCAGTCCGCTGATGGTAACCGTTGTGTTTTCGGTACCTACATTTACGGAATAGTCACAGGCGATATTGTAAAAGGCTTTGTTGATGGCTTCTGCGGTGTTTTTGTCCGTACCAATATAAGAAAGGTAATTGGCGGCAACCGGCAGGATCTTGTTATTCCAGGAACCCATATCGAACCGGTAATAGAGGCTGAACAGTTCATTTTCTTTATTGGGAACATACAACAGTTCGGCTGCCCCGGCTTTTCCTTTCTGGATGGCCTTGTTATAGTCGATCCACAGGGGTTTGACCGGTGTGGCCGGCATGGCATTTACTTTTTTTACGTAGTCCGATTCTAAGGCGTCGTTGGTTGCCACAGGCGTGATCGCCGGCTTGTCTACTTTTACAATGCTCTTGTCTTCGCCCTTGCGTTTATAAATAACGGTATAGTTGTCGTCTTTAAAGAATTTATTTGCAAAATCTACCACGTCTTTTTTGGTGACCTTTGAAAGCTCCTGCAGGTAGGATACATTATTGATCCAGCCCTCACCCTTATTGGCAATAAAGGCCTGCATCAGCTGGCTTGCCCGGTTGTTGTTGCTGGAAAGTCCGCGGATCTCATCTAACTTGTAATTGGCAACAATGGCTTTTAAAAGATTATCATCAAAGGCACCTTTGCGGATGATATCGATCTGTTCAAACAAAAGGTCTTTTACATTTTCAAGGGATTGATCCTGCTTGGCGGTTGCATAAATATCAAAAACACCATAATCTTTATACTGTCTTAAATAAGCACCGCCGGAAAGGATCTTTTGCTGCTGGTTCAGGTTGAGGTCGATCAAACCCGCTTTTCCGTTTGCAAGGATCGTAGACAGCAGATCGGCCATCATCGCTTCTTTGCTGCCTTCGGGTCCGGCGCGGAACCCGATCTGAACGTTCTCTGCGCTGGGACCAAGGATCTCTGTTACCACCGGACCCTTTATTTCAGGTTCGGGCGCATGCTCATAACCGGTTACAGGCCTGGACTGCATGTAAGCAAATTGCTGGTTGATCTGTTTGATGGCCGCATCGGTATTAAAATCGCCCGAAAGGATAATGGCCATATTGTTGGGCACATAGTACTTGTTATAGTACTCCCGGATGGCTTTGAGGGATGGGTTTTTTAAATGTTCGATGGTACCAATGGTGGTTTGCTGTCCGTAATTGGAAGTAGGAAACAGGTTGCGGTGCAAGGCTTCCATCACCTTCCAGGCATCATTGTCAAGAGTACGGTTTTTTTCCTCGTAAACGGCTTCCAGTTCGGTATGGAAGATCCGGAAAACGGGGTCCCGGAAACGGTCGGCCTGCACTTTCAGGAATTTGTTCAGGGAAGTAGATGGAATGTTCTCCTCATAAACGGTTTCTTCTACCCAGGTATGTGCATTGGTGCCCTGGGAACCCATAGTGGCCATCAGCTTGGTATACTCATTGGCGATGGAGATTTTAGCGGCTTCCCCGGATACCTGGTCAATGGTTTTATAAATGGCCCTCCGTTTTGCGGTATCGGTGGTAGCGTTGTATTGCTCGTATAAAGCTTCGATCTGATCCAGGTAGGGCTTTTCCTTTGCAAAGCTGGTGGTGCCCATTTCTTCGGTTCCTTTAAACAGCAGGTGCTCCAGGTAGTGCGCCAGCCCTGTATGGTCTTTCGGATCGGTATTGCTTCCCGCTCTCACGGCGATTTTGGCAGTGATCCGCGGCTCTTTTTTGTTCTCCGTTAAGATGACGGTTAATCCGTTCTTTAATGTGTAAAAACGGGTCTTCATGGGGTCATTCGTTACATATTTGTAAGGAATGCCATCGGTGGTACCGGCAGACCACTGGTGATTCTTTTGCTGGGCCCGGGTGCTGAGGCTGATGAGCATACCGGCAGCCGCACAAGCAATTAATTTTAATTTCATAAATAATTGTATTGAGATCGTTTCTGTAAAAATAATAAAATGGATACTTCCTGGTTTAAATATTTTTAAAATGGATGGGGTGCGATGGTGTTTTATTTAATTTTTTCTAAAACCGGGTGGCCGGTATTTTCGAAGCCGGATGATATCAACAATTGATTGCTCGTTTATTTATACGTGAAGCTATCCTGTATTCCTGCGCCATAAAACGCCTTTTAAAAAAAGAGACAAATAAGCAAGAAGAAAGAGACTATTAGGAGTGCAGTTTATCCATAGGGGAGGCGTTCCGGGAGCGGCTGGAGTGTATGGGCGGATTTCTGAAGTTCAAAAAGACAGCAGGTCTCCGCATCGCCCGGAAGCCGGATGGTACCCGATTGTTTTAGCCCCAGTTTTGTTAAGAGTTTTTGAGAGGAGGCATTGCCGGGGGTAGTAATGGCAAAGATCTGCTCGAGATGAAACGTGTTGAATCCTGCTTCCAGGATCTTGCGGGCGGCTTCAAAAGCATAGCCTTTTTGCTCGAACCTGGGCAGGAAGGCAAAGCCGATATCCGGCGCGGGTAATATTTCCCGGTGGTAGAGCCCGCAGGTGCCCATTTTTTTCTGATCCGTTTTGCGGATAACGGTAAAGCTGCCAAAACCCAGCCGGCCCTGTTGTGGTTTGATCCGTTGCAAGATATAGTTCCGCGCTTTTTCAACAGATGTAATGTCCCGGTTACCGATGTATTTGAGCCATTTGGGGGCATTCATCAGGTAAAAAAGAAAGGAGGCGTCCTCTTCGCCTGTAGGGCGGAGCAACAGTCGTTCCGTTTCAAATGTAGTCGTTGCGTTTAAGCAGTGTTCTTTGTTCATTGCTGTATCAAATGTAATTAAAATGATTGGGGTCTGTATACACCCGTATAAACTCCGTTTATGGGCGGCGGTGCTGTGGTTGGTTTTGCGGCAAATACACAGGGCGTACGGCGTTACGTGACAAGGGAGGTTTGGGGAAGCTGCTGCATGCCTTTTTTGCTGCGGCTGGGTTTTAATGCGATATCGGAGCGGGGAAGTACGGAGCATACACCGGATGGCCGGGCCCAGGGAGCTTGCGTAAAAAGATTATCTTTGAGTACATTAACTTTGTTTATGACGAAAGGTTTTCAGTTTGCTGTATTGGAAGATGAGCTGGTTGACCAGCTGGTATTTCGCGAATATATGGCCGCATACCCGGCGCTGAAATCCTGTGGCTATTTTGCCGATTCATCGGAAGGGTTGGCTTTTATAAAAGCACATCCGCCGGATATTGTTTTTTTAGATATAGATATGCCTGGGCTTACCGGTATCGATATTATCGCCCAGGTAAAAGACAGGGTGCCGGCCTGCGTTTTTATTACTTCATACGCAGAATTTGCGCTGGATGGTTTTAAGCATGCGGCACTGGATTATATTTTAAAGCCGCTTACAGCCGAACGGCTGGAGCTTTGCGTAAGAAAAATAACCGAATACCTTGAGATCCGGGAAAAGGCAACGGCTTATGAAGTGCTGGTTGAAAAAGAAAGCCTGGTGATAAAGGATGGCCACAGCCATATAAAGCTTCCGCAGCACGAGATTATTTACCTGGAAGCCATGCAGGACTATACCAAGGTGGTAACGGAGCACAAAAATTATATGACGCTTGCTACCTTTACCGGGCTGCTCGAACGGCTCCCGGGGAAAAAATTCCTGCGGGTGCACCGCAGCTACGCGGTGTCTGTACAAAAAGTGCGCGAACAACATGCGGATAAGCTTGTATGCGGAAGTACCGCGATACCTATTGGCAAAACCTACAGGAGTATGGTGTCACAAATGAAATTTTAAAAATGCCCCGACTGCTTTCTGCTATTTGTCTTGTACTGTCTTTAATGCATTCCGGCGCGCAGCGTATGCCCGGGCCTGCTGAAACAAAGAAGGCACAGCTGCAGCAGCTGGCAAAGCAATGCGACTCGCTTAACTACCTGGAGCAATACGATAAAATGCGGCTGGTGTCGCGTTTTGCGCTTTCTGTTGCAGATGCAAATGATCATTATAACCAGTCGCTGTTTTATTTTTATACAGGCGTCAGCTACCGGGGCGCAGTAAACGATTCGGCTATATTTTATTATGAAAGCTCTTTGCATCATGCACGCCTTGCAAAAAATGACAAGCGGATCAGGAATGTGTTGAAGGAACTGTTATATATCTATATCAACGTTGATGGCTATATACCACAAAGGGACCAGACTGCAGCCGAACTGAACAATATATTAGATACTGCTACCAATGCGGATGTTAGAATAGGCTGCTACTCTTCTTTAGCCGATTACTATTCTGCAATAGGCTGGTATGAACAGGAACTGAATTACCGCTTACAGGGGCTTGAGCTGTCGGTAGCCGATATGAAGCAGGGAAAGTATAAAAACACCGATTCCGATTCTACTAATATTGGCGTAGCATATTTTAATGTTGGAGATCTATACGAAAAACTCCACCAATACACAAAGGCCCGGGAATATTACCGCTATGCCCAACCGCTTTTGTGGAACTACCTGGCAGGTATTTGTTCCTATTATAAGGGAATGGCTACTACATCATTGAAGCTTGGAAATGCCATAGCGGCCCAGCAGTACACCGATTCGTTAAGAAATATGGTGGAACAAAAGCTGAATGACAATGCGGGCTGGAGTATATTGTTGGAATTATACCTTGCGGGCGCAGATCATTACCTGGATCTGCAAAATGCCGCGGCAGCCATGCCGTATTTAAAACAGGCGGAAGCCCTTGCGGGTACTAAGGTTACCGGAACTTTAGAAGTGAGCAGTTTTCAATATGCGATGGGTAAAACCCTGCTGGTACAAAAAAACTACGCTGCTGCATTGCCTTATCTGCAAAAGGCCGAAAAGGCCGGGAGTGCCTTTAGTACGGCCGTATATGCAAGGCTGCTGAGGGCTTTGGCCGATTGCTATGAGGGCCTGAACCAATGGCAAAACGCTGCCATTTATTATAAGAAATATTTGCCGGTACGCGATTCGATAGATGCAAAATCAGCGCAGCAAAGTATGGCCAATGCTGAAGCCCGTTTTCAGAATAAGGAAAAGATAAAGGAAATAGAAGCACAAAAGGTACAGCTTTCTTTTGCGCGGCAGCAGCGGTTATGGCTGGTGGCTGGAATGGCTACGCTTCTGTTGCTGGCGGGGCTGTTATTTTTATTTTACCGCAGTAAGAAAAAGAATGCGGATGCCTTGGGAAAACTGAATGCAGCGCTGGATGAGGCCAATAAGACAAAGGCCAAATTATTTGGAATTATCAGTCACGACTTGCGGAGCCCTATTAACCAGGTATACCAGTTTTTGAAACTGCAACAGCTCAATCCCGATGCATTAAGTGAAGACCAAAAAGCGGCGCTGAACAGTAAAATTCAAAATGCTACCGGTTCACTGCTGGAAACGATGGAAGACCTGTTGTTGTGGAGCAAAACGCAGATGAATGCTTTTGAGACCCAAAAGCAACAGATAAACATAACGGCAATTGTAAGGGATTGTCAGCGCCTGTTGCTACTCAACAGCGATGCCAGGCATATTGCGTATAAAACTGAAATACCGGAAGAACTGACCGTGCAAACCGATGCAAACTATGTGCAAACGATCATCCGGAACCTGTTGCAAAATGCGATTAAAGCCGCGCCCGAAGGCACCCAAATACTGATTGACGCAAAGAATGAAAAAGGAAAAACGATGCTGGTGATCAAAAACCAGGGAGCTGCATTTACCCAGCAGCAGTACGAACAGCTGATTCGCCAGGAACAGAGCACAACATCACTGTCGGGCCTGGGATTGCGGCTGGTAGATGAGCTGAGCCGGAAGATCCATGCTACTGTATCCTTTCATTACGATGGCACCTATACCTGGTCTTGTTTGGTATTTGAGTGAGCGATTTGGAAACTTGTTCCGTTTGGGCGGGATAAGAATGTGGAAATGTGAGAATGTGGAAATGTGGGAATGAAAAACATTCTTGCTCCGTGAGCTTTCTCAGGTCAATAATACAAGACTGTGAAATAGTGAATGGTCAATAGGCAATCAATACCGTTTCCTTAAAGCTTCAAATAGCGCCCCCGAAAAGTATATTGCCATAGCACTGCCTTTTATAAATCCCGGCCCCTGGCGTCCTGGTAGCTGAATGCAACCGCGAGGATAGGCAATGGTCTACGCAAGGAACCAAGGGCTACGCAAGGATATCTATCAGAACTTTTTCTTTGCGACCGTTGCGGATACACTGCGTCCATTGCGGTTGAATCGAACTCGTATTCAACAATATCCCAGAGGCTGTGCAGCAGGTGCAATCAGCGGCGGCAACTATAAAAAGGCGCTTAAGGAAACGGCATTGAATAGGCAATGGTCAATGTGCGATGTACAATGGATGATGTCTGTGTTTTGTCTGGAACCTCAAATCTGAATTCCCAAATACCTCCCCGCCGCTCCGTTCATCGATTATTTGCCGTCGTTCGTCGGTAAGATTTTTAAGAGAAATCAGCTGTATTTTATTTTGGTATGCGGTACCGTCGAAAACTGCTTATGAATAATAGTTTGGTAAAACAGGAATGATATATGGTCAGTAAAATAGTAATATCTGTTATGGTACTGTTACCGGGCCTGCAGATAGTACGCGCACAGCCTCCGGAAAAAATGCGACTTGGTAAAATGGTTGTTAAGGGCAATGATTTTACGTCTGAAACCAGCTATGAATATAACGCTCGCCTGCATATAAAAAAGATCGTTTATAAACAGGACGGCAAACTGCATTATACCATTGATAACTTTTTGTTTGATACCGCCGGGCAGCTGATCAGCTACGTTAAAACGTATAAGGTAAAGATTTCGCCTCAGAAAACAACGGTTTATTACAACTGCAACAAACAGGTTGAAAGAATGGTGTTGGTAAACACTCAGAAGACAAATAAGCCCGATACGATAAATATTTTCGATTTTAGCAGGGATGGCAACCGGGTAACTGTAAAAAGCAGCGGCAGTACCACTGTTTATCAATACGATGAATCTGGTAATATAAAACAGGTTGAATTTTCCGGCAATGGAGCGGCTCCGTTTTTGTTTGACCGGTACGATCACAGTTCAAATCCGCTGGCATTTACCGGGGGCTATATGGATGAAAAGCCATTGAGTAAAAATAATCATAGCTGGCAGCAGTTAGGAGAAGCCCGTTATATTGCTACCCGGAAGATTACCTATGCGCGGGAAATAGTGCATACCTATAAGCCGGGCGGACCGAAAATACCAACACAATACCGCAACGGTCTGCCGCTGCAGGTGGTCACCAGCTGGTATGATCCTGACGCAAAAAGAAGCATCAACACCGAAACGATCACTTATACGTATATATACTGAGAAACTGATAAAAAAGTGATCGACTTTTCCTGTAATCCCGCACAAATTTATCCAGGTCGAAGTATAAATCCATGATTTCCTCTCCGATGATCATAGCAAAACAAAAATTAAATACCATAAAAATCAAACAATGAAACAAACCATTTTTCCAGCACTTGCTTTTTTCCTGCTGCTTTTAGCCTGTGGAAACAGCAACACCGATAAAAAGACAACAACTACGATAAAAGAAGCCGCATCGGCCAACGGAATAGAACCGGGTAGTGAAGCCGGTAAGACAGGAAAATTCAGCTTTGATGGCAAGGAGGTAAGTGCGGAAGTTACCACCCAGTACTTTGGCAGCGACAAGGAAAAGTCTAATTTCTCCTTATTGTGTCAGCACAATGAAGGCGATGCTGCTAATCCCAATTTTGAACTGTTGCAGGTTACTTTTCTCAGCGAAAAGGATGCCACCACCAACCCGGCTTTAAAGATATATGATGGTGGCAGTACGCTGCCGATGACGGAGCCGGAGCCTGGTATCGTGTCTGTTGCCCTGACTGGAGTGGGAAGTGGTCTCAGCAGTAAAGAATTTACGGGGAGTGAAAAGTCGACCGGCAGCATTACCGTAAAAAACCGGACTGTGGAGATCAAAGACCTGGTCCTGTTTAACGCTGATGGCGAAAAGAGGGTTGTAAATGCTGTGTTGCCGTTTTAGTCTTTAGATATTAGATACTGGATACTAGACAATAGACATCATCGTCTAACATCTGGTATCTAATATCCAGTATCTAGCATCCAGTGCCTGTTCTTATAAAAAATTTCTTTCATCGGTTTTTTGTTTCCGTTCGTCGGTTTGTTTGTGCCGGATTGGTACTGCATGGTATTTTCGAGGTGTAAGATTAAAACCATCAAAATGAAAAAACTATTTATTGTATGCTTATTAGCAGGTGCCCTTACTTCCTGTAAAAAGGATAAAGATGTTGAGGCCGCACCAGAAAAGACCTACCTGCTGAAAAAACGCAGTCATGTGCAGGGCAATTCATCCTGGACCATGGAATATGCTTTTGACGCCGGTGGAAAAATGACTCAAATGATATCCTCCGGTTCTTTGGGAAATTATGTGTTAACGGCACAACGGGATAATAACGGAAGAATTGTTCGTGCCGATTTTGATAATGTCACTTATGGCTACAGGACCTACGAATACGATGCAAACGGGAAGCTGGCCAAAATGAATTTTTACAGCCTTCCGGGCGGCTCCATGGTCACTTATACGATTTACAGTTATACGGCTACGGGCTATGAGGCGGCGCGCTACAATCCATCGGGCGGGCTGAATGGTAAGGATGTATATCAATTTACGGCAGACGGGAAGAATATAGCCGTACAAAAAAGTTATAACGCTGCCGGAACCCAAACCCAGGAAAAGACTTTTACTTATACCAGTAAAAGAAGTGAATACTATGTAGAGCCCGAGCTAACCATGCAGCGGCTGAACTCTGGTTTCTGCAATCAGCATGCAATTGCCAGTGCGACCGTTAAAACCCTGCCCGCTGGTACCACTTATACTGAAACCCGGACACAGGAGTATAATGCTGATGGATACGCCATAAAAACCAACGTTGTGTATAGTAATGAATGGGAAAACCTGGAAAGTAGTTTTGAATGGATAAAACGATAATTTAAAGAATAAATGATGAGCAATAACAAACTAACGCAGATTGCCCTGCCCGCGTTTATGGCTGTATTCCTGCTTCTGTTAGCACAGGGTATGTATGCACAGATCATTAACCGGAAGCGGCCGGTTGCTGAAAAAACAGGTGTTGCCGGCCTCTATGTAAAAGAACAGGAGGCATTTTTGAATAACAGGCTTGTGAAAATGGAGTTTTATGTTAGCAATGCCAGCGCAGCGGTTGCCAATTTTCCGTATAAAAGTTGTATTGCAGAGTTGATGCGTATTTCCAATAAGCAGGGACAACATGACTATACCGGTGTGTTTTTTTCACTTGACCTAAAGAATAGCCCTTCTGTAAATTCAGTGCAGAAAACAAATGAAGCATACGGTAATCTCTTCACCAAAGTTTATACGATCCCTTTTAAAGGTGATTTTAAGTACCGCGATTTTATTGAAAAAGAAGATAGCTACCTGCGATTAGGTGTGCGCTGGATACCCGGTTATTACAGCCGTGGTAACGGGCAGCAAATGTTTGCCAGCTTTTCCGTTGCGCTTACGTTTGCGGATGGGTATAAGGAATACTTACGCTTACAGCCCATTCAGTTAGCAACGGCAAAAGGAGTCTGGAGTGCGGTTTACCCGGATCCGTTACAGGTAAGCCAAAAAATACCGGGGTTGCCGGCCTCCAGGCCCGTTGCGCCTGTTGTGAAATAAATGATCCATTTATAAGAACTTACAATGAAGAAAATAGCTATACTATTCCTCGTTTTACTTGCCCTTGCAGCCTGTAAAAAAGACAAAAGAGATGTAGACCCACCACCCGTAAAAGTGCCGGCAGTGGTCATTAATCCTATGGTGGATATTGACGCTCTGGATCCGGAGAATGCTACTTCTGATGGCTCCCCGGGATCTTTCCAGGTGGGGGTACGCTTTATTACTTATAAAGATGGATTTATCAGTCGTTTGGGTTTACGCTCGCCTTCAGCAGGAAATTATCGCATACAACTCTATACGTTTGTTTCCAATGATTCCACCACGCTCAATTTTCCGCTTATTGTTGAACCGGAGCGCCTGGGCTATGTTGATGTAACCATTGATGCAGCCGCTGCTCAAAAAGGAACTACGGTATGGGGCAATATTCAATCCGTTAAAATAAAGCCCTGGAATGCGGATGGCCCGGGCAAGGTACGGCAATATGGTGTTTGCTATAATGACCAGGATTTAAAACAATACCAGCATCTATTACCGGCGGGGCTTACATTCCCGCTGATATTTTCCAACAACCTTTCTGTATTTAAGTATGACTTTTTTAAGGTAGACAGTCACAATAGCCATCCCTGGCAAATTGGCCGCGGCGGATTTACCACCCTGGTATACGGCGGCGAGCAGTTTGAATTTGTAACACCGAAATAATGACAGGAAATGAAGCCGCTTCTTTTTTTGATCCTATTGCCCCTGGTTGACCTGAGCGCACAGGCTCAGAAGAGAACGGCACCTGCATCTCAATTGGTATGGATCAACCAGGTTGCTGTTCAAAACAAGGTGAATGTTTTAGTGGTGGATTATGTTACGATGCTTACCGGATCCAGGGCCGTGAAAGCCGCCAGGGAGGCGGGAGACGCTGAATTTGAGGATAAACATAATGGCGATACGACCTGGTATGTGCCCAATGATTTTTACATTGAAAATAAATCGCGAAAACTTAGAACGCTGCCGGTGGCGGATAGCTGTGCGATACAACTCATCCGGGTGGGTGGGACCCGGTTGTATAAAAGTGACCTGGCGCAGTTAAAAAAAGGATATGCCGGCAACCTATACCGGCTGGAGATCGTGTTGGGGAAAATTGTAAAACTAACGGAGGTATATACGCCATAGGAACGTTTAATCAATCATAGATCAATGCCGGTTTCTTAAAGCCACAGATGCGCAGATTGGGCAGCAGCTTTATCCTTTAAATTTACTGCACATTGGCGTTAATAAAGTTTTGTGCCTTATTCAGGCAGTCGTACCAGATCGCGGGGTCTGACCAGCCATGCGTTTGATTATCATAAAAAACGAATTGGTTTTTAACACCGGCATTGTTGAGTTTGTCCCGCAAAGCGTAAGACTGCTCTTTGGGTACCACGTCATCCAGGCCACCCTGAAAAATAATCGTGGGAGCCGATTGAGCTGTTACATAGTTAATGGGACTGCTGTCATGATACATGACGGCATTGTTGGTGGGCGTACCACTTAATAATAAACTGATCAGGAACGCTTCACCCGGGTCGGAACTGCTATAAGTATTATATAAAGCGGTCATGTCATTGGGCCCGAAAAGGTCGATGATCGCCTTGGGCTGAATCGTTCCGTTATTCTTGTATCCCTGTAGCAAAGCCAGGTGCGCGCCGGCACTGGCTCCGGCGAATACCCATTTATCAGAAATCGTAAAGGTCTGGCGGCGGTCGTAGATATATCGGATCGCGGCTTTGATATCTTCTTCCTGGGCCGGGAATTTATTTTTCAACGTGATACCGTTAAGGCTGGCGAGCCGGTAATTTAAATTAAAGATCGCCCAATCCGGAAGGCGTCTTCTTAATGAATCAATTAAAGGGGCATGATCCGCATCGGCCTTGTCACCCTCTGCCCAGGCGCCGCCATGTATAAAGATAAATACTTTAGTGGTTGCGGAAGACCGGTTCGCCGGCAGGTAAACATCCATTTTTTGAAGGTTATCACTGCCATATGCCACATCTTTTAAAGTTTGGGCTTCTGCGGTTACGGTCGGTTCACCCGGTTTGAAATGATCGTCCTTGTTACAGGCGGTAATAAAGAGCGATAAACAAAGGGTGTATAAAAGAATCCGTTTCATGATAATTGTTTATGAATGGTGAATGGTCAATAGTGAATCGGGATGATGTATGCCGTTTCCTGCTTCGGTCAATGGTTTACAGAAGATTTTGCGGAGGCTCTTCATTGCTTTGTTTTGAATCGTCGAGGAACTGATAGCCCGGTGCCGGAGGTTTAAGAATGCTGATGATCAGCACTAAAAAGGCAACGGCAAAAACGGTATAAGAAAGCAGTGAAAGGGTACCAAGCAGTTGCATCGTCCGTAGCCTTTCACCCGGGTCGTTCTGAAAAGACATGGATTTCTGGATCTGAAGTTCGCCGATCGCATAACTTACCAGGCAACTAACGAAAAGGATAACACTGAGTGTATTTCTTTTTTTGACCAGGTAGAAGAGCAGGGCTCCTAAAATGATCAGTTGTGGTATGCTCCGGATCAAAATTTGCAGCATGGTTTAATATTTGGTCTTAAAAATACAAAAATTTTAAAACCTGGATAGAAGGATAATTCGGTAGCGGTTTCCCGGCAAGCTCGAAACGACGTAAAATTGCTGTCACCTCGACCGCAGCGGAGAGGTCGCTCCGTTATCACCAGGCCGGAGGAATTTTGAGACCCGGTTAGAAGGATAATCCCGTAGCGGTTTCCCGGCAAGTTCGAAACGACGTAAAATTGCTGTCACCTCGACCGAAGCGGAGAGGTCTTTCCGTTATCATCAGGCCTGAGGAATTTTAAAACCTGGATAGAACGAAAATCCGGTAGAGGTTTCCCGGCAAGCTCGAAACGACGGAAGAGTACCGTCACCTCGATCGGGAGCGGAGAGATCTCTCAAATCCCTTTCCGCGGGTTAACAGATCTGTCGTAACGTCGGGCATAAAAAAGACCGGCGATAATTCTGACAAGAGATCACCACCGGTCCTAAATTATTTGTTCTATAATGCTGCTAGCAGGCAGCCGTTATTTCAAATCGATCTTTATCTGCAATTCATCCAGCTGCTTGTTGTCGATGGTGGCCGGAGCATCGAGCATAATATCTCTTCCGCTGTTGTTCTTGGGGAAGGCAATAAAATCACGGATGCTTTCGCTGCCGCCCAGGATGGAGCATAACCGGTCGAACCCAAAAGCAATACCTCCGTGCGGAGGCGCACCATATTCAAAGGCTCCCAGCAGGAATCCGAATTTATGCAATTGCTCTGCCTCGTCCATACCCAGTGCTTCGAACATTTTCTGCTGCAGCTCTTTCTGATAAATACGGATACTACCACCTCCGATCTCGTTTCCGTTCAGGATCATATCATAGGCATTGGCCTTGATATTGGCATAAGGATGTTTCAGGTATTCTGCCGGATTTTCAATCTTCGGGTTATTACCGATCATAGTTTCAATATCCGATGGCTTGGGTGAGGTGAACGGATGGTGCCGCGCAACCCAGCGGTTATCTTCCTCCGCATATTCAAACAGCGGGAAATCCAGTACCCACAGCAATTTGAACTCGTTCTCCTTCCGAAGTCCCAGCCGTTTGCCCATTTCCAAACGGAGCTCGCTCATGGCCTTGCGGGTGCGCTCTTCGGCACCGGCCAGCACCAGGATCAGGTCGCCTGCCTGGGCACCTGTTGCGGTGGCAATGGCTTTTAACCGGTCTTCGCTGTAAAACTTATCTACGCTGCTTTTAAAACTGCCGTCGGCATTGCATTTGATAAATACCAGGCCCTTCATCCCGATCTGCGGACGTTTTATCCATTCCGTGATTTCGTCCGTTTGCTTGCGGGTATATTCGCTGCAGCCCGGCACTGCAATGGCCAGTACGGTTTCTGCATCATCAAACACTCCAAAACCGGCGTCTGCGATCAGGTGCGCATTGTTTTCTTTTCCGCCAAATACATGGGAAGGATATTTCAGGTTCAGCAGTTTCATGCCGAAACGGATATCCGGTTTGTCGTTACCATATTGCCACATGGCTTCTTCCCAGCTCATGCGCTCAACGGTTTCGGTATAGTCGATCCCTTTTACGGCTTTAAAAATATGCTTGATCAGGTGCTCGAACATGTGGAGAATGTCTTCCTGTTCCACGAAGGCCATTTCACAGTCGATCTGGGTAAACTCCGGCTGACGGTCTGCACGCAAATCTTCATCCCGGAAACATTTTACGATCTGGTAATACCGGTCGTACCCGCTTACCATCAGCAATTGCTTAAAGGTTTGGGGCGATTGGGGCAGGGCATAAAATTCGCCGGGGTTCATGCGGGAAGGAACGACAAAGTCACGGGCGCCTTCCGGAGTGGATTTGATCAGGAACGGGGTTTCTATATCCATAAAACCCTGTTCGTGCAGGTAATTGCGGGTGGCACGGTTTACTGCATACCGTAACTCAAGGTTTTTCTTTACCGCATTGCGCCGCAGATCCAGGAAACGGTACTTCATCCGCAGGTCATCTCCGCCGTCGGTATCATCCTGGATGGTAAAGGGAGGGGTGATGCTTTTATTCAGCACGGAAAAATGATCTACGATGATCTCAATATCTCCTGTAGGGATGTTTTTATTCTTATTGCTGCGCTCGCTTACCTTACCGGTGATCTGCAGCACAAATTCCCGGCCCAGCGGGTTGGCGTCCAACTGGCTGTTCAACGCTTCGGAAAACAGCAGCTGGGTAATGCCATAACGGTCGCGGAGATCCACAAAAGTTATACTGCCAAACTTACGAACGGTTTGCACCCAGCCCGCCAGGGTCACTTCTTTATTAACATCTGCGATTCTTAGTTCACCGCAGGTTTGTGTACGAAACATGCTTCAAAATTTCGGCAAAGATAAGGGCTGGGGGCGGTTTAAAGTTCCAGGTTCCAAGTTTCAGGTTTGAGGCAGGATTCGTTTTTATGCCTGAAGCCAGACACAAGATACCAGATATCGATCGTCTATAGAATATCGACCGGAGGAGGTTCATGGCACTGTAACGGCATCTCAATTTTCACATTTCTATCTTCTCAAATTTTCAAATGCTGAGCAGTCAGAAATCAGTAGGTTTGCACTTTAAAAATAAGAACAATGGACATCGCCCAATACATCGATCATACCATCCTGAAGCCTACCACCCTGGTAAGCGACATCGAAAAACTGTGCAGTGAGGCAAAGCAATATGGTTTTGCAGCTGTTTGTGTGCCACCTCCTTTTGTAAAAAAAGCAAAGGCCCTGCTGGAGGGTTCGGCGGTGAAAACGGCTACGGTGATCGGGTTCCCGTTTGGCTATTCGGCCATCGAAGCCAAGCTGGCGGAGGTATTACTGGCCCTGGTAGATGGGGTGGATGAACTGGATATTGTGATCAATCTCATCGCGTTGAAGAATAACGACTGGCAATACCTGGCTAACGAAATCAATCACCTGATGCCGGTGATCCGGGAAAAGGGTAAGGTGATCAAGATCATTATTGAAAGCGGTGTGTTAACCGATGATGAAATCATTAAATGCTGCGAATTGTACGGTGCGGCCGGTATCGACTATTTAAAAACCTCCACCGGGTATGCAGAAAAGGGCGCCAGCGTGCATGCCGTACAGTTGTTTAAAAAACACCTGCCACCTAACGTGCAGATAAAAGCCAGCGGCGGTATCCGCGATTACGCCTTTGCAAAAGAGCTGGTAGATGCCGGGGCCACCCGCCTCGGCTGCAGTGCCGGCGTGGCCATCGTGAACGGGGAAAAAGGAACGGGGAACTACTGATCCTGCCGTGCAGCATCATGCGCCGGTCCGGGACAAAAACATGCTTTTCATAACAGCAACGCTTTATAAACACCGGTAACGGGTAACGGCGCCGAGTGTTATCAAAACAAAAAAATGTTGGCTCCCCATTGATTATCATTTACATTTTTTATACATTTGAGTAGGCTTCCGGAAGCAACTGCTTTAGAGAGGTCAGTGATAGATCCGTAATTTTTTTAATCCGAAGAAACTGAAGCGCTTTTCGTATTGCAAATGACCCTGGAGACTATGCGCAATTCTTCTTGTTGAACATAATTTTGTCGTCTTAATAACCGCGCATCCTGTTTAAAAGAAATACGGATGCTTGTTGCCGTGCGCTGATAATCCGGGACGGGGTAGCCGGACGGAACGATTGGATCTTTGATTTTTTGTCATCGGAGCGATGTGATCGTTCATAGCGCCTCAGCGAGGCTTTTTACAAATAAGCGGGATCGTATGTTCTTTACGCTGTCCCCGGTATTAATGAATTGCAACCTTTCAGGAAATGCACATGGCTCATACAGGAATGGTATCAGCCGTCAAAAGAAAGCCCTTCTTCTCCGATTTTTAGTAGTGCAAAACTTTAAAGGGTAAGAAATGGAAACCAAAACAAATGAGGCAGTCGGGTTAGAACGCCCCCAGGTAAGGGGAAAATTTATCTTTTGTGGTGACAAAAAATATTTCATAAAAGGCGTCACCTACGGAACGTTTGCGCCGGATGAGCAGGGCCATCAGTTTCCACCTCTCCGGCAGGTAGAACAGGATTTCCGGCTGATGCAGGCCAATGGAATCAACAGTGTGCGCACGTATACGGTACCACCCGCCGGATTGCTTGGTCTGGCCGCCCAATACGGCCTGAAAATAATGATCGGTCTGCCCTGGGAGCAACACCTGACGTTTCTTGACAAGCAGACCCGCGACGCTATTATTCAACGTGTGCGGAACGCCGTGGAGTCCTGCGCACAACACCCCGCAATTTTATGCTACACGATCGGCAATGAAATTCCGGCACCCATTGTACGATGGTATGGAAAAAAGAAAGTAGAACGGTTTTTGCGCCGGTTATTTGATACGGTAAAACTTGCCGATCCCGAAGGGCTGGTAACCTATGTAAATTATCCTACCACTGAATATCTGGAGCTGGACTTCCTTGATTTTTACAGCATCAATGTGTACCTGGAAACCCCGGAGCAGTTGTCGGGTTACCTTGCGCGCCTGCACAATCTTTGTGGCGACCGGCCCCTGCTGCTGGCAGAAACCGGCCTGGACAGCCTGCGTAACGGGTTGGAACAACAAGCTGCCGCTGTTGGCTGGCAAATGCGGATGATCCTTGGAAAAGGATGTGCCGGGCTGTTTATTTTCAGTTGGACCGATGAGTGGTGGCGGGGAGGGCTGGAGATACTGGATTGGGATTTTGGGCTTGTTGACCGCCAGCGGGTTGCAAAGCCGGCAATGGCTGCTGTAGCAGCTACTTTTACCGGCATGGCACAAAGCATCAACCCTGCGCCAATCCGTTTCTCCGTTGTCGTATGCTCCTACAACGGCAGCAGAACCATTGCCCAATGCCTGGAGGGGATCCTGCAACTAAACTATAAAAATTATGAGGTGATTGTTGTGGATGACGGCTCGCGTGATAACCTGGCTGAGATTGTGAGCCGGTACCCGGTTCAGCTGATCCGTACGCCAAATATGGGACTGAGCAATGCCCGGAATACCGGCATGCGGGCTGCACAGGGGGAGGTGATTGCTTACATTGATGATGATGCTTACCCCGATCCGGACTGGCTGAACTATTTATCCTATGCCTTTACGCACAGTGATCATGTTGCTGTGGGCGGGCCGAACCTGGTACCCGATGAAGATGGTGATCTTGCCGCCTGTGTAGGCTGTGCGCCGGGCGGCCCTTTGCAGGTGTTGATTACGGATGAAGTAGCCGAACATATTCCCGGTTGTAATATGGTGATCCGCCGTCAGGCCCTTCTGGACATCGGAGGGTTTGATCCGCGCTATCGTACCGCCGGAGACGATGTGGATGTATGCTGGCGGTTGCAGGAAGCCGGCGGCACTATTGGATATCATCCGGGTGCCATGGTTTGGCATCACCGCAGAAATTCGTTTCGCGCTTACTGGAAACAGCAAAAAGGCTATGGAAAGGCAGAAGCCCTTCTGGAACAGAAATGGCCGGAGCGGTACAATGCACTTGGTCATTACAATTGGGGTGGCAGTATTTACGGGGCCGGCACTACTTTTCCCATACCCTGGAAAAAGGAAAAGATATTTTTCGGCAGTTGGGGTAGCGCCCTGTTTCAATCGGTATATAGTTCTTCCCAGAATTGGTGGGGATTGATCCCGTTGATGCCGGAGTGGGGAATGCTTTGTGTGGCAATTGGCATCCTTGGATGTTTGGGTTGGTTATGGCCGGTATGGTTCGCTGCATGGGTGGTACTGGCCATCTGCATAGCCGCTTCATTAACACAGATCCTGTACAGCGCAGGTAAGAACTGGAAAAACAGTAAAAGACTAAGATGTCATCCTAAGTACTTCTGGATGATAGCTTTGCTGCACCTGGTACAACCTGCGGCGCGTTTAATAGGGCGTGTGCAGAATGGTTTAACGCCCTGGAGAAAACGTACGGGTGGTACGGCCGCACATGATGCTGCGCACGCTGTAACTTCCGGCCGGGCGGTATGGTCCGAAACCTGGAAGGCTGCACAGGAGTGGCTTATGGTATTGGAAACAAACCTGAAGGCATCGGGTGCCCAGGTAAAACGGGGGCGTGCATTTGATCGCTGGGACCTGGAATCTACGCATCATTTAGTAGTGGCCATGCGCAGCTCGGTGCTGGTTGAAGAGCATGGCCAGGGCCGGCAATATCTTAAATTAAAATTCCGGCCCCGTTTTTTCCGCCTCCCGGTTGCTATTGGCATGTTGCTTTTGATGGGGGCTGTCTTCGAAGTGGTGCGGCAGCAATGGACCGGAGCTGCGTTATTAGCAGGATTATTGCTTGTACTCATCTATGAGCTCTGGCAGGGATACCGGCAATCTTTGCGTCAGATACTGCCGGCTTTTCATCAGCTGCAATATAAAGCAATACCGGCAGCGGCGGAGGACAGCGAGGTATTGATACCGGGTATACAATTAAAAATAAGAGATGCTTTCATAGCATCGATATCTGCGGAAACCGAATAAACGAAAGAAATGGAGCAGTTGCGTATTATTGTAGGAGGATATATAGGGCTTTTTCCCACAGGCGGTCTTACCTGGCACTACCTGCAATACCTTACAGGGTTGAAGGATCTCGGGCATGATGTGCTGTATCTTGAAGATACGGGGCAATATTCCACGTACCAGAAAGAAAACCAGGATTGGGATGATGCTACAGAAAGTATCCGCTATCTGAAAAATATAATGGAACAGCATGGCTTCCGGGAACGATGGGCGTATCGCGATATAGGATCCGGAGCCTGTTATGGATTGTCCGAAGACAAAATAAAAGAATGGATGCAGACGGCGGATATATTCATCAACATCTCCGGAGCAACCAGCCTGCGGAACGATGCTTACACACGTATTCCCAAAAAAGTACTGATTGATACGGATCCAATGTTTACCCAGGTGCAATACTGGCAGGAGGCGGATCCCGAAGGATCTGCCCGGGAGATCAGGGAACAATACACATGGTACGACTATCGCTTTACTTTCGGGGAAAATATTGGCAAGCCGGATTGCCTGGTGCCCATGCTGAACCTGGAGTGGATTCCTACACGTCAGCCGGTTTGTCTCCGTTATTGGGTTCATCATGTTGCCCGCGGAGGTTCCCGCATCGTCTTTAGCACAGTGATGAACTGGTCTGTGCGCAGCGATATGGTATATGCAGGACAATTCTGGGGCCAGAAAAACAAGGAATTCGGAAAGGTAGTACACATCCCTTCGCAATATCCATCCGCAGATTTTAAGATGGTATTGGCAGTACCATCTCAATTTGAGGCTTCGTGGAATAATCTTGCACAGTGGCATAATGACTGGAATATTGAGGACCCCCGGGTGGCTATAGCAACGGCTGAAGCATACCAACAGTATATTTACGGGTCTGGTGCAGAATTAACAGTGGCAAAAAATGCCTACGTTCAATCTAACTGCGGCTGGTTTTCGGACCGGTCTGCCTGTTACCTCGCAGCCGGTAAACCGGTAATTACACAGGAAACGGGGTGGTCAAAAACGATTGCTGCGGGTGAGGGCCTGTTTGCTTTTACCGATGCTGCTTCTGCATTGGAGGCTGTTGAAGCCGTTTGTGCCGATCCTGGTCGCCATAGCAGGGCGGCCCGAGAACTGGCAGAAGTTTATTTTGAAAGTAGTAAAGTGCTTGTTCCTTTAATTGATAAAATTAGTGCCCGGTAAATGACCATAAAAAAAAGATCCTTATTGGTTCGTGTACTGGAACAGGCGCGACCGTACTGGCTGCTGCTGGGCCTTACAGTATTGCTGGATGTACTGGCGGTACCCATGATGCTGCTAAAACCGCTGGGATTAAAGATCCTGATCGACAGCGGTTTTAACCATATGCCGTTACCCGGCTTTATTGCGGGGTTTTTTCCGGGAAATACCGTTGATTTCAGTACCGTGGTGTGGCTTTCAATAGCGTTGGTGCTGGGTGTTGCATTGCTGGAAAACTGCTATATGGTGGCCAATTGGCTGCTCAATACGTTTATTGGCGAAAAGCTGGTACTTCGGTTTCGCAGTGCCCTTTTTAATCACGTACAACGGTTATCGATTACGCGCCACGATAATTTAGGAATAACAGATGCTTTGTACCGCATTCAATATGATGCTACCGGTATCAGAACGCTATTGCTGAATAATATTTCACAGCTTGTTATTTCTTTGGTAACCCTGGTGGCCATGCTTGTGGTAATGTTTTCGATCAACGCTGTTTTTTCGCTGGTGCTGCTGGGGTTGATCCTTGTGGTGGCGCTGCTCATGCGCAGGTCCGCCGCCAGGTTAAAGCGGCAGTGGGAAATTTTAAAAACCGGAGAGAGCAGCGCTATGTCGATAATGAACGAAGTACTGGGTGCCATACGGATAATCAAATCTTTTGGAAAGGAAAGTATCGAGGCGAAACGGTTTACAGATCGGGCAAACGAAGTGGTGGGTGGCCAGATGCGCGTGGCCCGGTCAAGTACAGGGTTCTACTTTGCGGCGGGGATGTTGTTTGCAACGGTTACGGCAATTTTTATGTATGTGGGCGCTCATGAAATTCAAGATGGCCGTATGACACTGGGCGACCTGACCCTGATTCTGGCGTATGTTGCGCAAATATATGGGCCAGTGGAAAAGATCACGCGAAATATTACCGAAATTCAGTCTTCGCTTACCAGCATTAAACGGGCTTATGCGCTGTTTGATGAGCCGCAGGAATTTAACACAGCGATGCCGCATATTCCCTGTCCGGCCATAAAGGGCCGGTTCTCCCTGCAAAATGTATCCTTTGCGTATGATCCGGAAAAAACGGTACTCTCCGGCGTCAACCTGGAGCTTCAGCCCGGCGACCGCCTGGGCATTATCGGCTCAACCGGCTCCGGAAAGTCATCGCTGCTGAGTTTATTATTGAGGTTTCATAATCCTTCTTCAGGATCCATACAACTCGATGGAACAGACATCCGCACGATCGAACTTTCCAGTTATCGCAATCAGTTTGCGATCGTGCTGCAGGAGCCGTTATTATTATCTGCAACGATTGCTCAAAACATTGCTTACGGCCGGCCGGAAGCGTCGCAGGAAGAAATTATCGCTGCGGCAAAAAATGCCAATGCGCACGATTTTATTATGAATTTACCGGCTGGTTATCATACACAGGTGGGCGAGAGAGGCGCAAAGTTGTCGGGTGGTGAAAAACAACGCATCGCTATTGCCCGGGCATTTATCAAAAATGCACCGGTCTTGTTGCTCGATGAGCCGACCAGCTCTTTAGATATGCATACCGAACAGCTGGTTATTGAAGCCATCGGGCGGCTGGTAGAAGGACGGAATACCTTCCTGGTTACGCATCGTCTTGATACCCTGCGGTTATGCAATATTGTGCTGCATCTTGAAAAAGGTACCATCGTAGATATCATACGAAATCCCGATCCCGCCTACCTGGAAGGAAAGAAAACTTTGTATGCCCAATCATTATAGCCTGCCGGCTTCGTTGCCCCCATGTTTTTATATTCAGAAGAAGAGGACCGTTCCTCATAAGGGCATTGAAAACAGCCCATACCTGTTCTGCTAACGCTTTGAGATTTTTCTCCGGAAAGCTGTTTGCCCCGGCTGCGTTTTCCGTAAACAAAAAGGCACGCCTGGCAAAATAAAGCCGCTTTTTATCTATCTTTGCTGTAATTGTTATACCCTGTAACGGCCCTTTAAATTGTTACCTCGGTATTTGTTTTGTTATTATTGAGCATAGATTTTGTTTATATCAAAAAAACTAAACTATGAAAATTTTACTTGTTGAAGATGCAACAGCGTTGCTGCGTGCGATTGAGTTGAAGTTGAAGAAAATCGGGTATGACGTGCATCCTTGTGCCGATGGCCGGCAGGCATTGGCGGAGCTGGAGTCCTTTACTCCGGACCTGGTTATTACCGATATTATGCTACCCTTTGTTTCCGGCCTGGAGGTGTTAAACGCTGCCAAAGCAAAGAATAAAAAGATGCCCGTTATTGTATTTTCTGCCATGGGGCAGGAGAATGCCGTGGAAGAGGCCTTCCTGCTGGGTGCAGATGATTATGTAGTAAAACCCTTTGGACTGAAAGAGCTGGAAATGCGGATCCGGCGGTTGCTGGGAACCCTGAACCCTGAACCCCATTCCTGATGCACAGCATGCTGCTTCCGGTTTGATTTCTTGAATAACATTATTGTCCTTGCTTTCAATATTCGACCTCTTTAAACCTGGTTTTTTTTATGCGACGGCGGCTGTCTTCGCAGTGCTTATTGTGGTTTTACTGATCCTGATTTACTGGAATCTTTATGAACGGAAAATTGCCTTTTTTCAGCCGGAATCATTCCGGATGGGGTTTGAACTTTGGGTAAGCAAATGGATCCTTGAGGATGCGGAAGATGCAGATGAAATCCGGGTGCCTGCTAAATTCGCAAAACATTTGAAGCGGCCGAATAACCGCCAGTTTGCGCTCAACAGTCTGCTGGAATTAAAAAAGAGTGTGGCCGGTGCCGTGGGCGATAAAGTGGTTGCCCTGTACCTGGAGCTGGGATTTAAAGAAGATTCCCTGAAAAAGCTGGGTAGCGTTGTATGGCATCAGAAAGTAAAGGGCATTAACGAACTGTCGGTAATGCAGCAGGAAGATATGAATGCGCGGATCTTTAAACTAACCAATAACCGGAATAAATACATCCGGAGAGAGGCGCAGTCTGCCATGTTTAATTTTTATGGATTCAAGGGATTGCGGTTCCTCAATGTACTGACGCATTCCATTTCCGACTGGCAGCAGTTGAATTTAATTGAACAGCTGCGGCCGATAGACCCGGAGCCGATTCCGGGCTTAAGCGGCTGGCTGCATTCGGAGAACGATACCGTAGTCATATTTGCATTAAGGCTTACCGAGATCTATCAGTGTTTTGAAGTACATGAGGATGTAGTCAATTGTTTAACGCATGCAAATGAAGCCGTAAGAAGCCAGGCGGCAAAAACGCTGAAAGAAATCGCCGATGATTCAACGGCGGACATCCTTTGTAACCAGTATGCCGGTGAAACGGTACGGAACCAGCAGGTGTTGTTAAATAGTTTGGCCGTTATTGCTGGTGATGCGCAACGCAACTTCCTGGTGAAGGAGCTGGATAATGAGAATGCTTTTTTGAAACTGGGTGCAGCCCGTGTGCTCGCTGCCTGTTGCAGCGATGGTTGGGCCGTGCTGGATGCAAAAGCATTGGAACAGCCATCGCCTTTCCGGAAAATTTATAATCACCTAAGGTTTGAATTAAAAAAATGAACTGGGGCTTCCTGATACTGGAAATATTTGCATTTGGGATATTTTTATACTCCATTGTGCTTTTTGCGTTTTATGTATTCATTGGTGTTTTTTCCATCGGGGAAACACGCAAATATATTCACCAGAACCGGGTAACGGATTACCGGAGGATCGCCTCCTCCCTGCACGCACCATCAGTAAGCATTATTGCCCCTGCTTATAATGAAGGACTCACGATCGTAGATAATGTGCGGTCACTGCTTTCCATTTATTATTATAACCTGGAAGTGATCATCGTAAACGATGGCAGTAAGGACAATAGTCTGCAAAAGCTGATCGATGCCTACCAGCTGGAAAAGATCGATTTTTTTGTTCCGGACCAGATTCCTACCAAACAGGTGAGGGGCGTATATAAAAGCCGTAACCCCGTATTACGGAAAGTAGTGGTGGTAGATAAGGAGAACGGAGGCAAGGCAGATGCACTGAACGTGGGTGTGAATATTGCCAGTAACGACTATATCATTTGCATAGATGTAGACTGTGTGCTGGAGCAGGATGCTATACTGAAGATGGTGAAGCCCTTTATGGAAGCCACTACCAGGCGGGTGATCGCTTCCGGAGGGGTGATCCGGATCGCCAATTCATCGCTGGTAGAGCACGGCAGC
Organism: Niabella sp.; assembly: GCF_030150205.1. Classification (GTDB taxonomy): domain Bacteria; phylum Bacteroidota; class Bacteroidia; order Chitinophagales; family Chitinophagaceae; genus Niabella. The sequence goes on from NZ_JASLGT010000002.1 coordinate 264,110, forward strand.
CTGGTAAAAGTGCGGCTGCCAAAGGATTATCTTCCGCGTATGCAGACGCTGGAATACATCCGTGCTTTTTTATTGGGAAGAATGGCCTGGAGCCGGCTCAACGGGTTATTGCTGATCTCTGGTGCTTTTGGAGCTTTCGATAAAGAGATCGTTATCAAATGTGGCGGATATAACCGCAATACGGTTGGGGAAGACATGGAGCTGGTGGTACGGATGCGGCGCTATATGGAGGAACGTAAAGAACCGTATAAGGTTACCTATATTCCCGATCCGTTGTGCTGGACGGAGGCTCCGGCATCCTATAAAGTGCTGGGACGGCAGCGGAACCGCTGGATCCGGGGAACCTATGAAACATTAAAGTTTCACAAGATCATGTTTTTCAATCCCCGGTACCGGTTGCTGGGAATGGTGAGCTATCCCTATTGGTTCTTTTTTGAGTTGCTGGCACCGGTGATTGAATTTCTCGGGTTTATCGCCTTCCTGGTGATGGTGTTTGCAGGGCTTGTAGACTGGGAACTTTTCTTTGCCCTCTTTGCCGTAGTGATCGGGTTCAATTACCTGTACTCCGTCTTTGCAGTGTATATGGAAGTAAAAACCTATAACCAGTACCGGCGGCGAACCGATATCGCAAAGCTGTTGCTGACAAGTCTGAGCGAGCCGTTTAATTTTCATCCGTTTGTGGTATGGAGCAGCATCAGGGGATTGGTAGATATTTTCAGGAACCAGCATAGCTGGGGAGATATGGCCCGGGAGGGATTTGATAAAAAGCGTACATAAGATGAAGCACCCGTATAAACCCGTTAACAATGAATCGTTCTTCAGGCGAAGCTTAAAAGGCTCCTGCAAAGACTTCGTGCCTCGGTTGCTGGTGCTGGCAGGACTGTTCCTGGTGTTGCGTCTTTTTGAGATGGGGTACGATACCTTCCGGCACCGGTTCAATGCCTTTTTCTGGAACGTACTTTTTACCGGTTTATTAAAGGATCTTGCTTTTATAGCCGGCATAGGTTTTCTGCTGTACCTGGTATACCTGGTATGTTATATGGCCAGCCGGAAAGGGGCCCGTATCGTTTTTATGGTGCTGGGGAGTGCCTTATGCCTGATACAACTGGCCCTGGCTTTTTATTTTCAATTCTCGTTCAATTTACTGGGAGGCGATCTGTGGCAGTATAAGCTTTCAGATGTGCGGCAAACGGTAGGTGCGGCGGGCGTTAGCGCCTGGATCTTTGTAGCGCTTGCAGCAGTTCTGGCGCTGATCGTATCGGTACTGGCTATCCTGCCGCGGAAGTTGAGGCTGCCGGCGGGCGTTACTTATGGAGTGGTCATTTTTCTGGCACTGCTGGTGCCTTTCCATCCTGCATTGCTGGCTTCAAGGTTGCGCCCGGGAAATGAGTATGCCAATAATTTGTCGGCCAATAAATCCTTCAACTTTTATTCCGGTACGATCGGGTATTTTAATCCGCCGGAGCTGCAAACTGATATTTACAGCGATTTTTATTCCGGCGACTATGACAGTGGTTCAACGATGGTTGATTCACTCCGCACGTTTAAATATGTTGATGAGGCCCGGTATCCCTTCCTGCGAATGGAAGATACGCAGGACCAGCTTTCTCCCTTTTTTAATAAAACCGCCGGTCCGCCCGATGTGGTGCTGATCATTGTGGAGGGGCTGGGAGCTGCCTTTGCAAACAGCGGCGCCCGTTTGGGGAACTTTACGCCTTTTTTAGATTCCCTGTCCCAAGCCAGTCTTTATTGGGAAAATTGTTTGAGCACCTCCGGAAGAACCTTTTCAGTATTGCCCAGTCTGCTGGCATCACTCCCCTTTGCCAGGAGTGGTTTTGCAGAACTGGGTGCATCCATGCCTGCACATATCAGTTTGCTTTCGTTGTTAAAGCATAACGGGTACCGTACGGCTTTTTATTATGGTGGAGATGCTCATTTTGATAATATGTATCTCTTTATGCAACAGAACCAGGTGGGCACTATCAAGGATATAAAAAGCTTTCCTGCGGGATACCAGAAGTTGCCGGCGGCCAATACGGGCTTTTCATGGGGATACGGAGATAAAGAACTGTTTCGCTGGTACCTGAATTCGCAGGAACCTGCCTCACCACAACCAAAGGCATCCGTATTGCTTACGGTAGCAACTCATAGTCCCTTTTTAGTAAACGAGCAGGAAGCGTATTTTAAAAAGTTTGAACAGCGCCTGACGGAGCTGCATTTTCCGGAACCGGAAAAACAGATGGCCCGGAACTACCGGGATCAATATGCCAGTATTTTATACGCGGATGATGCATTGCGCGACTTCTTTGCGGCTTATAGCAAAAGAACCGATTTTGCACACACGGTCTTCCTGGTAACCGGAGACCACCAGATGCCGGAATTACCACTGAACAGTAAAATAGACCGCTATCATGTGCCGCTGCTGATTTATTCCCCCTTACTGAACCGGAGGGCCACCTTCTCTTCCGTTGTCTCGCATTTTGACATTACGCCTTCCCTGCTGGCGTTTTTAAAAAATAATTACCCGATGCAGTTGCCCTCACTGGTAAGTTGGATCGGATCAGGATTGGATACCGCGCGGATTTTCCGGAATGTACATGCATACCCGATGATGCAGGATAAAAATGACCTGGTTGATTTTATAGAGGGCACCCATATGGTCAACATGAGCAGCTTATTTACCATAAGTCCCCAGCTGGATTTAATACCAGATGATTCAAAGGAATTATTAAACCGGGTAAGCGGCGCCTTTGACCGGTTTAAGCGAAAAAATCAGCAGGTGATCAATGGTGCAGGGATCATACCCGACTCGATATACCAGCGGTATACAACCGGAAAATAAACAGCATTCCTGGCCGTATAAAATCGGTATCGAACATTAAAAATGAATAACTATGCCCATAAAACCTTACCTGTTGTGGATCCTGCTCCTGAGCAGTTTACAAATGTTTGCCCAGGCAGATACCACTACCTCTGACGGACTGTTCCAGGCTGCGCGGCATGCGGCATTTGAAAATAAGAACTATACACTGGCAAAGCAATATGCAGTAAAGGCATTGGAGCTGAGTCCGAAGTATGCGGATGTCCGGGTTTTCCTGGGGCGGCTGTATACCTGGAGCAAACAACCCGATAGTGCGCGTGCCTGTTTTGAGCAGGTGCTGAAGGAGCAGCCGGATTACGAGGATGCAACGGTTGCATATACCGACCTTGAGTTTTGGAACGATCAGTATGCGACGGCGTTGGATCGCGTGAATACGGGGCTCGGCTACCACCCGGCATCGAAGGAGCTGCTGTTGCGCAAGGCCAAAATATTGGCCGCCCTGCATCGTTACGGAGCGGCGGGAAATATAGTGGACACCCTGCTCAAAAAGGATAAAAAGAATACGGAGGCGCTGGCACTGGGCAACCGCATAAAAGATGAGCGTTCTTTGAACCGTATTGGTATATCTTACGACTATGTATATTTTGATAAACAGTTTAATGATGCGTGGCACCTGGCCAGTATCGACTACGGTCGCCGGACGGGGATCGGAACGGTGATCGGTCGGGTAAACTATGCCAACCGGTTTCGCGAAAACGGCGTGCAGTTTGAAGTAGATGCCTATCCCCGGATCTCCAATACATTTTACTTGTATATGAATGCCGGCTATTCCAATAATGTGGGCGTTTTTCCCCGCTGGCGTATGGGACTTTCGGTATATGCCAATCTTCCCAAAAGTTTTGAAGCCGAGCTGGGCATCCGGCACCTGTACTTTACCACTACCACAAATATCTATACCGCATATATCGGGAAATATTACCGGAGCTTTTTATTTGGTGCTCGTACTTATCTGATCCCCTCCCAAACCACCCGGAACTCCGCCTCTTATAACCTGCTTGGCCGTTATTATTTTGGCGGTGCCGATGATTATATCGGGCTGAATATTGGAACGGGTATTTCACCGGATGAACGGTACCTGGCCCAGCAGCTGAATACGGCCTATCCGTTAAAAACCTATAAGGCCAATCTTGATTTCAGGCATGCATTCAAATTAAACATTATTACATTAGGCGCCTCCCTGATCAACCAGGAATATATGCCGGATACAAGGGGCAACCAGATCCAGGCGGGTATCGGTTATATCCGGCGCTTTTAAAAGAAGAAGCGTTATGAAAATAAATCGCAGGTATGCTTATTTTTTCCCCTGGGTGTTGCTCCTGGTGCCGCTGTTAATGTGGGTATGCTGGTTGCTGACACCCAAAAAAAAACTGGTGGCGGCCATCGTGGATAAAACGGCGTTAACATCCGCAGGGCAGGAGCATATTTCGCTGACCTGGATCTTGAATCACTACCGGTATACCAAGGATGCACATCATCTGTACCAGGTAAGCAGCGATTATTTTGGTTTTTTTCCGAAGCAGCAGGAAAAGTTCCGGTTAAAAGGCCTGGAGCGTTTTGATGCATCGCTTTTAGATAAGCTGAGTAATGACGCGGACCTGGCGTATTATACCGATACCTATGGTGTGTATGCGAATGAATGGTATTTGAAGAAGCAGGTTGCTGAACGCTCCGGTATGGTATATGGCGGATTGAGTTCAGAGGACGTTGACTTTATGGAAAAAATGAAGCAGAAACGGAAGCTGGTTGTGGCGGAGTTTAATACCATTGGTTCTCCTTCGGCGCTTACAGAACGGTATCGTTTTGAGCAGTTATTTGGCCTTAAATGGACGGGATGGATCGGGCGGTACTTTGATGAACTGGATACTTCCAAAAATAAAGATATTCCCCACTGGCTGGTGAAAGGATATACGAGCCGGCATAATAATAGCTGGCCGTTTAAAAATGAAGGCGTCGTTTTTGTGGGAGAAGGCAACACCATCGTGGTGCTGGAAGCAGGTAAAGACCTGGTATCGGCGCTCCCGCATATTGTAACGGAAAAAACTTTCCGGGATCATTACCGCTTACCTCAAAAGATCAACTACTCTTACTGGTTTGATGTGGTGGTTCCGGATACAGCAATTAACCAGGTACAGGCACAATTCTCCTTCGATCTTACCGCATCCGGCAGAAAGACGCTGCAGCAGTATGGCATTCCTGTTATGTTCCCTGCTGTACAATCGCACAAAGGAAAGGACTACCAGTTCTGGTATTTTTCAGGTGATTTTTGTGATAATCCCATATCGTTCAATACCTCTTATTTTAAAGGGATCGAACAATTCAAATTCCTGTTTATGAACCGGCTGGATAAAACACAGCGGAAAAGTTTTTTCTGGAGTTTTTACCGGCCGCTGATCAGTACCATCCTGCATGAATATTATATGGAAAACAAGAAGGCCGGCCGCTGATAACATACAGGTGGCCCCTGGTTTCAATTATATAGTACAGACCGGTTAAAATCTGAAGGCTCTTTTTATGCGCAGTTGCGGGACGTTTCAAATGCCGTATTAATTTTTCAAGCTGTACCAGGTGCTTATATGGTGTATGGATACACCATAATCTACATTGCCGCAAAGCGTACTTAATTTCCTCAATTCATTGTACATATATGTTTTGCCCTCTTCGGCATAGGTAACCGCATTTCCTTCTTTGGATGGAGCGGTTTCTGCTCCCAGGAAAATCTGCTTGTTTAATAACGCGGCAAACGTAAGTTCTTCTTTTGATACATCATACATTTTTGCAGCAGTATCCCGGTACGACATAATAAAAACACGCGTAGCTTCGCTGATTACGGCTTCATATAACAGGCGGTTTTCGCCTTTATACGATACAACATCATCCAGCCAGAAGGGAATGTCGAAATCGATATTCCCCGCAGTGGTATACTGACTGGTAACCCAGGAAACAAAATCGATATACTGTTGCATGATGATAGCGCGGCGTGTTGAAAATGTTGGATCCTGGTGTGGTTCTACATCCAGGTGAATGCCTGCAAAGCGCCGGGTGCCGCTTGCTGTATTTTGGTATTGGGTGTATTTGTCCATAAGGGTAATAAAACCACTGCGATCCGATATCCACACATAACTGCCCGCCAACAGGTACACACGGATGCCTTTGCTTGCGGCCTTTTCAATAAAACCGCCGGTTGTTTCTGAAAAATCAACCGTGGAAAAATAGATTTCGGTAACACCGTTTTGCTGGGCAAAATTTAGATAAGTATTCCAGTCTTTCTTGTTTACACTCCACCACCAGGTGCCCAGCGGCCGGTTAATGCCCGGTATCACCGGGTTACCGGGTTTACCCGCTGAACGCTGCGGATCTGCAGTTGTTTGAGGTATCCCGGTTACATCCAGGGAATCTTTTTTACAGCCAGCTAAAAGAAGGGCCGCCAGTAAACAGAATAAAGTTCCGGTTCTTACTGCTCGTTGAGTCGGGTTTCTATACATAACGAATGCCGTTAATTGTGTGCTCCAGCAATCAAAAAGGGAAACTGCTTTGATAAACAGCGGTTATTGGCTGATGGAATACGTTGGTTTTATTATTGTTTTTTAATCAATGGCCACAGCGCTGTTTAAAAGGCTGTTAACGGGTAACTGCTGAATAAAGGGATACCTGGTTTAGTGGTGAAGATAGCACAATGCCCGAAAAACGGCAATTTTCTTTGGGAATGCGGGCAAATGAACAGCGCAGGGGAGAATCGATTTTTTTGAATGCAACCCGGATAACTCAGAGTGTTTTCAGCATCCAGATATTACAACCGGTATGCCCCGAATTGCCCAGCGGATGCTGCAGTTTCCGGAACCCCATCTTTTCATACATGCCGACAGCAGTGGCAAATTCGGGTAAACTTTCGAGGTATAGTTCTTTGTAATCCAGGGCTGCCGCAGCTTCCAGGCATTTAAGAAACAATGCTTTTCCTACGCCCTTACCCCTTGCGGTTCCGGAAAGATAAAATTTTACCAGTTCAGCGCAACCGGCGGGCAGACCTTCTGTAGGATAGATGCCGCAGCAGCCCAGCAGCTCGCCGTCCTGTTCGGCCACGAACAGCAGCGCTCCCGCGGTTTTAAATAGCTCAAAAAGGTGATCGGTAGTAGGGTCTTCGAAAACCGTATTTTTTGTTGGTGCTCCGAATTCTAAAAAAGCGGTGCGGATGATGCCGGCAAGCCGGGCGTTATCCTGTACCTCAACCGGTCTGATTGTAACAGTGCTCATGCTGCAAAGGTATGTTATTAGCGGGCAGTCATTAGTTTTCAGTGGTCAGCAATCAGCCATCAGTGGTCAGTCATCAGTTTTCAGTGTCAGTAATCAGTTGCTGGTGTTTTAAAACTAAAGGCTAATTGCTGATGGCTAATCGCTCAATAGCTAACACCTGGTAGTGCGAAACAGTAATTCCCCGCCAACTGATCAACCTGTCAACTTTTCAACCTAAATTTGCGGCCTATGGCAACGGATAGTAATAAATTTCAGGCGATTATATCGCATTGTAAGGAATACGGGTTTATTTTCCCCAGCAGCGAGATCTATGATGGATTACAGGCTGTGTACGACTACGGTCAGTGGGGGGCAGAATTGAAAAAAAATATTAAGGACTACTGGTGGAAGTCGATGACGCAGCTGCAGGACAATATTGTTGGTATCGATGCGGCCATCTTTATGCATCCGACCACCTGGAAGGCCAGCGGACACGTAGATGGGTTTAATGACCCGATGATCGACAATAAGGACAGCAAAAAACGTTACCGGGTAGACCACCTGATTGAATCGCATACCGACCTGTTAACGGCCGATGGCAAGGAGGCGGAAGCGGCGGCGATTATTAGCGAAATGGAAAAAGCAGATGCGGCCGGTGACCTGGTGGCGTTGAAAAAGATCATTGATGACAACAAGATCAAATGCCCGATCAGCGGCACGGCAAACTGGACGGATATCCGCCAGTTCAACCTGATGTTCTCCACTGAATTCGGATCTACTGTTTCTTCAGAAGACGAGAACAATAAAGTATACCTGCGTCCGGAAACAGCCCAGGGGATCTTTGTAAACTTTTTGAATGTGCAGAAGACCGGGCGGATGAAAATCCCCTTTGGTATTGCGCAGATCGGTAAAGCATTCCGGAACGAGATCGTAGCCCGTCAGTTTATTTTCCGCATGCGGGAGTTTGAGCAGATGGAAATGCAGTTCTTTATCAAACCCGGCACCCAGAAAGAATGGTATGAGTACTGGAAACAGGAACGGCTGAAATGGCACCTGGAACTGGGTGTGCCGCAAACAGAATACCGCTTTCACGATCACGTAAAGCTGGCGCACTATGCGGATGCTGCCTGTGATATTGAATACAATTTCCCAATGGGCTTTAAAGAACTGGAAGGGATCCACAGCCGTACGGATTTTGACCTGAGAAACCACCAGGAATACAGCAAAAAGAAAATGCAGTATTTCGATAATGATATCGATCCCGAAACCGGCAAGCCGATCGGTAATTATATCCCGTATGTGATTGAAACGTCTATCGGTTTAGACCGGATGTTTCTTTCCATGGTCTGCGCTGCCTATACAGAAGAGGATCTGAGTACTGCAGAGAAGCAGGATAGCCGTGTGGTGCTGAAGTTTCCGGCCAAACTGGCGCCCATCAAGCTGGCGGTATTCCCATTGCTGAAAAAGGATGGCTTGCCGGAAATTGCCAAAGACATTATGGCAAAACACCGGGGCACGTTTAAATGCTTTTATGAGGAAAAGGATGCCATCGGCAAACGCTATCGCCGTATGGATGCGCTGGGTGTGCCCTTTTGCGTAACGGTAGATCATCAGACCAAGGAAGATAATACGGTTACCATCCGTTACAGAGACAGCATGGAACAGGAACGGATTCCTATTGACAGGATCGGGGAACTGGTGAGCGCGGCCATAAAATAAGCATTACCCAAAGAACAAATCATAAAAAGACAACACATCTGGTTTTGCGGATGTGTTGTCTTTTTTATAGCGAAGTTGGTTGAACTTTTTCTCCAAAAAAGCGGATCGTTTGATTTTCCCGCTGATTTTAGACGGATGCAATACACCGCTGATTACCGCGGATTGATTTTCTGCGAAAATCTGCGGGAATTATGCGCGCGTTCAAAAGTTTAAACAACTTCAACAATTTGCGTACTTTGCAAAAAAATGATTTATGAAAAAAATCCTGTTTATCTTAACAGCTGCACTATTTACTGTAAATATGATGAATGCACAAACAATTACCGGTTCCTGGAAGGGAACCCTGGATGTTCAGGGAGCAAAGATCTCCCTGGTCTTTCATATAAAAAATGAAAACGATAAGCTGGTAACCACCATGGATAGCCCGGAGCAGGGTGCCAGTGGTATCCCCATCGACAGTACCGGTTTTGCCGATAAAAAGCTGAGTCTTGCGGTGAAAGCCGCCGGTATCAGTTATAGTGGTATCCTGAGCGGCAATACCATTACCGGTGATTTTAAACAGGCGGGAATGACCATTCCTTTGGTCCTTACAAAAACGCTTGTTACAAAACCAGGTGATACGACCCTGCCATCTTCCGAAGCGGCCTTGCAGGAAATTATGGCGCAGGACAAAGGCAATTATAAATACAGGGTGGAGGATTATTTTGCCCGGCCAAAATCATCGCAGTTCCAGCTATCGCCCGGAGGTAAATATCTTTCTTATATGGAGAAGGATGATGCCGGCAAACGCCATGTATATGTAAAAGAAATAACGACGGGCAAGGTGAGCCGTGCCATTGAAGAAAAAGAAGAATTAATAAAAGGGTACGGCTGGATCAATGATGAGCGGCTGGTTTATTCCATGGATAAAGGCGGTAATGAAAATTATCATATTTATGCGGCCAATGTAGATGGCAGCAATGTATTGGATCTGACGCCTTTTGATGGCGTGCAGGCCAGCATCGAACGGATCCTGAAAGATCAGAAGAATTACATGATCATTTCAATGAATAAGGATAATAAACAGATCTTTGAACCGTATAAAGTAAACGTTGTTACCGGCCAGCTGGAGAAACTGTATGAAAATAAAGATGTGAACAATCCCATTGCCGGTTATGATTTTGATAAGGATGGTAACCTGCGGGGATTTACAAAAATGTTCCAGGGGATAAAATCGCAATATTTTTATAAACCGTCCGGCGCTAAAGACTATGAATTGTATTTTACCAATAACTGGGATGATAATTTTAATATTCTCTCGTTTAGTTACAACCCGTCAAATCCGGATGAAGCCTATGTGTTAACCAACCTGGATTCTGACAAGTCGCGGATTATCGTATACGATTTTAAAAAGAAAGCAAAAGTTAAGGAGCTGTTTGCGAATAAGGATTATGACGCAGGAAGCCTGGGCCTTTCCCGTAAACGCAATTATGAAATTGACTATTATTCTTACGAAGGTGAAAAGCAGGAAGTGATCCCGGTAAGTGCACTGTTTAAAAAAATGAGCGCCAACCTGAAAAAGGAATTCAGCGCGTATCAGTTTGTTATAACGGGTAAAACGGATGATGAAAGTAAATACCTGGTGTATGTGACCAGCGACCGGCTGGTAGGTAAATATTATATCTACGATGTGGCTTCCGGTAAAACCACTTTCTTATATGATTTAATGCCACAGCTGAAAGAGACTGATATGGCTGTTATGAAACCCATTTCATTTAAGAGCCGTGATGGTAAAATGATCCATGGCTATATTACGCTTCCGGAGGCGGCACTGCATGGCCAGAAAGTTCCGTTGGTGGTGAACCCGCATGGAGGCCCGCAGGGCATACGGGATAGCTGGGGTTTTAACCCGGAAACACAATTGTTTGCCAGCCGGGGCTACGCTACGTTGCAGGTAAACTTCAGGATCAGCGGTGGCTATGGTAAAGACTTTTTAAGAGCCGGCTTTAAACAAATTGGCCGCAAGCTGATGGATGATATCGAAGACGGTGTACAATATGTAGTTGAAAAGGGATGGGCCGATCCCGGTAAGAAGGCGATCTATGGCGGAAGCCATGGTGGGTATGCCACATTGATGGGATTGGTAAAAACGCCGGACCTGTATACCTGTGGGGTCGATTATGTGGGGGTGTCGAATATTGAGACCTTCTTTGCTTCCTTTCCTGAATACTGGAAGCCGTATAAAGAAATGGTAAAACAGATCTGGTACGACCTGGATAATTCCGAGGAAGCAACAATCGCAAAAGAAGTTTCACCGTTTTACCAGCTGGATAAAATCAAAAAGCCATTGCTGGTGGTACAGGGCGCCAACGACCCGAGGGTGAATATTCATGAATCGGACCAGATCGTAAAAGCGTTGCGCGCTAAAGGTTTTAATGTGCCGTATATGGTGAAATATAACGAGGGACACGGATTTCAGCGGGAAGAGAACCGGATCGCATTTTATAAAACAATGCTGGGCTTTTTAGCGCAGTATTTAAAGTGATGATCGTTTTGAAATTAACATAACCGGGTATCCATGGCCTTTTACGATCTTTCTAAAACAGTCCGTGCGGCACTGGTTGATGAGATCCGCAAGATGCTGGAGCGGGCGCTGCGAAATGGCAGGCGTAAGGATTGCGTCCAATATTTTAACGATGCCGATACCTATATCCGTAAAACGGTCTACCTGGCTATGGGACGGATTTATGCTGCGGAGCCGGATCAGCAAATGGCTGTTTTAAAAATGCTGGAGCTGCTGTTAACGCACCAGAGCTTCTATGTGCGGCAAACGGTGGTAAATGCAGCAGGTGAGATTGGAAAGAAGGATTTCAAGGTCGTTCAATCGTTCTTTGATAAAGGATTGTTTGATAAACACCATGCGGTGCGAAATGCGGTGATCGGTTCTGTAAAAAAGATGGGGGAGGTGAATCCCGCACCAGTGCTTCAATGGGCAAAACAATATCTGCACCATGAAGATAAGGAAATCCGCCGCGAGATCTGTCATGGCATTGAGCTGCGCGGCCGGAAGTATCCCCTGGATATTTTGCCACTGCTAAAGGAGCTGGAATTTGATCAAACTGCCAGGGTCCGGAATACACTGGTGCATGTACTGGGGCAGATCGCTTATAAAAAAGGATGTTTGCCCCTTGTACTGGCCGATCTGCAAACCTGGAAGAACACGGCGCTGGTGGCAGATGCGCTGGAGGAGATTATTGATGTGCACGACCGGTATAAGGATTTTGCCGTGCTTACACAGGAGGAAGCAAGGATAATGGTGGGGGTGTATTTTAAGTAGTAGTCATAAACCGGCGCAACCGGCAATAGTCTTATCCGTTTAATTCCGCATTTCTTTTTTAATAGCAGCCAGAAATTCCGGAACGCTTTTAAGGGGATCATAGGGGGCGCCCATGCTGTTGGTATTGTTGGGACCGGATAATGTTTCAATGGGAATATACCCCCGGTAGCCGGATCTTTTTATAATGGCCAGCACGCGTGCAATGTCTGTTTTTACCGCGCTCTTTGCTCCGAAGGGACTTTCTTTAAACTGGAAATTGACGGCGTAGGGCATTACTTTTTCCACATCGATATAGGGATCACGGGTTACAAAACTGCCGATGTCGACTACCACGCCCAGCCATTCTGAATGGACCAGCTTCAGCAGGTAGATGGTTTCTTCCGCAGTTTTCAGAAAGTCTGCATGGTTTTGTATACCAATTAAAACACCTTTTGTTTTTGCATAAGCCACACATTCCTTTATACAGGTTGCCATATAGCCGGCAATGCTATCCCATTTATTTTCATAGCCTGGCGGAATATTCCCTGAGAAAATGCGCACAACCGGAGCGCCCAGTTGTTGGGCTACATCGATCCAGTCTTTTACCAGCTGCACATCGGCCGCCCTTTTTGCAGGATCCGGATGTGCGAAGTCATTTTTAACGCCGGTACCACTGATATCCAGCCCCAATAAAAAGGCTTTGCGTTTGATCCGGTTAATAAATTCAGGGGCTGGTTTTTGCGGATACCCCGGAAAATAATAACCGGTCATATCAACCGCATCAAAATTATGCGCTGCTGCAAATTCAAGAAGTGCTTCCATGCTCATACCGGATGCGGTATCCTTAAGATGGTCATTGAGCATTTTTGAAAACGAGTAAGCATTGAGGCTTGTTTTTATATAGGACTTCCCCGGCCGGTGTTGAACGGGCTGCGCTAATGCCGCACCCGCGATAAAAAACAATGTAAAACAAAACAGTAAGCTTCGTTTCATACGGATCGTATTTAAGGTATGAATTTCGGTACCCCTGGTTATATAAACCAATAAAACTGCGAAAACGTTTTATGAACGGCCACTGAGCATTTGGTATGTATTTACGAAGCCGTCAGGATCATCGGGACTTAATGCAATTTTTTTGTGATTTACCGTTTCAAGAAGCACCGCCTTATCCTTCCGGGTCATATACCATTTCATAGTGCCCAGTTGCTTATTGCCAAAGATTCCATAATAGCCAAACATGCCCCCGCTGCCGAATATCCGCCAGGACCAGCGCAGCAGTTTTGGATCAATAACTTTGGCAGATACCAGTGTGGTTAGCGGGATGCGTTTGTTCCCAAAGGGGCGGCAGATGGTGAGTTTCTCGTTGCTGATCCGGTATTTTTTTACAGAAAGCCCAAACGACAGCACCAGTGTAAGTATGCAAATAAGCAATAACAGAACAAGCGGAAAGCCGCGGACGGCTTTTTCATAAATGCCGGTAATGCCCAGTACGGTCAGCAGTAGAAGCGTGACACTTGCAGTAATGATTTTGGTTGATAGATCGTATGAAGCACTGAATTTCATAAAACTTATTTTTTAAAGGCACGAAACAGGTAAACGATTGTGGGTGCAATATAGATCAGCATGATCACAACGACCAGCCAACGGCCTGCCGGATTAGTACCATGGAGCGTTGAATAACGAATGAAAAACACAAGTAGCACCGATAGGATTCCGGTTGCAAGTTGAAGCCAGGTACACATACGTTGCGCCAGTCTGTATTGGCGCTCCCTGTTTTCCGATGTGATGGTGACCGGGTAATTGAATCTGCTGGGATTTTTTTTTACAAAATGAAGCAACAGGAGTACAAGTGTAAAAATTGCGGGCAACAGTAACAGGGTGTATTTGCTCCCAAAATTATCCGCTGTTCCCCGGATATTAAAATGAATAGGAATTTGTTCCGGCAGTTGGGGCAGGGTGCCCAGTGCAATGCCTAATGATACAACCTGGAGCAGCCATGCCAGCCGGACTAACAGGCGGTGTGGTTTTGCAGGTGAAGGAGTTGCTTCTTGTGTAGAAGGTATCATGGCTTTTTTTTAATAGTAGTAGTAAAGATCCGGTTTCCCATAACACATTGTTTAAAGCTGCTGCAGCAAGGGATAAAGCAGCAGGCGGTAAATAACTTCGGCAATAATCAGGGCAGCAGCAAAGAGTAGGTAGTGTGTGGCCTTTCGGGCGTGCACCGCTGTCCGGAACCCGTTTACCAGCAGCACAATGGCGTAGACGAAAAATCCCAGCATCAGTAAACTGACTAATGTAGATATCCACAGTGTAGACCCGGACAACGTTTCCAGACGGTTATTTTTCACCGCCTGCATAATCTGATCCATAACAGTTCGGATAAATGGAAGCTGCAGGACCAGGATACCAAAGCTTAAGGGAATACGGTGGATCATTGTGGCATTCAGGATGTCGATGATCCTTGTTTTGGGATTAATGGCCTTGCCCACGCCGGATAACAATGCACAGACCAATAATGTGCATACTACCGCTTCCGTTATGGCTCCGGTCAGGGATAAATCCGCCCTGGGCGATACATGATATACTCCATCGTTGGTTTGTTGCGCCCACCAGAACAGCCATATGGAAAGCAGGAGGCCAATAATTCCGCCGATTGCTAAATCCCTTTCAGGGTAGCGTTCAAAGGGATTGAAAATAGTTTTCCAGTTTTTAGACATCAGGGGACATTTTTTTAATTTTTTCAATCATATCGTCCATTTTATTGCGCATGGTCGGATAGCTGATCCCGGCCTGTTTCGACATTTCTTTGATACTACCGCTGGCCAGGAAAAAGTCCATGATAAAATTTTGCTCCTCCCGGCTTAGTTTCAGGTAAAGCGGTAACTCGTAGTTGCCGTTTACCTGTGTGTGGCAGGCATCGCATTGTAGCTGACTTACCTTCAATGGATTTTCACAGCTGGGACAATAAATAGGGAGTTTCATTTAATAAAGTTAAATGATATTTTAATAAAATTAAAATAATTATTCAAAAAGGTGAAATACTTCGCTGGGACCGATGTAGTGGTCATCCAATGGTATAACTTTTTAACCGGTTACAAAAAGGCTCAATAATTTACAAGCTAATGGACAGGTTGTCAAATGCGAGGTTGCGGCCGGGCGGCAGCGTATCTTCAATGTCCTGATGCAATCCCATTTGATGGGAAATATGGGTGAAATAGGTTTGGGGAATTTCCAATTCGTCGGCCATTGCAATAGCCTCTTTTAGTGTAAAATGGGAAATATGGGGTTCATGGCGCAGCGCATTCAATACCAATACCTTTGATCCGCGGATCTTTTCTTTGCTGGTTTTATCGATGCGGTTTGCATCAGTAATATAAGTGAAATTACCAAAGCGGAATCCCAATACCGGCATGCGCATATGCCAAACCGGGATGGGATCTACCCCGAGGTCACCGGTTGAAAAAGGCTGTTGTTCGTCAATATAATTCAGGTTAATAGATGGCACACCAACAATCGGATGTTCGCTAAATGCGTAATCGAATTCCATTTTCACACGATTGGCAGTGGCTTCAGTAGCAAAGACCTCCATCGGTTTTTGCTGAAAGTAATTGTAAGCGCGTACCTCGTCCAGCCCGGCAATATGGTCTTTATGGCTATGGGTAAGGAGCACAGCATCGAGTCTTTTTACGGATTGGCGCAGCATCTGGTAGCGAAAGTCGGGGCCGGTATCCACCACCAGCGTGGTTTCGGGCGATTGTACAAGGATACTCGACCGGAGGCGCTTGTCTTTAGGATCGGCCGACCTGCAAACCACACAATCACAGGCTACCATGGGCACCCCGGAACTGGTTCCGGTACCAAGGAAGGTGATATGGAGGGAAGGGTAGGACATGGTAAATGCTTAAGGCATAGTGCTTAACGCTTGTGCGCATTGCTTGCGGATGGCTTTTAAGTTCATTAATTTAGCTTTTATTTCATTGATAATCAATCCCAGGCGCTGATATTTTTCGTTACCGGTATATTCCTGATTATAAGTCTATAGCTTTTAGCTCTCAGGCTGTTCTTCGTCCGGTGCCGCATTTTCCACTACTTCCGCATACAGCTTTTTTGCACTTTCATCCAGTTGCGTGGTGTCAATATCCAGCTGCGGAATGATCTCGAGGAGCGCGTTGATCCGCCCTTCTGTTTGCAAAAACTTATTGAGCACCACCACTTTCTTGTTATCCAGGATACAGTACCCGCTTTGAAAAGTGCCCCGTTCATAGCGCAGCACATAGCCGCACTGCTCCGGTATCGTTTCCAGTTTATTCAGGGAGTTTTGTGTGTACTTGATCATGTCTTTCTTTCAATAACAACAAAGATAGTCTTCGTTGCTGATATCGGTTCTTTGGTCTTTGTTAGTTTCCCGGTTCCTGAAACGGATGGAATTTTATCCGCAGTGAAAAACATGGAACAACAACGTTCCTTCATTTTCACATTTTCACATTCTCACATTTTCACATTCCCCGCATTTCCACATTTTCCTAACTTTACCGCAACTTAAAAAATGGCAAACGTTCGCAAAATTATCAACGACCCGGTTTATGGGTTTATTACGATTGATCACCCCCTGCTACTGGCCATCATTTCCCATCCCTATTACCAGCGTTTACGAAGCATTCATCAAATGGCTTTTGCACACTTGGTATATCCCGGAGCCGTTCATACCCGTTTGCTTCATTCCCTTGGAGCCTATCACCTGATGTGCACGGCCCTCCAGGAGTTAAAGGGGAAGGGCGTGGTGATCACTGCGGATGAGGAGCTGGGGGCAAAGATCGCCATACTGCTGCATGATATCGGTCATGGCCCTTTTTCGCATGCTCTGGAGCATGAACTCATACCCGGCGTGCACCATGAGAAGCTTTCGCTGGCCATTATGGAGGACCTGAACCAGCAGTTTAACAATCAGTTAGAAACTGCTTTGGCTATTTTTACCAATCAGCATCCCAAAAAATTCCTGCATCAGCTTGTTTCGGGTCAGCTGGATGTAGACCGGATGGACTATCTGAACCGGGACAGTTTTTTTACCGGTGTAGCAGAAGGTGTGATCGGGTACGACCGCATTCTGAAAATGCTGGCCGTACAGCAGGATAACCTGGTAGTGGAGGAAAAGGCGATCTATTCCATCGAAAAGTTCCTGCTGAGCAGGCGGCTGATGTACTGGCAGGTATACCTGCACAAAACCGTAGTAGCTGCTGAAAAAATGCTGGTGATGATCATTCGCCGGGCAAAAGAGCTCATTGCACAGGGCGTGCGTGTAACAGCGGCTACCGATGCGTTGGAACACTTTTTATTGCACGGCGCTGCAAAAGCAGAGGACCGCGGCCGCTTATTGATGGATTTTTGCAGCATGGACGATCATGATATGGCGGCTACCATCAAGAATTGGTGCCGGCACGGGGATATTGTTTTATCGCATCTTTGCCGGGGGCTGGTAGAACGAAGAATCATGAAGATCCGGTTGCAGGCCCGGCCTTTCGAGGAGGCCTTCCTGTTGCAAACCCGTAGTGAAATGGCCACAGCAATGGGGATCAGCGAAGAAGAAGCCGCCTACTTTGTTTTTTGGGGAGAGGCCAGCAATAGTTTATACAATCCTAAGAACGAGGCCATTACCATTCTTTATAAGGATGGCAGTTTAAAGGATATTTCGGAGGTGGATCATGCGCTGATCAATGTAAAAACAACGATCCCTGTTAAAAAATATTACATTTGTTCTTTTAGGAGTCATTAAAATTATTTATTTGCAATATGACATTTACTGCATCGCAGATTGCTGCAATGATCAACGGCCACATTGAAGGAAATTCGGAAGCTGCTGTTGGGAATTTTGGAAAAATAGAAGAAGCCACAGAAGGCCAGCTGAGTTTTTTGGCCAATCCCAAATATGAAGAATACCTGTATGCAACCAGGGCCAGTGTGATTATTGTAAATGAAACACTTGAGCTGAAAAAGCCGGTAACAGCGACCCTGATCCGTGTAAAAGACGCCTATTCTGCATTTGCCACCCTGCTGGGCAAGTACCAGGAGATCATGCAGCAGCAATTAAAAGGCATTCAGGAACCTTCCTATATTTCAAAAACAGCCCGGTATGGTGCCGAAGTTTTTATTGGCGCCTTTGCCTACCTTGGCGAAAATGTAAAAGTGGGGGATCATACAAAAATTCATCCCAATGCTTATATCGGCAACAATGTTTCCATAGGGGATCATACGGTCATTCATCCCGGGGTAAAAGTGTTGCACAACTGTGTAATCGGCAGCCATGTAACCGTACATGCCGGAACGGTGATCGGCAGTGACGGATTTGGGTTTGCCCCACAGGCAGATGGCACGTTTGCCAAAGTGCCCCAGATCGGGAATGTGGTGATTGAGGATCATGTGGAAATTGGAGCCAATGCTACCATCGACCGGGCCACCATCGGTTCTACCATTATCCGCTCAGGTGCTAAACTGGACAACCTGATACAGATCGCCCATAATGTGGAAATTGGTAACAGCACCGTAGTGGCGGCGCAGGCTGGTATCAGCGGCAGCACCAAGGTTGGGAAAGGTGTAATGATCGGTGGCCAGGTAGGCATTGTAGGGCACCTGCATATTGGCGATGGCGCTAAAATTAACGCTCAAAGCGGCGTAAGTAAAAATATTGAGCCCGGCAAAGCGGTAACGGGTTCCCCTGCTTATGACTATACCGCGGCGCTGAGAAGCCAGGCGCTGAACCGCAAACTGCCGGATCTTGAAAAACGGATAAAAGAGCTGGAAGAAGCATTAAATGCCTTAAAAAAATAAGATAACGGTTCCGGTGCCCTTTTCAGGATTACTACCGTTCATTATTGCGGCCCATTGATTTTATAAATATATTTGCGCCCACAAATCAGATACATGGATAATCATTTCAACCCCGACAAACAACATACACTGAAACAATCTGTTAGCATCAGCGGAACCGGTTTGCATACCGGTGTGCTGGCAGATCTTACGCTGAAACCTGCAAATGCGGGTTTTGGTATTCAGTTTCAACGGGTTGATTTGCCAAATAAACCCATTATCAAAGCGGATTGCGACCTGGTAACGGATACCAGCCGGGGTACTACCCTGGAGTCGAACGGTGCTAAAGTAAGTACCGTAGAACACCTGTTAGCTGCATTGGTGGGAATGGGGGTAGATAATGTACTGATTGAGATCAACGGCCCGGAGATACCCATTAAGGATGGCAGCGCCATGCCGTTTATCGAGATTATTGAGGATGCGGGCATCGAAGAACAGGATGCTACCAAATTGTGGTACTCGATTGATGAAAACCTGTACCTTACCGATGATGATAAACGCGTGGAAATGGTGATCATGCCTGCGCGGGAATACCAGATTACCACCCTCATCGATTTTAACTCGCCGGTATTGGGCACCCAGCACGCAGAATTAAAGACCATGCGGAATTTTAAGGAGAAGATCTCCACCTCCCGTACATTCTGCTTTTTACACGAGCTGGAAATGCTGCTTCAGCACAACCTGATCAAAGGCGGTGATGTAAACAATGCGATCGTGGTGGTAGATAAACCAATCGGGGATGAGGAACTCAACCGCCTGAAAAAAATATTCAACAAGGACGATATCGAGGTAAAAAGCGAGGGCTATCTCAATAACCTGGAGTTGCGTTTCCCCAACGAGCCCGCCCGTCATAAGTTGCTGGACATCGTGGGTGATCTGGCGCTGATCGGGTATCCGGTAAAAGGACGGGTAATTGCCAACCGGCCGGGGCACAGCTCCAACGTGCAGTTTGCCCGCCTGATCAAAAAACACATCAAGGCCAATAAACATTTAAAAGGAGTGCCGCATTATGATGCCAGTGTTCCGCCTGTTTACGACCTTCAGTATATTGAAAAAACACTGCCCCACCGGTTTCCCTTTTTACTGGTAGATAAGATCATCGAACTTACCGATGAGCGTATTGTAGGGGTAAAGAACGTAACTTTTAACGAGTGGTTCTTCCAGGGACATTTTCCGCAAAACCCGGTAATGCCCGGCGTATTGCAGATTGAGGCACTGGCGCAGTGTGGCGGCATCCTGGCCATCAATCTTGCCGGAGAAGGTCAGTACGATACCTATTTTCTTAAAATAGATAACTGTAAATTCAAGCAAATGGTACGCCCCGGCGATACCATGATCCTGAAGATGGAGCTTACGGCCCCCATCCGCCGTGGTATCTGCGAAATGCGCGGTACGGTGTATGTAGGCGGTAAGGTTGCCACAGAAGCCGACCTGGTGGCCCAGATCGTAAAGCGGTAAGCGCCTGCGGCGTTCCGCGTTTATCGTTTAAAGTTCCAGGTTGGATCCGGTTTTATACTCCGTGATCTGGTGCTGATGCCAGGCATGTGTTTTAGCGTTTCGGTTTTGCCATCTGGAGTCGGTATCAATTCTTGATTCTGCACACCGGAAGATTTAATTTATAATATCAAACATCTAACTGACGTATTATATCCAACGTGATCAATGAAAAAGAAAATTGCTACCCTCCTGCTACTGCTGACCTTTTTATCAAAATTGCTTCAGGCACAAATTCCAGTCGGTTTAAAATATGATATTAATAGTACTCCATTAAACGGGTATTTTGATCCGCTGACCTATAATCCAAAGGAAAAAATAACGGCCATCTATTATTCGGACTCTTATGAAAAGGGATATTACTTTGATACGGATGGCCGGAAGATAACGGGACTAATCCGGTTTAAAGGGGACAAAATCTTTTTCAAAAGCGGGAAAACAGAATCGAGAGATAAGATCAGGCCCCGCGAAATAAAGCAGTTTGTGATTGGTATAGATTCTTTTATTGCCATTTCAAACTATTATCATAATGATCGGAAAAAAAATGAATGGGAGTATGCACAGTACATTGCTAGCTTTGATGGGTATACATTTGTAAAACACTATTACTTTCCTTCAGGCGTAGCCCAGCAATATGGAGGTAAGCCTCCGGTTATTGAAACCTTCCTTGTAAAAGCCGATAATAGTGATACATGGGAACTGTTAAATGATAAGGGAAACGTACACAAAAGCCTCCAAAAGTATTTTTCACAGATTCCCAATATGGAAAAAAGATTTAAAGCGGCTCAATCGTCAAATGATGCAACATTATGTCTCATCAAAATGGCTGCGTATTACCATAACCAGCAAACGGCGAGTCCTGTTTATTATGATCAATATTGGCAGGAGGTAAGAGACGCAGGCAGGGCCACTTACAGAGCCGAGATCCGTGACCGGCATGATTCTATATGGACCTTTGAGTATTACAGGGACAAGACAAAATTATTTTCAGCACATTACAGCTCTTTTTATCCCAATATAAAAGAGGGTGATTTTATTTTATATTATCCAGACGGGAAGATCAGGGAAACGATTTTGTATAAACAGGATGAGCCAAAAGAAACAAACCTATTTGATGAGCATGGCCGGCAGACGTGTCATTATTTGGCTGGAGGAAAATGGGAAAATGGTAAAAAACGGAAAAGGGAAGAAGCGAGCGATGATTTGATTCAATTTGTTTCGGTAACAAATGCCGTGGGTGAGAATGTCATTAAGACGGGCAATGAAATGGTGGCACATGCCGTGATAGACCCTTTTGACGGATCTGCCTACAACTATTTGTTTCAAAACGGAACACTGCGTAACGCCTATCGTTTACAGGGTAAAGACACAATATTTCAAACTGTAAACCGGGATTTTGATTTTAAGATCGCCCCGCTTCAAAAAAAGTTCGACAACTATATGCTTACGAAACAGTATGATGAAGCCCTGAGTGTAAATGCCCAGGGAACGCTGCTTGTTTCCGTACTTATTGATCATAAGGGAGCGGTTAGATCCGGTAAAATTTTAAATTCCATTCATCCGGAAATAGACAGTCTTGCAAACGGATTTATCAGGAAGTATCTGTTTTCCGGGTATAAGCTTGTTACCAATGTTAAGAATAAAAAGCGGACTGCGTTTTTTATTGAAACGGTCATCCCTTTTGAGTTTGGCATCAACCGCTTTTACAGGAAGCCCGTAAGATACTACAATAACAATCTTAATTTCCTGATGATGAATCAAATGATGAACCGCATGATGATGAATGATTTTAAAGTGCCGGCACCGCCTACGTTCCCTGGAAGATTTTAGAGAATAATGTTTCAGAAGCACAACGTGAGGATGGTATAAAGAAACACTGAGAGTGTGATTGACCCCAGCTCAAAATGAAGCCTCCCTAGCGGCGTTCCGCTTTTATAGTTCCACATTCAATGTTCCAGGCTTGCCTGCCATGGCGGGTTGGATCCGTTTACACACAATGATCCAAAGACGATTGCCCATTCACCGTTTCAGGTCAGCTTCTGATTTTCGATCCCATGATTCCATCGGAATAACTGAAACCTGAAGACCGCTTTATGGCTGAAGCGCTTTTTCGCATTTAACATCAAACGTCCATCAAATATCGATCGGAGTAAAGATCATCGAAGCGGAACGGCATTTTCAAATTTTCAAATTCGCTCATTTCCACATTCCCCCAATTCCCCGTCGCAAACAGCCTTTTCAATTGTCGTTTTTACACAGCAGATCCGGTTCTGCGCCATAGTATGTTTGCATGGTGATTGCATCAGATCTTAAACAATTAAAAACGATAAAAATGAAAAAGACAAAAATCCTCTACTGGACATTTACCGGGCTCATCGTATTGCTGGATGGCGTAATGCCCGCACTTACTTCACATACCGAACTGGCCAAACAAGGAATCAGCCACCTGGGCTATCCCGATTATTTCCGGGTATTATTAACGGTCTTCAAAGTGACCGGCACCTTGTTGCTGGCCCTGCCTTTTATCAAAGGACGCATTAAAGAATGGGCTTATGCCGGTTTTACCTTTAACTTTATCAGCGCAGCGGTTTCGCATACAATGGTGGATGGCTTTGGTGGACAAACCATATTTCCATTGGTTGCGCTGTTGATCCTGGCGGCGTCCTATCATTATTATCACAAACTGCGCCGGCAGGAAACAAAGCATCGTTCCAATCCTTCGCTGCAATACAGTTTGGGATGATCTTAAATAAAACCGATCTTTAAAAAAAATCAAAAACTACAATAATGGCTACAAAAATTACAGTCGAAACAACGATCAATGCACCCGTGGAAAAAGTATGGGAATACTGGACAGAGCCGGAGCATATAAAGAAATGGAACAGTGCTTCAGATGACTGGCATACGCCCCATGCGGAGAATGATCTTCGTACAGGAGGCCGTTTTTCGTCACGGATGGAAGCAAGAGACGGCAGCATGGGATTTGATTTCGGTGGTATATACGACGAAGTGAAAAACCATGAGCAGATCGATTATACCATGGGGGATGGCCGGAAAGTAACTATTCTTTTTGCCGGAGCAGACAATCAAACTTCCATTACCGAAACCTTTGATGCGGAACAAACAAATCCAGTTGAGATGCAGCAGGCCGGATGGCAGGCCATCCTGGATAACTTTAAGCGTTATTCGGAGGCACATTAAATTGCCGGAACCACGTCATTTTTTAACCGCCTTCAGCACCGGCCGGACTTCTTAAGAGGTTCGGCCGGTGTCGTTTAAGGCACATATACAGTGCAGGGTTGCCCCTGTCTTTTATGAAATATGTATAAGTGTATGATATTCAATTTGAAATATTGATTTTTGCAGCATCTGCGGTTATCCACATTTGGGGTAAATTATACCCAAAAAACGGGTATTTTTTCGTAAATTTGTAGACTACTCAATTGAACACGCATTAAAAATTTTCATATTGTATGAGTGAAGAATTAAAGGATGTTGAAGCGGTTTCTCCCCCCGCATACGGAGCAGATAGTATCCAGGTATTAGAGGGGCTGGAAGCGGTGCGGAAACGTCCGGCCATGTATATCGGAGATATCGGTGTAAAAGGATTGCACCATCTGGTTTATGAGGTGGTAGACAATTCCATTGATGAGGCGCTGGCCGGATATTGTAAAAATATTATTGTAACCATTCATGAGGACAACCACATCTCTGTAGAGGATGATGGCCGGGGGATTCCTACAGGCATTAATCAAAAACAGGGAGTAAGTGCTTTGCAGGTGGCCATGACCATCCTGCATGCCGGTGGTAAGTTTGATAAGAATACGTATAAAGTATCCGGTGGTTTGCACGGGGTAGGGGTTAGTTGCGTAAACGCTTTAAGTACCCGCATGCACACCGTTGTACACCGGGAGGGAAAGATATTTGAGCAGGAATATCATATCGGTGTGCCGGATTACCCGGTACGCGAGATTGGTACTACAGATACGCATGGTACCATCCAGCATTTTTGGCCGGATAGCACCATCTTTACCACCACAGAATATAAACGAGAGATCCTGGAAGGTCGTTTGCGCGAGTTGTCTTACCTGAATAAAGGGATTTCGATTACCCTTACCGATAAGCGCGAAAAAGATGACAATGGCGATGATGTAAAGAAGGTATTTCACAGTGAAGGTGGGATCGTTGAGTTTGTGGAAATGCTCGATAAAAGCGCCGGCCGTACTTCTTTGCTGCCCAATATCCTGTATGTAGAGGGATTTGATGCCAATTCCAGTGTTGCAGTTGAGGTGGCACTTACCTATAACGATACCTTCAACGAACATATTTACTCGTATGTAAATAACATCAATACCATTGAAGGCGGTACGCATGTATCCGGTTTTCGCCGCGCATTAACCCGCGTGTTCAACGCCTACGGAGAAAAAAGCGGTTTGTATGAAAAAGCAAAGGTTAAAGTAGAAGGGGATGATTTCCGTGAAGGATTGAGTGCTATTATCTCGGTAAAGGTACCGGAGCCGCAGTTTGAGGGACAAACAAAAACAAAACTGGGTAACTCGGAAGTAATGGGTGTGGTGGATACCACCGTAGCCCGGGTACTGGATGCGTTCCTGGAGGAAAATCCAAAGGATGCCAAGAATATTATTAACAAAGTGATCCTTGCGGCACAGGCACGTGCTGCAGCCAGAAAGGCCAGGGAACTGGTGCAACGGAAATCGGTACTTAGCGGTGGCGGTTTGCCGGGTAAGCTGGCAGATTGCTCCGATAGAAACCCCGAACGTTGTGAACTGTACCTGGTGGAGGGAGACTCCGCAGGTGGTACGGCCAAACAGGGTCGCGACAGAAGCTTCCAGGCAATATTGCCGTTAAGGGGTAAGATCCTTAACGTGGAAAAAGCCATGGAGCACAAGATTTATGAGAACGAGGAGATCCGGAATATTTATACGGCGCTGGGCGTAACCGTGGGAACGCCGGACGATCCCAAGGCCCTCAATCTTGCAAAACTCCGCTACCACAAGCTGATCATCATGACGGATGCCGATGTGGACGGAAGCCACATTGCCACACTTATTCTCACCTTTGTATACCGCTATATGAAAGAGCTGGTAGAGCAGGGATATGTGTACCTGGCGCAACCGCCGTTATACCTGGTTAAAAAAGGAAAGGAATCTGCCTATGCTTATAATGAAGACCAGCGGAAAGCATTGGTAGAGCGCCTGGGTGCCGGCCGTGAAGATTTGGTGAACATCCAGCGATATAAAGGTTTGGGTGAGATGAACGCCGAACAGCTTTGGGAAACAACCATGGATCCGGATCGCAGAACGCTGAAACAGGTAACCATTGAAAGTGCAGCGGAAGCCGACCGTATCTTCAGCATGCTGATGGGCGATGAGGTAGCTCCCCGTCGTGACTTTATCGAAAGCAATGCGAAATACGCAAAGCTGGATATCTAAGCGTTAGATAAGTTATAGAAGAGGCTGTCTCCCGACAGCCTTTTTTTGTGCCTGCTTCAACCAGGGGATCTGTTACCGGGCGCCTGCTTATCTTTTTACAGTTCGTAAAGGAGTATGTAACAATGCCGTTACGCTACAGCTGTATCCAATAAGAAGCGGCTGTATCCAAAGCCACTTTATAATGTGTTGTCGTTATGTTCGCCCCGGAGCAGATCAGTATCTATGGATAGATAACTATTTTTAGCTGCCGAAACAAGTTGCCAATGACAGGTAAAAGACTTTTGATGTCACCGCTTCTTTAAACGGATCGGCCCGGTTTATTGCTGCCGCAACTGTATCTTATATTTTTTGGCAAACTGTTGCTGAGCATCAATAAATTTCTTGTCAATATCCTGGCCTTCTTTCTGAATATTACCTACAATCTGCTGCATTTGCTGCTGCGCATCTGCGGAGGGCGTCTTTGCAAACCGTAACTCCAGGATCTTTTTAAAGTCTTCGTTCAAAACTTTTTTGAAGAACCGGAATCCGTCCAGCAGGGAAGCCTTCATTCCAAAATCGTCTCCGCTAAATTGAACGGCTTCTGCTTTTTTTGTTTCGTCGTTCACGTAGGTCGTAAGATCTGCCAGCGTGTGGTAGGCCTGTGCACTGTCGGATGTTTGGGTCAGCTGCCCAAATTTCTGAGCCTCTGCTCCAACTTCCTTCTGAATTGTTATCAGGCGGTTGTTGTATTCAACGGCCTGCTGTTGGTTCCCTCCGCAGGAGGCTAAAACAATGGTGCTCATCAAGATAAGAACTAATTTTCGCATGGTTTAAAATTTCAATAAAGGTAACGGCTTTTGCAGTAGCCGGTTATTTTTTTTGAGGGGTTAAAAATTCTTTTACATAGCGGGTTATGGTTGCTTCATCGTCTGTTTTGGGCTGCGGCCGCGCACGAAGAAATCTTTTATAGTAATCGGTGGCCCGTGTCTTATTTTTTAAATAATTATCGGAGATACTACCCGCCTGAAACAGGTCTACGGGGTTCTTGAAAATATAGTAGGTGGTATCATAAAACGCCATCGCCTGGTTATAGTTTTTAATCGCAACGGCATTGTCTGCTTTTGCCCTCAAATAGGTTGCCGCCATGTCCTGGATATTATAATTGATACATTCGGTGAGCAATGAGTCGCTGAAAACATAATTTTTCTTCATAGCATAGGCCAGCGCGGCACCATAGGTAGCCGATTCTCCGCCTACATTTTTCAGCTGCAACCAGCTGTAAACACTTAGTACACTGTCGGGTTGTTTTAAATTGAGATAGCTGTAAAGCAGGTGAATATAGGGCATTGAAAGATTCATAGGGGAGGCCCCGCGGGAACGCAGCCGTTCGCCCCAGTTAATAGCTTCGTTGTAACGGCCGGCACTGAAACAAAGATCTACCTTTTTGCCCATCACCGGAAAATAGCTGGTATCCGATTGTAAAAAGCGGTCTGCCAATTGCTCTGCCTCCTTTTTTTGCTTTGCATTGTCGAGGTAGTTACAAAGGTCATAAACCACCCGGCCGGCAGTAGGTTTTAATGCATAGCTTTTCCGGAGATAGGCAATGGCCGAATCGGGTTGCCTGAGTTTTGACCATTCGCCGGCAGCATAATGCCAGTATTTATAATTACCGGAATCCAGCGCTGTGAGATTTTTATAATATTGAAGCGCCGTATATTCATCGCCGGAACGGTCGTAAAGGATGGCCAGGTAAAGCTGGGGCGCCTGCTGTTGCGGATTTTTTTGATGAAGTTTAAGAAAGGCGGCCTGCGCTTCTGCAGTGTGGTCGCTCATGTAGTGCACGTAGCCCAGGTCAAACAGGTACTGCTCGTTCTCCGGAGCCGGCGTTGCAGTTAAATACAGCAGGGCCTGCTCATAATCCTGGTTCTTGCAAAGAGTAACTACCTTAAGCGGATCGTAATCGTTCTGGGCGCCAGCCAGCAGGGAATTGAGGCTTAGCAGGATGATAATGAGTTTTTTAAACATAATGCAGGGTTGATTTGAAGGATATTTTTGTAAATATAACTAATTTGTTAGTTATAAAAGCGGATACTACCTATATATTTAGGAGCTTGTTTAGATAAAAACCCTTAATTTCAACTTTTCAAATCAAAAATTATTCATTATGGCAGATGCAACTCTTACCGCTTACAATGTGAAAACAAAAGAAAAGAATGTACCGATCCAGGATGCTGTGATTTCCCGTACAGCAAAGGGCGGCTATATTGCGAAAGGCCACGACGGCAAAGGAAATAAACTGACTTCTCTTCTTGGAGAGGAAAAAGCACTGGCCGCTATTAAAGCTGGTGTAGCAAAACAAGATTGGTAACCGTTTATATAATTTGTATAAAAAGCGGGTGTTTCAGGTTGACTGAGACACCCGCTTTTTTTGCGGCCGGAATGTGCAGAAAGCGGTTCCGGTTCTTTTTAAAACCGGGAGGAGTAGCCCGCCGGTTCTGCGATCTTGTTCGATATAAAGGTGGCCGGAACAAGTTGCAAGCAGTGTTAGCTGTGGCCCGATGTTGCTTTGTACCCGCATTTTTATGCTTTTGCCACCTATGGACCATGATAACGTTTGCGTAAATAAATAGCCGGAATCACTTTTGAACCCAATGAATTCGACTTAACTTGGCGCCGCAACGTAGCTTGTCTTTTGTCGAAAACAGGATTGCCGGATGGTAAAAAACAGTTTATATTTCTTTTTGTTGTTAATCGGGATGCAACTGCAGGCCCAACCGGGATGGAAATTGCCGGTGGTGCAGGAGCCACGGTTTAGCAACGCCATTTACCGGATCACCAATTATGGAGCTGTGCCGGACGGTTATATGCTCAATACCAAAAGCATTCAGGCGGCCATTGATGCCTGTTCGCAGAAAGGGGGCGGAACGGTACAGGTGCCCTCCGGTTTATGGCTTACCGGTCCCATCGTATTAAAATCGGGTGTGAACCTGAACCTGGCAGCGGGTGCAACCCTGCTGTTTACTTCGGACAAGTCGCAATATGCCCTGGTAAAAGCCAATTGGGAAGGATTTCCGCAAATGCGCAACCAATCGCCCATATCTGCAGAAAATGCCCGGAATATTGCCATTACGGGAAAAGGCATCATTGATGGCAATGGTGATGCCTGGCGGGCGGTAAAAAAAGAAAAGCTTACAGAATCACAATGGAAGCAGCGGGTTGCCTCCGGTGGAGTACTCAGTAAGGACGGGCGTATGTGGATGCCTTCTGAGAGCTATGCCCGCGGAGATGCATTAAAAGATCCCGGACGTATTGCCCCCGGTAAAACCGAGACATTTTATGCATCCGTGAAAGATTTTTTCCGGCCCAACCTGCTGGTGCTTACTTCCTGTGATGGCGTGCTGCTGGAAGGGGTTACATTTCAGAACTCCCCCGCCTGGTGCCTGCACCCGCTGATGAGCCGGAACATCACCGTGCGGAATGTGTTTGTAAAAAATCCCTGGTATGCGCAAAATGGTGATGGTATTGACCTGGAAAGCTGCAGCAATGTACTGATCGAAAACAGTGTATTTGATGTAGGTGATGATGCACTTTGTATGAAAAGCGGGCGGGACGCAGACGGGCGCCGGCGTGCCATGCCCACAAAGGATGTGGTGATCCGCGGATGTACCGTATATGCGGCACATGGCGGTTTTGTAGTAGGTAGTGAAATGAGCGGCGGCGTTAATAATGTATATGTAAGCAATTGCACATTTATTGGTACCGATATCGGATTGCGTTTTAAAACCACCAGGGGACGCGGCGGCATGGTAGAAAATATTTTTATCCGGGATATTTATATGAAAGATATTCCGGGGGACGCGCTCCTGTTCGACATGTATTATATGGCAAAGGATCCCGTGCCCCTCGATGGAGAAAAAGCGGATCTTCCCAAAGTAGAACGCTTGCCGGTGGATGAAACCACCCCGCAGTTCCGTAATATTGATATCTGTAATGTATACGTAAACGGTGCGCAACGTGCTGTTTTCCTGAGAGGATTGCCGGAAATGCCGGTAAAGGATATCCGCATCAGCAATGCCGTATTTCAATCAGATAACGGGATCAGCATCCAGGATGCAGCGGGCATCCGGTTTAAAAATGTAAAGATCTTTACCGGAAATGCCGGACCTCTGGCAGATGTGACGAATGCCCGGGATATGCTGTTTGACGGGATCATCTACAAAGAACATACTCCCTTATTAATAAGGGTAAGCGGAGCCGGTAACAAAACGATCCGGTTTACGAACACCGCGTATACCCCAACCACTAAAAAACTGGAGACAGTAGCGGGCGCATCAGAGACCGCGGTCTCTTTTCAATAATCTTTAAAACCAGTGCCGGCATCCATGCGAAAATACATCCTGCTTTTAATGGTCTTTTACACACTGCATGCTGCAGCGCAGGCCCAACCCTATTCCCAGCAAATGGCGCTTACCGCTATGCACATCTGGCCGGACTCTTTTTCGGTGGTTCCGGGTAAACCCGCACGGTGGAGCTATGATCAGGGCGTGATCCTGAAAGGCATCGAAGGCATCTGGCTGGCCACCGGTGATCCGCGGTGGTTCAGCTATATACAACATAGTATGGACTACTTTGTAGGGGAAGACGGACGCATTAAGGATTACGAACCGGGCACCTATAATATCGATCATGTAAATAATGGTAAATTACTATTAACACTTTACCGGGTAACGGGTAAGGAAAAATATAAAAAAGCTGTATTTCAATTAAGGGAACAATTACGCACCCACCCCCGCACCAATGGGGGTGGTTTTTGGCATAAGAACGTATACCCTTACCAGATGTGGCTGGATGGTCTTTATATGGCACAGCCCTTCTATGCAGAATATGCACAGGTTTTTGGAGAAGACAGCATCTTCAATGATGTAACCCGCCAGTTTGTGCTAATGGAAAAGAATGCCCGCGATCCTAAAACGGGCCTGCTTTATCACGGCTATGATGAATCCCGTAAAGAACAATGGGCCAATCCTCAAACCGGTGTGTCGCCGCATTTTTGGGGACGCGCCCTGGGCTGGTATGGCATGGCATTGGTAGATGCGCTGGATTATTTCCCGCAGAACCACCCGGGAAGAAAGGAATTGATTGCCATATTGAACCGGTTGGCGGTGGCCGTAGCAAAGGTACAGGATCCTGCCACGGGCATGTGGTTCGATATCGTAGACCTGCCTGCAAGAAAGCCCAATTATACAGAATCGTCTGCAACCGCCATGCTGGCCTATACGCTGGCAAAAGGCGCCCGCAACGGATATATTGCGATGGATTACCAGGCCAAGGCGGTAAAAGCATTTAACGGTCTGGTAAAATATAAGTTAACACAAAGTGATGGGTTTACCAACCTCGAAGGCACTGTATCCGTGTCTGGTCTAGGAGGAAAACCATACCGGGATGGTAGTTTTGATTATTATATGCGGGAAAAAGTAGTGCAGAATGATCCCAAGGGAATGGGTGCTTTTATCCTTGCCGCCAATGAAATGGAGATGATACCCGGCCTGGCAGCCGGAAAAGGGAAAACGATCGTACTGGATAACTTTTTTAACAATGAATGGCGGAAAGGAGCCGGCGGACAACAGGAACGCTGGCATTATACCTGGAACGACCGGTCGAACGGCGGCTATTCTTTTTTAGGCAATTTATTTGAACAGCAGGGTGCACAATTGCAATCGCTGGAGGAAGCACCCACTGCGGCCAATTTAAAAGATGCAGCCGTGTATATTATTGTGGATCCGGATACCGAAAAGGAAACAGCACAGCCCAATTATATGAATGAACAATCGGCTGTGCAGATCGCAGAATGGGTAAAGAAGGGCGGCATGCTGGTGCTGTTGGCGAATGATGCCGGTAACTGCGATCTTCAGCACTTCAACATCCTGGCAGCGCGATTTGGTATCCGGTTTAATGAAGACAACCAGCTCATGGTAAAGAACAACGATTATGAAATGGGGCGGGTTAACATTCAACCGGGTAATATAATTTTTAAAAATGCCAAAAATGTTTATCTGAAAGAAATAAGTTCTTTGAATCTTTACAAAACGGCCGTACCCGTACTAAAAGCAGGCAGTATAACAGCAATGGCGGTAGCAAAATACGGGAAAGGAACCGTTTTCGCCCTGGGAGATCCCTGGATTTATAATGAGTATGTAGATGGCCGGAAGCTGCCGCTGCAGTACGAAAATTTTAAAGCCGCAAAGGACTGGGTAGGCTGGCTATTGAAAACATCTGTTAACAAACAAAAAAATTAAAATATAAATGCAGTTATCCAAAACAATAATAGCATCCATAAAAAAAGACCCCGTACTGTCTGTTCCTTCGGAGGCCCAGCTGGAACTTCCTGAAAAGGTGTTACAGTTCGGAACCGGCGTGCTGTTGAGAGGGTTGCCCGATTACTTTATTGATAAGGCCAATAAGCAGCACATCTTCAACGGGCGCGTGGTAGTAGTAAAATCGACCGATACCGGTGGAGCTGATGCTTTTGACACACAAAACGGTTTATATACGATTTGCGTAAGAGGACTGGAAGAAGGCAAACAGGTAAACGAATATATTGTAAACAGCGCTATCAGCCGCGTGCTGTCTGCCAAAAGTCAATGGCAGCAGATTCTTGAAGTTGCGCAAAATCCACAGCTGGAAGTAGTGATTTCCAATACCACCGAAATGGGTATTGTAATGAGCGATGATAAGGTCACAGATCAGCCGCCCGCTTCCTTCCCGGGGAAACTGCTGGCGGTGTTGTATGAACGCTTTAAAACCTTTAAGGGAAGCAGGGAGAGCGGTTTGGTGATCATTCCCACGGAACTGATCATTGATAACGGCCGGCAATTAAAAGACATTATTGTAAAGCTGGCTGAACAAAACCAACTGGAAGCAGCATTTATCAGCTGGCTGAACGATGCCAATCATTTTTGCAGCTCCCTGGTAGATCGTATTGTACCCGGCAAGCTGGCGGGGGATGACCTGGAACAAACACAGCAGCAACTGGGCTATACGGATGACCTGATGATTATGAGTGAAGTATTTCGCCTTTGGGCCATTGAGGCTGCAGATCCCCGCGTAGCCGAAGTATTATCCTTTGCAAAAACAGATCCGGGAGTGGTAATTGCGCCCGATATTGAAAAATTCAGGGAACTTAAACTGCGGCTGCTCAACGGAACACATACCCTGTCTTGCGGACTGGCATACCTCTGTGGTTTTGAAACGGTAAAAGCGGCCATGGCCGATAAGAATTTTGATGCCTTTGTTACCAAACTGTCAAAGACCGAACTGGCGCGGGCAGTGGCCGGTACCAATATTTCCTATGAGGAAGCCTGTAAATTTGCTGATGCGGTTATTGAGCGGTTTAAGAACCCGTTCTTAGAACATAAATGGCTAAGCATTAGCTTTGCGTATACATCAAAGATGCTGATGCGGAATGTACCATTGATAAAGAAATATTATGGAAGCGGGGAAGGCAGCGCTTCGTCTGCAATAGCCCTGGGCTTTGCCGCATACCTGCTTTTTATGAAATCGAAGCAGGAAGGAACGGTGTATATGGGATCGGCCAACGGTACACAATATGTGATCAATGATGACAAGGCCGCGGTGCTTTCACAAAAATGGAACGCCCATACAGACCCAGCGGCCGTTGCCGAAGCAGTATTAGCGGATACAGGATTGTGGAACGAAGATCTGAACCAGGTCCCTGGTTTTGCCGAAGCCGTAAAACAACAATTGCAATTTTTAACACAAAGTGGTGCCCAAGCTGCTTTGCAAAACATCATAAAGGAATAAAAATGGCGGAAATCGTTTTAAAAGTCCATCCCAAGGATAACGTTATCGTAGCGTTAAAGGATTTAAAGAAGGGACAGATCATCAGCTACGGGGGTGCCGAATATGAAATACAAAATGACATCGGTGCAAAACATAAATTTTTTACGCAAGACATGCAGACCGGTGATGAAATCATTATGTATGGCGTACTGGTGGGCAAAGCACAGGAATTCATCCCCAGGGGAGGACTAATGACCACGGCCAATACCAACCATGCGGCGGATCCCTTCGAATACCGGCCCTATCAGTATCACTGGACGGCTCCGGACGTTTCGAAATATAAAGACCGGACCTTTAATGGATATCACCGTAATGATGGCCGGGTAGGCACCGCCAATTACTGGCTGTTTATGCCAACGGTATTTTGTGAAAACCGCAACCTGGATGTGATCCGCGAAGCATTGCACAATGAGCTCGGATACGCGGTTACCGATAAATACAAGAAGTACGCACACCATCTTGTGGAGGCCTTTAAAAACCAGAAAGATCTTTCCAATATTACGCTGAACACCCTTCCCGGAGAGAAGAGCGACCGCCTGTTCAAAAATGTGGATGGGATTAAATTCCTGAATCATCAGGGCGGTTGTGGCGGTACCCGCCAGGATGCCGGTACCCTCAGCAAACTGCTGGCGGCTTATGCCGATCATCCCAATGTAGCGGGCATTACCATCCTGAGCCTGGGATGCCAGAACCTGCAGACCAAACAATTGCTTGAAGATATTAAATTAAGAAACCCTTCTTTTGATAAACCCGTCCTTGTATTTGAACAACAGCAATCACAAAGCGAGGAGCAACTGGTGGCCGATGCCATCCGGAAAACATTTGAAGGATTGATTGAAGCGAATAAGATCGAGCGCAGCCCGGCACCTTTAACGGCATTAACCGTTGGGGTAAAATGCGGTGGCAGCGATGGTTTCAGCGGTATCAGCGCTAATCCGGCTGTGGGCTACACCAGCGACCTGTTGGCTGCATTGGGCGCAAAGATCCTGCTGGCGGAGTTTCCCGAACTGTGTGGTGCCGAGCAGCAACTGATCGACCGTACCATAGAGGAATCCGCTGCGCGGAAGTTCATTCACCTGATGACCACATACAACGATCAGGCGCTCAGCGTGGGATCCGGGTTCTTTATGAACCCTTCCCCGGGTAATATAAAAGACGGGTTGATCACTGATGCCATTAAGAGCACGGGTGCTGCAAAAAAAGGAGGTACTTCACCGGTGGTGGATGTGCTGGATTATACAGAGCCCGCTACCAAACCCGGCTTAAGCCTGGTTTGCACACCGGGTAATGATGTGGAGGCCACAACTGGTAAAGCCGCTTCAGGAGCTACCCTGATCCTGTTTACTACCGGGCTGGGCACGCCAACCGGCAACCCGGTTTGTCCTACCATTAAGATAGCCACCAATACTGCGCTGACCAACCGGATGGGAGATATCATCGATATCAATACAGGCGGCATCATCGATGGAGAAAAAACAATTGAACAAATGGGCGAAGAGATCCTGGAGTATTGCATAAAAGCAGCCAGCGGGGAAGTAGTGCCCAAGGCGGTATTACTGAACCAGGATGATTTTATTCCCTGGAAAAGGGGCGTTTCCCTGTAAGGGCAGTTTGCCGCAGGAAGAAAATAAGCTGTATACAGCAAACGAATAACGAATAATCTATCAATTAAGTGAAACAGTTTTTAGACGATCATTTTTTACTGGAAACCAAAACGGCGGAGCGCTTGTATCATGATTATGCAAAACAAATGCCGATCATTGACTATCATTGCCACCTGCCGCCACAGCAAATAGCGGAAGACCACCAGTTTCAAAACATAACCCAGGCCTGGCTTTACGGCGATCATTATAAATGGCGGGCCATGCGTACGAATGGTGTAGATGAACATTTTATTACCGGAACCGCCACGGATGAGGAGAAATTCCTGAAATGGGCGGAGAGCGTTCCCTACACCATGCGCAACCCCCTGTATCACTGGACGCACCTGGAGTTGCAGCGGTATTTTGATATCCGGGAAACACTGGATGCCAACAGCGGCCGGCGTATTTATGAAGCGGCCTCTGCAACCATCAGCAGTAGCCCATACAGCGTTAAGGGATTATTGCGGAAAATGAATGTGAAAGTGGTTTGCACTACAGACGACCCGGTAGATTCCCTCGAATTTCATCAGAAAATAAAAGCCGGTGGCTTTGAAATACCGGTATATCCTGCTTTCCGGCCGGATAACGCCATGAATGTTTCGAGTCCGGAAGTTTTTGCTGCCTATATTGCGAAACTCGAACAGGCTTCCGGCATGGAAGTAAAAAACCTGGACACCTTCCTGCAGGCATTGAAAAGCCGGCATGACTTTTTTGCGGCAATGGGGTGCTCGGTATCGGATCATGGACTGGAACATATTCATGCTGCTGATTATACAGAAGCAGGCGTTAGCGCTGCCTTTGATAAGATCCGGGCAGGCAAGCAACTGTCTGCAGAAGAACAGGAACAATTTCGTTCAGCAATGCTGGTTTGGTTTGCAGAATGGGATCATGAAAAAGGATGGGTACAGCAATACCACCTCGGCGCACTGCGCAACAACAATGCCCGCCTGCTGAACAAATTGGGTCCTGATACCGGATGGGATTCCATTGGCGATTTTTCCCAGGGAAGAGCGCTTTCCAAATTCCTGAACGGACTGGATAAAAACGACCGGCTGGCAAAAACGATCCTGTACAATCTCAATCCTTCCGATAATGAATTGTTTGCTACCATGACCGGAAATTTCAACGATGGTACGGTAGCCGGAAAAGTGCAATGGGGATCCGGTTGGTGGTTCCTCGATCAGAAAGATGGAATGATTGATCAGATGAATACCCTTTCCAATATGGGACTGATCAGCCGTTTTGTGGGAATGCTAACGGATTCCAGGAGTTTCCTGTCCTTTCCGCGGCACGAATACTTCCGTAGAATACTCTGCAATTTGTTTGGAAACGATATTGAAAATGGCGAACTTCCCGGCGATATTGCCTGGGTAGGCGCGATTATACAGAATATTTGTTTCAACAATGCGAACGAATATTTCGGGTTTGGGGCAAAGTAGGGAATGGTGAATCAATGTCGTTTCCATAAAGCCGCAGATGCGCAGATTTGGTATCGGCTTTAACGACAACAATGTCGCAGAAAAGCGCCGCAGGCGCTATCAGCGTATCTGCGGCAACCATAAAAATTGCTTAAGGAAATGGCATTGAATGGTCAATGGTAAATAGCCGGGGCGGCGGGCTGTCAGAGCGCCCAAAGTGCGCGGCCGGCGGCGGATAATACAAATAAATTAAAAAGTAATAAAGCACAGCATGTTTGATCTTTCAGGTAAAACGGCCTTAATCACAGGGGGCAATAAGGGGATTGGAAAAGGGATGGCCATCGGGCTGGCAAAAGCCGGTGCAGACATCATTGTAGCCGCCCGCTCTGTGGAAGCAGGGTCGGAAGTGGAAACGGAAATAAGAAAATTGGGACGCAATTTTAAGCATTATAAACTGGATGCGGCCGATCGGAATAATGTATACGCATTTGTAAAAGAGGTGCTGAACGATAACGAGCGCATCGATATCCTGGTAAACAACGCCGGAACCATTATGCGCAAACCGGCGGCAGAACATCCGGATGAATACTGGGATAATGTGTTAACCATAAACCTCGATACACCCTTTATACTGGCGCGTGAGTTTGGAAAGCACATGATTGAGAAGGGGTCCGGAAAGATCATTTTTACCTGCTCGCTGTTAAGCTTCCAGGGAGGGATCAATGTACCGGGTTACGCCGCCAGTAAAGGAGCATTGAGCAGCCTGGTAAAAGCCCTGGCGAATGAGTGGGCTTCAAAAGGCGTTAATGTAAACGGTATTGCACCGGGTTACATCGCAACCGATAATACACAGGCCTTACGCGAAGATGCGGATCGTAGTAAATCTATCCTGGATCGTATTCCGGCAGGCCGCTGGGGTACACCGGAAGATTTTGCAGGACCAGCTGTTTTCCTTGCTTCTGAAGCAGGAAGCTATGTGCAGGGTACCATCTTAACCGTTGATGGTGGCTGGATGGGCCGTTAGAATAAACAGAATAAGAAATTAGAAATATCAAATTAAAAATCAGAAATGGAAATCAGGTACGAACACAGCCCGCAGGAAACAAAAGGAATGACCACAGAGCAGTTGCGGGAAAGTTTTCTTGTTGAAGATCTGATGAAGACCGACAAGTTGACGTTAGTTTACAGCTTCTATGATCGTTTAATTGTAGGAGGTGTAAAGCCCGTGGCCAAAACCGTATTGCTGAAAAATGAAGAAGAGCTCAAAGCTGAATTTTTTCTGCAGCGCCGGGAAATGGGCATTATTAACGTAGGAGGGAAAGGAACAATTGCTGTAGATGGCAAGAAGTTCATCCTTGATAAACTGGACTGCCTGTACATTGGCCGTGGATCCAAAAAAGTAAGCTTCAGCAGTAACGGTAAAAAAGATCCGGCGGTGTTTTACATTTTATCAGCCCCGGCACATCACGATTATCCTACTACCAGGTATACCAGGGAGCAGGCGGCACCGGTAACATTGGGCGACATTACCACTTCCAATAAGCGGACGATTTATAAATACATCCATGAAGAGGGAATCCAAAGCTGTCAGCTGGTAATGGGGCTTACCGTACTGGAAACCGGCAGTGTGTGGAATTCCGTTCCGCCGCATACACATACGCGCAGAACCGAGATCTATTTTTATTTTGATCTGCCGGAAGAGCAACGCCTGTTTCATATGATGGGCCAGCCACAGCAAACCCGTCACATCATTATGAAGAACCAGGAAGCTGTGATCTCTCCACCCTGGAGCATGCACTTTGGCTGCGGTACTTCTAATTACGGATTCATCTGGGGTATGGCTGGCGAAAACAAACAGTATACAGATATGGATCCGGCACCGATTGCTACATTGTTATAATAAGCATTGTGATCATTAACCAGGATATAACAGAAAATTTGTTTCCGGAAGCACAATCCGCAACACCTTTTTTTATAAGGAGCGCAACGGTTTGGAAAATGGCGGGTATCGGCGTTATGCTAACGGTTCTCCTGTATTTTCTAACCACGGCAACATTGGATGAGCAGCTCACGGATCTTTATGATCGTGCTGTTGGAGATGGCGAAATGAAAAAAGACTTATTGCTGTTTCTTATGCTGGGGATTCCGGTTTTAGGTTTCGTGTTTAGTTTGCTGATGAGTTTTTTGCCTTATAAAAAAGTGCGTTATCAGAAGAAGTATGTTCCTTTCGCGCTGATAGCGATACTGGGCATTCAGTTTTTTTTAATGGCGATACGCCTGATCAATCTTTTAATTCTTACAAACAAAAAATAGAAAATATTATTATGTCAAAGAAAGTTGTTACACTGGGCGAAATCATGTTACGCTTGTCCACTCCAGGTTTTGAGCGTTTTGTTCAGGCGGATTCTTTTGATGTTACCTATGGTGGTGGTGAAGCGAATGTGGCTGTTGCCCTTTCTAATTACGGACTTGATGGTTATTTTGTTTCAAAAGTTCCGGACAACGCCATCGGTCAGTCGGCCATCAATCATTTACGCCGTTATGGGGTGAATACGGATTTTGTGGCAAGGGGTGGCGACCGGCTGGGCATTTACTTCCTGGAAACAGGGGCCTCCATGCGGGCTTCGCAGGTGATCTACGATCGCGCCGGTGCGGCCATTGCAGAAGTGGATGCAAGTGAATTTGATTTTGATAAGATCCTCGATGGGGCCGATTGGTTTCATACCACGGGTATTACACCGGCATTAAGCGATAAGGCGGCTGCTTTGACCGAGGCCGCGCTGAAAGCCGCCAAAGCAAAGGGTATTACCACCAGTATCGATCTGAACTACCGTAAAAAATTGTGGAGTAAAGAAAAAGCCCGGGAAGTAATGAGCGAGCTTTGCAAATACGTAGATGTGTGCATCGGTAATGAAGAAGATGCCGAAACCACCCTTGGCTTTAAAGCAGCGGATACAGATATTACAAAAGGGGAACTGAACCTGGATGGCTATAAAGATGTGATCCGCCAGATGAAAGAAAAATTCAACTTTAAATACATCGCTTCTTCCCTTCGTGAAAGCTACAGTGCCAGTGATAATGGCTGGAGTGCGCTGGTTAGCGACGGTACGGAGTTTTATCATACCCGTAAATACGATGTGCGCATTGTAGATCGTGTGGGCAGTGGCGACAGTTTTGCCAGTGGATTGATTTATGGGTTGGTTACCGGTATGAGCATGGCTGATGCGGCGGAGTTTGGTGTAGCGGCTTCAGCATTAAAACATACCATTCCGGGCGATCTGAATCATGCCACACTGAGCGATGTAAAAACGCTGATGAAAGGCGATGCCAGCGGTCGTGTGCAGCGGTAAACGTTGCAGCGGTCCTGCCGGCAGTGACCTGGTTTATGAAGAAAATAACGACGATACGACGGTTGTGCCTGCTTTTGTTGCTGTGCATTTCGTGTGCGGCAGCGGCACAGCAACCCGTACGGCTTGCGATTGCGGGCATTACGCATGGGCATAGCGACTGGATTTATAACCGGAAACTGAAGGGGGACATCGAAGTTGCCGGTATTTACGAAACAAATACCGACCGCATCCGGGAATTCCGGGAGCGGTACCGGTTGCCGGAAGCTCTTTTTTATACAGATTTGAAACAGATGCTGGACCAGGTAAAGCCGGATGGTGTAATGGCTTTTGGTCCTGTTAACGAGCACGTGGAAGTTGTACGGGCGGCCGCGCCGCGCAGGATTCATGTAATGGTAGAAAAACCGCTTGCTACCACTTACAAGGATGCGCTGGAAATAGCGGCACTGGCAAAACGGTATGGCATAAAAGTGCTGACCAATTTTGAAACCTCCTGGTATGCCAGCAACCAGTATGTGCGGAGCTGCTACAAGGACGGCAAATTAGGCCGGTTGCGAAAAGTGCTGGTAAACGATGGCCATGAAGGTCCCTGGGCCATGAACCGGCATTTTGTTGCCTGGCTTACCGATCCTGTAAAGAACGGAGGTGGGGCGCTCACGGATTTTGGCTGCTATGGTGCCAACCTCATGACCTGGTTAATGGAAGGGCAACGTCCCGTTTCGGTAACGGCCGTCACGCATCAGAACCGCCCGGACCGGTATCCGAAGGTAGAAGACGAGGCGACCATCATTCTGCAGTATCCGGAAACACAGTGTGTGATCCAGGCTTCATGGAGCTGGACCTTCAGTTGCAAGGATATGGAGGTATACGGTACTAAAGGCTATGCCATTGCTGTAGACCGTACGAGGGTAAGGACCCGCCTGGATGCAAAGCTCCCCGAAGCCACCGAAATCCTGGAACCGCGGCCGGAGCCTTTTGAAGATCCGTTTGCGGTGTTTGCCGGTGTAATACGGGGAACGGTAAAGCAGGATGCCAATGACCTGTATGAACTGCCGGTGAATGTAACGGTTGTGGAGATC
Source organism: Niabella sp. (assembly GCF_030150205.1). GTDB lineage: Bacteria > Bacteroidota > Bacteroidia > Chitinophagales > Chitinophagaceae > Niabella. Next base: position 305,366 of record NZ_JASLGT010000002.1, read on the forward strand.
CTGGATGCAGCGCGAACTGCGGCAAAGAGCGGGAAAACGGTATACCTTAAACCCCGGCCGGTATCTGTGCCACCGGGTACGAATGAAAATCATTAAATAAAAAGTTTTATGATCATCGATACAAAAGATAAAGGATTGAATTATGCGGCATTGCACCCGCTGTTTAAAAAAGCATTTGATTACATCCGGCAAACGGATCTTTTAAATACACCGGCGGGCACTTATGTGGTGGAGGAAGGTGCCGTGAAGGCGATCGTTTCCGAAGCTCCGGGTAAAGAGGCGGGGATAGCACTGGAAAAATTTGAGTGTCATAACCAGTTTATCGACATCCAGTATGTGATCAGCGGTGTAGAACAAATGGGCTGGAAGCCGCGGCAGGATTGCGTTAAGCCCAAGGGAGATTACAATCCTGATAAGGATGTGCTCTTTTACGGAGATGCACCGGATATGTTCTTCACCTTAAACGCCGGACAGTTTGTAATCTTTTTTCCGGGCGATGTACATGCCCCGATGATTGGTGAGGGGGTGATTAAAAAATTAGTAATGAAAATAAAAATATAAAAATGGCCGTACAACAAACAATCGACATTATTATTGAACAGGGCATGCTGCCGTTGTACTTTAATGCGGATGAGTCCGTAAGTATAGAGGTGCTGCGGGCGTTACACGGCGCTGGTGTGCGGGCAGTTGAGTATACCAACCGGGGCGAAGCGGCGTTTAGCAATTTCAAAAAACTGGTAGCGATCCGCGACCAGGAAATGCAGGGACTGCTGCTGGGGATTGGTACAGTAAAAAATCTGCAGGATGCAAAAAATTACCTGGAAGCGGGCGCCGACTTTTTTGTAAGTCCGGGTTTTGTTCCGGAAATTGCCGCTTTCGCAGCTGAAAAAGAAGTGTTTTATGCACCAGGTTGTATGACGCCCACGGAGATCATTGCCGCAGAGAATGCCGGTGTTAAATTTATAAAATTGTTCCCGGGCGATATGCTGGGGCCAAAATACCTGAGCACGATCCGCGACATTTTTCCGAAGCTGCTGTTTATGCCTACAGGCGGTGTGGATACCACCCGGGAAAGTATTGAAAGCTGGTTTAAAGCCGGCGTATGCGCTGTAGGTATGGGAAGCAAACTGGTAAGTAAGCAATTGATGGCGGATAAAGATTACGCCACTATCGCAACGTCAACAACCGACGTTTTAAATACAATCCAATCAGTAAAAAGTAAATAAGCATGCAAAAAGCCATAGGAAAATACAGGTGGACGATCTGCGGATTGTTGTTCTTTGCCACAACGGTCAACTACCTGGACCGGCAGGTGCTGAGTTTATTAAAACCAACACTTGAAGATTTATTTGGGTGGACAAACAGCCAGTATGCGGATATTGCTGCCGCGTTTCAGTTCACATATGCCATTGCTTTATTATTTGCGGGCAGGATTGTTGACCGGTTAGGCACAAAAAAAGGATATATGTGGGCCATTATATTATGGTCTGTAGGTGCCATGATCCATGCCTGGGCCATACCCATTGGGCAGGGTACGATATCGGCATTGGGCTGGACCGGATTGGCTGCATTGCCGGTATCAGTAGTTGGATTTATGGTTGCAAGAATTGTACTGGGCATCGGGGAGGCCGGCAACTTTCCGGCAGCTATTAAAGCAACCGCGGAATATTTTCCTAAGAAAGAACGCTCTTTAGCAACGGGTATCTTTAATTCAGGAACAAACGTAGGAGCCATCCTGGCACCATTGACGGTTCCCTGGATTGCAAAACACTGGGGCTGGGAGACGGCCTTTTTGATCATTGGCGCGGTTGGGTTTATCTGGCTTTTTTTCTGGCAGGTATACTACGAAAGGCCCGAAAAGCAGAAGCGTCTTTCCGCTGAAGAGCTGGCATATATTAACAGCGATGCAAAAGAAGAAACAACGGCGCATACCAATACCGGGGAAAAAGTATCCTGGCTCAAACTGCTGGGTTATAAACAAACATGGGCTTTTACCATTGGAAAATTCTTAACCGATGGTGTATGGTGGTTTTTCCTGTTCTGGTTGCCGGCTTATCTGAAAGATCAGTATGGAATTACAGGAACTGGTGTGATGTTGCCGCTAACCGTTTTATATAGTATGACGATGTTTGGAAGTATTGGCGGCGGATGGTTTCCTGTTTATTTTATCAATAAAGGAATGGAACCCTATGACGGGCGTATGCGTGCGATGCTGATGATCGCATTTATTCCCCTGGTGGTACTGGCCGCACAGCCATTGGGTGAAATCAGCTTCTGGCTTCCGGTAATTTTGATCGGTATCGGGGCTTCTGCGCACCAGGCCTGGAGCGCAAACATCTTCACAACGGTTTCGGATATGTTCCCCAAAAAAGCGGTTGGATCCGTAGTAGGTATTGGTGGTATGGCTGGTGGTATTGGAGGTGTATTGATAACAAAGATCGGTGGCTCCCTTTTTGATAAATATAAAGCCCTGGGGCATATTGAAACAGGATATACCATCATGTTTGCATTTTGCGCGATCGCCTACCTGCTTGCCTGGATCATCATGAAAGCATTGGTGCCCAAATACAAGCCGATTACAGATCTGTAAAGGGCAACAAATTTCATAAGTGTATTTTAATTAAGTTTGATGGATCCCGCCCTGTGGCGGGATTCATCAATTATAGGCGGTCGCAAAATAACAGAGAAGCGAACCGATGAATCGCCTTTTTGATGTAATTTTCAATCATGAGAAAAAAGCTTCTTTTAGTCCTTTGGGGCATTGTCATAAGCTGCTGTTGCGGGGCGCAAACGACGCCGGATAACGGGTATGAGCTCAAAAGCGGATGGCGCTGTTATAAAGCAGATGAACTTTCTGTTACGCCGGAGCAGTTATCACAACACAGTTATTCCATTGATGCCTGGATGCCGGCCACTGTTCCCGGAACCGTTTTAACCACTTTGCTGGATAATAAGAAAATGCCCGATCCGTTTTACGGAATGAACAATAACAAAATTCCGGATATCTACCAGGTGGGGAAGGCCTATTATACCTATTGGTTTTGCAAAGATTTCAGTGAAACGATTCCGGCGGGTGATGGTCAGGTGTGGCTCAATTTTCGGGGTATAAATTATGGCTGTGATATCTACCTGAACGGGAAAAAACTCAATAAAAAAGTATTTAAAGGAATGTTCCTGCGGCAGCGTTACAATATTACCGCCTACCTCAGCAAGTTGGGCAGGAACCGTCTGGCGGTGATCGTGTATCCGCCGGATATTGTCGGGAATCCTAATGGAGGTCAGGGAGGCGATGGAACCATTGCCAAAAATGTAACGCATCAGTATGTGGCAGGCTGGGACTGGATTCAACCCGTTCGGGACCGGAACACGGGTATATGGGATAAAGTGACGATTGAAAAAACACGGTCTGTCATTATCACAGATCCTTTTATAAAAACGATGGTGCCCGGTGTTCGCAAGCCCACCGGACACCAGTCTTCAGCCTTTGTGCAGGTTACTACCACCCTTGAAAATGCAGGTGCTGTCAGTGTTTCCGGTACCGTTCAATATGAAATTGATCATCAGACTGTTCGTTTGCCGGTATCCTTAAAGCCTTTTGAAAAAAAAGAAGTGCAACTGCCCGCAATAACCATAAAGGCTCCCAGGCTCTGGTGGCCCAATACCTATGGACCGCAGCATCTTTACCCGTCTGCCATTTCATTTGTCAAAAATAACCGTGAAGTTTCTGACCTGCGGAACATAACAGTGGGTATCCGGGAAATAAAGAACCAATGGAATGATCGCACGCGGAGTATGGAACTGCGGGTAAATGGTCAGCCGGTTTTTGTAAGAGGCGGCAATTGGATTGTATCGGATGAGCTGCTGCGCTTCAGCAACGAACGCTACGACGCAGAAATGCGCTTTCACCGGGATATGGGGCTCAACATGATCCGGGTATGGGGTGGTGCCTTAACAGAACGGCCCGAATTTTACAAAGCCTGTGATGAATATGGTTTGCTGGTGATGCAGGACTTCTGGGGATCGGGCGACTGCAATGGCCGCTGGATGGATCCAAAAAAATCAGATGATCAATGGACCCGGCGCAACTATCCGGATGATCATTCGCTGTTTATTGAATCAGCGGCCGATATGATCAAAATGATCCGTAATCATCCTTCATTGGCTGTTTGGTGCGGAGGTAATGAGATTGTGTTGGCACCCGGTATTTTTCAGACGCTGAAGGATTCTGTAATGCCGGCACTGGATGGTACCCGCTGGTTTATTGATTACTCCAATTCCGACAGCATGTCGTACAATGCCCTGGGGAATAATGGTGACGGGCCTTACGGGATACAGTCCCTGCCTTATTTCTGGAATTACCGTACCTGGCCGTTCAACTCGGAAATAGGATCGGTAGGCATGGGGGATATGACTTCATTGCGGCGGTTTATTCCTGAAGAGAACCTGGTGATCCCTGCTGAAAAAGCAAGGTCGGAGGCGGTGAGTGATTCCGTATGGACCTATCATAAATATATCGGCTATGGTAAGTCCATCGACGCCTATGGCGCTCCCAAAAACCTGGAAGACTTTGCCAATAAAGCGCAGCTGGTCAATTATGATCAATACCGTACACTGATCGAAGGATTCATTGGGCACCAATGGGATTGGTATACCGGTGTCATTATCTGGAAGACGCAAAACCCCTGGACGGCGCTTCGTGGGCAGATGTATGATTATTACCTGGATCCCAATGCCTGTCTGTATGGCCTGCGTACCGGTAACCAACCCTTGCATGGGATGTTCAATTTTGGGGATAGCTCAGTTTATATCGCGAATAACACCTGGGAAAAGAAAGACAACCTGATGCTGGTGATAAAAGCCTTTAATATGGAGGGGAAGGAACACCTGATCACACAGGTTTTTTGTGAAGCCATTCCTCAAAATGCAAAACGGATCATGTCGGTAAAAGAGGCCATTAAAAAAATGGGAGCTGCAGAAGGTCTGTTTTTAACAATACAGTTACTGGATGCGGACAAAACAATGATTGATGAAAATACTTATTGGCTGCCGGATCAAAACGGCAACTATACGGGACTGAATCAAATGCCTTCGTCCCGGGTAAGGGTTCAATGTAAGAAGATCGCAGACGGAAAGATCGATGTGCTGCTTGAGAACCCCGAAGGTGCGCCGCTGGCATTTTTCAACCGGCTTTCTGTTATCAACACTCAAACCGGCAAACGCCTGCTGCCTTCATTTTATAGCGATAATTATGTAACCGTACTTCCCGGTACACGGAAAGAAATACAGATCACTTATCCCAAAAGCGCACCGGATATAGCTGTGTCCGTATTCGGATGGAATTTAAAAGAACAACGGGTTTCCATAAACTAACCTGGGGGATACACAACAATCAGACAGGAGTTGATTACGGCTTGTTAAACGAGGCGTGCGCTTTAGCAATGGCGATGATGGTTCATTATAACGGCCATGCTGAATGATGATTGTTGCTGTACAGCATGAACCCTGTATGCAGGGGCAAAGGAAGTTTCCATTATTGCCCATGCTTATAGAATCCATTAACCATACAGGAATTACAATGCCTGCAAATTTGGGCAGTAATTTTTATTTTTTCAAAGGGTTCATGCATTGTAAAACAAATATTGTATCGGCCGGTTTTTTTGAAAGCCGCCAGGAGGGGCGTCCAAAGCTGGTATAATACATGCTGAATCCTTTGTTTACCGAAAAATAGGTAAGCGGCGTTACTTCATCGCCCCATATTTTCGCCAGCAGCCGTACCGGAAGATCGGCGTCGATGTGATGATGGGTAGTGCCGGTGGCTGCAACGATATAATCTCCGGGGCGCACCTTGGAACGGTTCAAGCTATATTCAATCATCCCGTTCTGCTTTGCATACCATTGCCATCCGCCTGTGCCGGTTGCCCATACTTTGCTATTGTGGGGCATGCCTTTCATAATACGGGCTGCTGTGCTGCGATAAAAATCGGCATATTGCCAGTCTGAAATGCCCAGCAGTATACTGAGCATCAGGGATGCTACTACTAGGCTTGAGCGTAAACCGGTTTTACAACGCGAAATAGCCGGCGCCGATAATAGCAAAATCAGGGGAATGATTAATAATAAATGCCGGGGCGCCATAAACGGGGCAAATAAAACAAGGAACACAGAAACCGCCCCCATAATGATCAGCAATGTAGCTTCGTCGGCTATAATAAAGCCGGTCCATTTTTTTTGCTTTAAGGAATGGTAGCCGATCCGTAAAATTGCGATGATAATGATCAGTCCGTTTACAAAAAAAACGATCTCCAAAAAACGTTTCAATTGGACTTCATAGGATCCCATTATATAAGAGGAAAACAGAACGATCTGTATGAATAAGAACAAAGAGATGTACACCCAATAGCTGTTTAACCGTCCTTTAAGAAGATCGTTGAACAACAGGATGCCGAAAGGTGCAATACAACCCAGGCAGGAAAAATAAGACCATAGAAGATTCCACCGGCTAAAGGCCGGCGTTGTACTTCTATCCAAAATATGAATACTCCCAAATTCCCAGTAATTCCATAATGACCATGCAACCAACAGTCCGGCGGGTATTAAAAGGAGTTGCAGCTTACGGTACTGTTTCCTGAATATAAACAGGACAAAAATAGCGGCAACCACGGGCAGGAATATGTACTTTGTGACACAGCCTGCAGCCAATAGGCACATGGCAATAATATAGTGCCGGAACTGGTTGGTTTTATTGGCTAATGAAAGGTAATATAAAACACCTAAAAGCAATGCCAGCACCGGTACATCGGTCATTAAATTCTGATTAACGACAAAGGCCGGACAAAGCCCTAGCAATGCTAATAAAAAAAGAGATTTACCAGCGTCGTATAATATTGCCGTTTTATAGAACCAGTAGAGCGCTAAAAATGAGAACAGCGCAATCAGCAGGTGAAGTCCTATCTCATTAAATCCGAAAATCAGTGACATACCGGCAATCATATAAAACAACAACGGGGGTTGGTTGCCCGTGTGTATAGGCGTGGCCTCCGGTTTGTCCCACCGGATCATACCAGACATGGGTCTCAGCGGATCCTTAAGTATGTGCTGGGCAGCTTCCAGGTGAAAGGTATCATCCACATGAAAAGCTTTGTTAATATTAATGGCGGTTAAAAGCAGCCAAATGCCCATCAGCAATAGTATGGGTTTTTTCAAAAGTCGTTGTATCATCATTGTTTTGGGTCCCGGCAAAGTTGCCCAAAAAATGGATAGCTGAACGGTTGTGCAAGCAAATAAGCGACGAACGACGATATTCGTTGATGAACAGTGAGGTTGTATCGTTACCGGTGTAAACAGGAACAATAATCAGGCATGAAATTTAGCAAACCCACCCAATGACAGCGGTGGCATCAACCATAAATAGCGTCAATCTCTTTTTTGAATTTTTCGAGGATCACCTTTCGCTTCAGACTCAGTTTGGGCGTCATTTCACCGGTATCCACACTCCATTCCTGTGGAAGCAGCGCAAATTTTTTGACCTGCTCAATATGGTTGAAATTGACATTGTGATGATCGATCACCGATCGGAAAAGCTCATGGACCTTCGGGTTCTTGGCAATTTCTTCATTACTGCCGGCTTCTATTTTTTGTTCCTGCATCCAGTCCTTTACGGCATGGAAAGCCGGAACGATGAGTGCACTAACGAATTTTTTATCATTGCCCACCACCATGATCTGCTCAATGAATTTGCTTTCTTTCATCTTGTTCTCGATCGGCTGTGGTGCTACATATTTTCCTCCGCTGGTTTTGAACAACTCTTTTTTGCGATCGGTAATCTTGAGATAGCGGCTATCGATCCATTCCCCGATATCGCCCGTACAAAGCCACCCATCCTTAATTACCTCAGCGGTTAACTCCGGGTGTTTATAATACCCCTGCATTACGCAAAGACTTTTGGCCAGTATCTCCCCGTCTTCTGCAAGTTTCACTTCTATGCCGTCAATGGCAGGCCCCACCGTTCCTATATAATTATCTTCTTTACGGTTTACGCAGATCACCGGGCTGTGTTCTGTAGGGCCGTATCCTTCAAAAACCGGGATACCGGCGGCGTTAAAAATACGCAATAGTTTTTCCGGCGCTGCTGCTCCACCGGTAATGATAAATTTGATCCGGCCTCCCAGCGCATCCCGCCACTTGCTGAACACCAGCTTCCGGGCAAGGCTGAGTTTCCAGTTATAAAAAGCGCCTCTGTTAATCCGGTTATCGTATTGTGTGCCCAGGTTAACGCTCCAGTAGAACAACGCTTTTTTTATCCCTTTAAGCTCTTTGCCTTTGAGCATGATCCGCTCATATACTTTTTCCAGCAGTCGCGGAACCGTCGTAAACCCATCGGGTTTAATTTCTCTTAAATTATCGGCAATGGTTTCCATGCTCTCCGCATAGTAGATGCCAATACCGCTAAAAAGATAAATATAGGTGATCGTTTTTTCAAAGATATGATTGAGCGGCAAAAAGCTTAATGTTTTGGTCTGAGGCTGATCTTCAAAAGGGAAACTGGCTTTTGAAAAATAAACATTGCTAACAATATTTTCATGGCTCAGCATAACACCTTTTGGAGTGCCGGTGGTACCTGAAGTATAGATGATCGTGGCCGTATGCCGGGGGCTGATCGTTGCCTTAACGGAAGCCAGCCGGGCCTCTGATGCTTCGGTAAGTGGTGCGAACAGTTCTGAATAATGGCGGGCACCGTCAATTTGGTCAAACGTATAAATCTCCTGCAGGAACGCACTTTTGACCGACTGTACTTTTTCCAATAGCTCCCGGTTGCTGACAAAAATAAATTTGGCCTGGGATTCGTTTAAGATAAATTCCAGCTCATGCGGATTGGTGGTAGGATAGATCGGTATCAGTATAGCACCCGTCTGCTGTACAGCGAGATCCGTAAATACCCATTCCGGCCGGTTCTGGCTGATGATAGCGATCTTATCGCTTTCTTCGGCAGACTGATCCATTCCCCGTACCCCTTTTTCGATGAGGCCAAGCGAAAGCTGGTTAACGGTATGGCTGACCACTTCAGTGGAGAAGGATTTCCAGCTGCCATCGATTTTGGCAGTTAACATATCGGGTTTGGGAAAATGCTTTAACTGGTGGGCAATCGCATCAAACAACCTGTAAGCGGGGAACGTCATGAGCTGTTATTTAAATTCTAATATACAATTTAAGAAAAATCTACCGAATAAAAAACCACTCCGGTGAAGAAGTGGTTGTACATACTGTTATACAAAAGGATTATTTCCGGTTAGAGTAAACCTGTCCTGCCGGCATTTTAAAGATCCTTGATTTATGAAACTCTGTAAATTTATCATATACCTCTTTATTGTTGCCGGCCCAGGTTTCAAAGGCTGATTGATTATTGGCCGGGCCAAACATCCATTGGTTGTAGGCGTCAAAAATACCGTCCCGCATTAGTTGCTGATGGTATTCAAATAACCGGTAGGGATATTTTTTATTGTAGTTATTGATCCAATCCAGTACAAAACGCGTGCGGATCATAGCCAGGGTTTCTGGGGTGAGCCCCTGTGCTGTAATGCCCGATTGACGGCCAAAGGTTTCCAGAACCGCCTTGGCAAACGGATTTTTTGTATTTGCAGCCATTTGGGTAAGATTGCCGGAGAAAAGATCTTTATACGCATCCAGCACCATTTTTTTGATATTGGCCGATTTAGGATTCAGGCTTTCCATATTGGCATAGATCTCCCCGTAAAGGATGGCCCATATTTTTCCTTCCGGTTGTTTAAAATAGTATACCGCGGCATTATAGTAGTTTCCGCTGTAGGAGGGGGCCATCTCCATTCCTTTTTCCCACATATTGATCGCAGCTCCGCCATTCTTCATTACTTCCAGTACTTCTCCATACTCGCTGTAAAGAGGACCCTGATTGGGGAATTTTTCAATAGCTGTCTTGTAGATCTTTTCTGCTTCTTTGCCGTTATCAGTACCACGGTAAAGTGTTCCAGCAAGCTGGTAGGTAGCTACATCCGCCTTCTCCGACGCAAGCAGGGGTTTAATGATCTCCAGTCCTTTCAGATAGTCTTTTTTGTAGTAATAAGCCAGTGCCAGGTCTTTTTGAACATCCGTATTATTCTTGTCTGCCTGTGCCGCTTTGTTCAGCACCAGGAGGGCGTTATCCATATCACCGGACATCATAAATTTTCGTGCATTTTCACGCATGCTCGCAATCTGGTCCTGTCCGAATGCCATAACGGTTCCCATTAAAAAAAGGCCCGCGGTAAAGATCTTCTTCATTTTTGATATTTTAAGTAACTGATAAACAGCGCATTTCACTGCTTTTTGACTTATTCTGCAAAAAATAAGCCGGAAGCGCTCTTACAGGACGTAAAAATAGCGCAAAGGGTGGTAGTGGCACAATTTTAATTTTTTATAAAGGAAAGTTTCGGGAATAATTTGAAAATGTGAAGATGTGGGAATGTGAAAATGTGGAAATGTGAGAATTTGAAAATGAAGATGCCGTTCCTGCTTCATGAGTTTCCTATGGCCATAGTATACAGGAAACAGGTATCATGTAACGAATACGCCAAGGGATTTTTTCGACATTCAGGTTTCCATTGCGGCCGTTGCGGATACGTTGCGTCCGTTACGTTAACTCGAACCACAGCTTTAGTTGTATTCAACAATATCTTAGAGATGCATTGCAGGCGCAATCGACGGGAATTTAAAATAAAAGAATTTGAAAATTTGAAGATGTGAAAATGTGGGCATGACAATGCCGTTACTGTTGCATGAGCTTCTTACTGCCAATATTCTTTAGAGGCTAGACATCTAATCTCTGGTATCTGGCGTCTAATATCTAACATCTTACACCAAGCATAAAACCGGATCTGAGGTGAAACCTTAAACTTTTAAATCTGCAACCATTATAATAAATGCGTCAGCAATCCGTCCCTTAGCTTGGGCTCAAACCAGGTGCTTTTGGGGGGCATCACGTTTCCGCTGTCGGCAATAGCAAACAATTGCTGAATGGTAACCGGGAAAAGGCTGAAGGCTACCTTCATGGCGCCGCTGTTTACGCGTTTTTCCAGTTCCTCCATTCCCCGGATCCCGCCTACAAAATCGATGCGCCGGTCGGTGCGCTGATCTGTTATACCAAGCAGCTTATCCAGTACGTTTTCCGTCAGTATCGAAACGTCCAGGATGCCGATCGGGTCTTCTGTGTAGGAGTGTGGCCGGCTTCGCAGCAGGTACCATTTACCTCCCAGGTACATTCCAAACTCATGCAACCGCGCTGGTTTTACCGCAGTTTCAGAAGCCGTAACTTCAAAATCTTCATGCAGGGCTGCAATAAAGTCGCCGGTTGTATGACCATTGAGGTCGGTTACTACCCGGTTATAATCCAGGATGGCCAGTTCGGTTGCGGGAAAAATAACCGTAAGAAACCAGGCAGCCTCACTGCTTCCCGGTAGCGCCTGGTGCACTTTTGCGGCGGAAGCGGCACGATGATGCCCATCAGCAATATAAGTGGCCGGAACCTGTTCCCGGAATAATAGCGTGATCTGTTCAATAACGGGTTCGGCATCAATCACCCAAACTGTGTGCCGTATGCCATCATCCGCCAGGAAATCATATTCCGGCTGATGATTGTTTTTCCAATTGCTGATGCAGGCATCCAGCTCCGCTACATTTGCATAAGCAAGAAACACTTTACCCGTTTGCGCTTCAATGGTGCGCATATGGTCGATGCGGTCCTGTTCCTTTTCCGGCCGGGTGAACTCATGCTTTTTAATGCGGCCGTTTTCGTAGTCGGCAACGGCAGATGCCGCTACCAGTCCGGTCTGGCTCCGGCCATTCATGACCAATTGATAAATATAATAACAAGGCTTGGCTTCCCGGATCAGGATACCCTGCTGCTGGAAGGCCAATAAATTCGCTTTTGCTTGTTCATACACGGCGGTACTATGCACATCCGTATCCGGGGGCAGATCTACCTCCGCTTTAGTGATATGCAAAAAAGAGTATGGATTATCCCGGACCGCTTCCCGCGCTTCTTCACTGTTCAGTACATCATAAGGGCGGGAGGCAACCCTGGACGCAAGCGCTTTCAGGGGTCTCAGGGCGGCAAAAGGTTTGATGGTCGACATAAAATTATAGCTGGTTTATGATTCCCGGTTTTCCTGGGCGCTGCCGGAAGCCGGGGGATGCTGTTCCATTTCCACCACGCCACCGGTTACGGTATACTTCATAGCATCTCCGGGCGTAATGGCATCAATCAGCTGCACCCGGTTCCGGGGCAGGATATACAGTTGCCCGGCAAAATTATACGCCTGTGGTACATACACACCCACCATATCGGCGCCCATGTTAAACTTTGCCATTTCTTCATCGGTAATAAAACCTACGATCCAGATATCCCGGTCAAAGATATTGGCCAGTACCGGTTTGGTAAATTTCTTTTTATCGCCGGCAAATGCACGGAAAAAGTCCTTTATAGAGGTATACAGCAGCTTAATACCTGGTGTGCGTTCCAGCCAATGGTCAAAAAAGCTGATAACGGCCTCCATGATCAGTGAACTGCTGATCCATCCAATAAACAGGATAAACAGGATGATGGTCAAAAAACCCAGTCCGGGCACCACCATCACAGGGCGCAACAGGTTATCTACCCAGTTAAAAAGCTGGTAAAGGATATAGATCGTAATGGTAATGGGGGCCAGGATGATCAATCCCTGGAGGAAATAACGGAATAATTTTCCCACGAGACGATCTTCTTTTTTATACTTAATTGTAGCCATGATACCGGGCAAAAATAAAAGTTTTTGACAGTAAGTACGGCTGAGTTGTGCTTTTGGGCGGTTCGCCGGTAAAAAAATGCCATTCACCGGTATGCGTAGCATAATAATGTGTAGCGATAATAACTTCGGTTAAGTTTTTCATGAAAAAACGCCGGAAACTTTAATAGTTCAAAAAGTTTCCATAGTTTCGCCGGGCAAAATGGAAGACGAAAACGAAAATAAGGCCCATATCCGTAACCGGGCATTGCACCTCTTCATGCAATACGGTGCGCGCAGTGTAAGCATGGATGACATTGCATCGGCCGTGGGCAGCAGTAAAAAAACGATCTATCAGTATTATACAGACAAAGATCAGCTGGTAGGGGAAGCTATCGAAATGTTGTTGCAGGACAATTGTATGCATTGCAAAACGTTTCATGACATCTCCGATAATGCCATACAGGAAGGGTTCCTGGCTATTGAACAGACTTCTGAGTTGTTCAGGAATATGAACCCTGTTCTTATGAATGATCTTAAAAAGTATCATCCCCGGGCATACAAAAAGTTTGTGGATTATAAGAATGGGTTCATTTATGATGTAATTGCCACCAACATAAAACGGGGAATCGGGGAAGGATTGTATCGTGACGATTTCAATATCGATATTATTGCGCAGTTCCGGGTTGGGAGTATAGATGTACTTTTTATGCCGGAATTTTACAGCAGGTTAAAGGATAGCCTGTTCCAGGTACAGCTGGAGCTGTTCTATTTTTTCCTTCATGGAATGGCCACTCCCAAAGGACAGAAATTAATTGAAAAGTATAAAAAACATAAACCAAAAAATAATTCAGATGCAAAAGATTAGGCTAATGGTAATGGCCATCGCGGGGCTGATGATAGCGGGCAGCGCTTATGCGCAGGACAGTACCCATTATTTTACATTGCAGCAGGCACTGGAGTATGGACAAAAGCACAATGTGCAGGCAAAAAATGCGTTGCTGGATATTCAATTGCAGCAGCAGGTAAACCGCGAGGTGACGGGTAGTGCGTATCCGCAGATCAGCGCAAATGGAAGTGCTACCTATAATCCTAATGTTGCTGTTCAGCGATTTCCGAATTTCTTTGCTCCTGCCATTATCGGCGTGTTACAGCAATTGGATGTGCGTGATGGAAATGGCAAACCAATTGGAAATCCCGCAAATGCAGACTATGGTTTTATAGATGCTCAGTTTGGTACAAAATGGAATTCAAATGCTGGAGTTTCGTTGAGCCAGATCTTATTTGACGGCCAGGTATTTACTGGGTTGCAGGCGAGAAAAACGCTGATCGACTATAAGGTGAAAGCTTCTGAAGTAACAGCAGAACAAATCCGGTATAATATAGCCAAAGTTTATTATCAGCTGATAGTTAGTAAAACGCAGATCGATCTGATCGATTCCAATATAGCCCTGGTATCGAAGAACCGCAATGATACAAAGATTATGTATGATAACGGTTTTGCGGAGAAGCTGGATATTGACAAACTGGATGTACAGCTTGCAAATCTTCGTTCACAAAAGATTCAAATTCTAAATAATGTTAACAATGGCTATCTAGGTTTGAAAGTATTAATGGGAATGCCTATTTCGGAACAGCTGGTTCTGGCTGACTCTCTGACCGATGACAATATCAAAGAAGGAATTCTGGATGCGATGAATGCAGATTATCTAGAACGGAAGGATTATCAGGCAGCGGTGTTAGGTGCTAAACTGAATGAGTACGATATGCAGCGTTATAAATACAGTAAGATACCGACCCTGTCGTTAAGTGGTAATTATACCAAAATGGCAATGGAGAATTCGTTGGGGAAAATGATCAACAGCCAATGGTTTACTGCTAGTTCCATCGCTTTGAATCTACATGTGCCTATTTTTACCGGCTTTGCCACCAATGCTAAAATTGAGCAGGCAAAATTGAAACTACGGCAGACACAAAACCAGATAGAGGCCTTGAAGATCAATATAGACAATGAACGGGAGGCTGCTAAAAACACCTTTAAATCTGCCATTACAGATATGGACTATCAGAAGCAGAACATGAAGCTGGCAGAGAATGTATACCAGCAAACCAAGAAGAAATATGAAATGGGCACCGGAAGTCAGATTGAAATTGATAATGCCCGGGTGCAGTTGCAATCAGCCCAAACCAATTATTATAATGCCCTGTACAATGCCGTTGTGGCAAAAGTGGACTTCTTAAAGGCCATTGGTAAATTTTAACATCCAAACTATTTAATACTATATTTTATGCACAGCGTTTTAAAAACCACATTAACGATCACTGCCTTTGCATTGGTGCTTTACTCCTGCGGAGGCGGAAAGGAGAAGGGAAAGGCTGGCGATCTTAAAGCCAAAATTGAAAAACTGAAAGCCGCGCAGAAAAAGAACAATGATGAGTTGACCAAATTAGAAGACGAGCTGGCGAAGCTGGAGCCCAATACCGTTAAAGCAAAATTTGTAACCATACAGCCGATTGGCAGCAATGCCTTTGATCACTATATCGATTTACAGGGTAAGATTGATGCGAAGAACAGTGCCTACGTAGCACCCAAAGGAATGGGAGGCGTGGTAAGAGCGTTGTATGTAAAACAAGGAGACCGGGTAAGCAAAGGACAGGTGCTGGCAAAACTGGATGATGCGGTACAACGGCAGCAGGTAATAGCTGCTCAGCAGCAGACCGGCCAGATACAGGCCCAGCTGAAACTGGCACAAACAACCTATGAGCGGCAGAAGAACCTATGGGCAAATAATATTGGTGCCGAGATTCAGGTAATTCAGGCAAAGACCAATGTAGATGCATTAACCAGCCAGCTACGTGCAGCAGAAGCACAGATACAGCAGGCTAAAGAACAGCTGGATTATACAAATGTGCGCGCCGATATCAGTGGTGTAGCCGACCAGGTAAATGTGAAGGTGGGAGAAGCTTTTGTAGGAATGGCCGGAACCGTTCCGCAGATCTCTATTGTAAATACATCGGTACTTAAACTCATTGTCAATGTTCCCGAAACTTATATCGATCGGGTTAAAGTAGGCACCCCATTGAAGATCACATTGCCCGATGCAGGGAATAAAGAAATTTCTGCAAAAGCAAATGTGGTAAGCAAGCTGATCGATCCAACCACGCGCTCTTTTTATGTAGAGGCAACGGTACCGCAGGACCCTTCCATCCGGGCCAACCAGCTGGCAAAAGTGCAGCTACAAGATTACAGTGCAAGCGAAGCCATTACCGTACCGGTAAATACCCTTCAATCAGATGAAGAAGGGAAATTTGTACTGGTTGCCGTAAAAGAAGGCAATAACCTGGTAGCCCGGAAAAAAAGAGTAGTGGTGGGCGAACTGTACCGCGATAAACTGGAGATCAAATCCGGACTGGTAAATGGCGATCAGCTGATCACCGAAGGATTCCAGAGTTTGTACGACGGGCAGGTAGTAACTACCCAGGCTTCGAAATAAATTTCAGTAGGCAGTGAGTTTATCTCACCACAAATAATGCACATATGAGTATTTTAGAAGAATTTTTAGAGAAGAGCAAAAAATTTAAACCTACTAATTGGGCCGTAAAAAACCGTACAACGGTTTATTTACTGATATTAATGGTTTCGCTGTTTGGGGTATACAAATTTGTTGCAACCCCAAAAGAAAGCTTTCCGGATGTGGTAATCCCCAATGTATATATATCTACCATTTACGTGGGTAACTCACCCAAGGATATCGAGAACCTGGTAACCCAGCCCATTGAAAAACAATTGAAGGGGATGACGGGCGTAAAGGTTACAAAAGTAACCAGCAGCTCCTTCCAGGATTACTCTTCCATCATGGTAGAATTTGGTTCGGATGAGAAAGTGGAAGTGGCCTTACAAAAGGTAAAAGATGCGATTGACAAGGCCCGGCAGGACCTGCCGACGGACCTTACACAAGAGCCCACGGCGCTGGAAGTGAGCATGTCTGAAATGCCCATTATGTATGTGAACCTGAGTGGCGATATCGACCGGGTACGGTTAAAAGAGTATGCGGATAAAATGAAAGACCGCATTGAGGAATTGTCGCAGATCACCAGGGTAGACCTGGTAGGGGCGCCCGAGCGGGAGTTCCAGATCAATGTAGATAATGCAAAAATGCAGGCTGCCGGTGTTACTTTCGATGATATTGCCACTGCGGTGAAGTATGAGAATGCGGATATCTCCGGTGGTTTGCTGGAAGTGGGCAATATGCGGCGGAACCTGCAATTGAAGGGACAGTTTAAAACCGCAAGGGATATTGAAGAAGTGATTGTACGGAACAATACGGGCAATCCGATCTACCTGAAAAATATCGCTTCCATTAAAGATACCATCAAGGAAACAGATAGTTATGCGCGGTTAGATGGCAAAACCGTATTAACCTTAAACATCGTAAAACGCAGCGGGGAAAACCTGATCGAAACCAGCGATGCCGTAAAGGCCATCAGCGAGGATATGAAGAAAACGGTATTCCCTCAAAACCTAAGTGTGACCATTACCGGTGATCAGAGCATTTCTACACGGACATCGTTCAATGACCTGGTAAACTCTATCGTGATCGGGTTTATACTGGTATTGATCATCCTGATGTTCTTTATGGGACTCACCAATGCCTTCTTTGTGGCCCTGAGTGTGCCGCTGAGTATGTTTGTGGCGTTTATGTTCATACCGGTTGGGGAAGCCTTTATTGGCACCAATATCACGCTCAATTTCATGGTGCTTTTTGCACTGCTTTTCGGACTGGGGATTATTGTTGATGATGCCATCGTGGTAATTGAGAATACCCACCGGATCTTTACGGAAGGTAAAGGAAAAATAAACCCACAGCGGGCCTCTATGCTGGCGGCGGGGGAGGTATTTGTGCCTGTACTGGCAGGAACATTGACCACGCTGGCGCCCTTTGTACCGCTTTTGTTCTGGCCGGGGATCATTGGTAAGTTTATGATCTACTTGCCATTGATGCTGATCTTTACATTAGCGGCCTCCTTATTTGTGGCCTTCCTGATGAACCCGGTATTTGCGGTGGACTTTATGAATCATCCGGACAATCCTGAGCATAAAAAGAAGTCGGATGTATTCCGTTCCCGGCCTTTTGTGGTAATGATCGTTATCGGTGTGCTCTTTGATCTGATGGGGATACCCATGGGAAAAGGGAGTATCGCCTTCTTTATCGGGAACCTGTCCCTGTTTATGGCGCTGCTTACAGTATTGTATACCTATTTCTTTGATGACTGGATCCATAAATTCCAGAACAAGGCGCTTCCCTGGATCATGGGCCACTATGAAGACCTGTTGAAATGGGCGTTAAAAGGCTGGAGGCCGGTATGGCTGCTGCTGGGGGCTTTTGGCCTGCTGGTCGTATCCTTTATGATGTTTAGCGCTTCCGCAGGAGCCGGGCGCACCAAGATCGTTTTCTTTCCCTCGTCGGATCCCAACTTTATTTATGTGTATCTGAAATTGCCAAGCGGCACGGATGTAAAATATACCGATTCCATTACACGCAGCCTGGAGGCCAAGGTGAACCAGGCGCTGGACATAGACCCTGCAAAAGGGAAAAAGAACGCGGTAGTGGAAAGTGTGATCGCCAACGTAGCCGTGGGAGCGGCGGATCCTAACAGTGGAGATCGGAGTACCCGTAGTAACCTGGGGCGTATCCAGGTTTCCTTTGTGGAGTTTGAAAAGCGGCATGGTGTAAGTACGGCCCCCTACCTCACCAAGGTACGGCAGGCGATCAGGAACATTCCAGGGGCGGAGATTTCTGTAGAGCAGGAAAAAAATGGGCCGCCCACCGATCCTCCGATCAATATTGAAGTGGCCAGTGAAGAGTTTGATAACCTGATCCCGACAGCGGTAAGCTTGAAAAATTACCTGGACAGCCTGCAGATACCGGGTGTGGAAGAATTGAAGATGGATGTAGACCTGAGCAGTCCCGAGGTAACCCTGAAAGTAAACCGGGAACGGGCCCTGAGCGAGGGCGTTTCTTCAGGCCAGATTGGTCAGCAGATCCGTACAGCATTATTTGGGAATGAGGCCAGCAAGATCAAGAACGGGAAGGACGAATACAAGATCTACGTACGGAATAATGAGCTGCAACGTAAGAATCTTACCGATCTGCTGAACATGAATGTAGTCTTCCGGGAGGCAACCGGAAAAATAAAAAGTGTGCCGATTATTTCGTTGGTCGACGTGGACTACACCAATACCCTGGGAAGCGTGCAACGTAAAAACCAGAAACGGATGATCACCCTGCGTAGCAATGTGCTGGAAGCGGAAGGGTATACACCTACAGGCGTAAATGCACAGATAAAATCTGCTATTGATAATTTTCACGCAACCGGTGATGATGTTACTATTAAGCAAACGGGAGAAGGTGAGCAACAGGCAGAAACAGGGGCCTTCCTGGGAAGAGCACTGATGATCGCCCTGGGACTGATCCTCCTGATCCTGGTGGCACAGTTTAACTCCATGAGTAAGTCAGTGATCATCTTAACCGAGATCGTATTTAGCGTTATTGGGGTGTTGCTGGGCTTCACCTTAACGGGGATGGCAGTATCGGTGGTAATGACCGGGGTTGGGATCCTGGGGCTGGCCGGTATCGTAATCAAGAACGGGATCCTTGTAATTGAATTTGCCGATGAGCTGCGGGGGCGTGGGTTAAAAACCCGGGAAGCGGTGATACAGGCTGGTAAAACACGGATCATCCCCGTTCTGTTAACCGCCCTGGCTGCAATTATGGCGCTGATACCACTGGCAGTTGGATTTAATATCAACTTCGTAACCATGTTCTCCGAACTCAATCCGAAGATTTTCTTTGGCGGAGACAATGTGATGTTCTGGAAACCGCTTTCCTGGACCATTATCTTTGGTTTGGCGTTTGCATTCTTTATGACCCTGGTAATGGTACCCAGTATGTACCTGATTGCAGAAAGGCTGAAGCGGCCGATGCGCAATACGTTTGGAGGTAAGTGGATCTCCTTCCTGGGAATACCTCCGGCGATTTTCTTATTTATCCCGCTGATGCTGTTCACCATGTTCCGTCAGAGACGGAAAGTGGCCCGCCGGAGAAACCGCCTGGCCGGTCAAAAGAATACGGTGAACGAAGCGTATATCGGTAGTTGGTTCTAAGATTCCATTAACCTTGTAATAAAGCGAAACGGCGACTCAACAGGTCGCCGTTTTTTATACGCTATGCGAGACTTCAAGTCTCGCATAGCCTCGCACAAAAAAAAAGCTCCCGGGAGGGAGCTTTTATATCCGTTGAAAGATAGATTAATAACGATCGCGATATCCGCCGCCGCCTTTGTTGTATCCGCCGCCGCCGCTTTGGCCAAAGCTTCTTTTCTTATAGCCACCGCCGCCGCCGGAACCGCCTTCTTTAGGACGGCTTTCGTTTACAACGATGTTACGGCCGTCTACTTCAGTGCCGTTTAAAGCTTCAATAGCCGATTTTGCTTCATCGTCGCTGGCCATTTCTACGAAACCAAAGCCTTTGCTGCGGTTTGTGAATTTGTCAGATACGATTTTGGCAGAGGTTACTTCCCCATAAGGAGCGAATAAATTCTGTAAGTCCTGGTCTTTCAGGTTCCAGCTTAGGTTTCCTACGTAAATGTTCATTTTATTTGAATTTAAAAAAATAATAGAGTGCTAAAACAGTACCAAATTCAATGAACATTAAAAATATTCTGAAGCTTTTTACTGAAAGAACACTATTGTAATCTATATCAAATATAGACTAATTTTTTGGCAGCCCAATTTTTTTTTGACAGAAATAACAAAAAAAACACACCCCGGGGGCGTGTTTTTTAAAAAATTCAGTAAAAAGGGATTATTCTGCAATAACCTCGAATTCAACTTCAGTGCTATGGCCGCCGCCGAAATCGATGGTTGCTTTATAAGATCCCAGTTCTTTAATATCTTCAGTGATATGGATCTTTTTGCGGTCAATTTCATATCCTTTTTGCTCGCGGATCGCCCTGCTCAACTGCAGGTTGGTTACGCTACCAAAGATTTTACCGCTGGTTCCTGTTTTGGCGCCCAGTTTTAACGGAGCTGCATTCAGTTTTGCGATAACGCTGTTGATCTCAGCCAGCATCGCTTCTTCTTTCTTACGCGCCTGTTTCAAACGCTCTTCCAGCTGTTTTTTGTTGCTGTTATTGTTTTCAACAGCCATTTTACGGGGGATCAGGTAGTTACGGGCATATCCGTTTTTTACACTTACCACCTCGTTGGCAGCGCCTAAATTGTCCACATCCTGGATCAGAATTATTTCCATTGTATTTGTTGCCTGCACCGCAGGCGGGTTTTAGTTCCCGGAGCCCAATCGATGATTGTGACTGTCTGGCACCACCGGCGCCATTAGGGATGGTTACTAACTATAAGTGAATAGGCAATAGCGAATAGTCAGGAATTGAAATGAATACATCCATTTTTAATCATTGACTATTCGCTATTCACCATTGACTATTTCAAAAGATCTGTTACGTAAGGTAACAACGCCATCTGACGGGCTTTTTTCACCGCATCAGAAACCCGGCGCTGAAATTTCAGACTGTTTCCTGTTAAGCGGCGGGGTAATAATTTACCTTGCTCGTTCAGAAATTTTTTCAGGAATTCCACGTCTTTATAGTCAACGTAGCGGATGCCATATTTCTTAAAACGACAAAACTTTTTAACACGCTTGTCGGTTTTAATGGCCGTCAGATATTTGATTTCATTCTTTGCCATAATATTAAGCCTCCACTGCTTTTTCGGTTCCTGTTTTAACGCCACTGTTCTTTTTTGCATTATACTCAACGGCGAATTTATCGAGTTTAGTGCAGAGGTGACGGAGTACAGACTCGTCACGCAGAAGCTGGATTTTCAGCTTCTCATTGAAGTCGGATAGCGCAGTGTATTCCAGAACCCAGTACAAGCCTGTGGTTTTTTTCTGGATCGGATACGCCAGTGATTTCAGTCCCCATGGGTTTTCGTGTACGATAGAGCCACCTGCTTCAGTTACCATACCGGCAAATTTCTTCTGAGCAGCTTTAAACTCATCTTCGCTTAAAACCGGGGTAAAAATCACCATCAATTCATAATTGTTCATTACCCAATTTGTTTTTAAAAAGTAAATAAAAATAGCCCTAGGCAATCCTAAGGGGCTGCAAAGATAGGGATTTTCTAATTTCTGACCGCTGCGGGGACTTATTTTAGGGGCTGTGGGCTGTAGTGCTGCTATCGGTCGTGGTTCCCTGCCCGCCTGCAATCTTTGCGCCACCCTCATTTCCGGCCCTGCAAAGGATTTTCGGCTCAGCAGGGCAGCCCTTTGTCTTTGAATATGAATTGTTTATGTAAAATGCGCGCTATTCGCGTTATTCGAGACTTCCAGTCTCGAAGCCCCTTTCTATCGCCTTTGGCGATTAAAAACTAAAAAAGCAGATCAATTGTCATCAGCCCATTCTTTCCTTCATAGTCCAGGGCACTGCTGTAGAGATAATGTGCTGCTTCGGCAACCAGCCCCGCTTTCACCGGGTTTTGATGAATATAATTCAATTTACAGCGCAAAAAGTCTTCAGAATAGATCACTTCCGGGTGATTGTTTCCTGTCCAAACCTTAAAATAATCGTTAGCATTGGTGCGCTTTGCATAAAAGCCAAACATATGGAGCAACCAATTCCGGCGGCTTTCGGGTTCTTCCTCAATAGAGCGGGTGATGGCCTTGGTGGTATACGTTTTGAAATCCCGGATAATATCGCTTAAATTATTTTCCCGGGTCGTCCAGATAAGGTGAAGATGATTCGACATAATGACATAAGCTCCTATCTGTAATCCCTTATTAACTCTGCAAAACTGCATGCTGTTCAGTATCAGATCGCGGTAACGCTGCCTGGTGAAAATGTCAATCCATCCCACAATGGTAAAGGTTAAAAAATGTGTGGCCCCCTGATCCCGGATCCTGTAGCCATCGGCGTATTCATAGCTCATAACATAGGTTTTCTTAAAGATACAGCAATAATTGCCATAGGCAATGCAAATTGCTTCGAGACTATAAGTCTCGAAGAGCGTATTTTTACGACACTTTAATTTTTAAAAATGCAAAAAATCAATATTCCTTCGGACCGGCCGGTTTCTGATGGTGAAATAGCCACTTACTGGTTTGAGGAGGGGATACTGGTATCACTTTCAAAGGCGGTGAAACGTACGGTAACAAATATTTCGGGTAATGTGGCATTGGTAAAAGAGCTGACCGGGGGAAACCGGGTACCGCTGCTGATCTACCTCGCAAAATCGCCGGTCCCGGATAAAGCCACCCGCAAACTATCGGCTGAAATGCTGCCGGTAAATTATAAGGCAATGGCTATGATCTCCGAGCCGGGACTGGCACTGCTGATCATGAAAATCGTGTTCAAATTAAAGCCGTCGCCCATACCGGTAAAAAGCTTTACCAATGATACGGAGGCAAAAGAATGGCTGAGGCAGTTTTTATAAGCAGGAACCGGCAGGGGCGTATGATTGCCGCCCAGGCGGGTGATCGCTTTTCAGGCAATAAACAGGAGGGATTTACTCAAACGCCTACCGGTCACTCTGCTCCTCCATATTTAAGTTCCGGTCAAATGGGCTCTTGGTAAAAGGATAAATACTTTGTTTTATAAACCCTTTGGGATATTCCGCCTCATGCACGCCGGTTCCTGCGGGCCATTCATTGGCCGGTAAATAGTAGGTGCCAAAGATCCAGTCGATCAGCGGGAAAATAGACGCAAAATTCTTTCCATAATACCGGGGATCTTCACAATGATGCCAGTGATGATATTGCGGGGTGGTGAAGATGTATTTGAGCGGACCAAAATTGATCCTTGTATTGGAATGGATCAGCACCGCATGTACAGCGATGAAGATAATATAGGTATTAAAGACAGGCTGCGAAAAGCCCAGGATGTAAAGTGGTATAAAGGTCATTGCCCGCGTAAAGAAAATGTCAACAAAATGGGTGCGGCTGCCGGCCAGCCAATCCATATTTTGGGTAGAATGATGCACGGAATGAAACCGCCACAGGTAAACATGGTTGTGAAAGATCCGGTGCGCCCAGTACTGGAACAGGTCGGTGGCAAAAAACGCCAGGAACAGCCCGGCAATAAAAGGCAGGTTGGCCACCCACACATGTATTTTGTCTAAGCCGATCCATCCAAAAAACAATAAGGCCGGCTTTTGTGTAATGACCCCAAAAAACTGGATGAATAAATGGCTGATCACAAAATATACAAGATCCGTACGCCATTCTTCATGAAATTTAGTCTGATCCCGGCGTTTGGGAAAAAATAGTTCCAGGGGAATAAAAATGGCGGTCATCAGCAGCAGGTCCAGCAGCATCCAGTCCAGTCCAAAATGCCAGCTGGATTTTTCTACGGCCCGGCCTTCCATTCCAAAAGCGCCCAACAATACAGCCATACCCGACAGGGCGGCGCCAATAAGCGCCCACTTTAGTTTTTTACTTAAAAGGAGGCTTAAAAGCGCAAAGAAAAAAGAACCGATAACGACTGCCGTTATTAATGTAGCCATGCTTTCGCCGGTATATACCTGTCTGAATTCGGGCGTGGTGAGTTTTTCCGGATACCGGAAACACAGCATTCCCCCTAGTGCAAGTATTGCCAGGAAGACGGATATATAACCACTGATTTGTCCTTTTCCTATCTTAAGACGTTCATATCTTGCCATGTCATCAATTTCACTAAAAAATAATAAGATTTTTGTAGGGATAATAAGGCCTGTGTCAGGCCGGGATATCATCCGAAACCCGCAGGTCTTCTACCCGTAATTGCAAGTTCTTCTTGCCCTGCCATTCATTTTCATCGATTTTAAATACCAGGTCAAATGGCCGCCCCCCGGACACAATGGGAAATTTGGCAGCCATGTTAAAGCCGATTCCTGTTAATTGCAGTCCGTTTTGCTGTACCACAAACCGGAGATGCTGTTCTTTTACAATGCGGCTGAAGCCGGTATCGCTAACACCGCGTGCCAGGAACACCGGGCTCATATTTCCGGGTCCAAAGGGCTCCATTTGCCGGAGGATATTAAAAAAAGCAGGAGTGATATCGGCAAACGAAATTTCGGCATCAATAAGCAGTTCCGGTGTCAGCAGTTCGTCGGAAATACTTGCAGCCACTACTGCTTCAAATTTTTCGCGGAACAGGTCGATATTCTCCTTACTTAAGGTAAGACCCGCTGCGGCAAAATGTCCGCCATACCCGATCAGGTATTCCCGGCAGGCATGAATGGCTTCATACAGGTTAAATCCGGGAACGCTCCGGGCGCTGCCCGCGGCATAGTCGCCGCTTTCCGTTAGTACTACCGTGGGGCGGTAATGGTGCTCGATCAACCTGGAGGCTACAATACCTACTACGCCTTTATGCCAGTGCGGCTGGTATACAACCGTTGATTTACGGGTGCTCCAGGTAGTGTTTTGTACAATAATTTCCAGCGCTTCTTCGGTAATGCTGGAGTCGGCTTCTTTACGGTCGCTGTTATCGCTGTGCAACAGTTCAGCATAACCCAGGGCTTCCTCATAAGAAGGTGACACAAAGAGCTGAACAGCCTTCCGGGCGTCATCCATTCTTCCGGCTGCATTTACCCGGGGCGCGATCATAAAAACCAGGTTGTGTATATACAGGGGCAATTGGGTGCCGCTTAAAAATGCAAGTGCTTTGATACCCGGGTTGGGCTCCTGGTTTACCTGCTGCAGCCCGTAATAAGCCAGGATCCTGTTTTCGCCGGTAATCGGAACAATGTCGGCCGCAATAGCGGTGGCCACCAGGTCAAGAAACTGGTAAGGGAAAGCTGCAGGCAGTTCCAGCTTTTCGCAAAGGGCTGTAATGAGCTTATAGCCTACACCACAGCCGCAGAGTTCTTTATAAGGGTAGGCACAGTCCCGTTGTTTTGGGTTCAGGATGGCTGCGGCATCCGGAACAATGGTATCCGGCAAATGGTGGTCGCAGATCACAAAATCGATCTGCAGGGTATGGGCATACTGCACCAGGTCTACGGATTTGATCCCGCAGTCCAGTGCTATAATGAGTGAAAAACCGTTTTCTTTTGCAAAGTCGATCCCCGCTTTGCTTACGCCGTACCCTTCCCGGTACCGGTGGGGGATATAAAAATCGACTGCACTGTACTGGGTTTTTAAAAAGCGGTACATGGCCGCTACGGATGTGGTACCGTCTACATCATAATCGCCAAATACCAGGATCTTTTCCTGGTTCCGGAAGGCGGCCAGTACGCGTTCCACGGCCTTGTCCATATCCTTCATCAGCCAGGGGCTGTGCAGCTGCTCCATCTGGGGACGAAAGAAAAGCCGGGCTTCTTCAAACGTCCGGATCCCGCGCTGTACCAGGATCTTACAAAGCACACGATTGATCTTTAATGTATTTTGTAAAGCAGTTACGGTCTCAGCATCAGGCTGCAGTATGTTCCATCGTTTTTCCATTGCGGCGGGGTGTTCGCTTACAGGGCGATCCTTTTTAGTATTTTCTTTCGGTTACATAATGAACAAGATCCTCCAACCCACGGCGGTATTCATTGTCGGGACAAGTGGCTAAAATTTCCAGCGCTTCGTTTTTATAAGCGTTCATTTTTTCAGCAGCATACCGGATTCCCCCGGTTTCCTTCACCATTTGAAGTACCCATTGCACTTTTTGCCGGTCGTTGTTATTGTTCTTTACAATATTAATGATTTTTTGTTTGGTGGCTTTATCGGTATTGTTCAGGGTATAAATGAGGGGCAGGGTCATTTTCTTTTCCTTGATGTCGTTTCCGGTGGGTTTACCTACATCCTCGCTGGCATAATCAAAAAGATCATCCTTGATCTGGAAGGCAATGCCGGTTTTTTCCCCAAAAAGGCGGGCTTTTTCTGTGGCCTCCTCATTTTCGGTCACGGACCAGGCGCCGGCGCTGCAGGCTGAGGCGAGGAGGGAGGCTGTTTTATTTTTGATAATTTCGTAGTAAATAGCCTCTTTGAGGTTTAAAGACCGGGCTTTTTCCAGCTGTAGTAGCTCTCCTTCGGCCATTTTCTGGATGGCGTCAGACATGATCTTCAGCATACGGTGGTCACCGTGTTCCAGGGAAAGGAGAAGGCCGGTGGCAAAAAGATAGTCGCCCACAAGAACGGATGCTTTGTTTTTCCAGAGTGCGTAGGTCGAAAAGAAGCCCCGGCGCTCGTAGGAGTCATCCACCACGTCGTCATGCACCAGGGAACCGGTGTGCAGGATCTCCACCAGGGATGCTGCACGGTAGGTGGCTTCCGTGGTGGGGCTAAACATTTTGGCGGACAGGAAAACAAACATGGGCCGTAATTGTTTACCCTTCCGTTTAACAATATACCGCATAATCCGGTCTAAAAGGGGGGTATTACTTTTCACCGCCGCGTTAAACCGCTGCTCAAAACTCTCTAATTCGACTTTTATAAGGGACGTGGGAAGCTTCATTGTCAATGCATAATATTATGGGCAAATTAAGACTAATTCCATCAAATTGATGTGATTTAATTTACTCATTTTTAATTGAAAATAAACAAGAAACGTCGATTTTTTTATTATTTTTTTTGGTTAAAAATTTGTTTATTTAAGAAATGGCTTTAAATTTGCTATTCATTTTAGGAAATCGTTTTTAAATCTTAATCCTTAGTTATGACAAGCAAAAAGTACACATTATTGGCAGGTCTAGGCTGCCTTATTGCGTCTACAGGGTTTTCTCAGGTAAGCCCTTCGCATCCGTACACAGCGCCTCACCCGCTGTACGGTACTTATTCTGTTACAGACTCCAATTACTATTCTGGTAAAAGACTGCAGCAGCATAATGACTTTATGGTTGGTACAAGCGATTATCCCGCTAAACCTAAAGACATGTGGGAACTCGGTATCAAAGGTGGATCTTTCTTAGTAAATGGGGATGTGAATGCCCGTTTTGGTAATTCTTTCGGATTCGGCGGCCATCTCCGTAAATCCTTAGGACATGTAATGTCGTTAAGACTGGAGTACGTTTATGGTGTAGCCAAAGGACTGAACTGGAGACCTTCTACAGGCTATAAAAACGCTCCGGCTGACAATCCCTGGGTTGCTGCTGGTTATGCAGGCGCTCCTGTAAACTACAACTACAAGACAATCGCTCAGGATCTGTCTTTACAGGCGTTATTCAATTTAGGAAACATCCGTTTCTATAAAGCGCAGACTGGTGCTACCATCTATGCCCTGGCGGGTGTTGGTGTAAACACTTTCCGTACAACTGTTAACGCGCTGAATGGTTCCAGCAAGTACAGTTTCCCTGCACCCGGAACTCAGGATAACGTAAATCGTAAAGATGCGTTAAAAGCAGCGAAAGACATGCTGGATGATTCTTATGAGTCTCCTGCAGAAAGAGATCCAAGTGTTAAATGGAGCAAAATGTTTGCCGGTTACATCACTCCTTCTGCTACTGCAGGTGCTGGTGTTGCTTTCAGACTGTCTCCCCGCGTTAACCTGGCAATTGAAGATCGCGTGATCTACAATATGAATGCTTCTGATCTGTTAGACGGTCAGCGTTGGGCAGAGCAGGCTTCTTTGAGCCCTGATAAAGATTTCTTTAACTACCTGACTGTAGGTCTGAACTTTAACCTGGGTAACAAATCCAGAAGAGTTGAGCCGCTGTACTGGTTGAACCCGCTGAACTATGCTTACGGCGAACTGCGTCGTGTTCCTGAAATCGTTCTTCCTGATTCGGATGGCGATGGTGTAACTGACCAATTTGACCAGGAGCAAACTCCTGCTGGTTGCCCGGTTGATACACATGGTGTAAGCCGCGATACTGACGGTGACGGTGTTCCTGATTGTAAAGATAAAGAGCTGATCACTCCTACATACTGCCAGCCGGTAGATGCTGATGGAGTTGGTAAATGTCCTTGTCCAGAAGGTTGTGGTGTTAAACCCGCTGATGATTGCGCTACTTTACTGGGTGCTTTACCAGGCGTAACTTTCAAAGCAAACTCTAACACACTCTCTCCTGATGCTGCTGCTTCTTTAGCTACTGTAGCTTCTAAACTGAGAGCAAATCCTAACTGTAAAGTGGTTGTAGTTGGCTATTGCGCTGCTACTAAAAAACAACAGCAATTAAGCTGGGATCACGTAAACAAAGTGATCACTCACTTACAGGAAAAAGAAGGTATCAGCGGAGATCGTTTTATCTTCTCTTCTGGTCAGGAAGGTGGAGATTGCAACTCTGTAGATATCCGTGCAGCTGCACCGGGTGAAGACGGACCGAACACAATCGCTCCTCCGCATCCGAATCTTCGCAAAAAATAGTAACTTTTTGCTATAACAGATATAAACCCTTCCCGTTTGGGAAGGGTTTTTTATATGGGGTAAAGGCTTCATTTTGCGGATAACGGACACCAATGGGAAGAAAATAAAGCCTGATTTCGTATTATTTCATGACTTTCGGGAGCCCTGTTTATTATATGGTCACACCTGGTTCCAAGGTTCCGCAACAGCCTAATGTACTAAGAAAGTAGGATACAGGCCAGCGTCTGCATAGGAATATAAAGGCTTATGGCTGTAGGCTAAATCCTTCTATGGCGTTCTGGAGGCAGGGGGTGAAGAGGCTGGTTGTCATTATACATTACAGGTTGCACGCGCCAGCAACATCAACGAAAAAGATATGATTCAACAGTTCAGGCGGCATAAAAAAAGCTGCCTCAATTGAATGAGACAGCTTCAGAAGATTTTTTGTCGTTATCCGGGTCTTTACTCGAAAGACATCAGTACGGATTGCTCTTTTGATTCCAGTATGGAATGGCCCATCAGGAACTCATCTACTTTCCGGGCACATTCGCGGCCTTCACTGATAGCCCATACAACCAGGCTCTGACCCCGGCGCATATCACCTGCCGTAAACACTTTTGGAATATTGGTTTTGTACGCCTGCTCCGAAGCTTTTACATTACCCCGGTTGTCCAGTTCCACATCCAGTTCTTCAAGAAGCCCCTGGTATTGCGGATGTACAAAGCCCATAGCCAGCAAGGCCAGTTCGCAGGGCATTTCCCGCTCAGAACCGGGCACTTCCGTAAACTGGGCCGGTTTTCCAGGTTCGGGGGTTTTCCACTCCAGGTCTACCACTACAAGCGATTTCAGGTTGCCGTTTGCGTCACCCCTGAATTCTTTGGTGGCAATGGACCAATGCCGGTTAGCGCCCTCTTCATGGCTGGTTGTTGTTTTCAGCAGCATGGGGTAGGAAGGCCAGGGCATCCCCTCTGTACGCTCTTTCGGAGGCATGGGCAACAACTCAAACTGGGTTACGGAAGCCGCTTTATGGCGGTTACTGGTGCCTACACAGTCGCTGCCGGTATCGCCGCCACCAATTACCACCACATTTTTGCCGGTGGCCAATACTTCCTCCGTTAATATATTGCTTTCAATATCCTTATGTGCGAGGATATCTTTCCCGTCGACCCGTTTATTGTTCTGTTTCAGAAAGTCCATTGCAAAATGCACACCATTCAGTTCCCTGCCCGGAATGGGGAGGTTACGGGGAACGGTGCTGCCACCACACAGCACTACGGCATCGTAGTTGCGCAGCAGGTCGTGAATGCTGATGTTCTTACCCACGTTCGCGTGGCAGCGGAACTCAACACCTTCCTCCTGCATGACTTCAATGCGACGGTCGATCACCCATTTTTCCAGCTTAAAATCCGGGATACCATAACGGAGCAAACCGCCCGGCTTTTCATCCCGCTCAAAAACGGTTACCGCATGCCCTGCATAATTGAGCTGCGCCGCAGCAGCCAGGCCTGAAGGACCACTGCCTACAACGGCTACCTTTTTACCGGTGCGGATATTGGGGCCTTTTTTAGAAACAAACCCGCGTTCAAAGGCGATCTCAATAATATGTTTTTCGATCTCTTCGATTGCGATCGGAGGCTGGTTGATACCCAGTACACAGGCCGATTCGCAGGGCGCAGGGCATATTCTGCCGGTAAATTCGGGGAAGTTATTGGTGGAGCTTAAAATATCATAAGCTTCTTTATACTCTTTGCGATAAACAGCATCGTTGAACTCCGGGATCACATTGCCCAGCGGACAGCCACTGTGGCAAAAGGGAACGCCACAATCCATACATCTGGCGGCCTGGTTGTTTAATTGTTCTTCCGGAAATAAGGCTACAAATTCTTTATAATGCTGAACGCGTTCTGCTACTGCTTTCTTTTGGGGAGTTTCTCTGGAAAACTCTAAAAATCCTGTTGGTTTACCCATATTCTAATTTCTAATTGCTGATTTCTAATTGCTGATTTATGCCAATTGTTTTTGTGCTTCTTTTGCCAGTAATACTTTCTTGTATTCGGATGGGAATACTTTTACAAAGTTCTTCAGCTGGTTTTCAAAATCATCGAGGATGAATTTGGCCACCGGGCTGTTGGTATACTGGTAATGCCTGGAAATGTACTGGTTCAGGAATTGCGCATCTGCGTCATTCACCGGATCCAGTTCTACCATTTCCTTATTGCAATTATCAGCAAATTTCTGACTGGCATCATACACATAAGCGATACCGCCACTCATCCCTGCGGCAAAGTTCCGGCCGGTATTTCCCAGGATGATGGCCTTACCTCCGGTCATGTATTCGCAACCATGATCGCCAACACCTTCTACCACTACTGTTGCACCCGAGTTGCGCACCGCGAAGCGTTCTCCCGCTTTTCCGCGGATAAAGCCTTCACCGCTGGTAGCACCATAAAAGGCTACATTACCAATGATGCTGTTCTCCTCCGCCACAAATCCGGCCTTGGCATCGGGGTAGGTGATCAGCTTGGCACCGCTCAGTCCTTTACCAAAATAGTCGTTGGCATCGCCTTCCAGTTCCAGGGTAATTCCCTTATTACAGAACGCTCCAAAGCTTTGTCCGGCCGTACCCTTCAGTTGCAGGTGCACCGTGTCTTCCGGCAATCCTTCCGAACGGTATTTCTTGGTGATCTCGTGCGAGAGAATGGTTCCGGCGGCGCGATCGGTGTTCACAATAGCAAACGACGCTTTTACCGGTGTTCCGTTCTCAATAGCGGGTTTGGCCGCTTCAACAAACTTCCAGTCCAGCACCGATTTGATACCGTGATCCTGCTCCTCAGCGTTGTAAAGACCAACACCGGCTTCTTCCTGCTGACGGTAAAGGATCGGAGACAGGTCGAGGTTTTTATATTTCCAATGGGTAATGCCTTCCCGTACTTTCAGATCGTTCGATTGACCGATCATTTCCTCTACGGTCCGGTATCCCAACTCCGCCATTACTTCCCGCATATCTTCTGTCAGGAATTTGAAAAAGTTCACCACGTGATCTGGATTACCCGTAAAGCGTTTTCTGAGTTCCGGATCCTGTGTGGCCACACCAACAGGGCAGGTATTCAGATGGCATTTGCGCATCATGATACAGCCTTCAACGATCAGGGCGGCAGTAGCTACGCCCCATTCTTCGGCACCCAGCATGGCTGCAATCACTATATCGCGGCCGGTCCGCATCTGGCCATCGGTTTGCAATACCACGCGGCTTCTTAATTTATTCTTCACCAGTGTTTGCTGTGCTTCGGCTACACCCAGTTCCCAGGGCAATCCTGCATGACGGATGGAGCTGATGGGGGAGGCCCCGGTTCCGCCGTCATGACCGGCAATCAATACCACGTCTGCCTTCGCCTTTGTAACACCGGCAGCAATAGTACCTACGCCCGCCTTGCTCACCAGCTTCACGTTAATGCGTGCATGGCGGTTGGCATTTTTAAGATCGAAGATCAGCTGTGCCAGGTCTTCAATCGAATAGATATCGTGATGCGGAGGCGGGGAAATTAACCCAACACCTGGTGTGGCATGACGGGTTTTTCCGATCCAGTCATCTACTTTATCACCGGGCAGCTGTCCGCCTTCCCCGGGCTTGGCACCCTGTGCCATTTTGATCTGCAGTTCGTCTGCTTCTGTTAAATACAGACTGGTTACCCCAAAACGGGCACTGGCCACCTGTTTGATGGCACTGCGCATACTGTCGCCATTTTCCAGCGGCGTATAACGCGCTTCGTCTTCACCGCCTTCACCGGTATTGCTTTTGCCGCCCAGGCGGTTCATGGCAACGGCCAGTGTGGTATGTGCTTCCCAGCTGATAGAGCCAAAGCTCATCGCCCCGGTAGCAAAGCGCCTGTAAATTTTTTCGGCCGGTTCTACCTCATCAATCGAGATCGGTTTCCGGGTGCGTTTAAAATCAAGTAACCCTCTTAAGGTGATGGCCTTGGAGGTTTGATCGTTTACAAGCTTTGTATATTTTTTAAAGATGTTGTAGTCATTCATTTTTGTTGAATACTGCAACAGGTGAATGGTTTGCGGGTTAAACAGGTGCGCTTCCCCTTTCCGTTTCCATTGATAAAAACCTCCGGTGGGCAACTGGTCTACCGGGTTGGGTTTCTGGCTGAATCCGAAATGATGTTTGGTCAATGCTTCCCGTGCAATTTCATCCAGTCCCATACCTTCGATACGGGAAGTGGTTCCGGTAAAGTATTTCCGCACCACGGCCTGGTTTAAGCCGATGATCTCAAAGATCTGTGCACCCTGGTAAGATTGCAGGGTGGAGATCCCCATTTTAGAGAATACCTTCAGTAAACCGTCGCTCACCGCTTTAATGTAATTTTTATAAAGCTCTTCCGTGGAAAGCGTGGTTTTTATTTTGCCGGTCTCCTTCAGGTTGTGAATGGTAGAGAATGCCAGGTACGGGTTAATAGCGGTTGCGCCAAAGCCCAGCAGGCAGGCGAAGTGATGCACTTCCCAAACATCGCCGGCTTCTACAACGATCCCTACTTTTCCGCGCAGCCCTTTCCGGATCAAATGATGATGCACGGCAGAAACGGCGAGCAATGAAGGAATGGGCGCGTGCTGGCTGTCGATGGCACGGTCCTGTAATACCAATACTTCAAAACCGTCATTTACCGCATCCTCTGCATACGCGCAGATCCGGTCCAGCCCTTTTTCCAGGGAGCCGGGTCTTCCATCGGCCCTGAAATAGCACTGCAATGTTTTTGCCTGGAAGGTTCCGGTATCAATACTCCGCAGGGTTTCCAGCTCAAAGTTGGTCAGCACGGGTTGCTTCAACGCCACCACGTGGCAATCCATTTCGTCTTCAATTAAAAGGCTTCCGTTGTCACCTACAAAAGTGGCCAACGACATCACCATGCGTTCCCGGATGGGATCGATGGGCGGATTGGTTACCTGTGCAAATAATTGTTTAAAGTAGGAACTTAAATGCTGCGGCTGATCGCTCAATACCGCCAGCGGGGTATCTACACCCATGGCCCCGATCGGTTCTTTACCGGTGATGGCCATCGGGGAAATGATATTTTCAACGTCTTCCGAAGTATAACCAAACGATTTCTGGTACCGGAAGATCTGGTCTTCACTCAGGTTGGTGAACATCACCCTTGGTTCGGGAAGTTCATTCAAACGGATCTTATGTTTGTTCAGCCAGTCGCCATAGGGCTTTTGAGAACAGATCTCTTTTTTCAGTTCTTCATCACTGATGATGCGTCCCTGTTCCATATCTACTACAAACATTTTTCCCGGCTGCAGACGGCCTTTCTCAATGACCAGGCTCTGATCCACCGGTAAGGCACCGGTTTCAGAGGCCATGATTACCCTGCCATCGCTGGTAACGCAATAGCGGGAAGGGCGCAGACCATTGCGGTCCAGTGTGGCACCAATGATCTTTCCATCCGTAAATGAAATGGAAGCAGGTCCGTCCCAGGGTTCCATCAGGCAGGCATGAAATTCGTAAAAGGCCTTCTTGATGGGGTCCATATCTTCATTGCCATCCCAGGCTTCGGGAATCAGCATCATCATTACATGCGGCAGGGAGCGGCCGGTAAGCGCCAGCAGCTCGATCATATTATCGAGGCAGGCCGAATCGCTCTGGTCGTTGCTTACAATGGGCACCAGCATATCCATCTCTTCCCGGGTAAACAGGGGCGATTCAAAGCTGTTCTCACTGGAACGCAACCAGTTCAGGTTCCCCTGCAAGGTATTGATCTCTCCGTTGTGCGCAATAAAGCGGAACGGCTGTGCCAGTCGCCAGGAAGGGAAGGTATTGGTGGCGAAGCGGGAATGTACCAGTCCAAAAGCACTTACCGTACGGTTGTCCGTAAGGTCTTTGTAATAGGTGCGTACCTGGAAGCTGGTGAATTGTCCTTTATAAATAACCGTTCTGCATGACAGCGAGCTGATATAAAAACCGATCGGATCTTTTTTTACCGCGTTGGTCGTAAGGTGGGTGGCATATTTACGCAATACAAACAGTTTGCGTTCGAACTCTTCGGGCGTTTTAATATTGTCCGGCTTTTTAAGAAAAACCTGCTCAATATCCGGTTCTACCGAAAGGGCCGAAGAGCCGATGCCTTCCGTGTTTACCGGCACATTCCGCCAGCGGATCACCTTCATCTGCATTTTTTCTGCCGCGCGGGTAAAGGTGTCGCGACACTCTTCCCGTGCCTTTACTTCCTTCGGAAAGAAGATCATGCCCACTGCATACTCTTCAACTGCCGGGAGGGAAATACCCATCTGCAGACATTCGTCATAAAAAAGCTCATGCGGAATCTGAATCATAATGCCGGCGCCGTCGCCCGTGTTGGGCTCGAAGCCACAGGCACCCCTGTGATCCATGTTTTCCAAAACCGTAAGGGCATCTGAAATCGTCTGGTGATTTTTATTGCCTTTGATATTGGCAACAAAACCGATCCCACACGCATCACGTTCAAACGAAGGGTCGTATAATCCTTTTTTTTCTGTCATTTTTTTAAATAACGATTTTTAATAAATAAGTTTGGCTTTTCAATACAGAGTGGGCAATCGAGCTGTGTAAATTAATAAAAAATCCGCTTATTTAGACAATAGCCAGTCGAATCGGAAAAAAAATTGAAATTTCGTAAGTAATCGGTGCTTTTTGTTGATTTTTTTCAATAAATGGATCAATGGCTTAAAAGCGATTTAGAACTCCTGCTAAAATGCTGCGGATCTTTTATCAAACAGCCTGTGGGCGCGGATTTAACGGTGTGTTTCTGAAAGGAATGGACTATTTTTATCGGGCTATTGTTCCACCGGTCTAAACTTCAACCTATGCGTTTTTTTGATTTTTTTAATGGCACAAATAAAAAAGATCCCGGCAAAGAAAAGCCGGAGCCTCATTCCGCCTTACCGCTTGATAAAGAGCTGGAACTGTTGGCCGTAGGCTTTCTTCAAAAATATGCACCCAGGTACCCGGGGCTCGATTTTTCGGTTTCCAGTCTGGAAATACTGGAAGCGCTGCTTCAGGATGCCAGCGTATTCTACGGGGAGATGACCCCGGAGCAACAGCAAAAAATTGTAAAAGGGGCAGGCGCTTATATTTTTGAGGTAGCCCGTAAGCACACGGGCGGCAGTTATTATTGGTATCAAAAACTGGATCAGCCCATTTTTATCACCGGTCAGCCGCAGTTTGAAACCGGCATCCTGGCATTTAACCAGGTGCGCAGCCGGCTGCAGCATGGGGCCGATTACCAGATCCCCGGTTATTTTGAAGGGTATCTCCGTAGTGTGAACCAGGGCCGGTCTGCCATAATCATTTAAGTTGTAAGGCAGAAGTCTTCACTGTATTTGTTGGGGATGTATGGTATACAGCCATATAGGATGGCGCGCTGTGCTTTTGTCAGCATCAAAAGATAAATGCCGGGATTACGGAGAAAACAATAATTTTGTTCAATTGTAGTACAAAAATGTCCACTCTATGATCAAAGGCATTAAACCGATTGGTGCCAAATCGATGGCAGAACAGGTAGAACTGAATCTGCGCGAATATTTTACAAAGCAATCCTTTAAACCCGGGGATGCGCTTCCCACCGAACTGGAACTGGCCGCCTCGCTTGGTGTTAGCCGGAACGTGGTGCGGGAGGCATTGAGCCGTTTTAAAATGCTGGGTATTATCGAGTCGAAAAAAAAAGTGGGAATGGTGATTTCCAACCCGGATATCGTAGGCACTTTCGAAAAAGTACTAAACCCCACGATCCTGGATACGGCTACCTTACAGGACCTGTTCGAACTGCGTCTTGCACTGGAAGCAGGTATTGCAGAGCTGTTGTTTATCCGGAAAACAGAAACGGATATTGCAGAGCTGGAAATGATTGCTGAGAACGAAACAAAAGGCGATTTCTTCCGGATCAACAACGAAATAGCCTTTCATGGCAAGCTGTATGAAATGACGGGTAATGAAACCCTTAAGAACTTTCAAAAATTATTGCTACCCATCTTTGGCTATGTGGTGAAGCTGGAGAAGGAAAAACAGGTATCCGGAAAGGTTTCCCATAAAGACCTGGTAAAACTACTGCGCAAGGGAGATAAAGAAGCATTCAAAAAAGGAATGCTGGCGCACCTGCAGCCGCATTACGACCGGCTCAAATCCTACCGTTAATACAGGGCATCCGGATAAGGATGCATTAGAAACGATCGCTCATTTATGCCTTTCAGGATTATTTTTTTGGTACAATACTATTATGCTCTATATTTGTTATGTAGAACATAACTACTAAACGATTTTGTCTATGGAAAAAAGATTGTTCACAAAAAGATGGATGGGCCTGCTTGCACTACCATTGCTCTTAGGCGCCTGTATGAAAAAAATGAAAGAAGGAACACCGGGTTTGGGAAGACCGGCACCATCCGCTGTTGCAAAAACAACGGCCACCACATTGGCTGCACCCTACCGGATGCTGCCCGTGGTATTGTTTGATGGTGGCAACGAAGGCGGTTACCACAGTTTCCGGATACCGTCCATTATCAAAGCAAAGGACGGCGTGCTGCTGGCTTTCTGCGAAGGCCGTAAAAACAATCACACCGATTATGGCGATATTGATGTGGTTTGCAAACGTTCCACGGATAATGGTATAACCTGGGGCAGTTTGAAAATTGTGGCGGGACAAAACTCCACCGATACCTGGGGCAATCCTACCACCGTTTACGACCCAACAAAAGGGACCAATGGCCGCATCTGGCTGTTTATGTCCTGGAACCTGGGTTCCTTTACCGATATCACCCAGATGAACTACTGGGGCGCCCGCCGTGTAAAGATTACCTACAGCGATGATAATGGGCTTAGCTGGGCCACGCCTTCAGATGCCACAGAAACACTGACCCCTTCCTACATGAAATGGGATTGTATCGGGCCGGGCATTGGCATCCGCACGCAGTTTGACCATCCCGGACGCCTGGTGATCCCGGCAAAGGACCGGAATATTTACAGTGATGATAAGGGCAGCACCTGGAATTATGTCTTGCTGCCGGCCGGTGGCAGTGAAGGCACGGTTATGGAGAAAATGAACGATCATGAAGGGGGATGGTATACCCGTATCGACCGGCCGGGTAGCAGTCTTCAGGGAAACCGTACACGCATCCGCTCCGTGGGTAACCTGCCGGGCACCTGGTCGCCCTGGGCATATATCAGCCAGCTTCCCAGTCCCGGAACCGGGGGCTGCGAGGGCTCCCTGTTACGGTATAATACAGACAGTCCGCATCGCACGTTGTTTATCGGACCCAACTCAACGGATAAACGTTGTGATATGACCATCTGGCTGAGCTACAATGACGGCAGTACCTGGCCCGTGCACCGGTCGCTGATTTTTTATAACACCTGCGACTATGCGAATATTACGGCAGGCAGGGGCGGCTATTCATCGATGGCAAAAACGGCAGACTACTGCGTGGCCGCGTTAACAGAGCTCAACGAAAATTTACATGTAAGCACCAGCAATAAATCCATTGAACTGCACAAGTTCAATCTTCCCTGGATTTTGGAAAACAATCCTGAGTAATAAAAAATGTTTAAGGTCATACAAACTATTGCTATGAAATCGATCGTATTCTTCTGTTTTTTTAATTTTTGCTTTTTAGGACCGGTTATCCTGCATGCACAGCAATCGCGGGTGATCACCGGTACGGTGGTAAGTGAAGATTTGCAACCGGTGCAGGGGGGCAGCGTTCTGGTGAAAGGAACCACGTTGGGTACCACAACCGATACCAGCGGTATATTTAGTATACAGATACCGCAGCAGGCCGCTGTTCTGGTGGTAAGTGCCATTGGGTATAAAGACCGGGAAATAACGCCTGGTAAGGAATTGCATATTACGGTAACCCTGGATTCGCGGTCCGATCCGTTGAATGAAGTGGTGGTCATCGCCTATGGTAAACAATCCCGCGCTACGCTGACCACGTCGGTTTCAAAAATAGGCAGCCAGGAGTTTAAGAATGCACCGGCTGTAAACCCATTAGTTCAGTTGCAGGGAAAGGTAGCTGGTGTATCGATCCAGTTATCAGACGGACAGCCGGGCGCAAACCCCCAGATCTTTATCCGGGGCGGAAGCTCTACGTCGCCCGAAAGTGATGCGCCCTTATTGATCGTGGATGGAATTGTTGGACAGATGCGGAATATCAGCGACCTCAATCCGGATGATATTGAATCCATGGAGATTTTAAAAGATGCGGCCTCCACCGCTCTTTACGGTGCTCGGGCAGCGAACGGGGTGATCATTGTTACGACAAAGAAAGGGACCGCCGGCAAACCAAAAATAAATATGAAGTTTTCGACCGGGCAGGATCAGCAGGCCAAAAAATATAGTTTTTTGAATGCCCGCGATTATGTTTATGTAACCCGTAAGAACATTGCCGCGTATAATACAACCAACCCGCAATTATACTTAAGTGGCGGTACTTATGGAATGTCTACCGGTAACCCGCGCAATTCAAAAAATACACTCGAATTCCTGGATGTATATATCAGCAATTATGGAGCCGACTATGTGGCCGATCTTATCAATAACCAGGGATGGGAAACGATGGACGATCCGGCAACCGGGAAAAAACTGATCTTTAAGAATACGGATTTTGAGCATGTAACGTATCAGAATGCGAACCGGTTTGATGTGGATGCCAGCGTGAGCGGCGGCTCTGATAAATATACCTATTACCTCGGACTGGGGCATAATAACCAGGAAGGTATTGTGTATGGTACCTATTATAAAGGCTATAACGGGTTGTTTAACGGTACCATGAAGCTGAGTAACAAATGGAGCATGAACACCAGCTTCAGCTTTCAGCTACGGAATGCCAATGCACCGAATAATTATACCAATGTGGTAAACCGTTCGCTTAAAACACCGCCTACTTACCGGCTGCTTTTTGAGGATGGAACACCGGCTCCCGGAGAGGGCATCTCTTCCTTTGTACCGCGGCTTTACGAGGTGTATTATAAAGAGCGGTATACTGATATAAAAGTATACCGGTATACATCCAAGGTGGGCGCCAACTGGGATATACTGCCGGGACTGAGTTTTACACCTACCTTCTATTATTTTACAACAGAAGGGATTGAAAACCGTTATGAAGCATTTAGTACGGTATATAAGAACCGGAATGCATCCGCCAATCATAATTTTGACCGGCAAACGCAACTGGATGGTTTGTTGTCCTACAACAAAAAGTTAGGACTGGGGCACCATATCAATGCAGTAGTGGGCACCAGTTATATCAACAACTACGCCTACCGGTTAAATGGCAGCGGGCGTGGTGCACCTACCGATTATATAACCACCCTGAATGCCACAGTGGCTGAAACCCAGCGAACTTCTTCTACCAAGTCTTCCGAGGCGATGATGAGTTATTTTGGACGGGCAGATTATGATTATAAATCCCGCTACATATTATCGGCCAGCTTAAGAATGGACGGTTCCTCGCGTTTTGCGGAGAAAAGACGGCAGGCTTATTTCCCCGGTTTATCTGCAGGATGGAATGTGCATAAGGAGGCATTCTGGGAACCGCTGTTAAAAACGATCAGCTCGCTGAAACTGCGCTCCAGCCTGGGTATGGTAGGGAATAACAATATCGGTGCCTATGATGCATACGGCCAGTATGCCACCGGGTATAATTACGATGGCCAGGTAGGGATATTGAATACCACACTTAAAAACGATATCCTGGTGTGGGAAAAAACGGCGTCATTTGATGCGGGCGCTGAGATCGGTTTCCTGAACAACCGCGTAACACTGATCCTGGATTATTATAATAAATTAACCTCTAACCGGCTTTTTGACAAGCCGCTGGATGCTACGAGCGGGTTTGCTTCCATCAAAAGCAATTACGGGTCCATCCGCAACAGTGGGTTTGAAATTGAGTTGGAGGCCCTGCCCATACAGACCCGCGATTTTTCCTGGAAGGTTAACGCTACCTTTTCCTATAATAAAGGCGTAGTCGTAAAGCTGCCCGCTAACCAGGAAGATAAAAACCGCGTCGGCGGAAATTATGTCTATGATCCTGCTTCGGGCACCTATATGAAAGTGGGCGGTTTGGCAGAAGGGGAACGTTTTGGGCAACGCTGGGCCTATCACCTGCTGGGCGCTTATGCAACAGACGAGGATGCGGCCAATGCACCCCGTGACCTCAACGCCAGCGGCCGTGTAAAACTGGGTGGCGATGCGATCTGGGATGATCTGGATGGGAACGGCATTATTGATAATAACGACATGATCTTTATGGGATATATACGTCCGGACAAAATGGGCGGCTTTGTAAATACCGTTACCTATAAAAATCTTTCGCTGCGTTTTGTGGGTGATTGGGCAACGGGGCATGTGATTGATAACAAGTTCAAAGCCGATGTTATGGGAAGCGCCCGCAATAATAATTCGGCGTTGCCGGATGTAATGGCCCCGGATGTATGGAAGCAGCAGGGAGACAAGGCAACCGTTCCGAAATACACCGTGCAAAGCGATTATGATTATAATTTCAGGAATCATCTCCGCTGGGATAACGGTATCGGTAATTCGGATGGATCGAATAACTCATTGTATTATTCAAAAGGTGATTTCCTCGCATTTCGTGAAATAACGCTGAGCTATCGTTTTCCGAAAAAAATAATCACCGGAATTTTTCTGCAGAACCTGGAAGCATTTGGCTCGGTATACAACCTGGGGTACCTCACTCATTATAGCGGGCTGATGCCGGAAGTGTATACGGGATCGGACCCGGGTTTATATCCAAGACCAAGACAGGTGATCTTTGGAATTAATGCAACCTTTTAAATGATACGAGCCAAAATCAATAAAAAATATACAGATGAAACAAAGCAGGATCACCACCTCACAGGAGGGTATATATGCGGAGTTCCATCGGACCATTAAATAAAATAAAAGACATGCGGATGAAAAATTATTATATGCTTGTTTTTTTACTTGCCGGGTTATCGCTGTTCCCGGCCTGTGAAAAACTGATCGATATAAAACCCGACTCTGCCATCACTGCCGAAAATTACTGGAATGCGGAGGGCGATGTAACGGGGTACCTTACCGGCATCTACACGAAGTACCGGGACGTGATGAATAATACCTATTACCTGGAAGACCGGGGTGATGCATTCAGCCCGGGACTGGAGTCCGGGATGTCCTCTGCCTGGCAGCAAAATTTAACACCCCAGAATGCACCGAACTGGCTGGATTTTTATAATGTGGTGCATCATTGTAACCTGGTATTAAAGTATGCACCTGGGATTGCTTTTGGACAGGAAGCGAATAAAAACCGGGTTTTGGCACAGGTGAAGTTTATCCGGGCGCATATATATTTTACCCTGCTACGTTGCTGGGGCGATGTGCCCATTGTTACCGCACCTACCGAAAGTGCCGAAATGCCCCTGCCTGTAAGAGCAAAGGCATCGGAGGTTATCGCTTTTGTTTTAAAAGATATTGATGAGGCCATCAATACATTTCCGGAGGATAATATAAAAGATAAAGACCTTGCTTCCAGGCAGGCCGCTTATGCCTTAAAGGCAGATGTACTGTTGTGGCGCGCAAAAGTATTGAACGGAGGCGCAACGGATCTTACCGAAGCTATTACTGCTGCTGATAAAGCGGCGGTGGGACTAAGCCTGGAAGATGATTTTTCGAAGGTATTCAGTACCGATAACCGGAAGGGTAAGGAAGTGTTGTTTGCGCTGCATTTTGCGAAGGATGAAAAGTCGGATCAGTATAGCAAACAGCTTAAACCGCGTGACATTTTTGTACAGTCCGCGCTCAATAAAAATGATATTCCCTATGCCGTTAGCGGAGCCCGCAGCCAGTATGCCCCTTCCGATAAATTGCAGCAGGCTTTTAAGGTAAATGCAAATGACAAAAGAGCCGCAGCTTCCTTTATTGTGGCCACCGGGGCTAATAATGCGGTGATTGGTGTATTTGACAATAAAATGCGTGGAACTGTTTACCCGGATAACCGCTACTATGATAATGATATTATTGTATATCGCCTGGGTGAGTTAATTCTTTTTAAAGCCGAGGCGCTGGCTGCCCTGGGGCGTACAACAGAAGCCATTACAGAACTGGATAAAATAAGGGTGCGTGCCGGTACCGGCAATTATAAAGGTGCAACAGACAAACTATCGGTAGAACGGGAAATACTCAACGAGCGGTTCCGGGAACTGTACCTGGAGCTGAAACGCTGGCCGGACCTGCTGCGTTTTCATTTTGAAGGCGTAATTGATGTGCGTGCGGAAGTGGCCAATATGAACGCGTCTGTACCGCTGTTCTTCCCCATACCCAAAGCACAAATAGATATAAACCCAAATTTGATTCAGACTGAAGGATATTAAATTTTAATACGATGCT
Source organism: Niabella sp. (assembly GCF_030150205.1). Lineage (GTDB taxonomy): Bacteria > Bacteroidota > Bacteroidia > Chitinophagales > Chitinophagaceae > Niabella. Next base: position 348,855 of record NZ_JASLGT010000002.1, read on the forward strand.
TACAAAAACGCTTTTTTCAATAGGATTTTGCAGCCTGGTACTGATAGCGATCGGTTGCAAAAAACAAGGTCTTGTTGGATTTGACCCGGTGAATCCGAATGCACCGGGACTTGCAGATTCAAATAAATATGTAAAGCTCTTCGAGCGGGGATATAAAGGCTATGCATTGTTTCGCATACCGGCAATCGTACGTGCAAAATCCGGCACGTTGCTGGCCTTTGCCGAAGGACGCATGTGCGGAACATGTGGGGACGCCGGCGATATTAATATGGTGCTGAAGAGAAGTACCGATGGTGGCAAAACCTGGGGCGATCTGATGGTGATCTGGGATGATGGGGAAAATACCTGCGGCAATCCCGTGCCGATCGTAGACGAAGAAACAGGTACCATTCATTTATTAATGAGCTGGAATAATACCCGGGCATTTGTAACCCGGTCAACCGACGAAGGACTTACCTGGTCAGCACCCCAGGAGATCACTGCCAACGTAAAAGATGTGGGCTGGACCTGGTATGCAACTGGCCCGGTGCACGGTATTCAATTAACGGAAGGCCCCAATAAAGGCCGGCTGATTGCACCTACCTATACCACTGCAACCAACCTGGGAAACAAGAGCTATTCTTTTTCTGTTTACTCAGATGATCATGGCGCTACCTGGAAAAAAGGTGCGCTGACCAAACAGGGCGATGTGGGCGAATGCACAGTAGCGGAAACGAATGCCGGATTATTGCTCAATATGCGCTCTTCGGTATCCAACGCACGTGTTTTTACAACAAGTACCGATGGCGGTTTAACCTGGGGAAATAATCAGCTGCAACCGGAGCTGCCGGATCCTAAATGCCAGGGCAGTATGATCAGTTTTAAGCAAAATGGAAGCTGGGTATTATTGCAAAGCAATGCGGCGGCGCAAACGCGTACAAATATGGCCGTGAAACAGTCAGACGATGACGGAAAAACCTGGAGCCGGTCCTACACCGTTTTTTATGGTGCTTCGGCCTATTCCGATATGGCCCTGCTGGACGACCGGCATGTAGGACTGATCTTTGAAAACGGCGATAAAAATCCTTACGACCGGATCTATTTTAAACGTATCCCTTTGTCCAACCTTCAATAATTGCAGTATGAAAATTATGAATTATGTATCCGGCCTGGTTTTAATGATCGCCCTGTTACTGGCGGGATGTAAAAAAGACAAAGTCAATACGGCCATAATCGTCGATTTTGCGGCCAGTAAAGTGGCCCTTACGGCTGGCGACAGCATTACATTCAGGGAGCTGGCGCAGGGCACCGTTTCAAACTGGCATTGGGAGTTTGAGGGCGGAGAACCGGCAACATCGAATCTCTCCGGGCCTACGGTAACCTATAAGGAACCCGGAACGTATTCCGTAACGTTAACGTTGAGCAATGCGGCCGGTGAGGCGATCCTTAAAAAAGAAAAGATGATCTCGGTAGGCCATAGCCGTGTTAAAGCCGGTTTCACCCAGCAAAAAGCAGTAGCGCTTCAAAACGAAAAACTGCAGTTTACAGACATCAGTACCGGATCTCCCACTGCGTGGAAATGGGAATTTACCGCCCTGGAAACGGGCGCTGTCATCGGCTCGGATAAACAGCATCCGCAGGTCAATTTTGCCGATACCGGTTTTTATAATATCCGCCTGATCGCATCCAACCCGGATTACAGTGATACCCTTGTGAAAGAGAAAGCGCTGCACATCATTGATCCGTATACACTGGCGGCGGCATTTGATGCAGATGTGCCCTCCATATATGAAGGGCAGCGCGTACAGTTCACCGATCAATCCCTGGGCATTGCAAAAGAATGGGCCTGGGAGATTACCGGCGATGGGGGAACGCTCCGGTCTTCAGAACAAAATCCTTCCATTCAATTTGATAAGGCGGGCATCTATACCGTAACCTTAAGTATTAAAAATGATGTGGCCGCGCACTCAAAAACCATGGAACGGTTTATCCGTGTGATTCCCGCCAATGGCCTCGTGGGGTATTTCCCGTTCAATCATTCGATCAATGATGAGGGGCCGTTAAAGCTTCCGGTTACAAAGAGGGGACAGGTAGGTGTGGTACAGGCCGGCAGAAATGGAAGCACTACCGGAGTGGGCAGTTTTGATGGCAGCGGCGGAATCGTTGTGGCGGATAACCCGGATTTTAATATGGGTACCGGCGACTTTACGGTTGCCGTATGGGTGCAATCCACCAGCACGGTGCGGATGATGATCTGGCAGGAAAGCGGTAAAAAAGGAACGGCGGATAACCAGGCCTGGTTACGCCTGAACAGCTCTGCCACGCAATATACCGTGTTTAATACAGAAGATGCGGCGGGGGGATCCAGCCTGACGCTGGCAGATCCCGGAAATATTGCGGATGGTAAATGGTATCATGTAGTGGCCGTTCGGTCGGGATTGACAACAAAGCTTTATATTAACGGTCAGAAAATAGGCGAACGCAACTCCGGCAATGGTGTAAAAGATGTTTCCAATACAGCCGACTTCAAGATCGGTATGCAGGAGGGAACCAGTAGCTTTAGTAATTACTTTATCGGGAAGCTGGATGAATTGATTGTTTACAAAAGGGCATTAAACGATAGCGAAATCACAAACCTGTTTAAATATTAATGATGGAAAGAGCGGTACGATCCTGTATAAAAAGCAAGGGATATGGCAGGCTGTTAAACTGGGTAGCATTTACGGGCATGGTCTTGTGTATGCATGCCTGCAGCGCACGTTTGCATACTGCAGTGGAGCAGCCGGTTACGGTTTTTGAACCCGGTGCGGTATATAAATCAACCCGTATACCGGCGCTGGTGTACACAAAGCAGGGGGCTTTACTGGCATTTTGTGAAGGCCGTATCGGCACGGCCAGTGACTGGGCCGATATGAACCTGATCATGCGTCGCAGTAAGGATGGGGGCAACAATTGGGAGCCGATCGTAATTATAGACTCCATGAAGGGTGGCCCGGTTGGAAATCCAACGCCCATCGTTGATGCGGATGGAACGATTCATTTGTTATACCAGCGTGATTATGCGGAAGGATTTTATACCTGCTCAAAGGATGATGGCAACTCCTGGTCGAAGCCGGTAAATATTACGGAGACCTACAACGCATTCAGGCCGGAATATGACTGGAAGGTGCTGGCCCCGGGGCCAGGGCATGGCATCCAGCTGAAAAACGGACGATTGCTCAGCGCGGTATGGCTGGCCAATTCTGCACGGTTAACGCCACGCAGAAGTCATTCCCCTTCCTGTGTGGCGACGATTTACAGCGATGACCAGGGCAAAACCTGGAAACGGGGCGCTATTATAGCCGATAGTTCCGCACAGATTGCCAATCCCAATGAAAGCATGCCGGTACAATTGGCTGACGGATCGGTGTTGATGAGTATCCGGAGCCCGTCAAAACAACAGCGAAGAGCGTTTAGTAAAAGTGCCACCGGTTCCGGCGGTTGGACGGGAACGCAATTTGCAAATGCTTTATTTGATCCTACCTGTATGGCGCCCATCATCGCATTGCCCAAACTTAGGCCGGAAGGGAAGGCCGCATTGTTATTTGTAAATCCTGATAGCCGGGATATTGAAAAGCATCCCCGCCGGAACCTGTCTGCAAAACTGTCCTTTGATGAAGGCGCCACCTGGGGTTTTAACAAGGTCATCGACCCGGGGCCTTCGGGTTACAGCGACCTGGCCGTAGATAAAAACGGAACGGTTTATTGTTTGTATGAGACTGCAGGAAAAGACCGTGATTTTAATTACAAGCTGGTATTAAAAAAGCTGCCGGCAAAATGGTTTCAAAAAAAATAACCGGATGATATATGCCGGCAAAAAATTAATAGGCCGGCTCAAAAAAGAAAATATACGAATGAAAATAAAAGGATTAATCGCCGCAACCTTCAGTACGCTGCAGGCAGACGGCTCAGTAGATTTTGAGATGATCCCGCTACTGGTAGAGAAACTGGTAGCGGATGGCGTACAGGGCGTATTTATTTGCGGAACCAATGGAGAAGGTCCCAATCTTACCGTGGAAGAGCGCATGCAGGTGGCGGAAGCCTATGTAAAAGCGGTGAACAAGCGCATACGGGTATTGGTACATGTAGGTCATACGGCCATTACCGAATCGCGTCAGCTGGCAAAACATGCCAGTGCTATCGGAGCAGATGCCATATCCGCCGTGGCTGGTTTTTATTTTAAACCGGCTTCTGTCGACAACCTGGCCGATTGTATGGCCGCTATTGCCGGAGCGGCACCGGATATCCCTTTCTATTATTACCATATTCCAGCCATCACCGGCATCGCTGTAGATATGATCCGCTTCCTGGAGCTGGCGGAGGAAAAGATCCCCAACTTTGCGGGGATAAAATATACCGCCGCAACATTGCACGAATACCAGCGTTGCTTAAACTACAAGAATGGTAAATACGATATCCTTTTTGGGTACGACGAGTTATTATTGCCGGCACTGTCTGTAGGTGCAATGGGCGCCATCGGAAGCACCTATACCTTTGCCGCGCCGCTGTACAACGCCGTTATCCGGGCATTTGAACAGGGCGACCTTGAAAAGGCAAGGAGCCTGCAATGGCAGGCCGTACAAATGATCTCCTGCTTAACAGAGTATGGGCCAATCCCCACTCAAAAAGCAATTGTAGGTTTGGGCGGACTGGAATTAGGTCCCTGCCGTTTGCCATTAACCGCATTAACAGCCGGTCAAAAGCAGCGGGTGCAACAATTTCTTGAATCTATTCGTTTTTTTGAAAACCTGCACCAGGTTCAGCAGGAAGGAACAATGAATGCAATATGAACGGTAAAGGCTGGTTCATACTATTTATAGTTATGCATATGCTGTTACACAAGATGGCTGCGCAGCCATTTAAAATGGAACAATGGAATGCGCTGCCGGATACAACAAGCTTTGCCGGTTCTTTTGCCGGCCTGATCAATGACCGGTTAATTGTAGCCGGGGGCAGTAATTTTCCCGGTGGCGGTGCGCCCTGGCTGGGATCAAAAAAAATATGGTATGACCAGGTATTCCTGCTCGAGCACAAAACGGCATCCTGGAAAAAGATCGGGAACCTGCCCCAGCCCCTGGGATACGGCGTTTCTGTTTCACTGCCCGGGGGGTTACTTTGCATCGGAGGCAGCAATGCGGAAGGGCACACTGCGGGGGTGTTATTATTGCAGGTAAAGGATGGAGTACTGCAAACAGATACCCTGCAGCCCCTGCCGCAGGCACTGGCCAATACCTGCGGTGCACAGGTGGGGAATAAAATTTATGTAGCGGGAGGGCTCACTACGCCGGATGCAAAAACAACGGCTGCCGCTTTCTATGAACTGGATCTGTCAGATGGATTAAAACAGGCAAAATGGAAGCAGCTTCCTGCCTGGCCGGGTCCCTCGCGTATGTTGGGAGTAGCAGCGGCCGTTGGTGATTGCTTTTATTTGTTTAGCGGCGCCCAGCTGGTAAACGGGCAACGAGTGTATCTCCGGGATGCCTACCGTTTTTCGGAAAGAACCGGCTGGACAAAGATTGCGGATCTTCCCCGCCCGGCAGTAGCGGCGCCTTCGCCACTGATGCAGGATGGAAAACGGATCTTTCTTTTTGGGGGAGATGATGGCAGTAATGCCGGCAAAGATCTGCGTGAAGCACATCCGGGCTTTAGTAAAAAAATGCTGGTATACGATTGCCGGAAAAATACCTGGTCGGAGCTTCGGTATACAAAAGCCGATATGCCCATGATTCCCGTAACCACAACGGCGGTTTTATGGGGCGATCAATGGGTGATCCCCGGCGGGGAAATAAAGCCGGGGATCCGTACGCCGGAAGTGTTGTGGATTTTAAAAAAATAATGACAACAGAACAATAACCAACCATGCTGTTGAAAGAACGGAAATATTATAAATGGGTTGTAGTAGCCTTGCTGTGGGTGGTAGCCCTGCTCAATTATCTGGACAGGCAAATGCTCTCTACTATGCGGCCTGCTATGCAAATTGATATTGCAGCGCTGGAGAGTGCGGCTACTTTCGGACACCTGATGGCGATCTTCCTCTGGATCTACGGGCTTATGTCGCCGGTATCGGGTCTTATAGCCGACCGGCTCAACCGGAAATGGCTGATAGCGGGTAGCTTATTTGTATGGTCGGCTGTTACCTTGCTGATGGGTGTTGCCACTTCCTTTAACGAATTGTATGGCTTGCGGGCGATCATGGGCGTTAGCGAAGCACTGTATATACCGGCGGCCCTGTCGCTGATTGCCGACTATCATTCTTCAAAGACACGTTCAATCGCCGTAGGCATTCATATGATCGGGCTGTATGCCGGGCAGGCCTTTGGCGGTTTTGGTGCCACGGTTGCACAAGCCTATTCGTGGCAGGCTACCTTTCATGTTTTTGGGATCGTTGGCGTTATTTATGCTATTGTGCTGATCCTGTTTTTAAGGGAACACCGTCCGGCAGCCCCGGTAAAAACGGACGCTTCATCGGGCTTCAAAGGATTTAAAATACTTTTTGCCAACTTCTCTTTTTGGGTGTTGCTCCTGTATTTTACCGTGCCCAGTATCCCGGGATGGGCGGTGAAAAACTGGTTGCCCACGCTTTTTTCTGATCACCTTGGCATGGATATGAGTACGGCGGGACCCAGGGCTACCATTACCATTGCCGTGGCTTCGCTGCTGGGAGTGATTACCGGCGGACTGCTGTCGGACCACTGGGTGCAAAAAAATCTGAAAGGCCGTGTATATATCAGTGCTTTTGGGGTGCTGCTTACCATACCGGCCCTGTTGCTGCTGGGTTATGGACATACGTTTATCCTGCTCTTTTGTGGGGCGTTTTGTTTTGGCTTTGGCTTTGGCATGTTCGATGCGAACAATATGCCCATCCTTTGTCAGCTGGTGGCGCCCCGGTACCGGGCTACGGCGTATGGCCTGATGAACATGGTCAGCGTATTTTTTGGTGCGCTGGTCACCGATCTGTTGGGCAAATCGGTTGATGCCGGCCATCTGGCACGCGATTTTACCGTGCTGGCCGTTATCGTTTTTGTGGCGGTGATCCTGCAACTGGTGCTGCTAAATCCCAAAATGGTTGATTATCGGAACGAGGGCTAACCCATGCCCCCTGCATCGTTAACCGGTTCCTGAAAAACACAGGCACCGTCCGGGTGGGTTAAGGGGGTCTTTACCCGGAAATAGCTTCCCGTACCGGGGATATTCCCATAAACGATCTGCTGTAAACCGGCAAATACCCAGTGATAAAAAACAGCAGGAAACGCGGAAGAAGAAAAAAGCCCGGTATAACGTTATTGAACGTAAATTAGGGAATGTTTCATGCAACAGGCAAAAGTATTATTGTGATGGGGGTATCCGGCAGTGGTAAAACGACGGTTGGTAAAGCGTTGGCTGCCGGGCATCATTGGCGCTTTGTGGATGGAGACGACCTGCATCCACCGGCCAATGTATCGAAAATGCGTTCGGGGATCCCGTTAACAGATGCCGATCGCTGGGGATGGCTGCAGCGCATCAACCAGGAAATGCAGATACAGAATGCCGCCGGTGTATCCATTGTAGTGGCTTGCTCGGCGCTCAAAAAAACATACCGGGAGGTATTGCGGCAACACGGAGTATCCGTTTTGTTCCTGTATTTGAAAGGTGATTTTGAACAGGTGCAGGCATTGCTGCAAACACGAAAGGGCCATTTTATGCCGGCCGGTTTACTGCAAAGCCAGTTTGAAACACTGGAAGAACCAACCGTTGCCGAGGCCGACTGTATCACCATTCCGGTCACCGGTCTTCCGGAGGAATTGGAGGAAATCGGCCGCTTGTTAAAGCAGCGCGGATTTTACTGATCCATGGTGTATTCACGCAATAACTGTATTTTAGACATAAATACCTGCCATGGCCCTGTTGATCCTGATACTTGGAATTGTATTGCTGTTGTTACTCATTACGGTTGTAAAGCTCAACGCATTTATTGCATTAACGGTGGTTGCCCTTTTTATAGCCCTGGCAAACGGCATGGCTCCGCCGCAGGTCGTTACCGCCATCAGTAAAGGCATCGGGGATACCCTTGGTTCCCTCATTCTTGTGTTGGGCATGGGTGTGTTGCTGGGGGCCTTGCTGACGGAAACCGGTGCTACACAGCAGATCTGTAATGGATTGATCCGGGTATTTGGTCCCGCCAGGGCAAAGATCGCGCTTGCCGTTACCGGTTTTGCTGTGGGACTGGCCTTATTTTATAATGCCGGTTTCATCGTATTGATTCCGCTGGTTTTTGTGGTGGCCCGGCAAACAGGGTTGCCATTAGCCTATCTTGCCATTGCCATGGCCGCCCCGCTTTCTATTACACACGGTTTTCTGCCGCCCCATCCCGGGCCAACGGCCATCGCCATTTTGTTTAAAGCAGATATGGGCAAAATCCTGCTATATGGATTGTGTATCGCGGTGCCCACCCTGTTGCTGGCCGGCGTGTTTTTTCCCGAACGGATACGGAAGATAAAAGCGGCTCCTCCTGCCGGAATTTTTGGCGGTGAAAAGATGATTGCATCCACATTGCCCGGTTTTGGTATCAGTTTATTTACGGCATTGATACCGGTGTTACTGATGGCCGCGGCTGCGGTATCGGCCGCATTTGAAAAAGATCAGGGGCGTACAGGCATACGGATCCTGCAGTTTGCGGGCGACCCGGGCATGGCAATGCTGATCGCCGTTATCTGCGCCCTTTTCTTTTTAGGCGTGTTTCGCGGTATTTCTATCAAATTGCTGATGGATCGCACCAGCGGGTCGCTGAATGCCATTGCCACCATTGTGCTGGTTATCGCTGCGGGAGGGGCTTTAAAGGAAGTACTTATCCAGAGTAAGACCGCAGACGCCATCACGCTTTTTTTTCAAAAAATATCCCTGGCACCATTATTCCTGGGCTGGCTGGTAGCCACCCTGATCCGGATTGCCGTTGGGTCTGCTACTGTGGCGGCATTGACCGCAGCGGGTATTGTGCAGCCGCTTATTGCATCGATGCATGTAAAACCGGAACTGATGGTATTGGCCATTGGAGCCGGAAGCCTGATGTGCTCGCATGTGAATGATACCGGTTTCTGGATGTTTAAAGAATACCTGGGGCTCAGTATTGGCGATACCTTCAAAACCTGGACGGTGATGGAGTCCATTATCGGCATTGCGGGTTTGATTGGGGTGCTGCTGCTCAATGTGCTGGTATAAAAGCCGGAGCTCTTCAACGCTATTTGTTAAGCATGTGAATAAAGAAACCATTTTGAAATGACAAGACCTGTCATAAGCCCGGTTGCAGGATCATATACGCTTATTCAGATATCGATGGACGGAATCCGGTTTAAAGAAACGGAAACGATCACCGGAATGCAGGCGCATCTAAAACCGTATACGGGCCAATAAAACGCGGCATCAATACCCGCCTTTACTTTGTTACGCTGATACCATCGTTGCTCAACGGCTTCCGGATCCGTTTGACGATTTATTTGGTTGTTCATCGAATCTCCGGGTATGCTGTTGCTGTCTGAGCTACCTTAGTGTGACGTATCAACGAATGGTACGGGCTGCCGTCGTCCGGCGCACTCTGGTAAGTATCAATGGCAACCGGTCCATACAGTTGCCTGAATCAAAAATAACGTATATGAAAAAAATAAGCACAGTGTTTTTGGCCGTCTTCTTATATAGTTTACCGGCAATGGCTGCTCCTCATTCCGGAACCACCGGAAATTACTGGAATACAGAAACCGGACCCTGCTCGAATCCTTATACCATTATCCGCCTGTATGCAGGCGAAGGCCTTCTTTTGAAAGAGATCGTATTTGAAAATCGGCGATTAAAAATGACCGGACGAAGGATCCGCCAGCTGAACCATCTGGCGCTGCACCTGCCTGCCGGGGCAGTGAATAAAGAAAAGGTAGCGGCCGTACTAAAAATAAAACCTGCCGCTGTAAGTTGCATCCGGGAAATAAATGAAAGCGGGGCTGTATTATAGGATTAAGCGCCTTAACTTTATAAACTGCATGCAACCATAATGCAGGCGCATACGAAGCATGACACGCACCATCATCGCTCAATCGATAGTCAATAAAACAAAACGCAGGGATCCCTGGTTCCTGGATGATTATACGGTTAATCCCTATAGCGGGTGCTCCTTCAATTGCCTGTACTGTTATATCAGGGGCAGTAAATACGGGATCAATATGGAGGAGAAGCTTAGCGTAAAAAGCAATGCAGTGGAATTGCTGGAGCGGCAGCTGGCTGCGCGGGCCCGTAAAAAACAATATGGCTTCATTGTGTTGTCCTCTGCTACCGATCCTTACCTGCAGCTGGAAAAAACAACACTGCTTACCCGGCGTATCCTGGAGGTGATCCTGCATTACCGTTTTCCCGTGCATGTGATCACCAAATCGGACCTCGTCAGCAGAGACTTCGATCTGTTGCAGGCCATCGACCGGGAAAGCATCCTCCCCGATGATCTGAGTGATAAGATGACCCACAAAGCATTGGTCACCTTTTCCTTTTCCACACTTGAAGATCCCGTTGCCCGTATTTTTGAGCCAGGTGCCACGCCTCCTTCCAAACGGCTGGGTGCTTTAGCACTGGCGCTTGAAAAAGGGCTTTACAGTGGCGTTAGTCTGATGCCCATGCTGCCTTTTATAACGGATACAGCGGCACAACTGGAGCAGCTGTTTCAGACCCTGAAAGCCGTTGGGGTTAATTATATCCTTCGCTCAACTCTTACGTTATTTGGTTCGGAATCTTCCGATAGCAAAACCCTTGTATTACGCGCTGTTGAAAAACACTATCCGCATCTGCTGGAAAAGTACCGGCAGTTTTTCCGCCATGACACACAGATGCCTGTCTATTACCGTAAGGCCTTCGCAAAAAAAATGGAAACCTTATGCCGGGAGTACCAGCTCAACAATCGTGTGCTGGAAAGTTAAGCACCGGATGTGCACTAAACAGCATTGATCGGTCTTATACCATTGCTACTGAACGGCCGGCTGATCCGTTGAACGGTTTAATTGGCTGTTCGTCGAGTCATCGGATATGCTGTTACCAGGCTGACTACCTTAGCTTATGCATCAACAAATTAAAAAGAATTACCGCGGTCCCGTTTGCAACGGGTTTCCGGGAACTGCTATGTCGGTCATACATCTGCTAATGCGCTAAAAATGATCCGAAATGAAAGCACACTTGTGAAAATGCTATAATCAAATTAAAAATACCAACATGAAAAGAACTGTTTTTTTTGTCTGGCTGATCGCTGCTATCCTGTTTTTGATATGCGGCTGTAAAAAAGTTCCGCAGAATGATCGGGAGCCCGGTCCCGGTGAATGGGAGCGGGGCATTCCTTCGTTTAAACCCAAAGGGGAGCCCATGGGTGCGCCGGTAAAGAAGCTGATCGGTACAGATGGAGGATCTATTACAAGCGAAGACGATAACCTGCAGGTATCCATACCGCGCGGAAGTTTTGCGGAAGCTACGGAGGTCAGCATCCAGCCCATCTCCAATACCCTGGAGGAGGGCTCCGGGAGAAATGCCTACCGGATTGAAGCCCAGGGGAAGAAATTGTTGAAGCCGGTGACGCTGACGTTCAACTATGAAGACCGGATGGTAACCGAAGGGGCTGAAAAGGTATTGATGATCGCTTACCAGCGGGCAGACGGCGCCTGGTGCGCCAAACCTACATCGGTGAATACGGAAAGCAAAACGGTAACGGTTACCACCAGTCATTTCAGCGACTGGATGTTCTTTGAAGATCTTACGCTCCGGAAGAACCGGGAACTTGTAGAAAAGAAGGATCAGGTTGAACTGGACTTACTGGAGACGAGTTTATTGGCGCCGCTAACGATCCCGGGAAACGGGGACGCAGATGCACTGCCCTTGTCGCTGCTCCAGGATCTTGAGCCCACAAAATACACCACCCTGCAATGGAAGATCGTGGAGGGACCGGGGAAGCTGGAGGTGCGGAAAAATACGAAAGGCGTTATGGCAAAGGCGCTTTACACGGCTCCTGAAATTATCTCCGAAAGTAAAACCGTAACCATACAGGTGGAAGTGACCTCTAAAGGAACCCTGCCCGATCCGGGGTATCCGGGCGGGAAACGTCCGATCGGGAAGATGCTCTTTTTAACGTCGATCAAACTTTCTCCGGATTCCTATTTCAAGGGAACCGTTGGAGGAAAGCCTTTTAATTTTGATCTGACCGGCGCAAGGGTACGGGCACTCAATCTGCAGATCGATGGCAGGGATACAAAAGCCGGTACCGGCATCAATATTTACTGCAACGGATTAAAAGGAACGGTTTATAATGGCGGTAAGGGAGCCGGCGAATTTTATATGACCTATGGCGAGGGAACGCCACGGGTTATGTTCTGGAGCTATTATCAGTCTTGCTCAGAGGGGGAGCAATTCAGTGGCAAGCTAACCTTAACCAATAGTACAGACGATTTTGTGGAGGGTAATGTAACCGGAACGGTATTCTTTATCGATAACCGGTGTGGGTTTACCGAATCCAAAGAGTTGTCGGGTAGCTTTAAGGTGGCGTACTATGATGCGCCGTAAGCTGCGTTTGATCCTGCTTTATGGTTTGCTGATGAACAGGAATGGTATTTGATCAGCCCGGGAATATCGTTTGCCTGATATTTAGCCAACGGAAGGAAAATACAGTAATGCATACCGCTTGGTAATTGCGTCCTTTATAAACGTTATTTCTCAATATAAGACCAACTGATGGAGGATGTAGACTTGTTCGCCTCGGTAAGGTTGTCGATTTTTAGAAGAAATTTCATACGAACCAGGCAGGCAACCGCTTTCCCGTTATGTTCGGCTGTTCTCCAGCCGCAGGCCGATTGTTGTACATGTTTTTGCACGACCTTTTTAAAAGACGCGTTGTTACCTGATAGGGTTAGGTTACTCATTGTTGCGTCCTGGTTAATAACAAAGGCGGCAATCACAGAATCCTTATAGTAATTTGGCCGTGTAGTGCCGGTAAAAACTTCTTCAACCCTGATGCCTGCAAACGCTGGCAATGATTGCTCGGGAGTTCCTTTGTAGTAGGCCGCCCGTTCTATAGCTGTTTTCAACGGATCCATATAATCCGGTTCATTTTTTTCTGCATAGCATTCTTTTGCCGGCGGCGATTTTACGCTGCCTGGATTTGTTTGGGCAAGTATCCCGGAGGAGGCAAAAAAAGACAGTGTCAATAAAAGCAATAAATAACGTTTCATAATAACAGTGTTTCTATTGGTGTAAAATTGAAATCAACGGGTGTCCGTCAATTGCACAACAAATCATTCGCTTGCTCCTATGTCCAAAGGATCCGAACATCTTTCAAGATGCTGCCTGAAGATAATCAATTTTTTGGTAAACGATAAACAACGAAACAATCAGCACATTGAGGACTTATAGATCCTGAGCACTCTATTCACTGATGGATGCAATGGCCGTATTTTCGTTTGCGGTGCTGATGGCTTTCTTCAGTTTATCGATCCGGTAAATAAGCCAAAGTGCTGCCAGATTGAGGCTGATTTCGGATCTTGCATGTTCACGGTTGATATTGAAGGTGAATTTAGAGATGCCGGCACCAAGCTTAATGTTGAATGCATTCGAAAGGTCAAGTCCGATGGATACATAAACCCCGGCTGTATAACTGAACGCAAAACCGAGCGCCGCAAATCCTATTAACTGTAAGGATTGGTTGATGAATGCATGTGTCAACGCATGGTCTTTGTGCTTTAAGCAACAGATCCCGCAAAAAAATGAGTAGGCAAAAAACAGCAGCATCAACAGGTAAATGAGCAGGTTCAATCCTGCGGGAGGCTGCTTAAAAAAAGCATACAGGATCATCAACGCTCCCGTTACTCCACCGGCAAGCTGGTACCAGCCGATTGCTGAAAGAGTTGTTTTGATTTTTGTGGTCATATTCCCTGGTTCAGTATGGCGGTTCATCTGTATGGCGCCCGATTATTGCAGAAGATTTATTCCCGGCTATACTGCTTCGGATGCACAAACATTACAATGAGATCCACGATTCCTTCAATTATATGGCAGGTTACCAAACAATAAAGGGTTCCAATTGCTGAAACCCTTTATTATCAAGGTGATCCGGATTGGATTCGAACCAATGACTTTCCCGCCTTGAGGGCGGGATGTGCTATCCAGCTGTGCCCACCCATTTTACCAATGTTCCAGGACCGGCTTATGTTCCTACGGACGCAATTGCTGCATTGTTCTTTGCTGTCCGGATAGCTTTCATCAATTTATCGATCCGGTAAATAAGGTATTGCAAATGGTTGAATTTTAGTTGCCTAAGCTTTTGGTGGAAGCCGGATCGGATTTGAATCGATGACCTTGTTCTCTTTTAGTAGAACGCTGATTGTTGATGTCGCCTACTGGATCAGCTCCGGCTCCAGCGATGATCCGGGGCATTAAATGATTTGAATTTTTATTCAGCGACAATAAACCCTGAAATTTTTTAGACCTTGTTGCCAATGTTTTTCCAAAAACAGATAAAATTAGTCTATATTTGCGCCCATTCTTTGATTCCATGGTAGGAAGAGCGCAAGCCATAAAAAAATAAGATGCGCATTTTTTAGGCCCGGTAGCTCAGCTGGATAGAGCAACTGCCTTCTAAGCAGTAGGTCATTGGTTCGAATCCAATCCGGGTCACTAAATACTTCCTGGCAATCTGTTATGGAAAAAATTTGTTGGTATTGTTTTTCAAATTTATATTTGCTTCAAATGAATAATCTTAAAAATAACAATTGGTGGTGGCATAATAACTCTTTCAAGGGGCGTTAATGCTATTGTCATTGTTGTAACAATATAGTTGAACCCCGGTACTCACCGGGGTTTTTCTTTGACCGAACGAACATAAATTATGCAAAAAATTAGGATCCAAACAGAAGTACAGGCACTGCTGGCCGATATTTTTACGCCGGTAGGCATCTATTTGCGCCTGCGCGACCGTTTCCGGGACACCATTCTCCTGGAAAGCGCAGACAACAATGCCACCAATAACAGCTGGTCGTTTATAGGCGTAAATGCTATTGCGGGTATTGAAATGATCTCCGGGGATACCATTGATCTGAAATTACCGGGCCGTACGGCCGAAAAGATCCGGCTCTCCGGAACGCAGAAGATCACGGATGTGCTGGCCGGCTTTATGAGCCGGTTTGAGGCCACACCCGGCGAACGCAGGGAAGCCCGCTATGCACAGGGCCTTTATGGCTATACCACCTACGATGCCATCCAGTTTTTTGAAACCATACCCGGCAGCCAGTTTAAAAACAGCAGCAGCGATATCCCGCTGATGCGGTACCGCCTGTACCAGTATGTGATCGCCATCAACCATTTCAGGGATGAAATGCTGATCCTCGAAAATAAAATAGATGGTGTTGACAGCGACCGGGCGGCGTTGCAATCCCTGATCATGGGCCGCGATGTGCCCGTGTATCCGTTCCGTAAAGAAGGGGAAGAGGCATCGAACATGTCGGATGAAGAGCACCGTGCCATGGTGCGCTCCGGTATTGCGCATTGCCACCGGGGCGATGTGTTCCAGATCGTACTAAGCCGTCGCTTTACACAAAAATTCACGGGGGATGAATTCAATGTATACCGCAGCCTGCGCAATATCAATCCCTCGCCTTACCTGTTCTTTTTTGATTATGGCGACTACAAATTAATGGGCTCTTCGCCCGAGTCGCAACTGATCATTAACAACGGCAAGGCCACCATTCATCCCATCGCGGGCACCATCCGGCGCACGGGTGATGATAAAACCGATGCCGAACAAACAAAGACCCTGCAGGCAGATCCCAAGGAAAATGCCGAACACGTAATGCTGGTAGACCTGGCGCGGAATGACCTGAGCCGTGGCTGCGGCGATGTACACGTAAGCCATTTTAAGGAGCCGCATTATTATTCGCACGTCATTCACCTGGTGAGCGAAGTAAACGGAACGGTATATCCGCAAACGCATCCCTTCGATCTTTTTGGAAAAACCTTCCCGGCCGGCACACTGAGCGGTGCGCCCAAAATAAAGGCGATGGAACTGATCAGCGGACTGGAACCTACAGCGCGCAGTTTTTATGGCGGAGCCATCGGGTTTATGGGCTTTGACGGCAGTTGCAACCAGGCCATCATGATCCGTACTTTTTTAAGCCGGAACAATACCCTTACCTGTCAGGCCGGCGGCGGTATTGTGGCGGCCAGCAATCCCGAAGGTGAGCTGCAGGAAGTGAACAACAAACTGGGGGCTTTGAAAAAGGCCATCGTGGAGGCTGAGAAGATCTTGTAAATGATTAGGAGCCGGGCTGTAGTGCATATGGCAGCATCCTTGCGTCGCACACTTGTGCTGGAGTGCAAGGGGCAGCTTGATAGTGAGAAGTGTATAGTGAGAAGTGTATAGTGAGAAGTGTATAGTGAGATGTATGTAGTGAGATGTTGTGGAAAAGCAGGCTTTAATTGAACTTAAATAAGAAATTAGAAATTCCGATATGAAATTACTCGTGTTTGATAATTACGATTCGTTTACGTACAACCTGGTGCATATGGTGGAAAAGATCCTGCATCAAAAAGTGGATGTGTTCCGGAATGACCAGATCCCATTGGAGGACGTAAAACAATATGATAAAATCATCCTGTCGCCGGGGCCGGGTATCCCGGTAGAATCCGGCTTGCTGCTGCCGCTGATAAAAGAGTACGCACCTTCCAAATCGATACTGGGCGTATGTTTGGGCCAGCAGGCCATCGGCGAAACATTTGGCGGAACCCTGTATAACCTGCCCCAGGTATACCATGGCGTGGCTACAGATTGTACCATCATCAAACGCAGCGGTAACCTGTTCAACCATATGCCGGACCATTTTGAGATCGGCCGCTACCATTCCTGGGTGGTGTCCCGCGAAAATTTTCCGGAAGAGCTGGAAATAACAGCAGTCGACAACCAGGATATGATCATGGCCCTGCGGCATAAGACCTACGATGTACAGGGCGTGCAGTTTCACCCGGAAAGTGTGTTGACCCCGATGGGAGAAACGATCATCCGCAACTGGCTGGCAGAGTAATTTGGAAATTTAGAAATTTGAAAATTTGAGAATGTGAAAATGTGGGAATGTGAAGATGTGAAAATGGGGCACTGGATGACCGGGAAAACCGACACATAGCAGTGTTCTGTCGATCGATAGCCGGAACGATGAAGGGTGCGATCCCGCTTTTTGCGGGACAGACTCCAAGGCAGATGCCATCAGCACTGCCGCCGGCACAAAAACAATGATATGAAAAAAATATTATCCCTGTTATTTGAACATAAGACCCTGGACCGGGCTGCTGCAAAAGAAGTGCTGGTAAATATCGGCAAAGGTGTATACAATGAACATGAGGTAACCGCGTTTATGACGGTATACCTCATGCGCAGCATCACCCTGCAGGAGTTGCAGGGCTTCCAGGATGCGCTGCTGGAGCTTTGTTTGCCGATGGAGTTTGATGGAGTGGATGCCATCGATATCGTGGGTACCGGGGGCGATGGAAAGAATACTTTTAATATTTCCACACTGTCTTGCTTTATCGTGGCCGGCACGGGGCAGAAGGTGACCAAGCATGGCAACTATGGTGCATCCACCATCAGTGGTTCTTCGAACGTGATAGAATCGATGGGCTATAAATTTAAGAATGATAACACGGCGCTGCGGCGGGAACTGGAAGCCGCGCATATTTGCTTTTTACATGCACCGCAGTTTCACCCGGCGCTGAAAAATGTAGGACCGATCCGAAAGAACCTGGGTATGCGAACCTTCTTTAATATGCTGGGCCCATTGGTAAACCCGGCGTTCCCGGCGTTCAGCATCATCGGGGTGTATAACCTGGAAATGGCGCGACTGTACAATTACCTGATGCAGCAGCAGTCAAAAGATTTTGCGATCGTACACGGACTGGATGGCTATGATGAAATTTCCCTTACGGGCGATACAAAGATCATTACGGAAAAGGGCGAGCGGATTGTATCGGCCACCGAACTGGGAGGGATGGAAGTAAAACCGGAATCCATCAGGGGTGGGGATACCGTAGAGGCCGCCGCGAAGATCTTTTTGGATATCATACAGGGAAAGGGAACACCGGAACAGGAAGCCGTGGTACTGGCAAATTCTGCCGTGGCATTGCAGGTAACGGGCGTGTATCCCAACTATGCGGATGCGTTTGAAGCGGCCAAAGAAAGCCTGCGGTCTGGCCGGGCACATGAGTGTTTGCAGCGGTTGATTGCGTTGCAATAAAAAGAGTCAATGATGAATAGTGAATAGAGCTTCGCGTAAAGCCAATTGGAAATATAAAATAAGGGATATAAAATTTTAAAGAGAGAGTGGTACGCGTTATAAATTGATAATACAATTCTTTATTGTTGATCTTTTGCATATTCCGTCTTATAATGCTCCGTAGGAGCATCCGATAGTGAATAGAGCTTCGCGTAAAGCCAATTGGAAGTATAAAATAAGGGATATAAAATTTTAAAGGCATAGTGGGACGTGTTATAAATTGATAATACGATTCTTTATTGTTGCTCTCTTGCATATTTCATCTTATAATGCTCCGTAGGAGCATCCGGTCGGTAGAAAAATGATTAAATAAATTAACAGCGTGCCGTAGGTACGCCACAATGATATTTTTTAAGGTTATGAATATATTAGATACAATTATTGCGCACAAAAGAACAGAAGTAGCCGAACGGAAACAACAAACAGCATACAAAATGCTGGAAGCAACGGCGGCCTTTCAGCTGCCCGTACGTTCACTGGCGGCGGCGCTGCAACAACCGGGAAGCACGGGCATCATAGCGGAGTTCAAACGGAAATCGCCTTCTAAGGGGTTTATTAATAAGGATGCGGATGTGGCCACCATTACGGGAGCCTATACAAAATTTGGCGCAGCGGCCCTGTCCGTATTAACGGATGAGCCCTTTTTTGGCGGTTCTTCTGCGGATCTGATCGAAGCGCGGAAGAACGATATCCCGGTTTTGCGGAAAGACTTTATTGTAGACGAATACCAGATTGTGGAGGCCAAATCGATAGGGGCCGATATTATTCTTTTGATAGCGGCCTGTCTTACACCGGCGGAAGTAGAACGGCTGGCGGTATTTGCCAACTCGCTGGGACTGGAAACGATACTGGAACTGCATGCGGAGGAAGAGCTGGAGCATGTTTGTGCGGCTACAAAAATTGTAGGCATCAATAACCGGGATTTAAAAACATTTTCGGTAGATATAGAACGCAGTCTGCGGATGGCCGAAAAGATCCCGGCCGATAAAATAAAAATAGCCGAGAGTGGTATTGATAAAATTGAAGACATCCTGCTGTTTCGCGAAAACGGTTTTAAGGGCTTTTTAATTGGCGAGTATTTTATGCGCCAGGAACAGCCGCCGCTGGCATTTGAAGCGTTTGTAAACCGTTTAAAAGAAAAAGCATGAACCGGCCCCTGGTAAAGGTTTGCGGAATGACGCAGCTGCAGCAGGTGACACAGCTTGTGGCACTGGGTGTGGACTATGCAGGCTTTATCTTTTATGCGCCTTCTCCCCGGTATGTGGGTGATAAAATAGATCCGGCTGCACTAAAGCAACTGACCGGGATAAAAAAAGCGGGAGTATTTGTCAATGCACCCGTGGAAGAAGTGCTGGAGAAAATAGCGGCGTACGGACTGGATATGGTACAGTTGCACGGCGATGAATCTCCGGAGTATTGCAGCCGGCTGGCGGGTACCGCGGAGCTTGTAAAAGTATTCCGGGTGGCAGGTGATGAAGACATAGTGCTGATGACAAATCCTTATGCGGAGGTGACGGATGCTTTTTTGTTTGATACAAAGGCGGCAGCCTATGGCGGCACCGGCAAAAAATTTGACTGGTCGGGCTTACAGGCGGCGCAATTGGAACGTCCGTATTTTTTAAGCGGCGGCATCGGCCCGGATGATGTAAATGCGCTGCAGGCATTTCTGAAAGACCATGACGTATACGCCCTGGATGTGAACAGTAAGTTTGAAACGGTTCCGGGTATAAAGGATATGGAATTGCTTGAAGATTTTTTATCAGAACTGGAAAATACATAGTCGCCGGAGGCGATAGGATAAAGGCGTGAGACTGGAAGTCTCACGCAGCTAGTGCCTGCCGCAAATGCTTTGCGAACATTGCGAAAAAACCTGGCGTTCGCGTTTAAATTTTTACCGCATGGAGCAACGATAATGGAGTGCTCAATACAGTCTCTCAGCGAATCACTGCGTCCCTGCGCCTTCGCGGTTAAATACTCCTCCTTATCCGGACTGATACCCATTCAGCGGCCTGTCATTCTTTGGATTTCTTCTTTTGATATGCGGGCTTGCCTCTTTTTGAATGTGCACCGTTTTCATTACCGGCACAGCAACTGGAGCCGGCTGCTCTTCGGGTTCTGCTATGGGCGCTTCGGCCACTGGTTGCTCCAGTGCTGCCTGTTTCAGCAGCCAGGCCTTATGCGTTTCCAGCTCCAGGATCAGTAAGGTCATTTTTTCCAGCGAAACTTCAATACAGGCGAGCTGCGTCTCTTTGCGCAGCAGCCATTGCGGCCGCATTTTTTCTATACGGATTTCCAGCAGCGCTGCCTGGTACTGGAAGCCGGTAGCAGAATGGAGGTACGCTTCCCGTCCGGGATCGTGCTCCTCCAGCTGGGCCGCTACATTACGGGCATGCTCCAGTTCCAGTTCTTTTGACCGGAGCTGGTCTTTAGTTGCGGCTAAATGATCCAACCGGCGCTCAATCTGCAGTTCGAGGCCCAGCTTTTTCCACAACAGGGTCTTTTGATCGCGGTACGTCTGCTTCAGGATGTCTTCGCATTGGGAGATGTTGGTGATGTGGTGGAATGAAAGGTTAACCATAACGTTGGTTTTGGGGTGAAAGAATACTTACAAGCTACACCCGCCGGGAGCCGATCGCTTCAATAAAAAATGTTTTAAGAATTATTTAACATTTAAGCGGTTTTGCATGCGGAGGCATCAAAACGGTGTCTTTTCTAATGAATTGCTTACCAGTGCGCTAACGGTATCCTGGTACAGGTCCCTGTGGACATAAATTGAATGATAGTATTTTTTAATATGATTTGGGATGTTCAGACTTTTCCCTTAACAATATGATGCGTAAGGATTTCTCGGCTGCGCTCGAAATGACGGTGGTGCAGCCAATGACAACATCACTACGCCCGGGCAAGCAAGAAAAGCTTATCGTCACCTCGACCGTAGCGGAGAGGTCCCTTCGAAATCATCCAGGTAAAGGTGTTTTTTAAATTTATTTGTAAACAATATGATGCGTAAAGATTTCTCGGCTGCGCCCGAAATGACGATGGTGCTGCCAATGACAACATCACCACGTTCAGGCATCAGCTGAGGGTCATGTACATGGCACCCCTGGGCACTTCCGCAACAACTACTTCCATAATTTTTTCTTCAGGACAGGGGTAACAAAAAAGAACATTCGTGGATATGGTATAAACAACAACCATCATTTAAATTTTATACTATGCAAACGAAACCTGTAATCCTGCTTCGCCGGTACCGCCCATCCGGCCTTCAGCCTGTTCTTTATTTTGTTTTTGCGATGGCCCTGCTGCTATTGTTCCTGGGCAGCTTTGCCCAAACCAGCTCTGCATTAAAAGACGCCCCATTATCAGGCAAAGGATTCCGCTTCGGATTGAACGGCGGTTATGACCTGTTCCCGGATTATAAAAACAATACGCCGTATATCCGCTACCAGGGCGGACTGAATGCCGGCATTACCGCCGGCTATTACTGGAAATGGCTCAGCGTAGGCGCGGATGTGGATTATATTAAAAACAGTCCGCAGAATAAGTATCCCGCCGATTCGGTTTTTGACCCGGTCAACAATGTACTGATCAATGATTTTACCCTCACCAAACAGGGTATTACCCGCATTTTTTATGGTATCGGTCCCGGTGTGCATTATACCGGCCGGCAGGGCCGGTTTTCGGTGGAGCTGAACGGCAGGGCCGGCTTTGCATCCATCAAAGGAGGCAGCCTGGCACTTACCGGGGAAACCGGCTCAACCAGCCAGGTGCTCAACTATCATGGCGGTTATAACCTCAGTAATGTATTCAGTGTAAAAGGATCATTAACCGCCCGTTATTTCTTCAATGATGTATGGGGCATGCATATTGGCGCCTATTATATGCGGCATTTCCAGGCGAAGGACCAGGTGGGGCCCGGCGGTTATTCCGCGGCTTACCGGGCTTTTGAACCGGATAACAATGGGGTACGCGCTTTTAAAGAAAAAGACCTGCGCATGATCGGTAACAGCTGCAATTGTGATATTGCTTCTATCGGTGCCTTTGCAGGTGTTACCCTCCGTTTACCACAGCGTCGGAAGGAGAAGGCACCTGAACCCCGTGTAGAAAGCTGCAATGCCTGTGAAGTATATGCACTGGCGGTAACGGCCCGTGATCAATATACAAAGCAAGTATTACCGTATACCGATGTGGCGGTAAAGGATGCCGGCGGCAATATTGTACGGTCTGGCGTTACCAATGCATTTGGCGTAGTGGTGTTCCAGAATATGAGCCCGGGCGCGTATACCATTAATGGAAAATTATACGAGGTAGACCTGGCTCCGGCAGCGGCTGCCCGGGCAGAATTTATACCCAATGGTACGTTGCAAAAAGAACTGTTGTATACCGATGAAAATTTTATCCTGCAGGGGAATGCGGTGGTATGCAATACCGCTACGGCATTGCCGGGTGTTACGGTGGTGCTGAGAGACCGGAACAGTTCCGTTGAAAAAAATACCCAGACCGATGCCAGCGGAGCCTTTTTATTTCACCTGAAACAGAAATCGGAAATAACCGTGTATGGCCGCAAAGAAAAATACTTTTCTCAAATGGTGAACATCGCTGCCGCCGACTATAACCGCAATACCACCTTGTTTGTAAAACTGGAAATGTGTATGGAAGTAGCAGATTGCGATAAGGCGATCCGGCTGGAGAATATTCATTACGACCTCGACAAATATTTTATCCGGGAGGATGCCAAGCCTGAATTGAACCGGCTGGTGCAGTTTATGAACGACAACCCGGGTGTGCGGGTGGAACTTTCTTCCCATACGGACTCTAGGGCATCGCATGCCTACAATCAAACGCTTTCGCAAAACCGGGCGGATGCGGCTAAGGCCTACCTGGTTTCCAAAGGCATTGCCAGGGACCGGATCGTGGCCAAAGGATATGGAGAAACCCGCTTGCTGAACCGTTGCGCCGATGGCGTAAACTGTTCCGAAGCAGAACACCAGTTCAACCGGCGTACCGAAATGAAAGTCATCTGTCCCAGATAAATCCCCGCAGGCCCGGCAGAAGCTATGAACACCGCCGGTGCCTGCCTTTTGATCCTGCATCCCTGCCTCACCATTAAAAACAAAAAAATGAAAAAGACAACCCGATACGTATTTATTAAGCAACCTGCCCGGATCCTTATTTTGAGCTGTTTTGCCGCAATGGCGCTATGCCTGCCCACCTCCTGCAGTAAGAATGGCGTTTGTGAGTATACCACACCGGAGCCGGCGCCCCAGGGCTGCAATGCCGGTATGGATGTGGCCTTCCTGCTGGATTATACCGGAAGCATGGGCCCGGCGATCGATTCTGTAAAAAAAGAAGTAAACAATATTGCCAATACCATTGTAACCGAATCGGGCGGCGATTACCGCTTATCCTTATCCCTGTTTGATGAGTATACAAAAGAAGGCGGTGGTTTTCCCCTGCCGATGTATGTGAATGCTCCGGACTATGTAACGCTGCCGGCCAACCAGAAAAAGATCATTACCACCGGACCTACCACTAACCAGTACCTGACCATGATGGAAAAATTTGCACCGGCAAATAAAACCACGTTCAGTACGCAGCTGGCAAAGCTCAACAATCCGTTGGCCATGAAACTGGGCGCGGGAATCGGAGGACCGGAGCCCGGCGACCTGCTGCTGCATGAGATCCTCAGCAACCAGTTTGCCGGAACCTGGCGCAGCGGCAATATTACCAAACTGGCCGTGATCATTACCGATGCACCAGCCAGTGGCGATGATGATAATGCCACCGCAGCAGATGATACCTACCTGGATGCACTGGCCGCCACGGCCAATAGCATGGGTGTTCAATGTATTTTGTTAACCACATTTAAAGGGAACCCTACCTATCCGGCCAATTATAAACTGCACCTGATTGTCGGTAACATCGGTGGTAAGGCCTACGAGTTCGATAATTTTAATAATATTTCAAAAGAACTGATCGCCATAATCGAAAATATCTGCAGCCAGACCGGTGGCAAAAGCGGCAGGTAAAAATAATGTATACAAGACCGATCCGGCGCTGATGGAATGATCAGCGCTTTTTTATGCGCGATAGTTTGATGCCTGGGCCGGAGGTATTGGCCAAAAGATTCAAAGCTCCTGTATCAAAAACTGCTATTTTTGATTGTATAATTGCGGAGTATGCGGATATTTAAAGAAATCGCCGGCAGGATCTGTGCGGCATGGGCGCTGGTTACTTTTATCATTACCTTCCTTCTTGTGTTACCCTTTGCTTTATTTTCTTACCTGTTCCCCGAACCCGCTTCTACCGCTTACTTCATCAGGGTGTCTAAGATATGGATGCATATCTGGTTCTTTTTAATCGGCTGTCGCATCCGCATACGGGGTACGGAGCATTTTAAAAAAGGGGAGGGGTATGTGGTTACCTGCAATCACAATTCCTTACTGGATATTCCGTTGTCGTCTGCATTTATTCCCGGCCCCAATAAAACCATTGCTAAAAGCAGTTTTGCAAAAATTCCCATTTTTGGATGGTACTATACAAAGGGGTCGGTACTGGTAGACCGTAAAAGTGAAACGAGCCGCAAGCGAAGCATCGAAAAAATGAAAGCGGTCCTGAGGCAGGGCATGCATATGTGCATTTACCCGGAAGGAACGCGGAACCGTACGGAGGCATTGCTGAAGCCGTTTTATAACGGCGCCTTTAAGCTGGCAGAGGATACCGGCCGTTCCATTATCCCGGGCGTGATCCTGGGCACCAAGCAGGCGGTTCCCCTGAATAAACCTTTTTTCTTTTTGCCCCGCACCCTGGAGATCCATTTTCTCAAACCCATTGAAGTAAACGGAAGGAATACCGCGGCGCTGAAAGAAGAGGTGTTTAGGATTATGGAGAAGTATTTGGCGGAGAGAATTTGAAAATTTGAGAAGGTGGAAATATGAAAATGTGGGAATGTGTCAATGGTCAATAGTCAATAGTTCATCGTCTGGTATGTCTGAAAAACTCCAGGGGCTCCCCGGTCTGCATGTCCCCCGAAAAGCAATAGTGAATGTGAATAGGCAATAGATCATCAACTGGAATGCTGAACGTTAAACCTGCCCAGCGTGCCCTGCCCGGCAATCCGGTTTTGAGATTTGGATCTTATTTTTTGATTTTTGGACCCTTTAGAATTTAATGTTTAATATTTAGAATTTAAGTTATCCATTATTAAACATTATACGGAGTTCGCCTTAAAACCCTCTAATACCTTGGTCCCCCGTTAAAGAAGGAGCGGTTCCGGTTGATCTTCAGATCCTGCAGCATGCCCGATTTGGGACTGATGGTAAAGTTGTAGTATTTATAAATGCCCACAGGAGAAACACTGGCTGAAAACTGCCAGCAATGCAGATCCCGCGAAATGGTAAACCCAACTGTCTGGATCTGCTTTGTTTTAAAATCATAGGCCCCATTTACATTAAAATTCCATTTAGGCGTAAGGTTAAAACTGCCATTAAAATTGGTACTGGAATTGATCCCGTTGCCGGCATAGCCACCGGAGGTCCGGTTTGGTTTGGCGTACGTGAGGGAGTAGGAAATATTAACGGACCACTGGGTATTGAAATCTACAAATTCTGCAGGGTTCTGACGCATATATTCCAGCAGGCGCTGTTGCTGTGATTGCAACATCGGATCATTCAGCTGTTTGTCGAGCGCCTCTTGCCGTTGCTTGGCTTTTTGAGGGTCCTTGGGTTTACTCTGGAAGCTGGTACTCATCGTAACGCTGGCATTGGTAAGCGTACCTATATTAAACTTCTTGCCTTCCCAGGCATAATGCTGCCACATGGGGTACCCGTTCGCATCCAGCTTGTACGGCATCAACGTACCATTGGCACTGAGGTTGATCTTTTCAAACAGGTTGGTCCGGAAATACAGGTTAAAGGGTGCCAGCTTATAGGAATTGCTGTCCGCAAACATATTGTACCCGGAAGTAAACCCAAATCCTTCGATCAGGCGTATTTTTTTAAACCCGTTCTCATCTACTTTACTGTCTGAATTTGTATTTGTACCGGCATCGGTACTATCGCTTTCCGCCTTCTTTTTCTTGCGGGCCTTTACCTTCATTTCCAGGTTATTGTCGATGCCAAAATTAATACCTCCGAACCGGCGGGGCACATACCGGGGTACGGATTGCGCTCCCAGACCGGCCAGCCGGTCGTAATAAACCGTAGAAACAACATTAGAATCTACCCCCTTGCCCCGCACCCGAACCGCCTGGAAATTATCTTTATTGAGATCGGGTGTGTAGTTGAGGGATACGGTGGGGCGTATCACATGCCGGATCGCCTGCACCTGCTTGTTTTTAAACTGGTAGGTTCCGTATAGCGCCGTGTTAAAGCTAATACCCATGCTCATCTGCTTATTCAGGCCCACCTGCTTAGCCATATGGGCAATGATGGTATCGTAGGTATGGCTTTGTCCCAGTGGATCCAGCATGGTGCGCTGCTCTACGTTGTAAGTGGCAACCCGGCTCACAATGTTCTGCGAGTAGGAAACAGAGGGCGAAATCATCACCGCTCCGCCCAGGATCGGGGGCAGTGACAGCGAGATCGGGATGCTTTGGTTGGCATTCCATTGTGCCGTGTCCCACATGCGGGCAAAGGCATTTTGATAAAGGTTCAGCCCTTTAAGCGAATCTTTTTGTCGGTCGGAATATTCATAGTACGACATGGAGTTCTGGAATCCTGTCTGAAACCCGACACCCAGCTGCTCATACCATTTTTTTGACCCGGCGGCATTCTTCTTCTGAAACGGGTAAATGGTATTCACCGTAAACGCCATGTTCGGGAAATTGAAGGTTACCAGGCGTTGCGCGTTGTTCTGGTTATGGTTAAAACTTGCTGTAAAGTTAAACGGCCTGTCCTGCCAGTTTTTTGCATAAGTAATAGAAGACCCGGCCGTATTATTGGCCATGTTCATCAGGTTACTGTTGGGCACATTTTCATTGTACCGGGTAGAGCTCATATTCACGTTGGCCGAAAAGTTCGTACCGGGCCGGGAACGCGAGTCGGAAGAGTGTGCCCAGTTTAGCGTATAGGTACTTTGCTTAAAAAAGTCAGGATCGCCTCTGAAATTGCGCCGCGTACGCTGCAGTCCGAAATTAAAAGACCCCTGGTATTTGTAAATCTTCCGGTAGGAGGGCAGCATATTTACCGACCAGCTTCCGTAAGAGTACACGTTTCCATACACCTGTACATCCCAATGTTCGTCAATCACCTGGTAATATCCCAGGCGGGAGAGCCCCAGGCCCATTTGGTCGTTGCGCTCAAAGGAGGGCGACATAAACCCCGAATGGCGGCCCTGCGACAGGGGATAAATACCAAAGGGCAGGTAAATAGGTACCGGAACCGAATCAAACTCCGGACGTACAGCCCCGGTAATCGCTAATTTTTTGTTAACGATTTTAGCACGGCGGGCCCGGAAGCCAAAGTGCGGGTGATCCAGGTTACAGGTGGTAAAAAAAGTACCCTGTCCGTACATGGTACGGGCATCTATTTTTTTGGCGATTTCGGAGTGCACATACATTTCGCCCTGCTGGGTAATGGTACCCTTGGTAATACCCTGCTGCGTTTTTATATTGTACTCCATGCCCTCGCTTTTGTAGGATTCCTCTCCCTGCTTCATTTCGGCATAATCCGATATCTCTCCAACGCTGTCCTTGCCGGCCTTGGCCGTTACAATATGATTGGTCTGATCGATCCCGATCTCCGGAGCCGTCAGGGTCATATCCAGGTATTCTGTTTTCGCTTTCCCGTACAGGTTGATTTTTTTCGAATCTAAAAAACCAACTATGGAATCATTTCCGGAATACTTTACAGGGCCGGAAAGGGTGTCTTTTGAAATCTTGAGCCGGAAGGTGTCTGTTTTTGCCCGGGCCCCGGTATCTGTTGCCAGTTTGGCAGAATCGGCTATCTTTAGGCCGTCTTTTACCGGAAGGGTATCTTTTATGGATTTTTGAGGAATGGTGTCTTTCTGAAAAAGACCGCCTCTTGTATCCGAATGCCCCGGAAGAACAAAAGCGGCAACATCTTTTTTACCAGCCATGGATATCATAGCTGTTAGAAAAGGGACAACAAAATAAATTCTTTTAAATTTGCGCATTAGGGTTTGAGCCAAAGTACGGCGCAAATGTATAAATAACATAGTAAAGATTTTGTGAAGCTTGAAACTAAAATCAGATATTACATCCAAGCCTGAAAAAAAATGAAGAAAAGTATCATTCGGTTTATTCTATTTATAGTTGCAGTAGGTTGTTTTTCCGGTATTTCGGCCCAACAGGGAACATCGGGGGCAAAATCGGGAGCCGTAAAGACCATTATAGTGGATGCAGGACATGGAGGCAGCGATGTGGGAGCGGAGGGAACCCAGACCAATGAAGCGGCCATTACCCTGCAGGTAGCCCGAAAACTGGCCACTGCCCTGCGAAACCAGCTTAAAGGGATCAATATCCTGGAAACAAGAACCACATCTGCACTGCCGGGCGGGCTCACCAACTCTGTTGCAGCCAACCGGTACCGGGCCGATTTTGCCAACCGGAGCAATGGCGACCTGTTTATTTCCCTGCATTGCAATGCGGCGGGCAGAAGACCGGGCGGCTGGTATGTAAAAAAGGTCATCGGCCGGGAAGCCCATACAAAAACGGTAACCGTAGGAAAGGGAAAAAAGAAAAAGAAAGTTAAAAAAACCTTTTACGTTAATAAATATGAGGACGTATGGGTAGAAAATAAGGCAAGAGGTACAGAAACCTATATCTGGGCCGTAGGAAAAAATGAGCAGAAGGTGAATTCGATGAAAAATATCGATGAGGACGAGGATAAGGATTACTATAATGAAGAAACAGGCGACGGTGCGGAAGCGCCTCCATTGCCGGATGTGAACGACCCCGCTGAACGGGTGCGCATGCTTATTTATGCACAGAACTATTTCCGCAAAAGTTATTCGCTGGCTGCGCTGGTAGAAAAGAATTTTATTGCCGGCGGAAGGCTCAGCCGGGGCGTACAGCAACGGAACCACAAAGGAATCTGGGTACTGCAGGCTACCGGAATGCCCAGCATCCTTGTAGAAATGGGCTTTATCAGCAATAAGGAAGATGAGGCTTACCTGATGAGCGCAGAGGGCCAGGAAGAAATTGTAAACAGCATCCTTTCCGCTGTTAAAACTTATATTGAAAAATACAGCACTGCAGCGCCGGGATCCCTGGCGGTTGCAAACAGGGCGGAATAAGAGGGTGCGGATCGGGGATGATGCAAAGAATTAACGATTCCGATAATGAGTTTTTGGTATAAATACGCTGGTTTTTAATTTTTTCGGACGTTATTTGCAGTTTAATTGAGTTAGTTGGCTTCAGAGAGAATTTAAACCATGTTTCATGAAAATATCAAATGAACTTAAAGTGGGCGCCTTGGCTGTACTGGCTATTACCGCCTTAATATTCGGGTTCAGGTTTTTGAAAGGGAAGGATATTTTTAATCATAACCCAAAGATTTACGCCATTTTTAAGTCGGTAGGAGGACTGGAAAAATCCAATTTCGTAAAGATCAACGGACTGGCCATCGGGTCGGTGTATAAAATTGAACCGGCGGATGCAAACGTAGATGCCATTAAAGTAACCCTCAGCATCACAGAAGATGTGAATATTCCCAGTAATTCGGTAGCCTATATTTCCGGCAGCCTGCTGGGTGCTTCCGAAGTGGTGATCGACAAAGGAAATTCAACCAAATTCCTGGGGGATGAAGACAAGATCAATACCAAGGTAGAGGAAGGATTGCTGGGCAACCTTTCTTCAGAAGCCAAACCGCTGATGGGAAAAGTAAGGACGGTAGCCGATTCGCTCACCCTGTTATTATCAAATGTAAACAATACACTGGATGTACCCACCCAGCGCAATTTGCAGGAGGCGATCGCAAATTTAAAGAATACCATCGCTTCACTCAACCTGTTGCTGACCGGTGTACAAAAACCCCTGGCAGCCTCTCTTGATAATATGAGCGTATTTACCGAGTCCTTAAAACGGAATAATGGCCAGGTAGACCAGATCCTGGGGAATGTAACCACATTAACCGGAAATCTTTCCCGCCTGCAACTGCAGCAAACAATGGATACCTTAACTACCACGGTGTCTGCCCTGCGTGATGCCGTAACGAAGATCTCCAGCCCCGAAGGCAGCATTGGAGCGTTGATGAGTGACCGGCAGTTATACAACCGGCTGAACGAGGTAGCCTTAAGCGCAGAGATCCTGTTAGACGACATTCGCGTGCATCCGAAACGTTATGTGAATATTTCTGTTTTTGGCAAAAAAAATAAAGCGGGAGAACTTACAGCTCCTGCCATAAAGGATACCGTTCCTCATTAACATGCAGACTTCCCTTTTAAAAAGATACAGTTTCCTGTTCCTGTTGCTGGTATGGACGGGAGTGATCCGTGCACAGCAGGCTTCGCCCGGGGGAGGAACGCCCATCGATATCATACATGCAGACAGCCTTTCGATAAAGAAAGAAAATGACAGCACCACGCTGACCATCCTGGTGGGGAATGTGGTAATGAAGCAGGGAAACACTACGTTTAAATGTGACCGTTGTGTGCGCAATGACCGGCTCCGGACCTTTGAGGCCTGGGGCAATGTGCACATCAACGATTCGGATACCACCAATATCTATTCCGGGCATTTAAGGTACCTTACCGATAAGCAGATCGCATACCTGGATAAGGATGTAAAGCTAACCGATGGACATGCCACGCTGACCACGCCGGATATGGAGTACAATATGACCACCAATATTGCCACCTATAAAAATGGCGGAAAGGTCGTAAACCGGCGTACGGTAATCACCAGTAAGGAAGCGTTTTATTATACGGATATCAAGGACGTTTACTTCAAAAAAAACGTGTTCGTAAATGATCCCGGGTACAAGATTACTACAGATTCCCTGTTGTATAATACAGAAAACCAGGTGGCCCGTTTTATTGCGATGACCCATATCAAGGATAGCACCAGTGCCTCCATTGATACCCGGGAAGGATATTATAACCTCAAAAGCGGCGATGCCCAGTTTGGCCAGCGCCCGCTGATCAATGATGGAAAGGGCGTTACGGTGGAAGCAGACAAGGTATCACTGGACAAGGGTTTTGCCAAAGCAGAGGGAAATGCGGTGGTGATTGATACCATACGCAAAACAACCATCATAGGAAACCTGATTTACCAGAACCGGGTTACGGAAGCCGTGCTGGCTACATTAAAACCCCTGATGATCATCAAACAGGGGGAAGATTCGATCTTTATTACGGGGGATACCCTGTTCAGTGCGAAACTTACAGATCTGTATGTAGTATCTCCGGCGCTGGGGGGCGACAGTATCCAGATAAAACCGGATAGCCTGAACGGGAAGCCGCTGGATTCCCTGGGTGCCCAAACGGCGCTGGAAATTTCCGCCAGCAAAGCGGCCCTTACCGGAAACGATTCAACGGTAGTAAAATCCGCAGCGATAGCGGTTGCCGACAGTATACAGGCAAAGAACAGGAGCGGTGCGGAAAAGGCATTGGCAAAGGCGCGGGAAGCTTCCGCAGGACCTGCAAAACAAGTAACCCGGGAAAAAGGGATTCCCCTGCCTTCCTCAACGGATCCGGAACATAAGGCAGCTGTTAGGGATAGTATACCGGGAAAAGCCCTTACAGATGTACCCAAAGCGCTGGATAAAGTGGTAATGAAGCCCGGTAATGTAGCCACAGCTCCCAAGGAAGGCGCAAAAGCACTGCCGCCATCGAAGAGCACGGCAGCGGCGAATGACAGTACCAACCGGTACTTTGAGGCGTTTCACAATGTGCGGATCTACAGTGATTCCCTGCAGGCCATTTGCGACAGCCTGTTCTATTCCTTTAAAGATTCCACATTCCGGCTTTACCAGGATCCTGTTGTTTGGGGGCAGGCCAGTCAGATAACCGGTGATACTATCATGCTGCATACCAGGAACAAACAGATCAACCGTTTTGAAGCCTACAAGCGCGGCTTTATGATCAACCATATAGAAGACCAGGCTTATAACCAGGTAAAGGCCACCCGGCTGGATGGTTATTTTACGGAGGGCAATATGGATTCTGTACGGGCGAAAGGCTCTACGGAATGTATTTATTATGTGCAGGATGCCGATAGCTCGTATATTGGTGTAAATCAGACCAAATCCGATATCCTGGATGCCTATTTCGCCAATAAAACGCTGAAGAAAGTGGTGTTAAGGTCCGATGCCAGCGGCACCCTTTATCCGCTGAAAGATAAATCGCCAAATGAAATGCGGTTACCCGATTTTAAATGGCGGGAAGCGGAGCGGCCGAAAACAAAGTATGATCTTATGCAATAGCCTGGACGATGAGGTCTGTTGCTACAGACCTTATAGCGCTGTGCCCTTGCGGGCCTTACTGTTTCAGGCTTTTTTATCCGTTACG
Source organism: Niabella sp. (assembly GCF_030150205.1). Lineage (GTDB taxonomy): Bacteria > Bacteroidota > Bacteroidia > Chitinophagales > Chitinophagaceae > Niabella. The sequence goes on from NZ_JASLGT010000002.1 coordinate 381,641, forward strand.
ATGTACCATTCCCTGCCGTCGATGATTTCAATATGCCATATCCATTCTGAAATGTTGAAAAGGGTTGTTGTTCCTGTAAGATGAACAATGGCGTCTGCTGTAAAACTGATATTATTCAAAAAAGCCGACTGATGCGCATCCTTTTCGGGGTGCGCGCTGTTATCGTCTAAAATGACTCTCATGACTCCCGGTTATAATGGGGCGTATAAATATACACCCTCAAAAAGGCGGTTCAAAATTTTTCTTTGCACATAGGGGTATCAATGTCGTTTCCTTAAAGCCACAGATGCGCAGATTTGGTATCGGCTTTAACGACAACAATGTCGCAGAAAAGCGCTGCAGGCGCAATCAGCGTATCTGCGGCAACCATAAAAATTGTTTAAGGAAATGGCATTGATAGGGGTATGGAGTTTAGTGTCATGTAATTGCGAGAAAACGAACCGCAGAGAACAGAGGCCGCAGAATGTACGCAGGTTTTATTTTAGCAGTTTTCCCAAATCTCCGCGTAATCTCAGCGTTCCCCGCGGTAAAAGTTAACCGCAGAGAAAGGAGGCCGCTGAGTATTCGCTGTTTTTGTTTCAGGAGCTTTATGTAAATCTCCGCGCAACCTTAGCGTTCTCCGCGTCTCCGCGGTAAAACCAACCGCAGAGAAAGGAGGTAGGGAGGATCGCAGTTTTTATTTTAGGAGTTTTTGCCCAAATCTCCGCGTAACCTTTGCGCCCCCCGCGCCTCCGCGGTAAAATCAAGCGCAGAGAAGGGAGGTAGGGGAGGATCGCAGTTTTTATTTTAGGAGTTTTTGCCCAAATCTCGGCGTAACCTTTGCGCCCCCCCCGCGCCTCCGCGGTAAAATCAAGCGCAGAGAAAGGAGGTAGGGAGGATCGCAGTTTTTATTTCAGGAGCATTAACCAAATCTCGGCGTAACCTTTGCGCCCCCGCGCCTCCGCGGTAAAAACCAACCCCAAAGGAGGACCTCAGCTGCAAGGGAATAAAGCACATTTCATGTATCTTTACGCCTCACAAAAAAATATTTCGAATAAACAAATATGCAGGTATCATATAAACAACCGGATGAGCAGGGCTATTATGGGGAATTTGGAGGGGCTTATATCCCCGAAATGTTGTACCGGAATGTAGAGGAGCTGCGCGAGCAGTATCTTAACATTATTGCAGATCCGGCTTTTCAGAAAGAATATCAACTCTTGCTTACAGATTATGCCGGAAGGCCAACGCCGCTGTACTATGCGGCAAGGCTGAGTGAAAAGTACGGCACAAACGTATACCTGAAGCGGGAAGATCTTTGCCATACGGGCGCACACAAGGTAAACAATACCATCGGCCAGATCCTGGTAGCCGAACGCCTGGGCAAGAAGCGCATCATTGCAGAAACCGGCGCCGGACAGCACGGGGTGGCCACGGCCACTGTATGCGCGCTGAAAGGACTGGAATGTATTGTATACATGGGCGAAAAAGATATTGAACGCCAGGCACCCAATGTGGCCCGGATGAAGATGCTGGGCGCCACCGTGATCCCGGCAAAAAGCGGCAGCAAAACACTAAAAGATGCTACCAATGAAGCCATCCGCGACTGGATCAATAATCCCAATGATACGTTTTATATCATTGGCAGTGTGGTGGGGCCGCATCCTTACCCGGATATGGTAGCCCGGTTCCAGAGCGTGATCAGCCAAGAAATAAGAACACAGCTGGCGGAGAAAATCGGAACCGAACTGCCCCGTGCGGTGATTGCCTGTGTGGGGGGCGGTAGCAATGCTGCCGGAACCTTTTATCATTTCCTGGATGAACCTTCAGTAGGTATTTATGCGGTGGAAGCTGCGGGCTGTGGTATTGATACCCATATGAGCGCAGCGGCAACCCAGCTGGGAAAACCCGGCATCCTGCATGGAAGTAAAAGCTTCCTGATGCAAACCGCAGACGGCCAGGTGGAAGAACCCTACAGCATTTCTGCGGGGTTAGACTATCCGGGGATCGGGCCCATGCATGCCAACCTGTTTGTAACCGGAAGGGGCACCTTTTTAAACGCCACGGATCAGGAAGCGCTGGATGCGGCCTTTGAACTGGCCAAACTGGAAGGTATCATCCCTGCCCTGGAAAGCGCGCATGCGCTGGCGGCCCTCAATAAGGTTTCCTTTGCAAAGGAAGATCATATCGTGGTTTGCCTGAGCGGCCGTGGCGATAAGGATATGGAAACCTATATGAAGGCCATGGGCACTAAAGCGTAACTTTACAGGGTAAATGGTTAAACTATGGGACTGGTATATGCAGATATAGAACTGATCAATGCTGTGGATTTTGAAAATTCCAGACGACACCTGATCGGTGAAGAGGACGCCGTTTTAAAAATGAAATAACTTAACGAAGAGAAAGATTAATAAAAGAATATTGATGAGCCGCTTAAAAGAGCTATTTGCAAAAAAAGAAAAGAACGTATTAAATGTATATTGTACCGCCGGCTTCCCGCAGGTAAACAGTACCCTGCCGGTGATGGAGGCGTTGCAGGAAAGCGGAGCGGATATTATTGAACTGGGAATGCCTTACAGCGACCCGCTGGCAGATGGAGAGGTGATCCAGAACAGCAGCTCTATTGCGCTGCAGGGGGGCATGACCCTTTCCCTGTTGTTTGAGCAATTACAGTCTATGCGGAACCGTATCCATATACCCGTTGTATTGATGGGATATATGAACCCGGTGTTGCAATACGGCTTTGAAAAATTCTGCGCAGATGCTGCAGCCGCAGGTGTAGACGGACTGATCCTTCCGGACCTGCCACCCTTTGAATTTGAAACGACGTATAAAGCGATCGTGGACCGGTATGGACTCAACTTTATTTTTCTTGTAACCCCCGAAACCTCCGAAGCAAGGGTACGCCAGCTGGACGCACTCAGCAGCGGCTTTTTATATGCAGTATCTTCCTCTTCAACCACTGGTAATGAAAAGGATTTTTCGGCGGTGGAACAATACCTCGAGCGTTTAAAAAACTACGGGTTAAACAATCCTGTACTGGTTGGTTTTGGTATAAAAGACCAGGAAACGTTTTCCAGGGCCTGTAAGTATGCCAACGGAGCCATCATCGGTTCTGCCTATATCAAGGCACTGGATGGCCAAACGGATCTGGCGGCCACTACCCGCAATTTTATCAAAAACGTTTTGGGCTGATGCATTGCGTCACCATTGCATGCCCTGTACTTACTTAATGTTTTGCTAAATCATATGGGCGGCCAGTACCCATACGCAGTGGTGCACGTCAGGTAATCAACGCGTTACCGGTATTAAAAAGCAAATGCAGACAACTACCGGTAGTAAATGCTGCATTCGGGTTAAACAGGCGCAACAAAAAAATCGTAATCTTGTTTTACTGGGAATATGTTCTTAGGAACATCATACTATAAAAAATAGATCTAAATGAACAAAATCAGTCTTCTTCTTGCATTGGTATTGCCGTTATACACCATGGCTCAAAAGTTAACATTAACCGGATCCGTGGAAGGATTGCCCGATAATACTGCTGTGGTATTGATCGACCTTGAAAATGGCTCTTCTCCGCTGGGCGAAACCAAATCGAAAGGGGGCGCGTTTACATTAAGCAGCAAACTGGAAGCGGCTACTTTATTAGGGCTGATGGTGGGCGATACAATGAAAACGGCTGTATTCCTGGGAAACGAGCAAGTAAAAGTGGCCGGATCTGTAAAAACAAAGATCGATGACTGGAAGTTTACCGGTTCAAAGACCCAGGATGCGTTTACCGAATTCCAGGACCAGTTTATTCCCAAGTTTGAAAAGATCGATCAGCTGGGTATGCAATTACAATCGGGTGCCGAAAACAAGGGACTGAGTGATGCAATGAAAGTACAGATAGACGATATTCAAAAATCGGTAGACCAGTTTGTAGCCAAACATCCCTCTTCGCCGGTAAGTGCCATGGTGATCCTGTCTACCATCGGTTTTACAGAAGATGTTTCAGTACTGGAAAAAAGAGCGAAGATGCTTACCAGTGAAGCGATGGGCACGGCCATTGGCGGACAGCTAAAGAAAGCGCTGATCGATGCCCGTTTTAATGCGGTGGGAAGTACGGCAACCGATTTTACACAAAAAGATACCAGCGGCCGGGATGTATCGCTGGCACAATTCCGTGGTAAATATGTACTGGTTGATTTTTGGGCAAGCTGGTGCGGACCCTGCCGGAGAGAGAATGTAAACCTGGTGAAGACCTTTAAAAAATACAAAGACAAAAATTTTACCGTACTGGGCGTATCGCTCGATGAAGAGCAGGACCGCTGGCTGGCGGCCATTAAAAAAGATGAGCTGACCTGGACGCAGGTAAGCGATCTGAAGGGTTGGGAAAATGAAGTAGCCCAGAAATACCGGATTACCGCCATTCCACGGAACCTGCTGGTTGGCCCCGATGGAAAGATCCTGGCCAAAGATCTCCGTGGTGAAGACCTGGAGCAGAAGCTGGCCACATTACTCGATAAAAAATAAGCAGCCGGTTCAGCACTGCCTGTAACGACAGGATCTTATAGAGATCGGACATCGCATGGTGCTAACCCAATACTTTTTCTATAATTAAGAAAAGCTGCATAGTCCTGATACCGGATGGCGGCGTTTCCCTTTATGGTACCCATTTGAACCGGCGATATGTTAATATATGCCGCGAAATTTTATGACGGGATGCTTCTGTTGTATGCATGATTGTGGGTATATTTAAGGTATGAGGTATGCACTAATTGCTTTCTTTTATTGTTGCATATTGCCGGCAGCGGGGCAACGGCCGGTTTCGGGGCGCGTAGTAGCCGAAGGCTCCGGGCAACCCATTGCAGGGATCAGTGTTTTTGTAAACAACAGTTCGGTGGGAACCGTTACAGCTACAGATGGTAGTTTTCATTTGGCAGAGGTGCCCGCCGGGGAGCTGATCGTTTCGGGAGTGAGCTTTGAAACACTGGTATATACCGTTAAGCCTGGTACAACGCCCCTGAGCCTGCAATTTGAATTGAAACCCAAAATAAAGGAACTGGAGAATGTGACGGTGGGCGGCTATATTGTGGAAACCTGGGAAAAATGGGGCCAGACTTTTTTGGAGAACTTTTTAGGAAGAACGCCGGTGGCCCGCAAATGCATCCTGCAGAATAAAGAAGTGATCCGTTTCCGTTACTATAAAGATAAGGGACTGTTAGAGGCCGTTGCCGATCTGCCATTGATGATTGAGAACCCGCAGCTGGGATACATCATCCGGTACGATCTTCAGGATTTTAAAATCAGTTTTAACGAACCTCATTCGTATTATTCTGGCTACGCCTTATTTTTAGACCGGGAAAAAACATCGCGCAGGGCTGCAGCCCGGAACCGGAAAAAGGCCTATTATGGCTCCGCCATGCATTTTATGAGAGCGCTGTATAAAGACCAGCTGGCGGTACAAGAATTTGAGGTACAACGGATGGTACGGGTACCGAATACGGAAAAAGAGCGGGTGCGAAGAATTGCAGCAGTGCGGGCGCTTCAATTGACGAGAACGGGCATTATGAAAGATCAGTTGCAGGATTCGGCAGCCTATTATCAAAAGGTATTGAGTCAGGCTGACTATACGGATTATTATGCCCGGGCGTCGTTAAAGACCGATAGCATACTTACAGGAACGGTCGATAATTATAAGATCGTGAACTGGGATCATTTCCTGGCCATTACGTACCACGGTGTTATGGAAGATCCGGAATACCTGCAATATATCGGAGCGCCGAACCGTTCAACCGGGTATCCGCGTTCCCTGTTACAGCTGAAGGGCCCGATCGTTATTGACGAACGGGGCAATTGGTCGTTGCCGCAAGATCTGATCACCTCGGGTTACTGGGGCTGGAGCAACCGGGTGGGCGATATGCTTCCGCTGGATTATGAGCCCTGATCAAAACGGGCGCGTCCGGAACGGATGGCTGCCGGTTAATACCGGTTGCATTCCCGCCGGATATACTGCTCATATTCCGCATCAAAACATACAAAGAGCACTTTTTTAATGGTGGACGCCTGTTCGAGAAATTGCATTACGGCGGCTACGGCAATAGCAGCGGCTTCTTGCTTAGGGTAACCATAAATACCGGTACTGATGCCCGGAAAGGCAATGCTTTGGCAGCCGTATTCCACAGCCCGTTCCAGCGAATGGGTATAGCAGGCATGCAGCATTTCCGCTTCCTTTCTTTGGCCGCCGTTCCACACAGGGCCAACGGTGTGGATCACATAGGTCGCCGGAAGACGTCCGGCAGTGGTAACAACCGCTTCCCCGGTTTTACAGCCTCCCTGGCGGGCAACGATCTCTCTGCAGGCCGCCAGGATCTCCGGTCCGCCGGCGCGATGAATGGCACCATCCACACCACCGCCGCCCATTAAAGAAGTGTTGGCTGCATTTACGATGGCATCCGCTTTGATTTTTGTAATGTCGCCGGAGATCACTTCGATCATATACATTGGTTTAATGCCTGTTTGATTATCCGATCCTGAGGCCGTTGGGTACGGGTTGCTCCGGGGAAAGCAGGGTAATGGTATTGGCTTCCCCAACCGTGCCCAATACCAGGCATTCGCTGTAAAAATTAGCGATCTGTTTGGGTGGAAAATTCAGAACCGCAATCACCTGTTTACCCGGTAATGCCTCAGCACTATAAAGAGTGGTGATCTGTGCAGAGGATTTGTAAAGGCCATATGCTCCAAAATCAATGGTGAGCTTATACGCGGGTTTATGTGCTTCTTTAAAAACTTCCGCATGCGTAATAGTTCCTACGCGCATTTCAATTTTTGTAAAATCCGACCAGTTAATGGTGGGCGCTTCCTGCATATTCATGGTTTTATGTAAATGGGGAATATACGATAAAAAAATTAAAAGCTATTTTGAACACGGATGATAAGGGGCATTCAAATGACCTGTCCGTTATACCGGTAAACGATTATAGCTGCAAAACAATGTAGCAATGATATACCGCTGTTCCTGCTGAATCTGCCTGGGGCAGGGGGCTCGCAGGAAGGTATCATTGTGCCGGGTTATTGCATTTCTTTTGGAAAACGGTCCGCCACCAGGTTTAACCGGATGTTGTGCTCCAGCAATGCTTTCAGATTGGCAAGCACCAATGTAAATCCTTCTGTGGAGTCCCGCACCTGTGCCATAAGCTGATCCGTATCTCCCTTAAAACCGCTGTTTATAATGCTTACAAAGGTCCTGTCGTCATCAATGGCCGTAAAGGTCCAGGTTACCGTTGTTTGCGCTTCATAATTACCCCATTGAATTTCGATCTTCCGGTTGGGTTCAATATCGGTCACATTCACGGGAACCGTATGGTTATACATTTCCCATATCCATTCAATTGTTTTTCCGGGTTCCAGTTTCCCCGAGCTCTTCGTGAACCAGATCTTCGTGGTGACCGCCGGATCGATAAAGGCTTCAAAAACCATTGCAACGGGTTTGCGAATCAGCATTTCTGCCTTTGCAAAATTTTGTGTGGTTGCGGACATAGATTCAGGCGTTTTATAAAGTAAAGGTAGCCTATAAACCGCAGTAAAGCAAGCATGGCGTTTTTAACTGAAGACCGGTTTTCGCAGATGCTTTCCGCAGATCGCCAACTGATGCTTTCCTGCGCTTGTTCTTGCTACCTGCGTGAAAGAATCAACATTCCTTTTTATGTGAAGCTATTGTTATACGGCCTCTTAAAGTCCGGTTACAATTCAAAGATCTTCAGATAGCGTGCAATAGAATCATCAAAGGCCTTTCTGGCCTGTTGTGTAATATACCGGCCGAAGGCACCATACATGGCATCGAAAGTAACCCCTTCCAGCGAGTCCCGGATATGCAGGATGCTTTTTTTATCGAGCGGTATGTTGTTGGGATAGCTGTACATAAAGCTTGCCGTTTTCAGGTTGGGGGCTACCTGTATAATATCGCCCACTAATAAAAGCCGGTCATAATGCAAAACAGCACCGCCATCAAAATGGCCGGCACTGTTGATTAATGTAACACCGGGAAGTAGTTCCGTTTTCAATCCATCCCATAGTTGCAGGTCAAAATCCCTGCGGGGGATCCAGCCGGCATCCCGCTGATGAATATACACTGGTGCCCGAAAGGCCTGGCTCCATTCAGCCATGGTGGTATAATAATGCGGATGCGAGAGGGCCATTTTTTGAATCCCGCCCAGTGCGTGGATCAGTTCCATCGTTGTGGCATCGAGGTTGGCAATACAATCCCAAAGGATATTACCATCCGGCGTTTTTAGCAGGTGTGCCCGCTGTCCGATGGCAAAATCGGATGCGGTATAAAGCGCATACAGTCCTTCACCCACCTTATCGATGATGTTTTTATGGGTACGGTTAAGCTGTTTAAGCGTGGTCCAGCTTTGTCCCAAGGGGTTTACATACTGACGTTCATCTTCGCAAACTGCACAGGTAGCAGGAGGTTGGGTTGCCGGGGCATAGCCGGTACCACAGGTTGTACAAATAAAAGACAGGAGTGCCATGGAATGTTGTTTTTCTATAGCAATGATAGGTTTTTTTTACCAGCTGGCTGTTCACCCGGATCTTAGTCCGTTAATGCGCCCACCTGGCGGAGAAAATGACGGGTGATGGTCTTCCGGCAATTGCTAAAGTCAGGATTGTTTGCCGCCCGGTCATTTATAATACGTGTGGCAAAAAAGTATACATTGTCATGGGTGGTAAGGTATCCCGTCCACCAGCCGATATTTTTTTCTGCAATCCGCGTCCATCCTGTTTTTGAGCGGATCGTGTACTGATCATTGGTTTCGGTGATCATTACATTTTTCAGGATGGCCAGGTTCCTTTTTGAAAACGGTAATTGTTCCTTATACACCTTAATCAGGAAGGTTACCTGGTTTTTTGGGGTAATAGCAAAGGCGCCAAAATTCCAGAAGTCGGCTCCTTTTTCGGTAAGGTTGCCATTGCCATAATGACACCGGTCCAGGTAGTATTGATATTTTTTCCGGTCAATGCGTTTGGCCAGTTCTACAAACACCCATCCTGCAGACACCTCAAAGGCTTCCTTTACGCTCATATCCCTGTAAATATCGGGCCGGTATCCGTACAATGTGGTGTCCGTGTGCCCTGGCCATTTTACAATCGTGTGCTCGTCCCGGATTACACCGGTTTCCAGGGCAATCAGCAGGTTGATGATCTTAAAGGTAGAGGCCGGTTGCGTACCTGTTCCGGCATCCGTGCTGTCGGTGATCAGCCAACGGTTGTGTTTTAGATCAAATATGGTGGTACTGCCCGTTACACCACAGGCGTTGAACGGTTGTTGAAGGCCGGTCTGGCTCCGGGTGCAAACTGCGGTCAGCAGGAAAAAAGATAAGAAGAGTAAACGCATAATGGATGCTGCAATTTAATACACAGGATGCATTTTACAGGCCGAAGGGACAAAAAAAATATCAGCGGTTGCTAACCTGTATGGCCGGAATAATGTTAGGAGGATCTAACTTTTGTATAGCGTTTTTTGGTAGTTTTGAAAGATGTTATCCAATACCGAAGAAAATTATCTAAAGGCTTTGCTTTATCTTACAGCTGAGGATGCCGGCAAAAAAGAGGCGGGAACCAATGATCTTGCAACGCACCTGGGACTGAAGCCGGCAACCGTAAACGATATGCTGAAGCGGTTGAAGGAAAAGGGATATGTAAGCTATAAAAAATATGGGAAGATCTCGCTTACCCGCCCGGGCCGGGATATTGCCATATTTGTGATGCGTAAGCACCGTTTATGGGAAACCTTTCTTTGCGAGGTACTGGAGTTTAGCTGGGACGAGGTGCATGAAGTGGCGGAACAACTGGAACATATCCAATCAGACAAGCTTACGGAGCGGCTGGATAAATTTTTAAACTATCCGGATTATGATCCGCATGGGGATCCCATTCCCAAGTCCAATGGCAAAATGCCGCCCCGGGCCACTACCTTGCTTTCGTCAGTGACGGTGCAGCAGTTTTGTACGGTGGCTGCTGTAAAAGATACATCCCCCGTTTTTTTGCAATACCTGGAGCAATTGTCCATCGGTATTGGTACAAAGATCAAAGTGATGGAAAAGATCTCCTTTGATGGTTCCATGACCCTGCAGGTGGGAAAGGATAAGCTTACCGTTTCGGAAAAGTTTGCAAATAGTTTGCTGGTGGATTGAGGGAATTTGAAAATTTGAAGATGTGGAAATGAGTTAATAGATCATCAGGTATCAAACGAAATCATCAGTTTTCAGCTTTCAGTTTTCAGCAATCAGTTGTTTATGTCTGGGATTGGAGATCCGGCACCAAATGGAAAGCCGGGTATCACTCTTAAACCATGAATTGTTTTGTCTGTTTGCAAGCCCCCGGTCCCCCTGGTCTCCCTGTTCCCTAAAAAGAAGGCCAATATGTATATCAAATTAAAAAAATCTCATCCAGCGCTGCATCGATCGTAGGATATTGAAAAGAAAAGCCGGCCTCCTGTAATCTTTTTGGAATGACCCATCTGCTTTTTAATACCAGCTCCGTTTCTGTTCCGATAACCGCTGCTCCCAGCTTTAATAACCATTCGGGGGATGAAAAATAGACCATCGGTTTGATTCGTGCTCTTAATGCCTGCATAAATTGTTTGTTGAGAACGGGGTGCGGTGCCGAAGTATTGTAGATGCCTTCCAGTGCGGGTTGTTGCATCATAAAGCGTACAATACGGTACACATCTTCTATATGGATCCAGCTGAACACCTGCCGGCCGCTACCCTGTACACCTCCCAGTCCAAAACGAACGAGGTTGCTATATGGCTGCATAACCCCACCTCCGTTTCCCAATACAATGGCCATCCGTAATGCTACTTTACGGGTTGGGGTGCTGTGGATTTCAAAAAAGGCTTGCTCCCAGGCCCTGGCTACTTTTACGGAAAAACCGGTTCCAATCTCACCGCTGTTTTCATCCATAGGACGGTCCGTTGCATGGCGGTAAATAGTGGCGGTGCTGGAGTTGATCCATAGTTTGGGCGGATGCTCACACTGGTCAACTGCCTGCTGAAGCCGTTTGGTGGTGGCTACACGGGAATCCAGTATGGCGTGTTTGTTGGCATTCGTATACCGGCAATCGACCGATTTCCCGGCGAGGTTAATCAGCAGTTCCGCACCTTCCAGGGCTGCTTGTATTTTATTGATATCAGACCAGGTAATGTAAGCGGCATCACGGGAAATCAACCGTACATCGTAGCCTGCTTCCCTGAACCGTTTCAGCAGGTACTGGCCAATAAACCCGCTTCCGCCTGCAATCACTATTTTTTGTTTCATCGTGTATTTTTTTAGAAGAAAGGCGGTATCAAAGCTGCACTTCATCCTGAAGGGCTCCCGGAATGTCTGATACCTCCTTTCTATGTTGCCGCATCCGGGTTCCGGTTGTTTATACCTGGGGTATATGCTGCTGCGTAACAAAGCCCGCGCTCAGCCTTTTTTGCCGGGCAACTTTTTTACCCCTGAAGAACAGGTACAGGTTCAGGAACAGCATAACGCCCAGGTAAATGCTGAAACCTCCGATCTTAACGCTCAGGGCCTCGATGGCGGCCTGGGGTGTTTCAAGATGCTGGGCGATCTCCAGGATATAAAGACCAAACCCAAGATTGAGTAGGTAGAAGCCGATCTTGAAAAGGGTGTTGGTAGCAACGGCTATTTCATCGCGCCCGTTGAAGATGTCCTTCATGTATACCAGGCTGTTGCGAAACAGGCTGTGGGCTACATAAAAGGTAAGAAGGATCACCACTGGTAAGTAAACCAGGTACGCTATTACAGTCAAGTTTTTCATGATGATGTGTTTTATGATGAATAATGAAGTTTCCGCCTGGACAGAAGATAGATGAGCCCCATGTTGAAATAATGGGTCATTGCCAGGATGCTTACCAGGATAGCGGTTTTGCCGGCGATGGAAGCAATGAGCATGGGAATCGTAAGCACGGTTTTCCAGTTGCTGAATTGCACAATGGCGTAGCCGATGTTGAACAGGTAATAGGCAATGAGGAGGATATTATTGGTGGCATCTGCCTGCGCCGCATGATAATGAAAAAGCCGTAGAATAAATATCCTGCCGTTCCGGTGAAATAGCCGTCCAACCCAACAAATAATGTAAATGGTGATGGAGGCGTAGATGCAGTAGGCAAGGATATTGTAGTTCATGGCTATGCAATGATTTTGAGTAATTTTAACAGTAGCTCACCCCGGTTAGAACCGGCTACCCGTTCTACCAGCGTGCTCAGCTGCCCCGTAAATGCCTGTATATCGTGTATCGTCTGATGCAGGGCCTTTCCCTCCGCAGTTTTGTCTTTTTTTGTCTCCGCTTCCAGTTCCGTCAGCACATTTAACACCGGATCAATTTCTTTTTGCTTGCGCATCAGCGCGATTTTAAGCGCCCATTTCCAGATGTCCTTTTCCGCCACAAAATATTCCTTCCGGTCGCCGGCGATCACTTTTTTATAAATAATACCATAGTCCAGCAATTGCCGCAGGCTCATATTGGCATTGCCGCGGGAAATGGTCAGTGTTTCCATGATCTCGTCCGTTGAAAGCGGGTTGTCCGAAACCAGTAACAGGGCCTGTACCTGGGCCACCGATTTATTAATGCCCCACTCCGTGCCCAGTGCGCCCCAAGTATCGATAAATTTTTGTTTGGATGTTTCTAAACTCATTGGATGTATGTTTCGGATACAAAGATATATGTTATTATTGAATTTTCAAAAAATATTGAAAATTCAATAAGTTATTGTTTTCCGGAACTGATCGTGGCTGTTGGTATTGAAATAGGGCAGTCTTCATACAGAACGCAAAGGGCCGCATTTGCTGTTCCTTGGCGCTGTTGCGTGAGAAGCAACAGCGCTGATACAGGTGCGTTGGCCAGAGTTTCAACCTTGTTGCCACAGCCGCCTCTGTTTTACATGCATGATATTATATACCAGCAGCCAGCAACTGAAGTATATATGCTTTCACCCGTTCGATATCTTTCGCTGTAGTTCGGAAATTGACGAAGGCCGCACGGATCCCGGCCTGTCCTTTATATTGTGTTGGGGTCATAAAAACATCGCCGGTTTTATTCAATGCAGAAAGAAAGGCGGCCACTTTTTCCGGATCTTCAGTGGCACCGGCGAGGGAGAAACAAACGATATTCAAACGTACAGGTGCCAGCAATTGAAGTTGCGGACAGGCTTCGATAAAGGCGCCGAAACTCAGGGCCTGCCGTATGCTGTTTTCAATAATAGAGCGGTATCCTTCGCGGCCATAGGCGTTCAGGGTAAACCAGGCCGGAAGGGCTTTCAGGCGTCTTGAATTTTCCGGAAGAAGGTTCAGGTAATTAAATTGTTCCAGCGGATCTCCAAGGTAAGGCGCGTTCGAGTTTTGAAAAGTGCTCACCTGCAACAGGCGGTGCATACGTTTGATAAGGAATACGGCGTTCTCATAAGGAACGTTCAGCCATTTATGGCAATCTACCGTAATGCTATCTGCCTGCTCCCAGCCCTTCAGTAAATGACGGTAGACATCAGACAGGATCGCAAATCCGCCAAAGGCAGCATCGATATGCCACCAGAACGCATGCTTCTTTTTTAACGCAGCGATCGCAGTGAAATCGTCGAAGTCCACGGTATTTACGGTACCTGCGCTAGCGATCAATATAAAAGGTTGGCCATTCAGCTGGAGGATCTTTGCTTCGAGGTCGGCCATATCCATTGCTTCACGGTTCCCTTCCTTGGTTTTGATGGTGGTGATATGACTGCTGCCAAAACCCAGTAAGGCCAGCGATTTTACGGAGGAAGAATGTGGGGTTGCGGTAAGCACCGGCAGCGGCGCTTTTACACCGTCTTTTGCGATATCGGTGCCTTGTTGTTGTCCCAGCCATTGGCGGGCTACGGCCAAACAGGTAAAGTTCGACATGGTGGCGCCGGTTACAAAGCCGCCCAGGAAATCCTCCGGCAGCTCCAGCAATTCCTGCAGCAGGCGAACGGTTTCCAGTTCAATAGCGGCAGAGATATCGCCGTAGCCCTTTATGGCTTGGGTATTTTGATCATAAATGGTGGTGAGCCAGTCGCCGGCTATAGCAGCAGGGGTGGTACCGCCGGTTACAAAGCCCCAGTAACGCGGGCCCGAAGCTGCCACCATCAAGGGTTCCCATCGGTTGTTGAACTGTTGCAGGGCTTCGATAGCGCCCATGCCTTTTTCAGGCAGGCTCCCTTCCTGCGGTGCCTCCTTGTTTGCGGAAGTATAGCGCTGGTCGAGTTGTTGTAAATAATCCAGTCCCTGCCGGCCGACCAATTGAATGATTTTTTCGAGCGAAGAAAGATCTTCCTGCAACTGTTTGTTCATATGTTGATGATTGAAGCATGTAAAATTAGGTCAATGCGGTGAAGCAACGGGGAGATAAAATATTTTTGTATTTGCCGGAAAGTGTCAATCTTTGTAGCAGGGGCCTTGGCTCGCTAAAAACTAAAACTGTAATGAAGAATATTCAATTAACGGATGATTTCCGTCGCCGTACCCGGCAGGCCATTTTTTCGATTATAGCGTTTATCCTGGTGTATCTTTTGCTCGTGCTTTTAGGACTGGCATTTGCGGTTGCCTGTGTATATGTTGCCATTGAACTAGTGGCTCATATACCCCGGTTTGCTACGGTTATGTTGGGGATTGGCCTGGCGGCCCTCGGTCTGTTTGTATTGATGTTCCTGTTTAAATTTATTTTCAGCTCAAAAAAAACAGACCGGTCTCATTTATTGAAGATCGAACGCCGTGATGAACCGGAACTGTTTGAGATGATCGACGCAATTGTTGCCGGTGTAAATACCCTTCCTCCAAAAAATGTATATCTCTCTTCTGAAGTAAATGCGGCCGTGTTCTATGATTCCAGTTTCTGGAGCATGTTTTTACCGGTGCAGAAAAATCTGCAGATCGGATTGGGATTGGTCAACACAGTATCAAAGGACGAGTTAAAGGCAATTCTTGCACACGAGTTCGGACATTTTTCCCAGCGCACCATGAAAGTGGGGAGCTATGTTTATAATGTGAACCAGATCATCTTTAATATGCTGTATGAAAATAACTCCTACAACAGCCTGATGCAGAAATGGAGCAATGCCAGCGGGTATTTTGCCGTTTTTGTGGCGATGGGGGTAAAGATCGTGGGAGGCATTCAATGGATATTGGGCAAAATGTACCAGGTGGTAAACCTGAGTTATCTGGGCCTTTCGCGGGAGATGGAATACCATGCAGATGAAATAGCGGCAACGGTTGCCGGTGCGGCCCCCCTGCAAAATGCATTGTGGCGTATGGATCTTTCGGATTATGCATTTGCCGCTGTTTTACGGTTCTATGAACAAAAGATTACCGCGAATACCAGGAGTACCAATGTATACCCGGAGCAGGATTATATCAGCCGGTTCCAGGCGCGTGCAGACGGTATTCTTTTTGAAGACGGGCTGCCGATGGTAACACCCGTTCATCGCGCAAAATTCAATAAATCGCGACTGAAACTGAATAACCAATGGGCTTCACATCCTTCTACAGAAGAGCGGGTGGCGCGTATGGAAGCATTGCAGCAGGGAAACAGGCAGTATAATCGTGCACCGGCCAATGAAATGGTAAAGCAACTGGAGCATTACCAGGAATATTTTACCGACCAGATATTCCGGAATGTGAAATATACAGATTCGGTGGAGCGCTATCCGCTGCAGGCATTTGAAGCAGACTACAGCCGTAACTACCTGGAGCATACATTTGACCCTGTGTTCCGGTCTTATTATGATGACAAGAACATCGATGTTTTTGATATCGAAACCATCAATGCTTCGCAGCAGGCCGATACAGATTTTTTTGGCGAAGCGAATGTAGACAGGGTGTATACAGCGGTGGCGCTGAAAAATGATATTGAAATATTGCAGCAGATTACAGACCAGGAAGTCAAGGTGAAAACATTTGACTATGATGGGGTTAAATATAAAAAGACAGAGGCCGCGGCGGTGCAACAGCAGTTAAAGATTAGCCTTGATGCCATTAACCAGGGTATTCATGAGAATGACCTCAATATTTTCAGGCATTTACTTTTTATCGCAGAACAACGGGGTTGTGCAGGAACGATCAAAGAAGCGTATAGCCGGCTTTTTGCTTATGAGCAGTCTTTCGACACCCGGCTGGAAACCTGTCGCAACATTTGGAGCCGGTTGGCTTTTATTTATGAGGCAACGCCGCATAGCGTTATCCAGTCAAATTTTGAGCAACTAAAACCTATAGAACAGGAGTTTAAAGTACAATTAAAAACGGTGCTGGAAGATCCGCTTTACGAACCGGCACGCACCGTGGAAATGAAGGATACCTTAACCCGGTACCTGGGAAATGACCAGTCCTATTATGTAGTGGATCATTATGACGATGCCGTATTACAACTCTTGCTTGATAGTTTAAATCACTATGGATTTCTGATCGGGCGCGGCTATTTTATATTGAAACAGGATCTGCTGAAAAAACAGGCAGGGCTGCTGTATACTGCGGATCGGGTATGATCCTCACCCTGTCAGGCTGCTTGCGGTGCGGCCGGTTCCTGTGTTGGCTGTTCCTTAAACAGTACCAGGAAGATGAGCATACAAACAATGGCCATGGCAGCCGGTGACAACCATATGTAACGCCAGTAAGTAGTGCCTTCATATGCCTTAAGTGCTTCGGAAATGAACCCGGCTACCCAAAAGCCGATCAGCATCCCGATCCCGTACATGGCCACGGTTACCAGGCCCTGGGCAGATGACCGGTATTGTTTACCTGCAATGGCGTCGGTATAGATCTGTCCGACCACGAACATAAAGTCATAACAAACACCGTGCAGCAGGATGCCCAGGATCAGCATAAACGCCAGGTCCTGCCCATCGCCAAACGCAAAGAGCAGGTAACGCAGCGCCCAGGCGCTGATACCGATCAGCATCATTTTTTTATACCCAAGCCGAGCAAAGAAAAACGGGATCAGCAGCAGGCAGATGATCTCCGAAAGCTGCCCCAGCGCCATTTTGCCCGTGGGGTTGGGCAGGCCGGTAGCCACCAGGAAGGGATTGGCATGCTGGTAATAAAACGAAATGGGAATACAGATGATGATGGCCGTGATAAAGAACACCCGGAACCCTTTTTGTTTTAACAAGCCAAGGGCCTGCAATCCCAGCGCATCGCCCCAGTAAAATTTTTGATTTTTCTTTAAGGGCGGTGTAGCCGGAAGCAGGAAGCAGAGGAGGCCGAGTGCCAGTGAACAGGCGGCGCCCAGCAGAAACGTATTGTGCAATTGTCCGGATGCCACGGCTTCCTTTGTATCCCAATGAAACACATAGCTGATAGACCAGCCGGCTACCATCCAACCCATGGTTCCAAACAGGCGGATGAATGGATATTGCTTTTTGGGATCGCTGAGATTCCGGAAAGAAACTGAGCTGGTAAGGGCCAGGGTAGACATATAAGCGATGAAATACAGGAGCACATAGGGATAAAAGCTGGCTGCGTTGCCGGCCTTGTACATCAGCAGCAGCAAGCCGGCTCCGATCAGGTGCAGTATCCCCATCACCCGTTCGGCATTAAAGAATCGGTCTGCAATGAAACCGATAAAGAACGGGGCTGCCACGGCGCCCAGTGATTGGGTGGAGAAAATATTGGAAACTTCCAGGGGAGCGGCCCCCAGGTTACTTTTTAAGTAGGTGCCCAGGGTTACAAACCAGGACCCTTTCATAAAAAATTCCAGGAACATCATGGCGGATAATTGGACCTGCAGCGATCGTTTCATATGTAGTTGTCGTTAATAAAAAACTGAAAATAAGGTTGTTTTTTTAGTTTACAAAGGATGCGGTATAGTGATATGGCTTTTAATACAGGAATGGTTGCAATTCTGTGTTGCCGGCAGAGGGGCGGTATACCAGGAAGATTGTTTGTAGCGTGCTGCCGATGGCGCGGTACAACGCCTTTATAAGATAAAAAAAATCCCCACCGGAGAGGCGGGGATTGGAGGGTTATTCGTTTCTGCCGTGGCAGTTCTTATATTTCTTACCGCTGCCGCAGGGACAAAGATCGTTGCGGCCTACTTTTGGCGCTACGCGGATCGGCTCCTGTTTTACCGGGGGCTGCGAGGGATCAAAATAATCCCGTTCGTTGGCACCATAGTCTTCACCGGCGGCATCAATCTCATCCTTGTTGATCCGCATCTTGCTTAAGTCCGTCCGCTCTTCACGGCCTTCCTGGAACCGGGGCGCTTCCTCCTGCGCCGGCAGGTTGGCCTGTGTAAGGAAGGAGATGATATCCTTGTTCAGGCTGGTGGTCATATTATTGAACAGCTGGAAGGCTTCTACCTTATAAATCACCAACGGATCTTTTTGTTCCAGGTAAGCGGTCTGTACACTCTGCTTCAGGTCATCCATGGCACGCAGGTGCTCTTTCCAGGCATCATCGATCACCGCAAGGGTAATGGACTTTTCCATGCTGGAAACCAGCTCACGGCCTTCGGAGGTTATCGTTTTGTCGAGCGGGGCCAGTACGTTGATGGCTTTGCGACCATCCATAAAGGGTACTACCACGCTTTCGATATGCGGCCCCTGTGTTTCGCGGATATTCTGGAATACCGGAACTGCCTGCTTTTGGATCAGCTGTTTATGTTCGGTGTAGCGGTCCAGGGCTTCTGCATATAACCGGTCGGCCAGTTTGGTAGCATCCGTACTGTGGAAGGTTTCTTCGTTAATAGAAGTGTCCATACCAAAGTTTACAATGCTGGCCAGCTTAAAGCCTTCAAAGTCTTCCTGCTCTTTAAACGAAGAACACAGGCTTTCTGCTACAATAGAGAAGGCATTGTCAATATCCAGCGACAGGCGCTCTCCAAACAGTGCGTGGTTCCGCTTTTCATATACGGCATTCCGCTGCTTGTTCATTACATCATCGTATTCCAGTAAGCGTTTACGGATACCAAAGTTGTTTTCCTCTACTTTTTTCTGGGCACGCTGAATGCTGTTGCTGATCATGCTGTGCTGGATCACATCGCCTTCCTTATAACCCATTTTATCCATCATGCTGGCAATACGGTCGCTACCAAACATCCGCATCAGGTCATCTTCCAGGGATACATAGAACAAGGAGCTTCCGGGGTCACCCTGACGACCGGCACGACCTCTTAGCTGGCGGTCTACACGGCGGCTTTCATGGCGTTCGGTACCAATGATGGCTAACCCGCCGGCTTCTTTTACGCCTGGTCCCAGTTTGATATCGGTACCACGACCCGCCATGTTGGTGGCAATGGTTACGGCTCCGGCCAAACCCGCTTCGGCAACGATCTGCGCCTCGCGTGAGTGTTGTTTGGCGTTTAATACATTATGAGGGATTTTTTTCTGCAGCAGCATCCGGCTGAGCAATTCGCTGATCTCTACCGAGGTGGTACCCACCAGCACCGGCCGGCCGGCAGCACGCAATTGCTCAATTTCATCGATTACCGCCTTGTATTTTTCGCGCTTGGTCTTATACACCATATCCTGAAGGTCTTTCCGGATAATGGGCACATTGGTGGGGATGGTTACCACATCTAATTTATAAATGCTCCACAATTCACCGGCTTCCGTTTCTGCGGTACCGGTCATACCCGCCAGCTTATGATACATACGGAAGAAGTTCTGCAGGGTAATGGTAGCATAGGTTTGCGTGGCAGCTTCAATTTTTACATTTTCTTTTGCCTCCAGCGCCTGGTGCAGACCGTCGGAATAACGGCGGCCTTCCATGATACGTCCGGTTTGCTCATCCACGATCTTGATGGCGCCGTCTACGACCACATATTCATCATCTTTTTCAAAAAGTGCATAGGCTTTTAATAATTGCTGTACCGAATGAATACGATCCGCTTTTTGCGAATACTCATTCAGCAATGCCTCTTTTTGTTTGAGTTTATCTTCTGATGGAGCATCGCTTTTTTCTACTTCAGCCAGGGCAACGCCGATATCCGGCAATACAAAGAAGTCAGCGTCTTCGCCCACCTTCGTGATCATGGCCAACCCTTTTTCGGTCAGGTCTACCGAATTGGTTTTTTCGTCGATCCTAAAAAGCAGGTCGGCATCCACGATCTTCATATTGCGCTCCTGCTCCTGCAGGTAGTAATTTTCTGCTTTCTGCATTTTTACCTTAACGCCGGGTTCACTCAGGAACTTAATCAGCGGCCCGTATTTAGGCAGCCCGCGGAAGGCTCGGTATAAATACAAACCACCGGTTTTAGGATCGTCTTCTCCTTTTTCGAAAAGACGTTTGGCTTCGTTCAGGTTGGTACGAACAATGCGCTCCTGTTCCTGGTACAGCTGATGTACGCGGGGTTTGTGAATATGGTATTGCTGCTCATCGCCTTTATCAACCGGGCCGCTGATGATCAGTGGTGTACGTGCATCATCGATCAATACGCTATCCACCTCATCCACCATGGCATAGTGGTGCTTGCGCTGCACCATTTCAGAGGCATTGTGCACCATATTATCCCGCAGGTAATCAAAACCAAATTCATTATTGGTACCGTAGGTAATATCTGCCAGGTAAGCGTTGCGACGGGCTTCGGAATTGGGCTGGTGTTTATCAATACAATCCACCCGCAGGCCCAGCCACTCAAACACCGGTCCGTTCCATTCCTGGTCACGACGTGCCAGGTAGTCATTCACGGTAACTACGTGTACACCTTCTCCGGCTAATGCGTTCAGGTAGGCCGGCAGGGTAGACACCAGGGTCTTTCCCTCACCCGTGGCCATTTCAGCGATCTTACCGGAGTGTAAAACGGCACCCCCGATCAGCTGCACATCGTAATGCACCATGTTCCAGGTGATTTTTGCACCCGCTGCGGTCCAGCTGTTTTGATAAATGGCATTATCCCCGTCGATGGTAATATATTCAGCCGTACGCGCCAGCTGCCGGTCCAGTTCGGTTGCTTTGGAAACCAGTTCTGTATTACCGGTAAAGCGGCGGGCGGTTTCTTTTACCACGGCAAATGCTTCAGGAAGGATCTCCTCCAGCACTTTTTCAATTTCTTTATCCCGATCCTTTTTCAGATCGTCAATCTGTTTGTAAATGGCGTCTTTTTGCAGTAATTCCTCATGGGGAAGCTGGTCGGCCTGCTCGTTAAGGGCCGTTACTTTTGCATCAATTTCGCCCAGCCGGTCCTGGATGCGCTGGCGGAATTCATGGGTCTTATTACGCAGTTCGTCGTTGCTAAGTGATTGGTACTGAGCAAAATTTTTGTTGATTTGTTCAATGACAGGTGCAAGCTTTTTAACGTCTTTTTCTGATTTGCTGCCACCGAACATTTTAGATAGAAAACCAAACATATAATTATCGCGATATTTTATTAAAAACAGTGATCCTTCAAAAACAGTGCTATATCCTTTTTAAGCCATTTTGACAGCCTTTTACAGGCGAAGGGCAAAGATACGGAAGTTTCGGGGTTCCGGGTTTACCGTTTAACGTTTGAAGCTCAATGTTTAAGTTACGTCTGCCCGATGCGGTTCCAGGTTTAATGTTCAAAGTTCCAGGTTGGATCCGTTTTATACATAAGGAGAACAGACAAATCTGCGATCCCGGGCGGAATCGGCTGATGGCTGACTGCTGATAACTGAAAGCCGTTCCTGGTTGGATGCGTTTTACACCCGATGATTTATTCACAATGGGCTATTTACTTTGGGGGGACATATAGACTGGGGGAACCCGGGACTGTTTCAAACACAAAACGATTCACAGTTCAAGGGGATGCTCGGTTTATCATTCAATACCGGATCTCCAATCCCGAACGTGATCAACTGAAAACTGAAGACTGAAAACTAATGGCTTAAAGCTTTTGGACAATTCACTATTGCTTCATTCCCACATTCCCACATCTTCAAATTTTCAAATTCATCTCAAATTCACCCCAAATCAATACTCGTATTATCCCCGATATTCAAACTGCGGGTTTCGCCTTTAATGCTGGAGTCGGAACCTATAACCGAATGTTCCAGTACAATATCAAATAAATTGGAGAAGGCGCCTACGATGGAATTCCGGACAATGGATTGGTCCAGGAAGGTGTTTTCACCCAGGGTAACATTGGGCCCGATGATCGAGTTCCGGATCACACATCCGCTGCCAATGCTTACGGGCGGAACAATGACGGTATTTTCAAACTGGGAGGCGTCAGCAGTTGCTTTGTATTTGCGCAAAAGCGTGGCATTGGAACGCAGCAGGGTTTCCTTATTGCCGGCATCAAACCAGTTGTCTACCTTAAATGCTTCAAACTTTACGCCGTTATGGATCATGCAATGCAGCGCATCGGTAATATTAAACTCTCCATGAGTAAGCAGTCCCTTGCGGATATTGGATGCCAGGCATTCGAACAGGAGCTCGCTTTCGCGGATCTTGTAAATACCCACCATGGCCATATTGGATTTTGGGATATGCGGCTTTTCTACCACCGATTCAATAAATCCATGGGGATCGATCTCCGCTACCCCAAAATCGCGGGGGTTATCTACCTTCCGGATGCCCACCATGGAATGTTCGTTGTTTAAAACGGATGCCACATCATATTCGCAGATGGTATCGCCCAGCGAAATAAAAACTTCGTCACCATCCACAATGTTCCGGGTAAGATTTACAGCATGGCCGATGCCACGACGCTCCTGCTGGCTTACATAATGCGCCAGGATATCCGGATGATGTTCTTTTACATAATCGGAAATCTTGTCACCCAGGAAGCCCACAATAAAAATAAACTCCTCTATACCCGCTTCCTTTAGCTGATCGATGATAAAGCTCAACACCGTTTTACCCGCCAGGGGAATCAACGCCTTGGGTTGCGTATAGCTCTGTGGTCGTAGTTTTGTTCCGGCTCCTGCTACAGGAATGATCGCCTTCATGTATTTAAATAGTCGTTATCAATTAAATTATCAATGAGCTGAAAAAGAAAAGGGTCCGGCTCATTCGATGGGTGAAGGTAAGCATTTTCTTTTGTACGGCAGAACCGCCGCCCGGCGTTGCTGTATCAGTAATGGTGGGGCGGCTATGGCGCGAAAAAAACAGGTGGAAAAAATGCGCCGATCTTTTTATCTTACAGGGATATTGTGCTTTAAACAGGAAAACGCGTTGCATCATGACCAATTATACGATCATACTGATATTGCTGGGGCTGATGGTATTACTGAATGTAGTGGCCGACCGTATAAAGATCGCTGCTCCCATTGTGCTGATCATCGCCGGCATTGCCGTGGGGTTTATTCCGGATATGCCGGTACCGGAAATAGACCCGGAGATTATTTTTCTATTATTTCTGCCGCCGCTGCTTTATGATGCCGCATTTAATATTCATTTTAAAGATTTTCGCGAGAACCTGGGAACGATCAGCGCGCTGGCCATCGGGTTGGTATTTCTGACCACCGCCGGGGTGGCCGTATTATCCTATTACCTCATACCGGGCATGACCTGGCCGCTGGCCTTTGTGCTGGGTGCCATCCTGGCGGCAACGGATGCGGTGGCTGCCATCAGCATTACCCGCAACCTGGGACTTCCGCGGCATACGGTTACGATACTGGAAGGAGAGAGCCTGATCAACGATGCATCGGCGCTGGTGGCCTATCGTTTTGCCGTGGCAGCAGTGATGGGCACCACCTTTGTGTGGTGGAAGGCCTCGCTCACATTTATCCTGCTGATGGGTGGAGGCTTCCTGGTAGGATTGGTATTGGGCAAATTGCTGGCGGTGATCTTACGCTATGTAAGAAAGAATACCATGGCCGTGCTGGCCTTTACCCTGCTGGCGCCATTCACCACTTACCTGGTTGCGGAGGAACTGGAGGTGTCGGGGGTGATTGCCGTGGTGATCCTGGGCTTTGGCGTTTCCATGCTCAGCGAACGCCAGTTTTCTACAGGCCTGCGGCATCAATCCAAAACCATCTGGGAGGTGATCGTATACCTTTTAAACGGGCTGATCTTCATCTTTATCGGACTGGAATTTCCCATTGTGATCCGCAATATCGACTCTTCGCGGTTTTTGCCCTATATCGGTTATGCATTCCTGATCACTATTGTTACCATCCTGATCCGGATGATGCGGGTGTTTACACAGCGCCGGCGGCTGGAGAAGGGCTTCCGCAATCCCAAGATGCAACATTCGCGGCGCGCCATTACCGAGTCGGCACTGTTGAGTTTCCAGGAAAGTGTCATCATCAGCTGGTCCGGTATGCGGGGCATCGTTTCTTTGGCCATTGCCCTCGGCTTGCCTACACACCTGAAAGACGGTACTCCGCTTCCCATGCGTAACGATATCATCTTTATTGCCACCGTAGTGGTCATTATTACCATCCTGGGACAGGGACTGTTGCTGCCGGGGATTGTAAAGCATGTAACGGGGAGGGAGGCAGGCAATGGGGAATAGATCATCAGGGAAGAAACGAAATTATCAGTTTTTTAGTTTTCAGCTATCAGCCATCAGTTATCAGTTGATGCGGTACGGGATCATAGATTTGTTCTTAAACCATAAATCGTTTTGTATAGCTAAAAAGTCCCGGTCCTCCCGGTCAATATGCCTCCCAACAACAAGGGCAATGGTGAATAGTCAATAGTCAATGGTCAATAGATCATCAAGCATCAAACGGAATCTAACCTGGGAACAATTTCATCGAATATCCTCACGAAGAAATGTAAACGGTCAATGACGAACTATAACCATTTAAAACGTTCACTTAGTTTATCCTTCTGGGCGCGGGCTACGGGTAATTGCATCTTATTATCAAGTGTGAGGATGAAATCGATCCGGTCGAAATGATTGACTTTATTCAGGTTGACAATATATTGCCGGTGAATGCGAAAAAAATGTCCGTCTTCCAGCAGGTCCTGCACTTCCTTCAGGGTTTTTGAAACCACAAAGCGGCTGCCATCCTCCAGTATAAAAACGGAATAATTACCACTGGCTTCCGCGCAAACAATTTCCTTCAGGTTGATAAAGATGACGCCGGACTGGGTGGAAACGGCCATTTTTGTAACCGGTTCCCCAAGCAGCTGCCGCTGTACCTGGCTGAGTTGTGTTGTTGACGGACTTTGGTGCCGCGCCGCTTTATCCACTGCTTCCACCAGGTCGGTAGCCAGCACCGGTTTTACCAGGTAATCCAGGGCATTGTACCGAAAGGCCCGGATGGCATATTGGTTATAAGCCGTAACAAAAATAACAGCCGGTTTATAAGGCAGCCGTTCCAGCAGCTGAAAACCGTTAAGGCCGGGCATTTCAATATCCAGGAACAGTAGTTGCGGCTGTAGTGAAAGAATTGCGGGCAGGGCCTGCTGCGGATCATTGCTGCTGTGCAATACGGATACGCCGGGACAATGTTTCGCCAGCTGAAGTTCCAGCAGCGCCGTGCTGTCTGGCTCATCATCTACCAGTATGGCTGTTAATGCTGTGCTCATTTAATGGTAATTTTAGTATGACCAATGTACCCGCCGGCTGATCATTTTCATAAAGATCGGTAGTGGTTACCTGTGCAGCAATTCCATATTTTTCCTTGATCAGCGCCATGCGTTCACCGGTGATTTGCGTGCCGTAGGATTTGTAGGTTTCGGCCGGTTTGCTTTTCAGTTCCGCAGCTTTTTGGCGGCCAATGCCATTATCGTGGATGGAGATGACCAGGGTTTCCTGTGCATGATCCTGTGAAAAACGGATCGATATGGTTCCGCCTTCTTTTTTATGCATCAGTCCGTGCCAGATGGCATTTTCGATATAGGGTTGAACCAGCATGGGAGGGATTTCTATAAATTCGCTGTCTACATTGTCATCTACCTGCAATTCATAAGACAGTTTTTCTTTAAACCGCATGGCTTCCAGCTGAAGGTATAATGCAAGGGTATCGATTTCCTCGCTGAGCGGTACCTTTTCCCTCCGTGCATTGTGCAGGGTAATGCGAATGAGGCGGGCGAACATACCCAGGTATGCGCCCGCCGCCTCGCTGTTATTTTGTTCCGTATAAAGTTTGATGCTGTTGAGACAATTAAAAATAAAATGCGGGTTCATCTGGCTGCTCAGGGCCGCAAAGTTCACATCATTGATACGCGCCTGCAACTGGGCTTCCTTTAAGAGCTGGGATAGCTTTTGTTTGCGGGCAAGGAGGATGACCGTTATGATAATACCTATGAGGAGGGCAATGACAAAAATTGCAACAATAACTCCAATCCAAATAGTTGTTCCATTCATGACCTCGTATTTTTATGAACTAAATAGAAACTATAGGCAATGGCAAAATATCTGATCTGAATCAATAGAAGCAGCAGGTTGTGTAATTTCCTAAATTGTAGCGTGGTCAAATTTTTACTCAAAAATGGAAGTAATGAAAAAAAAGGGAGATTGACTCCATAAAATAAGATCGTGCCAACGCAGAGCCAAAAAATGGGAGATTGAATAATCGCTTTTTTAAAATGAAGACTTTCCTGATATAATAGATAACAATAGGTTAATAATAGAATAAAGGAATCTAATATGTATAAGAAGGAAAAAAAAGTATCTATATTAATATACCATATGGAAAAAATCCATACAATAATGTAAGTTCCTGTTAACAGGAGTACCTGTTTTAAAAGATCTTTTCTATGGCAGAATAAGTATGCGATTAGCAATGGAAAAACAAAGTCAAAGAGCAAATATATGTTGTATAAAGGAACATTTGTTTTAGTTAGGTAGTTTGTTAGATGAAAGTAGCCGATACATTCTACCGAAAGTGCCAGTGCTGTTTGAATCAGGAGCCACCTAAACGTCATGACGGGGCTTTTGTAACACCAAAGCCCCGTCACTAATGCGACTATGTATCCTGATATGCCCAATATAAAGTTCAATGCAATGGGTTAATTGGTTGTCTTTTTTTCTCTTTAAGATAGACATGGATTTCATCCGGGAGATCAACGTAGTCTTTATTGGGAGGATCCATCTGTCCGAAATCTGCACCAAGCTCTTTATAGTCATCTGTCGTCAGAGTTTTAATCGTATTGTCCGATATCTTGCCGGATATATAGGCGACAATATGTACTTTGTAGTTCTTAATAGAGCGGCGATTTACCCTAAAATAATTATTTGCAATTGCCTCAAAGGTAATTGAGTCTTTTGCATTGCATAGGTTGTGATTGTTGGCAAAATACATGTCTTTAATTTGAAGCAGTGGCATGATACAGGATTTCGTATCACCCTTGTCATAATCAAACTCAAAATCATTGAAATCTGAAAAAGATCCATTCTTACGTTTGAAAATCGTATTTTTTTGATAAGCGTTAGTATATGTTTGGGCGTCGTCGGTTTCCTCGAAGCTTCCATCACTTTTTTGCAGATATTGGACATTTACATACTTGATATCATAATGTGTTTCATTACGATTCGTTCTCTTAACAAGTAATACAGGCTGGAAAATGATAATGAGCTTATTTGCTTGCGTAAGACCATATGACATTTTTATACCCCTGTGGTCCTCTGGTTTGATGCGGCTATCAAATGTCTTGTTTATAAGGGATGTCCAACTAGCCAATTGCTGTACGGATACATGTACCACGGCAGGAATTAGTGATTGATTAGAAACTTTATGTTTAATATTTTCTTTGAAACCGGTTCTCCCGCGGTTTAAATCATATATACTATAACTGTATTTATTGTCATCACGTGTTAAGTCTCCATACTTGAAACCGATTTCTTTTAGATCACAAAAAGCGCTAATATCGTTCTGGGCATTGATATGTAGGGGATTCATGCTTTTAAGGATGATAAAGATGCCTAGCAGGGGTAAATGTTTCATAATTTATAGTTTGGTGATAAAAGGGTGTATGTGTAGTAGCGGCTTTGCTCATAGCATATGTAATATTGGGAGTTTTGATAAATTTACATGCTGTCAAAAGTGATTTAATGGCTTATTGAGCGAACAGCAGCTGTTTATGGACCAATTGTATCGTTGGTCGAGTAAAAGACAAATGTGCATATGTAAGCAGTTCATTGCAGTTTGTTTTACCACTGACGGATATAGACAAGTTACGCTGTAAAAAGGGAAAGTCCAATTATTTTATCTAGTTTACTCGAAAATACCCTCGACGGGGTATAGGATCTGTTCCCCAACAGGGCTGCTGGTACCCGGTGTTCAAAACAGGTCCTGCTCCCAGCGTTTATTTGCTGAATCCGGCATTTCATCCGCCCACAGCAGGATTCTGCTCAATGCCGCTCAGAAGGCCCCAACCTCCGGTGTACTTTAGTGTTGTGAAGACAGGAACTTATGCGGCAGAACGGCTGCTACCTCCAAAATACCCACGCGGGTGGTATTGCAGATGGAAGTTGCAAATGATATTTTTGAATAAGATAACCAGGGCTGACTGCTTAAGAGAACGAAGTGCCGTTTTAACGGACAGCCGGATAGAACCAATTGATCAGATAAAACCAAACCTTGCGGATGGAAACCCGATGGAAAGTAGAATGCCTGAGCCGCGAAGGGGTTTTAAGGATCACTATGGATATCCGCCTGGAAGATATCGCCCTGTTACTGGCAACCAATAGGGAACAAATGGATCAGGCCAGGAACTTCATCCATACCCGGCAGCCGCTTTTTGATGCACTTTCTATGCGGGAGAAAGAGATACTGCGGCTGGTGATCGGAGCCCTGTCTAATAAGCAGGTAGCGGCAAAGCTGGGTATTGCACTGGATACCGTTAAAACCCATCGCAAGAACCTCATGCGCAAACTAAACTGTAATTCTTTAAAAGAGCTTTTGGTATATAAGGTGTTTTACACGCCATAACAGCCGGGATCGCCGGGGTTGAACCGAACTAAAATTTAAACCAATGATGATGGATGCTAAAACCATTTACTGTATCTGCCTGCTGCTTTGCATGAGCCTGGCCTGTAAAAAAGATGTTCCGGAAACGAAAGAACCGCCCAGGGCCGATTTTACGTTTACAATGGCCAATGCGGGCGTACTGCCCACAACTGTCAATTTTACGTCAACCGCCACCCATGCCACCGCATATTTTTGGGATTTTGGGGACGGAAATACCAGTACGGCGTTGAATCCCGTGAATGTATATAAGGAAGCCCGGACCTATACGGTAAAACTGGTGGTCAATGGTGCGGCGGGAAAAGACAGTATGACCAAAACGGTAGAGATTATACAATCCAGGCCCAAAGCAGCTTTCAGTTACAGCCTTATCGATAGCGGGGCATACCCCACGCATGTGCGATTTGCCAATACCACAACAGGAGGTGCTACTTTTAAATGGCTGTTTGATAACGGTGACAGCTCCCTGGTTGAAAACCCCACGGATAGCTTTTATACAGCGAAGACCTATACAGTAAAATTAATTGCCACCAATGCGGCCGGTTCTGATACGGTAACCAAACCGCTCCCGATTCATTTTACAGCACCGAAAGCCTCTTTTTCCTATACCATCCTGGATCCCGGTAACTACCCCGTGCATATCCGGTTTACCAATACTTCTACAACAGCTGCAAGCTATAAATGGGTATTTGATAACGGGGATATATCCACGGAGCAAAATCCGACGGATAGCTTTTTTACTGCAAAAACATTTAATGTAAAACTGGTGGCTTCAAGTGCCGTGGGAAAGGATAGTATCACGATACCGGTAACCATAACTATTAATAAACCCGTAGCCAATTTCACCGTGGCATTAGGCAATGCCTCCCGGGTTCCCTGTAATGCCAGCTTTACCAACACATCTGTTAATGCCGCCACCTATAAATGGTATTTCTCAGATGGCAGCACTTCTACCGACAAGCATCCAATGGTCTTATATAATCAGCCCCGGAATTATATGGTAAAACTGGTGGCTACCAACCCGGCGGGCAGTGATAGCATAACCAAACAGGTAACCGTAACGCCCATTTTAAACTCGGTGGTTGTATATCTCATTACACCCCGGGATAAAAAAATGAACCAGGCATATTATGATATCCTAAAAAATGAAGTATTGAGCTTACAGGCCTGGTATAAAGCGCAAATGGGCAATAACAAAACATTTGTTACCAATCCCATGATCCTGGATACCCTCACGGGCCTGCATGACAGCGTGTGGTACAATAGTTACAACGGTACCTATAGCGGTAATGACCCCCGGTACTATGGGTATTACAATGCCTTTTATGAGATGCAGCAGCTGCTGGGCAGCAGCTTTAATACCAGCAGCTATGCCTATTTTATTTATGTAGCAGCACCGGGAGGCGGGGCCGGCAGCAAAGGTTTTTGTGCTATGGGCGACCAGGATTTAAAAGGCCTGCTGGGCATCAACCCGGAATGGTGGGATCCGAACCGCTGGGTAGGTGGTGGCGGACATGAATTGGGCCATGCTTTTGGCCTGCCGCACCCTGCCAACGAAAATCCCCGGGCCATCATGTGGACGGGATATGCCTCCTATCCCAATTGCATCCTGCAACAGGAGGATAAGGATATTTTAAATGCTAGCCCGTTTTTTAGGTGATCAATTTCAAAAGTACAATGATCGTATAAAAAAGATAAAAGTAAAGGACACAGGACATAATCTTTATCCTTATGCGGTGTGAAAAACTGGCAGGAGAGTCGTAATGGCAATTCTGGGATATTCATTTTTACAAAGCTCTGATGTACTGGCTAAAGGGAAGATATAGTGAATAACTAATTAATAAAAAAGAAAATGAAATGAAAACGAATACATTTATTGCAGTTATTATTTTGACTCAATTTACGGTTTTTGAGGCGATGGCTCAATATACTGTTCCATTTATCCCGCCTCAACGCAGCGATACAGCTAATGCTGGGAGGAATGAAAAATGTGCTGATAAGCAAATACTCACTATAATACAGTTTTGTAAAAGGGATAATTATCGCAATAAAAATTACGTAAATACTTTTTACAAAAAAATATATGGCGATAATGCCACTTCGAATCTATTTCTCCAAACGGTAAATACTCAACTATTTGGCAAAAATACTTATATAGCTCCTGAGTTTTTAAGTTTTTACTGCCATAGTTTTCCTACTCGATTTGGTATTGGAGGTAGTTTTAAAACGACAGGAGATACAGCAACTTCCAACAAGATAAAATCTAAACTACAAAACATATTACAGAATGGAGGTAATTTGTTCTTCAATTTTGACATGCCGATTATATATCAAAGCTCGAAGGATAACAGCTTTCATTTGAGTGCGTCCGTTACTAATAATTGGTCATTTAATTCTGCTTCCTATTTTGTTTCAGATTCCTCGTCTATTGGACTTACTTGGCAACCTGGAATAAAGGCTCATGTTGATTTGAGTTTTTTTGATGAGAAAAATAGTGTAGGTGCTATTGCTTCACTTGACGTACAAGCATGTTATTTTACTGGGAGTAAATCACTTTTAAACAAGCTCAATATTTCGGATTTTGGATTATTACAAATGCGGGTTTCTTTAAGTACCAAGGATATTTCATTTTTTGCTACATATCCAATATGGTCGACTTCTACCTACATAAGAGACAATTTACGCCAAATCACTGGAGGTATTGCATTGGCACCTTCTAATTTATTAGGTAGACAATGATGAGGAGTATGGAACGATACAACTAAATCTGTAAGCGAGAGATTTTTATGGAATGATCATTGTATACATGGAGAAATGAAATAGGTATAGAAATAATATAACAGAGCTCTTTAACAGTGTATAGAATTTTTGCTATTTATTACATATTTAAGAAACACCGACGGATAAGCAACAAAATGGCAAACCTAACCTGTTGCCTAATCGCGTATACCTAAAGCTTAAACTATAAAATTAGTAACAACCAATCGCCGCTGTTGCATTCGCCTAAATCCTGTAATCCTTCTTATAAATGGACCAACCAGATTGAAACGATTGGCAGAAAGTTAATTTTAATTGAACAGAAGTTTTTCGAAAAACTGGCAACCGGCCTTCGTCAGTCCACTGCTACACGCAATGCTTAGGGAGAGACCCGGATGAAAAATAGGTATTGTATCAATAAAATAACTCCCCTAATTCGTCCTCGTAAATTCCATTTTCGAAACATCCATCGATCGGTCAATGACCCTGACCTCCAGTTCCAAAATAGATTTCAGCGCTTTGAAGTCTATTTTGGAGGGATCGTCACCTGTTTTGTGATAATCCGGGTGACCGCCGGTATGAAAAAATAAAACCGGGATATCCTTTTTGTAAAAGGATGTCTGGTCAGAACCGCCGCTTCCGTCTTTGCCTGTATAAAATTTGATATCGGATGTAATGCCCTTGAAAATATCGGGGAAGGAAGGACTGGTGCCATAGCCTATTACGGCCACGCCGTTACCCGGATTATATCGCCCGATCATATCCATATTCAGCATCCAGTGAATGGTATTTAAAGGAATAACCGGGTGCTCCACAAAATACCTGGAGCCTACCAGCCCCAGTTCCTCCGCTCCAAAAGCAATAAAGAGGAGGTTGAAGCGCTCTTTGGTACTGTTTTTTGCATAATATTTTGCAAGCTCCAGGAGCCCGGCAACACCGGATGCATTATCATCAGCCCCGTTATGTATTTTACCGATGTTCAGCGAGTCTTTGCTATTGCCCAAATCGCCATACCCGATGTGGTCATAATGCGCACCTACCACAATAGTAGCGGCCGCGCCGTTATCGATGAACCCGATAATATTATCTGCTTTCCGGATACTGTCTGCCACTGTAACCCTTTTAATCGTTGCTTCAAAATGCTGGCGAAACCCATCCTGCCCCATGGGCTTAAGCCCGTATTTTTTAAATTGTCTTTCAATATAGCTGGCCGCCTTTTCAACTTCCTGGCTCCCTGTTTGGCGCCCTTTCATGTTGTCGGCCGCTAAATAATAGATATGCTTTTTTAATTTCTTTTCAGATACCTGGGCTTTTGCAGCGGAAAAAGCAAACAGGAGCATAAGCAGGACATAGCGATTCATAAAAAACTGGTTTTAAAACTGCGAAGGAAGCCATTAAACTTCGATGCCTCGTATAATTGTTGCGCGAAGATCGATGAATCGTACAAAATAACCTGTGATAACCGGTATAGCGTGTACGACAAGTGTTTTTGTAGGTGACCCGCTTTTGGAAACAGAACGGATACGAACGGTTGGTAGTGCATTTGTCGTCAATGTCAAAAAGACGACGATCAACCATTATCAGCAGTAACAGCAGAAGCAGGAGCCAGGCCTTGTGTTAACGAATAGTTGCCCGCTCATTTCCAGGACGGTGCGTTCGCACCTTACCGGATAACTTTTCAACCCATAAACTTTTCAACATCCCCGTACCCCCTTAACTTTGCGCCATGCAACAGGATAATACAGTATTTGACCTTATTAATAAGGAATTAGACCGCCAGCGCAATGGCATTGAACTGATCGCTTCAGAAAACTTTGCTTCCCTGCCCGTTATTAAGGCCATGGGAACCGTATTAACCAATAAATACGCAGAAGGCTATCCCGGCAAACGCTATTATGGCGGATGCGAGATCGTTGATGAAATTGAAACCCTGGCGATCGACCGGTTAAAAAAAGTATTTAACCTGAGCTGGGCTAACGTACAGCCGCATAGCGGAGCGCAAGCCAATGCTGCAGTATTCTTTGCAGCGCTGAATCCCGGCGATAAGATCATGGGACTGAACCTAAGCATGGGCGGACACCTGACCCATGGCAGCCCGGTAAACTTCAGCGGAAAACACTACCAGGTGATTTCCTATGGAGTGGTAAAGGAAACCGGACTGGTAGATTATGAAGACCTGGAAGCAAAGGCCCTGGCGGAAAAACCAAAGATGATCATCTGCGGTGCTTCTGCATACAGCCGCGACTGGGATTATGCCCGCATTCGCGCGGTTGCCGATAAAGTAGGTGCCCTGGTAATGGCCGATATCGCGCACCCGGCCGGACTGATCGCTGCCGGACTCCTGAATGATCCCTTTGAGCATTGTCATATCGTAACCAGTACCACGCACAAAACCCTGCGCGGACCCCGTGGCGGGATCATCATGCTGCGGAATGATTTTGAAAATCCCTGGGGACATAAAGACCCCAAAGGCAATACACGTACCATGAGCCAGCTGCTGGACCTGGCCGTTTTCCCCGGCATGCAGGGTGGACCGCTGGAACATATCATTGCAGCGAAAGCCGTAGCCTTTGGAAAAATCTTATCGGATGACTGGAAGACCTACGGAAAACAGATCATTGCCAATGCCCAGGCGATGGCGAAAGCTTTTGTAGACAAGGGCTATAAGCTGATCAGTGATGGTACCGACAACCACCTGATGCTGATCGACCTGCGCAATAAAAACCTGACCGGTAAAAAAGCACAGGAAACACTGGACAAAGCACATATCACCTTAAATAAGAATGCCGTGCCGTTTGATGATAAATCGCCGTTTGTAACTTCCGGTATCCGTGTAGGCGTTCCGGCGGTAACCACACGGGGTATGAAGGAGGCAGATGTAACCCAGGTGGCGGAACTGATCGATAAGGTATTGATGAATGCCGATGACGAAAACGTGATCGCATCCGTGAAAGAAGAGGTGAAAACATTTATGCAACAGTTCCCCCTGTACCCGGAATTGTCCTGATTTATCGTTTAATGTTTATTGTTTGATGTGCCGGTTTATGCAACTGTTCGATGCTTAAAGAAAACTTCAAACCTTAAACCTCAAACCTCAAACTATTTATCATGATCCAAAGAAAACAAACACTGTGGCTGTTATTGTCCGTGATCTGTGCCGGGCTTACATTTAAGTTTCCTTTTTATAACGGTACCGTGAACGGCATGGAAGGTATTGCCGGTGCAGATATGAATGCCGCCAGCAATATCTGGCTCACCCTGCTTACGGGCGCCGTTGCGGCATTGGGATTGATCACTATTTTTCTTTATAAGAACCGGAAACAACAATTGAAGCTAACCTTCCTGGGGCTGGCAGCTTCAATAGGATTGATTGCATTGTATGCCAGCTATATTAAAGAGTTCCATACAGGTGGTATTGCCATTACTGCTATACTGACCTTACTGGTAGTGGTGGGCTTCTTTTTTGCCTTAAAGGGCATCCGCAGGGATCAGAAACTGATCAGGGACCTGGACCGGCTGCGGTAACATATATTTAATGAAATAAGCAGGGCGTCTGGTAAGGCGCCCTTTTTTTATGCATCATTCCTTCGATTCTTTCAGTGCTGCGATCATTTGTTTCTGTACGGGATATACCAATAGTGATTGCTACCAATCTCCGTCATTTAGAATATTATTCAGATAATCCTCATCGGGTTTAGTGTAAAAACCGGTAAGTATTTCATAGGCTTCAATGAAATCATTAAGCAGCGGATTTTCCCGGTTGATCAGTAATGCATTCAGGATATCTGTTCCGCCGGCCCGGATAACTCCTTTAAGTTGCACAACAGAGCCGTCATTGAATCGCCTGAACCAGTTGGTGAATTTATGAAATCGGGCCTTTTCCCTGTTGTCACTATAATCGCAAATGTATACGACTGCGTGCTCGTTTTCATTTAAAAATGTTTTGATAATGGTAGTAACCGTAACCGCGATTTGCGGGTCTGGTGGAATTTTGGTTAAATGTTCCGGTTTGGATCTTAACTCGAGGTTAAATCCAAAAACCTTCGGTGCTAACCCGGGAAATTCAGAAAAGGCAGCAGAAAGGTCAAAAAAATAACAATGATATTCGCAGCCAATGTTGGTAGTGAAAGTGTATAACTTTTCACTAATTTTTAATGTTGGGTACTGTTGCAAATTTAAAACCTGCTTTTTCAAGTTCTTCAAAGGATAAACCGTGCGTTCTTGCCGCCGTAAGATACTTGCTCATTTCCAGGGCGACCAGCAACTTCTCTTTGCCTTTTGCTTTTTGAGACTTTTGGGCAAAGTATTCAGCCGTACGTTCCTGAAAGGGTGTTTTTGATACCGATGTTTGCATGTGCTGTTAATTTCTATTACTGCAATTTACAAAATTTAAACCAGGTTCGCTAATAAAGTTCCCAGAGGTTCATAACTTGTTGTATTTCAATTTTGCTTATTTCCGCCATAGCAAACTTCCATCTCCATAACTGAGAAAACGGAAATTATTTTCCAGGGCATATGCATATACTTTCCGCCAGTCTTCACCTATAAATGCGGCCACCAGCAGCAACAGGGTGGAAGAAGGCTGGTGAAAATTGGTAACCAGTGCATCAACGATTTTAAAAGTGTAACCGGGAGCAATAAGGATCTGTGTTTTGGCAACCAGGGTGGTCAATTGTTTTTGCAACAGGTAACTGGTTAAGGCCTCCAGCGCGTCGGCCAGCGGGTACTGCTGCAGCGCTTCCTCGTAGGCTTCCCATTGGTTAATATAAGGCATGCTGTTATCAAAGGCCTGCGGATCCCGTAGCAATTTGGCTCCCAGCCAGTACAGGGATTCCAGGGTCCGGAGGGAAGTGGTACCCACTGCTATCAATGGATGCGCTTGTTTACCGGCAATGCTCCGGATCAATTGCGGAGATACCGAAATGAACTCTGCATGCATTTCATGATCATTCATCACTTCCGCTTTTACCGGTTTAAAAGTACCAGCGCCCACATGAAGGGTCACAAAACCGGTGGCAATCTTTTTGTGATCCAGCTTTTGCAATACCTCATGCGTGAAATGTAAGCCGGCTGTAGGCGCAGCTACAGAGCCATCATGTGCCGCGTATACGGTCTGATACCGTTCTTCATCTGCCGCTTCGGCCATTCTTTTTATATAGGGAGGCAGGGGGATCTGTCCGGTGGCATGCAGGATCTCTGCAAAGCTCAGTGCGGCCGGTGTCCAGCTCAGCTCTATGAGAAAGCTGTCGTTGCGTTTTTCCAGGAAACGTGCCTCCAGAACGGTTTCCCCGCCCGGCCCCGCAATGGAGCGGGTGAGTACCTGTCCGCTTTTCCATTTAGAAGCGCCGCCAATCAGGCAAAGCCACAGCACTTTTCCCTGCTGTGTCATGGCCGTGGTAATATCTGCATAACTTTCATGCGGCTCCAGGCAAAAGACCTCGATCTGTCCGCCCGTAGGCTTTTTAAACAGGATCCGGGCTTCAACTACCTTTGTGTTATTGAAAATAGCCAGCGAATGCTCCGGGATGTATTGATCAATACGCTGGTAGGTATCGGCCGTTATAGCGCCCGCTTTATAAACGAGCAGGCGGGAGGCGTCTCTTTGAGTTAAGGGAAAAAAGGCGATCTTTTCTTCGGGAAGTTCGTAAGTGAAATCTGCGATATTCAGGTCCTTCGGATGCAAAATAGAACGGGTTTTAAAATAAAATGCAAGTTAATTTATTTTTACCGGGCCACACCTTCAAGGCTTTTAAAACCTTGAAGGCCTATGCTGCTGCTAAAACTCTTTTTCGCCCATTTCACTTTGCGGCAAACTGATCTTCCGGTTACGGCGGGAAAGATTGAAACCCACGGAGAGCTGGAACTGGTCGGGCTCATAAATATAATTAGTGGTGGTATAAAAATTGCTGCCGTAAGTAGTAATACGCTGCCGGTTCGATTCCTTCATGCCCGCATCAATATTCAGCCATTGCAGCTGGAAATACCAGCGTTTATCTTTTGTTGTTTTTTTAACGGTGAAATGGGGCGTTAAAAAACGGCTGTCCTCACCCTGGGCCGTTACGCGCTCCGAAAGATAGTTCACGCTCAATTGCAGCAGCCAGTTGGATGGAAGTGTAAAACTCTGACTGCTGTTAATGGAATACACCCAGCTGCTGTTGGAAACCGGCAGGGTGCCGTTAAAAATGTTGCCGTCAATTTTGTATTTGTACACATTACCGCCCAATACGCATTGCCACCAGGGCGTAACAGAAATACTGAGGTTGGTTTCCAAACCGGTTTGCAGGGCTTTCCCGGCATTGGTAAACACCCGGTTAAGGATGGAATCGTTGTATACCTTGTTTACCCGTTGTATGGGATTTTGGATCCGTTGATGATACAGGGTCAGGAAAAATGAACCACGCCCCAGCTTTTGCTCCCATCCCAGTTCATAGGTTCCCGTCAGCTCCGGCAATAAATGCGGATCGCCCTGCTCCAGGGTTTCGGAATGCTCCCGCTCCGGAAATGGGTTAAGCTCATAGTTGTTGGTCCGTTTGATCCTGCGGTTGTAACCGGCCTTCACTGCAGCGCGGTCCGTAACTGTATAACGGAATTGGGCAGAAGGGAAGAAATTATTCAGGATCAGCTGTTGCTGTGCTTCGTCTTTTGAAAAGCGCAGATCCCGCTCTGAATATTCCAGCCGCGCGCCCAGGTTATAATTCAGTTTTCGGGCCTGTCCGTTCAGCTGAAGGTACCCGGCATGGATGCGGTTGGCGGTCTTTACGCGACTGGTAAACTCCGGGTCGACCGCATAGTCAGGAGTGCCCAGGATTTTTGTGTAATAGGTAAAGATCCCGTCCTGTGTATCATAGCGGAACTGGTAGCCGCCTTGCAAGGTATACCGCTCGCCCAGTTTTTTGGTATAATCTGCTTTTATCCGATACGCATCCAGCGGGTTGCTGTTGGGGTTATGTGTAAACTGTATCGTATCTGAAGTATTAGGATAATAAAGGTTCCGGTTATAGGTGTTACCGGACAGGCCGGCATGCTCATAAAGCGCGGAAACCGTAAGGCTGGAAGTTTTGCTAAAGCGATGGGTATAATCCAGGTTTGCAAGGCTGAACAATCCCTCTTTTTCCTGGGTATTGGCATTGTAATAGGTAAAGGGCGCAAAGACCTCACCGGTTTGTAACTGCTGCCGGTAATTGTGGTAGACCAGGTCGGCTTCCCGAGACTGGAATTTTTTGCCCATATAAAACCCGGCACTGATGAGGTTACGGGCATCGGCCTGATAGCTGGCGGTGAACCGTCCGCCATAATTATATCGGTTAAAGCTCCGTTCGCCGGTTGACGGGAACGCGGTTTTAACACCGTCCCGGATGGTATACACATCGCCTTCACGGTAGCCCGCTATGTCGTTCCGAAGATAGTTCAGCCCGCCGCTGATATCCCATTTATTTTTGCGGTAACCAGCGCTGATATCGGCTCCAAACCGTTGCGGATGATGGGCATTGCCAAAATCATTTACCGGGGGCATTCCATACATCACGCTGGATTGCAGCATCCAGCCATCTTCAACCCCGGTTTTGGTAACTACATTGAGGATACCCGTTTTACCGTCGGCATCATAGGCCGCCGAAGGACTGGTGATCACTTCAATATTTTCTATGGCGGCTGCGGGAAGCTGGCTCAACACGGTTGCCGGATCTCCCTGGGCGGGTTTGCCGTTGATGAGTACTAAAAAGCTGGAGGAGCCCCTGAAGCTGATTTCCCCCAGTGCATTTACGGAAACAGAAGGCAGGTTCCGGATCACATCTACACCCGTTCCAGAAGCGGCATTGCCGAACTGTGCGGCATTGTATACCTGGCGGTCTACCTTAAAAGATACCGGGGGCTTCTTTCCCTGTACAATCACCGCCTCCAGTGAAGTAGCAACCGGTTGCAGGTAAATGGTATCCATATCCAGGGGCCGGGAAACAGAAAGATCCAGTTTCCGCGTCTGGTAGCCGTTATGCGATACCAGGAGGGTGGCTGGTGCACCGGATGGAACCCGGATCGTAAAATGCCCGTTTTTTTGAGCTGTAACCGCAGTTCCTGCCTGGTTGTTCTGATAGGAAATGACGGAAGCGGCATCCAACGGAATATGGGTGGCACTGTCTGCGATGATACCGGAAAGAACACGCGACTGGGCACTTGACTGAATATAAAAAACGAGGGCCAGCAGCAGGCCGGAATACTTATTCATTGTTAAGAGAACGATTTAATGGTATGGATCAATAAGGCCCGTAAATATAATGAAAAGCCGGTACTGCTGCGAACTGAGACGTATATAAAGATGCGGAAGCATACGGGTGGTACGATCCGCATAGGAAAACGGTTTGCATCTGCGGGAATCCCTGTAATGTCTCAGCTTAAAAAAAGTTTTGTATTTTCAACATAATGGTAGCCGGCGGGCAGGTGTATATGAAACCATTGGTATGCATCCGGTAACGGTAAATAGTCCCCCAATGTTGCCTCGTCACCCTAAAGCAACAAAGCAGTCCATATGCCAGGCAGGGCTGGTAGCCGGCGAACGTTGTAAAATATGTACAATCCTGGTAATATTCATTATCAAAAGCACATGATGATCACAAAAAAAGCATTTACAACCCTGGCCCTTTCTTTCCCCGGCACGGAAACGCAACCGCATTTTGACCGGACGGGTTTTAAGATCACCGGTAAGCGGATGTTTGCTACCTATCTTGAAAAAGACAATACCGCAACTATTTTCTTAACACCCATAGAACAACCTGTTTTTTGTCAAATGGATCCGAAGCATATTTACCCCGTTCCCAACAAATGGGGTGAAAAAGGCGCCACAATATTCGAACTCAACAAGGTTGCCGTAGAATGGGTAACAGAAGCCCTTTTATCAGCATATAATGAAATCCTGAGAAAGAAAAAATAAGCAATAGCTTCTATGTTTTTCCGTTGGCAATCGTTGCTGCAAGTGTTGACACTTTCGGTGAAAGCAGGTAGAGCTGCTTTGCAACCGATGATAAATACATTAAAATCAAATATATACAAAAAAGGCCTGCCCTAAAAAGAGCTGGCCGTTGCTAACCTATGAAAAACACTGGGCTAA
Source organism: Niabella sp. (assembly GCF_030150205.1). Taxonomy (GTDB): domain Bacteria; phylum Bacteroidota; class Bacteroidia; order Chitinophagales; family Chitinophagaceae; genus Niabella. The sequence continues at coordinate 422,303 of NZ_JASLGT010000002.1, forward strand.
AGGTACGAACATTTTCATATATAAATAATATTTTGATTAATAAATTAAATAATTTTTTTTGAACGTTTCAGGGGCCAAATGCGTTAGGTTGTATCCCGGAGAAAGATTCGTATGTTGGAATCACGTGAATCGGGGTGCGCCGGCAACCTGTATTTGTGTGGATTCCGGGAACGGATCCCGGCCTCAAGTATTAAACAGTAATATATGCGGATCTGGTCATTACACCCCAAATACCTGGATGCAAAAGGAATAGTAGCGTTGTGGCGGGAAACCCTGCTGGCCAAACATGTGCTGGAAGGGCGCACAACGGGGTATAAAAACCATCCGCAGCTAAACCGTTTTAAAAACCTGAAAAGCCCCGTAGAGGCCATCAATGCCTATCTTACGACCATTTATGAAGAGGCGTCGGGCAGGGGATACCGGTTTGATCAGACAAAGATCGGCCCGGTATCTTCCAGGGTGCGCATAAGGGTACAGGAGGGGCAGTTGAACTATGAGTTTCAACATTTGCTGAAAAAATTAAAAATAAGGGACCCGGAAAAATTCAAACAGCTGCAACATCAAAGTGATATTGAAGTGAACCGCCTGTTTGATGTGGTACCGGGAGCTATTGAAGACTGGGAGATCATTTAGCACTTTGGAATCGTGGTTTCACGAAGTTTTGTGTGCCGTTTTAAGTGCTGCTGCAAAAGATATCAATTTTATTATGCCATATATTAATTTACAGGTGACCCCGGCAATATCCAGGGATCAGAAGGAACAGATCATACAACAGTTTACCCAAACCCTGGTCCTTGTCTTAGGAAAAAAGCCAGAACATATTCATATTGTGATCCAGGAAATTGAGGCAGACAACTGGGGATTTTCAGGAATGCTTACATCCGATTACCGGGAAAAGAAAGCCGTTTCAGGAGACCAGTAGTATCGACCTTCCGATATGGACCTGCTCCAGGAAATCTTCGTCATGCGATACGACGATCAATGTACCCTGGTAGGCATTAATCGCCGCGGTCAGGATCCTGATGTTTTGAAGATCCAGGTTGTTGGTTGGCTCATCCAGGATGATCATATCCGGAGCCTTGCTGCTGATGGTCAGGCAGCAAAGCAATAACCGCATCCGTTCTCCTCCGCTCAGCATCTTGCAGGATTTGTTCCAGTATCCGGAAGTGAACAAAAACCGGCTCAGCCGTATTTTGATCTCATGTTCCTGTAAAGCACCCGTATTGAACTGTTGCGCCTGTTCATAAACGCTCCGCTGATTGTTTACCAGCGAATAATCCTGGTCGATATAAACCGGTTGAATGCCCGCATTGTAAACGGTACCCCTGGTAGGCGATAAGGCACCGGTGATCAGTTTGATCAGCGTGGTTTTGCCCGATCCGTTCGGGCCTTTTATGGCCAGTCGGTCCCCGCTGCAGATCTGCAGGGTCAACGGATCCTTCCACAGCAGGCGGTCATTATAGCTGTAATGGATCGCGGCAGCGGAGAAGAGGATCTTACCTTTATGTAAGGCAGAATGTTCAAAGCCGAATTTCATTTTATCGATATCGGGCAATGCCGCACGCAGCTCCTGCAGGTCCTGCGAAATGCCACCGATCTTTTCGGCATGTACCTGTTTGGCTTTTGCAGTACTTTGCTCCGCGTTGTTCCGGAGTGTATTCATCATAATGCGGGCTACACCGGCTTTTTCCTGTTTCCCTTTACCGCGGGCATCCAGTTTCTGCTGGCGTTCCATGCTTTCGCGTTCCTTCTCTTTTGCCTTCCGGAGTGCTTTTTCCCTGCTCTGAATATCCTGGCTCAGTGCATCTTGTTCGGCTTGTTTCTGGGCTACATAAAAATCATAATTACCGCCATAAACGGTAAGGCCGCGTTTATCCAGTTCGCATACCGTATTCAAACGGTTCAGCAGCTTCCGGTCGTGACTTACAAGGATGACGGTTGCCGGTGTACCCGCAATAAAGTCGTATAGTTGTTGTCTGCCGCCAGCATCCAGGTGATTGCTGGGCTCATCCAGCAGCAGGATGCCGGAGTGGTGAATGGCCATCCCGGCCAGGAATACTTTGGTCTTTTGACCACCACTCAATAGCTGCATTTTCCCGGAAAGATCCAGGTCTTCCAGCTGCCATTGCTGCAACACTTCCCGGCATCGCTCTTCAATTGTCCAGTCATCATCGAGCGCCGCAAAATGTTCATCAGCGGTATTCCCGCTCAATATTTCCTGTAGTGCATGGTGCTTTTTTTCAATGCCCAGGGCTGCTGCTATGGTAAGATGATCATATTGCCCAAATGCCTGGGGTACATAATAAGGAACTACATCAGTATCGATATAGCCGCCCGATGAAGGCAATTGCCCGGCGATTACCCGGAGCAGGGTCGATTTCCCCGCACCATTATTCCCGGTCAAAGCGATTTTATCGCCCCGGTTTACGGTAAGATGGAGATTGCTGAATAGTGGCTCTTTGTCCGGGTGGACATAGGATAGGTTATGAAGCGTCAACATGTTTCTTTCTTTAAGGATGAAATAAAGCGGCTGCTTTGGGAGCATGCCCGTTTTTTGATGATCTTAAAAGAAAGAATCGACTACATGAGCGTATGAAAAAATAATTGGTGAATTGCAAAGGTACGGATTTTATTCAATTATGGCCAATCGTTGGTTTGCGCATGCGCCGGTCTTGAGAAAATCCCGAAGGGATGACATGATTATAATTATAATAACCTTCAACCAGGAGATAAACCCTGGAGGGGTATCATGTGATAGCTCCAGCAAACCCGATATATAAAAATCCCGAAGGGATGACATGATTATAACAACCTCCAACAAACCCCTGAAAGATCCGGATAAATGATTCCGATTTTTTTTATTTTTATAGGTATAGATCCGCGTTATGACAAAATTTTCCAGGCAACAATTATGGAGCAGCTATTCCGGTATCATGCTGTTATTGGCAGGGATGCTGATCGGAGGCTTCGTCGGTATTTTCTTTCCGGGGTCGGTGGTTTTCCTGAAACCCCTGGGCGATGTGTTCCTGAACCTGCTTTTTGTTACTGTGGTGCCCCTTGTTTTTTTTGCTATAGCGGTATCGGTAGCCGCTATCGAACAAAAGCATCAGCTGGGGCGGGTGCTGGGCGCCATGGCCCTTACCTTCCTGGTATTTGTGGTGTTGGCGGCGCTGTTCACCATACTGATGGCCTGGCTGTTTCCACTGACCATATCCCCGGCCGCGCAAAGTGCCGGTATGGCGGTTGCCGAAGGCGATCATAAAACCTGGGGCGAGCGCCTGGTATCTTTTTTTACAGTAGGCGAGTTTTATCAGTTATTGTCGAGGCAGAACATGCTGGCGCTGCTTGTATTTTCCTTGTTGCTGGGTACGGCCGTTCGCAAATCTGGCGCCGTGGCCAAACCTTTTTATGCTTTCCTGGTAGCGGCAAATGAGGTAATGAAAAACCTGTTACTGCTGATCATGAAAGGCGCGCCGGTAGGGCTGGGGGCTTATATTGCCTACCAGGCGGCCGATCTGGGGCCTCAGCTATTCGGGTTTTATGCAAAGCCGATGGCCTTGTATTACGGAACCGGGGTGCTGTATTTCTTTATTTTTTTTACCCTGTATGCCTTTTTGGCCAATGGACGCAAAGGCATACGCCTGTTCTGGAAGAACAATATCATTCCTTCACTGACCGCGGTAAGTACCTGCAGCAGTTTGGCTACCATGCCGGCCAACCTGGTAGCGGCCGATCGCATCGGTATACCTGCGTCTATTGCCAATGTGGTTATTCCACTGGGAACCACCTTACATAAAAACGGTTCATCCATTTCGGCCATTGTAAAAATTTATGTGGTGTTCCAAATGCTGGGATGGAACTTTTTTGATCCGCAAAACCTCTTGCTGGCCCTGGGCATCACCATCCTGTGCAGTATGGTAGAAGGCGGTATCCCCAACGGGGGATATATTGGCGAGCTGCTGATGATTTCGGCTTATCACCTGCCAACAGAAGCCATACCTGCCGTTATGATCATTGGTACCCTGGTAGATCCCCTGGCTACCATCCTGAATGCAACGGGCAATACCGTAGCCGCCATGGTCGTTACCCGCGTCATGGGAGAGAAGTTCCAGGTTTAAAGTTTCAAGTCCCACGTTAGACTACGTTTCTTACTTGATGAGCGGAGTACAGTTCCCTGTTTTTTTGCATAGAATGTCAGATCATAGATCCCGGACCTAATCATCTGAAAACTGAAAACTGAAAGCTGATGGCTGACTGATGATCTATTCACCACTGATTATTCGCTGCTGCCTTGCTTTTGGGAGATAGGAAGACCAGGATGTTTTGCAGATATATAAAACGGGGTTTGATCACTGATTGCTGAAAAGCCCCAAGGAATTTCCAAATTATTTTAAACAGCATCCCCTGCAATTGTTAAAGATCTCAAAATCTGCGCATCTGCGGCTGTTTGATTATTAGCCGCTGATTCGCAGATTATTTGGTGTGGTTTAAAGGACCTTCAAACCAATTTAAAACAGCACCCCTTGCAATTGTTGAAGATCTCAAAATCTGCGTATCTGCGGCTGTGGTGATATTAGCCGCTGATTCGCAGATTATTGGTGTGGTTTAAAGGACTTTCAAACTAATTTAAAACAGCATCCCCTGCAATTGTTAAAGATCTTAAAATCTGTGCATCTGCGGCTGTGGTGATATTAGCCGCTGATTCGCTGATTATTTGATGTGCAAGCTGAAAACTGATCACTGAAAGCTCAATGAAAACTGAAAGCTCAATGCGGTTTCTGGTCTAATGTTTAAAGTTTCAGCTCGGTTTAACACTTGATGCCATGCGTCAAATCCCGATCCCGTACGTAATCAACTGATTGCTGATAACTCAATGCCGTTTCAGGTTTAAGGTCCAAGCTTCGAGTTGAATGTCGTTTCATACTCAATGCAAGATGTCAGATCATCGATCCCGGACGAATCAACTGAAAGCTGATGGCTGATAACTGAAGACTGACCGCTAAATCTATACAGGCCGTTCAGATCTGTTTTTTGAATTTTGAAATTTGATCTTTGAAATTGGTCTCCGTTATTTAGAATTTGATATTTTGTATTTAAAATATAACATCCCCTATCTTAGCAGGCATGAACCGTAAAACCTTTGTTCAATCATCCATGGCCCTGATGGCCGCCGCGGGTATACCGGCAATCGCCCGTGCCCATATACCGCTGTCAGATAGCAGGGAAACGCTGCCCCCTTACCTGAAGCCCGGCGATATGATTGGTATTACTTCACCGGCCGGCTTTATTTTAAGAGAAGGAATCATTCCGGCAGCTACCCTTATGCAGCAATGGGGATTTAAGATACGGGTGGGCTATACCATCGGCAAGCGCGACTTTACCTTTGGCGGAACAGACGCGGAACGGCTGAGCGATCTTCAGCAGATGCTGGATGATCCGCAGGTAAAGGCCATTATGTGTGCCCGCGGAGGCTATGGGTCGGTACGGATCGTAGATGGCCTGAACTGGGACCGGTTTAAAGCACATCCCAAATGGATCATCGGGTTTAGTGATATTACGGTGCTGCATGCACATATCCAGCGGAATTTTGGTATTGCTACCATTCATTCAAAAATGTGTAATAGTTTCCCGGATGTATGGGATACCGCGGACCCGCTGCAGAAAGATACCATCGAATCGATCCGGAAAGCACTTACAGGAGAACGGATGACCTATACTGCGGAGGCTTTTAACAGCCTCAACCGGCCGGGAACGGCCACCGGTGCCCTGGTTGGCGGAAATCTCAAAACCCTTGAAAGCCTGGCCGGGTCGGCTTCTGATATGAATACAGATGGTAAGATCCTTTTTGTGGAAGATACCGGGGAATATTTGTATAGTATCGACCGCATGTTCTGGAACCTGAAACGTACCGGCAAACTGGCGCGGCTGGCGGGTTTGATCGTGGGCGGCATGAAGGTAAAGCAGGACCCTCTGGATGAACAGTTTGGAAAAAATATTTACGATATCGTGCTGGAAAAAATAAAGGAGTATAACTACCCGGTTTGTTTTGATTTTCCGGTAGGCCACCAGATCAATAACTATGCACTGCGTTGCGGCACAAAGCACCAGCTGACGGTTGCTGCGGGCGGAGCTACATTAACCAGTATATAAAACCATCTACTTATGAGTGTAATACTACCCCCTTATCTGAAAAAAGGTGATACCATCGGGATCGCGTGCCCCGCCGGATACATGGATGCTGCTAAAGCTGAAACCTGTATAAAAACATTGAAGCAATGGGGATACCAGGTGAAAACCGGTGCGTCCCTCGGCGGCGGATCGGAAACCTATTTCTCCGGAACCGATGCGGAGCGCCTGCAGGACCTGCAGCAAATGCTGGATGATGATGGCATACAGGCGGTGCTTTGCGGCAGGGGCGGTTATGGAACGGGACGTATTATTGACCAGATCAGTTTTAAGAAATTCCGGAAACATCCGAAATGGGTGATCGGTTACAGTGATATTACGATTTTGCACAATCATATCTATCGCAATTTTGGTATTGCGGGGCTGCATGCGCCAATGGCGGCGGCGTTTAACGATGGCGGGTATAAAAACCGGTATGTGCAGTCGCTGCGACAAGCGCTTTCCGGAGAAAAAGCAGCGTACCGCGTTGCCGGTTCAAAGTACAACCGGCGGGGAACGGCAACAGGAACCCTGGTGGGAGGCAATTTATCCCTGCTGGTGAACGCGATCGGCACCCGGTCCGATATATCCACCAATGGCACTATTTTATTTATAGAGGATATTGGTGAACAGAAATATAGTATCGACCGGATGTTATACCAGATGAAGCGGAGCGGAAAATTAAGCCGGCTGGCAGGAATGATCTTTGGCGGGTTTACCGATCTGCAGGATACTACAAGGCCTTTTGGGACCTCGATCCAGGAGCTGCTTTGGGACAAGGTAAAGGAGTATGGTTATCCCGTGTGTTTCGATTTTCCTGTAAGTCATGACAGTGAGAACTATGCCCTGAAAGTGGGTGGTCATTACCAGCTTACCGTTGATAAAAAAGTATTGCTGGAAGAATTATAAGGTTGCCGCAGAGGCACAGAAACGCTTATCACCTCCATCGCATCGAAACCGCTGCGTCTTTGCTCCTTTGCGTCGTGGCGTGAAACCGTTTGTGCTGGCGCCCGCCCACACTAATAAGAAAGTAACGTCGTCGTTTGCAACATTGCTGTGATAAAATCTTCAGTGTTTCAGCGGCACAGAAACACAGCTCCCAATTGATGCGTATAACGGCATTGCTCAGAAACCGCTGCGTCTTTGCTCCGTTGCGTCGTGGCGTGAAACCCTGGTCTGGTTAGAACTGTTGGTAAGTGTCAATAGCTTCTTTTCAGTTGCCACAGAAGCACAGATCTTTTGTTGTGCTTATTGATGTTATAGAATCATCGCACAGAAACCGCCGCGCCGTTGCTCCTCTGCGACGCTGCGTGAAACCATAGAGATACAGCATCCGGCTTGTGCTTATTAATGCCTATCGCCCCATCGCATTCGAAACCGCCGCGCCGTTGCTCCGTTGCGTCGTTGCGTGAAACCATAGAAATACAGCATCCGGGTTGTGCTTATTAATGCCTATCGCCCCGTCGCATTCGAAACCGCCGCGTCTTTGCTCGTTTGCGACGTTGCGTGAAACCATTTATGCGTAAGCGTGCCTTGCACTGTTGCTATCGTAAAAGCTTCAGCGCTTCAGCGGCTTTATAGCTAAAATCAATGAATTGCTTATTTTTATCGACAAAATAGATGCATTATGACCCTGCAGCAACTGGAATATATCCTGGCGGTAGATACACACCGGAACTTTATAAAGGCCGCGGACTCCTGTTATATCACCCAGCCTACATTAAGTATGCAGATTCAAAAACTGGAGGAAGAGCTGGGGGTAAAGATCTTTGACCGCAGCAAGCTGCCGGTGGTGCCTACAGCTACCGGACAGGGGATACTGGAACATGCGCGACGCGTGTTACATGCCCGCAACGAACTCAACCGCTTTATCGAAGACCAGAAAGGAAAGATCTCCGGGCAACTGCGCATCGGCATCATCCCCACGCTGGCACCGTACCTGTTACCCATCTTTGTTCCGGCCTTCATAAAAAAATACCCGGATATCAAACTCATCATTCATGAGCTGATGACCGAGCACATCGTTTCTTATTTGAAAGATGAAAAGATCGATGCCGGCATCCTGGTAACTCCGCTGAATGAAGCAGGCATTACCGAGCATGTATTATTTTATGAAGAGCTGATGGTGTTTACTTCCAAAAAGAACCGGGCTTATGAAAAGCAATACATCCTGCCCAGGGATATTGATACCAGCAAACTCTGGCTGCTGGAGGAGGGGCATTGTTTCCGTTCGCAGATCCTTTCCATCTGTGAATTGCAGAAACAAAGCCGGGAACATTCCGGTTTGGAATATGAGGCCGGCAGCCTGGAAACCCTCAAGCGGATGGTGGAGATCAGTGATGGGGTTACCATTGTACCCGAACTGGTAACCCTGCAGATGCCCAAAAGCCAGCAGCAACTGATCCGGCATTTTAAGAAACCGGTACCGGTGCGGGAGGTAAGCCTGGCCGTACACCGCGATTTTTTAAAGGAAAAACTGGTAAAAGCGCTCCGGGAAGAGATCCTGCTGGCCGTGCCCGAACAACTGAAGAAAAAACCATCGCCCAATGTGATACCGATCGGGTGAGGCGGATTAACCATGGAAATAAGTCAATGATCTGGATCATCGATTAGTTATCAGTCTTCAGTTCTCAGCAATCAGTTGGTTACGTCCGGTATCAGGTTGCTGGCTTCTATCGCGGATTGTCAGAAATCGACTTAAACGGTCATCAGTTTTCGGCGATCTGCTTTCAGTACTCGTAAGCATGAATCGTTTTATATGTTTGAAAAATTCCCCTGCTCCCCCCTGTCTGCATGTCCCCCCAAGCAAGGGCGATCGTCAATGTCTTCAGTTTTCAGTATCAAAGTATGAAACGAAATCTAACGTGGAACTCTAAAACCTTAAACAAAAATCTATCACTCCGGATCCTGGATCCTGTTCAGCTTTACGCTGGTAACCGGCGCCACAATGAGCGGGAATTTTTCTACGGTTACATTGGAAAGATCCAGCCCGAATCCTTTTTCTTCCGAAAGACTGATCTGCTTGATCAGGAAGTGCAGCTTCATAATGATCTTTTCCATAAAGGGGAGGTCATTATCCGGACTGAGGTATTTTTCCATCACCATAAACTGGAAATCGCCCACCGTATTACTGCTGGCTAAACTTTCATAGCGGCTGATGATGTTTACTTCATTATTCACCACCAGGTCTTCCACCACTTTTTTAAACATGATATTGATGCGGGGCTGTATGCGGAAGCCCAGGCGGAAATCGATGCGGATGATATCATTGGGAATGATATGCTCTACCTTGTACTCCGCTGTATACGGGTCATCCAGCGTGTCTACATGCACAAACCAGTAAATGTCGGCGCGCTTGGGTTTCTTATTCAGGATGGAGTAAATGATCTTATGCTCAATTTCCCGGGGGTTATCGGCACTGGTAAGATAGATCAGGTGCGTGGCGTATTTGGCAATGGAACGGTCTGCACTCAATTCCTGCATTTTGGGAATATAATGCTCCATGCGTACAAACTCCACATAACGGTTCTTGATCTTGCGCGCGCGGAACCATACGTACATCACAATAAACATCAGGCCGCCGATCATGATGGTAATATAACCGCCATGTACAAATTTGGCAAGCAGTGCAATCAGGTAGGCAATCTCAACGGTGGCATAACCGATGATAAAAATGTATACCCAAAGCGGTTTGATCCGTTTCAATACCAGGTAATTGGCAAACAGGATGGTAGTGGTCAGCATGGTAACGATAATGGCCAGGCCATAAGCCGCTTCCATGCGGGATGATTGCTGAAAATAAAGCACCACTCCGATACAGCCAACAAATAATAAAGTATTAATGGCCGGGATGAATAACTGACCTTTTTCCTCCGACGGATAACGGATCCGCATTTTGGGCCAGAGGTTCAGCCGGATGGCCTCACTGATGAGGGTAAATGCCCCGGAAATCATGGCCTGGCTGGCGATAACAGCAGCTATGGTGGCAATTGTTACCCCCGGCACAATAAACCACTCCGGCATCAGGTTATAGAATGCATTAATTCCAAGCGTTTTTTTAACAGATTCGGTTATGGTGATTCCGTTGTGATGGGATAGCAGATAGGCTCCCTGACCAAAATAATTCAAAAGCAGGCAAAACTTTACATACATCCAGGAAACCCGGATATTGTCTTTGCCGCAGTGTCCGAGGTCACTATACAATGCTTCTGCGCCCGTTGTACAAAGAAAGACAGCGCCCAGCAGCCAAAAACCATGAGGATAGGTAATGAGGAAATCGATAGCGTAATGAGGACTTAGGGCGCGAAAGATGGCAAGATCGTCGAATACATGAAAGACTCCCAAAACAGCGAGCATGGTAAACCAAATGAACATGATCGGACCAAAGATCCGTCCGATGGAAGCTGTTCCAAACTGCTGTAAAAAAAACAAAAGACAAAGAACGCAAAGTACAATAATAACAATCGTGCTGGTGGGTATGTGTCTTAAACTAGGCAGAATTTCAAGGCCTTCAATGGCTGCCGTAACGGTCATAGGCGGGGTGATGATTCCATCGGCGATCATGGCGGCACCGCCAATCATCGCGGGAAGCACCAGCCATTTTCGTCGGCGCCGGACCAGGGCAAATAAGGCGAAGGTACCGCCCTCCCCCCGGTTGTCTGCCCTTAAAATAAGCACAACGTATTTGATGGTTGTTTGTAAGGTAAGGGTCCAGATGATACAGGACAGCGATCCGATTACCAGCAGTTCGTTCACCTCCCGGTTCCCGATAATTGCATTAAATACGTAAAGCGGGGAAGTGCCGATATCCCCATAGATAATTCCCAATGCAACTAGCAGGCCGGCGGCCGTCATTTTGTTTGTCGAAGCTTTCACTTGCTATGAGTCCTTTTTTTCTGCAATAAAGCAGCAAAGTTTAAATAAAGATTAATAAACAAAAAACTTATTTTATTACCGCCTTTCACTATATTTTTCCCCCCGTAACAGGCTTTGTTAAAAGGAGGTTGGGTATTAAAAGAAAGCTGTAACTTTATATAACTGAATATTGAAAATGTATGAAAAAATTGATTTTTAGTCTGTTACTACTTAGTTTCAGCCTTATAAACGCTGCAAATGCGCAAAGTATTGTGTACGCCGATGTAAATAAGGCGGACGTGCAGCGGATGAATTTTGAAATCATAGGAAAGCTGGCCAACAATTACCTCATCTATAAAGAGGTGAAAGGAAATCACCAGGTCAATGTCTTTAACGAAAGTATGCAGCTGCTGGAGTCGGTACCCATCACCATACTCCCCAAAAAGAAAGATTTGCTGGATCTGACCTTTTACCCGTTTCATAATTATGCCTACCTGCTGTACCAGTTCCAGAAAGGCAACGTTGTTTACTGCAATGCCGTACGGGTGGAGGCAAACGGGAAAATTCTCCAGGAACCGGTTACACTGGATACGACCATTATCGCTTACACAGCAGACCGGAAGATCAACAGCTCTGTAAAAAGCAGTGACGGCAACAAAATCCTCCTGTTCAAGATCAATAAAAAGGATCCGGCCCACCATGTTTTTAAAACCCGGCTTTATGATGGCGAGCTGAACCTGATCAAGGAAAGCCGTTACACGGTATCCATGGTGAAAGGCGGGGATTTCCTGAGCGGTTACAGCCTGGCCAATAATGGCGATTTTGCCTTTGTAAAGTATAACCGGCTTACCAGCGGCAATATCCAGGAAGCATCTCTTATGGTAAAACCGGAAAACAGTGATATCTGCAATGAATATCCGCTTTCGGTAAATGAGCTGTACCTCGATGATATTAAACTGAAAATAGATGAGGGCAACAACCGTTATTTATTAAGTTCCTTCTATGCGCAGCAGAAAAGAGGCAATATCGCAGGTATTTATAACTATGCGCTGAGCCTGGATAGCCGGGAACAACTTTTTGAAACCGTAACCCCGTTCAACGATGAGCTGCGGAAGAAAATGGGGGGTAAAAGCGGGGGAAAGACCGCATTTAATGATCTTTTCATAAATAGTATTATCATTCATCAGAACGGCGGTTTCTCCATCGGTGCAGAGGCGCTTTATACCACTAATGCCGGCGGAATGTGGGACCGGTGGAATTATTGGGGCGGTCCCTACGGCTTCTATGGCGGCCCTTATGGCTTTTACGGAGGCTGGGGCGGCTGGGGCTCGTGGGGCAGGGGATACTGGTCGCCGTATGCCTATTATTCGCCCTTCTTTTACAGAAGCTACTGGTGGGGTGCCGGCTACGGGTATGGAGGCGGATATGCCCGGTACAATGCGGGCAATATCGGTGTCTTTTCATTCGATAAATCGGGTAACCGCACCGCCGAAAATATTATTTTTAAGAATCAGTCGGAAGTAGAAACCGATGGTACCATTTCTTACCAGGTGCTGGTAGACGGAGACCGTATGCATTTTGTATTAAACCGGGCTGCAAAGATCTCCGACCTGGATGATGTAATCATTACAGAGGATGGTCAAATGACTGAAGCAGAGCCGCTAGAGGCAAAGGACAAATATGTTAACTTTATGCCCCGGTACGGCAAACAGGTAGGGCCCGCCAGCATGATCATTCCTTACGTATATAAAAAGAATATTTCATTTGCGAAGGTTGACTTCTAACTCTTAAGGGAGCTCAAATAAGTATGACTGACTGTTATTGTGATTGGAGTTTTTAAACAAAAGAACCCGGGAAATCTTATTATGATTTTCATTCTGGGGCTATTGCTGAAATTGCCCTGGTTTTTCCTGTCTGCTGCACAAAACGGCAAACAGGCGGTGGTGATCCGCCCGCAGGATGGGTTTCTTTATGATCAGTTGCTCCGGTTGCTGGAACCTGTTGTGGCGGTATTCCCATCCTTTTTTGCCATGGCGGCCTTTTTGCTTTTATTTTGGCAGGCCTACCTGCTGACCAATTTCATCAATAACCAACGATTGGTAAACCGGGCCAATTACCTGCCGGGAATGGCATTGATGCTGGTATCTTCTTTTATACCGGAGTTCAATTACCTGTCGGCCCCGCTGATCGTTTCCTTCCTGTTCCTGTTGTCGTTTATCTTTATTTTCAAGGCCCACAATCATCCCAATGCCAAGGGGCTTATTTTTAACTGCGGACTCGTATTGGGCGCAGCCACCATGTTTTTTCAGCCTTCCGTATTTTTTCTTGCATGGGGGTTGCTGGCTTTGGGAATATTAAGACCTTTTCGGGTGAACGAATGGTTGTTATTGCTGCTGGGTTTTTTTACTCCCTACTATTTTTACCTGATCTACCTGTTTTTAACCGATCAGTGGCCAGTCATATACACGATGCTGGAGCCGTTTTCGGTGGGAATCAATCTTGGAAAACAGCGGCTTTGGTTTGCAGGCGCCCTGTTTTTAACGATCCTTCCCCTGCTGGCCGGAATCTATTCGATCAATGTGCTTTCTTCAAAAATGCTGATCCAGGTGCGGAAGGGGTGGTTCCTTTTTCTGCTGTACTTTGTGGCGGCCGTTGGCATTGCCTTTGTGAATCCCGGACCCGGGTTTACCAATTGGGTATTGGTGCTGGTACCCTGTGCTGCCGTACATGGGTTTGGCTACCTGAACAGTGAAGTGCGGCTATATCCCGTAATTGCATTCTGGCTCACCGTAGGGTATATTATTGCGGTAGAAATTGCGGGTTTCCGGTGAGGCAAGTCTTTGTTCCAGGTTCAACGTTTAAAGTTCCAGGTTAGATTTTTCATACCCAAAGGTCTATTGACCATTGACTCATTTCCACATTTCCCACATTTTCATATTTTCAAATTTTCAAATCTTCAAATTCCGCCAGGACGGTGAAATAAGGCTATCTTTGCGATCTGGATAAAACATGATACGAATGAAATTTGGAGTAGTTATATTTCCCGGGTCCAATTGCGACCGCGACATGCTGGATGCCTTACAATACGATTTGAACCAGGAAGTGATTCCGCTTTGGCATAAGAGTGAAGACATCAGCGCCTTTACCACCGAAGATTGCATTGTACTGCCCGGAGGATTTTCTTATGGAGATTACCTGCGGTGTGGCGCCATTGCGCGTTTCAGCCCGGTTATGAAGCAGGTGATTGAATTTGCCCATAACGGTGGAAAAGTATATGGTGTGTGCAACGGCTTTCAGATCCTTTGTGAATCGGGCTTGCTGCCGGGTGCTTTATTGCGGAATGAACGCCAGCAATACATCTGTAAGAATATTTTTATCAAACCCGAAGGACTTTACCGGGAGCAACTGAAAGAAGATGCGGAACGCTTCCAGGAAGTATATAAAATACCCATTGCACATGGGGAAGGCCGGTTTTATGCTGACCCGCAAACGCTTGAAGCACTGAAAGCAAACGGGCAAATCCTTTTCCGGTACTGTGATGAAGCTGGTAACGAAACGCCCGATAGCAATCCGAATGGAGCCATCGATCATATTGCCGGTATCTGTAATGCCCGGCGGAATGTGTTTGGTATGATGCCGCACCCCGAACGGGCCTGCAGTGCCGTTTTGGGTAATGAAGATGGTAAAAAAATCCTTACATCCCTGCTGATGGCCAGGCAACTGGTTTCCTGATTGACACGTCCTTTTATAGCATCCTGTTTTAAGCTTTTATAAAGAAATGGGAGGGTACCTTTGCACCTGAAAGAGAAAAAATAAAAAAATGAAAAGTATTGTATTGGGATTATTGGCGGTGCTGAGTTTGGCTACTGCCCGGGCGCAGGACGATCCTGCGAGCTGGAAATTTACTGCAAAAAAGATCAGTGAAAAGGTTTATGAAGTTCAGATGACAGCTACCCTCAGAAGCGGCTGGCACCTGTATTCACAAACACAACCCAAGGATGCCATCGCCTACCCCACAAAAGTAGGATTTGCCAATAATCCGTTGATCGTGCGGACCGGCAACGTAAAGGAAGTGGGGAAAATGGAAAAATTTCATGACGCCAGCACCAACTCTACTGCACATCAATATGCAAACACGGTAACGTTTATACAGAAAGTAACCTTAAAGGCCGCTGCAAAAACAGCGCTTTCAGGAACAGTAGAATACCAGACCTGTGATGATAAGCAATGCAAGCCTCCAAAGAAAATTCCTTTCAATGTTCCGTTAGGATAAAATGAAATCAACAATAGCAAAAGGCCATCTCCTGTAGGTGGCCTTTATATTTGAAGCCATCTTGCAGCAAGGCTGCTATCGAAATCTAAACATACAGGCGAAGCGCAAATAAATGCGTGTGATCTGAGCTTTGTGTTTCATGAAGTCTTAGCTTCTTTTATACCCGCATTACAAACCTTTCAGTGTTTCAGCGCTTCTTTGGCCATCTCAGCAAGAAAAAACGCGAAGGCTTGCTGTAGATCTTCCTCACTGCATTTATTAGAGGCCAGAAGCAGGCGGTTACTCTTTTTCAGTGCTGCCCCAGCGATAGGAGGGGATGTTAAAACCCGCGAGGTCCAGTACCCGGTCTACCACGGTATCGGCTACAGCCTCAATGGTTGGAGGCTTGCTGTAAAAGGAAGGAGTTGCCGGGCAAACAATGCCACCTGCAAGGGTAAGAAACTCCATATTCTTTATATGTACCAGGCTATAGGGCGTTTCACGCACCACGCAGATCAGTTTGCGCCGTTCCTTCAGCACCACATCGGCCGCCCGGGTAATCAGGTCATTGGAAATTCCGGTGGCGATGCGGCCCAGTACGCCCATAGAACAGGGCACAATGATCATGGTATCGAACCGGCCACTGCCGGATGCAAAGGGCGCATTAAAGTCGGTTGTAGCGTAATAAGAAAAGGACGATTCCGGGGTAAAAGCAGTACCCGTTTCTACCTGCCATACTTCTTTGGCATTGTTGGTAACCACCACCCCGATTTCATCCCATTGCTCCCGTATCTGTAAAAACTTAGACAGCAGTCTGGAAGGATAAATGGAACCACTGGCACCGGTAATGGCTACTACAACTTTTCTTTTCATTGATTTTTAGCTTATTAGGGGTTTGGCAGGAAATAAATTGATAATAAAATGTGAAAATTTCCCACACTTCAAAATATTACTTTTGAAATATAGGAAATTGTTTATAAATTTGAGATTGAATTTTCATAGGATAAGGTTTAATGGTTAATGGTTTTTGATGAAGGTCCCCAACGTGTAACAGTGTTGGGGATTTTTTTTTACCCCTTGTTTATTATTCAATCGGAAATTAGACGCTGGAAGAGATGCCCTGGTTGCCTGGAAATCAATATTTTTTATCGGGTAAAAACGATTGTTTGTTCACGAAGTGTTTTCCCTGGATGCCGGGGCTGCCGGAACGGATGGATTCCCCCTGTCTGTTCTCCGGGGCTATTGCCAGCAGCCGGAAAACCCGCTGGTATCAGATCCCCTCAATTTTAACTGCAGTTCCGCTGGCAGCTACCATCAGCATGCTTTGTCCAACCGTTTCATAATCCAGGTCCACACCAATAACGCCGTTCGCACCCAGTCGTAACGCATGTTCCTGCATTTCACGGATGGCCGTTTCTTTCGCCTCCCGCAATACCGCTTCATACGAGCCCGAACGGCCACCCACGATATCACGGATGCCGGCAAAAAAATCCCGTACGATATTGGCACCGATAACCGTTTCACCGGATACGATTCCACAATATTCTACAATTTCAGCACCCTTCAGGTGGATGGTTGCCGTGGTGGAAAGGATAAATTTTGCGTTCATGGTAGATTTGATATTTTTGTAAACCTACAAAATTTTACGAATGATGCTAAACACACACCGCTATATCCCCTTCTTCTTATGGTGTCTTTGCGCCTGCGGCTCTTCGGGCGATTCTAAACAGGTGCCACAAGACAGTGCCGCAGCAACGCATACCCCGCTGCCGGATACCCTAACGCATGGCCACATTGAAGATTCCCTGGCCGCTAACAACCCGGAACCAGCAGATTCCATTATTGTGCTGGAGGCCACAGAAGGCAAGGCAACATTACATGCAGACATCCGGAAAGATTATCAGCAAATACATGTAAAAATTCCGGTAGCCGGTACCCGGCAGCTGGCCGTGCAGCTGGAGCCGGAAGGGCGTGAGCGGAACGTTCGCATCAGTCAGATCGAAATGCCCGACGGAAAAACCGATGGCCCCTTTGGCCGTACCATGCAATATAAGACCGGCAAAAAAGGAATGTATACACTGATCATTGCGCGCAGCAATATGGCCGATGGAATTGTTAAAGGGCCTGTATCCATCCATATTCAAAAAAACTAGCCGCTTTTAAAGCGCGGACCTCTTCAAAGCCCTCCACTTGTTATGCCCGGTTTTCAATTTTCATAGCGGCATCCATGGAGCAATAACAGGATCTGCATTTATTAGGGTATCAAGATAATAAAAACACTTTAGTATAGGCCCCTTACAATTGGTAGCTTCCTCCAGGCTTATCAAATAAAAGTAAGTGGACAAAAGCCCGCTGTCAATGACCGGTGTATCATTATTAAAAAATGAATCGCACAAGCTCCGGTTTATCCGGTTATACAGCCCACTTTTTTTTAAAATCTGATACAATCATTCCGCTCCTTACAGAAGTTGAATATATGACGCTGAAACATTTCTTTAAACGATCTGTTTTGCTGTTTTCTTAAATGCCTGTTATAACGCGTGATTTATTTAAACGGGCCGGCTGCGCTCAAACAACACCAAGAATGGTTCAAAACGAATCGGCGTACACCAACCTTAAAATGAATCGGTGGTTTTTATCTGCTCTTTTTTACCCCTGGTTTGTCCTTCTGAAAAATGAATCTAACGAGTAAAAAAGGGTGTTCAACGAATTTACATAATACGATCTTCTGTATGTAAGTAAATTTGCATAGAAGATCTGTTGGACAACACTGGTGTACACGTGTTGTATAACGGAAAACCAGGCAGGGCGCGGGCTCCGTCTTATTTGGAAAACTGGTTGATGCGCTAACTGTTATTCCTTTAAGTGACCGGAGTTGTGTTTATTGAGCATGTGTGTAACATGCGTAAATGTAATTGCATTTCCGTTTTTATAAATATGCTGGGTGTTGTATATGTAATCGTTTTGCATATGCCTGATCCGCTATTGCCTGACCGCTTCGTATCTATTCCCTCCAAATCAATTGACAACATCCGTTGCGGATGTTACCGCCAACCCTTGAAAGCAAACAATATTGGTTTATGTGCTGTGACTTGTTCTATTGACTTCATTACCTGGTTGTGATAGATGTGCACCCGTACTGTGAACCCCACTCAAAACTATTGCGATACATTGATTCGTATCCTGCATTTTTTTGAATACCGTACCCTCTTTACCAGCTGTCATTTTGGTAACTGATTTTTTATTTCTTAATTCTTAAAACTGCACACAATGAACAAACGTTTTTTACTCTCTATTATCGGCGCATTTATCGTCTTTATAGGCACGGCGCAAAACTGTCTTCAATTAACCAGCGCTAAGTTTTCAAACCCCAGTAATGATGGTCAAACCTGGCAGCTGGATCTGGCTTATAATGCCAGTGGTAACAAAACACTTGAAGTCTACGTCTATTGTAATAATGTGCTCATTTTCCAGGACTGTTTTCAAAGTAATGGCAATGGCACAAAACAATATACCGGCCTCATGTGCGCAACCGGGTTATCTGCGATGAAAGCGGTATTTATACCCCGTACCGGTTCCTGCGGATCGGCACAATGCGGCAACTCTTCAGTGGTGATAGGCGGTGGACCGCTGCCCGTTACTTTCGAAAGTATAACGGCTGTAAAAAAGAACAACCAGATCCAGATCAACTGGACTACTGCTTCGGAAAACAACAGCAAAGAATATGTGGTGGAAGGCTCCTCTGATAATGTGAACTGGACAGCTATTGGTAAGGTGGATTCAAAAGCGGTGAATGGTATTTCTTCAGAGCCGTTGGATTACAGCCTGACGATCGGGTTACCGGTTTCTGTGGCTGCACTGGGATTGGGTGGTTTATTCATGCTTACCCTGGTAAGATCGCGGTGGGCAAGAGTACTGGCCTTGCTGGTGATTGTAGTGGCGGCTGTTTCCTGTTTGAAAGATGGTAAATCAGTAGATGTGGAGAAAGGATCTGTTGGCTATATCCGCATTGCACAGTATGATAAAGATTCTAATATTCCTGCGTATTCAAAAGTAATTACGGTAGTTAATGACTAAGGTGCAGTAAAAGTCAGGATGACCGGGCTGTCTGAAAAGGCAGCCCTTTTTATTTTGATTTCATCCATCCTGGAAATGGATCTGCCGATAAAAAAAGGGTATCCGGCGAAATTTGTATGTTTTATATATTATATATAAGTATGTTTGAATGAAATAGCTGCTGTAAGGTTCGTATGCAGGTGTTGTATGACGGAAGGTCAGACAGGACGCGGGTTTCGTCCTGATGAGAATGCCGTAATTTACTAACTGTGGTTTCTTCAAAATGACCAACGCTGTGTTACCTGAATATGCATCCAATCTATAACGGTATCCGTACCGGTGTTATGGCATCACCATTTTCAGGGATTTTCCGGGTACGGTATATGTGATAATTTTGTATTCATAAGCTTACCTCTACGGGCTAATCGTTCGTACCTATTCCCTCCAAATCAATTGACAACATCCGTTGCGGATGTTACCGCCGACCTTGAAAGCAAACCGTATGGTTATACGTGCTGTGACTTCGTGTATCTGACATGTGCATGAATGCCGTTAACCCCGCTCAAAACTATTGCGATACACCAACTGCGTATCCTGCATTTTTTTGAATACCCGTACCCCTCTTTACCAGATGTCATTTGGTAACTGATTTTTTATTTCTTAATTCTTAAAACTGCACACAATGAACAAACATTTATTCCTCTTCATTATCGGCGCATTTATGGTCTTTACAGGCGCAGCGCAAAATTGTCTTAAATTAACCAATGCCAAGTTTGTAAACCTCGATCCCGGGAGTGGTCTCAGCAGTACTTCCTGGGAGCTGGATCTGGACTATACTACCAGTGGTAATAAAACGCTGGAGCTAACCGTGTATTGCGGCAATACAGTGATTCTTACCGACTGTTTCCAGGTATCCGGCACTGGTACCAAGACGTATACCCTAGCCACCTGTGCTACGGGCTTGAATACCTTAAAGGCTGTATTTATACCCCGTACCGGTTCCTGCGGTTCCGCACAATGCGGCAATTCATCCGTAGTAATCGGTGGTGGCCCGCTGCCCGTTACGTTCGAAAGCATCACTGCTTTAAAAAAGAACAACCAGCTGCAGGTGAACTTTACCACAGCTTCGGAAAACAACAGCAAAGAATATGTGGTAGAAGGCTCCTCTGACAATGTGAGCTGGACGGCTATTGGCAAGGTAGATTCAAAAGCCGTGAATGGTATTTCTTCAGAGCCCCTGGATTACAGCCTGACGATCGGGTTACCGGTTTCTATGGCTGCACTGGGACTGGGTGGTTTATTCATGCTTACGCTTGTAAGATCGCGGTGGGCAAGAGTACTGGCCTTGCTGGTAATTGTAGTGGCGGCTGTTTCCTGTTTGAAAGATGGTAAATCAGTAGATGTGGAGAAAGGATCTGTTGGCTATATCCGTATCGCGCAATATGATAAGGACTCCAATATCCCTGCTTACTCAAAAGTAATAACGGTAGTTAATGATTAAGGTGCAGTAAAACCAGGATGACAGGGGGGCTGTCTGCAAGGGCAGCCCTTTATGAAGTGGTGACTGCGTCGCAGACCTGCACGGATATCCTGTACATAAAACTGCAATTTATTAGCCGTAAATGTAAACCGAATACCGGCGATGAGCTGCTTCTTAAAGAGAAGCAGCTTTTTTTTTGGTATGCTTACGGGGAAACCACAAATGTGCTGTTCCGAAAAATACCCCATTAGCGGTATTGACGGAGGCTTGTTGTTGCTGTACTTTTGCCGGCATCGGTACTCTAGAAAACAAAGCAACTGATATACCCTCCAAACTAACCGATAGTGATCCGCTGCGGATCATGTGCTCCCTCTGAAGAATCCAACATATTGGATATACAAAACAATACATTCGGCAAAGGCCCTTTGAAGAATGATTCTATGATATGATCCTCTGATACTGCCACTCAAAACTATCGCTGAGCCCCCTTCGTGTGCCGGATCTTTTTGAATATTAATGCCCCTCTTTACCAGCTGTCATTCACTGGTACTGATTCTATTATTTTAATTTCTAAAACTGCACAAAAAATGAAATCTTGGCTTTTAAAGAGAGCGGGTATCCGGTCTGCTCTTGTTGGTTCTTTATCCTTATTGCTGGCAACGGCATCGGCACAAACAACGTATTCAACCCCCGGTAACTCCAGTTTTACTCCATCCTCAAGTGGTTTATATAAAATACAGGTTTGGGGCGCCGGTGGACAAGGGGGAGATGGCGCAAATAGCAGCGGCGGCGGCGGCGGCGGCGCTTATTCCGAAGTGACTATTGCACTGGCCAAAAATGGGGTTTGTAACCTGGTAGTAGGTGGAGGCGGTAATACTGCTAATTCAACAGGAGGCAATTCTTCTTTTACCGTACCTGCTCGAGCACCCTATTCCAGCTTTACGGTTACGGCGAATGGAGGTAGTTCCACTACGACCCTCACCGGTGCTGCTGGTGGAGTTGCCCAGGCAAGTACCAGCACCTGGAGCACAAATAGTGGAACAGGGATCAAAAATTTCGCAGGTGGTAACGGAGCCAATGGCACCAACAATACCGGCGGCGGTGGCGGCGGCGCGGCAGATGCCAACGGAGCCGGGGAAAACGGAACTGGTACAACAGGCGGCCCTACAAAAGGTGCCGGTGGCGGTAACGGCGGCGATGGTGCAATTAGCGGCAACAGTAACGGCGTTAATGGCAATGCGCCCGGTGGTGGTGGCGGTGGCCGCAGAAATAACACCAACTCTACTGCTGGCAACGGCGGTAACGGACGTATAGTGATCACATTAATGCAATCACTGCCGGTACAGTTCGAAGCTGTGGCGGCTACTGTAAACGGCAATGATGTAACCGTAAACTTTACCACCCTGGAAGAAATCAATAACGATCATTTTAATATACAGGCTTCAGAGAATGGTACCGATTTCGAAACCATCGCTACTGTAAAATCCAGGCATGCAGGTACGGTGTTTACGGGTGCTACCAATTATGCGGTGCGCATCGATAAAAACGGCAATACCGCATTACTGGGCCTTTCTGCACTGGCTGTGGCTGCCCTGGCGTTGGGTGGGGCCCGCAGAAACCGGAAACTATTCATGTCTGCAGTATTGGGTTATGTGCTGATTGGAATGGTTGCCATTTCCTGCAATAAAAGCGGCACCGCGGTGGATACGGAAGCAGGTAACCGAAAAGCATTTATACGTATTGAACAGGTAGATGCAGATGGACACAACAGCTATTCTAAAATTATAGCGGTTGTTAAAAACTAATACAATCCTGCGCTATGCTTTTGATGCGCTCACAATTTTGTGGGCGCATTTTTATTTTAAAGGGGAATGGATCTTATAAATCTCTGTCACGATTATTCATGACAAGATGCATTTTATTTGTAATGTATCTTTGCGCCGGTTAAGTATTCCGGAACTAACTGCTTTTAATGGGAATATCCTTCAGCTTTCATGTTGGCATGAAAGTTTTGAAGGATATTCTTTTTTACGCGATTATCTATCTATGAAAGGAAGTGAATGCCAGGTCATTAAACGGAACCGGTCGCAGATGCGGGGCTGGGATGCCGGCACTTTAAAGCTAATAATCCATTGATAACAGACTGGTATCTATTTATTAAAATGGTTGTGCTCTTAAAAGGTTTGTGGAGACACAAATCATGACTTGTGCCGCGGGCAGTATTCTCACTGACCGTGCATAAATTGATAAAGCTATTGTTGATACCGGTTGGGTGTAATGGCCGGATGTTTACATAAACAGGGCCAGCTGCATGATCTCTGCTTCGGGTTGCTTTTTTTGTTTTTTGCCTTCTACTGTCTCAACGGGTTTGTCATTTTCAAAATAATGGTTTACCCGGTTAATATCAATGCCGGTTACCCGTTCTGTGCCTTCATTGTTCATTTTTTTATGAATGGTTAGCTGGCAGTTGATGGCAGTACCGTTTTTGAACTGGACTTTTCCGGATTGCACCAGTTTTTTAAATTCCTTAGATTGCATGGTAAAGGAGCGGGGGCGTCCCTGGTACATACCGGTCCATTTGTAACTGCTCTTTTTTAATACCGGTGAAATGATTTCGATATCCACATCATCCACTTCTTCGGGTTCCAGCTTATTGGTGGTAAGTATATAGGCGCCAAATTCATGCCGGGTCAGTCTTTTTTCCTGTGTGGCGGAAGCTTCATGCTCTTCCAGGGCTGTAAAGCGCACGCTGGTAATTTTGGAATACCGGGTCAGCAGTTCAAAGAAATTCGACCGCCGCTTTTTAATGATATTGCTGGTGTCGAGGTTTTCGCAACTGGCGATCAACTGCAGCTTCAGCTTTTCAATCTGCAGCCGCAGCCGTTCGTTATCGGCCGGCATAAACGCTGCGGTTTCCATCAGCTGTTCAATCAGCTTGCGGGCACTATCACCTGCAGAAGCCGACAATGGCGAAGTAATTACTGCCACCAGGGCTGCCGTAGCGATGGTAACGGCTGCCGCTGCCGTTTTTGTTTCTTTTTTTAATGTTACTCTAAAGCGCCGTTTGAATCCCTTTTCCAGCAGCGGTGCTGTTTCAATGATAACGCGCAATTTGAGACGGGATGCTACTTCCCGTACCAACGCCAGTAATTCATACTCGCATTTATTCTGCACCAGCGCATCCATTAAATGCGTGGCTTCTTCAAAAAAATATTCTACTTCAATACAGTTACTGCCTGTATGAAACGCTGCTGTGTTTATGCTCATTGCTTTTCTGCTTTCTTCAGGGGCTGCGAAAGTAGCGCTTTTTTTAACGGGCAGCAAGTAGGCTGATGGTCTACATGATTTGTTTTAACCGCGAGGCGCGCAACGTATCCGCAAAGATTGCAGTGGAATAGCCGGTGGCCGATGGTATGGCGTCCTTCGCGTGTTCCTTGTGTCCCTTGCGGTTTATTTTTAACCGCGAGGCGCGCCAGGTTGTCCGCCGTGGGTTAATCTTGCGCGTGTTTGCATGAGCAGGTACCCGGTTTACGCTCTAAAAATAAATTATAAAATAATTTAATGAGTTTTAAGGGCTTCTGAAGCTTCCTTAGGTTAATACCTGGTTTAATTGAATTAATTGATATACATTGTGTTGCTGTGTATCTTTTACAGGAATGGAAAGGACGCCTGAAGGTTTAAATGTTAAAGAAATTATAAATATATTTTTGCTGAGCGAAAGGGCTTCCCGCGGTTGTAGCTTAGGATATCCTTTAAGCAAAACAACGGCTATGTTAACCCTGTCCCTTTCCCAGGTAACCAATCTTTCGGCATGCGAAGCCTCATTGAAGCAGGCATATAGAAAGCAAAAGACTTTTTTATGGAAGAAACTGGGGCTCGAATTGCAGATAGAGCATCATTTGGATGCCGTATCTGAAATAGACGACTTATTATATAGAAAAAGCGTGGACCTGCAGCGGGTTTCCATGGGTATCGACGGCCTGCCGGAAAAGGCCCGGAAAAAACGGGAACATGAACAGGCGCGGCTGCAGCTGGATATATTGTTGCTGGAAGAACGTAGAGAAAAGCGAAAGCCGGAACGGTTGATAGAAAAAGAAACGAGCCTGCAATGCCTGGAAGTAAGCCTTGAGCAACTGTCCTCAGTGATATTGGAGCTGGAAGCCCATAAGATCCGGCTACAGAAGGAGGCCGCCAATAATGAGATAGCTGATCCCGAAACCGGAACGGCATCTGCTGCCATTCCGGTTTTAAAGGCGGTGACGCCCCGGCAACCGGCCAATCTGCCTGTTAAGAAAAATGATCCGGGAGCGCCGCCGCATCCAAACGGGTATCTGTCCGGGTAAAATTACCGGCCGATCCTGTAAATATTTCCCTTATCCGTAATGGTATAAAGCGTGCCATTTACACAGGCAATATCGCGGAAGCGCTCGTCCCTGTTGGTCAGTAACCGCTCTTCGCCAACCACTTTATTGTTTTTGATCACCAGCCGGTCAACATGCTGTCCGCTGAGGGAAGCCACAAACAAATTGTTTTTCCATTCAGGGATCGCATTACCCCGGTAGAAACAGATACCGCTGGGCGAAATAACCGGGTCCCAGTAATAAACCGGCTGTTCCATTCCTTTGTGCTGTTGCAGGGCGTCGCCCACTTTTGAACCGTTGTATTCGATACCATAGGTGATCACCGGCCAGCCATAATTTCTTCCGGCACGTACGATATTGATCTCATCACCGCCCCGGGGACCAAATTCGGCCTCCCATGCTTCTCCCGTTGCAGGATTTATATCCAATCCCTGGGGATTGCGATGCCCGTAGCTGTATATCTCCGGCATAGCATCCGCTTTCTTCAGGAACGGATTGCCTGCCGCTGGTTTACCACTGGTAGTGATCCTGAATATTTTTCCAAGCCCGGACTGCAATAGCTGCGCCTGTGCCCGGCCTTCAAGGATGGATCGTTCGCCCACCGCTACCAGGAGGTTCCCGGATGCATCAAAAACGATGCGCGAGCCAAAGTGCAGATTGCTGTTCAACGCCGGTGTGGCACGGAAGATCACGGATACATTTTCCACTTTCCCTGCGGCTTCATTCAAATTGCCCCTGGCTACGGCGGTTAAGTTGCCCTTCCCCTGTTTTTCAGCATAGGTCCAGTAAATCATTTTATTGCGGGCATAATTAGGGTCAAAGGCCACATCCAGTAATCCGCCCTGGCCCGATAGGTCAACTGCCGGAAAACCGGTAATGGTTTTTACCAGGGTTCCATCGCCATTGCGTATTTCCATATGGCCCGATTTTACCGTAACCATCAGCCGGCCATCAGGCATGGCTACAATGGCAAAAGGGGCACTTATTTTTTCCGCAATTTTTGTCACCTTGTAGCTTGCAGTGGTTTTAACACCTTTTATCCGGGTTTGTCCGCTGAACGCGGGTTTGTAATCGCTGTTGGGCGCTTTGGTTTCTACAGCAGGCAGGGTATCTGCAGGATGCATCAGAAACGGTTTGTTGCCTGCTGTAGCCGCTGCACCGGTAAGAAAGAAGGAAGCCGAAAGAAGGATCGGAGTTTTGATATGCATAACGTTGTTTTATAAAAATGGATGATAAAAATAGGGGATCCTGCAGGGAAACACCCTGTTAAAACGATTTTATTTTGTGATGAAATACAATAACTGGATTTGTTGGAGCGGGCCACAGGCGGCAGTAAGTTCCGGTATTATGAAGGTCTTTGTTTCTTAGCCGGCCACTGCTGCCTTTTGAGGTTTTGCCACGCCGTTACTTGCCGGCTCCGGACCGGTCATTTTAAGCGTGCCGTTGTACTGGCCGCCCAGCTCTACTTCAAAGGCCGCTACTTCGATGTCTCCGTCGATCAGGCCGGTGCTTTTAATATACAGGTAGCGGCAATGGATATTGCCATATAGCTTCCCGTGCACGACTATAATATTGCTTGTTACGGAACCTTTAATCTCCGATTTTTCTCCAAGAATAATGCCTTCCTTAAGTTCAATATTCCCTTCTACTTTCCCATCGATGCGGATGGCGCCTTCACCGGATATATTGCCTTTAATAAGCATGCCTTCATCAATCACCGTGTTGATGGCAATATTGTCCAGATTTGTTTTTTTATCCCTGGATGTATTCTTTTGAAACATAGCGTTACAGTTTTGTATAAGGCGAAGGATCTGTTCGCACCCCGTTGATCAGGATCTCATAATGCAGATGCGGACCGGTACTTCTACCCGTGCTGCCCACTTCTCCAATCTTGTCACCGGAGCGTATCTGTTGTTGTTGTTTTACGTTTATTTTTGATAAGTGTCCGTATAAGGTCTGAAAGCCGTGCTGATGCTGCACGATCACACAGTTTCCATATCCGCCCTTTACCCCCGCAAAGACAACGATGCCGTCTGCGGTCGTTTTTACGGTTTCCCCGGTCTCCCCGCTAAAATCAAGACCGGTGTGGCCTTCTACCGAGCCCGTTCCGAACGGATTGTAGCGATGTCCGAATCCCGACGTCTGTTCTCCAAAATGAGGACGTCCGATAGGGGTATGGCGGATCACCTCTTCGGCCTTCACCAGCTCCGTATCGTAGAAGCTGGCTACCGCGTCAATATCCGTCATATCAAAGTTTGCCGGGCCGCCGGCATTCTTCACGACCAGCTTCGATAATCCCCTGTCTGTAAGCAACTGGTTGATCTGCTGCATCCGCTGATCGATCGATTTGAAGGTGGCCTTTACTTTATCTACATTGACGGCTTCCTGTATGCGATGCACCTGTTCCAGCCGGCTTTTATAAGCAAGGGTATAAAAATGGCTTGTTTTTTTAAAGATAAAAAAGCAAAGCGATGCGCATAAAAGAAGCATGAGTATGATGCCGCCGATCAGATATTTCCGCCATGATAGCAGCAAGGCCGTAGGAACCTGGATCGCTTTTTTTTCCTTGCCAGAATTATTAACAAACAACACAGAGGTTTTATGTTTGAGCATGGCTGAATACGTTTCGGCGACGTAAGATACGGTAAATCCGTCGCATGATAAAAAAACAATCTATGAAAAGCGGACGTGCGCTTTTCTGTCCATATCCGCCGGTATAACGCACCTGGTCATGGATGCGTCAATGGCTTTTAAGTAGCTGCAATGGCTTTTTATTCGGGGCAGGGTTATGCGTTATATAGCAGAAAAATGCCCCTTTTTGCAGGTGAGGACCGTAATTTGCTGACTTTTATTTTTGGTTGGATATCATGATGAGTATTTTTGTAACTAATTGATTTTTATCTTTTTATAGTTAATCAGGTGTTGCTGCACACCCTATAAACGATCAAATATTGGTTTTATTCAGCCTTTTGCAGGCCGTAGCTTTGTGTTATCAATTTAAAAAAAGTGCATTACAACGCACTCCATTGAGCTCAACAACCAGGATTCGCTTGTCTCGTTTTTGTTTGCCGCCCGGCGATATTGACCATAGAAGAAATTATTGTAAAGAATAAACAAAAGGAGACGTAAAATGAAAGCTTTATTAACAAAAGCTGCAAATGCAGCCTACCAGTTGGGAATCTTATTTTCCAATACCATTACCACAAAGAACATCTACATTAAATAGCAGATGTATTTATAAACTAGAACCTTAATAAAAAATCATAAAAACAATTACCATGAAAATTAAAGTATTATCAATCGTTTTAGCTGCAGTTTTGGCCACTACTATTGCTGCAAACAATGTAATCGCAAACGACAATGTGGATGCTCCTGTTGAGTTAAAATACATCAACAACGCAAATACAGAGTCTCCAATTTACCAGCTGCGTTTAAACAACCTGAACAAGGGTACATATGCCGTTGCTATTAAAGATGAAACCGGTGAGCTGTTGTACAATGAAACGGTTTCAGGTGCTAAGATCGTACGGAACTACCGGTTCGATACGCAGTTACCCGCAAACGTAAAGCTGACTTTTGAAGTAAGCGATGTAAAGAATAACACCGTTAAAGTATACAACATCAGCAAATCTGCCAAAACAGTTGAAGTGGTTGTTGTAAACGAGGTAGTAAAATAACCAGTAAATAATCGTTGTTAAAACGCAGGAGCTGTCCATAAGGACGGCTCTTTTTTATGCCATCATGAACCGGCATTCACGTTCATCTTATAAACCCCTTGTAAAAACAAATGGCCTGTGATGGTTGGGAAAGTTGCAGCACAGCCCTCGGCGGTTGGTAGGCGGGGAAACATACCCGTATAGCTGAGCGCCTCGAGAAAAATGAGATCCTTCCGCTCCGCTTTGCTTCGGTCAGGATGACGATAGCGCGTTTAGTCCTTGCCAAAGCTGAGGTTCTCGTAAAAATGCTTGATGGTAAGGTGTTTTATCTTCTAAAGATCCATCATTGTTTTGTCATGTTGAGGCGCAGACTAAACATCCGGGTATTGGTGAGCGGCCCGACAAGTATGAGATCTTTCCGGTCAGGATGACGATAGCGGGATTTATCATCACCTCGTTCTTCTTTGCGACACAAATTTTTGAAAAGGAATTTCGGTAAAGATGATAACGGGCAAAAAAAATGAGCGACATTCTTTGAGAATAACCGCTCATTTTTTTATGATTGAATAAGATGGCTGTATTACGAGCGCTCTGCCATATCCGGAATGGCGTTTGTTTTGTAGGCGCCGATATCCAGTTTTTCTTTTACTGCAGAGAATGCTTCTAAAGTAGCTTCAATATCCGCATCGGTATGACTGGCAGTTGGAATGAGGCGGTAAATAATATGTCCTTTCGGAATGACCGGGTATACTACAATGGAGCAGAAGATGCGGTAATTTTCCCGGAGGTCCATTACCATTGCTGTAGCTTCTTCAACACCGCCTTTCATATAGATCGGTGTAACCACCGAGTCGGTAGTACCAATGTCAAAGCCGCGTTCTCTTAAACCGTTTTGCAGTTTTAACGCATTGTCCCAAAGCTGTTGTTTTAATTCGGGACGGGTGCGCAAAAGCTCCAGCCGTTTCAGGTTGCCCACTACCAGCGGCATGGGCAGGCTTTTGGCAAAGATCTGGCTGCGGATATTGTAACGGATATAATCAATGATCTGGCGATCGCCGGCAACAAAAGCACCGATGGAGGCCATTGATTTTGCAAAGGTGGAAAAATAAATATCGATCTGGTCCTGTACGCCCTGCTCTTCACCGGCACCGGCACCGGTTTTACCCAGGGTACCAAACCCGTGCGCATCATCCACCAGCAGGCGGAAATCGTATTTGCCTTTTAATGCCGTAATTTCTTTCAGTTTACCCTGGTCTCCGGCCATGCCAAAAACGCCTTCGGTGATTACCAGGATACCGCCTGATTTTTGTTTTTCGATCAGCGCCGTGGCCCGTTCCATTTGTTTTTCAAAGTCTTCAATATTGTTGTGTTTGAAAACAAAACGATGGCCCGGATGCAGTCTTAACCCGTCGATGATGCAGGCATGACTTTCGGCATCATAAACGATCACATCATGACGGCTGCACAGCACATCAATGATGCTTACCATACCCTGGTAGCCAAAATTCAGTAGTACGGCATCTTCCTTACTTACAAAGGCGGCCAGTTCCGCTTCCAGCTGTTCGTGCAGGTTAGAGTTTCCGCTCATCATGCGGGCACCCATGGGTAATGCAAGACCATATTGAGCAGCGCCATCGGCATCGGCCTTCCTGATTTCAGGGTGATTGGCCAGTCCCAGGTAGTTATTCAGGCTCCATACAATAACGTCGTTACCCCGGAATTTCATAACACTGCCAATCTCTCCCTCCAGTTTTGGAAACGCAAAATAACCGTGTGCCCGTTCCCGGTGTTGACCAATGGGTCCGTAATTTTTTAATAGCCGCTCAAAAATGTCTGCCATATAATGATTCGATTTTAAATAAAATAATGCGCAAATATACGATAGTTCAGGCGTCAGGCGTCAGCTATCAGCCATTAGCTGTTAGCTATCAGCCATTAGCTGTTAGCTATCAGCCGGTAGCCTTTAGCCATCAGCTGTGTCTACTGAAAGCTAATGGCTGATAGCTGAGTGCTACTTCTCCGGCTCGGGGTTTTTATTTTTATCTTTTTTCTTAAAGAGACCACCCAGGAACCC
Source organism: Niabella sp. (assembly GCF_030150205.1). GTDB lineage: Bacteria > Bacteroidota > Bacteroidia > Chitinophagales > Chitinophagaceae > Niabella. The sequence goes on from NZ_JASLGT010000002.1 coordinate 453,201, forward strand.
TTTTTTCTTTTTGGGCTCATCACTGGATCCGATGGGTTTGCCCTGTACGGCTTTCGACGGTTCTTTTTTAGTGGTATCCTTAACCGGGCCTTTTTCATCGGTAACCGGTTTAGATTCCGGACCAATGTACTCGTTGTTATTTTGCATATAATCCTGCTCTGTACCCAGCCCGGCATCCGCACCTTCAGCAGTGGGTTCCGGGTTTTCTGAAGTTACATATTGTGAAGGATCGGCGCTGAGCATTTCGTTTTCCATGGTGGCCGGTTCTGCAAATTTTTCATCTTTATTAATGCCCAGGGCTTTATCGGCATATACTTTTTTAAAGAACGCTTCCCATATGGGGCGTGCGGCTTCACCACCAAAACCACCCTTGCCTTCATTGCGGATAAAACGGTCGTCGCAACCAACCCAAACACCACCCAGCAACTGGGGAGTAAAGCCCATAAACCAGGCATCACTGTTGTCGTTGGTAGTACCGGTTTTGCCGGCCATTTCAGCAGCACCCAGGCGGGCACGCAATCCGGCGGCGGTACCTTTATCTACTATGCCCTGCATCATGCGGCTCATGGTGTAGGCGGTGGCTTCGCTGATGGCTTCTTTACGGTTCACACTATAATCAAACCGCTTGATCACGTTCCCGTTGCGGTCTTCAATACGGCTGATAAAATAAGGTTTGGTGGAAAATCCCCGTCCTCCGAACATGGAATACCCCCAAAGCATTTCAAAAAGCGAAAGTTCGCAGGCACCCAGGGCAATAGAAGGGAAGGGGGCTACTTTTGTGGGGATATTGATCCGTTGTAAAAAATTAGCGAATTGGGCCGGCCCCACGATCTTCATGATATACGCGGTAGCACAGTTGCGGGACCATGCCAGGGCAGAGGCCATCGTCATGGTGCGGCCGGTACAGGTTCTTCCGGTGGCCGGTACCAGCTGGCCATTGCCAAAATTCTGCTGCACATCTTCCACCATCGATTCCGGCGTCATCCCTCTTTCTTCAATCGCTTCGGCGTATAACAGCGGTTTAATGGTAGATCCTACCTGGCGTTTGGTTCTCAGGTTTACGTGATCGTATTTGTAGGTCTTAAAATCAATACCGCCTACCCAGGCTTTTACCTCACCGGTTACCGGGTCCATTACCATAAAGGCAGACTGTACCATAGTGCGGTGATACTTGATCGAATCATAAGGGGCCATTACCGTGTCTTTGCCCTTATATTTGGCGTCCCAGGCAAATATTTTCATGGGCACTTTCTTGTAAAAACTGGCCTTGATCTCTTTATCGGAAAAACCATCATCCGCCATATTCCGCCAGCGGTCGCTTTCCTTCATGGCCCGTAGCAGCACATTTTCCCGGCCTTTCCATACATCGCCGTTTTTTATAAACGACTGGCGTACCAGGGCGCGCTGCAGGTTGGGTACCTGCATATACACCGCTTCTTCTGCATATTGCTGCATCTGCGGATTGATGGTGGTATAAATTTTTAATCCATCTTCATAAAGACTGTAAGAAGAACCATCCGGTTTTTTCAGGCCCGGATCTTTCAGGATCGTTTTTAGGTCATCGCGCAGTACATCCCGGAAATACGGTGCAAAACCGGTGGTTTCATCCATCTTTTTATAGTTGAGCTTCATGGGCATGGCCGACATCCGTTCGCCTTCTGCAGACGACAGGTTGCCGTTTTCCACCATACGGGCAATCACCAGGTTGCGGCGGTCGATGGCCAGTTTGGGATTCCGCCGGGGGTTATAGATCCCCGGTCCGTTGATCATCCCCACCAGTAAGGCTGCTTCATCCACACTCAGGCGATCCGGCTCTTTCTGAAACCAGGTACGGGCTGCATTGCGGATGCCATATACGTTATCGCTGAAAGGAACAGCGTTGAGGTATAAAGCAACGATCTCTTCCTTGGTAAAATTGCGCTCCAGTTTTACTGAAATGATCCATTCTTTTAATTTCTGGATCACCCGCAGCGCTTTATTGCTCGCCCGCTGGTTAAACAGGGCCAGTGCCAGCTGTTGGGTAATGGTACTGCCGCCCCCTTCTTTTCCCAGTAAAAAGATGGCCCGCAGCGTGCCCTTCAGATCAATACCGGCATGATCGTAAAAACGCTTGTCTTCCGTTGCAATCAGGGCATTGATCACATTCGGGGAAATATCGCGGTACTTTACAAGGGATCGGTTTCCGTTCGGGAGGTAATATTTACCCATCAGGGTGCCATCGGCCGCCAGTACTTCAGAAGCCTGCGTAATGGTAGGGTTCTCCAGTTCTGCCAGTGACGGCATTTTGCCAAATACACCCCAGTTGGCCAACAGCACGGTTAAAATACCTGCTCCGAATAAAATGAAAAAAATTCGCCAAAAAATACGAACGGATTTCTTCATATATAAATGATAAATTGTTTATCAATCCCGTTTCCTTAGGCAATTTTTATGGTTGCCGCAAATACGCTGATTGCGCCTGCGGCGCTTTTCTGCGACAGTGTTGTATTTAAAGCCGGCACCAAATCTGCACATCTGTGGCTTTAAGGAAACGACATTGAATTGTTTATAATAAAATCTGGTACCAAAAATAAGTAAATGCCTTCCGATAAACGGAAATTCGATCGATAATTTAAGGCGGTTTTATCAATTGATCCCTCATTTTCAATGCATTTTCCTGAGGCTTCATTTTATGAATGGCTCAAACTTCCGCAAAATGGTTACTTTTGCGACGATTAATAACTGATACCGAATGAAGTTTAATTTGACGCAGATGCCGGAACGGTACGTTCGTCCACGTACAAACGGCATTACAATGGTAATGGATAAGGGATTGAGTATCGATGAGGCAAAGAGTTTTATGAGTGTTTCTTATCCCCATGTAGATGTATTGAAATTGGGATTTGGTACAGCGGTAGTAACCCCCAACCTGGAAAAAAAGATTGAGGTGTATCGCTCCTATGATATTCCGGTTTATTTTGGAGGCACGTTGTTTGAAGCCTATCTTGTAAGGAACCAGGTAGATGACTATATTGCCATCTGTAAACATTTTGGGATCGATTACATGGAGGTAAGCGATGGCTCCATCAGCATTCCCCATGCAGAGAAATGCGGTTACATCGAAAAGCTGACACAACATGGCACCGTTTTGAGCGAGGTAGGCAGCAAGGATGCCACCCATATCATTCCCCCTTATAAATGGATCGAGTTGATGAAGGCAGAGCTGGAAGCCGGGTCCTCTTATGTAATTGCGGAAGCCCGCGAAGCAGGAAACGTGGGTATTTACCGGGGTACCGGCGAAGTACGGGAAGGACTGGTTCAGGAGATTCTTACCCAGATCCCTTCGGAAAAGATCATTTGGGAAGCACCGCAAAAAGCCCAGCAGCTGTATTTCCTGGAGCTGATCGGCTGTAATGTAAACCTGGGAAATATTCCTCCCAACGAGGTTATTGCACTGGAAGCCATGCGTATTGGCCTGCGGGGCGATTCCTTTAGCTTATACCTGGATAATAAAACCGCGTTTTAATGCGACTGTTTGGTTTAATAGGATTTCCGCTGAGTCAGTCTTTTTCAAAACGATATTTTACGGAGAAGTTTGAAAAAGAAGGGATCGGCAATTGCCGGTACGAAGCCTTTGAAATTCCTTCCATTGAGCACCTGCCGGCCTTACTGCAACAGCACCCGGAGCTGGCGGGCTTTAATGTTACCATTCCTTACAAGCAGGATGTGATGGCGTTTTTGCAGGAACTGGATGGGGAAGCGGCTTCCATCGGAGCCTGTAATTGCATCCGGATCAGTGATGGACGGTTAAAGGGATACAATACGGATGCCGCAGCTTTTGAAACCACTTTGTTGCAACAACTGCAGCCGCATCATACCCAGGCATTGATCCTGGGAACCGGCGGTGCTGCGCGTGCCGTACGGTATACGTTAGAAAAACTGGGAATTGCTTACCGGTATGTATCGCGCACACCGGGGCCGGATGACCTGGGGTATAACGATCTCGATGCCGCCACAATGGAAGCCTATCCTTTAATCATCAATACCACGCCGCTGGGCAGCTATCCCAAAACGGAAGGGAAGCCGGAGCTGCCGTATGCGCTCATCACTCCCCGGCACTACCTCTACGATCTTGTGTACAACCCGCCGCTGACGGCTTTTTTAAAAGAGGGGCAGGAGCGGGGCGCAGTGATCAAAAACGGCTATGATATGCTGGTAGGACAGGCAGAGCTGAGCTGGAATATCTGGAACGCGGAATAATTTGATAATTGGTGAATTTGAAGATTTGAAAATGAATAGGATTTTCAAACCAATATCAGGAAAAGCCGGGCTGGAATATGAATGGATCGTTAGAGCGGGAATATCGGTTCCAGGGCAAGAAGCCATTTCAAATCATCCCATTTTCAAATTTTCAAATCAGCACATTCCCACATTTCCACATTTTCACATTGTCTTCATCGTGTGTTCCGCGTCCGTATATAACTGCTTCACCTTACGATCATACCACCATTTAGGAGCGGTTTTTTTCATGAGCGTATCGATATTCCGCATTCCGAACAAGTTCCATACGCCTTTTAATTTGCCCGAAACGCTGCTTTGTAAAGCCCTGAGACTCATGGCAAAGCCTGCATCTATATATTCCATATGGTGCCAGTATCCGGCAGGCATAAACAGGGTATCTCCATGCTCCAGGATCACCTCGTACCCCCGGGCATTTTTTGTAGCCGGGAACTTTTCGTAGTCAAACTTTTCATAATACGATGCAAAATTCGCCAGGCTTAATACCTCCCAGGGTTTCCGGTATAATTTGTGCTGCTCTTCAAACGGAAAGAGCAGCACCCTTTTTCTTCCGATAAATTGCGTGTGAAGGATATGGCTGAGATCGATATCGAAGTGCATATGGGTTATGGATCCCTCGCCGCCTACAAACAACATGGGGAATTTTTTCACGAATCCTTTCATATAGGCATCGGGCCAGGAAAAATCGGAAACGATCTGGGGGGCATGCTGGAAAATGTTAAATAGAAAGATCCGCAGTTCCACAGGGCCTTTTTTCACCATCTCCAGGTATGCACCAAACTTCATGTAGGCGTCTGCTGTATTGATTGGGGTATAAGAGTCGCTTTTTACATTATTGTAAACACCTACTTCCTTATTGCCTACAATGTTTATAAAATAATCCCAGTTCCAGCGGGAAAACGCCGGCCATTGGCGTGCCAGGTCCCGGATCACAACCGGTTTGTTTTGCTGGTAATAGTTCTTTTTAAAATCTTCCGGGCTAAGATGATCGAATTTATCTAAGGCTGTTAATTGCATAAAATCAATGAATAAGTGACAAATTTAATAATAGTTTCATAAATGATGCGTCCCTTTCAGTGGCTGAAGCCGCGATTTCTGTACCGGGATATTGTAAAAAAACTATCTTTGCGGCCTAAACAAAAACTCACAGAGGAAAACGTTGCAGGCTTAAAAAGGTTTATCGCCTCCGTCTTTTCGTGCCGGAGCGAACCGTAAGTTGTAAAAGAATTGATAAATTTGGCATTCGGGATAAATCAAACTGACAAAAGTGTTGCGAAACAACGGTTTTTTACGTTGTTTTGGAGGGAGATGGTCGTATCAGTAAGCCGGTCTAAACCCAAAAAAGCAGAAAGACAGAAAAAATATGAAAAAAACTCCTTTTAAGGTCGCATTATTGATCTCAACCTATAAATGGCCGGAGGCTTTGCAGCTTGTATTGCAAAGTGTATTGTACCAGAGCCGGCAACCGGATGAGATCATTATTGCAGAGGATGGAGATGACACACGTACTGCCTGGTGCATCGGGGATTTTAAAAAGCTCCACAGCATACCGGTAAAGCATGTGTATCATGAAGACCGTGGTTTTCGTAAAAGTCTGATCCTGAATAAGGCCATAAAAGAGATCGAGTCGGATTATATTATTGAAATTGATGGTGACATTATCATGCACCGCAATTTTATAGCTGACCATATCAATGCAGCAAAAACCGGGTATTTTGTGCAGGGAAGCCGTACCATGCTTACCGAATGGAAAAGCAAGCTACTGCTTAAAACAAGAAAAATAAACCGGCTTCACCCGCTTATGAAAGGGTTGTACAGCCGGTTTAATGCTGTAAGGATGCCCCTGTTTTCCTCTTTTTTTAAGGTAGATCCATATAGCTCCCACAATGTAAAGGGGTGCAATCTGGCTTTTTGGAAGGGTGACTATGTAAAAGTAAACGGGTATTACAGCGGGTTTGAAGGATGGGGATGGGAAGATTATGAATTTGGAGAGCGGCTGATCAATGTAGGCGTAAAAAAGAAACGCGTAAAGATGGCGGCGATCGGGTATCATATTTTTCATCCGCTAAGCTCCAGGGCCAATTTTGTACCGAATGAGTTGATTTACCGGGAAACGGTACAGTTTAAGTACACCTACCGGCCCAATGGGTATGTGGAGGCCTGATCGCCGGTTGTTCCGTAACACCACCAAAATAGACTGGTACCAAAATACATAAAAGTAAATTGAAGCCGGGCAATTGTTTCTCGTTGCAATCACGCAGAAGCTTCTGTCGCTTTAACTTTTTCACCGTTTTTTATTGAAAGAACTGTATTCGCGGTTTTTTAAAAATAAAAATCCGGAAATAAATATATTTGATCAGAAGAGGATTATTCGAAAGGCATTCTCTTAAAAAGTGAAACGGCAGTATGGATTCTATAGAAAAAAAGGATGGAAGCGCAGGTATCAAATGCCTGGCCTTTTATCTCCCACAATATCATCCCATACCTGAAAATGATCAATGGTGGGGAAAAGGATTTACGGAGTGGACCAATGTGACCAAAGCTACACCCTTATTTAAAGGACATCGCCAGCCCGTATTTCCTGCAGATCTTGGGTATTATGATTTAAGGGTGCCTGAGGTAAGGGAAGCGCAGGCGGAGATGGCAAAACAGCATGGCGTGCACGGGTTCATTTACTATCATTACTGGTTTGGAAATGGCAAACAGCTTCTGGAACGTCCGTTAAACGAAGTAGTGGCTTCCGGAACCCCCGATTTCCCGTTCTGCATCTGTTGGGCCAATCAAACCTGGAGCGGTATATGGCATGGCGCGCCGGATAGAATATTAATTAAGCAGGAGTATCCCGGTGATGAGGATATTGCATTGCATTTTGACTACCTGACAAAACTTTTTAGCGACCCAAGATATATAAAGATAGATGGGCGTCCATTATTGATGATCTTTGACGGCCTGGGCCTGCCCGACAGCAAAGCCTATACCGATAAGCTGAGGGCAGAAGCCGTAAGGCGGGGCTTCGAAGGCTTATACATTATGGCATCGAATATTAATACTGACAAATGGGATTTTGCGCAGGCGGGTTTTGACGGAAAGGTATCCTATGCCTATCATAAGGAACAATACCGGTTAATCAAGAAATCAAGAAGACGGATACATAAAAAACTGCACCGCTTTTTTTACCGGATTTTTTGGGATCGTCGTTACCGGGGCGTTACCTGCATCGACCAGGAAGCACTTGTAAAAGCGATCCGCTTTGAGGAGTGTAAGGGCGATATTTATCCCATGGTGATGCCCAACTGGGATAATACGCCCCGGAGTGGTAAAAACGGAGTGGTGATAGCGAACACCAGCCCTCAGTTATTTGAAACGCAAGTGCTCCGGGCCATCGATTATATAAACAGCAGAGAAATGAGCGACCGGTTTGTGATCCTTAAATCCTGGAACGAATGGGCCGAAGGAAATTATGTAGAGCCGGATACCTTGCATGGGTATGCCTATCTGAATGTTTTAAAAAAGCATCTGGGGCTTTAAACCAGGCTGATTCAGATTTGTCAAAGTAAATTTGATATCAGCCTTGCTGAAATAAGGATATAATGAGTTCAAGAAAGTTTACCCAAAGAATCGACCGGATCAATTATACGGCATGTTTCCGGCTGGTGCGAAAATATTACCTGTGGAAAGAAGGAACCGAAAAACGATTATTGGATTCCACATTTATACAGGCGCTATTCGCGCGTTTTTTTTGTTTAATCATCCTTGTCTTCCGGTTTAATAAATACCCACACAAAATTCATTACAACGGTAAACTAAAGAATCTTGTAGCGCAATTACTGGGGTTTCATAACTTTAAAAGAGCGGAAGTGCCCCTTAAGCTGCCATTTTATCGTCCGCTTGAATTTCCCCGAAATGAGGCGCCATTGGTAACCATTATTATTGCGGTATATAATCAATGGGAATTTACCTATAGCTGCCTGAAATCCATTATTGAAAATACTTCGGATATAAGTTACCGCGTAATTGTTGTGGATGATGGCTCTACCGATGAAACGGCATCCTGCCTGCAACAGTATGAAAATATTACGCTCATACAGAATGACCAGAACATGGGCTTTCTGCGGTCCTGTAATAAAGCGGCAGCAACCGTAACCTCGGAATATATCTGTTTCCTGAATAATGATACGTTGGTGGGGCCGCGGTGGCTGCACCATATGCTCGATGTGTTTAACACGCATGACAATACCGGTATTGTGGGCGCCAAGCTGGTATTTCCATACGGGCTGTTGCAGGAAGCAGGAGGGCTGGTGAACGCAGCCGGCGAGCCCGCTAATTTTGGAAGATCGATGGATGCCCGGGATTATAAGTACAATTATCTGCGGGAAACGGATTATTGTTCTGGCGCCTGCCTTTTAATACAGGCTCCGGACTTTTTTTCTTTAGGTGGGTTTAATGAAAAATATGCACCGGCATACTATGAGGACACAGACCTCTGTTTTGCGATGCGTTTTAAACTGGGGAAAAAAGTGTTCTATCAGCCTTTGGCGGAGGTGATCCATTTTGAAGGGATCAGTTCGGGAAAACGGGCTGAAAATGGAAACGTGAACAGCCACCAGGCACAGAATGCCACAATTTTTGTTGCAGCATGGAAACCCTTCCTGGATCGCTTTTCAAACAGCCGGGCGTTTGATGCGCAGGAGGACAAATTTTCAGAAGGCCGGAAGAAAATATTGATTATTGAAGGATACCTCCCTTTTTATGATAAGGATTCAGGGTCGCGCCGGATCTATGAATTGATCAGGATCTTTTTGCAGCTGCATGTTGATGTGTATTATATGGCTGAATATGGTGGCGGAGAAGATCCCTATTATTCGGAGCTGGTTACCCGGGGCGTGCGGATGATTTATGAACCAGAATCATCGAGATCAAAGGAAACATTGCTACATGAAATTTTGCCGGTTATCGATTATGCGTGGATTGCACGGCCCCATTTGAATGAGGCATACGCACCATTGATCAGGACGCATAAAAAGATCACCTGGATTTACGATACGGTCGATCTGCATTATCTGCGGTTAGAGCGTTCCCTGGCTTATGGACCATCAAAAGACGTGACCCCAAAGGCGATCGATGCGCTGAAGAAAAAGGAACTTGGCTTTGCACAGGAGGCGGATATCACCATTGTGGTAACGCCGCAGGAAAAAGATATGTTGACAGAGGCCGGTGCCAGGAACGTAAAAGTGATCCCCAATATACACTCCGTAAAAGAACTGGAAGGGTTACCTGCTTTTGAGGCACGTGAGGGGATCTGCTTTATCGGAAGCTATGATCATCTGCCCAACGTAGATGCAGTATTGTGGCTGGTCCGCGAAATTATGCCGGTGGTATGGAAGCAGCAACCGGGTATGCGGCTTATTCTATTGGGAAGCAACCCCCCGGATGAAGTGCTTGCTTTGAAATCGGACCGGATCGAGGTGCCGGGATATCTGCATGATGTATCTCCTTATTTTTATAATAGCCGCCTGTTTGTGGCGCCGCTCCGGTACGGAGCCGGGATGAAAGGGAAAATAGGACAGGCTATGGAATATGGTTTGCCGATTGTTTCCACAGATATTGGCATTGAAGGTATGGGGCTTGTTGTGGATGAGGATGTCGTCCTGGCGAATACGGGGGAGTCATTTGCCAAGGCTATTCTTGAGTTGTACGATAATGAGGAACGCTGGAACAAAATAGCCCAAAATTCGCGGAACACCATCCGGCGGTATACTCCTGAAAACGTGCGTAAATCCGTTGAAGGAATATTTATATGAGCAAGACCTATTTAATTATAATTTGATTTTTTTAACATATGAAAGCGCAAAAGAACAATACGGATATCAAATGCCTGGCCTTTTACCTTCCGCAATATCACCCTATACCTGAAAACGATGAGTGGTGGGGAAAAGGTTTTACCGAGTGGACAAACGTTACGAAGGCTAGACCCTTATTTAAAGGGCACCGGCAGCCGGTGTTTCCTGGAGAGCTGGGATATTATGATTTAAGGGTCGCTAAAGTAAGGGAGGCCCAGGCGAAGATTGCCAGGGAGCATGGAGTATATGGGTTTATTTATTATCATTACTGGTTTGGAAATGGAAAACAACTTTTGGAGCGGCCATTGAAAGAGGTGATCGCGTCCGGAACGCCAGATTTTCCCTTTTGTGTTTGCTGGGCTAATGAAACCTGGAGCGGTATCTGGCACGGGGCACCCGATAAAATACTGATTCAGCAAAAATATCCAGGCGATGAAGATATCGTGCAGCATTTTGATTGTCTGATAAGGCTTTTTGAAGATCCCCGCTATATCCGGGTTAATGGACTTCCGTTATTTATGATTTATGATGGTGTTCGTTTGCCGGATAGTAAGTCTTATACAGATAAACTTCGGGCGGAAGCGACTCGAAGAGGACTGGGGGGACTGTATATCCTGGCATCCAATATTAACGCAGATAATTGGGATTTTACGGCAGCCGGATTTGATGGGAAAGTTTCCTATGCCTACAATAAAGCGCAATACCGGTTAATGAAAAAGTCGCGACAGCAGCTGCCTAAAAAGGTAGGTCGCTTCTTTCGAAGAATGTTTTTAGGTAGCAGCTATCGGGGTGTTACCCGTATAGATCAACGGACCCTTGTAAAGAGCATTCGGTTTGAAAAGCAGTCTGGCGATATATATCCAATGGTACTCCCCAACTGGGATAACACACCAAGAAGCGGTCATAACGGATTAGTGATAGAGAATACTACACCGGAACTATTTGGAGCGCAGATTCAAAAGGCGGTTGACTATATCAATAGCAGGGAAATGAGTGACCAATTTGTGATCCTAAAGTCCTGGAACGAATGGGCGGAAGGCAATTATGTAGAGCCGGATGCTGTGCATGGTTATGCATACCTGGATGTTTTGAAGAAACATTTGGCCGGATAAATTTGTATAAAATATTTTGATAAAAGAGACTTGAATAGCATTGGAAATTAAAGCATATGCTATATTAGTGAAAACAGAATGTTACTGGCTTTTGGAAGAAAAAGGAATATTTGTTGATGAATGTTGGAAGTTATTGAAGTAAAAAACAATACACCCCAACCTGGTTTTCGATTTAATGCGTATTCGCTTAAAATCTGATTACCGCGGTAATAGGCAAAGAATAACCGACAGATGAAGAAGTCTTTATATAAGCGAAACCTATTTTTAAATTATAATTTAATTTTAAAAAATATATGAAAGCGCAAAAGAACAATACAGATATAAAATGTCTGGCCTTTTATCTTCCACAGTATCACCCGATACCCGAAAACGATGCGTGGTGGGGTAAGGGGTTTACAGAGTGGACAAACGTAACCAAGGCTGTTCCTTTATTTAAAGGACATCGTCAGCCGGTTTTTCCTGCAGACCTGGGGTATTATGATTTAAGGGTGCCGGAAATAAGAGCGGCCCAGGCTAAAATGGCCCGGGACCATGGAGTATATGGGTTCATTTATTATCATTACTGGTTTGGTAATGGAAGACATCTGCTGGATCAGCCTTTAAAAGCAGTATTGGCTTCTAAAACCCCTGATTTCCCTTTTTGTATTTGCTGGGCCAATGAAACCTGGAGTGGTATTTGGCATGGCAGTCCCGACAAAGTATTGATCCGGCAGGAATATCCTGGCGACAATGATATAGCATTACATTTTGATTACCTGGAAGCCTTATTTAATGACCCTCGGTATATCCGTGTGAATGATTGTCCATTAATTATTATATACGATGGACTTGATTTGCCAAATCCTAAAGAATATACCGATAAGTTAAGAGCGGAAGTCATCAGAAGGGGTTTTAATGGACTCTACATTATGGCATCAAATAAAAATCCGGATAGCTGGGATTTCTCGGCGGATGGCTTTGACGGGAAAATTACGTTTGCATATAATAAGCTAATGCAAAAGTTTATATCCGCGTCGAAACAGGAGCAGCAAAAAAAGCAGCAACATTTTTTATACAAGCGAATAGGGGCGAACGGGCGGAAAAAGCCTATTTGTCTGGATCAGCAGGTAATGGTGGAGGAAATGACATTTGAAGAGCACCAGGCAGATGTATATCCCATGGTATTGCCCAATTGGGATAACACACCCAGGAGTGGAAAGAACGGTGTAGTAATTCAAAATACAACACCGGAGTTGTTTGATGTTCAGGTGCAAAAATCGATTGACTATATTAATAGAAAAGGTCTTTGCGAGCGATTTATGATTTTGAAATCATGGAATGAGTGGGCTGAGGGGAATTATGTAGAACCGGATACCCGTTATGGTTACGCTTACCTGGAGGTATTAAAAAAAAGGCTTATGTAGGTTTGTTTTTTATCCGTTCCTGCCTGAATCTTTTTATAAGTTTGAATGGGATTTGGGAGATTGGGTTTAGCTTAAAAAGCTGCCACCAGTATTTCCATGCCATACGGTGCAGGCCCATGGCCCAGGCGCTATTGATGAATTGTATATAATTGTCCGTTTCCAGCTGTTTTTTTTGCCGGAGGGTTGTATTAGATGAAATATATAAAGGCAAATGGCGGGCGTAGAGGTCAAAAAAAACATCAGCACTTTCGATCCAGCTTTTGTCTACATTTCCCATCGAAAAATGTGTGATGTCAATAAGGTCCGTGCAAACCGCCTCATAGCCTTTCAAATGGGCATCAATAGAAATGCCTAGATCATATTGGTGATAGCCTTTCAGACGTTCATTAAACCGCAGGCCGGTTGACTTTCTTAGTGCAATAAACAGCCCGTCTAATGATAACACCCTTACGATATGTTCGTGGGTATGTATCCCAAACCCATAATGCATGGGTTCGTTTTCTTCCTTATTCCCATGGCGCACATATATATATTTAGCACGGTCATCAATATCCCACCAACCGGAAGGCGCTTTGGATTTATACAATCCTCCGGCCACACCGATCAGGCCAATTTGCTGGTTTTGTTTAAAAATTTGCAAAAGGGTGCGGCCCCACCCGGAGGTGTTGAACAACAGATCTTCATGCAGAAAAAGTACATACGGGTATTGGGAAAGCTCCAAACCCTTGTTATAGGCTTGGCACACGCTCATCGACCCCGGGTTTTTCACCTGAACAAGCTCGTAAGGTATTTCTGCTCCTATAGTGGCAGCGATATTGTTTTCAATTGCTGTATAAAAGGCTTCCCGGTATGAAGAAATAACGATTGATAACATTGTTGAAACCTGTTAATGAGTACAAAATACTAATATCTCTGTTTATTAAAAACAGGCAGCGACCGTTACAGGTAGTTCAATTTGCGGGTAGCAGTAATAGAGAAGCGCACATGAGCAGCTGTCATTGAAATTGCTCAATATCGCTCATCCAGGGCTTGCGGCGTTTTAGTGCATAGAATATTTTTTTGTACCATATACCGTAGTATTTCTTTCGAAGGGATAAATATTTTTCCCGGAAGTCTGGCGCATACATGATCCGCTGGAAAAGATTGATACCAGCTTTTTCATAGATTTCAAAATTCTTATAAAAGATATAAAGATGATTTTTTTCGGCGATTTTGTTTTGAGTTTCGTCATTCATATCGGTTAGGGAGTTGCCGGCATGCCGCTTCCGGTAAAAGTAAAGCACTTTTGGAATACGGTAAACACCGCCAAACTTTGCGATCATTCTTAGCCAAAGGTCCCAATCTTCATTATATCTTAGATGAACATCAAACATACACACCGCAAAAAAATGTTCGCGCCGGATCATCGCAAAAATGGGAATACAGTTACAAAAGAGGAAATTTTCGAACTTGTAGACTGGCAGCTCCCATTTGCCTTTCTTTTTTCCAAAATAGGCGGCCTCGCTATATACTATATTGATATTTTTCTTCTCCTCAAAGGTTGCTAGACAGGAGCTGACATAATGTGGAGCGAGTTTATCGTCGGCATCAAGAAAAACAAAAAAGGAACCATTGCTGCTTTGTGCGCCCAGGTTCCTGGCCCCGGATGGCCCGGTATTATTCTGACGTAACAATTTAACATGAGGGTTGTTTTTGACCTCAGTCGGAAGAATATCTGTCAGTGGTATCTTTGAGCCATCATCAACAACAATGATTTCAATGCGGGAATGTGTTTGTTTGAGGGCGGAGTTAACCGACTCCACAATGGTATCGACATTATTGTAGTAGGGGATAATAATGCTTACTAATTTCATGCTGCAATAAGTTTCAACTTTTGATTAGCTCATCCATGGTATAGCAACGTTTGGGAAAAGGGAAATGCAACAGAAAGAAAATATTTTTTATTTTCTTTAACAAAAAAGGATGTCGATAACTGGCAAAATAGTCGTTTAAGTTATGGAAGAGTGGAGGACAAAAATTGGCGATATCTTCATCCATTGGATGATAATTGCTGGTGCGCGTAATCCTGACGAAATTAGGTCACAGATACATATTCAGTCTGTTTCGTTGGCTCAGGAATATAAAAAGAGGCAATATCAATTTTCTGGTATTGCCTCTTTATTAAGATTGTGGTCTATAAATTGTTAATATATTAACGAACCTAGGTCTTAGAATAGCAGAATCAGAATAGTGTTCCCGAAATACTTGTTAATATCCTGATATGGTCTCCCAATTTGACCATCCTGAACTTGTATACGACTTTCGAATTAAACTGTTATTGGTACTTTGGGCGAAAACATCGATGGATTGGGCATCCTTGCTTATGGCAGCAGGAGCAGAGTTGAGATCACCGCCGACATCATTCCAGGTAGACCATCCATTTGCACTGCTCCACCACATATAATGCAAATGATTATCTGATCCAGTAGCGAACACCTCGAGGGTAATTCCACCGCGGCTTACAGCTGCGGGTGTGGAAACAAAATTTCCGCCAAAATCATACCATGCGCTCGACCACCCACTATTGATGCTCCAATACTTGTAATATAAATGTCCATCTGTACCTACAGCGAAGACATCGATACTATTACCGTCTCTGCTAACAACTGCGGGAGGTGCTGCAAAACTTCCGCCGAAATCGGTCCAAGTCGCTGACCATCCGTTTGGACTTCCCCAGTATTTATAGTATAAATGATTGTCAGTGCCAACCGCAAACACATCAATGCTATATTGATTTTTACTGATTGCTACAGGAGCCGATGCGAAGTTTCCACCGAAATCATTCCATGCGGACCAGCTGTTTGTACTGTTCCACCATTTATAATATATATGATTATCCAAACCGGTTGCAAATACTTCAATAGAAAATCCTCCCCGGCTAACAACGGCAGGTGCCGCAGCAAAATTTCCACCGAAATTATTCCATCCAGACCATACATTGGCACTATTTTTCCATTTGTAGTATAGATGATCATCAGTACCGATAGCAAAGACGTCAACGTTATAGTTGTCCTTACTTAATGCGATGGGAGTATATTTAATAGGTCCTGATAAATCTTGCCATGCAGTCCAGTCAGAGGAGGTTCTTGACTTGTAAGCGGCATTGTTATTTGCTGTTTTTGCAAAAACGGCCAGGGTGTTGCTGGCCTTTAGTATAATGGGCATTGGTATAGAACTAATGGTAGTTGTGTCTGCAGCCGGATTCCCAATAATTGAATAATATCCATTTAGGAGCATTGGACCAAGCGTTTGCCCGGCGGTTGAGCTCCAGTAGGAATATTGAGCTGTTAGTGTTTTTCCGATGCTGCTGCTTGGCAGGATGATGTTATCGATATGGATATCCAGGAATGCTCCATTATTATAGTCTGAAGCATTATAAGTTTTATAATCTGTTATGGGTTCAATTTGGCCGGAACTTGTTTTGTAAACCAATCTGAGTGTAATGGTTCCTGGTTCAAAGCTGCTCCCTCCCTGGGGCGGGTAACTTCTGGCGGCCAGGAGATAAAAATTTACAGATAAGCTATTCCCGGTGATGCGGATATTATTGCCATTTGATGGCGTTGCAGTGAATGCTGTTATAACGGGATCTGCTTTGGCCGCAATAAAGGGGAAGATCAATAGGCAATAAAGAATTAGTTTTTTCATGTTGTTAATATTAATGGTGTATTATTTTTCATACTGGGCTTTGTAAATATTAGCAGAGTTGTATCTGTCAGTGGCTTCAGAAATCTTAATCCGGAACCCAGTGTCCGAAATGTAAAATTCTTCAGTAGCTTGGTCTACGTGAATCTTGGATACCGGGATGTTTAATACTGTTGATAAAAAAATCAAAACCTTGTCCTGATTTTGAGCATTGCTCGCGGCTTCTTTTTGGCCTTTGGTGTCAACCGTATTTTTTTTACAGCTGGAAAGGCTCAGTTGGCACGCTAATGCAATAGCAAATGCCATAAACATGTTTTTTTTCATTTGTTAAAAGTTAAAGATTAAATAAAAGACTTGGTTGTTATTGGGAGATTAATAATTTTAGTATCAATGTGTCGTTGAGACGAAGGCTGATGTAAAACGATCACATAAATGCCTATATTTCTGGTTATTACAATAGAAATGCTTTGCCCTGCTTAAAGGGACATAACAGTGTTTGGTAAATGGTTCTTTCATAATATTGTTGTGAATGTTTATCAGGGCTTACTTTACGAATATATATCGGGAAAAGTATATTACAAAATTTAAATAGGAAATATTTTTATCAGGCATCTCTGACTGGCTGCGCTATTCTAAAGACAGCAAATGCCACTTTTTCTCGTAACTTTGCGCGTTTTAATCAATGAACGCGAATGGGTTTAAAAAAATTTAGCCGGCTTTTCAAATATATCGGGTATTACAAGGGAAAGATCATCCTGTATATTTCTATTACGATTATTGCTTCCTCACTGTCCGTGGTTTCCCTGGGGATGCTGGCACCGCTGATGTCCCTTATTTTTAAGGTGGATGGCATCGGGGGGCAAAATATACTGAACAAACTTCCGGGCGGGCGCTATATTGGAGCAGAGCTGTCGAAACTGGTCAACAGCGGTCAGCAAATGCATGCGGTGCTGCTTTGTTGTATATTGGTGATTGTATCCGTTTTCCTGAAAAACCTGTTGTTGTATGTGTCCTCGCTGATTTCAGTACCGGTAAGGAGCTCCATCATCATTCACCTGAAAAATGATCTTTACGCCAAAGTATTGAGCCTGCCAGTGGGCTATTTTTCCGAACAGAAAAAAGGCGATATCATGAGCCGGATGACGAACGATGCCAACCTGGTGGAAAGTTCGGTCGTAAACGCCATGGAAGGGCTGATCAAGGACCCGGTAATGGTGATCAGCTACCTGGTGGCAATGGTAGCCATCAGCCCCGGTTTGTCGGTGTTTTTATTGATCCTGTTACCGGCAACGGCTTTTATCATCGGCCGCATCAGCCGTACCCTTAAAAAGCAAAGCAATGCGGCATCCCTTCGGGTGGGGGATACGCTGTCTATATTGGATGAAACCTTAACGGGTATCCGCATCATTAAAGCATTTACCGCGGAAAAAATTTTAAACAACCGGTTTGTTACCCTCAACAATACCTTACTGGGTATCAATAAAAAAATGGCGGCCCGCAGGGACCTGGCATCCCCGTTAACGGAGCTGCTAGGTGTAGTGGTGCTCTGTGTGATCATTTACTTTGGCGCCAACCTGATTCTGAATGGCAATAGCCTGGGCCCGGGCGATCTGATCTCCTTTATCGCCATTTTTGCCATGATGATTAACCCGGCTAAGTCGTTAGCGGCTTCGTTCTTCAGGGTGCAGGAGGGCGCTGCGGCTATTGAGCGGATTGAGGGATTGTTAAACACACCAGAAAAAGTGGAAGATACCGGCACTAAAAAGCTGGAAGCCTTCACCGAAGGAATTGAATTCAGAAATGTATCCTTTGCCTATAATGAAACGCCGATCCTTAAAGATGTAAACCTCTTTATCCCCAAAGGGAAAACCGTGGCGCTGGTAGGTAGCAGTGGAGCCGGTAAAAGCACGCTGGCAGACCTGGTACCCCGTTTTCATGATGTAAGCTCGGGTGAAATTCTTTTTGATGGGGTCAATATCAAAGACTACAGCCTTGAATCTGTAAGAAAACAGATTGGTATTGTGAGCCAGGAGCCGATCCTGTTTAACGATAGCATTCGGAATAATATTACGCTTTCCGATCCCGATGCGCCCCTCAGTGAAGTGGAAAGTGCGGCCAAAATTGCGAATGCGTACCGGTTTATTGAAAATAAACCTGAGCAATTTGATACCAATATCGGTGACCGTGGTGCTAAATTGAGCGGCGGCGAAAAGCAACGGCTTACAATTGCCCGGGCGGTGTTGAAAAACCCGCCGATCCTGATCCTGGATGAAGCTACTTCTTCGCTGGATACTGAAAGTGAACGGCTGGTGCAGGATGCCATTAACAAGATGATGAAAAACCGTACCTCATTGGTTATCGCTCACCGCCTGAGTACGGTGCGGCACGCGGATGAGATCATCGTGCTGAATAAAGGCGAAATTGCCGAACGGGGCTCGCACCAGGAGCTGATGCAGATCCAGGGGGGGATTTATAAAAAGCTGGTGGATATGCAGGAGATGGTGTAGTCGCAGAAAATGTAAAAGAATAAAAATGGGGATGGCTGCTGTAAGCGCTCATGCAGCTTACAGCAGCCATCCATCTGTTAGGGGCCGGGGTATCGATGTTTTCAGACGGTTATGAAAGAATAGCAGGCTGTTTTGAAAGTCGTTTTACAGGATATTGTCTTTGACGGATGTATCTATGAGTATTTCCTTTGTGTTGCAGAATCAGTGAGGTAATGCCAATCACTCCCGGAGTCATCCTGAACTCGTTTCAGGATCTGCATGAATCTTACGTAGATGCCGAAACAAGTTCGGCATGACTAAAGAAAGGTTGATGCTCAAAACAATAGCCTATCTGTCATTGGCAGTTTTTGATAGGCGGCAGATCTTTTTCAGAAGGACAATCATAATTGTAAAAAAGCAGCGCAGTAAGGGTGGTATAATAGTCAGGCGGCAAGTGCTTCGATTTACTCCTTCGGAAAGGGGACGTTGCTTCTTTTCGATTCGGGTCTATAGTGCGTAGCCGGTCAAACGGCGGTCCGCCGCGGCAGATGACCTTGGCTTTTGCTCCACTTTTTGCCAAGAAAAAGTGGAAGCGAAAAGAATGAAATGTGGCTGTTTATCAGTGTGTTATATTGTATGTTATTGGCGGTTTATTTCATGGTCTATTCTTATTTCAGGATCCGCATGAATCTTGCATAGATGCCGGATAGATGCTGAAACAAGTTCAGCAAGACATTGTTGCCAATGACAGATTGCTTGCGCATTGAAAATCAATTATACTTTAGTCATGCCGAACTTGTTTCGGCATCTATTCATGATTTAGGCAGATCCTGATCCGCGGCGGACAGCTTGACCCAAAGCAGATTTGTTATGGCTTCATTGGTTTTGCAGCGCAAATTGTTTACTCAAGGAGACGAAAGCGTGGGATGTCTCTACATTGTGTAGGGGCCCCTATTAAATATCCGGCATGAAAAGTAGGAGCGCTACATCAAACGGAGTATTTAAAATGTAGAACGGCAAGCCATTCCTGCTTCAGATTCCTCCGCTCAACCGGAACATGCTGCTTTCACTTTTACATTCAGTATTGGGCATTCCTCATCCCTTTGGCCGGTATTTATGGCGGGTTTGCCGATCTGATGGATTGAAAACGAGGAATATGGCATATAATTTAATAACTTGGTGTATTATTTCGTTTAAATTTGTTTCATCAAATCCAAAAACACAAACACATGAAAGGAGTTACGTTAATCATTGTTATTCTGCTGGTCATCCTGGGTTTTATGGGATGCAATGGCTACAATGGCCTGGTAAAAGAGCAGGAAAATGTAAATAAAGCCTGGAATAATGTACAGAGTGAGTATCAAAAGCGAAATGACCTGGTGGGCAACCTGGTGGAAACCGTAAAAGGAGCTGCGAATTTTGAAAAATCTACCCTTACGGACGTGATCAATGCGCGCGCCAAAGCTACTTCTGTACAGGTAAACCCGGAAAATCTTACACCCGAAAAACTAGCTGAATTTCAGGCGGCACAGGGCCAGATGACCAGTGCGCTGGGACGGTTGCTGGTTACTGTGGAAGCATATCCCGAATTAAAAGCCAATCAAAACTTTTTACAACTGCAGGGACAGCTGGAAGGGATTGAAAACGACATCCGGGCATCCCGGCAAACCTTTAATACAGCTGTAAACAGCTATAACGTAAAAGTACGGTCCTTCCCGATGAACATCCTGGGTGGTATCTTCGGATTCCATGCCAAAGAAGGATTTAAGGCAGATCCGGGTTCCGAAAACGCACCGAAAGTAAAATTCTAAACGGGTAAACCGATGAAGAAATCCGGTCTGATCATTGTTGCGGTGCTGGCGGTGATCGGCATCTATTTCCTGGTGTCGTACAATTCCTTTGTAAAAAAAGATGAAAAAGTGCGGCAGCAATGGAGTGAAGTGCAAAATACCTACCAACGCCGGCTGGATCTTACGCCCAACCTGGTAAGTACCGTTAAAGGGATTGCCGGTTTTGAACAATCGACCCTTGTGGCCGTTGCAGAGGCACGCGGCCGGGCGCAGCAAGGACTGGGCGGGGAGCCAACGCCGGAAAATTATAACCGGCAGTCGGGTTTACAGGACTCGCTGGCCGCAGCTTCCAACCGGATTATTGCGGTTATTGAGCGGTACCCAACACTCAAAGGAACGGAAGCCTACCGCGGGTTACAGACCCAGTTGGAGGGCAATGAGCGCCGGATTAAGGTAGCGCGGAATGATTTTAACGCAGCCGTGGCGGTATATAACAGCGCGGTAAGAAGCTTTCCGGGCAATATTGCTGCAGGGATCCTGGGCTTTAAACCCCGGGAGGGATTTCAGGCAGTAGCCGGCGCTGATCAAAATCTTGAAATTAAATTCTGACAACGTGGCCTTTTCTCTATTTAACCGAAATCCGCAGGAAGTGCTTACCAGCGCTGAAAAGGAGCAGATCGTGGAAGCCATCCGCCAGGCGGAAAGCCGTACCAGCGGCGAGATACGGGTATACATCGAAAGTCATAATAAATATGTAGACCCGGTTGACCGCGCAGCGGAAGTATTCTTTAAATTAAAGATGGAGCACACCGTAGACCGGAATGCCGTACTGCTGTATGTGGCGGTAAAAGACCGGCAGCTGGCGATTTTTGGAGATGAAGGTATTTATAAGCGAACCGGGAAGGAGTACTGGAATGGTCTGATAAAAAAGATACTGACCCATTTCAACCAAAAGCATTTTGCTACGGGCATCAGTGAATATATCCACCAGATTGGTGAAGGTTTGCACCTGTATTTTCCTTTTGACCGGGCCACAGACCAGAATGAACTCCCGGATGACATCGTTTTTGGAAGTTAATGATCCCCATGAAGCAACTCTTTTTTTTATATTTCCTGCTGGTTTCGATGGTTTCCTCCGCACAGGTCGAATCCGTGGTCCCCAACCCGCCCAATCCGCCGCGACTGGTTAATGATTTTACCCAAAAAGATGCATATGGTAAGGGCTTTATAACAAAAGAGCAGGCGGATGCACTGGAACGCAAGCTGGTGGCCTATGACGACAGTACCTCCAACCAGATTGCGGTGGTGATCGTAGATGATCTGAAAGGATATTCTAAAGATGATTACGCCATTGCCCTGGGCCGGAAATGGGGCGTGGGCGGACAAAAACAGTTCAGCAATGGGGTGGTGGTGCTGATCAATGCCGGCACCCGGGACCGGGGAATGTTTATTGCTACGGGGTACGGACTGGAAGGCGCCATTACCGACCTTGTGGCTGATCAGATCATCCAGCAGATCATGATCCCCGATTTTAAAAGAGGAGACAATTACCGCGGACTGGATGAAGGTACGGATGCCTTGATACAGGCGGCAGCCGGCCGGTTTAAAGCGCCAGACAACTACCACAAACAGGGTAAGGGGTTTGGTTTTGGAACCGTAGTCCTGGTGATCATCATTGTAATTGTATTTGTAGTCTTTATGAGTGGCGGCGGAAACGGCGGCGGAGGCTACGTTTCGCGTCGGGGATACCGTGGCAACGGCGGATGGATCATACCCGGAGGCTGGTCTGGTGGTGGCGGAGGAGGTTGGTCCGGCGGCGGTGGTGGCGGAGGTTTCGGCGGCTTTGGCGGTGGCGGTTTTGGCGGTGGCGGTGCCGGGGGAAGTTGGTAGGGGGGAATGGTTTCAGGTTTAACGTTCCAGGTTAGATTTGTCTTACACCCGGTGCTGGTTCATCATTCTATTATAACATTTTCAGCTGATAACTGTATTTAGTGAGAAATGAAAAGTTGCGATCGGAACATATGCTACATTATGATGAACGAAATTTTAAAGATCAGGAAACAATTTCCAGGCCACGGCCGAATCGACTGATAGCTGAAAACTGAAGGCTGATGGCTGAACGCTGAACGCCGGTTTCAGGTTTAACGTTCAAGGTTCCAGGTTAGATTTATCTTACACTCGGTGCCAGGCTAATCCAAAATGGGTTTAAAGTCAGTGCCGCATCTCCGGTGGAATCAGCTGAAAACTGAAAACTGAAGGCTGAACGCCGAACGCCGGACACTCCATGTGCGACCTGCAATCCCATTCTCTCATTCCCTCATTCCCACATTTTCACATTCCCATATCTCCCCATTTCCAAATTTTCACATTTTCAAATTTTCAAATTCTTCCAGAAACTTTCCCACCTCGCATTATTCGTTTATTTTTGTTCGAAAGAATCATTTCGATAGGATCAATTTAGAACAATATATACATCATGAATAAGCGTTTATTACTGGCGATCGTCTTTTTACTGGCTGGCTTTGTTTCCTTCGCTCAATACTCCGTTCAATCAAAATATTTCGTTTACCTGCAAACCGAACCTGCGCAGCCGTTTTATATAAAGATCAATGGACAGCGTATTGAAGCCAATTCCTCCGGCTACCTTATTCTGCCCCAATTGAAGGATGGAGATTACCGGCTGGTAGTAGGATTCCAGGACAACAAGACCCCCGAATTGACCTTCAGGTTTAAGATCGACTCAAAGGATAAAGGCTACCTGATCAAAAATTTTGGTGCGGATGGCTGGTCGCTGTTCGACCTTCAGTCGATGGATGTACAGAAGCCGCTGACTGCAGATGAAGCGGCTGCCCTTGCCAAGGCAGAGGCGCCCAAGCCGCAACCGCGTCGTGAAGCTCCAAAGCCACAGCCGAAACCCGAAGAAAAACCGGTGGTAAAGGAGGAAGCTCCAAAACAGGAACCGGCGGCAACAGCGGCTGTTCAGCAAACGCCTCCGCCCGCACAACAGCAACCGGCGGTGGATAATTCCAATGTAAGCGATTTTACAAAAATACTTTCCAAGGCGGCCAATGATCCTTCTTTGCTGGAGCAGCCCAAACCCGAAGAAAAACCGGTGGCAAAGGAAGAAACTCCAAAGCAGGAACCCGCGGGCGCAGCTAAGGAAATGCCGCAGGAGCAGGTTGCGGCAGCAACCTCCAAAAACAATGCACCAAAAGTTGGCAAAGATGCCGTGGTAAAAGTGTCGCAGCACTCTTCCGGAACGGGAACCGTGGTGGTTTACGAAGACCGTACCGGCAATGGAAAAGCAGAACAGATTGAAATTACAATACCGGCGGCTGCAGAAGCCCCGGAAGAAAAGGCCCCGGTAAAAGAAACAACAGACAAAGCAGCTCCCGCAGCAAAAAAGGACCAGGAATTTGCGGTAAAGGAAAAGCCGGCTATGGCACAGGAAGGCACTGTTAATAAAAAGGAAACAAAGGAGGCGCCCAGGGCTGCCGTATCGGGTAGCTGTAAAGCGGTTGCAACGGAAGGCGATTTTCTTAAACTGCGCCGGGATATGGCCGGTAAAGAAAATGACGATCTGATGATTGAAGAGGCCCGGCAGGCATTTAAGAGTAAATGTTACACCACTGCACAGATCAAATACATCAGCAGTATGTTCTTATCAAATGCGGGAAAATATAATTTCTTTGATGCAGCGCGAACCCATATCTCCGATCCGGAAAATTTCAGTACGCTGCAGTCAGAGATCAAGGATACCCACTACAAAGAAAAATTCAATAGTCTTATTCAATAGTTAAGCGCTGAAAACTGATGGCTGAACGCTGTCAGCCTTTGGCGGTAAGGTTACGATGCGTTATTTTTTAGAAGTTTCCTATAAGGGCACCCGTTATAGTGGGTTTCAGATCCAGCATACGGGTGCTACCATTCAGGGGGAGATTGAAAAAGCGTTTACCGTCTTTTTTAAAGAGGCTCCGATTCTTACCGGGTCTTCCCGTACAGATAGTGGTGTGCACGCTTTTCAGAATTTTTTTCATTTCGACTGGAACCGGGATTTTGATTCAAAATGGATTTATAATCTGAACGCCATCCTCCCCGGGGATATCGTTATAAAAGAGGTGCGGCAGGTAGCTGATGACGCCCACAGCCGGTTTGATGCATTGAGCCGCAGCTATTTGTACACAGTATATCAATTCAAGAATGCCTTTCTTGCAGATACGGCTTATTTTTATCCATACCCGCTGAATCTTGCATATATGAACGAAGCCGCCGCCTTATTAAAACGCTTTAAAGACTTCAGCAGTTTTTCCAAAACCAATACCCAGGTAAAAACTTTCAATTGTAACCTCATGGAAAGTCATTGGGCACTGGAGCAGGGGGTATACCGGTACCAGGTAACGGCCAATCGTTTTTTGCGCGGGATGGTGCGGGCCCTGGTGGCCACCATGCTACGCGTGGGCCGGGGTTCCCTGAGTTTGGAAGCCTTTGAGGCAATCATAAAGAAAACGGTATGCGGATCTGCCTATTTTGATGCACCGGCTCACGGCCTGGTACTTACACAAGTGCGGTATCCGGAATCCTGATCATTTTTTAGGATACACTATACGATATACGGCTGTTTTTTGAGGGCTGGCCTGTTGAAAAATCTTTTTACAGATACGGCAAGCTTCTGATAGCCGGAGTACTGATATTTCAGTTGTTGAAAATAATCGAGGTATTCTTCCACCGTGTTCCGGATATTGAGCTTGTTCAGTGCAAAATTGCGGAAGTAGTTCCCGTCTTCCCATTTGAATTTTTTAATTTCTGAGATCACGTCCGGAACAGAAAATGCCCGGTTGCAATACCTGCCGGAGCAGTTTTTGAGGAGGCTTCGTTCCAGCTTGTCTTTCACATACCCATCTCCACAGGGAGGAAAATAGGAGCGATGATCAAATATAATTACCGGGCGTCCGCAGGCCATGGCCTCATAGGCAGACCGGCCGATGCCTACTACCAGATCGGCCTTATTGATCATCTTTTCCACGTTCCATATGGGTGTTTCATATTTGTTCAGCGTTTTAAGGTCGGCGCCTATTGCTGTACATGCGGCTTTGATGATGGCATTGGCCTCGTTCGAATGGCAGAGACTTAAAACAGTTTTCACTTCCGTATGCAACGGAGCCGTACTGGTATACCGGTTTACATTGATCCCGTTTAATATAACCTTGCTGGGCAGCTGCTTTCTTGTTAAATGGTCTTTTACTTCCTGCGAAATAGCAACATATCCGCTGGCATAAGGGGAGGGCTGTTCCAGTTTGGGATACACACCATGACATGTTTGAATGATAAAACCGCGTAGCCGGAGGTGATTTACACAGGTGTGATGGTTGGCCAGTATCAGATCGTACTTTCTTTTCTGACGAAACCGGATGCCCAGTTCTTTTTCCATTTTTGCGGATACCAGCCCTTTATCAAAAGTAAAATACTCTACGTTGAAACCCTGGCGTACCAGTTCCTCTGCCAATGTATAGGTGTAGGTTTCAGATCCGCCCAGGCTATTGAGGTGGTTATTGGCGATCAGAATCGACCGGGGATGTTTAATCATGCGCTGTGCCTTTTTAATGAAGATTAGAAAACAGGCGCCCCATTCATAAAGCGAAGTGTGCTTCCTGTTTATGCCGTCATGGTAAACCGGGGATCAGGGATGGAAATTCAATAGATTCGCAGATACCCGGTACTATGAACATGGTTACTATTACTATTGACGTCTTTTGTTTTCAAACAATGCGGGTACCGTTGTTTTTTGTAGGATATGCTGTTGGCGGACGTAGCGGTAAGAGGGGCAATACCCGCCCGGAAAAGCGCGTGAAGAAAAAAAATCATTGATGTCCGACAAAAAAATAAAGGGGTAGGCCAAGCCGCCCCTTTTTTATAGTTTGCA
This sequence comes from Niabella sp., assembly GCF_030150205.1. Classification (GTDB taxonomy): domain Bacteria; phylum Bacteroidota; class Bacteroidia; order Chitinophagales; family Chitinophagaceae; genus Niabella. The sequence goes on from NZ_JASLGT010000002.1 coordinate 479,711, forward strand.
AGTTACCACACAAGTAAACTATATGAACCAAAGTACAAATTATTTCGGACAGCACCTGTTTTCCCAGATAACTTTTTTGTGTTCCAGGCCTACTGTTGCTGCTGCAATAGAAAAAACGAAGGCCAACCGATATTATAAGCGGCTGCATTTCTATGAACACTTTATCAGCATGCTGTACTGTGTGCTTTCCGGTTGCACCTCTTTGCGGGAGATTGTAAGCGGGCTGGGGGTTGCACAAGGCAAGCTTAATCATCTCGGTATTAATTATGTGCCACCCCGCAGTACCCTGAGCGATGGTAACAAAGAACGTTCCGCTGATACCTTTAAAGCCGTTTACGAAGACCTGTACCAAAAGTACAAGCCTTCTTTGTCGGACAGCACGCTGCCCAAAGCTATCCTGCAAAAACTATTTTTGCTGGATGCTACGGTATTCGGGCTGTTCAAGGCTATTTTGAAAACATCGGGCCGATATGCGGCCAACGGCAAAAAGAAGGGAGGTATCAAGAAAAATACGGTTATTGAAGCCGCTTCGCTTATGCCCTTCTTTATTCAGTTTGATGCAGCAGCCGATAGTGACCAGCGTATTTACAAAAAGCTAAGCCTGCCAGCAGGTTCTTACATCGTTTTTGATAAAGGGTATAACAATTACAAGCAATTTGCCGCCTTCACCCACGCCGGTATTTACTTTATCACACGGCAAAAAGATAACGCTGTCTTCAAAAATGTAATGGAATGCCTGCACGATGACACTTCTGCCGATAACATTCTCAAGGAAGCGATTATTGAACAAACCTACAAAGACGAAGACGGGCAAGAGCAAACCCTGAGGCTTCGCCGTATAGCCTGGTGGGATCAGGAAAAGCAACGTAGTTTTGAGTTCATTACCAATAACTTTGAGCTTGATGCCGCCATTATTGCGCTGTTGTATAAGTATCGATGGAAAATTGAACTATTCTTCAAAAAGTTAAAACAAAACTTCCCGCTGCAATACTTTGTGGGAGACAATCAGAATGCCATAGAGATACAAATATGGTGCGCGTTAATCGCCCTGTTATTGTTATCAACAATACATCATCAGCATCAATCCAAAATGGCTTTCAGCGTTTTTGTAACCGTAGTCAGGCTGCATTTGTTCAACTATATCGGCATTGCAACTCTTTTAAAGCACTATCAACAGCAACGAAAAGCATCGACTAAGCAACCAGAACTCTTTAACTCAACATAACCCTGCTTTTGGAATCCAAAACCAAAATACAGTCTTCACCCCGCTTTCAACTTGTTAATAAAGGCTTTGGGGAGGTTTGGCGGACAATAGTGAAAAAAAATGATGATTTTTTTCAAATAAGTTTGGTGGTTTTAAAAAAGGTTCTATATTTGCACTCCGTTTGTGAAACGGATGAGTTCTCTGAGAAGAAAATAAAAGATTCAAAGCTCTGAAACATTGATTCAGTCTGCGTTTCAGAAGCATCTACTACTATAATGAATTCCAGAAAATCTATTACTGGACATTCCGCTTATACTTACCGAACGGTTAGAAAAAATTGAAAAAATATTTTGCTGATCGTATCAAAATTCAAAATGAAAGTTGTATCTTTGCAGTCCGCCTTTAAATAAGGCAAACAAAAAAACAAACGCTTCAGTAACGGTAAGTTCTTCACACATAATTGGTTACATCAAAAAAAAGATAGAATTTTTTTTGTTAGTTTGGAAAGGAATTGTATCTTTGCAACCCGATTGAAAACGGGGATAGTTCTTGGAAAGGTTTTGAAGAAAGGGAGAAAAATAAATTTGGTGGTTTGGAAATAAGTTTTTAGCTTTGCAACCCCAAACGGTGACCGAGGGGTGTAGAAATGAGGTCATAAGTTCTTCAGAATTAGATAAATACGATACAGCGATAGGGCGCTTGTCTGGTTCAAGTCCGGAAGTATTGGCAAGTTTGTGAGGTATCTTTTAGGAGATAGTTTTGCAAAAAGATCTTTGAAAGTTTGGAAGCAATAGCACAATTCAGTCACATTAAGTTGTGACAACGAAAAGGTAAGTCAAAAAGCAAATAACATTAGATTTTTGACACGTTAATTTTTCTCTTGAGAATTTTTAGATGTCAGTAAGTCAAACTCATTTACAACGGAGAGTTTGATCCTGGCTCAGGATGAACGCTAGCGGCAGGCTTAATACATGCAAGTCGTGGGGTAGAGAGGTGCTTGCACTTCTTGAGACCGGCAAACGGGTGCGGAACACGTA
>NZ_JASLGT010000003.1 GCF_030150205.1 Niabella sp.
CTACAGAAGTGCAATAAAAAAGTAGAGAGCAATATTAAATAATTGCTCTCTTACACAGGCTGGCATAAAGCCGCCTAAAACACAAAAGTATTAAAAAAATTAAAACTTCTATTTGGTAATTAACACAGAATCTGATAGCTAAATGCTGAAGGCTAAATATTGATTCAATGAATTGTAAACCGCTCGCTATTGCGCTTGCCGCGCTTGTTTTTGCAGCCTGCAATACCCCGGTAAAAACAAAGAATGAAGAGTCCGGGGCATCGGCATTTAGTGCAGACAGCCTGGTCAGGCACATTAAAATATTATCGTCGGATGCTTTCCAGGGACGGAAGCCCTTTACAGAAGGCGAAACAAAAACGATCGCCTACCTCCAGGACCAATTCCGGGCATTGGGAACAGAACCGGGTAATGGTAACAGTTATTTGCAGGAGGTACCTATGATCGATATCCTGTCGCTGCCGGATACGCTGATGCAGGTGCATACGCCAAAAGGAGCGCTGCAGCTGAAGGGCTACGATGAATATGTATGGTCAACGCCCAAAACGGATGCGGTAGTCAGTCTGGATAATGTGCCGGTGGTATTTGCGGGCTATGGCGTGGTAGCGCCAGAGTATCACTGGAATGATTATGAAGGACTGGATGTAAAGGGAAAGATCGTAATGGTGCTGGTGAATGATCCCGGTTTCAATAATGGAGATACCACTTTGTTTAAAGGTAAAACCATGACGTATTACGGGCGCTGGACCTATAAGTTTGAAGAAGCGGCCCGGCAGGGCGCCCGTGGCTGCCTGGTGATTCACAGTACGGCGGCCGCCAGCTATCCGTTCAGTGTGGTACAGAACAGCTGGAATGAATCGGAGCTGCGACTGGACAATAAAGATGAAAAATTACTGGATGCACAGGGCTGGATTTCTATGGAGGCGGCAAAAAAGCTGATCATTGCCGGCGGGCAGGATACAGCGATTATTGCTAAAGCGGATATACCCGGATTTAGAGCGATTTCGCTAAATGAAACGGTTTCCACACAAATAAAAACAAAGGTTACGTATAGCAAATCGCACAATGTGATCGCAAAGATCACCGGCACCAAATACCCGGATGAATATGTGCTTTATACCGCACACTGGGATCACCCGGGCATTGGCAAGCCGGATGCCAGGGGTGATTCTATTTACAACGGTGCACTCGATAACGCCAGCGGTACAGCTGCCTTGCTGGAATTTGCGAGGGTGTGGAAAAACCAGCAAACTCCGCCCGAACGCACGGTTGTGTTTCTGGCGGTAACCGCAGAGGAACAGGGATTGCTGGGCTCTGCCTACTATGCGCAGCATCCCGTTTACCCGTTGGCAAAAACAGTGGGTGTACTGAATGTGGATGAGGTGAACAATTATGGCCGCACAAAAGATATTATGGTGGTTGGGCAGGGACAATCGGAGATGGAAGACCTTTTAAAAGAAGAAGCCGAAAAGCAGGGACGTTATATCTCTTATGATGCAACGCCGGAGGCCGGGCATTATTTTCGGTCGGATCATTTCAGTTTTGCCAAGGCAGGTGTACCCGCGTTGGCACAGGGCTTTGGAATCGATGTGGTGGGCAAGGGGAAAGCATACGGTAAAAAAATGCAGGAGGCGTTTAATGAACAACACTATCATAGTCCTTCAGACGAATATCAAACCAGCTGGGATCTGAGCGGAGCGGTTGACGACCTGCAATTGCTTTTTATGGTGGGCAAACGCCTGGCATATGGGCATACCTGGCCCGGATGGAAGGCCGGCTCTGAGTTTAAAGCCGGACGGGATAAGACTGCCGCAGCACGGACAAAATAGCGGGAACCAGATAGCTGGTTTCTTTTAAAATAAAGGATGCAGGGTATCAAATTTTTATTCCTGATGAGGGCTTAAACCTGTTTGGTGCTGTCAGACCTGCGTTCCGGCCCAGCATCCCGGTAGCGTTCTCACAGGATCATTTATCAGAACCGGAAAATGTTATGTGCCCATGGTGCGCCTGAAAGCACTGACCCCCTTATTTTTGTATGGAGGATCGTATTGTGCCCGCTCAGGCTGAAGTTCAGGGCGAGCCATTAAATAAATTTTCTGCTTTAAAGATGAAGAGCTTATTGATAAAAACCGCTGCAGTTGCTGCAATGATGGCCGCTGTTACAGCATCTGCCCAGAACAACCCGGGTGTGTTAACCGTAGAACAGATTATGCGTGATCCGAAATGGATGGGTAGTTCTCCGTCTGGGGTGGCCTGGGGCCATACCGGTAATATGTTATTTTTTAACTGGAACCCGGACCAGGCGCCTGCAGATTCACTATACCGTATTTCGCTTGCGGACAAAAGCCCCCGGAAAGTATTAACCGGAGGTCAGCAGGAAGTGGTGTATGAAGACCAGCTCCGGTACAATCGCAACCGGTCTGCAGCAGTTTGGGCAAAGGATGGTGATATCTTTTACAGGGCTCCGGGCGGCAAGGTTATACGCATCACACAAACACTGGAAGCTGAGTATAACCCGGTATTTAGTTTTAATGATACGCGGGTCGTATACACCCGTAGTCAGAATCTTTATTCCTGGGAAATTGCCACAGGTGCTTCGCAACAACTGACCAACTTTACAAATGATACGCCCTCCGATAAAAATAAAAAAGGAAACGCAGAGGAAGAGTGGTTAAAAAAAGAGCAGCTGGCTACGATGGATGTGTTGCTGGAGCGAAGCAATAAACGATCGGCTACAGAGCGGTACCAGAAGGCCGTGGAGCCGGCCGGTTTGCGGCCCGTTTATCTGGGAGGGAATGCACTTACCGGAATTGCGATCAGTCCGGACGGGCGGTTTGTAACCTACCAGTTGTACACGGCAGGGAATGGCAAAAGAACCATTGTACCGGATTATGTAACCGAAAGCGGTTATACCACGGATATTTCCGGACGTACAAAAGTGGGCAGTCCCCAGGGCAGCGCACGGTTCTTCGTTTATGACCGAATAAAAGATACGGCGTATAAAATCAATACGGAGCAGATCCCCGGCATCCGGGATATACCGGTATTTGTAAAGGACTATCCGGAACAATGGGAAAAGTTGAAAAAAGATTCGGCGCTGCGCAATGTGAATATATGGGGTGTGGCATGGGCCCCCAATGGCCGGTATGCCTTGCTGGATGTGTATGCTGACGACAATAAAGACCGGTGGCTGATGCTGATGGATACAGCAACCAGGAATCTTAAACTGGTAGACCGGCAACACGATGATGCCTGGATCGGCGGGCCGGGTATAGATCAGCGCTCGACCGGATGGATCGATAATGAAACGCTTTGGTTTCAAAGTGAAGCAACCGGGTATGCGCACCTGTATCTTTACTCCCTGGCTTCCGGCACCAAACGGGGGCTTACAAAAGGAAACTATGAGGTGCAGGACGCAAAGCTCTCCAGGGATAAACGATCGTTTTATATTACCACAAATGAAGTGCACCCGGGAGAGAAGCAGTTCTACCGGTTAAATATAAAAACGGGTGAAGCCATACAGCTGACCACAATGGCCGGAGCCAATGAAGTAAGCCTGTCGCCTGATGAAAAATACCTGGCGATCCGAAACTCATTTATCAACAAGCCCTGGGAACTTTACCTCCAGGAAAACCGCGCCGGTGCCCGGCCGGTGCAGATCACCTCAAAAGCGCAAAGTGAAGCTTATCGGCAGATCAAATGGCGTACACCCGAAGTAATTTCATTTACAGCCAGGGATGGCGTACCGGTATATGCGCGCATATACAAACCGGAAAATGCCAAACCCGGTATGCCGGCTGTATTCTTTGTACACGGTGCCGGATACCTGCAAAATGCGCATAAATGGTGGAGCTCTTACTTCCGGGAATATATGTTCAACAATCTTCTTGCAGACAATGGCTATTATGTAATGGACATTGATTACCGCGGTAGTGCCGGCTATGGCCGGGACTGGCGTACCGGTATCTACCGGCATATGGGGGGCAAAGACCTTACAGATCATGTAGATGCTGTAAAATATTTAACCGATACCTACAAGATCGATCCCGCGAAAGTGGGCATTTATGGCGGATCTTACGGTGGTTTTATGTCCCTGATGGCGTTGTTTACAACGCCGGATGTATTTGTAAGCGGAGCAGCCCTGAGGCCGGTTACGGATTGGGCCAATTATAACCACGGGTATACCTCCAATATCCTGAATGAACCGTTTACTGACAGTATCGCTTATCATAAAAGTTCGCCCATCTATTTTGCAAAGGGACTAAAAGGAAACCTGTTGATCTGCCATGGTATGGTAGACGTAAATGTGCATTACCAAGATGCGGTGAAGCTGGCACAACGTCTGATGGAATTAAAGAAAGACAACTGGGAGCTGGCGTCTTACCCGATGGAGGATCATGGGTTTGTGGAGCCGGTTAGCTGGACGGATGAATACAAACGGATCTTCAAACTTTTTGAGCAGACGCTGAAAAATAAGCAATAACGCCTGTTTTGCAGTTAGGGCGGTCGGATGGTTCAGGAAGTCTATCCAAATCTTTCGTACCACCAGTTGCTTTGTGTGCGCAATAGCTTCTGATTTTTTATTTAAAAAATAATATATATAATTTTTTGTAACTTCAGGTTGCTAATACCGATTAGACATTAATTTAATATCTTTTTGTATATTTGAGTTATGGGTAAATTAAAAGAGCTATTCATTAAAGAGAGCCTTCCAGAACTCCGTCATTTACAGAAGCAAAATCCTTCTCAGTTTAAGCGTGTTCAAA
>NZ_JASLGT010000019.1 GCF_030150205.1 Niabella sp.
GCTGAAAACTTGTCTGGGCTATCAGAGGTCAGCTATCAGTTATCAGATGATTTCGTTTAGGATACACGTATCCATATTCAATGTTAATCCTCAATAGACTTATTATCTCTGAACAGGAGCGGCAATGGCTGAAAGCTAAACGCTGATTGCTGAAAGCTGGCTACTACCCCGAACAGGAGAAGGCCCAACTGAAAACTAATAACTGAAGGCTGAAAACTAATCACTCCCACTAAATCACTTCGGCGGTGGTTTCAGATTGATCTCCGGCTCCAACGTCCAGTTGGCTTTAAAAGTAAGCTTACGATCCAGGGGCACAATGATCTCGGGCTGTATATGTTTGAGAAAATTTCCGGCATCCCATTTCCCATTCCCGTTCCGGTCAAAAAGCACCTGCAGATCATAGTCGCCCGGAGCGTATAAATCAATCTCAAGAATATTCGAGTGGAGCGGGAACGCATTTTTCAGTTGATCGCCCTGCGAAATCAGCAGCACCGGATGTACGGACGTATCCAGGTTATTAAAAGTGATCCGTGCCTGCCCGTAATCTTTCCTTGCCAGTGTTGAAAACTTCAACGTATCGGGTTTTAGCAGGCCCCGGTCCAGGCTGTCGGAGGCAAAATCCTTTGGCAGGATCAGGTTATACTTTGTGCCCTCCTGCCACTGGATGTTCATGGTAATGATTTTCCGGGTACTGTCCAGTGTAAATTTATACCCGGTGGCGGGCGTAAATGTACTGTCCGTTGTCAGCACCATTTTTTCCGGGAAATAGTTCTTTAAAGGCGTTGGGAATGTGATCCTCAGCGGCGCCAGCAGGTCCTGCTGTTGCGACTGTAAATTGGTTTGAAACTTCAGCCGTTTTTCTTTTTTGTCAATCTCCTGCTCTTCGGCGGCGCCTTTGCCTTTTTGCTCTTCTTCTTCTACATAAGCGTAAAGCCGTACCGGCGGAGGCGGAATGGGGCGCACAACAATGGGCGTATCGGCAAACGCAAATACCTGTTGTTTGCTGGTATACATATAAGAGCTGCCTTCGCTCTTAATGGCATAAAGCCGGTATGTGCCGGGTCTCAGGTAACGAAACAGGAAATTGCCGTTGCTGTCCAGTTTCGCAATATAATCGGGGTTTTGTTTATACACGGAGCTGTCTTCCAGGTTGGAATGCAGCATTACCGTTAAGGTAGAATCCGGTTTTACGGTTCTCGCCATTTTTACGTTGCCGCTCAGCTGAAGCGAATCAAAATAATCGCCGGTGGTAACCACATACAACATATCCTTGGCCTTATTCCCCTCGGTAATATCTTTAATTACATTGGTAAAATTAAGCACATAAGTAGTGTTGGCTTTCAGACTGTCCTTAAGACGCACGGTAACTGTTTTCAGTTTGCGGTCTACCTGGGGCATCACTTTAGGAAGGGGAGAAATTACCAGGTTCTGGTACACATCATTCAGATCCACATATTCGTCAAAGTAGAAGGTGATCCGCTGCTGGTCAAAATGTTTGGTTTCATTCGGAGGGGTCACCCGAACGATCTGCGGCGGCAGACTATCTTTTGGTCCGCCCGTAGGGGCAATGATATTGGCGCATCCGCCGCCTGAATAAATCAACACGATAACAGCAGCAGCAGCGAAAAATAAACCCGTAAGACGCTTTATTTGCATATGAATTGCAAACATAATCGCTTTTAGGGAAATGGAACGCGTCGCGGTGCTTAGTGATTGTTAATATCTGTGGTTTATAAACCGGAAAAGGCTTTCCCTGAGCCAATTAAACAGGCTAACAGGTGTTTTGTTCCGCTGGATTGACAGGATGGGGGCCGCATTTTCTGTTTTCCGGTGTATCTTTGCAGGATGCAATTTTCTTCCGGTTTATTGGAGTCAGCGGTTAATGAGTTTGCAAAACTTCCGGGTATTGGTAAAAAAACGGCGCTGCGCCTGGTGCTGCACCTGCTGCGCCAGGAGCCGGGGGAGGTGAGTCGTTTTAGCGAAACCATCGACCGGATGCGCAGGGATATTTGCTTTTGCAAACGCTGTTTTAATGTAGCAGACGGTGATTTTTGTTCGGTTTGCTCCAATTCGCACCGGCAGCAGCATACGATCTGCGTGGTAGAAACCATCCGGGACGTGATTGCTATTGAAAGCACCCAGCAATATAATGGCACATACCATGTGCTGGGTGGGGTTATTTCCCCGCTGGATGGCGTAGGCCCGGATCAGCTGAATATCGGATCCCTGCTGCACCGGGTGGAGCATGAAAAGACGGAGGAGCTTATTTTTGCCTTAAACCCTACCATCCAGGGCGATACCACTATTTATTATATTCAGAAAAAACTGCAGGATCAATCCATACGTATTACAACCATTGCCCGGGGCATCGCTTTTGGCGGTGAGCTGGAATATGCAGATGAGTTAACCCTGGGCCGCAGCCTGCAAAACCGGCTTCCGGTGGAGAAGTATATGAGCCGGTAGGCAGGCTTTTAGCAATCAGCTATCAGCATTCAGTCATCAGGCACAGGCCGGAGCTTTGGCGCTGAAAGCTAATTGCTGATCACTGAAAGCTAAAAAAACCTACCTTTGCACCCGCAGGCGGATTTGTTTATTGTTCAGCCTGTTTAAAAATCTGAACTAATAAACGTTAGAATTCCTGCTAAAGATTTTCCACGTTTATTTTTTTGGGTTACAGATTCCGGCAACTTCGTTGCCATCACTAAAATTTTGTACAATGAGCAAAATAAAGGAACTGTTACAGCAACGCATACTGGTACTGGATGGTGCTATGGGTACCATGATCCAGCGGTATAAACTAACAGAGGAAGATTACCGGGGTGAGCGGTTTCAGAACTGGCACTCCGATGTAAAAGGCAACAACGACCTGTTAAGCCTTACACGGCCGGATGTTATTAAGGCCATTCATAAGAAATACCTGGAGGCGGGATCGGATATTATCGAAACCAATACCTTCAGCTCTACTTCTATTGCACAGGCTGATTATGATATGCAATCCCTGGCTTATGAACTGAATGTGGCTTCTGTAAAATGTGCCCGCGAAGCGATCGATGCCTTTGTAAGTGAGCATCCGGAGACCGGCCCAAAGTTTATTGCTGGTGCTATCGGACCACTGAATAAAACGCTTTCCCTTTCGCCGGACGTAAACAATCCCGGTTACCGGGCCGTAACATTTGACGAAGTGGTAGCCGCCTATACGGAACAAATTCACGGACTGGTGGATGGCGGAGCCGATCTGCTCCTGATTGAAACCATTTTTGATACGCTCAATGCAAAGGCGGCGATTTTTGCTGCCAAGAAATTTTTCAGGGATCACCCGGAAAAAGCAGCCCGTTTTGAAAATGGTACGGAAGGCGCGCCGGTAATGATCAGCGGTACCATTACGGATGCTTCCGGAAGAACGCTGAGCGGTCAAACGCTGGAAGCCTTCTATATTTCAGTAGCGCATGCAGCCCCGCTGAGTGTGGGATTGAACTGCGCGCTGGGCGCCAAAGAAATGCGTCCGCATGTGAGCGAGCTGGCCCACCTGGCCGGTTGCTATGTGTCTGCTTATCCCAACGCCGGGTTACCCAATGCGATGGGCGAATATGACGAACTTCCGGAAGAAACGGCGGCGTTCCTGGAAGACTGGGCGAAAGAAGGATATGTAAATATTGTAGGCGGATGCTGTGGCACCACACCCGAACATATTGCCGCCATTGCCAAAGCAGTAAAGGGGGTAACGCCACGGGCATTACCGGAAGTTGCGTATAATTAGTGGTTGCGACAAACTGCAACCGGATGATCGTATAACATTTTAGCGTCACCGTATGCCGCGGTGGCAGGTGACTCAAAGAAGTATTCATGTCAGCAAGTACAAAAATTCATTCTTATTTAAGTTTATCGGGGCTTGAACCATTGGTGGTACGGCCGGAAACGAATTTTATAAATGTAGGGGAACGAACCAATGTAACCGGCTCCAAAAAGTTTGCGCGCCTGGTCCGTGAAAACCTATATGAGGAGGCGTTGAGCGTGGCACGTCAGCAGGTAGAGAACGGGGCACAGGTCATTGATATCAATATGGATGATGCCCTGCTGGATGGGGTGCAGGCCATGACCACCTTTATTAACCTGGTACAGAGCGAACCGGATATTGCCAAAGTACCGGTAATGATCGATTCATCAAAATTTGAGATCATCCAGGCGGGACTTAAATGTGTGCAGGGAAAATGTATTGTTAACTCCATCTCCATGAAGGAAGGAGAGGAGAAGTTTATAGAACAGGCCATTATCTGCAAAAGCTATGGTGCCGCAGTGGTGGTGATGGCTTTTGATGAACAGGGACAGGCCGATACGAGGGAACGCAAAGTGCAGATCTGTCATCGTGCCTATAAAATACTGACCGAAAAAGTGGGGATCGCTCCACAGGATATCATTTTTGATCCGAATATTTTTGCCATTGCCACCGGCCTGGAAGAGCACAATAATTACGGGGTCGATTTTATCGAAGCGGTTAAAGAGATCAAGCAGCTGATGCCGGCTGTAAGTATCAGCGGTGGTGTAAGTAATTTATCGTTTTCCTTCCGGGGCAATGAACCGGTACGGGAGGCCATGCATGCTGTATTTTTATACTATGCCATCCGTGCGGGAATGAATATGGGAATTGTGAACGCCGGACAGCTGGTAGTATACGATGAAATTGAGCCCCAGCTGCGCCAGTTATGCGAAGATGTGATCCTGAACCGGAACAATGAAAACAATGAGGCCACGGAAAAACTGCTGGCCTTTGCCGAAACCGTAAAGGCATCTGGTAAGACCGAAAAAAAAGACCTGGCCTGGAGAAATACACCGGTAGAAGAACGGCTGAAACATGCACTGGTAAACGGTATTACGGATTATATCGATACCGATACGGAAGAGGCCCGTTTGAAATATCCGCGCCCGCTGGATGTGATTGAGGGCCCGCTGATGTCAGGAATGGATGTGGTGGGTGACCTGTTTGGTTCGGGCAAGATGTTCCTGCCACAGGTGGTAAAGAGCGCCCGGGTAATGAAAAAAAGTGTAGCCTGGCTCACGCCTTTTATTGAGGAAGAAAAGCTGGCCAATCCCGACCTGGACGAAGATACAGCGCCTACTATTTTGTTGGCGACGGTAAAAGGAGATGTACATGATATTGGTAAAAACATTGTGGGAGTGGTGCTGGCCTGTAATGGCTATAAGATCATCGACATGGGAGTAATGGTACCCACGGATAAAATACTGGATACAGCAGAACGGGAAAAAGCGGATATTATCGGGCTTAGCGGGTTAATTACGCCTTCCCTTGATGAAATGGTGAACGTAGCGCATGAAATGCAGCGGCGCAATATGCCGCAGCCCCTGCTGATTGGAGGCGCCACCACCTCCCGTATGCATACGGCAGTAAAGATCGCTCCGCAATTTGATAAAGGAGTCGTACATGTGCTGGATGCTTCCCGTAGTGTAACTGTAGCCGGCTCTTTGTTAAGCCCGGAGCAGAAGCCACAGTTCCTGGAAAACATCAAAGCAGAATATACCAGGCTGGCAGAAGATTTTGCCAGTAAGAAAAAAGTAAAAGAATTCCTGCCATTCGGGGAGGCACAAAAAAATAAAGCAGCCATTGACTGGACCGGTTTTGAGCCGGTGGCACCTTCTTTTACCGGCGTGCGCAGTTTTAGCAATTATGATCTGTCGGAAATACGGAAATATATCGACTGGCAGCCATTTTTTATTTCCTGGGAGCTGCATGGCAAGTTTCCGCAGATACTGGAAGATCCTGTTGTAGGCAAAGAAGCTACAAAGCTGTATGAGGATGCCAATAAGATGCTGGATCAGATCGTTGCGGAACAATGGCTTACGGCCCAGGGCGCTGCCGGGTTTTGGCCGGTAACAAAAACGGCAGATGACACGGTATTGGTACATCAAAGCGAGGGAGAAACCATACCGCTTCAATTCCTGCGTCAGCAGATTAAAAAAGCAGCAGGGCAGCCCAATCTGAGTCTGGCAGATTTTATTTGCCCATCCCCTGAGTCTGATTTTATCGGCGCTTTTTCAGTAACTATACATGGTATAGAGCCGCACCTGGAGCGGTTTATTGCGCAGAATGATGATTATAGTAAGATCAATTTACAAGCCTTGTCCGACCGTTTTGCAGAGGCCTTTGCCGAGCTGCTTCATGAAAAAGTACGGAAGGAACTATGGGGTTATGAAAAGGAAGAAACCCTGTCGAACGAAGAGCTGATACAGGAAAAATACCGGGGCATTCGGCCGGCACCCGGCTACCCGGCCTGTCCGGATCATACCGAAAAATATAAATTATTCAACCTGCTGGGCGGGGAAGCCGGTACCGGTATTCACCTGACCGAGTCCCTGGCGATGTACCCGGCTTCTTCGGTATGCGGCTGGTATTTCAGTCACCCCGAAAGCAAATACTTCGGCGTTGGAAAGATCCAGGAAGATCAGTTCCTGGATTATGTGCAACGAAAGGAAATGCCGGAAGATGAGCTCCGGCGCTGGCTTCGGCCCGTGCTGGAATAAGGCATCAGGCTTCCAGCTCTTTCAGCAGCGAATCAAAATAATGGTCAAAGGAGGCGGTGGCATAGCCCAGGAGGCGACCGTTCTTTCCCAGTTCGGAAGAAACGATGGATGCTTTTTCCCGGATCTGTGTCATGCAATAGGTATTAATGGCCTGCTGCATGGGCAGCGTGATATACTGTCGGGCTTCGGCAATCTTACCCCCCAGGATGATCAGTTCCGGGTTAAACAGCTGGATGAGGGTTGAAATGCCTTTTCCCATATTGGTGCCAATATTGGATAATAGCTTGATGGCATACTGATCACCGCGGTTGGCGGCTTTAATGACCACTTCCGCCTCAATATTATCAATTTCTTTTTCAGAAAGCTCTGCCAGTATCGAATTCTTCCCGGAAAGGATCCCTTCCTTGGCCATCTTGGCCAGTGCCAAACCGGAGGCTACCGTTTCCAGGCAACCGTGTTTGCCGCAATAACACAGATCTCCATTATCAATAAACGGAATATGTCCCATCTCTCCGGAAAAACCGGAGGTGCCCTGCCGTACCTTTCCATCCATGATAATGCCCAGGCCAACACCCCAGTCCATCAGCAATACCAGCGCATTCTTTTTGCCCAGGGCCAACCCATGCCGCAGTTCGGCCAGGGCAGTGCCTTTTACATCATTCTGCAATACCACCGGCAGGTTAAATTTTTCTTCAAACGCGTGCTGGAGTGTTTTCCCCGGAATATCGTTGGTGAGATAGCTGTAGTTTTCACCCTGGAAGGAGTCTACCAGTCCCGGCATGCCAATGCTGACACCGATCAGGCGGCTTTTATCGATGCCCGACTGATCCAGCAGGGCTACGGCTGTCTGGTGCACCTGGTCGATCCCCTGCCGGTCTTTCGATAAGGTATGCACCGTAGTTATAATGGGCGTGCTTTCCTTGTGCACATTGTCCATAATAACCATCTTCACACTAAACAATTCAATATCGATACAAAGCGTGTATAGCGACCCGGCCCTTAAACCAAACAGGTCGGGCTTTCTGCCACCCATTGATTTGCCAAAACCTCTTTTTTCGATCCAGTGTTCCTTGCTCAGTTCGCCCAGTAGTTTGAGTGTGGTGGGTGTACTTATAGACAATGCTTTACAGATCTCTCCCACGGATGCGGCGTCTACTTCATACAAATATTTCAGCAGCCGTACTTTAAAAAGGTATTGCTTCCTGCTTTCAGATAGCAATAAGGGTTGTTCGCTCTCTACAATCGTTTTTGATTTCATGATCCGGTCTGTTTCGTTAAGGCTACCGAAAATAGCTAAACTTATTTTAAAAATTTAATCAAGAATCGAAAATCGATCAAAAAATAAAGAAGATTTTATTATTAAATGTTTTTTTTGCTTAAATTCTATATGAATGATGCTTTATAATCAGGATCTGTAAAAGTTTTTTAATTCCCGGAAACCCTGCAGGATCCTTACGGGCCGAAAATTATAAAAGAGGATCACCGGGGAAGAAAAAAGAAGTCAAAAGCGATGAAAAATAACAGTGGGTTAATAGGATAAGCCTTACTTTTACACATCGAAATCCAAAACTGGCCAGGAAAACAATCAAAAAGATAACTATAATATATACCGGCACACCGTTCTGTGTGCCCGGAGACACAATGTGGCTGCTCTTAGCCCTCTAAACCGCAGGCCGCCGGAGTTATAAAGCCGGCGGCTATCTTTTTTTGTAGGTGATCTTTACCGGAACCACGCCGTCATCCAGCATACCAAGCTTCCGGGCCGTTTTTTTGCTTAGATCAATGATCCGTCCCCGAACAAATGGACCGCGGTCGTTGATGCGGACCTTTACCCGGCGCCCGTTCTTCAGGTTGGTAACTTTAACGATGGTGCCAAAAGGCAGGGAGGGATGTGCCGCCGTCTTTTTGTTTTGACGGAATACGGCACCGCTGGCTGTTTTCCGGCCGATAAAACTGTCTGCATAGTAAGAAGCCTTACCTGTTTCGCTGATCCTATGGCTGCAGGAAGCGCCAATCACCAGTAATGCAAGCAACAGGAACAAACAGCGCATCATGAGGACGGGTGTTTATGAGCGTAAGCAAACTTGAGGTAGATCATGGTTAACGACAGGCAAAGAATGACCGCATTGGTTAAAATGATCACCCAGTCGTTTTTGAGAGCGCCGTAAATGATCCACAGGATCTCATTCACTGCGGCAATGACAAACATCATCAGCGAAATGTCTTTTACCGATTTTTCGCGGATCGTTTTCAGTACCTGGGGCAAAAATGTAAGGGTGGTAATGGCCCCCGCAACATAGCCTAAAATATCAACTCCGGATATAATCAGTGACATATGATTGATTTTATTGCTTGGAAAGCCTGCTGTTTGTAGCGGTCGGTTTTTTCTTATAGTAAGGACTCAGATCGATGATTTCCACTTTCCTGAATTCAATAGGATGGCCTTCGCTTTGCAATGAAATATACCCCGATTGTAAAAGTTGCCCGTCTTTCTTTACGGCCGGGTCAAAATGGGTAACACTACCGCCTCCGATCTGTGGTTTCTGGTAAACCAGCACCGTGTCGCCATTGGCGATATGTTTCACCACCGAATCACCCAGCACTAATATTTCGGCCCGTACCCATTCCTCGTTACGAAAGGTTTTTGAGGTAGAGTTGATGCAATGTTGCGTAACCAGTTTCCCGTTCATTTCCACATTGGTTCCGGGCGTGCACAAATTACAGGTGCTGCGTTCACCGGTAGAATCGCCGCCCAGCAACTGTACTTCAATGGAAATAGGAAAGTCCTGGTCCTTGCCCATGGTAGCCGGGGGCTGGCAGTGAATCATAACACCGCTGTTCTTGTAAGCCCATCCGGGTGCACCGGGCGTCTGTTTACCTACAAAACGGTATTCCACCGCCAGCAGGTAATAAGAGAACGGAATTTTATAGAACAGGTGGCCAAAACGGTCATCGAAGGTTTTATAATGATCGTAGTTCACCGTAAGTTTTTTATCCACCACCCGGAAGGTATTGCCAAAATTGTCGCCATAAGCATAACCGGTGATCTTGGGTGCCCATCCGGAAAGATCCTTCCCGTTAAAAAGCTGTACCCATTTCCGGGGAAAATGCTCCTGGGCATTTGAGAAAAAGGAAACGGCTGATAAAAACAGGAGGAAAAAGATCCGCATAAAAAATAATTTTTTGAATAATGATATCGAACGTTTAAAGGTAGTATTTTATAAAATTCCTGCAAAAACGGGTATGCTAATGGGAATATTCAAATTTTCACCGTATTAAATCAATGCCCTCTGAAGCCGGTCTGTCGCTGCGAAGCTGGAAAAGTTGTTTACAAAAGATTTGTTGACAAAATTTTTGTAAACAAAAAAACTGTCAACAAAACGGGCGTAATCAAATTTGTTTACAACAGTGCGCGTTTAAAAAAAAACGGTCAACAGCAGGAGGTCCTGCCGGCAGATACATGGGTTGCCGGACGGTCTGGCAATGGAGCGATCCTCCTGCTTCGGTTGTTTTGTTCAGGGCACCGGTGGAGAGCGTTGTCATTACCCGGTATGCCGGAATGAGCCGCTAACGTTTTTCAAACAGCCAGGGAATACGCCAGCGCTTCTTGATTTTGTAGTTGGTAGTGATGTACTGGCTGATGTGGCGCATGGCTTCATCAATATCGTCTGTAAGCAACACCAGGTCCAGATCTTCTTTTGAAATGGTTCCCTGGGCTGCCATACTTTCAATAGCAACCATCAGCTCTTTGTAAAATTCCTTCCCAAACAGTACAATGGGAAACTGGGTGATGGTTTTAGTCTGGATCAGTGTTACCGTTTCAAAAAACTCATCCATTGTGCCAAAGCCGCCCGGCATAATGATAAAAGCATAGCTGTACTTTACCAGCAGCACTTTTCGTACAAAAAAATGATCAAAAGTTACCGATGCGGTAAGGTATTTGTTATAATGTTGCTCAAAAGGTAGTTTTATGTTGCAGCCCACTGATTCACCACCGGTTTCAAAAGCACCCCTGTTTGCCGCTTCCATAATGCCCGGTCCGCCACCGGTCATAGTGGTAAAGCCCAGTTCCGCAATCCTCTTTCCGAATTCCGCTGCCTTTTTATAGTAGATATGATCTTCTTTAAAACGGGCCGACCCAAAAACGGTGATGCAGGGGCCTACAAAGTGAAGGGTTCTGAATCCTTTTAAGAATTGCCACAGCACATGAAAGGCAAATCCCAGTTCATAGGTCCTGCTTTTAGGTCCGTCTAAATAAATATGTTCCTTGGCCGGGATGATCCGATCGGCGCCGCTGTTCTTTTCTTTTGGATCCATATATTGTTTTATCAGGGATACGAATATAACTTATATAATTTTTTAATAACGAAATCCTTTTATTTTTGTTTTGTTTAATCAACAGTACTCTACACTATGCGAATTATAAGCTATAATGTTAATGGCATCCGTGCGGCCATAAAGAAAGGTTTTTGCGATTGGTTAAAGACCGATCCGGCAGATGTCATCTGCGTGCAGGAAACAAAAGCCCTCAAAGATGATGTAGATACCCGCCTGCTGCGGGACCTGGGTTATGAAGACCATTGGTTCTCTGCACAGAAAAAGGGATACAGCGGCGTGGCCGTATTTACAAAAGTGAAACCGGATAATATTATTTACGGTACCGGTCATCAAACCAGCGATGAAGAAGGGCGGGTATTGCAATTGGACTTTGGAGATATAAGACTGATCAATGCTTATTTTCCCAGCGGTACCAGCGGGGATCTGCGGCAGGCGTTTAAATATATGTGGCTGGATGAGTTTTATACCTACCTGTCGGAGCTCAGCAGAACAGTGCCCAAGCTGGTGCTTTGCGGCGACTATAACATTGCGCATGAAGCCATCGATATTCATGATCCCAAGGGCAATAAGAACTCTTCGGGCTTTCTTCCGGAAGAGCGGGAATGGATGACCAAATTTCTGCAGAATGGATTCAATGATACCTTCCGGATGATTCATCCGGATGAACCGCACCGCTACAGCTGGTGGAGCCAGCGTTTTCCTTCTGTAAGGCTGAATAACAAAGGATGGCGCATCGACTACATCACGGTTACCGATGCATTGAAGAAAAAGGTGGAAGATGCGGAGATCTATCCGGATGTAAAGCATAGCGACCACTGTCCTGTTTACCTAAAATTAAAACGCTGATGAAACCTGAATATATATGGAATATTACCACTAAAGTGGCTGCAGCTGTGCATGACCGCTGGTTTACCTGGCTGAAAGAAGAATATATACCTGCTTTTTTGGCCACGGGCTGTTTTTATGATGCCATGATCTTAAAACTGATGCACCATGAAGAGGATGGAGACGTTACCTACGCGGTACAGTTTTACGCCCGGTCAGGCGCAGATTACCGGCAATTTGCCGAATTGCATTACGCAGCATTAAAGGCCAAAATGAGAACCACCTGGGGTACGGATTGCTATAGTTTTGATTCGGCATTACAGGTTGTGAATTGAATGTGCATAACATTTTTGGCGGCTGGCTGAATGTTTAAAATAAGTTGTATATTCCCTGAAAGCCTTGTCCCGCGTGGATTTCAGGCGATGATATGCTGAAAGCCTTGCCCGTAAAGGGTTTCAGCGGGATTGGATATTTTGAAGACATTTTTAATGACCCTGGTTTTTTGCTGGAAGTCTTATCAGGAGCGGGTTTGCGGGGTAATTAAATAAATCAAAAAGTTTGAAGTTTTTTGTTATGGTCATTAAAAACCCTCTAATTTTGTTTCGTTATAAAAAACACTCTTTAAATATTTTATTATGAACAAAGCAGAATTGATCGACAAGTTATCCGGAGATGCCGGTATTACAAAAACACAGGCAAACGCAGCTTTAGATTCTTTTGTAGATGCCGTTACAAGAACATTGAAAAAAGGTGATAAAGTGACACTGGTAGGGTTTGGAACATTTTCTGTAACCAAAAGAGCAGCACGTAACGGCCGTAACCCGCAAACCGGCGCTGTGATCAAAATCAAAGCAAAAAAAGTTGCCCGCTTTAAAGCTGGTAAAGAGCTTTCTTCTAAGATCTAACAGCTTGCTGAAAAAAAATGGATGCTCCGTAATCTGCATTACGGGGCATTTTTATTGAAGCTATAGCCTTCCGGATACCCGGTATTTACAATTTCATCGGTGTATTTGGAGGTAAAAAGGCAAGAAACCGTACATTTGCAAAAAATTAAACCATGGGTAGAGGAGATAAAAAAACCGCAAAAGGAAAGCGTTTCCAGGGATCATTTGGCAAAAGCCGCCCTGCAAACCCTAAGAAGGCAAAAGCCGCAACAAAGAAAAAAGAAGAGGCTTAACCGGGTTGATGGTTTATAGATCATGGATCATAGAATTGCTATGAACTGTGATCTATAGGCTATGAACAGATTATGCACGCTCAGCCGGCAGGTTTGGGCTTTTTCTTTTTCCGCCTTCTGCCATACCACACCAGAAAGCCCGTTACCGGAAGCGAGGCACAGATAAGGCTTGCCACAAACGCAATAATTTTTGTGGGGAGTCCTAAAATAGCGCCTACATGTATATCATAATTAGCTCCCACTGCTTTTTCCCCTAAGTTTTTATCTTTATAGTTATAGTTTTTTAAAAGCGCACCGGAATTTTCATCAAAGATCAGCTGGTGCATGATATGATAGGAGTACCCCAGCTGTTTTACATATACTGAAAAGTTGGGGTGTTCATGGCTATCCATATGTTCATTACCCAGGTCTACGGAGTAGCCGAATGCTGTTGGATAAAGCGCTTCTACCTGGCGTCCTATTTTATCAAGGGTATGTACATTCCGCATACTATCCGGAGCCTTCGTGGTAATATGTGAAAAATCGGGGAGCCCGGTTTTTCCGCCGGAGAAACTAAAGTAAACCGCTTGCTGTATGAATGTAAAAGCATAGAACAGGCCGGTTATAGCGAGGAGCAATGCAATAAAAGAAGCATAAAACCCCAGGATACTGTGCAGGTCGTAATTTTTCCGGCGCCAGGCCTTTACGTTCTTCCATTGAAACCAAAAGCGCTGTTTCCGGGCTTTTTTATTTTTGGGCCACCAGAGGATGATGCCGGTGATGAGCATCACAAGAAAAATAAGCACCGGTATGCCGGTTACATATTTACCCCAGCCGCTGTTTAGCAAAAAGCTCCAGTGAATGATTTTAACAATGTTGAAAAAGCCGTTTTTCTCATCATACACAGCAAGTACTTTCCCGGTAAAGGGATTTACATAAACCGACTTATAGATAACGTATTCTCCGAAATAGTTCCACGCACGGGGATTGGTTTCATAATAATAAAACTGGTAAGACCGTTTTTTGTCAATGGGTACGTTCACCCAATGAATGGGATAGGACTCGCGGCATTGCTCCTGTACTTTTGCTTCCAGTGTTTTAAGGGGAAGAACGGTCTTTGTTTCGATGGAAGGCTCCTGGTGAAAGATGGCTTGTTTGCGCAGCCGGTTTTCAACTTCATCTTTAAATACATACAGGCAGCCGGTAATGGCGATTATAAAAACAAGCAGGCCGATGATCATTCCCAGCCACAAATGCAGCCTGGAGGCCCATTTTTTAAAAAAGCCCGGGGTCTTTTTTTTGTTCCGGTTTGCCCTGGAAGGGGGAGCGGAAACCTTGCCTGTATCCATAGTTGAAACAAAAATCGGTCAGGACACCGCAATATCTTTTCGCAATCCGGAGTTTCGTTTACGAGATCGGGAATTTTTCCGGTGGGCAAGCTTAGGGTGCCAGCCGCTCAATTTTCCACTGGCCGCCGGTCAGGGTATAACGCAACCGGTCATGCAGGCGACTGGGCCGTCCCTGCCAGAATTCAACAGCCGTGGGAGTTACCAGGTAGCCACCCCAATGCTGAGGACGGACAATGGGCTGGCCGGCTGCGGCAAGATCGGTAATCGATTTGGTTTGTGCATCAAGGAATGCCCGGTTAGGGATCACGGTGCTTTGCGGAGAGGCAATGGCCCCGATCTGGCTGCCGACCGGTCTGGAATAAAAATACTGATCGCTTTCTGTTTCGGACACTTTAGACACTTTACCTGTAATCCGTACCTGCCGTTCCAGTTCCTTCCAGAAAAAAACCAGGCAGGCATAAGGATTTTGCTTCAGCTCTATACCTTTTCTGCTTTCATAATTGGTAAAAAATAAAAAACCTTCTGGCGTAACGCCTTTTAATAAAACGATTCGTGCATCCGGAAGTCCGTTGGCATCAGCGGTGGCCAGTGTCATAGCGTTCACTTCAGAAAGCTGGCTATCGATGGCTTCCTGCCACCAGCTGCCAAACTGGGCAATGGGATCGGCGGCAACGTCTGTTTCCGAAAGACTTTTTTTTGAATAGTTGATCCGTATATCGGCAATTTCCTGTTTCATACCTGTTGATTGTTTTTCGGAGCCTACTGCTGGCGCTTATCCTTCAGGGTCTTCGCCGGCTCCGTTTCTGAAATAACCTAAAGGAGGGTAAACGGTCCATTGTCCGTCTTTTGACGGATCATAATCTTTTTTTATCCAGGCTTCGCTTTTATAAAATGTATCGCCAACGGGCCTGTACGTTTGATCTGAAAGATTCAGCTGGTCGTTAAATAGTGCATTGAATATGCTGGGTAACCTGGTTTCGTTTTGATGATGCAGATAAAGTCCCTCAATCTGCTGCTGACAGATCCAGTATGGAACAAACCTGTAGTGCTCAAAACGGGTTTCAATTGCCTGCTCAATCTGCCGGAATGGTACTGCAAACCCATCGTGAGGGGCTGATACCAGATAGTTCGTTGTCTTGTAGGTGGGAAAAACTTGTTCTTCTTCCGGTATAACCAATGTGTTCTCACTTTCGCCAATGACTGTATAAAAGGGTCCCAGCAGGCTTACAAAAAAATGGACCAGGTGCCGGTGCGTGAAGTTTTCATTAACATGAACCTGTAATGTTACATAAGCACTATAACAGAACTGTTGTCCGTAAGTGGTTCCGGTCACCGGTTTTCCGGTTGTTGCTGCGATCTCCTGTTCAAAACGTTTCCAGGTGGATGCATATTGCACGTCATCGTGAATGTTGTCAACAAGAATATCGGTAAGCGCCTTGCGCCCGGGATAGGCAGCATAAAAAGCCGGATCAGCAGCAACGCCGATGGGATAATATTTTTTTATCGCCTCATAAATGGGCCAGAAATCGAACTTTGCGGTATTGAATTGAAACCCATTCATCCATTTTGATTAGTGAATCAGGGTACCCACTTTTTCTCCGTCAACCAGTTTTTTCAGGTTACCCTCTTTGTTCATATCAAACACAATAATCGGGAGATTGTTTTCCATACAAAGGGTAAAGGCGGTCATATCCATGATCCGCAGGTTCTTTGTAAGGCACTCCTGGTAGCTTACCTCCTCATATTTGGTGGCGGTAGGATCTTTTTCCGGATCAGCCGTATATACACCATCCACCCTTGTTCCTTTTAAAATTACATCGGCACTGATTTCAATCGCCCGGAGGGAACCGGCAGTATCGGTTGTAAAATAGGGGTTACCGGTACCGGCACCAAAAATGACTACACGCCCTTTTTCCAGGTGCCGGATAGCCCTGCGGCGGATATAGGGTTCTGCGATCTGCTCCATTTTTATGGCACTCTGCAACCGGGTAAACAATCCCATTTTTTCCAGTCCGGCCTGTAGTGCCATGCCATTGATCACGGTAGCCAGCATGCCCATATAATCTCCATGTGCCCGCTCAATGCCGGTTTCGGCTTCATTCATTCCCCGGTAAATATTTCCTCCGCCAATGACCAGGGCTACTTCCACACCCAGGTCTGTTACGGATTTAATTTCACGGGCATACTGCGAAATGACTCCGGAATCCATTCCAAAATTTTTATTTCCCATCAATGCTTCCCCGGAGAGTTTCAGCAGAATCCTTTTATATTTAGGCATGAATGTTCTTTTTGAATGTAGGTGATTATTTGACGCAGCGAAGATACTGTTTCCAGACAGTAAAATCAACACGCGGATTTTCAGAATGTTTCAATGGCTTATTGAATCTGTAAAAATGATTGTAACTTCACCTCCGGTACTATTTCCGGATATTTTTTTACTACCTGAAAAGAATTATGATGAAAAATAAGATCGGTACAAGCGATGTTTCCATAACAGCCATTACCCTTGGTGCCTGGGCCATTGGGGGAGCGATGTGGGGCGGCAATGAAGAAGCCGATTCGCTGGCCGCAATTAAAGCGTCGATCGATAACGGGATCACTTCTATTGATACAGCGCCGATTTATGGCATGGGCTACAGTGAAGAGCTGGTAGGCAAGGCTATAAAAGGATACGACCGCAGCCGGCTGCAGATTCTTACAAAATTTGGGATGGTATGGGACCAGGAAAAAGGTGATCTGGCTTTTGAGCGAAAAGACAACGCCGGTGTTTTAAGAAAGATTTATAAGTATGGAGGCTACGAAAATGCGATCAGGGAAGTAGAGATCAGTTTAAAGCGGTTGCAAACCGACTATATCGATCTGATCCAGCTCCACTGGCCCGACAGTACGACGCCTATCAGCGAAACGATGGAAGCCATGCAAAAAATGCTCGATGAGGGCAAGGTAAGAGCTATTGGTGTTTGTAATTACAACGGTGCCCAGCTGGCAGAGGCAGAGCAAACGGTAAAACTGGCTTCGGACCAGGTACCTTACAGCATGCTAAAGCGGAAGATTGAAACGGATGTGGTGCCTTATGCGCTTACAAACGGCCTATCTGTTATCGCGTACAGCCCGATGGAGCGGGGATTGCTTACCGGGAAATACAATGCATCGTACCGTTTTGCGGCAGACGATCACCGGAACGATTACTTTAAGCAATTTGATATGAATAAAGTGGCGCAGCTTACGGCGCACCTGGCAGAAATGGCCTCCGGGCACCAGGTATCCGTGGCACAGCTGGTGCTGGCCTGGACCTTTCATCAGCCGGCGGTTGCCGCCGCGCTGGCCGGAGCCCGCAATGCAACGCAGGCCACCGAAAATGCCAAAGCCCTGGAGGTAAAACTATCGGAAGCGGATCTGGCGCAGATCGAAAGCTGGCTGGCCGCATAAGGGTGGTTCCCGCAGGCGTTACCGTTTTGAAACGACAGGAACGGATACGGTGTTCTGCTGTTCTTGTAGGTTAAGCGGCGCAGATTACTGAGGCAAAAAGTAAAGCAAATAGAGACAAAAAAGCAGGATAGCATTCCATTAAAAATAAGATCTTCGTTCCTGGCATCGTTTTGCTTCGCGGCAGATGATTACCGGCACAATCGAATACAGTACGAATAAGAAAATGATTGCGGTTATGTGGAAAAAAATAAAGAGAGCAGCGGGGCTGGCAGGCATGTTGTGCCTGGTTACCGCTGTTAACGGGCAGGAACAAGGGATCCATCAACAATCGGCCCTGTATGAATCGCCTACAGATCCACTCGTAAAACAAAAACTGGATCAGTGGCAGGATCAGAAATTTGGCATGATCATCCATTGGGGATTATATGCCGTACCGGGTATTGTAGAATCCTGGTCTATTTGTTCCGAAGACTGGATCGGCCGTGATAGTACAATTCCCTATGATACCTACAAACAATGGTACTGGGGATTAAAAAAAGACTTTAACCCGGTTCATTTTAATCCGGATCAATGGGCTGCCGCTGCAAAAGCAGCCGGTATGCGGTACCTGGTGTTTACCACCAAGCATCACGACGGGTTTAATATGTTTGATACCAAACAATCGGATTTTAAGATATCCAATGGTCCGTTTGGCAGCAATCCCAAAGCCGATGTGGCAAAATATGTATTTGATGCATTCCGCAAACAGGGATTTATGATTGGAGCATATTTCTCCAAGCCCGACTGGCATAATGAGAACTACTGGTGGCCGATGTATGCAACGCCGGACCGGAATGTGAATTATGATATTAAAAAATTCCCCTGGAGATGGCAGAAATATAAAGACTTTACCTATAACCAGATCAGCGAACTGATGCACAATTATGGCCGTATGGACATTCTTTGGCTGGATGGGGGATGGGTACGCCCGATATCTACCGTAACGGATGAAGTGCGGGCCTGGGGTGCCAGGATTCCCGAATCGGGACAGGATATTGATATGCCGAAGATCGCGACCATGGCCCGGGAGGCGCAGCCGGGTATCCTGATGGTTGACCGTACGGTGCACGGGCCTTATGAAAATTATCAAACACCGGAGCAGCGGGTACCGGATCACCGCATCAACAATCCCTGGGAAAGTTGCATGACCCTGGGTGGTGCCTGGGGCTATGTACCCGGCGACCGGCTGAAACCGGCGTCAAAAGTCATTCATACGCTGGTGGAAATTGTTGCCAAGGGAGGCAGCCTGTTACTGGGTGTAGGCCCCAGTGCGGATGGAACCTTAACCGAAGAAGCCGTGTTGCGGTTACAGGAAATTGGCTTGTGGCTGAAGGATAACGGCGCCGCCATTTATAACACCCGTTCCATCGAACAATACAATAGCGGTCAAACCTATTTTACCCGTTCAAAAGATGGAAAAACAACCTATGCCATCGCCCTGATCGAAGAAGGCCTGCCGGCATCCATCCGGTGGCAGGGGAACCTGCCCCGTAAAGGATCTGTGATAAAATCAGTGGCCACCGGTGAAAAAGTAAAATGGACGGTAACCGGTGATCAGGTAACGCTCCAATTGCCTGCGAAGCTAAGGGCAACAAAGCAAACAGCCGCGCTGGCGTTTTCTTTTGTAAATGACTAAAAACGGTATATGAAGAAAATTGTAATCAGTTCATTTTTATGTATGGGGCTATGGGTATGTGGCTTCAGCCAAAAAGTAACACCTCCGGCACCGGTATATCCCATACCTTCCGCCCGGCAGCTGGCCTGGCATCAGCTGGAAACCTATGCATTTATCCATTTTACCACCAATACTTTTACCGATAAGGAATGGGGGTTTGGAGACGAGGATCCAACGATCTTTAACCCCACAAAAGTAGATGCCGGTCAATGGGCATCGGTGTTGAAACAAACGGGTTTTAAGGCCATGATCCTTACAACCAAACACCATGACGGCTTTACGCTCTGGCCCAGCAAATACACGGAACATTCTGTAAAGAACAGCCCCTGGAAAAACGGCAAAGGCGATGTGGTAAAAGAAGTCAGCGATGCAGCACGGAAGGCCGGACTGAAATTTGGTGTATACCTGTCGCCCTGGGACCGGAACAGGGCCGATTATGGTACGCCCTCTTATATTACCTATTACCGGAACCAGTTAAAAGAGCTGTTTACCAATTATGGCCCCATCTTCGAAATGTGGTTTGATGGCGCTAACGGCGGCGATGGCTACTATGGCGGGAAGAAAGAAAAACGGAAAATCAACGGTGCTACTTATTACGATTGGCCTGCAACCCTGAAACTGGTGCGCAGCATGCAGCCCGATGTGTTGTTTTTTAGTGACGCCGGACCCGATATCCGCTGGGTGGGGAATGAAAGAGGCGTTGCCGGTGAAACGAACTGGAACAGCATTACCCCGGATACCCTGTATGCGGGTAAACCCGGTATTGAAAAGCTGCTGAATACCGGATCGGCCGATGGTACAAAATGGATCCCTGCGGAAGTGGATGTTTCCATTCGCCCGGGCTGGTTTTATCATGCTTCGGAAGACAGCAAGGTAAAAACACCGGAGCAGCTGTTTGCTATTTACCTTAGTTCCGTGGGAAGAGGCTCTAACCTGCTGCTGAATATACCACCGGACCGCAATGGTGTCTTTCATCCTACCGATGTAGCCGCCCTTGAAGGGTTTAAAAAATTACTGGATGAACGGCTGACCCATAACCTGGCAAAGCATGCCAAAGTGATGGTGAGCAATACCCGGGGAAATGCAGCTGCCTACAATGGTGCAAAAATTACCGATGAGAACAATAATACCTATTGGGCCACGGACGACGGCGTAACAACGGCCGATATTGAATTGCAGCTGCCCGCAGCAAAAAAGATCAGCTATATTTTGTTGCAGGAATATATTGCGCTGGGTCAGCGTGTGCGCGGGTTTACCATAGAAGCAGAAGCAAACGGCAGCTGGAAGCCGGTTGCATCAGGCACAACCATCGGGTATAAACAGATTTTAAAGATCGACCCGGTAACAACCGGGAAGATCCGCGTGCATATTACGGATGCAAAAGCATGCCCGCTGATCTCAAACATTGCCCTGTATTAGATGCGACATGCCGCTGCTGGTATGAACTTTGCGCATTAAACGACAAACACGGCATATGATGACGGAACCAATTTATACGGCCATTTGTTTTGGTGAAATTCTCTGGGATATGCTGCCGGATGGCGCACAGCCGGGAGGAGCACCCATGAATGTGGCCTATCACCTGAATCAGCTGGGCATTGCCACCGGTGTGATATCGAAAAAGGGAACGGATGTAGAGGGCGAGCAGTTGCTCCGTTTCCTGGAAGCGCATCATGTGGATACGGGATTGATACAAACCGACAGCATTTATCCAACGGGAAAAGTGCTGGCCACACCAGGAAAGAACTATGAGATGCAATATGATATTATCGCTCCGGTTGCCTGGGATTTTATTGATGTGACGGAGGCAGTACCGGAAACGGTAGCGGCCTCGGAACTGTTTATTTTCGGAAGCCTTGCGGCCCGTGATGCGCATGCGCGTAATACCTTGTTTACCCTGTTGGAGCGGGCAAAAAACAGGATCATGGACATCAACCTGCGTCCGCCCCATTTTACACAGGAAATCATTGAAGCCTTGCTGCAGAAGGCCACCGTTTTAAAACTCAATGAAAATGAATTGGAGTTGCTCAGTGGCTGGTACGGCTTTACCGGTAATATGCGCCAGCAGGCGGAAGCCTTAGGGCATCGTTTTTCGATACCGGATATCATGATCACCAGGGGTGCGGATGGCGCAGCGTATTATACGAATGGGGCGTTTTATGAGCATGCGGGGATAAAGGTAACCGTAGTGGATACGGTGGGCAGCGGCGATGCATTCCTGGCAGGGTTTTTATCCCGCCTGCAGCAAGGCAGCGGGCCTGAAGCCGCCCTGGACTTTGCCTGCAGACTGGGCTCTTTTATTGCTACACAAAAAGGCGCCTGCCCCGATTACGATATTCGCGCAATATAAAAGATGCAGCCGGCAGTCAGATAGTTTGAAGATTTGGATCCCGATGGCTATAGGAAGGGGCAATGGCATTCATAAACAATATCCAAATACAAAGAGTGACGGACCCAAAACCATTTTGCCTGTTTTGTTCCATCGGAACAATCTATTGGTTGTAGTAGCTACAGGGGTATAAGATAATTTTGATACCTGATAATAAACCGCGATCAAAATGATCATTATGGCATTTCATTGAGCAGCCGGTATACAGCAGGCGAGCTGTTCCAATATAGGGTTCTAAAAGAGGCAATGGCATTCATAAACAATGTCCAAATGCAAAGCGTGACAGGCCCAAAACTATTTCTCCTGTTTTGTTCCATCGGAACAATCTATTGGTTGTAGTAGTAGCTACAGGGGTATAAGATAATTTTGATACCTGATAATAAACCGCGATCAAAATGATCATTATGGCATTTCATTGAGCAGCCGGTATACAGCAGGCGAGCTGTTCCAATATAGGGTTCTGAAAAGAGGCAATGGCATTCATAAACAATATCTAACTACATAGCGTGACAGGCCCAAAACCATTTCTCCTGCTTTGTTCCATCGGAACAATCTATTGGTAGCCGGGTTACGGCCGAAGATCATCGGGTGTGCCGTAGGTACACCCCTGCGCAAGTCAGCAGGAAAAAAGCTGTATCAGGAAAATCCCATTTTCAGACCGCTTCTCAAAAAAAGCGTGCCTTATAGAGTTTTACATCCGGGATGGTAATCGTTTGATCCGGATTACGCTGGTAAATATGATAGGTCCACCAGCTTTCTTCTGCCTGCGTAAACAACAGCCGCTTCTTTATGGGATTATAATTGACCGACTTGATATTTTCCCGGCCTTTTAAAGGCTCAAAATCGTCAAAGCGGGCGCTGGGAATATGAAAGGTAAACACGTGCTCGTGCGTGGTAACGATCATGTTTTCCGGGTCAATCTCAGAGAGGTCATGTCCGCCTTCCGATGGAATCTTCCAGTGTTCCTCCAATTGCAGTCCTGGATGAGGGCTGTCCCAGTCTTTTAAAGAATAAGCCCGGAGTTCATTAAATCCCAGGGCAAAAAGCCGCTTGTGTTTTTCATTCCACACCACACCATGTCCGGAATAAAGCGAATCCCTGAACAGGCGCTGTTCCGGCTGGTTCAGGTTATAAAGCTCAATGCTGTTTCCCTGTGGATGGGTGGAAAGCGCCACCACCACACGGTTGCCCGGCAACAGGGCAGCAGAATGCGCCATGGGCACATGCGCATAAAAAAGTGGTTTACGGGATTTAATATCCAGCAACAGCACCCCTCCGCCGGATGAAGTAAGTAACAGGGCCGACCGGTTCAATGCCGGCTTGCATTCATCCAGTGGTACCATCCATTTCTGATAAGCGGAAGGCAGCTCACGGGCTTCGGAAACCTGCCAGCGCCAGGTAACGGCGGGTGTGGTGCCCGATTGATGGCTGTTTAGCAGCAACACCTTATTGTCGCCGCATACTACAATATCTGCATCCCCTAACGCTGTGGTGGTTTTAGAGGCGCAGGAGGTAATCGACAGGGAAAAAATAACCAGGGCGTAGACGGAACGTATCTTTTTCATGATCTATGATATGGCTTGTAACGGTTGTGTATGCTGATAAAATGCTAAAATTAGGGCATCTGCCGGTTGGGCGCAAATTTCCGGCAGGATCCTGACATCCATTTTGCTAAAAGCCAAACGCATTTAAGATCAAAATATCGTTATATGGCCAATCCCGGAGGGATGAGGGCATTTATAGAAAATGTTTGATGATCTTTTTGAACCCCGAAGGGGCGATAGCTGGCATATCCGGCCCCGTCAAGCCGTTTTCATGTATCAATAACAGATGCGTTTGCGCAGGACTGCTATTGTTTAGAGGCATTGAAACCGGTATTTTTGAACGATTAAAATCAGCTGAAATGTCGTATAAAGAATTTAAAGGCTTGTTGGCGTTTGATGTTCCGCCCGCCGGTATCAGTGTATTGCAACAGGGACTTTGGTATGCTGCCAAAGGCAACTGGGAGGCTGCGCATCAGGTGGCCCAGGATCATGAGGGCGAACAGGACTTCGACCGGTTGCATGCCTACCTGCACCGGGTGGAAGGCGATGCCTGGAACGCCAATTACTGGTACCGCCGTGCAGGTGCCACAATGCCTGATCAACCTGTTGAAGAGGAGCTGGAATCGCTGATACAGCGCTGGGGATAGCAATTTGAGACCCGCTATCGGGTACAGAACATTGTTTTCTTTTTAATTTTGGCTTATGGAATTCAGGATTTTAAATCAATCAAAAAACAGCACTTTGAATCAGCTGGCGATTGTTACTTTTTTTCAACCGGCCAATTTGATCACGGTGCTGATTGGGCTTTATTTTTTTCAAAAAGGCCTGCATTTTTTTTATACGATCCAGGATGGTGTGCCCACATTCGGCAACCCTGAGTTTTTTGCGGGTCTGGTTCTGTTAGTGGTTACAGGGATCCGGTTTAAACAGGCTTTGAGAAATGGACGTTTTCTCAAAAACATTACCTACGTTTTCAATGAGGAAGGTGTATCGGTAATCGGAGATGGTATAACCCGTTTTGTAGAATGGAGGAAAGTAGCACAATACAAGGAAAAGTTTGGGTTCCTGATCCTCGAACTGGGTAACAAGGTAGGCGGACTCTATATAGAAAATGATCTGCTAACTCCAGCCCAGCGGCGCTTTATACAAGAAAAAGTTCATCAATCGGAATAATTACTGCACTCCGATCTCCGCTGCTTTTTTCTTAAGAAACTCCAGCCCCGCTTCCCTTGTATTGGGTATTTCGCCATCAAGAATGGCATCTTTGAGGGCATCTTTTAAAATGCCCACCGGTTTGGAAGGCGCAAGATTGAACAACTGCATGATCTCGATGCCATCGATGGGTGGCTGCCAGTTGCGGATCTGGTCTTTTTCTTCCACCTCTTTACAGCGCTCACGTACCAGTTTAAAGTTATCCAGGAAACGCTGTACTTTCTTTTTATTCTTGCTGGTGATGTCGGCTTCGCAAAGCAGCATCAGTGCGTCAAAATCTTCACCGGCATCAAACAGCAGGCGCCGGATGGCGGAATCGGTAATTTCTTCTTTGGAAAGACTGATCGGCCGGAGGTGTAGTTCCACCAGCTTTTTTACAAACCGCATTTTTTCATTTTGCGGCAGTTTGAATTGCGCAAAGATCCTGGGCACCATACGGCCGCCCACCACCTCGTGCCCGTGAAAGGTCCACCCCGTGCCTTCTTCAAAACGTTTGGTAGCGGGTTTGGCAATATCATGCAGGATCGCAGCCCAGCGCAGCCATAGGTCATCGGTAGTGGTACTGATATTATCCAGCACCTGCAGGGTATGGTAAAAATTATCTTTGTGCCCGATCCCTTCCTTAAATTCTGCTCCGGCCAGCTCCACCATTTTTGGAAAAATGATTTTGAGCAGCCCTGTCTTATACAGGAGGTCAAACCCTATGGAGGGCTTAGGCGCCCGGATGATCTTATTCAGCTCATCCGTAATGCGCTCCTGTGAAATGATCCGGATGCGTTCTTTATTTTTTGCAATAGAAGCCAGTGTGGCCGGCTCAATCACAAAGTTGAGCTGGGTAGCAAAACGGATGGCTCTTAACATCCGTAACGGATCATCGCTAAAGGTTTGATCCGGTTCTAATGGGGTAATGATGATCTTTTCTTCCAAATGCTGCTGCCCGTTGAAGGGGTCTACAAGCTGACCATAGTTTTGCTTGTTTAAACTGATGGCCATCGCGTTGATGGTAAAATCGCGGCGGTTCTGATCATCTTCCAGGGTACCCGGACTTACTTCCGGTTTGCGGCTGTTACGCTGGTAACTTTCTTTGCGCGCGCCTACAAATTCCACATCAAAACCGGCACTATGGATATGGGCGGTGCCAAAATTCTTAAAATAATTGACCTGGGGTGTGGGCACACATCTGGCGGCTACGGCCCTTGCCAGTTCAATGCCATCTCCGATCGTAACGATATCTGCATCCTTTGTAGGCCGGTTCAATAGTTTATCCCGCACAAATCCGCCCACGAGGTAGCTCTCCATTTCCAGCTCCTGCGCAGCGGCGGCTACTTTGTTGATCATTTCCCGCTCCTGGTCGCTTAGTTGAATATCCATCTGACCGGCAAATATAACGCAGGATCGGGATTTGTAATTCAATGTCGTTTCCTTAAAGCCGCAGATGCGCAGATTTGGTATCGGCTTTAACGGCAACAATATCGCAGAAAAGCGCCGCAGGAGCAATCAGCGTATCTGCGGCAACCATAAAAATCGCGAAGGAAACGACATTGATTTGTAATTTGGGATTTGAAATTTGATCCGAAAGGGGCTCTATCGGATCACTTCTATTTCCCCGTTTTTCCATCGGATGATCGATGAGGGTTGGTGCGGCGTATGATCATCGCGCCGGTGCTCCACCACAAAATCCGCCTGATCCCTGATCGTACTGGAAATGGCATCAAAACGGGCCGGAGTGGCTTCTCCCGAAACGTTGGCGGAAGTAGAAACGATGGGTTTGCCAAAGCGTTTGATCAGTGCCCGGCAAAATTCATCCCCACAAATACGTATAGCAATGCTGCCGTCTTCCGCCGTAAGGTTTTCCGCAAACCCGATCCCGTGTTCATAAATAACGGTAGTCGGACGCTCAACGGTTTCCAGGTAGTCGAATAAACTAAGATCTGCAGCTGCAGTATATTGCATGATATCGCGTTCACCGGTTACCAAAACGATCATGGCCTTGCTGTCGCTGCGCTTTTTTATAGCATAGATCTTTGCCACGGCTTCCGCATTGGTAGCGTCACAACCCAGGCCCCATACAGTATCTGTAGGATAAAGGATCACACCTCCCTGCTCCAGTATGGAAACGCTTTTTTTGATATCCTGTTCAAAAGAATGCATATTATAGAATCGATTGATATAGTTTCATTACATCGCCGGCATAGACCTCCGGCCGGAAGCGCTGTGCGTTTTCCAGTCCCTTCCGGCGCATATCAGCGGCAAAGGAAGCATCGGCGCAGATCTTCCGGAAGCCGGCAGCCATTTCCTCCGGGCTATCCGGATCGGCCAGCCATGCGGCGGTACCGGCAATTTCCGGCAGGCAGGAAGTAGTGGAAGTGATTACGGGCACACCTCCGGCCATAGCCTCGATGATTGGCATGCCAAATCCTTCAAAATAAGAAGGGTAGATCATGGCAGTAGCTAATTGGTACAAAGCAGGCAGGTCTTCAGTGGCAACAAATGGTTTCTTTCCCGCAAGGGCCAGCTGCTCCGATAAAAAGTAAACCCGGTCTTCCAGTCCTGCTTCTTTCAGGTATGCTTTTACCTTGTCTTTAAACCCGCCGTCATTACCCACCACCACCAGCGGAATAGTTACTTCATTGCGGATCAGGTTCAGGGCCTTACAGATATTCAGCAGGTTCTTCCGTTCAATGATGGTACCTACGTGCAGGAAGAAGGTCTCCGGCAGTTGGTATTTTTTTCGAACCGCTTCTTTTTTTGCTTCCGGTTCCATCACCATAAATGCAGGTGCACAGCTTTGGTAGATCACATCGATCTTTTCGGGATCCGTACCATAGATTTTTACAATATGACGCTTGGTTTCCTCACTGATGGCCATCACCCTGGTAGCATTTCCACAGGCATAGCGCAGTTTTGCCCGGTAAATCTTTACATCAATGGGCTTATATTGTTCCGGGTAGATCTCCGGAAACAGGTCATGGATCGTTACTACGGAAGGAATGCCCGTTTTTGGCAAACCAGCGGGGATCTCATGACTCAATCCATGATACAGGTCGATGCCCATACGGGTGAGGTCCCTGGTTACCCAGCGGCTTCTCCATGCCGCGCTCAGGAGCCGGTGTAAAGGCGCCTTGGGCAACACTTCCCGGATATTCGCCTGGTCTGGTTGGAACGACTTGCCGGGCCTGGGATTAAACAGGTAGTAGGTATGCTCCGGGTATTGACCGGCCAGCAGGCGGATCAGCACCCGGCTGAAAAAACCCAACCCTGTATTGTTATGAAATGCCCTTTTGGCGTCGAACCCGATATTCATAGTTGCAAAGAAAGACATTTTTAATTTGAAAATGTATGAATGTGAAAATGTGGGATTGTGAGGATCTTTTCCGGTACATCGGGATGTATTTCTGCCAAACTTACCAGGATACAAAGGCCGCGTTAATGGCCCAACATCAAACCTCAGACTTCAAATCTCAAACGGTTACAGTGAATAATCAATAGTCAATGGATCATCGGGTTTAAAAACGTGAACTTTAAACATGAAACTTTGAACCTGGAACTTTAAACGTTCCTCAAAACGCTATCTTTGCCCGAACAAAAAGAACAAAAAAAGGATTATGCAAGACTTGATTACCACGGCCTGGGCCAACAGGGAATTGTTAAAAGACAGTAAGTATACAGATGCCATTCATGAAGTAATTGCGGCATTGGATAAAGGAGAACTGCGTGTTGCAGAACCCGATGGCCGTAAATGGAAAGTGAATGAGTGGGTAAAGCAGGCTATCCTGATGTATTTTGGTATTCAGAAAATGCAAACCTGGGATGTACCTCCTTTTGAGTTCTACGACAAAATGTTGTTGAAAAAAAATTATAAGGATATTGGTGTACGGGCCGTTCCGCATGCGGTGGCGCGGTATGGCGCCTACCTGGCTCCTAATGCGGTGCTGATGCCGTCTTATGTAAATATCGGGGCCTATGTTGGCGAAGGCACCATGGTAGATACCTGGGCAACCGTAGGCAGCTGTGCCCAGATCGGGAAGAATGTGCACCTGAGCGGCGGTGTGGGCATTGGTGGTGTATTGGAACCACTGCAGGCCAGCCCGGTAATTATCGAAGATGGTTGTTTCCTGGGAAGCCGCTCGATTGTAGTAGAGGGGGTTATTGTAGAGAAAGAAGCGGTATTGGGAGCAAATGTGGTATTGACCCAAAGTACCAAGATCATCGATGTAAGTGGTGCTATTCCTATTGAAGGAAAGGGAAGGGTGCCTGCAAGAAGCGTCGTGATCCCCGGTTCTTATGCAAAGAAATTCCCGGCAGGAGAATATCATGTAAACTGTGCCCTGATCATCGGTAAGCGGAAAACAAGCACCGATCTGAAAACCAGTCTGAACGACGCTTTGCGCGATTTCAAGATCAGCGTATAAATACTGTTTGACGTTTGAGGTTTAATGTTTGATGTTAGACCTCAAACGCTAAACTTCAAACCTGCCCGTCCGGTCAGGCGGGCGTTAAACTTTGAAAGCTTTAGTCTATAAATCAACCGGTAGCTGGTATACCGTTAAAGATGAAACCGGCAGGTTTCACAACGCCCGTATAAAGGGCGTTTTTAAAATTGACGGCATCACCAGTACCAACCCGCTTGCTGTGGGCGACTGGGTAAATATTGAAACCGAAGAAGGGGCGGAGGGCTCAGCAATGATTGATGAGATCTTTCCCCGCTCTAATTACATCAACCGGCAATCGCCGCGTGTAAAATACCAGCAGCACATCATAGCGGCCAATCTGGATCAGTCGATACTGATTGCTACCTTAAGGGAGCCACGTACTTCCCGGGGCTTTATCGACCGCTTCCTGGTAGTTTGTGAAATGTACCATGTGCCTGCCATCCTGTTATTTAATAAAACGGATATTTACCGCGAAAAAGAATGGGCGGCTTATGAAGCACTATCGACCGTTTACCAGTCGCTGGGATACCCGGTGTATGCCGTGAGTGTGGAAAAACAAAGTGGCCTGGAGGAACTGGGCACATTATTACAGGGCAAAACCACGCTCATTAGCGGACATAGCGGTGTGGGGAAATCATCGCTCATCAATATGCTCCTGCCAAAGGAAGGCATAAAAACACAGGATGTAAGCGGCTGGAGCGGCAAGGGCATGCATACCACTACTTTTGCCAATATGTACGATTTGCCGGAAGGCGGCCGCATCATTGATACACCGGGCATCCGGGAGCTGGCCATTACCAACCTCGAACGGGAAGAATTGTCGCATTATTTTCCGGAAATGCGCGAACGGCTGAAAGATTGCCAGTACAATAACTGTATCCACGTAAACGAGCCCAAATGCGCGATAAAACAGGCGGTAAGCGATGGAGAGATAGAAGAAGAGCGCTATATCAGCTACCTGAATATCCTGGAAAGCCTTAACGAAAATAAAGGCTATTAACCGTTCAGGAAATCGTTCAGCGGTTCCACGGTTATGACTTTGTTGCCAGTGGCCAGCTGGTCGCGTTGGTGAAGCGTTACAATTTTTCCCGTTTTTACTTTAAAGAAGTCCAGCGCAGCAGTCAGCCCGTTCAGCTCCCGGTCCATATTGTCTGCACCAAGCTCATAGCATACCTGTATCAGCTCTTTCGGACGCCCCTTTTCCAACGCGATAAAGTCACATTCACCCTGGTCGGAAAAATAATAAAGCTCCCGGTATTTTCTGCGGAGGTGCAGGAATACAGCATTCTCCATCCTGCGGCCCTTTTCATCAGTAAAAACAATGGAGTTTTCCGTAAAAAGCCCCGGGTCTATAGTATAGACTTTCTTCATATTCCGGATCTGCTTTTTAACAGAGTGGCTAAACAATGGCAGGAACTGGACAATATAGGCGTTTTCCAGGTGGGAAAAGTAGTCCAGCATGGTGCTGGTGGCCTTTATATTAAACAGCCGGGTAAGATTATTGGCGGAAACGGGTTTCCCGATATTGGAAATAAGGTACACCGCCAGTTGTTTTAATGATTTTACATCCCTCACGGAGTAGCGAACAGCGATATCGCGATAAAGGATATCTTCCAGGAGCTGGTTGAGCAGAAAGCCATTCTCCGTTTTCAGGTACTCCGGAAAGCCACCTTTTTGCAGGTATTGCAGGGCCGTTTTTTCTCCATGCTTCAGCTTTTTGAATGCACTGAATTCCCTGTAAGAAAAAGGGAAAAGCTCCACGGAAAGATGCCGGCCGGTAAGTTTGGTCCCCAGTTCCCTGCTCAGCAAAGTGGCATTGGAACCGGTGATGATGACTTTATAGTTTTCATCCAGCAGATGCCGTACAAATAGCTCCCACTGGTCCAGGACCTGTATCTCATCAAAAAAAAGAACAGCCGGTTTTCGGCTTTTTATTTCATTGTTGAGCCGGGTAAAATCATTGGCTTCAAACCCCGCCAGCCGCGGGTCTTCAAAATGGAGGTAAAAAGCATTCTTATACCGCGTCTGCAATAATTGCAGCAGCAACGTGCTTTTACCACAGCGGCGTATACCTGTTATGATAAGGGCGTGGTGGTCGGGTATTTTTAGCTGTGATAACAGCTCCCGGGGCTGACCGGTATCTTTGTTTAAAAAGTTTTGAGCCTGCGCGTCCACAACTTCCGCTATCTGGCTTTGTAGAAGCATAAGATCTTTTGGTATAAAGATAATAAATCTTTTGATGCTATCAAACAATATTATTTGATAGTATCAAACAATATCTTTTTCTGGTATCAAACGATAATGATAAAAAACAGCGTACACCTGGTTTTATTTTTTAGAAACACTTTCTGCTTCATTGGCATCTTTAAACCAGCCGGCGTATTTGATATAATTATTAGCGATCCGGTCGATCTCGCCGCTCAGTAATTCCTGCGAAATGTCTTTGATCTTTTTGGCCGGTGTTCCGGCATAAATGCTGCCCGGGCTGCAAATGGTATTTTCCAGCACCACCGCACCAGCGGCGATAATGGTATTGCTATGCACTACTGCATTGTCCATAATAATGGCGCCCATACCTACCAGCACATTATCGTGGATCGTACATCCATGCACAATGGCATTATGTCCGATGGATACATTGTTGCCGATGGTAGTGCCACATTTCTGGTAGGTACAATGGATCACTACCCCGTCCTGGATATTCACCTTGTTCCCGATACGTATAAAGTTTACATCGCCCCTTACCACCGTGTTAAACCAAAAACTGCAGGCATCTCCTGCGGTTACGTCGCCAACAATAGTAGCATTCGGCGCCACAAAACAACCGGCACCCATCTGTGGGTACTTTCCTTCTACAGGTAATATAACAGCCATAAGAATTGCTTTGCTGCTAAGGTACAAAAAGGAAATTTGAGAATTTGAAAATTTGAAAATGTGGAAATGTGGGGATTTGAAAGTGTGAGAATTTGTCCCGGTTTGGCGGGATGAAAATGCGGAGAACTGCTATCCGGGTATTCAGCTGATCGCTGGCGGGAAAATTCTCAGACGGCCATAGCTGAAAGCTGATTGCTAAAAGCTATTTTTGCCGCATGCAGGATAAAATAGAAAAAATAACCGCACTGTTTCAACAGTGGAACGGGCAGGCGCCGGACTCCGTGGATGTGTTGCAACAAGCGGGCAGCGAACGCCGGTATTTCCGTATCTGGAAAAATGGTCAGTCCGTTATCGGCACCTATGGCGCAAATATTAAAGAGAACGAATCCTTTTTTTACTTCTCGGAGCATTTCCGGGAACGGCAGCTTCCGGTTGCCAATATCCTGGCAATCAGTGCCGACCGGGCCTGTTACCTGCAGGAAGATTTTGGCAACATATCCCTTATCAATCACCTGGAGGAACAGGGAGAATGTACACCGGTGTATGACCTGTTTAAAAAGAGCCTTGGCGAACTGGCCCGGGTACAGGTGCTGGGCGATAAAGGCCTGGATTATGACAAATGTTTAACCAATAAGGAATTTGGCAAGCAGGCGATTATGGCTGACCTGCTGTATTTTAAATATTATTTCCTGGATGCGTTAAGAAAGCCCTACGATAAACAGGCGCTCATTGATGACTTTGAAGCCCTGAGTACGTATTTAACACATACTGATCATAAATTTTTTATGATGCGCGATTTTCAGAGTCGCAACATCCAGGTGATGGAAGATGGCTCCGTTCATTTTATCGACTACCAGGGCGGTATGAAGGGCGCTCCCCAGTATGATGTAGCCTCGTTGCTATGGCAGGCGAGGGCAAACTTGTCGGAAGGCTGGAAAGAGGCACTGCTGACGGATTATATGGATGCCCTGGAACCGTTGTTAAGCCGGCCATTGAACCGGACGGCATTTGTAAGCCAGTATAACGGCTATGTGCTTATCCGGCTATTACAGGTGCTGGGTGCCTACGGGTTTAGAGGATTGTTCGAACGGAAGGCTCATTTTTTAACCAGTATTCCGCTGGCCTTAAAGAACCTTAGGGCCTTTATTCAGAAAAATGCGATGGGGATATCGGTACCGGAATTTGATAAAGTGCTCCGGCTTTGTATTGCTGATGAGATCATTGAACAGTTTACACCGGTACAAGCCACAGACGCAACGCCATTGGTGGTAAAGGTTTCCAGCTTTTCATTCAAGAAGGGGCTTCCGGCTACCGATGAGGAAAATGGCGGTGGTTTCGTATTTGATTGCCGCGGTATCTTAAATCCGGGACGGATCGAAAGTATGAAGACCAGGACCGGGCGCGATAAAGAAGTGATCCAGTACCTGGAGCAGCAGACAAAAATGCCCGAATTCCTGCACAGCGTTTTTGATGTGGTAGACATTACTGTGGAAGATTTTATAAAGCGGGGATTCGATAGCCTGATGGTAAGCTTCGGTTGTACCGGGGGACAGCACCGCAGTGTATATGCGGCGGATGCGCTGACCCGCCATCTGAAAAATAAATTCAAAGTAAAAGTGGAACTGAACCACTGGGTGCAGGATGCAAAGAACTGGATCAATGAAGCGGTGCACAAAGATCCGGCAAAGGCCGCAAAATAAAACGGCAACTCGTTTCAGTGATTCAATGGAAGTGTATAAATGAAGATCATGACGAACAAACAAACCTTTAATCAGGCCCTTATCTTCTGCGCCGGTCTGGGCACGCGTTTTAAACCCTGGACCGACAAGCATCCGAAGGCCCTGGCGGTCATCAACGGAAAAAGCCTGTTGCAACGGAATATTGAATATTTACAACAGTATGGCATTACCCGGGTCATTGTGAATGTACACCACTTTGCAGATCAGATTGTAGATGCGGTGGAAAAAAACAAGGGCTGGGGCAGCGAAGTGCTGATCAGCGATGAAACCGATGCGGTACTGGAAACCGGCGGTGGCCTGCTAAAGGCAAAGCCGCTTTTTACGCCCGGAGCACCGTTCCTGACCTGTAATGCGGATATCCTTACAGACCTGGACATTCATGCGTTAACGCGGTTTCACAACGAAAACGATGCGTTGATTTCCATGACGGTCAGTGAACGGAAAACGTCCCGCTACCTGCTTTTTGATACCGAAAATACTTTGTGCGGATGGCGCAACAATGCCACCGGCGAAGAGCGGATCTCGAAAGCCGTTCCATCTATGCAGCAACGTTCTTATGATTGCGTGGTCGCATTTGATTATAACGTATTTGAACTCATTCCTTTTACCGGTAAGTTTTCGCTCATCGATCTGTACCTGCACCTGGCAAAGGATCACATTATAAAAGGACTGCCGCATAAAGACGATCGCTGGGTGGATGTGGGCAAGCCCGAAAGTGTTCCGGTGGCGGAGGCGATGTTCCCCTGACACGCAAAGAAAGCCGGTGGCCGCAGATGCGCTGATTATTAAATCATATAAGGTTCAGCGGGAAAACGCGCGAAGCAATCTGTGCATCAGCGGCATTAAAAACACATAGCGGCCTGTTTAAAATGTATGTAGTGCTCAATACCGGTAAATTTGGCCGATGCATTATTGTGACGCCGCAGATGCGCTGATTACGGAGTCATTTAAGGTTCAGCGGAAAACGCGCGAAGCAATCTGTGCATCAGCGGCATTAAAAATCATAGCGGCCTGTTTAAAATGTACGTAGTGCTCAACTCAATACCGGCGAATTTGGCCGATGCATTATTGTGGCGCCACAGATGTGCCGATGAATTGAATCGTTTAAGGCTCAATGGGAAAACGCGCGAAGCAATCTGTGCATCAGCGGCATTAAAAACACATAGCGGCCTGTTTAAAAAGCTATGTAGTGCTCAACTCAAAACGGGCGAATTTGGCCGATGCATTATTGTGGCGCTACAGATGCGCTGATTATTGAATCGTTTAAGGCTCAATGGGAAAACGCGCGAAGCAATCTGTGCATCAGCGGCATTAAAAAAACACATAGCGGCCTGTTTAAAAAGTATGTAGTGCTCAACTCAATACCGGCGAATTTAGCCGATGCCCTATTGTGGTGCCGCAGATGCGCTGATTATTGAATCGTTCTCCCGCCTTGGCCAGTGTCCGCACTGGCCGTCAAACGAACTTGTTTGTTTGATTTCCGTAACTTTGAGCCATGGAAAAACCAGAAACCGTCGAAGCATTCTATAAACGGATCAATCACAATACCTCCAAATTATCCCTTCATAATGTAGGGCTGGGGCTGGGGCATTTTAATATTTTCCCAAGATCATTCTGTTCCCCGCACACCAGCTATTCCCGGCGCGATTATTACAAAGTGTCCTATATTATCGGCACCGGCAAATTGTATTATGCCAATCAATGGATCCATATCGACCGGCCTGCACTCATGTTTTCCAATCCCCTGGTGCCTTATTCCTGGGAAGCCGAATCGGCCGAACAGGGCGGATGGTTCTGTTTGTTTACCGAAGAATTTATCCGGCATGATGAGCGGATGATCAGCCTTCAGGATGCTCCTTTGTTTAAAGCGGGTGCCCGGCCGGTTTATTTTTTAAATGAACAACAGCAGGCGGAGATCAGTAATATTTTCCGGAAAATGGAAGCGGAGCTGCATTCCGACTATGCCCATAAGTTCAGCGTGCTGCGCAATTACCTGCACCTGGTCATCCACGAAGCCATGAAATGGAATGCAACGGCGGCATTTGAAAAGCCGGTCAATGCCAGTGCACGGATCACCCACCTGTTCCTGGAGCTGCTGGAGCGCCAGTTTCCCATTGACGCGCCGGATCTTACGTTACAGCTGCACAGTCCGCAACAGTATGCGCACCAGCTGTCCGTACATGTAAATCATCTCAACCGGTCGGTAAAAGAAACCACGGGCAAAACAACGTCCACGCATATTTCAGACCGGGTGTTAAAGGAGGCCATAGCCCTTTTAAGACATTCCGACTGGAATATTTCGGAGATCGCTTATAGCCTGGGCTTCGAATATCCTGCCCACTTTACTAATTTTTATAAAAAGAAAACTGGTCAGAGTCCCGCAGCCCTGCGGAAGGCAATTGTTTGATTTTTGTAAGTATTGGTTTGATTGGGGTAACCGGGAAATAAAAGTGCCGCTCTAATTTTGTGGCGTAAAACAACCACATGATCCCGACTCAATCAATGATATCCCGTCAACAACAACCCGGAGTAAAAAGACTGCAGGAAAAGAATAAAAGGGCTGCTACCCTCATTTCGTTCCTGCTCATTCCGCTATCCGGGCTCATCACCGATATCTACATTCCTTCCATGCCGCATATGGCGCAGGAGCTGCACCGGCCGGAGGGCGCAATCCAGCTTACCCTAACCCTTTTCCTGGTGAGCTATGGCCTGGCACAGTTCATTACCGGAAGCCTCATCGACAGTTACGGGCGGTTTCGCCTTACATTGGTTTCCCTTGTGGTTTTTATCGCCAGCAATTTTGTAATCATTTTTACCCGGCAGATCGAAATGATCTATGCCATGCGTATTGTACAGGGCATTACCACCGGTTTTATCATCGTGGCCAAACGGGCGTTTTTTGTAGATGTATATGAAGGCGAAGAACGGAAGCATTATCTCAGCCTGATGTCCATCGTGTGGTCCTCTGCACCCGTAATTGCGCCCTTTATTGGCGGTTATTTGCAGTTGTATTTCAACTGGCAGGCCAATTTTTACGTACTGGCTATTTATGGTACGCTCATGCTGGTACTGGAATGGATCTTCTCCGGGGAAACCGTTCCCGTATACCGGTCTTTTAAATGGAATACATTATGGAAAGACTATCGTTTCATGCTGCAAAGCCGCACCTTCGCTTATGGACTGCTGATCTGCGGCCTCTGTTATGGCACTACCATGATCTTTGGCCTGGCCGGCGCATTTATCATCGAGCACCAGATGCATTATTCATCCGTAGTAGCCGGGTATGGCGCGCTGATAATGGGATTGGCATGGATGTGCGGGGGCTTCCTGGGTAAAGCCAGTTTAAACAAGGCCTTCCTGCCTAAATTAAGGAGAAGCAACGCTGCCCAGTTGCTGTTTACCATCGGCATGATTGTAACTGCGGTATGGTTGCAGAATTTATATACCCTGTTATTCTTTGCCTTCCTCATCCATGTATGTGTGGGCTTCATCTTCAATAATTATTTCGCCTATTGCCTCGGCCGCTTTCCGCAGATGGCGGGCCTGGCCAGCGGACTAAGCGGCGGTGCCAATTTTATTGTTACAGCCGTTACCAGTTATACGGTGGTAGGTCTGTTGCATCCCCAGTCGCAGGCAGTGCTGGGCTATGGATATCTTATCATGGGCATTATCGCGCTGCTGATATTACAGCTGCTGGTAAAAAAAGAACGGGCGCAGGTTTAAAGGGGTAATAATTTTTATGACACCAGCCGCAGTGCCCGTAGCAGCCGGGTTGCTACGCTCAGTTCATCGTTCCCCTCATCGCTCATCAGGTCCGTAATTAATGATTATTGATCATTCGCATCGCACCACTAAACATCTCACTAACAACTTCTCACTAAAAAAAAATATATATGCAATACAGAAAACTAGGAACAACAGGAGAAAGCCTTTCCGCTATCGGGTTGGGTTGCATGGGTATGAGTTTTGCCTATGGTCCCACCGATGACACGGAGAGTATTGCCACCTTACACAAGGCACTGGATCTGGGTATTAATTTCTGGGATACGGCCGATATGTATGCCGATGGTGCCAACGAAGAACTGATCTCAAAAGTACTGGTGTCCAACCGCGACAAGGTATTTATTGCGACTAAGTTCGGGTTCCGTTTTAAAGACGGGGTGGCCGGGCCGGGCAATGCAGCGGGTACCTATTTCGATGGCCGGCCGGAATGGCTGAAACAGGCGGTAGATAAGAGTTTGCAGCGATTGAAGATCGATACCATCGACCTGTACTACGCGCATCGGATAGACCCCAATGTACCGGTGGAAGAAATGGTAGGGGCCATGGCCGACCTGGTAAAAGAAGGAAAAGTACGTTACCTGGGGCT
Organism: Niabella sp.; assembly: GCF_030150205.1. Taxonomy (GTDB): domain Bacteria; phylum Bacteroidota; class Bacteroidia; order Chitinophagales; family Chitinophagaceae; genus Niabella. The sequence continues at coordinate 37,906 of NZ_JASLGT010000019.1, forward strand.
CAGCGAAGCTTCGGCAGCCTCCATCCGTAAGGCGCATGCCGTACATCCGATTGCAGCATTACAAAGTGAATATTCATTACTTTCTCGTGACGTGGAAGGAGAGATCCTTAATACCGTTCGGGAGCTGGGTATCACCCTGGTGCCCTATTCACCGCTTGCAAGAGGATTAGTGACCAATACCCTGGATACGACGGCCTTGGCCGATAATGATTTTAGAAGAACCCTGCCGCGTTACCAGCAGGATGTTGCCGAAAATAATAACCGGCTGGTACGGGAGTTTGCTGCGTTGGCGAAGGATAAAAGCTGTACACCGGCGCAACTGGCCCTGGCCTGGGTACTGGCCCAGGGTGATGATATCATCCCGATTCCCGGAACCAAAAAACGGAAATACCTCGAAGAGAACGCAGGCGCAGTGAATATTGCTTTAACAGCCACAGAGCTGGAGGCCATCGAAGCCCTGGTTAAAAAATACCCGGATACCGGTGCCCGCTACAGCGAAGGTGCCATGAAACTGGTGAATCATTAAGGTAACGCCGGAATTTTAAAAACAAAAAAGGTTATTGCAATATCGTACGTGAACAGAATGATTAGCCAGTAAATTAGATTATGAACCGAAGAAAAATGTTAAGTGGCATAGCGCTGGCCGGACTGGCAGCGTCATTGCCGGTTGGAAAATTATCCGCCACTACAAAAGAAGCCGGTGCAAAAGACAGCGTAGCCGGTGGGTTTAAAAAATTAAAGATTGGTGATCTGGAATTGTTTGTATTAACAGACGGATTCTTACAGGATAAAAGCACCTCCTTTGCGCCACATGCGGATATTGACGCTTTAAAAGAAATATTGGCGGCGAATTTTCGCAGTACGGAACAGGTGGAGATGGCCATGAACGTGCCTTTAATAAAAACAAAGGACCGACTGATATTGCTGGATACGGGTATGGGTGTTTTTGCTGACGGCAACACCGGCCTGCTGCTGAAAAGCATGAGGGATGCCGGTTTCGCAGCCGGTCAGGTTACGGATGTATTAATCTCGCACGCGCATCCGGATCATATTGGTGGTGTGGTCGATCCGCAAAATAACCTCGTGTTTCCAAATGCAAAGATCTTTATTGCTAAAGCAGAGTACGACTTTTGGATGCAGGCAACCCTGGCCGATTTTAACAACAGCGCATTAAAAAAGGAGCCGGAGTTTTTAAAGATGTTCATTCCAAAGGTTCAAAATATATTAACCACTATAAAGCCCCGGCTGAATTATTATGATTTTGAAAAGCCGCTGTATGATACTTTTAGTTTTCAGCTTGCGCCGGGACATACACCGGGTCTTACACTAATGAAGATCACTTCAGGAGCGGATACACTTGTTTATATTGCGGATCTGATCCATTCTGATATCTTATTGTTTCCCCACCCGGAATGGGGATTTTCCGGAGACACCGATCTTACCCTTGCGGCAAAAACAAGGAGGCGTATGCTGGAACGGCTCACAGCTGAACGGGTGCTCGTATGCGCGTATCATCTTCCCTGGCCAGGACTTGGGCATGCACGCGGGAAGGGCACTGCCTTTGAATGGGTGCCCCAGGTATATATGACTCCATAGCATATAGCCTTTTGTACGGTCCTGGAGCAGTTTGTCATATTTTGCTGGTGCAAATGGCAAAAGACGTGTTATTTTGCTATTTTCATCCGGTAAATGTTTTTATATATGAAGAGAAGCAGCCTGCTGGCAATTTTTGCGCTGGCATCCGTTTTTGTTGGGGCACAGTCGAAATACCGTAATACAGAAGCCTTTGCGCCCTTTTTCTATCCGTCTCCCGGAAATGAATACAGAAGTGCATCCGGGGAACCCGGACCTAAATACTGGCAGAACCGGGCAGATTATACGATCAACAGCACATTGGATACCGCCGGTCATACCGTTACGGCAAAAGTAGAGATCCTGTATACCAATAATAGTCCGGACAATTTAAAATTCCTTTGGCTGCAGACCGATCAGAATGCGTACCGGAACGATTCACGGGCCACTGCCACAACCACGGCAGCAGGCGGTCGCTGGGCCAATGCCATGTTTACCGAAGGGGATGTGATCCAGTCAATGTCGATTGAAGAGAATGGTAAAAAGTACACACCGGAGTATACCACCACCGATACCCGTACACAGGTATGGCTGGCCAGTCCGCTCAAATCCGCCGGTGGAAAAGTAAAACTGACCATTGAGTACAAGTTCCAGGTTCCGGAGTATGGCAGCGACCGTATGGGAAGGTTGAATACAAAGAATGGATGGATCTATGAGATCGCGCAATGGTTTCCCCGTATGGCGGTATATGACGATATCCAGGGATGGAATGTGCTGCCCTATCTTGGACAGGGCGAGTTTTACCTGGAGTACGGCGATATCAGTTTCAATATTACGGCGCCTGCCAATATGATTGTGGTGGGTTCCGGGGAGCTGTTAAACCCTGCCGAATGTTTTAAACCGGAAGAAGCAAAACAGTATGCTGCGGCAAAGCTTAGCGATAAAACGACTATGATCCGCGACGCAGCAGCTATCGGCAAAAAAGGGATCAGTACTAAAAAGGGACTAACGACCTGGCGGTATAAAATACAGAACACCCGTGACGCTGCCTGGGGCGCGTCTGCCGCATTTGTGCTGGATGGAGCAAAGATTGACCTGCCCAGTGGTAAAAAATCCTTCGCGCTCAGCGCCTACCCTGTTGAATCGATTGGGGCCGATGGCTGGCAGCGCAGTACAGAAATGGTAAAGGGATCCCTCGAGTTTTATTCCCGCCAGTTGTTTGAATTTCCGTACCCGGTGGCCACCAATGTGGCCGGTATCGTGGGCGGAATGGAATATCCGGGCATCGTGTTCTGCAGCTATAAAGCAATGGGCAGCGAACTTTGGGGTGTAACCGATCATGAGTTCGGACATACCTGGTTCCCGATGATCGTAGGCAGCAACGAACGCAAATATGCCTGGATGGATGAAGGCTTTAATACGTTTATCAATGATCTGTCCAGTGCGGCATTTAATAAAGGCGAATTCAAAAAACAAAGTTATTTTGATGATCCGGCGGCAGCCAAAACCGTTCAGTCCGTTTTTAGCGATGCCGGTGATATTTTACTGACCGAACCAGATGTGGTACAACAGGCTAACCTGGGAAATACGGCCTACTTTAAGCCGTCCCTGATGTTACATTCCCTCCGGAATACGGTGCTGGGGCCCAAGCGCTTTGATGCGGCGTTCCGGGAGTATGTCAACCGTTGGGCATTTAAACACCCCACACCCTGGGATTTTTTCCGTACCATGGAAAACGTAGGCGGCGAAGACCTGGCCTGGTTCTGGAGAGGCTGGGTGTTTAACAACTGGAGAATTGATCAGGCAGTGAGCAGCGTAAAATATAAGAACCGCATACCGGCCAACGGAGCGCAGATCACCCTGGAGAACCTGGAACAAATGCCGATGCCGGTAACCGTTCTTATAAAGGAAAGCAATGGCAAGCAGCAAACCATTAACCTGCCGGTTGAAATATGGCAGCGCGGCAGTACCTATGCATTTGAAGTAGCCACCACCACGCCAATCGTGGAAGTAACAATTGATCCGGAAAAGAAAGTACTGGATTGGGATCGATCCAACAATACCTGGACGGGTAAATAGGATTTTGTCAAAGAGACGCAGAAGCACTGAGCTTTGTTGTTTTAAACAGCAATTAGGACAAGCCTTTTCAGGGTTTCTGTGTTTCATTGGCGATTAAAAAAAGGAAATACAAAGGGCAAAGAAAGCAGCGCAACACTGCGGCGCTGCTTCTTTGCGTCGTTGGGTGAAATAAAGCTGCCCGTTATCGCTTATTGAATCACAATATCATACTTGTCCAGTAAACCGGTGATATGGGGCAAGCTGAAGATGGCCTTTTTGATCTTGTTTTTTTCAGGGTTGATCGAATAATGAAACGCTGTTCGAAGATCCGCTTTTTCCAGGTTGGTGTTTTCGAACCGGGCTCCTGAAAGATCACAGTTGCCGAATACAACGGCGCCGCAGTCGGCATCCACAAAATCCACTTCCTGCAAAACACAGTCATGAAAAGAAACGTGTTTCATCTTTACTCCATAAAAAGAGCTGAGGGTTAGCGTGGATTTTTCAAACCGCGGCGAAAATAAAAAGGTATGTGCATCTTCGAAATGTACGCCCACTAGCTTGCAGTTTTTAAATATTGTATCCCGGAACGATGCCTGCTCTACATGTACCCCGCTGAGGTCGCAGTCTTCAAAACAACAGTCGATAAAATTGACTGCAGAAAGGTCGGAAGATGAAAACCCGCACCCCTTAAAACGGCAACCTTCATAATCGCCTTTTGGCAAAGGCGTTTGAACATAGTCCTGTTTTTCATAAACCATATCTTCAAAATAGCGGCCCATATCTTTTTGATCAAAGATAGCTTTTCAAAAAAGGAACAATAATAATTTATGGAATTATGACCGTGCCCGGTCTAATAGGTAAAAGCATACACTATGAGCAGCATGGAAACCATTCTGGAGCCTGTTGGCCGCAAACGCAGCAGGGGCGCATCTTTTAACCGGCCTGCCATACGAATCGATATGACACCGATGGTGGATCTGGGCTTTCTGCTGATTACCTTTTTTATTTATACTTCTGCAATGAGTGATCCTTCCACAATGAACTTATTTATGCCCAAGGATGGGCCGCCGGCGCCCACCGCCGCTTCCGGGGCGCTTACCATCCTGGTGGGAGATCATGGAAGTCTTGCCTATTACGAGGATCAGTTGGAACCTGGTGGCGCCAACCTGCATCCAATAACACCAGGTGCGCTTAGAACAACATTGATCAGCAAAAAGAAAGCAGTGATGGCGGCAACTGTACCAGACCCGGCCTGCGAAGCCAGGGCGTTGGCAGAAAAGCGTTCACCGGAAAGCTGCCGCCAGGGCAAACTGATGGTAATGATCAAGCCCGGTAAGAATGCCGACTATAAAACCGTTGTGCATGTACTGGATGAAATGCTGATCAACAAGATCGCGCGGTATGCGCTTACGAAACCAGAGGCTGATGAGCTGAAGTACATTCCCTGATTGATTGTATTCCCTGACCCTACTTCTTTTCTGAACCTCCTGGTTTGGGAACAGGGCACCGCATGCATTTTAACAACTAAAACATAAATTATGGAAACAACAAAAATCCTGTCTGCTTCTTTCCTCGATATCCTGTTTGATGGAAGAAACAAGTCCTATGGCGCTTATGAATTGCGCAATACCTATAACGGCCGGCTGGTAAAAGCGCTGGGCGCCACCGGCCTGGTCATTGCAACCTTTATGGGTGCATCCGCATTAAAAGGTGCAGAACCCAAAAAAGCACCGGTTCCCATTATCACTACGGTAGTCGATCTTACCAAAATAGAAGAACCGGAAAAAGTAGAGCCGCCGGCACCACCGGCACCCAAATTACAGGAGCCCAAAAAGATTGAAACCATACAATTTGTGATCCCTAAAATTGTCCAGGATAAGGATGTAACAACACCACCACCTTCCCAGGAAGACCTGGTAGATGTAAAGATCGGTTTGAAAGACATAGAGGGGGAGAAAATGGGAAATATAGTTGTGCCGCCGGATGGCGTAAAAGACGGGAAGGGGATCTTAGAAATTAAGCCTAAAGAAAAGGAACCGGAAATCGCTACGTTTGTTCAGGTTGAAGCGAGCTACCCGGGCGACTGGAACAGGTTTCTGACAACCAATCTCCGTGGTGAAATACCCGTAGACAATGGGGCTGCTCCCGGAAACTATCAGGTGCTTGTACAGTTTGTGGTAGACGTAAACGGAACGGTAAGTGATGTTAAGATACTAAAAGATCCGGGTTTTGGCATGGCGGCAGAAGCCATCCGGGTAATTAAAAAGTCCGGCAAATGGAAAGCTGCTATTCAGAACGGATACCCGGTAAAAGCTTACCGGAAACAACCGATCACCTTCCAGGTACTGGAACAATGATAAACGCAAGACCCTTTCCTTAATTGTTAAAAATAAGTTATAGCTGCTTCGCGGTTGTGTTGATACCTGAACTGCTTTTGTGCGGTAAAAAAGCTGTGAAAATAGGGCTTTTAAATGCCGGCTGGCCCAGTATATTCACTTTCAACAATATGGAGCAACTGTAGTACGCAAATTTTAAAAGCTGGAGCCAGGTTGGCCCCGGCTTTTTTTCAGCGGCAGCGTAAAAGCGCCGTGCTTCACTCAAAACCTGTGACAAAGATCTGTGACAATTTTTTTTTGTCACAAAAAAGCTGTCACAGGTTTCGGGGGCTGTACTCCGGGAAAACAGGTTCTTAAAATCTCCTGTACCGGGTGGTTATGAAGCACAAAACCTCGCCGGTTTTGCGTAATTTTGCGGCCTAAACGAAAGTAAATGACATTACACAGGGAAGGCAACGCTACCATCACCATCAGTACGGTGCTGTTTTTAATCATAAGTTTTGTACTGTATTATTTCCTGTTTCAGGCTTACCCGGTTATTTTCTGGATCCTTGAAGCGGCATTGGTGGTGGTATTTGCACTGATCATTTCCTTTTTCAGAATTCCCGGCCGGAACTATACGGTGGATGATGCAGCCGTTATTGCTCCCTGCGATGGCAAGGTGGTGGTAATTGAGGAAGTGGAAGCCGACGAGTATTTTAAAGACCGCAGGATACAGGTATCTATTTTTATGAGTCCGCTGAATGTGCACGTAAACCGCAATCCCGTAAACGGAGAGATTGTATATAACCAATACCATAAAGGGAAATACCTGGTGGCCTGGCATCCGAAATCTTCCACAGAAAATGAACGCCACTCCAATGTGTACCGGCATCAGAGCGGGAAGGAAGTACTGACCAAACAGATTGCGGGTGCCTTGGCCAAGCGGATCGTAAACTATAACCAGGTAGGAAAGAACGTAAAGCAGAACGACGAAATGGGATTTATCAAGTTCGGCTCCCGGGTAGACCTGCTGTTGCCCTTAGACGCGAAGATCAATGTAAAGATCGGTGATATAGCCATCGGCGGGGTTACCGTGGTGGCCCGCTGGTAATAAATATATAACCTGACAGGCCCCATCCGGACGTTACGGATGGGGTTTTTTTATGCATTCCGGGCGTCTATATGAAACGATATTTTATAGATTTTATCTATGGGCTATAGAAACTATCATTTGAACTCCCTTGCTTTTTGTGGTACTTTTGCACCGCAATTGAAAAACATAATCATATTTTATAAAATCATAAAACAGAAAGTATGCCTTTAGTAGGAAAGAAGTTCCCCAGTGTGGCCATTGATGCGATGTCTGATATGGGAGATACGTTGAAGATCGATGTATACAAAGAAGCGGTAGAAAATAAAAAGAAAGTGTTATTGTTCTGGTATCCGAAAGATTTTACGTTTGTGTGTCCCACGGAACTGCATGCGTTCCAGGAAGCTATCCAGGAATTTGAAAAACGCAATACCCTTGTTATTGGTGCTTCCTGCGATAGTGCAGAAGTGCATTTTGCCTGGTTAAATACCCCCAAGGACAATGGCGGTATTGAAGGAGTTACTTATCCCATCCTTGCTGATACGCACCGTTACCTGGCGGGTGAACTGGGAATACTGGATGCCGACTATGAAGTAAATGATGAAACCGGCGAAGTAAAGCTGAGCGGATCCAATGTAAGCTATCGCGCCACTTATCTTATTGACGAGGACGGCAAAGTGTTTCATGAAAGTGTAAATGATATGCCGGTGGGGCGCAATGTTCAGGAATACCTGCGTTTGATTGATGCGTATACCCACGTACAAAAACATGGGGAAGTGTGCCCTGCAAACTGGGAAGAAGGTAAAAAAGCAATGAACGCAGATCGCGAAGGTGTTGCTGCTTATTTTAGCCACAATTAAAACGAAACAAAATGTACGTAGAATTAAGTGAAGATAATTTACAGCAACTGGTTGCAGATAATGAGAAAGTGATGGTGCAATACGGTGCAGGCTGGTGCGGCAACTGCCGGATCATGAAGCCCAAATTTAAAAAACTGGCCGGCGAAAATGAAGGCGTGGCGTTTATTTATGTGGATGCTGAAAAGCTGCCGGAATCCCGTAAGCTGGCAAAGGTAGACAACCTGCCTACGTTTGCGGTATTTAAGAATGGCCAGTTGTTAAACCAGGTGCAAACCAACCAGGCTGCATCTTTAAATGAATTATTCAATGAAACGTTCATATAAAAAGTTTCAGTTTCTTTAAAACTGCTGAAAATTTTTATCCTGATAAGTTCCGTTGGGCCATTAAAAGAAAAATAAAAAATATTCGAATGAAATTACCAATAATTAGAAAATTATACCAGGCAGCCCCTGCTGAAAAACTTCAGGCAACGGTAGACGTGCTGGAAGCATTTTGTGAGATGAATGTAAAGGATGAGGAGCTGGATGTGGCTGGTGAGCTGATCACCAACCTGTGCGGAGCGATTGAGGTGCATGAACTGGTGAAGAGCGGAATGCGGGAATCTGATGCACTGAACACTTTTTCAAAGAAAGTGCTGGGATCGATAGACCGGTAATGGATTACAATGATCTTTTTAAGCATCCTGTCAAAAGCAGGATGCTTTTTTTATGACCTATTGTGGGGGTACCGTCGCGCCTTTGTTTATTTGTTTTTATTAGATACCGTGTAAAGCACAGCGCCGGTTGTCAGCGTGTTTTATGCTGATGTGATTGCTTTATCGAATACGCCTTATTCCAATACCCGGATGATCTTCACAAATTGTTTTTGGTAATAGCCCGAAAAGGTAGAGATGATCACGCCGGTACCGGTTCCTGCGGCATGAATAAAGCTCAGGGGAATTTTATTAGAGGTGATGATCCCGATATGCCCGATCCTGCGGCTGTTTTCTCCCCTGAATAAGATAAGGTCTCCCGGTAATGCGTGCTGCAGACTTACTTCCTGCCCTACATATTCATAGTTATAAGAACTGCGGGGCGATTTTACATGATAATGCTGAAAAATATGATAGAGAAAACCGGAACAGTCGAATCCTTTATCCGGATCCGCAGACCCGTATTTGTAAGGGGTGCCCAGGAAGGTTTTTGCATATGCTGTAAATTCCTTCCGGTCTATATGCAGCGGACGGTCCATGGATACGGATATAGGTGCATCCGGAATACGGTTTGTTTGCTCCGGCGGATCTGTGGTTGTTGCGTTGGAAGCAGGTGTATGGACGGGCACAGGAGCGCGCCTGCTTTTTTTTGACGCTGTGCAGGCACCCAGGGCCAGTAACCATATAATTGCAAATCGCCGGAGTGGATATATCATTTGTCACCATCAGCAGCAATTATAATGCCGTACCGGCGTATAGCCGTTCAAATAGAAGCTGCTTCATTTTGAAAAATTATCGGGTATATTTGTGGGTTAAACAATGATCTTATGCGTGTACGATTTTTTGCATTCTTTTTGGCAATGCTGCTGACTTCCGGTACCACTTTATTTGCGCAGGGAAAGAATACCCGCCAGGTAGAAGTGGCTGTTAAAAAACTGACCAAGGCCATGCTGGATAGCGATATACCGGTATTAAGCGCTTTGGCATCGGAGCAACTGACCTATGGACATTCCAGTGGTAAAGTGCAGAATAAAGCAGAATTCCTGGAATCATTTAAAACCGGGGCCAGCGATTTTACAAAAATCGATATTAAAGATCAAACCATTTATATCGTAAACAATACGGCGATCGTACGTCATTTGCTGGATGCGGATACCAATGACAATCAGCAACCAGGACATACCACATTAAAAATAATGACCGTTTGGACAAAAGCGGGCAACCAATGGGTATTGATCGCCCGTCAGGCAGTAAAGGCCTTATAAAACAAATACATACATGAAAGGATGCTTTTTAGCAATAGCGGTTGCTGTTGGAGTGGCAGTGTCTGCCCAAACAAAAGCCATTGAAATCGTCAACCCGTCAGCTATAGAACGGAAAGATGAGTTGGTGGTATTAAAACGCGCATGGATAAAGCGCAAACTGCCGGCATTGAAAGATGCGCAGTACCTGGTGATCACCGATAAAAAGACGCCGCAGCTGGTGCAGTTCGATGATCTGGATGGAGATGGGGTATGGGATGAGGCGATACTGCTGCTGAACCTGGCGCCCAAACAAAAGCGGGTGCTTTCGGTAGCACCCAGCGATCATCCGGCTGCAATAAAAGCGGTGGTACGTGCCTATGTTAGGCAGAAGCACCGGTTACCGGATGGCAGCTTTGGAAATAATGTGATGACGGATACCATGCCGTATAACAATATTCCTACAGATTTTTCAAAACAGCAATTGCCGCCTTATTTAACGGAAGGACCGGCCTGGGAAAATGACAGGGTAGGCTTTCGTAAGTATTTTGATGTTCGAAATGCGAATGATATATGGGGCAAACGCGTATCCTATATGGTTTTGGATGAAGTAGGCGCTCATCCGGGCAATAGCTATCATAATTTATCAGATTGGGGAATGGATATCCTGAAGGTAGGAAAATCGCTGGGAGCCGGTGCATTGGCGTTGCGTACAACTGTAAATGGAAAAGATACCCTGATCCGGTTTGGGCGCAATGTACAACAGGTGGTATACCGGGAACTGAGCTCCGGACCGTTGCGGTCTGTGTTTGAAATCCGGTATAAAAACTGGCAGTATTTACCAGGAGCGGCGCCCATCAATGTAACTGAACAGATCAGCATCTGGGGCGGACAGTATTTTTTCGAAAATAAAGTAACGTTCAGTAATCTTCCTGCGAATGCGTCGCTGGTGACCGGCACGATCGATTTTTTCAGCAAACAGGATTATAAAATAAACCGTTTAGGTATCGCAGGTCTGTATACCTATGACCGGCAGAGCGAAAATAAGGATCAGCTGGGCCTGGGAATTTTAACAGCGGCTGCAAATGTAAAAGGATGGGGGCATATCACGGCACAAAATACGGATGTAACCAATGTATTCACCCTGGATATGAAGGCATCGGCCGGTAAGCCGGTTGTATACCGCTATTATGTGGGCTGGGAGGTAACCGATAAGGCCTTTGCTACCCAGGCAGGTTTTGAAAAAATGATGACAACAGAAACGGAAAAGTTTGCAAAACCGTTGGTGATCCGGTAGGGAGCATTTGAAGATTTGAAAATGCGGGAATGGTGAATAGTTAATAAATGCCATTTCCTTAAGGCCGTCGGTGCACGGATGTGGAGGAGTTTTAATAGTGACCAAAAATATCTCAGAGACGGTGCCGCAGGCGCTATCAGTGGCTGCTGTAAAAGTTATAACACAACGAATCAGTGACTCAGTGTTTCAGTGGCAACCATAAAAATCGCTAAGGAAACGACATTGAATAGTGAATGGTCAATAGAGCGTCAATGTCGTTCCCTTAAAGCCGCAGATGCGCAGATTTGGTATCGGCTTTAACTACAACAATGGCGCAGAAAAGCGCCGCAGGCGCAATCTGTGCATCTGCGGCAATCATAAAAATTGCTTAAGGAAACGACATTGAATAGTTAATGGCCAATAGTGAATGGTCAATGGCTGGCAATCAGTGATTTTGTGAGAGTGTAAAATAAATTGTGTAAACAGTTTTTAAGCAACTGCATTTAGAGGCGGCATCTGTTGTCAAAGATAGTTAAGAACTGATGGAGTATGAACCCCCAATTTTGGATGGGCATGCTCCATTTTTTTTCGATATTAGT
>NZ_JASLGT010000025.1 GCF_030150205.1 Niabella sp.
TTTCCTGCCATGATTGAAAGCTGCTCTTTTATGGCTGCATCGCTCAGGTGATTTATCAACTTTAGCGTTCGCATGTATATAAGTTTGAACGCAAAGATAAGAAATTATTATTTTAGTATTTTTGATAGCGGGATATTATAACATCGTTTATACCACCGGCCATTCTTTGGTTGCCGGCTATATAAAATAAGGGCCATCTCTTTCTTTGAGACGGCCCTTATTCTAATAGGTCCTATAAAAGCAGAAGGACGCTTATTGTTTCACTGAAAATTTATAATAAGAAACGGTATGATAGGTTGCCCCTGGTTTTAATACTACGCTTGGAAAAGCTGGTTGATTAGGAGAATCGGGAAAATGCTGTGTCTCCGCACAGAAAGCACCACGATGAATGTCTTTTGCCCCGGACTTCAATGTGTTTTTACCTTCATTAAAGTTACCGCTATAAAACTGCAGGCCGGGCTCCTGGGTATAGATGTCCATTACAACACCCGACTGGTCGCCGGTGAAGGTTGCGGCATGCGTTAAGCCATAAGCGCCCTTGGTTCCGTTCAATACAAAGTTATGATCGTACCCCTTGCCATATTTTAACTGGATATTATCTGCACCAATACGCGTACCGATAGCTTCCGGTTTTGTAAAATCGAAGGGAGTACCTGCTACAGGCTCCAGCTTACCGGTAGGAATCAGGGTTGAGTCAACCGGTGTATATTTATCGGCATAGATCTGTGCCGTGTGTTTCAGAATATCGCCGCTCCCTTCACCGTTGAGGTTGAAGTAGGCATGGTTGGTCAGGTTTACAACCGTATTCTTACTGGTTTGAGCACTGTAATCCATTTTTATGGCATTGTCGGAAGTAACGCTGTAGGTTACCTTTACTTTCAGCTCACCCGGAAACCCTTCCTCCATATCCGGGCTGGTATAGCTTAATTCCACGGTACTGTCGTTGGGTTGCACGGCATCCAATACCAGGTACTGAAATCCTTTCTTGCCGCCGTGCAGGCTATTGGGACCATTGTTGGCAGCCAGCGTATATTCTGTACCATCCAGTTTAAAACGGGCATGCCCGATGCGGTTTCCGTAGCGGCCGATCGTAGCACCCAGGTAGGCTTCTGTTGCTTTTTCATAGCCTTCCACGCTGTTCAGTCCGATCACCACATCTGTAGGTTTTCCGGATTTATCCGGTACCCAAAGGCCTACGATGCGACCTCCGTAATTGGTAATGGCTACCCGCATACCATTATTATTTTTCAAGGTATATAACCCCGTCTTCTTTCCATCGATGGTAGCTTCAAAGTTTGCCGGGTTCAGGTCCGAATTGCTGTTGGCACCGGCTACGGCAGTGGAGTCGCTGCTGCCTTGTGCGCCTTCTTTATTTTCCGGGCTCTTGCAGGAAAGAATGCCTGCCGCCATCAGCGAAAAAGTTACCATTTTAAGCGTTTGATTCATGTGTATCATTTTTCAATTTTGTTTTACATTTTTAAAAATTACAGCGCCTTTCTTTACGGTACTACCGGAAATGCCACGATCCTTAAACGGGTAAACCCGTAAGGGATCAGGATCAGCGGGGTTTCTCCGCCGGCAACCGGTCCCTTATAAATACCTTCCCTGTCGGATACCGGCTGATCGGCTACCCTTCCTTTTTCCGCATGCCATGCCGGTATCTGTTTACCGGTGGCTGTAATGGTAACAGGTGCCATTTCCTGTACCCATTTAAAATCCTTCTGCAGCGGCAGTTCCGCCACTTTTAGTGCCGAAGGTGTTTCAATTATCTTTTTTACTAAACCGTAGTTCCAGGAATCCGTTGTGGTCAATGTTTCATAAGTACCTTCAGCGGCCTCAGTACCCGAAGCCATTTCTTCTTTTAGTTTCAATGCATATACCAGCGGCCCGCGTTCTATAGCGCTTGAGTTGCGTCCCCAATTGCTTACCTGGATAACCATGGGCAGTTTCAGCCGCACTACATCACCTGTTTTCCAGGTTCGCTTCAGCGTTACCAGGCCCTGATGTACATCCGGCAATTGTGCCTCATTGTTTACCCATAGTTCCGGTTGCCGGCACCAGGCAGGAATCCGCAATAAAAGCGGAAACGAAACAGCCGTCCCGTTTTTTATTTCAAACAGGATTTCATCACTGAACGGATACGTTGTTTTTTCTGTAATTGTTACGGGTTGGTTCCCGATGGATGTGGACAGTTCACTGGGTGCATAAACAAGTGCGGCAATACCGTTTTGCTCCGTTTTATGCCAAAGGTTCCGGACAAACTTCGGCCAGCCCTGATGCATATTGGCCAGGCAACAACTGTACCCGCTGCGGGCGCCAAAAACATTGTTCATCTGCCGGTCGAAGGGCAGCGAGAAATCGTAAACGCCGCGCTCCACAGCAACCTGGTTGGCGATCTGGAAATATTGTTTCTTTTCAAAATCAGCCGTAGTTTGAGGGGGAAACGCGTTAAAGGTCATCCGCTCCAGGGCATCCGCAAATTTCAGATCGCCGGTAATCGAAAGGGCTTCCTCCATAGAAAACATTGTTTCTACAATAGCACATAATTCGGTACCCTGTGTAGGAAGGTTGCCATGCAGGTCTTCATCTGCAGAAAAAATTCCGTTGGGCAATCCATGCAGTAACATAATATCGCTCCACCCGGTGTTCAATATATCGATATACTTTTTATCGCCTGTCCGTTCGTAGTTGAGTGCCGGTTCTTTAATCGCCATGCCCACATTTACCCCGTGGCGGGTCATCCAGGCTTTGTTATTCTGAAAGGCAGCCGCATGCATCACCCAGTTGCGCCCTCCCAGCATCGCACTCCAGGGTAATGACTGGTCGCGGATCAATGCTGATAACTTTAATAGAAATGGTTCTTTCGTAACACTGTACAGCCATTGCGCAACGAGCATATTTTCCGAACCGCGGGATACGGCCCACTCCGTCCATTTTGAAAGCGGCGCTTTTTTTAGCGCTGCTTCCTGGTAACGGAAATAGCGGAGCATAAACGGCAACACCCTTTTATCTTTAGTAGCACTGTAGTATTGCTGCAGCACTTTTAGCATCACCATTTTGGGCCACCAGTCCTCCCCCTTATCGGCCGTTTCGGGCGTTATGATGTTCCCGGTTTCGCGCTCGTAGGCGGTAAGCGGACCAAAATACCCGGAGGGCCGCTGATGCTCTAATGTCCAGTTGATATACTTTAATACTTTTTCCTTCAGCTGCGGATCATTCAGCATATAGGCCACAGGAACGGCCCCATCCAGCCAATACGGTGTTTCTTCCCATCCGTCTCCTTTTCCACCCAGCCAGCCATTGTCCTTCTTTATCTTATCATGTGTTTCGTCCAGGTGACCTGTAGAATGCCCGGCCACTGTTTTCAGCTGATCCAGCAACCAACCGGCGGGCTTTACAGCCCCAATGTCAAACGGCTGGTATACGCGGGGCATATAGTGTACCGCTTCAGCCGGTGCCTGTTGTTGCGCCGGAACAGCGGAGGCTAAAAACAATAAAAGGATGCCGTAAAAACTATGCAACCGCATATGCAATCATTAATAAAGTCAAATATACAATAAATCATTCCCCTGGCAGGCCTACAAATTACCGTTTTTTTCGATGCGGCCAAACCGGATTTTTATATCATGTCCTCCACCGGCTCTTTTTCTTGATGTTACAATACCGATGGTATGTGCATCAAACTGATACATACTCTGCCATAAGGTTTGCGTCCAGTCGGTTTGAAAAGATACCGGATGTGTCCAGGGCATCGGCTGCTTTCTCCAGGTGACGCCATAGTCACCGCTTATAGTAACCATTCCCAGGTTGGAGGAAAGCAGCAGGTTCCCATCCGGAAGTGCCAACACATACGGTGCAGCTTTTTGCTCCGGGGCTTTTGTTCCCAGCCCTTCATCCCAGCGAAGGCCATCTTTACTTATTTTATAATAAATGCCACAATCTTCCGGCCCGCAAACTTCATACACCGCCATGTAGTTACCATCCTGCATCCGGTCTACAACCGGCATACCAGGTCTCGATTGCGGATGCCCCGGTGTATGTGCTACCCATTGTTCTTTTCCCCAGGTTTTTCCAAGGTCATCAGACACTTTCTGTGCAATGATCTGACTGTACGAAGGCGATTCCGTAACATGCTTTTCACTGGCATACATTACCGCCAGGCGGCCATCCTTTAAAAAATAAAAATGGGGCTCATAAATTCCTTTATCCGGTTTCCCCAATGCGCCCGGGGACCCTTCATTGAAATCAATCACGCTTAACAGCTTCCAGCTTTTTCCATTATCGCTACTCTTATATACCGGCAGCCGGTACGATTCCTGCCAGCGAACCGAACGTCCTGCAAGCAACACTGTTCCATCCGGCAGCAGGATCATTTGTGCATTATCCAGATCCCTTCCAGGGTCTGTAATCCAGCTGACCGGTCTCCATGTTCTGCCTCGGTCCTTACTTTCTGCAATCTCCAGCTCCAATCCGCCTTTGGGATCGTTACGATAGCCTTTATTTCGCTGTACGGTATAAGCTGCCAGCCAGTTGTTTGCTCCAAGCTGCAATAATCTTGGGTATTGAGCTCCATAGTTGGGCAGTGGTTCTCCCGATGCATTTTGCCGGTATCCCGTACTAATGGTAACACTGTCCGTCCACCGTATGGAAATGGCAGGAGGCGCTTGTTTTACAACTACCGGCCAACCGTTCCGGTATTCAATCCGATCCAAATACATAACCCTTCCATATCGCTTTTGGGCAAATGCTTCTTTTGGAATGGCATGATAGGCGATCCATTTTTGCCCGCTCCGGTCTTTTAGTATTGAATTATGCCCCGGTGCAATCATATAGTCATCACTTTTGAGGATTACACTGCTTTTGTTAGCTGCTACTGTTGCTAAACGCGTGTACGGGCCCATAATATTTTTGGAACGGGCCACCATTACCGCGTAATGCGCATTCACACCGCAACAATTGTCACCGGAGTAGTAGAGATAATAATACCCGTTATTGTAATCGATCCAGGCACCTTCCACCAGTTTTCCATAATCCCGGTCGGCTCCTGCCGGTATCACAGCCCGGTCGGTTGATCCTTTCGCAAAAGCGGTCATGGAAGGATCCATTTCCCGGATCCTTAATGGCTGAAACCCCGAACCCCATACCATAAAGAATTTTCCGGATTTCGGATCTTTGATCACCATCGGATCGATGGCCTCGAATTCCGGGCGTACAATCAGGGGTTTACCGGAATCTTTGAAGGGCCCTTCAGGCTTGTCGGCAAAAGCAACACCGATGGCCTTTCCTGCCGCTGCATCTACAGTTTCAGCCGAATAAAACAGCACATACTTTTTCAGTAGTTCGTTATACAATACATGGGGAGCCCAGAAATCTTTATATCCCCATACCGGCTTTTCCGGCAGCGCATCCCCGATAATTTTCCAGTTTTTCAGATCTTCCGAAACCGCCACCTGCACATGCAGGAATTTTCCTGCAGGACCAGAGTTGGTAGCATAGGCATAGTATTTTCCATCAGCAACAATTACGGTAGGATCCGGGAAATCGGTTTGGATCACCGCCTGCTCCTGGGCACCAGCCTGTAAGCATAATACCAGTACAATGAAACAAAGCGTTTTTTTCATACTACTTCTTTTTCGATGGTTCCGGCAAAGCGGTACTTGTTGGCAACGGACGGCCAAAATCCGGAGTACCATCTTTGCGCCAGGTGAAACGCTGCGCACGTGGTGAACGGTGTCCCCCACATCCCTGTCCGGGTTCCGGATTGGCATGATAAAGGATCCAGTCTTCTTTGCCATCGGGTGATTTGAAGAATGAGTTATGTCCCGCGGCATACACGCCGTTTTCCGGTGCCGCTTTAAATACAGGTTCGGGACTTTTTATCCAATTATTCCGGTCCAAAAGATTTTTATTGTCTTTAAGAGTTAGCATGCCCAGCGTGTAATTTTCAGTCCAGCAACCGCTGGCCGAATACACAATAAAAATACGATCGTTACGGATCAGGAACTGCGGCCCCTCATTTACATATACATGATCGGGGGTTTCGCCCCTGAGGTATCCATATTTTTCCCATTTGTATTCGGGTTCTGAAATCAGCACCCGCTCCCCTTCGATCGTCCAGGGATTGCTCATTTTTGCGATATAAATATTCTGCTGGCCATTGGTATCACCGGCCCACCCGGACCAGATCATATACAACTGTCCCTTGTATTCAAATACATCCCCGTCAATGGCCCATTTATCGGCGGGGTCTGCAACTTTCCCTTTAAACACCCACTCCCCCTGCATTGGATCGGCGGCACTGTTTTCAAGGACATACATCCGGTGATTATGATTATTGCCGTCGTCCGCCGCAAAATACATATACCATTTACCTCTTAAAAACAGGATCTCAGGCGCCCACAGCTCTTTCGAATACTTCGTATTACGGGGCGGCGTCCAGATCGTTTTTTGCTCCGCATTTTTCAGATCAGAAAGGTTTCTGGTTTTCCACAACACCAGCCGGTTCTGCGCCGTATGGGTATAATAATAATAGCCGTCTTTATAAAAGCTATAGGGGTCCGCCCCTGAAGGTAACAGCGGGTTGGTAAATGTGTGTACAGCTGTAGCCGTCTTAGTGCCGGAACATCCGGCCATAACTACCACAAAAAGAAAAAAAGAAAAGAATCGCAGCATTATTGAAGATTTAAAAATCGAAATGTTTCGGGAACAGTAGTGATTGTTTCATGTTGATTTTGCGGCAGCAACACCTGTATGATTGCGGTTTTACGCGGCCCCACCCGGGTTTCGGAAAAATGCGTGTGCAATACATACTGCCAGTTACCCTTTTTATCTTTAAAAAGATCGCCATGCCCCGTACCCTTAAATCCTGTATTGTTTTTTGAAATAACCGGGTTGCCTGCCTGTTTGATCCAGGGGCCCGTTGGAGATACACTTGTTGCAACTCCTATTGCATAATCGGGGTTACGGAAATCATTTGCAGAATAGAGCATATAATAACGGCCGCCTTTTTTAAAAACAGTAGGGCCTTCCGTAACGCTCCATGTTGCATTGGCCGTATTTTCCCAGGGCTCGGTAGCATGTATGCATTCCCGGGCGGTTGCTTCCTCAATGCGTTGGAGTGTTGCATCCATTTCGGCTACAAAGATCCGGTTACCTTCCTGCAGCCGTACATGGTACAGATAAATTTTGCCCTTATCAAAGAAAACAAAGGGATCGATCATCCGTACCGGAGCCTCCAGCGGCTTTAACTCCTTTTGCTTAAATGGCCCCAGGGGACTATCGGCTACTGCAATGGCAATATGTTCATTTGCTGTATAGGCCATGTAAAACCGCCCCTTATACGCAAATACCTGTGGGGCCCAAAACCCTTTTGTGCCAAATGCCGCTCCGGGCGTAAGTACCTGTCCCGCGGCCTTCCAGGTATACAGGTCTGTGGAAGTATAGGCCATAAATCCTTTATCAGCATTATGTCCGTTCGTGCCATAGAGATAGTACACTCCTTTGTGATAAAAGATTGTTGGATCCGCTGCCAGCGGGTTGGGCGCATCGGCGGTTTGGCTCACAGCTTCAAAACGCAGTACAGTCAGGCAAATCAGAAGGCTTAAAAAAAAGCGATACACGTATCAGGGATTTAATGGTTCAAAATACGAAACTGTAGGTTTCAAACAACCGTTTTTTTTATATTTGTTTCAGCTCCTTTTATCCGGATCCCCGTTCATGATTTTACCACGAACGGGGATCCGGTTTTATAAGAAACACCAATCTTGCGAAGGTACCTTATTGTTTCCCGGTCATGGACTTTATAAAATCTACTTCGTCCTGTTTATAAGGCGTTCCATCTTTCCGGAAAATATCATGGAACCACAGAGGCGGCTCACCGGTATAGGTTTTTGTCCAGCTATCCCAGGGATAAATGGTTTGGGATTTACCATCTACAAACCCCCAGTTGATCATCGCCACTTTGTACTCTTTACCAATAGGCAATGCGCTCTGGAAGGTGCTTTTATTCGGGCGTGCCATATATTCCG
This sequence comes from Niabella sp., assembly GCF_030150205.1. Taxonomy (GTDB): domain Bacteria; phylum Bacteroidota; class Bacteroidia; order Chitinophagales; family Chitinophagaceae; genus Niabella. The sequence goes on from NZ_JASLGT010000025.1 coordinate 8,028, forward strand.
TACACCACATGGGTTTATTGTATCTTTTTAACTCGTTGATCTTTTTGCGAAGCGTTACCGAATCATCATAGCAGTGAAAGGATACAATGTCCGATTCCTCCAGCTGCAACCGCTCTATCGGTTTCAGCGTACTGTCCGCCGCCCAGTTACCGGCCCACACGCCAGAGGTAAGCGGCTGTGAAGGATTCGCACTCCGGGCCCATTCAAATGTCTTTTTCAGCAAGGGCAATACAAGCGCCACTTTATTGGGGATCTCCACTTTTTCATAAGAGGCTCCGGTCATATTATCCGGCTCGTTCCATACATCCCAGGCAATGATGCGCTGATCATTTGCAAACTTGCCTACGATGGCTTTTACATATTGTTCTAATGCCGGGTACTGCGTGGAATCCTTCAGCACTGCCTGACCGGGGCTTTGCACCCAGCCGGAATTATGCGTAAAGGGCTTCGGATCTCTTTGTTTACCGGCTTTTGGAAAAGGATCCCAGCAGGAATCAAAAATGGTAAATAATATTTTTATCTTATGCCGGTCGGCGATCTCCAGGAACTTATTGATCCGGTCATAAAATCCCTGCTCATCATTTTTGAACACGAGGTCGTGCAGGTATACACGCATCACATTCATACCTATAGAAGCTGCCAGGCCCAGTTCTTTATCAATGGTAGCCGTATCAAAAGTTTCAGCCTGCCACATTTCCAGCTGGTTGATAGCGGTACTGGGCAAAAAATTGGCTCCCACATACCAGGGCTGTGTTGCATACCAGTCATTGGCCTGTTGTGCCGTCCACACTTCCCGGGCAGCTGCAGGCTCGTTATTTTCACTTCCTGCCGTTTCCGGGTTATTACAGGACGCGAACAACAGGACCGCTACTGCCCAGGCCATTGTTCTTTTCATTACATGTCTAAGGTTCAATTTTTTCATGATGCACTATGGTTTTATATAATTATTTTATTGCTGAGCGGTTCTATTTAATCTATGATGGATTACCGCTCTTTTCCGGTGAACCGAAAATATTGGAATTTATTAAACAACTAATTTCTTTTAGATGCCGGAACAAGTTCCTCATCACATCAGAGCTTCCTTTTATCAACACCCGCGGTCATCAATACCCCGCATTCTGTTTTAGGTTTGGATTGTTCAGCACTTCTGTTTGCGGTATTGGCAGGCGGATATGTTTTCCCACTGTAAAGTTTTTAAAATCCGGATCACGTTGTGCCACCACATCCACTTTCTGCTGGGTTTCCAGATCCCCCCAGCGTTTCAGGTCTGCCCAGCGTACACTTTCGCCGCAAAGTTCCAGGGCCCGCTCTACCTTCAGTCGCTCACGGAACAGGTCTTTATTATTACCGATTGCCGGGTACGCCGTGGCCAGGGAAGCCATTTGCGCTCTTGTACGTACCTGGTTCACATATTGATAAGCATCCGATGTGTTGCCCAGTTCATTTAACACTTCCGCATACATCAGTAAAATATCTGCATAGCGAACCAACCGGTTGTTTACCTCAGAATAATAATCCTCATTATTCCGGTAATAATCCCGCGAATACTTCTTAAACCAGGCTTCATCGGTGCCCCACTCCCAGCTGCGACCGTATACTTTATCGCCAAAGTCTTTTTCAAGATCGGGGTAAAACAGCGAGTAACGGAGCCGGGGGTCGATCTTATCATCCGTTGTTTTTTCCTTCTTGAACTCCTGTACCAGCCAGAAGCGGGCCTGGCCGTCGGACCAGCCAATACCCCTTGGCGCAAAGAACTGCGTGCGGTTACTGCCCATATTGGCATTTACACCATCGCCCTCCCCTGTTTTGTTGGCGTCGGAAAACTGGATCTCAAAAACCGATTCGGCATTATTTTCCTGTGTAGCTCTAAAATTCTCTTTGTAATCTACCAATTGATACAATCCCTTTCCTTCACCGGTGAAAAAATAATCAAGCGCCGTTTTAGCCTCAGCCCATTTATGCTGTTGCATATAGGCGCGGGCAAGATAAGCATTTACAGATCCTTTGGTAGGACGTCCAACATTCGGATTGTCCCAGGTTACCGGAAGATCCGGTAATGCCTCTTTAAGATCTTTTTCCACTTGTGCCCATACTTCAGCTAATGTACCGGCAGGTGGTGTATATCCCGGATCATCCAGATGTGGATCCGTCATCACCGGCATATTTTCCCAGAGTACCGCTCCATAAAAATAATAAAACGCTCTAAAGAATTTTGCCTGGGCCAGAATGGCCGCCTTTTTCTTTTCATCTGCAAAGGGAATATTCGGAACAAATTTCAGCACCTGGTTGGCGCGGAAGATCGCTTTGTATGTATCTTTCCAGGTATTCCCATTCCCTTCGAAAAAATTATAATTTACATAGTTAAAACGCGTCCAGTCAGCCAGCTCTACCCAGGGACTTTTACTCATTCCTTCATCGGATGTAAGATCCAGCCTGAAATAGATCCAGCGGTTCCAGCCCCCATTCTGATAGAACATCGCATAAATAGCATTCACCCCTTTCTGGGCATCGTCTTCCGTTTTCCAGAACTGGGAAACCGGCATTGCATTCGGATTTAACTGATCCAGCACTGATTTACTGCAGGAGGTCAGCAACAGCACTATTAGTATAAATAATAAACTCTTTTTCATTGGAATATTTTTTTGTTACCGGCGTATTATAGCCGGAATAGCACTTAAATCAAATATCTTAAAAACCAAAATTTAATCCTACGGAGAACATTTTCAGATTTGGATAAGCGCCAAAATCATAACCTCTTTCATAGATATTCGTATTGTTAAATTCTGGATCCAAGCCGGTATATTTTGTAATGGTTATCAGGTTCTGACCCGAAACGGATAATTGGGCATTGGTAAACCCGATCCTGGAAAGCCATTCTTTTGGCAGGTCATAAGACAGACTGATCAGTTTTAAACGTGCAAAAGAGCCGCTCTCCAGCCAGCGATCAATGTCTCCCCTCGAATTCAACGTAGATGCATATAATGCCCTGGGTGTATTGGTGTTTGGATTCTCGGGTGTCCAGGGCTGTATGCCTTTGCGATAGTTGGCATTATCAGAAAAACCGTCCATTGCAATACGTGGGCCATTGATCACCTTTGCCCCAAATGAACCGAACCAGTCCATTGCCAGTGAGAATCCCTTATAAGAAGCGTTCAGATTAAGTCCTGTTTCAAATTTGGGCCATGCATTTCCCATATCCATTTTATCGCTATTGGTGATCTGGCCGTCGTCATTCAGATCCACGAACCGGAGATCGCCCGGCTTTGCATTTGGCTGTATCACCTGCCCCTTTGAATTTTTGTGATTGTTCACTTCGTCCTGTGTTTGGAAAAGCCCATCCGTTTTCAGAAGATACCACAACCCTAATGGCTGTCCTACGGTGGTACGGGTCAATCCTGTAAACAGATCATTACCCTGGTAGCCCAGTTTTAATACTTTATTGCGTATTGCTGTAAAATTCAACGTCCCCCCGTATCTAAACGCATCGGTATTTTCCTGATAGGTAATTGCAAACTCAAAGCCACTGTTTTGAAGTGAGAGCGCATTCACCAGCGGGTTACCACCGTCATTACCAGTAGTCATTAATATAGGCGCGCCATAAAGTACGTCATGGGTTTTTGCAATAAAATAATCCCCTGTCAGCGATAGTTTGTTATTAAGGAACGACACATCAAACCCGTAATTCTGCTGCTCCAGTGTTTCCCAGCGAAGATCCGGATTGGTAAGCTTCACCTGTGTTCCCAGATGTTCCACATGCTGGTCTCTTCCCATGGCAATGGTCGGAAATGTATTGATCACCGGGAATGGATCATAATATCCGATATTGGAGCTACCCAGTGTTCCATAGTTCGCTCTTAGCTTTAGATCACTGATCCAGCTCACATTGAAAAATTTTTCGCCGCTGATACGCCATGCTGCAGATACGGAAGGGAAATAGCCGGTTTTATGATCCGTACCTAACCTTGATGTTCCATCGTAACGTAACACACCATTGATCAGGTATCGATTATCATACGCATATTCTACCCGTCCAAAGTAAGAGATCAGATCAGCCTCCTGCCGGTATCCGCCCAATTGCCCGCCATCACCCTGATCCAGTACATCATAATAATGGCCGGATGCATCCTGTACAATGTTTCGTTTTGAACCCCATATCTGGGCATAGGTTTGTTTTTGGAATGATTGTCCTAAAATAGCAGAAACATCATGTTTTCCAAACTTTTCTTTAAATGTCAGCGTATTTTCAACCAGTTTATTTTCATAAGAAGCCCGGTTTTCATTTGCAATGGATGGATCGTAAGACTGGTTGAGTGTCCAGTAGCCATCTTTTTTCAGGTATTTATAATGATCCCGACTCGTTTCATAACCCAGGTTCAACCTGTATTTTAAAAACGAAGTAAACTTTAACTCACTCCACAGATTCCCTCTTACACGAAAATTGTCAACGCCTGAATTGACAATATTTGCGATTGCCAGCGGATTGGTTCCGAAGGTTCTTGCTTTTTGTTCATCACCATACCCATATCCTCCCGGATGCGTGTTGTCATATACCGGTATTGTAGGTAGTAAGCGGTACACATCTACCACCGGGTTGCCCTGCATATCAGCTACATTCGCGTTACTAATAGCCAGGTTTTCCCCGATACTGAAAATGCCTTTTGAGCCTTGTGTATTTACCCGCAGATTATAGCGATCGAATTTTGTTCCGATCACTGTTCCTTTGTTTCCAAAATACCCGCCGGAAACATAATAAGAGCCACTGTTACCTCCACCGGAGAAACTCATGTTCAGATCCCTCGCTGCTCCGGTACGAAATGCAACGTCCTGCCAATCGGTATTAACTGTACTATCCAGCTTTTGTCGCGGAACGCCAGCATTATCATACGCCTGGTAATTTAGCTTCATAAAGTCCGGTGTTTCCATCAGATCATACAGCGGCATTTTCTGAACAGTATACCGGGCGGATGCCTGGATCTGCATCGGTCCGCTTTTTCCTTGCTTCGTAGTGATAATGATCACCCCGTTTGCTGCCCTGGATCCATAAATAGCAGCGGCCGAAGCATCTTTCAGGATCTGGATGGACTGGATATCAAAACTGTTAAAATCGCGATTGGCATCCGTGATCAATCCGTCAATTACATAAAGCGGATTGGTTCCCGTAAGATTTTTCGCTCCCCGGATCTGTATCAGCGCCTCTGCTCCTGGCTGTCCGCCACCTCTGACACGAATACCGGTGGTTAACCCCTGCAAAGCTTCAGCTACAGTGGTGGACTGTCGTTTTAATACATCAGAAGCCTTCACTACGGAAACCGCCCCGGTAAGATCCTTTTTTAATTGTGTTCCATAACCCACTACTACTACTTCATTCAGATCAGTAGCAGCAGACTTCAATACCACATTAATTTCGGACCGGTCCTGCACCGGTATTTCCTGGGAAGCATATCCCACACTTGAAACCACGAGCGTGCCATTACCTGGCACTGTAATCCGATACGTTCCGCCTTCGCCCGCAACAGTGGCATTCGATGTACCCTTTATAGAGATACTAGCCCCGGCCAATGCCGTTCCCCGCTCATCGGTAACAGCACCAGTAACCGTTTGCGGGTTCTGTGCATGCACAGCGTTTAATAAAAAACAAAGGGAAAAGAGGCAAAACAAATGTCGCCCATAAAGGACGCGATTCAATGGCGTTTGAAATCTATATTTCATATAGCATAAAATTTAACAATCAGAATACTTTCAAAAATAGAACAACCCTTTACCGAATATTGCACATTTTGTCTCATTCTTTCATCAAATTGTATCAGGAACGATTCAATCCTTTTCATACCCGATGTACGATCCATTTCTACATTTTCAATTCAACAGGGAGACTGGGAGGCTGGGGAAACACAGAATACGTGCAATGAAATAGGACCTTATTTTTTGAAATTTGGTTTTTGCTTTTGGTCCAAATTTTCACATCTTCAAATTTTTAAATTCCAATACTGTCAGCGGTTCAACGCTTAAGTCAGATCCCGTTCATATTTGATGCCAGATCGCCGATCCCAGGCATAATCGACTGATAACTGAAAACTGATAACTGATGGCTGAAAACTGATGGCTGATAACTAATAGCTGACAGCTGAAGACTACGAAATTTTATGTACGTTTGAAAAAAATCAGTTCCGGTTGTACACCCGTATTATTTGCATCCTGTTGTTGTTCCTGGGAATGGCCTTTTCACTCAGGGCGCAGCATTATTATTTTGAACATTTCCAGGTAGAACGGGGCTTATCTAATAATACAGCTACCTGCGTCATCCAGGACAGGAAGGGATTTATCTGGATCGGCACCAAGGATGGCCTCAACCGGTTTGATGGCTATAGTTTTAAGGTTTTCCGCAATATAGCCGGCGACAGTACCAGCCTGGGAAATAATTCAGTATGGCAGCTGCACGCGGGAAATGACGGCACGCTTTGGGTAGGCACCGAACACGGCATTTATACTTACAACCCGGAGCATGAAACCTTCACGCATCTGCCCAACACACCAAAACAACTGGTACGGGGCATCGCTGAAGACCAGCAGGGCAACCTCTGGTTTGTGATCAATTTTAAGCTTTACCAGTTCCCTCGCAACAGTCGTGAAGCCCGGCTACACACGGAGGAAGGATTGAACCAATGCACCACACTTACGATCTCGAACAACAACCAGCTTTGGGTAGGCACGCTATCCGGAATGATAGGGCGCTATGACCCGGCAACCGGCCGCTTCCGGTTCCGTTCGGTCTTTGACCACTCACGCCCTGCAGTGTCTACCTGGTTAGAGCGGATCTATGATACAGGAGAAGGATATTTCCTCATCGGCACCGCAACACAGGGCATTAAAAAATTTGATCCGGCCAGGGAAACCTACGAGGACCTGCTCACCTATAATACGGATAATACGGAAATCTATGCACGGGATTTTGTACGGTCAAAAGAAGGAGAATACTGGATCGCAACGGAAAGCGGCATTTATATTTATAACACGCAAAGCAATCAATTTACCAACCTGAAAAAAAATTATCAAAGCCCTTATGCGCTTACTGATAACGCCGTTTATTCTTTTTGCAAAGACCGCGAAGGTGGTATCTGGATCGGTACCTATTTTGGAGGGATCAATTATTATCCCAGGGAAAATCCGGTTTTTGAAAAATATTTTCCCGGAAGTGGTCCCGGTACTATCGGTGGGAACGCCGTACGCGAGATCACCTCCGACAGCATGGGGCATCTATGGATCGGTACAGAAGATGCAGGATTGAACAAACTGGATCTGAAAACCGGTACATTTAAAAACTTTAAACCTACCGGCGGTAGCTCCGGAATTGCACACACCAATATTCACGGGTTGTTGCACGATGGCCGGCAGCTATGGATCGGTACCTTTGAACACGGCCTGGACCTGATGGACCTGCGCACAGAATCGGTGGTCCGTCATTTTACCGCAGGACCAGGTCCCAATGACCTGCGCAGTAATTTTATTCATAGTCTTTATAAAACATCCGATAACCGGGTTTGGGTGGGTACTTCCAACGGAATTTATATTTATAACAGTAGCAACAATAACTTCATTTCACCCAGCTATTTTCCCCGAGGCGGATTCTATTCCAGTATCCTGGAAACAACGGATGGCACCATCTGGGCCGGTACCTTCCAGGACGGACTGCATTATTATAATCCCCGGAAAAATATTTTTGGACGGTTGCAGGTACTACAACAGCACAAAGACCGGCTGTCGGAAAACCGGATCACTTTCATTCATGAATCTTCCGGCAAAGATTTATGGATTGCAACAGAAGACGGATTGTATATGATCAATCCTGCTTCGCAAAAAGTAACGATTTATACAACAGCCACCGGGTTGCCCAGCAATCTTGTTTATACCATTATTGAAGATGACCTGCACCGGCACTGGATCACCACATCAAAAGGGCTCGTGTTACTGGATCAACACAACCGCGTGCTGCGCACGTTTACCAAAACAAGCGGACTGCTGGGAGACCAGTTCAATTATTCCTCTGCATTTAAGGCACCGGACGGCCACATTTACTACGGCAGCGTAAAGGGGATGATCAGCTTCAACCCTTCTGAGCTGGTGCCTGACAATTATACCCCACCGGTTTACATTACCAATTTTTCGGTATTTAATGTACCCCTGACCATTTCTCAGCAGCAAGGCGCTTTATCCCAGTCCTTGCTCATTACCCGTCATATAACACTTACGCATACCCAATCTACCTTTAATATCGATTTTGCCGCTATCAATTTTACGGCTCCTGATAATGTAGAGTATGCATACAAACTGGAGGGACTGGATAAAGACTGGAATTATATAAAAACCAACCGGAGCGTTTACTTTACCAACCTGCCGCATGGTGAATATGTGTTTAAAGTGCGCTCCACCAACAATAGCGGACGTTGGCAAAATAATGAACGGGAACTTCGCATCACGGTACTGCCACCACTCTGGAAAACACCCCTGGCCTACCTGGTCTATTGCCTGCTCCTGATTACCACGGGGTACCTGATTATAAAAACATACCGGGAAAACCTGGCGAACCGCCAAAAAAGAAGAATGCAGCTCTATGCCATGCAAAAAGAAAAAGAGCTGGTAGAATCAAAAATCGATTTCTTCACAAAGGTGGCTCATGAAATACGCACGCCGCTTACGCTGATTAAAGCGCCGCTGGAAAAGATCTCCGGGCAAATCACAAAAACACCTCAAACAGAAAAATACCTCAACAGTATGCATAAAAATACGGAGCGGCTGCTGGAGCTAACCAACCAGCTCCTCGACTTCCGGAAGATTGAGGAAAAACAACTGTCACTGAATTTTACAAAAACGAATATTCCGCAGCTGCTGACCGATATCTGGAATAGTTTTCAACCAACTGCTGAAAATAAGAACATCGATTTCCGCATCATGCTTCCTCCCGGCACATTTGATGCATTTGTAGACCAGGATGCCTTTACAAAAATTATCAGCAACCTGCTTAATAATGCCCTGAAATATGGAAAGAAGCAGGTAGTTACGGAATTAACCGGCCCTGGTCCGGATAAACATTTCAAAATTACCATCTGCAATGATGGAGATCCCATTCCCTTTGCCGACCAGCAAAGGATCTTTGAATTGTTCTTTCGATCAAAACCTGCAGCATCCATTACAGGAACCGGTATCGGGCTTTACCTGGCCAGTTCGCTTACCGAGCTGCACCAGGGAAGCATCCGCCTGGTAAATGATGAAAAACGGGTTTGTTTTGAACTGATCTTTCCAGGCCACCTGGAGACGTTTCCTCCGGAAATCTGATAAGGTCTAATCCCTTTATATAAAACCCAGGGTACTATAAAATCAATTTAGAATAAGATTTTACCTGCACTTTAATTAAATTTACCGCTTATTATCCATTTGAACGATTCACATATATGAAACAACGACTTGCCTTTGTAGCTCCCGGCAACCGCCGGGTAAGTAATTTATTAGCATTACTTTTCTTTTTTATACTGTCTGGCTCCGCCATCGCTCAATCAAAAAATGAACCGGCCATTATACCAAGGCCTGCATTTGTAAAGTCACAACCAGGTGCTTTCCGGTTAAGCGCAACAACAAAGATTGCTGTTCCTTTGGGAAACACAGCCGCGCGGAAATTAGGCGAAGTATTGTCTCAGGCGATTAAGGATCAAACCGGGCTTCTGGTTCCTGTAACGGAAAAGAATGGTTCCGCTCCCAATACCCTGTTTATTAACCTGGCCCCCCAAGCCGATGTGCCGGGCAAAGAAGACTATCAACTGACTGTAAATACCCAATCGATTGTATTGCGCGCATCCGAACCCAACGGTGCTTTTTACGGAATACAAACGCTGTTGCAATTGTTACCCACAGATCAAAAGGAGCTGGCCAAACGCCCGGTCAGCATTCCTGCAGTGAGCATTACCGACCAGCCCCGTTTTGAATGGAGGGGGTTGATGCTGGATTGCGGCCGCTATTACTATTCGATGAACTTTTTAAAAAAGCTGATCGATTATATGGCCATGCACAAAATGAATGTATTTCACTGGCATCTTACGGAGGACCATGGCTGGCGGCTTGAAATAAAAAAATACCCGAAGCTTACAGATATCGGTGCCTGGAGAACCACGACAGAATTTTCACAGGGACGGTTAAATGGTACACCTACCGGTGGCTATTATACCCAGGAACAAGCCAAAGAACTGGTGGCATATGCTGCTGAGCGCTATGTAACGATTGTACCGGAAATTGAAATGCCCGGCCATGCATCCGCTGCACTGGTGGCCTACCCGGAATTATCCTGTACCGGAGGCCCCTTCAAAACCCTTACGCGCTGGGGCATACAAAAGGAAATTTTTTGCGCCGGTAATGAAAAAACATTTGCATTTATTGAAGACGTCATCAAAGAAGTGGCCGCTATTTTTCCAGGTGCCGTTATTCATATGGGGGGCGATGAAGCGCCTAAAGACCGTTGGAAAACTTGTCCCAAATGCCAGGAACGGATTCACAAAGAGGGCCTCAAGAATGAGCACGAATTACAAAGTTATTTTGTGAAACGGGTTGAAAAAATATTTACTGCCCAAAAAAGGAACTATATCGGTTGGGATGAGATCCTCGAAGGCGGACTGGCCCCCAATGCGTGGGTAATGAGCTGGAGAGGGATCAAAGGCGGTATTGAAGCAGCAAAACAACATCATAATGTAGTTATGGCTCCCTATGATTATTATTACCTCGACTATTACCAGGGGAAACCCTCGCTGGAACCCAATGCCATTTTTGATCACGCGATCAATACCCTGGAAAAGGTATATGGATTTGAACCCTGTCCCCAGGAGTTGACTGCAGAAGAGGCCGGTTTTATAAAGGGTGTACAGGGAAATGTATGGAGCGAGTTTATTCATACCCCCGAAAAAGTGGAATATATGGCCTTTCCCCGTGCCGCAGCCATTGCAGAAACCGGATGGACGTCAAAGGACCGGAAACAATGGACCGATTTTGCCCGGCGGATGGAGACCCAATATCAGCGCTATGATCTCCGGAACCTGAATTATGCAAAAAGTGCCTACAATGTATGGCAGACCACGGTCCTCGACAGTGTTACCAATACGGCGGAAATCAGTTTTAAGACCAATAGTTATCAGCCGGAGATCCGTTACAGCACGGATGGCAATGAACCCACGGTCCAATCTACATTATATACGGGTCCGTTTAAAGTAAAAGCCCCGGTGTTGATTAAATCTGCAACATTTAAAAACGGGAAAATGATCAGCAAAGTATATGAAGAAGCGGTGCTCCGGAAATAAGGCGGGATGAAAAAGGAATGATTTCCCGCTGATCTTCGCAAACCAAATACAGCACAGATCCAGGCCGGCTGTCTTCTGGGTTCATCTGCGACACAAATCAGCGAAGATCTGCGAAAAACAGGTCTTAGCGACTTCAGAAAAGTAAACAAAAACGACTTGTTTTTTTACGGCATCGTTAAATGATCTTATCTTCCCGTTGATCTTCGCGGCTCAAAATGCAACGCAGGTCTTAACTAATGGCGTTCTGCGTTCATCTGCGGAAGACATCGGCGCAGATCTGCGGGCAACAAATTCAACATTAAAAACTTGAACCATACAGAGTATCATAATCAACCTTCCAATACATTTACCCTTTTATTGGTAGATGACAATGAGGAAATCCTTGATTTTCTGAAAGATGACCTGGAAGAAAAATATACGGTTCTTACAGCCACTAATGGACAGGATGCACTGGAACAGCTGAATGCCCATATAGTACATCTCATCATCAGTGATATTATGATGCCCGGAATGGATGGGCTGGAGTTTTGTGATTATGTAAAATCTCACTTTGAGCTGAGCCATATTCCCATTATTTTATTAACTGCCAAAAATACGCTGCAATCAAAAATTGAAGGACTGGATGCCGGCGCCGATGCCTACATCGAAAAGCCTTTCTCTCCGGAACACCTGAATGCACAGGTGGCCAGTTTACTCAGCAACCGGATGAAGCTAAAAGATTATTTTGCCCAGTCGCCGCTGACACATATAAAAACCATGGCGCATACAAAGATGGATGAGCAGTTCCTGGAAAAACTGCAACAACTCATCGAGGCGCATTTATCTGACACACTCCTGGATGTAGAATTCCTGGCACAACGGCTGAACATGAGCCGCCCTACCCTTTACCGGAAAATAAAATCCATTTCTGATCTCTCACCTAACGAAATGATCAACCTGACAAGACTTAAAAAAGCCGCCTTGCTGATCAGCCAGGGCCACCACCATATGAATGAAATTGCAGAAACAGTGGGTTATAATTCCCTCACACAGTTTGGAAGAAACTTTCATAAACAATTTGGGATGACGCCTACAGATTATGCCAAAAAAATCAGCAGTTAACGATAGCCTTGTACAATGGACCGGGCAGCCACAAAACCAGAGCTCCAGGCATTTTGAAAATTGTAGCCGCCTGTAATGCCATCCACATCGATCACTTCACCCGTAAAAAACAATCCCGGTACTTTTTTACTCATCATGGTCTGAGGGTCCAGCTCAGACAACGTAATACCGCCGGCTGTAACAAATTCTTCCTTATAGGTTGTTTTGCCGGCAACCGGCAATTCAAAGGTATTGATGTGTTTAATGAGCAGGTTTTGATTTTTTGACGGAAGATCGGCCCAGCGTTTCTGAGTATCAATACCCGACTGCTCCAGCAGAAATTCCCAAAGCCGGTTTGGCAATCCCAGTTGATTTTTACCCCACACTTTCTGTGCAGCTTTTTCCGATCGCCATTGTGCCATATACTCCCGCAATAATGGTTCAGGTATTTCCGGAAGCCAATTTACAATGGCCCGGAAGTTCCAGTCCAACGCCGCCAGTTCCCGTGCACCCCAGGCGCTTAACCGCAATACAACCGGGCCGCTGATGCCCCAATGGGTGATCAGCAATGGCCCGCGCTGCAGCAACTTTGTGCCGGTAACCGCAACCTTTGCGTCGGTTACGCTCACGCCCATCAATGCCGTAATGGGATGACGGGGGCTGTTAAAGGTAAATAAAGAAGGTACGGGTCCCGCTATCGAATGTCCCAGGTCCAGCAACCATTGAAACTGTGCAGCCTTAGGAAATCCGCCGCAGGCCACACATACAGCATCACCATGCAAGGCTTCCCCCCGCGTTGTGTGAATAGTAAAACCTGCAGCCGTTTGTTCCAAAGCCGTTACACCGCATTGCATGCGGATCTCCACGCCATGTTTGCCGGCTTCTTCCAATAAACAGTCGATGATGGTTTGCGAGGAATCCGATACCGGAAACATACGCCCGTCGGCTTCCGTTTTCAATGCCACTCCCCGTTCTTTAAACCACGCGATGGTATCGCTGGTAAAGAACTGGTGAAATAATTTTTTTACAAAATGCCCACCCCGGGGATAACGCCGGATCATTTCTGCAATATCATAACAGGCATGCGTTACATTACAACGCCCGCCGCCGCTGATCTTTACCTTTGACAGCAGCTTATTGCTTTTTTCAAGAATGATTACTTTTAGCTGCGGATTCATACGCGCCGCATTAACCGCACAAAAAAATCCCGAAGCCCCCCCCCCGATGATATAGACCGTTTTTCCCAATGCTCAATTTTTACCAAAGATAAGGCACCGGTTTTTTAGTGCCACTGCCGGTTTAAAAGCCCCAGTTTTCATCCAGGTTGCCTAACTTTATATCAACTATTTTTAAACATCAACTACTATGAGCAAAACGTACGGGAACAATGCTTACCCAGGCGCTCAGCTGGTTGTTGATTCTGTGCAGTATACAGTAGCCATTGATACCCAAAAGACGAACCGGGTGAAATGCATTTTTACCAACGACAAACGGTTTACACTTCATGGCAACGCGGTGATCGGCAAGCCGCTGAACGCATTTAAAAACAGGGAGCATGCAAAATATCTCAGGGGTAATGGCAGTTTTGTACCGCTGGATGAGGGCTGGTATGCGGTGTTTCCTTTTAACGCAACATCGGAAACATCCAGGTGTATTGCCGTACTTAAAAACAGGTTTTAGAAACACGCTACTTTATCCAGCCATTCGCCTGCATCCAGTTCAAACATCTTTCGAACCAATGATCTTTATTAGTTTTGTTACGGAGTCCATACCCGTGGCCACCGGCAAAGTAGATATGCATTTCGGCTTTTATCCCCGCAGCCAGCAGGGCCTGGTAATACGCAATACTATTGGAAACAGGTACTACTTTATCATCTGAGCTGTGCAACAAAAAAGCCGGAGGTGTATCCGCTGTTACCTGTTTTTCATTAGAATATTGATCCGTTTTTGCCACCACGGCTGTATCTTTTCCCAGTAAGGCACGCCTCGATCCTTTATGTACGAGCGGCTCTGTAAAGCTGATAACCGGGTACACCAATATTGAAAAGCCCGGGCGCAAACTCGTGTTCTGTGGGTTGTCAATTACAGGATCGTTAAAATGCGTAGACGCTGTAGCTGCAAGATGCCCACCGGCAGAGAAACCGATGATGCCTATGCGGGCCGGATCGATATTCCATTCCGCAGCCCGCTCCCTTACCGTTTTTATAGCCTGCTGGGCATCCTGCAATGGCCCAATGGTTTTATGGATCATTATCCGGTCATCCGGTAACCGGTACTTCAAAACAAAAGCTGCAACACCGTTTTTTGCAAACGCTTCCGCCACATCACTTCCTTCCTCGTTCATCACCAGGTAAGCATAGCCGCCACCCGGGCAAATCACCACGGCTGCACCACTGGCTTTTTCTTTTGCGGGCAGGTAGGCGGTTATCGTTGGCACCGTAACCGATCTTATCAGGATCCGGCCGGTAGCGGTCGTATCCCGTTTTTCAATGATCCCATCGGTTCTGATCGCATTCGGTATATCCCGGTATAACGGAAACACCTGCTGTGCCATTCCATCTCCCAATGTCAACAGCAGTATAACATTAAAAACAATCAAATGCAGATAAAGCCTTCTTCTTTTCATATCCGGTCGTTAACAGTTTAAAAATAGCCGACCCAAACAAACACATGCCCTTATGTAGTACATAACAAAAATATCAATAAAACCTAAAATAAAAAAACTATTTGCCATTTTATGAACTTGTAATATTTTTCCAGGTATGAAGCAGCAACACCTTTCTTTTTATAAACGCGCCTTTTTTCTTATCGTATGCTGGGCAGCTTTGACCTGCGCTGCCCAATCCTATTCCTTCCCTATCCTGCGATCCGGAGAAGATTACCGGGATGCGATCCGTAAAAACCCGGATAACCGCCTGGTGGAATTAAAAAGCCGTGTACCGGGTCTGGCTTACGATCTCCAGTATGCAACCACCAATAATTTTATGCACCGGCAAATGTACCCGCGAAATACCACCACTACCTTTATGCGAGAACCGGCTGCCGAAGCGCTGGCGGCCATTCAAAAAGAACTGAACCGGGAAGGACTGGGACTTAAAATATTCGATGCCTACCGGCCCTTTAAGGTTTCTGAAAAATTCTGGGAACTGGTAAAAGATGAACGGTATGTAGCCAATCCTGCGAAAGGAAGCAACCATAACCGTGGAACGGCAGTAGATCTTACATTAATCGATCTGAAAACAGGACGGGAATTACCGATGGGTACCGGGTTCGACAATTTTACCGACACGGCACATCATAGCTTTACAGCCTTACCACCGCAGGTACTCCGAAACCGGGAGCAATTAAAAAGCATTATGCAGCAGCATGGCTTTAAGTCCCTCGATTCGGAGTGGTGGCATTATACCTATACTACCGGCACCTTTGATGTACTAGATCTTTCATTTAAACAACTCAGCAAATACAATAAATGATCTTCAACCGCTTCTATATACTTACCGGTGGACCCGGATCCGGGAAAACCACGTTGCTGACGGAACTGGAAGGCCCGCATTTTCATGTAGTTCCGGAAGTGGCCCGGCAAATCATCAGGGAACAGATGGCTATTGCAGGAACAGCGCTGCCCTGGAAAGACCGGGCACTTTATTCCGGTCTGATGCTGGAGCGGTCTGTAGAAAGCTATCAGGAGGTTATACAACAAGCACAAAACGAGCTGGACAGCTATTATTTCTTCGACCGCGGCATACCGGATACCTTGTGTTATGCGACCCTCACCGGGATAGGGATTTCTGCATACATGAATGAAATGGCATGGACGCACCGGTACAATCCAACCGTATTTATATTGCCTCCATGGAAAGAAATTTACACCACCGATACCGAGCGCAAACAAAACTGGGAAGAAGCCGTACTAACCTACGAACAACTGAAAGCAACCTATACCCGGTATCATTACAACGTGGCGGAAGTACCAACCGGTACCGTCCAACAGCGTTGCGACTTTATTTTAAATACACTTCGAATTTGAATATTACTACCGTTCTCCTGCGTCAAATACGGGTTGTCCGTTGTGATGCCAGTAGCTGCAGCAGGGAACTGATCCCCCATACCAGCAGTGCCCCGATTGCATTCAACCATAAAAATCCCAGGGATATCACCTTATATTCATTCAGGAAAAACAACACTACTACAATCAGTTCGGCAACCAATGCCGCCCAGAACACCGCGTTTCCCCTGATTTGTTTCGAGTAGAACGCTACCAGGAAAATGCCCAGGATCGTTCCGTAGAACAGTGAGCCCAGTACATTTACTACTTCAATCAGGCTATTACCCCAGTTGGAAACAAACATGGCCACTGCAATACAGAAGAGTCCCCACAAAAGCGTATAGTTTTTCGAGATCCGGTACTCTTTTTCTTCCGGGTCTTTTTTTATCGAAAACCGTTTATGAAAGTCGATCACGGTACTGGATGCAAGGGAATTCAGGGCCGCTGCAATGCTTCCCCAGCTGGCCAGAAAAATAATGGCAATGATCAGTCCCACCAGCCCGGCCGGCAAATAATCTACCACAAAATGCAGGAAAATATAGTTCGTATCATTATCCGCTCCCCCGTTCTTCTTCACCAGCCCCTTGATCTGCGTTCGCACGGCATCGGTTTCCTTTTGAAGCCCACGCAATTGCTGAAATGCCGTTTCCTGTTGGCTCGGATAGAGTGCCAGCGCCGTTTCCTTTCGCTGTTGAATGGATTGCAGCTCCTGTTTTAGATGATGCAGCGAATCGCTGTAAACCGATTGTTCCAGCCGTTTCAACTCCAGTTCGTTAAAAAATGCCGGTGCTTTATTAAACTGATAAAAGGCAAACACCAGCACACCGATCAATAAAATAAAAAACTGCATAGGTACTTTCACAATGCCGTTCATCAGCAAACCCAGGCGGCTTTCGGTAAGGTTACGGGCGGTCAGGTAACGGCCTACCTGCGACTGATCGGTGCCGAAATAGGATAATAGCAAAAAAAAGCCCCCGATCATTCCACTGAAAATATTGTAACGATCGCCCCAGTCGAACCGGCCGTCTTTAAACCCGGTGGTGATCACATTCATCTTTCCCAGTTTTCCCCCAACCAGCAGCGCATCACTAAAACCAATACCGGGCGGCAGGTCTTTTACAATAAAATAACCTGCGGTGATCATAGCGCCGATGATGATCAGGAACTGGAAGGTTTGGGTATAGGCCACCGCACGGGCACCACCGGTAACGGTATAAATGATCAGCAACCCGCCCATAAAAAGATTGGTAAGATAGATATTCCAGCCCAGCAATATCGACAGGATAATGGAAGGTGCATAGATGCTGATACCGGTAGACAGCCCCCGTTGCAACAGGAACAGGAATGAAGTCAGGGTACGCGTTTTCAGATCAAAGCGTTGCTCCAGGTATTCGTATGCTGTAAATACTTTAAGGCGGCTAAACACCGGAACAAAGGAAATACAAATGACGATAGCGGCCAGCGGCAACCCGAAATAATACTGAACAAAGCGCATTCCATCGGTATACGCTTGTCCCGGTGCCGCAAGGAAAGTGATCGCACTTGCCTGGGTACCCATAATACTCAACAGGATCAGGTACCAGGGCATGCTGCGGTTAGAAAGAAAATACCCGTCGAGATCGCGCGTGGTACGGCTTTTATATACCCCGTAAAGGATAATGACCGCTAATGTTATAATGAGTACAACCCAGTCCAGCGACTTCATGAATAATTTTTTGTTATCCAGTAAAAGCAGGCGATCAGCAGCAAAAGCACCACCATTACAAGAACATACCATCTTGTCCAGGAACCCAGCAGGGGCGCCTTTTCTTCATCCTGTATATGCTTATTTTGCTGCATTTATGTGCATTAAAGATCCCTTATCCGTATCCCCATCAATTCCCATTCCCCATTACCACCTCACTATTGACTATTAACCATTGACTATTACCTATTCCCCCTCACCGCTTCGACCGCAGGCTGTTCATAAATACGATTCCCAGCCCGATGATCAGCCCCAGCATCAGCCCCAGTCTTATTTTTTTAATAAGGGTACCCACCAGCAGACCGATCACAATGGCCACCAAAAACGCCATTTCACCCCGGCGCATCCCCATAATTTCCTTTTTCTTATCTGTCATTTCCCGTTGTTGAAGTCTGCGAATTTAGCGCAATAATATTTGCAAATAAACGGATCGCACCCGGAACGGCCGCCGGCAGTTGCCGGAAGAAGGCAAGCCCGCAATAGGTAAAATATCCTTTTCCGTATTTACCGGTCAGCAAGGCACCGGAATCATCCTGTTCGCCCGGATCGTGCATAGCAAATACCGGCTTCAGATGCGCATCCCACCCGGAGCCATGATACGTACTGCGTTCCTGCACCCATCCCACAAAATCGTCTGCCGTAATTTTATTCGGATAGCGTAGTACGGGCATCGAAGCATCGATAAAACGCACTGCAGCCCGCTCATCGGTGATCCGGTTCCGTGAAATGGAAAAATCATAAGGACCGATCTTTGCTTTTACCGGGCCAATATTATTATTAGTATTGTATTGCACGACCAGGTTTCCCCCGTTGCGCACATAGGTCATTAACTGATCATAGGCATCGTTCAGCCATTCGTGAATATTATAGGCCCGCACTCCTGTTATAATGGCGTCAAATTGCGAAAGATCGGTTGTCATCAGCCGGTTCCGGTCCAGCAACACCACCTGGTAACCCATGGCAGTAAGCACATCCGGTACTTTATCTCCTGCGCCGGGTATATACCCGATCTTTTTCCCGGCCGTTTTAAGATCGATATTGAGCAACTTTACAGAATCGGTAAAGAAATAATTAATATAAGGAATATGATCATAGTGAATCGACTTCAATGCCTCCGTATATTTTTTCCCCGGTGCTGTTTGATCCCAAACCATTCCGTATATGGCGGTTACGGGCTGTGTCAGTTGCCGGTTACTCAATGGTATCTGCACGCCTGCACCCGTATCTGCTACCGCTGCGGCACCGGCGGCTTCCGGCAATCCTGCCAGGCCGAAGCCCAAACGCCCCTGAAGTGGCTTATTGATGACCGGCTGTAATTTTAAAGATCGGGTCTCCGTTGTTCCTTTTTGAAATAACACCAGTTTGGGCGACAACTGTACCGCAACTTTTGGAGCAACGATCAGCGGTTCGTACAATTCTCCTTTTACCGGGTCTGCAAAATTGTATAATACCGGTTCGGTAATGGTAAACGGAACATCTTCTACCGTAACGCTGATTTCGGCCCTGTACGCCGGAATGGCATCCGGAATCCCTATCTGCAGCTGATTTTGTACGGTATAGTTGGCAGGCTCCATTGGCTCGCGCAACCAGTACGGTTGTGTAAATGCTGCGGTATCGGCAATGGCCACAGTCACTGCCTGGTTTACATTCCGGTTTTTTTCCAGTAACTGATCCAGGGTTAAGGTGCTGTTGCCAATTTTTACACTTTTCAGCAACACCCGCGCATCCGAACGGTTAATGATATTGGCGTTCAGTTTGATCGTTTCTCCCGGAAATACCATCTGCACATTGCTGGTGGCTCTTACAAACAAGCCACAGCACTGGCGGATGAGTTCCTGTACTTCTTCCTTCTTTTTATCCTTCCAGTAAGAGCCTGGTAATTGCTCCAGCTGCTGATACAATGCGATCAATGGCTTCACCGATGCTCCCGGATTCAAAACGGAGAAACCTTCCTCTATTTTTTTTACTGCATCCGCGATCTTTTTTCCTTCCGGGCCGATCCGGTTCCAGCTCAGATCAACCCCGTCCATCAGGTCTTTTCCCGGTGCGGAGCCTCCTGTTGTTTTAAAATACTCCCAGCTCTCGCCCCGGGTGCCGGCCGAACCAAATCCCTGGCTCTTATGCTGACTTCTGCTAAGTGCTGCTATTTCCCCATAACTTTTTCCCAACGGCGCATTATATCCGCCAGCATCAATTTTAAACTGAGAAGGGTCCGTGGTATTGGTACCACCGAAATTAAACGTATTCCATAAAATCCGGCGGGCCTGCCAGGGCTTTACATATTTCAATTGCTCTGGATATTGCCGGGGATCGGCCGCAATCTTAAACGCTTCATTGGCAAGAATGGCAGACGCCGTATGATGACCATGCCCCCCTTCCCCGGTAGTAGGAAACCGGGTAATGATCACATCCGGCTGAAATTTGCGGATCACCCATACCACATCGCTCAGCACCAGCCCGCGGTTCCACAGGGTAAAGGTTTCCTCCGGGTTTTTTGAAAATCCAAAGTCAAAGGCACGTGTAAAAAACTGCTCGCCTCCATCGATCCGCCGTGCCGCCAGCAGTTCCTGCGTCCGGATCAATCCCAGCTCGATCCCCTGCTCTTCCCCGATCAGGTTCTGACCGCCATCTCCGCGGGTAAGTGACAGGTAGCCGGTACGGTAAAATTTCTCATTCGCCAGGTAGGTGATCAGCCGGGTATTTTCATCATCCGGGTGAGCTGCCAGGTAAAGCACAGAACCCAGCACGTTCAGCTTCCGGATCCCCTGCAGGATCTCACTGCCCGACCAGCTCCGCGGCCCCTGGGCAAACGCCACTCCGCAAAAACACACTAAAAATAAAGAATACACAATACGCTTCATCTTACGAATATACAATGGAGACGCGAGAGTTACGCTTTCAGCCTGTAGCTTTTAGCCTTCAGCCTACCTGATATTATTTTGTTTAAGTTCACTATTCCAAGTGCACGCACGCCGTGGCGGGTTAGATCCGTTTTAGACTTGACGGACAATCCCATTTTCACATTCCTAAATTTTCAAATCTTCAAATCCCCTCATGGTTGATAAATCTGGTTGGCTCTTAATGATCAACTAAAAACTGATGGCTGAAAGCCTATTAACCGTTGTCTTTTTGTGGAACATGTAGACCGGGGAGACTCGAAATTTTTCAGGCAGAGAAAACAATTCGCGCCTATGGTTGCTGAATGATAAAGGCTAAAGACTTGTTCAGCATCGGAGAAAAGATCTTCAAATATAACCGGGGTTTCATTTTCACATTTTCACATTCTCACATTCTCAAATTTTCAAATCCCCTACCATTTCTGGTTCAAGATTTAACCTTAGCCCCATTCAACATCAGATGCCAGATCGCCGATCCCAAACGTAATCAACTGATCACTGAAAACTGATCACTGAAAGCTGATCACTGAAAGCTGATTACTAAAAGCTGAAAGCTACCCACGTAAACCAGAAAGTTTTTTTACCTTTCGCTAAATTTTATATTCATGCGTCACCTCCTTGTTACAGGAACCCTGATCTTGTCCGCTGTCTGCACGGCCGCCCAAAAAGCCGGCAAGCAGCCTGTCCCTGCCTCCGGTATCGATGCCTATCATTATACCATTACCAAAAGCAGTAATACCGCCAATGGAGCCGTTGTATCGGCACACCCGCTGGCCAGCCTTGCAGGGTTGGAAATGTTGAAAAAAGGCGGCAACGCCGTAGATGCTGCCATTGCCACCCAATGGGCATTGGCCGTTGTTTACCCGGGTGCCGGCAATATCGGCGGCGGTGGGTTTATGGTAGCACGATTAGCCAATAATGAAAAAATAGCACTGGATTACCGGGAGATGGCGCCTGCCAAAGCGCACCGTGATATGTACCTGGATGATAAAGGCGATGCGGTTGCCGAAAAAAGTTTAAACGGTCATCTTTCGGCTGGCGTGCCGGGAACGGTAGCCGGTTTATATGCGGCCCACCGGTATGCCCGCCTGCCTATGGAAGTACTGATACAGCCAGCGATTGATTTTGCAGAACATGGTTTTGCAATCACCGCAGCGGAGGCGCATGGATTAAATGCAAGCAGGGAAGATTTTCAAAACCTCTGCACCCGGCCCACGGCTTTTGTAAAAAAAGATCCCTGGCAAAAGGGCGATACCCTGGTTCAGAAAGAACTGGCGGCCACCTTAAAACGGATTCAGAAAAACGGGCAACGGGGGTTTTATGAGGGAGAAACGGCCCGCCTGATTGTGGAAGAAATGCAACGCGGCCGCGGTATCATTGGGCTGGATGATCTCAAAGCCTACCAGGCAAAGCTGCGCACCCCGCTCAGCTTTACCTATAGAGGCTATGATATTGTAGGCATGCCCATGCCCAGCAGCGGCGGACTGTTGCTAAACCAGATGCTGAAAATGATTGAGCCTTACAATATTGGTGCGATGGGTTTTTCATCACCGGCAGCCGTACAATTGATGACGGAAGCCGAACGCCGGGCTTATGCCGACCGTGCCCGTTATATGGGTGATGCCGATTTTGTGCAGGTGCCCGTTGCAGCACTTACCAGCGACGCCTACCTCAAAAACAGGATGAAGGATTATAACCCGCAAAAGGCCGGCAACAGCAAACAAACCGGAAGAGGCATTGTTCCCGGTTATGAAAGTGAAGAAACCACCCACCTGAGCGTACTTGATAAAGAAGGCAATGCCGTAGCAGTAACAACTACGCTTAACAACGGCTATGGAAGCAGAACCGTTGTAGGCGGTGCCGGTTTTCTTTTAAACGATGAAATGGATGATTTTAGTGCCAAGCCCGGTTCACCCAATCTGTTTGGTGCCGTAGGCGGAAAAGCCAATGCCATTGCACCCGGCAAACGCATGCTGAGCTCAATGGCGCCTACCCTGGTATTAAAAAACGGACAACCTTACCTGGTGGTGGGTACACCCGGCGGCACCACCATTCCTACTTCGGTATTTCAAACGATCGTAGATATCATCGATTTTAATATGAGCACCGATGATGCTGTAAACAAACCAAAGTTTCATCACCAGTGGCTGCCCGACCGCATCGATATCGAAAGCGGTTTTCCGGAAAGCACAGCCGCTGCATTAAAAAAAATGGGTTACCAGCTATACGATCGTAAACAAATCGGCCGCACAGAGGTTATAAAAGTACAGCCAGGCGGAAAACTGGAGGCCGTGGCAGATCACCGGGGCGACGATTCAGCCGCGGGGTTTTAGCGTGTTCCAGGTTTCAATACAATATTCTGAATCTAAAAACTGATAACTGATGACTGATAACTGATGACTGATAACTGATGACTGATAACTAAAAACTCAAAACAATGAACGAAACCCTTTTTATTCAAAGCGCCATTCAGCAATTTAAAGATTATAAAGCGCTTGCTGAAAAGACATTTGCCCAATTAAAGGATGC
Source organism: Niabella sp. (assembly GCF_030150205.1). GTDB lineage: Bacteria > Bacteroidota > Bacteroidia > Chitinophagales > Chitinophagaceae > Niabella. The sequence goes on from NZ_JASLGT010000025.1 coordinate 31,656, forward strand.
CGACTTTCATTTTCAGCCGGATGGGGCGAACAATAATCTTGCGGTAAATATCACGCATATGCACGGCAATATGCTCAGCCGCTGGACCAATTTCCTTACTGAAGACGGCGAAAAGGACTGGCGCAAAAGAGACGAAGAATTTGAGGAGCAGTCATTTGACCGCACACAGCTAATGGCACTTTGGGAGGAAGGATGGCAATGTCTGCTTAACGCATTGGAATCGTTAAAACCGGAAGACCTTGAGCGCACCATTACCATCCGCACCAAACCCTTAACCGTAATAGAGGCCATCCATCGTCAACTGACGCATTATTCCTACCATGTGGGGCAGATCGTTTTTATCGGCAAGCATATCCGGAACGATGAATGGCAAAGCCTTTCCATCAATAAAGGCGATTCAAAAGCATTTAACGAACAGTTAAAATCCCAACGATAATTTATGGCAGAAGATCTTACCATACATACCGGATCAAAAGAAGAACAATACAGCGCACTACTTCCGCAGATCGGAGCCCTCATCGAAAACGAACCCGACCTGATCGCCAACCTTTCCAATATTGCAGCGGCGTTGAAAGAACAGTTTCACTGGTGGTGGGTGGGCTTCTACCTGGTTAAAAATGATGAATTGGTGCTGGGGCCATTTCAGGGGCCGGTGGCCTGTACCCGTATCCGGAAAGGACGTGGTGTTTGCGGTGCTGCCTGGGAACAGGCCGCTACCATTCTTGTTCCGGACGTGGAGCAATTCCCCGGCCATATCGCCTGCAGCAGCTTCTCAAAATCGGAAATCGTTGTTCCCATTATACGTAATGGCCAGGTGTTGGGCGTGCTGGATGTAGATAGTGAGCTATATGATCATTTTGATATAGTGGATCAGCAATACCTGGAAACACTGGTCGATCGTATTTCTTTTTCCTCCATTTAAAAACGGTATATGAGCACAAAAAAAATTGTGGTAACCGGCGCCGTGCAGGGCGTCTTTTTCCGGAAAACGGCAAAACAACAGGCAGATGTAATGGGGATCCTGGGCTCGGTGCAAAACCAGCCGGATGGCAGTGTACTCATTTACGCATACGGCGATGAGGAGCCCCTGCAGCGTTTTATCAACTGGTGCAAGGAGGGCCCGGCCGGTGCCAAAGTGGAAAACGTAACAGTAACCGATGTTCCCGAAACAACCGAATACCGGTGGTTCGAGATCCTGGGCTAGCACATTCAGACGAATACGGGAATAATCGATGTCACTCCTTCGGAGTTTTAAACAAACGCCTATTTGAACAAGCTATGAATTCTTTCATCCCTTCGGGATTAAGAAAGTAAAAAACATTCAGGCTCTTTTTTGTTTTCGATATTTAAAGCTCCAACATCTGTGACCATATATACCATCTTAAATTCCAGTCATTCATTGGAGACCCCGTACTTTGTAATTTTTTATCCCCTCTTCAAATAAAAGCTTTGATCTTAAGCACCCAAAATCTGCGCATCCGTGGCCACTATTTATCGCCTTAATTGCGATCAACACTTTTTTATCGCTGCTGATTCCCAGCACTCCGTTGCGATCCACAATTTGTGAAATTTGCAAACCTTTTCAAGACCGGATTGCTTGTAATCCCTGCAAACTTATCATACCACTTGCAATAAAAACATGTAGCAATAATGTTTCATAAGTTATCCAAATAAACGTTTAAGCCATTTTTTTTGCTTTTTGATGTTAAAAGCACTCAAATCTGTGCATCTGTGCCTCCTATTTGCCTATCTTTGATCAGGCCTCTTCCCAATGTACGCCCTTGCACAGCAGACGACGCCGTTATTCAGCATTTTTATTTCACAAAGGCCCGGGCCGCAGAAATATTGAAAACATCAAAATACATCCAATGATCACAAAGGAAGTTACCATCCGGAACAACAGTATCGGCACTATTTTGCCGGCCGCCCTTCAATTGAAAGCAGAAGCGCTGCATATTACGGGTACCATGAAGACCGATAAGTTCCATACGATCACCCTTATAGCCTCCGGCCCCAAAAAGAACCTGGAGCAATATATCGCCTGGTGTGAAACCGCCGCTATGGAACACGGAGCAACGCTCACCCTGATCCGTGACCGGGCCTTTAAAGCCTTCTATAATTTTTCCAGGATCTGATATTTGCCGGATATATGCAGACAGGACCTTCCATTGACCGTACCAACCGGGTCCTTTGAAAAAAAATCGGGCAGGTGCTTTACTTCTCATCGATATTGTGTAAGTTGCTTCTTATTTAATCAACTTTTCTTATACATGAAAAAGCAACTCTATGTAGCGATTGCGGTGTTGTATGCCGGCAATTCCCTGTATGCGCAAAATGGCGATCCCAAGATCACCGAAGTATGGAATCCGGAGCCCAGGATCGTAACCCCCGGTTCTACAAGCGCAGATGCTCCATCCGACGCCATTGTATTATTTGACGGATCCGGTCTTTCAAGCTGGGAGCGGGCTGATGGAAAAGGACCTGCAAGCTGGAAACTGGACAATAAAATCATGACGGTTGCAAAAGGTTCCGGCGCCATACGCACCAAACAAAGCTTTGGTGATTGTCAGCTGCACATTGAATGGCGCTCCCCGGCAGAAGTAAAAGGCGACGGCCAGGGAAGAGGAAACAGTGGCATCTTCTTAATGAGCAATTACGAGCTGCAGGTACTGGATGGTTATAAAAACCGCACGTACAGCAACGGCCAGGCCGGCAGTATTTATAAACAATTGATCCCGCTGGCTAATGCATGCCGCAAACCCGGAGAATGGCAGACCTACGATATCATTTTTACCGCACCCCGTTTTAACAAAGACAGCACTCTGAAATCGCAGGGAAGGATCACCGTTATACACAATGGTGTGCTGGTACAAAATAACGCTGCCATCCTGGGTGCAACCCAGTATATCGGCATTCCCCAAAACACCTTCCATAAAGAGAAAGAGCCCATCATCCTTCAGGATCATGGCGACCCGGTAAGCTTCCGGAACATCTGGATCCGGGAACTGGAATAAAAGGATCCGGCAACTATCATTTTGAACTTAGCCGGACGCTCATGTAGTATGAGCCCGGTTATGTTTTTATGGAGAACTTCGGTATCTTTATATGTATGTAAAGCGGAAGTAGCTCACGTGGTAGAGCGACAGCTTCCCAAGCTGTAGGTAGCGGGTTCGAGTCCCGTCTTCCGCTCTGAACGGAGCCGTTCTTAATGCACATTACGTCACCTCTCAATAACATATATCGGCCAAAACACCTTTCAAAATACAGATACGGGGGTAACATTCCTTCCATCCCGTTGATATTAAGAAAACCAACAGATTTAAGATCAAAAAACATTCTCCGCCCCGTGAAGGGTCATTGTACCGGACCAGGTTGTTCCTGCTTAAGGAAAAACGGGCTTCACGAATGCCCCGCAAATGTAACGTGTCCGGTATCAGTTGCCATACATAAAGGGAGGAGCAGGAAGAAGGCGACCGCGTGGTTGATACGTTCTGCCTTCTTCCTTTTTAAAACAGCCTATGTTTGTGGGTCTTGATTTTTGTTATTTGTTATTTCGGGCCGGAGTTAAATTGGAATACTCCGGAAAAGCTTCATGCTGCTGAAACACCGTTTACAAATTTCATTTTTCCTGTCACTTTTCCGCATCATTACCGCATGAATGCACTATTGCTGCAATCATTTTATTTTCACGATTATGGTTACTGATTATTTTCGCATTCGCAAAATGTGGCGCATGTATCAATATCTCCTGACCGCTCTCCTGTTGGTTACATCGGTTTGTTATTCCCAGTCGAAAAATATTACGGGTACGCTTAAAGACAGCAGCACTCACCATACCATCGCCGGGGCCACCATTGTACGGAAACCCGCCGGGCTTTCCGATATTTCCGATGCCGGTGGAAAATTCAGCTTCCGGGTATCCGGCGGCAGTGACACGCTACACATATCCGCACTCGGTTTTCAGCCCAGGGCCATCCCCTTAAGCAGCATCCGCAACGGACAAACCATTTTTTTACAGCCCCAGGCCGTACAGCTGGCCGACGTGGTCATTACCAGTAATACCACCAACCCCTATAAAGCCATCAGTGAAACCGATATCCGTCTGCGCGGCGTGTCCAATTCTCAGGAAGTATTGCGCATCGTACCCGGCCTGTTCATTGGGCAACACCAGGGCGGTGGCAAAGCAGAACAGATTTTTTTACGGGGCTTCGATAACGATCACGGTACAGATATCCGCCTCAGCATGGATGGGCTGCCGGTGAATATGGTATCCCATGCGCATGGCCAGGGCTATGCCGACAGTCATTTTATCATCCCCGAAACCATCGCTTCCACCACCTATAAAAAAGGCATGTATGATGCAGAAAAAGGGGATCTGGCCGTTACAGGGTTTGTGGATTTTCATACGGCCGATCATATCGATAACCTGGTGAAGCTGGAAGCCGGTCAGTACAATACCTACCGGACCCTCGCCATTGTAAACCTGTTGGGGCCACAACAACAGCAAAAAGATCAAACCTGGTACGCCGCCGGGGAATACCGGTACAGCAACAGCTATTTCGACCATCCGCAGTATTTTCAACGGGCCAATTTTTTTACCAAATACAATAGAAAATTAAACGGCCGCAATGTGCTTTCGTTTTCCGCTTCTTCTATGTACAGTACCTGGAATGCTTCCGGTCAAATACCTGAAAATGCCGTAAACAGCGGGCTGATCGGGTTCTATGGAGCATTAGACCCAAAAGAGGGCGGCATTACTTCCAGAACCAATATCAACGCACAGCTAACCACCACGCTAAAAAACCATGATCTTATAAAAAACCAGGTCTATTACACCTATTATGACTTTGACCTGCATACCAATTTTACGTTTTTCCTGGAAGACAGTGTGAACGGAGATGAAATACGGCAGCGCGAAAAACGCAACTTGGTGGGTTATAACGGCAGCTATCTGCACCAGGGATACTGGGGAAATACCCGGCTTACTACTGATGCCGGCCTGAATCTCCGCTTTGATCAAACATACAACTCCGCACTCCTGCATACGATGGATCGCTATACCCTGTTGAATCCCGTAAAACTGGGCGATATCGGTGAAACAGCAGCAGGGATCTATGCAAATGAAACCGTTCACTTTAACAACCGTTTTACCTTAAATGCCGGTTTACGGTTTGATCAGTTATATTACCGGTACAACAATAAACTGGCAGAGGATTCCGCCTTTAACGGAGCCGGCATATACCGGGCACGGAATTATACCATCAGCCCTAAACTGAATTTTTATTACCAGGCAGCGCCTCATCTTCAGTTTTACTTATTTACCGGCAAAGGCTTCCACTCTAATGACGCCCGTGTAGTGGTAGCGCAGCAGGGTGCGGAAACACTTCCCGCGGCTTATGGCACCGACCTGGGTACGGTATTTAAACCAGCTAAAAATCTTCTAATAAATGCAGCAGCCTGGTACAGCTATTTACAAAAAGAATTCGTTTACGGGGGTGATGGCGGTACCGTGGAATTTAGCGGGCGCACCCGGCGTATCGGCTTCGATCTTTCGGCGCGGTATCAGCCGGTGCAAAGCATTTATATGGACGCCGATCTGAATTATGCAAACGGACGTTCTTTGGATGATCCGGCCGGGCAACGCTATATTCCCCTGGCGCCGGCTTGGAGCAGTACCGGCGGTATTACCGGGATCTTCAAAAACGGTATCAATGGAAGCCTGAGATACCGGTGGCTGGGAAACCGGCCTGCAAATGCCGACTATTCCCTTACCGCAACCGGCTATTTCGTCAACGATCTTGTGTTGAACTACACCCGAAAAAAGTATGAAACCGGCCTAACCATCAACAATCTTTTCAACGTAAAATGGAAAGAAACCCAGTTTGAAACCATTACCCGTTTAAAAAATGAAGCTCCTGTAGATGGTATTGCCTTTACGCCCGGTACCAAATTCGCTGTCCTGCTGCATTTCAGCTATTTCTTTTAAACACTGCTATGTGAAGCATCCTGCGCTGTGTGAAGCGTCCTGCGCTATGTGAAGCATCCTGCTTCACATAGTAATTCCTATAAAAATGCAAAAACGAGATACGTAACAATTTTGTCGTGATTTGTGCTATTTTTAAATAGCAGATGGCAGTACTTTTGAATTGCAAAAATCAACATGAAAAGTTTATCGCGGATTTTAATCATTGTCTTTTCATTCATCATTGCAGGGCATGCAACAGGTCACCCGGCGACCGGCAAGCCTCATTTAACAAAAACGCACAACTGGCACCTGGCCGCCACAGATCCCATTGATCTTGGCTACAGCAAGGCCAATAATCCCCAGGACGATGTTCTTCTTTTTTTAGCGGAAGAAAATTTTTCCATCGACAAATACCTCTCATTTTCTTTTACTTTTTTAAGGACGGCCTACCCGGATTACCGGCTTCAGCAACAGATCGTTCAGCCGGATAAAGAACAGATCAATCGCTCCGCATTGATCACCGGGAAACTGCCGATCTACCTGCTGCATCACACCCTTCTGATCCCCTTTGTGTAAGAGCGGGTCTGAAAGGTCTGCTTATGAATGCCCGGTATCCTGAGCGGTATCTCCGGGCATCCACTCTTGTACTTTGATACTGATAAGCCCAACAATACCGGGTATCCGTTCCAAAAGCGTCCTTTTAGCTCCTGTATTTCCGGCAGTAAACGCTGCCCGGTTTCACGCACCCTGTATCCGTCTGCCACCATGTGCAGCTACCGTTCAGGTGCCCTGATCGCATTTTCAATCACAATTACATAAATTCCTTATTATGCATTTAACGCCTCGCGAAACGGAAAAGCTAATGCTCCATGTGGCCGGAGAATTAGCCGCAAAAAGAAAGGCCCGCGGTTTGAAATTAAATTATCCCGAATCCATCGCCTATATCAGCAGCGAGCTGCTGGAAGCGGCCCGGGATGGAAAAACGGTTGCCGAACTGATGCAGTATGGAGCCACGCTCCTTACCCGCAGCGATGTAATGGAAGGCATACCTGAAATGATCCACGACATACAGATCGAAGCCACATTTCCGGATGGCACCAAACTGGTAACCGTACACGACCCTATTCGATAATCTTAAAATTCACTCCCATGATTCCAGGAGAATACTTTATAAAAAAAGGCGACATTATTGCCAACAAAGACCGGAAAACAGTAAAGATCAACGTAACCAATACCGGTGACCGCCCTATCCAGGTGGGTTCTCATTTTCATTTTTTCGAGGTTAATAAAGCCATGTCCTTCGACCGTGAAAAAGCCTTTGGCATGCGGCTGAACATCATTGCAAGCACCGCGGTACGTTTTGAACCCGGAGAAACCAAAGAAGTAGAACTGGTAGAACTGGGCGGTATGCGCCGGGTATATGGCCATAACAACCTGGTAAACGGCGATACCACCCTGCCCAAAAACAAACTGGCGGCCATGCAGAACGTAGAAAAATACCAGTTTAAAAACAAAGAGGTAAAATAATCATTCCGTTACCCATTTAAAAATTGATGCATCATGAGTCTTAAAATAAGCAGAAAAACGCATAGCAATATCTTCGGTCCCACAGAGGGCGATAAAGTACGCCTGGGCGATACGGAGATCATTATCGAGATCGAAAAGGATTTTACGCATGCCGGCGATGAAGCCAAATTCGGAGGCGGAAAAACCATCCGGGATGGTATGTGCCAGTCATCCACCGCCGTGCGCGACCAGGGCGTGCTGGACCTGGTAATTACCGATGTGATTGTGATTGATCACTGGGGCATTGTAAAAGGCGATGTGGGTATTAAGGATGGTAAGATTGTAGGCGTAGGCTGTGCAGGCAACCCCGATACATCCGATAATATTTCACCCAATATGATCATCGGCGCTTCCACTGAAGTACATGGAGGCTCCGGCTATATCCTTACCGCAGGCGGTATCGATACGCATATACACTTTATCAGTCCCACCCAAATAGAAACCGCGTTGTACAGTGGTGTTACCACGATGATCGGCGGTGGTACCGGACCCGCAGATGGTACCAATGCCACTACGGTAACCCCGGGTAAATGGAACATCCAGCGTATGTTACAGGCAGCAGAGGCATTCCCCATGAACCTTGGTTTTTTTGGCAAAGGAAACTGTGCAACGGAGGCCCCTATTGCCGAGCAGGTAGAAGCCGGCGCACTGGGCGTAAAGATCCATGAAGACTGGGGCGCCACTCCGGCGGTGATCGACGCTTCGTTGAAAGTAGCCGATGCTTACGACGTGCAGGTGGCGATCCATACCGATACCCTGAATGAAGCCGGTTACCTGGAAGATACCATCAATGCCATTAATGGGCGGGTTATTCATACTTTCCATACCGAAGGTGCAGGCGGCGGGCACGCACCGGATATTATTAAAGCAGCAATGTACCCCAATGTACTGCCCGCATCTACCAATCCAACCCGTCCCTATACAAAAAATACGATCGATGAGCACCTGGATATGCTGATGGTATGCCACCACCTGAGTAAAGACATTCCGGAAGATGTAGCGTTCGCCGACTCCCGGATCCGTCCGGAAACCATTGCGGCGGAAGACATCCTGCAGGATATGGGCGTATTCAGCATTATGAGCTCCGACTCGCAGGCCATGGGACGTGTAGGTGAAGTGATCACCCGCACCTGGCAAACCGCCGATAAAATGAAAAAACAAAAAGGACATTTGCCGGAGGATGAAAAAAATGAAAATGACAATTACCGCGCAAAAAGATATGTTTCCAAATACACGATCAACCCGGCCATTGCACATGGAATTTCTTCCTATGTAGGTTCCATCGAAACCGGAAAGATCGCTGACCTGGTACTCTGGAAGCCCGCATTGTTTGGGGCCAAACCGGAAATGATCATCAAGGGCGGTATGATCATCGCCAGCAAAATGGGCGATGCCAATGCCTCCATCCCTACCCCGCAGCCCATTATCATCCGGAATATGTTTGCGGCATATGGCAAGGCTTTAACCCGGTCTGCATTCACCTTTGTTTCAAAAGCCTCCCTGGAAAAGAACATTGCACAGGAATACGGCCTGGAAAAAACATTGTTGCCGGTAACCAACTGCCGCAACATTTCCAAACGGGATATGATCCACAACAATGCGTTACCGGAAATTACCGTAAATCCTGAAAACTACGAGGTGCGGGTGGATGGTAAAAAGATCACCTGCGAGCCTATAGCAGAGGTATCCCTGGGGCAGCGGTACTTCCTGTTTTAGCAATGATGAAGTTGTTTATACTTTGGGATGCGGTTGTATTTCCCGCGGATTTACGCCGATTTTTTGCGCAGATTTTCGCAGAGATCGATCTGAGGAAAGTTAACCACTCCATTTTTCCGGGAAAGCGTTTAAACAGCGCCCTTGTTAATATACAAATCAGCCACATAGACACATAGCTTTTCGCCATAGCTATGAAGCCTATGTATCTATGTGGTTTAAAATTTTCACCCGGCGTTCAATATTTAATTTTTTATCTGATGCAATTCAAATTTATTACAGCATTACTCTTAATATTAGGTCTGGCATTTGCCGGCAGCACCTTTGCTCAGCAGGGATCAGTAATGATCTACGGATCGTTAAATTACCAGGATCATAATAAAACAGGACAAACATTTGGTGCCAACCCCATTGGTGTGGGATACTTTTTTAACGACCATGCGGTTACCGGTATCAACTATGCCTTCAGCCGCGAGAAAGACGCGCTGCACGATCTAGTAGAACGGCATCATGAAGCAGGGCTGTTTTACAGCGATTCAAAAATGCTGGGCGAACACTTTGTACTCATCGGGCAACTGGATGCGCATTATGTATGGGGTTCTACAGACCTCAACACAGCCGGAGCCTATGACTATAAGGGATACCTGTTCCGGCTATACCCGCTGGTGGGTGTGCTGCTGGGACATGGATGGGCATTAAAGGCCAAATTCTGTGAACTGTCGTACAAGCAGACCAAAGGAAACGATGCCGCTCAAACAAAAGACAAGCTCTTTATTGCCGGTATCAATGGCAGTACCATTGGACTGGGCGTATCCAAAAACATTTCTTTTAATAAACACAGATCATGATCGTAAAAGAAATCATGGGCAATATTTCCGATATGGCGGCAGATGGGTTAACGCAGGACCTGCTGGAACTGGAATGGTACGAAACCACCAAACGCATCCAGCGGAAGCGCACCCTTGCCGGCAGGGAGATCGCCATCAAATTTTTGCGTGAAGGACAACGGCTTCGCCAGGGTGATGTGCTGCTGCAGGATGGAGACACGCTGGTAACGGTAGACATTAAACCCTGCGAAGCCATTGTAATTGCTCCGCAAACACTACTGGAGATGGGTACGGTATGCTATGAGATTGGCAACAAGCATATGCCCCTGTTTATCCAGGATAACAAGGTGATGATGCCGTTTGAAATGCCGATGTTCCGCTGGCTGGAAGGCAGCGGATACAAGCCTGAAAAGCAGGTGGTGCGGCTGCTCAACATCTTAAAATCAAATGTAGAGCCACATAGTCACGGCAACAACAATTCTCTTTTTTCAAAGATCCTGAACCTGGCATCAAAGGAATAAAAGTTGAGCGCTGTATGAAGCGTCTACGCTTCATATGTTTATTTTATCGGCTCCGCCGGTTAACAAAAAATACAAATTTATGCATGCATCTTTTTTAGGCGCTTTACTACACCTTTCGGATCCTACCTTACCTATTGGCGGGTACACGCACAGCAACGGCCTGGAAACCTATGTGCAGGAAGGCGTCGTTCATAATACAGCAACAGCAAAAACATTTGTAACCCAGATGCTGCAACAGAACATCCGGTATAATGATGCCGCCTTTATGTCGAGAGCCTACCAGGCCACGGAGCAGCAAGACGTTCGCCGGCTGCAGCATTTAAGCCTGGAATGTACGGCCTTAAAATCGCCGATGGAGATCCGGCAGGCCAGTATCAAACTGGGATTACGGCTCATAAAAATCTTCCGCAGGCAGCAATCCTTTGAGATCGTGGAACGGTTTGAGCAACTGGTAAAGGAAAAAGAAGCTGATCCGCATTACTGTATGGCATTTGGTATGTATGCCCGGCTCCTGAACATTCCGTTACAGGAAGCGCTGTTTGCGTTTTATTACAATGCCGCGGTAGGTATGATCACCAACAGCGTAAAACTGGTTCCGCTGGGACAGTTGGAAGGACAGGATATTCTTTTCCAGATCCAGCCCTTATTAAAAGCGTTAAGCGAAACAACAGCTGATATCCCGGACGAAATGCTGGGACTTTGTGCTGTGGCATTCGACATCCGGTGTATGCGGCACGAACGGCTGTATTCGAGGTTGTATATGTCTTAATAATATGAACCACATAGGCACATAGGAAACATGGAAAAAAGAGGACACATAAAAACATATCATCTTCCAATAGCAGGAAGGCGCTGCACCATCTTCAGCGACGTCTATATCTCTTCAAAAGATTTAAAAAGCGATGCTTCTGTGTGGTTCAAAGCAGATCGGCAATTTTATAAACCGATGATAGCAGTTCCTGCAGCAATTGGGTTTGAACCGCCAGGAACGCAAAGACTGCGCGCGATTCGCAAAGACATACAGCAGCCGTGTTCCTTCGCATTGCGATCCTTGCGAAATCTTAGCATGTCTTTATTGTTCCGCAACATTTCCGCCACGAAGGCTGAAAGGCACGAAGAAACACTAAGATTTTTAAAGCCATACTATCCCTTCGTGCATCTTCGTGCCATCGTGTCTTTGTGGCGAGATACGTTCTTTTAAACATTCCTTTGCGCACTTTGCGTTCAGATTGAGGCTAATAGCAGCACAACCGTACAAGTGTGCGACGCAAGACCGCTGATAGCAGTACCCCAGCCGGGTTAAAAAAAAAATTATAAACAAATAACTATGGAACGAAAATATGTAAAAATAGGCGTAGCCGGTCCCGTTGGTTCGGGAAAGACGGCCTTACTGGAACGGTTAAGCCGCCGATTGATGAACGAGTATGACCTTGCCGTAATTACGAACGACATCTATACAAAAGAGGATGCCGAATTTATGGCCCGGAACAGTTTATTGCCACAAGACCGGATCATTGGCGTAGAAACCGGGGGTTGTCCGCACACCGCCATCCGGGAAGATGCGAGTATGAACCTGGAAGCCGTGGATGAGCTGGTGGAACGTTTTCCCAATATCAAACTGATCCTTATTGAAAGCGGTGGTGATAACCTTTCAGCTACTTTCAGTCCGGACCTCGCCGATGTAACCATCTTTGTGATCGATGTGGCAGAAGGTGAAAAGATTCCCCGCAAAGGCGGACCGGGCATTACCCGTTCGGATCTGCTGATGATCAATAAAATTGACCTGGCCCCCTATGTGGGTGCCAGCCTGGAAGTAATGGAAACCGACGCCCGGCGCATGCGTAAGGGAGCGCCCTTTGTGTTTACCAACCTGATGACCCAGCAGGGACTGGACGCCGTTATCGGGTGGATAAAAAAATATGCATTATTAGAGGAGGTGGAGGAGCCTGCATTAGTCCGTTAATATGATCTGTACATTAAACTTCACGGTAGAAAAAAATGAACAACGGTCCTTTCTGAAGGATGCCTACGTTACACAGCCCTTCCGGATCATACCCGTTGGTCAGCACAAATCAGACGCGCATGCCTACCTGATGATCATGAGTTCATCGCCCGGCATCCTCAGCGGGGATGCTTATGAGTACTTCATACGGGTAAAAGAAAATGCCCGGCTCCAGCTGCAATCCCAATCCTACCAGCGGCTGTTCAACATGGAAGCCAGCGCTACGCAAAAAATGCAGATCACGCTGGAAAAAGGCAGCTCTTTTTTCTTTGTGCCACACCCGGTAGTACCGCATAAAAACTCCCGGTTTACCAGCCTGAACCGCATTGATATGGCGGAAGACTGTGTATTGCTGATGAGCGAGATCATTACCTGCGGACGAAAACATCACGGTGAGGTTTTTGAATTTACCAGCTTCCACAATCTCTTCGAGGTATTTCATAGAGGGCGCCTGGTGCTTAAAGACAATATCCTGCTGCAGCCGAAGGAAAATGATCTGCAAACAATGGGCATGCTGGAAACCTATACACACCAGGGCACCCTTATTTTCTCCGCCACCACCGATACCCCATCGCTGCCCGGTCTCTCCGATAAAATACAGGAACTGTTGGAACAGGAAACAGACATTCTTGGTGGCGTTTCGCGGCTCCAGCACAATGGCCTGGTGGTTCGGGTGCTGGGACATGGCGGCGAACAATTATTCACACTTTTTCAAAACATTCAGGAATTGATATGGAACATTCCCGGTTAATTGCACTGGCCCTTACGGCCATTACCATCAGCGGTCTGCACACAGCAACCGGCCCCGATCATTACCTTCCCTTTGTGGTGCTTTCCCGCTCCAGGAAATGGAGTTTACCCAAAACCATTTCCCTTACCATCGTCTGTGGCATCGGGCATATCCTGAGCTCCGTATTGATTGGGTTGGTTGGCGTTTTCCTGGGATGGCAGCTTACAAAGATCACCTGGTTCCAGGATGTGAGAGGCAATATTTCCGGCTGGGCACTGCTGATCTTCGGTATCCTGTACCTGGCCTACGGCCTGCGGCAGGCCTGGCTGAATAAGCCGCATAAACATTTTGATGTGATGGGCGATGACGTGTATGTGTATGAACACACACATGGGCAAACCGTTATGCCGGGAAGCCGTATAAAAGTAACGCCACTGGTGCTCTTTGCCATTTTTGTAATGGGGCCCAGCGAGCCCCTGGTTCCCCTGCTTTTTTATTCAGGTACGCAGCGTTCCGTAACCGAAATTGTACTACTTATCACCGTATTTACCATTAGCACAGTCATTACAATGCTGGGAATGGTACTTATTGGCATTTACGGTTACTCATTTTTTAACACCAGCAAGCTGGAACGGTACATGCATGCCATTGGCGGCGGGGTGGTTACCATTTGCGGCATCGGTATGGTATTCCTGGGCTGGTAGCTCTCACTCCGGCCTTCCGTAAGCTGCGGATGTCCGGGCAGTGTTTTAACGTTCATTTTTTATTCGTTGGATCCTATAGCAAACTTTAAAAATTATGCAATCAAAATCATTCATCTTTACCCGTACCGTATTTAGAAGCATCGGACAGATCATGTTACAGGAAAACGCGCTGACGGGGCTTTTATTCCTCATTGGCATCTTCTATGGCTCCGTTCTGGGTGGTATTGCCGCATTGCTTTCGGCCGTTACCGGCGTACTTACCGCACACCTGCTGAAATACGACCGGCAGGAAATTGAACAGGGCCTGTATGGCTTTAGCTCCACCCTTGTAGGGGTAGCGATGATATTTTATTTCAAACCGCTTCCTGTAATATGGATTGCCATCATCATCGGTGCAGCACTGGCCGCTATTTTGCAACACCTGTTTATTGTAAAAAAAATCCCCGGCTTTACATTCCCGTTTATCGCTGTTACCTGGATCCTGCTTTACCTGTTTCACCATGTGATCATTGAGCCCAATTCCGTTGCAGTTGCCAGTGAAATGATCGAAAAAGATGATTTTGCCACCAGCATCCACGGGTTTGGAGAAGTTATTTTCCAGGACAGCACCGTTGGCGGGCTCCTGTTCTTTTTAGGCGTTTTCATTAACCGGCCTATTGCCGCTTTATATGGCATTGCCGGTGCCATTCTCAGCGCCTATGTGGCCATTCATTTATCGGAATCTACACCGGATATAGAAATGGGATTATTCAGCTTTAACGCCCTGCTATGTGCCATTACTTTTGCAGGCGATGAGCCCGTTGACGGAATCTTTGTGCTGTTTTCCGTAATACTGACCGTAATTATCGACATTGCCATGCTGCGCATGCATTGGTCCGTATTAACTTTTCCTTTTGTTGCCGCCAGCTGGGTTACGCTTATATTGAAAAAGTGGATCCCTATTCCCCGGAGAAGCCTTTCCCCTGACAAATAACCGGGGGGCTTTTCGCCCGCATTTTCTGAATCTCTGTTTTTGCGCGCTGTTCTATCCTCTTTTTCGCCGCAGTGATATAGTACAGCTGAAGTCTACCCAGGCAAGTAAATCCATTACGCTGCATAAGCGCTATCGCCCTGATCTGCTGCAGTTCCTAAAATGTTATCCACCATTTTAGAGTAAGCATCATATTTTATAATTAACTTTAAGTTACCGTATTCACCCAATCCAACAGACAGATCCTTATGGCGCATACCATAAAAATGATCAGTAACTACGAGTATAAACGGCAGTTCCTCCCGGAGATCTCTGCCAATGTACTGCACGATCATTCACAGCTCCAGCTTTACAAAATCGAATCTTATCTAAAGGATATCCTGATTCCCGTGCCTCCCTACCGGACCTCCTTTAATTTCCTGATGCTGGTAACCAAAGGATACATTCAGCAACAGCTGGAAACGCAAAGCTATACCGTTACTGCGGGGCAGGTCATCAATATTAAACAGGGATGTATTACCCGTACCCTGGAACTTTCGCCGGATCTGCAGGGCTTTTATCTCATTTATGAAAACAATGTGATCACCAGTTTTTTCCTGAACAACAAAGAACTGGATTTCTTTTTTACTGCACCTTATATACAACTTTCCGCAAAAGAAGTAAAATGGCTCGAGAAATCGTTTTACCTGTTAAAGGAGGAGCTGGACACAATTACGCACAACGGTTCGGAAGACATCTGTCTTGCTCTTTTTTCCGCCATCCTGCTAAAACTGATCAAATCCGGAAACCCCGATGCGCATGCGCTCACCCGGGATCTGAAAATTTCTTACCAGTTCCGGACAGAAGTTCAGCATGCGCATATCCAGCATAAGGACGTAAGCTTCTATGCCAAGAAGATGCAGATCTCAGAAACCTACCTGAACAAATGCGTCAAAAAAACCACTGGCAAACCACCTAAACAATGGATACAGGAAATCAGCATCCTGCATAGCCAGATCCTATTGCAGAACCTAACCAAAGAAATATCGGAAGTGGCCTATGAATTAAACTATCAGTCGGCCTCCTATTTCACCCGGATCTTTCATAAAGTAACCGGCGTTACCCCAAAAACATACCGGCTGCAGCTAAAAGAGCGCTATAAAAACAATTGGGTATAAAGCGCGTTGGAATTTGAAAATTTGAAAATATGTAAATGTGGGAATGAGGCAATGGATCTGTGAGCATGAAACGGCATCTAATATTGAACATTAAACAGTATTGAGCTATCAGTTATCAGTCATCAGTTTTCAGTGATCAGTGTCTGTCATCATCAAGCATCTATACAAATCTGACATTGCACGTTGAATCTGAAACAAGCCCCTGGCGTTCAGCTCCCGTAAGCGTGAATCAGTCCTGTAGTTTGAAAAATCCCCAGGTTTCCCCGGTCTACATGTCCCCCAAAGGCAACAATGAATGGTCAATAGTCAATAGATCTTCAAGTATCAAACGAAATGTAACATTAACGGTATAACTGAAACATACCCTTAGCATTTCGCTTTCAGCGTTTTTCTCTACCTTAGCAATACGGCATCCAAATTTCTAATTATGAAACAACCTTTGATTACTGGTATCTTCTTATTAATATGCTGCCTTTACAGCTGCGGCTTTGAAGAACGGAGGAAGCAGCTGGATGAGCGGGAGCAGGCCCTCAACCAGCGCGAACAGGCCGTAATGATTAAAGAAAAGGAAATTAAACTAAAAGAAGACAGTCTTAAGAAATATGCTGCAAAAGTAGATTCAGCAAGTCATGTACCGGTTATACCCGGCATCCCGCTGCCCGACTCCCTGTCTGGCAACTGGAATGTAACCATGGTTTGTACCCAAACCAACTGTTCTGGTTTTGCGGTGGGCGATATCCGTAAAGAAACCTGGCTTATTGCCGGAAATGGAACGGCCGTAACGGTACGGGCAATGCAGGGCGATAAGCTGATCCGTGTGTACACCGGTATCTTTACAGGCAGTGATCTGAAACTTGCCACACCAGAGTCTGAAAGCGCCCAACCTTCCGCTACCATGAAAGTGGAATTAAAAACAGATCAAAAGAACAAATTAAGCGGACAGCGGCTGATCACCCAGGCAGATGGTTGCGAAACCACCTTCAAGGTAGACCTGGATAAATCAAAGAATCCTTAATCTTAACTTGCTTTGAATATGTTGTTAAGCATTATTGATACAACACTGCCGGTTACGGATCCGATCTTAAGATACCTGATCGTTATCCTGATTGTGCTGCTGGCACCCATCCTGCTGAACAAATTAAAGATCCCCCATCTCATCGGCCTTATCATTGCCGGCGCGCTCACAGGCCCCAACGGCTTCGGTATCCTGGACCGAGACAGCAGCATTGTGGTTTCGGGTACCACCGGGTTGCTTTATATCATGTTTTTAGCCGGTCTGGAGATCGACCTGATCGAATTTAAAAAAAACAAATGGAAAAGCATCACCTTCGGGATGTATACTTTTTGTATCCCGATGATCATTGGTACACTGGGTAGCTATTACCTGCTGCATTTTAACTGGATGACCTCCATCCTCCTGGGGAGCCTGATCTCTTCCCACACGCTCCTGGCATATCCCATTGTTAGCAAATTAGGGGTTGCCAAAGACCGGTCGGTAAATATTACTGTAGGCGGTACCATGATCACGGATACGCTGGCGCTGCTGGTACTTGCAGTAATTGTGGGAATGACCAAGGGGCAGGTAGATGCCGCCTTTTGGCTGCGCCTTACGCTGTCCATCCTTGCTTTCGGGCTGATCGTTTTATTCCTCTTCCCGGTTATCGGGCGGTGGTTCTTTAAAAAAGTACAGGATAAAATCTCCCAGTTCATTTTTGTACTGGTGATGGTTTACCTGGGTGCCGTGCTGGCCGAGCTGGCCGGAGTGGAGGGCATTATCGGCGCATTCCTATCCGGACTTGCATTAAACCGGTTGATTCCGGCAACATCGCCGTTAATGAACCGGGTTGAGTTTGTAGGCAACGCACTTTTCATTCCCTTCTTTCTCATCAGCGTGGGAATGCTCATCGATTTTAAAGCTTTTATAAAAGATACAGAAACCATAAAAGTAGCGGCAGTACTTACTGTTGGCGTTATTGTGGCCAAATACCTTGCAGCCTGGGCCACCGCCAAAACCTTCCGGCTTAACAAACCCCAGCTCCGGGTAATCTTTGGATTAAGCGTGGCACAGGCCGCGGCCACCCTTGCTGCTGTAATGGTGGGCTATAATATCATCATTTCCGAAACACCCGATGGAGAACCTATCCGCCTGTTGAATGAAGCGGTGCTTAACGGTTCCATCCTCGTGATCCTTATCACCTGTACACTGGCTTCCTTAACAGCCCAGAAAGGCGGACAGGAACTGGCGAAGGAAACCGGAACCGGAGCAGAAGAGCGCAGCAGCAATAAGGAGGATGGCGAAAAAATAATGATCGCTACAAATGCATTGGATAAAACGGAACACCTGGTGCAGCTGGCCCTTTCTATTAAATCCCCAGCCAATACCGACCAGCTCTATGCCCTGCACATTATTAATAAACACGATGCGCCGGATGAATCGGACCGGACCGGTAAAAAAATGCTGGAGCTGGCCGTACATACCGGTGCGGCCGCCGATGTAAAAGTGACGGACATCCTTCGCTACGATGATAATATCATCAACGGCATTACCGGCGAGCTAAAGGCCAATAAGATCACCGATCTCATCCTTGGGTACAGCACCAAGCCCTATAACTCCGTTAAAAGCTTTGCACTCATCAATGGCATTCTCGACAATGAAAAGATCACTACCTATGTTTATAATCCCGTTCAGCCCCTGTCTACCATAAAAAGCAATGTGGTGGTCATTCCCAGAAATGCAGAACGGGAGGCCGGTTTTTTTTACTGGTTGTCCAATCTATGGACGCTGGCCAAACATTGCGGCGGCGGCGTAAAGTTTTTTGCATCAGCGAATATTGAACCATTGCTGCAAAGCCTTAACGAAAAGAATCCGATCGAATACCGTTTTACGGCATTTACCAACTGGGAAGACCTGCTGATCCTTTCCAGGGAAATTGATAAGAATGATCTCCTTACGGTTGTATTGAGCCGTCCCCAATACCCTTCCTACAACCAGCATATGGACCGCATCTTTACGTACCTGGACCGGTATTTCCGGTCGGGCAATTTTCTGCTCATTTACCCCGTACAGGTAAAACAGGCGGATGCCGACGATTTTTATATCAGCGATCAGCAGTTTCTCAATCCCACCATGGATTTGCAAGGACTTGGTAAAGATATCGGGCGGATCTTTAACCGGGAGCGGTAAGCAGATCTATCTTATAATAATTAAAACCTTTGCCCGTATAAAACTCTTCTTTCGGGTATCTGCGACCTGGTTTCACACAACGGCGCAACCCTTTAAGTCTTCACCACAAAGGCACCCAAGACACGAAGCAGCACTAAGATTAAGTTCTTCTTTGCTTCTTCCGGTCTTCGTGATTCTTACACTCCAAATGCCCGGCAGGCACCAGTAAACAGCTTTTTTAGTTATCTTCACATCTATAATATTCAGCTATGAAACCTCTGTTTCTCTTTTTATTGGCATTTACCATCAGTTGTTTAAGCAGTTACGGACAACATACCATTGTACTGGCATGGACCACTACCGATTCTATCCCTGTACCAGAATCGGTGCTGCCGGTTCCCAATAAAAAGGAACTGTACGTATCGCTGATCGACGGTAAAGGCAATGAGAAGGATGGCAAAGGCGGTATCGGTATTCTTTATAAAGATGGCAGGGTGAAAAACCTTAACTGGATTACGGGGTTAAATGCACCCAAAGGAATGGCCCTGTACAAAGGCCGTTTATATGTTGCAGATATCACAGACCTGGTAGTGATTGATGTAAAAAAAGCGCAGGTGATCGCCACCATCCCGGTTCCAGGTTCTGTTTTTCTTAATGACGTAACAGTAGATAAAAAAGGGATTGTTTATATATCGGACACCCGCGAAAATAAAATTTATAAAGTAGCGAATCAGCAACCGGAGGTATACCTGGATCAGGTGACCGATGCAAATGGGTTGAAGTCAATTGGCCCGGATCTGTATGTATTGGCCGGAAAAGAATTATGGAAACTGGATGCAAATAAAAACAAAACGGTTATTGCTTCCGGGTTTGAACAGGGCGGAGACGGACTGGAACCTACCGGTGATGGTGGTTTTATCGTTACCTGCTGGGCAGGCCTTATTTATTATGTTTCCCCTACCGGCACGATTCAGAAAATGCTGGACGTACAGGGCCGCATGAACACGGCGGACCTGGCTTACGAAGACGCTACTAAAACCTTATATGTTCCTACATTTAATAACTACAGTGTGGTAGCTTTCGAATTAAAATAAGAAAATGAAACCGCTGCCTGTTGATCCATAGTGCATCACTGCTAAAGCAGGGATAATGCCGTGCTTTATTACGCCGTTGCTACTGGTATTGAATATAAACCGGCCGGGGTTTAAAATGCAGCAATTCCACGGGCGTAAATAAACCGGTACTGCCCCGCTTAAGGTCATTTTTATAAAATAGTTTAAAACCCGTAAACTGCACCGGCTGACGATATGCAAAAGCGTTATAGGTTCCTGTTTTCAGGGCCTTGCTGCCCCAGCCATCCATATCGATCACCACCTGTACTTCGGGCACTTTTTTGATTTCCTTATACCCCGTTACCATATCATTCGTAAACCGGTGTATGACCAGCACTTTGGGCGGCAATTGGTTGTCCCGCACAATTTCCGCAAGGTAGTCGATCACAAAATTAATATCGTCCGCATCAAAGCTTCCAATCCGGCTTCCCGGCGTGGCACCATCCTTCATGGAAAATTCAGGATCGATTCCCAGGTGAAAGCCCGGTAGTTTAAAATATTTTTCGAACCGGGGAATCTCTTCCTGGAGCGTGCTTTGTCCAACCTGCACATCTATAAATGTAAGGGCCCCGATTTCTTTCGACCATTTCAGCACCGTATCAATCTGGTGAAACGGCATCCGCAGCCGGTATTTCCCATCCTTTCCGGGCGTACCCTGGGCGGTTACGGCAATATAATGCAGGGCCGGAATTACCGGAGTTCCGGGATCCGCTTTTTCCCATTTTGACACTTCTCCCTTTAATTTTTGAAGCATTTCCTTTTTGGGTAGCTCTCCCAGTATACCCATTCCTTTTGAATACAAATTGCCATAGTAAGCAATAACCCTGTTAAACGGAAACACAGCTCCCGGCAGCGGATAAGGGGCTTTTGCCGGCCAACGCCCTGAAGCATCGCCGTTAGCGAGCACCTTTATCCGTTTATCATATCCGGCCGTGTCCAGTACCGGCGCTTTAGCCTGTGCTGCAAACGTAGCTTCCGGCTTTGTAACAGCCGCCGTTTGCTCCTGCGAATCAGAAGCCGTGCAGGCCATCAGGGAAGCACTGATCAGCAATACCTGAATACATTTAAAACGGTTGGTCATACGTAACAGTTCCATCATACACATTGGTTTCAAAAGCGGCTATAGCCCATGGTGCTGTTATTCAAGTATGCTCAATAAATTTGTAACAGCAATCCCAATCCGCATTCCATTAAACAATACCTCCGGATAATATCCGCATACGATACGCATTCATTGCCGTGATTCCGAGTTTTTTTACCAACCCATAGTTGGCAATGAATCCCACTGGCGCACCTATCACCGGCAAGAGCTGTGCCATTTTTGCCAGGTCGATATAATCGCGGTATTCCTGTTGAAAACGCCGCCAGTCAAAATCCGCAACAGCTACCGGCATTTCTTTCATTTTTGTATCCCAGTCTTCCATTTTCCGGTAAACCGCATTGCGATGCTGTGCACTTGAAAAAGCCAGCTCAAAAATATGCAGCAGGTATACCCGTTCCCGGTAATCTTCCAGGTCAATGCCATATAATGAAGCAATTTCATACAGCAATTTCAGCTTCAGTGCCAGCAGCAATGGAAAATCCGCCAGTCCCATCAGCAGGCCACCGGCGCCGGTTACACCACCTTCCACTGCGGCCGTATTCCTGTAAAATTTTATTTTCTCTTTGACCGTTTGTTCCCTTAAAATAAACGCGGCTTCCTTCAGCGGTTTTGCAGTTGTATGTTTGGCACCAAATAAAACCGCCCGGATCATTTGCCGGATCACCACTGTAATGCCTTTATGAATTTTATCGGGTATCAGGGCATTGATCTTATCCTGGGTCTTTTTTGAAAGACGGTTGAAAAACCCGGGAGGGCGCTGCATCTCAAATTGCCAGCGCCTTAATTCAGCTAAAGCGATCTGTTCATATCGGTTCATAGTCCGGTAATTAAAAAGAGCAGGGACAGCCTGCTCTTTTTTAAAACAACTAAAACAAAATAAGGTTACCAGTATACCGAATACAGGGCAACCAGCATGGCTACAATGATCAGCGATCCTACCGCGAAGCTGGTTGAGGTTTTAAACATACTGGCATCCACCTCCAGCCCTTTGGACACAATTCCTCTTTTATGCTGGTAAATGCTGATAAAATACATACCGATCGCACAAATAAGAAATACGATCACCATCCGGTCCATAAATGGAATTTCGTAAACTCCTGCTGCATTCTGAACAGACCAGCCAAACTGGTGCAATGCCGACAGATCGACCCAGCCCGGTAAAAACTTGAGCAACACGGAGGCAATAAAGCCGCCGATGGTTGCAAACAGGGCAGCACTGGAGGTGGTCTTCTTCCAGAAGAATCCAAAAATAAACATGGCAAAAATACCCGGTGATACAAAACCGGTATATTCCTGTATGTACTGGAATCCCTGTTTACCCTCACCCATCAGGGCATCGCCCACTACCAGCGACAACAACACCGCAAATAACATGGACACCACTACTGTAATTTTTCCAACATTTACCAGGTTGCGTTCGCTGGCGTTGGTATTAAACACTTTTTTATAGATATCCAGTGTAAAGATCGTGGCAATGCTATTGGCTTTACCGGCCAGGGAGGCCACAATCGCCGCCGTTAATGCCGCAAACGAAAGTCCCTTCAGCCCTGCAGGTAATAACGAAATAAGCGCCGGATAGGCTTTGTTGGGATCCTGCACACCGGATGCAGTAAGCAGCTGATCCGGAGTAATGCCCCCCATATTCTCTTTCACAATATAATATACGGCAATACCGGGCAGTACTACAATTATCGGCATCAGCATTTTCAGAAAAGCCGCAAACAGCAACCCTTTGCGGGCAACGGGCAGTGAAGCCCCCAATGCGCGCTGGGTAATATACTGGTTACATCCCCAATAGCTGAGGTTGGCGATCCACATACCACCGATGAGCACACTTAAACCCGGCAGATCGATATAGTTGGGATTATCTTTTTTAAAGATCAGGTGAAAATGCTCGGAAGCCTTGGATTGTAATACGCTGAAACCGGCGCCGATACCCTTTCCTCCGGAAATAAGGTTTAACGCAATATAGGTTGCCACCAGGCCGCCCAGCACCAGGAAAAATACCTGTATCACATCCGTAAACCCGATCACCTTCATACCGCCCAGCGTAATGACAATGGCAAAGATGGCCAGCGCCAGTATACAAAAGGTAATGTTGATACCGGAGATACCGCTAATGGCCAACGCTCCAAGGTACAGGATCGACATCAGGTTTACCACAATATATAACATCAGCCAGAAAACCGCCATGATCATCGCCACTTTGGAATTGTACCGCTGACTGAGGAACTGCGGCATGGTAAAGATCTTGTTCTTTAGGTAGACAGGCATAAAAAAGATCGCCACAATGATCAGCGTTGCCGCCGCCATCCACTCATAGGCCGATATGGCCAGTCCCAGTTTAAAGCCCGATCCACTCATCCCGATCATTTGCTCGGCGGAGATATTGGAAGCGATCAGCGATGCACCAATGGCCCACCAGGTAAGCGAACCTTCTGCCAGGAAGTAATCATGCGAGGCCGAAACGCTTTCCTGGCGCTTTCTGCGGTATACCCAGTACCCATAGGAGGCAACCACGATAAAGTAAATAAAGAAAACCAGATAGTCTGAACCTTTCATATATACAAGTTTAATTTCGTTAAAAGGAGCGCTAATATATTATTTTTAGCCCGATTAACAGAAATTTTTAAATTTTCTAACAACAATGCCGGCTGATTCATCAAAACCAATGATTTTGATCGATTTATTCCTTTTTTACAAAATCCCCGTAATCAATCGCACCTCAAAAGAAAAAAGCCGGTCTCAACGCATGCTTAGACCGGCCTTCCCTTTACTATTTGACGGAGTTTAATAAAACAAAGTATACAAGGCCGCCAAAATACCACAAATGATCAACGCGCCTACCATAAAACCGGAATTCACTTTAAACATTTTTGTATCTACTTCCAGTCCATTGGGCTGTACACCTCTTGCTATTTCTATTTTGGAAATCACCAACATACCAATGATGCATAACGCAAATACGATCCCCATCCGGTCGAGGAACGGGATTTCATACACGCCGCTGGCATTGGGAACAGAGAATCCAACGGATGAAAGGAACTGAAGATCCATCACCCCTGGTAAAAATTTGAGCGCTACCGAAAAAATAAAGCCCCCGATGGTTGCAAACAATGCAGCAGAAGACGTGGTTTTCTTCCAGAAGAATCCCAGCAGGAACATGGCAAAAATACCCGGAGATACAAAACCGGTATATTCCTGTATAAACTGGAATCCACCTTTTTTGTCAATTCCCAGGAATGGAGAAATAATAATGGCCAGGATCATGGCCACCACAATAGTGATGCGGCCCACATTTACCTGCTGGGTTTCGGAAGCATTTACATTCAGCCGCTTTTTATAGATATCCAGCGTGAAGATGGTTGAGATGCTGTTGATCTTACCTGCCAGGGAGGCAACAATTGCCGCGGTAAGGGCCGCAAAGGCAAGCCCCTTCAGGCCCGCGGGCAGCAGGTTCAGCAATACGGGGTAAGCCCTGTCCGGGTTTATTTCACCATGTTCAATCATCTGGGCCTGAAAATCTACACCACCCACAACGCCTTCCTTATGCAGGATATAGGCGGCAATACCGGGTATTACTACAATAATAGGCATTAATAATTTTAAGAACCCTGCAAATAATAACCCGGAACGCGCCGTCTTCAGATCTGCGCCCAGGGCCCGTTGTGTAATATACTGGTTGCATCCCCAATAATTCAGGTTTACGATCCACATACCTCCCAGGAGCACTGTTAAACCCGGCAGATCGAGATAATTGGGGTTATCCTTTTTGAGGATCATATGAAAATGATCGTCTGCCTTTGTTTTTAAAGTTCCCAGTGCACTCATCACCCCGTCCAGCTTAAAATGATCTGCCACCAGCGACAATGCCAGATAAGTAGTTGCCAAACCACCCAGTATCAGGAAGAATACCTGGATCACATCGGTATAACCGATCACTTTCATCCCGCCCAATGCAATGATCAGCGCAAACAGCGCCAGCATGGACATACAGACCCAAAAATTGATCCCGGAAATCGTACTTACAGCCAGCGCACCCAGGAATAAGATGGAGGTGAGGTTTACCACCACGTAGAGCAGTAACCAGAATACCGCCATGATCATCGCCACGGTTCCGTTATACCGCTGGTTCAGGAACTGCGGCATGGTATAAATCTTATTCTTGAGATACACCGGCATAAAAAAGACCGCTACTATAATCAGCGTGGCGGCCGCCATCCACTCATAGGTAGAAATGGCAAGCCCGATCTTAAAACCGCTTCCGCTCATCCCAATAAACTGTTCGGCAGAGATATTGGAGGCGATCAGTGAAGCCCCGATGGCCCACCAGGTAAGCGACCCTTCTGCCAGGAAATAATCATGCGATGCGGAAACCGAAGCCTGTTTCTTTTTCCGGTATACCCAATACCCGTAAGAAGCCACAATAATAAAATAGACTAAAAAAACGATATAGTCTGAGACCCGTAACTCATTATTCATATGCATGCAATATTAAAAGGATATTTAAAACGTTTGCTAAAAATAACTAAACCCGTTTATTTTATAACATTGTTTGTTAACTTTTATGCAACTGGTAATATACATCACTCCAGCGCAGTTCGTTTTTAAATTGATACAGATCTGTTTTTTGGTTGATCAATACACATTCGATTCCGGCCATACCGGCAAAATCTTCCAGGTGCTCGGCGGTAAGGTTTTGCGAATAGCAGGTATGATGTGCTCCGCCTGCAAGGATCCATGCCGCACAGCCGGTATGCATATCCGGGTAAGGTTTCCAGAACACCCGGGCTACCGGCAACCTGGGCAGGTCCTGCGAAGGTGCCACCGCTTCCACTTCATTTACCAATAACCGGAACCGGTTGCCCATATCCATCAGCGATGCATTTAATGCCGGACCTCCTGCCACATTAAACACCAATCGCACCGGGTCGGCCTTTCCTCCGATCCCCAGCGGGTGGATCTCGCAGGAAGGTTTGCCGTTTGCAATACTGGAGCAGATCTCCAGCATATGCGATCCCAATACCAATGGCTCCCTGGGATCAAAATGATAGGTATAATCTTCCATAAAGGAATTTCCGCCTTCCAGTCCGGTTGCCATCGACTTCATTGCCCGTACCAATGCCGCGGTTTTCCAATCGCCCTCTCCAGCAAAACCATACCCCTGCTCCATCAGGCGCTGCACTGCAATGCCTGGTAACTGAACCATGCCATGCAGGTCTTCAAATGTATCCGAAAACCCTTTAAAATTGCCCTGTTCCAGGAACTGTTTTAAGCCCAGTTCAATACGTGCCGCATCCAGCAGTGACTGGTATTGCGCACCGTCTTTTTTCAATTGCTCCGAAACATGATAGCTGTCCAGGTATAGCTGTGCCAGCTCCTGTGTTTCCTTTTCACCTACCTGGTTCATCACCGCTACCAGGTCGCCGATGCCATGGGTATTTACACTATAACCGAATTTGAGCTCTGCTTCTACCTTATCACCGTCCGTTACAGCCACATAACGCATATTATCGCCAAAACGTACAAAACGTGCGCCCTGCCAATCGTGCCAGCCGATCGCAGCCCGGCTCCATGCGGCAATACGATCCAATACCTGGTCATCTTTCCAATGCCCTACTACTACTTTCCGGTGCTTGTTCATCCGGCTCAGCATAAAGCCAAATTCCCGGTCGCCGTGGGCCGATTGATTGGTATTCATAAAATCCATATCGATCGTACTCCAGGGTATGTCCCGGTTGAACTGGGTATGAAACTGGAGCAATGGTTTATGAAAGATCTTGAGTCCGTTGATCCACATTTTTGCAGGAGAAAACGTATGCATCCACGCAATGATGCCGATACAGGATTTATTAAAGTTGGCCTCCGCAAATACCTGGTGGATCTCTTCCGGCGTTTTTACGGTATCCTTCCAAACCAGCTTAACGGGTATTTTTGAGGTGGCGTTCATGTGCTGAACGATCTCCTGCGAATGTGCCGCTACTTCCTTTAAGGTTTCGGCGCCATAGAGATGCTGGCTCCCGGTTACAAACCATAGTTCTAATTGCTCCAGATTGATCATAATGTATATTTTCGGTATCGTTGATTATTGTCCGTAATAGCTATCGGGCCCGTGTTTACGCTGATAATGCTTATCCATCAGTGCTTTTTTCAACAGCGGCACCTGGGGATTGATCTGCTCAGTCAGATAGGCCATTTTGGCCACCTGTTCCAGCACGGCGCTGTTGTGCACCGCCTTCGCTGCATTTTCCCCCCAGGTAAAGGGTGCATGGTTCCCAACCAGGATCATTTCAACCTCCCGGTAATCCAGACCGTTCTCTTTAAAATGATTCAGTACCTGGTGCCCCGTCTGCACTTCGTATTCCCCCTGTATCATTGCATCATCCATGGGAAACGCGCAGGGAATATTTACGATATTATAATCGGCATGCGTGGTTCCGTAAATGGGGATGGCCCTTAGCGACTGGGCCCATGCGGTTGCATAGGTTGAATGTGTATGCACAATACCACCGATCTCCGTCCAGTGTTTGTACAGCACTGCATGCGTTTGCGTATCGGAACTGGGATTCAGCACCCCGTCTACGGTTTTGCCATCAAAGTCCACCACCACCATCTTCTCCGGGGTAAGGTCTGCATAAGCTACCCCGCTGGGCTTAATGGCAAATACGCCTTCGGAATGATCCGCCTCACTGGCATTTCCAAATGTAAAGAGCACCAGTCCCAGTTCGGGAAGCTGCATATTGGCTTCATATGCCTTCCGGCGGATCACTTCGTATTTCATTATTACAAATTATTATGTTCTAAAAAGGCACCTGTTTTTTTATAGGTCTCCATCCGTTCTTTATAATATGCATGCCGTTCGGCGTTGGGAAAATACTCTTTGTCAAATCCCTGTCCCATAGCCGTCATGGCGTCTTCTACCGTTGGGTAAATGCCTGCAACCGTTGCGGCAAACATGGCGGCGCCAATGGCACAGGTCTGCTCCGAACGGTGAATACGGATCGGCATGTTCATTACATCCGCCATTACCTGCATGATATAGGCCGATTTCCGCGCCACGCCGCCCACACCAATCAGTCCCTTTATTGGTACCCCTTCTTCCTCAAAACGATCTACAATGGCCTTGGCCCCAAAACAGGTGGCCTCCACCAGGGCTTTGAAGATCCTGGGGGCATCTGTTCCCAGGCTTAGTCCCGTTAATGCACCATGCAATAACTGGTTGGCATCGGGTGTTCTGCGTCCGTTCAGCCAGTCAATTGCAAACGGATCATTGGGCTCCAGCGGTAGTGCCGCTGCCGCTGCGGCAAGTGCGGGTAATATCCGGCTTTCTACTTCATCGGCCAGTGCGCCGGCAGCCGATTCCGGTAATTCGCTGCTTTCCTTTAATAACCGCAATGGCCAGGCCAGCACATTTTTAAACCAGGCATAAGCGTCGCCAAAAGCACTTTGTCCCGCTTCCAGCCCAATCATACCCGGTATCACCGATCCCGTTACCTGTCCGCAAATGCCCTTTACTGTTTTATTATCCGAAAGATCTTCAGCCGGCACTACCAGCATATCGCAGGTAGACGTTCCCATTACTTTGCTCAGATGATACGGTTCTATTTGTCCGCCCACCGCGCCCATATGCGCATCCATGGCACCGATCCCAACTACTACATCGGTTGTAAGCCCCAGCCTTGCTGCCCATTCGGCACAAAGTGTTCCGGCAGCTTCATCGGCGGCATAGGTTGTTGCCGGCAGGTGCGCTACAAACCCATCCAGCACCGGGTCGAGCGTTGCAAAAAAATCATTGGGCGGAAAACCGTTAAAAGCTTCGGACCACAAGGCCTTATGCCCTGCCGTGCACACGCCTCTTTTTAATAGCTGTATATCATTGCCGCCGGTGAGCAGGAAGGGCAGCCAATCTGCATGCTCTACCCAGCTGGCGGTATGTTTTCTTACCGTTTCGTCCGTTTTAAAAATATGCAAGAGTTTTGCCCAGTACCATTCACTGGAATAGATGCCTCCCACATACTGGAGAAAATTGGTTTCGAACCGTTCTGCATGTTTATTAATGGCTGCAGCTTCCGCTGTAGCAGTATGATCCTTCCAGAGCACAAACATGGCATTGGGATTGTCTGCAAACTCCGCAGACAGTGCCAGGGGCTGCCCTTGCTGATCAACGGCCACCGGGGTTGACCCGGTAGTATCTACAGAAATCCCTTTGATAAGTGCTGCAATAGCTGGACCAGCCTTTTGGACGCAATCTTTTATGGTTGCTTCCAGTCCCTCAATATAATCCAGCGGATGTTGCCGGAACTGGTTTTTAGACGGTATACAATACAACCCCTGTTTCCAGCGGGGGTATTGAAATACGGCGGCCGCCACCTCTTCGCCGTTTAATGCATTTACAATAACAGAGCGGACGGAATCCGTTCCAAAATCCACCCCGATTACGTATGCTTCTTTCATGGACTACGATCGTTTAAAAGTTAAAAATACAATTTATTTTCAATAATTGTAAAACCGACATTTAATTTTTCAAACCGGTTTACAATAGCGTCAACAGCTGCTTATCCGTATAATCCGGAGCAAAAAACAGGATATTATCCTGCGTGCCGAATTGTTCCGGCTGGTGCCCCGTCGTAAAAATGACGGCATCCATTCCTGCATTTGCAGCGGCCTCCGCCCCCTTGGGAGCATCTTCAAACACCAGGCAATCGGCAGGTGCCACTTGCAGCAACTGCGCGCAGCTGAGAAAGGTTTCGGGATCGGGCTTGCTTTTCAGTACATCGTTGGCCGTTACGAGGGCTTTAAAATAAGCGCGGATACCCAGTCCGTCCAGCACAAAATCAACATTGAACGGTATGGCCGCCGTACCAACGGCCATCGGAATGCCTTTTGCAGCAGCGGCTTTTAAAAAATCACCCAGTCCGGGCAACAGGGCCAAATGAGGAAGATACGCTTCCTGGTAAAGCTGTTCCTTGCGCAGGGAAAGCGCCTGTTTCTCTTCTTCGCTAAATCGTTCGGGGCCAAAAATGCGGTCGAGCAGCTCGCTGTTCTTACCATACATATGCTGGTTGACCGCTTCCCGGCTCATGCCGGCGCCCAGATCCTGGTTCAGGATCCGGAACCAGGCTTCTTCATGAAAGGCCATATCATCGATAATGGTTCCATTCAGATCAAAAATAAATGCTTTATATCTCATTGCTTTAACGTTTCAGCACGTAAGATACACAGAAATTCCGGAGTTTCCGGCACCCGTTAACTAGCCGGTTTTGCAGTTCCGGGTAAGTCTTTAAATAAGTGGCAACTGTTCCAGGATCTATCAGACGATCATATACATGGATGCTGAAAAAATTGTCAGAGACCTGCGACATCAGGTATTGAGGAGCAGCCCATACGATCGTCGTGCTGTGTTTCCTGTTTGCGCTGCGAAATCAGCCAGGTGATCAATCACTTCTGTCATCATCCTGAATTTTGACAGGCACGCCCAATGAATGAAGCAATCAGAAACGCGCGCAGCATTACGCTGAAGATGTTATCCCCCGACTTGCGGGATCCATCCCTGCTTCGTTATGCCGGGCGCAATAATGTGAAGCCGGGGCATCTCAGTAATACGAGACTATCCCGGCATTGAGCGCCCCTTCCGCTCCTTCCGCTTGCAGCAGAATGCGGTCAGGTGACGAAAGAATGTTCTGGGATCGTACATCGATTTTATAAATATAAATCGAATGCGATATGCTTACTCTTTCAATAAAAACAATCAGAGCGGGCGCGGCGGCACCCCTTTGTTGGTTAATTTAACCGGTTGTATAGAGCCATCCTTATTGAAATAAAGATGCTCAATACAGGTTTCGCGGGAGTTACCATCTTTTTCGGTAAGCGGACGGCGATGATAGATAATATACCATTCATCTTTGCCTGGCACCTGGATAACCGAATGATGCCCGGCGCCCGTTGCAATATCGGGATCCTGTTGCATGATCTTTCCTACCCGCCTGAAGGGCCCCAGGGGTGAATCGGCTACGGCGTAGGCCACACTGTAATCCGGACCGGTCCACCCCCCTTCGGACCACATAAAATAATACTTTCCTTTGCGGATAAACATTACCGGTCCTTCCACATATTTTTCCGGTGTGATCTCTTTAAATACCGTACCGTCTTTAAAGGGTATAAATCCTGTAAAATCGTCCTTTAACCGTGCGATATTGCAATGCCGCCATCCTCCGTAAATAAGGTAATAAGCACCATCCTTATCTTTAAATACAAACTGGTCAATGGGCTGTGCGCCGTTATGAAACCGGTCTACCAGCGGATGGCCCAGGTAATCCTTAAAGGGTCCTTCTGGTTTTGACGCCACGGCAACGCCGATGCCTCCCGTTTGCTGATCGTTCTGGATATCGTTGGCACCAAAAAACAAAAAGTACTGATCCTTCTTTTTTACAATAGCTGGCGCCCAAAGTGCCCGCCGGGCCCATTTTACATCAGCAGTATCCAGGATTCTTTCATGCTTTTTCCAGTGCACGAGGTCTTTGGAAGAAAATGCATCCATAAACACCTGTTTATTATAGGGCGCAGAAAACGTAGGATAGATCCAGTAGGTCTTATCAAAGATCACCCCCTCCGGGTCGGCATACCAGCCCGGGAAGAGCGGATTACCTGAAAATTGTTTCTGTCCATGTGCAATGGTGGCTATAAGGATCCACGTCAGCAGCAGCATCTTTTTTTTCATACGCTTTTTCATTTAAACCGTTCCCCGGTTGCTTAATGCCGGGGTAAAGGGCGTTTATTTCAACAATCGTTCGGCCACAAAGGTAATGGCGGTTTTACCATGCGGGACCGGTTTACCATTTTTATCGAGGTTTACAAAAACCATCCGGTCAATGGAAAGAATGGGTTCATGCGTCATTTTATTTCTTACTTCGCAGCGGAGCGTAAGCGAGGTATTTCCAAACTTTGTAGCCACAATACCGATCTCAATGATATCGCCCTGACGGGGAGCCGCTATGAAATTGATCTCAGAAATAAATTTGGTCACTACATGCGTATTCTCCAGCTGAATGATGGCATATAAAGCCGCTTCTTCGTCGATCCACTGCAACAGGCGCCCGCCAAACAGCGACTGGTTGGGATTGAGATCCTCCGGCTTCACCCATTTACGGGTGTGAAACCGCATTTCATGTTCATTATACATTTTATCGTCCATAACAGACCTGGTGCTGGTTTAAAAATTTAATGTATCCATACAATGATCGCATTGTCTTAAGGCTACAACCACTTATCCCGCAAGATCGCCTTGCGGCCCCGGTTAATATACAGATAAATTTTTAAACCGGTTTTAAGGATTTCTTTTTTTTGTACTCCGCAACCACCTTTTCCAGGTGTGCTTTAAAGCGACCTTTGAGATCAGGAAGCGGGTCATACGGGAAACCATCTTGCACCAAACGTTCTTCTTTTCCATCCAGGAAAAAGTAGAAAGGCTGTGTATTTGACCCGAAACGCGATATCTGTATATCGGTGTTCAGCTCGCCCAACGTTTCAATCTTTTTTCCAAGCTCTTTCGACTGATATTGTTCCGATTCAGGTATATCAACATCATTGTGCACATCCACAAATAAAGAAGCGATTACAAATTCTTCTTTCAACAATTTCATCACCTCCGGGTCGCTCCATACCTGGGCTTCCATTTTCCGGCAGTTTACACAGTTGATCCCTGTAAAGTCCAGCATCAGCGGCCTTTTCAGCTTACGTGCTACTTCCAGCGCTTCTTTATAGTCAAAATATGTAACAAGTCCATTATTAACGACTACATCCGGCTCATTTTTTTTCATGATCCCGGCATATTTCACCGGTTCGGGTAAGCCGCCGGTATAATGGGCGGTATTCCCTGTTTTTGCTGACTGACTTATCAGCGATTTTAAATCAACTCCGGAAGGCAAATCATCGGCATTAAAATCCTGGGTGCCCATCGGTGGCAAAAATGTGCCCAGTCCTTTTAATGGCGCACCAAACAATCCCGGGATAAGATATATTACCATAAAGAAAGATGCAATCGCAAAGGACAGCCTTGTTACCGTAAGATAAGGCAGCCCAAAATCATTCTTGGGTAGCTCATCATCATGCTTGAACTTCAGCTTACCCAGCAGGTATAAACCCAATAAAAGGAAAATCACTACCCATAATACAATAAAAATTTCCCGGTCCAGGATCCTCCAGTTTTTTGCCAGATCGGCGTTAGAGAGAAATTTAAGTGCAAGCGCCAGCTCCACAAATCCCAGTGTAACCTTAATTGTATTCATCCATCCGCCGGGTTTACTTAAACTATTTAACCAGGAGGGGAAAAATGCAAATAACGCAAAGGGGATGGCCAAAGCAAACGAAAAACCAAAGAAGCCGACCAACGGACCGATATAGCCGCCTTTAAAAATCATGGGCAACAGAAACCCAAGTATCGGACCGGTACAACTAAATGAAACGATCACCAGTACAAGGGCCATGAAAAATATTCCCAAAAAGCTGGATGTATTGGCTTTTGCGTCGGCCTTATTGGACCAGGAAGAAGGAAGTGTAATCTCAAAAGCTCCCAAAAATGAGATCCCGAACATTAAAAACAAAACAAATATAACAAGGTTGAAGATCCAGTTTGTAGAGATATTGTTCAATGCTGCCGGCCCCCAAATGAGCGTTATCAAAAAACCAATGAACGTAAATATAAATACGATGGAGGACGAATAAATTAATGCATTTTTTCTTCCCTCGGCCTTGGTTTTACTCCGTTTAGTAAAGAAACTTACGGTAACAGGAATCATTGAATATACACAAGGCGTAAGTAATGCCAGCAATCCACCGCCAAAGGCCGCCAGGAATATCCAGATCAATGATTGGTTGGCGTTTGCGCCGTCTCCGTTTTTAGTACCGGTACCTGCAGACGCCCTATCCGGTGCTTCTACATTTTTTACATAAAACTTAAACGCTGCCTCTAAAGGCGTAAAAGTACCTTCGGCCTGATACATATAGGTACCCGTTCCCTTTATAACAGTACTATCGCCCTTTTTCAGGTTGATGACCTGTATCCATTGTATGGAATCTTTTGAAAACGAAACAGGGGCATTCAGCACGGAGTCCGTTTGCTGCAGCAGGTTGCCTTTTTGAACAAGACTGTCTTTCAAATACGGCGTTGCGGTGCTATCGAAAACAACCATCGAAAAGACGTCTTTATTTTGAGGGGCCTGAAGACCAAACAGCTTTACATCTGCTCCTTTTACATAAGCCGTAATGGTTAAGCGGATTTCATTTTCGCCTGTCTGCTGTTGCCCGTAAGAAAGCGCTACTTTGGAGCTATCCTGCGCCGTCGCCAATAAAAAGAGAAAAAAAAGAGGGAAGGCCAATAAGATCCGCTTCATACATTTTTGTTTAATGGTAAGATCAGCAAATTTATATAAACAAAAAACGTGAACAAATGTTACGAAACCAACAGGTCTTTATTTACATAATATTGAAAAGAAGTTGCATTCGGGTTAAGAAACACTAACAGTAACAACCTTTTATGAAAAATAATTTCATTGGACGAGTATTTTGATACATTCTGTTAAACTACTCTCCCAGTAGGGTGTACGTACTTTATAGGTCTCTTTTATCGAAGTAGTGTCTAAAACCGAATAGGCCGGCCGTTTTGCGGGTGTGGGATACGCTTCGGAAGGAATAGGACTTACGATACAGGAACTGTGTATATTTTCCTTTATCGCAACGGCAAAGTCATACCAGCTGATCACCCCTTCATTGGTATAATGGTAGGTGCCCGGAACCCAGGAAGAAGCGGCAATAATATCCAAAATAGCATGAGCCAGGTCCCTGGCGTAAGTTGGTGCTCCAAACTGATCATTTACCACACTGATGGCCGGCCGCTCGTTCATCAGCCGCATCATTGTTTTTACAAAATTCTTTCCGAATGCAGAATATACCCAGGCCGTCCGGATAACCACCGCATCTGTATACCGGTGCGCCAGCTGCTCCCCTTTTAACTTGGTAGCGCCATAAACACTGAGCGGGTTTGTGGCACTTTCCGGCTTATAGGGCGTGGAAGCAGTTCCGTCAAAAACATAATCTGTCGAAATATGAATGAATCTGGTACCATGCGCAGCGCAGGCCCTGGCCAGATAGCCCACTGCCGTAGCATTGACGCTTTCAGCGATTGCGGCTTCCGCCGGTTCTTCTGCCTTATCAACCGCCGTATACGCAGCACAGTTAATGCAATAATCCGGCTGAACTGCCTGGAAATATCGTTGAATCGCATCCTCATCGGTGACCGGCAGCCGGTTACGATCGGCAAAATCAATGGTTATGGCGCTATAGCCGGCGGCTATTTCCCTGATTTCGGTGGCCAGCTGGCCGTTTGCTCCGGTTACTAAAACCTTAACTGGTTTGTGCATCTTAAAAATTATTCAGCGACGCTTTAAACGATGGAAGCGCCCGGTCTTTTTCTGAAAGGATCTGCTGCGCTTCCGGTATCTGCCAGTCAATAGCCAGGTCCGGGTCGTTATAAATAATACCGCCCTCGCTTTCTTTATGATAGAAGGCATCACATTTATAAAGTACCGTTGCGGTGGCGCTTAAAACAGAAAACCCGTGAGCAAATCCGTGGGGGATCAGCAATTGTTTTTTATTGTCCGCAGATAACTCCACGGAAAACGCATGACCATAAGTGGGCGAATGCTTCCGCACATCAACGGCCACATCCAGGATCGCTCCGTGAAGTACCCGCACCAGCTTGCATTGAGCATTCGGATTTAGCTGGTAATGCAGTCCGCGTATAACCCCATACACCGAGTGCGACTGGTTATCCTGTATAAACCCGTGTTGCAGACCGGCCTGTTCAAAAACAGACTGGTTATATGCTTCGAAAAAATGTCCCCTCGTATCTACAAAAACACGGGGTTCAAACAATAAGAGGTCTTTAATAGTCGTGGGGGTAATGGTCATTGTAAGAAAAATAAGTCCGGTTGGATTTAGATGATCGATA
This sequence comes from Niabella sp., assembly GCF_030150205.1. GTDB lineage: Bacteria > Bacteroidota > Bacteroidia > Chitinophagales > Chitinophagaceae > Niabella. Next base: position 68,192 of record NZ_JASLGT010000025.1, read on the forward strand.
ACACGGAGTCCGTAATAAATTTCAGCTGCTCTTCGTCCATCTCCGTATGAATCGGCAGTGAAATAACGCGTTCCGTTAAATAAGCGGTCAGCGGCAGCTCCAGTGCGCCTACGCCAAATTGCTCAAACATCTTTTGTTTGTGTGCAGGCACGGGATAATAGATCATGGACGGAACCCCTTTTTGATCCAGCTGCGTTTTAAATGCATCCCGGTTTACGCCTTCCAATATAATAGTATACTGATGATACACATGTTCCGAATTGGCCGCTTTGAACGGTGTGATAATTTTATCGGTTGCGGCAAAGGCCCTGTCATAATAAGCGGCCACCTCCTGCCTTGCTTTGCAATAATCATCCAGATAGGCCAGCTTTACATTCAGGATCGCTGCCTGGATGCTGTCGAGCCGGCTGTTACAACCCACCACTTCATGATAATAGCGTTCCTTCTGTCCGTGATTAGCAATCATGCGCAGTTTTTCTGCCAATGCATCATCATTGGTACACAGTGCGCCGCCATCGCCAAAGGCGCCCAGGTTCTTACTGGGATAAAAAGAGGTACAACCGATATGCCCGATGGTGCCTGTTTTTTTTGAAGTTCCGTCTGAGAAATGAAAATCGCAGCCGATGGCCTGTGCATTATCCTCTACCACGGCCAGGTTGTATTTTCCGGCGATCTTCAGAATGGCTTCCATATCTGCAGACTGTCCATATAAATGTACCGGAACAATGGCTTTTGTTTTTGGAGTGATGGCCTTTTCAATGGCGGCCGGATCGATACAAAATGTTTTGGCATCCACCTCCACAAAAACGGGCGTCAGCCGCAGCAAGGCAATCACTTCCGTGGTGGCAATATAGGTAAAGGAAGGAGTGATCACTTCATCACCCGGTTGCAACCCCAGCGCCATCAGCGCAATCTGTAAGGCATCGGTACCATTGGCACAGGGGATCACATGTTTTGCACCTAAATAACCAGACAGGTTGTCGGAAAATTCTTTTACCGCCTTTCCGTTGATAAAGGCCGTGCTTTCCATTACATCCAATACAGCTTTATCTATCTGAGGTTTGATCTTATGATACTGAGAATGCGTATCAACCATATATAACGGTCTCATATATACATCTTTAATTGGGCTGCAAATGTAACTAAATTTACAGCAAACCAACGCAGTATTGCCGTTCGGTTTACGCTGCTTCACATTCCCTTACTACATTTGTAAAAAACAACAAGTGTCACGATTATTTTACCTGCTTTTTTTATATGCCTACCGGGCCGCGATCTTTATTGCTTCCTTTTTTAACAAAAAGGCGCGGCTGTGGATCTCCGGCAGAAAAGACATGCTTCACCGGCTGAAACAGGCGCTCGAAGGCAACACCGCTCCGGTCATCTGGATGCACTGCGCCTCCCTTGGAGAATTTGAGCAGGGACGCACCATCCTGGAAACGCTTAAAAAGGAATATCCGGGCCACAAGGTACTGCTTACCTTTTTTTCACCTTCCGGATACGAGATCCGGAAAAACTATGAACATGCTAATTGGGTTTTTTACCTTCCGCTTGACACGCCTTCCAATGCCCGGCAGTTCGTGCGGATCGTAAAACCCGCCCTGGCAATATTTGTGAAATATGAATACTGGTACCACCTGCTTCATGAACTGAAAAAAGCAGCAGCCCCCACCCTGCTGATCTCCGCACTGTTTAGGCCCAATGCCATTTTCTTCAAATCCTATGGGGGCTTCCACCGGAAAATGCTCCGGTGTTTTACGCATATTTTTGTTCAGGACAGCGAAAGCAAAGACCGGTTGAGTACCGTGATCCCCGCTGCAACCATTACCGTAGCCGGTGATACCCGGTTCGACCGCGTTGTGCAGATCGCATCTGGTTTCACTCCCATTCCGGCCATAGAAACCTTCCTGAACCGGCAACCGCAGCCCTTTGTGATCGTAGCCGGAAGCACCTGGCCCGAGGATGAAAAAAACCTGGCAGCCTACATAAAATTAAAAACCAGCAATACCTGCTTAATAATTGCTCCTCACGAAATTAATAAAGAGCACATCAATGAAATATTTACCCGGTTTCCGGAGGCATTGCTGTTTTCACAGCTCAAAGATGCACCACTTTTAAAAAGCGCTGTACTGATCATCGATAATATCGGGATGCTTTCCCGGCTCTATCATTACGCAACCATTACCTATATCGGAGGCGGGTTCAACAAGTCGGGGATCCACAATACCCTGGAAGCGGCCGTATTTTCCAAGCCAGTACTTTTTGGCCCTAACTATGAAAAATTTGCAGAAGCAAAGGCCCTTATAAAAAATAAAGGTGCTATTAGTTACATCACTGAAAACCAATTAATAAAATCTATCGATACATTTAAAGAAAACACCTCGCTCCTGCAACAATCAGGCATATCAGCGGGCCGGTTTGTAGCCGAAAATACGGGTGCTACGCAAATCATATCGGATTATATCCGCGAAAACCTGCGATAGATCAGCCGGTCGAAATATTCCACATCACGGTTACTGGTCCACCCAAGCTTGGTTTTTAGCTCGCGTTTTACCCAGTATTCCGCCTCATCCAATGTATCAAAATTGTTGATCGTTTTAATACTACGGTTATACATGATTTCATCCCCACGGAAAAGGTTTTTTACAAAACGCTCTTTATCGGTGTCTGAAATATCAATGGAAAGATTGTCGATCAACTGGGGCGAAGCCGTATCAGGCTGGGACACAGCGCTGGTGCCGCTCCCCGCTTTAGCACGCTTATTGGGGGCTCCGTATTGAATTTGCTGAAAAAGGGTCGGAACCTCAATCAGAGGGTCAAATAAACTGTTTTTTAACCCGTTAGAGGCTTTATCTGTTTTTTCAGAAGAGGCAGATTCTGCTGGTTCGGCATACATACCCGCTTCATGCTGCAATTGCAACAACCGCAGTTCTTCCTCGTCTGCTTCTTCCTCATTCAAACTGTCTAACTGAAAATATTCCCTTTCCAAACCATTCCGGTCTTTAATAATCAATCCCTGGGCAACCGGTGGTGTATTGGGTAAAAAAACCGCTACATTACTGCTCCCTAAAACCGCGGTTTCCTTCATAGCCCCGCTGATCTCCTTCTGAATCATCTGGGTGGTGATCAGTAATTGAGATAAATCTACCTTGTTATTAAATTGGGTTCTTAATTTTTCGATCAGTGCTTCTATTCGCTGCATTATCCTACTTTTGAACAATTATGGACACAATGTAACTATAGCAATATACAAATAACACTCCAAAAATTGTTTTAGTACCAATAAAAACAGCAGATGTTTATTGAACCGAATCTTACAGGAGACCGGCGCGGGTGGATCGAAGTCATTTGTGGCTCCATGTTTAGCGGTAAAACAGAGGAATTGATCCGGAGATTAAAGCGTGTAAAATTTGCCAACCTGAACGTTGAAATTTTTAAACCGGCGTTGGATACCCGTTATGATGAGGAGCGCATCGTTTCGCATGATACCAATGCGATTTTGTCTACACCCGTCGATAATTCCCAAAAGATCCTGCTGCTGGGCCAGGGTGCAGATGTAATTGGAATTGATGAGGCACAGTTCTTTGATCCGGAGCTCCCCGATGTTTGCGATCGCCTGGCCTACCACGGCATACGGGTCATTGTAGCGGGTTTGGATATGGATTTTACCGGAAAACCCTTCGGGCAGATGCCTTTTTTGCTGGCAAAGGCTGATTATATTACCAAACTGCATGCTATTTGCGTAAAATGCGGCAACATCGCCAATTACTCCTATCGTAAAATTCCGGATGATGAGCAGATCATGCTGGGCGCCACGGATGCCTATGAGCCCCGATGCCGCAAATGTTATTTTGATAAAGTTTAAATGCAAATAACCGGGGCAATTGGAGTTGATTTTTTTATCTTTGCAATATGGATGCCGTCAGAAAAATAGTTGAAAATTCATCAAATCCGCTTTCCATTGTTTTACCGAAAGAGTACGAAAACAGGAAACTGGAGATCATTGTATTGCCGCTGGATAATGACTCCCTTGCCAAAACTGAGAAAAAATATCACTTTGCTGATTTAGCCGGACAGTTGGAATGGGATGGAAATGCTTTAGATGAGCAAAAGAAACTCCGCGATGAATGGGAATAGCTATCTGTTAGACACCAATGCTGTTATCGGGCTCCTTAAAGGAAATGATTTCCTGGAAAACACACTTGAGAATGCAGATTGGGTAGGTATTTCGGTGATTTCAATCATAGAATTTTTCTCCTTTTCCCAGCTCTCCAACAACGACAAAATACTATTCAGAACATTTTTGGATCGCGTTGAAATTATAAATATGCCCGCAGAACCCAGGCTGTTAGAAGTTATAGGATCCTTTAAAATTGTAAACGGCCTCAAACTTCCGGATGCTGTTATAGCGGCGTGTGCAGATGAAAAAAAGTTGGTCCTGGTTACCAATGATGCTGATTTTAAAAAGGTTAAGGATCTGAAGCTTCTAACATTTTAAGTCATGCCGCATTCAATCACAACTTTAATAAAAAAAGATATTCTGTTGGAAATAAGACAACAGTATAGCTTTTATGGAATTCTATTATATATAGCAGCAACTGTTTTTGTACTCTTTCTCGTGATTGATGAACCGGAGGGAAATATCTGGAATGGCCTTTTCTGGGTGATCCAGCTATTTATCTGTATCAATGCGGTGGCCAAAAGCTTTTTGCAGGAAAGCCGGGGAAGGATGCTTTATTTTTATTCGATCGCCTCTCCTGTTCATTTTGTACTGGCCAAACTACTGTTCAATTCAGTATTGATGCTGCTGATGTCGCTGATCAGCCTGCTCCTCTTCTTTGCACTGCTTGGAAACCCGGTTCAAAAGATCCCTGCTTTTACCGGCCTGGTATTACTGGGGGGATGGAGCCTGAGCATGGTCTTTACGTTTTTGGCGGCTATCGCGGCAAAGGCGCAGCAAAACGCGGCTATTATGGCGATCCTGGGATTTCCGATCATTGTGCCACAGCTGATGCTGCTGATGAAAATTACCAATGCAGCATTTAACCCGGAGCTGACTATCCTGTGGAATGATATCGCACTGCTGGTAGCGCTGGATATATTGGTGGCCCTTCTTTCCGTGATCCTTTTCCCCTTTTTATGGAGGGATTAAGAGCGCAGGTGCCGGGCATACAACCACTGGAAATAACCCTTTTTGCAATACGCGTTCCGGCAAACATTCTGTTCTTTATTGATCAAAACCCACAGAAGGCAATCCGGGCCTTACTTAATTTCTATAAGAAGCCGGTTTTTGTTACGCAATTTGCAAATTTGGTTGAATAAACAACTTTACACTTACTTTTGTGTTTTGTAGAATACTAAGGTGTACTGTTAAGACTTGAATATGTATAAAACGTGGTGGAAAATCCTCTGTATCATCCTGTTGGTATACGCGCTTGTAGCCGGACTGCTTATTAAAGTTCCCAACCTCCCGATTCTTGGAGAAACCAGTCGTAACCTGTTTTACCATGTGGGTATGTGGGCTGCAATGATGGTGCTCTTTATCTGTTCGCTGGTGCATTCGATCCGGTACCTGCGCACCATGAACCTGAAATACGATATCGCCGCAAAAAATTATGCTACGGTGGGCATTTTCTTCGGTCTCCTGGGCTATGCCACCGGTGCCATCTGGGCAAGCTATACCTGGGCCGATCCGAACAACCCGGCCTTCCAGTCGTTCAGCGCAGTAGCGCGGGAGCCCAAGCTGATCGGAACTGCGGTGGCACTGCTGATTTATTTTGCCTACCTGATCTTAAGAGACTCTATAAACGACCTGGACAAACGGGCAAGGGTAAGTGCTGTATATAATGTTTTTGCCTTTGCCATGCTTTTCCCTACCATTTTTATCATCCCAAGATTACTCCCCAGCCTGCATCCCGGACAGGAAGGCAACCCTGCTTTAAATTTTAAAGATGTAAGTCCGCAGATGCGTATGGTAGAATACCCCGCCTTTATCGGCTGGGCCTTACTGGGCGTATGGATCGCCACATTAAAGATCCGGATCAATTTACTGAAAGAAAAATCGCTTTTGAAAAAATGAAAAAATCTATTACCCGTTTCTTCATCTTTATGCTGATGCTGGCGCTGCCCGGCCTGGCCATGGCGCAACCGGCTGAAGAATCTCTTATGAGAAGCAGTGGAAGAATTTATGTGGTTATTGCCGTATTGCTGGTGATCCTCCTGGGAATCTTTATTTATATGTTCCGGGTAGAAAAAAAGCTGAAAAAGCTGGAGCGGGAACCCGGGGAATAAGCCGGAACGGCCTCCGCAACGATTATATACATTGCTAATTTGAAAATATACAATTATGTCTGAAGTTCAGTACAACTTTTTTGAAGCCGTAGAAAAAAGCTTTCACCGGGCCTCCAAATTCACCAAATGGGATAAAGGATTGCTGGAGCAGATCAGTGCCTGCAATTCGGTATACCGGATGCGTTTTCCGATTAAACGTGAAAACGGATCCATTGAAGTGATCGAGGCTTATCGTGTACAACATTCACATCATAAAACACCCTGCAAGGGAGGGATCCGCTTTTCCATGCAGGTAACCCAGGATGAGGTAATGGCACTGGCTGCATTGATGACTTACAAATGCGCCATTGTGAATGTACCTTTTGGCGGTGGTAAAGGCGGTATCAAGATCGATCCCAAGAACTATACCCCCTACGAACTGGAAAAAATTACCCGCCGGTATACATCCGAACTCATCAAGAAAAACTTTATTGGTCCGGCAACAGATGTGCCCGCCCCCGACTATGGTACGGGTGAACGGGAAATGGCCTGGATCGTGGATACTTACAGCGCCATGAACCCGCAGGAGATTGATGCGGCCGGTTGCGTTACCGGGAAACCGGTAAGCCAGGGTGGTGTAAGAGGGCGCAGGGAAGCTACCGGGCTGGGCGTATTTTTCGGCATCCGGGAAGTTTGCAATATGCCGGAGGAAATGGAAAAACTTGGATTGGCAACAGGAGTAGCCGGTAAAAAAGTAATTGTACAGGGTCTTGGAAATGTGGGATATCATACCGCTAAATTTTTCCAGGAAGCCGGCGCACTGGTTGTAGGTATTGCCGAATATGAAGGTGGTATCAGTAATGAAAAGGGCCTGGATATAGAAGAAGTTTTCCAGCACCGGAAGCGTACCGGATCGATCCTTGACTTTGCCGGGGCTACCAATCATAGCCGCTCGCTGGAAACCCTGGAACTGGAATGCGATATCCTGATTCCTGCCGCACTTGAAAATGTGATTGATAAAAATAATGCCCCCCGCATCAAAGCAAAGATCATCGGTGAAGCTGCCAATGGGCCGTTAACACCGGAAGCAGATGAAATCTTTTTACAAAACAATGTACTGGTAGTACCGGATATGTATCTGAATGCCGGCGGTGTTACCGTTTCTTATTTTGAGTGGCTCAAAAATCTTAGTCATGTACGGTACGGCCGCCTGGAAAAAAGATTTACCGAAAACGTAAATACCACCATCCTGGAGGAGCTGGAACATCTTTCCGGTAAAAAAGTGGCAGAAAAAAACCGTAAAATGATCATGCACGGAGCCGATGAAGTAGATCTTGTATACAGCGGATTGGAAGAAACCATGATTGGCGCCACCCGTGAAATTATGGAAGAATGGCGGAATAATCCCGAAATACCGGATATGCGTACAGCGGCTTATGTAGTGGCAATCAACAAAGTAGCCACCACTTACGCCGAGCTGGGCATCTTCCCGTAGCCGGCAACATGATCCTGTAAGTTTTAAAAAACAATACAGGTTCCATCGATTTTTTAAAACTTGTCCACTGCCGATTAGGCAGTTTCAGATTATTTGCATACCTTTGCATCCCTAAATACAGGAAGGAGTTGAGCCATGGCTTACCGAAGAGAGTATGATATCGCCTTTGTGGGTTTAAAACCGGGAGTTCATGAGTTCAACTATGAAATAACAGACAGGTTCTTTGAGGCATTTCAACAGCAGGACTTTACAAATTGTAAAGCACAGATAAAGCTTTCGCTTGATAAAAAAAGCAGCTTTATGATGCTGAAGTTTGAGATAGGCGGCAAACTCGATGTGGTTTGCGACCGCTGCAACAACACGATCTCCATGGACCTTTGGGATGAATTCGTTATCACTGTGAAAATGGTGGAAGACCCCGAAGTGATGAATGACCAGGAAGAAGACCCCGACGTATATTATATCGGCCGGGGCGAAAGTCATCTGAACCTGGAGAACTGGATTTATGAGTTCATAAATCTAAGCATACCGATGTACAAGACCTGTGGTTTTGATAATGCTGACGGGCCTCAATGTAATCCTGAAGCGTTGAAAATGCTGAATAAACTGGAAGCTGAAGTTAAATCCAAAAAGGACAGCAATCCGCTTTGGAAGGATCTGGAAAAATTCAGGGACCTGGACAATTAGTTGTGTAAAAAGAAGAAATAATAATTTAGAACTATTTAATTTCATTAGTTATGCCAAATCCTAAACGCAGGCACAGCCAGCAAAGAAGCGCAAAACGCAGGACTCACTATAAAGCAACTTCTACTACCTTAACCACAGATGCGGCTACCGGCGAAACGCATGTACGCCACCGCGCTTATGTAAATGAAGGGAAACTGATTTACAAAGGAAAAGTTGTTGCTGAAAAAGCACCTTCAAAAGCTTAAAAAAAACGTTAAGTACCGTTTACTTAACTTGTTCATTCCAAATTCATTGACGACCTTTGGTTGGTAATGCATTTGGAATTTTTAATTTTAGTCCGTATATGATGAATATTGGTATTGATACAATGGGTGGAGATTTTGCTCCGCTTGAGGCTTTGCGTGGGATTAAAAAATATCTTTCCGAAAACAAAAGCGGAGCAGTACAACTTACCCTGTTTGGCGATGAGGCCGCATTGAACGAAATCATCGCAGCGGAAGCGATTCCAACCGGCAATATCCGGATCGTTCCTACCACACAGGTCATCGATATGCAGGAACATCCTACGAAGGCCTTAAAAGAAAAACCCCACTCCTCCATTTCCACCGGGTTTCAATACCTGGCACAGGGTAAAACGGATGCCTTTATCAGCGCCGGCAATACCGGTGCCATGCTGGTGGGTGCATTGTTCAATCTCAAAACCATTGAAGGAATCCTTCGCCCGGTGATCTCCTCCATCATTCCCAAACAGGGCGGTCGCACGGGCCTGATCCTGGATGTAGGATTAAACGCCGATTGTAAGCCGGAACAGCTGAACCAGTTTGCAACCCTTGGTTCTGTTTATGCCCGGCATATCCTGGAAATTGAAAACCCAAAGGTTGGGCTGGTAAATGTTGGAGAAGAAGAAGGCAAAGGCAATCTTTTAACCCAGGGTGCCTATCCCCTGCTTAAGGCCAACAATGCCATCAATTTTATTGGCAATATTGAAGGGCGGGATACCTTTAATGAAAAGGCAGACGTAATGGTTTGCGATGGATTTACGGGTAACATCATCCTGAAACTGGCAGAATCGATCTACGATATTTCAAAGACAGAAGGACTAACCAATGCTTATTTAGATCGTTTCAATTTTGAGATCTATGGCGGTACGCCGGTGCTCGGCATTGAGAAGCCGGTCATCATCGGGCACGGTATTTCAAAAGCCACTGCTTTTTGCAATATGATTTATGTAGCGGAAAAAATGCTGCAGACCGGCGTGTTGCAAAAATTAAAAGAAGCGGTGCAGCAAAGCTAAACACATCAAGAGGTCTATTTCTTTACTGAAAGACACCGTCTCAAAAAGCCGTTTATAACGTGATGTCACTCTGAGTTTTTGATAGGTGAGCCTAATCAACGAGGAGATGACAACTGTTTCCGAAAAATCGGAATATTTCAAGTTCGTGCTTCTTTCTCTTTCCACTTTTCCAGTCGATGAAAAGTGGAGCAAAAATCTTGTCCGCCAGGAGGTGAATCCCGCCAGTCTGTTCTTCACCAAGAGGCGGGACCAGGGAAACCGGCGCTTCAGGCTTTGGCGACGGGCCACACACGTGCCCACGCTGTCCGCCGCCGCCATTCCGCTTGATTTCCCTTTTCACTGCCCGGCGGACTACCTTCTAAGAAAGAACACATTCCTATTATTGTTTCACTTTCATCGGGTAGATTCTATCTATAATGACTCCGGAACGGAATAGTATCTACTGCAATTAGCAAGATCCGCAGCGGATCTTTTTTCAAAAAGAGATCCTGGTCGTAAAAAAGCAGCGCAGTAAGTGTTGTACAATAAGCAGGCAGCAAGCGCTTTAACCAACCCTTTCAGAAAAGGAGTAAAGCTGCTTTTCGATCCGGGTGTGCAGTGCGTGGCCGGCCAAAAGGCGGAGCAATCTTTTGGCCTTGACTTTTGCTCCACTTTTTGTCAAGAAAAAGTGGAAAGAGAAAAGAAAGGAACGTGATTGGATCACCAACGCATCATACAATCTGTCATTGGCAGTTCTTTATTTGTGAGCACAACATCAACGAGGCGATGACAAAATACGCTTACGGTCACCCTGAACTTGTTTCAGGGTCTATTGTAACGATCCACATAGAAGCTGTCTTCCAAATCAGTATATGTTCCAAATTATCCCAACCCTATCTCGAAATGCCGCTCGGGGATCAGCACGTCTACAAATCCTTTTTTAACCAACCGTTGCTTAAACGCTACCTGTACATCGGGTTCGCCATGTACCAGGAATAATTGTTTTACTGCCTGGGGGTTCTGACAGGCCAGCCATTGGCTCATGTCTTCATAATCGCCGTGCGCACTCATGCTCCGGATCTGCCCGATCTCAGCATTTACCTGGTGCTCCACTCCAAAAATGCCCACTTCTTTTGCACCGCCAAGGAGCCGTCCGCCCAATGAATGCGGTTCGCAGTACCCGGTCATTACAATGGCGTTGCGGGAGTTTTCAATATTATTGCTGATATGGTGCTTTACCCTTCCGGCATCGGCCATCCCGCTTGCGGAAATAATAACCAGCGGGCCATTCTTAAAGTTCAGCGCCTTGGATTCATCCACCGATTTTATATACGTTAACCCGGGGAACATAAACGGATCATCGTCATTCTTCAATACATTTTGAATTTGCCGGTTAAAGTATTGGGGAAACCGTTTTACCACATCGGTGGCTTCAATGCTTAGCGGGCTATCTACATAAAACGGAATTTTCGGAAGCCGGTTTTCCGCCTCCAGCTGGTTCAATGCATACAAAATTTCCTGTGTACGCCCCACACTGAAAGCTGGAAAAATGAGTTTCCCTTTCCGCTCCACGCAAACTTTCTGAATCCACTCCAGCAACATCTCCGGGGTATCCTTCACATCTTCATGCAGGCTGTTGCCATAGGTAGATTCCATAATGATATAGTCTGCCTGCGGAAATACCTCCGGCGATCGCAGGATCACATCCCGGTAACGCCCCAGGTCGCCACTAAACGTAATATGGGTCTCTTTCCCTTCTTCCTGGATGCGGAGGTTCACGCATTCGCTGCCAATGATATGACCGGCGTCGGTAAACATCGCCTTTACACCATCTGTTACTTCAAACCAGGTACCATACTCTCTTGTTTCAAACAATTCCATTGCCTTCTTTGCATCCTCAAGGGTATATAACGGTTGCAACAGATCCGGGGCCATCCCCTGTCTTTTCTTTTCCATAAAACGCATATCGCTCTCCTGGATCTCCGCACTGTCCATCAGCAAAATATTCGTAAGATCCTTTGTGGCAGGTGTGCAGAAGATGGTTCCATGAAAGCCTTGCTTTACCAGGCGGGGGATCAATCCCGAATGATCGATATGTGCATGGGAAAGGATCATTACATCCACCTCACTGCTAATAAAACCAAAGTCCCGGTTCAGCGCGTCCGTCTGGTCGCCCAACCCCTGGTACATTCCACAATCCAATAATACCTTTTTTCCATTCTTCAGGGTAATGAGATGTTTAGACCCTGTCACTGTTTGTGCGGCACCATGAAAAGCGATCTTCATATTTTTTACTTTATTGTTGGATAAGATTTTTATACAACAAGATAAAAAAAGAATTTCACATCCGGGATCATTTATTATTTCTTTAACCTGTGCGGGCTTTGAACGACCAGGTGATGTGAAAGGTAGCTACCGGCACGCCCGCTTCATTCACACCTGTGGAAGTTGCTGTAAACTGTTGGGGCTGGTTTTGATCAATGGCGTTTTGAACGGTCTTACGCAACGCGTCTCCATCTTCACAGGTAAAAAACGTATGGCCTGTTGCCTTCTTAAAAAACGTTGCCTCCAGCTTTACCACCAGCAGGGCTACTTTTACAGGACCCGCTGAAGCAGCCGCCATAGCCAGTACACCGGTGCTCATTTCTGCAGCCATTGCCAATGCCGCAAAATAGGTAGAGCGAAACGGATTTTTATTCATCCATTTATACGGAATGCTAACTACACACCGCTGCGGGCTTACCTCGCGGATGCGTAAACCTGCAAACAACGCCAACGGCAGTTTCGACAACAAAAACATCCTGAATTTTACAGGATGTTTTAAGATCTTAAAAAACGAAGTGGTATTCATACAACAGATTTAGGTCCGGAAATTCACTCCTTATATTTTTCGGGTTTTAGCGCATCCGGTGTCCAGTTGGTTAAGAAGTCCGACACTTTTTCTGTGCTATATCCCTTCCCATCTTCCAGGTATGCGGAGTTCTGCGTATGGATCCGTTTGCCCTCTTTATCCAGTACCAGGAACACCGGGAAGCCAAAGCGCTGCGGATAACCATATGTTGCCAGAACGGGCAGGTTCTTATTCTCTTTGCTGTAATTCAGATGATACACTACATAGGATCGTTTCAGGATGGAATCGGCGGTTGGATCCGTTTTTGTAAATTGATCAAACCTTGCGCACCAGATGCACCAGTTGCCGCCTATTTGTACCAGCACATGTTTGTTTTCCCTTTTTGCCTGCGCTACCGCCTTCCCGATCCCCACCTGTGCATTGGCAGCCGGGTCATAGGCACGAAATGGCTTTTGTTCCTGCGCCTCCACTGCCGCAACTGAAAGTAAAAGAACGGCTGAAAATAAAAATTGCGTTATCATTATTTATTGCAGATTATATTGCTGCAACAAATATAACTACAGATCGCCTATTTAACTTTCCAGGAAAACGGCAGGATCAGCCGGGCCGTAAAATTCCGGCCCATATTGAATACACCCGTACGCCCGGTTACAGGATTTTCCGGAGCATATTTTAACCGGCTCAGGTGCTGCTGATAGGCCACATCACCGATATTGTTCACTGCCAGTACAAGGGTGGCTCTTTTTTCTCCGCCCCAATATATATCGCTTCCCAGCCCGGCGTTAAAAAGGGTGTAACCCGGCGTGGCCGTTTCGGTATTGTAACCGGAAAAGAAATGATCCTGGGCCCCTACATTGTCCATCTCCACTTTTGCATAAAAATTGCGAAGGGATTTTAATTGTGTTGGAAACTCTGCCCGCAGCTCCGTCAGCAGCCGCAGGGGTGCAATCAGCGGCAGGTTATCGGAACCATCCACTGCTTTGGTAAACAGGCCCCTTGTCCAGCTAAAGGTATTTTCAAAATGCAGCCAATCCAACGGGTGCGGGTGTATGTCCAGCGTGGCTTCCAGTCCGTACAAACGGGCATTTTGTTGTGTAAACTTATAAGCCGTAACACCATCCATTACCGAATCGCTTCCCGAACCGGTGAGCAGTTTCTGATAATAAATATAGTTGTTGATCAGGTTTAAATAGGGTGAAATATTGAGGGAAACGTGTTGGGTATTTACATCCAGCCCCAGATCAAATGCATAGGCATCTTCGCTTTTCAGGTTCTGGTCACCCATCTCATACCGGAAGGTACCTTCATGCACACCGTTTGCGGCCAGCTCCGCCATATTGGGTGCGCGAAACCCTTTGCCTATATTTGCTTTCAGGGTTACCTGCTCACTCAGATCCTGCGCCAGTCCGATGCTACCGGAAAAACTGGATAGCTTTTTTGTAAACGGCTGAAACTTTTCCTCACCATCTTCCATTGTAAGTTTACTATCTATTGTACGATGATCATACCGCAGGCCGCCGCTCAGGGTGGTGTTTTGAATGGTTTTCGTGGTATATCCATAAACCCCGATATCAAACAGCTGGTAATCCGGGATCAGCGCTTCCTCCGCACGGTTCTCATTTTGCTGCCGCATACCATTAAGACCAAATGATGTTTTCCAGCCATTCATAACGGGCCAGTGGTAGGCCGCTGCATAATTGATGGTCTTTAAATCAAAATAGGCCTGCGGAACCGTGGGACTTTCGATCTCCCCGAATTCCTGCCGCTGATTACGCTGAAAGCCTACCAGGGCCGTAATGCGGCTTCCGTTGTCGAACGTAAAATTATTGTCCAGCGCAATCTTCAAATGCCGGATCCGTTGATTGGGAATCAGCGGACTTTTACCTTCCGTCAATTGCTTACTTCCGGCATCATATCCGTCCAGTACAAAGTGCCCTTCGTCATCACGTTCGCCTTCCACCAGTCCCAGGTGCTGATCAAAGTTTGAAAAAACCAGGTGGGTATACCCCCAGTGTTTGTTCAGGCCCAGGTAACCGCCCACATTCTTTTCATTAAAGCGGCTGTTGAGCACGTTTCCGTCGTATTTGTTTTTGTAGTCACCCGCACTTTTAATGCTTCCATACGCATTCCAGTTAAACCCGTTGATGTTTCCAGCCACATTGGCGTAGCCGCCCTGCATATTATTATTGTTGTTGAGGCTTCCGGAAAGGTTGGCTTTAATGGTATTATCCGGAACGGGGATATTGGTTTGTATGTTCAGCACACCTCCGATGGCGTCGCTGCCATACATCAGGGAAGCCGGTCCCCGGAGGATCTCGATTTTTTGTGCACTGTACTCATCTACTTCGATACCGTGTTCATCGCCCCACTGCTGCCCTTCCTGGCGCATGCCATCGTTTAGCGTAACCACCCGGTTATAACCAAGCCCCCGGATAGAAGGCTTTGCAATTGCCGGTCCGGTAGTAATAATGGCTACCCCGGGTACTTTTGCCACCGCATCCAGCAATCCTGTTCCGGAAGATTGCTGCAAATCTTTTTGCGATAAAACGGAAATATGGGTGGGTGTATGTTTAAGCTGTGTAGAGGCCGACACGCCGGTAACCACCACGGCGTCATTTTCAACCACCGATAATTTCAGTTTAAAATCGAGCACTGTTGGGCCATTGATCACTACTGTGCCCACAAACGACCGGTACCCTATAAAAGATACGGAAACGGTATACCGCCCGTTCGGTAAAGAACGGATTGCATAAACACCGTCTTTACCGGCGGTAACATCTATTTTTAAATCGGGAAATGAAATGGTGGCCTCCGGCAATGGCTGGCCTGTGGCATCGTCTGTTACTACACCTTTAAGCGATCCCGCCGGTGCTATATCTTTTTTGATAACCGGGGCGGCATAGCCCATCATAAAAACGAACCATTGAAGGACAACAAGTCCCAATATTTTTTTTTGCATCACTATATTTAATAAATGGAAAAATGTGGTCTTTTAAAACCAAAATACCGGTGTTCTTCCTTTAAGGAAGCATACGTATTATTAAATGATAGCGGGAGGTCCTCTTAATGTAGTTTGTGCTGAGAAGCGATACCGGAGGCCGGCAACGGGTTTAACGGGATAAATACTTTCCGGGGCTGCTGTAATGGCGCCCGTAAACACTTCCGCCTCTAAAAAAGGCGTAAATCCATCAATTGTTACAAATCCACAATTGTATTCAAAGGTCCGGATGGTTTTTTCCGGTTTACCGGTACTGCTAAACTGCTGATCTTTATGATGTGCGAAAGCGTCGTGAAGATAGATTTTGGGGGTAATGCTGATCATGAATATCACCAGCAATACCCAACCCATTAAACGCTGTATCTTGTTCCGCTGCTTCAAAGTTTTTTGAATCTTCGTTGCAAAAATAGCGTTCTATTCTTTCACATCAAAAAAAATGCGCTTTTTATTCAATCGTGAGCTGGAATACGCTCTCGTCTTCCAGGATCCCTTCCAGTACATCACCGGTTACGATCTCTCCCACGCCCTCCGGTGTACCGGTAAAAATAATATCGCCGATATTGAGTGTAAAATATTTAGAAACGTGTGCTAAAATGGATTCGAAGCTATGAATCATTTTTGCAGAATTGCCGTGTTGTACCAGCTCTTCATTCTTATAAAGTCCGAAGTTGATGTTTTTAGTATTTTCAAAATCGTTAACAGGTTTCCATTTGCCGATCACGGCGGAATTGTCCCAGGCCTTTGCTTTTTCCCAGGGCAGTCCTTTCTTTTTTAGTTCATTCTGCAGATCACGTGCTGTAAAATCAATGCCCAGGGTAATGGCATCGTAGTATTGGTTTGCATAGCGTTTGTTAATATACCGGCCGTTCTTCGATACCCGGATCACCAGTTCGCATTCATAATGCAACTCGTTGGTAAATTCGGGATAATAAAAAGGAAGGTGTGGCCTTAACAGCGCACTTTTGGGCTTTAAAAATACCACCGGCTCTTCCGGAATTTCATTTCCCAGCTCCCTGGCATGCGCCGCATAATTTCGCCCGATACAAATAATTTTCATAATACAGTAGGATTTAAATCTGTCTTTTACAACGTAAATTCTTTGCTATTTATTTCGTTCATAGCAGCTTCAATGCCCTGAAATAGGAATACTTCTATGGCCGCTACCGCTTTTTCGATCTTCAATTTCACCAATGGCTCTTCTTCTTTTTTCCATTTTCCCAGCACAAATTCGGCCTGCATACCTTTCGGAAATGTATTGCCGATGCCAAATCGCAATTTAGGATACGCTGTTGTATTTAACAACGCCTGAATACTTCTCAACCCGTTATGTCCGCCATCGCTTCCTGCGGGCTTTATCCGCATCTTAGATAAAGGCAATGCCAAATCATCCAGCACTGTTAAAGAACGTTCCAGCGGAATTTTTTCTTTATCCAGCCAAAACTTAAGCGCCTTACCACTTAAATTCATGTAGGTAGTTGGACAAATGCAAATACCGGTACGGCCTTTTATCTTCACTTCTGCTACATACGCCAATCGGTCGTTTCTAAACTCCCCGCCATGTTTGTGAACAAATGCAGCGATGATATCAAAACCAATATTATGCCGGGTATGCGCATATTCATTTCCGATGTTTCCTAAACCTGTTAATAAATATTTCATCCCGTTTATCAAAAATATTAAAAATAAAAAAACCTACATCAATTTGATGCAGGCTTTTTTATGCTTTGTTAAAAAATATTATTTTTTAGCTGCTGCGGCTTCTTCCTGTTTCAGCTGTCTTGTCATTACGATAGAAGCGATGGGAATACGCGGGGAGTTCAGAATCTCTATGTTTTCTGCTTTTACATCTTCTACCCGGATATTACCGTTAATTTCCAGTTGGTCAATAGGCACTTCAATCACTTCCTTCAGGTCTTTAGGAAGGGCTTTTACTTTCAGCGATTTGATCTTGGATACAAAACGACCACCGTCTTTAACCCCTTTTGCGCTTCCGGTGAATTTCAACGGAATTGTTGCTACTACTTTTTTGTCCTCAATAAGTTCCAAAAGGTCTACGTGGATCAGAGCATCAGAAACTTTGTCAAATTGCAGATCTTTCAAAATACATCTGTAAGTAGCACCATCCAGTTTCACTTCAGCCAGCTGAAAGTTGGGCGTATACACCAGGCCTTTAAATGCTGCAGCCGGTGCACTGAAATTAACTTCTTTAGCACCCCCGTAAATTACAGCAGGCACTGCGTCCTGAGAGCGGATCTGGCGGGTGGCTCTTTTGCCAAACTCGGTCCTCAGTTGTCCTTCGATTGTAATTGTTTTCATTTTATGATATTGTTTTAATTTACTATGGATTGGATGTCCTTAAATTAGAGTGTACAAATAAACTTGTAATACTCTTGTTTTCGAAAGCGTGCTTAATTGCGATGGCAAATAAGTCGGCTACGGAAATAACCCGGATCTTCGGGGTTGTTTTATGAAGCGGAATGGTGTTACACACTACCAGTTCATCCAACACGCTGTTCTCAATATTTTCGTATGCCTTACCGCTCAAAATGGGATGCGTGATCATTGCCCTTACACTCTTCGCTCCTTTTTCCATCAGCAGTCCTGCACTTTTGGCCAGGGTACCTCCGGTATCACAGATATCGTCAATAATCACCACATTCCGGCCTTCTACCTCCCCAATCACCCGCATGCTGGCAATTTCATTTGCCCGCTTCCGGTGCTTATCGCAAATCACCATTTCAGCGTTAAAATAGGAGGCAATTTCCCGTATCCGGTTGGTTGCTCCTACATCAGGGGCTGCAAAGGTAAGGTTTTCCAACTGTAATTGCTCTACATATGGAATAAAAACTGCATGGCTGTCCAAATGATCCACCGGAATATCAAAATAGCCCTGGATCTGGGGCGCATGCAGGTCCATCGTAATGATCCTGTCGGCCCCTGCTGCGGTTAACATATTGGCAACCAATTTACTGCCAATGGCAACCCGTGGCCGGTCCTTACGATCCTGCCGGGCATATCCATAATAGGGCATTACCACGATCACTTTGTAAGCCGATGCGCGTTTGGCGGCATCGATCATCAGCAGCAATTCCATCAGGTTATCTGAAGGAGCATAGGTACTCTGTACCAGAAATACATAATCACCACGAACACTTTCTAAAAAGTTCACGTAAATCTCTCCATCACTAAAGCGTTGTGTATGAATCTGCCCCAACTGGCAGCCATAACGCTGGCAAATTTCTTCTGCTAACTGGCGCGATGCCGTACCGGCAAAAATTTTGGCTGAATGCATATTTAAAAACGGAGACTCCATATGTTGTAAAATGAGCGGCGAAGATATTAATAACCACAACAAAATTCCAAGCAAAATGCAGTCATTAAAAAAAATTTTTTGAACAATAAACATTCTGTAACTTGTATGGATGAAAAACACCAATAGCATCCGAAACTGGGCGGAAGATGACCGTCCGCGTGAAAAGCTCATGACCCATGGAGCCAACGCACTCAGTAATTCAGAGTTACTAGCCATCCTGATACTAAACGGCACCCGCGAACGATCGGCACTCGATCTGGCAAAAGAGATCCTGAAAATCGGCAACGATGATCTGAATGAGCTGGGCAAACAAACCATTGCCGAAATGGTAAAAATAAAAGGGATTGGTGAAGCAAAGGCCGTTACCATTAGTGCTGCACTGGAGCTGGGCCGCCGGAGGCAGGGCGGAACAATGCCGCAGCGCCCCATTGTAAATACCACCAGGCAGATCGGGGAATATCTGAAAACCCGGCTGAAGGACCTGCTGCATGAGGTGTTTGCGGTTATTTTTCTGAACCAGAACAATGCCGTTCTTCATTTTGAGGTGGTAAGCGAAGGCGGCATTACCGGTACGGTGGCCGATCCCCGCATCATACTGAGAAAAGCACTGGAAAAAAATGCGGTAGGGCTTATTCTTGCCCACAACCACCCTTCCGGTAATCTTGTGCCCAGTAAGGCCGATGAGTTCCTTACATTTAAGATCCGTGAAGCCGCCAAATTCTTTGATATCCGGGTGATGGATCATATTATCGTAAGCGATGAAGGCTATTACAGCTTTGCGGATCAGGGCATGTTTGGTTAGCCGGGCGCCTGCCGGGAACTGCGGCGCAAAAATGCATGCCAGGCAACAATGGATCATTCCATCGGTGCCTGCTTTGTAAACTGCTGCGTTCGGATGCGGAAGTTGCTGGCCTTCATTTTAGATGCCACTACCTCCGTCTGAACACTGCCGTGATACCGGTATGTTTCCCCGTCTGTTTAAAAAAATATGCCCATCAGAACACATTGAAACACGTGACCCGATAGCGTTTTTCGACACACTTCATTTTCCATTTTATTTACGGCCTGCCTAAAAACTAATAATTGTTCGTTTATCATTACTTTCGCCGGTAATTCATAACCGTTTTTTTATGAGGCGAACATTCCTGGTCTTTTCCATCCTTGCACTGGTCATTACCTTTCTTCTTGCCTGGTATATCAGCAAGAACTGGTATGTGGTATTTGGTGCCCTGCTTATTTTTTCCTGCATGGGCTATTATGATATGTTACAAACCAAACATACCATCCGGAGGATCTATCCTGTCTTTGGCCGGCTACGTTATGTAATGGAAGAGTTGCGTCCAAAGATCTACCAGTATTTTATTGAATCGGATATCGACGGCAGGCCCATCAACCGTATCGACCGGTCTACCGTATACCAGCGGGCCAAACTGGATAACGACACAATGCCGTTTGGTACACAGCTGGATGTATATGCCCCGGGCTACGAATGGATCTGCCATTCTATTGCACCTAAAAGTTTTAAAACCCTCGACCATAATCCGCGGGTGCTGTTTGGAAACAAGGATTGTAAACAACCTTATAACGGAAGTATTCTGAATATTTCGGCCATGAGCTACGGATCCCTGAGCGCCAACGCTGTGGAGGCTATGAATGGCGGTGCAAAAATTGGCAATTTTGCGCATAATACCGGCGAGGGCGGTTTAAGTGATTATCATCTTAAACAGGGTGGCGACATTATCTGGCAGATTGGTACCGGCTATTTTGGCTGTCGCGATGAGCAGGGCGATTTTTCGCCGGC
The DNA here is from genome assembly GCF_030150205.1 of Niabella sp. Classification (GTDB taxonomy): domain Bacteria; phylum Bacteroidota; class Bacteroidia; order Chitinophagales; family Chitinophagaceae; genus Niabella. The sequence goes on from NZ_JASLGT010000025.1 coordinate 88,880, forward strand.
ACTGTTTGCCGAAAAGGCCCGGATCCCGAATGTAAAGATGATCGAGATCAAAATTTCACAGGGTGCCAAGCCCGGGCACGGCGGTATTTTGCCGGCGGCCAAAAACACCCCGGAAATTGCACGTATCCGGCATATACAGCCGGGCACTACGGTAGAATCGCCCCCCTATCATACCGCTTTTAGCTCACCAAAGGAGCTGATCAACTTCATTCGGCAGCTACGGGAGCTTTCCGGGGGCAAACCGGTGGGATTTAAATTGTGTATCGGTCATAAAAGCGAATTCATTGCTATTTGCAAGGCCATGATCAGCCAGGATACTTATCCCGATTTTATTACGGTTGACGGTGGTGAAGGTGGTACCGGTGCCGCGCCCCAGGAGTTTTCCAATTATGTAGGTGCGCCCCTGCTGGACGGGCTGGCCTTTGTGGATGATATCCTGCGGGGATTAAATATCCGGCAACATATAAAGATCATTGCTTCCGGTAAAATTATGACCGGCTTTCATATGGCACGGGCTGCCGCGCTGGGCGCTGATGCCTGCAATTGTGCAAGAGCCATGATGCTGGCAGTGGGTTGCATCCAGGCACTGCAATGCAATACAAACCGCTGTCCTACCGGTGTGGCCACCCAGGACCCGAAACTGACAAGAGGGCTGGTGGTGGAAGATAAAAAACTACGGGTGGCCAATTACCATAAATATACCGTAAAGACCTTTGTAGAAATGATGGGGGCTGCGGGTTTAAGCAAGATGCAGGATATTACCCGCTCGCATGTTTACCGCCGCATCAGCCTCACCTCCATGTTTACGTTTGAAGAGATTTACCCGTCCATTCCTCCCGGTGCCCTGATCAAGGGAGCCATTCCGGAAAAGCATCAGCACGATTTCGCCTATGCAGACGAGGATCATTGGGGCTGGCCCAGTATCGGCAGCTGGAGCGAAGAAGGCACGAAGGACAAAGCGGCTGGTTAAAGTGGATTTGCGGCAACCTTCTTTATGAACCGCCTGGAAACAGTAAGCATTTAACCGCCAGGACGCAGTGGTTCGCGGAGAGATGATGCAGCATCATTGCTTTACCCACCTGCGGTCTGATAAGAACCACTGAAATTCCATGTTACATTACCACATCGATTGGTCACTCCAACCGAACACACCGGGCGGCGCCAAAACATATTATAAAATACTATAATTAAAATAATACTAACCGGTACCTGCACCCGGATATCATTAGCACGCTGATAAGCAATTCATTAGAGAAGAAGCCATTTTGGTGCTTCCGCAAGCAAAACCGCTCAAATGTTAAACAATCCTTAAAACATTTTTTATTGAAGCGATCGGCTCCCGGCGGGTGTAGCTTGTAGGTATTCTTTCACCCCAAAACCAACGTTATGGTTAACCTTTCATTCCACCACATCACCAACATTTCCCAATGTGAAGACATCCTGAAGCAGACGTACCGCGATCAAAAGACCCTGTTGTGGAAAAAGCTGGGCCTCGAACTGCAGATTGAGCGCCGGTTGGATCATTTAGCCGCAACTAAAGACCAGCTCCGGTCAAAAGAACTGGAATTGGAGCATGCCCGTAATGTAGCGGCCCAGCTGGAGGAGACCGATCCCGGACGGGAAGCGTACCTCCATTCTGCTACCGGCTTCCAGTACCAGGCAGCGCTGCTGGAAATCCGTATAGAAAAAATGCGGCCGCAATGGCTGCTGCGCAAAGAAACGCAGCTGGCCTGTATTGAAGTTTCGCTGGAAAAAATGACCTTACTGATCCTGGAGCTGGAAACGCATAAGGCCTGGCTGCAGAAACAGGCAGCACCGGAGCAACCAGTGGCCGAAGCGTCCATAGCAGAACCCGAAGAGCAGCCGGCTCCTGTTGCTGCTCCGGTAATGAAAACGGTTCACATTCAAAAAGAGGCAAGTCCGCATATCAAAAGAAGAAATCCTAAGAATGACAGGCCGCTGAATGGGTATCAGTCCGGATAAGGAGGAGTATTTAACCGCGAAGGCGCAGGGACGCGGTGATTCGCTGAGAGGTTAGGTTATATTGGACGCTCTGTTATCTCTGCTCTCTGCGGTGGACATTTAACCGCGAAGGCGCCGGGACGCAGTGATTCGCTGAGGGGTCATAGCGCACCTCGCGGATTCCTTGCGCGCCTTGCGGTAAAAGATGAACCGCGAAGACGCAGGGACGCGGAGATTCGCTGAGAGACTGTATTGAGCACTCCATCAACTCTGCTCTCCGCGGTAAAGTATTAAACGCGAACGCCAGGTTTTTTCGCAATGTTCGCAAAACGTTTGCGGCAATCATCCATCCTATTGTCATAGTGCACCTCGCGGGTTCCTTGCGCACCTCGCGGTAAAAATTTAGCCGCAGAGGATACGCTAAGATCCGCTAAGTTCGCCAATACACTAATTCAATTTCATATCGACAATGATCGCATCAATTTTGGCATCCAGCTGCTGATCCACCGTATCAAACAGGTCTGCATTTTCCAGTTTTTCCTTTACGCTGAAATAGAATTTGATCTTTGGCTCGGTACCACTGGGCCGGGCAGATACCAGGCTGCCGTCTTCCAGTGCAAACTGCAATACATTGGATTTGGGAAGCAGGATATCGGTTGCATCACCCGTATGCGGGTCGGTTGATTTACTGCTCTGGTAATCCAGCACCCGTACTACCTTAATGCCATTAATGGACTTGGGTAAGTTATTCCGGTAATCCTGCATCATAGCCGCGATCTGCTGCTGGCCATCCATGCCTTTTTTGGTAATAGAGATCAGCTTTTCCTTATAAAAGCCAAACTTCACATACAGCTCAATTAATTTATCGAAAAGGGTTTTGCCATTATTTTTTTCGTAGGCAGCCATTTCGCAAAGCAGCGCCACGGCACTTACCGCGTCTTTGTCACGCACTTTATCGCCAATCATCAGGCCAAAACTTTCTTCCCCGCCAACGATATACTGTTCTTTCCCCTGTTTTTCCCGGATCAGTTCGGCAATCCACTTAAACCCGGTCAATACCCGGTAACAATGCACCCCATAACCGGCGGCCAGGTTGTCTACCACCCCGGTGGTTACAATGGTGGTAATGATCATATCATTGGGCTGGGAGATTCCTTTTTCCTTTCTTGCTTCCAGCAGGTAGTTAAATGCCAGCACCGCTGTCTGGTTGCCGTTCATCAGCACCCACTCGCCATGGTTATTCTTAATACCGATGCCTACACGGTCAGCATCCGGGTCGGTACCCAGCAATATGTCCGCATCCAGTTCTTTTGCCTTTTCAAGGCCGATGCTCATGGTTTCCTTTTCTTCGGGATTGGGATAGGCCACGGTAGGAAAATTCCCATCCGGCGTTTTTTGTTCCGCTACAATGTGCACATTCTTAAACCCAAAACGCTCCAATACCTGTGGTACCAGGGTAATACCGGTGCCATGTATGGGGGTATATACAATTTTAAGATCACGTTGCTTTTCGATCACATCAGGAAATACACTCAGCCCTTTCACCATCTCAATGTATTGTTCGTCGATGTCTTTTCCGATCAGGGTGATATTGGCATCTCCCCCGCTCCACTTCACATCATCAACGGAAGCGATCTTTTCCACTTCCCTGATCACATTTTTATCATGGGGCGGCACCAGCTGCCCGCCGTCGTTCCAGTAGGCCTTATAACCATTGTACTCCCTGGGATTATGTGAAGCGGTACATACCACCCCTCCCTGGCATTTTAGCGTACGGATCGCAAACGAAAGCTCAGGTGTTGGCCGCAGGGCCTCAAACAGGAATACTTTGATGCCGTTGGCCGCAAAAACATGAGCAGTGGTTTCTGCAAAAAAGCGGCTGTTATTCCGGCTGTCGTGCGCAATGGCCACCCGCACTTCTTCACCGGGATAGGATTGCAGCAGGTAATTGGCATATCCCTGGGTGGCCATTCCCACCGTATATTTATTCATCCGGTTGGTACCGACCCCCATAATTCCCCGGAGCCCTCCCGTTCCAAATTCCAGGTTCTGATAAAAGGCATCAGCCAGTTCTTTCGGATCTTCCTGCTGAAGCTTTTTTATGCTGTTCTTTGTATCCTGATCATAATTGCCCTGCAACCATTGATCCACTTTCTGTTGAATTGCATTATCCATATTTCCTACATCATTTTATGAAACTGAAGATAACCACTATTTTTCATTTTTATATTGAGAAATTTATACAATCAACGAATGGCCTTTCAAATTGAATCACTGTAATCGCACCGGTTGTCCGGCCGGCTTTTCTATCGCTGTCTGCCATTGCCCGGATGAACGTGTACCCTCAACCTGAACGAATCCGGCCGGTTCTTGCGGGCAATCTTTTTTATATTATTTTAATTTAAGTTGCCAGTTAAGTTAATTTGTCGAAAGTGTATGCGATAACAAAAAGAGCGACTTTAAGCAAGAATCCATTTTTTGTTACAGCATGCACTTTTCTAAGCATTTTTGCTTTAATCATACTAAAATCTGTTTCA
>NZ_JASLGT010000026.1 GCF_030150205.1 Niabella sp.
TTTCCTGCCATGATTGAAAGCTGCTCTTTTATGGCTGCATCGCTCAGGTGATTTATCAACTTTAGCGTTCGCATGTATATAAGTTTGAACGCAAAGATAAGAAATTATTATTTTAGTATTTTTGATAGCGGGATATTATAAATTCAAAGAGGAATCCGTTTGATACTTGATGGATGTACATTTTGCAACAGATTGGAATCCTCAGGTGGAAAGGAATAATCACTTTTACATTTTAAATCCTGAAAGGTTTGGAGCACAGTGAGACGGAGGAGACAACAGCGTTTAGCTTTTAGCTTACAGCTTTCAGCTTCCAGAAATCGACTGAAAACTGAACGCCATTTAACCTTAGGGTTGGTTCGATACCTGGTATGGGATCGCTATCGGAGTAGGGATCATGAGGTAGAACGGATTCCCATTTCCACATTCTCACATTTCCACATCTTCAAATTTTCAAATAAATTCCAGTTTGCCATTTATTCAGGGTATCAATAATGGGGAACAAATTTAATAATCCCTTGCCGGAGGAGGAAAAGACCACCGAATGAAGCCGGATCTTCATTTCCACATTTCCACATTTCCACATTTCCAAATTCCCCTAAACCAACCTGCACGGCACCTCCAGGTCTTCCGTAAGATAATAGCTGGCGCAGAGGCGGTGATAGCCGTCGGCAATGATCAGCGCCGTTTCATTCCGTACCAGCAGGATGGGGGATAGCTTTTGTGCTTTCCGGAATTTTTTCAGGTTTTCTTTTACATGGATATTGTCTTCAGGCAGCAGGGGAAGTTTACTGGCTCTTAAGATATCTTTTGATTTTTTCTTTATGGTTACCGCTTTTTGTAGCTGGGCGGCGATCTTTTTGGCTGCAACAGGCGTGAATAGCAGTTCCAGGTAGTCCTGGGCGGCCGGATAATCATGTTTTTCGGGATCTTTAAGCCAGATGTTCTTTTTCATGTGCTACCTTTTAAACGTTAAAAATGATAGGAGAGGATCCTGGGATCCTGCACCATCCGCGAAACCAGCTGGTTGTGGTTCTTAAGCGTGCCTGTAACCTGCCAGGTGCGTGAAAAACCTTCAGCGCTTTTTTGCTCGCTCACCAGCAACGGTTTCAAACGGTACTCACGGAATAATGCTATACAGGCTTCAAAGTCCGTAATGGTGGCGGTGGCAATTTTATACTCCCGGATCTTATGATGATTGTCGATAAATTTTTGAATGGGCATCAGCAGTTTCAGAATTACAAGTACTACAGCGGTACCCACCAGGGCAAGATAAATATGTCCCGCTCCGGCGCTCATACCCAGGGAAGCCGTGGCCCAGATGGTGGTGGCAGTGGTAATGCCCTCTATCTTGGTACTGTCTTTAAAAATGACACCGGCACCCAGGAAGCCGATACCGGTAATAATATTGGCGGCGAGCCGGTCGGGATTCCCGACTCCTATCCGGATTGATAAGATCGTAAAAATACAGGAGCCGAAGGATACCAGGATAAAGGTTCTTAAACCGGCCGATTTGTTTTTGTATTCCCGTTCTGCTCCAATGACCGTACCGATCAGTATGGAAACGAAGATCATTATTAATTGGGTAATGATCGTGTTGAGGTCGAACCCGCTGATAACATTTTCAATCATGTATTGAAATTACAAATTTTATCGGTTCCCGGGAACAGGGGCCCGGTCCGCATGCGCATGCATCGCTTTACCGGGTGTTTGTGCTGCGAATGGTATCGGCGCTCTGCGCCCTGGTCATTTTTTATTTGTTCTGGTATTACAAAAACTGCCGATTGTTGAGGTAGCCTGTAGGAAAATGGTCTTTCTTTCCGTATAATGGCCTGTGATTTACAGGTAAGCCGCTTTTTTTCCAAGGATAGCCTGCCACCAGTCGGGGGTATAAGCTTTTGCCCGGGGAAAGGCTTCAAATTCCTGCTTAAAGTTTTCGGGATCCTGCCTGCTTCCGGGAAGGGCCGTGCGCAGATCATAGTTGAGGTCCAGGGTAAAGTCGAGATCCTTTTCGGCCACAAGGCGGAAGCCCATCCAGGCGCCTTCTTTTGGTGCCTGCTCGTACATGGCATATTTGATTTTGTTCATCAGGATAATGGTAGACTGGTCGCCTTTCTGAAGAAAATATTTCAGTTTAAACGGAACCTGGTTGCCCTCAAAAATATAAAAGCCCTTCATCCCGATGCCGGCCTTCATACATTCACCGCTTAGTTCCAATTGCTCCCATTGAACGTCCGGGTCACTCTTTTGAAGATCGGCCAGCGAAAGCTCGATGACTTTTTTGAGCATATCCATCAGCGCCGGCTGTGTATAGGTTTGCGTGCGGCTAAAAGCTTCGGAAATGACCGCTTCTGTTTCCACGGGTATATCAGACAGCCGCTCGCCGGGTTGTTGCGCCAGCTGGTCGGCAGCCTGGAGATACCATTGCCAGAAGGCCCGACGTTTTTGCGGGTCGCCCTCGTTTACAAAAGGGTTGCCGCCGGCAAAAGCTATAGAGGCATAGAAGTCGGGGTTCCAGGTGTCCCAGTCAAAAGCGCCATCGTCCTGTCCATCGTAGTCTTCAATATCCAGGATCATTGCAGCACCCGTGGCCATACTGTAACACAATGACACCGCGCTGAGACCGGCCATCCCGGCCATTCCAGGGGTGCTCTCCATATAGTTCCGGTACTGATCCCCCAGCTTCATAAAATCGGTTTGTTCCTGGTTGTAAAGGAATGCGTCGGCCCTGGTCAGCATGGCGATCATGGAGGGATTTTCCGGAAAATCCTGGTACCAGACCGGGAGCACTTTTTTGGCACATTCAAGAAAGAGTTTATTAACGATGCCGGGATCGTTCAGACTTTTCATAACGGCCACCCGGTGCTTTAAAGGAAGATGCCCCTGCGGATTTTCATTCAACGCCTTTACTGCTGCTGCTAATACTTGTTCAAGCATGTTTTTGCTGTTTTTATTAATCAATTGGATCCCACCCGATGTCTATGGGTTCTGTTCCGCCCGGCTCAAAAATATGCGTTCCGTTCGGATCTGTAACCACTACGTCCTGTCCCAGTGCATCGGCCTGTTTCTGCGCAAATTCACGGCAGTTGCTGCACATAGGCCGTGAAACGCCAACAGGGTCGCCCGGTTTATTGGTCATTACCTGTTTTTCGGCATGGCTGGCGCTGGCCTGCCCTGGTACTCCGTTATCAATGCTTGCATTTTCATTGAGCGTATGATTGATGTTGTTGGAGTGATTGATGACATCCTGCGGAGGCACATCGGTAACGCCGCCCATATTGGTCCTTGTTTTCTGACTGATCCTGTCTGGTGCGTAACCGCTAACGGTATTGATACCGTCTGATGCTGTTGTTTTACCGTTTTGACTATCGGGCAGTTTGCCGGCATTATTGGTGGCCTTGTTATAGGCATCCCTCGATTCAATGATGGCCTGTTCCCGCGTCAGCGGTACTTTTTCTGCTTCATATGCGCCATCACCTTCCTGCCTGGCGGCTTCCGTTTCCTGGGCATCGGGCTGCGGCTTACTGTTTTCATCTTCGGGCTTTTGGGTTTCTGCTTCCTCTGCTTTGGAGCTTCCCGGCTCTTCTGCTTTGGGTTTTCCTTTTCCTTCAAGATCCTGAACGCCCTTGCCCACAGGACTAAACATCAGCGCGATGCCGGCAAAATCCTGCCAGGAGCCGTTACCGGTAAACACATTTTTTACGGATTGAGCGGCGCCTGTTTCCATCGAGAAAAAGCCGGATGTAAAATCACCGGCGCCCGCAGTACCGGTGTTGCCATAAGTGGCGGCTGCGTTCTGGGCACCCAGCACGCCTCTCAGGGCCAGCCCGAATTTACCAAAGCTTTGAACCGCATTTACCAGGAAGTTTTTAGGCATGCTTTTGGCAAATTGCAGGGCCGCCTGGGATAATCCGCGTAACCCGGCCCCGCCGCTCATGGCTGCGGCACCACCGCTGAGCGCTGCGCCGCCCATTCCAACAGCAGCTCCGGCCATCATGCCTTCCATCAGTCCGCCAATGTAATTGGCCGCACCCATGGAAAGGGCCTGGCTCCAGTTCTTGATCTGGGGTGCAAACGTAATCACGCCTCCGATGGGGCAGGTCATAACATGGTCACCGGTGATGGTCTGTGTGCCCTGGGAGATAAAGTTTTGTTTTCCGCCCACCCAGGTCCGTTTACCCGACATTTTTTGTCCGCAGAGCAGGGCACCCACAACGGCACCGATGGCTGCACCGGCAAGTCCGGCCAGGGCGCCGATGGCAATCAGCGCGGCACCACCCGTGGCTACCGTAAGCACACCCAGCAATATGGCCCCTACTACCAGTACCGCTGCGGCAATCGCCATCAGGAGCATGTATTTCTTACAACTGAAATCCACGCAGCTGCTGGTTGACTTATCTTCTGTAGTGATATAAATGTCGCCGCTCTTTTTTTTAAGCCCCAGCCTTGTGCCCTGGAAGGGCGCGGGCATGTTTCCTTCGCTGCAGATCCAGAAGTCTTTTTCTGTAATGATCTTATTGCCCATAGCCGCTTATTTTTTGAAGGGTTTGGGTGCGATGATGCCATTCGATCCGGAGGCCGCCATGGGGTGCAATCCGTAAGCGGAATATGCGGGCTTTCCGTTTGACGATGCCTGCACCAGCGTCTTTTTGTGTAAGCAGGGCAAGGGTGTAGCAACGGCCGGAACGGTTCCATTGGAACCGGCTGTTCCCGATTTGAAAGCTTTTCATTTTTTGTGTTTTTTCCTGCATGGTATCGCGATGATGTATGTATTAAACAGGTTCATAGAACGCCGGCTGCGTCTTTAAACGTTCCCGGTATTTTTCTTCCGAAAGGAAGTGGTAATCCAGCTTGAGATAAAGATTTTTTTCATCGGCGATCTCCTGTTTCTGGCGGGCTGCTTCCAGGATCTTTCCGGTCTTTTTATCCAGCAGGTAATTGCTGTTGTCTGCAATTACCGGTGCCAGTTTATGCAGCGGAAGCTGATCGGCAAACTGGGCGTATGCTTTTTTTGTAAACCCGCCAAGACCAAAAAGCGGGGTGCCGCGGATTTCCAGCTGAACGGTGCGACTGCCTTCGGAAACCAGGTGCCCGCCAAATTGCAGGTGCAGCATTGCCGTATTGAAAAAATTATATTGCTGTTCCCGTTTTGCGCGGAACGGAAAATAATGGCCGTAAAGGTGGTTAAAGTAAAGCATAAAGAATTCGCTGTGCTGTATGGCAGTAACCATTTTTTCCGCACTTTGAAATAAGGCGTCGTTTAACAGGATAACGTCTTTTATTTCCGGTGTATGGTCTATATGCTGCTGCATTTCCTCCTTAACCGTGGCCCATTTGTCCAGGATAATGTCCTGGTTCAGTACCCGTTGTACCTGGCCCCGCTGGTCAAGTACCAGGTGCAGCTCATTATACATTCTGCCAAATACATCGCTTACCTGCTGTACTTCTTTTGTAAGCGGATTGGTGGCCTCCAGCAATACGTTATCCAGCCGGATCAGTTCTACTTCCAGTGCTTCCGGGCCCACACGCAGTACCCGGAAATCCCAGCGGATGCGGGCGCGGGAGTAGGCGGCAATATTCACCGCCCGCATATCGGTTTCAATAATGAGCGTGTACTTTTCAGAGAACGGCTCCCGGATATTTATGATTCCACTCATAGGTTCGGTTATTAGTTTACAAATACATCCCCGCCGTCCAGCTTGGTAATGCCTTTTATATGGTTGTTGGGTGCGCTCATATTCAGCTGGCCGGTCATGGTTGCATGCAGGTTGGCCCCGTTGAGCGTTACCTTCCCGGAATTATCGATAACGAGCTGATGTGAACCTACTGCAATTTTTACGCTTGTTTTACCGTTGATGGTTACATTGCCGGCATTGTCCATCGTAAGCACACTGCTGCCGTTGCCTACATCCGTGGTATGTTTTTCGCCTACGTTATTGGTTTGAACGGAGCCTACCTTATTGGTTTGGTTGGTGCCTACTTTGCTGGTATGGTTGGCACCCGCATTTACGGTATAGTCACTGTTGGTATTGGTAACGGCATTGCCGGCGCCATCAAATTTCATATCGGCGCCACCCTTATCCGTAAGGTGTACGCTTCCCTCATTGTCGTTTAGTACCAGCTTATTCCCGCTGCGGCTCTGCAGGGCCTTTACATCATTGCCGGCATTTCCAAAACTGTTATTGGCCTTGCCATGATATACAGCGCCGATCACATAGGGTTTGGTAGCACTATCACCTTCAAACCCAACAATGACCTCTTCACCTACTTCGGGCAGGAGGAACATGCCCTTTCCCCCTCCGGCATGGGGTGTGGTTACGCGGATCCATGGGGTTCTTTCCGATCCGTTCATCCAATGGAATTTTACACGGATCCGGCCCAGGCCGTTGTAGTCGTTATTGTCGGTTACGATGGCGCTTTGGGTTTCACAAACGGGATCCTGATGCACTTCAACCGGCGGCACTTTTATGCTGGCCGGAACGGCGGAGAAATCGTTTTTATAATTACCCTGTGCATCTACATGGTGGTTAACGGCAGTAACCAGGTAATCGCCGTACCCTTCAGACTGGCTGCTGAATACATTATTGCCCTTTACTTCAAGGGTGCCGCCGATTGCAACACCCGGATGTCCGCTTTGCCCGTTAAAACGCACGATGCGGCTGCTTTCCATCGCACTGCGGATATTGAGCAGCTCATCCTGTTGCTTTTTATTGGTAAGGAACTGGTTGTTCCAGAGTTTAGGCTGGGTTCCATAAACGGCCTGCCCGGATTTATACACCTGCTCACCCCAGGGGTTGAGACCGGCTTTTTGCTCAATACCATGGGGGGCACTGGTATATACCTGGCTGTTCATATAATCCCAGCCCATCATCTGCATCTGTGTGGGCCGGGCCTGAAGGGAAATATTAAAACTGCTGAGATGGCTGCCGTAAACCAGGGAGGCGGTTGGCCCCCCGGAGGGCTGCCCGATGACCAGGTTCCGGCCATTCCAGTAAATCCATTCTCCAAAAGTGCCGCTCAGCCGCTTCAAAAACTGCCAGGCGGTTTCTTTGTATTGTACCATATATGCCAGGGTTTCTCCATACATTACCTGGATCTTTGGCTCCAGCAGGTTCTGCGGAAAAAATTTTAATACTTCCTGCGCAATGTTTTTAACCGCTTTTTTTTCCCAGCTTTTACAATGCGGACCACTGTCTAAAATAATGGTAGGGCTGTATCCGGTAATGACCACATCCCCGTGATGCCCGGTAAACCGCGCCGTTTCCACGCCGGTTACAATACCGTTGAACAAAAGGTCGCCTTTGGTACCGGTGCCGGTTATGCGCGCACCAAAAGAGGCACCGATCATATTTTTAGAATTGTTGAAGATACCGGCCTTTCCGTCAATGGTTTGAGCCGGACAGGTAAGCGTAAAGCGATGATGTTCAAAGATGGACTGATTCAGGGAAAAGGTGGTGAACTGGGCAATGGGTTTGCCGTTGATGCTAAACATGGGTTGGGTGAGCTGGGCCATAAATAAGTTTTTTGTCGGTTATGGAATGCATGCGCTATAATTGGAAAAGAGCAATCCGCTGGAAAGAAAAAGGGCTGAGGTTCTTCCGGCAGACGGTTTCTTATTCAATAAAAAGGGTATTTCTTACAAAACAAGAAGGACAAATAAAGGAACAAAGTTTGTACCAAGATGAACAGCAGGCCTGTCTGTTGAAATAGTTTAAAAATAACTTAATCCGGATTAAGTTGATGTTGAACCATTGAGGAGTGGGTGCCGGGTGCCTGACCGGCGAAAGAAGCCGCACTACCGTTTGTGTAAATATTGGGTTCATACAGTACGGGATAATTAACTTTGAACGATAATTAATATTTTATGCGATATAAAAAAATAGTTGTTGCCGGGGTTTTGGCGGCCGGCACAGTGGGTTGTGGTGTAAATACCAGCAAACCTGCCGAACAAGCCACATCGGAACCAGCTACCTACCTGAGCAGGGCCAATATGGACACTACTGTAAAACCCGGTGATGATTTTTTCCTGTATGTAAATGGAACCTGGATACGGAATACGGCTATACCGGGTGATAAAACCCGCTGGGGAAGTTTTGACGAACTGCGGGATAAAACCAATAAATCGGTACACACACTGCTGGAGGATGTTTCAAAAGAAAAAGCAACAGCCGGAACCGCCCAGTTCAATGTAGCGGCCTTTTATAAAAGCGGTATGGATACGGCGGCTATCGATAAGGCTGGAATCGCAGTGCTGCAGCAACAACTGGATGCCATTCATGCCATTAGTACGCCGCAGCAACTGCTGGATGTGGTTATCGCAAACGGGAAAACCGGTTTGCAAACGGTATTCCCCAATTTTATAGGGCCGGATGATAAGAATGTTTCTGAAAATATCGTTCAGTTTACACAGGGCGGATTGGGATTGCCGTCGAAAGATTATTATACAGATAAGGATGCCGGTGCCGAAAAAAACCGTCAGGCCTATAAGGCATATATCGGAAAGATCCTGCAACTGGGCGGAGCCGATTCGGTAACTGCTGGAAAGCAGGCTCTGGCCATCTTTGACCTGGAGCAAAAGCTCGCAGCCGCTTCCCTTTATCCAAAAGAAATGCGGGATCCGCAAAAAATGTATAACAAATTCAGCCTCGATGCGCTTTCCAAACAAACACCGGGTATTTCCTGGAAAGAGGTGTTTGCAAAAATGGGCATCAACGGGCAGGACAGCCTGCTGGTAACCGTGCCGCAGTATTACAAAACGCTTTCCGGGCTGCTGCATTCCACGCCGCTGGATACCTGGAAAACCTACCTTACCTATAACCTGCTGTCTGATATGGCGCCTTATCTTGGACGGAGTTTTGACGAAGCGCATTTTGATTTTTATGATAAAACCCTGAGCGGTCAGAAAGAACAAAAACCACGCTGGGAGCGGGTAATGCAGGTGATCAATAATTCGATCGGGGAGCAGTTGGGCAAGCTGTATGTAGACCGGTATTTTAAACCGGAAGCCAAGCAGAAGATGGTGGAGCTGGTGCAGAACCTGCAGGATGCTTTTAGCAACCGGATCAAGAACCTGGACTGGATGAGCGATGCTACCAAACAAAAGGCGGAAGCCAAACTGGGCGCTTTTATGAAAAAGATCGGTTACCCGGATCATTGGAAAGATTATTCGGGCCTGGAGATTACTGCGGAGCATTATGCGCAAAATGTGTTGAAGGCTGCTGCGTTTGAGTATAACCGCAACCTGGCGAAGCTGGGAAAACCGGTAGACCGTACAGAATGGGGCATGACGCCCAATACGGTAAATGCCTATTATAACCCGGCATTTAATGAAATCGTTTTTCCGGCGGCGATCCTGCAATTTCCGTTCTTTGATTTTGGGGCAGATGATGCTGTTAATTATGGTGGCATCGGAGCAGTGATTGGTCATGAAATGACGCATGGTTTTGATGACCAGGGGGCACAATATGCTGCAGACGGGAACCTGAAAAACTGGTGGACGCCGGAGGATGAAAAGAAGTTTAAAGAAAAAACAAAAATGGTGGAAGAGCAGTTTAACCGTTATACCGTACTGGATTCCGTACACGTAAACGGCTCGCTGACCCTGGGTGAAAATATTGCAGACCTGGGAGGAATTACCATCGCCTATGATGCGTTTAAGAAAACCAAACAGGGACAGGGAAATGAACTAATCGACGGTTTTACCCCGGATCAGCGCTTTTTTATGAGCTGGGGGCAGATATGGCGGGGTAAATCAACACCCGAACGCGCTAAACAGCTGATCAAGATCGATCCGCATGCGCCTGCCGAATGGAGAGGGAACGGACCATTAACAAATTTTGAACCCTGGTATAAAGCTTTTGATGTAAAACCGGGCGATAAAATGTACAAGCCCGAAAATGAGCGGGCTAAGATCTGGTGATTTGTTTCTTGTTTATTTTGTTAGAAAGGCCGTCCTGATTCGATCAGGATGGCTTTTTTTCAGGCAATGGTGAATGGTCAATAGAGCATCAATGTCGTTCCCTTAAAGCCGCAGATGCGCAGATTTGGTATCGGCTTTAACTACAATAATGTCGCAGAAAAGCGCCGCAGGCGCAATCTGTGCATCTGCGGCAATCATAAAAATTGCTTAAGGAAACGACATTGAACAGGCAATGGGTAATAGTGAATGCGTAAGGTTGGGGAGCTAAATCGTAATCGGTAAATTCTAAGGTCCAAAGGGCAAAAACAAATATCAAAACCAGAAACAAAAATCAATGTCTCATTTGATCGTCCTGTCACCCAATATTAAACCCTAAATTCTAAAAAGGAACAAAAAACAAGAACCAAAGAACCAAAAGACAAAAGACAAAAAACAAAAGACAAAATTGCAAACCGCACCGGATCATCTGAAAGCCAACAGCTAAAATTCTAAATATTAAATCCTAAATTCTAAAAGAGGGCAAGATCCAAGAACCAAAAAACAAAGACCAAAATCCAAAGATCAAAAAACAAAATCACAAAGCATACCAGATCATCTGAAAGCTAAAAACTGACTGCTGAAATTCTAAATATTAAATTCTAAAAAGGAACAAAAAACAAGAACCAAAGATCCAAAAATCAAAAAGCAAAAAACAAAAGACAAAATTGCAAACCGCACCGGATCATGTGAAAACTAAAAACTGACCACTGAAAACTGACCACTAACCTTCACTTACCATCCCCGCCACATTTTCATATCTCGACATTCCCGCATTCCCACATTTCCACATTTCCAAATTTTCACATTTCCAAATTTAACCACGTATGCTCCGGAACGTAAGGTTGATACGGGGGGTAAGCACTTTTTTAGTGGGAGGCAACCGGTGCAGCCAATGGGTTTGGGTAGTACCCTTCATAACCAGCAGACTTCCATGTTCTAAAAAGCAATCGACCCGCTCGCCGCTGGTCTTGTGTTTGAAGGCAAATTTTCTTCCGGCGCCAAAGCTCAGCGATCCGATAGCTCCGTTTTTCTTTAGCTCCCGTTCTTCATCGCAATGCCAGGCCATGCCTTCGGTGCCGGTATGATAAAGATTGAGCAGACAGGAATTATACTGTTCACCTGTTGTTTCTTCACTGATCTTTTTTAGTGCCAATAACTCCTCTGTCCAGGGCAATGCCGTTTTGGTAGCGTTGGAATACGTGTATGCAAAATCTTTATCGCCATACCAGGCCACTTTTCTTTTGGTAATGATCCGTTTTCCAAAGATGACGGCCTCGTCATTCCGCCAGTCGATGGTTTCCATTAACCGGGTAAAATAAGCATCCGCTGTTCCCGGTGTAAAGATCTGGCCATAATAGTTTACAATACCGTCATAGGGTAAGAGATTCTGCATAAATGAAATCGTATTTTAAATATAGGACAGCAAACACAGCCTTTGTATTCTGGCTGTTGCTGTTTGTATCTTGCTATTTGTGTTTTGTTTTTTGAGTCTTTTGGGCCCTGGATCTTGCCTTTTGGGTCTTAGAATTTGGAGTTTAGTCTTTTGAATGTTATTCCCCATGCTGCGCCCTTGCCTGTTCCCATCCGATCATTGCCGTTTTGCGCGAAGGGCCCCACATATAACCGCCGGTATGCCCGGTAGACTGAATGACCCGGTGGCAGGGGATGAGGTAGGCCACAGGATTACTGCCGATAGCAGTACCCACGGCACGGGAGGCATTGGGATTTCCGATCTGCGCGGCCAGCGAACCATAGGTGGTCAGCTGCCCCATGGGGATCTTTAGCAGGCTTTCCCAAACCTTCAGCTGAAAGTCGGTACCTTTCAGGTGCAGTTTAACCTGTGGTAGTGGTGCATGACCATTTTTAAAAATATACAGCGCGTTCTGCTGCAATGAATCCAGCCGCTCCAGGAAGTTTGCATTCGGAAACCGGTGTTTCAGTGCTTCAAGTGCCTTTGCTGCATCATCATAAAAAGCCATATAGCAGATACCCCTGGTAGTGGATGCCACCAGCAGGTTGCCAAACGGACTGGTTGCAAAACTATAGTTGATCTGCAGGTTGCTGCCTCCGTTTTTATACTCTGCCGGTGTCATTCCCTCAATATTAATAAAGAGGTCGTGTAACCTACCGGTTCCGGAAAGCCCGGTTTCGAAGGCTGCGTCCGCAATCGAAGCCTCGTTGTTTTTCAATACCTGCTTGGCATGTTCCAGGCTGATGTATTGCAGGAATTTTTTTGGACTGATCCCCGCCCAGTCCGTAAACATGCGTTGGAAATGATAAGGACTGGTATGGGCCGCTTTTGCAATGGCTTCCAGGTCAGGCTGGTCCTTAAAATTGCTGCGGATATATTCGATGGCCGCGGCTACCTTATTGAAGTTTATTTTTTCCTGTACCTTCATAATGCGAATTTATAACACAAAATTGAGGGCTGCGGTTGTAAAAAGAAACCCGATTCTTGCGTTGTTCCGTTTTGCGAATAGACAAATAGGCGTATGCATTTTTGCAGACTGCAATGGAAACATAAAACCTGGAAGCTTCATCGTACCCGGCATTCCGTACGCATCAGTTAAATTTTAAGAGCTTAAAGATCAAAGCTGCACCGCAGCGTTGCTATTACTAGCACCGCACACCGGAATGAATGGAGGTGCAGCGCACCGGTAATACAAACCGCTTCCAAATGATTCCCGCCGCACCGCACTTTTTGGCTATCAAAAAATCAGATCTTTTGGTCCCAAAAGCGTATTTGTGCCGCATTGCAAGGCAATAGATCTCCTTCTAATGCTATGTGACAGATCCGATCGGCGCTGCATTTTTGAAAATGGATCAACGGCATAAAAAATGGCTACCGGTATTGGATCCGCAAAATCCGGGTTGTTGCCGGGAACAGGAATGTACAGCGTTAACGGCTGGCGAACGATGCTATATAGTGCAAAAAAAAGAGTGTTCTGATGAACACTCCCGGCTGTTTTTGATAGACTCTCAATCTTTTATATAGGGATAATGGTATATTCAAATCCGTTTTTAAGCAGCCAGTTGTGTGTTTGATTTTGTAGTGCAAAACTCATGTTTTTTTATCAGAAAATCCTTGACTCAGGTTAATAAATGAAAGCGGTCGTTTTTGCTGCCGGCGACTAAAAAAACGGCATGCGACCGGCTTATTTCAGCGCCATTTGCTCGATCTTATTGCCGATGGATACCTGTTTCATTTCCTGCTCCAGCAGGTCAAAGTCGGACCGCATTACTTTCTTTGTGAAAAGGCCGTTTTGGAGCAGGTGTATTTCGTCGCAGGTTTCGTGGAGCGTTGAAAAAATATGAGAGGAGATCAGGATGGTTTTACCCAGTTCCTTCAGTTTTTGAATGATGGCGGTAATCAGCAGGTTGCTTTGAATATCTACCCCGTTAAAAGGCTCATCCAAAATAAAGTAATCGTTCTCCTGCATCAGGATGGCCATCAGGGCCAGTTTTTTCTTCATGCCGGTAGAATAAGTTGCGGCATATTGATTCAGGGGAAGGTCGAAAATGTTTTTTTGTTCCGGTTGTTCAACGGACTTATGCCGGGCCCTGCAAAGCAGCTCCAGGTATTCGGCCCCGGTAATCTTTGAAAAGAAAAACGGCTCTGTTTGCAGAAAGCCCAAATGGTTTTTGAGCGGTGTGTGATTGGCTGTAATCTGCCCCTCATGTGCTTCAATACCCGCAATACAATTAAACAGGGTGGTTTTCCCTGCCCCGTTCTCACCAACGATGCCATATACGCCCCCGGTATGAAACGTAACGGATATATTCTTTAAAACTGCGTGATCACCGAAGCTCTTGGAAAGGGATGTTATCTGGATCATGAAAGGTATGTTGCTAACCGGTTCACAGACCGGGAGTAAAAAAAAGGGATCAGCCCAAACAGCAGGGGCGGGAAAAAAATACTGGCTGAAAAGATCAGCAGCTGAACCAGCTGGATCTCGCCGGGATAGGCGCTATATTTTACCAGGATGATCTGGATGATATACGCATAGCCCAGCAACTGGATACCGCCGGTCATCCACCATTGATCAGGATAAGCGGCCAGCAGTGCAACCAGGGGCAGCAATGTTAAAATGGTGGTATGCCATACCGCCGTCTTTATTTTTTCTTTTAAAAAACCGGCCGGACTAAAGGCAAAATTCCATACATAAAACAAGGGCTCCGGTTTGGTATAAAAAGAACAGATGAGTAAAATGGTTGCACCCCGCGCAAACAGGCAGAGATTGAAGTTGTGTACGAAAATGCCAATGCCCGTAAGCAGGTAGGCCGCTATCACCAGCAACAGCGATTGCCGGAAGCCGGTCAGAAATTCAAACGGCCGCTTTCCAAACGGAGTTGGAATGGTGGTGCTGATACCGGGTACATGATTGATAAAGCTGAGCAATAAGGCGGCCGGTAATAACAATAAACCGGCAATGAAATACTGCCGGCAGAGCAAAAACAATACAAAGGGCGCTGCAACAATTGCGTTCTCTGCCAGTCGTATCCGGCGCAGGGATCCCTGCGGGAAAGTGATGTGGAGAAAATTGGTTCTTTTCCGGTTGCTGAGTTGCAGCAGCCAGGAGAGCGCCGTAAACAGGTACAGGTAAATGGCCGCACCGGTTTTTGAGAACAACAACCATGAAACAAGGACAAAGCCTGCAATGCCCAGGAACCATCCCCATAAGGGTTGCAGGCCAAAGTCCTTTATCTGCCGGTTGAGCAGCCGGAACTGCAAGCGGAAATAGAAATTCATTTATTGCGCATTCAGCAACGGAAAATAAAGGTCTTCAATGATCTTAAAATGGTGGGCCTGGTGCCCTGCAATGGTAAAGCCCATGGCCAGTACCGACATTTCTGCGTTGTAGGTATGGCCTACGGAAAGTAATTGCTCATTGTTGAGATTTTTATAAAAGGCCAGGGAGCTCTGACGAACGGCCACCAGCTCATCCAGCAGGGATTCGAGGGTGCGTTCGCCCGCATTGGAATGATCGGCAAACAGGTTCTCATCAAATGATTGTACCGGTGTGCTATCTTTTCTTGCAAAGCGTAGCGCCCGGTATATAAATACCCGCTCTGAGTCGGCAATATGTAAAAGAATCTGTTTGATGGTCCATTTACCGGGTGCATACACCTGGTCACCCAGGCTGTCGATCTTCTCTTTATCCAGCTGATAGATGTCCAGGATACTTTTTTGAATCGCAGGTACAATTTCCAGTTCATCCGGTACCTGGTTAATATAGCGGTCGAAATATGCCGGCATGGGGTGAATGGCTGATTTGTTCATATTGTTACTGGTTTAAATTGAATGTAGTTACAAATATAACTCATAAGTTGGTTTCAAAGGATAACCGGCTCCCATACAGTAAGATCCCAGGGCTATAGGAAGATAACTGGGTATTCGGCATGTTTGAGGATCGGGCCAAAGCAGTACAAAAGGGCCGGGCTTTCAGGCGTTAACCGAACAATTCCTTTATCTGAACTGTTTTAATCCTTAAAACTAAATATGAATAAGCGCATACTTGGACGTACAGACCTGCAGATAGCACCCATTGTTTTTGGCGGCAATGTTTTTGGGTGGACCGCTGATGAGCGCACCTCGTTTGAACTGCTGGATCATTTCACCGACGAAGGGTTTAATATGATCGATACGGCCAACCAGTATTCCTACTGGGCGCCGGGCAACCAGGGTGGTGAATCGGAAACGGTCATTGGCAACTGGCTGAAGAAGACCGGGAAACGGAACGCCGTACTGATTGCTACCAAGGTGGGCGGAAGCATGGCCGGACAGCCGAAGCCCGATACATCAAAAGCGTATATCCTGAAGCAGGTGGAACATTCATTAAAACGTCTGCAAACGGATACGATCGATCTTTACCAGACCCATTTTGATAATGAAGCCATACCGGTAGAAGAAACGCTGGAGGCCTATGAACAGCTGATCCGGGATGGAAAGGTGCGCTGGATCGGTGCTTCCAACTTATCGCCGCAACGCCTCGAAGCGTCGCTTAACGCTTCGGTTGCTGGACAGCTGCCGGTTTATCAAACCTTACAACCGGAGTATAACCTGTATCACCGGGAGCAGTATGAAACGCAATATGAACCGATCGTTACCGCACACGGGTTAGGTGTGATCAGTTACTATGCGCTGGCAAGCGGGTTTTTAACCGGAAAGTACCGGACTGATGCAGATCTTGCAAAGAGTACCCGCGGGGGAGGTGTGAAAAAGATGCTGGATGACCGGGGAATGAAGATCCTGGCTGCCTTGGATGGCGTGTCTGAAGCATACGGCACCTCTCCCGCAGCTGTGGCGCTTGCCTGGTTATTGTCGCGTCCCTCTGTTACCGCACCCATTGTAAGTGCTACCAGTATAGCGCAGATGCAAAGTATGACCGATGCGGTGCGGTTGCAGCTTTCTGAAGATGCGCTGGCAACACTGGATGCAGCCAGTGCGTATTAGGTGTTGAACCATAGGTTGCCCATATTATATAGTTGTTCTGTTCCAATAAACCGGAACAGAACAACTATAACAATGATGGAAGGATGATTCGTTTTTGTTACAAATGATCAGATGATCCGTTTCGTCACCCTGAGCGGAACGCAGTGGAGCCGAAGGGTCTCGCAATTATTGCACGTTCCTGTATTACAGGGATGCTTCGACTGCGCTTAGCACAATGATCGGATACTCGATCTTCAATATGTAACAAGACCTGTTGCTGACAGTAAATGATCAGGCATGCAAAAAAGGACGCAGCATAGCTGTAAACAATTTTTCATTGTTCCAATGCTCCTTTTAAAGCGCCGCCGTAGCCAGCCTGCCTGTTGCTACCCGTATGGCTTTTTTCAGATCATCGACCAGGTCCTCTGCATCTTCCAGTCCTACAGAAAGCCGGATCAAACTATCCGTAACACCAGCCTTGCGGCGGATGTCGGCCGGAATGGATTTATGCGTCATTTCACTGGGTAAACAGATCAGGCTTTTTACACCACCCAAACTTTCTGCCAGCTGAAAATAACGCGTGGATCTTACCAGCTGTGTTGCAATATCGGCTTCATCAACCTGCAGGTCGAAGCTTATAACGCCGCCAAAATATTGTTGCTGCTGTTTTGCAATCGCATGGTTGTGATGCGTGGAGAGTCCCGGATAATAAACATTTCTTACAAGGTCCTGGGTTTGCAGAAATTCAGCAACGGCCTGTGCGTTTTTCGAATGCTGTGCAATGCGCAGCGGAAGGGTTTCAATACCCCTTATGGCAAGCCAGCTATCAAAGGGCCCCAGTATGGCGCCGGAAGCATTCTGAATGAACTTGACCTGGTCGCCAAGCGCCGCTGTTTTTGTGACGACAACACCGGCGATCACATCACTATGCCCGGCAAGATACTTGGTGGCACTATGTACTACGATATCGGCCCCCAGCTCCAGCGGCTTTTGCGCTGCAGGCGAGGCAAAGGTATTGTCTACGCAAAGCAGGAGCTGGTGCGCTTTTGCAAGCGCCGCAATAGCGCGGATATCGGAGATCTTCAACGTTGGGTTGGTGGGCGTTTCAATCCAGATCAGTTTCGTTCGCGGGGTTATGGCTGCCGCTACATTGGCCACATCGGTGGTATCTGTATAACGCACACTAATGCCGAACTTCTGGTATACATGGGTAAACAGGCGAAAGGCGCCGCCATAAATATCATCAACCGCCAGGATTTCGTCGCCGGAGGCCAGTAGTTTTACAACCGCGTCGATGGCCGCCAGGCCGCTGGCAAAAGCAAATCCATGGCTGCCGCCTTCCAGTTCGGCAACCAGTTTTTCTAATGTGGCCCGCGTGGGATTGTTGGTACGGGAGTAATCATATCCCCGGTGCACGCCAGGTGCATCCTGTACAAAGGTTGAGGTTTGATAAATAGGAGTGGAGATGGCACCGGTGAGCTCATCTGCGGGAATGCTGTGCAGGATTTTTGTTTGCGCTTTCATTTTTTGTTTTTTTAATAGTGAAGAATAACTCATGAACATCCATCCGGAAAAACGAACGACAGGAATGCCGGGAGCAAAAAAAAATGCGCTCCCGACAAGTCAGAAGCGCATTCAGCTATTTTACAAATAAATGAAAAGGCTTTTTCTAACTTATCTTTCCATCCGCCCTGGCGGATTGGTTGAAGGTGGCACCTTCCCGCGCAATGCGGAGGTTGCCAAGACGTCATCGGGTCAAGTCCCTCGGTCTTTCTGGATAAGAATCATTTCAAGAACTGGGGCAAAAGTATAAACTATTTGCGGAGGCCGCCAAATTTTTTTACAGATTTTTTTTGATGAATACCTGTTGCCGGTGTCGCTGCAGATACATTGCCGAATGGTAAAGCTTGATGCCTCTACCTGCGAAAGCCCCGGTGATGCCAGGATTTTGTTTGTGTATTTTTTTAAAAAAGATGCCGGGTTATTGTATAAATATTAATCTTTCGTCGATTTTGTTTTAAAAAATATCGGAAAAAATTTTGTTTCTGCATTTTTTTCGATAACATTTGTCTTGCTATTCACTATTTTTTAACAAACTCCCTGAACCTACTATGACCCTAAAAAATCAAACGTAATTCCGCCCCGTCCCGAAGTAAAAAGAGGCCTGCCTGAAAAAGAGAAAGTACCTGAGCATATAAAGCATATCTGTATAAGCGGGTGTGTTGTGCCAGTTCATTGCCATAATGCAGCCTTTTTTACTTGTTCCAATTGTCCTCCATTTATTAAACTCAAAAAATTACGAGCGCTTATGCAAACAAGATTCCAGAAGTATGTTATTGGCTTGCCGGTGTTGCTGTGTTGCCTGTTGTTACAGGTAAACGCCCTGCACGCAACCAGGCCTGTTACCGGTATCCCTGTTTCTTCATTTATCCAGGCAACGCCTGTTGAGGGAACGGTAACCGACTCTGCCGGCAATCCCCTGGCCGGTGCCACCGTTAAAATAAAGGGAAAATCTACGGCCGTTGCTACCGCAGCCGACGGCTCTTTCCGGATCAATGCAGCCGCGGGAGAGGTACTGGAAGTATCCGCTATTGGCTTCCAGCCACAGGAAGTAACGGTGGGGAATGAAGCCGCATTACAGATCCGGCTTTCGGCCGTTGCAGCCGCCCTTGATGAAGTGGTGGTGGTGGGCTATGGTGCACAGAAACGCTCCAATCTTACGGGGGCCGTTACCAGTATCAGCACCAAAAAATTAACCGATATACCAGCCGCAAATATGTCCAATACCCTTGCAGGAAGGGCACCGGGGGTAACGGTTACCAATACCTCCGGTTTGTCGGGAGCCAGCTCCAGCATCCGTATCCGGGGTGCCAATGGCGAACCGCTGTATGTGATCGACGGTGTTATCAAAGGCAAGGCAGAATTTGACGCGCTGGATCCGAATGAGATCGACCAGTTAAACGTGCTGAAGGACGCAGCCACCGCTTCCATCTACGGTTCAAGAGCGGGCAACGGGGTTATTGTGGTTACTACAAAAAAAGGAAGCGCCCAAAAGCCGACCCTGCATTTTCAAACGTCTTATTCTCAATCCAGACCCACAAGAACATTATTGAGTGATCTTACAACGGCCACGGATGAGCTCATTTACCAGAACAGGGTGGTGCAGTTTAACAATGAGTATAATAAGAAAAATGATCCGCTGCCCAACGGACAAACCGAGTTTAATTATTTTAAAGACAAGAACTATAATGTAAATGATTGGGTATGGCGCAACCCCAGTGTACAAAAGTACCTGCTGGATGTTTCGGGTGGAACAGAAAAGCTGAACTACTACAACATGGTGAGCTATACCGGTGAGAATGGGTCTTATAAAAACCTTGATTATAAAAAGTTCAACCTCCGTTCCAATATCACGGCAAAGATCACGAACGATATTAAGCTGAACATGAACATTGCTGCGGCACAGCAGAATTCCGACAAGTTTTACTGGCCCTTCTCCCCGGATGATGATTATGATGTATCTGATTTTTACCGGGTAACCTTTAACTGGCCCAAGCTTTATCCGTTTTATATTAATGCAGACGGAACCCCGGCCGGTCATATAACCGATTACCCGGTGCAAACACCCATGGGTAGCTGGCAGGCCTGGAGTGTGATTGACCAGGTAATGGGCGACCGGTATATCAAAACAAGGAAACGGCAGCTGAACACCATCGCAACGCTGGACATTAACCTGCATAAGATCACCCAGGGACTGGCCGCCAAGATCGTAGGCAACTATGAAGCCAATGATTTTTTACGGAAATGGTATATGACCTTCCAGAAAAACTACGTGTTCATACAGGGCGATCCGCAAAACCGGTTTGTACCGGGCCCGCCTGATCCCAATAAGACCAATATCTTTAATTTCAGTCAGCAGGCACCGTTTTTACGCTACCAGCAGGACAATGGCTGGAAGTACCAGTTCAATGCCTTCCTCACCTATAACCGCAGCTTTGGTAAGCATACAGTGGATGCCCTTGCAGTTTTTGAACAGCGGCAGGATCATTTGTACCGGTCGGTCTCCACAGCGTATAATCCCATTGCGAATATTGACCAGTTCTTTCCGTATTCGGCAGATCCGGCAGACCGGTTTGCAGATGGGCTCGAAGTACTGGGTGCCGCACAATCCTGGATCGGCCGGCTGAATTATAACTATGCCAACCGGTATATCGTGGATGCATCGCTCCGCTATGATGGCAACAGTGCCTTTGCCAACGGTCATAAGTGGGGCGCTTATCCTTCTGTATCGCTGGCCTGGCGGCTCTCGCAGGAATCCTTCTTTAAAGACCATGTAGGGTTTTTAAATGAACTGAAGTTAAGAGCTTCCTACGGTACCACAGGTAACGATCTGAATTATACCAGTATCGGCAACCCCGAAACGATTAAAGGATTTTATTATAAAGAAACCTATCAGAATAGTACGCCCTACGTATTTGGCGACCGCTTGTATAAAACCATACAGCCGAGCCCCGTTCCGGTGCCTGGCCTTACCTGGGCCACAGTGGTGAACAAGAATATTGGTCTGGACTTTGCCACTTTAAACAGCCGCCTTTCCGGAAGACTGGATGTGTTTACTAACAAGATGAAAGACATCCTCGCATCGCGCGTGGTGGCCATTCCGGATGTATATGGTACCACGCCTGCTCCGGAAAATTACGCCGTCCGTTCCTTCAAAGGAGCGGAGTTTGATATCCAGTGGAGTGACCGCGCCGGGAAGGAATTTTCCTATTCAGTATATGGGAATATGGGCTATGCCCGCGACCGCTGGGATGTGCTGGACGAGCCGGTGGCCTATGGACCGGGCGGTGTGGAACATTTCCGTACCCGTATCGGGCAGCCTGAAGACCGCATCTATGGTTTTAAAGCGCTCGGCATCATCCGCACCCAACAGCAGCTGGATGAGTTAACGGCAAAAGGATATAACTATTATGGCCGGAAACCCTACCTGGGTGCCATTATTTATGAAGATGTGCGGGGCGATGGCTACAAGCCCGGTGCCGACGGAAGGATCGATGGAAATGATGTGCAGTTGCTGAGCAAGAATGGCAAGCCAAGAGTGAACTATGGCTTTGGTTTTAATGTGTCCTGGAAGGGACTTTCGCTGGATGCGCATTTCCAGGGGGTAACTTCCTATGATGTAATGGTCAGCAACCAGGACGGACCGGGCATCCGCCAGTGGGGCGGTAACTTCCGGGTATATTACCCCATCTGGGCCAGTGATGTGTGGACCCCCGAAAATCCCGAAGCCAGGTACCCGCGCGTGGTAGGACAAAACTGGCTGGAGTCCGGCAGTGACGGATCTACGTTCTGGATGCGGAACGGTGCCTATACCCGCCTGAAAAACCTCAACATCGGTTATGCCCTTCCTGCCCGGTGGATCCGCCAGCTAAAGCTGGTAAATGCACAGGTGTTTTTAAACGGAACCAATCTTTTTGCCATTTCAAAGCTGAAAGAATTCCAGGATCCCGAACAGAAGAACTATGATTCTTACCCGGTGATGAAAACATTGACCGCCGGGCTGAACCTTACTTTTTAAATGACCTCCAAACAGATATTCAAATGAAAAAAATAGTCTTGTTTTTATGTATCATCATCTTCGGAACCCGTTGCTCAAAAGAACTGGATATTGAAGATGTGAGCAACTATCAGCCGGAGCAGGTATGGAACGACCTGCAGCAGGCCAATGCCTTTGTGGCCAACCTGTATAACAAATTCGGAAACTGGAATGTGGCAGCCGACCGTAACAGTGAACAGCTCTCCGGCATCGCCTTTGGCGAAAATGCCATTACCGTAACCGGCGCTTCCACCGCCAACTGGGATTATGCCAATGTGCGGCTGGCGAACCTTGCCATCCGGGATGTACAGGCCGGGAAGCTGAGCCAGGCCGAAAAAGAAAGCATCCTGGCCCAGGCGTATTTTATGCGGGCATATACTTATTTCTCCATGGTGAAAGAATACGGTGGTGTGCCAATTGTGAAAACACCGCTGGACCGGTATAAGGATGACCTTGACCTGCCGCGTAACTCCACAAAAGAATGCTTTGATTTTATTATTGAGGACCTGAACAAAGCCATTACCTTATTACCGGCCAAGATCGATGTAACGTCACCGGATTGGGGGCATATCGATGGCAATTTTGCACAGGCCTTTAAGGCAAAAGTGCTGCTGTATAAAGCCTCGCCATTATTCAATCCCGGTAACCCCTGGAGTAATGCTTACTGGGCCGATGCTTATACAGAGAATAAAAAAGCCTACGAAAGCCTGAAGAGCCAGGGATATGGGTTGATCGAAGATTATGGAAAAATTGCTTTGTCTGAAAAGAACGCCGAGATCGTGTTCCCGGTGATAAATAAATTTCCCGGTAAAACCGCCGGCTGGGATTTTGGTGCACGGCCGGGTTCCCTGAGCCGCGGAAATGCCTCGGCATGTCCTACCTGGGAGTTTGTAAAGGCATTTCCCATGAAGGATGGTAAACGGTACAACGATCCCGGCGGCAACTATACACTGTCTGATGCGGCCTTCCTTCAGGCCTACTGGAAGAACCGGGATCCGCGTTTTGAAAAATCCATTCTATGGAATGCCAAAACCTTCCCGGTAGCGGGAACCGCGAAAGGGTATAAACAATATACCAGCGTGGGTATTGCTTCGGCCAATGATAATTTCGGTATCAATCCCAATGTGGCAGATAAATCGACCAACAACAATACCTACACCGGCTTTTTTATCCTGAAGAACTGTAACCTGAACCTGACCCAGCCCAATGTACAGCAGTATGATATTGATTTTGTACTGATGCGTTTTGCGGAAGTGATGCTGAACTATGCGGAAACCGCTAATGAAACCGGTCATTCCGCAGATGCCCTGGAGCTCCTGCGCGAGATCCGGAAACGGGCCGGCATTGAACCCGGGGCCGGAAGCACTTATGGCATCACGGCTGTTTCAAAAGAAGATGTGCGGCAGGCCATTATGGACGAACGGAATATTGAACTGTGTTTTGAAGGGCATCGTTTTAACGATCTGCGCCGCTGGCGGTTGTTCAGCTTGCTGGATCAAAAAACAAAGAGCGGGGTAGAAGCCATTGCCATCAATGCCAATGGAACAGAGATGCCGATCCTGCAGGCGCAGCAGCAGGCGAGTACGTTCAGCCTGACGGAAGAAAATTTCAAATACTCCGTGGTTCAGGTACCGCAAACAGGTGTTCAAAAGAACATCGTACCCGACAAGTATTACTTCTACCCGATTGCGCAAAGCATTATCAATAAAACCACCAGGCTGGAACAAAACAAAGACTGGGGTGGTTCCTTTGATCCTACCTTGCATTAATCAATCCGCAGGCAGGGTTGCTCCGGTGCCGGCTGCACCCTGTCTGCGGAATTTTTAGCTGCAGCAACAGGCGGTTGGCTGCTGCGTTCTTTACGGCCTAGTAACAATACGGTGGCGATAATAAGCCCGCTTCCGGTTACATCAATCAGTCCGAAGGGGACCTGCAGCCATAATACTGCGATGATGGTTGCGGAAAGCGGCTCAGCAGAGGCCAGCAGGCTGGCTTTTTGTCCGCCGATGATCTGTACCGCGCTGAGATAGGCATAAAAGGGTACCAGTGTACCCAGCAGGATAATGAACAGGATATAGCTATACGTGTATCCATCCCAGATCCCGGTTATTTGCCAGGGCGCTTTCACAAAGGAAATGGCCACACCGCCAATCAGCAGGCCCCAGCCGATAACCGTTGCGGAGCTGTATTTTTTTAACAGGGATACGGGTTGCAGGGTATAAATAGCCAGGGCAACGGCGGAGGCAATTCCCAGTATAAGGGCAGTACGCGAAATGTTCAGGGTATGAATATCGCCGTGGGTTACCAGCAAAAAAGTACCGGACACCGCCATGAGGATTGCAAGCAACTCAGGCCGTGTAGGTGCTTTTTTGTTTTTAAGCGCCAGGTACACGGCTATGATTACCGGGCCGGCATATTGCAGGATGGTGGCGGTAGCGGCGTTGGAATGCCGGATGGCCGCGAAATAAGTATACTGTACGGCCAGCATACCGGTAAGTCCAAATATCAATAACTGGAGCCCGTCTTTTTTGGTTTGCCATATTTTCCAGAGGTCGCTGTTTTTTTTCGTTCCGGAGAAGGCCAGCAGCAGGATGCCGGAAACCAGCATCCGCATAGCCATCAGCCATTCTACATTGATATCCCGTTGCTGGAAAAGAAACTGGCTGAAGGTGCCGGAAATGCCCCATAAAGAGGCCCCGGTAAGCGCCAGTAAAATGCCTTTGAGTGATGGATCCTTTTTAGAAGGACCATATTGCTGCTGCTTCATAAATCTTTAATAAAACGAGGGCGCAAATTTAGAACAGATCAGGGGTAATATTTTATTAAATTTATCGGGTGTGTTGCAATTTTTGTTTGATCAGGAATGCCTTAGGGAAAGGGTGGGACCAATCCGCCGGCTGTCCTTCAGCAATAAAAAAATCGGTACTTTAAAATCGTTGCAGCAATGGACTGATATTATTCAGCCGTCAATAACCGGCCTTTACCGGCCCGCCCGTAGTTGTTTAAAATAATCCGGTGCCTGCAGCATCCGGCTGCCATACCAGCTGAAGAATTCCCCGTTTGCCAGCAGGATCTTTGCCTGGGGATAAAGCGCCTGTAATGCTGTTTTATGTGTTTCCTTAAAGGGATAAGGTTCCGAAGAAAGGAGGATGTATTCCGGGCAATCTGCCTGTAATGCATCCAGGGTTATGGCAGGGTACCGCTTTAACGGGGCGTACCGGTTTGTAAAACCGGCCCGGTGCAGCATGTCATGAATAAAGGTATCACCCCCAACCGTCATCCAGGGATCCTTCCAGATAAAATATACGGCAGTGCCAATGGGGCTGGTATCCAGCCGGGCAAAAGCTGCTTCAATGGCGGCAACTAAGGTGCCGGCTTTTTCTTTGCGGTTTGTATGATGTCCCACCGTTCGGATCATTTCCAGCGCATCCGGGTAGTTGTTTACATCGGTAACAAGAACGGGGAACCGTGCGGCCAATACCTCCACCTGCTCTTTTACATTTTCTTCTTTGTTGGCAATGACCAGGTCCGGACGAAGGGCGATGATTTTTTCTGTATCCAGGGTTTTGGTGCCGCCTATCCTTGTTTTGGTACGGAACCAGGTTTGCGGATGCACGCAGAATTTAGTAATACCGGCTACCTCCTGTTCCAGATCCAGGGTGTACAAAAGCTCTGTGATGGAAGGAACCAGGGATACGATTTTCACGTTTCAGTTTAATGGGTAATTTGAAGATTTGACAATGTGGAAATGTGAAAATGTGAAAGTGTGGAAATAAGGTGCCACATTGAGTATGGAACGGATCCAACCTGAAACTGCTTATTTCTCGGCAGTATAAATACAACAAATGCCAAGGGTAAGCGCCTTGTACCGGGCATTGGAAAACCCTACCTTCTCCAGGATACCGGTAAAATCCTTCCGCTCCGGAAAGGCACGGGCCGATTTGTTGAGGTACTGGTAGGCTTCCTTGTTCTGCTTTAAGAGCCCGGCGATCTGCGGAGCCAGTACGTTCATGTAAAGCTGGTACAAGCCTTTAAATACGCCCGGTTTGGGTCTTGAAAACTCAATGATCAGCAATTGTCCGCCCGGCTTTAGTACCCGGTACATTTCCGACAGGCCTTTTTCCAGGTTTTCAAAATTGCGTACACCAAAAGCCGCCATGGCTGCATCAAACCGGTTGTTGGGGAACTGCAGGTTTTCGGAGTCGCCCAGTTCCAGCGTGATCCGGTCGCTCAGCCCTTCTTTCGCAATTTTTTGCCGGCCAACCTCCAGCATCTGGGCAGAGATATCGACCCCGGTTACCTGCTGCGGCCCCAGCATTTTATAAGCCCGTAACGCCATATCGCCCGTTCCCGTAGCAATATCCAGTACCTGCTGCGGCTGGTATTTCTTCAGCATACCGATGGCTTTCTTCCGCCAGGCTACATCCGTGCGACCGGAAAGTACCCGGTTGGTAAGATCATACCGGGGGGCAATGCGGTCGAACATTTCAGCAACCTGCTCTTTTTTTGTTTTTTCAGATTCTTTATAGGGAATGATATGGTCGTGCGAAAATTCTGTCATAAACCACAAAGGTAACGGGAATTATACAGTCTTTTGCCAGGATTTGCAGACCGGCACATAGATCTGCGCTCAAAATAACCGTTCTGTTCTATCCTCGTAAGCAGCGGGTGCCCCGCCCGGGTTTTGGAATAAAAAAGAGATGGCGCCGGATCATCCGGCGCCATCTCTTTTAAGAGCATATTCATAAAGCCGTTGCTTAACGACGGGATCCCCTGCGGCCACCGGACTGTATGCCCGTCTGGCGGGGTAACCGGTCTACATTGCTGATCTGTTCCTGGCGTTGCCCCATCGGCCGGTCATTTATGGACTGTATGGGCCGGGTATTATTCCGGGCTACCTGTTTAAATTCTTTGGGTTGGGGCGCCCGAACGTTATTAGCCGGAGGCTGCTGCACGCGGGGTCTGTACATATTGAGCTCGTTATGCTGCGCCGGAACTCCACGGTCAACCCGGTTATTGGCATTGTCTTTTCTGGGATTGCCCATATTCCGGTCATGTTGGGTTATGGATACGGGGTTGATCTGTGTTTTTGTGAATTGCTGAACATCGGTAACCCTTGGTCCCCTGGAGTAATAATTGTTGTTTGTTTTTGTTGTATTAAAGTTGTTGATGATCGTAATGTTGTTATGAATATTGTTAACAACAGAAGGGCCTTGTACCACCCGGGTCAGGTTCCGGTCGTAAATATGTCCCCGTTCCACCGCGTTCCAGTAAATAGAATGCGGCCTCCAGGAGCCAAAGGCACTGCTTACACTGATGCCCGGCATCAATGGTGCCCAGCAATAATAATTACCGGTATATCCCCAGGTAACCCAGGCCGGAGACCAGTCGTAACCGGGCACCCAAAGCCAGCCATACAGGTCGTCGTACAACCACCGGCCATAGTGAAAAGGCGCCCACCCCCATCCGTAATCAGAAGCCCAGGCCCATCCCTCATCGGAATAAACCCAGTGCCCGCCGGTAGCATACGGACGAAAATCTGCACCTAATGAAGGATGCCATACATTTCCGTAGCCAGGGTAATTGATCCAGCTTCCGTAAGGAGAAAGATCATCGTAAAAGGTTTGATAAGTGATGGTTCCGTCGGGAGCAACCACCTGCGCCTGTGTTTGGTAAGAAGCAGTGCAGCTGCTGAGTATGATTCCGAACAGTAGCAGCTTGATCCATGTCCGGAACTTTTTTGTTTTCATAATTGTTCCATTTAATTTGGTTCGAAATATGCTTCCTATTACTTGACGGCAAAGCAGGCCTGCGCCCTTCGTGTGCACCCGGGGTTTAATGCAAAGGAAATGTTATAGATTCCAGGTTATCTCCGGGCGATGTTCTTTTGTTGAAAGGCTTTTACGGGTGCTGCCGCCCGGGTTTAAATACCTGCAAACACTTGTGAAACAGAATGATTGCCGGAATGTGTACGTAGCGGCAATTCCGGTATCTTCGTTAATTTTTCCTACTTTTATTTCCATATCTGCATGTAGAAAATGAACATTCTGAAATATATTGAATTAGATGTATTGTCTGCCACCCCCAAGTATCAGCAACTGGCCCAGTCCATTGTGGATGCTATTGCGGATGGCAGCATCAAACAAAACGATCTCCTGCCATCGATTAATGAATTGAGTTATGAGTTTGAGATCTCCCGCGATACGGCGGAAAAAGCCTACAAACATCTGAAACGGATGGGGGTGCTGGGGTCCGTACCCGGGAAGGGCTATTTTGTAAAAACGGCAGAGCCTCAAAGCTCTTTAAAGATCTTCCTGCTGTTTAATAAACTGAGCACTCATAAAAAGATCATCTATGATGCCTTTGTAAAAACACTGGGTCCGGCAGCGCTCATCGATTTTTATATTTATAACAATGATTTCAACTTATTTAAAAAGTTGCTGTCCGGCATCGAGAAGCCGTATACCCATTTTGTGATCATTCCGCATTTCCTGGAAGGAGGACCCGGCGCATCGGAGATCATCAATGCATTGCCAAAAGAAAAGCTCATCCTGCTGGATAAGCTGGTGCCGGGCATCAGCGGCGATTTCAGTGCCGTGTATGAAAATTTTGAAGAAGATATTTACCAGTCGCTGGAGCAGGCGCTGGGCCGGCTGCGACATTATGAAACGCTGAAAATTATTGTACCGGAATACTCTTATTTCCCGGAGGAGATCACCAAGGGTTTCAGGCGCTTTTGCGACCAGTATGCCTTTAATGGAGCCGTAGTACATCATATCCGGAAAGAAACCATTGCACCCAAAGAAGTATATATCTGTTTGATGGAAGACGACCTGGTAACCCTTGTGGATAAGGTTATGGCAGCCCAGCTGCAGATCGGCCGGGATGTGGGCGTGATCAGCTATAATGAAACACCGCTGAAACGACTGATCCTGCAGGGCATCACTACCTTCTCTACCGACTTTGCGGCCATGGGTGAGGAAACGGCCCGGTTGATACTCAGCGGAGAAAAACGGCAGGTAGCGGTGCCTTTTCATTTGCGATTGCGTCCTTCCCTGTAAATTTGCAGCTATGGAGATTGTATCTGCGGAATACGTAAAGAGCAGTGCTGAATATACGCAGTGCCCGAAAGCCGACCGGCCGGAATTTGCATTTATCGGCCGGAGTAATGTTGGGAAATCCTCCCTCATCAATATGCTGTGCAATAAAAAGGCATTGGCCAAAACATCGGCCGCGCCGGGAAAGACACAACTGATCAATCATTTTGACATTGCATCGGGCAGACGGGATAAAGCGGGAAGGATGGTAAAATCATCCTGGTACCTGGTCGATCTTCCGGGTTATGGCTATGCAAAAGTGTCGCAAAAACAGCGAAAAAGCTGGTCCATGATGATTGAGCGGTATATTCTTAAACGGGAAAACCTGGCTTGTTTAATGGTGCTGATCGATAGCCGGCACGAACCGCAAAAGATTGACCTGGAATTTATCCATCAGCTGGGTGAATGGGGCATTCCCTTTGCCCTGGTATTTACCAAGGCCGATAAAAACAAGCCGGGAGCCACTACCCGTAATGTAAATGCAGTACTGGAAGCATTGAAAGAAACCTGGGAAGAACTGCCGCCGCATTTTACAACATCTGCCATCGACAGGCTGGGAAGAGATGAATTGCTGCAATACATTCAAACACTTCAGGAGTAATTTTAATAACTGCAGGTTATCGTTTGATCATTACACTTCCGGAAAGGATGTCGTGGATAGCCCTTCGCTGTTTGTTGGTGCCTATCGTAAAAAAAGAAGCGATTCCCAAAAATAGTTTAATAGGATACCGGAGCAGGGACTGACCGATGCTGATCTTTTTCAGGGGGTTTGTACTTTGCCGCACCCGGATCCCTTTTATATAATTTCCCAGCGTACAGCCCAATGCCACAAACAGGGGTTCATAAATGATCAGGAAAACAAAAATACTGATTTTGACTGCATCGGGTACCTGCTCATAACGGTCGAGAATCATCGCCGCGGTAAACATAAGCAGCACCAGTAGTCCAAAGTCAATAAGCGAAGATTGAATCCGGTCAATTACTTTTGGATACATGATCTTATTTTAAATAAAAAATAAGATCCAATATAATACTTTCTTTTCCATTTGATGCAACTATTGTTGTTGTGGCCCGCATGTGTTTAGATAAGGGGTGCTATTTAGCTCCGTCAATATTCGGTATTGAGAACCTGCGGGTCCAGGTGTTCTATCGGGCTCGTTTATTTTTTCTTCTTAATGTTGCATTGATACCAGAAGATGCGTTATATGATGAAAACTGATTATGAGAAATAGCTGCCTGATCATTTTGTTATTCTTTTGTATGAAAGGGAATACCCAGGTATTTACTTCGTCTCCGCTCAGTGTAAAAGGCTGGTATGCCGAGGCGCAGGCTGCGGCCGGCCACAGCTGGTACAGTAATTTCAGTCGCCATGCACTTTTTCATCTGCATTACAGGGGAGGTATCAACCTGGTAAAAATGGGAGGCGGTCCTGTTGGATTTGGAGTTGGCCTGGCATTTAATAAAGAAGGGGCGTCTGAAAAAAATGATCTATATTCCATCCGCAGAACAGAAAACGCTTACTATATAAAAGTGCCCATGTTCGCCCGTTTTTTGGTGAACAGGACGCGGAAAACACAGCCCTTTGCAGATGCAGGTGTGGAATGGGGCTTTTTTACGGGCGGACTAACCCGGGAGTACAACAGCAATGGCAAGCGAACATCAGAAACTACAACGAGCATTACCAATGAAACAGACCTGGGACTTTTGGGTAATATCGGGGTGATGCACCAGGTGAACAGGGTTTTCAGTATTTCAGGGTTTGCAGGTTATTATCACGGGCTTTCGCAAAAATACTTTTTAACCGGAGGAAAGTCGCCCACGATGACGAACCGGAATGTAAGAGTCGGTATCGGGCTGGCCCGGAAGCTATAAAACAGCAGGTTTACCCTAAACCCAGGATCGTGTTTACTGGAGCCGGTCCAGCATTTCCACTACTTTTTCTTTTTTCAGGATAAAGTATCCGAGGCGGTCCTTGCTGATGCCGTCTTTGAGCTGGTAGCTGAAGGAAAGCGTGTCGTCGTTGATCGTGGTTTCAAAATGTTTAAAAGCGATGGAAGCGGTTGATTCAAGTTCTTCCCCGATTTCATAGAGATGGGTAGACAGTATGAACAGGGAGCTTTTTACCTTCAGCAGCCCGCGGATCACAGCCAGGGAACAGCGCATGGCATCCTGCACATTGGTGCCTTTAAACAGTTCGTCGATGAGCACCAGCCATTTTTGACCGTTGCCTACTTTTTCCACGGTATTTTTGATCCGCTGCACTTCATTAAAAAAGAAGCTTTCGCCTTTTACAATATTATCCACTACGTTGATATTACTGATGAGGCCATCGAGCAGGGTAAGCCTCATGGAACGGGCCGGTACGCCCATGCCGATATGTGCCAGGAATACAGCAGCACCCACCGATTTAATAAGCGTACTTTTACCGGCCATATTGGCGCCGGTAAGAAACAGGAAATTATTTTTCTGGGTAATGTCCAGGTCGTAAGGAACGGGGTTCTGCAGCAGGATATGGTACAATCCCTTGGCCTCAATAACCGGCGTGGCCCGGTCAATAAATTCAGGGAACGCCAGGTTATAATGTTTTACGGCCATTGCCATCGAATACCAGGCATCCAGGCGGCTGTAAATATCCATAAGCTCCTGCACGGCATGTTTATGTACCTCGCGGAGCTGGCCGGCATAATACAGGCTCCGGCTCATAGGAAAGGACTGGTCTTTTTCGGACTCGGACAGCTGGTTAAAGGCTTCGATCTTCAGCAGGTGATCGATCCGCTCAATATAAATACTGAAGCTGGCGGGAAGCGCCACCTCATTCAGCAGCATGGAGATCTTTCGCATGCTGCGGAAAAAATCGGCGAAATGGTTGATCGAAAAGCGCACCATTGCATAATCGGCATGATGCAGCACCCGGTAAATGGCGGCATCCAGTGCATTGGGGCTATTGCTTACACGGTCCAGCGCGTAATCCAGGAAGCGGTCCATTACCAGGATGGTTCCGTTGGTGATATCTTCCGGCCATTCATCCACATGAAGGATCAGTTTGCTGAGGATGCGTTGGGTACCCCGGATCTTCTCGATATCATTGAAGGGGTTGGAAAAAAAATGCCGCAGCCATTCACGTCCGCCAAAGGTGCGGGTAAAATTCAGTTTGTGGAAGATGGAATAATCCTCTTCGGGATGAAAGATAGCAATGTCATTAAAAGAGATACCGTCGATCTGCATGGTTCTTGTTTAAGGTTCCGGGGTTAAGGTTCAACGTCAGAAAGACCGGCTCATTTCCACATTTCCACATTTTCATATTTCTCACATTCCCGCATTTTCCGCATTTGCCCAATCACCCTAACGTTACCGGTTAAATAATAACCGTTCTCCCTTTACAGACTCATTCCACTGCCCATTTCCATAAACTAAATTCCCGTTTACGAACGTATGGGTGATGCTGGCCGGAAATTCGAATGGTGTTCCGTTACCATCCACATCTTCAAAAGGACTCCAGCCGCATTTGTATAAGATATTTTCCTTTGTTACAGCAAACGGTGCATGCAGATCTGCAATGACCAGGTCGGCCTGGTATCCTTCACGGATATAACCGCGGTCTTTGATCTGGAAACAATCCGCTACCGCATGGCTCATTTTTTCCACTACTTTTTCGATGGAGATCTTTCCCTGCTTTACATAGTATAACATCAGCGGCAGCGAATGCTGTACCAGGGGTACGCCCGCATGTGCCTTGGGATAGGGTTCCTGCTTTTCTTCAACGGTATGCGGAGCATGGTCGGTAGCAATCACATCCAGCCGGTCATCCAGCAGCGCCTTCCATAAAGCCTCGCGGTGATGCGGCGCTTTAATAGCAGGGTTACATTTGATGCGGTTGCCCTGGATGGCGTAATCATCGGCGGTAAAGTGCAGGTGGTGCACGCATACCTCAGCGGTGATCCGCTTGTCTTTGAGGGGCAGCATATTGGTAAAGAGCTGCAATTCCTTTTCGGTGCTGATATGCAGGATATGTAACCGCGAGCCATGTTTTTTAGCCAGCTGGATGGCATAAAACGAAGATTCGAAGCAGGCTTCCTCGTTACGGATCACCGGGTGGTCGGCAGCGGTAAGCTCCCTGCCGGATTCATGGGCTTTTTGAAGATTGGCCTTAATGATCCGCTCATCTTCACAATGGGTGGCGATCAGCATTTCACTTTCGGCAAACAGCTTTTCCAGTACCAGCGGGTTATCTACCAGCAGGTTGCCGGTGCTGGAACCCATAAAGGCCTTGATACCGCAGATCCGGTCTTTATGTTGGTTGGCCATCAATGCATCGGCTGCATTCTGATTATTGGTGCCGATAAAAAAAGAATAATTGGCCAGGGAATGATTCCGGCCGATCTCATATTTGTTTTCGAGCAGGTCCAGTGTAAAAGCGGGAGGAACGGTGTTGGGCATTTCCATAAAACTGGTTACGCCACCGGCTACGGCCGCCTTGCTTTCGGTATAGATCGTGGCCTTATGTGTAAGCCCCGGTTCGCGGAAATGTACCTGGTCGTCAATAACACCGGGTAACAGGTATTTGCCTTCACCGTCTATTTCGGTTACACCGGACGGTATATCGATACTGCCGGCGATTTTTTCGATTTTCCCGTTCCGGATCAGCACATCGCCCGTGCCTGTTTGACCTTCATTTACAATGTTTATATTCTTAATCAGAAATGTTTGCATGGTTTTTGTTCTTGAGTGCAACAATATTGGTAAAGTACAAAAAAACTCCGAAATTAATCAATTGAGGGGAATCCTGTTGTAATACCCTGATGATCTTATCTTTGCCACAGGAAGGCGGTGGACCGAAAATAATGAAAACCTTATCTTACGCATATGCAAATCAAACAACTCCTGAAGCTTGCACTGATCCTGTTGCCTTTTTACAGCCAGGCTCAAACCGATAATATTGAGCTGAGCGATAAACAGAACCGGCTGATTAACCGGCTGGATATAAAGCTGCGGGGGGATTCTGTGCTGCAGTTTACCACCGTAAAACCCTATGGACGCAAAAGGGCTACGGAGCGCGTGGAACGTATCGATTCGCTGGATAAGGCTGGTGCGCTGGAAGGAGTGCTCACCAGCATTGACCGGTATAATATCCGGAGCATGATGATGAACAACTCCGACTGGACCACCAATTATGCGGATTCTTTCCACAGAAAGCCGATCCTGGGCGCTTTTTTTAAAAACCCGGCGCACCTGTACTCCGTAGACAAGCGGGACCAGTACAGCCTGATCATTGACCCGGTCATCAATTTTGAACTGGGGAAAGCTACAGGTACCAAAACCTTTGTAAATACCCGGGGGATCCGGGTACGCGGACAGATCGACCAGCGGGTAGGGTACTACCTGTACCTCTCTGAAAACCAGGAACGGGATCCGCTGTATGTGCAGGATTATAATAAAGCGCATGTAAGTGTGCCCGGATTGGGATATTATAAAGCATTTAAAGGCGATGGATTTGATTATTGGGATATACGTGGAGGGGTGACCTTTCATGCCGGAAAATATATCGACTTCCAGATCGCGCATGATAAATTTTTTATTGGTGACGGGTACCGCACCTTATTTATCAGCGATTTCAGCGCCCCGTACCCGTTTTTAAAGCTGGGGGTACAGGCGGGTAATTTTCAGCTGACATCGGTGGCTGCGCAAACCATTGCACCGTTTGAAAATTTTTATTTTGGAATGGACTCTACCCGTCCGCGCAATTACATGATGTTTCATTACCTTACCTGGCAGGCAACCAACTGGCTGAAACTGGGCTTTTTTGAAAGCACCATGTACAACAGCAAAAAGAACGGCGGCTTACAGGTGGGGTACCTGAATCCTTCTATGTTTAACCGGGCCTATTCCTCATATACTGGCAATAGCGCCAAGTCCAGCATCGGGCTGGATGTAAAAGCGAATTTTGCAAAACATTTCCAGGCCTATGGCCAATGGCTGATCAATGAATTTGTGGTGAACAAGGCATTTAAATCCGGCGGCCCCTGGGTGAACAAATTCGGTTACCAGGTAGGTGCCAAATATGCCGATGCCTTTACCATCAAGAACCTGGACCTGCAGGTGGAAGGTAATTTCGTTCGTCCGTTTACCTATACCGATAAATGGGCGCAGAATAATTTCCTGCATTACAACCAGCCGCTGGCACACCCGCTGGGAGCTAATTTCAAAGAGTTTGTGGGTATTGCAAATTATCAGCCCCTGCCGCGCCTTTATCTGAAAGCGATGCTGGTGATGTATAACAAAGGACTGGATACTACAAATTATAATACCGCCTGGTATTCGCCCAGTTATGGCGGCGACCTGTTCCGCAACTATAACGACGGACGTGAACGCGAGGATGGTTATTCCATTGGCAGCGGTATCAGCAACAAGGGCATGATCGGATCGATGACCGTTTCTTATGAGATCCTGCAAAACCTGTTCTTTGATGTAACGGGGATGTACCGGAAATACCGCATTGAAGGTGTGCCCGACCAAACCACCAAGTGGCTGTCTGTTGGATTGCGCTGGAATATGGCGCGACGGGATTTTGTGTTTTAGCGTATGAAGAAAATCCTGTTAACGGCCGTTTTATTTTGGGCGCAGCTGGTGATGGCGCAAACACCGGTAGTACAGTGGTCGCCTTCGCGCAAATTAAATCTGTCTGATTATACGATCATCAAAACGGGGCAGGAGCCTCCGGCCGCCCTGGGACGGAATATGGCTGTAACGCGTACCGGTTTTGTGTATACCATGAGCCGGATAAATTCCGGCGCCGATAAAGGCAAATCCCTGATCCGGATCTATGCACAAATGACTCCTGCACGTTCCTATATCCTTGCTGAAGTGACAAAAGGCAGTCCGGAAGACCGAGCCTACCTGCTGAACCACGAACAAAAACATTTTGATATTTCGGAGATCTATGCCCGGGAATTATCGCGTTTTTTACGAACGCAGTCCCTCGGTAAAACGCCCATGGAGCGTATGACCAATGCAATGAACCGGCTGTTTAAGGAGCTTGATACCTTCCAGAAAAAATATGATGCAGAAACAGCGAATGGACGCAATAAGCAAAAGCAGGAACTATGGAACCGGCTTATTGCACAACGGTTAAAGACCTTGCAGCCATACGCGGCTAAGGATTATATTCTATCCATGCCCCGTTGATGGATTACCGGACAGGGCAGCCGTTATGCATACCTTTTTATTGCCACAGATTGGCTGACACACCGTGCATGATGCGCCTGTATTTAAACTGCATAGGGCACCGGGGTATTGGCTTTTCAAAGAAGTGTATATAGCTCCGGTGCATGCTGTTAGGCGGGCATATCTTTTAGAAGATAGACCCCGGCTGACTGGAACGGGTCAGTGCCAGTTGCAGATCGGTATGGAACTGTTCAAACTTTTGCTTGTTGGTCGATTTATAAATGGCTTTTACCAAAAGAAAGCAAAGCACAAATCCCAGGCCACCAACGCTTCCAAATACCGGCACTTTCAGGAGCACGGTAAGTACTACAGACACAATAACAATACTTGCCAGCAGGGCTGCAATGGTAAGCAGTACCGGTGGAATAAAATCTGTAACCAGCACGGTATTGCTCTTTGCCGGACGGATTACATGTTTCATATTTCCGGAGGGAACAAGGAGGTGCTGCGGGCCAAATGCATTAAAGAAGGCTTTTCTTATTTTAACATCCGGGTAATGAAAGGATAAATTATCCTGTATCTCTTTTAATGTTTTTCCCGTTGGGTTAGTAACTTTCATATAAATAAGGTTTTTGATTTGGGCGCCAAAGATACAGGTTTCGGCTAAACGGGCCGGGAGTTATGGGGCTTATCTGGTTAAAAAATAAGACCGGATCTTAGCTCCAGATCTTTGTAAAATCAACCCGGATCACGCAATCGTTTTGCAGGTCAAAAGAAAAGGTAGTAGTGGCCGGTTGCAGCTCATACCGGTCATTGATGAGGCGATAAATTTCGAGGGCTTCTTTTTCAGGGTCGGCGATCAGGTAAAACGGAACTTTTTGCAGCTGATATAACTCGTACTTGGTATGACGGTCGCGCAGCGCAGTAGCAGGAGATAAAACCTCAACCACCAATGCAGGCGCAAAATCCAGGTAAGCTTTAGCGATTTCGCCACAAACGATCAACACATCCGGAACCAGGATCGTATCGTCGGATATTTTATAATCAAGCGGTTGGTATACCTTACAGTGGCTGCATTTGCCAGCTCTCAAAGCCATTTCTATTTCTACAATTAGGTTAGCTGCAATGCGCTGGTGCTTCGGCTGCGGCATAGGACTCATTGCAATCGGAATACCGTCGATCAATTCCCAACGACCTTCCCAACGCACCCAGTCATCATAAGTATAATGAGGCAATATTTTTTGCGCATACGCCATACTGTAAAGGTACAAATTTTATTTGGCTACGCTCTGAACGATGTCGTACTTGGTAACAATATGATAATTCCCCGCTTCGTCCTGTGCCAGCACCGCGCCGTTGGCTTTGCTGATGAGGGAACCGATACGTTCTACCGGTGCATCAAATGCTACAATGGGATAAGGGGGCTCCAGGATATTTTGCAGGCTTTCGTTTTTTATATTCGGGTCTGAAAATATTTTCTGAAACAACCCGCCTTCGCTTACGGCTCCAATTACGGTGCCGTTCTCCATCACCGGGATGTGCTCAATATCATACTTGCGCATCAGC
Source organism: Niabella sp. (assembly GCF_030150205.1). Lineage (GTDB taxonomy): Bacteria > Bacteroidota > Bacteroidia > Chitinophagales > Chitinophagaceae > Niabella. Next base: position 37,809 of record NZ_JASLGT010000026.1, read on the forward strand.
TCAACGGCCTCCGACACCGGGGCCGTTTGCTGGATGGTGACCAGGGGACGGTTGCTGCGGCTGTTAATAATATCTTTAAAGGTTTTTACTTCAAGGAACCCGCGCTCCATCATCCACTGGTCGTTATAGATCTTGGCCACATACCGGCTGCCATGGTCATGAAAAATACAAACCACCAGGTCGTCTTTGGTCAAACCGTCTTTGAGTTGTAACAATCCTTTGATACAGCTCCCGGCGCTATAACCGCAAAACAATCCTTCTTCTTTGGCCAGCTTGCGGGCCATCACGGCGCCATCTTTATCAGTAACCTGCGTAAACGCATCAATCACGCTCATGTCGTAGTTCCTGGGTACAAAATCTTCTCCAAAACCTTCGCTGAAGTAGGGGTACACCTCATTCATATCCGTTTCACCGGTATTGAAATATTTTGTCAGCAGCGAGCCGTAGGCATCCACCGCCCATACCTTGATATTGGGGTTTTGTTCTTTCAGGTATTTGGCCGTACCGGTAATCGTGCCGCCCGTACCGGCGGTGCATACCAGGTGGGTGATCTTTCCTTCCGTTTGTTTCCAGATCTCCGGGCCGGTGGTTTCATAATGCGCCAGGCGGTTGGCCAGGTTATCATATTGATTCATATGATAGGCATTGGGCGTTTCCTTTGCCAGCCGTGCCGCTACACTATAATAGCTCTGCGGGTCTTCGGGTTCTACGTTGGTGGGACAAACAATCACTTCGGCACCCATGGCCTTCAGTACATCTGCTTTTTCCTTTGATTGCTTATCAGTAGTAACAAAAATGCATTTATATCCCTTTACAATAGCACCCAGGGCCAGCCCCATACCGGTATTGCCGCTGGTGCCTTCGATGATGGTTCCCCCGGGTTTCAGGTGGCCTTCCGCTTCCGCCACTTCAATCATTTTAATGGCCATGCGGTCCTTGATACTGTTGCCGGGGTTAAAATAATCTACTTTGGCAGCCACGGTGCAGGGCAATTCTTTGGTGATCCGGTTTAAACGGATCAACGGCGTGTTGCCGATGGTTTCCAGTATATTATTTTTAATATCCATCTTATTTTGTTTTTAAAAGGTCCACTGCTTTTAACACTACAGAATCCGTAAGGTTCAGTATCTGGTAGTAGCCGCTGTCTCTCCATTTAAACCGGGCCAGGTAAGCCTCCATGCGGTTAGAAACGCGCAGCTTTTCTGCCTCGGGGATATGGGTTAAATTTACCGTATCTTTTTGAGCCCGGCTTACAAACTGCTCCCACATGGCTTTTCCCGGATCAAAAGCCTGGGAAAAAGAAAGCGGGGAGGTATAGGGCTCCATTACCTTCTGATTGCTGAGGTAATAATGGAATACAAAATCCGTAAAGGCTCCGTTATAGTACAGCCGGTTGATCTCTTTTGAGGTTTTAGAAGTATCCAGGCCTACAAATACATCGGGCATAATGCCGCCGCCGCCGTAGAGGATGCGTCCGCCGGGTGTTTTGTATTCCTTGCCATTGTTTACTTTATTGCTGTCGGCAAAATAAGCCTGACCATTGGCATACCGCTCCCAGATATCGTCCATATACACTTTCTTACCCTTATTGTAGGGGCGCTGAATGCTTCTGCCCAGGGGTGTGTAGTAACGGGAAACCGTCAGTTTTAATGCCGAACCATCACTGAGGGGGAAGATCTCCTGTACCAGGCCTTTTCCAAAGGTTCTGCGGCCGATGATGGAGGCCCGGTCCCAGTCCTGCAAGGCCCCGCTCAGGATCTCGCTGGCACTGGCCGATAGTTCATCTACCAGTACGGTCAGTTTGCCGGTTTCAAAAATGCCCGGCCGTTTGCAACGGTATTCTTTCCTGGGACTATTGGTTCCCTGGGTAAACACGATCAGCTTGTCGCCGCTCAAAAACTCATCAGCAATATCAATGGCCTGTTCCATATAGCCCCCGGGGTTGCCCCGCAGGTCCAGTACCAGTTCGGTAAGGCCCTCTTTTTTTAGGCGCTCCATGGTTTCCATAAACTCCCGGTAGGTGGTAGAGCCAAATTTATCCAGTTTAATATACCCGGCTTCCTTATTGATCATATAGGCGGCCACCAGGGTTGGTGTTGGAATATTATTCCGCGTTACCGGGATGGTGAGCAGGGTTTTGTTCCGCAGTATCTGGAGGGTTACCGTGGTGCCTTTTTCTCCGCGGATCAGGTTTCGTACGGTAGCACTGTTGGTTTTTTTGCCAGCCAGCAACGAATCGTTGACTTTGATGATCTGATCGCCTATTTTTAACCCCGCTTTTTCACTGGGTCCGCCGTTTAATACATAAGTGATGTTAACGGTATCCCGGATCTGGTTGTATTCAACGCCGATCCCGTCAAATTTGCCGGAAAGCGCCTCATTGGTTTCTTTAAGATCTACAGGGGGAAGGTATACGGAATGAGGATCCAGTTCATTCATCATTTCCCGGATGGCATTGGCCTCCAGGGTATCCAGCTTCACGGAATCCACATACTTCTGCCGGATGATTTCAAGCGCTTCCTCCAGTGCAGTACTGCGCCCGGATTTTGCAAAATCTCCGTTGGGTTGTGCGCCGCGCAGCTTGTAACCAATAAACATTCCAATAATCATTACCAGAGAGAACAGCAGCGGCAGCCAGACCTCAAATTTCTTTTTCATTCATACAATTTATGCGAGGCTGCAAAATAGCCAAACTTTGCTGTTTATTTTAGAAATCAAATCATTTTCTGTTTATTTTATAAATAAGCTATTTTTGATACTTATATTGCGGTGTAAAATTACCCGGATAACTATCGGTCTAAACTCCAGTCTCAATGTCAAAAGTGCAACTCATCGCAGATGCGGGATCTACGAAAGTGGAATGGTGTCTTCTTCATAACGGAAAAACAAAAACAGTACTTACCAGTGGTGTAAGTCCCTATTTTTTAAACGGGGATCAGATCGCTGCATTATTAACAAAAGAGTTGCTTCCAAAGCTGAAAAACGCGGCGGTTGACGAAATTTTTTATTACGGTACGGGCTGTTTAAACCCGGATAACCGCAAAATGGTGCAAAAAAGCCTGCGCGGTCTGTTCAAAGGGGCCAAGGTACAGGTTTGGCATGATGTGGAAGGAGCGGCCCGTGGTCTTTGTGGCAGGGGAAAAGGCATCGCCTGCATCCTGGGAACAGGGGCCAGCGCCTGTTATTACGACGGGCGGAAAATTCAAAAGAACAGTCCGGGGCTGGGCTATGTATTGGGGGATGAGGGGAGTGGCGCCTACCTGGGACGGAAGGTGATCCAGTATTTTTTGTACAATACTTTTGATGAAGACCTGCGTGCCCGGTTTGATGCGGCCTATGTAACCAATGCCACGGAAATACTGGAGCGGGTATATAAACAACCGCTGCCCAACCGCTATCTTGCGGGTTTTGCAAAGTTCCTGGCAGACAACCGGGGACACTATATGGTAGAGAATATTATTGAGGATGGGCTAAATGATTTCTTTTTTACGCACCTTTGCAAATTCCAGGAAGCCTGGAAGTACCCGATCAGCTTTGTAGGAAGTATCGCTTTTGGTTTTAAAGATGTATTAAAGGAACTTTGCAGTAGTTACAGTTTTGAGCTGGGTAAGGTACTTCAAAAGCCCATGAAGGGGCTGGTGGAATATCATTCCTGAATTATTAAAAGAAATTAATCGGATATATGGCAGGAGAAAAGATCACGGAGCAGGCTAGCAGATATGATCACCTAGAAAAAATGTCGGTACATGAGTTGCTGACTTCCATGAACAAAGAAGACCAGGAAGTGCCGCTGGCGGTTCAGCGGGTAATTCCCGAAATAGAAAAACTGATCGAGGCGATCGTTGAAAATATGATCGGAGGCGGACGGCTGTTTTATATCGGTGCCGGCACCAGCGGACGTTTGGGTATCCTGGATGCCAGTGAAATTCCGCCCACTTATGGGTTACCCACAGGTGTGGTGATCGGGATCATTGCTGGTGGCTGGAAAGCCATTACCACCCCGGTTGAAAATGCCGAAGACGATGAAGCACAGGGCTGGAACGACCTGGAGGCGCATGGTGTAAATGAAAAAGACGTAGTGGTAGGTGTGGCCGCCAGCGGTTCTACCCCCTATGTGATCGGCGCGCTGCGTGAATGTCAAAAAAGAGGGATCGTTACCGGAAGCATCAGCTCTAACCCCAATGCCCCGGTAAGCGCCGTAGCCGATTTTCCGGTGGAGGTGATCGTAGGGCCCGAATTTGTGACCGGAAGTACCCGTATGAAAAGCGGTACCGCACAAAAACTGGTATTAAACATGATCTCCACAACCGTAATGATCCAGCTGGGCCGGGTAGAAGGGAACCGGATGGTGAACATGCAGCTGACCAACGATAAGCTGGTTGACCGCGGTACCAAAATGGTTATGGAAAAAACCGGCCTGGAAGACTATGAGCGGGCAAAACAGCTGTTGCTGGAAAATAAGAGTGTAAAGAATGCAGTAATTGCTTATAACCAGGCGCAAACGCACTAAAATAAGCATATTCCTTTTTATATAAACGGGGTCTGGTACGGGTTACACCTGGTCAGGCCCCGGTTTCGTTCGTCAGGCAGAAAATGCGGCAAGCGCCGTTTGGTGTAACGAGCCTCAGCGAAAAAAGTCTGAAATAAAGATACCGGGAGTGGTATCCGGGGAATAAAATGCTGTTTATCAGCTCTTTTGAAAGATAATCATAACAACAAAAGGAAGAGTGAAAGCTCTTCCTTTTTGTTTCTTAAAAAGAAAATATCGGTATTAGGCAGCTGCTGCCGCGTTGATCTTTTTAGCCAGTTTGCTCTTCAGGTTCGCCGCTTTATTACGGTGAATAACCCCTCTTTTAGCTAATTTGTCGATCATGCTTTCTACTAAAGGTAATTGTTCTTTAGCTTCAGCACCTTCCGTTGCCCTCAGACTTTTAATGGCATTACGGGTTGTTTTACCATAATACTTATTTCTGTCGCGACGCTTTAAGGCCTGACGTGCATGTTTCTTTGTAGCTTTATGATTCGCCATTGATCTCTTTTTTTGGACGGCAAAGGTAACGGTTAAGTTTTTAACGGACAAGTTTTTTTCAATTTAAAGTTTATATAAATGTATTTGTATATATTATCCCTGGCGCATATATTTGTGATTATTAACCATTTTTATTAAAAACAACTGCGAAAAGTTATGAAGAAGACTGCCACCCGTTTTTTTATGCTGCGGGCATCCTGTTACATCTCGGGAAAGTTTTAATAGTACACGGTCCAAATACGGAAGGCAATCAAAAGTGATGGTTGCCAGGGACTGCAGCAGTAATGGTTTTAGGGAAAAGATAAAATGATCGCAATGAAGCACTTCTTAATGAAAAAAATTACGGCCATCCTGGTGGTTTGGCTGTTAGCAAATGCCTGCACAAAAACAAAGCAACATGAAATTCAATATAACACGGTTACAGACATTCCTGCGCATTTGCTGACCGGGGGCGAATTTTATGGGGTTTGGAAGATCGACATCGTGGAAATGGAGAACGGCAGCCGTTACACCGGGGATGGTCAGTTGTACCTGGCGTTTACCAATGACGGAAAGCTGGTGGTAGAAAATAAAACCGGCACCCGGCCTGCGTTCTGGTATATGAGTTCCGGAACAAAGACCTTCGCCCTGGAGGGCCTTACCACAGTGCAGGGCGGACCGGTAGTGGATGTAGTGCTTTCCCGCTCTGCACTGCTCACTATTAAGGAAGGCAATGAAAAATGGGTTGCTAACTATTCGCAAAACAGGATGATGTTTTACCGGGAGCGGTCTGGTAATCCGGCTGTTGCTATATATGCCTCAAAAGGAGAGTAGAAGTTTCAATCATCAGGTATTCAACAAATGCGGTCTCTTGTAATGAGCCGTTTTTTTTAAAGGTACCGGCAACAACTCCGTTTGTCTTTATTTCCGTTGCTGCTTTTATCTATTTTAACCTTTCTCTGGCATCCTTGTTGGGTGGGATTCAAATTAAGTCTTACTTTCGCAAAGGAAAATTGCAATCATTGATTTGCAGCTTTTCGGACATAATTTAATAAAAGATTTTATAATACATTAACGGTTCATTTACAATGAAGGATTTTTCATACATTACAAGCTCTTCCCCCGAATTTATTGAAAACATGTATAAGGAGTTTGTAAGCAACCCTGAGAATGTAGACGTTGAATTGAAAAAATTTTTCGAGGGCTTTGATTTTGCAGTAGGAAATGGCCTGGCACAAAAAAACGGGACACCGGCTGCCGTTGCAGGCATAGCAACCGGAGCCGGGTCGGACTGGAGGAAGGAGATTGCGGTATACCGGCTTATTTTAGGATACCGCAACAAGGGGCATCTGCTGGCAGATACCAATCCCATAAAACAACGTAAAGACCGGGGAGCAAACCTGGATCTTTCGTTTTTCGGTTTGTCTGAAGCCGACCTGGATCATGAATATGAAGCAGGAAACCTGATCGGATTGGGAACCACATCGCTTAAAAATATCCTGGCACATCTGAAAAAATGCTATGCCGGACATGTAGGCATCGAGTTTAAATACATCAGCGATCAGAAAAAGGTAGACTGGCTGACCAATGAAATGGAAAAGAAGTTTACCAGCCCGCTGCCGCTGGAGCAAAAAAAGCGCATCCTGCAGAAGCTGAATGAAGGGGTGATGTTTGAAAAGTTCCTGCATACAAAGTATGTAGGCCAGAAACGTTTTTCACTTGAGGGCGGGGAAACCACCATTGCGGCACTGGATGCCATTATTAACAAGGCGGCAACCCTGGAAGTAAAAGAAGTGGTGATCGGCATGGCCCACCGCGGACGCCTGAATATCCTGGCCAATATCCTGGGAAAGACCTACGAGCAGATCTTTAGTGAGTTTGAAGGAACGGGTGAGATCAACCAGACGATGGGAAGCGGGGATGTGAAGTACCACCTGGGTTTTGGAAGTGTGATTGAAGCCACCAACGGAGAAACCGTACATTTAAAATTAATGCCCAATCCCTCCCACCTCGAAGCGGTGGATCCGGTGGTATTGGGTTTTGCCAGAAGCAGCGCCAATATCCTGCACGACGAACGTTATGAAAGCGTATTGCCTATACTGATACATGGGGATGCGGCACTGGCCGGACAGGGTGTGGTATACGAGCTGTTGCAAATGTCGAAGCTGAACGGTTTTTACACCGGCGGCACCATTCATTTTGTGATCAATAACCAGATCGGTTTTACCACCGATTTTTCCGATGCACGAAGCGCCGACTATTGCACCTCCCTGGCAGCGATGGTACAATCGCCTGTGCTGCATGTGAACGGCGATGACCCTGAGGCGGTGGTAAAATGCGCAGAAATTGCTACCCGTTACCGGAATGAATTTCATGCCGATGTATTCATCGACATGGTTTGTTACCGCAGGCATGGCCACAATGAAGGCGATGATCCCAAGTTTACCCAGCCAGCTATGTATGCGCTGATTGATAAGCATCCCAATGCCCGGGAAGTATATGTGAAGTATTTGCTGGATAATGGTGAGGAGGATGCAAAGGAACTGGCAAAAGATATGGAGAAGCAATTCTGGGCCGATCTTCAGGACCGCCTGGATGAAGTAAAGCAAAAGCCCTTACCTTATACCTACCAGGAACCGGAGCTGCAGTGGAAAAGTCTTCGCAAAGCTACGGGTACCGATTTTGATGAAAGTCCGGATACCGCAATCAGTGCCGATACATTTAAAACGGTATTCGACGGCCTGATGACCATACCTGAAGGTTTTACACCTTTGAAGAAAGTGGCCAAGCTGTTGCAGGACAAAGTAAAATTGCTGGAAACCGAGCAGAAAGTAGACTGGGCTACCGGTGAATTAATGGCCTTTGGCAGTTTGCTGATGGATGGCTTTGATGTGCGTATGACGGGCCAGGATGTAGGCCGGGGCACCTTCAGCTCCCGCCACGCCATATTAAGAGACGAAATAACCGATGCAGCGTACAACCGGTTAAGTAACCTGCCTACCAATAAAAAATTCAGGATCTATAACTCATTGCTGAGTGAATATGCAGTACTGGGATTTGAATACGGATTTGCCCTGGCATCGCCCAATGTACTGGTACTTTGGGAAGCCCAGTTTGGCGATTTTGTAAATGGCGCACAAACGATGATCGATCAGTTCATCACCAGTGCCGAGCAGAAATGGAACCGGATGAACGGACTGGTAATGCTGCTGCCACATGGTTTTGAGGGACAGGGCCCCGAGCACAGCAGTGCGCGTATTGAGCGCTTTTTGCAGTCCTGCGCAGAATTGAACATCGTGGTAACCAATATTACGACTTCCGCCAACTATTTTCATGCCTTGCGCCGGCAGCTGAGATGGCCGTTCCGTAAGCCGATGGTGAATTTTGCACCCAAGGCCAACCTGCGGCACCCCGGCAGCTACTCTTTAAAAGAAGCGTTTACCAGCGGAAAGTTCCAGGAAGTGATCGACGATACCTATGCCGATGATCCGGTAGTGGTAAAAACAGTATTATTCTGTTCGGGTAAGATCTATTTTGACCTGGCCGAAAAGCAGCAGAAAGACAGCCGGAAAAATGTGGCCATTGTGCGGCTGGAACAGCTTTACCCGCTTCCCAAAAAACAACTGGATGCCTTGTATGCGAAGTATAAAAATGCGGTATGGTACTGGGTACAGGAAGAACCGCTCAATATGGGCGCTGCCTCATTCCTGCAGATGAATCTTAAAGATATCAATTATGGTATCATTGGCCGCAAGCCCAGCGCGGCGCCGGCTTCCGGGTTTATGAAAGTGCATAAGGCCGAACAAGAAGATATTATCAATACAGCGTTTTCAATTTAACATGAAATAGCGGGCGGAATAGAAATTCCGCCCTTTTTTTATCTATTCAAAACTAAACATGAGCGTTTATAGTAACTTCTGATTCAGGGCTTTTACAACAGCTTCTGAAACGGAGTTTACCTGTAATTTCTCGTATACATTTTTGATATGGGTGTTCACCGTATGAATGCTCAGGTTGCAGGCTGAAGCCACCATTTTGCGGGTATACCCTTTTACCAGCAGGTTGAGGATCTCTTTTTCCCTGCCGGTGAGTTCTACTTCCTCATTGTTTTCAAAGAAGACGTTTTTCTGAAAAGCAGTCAACACTTTTTTGGCAATAGAAGCAGTCATGGCTGCGTCCCCGTTATATACATCTTCAATAGCCTGAAGCAACTGGGCCGGAGGCGACTTTTTTAGAATATAACCGGATGCCCCGGCACAAATGGATGCAAAGATTTTATTATCGTCTTCATAAACAGTTTGCATCAGCACCTGGATCTTCGGAAAATTAACCTTGATGATCTTTACACCTTCAATGCCGTTTACATTGGGCATATCAATGTCCATCAATACCACATCCGGGTCGGCCTTCCGTATATCGGTGATCACATTGCTGCAATCAAAAAAGGTACCCGTACAGGTCATTTGGGGCGATGCATTGATCAGCATAGATAAACTATCCCTCCGGTACGCATTATCATCAAAAACAGCCACACGTATGGTTGTTATATTCATATTATAAAATTACAGCAATAAAAATAGCGGCCTATCGCCAATTTGTGTGATATTTTATTTGCGGCCGGCATTGAGCGTTCAATGATCCGTCCGGAATCAGGCTTTCGACCCTTTGCAATCCGCTAAAAGCTAACTGCTGAAGGCGATGAGCTCAAATCTCAAATCAGAATGTAGAGTTTACAATTTTTTGCCGTACTTTGCCTTACCTTTTAAAAAGCGGTTTTTTTATGGCAATTGATATAAAAGTTCCCACTGTAGGGGAATCGATTAGTGAAGTAACCTTATTGAAATGGGTAAAAAATACAGGGGAATATGTAGACCGGGACGAAGTGATCGCGGAATTGGAAAGTGAGAAGGCTACATTTGAAGTAAATGCGGAAAAAGCGGGTGTGCTTACAACCAATGCGGCCGAGGGCGATACGCTGAACATCGGTGATGTTATCGCATCCATTGATGATACAGCGGCAAAACCGGCTCCGGCTCCGGGTGCGGAAGAAGCCCCGGCAGATAAAGTTCCCCAGGAAGCAAAAAAACCGGCTCCGGATCCCGAAAAGGAAAAACCTGCGGCAACGCCTGCAGGTAGCGGGGCTCCTGTAAAGGCTACACCGGTGGCTTCTGCCATTATTGCGGATAAAGGTGTAAATCCAAAGGATGTAACACCTTCCGGCTTCTCCGGTAAAATTGTAAAAGAAGATGTACTGGCAGCCCTGGCCAACCCGGGCCGCAAAGCCTTTGCCGGAGGTGAATTATACAGTCGTAACGAACGGCCGCAGAAAATGACCAGTCTGCGTAAAACCATCAGCCGCCGGTTGGTGGAGGCCAAAAATACCACGGCGATGCTGACCACCTTTAACGAGGTGAACATGAAGCCGATCATGGATATCCGGTCTAAATACAAAGACAAATTTAAAGAAATACATGGTGTAGGGCTGGGCTTTATGAGCTTCTTTGCAAAAGCCTGTGCCATTGCGCTTGCCGAATGGCCTTCTGTAAATGCCTATATCGATGGCGACCAGATCCTGTTTCATGATTATGCAGATATCAGCATTGCCGTAAGTACACCGCGCGGGCTTACCGTTCCGGTGATCCGCAACGTGGAAAGCCTGAGCATGGCAGGGGTGGAGAAAGCCGTACTGGAGCTGGCTAAAAAAGCGCGTGACAGCAAATTAACAGCGGAAGACCTTACCGGTGGAACCTTTACCATTACCAATGGTGGGGTGTTCGGTTCACTGATCAGTACCCCCATCATCAACCTGCCGCAAAGCGCCATCCTGGGCATGCACAATATTGTGGAGCGTCCGATTGCAGAGAACGGACAGGTGGTGATCCGCCCGATGATGTATATCGCATTAAGTTATGACCACCGGATCGTAGACGGACGCGAGTCGGTAAGCTTCCTGGTGCGTGTAAAGGAATTGCTGGAGAACCCAACCCTGCTGCTGATCCAGCAGGATCCTATAAAAACGTTACTGGAATTATAAAAACCTGCAAACCTATGAGGTCTTAAGACTTCATAGGTTTAGTTATGCTACAAGAACCTCCAAAAGGGCTGGGGCGTTACTACTCCTACCTGAACAGCGCTGTAAAGATCATTGGCGACTATAAAGGCAATGAGCCATTGGCGCATTTTCTTAAAAATTATTTTTCCCGCGAAAAGAAATTCGGTGGTAAAGACCGTAAACAGGTAGCACAGTTGTGCTATGCCTATTACCGGCTGGGAAAATCCTTTACCGACCTTTCTTTTGAGCAGCGGGTGTTACTGGGGCTGCGCCTTTCTTCAAAAGAAATCGCTGCCCCATGGGAGGAATTGTTTACCATTTACAAGGTGCCTGAAACCTTTTCGGGAACCGTTTTCCCCTGGAAAGACCGGCTCAGTCTGCACATCGATCCGGCAGCCTTTGAACGCTCCTTTTTTATTCAGCCGGATCTGTTCTTACGCATCCGCCCGGGAAATGAAGCGCCGGTGCTCAAAAAGCTGGAACAGGCCAGGCTTCCTTTTGAAAAAGAGGGCGATGCCTTACGCCTTCCCAATACGGCAAAGGTCAGCGAGCTGCTTTCCATCAATTCGGAAGTAGTGATCCAGGACCTGAGCTCACAAAAAATAAGCAGCTTCTTTAAAACCCTGAAGTCTGTAAACGGGCCGCAATTGCCGGTGCGTACGATTTGGGATTGCTGTGCGGCCAGTGGTGGCAAATCCATCCTGGCAGCAGATACATTAGGTACGGTGGAGCTAACGGTCTCCGATATACGGCCGTCTATTATAGCCAATTTAAAAAAACGCTTTCATGAGGCAGGGATAAAAAATTTCCGTGCCCTGGTTGCGGATACGGCAAAACCGGATACACCGCTTTCCCGTGAACGCTTTGACCTGGTTATAGCAGATGTACCCTGTTCGGGAAGCGGAACCTGGAGCCGCACCCCGGAGCGGCTGCACTTTTTTAATACGGAGGAAATCAGGACCTATGCTACCTTACAGCGCAACATTTTAAACAATGTAACGCGCGCTGTAAAACCCGGTGGCTTTTTGTTATATATTACCTGTTCCGTATTTAAAGCCGAAAATGAGGACCAGGTGGCCGTGCTGCAACAGCAGGGATGGGAGGTAATGGATCAACAGGTGCTAAAGGGATATACGTTGAAAGCAGACACCATGTTTGGAGCATTACTCCAAAAGAAAAATTCCTGATGGGCATTTATAAATAAAATAAAAACATCCGGATGCGCCAACCCATGAAATGGATCGTTCCCTGTCTTTTTTATCTGCTTGCAACGACTATGGCGACGGGCCAGCAGATGGTGGTTGCTACAGCCTCGTTCGACAGTACGGCAGCAGTACGGGCAAGAGCCTACCTCAATAGTTTGCCGGATACGGCCTATCAGAAAAAAATATATACAACAGGTCAAACATCTTTGCCATACCGGTTGCTGGTTCCGCCAAACCAGGGCGCGCACCAAAAATATCCCCTGGTGATCACACTGCATAATTCCAGCCGGATGGGAACTGATAATGAAAAACAGCTGGAACCCCTGGCGCGCATCTGGCTACAGAAGGAGATCCGGGAACAATATCCCGCGTTTGTAGCGGCACCGCAGTTTGCAGTACGCTCATCCAATTATGCGATGGATTCGGTCAAAGGCGTGCTGGCTTCCTTTCCTGCTGCAGAAGTGGGCCTGGTATTAGGCCTGGTGAGGGACCTGCTAAAAGACCATTCTGAAATAGACCGCCGGCGGGTGTATCTTGTTGGCTACTCCATGGGAGCTTCCACCGCACAGCACCTGTTGAGCATGGCCCCGGATCTGTTTGCGGCCCTGGTATCCATTGCCGGTGTGCCGGATTTTTCCAATATTGCAGGGATGGCGCATAAACCCATCTGGCTGATCCACGGTGATGCAGACGATGAAAATCCATATGCAGGAACGGTGGCATTATTTAAGCTGCTGAAGAAAAACCGCCGCCTTTTGTTTACCCGTTTTCGTCATTTCAATCACAACAACATTTCTGTTCCTTTTCTTTCAGATGATGCACTGCCGGCATGGTTGTTCAAACAAAAACGGTAAAGGATCCGGCCAGGGTTTTCTTCTACTTTCTAAGTAGAACGGCACCCCCAAAAAACTTCAGTCTCCCTGTCATCTTTTTCCCTTAATTTCAAGCTATAAAAAAGCAACCTCATGGGATTATTTGATTTTATTAAGAATGAATTCATAGAAGTCATTGAATGGGTAGATACATCCAGTAACACCCTGATCTGGAAATTCCAGGATAAAGGAAACAATATAAAAAACGGCGCAAAACTAACGGTTCGCGAAAGCCAGCTGGTGGTGTTGATGAATGAAGGAGAGTTCGGAGATGTGTATCAGCCGGGGCTGCATACACTGTCTACCAGCAATATGCCCATTACCACCACCTTAAAATCCTGGAAATACGGGTTTGAATCACCGTTCAAGGTAGACATTTACTTTATCAATACCCGTCAGTTTACCGATCTTAAATGGGGTACATCCGGCCCGGTGCTGATCCGGGATGCGGAGCTGGGACAGGTGCGTTTGAAGGCCTTTGGTAATTTTGCCATCCGAATCAGCGATGCCAAAAAGTTCATTACCGAATTTGCAGGTACCAATCCCTTTGTACGGGTAGAAGGCGTGGAGGAAGTATTACAGGGCATCCTTTCCAGTCACTTTGCCGAAGTACTGGCCAAGGCAAAGATCTCTGTGCTGGAGCTGGCCGCCAACTACCAGGCCCTGGGTGCCCAGTTAAAGCCCGAATTTCAAAAGGAGCTGGATAGCTACGGCCTTTCCCTGGAAAAGTTCTTTATCGAAAATATTTCATTACCCGAGGAAGTAGAAAAGATCCTCGATAAGAAAACGGAACTGAATATTCTGAAAGGGAACCTGAATGAATTTAACCAGATGCAGGGAGGTATTGCATTAGAGAATCTCTCAAACAATGATGCTGCGGGCAATATGGGCGGTGTAGGGGCCGGTGTGGTGCTCACCAACCTGATGGCGCAGGCCAACCAGCCCCAGCAGCCGGCTGCCGCAGAAAGTAAAACCAACCTGATGGATGTTTTAAAACAGCTGGGCGAATTGAAGAGCCAGGGCATCATCACGGAAGAAGAATTTGCGGAAAAGAAAAAAGACATCCTGGCGCGGTTGTAATGAACGTATTTTATGCAGGCATTTGAAGAATATCCCTGTCCCAATTGCGGATCGGAGCTGAACTATGATGCATCCAGGAGCAGTCTGAAATGCCTTCATTGCGGTACGGCTTTCGCCATTCAGCAAAGCACGGAGGTGATCGAAGAACGAAACATCAGCATTTTTAAAGATGCGGAGGCCATCCCGATAACACCCGTACAGGTGGTGGTTTACCGGTGCAGTAAATGCGGACAGGAAACGCAGAAGGAGGGCGATGTGGCTTTTTTCGAATGCCGGAATTGTGGTAATAACGTTGTTAATCCCGCGGCCTATGCTACCCGCAGCATTACCCCCGCAGGCATCATCCCGTTTAAGATATCGAAACAGGAGGCGCTGGACCGGTTTGCCGGCTGGATCGGCAAAGGGTTCTGGAATGACGGTGATCTGAAAAAACTTTCATTAACAGATAAGCTGGAAGGGCATTATGTACCTTTCTGGACCTTCGACTGCCATACGGAAAACGATTGGAGCGGGTATGCCGGCCGCTATTACTATGAAACCGTACGCCGGCGGAATGCCAACGGGGAGGAAGTAACGGAGCAGATACGGCATACCGACTGGACCTGGCGTTCGGGGTCGTTTGAACGTTTCTTTGACGATGTGCTGGTATGCGGAAATAAGGCTATTCCCCAGGATCGCATTAATGATATCTACCCCTACCTGCTGCGGGATGTGGTCGTATTTGACGATGAGTACCTGCTGGGCTGGAATGCCCGGGCCTATGATAAGGACCTTTCCGAAACCTATCAATTGGCACGCTCCATCATGAACCGGAAGATCGAGGAGGATGCCATTTCCCGGCTGGCGGAAGATACCTATCGCGATCTCCGTGTGGCAACACAATATTCGGGGGAAACGTTTAAACAGGTGATCCTGCCGGTTTGGCTGTGCCAGTACCTGTTCAAAGGGAAGACCTATCATTTTATCATTAACGGGCAAACGGGCGCGATCAGCGGCACTAAGCCACTATCGGTATCCAAAATTGCAACGGCCGTTGTGATCGGCATCCTGGTACTGATAGCCTTGTATTTCTTTTCAAAATCCGGATAGCAACCAGGCGATGCATGTACCGTTGTGAGGCTGGCCGGCATGGGAACACCTGGGGAAATAACGATGAATACCGGAGGCTGCCTGCGCATGCAGATCAGCCTGGGCTGTTGCGATAAAAGCCACAGAGCGCTACGATCCTTCGACTATCTTTGTGGCGTCATTTCGATCATACGATGCATTATAAAAGAGCTGCCAAAGCCGATGTTGATTACCTGCTGGGAATGTTGGGCGTTATTTACCCCATCAGCCAGGAACTTAGCCTTGCTTTTTATAAAAAAACAAAGAGCCTGAATATAAAACAGGGAACCGTATTGTTGCAGGAAGGTGAATGTTGCCGGTACATCTATTTTATTAAGCGGGGCGCCCTGATGGGACAAACGACCCATCAGCAAAAAAATATTGTCACCTATATTTCGATTGACAATGAGTTTGTGAGCTCTATTTCCGGTTTGCATGGGATGGAACCCTCGCGTGAAGCCATTGTTGCCGTGGAGGATGCCGAACTGCTGGCAATGCACAATGATGATCTGCAGGCATTATTCCTGGCACATTTTGATATGAATTTTTTGTTCCGGGTAATGATAGAGCAATATTACCGAGATGCACAGGAACGCGCCCATATCGTTCGGGTGGGTAATATGAAAGAGCGGTACCTTTATTTTCTAAAAACCAAGCCGGGGCATTTGGAGCGGCTGCCTTTGCATTTGGTGGCATCTATGCTGGACATGAAGCCGGCTACCTTGTTCAAACTGCAAAAGCAGCATCGCCTGTCGCTTCAAAAAAGCCAGGAAACCGAACGGTGGTGCAGGGAAATTGAAAACTACATCATAGCGCAGGAAGCATTTAAGGATGCGGGCCTGAGCCTGGTGCAGGTAGCCGGGAAGCTGTCTGTAAGCCCGCACCAGTTATCAGCATTGTTCAATAATATTTACGGGCTTAGTTTTGTTGATTTTGTTAACCGGCAACGGGTTCTTCATATACAGCAGCAAATGGCTGCCAAAGATGCTATGCACCATTACACCATTGAGGCCCTGGCACGGAACTGCGGCTTTGCATCACGCAGCGCGTTTTACAATGCCTTTAAAAAGATAACGGGTACCAGCCCGGCCCGGTATCGCAATTCCTTATAAGCGGCCTTGCCGGTTAACAGCGACGCATTCCTTATGCAAACCCGGTTACGGTGATGATAGAAAACGTTGCTCATCTGCTCTTATAAACAAGTTTGTCCTGATTTATAAATCAGGACAAACTTGCGCTTAAATAAGATGGGACATTGGAAGGGGCATTTAACTTTGCAACCGTTAATTGAACGCTGTTAACGAAGAAAATAATGCATTGTTTTAAAGCAACTGGAAAAGGGTTGATAACCAGGCAATATTTGGCAGAACCTTAGTTAAAAAGAAGCAATTAATACTAACTGTTGCTGCGCTGCTGATGGGCGCAGCTTTTTTGTTTATGGCTGCTGTGAGAACTGATAACCGGGTAGTTTCAGGTTAGATTCGTTTTCATACCGGATATACAATACTGAAAACTGTTAGCTAAAGGCTGAACGCTGATTGCTAAAAGCCATTATCAGATGTCAGATCATCAATCCCGTATGAAATCGACTGAAAACTAACAACTGAAAACTAACAACTGAAAACTAACAACTGATAACTAACAACTGATAACTGACGACTGATAACTGACAGTGATGACTGATAGCTGTATGCTGCTAAGCTAATGCTGAACGCTAAAAGCTATTCGGCTACGATTTTCACGGTTTTACTATATTGTTTAACGCCATTTTTATCTACCTGGGCAATACGGATAAACTGTGGCTGACTGCTATTTTCAGCATCGGCTACCGTATGTTTATTACAGGTGATAAATAAACCAAGGATCACCGTACTGATCAGCAGCAGTTTTTTCCTGCGGTTGCGTGCCGGCTGCATGGAAAGCAGAACGGCCAGCAAACCCAGGCCCAGGGCCAGTTTGCCATTACCATCAATCGAAATGTGGTATTGCAGGGCGTGATCGGAAATACCGTTTTGCGCCTTGCTCTCTACCCGGGCAATGGGAAGAAAGTTGATACCATCGGCAGAAGCCTCCACCATAAAATGATCGTTATTTGCTTCCGTACTGGTATTCCATTGTACGTCCAGTGTATGGTGCTTCATGCGCGCTTCAAATTGCCCAAAAACAACGGGCAATGTCAGATCGATGCGTACCCAAAAATCTTCTGTTTGCCCAAATAGCAATTGGCTGTTGGGTGTAAAGTCGTCGTTATACCATATATCGGCCATTACGCGCATGCGCAATAATGCATTTTTAACGGCTCCGCTCAGCAATGCAGTGGGCAATATGGCCGTATGGGTATAGAACGGACTGGAAGCTGTACTGTTTAGGATCAGTTCGTTGCTGCTGAACTGTCCGTCGTTGTTGGCGTCGATCCAGGCCTTACAAACCTGGGTATTGGATTGCGTGGTAACGCTGATCTGCTGACCCGCATTTGTAAACAGGGTGGTACCGATATTGCAGCTGTTATCCGAATAGTACTGGTAACCGTCATGGCTGTAGCCATAGGATACGTAGTTCATACTGCCCAGGCTAACATTACAGGGGCCTATATTGTTTTGGTTGTAGGTGTTCCTGATATCCGGCGGCATCTGGATGCTGGCCTTTACCGGGGCAGGCGGGGGCGCTACAGTGCCCTGCGAACTGATCAGTCCGCCCCTTGCCGTCAAAAGCGTAGCCATCATCCGGTCACTCTGCCCTTGTGTAAACCGGTTCAGGCAGGATCCATAGCCCATGATATTATTTTGAGCGGTTCCATAAGGGGCATTGGTACAGGGGTTGATGTCGGCAGGGGCCGGACAGGGTACGCTCAGCAGGCTTTTTACCGGATCGGTATCGCATACCTTATCACCATCTTCGTTGCAGTTGATATTTATGGGGCAGGTAGTTTCATCCCCGCCTTCAAACGTATGATACAAACCAAAGGCATGTCCCATTTCGTGGGTGAGGGTAGGAGCAGTTGGGCTCATCTGCTGACTTAGGATCACCATTCCCTCTGCCGGAAAAACATGGTAGTCGTCACCCACATAGGGCAAACTGGCATAGCCGGCCACAAAGCCCGGCCCGCTTATATTGGAGCTGATCTTCCATACCACCCAGATATTGTAATATGATTTTTCGGGCCAGGTGCTGAGGCTTTTTATATCCATTTCATTTGCCCCCGGCACGTTCGATCCGGGTGCAGAAACACCATTGGCATCATACCCGTTTACCGGGCCGCCGTTGATGCGCTCAATACCGTTGGTACCGCCGCAATCCGGCCGTCTTTTAGCCAGGGCAAATCGTATCGGGGTACCCGCTCCTATATTTCCCGATCCTGCAGCCGCTGCAAAATTGGCGTTTAAGCGATCGATGGCTGCCTGTATCTGGACATCTGTAGGATTGGATGGCGCCCCCGGGTTGGTATCGCCGGTTTTGTGAATGATATGAACCACTACAGGTATCTCATATTGGCTGCCGCCCAGCACATTCATACTGCGCATGGCTTTGCGGTTTGCAGCGATCTCCTTTGCTTTTTGCCGGATCCTGCTTTCCGTTATGCTGATGCCGGTTTGATATTCCGTATTTTGTTTTAAACGCTGATTGATGCCATCAAAACCACAAATAGCATTTTGCGCGCTGGCTTTAATACCGGATAAGATCAGGAAGGCAAACAAGAACAACAGTCTGGGGCTCATAATACAACAATTTGGTCTAAGGCTTTTAGTACAGAGGTTTCTATGGAGATAAAGATAATTACAATTTGTTAAAAGCTTCTGTTGAGGTTATCTATTTTGTCCAGTAAAAAAAAGGTATCAATCATTAAGTGAACCTGCTAAAATATACAATGGGCTGGTGCTTCGCGGCAGGGTTAACATGGGTCGCTGCGGTTAATATGTCTGCGCATTTTGAGGTGTCATTCAAACGTTCGTGCTCCTGAAAAAAATGTTCCTGAAGCAACAGCATACCTGTAGATATAGTGCTGCCTGGTGGAGGCTGGGGCTTTTGTTTTATAAAAACCGGAATGCTTCATTCCTGTGGCCGCAATGATAATGGAGTATTGGATACCGGGCAATGCCTCTGGTTAAAAGCGCAGCACATCCAGGAGCCCGTCCCGGAACGTATCATAATACAGTTCCCAGAACATAATACCTCCCAGCCGATGCTGCCGGATATAGTCTAGCTTATATTGAAGCGATTGGCGGTCGTCGCCGGTAACAAAAAGATTCATTGTTGCATTAAACCAGTAAGGTGCTTTTGCCTGCTCATCCCAATAACGGGTAAATCCATTGGCTGTGGTTAATGAGTCCAGGTTGCGCCGGTAGCCCCGCATATACAGGAACCTGCCCGGCTGAAAGAGCCCGTTGTTGGTATTGTTATTTACCTGGAAGGTCCGGACATAGAACGGAACACCTATAATAATTTTCCGCAACGGGAACTGTATGTTCCGGAAGAACTGCACACACCGGTCAACGGATTCTTCGGTAGGCTGTGCGGAGTAAAGGGAGGATTGATGGCCGGTTTTTTCGGAATACCCATGCACAAGATCATAGGTCATCAGGTTTACGAAGTCAACGGTTTTTTCAATCTTCGTCCATTCCACCGATTGATCCAGGTATTGCTGAAAGCCCCCGGCGGCAAAAGTGATCAGCTTTTTCGTTCCCAGCTTTTTCCGGAGACTAAGGAGCAGCCGGGTAAAATTAGACCGGTCTGCAGCTGTAAAAGGATGATCCGGAACGCCCGGAAGCGCAGGGTACTCCCAATCCAGATCAATACCATCCAGGCTGAAAGTATGGAGGAATGTTTTTACAGAAGTGGCAAATGCATCGGTGCTATCCGGGTGGCTGAAGGTACCGGAACAAGGCTTACAACCGCCCCAGCCTCCAAGTGCAATGAGGGTACGGAGCTGCGGGTATTGTTTCCGTACAAGGGCAAAGGCTTTAAGCACAGCGGTGTCTTTAGCCCGGAATACGGCCAGGTGCCCCAGGCTGTCTAAATGAGCAAAGCCATAAATGAGGTGGGTAATGTGCTTAAAATCGTATTGCAGCAGGCTGGCACTGTCTCCTGAATAGTAAGCAACAACTTTATAATTGCTTTGCTGGGCATTGGTACGTACAAATGCCAGGATCAGCAGCAGGAAGAGTACCCGATGTTTCAAATTGAATGGATTGTTTTCTCTAAGTTAACGATTCCCCTCCGGAATGAATGAGCGCGTCTTGTTTTAACCGTTCAAACAATTGCAATACACCCGGAACCTGTGCCGGCTGCTGTTTGTATGCAGCTTCATCAAAATAAGCAACAGCACCAATTTCATTGCCCGGACGGATGGGCGCAGCAATTGCATAAAGAAAACATTCCTGTTCCATAAGTACATGCGGGGCTTCGCCATAGGCTGGTGCTGTAATATGCCCGTAGTAGGTAAGCTCGTGGGGTTCAATATCCAGGTTCAGCTCTTCTTTTATTTCCCGTATCAACGAATGAAGCGCGGTTTCGCCGGCCTCTGTTTTACCACCGGGTAGGTACCAGGCATTTTTATTTTTACTATAGGCCAGCAGCAGCTTCCCGTCGTTGATAACGACTAAACCAGCTGTGGGCAATTGCTTTGTATCCATATTGCTTGTTCAGGGTGCGGTCAAAAATACGGTATCGCGCGGAGTGCAGCAGGTATTTTTGCAGCAGCACCTAAGTACATACACCGGTAGTACAGGCTGATGTTGGCTACCGCACTTTTTCCCACCAGGGATTAAAGGAAGAGGAGGGGTGGTTAAGATCAACCAGTTCACCAATAACGGGGGTAATGAGCGGTATGGGATTTTCTTTATTCAGGCGGGTGATCTCTTTCAGCGGTTCATCCCAGGGATGCTGGGCCAGCATAAACTTGGAAGAATGTACCGGAAGTATGCGGCGCGCCTTCAGATCTTTTCCGGCTTGCAGCACTTCGGGTGGCAACATATGAATGGCCTGCCAGGCCTTGTTGTACTGGCCATTTTCAAGGATGGCCAGATCAATGGAATCGAACTTGTTTCCGATCCCGGCAAAATGCGTATCGTACCCGCTGTCTCCGCCCAAATAAATGGTTTGGGAAGGTGTCTGAAGTATATACGACAGCCACAAGGTATTATTGCGCCGGAATCCTCTTCCTGAAAAATGCCGGGTAGAAGCTGTATGTAACCGGAAGCCACTGTCGAGCGGCAGGGTTTCATCCCAATCCATTTCCGTAATAGCGGCAGGATCAAAGCCCCAGTGTTCAAAATGGGCACCCACCCCTAACCCGCAGATCACCGATTTTACCTTGCTGCGCAGCGCGATGATGGTTTCATAATCGAGGTGATCATAATGATCGTGTGTGATCAGCAGGTAATCAACGGGAGGTAGGTCGTTTGCAGTATATACATCACTTCCCTTAAATGCGGTATTGGTACCCGGGATGGGAGAGGCATTGCCACTAAAAACAGGGTCAATGAGCAGCCGCTTTCCGTCGATCTGGATCCAGTAAGAAGAATGTCCAAACCAAACCAGTACATTGCTGTCGGCCGGCAATTGCAGCAGGTTGGTCTTTACCGAGGGGATCGGATCCACGGGTCTTCTACGGGGTAATTTCTTAAAGAACTGGTCTTTGAGAATGCCTGGCATACTGTATCCTTCAGTAAGGGTGGGGGTGAAATGACGGTTCTGGAATTGGCCGTCTTTATAATGGGGCGATTTCCGGAGGCGCTCCAGGCGGGCCCCCGAAGGCGCTTTCCCGAATTTAGGGAGCCGCATATAAAAATAGATGCTAACAATCAGCAGCAGCAAAAAGCTCAGGAAGAAGATCATAATCCGTTTAATTATTTTGAAGAAAGACCGCATCACGTTGAAATGGACTTTGTAGTGTATGGTGATGAACGCGTTCTGGAATACAGGGGGGCGGCATTGGCGCTGTTACGCAGCTGTTTTTGAAAAAACATTGATGATCACCACCCCGGCAATGATCAGCAGGATACCGATGATGGCCGGAAGATCGGGTACCTGTTTAAATACCAGGATGCCCACCAGTGTAATTAATACAATGCCCACGGCCGACCAGAGGGCATAGGCAATGCCTACCGGTATGGTTTTTAAAGTGAGACTAAGAAAATAAAATGCACCGGCATAACAGGCAATGGTAATGATGCTGGGCACCGGCCTGGTAAATTGCT
This sequence comes from Niabella sp., assembly GCF_030150205.1. Lineage (GTDB taxonomy): Bacteria > Bacteroidota > Bacteroidia > Chitinophagales > Chitinophagaceae > Niabella. The sequence goes on from NZ_JASLGT010000026.1 coordinate 60,329, forward strand.
GCGAGGTCTTAAGCATCGATGTGGCAACGGTTTCGAAGATAATGGCCAGGAACAGGAATATATAATTTTTCATTGCGAACAGTTTGCTGAACAAACCCCGGCATTTTCTAATTATGATCGATCATCCACATGGTAATGCCAAAGCCGGCATAGGTGGGCTGATAGCCATTATCAACGTACCCGGGTTGAAAATCGTAGATCTGGTAATTGCGGTAAACCAGGCCGATCCCTTTTGAATATTTTTCGGAAGATACTTCCATGGAGCCGTAGCCGGGATTGGTTGCCGGCGGTGGAAGGTTGCGGATATTATTAGCCTGCTCAATGGTCCACACATTTGTATATTGCTGCCCCTGGATGGTTTCATTGCCCAGGCCCTTGTGCGTAAATACCCAGGTATTCATTTCCTTACCGGCCTGCGTTCCAAATGCCGCATCATAAGGCGATAACGGCAGGTAGGTATTCCCTTTCCAGGTATCGCCTGCCAGCATTGGATTGGCAATGGTTATTACGCGAAGATTGTTTTCCACCACTTCCACGCTGTTTTCCAGGGGCGTAATATAATACCGGCCATTGTCGGTCCAGTTTCCGCTGCCATCCGCATTGCGCATACTGCGCTGTACGACATAGGTCAATCGCTGCTGATTATCCCGCACGGTATCTGTAATGCTGTGCTTTACCTGGTACGGGTGTATTTCCATAACAGTTCCGCTCTTGGTAAATACGGTTGAATCGATACGGTATGTAATAAACTTACCTGTTTGCACCGGAAAATAATCTTTTACCTGGGCTGCCGGCGTAAAATCAGCTTCTCTTCTGCCACAGGAAAACAGCAGCAGCAAGGCCAGGAGCAAGGTGCATTGATTAAACAGTTTGTTCATGGAATGGTTGCGTTATATTAGGTAAGGGATAAGGGATGCTTTCTTCCAGACCGGATGATGCCGCCTCCGATCACATCATCTCCTTCGTAAAATACGGCACTCTGTCCGGGGGCAATCCCCTTGGCATCCTGGTAAAAGGATACTTTTACATCATTGCCCTCCATGTAAAGATTCGACAGGGTTCCACTGTCCTTATAGCGGATTTTTGTAACGGCTTCCATGCCGGGAGTGATGGTATCGTATTTTATATAATTGATCCGGCTTACCAGCATTTCATTTTTTTCCAGGTCTTCTTCATCACCCAGCACCACGGTATTATTGTCCGGATTGATCTCCGTTACAAATACCGGCCGCCCCAGGGCAATGTCAAGCCCTTTCCGTTGTCCGATCGTATAAAATGGATAGCCTTTATGTTTGCCCAGCACGGTTCCGTTTTTGTCGATGAAGTTACCACCGTCTACGCGTGCTTCCAAACCATCAACCCTTCTTTTTAAAAAGCCGCGGTAATCATTGTCCGGAACGAAGCAGATCTCATAGCTTTCGCTCTTTTTGGCCAGTTCGGGGTACCCGTAATCCATGGCCATTTGCCGGATCTCTGTTTTATGATAGCCGCCCAATGGTAAAATGGTACGGGCCAGCAATGCCTGGTCTACCCCCCAAAGTACATAGCTTTGGTCCTTGGTATGGTCCACCGCTTTACTGATCACAAACCGGTCGTTATCATGACGGCGCACTTTGGCATAATGCCCGGTAGCAATAAAATCACAACCCAGGGCATCGGCCCGCTTTAGTAATGCCTTCCATTTTATATGAGTATTGCAAAGCACACAGGGATTGGGCGTACGTCCGGCCAGGTATTCTTCCACAAAATCATTCACCACAAAGTCACCGAATTCCTCCCGTATATCCAGGATAAAATGCGGAAAGCCATGCTGAACCGCTGCCATGCGGGCATCGTTAAAACTGTCTACATTACAACAGCCGGTTTCTTTTTTGCCACCGCCGCTGCCGGTATAATCCCATGTCTTCATGGTAATGCCAATCACTTCATAGCCCTGGTCGTTCAGCATCAGTGCTGCTACCGTACTGTCGATGCCGCCACTCATCGCCACTAAAACTTTTCCTTTCTTGCTCATAATAATAAGCTGCAAAGATAAACTAAGATTCCAGAATTGGGGAGCCTGGCAGAAGGCCGGCTGCCTGGCGGCTCTTTTTACAGCTATAGGCCTGGATAAAGCGTTGTAAATCAGCAGCTGGGGCGATTATCACCGTTTGGTAAAATTTTAGGTGATTCTGCCCGAAAACATTATCTTGCTAAATTATTTTTATAAATCAAAATTTGAGCACTATGTTAAAGATGCAGATTATTGGGAACCTGGGCAGGGATTGTGTGGTAAACAACGTGAATGGAAAAAGCGTGATCAATTTTACGGTGGCGCATACAGAGCGGTTCCGGGATGCCCAGGGCAATAACCAGGAAAAAACAACCTGGGTGGATTGTGCCTGGTGGACAGACCGCACTGCGATATCGCAATACTTAACAAAAGGAAAACAGGTATACGCAGAGGGGAACCCGGAGGTAAGAAGCTTTACCCGTACAGATGGAACCAATGGCGCTGTTTTATCCTTAAGGGTAAGGGAAGTGCAATTGCTGGGAGGACGTGGAGAAGGTGGAGTGCCTGTGGCGGGCGGTGGTTATAATGCCGGAACAACGGGTGCTGCACCATCCGGAGGTGGTAATGATGATACGGCAGATGATCTTCCGTTTTAAAATGCAACCTTATTTTAAGAAAGGCCCCAGCACTGGGGCTTTTTTTTAACAGGTCAAAAACCAAAACCGATGCGCCTGATTTGCTGTTTACTCTTTCTATGTTTGATGAGCCGCTGTGGCCCCGTTGTTAATGCGCCGGGTGGCGTTAAAGGACTGTCTTCCCAACAGATCGAAAAGAAATTACAGGGAAGTTGGCTGATTTACAAAGTTGGTACCAGGGAAGCTTCCGAAAAACAACTGGAGCCCCTGCAGGACACGCTTAACCGGCTGAGATGCCGTTTCGAATTAACGGCGCTTACTATTTTGCCGCATACGCTGATGCTGGAAGACAGTTTGGGCCGGCTGCAAAAACGGACCTGGCAATTACTTCCGCCGGATATGATTGGAATGCGGGAAGAGGAGCCGGTATGGGAGATCGTAAGCTTATCCGACAGTATCCTGACCCTGTCGCAAAGGGTTGATCAAAAGAAAACGCATGCGGATGTATTGCTGGCCTGTTACCGGGTAAATGCAGACCGTTATGAAGGAGTAGATCTTGGCCACGTATCGCTGAACCGGTGGCGGCAGCAGCCGGCACAGCCCGAAACCCCGGTGCAGATAGCAGCACGGGTGGCCAGCCTGCTGCGGTATGACGGCATCTACCTTCAGGCATTGAATAGCTCTAACAGTGATTATTTTGATACCCGTAAATTTCACCTGCCTTTTTCGTATTACAACGGGGGCGTTAGCTTAAAAGCTTTTGATTCCACTTCTGCGTTTGCGGGTTTATTTTATAATGCCGGAGATGCATCAATCGCCCATGGCCTGCTGAAAACCTATTTGGATACCCGCCCGTATCCCCGTGAAAGAAATTATATGCTGGCCTATGCCGGCTTCATGAAGAATCTTGCCGAGGTTATTGAGCTCAATGTGCACGAATGATTGCGAAACTACAGGTGGTTAAAAGCAAATGATGAAAAGCTTGGACTGTGATGTTCCCGGGTTTATCGAACCTCTCTGATTGTGCATGGAATGCAACCGGATCATCGGCTTAAAATGATGCATCCCTAGAAACATTTATAAAATAATTTAAGGCTTTATTGTTATTTTGTGCGTATGCAGGATACAAATTATGCTTATCAGCAATTACTTGATTTTACCATTCAGATTTTTGAAAAAATAGGTTGCCCGCAGGCCGATGCAGTTACCGCTGCGGAAGTATTACTGTCGGCCGATCTGCGGGGCGTAGATTCGCATGGGGTGGCCCGGTTGGCGGGTTATGTGCGGCTTTGGGAAGCAAAACGTGTAAATGCAACGCCACAGATAAAGATCATTCATGAAACGCCGTCTACCGCGGTTGTGGATGGAGATAGTGGACTGGGACTTGTGGTGGCGCCCTTTGCCATGAAACTGGCTATTGAAAAGGCGCGCCAGGCTGGTACCGGCTGGGTAAGTGTGCAGCACAGCAATCATTATGGCATTGCTGCTGCACATGCCATGAAGGCGCTGGAACATGATATGATCGGTATTTCAATGACCAATGCCAGTCCGCTGGTGGCCCCCACTTTTTCCACCTCAAAAATGCTGGGCACCAATCCCATTTGTGTGGCAGCTCCTGCAGGTAACGAACCGGCATTTGTAGCAGACCTTGCTACCACCACAGCGGCAAACGGAAAGCTGGAAATATTACAACGGAAAAACGAAGCGGCTCCGCAGGGTTGGGTACAGGATGCTGAAGGGAATAGTACGACCGATGCCAACATTCTTAAAAAAGGAGGCGCCCTGTTACCGCTGGGTGGCGACCGGGAGCATGGCAGTCATAAGGGCTATGCACTTGGAGCCATTGTAGATCTTTTTTCGGCATTATTAAGTGGTGCCAATTATGCGCCCTGGGTTCCGCCGTTTCCTGCATATGTACCCATGCCCGAACGGCAGCCGGGTAAAGGGATCGGACATTTTTTTGGGGCGATGCGGGTAGATGCGTTCCGTACGGTGGAGGCGTACAAACGGGATATGGATGACTGGATCGGAGGGTTTCGGAACGCAACTCCCATAAAAGGACAGGAGCGGGTGCTGATACCCGGGGATCCGGAACGGGAAATAGAAGCCGAAAGAAGGGAGAGCGGCATTCCACTGTTACCAGCTGTTGTGTCGGACCTGGAAGCCCTGGGCGCAAAGCTGGGTGTGGTATTTTAAAAAGGATGCTGTTTACTGGTATTTTTTTGCGAAATTCGCGGCCGGGCCAAATCCTGCCATGGAACCGATACCGTAAACAGGAGCTGGGCGGAACCGCCGGCGTGCATAGCAATGATGAAATGCACAGGGGCCTTTGGGAGAGAAGGCGGCCGGCAAACGATTGCAGAACGATAAACTAAATAGTAAAAAGAAATAAATAAGAAGAGCCATGAAGGTAATGAAATTTGGAGGTACCAGTGTTGGTAAACCAGAACGGATGAAACATATTGCTTCGCTTTTACAAAAAGAACAGGAAACATCCGTAGTGGTGCTTTCCGCGCTTTCCGGTACGACCAATGCCCTGGTAGAAATAGGTAATGCCATTGCAAGGGGCGACCGGCATACAGCACAGCAGTCTATCAACAATCTGCAGGAACATTACAATGCATTCCTTAAAGAACTTTTTACAAAAGAAACGGCCCTGGCAAAAGCGCAGGCCATTGTGGACGAACATTTCGAATTCTTAAATATCATTTTAAAGATATCCTTCAGTGAGGCGCTGAGCAAGGACATCCTTGCACAGGGTGAACTGCTGTCTACTAAAATATTCTCCGTTTACCTGGAAGAACAAGGCGAATCTTATGCCCTGTTGCCGGCACTGGAGTTTATGAGCATCGACGAAAATGAAGAACCGCAGATCGGAAGCATCCGTATCAAATTAACACAACTGCTGGCACAGCATGCCGATAAAAAGATCCTGGTTACACAGGGCTATATCTGCCGAAACGCCAGGGGAGAGGTAGATAACCTGAAGCGCGGCGGTAGTGATTATTCTGCATCGCTGATCGCTGCAGCAATCAGTGCTTCCGTTTGTGAAATATGGACGGATATTGACGGCATGCATAATAACGACCCAAGAGTGGTGGGTACCACCCGGCCCGTAGAACAGCTCAGCTTTGAGGAAGCTGCGGAGCTGGCCTATTTCGGAGCAAAGATCCTGCACCCGGCTTCTATCTGGCCGGCACAACAATACAAGATCCCGGTGAAGCTGCTGAATACCATGGATCCGGAAGCCCGGGGCACCTTGATTACCCAGGAACCTTCCGGTGCCGGCGTAAAGGCCGTAGCTGCCAAGGATCATATTTATGCCATCCGTATTAAGAGCAGCCGTATGTTGCTGGCTTACGGATTCCTCCGGAAAGTATTTGAGGTATTTGAAAAGTATAAGACCTCCATTGATATGATCACCACATCGGAAGTGGCGGTGTCCTTAACCATCGACAATGCAGATCACCTGGAGCAGATCGTAAAGGAACTGGAAGTACTGGGAACAGTAACCGTAGACACCGATCAAACTATCGTTTCGGTTGTGGGATACCGGATCAATGAAACCGAAGAGATCATCAAGAAGTTGTTTGGATCTATCCGCAACGTGCCCATCCGGATGGTATCTTACGGTGGAAGCCAGCACAATATATCACTGCTCGTAGGAGCCGACGAAAAAGTGCACTTGCTGAAACAGCTGAATAAGGGGATGTTTGGGTTGGATTAGTGAGGAGTGAGTAGTGAATAGTGAATAGGCAATGGTGAATAGTAAATAGTAAATAGGAGGAGACATGTACTTTCTTGTGGCTTGTTATTTGCTGTTTGTTCTTTGTTATTTGTTATTTGTGATTTTGTACTTAGTGCTTAGAATTTAATCATTGAACCTTTATTGCATACCGGGCTTTGGGGTGGATGAACGCATCTATGGTAACCTGGCTATTGATCAGGCCCGTCTTTGTTTTTTAAACTGGCTCGATCCTGACCCCCGTGAATCGTTCAACGCCTATGCACAACGTATGGCCGCGGGGATTGAAGACGAAGCGGCCACGATCGTGGGCATTTCTTTTGGAGGAATGGTGGCCCTTGAAATTGCAGGATTCCGGAATGTTAAACAGGTCATTCTGATCTCCAGCATAAAAAAAAGAGCGGAGATGCCATTGACAATGCGGCTGGCCGGGGCACTTCATTTAAACCGGATTTTTCCTGTAAAAAAGATCCAGCAAAGTGATCTGGCATACCGGATCGCCAACCAGCGGCTGGGCGCCTATACGCCCGAAGAGCAGGAGTTTGCAAACACCTATCGTAAAACGGCCTCACTCAATTACGTAAACTGGTCTTTCGATAAGATCCTCCATTGGAAGGTCACCAACGGGTTCAAAAATATCATTCATATACACGGGGATCATGACCGGATCTTTCCTATAAAGTATATTAACGCAGATTATGCGATTAAAGGGGGTACGCATATGATGGTTTGGAACCGGGCTGAGGAGATCAGTGCCATTATCAACAAGGTATTACTATAATGCATCGCTCCAACATTGTTACCCGGCTGCATACGGTTACCCTTTTAACCGCAACACCGGTATAGCGGTATTCCAGGCGATCTGCTTGCTTACACTCTTATGAAACAGCTGTCCGAAAAAGCTGCGTTCGTGATGAATGAATGCAAGCAGGGAAATATGATGTTGTGTTACAAATTCCTCTAATCCCGCTTCTACATTTTGAGCCTGCAAAAAATGCATCACCGGATTTAACCGGTGCAGTTGCGCTTTAACGGCACTGATCCGTTCCTGGTTAACAGTGTCGGCAGGATCCATATTCACATTAATGATCTGCAGCTCCGTTGCCGGTAATTTCATTACAAATTGCTCAAGCTGCCGGATGGTGGCATCGCTCAGGATCTCGAGGTCGGAAGCCAGTGCGATCTTTGCCGGCATTGCATCCGCTGGTGGCTCCGGCACAATCAGCAACGGGCCATGAATACCTTCAATGGCCTTGATGGCATTGCTTCCGACAAGCATTTTTTCCAGGCCCGATTTTCCCCGGATGCCCATTACCACCAGGTCTGAAGGGAGGGTGTTTAACTGCTCGTTTACCACATCACCTAAAAATCCCTCCACCGCCCGGGCTGTAATGGCAATGGCCGGATATGCGGCGGCAAGCTGTTCCTTTACGGCGTTGATACGCTGCCGGCTGTTTTCGGCAAGTACCTCAGATTGCTCTGCCATCAATGTATAGTTGATCAGGCCCGGTGCGCCTTCGGGGTTAATACCGCCGGAAGGATCTGCCTGGAAAAGAACAGGCGACTCATACACATGTAGCAAGGCCAGCTCTTCTGTTTGCCAAAGCGGTGCCAGGCTCAGTGCGTACCGGATGGCATGTTCTGCGTTTTTTGAAAAATCGGTAAGCGCCAGAATTTTTTTCATGTGTTTGTTTTTAGATGCCATCACCGGCAGCGCCCTGTTCAAATAATAAGCGGCGGAATGCGGGATAAAAACGGCCGGTTAAGATGACGATAGTATACTATAAAAGTACAAAAAAAAGACGGCTTTAAAAAGAGGATATTGATTTGTGACAAACACCCCGATGCCTGGTAAATTGGTTTGATGCAAGGAACTGATTTCCTTTTTGTGCCGGAAAGCAGTTCTGTTTAACACTTCTTTTCTGTAAGGTTGGTTCAGCGGATGGGCATTTCAATTGCGGCAGCTACAAAAAAAAGCGGTGGTCTCTGATACAGAAACCACCGCTTAGGTTTAATTATTTACCGGTTAAAATGCTCCGGAATCATCATCTCCGTCCAGGTTAACCTGGTAAGAATACAAACCGCTGTACCCGGGATAAATACCCTCCAGTTCCAGTTTGCTGCTCCGGCTGCTGCCTAAAACCTTCGACAGTTCATCGATCGATTTTACGCGCTGGCCATTGGCTGCAGTGATGATAAAGCCCTTGTCAATCCTGCTTTTGCTTAACAGGCCATTCGGCTTAATATTTTTGATCTCTACACCACCGCCATTGATACGGAGTTGCTCCGCACGCTTTGCCTCCACATTTGCCAGTTCCACACCCAGCTGATCGGCAATTTGATCAGTACTGCTCATTTTACTTTCACTGGGTTTGTCGGCAAGGGTAACATCTGCAGTGGCCTCTTTTCCACCTCTCAGGTAGGTTAATTTTACTTTTTCGCCCGGTTGTGAGCTGGCGATAATGCCCGCCATCTGTATACCGGAAGCAACCGGGGTACCATTTACCTTAGTAATGATATCCCCTTTCTTAATGCCCACTTTTGAGGCGCCACCACCAGCAGGGGCTTCCAGCACATATACACCGTCTCCATTTTGCAACCCGGCCTGTTTCAGGCGGCGCTCATTTTCACCCGGAGTTTTTTGCTCATCAAAATAGCTGATGCCGAGATAGCCGCGTTTTACATCGCCATATTTGATGATATCGTTTACCACTTTCTTTACAATATTAACGGGGATGGCAAAGGAATAACCGGCATAAGTACCACTGGGTGCCAGTATGGCGGAATTGATACCAATCAGCTGACCATTGGTATTGATCAGCGCACCGCCGCTGTTACCCTGGTTTACCGCTGCATCTGTTTGGATAAAGGATTCAACCGGCGACATGCTCTGCTGTCCGTTGATACCAATGCTACGTCCCTTGGCACTGATGATACCGGCGGTAACGGTTGCTTCCAGGTTGAACGGATAACCCACTGCCAGTACCCACTGGCCTACTTTTACGTCATCCACATTTCCGTAGATCATGTAAGGAAGGTTGTTGGCTTCCACTTTAAGAACAGCGATATCGCTGCTGGGGTCGCGCCCCACCACTTTTGCTGTATAGGTTTTACGTCCTTCATTAAGCGTTACTTTTATTTCGGAAGCCACACCATCGGCACCATCGGAAACCACGTGGTTGTTGGTAACAATATAGCCATCCTGGCTGATGATCACCCCGCTGCCCGATGCCCGTTGCTCCGGACGCATCTGTGGCCCCAGGCCAAACATATCACCAAAAAAATCTTCAAAGGGATCACCGGTCCGGCCTCTGTTGGGCAGGCCGTTATCCAGCTTTTTTGCAGGTATCTTTGTTTTGATATGCACTACAGTAGGAATGGCCGACTCTGCGGCTTTGGTAAAATCCGAAGGTTCGGCAGCATTGCCTTTGCTGTCAAAGAAACTGGCATAGTTGGCCGGCAATTTTCCATCTACGGGCAATCCAACAGTGTTGGTGCCGCTACGCGCAAATTTTCCATAAAGGAAAAGGCCTGCAAAGGCCGAGAGCACGCTTATCACAATCACCAAAAGAATTTGTTTCAATTTCATGTTACGGTTCATTTAAAAATTTGGTTTTCAAAAATTATGCCTTGCTTATACAAAGTAACAAACTGTACTGCATATTCGGAAGTTCTGTCAGTCAGTTTAACAAACTTTTACTAAAGTCTTCGTACTTTGATGATTCCTGTCTGTTCATGCTGTGTTACAGTGTAGTTGGGTGTATAGTTGCAGCAGCTCATCCGTTCAATGAAAGCAGGAATGCAAGCGTGTCTTCACCATCCGCATACTGATCAATAGCCGGGGACTGTGCCTGTCCGAAGGGGATACAATCATGGCCTACGATGCACTGTACGGAAGGATTGTTCACCAGCTCTCCAACCAGGTTGGCCTTATTGCTGTAAAATGCATAATTGAGCTGGCTTACGGGCGAAAATACCCCCGCATCTTCTACCAGTAACAGGGCCGGTGTGCTCATATAAAAACGCTTATTGAGCAGGTATAATGCAAGGTTATAATCATAGTTGTTCTTGTATTTGTGCACTTCTGACAGGTAGTCATATTTTTTAAAAACCTGTAGCAAGGGCTCAAAGTCATATTGCTCCGGTACAAAGATCTTGGTTACATTGCGGCAACCCATACCAAAATACAGGAACACATCATCTGCAAGCGCATCCAGTTCTTCCTGTGTTTCCCTTCCTGTAAGCAGCGCAACGGAAGTACGGTTGCGGCGGATAAGATGCGGGTACCGGGCAAAGTAATAATCAAAATAACCGGCTGTGTTATCACTGCCTGTTGCAATATAGGCATCGCATCCTTTCAGTAAGGTTTCGAACCGGATCCAGGAGGCCAGCTCCGGTTCCCAGGCGATCATTTTTGCAACCAGGTGCTGAATCAGTATTTCATCTTTTGATGAGGCTTTGATCAGGCATTTGTGCCCGGAGATGAAAACACATAACAGGTCGTGAAAGCCTACCAGCGGTATATTGCCGGCCATTACCAGTCCTACAAGCTGTGGCGTACGCTGCTCTGTTTCCAGTTGCGGGTAGCTGCCTGTCCATTTCTTTAATACCGGTTCCTGTAAAAAAGCACGGGCAATGTTTTGTACAGACCGGTCTATAAACTCCGGCAGAAACCAGCCATTGTTCCGGGATGCCCGCTCTTTTACTGCCTGCCATTCCCCGCTGTCTTCCTGCATATAAGCACCCAAATTGGTCAATAAACGGATGCGTTGCGATAATGTCATCTTCAATGATTAATTTTGTACAAAATAAAGCGTTTACAGCTTACGTTTATTCAAATTATAATTATTCGAATATGGCTATAAAAATAACAGAAGAGTGTATTAATTGCGGAGCCTGCGAGCCGGAGTGTCCGAACAATGCTATTTATGAGGGTGGGGTGGAATGGACCATCTCCGATGGGAATACGGTAACCGGCGAATTTAAACTGTTTAGTGGAAATGTGGTGGACGCCCACTTTAAAAATGCGCCCATCAGTGACGATACCTATTATATTGTTCCCGATAAATGCACCGAATGCCAGGGCTTTCATGAAGAGCCGCAGTGTGCTTCGGTTTGCCCGGTAGATTGCTGTGTTCCGGACGAAATGTACCAGGAAACAGTAGAAGAATTGCTGGCAAAAAAAGAAAAACTACACTTATAATCATCAATAGAATGCAGTAGCAGGAGCGCGGGTTCCGCGTTTCTTGTTTTTTTAAAGGTAATATGAAGAAAACGATCGCGTTGGTAACAGGAGGGCTTTCCGGGGAATCGGTGATTTCCTATAAAAGTGCCGCTACTATTGAAAAGAACCTCGACCGTAATAAGTACGAGGTATATGTAATAGACATCAATCCGGAAGGATGGTTTTATACGGACCGTGCGGGGCAGAAAACCCCGGTTGTAAAAGACGATTTTTCAATTGTTGAAAACGGGCAAAAGATCCGGTTTGATGCCGTGCTGATCGGGATGCATGGCACACCCGGGGAAGACGGGAAGCTGCAGGGATATTTTGATATGCTGGGTATTCCCTACACCGGTTGCGATGCGGCCAGTTCCGCCATTACGTTTAATAAACGGTATGCCGTGGCGGTAGCCAAAATGGCAGGCATCGGCGTGGCCAACTCGTTGCACCTGTTTGCGCATACACCGGTACCTGCGAAAACGATACTGGAACAGATAAAGCTTCCGGTATTTGTAAAACCCAATAACGGGGGATCCAGCATCGGGATGAGCAAAGTAGCGGAGGCTGCGGACCTGGAAGCTGCTATAGCAAAAGCATTTCAGGAAGACCGGCAGGTACTGGTAGAGGAAATGATTACCGGCCGCGAATTTACGGTGGGCGTATACAAGGCAAAGGGTGCCATCCATGTGCTTCCGCTTACCGAGGTGAAGGCGCACGACGGTCAGTCGTTTTTTGATTTTGAAGCCAAGTATGAAGGGAAATCTACCGAGGTAACCCCCGCTGTGGTGGAGGAAGCGATCGCCGAAAAAATACGGACCGCAGCGCGGAAAGTATACGAGGTGTTTAATTGCGGAGGCGTGATCCGGATCGATTTTATTTATAACGAAGCGGAAGGCCGGCCCTATATGCTGGAGGTAAATACCATTCCCGGGCAAAGTGCTGCCAGTATTGTGCCACAGCAGGTGGCCGCTGCAGGAGGCAGCCTGACCGATTTTTACAGTCTTCTTGTTGAGGAGTGCTTTTAAAGTTCAGCATTATGTAAAAATCCGGTTTTACGCTCAATTCATTTCCATATTCTCATATTTCCACATTTTTCACATTTTCACATTTCCACATTTCCACATTTTCACATTTTCAAATTCCCCAATTGCCTGAGCTGATAGCTGAATTATCCTATATTTACCAAGAATAATCAATACATGTTTCAGTTTTTAACAAGAAGACCACTTTGGGTAAACATACTGGCAGGGATTGTGCTGGCGCTGGTGATTTTTTCGATCGTAATTCTTTCACTGGGCTGGCTTACGCATCACAATGATGCGAAGACCGTACCGCCATTGCTGGGTAAAACCCTGGCCCAGGCGGAAAAAATACTGGCGGATGCCGGCTTTGACCTGGTGGTGCAGGACAGCATCTTTAATGATACACTGAAACCCCTGCAGATCGTGCGCCAGGTGCCGGACGAATATGAAGTGGTGAAATCCAACAGGACCGTATACCTTACGATTAACCGGGCAGAACCTCCGCTGGTGGAAATGCCCAATATTGTGGGATACAGTTTGAGAAGCGCCGAATTTACCCTGAACAATATGGGGCTGAAGCTGGGCGATACGACCTTTAAACCCGATTTTGCAAAAAATACGGTGTTGCAGCAACTCTTCAACGGGGTTTCTATTCAGCCGGGAGCCAAAATAAGACAGGGTTCCCGGGTAGACCTGGTGATCGGTAGTGGACTGGGCACCTCATTCCTGGTACCCAACCTGGTCGGACTTACCTATGCAGAAGCAAAAGCCCTGCTGGATGGGAAAGGGCTTGGGATTGGATCGGTGATTCCTGCTGCCGGTGTAACGGATACCGCTGCTGCGTTTATATATCGTCAGAACCCCGAACGTTTTGATGTGGATGGCAATGCACGGTCGATCCGTCCGGGACAGATCGTAGATGTATGGCTGAGCCTGGAACGTCCTGTGGTAGATTCTACCGGTGGGGGAAGCAGGGGCGATTCCTTACAAAAAGATACACCTGCCACGCAGGAATAAGATTACGTTTAAAATACAAAAATATGAATACGATTACTGTTCAGGAGCTTAAAAAAAGAATCGACAATGGTGAAAAAATCAACCTGATCGATGTAAGAGAGCCGGCAGAGTACGAAGAATACAATATTGGGGGAAAGCTGATTCCGCTGGGAAATATCCAGAATATGGAAATAGATGAGCTGGAGCCGTTGAAAGAAGAGGAAGTGATCATTCACTGCCGCAGCGGAAAGCGCAGTGCAGCCGCCTGCCTGTTACTGGATTCTGTGGGCTTTAAAAATACGGTAAATGTAGAAGGGGGCGTGCTGGCCTGGCAGGATGCATTTGGGCAATAGGCCATGTGCTTTTACCAAATTAAAAATAAAAAAGTGCCCGGAGGCACTTTTTTTTATAGGATCACTTTTTGCTTTTATCGTAAGGGATCAGCCGGTATCCCGATTCGGGAAGATCGAATTTTGACATGGGCACGGCCCCAAAATCGATATTCGACACGGTATTGGTTACTGTTGTTTTGCCGTCTGTGGCTTCATATTCCATTACCAGACCGGGAAGGTTTTTATTCATGAACAGGAATTCTGTATTTACCGGAACCAGTTCCTTTGTAAAATAAACAGTAAAAGTAGTTCCATCGCCCAGTTTGCCCACGGCCTTCTGGCAGTTATAGTTGGCAATGGTCTTAAATTCGTTTTCGATGGAATAGGTAATGCTCTCGTACTTTTTGTTATGGTCTTTCCAGTCCGCAGGAGTCAGCTGCTTCATAAACTTTTGTTCACCATAACTGGTCAATATGGTAGCGCTGCCGGTTTTCCCTTCAAAAATAACGGATTGTGTACCCAGGGAGCTGATCATATCAGATCGCCCGGCATTTCCTTTCAGGTAAGTAACGCTGGTGGCCCCGTCCATCATATCTGCCTTGCCGGGCTTACTGCTGTTGGTATTGATCACAATATCGTAATAAATCGTAGCCTCAGTCAGTTTCTTCTGCCCCCAAATTGCGGTACTAAACAAGATTCCCGTCAATATTGTTAAAGCTGTTTTTTTCATTTCCATTCAATGCATTGTACAGACGAGCCAAATTAAGGAAATGGTTGCGTACGAAAAAATAGAATATCTGTTGATCCTCCAGGAGGAAATGGGGCGGGGTAGCGTACCGGAATTTCCGGGAATCAAAAGTGATGCTATTTGAAGCACTCTTTTCCCGCAAATTCATCATTTTATCTTAATTTCGGCGAAAATAAAATAGGTAATGGCCGAGAAGATATTAATGCCCCGTTTGAGTGATACCATGACTGAAGGAGTTATCGCAGATTGGCATAAAAAAGTAGGAGATCCCGTTAAAAAAGGCGATTTGCTGGCGGAGATTGAAACGGATAAAGCCACTATGGAGCTGGAAAGCTATAAAGATGGAGTGATCCTCCACCTGGGTGGCCCCAAAGGAAGTAAGCTACAGGTAGATGATCTGTTAGCAATAGTGGGTGAGGCTGGTGAAGATATTTCCGGTCTGGTAGGCGGAAACGGCAGCAGTGCCGCTCCGGCTGCAAAAAGCGCTGCCCCTGCAGCTGAGGCGCCCAAAGAGGCTCCGAAGGAACCGCAGGCAGCTGCAGCACCGGCCCTGGACGTATCAAAAATGGAAGAAGTAGTGTTGATGCCCCGTTTGAGCGATACCATGACCGAAGGCGTGATCGCCAGCTGGGCAAAAAACATAGGAGATCCTGTTAAAAAAGGAGATCTGCTGGCAGAGATCGAAACGGATAAAGCCACCATGGAGCTGGAAAGCTATAAGAATGGCACTTTGCTTTACCAGGGTGCTGCAAAAGGAGAAAAGATCCAGGTGAACGACCTGCTTTGTATTATTGGAGATGCCGGTAAAGTGGATGTAAATGCGATCGTGGCTGCTGTAAAAGGCGGTGGTGCAGCCCCTGCGGCAGCTGGCGGAAACGAAGCGGCAACAGCAACGGCTGAAGCCCCGGCCGCTCCGGAAGTGGAAGCGGCTCCGGTGGCATCGGGCGATGGCCGTATAAAAGCCTCTCCCCTCGCAAAAAAACTGGCGGCTGAAAAAGGTGTGGATCTCAATCGTGTAAAAGGAAGCGGCGACAACGGAAGGATCATTAAATCCGATATAGATAATTACCAGCCTGCAGCGGCCCAACCGGCGGCTTCATCACCGGCAACTGCCCCCGCTGTGGCAGCAGCTCCGGCAGGTCAGGAAAGCTTTGAAGATGTACCGGTTTCCCAGATGCGTAAAACCATCAGCCGCCGTCTTTCTGAAGTAAAATTCTCCGCACCGGAGTTTTACCTCACTATGGAGATCAATATGGACAAGGCGGTAGCCAGCCGTGCCCAGCTGAATGAAATTTCGGCGAATAAAATTTCTTTTAACGACATGGTACTGAAAGCCTGTGCCGTGGCGCTGAAAAAACATCCGGCCATCAACAGCAGCTGGATGGGCGAATCTATCCGGGTAAACCATCATGTAAGCATCGGGGTAGCCGTGGCAGTAGAAGATGGCTTACTTGTTCCGGTGGTACGTTTCGCCGATACCAAATCACTTTCGCAGATCGCAGGAGAAGTAAAAGACTTTGCGCAACGGGCAAAGAACAAAAAACTGCAGCCCTCAGACTGGGAAGGCAATACCTTTACCATCTCCAACCTGGGGATGTTTGGTATTGAAGAATTTACCGCCATCATTAATCCTCCGGCCTCCTGTATCCTGGCTGTGGGCGCCATCAATGAAGTGCCGGTTGTGAAAAACGGACAGATCGGGATTGGCAATATTATGAAGGTAACCCTCACCTGTGATCACCGGGTAGTAGACGGTGCCA
Source organism: Niabella sp. (assembly GCF_030150205.1). Lineage (GTDB taxonomy): Bacteria > Bacteroidota > Bacteroidia > Chitinophagales > Chitinophagaceae > Niabella. Next base: position 76,784 of record NZ_JASLGT010000026.1, read on the forward strand.
CCGGTGCCGCCTTCCTGCAAACCCTGAAGCAGCTATTGGAAGAGCCGCTCCGGATGCTGGTTTAAGTAAAAAATGACCATCAAATAAATAAAACAGGCTGCAACCTTTGAAGGGGCAGCCTGTTCTATTATCTGGAGGAGGAAAAACGTATGAGCAAGAAAACAGTTGTACTTGGAGCATCCGAAAACCCGGCACGTTACAGCAATATGGCTGTTAAACGCCTGCGGGCGCACGGGCATGAAGTAGTGGCCATTGGCAAACAGGCAGGACAGATCGGCGATGTAACCATTCAGAAAGAGCAGACCGGTGAAGCCGGTGTGGATACCGTAACGGTTTACCTGAATCCTGCGCACCAGCAGCAATATGAAGACTATATCCTGAAATTGCATCCCCGGAGGATCATTTTTAACCCGGGTGCTGAAAATGAAGCGCTGGCACAAAAGGTAAAGGCGCAGGGAATTGAGCCGGTAGAAGCCTGTACCCTGGTTTTGTTGACAACCAATCAATTTTAACTATAAAATCTGAAAGCGATGAGAAAAATGATGGTATTGCTGATTACGGCGGCTGTTTTCCATAGCGTGCTGCTGGCACAGCCACTGAAACCGGTGGAAGCGGAAAGTAAAGTTGGGTTTGTGATCAAGAATATGGGCGTTGATGTGGACGGAACCTTTCAGGGATTAAAAGGGTTGGTACATGTTAATGCTGCAGATTGGAGCAAGAGCTCCTTTGATGTAACGGTGGATGTGAATACGATCAATACCAATATTCAGCGGCGTGACAATCACCTGAAGCAGGCCGATTTTTTTGATGCGGCACAATACCCGGAGATCCGTATTCAATCGACCCGGATCCTTCCCAAGCAGGGAAATGTTTACTATGCGGAGGCAACGCTGACCATGCATGGTATTTCCAAAAGCATCAAATTTGACTTTATAGCCAAACCCGTTGATGGGGGATATTTGCTGACCTCAAATTTTTCCTTGAACCGGCTCGATTATAAGATTGGCCGAAGCAGCATTACCATGGCGGATAAAGTAACGGTTATGCTTTCTGTTCTTGCAAAAAAGTAGCAGGCTTTCATGCTTATGATAAAGGTATTCCTGCCCTGGCTGTTGCTGCTTTCAACAGCTTCGGGTTTGTGGGCGCAGCAGGATGCGGCGACTGATGTAAATGAAAAATACCGGATCAGTGTGCTCACCTGTGGAACCGGAGACGAACTGTACGCCTCATTTGGTCATACAGCTGTAAGGATTATCGATAGCGTTGGAGGTACCGATATCGTATACAACTACGGCACCTTTGATTTTAACGATCCTGACTTCTATACCAAATTTACATTGGGAAAGCTGTTGTATTTTCTGGATGCGGAAGACTATGACCGTTTTTTATACAGTTATGCCCGGGAGGGCAGGCGGGTTACCGAACAGGTGCTGCACCTGGATGCGGCCGGCAATCAAAAGATCCGGATGTTTTTACAAACAAATCTGCAGCCGGCAAACAGGGCCTACCGGTATGATTTTCTTTTTGACAACTGTGCTACAAGAGTACGCGATATTTTTCCGGCTACCCTGGATACCGCTTTTCATTTTGGGCCGGTGCTTGGGAAAAAGCGCCTGCGTTACCGTGAGGTGATTGATCAATACCTGGCGGAAAAACCCTGGCAGCGGTTGGGTATTGATATAATATTGGGAAGCCCGGTGGACGCGCTGATGGATGATCTTCATTCGATGTTTTTGCCGGATTATCTTTATAACGGATTGCAACATGCGCGGTACCGGGGGCAGCCGTTTGTTACCAGCCAGGTATTGCTGCAGGAGAAAGCAGCTGCGCCGGCAGCCGCCATCAATGCGCCATTCCTGGTTTTTTTACTGTTATGCCTGCTGGTACTGGCTGTTCACTTTATACCTGTGTTGAGCCCGTACCGGAAGGCGCTGAATGCTGTAATCCTTTTTATTACCGGGCTCATTGGTGTGCAATTGCTGTTTATGTGGTTTTTTACCAATCACCAGTCCTGTGCCTACAACTGGAACATTTTATGGGCGATGCCACTGAATGCTTTTATCGTTTTTACGAAGGGTAAGCGGTTGCGGAAGTACTATTTTCTTTATGCGATGGGAGGGCTTATAGCAGCACTCCTGGTGCATTTTTTGGGTGTTCAGCAATTGCCATTAAAAGAAATAGGACCGCTGTTTGCTGCGTTGCTCGTCATTTACGGGTATGATATAAAAGATAGCATTATTGCCAATGAAACCTAGTGATGGCTATTTACGAAAGTTTCAGTTATACCGTTTGATACCGGATACCAGATCCCATGACAGATCAGCTGAAGACTGATAACTGATAACTGATTGCTGATAACTGATTGCTGATGGCTAAGGCTCTATTGACTATTGCCTGCTGCCCATTCACTTTCCCGCAGGATCATAGGCCCACTCCACCAGGGTTGCGCCCCAGGTAAAGCCGCCGCCAAAGGCTGCCAGAACGATCTTATCTCCGGTTTTTAACTGGTTTTCCCACTCCCAAAGACAAAGCGGAATAGTGGCAGCTGTTGTATTGCCAAATTTCTGGATATTGATCATTACTTTTTCGTGGGGCAAACCGATGCGTTGAGCTGTGGCATCAATAATGCGGAGATTGGCCTGATGGGGGGCTAACCAGGCAATGTCATCGCCGGTTAACTGGTTGCGCTCCAGGAGCTGGGCACTTACCTCGGCCATACCGGTAACGGCAAATTTGAAAACGGTTTTTCCTTCCTGGTAGGCATAGTGCTCGCGCGCGGCAACGGTTTCAGCGCTTGCAGGGTACATGGATCCGCCGGCTTTCATGCGCAGGTACTGGGCGCCGCTTCCATCGCTTTTCAGGATGCTGTCTTTGATGCCATGACCATTCTGGCTGGGTTCCAGCAAAACAGCCCCGGCACCATCGCCAAAAATGATACAGGTAGCACGGTCGGTATAGTCGATGATGGAGCTCATCTTATCGGCCCCAACCACTACTACTTTTTTATAACGGCCGCTTTCGATAAGCGAAGTTCCCAGGGTTAACGTATATAAGAACCCGGAGCAGGCGGCAGATACATCAAAGCCCCAGGCGTTCTTTGCGCCAATTTTATCGCAAACAAGATTCGCTGTAGCGGGGAATACCATATCCGGAGTAACGGTTGCTACAATGAGGCAATCGATCTCCATGGGGTCGATCCCTCTTTTTTCACAAAGTTGTTTTACAGCAGGCACGATCATTTCTGAGGTCCCTTTTCCTTCTCCTTTCAGGATCCGGCGTTCTGTAATGCCCGTGCGTGTGCGGATCCATTCATCAGTGGTATCTACGATCTTCTCCAGGTCAAAATTCGTTAATTTGTCTTCAGGAACATATCCGCCCACTGCCGTGATGGCTGCTGTAACTTTGTTGCTCATCTGGTAAAAAAAATTTAGCGCCAAAGTTAGGGTGAATGTGCGGGAATTGGAAATCATAAATTAGAAATGAAAAATTTGGAATTAAATTTAAATTCGCGCCATGTATGCATATCTGAAAGGAAAATTCACATATAAAACACCTTCGTCTGTAATCGTAGATGTAAACGGTGTAGGCTACGAGGTCAATATCAGTTTAAACACGTATTCAACAATTGAAGCCCTGGAAGAAGGACTGCTTTTTACGCATCTGATCATACGGGAAGATGCACAGTTACTCTATGGTTTTGCAGACGGAAAGGAAAAAGACATCTTTCTGGGCCTGATTAGTGTATCCGGAATTGGTGCGGGTACCGCCCGGCTGATCCTGTCTTATATGAAGCCGGACGAAGTGGTAAAGGCCATTACGTACGGGGATGCAAAGAGTTTGGAGCGGATCAAAGGTATTGGGAAAAAAACTGCCGAACGCGCAGTGCTGGAGTTAAAGGATAAATTGGGCAAGCTGCACACTGACCTGCCGGTAGACCTGCCATCAACCGTAGTGCCTTCTGTAAGAAGGGATGCCGTGGAAGCGTTGCTGGCCCTGGGTATTCAACGGGCCCAGGCCGAACAGGCAGTGCAAAAAGTGCTGGCGCAGGAACCGGAAACCGGCCTGGAGCAATTGGTTAAAAAAGCGCTGAAAGGGATTTAGGCGGGGCTGCTTTCTACATTTAAAGTGGCGTTTTCAGTTGCGGATTTGTAAAGCAGATAGTTAACACCGAAAACAAATTCCAAATTCAAAAAAACAAATTTCAAAAATCAAACCTCAAAGTATAACGATGCCTGCTGGTAGCTAAAGGCTGAAAACTGCCGGCAAAAAATTCTAAATATTAAACTCTAAATTCTAAAAGGAGCCAATTTTCTAAAAAAACAAAAAACAAATTTCAAAAGTCAGGAGCCAAACGTCAAGACATGGCGCTGTCTTCCGGTAGCTTGATCTCAAAACTGACGGCTGATGACTGAAAACTGATGGCTGATAGTGATGCAAAAAACAAAAGTCAAATTTCAAAAATCAAGAACCAAGATATAATGCTATTTGCTGATCGCTAAAGACTGATAACTACCGGTTAAAATTCTAAATATTAAATCCTAAATTCTAAAAAGGGACAATCCCCCAAAAAACAAAAATCAAGTTTCAAAAGCCAGGAACCCAAGGTCAAGACATTATGCTGTCTACCGGTAGTTCAATCTGATAACTGATGGCTGATAACTGATGGCTGATAACTGATGGCTGATGGCTGAAGCCTACTTAAACATCGACGGATCATTATTGATCTCAATCCAGTAATTGTCGGGATCACGGAGCCAGATCTGTTTTACACCGTCTACACGGGTTGTAACAGCAGACACTTTACCGCTTACATCTTCATAGGGCACTTTATACTGGTTGAGCTTCCGGATAAAATCATCCAGGGAGGCTACGGAAAAGCACATGTGGTTGTTTTTGAAATACTCTTTGGGTTTATCGGCACCCAGGATGATGTGCAGGGTGGTTTTTGGACCGGTTTTAAACCATGCATGTTTGCCGATCTTAAACGGTTCATCTACCTGCTCCAGCCCGATAATGTCTGCATAAAAAGCTGCGGCTTTTTTAAGATCAGTCACATAAATAGCCTGGTGATTGGATAACACCACAGGGCGGTTATTTTTTTGCTGGGCATGTAATTGCATAACGGTAACAACGATAAAAACAAGAACAAACTGAATTCTTTTCATGACAGGAAATATACGGTTTATAAGATCAAATGTATTGATTTTATAAATGTAAAGCCTGCAGGATTTGGTTGTATTTTAAATTTTGCTACAGTAACTGTTCTGAAAAAGGCTATCCTGTAGTTGCCGGCAAATAACAGGCAACATGGTTGCAGCGGTGGCTACAAAACATGCTTTAATACAGAAATAAATGCTATGGGTTAGTGGGCCATAGCGGGCCGGCTCAGCTCCTTCAGGTAAGAAACGTGCGAAATGAAGGCATTGTGTACCCGCGGGTATTCGATGTATTGTACATTAAATTCCGCACAGGTGCTTTTGATGATCTTATTGATCCTTGGGTAGTGGATATGCGATATCTTGGGGAACAAATGATGTTCTACCTGGAAATTCAACCCGCCCATAAACCAGCAGGCCAGGCGGTTGCGGGTAGCAAAATTGGCGGTGGTTTTTAACTGGTGAATGGCCCACTCATCGTCTACCTTGTTGTTTTGCGCATTCACTACAGGGAAATGAGTATCTTCCACGGTATGCGCTAACTGAAATACAACGCTCAGCACAAAACCGGCAAAAAGCGTATATACCAGGAAGCCGATCCCCCAGGTTTCAAATCCCAGCATATAGATGGGCAATACCACAAATAAAAAGATATGCAGGAGCTTAAATCCCCAGAAAGTGATATGATCTTTTGGCTTCATCTTTTTCAGTGGAATATCGCCCACTTTACCGCTGAAGTATTTTTTATAATCGGAGAAAAAGATCCAGAACAGGTATAAAAGGGAATAAGCAAGCCAGAAATACAGGTGCTGGTACCGGTGCATTTTGTAGTATTTCTGGGTTTCACACAATCTTAAAAACGGTTTGGCATCCAGGTCGTCATCAATGCCATCAATATTTGTATAGGCATGGTGAATAACATTGTGCTTCATTTTCCACATAAAGGTGTTGGCACCTAAAAAGTTCAGCGAGGAGGCCGCAAGTGTATTTACCCAGGGCTTGCTGCTAAAGCTTCCGTGTGCGCCATCGTGCATGATATTAAAACCGATGGCGGAAGTAAATAATCCCAGCAACAGGCACTCGATAATGGCCCATGTGGTAGGCGGTGTAAAAAAGACCAGGTGGATATAAACTGCCAGGAACCCGGCTACGAGGAACAAAGCTTTTGAGTACAGGCGGAAATTGCCGGTGCTGCGTACGCCTTTCGACTCAAAATAATCGTGTATACGATTTTTAAGAACCGTATGAAACGAAGGAGGAGGGGGCGTTGCAAACTTGGGAAAAGCCATTGTTAGAATTTATATTTTATTGGGGTGCAAAGGTAACAAAAATGCGCCAGCCCTGCGTATCAAATTCTGGTAAAATATTTGCCTTTGTTTTAACATTTACCTATGTCTCGTTAAGGAGCACCGATGAGAGGTTCTCCATTCCGATTATTTTGGTGGTTATCAGTCCCTCTGCATATTTTACGCCGATACGTTTGCCCAACATCCGGCTCCGTGCCAGGATGCTTTCCCGGAAATCCGGGGTGGAAATATAGGTTTGGGGTTCTGTATCGCCGGGATTCGGACTTCCGGTATAAAACTGTGTGGCATAAGCTTCTATGGCCTTCATTTTGGTTTCAATCACCGATGAAATGTCGATCAATACGCTCGGTTCATGGTACCAATCCTGCATGTACTGGAAAAAATAGGAGGGCCGCCATTTTTGCTGGGATTTACCGTCGTCGCCGGTGGTTTCTATTTTAGACAGGCCCGATAAAAAGCAGGCGTCGCTGATCAGGTGCCCGGCACGGCCATGGTCCGGATGACGGTCTTCCAGCACATTGCCCAAAATGATATCGGGCTGGTATTTCCGGATCACTTTTATCAGCTGCAGCTGGTGTTCTTCATCGTTGCGAAAAAAGCCATCCCGCATTTTCAGGTTCTCCCGTACAGAAACGCCCATGATCCGGGCCGCTTCGGCAGCCTCCGTGTAACGGGTTTCCTTGGTGCCCCGGGTGCCCAGTTCGCCCTGGGTAAGATCGACAATACCGGCTTTTTTGCCGGTTTGTATCTCTTTCAGCAGCGTTCCGGCACAGCAGAGTTCCACGTCGTCCGGGTGTACGCCAATTGCAAGTATGTCTAATTTCATGAACGATTGTTTGTTTTTGAACAGGCTCCATGCCTGTTTATAATCTGTTGGCAAAGAAACAAAAGAAAAAGCAAGAAAGTTCAGAAGGAGGGGGAATGCCTTGTTGATGCTTTGTGAAACGTTGGCATTCGCTGCGGTTAAAATTGAACCGCGATGTGCGCAAGGAATCCGCAAGGGGCCAATATTGCAATTACTGGTCTGTTTGTTTAGCTGGCAAAAAAATAAGAGCAGCAGGAAAGCTCAGGAAGTGCGCGCGTTGACACCTGCTTTGCGAAATCTTAGCATTTGTTGCAATTAAATTAAACCCCAATGGGCGCAAGGAGATCTGTCTATGGCATTGCCTGTACCAGGGTTCTGATTTCCTGCAGGGAGCCGTTCCTGAATAGCAGGGTGTTTCTGGTTACAATCTTTTTATCGGGCTGCCGGTAATTCAGATACCATTCGCCGGAGGCCGTCATCCTGCTATCATAAGGTTTGTTGATGAATTTGGCAAAGGTTGAAATGGCGGAGAAATAATCTTTATACCGGGGCATGGACTGCAGTTGCAATAACTTCGGGTAAAGTGCATTAACAGCATCTCCCGTATTGACGGTGTAGCGATATTGCCGGCCCTCCGGCCATTTGGAAAGCTGCCGGCCTTCGGAGGTGTAAATACCTGTTACCAGGTCGTTTTCGATCTGTAAAAATACATATTGAGAAGGCTGGTCTCTGCTGCTCAGCCGCAGATCTGAATAATATCCCAGTTTTCCTTTTAACACTTCAATACCCGAAAATTGCGGGTTGGTTACCCAAAGCAGGTTGATATCTTTCTCTTGTCCGATGCTTTTGATCTTTTCATAAACCACTTCATGTGGGTCTCCGATCTGCATACCCAGAAAACCACCGGATCGCAGGGTGTCTGCAGCAAGGATACGCCCTTCTACCGGATCGATCACCGGGCGGGGTTGCAGGTCTTCTTTCTGGCAGGAGGTAAGGATAACACCGCACAACAGGAGCAGGACTCCCAACATGCAGGTTTGTTTGTATTGTAGCTTCATATGGTTGATCCCGTTCATCGGTGTGGTTGATATATTGGTAAAACGCGGGGAAGCATCCTTTCGCAACAGTCCGGCTGTTATCCGGCTTCCGGATGCAGGTATTGGATCAGTAATTGCTTCAGGTTGCCCGATTTGGAGTCATTGATCTTCCTGGCAAATAGTTTTCCTGAGGCAATGAGCTGTGGGAAATCTGTTTCATCCAGGAATGCCGGGTATCCGCGTTTACCGCTCCAGTCGATATACCGGAGGTCATCATTCACAACGGTATGGGCAAAGGGTGAGTTCAGGATCAGGGTTTGAAAATAGATCTCTTCCGAACACCAGGTATGGTTAAACCGCCTTAAAAAGGCGCTGTTTTGATCGGTATAATCGATTACATATCGCAGCGCATCCCGGTTAAGGCTCCAGTAGGTAGCACCGCCATATAATTTGGGGAAATTTGCCGGGTAGGCTCTTTTGAATCCCAAAATCTTCTGAAATTTTAAAAGCCGGTAGATGATGGCTCTGCGGTAGGGCTTTTTGACATCCATCCAGTTGTAAAACTGGTAGTAACGGATCCGGTCCATACCACCATCCGGTCCCCAGAAGGGGGCGGGCATTTCTGAGAAAGAGAGATAATTCCTGGTCAAATCCAGCTCATAAAATGCGTTCATGGGTTTTACCGGAAAATCCTCGGCCGTAATCAGATGAAAAAAGGCGTTATCAGGGTCCTGCAATGCGGTTTTAGCCAGTAGCAGGATGGCTTTCAGATGGTTTTCTCCACCCCAGGTAACCGCATAACGGGTAGATATAAAAACATTCCGGTACGCCTGCAGGGGTGTGGTATCTAACGGGCTGCGTTTATCAATATGCAGGTAAAAAGAAAAACGCTCCTTATCAAAGCAATTGATAATATCAATAAAGGAATGGATGTTCTTGTATCCGGTGATTAATATGGCTTGTTTCATGCGTTTTTGTTCGTAATGGTAACGCAAACTTAAGCCTGTTTTTTGAAGGATCTATCCACATCCAGCTTGAATATTTTATTCCGGATACCGGCCTGTTATTTGATCTTTGCTTTGATCTCCTGTAATTTCAGCAACGCTTCCACGGGTGTCAGCCGGTTGATATCAATATCGGTAAGCGCTTTACGGATCTGGTCAAAGGTTTCACTGTGCGCATCAAAAATCGATAGCTGGAACTGGGGGGCATTTACATCCCTGATTTTTTCCTGTATGGTTTTGTCTGTGCCATCCCCGTCCATATGCTTATTCTCCAGCTGCGCCAGGATCTCGTTTGCCCGCTGGATCAACGCCGGAGGCATGCCCGCCATCTTTGCCACATGGATCCCGAAGCTGTGGGTGCTGCCTCCCCGGGCCAATTTGCGAAGAAAAATGATCTTATTCCCGATTTCTTTATTGGTAACATGATAATTCTTTACCCGCTCCAGCTTTTCTTCGAGTTCATTCAGCTCGTGGTAATGGGTTGCAAAAAGGGTCTTGGGCTGGTGGGGCGACTGGTGCAGGTATTCCGCTATGCTCCAGGCGATGGAGATACCGTCATAGGTAGATGTACCCCGGCCGATCTCATCCAGTAATACGAGGCTTCTGTCGGTGATATTGTTAATGATAGAGGCGGTTTCATTCATCTCGACCATGAATGTACTCTCCCCGCCGCTGAGGTTGTCGGAGGCACCCACCCGCGTAAAAATTTTATCGGTCAGCGAAATATGCGCTTCCGTGGCCGGAACAAAACTGCCCATATGCGCCATCAGGGTAATGAGCGCAGTTTGGCGCAGCAGCGCCGATTTACCACTCATATTGGGCCCGGTAAGGATGATGATCTGCTGATCGGCCTTGTTCAGTTCCAGGTCGTTGTGTATATAACTTTCCCCAACGGCCAGGTTCCGTTCAATAACGGGATGCCGGCCCTCTTTAACGCTCCAGACCGTTTCTTCATATACCACGGGCTTTTTATACTGGTAATGAATGGCATTGTGTGCAAAGCAGCTCAAACAATCCAGAATCGCTACCAGGTTACCGTTGGCCTGCACCGGCGCCAGGTATTCGAACAATTCGTTGAGCAACTGGTCATATAACCGCTGTTCCAGTTGTAATATTTTTTCTTCGGCCCCGGTGATCTTTTCTTCGTATTCTTTTAATTCAGGAGTGATGTACCGTTCGGCATTGGCCAGGGTTTGTTTCCGGATCCAGTTTTCGGGTACCTTATTTTTGTGCACATTGGTTACTTCCAGGTAGTAGCCAAATACGTTATTGAATCCAACTTTAAGTGAACTGATGCCTGTAGCCTCTGCTTCCTTTACCTGCAATTTGGTCAGATAGGCCTTTCCATCACTTGAGATGGTGCGCAGTTCATCCAGCTCCTCCAGTATCCCGGCCTGGATCACGCCACCTTTGGCAATGGTTGCAGGCGGTTGTTCAACGATCTCCCGGGCGATCTTTTCTGTAATAACCGGGCAGGGATTCAACGCATCGCCTACCCGTGTGAGGTAAGGGTTTGTTTGCGCCAGGCAGGTTTGTTTGATGATGGCCACCTGCTGCAGGCCGCGGGCCAGCTGCAGTACTTCCCTTGGGTTGATCTTTTTTGTGGGGATCTTTGCCACCAGCCGTTCAATATCCCCGCAAAGTTTGATTGATTGGGTCAGCAGCTGCCGGAGTTCGGGATCCTTGATCATGGTTTCCACCACATCCAGCCGCTCGTTGATCTTATGCAGGTCAATCAGCGGAAAAATGATCCATCGCTTTAGCAGGCGTGCGCCCATGGGCGATACGGTATTGTCCAGTACTTTTAGCAGGGTATGTGCTTCTGCCGGTCCGCCCGCCAGTTCCAGGTTGCGGATGGTAAATTTATCCATCCACAGGAATTCGTTCTTATGAATGCTACCAATGGAGGTAATATGCTGCAGGTTGGGATGCTCGGTATCTTTCAGATAATGAATAACGGCACCGGCGGCCGTAATGCCTTTTTCCATTTCCGCAATTCCAAATCCTTTGAGCGAATGGGTTTGAAAATGTTTTAACAGCACATCCTGGGCATAGTTGCTGTCAAAGATCCACTCATCCAGGGTATAGATATAGGTCTTGCTGCCAAAATACTCTTTGTACTTTTTTTGCTGATGACGCTGGAATACGACTTCTGCCGGGCGAAAGCTCTGCAATAGTTTATCGGCATATTCCCGGTCGCCCTCGGCTACGAAAAATTCACCGGTAGAGAGATCCAGAAAGGCCAGACCAAACTGGTCATCGTCTGCAAAATGAATGCCCGCCAGGAAATTGTTACTGTTATGTTCCAGCAGTTTGTCGTTGATGGCGGTTCCCGGGGTCAGCATTTCGGTGACGCCACGCTTTACGATCCCCTTGGCCTGTTTGGGATCTTCCAGCTGGTCGCAGATGGCTACCCGGTAACCGGCCTTAACCAGCTTATGCAGGTAGGTATCCAGCGAGTGATGCGGAAAGCCGGCAAGATCCAGTGAAGCGGCGGCTCCGTTGTTTCGTTTGGTAAGGGTAATGCCCAGCACCTGGGAGGCAATTACGGCATCCTGGCCAAAGGTTTCATAAAAATCACCCACGCGAAACAGCAATACCGCATCCGGGTATTTTTGTTTAATAGCCTTGTGCTGCTGCATTAGCGGGGTATCTTGCGGGTTGTTGGTTTTTGCCTTTGCCATGGAGCGCAAAAATAGGGTAAAACGGTATTTCCCGGGGGGATGATTGTATCAAAAAAGGGATTATATATGGCTTCGCTTATCAAGAAACAGCTTGATTTACAAGATGATTGCCGCTTGTGGCATAATTGTTGAGTTTTGTATCATTAAAATTGTAATTTATGAAGAAAATCATGCTTTCCGCCCTGATTTTAGCGGCTACAGCTTATGGGGCCAGTGCGCAAACACAGAAGGGATATTATCTGATTGGTGGTAATCTTGCTTTGTTATCTGGAAGTACCAATGAAAAAAGCTTTCAGATGAATATTACACCAAAGGTTGCCTGGTTTGTACAGGAAGATTTAGCCATCGGAGGTAAGGTAGACCTGGGTTTTAAAGCCGGACGCGCACAAAAACCATCCATCAATTATTTTGTAGGTCCTATGGCCCGGTATTATTTTGGGGAACAGCAGGTGAATACGCCCAAGCAAACCCGCGTTTTTGCTGAAGCAGATGCAGGGATCAGCGGGAATAATGCCGGAGGTAAATCCACCAACGGTTTTGGCGCCGGTATAGGACCCGGGCTGGCGTTTTTTGTGAACGAGAACATTGCTCTGGAAGCACTCGCCAAAGCGAACATCATTACCGGTGCAGGAAGCAATGGGGTATCTTTCCGTCCGGAACTGGGATTGGGATTCCAGATTTATCTGCCCGGATCCAAACTCAAACAAATGCGTAACAGTATGAAATAACTCCTGATATAGCAAAAAGCCAGGGCTGTATCAAAGTGTAGGATCGTTATCCGGCAGGCAACTGCCGGAGTAAACAGATCCTCTTTGATACGGCCTTTTTTATTGCATATTCCCCGGTATCCGTTTATTTTTGCGCCATGCGTAAGTTAAGCATGGAAGAGTTAGGACGGATGTCGGTAGACGAATTCAAAGAGTCGGAAAAAATGCCGATCGTAGTGGTGCTGGAAAACATCCGCAGTGCCTATAATGTGGGCAGTGTGTTCCGGACCAGCGACGCGTTCCTGGTTGAAGCGATCTATGTTACCGGTTATTCGGCAAAGCCTCCTCATAAAGAAATAAAGAAAACCGCTCTCGGAGCGGAGGAAACCGTGCATTGGGCTCATTTTGCAAACGCCGGAGCAGCAATCGCCGCATTGCGGGAGGCGGGTTATACGATACTGGCGGTAGAGCAGGTGGCGCAAAGTACCAAACTGCACGAGCTGAATTGGGATGGCCAAACAAAAATTGCCGTGGTATTTGGAAACGAGGTAAGCGGTGTTGAGCAGTCGACTATTGCGTTATGCGATGGCTGCCTGGAAATTCCACAGCTGGGCATGAAGCATTCCCTGAATATTGCCACGGCAGCAGGAGTGGTGTTGTGGGAGCTGGTGCGAAAAACGATTTCCTGAGAAAATTTGAGAATGAGATGATTTGAAAATTTGAAAATGGGGAGGATTATATTCCTGTAACGATTGTACCCGTAACAGTTCTTATTCTGTGGTTTAGTGTTTCAGTGGCCTGCCAAAGCTGTGGGTGTAGTATTCTGATAATTGCTGCGAAAAACGATTTCCTGAGAAAATTTGAGAGTGAGGTGATTTGAAAATTTGAAAATGGGGTGAATCACACCCATGAAAATGATTGTGCCTGTAGCAGCGACTAATCTGTGGTTTATATTTCATCAGGATACCGGGTACCGAACAGGAACGGAATCTTCATTTCCACATTTCCATATTTCCACATTTTCAAATCACCCGATTTTCCGAAGGAAGAAAGAGTGTGAGGTTTGCAGGTTCAGGTTTTTATTTTTAATGGTATTCCTTCAGGATACCTCGCACCGAACAGGAACGGGAACTTCATTTTCACATTTCCACATTTCCACATTTTCAAATTTTCAAATTCCCCATCCAGGTTTAAAAAGGGCATTTCAATAAATGGAAAGAGCCCTACATTTGCCGAATGTCTGTTACAAAGAATTACCTGAGCCTCGTAAAGTTTTCGCACACCATTTTTGCAATGCCCTTTGCACTTATCGGCTTCTTCCTGGGGATCCGCAATACGGATATCAGTGATCAGTCGCCCAATGCCACTGGTATTTTGCCAACAATGTGGAATAAGACCGTTTATCTTTTCCGTGAAAAGGGCTGGTTGTTCCTGCTGGTACTTTTATGTATGATTTTTGCCCGCAATGCCGCCATGTCGTTTAACCGGTACCTGGACCGGCGATACGACGCACTCAATCCCCGCACTGCGGTACGGGAAATACCGGCCGGCATCTTATCTGCCAAAAGCGTATTGTGGTTTACCGTGCTAAACAGCGCACTGTTTATTGTGGCCACTTATTTTATCAATTCCATTTGTTTTTATTTATCGCCGGTGGCCTTGCTGGTCGTGCTGGGGTACAGCTATACCAAGCGGTTTACCGCGCTTTGTCACCTGGTACTGGGCCTGGGGTTATCGCTGGCTCCCATCGGCGCCTATCTTGCAGTAACCGGTGTATTTGATACCCTGCCCATTCTTTTTTCCTTTGCCGTTCTTTTCTGGGTAAGCGGGTTCGATATTATTTATGCGCTGCAGGATGAAGGTTTCGACCGGTCGAACCAGCTGTATTCCATTCCTTCGGTACTGGGCGGTAAACGGGCGCTGCGGGTATCGGAATTGCTGCACCTGCTGAGCGCTACGGCCGTGATTGCGGCAGCCTTTAAGGGCGGTTTTGGCGGATGGTACTGGGCAGGTGTAGCCGTTTTTGTAGGGATGCTGGTATACCAGCACAGCATCGTAAAACCAACTGATCTTCGCCGGGTAAATCTGGCCTTTATGACGGCTAATGGTATTGCGTCCGTGGTTTTTGCGGTGTTTGTTATTACGGATATATTTATGAAGTAGCACGACCCGGGTTCAGATATCAAATCCCAAATCCCAAATATCAAATCTCAGGTTCCAAATCTCAAATTTCAGCTTTCAATGCCCAGAATCATCGCCATCGACTATGGTCTAAAACGTACGGGAATTGCCGTAACGGACCCCCTGCAGATCATTGCAACGGGATTAACCACTATTGATTCACGGGAACTGATCCCGTTTTTGAAAACCTATTGTGCACAGGAGGCGGTAGAAAAGATCATTATCGGCGAGCCCAAAAACTGGGACGATTCCGATACGCATGCCACTCCGCTGGTGAAAAAGGCCATCAGCGAAATAAAAAAGCACTTCCCTCAATTGCCGCTGGAAACGGTAGATGAGCGTTATACCTCAAAAATGGCGAAGGATGCCATGCTGGAGATGGGCCTGAAGAAAATGCAGCGCCGCAATAAGGCCCTGGTAGATGAAATTGCCGCTACGATCATGCTGCAGGAGTATTTGGGGAGGAGCCATTAGTTATCAGCGGTCAGCTATTAGTTATCAGTTTTCAGTTATCAGCCATCAGCCATTAGCTATCAGCTGAGACCTCCGGTGATCGGTGATCTGTTTTAAATGCGGAGACCAGGAGTACCAGAACGGATTCTCTGATAACTGATAACTGAAGACTGAAAGCTGCCAGCGGTCAGCCGTTAGCTATCAGCTGAGACCTCCGGTGATCGATGATCTGTATTAAATGCGGAAACCGGGAGTACCAGAACGGATTCTCTGATAACTGATAACTGAAGACTGAAAGCTGCCAGCGGTCAGCCGTTAGCCATCAGCTGTGACCACCGGTGTCGATGATCTGTTTTAAATGCGGAGACCGGGAGTAGCAGAACGGATTCTCTGATAACTGATAACTGATAACTGAAGACTGAAAGCTGCCAGCGGTCAGCCTGAAAGCCGAGTGTAAAATTCCCCTGCCCCGCTCAACCTCACCGGCTCCCAAAAACAAAGTAAGATGCTTTGCGTCAATCCTATTTTTGGTACCTTTGCAGCTATGATATTACCAATCGTTGCCTACGGCAACCCTGTTTTAAGAAAAGTAGCAGAAGACATTGATCCACAGTATCCCGGGCTGGAATCCCTGATCGCATCCATGTGGGAAACCATGTATGCCAGTAATGGGGTAGGGTTGGCCGCTCCGCAGGTAAACCGCCCGATCCGGCTTTTTGTAGTAGACAGTAAACAGATCATCGAAAACCTGGAAGATGACGAAAAGGACCTGTACCCGGGTGATGAGGGCATTCAGCAAACATTTATCAATGCGCATGTGCAAAGCCTTGAAGGTGAGTTGTGGAGTTATAATGAAGGCTGTCTGAGCATTCCAAAGATCCGGGAAGATGTGTCGCGGAACCAAACTGTAACGCTCACTTACCAGGATGAAAATTTTCAACCGCACACCCGCACTTTCAGCGGTATTACGGCCCGTGTTATCTTACATGAATACGATCATATTGAGGGGAAACTATTCATTGATTACCTGCCACCATTGCGGAAAAAGCTGATCAAGGGCAAACTGAATGATATTTCCAACGGGAAGATCCGGGTAGATTATAAAATGTCCTTTAATTAAGAATCCGCCCATCATCAACCTTTTTTTATACCTGAAGTTATGAGAATCTGTACGTTCATTCTTTGTTGCCTGATGGTACTGGGAGCCGGTGCCCAGCAGGGCGCTTATACCGTTCAACAGGCGCATTCCCACAATGATTATGAGCAGCAACGGCCGTTCTGGCTGGCTTATGAACAGGGGTTTGGTTCTATAGAGGCTGATGTTTTCCTGAGGGAAAACGGACTTCCGGTAGCGCATAATGCCCGGGATATTGCGCCTGGGAGGGATCTAAAAACCTTGTATTTAAATCCTTTAAAAGAATGTATCCGGAAACATAAGGGGTCGGTATATCCAGATCGGGGTAAAAAGCTTACCCTTCTTATTGATTGTAAAACGGAGGGCGTTGCCACCCTGAATGCCATTATCAATACATTAAAGCAGTATCCTGAAATTACGGGCAATAAAACCGTCCGGATTGTAATCACCGGTAACCGGCCCAATAAGGACTCCCTGCATTATTATCCGGCCTATATCTGGTTTGACGGGGAGTTAACGAATACCTATACCCGGAAGAACCTGGCCCGGGTGGCGCTGTTTTCTGCCAATTTCAGCAATTATTCGGCATGGAAAGGAGTGGGTGAGGTGGACAATGACTCAAAAACAGCTCTTGAAAAAGCTATTTTGGTAGCTCGTGAGGCTGGTAAGCCCATTCGTTTCTGGGGAGCTCCGGACAATAAAAAAGCCTGGACAACGCTCCAGGAACTGGGGGTTGGGTATATCAATACCGATAAGATCGCTGAGTTGGCTGCATTTCTAAAGTAAATGGAGTGAACTATTTGTTAACATGCTGATTTATTGCATTTTGTGAAACCTGACCAATCCGGGCCAGAAGCCAAAAAAAGCCTTTTGGAGCCGGCGATCCGGAAGAACGGGAGGGAAGGATGCCCATACTATTGATTATTTTTCAGATTTCGTCCAAATAAAGTTCTAAAAATTAGTTTATTTAAAAAAATCGCTCTACATTTGCACTCCCAAATAAAATTGGGTTTATCCAATGTCACAGAGAATCAGAATTAAATTACAGTCTTACGATCACAACCTGGTTGATAAATCAGCAGAGAAAATCGTAAAAACAGTGCGCAGCACTGGTGCAGTTGTTACAGGGCCTATTCCTTTGCCCACTCACCGTAAAATTTTTACTGTGTTGCGTTCTCCACACGTAAATAAAAAGAGCCGTGAGCAGTTCCAGTTAGCTACTCATAAAAGATTATTGGATATCTATACTTCTTCTTCCCGTACTGTAGATGCGCTGTCGAAGCTGGATCTGCCCAGTGGTGTGGAAGTTGAGATCAAGGCCTAAGTATCCCGATCCGGTCGGGAGACGTAAAAGCCTGTGGCGTTAGTTCTTTTTAAAATATTTTTATCTCTCAATTCCGCTAAAACGGAAGAAAAGAGCTCTGAAATTCAACTTCTTAAGTATCAAACGAAGTAAAACATAAAAACAAGCCATTCAGGGTTTGTTTACTATCGGTACTTCCTAATTCCGCAACAGGCGGAAAACAACGGAAAAGGTCGGTAGCAAACGGGGATCGATTCCGGCGTATTGCCGGAAGTCCCAATAATCCTGCAAGGCGTAAAACTACATAACAATGAAAGGTATTATTGGGAAAAAATTGGGAATGACCAGCATCTATGATCCCTCAGGTAAACAAACTGCCTGCACGATCATTGAGGCAGGTCCTTGTGTTGTAACGCAGGTAAAGACATCAGAATCAGACGGTTACAACGCCTTGCAAATCTCTTTCGGCGATAAGAAAGAAAGCCGCACTACACAACCAGAGAAAAACCACTTCGCTAAAGCTAACACTTCCGCAAAAAAATTCTCCAAAGAGTTCAGAGATTATTCCTTAGAAAAAAATCTTGGTGATACCATTACTGTAGACATCTTCGAAGAAGGTGAAAAAGTTGATGTTGTAGGTACAACAAAGGGTAAAGGTTTCCAGGGTGTTGTAAAACGTCATGGTTTCCACGGGGTAGGTGAGCAGTCACACGGTCAGCACGATCGTCAGCGCGCTCCCGGTTCTCTGGGTAACTCTTCCGATGCCAGCCGTGTAATGAAAGGTATGCGCATGGCAGGCCGCATGGGTGGCGACCGCGTAAAACTGAAAGGTTTGAAAGTGGTGAAAATCTTCGCTGAAAAAAATTACATCCTGGTGAGCGGTTCCGTACCGGGCCATATCGGTTCCATTGTTTTCGTTCAAAAATAAGATCCGGTATCCTGTAACACATAAAATTTTTTGAAAATGCAAATTGAAGTTTTAAATATAGAAGGTAAAAGCACCGGTCGTTCAGTTGAACTGCCTGATGATATTTTTGGAGCGGAGCCTAATGACCATGTAATTTATCTGGCTGTAAAACAGTATTTAGCTGCACAGCGTCAGGGAACCCACAAAGTAAAAACCCGTGCGGAAGTACAGGGTGCCAGCCGGAAGCTGCACAAACAAAAAGGAACCGGTGGTAGCCGTAAAGGTAATATCCGGAACCCTTTATACAAAGGTGGGGGTACCATTTTTGGACCCAAACCCCGCGACTACAGCTTTAAACTGAACAAGAAAGTAAAAGATCTGGCAAAGATCTCTGCCCTTTCTTATAAAGCAAAAGCAAACGCGATCCTGGTGGTAGAAGATATCAGCCTGGAAGCGCCTAAAACAAAAACATTGGCCACTGCTTTAAGCAAATGGAATGTAGGTGAGAAGAAATCAATGTTCGTTTTGGCAGAGCCCAATGAAAATATTGAATTGTCATTGCGTAATGTTCCTTCTGTACTGGCCCTGCCCCTGAGCGATATCAATACATATGATATTGTAAACTCAGAAGTGCTGGTACTTTCTGAAGGTGCTGCAAAAATATTTTCTGAAGATTTAGAAGAGGCTGTAGAAGCTTAAATAAATGGGATAATGTGCTGATGTGAAAATGTGTAGATAAATCAGTACAAAAAAAGGAGAGTGGTTTTTAATTTTCACATTTCCACATTTTCAAACTTTCAAATTATTTAAAGATGAAACCATCTGAAATTTTAATAAAACCGATTTTAACCGAAAAAGCAAATGCTCAGCAGGAAAAACTGCGCCGGTATGCTTTTAAGGTAGCAAAAAAATCAAACAAGCTGGAAATTAAAAAAGCAATTGAAACTTTTTACGGTGTTACCGTTACCAGCGTAAATACAGTTGTGGCTCCTGCAAAAAATAAAACCCGCTATACAAAAGCAGGATTTATCCAGGGACGTAAGGCTGGTTACAAGAAAGCATATGTAACCGTTGCCGAAGGTGAAGAGATCGACCTGTATGCAAATATCTAATTTCTGAATAGAAGGGCAATCAACCGCCGCGAAGTGTTGAATTTATAAAAATAACAAGAGCCAAATACAAAAAGCAAATAGTAAGCGATCCAAGTTGATATTTGACTTTTGAAATTTGAAATTTTTAACAAGATGTCAGTAAGAAAGTTTAAGCCGGTAACCGCCGGTACGCGTTGGAGAATCGGGAATTCATTTTCCGAGGTGACTACGAACAAACCCGAAAAAAGCCTGCTGGAAACCAAAAAGAGCACCGGTGGACGGAACTCTTCAGGTCATTTAACTATGCGTTACAGAGGGGGTGGTCATAAGAAGAAATATCGTATTGTTGATTTTAAAAGAGATAAGCATGATGTGGCCGCTAAGGTGGTAAGCATCGAATACGATCCGAACCGTACAGCGTTCATCGCGCTTTTGGAATATGCTGATGGCGAAAAACGTTACATCATTGCACCGCAGGGATTGGTTGTGGGTACAGAAGTGATCAGCGGTAACGCCGTTGCTCCTGAAATCGGAAATGCGCTGCAATTGAAAAATATGCCACTGGGTACCAATGTACACAACATTGAGCTGAACCCGGGCCAGGGTGGAAAGATCTCCCGCAGTGCCGGTGCATCTGCACAGTTGACCAACAAGGAAGAAAAATACGCTGTATTGAAAATGCCTTCCGGTGAGCTGAGAAAAGTACTGATCAATTGCTTTGCAACCGTTGGAGTGGTAAGCAACAGCGATCACAGCCTTCAGAGCATGGGTAAAGCTGGTAGAAATCGTTGGAAAGGTATCCGCCCAAGAAACCGTGGTGTGGCGATGAACCCTGTAGATCACCCGATGGGTGGTGGTGAAGGACGTGCGTCCGGAGGTCATCCGCGCAGCCGTACTGGTAAATACGCAAAAGGAGAGAAGACAAGAACAGTGGGTAAATCTAGTGATAAACTCATCCTTCAGCGTAAAAACGGTAGCAAACTGGCTAAGTAATTTGACATTTAGTATTTGAACTTTAGAATTTAAAAAATAAATATGGCTCGTTCGATAAAAAAAGGTCCTTATGTAGCAACTCACTTGGAAAAGAAAGTGTTGACTATTAACGAAGGAAAAGGAAAAAAGGCTGTAATTAAAACGTGGAGCCGTCGCTCTACAATTACACCCGATTTTGTAGGCCACACATTTGCCGTGCATAATGGAAATAAATTCATCCCCGTATATGTTACGGAGTTTATGGTAGGTCATAAACTGGGTGAATTTGCACCTACCCGCAACTTTAAAGGACACGCGGGCGATAAAAAATAAATCATCAACAGAACGCATACGTTAAGAAATTAATTATAATGGAAGCAGTAGCAAAACTTAGAAATTATCCGACTTCTCCTCGTAAAATGAGGCTGTTGGCTGATTTGATTCGTGGCCAAAAGGTGGATTTGGTGTTGGCCGAACTGGAGCACAACCCCAAACACCCCGCAGTACCTTTGCGCAAGCTGGTATTAAGCGCCATTGTAAACTGGAAGCAGGCCAATGAAGGGGTAGATGAATCCGGTTTGGTGGTAAAAACCATTTATGTAGATGGTGGCCGTACATTGAAACGCATGCGCCCCGCTCCGCAAGGCCGTGGCTACCGTGTTCGCAAACGCAGCAATCACGTAACCCTGGTGGTAGATGTGGCTGGTGAAGATAAGAAAGCAGCTAAAAAAGCAAAGGCCGCTGTAAAAGCAGCACCTGCAGAAGAAGTGAAAGAAGTAAGCGCAAAAGCTCCGGCTAAGAAAAAGGCTGCTGCAAAAAAGTCAACTAAAGAATCTAAAAAAGCATAACCAATAAATATGGGTCAAAAAGCAAATCCAATTGGTAACAGGTTAGGCATCATCCGTGGATGGGAATCTAACTGGTATGGAAGCAAAAAAGATTTTGCTTCTAAGTTAATCGAAGACAATAAAATCAGAACATACCTGAATGCCCGTATCAACAAGGGAGGTATTTCTAAAATTGTGATCGAAAGAACCTTAGGTAAATTAATTATCACCATTCATACTTCCAAACCAGGCATTATCATCGGTAAAGGTGGTGGTGAGGTAGATCGCATCAAGGAGGAATTGAAGAAGCTGACTCAGAACGATGATGTACAGATCAACATCCTGGAGATCCGTCGTCCTGAAACCGATGCGATGATCGTTGGTGATACCATTGCCCGCCAGATCGAGAACCGCATCAACTTTAAACGCGCTACTAAAATGGCCATCGCTTCTGCACTGCGTATGGGTGCTGAAGGAATTAAAGTTAAATTAAGCGGTCGTTTGGGTGGTGCTGAAATTGCCCGTAGCGAAGAGTTCAAGCAAGGCCGTGTGCCCCTGCATACATTCCGGATGGATATCGACTACGCCAATGTATTTGCACAAACTGTTTACGGAAAAATCGGTATCAAAGTTTGGATCTGTAAAGGTGAGGTACTGGCAAAACGCGATTTGAACCCCAACTTTATCTCCGGAAACGACAAGAATGTAGGCGGTGGTGAAAGAAGAGATCATCGCAGAGATGACCGCAGAGGAGATCGCCGTGGCGGAGGAAGAGATAAAAGAAATTAATTAATGTGTAGATGTGGAAATTAGGAAATGTGAAAATTTGTGTTTCCTGTTATCCATCTTATAAAATAGTAGTTTGGTTGTGAGGGTTCATTTTCACATTCTCACATTTTCAAATTTTCAAATTAAGAAAGATGTTACAACCGAAGAGAACAAAGCACAGGAAAATGCAAAAGGGTCGCATGAAAGGCGACGCGAAAAGAGGGACTACCATTTCGTTTGGTTCTTATGCTTTAAAAGCCCAGGATTCTCACTGGATTACGGACCGCCAGATTGAGGCTGCCCGTCAGGCACTTACCCGTAGCATGAAAAGGGAAGGGAACGTATGGATCCGCATTTTCCCTGATAAGCCCATCACCAAGAAGCCTGCAGAGGTTCGTATGGGTAAAGGTAAAGGTAACCTTGAATATTGGGCTGCTGTTGTACAACCCGGCCGTATCATTTTTGAAGTGGACGGTGTAAGCGAAGAAGTTGCACGCAGAGCACTGGAATTAGCATCTGGTAAACTGCCGATCAAGACTAAGTTCACCATGCGTAGGGATTTAGTTACTAATTAATAAATCAAATTAAGATGTCAAAGAAACAAGAATTTATAGGCAGCATAAAAGGATTAGGCGCAGAAGATTTAAAGGTTCAGCTGGAGCAATCCAAGCAGCGCCTGAAGAAACTGGAGTTCGCACACGCGATCTCTCCGCTGGAAAATCCGATGTCTATCCGTGCACTGCGCAAAGATATCGCCCGGATTGAAACGTTTTTAAAACAAAGTCAAGGCAGCGAAGCTGCAAAAGCGTAACAGCAATTTTGTACAAGCCAAAAGGTAAAATAAAATGTCTGAAAGAAATTTAAGAAAAACAAGAATAGGCGTGGTTACCAGCAACAAGATGACAAAAACCATCACTGTAGCTGTGGAAAGAAAAGTAAAACACCCTATTTACGGTAAGTTCCTTAAAAAAACGACCAAGTTCCACGCTCATGATGAAAAGAATGAGTGCAGCATTGGGGATACCGTTAAAATTATGGAAACCCGCCCCTTGAGCAAATTGAAGCGCTGGAGACTGGTTGAGGTTATCGAAAAAGTAAAATAAGAATTGGGTATTGAGATATCAGTATTCAGAATTTAGAAAACAGATAATATTTTTTAAAATAGATTTTGGGGAATGAGTATCTCAACTCTCAACTCTCAAATCTCAAATCTTTAAGAAAATGATTCAGCAAGAAAGCCGGTTGAACGTGGCGGATAATAGTGGCGCAAAAGAAGTTCTTTGTATCCGTGTACTGGGTAACAGCGGACAACGCTATGCAAAAATTGGCGATAAAATCGTTGTAACAGTAAAAGACGCAGCTCCGGCAGGGGGTATTAAAAAAGGTACGGTAGCTAAAGCAGTAATCGTACGTACTACCAACAAATTGCGCCGTAAAGATGGTTCTTATATCCGTTTTGATGACAACGCCGTTGTTATTCTGAACGCATCTGATGAGCCAAGAGGTACCCGTATCTTCGGGCCGGTAGCCCGGGAGCTTCGTGATAAAGGATATATGAGGATCGTTTCGTTAGCTCCGGAGGTGTTATAAATGAGCTAAATGCCTAATGCAAAATGCTGAAGGCATTCCATCCATAAAAAATAGCGTTAGCCTTGAGCCCGCGCATTAAGCATAAAGAAAGCATAAAAAAATGAGCAAAAGATTTAAACCCAAGTACAATATTAAAAAAGGCGATTTGGTTATTGTTATCAGCGGTGCTGCAAAACCCCGTAAAGATGATAGCGGTAAGTTTGACTACAAACCACGGTTGGTGAAAGAGGTATTGGTTGAGGAAGGAAAAGTGCTGGTTGAAGGAGTGAACATCAAAACCAAACATACCAAACCCTCCGCCCAAAATACAAAGGGTGGTATTGTAAAAGTAGAAGCTCCGATTCATATCAGCAATGTAATGCTGTGGGATGCGAAAGCAAAAGCGCCTTCTAAAGTGAAGCGCCAGCGCGAAGAGGGTAAAACACTGCGCATCTTTAAAAAATCAGGAGAAAAAATCTAATCTTTTGTTGTATCGCAAATAAAGTAATAGACCATGAGTACTAAAACATATATCCCCAGGCTGGCCACAAAATATAAAAATGAAGTGGTTCCGGCATTAGTGAAGAAGTTTGCTTACAGCTCTGTAATGCAGGCTCCTAAACTGGAAAAGATCTGCATCAACCGTGGTGTAAACGGTGCCGTAACCGACAAAAAGCTGGTTGACGTAGCCGTAGATGAGCTGAGCACGATCACCGGTCAGAAAGCGGTGGTAACCAACTCCAAAAAAGACATTTCGAACTTTAAGCTGCGTAAGGCCATGCCCATTGGTGCGCGTGTAACCCTGCGTGGTGAAAAAATGTACGAGTTCCTGGATCGCCTGATTGCGGTTGCATTACCTCGTGTACGTGATTTTAAAGGAATCAATGAGAAGTCTTTTGATGGCCGCGGAAACTATACCATGGGTGTTACCGAGCAGATCATCTTCCCTGAGATCGATATCGATAAAGTGAATAAGATCACCGGTATGGATATCACTTTTGTGACCACTGCCCAAACAGATGAAGAGGCATACGAACTGTTGAAGGAACTGGGAATGCCTTTTAAAAACGCTAAAAAGTAATTTTATAAAATCACAAATCACAAGTTCTTAAGCTTACAGCGGTCATCGCCCGGAGACTTAGAATTTGGAATTTAGAATTTAATGCAACATGGCAAAAACTTCAATTAAAGCCCGTCAGGTAAAAAGAGAGAAAATGGTGGAGCAATACGCCGCTAAAAGAGAGGAGCTGAAAAAAGCCGGTGACTATGCCGCTTTGGACAAGCTGCCTAAGAACTCTTCTAAAGTGCGTTTGAAAAACCGTTGCCAATTAACTGGTCGCCCCAAAGGTTACGTACGTTATTTTGGAATCTCCCGGGTTGCCTTAAGGGATATGGCTTTGAATGGTAAAATTCCGGGCTTAAAGAAAGCGAGCTGGTAATAATAACAGCACAAAGCCGTAAGACAGGGTATGGGCTTTTAAAATAAACCACCCACTAAATTTTGAACTGATATAATTCATATATAAAATGGTAACAGATCCAATTGCAGATTTTTTAACAAGAATACGTAACGCTCAGATGGCAGGTCACCGTATTGTAGACATTCCTGCATCTAACCTTAAAAAACGTATGACGGAGATCTTATATAATCAGGGATATATCCTGAAGTATAAGTTTGAGGAAGATAATAAGCAAGGGGTAATTAAAATCGCTTTGAAATACGACGCTACTACCAAGCAGCCTGCTATTCAGAGCCTGGAAAGAGTAAGCCGTCCGGGACTGCGTCAATACGCTAAACCCGCGGATATCCGCCGTGTAAAGAACGGTTTGGGAATTGCGATCCTGTCTACTTCTAAAGGAGTAATGACAGATAAAGATGCCCGTTCCCAGAATGTAGGTGGTGAGGTGCTTTGCCACATCTATTAATCGAATGTCATTAAAACCGGCGATACATTAAGCCGATACCTAACAGGCTGACCGGTTGCCGGATGTATCAACAATAAATAAGAAATAATAAACTAATTTTTATGTCTCGTATAGGTAAACAATTAATCACCATTCCGGAAGGAGTTACCGTAGCAGTAGGAAGCGATAACGTTGTTACTGTTAAAGGTAAAAAAGGAGAACTGAAACAAGCCGTTAATGCTGATATCAAAGTAGAAGTAAAAGACGGCCAGGTTACCATCACCCGTCCTTCTGATCAGATCCAGCACCGCGCACTGCATGGTTTAACCCGTGCATTGGTAGCCAACCTGGTTGAAGGTGTTACCAACGGATTTGAGAAAAAGATGGAACTGGTGGGTGTAGGTTATAAAGCTACCAACCAGGGCAACCAGCTGGATCTTTCCCTGGGATATTCGCACAACATCATTTTTGATATTCCTAAAGAGTTAACTGTTGCTACAGAAACTGTAAAAGGACAGAACCCAACCATCACCATCAGCGGTAGCGACAAGCAGCTGGTAGGTGCGGTATGCGCTAAAATCCGCAGCCTGCGTAAGCCTGAGCCTTACAAAGGAAAAGGTGTTCGCTTTGTAGGTGAAATCGTACGCAAGAAAGCAGGTAAATCTGCAGGTAAATAAATAATTTGAAGATTTGAAAATGAATTAATTTGAGAATTTATTCATTAATCATTTTCAAATTTTCAAATCTTCAAATTTTCAAATGATCCCTGGCAGTATCAGGGAAATAAATAAAGAAACAATGTCAAACGCAAAAGTTCAAAGAAGAACCAGCATTCGCCGCATCATCCGTCAGAAAGTGAGCGGTACATCACAAAAGCCAAGACTGGCGGTGTTCCGGAGCAATACGGATATTTACGCACAATTGATCGATGACGTGCAGGGACTTACGATTGCAGCTGCGTCTACAAAAGACAAGGATATTAAAGCCCAATCTGGTACCAAATCTGAATTGAGCAAACTGGTTGGTGCTGCAATTGCCCGTAAAGCGGCTGATCTGAAAGTAACAACCGTTGTTTTTGACAGAGGTGGTTATTTGTACCACGGACGTGTGAAAGCAGTTGCTGAAG
Organism: Niabella sp.; assembly: GCF_030150205.1. Classification (GTDB taxonomy): domain Bacteria; phylum Bacteroidota; class Bacteroidia; order Chitinophagales; family Chitinophagaceae; genus Niabella. The sequence goes on from NZ_JASLGT010000026.1 coordinate 103,721, forward strand.
GTGCTAGAGAAGGTGGTTTGCAATTTTAAAAAGTTATTCAATCTAAAACGAAATAATGTCAACAGTTAATTTCAACAATGTTAAGGCCGGCGATCTTGAATTAAAAGACAAGGTTGTAGCTATTAATCGTGTAGTAAAAACAACTAAAGGCGGCCGTGCATTCAGCTTTTCCGCATTAGTTGTTGTAGGAGATGGCAACGGTGTTGTAGGACATGGTTTAGGAAAGGCGAAAGAGGTTCAGGAAGCTATTACAAAAGGAATCGAGGATGCAAAGAAAAACCTCATTAAAGTTCCCATCATGAAAGGAACCATCCCTCATGATCAGTGGGCAAAAGAGGGCGCAGCAAAAGTAATGGTTAAACCGGCTTCTGCGGGTACTGGTGTAATTGCCGGGGGCTCTATGCGCGCGGTATTGGAAGCAGCAGGTCTTACAGACGTGTTGGCGAAAAACCTGGGATCAGCAAACCCACATAACGTGGTAAAAGCTACCTTCAAGGCCCTGGCAATGATGCGGGAGCCTGTGCACATTGCAAAGACGCGCTCTTTAGGTTTAAAGAAAGTATTTAACGGATAAGAAATATTTATGGTTTGAGGTTTATGATTTGAGGTTTCTAAAAATCTCAAATCTCAAATCTCAAATCTCAAATCTGAGATTATGAAAAAGATAAAAGTTACTTTAGTAAAAAGCCCGATCGACCGCCCGGAAAGGCAGAAACTCACGTTGAAGGCTTTAGGATTGAATAAAACCAACAGTAGCAAAGAAGTAGAAGCCACTCCGCAAATTCTGGGCATGATCCGTAAGGTGGAGCATATGGTTAAAGTAGAAGAATTATAAATTTTCGCTCCGGAGATTTATATTTGCACTTTCTCTGCTATTCGACCCTGTTTTAAACAGGTATATTATTAACAAGCGAGCTCCCGCTTTTGGAGCGTAAGTAAAAAAATAAAGCGATGAAATTACATGAATTAAGACCTGCGAAAGGCGCTGTACACAAAGAAAAAAGAATTGGTCGTGGTGAAGGTTCCGGTTTTGGTGGTACCTCTACAAAGGGTAACAAGGGTGGACAAAGCCGCGCTGGTTATAAGCGGAAATTAGGACATGAAGGTGGTCAGATGCCGATTCAGCGTCGTACACCTAAAAGAGGCTTCAAAAATCCGGATAAGATCGTTTACAAGATCATCAATATCGGTCAGGTAGATCAGTGGGCCGAAACACATAACATCTCTGATTTTTCTGCTGAAAATCTTTACGCAATGGGCTTCATTGGTAAAACAGATAAAGTAAAGGTTTTAGGTAATGGAGAAATTAAAGGCAAATTCACTTTTAAAGTTCACGCCATCAGCGAAAAAGCAAAAGCAGCTATTGAAGCCGCCGGTGGGTCTGTTGAGGTTTTAAAATAAAAATTTCTCAAAAATAAATTTTGACGCACGTAGTGCGTCTTTTAATTTTGGAGAATTGACTAATTAAGAAGAATCAGGTGAAAAAACTAATTACTACACTTAAGAACATATGGAGCATCGAAGAGCTAAGGAGTAAAATTCTTTTCACTTTATTGCTTGTCTTTATCTACCGGATCGGTAAGTACATACCGCTACCCGGTATTAACCCGGTTACTTTAGAAGCCCTGCAGAAGAACAATGCACAAAACGGCATCCTGGATCTGATCAATACTTTTGCGGGAGGTGCGTTTGAACAGGCTTCTATCTTTGCATTGGGTGTGATGCCGTACATTACAGCATCTATCTTTATGCAGCTGATGACCGTTCTGGTTCCTTCTTTCCAGAAAATGCAGAAAGAGGGTGAGAGCGGCCGTAAAAAGATCAACCAGATCACACGGTACCTTACCGTTGTGGTAACCTTTGTTCAGGCATTTGCTTACCTGGCTTACCTGCAGCAAACTTCCGGACCGGCCATCATGCCCGGATACGGCAGCTTCTATTTCTCATTAACAACCATCGTACTGTTGACTACAGGAACCTTGTTTGTAATGTGGCTGGGTGAGAAGATCACCGACAAAGGACTGGGTAACGGTACCTCCCTCATCATCATGGTGGGGATCCTGGGACGTTTGCCACAGTCGGTTGCACAGGAACTTACCTTCCGTTCTACCCGTACCGGTGATATCCTGATCTTCATCATCGAGATCGCGTTGTTTATCGGTATCATTATGGGCTCCATCCTGTTGGTACAGGGGGTGCGTAAAGTGCCTGTAAACTATGCAAAGCAGATCGTGGGCAACCGTCAGTTTGGTGGTGCGCGCCAGTTTCTGCCGCTGAAAGTGAACAGTGCCGGTGTAATGCCCATCATCTTTGCCCAGGCGATTATGTTTGTGCCCACCCTGTTTACTATGGGAAGCAAGAACGCAGATCTGGGAAGAATGTTTACCGATCATACGAATGGCTGGTATATGCTGATTTATGCAACAGTGGTGATTGGCTTTACCTTCCTGTACACCGCATTGATCTTTAATCCCAAGCAGATCTCTGATAACCTGAAGCAGAATAATGGTTTCATTCCCGGAGTAAAACCTGGTCAGCCAACAACCGATTATATTGGTACGATCATGGACCGGATCACCTTCCCGGGTGCAGTATTACTGGCCTTCGTGGGTATCCTGCCCGGTTTGATCCAGAAATTGTTTGGTATGACACAAGGATTCTCCATGTTCTTTGGAGGTACTTCATTGCTGATCATGGTAGGGGTAGTGCTGGATACTTTACAGCAGATCGAAACCCAGCTGATGATGCGTCAGTACGACGGACTGATGAAAAGCGGCCGGATCCAGGGACGTCAGAGTTCCTCTGCCATTCAGATTTAATTCGTTATAAGAAATTCAATAACTTTGCAGTCCCGCAGCGAAAGTTGCGGGACTTTTTTAATGAATCATATGGTAAAAATTAAAACGGACGACCAGGTAGCATTGATGCGCCGGAGCGCATTGCTGGTCAGTAAAACGCTAACGGAGATCGCGAAGATCCTGAGACCCGGAATTACAACATTGAGCCTGGATAAGAAGATCGCCGAGTTTATTGCAGATCATAACGCCGTTCCCTCTTTCCTTAATTATAGCGGATATCCGTTCAATTCCTGTATATCGGTAAATGACGTAGTGGTGCATGGTTTCCCTAATAAGAAGGAGCTGAAGCAAGGGGATATCGTTTCTATTGATGTGGGAGTGATCCTGGATAAATGGCATGGTGATCACGCATACACTTTTGCCATCGGGGAGCCTACGCCGGAAGCGCAGCAGCTGATCGCTGTTACAAAGGAGTCGTTATATAAGGGTATTGAAAAGGCAACCACCGGGCACCGGATCGGGGATATTGGTTTTGCCATTCAGAATTATACGGAGAAAGACCATGGGTATGGTGTGGTAAGAGAACTGGTTGGACATGGACTGGGGCAGAAGATGCACGAAGATCCGCAGGTGCCCAATTACGGAAAAAGGGGCACGGGCATGAAGCTGCAAAGCGGCATGGTGCTGGCCATTGAGCCGATGATTAACCTGGGAAAAAAGGAGGTCTTTACAGAAAGCGATGGCTGGACGGTTCGTACAAAAGACGGAAGTCCTTCCGTGCATTTTGAGCATGATGTGTGCGTACGGCAGGGGAAGGCGGATGTGCTTTCTAACTATGCTACCATTGAAGAAGCGGAAAAACAGAACCCGGAGTTGTTTGTTTGCACATTGAAAGCCTGACCTGCAGCGGAACTGGTACCGGCTTTTATCTTTAATTTTAAGAAGATATATGAAAATAGCGGTTATTGGAACAGGATATGTTGGCTTGGTAACAGGTACCTGCTTTGCAGAAACCGGTAACCAGGTAACCTGCGTGGATATCAACCAGGAAAAGATTGCCGCATTGCGAAGCGGTAAAACACCCATTTACGAGCCGGGCCTGGATGTATTGCTGGCCCGCAATATTAAGGAAGAGCGGATCAGCTTTACCAATGATCTTGCAAAAGCCGTAGAAGAGGCCCTGGTGGTGTTCCTGGCGCTTCCAACGCCCTCCGGCGCCGATGGAGCGGCCGATCTGAAGTATGTATTAAAGGTTGCGGAGAAGCTCGGAAGCCTGATCACTACCTATAAAATTATTGTAAACAAGAGCACCGTACCGGTTGGTACCGCTGAAAAGGTAGCTGCTATTTTAGCAGAGAAGCTGCCCGCTTCCTTGTTTGACGTGGTTTCGAACCCCGAATTTTTGCGGGAAGGCGTTGCGGTAGATGATTTCCTGAAGCCGGAGCGGGTAGTGGTAGGAACGGAATCGGAGCGGGCCATAAAAATTATGGGCGATTTATACGGGCCTTTTATACGCCAGGGGAATCCCATCTATTTTATGGATGCGCGCAGTGCTGAAATGACCAAGTATGCAGCCAATTCATTCCTGGCGATGAAGATCTCCTTTATGAACGAGATTGCCAATCTTTGCGAACGTACCGGGGCCAATGTAGACTGGGTGCGTATCGGGATCGGTAGTGATCAGCGGATCGGCAAACGGTTCCTGTTTCCTGGTATCGGTTACGGAGGCAGCTGTTTCCCCAAAGATGTACTGGCATTGAATCTTACGGCCCAGGAACACGATTACGAGTTTAAATTGCTGCAGTCTGTGCTCACCGTAAATGCCTTACAAAAGAAACGGCTGGTTCAAAAGCTAAGCCAGCATTTTAACCATAACCTCCAGGGCAAACAATTTGCTATCTGGGGACTGGCCTTTAAGCCGGAAACCGATGATATCCGGGATGCTCCCTCCGTAGAGATTATCAGGGAGCTGCTGGCTGCAGGAGCTACGGTAAAAGCCTACGATCCCGTGGCTACGGAAAACATCCGCCAGGTATTTGGAGATCAGCTTATATATTCAGCAAGTCAGTACGATGCCTTGCGGGATGCGGATGCCCTGCTCATATTAACGGAATGGAGTGAGTTCCGGAACCCCGATTTTGATAAAATCAAACAGAACCTGAAAGCACCGGTTATTTTCGATGGCCGGAATGTATATGCACTGGAAAAAATGAGGGAACTGGGTTTTCACTATGAAAGCATCGGGCGGAGTGCGGTAAATTGAATGTGAAAAATTTGAGCATTTGAAAATGAAGATTCCGGTACTGCCTGGTGATCCTGCTCCGGTCGGTGTTAAAGGGAATAGAAAACGATAAATCAATGCCGTTTTCTTAAAGCCGCAGCTGCGCAGATTTGGTATCGGCTTTAGCTATAATAATGTCGCAGAAAGGCGCTGCAGGTGCAATCAGCGTATCTGCGGCCACCATAAAAATTGCTTGGGAAACCGCATCGAATGATCAATAGCGGGCTGGGAAAAGTTAAGTACGTCATCAGGCAAAACGAAGCCGACCCGGAACGTTAAACCTTCCCCGGAGGGTAAATATTGAAACCATAAATGAGCTGCCGTTGCTGTTATAAATATCCTGCTCAGGACCTTCCAAAACGGTAAAGCGGTAGCAGGGGATCTGCTTCATTGCGCAGCAGCTTCAGGATCAGTTTCATACCCTGCACCGAAAAGGTAATGCCATTGCCGCCGAAACCCAGTACAAAATAAGCATTCGGAAATTTTTCGTGCTGACCAATATACGGCAGACCGTCCCGGGTAGAGCCAAAGCTACCGGCCCAGGAAAAATCATCGATAAAGGTGGTACCCGGCATAAACCCCTCCAGTTTTTCCATCAGTTTTTTTGTTTTCTTCTCTTTGATACGCTCCCTGAATGCGCCCGAATTAAACGGACTGTCAACGCCTCCGATCAGCAACCGGTCATCGTCGGTAGTACGCATATAGGTATATGGCTTTTCGGTATTCCATATCAATAATTTCTTCAGTTCCGGCGAAAGCCGGACGCCTGCTTCGCTGATACAGGCAAAGGTGCTGAATAGCCGGGCTGTTTTTTCGGGGAGCATGGCCACGGTTTCATATCCCGAGCAAAATACCAGTTTTTTGGCCTGCACCGTAAACCCATTGGCCAGCTGCAATTGAACACCATTACGCTGGTAATTGATGGTATCTATTTCCGTTTGATCATAGATCCGTAATCCCCGTTGCCGGTTTTTATGAAACAATTCGTGTGTAAACCGGTAGGCGTCCATACTGGCGGCTGTTGCGGAAAGAATGCCGCCAAAGGTTTGCAGCTGATACTGTTGGGCAATCGTTGTTGCCGGCAGCCAGCTTACGCCCAGCTGGTATTGATCGCGGATCTCGTATTCCTGCCGGAGCGTTTTTGCGGCTTTTTCATCATGGGCAAAATAAAGCGATTGTTTTTCTGAAAATCCGCAATCGATCTTTTCACGGGAAACAAGTGCCGCCAGGTCTTTAATGGCCGTGATCCCCGCCTGGTAGCAATGCACGGCGTTGATGGTTCCGATACGGTCTGCCAGCTGGTACAACGGTACGTCAATTTCGTATTGTAACATCGATGTGGTAGCGGCCGTGCTGCCCTGGGCGATATCCCGTTTATCCAGCACCGTTACCTCGTAACCGGCATGCAACAGAGCATGACTGATCAATGCACCGGTGATGCCGCCGCCGATAACGATGATTTCAGTACTCAGGTTTTCCTGGAGGGAGGGATAGCTGTAAAGCAACCCGTTTTTAACCAGCCAAAAGGATTCCAATGTTCTTAAACGCATTTTTCAGTGATTTTTATTGGTCATTAGCCATAAACATAATCATCATTTTGTGTATACATTGCCTGCCCGTTTTTATGGCTCATTTCATGTAATTTTACCTGTTTCCTCCTCAATTTAAGATGAATTGAAAACACTTGGAAATGATCCTGTAAAAAGATTGTATAGTGGCGCGTTTTGAAAGCTCCGACGGTTACCAGATTATCAGCGAATGGATGCAGCAGGCCTCCCGGAGCCCCTTTCATTTTCAGAAACAAACCTGGAAAAAATTTGATGAGGGGTATTCCGGGTTGGTTATTGCACCTACGGGTTTTGGCAAAACCTTCTCCGTATTCCTGGCCCTGGTGATCCATTATTTAAACCATCCTGAAAATTACGGAAGCGGACTAAAATTGCTATGGGTGACACCTTTGCGCTCACTGGCAAAGGACCTGGGACGGGCCATGAAAACGGCCCTGGAAGAGATCGGGCTTGATTGGGAGGTTGGTGTGCGCAACGGCGATACCCCGGTGGCAGAGCGTCAGCGGCAGAAAAAGAAAATGCCGGAAGTGCTGATCATCACACCGGAAAGCATGCACCTGCTATTTGCGCAAAAGAACAATACCGTACTGTTTAAATCGCTGCAATGCATTGCTGTGGATGAGTGGCATGAGCTGCTGGGCAGCAAAAGAGGGGTATTAACGGAGCTGGCGATTGCCCGGCTAAAGCGGATCGCACCGGGTGTTCGGATTTGGGGAATATCGGCTACGATTGGTAATATAGATGAGGCGCTGGAGGTACTGCTTCCGGATAAGACGGCCCGCCGGACAATGATCCGGGCGAAAGAAGAGAAAAAGACCGCGATCATTTCGATTATACCAGACCAGATCGAAGAATTGCCCTGGGCCGGCCACCTGGGAACGCGGCTGGCTGCCCGTTTGATACCGGTCATTGAAGAAAGCAATACCACCCTGATCTTTACCAATACCCGGGGCCAATCGGAATTATGGTACCAGGTATTGCTGAGTGCGGCGCCCGACCTGGCCGGACAACTGGCGCTGCACCATGGTTCGGTAGATGCGGAGCTGCGTGCCTGGATCGAAGACCGCCTGCATACCGGCCAGCTGAAAGTGGTGATCTGCACTTCATCGCTGGACCTGGGAGTGGATTTTAAGCCGGTAGATACGGTCATCCAGATCGGTTCGCCAAAAGGCGTGGCCCGCTTTCTGCAAAGAGCCGGCCGCAGCGGCCATTCGCCCTTCGAAACTTCAAAGATCTATTTTTTACCCACCCATTCGCTGGAGTTGGTAGAGGCGGCTGCCCTGAAGGAAGCGGCAAAGGAAAAGATCATTGAAAGCCGGGTACCGCTGGTGCTTACATTTGACGTACTGGTGCAGTACCTCGTTACCCTGGCCGTGGGAGAAGGCTTCAGGGAAAAGGAATTGTTTGAGGAAGTACGGCAAACCTATTGTTTTGCCGGCCTGGAGCCGGATGAATGGCAATGGTTACTGCAATTTGTAACCCGGGGCGGTGAAGTGCTGCATGCATATGACGAGTTTCAGAAAGTGGTAGTAGAGGAGGGCCTGTACGTGGTGAAGAGCCGTAAGATCGCGATGATGCACCGGATGAACCTGGGGGTGATCGTTAGCGACCCGATGCTGAAGGTAAAATATATGTCGGGCGGATACATCGGCATGGTGGAAGAGTATTTTGTGGCCCGTATGCTGCCGGGCGATACCTTTGGTTTGGCCGGGAAGGTGCTGGAATTTGTGATGATCCGTGATCTGACGGTGCTGGTGCGCCACAGCAAAGCCAAACGGGCCATTACACCCAGCTGGATGGGGGGGCGGCTGCCGCTTTCTTCCAACCTGAGTGCCTTATTGCGGCATAAATACAGCAGTGCGTTACATCCGGCTGCTGGTGATAAAGAGCTCCGGACCCTGCACCCGCTGTTTGTACAGCAACAGGCGGTTTCGCATGTGCCAAGGGAAGACGAATTCCTGGTGGAGCAGATCGAAACAAAGGATGGCCATCATATTTACATGTACCCGTTTGAAGGGCGGCTGGTACATGAGGTAATGGCGGCATTGGTGGCGTATCGCCTGAGCCGGATACAGCCCATTACTTTCTCCATGGCCATGAATGATTATGGTTTTGAACTGCTGAGCGATCAATACCTGGAACTTACCGGTGAACAGCTAAACGTCGTTTTTTCTACAGAGAACCTTACAGCGGATATCAGCAAAAGCATCAACGCGGCAGAGATGGCAGGGCGTAAATTCCGGGATATTTCCGTAATTGCGGGCCTGGTGATGCGCAATTATGCCGGTCAGCTAAAAAACAATAAAAATCTTCAGTCATCTTCCGGGCTGATCTTCCGGATCTTTGAACAATACGATCCTAAAAACCTTTTATTAAGACAGGCCTTCGACGAGGTATTTTATCAGCAGCTGGAGGAGCCGCGGCTGATGGCCGCCCTGCAGCGGATTTTAAAGAGCCGGATCGTGATCGTAAAAGCCGGTGCTTTTACACCCCTGAGCTTTCCGATTAAGGTAGATAGCCTGCGTCAGAACCTGAGCAGTGAAGAGCTGGATGCAAAGATCCGGCGCATGCAGGAAGAGGCGCTTAAAACAAAGAAAAAAGATGCCGGGAACGAATAACACTGAGATCCATTATAAAGACGAAACCCTTATTTTATCGGCAGCAAGGGCGGCGTACTGGCCTGCCCGGAAAATGCTGATGCTGGCCGATCTGCATCTTGGTAAAACCGGCTATTTCCGCGCACATGGCATCCCGGTTTCAAGGGAGGTAATGGAAGATGACCTGAGGCGCTTAACGGGGTTGATTGAACAATTTAAACCGGAACAGGTGCTGGTAGCAGGCGATATGTTTCACCACCGGTTTAATAATGATGTACTTGTTTTTAAAAACTGGCGGCAGGCATATCAGGAATTACAGTTTGTGCTGGTTCCGGGCAACCACGACCGGCATATGGAGGTTGATTATGCCGATCTGTCCATACAGGTTACTGGTCCGGAGCATATTAACCCTCCCTTTCATTTTGTACATGAAATGGAAGAAGCGCATCCTGAACGGCTTACGATCTCCGGCCATGTACATCCCGGCTACCTGCTTTCCGGAAAAGCCCGGCAGGCACTTTGCCTTCCCTGTTTTGTATATGGACCCCATCAGTTACTGTTGCCGGCGTTTAGTGCCTTTACCGGTTTGTGTACTACATTTGAAAAAGCACCGGGCGCACATTATTTTGTGATCTCCGGTGATAAAATATTTGCATTTCAATAGCGGTACGGCCACGTATTTGGCATCATATTTTACGGTATTTCAAAAATAACCGGTGTATGATGACTATAAAGAAACATAAGACCACCAATCCGATGGATAAAAAAGAGGAAGTGGCCACAAGCAATGATCCCAGGATTGACCAGGATGTGCCCGGATTTCCACACCACCCTTCTTCCGAAGAAGATCTCAAAAAGAAAAATGAGAAGGATGTAAAGAAGAAAAAGAAATAAAAGAAAGCGCTTCAAAAGTCACCTGCTGCTCCCGGATGCCCAATAAGTCCGGCATGAACGCATGGTGGTTTTTGAAGCAACCTCTTTGTTATAGATGAAAAGGCATGCCTTTACTCAAACAATTCCTGGTCTTCCCGTTCCGCCATTGGGATCTTTTTAATAAAATCATCAAATTCCGGTCCCTCATGATTGCTGTACGGACCATAAATATCCAGGATATAAGCACGAAAGCCCTGCGGATCCTGGGTTACATAAAGCACCGTATTATTATCCGGATCCGATTCGTCTTCAAAACGGAATGTGCGGATAATAAGCAGGTCTTCCGGCTGGTAAACCCGTTGATGTTTTTCCGAAACCATTTGTTTTTGATCATTCATGATGATCTCCTGGTCAATACCCCGCTGTTTCAATTTTTCCAGCACCTTTGTAAGGGTGGTCATTTCTGTTTTTTGTTCCATAAGACAATAATTTGGATCAGGTAATTGAAATATCACTTTATAAAAACAGAAACTGCGCCAAAAACAGCATTATGGATTTGTTTAACGTTCCAGGTTTAAGGTTAGGTCCGCTTCAGACCTGATGTCTATTGTAGCTATCAATGGTCAGTTATCAGATGATCCCGTTCGTGATAAGCAGATCAGTTATTCAATGCTATTGCTCAATAGGGTGTTATCACCTGAGCATGATAGATACGATTAAAAACTGAAAACTGACGGTTGAAAGCTAAATGCTAAGCATATGGTGACTGATAACTAAAGACTAAACGCTGAAGCCAGAAGCAGAAGACCCAGGTTTGGAAGATCCTCGGGCCAGTGTGTAAAATACACCGTTCTTTATCTCTGGTAATGGGGACTGTTTACCCCCGCCAGGATGATGAACGGCGTTGCTGAAAATAGCACCACCGATCGTTCCGGTTCCTTTTTGTTAACCACAGCACCGGCTATTTCCGGTTTTGTTGAAACAGGGTCTGGTAATGGCGGCTGGCTGGGTGTTTCCGGGGCCTGTGGCACTGGAACTGCAATTGTTTGCCGGGCCAGTTGTGCTTCATAACCGGCCAGTTCCTGCAGGTCCGCCTCAATAATTTAGACAGCTGTTTCAGCGATTTGCATCCTGTTTTCCAGTTTGATCAGCAGGATAGGGTTGTATCGCAACAAGCGCGCCTCCAGTACCATAACCTGGCTTTTAGCCAGATCGCGTTTTAGCTTCGTCGTTACATCCGTGGGTGGTGCCTGGGTTAACGCCTGCTCATAGCCATCGAGTACAGCTTGCTTCACGTACCGCTCTGCCAGGGTTTTTTCAATGATCTTTCGATGGCGCTCAATCCTGCGTTCAAGAAAACCGATTTTTACGGTTAAGCTGGATTGTTGCTGTCGCAATGTTTCTTTTAGCAATGCGTAGTCCTGGATGGTATAAACCCGGTTTAAAGATAGTTTTGTCATATTGGTTGCTTTAAGGTTAAAAAACAGGGGCTTTCGCTACCTAAATATAACAAAAAAAACGATAATGTGAAACGATGAGATTTTTTAACGGTTTATTGGGTAGGGCGTTTATGAGCACTATTATCATTCAGGAGCAGGTATTTGGTGTAATAGATTTGGAAGGGGTGGATTTTTATCATTTTTAAACTAACATTCGGAGCTGGATTTGGACTTTAGTTCTTTCGATATCTAAATTTTCTCTTTGTAATTAGAGTGCAGGGCTGGCAAGAAAATGGCTCACATAAAATCTCTATGCTGATTCTGACTTGCGGAATAGGTTATGGCTTTGTCTTTATCAGGCTTACGTTCGAAAAGTATAGTCCAACGAGCAGATTGGCACAATATTCTTCGCTGAGTGGGGATTTAAGGAATAATATCAAGAGGTGCTAGTTAGATAGCACCTCTTGATAAACTTTTAAAAATAATAATTAATTGTAATATTGATAATAAAAATGAAGACCTACCTGGAAATGAACATTTAACTTTATTCTGGCGGTATATAATTTCAGGTTATTGATATTGGGTAGCAATGTGGATGCTGGGCCTGTGGGGCCATTCGAGTTGTATAATTCATATGTGGGGTGGGCTCCAAAACCGACGGTATAAACATCGTTGTCTGCTAAGAAGTTTTTTGTATAAGTGAACCGTCCATCTGAGGTAGGGTAAATAGCATTGCCTATTTGAACATTACCAGGTGCATACATAATTCCATGACCAGGTGTGCCATCTATCGTTTCAACAGAAAGGTAATCGAGATATGTGTTTGCTCCATATGTTCCCCAAATAAAGTATTGCTTTCTTTGCTGAGTAAATTCAATATAAAACTTATAAATACAAGACCAAATTGTTCCACCAAGGGCATCAGTACCTGTGGGAACAACAATATAGTTTTCATGCAACCGTATAAATTTCCTTGTTTTACTATCGACGTCAAATCTTTGAGCTGCAATTTCATAGTCAAACTGTTGATTAGAAGATGGTTGGATAATTGGATCTGTTGTTGCCATTAAAGCTTTCATTTTGGGGAATGATTTAATTCTTTCGGCTTTTATGTCTGCCCTAAAATTACTTAGTTCTTTATCCAAGTTGAGATTGGCATCAAGAAAACTATTTGTTTGTAGTTCAGATTTAGACGCTTGCAAATAAAAGACATTATTGTTGTGATATCGGAGAAGGTATTCTCCAACCTGTACAATACCTTTGCTGTTAAGTACTTTATCTAAGGGTATACCGTTTTTACTACGCAATAGTCCGTCCTCTTTTCCATAAAAAAAGAAATTGCTGTCAATAATATTATTGCCTCCTGGAGTAGCCTCTATCTGGAGGAATTGGTCGTATAAAGATTTTTTGAGACCACTATTTCGCTTCCACTTTTGATATTCTGAATCACTCATCGCCATTAGTTTTGAAATCGTTTCATTAAAGGTGGCGATACTTTCAAATTTGAGATATGGCTCTCCATTAATGGAACTATTAAGAGTATTGGCGCTACCTTGATTTTGAATGGTTTCATCTTTTTTACAAGAGACAAGCGTTAAGATAAAAGCAGTAATAGTTAATAAATAGCAGTAAACTTGTTTTTTCATTTTCATTAGTTTTTAATTAGTAAATCGTGTTTTAAATAAGAAAATATTTCGGCCTGGCAAAAGGATGCCTGTTGAATTATTTCAGAGGTTGGTATTATTTAGCTGGGGCACGTTATCTTTTACAGGAAATCGAATAGATGTCTTTCATCATAATTGGTTTCATTTTTCATAAAGAGTTTAATTATATCTTAAAGATAATAAATAAATACTATATAAAAAATAATTTAACAGTGTTTTAAAAAAGGGTTGAAGACTTTTATTTAATTGGAATGTTCGGTAAAAGTTATTGAGAGGGAGTTGAGGGCACTATCTTAAAAAAAAATTGTAAATATTAAAATCCGGAGCTAGGTCATTAATCTAAGTTAATTCCAGAATTTAATCTCTTGTTTTTTTGTTTTTGGGGAATCTATTTTAGCCGGTACTTGCGCTGCACTTTGGAACTGTTAAAATATTTATTGATCTGTTCCTCCGACATGTTTTCCGCCATTTCTGTAGGTACTTCCCCCAGTTGAGCCTGGCTCTGGCGTAATTCTTTTTTAAGGGTTTCCGTTTTGGCTGCGATATTCGGATCGCGGTCGCCCGATAGCTTACAGTCAAAAACCACGTATTCAAGACGCTTAATATTGGCCCTGAGCTGTCCAGCCTGGTTTTGCTCTACCGTTTTTGGCGGAGCTGTTGCCTCCCTGATGGGTATGGCAAGTACACCGGCGCCGGCCAGCACTTTTGGAGTGGCTACTTTGTTATTGTTTACGGTTGTGGATATAACAGTTCCCGTGGTAGTAGTGGCAGCTGTGGCTACATCAAAGCCCGATCTCCAGGACTTGGTCGATTTTAGTTTTTTATCCAATTGGAGGAATGTGTATTTATAGCGCAATAACCAGCGGTTCATGTTTTCCAGGGCATCGGCGTATTCCCGGGTGGCAATATCGAAGTTCAATGCATTCCGCACTATTACTTTCACACGGGCCGTGTCTGTGAAATTAAACTGTGTAGTGCCGATAAACACCAGGTTTACGATCTTTACCTGCGCTGAATCTTTTTCGCTCACAAAGTCATAACCGGGCATCCACTCAAAAGTATCATCGCAGGTTTTGGGCAGCTTAAAACCGCCAATAGAAATGTTGCTGGTAACAAGTACCCGCTCTATTGGGAAATTTCCGTTATCGCAAAGAACATTAAAGGATAGTTTATTGCCTTCTTCTACATATACCGGGCTTACTACCGACGGTTTAATGCGAGGAAAAATAATATCGGTACTATAAAAGGAAATAGTAAAAGAAGTATCTACCCGGTCATGCGGATCCGACAAGCTTTGCACACCGATCTGCACCGGGTATTTGGTGTCGTATTTTAACCTGCCCGACATAAACAGCGACTTATTGGATTTAAAGGAAAGTGTTCCGTTGTCCTTGTCTATCCGCAGGCCGGATGGAGCATCTTTCAGGAACCAGTAATAATTCTTTTGAGGTTTATTGATCTGCAGCCTGTAAGACAGGTTAGAATCCACGTGCAGGGAAAAGAACGGGTAAAGGTTAATGATCCGTAAACTGGTATCTGCGTACCGGATAGTGTTAGGGATTATAGGAAGGTTAACGGAGTCATTTGTAACCTGGGCATTGAGCGCTCCGAATACAGAAAGCACAAATGCTGTAAAAAATATTATTTTTTTGAGCATAATCATAACGGGCGGTTAAAATGATTTACGAAAATACTGGATTATGACGAACTCAGCATAAATAAGGTTCATTTCCAGGCAGAAATAAAAAAGCCCATTGTAGAAACAACGGGCTCTAAACCAAAACTAACTGCTTATGAGAAAAATTTTTGTGCTTTATATCATTAAAGAACTTCTATATCTTTTGACGCCGTTTTAATATTTTCCTTTTTCTGGATCGTAACTATTAAGATACCATTAACATATTTGGCTTCAATTTTATCTGTATCCACTTTGTCGTCAACGGTGAATGTCCGTTTGAAGGAACGGGTCCAGAATTCTTTCCGGATATTCTTTTCAGTTGTGGCATTGGTTGCCTCGCCCTTATCAACAGAAATTGAAAGAATTTGTTGATCAATATTGATTTTAAAATCACTTTTTTCAAACCCGGGAGCAACTACCTCAATCTGGTACTCATTTTCTTTCTCTTTAATGTTGACCGGTACAAACCCGCGGGTATTGGGGTTTTTTACCTCCGCCTTAAAAATGGCAGGAATCTCTGTTATAAAATCATCTACCAGGCTGGTTAATGTGCGCTCGAAGGGCGTTCCGTTGAATTTTACGTTTGTCATTGCTATTCGTTTTAATTAAGTTTTAAAAATTTTGATTTGTATAGCAGGGATCAAATTCAACACCAACTGAATTTATCGGAAATAATGTCATTATTTTGTTGTTTTGTTTGACATGTTGTCATTTTATTAAACTCCCGAAGGTGCTAGTTGTCAGTTTACTCCCGAAAAATTCAAATAGGGGGCTAAATAATCAGCGCATCTGCGGCAGGTTTTAAAAAGAGCCGCAGATGCGCTGATTTAAAGAACCTTGTTTACCGGTAACCTTTGGTTTTAACTTTTTAGCTATTTTTGTGTTATCGTTTTAAAATCTATATAAATATGTATCCACAGGAAATAGTGATCCCCATGATGGAGGAATTGACTGATAATGGTTTTGAAAATCTCTCTACCCCTGAAGCGGTAGACGCTTCATTGGCGCAAAAAGGTACCAATCTTTTGGTAATTAACTCTGTATGCGGATGTTCCGCTGGTACGGCCCGTCCGGGAGTGCTAATGGCAATTGCCAATGCCGAAAAGAAACCAGATCACCTGACCACCAGTTTTGCCGGGTTCGATATTGAAGCAGTAAGCAAAGTACGCGAGCACCTGTTGCCTTATCCACCGTCTTCACCGGCTGTTGCCTTGTTTAAAGACGGGGAACTGGTGCATTTTATTGAGCGCCATCAGATCGAAGGCCGGTCTGCACAAATGATTGCGCAGAACCTGATCGCTGCTTTCGACGAATATTGCAACTAATCCTTCAGCGGGTATCTATAAAGGTCCTACATGGCACATGCAGGACCTTTTCTTTTGCACTTACTAAAGGCTTCTAAAGCCCTGAATGGAAAACTTTTAAGCGTTTAAACCTTAAACCTGCCTTATATTTGTAATATTGTGCTCAATTTTAACGCATGTATCCAAACCTATATTACGTTTTTAAAGATTTTTTCGGTATTGAGTGGAACTTCCTGCATTTTGTAAATTCCTTTGGTTTTTTTGTTGCGCTGGCCTTTATTATTTGTTCCGTTGTTTTGGCTAAAGAATTGCGCCGCAAGGGAAAGGAAGGAATGCTGGGACCGGTTGAGGAAAAAGTAATTGTAGGTAAGCCGGCCTCGCCCGCGGAACTGGCTACCAACTTTGGTCTTGGATTTTTGCTTGGATATAAAATCCTTGGATTATTCATGACAAATGGCGGCATGACCAATCCCCAGGAATATATTTTTTCCTCACAGGGAAACCTGCTGGCCGGTATCGGGTTGGGCGCGATATTTACGTATATAAAATGGCGGGAAAAAAACCGGCAAAAGCTGGCGACACCTGAAACCCGTACCATCCGTGTTTGGCCGCACGACCGGGTAGGGGAGATCACCATGATCGCCATTATCTTCGGACTGCTGGGCGCCAAATTGTTTGATACGTTTGAAAACTGGGATTCTTTTCTCAAGGACCCATCCTCTATTTTCTCTATGTCGGGGCTTACCTTTTACGGGGGGCTTATTTGTGCGGGCATTGCGCTTTGGTGGTATACCCGCAAGCATCAGATCCCGTTCCTGCATTTTATTGATGTAATGGCGCCGGTGATGATGCTGGCCTATGGCCTGGGACGTATTGGCTGCCAGGTTTCCGGCGACGGGGACTGGGGCATTTACAATGCTGCATTTAAAACGACTCCCAACGGAGGGGTGCTTCCTGCAACGCTGAACGACTTCCAGGCAACCGTAGCCCAGCAGTCGGAGTTTTTTGCACATAGTTCTACGCATCATGCATTTTTTCCCAAACCGGGATTCCTGAGTTTTCTGCCGGATTGGTTTTTTGCGTATGATTTTCCGCATAATGTAAATGAAACCGGGGTGCCGCTGACCAATTGTATCGGCAAGTACTGTAACCATCTTCCCGTACCTGTATTCCCCACTTCGCTTTATGAGATTATTATGGGACTCATCCTCTTCGGGCTGATCTGGGCCATCCGCAAGCGCTTTAAAGTACCTGGGATGCTTTTTGGTATTTATTTGATATTAAATGGTTTGGAGCGATTTTTTATTGAAAAGATCCGCGTAAATGTGAAAATGAATTTCCTTGGGATGCAGATCACCCAGGCCGAGTTGATCTCCTTTTTAATGATCATAGCGGGAGCCATCATGATCATTTTATTAAAACGCGGTTACCGGGAAGGAAAACCTGTTGAAAAAACGTCATAACCTATTATAACTAACTTTCTAAAAAACTGTTATATTACAGATAAGTTCGGAGAGCCGGATGGTTTTTCGCTAAATCTGTTGTATCTTTGAATGTTTTTAAAAAAACTGTTAATATTGTTCTATCGGAATACCGGCCCTCTTGGGGACGGTTCTTATAATTAATTCTATTATGCGCCAGCTAAAAATTGCTACACAAATTACTAACCGTGACTCTCAGGCGGTGGAAAAATATCTCCAGGAGATTTCGAAAATTTCCATGATTACGCCCGAAGAGGAAACAACACTGGCCCAAAAGATCAAAATGGGCGATCAGCGTGCGCTGGATAAGCTGGTTCAGGCGAACCTGCGTTTTGTGGTGTCCGTGGCAAAGCAATACCAGCACCAGGGGCTTTCCCTGAGTGATCTGATCAACGAGGGAAACCTGGGCCTGATCAAGGCAGCGCAGCGTTTTGACGAAACCAAAGGTTTTAAATTTATTTCCTACGCCGTTTGGTGGATCCGTCAGTCCATTCTGCAGGCTTTGGCCGAGCAGGGCAGGCTGGTTCGTTTACCCCAGAACAAGATCGGTACCTATAATAAAGCCAATAAAGCCTATATGGCTTTTGAGCAGGAGCATGAGCGGGAACCTTCTACAGAAGAACTTTCCGAATTGTTGGAAATGAGTGAAACGGAGATCAACAATATCTTCCAGAGCAATACCCGGCATACTTCGCTGGATGCCCCCGTGCATGAAGCAGAGGATGTGGCCATGGGCGATTTGCTGGAAGGCGGATCGGATACGGATGATGATGTGATGAAGGATTCATTGCGTAACGAGATCCGGAGGGTTCTGAAATCGCTTTCTCCCCGTGAAGCTGAAATTGTAAATGCCTATTTTGGATTGGATGGGGAAAATGGGGTAACCATCGAACAGATCGGCCAGAAGTACGATCTTACCAAAGAGCGTATCCGCCAGATCAAGGAGCGCGCCATCAAAAGGCTGCAAAAAGCACGGTACAGCAGTGCGCTGAAATCCTACCTGGGATAAGGCCAGTGTTGAATATAAAAAATATGAAGCTCCGGTATTGCCGGGGCTTTTTTGTTTAAGAGGGGAGAGATGAATTTGAAAATTTGAATCCCGATAGTCATCGGGAGTGGAAATGTGGAATGAGGCAGTAGTGAATAGTCAATAGACAATAGTCAATAGTTTTTTGCGGTTTTTGTCAATAGGCAGCAAATTGCTTTGTATATCCCTAAAACTTTCGTCTTCCTTGTCTCCCTGTCCACAAAAAGCTTTAGCCTTCAGCTATCAACCGTAGATGCTGCTTCATTCCTGCTGATCTATTGCCTCATTTCTGCATTTTTCCGGGGACACAAAGACTGGTGGGACATCGGGTGACTTCTGAAAACTGAAAACTGACGACTGAAAACTGATGACTGAATGCTAAAAGCTAAACGCTTTAAGGGGAGAGATGAATTTGAAAATTTGAAGATGTGGGAATGAGACAATAATGAATAGTGAATAGTCAATAGTTTTTTGCGGTTTTTGTCAATAGGCAGCAAATTGCTTTGTATATTCCTAAAACCCTTCGTCTCCCTTGTCTCCCTGTCCACAAAAAGCTTTAGCCTTCAGCTATCAACCGTAGATGCTGCTTCATTCCTGCTGATCTATTGCCTCATTTCTGCATTTTTCCGGGGACACAAAGACTGGTGGGACATTGGGTGACTTCTGAAAACTGACGACTGATAACTGATAACTGATGGCTGAAGTCCTGATTGCATTTTCATTTTATGTCCCTATTATTGTAGCATGAAAATTTTGGTAACGGGCTCAAACGGATTGGTAGGCAGCTATGTGGTGCAACAGTTGCTGGACGCAGGACACCAGGTATTTGCTTCTTCCAAAACACCGGACCTGTCGGCATTTGGCGAACGCAAAGGATACCGGTTTATCCAGATGGATTTTACTGATCCGTATATACTGAGTGCCGTTTTTGAGGCCGTGCAGCCGGATGTGGTGGTGCACAGCGGCGCCATGAGCAAGCCGGATGATTGTGAGCTGAACCAGGCGGATGCCTATAATGTAAACACCGCAGGAACCCTGCAATTACTGCTCAATGCGGCCGACTATCAAAGTTTTTTTATTTTCCTTTCTACCGATTTTATTTTTAACGGAAAGCAGGGCATGCACCGCGAGGAAGATCCGGCAGACCCGCTCAGCTATTATGGCCGAACCAAACTGGAAGCGGAAGATGCGGTAAAAGCATACGAATATGGGTGGGCCATTGTGCGCACAGTATTTGTTTACGGAAAGCCGCTCTATGGCCGTGATTGTTTCCTGACGATGATCGCAAAAAAACTGCGGAATAACGAAGCTTACAAGCTTACAGACGACCAGGAACGAACCCCCACCTATGCACCGGATCTGGCAAAAGGCATTGCCGCGATCATTGAAAAGAAAGCAACCGGCGTATTCCATCTTTGCGGGAAAGACATCCGGTCGCCCTACCAGATGGCGATGGAAGCGGCCGCATTTATGGGGATCGGTGCACATCAGTTAACACCCGTACGCACGGCCGACCTGCCGGCGCTGGCGGAGCGCCCTTTAAAAAGCGGACTGGATATTTCCAAAGCACAGCAGGAACTGGGGTATGCACCGCTTCCGTTTCCGGAAGGATTGCGGCGGACCCTTGAAGGGATAGCCGGTGTTTAATGTTCCCGTGCAAATTGTTTTTCGCCTGCGTTTATGGCGATCTTTAAGTGATTTTCTTTTGGGGGAATCGGACAGCTGTACCCCGTGCTCACATAGGCACAATAAGGGTTATAGGCCTTGTTAAAATCCAGTACAACAGTATTGTTTTTAATGTCCGTGGTTTTCAGATCAAGGTAGCGGCCGGTTTCATAACTCTCTTTGCCATTGGTGGCATCTTTAAAAGGCAAAAACAGGTAATCGAAATATTCTTCTCTTTGAAGAAGGAATTGCGACTGGTAAACAGCCAGCTTTTGCTGACTTCCGTTTAATGTAAACAGCAGCCACCCATAAATACGATATTGTTTCGGCTTGCCATTGGAAGTGGGTACGGGGAACCAGTCGCTTTTCGTTTCTTTTTGAAATCTTGCTATTACCCGGTAATGTTCATCAGCAGGAAAAAAACGGAAGTACTGTTTTTCTGCACCGGTAACCACCTGGTGTTTTGCTACATAGTCTGCTATAAAATGGTCGATGCTGTCTTTGTAAGCATCCTGTGCATGGGCGGTCAGGGTTATGCACCATGCAGCGAGATAAAGAAATACCTGTTTCATGTACGTGTTTTTAATGAGGATGTGATGCCGGTTGCAGTGGAAGAAATACCTCTGCAATCATGCATCGTGCACTGCCGCCGCCGTTCTGTTCGATGGTGGTGAGCGGTGCGTGTAAAATAGGGTTATAGGTTTCCAGCCGTTGTTTTTGAGCATCGGATAAGGAATGGTAAGCAGCAGAAGACATCACCAGGAACCGTTGTCCTTCGGTATTCCGTACCTGCAGGGCATTACCTGCAAAATGTTCCATTTGTTCCAGGCTGATGGAAATGATTTCCTTGCCGGTGTCGGTAAGCGATTGCAATACCTGCGCCCGTTCTGTTGGATCGGCAATGGTATCTGCAGCGATGATGGCATAATCCTCTGCCACGCTCATCATCACATTGGTGTGGTAGATGGGTGTGCCGTTGCCATCAGTAGCATGAAAGATCACCGGGGTGAAATCGAGCATACCGCAAAAATCGAGCAATACCTGTTCGTCGGTGCGGGCCGAAAGGCAGGCATAGGCCTTCTGATGCACACGGTCCAGCACCATACTACCCGTTCCTTCCAAAAAACGCTGCTCCTTTTCGTAGCTGGTAAGATCCACTTTGGAATAGATAATGAACTGTTCCTTCAATTGATGCAGGATACCCTTGGCCCGTTCCGTTCTCCGGTTGGTGGCAAACATCGGGTAAAGCACAATTTGTCCGTCGCCGTGCATGGAGATCCAGTTATTGGGAAATACCGAATCGGGCGTATAAGGCTGCGGCTGGTCCTGTATCACATGCACATCGATCTGGTGATTTCTGAGCAGGGCTACCAGCTGATCAAATTCTTCCTGGGCCTTCTCATTCACATTCCAGTTGCTGTTTGCTTTCTGAAATGCATTATTTACGGCCGTTTCCGCATTAAAGCCAAAGGCGATGGGGCGGATCATGAGTAAGTGCGCTGTTGTTTGCATACCTGTTAATAAATGAACAACTGTTAAAGAAAAAAAGTTTAGCCGCTATACATTCCGGCCGGTGATAAAAGAAACGATTATGATTTGTTATGCACTGTTTCCAATCTGTGCCTGCTGCATCTGTGCAACAATGATCGATCGCCTTGGATATGGAAGATCAATGATACGATCGTCGACTTCACTATACGCTGCCCCGGGGGACAAAAGCATCAAATGTAATCCCCAGGTTGATTTGGTTCCCGGTCAACTACTCAGTGTGACGACCGGGACAGTGATCATTGCCGTATAGATTTTGTTACGCAAATGGAGACCCGTATGACAAATAACTTTTGAACCGTTGTCCGGATGCCTGCTTCAAAAAATCATGCTACGGCGCTTCCCGCAGCAGCGGCATACTCATGCAATGAAAACCGCCGCGGGCCCTGGAAAGTTCCGCGGATGGAATGGTAATAAACGTATCTTTTAGCTTTTTCGGATCCACCGCTCCGCTTTCCAGCTGCGGCAGCAGTGTTTTAATGTCCACGATGGTAAAACCTTCTTTCCGGAATGCCTCCAGCGTTTTGTCGTTCCGGTCGTAACCCACTACCACACCATCTTTCAGGGCCAGCAGGTTACAACTGTCGGTCCATTGCTCGCGCAGATCAAAAGGAAATTCATCGTTGCCGGAATGAATGATCTTTACGCTTCCCTTTACCTTCAGATCCTTTTTGCTGATATCCACCAGCAGGTCTTCCAGGCTGGCAAAGCGGACGGGCTTTGAAATATTGTTCTTCCGGAACTGGATAATGGAAACGGCCGTTTCGGGTTTCTGATCTTCGATTGCACGTAAGATCAGATCACTCATTTCTTTTTTTGCCTGCTTTTTAGAAAAGGCGCCCAACATTACCCAGGTATCTTTTTTTACCTGTGTAAAAATGGTATCGATGTGCATGTACTCCCGTTTCTGCGGGATCTGAACCAGGGTTACTTTGCTGACGATGTTCTTTTTAAAAAGTGTGGTAGCTACCTGGTGAGCCGCGGCCATACTGGTACGCTCGCTGATGCCGATGACCACATGCTCACTGCTTACCACCATTACATCTCCACCTTCAAGCGTTACATTGTATTCGTCGGCATCTACGGGCAGCAGGAAATGGTAAGGACTATCGGAAAGTTCTATGATATGGTTCCGGTAATCTTTAAAAAGCGGGTGGTTAAAGAAAATATATTTCATCAGCAAGGCCTCCCGGAGCCTTGCCTTTTTAGCGGGCTTATTTAAAAGAATATGGTCCTTGATCACGATGCCGATATCCCGGGTAAAAATAAAATTCGGCACGGGCGGAAACAGCATTTCCAGGTTGGTACCGGTACCACTGATAAAGATCCGCGCCAGTTCTTCCGGCTTTTGGGTCAGCAGCATTTCCTGTGTATGGTACGAACAGTTTTCTATGGCACACACAGAAGCCACGAGCTTTTGCCGGATAGCGGCATTGCGGAGTATTTCTGCCAGCAACACTTCAATTTCGATCACATTTTTTGAGTGATGAAAGCCTGCGCTGCCCGGTTTAAAAAAGCGGTAATCATTTTTAGGATCGTCGATCGATTTTAAGCGGCCCCTGATCAGGTCAGGATCCAGGAAATACAATAGCAGTTTTGTATAGTAATCGTATTCCTTGCGGCGAACGGTGTTGAGGTGTACAATGTCTTCAAACAGCCAGTCCTGCGCTTTTGAGGGGATCACCTTCCCAATACCGCTGTCCGGGCTGTGTACCAGCAATTTTTTCAGTAAACCAATTTCCGATGTTACATTTATTTGCATATAGAGGTTATTGAAACGCTAACGTCTGTTATTAACAAAAATAAGGGAATGAATGTTTGTGATCAAAGTTCTGTAATTTAATTAGCTTGCACGCCGGATGAAGAAAGCGTTTTTACAATTACATATTGCAGTGTTACTGGCTGGTTTTACCGGTATCCTGGGCGAGTTAATTACCCTTAATGAGGGGTTATTGGTATGGTACCGGCTGATGATTGCAGCAGTAACGCTTTGGGTATTGATGTGGGCTACGGGCAGGTTGCAGCGGCTGCCGGTAAAAGAGGCGCTGAAGATCTCCGGTATCGGCTTTTTATCGGCATTGCACTGGGTGTTTTTTTATGCCTCTATAAAATATGGAAATGTTTCCATCGGGCTGGTCTGCCTTTCGGCGGTCGGCTTTTTTTCGGCGATCCTGGAGCCCTTGCTCAACCGGGTGCCCATAAAGCGTACCGAACTGGTATTGGGACTTTGCTCTGTGTTTGGAATTTATCTCATCTTTCATTTTGATGCCCAATATAAATTGGGGATCATATTGGGCTTTATTTCCTCCTTTTTTGCGGCCCTGTTTCCCATCCTTTTGAAATTTTCGATGAAACGCACCAACATGCAAACGGTGCTTACCTGGCAGATGACCGGCGGGTTCATCACCCTTTCCCTGGTAATGCCGCTGTACCTGCACCTGTTTCCGGTAGCAACCCTGCTGCCATCGCTGCCCGATTTTTTATGGTTACTGGTACTGGCCTGGCTTTGCTCCGTGGTGGCCTTCCAGTTTTCTATGAGCGCCCTTAAAAAGCTTTCGGCCTTTACCGTAAGCCTGTCGTACAACCTGGAGCCGCTTTACGGGATCCTGATGGCCTTCATCATTCTTAAGGAAAACAAATCGCTCAACAACGGCTTCTACCTGGGTTTTACCATCATCAGTCTTACGCTGATCCTGCACGCAGTGATCCTCAAACGGAGCCGGAGGAAGGATTTGGTTTAAGGGGCCAGGTTTAAAGTTAAATTTCGTTTGATACCTGAACGCTCATCTAATGGCAATCAGTAGTCAGCAATCAGTTATCAGATGCTTCCGTTTCGGGTAAGCGGATCATTTATTCAGTGTGAATCTTCAAGAGATTTATCTTGTCCCGAACGGGATGGTACGACTGAAAACTGGCGACTGAAGGCTATTGCCTCATTTCTCCATTTCCTGGCGGACACGAAGACTGGTGGGACATTGGGATAGATTTATATTCGGGAACGTAATCAACTGAAGACTGATAACTGAAAACTGATCACTGACGGCTGAAAGCTAAACGCAATGGCAATCAGCTGTCAGCAATCAGTTATCAGATGCTTTCGTTTCGCAGATCATTTATTCAATGTGAATCTTCAAGAGATTTATCTGTCCCGAACGGGATGCTACGACTGAAAACTGGCGACTGAAGGCTATTGCCTCATTTCTCCATTTCCTGGGTGACACGAAGAGTGGTGGGACATTGGGGCTTTTGATACCCGGTAGCCAGGATTGAAAACTAGATGCTGAACGCCGTTTCTCGTTCCAGGTTTAAAGTTGCATTTCCGTTTTGCACTCGATGTAGCAGGATAAATTTATATTCCGGAACATAGTCAACTGAAAACTGACGGCTAAACTTAAAATTTTATATTTAGAATTTTGAATATTGTATCTTCCCGTATCCAAAAAAAAGCATATGAAAACAGGTTTCGGAAAACAATTCAGGGTATCGGACAATTTTAAACTTTCAAACCATCCAACGGATATTTCAGACCGGATAAATGCGGCCGATGCAAAGGAAGCGCTGAAGACGATTCGTAAAGAATTAAGTGCCTTCCAGGAAAAGCTGTATGCGCATAACCGGTATAGTGTACTGGTGTGTTTACAGGGAATGGATACGGCCGGAAAAGACAGTCTGATCCGGCAGGTGTTTAAAGAGTTTAATGTAAGGGGCGTAGTGGTAAATAGTTTTAAGACGCCCTCCGCATTGGAACTGCAGCATGATTATCTCT
The DNA here is from genome assembly GCF_030150205.1 of Niabella sp. Lineage (GTDB taxonomy): Bacteria > Bacteroidota > Bacteroidia > Chitinophagales > Chitinophagaceae > Niabella. Next base: position 129,410 of record NZ_JASLGT010000026.1, read on the forward strand.
GGCGTCATGCCATTGTGCTGCCGGAAAAGGGAAAGTTTGGAGTTTTCAATCGTACCCATTACGAAAATGTACTGGTTACAAGGGTACACCCGGAATACCTGCTCAAAGAAAATATGCCGGGGATTGAAGCGGTGAAAGACCTGCCAAAAGATTTCTGGAAAAAGCGTTTTGAGCAGATCAATCATTTTGAAGAGCAATTGGTGAACAACGGAACCATCCTGTTTAAATTCTTCCTGCACCTGGGAAAGGATGAGCAAAAGGCGAGACTGCTGCGAAGACTGGATAAGCAAAAACACCAGTGGAAGTTTTCCCCGGGCGACCTGGCGGAAAGAGCCCTGTGGGATCGCTATATGGACTGCTACGAAGATGCGATCCGGCATACCAGTCCGGCCACTGCACCCTGGCATGCGATTCCCGCAGATGACAAAGACATTTGCCGTTACCTGGTGGCGTCCATTCTTTTGGAACAGCTGAAAACCTATAAGGATGTGCAGTATCCCGACCCGGGACCTGAAATAACCGAACATGTACAACAGTACCGCGCCCAGCTGGAGCAGCAATAAGTGGCCATGATTTATGACCGTAAATTCCCGAAATTTGCGATATCCTATTTGAATGGTAGACTGTGTTTGTATAACTTAAAGTTATGGCCTATTGCGTTTATTCATTGCTGTTTTTCTGTAAGGTGATGTAGCTTTGTTCTATAAAAACAAGCTGTAAACATGAAAGCGTTTTGGATACCTGCGATGATATTTTTGGCGATGATAATAGCGGTGCTGATAAGCAACGGATGCACCGGTAAGGCGGATGGGGCAGCACCTTCTAAAACCATGGCCGGAACAAAATTGCCGGAGCGGGAAGTCTGGACGGGCTGGAATCAATACCAGATCCCGGATTATACAGAAGCGGGCCGACAGATCCAATATGGCTATGAGCTGATCGCCAATACATCGTATTACCTGGGACCCCGGGGAACCGTTGCGGCATTAACCAATGGTATGAATTGCCAGAACTGTCATTTAAAGGGAGGAACGGTACCTTATGGAAATAATTTTGGGAAAGTGTTTGCCACCTATCCATTATACCGGGCGCGCAATAACGGCATCCAGGATATCTACGAGCGGGTGAATGACTGTTTTCAGCGCAGTTTAAACGGAAAAAAACTGGACACGGCCTCCAAAGAAATGCAGGCGATCTATGCCTACATTAAATGGCTGGGGGACGGCATTCCCAGGGGCAAAGTGTTAGCCGGTACCTCCATCATGAAACTACCGTTTATGAACCGGGCGGCCGATCCGCAGCTGGGCCGGGTTGCATACCAGGCAAAATGCGTAAGTTGCCATGGTACAGATGGCGGCGGAGCGGCGAATGCGGAGGGCACGGGATACACGTATCCGCCCTTATGGGGGAGCCATAGTTTTAACGACGGCGCAGGGCTGTTTCGCTTAGCGAGTATGGCCGGTTTTATAAAAAACAATATGCCGTTTGGAGCTACATACCGGGATCCGCAGCTTACGGATGAGGAAGCCTGGGATATTGCAGCGTATATCAACAGTCAGTCGCGCCCGGCCTTTGATCAGCATGAAGACTGGCAGATCCTGAGCAAAAAGCCGCTGGATATGCCTTACGGACCTTATATCGATAGCTTTTCGCAGCAACAGCATAAATACGGGCCCTATGGTCCCATAGAAATTGCACAGGCAGCCGCGAAAAGCCGGATGGAGAAAACAAAAGAATAAGCAGACTAAAAATTTAAAAAGAATGAAACAGGTTTTAATGATTCTGGGCGGCATGTTACTGACCCTGATGGTACATGCACAGCAACTGACAAAAACAGAAGAGAAGAACCGGAGCTTTACCGGTGCCGTAGCCGTAAAAAAGCAATACCGGGTGATTTACCAGATGGATAACGGCGATCCGAAGGTCATTGAAAAAGTGCTTCGCAACCTGAACAATGCGTTAAATGATCCGCGGCTGAAAGGAAAATTGCAGGCGGAGCTGGTGGCGTTCAGCGGAGGAACCGATGCTTATCTGAAAGGCAGTAAATATGAAGAAACCCTGAAAAGCCTGGTTGAAAAAGGCGTGATCGTGGCACAATGCGCCAACACGCTTCATGAACGCAATATTGAACGGGACAAGATCTATGATTTTATCGGGGTGGTGCCCAGTGGTAATGGTGAACTGATCCTGCGCCAGGCAGAGGGCTGGTCCGTGATCAAACCCTGACCTGGCCGCCTGCACGGAGCCCTTGTAAAACCAGGTGCCAACCTGCCTGGGAGGGCACTGCTATGCAATTGTTCCATAAACCCGGTGGCCCTGCTGCCGGATCGAAACCGTACAACAAAAAAATTACCGATGAAAAAAAAATGGATGATGATAATGGTGCTGGTTTGTTGCCAGCTGTGTGTAAAAATCGTAGCAGGACAGGAACATCGTTTTGATCCGCCCTGGAATACACCGCCACAGAGCGGCGTAATGTTTACCGTGCCGGGTGTGGATAATGTGCCGGATCTGTTTGGTGATATCAATGATCCGCAACTGGTAGTATTTTTTGCGGGTAACCAGTTTATGTGTATCGATGAATTGATCGGGGCATTTAAGAAAGCGCATCCCCGTTACACGCGGGTGTTTGCAGAAACCCTACCGCCCGGGATCCTGGCAAAGCAGATCGAAACCGGCTCCTTAACCATGGGCAACCTGCGCATTACGCTGAAGCCGGATGTATACACGGCCGGTAAAAGCCGGATCGACGTAATGACGCCCCTGTTCAGTGATACCGCGGCTTATGCCTATAATAAACTGGCTATTATGGTACAGAAAGGAAACCCGAAAAACATAAAAGGGCTTAAAGACCTGGGAAGAAAAGAGGTGCAGGTGGTGATGCCCAACCCGGAATTTGAGGGGATCGGCAAACGGATTGAGGCCGCTTACGTAAAGGCCGGCGGCGAGGCGCTGAAGCAGGTGATTATGGAAGACAAAGTAAAGGATGGCAGTACCTGGCTCACCCAGATCCATCACCGGCAAACTCCTATGCAGATCCTTTATGGAAAAAGCGATGCGGGGCCGGTTTGGTATTCTGAGGCCTATTATCAAACGATGCTGCAACACCCGGTGGAGTTAATCTCCATTCCGGACCAGGAGAATATTGAGGCAACCTATATGGCCGGCCGGCTAAAAAACGCACCGCATCCGCAGGCGGCAAAGGACTTTATGCAGTTTTTGAAAACTGCTGCCGCCAAGGCCATCTATAAAAAGTACGGGTTTACCACGCCCTGAGTTCCCGACCTGGGTGAGGGCTCCGAACTTTTTCCGGATTCATAAAAGAGCAGGTTTGTGAAACCGATTGTGTTAAAAGTCGCTTTATAAGATGTAGTCGTTTTGTCCGCCGTGGCGGATCAGGATCTATTATAGACAACTATTTTTAAATGCCGAAACAATGCGTCGATGGTAGATGATAAAATGCGCTGATAACTAATTATACGCTGCATAAAAAAGAGGCGCTGCGGATCCTGCTGATAGCAGTAGTTGCTATTCCGTTCCAAAGTAATAATAGAAAGAACCCACCCTATGAAAACAAAACAAAAGGGAAAAAGAAAAGGAAGCAGGGTCTTGAAATATTCCGATTTTTCGGAAACGGTTGTCATCACCACATTGATTAGTTTAACCCATCAAAAACCAGGCAGGACAAGTGAAAGGCTTTTGATACAACCTCTTTCAATAAGCCGGCATAAGCTTTTTCAATGAAGGCTGCTAACACCCTGCGCAAAAGCAGGATCAGGCTTGCTTCGGAAAATCTGTGCTGGCTTTCACTTCTTCGATTTGCTGGGTATGCCGGTTACTGTGCGCCGAAATAAGCAGGATGAACTGGTAGGCATCATAGGTGCCGATCGGTGTTATCAGTACATGGTTGCGCAGATCGGCCTTCGTGTTTTGAATAAAGCGGATCCGTTTTTCGCGGTTCTCTTTAAACGCGGCAAGCGCTTCCGCCAGCGTTTTGTAAGAAGAATGGGCTGGCTCAAGGGCCGCAAATGTCTTTGATTTTTTTGAGCGGTCTTCTACAGCCTTGATCAGCTGCTGATCGGTAAATAAGAGCGCGGCTCTTTTTTCGGGGTTCACCGGTTTTGTTAAACCTGCTTCCACCATCTTCCAGAGTGTTTCTTCGGCTGCAGCGATGTGTTTAACACATTCCTCGATACTCCATTTCCCGGCGGCTGGTTTAAATGTTAATTGTGCTTCGTTCAGGTCCTTTACCGCATTAAAAACACCGGATTCTGTTTCTTTTAGAAATTGGATTGCAAATGTCCGTTCTTCTTTGGTAAGCCCCCTTTGTCCGGATCTAAGACCGGGCAGCGGTCTGCTTTTTGGGCGGGCATTGCTGTTGTAAGAACTGAAACTTAAGAAAACCAGCAGCAGCAAGGCGGCGGCCTGTTTCATCGAATGAACGCCGGAGCATGTTGGGGTATTTAATAGCATACATTTCATACAACAAATGTATCATTCAAATAATACAGACTGCGGGTGTTATTCAGACAATCTCCCGGGGTGATCCGGACGGGGCAGCACCTTTTTGTTATTGAGCCATGACATCCGGAATGAGGGTACAAACCACGTGCTCAGGTAGGTACAGGACAGTTATATGGCCCAAGTTTTATTTATTCGTATGCGTTACAGAACCGATACGGCTTGCCATTTCTGCAGAAGGAAGCATCTTTATGTTCCGGTAATCATCGGCTTACCGGCTTCCTTCAATATTCAATAGCCATGTTCCGGATGTAATGAAAAATAAATAACAGATGCTTAGAACGGTTATTGGAGTTACCCTTTTATGTTGTTCCGGGTTGTTTTCCTGGTGCCAGGTTTTTAGTGGTGTAGATGACCTGGGACGGGTTTTGCCGCAGCAGGATGTGGCCGGCAATATCCGGAAGGGAAAACAGGTGGGTATATTTTATTTTCTGTGGCAGGGCGATGTGCATTCGCCAACGGCGGAGCGCGTTTGGGACCTGAGCGAAATATATCGTAAAACTCCCGAAGTTTTTAAAGACTTTAATCATCCCGGCTGGGGTGGAGGGGCCGGTGTTGCCGGGCGGTATTATTTCTGGGGCGAACCGATATACGGGTACTACAGAGGAGATGATTATTGGGTGCATTTAAAAAATATACAATTGCTGACAGATGCCGGGGTCGATTTTTTAGTGATCGATGCTACGAACCGGTTAATTTATCCAACACAATCCGCCGCGCTTTTTAAAGCGATCGAAGCCGTTCGGGCGCAGGGTAAAAATCCGCCCAAACTGGTGTATTATACCAATACCGGTTCCGGAGCGGCCATGCAGGAGATCTTCGATACTTATTATAAAGAAGGAGCACCGCATCGCTATCCGAACTGTTGGTTTTATCTTGATGGAAAGCCTTTGATAATCGGTTTGTCTGCAGAAGCAAAAGGAAAGGACTATGAACCGTTTTTTACTTTCAGGGAATCGCAATGGCCCAATGAAGGAAAAAAAGAAAATGGCTGGCCCTGGATTGAATTCCAGCGTCCGCAACAGGTATATTATAACAAAAAAGGACAGAAGGAGATTATAAACGTTTCCACCGCACAACATCCGGAACTGGATGCCGCCATGGGCGGGTCGGCATTTTACGGCCGTCCTGGAAACTGGGGCCGCAGTTTTAGAAACAACTCGCCCGGAAACCCGGAAAAGGATTTATACTATGGCTACAATATACAGGAGCAGTGGGACTTTGCAATCAGCCAGGATGTACCGTTTGTATTTGTTACGGGATGGAATGAGTGGATCGCGGGCAAATGGCGCCGGCAATCCGGAGATAAAAACCAGGCTTTATTTGTAGACCAGGCCAGTCCTGAATATAGCCGGGATATTGAACCTTCATTAACCGCCGGACTGCGTGATCATTACTATATGCAGCTGATCGGAAATATCCGCCGGTATAAAGGAACACCGGAAATTCCGGTGGTATTCAGAAAAGAGCCCATACGCAATTGGAACGATTGGAAGACGGTGCCGGCAGTGTATGAAGATTATGCCGGTGATGTACTGCATCGCTCACATCCGGGCGCACAGACGGAGCCCGCGGTCGTTTATACAAATACTACCGGCAGGAATGATTTAAAAACAGTAAAGCTCGCCGCCGGAAAGGAGCGTTTGTATTTTTATGTAAATACCGTGGATACCTTAACGGCTGTTTCGGGCGAGAACTGGATGACGCTTTGGTTAAACACCGATCAATCCTATACCTCCGGCTGGAACGGGTATGATTACCGGGTGATCGCCGGCAGCCAGTTGCAGCGGTTCATCAATCAAACCTGGAAGACGATTGCTACCATAAGTTTCATGATGCAGGGCAGCCAGCTAATGATCGAAATCCCTTATAGACTGATTGGCCTTCCCGGTAAGGATGCCTTAGTGGAATTTAAATGGTCTGATAATATGCAGAAGGCAGATCCATTGGATTGGTACACCAGCGGGGATGCTGCGCCCGGTGGCCGGATGAACCTGCTGTTGCGTTTTTAAGGCCATTGTTTATACAGTAGCAAATACCATGTTGCCTTCAGAACCATTGTGTGAATGCCGATACCGTTTAAGACGTCATTAAAGAAGCGGGGGCATGGGTGCTGTTTGATGTTTGTACAGGGAGGAACAGGACGGTTGTCTGCCTTAAATTTGATTTATTTGTAAGAACCGGAGAAATATTCGTTATGAGAGTTTGCCATTTATACCTGACAGGGTTTTGTCTTTTATTGTTTGGAGCCTGCAGCACTGCAAAAAAAAGCAGTGACTGGAGTCACATAGAGCATGTATTTGCAAAGGCTCCGGATTCCATTCAAACCAGCGTATACTGGTACTGGATATCCGATAATCTTTCAAAAGAAGGCGTGGTTAAAGACTTGCAGGCCATGAAGACGGTTGGTATCAACCGGGCATTTATCGGGAATATCGGTTTAAGCGACCTGCCGGGCAATGCCTATGGCAGGGTGAAGATTTTTACAGATGAATGGTGGGATATTTTACATACGGCTTTGAAGACGGCTACCGAACTCAACATCGATATCGGTATTTTCAACAGCCCGGGATGGAGCCAGTCCGGAGGCCCCTGGGTAAAACCCAGCCAGGCCATGCGTTACCTGGCAACAGCAGATACGCTGGTCACCGGCGGTGGACGTTTTCAGCGTAAATTGCCTGTTCCGGATAAAGACTTTCAGCCGGTACAGGTACTGGCTTTCCGTGCACCCAAAGACTATGGCGTAACCATTGCAGCGCAGCATCCCTCGCTGCAATCAAATCTCCAGGGGCGGGCATTGCAAACGCTCTTTGATAAAGATCTGAATACAGAAGTGGCTTTAGAAAAAAATAAAACAAATGAAATCACCATTGCGTCAAATAAAGCGTTTACTGCGAGAAGCCTTACGGTATATCCCGGTAAGCGGAATATGAGCTTTGACGTGGTGCTGGAAGCAAAAAAACAAAACGATTTTGTACCGGTACGGTCATTCCGCTTGGACCGGAACAACAATAACCTGAATGTAGGATTTGAACAGTTTGCTCCTGTAACGGTTTCTTTCGATGCGGTTGAAGCAAAGGAATACCGGGTTTTGATAAAAAACATACAGGGTGATGGCGGCATTGCGGAGATTGAACTTGCCGCGGCACCAAGGGTGGAGCGCTTTAAGGAAAAAACACTGGTGCGCATGCATCCCACACCGCTTCCTTACTGGCACGATTATCAATGGGAAGCACAGGCGGTGATAAAAGACCCGGCCTATGTGATCCGGCCACAGGACGTGATGAACCTTACCGGTAATGTAGATCAAAATGGCGTGCTAACCTGGAATGTTCCCAAAGGGGAGTGGGTGATCTTAAATTCCGGTATGGTGCCCACAGGCGTCACAAACGGACCGGCAAGTCCGGAAGGCGTAGGGCTTGAAGTGGATAAGATGAACCAGGAACATGTGCTGGCGCATTTTGATGCATTCCTTGGTGAAATATTACGCAGGATACCCGAGCAGGATCGTAAATCATTTAAAGTGGCCGTGCAGGATAGTTATGAAACCGGCGGCCAGAACTGGACCGATGCGTTTGCCGCAAAATTCAAAAAAATCTATGGCTATGATCCGGTGCCTTTTTCACCCGTGTTCCAGGGATTTGTAGTAGGCAGCCAGGAGCAGTCGGATCGTTTTTTATGGGATGTACGCCGGCTGATTGCGGATATGGTAGCTTATGAGTATGTAGGTGGGTTGCGAGACATAAGCCATAAACATGGCTTAACCATATGGCTGGAGAATTACGGTCACTGGGGCTTTCCCGGAGAGTTCTTACAATATGGCGGACAATCGGATGAAGTTGGCGGAGAGTTCTGGAGCGAGGGCGAGCTGGGAAATATAGAGAACCGCGCGGCATCATCTGCTGCGCATATCTACGGAAAAACAAAGGTGTCGGCAGAGTCCTTTACTGCAGCGGGCAATACGTTTGGCCGGTACCCGGCGCTGTTTAAGGAACGGGGCGATCGTTTCTTTGCAGAAGGCATCAATAATACATTGCTGCACGTATACATCCATCAGCCTTACGAAGGGAAACTGCCGGGTGTAAACGCCTGGTTTGGCAACGAGTTCAACCGGTTCAATACCTGGTTTTATGATATGGGCGGTTTTATACAATATTTAAAAAGAAGCAACTATTTGCTGCAACAGGGGCGGTATGTAGCAGATGTGGCCTACTTTATCGGGGAGGATGTCCCCAAAATGACGGGTGTACAGGATCCGGCAATGCCGAAGGGATATGCCTTCGATTATATCAATGCTGAAGTATTGCTGAACCGGATCACGATGAAGAACGGGCGGTTTACACTTCCGGATGGACTTTCTTACAAAGTACTGGTGCTGCCAAAACTGGAAACCATCCGGCCGGAGGTATTGCGTAAAATAGAAATACTGGTGAAGCAGGGCGGTGTGATCTTAGGACCACAGCCTAAACGTTCGCCCAGTTTAGCGCATTATGGTGCAGCAGATAGTGAAGTGCTACAGATTGGCGCAGCGATGTGGAATGGTGCTGATGGAACGGCTAAAACAGAAAATAACTATCAGCAGGGAAAGGTATTTAACGGACTAACTCTCGAAGCCGTAATGGACCGGCTTTCCATGATCCCGGATGTGAAGCTGAAAAAGGAAGATCCCGTGGTATACCTGCACCGTACCCTCAAAGATGGCGAACTGTATTTTATCGCCAATCAGTCAGACCGGAAGATCAGCGTAGCGCCTGCATTCCGTATCAGCGGCCGCGTGCCGGAATTATGGGATGCTGTAAAGGGTGCGATGCGGGTGTTGCCGGAGTTTACGGATAACGGCCGGCAAACTACGGTGCCGCTGGAGCTGGCTCCATTTGAAAGCGCGTTTATCCTGTTCCGTAAATCAAGCTCCGCTGCAAAGAAGGACGGTCGCAATTTCCCGGAGCCTCAAAAAATAATACCGGTCTCCGGAACCTGGGATGTTGTATTTGAAAGTCCGGTTACAGCCGGTTTCCATATCAAGATGGATGCACTGACCGACTGGTCCAAACACAAAGACTCCGCCATCCGTTATTTTTCCGGTGCCGCAACCTATTCGATTGCATTGCCCAAATTAACCGTTGCCAGGGGACAGAAAGTATTGCTGGATCTGGGTGCGCTGGTGGCTGTTGGAACCGTTTCCGTAAACGGCAAAACGATCGGGAATGTGTGGACGGCTCCATATAAACTGGATATTTCTGATTATTTAACGCCGGGTGAAAATACGCTGCAGGTGAAAGTAGTGAATACCTGGGTGAACCGGCTGATCGGCGATGCGCGGCTGCCGAAAGAAAAACGAAGTACCTGGACGATTGTGGATCCCTATAACGGGAACAGTCCCTTGCATAAGGGCGGATTAACAGGACCGGTAACACTGGAAATATATTGATAAAAATACATTGAAATCGGGTGCATACCATTCTTACAAACTTCTTTTGAGTCCGGTTTCAACCGCAACGTGCGTAGGGAATGCGCGAAGTTCGCAAAGCTATTTAACAGGAGTCCGCCATTGCGGGCATTGCGGATTCGCTGCGTCCTTTGCCTGCCCGGATGACCGGTCGGACGGGCGGTAAAAAGAAGACGACAAAAAATGCTATACACCCTGGAATCAGACGAAACCAGCTGGTAATAATTAAAATGTAAGGGAATGAAAAAAATGATATGGATTTTTGTTTTGGGAGTATTCGGGTTGTGTTTGTTACCAGGTGTTCCGGCAGCACAGGAGAAACCGGCTAACAACCGGTTGAGGAGTCCGCTTACCAGGGAGTATGTATACCCTGTGCGGATCGTTTGGCAACAAGGCCAGGTAACAGGAGCGGAGCAGTTATTAAAGCAGGGCATCGGTCAGGCCAGTTTAAATAATGCCAATGTGGTGTCGCTAAAAACAACTGAAAAAGGGCCGGCCAGCATTTTGCTGGATTTTGGCCGCGAAATGAATGGTGCGCTCGAAGTGATCACAGGTATGTGGCCGGCTCCCAACGGCCCCAGAAAGGTGCGGATCCGCTTTGGCGAATCAGTGAGTGAAGCCATGGCTGAATTAGGTGCACACGGATCCACCAACGATCATGCCATCCGCGATTTTAGCCTTATGATGCCCTGGCTGGGAAAAGTACAAAGCGGGGAATCCGGTTTCCGCTTTGTAAGAATTGATCTGCTGGATGTAAACGCAGAAGCGCAGTTGAAGGAAGTACGGGTGATTTCCACGTACCGCGACATTCCTTACCTGGGATCATTTAAAAGCAGTAATGAACGGTTAAATAAGATCTGGGAAGTGGGGGCGTATACGGTGCATTTAAATATGCAGGATTACCTGTGGGACGGCATCAAGCGTGATCGCCTGGTATGGGTGGGTGATCTGCACCCCGAAGTATCTACGGTGAATTCGGTTTTTGGCTATAACGAGGTAGTGCCCAGGAGCCTGGACCTGGCGCGGAATACCACACCGCTGCCGGGGTGGATGAGCGGTATCAGCACGTACTCTATGTGGTGGATCATTATTCAGCATGACTGGTACCTGCATCACGGTGACCTTCCTTACCTGAAGGAGCAACAAGCCTATTTACAGGGGCTATTGAAACAGATCATGGGCAAAGTGGTAGATGGTAAAGAACAAATGGACGGAAACCGTTTCCTGGATTGGCCTTCCAGTAAGGATACGGTTGCCATTCATGCCGGTTTACAGGCCATGACGATATGGAGTCTTGAACGGGGTGCCGATTTGAGTACCGTACTGGGAGATCTGGAAACGGCAAAGCAATGCCGGGAAACCGTAGCCGAAATGCGGAAGGTTGTTCTGCCGCACCATAACAGTAAACAGGCTGCCGCCCTGCTTTCCCTGGTTGGTATGATGGACGCCGGCAAGGCCTATGCAGATGTATTATCGGTTGGCGGCGCAAAAGGCTTCTCTACATTCTATGGCTATTACATGCTGGAGGCAATGGCCAAAGCCGGGAAGTACAGGGAGGCAATGGACCTTATTACGGAGTATTGGGGGGGCATGCTGGATCTGGGAGCAACCACCTTCTGGGAAGATTTTAATATCGACTGGTTAAAAAATGCAGCCCGCATCGATGAGTTGGTACCGGCTGGCAAAACAGATGTACATGCCGCTTATGGCGATTATTGTTATGTGGGGCATCGTCATAGTTTTTGCCATGGATGGGCATCTGGTCCTACGGTCTGGTTATCCGAACATGTGTTGGGATTAAAAGCTGTGAAACCCGGAGGAAGGGTATTCCGGCTAAACCCCCACCTGGGCAATCTCTCTTTTGCAGAGGGAACCTTCCCAACCGCATTGGGTGTAATACGGGTAAGGCATACAAAAGATAAGGCAGGAAAAGTGGTAACCACAGTACAGGCACCAAAAGGGATCCGTATTTTAAGATAACAGCGTTGGCTTTCGGCGATCGCAGCGGGGCGGAAAGCGATCCGTTTTTAGCAATCAGCAATCAGTTATCAGTTTTCAGTTATCAGCCTTCAGTTATTAGCACATCGGGTATGAAAACGGATCTGACCTGAAACTTTGAACCAGGAACATACGCGTAGCATTCAGCCTTTAGCAATCAGCATTTAGCTTTTAGCCATCAGCCATTCGCTATGGGCTCTTGCTTTAACGTTATTGTAAAAACCGAACCCTTGCCTTGTTCGGAGGTAACAGACAATGCCCCATCAATCTTGTCAAGCATTTCTAAAATAATAGCGCTTCCCATTCTGCCGTTTTTTACCGCTTTATCTCTGTTCAGGAAATTTTCAATCTGGAATGCATTCAATCCCTTTCCCGTGTCGGATACCTGTATTTGCAGGCCTTCGGGGATCAGGGCGGCCTTTATACTGATGGTCCCGTTCTCTGTATTCTTGTTGGCATTATCTACCAGGTTTCGTAGGATCAGTATCAATATGTCTTTATCCGTATAAGGCTGAATAGTGGTTGTATGAATGGAGCATTTGTTATTATTGATCTGCAGGATCTCCCTGAATAAGGCCTCGATGTCTTCGAAAAGTTGCTGCAGTGAAAACTGCGTTCTTTTTACGTTGAAATGTTCTTGCTGACTGACCGCCCAGGAGAAAAACTGGTCGGTGAAGCGGCTTAACTCGCCAATTAACTGGTTCAGGCCAATGACCTGGTTTAAATTTTCATCGCTGCCATGCGCCCAATTCTTCACCAGCGATTTTCCGGTAATTCTCATAGAAAAAAGCGGCGACCGGATATCGTGTAATACGGTTGAAATAATTTGTTCTTTTACTTCATTACTCTTCTTTAACGCTATTTCTGAATCCTCCAGCTGCTGTACGGCTGTACTTAACTTTTCTGTACGGGTTTCTACGATTTTTTCGATCTTCAGCTTCTCTTTCTCCAGTTTGGCTACACGCCTTCTTGATGACATATATACCAGGCCGCCGATCAGTAACACGATGCCTGCAAAGAACCAGCCTGTTCTGTAGAAAAAAGGCGTAACGGTAATATTAACGGAAATGCTACCGCCCGGTGTATGCTCATTGCTGCCCGCTTTCCGGAACATTAAGGTGTAGTCACCGGCAGGTAATGTATTTATAGAAACAATTCCTGAAGAAGGAACCGGGATCCACTCTCCCTTATTGGTGCCAATTTTGTATTCCAGTTTCAGGTCTTCTTTGTTGCCAAAAAAGGGACAGGCAATTTTAATATGCAGGTTTTGAAAGGTGGGTTTTAACCGGATGGGCCCATTGATACTGTCTAAGATTATGGATTGTCCGTCGATGCTTATTTCATCGATAAAGATTTTTTCCCGGGGAAAATCGGTTGTGAACCGGTTGGGATAAAACTTTACCAACCCGTCAATGGATGGCAATACCAGGGCGCCGTCATGCAACCACTGGAAGTTAGGATTTGCACCTCCGTTAAATTCATTGGTTCTTAGTCCGTTCCCTTTATTAAATGCAGACCAGAAAACCGAATTTGTTTTGCCGGTCGCAAAATCGGCCAATGTCTGAATCTGCACTTTGTACAGCCCGTTATTGGTGGGCAGCCAGAAGTTGCCAGTATTGTCTTCTATAAAAGCATGGATGGAGCTAAACGCCCTTCTGGGGCCAGGCGGTAACGGGTACAATTTATTGTTTGTGTATAAAAAGGAGCCCTTCCCATCTGTGCCGATCCATAACCGGTTTTGTTTGTCCGGGTACACGTTTCGGATGGAAAAGGAATCAAGTATGGACCGGGAGATCGTATGATTTTTAAGATCATACCATTTTAATCCGGCGGCAGTTGCAAGCAGGCAGGCCTCGTTTTTTAACGGTACCAGTTCTGTTGCCACCATATCCGGGGAGAACTTTTTCTGGTAAATCAATCTTCCTTCTGCGGTTATTTTGTATAAAGAGGAGTGTGTGCATAACAATAGGGTGCCATCTTCTTTAAATGGGATAATGCTTATCATCCGGTTATCAAGCTGGAAAATGTTTCTGTCTATAACCCCGGTCCTGGAATTGTAACGGGATAACAGGTAGCTATTTTCATAATAAATCCTGTCTGCACTATCGGTATAGCTTGCCCTGCCGTCGCTGTTATACAATGGTACATACAGGGAGCTGTTATCCCGGCGCACAAGCGCGTTGTTTACAAGGATATCATCCTGCGATGTCTTCGCGATGGTATAGTAGTTTTCGGGGCCGGATTCCTTTGGTATTTCTGGATAAATAAAATCCGACACTTTTATGGTGTACAACCCTTGCGTACCGGTTCCGATAAAATAAGTCTTAAGATCCGGCCGGTAGGCGATGCAAAGTGGCATTTCCAGGTTTAGGTTGCTTAAAACACACTTACTGTCCACGGCTCCGTTCCTGTAAAAAAGCTCGTAAAGGTTTCCGCCGGCATATATAAAGGCTCCCCGTTCGCACCATAAGGCCTTGAAATCGCCACTAAGGAATTGTTTGTTGCTGCTAATAGCTCCATGAATAGGACCTGCCTGCTCTACGCCGTTATTCCAGCATCTGCTCCGGTTGCCGGGCCATACCTGTAAGTAATAGTGGTCACCCAGGATCAAACGGCCAACCGGTTCCGTTTCATTTCGCTTTAATTTGGTGATATTGGTTTTGCGGATAAAATAGGCATTACCTCCCTGGAACAGATAAATGTCGCCGTTTTTCATTCCGCCCGGCGTTTTTACAAGAGGAATCGTTGCGGCATTATATATCGCCTGCCACAGGCTGTCAAATGTGGGGCTTTTTGTAATGTAACCTGTAGCCATAAAGTTGAGGCTGTCGGTACCAGCTAACTTGGGTAAATAGGCATACAGGGATGTGGATCCGGTTATTTTGATATTTTGAAAGTCCAGCGTTTGCGCATATATATTCCCGGCAGTATCGGCCATCATGGCCACGATTCTCTCTCCTTTAAGTCCCTTTACCACATCACTTCCATATGACTTAAAATTATTGTTATCAAACCGGACAATGCCGGCTTCTGTAGCCAGCCAGCAAAATCCACTCTTATCAAATTTAATAGCCTTGACGCTATTTTGAGGCAGGCCGTTCTCTGAATTGTATTGTTTTATTACATAGTTATTGGTTTGTGCATATACCAGGGTGTGAATAAAAAAAAGGCAGAAAAACAGCTGCACAGATTTTAGCTTCTTTTTTGAATAAAAACGGAAATAGTCATTAAGCATAGTGGTAGTAAAAGCCGAACAAAAATACAGGATAATTTATGACTATATGCAGGAGAAATCAATAAGCTAAAACGGCAAAAGTTGAAAAGTATGAGTGTTTTGCCCTGCAGCGTATAACCAATTTGCTTGTTGATAACCGATGTATTGATCTTCGGATTATACCGTACTTCCTCTTTAAGTTTATTCAGGTTGTACTATATTTTTTTATTCCGTTTTTAACAGCCGGTAAATTGCAGCGATAATACTTGAATAAGTGCAAAATACTTATGAGAATAATTATGAGAAACCTCTATCCATCAATTAAAGTCAACGTTTATCCTCAAAATCAAATGTCGGATTCAAGACAAAGCAACGCCTGGCATTAAGCTAAAGAATCATAAACCTCAAAGAATAATCAGTTGTTTACCCGTTTTTTATTTATCTCAAAACTAAAATCACATGATAACAATGCGTACAGCAAAAATCGCCTTATTGGCATTCATTAGTATTTGGTCTGCCACTTATTCTTATGGGCAGGCTTGCTATGGCACCAGTGGTTGCCAGGACTACAGTAATTTTGGTGTTAACTCTTCTGTTGCATCCAATTTAGAATACGATAACTTTGTATCGGCTTTTCACCAGAGTGTAGTCCGGGATGCATCCGGAGATCTTAAAATATGGGGACAAAAAACCGCAGCAAATGGTACCGGGGATCTCCTGTCTCCAACCCCTATTAACAGCGTTAATTTTCCCGGCCTTACCGGCACACCTTTAAAGGCTTCAATAGGAAGTTCCTATATCAACGCCTTTCAGAATGTTTTATTGACAACCGATGGGTTATGGGCCTGGGGAGATCCGGGTGGGGTCATTCCCAACGCTGTAAAAAGTGATAGTAAGTTTGGAAAAGTGAACCTCGGACTACCCGCCGGAGTTTCGCCTTCAGATGTAAAGATGCTGTTTGCTACCTATCAAACGCTGGCCATTACTACCTGCAGTGGAAATGTTTGGGTGCTTACCAATCATACCGGAGCCATGCGCGGGGATGGAACTACGGGAACGCCCGCCAACTGGAATACGACCTGGGCACGCGTTCTAAAAACCGATGGCACTCCACTAACGAATGTGGTTGCCACCCGTGGAGCCTGGGGCGCGCTTATAGCACTTACCAGCACCGGGGAAATTTATACCTGGGGTAACAGAACCTGGTTAGGAACCGGAGAGTCGGCAGCCGCCGCAAAAACGCGGGCTACGCTGATGCAGGCGCCCAGCACAACAGATGGCCCTATAAAAATGATTGGAGCAACGGCTGATGATACTGGCCCCGCAATCACTTATTATGTACTGTACCAGAATGGTAAACTATTTTCCACCGGGGACAATGCGAACCGGCAGAAAGGAAATTTTACAACCACCAGCAACGGCACCTGGGTGAGACCTTCTTATCCAAGTACCGCAAATGCAAATGTTGCAGGAGCCCCAATGGACAATATTGTTTGGATTTCACCGAATGAACATGATCCAACCTATCCGGGTATCAATGTGATTTCCGGTGATAATAACCGCGTGTTTGCCTGGGGATTCCAGGAAAGTGGTAACCTGGGGCGGTCAAATGGAGCCAACAATCCGGGCGAACCTGCTGATCTTGCAGGAGGGGGGATTACGGTAGTGGAAACCGGCGGACATACCACACTGGTCCTTAACCAGTGCCAGGCAAATTTTGGATATGTAGGCCATAAAGTAAGTGGCAGTATGGGTGATGGAACCAGCGTTAGCGCAGTTCAAGTTAACTATAGCTATGCAACCAATGGTCTTAAGGTGTGCGGTGCTCAACAGACAAATTTGCCGGAAATAAACCTGGCGAATGCCCCTTCTGTTAACAGCAATGGTGAATATTGCCGTGGTACATCAGTAAAACTATTGCCTTCACCTGCCGGAGGTACGCTTGCCATAAAATCCGGGGCAGGTTTTGCAACCCTGGCCGATAGTATTTTAAGTTTCACTGGCAACGGATTGGTGACGGTAAGTTATACGGTTACCAACCCAGGCTGTCCGAAGCCGGTTGAAGTAGTACGCACGTTTAATGTGACAACCTGCACTCCAATTGTAACCATCAGCGGAAAGGTATGGGACGATAATAATGGCAATGCCAAAACGGAAGCCGGTGAAAATGGTGTTTCCAATAATATGTGGGCGAACCTGGTTGGACCGGATGGCGCTGTTATCGCCTCCGTAAAAATTAATGCAGATGGCACGTATACGTTTATCGTAAGTAAATCCCTGCTTACGGAAACCGGAACGTATTCGGTGGTGTTAACCAACAATAGCAGGCAACAGGGCGTGCCGCTTCAAAGTGCTGATAGCCCCGCTAACGGTTATGGTTATACCGGAACCAACAAAGGTACCAGTAACACGGCGGATCCTGCCAACCGCAGCGGAAAAATCAGTGTGGGAGATCTGAACGCTGCTGCAAACAATAGCACGGTTGCAAATATAAACTTTGGGATCAGCAATGACCCGTTGGTGCTGCCAGTTACATTCGGCGCCGTTTCAGCTAAGATCACCAATGGAAAGCTTGTTGTGAACTGGAGTACGATGAGTGAAACCAATAATGATCATTTTGATGTTGAGATTTCTAAGGACGGTACCAATTTTACCAAAATAGGAACCGTAAAAAGCAGCGCGCCTAACGGTATATCCACGGGTACAACCGACTATAAATATGAAATGGACTTATCAGGCAGTACTGCCATTTTGGGCATCGGTATCCTTGCGCTGGGTTGCCTGACGCTTCACTTTAAACGGAAAGGCAAAGTACTGTTTGTTTTAGCAATGATTGCCGGCAGTACACTTTTTATTGCAGGTTGTAAAAAGGTGTCTGCAGACCAGGCTAATAGCGGGGAGTTTTTCTTAAGGATCGTACAGGTTGATGTGGATGGCACGCAGTCGTTTAGTAAAATAGTAAAAGTGATCAAAGATTAAATTTTTAAACGAGCGATAGCTACATTTGGCAGCATTGGCCAATGTAAAACGGGGGGTAATTCTTTACACCCCGTTTTCATTTCACATGTTATATGGCTTTGCCTGAGGAATCAGTTGAACTGTATCCGGAACGCATCAGGTTTTTCAGCTAAAGTGCATCAAGTAATATCATCCCAACCCAACCTGATAATGCCTGCGCGTGTTCTGATATTTAATTTACGCATAATATTGTTTCTGTATTGTTCTATGGTACGTTCTGAAAGGGTCAGATAATGACCGATCTCTTTAGTGGTTGTTTGCTTGCACAACAGTGCCGAAATCGGCGCTTTTTGCCGGATAGCGGTATTTTTATAAAATGGAACGGAACGGGATTAAGGGGGCATCGTTATTTGCCCCTATCCACTCCGGGCGCACATGCAGTTTCAGATAGCTTTAGTATTTTTACCTGAAATGCATATGACATGGTTGAAAATTACTTTGCGACCGCCGGTTACAGGTATTGCAAACGGAATTTTTGTAGATTGCTCCACGGGCTGATCATTACATTCGTTTTGATTCATGTATCGAAACCGGTGCAGGCCCAGGATGATGAGCTTCCCCAGAGGAATCAAAAGAAGGTAGTGATCACATCAAAAATCCTGGATGAGCAACGGTCATTATGGATCTATACCCCCGTAAACTATGCATCATCCGGTGAAAAATACCCGGTACTGTATTTATTGGATCCTGATCAGAACTTCGCCTATGTAACGGAACTTGAGCGTTTTTTATCGGACCGCTATCGCATTCCCCAGATGATCATTGTTGGCATAGTAAACACCGATCGTAAGAAAGACTTCACGCCGATACATTCGTTGCTCTTCGACGGCAAGATCGACAGCAGCCTGGCAACGACCGGAGGTGGAAAAAATTTCCTGGACTTTATAAAAAATGAGCTCATCCCCTACATCGATAAGCATTACAGAACCCATCCTTACCGTGTGCTCTCCGGGCACTCCCTGGGTGGACTGTTTGCCGTTTACTGCAAAGAAGCGGACCCCGGCCTTTTTCAATCGGAGATCGTGATCAGCCCCGCGATTTATGGCGGAAATATGGAAATCCTTGGCCGGTTGTCCGGTTTCCTCAGAGCGCATTCACAACTCAAGGGCTACCTGTCCCTGTCACTGGGCAATGAACCGGGCGGTAAGCTGGCCGCCGACTCCCTTGTTACCCAACTAAACCAGTTCGCCCCCCAATCCCTTAAATGGCAATATAACAGGTATATGGACGAAGACCATTTTTCTGTGGGATATAAAAGCATGTATGACGGGCTGCGGTTTATTTTTGCAGACTGGTTTATGAACCCGCAGGACACAGCTTCCGTAAAATCTTACCAGGATATAGCATCGCATTTCGCACGTCTTTCGATTCAATATGGATATACCATACAACCTTCTGAAGATTTTATGAATGAATGTGGCTATCAGCGACTCAACGGAGGCCATATGGATCAGGCCATAGAAATATTTGCACAGAACGTCAAAAACCATCCTGGCTCGTCAAACGCTTATGACAGCCTGGGCGAAGCGTACTATTTAACGGGAGATATGAAACGCGCCCTGGAAAACTACCGGAAATCAGTACAGCTAAATCCCGGAAACCAGCATGGGAAGCATATGATCAGAAAGATCACCAGCAAACGGTGATATCTTTAAAGATTTTCAAAAACCGGATGGGATAGATGTTCAGGTACCTCATGCCGGCAAAAAAAATCAATAACATTTTTTTGTCATCAAACTGCCAACCCTTACTTTTGCCGCGGAGAGATGGCAGAGCGGTCGAATGCGGCGGTCTTGAAAACCGTTGACTGTAACAGGTCCGGGGGTTCGAATCCCTCTCTCTCCGCCGAAAATAAAAAAGCGCTGTTTTCAGCGCTTTTTTATTTTTAGATAGAATGGCTAACGAATACGGCTCACCGGTTGAGCAAGAACGTACAGACAGCAAGACAGTCAGCTATAAACAAACTTTAGGGATCGCTGTTTCCAGGCCTGCGCTTTTACACCTCAAAGAAAGTACTTTTTTTCAGTCTTATATCGTCGATGAAAAGAGATGGGTTTTCCTGTTCAGGCGCCAGTGCTATCCGGAACCAGGCATTGAATAAACAGCTTTTGCAGCGGCTTATTTTTTCAAACGCTGTCATGAAGTACGGGTTGCCCATCATGGCATTTCGCAAACACGCCAGTTGAGGGTTTCGGCATAGCTGGTAGCACCCGCAAAGGCGATTCCGGAGGCGGAGCTCAGGTTGGCCGTGCCATATCCAAAAACCATTACCTTGCCGGCCTGTTTGGTGCTAAGGGGAGCGGTAAAGGAAGCGTCTTCGCTTAAATAGGAAAACATCACAAAGGTTACCGGGGAGCAGATCGTCCTTGAACTGCGCCAGTTCTGTAACTGGTCGGCAAAAAAAGGTGTTTCGTAATAACTGGCCACTGAAGTGCCCAAAACAGAAGTGGTATAAGCCGAACCGCCCCAGTCATATACGAGGGTGCTCTGCAAACGCCGGGAATCGAGCGGGAACCTGCCGGGTATACGAAAAGAGTCGATTGTAATGCCTATTTCAGAACGTGAACCCCAGGGGCCCTGTGTATCGGTTTTTGTATCAATGCCACTATGCGGATTGCCGAGATTGGTCGTATTGCGATCGCTGTGATGCGATCCCGTACCGATGCCGGATTTGTAGTTGTCGAAGAGAAAAAACGATGTTGGAATATCACTTACGCATAAAAAAGGATTGGGATCATCCGGCTTGGACACTGGTGGCGCTGGATCTGATGGCTGATTGTCACCACCGGGCGAATAAGGCTGAACCGGTGTTTGTACCGCCAGCTGAAACCGCAGAAATTCCTCGAATTTAATCAGTCCCCGTTGGTCTGAGGGAAACAGTGTTTTTATTTTTTCCTGGTAGCTGAGCTCATTCACTTTCGCCTCCGTCCAGATCTTTTTGATAAACGGATAATAGGCTTTTGACAGGTATGCGGCTTTCGACCGTTTTTCATCGGTTGTTTTCGCATCTGCAACAGCCTTTATAGCGGCCTGGTATCCTTTGTACATATCCGGTTCCGCTTCCATAAGTATACGCAGGTTCTCTGTTACCGGTGCAACGATTTCCGATATCTTTTTTACCAATGCCTCCTGATCGGCTTTTGCTGAAACCTGCATGGCTTCAAGGGATGGATTGAAGAAGATGGTTGGGTACCGGGTTGAATCTGTCTTCGATATAAAAAGGCTTTTCGTAACCGCCAGCTTATCCGGAGGGAGCGCAGTTTCATTTGCATCTGTTAACGCGTTCTTTTTGCAGGAAGTTTGCCCCAGAAGCAGACCCGCAAATAACAACGGGTAAAATGTCTTTTTCATGTGTATGATTTTTTATTTTTATGAATTGATGGATAAATGTTACGCCAGGGACCCTTTGAATGGGCCCTGGGTGGGCCTGCAAGTAAAAATAACTTGTACTGTATGCGATGGGTATTATTAAAAAAGATGATTTTTTAATTTCTGGCAGCCTGTATGATTTTACTGTAGCTTTTTGTTCCGTCCTTGTCTTCCTGTGCTATTCGTATATACATGTTTCCCGGGGCATTCGATTGTATTTCAACTGAGGTCCTGGTACAGGAAATCAGCACAGCCGCACTTACCAAAGCGGCAGCTACGAGCTGGTGGCGGCGTTTATTATGCAGTGGTAATAGCAGGATCGCCAACAGGCTAAAGCCGGCGAATGCCAGATTGTGCAGGTCAAGGTGAAAACTGTATTGTATGGGTGTATTGGAACTGCCCCCGGAAGATTTCAATGTCCCTATTTCTTTAAACTGTTTGCCATCCCGGGATGCTTCAATGATATAGCGGTCGTTGTTGTTTTCCGAAAGACTGGTAAACTGTACCAGCAACATATTGCCTGTGATGGCTGCTGTAATGCTTCCAAAGGTTACGGGCAACGGGCCTTCTGTAACAACAGGCAATGTCATTAATTCGCTTTCCTTTAAGGCACGGTTGTAAATGCGGACTTCGTCTATGATGCCATCGCTGTATTCATCGGGCCCGCTTAAGCTGCGCCCAATGGAATAGGAATTTACATTGTCCAAACTGAAGGCTTCGTGGTAAGCTTTGGCTCCAACCAGGTTGCCATCTACATAAAATTTAGTGATATCTGTGAGCTTGCTGTACGTTACTGCCAGGTGATGCCACTGGTTGAACTGCCAGGTATAATCACAACCGATATAATTGGTGTTGTAGCCCGACTCAAATAAAATACCTCCCGATGCCCAGTTGGCTTCCAACAGCACCGAACCCCAGTCTGTCGATGGATCATATTGTTCAAAAACAGCAAATACGTTCCAGTTATTATACCAGTTCCGGATATTGATCCAGGCCGCAATGGTTACTTCGTTGGACGTGTAGATTTTAGAAAGAGAAGCACTGGATGCTATCTCAATATAGGAATTAGTGCCGTTAAAATTGTAGGCTGAATTCGCATTCCCGAACCGGTCTGCAGTAAGGGTAGCATTGTGCACAACGCCGTTATTATTGTGGCCACTTGCATCAGCGGCATTGCCGTTGAATGGTAAATAAAGCAATAGGCTGTCGTTGATCGATTGTGCCATGGACGATTGTGCGGATAGCGTCAGCGAAGTCAAAAAGAGCATATATTTTATCATCTTATAACGGCTTTGATATGCTGTGATGAACGGTTTGGTGAAGAAATCGAAAGGAGGCTTCATTTGTTTGTTTTTAAGGGGCTTGTTTGGATATAAACGCAGCTTTTATACAGGCTGCCGCATAATTATTAAAAAAGATGATTTCCTGATAGAGCTTTTGTGCTTTTGGCGTGGTTTGACGGCCATCGTTTCATGTCCTGAACGGGAAACCGACAATGCAGACGGATAACAGGATACCGAATAGCTGCAGGAAACAGCCGTTTTGAAAATGCCGGGTTCATTTCTGAAGATTTGTAGTTAATTTTTATAGCTTTAATACCAGGTGTAAAAATAGACCGGTACCGGGGGCAGGTAAATCATTAAAAAAGATGATTTTTTGGACCCGTGCATCCGGAAAATCATTAAAAAGGAGGAGGAGGAATGGTAAGGCCAGTGCTTAATTTGCGATGATGGTGACCGGCTGCAAAAAATGCTGCTGTTCTGCTGTGTCTGCCTATTTTAGTTCCTGATACATACACAGCAGAAAACGAAGAAGGACAGCCTTCTGAACATATTAAACCTGTAACGAATGATGAAGCAATTGATTTTACGAACGCTGTGCCTGTTATGTATCTGCATCTCCGGTAACGGACAAACACCGGATAAAGACAGCTTGCTGAAACTGCTGCCCGTGGCAAAAGATGATACTGCAAAAGTGCAGCTTTATATCGATATCGGCAATCAATATGAAATGGATGATCATAAAACAGCAAAGCTGTATTATCATAAGGCCCGGGTGCTAAGTGAACGTTTAGGATATAAAAAAGGCCTTATAAAATTTATTACCAATTATGGACAGATCTTGAACCTGGAAGGAGCCTTCGACTCGTCCGTTTTGCTGAATAAGCGTTCTGTTGAACTGGCCAAAACCATGAATGACCCCTTGCTGTTAGGAAAATGTTATGCCAATACCGGTATTGCTTTTCAATATACGGGCATCTACGACAGCGCCGCATTGTATATAGAAAAGGCAAGGCCGTATATTTTACAAACGGGTGATAAAATGCTGCTGGCAAAGCTTTCCGATGTATTGCAAAACCTCTACATGAATCTTAAACGGAACAAAGAGGCCATCAATGCAGGTGAAGAAGCAGTTGGCTATTTCCGTACGGGAAATGATCCTGTTAGTTTAGGGATTGCCCTGTTAAACCTGGGCAATAATTACGAATCGGTCAATGGTCATGAAAAATCCCTGGCATTATACAGGGAGGCACTTCAAAAGGCAGAGGCTGCCAACTATCATGATTTACAGGAGGCCGCCTTATTGGGCATCGTAACCGCTTACATGCACAAAAATGATTTTGACGGTATGAAGCCGTATATCGACCGGGTGCTTGCGCTTACTAAAGATGGGGATGTGCCGGGAACTACCGTTGTGGCCTACCGGGCCTTATCGCTCTATTATTATTTTAAAAGAAATTACGCAGAAGCAAAAAAGTTTATCGATCAGTCGCTTGCCATTTGCAATGAGCATAACCTGAGAAACGATAAAGTAAAGGGATTGGAAACGCTAAGCAGCATATTCATTGCTATGCAGCGGCTGGAGGATGGGGAAGAAGTGCTGCGGCAGGTAACATTGTTGCAGGACAGCCTTGTTGGTGAAGATGTGCAAAATGAAATCGTGCGCACTGAAAAGCGTTTTGAACTGGAGAAAAAGGAATCCCAGATAAAATTACAGCAGACAGCGCTAAAGCAAAAAAACACGCTCAATTATTTGTTTGGGATCGCGGCCCTGTCGGCCATTCTTATTGGTTTGCTTGGCTACAGGAGCTACCGGCACAAGCAGAAATTGCAGCGGGCCCGGATTGATGAGCTTGAAAAAGAAAAGCAGCTGGACGCCATGGAAGCCGTACTGAAAGGTGAGGAACGGGAGCGTACCCGCCTGGCCAAAGACCTGCACGACGGGCTAGGGGGCATGCTGAGCGGCGTTAAATATTCTCTAAGCAATATGAAAGGAAATTTAATTTTGACACCCGACAATGCGCAGGCGTTTGAGCGCAGTATTGATATGCTGGATAGCAGCATCCGGGAAATGCGCCGTGTGGCGCATAATATGATGCCTGAGGTACTGGTAAAATATGGGTTGAATGTGGCATTGCAGGAATTCTGTAATGAAATCGACCGGAGCAGCGCCGTACAGATCAGCTATCAGTCGGTGGGGGCTGGTGATGCCGCTGTTGATCAAACGGTTGCGGTTACCATTTACCGTATTATACAGGAGCTGGTGAATAATGCCATCAAACATGCCCATGCGCAAAATATGCTGGTGCAGTTACATATATCTGAGCCCGAAAAACGGTTAACGGTAACGGTAGAGGATGACGGTAAAGGATTTGATAAAAGCCAGCTTACCACTGCTGAGGGCATGGGTTGGAGCAATATTCAAAACAGGGTTGATTTTCTGAAAGGAAAAATAGATGTGCATTCAGAACCAGGCAGGGGCACTTCTGTTTTCATTGAGGCCGGTATCTGATTGGCCACGGAGGCACTGAAGCACAGAGGGTCTTGTGCTTTTTTAAGTTAAAACAGCGGAAGTCCTGATCGGAGGGGTTGTGGCAGTCGTATAAAAAAAACGGAGTTTCTGTGTTCCGAACGGTTTGAACAGTGACCATAACACAGAATCTTTGTGGTAAAACCAAACAAATATGAAAGCGAGCGTATTTATAGTAGATGATCATTACATGGTAATTGAGGGCATCCGCTCTTTACTGCAACATGAAAAAGATATTGATTGGATGGGGCACGCGACCAATGCCGCCTCCTGCCTTAGTTTTCTGAAACAACAGCAGCCGGATGTATTATTGATGGACATCAGCCTGCCGGATAAGAGCGGCACCGACCTGTGCAGGGAAGTAAAGCAATTATTTCCAGCTGTTTTTGTGCTGGGACTCAGCACATTTAATCAGCAGGCGGTGATCCGCAATATGATGGATAACGGTGCTTCGGGCTACCTGTTAAAAAACGCAGATAAAGCGGAGCTGCTGGAGGCCATTCAGCTGGTGCTGGCAGGTAAAACCTATTTCAGCCAGGAAGCAGCCGCTTCGTTAAAAGACAACGACCAGGTTCTTCCCCTGATCACAAGGCGCGAAAAAGAAGTGTTATTGCTGATTGCTAAAGGGCTTACCAATGCAGAAATATCTGAACAGCTTTTTATCAGTGTTCCCACGGTAAACACACACCGTAAAAGCCTGCTTGAAAAATTTGATGCAAAGAACACCGCTATTCTGATCAGCAAGGCCATTCGCCAGGGGATGGTATAAGGCTGTTAAAGCGTTCCTGGATGTTATTCCTGATGTGATTCGGCCTGCGGAATGGGCATGCTCCGGGATCTGTTCCTGCCCGGCATTTTTTTTCAGGTGTGTATCAGGAGGACGTACCGGCGATAATAAAAGATGAAAAAGTCTTTTATTTGCTTTTCCTCGTATCTTTGTGCGGATTTACGAATACTTCAGGGGCGGAGTAGGATCGGTAATGGCGGCAGGTTGCAGATTAATAAAGGATAAAAGGTGTTTATATCTGTAACCGCTGTTCCGGAGTGTAGCGGAAGATCCGCTTTTGCCTGGAACTTAACCGGCAAATTAAAAATAGTATGGATATTCATGAACAAACCGTTATAGGAGCGTTAGTAGCCGAAGATTACCGGACTGCTGCTGTTTTTAAAGCATATGGTATCGATTTCTGCTGTAATGGCAACCGTACCATTGCGGAAGCCTGCGCAAAAAAAAGGGCGGAGCCACAGCTCCTGATCAATGCGCTGGAGCAGGCCTGCAATCAGTCGGATACCGGTACGCTGGCGTATAATAACTGGCCGGCTGATTTACTGGCAGATTATATTGAAAAAAAGCATCACCGCTATGTAACGGCAAAAATCGCTGAGATTACGCCATTCCTTGAAAAAGTAACCACGGTGCACGGAGACCGGCATCCTGAATTGAAAAAGGTGGAAGCATTGTTCAGGGATAGTGCAGCTGAACTGTCGGAGCATATGCACAAGGAAGAAACGGTGCTGTTCCCGTATATCCGGAATATGGCGGCAAACGGAACTGCCCGCCCATCTTTTCGAACAGTAGCGGATCCCATCAGTGTGATGATGTATGAACACAATCAGGAGGGCGAGCGTTTTGAAAAAATTGCAGTACTTACCGGTAACTATACTCCTCCCGAAGATGCCTGCAATACTTACCGGGTCACTTTTTCCCTGCTGAAAGAGTTTGAGGAAGATCTGCATCTGCATGTGCACCTGGAGAATAATATCCTGTTTCCAAAAGCCGTTAAAATGGAAGAGGAGCGGAACCATTAAAAACACAGGAGGCAGGAATAAGATCTTGGGTCATGAACCTTATTATGATGCATCGATGGAGGACTGCATATCGAAGACGTGGTTACAGTGGGGCTTGTTGAATCTTGCGCTCGTAGCCTTATATGGTACACTGATGCGTTATAAGATCGCATTTGATTTTCCGTACCTGCAGCAAAAGTACCTGGCGTACGCGCATTTTTTGCCTTTAGTGGGAGGGGCGGTCATCTGCAATGTACCGGTCCGGCACTTATAACCACGCCCTATCTTGTTACTGGTTGAAGCCGGGAAATTGTTTATATCACAGCTGGTGGGGATGGTGCAAAAAAAATGGACATACTAAGCAAAAGAGCATATCCATTATAATCAACCTGTAGTTACCATTCCGCCTCAAAGCATCTTAGTTGGCCGGTTTAAACTAGCAACGGCACATTCGGAAATTTAAAAAAACAGACGCCGGTAAAGATTTTTTTACAGCATCTGCAGTTTTGAATGCAGCAAAGGTATACCTTTAATCGTAATAAGTCAACGGTTGGTGACTTGTAACGATTAAGCTATTTGGAATAATAGAAGAAATATACCTTATTACGTCAAATACGTATGCAGTGTTCAGATGCAACGTGAATTTTTTATAAATATTTAATATTTTTTGAAAATATTTCTAATACATCTAATGGCGGAGTGTTGCGTTTGATTTTCTAAAAAACAGAACCTTTGAAAGCGGTTGCTATGAAAGCGAAACAAAGAAATACCCAGGAGCCCAGGCGGGATAAGCAAAAATCCATGCAGAAATTGTTGCATTCGGTGGGAGCGATTCTTCAGAAGGATGGCTACAAAGCACTAACGGCGAATCATATTGCGGCTCATGCAAAATTGGACAAAAAACTGATCTATAATTATTTTGGAAGTCTGCGGGGGCTGATCGATGCGTATCTGAAGGAAAATGATTTCTGGAAGCGCACGGAACTGGTAACGGACCAGGAGCCGCTTACGGATATGCCCGCAGCTAAAGTAGTGGAGATCTTAAAAGGGCAGTTTACATTCCTGGAGCATTCGCCGGAGATGCAGCATATCATTCTTTGGGAGCTGAGTGAAAAGAACCCGTTGTTACAGAACATCCTGGACGAGCGGGAACGCTTCGGCGAACAGCTGTTCAAATTAGCGGATCACTACTTTAAAGGTACGGCTGTAAACTTCCGGGCGGTGAATGCCTTGCTGGTGTCGGCCATTTACTATATCATCCTGCATTCCCGTTATAACGCCAATACCATTTGTGGTATTGATGCCACTAATAAAAAAGGAAGGGAACAGCTTTTTAACGCTATAGAGCAGATCATTAACTGGTGTTACCAGGAAGCAGGCGTGTATCCGGAATAAATAAGCCGGCAACCCATGCTGCAGGCCTGTAACCTTACCGTAAAAGAAGATTGATCGTTTATACGACCGGGTTCCCCGTTTCTTTTTGTTTCAGCTGTAACGCCGCATCGGTCAGCGCTGTTTGCCCCAGGCGTTGTTCTACTTCCGCAATCGATTTAAACAGGTTGTTCCGGGTATCCGTTATTTGTGTAATGGCCTGCACCAGCCATTCCCATACCGGCTGTATGTTTGCTACCAGGGCCTGCCCCTGGGGCGAAAGCGTCAGCAGGCGTTTCCGCTCATCACCGGGATGTTTTTTTGAGCGAATCAGTTTTTTTTTCTCCAGCTCTTTTAAAAGACTGATGGTAGAAGGGTGGGTATATCCAATTTCCGCCGCCAGCTCCATCACACCCAATGTGTTCTTTTTATGCAGGGCATAGATCACCGGAAACCACTTGGGATCAAAGTCGATGCCACAGGCCCGGTATACTTCATGTCCCTGTTTGCGGATGCGCTCACTCAGCCGCTGTAACCGGGTGGCCAGCGCCAGTATGCCGGCTTCATCAATGATATCCATGGCTTTTACTGATTTGTGAGTGAAAGGGAATAGAACCGGTTATCAACCGGCATTTTCGGGAAAAAGGAGGGCAGGGCTGTTTCCGCGATTTCGGTGAAACCCTGTTTTTCATAAAACCGCATGGCCGCCTTCAGCAGGTCAACCGTGCCCAGGTACAACGTTTCAACCTGTTGTTGCCGGCAATACCGGATCAGGGTGTGCAGCAG
Source organism: Niabella sp. (assembly GCF_030150205.1). Lineage (GTDB taxonomy): Bacteria > Bacteroidota > Bacteroidia > Chitinophagales > Chitinophagaceae > Niabella. Next base: position 158,731 of record NZ_JASLGT010000026.1, read on the forward strand.
TTCATGCGCTACACCTGGTTGCGTTCCCCGGTATTCTTTTTTTACAAACATTTTCCGGATTACCCCGGTTTGTTCGGGTGTGCGGATCAGGGCAATGGTGCCGATGAGGATGTCGTCTGCAAAAGCACCCCAGAAATTTCCGCCGGGCTTTATATAAAAGGCATCAATGTTTTGCAGGTCGGGCTGGCTTTCCAGCGTAACCGGCACATTAAATTCTAGTTGCTGAATGGTTAAAATCAGGTCGATGACCTGCCCGCTATAAGCGTTGCTGAGCTCCCGGATGGTAAACATAGTCTCTGTATTGTTAGATCAATGCCGCTTCCCTCAGCGATTTTTATAATGCCGCATACGCTGATTGTGCCTGCGGTGCCTTCCTGCAGTATTTTAAGCATGGTTAAAGCCGGTGCCAGATCTGCGCAACTTGTCACATCCCGGGCGTGATCTGCGGCTTTAGGGAAACCACATCAATGATTAAATAGCAAATATATGTAGTTAACTACGTATTTAGCTACTTAATTAAAAATTTATATTATTTTAGCAGAACATAGCCGTGTGTGCCGATGAATCGATGGCAGGAGTATGACCCGTATATGGATGGCTGGGTTTTAATGATCGTATATTCTAAGGGGTTAATCCGGAGGTAAATGCCTGCCCAGACTGTTCCGTTGCAAAAGGCAATAAAAACGTGGTTATATTTGTACCTATGTTAAGGCGCTCACTGGAAATTATAAGCAGTAGTTTTCGCATGGCCATGCAGGAGCTATGGAAGAATAAGCTGCGCACCTTCCTGTCGCTTTTTGGCATTACCATCGGGATCTTCTGTATCATCGGCGTATTGGCCACGGTAAACAGCCTGCAGCAAAACATACAGAATGAAATAAAAACCCTGGGCTCCAATACGATCTATGTAGATAAATGGGATTATGGAGGCGGGCCCGATTATCCCTGGTGGAAATATGTGAACCGGCCGGTGCCCCGTTATGATGAGGTAAAGCCAATAAAAGAGCGCACACCCAATGCCCGCTATGTGGCCTTTGCGCTCCAGGGAAGGGGAAACGTAGAGTTTTCGGGATACCTGCTAAACGGTGTAAACGTATACAGTGTTAGCGAAGAGTACATCAAGATACAGCCGCTGACTATGGGTTTTGGCCGTTTTATTTCCGATGCGGAATTTAACTACGGCACCAATGTGGCGGTGATTGGAAATGAGATTGCTGAAAAGTTATTTAATGAGCCGGAGCTGGCGGTAAATAAAATGATCTCCATAGCCGGACGGAAGATCCTGGTAGCAGGTGTCATTGAAAAACAGGGAAAGCAGATGATCGGTGGCTGGGGCTTTGATCAGAGCGTGATCCTTCCATTTTTGTTCGGACGTACGATCTACAACGAGGAAAAGACCGATCCGGTGATCATGGTGCAGGGCCGGGAGCAGATCACCAGTAAGGGGCTAAAGGATGAACTGATGGTAACCATGCGGAGCCTTCACAAGCTGAGCCCGAAGCAGGATGATAATTTTGCATTAAATGATATCAATGATATCGGCAGCCAGGTGGAAGAGGCCTTTGCGGGATTAAATATAGGAGGAGCTGTAATTGGAGGGATTAGTTTGATTGTGGGATTGTTTGGTGTAGCCAATATTATGTTTGTAACCGTAAAGGAACGCACTTCGCAGATCGGTTTGAAAAAAGCCCTGGGCGCCAAGCGGCAGATCATTCTTACGGAGTTCCTGCTGGAGTCGGCTTTTCTTTGCATGCTGGGCGGATTGATTGGCTTATTCCTGGTATACCTGCTGGCGCAGATCCTGAGTAAGGCCCTCGATTTCCCGGTATTTATATCCGTTGGTAATATGGTATGGACCTTTTTGATCTGTGTGATCGTTGGGGTGATTGCGGGTATTGTTCCGGCGATACAGGCGGCAAAAATGAACCCGGTGGTGGCCATCCGGAGTTGAGGGAGTGGGTAGTAGTGAATAGGCAATAGTGAATAGGGAATAGGGAGTAGGCAATAGTGAATAGTCAATGGTGAATCAGGGTCGTTTTCTTAAAGTCGCAGATGTGCAGATTTGGTACAGGCTTTAACTACAACAATGTCGCAGAAAAGCGCCGAAGGCGTGATCAGCGTATCTGCGCAACCATAAAATTGCTTAAGGAAATGGCATTGAATGGTGAATGGGCAATAGTCAATAGTTAAGAGGCGGGGCGCTGAATAAATTAAAATAATGAGCAAGATAAATATACTGGCAATTGAATCGAGTTGTGATGAAACATCTGCGGCGGTTTGCAGCGGCGGGGAAATTTTATCGAACCGGATCGCTACACAGGCGGTGCATGCAGAACATGGGGGTGTGGTGCCGGAACTGGCATCGCGGGCGCATATGCAGCATATCGTTCCCGTGGTGGATGTGGCATTAAAGCAAAGCGGGTTGAAGCTGGAGGATATGAATGCGATCGCGTTTACGCAGGCACCCGGATTGATCGGGAGTTTGCTGGTGGGCGGACAGTTTGCAAAATCGCTGTCACTGGCATTGAACAAGCCGCTGATAGCGGTGAATCATATGCAGGCGCATGTGCTGGCGAATTTAATACCCGCGGATAAACCCTCGTTCCCATTTCTGTGTTTGACGGTGAGCGGCGGACATACCCAGATCGTAAAATGTGTTTCGCCTACCCGGCTGGAAATTATCGGCGAAACCATTGATGATGCGGCAGGGGAAGCTTTTGATAAGGCCGCAAAAATGCTGGGATTGCCTTACCCGGGCGGACCACTGGTGGATAAATATGCAAAGGAGGGAAACCCAGACCGGTTTCAATTTCCTGAACCCAGGATACCCGGTTATAATTTTAGTTTTAGCGGACTTAAAACGGCGATCCTTTATTTCCTGAGAAATGCCGGTACAGCACAGGTATACAAAGAAGAGTTTGCAGCCTCAGAGGCAGAACGGCAACGCTTTATTGATGAGAACCTGCGGGATATTTGTGCCTCTATCCAGCACCGGATCATTTCGATCCTGTTAAATAAACTGAGCAGGGCTGCCAAAGAGCTGGGGATAAAAGATCTTTGTATTGCCGGTGGTGTATCTGCCAATAGCGGGCTGCGGAAGGCATTTAAGGAAATGGGTGAGGAAAAGGGCTGGAATACATTTATTCCGGATTTTCAATATTGCACCGATAACGCCGGTATGATTGCCATCACCGGTTATTATAAGTATCTCGAAAATGATTTTGCAGACCTGTCGGTGCCATCCATGGCACGGGGATTTTAATGGTTAAAAAGTTCCATGTTCCATAGTTCGCGCATAACGTGAAACCCTGGAACATGGAACCTGAAACAAAAGAATTAGTTTTCAGTGATCAGTTGTCAGTCGATTATGCCCGGATCATCGATTTATCTGCTCGCATGGAGTGTAAAGCGAAAGTTCAACCTGAAACTTTGAACGTCAAACCTGAAACTTATATCAGCCCTGCTAATTCCAGGCTTTTCTTCTTTAATTTCCGTTCTTCAATATCTTCAATAATTCCGTCGGCCTCTACAATTAAGGAAGTACCGTTCTCTTTCCACCAGGAATGTTGTTTTAGTTTTTGCAGTGCGATTACCCCCGATAAATATTTACGGCTTTCCTGGGCATGCCATTCCTCGATCCACTCAAAGTCTTCTTTGGGAATATTCGCCAGGTCGGTAAAGCTTACAAATACTTTCAGGTAAATGGCATCATTGAGCTGGTGCGGCTTGTGGTGGTATAATTTTTTATACTCATACCGGTATTCATAGCGCAGTGCCGAGATATCGCTCAGTACTGCTGAAGCGGTAGGAAAGCTTCCGGCACCTTTACCATAAAAGAACTGCTGATCTGCAAACCCGCTTTCAATAACCACACCGTTGTATTCATTTTTTACAAAGGACAGGGGGCTATCGGTATTTACAAATTGCGGAAGCACATAGGCACCCACACCGCCATTGATCAGTTTTTTTGCCTGCGCCACCAGTTTGATCTGTTGTCCGCGCGCCTTGGCTACCAGGGCATCTGATTTGGCAATATTCTGAATGCCGTTAAACAGGATGTGGTCCGGGTGCGCCACAATGCCATAGGCATGAAGCAACAGGATGGTCCATTTGTTCAGTGCATCATATCCTTCTACATCCAGGGTGGGATCGCTTTCTGCAAAGCCCAGTTGCTGTGCCAGTAACAGGGCGTCTTTAAATGCCAGGTTTTCTTCAAAGATCTTGGTGAGGATAAAATTGGTACTACCGTTTACGATGGCACGGATGCTGTGCAGGAGATCATTGTCATAGTACTCTTCCAGGTTCCGGATCACCGGGATGGAAGCGCAGGCAGAAGATTCGTACAGCAGGGACCTTCCGGTTTTTTGCTGCAGCTCCAGTAATTCCGAGAGGTTTTCCGCGATCATTTTCTTGGAAGAGCTCACGACGTCCTTGCCATTTTTTAAAGCCGTGCTTACAATTTCAAAACCAGCAATGGAGTCATCGATCACTTCAACGATCAGGTTGATGGAGGTGTCGTTTAACAGTTCATTGCGATCGGTTGTAAACAGATCTTCGGGTGCATTTCTTTTCTTCCCCGGATGCTTGATGCAGACTTTTTTGATGCTGGCTTTTAAAGAAGGTGTTTGTTGCAACACTTTATAAAGCCCTTCTCCTACAACACCAAAGCCAAATAGTCCGATCACTAATTCTCTATGTTCGCCCATTGTTTTTATTTTATCGCCACGCCTTCGGCATGACGGGTTGTGAATTTTTTTATTGCTTCTGATATCTGGTCAAATTCCAGCAGGAATCCATCATGACCATAATCAGAACGGATTTCTTTTTCGATGGCTCCGGGGATATGTTCTGCTAAAAACTCCTGTTCTTCCGGTGGAAACAGCAGGTCTCCTTCCAGTGCCAATGCCAGCGTTTTTGCCTGGATGGTTCCCAGGGCCTTAATTACCCCGCCGCGTCCGCGTCCAAGGTTGTGGCTATCCATACTTTTGCTAAGGGCATAATAGCTGAAGGCATTAAAGCGTGCCGCTAATTTAGTACCCTGGTAGCGTTGGTAGCTTTCACTCCGGAAAGCTTCCAGCTGTTCATCCGAATGTTCGGATTGTGTTTTGTTATAGGCTGTAGCATTGCGATAGGAGAGCAGGGCGATTCCCCGCGCTACCTCCATGCCTTTAAGTCCGGCGTCCGGACTTTTGGTTTGCCAGCTTTGATCGGCCTCAATCGCAAACCGCTGCGAGGCATTAAAGGCCTTTCCCCAGGGGGAGTGCACCGCGTTGGTTGCCAGGGGAATGATGTATTCGAAGAGCCCCGGGTCCTGTACGGCCCATTCCAGGAGCTGTTGTCCGCCGGTACTGCCCCCGATACCGATCTTTATTTTTTGAATGCCCAGTTCTTTTTGCAACAACTGGTAGGCATGTGCCATGTCTCGGATGGTGAAGAACGGGAAATCATGATAATAGGGTGCTCCGGTTGCCGGGTTTACATCCAGGGGGCTGCTGCTGCCATAACAGCTGCCCGGCATGTTTACGCAGATGATAAAATCCTTTTGGGGATCAAAGGTTTTTCCTTCACCAATCATTTCGGGCCACCATTCATGCGGGTTGCTGTTTGCTGTAAGCGCATGAAAGATCCACACCACGTTGGACTGCTCTTCATTGATGCGGCCATAGGTGGTATAAGCCAGCCGCAGGTTTTGAAAAATTACACCACTTTCTAATACAAAGGGTGCCGGATATGTAAATATGTTTTGTTGCATTCTGGGTGAAAAGACCTGTAAGGTTTTAACCAATCTGCAGAAATGGGAAAACCTTACAGGCCTTGTTTTTTACTGGTTAAAAACAGCGGCAAAAGCCTGCTCAAAATCTGCTTTAATATCTTCGATATATTCAATACCAAGGCTGATGCGGATCAGGTTGTCCAGCACGCCGGCACTGGCTCTTTCGGCTTCGCTGAGCTGCTCGTGCGTGGTAGAAGCGGGATGGATGGCCAGGGTTTTGGCATCGCCTACGTTTGCCAGGTGGCTTACCAGCTTCAGGTTATTGATAAAGTTCCGGCCGTTTTCAAGTCCGCCTTTAATCCCAAATTGCAGCACACCGCCAAAACCATTGATTAGGTACTTTTTGGCCAGGGTGTGATATGGGCTGCTTTCCAGTCCGGGATACCATACGAACTCAACCTTGTCGTGTTGCTCCAGCCATTGTGCAAGCGCAAGGGCATTGTCTACCGTACGTTGTACGCGCAACGAAAGTGTTTCCAGTCCCTGCAGCAGCAGGAAGGAGTTAAAGGGACTCAGTGCCGGTCCAAAATCACGCAGTCCTTCCACACGGGCGCGGATGGCAAATGCAATATTGGGCAGTCCCAGCGGGTTGCCTTCACCAAACACCTGCCAGAAGTTTAACCCGTGATAGCCTTCTGAGGGCTCGGAGAACTGCGGGAATTTGCCGTTACCCCAGTTGTAATTGCCTCCGTCTACGATGATGCCACCGATGCTGTTGCCATGTCCGCCGATCCACTTGGTGGCTGCTTCTACAACAATATTGGCACCGTGTTTAATGGGCTGAAACAGGTAACCACCGGCACCAAAGGTATTGTCTACGATCAGCGGGAGATCATATTCTTTGGCCAGTGCGACAAATTTTTCAAAGTCGGGAACATTCAACCGCGGGTTACCCAGCGTTTCGATATAAATGGCCTTTGTTTTGTCATCGATCAACGGACGGAAGCTATCTACATTATCATCTGCAGCGAACCGTACGTCGATACCCAGCCGTTTAAAAGAAACCTTAAACTGGTTAAACGTACCGCCATATAAAAACGGAGAGGTAACAAAATTTTCACCAGCCTGCAGCAGGTTGGTAATGGCTAAAAACTGTGCGGCCTGGCCCGATGCGGTAGCCAGTGCGGCAACGCCTCCTTCGAGTGCGGCAACGCGCTGCTCAAATACATCGGTGGTCGGATTCATGATCCGGGTATAGATATTGCCAAATTCTTTTAAGCCAAAAAGATTGGCGGCATGATCGGCATTTTTAAAAACATAAGAAGTCGTCTGGTAAATCGGTACGGCACGGCTTCCGGTTGTAGGGTCGGGCTGCTGACCGGCATGCACCTGCAATGTGTCGAAATGTAGTTGGTTACTCATAAAAAATAATGAATTTAATAAAGTGAAAAATAATGTTGAACTATGTAAGGGTCGTTAGAGAACACCTGTTGGGGGTATGAAGATGATATGCCTGCTAAGGCATACAACAAACAGGGCAACACATTACGGGCGTAATGTAAAAAACGGGATATGTTGCGCTTTGTTTCATGCAGACTACGAATTTAGTAGAGTTTTGTTTCATATTCAAAAAAAATTACAGGCAGCGGATGGCCGGCACAAAAAAAGCCCACCCGGATAAACCAGATGAGCTGTCTTATGAATGTTTTTATAATACGCTACAAATCCGACTTATCTTCCTCCCGTTTCTGCGGGAGCTGGAATTGGCACCTTGTTATCCTCATAACAGGTTGCCAAGGCTTCATTGGGCCAAACCCTCTGCCTTTCTTGATAAGGTTTCCCACCTGGGCGGGAAAATGAAAAAGAACTAAAATAACCTGCTGACAGGCCGGCGCAAAGGTAGGAAACAAAAAGGAAAGAAAAAAGCTATAGGGGCATCATTAATCCTAAGAACCTGTCTTTCAATAAGAAATATGAACAATTGTTAGTTTAACAATTAAATGTTAGAAATTATTCTTTGTTTATTCTTTTTGTATTTTAAAATATCTAATTTACTGTGTTTAAAATATATTTTTTTTAGATATTTTCAAATGATATTTTTGTTGTTTCAACAAAGTTTAAACGCAATATGCTTACAAAGCCATTCGAGATCCCCGAAAAACAGCTGAAGTCAGCGGGGCTCAACTTAAACAACCAAATCCATTATCAACTGACCTCCGACGAGCTGGTAGAAGACGCGCTTATGAATCACCAGGGCCGGCTGAATGATACCGGGGCCCTGGTCATCTCCACCGGAACATTTACCGGCCGCTCACCAAAAGACAAATTTGTTGTAAAAGATGACCTGACTGCAACAACGATCGATTGGGGAAATTTTAACAACCCCATCGAAGAGCGGTATTTCGACCGGATCCTTGAAGACGTACGCAGTTATTTAAACAGCCGGGAAGAGCTGTGGGTAAGGGATGCCTATGCCTGTGCGGCACCGGAGTACCGGTTAAATATCCGCGTGGTAAATGAGTTACCCTGGATGAACCTGTTTGCCCATAATCTTTTCCTGCGACCGGCTGAGGAAGAACTGGAACATTTTGAACCGGACTGGCATATTCTTTCCGCTCCCGGGCTGGAACTGGACCCCGTACGTTGCGGTACCCGGCAGGGCAATGCTACTGTTGTAAGTTTTAAACATAAGATGATCCTGATCGCCGGTAGCGCGTATACCGGGGAGATCAAGAAAGGGATCTTTTCGATATTGAATTACCTGTTGCCGCAAACCCGGGATGTGCTGAGCATGCATTGTTCGGCCAATATTGGAAAGGATGGAGATACGGCCCTGTTCTTCGGACTGAGCGGTACCGGTAAAACCACGCTGAGTACGGATCCAAACCGGAAACTGATCGGGGATGATGAGCATGGGTGGGATGATAAAGGGGTATTTAACTTTGAAGGTGGTTGTTACGCAAAATGCATCGGGCTCTCCGAAGAAAAAGAGCCGGAGATCTATCATGCTGTAAGAAAAGGCGCCCTTGTTGAAAACGTTACATTCTTTCCCGGAACGGACCGCATCAATTTTGAGGATGCATCTGTCACTGAAAATACAAGGGTGGCTTATCCGATCGATTTTGTGGAAAACAGTGTGCCGGAAGAAATGGGTGGTGTACCGGAGCATATCTTCTTTTTGACCTGTGATGCCTATGGTGTGTTGCCGCCCATCGCGCGGTTGTCGCGGGAGCAGGCGCTGTATTATTTTATCAGTGGTTACACCGCAAAAGTGGCGGGTACGGAAGCCGGTGTTACCGAACCCAAAGCTACATTCAGTGCCTGCTTTGGAGCACCCTTTCTGCCGCTGCATCCGGCACGGTACGCGGCCATGCTGGGTGAGCGAATCGCAGCACACGGGGTAAAGGTGTGGATGGTCAATACCGGCTGGACGGGTGGTGCCTATGGTACCGGAAGCCGGATGAAACTGGCCGATTCGCGGGCGATGATACGGGCTGCTTTGAACGGAGGCCTGGATAATGTTATCTATCATAAAGATCCTGTTTTCAGACTGATGATCCCCGGCACCTGCCCGGGTGTGGATCCAAACGTATTAACGCCACGGCATACCTGGCAGCACCCGGAAGCCTATGATGCACAGGCGGCGGACCTGGCCGGGCAGTTTATAAAAAATTTTGAAAGATATGCAGCGGTGGTTGCCGGAGCAATAAAAGACGCGGGCCCAAAGCTTTGATTTTTTTTTTTGTGTTTGTTTTATGAAGGGCCACTGGTAACGGTGGCTTTTTTTATGGGTGCCACTGATGGCTGTGGCAATATTTAAACGCAAGGGGCGGGAGGTTTTTCGCTAAGTTCGCAAGGAAAGTTTATGCGGATGATCTATCGGTGTTTCCGTTGCGACCATTGCGGATGCTTTGCGTACGTTGCGTTAAAAAATAAACTGAGTATTAAACCGCGAGGAGCGTAAGGTTTTCTGCGAAGTTTGCAAGGAGGTTTATAACGATGATTTTATCGATGTTTCCGTTGCGGCTATTGCGGATGCTTTGCGCACGTTGCGTTAAAAAATAAATTGCAAGAAATGTAAAAACTTCAGCGTTTCTGCGTCTCTGTAACCTTCTCAAACTTTGGATCTATAAATTCCCATTCTTTTATATGCGGATGCTGATGCTCTTTTAATGCAATGGCCTGCATCTGCTGAATAATATCGGTGTGCAGGGCCGCCACATTATCCGTTTCATGAAGATCCGTTTCCAGGTTATAAAGTTGCCACGGAGCATTGTTATTTTTCTGTACGCCGGTACGTACACCTTTCCAGTTGCCGATCCGTACGGCTACCTGTCCACCTTTTTCAGGATATTCAAAATAAAGGTAGGGATGCTGCTGTTGTGTTCCTTTACCCAGCAACTCTGGCAAAAGCGAAATGCCATTAACGGGATGTGTGAGCCGTTGCCCGATAAGCTCCGCAAAGGTCGGCATCATATCGTATTGCACGGAAAGCAGGGAACTGGTTTTTCCCGCCGGAATTTTCCCAGGCCAGCGGGCAATAAAAGGCTCCCGGAAGCCGCCTTCGTAAAGATCCATTTTTAATCCACGCAATCCCTGCACGCTGTTAAAGAACGCTGCATCAACCCCACCATTGAAGGTAGCCCCGTTATCGCTTGAAAAAAGGATGATGGTATTTTGATCCAGTCCCAGTTTTTTGATCTCGTTCATGATGAGGCCTACCTGGTCATCCAAACAGGTGATCATGCCGGCATAAGTAGACAAGGGGTATTTGGAAGCTGCATAGCCGTTCTGTCCGTAATAGGGTTTTTCATCAAATTGCCCTTTGTACATATTGATGTACTTTTCCGGTACCTGGAGCGACACATGCGGAATGGTATACGGCAGGTACAGAAACAATGGCTGCTGCCGGTGCGCACGGATAAAACCCAGCGCCTTCTCCGTCATTTTATCAATTGAGTATACATTTCCCTTAAAGTAATTAAAGTCGCTGTCGGTAGCTGTTTGAGGATTGAGTTGCCGGTGTACCCAGATGTCTGGATTCCGGAGCGTATCCCGGGAATGGTTTTCCCAAAGATGGGTGGGGTAGTAGTTATGCGCCTGTTTCTGATCCAGGTACCCATAAAAATAGTCGAAGCCCTGCGCAAGCGGATGTCCCGTGGTGTTACCGGCTCCCAATCCCCATTTTCCAATGGCCGCAGTTGCATAGCCGGCGTTCTTAAAAAGATGGCCCAGCGTAAAACTGCCCTCCGGCAGCGGCATCTGTCCGCCTTCAAGACTATCCGAAAAGCCTCCCAGTTCATAATTGCCTCTTATATATGAATGCCCACCGTTCTTTCCGGTCAGCAGCATACAACGCGCAGGAGCACATACCGGGGTGCCGGAATAGTGTTGGGTAAACCGCATGCCCTCTGCAGCCAGCTGATCCAGGTGGGGTGTTTTTATTTTTTGCTGCCCGTAGCAGCCCAGTTCGCCATAGCCCATATCATCGGCATAAATATAAATTACATTGGGCTTTTGCTGCGCAAAAGCGGCCGTACAAAAGAAGAGTATGCAGGTGACGAACGTTATTATTTTCATTGCGGGACTATTTACCGGCCGGAGATCGTGCATGTTATTTTATCAGGGAATGGGTAGCCCGTTCCTTATCCGGAACCATACCTATAAAGGTAGCGTATTTGCGGGTGGAGATCCTGGAACAACGGCATTTTGCGCAATCGGATGCACAGCTTCCGCATTTTTCCCGGAGATGTTTTTAGATGTTACTATATTTCAACGAACTTCGCGGTTGTTTGCTGAAGCTGCTCAAAAGCCTCAGCGGTATTTGTGCTGGTTGTATGAACAGTTGGCTATAGAACGAAGGCCAGCAAGCACAAATGATTTACAAGTTTTATTTTAGTATATGAAAAGAAGCTGGCTATTAACCCTGGTGTTTTCCTGTTGTATTTTATGCGCGTTCGCTCAAACGGCGAGCCGTCCGAATGTGCTGATCATTTATACAGATGATCTGGGGTACGGAGATCTGAGTTGCAATGGTGCCAAAGTGATCGCCACACCCAATGTTGACCGCCTGGCACAGAACGGGATCAATTTTTCCAATGCACATGCAACCGCTTCTACCTGTACGCCTTCCCGGTACTCATTGCTTTCGGGCCGGTATGCCTGGCGTAAAAAAGGAACCAATATCCTTCCGGGAGATGCCAACCTGGTGATCCCTACCGATATTACCACATTGCCAAAAGTGTTTCAGCAGGCGGGCTATCAGACAGGGGTAGTGGGGAAATGGCACCTGGGGCTGGGAAACCAATCGCCGGTAGACTGGAATAAGCCGGTTGCACCCGGGCCCCGGGAAGTAGGCTTCGATTACTCGTTTATATTTCCGGCAACGGCAGACCGGGTTCCCACGATCTTTATGGAAAACCAGCAGGCTCTTGGGTTAGAAGAAAAAGATCCGATCGCTGTAGATTATCACAAAGCGTTTCCGGGAGAGTTGACGGGGAAGGCGCATCCGGAACTACTTAAACAACCCAATGATCCCCGGCAGGGACACGACGGGCATATTGTGAATGGCATTGGCCGGATCGGGTTTATGCAGGGCGGGAAGCGTAGCGAATGGACAGACGAAGAACTGGGATATGTGTTTAATAATAAGGCGATCGATTTTATGGATCAAAGTCTGAAAAGCAAAAAGCCATTCTTTCTTTATTATGCCATTCATAATATCCACGTGCCCCGTATGCCCGGAACGGAGTTTAAGGGGAAAAGCAAACTGGGATACCGGGGAGATGCGATCCTGGAGATGGATCATAGTGTGGGCGTCATTATGAGTGCCCTGAAAGAACGGGGATTACTGAAGAACACCATTGTGGTTTTTAGCAGCGATAACGGTCCGGTACTAAATGACGGGTACCAGGATCAGTCGGCAGAAACGGCTGCAGCACTTGGGCATAAGCCGGGAGGCATTTACCGGGGCGGCAAATACAGTGCTTTTGAAGCCGGCACCCGGGTGCCCTTTATTGTGCAGTGGCCGGCAAAGATCGCAGCGGGTAAAAGATCGGATGCCCTGGTAAGCCAGGTCGACCTGATGGCCTCGTTTGCAGCATTGCTGAAGGTGAAACTGCGGGCCGGAGAATTTACCGACAGCAGGGATTATATTGCCACCTTAACAGGACAACGTTTAACGGACCGGGATTTTATTATTGAACAACCGGCGAATAGTGCTTTAAGTATTGTTAAGGACGGCTGGAAATACCTGTCGCCCTCAAAAGGCCCGGCACTGATGGGAGATGTAAATATCGAAACGGGGTATAGTACAGCAGATCAGTTGTATGATCTGAAAAAGGACCCGGGGGAGCAGACCAATCTTGCTGATAAATATCCGCAGCGGGTGCGGGAGCTGAAAGCGCTGCTGAAAAAGGTACAGGCGGAATAAGGGCGCCAGCATAAACGCCCATTACGGGTGGAAGTATTGTTCATGGATGCGTCTTTGTTTTACGCAAACCGATAGGGCTGTCGGAACCATTTCCGGCAGCCCTGTTTTACGAAGCAATTTCTTTCCGGGAGTTCAGAATCCGGAAGTATTTTTTTTAATATGTAGGATAACGGTTTAACTTGCATCTTAAATCCTTTAGTAAGTGCTGAAAGTTCAGGCTGACTGAAAATAGAATCAGCTTCGTTGAGGAGACGAAAATACCCTGGTGACTTTTTTTATATGCGATTTATTCGCAGGGAAAGCAAGTGATAACCTGTTTTCCCTGTTGGAGGCACCGGTAAAATATGAGCGTCGTATTGGAGGGGAATATTTGTTTCCGGTTCTTAATTAAAGTATTGGTCTGGCATGATGGAACGGTTCGGACTAAACACGTTGGTGATTGCTTTATCCGTTTTAGACCAAAAAATATCCGTTTGACCGCACTGCTTTTGGGTATTAACTGCATCGTAGCTATTTTGAATTTGAATGAAAAAGAGCATCTTCATTTTTCTGCTGTTCCTTTGGGCACGGCTGTTGGCACAGCAACCGGCCCTGTTTCACCAGGTTACAACGGCAGATGGATTAAATGATGGGAGCATTCATGCGATCTGCCAGGATAAATATGGCTATATGTGGTTTGCGTCGGCCGGAGCATTGAACCGCTACAATGGAAAAACGATGAAACGGTTTAGTTATGACCGTACGGATAGCAGTTCCCCACCGGCTTCTTCCTGCAGTGCCATCGCCTGTGGCCCCGATGGCCGGCTTTGGTTCAGCTTCTGGGAAGAGATGGTGGAGTTTGATTATACCGCCGTTGCATTCCGGAAAATTAAAAAACTGCAGGGATTTAAAGTCAATACCATTATACCCGTTGCTGCAAACAGGGTATACCTGGCGTCGAGATCGGGATTGCGCTGTTATAACCCCGTTAATGACCGGTTTGAGGAGCTGAGCCGTGATCCCGCTTCTGACAGGTTGTTAAAAAGAACCAAAGCAAATAGCGCTTTTCTAAAGGGAAAAGATTTATATATAGGGGGAGACGGTTACTATGTGGTGTATAATGTAGCCTCAGGCCTGGCCAGCTATCATGAAGTAAAAGCATTAAATGGGCAGGTTGTTAATAAGATAATGGTGTCCGCCACCGGAGACCTGTGGCTGGCCAATCATGCGGCCTTCCGGTTATTAAGAATTGACGGCCGGACAAATGAAACCGAAGTACTGGATCATTTACTGGTAAAGGATCAGCAGGATATAAAAAGTCTGGTGAATGGGTTTGCCGAAGATGAAAACAATACGGTCTGGATCGTTACCAATCTGAATGGACTGCTTTGCTATCATCCGCAGCAAAAGAAGCTGGTACATTATCAATCTGATCCCAATGCCAGAAATGCGGTACTCAGTAACCTGATGTTCTCTATCTGGCGGGGAAGTGATAAACGGATCTGGCTGGGAACCAATATCGGGATCAATTATGTTGATCTAAAAAAAAATATCTTCAGGATCGGTTATCCCTTTGGCAGCGCCAATATGCATGCGCTTACCCGTGGCATTGAAGAAGATCATAAAGGGAATCTTTGGTTTACAACGGGCAACGGGATCTCGATGTACAATGTACAGACCAATAAATACACGGTGTGGCAAAATCAGCCAGGTAAGCAGGATGTACTGTATTTTAACTCTGTTCGTGCTGTTGTTGAAGACCTGAACCACGACATATGGGTGGCTACCGGGGCTGGTGTAAACCGTTTGAACCGGGAAACCGGTAAAATGGATTTTCTTACGCTTAAAGACTCCATTCCCCAGGCGTTTTATTTCAGTGCGAATAAAACAAGCAACGGAACCCTGTGGTTCGGATCAAGAGATGATGACGGATTGTATTATTATATTCCCGCCGAACGAAAATTTCACAGCATTGCCGGTCACCCGGTATTGAAAAGATACAAGGGATATACGGTGCGGGTGGTATTTGAGGACCGTAAAAAAAGACTTTGGTTTGGTTATAATGGTGATGGGTTATCCCTGTATGATCCTTCAACCGGTGCTACAAAGCTTTGGCGAAGCACCGACAAAACACCCAATACCATTGTGGGAGATATCATTATCAGTATTAATGAAGATAAAGATGGAAAAATATGGGTGGCTACATTCAATGGTATCACCAGTATTGATCTGGATAAAAACCGGTTTACCTCGTATACGATGAAAGACGGCCTGCCCAGCAATATGGTGGGTGGTATTGCAGTGGATGATAGTAACCGGATATGGTTTGGTACCGCCGCCGGCATGGTTATGCTGGAAAAAACGAGGCGCTATTTTACTTCGATAGGAGCCAGTGCCGGATTGCTGATCAATGATTTTGTAGAACACCCTGCCTTTAAATTAAAGAGCGGCATCTATATCATGCCTTCCCGCAAAGGATATGTGGCGTTTGATCCCCTGCAATATAAAACAGACAGCAGTGCGGCCAATTGCTTTATTGCAGATATAGGCATAAGCGGTAATCAACATATACCAATGCGCATTATCAATGGTGGCAGTGCGATTGCGTTGAAACATGACGAGAATTTTTTTACAATAGAACTGGAGGCTATCAGTTACAATGCACCATTGTGGTATGCCTATAAACTGGATGGTCTTGAAAAAGACTGGCATTATACGCAGGACCCAAAGGTGGTATACAGCAGCGTACCCGGAGGCAGTTATACGTTTTTATACCAGGCCTCTTCCAATATCAATAACTGGGGTGGGAAGGCAAAGCAACTCCGGCTGCGGGTGGCTACTGTTTTTTACAAAACGGGGTGGTTCAGATCAGTTGCCGCGTTACTGATCATTGCCGGCGTCTTCCTGTTTTACCGTTTCCGGATGAATAAACAGCGGCAGATCTTAAGCCTCGAAACAAAGGCTCAATCACTGGAGAAAGAAAAAACACTGGTGCAGTATGAAAGTTTAAAACAACACCTGAATCCGCATTTCCTGTTTAATTCTTTAACGGCCCTCCGGAGTTTAATTAAGAGCGATACGAAAACGGCTACCACTTTTCTTGATGGAATGAGCCGGGTGTACCGCTATGTGTTAAAGAGCGATGAGCAGGAGCTGGTATACCTCCGGGATGAACTTGAATTTGTAAAAACCTTTGTGGAGCTGCAAAAGATCCGTTTTAAAGAAGGACTGGAAGTGGTTATGGATGTTCCGGAAGCAGCCCTCAATAAATATATGGTACCGGTTACCCTGCAAAATCTTGTAGAAAATGCCATTAAGCACAATACCGCCGATATAGAGAGCCCGCTGCGGATCCATATTTTTGCTGAGGATAATTATGTAGTTGTGAAGAACAACCTGCAGCGATATCGCATGGTTGAAACAAGCAATAAACGGGGATTGGCAAACATGCAAATCCTGTACCGGTATTATGCAGATGAGCCGGTAGCTATTATTGAAGATGCGCATTGTTTTATTGTAAAAATTCCGTTGCTATGAGTACTATATAAAAATTAAATGGGCCCTGTCTGCAGGCAGATGGGGCATCATCCGGATAACAGGCGCCTGGACCCGGTCTTGCCAAAACCGTAAAACTAAAACTGATAAAAGGATATATATGAAAGCTGTAATTATAGAAGACGAAAGCCTGATTGCCGAAGAGATGAAGGCGAATATTGCTTCGCTGGCCGGTGATGTGCAGGTGATTGAAATACTGCCGAGTCTGAAAACGGCGCGAAAATGGTTTATGAACAATGCAGAGCCGGATCTGCTGTTTATGGACATCCGCCTGAGCGACGGGTTGAGTTTTGAGCTCTTTGATCAGTTTACCCTGCATTGCCCCGTTGTTTTCTGTACGGCTTATGAAGAATATGCGATCCGGGCGTTTAAAGTAAACGGGGTCGATTACCTGTTAAAACCCGTACAGGAGGAAGATCTTAAAAGGGCTATTGATAAGGTAAGAAGTATGAAGGAGCATAAAAGCTTTGTTCCTGGCGACCTTCATCAACTGGTACAATATTTTTCTAATCCGTCCCTGGCCAAGGTGCAATATAAAGAACGCTTTGTGATCAGCTCCGGCAGCAAATGGGCGCCGGTAGAAACAAAGGATATTGCGCTGTTCTATAAGGATAATCTTAATTATGTATATACCTTCAACGGAGACCGGTTTATTTACGATTTCTCTGCATTGGAGGATATTGAAGACGTACTGGATCCGGCTGTTTTTTTCAGGGCGAACCGGCAGGCCATTATGAACATTCATTCCATTCAATCGGTAAAACCACACGGGAATCAAAAACTGGTGGTTCAGTTAAAGGCGCCGTTAAAACTTGAAATTGATATCAGCCGTGAAAAAGCCCCGTTTTTTAAAAAATGGATCGATCGCTGATAGGCGGTTCCCGGCTGATCATAATTATATGGATAATTGTTCTTTGTTATATGCTTGTTGTTGTCGCCCGGTCCGCTTGAATATTGTATCCGGTCGTTTCAGCGTTTTGTTTATCCGTTTAGCGTAATAGTATTTTGAGAGCAGTACGCCGTCGTTGCATTTTTGTATCACAAAACAAAAATGATAAAAAGCAAAACAATGAAAGAATTAAAAATGTTCGGACTGGTTATGGCTGTTGCACTGGCAGCAGTGGGTTGCAAAAAAGATGCAAAAGACGTTCAGGCTGATCCGGTCCCCGTTGCCTACAAACGGATTTCAAAATCGGTGGAGACGTATAGTGATGGTAGCAAGGAAACCTATACATTTACGTACGATGCCAAGGGACGGCCGGCTACGTATACCAGTGATACCAAGAAAGATGTGTTTAACTTTCAATCGCCTACCCAATTATTGATTACAGAGTATGATATACCCGGCAATGTATTGAGTCGCACATACGAATGTACATTAAATGCCCAGGGGGCAATAACCCAGATGCTTTTTAAAAATACAGCAGGAACCGTCACCTATTCCTATACTTATACCTACAATGCAGATGGCTATATGACGGGATTTAAAGGTTCAAATGGAACGGATGGCTATGAGGAAGTTCCCGTAATAAAAGATGGAAACTATATTGGCTCTAAAACTATATTTAGCGGCGGCAAGATCTACAATAATGAGTATCTGCTTAGCAATATTGAGAACATACAACCAGGAGGGTTTCACGCTTACTGGCCGGTAGCCACTTTATTTGGAAGGCCTTCAAAAAAGCTGGCTACGGAGTTTAAACAATTTCAGATCAATGGAGATCTTAACTGGCATGTGAAAACCAATTATACCATGGCCGGCGATGGATCTGTGGCTACGTATACCACCGATGTTTTGACAACCGGCCTGAAGTCGGTAGTGGAGCTGAGTTATGACTAATGCTTCGATGCGTGTGTATAGTTGTTTAGCAAACGATTTATGAATTGTTTTTTGGGGGGTAAGGCTGGCGCTGTTTATAAATGTTGGTTGTTGTGGTTCTTGTGAAACTTGGATGACTTGCAGGACAAAGAAACCCTCCCAGGAGGAGGGAGAAGAGCGTAGCAACAGACATTACATATTTTACTTCTTCGGGCTGTTTCCTGCTGGGCCTGGCAGTGCTTTTGAAAGATACGGTTTCCCGGAAATATAAAAGCAAACAGACGGTTAGCTTTGCCGGAAGATTTATTCATATTTAAACAACTGTTATGAGAAAAACGAGGACTATTGCATTAGTCACTATTGCGTTACTTTCCTGTGGGAAAAAAGATTCGGCTCCACAATTATCCTTGTCGGCAACCAAAGTTGATATAAAGTACGATGAAACAACACAGGTCAACGCTTCCATAGGAGTGAATTCAGATTACAGCTGGAAATCTTCAGACGAGTTCGTGGGGAAAGTGGACGCTTCGGGAAAATTCACAGCCGGGCATATCGGAAAAACAACGGTGACTGCAGAAAAGTCAGGAGTGAGCAAAGCCATTGAAATCACCGTGTCGCCCATTGAAACATTCTTTAGCGAACCGGTTTTGGAGTTTGGTCAAAGCATGGATTATGTAAAATCAAAAGAGAAAAGGATGCTTTTCTTTGAAAATAGCGATGGGTTTGTTTATAAAACTGAAACGCCGCTGATTAGTCAGATCCTGTACCTTTTTTCGTCTAATAAGCTGAATTCCGCTCTGGTTGATTTCATCGATACTGAATCAACGATGAAAAGAGCATTAGCTTTCTATAATGAAAGATATTATTATGCGGGGTATTCAGATGGTACAGCGGTATTTGTTTCAAAGGATAAATCGGCTTTTGTAGGCTTAGAAGTTAGTAATTACAGTTGGGGATTCGGCGCTATGTACTTAAAAAACACAACTGGCGCAATCGCATTATCAAATAATACCCTTTCTTTATTTAATAGAGAATATCTGAAGGTAACAAAAAACTTAAAAGTATTTTAACCGGTTCGGAATCCGACTCTATCAGGTAAAGATCCTGGATGAAATTTTTTAGACCATTTATATGACAATTGAATATACGGTAGTCCATTCAATAGATGGAACAAATGGAATTATAGAAGCTGTAAGTCAGAAAATAAAAGAAGGCTGGGAGCCAATAGGCGGGGTTAGTGCAAGTGTAATCGATTTTTCGGAACATGGCATGCCCAATGCTAATGCATTATATCAGGCAATGGTTAGAAGAAAGGATTAATACAGATCCTGTAAGGCAATATCGTTTGCATCTGAATGCGGTTGGGGAAG
This sequence comes from Niabella sp., assembly GCF_030150205.1. Classification (GTDB taxonomy): domain Bacteria; phylum Bacteroidota; class Bacteroidia; order Chitinophagales; family Chitinophagaceae; genus Niabella. Next base: position 178,599 of record NZ_JASLGT010000026.1, read on the forward strand.
GAACGTGCGTTCCCTGCTTTTTGCTTTGATTTAATAGCCTAACCTGCCCGGCGGCATTTTTGTAAAGTATTGCCCGCCACAGCGCAATGAGCAAGCACGCAATGGTTGTATTCTTCCAATGAATAGCAGAGCACCCATGTCGCACAAGTTCCCCCCAGTCCCCGGCGGGCCTTTATTCATTGCCGAAGATTTACCTAATCATGTTCCGTTCCTGCAAACCCTTTGTGGTTGGCATTGTGTTTTCGCAAACGTTCCTGCAGGTTGTCGCCGGTAAAGCCAATATAATATTTGTTTTTGGCGGGTGAGTGCAAAATATAGACGTAGAACATAGGCGAATAAAAAAGCCCCGCAATTTGCGAGGCCGTAGTGGGAGTTGATACAGCTTAAGGCCCATCGTGTACACATTTCTTAAACATGATCAAACAACCTGGAACTTCATCAGGGACAGAATTTCGACAACTTAATAACGAATACTTATCGAAATAGAGCAGGCCTGGCCCGAAGGGCCCAATGTGCATAGCTCCCCGCTGGCGGGGGGAACAGATGGGGTACAGGACACGGCCCCGGAGGGGTCGAATATGATCTTACAATAAATATTTTTCAGGTAGTGTTTAGTTCTTTGTGTAAATAAATATTAAGTAACTGTATTGGAGAGTTAACCACCGGGCAGGTGAAGCGAAGTGAGGCGGAGCGTAGCGGAGCCGAACGAAGCGAACCTGCCCGGGTTGCGGCCGGCGATTTGGCCCGGATTTTTTAACTTTAAATACAGTTTTATGGAACAGGACAACAAATTACCCAAAGATTTCTTCAAGCAATTTACAAGCAAAGAAGATTTTCAATCATTTTTTAGTGAGCTCTACAAACAGGGCGTAGAGCAGATGTTACAAGCCGAACTTGATAGCCACCTCGGTTATGAGAAGCATGCCAAAGATGGCAACAATACCGGCAATAGCCGTAACGGAACCTACCCCAAAAAGGTAAAAACCCAGTCCCTGGGCGATATGGTGCTCAACATTCCCAGAGATCGCAACAGTGAGTTTGAACCGCAACTTATTCCTAAAGGTCAGCGCATGAGCGATAAGCTTGAAGAGTCCATTATCGGCATGTATAGCCGGGGAATGACAACTTCCGATATCGTTGAACAGGTAAAGCAGGTATATGGTGTGGATGTGAGTGAAGGCACCATTTCTAATGTTACC
>NZ_JASLGT010000023.1 GCF_030150205.1 Niabella sp.
TTTGAACACGCTTAAACTGAGAAGGATTTTGCTTCTGTAAATGACGGAGTTCTGGAAGGCTCTCTTTAATGAATAGCTCTTTTAATTTACCCATAACTCAAATATACAAAAAGATATTAAATTAATGTCTAATCGGTATTATTTCCTTATTCGCTTGAATAAGTTTATACAATGCTACCGCATACCTGCACTTCGTCCGATACAGTTCATCCCCAATCATACGGAAAAGAACAGCTTTTGAAAATATTTTTTGTTACGGTGTAGCGTAACGTTGTATTTTTTCATACATTTACATCAGCGTATAAAACAAACGGATTTTGACGGGGCTGTAACGTGTTTAAAGTATTGTTTGATATCTTATTCAGATCTTCTTTTTACGGGCTTTCAGTTCCTGCTGCTTTTTTTGATATTCGAGAAATTTTTTTTCGTCGGTTTTGGTAACTTCATCAAAATAAACAGCCAGTTGGGTGTAGGAAATTCCTAATCCATCAGCGATCGCAATTTGGGAGGATAATGTGAGATTCTTTTTACCGTTAGCGATCAGCTGCATGTGCGATTTTTCCATTCCAATTTCCAGGGCAAGTTTTGTAGGATTGAAGTCGGCATCTTCCATCGCCTTCTTTAGTGCCACAGCAAACTGAAATGTGATCTCCTTTTTTTCTTTCTTTTCGTGCGCTTTCATTGAAGGCAAGCTGAAAGAAATTTTAAAAATTTTAGACGTATTATAATACGTCAGCATGATTTTTTATTTATATTTGTTGAGAGAATATATAAATTCGCGACTACTTCATAAAAATATTTGAAGCATTCGCTTTGAGTCTTGAATAGAAACCTGAGAAATTTCTAATTGGAACGAGACGATAAGACGAATAGCTCACGACCCGGGCGTGGGCTCTCTTATCCGTTCCAAGGCTTCTCAGGGCCTCTATTCGGTAAGTTGAGCGCCACGCCTATTTTTTGCTGATCAAACTTGCCGTTTAGGAGAGACTCATCTAACTATTTATGAGATGAGTAAACTGCTTTTATATTATTTACGCTCGCAGTCTGGTGTTAGCCATTTAGGTGGCTTGCAGCATGCATTGCACAACGCCCGGTTTGCCAGCAAACCTAAAAACCCGGTATAATATATTGCCGGGCGGGAGGCAGTATTCTCATGTTAAGCCTCCCATCACCCGGCTATGGGGCATAATACTATGTAACTAGCTGATCTTGATACCATGCCCATTTGATGACCTGAACAATATTGCTTTACTGCTTAAACACTTGTGATATGAAAAAAACGACGCTCCTTGGCGTTATGGCTTTTTTATGCCAGACGCTAACCGCACAAAAAAATACCTTGTCTCCGCTGTTGGTAGGTGAACGCATACCGGATATAACATTCCATCATATTATAAACTATAGTGCGGATACTGCATCCCTCTCACAATTCCAAAAAAATGATGCAAAGCTGGTCCTGCTGGATTTCTGGAATACCCAATGCCTTCCTTGTATACGCTCCTTTGGCAAGCTTAATGCTTTGCAACAGCAATATGGCCACCAATTGCAGATCATATTGGTTACATCGGAGGGACCGGCAGCTGTGCGGAAAACCCTGGCCAACTGGGAAGCCGCTAACAGACAAAAGCTCAATGTACCTGTTATCATAAAAGATTCGCTGCTGAGTAAATTCATCCGAAGACGGTACAATCCACATTATGCATGGGTGGCGCCAGATGGTATGTTGCTGGCGCAGACTTCCGCAACCTTTGTTACTGAGGAGGTTGTAGCTGCTTATTTAAGGACGATGCTCGCGGATGCGGAACAACGCGGGTATAAAAAACAAGAACTAAAAGCGAACCAAAATTAACTAGCTATGAAAAAATATATTGCATTGGCGGCGGCCTTTACGGCCGCGGCGCTGGGCCTATATGCGCAGGCGCCGGTAACCGGCTTATTGGTCAACGATCGTACAAAGGAACCTATAAAGGGTGTAACGGTGCTATCGCTGTCGGGTAGTGTAACTGTAAAAACGAATGAAGCCGGCGGTTTTAATATACGACTGAAAACTTTTCCCGACAGTTTGCAGTTTACGCATGTGGGTTATACTCCTAAAACGATGGTGGTAACGCACCCGGGACAAGTAATGTCACTAACACTGACAGAGAAAGATGGTGAATTGGAGCAGGTATTTGTAAATACCGGTTATCAAAAACTGAAGCCCAATGAAATAAATGGATCGGTAACGGTTATTGATAATAAAATGCTGAATGAGCAAACCGGAACAAATATTCTGCAACGGTTAAATGGGGTTACCAACGGTCTTGTCTTTAACAGCGGTAAAACAGGAACAGATGGAAATGCGAATAATATATCTATAAGGGGGCTCAGTACCATTAACGGCCCGCTTGCGCCGCTGATCATTCTCGACAATTTTCCATACGAGGGAAATATAGATAATATAAACCCCAATGATGTAGAAAGTGTAACCATTTTAAAGGATGCAGCTGCCGCCAGTATTTGGGGGGCTCGTGCGGGTAATGGGGTTATTGTAATTACTTCCAAGCGGGGCCGGTATAATGAGCGTTTGCAGGTCAATCTAAATAGCAGCTACCTGTTTACGCGCCCCACAGACCTGTTTTATACCAAGGAAATGCCGGTTGCGGATTATATCACATTAGAACAGCAACTGTTTAACAAGGGCTATTTCAATGAGGCGATTAACAACGTTATTAGCCGACCTGCGTTATCGCCGATTGTAGAAGTATTGCAGAAACAACGGGCAGGCCAACTGAGCGCAGAAGCTGCTGCCGCGCAAATTGAAATGCTGAAGCAGGGGAATAGCCGGGAACAATACGCCCGCTATTTCCAACATACGGGTCTCACCCAACAGCATTCCCTGGGTATCAATGGGGGCAGCGGCCAGTTTGCCTGGCGACTGTCTGGTAACTATAACCGGGTAGATGGTACGGATCGTTCCTTTGCGGATAAAGTGAACGTACACCTGGATAACCATATACGGCCGGTAAAAGATCTGGAGATTACATTAACGGCTTATTATACCAACAGCACATCAAGGCAGGGGCTGCCAGACTTTGGTGCCGTTACAAATATCGGTTCCCGTTACGTGCCGTATCTGCGTTTTATGGATGATAATAATCAATCCATTCCTATTGATAAATACCGGCGGGGGTATACGGATACGGCAGGCGCCGGGCGCCTGCAAAGCTGGAACTACTATCCATTGGACGACTATAAACACGATAATACCACCAATGTGGTACAAGACATGGTATTACGGGCATCTGTGAACTATAAGATTTATAAGGGGTTGTCCTTTAATGTGGATTATCAATATGAAAAGCAATGGTCGAAAAGTAACCGGCTTGCAGACACGGCCAGCTTTTATACACGCAATCTTATAAACAAATTTACAACGCTGCCTGCTAACCCGTCATCCGCTCCGGTATACAATAGACCTCTTTCATAATTCAAGATTATAAATAGCAGCGATTAGATTCACCCTAAGGCCGAAACGCTTTCTTCTATTTCTGTAGGGATAGGCCATTATTTTGAATATTTTCATTTCCCGAATGATATGCTCCACCATTACTCTTTGAGAACCAACCTGATGGTTATGTTCCTTATCCTGTACAGTTAAAGGCT